>NZ_CP028369.1 GCF_003032475.1 Streptomyces sp. P3
GGACCCATCGACCAGCCGTCACCCGCGATGTGGTGCACCACCACCGCCAGGACGTGCTCGTCGGGTGCGGTGGAGAAGAGCCAGGCCCGGATCGGCACCTCCGACGCCAGGTCGAACAGGTGACGCGCGGCCCCGGACACGGCTCCGTCCAGCTCCTCCGGCGCCACTTGGGAGACCGCCAGCTCCCAGTCCAGCTCGTCGATCGTGCGGATGCGCTGGTAGGGCTCGCCGTCCTTGGTCGGGAACACCGTGCGCAGCACCTCGTGCCGGCCGATCACCTCGCGCAGCGCCGCGTTCATCACCGAAGGGTCCAGCTCGCCCGACAGCCGCCGCACGATCGGGATGTTGTAGGCCGGGCTGGGGCCGTCCAGCTGGCCGATGAACCAGAGCCGACGCTGGGCATAGGACAGAGGGATCATCAGTGCTCCTCGTTGGTACGCATCGGCCGCAGAGCTGGCCTGGCTGTCTTCTGGGTTCCAAGCCGCTGGGCGAGTCCGGCCACCGTCGGCGTCCTGTAGAGCGCTCGCAGCGAGACGTCGACGTGCAACAGGGACCTGATCTGGCTGATCAGCCGGGTGGCGAGCAGGGAGTGACCGCCGAGCGCGAAGAAGTCGTCGTCCACGCCCACGCTCTCCAGCCCCAGCCCCAGCACCTCGGCGAACGCCCGGCACAGGAGCTCCTCCTGGCGGTTCGCCGGTGCCCGGCCCGCACCCGCGGTGTACTCCGGGGCGGGCAGTGCCTTCCGGTTCAGCTTCCCGTTGGCGGTCAGCGGAAGGGCGTCGAGCACCACGACCGCCGACGGGACCATGTACGCGGGAAGCTGGTCCTGGGCCGCCTGCCGAAGCGCCTGCGCGAGCTCCTCGGCCTTCTCCCCCGCATCCCCGGTGGGTACCACGTAGGCCACCAGCCGCTGGTCGCCGGGCCGGTCCTCACGGACCACCACGACGGCCTGTGCCACCGAGTCCTGGCCGGCCAGCACGGCCTCGATCTCACCCGGCTCGATCCGGAACCCGCGGACCTTCACCTGGTCGTCGGCACGGCCCAGGCACTCCAGCCGCCCTTGCGGCGTCCACCTCGCCAGGTCGCCCGTGCGGTACATCCGCACCCCCGGCCCGTACGGCGAGGCCACGAACCGTTCGGCCGTCAGGCCCGGACGGTTCGCGTAGCCGCGCGCCAACTGCGCACCCGCCAGGTACAGTTCCCCGGCCACGCCGACCGGCACCGGCTGCATCCAGGTGTCCAGCACGTACGCGCGCACCTCCGCGAACGGACGCCCCACCGACACCGGGCCGTCGGTCACCTCGGCGGAGGTCGCCCACACCGTCACCTCGGTCGGCCCGTACAGGTTCACCGCCTCGACACCGAGGTCGGTGAACCGCTGCGCCAGCTCCGGCGGCAAGGCCTCGCCGCCCACCAACGCCCTCACCCCGGTGGGCCATCCGCGCACCTCCAGCAACGTCCGCCACAGCGACGGCACACCCTGCACCACCGTCGCCCCGGACGAGACCACCAGTTCCGTCAGGGCGGCCGGGTCGCGCGCCACCTCGCGGGAGGCCACCACCACCGACGCGCCCGACACCAGCGGCAGGAACAGCTCCAGCGCCGCGATGTCGAACGACACCGTGGTCACGGCCACCAGCCGGTCGCTCACCGCCAGCGGCACCCGCTCCGCCACACCGGTCAGGTGGGTCGCCAGCGCTCCGTGCGACACCGCCACACCCTTGGGCCGGCCCGTGGAGCCGGAGGTGTAGATGAGGTACGCCGAGTGCTCCGGGAGCGACACGCCTCGCCTGCCCGTGGACGGCACCTCCGCGTCCAGCCGCGCCAGCTCCCGGATCGTCGCCGGGTCGTCCAGGGCCACCACGGCCACTCCGAGCCCCGCCAGCCGGTCGCCCGGGTCGCGCGCCGTCAGCACCAGGGCAGCCCCGGCGTCGCCGATGGTGTACGCCACCCGCTCCGCCGGGTACTCGGGGTCCACCGGCAGGTAGGCGCTTCCGGCCCGCATCACTGCGAGCAGCGCGACCACCAGGTCGACCCCGCGGTCCAGGGCGACCGCCACCACCGACTCCGGGCCCATGCCCCGGCCCGTCAGGTACCGGGCCAGCCGGTTCACCCGCGCGTCCAGCTCGGCGTACGACAGCTCCGTACCCTCGGACACGACGGCGATCGCATCCGGAGTGCGCGCCACCTGGGCCGCGAACAGCTCCGGCACGGACACCGGCGCGGCGGTGTCCCGGTCGGTGCTGTTCCACTCGTCGAGCAGCCGATGCAGTTCCCCGTCGTCGAGCACGCGCACCGATGCCAGCGGCTCGTCCGCTCCTCCGTCGAGTGCGGTCTCCAGCGCGGTGACCAGGTGCTCCGCTGTGGTGCACAGCAGCCGTCCGACGGCCTGTACGTCGATGGCGGCCACCGCGTCCACGGTCAGCTCGATCGACTCGCCGTCGTCGTCCACGGCCACCACGAGCGGGTAGTTGGTCCGCTCCCGCGCGAACCGCATGGTGAAGCCCTCGAAGCGGTGGCTCGGATCGTCGTCCGTGCCGTGCCCGGATCCACCGCTGTTGTGCCGGTAGTTGAACACGGCGGTGAACAGCGGCGTGTCGCCCGCCAGTCCGCTGGTCCGCTGGGCCAGGGCGAGGGAGGCGTGCTCGTGCTCCAGCAGCTCGGCCAGCTGGTCCCGCATGGCCGAGACGGCCTCGAGCGCGCCCAGCTCGGCGGTGCGCAGCCGGACCGGCAGCGTGTTGATGAACGGGCCGGGGACCCGGTCGGCACCGGCACCGGAATTCATCCGGCCGAACAACACGGTGCCGAAGACCACGTCCGTCCGGCCCGAGACCGCCGCCAGGGTCCGCGCCCACGCGACGTGCAGCACGGTCGCCGCACTCGTGCTCAGCCGGCGGGCGACCGCGCGCAGTCGCGCGTGCAGCTCCGGCCCGAAGGGCATCCGTACCCAGTCCGTGTCCGCTCCGTCGCCGTGGACGTCGACCAGTCCGAACGGCGCGGTCGGCTCGTCGACGTCGCCGAGCAGCTCGGTGAAGTAGCGCTCGTGCTCCGACTGCGCCACGCCGCCCCTGGCCTGCGCAACGAAATCGCGGAAGGGCATCGGTTCCGGCAGCGCGTCGCCCCGTCCCGTCAGGAACGCCTGGACCTCGTCGTGCACCACCTCCAGGGCGACGTGGTCCTGGACTGCGTGGTGCACCTTCAGCAGCGTCAACCAGCGGTCACTGTCCGGCAGTGCGGCGACGTGCATCGTGAGCAGGGGCGCGCGGCCCAGGTCCATCGACGTCCCACCGGCCGACAGGAGCTGCTCGACCGGGTCGGTGCCGTGCGCGGCCGGCGCCACCTCCTCGACGACGAGCGGGGCCCGGCGCCAGACCACCTGCACCGGCTCGCGCAGCCCCTCCCAGACGATCGAGGTGCGGAAGATGTCGTGCCGGTCCACCACCTGCTGCAGGGCCTCGGTGAAGGCGTCCAGCAGCTCGCGCGACTCCAGCTCGAACACTTCCCTGCTCACGTAGGCGTCGTCGCCGCCGTCCGCCAGCAGGTGGTGGAAGAGCAGGCCCTCCTGCAGCGGGGCCAGCGGGTAGACGTCCGCGATGTTCCCCGCACCGCCGGGAACGGTCGCCACCACCGCGGCGACCTCCTGTTCCGACAGCTCCACCATGGAGAGCAGCTCCGGCGTGAGCTCCACCGCGTCGGCCGGGATCAGGTTCGCCGGCACCTCCACCTGCACGGCTCCGGTGGAGGCCGCCAGGCCGGCCGGGGTCGGCGCCTGGAACAGGGACCGTACCGAGACGGACACACCGTGCGAGCGCAGCACCTCGACCAGACGCACCACGAGCAGGGAGTGGCCGCCGAGCCGGAAGAAGTCGTCCTCCACACCGACGCTCTCCAGACCCAGCACCTCGGCGAACGCCGCGCAGAGGATCTCCTCACGCGCGTTCGCCGGAGAGCGGCCGCCGCCGGTGACGTACGCCGGGGCGGGCAGGGCCTTGCGGTCCAGCTTGCCGTTGACCGTCATCGGCAGTGCGTCCAGCACCACGACCGCGGACGGGACGAGGTACGCGGGCAGCAGATCCGCGGCGAAACGGGTCAACAGCTCGGGGAGTTGGGCGGGCGCTCCCTCGGCCGGGACCACGTAGGCGACCAGCCGCTTGTCGCCGGGGACGTCCTCGCGGGCGACGACCGCCACTTGGGCGACCTGCGGGTGCGACGCGAGGACGTTCTCCACCTCGCCGGGCTCGATCCGGAAGCCACGGATCTTCACCTGGTCGTCGGTACGGCCCGCGAACACCAACTGCCCGTCCACCGTCCACCGCGCCCGGTCACCCGTACGGTACAAACGCTCACCCGGACCACCGAAGGGATGCGCGACGAACCGCTCCGCCGTCAGACCCGGACGGCCCAGATACCCGCGCGCCAGACCCGAACCCGCCACATACAACTCACCCGCCACACCCACCGGCACCGGAGCCAGGAACTCATCCAGCACGAACACCCGCGTGTTGACCACCGGCGACCCGATCGCCACCTCGGCCACCGACGGATCGCACGGCCAGCTGGTGGCGTCCACCGTGGTCTCGGCGGGGCCGTAGGCGTTGAACATCCGCCGACCTCGCGACCAGCGCGCCGCCGTCTCCGGGGGCAGCGCCTCGCCCGCCGTCACCAGGACGAGGTCCTTGCCTACCGTGGTCTCGTCCAGCGTCGCCAGCACCGCGGGCGGCAGGGTCACATGGGTCACCGCCTGCTCGGCCAGCAACTGCGCCAGCGGCGCGCCGGCCCGCTGGTCCGGCGGGACGACCACCAGGGTCGCGCCGGTCAGCAGGGCCATGAACCACTCCCACGCGAACGCGTCGAAGCCCACCGAGGCGAACTGACCCACCCGCGAACCCGGACCAACGCCCAGCAGACCACCGTGGCCCGCCCGCATACTCGCCACACCCGCGTGCGAGACCAGCACACCCTTCGGCCGCCCCGTCGAACCCGAGGTGTAGATCACGTACGCCGGATGCGACGGCACCGGCCCCGGCCCGACCGGCGCGCCACCCTCCAGACCCGCCAGGGCGGCCACGACCTCGGGGTCGTCCAGCAGCACCGCACCGGGCAGCACACCCGCAGTACCACTCGCAGCCAGCAGCACCCCCGGCCTCGCATCGGCCACCATGTAGGCGACACGCTGCGCCGGATACTCCGGATCGATGGTCATGTACGCCCCGCCGGCCTTCAGCACACCGAGCACCGCCACCAGCAGCTCGACACCACGCTCCAGGCACACCCCCACCACCGACTCCGGGCCCACACCCCGGCCGGCCAGGAACCGGGCCAGACGGTTCGCCCGCGCATCCAGCTCGGCATACGACAGCTCCGTGCCCCCGGACACCACAGCCACCGCCTCCGGAGTACGCGCGACCTGCGCGGCGAACAGCTCCGGCACGGTCAACGGGGCGACCTCGACCGCCGTGTCGTTCCACACCGTCAGCATCTGGTGCGCGGTGACCTCGTCGAGGACCTGTACCGCGCTCAGCGGCTGCTCGGTGCTGCCGTCCAGGGCCGCCTCCAGGGCGGTGACCAGACTCTCGGCGGCGGTGCACACCAGCCGTCCCACGGCGTGGGGGTCGACGCCCGCCACCGCGTCCACGGCCAGCGCGATGGACTCGCCGTCGTCGTCCACGGACACGGCGAGGGGGTAGTTGGTGCGCTCGCGCGAGAACCGTGCCTCGAAGCCCTCGAAGCCGCGGTTGCGGTCGTCCCGCTCCCGCTCGGATCCGCCGGGGTTGTGGCGGTAGTTGAACAGCGCGGTGAACAGCGGCGTGTCGCCCGCCAGTCCGCTGGTCCGCTGGGCCAGGGCGAGGGAGGCGTGCTCGTGCTCCAGCAGCTCGGCCAGCTGGTCCCGCATGGCCGAGACGGCCTCGAGCGCGCCCAGCTCGGCGGTGCGCAGCCGGACCGGCAGTGTGTTGATGAACGGGCCGGGGATCCGGTCGGCACCGGCGCCGGCGTTCATCCGGCCGAACAACACGGTGCCGAAGACCACGTCGGCCCGGCCCGAGACCGCCGCCAGGGTCCGCGCCCACGCGACGTGCAGCACGGTCGCCGCACTCGTGCTCAGCCGGCGGGCGACCGCGCGCAGTCGCGCGTGCAGCTCCGGCCCGAAGGGCACGTGGACCCGGACGGTGTCCGCTCCGTCGCCGCGGACGTCGACCAGTCCGAACGGCGCGGTCGGCTCGTCGACGTCGCCGAGCAGCTCGGTGAAGTAGCGCTCGTGCTCCGACTGCGCCACGCCGCCCCTGGCCTGGGCGACGAAGGTGCGGAACGGCACGGGTGTCGGCAGGGAGTCGCCCCGGCCGGTCAGGAACGCCTGGACCTCGCCGAGCACCACCTCCATGGCGGTGTGGTCCTGGACGCTGTGGTGCACCTTCAGCAGCATCAGCCGACGGTCACCGTCCGGCAGTGCGGCGACGTGCATCGTGAGCAGGGGCGCGCGGCCCAGGTCCATCGACGTCCCACCGGCCGACAGGAGCTGCTCGACCGGGTCGGTGCCGTGCGCGGCCGGCGCCACCTCCTCGACGACGAGCGGGGCCCGGCGCCAGACCACCTGCACCGGCTCGCGCAGCCCCTCCCAGACGATCGAGGTGCGGAAGATGTCGTGCCGGTCCACCACCTGCTGCAGGGCCTCGGTGAAGGCGTCCAGCAGCTCGCGCGACTCCAGCTCGAACACCACCGGGGTGACGTAGGCGTCGTCGCCGCCGTCCGCCAGCAGGTGGTGGAAGAGCAGGCCCTCCTGCAGCGGGGCCAGCGGGTAGACGTCCGCGATGTTCCCCGCACCGCCGGGGACGGTGGCGGCGATGGTGGCGATCTCGTCGGCGGTCAGGTCGACGAGCGGCAGCATGGCCGGGGTTATCTCCCGCGCGTCGGCGGGGATCGGGTTCGCCGGAACCTCCACCTGGCGGCCGGCGCCCGCCGAGAGGGCGAGTCCGGCCGGGGTCGGCGTCTGGAACAGGGACCGCACCGAGACGGACACACCGTGCGAGCGCAGCACCTCGACCAGGCGCACAGCGAGCAGGGAGTGGCCGCCGAGCCGGAAGAAGTCGTCGTCCACGCCGACGTTCTCCAGGCCGAGGACGTCGGCGAAGGCCGCGCAGAGGACCTCTTCGCGCGCGTTCGCCGGGCCGCGGCCGGAACCGGCCGTGTACGCGGGGGCGGGCAGGGCCCCGCGGTCCAGCTTGCCGTTGACCGTCAGCGGCAGAGCGTCGAGCACGACGACGGCGGAGGGGACCATGTAGGCGGGCAGCCGCTCGGCGGCCGTCCGCGTCATCAGCTCGGGGAGTTGGGCGGGCGCTCCCTCGGCCGGGACCACGTAGGCGACCAGCCGCTTGTCGTTCGGGGCGTCCTCGCGGGCGACGACCGCCACTTGGGCGACCTGCGGGTGCGACGCGAGGACGTTCTCCACCTCGCCGGGCTCGATCCGGAAGCCACGGATCTTCACCTGGTCGTCGATACGGCCCGCGAACACCAACTGCCCGTCCACCGTCCACCGCGCCCGGTCACCCGTACGGTACAAACGCTCACCCGGACCACCGAAGGGATGCGCGACGAACCGCTCCGCCGTCAGACCCGGACGGCCCAGATACCCGCGCGCCAGACCCGAACCCGCCACATACAACTCACCCGCCACACCCACCGGCACCGGAGCCAGGAACTCATCCAGCACGAACACCCGCGTGTTGACCACCGGCGACCCGATCGCCACCTCGGCCACCGCCGGATCGCACGGCCACAGCGTCGCGTCGACGGTCGTCTCGGCCGGGCCGAAGGAGTTGAACAGCCGGTGGTCACGCGACCATCGCGCCATCACGTCCAGCGGGAGCGCCTCGCCGCCCGTCACCAGAACGACGTCGTCCCCGATCGAGGTCTCGTCCAGCGTCGCCAGCGCGGCCTGCGGCAACGCCACATGCGTCACCGCCCGCTCGGTCAGGAACCGCGGCAGAGCCTCGCCCAGACGCTGCTCCTGCGGAACCACCACCAGGGTCGCGCCGGTCAGCAGGGCCATGAACCACTCCCACGCGAACGCGTCGAAGCCCACCGACCCGTACTGGCCCACCCGCGAACCCGGACCAACGCCCAGGTAGCGCGTCTGACCCGCCACCAGGCTCGCCACACCCGCGTGCGAGACCAGCACACCCTTCGGCCGCCCCGTCGAACCCGAGGTGTAGATCACGTACGCGGCGTCCTGCGGCCGCACCACCCCGTCCAGCGGGCCGGCGTCCAGTTCCGCCAGGTCCAGCTCCTCGACCAGCACCGCACCAGGAACCAGCTCCTGCGTGCCGGCCGTGGCCAGCACCACGGCCGGCACGGCATCCTCCACCATGTAGGCGACACGCTGCGCCGGATACTCCGGATCGATGGTCATGTACGCCCCACCGGCCTTCAGCACACCGAGCACCGCCACCAGCAGCTCGACACCACGCTCCAGGCACACCCCCACCACCGAGCCCACACCGACACCCCGGCCGACCAGGAACCGGGCCAGACGGTTCGCCCGCGCATCCAGCTCGCCGTACGACAGCTCGGCTCCGTCGGCGACCACAGCCACCGCCTCCGGAGTACGCGCGACCTGCGCGGCGAACAGCTCCGGCACCGCCGCCGACTCCACCTCGGCCGATGTCTCGTTCCACTTCACGAGCATCCGGTGCTGGTCCGCGGGGGCCAGCACCTGGACGTCCCGGAGCGCGGCGTCCGGTCCGCCGTCCAGTGCCTTCTCGACCCGGAGGACCAGGTTCGCGACGGCGGTCCGCATGAGAAGGCCGACGGCGGCCGGGTCGATGGGGGCGACCGCGTCGATCGCCAGCGCCATCGTGTCGCCGTTGTCGTCGACGGAGACACCGAGCGGGTAGTTGGTGCGCTCGCGGGAGACAAGCACCCGCATGCCCTCGGGCGCGGTGTCACCCTGCTGTTCGGCCTCCGCACCGGTGTTGTGGCGGTAGTTGAGCAGCGAGGTGAAGACCGGGGTGTTGCCCGGAAGGCCGCTGGCCTGCTGGGCCAGGGCCAGGGAGGCGTGCTCGTGCTCCAGCAGTTCGGCGAGCTGGCCGCGCATCGCCGTCACCGCCTCCAGCGCGCCCAGCTCACCCGTCTTCAGCCGCACCGGGAGCGTGTTCAGGTACAGGCCCGCCACCCGATCGGCGCCCGCACCCGCGTTCATCCGACCGAACAGCACCGTGCCGAACACCACGTCCGCATGACCCGACACCGCCCCGAGGACCCGGGCCCACGCGACGTGCATCAGCGTCGCCGGGCTCGTACCGACCCGGCGGGCCACTGCCCGCAGCCGATCGATCACCTCGGGCGCGAGCGGGACCACCGCACGCTCGACGGCGGCACCGTCACCCTGGACATCGACCAGCTCGTACGGGGCCGTGGGCTCGCTCACATCGCCCAGCAACTCGGCGAAGTAGCGCTCGTGCTCGGTGCGTTCGACGCCGCCGCGCACCTGAGCCACGAAGTCGCGGAACGGCAGCGGCTGCGCCAGTTCGCCGCCGCGCCCGGCGAGGAAGGACGCCACCTCGTGCAGGAGCACCTCCAGCGCGGTGTGGTCCTGCACCAGGTGGTGCAGCCGCAGCAGCACCAGCCAGCGCCCGCCCTCGGGCAGCGCGGCCGCGTGCACACTGATCAACGGCGCCCGGCCCAGATCCATCGACAAACCCACAACGGCCTGCAGTTCGGCCACCGGATCCGCGGCCTCGGGGTCGAGGGCCACCTCGGTCACCGGCAGGACGGCGCGCCGCCACACCACCTGCACCGGCTCCCGCAGCCCCTCCCACACGAACGAGGTCCGCAGGATGTCATGCCGGTCCACCACCTGCTGGAAAGCCCGCGCGAAGTCCTCGACCCGCTCCCGCGAGTCCATCTCGACGACCACCGGCATCAGGTAGGCGTCCTCGCCGCCCTCCGCCATCATGTGGTGGAAGAGCAGGCCCTCCTGCAAAGGGGCCAGCGGATAGACATCCGCGATGTTCGCGCAGCCACCTTCCACCGTGGCGGCAACCCGGGCGATCTCCTCAGCGGTCAGATCGACCAGCGGGAGCATCTCCGGGGTGAGCTCCGTCGCGTGCGCGGGGATCAGATTCGCCGGAACGACAACCTCGTCCGCACCCGCGGAGAGGGCAAGCCCCGCCGGGGTCGGAGTGTCGAACAGCGCCCGCACCGACACCGACACACCCTGCTTGCGCAACACCTCGACCAGATGCACCGCCAGCAGCGAGTGACCGCCCAGGGCGAAGAAGTCGTCGTCGACGCCTGTGTTCTCCAGCCCGAGGACCTCGGCGAACGCCGAACAGAGGGTTTCCTCGCGCGCGTTCGCCGGGGCCCGGCCGGTGCCGGCGCCCGCCGCGTGGTCGGGGGCGGGCAGGGCCTTGCGGTCCAGCTTGCCGTTGGCCGTCAGCGGCAGCGCGTCCAGGACCACCACGGCCGACGGGACCATGTACTCCGGCAGCCGCTGCGCCACGAACCCCGGCAGCTGCTCCGACAGGCCGTCGGCCTCGTCGTCCTCCGCGACGACGTACGCCACCAGACGCACATCGCCGGGCACGTCCTCACGGGCGATGACCGCGGCCTGCGCGACCTGCGGATGAGCGGCGATCACGCCCTCGACCTCGCCGGGCTCGATGCGGAACCCGCGGACCTTCACCTGCTCGTCCGCACGCCCCAGGAACTCCAGCTGACCATCGGCACGCCAACGCGCCACATCCCCCGAGCGATACATCCGCACACCCGGATCGAACGGGTTCGCCACGAACCGCTCCGCCGTCAGACCCGGGCGCCGCACGTAGCCCCGGGCCACCTGCGCACCCGCGAGGTACAACTCCCCCGCCACCCCCGGGGCGACCGGACGCAGGGACCCGTCC
The DNA here is from genome assembly GCF_003032475.1 of Streptomyces sp. P3. Taxonomy (NCBI): domain Bacteria; kingdom Bacillati; phylum Actinomycetota; class Actinomycetes; order Kitasatosporales; family Streptomycetaceae; genus Streptomyces; species Streptomyces sp. P3. Next base: position 10,896 of record NZ_CP028369.1, read on the forward strand.
AGCACATACAGGCTCATGTTGGCGATCGGACGGCCCACGGGCACCGGCTCGCCGACCTCCTGGCCGGCCCGGACCTCGAACACCGCACAACCGACCACCGTCTCGGTCGGACCGTACTCGTTCACCACCACCGACTCCGGCGCACGCTCCAGCCACGCCCGCACCACCGCACCGGGCAGCGCCTCACCACCAACCACCCACGTGACCGCCGCGTCCTTGACCTGACCGTCAGTCAATATTTCTGCCAGCAGCGGCAGATGCGCGGGCACCACCTTCGCCAGACCGAACCCGCCACCACCGTCCCGCAGTAGATCCGCCAGCCCCTCCACACCGCCCTCGGGGCTCACCACCACAGGCGAACCGGAGATCAGCGGCACCACGACACTCGTCACCGTCAGGTCGAAGGCCAGCGAAGAATGCAGCGGCGCACCACCCGCCGTCTCATACGCACCCGCAGCCCACTGCACGTAATTCGCCAGACCTCCGTGCGTGACCGCCACACCCTTCGGCCGCCCCGTCGAACCCGACGTGAAGATCACATACGCCAGACCCTCCGCGGACACCGACATCTCGGGCGCCGTCGTCGGCAGCATCGACAGCTGCGTCTCCATCAGGGTGGAGTCCACCGCGACCATCCGCGCCCGCCCCGCGGGCAGTTCGTCCAGGACCTCCTCGTCGGTCAGCGTCAGCACCGCACCGCTGTCCGCCAGCATCAACGAGATCCGCTCGACCGGATAACCGGGGTCGATCGGCAGGAACGCCGCCCCGGCCTTCCACGCCGCCAGGATCGCCACCACCGCGTCCACACCGCGAGGCAGGCACACGCCGACGGTCGACTCGGCGCCGACGCCCTGGCCCAGCAGATAGTGAGCGAGCCGGTTCGCCCTGGCGTCCAGCTCGGCGAACGACACCTGCTCACCGTCCGCGACGACCGCCACCGCGTCCGGCGTCCGGGCCACCTGTCCCGCGAACAGTTCCGGCACCAGCGAATCGGCGAACTCGGCCCCGGTGTCGTTCCACTCCACCAGCAACCGGTGACGCTCGTCCGCGTCCAGCACGTCCACCGCGCTCAGCCGCAGCCCCGGATCAGCCGCCACCAGCTCCAGCACCCGCACCAGGCGCTCCGCGATCCGCTCGACCGACTCCGCCTCGAACAGATCCGCCGCACCGATCACGGACCCGGACACACCCGCAGGCACACCCCGCTCGTCGAACAGCTCACCCAGCAGCACATCCAGATCGAACCGGGCCGCCGCGGCGGCGGACATCGGCAGGTCACGCACCTGCACGCCCGACAGGCCGAGGGCGGCCTGTGCGTTGTTCTGCATCGTGAAGACCGTCTGGAACAACGGGTGACGCCCGGTGGAACGCGTCGGCGCCAGCTCCTCCACCAGCCGCTCGAACGGCACGTCCTGGTGCTCGAACGCCGACAGACTCGTCTCCCGCACCCGGCCCAGCACCTCACGGAACGACGGATCACCCGACAGATCCGCCCGGATCACCAACGTGTTCACGAAGAACCCGACCAGATCCTCCAACGCCGCATCCGTACGACCCGCGTTCGCCGCACCGATCGGCACATCCGCGCCCGCACCCAGCCGCGACAACAACACCGCCAGCGCCGACTGCAACACCATGAACATCGTCACACCCTCGGCCCGCGCCACCCGCGTCAGCTCCGCGTGCAACACCGCCGGAACCTCCACCCGCACCTCATGACCACGGTTCGACGCCACCGCCGGACGCACACGATCGACCGGCAGCGCCAACTCCTCCGGCACACCCGCCAACTCAGCGCGCCAGTACTCCATCTGACGCGACAGCAGACTCTTCGGATCGTCGGCCTCACCCAGCAACTCCCGCTGCCACAGCGCATAGTCCGCGTACTGCGCCGGCAACGGCTCCCACTCAGGAACTGCACCCGCGGACCTGGCCGCGTACGCCACCGACAGATCCCGGGCCAGTGGCGCCCACGACCAGCCGTCACCCGCGATGTGGTGCACCACCACCGCGAGGACGTGCTCGTCCGGCGCGATGGAGAAGAGCCAGGCCCGGATCGGCACTTCCGAGGCCAGGTCGAAGAGATGCCCGGCCGCCCCCGCGACCGAGGCGTCCAGCTCCTCCGGCGCCACCGGCACGACCGAAAGCTCCCATTCCAGGGCCTCCACCGGAATGATCCGCTGGTACGGCTCGCCGTCCTCGCCCACCGCGAACACCGTGCGCAGCAGTTCGTGGCGCGCGAGGGCGTCGCGCAGGGCCGCGTCGAGGGCCTGAGGGTCGACGGTTCCGGTCAGCCGTACCGTGACCGGGATGTTGTAGGTGGGGCTGGGGCCCTCCAGCTGTCCGATGAACCACATGCGTCGCTGCGCGAACGACAGCGGGACGCGTTCGGGGCGCCCGCCCGCGGTCAGGGCCGGCCGGGCCGCGGCCGCGTCGACCAGCCGGTTCGCGAGACCCGCCACGGTGGGCGTCTCGAACAGCGCGCGCAGCGGCAGCTCGACTCCCAGCAACGACGCACGGATCCGGCTGACCAGCCGGGTCGCGAGCAGGGAGTGGCCGCCGAGCGCGAAGAAGTCGTCGTCGACCCCAACCTGGGGCAGCCCCAGCACCTGGGCGAAGGCACCGCAGAGGAGTTCCTCCTGGACGGTCGCCGGGCCGCGGCCCGCACCCGCCGTGTGCTCGGGGGCCGGCAGGGCCTTGCGGTCCAGCTTGCCGTTGGCGGTGAGCGGCAGCGCGTCGAGGACCACGACGGCCGACGGGACCATGTATGCGGGCAGGCTCAGCCCCGCGTGCGCGCGCAGCTGCGCGGTGTCCACAGCGGCGCCGGTCCGGGCGACCACGTACGCGACCAGGCGGACGTCTCCCGGGACGTCCTCGCGGGCCGTCACGGCTGCCCGGTCCACGGAGGCGTGCGCGCACAGCACGGCCTCGACCTCGCCCGGCTCGATCCGGAAGCCGCGAACCTTCACCTGCTCGTCGGCACGGCCCAGGCATTCCAGCTGCCCGTCCCGGGTCCAGCGCGCCAGGTCTCCCGTGCGGTACATCCGGGCGCCCTGCTCGAACGGGCCGGCGACGAAGCGCTCGGCCGTGAGGCCGGGGCGGCCCAGGTATCCGCGCGCGACCTGCGCCCCCGCCAGGTACAGCTCGCCCGTCGCCCCGGGCGCGACCGGGCGCAGGCGCTCGTCCAGCACGTAGGCCCGCACGCCCGCGAACGGACGGCCGACCAGCACGGGCCCTTCGTCCGAGACCGGCGCGGAGGTGGCCCACACCGTCACCTCGGTCGGCCCGTACACGTTCACCACCGGCGCGCCGGTGGCCGTCAGTCGCGCGGCCAGCTCGCCGGGCAGCGCCTCGCCGCCGACCAGTACCCCTACCGAGGCCGGCCAGGGGCCCGCCTCCAGCACGCCCCGCCACAGTGACGGAACGCCCTGCACCACGGTCGCCCCGGACGAGACCACCAGCTCCAGCAGCGCGGCCGGGTCCCGCACCACCTCGCGGGAGGCCACCACGACCGACGCGCCGGACACCAGCGGCAGGAACAGCTCCAGCGCCGCGATGTCGAACGACACCGTGGTCACGGCCACCAGCCGGTCACCGCCCGACAGCGGCACCCGCTCCCTCGCGCCCCGCAGGTGCGCCGCAAGCGCGGCGTGCGGGACCACGACGCCCTTGGGCCTGCCGGTCGACCCCGATGTGAAGATCGTGTAGGCCGCGTCCTGCGGCCGCACCACCGTGCCCAGCGGCCCGCCGTCCAGCCCCGCGACGGCAGGGTCCTCCGCCAGCACCCGCACGACACCCTCGGGCAGCACCGGGGCGCACTCCGCCGAGGTGACCACGCACGCGGGCGCGGCGTCGTCCAGCACGTACGCGAGCCGCTCGGCGGGATGCTCCGGATCCAGCGGCAGATACGCGGCGCCGGCCTTCAGCGTCGCCAGCAGCGCCACCACCAGTTCGACGCCCCGCTCAAGGCACACCCCCACCACGGATCCGGCGCCCACGCCCGAGCCGGCCAGGTGACGAGCCAGCCGGTTCGCCCGCGCGTCGAGCTCGGCGTACGACACCGCCACACCCTCGGAGACGACCGCGGTCGCCTCCGGCGTCCGTGCCGCCTGCGCCGCGAACGACTCGGGCAGGAGAGTCGACTGCTCCGTCCCGGCCGCCGCGCCGCCCCACTCCAGCAGCAGCCGCTCACGCTCGGCGGGCTCCAGCACCTCGACGGTCTTCACCGGCGCCGACGGGTCGGCGACGAGCTGTTCGAGCACCCGCACCAGGCGTTCGGCCAGTGACCGGGCCGATTCCGCGTCGAACAGGTCCGCGGCCACGGTCAGCGAACCGCGCAGACCGGCCGGCCCGCCCGCCTCGTCGAACGTCTCCCAGCAGTCGACCTCGAGATCGAGCTTGGCCCCGTGGACGTTCGCCGTGGCCACCTCGACGCGCAGCCCGGGGAGTTCCAGCACCGCCGCGGCGTTGTTCTGGAGGTTCAGCATGACCTGGAAGAGCGGGTGGCGCGCCATCGAGCGGGTGGGCGCGAGCTCCTCGACCAGCTTCTCGAAGGGGACGTCCTGGTGCTCGAAGGCCGACAGGGCGGTCTCCTGCCCCCGGGCCAGCAGTTCGCGAAAGCTGGGATCGCCCGCCAGGTCGGTGCGGATGACGAGGGTGTTGACGAAGAAGCCGACCAGGTCGTCGAGGGCCGAGTCGGCGCGCCCGGCGACCGCCGAGCCGATCGGGATGTCGTCACCGGCGCCCAGACGGGCGAGCAGGACGGCCAGGGCACTGCGGAGCACCATGAACGGGGTCACCCCCTCGGCCAGCGCCAGCTCCGCGAGCTTCGCGTGCACCTCGGCGGGCACCTCCAGGGGCACCCGGTGGCCGCGGTAGGAGCCGACGGCGGGGCGCGGGCGGTCGACCGGCAGCGCCAGCTCCTCGGGCACGCCTGCCAGGGCCTCGCGCCAGTGGGCGACCTGTCGCGACAGCCTGCTGTCCGGGTCGCCCTCGTCTCCGAGCAGCTCACGCTGCCAGAGCGCGTAGTCCGCGTACTGGACGGGCAGCGGCTCCCACGCCGGCGCCCGGCCTGCCGTGCGCGCCGCGTACGCCACCGAGATGTCCCGGGCGAGGACGCGCATGGACCAGCCGTCGCCGGCGATGTGGTGGGTGGTCAGGACGAGGGTGTGCTCCTTTGGGCCGGTCGAGTACAACCGGGCCCGGATCGGGACCTCCTGTGCCAGGTCGAAGGCGTACTCCGCCGCGGCCGTGACCCGCTCGTCCAGGCCGGCCGGGTCGACCTCGGCCACGGTCAGGGCCCAGTCCAGCTCGTCGAGTTCGAGGATCCGCTGGTACGGCTCGCCGTCGGTGACCGCGTAGACGGTGCGCAGCACCTCGTGGCGGCCGATGACGTCCCGCAGCGCCTCGTTCAGCGCGGCGCCGTCCACCCGGCCCGAGAGCCGGAGCACGACCGGGAGGTTGTACCTGGCGCTCGGGCCGTCCAGCTGGCCGATGAACCACAACCGGCGCTGGGCGAAGGACAGGGGAACCATCAGGACTCCTCGTGGTTGCGCATCGGCCGCAGAGCCGGCCTGGTTGATTTCTCGGTTCCCACGCGCCGGGCCAGGCCGGCCACGGTGCGTACCTCGAACACCGCCCGCAGGGGCAGTTCGACGCCCAGGACTTCCCGCACCCTGGTCACCAGGCGGGTGGCCAGCAGGGAGTGGCCGCCCAGGGCGAAGAAGTCGTCGTCCATTCCGACCCGCGCGAGGCCGAGCACCTCGCGGAACAGGCCGCCGAGGGCCTCCTCGCGGCTGTCGGCCGGCCCGCGTCCCCCGCCGGTCGGGGACGCGGGGGCGGGCAGGACCGCGCGGTCGAGCTTTCCGTTGGCGGTCAGCGGCAGCGCGTCGAGCATCACGACCGCCGACGGGACCAGGTACTCGGGCAGCCGGTCCGCCAGGAACTCCCGTACCCCGACCGCCAGTTCGTCGCCCGCGGGGTCGGCGGGGACGACGTAGGCGACCAGGCGCGGGCCGTTGGAGGCGCCCTCACGGGTGACGACCGCGACCTGCGCCAGCTGTGGGTGCCCGGCGAGCACCTCGGCGACCTCCCCCGGCTCGACCCGGAAGCCGCGGATCTTCACCTGGTGGTCCGTACGGCCGGCGAACACCAGCCGCCCGTCCGCCGTCCACCGTGCCCGGTCGCCGGTGCGGTACATCCGCGCGCCCGGCTCGAGAGGGCAGGCCACGAACCGCTCGGCCGACAGCGCGGCCTGCTGCGCGTAGCCGCGGGCCAGGCCGGCGCCGGTGGTGTAGAGCTCGCCCTCGACCCCGACCGGCACCGGCCGCAGCCCGGCGTCCAGTACGTACACCCGGGTGTCGGCGATGGGGCCGCCGATCGGCACGGAGGCGGTGCCCTCGGTCAGTTCGGCCGCGAGGATCTCGTGGACCGTGGTGAAGGTCGTGTTCTCGGTCGGGCCGTAGCCGTTGAACAGCCGTACTTCGGGCAGTGCGGCCAGCAGGCGGCGGCAGTGCGCCGGTGACAGGGCGTCGCCGCCGGCCAGCAGGCGGCGGAGCCCGGCCAGGGCGGACACGTCCTGGTCGACCACCTCGTGGAACAGGCCGGCCGTCAGCCAGGCCGTGTCCACGGCGTGGTCGGCCAGGAAGGCCTTGAGCTCGGCCACGGACAGGGCGCCGGGCGCCGCGACAGCGAGGGTCGCCCCGTTGAGCAGCGGGCCCCAGATCTCCAGGGTCGCCGCGTCGAAGGAGGCCGAGGAGAGCTGGCCGACCACGTTCCCCGGGCCCAGCTCCAGGTAGCCGCTGTCGCGCACCAGCCGGTCGACGGCCCGGTGCGGCACGACCGTGCCCTTGGGACGCCCGGTGGAGCCGGAGGTGTAGATGACATAGGCCGCGTTGTCCGCACCCAGCGGTGCGCGCAGCTCCGCCGGCCGCAGCGGGCCCTCGTAGAAGCCCGCCAGCTCGCGTGCCGTCTCCTCTTCGCCCAGCACCACGCGGGCCAGGCCGGCGGCGGCCAGGGTGCCGCGGCCGTCGGTCAGCAGCAGGGTCGGCGCGGAATCGGCCAGCATGTGGGTGATGCGCTCCGCCGGGTACGAGAGGTCCAGCGGCAGATAGGCGCCACCGGCCTTCACCACCGCGAGCAGGGCGACCACCAGGTCGATGCCCCGCTCCAGGGCCACCGCCACCACCGACTCCGGGGCCACGCCGCGGCCGAGCAGCAGCCGCGCCAGCCGGTTGGCCCGCGCGTCCAACTCGGCGTACGACAGGCTCACGCCGTCCGCGACCACCGCAGTCGCGTCGGGAGTCGCGGCGGCCTGTGCCGCGAACAGCTCCGGCAGCGTCGCCGCGGCCACTCCACGGCCGGTGCTGTTCCACTCGTCGAGCATGCGGTGCAGTTCGTCCTCGTCCAGCACCGCCACCGCGTCCAGCGGCAGCTCCGGGCCGCCGTCCAGGGCCGTCTCCAGCGCCGACACCAGGTTCGCCATCGCGTTGCGGGCCAGCTCGCCCACCGCGGCGCCGTCGGCCGGTGCCACCGAGTCCACGGACAGGGCGATGTCCTCGCCGTTGTCGTCGACCATCAGCGCCAGCGGGAAGTTGGTGCGCTCGTTCGCGAACACCAGGCGGCTGCCGTCGAGTTCGCCGTCCCAGCGCTCGTCCAGGTTCTGGCCGGCGTTGCGCCGGTAGTTGATGAACGAGGTGAACAGCGGACTGCCGCCGGCCACGCCGCCGGCGCGCTGGGCGAGCACCAGCGGGGCGTGCTCGTGCTCCAGCAGCTCGGCGAGCTGGCTGCGCATCGCGGCGACGGCCGCCACCACGCCGAGGCGTCGCCCCGGCATGCGTACCGGCAGGGTGTTGATGAACGGGCCGGGGATCCGGTCGGCGCCGGCGGCGGCGTTCATCCGGCCGGACAGGACCGTGCCGAAGACCACGGTCGGCTGGTTCGAGACGGCCGCGAGGACCCGGCCCCAGACCACGTGGAGCAGGGTCGCCGGGCTGGTGCCCAGGCGTCGGGCCACCTCGCGCAGCCGGGCGTCCACCTCGGGGGCGGGCGCGACCCGGTTGCGGACCAGGGCGGCGCCGTCACCGCGCACGTCGACGAGGCCGAACGGCGCGGTCGGCTCCTCGACGTCGCCCAGCAGGGCCGCGAAGTACCGCTCGTGTTCCTCCCGCGCCACGCCGCCGCGGGCCTGGGCGACGAAGTCGCGGAACGGCAGCGGTGCGGGGAGTTCGGCGCTGCGGCCGGTCAGGAATGCCTTGACCTCGGTCAGCAACACCACCAGCGCGGTGTGGTCGCGCACCATGTGGTGGGCCCGGACCAGCGCCAGCCACCTGCCGCCTCCGGGCGCGGCCGCGATGTGCAGGGTGATCAGCGGGGGGTCGGCCAGGTCCATCGAGTGGCCGCCGTGGGCGACGAGTTCGGCCACGGGGTCGGCGGCCTGTGGGTCCAGCACGACCTCGGTCACCGACAGCGGAGCATGCCGCAGCACCACCTGCACCGGCTCGCGCAGTCCTTCCCAGACGTAGGCGGTGCGGTAGATGTCGTGCCGGTTCACCACCTGGTCCATGGCCCGGGCGAAGGCGTCCAGGCGGGCCCGGGAGTCGAACTCCAGCACCGCGGGCATCACGTAGGCGTCGTCGCCGCCGTCCGCGAGCACGTGGTGGAAGAGCAGGCCTTCCTGGAGCGGGGCCAGCGGGTAGACGTCCGCGACGTTCGCCGCGCCGCCGGGGACGGCCGCGACCACGGCGGCGACCTCCTGCTCCGTCAGGTCCACCATGGAGAGCATGTCCGGGGTGATCTCCCGCGCGCCCGCGGGGATCAGGTTGGCGGGCGCGGTGATCCGCTCGGCGCCCACGGAGGCCGCCACCCCCGCCGGGGAGGGGGTGTCGAACAGGGTGCGGACGGAGATCGAGACGCCCTGCGCGCGGAGGGTCTCCACCAGCCGGACGGCCACCAGGGAGTGCCCGCCCAGTTCGAAGAAGTCGTCGTCCACGCCGACCCGTTCCAGGCCCAGCACCTCGGCGAAGGCCGCGCAGACAAGCTCCTCGCGGGCGTCGGCCGGCCCCCTGCCGGTGCCGGCCCGGCCCGCGATGTCCGGGGCCGGGAGCGCCTTGCGGTCCAGCTTGCCGTTGGCGGCCAGCGGCAGCGCGTCCAGCACCACCACGGCGGACGGCACCAGGTGCTCCGGCAGCTTCTCGGCGGCGAACTGCCGCAGCTGCGCGGGCAGGCTCTCGCCGTCCACGCCATCGCCGGGCACCACGTAGGCGACCAGGCGGGTTTCGCCCGGGGTGTCCTGACGCGCGACGACCGCCGCCTGGGCGACCTGCCGGTGCGCGGCCAGCGCCGCCTGCACCTCGCCGGGCTCGATCCGGTAGCCGCGGATCTTCACCTGCTCGTCGGCCCGGCCGAGGAAGACCACCTGGCCGTCCATGGTCCACTGTGCGCGGTCACCGGTGCGGTACATCCGCAGGCCCGGCTCGAACGGGTTGGCTACGAACCGCTCCGCCGTGAGGCCCGGACGCCTGACGTAGCCGCGCGCCAGCTGGGCGCCCGCGACGTACAGCTCGCCCGCCACGCCCACCGGCACCGGCTGCAGGCGGGCGTCCAGCAGGTAGAACCGGGTGTTGCCGACCGGCCTGCCGATCGGGACCACTCCGTCGGCGACCAGTTCGGCGGTCAGCCGGGTGGTGGCCACGCCGATGGTGGTCTCGGTCGGGCCGTAGTGGTTGTGGACCGCGCACCCGTCGGCCGCGGCCACCAGCCGCCGCACCCAGTCCGGGGCGGCTGCCTCGCCGCCGAGGACCAGCGACCGCGCCGGAAGAACCTGCTCCAGGCCGGCCACCGCGCTCAGCGCCGCGAGGTGCGAGGGTACGACCTTCAGGTGGTCGATGCGGTGCTCGGCCAGGTAGCCGGAGACCACGGCCGGGTCGGTGACCGCGCCCTCCTCCAGGATGTGCAGCTCCCCGCCGGTCACCAGGCTCGCGAACAACACCGTGTTGCCGAGGTCGGTGACCTGCGCCTGGAGCAGGGCGTGCCGGGCGCCCGGCCCGGTGTACCCGATCCGGGGCGGAACCGTGGCGACGTAGTTGGCCAGCGCCCCGTGGGTGACCGCCACACCCTTCGGGCGGCCGGTCGAGCCGGAGGTGTAGATCACGTAGGCCAGGCAGCCCGGGTCCACCGCCGTCTCCGGCGCGGTAGAGGGGGCCGCGGCCAGCTGCATCGCCGTCAGCGTGCCGTCCAGCGTCACCGCGCGGATCCGGCCGGCCGGCAGCTCGTCCAGGAACTCCTCGGTGGTGAGCACCAGGGCCACCTGGCAGTCGCTGAGCATGAACGCCACCCGGTCGGCCGGCTGCTCGGGGTCGATCGGCAGATAGCCGGCGCCGGCCTTCCAGACCGCCAGCATCGCGGTGATCATCTCGACGCCGCGCGGCAGCGCCAGGCCCACCGCGGACTCGGCGCCGACGCCCTGGCCGACCAGGTAGTGCGCGAGCCGGTTCGCCCGGGCGTCCAGCTCGGCGTACGTCACCCGCTCGCCGTCGGCGACGATCGCCACCGCGTCGGGGGTGCGTGCCGCCTGGGCCTCGAAGCGGTTCACGACGGTGCCGGCCGGCACTTCGTCCGCCGTGTCGTTCCACTCCGTGAGCAGGCGTGCGCGCTCGGCCTCGCCCAGCACCCGGACCTCGTTCAGCGGCAGCTCCGGGCCACCGTCCAGCGCCTTCTCCAGTGCGCCGACCAGGTTCTCGGTCGTGGTGCACACCAGCGTGCCCACCTCGGCCGAGTCGATCGAGCCCACGGCGTCGACGGCGACCTCGATCCCGTCGCCGTTGTCGTCGACCAGGATGACCAGCGGGTAGTTGGTGCGCTCTCGCGACAGCAGCAGGCGGGTGCCCTCCATCACCTCGCCCGCGCGCTCCTCGGGGCTCTGCGCCTCGTTGCGCCGGTAGTTGATGAACGAGGTGAACAGCGGAGCGTCGCCGACGATGCGGCTGGCCCGCTGTGCCGCCACCAGCGGCGCGTGCTCGTGCTCCAGCAGCTCGGCCAGTTGGTCGCGCATCGCGGTGACGGCGGCGAGCACACCGTGGCGGTCCGTCAGGGCGCGGACGGGCAGCGTGTTCATGAACGGTCCGGGCACCCGGTCGGCGCCGGCCCCGGAGTTCATCCGGCCGTACAGCACGGTGCCGAAGACCACGTCGTCGCGGCCGCTGACCGCGGCCAGCACCCGGGCCCACGCCACATGCAGCAGCGTCGCCGGGCTGGTGCCCAGGCGGCGCGCGATGTCCCGCAGACGGGTGTTCAGCTCCTCGCTGAAGGCGGTCACCCCGTGCACGGTGTCCGCGCCGTCGCCGCGCACGTTCAGCACCCCGTACGCCGCGGTCGGCTCGTCCACGTCGGCGAGCAGACCGGCGAAGTACCGCTCGTGTTCTGCGAGCGGCACTCCACGGCGGGACTGTGCGACGAAGTTGCGGAACGGCATCGGCGCGGGCAGGTCCGCGGCCCGCCCGGCCACGATCGTCCGGACCTCGCTGAGCACGACCTCCAGCGCGGTGTGGTCGCGCACCGTGTGGTGCATCCGGGTCAGCGCCATCCAGCCCCCGCCCGGCAGCGCCGCGTAGTCCACCCGCAGGAGCGGTGCGTGGCCCAGGTTCATCGAGGAGCCGACGATCGCCTGCAACTCGGCAGCCGGATCGGTGGTGTCCGGGCCGAGGGTCACCTCGGCCACCGGCAGGACGGCGCGGCGCCACACCACCTGCACGGGCTCGCGCAGGCCCTCCCAGACGAAGGACGTACGGAAGATGTCGTGCCGGTCCACGACCAGTTGCAGCGCCTCGACGAACGCGTCCAGACGCTCCCGGGTGTCGAACTCCAGCGCCGCCCGCAGCACATAGGCGTCCTCGCCGCCCTCGGCGAGGAGGTGGTGGAAGAGCAGGCCCTCCTGGAGCGGGGCCAGAGGATAGACGTCCGCGATGTTCGCGGCGCCCCCCTCGACGGTGGCCACGATCCGCTCGGTCTCGTCGGTGGTCAGGTCGACGAGCGGGAGCATCTCCGGGGTGATCTCCCGCGCGTCTGCGGGGATGAGGTTCGCCGGCACCTCCACCTGGACGACACCGGTGGAGGCGGCCAGACCGGCCGGCGTCGGGGCCTGGAACAGCGTGCGCACGGACACCGCGACGCCCCGCAGGCGGAGCTGCTCGACGAGGCGGATACCCAGCAGGGAGTGGCCGCCGAGCCGGAAGAAGTTGTCGTCGACGCCGACGCTCTGCAGACCGAGGATGTCGGCGAAGGCGGCGCAGACGATCTCCTCACGGGCGTTCGCCGGGCCTCGGCCGGTGCCGGTGCCGGTGGTGTACGCGGGGGCGGGCAGGGCCTTGCGGTCGAGCTTGCCGTTGACGCTCAACGGCAGCTCGTCCAGGACGACGACGGCCGAGGGCAACATGTACTCGGGCAGCCGATGCGCCGCGAACTCCCGTACTGCTTCGGGCAGTTCAGCCGCCGTGTCGGCGTCCGGGACGACGTAGGCCACCAGACGCAACTCACCCGGCACATCCTCGCGAGCGATCACCGCGGCCTGCGCCACCAGGGGATGCCCGGCGATCACGGACTGCACCTCGCCCGGCTCGATCCGCAAACCACGGATCTTGACCTGCTCGTCCGCCCGGCCCAGGTACTCCAGCTGACCGTCCGCGGTCCAGCGCGCGATATCACCGGTGCGATACATCCGCGCGCCCGGCTCGAACGGGTTCGCGACGAACCGCTCCCCCGTCAGGGCAGCACGGCCCGCATAACCACGCGCCAACTGCACACCCGCCAGATAGAGCTCACCCGCCGCACCCACCGGAACCGGGTTCAGCCCGGCATCCAGGACGTACACGCGGGTGTTCGCGACCGGCGCGCCGATCGGCACCACACCCGTGCTCTGCCCGCGCTCGCACTGCCAGGCGGTGACATCGACCGAAGCCTCCGTCGGCCCGTACAGATTGTGCAGCTCCACCCCGCCGAACACCTCGAAGAACCGCTGCTGCGTGTGCAGCGGCAATGCCTCACCCGAGCACACCACCCGACGCAGGCTCACACACCGCGCCGCGGACGGCTCCGACAGGAACGCCTCCAGCATCGACGGCACGAAATGCGCCGTCGTCACCCCCTGATCAACGATCAGCGAGGCCAGATACTCCGGATCCCGGTGCCCACCCGCACGCGCCACCACCAGGCACGCACCCTCCAGCAACGGCCAGAAGAACTCCCACACCGACACGTCGAACCCGAACGGCGTCTTCTGCACCACCCGGTCCCCCACACCGATTTGGTAGCGGGACTGCATCCACCCCAGCCGGTTCACGATGCCCTCATGCGCCACCACAACGCCCTTAGGACGCCCCGTCGAACCCGACGTGAAGATCACATACGCGGCATCCAGCGGCCCCACCACCACACCCAACGCGCCACCCTCAAGACCCGCCAACTCCTCAACAACGGCGAACCCATCCACCACCACCACCGGCACAACAGCCGGGATCACCTCCGCGAAAGCCCGCGCCGTCACCACCGCAGCCGGCACCGCATCCTCCAGCACCACGGCAACCCGCTCCGCCGGATACTCCGGATCCAACGGCAGATACGCCGCACCCGCCTTCACCACCGCCAACAACGCCACCACCAACTCAACACCGCGCTCCAGGCACACCCCCACCACAGAGCCGACAGTCACACCCCGCCCCACCAACAACCGCGCCAAACGGTTCGCCCGCGCATCCAGCTCCGCGAACGACACCTCCACACCCTCGAACACCACCGCCACCGCATCAGGCGTGAGCGCCACCTGCGCCTCGAACAACCCCGGAAGCGTGCCCCCTTCGACCCCCACCGCCGTGTCGTTCCACTCCACCAGCACCCGACGACGCTCGTCCGCGTCCAGCACCTCAACCGCACCCAGCGCGACCTCCGGACCACCCTCCAGCGCCACCTCCAACGCGACCAGCAGGTTCCACGTCGCCGTACACAGCAGCGAGATGACGAGCCGCGGGTCCACGGAGGGCAGCACGTCGACGCTCACCCGCATCGCGTCGGCGTCGTCGTCGACGTTCACCGCGAGCGGGTAGTTGGTGTACTCCCGGTAGTGGCGGAGCTCGACGCCGTCGAAGAGGGTGCCACTCTTACGGACGGAACGGTCGTTGTGCCGGAAGTTGAACATGGAGGTGAACAGAGGGCTCTCGCCCTCCACGCCGCTAACGTTCTGCGCCACGGCGAGCGGTGCGTGCTCGTGTTCGAGCAGTGCGGCGAGCTGGCTTCGCACCGCGCCGACGGCGGCCAGCACACCCAGGTCTCCGGTCTTCACGCGCACGGGCAGCAGGTTCATGAAGGGGCCGAGCTGCCGGTCCGCCTCGGCGTCGGCGTTCATCCGGCCGAACAGGACCGTGCCGAACACCACGTCGTCGTGGCCGCTCACCACAGCGAGGACCCGAGCCCAGGCGACATGCATCAGCGTCGCAGGGCTGGCGCCGACCTTCCGGGAGACCTCGCGGAGCTTGTGCTCCAGATCGGGGGCGATCCGCGCCTCGGTCTCGACCGTCTGAATCCCGGACGCACGCGTCTCCAGCAGCCCGAACGGCGCTGTCGGTTCGGTGACGTCGCCCAGCAGCTCGGCGAAGAAGCGTTCGTGCGCTTCGCCGTCGAGCCCCGCCCGAGCCCGAACCACGATGTCGCGGAACGGCAGCGGCTGCGGCAGCTCGGTGTCGCGCCCCTGCATGACGGCCTGGATCTCGGCGAGCAGCACCTCGACCGTGGTGTGGTCCTGCACCATGTGGTGCAGCCGCAGCAGGGCGAGGCGGCGGCCGTCCGCGGTCTCGGCCACGTGGAGCCCGAGCATCGGGGCCCGGGTGAGGTCCACCGTACGGCCGACCGTCGCGGCCAGCTCGGCAACCGGGTCGGCGGCCTGCGGGTCGAGGGCCACCTCGGTCACCGGCAGCTCGGCGCGCCGCCACACCACCTGGACCGGCTCGGGCAGCCCCTCCCAGACGATCGCCGTGCGGAAGATGTCGTGCCGGTCCAGCACCTGCTGCAGCGCGTCGGCGAAGACGTCGAGCCGCTCCTTGGAGTCCAACTCCAGCACGAAGGAGGCCAGATAGGTGTCGTCGTCGCCGTCATCGAGGAGGTGGTGGAAGAGCAGACCCTCCTGGAGCGGGGCAAGCGGATAGACGTCCGCGATGTTGGCTGCGCCGCCCTCCACCGTGGCGACGACCCGCGCGATCTCCTCAGCGGTCAACTCGACCAGCGGAAGCATCTCCGGCGTGATCGCGATCGCGTCGGCGGGGATCAGGTTCGCCGGCACGGCGACCTCCGCGGCACCCACGGACCGGGCGAGACCGGCCGGCGTCGGTGTTTCGAAGAACGCCCGTACCGATACGGACACGCCGAGCTTGCGGAGCGTCCCCACCAGGCGGATCGCCATCAGCGACTGGCCGCCGAGACGGAAGAAGTCGTCGTCCACACCGACGCTCTCCAGACCCAGCACCTCGGCGAACGCCGCGCAGACCACCTCCTCACGCACACTCGCCGGAGCACGACCCGAGCCGGTGCAATACTCGGGGGCGGGCAGGGCCTTGCGGTCCAGCTTGCCGTTCACCGACAACGGCAGCCCATCCACGACGACGACGGCCGAGGGCACCATGTACTCCGGCAGCCGGGACACCACGAACTGCCGTACGTCTTCGGACAGTCCGGAAGCATTACCGCCGTCCGGGACGACATACGCCACCAGACGCCTGTCACCCGGCACATCCTCACGCGCGACGACAGCCGCCTGCGCGACCCGCCCATGCGCCGCCACAACAGCCTGGACCTCCCCCGGCTCGATACGGAAGCCACGGATCTTCACCTGCTCGTCCGCACGGCCCAGGTACTCCACCACACCATCAGCGGTCCAACGGGCCACGTCACCGGTGCGATACATCCGCTCCCCGGTGCCGTACGGCGAGGCAACGAAACGTTCCGCGGTGAGCGCGGCCCGGTTGGCGTAGCCGCGCGCGAGCTGCACGCCGGCGAGATACAGCTCGCCAGCGGCACCGGGAGCGACCGGCTGCAGGTACTCGTCCAGCACATACAGGCGGGTGTTGGCCACCGGCCCACCGATCGGCACCACACCGCTTCCACTGCCCCGCTCGCACTGCCAGGCGGTGACATCGACCGAGGCCTCCGTCGGCCCGTACAGGTTGTGCAGCTCCACCCCGCCGAACACCTCGAAGAAGCGATCTGCCACCACCGGCGACAGCGCCTCACCCGAGCACACCACCCGACGCAGGCTCACACACCGCACCGCGGACGGCTCCGACAGGAACGCCTCCAGCATCGACGGCACGAAATGCGCCGTCGTCACCCCCTGATCAACGATCAGCGAGGCCAGATACTCCGGATCCCGGTGCCCACCCGCACGCGCCACCACCAGGCACGCACCCACCGACAACGGCCAGAAGAACTCCCACACCGACACGTCGAACCCGAACGGCGTCTTCTGCACCACCCGGTCCCCCACACCGATTTGGTAGCGGGACTGCATCCACCCCAGCCGGTTCACGATGCCCTCATGCGCCACCACAACGCCCTTCGGACGCCCCGTCGAACCCGACGTGAAGATGACATACGCCGGATGCCCCGGCAGCACAGCCGTACCCAGCGCCGTGCCCGGCAGACCCGCCAACTCCTCGACGACGGCCGGCGCATCCAGCACCACCACCGGTGCACCAGCCGGGATCACCTCGGTGAAGGCCCGCGCCGTCACCACCGCAGCCGGCACCGCATCCTCCAGCACCACGGCAACCCGCTCAGCCGGATACTCCGGATCCAACGGCAGATACGCCGCACCCGCCTTCACCACCGCCAACAACGCCACCACCAGCCCAACCCCGCGCTCCAGGCACACCCCCACCACCGACTCCGGGCCGACACCGCGGCCGGCCAGCAACCGCGCCAACCGGTTCGCCCGCGCATCCAGCTCCGCGAACGACACCTCCACACCCTCGAACACCACCGCCACCGCATCAGGCGTGAGCGCCACCTGCGCCTCGAACAACCCCGGAAGCGTCGACGGCTCGACCTCCACCGCCGTGTCGTTCCACTCCACCAGCACCCGACGACGCTCGTCCGCGTCCAGAAGGCCGGATCGACTGACCCGTTCGTCGGCCTCGACGGAGGCGAGCCAGTTCGCCAGGGCGAGGAATCGGCGGCAGACCTCGTCGCCCGGCGTGAGGCCGGGCGCGTCGCCGTTGACGTCGACGGCGATCTCCATGCCGGACCGGTCGTAGACGTCGATCCGGGTGCCGTCGACCGGCCCGCTGGCCAGATTGTGCGCGGTGATGGTGCAGTCGCCGAACGGCAGCGAGTAGATGTCGAAGGACATCACGTTGATCGTCAGGTCCCACAGGTCGCCCTCGCCGAGCGCCGCGTCGTGGAGCATCTCCTCGTAGCGGAAGCGCTGGTGGCGCAGGCCCTGGAACACCGCGCGGGTCGTGCGCCGCACGAGGTCCCCGACCGTGGTGTCCGGGGAGATCTCCACCCGGATCGGGAGGACGTTGTGGGTCATGAGCGGAACCGCGAGGTCCCGCGTCCCCAAGCGCCCGCTCACCGGCACGCCTACGACCACGTCGCGCTGCCCGGTGCGGTAGTGCTGGTAGAGCACCGCGGCGCTGATCATCAGGCCGGCGAAGTTGGTACCCAGTCGGCGGGCGGTCGATTTCAGGTTCGCGGCGACCGAGTCGTCGACGTCCTCCAAGGACCGGACGGGGGTTCCCTGGACCCGCCTCGCGTGGCTCCCGCCGAGGTCCTCGGCCACCGGCATCCCGGCCAGGACGCCTCTCCAGTACTCCCGGTCCGCCTCGTAGTCTGCGGAGGCCCGGTAGTCGCGTTCCGCCTCCATCAGCACGGTGCTGGACGGGAGGGCGGTCTCGTCCACCGAGTCGCCCTGCAGCAGCGCGTTGTAGATCTGCGAGAGCCTGCCGACGATCAGGCCGATGCTGCGGCCGTCCAGGATGACGTGATAGGCGCGCTGGTACCACAGGGTGAGGCGGGGGCCGGCCGTGAAGATCTTGATGCCGTAGAGGGCGCGGTCGGCAGCCCCTCGCTCCTGCCGGATGTCCTCCCACATCAGACGCTCGGCGGCCGCACGCGGGTCGGCGTCGCCGCTGACGTCGATGACGTCCACCGGGTAGTCCGCCACGTCGTGGAAGTACTGCAGCGGTTGCCCGTCGACCTCGCGGATCCGCAGCCGAACGGCGTCGGCCTCCTCCATCAGGCGTCGTGAAGCCCGCACCAGGAGGCCGAGTTCCACGTCTCCGTGGAGCTCCAGGTATTCGCCACCGTTGAAGTACGGGTTCTCGGGCGCGAGTTGATGGCCATACCAGATCGCGAGCTGGCCGGCCATCAACTCCCGGAGTCCACCCTCAGACGTAGCCATTCCCGCGCACTCCATTCGGTTCGACTCATCGGCCGGCAGGCGACAGCAGGAACCTCTAAGCGCGCAGGTTCGACCGACACCCTGCGATGCAGTCATGAGGTGGGCCAGCCGGAACTGAATAATTGGCGTCCCGATGGAATCGCAAAATGCGGCCCCTTGCCACAAAAGGCGCCCTCGACGCCGAACACGTTTCCCCCGGCACGCACTCTCCACCGCCCGGGACGTGATCCACTATGGCTCAGGGACGCTGATGCGATCAATGAGCTGCGGCCGCTCGAACGGCCTTGCCGCGCCTGCGACCTGGCAGGTCCGGGACAGGCCGTTCAACTGTGCCGCCGCGCCGGTTGAACACCGTTCGGACGTGCTGCCCGAACGCGGTTGACAGTCGTACGGAATGGCGCTTCACATCGGTGACCACGTCCGACCCCGGGGTTCCGGACGGCATTTCGTCAACACCCCGGCCACGTGCATGATATTTCGGTCTCGAATTCCGACGATCCTGTGAGGCATTCCCATGCACAATGCGCCGGCCGAATCGGCCCCGCCGATCAATTTGGTGGATCCCGGACTGTACTCGCACGGCGATCCTTTTGTGCAGTGGCGCTGGCTGCGGGCCAACGATCCGGTGTACTGGCACCCGGCCACGGAGCTTCCCGGCTTCTGGGCACTGACCCGCTACGAGGACGTGCGCACCGCCTATCGTGATGCGGAGACATTCAGCTCGGCCCGGGGGATCCTGCTCCGGCCGGCCGACCACGGCGTCGACCCGGGCGGCGGCCGCACCCTGGCCCTGACCGACGCGCCGCGCCATCGCCAGCTGCGCGGCCTGGTGGACGAGTGGTTCTCGGTACGCTCCGTTCGCCAACTCGAGGCGGAGATGGCGGGAATCACCAAGGGGATCGTCGACAAGGCGCTGCAGCAGGGCACCTGTGACTTCGTGGCGGACGTCGCCGCGCGGGTCCCGCTCTACGTGATCTGCAAGATGATGGGGGTGCCGGAGTCCGACTGGGAGTACCTGTACGAGCTGACCAGCCAGGCCTTCGCGGCCGGCGACCCGCTCGAACGCCGGTTCGCCCACCTGAACATCCTCGGGTATTTCGAGTCGCTCCAGGCGGAGAAGGCGCGGCGGCCGGCGGACGACTTGGTGAGCGTGCTGGCGACGGCCACCCTCGACGGCGAGCGGCTCGGTGCGGAGGACGTCATCCTCAACTGCGACAACCTGCTGGTCGGCGGCACCGAGAACACCCGGATCGCCGCCGCCGGAGGCATGCTCGCCTTCCTCGAACACCCCGAGCAGTGGCGGCAGGTGGCCGAGGACCGGGAGCTGCTGCCGTCCGCGGTCGAGGAGGTGCTGCGCTGGACGTCGACCGCCACCCACATCATGCGGACCGCCACCCGGACCACCGAGATCCACGGCAAGAAGATCGAGGCGGGCGACCCAGTTGTCTTCTGGCTGCCGTCGGCCAACCGCGACGAGACCGTCTTCGACGACCCCGACACCTTCACCGTCACCCGCAAGCCCAACCGGCACCTGGCCCTGGGGTTCGGCGAGCACTTCTGCCTCGGCAGCATGCTGGCCAAGGTCGAACTACGACTGCTCTACGGCGAGTTGCTGGACCGGTCGGTGCGGGTGGAGCTCGCCGGCGAGCCCAAACTGCTCGACTCGATCGTCGTCAACGGCCCCGAACGCCTCCCGGTCGGACTGACCGCGGCCTGACACGGGGCACGGGCCACGGGTGACGCGACGCACGAAGGGCCGCCGGGGAAAACCGGCGGCCCTTCGTGCGTTGTGCTCCAACGACCTACGCCCTGCCGCCGGCGATCAGCGGCGTGAGGGCGTCCGCGAGCGGGCCGATGGCGGGGTGGTCCCAGAGCAGGGTGGGCTCCACCTCGATGCCGTAGCGGTCTTCGATGTCGGCGCACAGGCTGAGCACGTACACCGAGTCGAGGCCGTACTCGGACAGCGGAACCTCGAAGTCGATGTTCTCGGTGGGGATCCGGACGCTCGCGGCCACGCAGCCGCGCAGCCACTGCCGGATCTCCTCGGTGTCGACGGCGTCCGCGTGGTCAGTGGTCTCGGCCATGGAACCTCCCTGGTAGTCGGGTCTGAGGGGTGTCGTGTCTGTCGTGTCTGAGGGGGGCGGTCACGACGGGCTCACGCGCCGGTGGGGCGGCACGCGTGGTCGAATGTGAGGCCGGCGTCGTGGCGCCGGAGGAGCTCCGCGTACAGACGCTCGGTGAGCGGCTCGGGCAGCGGGTCGTGATGCCGCCCGGTGTGGGCGCCCAGGCGGTGCAGCGCCGCCAGGACCCAGGCGGGCTCGGCGCCCGGGCCGCGCCCGTCCCGCGGCCGCTGCCACCACAGGCCCAGGCAGGCCGCGGCGGCGAGCGCCGAGGCCCACCGGGTCGTCAGGTCGAAGGCCTCGGGCGGTGCCGCGGGGCCCAGCTGGGCGGGGGTGAGCAGGGCTGCCTCGGTGGCCAGCGCCCGCACCTCGGCGGCATGCTCCACGGCCTGTGCGGCGATCGCCGGGTCTTCGCCGGTGCGCCGCTCGGCCCCCTCGAGCAGGGTCCGGGAGAGCGGGTCGCGTCCGCCCGCGGTGACGGCGAGGGCGCCGAAGTCCATCGGTGGCAGCGCCTCCCCGGGCCGGAAGGTGACGTCGGGCAGCGCAGGACCGTCCTCCTTGCTCCAGGTCCGCCGTACGGTCAGCGGCAGTTGCGGCAGCAGCGCGGACTGGCAGGAGACCCGGGAGGCGTGGCCGAAGGCCGAGGGCAGCACATCGCGCTGCAGCTTCTGGAACAGCGGCTGCTCCGCGTCGCGCAGGTAGAACTGTGAGCCGAGCAGGTCGCCGAGCCGCCGGACGGCCGCCATCAGCAGCGCCGGGACGGTGAGTTTGACGGCCGAGGCGTACACGGCGCACTGCGCGGGAGCGGTGTGGGCCGCGCGGGCGGCCACGGTGACGAACGCGTCCGCGAGCAGCAGGTCCGCGAAGGCCTCGGCGAGCAGCGTCCGGGACAGGGCCAGGTCGGCGGCGGTGCCGCCGTACAACCGGCGTCCGAGCGCGCCGCGCAGGGCGGTGCGCAGCGCGGT
The DNA here is from genome assembly GCF_003032475.1 of Streptomyces sp. P3. Lineage (NCBI taxonomy): Bacteria > Bacillati > Actinomycetota > Actinomycetes > Kitasatosporales > Streptomycetaceae > Streptomyces > Streptomyces sp. P3. Next base: position 32,420 of record NZ_CP028369.1, read on the forward strand.
GTCGAGCAGGCCGGCGGTCATGCCGGGCAGCGCGATCCGGGTGAGCTGGAAGGAACGCTGGGCCGTCTCCAGTCCGTGGCCGGGGGTGCCGACCACGGAGTCGGCCGGGACGGGGCAGTCGGTGAACTCGATCCCGCCGAGCGGTACGCCGCGCATCCCGACGGTGCCGTAGCGGGGCAGGTGGGTGACGGTCTCCGGTGGCAGCCGGTCCGCCTCCAGCAGGAGCTGGGAGTGACTGCGGCTGCCGGGGGCGTCGCTGGTGCGGGCGAAGACCACGATGGCGCCGGCCCGGGTGATGTTGGCCACCACTTCCTTGCGGCCGTTGAGGAGCAGCCGCCCGTCCGGACCGGGCAGCGCGCGGACCTCGGCGCGGGCGAAGTCGTTGCCGTGGGCCAACTCGTGGTAGCCGCAGGCCACCCGGCCCCCGGAGAGCAGGTGCTCGGCGAGCCGGGCCTGCTGTTCGACGCTGCCGGCGGTCCAGACGTTGACGGCGGCCATGAAGGAGCCGACGCCGTAGCCTAGGCCCAGGCAGGGGTCGCGCCGGTAGACGGCGCGCATGACGGCGATGAGTTCCTCCGGACCGGTGAACCGGCCGCCCAGGGCCTGTGGGACGAACTGGGCGTTCAGGCCGAAGGCGGTGAGCATCTCCTCGCCGGCCGTGAGCAGGGTGCCCTGGGCGTCGGCTGCGAGCACCGCGGCCCGGCCGACCGGGTTGGCGGGGTCGCCGGCGTGGCCGAGCAGGGCCTCCAGCCGGTCGCTCGGGTCGGCGGCTGCTGCGGGGGCGGTGCTTCCGGCGGGATCGACAAGGGTCATCGGACCGGTTCCTCCACGGGGTGCGCGAGGGGCGGGACGAGGGGCTCGTAGGCGTCGGAGGGTGGCCGGTGGCCGGGCACCAGCAGCTCCAGGCACCTCTCCAGGGCCGCGGTCAGGGTCACCGTGCGCTCCTGGCCGCCGGACGCGGCGAGCAGGTGGAGGACGGCGCCACCGGCGAAGCACAGCTCGAAGCGCCGGGCTACGGCGAAGGCCGCGGCCGGGGCGGACCCTGCGCTCGGGGGCAGTTCGGCCATGGCGTCCGCGAGCGCCCGCGTCTGCGCGGAGAGCTGGGCGGCCAGTTCGGCGACGCGCTCCGGCAGGGAGCCGGCCGCGGCCAGAGCGGCGACCCGCCCGGCGGCGTCCGGCACCGACTGGACGATGCTGCAGCCCGTGCGGCTCACCAGGCGCAGGGCCCGGAAGTCGAGGTCGGGCAGCGGGGTCTCCCCGGTGACCGCGGCGAGTCCGGCCGCGTCGTGGGCGCCGGTGCGGATCAGTCGGGCCAGCAGGGGGAACTGGGAGATGAGCAGGGAACGGTTGACCGCGGTGCTGCCGTCGAAGACGGCCACGATCCGGTGGTCACGTTCCATTTTCTGGAACGCGCCGTCCGCATGATGGCCCGTCAGGAATCCGCGGACGCCCATCACTTCTGCGAGGTCGTCGATGGCCTGCTGGACCAACCAGGGCACCCCGGCCTTGACGGCTGCCGAGACGGTGCTCATCTCGCCGGTCAGCCCGTGGGCGCAGCGCGCCGCCAGCAGGGTCGCGGCGTCGGCCAGGGCCAGGGAGGCGGCGGCCCGGCCCAGCGTGCGCCGGGCCAGCGGCAGAAGCAGCAGCCGGGTGCCGTAGAGGGCGCGCTCGGCGGCGAACTCGGCGGCCAGGCGCAGCGCGTGCTCGCCGACGCCCAGGGAGAGCGCGACGCACATAGTGCGGGTGAGCTGCAGCGCGTTCAGGACGATGCCGAGGCCGTCGCCGATCCGCCCGATCAGCGCGTCGGCCGGGACGGGCGCGCCGTTCAGGCGGATCCCGCTGATGTCCGCGCCGCGGATGCCGTGGGTGGGTTCCTTGGGCAACGGCTGCCAGGCGCCGTCCGGGAGAGTGGACTTGTCGACCAGGAAGAGGCTGAACCCGCGCGGCCCGCCGTCCGGGCCGGTGCGCGCCAGGACGCAGACGAGCCGCCCCCGCGTGGCGTTGTTGATCGGCCATTTCTCGCCGGTGAGCCGCCATCCGCCGTCCGGTGCGGGGACGGCGGCCAGGTTGCCGGCCAACAGGTCGCTGCCGATGCCCGGCTCGGTCAGGCCCCAGGCGACCACCGCGTGCTCGTCGAGCACCAGGGCGGCCAAGGCCCGCTGCTGCTCCTCGGTTCCGGCGACCCAGGTCGACACCGAGCCGAGGAAGGTCTTGCCGTGGGCCACGGCGACGGTCAGGTCGCGGGCCGCCACCACGCGCAGCGCGTCGACCAGTTCGGGCAGGCCCCCGCAGGCTCCGCCGAGCGGGGCCGGCACGTAGGCGCGGGGGAAGCCGGCGGCGTCCAGCAGGGCGCACTCGTGGTCGGGGAAGGCCTCCGCGGCGTCCAGCTCCGCGGTTCGGCGCCCGCTGAACGGGCCGCCCGCCGCAGCCGCCGTGTCCATCGCCTCGGCCAGCGCGGCCGGTACGCCGACGGGCCACTGCGGCACACGCGCGCTCACCCGGCCGCTCCCGCCCGAGCCGTCTGCAGGCTGGGGGCCAGGTCCGCGTACAGCGGGGTGAGGTCTCCCGCCAGGAAGAGGCCGCGCATCTCGCTGCGCTGCACCTTGCCGCTGGTGGTCTTGCGGACGGCACCGGGCCGCAGCAGCACGATGCCCGCGGCGTGCACGCCGAACTCGCGGTGCACGGTGGCGCGCATGGCGACGGTGAGTTCGCGCAGCTGCTCCTCGGTGAACCGGCCGCGGATCTCGTGCACCACCACGACCTCCTCGTGCGGCACGGGGACGGTGAAGGCGGTGCCGGCCAGGGTCCTCAGCGGCGCGTGCTGCAGCCGCAGTTCGTGCTCGATGTCGTGCGGGTAGAGGTTGCGGCCGTGCACGATGAGAAGGTCCTTGGTGCGGCCGGTCACGTAGATCTCGCCGTCGACGAGGACTCCGAGGTCGCCGGTGCGCAGATAGGGTCCGTCGCCGTCGGCGGTGCGGGCGTGGAAGGTCTGCTCGGTCGCGTCCGGACGGCCCCAGTAGCCTCTGGCGGTGCTCGGTCCGCGCAGCCAGATCTCGCCGGTGGTGCCGTCGGGCAGCACGGTGCCCTGCTCGTCGACGATGCGCACGTCGGAGCCGAGGGCGTCGCCGCAGCCCACGAGCTCGCGCACCGGGTCATTCGGCCCGGGGTCCTGGACGAGGTGCTTCTCCAGCGCCTGCGCGTCGACGGCGCGGAAGACCGGCGGGCGGGACGCGCGGGCGGAGATGAAGACGGTGGCCTCGGCCATCCCGTACGAGGGGGCGAACTGCTCGGCCCGGAAGCCGGCCGGGGCGAAGCGTTCGGCGAACTCCCGCAGCGTGCTGGCCTGGATCGGCTCGGAGCCGTTGCAGGCGAACCGCCAGCGGGACAGGTCGAGTCCGGCTGTCTGCTCGTCGGTGACCCGCCGGGTGCACAGCTCGTAGGCGAAGTTGGGCGCGGCCGAGAGGCCGATGTCGTAGCGGTCGATCAGCTTGAGCCAGTGGTACGGGCGCTTGAGGAAGGCCATCGGCGACATCAGCACGACCTGGCTGCCGAGGAAGAGGCCGGGCAGCGTCTGCGCCATCAAGCCCATGTCGTGGTACAGGGGGATCCAGCCGCCGAAGTTGGTCTCCTCGGTGAAGCCGAGGGCCCGGCCGAAGCTGGCCGCGTTGTGCAGCAGGTTGGCGTGGTCGACCATGACGCCCTTGGGGTCGCCCGTCGAGCCGGAGGTGTACTGCAGCAGCGCCAGGTCCTGGGCGGTGGCGCTGTGGTCGCGCCAGCTCCCGCCGTCGCCGAAGTCGGGGGCGTCGCTGGCCGCGACGGGCAGATCGACTCCGCTGCCGGCGGCCCACTGCTGTGCCTCGTGCAGCTGGCCGACGTCGGTGAGTGCCACGCTCAGGTCCGCGTCGTTGGCGATTTTCGTCACGCGGCGCTGCTGGTACTGGAACTGACCCGGCATCGGTGAGGGCACCGCGACGACCCCGGCGTAGAGGCAGCCGAGGAAGGCGGTGACGAACGGCAGCCCGGCCGGGTGCAGCAGCAGTGCCCGGTCGCCGGGGGCACAGCGTTCCTGCAGCCAGGACGCGACGCGGCGGGCCTCCGTATCCAACTCGGCGTAGGTCAGGCTCCGCGCGCCGTCGGGCGCGTCGTGGTCGTGGACGAACGTCACGGCGGTCCGGTCGGGCCGCTCGGTTGCGTGGCGGCGCAGCAGATGGAGCACGCTGGGTTCGAGCGTCGGATTCACGGGACTCTCCTCTCCGCGCGGGCGAACGGGCGGGCGGGCGCGGGCGAGATCCGCGAATCCGGCTGCCGGCAAGTAATGCCCGAACCGCTCAGCGCGGCCTGAACTGTGTCGGCAGCTGGACATGCGGTGCGCGCCATCGCCGCTGCGCCGGGATTACGGATGGAAGGGGCTGGGCCGTCGCGACCGCTGTCTTGCGCGGGCCGGTGAGTGCTGTGCTGTGGCTCATGCGTGGGGTGTTCCTTCCGAAGCGGTACGCGATGCGCCGGTGTGGGTTGTCTGCGGGTACCGGGACGACGCGGGGATGTTCTGCGCCCGCGTGTCCGGGGCGGCCCCTGGTCCTCTCACCGGGCGGTGAGCGACCGCCATGGATTCCGTGTTTCCGCACGATCGAGCAGGCCCGGGCTCGGTTCTCCTGGAGTCTGCCGCAGCGGGCGGGCGGGTCGCCACCTTCGTCAGCCCGATCAACTGCAGCGGATGCGCCGGTTGAACGACCGGATCGGGGACTCGGCGGGCGTTCGGACACTCACGCCTCGACATGAACACCTCTGTCGAACATCGTGGTTCGGATCGCCCGAAGCCCGGTGACGGACGGACCCAGGCATCGGTTCTTCGTCACACGTTTCCCTCGGAAGGGAAAGCTGTCATGCCGGGAGCCCGCTCGCTGGGACACGTGGACATCGTTTCCTCGTTGCCCGAAGAACCCCTCACCCGCGCTTCGGTCCTCACCACGACCCCGTTGGTGATCCGCGGCACCGACGCGCTCGACGCCATGCAGAAGTGGACTCCCGAGTACATTTCCGAGCGTCTGGGCGACCGCGAGATGCCCGTCAGCATCGCGGAGGCGGACGGCGCGTTCCGGTACAATCTGGACGCACGCGAGGGTCTGCGCTACGAGCACATGCGCGGATCTCGGCTCGCGGCCGAGTTCCGCGACACGCGGTCCGGCCGCCGGCTCAGCATGCAGCAGATGTCGATCGCCGACAGGCTTCCCGAGCTGCACGGCGAACTCGTCGTCCCCCCGTGCGTTCCGGCCGCGGCCATCACCGACATCAACCTGTGGATGGCCTCGGGCGCGTCGAACACCCCCCTGCACTACGACAACATGCACAACCTGTTCGCGCAGCTCGACGGGACGAAGCGATTCCTGCTCTTCAACCCGGACCAGAGCGACCTGCTCTACCCGGGTCCGCTCGACATCCGCACCCGGCACCTGAGCCGCGTCGACCTGAAGGCCCCCGACCTGCAGCAGTTCCCCAGGTTCGAGCAGGCGGAGTACTGGGAGGCCGTGGTCGAGCCGGGTGACCTGCTCTTCCTTCCGGCCTTCTGGTGGCACCAGGTCTCCGCCCAGGACGAAGCCTCGGTCTCGGTCAACTACTGGTGGCGGGCAGACGTACGGGACTGTGCCTGCCCGTCGTTCTACCGGCAGCTGTACCTGGACGTCGTCATGGAGGACATCCGCGGTCTGTTCCTGACGCACGACATGAACGCGCTGGGCAGCGGCTCCGACGCCGTTCTCACGCTCGCGGAGCGCGCCGCCGACGAGGGCGAGGCCGGCGTCGCGGCGAGGCTCTGCGGCGCTGTCGTCGTCGCCGCGGCCAAGGCCGCCCTCGCGGAACTGGGCGTCGCGGCCGACGGAGGCGTCGACCACGCGCTCATGGATCTCGAGAAGCGTTCCGTCTGGTCCCCGGGCGACGGCGAGCTGGCCCGCCGGAGCCTGGCCATGGCCATGACCGCACGGCCGGGCCACTGCGTGCCGGTCGCGGACGTCCGACGGACGATCGAGGGGCTCCGCGCGTCTGCCCTGAAGTGGGTACACGCCGCGTAGGGACCGCGCCGGAGCCATGCAGCGAACATTTGGACGAACCAGGTCGTCGGCGGCGTCCTGAAGCCCGAACAGGTCGCAGCCGTGGGCCCAGCCGTTGAGGTCGGCCACTGCGATAAACGCCTCCAGCGGGGTGTTGCCGGCGCCCGCGCCCTGGCCTGCAAGCGAGGCGTCGACCCGGGTGACTCCCTCCTCCACCGCGGTCATCGAGTTGGCGACCGAGAGGGAGAGGTGCTCGTGGGCGTGGACGCCGATCTCGGTCGTCGGGTCGAGGACGTCCCGGTAGGCGCGGATGCAGTCGCGAATGCCGTCCGTCATCAGACGGCCGCCGGAGTCGGTGACGTAGACGCACCGCGCGCCGTACGACTCCATGAGCGCGGCCCGCCCGGCGAGCGTCCTGGCGTCCGCCATGTGGCTCATCATCAGAATGCCGGACACGTCCATGCCAAGCTCACGGGCGGTGGCGATGTGCTGCGCGAAGACGTCGGCCTCGGTGCAGTGGGTGGCCACACGCACGGAGCGGACGCCGAGCGCGTACGTCTGCTTGAGCTCCTTGATGGTGCCGATGCCGGGCAGCAGCAGCGTGGTGAGGCGGGCGTTCTCGATGTGGGCGGCGGCGGTCTCGATCCACTCCCAGTCGGTGTGGCTGCCCGGACCGTATTGAAGGAGCCGCCGGCGAGGCCGTCGCCGTGGGAGACCTCGATGCCGTCGACGCCCGCGGCGTCGAGTGCGGCGACGATCCGGCCGAGCTGCTCCGGCTCGATGCGGTGGCGGATGGCATGCATGCCGTCCCGCAAGGTCACGTCCTGGATGAAGAGCCTGTCGACGGTCATGCGCCCGCACCCTGAAGTTCGTTGGTGTGGGCGACCATGGCCTCGGCCATACGGACGGCAGCGCTGGTCAATGATGTCGAGGTTGCCGGCGTAGGCCGGCAGTTAGTGGGCTGCGCCCTCGACCTCGAGGAAGACCGACACCTGGTAGGCGACCGGGTCCGCGGTGAGGGTGTGCGATCACATCGTCATCCACGGCCGCGCGCATGATGCACGAGGTCAGGTTGTACGCCCGTGGTCGCGGCAGCGCCCACGCCTCCAGCCACCAGGGAGCGAATCCAGCTCTGGACGTCCATGCGAGTAACGGCCCGCATCTCCCAATCCGACCAGTGGGGCATGACGTCGTTCTTGACGGTGGAGGCGCCGCCGCGTCCCCTGATACAGAACGGCGCAACGGGACGCCCGTGGCGGATCCCTCCCTGTGCCGATGGTCCAGTCCGCACGGCCGCAGACGGAGGTCCGGAAGGCGGAGACTTCCGCTTCGAGCGTCATCCGAGCGTCAAGATTCTCCAACGAGCCCCTGAAGGCGTCGCCGACGCAAGCGCCTCTCTAGTGAATTCGCAGGTCAGGAGGCTGCGAAGGATGAACTGTCCGCTCGACCCGCTGCACGGAGGGAAACAGGTCGAATAACCCACCAGGGCCACGAAACCACAGGTCAGGCGCCCTTGTCAGCAGGCTCCAGAATCGCCACGCACTCCACGTGGTGCGTCATCGGGAACAGGTCGAACGCCCGTAGCGTCCGCACCCGGTATCCGCCGTCCCGGAAGTAGGCCACGTCCCGGGCCAGCGCGGCCGGGTCGCAGGCCACGTAGGCGATCTTCCGCGCGCCCAGCGACGACAGGTGCTCCACCGTCTTCTTGCCCGCTCCCGCGCGCGGCGGGTCCAGGACGATGAGGTCCACCTCGGTGATCCCGGTCCGCGGCAGGACGGTCTCGACCTTGCCCTGCTCGATCCGCACCCGCTCGAAGCCGGCGAGGTTGTGCCGGGCGTCCTCGACGGCGCGCTTGCCCGACTCGATGCCGAGGACCGCGCCCTTGTCGCCGAGCCGGTCGGCGAGTGCTCCGGCGAAGAGGCCGACGCCGCAGTACAGGTCGAGCGCCATGTCGCCCTTGCGCGGCAGCAGGCCCTGCATGACGGCCTTGACAAGGGTGTCGGCGGCCTGCGGGTGGACCTGCCAGAAGCCGCCGCTGCCGACGCGGTGGGTGCGGCCGTCGGCCCGCTCCCGTACGAACCCGCGGCCGTGGACGCGGTGGATGCCGCCGTCGTGCTCCTCGACGCGCATGACGGAGACGGGCCTGTCGAGTTCGACGAGGGGAAGGCGCGCGCCGGGCCGGGGTTCGAGGATCACCATGCGGTCCTGGGAACCCGTCGCGGCGATGGCGTCGACGGAGGCCATGCCGGACCAGTCGCGCTCCTCGATGCCCAGCTCGCTGACGCCCGGCGCCGCGATCATGCAGTGCTCGATCGGCTCGACCTCGTGCGAGCGGTGGCGTCGCAGACCGGCGTTGCCGTCGGCGTCCACCGCGTACTGCACGCGGGTCCGCCACTGGGGCACCTGACCCGCCGGGAGCTTGTCGCCCTCGGCCGGCATCACGGTGCCGTCCCAGCCGGCCTCCTCGGGCGTGAGGCCCGCGAGCCGCTGCAACTGCTCGGCGATGACCTCGCCCTTGAGGCGGCGCTGCGCGCCGGGCTTGGCGTGCTGCCAGTCGCAGCCGCCGCAGCGGCCGGGGCCGGCGTACGGGCAGGGAGCCTCGACGCGGTCCTTGGACGCCTCCAGGACCTGCACGGCGTCGGCCCGCAGGAAACGCGCGCCCTCCTCGCCCTCCGTCACACGGGCCACCACCCGCTCACCGGGCAGTGTGTGCCGGACGAACAGGACCTGGCCGGCCTCCGTCCGGGCGATGCAATGGCCGCCGTGGGCGACGGGGCCGATCTCGACCTCGTACTCCTGCCCGACGAGCGACACCGCCTGCGGATTCTTCGGTTCTGCCTGCATGGCGGGGTGACTCCACAACGTCGAACGAGGAACGGCCGGACAACAGCCCACCAGTCTACGTGGCTGTCGTCCGGCCGTTCACCACGCGCCGGGACGCGGAAACGGGGTCCGCACGGAACGAGGGCCCGCGCGGAACAGAGGTCCGCGCGGAGCGGGGGTCAGTTCTTCGCGTCCGGCTCCGAGGAGTTCTCGGCGTTGCCGGAATCCGGCGGGCCGGGCGGAGCCGACGGCTCCTTCGGGTGGTGCCCCTCCTGCAGCGGCCCGCGCCGCACCGAACCGGGAGCGTTCCACTCCTGTCGCCTGCGCGCCCGCTTCTTCGCCGCCTCGGAGGACTGCAACTGGTACGGGACGGACGTGACCATGACGCCCGGCGTGAACAGCAGCCGGCCCTTCAGCCGCAGGGCGCTCTGGTTGTGCAGCAGGTGCTCGTACCAGTGACCGACCACGTACTCGGGGATGATCACCGACACGGCGTCGCGCGGCGACTCCCGGCGCAGGCTCTTGACGTACTCGATGACCGGCCGGGTGACCTCGCGGTAGGGCGAGTCCAGGACCTTCAGCGGTACGTCGATCCCGCGCCGCTCCCACTCGTCGCGCAGCGTCTTCGTCTCGGCCGGGTCGACGTTGACGGTCAGCGCCTCCAGCGTGTCGGAGCGCATCAGCTTGGCGTAGGCGAGGGCCCGCAGCGTCGGCCGGTGGATCTTGGAGATGAGCAGCACCGAGTGGACGCGAGAGGGCCGGACGCTGTCGTCGCTGGGCCCCTCGGGGGCGGCGATCTCGGCGGCGACACCGTCGTAGTGGCGGCGGATCGCGGTCATCGTCCCGTAGAAGATCACCATGCCGAGCAGCGCGACCCACGCTCCGTGCGTGAACTTGGTGCCGAGGACGACGACCAGGACCAGGCCGGTGAAGAAGGCGCCGAAGGTGTTGATCGCCCGCGAGCGGACCATGTGGCGGCGCTTGACCTGGTCGGTCTCGGTGGCCAGGAGCCGGTTCCAGTGCCGGACCATGCCGGTCTGGCTGAGCGTGAAGGACACGAACACGCCGACGATGTACAGCTGGATCAGCCGGGTGGAGTCGGCGCCGTAGATGACGACCAGCAGGGTGGCCGCCCCGGCGAGCAGCACGATGCCGTTGGAGAAGGCGAGGCGGTCGCCGCGGGTGTGCAGCTGGCGGGGCAGGTAGCGGTCCTGGGCGAGGATCGAGCCGAGCACCGGGAAGCCGTTGTAGGCGGTGTTCGCCGCCAGGAACAGCACCAGGGCGGTGGCCGCGGCGAGCACGACGAACAGGAAGCTGCCCTTGCCGAAGACGGCCTCGGCGACCTGGGTGATCACCGGGTTCTGGACGTACTCGGAGCCGACGGCGACGCCGTTGTGCAGCAGGTCGGCGGCCGGGTTCTCGGCCATCCGGACATCGGTCACCAGGGCCAGGACGATGATCCCGCAGAACATGGTGACGGCCAGCAGGCCCATCGCCGCGAGCGTGCTCGCCGCGTTCTTCGACTTGGGCTTGCGGAAGGCGGGGACGCCGTTGGAGATCGCCTCCACGCCGGTGAGCGCGGCACAGCCGGAGGAGAAGGCGCGCAGCAGCAGGAAGACCAGGGCGAAACCGGCCAGGCCCTGGTGCTCGGCCTTGATCGTGTACTCGGCGGTCGGCGCCCGCATGGTGTCGCCGAGCACCACCCCGCGGAAGGCGCCCCAGGCGATCATGATGAAGACGCCCGCGACGAACACGTAGGTCGGGATGGCGAAGAGCTTGCCGGACTCCTTGACGCCGCGCAGGTTCATCAGCGTCAGCAACACGATCACGGCGACCGCGCAGGCCACCTTGTGTTCGACGACGAACGGGATCGCGGAGCCGAGGTTCTCGATGCCGGAGGCGATGGAGACGGCCACCGTGAGGACGTAGTCGACGAGCAGCGCGCTCGCGACGGTCAGGCCCGCCTTGGGGCCGAGGTTGGTGGTGGCCACCTCGTAGTCGCCACCGCCGCTCGGGTAGGCGTGGACGTTCTGCCGGTAGGAGGCGACCACCGTGAACATCAGCACGACGACCGCGAGGGCGATCCACGGGCTGAAGTGGTAGGCCGACACGCCCGCGATGGACAGGACCAGCAGTACCTCCCCAGGCGCGTAGGCCACGGAGGACAGCGGGTCGGAAGCGAAGACGGGCAGAGCGATGCGCTTCGGCAGGAGCGTTTCTCCGAGCCGATCACTGCGCAGTGCGCGCCCGATCAGGATCCGTTTGGGCACGTCGGTCAGTTTGGACACAACAGAGGATCGTAGGCCTTCGAACACGGGACCGCCCACCCTCCCCCGGGCTCAGCCGGGTGACGGCGTGGCGCATCTGCCTCCCGGGTGAAATCGGCCGGTCGGCGGCTGCGGGTTGCGCGACCGCGGCGGTCGCCGTGCCTATATGACAATCCCCCGCCCACTGCCGCCCCCCGGAGGGTCCATGCACACGACCGCGGAGCTCGTCGGCGCCGTAGGAGCCTTGCTGGGACTGGGGGTTCTCACCTTCCTGAGTCTGTGGAGCATCAGCCGGCGCTGATCCCACTCCCCCGGACAGGCGCATACGGTGCACGGGGGTGCCCTGCGGCGACCGCGCCTGTGTAGCTTGGGCCGCGGTCTGAGACCCTGTTCCCAGCCAGGCCAGAAAATTTATGGACTTCTTTACTTCTTGACCCTCGGAAGGACGGTCGTGCACATCGTCATCATGGGCTGCGGCAGAGTGGGTTCCGCTCTCGCGCAGACCCTGGAGCAACAGGGGCACACGGTCGCCGTGATCGATCAGGACCCCACCGCCTTCCGACGACTGGGCTCCGGCTTCGGCGGCCGGCGGGTCACCGGGGTCGGCTTCGACCAGGACACCCTGCGCGAAGCGGGCATCGAGGAGGCCGGCGCGTTCGCGGCCGTCTCCAGCGGCGACAACTCGAACATCATCGCCGCCCGAGTGGCGCGTGAGATGTTCGGGATCGAGAACGTCGCGGCCCGTATCTACGACCCGCGCCGCGCGGAGGTCTACCAGCGCCTGGGCATCCCCACCGTCGCCACCGTCCGCTGGACGGCCGACCAGATGCTGCGCCGGCTGCTGCCGTCGGGTGCCGAGCCGCTGTGGCGCGATCCCACCGGGGGCGTCCAACTGGCCGAGGTACACGCCGCCGCGTCCTGGGTCGGCCACAAGATCAGCACGATGCAGGAGGAGACGGGCGTCCGCGTGGCGTTCCTGACCCGGCTCGGCGAGGCCATTCTGCCCAGCTCGCAGACGGTCCTCCAGGAGGGCGACCTGGTGCACGTGATGCTGCGCACCGACGAGGTCGAGAAGGTCGAGGCGTCGTTCGCCGAAGGCCCCAAGGAGGACGGTCACCGATGAGGGTCGCCATTGCCGGAGCCGGTGCCGTCGGCCGTTCGATCGCCGGCGAGCTGCTGGAGAACGGCCACGAGGTCCTCCTCGTGGACAAGGCGCCGACCGCCATCTCGGTCGAGCGCGTCCCCCAGGCGGAGTGGCTGCTGGCCGACGCCTGCGAGATCACCTCACTGGACGAGGCGGCCCTGCAGCGCTGCAACGTCGTCATCGCCGCGACGGGCGACGACAAGGTCAACCTGGTCGTCTCACTGCTCGCCAAGACGGAGTACGGCGTCCCGCGCGTCGTGGCCCGGGTCAACAACCCGAAGAACGAGTGGCTCTTCAACGAGTCCTGGGGCGTGGACGTGGCCGTGTCCACCCCGCGCCTGATGTCGGCCCTGGTCGAGGAGGCCGTGAGCGTCGGCGACCTGGTGCGTCTGCTGCGCTTCAGCCACGGCGACGCCAACCTCGTCGAACTGACGCTCCCGGAGGAGTCGGCCCTGGCCGGCACGCAGGTCGGCGACGTGGAGTGGCCGGAGGACACCTCGCTGGTCACCATCATCCGCGGCACGCGGGTTCTCACCCCGACCCGGGAGGACTCCCTGGAGGCGGGCGACGAACTGCTCTTCGTCGCCGCCCAGGCGAGAGAGGAACAGCTCGAGGACCTGCTCTCCGTCCGCAAGGACGACACGGGCGACTGAGCCGGCAACAGGTGACGACAATGAAGGGCGCCCCGGGATCTCGGGACGCCCTTCACCTTTGCCGCTGCCTCTGCCGCTACCTGCGCCTCTCAGCGCGGCGCGGCGGCTTCATTCATCGCGGGCCCGGACGACCAGCCCGTCTGGGGGGCGCCCCCTCTGAGGGAGATCCGGGCCGAGGCCCGTGCAGGGGCCGACGCGGGGGTCCGGGGGCACAGTCCCCAGGGACGGCCACCCCTACCGGGAACTACCCCTCCCGGCGGTGCCGCCCACCGGCCTCGGACGCCTCCGCAGCAGCGGCCGCAGCCTTCTCCTCCGCCTCCATCTCCGCGAACACGTCGATCGGCGCGGGCGCCTTCGCGAGGAAGACCCAGGTCAGCCAGACGGCCAGCAGGAACGGCGGGATCTTCAGGGCGACCAGCACCCAGCCGAGCTGGGTGGTGTCGGCCCACCAGTACAGCGGGAAGAGGACCGCGCACTTGGCGAGGAGGATCAGCCCCCAGGCCCAGCTGGCCTTGGCGTAGGCCTTCTTGCGTCCTGGGTTGCGGGTCCGCCAGGAGAGGTTCTCCTTGAAGACCGGGCCGAGGATCAGACCGATCAGCGGCACCCCGCACAGCGTCGTGATGATGTACGCGAGCGCCAGCCCCAGCGTGTAGAGCATGCCCGGCAGGTAGAAGGCCTTGGCGTTGCCGGTCATCATCGCGAAGACGACGCCGAAGGCGACGCCGAAGACCCCGCTGAACGCGTGCTTGACCGTGTCCTTCATCGCCAGGCGGACCACGACCAGGACCAGCGACACCGCGAGCGCGGCGATCGCGGACATGTGCAGGTCCTTGTTGATCGTGAAGATCGTGACGAAGACCAGGCCGGGCACCACCGTCTCGACCATGCCGCGGATCCCGCCGAACGCCTCGAACAGCGCGGCCTCCGTCACCGCCCGGGCGTCGGCCGCGGCAGTGTCCTCCGCGGTCGGATGCTCCACGGTCGCGTCTTCGGTCGGCTTGTCGAGCGACGTCACCGGCTACTCCCTACCCAGGGGTCTCAGTTCGTACTTGGGGTTGAACAGCACCCGGCGGCCCCGGCTCATGGAGACCCGGCCCGATGCGATGAGCCTGCGCCCCGGCTCGATGCCCACGATGGAGCGCCTGCCCAGCCACACCACGTCGAGCGCGGCGCTGCCGTCGAACAGCTCGGCCTCGAGGGCCGGAACTCCGGCGCGCGGCCGCAGGGTGACCGTGCGCAAGGTACCAGTAACCGTGACGATCTGTCGGTCCTGGCAGTCGCCTATCCGCGTGCAGCCGGCCGTCTCGGCGTCCTCGCGCAGCTCCTCGGACTCCAGGTCCTCCTGCGACGAGGAGAGCCGGTCGAGCATGCGCCGGAACCGGCCCACCGGCTTTTCTGAACGAGGGGCAGCACTCATGTCTGAAGCGTACCGGGGCGCCCGCGCCGACCCGTAGCCACCGCCGTACCCCCACCTCGACCACCGCCGAACCCCTGCCCCGGCCACCCGCCGCACCTCTCTGCCCCTGCCCCTGCCCCTGCCCCTGTGCAGGCCACCGCCGCACCTTGCGCCCCGCCACCGCCACCGCCGGCCATCGTCCGGCCGGCCCATGGCCGCGCGGCGTCGGCCCGACCCGGATTCAACGCTCGAACCGGTAGCCCATCCCGGGTTCCGTGTGGAAGTGCCTGGGGTGGGAGGGATCCCTCTCGAGCTTGCGCCTGAGCTGGGCCATGTACACCCGCAGATAGTTGGTCTCCGTCCCGTACGAGGGCCCCCACACCTCCTGCAGCAGCTGCTTCTGGCTGACCAGCCGACCGGTGTTGCGCACCAGCACCTCCAGCAGGTGCCATTCGGTGGGCGTCAGCCGGACGTCCTTCCCGGCCCGGTTGACCTTCTTGGCGCCCAGGTCGACGGTGAACCCGTCGGTCTCCACCAGGGCCTCGTCCTCGCCCCCGGCGGGTTCGGCACGGCGCACGGCGGCCCGCAGTCTCGCCAGCAGCTCGTCCATGCCGAAGGGCTTGGTGACGTAGTCGTCGGCGCCGGCGTCGAGCGCCTCGACCTTCTCGTCCGAGGAGTGCCGGGCGGACAGCACCAGAATCGGCGCCCGGGTCCAGCCGCGCAGCCCCTTGATCACCTCCACGCCGTCCAGATCCGGCAACCCGAGGTCGAGGACGACCACGTCGGGGTGCCGGGCGGCGGCCAGCCGGAGGGCGGTGGCGCCGTCGTGGGCCGCGTCGACCTCGTATCCGCGGGCCTTGAGGTTGATCACGAGGGCGCGCACGATCTGCGGCTCGTCGTCCACGACGAGCACCCTCGTGGATGCCTGGGGTGCCCCCCCGGCCTGGCTCAGCATGAGGTCCGCCTTTCGGGTCGCACGGGTTGCTGTTCGGGGCGCGGGCCGGCCGCCCGGACGGTGAGGACCATGGTGAGACCGCCGCCGGGGGTGTCCTCGGCTTCGAGGGTGCCGCCCATGGCCTCCGCGAAGCCCCGCGCGACCGCGAGCCCGAGCCCCACCCCCGCGCCGCGCGGGGCGTCGCCGTACCGCTGGAAGGGCGCGAAGATCCGCTCCTTGGCCTCGTCGGGGACGCCCGGCCCGCAGTCCACGACCCGCACCTCGACGCGGTCGGACATCGCACTGGCGGAGACCAGCACGCGCGCGTCCGCCGGGCTGTACTTGACCGCGTTCTCCACCAGGTTGGCGACCGACCGCTCCAGCAGGCCCGGGTCCACGGCGACCATGGGCAGCGTCTCCGGGATGTCCAGCTCCACGCTCCGCTCCGGCTCCGGCACCCCGCCGAGCGCCATCGGCACCACCTCGTCGAGGTCGGTCTCCCGGAAGATCGGCGTGACCGTGCCGGTCTGCAGGCGCGACATGTCCAGCAGGTTGCCCACCAGATGGTCGAGGCGGTCCGCGCCCTCCTCGATGCCCGCCAGCAGCTCCGCCCGGTCCTCCGGCGACCACGTGACGTCCGGGGAACGGAGGCTGGAGACCGCCGCCTTGATCCCGGCCAGCGGGGTGCGCAGGTCATGGCTGACGGCGGCCAGCAGGGCAGTGCGGATGCGGTTGCCCTCTGCCAGCGCGCGGGAGCGTTCGGCCTCCTCCCGCAGGCGCCGCCGGTCCAGCACGACGACCGCCTGCGCCGCGAAGGCCGCCAGCACCCGCCGGTCCTCCGCGGGCAGCACCCGCCCGGTGAGCGCGAGCGCCAGGTGGTCGCCGACGGGGACGTCCACGTCGGCCTCCTCGGGCCGCTCGACCGGTCTGCCCCCGCCGACGTGGCCCGCGCGGGTCCACGGCGCCCGGTCGTCCGCCCGCTCCAGCAGTGCCGCCGACTCCATGGCGAAGGTCTCGCGGACCCGCTCCAGCAGCGCCTCCAGGCTGGTCTCGCCCCGCAGCACGTTGCCCGCCAGATAGGAGAGGATCTCGGACTCGGCCCGCAGCCGGGCCGCCTGGTGCGTACGCCGGGCGGCCAGGTCCACCACCGAGGCCACCGACACCGCCACGCCGACGAAGACCACGATGGCGACGAAGTTCTTCGGGTCGGCGATCGTCCACCGGTGCAGGGGCGGTGTGTAGAAGTAGTTCAGCAGGAGCGAGCCCACGGCGGCGGACGCCAGTGCGGGCAGCAGACCGCCGAGCAGCGCCGCCGCCACGGTCACGGCCAGGAACAGCAGCATGTCGTTGGCGAGGCCGAGGTGGACGGTGTTCAGCAGCAGTGCCGCCAGCGCCGGTCCCGCCACCCCGACGAGCCAGCCCCAGACGATCCGGGTCCGCCCGAGCCGGGCACCCCGGGCCACCGGCAGCCCACGCCCCTTGGCGACCTCCTCGTGGGTGACGATGTGCACGTCGAGGTCGGTCCCCGACTCCCGGGCCACCGTCGCGCCGACCCCGGGTCCGAAGACGTACTGCCAGGTCTTGCGGCGGGAGGAGCCGAGCACGATCTGGGTGGCGTTGACCCCGCGGGCGAAGTCCAGCAGCGCGGCCGGCACGTCGTCGCCGACCACGTGGTGGAAGGTGCCGCCGAGGTCCTCCACGAGGGTGCGCTGGAGCGCCAGCTCCTTCGGGGAGGCCGAGGTCAGTCCGTCACTGCGGGCGATGTAGACGGCCAGCACCTCGCCGCCGGCGCCCTTCTCCGCCAGTCTCGCCGCCCGCCGGATGAGGGTGCGTCCCTCCGGGCCGCCGGTCAGTCCGACCACGATCCGCTCGCGCGAGCCCCAGATCGCCGACACCCGGTGGTCGCGGCGGTACTGCTTCAGATACGCGTCGGCCCGGTCGGCGACCCACAGCAGGGCCAGCTCCCGCAGGGCTGTGAGGTTGCCGGGCCGGAAGTAGTTGGACAGGGCCGCGTCGACCTTGTCCGGCCGGTAGACGTTGCCGTGCGCCATCCGCCGGCGCAACGCCTGCGGCGACATGTCCACCAGCTCGATCTCGTCGGCGCGCCGCACGAACCCGTCGGGCACCGTCTCCTGCTGCCGGACGCCCGTGATCGACTCCACGACGTCGCCGAGGGACTCCAGGTGCTGGATGTTCACCGTGGAGACCACGTCGACGCCGGCGGCGAGCAGTTCCTCCACGTCCTGCCAGCGTTTGACGTTGCGCGAGCCCGGGACGTTCGTGTGGGCGAGTTCGTCCACCAGGGCGACCTGCGGGTCGCGGACGAGGACCGCGTCCACGTCCATCTCGGCAAAGGAGCCGCCGCGGTACTCCAGCTCCCGGCGCGGGATCTGCTCCAGACCGTGCAGCAGCACCTCGGTGCGCTGTCGGCCGTGGTGCTCGACGTACGCCACCACGCAGTCGGTGCCGCGCTCCAGCCGCCGGTGCGCTTCGCAGAGCATGGCGTACGTCTTGCCCACGCCCGGCGCCGCACCGAGGTAGATCCGAAGCTTGCCGCGTGCCATGGCCTCACTGTCTTCCGCTGAATCTGCGTGTGCAGCGTCGACCTTACGGCCAACGGTCCCGACAAATGGGATGATCCGACAGGTGAGGGGCGCCGTTGACGCAACCCTGACGCCGTCCGGCGGTCGGGGGCATCCCTCGACCCTTCATCGGACGAGCCCCCCGGATCGGTTCACGCGGACACACCCCTGCGGGTCTCGCGGACCTTCCCCCGCGGGTCGCACGGCGGAGAAGAGAACGGGGCTGCGCCCCGGCGGGCACGACGAAGGGCCGCACCCCCCTGAGGGTGCGGCCCTGCCTGCCGTGGGGCCGGTCGTCGACTACCGGACCTCGGTGATCTCCGGTCCGCGCTGCAGCTGGCCCATGCCCCCCGAGAAGCGGGAGCTCTCGTCCTGCTGCTGCACACCCTCGGGCACCATCTGCGCGTCGTTCGGCAGCTTCAGGACGATCGGGTCGCGAGGCGCCATCGGCCCCTCGCCTCGCACCACGACCGTGTCCCGGAAGATCTGCTCGAGCAGACCCGCCGCCTGCGGCTGCACCGCGCCCTGGCCCGAGATCACCCCGCGCAGGAACCAGCGGGGACCGTCCACGCCGACGAAACGCACGACATGGAAGCCGCCCGTGCCGTCCGGCAGTTGCACCGGCACCTGGGCCCGCAGCTCCCAGCCCAGCGGCCCTTCGACCTCGTCGACGATGCCGCCCTGCTGGGTGATGCCGGAGCCGATCTCCTCGCGCACCTCGCCCCAGATGCCCTCGCGCTTGGGAGCGGCGAAGGCCTGCAGCTGGATGGCGCTGTCGCGCAGCACGACCGTCGCGGCGACGATCGCGTCGCCGGCCACCTCGACCCGCAGCTCCATGCCGTCGACCCCGGGCACGAAGAGCCCGCCGAGGTCGACGCGCCCCTCGGCGGGGTCGCGCACCTCCGAGTCGTCCCACGGCCCGTCGGGCCGCGGCTCCGGCTCGAGCCGCACGCGCTCACGCACGCCCTCCACGTCGTCCGCCTCAGCGTCGACACTGTCGACGACCTGCTCGGCCTCGCCGGCCGCGTCCTCGGCGGCATCCTTCTTGTTGCGACGTCCGAACACGTCACTGTCCTTCCCGGTCGGATACGACCGAAGCGTATCGATTCCCACCCGTCGCGCCGCCGTCGGCGGCCTGACCGCTTGTACCGCTTGCGCCGCCCACGGCGGCATGCCCGCCGGTGGACCCGAAGCCCCCTGCGGCCCGCGCCGACCCGGGAAGCTCCGCGACCTCCTGGAAGCGGACCCTCTCGACCTGCTGGACGACCAGTTGGGCAATCCGGTCGAAGCGCTCGAACCGCACCGACTCGCGCGGGTCGAGATTCACCACGATCACCTTGATCTCCCCACGGTACCCGGCATCAACCGTCCCCGGGGCATTCACGAGGGCGACGCCGCACCGGGCGGCGAGCCCCGACCGGGGGTGCACGAAGGCCGCGTACCCCTCCGGCAGGGCCACGGAGACCCCCGTGGGCAGCACGGCCCGCTCCCCCGGAGCCAGTTCGCGGCTCTCCGTGGTGCGCAGATCGGCTCCCGCGTCGCCGGGGTGCTCGTACGCCGGAAGCGGTACGTCCGGGTCGACGCGCCGGATCAGGACGTCCAGGGGACCACGGCTCACGGGTTCACCTCGAAGGCGCGGGCACGCCGCACCTGGTCCGGGTCGCTCATGGCCGCCTGGATCTCCTCCGCGCGGCCGTGGTCCACGAAGTGCTCGACGGCGACCTCGATGAAGAGGGCGTCGGCGCGGACCGCGACGGGCCCGTCGGGGCCGCCGATCCGCCCGGTCGCGGTCGAGTAGATCTTGCGCCTGGCCACCGCGGTCACCTCGGCCTCCAGGTGCAGCGTGGTGCCGACGGGCACGGGCCGGACGAAGTCGGTCTCCAGCCGTCCGGTCACGGCGATCGTCCGCAGCAGCCAGTTCAGCGAGCCGAGCGTCTCGTCCAGGGCGGACGCCAGAACCCCCCCGTGCGCCAGTCCCGGCGCGCCCTGGTGGGCCGGCTGCACGGTGAACTCGGCCGTGACGGTCACGCCCTCGCCGGCCCTCGCCTGCAGATGCAGACCGTGGGCCTGCCCGCCGCCGCATCCGAAACAGTGTTCGTAGTGGGCGCCGAGCAGTTCGCCGGGCGCGGGGGCGTCGGGGTGCCGGACGGGTTTCTGGGCCCCGGCCGGAGGCTCGAGAGCTGCGGAAGTACCACTCACAGCCGCAGACCTTACCCGCCCGTCCGACGCCCGCCGCCACCGTGCCCGGCAGCGCTGTCGCGCCGCCACCCTGCCCCCGGCCGGCACCGGGGACCGTGCCAAGCTTGGTTCCATGCAGCTCTCCGCCGCCCCGTACGAAGAACGCCTCACCGCCCCCCGCTCGTGGTGGTTGGTCTCGTTCCTCGTGGGCGTCTCCATGGCACTGATCCTGCTGCCCTTCGGCACTCTGCCGCTGCTCGGCGGTCTGGTGGGCGGCACCGCGGCCGCGGCCGTCGTGGCCAGCTCCTACGGGTCCCCGCGCATCCGCGTGGTGGGCGACTCGCTGATCGCGGGCGAGGCGAAGATCCCGGTCACGGCCCTGGGCGACGCGGAGGTCCTGGACGCGGAGGAGGCGCGCGCCTGGCGCACGTACAAGGCCGACACCCGGGCCTTCCTGCTGCTGCGCTCCTACATCCCCACCGCGCTGAAGGTGGAGGTAACCGACCCGCAGGACCCGACGCCGTACCTGTACCTGTCGACGCGGGAGCCTGAGCGGCTGGCGCAGGCCATCGAGGCGGCACGCGGGGCCGCGGCGCAGGCGTAGCCCGCTCAGGAGGCCGGGCGGAGCCCCCGCGGGCCTCGGCAGGCCTTCAACAGGGCTTCAGCAAGGCTTCGGCAGGGCTCAGCGTCCGGGTTCGCCCGGGTTCTCGGGATTCAGCGGGTCATGGGTGATCTCGCCCATGGCCAGCGGCTCCGCGGGCTCCTCGAGCGCCGGCAGTTCCGGCAGCGCGTCCCACGGCACCTGCGCCTTGCGCAGGTCTGCCCGGATCTTCCCGGCCAGCCTTCTGGTGTCCCGCCGGTTCATGAGCGCGCCGACGGCGGCGCCCACCATGAAGGGCATCAGGTTCGGCAGGTTGCGGACCATGCGCTTCATGATCTGCTGACGCAGCTCGCGCTTCATCTGACCGCCGAGGGCCGCGTTGACCGAGGACGGTTTCCTGACGTCGATCCCGCGCTCACCCGACCACGAGCGCAGACAGGCGGCGCTGCGGTCCTTGAGACCGCCCGGCGGCCGCAGGCCGTAGACCTCGTGGAGTTCGGCGATCAGCTTCAGCTCGATCGCGGCGACCCCGGTGATCTCCGCCGCCAGTTCGGTCGGCATCGCCGGCGGCACCGGCAGCATCGCCGCGGCGCCGATGCCCGCCCCGACGGTGGACGTGGCGTTCGCCGCGCCCGCCACGAGCTTGTCCGCGAGCTGCTCGGGCCCGAGGCCGGGGAACTGTGCGCGGAGCGTCTGAAGGTCCCGCACGGGGACCCGTGGGGCGATGTCGATGATCCGGTCGGCCAGATGCGCCAGGCCCGCCCTGGCGCGGCCACCGCTCTTGCGGAGGCCTTCCCGGGCCAGACCGGTGGCCTTGCCCCGGATGACCGCCGCCCGTCGCTTGGCGACGGGGGCGGTGTTCCGCGTCGGCGCCGGGAGGTCAGCCCGTTCACTCGCACGTTCGAGCGAGGCCGATCCTGCCGGGATCGCTCCCGTTGTGGATGAGCCTCGCTCGTCGTCACGCACGCCGTGGGGGCCCTCCGTGGGCCCCTTGTCCGATCCCCGCAAGGGGAAGCGGCGCTTCCGAGGAGGGGTCGAGCCAGTCACGGCCGACCCGCCCTCAGTCGCAGTCGCGGCAGATCGGCTGGCCGTTCTTCTCGCGGGCCAGCTGGCTGCGGTGGTGCACCAGGAAGCAGCTCATGCAGGTGAACTCGTCCTGCTGCTTGGGCAGCACCCGGACGGCCAGCTCCTCGTTCGAGAGGTCCGCGCCGGGCAGCTCAAGGCCCTCCGCCGCCTCGAACTCGTCGACGTCGACCGCCGAGGCGGACTTGTCGTTCCGCCGTGCCTTCAGCTCCTCAAGGCTGTCTGAATCGACGTCGTCATCTGTCTTGCGTGGGGTGTCGTAATCGGTGGCCATGTCGCCTCTCCCCCTCTGGGTGTCTGCGGTGTCTCCAGCGCACGTAACGCGTGAGAGGCCGGACTTGTGCCCG
This sequence comes from Streptomyces sp. P3, assembly GCF_003032475.1. Classification (NCBI taxonomy): domain Bacteria; kingdom Bacillati; phylum Actinomycetota; class Actinomycetes; order Kitasatosporales; family Streptomycetaceae; genus Streptomyces; species Streptomyces sp. P3. The sequence continues at coordinate 54,472 of NZ_CP028369.1, forward strand.
CCTCGAGGCGGAGATTTTGCCTCACATCAAGGTCTGTTACTCAATCGACACCCAACCGAACTCCTCACGAGTGATCGGCTGGAATGGCGATCGGGACCGTACACGGTCCGAATGCCGCACTTCAAAGGCGTCTCACCGTGTACTTCCCGTGATCAGCACCCCCGAAAACCCGGATTTTCCGGGCGTTATACGGCATTCATGATCACGGAGAGTGGATGGACGGAAAATCGCCCCTGTGATCGATCACACACAGGCAAGCCCGACAAGGCCCCGGGAAATTCCGCGCAAAGCGAACAAGCCCGCGTGTGTCGCGACACGATCTCAGACGGGCAATGTGACCCGCATCACAAGACCTCCCCCCTCGCGAGGCTGAGCCGCGATGTGGCCGCCGTGCGCCCGGGCCACGGACCGCACGATGGACAGACCGAGCCCGACCCCCTTGTCGCTACCCGTCCGCTCGGTACGCAACCGGCGAAATGGCTCGAACAGATTGTCGATCTCGTACGCCGGCACGACCGGTCCGGTGTTCGACACGACGAGCACCGCCTGGCCGTGCTGGATCTCGGTGGTCACCTCGACCCAGCCGCCCTCGGGAACGTTGTACCGCACCGCGTTCTGGACGAGGTTCAGGGCGATCCTCTCCAGCAGTACGCCGTTGCCCTGGACGACCGCGGGTTTCTGCTCCCCGCGGATCAGCACGCCCTTGGCCGCCGCCTCCCCGTGCACCTGGTCGACGGCCTGCTCGGCCACCTCGGCCAGGTCGACCGGCTTGCGCTCGACGATCTGGTTGTCGCTGCGGGCGAGCAGCAGCAGCCCCTCGACCAGTTGTTCGCTGCGTTCGTTGGTGGCCAGCAGCGTCTTGCCCAGCTGCTGCAGCTCCGGCGGCGCCCCGGGGTCGGAGAGGTGCACCTCCAGCAGGGTGCGGTTGATCGCGAGCGGCGTGCGCAGCTCGTGCGAGGCATTGCCCACGAAGCGCTGCTGGGCGGTGAACGCCCGCTGCAGTCGCTCCAGCATGTCGTCGAAGGTGTCGGCCAGCTCCTTCAGCTCGTCGTCCGGTCCGTCCAGCTCGATCCGCCGGGACAGGTCGGAGCCCGCCACCGCGCGCGCGGTGCGCGTGATCCGGCCCAGCGGGGACAGGACGCGTCCGGCCATCGCGTAGCCGAAGGCGAAGGCGATGACGGCGAGGCCGAGGAGAGCCAGCAGGGAGCGGCTGAGGAGGTCGTCCAGAGCGCGCTGCCGCTGGATGGCGTCGCACTGTTTGAGCACCGCGTTGATCTCGGCGTCGGGCGCGCTGTTCACCGCGGGACAGGACGCGCTGGTCACGTCCAGACTGACCCCGCGCACCTGGAGGGACTGACCGCCGCCGCCCTCGTGGAGGGCCTGCGCGGCCAGCAGGTAGATGATCGACAGCAGCACGATGCCGGCGATCAGGAACATGCCGCCGTACAGCAGTGTGAGACGTATGCGGATGGTGGGCCGCAGCCACGGGAAGGGGGTCTGCGGGCTCCTGGGGTCCCAGGTGGGCTTGGGGGGCGCCTGCACGGACGTGGGGGTCGTGGCCATGGCGGATCAGATCCGGTAGCCGGAGCCGGGGACGGTGACGATCACCGGAGGTTCGCCCAGCTTGCGGCGCAGCGTCATGACGGTCACGCGCACGACGTTGGTGAACGGGTCGGTGTTCTCGTCCCAGGCCTTCTCGAGCAGCTGCTCCGCGGACACCACCGCCCCCTCGCTGCGCATCAGCACTTCGAGCACGGCGAACTCCTTGGGCGCGAGCTGGACCTCCTTGCCGTCGCGGAAGACCTCGCGGCGGTTGGGGTCCAGCTTGATCCCGGCCCGCTCCAGGACGGGCGGCAGCGGCACGCTGGTGCGCCGGCCGAGGGCGCGCACGCGCGCGATCAGCTCACTGAAGGCGAAGGGCTTGGGAAGGTAGTCGTCGGCGCCGATCTCCAGTCCCTCGACACGGTCGCTGACGTCGCCGGAGGCCGTGAGCATCAGCACCCGCGTGGGCATGCCGAGTTCGACGATCCTGCGGCAGACGTCGTCGCCGTGCACGAGGGGGAGGTCCCGGTCGAGGACGACCACGTCGTAGTCGTTGACGCCGATGCGCTCCAGGGCGGCCGCACCGTCGTACACGACGTCGACGGCCATGGCCTCCCGGCGCAGTCCGGTGGCCACCGCATCGGCGAGCAGCTGCTCGTCCTCGACGACGAGTACGCGCACGTCGCTTGTCCTTCCTGTGTCCACCCGCGTAGCGCCGTTCGAGCGCACGCGGACGGGTGTCTTGGCGGGTGTGGGCTTCCATCCTGCCCTTTTCGGCCATAAGTCGGCGGTAAGGCGGTGGGCGCCAGATGAAGAGCGGGTGCGAGGCCCGGGAATGCGAGATTTTCTCGCCGGGTTGAGGTTTCCGTGGAAGAGCGCGGGGGGAGGACGGCTTTACACCCCGCGATCACGCTCTGCATGTGCCGTAGCACCATGCGGCACTGCGCGTTCCGCTTCCGCAGAGTGGACGTGGGTGTCCGGCACCGTCGCCGCCCGGCGGGGCTGCGCCGGGCACCTGTGAAAGACGTGATCGCCCCTTCCCAACCGGCACACCCCCGTGCCAACGACCCACGACCCAGGACGAGGGGGCGCAGCATGGACGCATTCACCGCAGGACTTCTGCAGCGCATAAGGGCGACCGAGTCCGACCTGACGCGGGCTCGCGACGAGGGCGACGAGTTCCTCGCCGAGGTGGAGCAGGGCGAGCTCGACGACCTGCGCCGCCTCGCCGCCGACCACGGTGTGGAGGTCGGCGCGACAAGCGTCTGAGCAGTTCGCAGCACGACGCAGGGGCCCCGGCGAATCCAGCGCCGGGGCCCCTGCGTCGTGCGCGTGCGGCAGCTCAGTCGTGCCAGGCGCCCAAGTCCTCCAGCAGGCGCTGCAGGGGCTCGAAGACGCCCGGGGTGGCCGCGATCGCCAGATCGCGGCCGGGGCGCTCACCGGGCCGTCCGCCGGTCAGCGCGCCCGCCTCCCTGGCGATCAGGTCGCCCGCCGCCAGGTCCCAGGGGTGCAGGCCGCGTTCGTAGTAGCCGTCGAGGCGGCCGGCGGCCACGTCGCACAGGTCCACGGCCGCCGATCCGCCGCGGCGGATGTCCCGCAGCAGCGGGATGAGCCGCTGCGCGACGTCGGCCTGATGGGTGCGGACCTCGGTGACGTAGTTGAAGCCGGTGGAGACCAGCGCCTGGTCCAGCGGCGCCGCCGGCCGGCAGGACAGCGCCCGCTCGTGCCCCCCGGCACCGGTCACCCAGGCCCCGCCGCCGCGCACCGCGCGGTACGTCTCGCCGCGCAGGGGGATCGCGACGACCCCGACGACGGTCTCGCCGTCCTGCTCCGCCGCGATGGAGACGGACCAGGTGGGAAGGCCGTAGAGGTAGTTCACGGTGCCGTCGAGGGGGTCGATCACCCAGCGGACGCCGCTGCTGCCCGCGCTGGAGGCGCCCTCCTCGCCGAGGAGGCCGTCGTCGGGGCGGCGCTCGGCGATCAGAGAGGTGATCAGTTTCTCGGCCGCGAGGTCCATCTCGGTGACGACGTCGATCGGGCTCGACTTGGTGGCGGCGACCGCGAGGTCGGCCGGACGTCCGTCGCGCAGCAGCTCGCCGGCGCGGCGGGCGGCCTCCTCGGCCAGTCGCAGCAGTTCGGTGTGCAGGGGGTCGGTCACGCCGTTCCTCACGCGTAGGGGCTGTCGGCGCCCGCGGCGGCGGGCTTGGGGGCGCGGGCGGGGCAGCAGCCGACCGGACACAGGTCGTGGCTCGCGCCCAGCGCGCCCAGGGCGCAGGGGGTGACCTCCAGGCCGTTCTGCGCGGCGGCGCGTTCCAGGACGAGCTCGCGGATCGCGGCGGCGAAGCGCGGGTCGGCGCCCACGGTGGCCGAGCGGCGCACCGGCAGGCCGAGCTCACGCGCCTTGGCCGCGGCCTCCGTGTCGAGGTCGTAGAGGACCTCCATGTGGTCGGAGACGAAGCCGATGGGGGCCATCACGACGGCCGGTACGCCGGCCGCGTGCCGTTCCTCGAGGTGGTCGCAGATGTCCGGCTCCAGCCAGGGGATGTGCGGGGCGCCGGAGCGGGACTGGTAGACGAGCTGCCAGGGGTGGTCCACGCCGGTCCGCTCGCGGACGGCGTCGGCGACGACCCGCGCGGTGTCCAGGTGCTGCTTCACGTACGCGCCGCCGTCGCCGTGCTCCTCGACGGGGCCGGAGGCGTCGGCGGCGGTGATGGGGATGGAGTGGGTCGAGAAGGCGAGGTGCGCGCCGTCGCGGACGTCCTCGGGAAGGTCGGCCAGCGACCGCAGCACGCCCTCGACCATGGGTTCCACGAACCCTGGGTGGTTGAAGTAGTGGCGCAGCTTGTCGACCCGGGGCAGTTCGAGGCCCTCCGACTCCAGCGTGGCCAGCGCTTCGGCGAGGTTCTCGCGGTACTGGCGGCAGCCGGAGTACGAGGCGTAGGCGCTGGTGGCGAGGACGAGAATGTGACGGCGGCCGTCGGCGACCATCTCGCGCAGGGTGTCCGTGAGGTACGGGGCCCAGTTGCGGTTGCCCCAGTAGACCGGCAGATCCAGGCCGTGACCGGCGAAGTCCTTGCGCAGGGCGTCCAGGAGGGCGCGGTTCTGGTCGTTGATGGGGCTGACCCCGCCGAACAGGAAGTAGTGCTGCCCGACTTCCTTGAGGCGTTCCTTGGGGATGCCGCGCCCGCGCGTCACGTTCTCCAGGAACGGAACCACGTCGTCCGGCCCTTCCGGGCCGCCGAAGGAGAGCAGGAGCAGGGCGTCGTAAGGGGTGGCATCGCGCGCGTCTCGCATGGGTCGATCCTGCCACCCGCCTGAGACGGCCGCGGCAGGGCGGGGTGCCGGACGCGAGCACGGCCGTCCGCCCGGATGCGTTAGGGTTCCCTAAGTTCGTCAGTCGTATGAGCTGCTTCACGCCTTACCGGTTACGCCGGGACCCGCATGCCCGCCGAGTCCCTGCCGAACCGCCTCCCTCACGCCGTGCCGGCCTCGCGCACACGCGTGACCGGACCCCCGGAGACCCACGTGCCCAGCCCGTACCGCGACCTGTTCGCCGCCCCCGGCTCCAAGAGCTTCTCCGCCGCGGGATTCGTGGGCCGGATGCCGCTGTCGATGATGGGCATCGGCGTGGTCACGATGGTCTCGCAGCTCACGGGGCGCTACGGGCTCGCGGGCGCGCTGTCGGCCACCATCGCGCTGGCGGCCGCGGTCTTCGGACCGCGGATCTCGCGCCTGGTGGACCGCCACGGTCAGCGCCGGGTGCTGCGGCCCGCGACCCTGGTCGCCCTCGGCGCCGCGGCCGGGCTGTTGGCGGCCGCGCACTTCGAGTGGCCGGACTGGGTGCTGTTCGTGTGCGCCGCCGGCGTCGGCACGGTGCCCAGTCTCGGCGCGATGATCCGGGCCCGCTGGGCCTCCCTGTACCGGGGCACTCCCCAGCTGCACACCGCGTACTCCTTCGAGTCCGTGGTCGACGAGGTGTGCTTCATCTTCGGGCCGATCATCTCCATCGGTCTGTCCACGGCCTGGTTCCCGGAGGCCGGACCGCTGCTCGCGGCCTGCTTCCTGGCCGTCGGGGTCTTCTGGCTGACCGCGCAGCGGGCCACCGAGCCGACGCCGCCCCCGCGCGACGAGCGGCACGGCACGGGCTCGGCGCTGCGCTCGCCGGGGCTGCAGGTCCTGGTGGCCACCTTCGTGGCGACCGGCACGATCTTCGGAGCGGTCGACGTGGTCACCGTCGCGTTCGCCGACGAGCAGGGCCACAAGCCGGCCGCCAGCGTCGTCCTCGCGCTCTACGCGGCCGGTTCCTGCCTGGCGGGACTCGTGTTCGGACTGCTGCGCCCGAAAGGCGCGGCGGAACGGCGCTGGCTGCTGGGCGTGTTCATGATGGCCGTGAGTATGATCCCCCTCCTACTGGTCGGGAACTTGCCGTTTCTGGCCGTGGCGCTGTTCGTAGCGGGCCTGGCCATCGCTCCCACGATGATCACCACCATGTCCCTCATCGAAGAGCACGTACCACGCGCGCGATTGACCGAGGGCATGACCTGGATCAGCACCGGGCTCGCGGTCGGCGTCGCGCTCGGCTCCTCCATCGCCGGCTGGGTCATCGACGCAGCCGGGGCGCGGGCCGGGTACGGGGTTCCGGCGGTGTCCGGGGCCGTCGCGGTCGCGGTCGGTTTCCTGGGGTACCGCCGGCTGAGCAGGCCGGCGCCGGGTCGTGGAGGCACCGTTGAGCAGCACAGCGAGCGGGAAGAACGCCGTCTGGCGTAACTGGGGCGGCAACGTCGTCGCACGTCCCGCGCGGGAGGAGACACCCGCCTCGGTCGACGAACTGGCCGCTGCGGTGCGCCGGGCCGCCGAGGACGGGCTGAAGGTGAAGGCGGTCGGCTCCGGCCACTCCTTCACTTCGATCGCCGCGACGGACGGCGTGTTGATCCGCCCGCAACTGCTGACCGGCATCCGCGACGTCGACCGGGAGAACAGGACCGTCACGGTCGAAGCCGGCACGCCGCTCAAGAGGCTCAACATGGCCCTCGCGCGCGAGGGCCTGTCGCTCACCAACATGGGCGACATCATGGAGCAGACGGTGTCGGGCGCCACCAGCACCGGCACCCACGGCACGGGCCGCGAGTCGGCCTCCATCGCCGCCCAGATCAAGGGCCTCGAACTGGTGACGGCCGACGGCTCGGTGCTCACCTGTTCCGAGAAGGAGAACCCCGACGTCTTCGCGGCGGCGCGGATCGGACTGGGCGCCCTCGGCATCGTCACCGCGATCACCTTCGCCGTGGAGCCGATCTTCCTGCTCACCGCGCGCGAGGAGCCGATGCCCTTCGACCGGGTCCTCGCCGACTTCGACGAGCTGTGGGCCGAGAACGAGCACTTCGAGTTCTACTGGTTCCCGCACACGGGCAGCACCAACACCAAACGCAACAACCGCAGCACCGGGCCCCGCAAGCCGGTGAGCCGGGTCGCCGGCTTCGTCGAGGACGAACTGCTCTCCAACGGTGTCTTCCAGGTCGCCCAGTGGGTCGGCCGCGCGGCGCCCGCCACGATCCCGGCCATCGCTCAGATCTCCAGCAAGGCCCTGTCCGCGCGCACCTACACGGACATCCCCTACAAGGTCTACACGTCCCCGCGCCGGGTGCGGTTCCTGGAGACGGAGTACGCGCTCCCCCGTGAGGCGGTGACCGAGGCGCTGCGCGAGCTGAAGGCGATGGTCGACCGCTCCGGTCTGCGGGTCAGCTTCCCCGTGGAGGTGCGCACCGCGCCGGCGGACGACATCACCCTGTCCACCGCCTCGGGACGGGACAGCGCGTACATCGCCGTCCACATGGTCAAGGGCACGCCCTACTCGAAGTACTTCACCGCCGCCGAGCACATCTTCACGGCGTACGAGGGCCGGCCGCACTGGGGGAAGATCCACACGCGGGACGCCGAGTACTTCGCCTCCGTCTACCCGCGCTTCGGCGAGTTCACGGCCCTGCGGGACCGGCTCGATCCCGACCGGCGGTTCCAGAACGACTACCTGCGCCGGGTCCTGGGCGCGTAGCGGACATCGTCGACGAGCCCGGCCCCGCCTTCGCGTTCTGCCGGGCCCGGGCTCCCCGACGGTTTCCGGCCTTTCCCGCACACCGGTAGCTCATCCGACCTTTCCGCACGAGATCGGCCATCCGCGCGAGAAGGGGATGTACAGCCCAAATCCGGAGCGGCGATTCGGGCGATTGCGTGAGGTACGACACTTTCAAGATCGCGAAACGCGCGCCACGAAGGGCCGCGTGCCACCTCGCGCCAGAAGTCGGATGGCGCGCCAATCCACGCACGTGGCCCAAATGGAGTACTGTTGCGAGCCCTGGACGCGGTCTCCCGCCAGGATGTCCGGGGCCTCGCCGGACCGCCCGAGGGAGGCCGGTCGCACAGGGTGACGGCTTCGGTGACTCAGCGTGGAGAATAGGTAACCGTGCCATAACGGCGGTGCGGGACCCGTGCCCGACACGCCGGGCAACTCGGCAAGGTTGTGGCAGGCTGCACCCGGGCAGGCCACACTCGACTAGCGGAAGCAGCGACGCACGTGACGTCGGCAGGCACCACCCGGGAGGTCCCCATGCCCGAACTGCGTGTCGTGGCCGTCTCGAATGACGGCACACGGCTGGTGCTGAAGGCTGCGGACAGCACGGAGTACACGCTTCCGATCGACGAGCGTCTGCGCGCCGCCGTACGCGGCGACCGTCCCCGCCTCGGCCAGATCGAGATCGAGGTGGAGAGCCATCTCCGCCCCCGCGACATCCAGGCGCGTATACGTGCCGGTGCCACCGCGGAAGAAGTCGCCCAGACGGCCGGCATCCCCGTCGACCGTGTGCGCCGCTTCGAAGGCCCCGTGCTGGCCGAACGCGCCTTCATGGCCGAGCGGGCCCGGAAGACTCCGGTCCGTCGGCCCGGCGAGAACGCCGGACCCCAACTGGGCGAGGCCGTCCAGGAGCGGCTGCTGCTGCGCGGCGCCGACAAGGACACCGTCCAGTGGGACTCGTGGCGCCGTGACGACGGCACCTGGGAGGTCCTGCTCGTCTACCTGGTAGCGGGGGAACCGCATTCGGCGAGCTGGACGTACGACCCGCCCCGGCGGCTCGTCCAGGCCGTCGACGACGAAGCGCGTTCGCTGATCGGCGAGTCCGACGACCTGGCCGCTCCGGAGCCCAGCTTTCCGTTCGTCCCGCGCATCGCCCGGCTGCCGCGCGACCGGCCGCTGGACCGCGCCCTCGACCGGGAACGGCCCAGCCCGCCGGCCCCGCCGTCCGAGCCGTCCGAGGAGGTCGGCGAGCGTGAACGCGACTCGCTGACCAGCCTGTTGGAGGCGGTGCCGAGCTTCCGTGGCGACATGGTCGTCCCCGAGCGCCCGGCAGATCCCGTCACGGAGGAACCGGACGAACAGGAGCCCGAGGTCGAGGAGCCGCCGGCGCCCGCCGCCTCGGCCGGCTCCGCCTACGCGGACGTCCTCATGCCCCGTTCCGTCGGCAGCCACCGCGACCGTCTCGTCGGCGCCACCGACCGTCAGGCCGAGGCGGACGGCGTCCGTCCGGGCCGTCGGGCCGCGGTGCCGAGCTGGGACGAGATCGTGTTCGGCACCCGGCGCAAGAAGCAGGAGTGACCGGGTCCTCGGACCAGCCCTGCGGGGCGTCGGCCGGTGCGCCGACACCGGCGCGCACGGCGCTGTCTACACACAAGGAGGGCCGCACCCGTTCGGTGCGGCCCTCCTGTGCTGCCCGACCGACGGGATCACTGGGGGTCCGGGCCCACGGCGACCGGCCGGGACGGGTCCGAGGACCACTGCGACCAGGATCCGACATACAGGGCCGCGGGAATGCCGGCGACGGCCAGGGCGAGCACCTCGTGCGCGCCGGAGACGCCCGAGCCGCAGTAGACGCCGACCTCGGCGTCGTCGGACGCCCCCAGACCCTTGAAGCGGTCCCTCAGGTCCTCCGGGGGCAGGAACCGGCCGTCCGGGCCCACGTTGTCGTTCGTCGGCGCGGAGACGGCGCCCGGGATGTGCCCGCCGACGCGGTCGATCGGCTCGACCTCACCCCGGTACCGCTCCCCCGCACGGGCGTCGAACAGCACGCCGGAGCGGGCGAGGGCCGCGGCCCCGTCGGCGTCGAGAAGGCCCGTGGCGCCCGGGACCGGCGCGAAGTCGCCCTCCGCGCGCGTGGGGGCGTCCACCGAGAGTTCCCCCTGCCACGACGGCAACCCGCCGTCCAGGACACGCACGTCCGGGTGACCCGTCCAGCGCAGCAGCCACCACGCGCGTGCCGCCGCCCAGCCCTGCCCGCCGTCGTACACCACGACCGGCCGGCCGGCGAAGACGCCCGCCCTGCGCATCGCGGCGCCGAACTCCCCCAGGTCGGGCAGCGGGTGACGGCCCGCCGCACCCGCGGGGCCCGCGAGATCGCGGTCCAGGTCGACGTAGACCGCGCCCGGCACGTGCCCGGACGCGTACGCGGCGCGGCCGTCGAAGGGCGGCTCGCCGGCCGCCTTCGCCGTACTGAGCTGCCAGCGGACGTCGAGGACGACGGGCGGGTTCTCCCCCGCGAGGTCGCCGGCCAGTTCCGATGCGGTGATGATGGCGTTCATGGCCACCATCCTCGCGCACGGGGTGGCCCCGCCGCCCGTGTCCGGCTACTCTGCTCGGCCGGACAGCCTCGATCACGAGGCGTGCGGGATCGAGCACGTGCCGTACAGGCGATCGACATACGGCGACAACCGCGCGTAAACCCGGGAGAAACCCCCCACCAGGGATCCTCCGAGGACGGCAGCGACACGACACCCCGAGTGGCCGAGGAGAGGGAGACGATGACCGAGGCAGGCGGGCCGGCCGGCACGATCGGCGCGACACACGCGCGGTACGCGCCCGGGACACCCTGCTGGGTGAGCCTGATGGCGCACGGGTTGACGGCCACGCAGGAGTTCTACGGTCGGCTCTTCGGCTGGGACTTCCGGCCCGGCCCGGAGCAGCTCGGGCCGTACGTGCGTGCGCTGCTCGACGGCGAGGAGGTCGCCGGCATCGGGCAACTCCCCCCGGACCGCCACCTGCCCGTCGCCTGGACGCCCTACTTCGCCTCCGACGACGTGGACAGCACCGCGGAAACGGTACGGCTGTGCGGCGGGACGATCGGGGTGGGCCCCCTGGACGCCTCCGACGCCGGGCGGCTGGCGATCGGCTCCGACCCCTCCGGCGCGGTGTTCGGCGTCTGGCAGGCGGCGGGCCATGTGGGCGCCACCGTCTCCGGCGTGCCCGGAACCCCGGTCTGGAACGATCTGACGACCTATGAGACGGCGGGCGTCCGCAAGTTCTACGAGACCGTCTTCGGCTACGCCGAGGAGGCTGTGGAGTCCCCCGACCACGACTACGTGACGCTGCACGTCGGCGGTCACCCGGTCGCCGGCCTGCACGGCGTGGGCGCCGCTCTGCCCCGGGACCAGGGGCCGCACTGGACGACGTACTTCGAGGTGGCCGACACGGACGCGGCGATGGCCCGCGTGGCCGCACTCGGCGGACGGGTGCTCACCCCGGCCCAGGACAGCACACACGGGCGCGTGGCGGTCGTGGCCGACCCGGAAGGCGCCCGTTTCGCCCTGATCCAGGAACCCCGGTAGTCAACGCCCCCACGCGTTCCCGCACGCGGGCGTCGCTCAGATCTGCTGCACCGACAGCACGTCGGGGACGGGGCGGCCGCGCGCCGACGTCGCGGTCGTCCGGCGTCGGTGGTGGCGCCCGCACAGGACCTCGTGGCCGGCCGTGTCCGCCTGGTTCACGTCGCCGACGACGACCTGCGCGCCCTCGACGACCATGAAGCAGTCCACCGGCGGGCGTTGTGCGTGGCGGCGGGCGCCGCACCAGCACAGGGCCTCGACCCGCAGCACTTCCACGCGGTCGGCGAGTTCGACGAGCCGCCGGGAACCGGGGAACAGCTTGGAACGGAAGTCGGTGGTGGTACCGAAGGCGTAGACGTCGAGATGGCGTTCTGCCGGGTGCCTCCGGGCGGTGCTGCCGATCACGGCACGGATCGCCCATCGCTGGGACCCGGTATGCGGCCGGGCGGGAAGATCATCTGGGCTGAGCAGGAAATCCGACTCCACCTCAGATCCGAGGATCTTCTGACGACGACGCCGCAGGCCCCGTGGTTCTCAGATGCCGACGTAGTGATGGGCCGCCCACGCCGCCGGGGCGTCCCTGTAGTGGACGCGGACCAACCGCGCCCGCGTGGACGGCGGTGCAGCTGACGAGGCCCGCCTCCAGATGGTCGGCGGTGATGCCGGCGAACGCCGCGTCGGCCCACCGTCCGGCGTCCTCCAGAAACCTGATCCTGCCTCTCCCCCACGTCGAGCGCGTACTCCAGGACGGCAACCGCGGCCACCGCGCAGTCCCTGCCGCCCTCGCTCCAGGAGGCGCGCAGCAGCCCTGCCGCCGCCGGCAGCCAGCTCTCCGGGTCGTCACCGGTGGCGGCCACCTGTCGTTCGACGGCCGGTGTCCACGCCGCCTCACAGCGCACCAGTGAGCGGTCCACAACCGTTCGTATCTCTGACACGACGCCAGTCTTCCCCGCTACGGCCCGCTTTGGTCATCATCCGGAAATCTCCGGCAAACAACCTCCGGTGCGTCCGCTGCCGTGCACGGCAGCGGACGGCCCGGACCGCGCGGCACGGGCGCGGTGTCGGCCCCGCTCGCCGCAGTGGCACGGCGGGACGGCGCGACCACATGGCCTGCCGGCCGGAACGCTCTGACGCCCGTGCCGGCCGGGCCGGTTGCCACCTCGCCCGAAGCCTGCCCTTGCCCTGCCTGCACCACGACGCGGAACGCGACCGGACCGTGCGCCCCGACGAGCCGAAACTGCGCAACCGTCACGCAGACCACGCACAGGCCGGTTCTCGGACGGCGGTTGGCGTCAAACCCACATCGGGACAGACGGGTTCGAGGCTCAGGTGGGGACGACCGGCAGGACGTCCGGCGAGAGCGCGCCGGCATGCGCGGCGGCACCCGTCATACGCCGACGGTGGTGACGCCGGCACAGCACCTCGTAGCCGACCTCCGTGTCCGCCCCGTTCACGTCACCGATGACGACCTGCTCACCTTCCAGCACCATCTCGCCACCCACCGTGCGGGCGTTGTGCGTGGCGCGGGCGCCGCACCAGCACAGGGCCTCGACCTGCAGCACCTCCACGCGGTCGGCGAGTTCGACGAGCCGCTGGGAACCGGGGAACAGCTTGGAACGGAAGTCGGTGGTGATACCGAAGGCGTAGACGTCGACGTCCAGGTCGTCGACCACACGCGCGAGCTGGTCGATCTGCTCCTCGGCGAGGAACTGCGCCTCGTCCGCGATCACGTAGTCCGCGCGGCCGCCCTGCGAGAGGTGGTCGACGAGATAGGCGTAGAGGTCCTGGCCGTCCTCGACCTCGACCGCGTCGGTGACCAGGCCTAGGCGGGAGGACAGCTTGCCCTCGCCCGCACGGTCGTCGCGGGTGAAGATGATGCCCTGCAGGCCACGCGCGGAGCGGTTGTGCTCTATCTGGAGAGCCAGCGTCGACTTCCCGCAGTCCATGGTTCCGGAGAAGAACACCAGCTCGGGCATGGGGAGTTGAACGCCTTTCGATGAAGTGCGGCGGAGCAGGACGGTTCAGGGGCTTCAGGAGCGTACTTCGAGCAGGGGGACCAGCTGCTCGGCAGGGGTCATGGAGCCGTGGTTGCCGACCATCGACGACTCCTTGGGCTCCCGCTCGGAGGCGATGAGCAGGACGTCGTCCCGGGCGGCCGCGATCACGTCGCCGAGGCGGGCGTGCACCCGCTCGTCGATCCGCGGACCGAACCAGCCCGCGTCGATCGCCTCCTCCCGGGAGGCCACCCAGAACTGCTCGCCGAGCACCTCGCGCCAGCAGGTCAGGACGTCGCCCGCGGCACCCGGTACGGCGTAGACATGGCGGGCGCGGCCTTCGCCGCCCAGCAGGGCGACGCCGGCGCTCAGCTCCCAGTCCGCGTCGAAGTCGATCCGGTGCTCCTCGTCGAAGGGCACGTCGATCATGCCGTGGTCGGCGGTGACGTAGAGCGCGCTGCGCGGCGGGAGCTGCTCGGCCAGGCGCTGGACCAGCCGGTCGACGTACATGAGCTGACCGCGCCAGGTGTCGGAGGCGACGCCGTAGCGGTGCCCGGCGCCGTCCAGTTCGGCGTAGTAGGTGTAGACCAGGGAGCGGTCGCCGGCGGCGAGCTGCTCGGCTGCGCAGTCCATGCGCTCCTCGCCGGTGAGCCGCCCGTGGAACGTTCCGCCGCTGAGCGCGACCTTGGTCAGCGGGGTGTTCTGGAACGTGGGGGACGACACCTGGGCGGCGTGCACGCCCGCCTTGTGGGCGAGCTGGAAGACCGTGGGATAGGGCTGCCAGACGCCCGGCGCGGTCCACGGCTGCCAGCGAAGCTGGTTCATCAGCTCGCCGGTGGCCGGGTTGCGCACGGTGTAGCCGGGCAGGCCGTGCGCGCCCGGCGGGAGGCCGGTGCCGACGGAGGCGAGGGAGGTCGCGGTGGTCGCCGGGTAGCCGGCGGTGAGCGGACGCCCGGTGCCCCCGCGCGAGCTGCCGAGGAGCGTGTGCAGGTAGGGCGCCTCGTCGGGGTGGGCCTTGATCTGTTCCCAGCCGAGGCCGTCGATCAGGAAGACGCAGTTGCGGTCGGCCGGGGTCAGCTCCGGGATGGCCGCGGTCGTGCCCGGTACGCCCATGCCCGCGGCCAGCGTGGGCAGCAGGTCGGCGAGGGAGCCGGAGCCGTACGCGGGGACGGGCGCGGAGGCGACGGCGAGCGGTTCGGGGAAGTCCCAGGCCTGCTGCGTCATCAGCGGGGGACGTCCGCTGTCGCCTCGGAGAGCGCCTGCGCGAAGGCGAGCGCCTGGCGCACCGTCTCCGGGCCGTCTCCGGCCTCGCTGACGCGCAGGCTGAGGTCGTCCGCCGTCGAATTTCCGGTGTAGCCGTGGTCGGCGTCGCAGTTGGGGTCGCCGCAGGCGGCCGGCTCCAGGTCGATGCGGGAGACGGCGCCCCAGCCGATGGTCAGCACCACCTCGCGCGGCAGGGTGCCCGGCGTGTACGACTCCGGGTTGGCGACCACGCGGCTGACGACGACCGACGAGATGCGGCCGAGCTTCACCGACTCCGTGGACGTCGTGGCGTACGGCGTCGGGGAGGTGGTGTCGGCGGCCTGCTCGTCGGTGTGGCTGACGATGAAGCGGTTACCGGTGAGCACCAGCACCGTGACATGCCGGCGTACCTCGTTCTGGTCGAACGTGGTCTCCTGGTGAACCAGGTACGACCGGATCGGATCGCCGCCGACGGCGGCCTCCACCGCCTCGGCCACGAGGGCCGGGTAGTAGCCGCTGCGCTCGATCGCCGCGCGCAGCCCCTGGGTCGTCGTACTGGTCTTGGCCATGGGGTCCATCCTACGGGGACCCACTGACTGCGAGGTGCCTCTCGCGATCGCTTCCGGGGGCCGGAAGCGGGCGCGGGGCGCGTCCCCTCAGCGGTACGGCCGGCGCACCCAGGGGGCGAACCGCTGCCCAGGGGGCGTGTCCCCTCAGCGGCGCGGACGGCGTACCCAGGGGACGGACCGCTGCCCGGGGGCGCGTCCACGCGCGCGTACCTGAGGACGTGCTCCCGGATGATCTCGAGCCGTTCCGCGGCCACGAGGCAGGGGGTGGGCTCGGGTCAGCCCGCGGCCGCGTCGAACGCGGCCACGACCGGGGGTGTTCGCCGAGGCGGCGGTCCGGGCTCGCGAGTTCGCCCGGCGTCGGATCCCGGAACACGGGGTCGTGGAAGGCGGCCGGGCGGGCCACGAAGACACGGAGACGGGATCGGCGAAGACGAGTTCCGGCCCCTGATGGCAGGCCAGGTCCGGCCCGGCCGCCGACCGGAACTCGCCGAGGGTCCGGGCCACCACGTCCCGGTCCCACCAGGACCCCTCGGGCAGGCCGACCGCGGGGTGCCGCACGGCGACGGGTGCCGCGGCCTCCGGCGACCGCGCCGGCTCTCCGCCGTCCCCCGGCTCCCGGGCCGGCGCTGCTCCCACCTCAGTACACCGGCAGGGTCCGGGGACCGAGGTCGTCGCGCGCGGGCGGGGGTGCGAGACGCACGGAGGCGCCGAGGACGGTCAGGCCGTGCGGGGCGACGACCACCGGCTCCAGGGTGACGGCGACGACCTCGGGGTGGTCGTCCACCAGTCGTGAGACGCGCAGCAGCAGCTCCTCCAGGGCGCGCGTGTCGACGGGCGTCGAGCCTCGCCAGCCGAAGAGGAGCGGAGCGGTCCGGATCGAGCGGATCAGCGACGTCGCGTCGCGGTCGGTGACCGGAACCAGTCGGTGCGCCATGTCCCCGAGGAGCTGCGAGGCGGCTCCGGCGAGCCCGAAGGACAGCACGGCCCCCGCCGCCGGGTCGATGACCGCCCGGACGACGGTGTCGACGCCGCGCGGCGCCATCGCCTGGACGACCGGCCTGAGCTCCTGCGGCCGCCCGAAGAGGTCGATCAACTCGGCGTAGGCCCTGCGCAGTTGCTCTTCGTCGGCCAGGTCGAGACGTACACCGCCCAGGTCGGCTCGGTGGCGCAGGTGCGGGGCGGTGGCCTTGAGGGCGACGGGGTAGCCGAGATCCGCGGCGGCCCGCGCGGCCTCGTCGGGAGAGGGCGCGGGTATCGCCCGGCGGATGCGGACGCCGTAACGGCCGAGCAGCTCGCCGGTCTCCTCGGCGCCCAGGGTGAGTCCCTGCCCGCGCGTGAGGAGCCCGTCGATCAGTGCGGCGGCACCCCGCTCGTCGACGTCCTCGTACTCGGGCACCCTGCCCGGGTCAGCCGCCTCGCGCCGCCACTGGGCGTACTTCACGGCCTCGGCGAGGGCGCGGACGGCGCGTTCGGCGGCCGGGTAGGCGGGGATGAGGTGTGCGCCCTCGGGCGCCTCGACGACGGGGGGCTGCGGCTGCCCGGCTTCCTGTGCCGCGGCACGCGCGCGTGAGGCCTCCGCGCGCGGTGCGGTGCTCGCGGCGGCGGACAGCGCCGCCGCGAGGCCGCCGAGCTCCACATGGACCACGAGCACCGGTTTGGCCGGAGCCGCGGCCGCCGCCGAGCGCAGGGCCTCCGCGAGTTCCGCGTCGCCGGGCGAGGTCTCCCCGATCGCCGGGATGGCCGTCACGACCACCGCGTCGCACGTCTCGTCGGCCAGGGCGCGTGCCAGTGCGGCGTGGAAGTCCTCCGCCGCGGCCTCGGTGGTCAGGTCCAGCGGGGGCAGCGGGCGCAGCCCCTCGGAGAGGCAGGCGTCGTACGTGAGCAGTCCGAGAGACTCGGAGTTGCCGAGGATCGCGACGCGCGGCCCCGTCGGCAGTGGCTGACGGGCGAGGAGCAGGCCCGCGTCGACCAGCTCGGTGATGGTGCCCACGCGGATCACGCCGGCCTGCCGCAGCAGCGCCGACACGGTCGCGTGCGGCAGCCGCGTGGCCCGTACGGCGTGCCCCTGCGGGGCGGAACCGGCGCCCTGGACGACGACCAGGGGCTTGACGGCCGCGGTACGCCGGGCGAGGCGGGTGAACTTGCGCGGGTTGCCGATGGATTCCAGGTACATGAGGGCGACGTCGGTGTCGGGGTCGTCGTACCAGTACTGGAGGACGTCGTTGCCGGAGACGTCCGCACGGTTGCCGGAGGAGACGAAGGTCGACACGCCGGTGACGCCGGTGACCCCGCCGCCGCGCCGGTGCAGCCGGGAGAGCAGGGCGATGCCGATGGCGCCGGACTGGGCGAACAGGCCGATCCGGCCCGGCCTCGGCATCTCGGGGGCGAGGGAGGCGTTGAGCCGGACCCGGGGCGAGGTGTTGATGACCCCGAACGCGTTGGGGCCGATGATCCGCATGCCGTACGCGCGTGCGTGGCGGACGAGTTCGCGCTGCCGCTCGCGCCCGTCGGGACCGCTCTCGGCGTAGCCGGCGGAGAGGACGACGAGTCCCTGCACGCCGTGTTCGCCGCACTCGGCGACGACCGCGGGCACCTTCTCGGCCCGCACGGCGACGACCGCGAGGTCCACAGGCTCCGCGATGTCCCGCATCGAACGGTGGGCGGGCACCCCGTCCAGTTCCTTCAGATCCTCGGGAAAGGTCTGGTTCACGGCGTACAGGCGGCCGGTGAACCCGGCCTCCCGGAGATTGCCGAGGACGCTCCGGCCGACCCCGCCCGGGGCGCGGCCGACGCCGACGACGGCGACCGAGCCGGGTGTCAGGAGCCGCCGTACGGAGTGCGCCTCGGCACGCTGCTCCCGGGCGCGCTGCACGGCGAGCGAGCGCTCGGTGGGCTCGAGGTCCAACTCCAGGCGGACGACGCCGTCCTCGAAGCTGCGCTTCTGGGTGTAACCGGCGTCCGTGAACACCTTGATCATCTTGTTGTTGGCGGGGAGCACCTCGGCGGCGAAGCGGCGGATGCCGCGCTCGCGTGCGACGGCCGCGATGTGTTCGAGGAGGGCGGAGGCGACGCCGCGTCCCTGGTGGGCGTCCTGCACGAGGAAGGCCACCTCGGCCTCGTCGGCCGGCGCGGAGGCGGCCATGCCGTCGGCGCCGATGCGGTCGTAACGCACGGTGGCGATGAACTCGCCGCCGACCGTGGCCGCGAGTCCCACCCGGTCCACGAAGTCGTGGTGCGTGAAGCGGTGGACGTCCTTCGCGGACAGGCGCGGGTAGGGCGCGAAGAAGCGGTAGTACTTCGACTCGTCCGAGACCTGCTCGTAGAAGCTGACCAGGCGCTCGGCGTCGTCGACGGTGATGGGGCGCACGCGCGCGGTGCCGCCGTCGCGCAGCACCACGTCGGCCTCCCAGTGGGCGGGGTACTCGTGCCGGTCCGACGCGCTCTGCATGGGGCCCACACTACGGCTCGCTTCCGACAACAGCGCGAGGCAGTCTGGAGGACGCACGTCGGGTCGAGGCCGCGATCCGACGGCCACATGGTGACGGGACACCCAGGGACCGTCCCTCACACGCTTCACGTGTGGAACACTGGTCTAGACAACCTGAGACACCGAAGGGCAGCATCACATGGCTGAGCGCCGCGTCAACGTCGGCTGGGCCGAGGGCCTCCACGCCCGCCCCGCTTCCATCTTCGTCCGGGCCGCCACGGCCGCAGGCATCCCCGTGACGATCGCCAAGGCCGACGGCAACCCCGTCAACGCGGCCTCCATGCTGGCCGTTCTCGGCCTGGGCGCCCAGGGCGGCGAGGAGATCGTCCTCGCCTCCGACGCCGAGGGCGCGGACGCCGCGCTCGACCGGCTGGCGAAGCTGGTCGCCGAGGGGCTCGAAGAACTCCCCGAGACCGTCTGAGCACCGCCGCATTATGCGGCGAAGGGCTCGTCCGAATTACCGGGCGAGCCCTTCGCTTTTCCTGTTCACGGGCAGCATGAGTAATCCCCCGCGAATTACTTCTTCTTTGTATACGGCTCCCGTGTTAATGCCGCAGACCGGTCATGTTTACGGGAGGTTGCGAGGTCCTCACACGGTCTGCGCTCTCGGATCCCCTGGAGAACCGCAGCCGGTGCGCGAGCGTCGCGCGCTCGGTGTGCAGCGCCGTGACAGCCCGCGCGCGCTCCCCGTCGCCGCGCGTCACCGCGTCCACGATGGCGCCGTGCTCCGCCCAGGACGCCACGGGATCGGCCGGCGCCTCCACCGCGTACATCCAGGCGATCTTGTGCCGGAGCTGGGTGAGCATCGACGAGAGGGCGGGACTTCCGGAGGCCTGTGCGAGCGTCTCGTGGAACCAGCCCCCAAGAGAGCGCAGATCCTCGCTGTTGCCTCTCCTGGCCCGCTCCTGACCCAGCCGGACCAGGCCGCGCAGCACCTTCAGATGGGCCTCCGTGCGCCGCTGGGCGGCCCGGGAGGCACCGAGCGGCTCCAGCAGCAGCCGCATCTCCAGCAGGTCCGCGGCCTCCTGCTCGGTGGGCTCCGCCACACACGCGCCCGCGTGCCGCCGGGTGACGACGAAGCCCTCGGCCTCCAGTGTGCGCAGCGCCTCGCGGACGGGGACACGCGAGACGCCGTAGCGACGGGCGAGGAGTTCCTCGGTGAGGCGGCTGCCGCGTTCGTAGACACCCGCGACGATGTCGTCCCGGATGGCCGTGCACACCGAGTGCGCCGGAATTCGCATGACGGACCTCCGCCTTAATCCCCGTGAAACGTCGACGGTTGACGTGTGTTCCGTGACTCTATTGCAATGAGCGGGAATTTCCGACGGGGAGCCGGAATCCAGGGATATTTTTTGGACAGCGGACCCCCGGAAACGGCGAAAGCCCCGGCCGAGGGGCCGGGGCCGAACGATCTGTCGCCGTCATTCGTCAGACGTTGACGCCGTGCCCCCGGAGATAGGCGACCGGGTCGATGTCCGAGCCGTACTCGGGGGTCGTGCGGGCCTCGAAGTGCAGATGCGGGCCGGTGACGTTGCCCGTCGCGCCGGACAGCCCGATGCGCTGGCCCGGGGTGACCGTCTGGCCCACCGACACCTCGATGGACGACAGGTGACCGTACTGCGTGTACGTCCCGTCGTTCATCTTCAGGACGACCTGGTTGCCGTAGGCGCCGCCCCAGCCGGCCTCGACCACGGTGCCGGAGCCGACCGCGTGCACGGTGGTGCCGCTGGCCGCGTGGAAGTCGATGCCCGTGTGGCTGCCGGAGGACCACAGCGAGCTGCTGGCCTGGTAGCCGGTGGAGACGTAGGAGGCGGTGATCGGCGGCACGAAGGCGTTGAGACGCTTGCGCTCGGCCTCGCGGGCGGCACGCACGCGTGCCTCGCGCTCCTCCACGGCCTTCTTGGCGGCGGCCTTGCGGGAAGCCTCCTCGAAGGCGGCCTGCTTCTGCGCGGCGACCTGCTCGTCGACCTGGTCGGCGACGGACTCGGCGACGGACTCGCCGGCCGTGACGACGGGGATCAGACCGGTCTGCTCGGGGGTGGGCTCGGCCGCGAAGGCCGGGGTGGAGGCGACGGTGGCCATCACACCGGTGGTGGTGAGCGCCGCCACGCCGACCGCGCGAGCGGTGGAGCGCTGCATCCGGCTGGGCCGGCGGTGCTTCCCGGTGGCGCAGGTGAACGCCATGAAGTCAGGGGTGTCCTTTCCTTCCCTCTCGCCTACCGGGTTAGCTGACGGGTTCGGAGCAGGAAGGTCTCCTACGGACCCCCTCGCGTGCACGCGGGCGTCCGATTCACCCCAGGGACTTCACAAGTGGGTCCCCGGCTCCCCTGGCTCGCGCCGTACGGGGACTCGGCGATGACTGTCCGGTGCCGCGGCTGCGGCGCAGTGCCTGACGGACAGCCCGGATGAAGCTAAGCGGCGCGGGGATCAATCCTCAAACGGATCACGATTTTTGTAGCGCATCCCACAGAGCAGACAGGCAACCTCCACCCCAATTCGGACAAACAGAAGCCCTGGTGACGCTCGGTCGACCAGGGCCCCTGCGCGTGCGTGCCGTTGCCGCGGCGGCCGGTTGCTACTCGGCGGACACGACCTTCACCTCGCCGATGCCGAGGGCCTCGACGGGCTCCTTGATCCGGGCCGCGTCGCCCACCAGAACCGTCACCAGCCGGTCCACCGGGAAGGCGTTCACGGCCGCCGCGGTGGCCTCCACCGTGCCGGTCGCGGCGAGCTGCTGGTACAGCGTCGCCTGGTAGTCGTCGGGCAGGTGCTGCTCGACCTGGTCGGCCAGCGTGCTCGCGACGGCCGCCGCGGTCTCGAACTTCAGCGGCGCCACGCCGACCAGGTTCTGCACGGCGACGTCCCGCTCGGCGTCGGTCAGCCCTTCGGCGGCGAGGGTGCGCAGCACCTTCCACAGGTCGTCCAGCGCGGGACCGGTGTTCGGGGTGTCGACGGAGCCGCTGATGGCGAGCATCGCGGCGCCCGAGCCGTCCGGCGCGGACCGCAGGACCTGCCCGAAGGCGCGGACGCCGTAGGTGTAGCCCTTCTCCTCACGCAGGACGCGGTCCAGACGGGAGGTGAGGGTGCCGCCGAGACAGTAGGTGCCGAGCACCTGGGCGGGCCACACGCGGTCGTGCCGGTCGGCGCCGATCCGGCCGATCAGCAGCTGCGTCTGGACGGCGCCCGGGCGGTCCACGATGACGACCCGGCCGGCGTCGTCGGCGGTCACCGGGGGCACCGGCCGGGGCTCGGCGGCGGAGCCCGTCCAGGCGCCCAGGGTGTCGCCCAGGAGCGTGTCCAGATCGACCCCCGTGAGGTCGCCGACGACCACGGCGGTGGCCGTCGCGGGGCGGACGTGCTTGTCGTAGAAGGCCCGGACGGACGTGGAGTCGATCTTCTCTACCGTCTCGGCGGTGCCCTGCCGCGGACGCGACATACGGGCCGTGGCCGGGAACAGCTCCTTGGAGAGCTCCTTGGCGGCGCGCCGGGAGGGGTTGGCCAGCTCGTGCGGGATCTCGTCCAGGCGGTTGCGCACGAGGCGCTCGACCTCGCTGTCGGCGAACGCGGGCGCCCTGAGGGCGTCGGCGAGCAGACCGAGGCCCTTGGTCAGGCGCGAGGCCGGGACCTCGAGGCTGATGCGGACGCCGGGGTGGTCGGCGTGCGCGTCCAGGGTGGCGCCGCAGCGCTCCAGTTCGGCGGCGAACTCCTCGGCGGAGTGTTTGTCGGTGCCCTCGGTGAAGGCGCGCGCCATGATCGTGGCGAGGCCGTCGAGACCGGCCGGTTCCGCGTCCAGCGGGGCGTCGAGCAGGATCTCGACGGCGACGACCTGCTGACCGGGGCGGTGGCAGTGCAGCACAGTCAGGCCGTTGGCCAGGGCGGTGCGCTCGGGCGCCGGGAACGCCCACGGCTTGGCCTCGCCCGCCAGGGGCTGGGGGTGGAAGTCCATCGTGGCGAGCTCGGTCACCGGGCCGCCTCCTCGTTCTCGTCCTGGTCGGCGGGGGCTTCGGGGGCGGTGGGCTCGTAGACGAGCACCGCGCGGTTGTCGGGACGCAGGCGGGCCCGGGCGATCTCCCGCACCTCCTCGGCCGTCACGTCCAGCACCCGCTGGACCGCGGTCAGGGCGAGCTGCGGGTCGCCGAACAGGACGGCGAACCGGCACAGTTCGTCGGCGCGGCCGGCGACCGTGCCGAGGCGGTCGAGCCACTCGCGCTCCAACTGGGCCTGGGCGCGCTCCATCTCCTCGGCCGTGGGGCCCTCCTCGGCGAACCGGGCGAGCTCCTCGTCGATGGCCTCCTCGATGACGGGCACCTCGACGTCACCGGACGTCTTCACGTCCAGCCAGCCCAGGGAAGGTGCTCCGGCCAGCCGCAGCAGGCCGAAGCCGGCCGCCACCGCCGTACGGTCGCGGCGCACGAGCCGGTTGTAGAGGCGGGAGGACTCGCCGCCGCCGAGGACGGTGAGCGCCAGGTCGACGGCGTCGCACGCGCGCGTGCCGTCCTCGGGCAGACGGTAGGCCGCCATCAGGGCGCGGGCCGGCACCTCCTCCTCGACGACCTCCCGCACCTGCTCGCCGATGACGTCGGGCAGGGAGCCGTCGCGCGGGGCGGGCTTGCCGTCGTGCCCGGCGATGGAACCGAAGTACTTCTCGATCCAGGCGAGCGTCTGCTCCGGGTCGATGTCGCCGACCACGGACAGGACCGCGTTGTTGGGCGCGTAGTACGTGCGGAAGAACGCGCGCGCGTCCTCCAGCGTCGCTGCGTCCAGGTCGGCCATCGAGCCGATCGGCGTGTGGTGGTAGGGGTGGCCGTCGGGGTAGGCGAGAGCGGTGAGCTTCTCGAAGGCGGTGCCGTAGGGAACGTTGTCGTAACGCTGGCGGCGCTCGTTCTTGACGACGTCGCGCTGGTTCTCCATCGACTCGTCGTCGAGCGCGGTGAGCAGGGATCCCATGCGGTCGGCCTCCAGCCAGAGGGCGAGCTCCAGCTGGTGGGCGGGCATGGTCTCGAAGTAGTTGGTGCGCTCGAAACTGGTGGTGCCGTTCAGCGAACCGCCCGCACCCTGGACCAGCTCGAAGTGGCCGTTGCCCTTGACCTGGCCGGACCCCTGGAACATCAGGTGCTCGAAGAGGTGGGCGAGGCCTGTACGGCCCTTGACTTCATGGCGTGAGCCGACGTCGTACCAGAGGCACACCGCCGCCACGGGGGTCAGGTGGTCCTCCGAGAGCACCACGCGCAGGCCGTTGGCCAGGCGGTGCTCGGTCGCTGTCAGGCCCCCGGAGCCTGCCTGGGCTGTGGCCGTGTGACCCATGGGCATGTACGTCCCTTCCGATCGCGGACGCGGTCGTCGAAACCGCGGTTTTCCTGCCGGTCCTGTCACTGTATGCAAGCGTGCGGACAGGAGGCGAAGTTCCCGGACGACATACGCCGAGAGCGAGATCGCGTAGCCTGCGGGCAGCCGTGGACGAGGCGACTTCGCGGGCGGGGCCGAAGGGCCGACGCCGGGTCCTCGCCCGCCCTGTCAGTGCCACGGTCCACAATGGTCCGCATCAGATCCCGTCACACGCCCCAGCAAGGAGCCGGCAGCGATGGCCCGCCGCAGCACGAAGACCCCGCCGCCCGACGACTCGTACGAGGAGCGGATCCTCGACATCGACGTCGTCGACGAGATGCAGGGCTCCTTCCTCGAGTACGCGTACTCGGTCATCTACTCCCGCGCCCTGCCGGACGCCCGTGACGGTCTGAAGCCGGTGCACCGCCGCATCGTCTACCAGATGAACGAGATGGGCCTGCGCCCGGAGCGCGGCTATGTGAAGTGCGCCCGTGTGGTCGGCGAGGTGATGGGCAAGCTGCACCCGCACGGCGACTCGTCGATCTACGACGCCCTGGTGCGCATGGCCCAGCCCTTCTCCATGCGTGTGCCGCTGATCGACGGCCACGGCAACTTCGGCTCCCTCGGCAATGACGACCCGCCGGCCGCCATGCGGTACACGGAGTGCCGCCAGGCCGCGGCGACGAGCCTGATGACGGAGTCGATCGACGAGGACACGGTCGACTTCGCGCCGAACTACGACGGGCAGGAGCAGGAGCCCGTCGCACTGCCCGCCGCCTTCCCGAACCTGCTGGTCAACGGCGCTTCCGGGATCGCGGTCGGCATGGCCACGAACATGCCGCCGCACAACCTGGGCGAGGTCGTCGCGGCCGCCCGCCATCTGATCCGCTATCCGGGCGCGGATCTGGACGCCCTGATGAAGTTCGTCCCCGGCCCGGATCTGCCGACCGGCGGCCGGATCGTCGGCCTCTCCGGAATCCGGGACGCCTACGAGAGCGGCCGCGGCACCTTCAAGATCCGCGCCACGGTCGCGGTGGAGACGGTCACGGCCCGCCGCAAGGGCCTGGTCGTCACCGAACTGCCCTTCACGGTCGGCCCCGAGAAGGTCATCGCCAAGATCAAGGACCTGGTCGGGTCCAAGAAGATCCAGGGCATCGCCGACGTCAAGGACCTCACCGACCGGGCGCACGGTCTGCGTCTGGTCATCGAGATCAAGAACGGCTTCGTGCCGGAGGCGGTGCTGGAGCAGCTCTACAAGCTGACGCCGATGGAGGAGTCCTTCGGCATCAACAACGTGGCGCTGGTGGACGGCCAGCCGCTGACGCTGGGCCTGAAGGAGCTGCTGGAGGTCTACCTCGACCACCGGTTCAACGTCGTGCGCCGCCGCAGCGAGTTCCGCCGCACCAAGCGCCGTGACCGGCTGCACCTGGTGGAGGGCCTGCTGACGGCCCTCGTCGACATCGACGAGGTCATCCGGCTCATCCGCTCCAGCGAGAACAGCGCGCAGGCGAAGGAGCGCCTGATGGAGCGCTTCGGGCTGTCGGAGATCCAGACCCAGTACATCCTGGACACCCCGCTGCGCCGCCTCACCAAGTTCGACCGCATCGAGCTGGAGGCGGAGAAGGAGAGGCTCACCGGGGAGATCGCCGAGCTGACCCGGATCCTGGACTCGGACGCGGAGCTGCGCAAGCTGGTCTCCGCGGAACTCGCCACGGTGGCCAAGAAGTTCGGCACCGAGCGGCGTACCGTCCTGCTGGAGTCGTCGGGCGCCACGGCCGCCGCCGTACCCCTCCAGGTGGCGGACGACCCGTGCCGGGTCCTGCTGTCCTCCACGGCGCTGCTGGCGCGCACGGCGAACGGCGACCCCTTCACGGCGAACACCGAAGACGGGGACGGGGACGGCACTCGCACCAAGCACGACGTGATCGTCTCGGCGGTGCCGGCCACCGCGCGCGGCGAGATCGGCGCGGTGACGTCCTCAGGTCGTCTGCTGCGGATCAACGTCGTCGACCTGCCGCAGCTTCCGGACACGGCGTCCGCGCCGAACCTGTCCGGAGGAGCCCCGCTGGCGGAGTTCGTGTCCCTCGAGGGGGACGAGACGGTGGTCTGCCTGACCACGCTCGACGAGTCGTCCCCCGGGCTGGCCATCGGCACGGAACAGGGCGTCGTCAAGCGGGTCGTGCCCGACTATCCGACGAACAAGGACGAGCTGGAGGTCATCTCCCTCAGGGACGGGGACCGGATCGTCGGCGCCGTCGAACTGCGCACCGGCGACGAGGATCTGGTCTTCATCACGGACGACGCCCAGCTGCTGCGCTACCAGGCGTCCCAGGTGCGTCCGCAGGGCCGTGCGGCGGGCGGCATGGCGGGCGTCAAGCTCACCGAGGGCGCGAAGGTGATCTCGTTCACTGCCGTGGACCCCGCTGCGGACGCCGTGGTGTTCACCATCGCCGGCTCCCGGGGGACGCTGGACGACTCCGTCCAGACGACCGCCAAGCTGACCCCCTTCGACCAGTATCCGCGCAAGGGCCGCGCCACCGGCGGTGTGCGCTGCCAGCGGTTCCTGAAGGGCGAGGACTGCCTGTCGCTGGCGTGGGCGGGCCCCGTCCCGGCCAAGGCCGCCCAGAAGAACGGTCTGCCGGCCGAGCTGCCGGAGATCGACCCGCGCCGTGACGGCTCGGGCGTGTCGCTGGCGAAGACGGTGAGCGTGGTGGCGGGGCCGATCTAGTGCGTGGCCGGAAAGGTCTGCCGAGAAGCTCGCGGCGTCCGGTGCGGTGGATCGCAAGGCGGAGCATCGCCCGTGTACGGGAGGTACTCGGGTGATGCGACAACGCGGCGGTGGGGGCCCCTCCCGCGCGAGCGAAGCCGAGCGTGGGGGAGTCGTGCCGGGCGTCGCGAGCCGGTGAACCTTTCCGGCCACGGCATCAGACCTCGGCCGCCTCGGGGAGGTCTTCCTCGGGGTTCTGGACGAAGCGCAGAACGCCCCACATGCCGTGTTCGTCGGCGTGTGGGGCGTCGCTGCGACAACCCTCGAGTTCCTTGCCGAGGAACGCGGTGTCGATGCCCGCGCCGATGAGCACGAGCTGCGTGAGGCGGGCTCCGTCGGCCGGCCAGGGTTGCGGGTAGAAGCGCAGGAAGGGCCCTACCGCGTGCACGGCGTACCGGTTGACCGGGTCATGGGGACCGAAGTCGACGTACCCCTTGATCCGGTAGAGCCCCTCCGGCCGGCTGTCGAGGAACCGCATCAGCAGACGCGGGTCGAGAGGGACCTCCGAGGCGAAGGACACGCTGTCGTAGCCGGCGTGCAGATGCCCGTCGTGCGCATCAGCGCTGGTGTCGTGCGCGTCGGGGTCCTGCGCGTCGGCGTGCCGATGCAGGTCGTCGAAGGACAGCTGCCCGATGCGCTCCTCGCTCGGCCGGCAGTCGAAGAGGAGCTCCGGGTCCACACGGCCGTGGGTGGCCGGGACGACGGCTGCCCGGTCGGTGAGGGTGCGGACGAGCCCGAGGACACGCTCGGGGTCCGGTGCGCGGTCGAGCTTGTTCACGACGACGAGATCGGCGAGGGCGAGATGCCGGTCGATCTCCGGGTGCCTCGCCCGGGTGTCGTCGAACTCGGCCGCGTCGACGACCTCGACGAGCCCCCCGTAGACGATCCCCGGGTGATCGCTGGCGAGCACCATGCGGACGAGTTCCTGCGGTTCGGCGAGGCCGCTGGCCTCGATCACGACGACGTCGATCCCGGTGCCGGGCCGGGCCAGCCGCTCGAGGTAGACGTCCAGTTCGCCGGCGTCGACGGCGCAGCACAGACAGCCGTTGCCGAGCGAGACGGTGGAGTCGCCGAGCGCGCCGGCCACCGCCATGGCGTCGATCTCGATGGCGCCGAAGTCATTGACGATCGCACCGATCCGGCTGCCTCCGCCGTGGTGCAGGAGATGGTTGAGCAGTGTCGTCTTCCCGGAGCCCAGGAATCCGGCGAGGACGACGACCGGGATCTGCTGCGGACCGGGACCGTGTGCCACCGTGCGGCCTTTCTGACAACTGCGCGTGCACCGGCTCGCGGCCGCGGCGCACCTGCGCGAACTGACTGCGCGAACTACTGCGCGAACTACTGCGCGCCCAGGATACGAGCCGGGCGCGGGCCCCCGGAGTCAACGGCCGTCGCAGCACGCGGTGAACGGTCGTCGCAGCACGCGCGGAGCAGACGTCGGGCAAGGGTCTCTGCTGCTCCTGACGCGCCGCATCCCGCAACAACGCCGTCCACCCCGCCCGGAATCGGCGGGTGTCGGGGAACAGGCGTGTCCCGGCCGCCGGGAACCGTCGGGCGCCCGTGTGGATACGGTGACCCCCATGCACGATGAGGACCCCGCGCCCGGCAGCCTCGGACGACGGCTGAGCACCAAGGAAGCCGCCGAGTTGCTCGGAGTGAAGCCCGAGACGGTGTACGCGTACGTCAGCCGCGGCCGGCTGGGCAGCCGGCGCGCGCCCGGGGGCCGGGGCAGCACCTTCGACGCCGGGGAGGTCGAGGCTCTCGCCCGGCGCAACAGGCGCGAGGCCGACGGGACCCCCGGGCCCGGGGCGGAGTTGTCCGTGCGCACCCGCCTCACGTCGATCGACGGTGACCGCTACTACTTCCGCGGGGTCGACGCGGTCGAGCTGGCCGGCCGGCACTCCTACGAGGAGGTCGCCGAATGGCTGTGGACCGGGCGACCGCGCCCGGGAGCCGTCTTCACCGCGCCCGCGGAGTCCGTCGAGGCCGCGGTCCGGGCCGTCGACGCGCTGCCGGAGCACACCGGCACGACCGATCGTCTGCGGGTCGCCGCAGTGGCGGCGGCGGCCGTGGACCCGCTGCGGTTCGACCTGTCCGAGGAGGCCGTGCTCGGCACCGCGCGGACCCTGATCCCCACGTTCGTCGCCGCCCTGCCCGCGCGGCGGCACGGCCGCCGCGTCGTCGAGGGGTCGCTCGCCCGCCGTCTGTGGGAGCGGCTCAGCCAACGCACGGCCGAAGAGGCGCGGCTGCACGTCCTCGACACGGCGCTCGGTCTGCTGGCCGACCACGACCTGGCCGCCTCGACGCTCGCGGTGCGGGTCGCCGCCTCCGCCCGCGCGCACCCCTACGCGGCCGTCTCCGCCGGGCTGGGGGTGCTCGAGGGACCACTGCACGGCGCGGCGGGCGGGCTCGCGCACCGCCTGCTGCTGGAGGTGCTCGACCTCGGCAGCGCCGGACCCGTGATCGCGGAGGAACTGCGGGCCGGGCGCCGCATCCCCGGCCTCGGCCACCCGCTGTACACCGGCGAGGACCCACGCGCGCGTGCCCTGTTCGCGCTCCTGGAGGAGATCCCCGAGGCGGCGCCCGCCCTCGACGCGGCCCGGGACATCGTCGCCACGACCGCCCGCCACGCGCCGCTGCACGCCAATGTGGACCTGGCCCTCGCCGTGTTCACGGTGTCCTGCGGCATGGAGCCCTCGGCCGGTGAGACGGTCTTCGCCGTGGCCCGTACGGCGGGCTGGATCGCCCATGCCCTGGAGGAGTACGGCGAACGGCCCCTGCGGTTCCGCCCGAGCGGCCACTACGTGGGCCCTGAACCGCCTCAGCCGCTGCCTCTGGCGGAGTAGGCCGGGCTTGACCGGCTCCCTTGCCCCCCATCCCCGGCTCCGCGGCTCCGCGGCGCCGGCTCTCCGGCTCCGCGGCTCCGCGGCCGCCAGGACCGGGGGCGGTGTGCTGCCGCGACGACCTTCCCCGGCCGTCCGGGGTCGGCGCCCCCACAGCCCACGGGGTGTCGCATCGCTCGGGCGGCGCGGGCACGACCGGGCGGTACGCGCCGTGGCACCGCCGGAAGCCCTGCCCGCCGCGGCATGCGCCGTTGTGCCACGACGGACAGGGCATTCCGGCGTAGTGCCGATGCCGGGCCGTCGGGCTGACCGGAAGTCGTCCCGGCGCAACTCAGGTTAGGCTCACCTCTGTGAGTACGTGTGCAACCGTCTCGCGGGACCTCGACGAGCCCATCGCCGGAACCGCGGCCACGGCAACCACCTGGCTGCTCCTGGAACAGCCCGGCCCCTGGGGTGCCCGCGCACTGGTCTCGAGCCACCTGGATCCCGTTCTGGGCCGCGCCCTGGAGGCCGCCGCGCAGGACACGGGCGTGCGCGTCGCGCTCATCCGGCGGCCCGGTCGCCACGCGGACTTCGGCGCACCGGCCCTGCGGCAGGTGTACGCGGCCCACACCGTTCCCGGACGGGTGTGGCTGCACGGCGCCACGACCCACGACCCGCGCCGGCTGCTGGACCTCGACTTCGCCGCGCTCGGCCGGGGCGAGCACCACACGTTCGACAGGGTGCTGGGCGGCGCGTCCCACACGGGCGACCCGCTCGCCCTCGTCTGCACCAACGGCAAGCGGGACCGCTGCTGTGCGCTGCTCGGCCGTCCGCTGGCCGCGGAACTCGCCGCCTCGGGGGTGCGGGGTGCCTGGGAGGTCACTCATCTGGGCGGCCATCGCTTCTCCCCCACCCTGCTCGTCCTGCCGCACGGTTACGCGTACGGCCGGGTCACGGCCCACACGGTCGAGGAGGTCCTGCGCGGCGTCCAGGGAGGCCGGATCGTCGCGGAGGGCTGCCGGGGCAGCTCGGCCTGGGAGCGGCCGGGCCAGGCCGCGGAGCTGGCGGTGCGCGCGGAGACCGGCGAGGACGCCGCCGAGGTGCTGAGCGTCGTGCGCACGACCGGTGGCGCGCCCCGCTGGGAGGTGACGGTCGCGCACACGGACGGACGGCACTGGCTGGTCGTCGTGGCCCAGGGCGCCTCGCTGCCGCCGAGGCCGGAGAGCTGCGGCACGTCGGTCCTCGGTGCGCCCGCGCGCATGGACGTGGTGGCGGTGCACGAACTGGCGGGCGCGGCCACGGCACGATGACGTGCCCCACCGGACGGGGCTGGCCGCCCCCGCCCGGTCGAACCGTCTTCTCCTGAACCGGTCGAGAGATCGACCTCACCCGCCCCTTCGGCTGCACGGGCCGGCCCACGTACCGTCTTGGGTATGAGCCCCACTCCCCCCGCCCGGCGGCTGCGCCTCGGAATGCCGCGGCGCATGTTCTCGCAGGTCCTGCTCATGCAGCTGGCGATCGCCGCGGGGGTCGTGGTGCTCGCGACCGGACTGTTCCTCGCCCCGCTGAGCAATCAGCTGGACGACCAGGCGATGCGCCGGGCTCTCGCCATCGCGCAGACGACCGCGGCGGTGCCCCAGATCGCCGAGGATCTGCGGAGCACGCCGCCGACGGTCGACGGCCCGGTGCAGCGCGAGGCCGAACGGATCCGCAAGGCCAGCGGGGCCGAGTACGTCGTGGTGATGGACCTCCACGGCACACGCTGGTCGCACCCCGACTTCGATCAGGTCGGCGGCCATGTCTCGACGGACCCGCGCCAGGCGCTGGCGGGCAAGGACGTGATGGAGATCGACAGCGGCACCCTGGGCCGCTCGGCCCGCGGCAAGGTCCCCCTGCGCGACGCGGACGGCGACATCATCGGCGCGGTCTCCGTCGGCATCGAGTACGACAGCGTTCGCGCCCGGCTCATCCACGCCATCCCCGGGCTGTTCGCCTACGCCGGGGGCGCCCTCGCCGTCGGTGCGCTGGCCGCCTGGCTCATCTCCCGGCGGGTCCACCGGCAGACACGCGACCTGGCCTTCTCGGACATCTCCGCGCTGCTCTCCGAGCGTGAGGCGATGCTGCACGGCATCCGGGAGGGCGTGGTGGCCCTGGACCGCGCAGGCCGTGTCCGGCTGCTCAACGACGAGGCCCAGCGTCTCCTCGGCATCGGGGACGAGGCGGTGGGCACGCCGCCCGACGAGGCCCTCGGCGAGGGACGTACGGCCGACGTCCTGGCCGGGCGGGTGAGCGGCACGGACCTGGTCGCCGTGCGCGGACAGCGTGTCCTGGTGGTGAACCGGATGCCCACCGACGACGGCGGCGCCGTGGCGACCCTGCGCGACCGCACCGAACTGGAACAGCTGGGCCGGGAACTCGACTCGACGCGCGGTCTCATCGACGCGCTGCGCGCCCAGGACCACGAGCACGCCAACCGCATGCACACCCTGCTCGGACTGCTCGAACTGGAGATGTTCGACGATGCCGTCGACTTCGTGGGGGAGGTGGTCGGCGACCACCGGGCCACCGCGGAACAGGTGACGGAGAAGATCGGGGACGCGCTGCTCGCCGCCCTCCTGGTCGGCAAGGCGACCGTCGCGGCCGAGCGGGGCGTCGCCCTGTGGGTCTCGGACCGGACCCGGCTGCCCGACCGGCTGATCGATCCGCGCGGGCTGGTCACGGTCGTCGGCAATCTCGTGGACAACGCGCTCGACGCCGTCGCGGGCACTCCGCACGCGCGCGTGGAGGTCGAGCTGCGGACGGAGGGGCGTGCCGCGGTTCTGCGGGTGCGGGACACCGGGCCCGGCATCCCGGACGGGCAACGTGAGTTGATCTTCACCGAGGGCTGGTCGACGAAGAAGCCGCCGGCGCACGGCAAGCGCGGCATCGGGCTCTCACTGGTGCGCAGGCTCGCGGAACGGCAGGGCGGCAGCGCCACGGTCGGCGAGGCGGCCGGCGGGGGCGCCGAGTTCACCATCGTCCTGCCGGAGGCGCTGACCGAACCGGATCCCGAACCCGTGCCGGATCCCGAACCCGTGCCGGCCCTACCGGCGCTCGGCGCCGCCGAGGAGGAGTCACGATGATCGAGGTACTGGTCGTGGACGACGACGCCAGGGTGGCCCGGGTCAACGCCGCCTACGTCGACAAGGTCCCGGGCTTCCACGTCGCCGGCGAGGCCCACAGCGCCGCCGACGCGCTGCGTCAGCTGGAACTGCTGCCGCACCTGGACCTCGTCCTGCTGGATCACTACCTGCCCGACGACACGGGCCTGGAGGTCGTCCAGGAGATGCGCCGGCGCGGCCACCAGACGGACGTGATCATGGTGACCGCCGCACGGGACGTCTCGACCGTGCAGGCCGCGATGCGCCAGGGCGCGCTGCAGTACCTGGTGAAACCGTTCGCCTTCGCCGGTCTGCGCGGCAAGCTGGAGGCGTACGCCGATCTGCGCCGCACGCTCGACGGCGGCGGCGAGGCCGAGCAGGCCGACGTCGACCGCATCTTCGGCGCGCTGTCCGCCCCCTCGGAACCCGGTCTGCCCAAGGGTCACTCCCCCACCACCGCCGAACTCGTGCGGCAGGCCCTGATGAACGCCGACGGTCCGCTGTCGGCACAGGAGATCGCCGACCGGACCGGGGTGAGCCGGCAGACCGCCCAGCGCTATCTGAAGCTTCTGGAGCGCACGGGGAGGGCCCGGCTGACCCTGAAGTACGGCGACGCGGGCCGCCCGGAACACCGTTACGTGTGGGCGACCCGCGCCTGACGGCACGGACCTCGAAACGAGGCCGTCGTTGCGAGACCGTCGGCCGTGCGGCCGTCAGCCCGCCGCCTTGGCGACGAACTCGGTCGTGTAGGTCCTGTCCAGGTCCACCTCGGCGTTCTTGATGGTCGGGTTGAACGCCTTGAGCACCTTCTCGACGGTCTCGGGCCCGTTCTTGGGCATCACACCGTCCACGGTGAACATGGGTAGCGTGTTCTTGATGGCCACCGAGTAGAGCAGCTTGTTCCCCTGCGAGTAGTCGGCCGGCATCTTCGCGGCGATCTCGGACGCGCTGTGGGTGGACATCCACTTGAGCGTCCTGACGAACGCGTTGGCCAGCTTCTGAACGGTGTCCTTGTGACCGTTGACCCAGTCCGTCTGCATGTACAGGCTGGACGACGGATACGGTCCGCCGAGCGCCTCCTCCGAGCCCTTCGGGGTGCGCATGTCGACGAGGATCTTGCCGGCCTTCTTGTCGAGGACGGTCGCCACGGTCGGGTCGGTGGTCATTCCGGCGTCGATGGAGCCCTGCTGGAGAGCCGCGATGAACGTCGGACCCGCGCCGACGGCGACCGGGGTGAAGTCGCTGACCTTCACGCCGTTCTTGACGGCGAGGTATTTGGTGAGGAAGTCGGTCGAGGAGCCGAGGCCCGTGACGCCGAGCTTCTTGCCCTTGAAGTCCTCGGGCGAGCCGATGTCGCCCTGCGCCTTGGCGGAGACGATCTCCACCTCGCCCGGTGCGTGCGAGAACTGCACCACGGACTCGACGTCCTTCCCCTTCACCTGGAGATCGAGGGTGTGGTCGTAGAAGCCGACGGCGCCCTGGACCTGGCCCGAGACGAGCGCGGTCTCGGCCTGCACCCCGGCCGGCTCGCTCAGCAGCTCGACATCGAGTCCTTCGGCGTCGAAGTAGCCCAGCCGCTGGGTGAGCATCGCCGGCAGGTAGATGACCTTGTCCAGGCCGCCGACCATGATCTTGACCTTCGTCCCCTTGCCGTCCCCCTTGCTGCCGGAGCCGGTCGACGCGGTACTCGCCGCGTCGTTGGCACAGGCGGTGAGGGAGGTGAGGGCGAGCAGGCCGGCGGCGGCGAGGGCCGTGTATCTGGCGGTGGTGCGCATAGTGGGTTCACGTCCTTGTGAGAAGGCGATGCCGAGGGTGTGGCGAGTGGACGAAGGGATCGACGGATCGACGGATCGACGGATCGTTCAACGAGATGTCAGCTGTCGGAGCCGGCCGGCTTCCAGCGGAAGATGCGGCTCTCGGCGAAGGTCAGCAGTCCCTCGGCAACCAGGGCGACGGCGGCGAGGATGACCATGGCCGCGTACACGCCGGCCGCGTTGAACGTGCCCTGCGACTGCGCGACGAGCAGGCCGATGCCCTTGGTCGCGCCGATGTACTCGCCGACGATGGCGCCGATGAGGGCGAAGCCGAAGCTGACGTGAAGGCTGGTGAAGATCCAGGAGGTGGCGGACGGGATGACCACCTGGAGCGTCACCCTTCGATCGCTCGCGCCGAGGATGCGGGCGTTGGCGACGAGATTGCGGTCGACCTCTCGAGCGCCCTGGAAGGCGTTGAAGAAGACCGGGAAGAACACCAGGACGACGGCCGAGGCGACCTTGGAGGCCGGGCCGAGGCCGAACCAGATCACGAAGATCGGGGCCAGCACGATCCTCGGTATGGAGTTGAGCACCTTGATGTACGGACCGAGGACATCGGCGAGGAAGGCGATCCTCCCGAGTGCGATACCGCACACCACACCCGCGACCACACCGATGACCCAGCCCAGCAGCGCCTCGTGGAGCGTGTACCAGATCTGCTCGCCCAGTGAACCGAGAGCGGTTCCGTGCATCACCCAGGTGTAGATCTGGTCCCAGATCTTCGTGGGCATCGAGAAGTTGAACGGATCGATGATCTCGGCCCGGGAGAGCGCCTCCCACAGACCGAGCACGGCCACCAGGAGCAGCCCTCTCGAGGCCATGACGACGACTTTGCGTCTGCGTGCGGCACGCGCGCGTGTGTGGGCGCGATCCGGCGTCTTGGCCGTGTCGACGACCGGCGTGCTGAGAACGTCAGGCGACATCTGCGGTTCCTCTTTCGCGGGTGATGCGGACCTCTTCGCCGAGGGACTCCCAGATCTCGCGGTAGATCTCGATGAACCGCGGCTCCAGACGCACCGACTCGACCTTGCGCGGCCGCGGCAGGTCGATGTCGAAGACCTGCTTCACGGTGGCGGGACCGGCGGTCATCACGACGACCCTGTCGGCCAGCGCGATGGACTCCTCCAAGTCGTGGGTGACGAACACGACGGACGCGCCGGTGCCCTCCCACAGTTCGAGGAGTTCGTCCGACATCAGCGCCCTGGTCTGCACGTCGAGCGCCGAGAACGGCTCGTCCATGAGCAGGATCTCGGGGTCGTTGACGAAGGTCGCGGCGAGGGCGACGCGTTTGCGCTGGCCGCCGGAGAGCTGATGCGGATAGCGGTCCTCGAAGGCGGCGAGGCCGACCCGGTCCAGCCACTCACGGGCCCTGCGTTTCGCCTCCGCCTTGGGCACGCCCCGGAAACGGGGCCCGGCCATGACGTTGGACAGGACCGTGCGCCACGGGAAGGTCGCGTCCTGCTGGAAGACGAAGCCGACCTTGTCGCCGACGCCGCGCACGGACTGACCGGTGACCAGCACCTCGCCCTGGGTGGGCTCTTCCAGCCCGCTGACCAGGGTCAATGTGGTCGACTTGCCGCAGCCGGTCGGTCCGACGACGGCCACGAACTCGCCCCGTGCGACGGTGAGGTCGAGGTTCCGCACAGCGGTGTGCGGGACCCCCGACGGGGTCCTGAAGACCTTGCTCGCGCCCCGCAGCTCGATGGCGGGGCCGGTGTGTGCGCTCATGGCCGGGGACGGTAGAGGCGATCGGCGGGGCTGGAGGAGCCTTCTGGGCACATGCGCTTCTTTTGCTTGCAAGGGCCTGTTGTGCTCGTTTAGCTCGCGCTAGAACAACGAAGCCGAAACACGGGCACATCGCCCGCCTGGCCTTCACGGAGAGAGGCCCGATGATTGACGTCCTGGTGGTGGACGACGACTTCCGTGTCGCCGAGATCAACGCCAAATACGTGGGGAAGGTTCCCGGCTTCCGGGTCGCCGCCCGCGCGCACAGTGCCGCCCAGGCGCTCGCATCGGTGCAGCGCGGAGGCATCGACCTGGTCCTGCTCGACCACTACCTTCCCGACGGCACCGGACTGGAACTCGTCC
Organism: Streptomyces sp. P3; assembly: GCF_003032475.1. Classification (NCBI taxonomy): domain Bacteria; kingdom Bacillati; phylum Actinomycetota; class Actinomycetes; order Kitasatosporales; family Streptomycetaceae; genus Streptomyces; species Streptomyces sp. P3. Next base: position 90,904 of record NZ_CP028369.1, read on the forward strand.
ACCGCATGAGGGAGCAGGGCCACGGCACGGACGTCATCATGATCACAGCGGCTGGTGACGTCACGACGGTGCAGACCGCGATGCGGCTGGGCGCACTGCACTACCTGGTGAAACCGTTCACCTTCGCGGCGCTGCGCACCCGCCTCGACTCGTACGCCGCCCTGCGCCGCACGGTGGACCGGGTCGGCGGCCACGGCGTCGCCGGTCAGGACCAGGTGGACAGGATCTTCAGCGCGCTGCGCACCACGCCCGCGCCCCCGTCCCCCGGCCTGCCGAGCGGTCACTCGGAACCCACCACCGACCTGATCTGCGCGGTGCTGCACCGCGCCGACCACCCGCTCTCGGCCCACGAGGTCGCCGCCGAGACCGGCCTGAGCCGCTCCACCGCCCAGCGCTATCTGCGCCACCTCGAGCAGGCCGGCAGGCTGCACCTCTCCCTCAGGTACGGCGACACCGGCCGCCCCGAGCACCGGTATGCGTGGGTGGCTCCGTAGCGACGCAGGATCCTCCCCCGGCGGCCCGGCCGCGCAAGGCACCGTTTCGGCCGCTTCCGCTCCCCACGGCCGGCGTCTAGACCGCGCCCGCTCCGGTCAGCGACCGCACCTCGGCCTCCGCGTGCCTGGCCTCGTCCGCGACCTCGGCCGCGGTGACCGTGCCCAGCCAGCCCGCCAGGAAGCCCAGCGGAATCGAGACCAGGCCGGGGTTCTCCAGCGGAAAGTACTGGAAGTCCACCGCCGGGAACAGCGACCCCGGACTGCCCGACACCACCGGCGACAACACCACGAGCGCCAGGGCCGGAATCAGCCCTCCGTACACCGCCCACACGGCGCCCCGCGTGGTGAAGCCCCGCCAGAACAGCGAGTACAGCAGGACCGGCAGGTTCGCGGAGGCGGCGACGGCGAACGCGAGACCGACCAGAAAGGCGACGTTGAGATCGCGGGCCAGCAGACCGAGGGCGATCGCGACCGCTCCGACTCCCACGGCGGCGACCCGTGCCACCGCCACCTCGCTGCGGGGCCGGGAACGCCGACGACGCAGGGAGGCGTAGAGGTCGTGCGCCACCGACGCCGAGGAGGCCAGCGTGATCCCGGCGACGACCGCGAGGATCGTGGCGAAGGCGACGGCCGCCACCACCGCGAACAGAACGGTGCCCCCCGTGGAGTCGGGACCGCCGCCCAGATCGAGGGCCAGCAGGGGCACCGCCGTGTTCCCCGACGCGTTCGAGCCGCGGACCGCGTCCGGGCCGACGATCGCCGCCGCGCCGAAGCCCAGCACGATCGTCATCAGATAGAAGCCGCCGATGAGCCCGATCGACCAGACGACGGACCGCCGGGCGGCCTGCGCGGTCGGCACGGTGTAGAAGCGGGACAGGATGTGCGGCAGCCCGGCCGTGCCCAGCACCAGGGCGAGACCGAGGCTCATGAAGTCGCAGCGCGCGGTCCAGTCCCCGCCGTACTTCAGCCCGGGCGCAAGGAACGCGTCGCCGTGCCCGCTGCGCTCGGCGGCCGTGCGCAGCAGTTGGTCGAAGTCGCCGTGGAAGCGCACGAGGACGAGCACGGTGAGCGTGACGGTGCCGCCCAGCAGCAGAACCGCCTTGACGATCTGGATCCACGTCGTGGCCCGCATCCCTCCCAGCGACACATAGACGACCATGAGCGCACCCACCCCGATGACGGCCCAGGACCGAGCCGCCTCGCCGGTGTTCCCGAGGAGCAGCGCGACCAGACTGCCCGCGCCGACCATCTGCGCCACCAGGTACAGAACGGACACGGTGACCGAGGAGGTTCCCGCCGCGATCCGCACCGGCCGCTCCCTCATCCGCGCGGCGACCACGTCGGCCAGGGTGAACCGCCCGCAGTTGCGGACCAGTTCGGCCACCAGGAACAGGACCACCAGCCAGGCGACCAGGAAGCCCACCGAGTACAGCAGGCCGTCGTACCCGAAGAGCGCGATCAGTCCGGAGATCCCGAGGAAGGAGGCGGCCGACATGTAGTCGCCGGCGATGGCGAACCCGTTCTCCATGGGCGAGAACAGCCGGCCCCCGGCGTAGAACTCCTCCGCCGAACCACGCCGGTTGCGGCTCACCCAGGTGGTGATCCCCAGCGTCACCGCGACGAAGGCGCTGAACAGCATCAACGCGAGCGTCTGATGGTTGCCGGTCACGACGCACCGCCGCGGGCTCCGCGGGTCAGTTCCTGGGTGTCCCAGCGCAGTTCGAGTGCCGCCCGGTCGCGGCGCAGCCGTGCGTGCCGGGCGTAGGCCCAGGTGAGCAGGAACGTGCTGAGGAACTGTCCGAGCCCGGCGAGCAGTGCCACGTTCACCGCGCCCACCACCGGCCGCGCCATGAACCCGGGCGCGCTCGTCGCCGTCACGACGTAGGCCACGTACCAGACGAGGAACCCGACGGAGGCGGGCCCCACGAACCGCCGGTACCGGCTGCGCACCTCCTGGAAGGCCGCGCTGCGCTGCACCTCGAGGTAGATCTCGGCCGCCGCAGCGGCACCGGTCGCGCGCGCCGCACGGGCCGCGGGGATCTCGGCCGGGTAGACACCCACCCCGGCCGACTCGCCCCAGCCCGAGGCGAGCGCCTCGTACCACGGGTCGTCGTAGCGCACCTCACCCGTCGCTCCCGGGTACGGCTGATCGTGACGTCGGTGGGGCTCGCGCGCATGCGGCGTGGCGCCGCCGGTCTCGGGATCGTCCCCGCCGGTGCGGACGCAACCGTTGCTTGACTGCATGCCCAAGGATGGACAGAACGGGAAGATCCCTGACTCTTCTTCCCCGCACACTTCACTCCATCAGGTGACCATCAGGCCGATCCCGCTGCGGGCGGCCGCACCAGCCCTTTCCGGTAGGCGTAACTGACCGCCTGAGCACGGTCCTTGAGTCCCGTCTTGGAGAACATGTTGTTGATGTGGGTCTTCACCGTGGCGATGGACACGCTCAGCCTGCGGGCGATCTCCGGGTTGCTGAGGCCTTCGGCGATCAGCACCAGAACCTCCGCCTCCCGTGTGGTGAGCCCGTCGGGCACGACGGCGGGCCGGGCCGGCTCGGGTTCGGGCGCCGACAACCGCTCCAGCAGCCTGCGCTGGACACTCGGCGACAGGCCGGCGTCCCCGGACAGCACGCTGTGCACGGCGCGTACGATCTCGTCCCCGCCGGCGTCCTTCGTGAGATATCCCCGCGCTCCGGCCTTCAGCGCCGGGAACAGGGACTCGTCGTCCGCATACGTGGTGAGCACCACGACCTGGGTGCCGGGGTATGTCGCGGTGATGCGCCGAGTGGCCTCCACGCCGTCGCAGCGGGGCATGCGCAGGTCCATCAGCACCACGTCGGGGGCCAGTTCGGCGACGAGCCGTACCGCCTCCTCGCCGTCCCCCGCGGCGCCCACCACCTCGACTCCCGGCAGGAGCCCGAGCAGCATCACGATGCCTTCTCTGACGACGGTCTGATCGTCTGCGACCACCACCCTGGCGGGCTTCTCCGGTTCCCCGGTCATACGGGCACCCTCAGCGTCACCACGAACCCTTTCTCGTCCGGCCCTGCGGCGAGCGAGCCGCCCAGCAACTCGGCGCGCTCACGCATACCCAGCAGACCGTACCCGCCGCCGGCCTGCGAAAGTTCGCCCGGCGAGCCGCCCGAGTCCCGCACGTCCAGGGTGACTTCGCGCGGGCCGTACTCGAGCCGCACGCTCACCTTCGCGCCCGGCGCGTGCTTGCGTGCGTTCGTCAACGCTTCCTGGGCGACCCTGCGCACGGCCTGCGAGGCCTCGACCGGCAACGGGACGCGCTCGCCGGCGACCGTGACCTCGGCGCCTTCGGACGCTCCGACGAGACCGGTGAGGAACTCCTCCAGCGGCGTCACCTCGCCGCGCAACGCGGAGAGCGACTGCCGGGTCTCCTCCAGACCGTCGCGGGCCATGCCGCGGGCCGCCACCACGCGTTCGAGGATCTGTGCGCGGTCCGCGCCCCGTTCGATCAGCAGCCGGGCCGCCTCCAGGTGCACCAGTTGCGCCGAGAGACTGTGGGCGAGCACGTCGTGTATCTCCCGGGCGATGCGGGCCCGCTCCGCGAGCGCGGCGGACTCGGCCTCGGCCGCGCGGGCCGCCTGCTCCTGGGCGAGCAGTCGCTGTGCGGTTCCTCTGGCCTCGGCGTCGAGCCGCAGCGCGTAGCCGGCGAGGGCCATGCCCCCGATGACGGCCGCCGAGACCGGCCCGCGGTCGTCGTCGACCGCGGCGAAGGCGGCGAATCCGGCCGAGGCCACGGGCACGGCGGCGGCCAGGGGCAGTCGCTCCAGAGCGGCGATGGCGCAACCACAGCACAGGACCACGGCCGCGGAGCGCAGTCCTGCGGCCCCGGCCCCGACGGCCAGTACCAGCAGTGCGAGGAGGAGGGCGAGGGAAGGCCACAGCCGGTGCTCGAGCGTGGTCCGGAACAGGGCCCACGCGAGCCCGCCGGCCACGAGCAGCCCGCCCGCCCCGACGACCCCGGCCCACCCGTGGACGCGGCTGTCGTGGAGGGCGCCCCACACCAGCGCGACGAGCACCAGCAGCCGCACTCCCCAGGCCAGCAGCCGCCTGAGCCGGGGGATCTCCTCGGGACTCAGCGCTTCTCGCGAGGGCCATCTGGTCCAGAGGTTCTCCGTCACACGCGCTCCTTCCACGCGGACCGGGGCACGCGGTCACCGTACGCCGTGGCCTGCGCGATGTCGGGACCGTACAGGGACCGCGCCCGTAGAACCAGGAGCCCGGAGCGCACCAGCAGGCTGGTCGCGAGTCCCAGCACCAGGGCCGAGCCGTGCTGGTGGAGGCCCGCCAGTACGCCGAGCCCGAAGAGGCCGAGCCGCAGCGCGATGCCGGCGAACCAGACGGCTGCGCTCACCCTGGTGCTCCTGCCCCACACCGAGCCGTCCGCCTCGACCCACACCCGCGTGGTCCACGCCCAGGCGGCCCCCATGGCCAGGCCGACGACCAGTTCGGTACCGAGGAACAGGGCGGATGTGGTGGGGTGGCGCGCGTCGAGCAGGTCGGGATCGCGCAGCGCCGTGACCGCCAGGACGCCGGGCAGGACCCACCATCGCCGGTCCGCGTCTATACGGCCGGCCCGGAACTGCCGAACGATCACGAGGGCGATCACCGCCGCGATCACCAGTGCGTGGAGGAGCCCGGGCATCACAGCCTCCGTGAGCGGGAAGGGGAGGCCGGCAGCCAGCGCTGCCGACGCCTTCGACGCTACGGAAACACGTCGGCTCGCAGATCGGAGCCAGGGTGGATCATGGGTGGATCCGTGCGGCCGGGCTTCTCCACCCGAGGGTGGAGAAGCCCTGGTCCGCCCTTTGATGCGGCTGCTCGGAGGGCGCGGGGGTTACGCGTCGATGCGCGACCGGTCCAGGGTCGCCGCCGAGCTGGAGATGAACTCCTTGCGCGGGGCAACGTCGTTGCCCATCAGCAGATCGAACACCTGCTCGGCCGACTCCAGGTCGGAGAGGTTGATGCGGCGCAGCGTGCGGTGACGCGGGTCCATCGTGGTCTCGGCCAGCTGGTCGGCATCCATCTCACCGAGACCCTTGTAGCGCTGGATCGAGTCCTTGTACCGGACGCCCTTGCTCTGGAACTCCATGAGCCGGTCGCGCAGCTCACGGTCCGAGTACGTGTACACGTACTTGTCCTGGCCCTTCCTGGGCTGCACGAGCTCGATACGGTGCAGCGGCGGAACCGCGGCGAACACCCGGCCGGCCTCGACCATGGGCCGCATGTAGCGGTGGAACAGCGTCAGGAGCAGCGTGCGGATGTGGGAGCCGTCCACATCGGCGTCCGTCATCATGATGATCTTGCCATAGCGGGCCGCGTCGATATCGAACGTCCGACCGGAACCGGCTCCTATGACCTGGATGATCGCGCCGCACTCGGCGTTCTTCAGCATGTCGGTCACGGACGACTTCTGGACATTGAGGATCTTGCCCCGGATCGGCAGCAGCGCCTGGAACTCGGAGTTCCGGGCGAGCTTGGCAGTGCCGAGCGCCGAGTCCCCCTCGACGATGAACAGCTCGCTGCGCTCGACGTCGTCGCTGCGGCAGTCGGCCAGCTTCGCGGGCAGCGAAGAGGACTCCAGCGCCGTCTTGCGACGCTGCGCGTCCTTGTGCTGCCGGGCCGCGATACGCGTGCGCGCGGCGGCGACCGCCTTCTCCATCACGACCCGGGCCTGCGCCGCGGCATCGCGCTTGGTCGAGGTCAGGAAGGCCTTGAGCTCCCTGGAGATCACCGTGTTCACGATGCGCCGGGCGGCCGAGGTACCGAGGACCTCCTTCGTCTGCCCCTCGAACTGAGGTTCGGCCAGGCGTACCGTGACGACGGCGGTCAGGCCCTCCAGGGCGTCGTCCTTGACGATGTCGTCCTCGGCGACGCGCAGCAGTTTCTTGGCGCGCAGCACCTCGTTCATCGTCTTGGCGACGGCCTGCTCGAAGCCCGCGACGTGCGTGCCGCCCTTGGGCGTGGCGATGATGTTGACGAACGACCTGAGGTTCGTGTCGTAGCCGGTGCCCCAGCGCAGCGCCACGTCGACGCCGAGCTCACGGGTGACCTCGGTCGGTGTCATCTGCCCGTGGTCGTCCAGGACCGGGACCGTCTCCTTGAAGGTGCCCTGCCCGGTGAAGCGCAGGACGTCGCAGACCGGCTTGTCGGTGGCCAGGTACTCGCAGAACTCACTGATGCCGCCGTCGAAGCGGAAGGACTCCTCCCCCTTGCTGCCACCGTCGCCGAGACCGTACTCGTCGCGGACGACGATGGTCAGGCCGGGCACCAGGAAGGCGGTCTGGCGGGCACGGCCGTGGAGGTTCTCCAGGGAGAGCTTGGCGTCCTTGAGGAAGATCTGCCGGTCGGCCCAGTACCGCACGCGGGTGCCGGTGCGGTTCTTGGCGACCCCCTTGACCTTGCGCAGGCCGCCCGGCTCGAACTTGGCGTCGGGACCGCCCGCGGCGAAGGAGCCGGGGACACCGCGCCGGAAGCTGATCGCGTGCGTGTTCCCCCCTCGGTCCACCTCGACGTCGAGTCGGGCGGACAGGGCGTTGACGACGGAGGCGCCGACGCCGTGCAGACCGCCGGAGGCGGCGTAGGAGCCGCCGCCGAACTTGCCGCCGGCGTGCAGCTTGGTCATGACGACCTCGACGCCGGACAGGCCGGTCTTGGGCTCGACGTCGACGGGGATGCCCCGGCCGTTGTCACGGACCTCGACCGAGGCGTCGTCGTGGAGGATCACCTCGATGTGGTCGCAGTACCCGCCCAGGGCTTCGTCGACCGAGTTGTCGATGATCTCCCACAGGCAGTGCATCAGACCGCGACTGTCGGTCGAGCCGATGTACATGCCCGGGCGCTTCCGCACGGCCTCGAGGCCCTCGAGGACGAGCAGGTGCCGCGCGGTGTAGTTGGAACCGTCCCGGTCTGCTCCTGCCAGCAGCGCTGTGGACGGCACGGACGTTTCGGCGGTCACGCGGTTCGCTCCTCGCTGAATTTCACTTGGGGCCCTTCTGGGTAAGGGCGCGGCTCGGGTAGCCGCCAAGAGGGTACCGAGGCCTGGTAGAGCCGTTGTAACGCCACCCTCGTCCCAAACTCAGACTAGTCCAGCGTCGCATGCATGTTCGATCCCTCGTTGGAGTGAAGTACATATCACGTTCCCTTCGGGGCATGAACCATTTAGGCTCCGGGCACGTCCTCATGAACAAACCGGCAAGCCGGCCGGGAGGATCGAACCACGACCGACAGTGCGAAACCGTAAGCATTACAGACCACGCAATACGGCACATTCGCCGCCAAACCGGCAGCAGACGGCCACCTCGGAAAGATTTTTTCGAGGACAAGCCACGAGCGGGAACGTTTTGGGGCTGGTTGGATGTTGACCCTGGTACGACAGCTCGTCGAGCTAGAGAAGAGGCGACGTGACTACTGTTCTGACCCCCGCGAGCCCGATGACGGCCGCTGACCGCTGCGACCGCTGCGGCGCCCAGGCGTACGTACGCGTCGTCCTGCTCAGCGGCGGAGAACTGCTCTTCTGCGCCCACCACGGCCGCAAGTTCGAGCCGGAACTCAAGAAGATCGCCGCTGAGATACAGGACGAGACGGAGCGACTGACTACCGTTCCGGCGTCCGCCCTGGAAGAAGAGCGCTGATCCGACGCGTCCACGACGAGCCAGAGTCGGCACAGGCCGGCGAACGGGCGGCCGCCCCTGACACCAGGGGCGGCCGCCCGCTTCTCATCCGCAGTCCCGCCCCCCACCCGGGGATCGGCCCGCTCAGGGGCCGTCAGGAGCCCTGAGCGCGCCTCGGGCGGCGACATTCCAGCCGAGCGTCCGCAGAGCGTCGGAGACCCGCGTGTAGACGCCGGGGCTGCCGGGCCGTCCACAACCGCTGCCCCACGACACGAGCCCGATGAGCCGGCCTTGCGCGACCAGGGGCCCGCCGCTGTCCCCCTGGCAGGCGTCCCGGCCCCCGCGCGTCTCTCCGGCGCACACCATGCTCTGCGCGAGGTACGCACCGTCCGACGAACCCGGGTACGCCCGCTCACAGAGCGAGTCGGCCAGCACGTGCACGGGCGCCGCCCGGAGCGTGTGCGGGTACGCGCCGAACCCCGTGGTGTCCCCCCAGCCGTAGACCAGGGCCTCCCCGCCGGGCCGGTACGCCGTGTCACCCGCGGCGGCCATGCCGATGGCCGCTCCCGCCGGGAGGGGCGCGGCCAGCGTGAGCACGGCGAAGTCCCCGGCGTTGCTGGAGCGGTCGTAACGGGGGTTCACCCAGACGCTGCGTACCGCGACCTCCTGCCCCACGTCCGAGTAGAGGTCCGTGCGGCCGGCGACGACCTTGAGGTCCGAGACCCGCTCCGGCGGCCCTCCCAGGGCCTCCTCGCCCATGCAGTGCGCCGCCGTGAGCACGGTCGTCGAGCCGACCGCCACACCACCGCAGAACTGTCCCGAGCGCATACCTCCGAACCGGTCACGGCTGGACAGTGCGACCGTCCACGGGCTCTGCGAGACGTCGACCGGATAGCCCCCGAGGACGACGCCGTCGGAGGCGGCGGGGGCGGCGGAGGCCAACGGTATGACCATGGCCACGGCCGCGAGAATCAACGGCCGGGACAGGGCCCGGACCAAGAGACGTCGCATGAGGACTCCTCACTCTGAAGTGCTCCCTGAACACCCACAGTGATCCACCGCATGGCGGGACGCACCCGCGCGTGCACGCCGAAGGCCCGGGTCCCTGACGGGACACCGGGCCTTCGGCGGGTACGGAAGCAACCTAGTCGAGATAGTCGCGCAGCACCTGCGAACGTGACGGGTGACGCAGCTTCGACATGGTCTTGGACTCGATCTGGCGGATCCGCTCACGCGTGACGCCGTAGACCTTGCCGATCTCGTCGAGGGTCTTCGGCTGACCGTCGGTGAGACCGAACCGCATCGAGACGACGCCCGCCTCCCGCTCGGACAGGGTGTCGAGGACCGAGTGCAACTGCTCCTGCAGAAGCGTGAAGCTGACCGCGTCCGCCGGCACGACGGCCTCGGAGTCCTCGATGAGGTCACCGAACTCGCTGTCGCCGTCCTCGCCCAGCGGGGTGTGCAGCGAGATGGGCTCACGGCCGTACTTCTGGACCTCGATGACCTTCTCGGGGGTCATGTCGAGTTCCTTGGCCAGCTCCTCCGGCGTGGGCTCGCGACCCAGGTCCTGAAGCATCTGACGCTGCACGCGCGCGAGCTTGTTGATGACCTCGACCATGTGCACCGGGATACGGATGGTGCGGGCCTGGTCGGCCATCGCGCGGGTGATCGCCTGCCGGATCCACCAGGTGGCGTACGTGGAGAACTTGTAGCCCTTGGTGTAGTCGAACTTCTCGACCGCGCGAATGAGACCGAGGTTGCCCTCCTGGATGAGGTCCAGGAAGAGCATGCCGCGGCCGGTGTAACGCTTGGCCAGGGACACCACCAGACGGAGGTTGGCCTCCAGGAGGTGGTTCTTGGCGCGGCGGCCGTCCTCCGCGATGATCTCCAGCTCGCGCTTGAGCTTCGGTGCGAGCTTGTCGGCGTTGGCCAGCTTGTCCTCGGCGAACAGACCGGCCTCGATGCGCTTGGCGAGCTCGACCTCCTGCTCGGCGTTGAGCAGCGGGACCTTGCCGATCTGCTTGAGGTAGTCCTTGACCGGGTCGGCGGTGGCGCCCGCGGCGGCCACCTGCTGGGCCGGCGCGTCGTCCTCGTCGTCGTCGGAGAGGACGAAGCCGGCGCTCTCGGTGCCCTCGGGCTCGTCGCCCGCCTTGGGGGCGTCCTCGATGGCTTCTTCCTCGACCGGCTCGCCGTCGTCCTTCTTGCCGGCGGTCTTCTTGGCCGCCGTCTTCTTGGCCGCCACGGTCTTCTTCGCGACCGTCTTCTTGGCCGTCGTGGTCTTCTTGGCAGCCGCCTTCCTGGCGGGGGCGGCTTCTTCTTCTGCGGGGTCGTCCACAGCAGGTGCGGCCTGGGTGGCCGGGGCGGCGTCAGCGGTGGTCTTCCGCGTGGTCACCGTCTTCGCCGCGACCGTCTTGGTGGCGGTGCGCTTGGCCGGACTCTTCGCTGCGACGCTCTTTCGGGTGCGCTTGGGCTCCGCGGCACTGACCATCAGCGTCACACCCTCTTCCTCGAGGATCTGGTTGAGGCTGCGCAGTACGTTCTTCCACTGAGTGGCCGGAATCTGGTCAGCTTCGAAGGCCCGACGCACATCGTCGCCGGCGATCTGCCCCTCAGCCTTTCCCCGCTCAATGAGCGCCATGACAGAGACGGACTCGGCGATCTCCGGCGGGAGCGTACGGGATGTGCTGGCCGACACGAACAACCTCTCGGAACGTTGGAAAACGGCTTCCGGCCCCGTCCATGACGGACTGGAGCCGACCACCGGCCTGGGAACGGGCCGACGGCGCGGGCGGGGGCCGGGAGGATGCACAGCGCCTTGAACGGCGTCCGTATTCCCTCTGCGGCTGTCACCTCTTAGGTCATCGCGTTGTTTCCACAAGCGTTACGCCCAATCTTCGTGGCCCGAGTCACACCCCGTAAGCGTTCAAAAACGGTCAGACACGGGCAGAGGAGGTCACACCCGTGGTGTCTACCCACACCTCCGCCGCCAAATCCCGCCACGCAGACCGTCGGACCCCGCAGTTCCCGGGACGGGTCTCTGCGGGGTCCGACGGGGTGCGGGCGTACCGGGCCGAGGCCGGCGCAGGGGAGGGAAGACATCCCGGACGGTCCCGCCCGAGGAATGGGGGTCAGTGCTCGCGCGGCGCCGGCACGACGCGCTCCACCTCGGGGTGCACGGTGAGCAGCTGGCGCATGGCCACCTCGGCCGCCGTGCCGTCGCCCGCGGCCAGGGCGTCGACGATCCGGCTGTGGTGTGCCAGCGAGGCATCATTGGGCCGCTCACAGCCCGTGACCGGACCGCCGGAGACCTGCAGGGCGGACGACACGATCCCGGAAAGGTGCTCCAGCATGCGGTTGCTCGCCACCTGGATGAGCAGCGAATGGAACTCGGTGTCGGCCCGGGAGTACGTGAGCACGTCACCCTGTGTCATCGCGTGGGCCATGATCTCGACCATGTCGTTCAGCCGTTGCTGAACGTCCTCCCGTCCGTGCCCGGCGGCGAGGCGGGCGGCCAGCGGCTCGATCGTCCACCGCAGCTCGCTCAGCTCGCGCCGCTGGTCGTCGCGCTGGGGGCCGTAGGCCCGCCACTCGATGATGTCCGGGTCGAGAAGGTTCCAGTCACTCACGGGACGCACGCGCGTGCCGACGTTCGGACGGGCACTGACCAGGCCCTTGGCCTCCAGGACGCGCAGCGACTCACGGACGACGGTACGGGACACCTCGAACCGCTGGCCGATCTCCTCCGGCACCAGGGGGCGGTCTGCGCCCAGGTCACCCGAGACGATCATCTGCCCCAGCTGTTGGACGAGCTGGCCGTGCAGCCCACGCCCGCGGTTCCCCGTGGAGCGGCGGCCCACGCGGCCCAGCTCGGGCTCCGCGGACTCCCAGACGGAGGCTCCGACGCGGTCGGCGACGGGGGCCTCGGCGTAGGGATAGCGGTCGAGTTCGCCCGGGCCGGCCAGACCGGAGTCGGCGGAGCGGGCGGCGGTCATCATGGTGTGCGCAAGGGTACTCACGGATCCTTTGTCGGCGCTGTTTCCAACTCCCTTGAGGTCTTTGGTGAAAAGCACACGAAAGGGTGATCGCTCACCCCGTCGCAATTGACGCCTTATCGGAAAGAAATGGGCTTTCTTCGGGGAGTTGCGCACACGCGGGGATCGGTTGGGCCTGGACGGTCGTCATCGGACCCTGCCGCGCAGGGTCGTGAGCAGATACGCGCACAGCAGCGCGGCCAAGGACAACGTCATTGCCCCGCCGACGGGTTGGCCGAGCACGCGCGCCGCGGCGTCCACATATCGCTCCCCTCCGAAGGGCCACTGCACCAGAAGCGTCTCGCGCAACCGCATCGGGAGTCCGGCAGCCGCCCGCACGGACGCGCTCTCCACGGCCTTCTGTACGACGGGCACGACGACGACGGGCACCGCGACCACCGCCGCCAGTCCGGCCGTGGTGGACCGGAAGACTCCGGCCGCCAGCACCCCGGCCCAGGCACAGCCGACCACGAGCCCGAGCCAACTCACGCCGAGCGAGATCCAGTCCGCGGGAACCCGGGCGAGTTCCTGCCCGTAGACGAGGTAGAGCACCTCGGCGTCGCAGCCCACCGTGAGACAGGCCAGCGTCACGGCGGTGACCGCGGCGACGATCAGCTTTGCGGTGAGCACCCCGAGCCTTCGCGGCACGGTGCCGCGCCACCCCGCCAGGGCGGGGTGGCGGAACTCGTCCCCGAAGGCCAGCGCGCCGAGCAGACCCGCGCCGAGGGCCGCGGGCGGCAGCGGCAGCTGTACGGGCCAGGCGGCCAGCAGCCGCGCCTGGGCGGTGTGGCCCGCCCCGCCCAGCACCACGGCGGTGAATGCGGAGAGGAGCAGTACGGCGGCGCCGGTGAGGAAGCCGGTGCTGATCCCGGTGGCGCGGCGGATCTCGTAGCGCAGGGGGCGCAAGGGGCTGGGTGCGGAGCGCGGGGAGAGGGGAGGCGGCAACGCGGGAAGGCTGCCGGGGGTTCGGGCAGCGCCGCGGCGAGGGGCGGGCGGCGAGGCCGTGGGCTCGGCGCCGGACTCGAAACGGAGGTCGTCCACGTCTTCGGGACGACCGGTCGGGGCGGAGCCGGTCGGGGCAGGGCCCGTAAAGGCAGAGCCGGTCGAGGCAGGGCCCGTAGAGGCGGGGTCTGCCGGGGCGGGGTCGAGCGGAGTGGGGTGCTCCAACGACGCGACCACGGACGGACTCCCGGCCGAGAGCGATCGTTTTGTCCTTCCGGGGTCCGACTCCAACCGCGCCGCGCCTCCGGCCACGCTCCCCGCAGCCCCGCTTCCGCCGGCCGTTTCCTCCAAGGCCGCGTTCCCCAACGCCATGCTCTCGAGGGCCTCGCTCCTCAAGGCCCTGCTCCTCAAGGCCTCGTGTCGCGTGATCTTGTTGCCCGTGGCCTCGTTCTCCGCGGTCGCGCTCTTCGCGGACCTGCTCTCCGCGGCCTTGCTCCCTGCGGTCTCCTTTTGCGTCTTAGGCCCCATGTCGCCCGTCTCGTCGGCGAGTTGGTGGACGAGGATGCCGTGGCGGAACGCCGTCTCACCGACGTCGGCGCAACTGCTGCCATACACGGAGAGCCGGTTGGCGCCCTCCTGCACCACCTCGACGGAACGCTGCGCTGCGCGGGCCTCCCTGGTGAGCTGTGCGGCGAGGCGAACGGCGTGGGGGCTGCGGACGGCCACCCTCGGGCGCAACCGGGTGCGGGCGAAGTCGGCGGCCTCCTGGTCGGCCACGAGCCTGCCCTGCTCCAGGGTGAGGACCCGGTCGGCGACGCGGGCGGCCTCCTTCGGATCGGCCGTGGTCGTCAGCACCGCGCCTCCCTGCTCGGCGTGCGCGCTCAGCATCCCGTGCAGCCAGCGGCTCTCGCGTCCGGACAGCCCGGCGGCCGGGTCGTCGAGGACGAGGGTGTGCGGGTCGGCGAGAAGCGCGCAGGCCAGGCCTAGTCGGCGGTCTGTACCTCGGGAGAGGCCACCGAGGCGTTCTTCACGCAGGCTGACCAGGCCGACCGCCTCGAGCACTTCGTCGGCTCGCCGGACCGCGACGCCGGCGGCCGCGCACAACATGCGCAGGTGGCCGCGGACCGTGCGGGCCGGGTGTCCGGGCACATCGCCGAGGAGGACGCCGACCTCGCGTGCGGGGTGGGCGACGCGATGCAGAGGGCGGCCTCTGAAGTAGGCCAGGCCGCGGCCCTGTTGAAGTCCGAGCAGAAGTCTCAGCACGGTGGTCTTGCCGGCGCCCGGCGCTCCGAGCAGCACGGTGACGCGGCCCGCGCACGCCTCGAAGGAGACGTCGTCGACGGCAGGCGGAAGCGCCTTACGGGAATCGCTGGTCAGTCCGTAGGCCTGGATCACCTTCAGGAAGATAGCGCGCTATATCCCTTTTTTCCGTGTACCGCACGGCCGGTCGTGCATCCGGGGCCGCAGTGCCGGTTCTCAGACCTCCGGGCGCAGCATCGGCGGGTTGAGCAACGTCGCGCCGCCGGCCCTGAAAAGTTGCGCGGGCCGGCCCCCCTGCCTGGTGGTGGTGCCGCCGGTGGGGACCAGGAAGCCGGGCGTACCCGTCACCTTGCGGTGGAAGTTGCGCGGGTCGAGCGCCACGCCCCACACCGCCTCGTAGACACGGCGCAGTTCGCCGACCGTGAACTCCGTGGGGCAGAACGCGGTCGCGAGGGAGGAGTACTCGATCTTGGAGCGGGCGCGTTCCACTCCGTCGGCGAGGATCCGTGCGTGGTCGAAGGCCAGCGGCGCGACCGGTTCGCCGTCCCGGACGTGCCCGCCGTGCTGGAGCAGTTCCTCGACGGGCGCCCAGCGCGCGTTGCTCGCGTCGCCGCCCGCTCGTGGTGCGGGCAGGTCGGGGGCGAGCGCCAGATGCGCGACGCTCACCACGCGCATGCGGGGATCTCGCTCCGGATCGCCGTACGTGGCCAGCTGTTCCAGGTGGGCACCGTTGTCCTGGGCCGGGACCGAGGGGTCATGGGCGTGCAGCCCGGTCTCCTCCGCCAGCTCGCGCGCCGCCGCCTGGGTGAGGTCCTCGTCCGCCCGTACGAAACCGCCGGGTAGCGCCCACCATCCCTGGAACGGCGTCTCGCCCCTGCGCACCGCCAGCGCGCACAGGGCATGGCGGCGCACGGTCAGCACGACCAGGTCCACGGTCACGGCGAAGGGCGGAAAGGCTGACGGGTCGTAGGACATGCGGCGATCATAGTCGTCTTCCTGACGATAAACACGTCCTTCATCGGCCGCATCGATGGCCGACCCTCGCCGCGAATGCTCATGGAACGGAGAGGTCACGCGCCCAGTTGAAGGCCCTCGGCCGCTTCCTCCACCATGGCGAGTCCGAGCCTGCTGACCCGTACGGAGAAGGGGGCGTCCGCGACCCGCATTCCCGTGAGACCGACCTCGCCCAGGGGTGCGCCGGGCAATGGGCGCAGGGCGACGGTCCCGGCCGGCGCGTCGGGGCGGATGCCGACGAGAGCGGTCAGCAGCAGGACGCCCGCGGCCGCGGCGGTCGCGGCGGGCCGGCACGCGGCCGGATGGGGCAGCGGCGCGCTGCCGTCCCCGCGCTGCTCCGCGGCGTACATCTCCGGGAGACGGTGGCCGAAGGCCTCGGACGCAGCCAGCACGCCCCGGAGCAGCGCTGTGCTCTCCTTCTCGTAGCCCGCGGCGGCCATGCCGGCGAAAGCGATCGCCGTCTCGTGGATGCGCACGGCGCCGCTGCGGTGGCCGAAGGGGTTGTAGCCGACCTCGTCGACGCCGAGGCCGCGAAGTCCCCAGCCCGAATCCATGACCGGACCGCCGAGCAGTCGGGCGAGCTGCTCGGTCTGCACCTTGTCCAGCAGTCCCGGGGCTTGGGCGCCGCCGCCCAGCAGTCCGGTGTCGAGGAGATGGGCCGCCGTCGCACAGAGGTGGGGCAGCGTCCGTCCGTCCGGAGTGCGCGCGGCGGCGGGCCGACCGCCGCCGGGGTCGTCGATCCAGAAGTCCCGGCGGAACACGGCACGGGAGGTCCGGGCCCACTCCCGCAGGGTGCCGCCGCCCGGTCTCGCGCAGGCGTCGAGGAGGTCGGCGCCGAGCAGGGCCGCACGGTGGGCATGGGCCTGGGTCTCGCAGCGTACGGGACCGTCGGGTTGGGGGTCACTCAGGTAGGGCTGGTCCCCGACCGCGCCGCGCAACCAGGTCAGGCACCGCTCGGCTGCCGGCAGGAGTTCCTCCGTCTCGTGATCGGGCAGTCCCCAGCGGCGGGCCTCGGCGAGGAGCGCGGGAAAGAGCAGCGTGGCCTCCGTTCCCGTGCAGCCCGGCGGGAGGTACGGGCCCGCGTCCCGCCGGGGGCCGGGAATCATGCCGGAGCGGGGGCCCGGTCCGGTGATCTGGGTGCGGGCCAGGATGCGCAGCGTCCCCGCTGCGAGGCGCGTGCCGAGCGGCAGTGCCATACGGGCGGCGGCCAGGGCGTCGGCCGGGGCGAGACCGCAGCGCCAGGGCGCTCCGGCGGCCAGATGGGTGTCCGCGGGGTGGGCGGGGTCGCGCACCAGCAGCGCCCGCAGATCCTTCACGCTCGTCGCCAGGAGGGCCCGGACGCGCGGATCGTCACCACTGGCGCTCGCCGGAGCCAGGGGGCTGGTCGCCGTACGACCCACGGCCCGGACCGGTCCGGCGCCGTCCAGACGTACCCGCAGCTCCACGCGGACGCTGCCGCCGGGAGGAACGTCGAACTCCCAGCGCAGCAGTCCCGCGGCGGCGATCGCGTCGGCGGGCGGCGGTTGAGCGGTGACGTACGAGGTTCCGCCGGCGCCGGACCAGCGCAGGCCGGTGCCGTGGACGCTGGCGGGCAGTTCGGGAACGGCGGCGCCGGCCCCGATCGCGCCCAGGTCGGCCAGGTCGGCGCCGAGAGCCACCTCCACCGGCAGGCACAGCGGCCGGGCCGCGGCACTGCGCAGGGTGATCCGCTCGACGCCGTCCGCCGAGCGGGTGCGCTCGACGATCACGTCGGGGTCCGGGCCGCCGTGCGGCGTGACGCGCAGAGCGGCGACGAAGTGGGCGCAGTCGGCCGATGTCATCCGGGCCTGGACGACGAGCGGTTCGCGGCCCGCCACCCGCAGCAGGCAACGGGACAGGATCCGTCGGCCCGCGCGGTAGATCCCGTCGAGTCCGTGTCCCGTCAACTGTCCCTGGTCGGACGAGACGGCGAGGCCCGGCAGAGCGACGCAGATCATCGCCGTGTGGGCGGGCGGCAGTCCGGTGGTGCGCTGCGCGGAGGGCGGCACGGTGCCTCTGCTCGTCGGTGTGGACGCGCGGCGCGGCGCGCCCGCCACCGGGAAGCGGGGGGTGCCGCGAACGCCCCGGCCGGTGGCCGGGCCCGGCCCGCCTCCCGGCTCCGCCAGCGGCGAGGGATCCGGGGCACGGAGCGTGGCCGACCTCTGCGCGACCGGTGGAGCCGGCGGGGCCGGTGAAGCGGGTGGAGAGGGCGTCGTGGGACCGGACGCCGTGCGCGGGCTGTCGAGGCGGGAGCGTTCGTCGGCGGCGGAGGGCGGAGTCGGCTGGTCCATGGGTGACTTCTTCTGCTCTCTGTGCGCCTCGGGCATGGTCGAGGCCTGGTGGAAGGCTCCGGCAGGTGCGGATGCGCGTCGCGGGCCACCCGTACGGGCGCTCCGCCACTCAGGTGAACGGGACCGCACTCCCCCAGGTCACGCACCGGGGCGCAGACCTCACCGAATGGCGGTGGACGAGCCCGGCGCTCCGGGTGCCCGCGCCGGGCGATCTCGCTCCGGCCTCACGACCTGCCGGGGGCGGCGTCGGCGTCGGATCGCGCTCCTTCGGTGCCGGAGCCACGACGCCGTGCGGAGGCCTTGCCGACGGGGCGGGGGCGGGACCTGGCCCGGCCGGCCGAAGCGGGACGGGTGGGATGCGGTTTCTGCGGGTGTGAGCGGGGGGCTCGGACCACCGAAGCGCCGCTTACCGATTCCGGTCCGGGGAGCGAGCCTTCGGGCTCCTCCCACGAGTCCGGAGCCTCCCTGATCACCGGCGTCTGCACCGCTGTCGACTCCTCCCTCGTCTCCGGAGCCCGCACCGCCTCCGGAGCCCGCACCGCCGTCGGTGTCTGCGCCGTCTCGCGTCGCACTTCCTGCCGGTGCGGCTCCTCGTCTGTCCCGAGGGCCGCGGGGCGCGCGCGTCCCGTGCGTTCGGCTCGGAGGCAGCGGCGTACCGACTCGGGGTCGAGGCCTTCGTTGCAGGCCTGGTGCAGAAGGCGGGCGAAGAGATACCCGGGGTCGGCGCCCAGGGCCATCGCCAGGGCCTCCCTAGCCTCTAGTTCGTCGCCGCTGGACCAGGCCACCCAGCCGGCCAGGGTGAGAGGCGCCGCCGCGTGTTCTCCGTACGGGCCCACGCAGCGGCGGGCCAGTGCCCGCCACAGACGCAGCGCCGGGGCCGCCTCGTCGCCCTCCATCCACTCCGCCGCCCGGTCGCGCGTCACCCGGTCCTGCAGGCCGAGGATCAGGGCGGCGGCCTCGTCCGGTCCGAGCAGTTCGTCGTCCCGGCAGTCGGCCTCCCGGGAGCCAGGCACGAGTGGCGCCGCGGTGAGGCGCCGCATGACATGTCGAGCCAGTCCGAGCGTCTCGTCGGCCACCGACGTGCGGCTCGACTCGTCGAGGATCCGGGGGACGAGCGCCAGGCCCGCGGTGTCCAGGGCGATCTCCTGCTCCAGGGCGGCGACGGTCTCCAAAGGCTGCAGCCGAGCGCGCAGTTCGCGCAGGGTGCCTCGAACCTGGATGCCCGCGTAGGTCGCGGCCGCGGCGAGCACGGAGGTCCCGGGCAGTCCCATCGGGACGCCCTCCACCGGGCAGCAGCCCTTGCCCGCGCAGCAGTACGACCAGAAGCGGCCGTCGGCGATGCAGAGCGCCTCGATCACCGGGACGTCGAGGCGCCCGCACGCCACCCTCAGCTGCTGGGCCAGTGGCTGCAGCCGTTCCATGGTCCGACGGCCCGTCTCCCCGTTCGCCGGTTCCTGGCACAGGTAGGCGACCATCTGGGCAGGACGGGCGCCTCGGCGCTCACCGCCCGTCACGAGCCCTCGCGCCAACTGGTCGGCGACGGCGGGCCAGTCGTCGGGGTTCGAGGGGATGCCGAGCCGGGCCCGGCCGCCGAACCGGCCCCGCCCGCCCTCGTCATGCAGGGCTACCAGGACGATGCTGTCCTCGGGGCGGTAGCCGAGCAGGTAGGGAAGAGCGTCGGCCAGTTCCTCCGGGGTGCGCAGGGTGACCTGGTGAACGGCCGCATCCCACCCTTCCCGCCCACCCTCGTCCCGGTCATGCCCTTCCCGGTCGTGCCTTTTCCCGTCTCGCCCGTCCCGACGACGTCCCTCCCGGCCGGGGGCATCCGGCCCGGACTCCGCCCAGCCCGTAATGTCACTGTTCTCGGGGGTTCCCGTGGCTTCGCTGTGATTCGTCATGCCCTGACGATCCCGCAGATCGCAAAATCCCGCTCAGCCTGTGGATAACTCGGGTCGGAGACATGTCAACAGAGCTGCGCGGTCAGCCGACGTGCGGGGCGGGCACCGTGGCGTTGAGCGCGGTGACGATCGTCTCCTCCTCGTAGGTGAAGTGGCGCTCGAGGAGGTCGGCCAGCCGCTCGAGCTCCTCCCGCAACCGCATCGGGTCGGACTCGCCGGGGACGAAGCCGTCCACGAGTTCCCGGATGGCCTCCTGGGCTCCCGCCACCGCCCTGTGCTCGGCCCCGAGCTGGCCCAGCGCCGGAGCCAGGGCGGGGAACTGTCCCGCGAGCGCCGGGAACACGGCCATGTCCTCACCGCCGTGATGCTTTGTCAGCGCGCCGCAGAAATCCAGACAGCGGGCGCGCATCTGCTGGGCGAGGTCCGGTGCGGTCCGCTCGATCCTGTCGG
Source organism: Streptomyces sp. P3 (assembly GCF_003032475.1). NCBI lineage: Bacteria > Bacillati > Actinomycetota > Actinomycetes > Kitasatosporales > Streptomycetaceae > Streptomyces > Streptomyces sp. P3. The sequence goes on from NZ_CP028369.1 coordinate 110,947, forward strand.
CCCTGCCCGCGACCAGCCGATCGGCCTGTTCGCGAAGGGACCTCAGCTCGCCCCGCAGCCAGTCGTGAACCTCGGCGATCCAGTCGCCCATCCCCTTGACCCGTTCCGCCCCGGGCACCGGACCGATCCGGTGGAGCACGACCACCGGGATCTCCCGTTCCGTCCGGGCCTGGTGGTCGGCATAGCCGGGCGCCTCCTCGATCACACGGCCGAAGAGCGCGTCGCGTTCCCCGCCCTGCGGAACGGCCGCGATCGCCTGATAGGTGTCGGTGCCGGTCTCCACCGTCACTATCGGGTTCCTGAGGATGTTGTGATACCAACCGGGATGCTTGTCGGCGCCGTTCGCGGAGGCGACGACGACGCCTTTCCCGTCGAATTCGAGGTAGCCCAGAATGCTTTCACGGCGCAGTCCGGTCCTGGCCCCGACAGTCGTCAACACGGTCAGGGTCCAGCCGTCGAACATGCCGCTCAGCTTGCCCTCTTCGGCGCGGAATTCGGCGATGACCCGGCGCTGGAAGTCATGGACGTCGAAGCCCGCCCCGTTGCCCGTCTGCTCCTGCCGGTCCTGGGCCGCCTGCCCATCCCGCCTCTTGGACTGCTCCTGGCCTGTCGCGGCCCGTTCCTCGCTCATGCGCTGCCTTTCGGTGTCGGCTGATCGCAGAGAGACGGCCACGCCACCGGAAAATCGACACACGAATACCCCGCATACCTACGCAGTGAAAAATGGGCGCAGCAATCCCCGGGTGGGATCGACGAGCTGCGAGAGACGGAACGGTGCCGATCTCTGTAATGGCGAGTAGCCGCTACCTCCATGCGTAGGCCCATACGGGGCTCGGCGAAACCGTAACACCGTGTCCATGCACCGGGCAACGTTCGCTCGACCTTCCGGCCCGACGGCCGAACGGCCCTCCCCGAAAGGGAAGTCGGAGCTTCTCGCAGGAATGCGGCCGGGACGCTCAGCCGGCCGTGGCGAGCACCAGCGGGAGGACCTCGCCCCCGCCCGCCCTGCGCAACAGCCGCGCCGCGACCGCCAGGGTCCAGCCGGAGTCGGTGAAGTCGTCCACCAGCAGTACGGGTCCCGGGGATGCCGCCAGGGCCCCGGACAGCTCCTCGGAGACGGCGAACGCGCCCGCCAACGCCCGGACCCGCTGGGCGGAGTTGCTGCGCCGCGCCGCGTGCGCACCGCCCGGGCCCGTGTACGTCAGCGCACCGAGGAAGGGCAGCCGGCCGACGGTCGCGATGCCCTCGGCGAGGGAGCCGACCAGCCGGGGGCGGGACAGGGACGGCACGGCGACGACTCCCACCGGCCGGGCGGCGGCGTCCGGGCCGTTCGCGGCCCAGCCCTCGGCAGAGCGCGCCCAGTCGGCGAGCACCGCCACCGCCGCCTTCAGTACGTCGTCCGAAACCGGCTGGTCAGGGGTGTTCTCGGCCAGGAGCGGACGCAGCCGGTTGCCCCAGCCGATGTCCGAGAGGCGTCCCAGAGCCCGTCCGGCGGCGCACTGCTCCTTGGCGGGGATACGGCCCTTGAGCTCGACGCCCAGCGCGGGCAGCCCGGTCGGCCACATCCGGCGAGGCTCGACCTCCACTCCGGGACGGTCCAGCTCCCTCGTCGCGCCCGTCAGCGTGTCCGCGGAGACCGTCGGGTCGGCCCAGGGGCCCGCGCAGTTGTCGCACCGGCCGCAGGACTGAGCGCCTTCGTCGTCCAGCTGTCGGCGCAGGAACTCCATCCGGCACCCCGACGTGCTCACGTAGTCGCGCATGGCCTGCTGCTCCGCAGCCCGCTGCCGTGCCACCCACGCGTAGCGCTCGGCGTCGTACGCCCAAGCGGCGCCGGTGGACGTCCAGCCGCCCTTGACCCGCTTGACCGCGCCGTCGACGTCCAGCACCTTCAGCATGGTCTCCAGTCGGCTGCGCCGGAGGTCCACCGCCGTCTCCAGGGCCGGCACGGACAGCGGGCGGCCGGCTTCGGCGAGAGCCGCAAGAGTCTGCCTGACCTGCGGCTCGGGTGGGAACGCGGTGTCGGCGAAGTAACGCCAGATGGCCTCGTCCTCCTTGCCCGGCAACAGCAGCACGTCGGCGTGGGCCACGCCGCGGCCCGCACGCCCCACCTGCTGGTAGTAGGCGATCGGCGAGGACGGCGACCCCAGATGGATCACGAAGCCCAGGTCGGGCTTGTCGAAGCCCATGCCCAGCGCAGACGTCGCCACCAGTGCCTTGACCCGGTTCTCCTGCAGGTCGGCCTCGGCCTGCAGCCGGTCGGCGTTCTCCGTACGGCCCGTGTAGGACGCGACCTCGAAGCCGCGCTGCCGCAGGAAGGCGGTGGCCTCCTCGGCCGCGGCGACGGTGAGCGCGTAGACGATCCCGGAGCCCGGCAGCTCGTTCAGATGCTCGGCGAGCCAGGCCAGGCGGTGTGCCGCGTCCGGCAGCCGGACCACGCCCAGCCGCAGGCTCTCCCGGTCCAGCGGACCGCGGAGCACCAGGGCCTCGCCGCCGCCGGTGCCCAACTGCTCGGCCACATCGGCCGTCACCCGGGCGTTGGCGGTCGCGGTGGTGGCCAGCACCGGGACGCCGGGGGCGAGTTCGGCGAGCATCGCCCGCAACCGGCGGTAGTCGGGCCGGAAGTCATGGCCCCAGTCGGAGATGCAGTGCGCCTCGTCGACCACCAGGAGACCGGTCGTCGACGCGAGCTTGGGCAGCACCTGGTCGCGGAAGTCGACGGAGTTGAGCCGTTCGGGGCTGACCAGGAGAACGTCGGTCTCGCCGCGGTCGACCTCGTCGTAGACGGTGTCCCACTCCTCCGGGTTGGCCGAGTTGATGGTGCGGGCCCGGATCCCCGCTCGTGCCGCCGCCTCCACCTGATTGCGCATCAGCGCCAGCAGCGGCGAGACGATCACCGTCGGACCGGAGCCACGCCGGCGCAGCAGAGCGGTGGCGACGAAGTACACCGCCGACTTGCCCCATCCGGTGCGCTGCACCACCAGGGCCCGCCGGCGCTCCCGCACCAGGGCGGCCACCGCCTGCCACTGGTCCTCCCGCAGCCGTGCCGCGCCCCCGGGGGCGCCGACGAGCTCGGCGAGGATGGCGTCGGCTTCGGTGCGCAGCTCCAGATCGTCCATGTCCCCATGCAACCCGATGCCAGTGACAATCAGCCACTTCACGCAGCGTGACGACGGTCTCGCGATGGGTCCGACGGGGCTCGCGAGCCGGACTGGAACGGTGGGTTCAGGCGTCCTGCCGCGAATCACCGGGTAGGGATATAAGTCACTCGCCGCCATATAACGGTCGGCAGTCCCAATTGCTCGTTGCCGCATCCAAGTTCGGCAGGAAGAATTGAGGTCCGCTCCCCGCACGGCTCGCCCGTAGTCCGCTAGGGCTCTGCTGCGGCGTGCGCTCCCCCTCATCCGCCCCGCCCGCAGTGTGGGCCGTAGCCGAAGGGAGGATCGTGACCTTCGGATTCGCTCCGTCCTCGGCGGCATCGTTGTCGACGAACACGTCCGCCACTTCCGCCAACCGTTTGCTCGAGCCTGCCGAATGGGCTTCGGCCGGCATCCCGCTGCTGCGAAGTCCGCGGGAGGTCGTCAGCGGGCTGCACTCCCGGCACCGGCCAGGGCCGGCCACCGCGATAGTGGCCGTGCTCGACCCGGACGAGAGGGTACGGGCCAGCGCCTCGTTCACCCGGCGCCAGGCGTCCACCGACGGATGGATGTACCGCAACGCCCTGCTCGCCCAGCTGCGCCGGGTCATCCCGCACGACCTGCGGCGCCGCACCCCGGTGCGCACCGCCGTGCTGCTCTACTGCCGCGACGGCGACGCGCGCTGGACGGAGGAGGACGGCGCGTGGATGTGGGGCCTGCGGGACGCCTGCACGCTGCACGGGCTGCGCTGCGGGGCGTACATCACGCTGACCCGCGACGGCTGGCAGGTCCTCGGTGAGGGCCGTGGCGGCCGTCGCCCCAACGCGGATTCGGCCCCCGAGCCGTTCGCTCTCTCCGAGGCCCCGCCCCCGCTGCCACGGACCGGCGGCGCCGCCTCGGAGGTACTGCGCCGCGCCGCCGCCCGCTGACGCACGAACGGCCGCCCCCTGAGGGCGGCCGTTCGCCGGGCAGTGGTACGCACCAAGGGAGGCGCCCGGCCGTCGCCCGCAGCAGCCGGACGAGCGCCCACTCGGCGCAAGGTCACCGGATGCGGGTGCGGTCGCCGGCACCGGGATCACCGGATGCCGCACAGGGATCACCGGCCGCCCGGATGAAGCTGACCCCGTCCGCCAGGAGGCGGATGTCGGCGCCCGGGGCACACCGCAGAGGCGCCGCAGCACGACGCCTCTGCGGACTCGCCGCGCAGCCCGGCGCGCACGGGCTGCGCAACCGGCGCGTACAGGCTGCGCAACCGGCGCGTACCCGGCGATCCGTGAGGCCGCCGGAGCGGCTCAGACGCCCGCGCCCAGCACCGCGTTGATCTGCTGGGGGTCGCCGCAGCAGATCAGCAGGGCACCGGCCCGGGTACGGGCCAGCGGCAGCGCAGCGGTCACCGCGTCGGCGCCGCCGTTGACGGCGACCACGACCACCGGACGCACCGCCGCACGGCCCGCGACGGCGGCGTCCGCGTAGAAGACGTCGTCGCCTGCGTCGTGCTGGGCCCAGTAGGGCGCTTCACCGAAGGAAAGCTCGTGGGCGGCCCACGGGTGCTGCTCGCCGGTGGTGATCACCAGCACGTCCCCCGGGGCGCGGCCCGACTCCAGGAGGAGGTCCACGGCCTCCTCGGCGGCGTCCAGCGCGCCCTCGGCCGAGGCCGGGATCAACTGGACCTGCGGAGCCGCCGCAGCAGGCGCGGCGGCCGGGGAAGCCGGGGCCGACGGCCCGGGCTTGACTGCCCCGTCACGCGGCGCTCGCTGCGCCGGCGGCGTGGGCCGGAAGGGTCCGGGACGACCGGGACGCGACGGAGCCGCGGGACGGGGTCCGGGTACAGGTCGAGGGGTCGGCGCGGTGCGGCCGCTGGCCGGAGTCGCGCGGGGACCCTGGGCACTCTCGTGAATCTGAGGCTCCTCGGGAATGAGAGGCATGAGCTGTTATTTATCAAACGTTGGCACGACACGCGCCAGCGGGTGGCACATCAGTGCGGCCGGAGCCGTCAGAAGTCGAAGCCGAGCTGGCCTTCGATCTCCGGAGCGTTTCCGTTCGTCGAGCTGCGGGCCTTCTTGAGGTGCCGCCACTGGGGCAGCGCATCAAGATACGCCCACGACAACCGGTGGTACGGGGTGGGGCCCCGCTCCTCCAGTGCGGCCTTGTGCACGGGCGACGGATAGCCGGCGTTGTCCGCAAAGCCGAAGTCTGCATGGTCGATGCCCAGTTCTGCCATCATTTTGTCGCGCTGAACCTTCGCGATCACCGAGGCCGCCGCAACCGCCACGCACGACTGATCACCCTTGATCACCGTGCGGACCTGCCACGGAGCGCCGAGATAGTCGTGCTTCCCGTCGAGGATCACCGCGTCCGGCCGGACCGGGAGGGCGTCCAGCGCGCGTACCGCGGCGAGCCGTAGCGCGGCGGTCATCCCGAGATCGTCGATCTCCTCCGGAGAGGCGTGCCCGAGGGCGTACGACGTCACCCAGTCGAGCAGCACCGCGGAGAGCGCGGTGCGTCGCCTGAGGGTGAGCAGCTTGGAGTCGGTGAGGCCTGCGGGGGGTCGGCGCAGACCGGTGACCGCCGCGCATACGGTGACGGGGCCGGCCCACGCACCGCGGCCCACCTCGTCGACACCGGCAATGATCTTCGCTCCGGTCGTGGCGCGAAGGGAGCGCTCGACGGTGTGGGTAGGTGGTTCGTACGGCATGGCGCCCTTAGGTTACGCCGACCGGATCCCGGAGCGACACCCCGGTCGGTCACGGCCGTAGCGGGGCTGCGGCACGGCCCGATTCCGGCGTGGCCGGAACGCCTCTCAGGACGCCTCCGGTCGCAGCAGCGGCAGCATGAGCTGGTCGATCATCTCGTCGAGATCACGGTCGCTCCATTCGCACGCGCACATCTTGGAGCGGTACATCATGACGGCCGGGATGACGTCGAAGACGTAGCCGTTCGCCGCGTCGGCACGCACCTCCCCCCTCTCGATTCCCCGACTGATCACCTTGCGCAGGAGACCGAGGGTTGGCTCCACCACGCCCTCGAGGATCAGGGCCTGGAAGCGTCCCGCCTGAGCTGGATCACATTCGTGAATCACCGAGCGCAAGGCGAAACCCGGGCGGGAATACATCGCGTCCCGCGCGGTGCGGCACAACGCCACCAGATCCGCCCGCACACTGCCCAGATCCGGAGCATCGTCGAATGCGGGCAGTCCGGCCCGCAGGGCGTCGGCTACGAGGTCCTCCTTGGACGGCCAGCGCCGGTAGACGGCTGCTTTGCCGGTCTGGGCGCCGGCCGCGACGCCCTCCATCGTGAGGCCGTTCCAGCCGACCGTGCCCAACTGATCGAGCGCGGCATCGAGAATCGCGCGTTCGAGCACGGCGCCGCGCCGGCGGGGGGAGGCAGCCTGAGCGGGGGCGGCCGTCCAGCGCGAAGTAACCATCTGACTGTCTCCAGCGACCAGTAGGAGCGGGGATTGCGGGTGCAGTGGGGATTGCAGGTGCAGCGGGGAAAGGGGTGGGGCTCGGCCGGGCAGGCGAGGCTCCGTGTGCTCGCGGCGGGGGACACGCCCTGGGGCGACGCCGCGAGTGAACGCTTGCGTTCACTACTGAGGACTCACTACCGTTGACGCGCCAGTGAACGCCAGCGTTCACTAACGCTCTTGTGGGGGACCCATAGTGACGACCTCTCAGTTGATCCAGAAACGGAAACCAGGTGCGGCCCGCCGGGCGGGACATCCCGGCATCGCGCTCACCGTCATCGCGGCCTGCCAACTCATGGTGGTCCTCGACGCGACGATTGTGAACATCGCACTCCCGCACATTCAAGACGCGCTCAAGTTCAGCACCACCGACCTCACCTGGGTGGTCAGCGCCTACACGCTCACCTTCGGCGGGCTGCTGCTGCTCGGCGCTCGAGCGGGCGACATCCTCGGCCGTCGTCGCGTCTTCATGGCGGGCATCCTGATCTTCACCTTCGCCTCGCTCCTGGGCGGACTGGCCCAGGAGCCCTGGCAGTTGCTGGCCGCACGGGCCCTGCAAGGCGTCGGCGGCGCCATCGCGTCGCCCACCTCGCTGGCGCTCATCACCACGACGTTCCCCGAGGGCCCCGAGCGCAACCGGGCCTTCGGTGTCTTCGCGGCCGTCTCCGCGGGCGGCGGCGCCATCGGACTGCTCGCGGGCGGCATGCTCACCGAGTGGCTCGACTGGCGCTGGGTGCTGTTCGTGAACGTACCCATCGGGGTACTCATCGCCGTCGTCGCGCCGCTGTACATCAACGAGTCCGAGCGCCATCCCGGTCGCTTCGACATCGCGGGCGCACTGACGTCGACGGCCGGCATGGCCTCCCTCGTCTACGCCTTCATCCGCGCGGCCGAGGAAGGCTGGCGGGACGGCCTGACCCTCGGCGCGTTCGCGGCGGCGGCGATCCTGCTGATCGGCTTCGTGTTCACCGAAAGGCGCGCCAAGGAGCCGATCACCCCGCTGAAGATGTTCGCCGACCGCAACCGCTCCGGCACGTACGTGATCATGCTGAGCCTCGCCGCCGCCATGTTCGGCATGTTCTTCTACATCGTGCTCTTCGTGCAGAACATATTGGGGTACAGCCCGATCAAGGCCGGTCTCGCGTTCCTGCCGGTCACGGTCGCCATCGCGACGGGCGCGGGCCTGTCGCAGCGCTTCCTGCCGGTGCTCGGCCCCAAGCCGTTCATGCTCACCGGTTCCGCTCTGGTGGCGATCGGGCTCACCTGGCAGGCGTTCATCAGCCCGGACAGCTCCTACGCCGGCGGGATCCTCGGGCCGATCCTGGTCTTCGCCTTCGGCATGGGGCTCAACTTCGTGACGGTCACCGTCACGGCGGTCTCCGGCGTCGCCCCGCACGAGGCCGGCGCGGCCTCCGGGCTGCTCAACGCCACGCAACAGGTGGGCGGCTCGCTGGGGTTGTCCATCCTGACGACCGTCTTCGGGTCCGCGAGCAAGGACGAGGCGGAGAAGCAGCTGCCCCGGTTCCTCGCCGACGGCACCGCGGAGCAGAAGGCGGAGTTCGCCAAGACGCACCAGTTGCCCGCCCCCTGGGGACACGAGGTGCTCGCCCACGGCATATCGACGGCGTTCGTACCGGCCGCCGCCATGGCCGTGCTCGCTCTGGTGACGGCATGGTTCGTGATCCGGGTCCGCAAGAGCGACCTGGAAGCGCTGTCCGGTACGGCAGGCCCCGCGGCGGGGTGACCGTACGGTCGCACGGGCCGCCCCGGGAGCGCCACCGCCTGCCGCAGCGCAGCGGCGGTCCTCCCGGAGGCGGCCCTGTCGGCGCCCCCGGGACGTCGACATGATCACGAGCAGAATCACCACCACCAACCTCATCCCCACCCCCTGGATCACTCCCCGGCCCTGGCACCGGCACCGCATACGTCGCGCCGTGGACCTCGCACATGTCGCGCAGCGGTATTCGGACAACGCGGGACGGTCACACAGAGTTCCCGTCGACCACATAGAGTCTCCAACGACCGGAGGTCCGCCCTCCGCCGTCACCGGGCGAAGACGCGCACAGGTGTCACACGCGGCGAGGCTCACCGGCCGTCTCGCGGTGAGGGGCGTCCGACGTCACCCACCGAGGGGCACCGGACGACTCCCGGTGGCGGCGGGCCCCCGCGGCGTCAAGCAGAGGCGGCGGGCAGCCAGTCCGGGAGTTCCTCGACCTGACGCGTCCAGGCGGCCGGCGGCATTCCCGCCTTTCCGCCGGCCAGGATGCCGCCCACGATGGCGCAGGTCGTGTCCACGTCCCCGCCGACCTGCGCGGTCGTCCAGAACGCCGTCTCGAAGTCGCCGAGGGCGCGGGCGGCCGACCAGACCGCGAAGGGGACGGTGTCATGAGCCGACGTACGCCGCCCGCAGCCGAGCACGGCCGCGACGGTGGCCGCGACGGTGGCCGCGTCGGCGTAGTCGAGCATGTCCCGGGCACGCCGCAGCCCGGCGCCGACGGCGCTCTTCGGTACCAGCGCGACGACGCCGTCCAGCAGCGCCTCGGCGCTGGGCGGTCCTGCGGGTGCGGCGGCCAGCGCGGCGGCCGCGGCGACGGCCATGGCCCCGACCACGGCTTCCCGGTGCTGATGCGTGGGATACGCGGAGATCTCGGCCTGATGGGTCGCCTGCTCCGGGTCGTCCGCGTACCAGGCGCCGAGCGGGGCGACGCGCATCGCGGCGCCGTTGCCCCAGGAACCCTGTCCGTTGAACAGGGCGGCCGACAGCTCCCGCCAGTCCGCGCCCTCCCTGACGAGCCGCAACAGACGGTTGACGGCGGGGCCGTACCCGCGGTCGAAGTCGTGGTGCTCCGCGAAGGAGCGGGCCAGGGCGTCCTGGTCGATGCGGTGGTGGGCCGCCAGTACGGCCACGACGGAGCACGCCATCTCGGTGTCGTCCGTCCACTGCCACGGCCCGGGCGGTGGCTCACGACGCTGGAGCAGGGGGAAGTTCACCGGAACGAAGAACTGCGAGCCCAGCGCGTCGCCCACGGCGAGACCGCGCAGACTGGCGAGGGCCCGGTCGAGGCGGACTGCGGGCGAGGAATCGGCTGTCATCTCTCTGCCACTCTATCTCCGGTGATCCCGTACGGCTCCGGCTCCCGCCAGCGGTTGAACGGCCGGTCGAGGGTGTACTTGCCGTCGTCGCCGAGAACGAGCATCCGCATCTCGGCGTTCCCGGGATTGGCGAGCGACTCGAAGTCGGCGACCGTCCAGTGGAACCAGCGCATGCAGAACAGCCGCATCGCCAGCCCGTGGGTCACGAGAAGCACGTTCGGCGGGTGGTCCGGGGCCTCGAAGCTGCGGAACAGGCTCTCCAGGAAGCCGCCCACCCGGTCGTACACGTCAGCTCCGCTCTCCCCCTGCGCGAACCGGTAGAAGAAGTGTCCGTAGGCGTCCCGGTAGGTCTTCTGCAACTGGACGTCGTCGCGGTCCTGCCAGTTCCCCCAGTCCTGCTCGCGCAGCCGGGGCTCCTCCCGTACGCGTATGAGCCCGGGGTCGAGGTGGAAGGCCCGGAGGGTCTCGTGCGTACGCCGGTAGGGGGAGACGTACACGCTGACCCGCTCGCGGCCGAATACCTCCCGCAGGTGCTTTCCCGTCTCCTCCGCCTGCCGGCGGCCCTGCTCCGTCAGGCCCAGGGCATGATCGGGTTCTCGCTCGTAGACGGTGTCATCAACATTGCCCGTCGACTCGCCGTGCCGGACAAGGACGATGCGCCGTGGTCGTGCCATGCCAAGACCCTAGATCGACCGACGCCCGATCGAGCACTCGGGCGGCCTCCATACGGCGTAGGTCACACCGTCCCGCACCGGAAGAACGCCTGGCGGCCCGCCTTCCGCTCCCCCGACTGCGCTGTCAGACCGTCCAGGCCGACTCGAGTTCGACGATGTCGCCGGTGAGGGAGGCTATGTCCGCCTCCGTCTGGGCACGGAGGGCGAGCCGTTCCACCCGCTCGGTGCGGTATTTGCCGTGTTCGGCCTGCGAGCGCCACATCGACAGCACCAGGAACTCGTGGCCGGGCGCCTCGGCGAACATGCCCCGGATCATGCCGGGCGAGCCGGCCATGGCCGGATTCCAGACCTTCTCCTGCATCAGGGTGAAGTGCTCGGCGCGTTCCTCGTGAACCCGGCACAGGGCCACCCGCACCACGTCGGAGTCGGTGAAGCGGGGCTCGAAGCCGGTCTTCACGTCGAAGCGGTAGTCGAACAGCCGCGCCTGGGCGTCCTTGAACGTGCCCGCCTGGGCGGTCGCCAGCCGGTCGTGGGAGCGGGCCATGAAGGAGTCGTAGAAGGCGCGGCTCTCCCAGAAGGCGAAGACATGCGCGACGGAGGGCCGTGCCCTGCTCCAGCCCCCGCCCTGTCCCCTGAATCCCGGCTCCCCCAGAAGCCCCGCCCACTTTCGCTGTCCCCGTTCGAAACCGCGGCGGTCCACCACGGTGCAGCGAATCCACTTGACCAGCACCGCGCCATGGTAAGGCCAGAGGGCGTGGCGTTGGTCACGCTCGGAGAGACAGCGGGCCTGCGACGGCGCACGCCGCGTGGCAGGATGGACAACCGGCCCTGACGGTCGAGCAGTTCGGGGTGACGGCAGACAGCCGGGGAAACGGGGAGGGGAAGTCCGGTGAGCGGACTCAACAAAGGCATCCGCAAGATCGAGATGTCGCTCAAGTGGGACCCGAGCCCGGCAGGCAGGCCGGCCACCGACCTGGACATCGTGGCCGCGACGTATCTGACGAGCGACCCGCAGGGCGAGCCGGCCTTCGTGGTGCACTTCGACAGCCGCTCCCCCGACGGCACGATCTATCTCAACCGGGACAGCAAGGACGGCAAGGGCTTCGGCTGGGACGAGGTCATGACGCTGGAACTCGACCGTCTGGACGCGCGGTACGCGCGCGTGGTCATCGGCGTCGTCATCCAGCAGATCCAGGAGCACCGGACGTTCGCCAGCGTGCTGAACCCGGCCTTCCGGATAAGGGAGGGCTACACCGTCCTGGACGAGAACGACTTCGGCGACGTCCTCGGCGCGACGGCGGCCACGGTCGCGGAGTTCGTCCGGGAGACGTCCGACAGCTGGTCGTTCCACTCGGGCGTCCAGGGCTTCGAGGACGACCCGTCGACGTTCACCCGGATCATGGGCCGGATGCGGCGCTCCTGACCGCCGCCGGGCTCCGCCCGTCCACGGAAGCCTCCCGTGAGCGAATCCTCCCGTACCCGGAGCCCGGGAGCCGAAGTCTGCCGGGCACCGGCTCCACCGCCCGGGCACGAAGACGCCGAGGGCGGCGGAGCTGGACATCGACTCCACCGCCCTGACGAGCCGGATCAAGTCCAGCGGACGTCCGTACGTCAGCTGCAGCCGCTCGTGGACCCGCAGCCCTCGCAGATGTAGCAGGAGCCCGCCCGCTGCATCTTCGTTCCGCAGGAGAAGCAGAGCGGGGCGTCCGCCTGGATGCCCAGCTGCATCTCCACCAGTTCGGCGCTGGTGTGGACCTGCTTCGGGGCGGTTTCGGCTGCCTCGACCTCGGCCCTGGGCGCGGCGACGGCCTTGAGGTCCGTCTGGCGCGGGGCCGACTGGGCGAGACCCTCGACGTCCACGTTCTCCTCCTCGAAGGTCGGCTCGTACGAACCGGTCTCCAGGTGGCGCTGACGCTCCTCGGCGGAGTGGATACCGAGCGCGGAACGCGTCTCGAACGGCAGGAAGTCGAGCGCCAGGCGCCGGAAGATGTAGTCGACGATCGACTGCGCCATCCGCACGTCCGGGTCGTCGGTCATGCCGGCCGGTTCGAAGCGCATGTTGGTGAACTTCGAGACGTAGGTCTCCAGCGGCACGCCGTACTGGAGGCCGACCGAGACCGCGATGGAGAACGCGTCCATCATGCCGGCGAGGGTCGAGCCCTGCTTGGACATCTTCAGGAAGACCTCGCCGAGACCGTCGTCCGGGTAGGAGTTGGCGGTCATGTAGCCCTCGGCGCCGCCGACCGTGAACGAGGTCGTGATGCCGGGACGGCCCTTGGGCAGCCGCTTGCGGACCGGGCGGTACTCGATGACCTTCTCGACCGCGGCGCGGATCGTCTCCTCGGCCTTCTGCGTGACCTCGGTCTTCTCCTTCTCCTTGGTCTTCGCGGAGAGGGGCTGGCCGACCTTGCAGTTGTCGCGGTAGATCGCGAGGGCCTTGACGCCGAGCTTCCAGGCCTCGAAGTAGATCTCCTCGACCTCCTCGACGGTCGCCGTCTCCGGCATGTTGACCGTCTTGGAGATGGCGCCGGAGATCCACGGCTGGATCGCGGCCATCATGCGGACGTGGCCCATCGGGGAGATGGCACGCTCGCCCATGGCGCAGTCGAACACCTCGTAGTGTTCGTGCGCGAGGCCGGGAGCGTCGATCACATTGCCGTTCTCGGCGATGTGGGCGACGATCGCCTCGATCTGCTCCTCCTGGTAGCCCAGGCGGCGCAGGGCCTGCGGAACGGTGCCGTTGACGATCTGCATCGAGCCGCCGCCGACCAGCTTCTTGAACTTGACCAGGGCGAGGTCGGGCTCGACGCCGGTGGTGTCGCAGGACATCGCCAGACCGATGGTGCCGGTCGGGGCGAGCACGGACGCCTGGGAGTTACGGAAACCGTTCTTCTCGCCGAGGCGCAGCACGTCCTGCCAGGCCTCCGTGGCGGCGGCCCACACCGGGGTGTCCAGGTCGTCCATGCGGACGGCCGTGGCGTTGGCGTCCGAGTGCTGCTTCATGACGCGGTTGTGGGCGTCGGCGTTGCGCGCGTAACCGTCGTAGGGGCCGACGACCGCCGCCAGCTCGGAGGAGCGGCGGTAGGCCGTTCCCGTCATCAGGGACGTGATGGCGCCTGCGAGGGACCGGCCGCCGTCGGAGTCGTACGCGTGGCCGGTCGCCATCAGCAGGGCGCCGAGGTTGGCGTAGCCGATGCCGAGCTGGCGGAACGCGCGCGTGTTCTCGCCGATCTTCTGGGTCGGGAAGTCCGCGAAGCAGATGGAGATGTCCATCGCGGTGATGACGAGCTCGACGACCTTCTGGAAGCGGTCGGCGTCGAAGGACTGGTAGCCCTTGCTGTCGTCCTTGAGGAACTTCATCAGGTTCAGCGAGGCGAGGTTGCAGGACGTGTTGTCCAGGTGCATGTACTCGCTGCACGGGTTCGACGCGGTGATCCGGCCGGACTCCGGGCAGGTGTGCCAGTTGTTGATCACGCCGTCGTACTGGATGCCCGGGTCGGCACAGGCCCACGCGGCCTCGGCGAGCTTGCGGAACAGCGCCTTGGCGTCGACCTTCTCGATGATCTCGCCGGTCATGCGGGCACGGAGGCCGAACTCGGTGCCGTTCTCCACGGCCGTCATGAACTCGTCGTTCACGCGGACGCTGTTGTTGGCGTTCTGGTACTGGACGGACGTGATGTCGTCGCCGCCCAGGTCCATGTCGAAGCCCGCGTCGCGCAGGGCGCGGATCTTCTCCTCCTCCTTCACCTTGGTGGCGATGAAGTCCTCGACGTCCGGGTGGTCCACGTCGAGGACGACCATCTTGGCCGCGCGTCGGGTGGCGCCGCCGGACTTGATGGTGCCGGCCGAGGCGTCGGCGCCGCGCATGAAGGAGACCGGGCCGGAGGCGTTGCCGCCCGAGGAGAGGAGCTCCTTGGAGGAGCGGATGCGGGAGAGGTTCAGGCCGGCGCCGGAGCCGCCCTTGAAGATCATGCCCTCTTCCTTGTACCAGTCGAGGATCGACTCCATGGAGTCGTCGACGGCCAGGATGAAGCAGGCGGAGACCTGCTGGGGCTGCGGGGTGCCCACGTTGAACCAGACGGGGCTGTTGAAGCTGAAGATCTGGTGCAGGAGGGCGTACGCCAGCTCGTGCTCGAAGATCTCGGCGTCGGCGGGCGAGGCGAAGTACCGGTGGTCCTCGCCGGCCTTCCGGTACGTCTTCACGATGCGGTCGATCAGCTGCCTGAGGCCGGTCTCGCGCTGCGGGGTGCCGACGGCGCCCCGGAAGTACTTGCTGGTGACGATGTTGACCGCGTTCACCGACCAGAAGTCGGGGAACTCGACGCCACGCTGCTCGAAGTTGACCGAGCCGTCGCGCCAGTTGGTCATGACGACGTCACGGCGTTCCCAGACCACCTCGTCGTACGGATGAACTCCGGGGGTGGTGTGGACACGCTCGATACGCAGGCCCTTGGTGGTCTTGGCTCCCTTGGCTCGGGAACCTCGTGCCGGACCGCTCGCCGTCTCTGTCATGCCGCCTCCCTCTGCGGGCGAAAACGCCCTGAAATGCCACGTTGTTCCCGTGGCACGTTGTTCTGTCTGGTGCTGCGGGCGTCCACGCGCCACCGCCCACAGCAGGTCTTCGTCCGCCGCCGCACCGGCCGCCCGGGCTCGTGAGTCCGGTTCCGGCCCGTCGGTCAGTCGGTGGCGTGGGCGGGCTCGGGGACCTGCACGGTCCCTCCCGGCCCGCCGCCGTCTTCCTGGCTCCCCGCGACGGCTCCCGTGTCGTCCTCGGCCCGGGCTTCGTCCGCGCGGTCGTCGTCGTCCGCGTCGGACCTCTCCGGCCCGTGCCTGAGTTCCGCGACGGCGGCCTCGAAGTCCTCGAGCGAGTCGAACGCCCGGTAGACGGAGGCGAATCGCAGATAGGCGACGAGATCGAGTTCCTGCAGCGGACCGAGTATGGCCAGCCCCACGTCATGGGTGGTCAACTCGGCGCTTCCGGTGGCCCGCACCGCTTCCTCGACCCGCTGACCGAGCTGAGCGAGAGCGTCCTCGGTGACCGGCCGCCCCTGGCATGCCTTGCGCACGCCGTTGATGACCTTCGTACGGCTGAACGGTTCGGTGACTCCGGACCGTTTGACCACCATCAGCGAGCACGTCTCCACGGTCGTGAACCGACGGGAGCAGTCAGGGCACTGGCGGCGCCGACGGATCGACGTGCCGTCGTCCGTGGTCCGACTGTCGACCACACGGCTGTCGGGGTGCCTGCAGAAGGGGCAGTGCATGAACTCCAACCCTCCTCACAGCAGACTCCATGGCCTCGCCAGGCCTCACGGGCCCCTCGAAGCAGCCCCAAGCATAGGGGATCCATGAGCATCCGAAGACACCAGGGACCACAACTTCTGGGCCGCTGTCGCAATCCAACCACTAGATGTAGGGATTGGCTCATACAACCAGGCTGCGTCGCGTGTCGCTTCGACGATCTCACCGCACGCGTTCCGGCGGTCACACCGAGCACCCGAGATCGCCTGCCCGGACCCGCCGTCCGCCCGCCCTTCCGCGTGCCCGCCGGGCGTGCGCCCACACACGCGGGCGCACGCACATGCCCACCCGCGGCCGTATCGCTGCGGCCCGCGCGGCGATACCGTGAGCGCCACAAGGAGGAGCGGTGGGGCTCTCGCGCAGAGCGGAGCCCGTCCCTGATCGACAGGGGGCCGGATGGCAGACTGGGGCCGCGCCTCACAAGGTCATCGACTCCGGCCGTGAAGACTACAACAACGGGTACGACGACAACCTCGTCCGTCCGCCGGGAAATCGCGTCAGCCATACACCCCAACACGTGATCAAGTAAGGCGATCCGTACTTTTTCACTCGAACGTGTGTTTGGCGCAACCTTTCGAAAGCCACTACCGTTGTCCAGCAGGGAGACAACCGAGAGGGGCCGACGTGACCACCACCGCAGACAGTGCCACCATCACCGCCCAGGACCGCTCCCAGGGCCGACTCGAGCCGGTGCATGCGATGAACGAAGCCATGAATCCCGAGGGACACAAGCGTTCCCTGCCGGGCCGACCTCCAGGCATCCGCGCGGACAGCTCGGGACTCACGGACCGGCAGCGCCGGGTGATCGAGGTCATCAGGGATTCCGTACAACGGCGCGGCTACCCGCCGTCGATGCGGGAGATCGGCCAGGCGGTCGGCCTGTCCAGCACCTCCTCGGTCGCACACCAACTCATGGCACTGGAGCGCAAGGGCTTCCTGCGCCGTGACCCGCACCGCCCGCGCGCGTACGAGGTGCGAGGCTCCGACCAGGCGGCCTCGGTGCAGCCCACGGACACCGCCGGCAAGCCCGCCGCCTCCTACGTGCCGCTGGTCGGCCGGATCGCCGCCGGCGGTCCGATCCTCGCGGAGGAGTCGGTGGAGGACGTCTTCCCGCTCCCGAGGCAGCTGGTCGGCGACGGCGAACTGTTCGTGCTGAAGGTCGTCGGGGACTCGATGATCGAGGCCGCGATCTGCGACGGCGACTGGGTCACCGTACGCCGCCAGCCCGTCGCGGAGAACGGCGACATCGTGGCCGCGATGCTCGACGGCGAGGCCACCGTGAAGCGCTTCAAGCGCGAGGACGGCCATGTGTGGCTGCTCCCCCACAACGCCGCCTACGAGCCGATCCCCGGCGACGACGCGACGATCCTCGGCAAGGTGGTGGCCGTACTCCGCCGCGTCTGAGCACGGCGGCGGACGGGCCTTCCCCGTCCCCCTGACTGGGCCCCGGGATCCCTGCGCCGGTTCCGGGGCCCTGTGCTGCGCCCGGGCCCCTCGAAGGGCCTGGGCGTTTCACCGGCCCGGGCCCTATTCCGTCACTGCCTCTGCCTCCGTCGCCGCCTCTGCCTCTGCCTCCGTCTGCTTCGCCTTCGCGTCGATCGCCGTCAGCGACCTGCGGACCTGCTGGGGGTCCGTGGTGTACCAGAAGTCCGGCAGCGACGCCTTGAGATAGCTGCCGTAGCGGGCCGTCGCCAGCCGCTGGTCCAGGACGGCGACGACCCCGCGGTCCCCCGACGCCCGGACGAGGCGGCCCGCCCCCTGCGCCATGAGCAGCGCCGCGTGCGTGGCCGCCACGGCCATGAAGCCGTTGCCGCCGGCTTCTTCCACCGCCTTCTGGCGCGCACTCATGAGGGGGTCGTCGGGGCGCGGGAACGGGATCTTGTCCATGACGACCAGCTGACAGCTGGGGCCGGGGACATCGACGCCCTGCCAGAGCGACAGCGTGCCGAAGAGACAGGTCTGCGGATCCGCCGAGAAGTTCTTGATCAGCTCGCCGAGCGTCTCCTCACCCTGGAGGAGGATCGGGAACTCGGGGATGCGCACGCGCAGTTCCTCGGCGGCGAGCTGGGCCGCACGCATGGAGGAGAAGAGGCCGAGAGTGCGGCCGCCGGCAGCCTGGATCAGTTCGGTCAGCTCGTCGAGCATATCGGCGCGGTCGCCGTCCCGCGCGGGGCGCGCGAGGTGTCTGGCGACGTACAGGATGCCCTGCTTGCGGTAGTCGAAGGGCGAGCCGACGTCGATGCCCTTCCACTGCGGGACGTCCTCCCCCTCCGTGCCCTCCGGGGCCAGCCCCATAGACGCGCCCACCCCGTTGAAGTCGCCGCCCAGCTTGAGCGTCGCCGAGGCGAGGGTGACGGAGCGGTCCGTGAAGAGCTTCTCCCGCAGCAGACCCGACACCGACATCGGGGCGACCCGCAGCGACGCGCCGAAACGGTCGTGCCGCTCGTACCAGACGACGTCCCACTCGGATCCGTTGGTGATCCGCTCGGCCACGTCGTGCACCGACTCGACCGAGGCCAGCGCCTGCTTGCGGACCGCGTCCTCGTCCTGGACGGACTTGTCGCGGGTCGAGCCGATGGCGGAGATGACGGTCCGTGCGGCGTCGCGCAGGGCCATCAGCGCGTAGCCGAGATCCTCCGGGACCTCCTCCAGACGGCCGGGCAGCGCCAGCTCCATCAGTCGCTCGAAGCCCTCGGCGGCCGTCTGCAGCTGGTCGGCGGCCTTCTCGTCGACCAGTTTCGCCGCCCGGCGTACGGCGCGGTTGACCTGGCCGGGGGTGAGCTCACCGGTCGCGACGCCGGTCACCCGTGAGACCAGCTCGTGCGCCTCGTCGACGATCAGCACCTCGTGCTGCGGCAGCACGGGGGCGCCCTCGATGGCGTCGATGGCGAGCAGAGCGTGGTTGGTGACGACGACCTCGGCCAGTTTGGCGCGCTCGCGGGCCATCTCCGCGAAGCACTCGGCGCCGTACGCGCACTTCGTCGCGCCCAGGCACTCCCGGGAGGAGACCGAGATCTGCGCCCAGGCCCGGTCGGACACGCCCGGGGTGAGGTCGTCCCGGTCACCGGACTCGGTCTCGTCCGACCAGTCCCGCAGCCGCAGCAGGTCCTGGCCCAGCTTGCTGCTGGGTGCTGCGGCCTCGAACTGGTCGAAGAGGCCTTCCTCCTCGTCCTGCGGGACGCCTTCGTGGAGCCGGTGCAGACACAGGTAGTTCGATCTGCCCTTGAGCATGGCGAACTCCGGGCGGCGACGCAGCAGCGGGTGCAGCGCCTCGACGGTGCGCGGCAGGTCCCGCTCCACGAGTTGGCGCTGCAGGGCCAGCGTGGCGGTCGCCACCACGACGCGCTCCCCGTGGGCGAGCGCGGGCACGAGGTAGCCGAGCGACTTTCCGGTGCCGGTGCCGGCCTGGACCAGAAGATGGGAGCCGTCGTCGATCGCTTCGGCGACGGCTTCGGCCATGGTCACCTGGCCGGGGCGCTCCGTGCCGCCGACTGCGGCGACGGCGGCATGCAGGAGTTCGGGGAGTGAGGGCTTCGTCATAGCGCGACCACCCTACGGCGCGGCACTGACAATCGGGCGGTCGAGGCGGGCGGGAGGGAAGGGATCAAGACGGTGGCCTCTCGCTGGGGGAAGGCGAGGCGGACGAACGTGAGCGGGCCGGGACGCGAAATGACCGGTCGAAGATCAACCAGCGACCGCACCCGACCACTGAGGACCGCCGAAGACCGGTGAAGACCACCGAAGACCGGTGAGGACCGGTGAGGACCAGTGAGGGGGCTCACAGCAGATCACGCAGGCCCCGGTCCCGGACCATGAGGGCGGCCCGTTTGGCGGGGAGCTCGAGCTCGGTGAAGAACCGGAAACCGGCGCTCAGGAACGCGGCGACGGACGGAACGTTGCGCAGGTCGGGCTCGGCGACCACCCGGGCGCACGCGGGCGACCCGGCGAGGACGAGATCGGCGACGGCACGCAGCAGCAGGCTCCCGAGCCCCCGCCCGCGATCGGCGGCACCACCGATGAGCAGATGGATCCCGGTGTCGTACGGCCGGGCCGGATAGTGGCCGGCCAGCGAATCGAGATCGGCCCGGTAGATCTCCCAGTAGCTCATGGGCCGCCCCTCCAGCACACCGAGACACGGGACGCTGTGCCCGTCGTCGGCGAGTTGTTCGCGCAGGTGTCGCGCGGTGACGCGTTCGGGTCCCGCCAGTTCCCAGAAGGCCGCGACGGCCGGGTCGTTCATCCACCGGCCGACGAGCGACAGATCCCGCTCGACGCGCACCGGGACGAGCCGGAACGCCCCCGCCGGCGTCCGGGCGGCCCGCCAGTCACCGACCCGGAGGGCGGGGCCCGGGACGGGGGCGAGCCGGGCTCCGGCTCCGGCTCCGGCTCCGGTTCCGGTCTCGACGAACCGCAAGGCGGGCTCCTCATCCTTGAGCAGTGGCTCCGGTCGGCCCCCGCTGAGGGGCTGACCGGACTGGCGACGAGGTGGGACTCGTGGCGGCCTCATGGGCACCGGACGGAATCCCGTCGGCGGATCCGGCCGTAGCGGGTTGACCTCTTAGGCACGTGAGATGTCTTTCCGGCGGACGCACCGCAGACGATGGGAGGCAGGCGGTGGGCGGGCACCCGGTTCAGGGACACAGGGGATTGGGGACGGTGACGTAGACGGACTGCGTGTCCACCGGTCCGACGAGTTCGTCGAGGCCGTGCAGCCGGGTGAGCAGATTGGCCTTGCAGCGCAGAACGGTCGAGTCGAGCAGTCGCGCGGGCAGCGAACTGCGCATCCGGCCCGGGCCGCATGCGACGTCCGCGAGGAAGCGCCGGAAGGCGGCGAGCAGCAGTCGTTCGTCGGCGAGCCGCTGCGAGCCGAACGCGCCGACGAGTCCGAGGACGTTGTTGATCCCCAGGTAGTAGCAGAAGCGCTCGTCGGTGACCTCGTCGGCGACGAAGGTGTCGCTGGCCTCGCCGATCCCGGGCAGCCGGGCGGCGAGGTCCGCGCGGCGGGATTCGCGGAAGTAGTAGCCCTGGTTGTCGCGGTAGCGGCCGCCCGTGGGCCAGCCGTCGGCGTCCAGCAGGACAAGGGTGTTCTGCTGGTGCGCCTCCAGCGCGATGCCCGCCTCGCCGTCAAGCCACAGGACGGGACGGACGACCCGTTCCAGGTAGCGAAGGAACCACTCGGCGGCGACCGCCCCGGGCGCCCGGCCGGTCCGTCGGGCGAGGCGCTGGACGATCGAGGCCAGCCGGGAGCGGGGGACGGCGGCCGGGGCCGGGGAGGCCGCAGAGGCGTCCGTCCGCGGGCCGTGCGGCCGGGGTGCGACGAGACCGGCGAGGCAGGTGACGTCGTCGGCCGGGGCGAACGGGTTGTGGCGGATCACCACGTCGAGCCCCGTCAGCGGAAGGCCGTCCGGACCGTCGACGGCGAGCCAGGCCGGGTCCCGGACGATGTCGAAGCCGGGGTGCGCGGCCCGCCACCGCCCCGCCAGGCCGCCGCGCAGCAGTCGGTGCACCTCGACACCGCGGTGCAGTTCCTTGCGGAGGTTCTCGCGCCGGGAGTTGGTGATGCGCAGTCCCAGCGACAGTTTCAGCATCGCGGCGGCGCCGGAGCGATGGACGGTTCGCACGGAGGAGGTCGGCTGCCAGGGCGTGCCGTGGGCGCCGAGGTCCCGGAGCAGTCCGGCGTCGAGGAGGGCCCGGATCTCCGGCCGGCGCCGTGTTTCGCGCAGTTGCCAGGGATGCATCGGCAGCGCCGCGAAGCCTTCGGGCAGCGGCAGGCCGCGGCCGGCGAGCCGGGCCGTCAGCACGGCGGCGGGGACGGGGCGGCCGCCCTCGGTCCAGGCGGAGTCGGTGGCCAGCACCGACGGAGCGACGGCGAGCCAGTGCAGGGGGAACGCACCGCGTGTTTCGGGCGAGTACAGATGCGCGTCACCGTCCGAGAGCCCTTCCCGGCTCTTCGGGGTCGGATGCAGCGGATGCCCGAGCACCAGCGCCTGCTCGGCGGCGAGGAACAGGTCGGGAGCGTCGGCGGGACGTTCCCGGCGCTCGCCGATGAAGGCGGCGGTGCGGCGGACGGAGTCGGCGACTCGTGCGACGAGGTCGGCGCCTTCGCCGTCGGCAGTGACCGGCCGGGCTTCGCCGTCCCCGCGCGGCCGCCCGGTCCGGCAGGCGACCGGGGTTGCCTCTCGGGCCAGCAGGGCGGCGACCATGACGGCGTCCACGGGTGGGGTCTGCTCGGGCACGCCCGCCAGGCGGGGCAGGCCGAAGCGGTGCATGCCCGTCGGGGACCAGTAGCGGACGGGTGCCAGCAGCGCGACCCCGCTGGCGGGCAGCGGCACTTGGAGGCAGCCGTCGGCGGGCGCGGACAGGCCGGCCTCGCGGACCCAGCAGCGCAAGAGGTTCTCCACGGCGGCTGCCTGGGCAGCCGTGTGCGGATCGGGGTGGTCCAGGAGATCGGCGGTGGACTGGGGGGCGGTGGTCAAGGTCGCTCCTGGTGATCAAGGCGGCTGCGCGGGATGGGCCGGCGGGACGGCCCGGCCCACCGGCTCGCTCGCGGACGTCCTGGGGCGCCGGCTCGGCCACGGCCACGCTCTCTGCCGGCCCTCGGTTCAGAGGCGGGCACCACAGCAGCCCCTGTCGCTACAACCCCGGGCGGCGGCCGGTTACGGGTTGCCTCAAGATCCCCGCTGTGACCGAACAGTTGCCGTTCCGTCGGAAGTCCCCCACAGCGACCGCATATCGTGTGGTGGCATCGCACCCGGTCATGAGTCCCGCTCGAACTCGCCGTGAGATCACCATGAGTTCGACGGAGCGTGACCGAGTTCGTTTGCGTTCGGTCGAGTTGAACCAAGCTCGACGGATTACAGCCATGTCTGATCGAGTTCGACCGCGTTCCGCCGGGTTCGCTCCGCGGGGACGGTCGGAGCTCCACGTTCGTTGACAGCAGGGGGAGTAACCAGCATGCGATCCATACGGCCGTCGTCCACCGCTCGCCGGGGGAGGAACGCGCGTCGTAGAACCTCCCCCGTGCTGAGCGCGCTCGCCCTCGCCTCGGTGCTCGCGCTCACCGCGACCGCCTGCGATTCGGGCGACGCCGATGCGAGCGGTCAGGCGAGCGCCTCCGCGTCGGCCACGGACGACGGAAAGATCACGATCCCGGACGACATCAAGGACCGGCTCAAAGAGCACGGGATCGATCTCGACAAGTGGAAGAACGGCGCCTGGAAGAACTGGGACAGGGACGACTGGCTGCGCGAGGCGCAGGACTACGTCAACCCGATCATCAAGGGGCTGTGGGACCCGGACCGGATGCGGGAGGCCGAGGACCCGGACCGCAGCGTCGACGACAGCGACCTCTCCGGCGACCAGGGGGTGACCGACCCGACGCCCGCTGCGGTGGAGGCGAAGGCGGTGCCCCCGGCGTACCACGCCAACGCGCCCCAGGCGGGCAAGGTGTTCTTCGACTCCCCCGAGGGGACGATGGTCTGCTCGGCGACGGTCGTGCGGGACCCGGCCCACCCGGGGAAGTCCAACCTGGTCTGGACGGCGGGTCACTGTGTGCACGCCGGCAAGAAGGGCGGCTGGTACCGGAACATCGCGTTCGTCCCGTCGTACAACGACTCGGGCAGGTCGGCCTCGCAGATGAAGTCGGCGACCAAGGAGGAGGCGGCTCCCTACGGCGTGTGGTGGGGGGACTGGGCGCAGACCTCCGACCAGTGGATCGCCCAGGGCGGCCAGACCGGCGGTGACGGCGCCTCCTACGACTACGCCGTCATCCATGTGACACCGGAGGAGGGCGGTTCCGGCAAGTCCTTGGAGGAGACGGTCGGTTCGGCGCTCCCGGTGGACTTCAAGGCCCCGGCGGTGCCGAAGGTGAGCCGCATCACCGCGACCGGCTACCCGGCGGCGGCGCCCTACGACGGGCAGAAGCTCTACCAGTGCAAGGACAAGCCGGGACGGTTCTCGCTCAGCACCGCGGACCCGACGATGTACCGCATCGGCTGCACGATGACCGGCGGCGCCTCGGGCGGCGGCTGGGTCGCCACGGGCTCGGACGGAAAGCCCGCGCTGGTGTCGAACACCTCGATCGGCCCGGTGCGCGCGGGCTGGCTCGCGGGCCCGCGACTGAACGACGTGGCCAAGGGCGTGTACGACTCGGTGAGCAAGAAGTTCGCCGGCCGGTAGCCCGGACCGGCGGCGGGCGTCCGGCGGCCCTCGACCGCCCGCACCCGCGAAGGCCCACCCCCTGCGGCAAGCAGGGGGTGGGCCTTCGCGGGTTCAGCGGACCAGGACGACGGCTCAGGCGGCCGGCACCGGCACGTACGGCGCGAGTTCCGCCGCCAGTTCCTCGTGCACCCGCGCCTTGAGCAGGGTGCCCTCCGCCGTGTGCTCCGCGGAGATCACCTCGCCCTCGTCGTGGGCACGCGCGACCAGCTTGCCGTGCGTGTAGGGCACGAGCGCCTCGACCTCCACGGACGGCCTCGGCAGCTCGCTGTCGATCAGTGCGAGCAGCTCTTCGATGCCCTGGCCGGTGCGGGCGGAGACCGCGATGGAGCGCTTCTCGACCCGCATGAGGCGCTGCAGCGTCAGCGGGTCGGCCGCGTCCGCCTTGTTGATGACGACGATCTCGGGCACGCCGGTGGCGCCGACGTCCCGGACCACCTCGCGCACCGCCGCCAACTGCTCCTCCGGGTTAGGGTGCGAGCCGTCCACCACGTGCAGGATCAGGTCGGACTCGCCGACCTCCTCCATGGTGGAGCGGAACGCCTCGACCAGGTGGTGCGGCAGGTGTCGGACGAATCCGACGGTGTCCGCCAGGGTGTACAGGCGGCCGCTGGGCGTCTCGGCCCGGCGCACGGTCGGGTCCAGGGTCGCGAACAGGGCGTTCTCGACCAGGACGCCCGCGCCCGTGAGGCGGTTGAGCAGCGAGGACTTGCCCGCGTTGGTGTAGCCCGCGATGGCGACGGACGGCACCTTGTGACGCTTGCGCTCCTGGCGCTTGATCTCGCGGCCGGTCTTCATCTCCGCGATCTCCCGGCGCATCTTCGCCATCTTCTCGCGGATCCGCCGCCGGTCCGTCTCGATCTTGGTCTCACCGGGACCGCGGGTGGCGAGACCGCCGCCCTTGCCGCCGCCCATCTGACGGGACAGCGACTGACCCCAGCCGCGCAGCCTCGGCAGCATGTACTGCATCTGCGCGAGTGCGACCTGCGCCTTGCCCTCTCGGGACTTGGCGTGCTGGGCGAAGATGTCGAGGATCAGGGCCGTGCGGTCGATGACCTTGACCTTGACGACGTCCTCGAGGTGGATGAGCTGGCCCGGGCTGAGCTCACCGTCACAGATGACGGTGTCGGCGCCCGTCTCGAGCACGATGTCGCGCAGCTCGTTCGCCTTGCCGGATCCGATGTAGGTGGCCGCGTCGGGCTTGTCGCGGCGCTGGATGACGCCGTCGAGCACGAGCGCGCCCGCGGTCTCCGCGAGGGCGGCGAGCTCCGCGAGGGAGTTGTCCGCGTCCTGTGCGGTCCCCGTGGTCCAGACGCCCACGAGCACGACCCGCTCCAGGCGGAGCTGGCGGTACTCGACCTCGGTGACGTCCTCGAGCTCGGTGGAGAGGCCTGCCACGCGGCGCAGCGCCGCGCGCTCGGAACGGTCGAACTGTTCGCCGTCCCGGTCTCCGTCGATCTCGTGACTCCAGGCGACGTCCTCTTCCATCAGGGCATCGGCCCGAAGACCTTCGGGGTAGGCGTGCGCCATGCGCTGGGTGTCCTGGGAAAAGGAAGAAGAGGAGGTCATTGGATCCTTACGTCGTTGGAGATGCCGAGTCGGCGCCTACACGCTGCACAACGCACGAGGAGCCCGGGAGATTCCCGTGTCCCGTGCCGCGGCGACCTGACGATGGTCGCACGGCACGGCCCGTCTCGTCACGGCCTTATTTCGCGGCGGGCGGAGCCTGTGGGGCGGACTTCGGGGCGTTCCCGGCCGGATGCTTCACGACCGGCGCCGCCGCCTTCCAGTCCGGGTGGCCCGGCATCGGCGGGGTCTTCTCTCCGTAGAGCCACTCCCTGAAGAACGGGGTCAGGTCGCGTCCGGAGACGGTTTCGGCGAGGCGGGCGAAGTCGGCCGTGCTCGCCGTCGAGTCCCGGTGGTTGTGCGTCCAGGCGCGCTCCAGATGTGCGAACGCGGCCCGGCCGATCTCTTGGCGCAGCGCGTACAGGACGAGCGCGGCGCCGTCGTACACGTTGGGGCGGAAGATGCTGATCTTCTGGCCGGCCTTCGGCGCCCGGGGCAGCGCGGGCGGTCCTCCCGCGGCGCGCCAGCGGTCGGAGGCGCCGTAGGCCGCCTTCATGCGCGCGTCCAGGGTGCTACCCGACTTCTCCTCCGCGTACAGCGCCTCGTACCAGGTGGCGTGTCCCTCGTTCAGCCACAGGTCGGACCAGGTGCGCGGGGAGACGCTGTCACCGAACCACTGGTGGGCCAGCTCGTGCACCATGATCGACTCGACGTACCACTTGGGGTAGGCGGGCTGGGTGAAGAGGCTCTTCTCGAAGAGGGACAGCGTCTGTGTCTCGAGTTCGAACCCGGTGGAGGCGTCGGCCATGAGCAGCCCGTAGGTCTCGAAGGGGTAGGGACCGACCCTGCGTTCCAGCCAGGCGATCTGTTCGGGGGTCTTCTTCAGCCAGGGCTCGAGGAGGGCACGGTCCTTGGTGGGCACGACGTCCCGCAGCGGCAGCGCGTGCGGCCCCTCGCGGTGTACCACCGTGGAGCGGCCCACGGACACCTGGGCGAGCTCGGTCGCCATGGGGTGTTGGCCCCGGTACGTCCAGGTGGTCGTCCCGCCGGTCTTCTCCACTCCGGCGAGCAGCCCGCCCGCGACTGCCGTGTAGGCGTCCGGCGCGGTCACCCGGATGGTGAACACGGCCTTGTCGGAGGGGTGGTCGTTGCACGGGAAGACGAGGTGGGCGGCGTCCGCCTGGTTGGCCATGGCGAGGCCGTCCGCGGTCCTGACCCAGCCGCCGTCGCGGTCGCCGCTCATCACGGGATCGCTGGTGTGCCGCACGGTGATGCGCATCCAGCTCCCCGGGACGAGGGTGTCCCGCGGAGTGATCACGAGGTCGTCGTCCACACCGGTGAAGGCGGCCGGACTGCCGTTCACCTCGACCGAGTCGACCTTGCCGTGCGCGAAGTCGAGGTTGATCCGGTCCAGGGCGGCGGTGGTCCAGGCGTTGATGACGGTGACGGCCTGGAGCGGCTTGTCGTTGGCGCCGGAGTAGGTGAAGGACAGGTCGTACGACGCGACGTCGTAGCCGGGGTTGCCCAGGTGCGGGAAGAGGCGGTCGCCGACGCCGAGCGGGGCCGCCGGCGCGCCGGCGGCGACGAGGCAGACGGAGACGGCCGAGGCGAGCAGCGCGGACTTCAGCCGGGCGCGGGGGGTGAGCAGCATGCACCACCGCTACCAGCGGGCGTGGGTGCCGCGTCGGCGACGCGCGCCCGGCCCACTCGAACGGGTGGCTCCCGCGCGCGTGGGCAGACCTACCTCGTCCCGGAGGGGGCCGCGGCGTGGTGCTGCGCGCGCCCCACGTCGTACACGCCGGGCACGTCGCGCATGGCCCGCAGCAGGGCGGGCAGGTGGGCCGCGTCGGGCAGTTGGACGGTGTAGGTGTGACGTACCCGCTGCTGGGTCGGTGGTTCGACGGTGGCGGAGACGATCTCGGCGCCCTCGAGCGCCATGGCCTCGGTGAGGTCGGCGAGCAGGTGGGGGCGTCCGAACGACTCGGCGACCAGGGTGACACGGCATCCGGTGGTGTCGCCCCAGCTCACGGTGACCTCCTCGCGCCCCGCGTCCGCCATGCGCGCCACGGCGGCGCACTCGACGCGGTGCACGGTCACCACTCCCCCGCGCACCGAGAAGCCGGTGACCTCGTCGAGCGGGACGGGCGTGCAGCACCCGGCGAGCCGGACGTTCGCTTCGGGCCGGTCGACGACGGTGACGGCGGCTCCGGGGCGCGGGGCGGACGGGTCCGCCGGGGCGGTGTCGGCCGAGGACCGAAGGGCCGGCTGTGCGGTCTCGGCGGGGCCGGCGACGGGTTCGGCGGGGGCGTCCTCGGCGGGCGCCGGGTGCGTGGTCAGCCAGCGCTGGATGGCGATCCGGGCGGCGGGGGTGTGGGCGTGCTCCAGCCATTCCCGGGAGGGTTCCGAGGCGGGGTCCTGGCCCATGAGGAGCTGGACGGTGTCGCCGTCCCGCAGGACGGTGCTGAGGGTCGCCAGCCGGCCGTTCACCCGGGCGCCGATGCAGGCGTGGGCGTCTTCGCCGTACTGCGCGTAGGCGGCGTCCACGCAGGTGGCTCCCTCGGGCAGGCCGAGGGCGCCGCCGTCGGGGCGGTAGACGGTGATCTCGCGGTCCTGGGCGAGGTCCTCGCGCAGGGTCGACCAGAAGGTGTCGGGATCGGGCGCGGCCTCCTGCCAGTCGAGGAGCCGGGAGAGCCAGCCGGGCCGGGTGGGGTCGACGCGTTCCTCGTCCGCGGGCGCGCCCGGGCCGCTCTGTTCGTCCGCGGAGGCCGTGTAGGGGTTGCCGAGCGCGATGACGCCGGCCTCGGCGACCTTGTGCATCTGGTGTGTGCGGATGAGGACTTCCGCGACCTGGCCGTCCTCGCGGGCCACCGCGGTGTGCAGCGACTGGTACAGGTTGAACTTGGGCACCGCGATGAAGTCCTTGAACTCCGAGACGACCGGCGTCATACAGGTGTGCAGTTCGCCCAGCACGGCGTAGCAGTCGGCGTCCTCGTTCACCAGCACCAGCAGCCGGCCGAAGTCGCAGCCCCGCAGCCGGCCGCGTTTGCGGGAGACCCGGTGGACGGAGACGAAGTGCCGTGGCCGGATGAGGACTTCGGCCTGGATGCCGGCCTCGCGCAGCACCGTGCGCATCACGTCGGAGAACTCGGCGAGCGGGTCGGTCTCCTGCGCGGCGTTGCCGGCGATCAGCTCGCGGGTGTGCGCGTACTCCTCGGGGTGCAGGATCGCGAAGACGAGGTCTTCCAGCTCCGTCTTGAGGGCCTGGACGCCGAGGCGTTCGGCGAGCGGGATGAGGACGTCACGGGTCACCTTGGCGATGCGCGCCTGTTTCTCGGGGCGCATCACGCCGAGGGTGCGCATGTTGTGCAGCCGGTCGGCGAGTTTGATCGACATCACGCGGACGTCGTTGCCGGTGGCGACGAGCATCTTGCGGAACGTCTCGGGTTCGGCGGCCGCGCCGTAGTCGACCTTCTCCAACTTGGTGACGCCGTCGACGAGATAGCGCACCTCGGCGCCGAACTCCTCGCCGACCTGATCGAGCGTCACATCGGTGTCCTCGACGGTGTCGTGGAGGAGTGAGGCCGTCAGGGCGGTGGTCTCCGCGCCGAGTTCGGCGAGGATCAACGTCACCGCAAGAGGGTGGGTGATGTAGGGCTCGCCGCTCTTGCGCATCTGCCCGCGGTGCGAGGACTCGGCGAGCACATAGGCGCGTCGCAGGGGTTCGAGGTCGGCGTCGGGGTGGTGCGCGCGATGGACCTCGACGACGTGGCTGATCGCGTCGGGCAGCCGGCCGCGGGAGGCGGGACCGAGCAGCGCGGCCCGGCCCAGGCGGCGCAGGTCGATCCGGGGAAGGCTGCGCCTGCGGGGCGTGGCCGGGGTTACCGGGCCTGGGGTCGCAGGGTTCGTGGCCTCCGCACTCATGGGTACCTCCGGCTGCGTCGACCGGCGGACGGGGTGTCCCAGGGCGGACACGGCTCAGGGGACTGGTTGAACGGTCCCCCGTCCGGGCCGGTGCTTGATGCTACCGAGCCCATCACGTGCGACCGACCGCCTCTCGCCGAGCGTGAAACGGATCACCCATTCGAGCGATGGATCGAAGGTTTACGATTTCGAGCCACCGAGGCTGAGCTCGATCGGGCATTCGCACCCCGTGATCGGGACGAGGAGGCCCTGATGATTGCTCCGGGCCGTGCCTCGCCTCCGATACGAAGCCTCCACAGCGTCACCGAAGGGCTGTTTCCAGCCACTCGGCATCGATCTCTCCTGTGGCGACGATCACGGCAGGCCCCGTCATCTCGATCTCCCCGTCGGGTCGCTCGGTGATCACCAGACGTCCGCCCGGCACATCGACCGTGTACATGACGGGGGTTCCGGTGGCCGCCGGGTCGGCGCCGTCCCTGCGCGCGGCGGCCACGGCGACGGCGCACGCGCCCGTGCCGCACGAGCGGGTCTCGCCGGAGCCGCGCTCGTGCACGCGCAGGGCGACATGCCGCGGGCCGCGGTCCACGACGAACTCGACGTTGACCCCGTCCGGGTAGGCGGCGGCTGGGCTGAAGGGCGGCGGGGAGAGCAGGGCGCCGGCGTGTGCGAGGTCGTCCACGAAGGCGACGGCGTGCGGGTTGCCCATGTTCACGTTGCGAGCGGGCCAGCTGCGCTCCCCGACGCTCACCGTGACGTCGCCCTCGGGCAGGCGGGCCCTGCCCATGCCGACCGTGACGTCGCCGTTCTTTGCGAGGTGCACGCGCTTCACGCCGCCGCGGGTGGCGATCGCGAGGTCGCCGTCGGTGACGAGTCCGGCGTACTGGAGATAGCGCGCGAAGACGCGGGCTCCGTTGCCGCACATCTCGGCGACGGAGCCGTCGCCGTTGCGGTAGTCCATGAACCACTCCGCCTCGGCGGCCATGTGCCCGGCCTCGGGGTGCGCCGCGGACCGCACGACGTGCAGCACCCCGTCCGCCCCGATGCCCGCGCGGCGGTCGCACAGGGCTGCGACATGGGCCGGGGAGAGGTCTACGGCGTTCTCGGGGTCCGGGACGATCACGAAGTCGTTCTCGGTCCCGTGCCCCTTGAGGAAGGCGATCCGGGTGCTCATTCCTCGATCGTACGGCGTGCCGCGCGGCAGGCTCAGCGCAGCCTGGCGACCCGCCAGACGGCCAGCGCCACCACCGCCGCGACCATCACGACGTAGGCGAGGGCGACCCGCCAGTCGGGTCTGCGCCCGGAGCCGCGCGGGGGCAGCCCGGGCCACGTGTAACCGACGCGGCGGGCGGCCGTCATGCCCCATCCGGCCGCGCAGAAGCAGATCAGCAGCCCGAGCATGGCGATCATGGCGCCGCTGTCGCCGAAGTCGAAGGCGAGCGGGAAGGCGAACATCAGGGAGCCGATGGCGGCGAGGGCCACGATGGGTGCGAGCTGCCAGATCCGCAGCCGGCGCTGCGGGCGCAGCTCGACCTCCACCTCGGGGCCGCTCGCGAACATCTCCTCGGGCTCGGGACCGTCGTCGCTGACGCCGCCCCGGGTGTCGTCCTCGTCCGGCCCGTCCGGGCTCAGACGGCCTTCCTCCGGCTCCGTCTCACCACGCTCGGTGGTGAGGTGTTCGGTGCCGTGTGCGGTGTCGCGAGGGCCGGCCTCCATCGCCACGCGCCCTCCCAACTCGGACTCCACTTGGTCGATCGAAGCTCGATGATGGCACGGCGCGGGAGGCCTGGATGACGGCCTGGGCGTCCCGATGCAATGACGTGATCAGGCTGTGACCGGTCGCTCCACGAACGCCAGTGCGGACTCCGGCAGTTCCGTGAGATCAGCCGCAGCCCCGCTCAACCAGTGCACCCGCGGATCGCGCCTGAACCACGAATCCTGACGGCGTGCGAAGCGCTTGGTGGCGCGCACGGTCTCCGCGCGCGCCTCGTCCTGCGTGCACTCGCCACTCAGGGCCGTGAGGACCTGCTGATAGCCGAGCGCGCGTGAGGCCGTACGGCCCGCGCGCAGGCCCTGGGCCTCCAGCGCGCGGACCTCGTCCACCAGTCCCGCGTCCCACATCCGGTCGACGCGGCGGGCGATGCGTTCGTCGAGTTCCGGGCGGGCCACGTCCACGCCGATCTGGACTGTGTCGTAGACCGAGTCATGTCCGGGCAGATTGGCGGTGAAGGGCTTACCGGTGATCTCGATCACCTCGAGCGCCCGGACGATACGGCGGCCGTTGCCGGGCAGGATCGCCTGCGCGGCCTCCGGGTCGGCCGCGGCCAGCCGGGCGTGCAGGGCTCCCGAACCTCGCAGCGTGAGCTCCTCCTCCAGCCGGGCGCGGACCTCGGGGTCGGTGCCGGGGAACTCCAGGTTGTCGACGGCGCCGCGGACGTACAGGCCGGAGCCGCCGACCAGAATCGGCCACCTGCCCGCGGCGAGCAGGGCGTCGATGCGCTCCCGCGCCAGCCGCTGGTACTCGGCGACGGACGCGGTGACCGTGACGTCCCAGACGTCCAGGAGGTGGTGCGGGACGCCGCAGCGCTCCTCGGCCGTCAGTTTGGCGGTGCCGATGTCCATCCCTCGGTAGAGCTGCATGGAGTCGGCGTTGACGACCTCGCCGCCGAGCCGCTGGGCCAGGAAGACGCCCAGATCGGACTTTCCGGCCGCGGTCGGTCCGACGACGGCGATGACGCGGGGGGCGGGGGGTGCGCTGCTCACGCCACCAGTCTCGCAAACGTCCGCGCCCACCCTCGAACGAGTTACGTGACGGGACACGTGCGGCGTCGTTCCCCGTTGCCGGATTCCCGTCGCCCTGGCGCGAGCGGCGGCCTTCGGCGGCGCGAACGGACGCACCGGCCGACGCGGGATTTCGCCCGTACGAGTACCGTATGGAGTAGATATGAGCGTTTTGGAGCGACTTTTCGGAAGGTCGAAGGCTTCGGAGGAGGCGCCGGAGGAGGGAGCCGCCACGGAGGAGGCGACGACCGCCGAGGAGGCGCAGCAGCCGGCCGAGACCTGCCCGGCACCGCAGCCCGCCGGGACCGATGCCGACGACCCGGTCGCCGACGCCCGGGACGGGGACCGAGCCGACAGCCTCGTCGAAGACGGGGCCGCAACCGGAGAGCGAGACGGAAGAGGCCGCCGGCGAAGGCGTCGGAATCCCCCGGCAGCCGTCCGCCGAGGAGGCCGCCGACAGCGCGGCGGACGACGGCGCCCGCACGTGAGGAACCCGCGAGGAAGGTGACCCATGGGTCTCTTGCACAGTTTGAAGAGCAAGCTCACCCCGGCCAAAGGCAAGGTCTCGGACCTCGCGCTCCAGCACGGGGACAAGATCCAGCACGGCATCGACAAGGCCGCGCACGTCGTCGACGAGAAGACCAGGGGCAAGTACAGCGACAGGATCCACACGGGCACCGGCAAGGCCAAGGGCGCCATGGACCGGCTCGCGCACAAGGACGGCTCAGCGGGGGGCGGCGACACCTTCACTCCGCCGAAGACGCCCCCGCCTGCCTCCTGAGCGACCTCTGCGCCGACCCGCGAACGGCGGGCGGCCGCGTTTCACACGCGCGCGCCCGTCCGCCGTGCTGTGCCCGGACTTCGCGCACGCGCGGCTACGACCAGGTGGCGACCACGTACCCCACGCCGTACGGCGCGTCCTCGTACAGCAGGGCGCCGGCCGGCTCCGTGCCCTCGGCGGCGCCCGCCAGCACCTGCCAGGGCGCCCGGCCCGCCGCCTTGAGCTCGTGTGCCTGCTCGGCGTCCAGTGCCATGAGGGCCTCGACGTCCGCCGTGCCGAGCGCCCGGGCGACCGCCGCGTCGAACGGAGCCGCACGCTCGTCGAGGTAACCCGGGGCCTTCAGCGTCCGGCACGCACTGCCGTCGCCCATCACCAGGAGGGCGACCCGCCCCGCCGACCCGCCGATCCGCCGGCCGGCCTCGACGCAACGCTCGGCTGCGAGCGACTCGCCCACGCCCAGGCCCTCCACGGGGGCGCCCGACCAGTCGGCCCGCTCGAGCAGCCAGGCCGCCACCGCGAGGGACGGCGGCAGCTCACGTCCGGCGGGCGTGTCCGCGCCGCCGCGGCCCAGCCGGACGGCGAGATCCACTCCGAAGCCCTGGAAGGAACCCCGGGCGCCCTCCGGGTGCGGGCCGCGGCCCGACTGCTCGGCCGGCCCGACGACGACGAGCCGGTCCGCCCGGGCGGCCGCCAGCACGGCCAGCGCGTCGGAACAGGCGGTGCGCACGGGGTCCAGCTCGGGCGCGGCGCCCGCGGCGACCTCGGGCACGAGGAGCGGCGGGCAGGGGCAGACTGCGGCAGCGACAAGCATGATCGGCAGGGTAACCCCGCGGGACACCCCGGCGGCGGCCCTCGATCGGACCCATCCTCAGGCCTGAGGATCACAAAGCCGCCAAGGCCGACGGGGCGACGATCGCGCGCACGGGGACGGCCGGCCCGCGGTCGCCTCCGCCCGCCCCGCCCGTGTCAGGCCGTCAGTCGCAGCCGCAGCCGGTCGCCGCGGCCGCCGGCACTGGCTCCGGGGCGCCGATCTTCGGCAGACCCAGCATCACGCCCGCCGGCTTCGCCGCCTTCTCGGCGGTGCGCCTCTCCCAGGCGTCTCCCGCGCGCGTGCGGCGCACGTCGAGGACGGCGCCCTCGGCGAGGAGATGGTGCGGGGCTGCGTAGGTGACCTCCACGGTCACCACGTCGCCGGGGCGGACCTCCTGCTCCGGCTTGGTGAAGTGGACCAGGCGGTTGTCGGGGGCGCGGCCGGAGAGGCGGTGGGTGGCGCCGTCCTTGCGGCCCTCGCCCTCGGCGACCATCAGCTCCAGGGTGCGGCCGACCTGCTTCTTGTTCTCCTCCCAGGAGATCTCCTCCTGGAGGGCGACGAGGCGCTCGTAGCGCGCCTGCACGACCTCCTTGGGGATCTGGCCCTCCATGGTCGCGGCCGGCGTGCCGGGGCGCTTGGAGTACTGGAAGGTGAACGCCTGCGCGAAGCGCGCCTCGCGCACCGCGTGCAGCGTCTGCTCGAAGTCCTCCTCGGTCTCGCCGGGGAAGCCCACGATGATGTCGGTGGTGATAGCCGCGTGCGGGATGGCGGCGCGCACCTTCTCGATGATCCCGAGGTAGCGCTCCTGCCGGTAGGAGCGGCGCATCGCCTTCAGGACCGTGTCCGAGCCGGACTGCAGCGGCATGTGCAGCTGAGGCATCACGTTGGGCGTCTCGGCCATGGCGGCGATGACGTCGTCCGTGAAGTCGCGCGGGTGCGGGGAGGTGAAGCGGACGCGCTCCAGGCCCTCGATCGCGCCGCACGCGCGCAGCAGCTTGCCGAAGGCCTCGCGGTCGCCGATGTCGGAGCCGTAGGCGTTGACGTTCTGGCCGAGCAGCGTGATCTCGCTGACGCCCTCGCCGACCAGCGCCTCGATCTCGGCGAGGATGTCGCCGGTGCGCCGGTCCTTCTCCTTGCCGCGCAGCGCCGGAACGATGCAGAAGGTGCAGGTGTTGTTGCAGCCCACGGAGATGGACACCCAGGCCGCATAGGCGCTCTCGCGCCGCGTGGGCAGCGTGGAGGGGAAGGCCTCGAGCGACTCGGCGATCTCGACCTGCGCCTCTTCCTGCACGCGCGCGCGTTCCAGCAGCACCGGGAGCTTGCCGATGTTGTGCGTGCCGAAGACGACGTCCACCCAGGGCGCCTTCTTGACGATGGTGTCGCGGTCCTTCTGCGCCAGGCAGCCGCCGACCGCGATCTGCATGCCGGGCCGGCTCGCCTTGCGCGGCGCGAGCCGGCCGAGGTTGCCGTACAGCCGGTTGTCGGCGTTCTCGCGCACCGCGCAGGTGTTGAAGACCACGACGTCCGCGTCGCCGTCCGCCCCCTCGGGGGCGCGCACGTACCCGGCCTCTTCGAGCAGTCCGGACAATCGCTCGGAGTCATGGACGTTCATCTGGCACCCGTAAGTGCGGATTTCGTAGCTCTTGGGTGCGGGCGCGTCCACGGCGAGGCTCCGGTCACTGCTGCTGGTCATGCGTCAAGGGTAGGCGGTCCCGGAGAACGCCCGTTCCCCGTGATGCGCGGGGACGGTCGGCGACACCTCAGGGGTCGATGAGGAGGGCGCGGATCGTGTAGCGGGTGCGGGCCGGCTCCAGCCGGTCGCGCATGCCGCCGTCCCGGTCGGCTCTCCATGGCGCCGCCGTGGCCGGCCTCGCCGTGCGGAGCCGGCCCTGTCCATCCGTCACGACACCCTGTCGTCACCGTACGGCGGAATGGCAGCATGGCGGCGCGGGCACCCGTGGGAGACGTCACGGACCGGACGTCAGGCGAACGGGCGTCACGCGAGCGCTCGGTGCCGACCGACGACGGCCGGCGCCCTCCGGTGAGCACCGGCGGGCGGGCGAGCGCGGGACGACCGCGGCGACTGAACGACCAGCCGACGATCGACAAGGGGAAGAAACGTGCCTGCTCCACGCCTCCGGACGACTCCGCTGCCAGGCATCGGAGTCCAGTACGACCTCGTGACGCGGGAGCAACGCCACCTGTCGGTCGTTGCGCACCGCGACGGTGCCCGCACCGTCAACGTGTACCGGGCCGACGACCCCGACTCCTGCGCCGGATCCGTGCGCCTGACAGCCGCCGAGGCCGGCTCACTGATCGACGCGCTGACGCCGTCCCACCACAGCGCGAGCCTGCTGTACACGACGGATCTGGGGCTGGTCGCCGAGCGCGTGGAGGTGGCGGCGACCTCCCGCTGGAACGGGCGGCTGCTGGGCGACACCCGGATGCGCACCGAGACCGGCGCCTCGATCGTGGCGGTGCTGCGGCGGGCCGAGGCCATTCCGTCCCCGGCGCCCGACTTCCGTCTCGCGGGAGGCGACACGCTCATCGTCATCGGCACCCGCGAGGGCGTGGACGCGGCCGCGGCAGTCCTCGGGCGGGAGTGAGCGAGTGCACTCCGCGGTTCTGCTGATCGAATTCGGTTCCATCATCCTCGGGCTCGGCCTGCTCGGCCGGTTCGCGGCCCGATTCCGGTTCTCGCCGATCCCGCTCTACCTGCTGGCGGGTCTGGCCTTCGGCGAGGGCGGGCTGCTGCCGCTCGGCGCGAGCGAGGAGTTCGTCGCCACCGGCGCCGAGATCGGCGTCATCCTGTTGCTGCTGATGCTCGGCCTGGAGTACACGGCGAGCGATCTGATCTCCAACCTCAAGGCCCACTACCCCTCCGGCCTCGTCGACTGCGCCCTCAACGCCGTGCCGGGCGCGGCCGCCGCGCTGCTGCTGGGCTGGGGGCCGGTGGCGGCGGTGGTGCTGGCGGGCGTCACCTGGATCTCGTCGTCCGGAGTGATCGCCAAGGTGCTCGGCGACCTGGGCCGGGTCGGCAACCGGGAGACGCCGGTGATCCTCAGCGTGCTGGTCCTGGAGGACCTGGCCATGGCCGTCTATCTGCCCATCGTCACCGCCCTGGTGGCCGGGGTGGGCTTGGCGGCCGGCAGCGTGACCCTGGCGATCGCGCTGGGCGCCGCGGGCCTCGTGCTCTTCGCCGCGGTGCGCTACGGGCGGGTCATCTCCCGTTTCGTGTCCAGCGACGACCCGGAGAAACTGCTCCTGGTGGTATTGGGGCTGACGATCCTGGTCGCCGGGGTGGCGCAGCAGCTGCAGGTGTCGGCGGCGGTGGGGGCGTTCCTGGTGGGCATCGCGCTCTCCGGGGAGGTCGCCGAGGGGGCGCACACCCTGCTGAGCCCACTGCGCGACCTGTTCGCCGCCGTCTTCTTCGTGTTCTTCGGCCTGCACACCGATCCGGCGAGCATCCCTCCCGTTCTCGCCCCGGCGCTCGCCCTGGCGGTCGTCACCGCGGCCACGAAGATCGCCACGGGATACTGGGCGGCCCGGCGCGCCGGGATCTCGGTCAAGGGACGGTGGCGGGCGGGCGGTGCGCTGGTGGCGCGCGGGGAGTTCTCGATCGTCATCGCCGGTCTCGCGGTCACCGCGGGAATCGAGCCTTCACTCGGTCCGCTGGCGACGGCTTACGTCCTGATCCTCGTCATCGTGGGCCCCCTCACGGCCCGCTACACTGAGCCCCTGGCGGCCCGCAGGTCCCGACGCGGACGCCCCCGCGCCGACGGCGCACCGACGCAGCTGCCCGAGCCTGTCCCGCAGACCCGCGTGGGTGACTGAGGCGGGGAGACGGCGAGTGGGCGGGACGGGGGAAGCGGAGAGAGGGCGTACACCCGCCCACGGCCGACCCGCCACCCGGTTCCAGGCCCGACCCGCCGCCCTGTTCCAGGCCCGACCCGCCACCCGGCTCACCCGGCCCTCGCGGTCTCATGCCCCGCCGGCAGCATCACTCCCCGCCGTCGGCCCACCCCTGGCGGCGCAGGACCGCGGACACGTCCGGAGCCTCGTAGTGCTCGCCCTTGAGGACCTTGCCGTCGGCGCGACGGGCGACCTGACCGTGCGGTCCCAATTTGGTCATGTTGGACCGGTGGATCTCCGCGAGCACGGCGTCGAGGTCGATCCCGTGCACCAGGGCCGTGCCGTACGCGACGTAGACGACGTCCGCCAGTTCGTGGGCCAGCCGGTCCAGGGAGCCGGTGACCGACACCTCGGCGACCTCCGCGGCCTCCTCGGCGAGCAGGTCCCCGCGGTGGGCGGCCAGCCCGGGCGAGACCCGCGTGGGCGTGCTGCGGGCGTCGAGCCCGAAGGCGCGGTGGAACTCACGGACCAGGTCGGCGGGCGAGGAACTCATGCCACGACTGTATCGACGGCCACCGACACTCCCGTTCGCCCCTCCCGTTGCGCCCCTCCGCTCCGTCGCTCACGTCCGTCGCTCACGTCCGTCACCGCCTCGGTAACCTGCCCGGTGAGCCCGCCCTGGCCAGCACCGCGTACCGGCTGGCAGGATCGCGCTCATGTCCCCGTCGTTCTTCCACATCGGCAGGCGCCGTGCCCTGCAGGGCACGGCCGCCGGCGTCGTCGTCCTCGGGCTGCTGCTGTGGTGGCTGCTGCCTCTGGGCGAGGAGCCGCCGAGCGGTTCGATCACCCTCAACACGGGCACGACGAGCGGCGTCTACTACGCGTACGGCACCCAGCTGCGCACCGCGCTCGCCAAGGACATGCCCGACCTGGACGTGAAGCTGTCGACCAGCAACGGGTCGCCGGAGAACGTCGCGCGCGTGGCGGCGGGCGAGGCCGACTTCGCCATCGCCGCGGCCGACGCGGTGCAGACGTACGAGACGCAGCATCCCGGCCCCTCCGCCCGGCTGCGCGGGGTGGCCCGGCTGTACGACGACTACGTCCAGCTGGTGGTGGCCCGGGACTCGAACATCCGGTCCATCGCGGACCTGCGGGGCAGGACGGTGGCGACGGGTCTGCCCCGCTCCGGCGTGCGGCTGATCGCCGAGCGGGTCCTCAAGGCGGCGGGCCTGGACCCGGCCAAGGACATCAGAGCGGTGGAGCGGGGCATCGACACCGGCCCCGAGCAGCTCAAGCAGGGAAAGATCGACGCGTTCTTCTGGTCGGGCGGGGTGCCGACGGCCGGACTGGAGAAGCTGGCCGACGGTTTCACCTTCCGGTTCGTGCCGATCAGCCCCGAGCTCGTCGCCAAGATGCACGACCAGGACGACTCCACCGGCTACTACCGGGCGACGAACATGCCCGAGTCGGCCTACCCCACCATCCAGAACGGCTCCACCGTGGCGACGATCGCCGTGTCCAACCTGCTGATAACCCGCACCGACGTGGACCCCCGGCTCACCGAGTGGGTGACCCGTACCGTCATCAGGAGCCGGGATCTCATCGGCGCGCACGTGCACTCCGCCCAGCTGGTCGACCTGCGCACGGCCATCTACACCGACCCGCTCACGCTGCACGCGGGCGCCCGTCGCTACTACCGCTCCGTCAAGCCGTAGAGGCTCACGCTACGACGTCGGCGACCGGGGCACCGACACCGTCGCCGTCAGTCCGCTCGGCTCGTGGCGGGCGTACGACAGGGAGCCGCCGCCGGCCGCGAGCAGGGCACGGGAGATGGACAGGCCGAGCCCCGAGCCCTTGACGTTCTGGTGACGGCCGCTGCGCCAGAAGCGGTCGCCCACGCGCGTGAGCTCCTCGTCGGTCAGCCCCGGCCCGTTGTCGGTGACGACGACCGAGGAGGTCGCGCCGTCGGCGGTGACCGTGACCTCGACGCTCTCTCCCCCGGGGGTGAACTTCACCGCGTTGTCGATCACCGCGTCCAGGGCGCTGGACAGCGTCACCGGGTCGGCCCAGGCCGTGGTGGGCGGGCATTCGCCCACCAGCCGGACCCCCTTGGCCTTGGCGGTGGGCGCCCAGGCGGCGACGCGTTCGGCGGCCAGCGCGCCGATGTCGGTGACCCGCAGGTCGGCCTCGGCGTGCTCGGCGAGGGCCAGGTCCAGCAGGTCGTCCAGGACCTGGGCGAGGCGTCTGCCCTCGTGCTGGACGGAGGCGATCTCCTCGTTGCCCTCCGGGAGTTCGTATCCCAGCAGTTCGATGCGCAGCAGCAGGGCGGCGAGCGGGTTGCGCAACTGGTGTGAGGCGTCGGCGACGAAGGCACGCTGCTGCTCCAGCACGTCCTCGACGTTGTCCGCCATCTCGTTGAACGCGCCGGCCAGCCTCCTGAGTTCCGGCGGGCCCCCGGCCACCGCGACCCGAGACTTCAGACGGCCGCTCGCGATCTCGTGGGTGGTGGCGTCCAGGACGCGCACCGGCCGCAGCACCCAGCCGGTCAGCCGCAGGGCGGCACCGATGGCCAGCAGCATGGCCGCGGCCTCTCCGGCGCCGATCACCAGCCAGCCGTGCAGGATCCGCGACCGCATCGCCCCGGTGGGCGAGTCGGTGACGACGACCGCGACGACGTCGCCGTCCCGGATGACCGGCGACGCCACGACGAGCCGGTTGCGCTGCCACGGCCACACCTGCCGGGGGTCGTGGCTGCGACGGCTGAGCGACGCCTCCTCGAACGCGTCCCGCACCTCACCCGATGCGGGGAGGTACCAGTCGCGCGGAGCATGAGCCATGGGGGTGTCGGTGGTGTAGAAGACCCCGGCACGAATGCCGTAGACGTCGTAGTAGCTCGCGAGTTCCCGGCCGAGCGTCTCGCGCCGCTCGTTCGTGGACGCCGACGTCGGATCGTCCACGCCCGAGGAGACGGTGACGAACTGGGCGAGCGCCGCGAAGCGCGCGGTGTCGTCGATGCGGTCGACGACCACCCGCTGCTGCTCGGCGCCCGCCACGCTGATGGCCAGCGGCACCCCGAGGGCCAGCAGCACGGCAGCCATCAGGACGATGAGGAGCGGCAGCAGACGCGTACGCAACAGTGATCCCCGCTACGCGGCCGGGGCGACGAGCCGGTATCCGACCCCGCGCACCGTCTCGATCAGCGCGGGCATGCGCAGCTTGGCGCGCAGCGAGGCCACGTGCACCTCCAGGGTGCGCCCGGTCCCCTCCCAACTGGTGCGCCACACCTCGCTGATGATCTGCTCCCGCCGGAAGACCACGCCGGGTCGCTGTGCGAGGAGCGCCAGCAGGTCGAACTCCTTGCGGGTCAGCTGGACGGCCGTGCCGTCCACCGTGACGCGCCGGGTGGGCAGCTCGATCTGCACGGGGCCGAGGCGCAGCGCGCTCTCCCCCTCGGCGGCCGCGTCCTCGGGGACGGTGCGCCGGCTCACGGCGTGGATCCGGGCGAGCAGCTCCCCGGTGTCGTACGGCTTCACCACGTAGTCGTCGGCGCCCAGGTTGAGGCCGTGGATGCGGGAGCGCACGTCGGAGCGGGCGGTCACCATGATCACCGGCGTGGCGGTGCGCTTGCGGATCTTGCCGCACACCTCGTAGCCGTCCTGGTCCGGCAGCCCCAGGTCGAGCAGGACGACGCCGAAGCCGGGCCCCTCCGGGACGAGTGCCTGCAGCGCCTCCTCGCCGCTGCGCGCGTGGGTGACGTCGAAACCGTGCCGCTTGAGGACCGCGGACAGGGCGGCGGCGACGTGGTTGTCGTCCTCGACGAGAAGCAGTCTCATCCCGGCCTCCTCCGGTTCGTCGGGCAAACGGTCTGACTCACGAAAACGGGTGTTCGGTTCTCCGGTACCGGAGAACCGCGGCACACGCGTGCGTGCATCATGGCAGTCACGCCGATGGACGAGGACGCAGTCAAGCAGGTTCCGGTTGCGCGGGACTTCCGTTACTCGGCCGATACGCGCGCAGGTCGCAAGTGCTACGACATGTGTCCGATTGCTATCGGATCGTGATGCTCAGATTCCCCTCAGATGTAATGACGCTGGTCGCGGCGGGTCACTACTGTCCTCCGCAACCGAGGAGGACGGAGCCCCGAAGCGATGACCGAAGTATCGGTGACCAAGGAGGACGCGGTCGCGAGCGGTGACCTGGTCGTCCTGAAGAGCGTCAACAAGCACTTCGGCGCGTTGCACGTTCTCCAGGACATCGACCTGACGATCACCCGCGGGGAGGTCGTCGTGGTCATCGGCCCCTCCGGGTCCGGCAAGTCGACGCTGTGCCGCACGATCAACCGCCTGGAGACGATCGACGACGGCGCCATCTCGATCGACGGAAAGCCGCTGCCCCAGGAGGGCAAGGCGCTGGCCCGGCTGCGCGCCGACGTCGGCATGGTGTTCCAGTCGTTCAACCTGTTCGCGCACAAGACCGTGCTCGAGAACGTGATGCTCGGCCAGATCAAGGTCCGCAAGGCCGACAAGACGCAGGCCGCGGCGAAGGCCCGCGCCCTGCTCGACCGCGTTGGCGTGGGCACCCAGGCCGACAAGTACCCCGCACAGCTCTCGGGCGGCCAGCAGCAGCGCGTCGCCATCGCGCGGGCGCTGGCGATGGACCCGAAGGTCATGCTCTTCGACGAGCCGACGTCGGCCCTGGACCCCGAGATGATCAACGAGGTCCTCGAAGTCATGCAGCAGCTGGCCCGGGACGGCATGACCATGATCGTCGTCACCCATGAGATGGGTTTCGCACGATCGGCTGCAAACCGCGTGGTGTTCATGGCGGACGGACGCATCGTCGAAGAGGCTGCGCCCGACCAGTTCTTCAGTAATCCGCGCAGCGACCGTGCCAAGGACTTCCTGTCGAAGATCCTGCACCACTGACCTGTAGCACCGACGGAACCCGCACCGCTCGCAGTAACTTCACCACTCTTCTCAAAAGGAAGTCACCATGAAGCTTCGCAAGGTCACCGCCGCCTCGGCCGCAGCCCTCGTCCTCGCCCTGACCGCCACCGCGTGCGGCGGCGACAGCAAGGACGACGACACGAGCAGCAGCGCCAGCGCGGGCAGCGGCGGTGGCGGCAAGATCAAGGTCGGCATCAAGTACGACCAGCCGGGCCTCGGCCTGAAGAAGCCCGACGGGTCCTTCGCCGGCTTCGACGTGGACGTCGCCACGTACGTCGCCAAGCAGCTCGGCTACCAGCCGGACCAGATCGAGTTCGTCGAGACCAAGAGCGCCGACCGCGAGAACGCCCTCGCGCGCGGTGACGTGAAGTTCATCGCCGCCACCTACTCGATCAACGACGAGCGCAAGAAGAAGGTCGACTTCGCGGGCCCCTACCTGCTGGCCCACCAGGACCTGCTGGTCAAGTCAGACTCGGACATCTCCAAGGGCACGGACCTCAACGGCAAGAGGCTGTGTTCCGTGACCGGGTCGACCTCGGCGCAGAACGTCAAGAAGACGATCGCCCCGGACGCGCAGCTCAAGCAGGTCAGTTCCTACTCCGAGTGCATCGCCGGCCTGCAGAGCGGCGCCGTGGACGCGGTCACCACCGACGACTCGATCCTCGCGGGCTTCGCGTCCCAGGACCAGTACAAGGGCAAGTTCAAGCTCGCGGGCCTCAAGCTCAGCAACGAGAACTACGGCATCGGTGTCAAGAAGGGCGACACGGCGACCGTGGACAAGATCAACAAGGCGCTGGAGCAGATGGTCAGCGACGGCGCGTGGGACAAGGCCGTCAAGGACAACTTCGGCCCGGCGGACTACAAGAACGAGCCCGCCCCGAAGATCGGCGTCATCGTCCCGAACGCCTCGTAACCACACCTCAGCCACAGCGGGGTTCCCGCGGTGTGCCGCCGCCCGTCGCGATCCCGGCGGCGGCACACCGCGCCCTTCCCATACGCCACCCAGCCGGAAGCGCGGGAGATCGTGTTCGACTTTCTTGATGGTTACGACGTCCTAGGGGCGTTCTGGATGACGGTGAAGCTCACCGCCGTCTCCGCCGTGGGCGCTCTGGTCTGGGGCACCCTGCTGGCCGCGATGCGGGTGAGCCCGGTTCCGCTGATGCGCGGGTTCGGCACCGTCTACGTCAACGTCGTCCGGAACATCCCCCTGACGGTCATCGTCCTCTTCAGCTCGCTCGGGCTCGCCGACATCTTCGGCATGACCATGGGAACCAAGGACTTCGACATCCAGGGCTTCCGGCTGGCCGTACTCAGCCTGGCCGCCTACACCGCGGCGTTCGTGTGCGAGGCGATCCGCTCCGGCATCAACACCGTGCCGCTCGGTCAGGCGGAGGCCGCCCGGGCCATCGGCCTGAGCTTCAGTCAGACCCTGACGCTCGTCGTCCTTCCGCAGGCCTTCCGCTCGGTCATCGGACCGCTGGCCAACGTCCTGATCGCGCTGACCAAGAACACCACGGTGGCGGCCGCCATCGGCGTCGCCGAGGCCGCCCTCCTGATGAAGACGATGATCGAGAACGAGGCGCAGACGCTGCTCATCGGCGCGGTCTTCGCGTTCGGGTTCGTGGTTCTGACCCTGCCGACCGGCCTCATCCTGGGCTGGCTCGGCAAGCGACTGGCGGTGAAGCGATGAGCTCGGTCCTCTACGACACTCCCGGACCTCGCGCCAAGCGGCGCAACGTCCTCTTCTCGGTGGTCTTCACCGTCCTACTGCTGCTGCTCCTGTGGTGGGTGTGGCAGAAGATGGACGACAAGGGCCAGCTCGACTCAGCGTTGTGGAAGCCGTTCACCACGTCGGAGGCGTGGACGACGTACCTCCTTCCCGGCCTCGCCAACACGCTGAAGGCCGCGGCACTGGCCATGGTGATCGCCCTTCCGCTGGGAGCGGTCTTCGGCATCGCTCGCCTGTCCGACCACCGCTGGGTGCGCGGCGTGGCCGGCACGGTGGTGGA
Organism: Streptomyces sp. P3; assembly: GCF_003032475.1. Taxonomy (NCBI): domain Bacteria; kingdom Bacillati; phylum Actinomycetota; class Actinomycetes; order Kitasatosporales; family Streptomycetaceae; genus Streptomyces; species Streptomyces sp. P3. Next base: position 155,493 of record NZ_CP028369.1, read on the forward strand.
GTTCTTCCGGGCGATCCCGGTACTCCTGCTGATGCTGTTCGCCAACGAGTTCTACTCCCGCTACACGGACGTCAGCAGCGAGGACCGGCCTCTCTACGCCGTCGTCACCGGTCTGGTGCTCTACAACGCGGCCGTCCTCGCCGAGGTCGTCAAGGCGGGCATCCTGTCCCTGCCCAAGGGCCAGACGGAAGCGGCGTACGCCATCGGTCTGCGCAAGGGTCAGACGATGAGCAGCATCCTGCTCCCGCAGGCGGTCACCGCGATGCTGCCGGCCATCGTCAGTCAGCTCGTGGTCATCGTGAAGGACACCGCGCTGGGCGGCGTGATGCTCAACTTCCCCGAACTGCTCAACTCGCGCGGCACGCTCGCGGCCAACTACGCCAACGTGATCCAGAGCTTCATCGTCGTCGCGATCATCTACATCGCGCTGAACTTCGTCCTGACGAGCTTCGCGAGCTGGCTGGAGCGATACCTGCGGCGCAGCAAGCGCAGCACGGGCGCGGTGCTGGGCGTCGACAAGGTCGACGACCTGAACGCGGCCGCGGTCGGCGGCTCCTACGGCACCGGCGCGGGCGGCGGCGGCATCTGACGCAGAATCAAGGAACGTGTCCGGTACGAAAGGCAGTGGCGTGCGCGCCACTGCCTTTCGCCGCTTGACGCAAACAACGACAATGGGTTGCATACGTTCTGTGATCGTGCACCCTGCTCCAACCTCTTGTTCACCCAAGCCCGCGAGGACACCGTCGAAGGCAGGGAGTGCCGCGCCGTGGACCCGGTGATCATCGTCGGAGCGGGGCCGGTGGGGCTCACGCTCGCCCTGGCGCTGGCGCGCCAGCAGGTGCCGTCCGTGGTCCTCGACGAGGGCCCGGGCAAGGACGAGCAGCGGCTCGCGCGCACTGTCGTGCTGCGTGAGGACACCGTCGCCCTCCTGGAGAGACTGACGGGAGCGTCCCTCGCCGACGCCGGGGTGCGCTGGTCCGGATGGCGGTCGATGCGGCGCAAGCAGGTGACGCAGGAGATCGCGTTCGACGACGACGCCGAGCCCGCGCCGCTGCACATCGCCCAGCACGTGCTCACCGGGTTCCTGCGCACGGCCCTCGCCGGCGAACGGCTGGCGAAGATCGCCGTGGACAGCCGTCTGGACAGCCTCGAACAGGAGCCGACCGGGGTCACCGCCCACACCCGCGGCCCGCAGGGCACCTGGTGGCGCGGCAGCTATCTGATCGGCTGCGACGGCCCCCGCTCCACCGTCCGCAAGCTTCTCGACATCCGCTTCCCCGGCCGTACGGCGGTGGAGCGACACGCCGTGGCCGCGCTGCGCGCGGAACTTCCCTGGGACGGCGAGGCGTTGCTTCACCGGACCCCGCCGTGGCGGACCTCCGGTCCCCCCGCCGCGGAGGTCACGGGCCGTCCGCTGCCGGACGGCGTCTGGCGGCTCGACTGGCTGCTGCCGCCCGGCAAGGACCTGGTCACGCCCGAGGTGCTGGTGGCGCGTGTCCGCGAGACCCTGGCGGGCTGGAGCGGCGGTTCCACGCCCCCGTACGAGCTGCTCGACACCGGCGTGCACACCGTGCACCACCGGCTCGCCCGGCGCTGGCGCGTGGGCCGGGTCTTCCTCGCGGGGGACGCCGCCCACCTGCTCGGCACGCTCGGCACCCAGGGTCTGGACGAGGGCCTGCGGGACGCCGACAACCTCGCCTGGAAGCTGGCCCTGACTTGGCATCACGGGCCGCACGAGGCACTTCTCGACAGCTACCAGGCCGAGCGCCGCGCGGTCGTCGCCGCCCGGCTGCGGGCCGCCGACCAGGCGCTCCCGCTGCTGCGCGGCGGCGGGGGCATCAGGGCGTACGTCCCCGGCGCGGCCCGCGGTCACGACGCGCTGCTCACCGACGGCCACCTGGGACGCGGCCCGCTGGGCGCGCCGGGATCGTACGCCGGGTCCCCCCTCGCGCCCCGGCACCTGGAGGCGGAGGCCCCGGTGGACACATCCCCCGGCGCACCCGTCGAGGACATCCGGGTGACCGGGGAGGACGGCTCGTTCGTTCAGCTGCGGGACCGGCTCGGCCGGGGCGCCCTGCTGGTGCTGCTGATCGCACCGGGCACCGGCGTGTGGGAGCGCCGGCACTGGGTCGGCGCCGGGATCATGCCCCGGCTGGCCGCCGCGGTGACGGCCCTGCCGTGCCCCGCCGAGCTGCTGGTGGCCGAGAGCTACCCGGGCGCGGCCGCCCATACGGTCCTGCTGATCCGGCCGGACGGCCATCTCGTCACCGCGCTCAACGGGGTGCGCGCGGCCGACCTGTACGCCGCGGCGGAGGCGGCCGTGGGCGGCCCGGCGCAGTCGGCCCAGGAGACGTCCGCCGCGGGAGCCCGGGCGGCCTCCGCAGCGACGTGAGGACGGCCTCGACGGCCTCGACGGCCATGGGACCACCCACCGGCATTGTTCTGACGGCGGGCTTCACGGCCACATGACGGCCAACTCCGCGGCGGCGGGATGCCGGGGCTTCGCGGCGAGAGCGCGGCCACCAAGCGTGAGCGCGAGCGGGGGCTCGGAGGTGACGGTGCGGCGCGACGGCGGGCGGCTGCGGACCGGTGTGACGAGAGGGGCTCGGACGGCGGCCGTGGAACGGGGCAGCGCCCCACGGTGACCCTGCGACAGGCCGGTCGCCGGGCCGCGCTGCCCGCGCCGTCGTCACCGTGCGGTCCACAGGGTGACGGTGAGTTGACCTCGGTGCACCGGCATGCTGTACTCCGGATCGTGACCGACACCGATGTACGCCTGTGGCGGAGGGTCCATATGGACCTCGTCCGCTATGCGGGCTGCGTGTGTCGTCCGTCCTGCTGAACTCGCAACCCTTCCCCCCGGCGCGCGCCGCCGATGCGCCCCCGCACGTGTGCGGCCCGCGCCCTCCGCGAACGTTCCCAGGACGGCTTCCGTGTCTGTCTCCGCACCCCTCTTTTCCTCCTTCCCCGCCACCCCCTCGTCGCCCCCTTCCGCCGCCGCGCCCACGCAGGCGGACCTCCTCGAGTTCGTCCGGCGTACGGCCGCGGACGCCGCGCTGATCGCCTCGCTCCCTCTCGATCCGCAGGGCCGTACCTGGGTGCGTCTGGAGGGACCGGGCGGCAGCGAGGCCTGGCTGATCGGCTGGCCTCCGGGCACCGGCACCGGTTGGCACGACCACGCCGACTCGGTGGGAGCGTTCCTGACCGCGCGGGGAACACTCAAGGAGTCCTCGCTCGCCGCCCGGCTGCCCACCGACGGCTGGCGGACTCTGGAGCTGTCCGACGGCGTGGACCGCTCGCGCACCCTGCCGGCCGGCCGGGGCCGGTCCTTCGGCCGCCACCACGTCCACGAGGTCCTGAACGAGTCCACCGAGGAACACGCTGTCTCCGTCCACGCCTACTACCCGCCGCTGCCCCGCATCCGCCGCTACAGCCGTACCGGGCAGGTGCTGCGGCTGGAGCAGGTCGAGCGTCCGGAGGACTGGCAGTGACCGACGCGAGCAGGCCCCGGAAGCGACAGCGGGGCGACGACGAACGGCACGACAAGCGGCACGACGAACAGCCCTCGGGGATCGATGAGTTGCTCGAGCGTGTCCGTGCCGGTTACGCGCGCGTGGAGGCCGGGGAGGCGTTCGACGCCGCCCGCGCGGGCGAGGCTCTGCTCGTCGACATCCGGTACGCCGCTCTGCGGGAGCGGGACGGGCTGATCCCCGGCGCGCTGGTCGTCGAGCGCAACGAACTGGAGTGGCGTCTCGACCCTCAGGGCAGTCACCGCCTCCCCGAGGCCACGAGCCATGCCGTGCGGGCCATCGTGATCTGCGACGAGGGGTACGCGTCGAGCCTGGCCGCCGCGTCCCTGCACCGACTGGGACTGCACCGGGCGACCGATCTCGTCGGCGGCTTCCAGGCGTGGAAGGCGGCGGGCCTCCCTGTGACGCCGTAGCCGCACCGGCGAGGGCCGAGGGGCCGGCCTCGAGCGGCGGATTCGGCGGGCGGGCCCGATGTCGCGGCGGGACGCGGCGGCGTGGGCGACGGCGTGGGCGCCCGACGGGGAACGTGCTCGGTCCTCCGGGGACGCGAGGCGTTCCTGCCCCTGGAGGGGCCGACGTCGCTCAACCCCCGTCCGACGACGGGAGACCTGCTGGCAGTCCTTGGCCGACGTCGCTGCATCAGCGCACACGAAGGTGGCGGCTGCGCTCAGAACCCGTCGTCCCCCAGGGAGTCCGTGTCCTCGCCCTCTTCCTCCAGCGCCTGCCGGACCACCCGCAGGGCCAGGCCTTCGGGGTAGCCCTTGCGTGCGAGCATGCCGGCGAGGCGGCGCAGCCGTCTGTCGCGGTCGAGACCGCGGGTCGCGCGCAGCTTGCGGGCGACGAGTTCGCGCGCCGTCTCCTCCTCCTGTTCGGAGTCGAGCCGGCCTACGGCCTCTTGGATCAGCTCCTGGTCGACGCCCTTGGTCCGCAGCTCCTGCGCGAGCGCGCGCCGGGCCAGTCCTCTGCCGTGGTGCCGGGATTCCACCCAGGCGTCCGCGAAGGCGCCGTCGTTGATCAGTCCGACCTCCTCGAACCGCGAAAGCACCTCCTCCGCCACGTCGTCGGGGATCTCCCGCTTGTGCAGGGCGTCGGCGAGCTGCTTCCGCGTGCGCGGGGTCCCGGTGAGCAGGCGCAGGCAGATCGCCCGTGCCCGCTCAGCCGGGTCCCCCGAAGGCTGCTCCCTCTCGGCCCTCGACGAGGAAGAAGCGCCTCCGTCCTCGGTGGACGGTTTCCGGGAGCCGCGCCGACGGCGCCCACGCCCGCCACGTGGACTGCCTTCGTCACCGCCCCCTGCCCGGCCGGTGCCCGACCGGTCGTCGCCGTCCAGGGACAGGCCGCCGTCGACCCCGCTGCCCGTCCCCCGCGGGGCGTCGGGGTGGACGTACTCGGCCCAGTCCGTTCGTCGTGTCATGGATCAGCTCTTGGCAGCCGCGGCCTTGGGCTTGGCGGCCTTGGCTGCGGGAGCCGGAACCGCCTTGGCGTCGTCCGCGGTCGCGCCGGCGGACGCTGCGGCGTCCGTGGCCGGCTCGGCGGCGGACTCGTCCGGGCGCACGCCGACGCCCAGCTTCTCCTTGATCTTCCTCTCGATCTCGTTGGCCAGATCGGGGTTGTCCTTGAGGAAGTTGCGCGCGTTCTCCTTGCCCTGGCCGAGCTGGTCGCCCTCGTACGTGTACCAGGCACCCGCCTTGCGGACGAAGCCGTGCTCCACACCCATGTCGATCAGGCCGCCCTCGCGGCTGATGCCCTGCCCGTAGAGGATGTCGAACTCTGCCTGCTTGAAGGGCGGGGCGACCTTGTTCTTGACGACCTTGACGCGGGTGCGGTTGCCCACCGCGTCCGTACCGTCCTTCAGCGTCTCGATGCGACGGATGTCGAGTCGCACCGAGGCGTAGAACTTCAGCGCCCGGCCACCGGTCGTGGTCTCCGGGGAGCCGAACATGACGCCGATCTTCTCGCGGAGCTGGTTGATGAAGATGGCGGTGGTCTTGGACTGGTTGAGCGCGCTGGTGATCTTCCGCAGCGCCTGGCTCATCAGACGGGCCTGCAGACCGACGTGGCTGTCGCCCATCTCGCCCTCGATCTCCGCACGCGGGACGAGCGCGGCGACGGAGTCGATGACGATCAGGTCGAGGGCGCCGGAGCGGACCAGCATGTCCACGATCTCCAGAGCCTGCTCGCCGTTGTCCGGCTGGGAGAGGATCAGGTTGTCGATGTCGACGCCGAGCTTCTTCGCGTACTCGGGGTCGAGGGCGTGCTCCGCGTCCACGAACGCGACCTGGCCGCCGGCCTTCTGCGCGTTCGCCACCGCGTGCAGCGTCAGCGTCGTCTTACCGGAGGACTCCGGCCCGTACACCTCCACCACGCGGCCACGGGGCAGCCCGCCGACACCGAGGGCGACGTCGAGTGCGGTCGACCCGGTGGGGATGACCTCGATGGGCTCGTTCGGCCGCTCGCCCAGGCGCATCACCGCACCCTTGCCGAACTGCCGTTCAATCTGTGCGAGTGCGGCGTCCAACGCCTTCTCGCGGTCGGTTCCTGCCATGGGTTCCACCCGGTTTGCTTGAGTCGATCGCTTCACGTCAAAGACGCTAACGCCTGCCACTGACAATGCGCCTCGACGCCCGTCCGGCCTGTGGATAACTCGGGCGCATATCGGCCCATAGCGGGAAACAACCCCCACTCCGAGAGCCGCCGGAGCCTCCATAAGAACGGATGTTCGATTTTGATGTCAAGCGCACCACGCGGCACTCCCGAGGCTACGTTCACACGTCGCCGGCAGGTGTTCGCCGTGGTGTCCTTCCGGCGCCGGCCGGCCCGGCGGGGATGGCCCTCGCGGTGCGTTCCGGGTTCGCGATCCTGCTGGCAGCGCTCGCCTCGGGGGCGGCGATGACGGCGCGCGGGGTCGTGCTCCCCCGCACCGGCCACCAGGAGACGGCGTACCACTCCACGGGCCCGCTCAAGCCGCTGCACGGAGTCAGCCCGCACGCCGTCCTGGCACTTCCCGCGCCGGCCTGGCTGATGTCGTCCCGCAGGCCCCCTGGCTAGAGGGTGCGGTGGCGGATCACCGCGGCGGCTGGGCTGCTGAGCGGCCGCGGTCGTCGCGGCCGCAGTGGTGTGGGCGGTCCTCACCTACTGCGGCTGCCGACGAGCCCTGCCCCCGAACCCCGACGCCCGGTTTCCGCCTCTCAGCCGGACCCGTCCCGCGAGCCGCCCGTCCGGGTGCGTGCCCGGGTCCACAGCTGCTGCACGCGCGCGAGCGGCCCGGGCCCCTCGCCACGTCCCCGGTGGCCGTGGACGCGCGGATCGTCCGTGACGTCGTACCGCTTCACATAAGCGCCCAGGAACGCCTGCAGCGTGGCCACCGCCGGGATGGCGACAAGCGCACCGATCGCTCCGAGGAGGGCGGTGCCCGCGATCACGGAGCCGAAGGCGACGGCAGGGTGGATGTCGACGGTCTTCGAGGTCAGCTTGGGCTGCAGCATGTAGTTCTCGAACTGCTGGTACACCACGACGAAGATCAGCACCCACAGCGCGTACAGCGGCGAGACCGTGAAGGCGATCAACATGGGCAGGGCGCCCGCCAGATAGGTGCCGATGGTGGGGATGAACTGCGAGACCACGCCCACCCAGACGGCGAGCACGGGCGCGTACGGGATACCGAGGGCCTGCAGCAGCACATAGTGCGCCACCCCGGAGATCAGCGCCATCAGCCCGCGGGAGTAGAGGTAGCCGCCGGTCTTGTCGACGGCGATCTCCCAGGCGCGCAGCACCTCGGCCTGCTTGGCCGGCGGCAGGACGGAACACAGTGCCCGCCGCAGACGCGGTCCGTCCGCGGCGAAGTAGAACGAGAACAGGGCGATCGTCAGCAGCTGGAAAAGACCGCCGAGGACCTGGGTGGAGACGTCCAGGACGCCTGCCGCGCTGTTCTGCGCGTACTTGCGCAGCCAGTCGGAGTGGAGCAGGCCCTCCTGGACGTCCACGCGCCTGAGCTCGGTGTGGAACGTGGTGTTGATCCAGTGGATCACGGAGTCCAGGTACTCCGGGAAGCCCTCGATCATCTTGATGATCTGCCCCGCGAGCATCGAGCCGAGCAGCGTGAAGAAGCCGGCGACCACGATCAGCAGACCGAAGAAGACCAGACAGGTGGCGAACCCCCTGCGCATCCCGCGGGCGGCCATCCGGCTGACCGCGGGCTCCACGGCGAGTGCCAGGAAGAACGCGATGAGCACGTTGAGCAGCAGGCCGACGAGCTGGTGGAACGCCCACGTGCCGAGTTGGAACGCCGCGACGAGGGCGAGCGCGAGCACCATGGCGCGTGGCAGCCAGCGCGGCATGTGCGCGCCCTGCGCGGCGCCGCCGTCGGCCGGAGGAGGCCCGGAGGGCGGCGTCGTGCCGTGCGGGGGTGCGTTCCGGGCCGTCTGCCCGGTGTCGTCAGTGGGTGCCACGGAGCAAGTCTCGCCTACGCCGCCGACAATCGGACCGCCACCTGCGATCTTCTCGACCTATCAGCGCATCTCCTGAGGAACGTTCATCACCGCGCAGACCACGCGCCACACGTCCTTGGCCGCCCAGCCCTGCGCCAGCGCCTCGTGCACGGTACGTCCGCCGAGTTCCGTCATCACGTGATCGCGCGCGAAGGTCTCGGCGTACCCCGTGCCGAAGTGCTCGTCCATCCGCTGCCAGAAGACCGTCAACCGCATGACACCAGTATCCCGCCCTCGGGGGCGTCCCCATCCGTGAGCGCCTGCCGAGACCGCTTTCCGCCCTACGGTCTGACGCATGGCCGAAACCGGAGCATCCCCACTCCCCCCGACGCCCCCGGCGCACTCCCCGCTCTTCCGCGCCGAGCACTTCGTCTGGCTCACCGCGCGCGTACTGGAGCAGCGCCTCTTCGCGCACGACTTCCTGCACGGCTCCGCCGACCCCGTCGAGACCGCCCTCGACGCCTACCGCAATGAGGACGGAGGATACGGCCACGCGCTGGAGCCCGATCTGCGCGGTCCCGTCAGCCAGCCCCTGCACACCGCGCACGCCCTGCGGGTGCTGGACTGCGTCGGGCGTCTCGGCGGCAGGCGCGTGGAGCGGATGTGCGACTACCTGACGTCCGTGTCCACCGGCGACGGCGCGCTGCCGGCGATCCTTCCCAGCCAGCGCGGCTACCCGGCGGCCCCGTTCATCCCGATCGTGGACGACCCGCCCAGCGACCTGCTTGCCACCGGGCCGGTGGTGGGTCTGCTGCACCGCAACGACGTGTGGCACGCCTGGCTGTTCCGGGCCACGGACTTCTGCTGGCAGGCGGTGGACTCCCTGGAGCGGTCGCATCCGTACGAGATCCAGGCCGCGGTGGCCTTCCTGGACGCCGTTCCCGACCGCCCGCGCGCGGAGTCGGCCGCCGACCGTCTGGGCCGCCTGGTGCGCGCACACCGGATGGTCGTGCTGGAGCCGGACCGCCTCGACGCCTGGCCGGTCCCTTCCGGCTACGCCCCCGGTGAGCACCACTTCCCGTACGACTTCGCGCGGACACCGCACTCCCTCGCGCGCGCGTGGTTCACCGACGACGAGATGGCGCGCTCCCTGGACCACCTCGCCGGCGCGCAGGAGGAGGACGGCGGCTGGCCCGTCCACTGGCGTCGCTGGGCGCCCGGCACCGCCCTGGAGGGACGCCCCATCGTGACGATCGAGGCGCTGCGCACCCTGCGGGCCTACGGCCGCGCCATCGGCTGACCGGAGGCGGCCACCGTCCGCGACGTCCACGAGGCCGCGGCCGCGCCCCCGCCGGACCTCCCGTCCGCCTGCCGCCCTACCCGCCCGCGTGCGACCCCGGTCCGCCGCCCGCGTCCTCTCTCGGCCCGGCCGTCCGTCCCGCCCCCTTCAGCCGCCCAGGGCCCGGGCCCCCGCCGTCACCACCACGGCTGCCGCGACTATGAGCAGGAAGGGAGCCCGCAGCACGACGGCGACGGCGGCCGCGGCCAGCCCCGCGGCCCTGGCGTCCAGCACGAGCGCGTGCCCGTCCGCGAAGGTCTGCTGGGCCGTGAGGGCGGCCAGCAGCGCCACGGGGAGCAGCGCGGCGGAGCGCCTGACCAGAGGTCGTTCGAGCGCGCCCGCGGGGACGAGCAGTCCGGCGAGTTTGACGGCGTAGCAGCCGAGCGCCGTCGCGGCGATCGCGATCCAGGTGTTCAACGCTTCTCCTCCGCGTCGTCGCGGCCGGCTCCGCGCCGGCCCTCGAGGTACAGGACGACCGGCACGGCGAGCGCGGCCGCCAGGACGGGCACTCCGGCGGGCAGGACGGGGAGCAGTCCGAGCCCGAGGAGGACCGCGATCGCGGCCACGGTCCGGTCGGCCGCGGTCTTGAGCATCGGCGCGAGCAAGGCCAGGAATACGGCCGGGCCGGCCGCGTCCAGCCCCCACGTGTCGGTGTCGCCGATGGCCTCGGCGCCCAGGGCGCCCAACAGTGTGGTGAGGTTCCACAGGACGTACAGGGTCAGCCCGGTGACCGCGAAACCGAGGCGCGCGGCGCGCCGCCCCGGCTGCGCCAGCGAGACAGCGGTCGTCTCGTCGATCACCCAGTGGGCGGCGAGCGGGCGCATCGCGCGCGGGAGGGCCAGCAGCTGCGACAGCCGCAGCCCGTAGAACGCGTTGCGCACCCCCAGGAAGAAGGCGCCCGCGGCCGCTGTCAGGGGGTTGCCGCCCGCCGCCAGCGCGCCGACGAGCGCGAACTGGGACGCGCCGGTGAACACCAGGAGGCTGAGCGCGCAGGTCTGCCACACCGAGAGTCCGCTGCCCGCCGACGTCACCCCGAAGGCGAATCCGGAGAGTCCCACGGCGATGCCGACCCCGAGGGAGTCCCGTACGACGGCGGCGTCGGGCTTTGCTCCGCCGTCGGCTCGTATGTCCGTCAAAGCTGTCTGTTCTGCCACGACCGGGACGATACGAGCAGCGGCCCGGGCGGGTCTTGTACGTTCTTGCGCTCCCGCTGGTACGCGCCCGGGGGGACTCCCACGATGCGTGCGAAATGGCGGTTTAGGTGGGGCTGGTCGGTGAATCCCACCATGACGGCCACCTCGGCCGGCGCCGTCCCCGCGTCCAGCAGCCGTCGCGCCCGACGCACGCGGACGTCGGTGAGCCAGGCGTGGGGCGGAAGTCCGTACGCGTCCCGGAAGGCCCGCAGCAGGGCGAACGGGCTGGTTCCCAGATCCGCTGCCAGCTGTTCCAGCGTGGGCGGGGCCGCCAGTCGTTCCTCCAGCACACCGCGTGCGCGTGCGGCGATCCGTGCCCCGGCTGACCCCACCTCCCGTTGCGGCAGCGGCCCGCCGTTGAGCCGCAGCAGCCGCGTGACGGCGACCCGCAGCAGCGTGTCGGCGGCCAGCGCGTTGCCCTCCTCGGCGGCTCGGAGCACCTGGTGGACGAGCCCGACGGCGTAGGGGTCGTCGAGTACGGGGCTGACGAAGCCCGGGGTGCCGCGAAGGGTCGTCGTCTCGGCCGCGATCTCGGCCACCAGGCCGGGGGACGGATAGACCGCCCCGTACCGCCACCCCTCGGGCACTCCGGCCCGTCCGGTGTGCGGGGTGTCGGGGTTGACCAGGGCGAGCGCTCCGGCTCCCGCGTGCCGATCGGAGCCGCTGTGCCGGAAGACCTCCACGCCGTCGGCGATGGCGGCGATCACGAAGTGCTCATGGGTGTGCCGCACGAACGTCTTGCGGACATAGCGGGCCCGCAGGAGGTCGACACCGGGCAGCTCCGGGTACTGCCAGTGCCGCGCCCGCTCTCGAGAACCCGAACCCGCCACCCGACCATTCTCCGCGACGAGCCTCCCGGCCGCCGACGGGGCTCGGAACATGACCTTCCGCTGCTCCACACATCGCTTCACCCGCCGTGTTCTCGCAGCTCAGGGCCATTGTCAGTGGAGGGGTGCAGGATGGACGCATGGTCAGCTCCGCACACCGGGCCCTCGACGGCTTCTCCCCCGCGACCCGCGGCTGGTTCACGGGGGCGTTCTCCGCGCCCACCGCGGCCCAGGCCGGCGCGTGGCGAGCCATCGGCGAGGGCTCCGACGTGCTGGTGGTGGCCCCGACGGGTTCCGGCAAGACGCTGGCCGCCTTCCTGGCCGCCCTGGACACGCTGGCCTCGACGCCCCCGCCCGCCGATCCGAAGAAACGCTGCCGGGTCCTCTACGTCTCCCCGCTCAAGGCGCTCGCGGTCGATGTGGAGCGCAACCTGCGCAGTCCACTGACCGGTATCCGTCAGGAGTCCGTGCGTCTGGGCCTGCCCGAGCCCGAGATCAAGGTCGGCATCCGCTCCGGCGACACCCCGCCCGCCGAGCGCCGTGCGCTGTCCACCCGCCCGCCGGACATCCTGATCACGACGCCGGAGTCGCTTTTCCTGATGCTCACGTCGGCCACCCGCGAGGCGCTGACCGGCATCGAGTCGGTGATCCTGGACGAGGTGCACGCGGTCGCCGGCACCAAGCGCGGCGCGCACCTCGCCCTCTCCCTGGAGCGACTGGACGAGCTGCTGCCCAGGCCCGCCCGTCGCATCGGCCTGTCGGCCACGGTCCGTCCGGTCGACGAGGTGGCCCGCTATCTCTCCCCGCACCGCAAGGTGGAGATCGTCCAGCCGAAGTCCGGCAAGGCGTTCGACCTCTCGGTCGTCGTGCCGGTGGAGGATCTGGGCGAGCTGGGCGGCTCCCCGGTCGCCGAGGGCACCGAGGGCGCCGAACGCCCCTCGATCTGGCCGCACGTCGAGGAGCGGATCACCGACCTCGTCCAGGCCCACCGCTCCACCATCGTGTTCGCCAACTCGCGCCGACTCGCCGAGCGGCTGTGCAACCGGCTGAACGAGATCGCCTACGAGCGCGCCACCGGGGAGCCCCTGGGCGAGCATCACTCCCCCGCCCAGCTGATGGGCGGCTCCGGCGCGGCCCAGGGAGCCCCGGGCGTCATCGCGCGCGCCCATCACGGCTCGGTCTCCAAGGAGCAGCGCGCCCTCGTGGAGGAGGACCTCAAGGCAGGCCGGCTGCCCGCCGTGGTGGCGACCTCCAGTCTCGAGCTGGGCATCGACATGGGCGCGGTGGACCTCGTCGTGCAGGTGGAGTCGCCGCCTTCGGTGGCCTCCGGTCTCCAGCGCGTCGGACGGGCCGGGCACCAGGTGGGCGCGGTGTCCACCGGCGTGGTCTTCCCGAAGTACCGGGGCGACCTCGTCCAGGCGGCCGTGGTGACCGAGCGGATGCGTACGGGCTCGATCGAGTCCCTGCGGGTGCCCGCCAACCCGTTGGACGTCCTGGCCCAGCAACTCGTGGCCATGACGGCCCTCGACACCTGGCAGGTGGACGACCTGCTGGCCCTGGTCCGCCGCGCCGCTCCCTTCGCGTCGCTGCCGGAGTCAGCGTTCACCGCCGTCCTGGACATGCTGGCCGGCCGCTACCCGTCGGACGCGTTCGCCGAGCTGCGCCCGCGCGTGGTGTGGGACCGGGTCGCCGGGACGGTCACCGGCCGCCCCGGAGCCCAGCGCCTCGCCGTCACCTCCGGGGGCACGATCCCCGACCGGGGCCTGTTCGGCGTCTTCCTGGCGGGCTCCGACCCCAAGAAGGGCGGGGGCCGGGTCGGTGAACTCGACGAGGAGATGGTCTACGAATCGCGCGTGGGTGACGTCTTCACGCTCGGCACCAGCTCCTGGCGGATCGAGGACATCACCCGCGACCGGGTCCTGGTCTCCCCCGCTCCCGGCGTTCCGGGTCGTCTGCCGTTCTGGAAGGGCGACCAGCTGGGCCGGCCGCTGGAGCTCGGCCGCGCGGTGGGCGCGTTCCTGCGCGAGGTCGGTTCGCTCTCCGAGGAGGACGCCCGGCTGCGCCTGCTCACCGCGGGCCTCGACGCGTGGGCGGCCGACAACGTGCTCTCCTATCTGGACGAGCAGCGCCGGGCCTGCGGCCACATCCCCGACGACCGCACGATCGTCGTCGAGCGCTTCCGCGACGAACTGGGCGACTGGCGCGTCGTCGTCCACTCCCCCTTCGGCGCCCAGGTGCACGCGCCCTGGGCGCTCGCGCTGGGGGCGAAGCTCTCCGAGCGGTACGGCATGGACGCCCAGGTGATGCACGCCGACGACGGGATCGTGCTGCGGCTGCCCGACGCCGACCTGATGGGCCTGGACCTTTTCGACCAGGAACCGATGAAGGCCGGCGCCGAGTACGACGCCGAACAGGCCCCGGTGGGCGCGGCGGACGTCGTCTTCGACAAGGGCGAGGTCGACCAGATCGTCACCGATCAGGTGGGCGGCTCGGCCCTGTTCGCGGCGCGCTTCCGCGAGTGCGCCGCCCGCGCACTCCTGCTGCCGCGCCGCAACCCGGGCAGGCGCACTCCGCTGTGGCAGCAGCGTCAGCGCGCCGCTCAGCTGCTGCAGGTGGCGAGCGAGTTCGGCTCCTTCCCGATCGTGCTGGAAGCGATCCGCGAGTGCCTCCAGGACGTGTTCGACGTCCCCGGCCTCGTGGAGCTGATGGGCGACCTGGAGTCGCGCAAGGTGCGCCTGGTCGAGGTCACCACCGCGGAGCCGTCCCCCTTCGCCCGTTCCCTGCTCTTCGGTTACGTCGCCCAGTTCCTCTACGAGGGGGACTCTCCGCTGGCCGAGCGCCGCGCCGCCGCCCTCTCCCTGGACTCCCGCCTGCTGGCCGAGCTGCTCGGCCAGGCGGAGCTGCGTGAACTGCTCGACGCGGACGTCCTCGCCGAACTGGAACAGGAACTCCAGTGGCTCACCGAGGACCGCCGGGTGAAGGACGCCGAGGGCGTGGCGGACCTGCTGCGCCTGCTCGGCCCGCTCACCGACGCCGAACTGGCCGAGCGCGGCGGCGAACCGCAGTGGGCACGGGAACTGGCCGTCGCCCGCCGCGCCATCCCGGTACGCATCGCCGGCACCGAGCACTGGGCCGCGATCGAGGACGCGGGCCGGCTGCGGGACGCCCTCGGCACCGCACTGCCGGTCGGCGTGCCGGAGGCGTTCACGGAGCCGGTGAAAGACCCTCTCGGCGACCTCCTCGCGCGCCACGCCCGCACGCATGGACCCTTCACCTCCGCCGGCGCGGCCGCCCGCTTCGGCCTGGGCGTGGCGGTCACCGAGGGCGCCCTCCAGCGGCTCGCGGCGGGCGGACGCGTCGTCCAGGGCGAGTTCCACCCGGCGGGCATCGGCCAGGAGTGGTGCGACGCGACGGTCCTGCGCCGGTTGCGACGCCGCTCCCTGGCCGCCCTGTGCCATGAGCTGGAACCGGTGCCGCCGCCCGCGCTCGCCCAGTTCCTGCCCCAGTGGCAGCACATCGGCAGGGGGCACTCACTGCGCGGCGTCGACGGACTGGTGCGCGCGATCGAGCAGTTGCAGGGTGCCTCGGTGCCCGCCTCGGCCCTGGAGAAGCTCGTCCTGCCCTCGCGCGTGCGGGACTACACCCCGGCGATGCTCGACGAGCTCACCGCGGCCGGAGAGGTGGTCTGGGCCGGCGCCGGCGCACTGCCGGGCAAGGACGGCTGGGTCTCGCTGTACGTGGCGGACACCGCGCCACTCCTGCTCTCCCCGCCCCACCCGCTCGAGCTGACGGCACTGCACCAGTCCGTCCTGGACGCGCTCACCGGGGGCTACGGCCTGTTCTTCCGCCAGATCGCCGACCAGGTCCGCGCCACCACCCACCCCGAGGCGAGCGACCCCCAACTCGCCGACGCCGTCTGGGACCTGGCGTGGTCCGGTCGGCTCACCAACGACACGCTGACCCCGATGCGCTCCCTGCTGGGCTCGGGCCGCACCGCCGGGTCCACGGCCCACCGGGCCAAACGCGCGGTCCCGCGCGGCCGCTACGGCTCGCTGACTGCCGGGGCCCGCCCCGCCTCCCGTGGCGGCCCCCCGACCGTCGCCGGCCGCTGGTCCCTCCTCCCCGCCCACGAGCCCGATCCCACGGTCCGCGCCCACGCACTCGCCCGCACGCTCCTCGACCGGCACGGCGTGGTGACGCGCGGAGCGGTCGCGGCCGAGGGCGTAGAGGGCGGCTTCTCCGCGACGTACCGCATCCTGTCCGTCTTCGAGGAGAGCGGCCAGGCCCGCCGCGGGTACGTCGTCGAGGGCCTCGGCGCCGCCCAGTTCGCCATGGACGGCGCCGTGGACCGCCTGCGTGCGGTGGCCAACGCCCGCGACCGCGGCGAGGCACTGCCCGGCCCGAACCCGACCCCGCACACCCAGGACGACTTCGTCTTCCCCGACGACCTCCCGGCCGACGACGCGTGGGACGTTCCGGGCGACCGCGCCTCCTTCCCCTCGCCGCCCGCCCCTCGAAGGGGTCCGGCCTCCTCGGACGAGTACGTCTCGCCCCGCGACCTCGCCTCCCCCGGCACGGGCGGAGGCCGCGGCGGCGGCGCGTTCCCGAACGCCGCGGGCTTCCCCGGCCGACCCGGCCACGGCGGCGTGCGTCACGGCGGTCGCGAGGCGTCCCCGGCCTCCCGCGCCGTCGTCCTCGCCGCCGCCGATCCCGCGAACGCCTACGGCGCCGCTCTCGGCTGGCCCGAGCCGCCGAGCGGCGCCGGACACAAGCCCGGCCGCAAGGCCGGCTCCCTGGTGGTCCTCGTCGACGGCGAACTGACGCTCTACATGGAGCGCGGCGGCAAGACCCTGCTGGCCTGGCCCTCCGTCGCGGACAGCGAGGGGGCACCCGCCGACGACCCACAGCTGCACGCCGCCGCGCAGGCCCTCGCCGAGGCCGCGCGCGCGGGCGCCCTGGGCACGGTCACGGTGGAGCGCGTCAACGGCAGCTCGGCCCTCACCTCGCCCATCGGCGCCCTGCTGGAAAGGGCCGGCTTCATCGCGACCCCGCGAGGCCTGCGGCTGCGCGCATGACGACGATGAGCCCCCTCCGTCCCCCGAGCCGGCCCTTGTCCCCCGTGTCACCCTTGACGCATGCCCGAAGGTGACACCGTCTGGCAGGCCGCGAGGCGACTCAACGAGGCCCTCGCGGGCAAGGTGCTGACCTGCTCCGATCTGCGCGTCCCCAAGTTCGCCACCGCGGACCTCACCGGCCGCGCCGTCCTCGGCGTCACCGCGCGCGGCAAACACCTGCTCACCCGGGTCGAAGGCGGCCTGACGCTCCACTCGCACCTGCGGATGGACGGCTCGTGGAAGGTGTACACGAACGGCCAGCGCTGGACCGGCGGCCCGGAGCACCAGATCCGGGCCGTCCTCGGCACCCACGACCGCACGGCCGTCGGGTACCGCCTGCCCGTCCTCGAACTGCTGCGCACCGGCGAGGAGCAGCGGGCCGTCGGCCACCTCGGTCCCGACCTGCTGGGCCCCGACTGGGACCCCGAGCAGGCGCTCGCCAACCTCCTCACCGACCCCGCGCGCGCCCTCGGCGAGGCCCTCCTCGACCAGCGCAATCTCGCCGGCATCGGGAACGTCTTCAAGAGCGAACTCTGTTTCCTCCTGGGCGCCACGCCGTGGCTCCCGGTCGGCACCCTCCCCGCCGACCGCGCCGCGAAGCTGCCCGCACTGGCGAAAAAGCTCCTGGAGGCCAATCGCGACCGCCCGAACCGCAACACGACCGGCCGCCGCGGCCAGGACCTGTTCGTCTACGGCCGCGCCTTCCGCCCCTGTCTGCGCTGCGGCACCCCGATCCGGGTGGCCGACCAGGGCGACGGCTCCCGGGAACGCCCCACGTACTGGTGCCCCGTCTGCCAGACGGGCCCGGTCCCGGCACCCGCCTCACCGCCGACGCGTCACACCCGCCGCCTCCCCCGCACCGCGCAGTGAACGCCCACCGATTGACGGACCGTCAGAAATCCTCGTACCGTCCTTTCATGGCCGTGAAGGCGTACGACCTCACCGGACGCATCGCATTCGTCACCGGCGCCGCCAGCGGAATCGGCCGTGCCTGTGCCGTCCTGCTCGCCCAGGCGGGCGCGACCGTACACACGGCGGACCGGGATGTCGAGGGGCTGCACGAGACGGCGACCCTGATCAAGGCTCAGGGCGGCGCCGCCCACACCCACCGCCTCGACGTCACCGACCGAGCCCAGGTGCGGCATGCCGTGGAGTCGTGCGAGCGCCTGGACGTCATGGCGGCGGTCGCCGGGATCATGCACAGCAGTCCGGTCCTGGAGACCCGCGACGAGGATCTCGACCGCGTTCTGGCCGTCAACTTCAAGGGCGTGCTGTACGCGTGCCAGGAGGCGGCCCGGCTGATGCTGGCACGTGGCGCCGGCGGCAGCATCGTCACCATGGCGTCCGGCGCCGTGGACACCGGAGGCCCCGGCCTGCTCTGCTACGGCGCCGCCAAGGCGGCCGTCGTCCAGCTGACGAAGACCCTGGCGACGGAGGTGGGCCGGCACGGCATCCGCGTCAACGCCGTCGCCCCGGGCTGGATCCGCACACCGATGACCGACCGCCACGACACCGGCGCACAGGCGCACACGGAGGCGCTCATGTCCCGCATGTCACCGCTGGGC
Source organism: Streptomyces sp. P3 (assembly GCF_003032475.1). Taxonomy (NCBI): domain Bacteria; kingdom Bacillati; phylum Actinomycetota; class Actinomycetes; order Kitasatosporales; family Streptomycetaceae; genus Streptomyces; species Streptomyces sp. P3. Next base: position 173,485 of record NZ_CP028369.1, read on the forward strand.
CGGGTGGGCGCACCGCAGGACGTCGCTCACGCGGTCCTCCACCTGGCCTCGGACGCGTCGGCGTTCACGACGGGCCAGATCCTCCGCCCGAACGGCGGCGTGGCCATGCCCTGGTAGCCGGCGGCGGGTCCACGCCGGTGCCCAGGCCACGTCTCCCCGCCCCGACCCACACCACGCTCGCCTCACGTCACTCCCTCCTCGTGCCCCCGTCGCCCCCTCCGCGGTCCCGGCCGTCCTCGCGGCCCCCGCAGCTCTCGTGGTCTCCGCAGTTTTCGCCGTCCCCGCCGTCCCCGCGTGCCGAGCCGCGTCCGTCCCCCCGCCAAGCGCCCCGCCACCGCCCGTCGGCAACCGAGCCCGCCGCCCGCGCCTTGGCGACACAGTGCACCGGAAGCAGGCTCAGACCCCACCCTCCGGCCGCGACCGCGCCCTCCAGCACGCCGGCGTCCGGCGCCACCGCGAGCCGCACCACGGCCCACCACCACACAACCCCGGCTCCCAGGCCGAGGCCCGCAGCGGCCACCCGCCCACGCCCCCACCCGCCCCCGGCTATTCGCCTCGCCACAGTCCCGTCACCTCCAGCCCGAGCGTCACCCGAAGCACTTCCGCACGCGGAATCCCTCAGACGCCGGGCCTTTCTCGCCCGCGCCGGACCCGCCGCAGCCGGCGAGAGGAGTGGACGGCGCCCGCGACCACGCCCCGTCCACTCCGCGGGACGACGACGCTAAGCGCGCTCCCCCCTCTCCGGCAGGGCGCACGCATGGCACACCGGCGCACCCCGCAACCCGCCGTGCCCCGCCCGTCCCCGGGGGAACACTCGAAGCACCCTGAGCATCACGCCCCCGGACGACCGGGAGCACCCGCACCCCCCGGACGACCGGGAGCATCAGGTCCGCCCGGCCGGACGACCCGGCGGCCGGCCCGGCCGTACGACCCGACAGAGCCGCGGTCTCACGCGTTCTCCGCCTGGAACATCCAGTGATGCTTCTCGAGATCGGCGGTGATCCCGATGAAGATGTCCTGGCTCACCGGATCCGCGTCGCCGGTGGCCGCCACCCGTTCCCGCATACGGGTGATCACCGCCCCCAGAGCGGCCACCAGCGTCCCGATCGCGTCGGAGTCCTTGACCCAGCCCTCCGCCACCGCCTCGATCCCGCTGCCGGCGGCCACGGTCGCCGCGCGTCCGTCCGGCGGGACGCCCAGCGCCGAGGCACGCTCCGCCACGGTGTCGGAGTGGGCGCGGGCGACGTCCACGACCTCGTCGAGCTGCAGGTGCACCGAACGGAAGCGCGGCCCGACGACGTTCCAGTGGACCTGTTTGGCGACGAGCGACAGGTCGACCAGATCGACGAGCGCGCCCTGCAGCGCCTGGGAGACGACTTTCAGGTCGGCGTCGGACAGAGGACTCTTCACGACGTACATCCGTACCTCCGGTGGTCGGCCCCCGCAGTGCCCCTCCACGATGACCTCGACCATCGGCACCGGCAAACGGACCCGGACGCGAAAAACCCCGACCGCACCCTCTCCGGGTCTTCCCGGAGAAGCCCCGGCCGGGGCCTCACACTTGCCAGTGCACGTACCTGCGCACGTGCCCGCGCCGACTCAGGGGCCGGCGCACGTGCGTCTCACGCGGCGACCACGTCCACCGCCTCGGCGGGTGCCTTGATGGTCACCCGCTCCGGAGGCACACCGGTCACCGACACGGAACCCAGCATCGGACGAACCGACGTGGGCACAGGCTGGCTGGGGGTGGCCGCTGCAGACTGTGCCAGCTCCGCGAGGGCGAGCTCGTCGCTCACTTCCCGCATGAGCTCGGACATCCGTACGTCCAACGCGTCGCAGATGGCGGAGAGCAGCTCGGAGGATGCCTCCTTCTGCCCCCGCTCCACCTCGGAGAGATAGCCGAGTGAGACTCGGGCGGACGAGGAGACTTCGCGCAGAGTACGGCCCTGGCGCTGGCGCTGCCGACGCAGCACGTCACCCAGCAGGCGACGGAGCAGAATCATCGGTGGCTCCCTCCTCGGACCGCGTAGCCGCATCCTTCACGCCCCACCGTACCGCCTCGCGCTGCGGCCGTGCGGGGAGCGATGTCGTGTTCACTCAGGGCTGCAAACATCAAAACCCCCCGTTCTGTTCCGTATCCTGTGCCCGCTCGTTCCCGGTCTGTTCGCCCGCAAGCTCGCTCAGGAGCAGTGCGAGTACGCTCCGTACACTCTCTCTACGAATTTCCGCCCGGTCGCCGTTCAACCGCAGGGCCTCCACTTTTCCGCCAGCGGCGGAACCGGGATCCGCGCCGAACGGTCCGTCCACGGCCACGAAGACCGTTCCCACGGGCTGTCCGTCCTGGGCGTCCGGGCCGGCCACGCCGGTGGTCGCGAGACCCCAGTCGGCACCCAGCGCCTTGCGCACGCCGGCCGCCATCTGCGCCGCGACCTGCGCGTCCACCGCTCCCCGCGCCGCCAGCAGGCCGGCGTCGACGCCGAGCAGCTCGTGCTTGAGCCCGGTGGCGTACGCCGTCACCGAGCCTCGGAAGACCTTGGACGCTCCGGGGACCGATGTGATCTCCGCCGCGACCAGACCGCCGGTCAGCGACTCGGCGACGGCGAGCGTGCCACCCGTGGCTGTGAGTAGTCGCACCACCTCGACGGCCGTGGAATTCACCCTTGCGTCTCCTCCGCCGCGGCCTCGCGCTCGGCGATTCCCGCCCGGCGCAGCACGATGGCCTGCCTCACGTAGTCGAGCCCGGTCACCACGGTCAGGACGACCGCCGCGGCCATCACCCACCACCTCAGGGTCGCCAGCCACCCCGTCAGTGCCAGGACGTACATCCCGACGGCGATGCCCTGGACGAGCGTCTTCAGCTTGCCTCCACGGCTCGCCGGGATGACGCCGTAGCGGATGACCACGAAACGCATGAGGGTGATGCCGAGTTCCCTGCCCAGAATCACGATCGTCACCCACCACGGCAGGTCGCCGAGCGAGGAGAGACAGATCAGCGCCGCTCCCATGATCGCCTTGTCGGCGATGGGGTCGGCGATCTTCCCGAAGTCGGTGACGAGGTTGTACGTGCGGGCCAGATGACCGTCGAAAAGATCGGTGATCATGGCGATGGCGAAGGCGGCCCAGGCGAAGGAGCGCCACGCCGGGTCGTAGCCGCCGTCGGCCAGCATCAGCGCGACGAAGCCGGGTACCAGGATCAGCCGGAGCATCGTCAGAAGGTTGGCGATGTTCCACACACTGGCCTGGTTGACGGCGGCGGCCGCGAGCTTCGCGCCCCGTGGCGGCTTTGTGTCGCCCTCCGGTTCGGTGAGCGCGGCCACGTCGGCGGCGGTCGCGTCCAGGGCGGTCACCGTGGCCTGCTCGGCCTCTGCGGCCTGCGTGGCGGCGGGCTGCGGGGCAGCGTGCGAGGGGCCGCCCGCGGCCGATGCCGGAACACCCGTCATCTGCCCGCCTCCTCACTACACCCGAACGAGCCCTGCAAAGGCTCGGCCACCAGGTCGACGCCTGCCGTGCCGATCACCTTCGCCTCGACCATACGACCGATGCCCAGGCCTTCGCCCGACGTGAGCAGCACCTGGCCGTCCGTCTCCGGCGCCTGGTGCGCGGCCCGGCCGTGGACGCCTTCGTCGTCGATCGATTCCACGAGCACGTGGACGGTCTCGCCGAGCCGTTCCTCGGCGCGCTGCGAGACGAGCTCCTCGGCGAGCCGGGAGACCCGGGCGAGCCGCTCGGCCACGACGTCCACGTCGAGCTTGCCGTCGTATGTCGCGGCCTCGGTGCCGTCCTCGTCGGAGTAGCCGAAGACGCCGATCGCGTCCAGCCGCGCGCCGTCCAGGAACCGCTCCAGCTCCGCCAGGTCGGCCTCGGACTCGCCGGGGAAGCCCACGATGAAGTTGGAGCGCACGCCCGCCTGGGGCGCCTTGCCGCGGATGGTGTCCAGGAGCTCGAGGAAGCGGTCGGTGTCGCCGAAGCGGCGCATCGCGCGCAGCACGCCGGGCGCGGAGTGCTGGAAGGACAGGTCGAAGTAGGGGGCGATCTTCGGCGTCGAGGTCAGCACGTCGATCAGACCGGGTCGCATCTCGGCCGGCTGAAGGTAGCTGACGCGCACCCGCTCCAGGCCGTCGACCTCGGCGAGCTCGGGCAGCAGCGACTCCAGCAGGCGGATGTCGCCGAGGTCCTTGCCGTACGAGGTGTTGTTCTCGGAGACCAGCATGACCTCCTTGACGCCCTGTTCGGCCAGCCACCGCGTCTCGTTCAGCACGTCGCTCGGCCGGCGGGAGATGAAGGAGCCGCGGAACGACGGGATGGCGCAGAAGGAGCAGCGCCGGTCACAGCCGGAGGCGAGCTTGACGGAGGCGACCGGAGCGCCGTCCAGCCGTCGGCGCAGGGGGGCGCGGGGGCCGGACTGCGGGGCCAGGCCCTCGGGGAGGTCGGTCGGCGCGCCGTGGCCCGGCAGCGCCACGTCGGTCGCCGACTGGCGCTCGGCCGGGCTGATCGGCAGCAGCTTGCGCCGGTCACGCGGGGTGTGGGAGGCGTGGATGCCGCCGTTCAGAATGGTCTGAAGGCGGTCGGAGATGTCGCTGTAGTCGTCGAAGCCGAGCACGCCGTCGGCTTCGGGAAGGGCCTCGGCGAGCTCCTTGCCGTACCGCTCGGCCATGCAGCCCACCGCGACGACGGCCTGAGTTCTGCCGTGGCCCTTGAGGTCGTTGGCCTCCAGGAGGGCGTCGACGGAGTCCTTCTTGGCGGCGTCGACGAAGCCGCAGGTGTTGACGACGGCGACGTCCGCGTCCTCGGCGTCCTCCACGAGCTGCCAGCCGTCCGCCTCCAAACGGCCTGCGAGCTCCTCCGAGTCCACCTCGTTGCGGGCGCAGCCAAGAGTGACGAGTGCGACGGTACGGCGTTCAGGCATGGGCTCAAGACTACTTTGTCCTGCCGACAGCGGACGTCGACGGGGTTGACGATCTTCGCCGACCCCGTCGTAGGCCCCCGTCACACGGGAAACGGCCGCTCATCCGACCTGCGGGTCGCCCTTCGTGTACGTCAGCCGCTCCACCGCGCCCGGCTGGAAGTCGTCGTTCAGCTTCTTGCCGTTGACGTACAGATCGACGGCGCCGGCGTCGCCGAGGATGAGGTTGATCTTCTGGCTGTCCTGGAAGGTGCGGGAGGCGCCCTTCTTGAGCAGGTCGTCGAAGAGCAGGCGGCCGGTGTGGTCCTTGACGGAGACCCAGCTGCGTCCGTCGGCGGCGACGACCTGGACGGTCACCTTGTCCTGCGGCGCCGCGGCGATGGCGCTGTCGGAGGGTTCGGGCGTCTCGTCGACCGGCTTGTGGGTCTTCGGCGTGGGCGAGGCGGTCTTGCCGATGGTGGGAGTCGCGCCCTCGGCGACCTGTTCCTTCGACCCGTCGTCGCCGCCCCGGAAGGCGGTGAAGCCGACGAAGCCGACGACCGCGACGATCGCGGCGACCATGGCAGCGGTCCAGTTGGGTCCCCGGCGCTCGGGGCGGATGCGTTCCGCTTCGAACAGGGGTGCCGCGGGGGTCGGCGCGGGGCGGCCGCCGTGGGTGGCGTCGTACCGGTCGATCAAGGGGGCGGGGTCCAGGTGGACGGCCCTGGCCAGGGTCCGGACGTGCCCGCGCGCGTAGACGTCCCCGCCGCAGGGGGTGAAGTCGTCCGCCTCGATGGCGTGCACGATGGCGATGCGCACCCGGGTGGCCGTACTGACGTCGTCGACGGTCAGACCGGCCGCGATGCGCGCCTGCCGCAGGGCACGACCGATGGAGAAGGGGGCTTCCTCGGACGGGTCTTCGAACGGACGCTCGTCTTCAGGGGAGTTGCCGATGGACACGGGGGCGCCTTTCGAGCGGATAGCCACCTGTGCTGGAGGTTCAGTCTAGGGGGGGTGCCGAAGGGAGGGGCAACCGGACGGTGGGACTTTGTACGCCATCGGTATGGCCCGGACACATCGATGACGGGCCGGTCACGGGGCCCCTGACGGGGAACCGCACCTGCCTCTCGCTCAACTGGACGTACGGCAAGGGGAAACGGTTGCTCAGCGTTTTCTAACGGGTGAGTCACGGCCGGCACCCGGTTCCCTCGACTGACGTCTACCCCTCAGACTGCCCTCGGATCACCGCGAGGACGCCGTCCAAGTCGTCCGGCTTCACCAGAACGTCACGCGCCTTGGACCCTTCGCTGGGCCCGACGATGTTCCGCGACTCCATGAGGTCCATCAGCCGTCCCGCCTTGGCGAAGCCGACCCGCAGCTTGCGCTGGAGCATGGACGTCGACCCGAACTGCGTGGAGACCACCAGCTCGGCCGCCTGGCACAGCAGGTCCAGGTCGTCGCCGATGTCCTCGTCGATCTCCTTCTTCTGCTTCGTGCCCACGGTGACGTCGTCCCGGAAGACCGGGGCCATCTGGTCCTTGCAGTGCTGGACGACGGCCGCGACCTCGGCCTCGGTCACGAAGGCGCCCTGCATACGGGTGGGCTTGTTCGCGCCCATCGGCAGGAACAGTCCGTCGCCCTTGCCGATCAGCTTCTCGGCGCCCGGCTGGTCGAGGATGACCCGCGAGTCGGCGAGCGAGGAGGTGGCGAAGGCGAGCCGGGAGGGCACGTTCGCCTTGATCAGGCCGGTGACGACGTCGACCGACGGGCGCTGCGTGGCCAGCACCAGGTGGATTCCCGCCGCGCGCGCGAGCTGCGTGATGCGCACGATGGAGTCCTCCACGTCCCGCGGCGCGACCATCATCAGGTCGGCGAGCTCGTCGACGATCACCAGCAGGTAGGGGTACGGCTGGAGCTCGCGCTCGCTGCCCTCGGGCGACTTGACGCTCCCCTCGCGCACGGCCCGGTTGAAGTCGTCGATGTGGCGGTAGCCGTAGGCGGCTAGGTCGTCGTAGCGCAGGTCCATCTCGCGTACGACCCACTGGAGCGCCTCGGCCGCCCGCTTCGGGTTGGTGATGATCGGTGTGATCAGGTGCGGGATGCCCTCGTAGGCCGTCAGCTCCACCCTCTTGGGGTCGACCAGGATCATCCGGACGTCCTCGGGGGTCGCCCGCATCATGACCGAGGTGATCAGACAGTTGATGCAGGACGACTTGCCGGAGCCGGTGGCGCCGGCGACCAGGATGTGCGGCATCTTCGCCAGCGAGTGCATGACGTAACCGCCTTCGACGTCCTTTCCGAAGGCGACCAGCATCGGGTCGTCGTCCTCGGCGGACTCGGCCAGGCGCAGTACGTCACCGAGGTTGACCATCTCGCGGTCGGTGTTCGGGATCTCGATGCCGACCGCGGACTTGCCGGGGATGGGGCTGATGATCCGCACGTCGGGGCTGGCGACGGCGTAGGCGATGTTCTTGGCGAGGGCGGTGATCCGCTCGACCTTCACGGCCGGCCCGAGCTCGACCTCGTAACGGGTGACCGTCGGCCCACGGGTGAAGCCGGTGACGGCGGCGTCGACCTTGAACTCGGTGAAGACGTTGGTCAGCGACGCGACGACGACGTCGTTGGCGGCGCTGCGCGCCTTGCCTGGGCCGCCGCGCTCCAGAAGGTCGAGCGAGGGCAGCGCATAGGTGATGTCGCCGGAGAGCTGGAGCTGCTCGGCGCGCGGCGGCAGCTCGCGCGAATGTTCGGGAGCCGACTTGGTCAGGTCCGGCACGGCTTGGTCGGTCCTGAGCCTCTCCTGCCTGGGGCGCGCCGCCGGCGCGGGGACGGGCGCCGCGGCCGGCGCCGGCACGGGTGTCGGCGTAGTCGGCTCCCGGTCGCCGACGCTGACGCCCTGGGTGAGGTCGGCGACGGTCCGCGAGGGCGGCATCCCGTGCAGGACGGCGCCGTCGAGGTCGGCCGCGGCGGCCGCCGCGATGTCCACGGCGTCCGGCTGCCGGTCCATGGCCGGTTGCGGCACCGCCGAGCGCCGGGGGCGGCCGCGCCGCCGGGAGAGCGCGTCCTGCTCGGCACTGTCGGGGTCGTACGCCTCGGGCGCGCCCGAGCGCCGTCGGGGGCGCCCGGGCAGCGCCTCACGCCACTGCTCGTCGTAGCGCTCGTCGTCCGAGAACTCGTCGTACTCGTCCGTCTGGGGATCGTGCAGCACGCCCAGCCGCACCCCGAGTCGGCGCAGCCGCTGCGGAATCGCGTTGACCGGGGTCGCGGTGACGACGAGCAGCCCGAAGACCGTGAGCAGCACCAGCAGCGGCACGGCGAGCACCTCGCCCATGGCGTAGGTCAGCGGGGTCGCCGCGCTCCAGCCGATGAGACCGCCCGCGTCCCTTATGGCCTGCATGCCGGCGCTGCGCGCGGGCGCGCCGCAGGCGATGTGGACCTGTCCGAGCACGCCGATGACGAGCGCGGACAGACCGATCACGATGCGCCCGTTGGCCTCCGGCTTCTCCGGGTGCCGGATGAAGCGCACGGCGATGACCGCCAGCAGTATCGGTACGAGCAGGTCGAGCCGGCCGAACGAGCCGGTCACCAGGATCTCGACGAGGTCGCCGACGGGACCGCGCAGGTCGGCCCAGGTGCCCGCGGCGACGATCAGGGCGAGGCCCAGCAGCAGCAGCGCGACGCCGTCCTTGCGGTGGGCCGGGTCGAGGTTCTTCGCGCCGTTCCCTATGCCGCGGAACACCGCGCCCACGGCGTGCGCCAGACCGAGCCAGACGGCGCGGACGAGCCGGTAGACGCCTCCGGTGGGGCTGGGAGCCGGCGGGGGCGGGGGCTTGCGGACCGCGGCCTTCCTGGCAGGCGCCTTCTTCGCCGGCGCCTTCTTCGGGACGGCCTTCTTCGCGGCGGCCTTCTTCGCCACAGCCTTCGCGGGAGCAGCCGCCTTCTTGGCGGGCTGCTTCTTGGCTGCGGAAGGACGTGAGGCCATGAGTGTGAGGTTACCGGTGGAGACCACAGGGGACACGCGTGCCCACCGCTTCACCCGTTCGTGTCGCCTTCGCGGACACCCGGAACTGACGCGTCCCCCGTGCGGGAGGAAAGAACTGACGCGTTGTCATGCGCAACTCCGCGCACCGCCCGCGTCAGTTCCGTTCAGTTCGGCGGCGGCTCAGTTCTGCGACGACACGGAGGCCGTGCCGCTGCCGGCGCCCGGCTCCAGGGCGTCCAGCGCCCGGCGCAGACCCGTGAGTTTGCGCTCCAGGTGAGCAGCCGTGGCCACCGCGGCCGCGTCGGCCGACTCGTCGTCGAGCTGCTTGGACAGCGCCTCCGCCTGCTCCTCGACGGCCGCGAGCCGCGCGGAGAGCTCGGCGAGCAGCCCTGCCGCCTCCTTGGCGCCGCCCGTGGCGGCCTTGCCGCCACCGCCCTCCAACTGCAGCCGCAACAACGCTGCCTGCTCACGGAGCTGGCAGTTCTTCATGTACAGCTCGACGAACACCGAGACCTTCGCACGCAGCACCCAAGGGTCGAACGGCTTGGAGATGTAGTCCACCGCACCCGCCGCGTAACCGCGGAAGGTGTGGTGCGGCCCGTGGTTGATCGCGGTGAGGAAGATGATCGGGATGTCCCGGGTCCGCTCCCGCCGCTTGATGTGCGCGGCCGTTTCGAAACCGTCCATTCCCGGCATCTGGACGTCCAGCAGAATGACCGCGAAGTCGTCCGTCAGCAGTGCCTTGAGCGCCTCTTCCCCGGACGATGCCCGCACCAGCGTCTGATCGAGCGCCGAGAGGATCGCCTCCAGCGCCAGCAGATTCTCCGGCCGGTCATCGACCAGGAGGATCTTGGCCTTCTGCACCATGGCCCGCCCTCCTCGCCCCGGCAGTGCACCGGGCGCCGCCCCTGGGGACGACTCCTGTACGCCGCCCTTCCTTGTGCCGGTCATGGTAGCCGCACCCCGACCGTCGCCACACCCTGTCACCGTGATGTCACTGTGCACGTAGCAGGAACGCAGCAGAAGACCAGAAGGTTCCCCGAATTCCGCCCCGCTACACGGCGGCGGCCACCCTCAGTCAACAACTCCGGGCGGCCGCCGCGAGTTCCCGTCACACGGGAGGCCTCGATCACACCGAGAACCCGTGTCACGCGCCCCGCATCCACTGCTGCATGACGGTCAGCAGGTGATCGGGGTCGACGGGCTTCGTCACATAGTCGGAGGCGCCCGACTCGATCGCCTTCTCCCGGTCGCCCTTCATCGCCTTCGCGGTCAACGCGATGATCGGCAGCCCCGAGAACTGCGGCATCCGCCGGATCGCCGTCGTCGTCGCATAGCCGTCCATCTCGGGCATCATGATGTCCATGAGGACGACCGCCACGTCGTCGTGCTGCTCCAGGACCTCGATGCCCTCCCGGCCGTTCTCCGCGTACAGCACCGACAGGCCGTGCTGCTCCAGGACGCTGGTCAGCGCGAACACGTTGCGGATGTCGTCGTCGACGATCAGCACCTTCTCACCGCCGAAGCGGATGCCCGGGCGCGCCTGCGTACCCGTCTGCTGTCCGCGGGACGGCCACTGCTCCGGCCTGCCGACCTGCTCACCGCTCACCAGGCGGCGACGACGCCGGAAAAGGGCCGCCGGGCCGTTCTGCGCGTCCTGGTACGACTTCACCTCGGCCGGCATCTGGATCTCGGTCTCGGACAGCTCCGACGGCTCGGCCGCCCCGTTCTCGGAGGCCACCAGGTCACCGGCCTCCAGGGCGGGCACGATCTGCTGGTAGCCCTGCGGCGGCAGTTCGCTCGGGTGCAGCGGCAGGTACAGCGTGAACGTCGACCCACGGCCCGTCTCGCTCTGCGCGTGGATCTCGCCGCCGAGCAACTGCGCGATCTCCCGCGAGATCGACAGCCCGAGGCCCGTACCGCCGTACTTGCGGCTGGTGGTGCCGTCCGCCTGCTTGAACGCCTCGAAGATCACCCGCATCTTGCTGGCCGCGATCCCGATGCCGGTGTCGGTCACCGAGAACGCGATCAGCGGCGCGTCCGCGTCGGTCAGCGAACCCGCCTCGAGCAGCTGTTCGCGGATCGCCACCGGCACCTCCGCACCGGCCGGCCGGATGACCAGCTCCACCGACCCGGAGTCGGTGAACTTCACCGCGTTGGACAGGAGGTTCCGCAGCACCTGCAGCAGTCGCTGCTCGTCGGTGTGCAGCGTGGCCGGCAGCTCCGGCGACACCCGCACCGACAGGTCGAGGCCCTTCTCCGCGGTCAGCGGGCGGAAGGTGGCCTCCACGTAGTCCACGAGCTGCACGAGCGCGATCCGCGTCGGCGACACGTCCATCTTGCCCGCCTCGACCTTCGACAGGTCGAGGATGTCGTTGATCAGCTGCAGCAGGTCGGAACCCGCCCCGTGGATCGTCTCGGCGAACTCGACCTGCTTCGGCGTGAGGTTGGTGTCCGCGTTGTCGGCGAGCAGCTTGGCGAGGATCAGCAGCGAGTTCAGCGGCGTGCGCAGCTCGTGCGACATGTTCGCCAGGAACTCGCTCTTGTAGCGCATCGACACCGCGAGCTGCTCGGCGCGCTCCTCCAGCACCTGCCGCGCCTCCTCGATCTCGGTGTTCTTCACCTCGATGTCGCGGTTCTGCTGGGCCAGCAGTTCGGCCTTCTCCTCCAGTTCGGCATTGGACGCCTGCAGCGCCTTCTGCCGCTGTTCCAACTCGGCCGACCGCTCCCGCAGTTGCTCGGTCAGCTCCTGGGACTGCTTCAGCAGCTGCTCCGTCTTGGTGTTGACGGAGATCGTGTTGACGCTGGTCGCGATCATCTCGGCGAGCTGGTTGAGGAAGTCCTTCTGGATCTGCGTGAACGGCGTGAACGACGCCAGCTCGATCACGCCGAGCACCTGCCCCTCGAACAGCACCGGCAGCACGATCACCTGCGCGGGCGGCGCCTCACCGAGCCCCGAGGAGATCTTCAGATAGCCGCTCGGGGCGTTCGCGACGAGGATCGTGCGCTTCTCCTCGGCCGCCGTCCCCACCAGCGCCTCGCCGGGCCGGAACGACGACGGCATCGATCCCATCGAATAGCCGTACGAGCCGAGCATCCGCAGCTCGTACAGGTCCGCGTCGCCGTCCGCCGGCGGCATCGCCAGGAAGAACGCGCCGTGCTGCGCGGCCACCAGGGGCGGCAGCTCGCTCATGATCAGCGACGCCACGTCCTGAAGGTCGCGCCGGCCCTGCATGAGGGCGGACACGCGCGCGAGGTTGCCCTTGAGCCAGTCCTGCTCCTTGTTGGCGATCGTGGTGTCACGCAGGTTGGCGATCATCTTGTTGATGTAGTCCTGGAGCTCCTGGATCTCTCCGGACGCGTCCACGTCGATCTTCAGGTTCAGGTCGCCGCGCGTCACCGCCGTCGCCACGCGCGCGATGGCCCGTACCTGCCGGGTCAGGTTCCCGGCCATCTCGTTCACCGACTCGGTCAGGTCGCGCCAGGTGCCGTCGACGTCCCGCACGCGTGCCTGACCGCCCAGCTGCCCCTCGGTGCCCACCTCGCGGGCGACGCGGGTGACCTCCTCGGCGAACGACGACAGCTGGTCGACCATCGTGTTGATGGTCGTCTTCAGCTCGAGGATCTCCCCGCGCGCGTCGATGTCGATCTTCTTCGTCAGGTCACCCTTGGCGATGGCCGTCGTGACCATGGCGATGTTGCGCACCTGACCGGTCAGGTTGGACGCCATGCCGTTCACCGAGTCGGTGAGGTCCTTCCAGGTGCCCGCCACACCCGGCACATGCGCCTGCCCGCCCAGGATGCCGTCCGTGCCCACCTCACGGGCCACCTTGGTGACCTGCTCGGCGAACGAACTCAGCGTCTTCACCATGGTGTTGAAGGTGTCGGCGAGCTGCTGCACCTCGCCGCGCGCCTCGATCGTCACCTGCCGCGTCAGGTCGCCGTTGGCGACGGCCGCCGCGACCTGGGAGATGTTGCGCACCTGCATGGTCAGGTTCTTGGCCATCAGGTTGACGTTGCCGCTGAGGTCCTTCCAGATGCCCGTGACGCCCGGCACGTGCGCCTGGCCGCCCAGGATGCCCTCGGTGCCCACCTCACGGGCCACCCGGGTCACCTGCTCCGCGAACGACGACAGCTGGTCGACCATCGTGTTGACGGTGGTGACGAGCTCGAGGATCTCGCCCTTGGCGTCCACGGTGATCTTCTTCGACAGGTCGCCCTTGGCGACCGCCGTCGTGACCTCCGCGATCTGGCGCACCTGGATGGTCAGGTTGTTCGCCATGAAGTTCACGGACTGCGTGAGGTCCTTCCAGGTGCCGGAGACGCCCTGCACCTCGGCCTGCCCGCCCAGCTGCCCCTCCGTACCCACCTCACGGGCCACCCGCGTGACCTCCTGGGCGAACGACGACAGCTGGTCGACCATCGTGTTCAGGGTGTTCTTCAGCTCGAGGATCTCCCCGCGCGCGTCCACGGTGATCTTCTGGGAGAGGTCACCCCGGGCCACCGCCGTGGCCACCTGGGCGATGTTGCGCACCTGGGCGGTCAGGTTGCCGGCCATGCCGTTCACCGAGTCGGTCAGGTCCCGCCACACACCCGCCACGCCGGGCACCTGCGCCTGACCGCCGAGGCGGCCCTCGGTACCCACGTCACGCGCGACCCGGGTCACCTGGTCGGCGAACGCGGACAGCTGGTCGACCATCGTGTTGATGGTGTTCTTGAGCTCGAGGATCTCCCCGCGCGCGTCCACGTCGATCTTCTGCGACAGGTCGCCGCGGGCCACCGCCGTCGTCACCTGCGCGATGTTTCGCACCTGCGAGGTCAGGTTCCCCGCCATGGAGTTGACGGAGTCGGTGAGCTCCTTCCACGTGCCCGAGACGCCGTCCACCCGCGCCTGACCGCCGAGGCGGCCCTCGGTGCCCACGTCCCGGGCCATCCGCGTCACCTGGTCGGCGAACGACGACAGCTGGTCCACCATGGTGTTCACGGTGTTCTTCAGCTGCGCCATCTCGCCGGACACGTCCACGGTGACCTTCTGCGACAGGTCGCCGTTGGCCACCGCCGTGGTGACCTGCGCGATGTTCCTCACCTGTCCGGTGAGATTCCTGAACGCCGTGTTGACGGAGTCCGTCAGGTCCTTCCAGGTACCGGCCGCGCCCGACACCTGCGCCTGACCGCCGAGCTCGCCCTCGACGCCGATCTCACGCGCCACCCGCGTGACCTCCGCGCCGAACGCCGACAGCTGGTCGACCATCCCGTTGACGGTGTTCTTCAGCTCCAGCATCTCGCCGGCCACGTCCACCGTGACCTTCTGCGAGAGATCACCGCTCGCCACCGCCGTCGTCACGGCCGCGATGTCCCGCACCTGCGTCGTGAGGTTGCGGAAGACGGTGTTGACGGAGTCCGTCAGGTCCTTCCAGGTACCGGCCGCGCCCGGCACGTTCGCCTGGCCGCCCAGCTGCCCCGCGGCGCCCACCTCGTTGGCGACCCGCGTGACCTCGTCGGCGAACGTCCGCAGCGTCTCGGTCATCTGGTTGATCGTGTCGGCGAGTTGCGCGACCTCGCCGCGCGCCGACACCGTCACCTTCTGCGACAGGTCACCGTTGGCGACCGCCGTCGTCACCTCCGCGATCCCGCGCACCTGGGCCGTCAGGTTCCCGGCCATGGTGTTCACCGAATCGGTGAGCTCCTTCCACACGCCGTCGACACCGGACACCTGCGCCTGGCCGCCGAGGATGCCCTCGGTGCCCACCTCGCGGGCGACCCGCGTCACCTCGACCGAGAACGCGGAGAGCTGGTCCACCATCGTGTTGACGGTGTTCTTCAGCTCGAGCATCTCGCCCTCGACGTGAACCGTCACCTTGCGTGACAGATCACCCTTGGCCACCGCCGTCGTCACCAGCGCGATGTCCCGCACCTGCGCAGTCAGCCGGTACGCCATGGTGTTGACGGACTCCGTGAGGTCCTTCCACGAACCGGACATGCCGCGCACCTGCGCCTGCCCGCCCAGCTTGCCCTCGGTGCCCACCTCGCTGGCCACCCGCGTGACCTCGTCGGTGAACGTCGACAACTGGTCGACGAGGTTGTTGACGGTCCGCCCGACCTTCAGGAACTCCCCGCGCAACGGCTGTCCGGCCGCTCCGTCCGGCGTCAGCGTCCTGAGCTCCATGCGCGGCGACAGATCGCCCTCGGCCACCGCCGACAGCACCCGCCCGACCTCGGAGACCGGCCGGACCAGGTCGTCGACCAGCGCGTTCGAGTTGTCGATTGCCGTCGCCCAGGAGCCCTCACAGGCACCCGTCTCCAGCCGTTCGGTGAGCTTCCCCTCCCGTCCCACCATGCGTCGCACCCGCGACAGCTCACCCGTGAGATGCAGGTTGCGGTCCGCCACCTCGTTGAACACGGCGGCGATCTCCGACATCACGCCGTCACCGGAGACCGTGAGCCGCCTGCGGAAATTCCCCTCCCGCATGGACACCAGAGCGACCAGCAACCGGTTCAGAGCTGCCGTGTCCACGACAGTGGTCCCGCCACGTGGTGTACGCGGCCTGCTCAGAGACTGTCCGCCTTTCGCGCGCGTCTTAGTGCCCCGCGTCGCTGCGCCAGACTCCACTTGTCCCTCCCGCAGGGGTCGACCGTTACCGCTGTGCCTGGGTGCTACTTTTCGCCATGCCCGTTACTTCTGGGTATCCCCGCCCGATCAAACCAGGCGGCGCCCGGGAGCTACTGCCCCCTGTGCTCAGAAGACACCCAGTCTGCCCGGACCTTCACAAGAAGCCTGCCCAGTGTTTCACCCTTGCCGAACCAGGCCATAACAGTTCGGCAGCTTCGCACATCGTCCGCACACCCTTGGGCTGAACACAGCCGACCGGCATCCGCGCGGACCGGGATGGTAAGTAACCTTGCATGCGGCCTCCCAGCCGCGCCGGTCCCACCGGCCTGGGCGGTGGCACGAGCACGAGCGGGCATCGGAGGGGCGGCCGCACACATGACCACCGGACTGATCCCGGGGGGACAGACCCCGGACCCCCGGTCCTCGGGCACGCGTCCGCCGCACCAGCGAGGCGACCTGACCGGCCGGGGAGCCCTGCACGTCGACGACCGGCCGAGGAGTTCTGTGATCACCGCGCGCGCGGCTGCCAGCTTCGAGCCCGTGGGGCGATCCGTGGCGACCGCCCGCGCCTTCGTCCGCGACACCCTCCAGGGGTGGGGCTTCGCCGACATCGTCGACGACGCGGTGGTCCTCACCAGCGAACTGGTGACCAACGCGGTCGTGCACGCCGGCACCCATGCCGACGTCCTGTGTCTGCGCAGCGACGGCGGTGTCCGCATCGAGGTGGCCGACCGGTATCCGGAGCGCGAGATCCCTCTCCAGGGTTCCCCCGCGACCATGGGCAGTCCCGACCGCGAGGGCGGCCGCGGCCTCCAGTTGTGCGCGGCCATCGCCGCCCGCTGGGGCGTCGAGTACACCCCCACCCGAAAGCAGGTCTGGTTCCAACTCGACCTCCCCGACCGCCCGGTGGGCACCCGCGCTGCCGGCCCGTCGCTCCCCGCCGATCTGCTGCCCCTCGCCGACAGCCGGGTACGCGTCGCCGTCGTCCAGATCGACCGCGTGGGAGCCGTCTCCGCCTGGAACGAGGACGCCGAGGAACTGTTCGGCTACCCCGCCGACCAGGTCACCGGCAAGCCCCTCACCGACCTCGCCGCCTGGCCGCACACTCCGGGCACCAGCACCGGCATCGCCGAGGCGCTTCAGCTCTCCCGCTGGGAGGGCAGTTACGGCATCCGCGGCGCGGACGGCCGGGTCACCCCGGTCTACGCCTCCCACCTGCGCGTCCGTGACACCGACGGCGAGCCCTCCACGGTCTGCCTGCTCGTCCGCGACCACGAACGCGCCGTCCTGCAGACCCCCTCGCGCGTCCCGTCCACGGACAGCACCACCGCCTCCGACGGCCAGAGCACCGATCCCTTCGAGGTGTTCATCGGCTCACCGGCCCCCGACGACCTCGACGGCCTTCTCCAGCGCACGGTCGAACGCGCCCGCGACATGCTCGACGGCGACTCCGCGTTCCTCCTCCTGGCCACCGACGACGAGACCGAGTTGGAGGTCCGCGCCTCCACGGGGTTGCCCTCCGCCCGCCAGCGCTTCGCGCGCGTGCCCGTCGAGGCAGGCCCGGGCCGTTACGGCTCGGCCCGGATGCCCGCCGTGCACGAGGATCTTCTCGCCGTCCCCGGCGCGGTCCCCCTGCTGAGCGGCACGGGTATGCGCTCGGTCGTCACGGTCCCGCTGAAGGTCGAGGGTCGGCTGACGGGCTCCCTCGGCGTGGCGGCGGAGGCTCATGGCCGCTACTCCAACGAGGAGGCCCTGCGCCTGCAGTTCGCGGCCGACCGCATCGCGCTGGCAGTGGAGTCGGCCCGGCTCGGAGAGCTGGAGCGCCTGCGCCGGGGCTCTCTCAGCTTCCTCGTCGAGGCTTCCGACCTCCTCGCCGGCACCCTGGACCGCGACCAGACCCTCGCCCTGATGGCCCAGATGACCGTGCCGACGCTGGCGACCTGGTGCGCGGTCTACACGATCGCCGACCAGGCGTCCGACCCCTATCTCTCCTACGTCCTGCACGAGGACGAGGAACTGATCGACGGCATCAAGTCGTTGCTCTCGAAGATCGCCCCGCCCGACCCGGTCCCCACGCCCGGCGCCCGGGTGTGGGCAGCCCCCGCTGCGGCGGCGCACGACGCGGCCCTGCGCAGTTCCATGCGCAGCCTCGGCCTGACCGGCGGCCCGACCCATCAGGTGGCGTCGGGCATCGGTCCCACCCTCGCCACGGCCTCCGCCGTCGGCGGCGAGACCGTCGTCCTCCCTCTGGTGGCC
The DNA here is from genome assembly GCF_003032475.1 of Streptomyces sp. P3. Lineage (NCBI taxonomy): Bacteria > Bacillati > Actinomycetota > Actinomycetes > Kitasatosporales > Streptomycetaceae > Streptomyces > Streptomyces sp. P3. The sequence continues at coordinate 191,212 of NZ_CP028369.1, forward strand.
CGCAACCGCGTCATCGGCATGCTGACTCTCGGCAAGCCCACCGACGAGCACTTCCGCCAGGAGATCCTGGAACTGGCCGAGGACCTGAGCCGCCGGGCGGCCCTCGCCCTGGACAACGCCCGCCTGTACTCGGAGCGGACGGCCATCAGCCAGGCGCTCCAGCGCAGCCTCCTCCCCCCGGAGACCCCCAAGATCGACGGTGTCGAGGTCGAGGTCATCTACCGGGCGGCCGGAGAGGGCAACGAGGTGGGCGGCGACTTCTACGATGTCTTTCCCATCAGCGAGGGCGTCTACGGTTTCGCCATCGGCGACGTCTGCGGTACGGGCCCCAACGCGGCGGCGGTCACCGGGCTCGCCCGTCACGCGCTTCGTCTCCTGGCAAGGGAAGGCCTCAGTGGCCCGGCCGTCCTCGAGCGTCTCAACTCCGCCATCCTCGACGAGGGTGCCCGCAGCCGCTTCCTGACCCTCCTCTACGGCGAGATGCGCCCGCACGAGGACGGCAGCGCGGAGCTGAAGGTCGTGTGCGCGGGCCACCCGCTCCCGCTCCGGCTGCGCCAGGACGGCACGGTCGAGCCGGCCGCCGAACCCCAGCCGCTGCTGGGCGTCATGGAGGACCTGGAGCTGTACGAGCAGACCGTCACCCTAGACCCGGGCGATGTTCTGCTCTGCGTCACCGACGGAGTCACCGAGCGCCGTGAGGGCACCCGCATGCTGGGGGACGACGGTCTCGCCGACGTCCTCACCACCTGCACGGGTCTGACGGCCGGCGCGGTCGCCGCCCGCATCATGCGCGCGGTGGAACGCTTCGCGTCCGACGCCCCGTCGGACGACATGGCGATCCTGGCCATGCGCGTGGCATAGGGAGACGGGCAATGAGAAAAGGCCTCCACCCGAACGGGTGAAGGCCTTTTCTTTGTGGAGCCCCCTAACGGAATCGAACCGTTGACCTTCTCCTTACCATGGAGACGCTCTGCCGACTGAGCTAAGGGGGCTGGTCACTTCTCGAGGTTTCCCTCGCGGCAACGGAATAGAGCATACCCCGAACGGCCCGGTGTTCTCAAACTCGCTCACAGGCCGGGCTGAAGCGGTCCGCCATCCCTCACCGGACAGGCCCGTCCGGTGCATCTTCCGTCCGACCGGACGCCGAAGCGCCGGCCGCCGGCCGGTTCGTCGTGCCCTAAACGCAGAAAACCCCCGTGCCGAATGGCACGGGGGTTTTCGCAATGATTGTTCGGCGGTGTCCTACTCTCCCACAGGGTCCCCCCTGCAGTACCATCGGCGCTGTAAGGCTTAGCTTCCGGGTTCGGAATGTAACCGGGCGTTTCCCTCACGCTATGACCACCGAAACACTATGAAACTGTTCAGCCGCACCACACCGTGACCATGGCATGGGGCTGTTCGTGGTTTCAGAACCAACACAGTGGACGCGAGCAACTGAGGACAAGCCCTCGGCCTATTAGTACCAGTCAGCTTCACCCATTACTGGGCTTCCACATCCGGCCTATCAACCCAGTCGTCTACTGGGAGCCTTACCCCATCAAGTGGGTGGGAATACTCATCTCGAAGCAGGCTTCCCGCTTAGATGCTTTCAGCGGTTATCCCTCCCGAACGTAGCCAACCAGCCATGCCCTTGGCAGAACAACTGGCACACCAGAGGTTCGTCCGTCCCGGTCCTCTCGTACTAGGGACAGCCCTTCTCAATATTCCTGCGCGCGCAGCGGATAGGGACCGAACTGTCTCACGACGTTCTAAACCCAGCTCGCGTACCGCTTTAATGGGCGAACAGCCCAACCCTTGGGACCGACTCCAGCCCCAGGATGCGACGAGCCGACATCGAGGTGCCAAACCATCCCGTCGATATGGACTCTTGGGGAAGATCAGCCTGTTATCCCCGGGGTACCTTTTATCCGTTGAGCGACGGCGCTTCCACAAGCCACCGCCGGATCACTAGTCCCGACTTTCGTCCCTGCTCGACCCGTCGGTCTCACAGTCAAGCTCCCTTGTGCACTTACACTCAACACCTGATTGCCAACCAGGCTGAGGAAACCTTTGGGCGCCTCCGTTACTCTTTAGGAGGCAACCGCCCCAGTTAAACTACCCATCAGACACTGTCCCTGATCCGGATCACGGACCCAGGTTAGACATCCAGCACGACCAGACTGGTATTTCAACGACGACTCCACCTGAACTGGCGTCCAAGCTTCACAGTCTCCCAGCTATCCTACACAAGCCGAACCGAACACCAATATCAAACTGTAGTAAAGGTCCCGGGGTCTTTCCGTCCTGCTGCGCGAAACGAGCATCTTTACTCGTAGTGCAATTTCACCGGGCCTATGGTTGAGACAGTCGAGAAGTCGTTACGCCATTCGTGCAGGTCGGAACTTACCCGACAAGGAATTTCGCTACCTTAGGATGGTTATAGTTACCACCGCCGTTTACTGGCGCTTAAGTTCTCAGCTTCGCCACCCCGAAGAGTGACTAACCGGTCCCCTTAACGTTCCAGCACCGGGCAGGCGTCAGTCCGTATACATCGCCTTACGGCTTCGCACGGACCTGTGTTTTTAGTAAACAGTCGCTTCTCGCTGGTCTCTGCGGCCACCCCCAGCTCGAGGAGCAAGTCCTCTCACCAAGCGTGGCCCCCCTTCTCCCGAAGTTACGGGGGCATTTTGCCGAGTTCCTTAACCATAGTTCACCCGAACGCCTCGGTATTCTCTACCTGACCACCTGAGTCGGTTTAGGGTACGGGCCGCCATGAAACTCGCTAGAGGCTTTTCTCGACAGCATAGGATCATCCACTTCGCCACAATCGGCTCGGCATCAGGTCTCAGACTATGTGGTGTGCGGATTTGCCTACACACCGTCCTACACCCTTACCCCGGGACAACCACCGCCCGGGATGGACTACCTTCCTGCGTCACCCCATCACTCACCTACTGCAAGTCTGGTCCGTCGGCTCCACCACTTTCCATTCCCCGAAGGGTCCGGAACGGCTTCACGGACTTAGCATCGCCTGGTTCAATGTTTGACGCTTCACAGCGGGTACCGGAATATCAACCGGTTATCCATCGACTACGCCTGTCGGCCTCGCCTTAGGTCCCGACTTACCCTGGGCAGATCAGCTTGACCCAGGAACCCTTAGTCAATCGGCGCACACGTTTCTCACGTGTGAATCGCTACTCATGCCTGCATTCTCACTCGTGAACCGTCCACAACTACCTTCCGGTGCTGCTTCACCCGGCACACGACGCTCCCCTACCCATCACGATCCCCGTTGGGGGTATATATCGCAATGACACGACTTCGGCGGTACGCTTGAGCCCCGCTACATTGTCGGCGCGGAATCACTAGACCAGTGAGCTATTACGCACTCTTTCAAGGGTGGCTGCTTCTAAGCCAACCTCCTGGTTGTCTCTGCGACTCCACATCCTTTCCCACTTAGCGTACGCTTAGGGGCCTTAGTCGATGCTCTGGGCTGTTTCCCTCTCGACCATGGAGCTTATCCCCCACAGTCTCACTGCCGCGCTCTCACTTACCGGCATTCGGAGTTTGGCTAAGGTCAGTAACCCGGTAGGGCCCATCGCCTATCCAGTGCTCTACCTCCGGCAAGAAACACACGACGCTGCACCTAAATGCATTTCGGGGAGAACCAGCTATCACGGAGTTTGATTGGCCTTTCACCCCTAACCACAGGTCATCCCCCAGGTTTTCAACCCTGGTGGGTTCGGTCCTCCACGAAGTCTTACCTCCGCTTCAACCTGCCCATGGCTAGATCACTCCGCTTCGGGTCTTGAGCGTGCTACTGAAACGCCCTGTTCGGACTCGCTTTCGCTACGGCTACCCCACCCGGGTTAACCTCGCAACACACCGCAAACTCGCAGGCTCATTCTTCAAAAGGCACGCAGTCACGAGATACGTGCAAGCACGTATCCGACGCTCCCACGGCTTGTAGGCACACGGTTTCAGGTACTATTTCACTCCGCTCCCGCGGTACTTTTCACCATTCCCTCACGGTACTATCCGCTATCGGTCACCAGGGAATATTTAGGCTTAGCGGGTGGTCCCGCCAGATTCACACGGGATTTCTCGGGCCCCGTGCTACTTGGGTGTCTCTCAAACGAGCCGTTGATGTTTCGACTACGGGGGTCTTACCCTCTACGCCGGACCTTTCGCATGTCCTTCGCCTACATCAACGGTTTCTGACTCGCCTCACAGCCGGCAGACTGTGAAAGAGAGATCCCACAACCCCGAATGCGCAACCCCTGCCGGGTCTCACACGCATACGGTTTGGCCTCATCCGGTTTCGCTCGCCACTACTCCCGGAATCACGGTTGTTTTCTCTTCCTGCGGGTACTGAGATGTTTCACTTCCCCGCGTTCCCTCCACATACCCTATGTGTTCAGGTATGGGTGACAGCCCATGACGACTGCCGGGTTTCCCCATTCGGAAACCCCCGGATCAAAGCCTGGTTGACGGCTCCCCGGGGACTATCGTGGCCTCCCACGTCCTTCATCGGTTCCTGGTGCCAAGGCATCCACCGTGCGCCCTTAAAAACTTGGCCACAGATGCTCGCGTCCACTGTGCAGTTCTCAAACAACGACCAGCCACCCATCACCCCCAACCTGAGCTGGAGTTCACTGGGGCCGGCATCAGAAGGGCAAGCGAAAACGCTCGCACCCTCAGACACCCAACAGCGTGCCCGGCACCCCCGCCACTCGTGATCAGCTTTCCACGCTCCGAAGAGCAGTACTTGCAGCCCGAGATGACTGAGAATGCCGAATAATCAACGTTCCACCCATGAGCAACCAGCACCGGACGTTCGCCGATGAACTGGCCTCTGGACAACCTTGCGGCTGCCTAGAAGTGCTCCTTAGAAAGGAGGTGATCCAGCCGCACCTTCCGGTACGGCTACCTTGTTACGACTTCGTCCCAATCGCCAGTCCCACCTTCGACAGCTCCCTCCCACAAGGGGTTGGGCCACCGGCTTCGGGTGTTACCGACTTTCGTGACGTGACGGGCGGTGTGTACAAGGCCCGGGAACGTATTCACCGCAGCAATGCTGATCTGCGATTACTAGCAACTCCGACTTCATGGGGTCGAGTTGCAGACCCCAATCCGAACTGAGACCGGCTTTTTGAGATTCGCTCCACCTCACGGTTTCGCAGCTCTTTGTACCGGCCATTGTAGCACGTGTGCAGCCCAAGACATAAGGGGCATGATGACTTGACGTCGTCCCCACCTTCCTCCGAGTTGACCCCGGCAGTCTCCTGTGAGTCCCCATCACCCCGAAGGGCATGCTGGCAACACAGAACAAGGGTTGCGCTCGTTGCGGGACTTAACCCAACATCTCACGACACGAGCTGACGACAGCCATGCACCACCTGTACACCGACCACAAGGGGGCGACCATCTCTGGCCGTTTCCGGTGTATGTCAAGCCTTGGTAAGGTTCTTCGCGTTGCGTCGAATTAAGCCACATGCTCCGCTGCTTGTGCGGGCCCCCGTCAATTCCTTTGAGTTTTAGCCTTGCGGCCGTACTCCCCAGGCGGGGAACTTAATGCGTTAGCTGCGGCACCGACGACGTGGAATGTCGCCAACACCTAGTTCCCACCGTTTACGGCGTGGACTACCAGGGTATCTAATCCTGTTCGCTCCCCACGCTTTCGCTCCTCAGCGTCAGTAATGGCCCAGAGATCCGCCTTCGCCACCGGTGTTCCTCCTGATATCTGCGCATTTCACCGCTACACCAGGAATTCCGATCTCCCCTACCACACTCTAGTCTGCCCGTATCGAATGCAGACCCGGGGTTAAGCCCCGGGCTTTCACATCCGACGCGACAGACCGCCTACGAGCTCTTTACGCCCAATAATTCCGGACAACGCTTGCGCCCTACGTATTACCGCGGCTGCTGGCACGTAGTTAGCCGGCGCTTCTTCTGCAGGTACCGTCACTTTCGCTTCTTCCCTGCTGAAAGAGGTTTACAACCCGAAGGCCGTCATCCCTCACGCGGCGTCGCTGCATCAGGCTTTCGCCCATTGTGCAATATTCCCCACTGCTGCCTCCCGTAGGAGTCTGGGCCGTGTCTCAGTCCCAGTGTGGCCGGTCGCCCTCTCAGGCCGGCTACCCGTCGTCGCCTTGGTGAGCCATTACCTCACCAACAAGCTGATAGGCCGCGGGCTCATCCTTCACCGCCGGAGCTTTCAACCCCCACAGATGCCTGCGGGAGTGGTATCCGGTATTAGACCCCGTTTCCAGGGCTTGTCCCAGAGTGAAGGGCAGATTGCCCACGTGTTACTCACCCGTTCGCCACTAATCCCCACCGAAGTGGTTCATCGTTCGACTTGCATGTGTTAAGCACGCCGCCAGCGTTCGTCCTGAGCCAGGATCAAACTCTCCGTGAATGTTTTCCCGTAATCGGGATCGCACACACGAGAGCGGAACGTCGAGCGGAATAAGCCCGGCGTTCACAACGTCCTCGCTGTGTTTGTTTCAAAGGAACCTCATCCTCGGCTATCACTGCCGGGGACGGGGTATCAACATATCTGGCGTTGATTTTTGGCACGCTGTTGAGTTCTCAAGGAACGGACGCTTCCTTCGTACTCACCCTCTCGGGCTTTCCTCCGGGCAGTTTCCCTTCGGTCTTGCGTTTCCGACTCTATCAGACCGTTTCCCGATCCGATTTCCTCGGTGCTTTCCAGGTTTCCCGCTTATCTCGCGGTTTCCCTTTCCGGCGGTTCCGACTTTATCAGAAGTTCTGAGTCGGTTTTCCCGGCCCTCCCGGGACAGTCTCCCGGTACGCAAGGTGGCGGGGTTCCCGTTCAGGCGGAGCCGTAAACGTACTGGAGCGGGGCTCCCCGATGCAAATCGGGGAGCCCCGCTCCGGGTTCACGCGTACGAGGGGGCGTACGTCGCTCAGACCTCCACCACGACCGGGAGGATCATCGGCCTGCGGCGATAGGTGTCGGAGACCCACTTGCCCAGGGTGCGGCGGATCAGCTGCTGCAGCTGGTGGGGTTCGACGACGCCGTCCTGGGCCGAGCGTTCCAGGACCTCGGCGATCTTCGGAGTGACTGCTGAGAAGGCGGAGTCCTCGATGCCCGAGCCGCGGGCCTGGATGTGCGGGCCGCCGGTGATCTTGCCGGTGGAGGAGTCCACCACGACGAAGACCGAGATGATGCCCTCGTCGCCAAGGATCTTCCGGTCCTTCAGGGCCGGCTCGCCGACGTCGCCGACCGAGAGGCCGTCGACGTACACGTATCCCGCCTGGACCTTGCCGGCGATCTTCGCCTTGCCCTCGACGAGGTCGACGACCACACCGTCCTCCGCGATCACGATGCGGTCGTGCGGGACGCCCGTCAGGGCACCCAGCTCGGCGTTGGCGCGCAGGTGCCGCCATTCGCCGTGCACCGGCATCAGGTTCTTCGGGCGGCAGATGTTGTAGAAGTACAGGAGCTCGCCGGCCGAGGCGTGGCCCGAGACGTGCACCTTGGCGTTGCCCTTGTGGATGACGTTCGCGCCCCAGCGGGTCAGCCCGTTGATCACCCGGTAGACCGCGTTCTCGTTGCCCGGGATGAGCGACGACGCCAGGATCACCGTGTCGCCGGGAACGATGCGGATCTGGTGGTCGCGGTTGGCCATACGGGACAGGGCGGCCATGGGCTCACCCTGGGAACCCGTGCACACCAGCACGACCTCGTGGTCCGGAAGGTCGTCGAGGGTCTTGACGTCCACCACGAGGCCCGGTGGGACCTTCAGGTATCCCAGGTCGCGCGCGATGCCCATGTTGCGGACCATCGAGCGGCCGACGAAGGCGACGCGACGGCCGTACTCGTGCGCCGCGTCGAGGATCTGCTGGATGCGGTGGACGTGACTGGCGAAGCTGGCCACGATGATCCGCTTGCGGGCTCCGGCGAAGACCGTGCGCAGGACGTTGGAGATGTCCCGCTCGGGCGGCACGAATCCGGGCACCTCGGCGTTCGTCGAGTCGGAGAGAAGAAGGTCGATGCCCTCCTCGCTCAGGCGGGCGAACGCGTGCAGGTCGGTGAGCCGGCCGTCCAGCGGAAGCTGGTCCATCTTGAAGTCGCCCGTGTGGACCACCATGCCGGCGGGCGTGCGGATGGCGACCGCGAGGGCGTCCGGGATCGAGTGGTTGACGGCGATGAACTCGCAGTCGAACGGGCCGATGCGCTCACGGTGCCCCTCCGCCACCTCGAGGGTGTACGGGCGGATCCGGTGCTCCTGCAGCTTGGCCTCGATCAGCGCGAGGGTCAGCTTGGAGCCGATGAGCGGGATGTCCGGCTTCTCGCGCAGGAGGTAGGGGACGGCGCCGATGTGGTCCTCGTGACCATGGGTGAGGACGATGCCCTCGATGTCGTCGAGGCGGTCCCGGATGGACGAGAAGTCCGGCAGGATCAGGTCGATGCCGGGCTGCTCCTCCTCGGGGAACAGCACCCCGCAGTCGACGATCAGCAGGCGGCCGCCGTACTCGAAGACCGTCATGTTCCGGCCGATTTCGCCGAGGCCGCCGAGCGGGGTGACCCGGAGGCCGCCCGCGGGGAGCTTCGGAGGCGGAGCGAGTTGCGGATGCGGATGGCTCAAAAGACTCTCCTCAAACATGCGCGCCACGTACCGGTGGGCACGTGGCGCGCATGACGTTCGTGCAGAAGCAGTTGTCGTTGTGGATTGCAGGCACCGGTGGCCTGCCTATTCAGTTGTGAAGTCTGTTGTCAGAGCTGTACCCCGCCCGCGGCAAGATCGATCTTGAGCTGTTCGATCTCTTCGGGCGAGCACTCGACCATGGGCAACCGCAGGGGTCCCGCGGGCAGGCCCTGCAGGGCGAGCGCCGCCTTCGTCGTCATGACGCCCTGGGTGCGGAACATGCCCGTGTAGACGGGGAGCAGCTTCTGGTGGATCTCGGTGGCCTTCTGGACGTCGCCGGCGGTGAATGCCTCGACCAGGGCGCGCAGCTCCGGGGTGACGAGGTGGCCGACCACCGAGACGAAGCCGACCGCGCCCACCGAGAGCAGCGGCAGGTTCAGCATGTCGTCGCCGGAGTACCAGGCGAGGCCGGAGCGCGCGATGGCCCAGCTGGCACGGCCGAGGTCGCCCTTGGCGTCCTTGTTGGCGACGATCCGGGGGTGCGCGGCGAGGCGGACCAGCGTCTCGGTGCTGATCGGGACTCCGCTGCGGCCGGGGATGTCGTAGAGCATGACCGGCAGTCCGGTGGCGTCGGCGACGGCAGTGAAGTGCCGGTACAGGCCTTCCTGCGGGGGCTTGTTGTAGTACGGGGTGACGACCAGGAGGCCGTGGGCGCCCGTCGTCTCGGCCGCCCTGGCCAGTTCGACACTGTGGTGGGTGTCGTTGGTGCCGACGCCTGCGACCACGTGGGCGCGGTCTCCGACGGCCTCCAGGACGGCTCGTACCAGATCCGATTTCTCCGCGTCGCTGGTGGTGGGCGACTCGCCGGTGGTGCCGTTGACGATCAGGCCGTCGTTGCCTGCGTCCACCAGGTGGGTGGCGAGCCGCTGTGCGCCGTCGAGGTCGATCGCGCCGTCCGCCGTGAAGGGCGTGACCATGGCGGTGAGGACCCGCCCGAAGGGGGTCTGCGGAGTGGAGGTCGGAGCCATGGGTGACACGCTACTCGTTGCCCACCGCGAGGTCTGCCCTCGGGGGGCGCGAAAAGTCATGACAAAGGTGGAACCCGGCACTGCCTGCTCGGGGGTTCAAGCAGTGCCGGGTCCGTTCGATCAGGCTAGATGAACTTCTCCAAATGCCGCAATACGGACACTTCGGGCGGATGATCCGTACATACGTCTCCGTAGCCCGTCCTCGTCACGGCGCGACACGCCCGTTCGCGTTGAAGGCCGCGTAGGTGAGGGGCATGAGCCTGGCCCACTCGGCCTCCATCTTCTCGCCCACCATCTCGATCTCCCGCTGCGGGAAGGAGGGAACCTTCGCCAGCTCGTGCTGGGTGCGCAGGCCCAGGAAGTGCATCAGCGAGCGGGCGTTGCAGGTGGCGTACATCGAGGAGAACAGGCCGACCGGGAGGACCGCGCGGGCGACCTCGCGGGCGACTCCGGCGGCGAGCATCTCCTGGTAGGCCTCGTACGCCCGTCGGTAGGAGTCCTCCATGGTGCGGCCCACGATCTCCTGCTGGGCCTGGGTGCCCTCGACGAAGACGTACTTGCCGGGGCGGCCCTCCTGCACCAGCTTGCGGGACTCGCCGGGGACGTAGAAGACGGGCTGGAGCTCCCGGTAGCGGCCGGACTCCTCGTTGTACGACCAGCCCACGCGGTGCCGCATGAACTCGCGGAAGACGAAGATCGGGGCGCTGATGAAGAAGGTCATCGAGTTGTGCTCGAAGGGGCTGCCGTGCCGGTCCCGCATCAGGTAGTTGATCAGGCCCTTCGACCGCTCGGGGTCCTTGCCCAGCTCGTCGAGGGACTGCTCGCCGACGGTCGAGACACGGGCGGCGAAGAGCACGTCGGCGTCGGACGCGGTGTGCTTGACCAGCTCGACGGTGACGTCGCTGCGGAAGCCGGGCTTGGGGTCGTCGGCGGGACTGTCGGTCACGGCAGGGGGGTCCTTCCATCGCGTCTTCGGAGCGGCGCCAACTCTACGGGGGGCGTTGGGCCGGACGGGCACGGGCATGCCGCGGGATTCCCTCGGGACGTCTGCTGATATGGGGCACGTTTTCGGGCACTCGCTCGTCTGTATCGACAGACGACGTCACACAGGACAGTTCCGGGAGGAAGTACCCACCATGCTCCGTCGGCGCGAGCCCGTCCCCTTCGCCTTCCTCACGGAGGCCGACAGCTTCCGAAGCAATGTCGCTCCCCCACCCCCCGAGCGGTCCTCCGTGAGCCGGACAGCCGGGCGCTGGCTGTTGGGGCTCACCATCGTGGCCGGGCTGGTGGGGTCGCTGGTCATCGGGATGCCGGCACTGCGCGTCGACTCCTCGCTGCCTCAGCAGTCACAGGCGTCCCAGGGCCGCTGACGCGGAGCGGGCGTCGCCGCCACGGACCCCCGATGGTGGTGAGCGGGGACACAGCCGGATAGCCTCACCGGGCACAGCCCACGCATGGACGAGTGAGGACCAGTCGTGCCCCTGCCCTTTCTGACGGCCGACCGACCGTTCGACGCGGCGGACGACGTCGCCCTGCCCTTCGAGGACCGTGAGCGCTGGCGGCGTCCCTACCGGCCCGGCCCCTGGCGGGTCGGGATCGCGGCGCTGACGCTGCTGCTCGCCTCGTTCGTGCTGTTCGCGGCCGTCATCATTGCCCTGACCGGATCGGTGTCCGAGGCCGCCGTGGTCTTCGGCGGCTCCCTGCTGGTGATCGCCTGCGCCTTGCGGCTGCTGCGCATGGGTGTGTGGGTGAGCGCGCGCGGGCTGCGCCAGGTCGGCTTCCTCGTCACGCGCACCCTGCCGTGGGAGCGGGTCGGGGTGGTGCACACCGTGCAGCAGCCGGTGCGCTGGCTGGGGCTGCCGCGGACGGTCCAGGGGCAGGCCCTGACGGTCGCGCGACGGGACCGGCCCGCCGAGAGCACGCCGCTGCTGACCACGCACGGGGCGGACTTCCTGGCACGCGGCGAGGCCTTCGACCGGGCGGCGGACGCGGTCGAGGCGTGGGCCGCGGAGAACCGGCACGGCTGACCGCCGAACGTACGAAGGGGCCGGTCCGCCGCGAGGGTGGGCCGGCCCCGTTTCGCGTGGCCGGGTGCGGGCGGGACGCTCGGGGATCCGTGAGGTCAGGCAGCCTCGACGGGCTTGCCGTCGTGCAGGCTGATCGCTCGCTGCATGGCCTTGCGGGCCCGTGGGGTGTCCCGGGCGTCGTGGTAGGCGACGGCGAGACGGAACCAGGTGCGCCAGTCCTGGGGCGCCGCCTCGGTCTCGGCCTTGCGCACGGCGAACACCTCGTCCGCCGAGTCGCGGTCGACCCGGCCGCTCGGGGTCCGCTTCAGCTCGTCGACGGGCAGACCGCCCTCGGCGTCGAGCTCGGCGGCGAGCGCGTTGGCCCGGCGGACGAACTGGGTGTTCTTCCACAGGAACCAGACGCCGATGACCGGGAGGATCAGCACCGCCACACCGAAGGTGACGGTCAGCAGCGTGCCGGACTGGATGAGCATGACGCCGCGGCTGCCGACCAGGACGAAGTAGAAGACCAGGACGGCGGCCGTGAGGGCGTAGGAGATCTTCGCGCGCATGACGTCAGAGGCTCAGTTCAGGTCGAGGAAGTGTTCCAGGCCGAAGGTGAGGCCGGGCGTCGACACCACGCGGCGAACCCCCAGCAGGATGCCAGGCATGAAGCTGCTGTGGTGCAGCGAGTCGTGGCGGACGGTCAGGGTCTCACCCTCGCCGCCCAGCAGGACCTCCTGGTGGGCGAGCAGGCCGCGCAGCCGGACGGCATGGACGGGGATCCCGTCCACGTTCGCGCCACGCGCCCCGTCCAGGCCCGTCTCGGTGGCGTCCGGCGCCGGGGCGACGCCGGCGGCGCGGCGGGCCTCGGCAATGAGCTGGGCGGTACGGGTGGCGGTGCCGGAGGGTGCGTCCACCTTGTTGGGGTGGTGCAGCTCGACGACCTCGACGGACTCGAAGTACGGCGCGGCGATCTGCGCGAACTTCATGGTGAGGACGGCCCCGATGGAGAAGTTGGGTGCGATGAGCACGCCCGTGGCGGGGGACGCGGCCAGTCGGCCGTTCAGCCGCGCGAGGCGTTCGTCCGTCCAGCCGGTGGTGCCGACCACGGCGTGGATGCCGTGTCGTACGCAGAAGTCGAGGTTGTCCATGACCGAGGCGGGGGTGGTCAGTTCGACCGCGACCTGGGCGCCGGTCTGCGCCAGCGTCTCCAGGTCGTCGCCGCGGCCGAGGGCGGCCACCAGCTCCATGTCCTCGGCGGCCTCGACCGCCCGTACCGCCTCGGAGCCGATCCGGCCCTTGGCGCCGAGGACCGCCACGCGCAGCTTGCTCATCTCTTGTGCTTCCTTACCGAAGTTGCCGAAGGCCTGACGGGGGGTGTCAGGCGACCGCGTCGTGCAGCCGCGCGGCCTGCTTGTCCTTGAGCGGGCCGATGACCGACAGCGACGGGCGCCGTCCCAGGACGTCGCGGGCCACGGCGCGGACCTCGTCCGGGGTGACGGCCGCTATCCGGGCCAGCATGTCGTCGACGGACATCTGGTCGCCCCAGCACAGCTCGCTCTTGCCGATGCGGTTCATGAGCGCGCCGGTGTCCTCCAGGCCGAGGACCGTGGAGCCGCGGAGCTGGCCGATGGCGCGGACGATCTCCTCGTCGGACAGCCCGTGCTCGGCGACCTGGTCGAGTTCGTCCCGGCAGATCTTCAGCACGTCGTGCACCTGGCTCGGGCGGCAGCCCGCGTAGACGCCGAAGAGCCCGCAGTCGGCGAAGCCCGAGGTGTACGAGTACACGCTGTAGGCCAGGCCGCGCTTCTCGCGGACCTCCTGGAAGAGACGGGAGGACATGCCGCCGCCGAGGGCCGTGTTCAGCACGCCGAGCGCCCAGCGCCGGTCGTCCGTGCGGGCGAGACCGGGCATGCCGAGCACGACGTGCGCCTGTTCGGTCCGGCGGCCGATCAGCTCGACCCGGCCCGAGGCGCGGATGGCGCGCCGGCCGTCACGCGGGGCGATGGGCGCCGCGTCGGTGTTCCTGAGGGCGCCCGCCTTCTCGAAGGCCGCGCGGACCTGGCGGACGACCTTGTTGTGGTCGATGTTGCCGGCCGCGGCGACCACGAGATGGGTCGGGTCGTAGTGCTTCCGGTAGAAGCGGCGGATGCGGTCGGCGGTGAGGGCGTTGACGGTGTCGACGGTGCCGAGGACCGGCCGGCCGAGGGGGTTGTCCCCGAACATCGTCTGCGCGAACAGGTCGTGCACGCAGTCGCCGGGGTCGTCCTCGGTCATGGCGATCTCTTCGAGGATCGCGCCGCGCTCGACGTTGACGTCCTCCTCACGGATGAGGGAGCCGGTCAGCATGTCGCAGACGACGTCGATGGCGAGCGGCAGGTCGGTGTCGAGCACGCGCGCGTAGTAGCACGTGTACTCCTTCGCCGTGAACGCGTTCATCTCGCCGCCCACCGCGTCTATCGCGGAGGAGATGTCGAGCGCGGACCTGCGGGTCGTCCCCTTGAAGAGGAGGTGCTCCAGGTAGTGCGTGGCGCCGTTCAGGGAGGGCGTCTCGTCACGGGAGCCCACGTGCGCCCAGATGCCGAACGTGGCGGAGCGGACCGAGGGGAGGGTCTCGGTGACGATGCGCAGGCCGCCCGGCAGGGTGGTCTTGCGGACGACGCCGATGCCGGCCGTGCCCTTGATCAGGGTTTGGGTACGGGCGACGGCCCGCGCCTCCGAAGAGGTGCGGGCCGTCGCCTGGGAGCTGCTCGACGTCACTTGTCGGAGTCGTCCTTCGCGTCCTCGGCAGCTTCCTCGCCCTCGATCACGGGGATCAGGGAGAGCTTGCCGCGGGAGTCGATCTCGGCGATCTCGACCTGGACCTTGGAGCCCACACCGAGCACGTCCTCGACGTTCTCCACGCGCTTGCCGCCGGCGAGCTTGCGGATCTGCGAGATGTGCAGCAGACCGTCCTTGCCCGGGAGCAGCGACACGAACGCACCGAAGGTGGTGGTCTTGACGACCGTACCCAGGTAGCGCTCGCCGACCTCCGGCATGGTCGGGTTGGCGATGCCGTTGATCGTGGCGCGGGCGGCCTCGGCCTGCGAGCCGACCTGGGCACCGATGTAGATGGTGCCGTCGTCCTCGATCGTGATCTCGGCGCCGGTGTCCTCCTGGATCTGGTTGATCATCTTGCCCTTCGGGCCGATGACCTCACCGATCTTGTCCACGGGGATCTTGACGGTGATGATCCGCGGGGCGTTGGGGGACATCTCGTCCGGCGTGTCGATCGCTTCCATCATCACGTCGAGGATGTGGAGGCGGGCGTCGCGGGCCTGCTTGAGGGCCGCGGCCAGGACGGAGGCCGGGATGCCGTCCAGCTTGGTGTCGAGCTGGAGGGCGGTGACGAACTCCTTGGTGCCGGCGACCTTGAAGTCCATGTCGCCGAAGGCGTCCTCCGCACCGAGGATGTCGGTGAGGGCGACGTAGTGCGTCTCGCCGTTGATCTCCTGGGAGATCAGGCCCATGGCGATGCCGGCGACGGGGGCCTTCAGCGGCACACCGGCGTTCAGCAGGGACATGGTGGAGGCGCAGACCGAGCCCATGGACGTCGAGCCGTTGGAGCCGAGGGCCTCGGACACCTGACGGATCGCGTAGGGGAACTCCTCGCGCGTCGGCAGCACCGGCACGATGGCGCGCTCGGCGAGGGCGCCGTGGCCGATCTCGCGGCGCTTGGGGGAGCCCACGCGGCCGGTCTCGCCTACGGAGTACGGCGGGAAGTTGTAGTTGTGCATGTAGCGCTTGCGGGTCACCGGGGAGAGGGTGTCCAGCTGCTGCTCCATGCGGAGCATGTTCAGGGTGGTGACGCCCAGGATCTGGGTCTCGCCACGCTCGAACAGCGCCGAGCCGTGCACGCGCGGGATGGCCTCGACCTCGGCGGCGAGCGTACGGATGTCCGTGACGCCGCGGCCGTCGATGCGGGTCTTCTCCTTGATCACGCGCTCGCGGACCAGCTGCTTGGTGAGCGAGCGGTACGCGGCGGAGATCTCCTTCTCGCGGCCCTCGAACTCCGGGAGGAGCTTCTCGGCGGCGAGCGCCTTGACGCGGTCGAGCTCGGCCTCGCGGTCCTGCTTGCCGGCGATGGTCAGCGCGGAGGCGAGCTCCGGGCGGACGGCGGCGGACAGGGCCTCCAGGATGTCGTCCTGGTAGTCGAGGAAGACCGGGAAGTCGCCGGTCGGCTTCGCGGCCTTGGCGGCGAGGTCGGCCTGGGCCTTGCAGAGCACCTTGATGAAGGGCTTCGCGGCGTCCAGACCGGCGGCGACGACCTCCTCGGTCGGCGCCTCGGCGCCGCCCGCGACGAGCTGGATGGTCTTCTCGGTGGCCTCGGCCTCGACCATCATGATGGCGACGTCGCCGTCCTCCAGGACGCGACCGGCGACCACCATGTCGAAGACGGCGTCCTCGAGCTCGGTGTGCGTCGGGAACGCGACCCACTGGCCGTTGATCAGCGCGACGCGGACGCCGCCGATCGGGCCGGAGAAGGGCAGGCCGGCCAGCTGGGTGGACGCGGAGGCGGCGTTGATCGCCACGACGTCGTACAGGTGGTCGGGGTTGAGCGCCATGATGGTGGCGACGACCTGGATCTCGTTGCGCAGGCCCTTGCGGAAGGACGGGCGCAGCGGGCGGTCGATCAGGCGGCAGGTGAGGATGGCGTCCTCGGAGGGGCGGCCCTCACGGCGGAAGAAGCTGCCGGGGATCTTGCCGGCGGCGTACATCCGCTCCTCGACGTCCACCGTGAGGGGGAAGAAGTCGAGCTGGTCCTTGGGGTTCTTGGAGGCGGTGGTGGCCGACAGCACCATGGTGTCGTCGTCCAGGTACGCCACGGCGGAGCCGGCGGCCTGCTTGGCCAGGCGGCCCGTCTCGAAGCGGATGGTGCGGGTGCCGAAGGTGCCGTTGTCGATCACGGCCTCGGCGTAGTGGGTCTCGTTCTCCACTAGCATTTTCTCCGTTACTTGTCGTCTTTCGTCCCTCGCTGCCCGTGTGGCAGGGGGACGGTGGCGGAGAAACGCTCGGTGCGGGCCGGTCTTCGATCGAAGCACCCGGGGTTCTCTCGCCCGGGGGCCACTACCGAGGACCGGCGGCGGCTAGGCGCGCTTCTCCTCGTTCGTGTGCGTGGTGACGTCTACCCGCAGCGAGTACACGTCATCACGCTGTGTCGTACGTATGGCGTTGTGCTACCACACTACAAAGCGTCGGTGACACTCCGCACGTTTGCGCTCCACGGTCGGGCGTACGACGGGCCCTGTCGTGGTGCGTGCCGACGCGTACCGAGGTGGCGCGCATCGACGTGTACAGCAAAGGGAGCGGTCCCGTCTCCGGGAACCGCTCCCCTCACGGCGACCTACTTGGCGCCCGCCGCACCGCGGCGGATGCCGAGGCGGTCGACCAGCGCACGGAAGCGCTGGATGTCCTTCTTGGCGAGGTACTGCAGCAGGCGGCGACGCTGGCCGACCAGGATCAGCAGACCACGACGGGAGTGGTGGTCGTGCTTGTGCGTCTTGAGGTGCTCGGTCAGGTCCGAGATCCGGCGGGACAGCATGGCGACCTGGACCTCGGGGGAGCCGGTGTCGCCCTCCTTCTGACCGAACTCGCTGATGATCTGCTTCTTCGTAGCGGCGTCGAGCGGCACGCGTACTCCTCGTAGTCTTTTCAGTGGCCACCGAGTGCCCCCGGTCTTGGTCTCGGGGGAGCTTCCGTTACTCGGGAGGCGGGGATCCGCTGGGCGCGACCTCCAGAACCTTCAGGGGCTGTCTGAGGGTGCTTCCGGGGGTGCGTACACAAACGGCCGAGAGCCAGGGTATCAGGCCGGTGCGCCCGACCTGCCCGGATATCGCGGCGGACGGCCGGGCCGCGCTCGGGTGGGCCGGGGCAGTGTACGGGCGACGCCGGCCGGCCGGAACGTAACGGAAGAACCTCTGAGCTGGGGGAACGCTGGCAAGTAGGGTGGCGCTGCAGCTCGTTGGGGCAGCGCGAACTCAGAGGAAGGGGTCGGAGCCGACATGGCCGATGCCGAGGACATGGCAGTCAAAGCGCGCAAGGAGCGGGAGCGGGACGAGCTGTACGCGCTCGACATCTCCGGCGTCGAGTGGCAGAGCGCGCCGGGCACGGAGGAGCACGAGGAGCGCGTCGAGATCGCCTGTCTGCCCGAGGGGGCCGTGGCGATGCGGTCCTCGCTCGACCCGGAGACGGTGCTGCGCTACACCGAGGCGGAGTGGCGCGCCTTCGTGCTGGGCGCCCGGGACGGCGAGTTCGACCTGGAGCCGACGCCGCACGACGGCGGGACGGCGACGGAGACCGCCGAGGTGACGGAATAGGTCGAGCCGCTTCCGCATCCGCCGTACGGCGGCGACCCGCTCGTCGCCGACCGTCGGCGCGGACCGCGCCGGGAGGGTGGGCGCCCGGAGTCGTCCGGGCGTCGGGGACCGGGTGTCGAGGGGCGCTGCTGTCGGGCGCTCATCTGTGCGAGTGCCCCGTGACCCCATGACGCCCGCCGCACGGGGTCAGCCGGTCATCGAGCGGACCGCCGAGTACACGTCGAAGACGGCCAGGGCCAGCGGCACCAGCGTCAGCAGGACGAAGCCCTCGGCGATCTCCATGAAGCGGCCCCAGAACGGGGTGAGGCCGCCCCGCGAGGTGATCAGGCCGATCGAGGTGACGATCGCGGCGGCCGCCGCGACGGCGGCGACCAGCCAGACCGTGCGGATGTCCAGGTCGGCGCGGTCGCCGGTGAGGGCGGCGCGGATCACCGGGTGGGGCGGGTTGAGCGCCAGGCCGAGTCCGAGCAGGACGAGCGAGCCGAGGCCCGCGGCCAGCACCGGGGCGACCTGCGCGGTGTAGCGGAAGAGGTGGGCGCGCATCAGCAGGGCGGTGCCGGTGGCCAGCGCGAGCAGCTGGGCCCAGACGCCGTCCGAGAACCCGAGGACCGCGCAGGCGCCGACCGTGATCGCCGCGCAGCCGCCGACCAGGCCGACCAGGAGTTCGTGACCGCGGCGGGCCTGCGCGGCGATCCGCTCGGCGTCGACCGGTTCCCGGGGTGCGGGATCGGCGCCGTAGGCGCGGCGCGAGGCGGAGTCCGGGGCGTCGAAGCCGATCGGCAGGCGGGCGAAACGCATGGACAGGCCGGGCAGGAACGCCAGGGCGCCCACGCCGACGGGGGCGCACAGGGCGGCGGTCTCGGCCGGGCTCCAGTGCGCGAGCATCGCCGCGAACACCGCCGCGAGGCCGGCGCCCGACGCGACCACGAACGCGACGAACGGGCCGTCGCCGCGGGGTGAGCACAGGGTGAGCAGCACCGACGCCAGCAGAACCGCCGCGCACGCCAGCAGGAACTGCAGCTTGCCGATGCCCTGGCCGTCGGCGAGCGCGAGGAGTCCGGAGCCCGCCACCGCCACGTTGGGCAGGGCGCCGAGGCCCAGGGCGATCGCGGAGCCGCGGTCGTCGTAGACGCGGGCCCGGACGCCGGCGAGGGCGACCAGCAGCACGCCGACGACGGCGGCGAGGACGCCGGGCAGACCGTGCATGTCGTGGTGCGGGTCGCCGGTCCAGGCCACGAAGGCGAGCAGGGCCGGCAGCACGCTTCCGCCGACGAGGCCCGCGGTGCGGGTCAGTTCGCCGCTCCACAGGGTGTGCTCGCGTGTGACGGCCGAGGCGACCGCCTCGGACACGTCGTCGAAGACGGCGGGCGGCAGCGACTCGGAGAACGGGCGCAGCGTGAGGAGTTCGCCGTCGAGGATGTGCTGGGCGGCGAACGAACGCGAGCTGTCGAGGACCGAGCCGTCCCGGCGGACGAGGGTGTAGCCGACCGGCGCGCCCTCGGCGGGGCTCTGCCGGGCGAGCCGGAGGATCTCCGGGTAGAGGTCGGCGACCGGGATGTCGTCGGGCAGCGCCACGTCGATCCGGCTGTCGGGGGCGACGATGGTGACCCGGCAGAAGCCGAGCCCCGTCCCCGCCGCGGGCGCGGCTGCGGCGCCGCGTCCCTCTCCGGTGGCTGCCGCGGAGGTCGTGATGCTCAACCTGCTGCTCCCCCTCAGTGATGGTCTCGCGTCGGCCGTGTGAAGGTCCCGCGCAGGTTCGTGCGGTCGCACGGCCCGCGGTGTGCTCACGCGAACATCCGGCACCCTACCGCCCCGCGGTGGTACCAGCAGTCAGTAGGATCACGCGGCGGCCTGCGTCCGCCTGACACGGGGTGGCGGACGGTACTTCCCGGGGGCCTCGCAAGGGGATTGGTGAGCAGTGAGCCACATCGTCGTGAAGCGTCCGCCCAGGGCGCTGCCGTCCGAGGTGCCCATGGGCGAGGTCGTCCTGCAGCCTCCGCCCGAGCTGCCTCGGGGGCATCAGGAGAGCGTGCTGATGCAACTGCTGCCGACGCTCGGCATGGGTGGCTCGGTGGTCTTCTTCTTCACGAGCGGGCAGCCGTTCATGCGCATCATGGGCATGGTCATGATCGCTTCGACGGTGGCCATGTCGATCGCGATGGTGGTGCGTTTCCGGCGCGGTTCCCAGGGGCAGTTGGCGGATCTGCGCCGGGACTACCTCAGCTACCTGGCGCAGACCCGGCGTACCGCGCTCGACACCGCGCGGGCCCAGCGTGACGCGCAGTACTACCTGCATCCCTCCCCCGAGCAGCTGTGGGCCCTGGTCGCCGAGGGCAGCAGGGTGTGGGAACGGCGGCCCGGGGACGAGGACTTCGGGCAGGTCCGGGTGGGCCTCGGCGCCCAGGCCCTGGCCACCCCGCTGGTCGCCCCGGAGACCGGTCCGGTGGAGCAGCTGGAGCCGTTGACGGCGGGCGCGCTGCAGCGTTTCCTCGCCGTGCACGACAGTCTGGACGACCTGCCGATGGCGGTCTCCCTGCGTGCCTTCTACCACGTGACGGTCAGCGGCGAGCCGGAGTCGGTCCGTTCCTGCACCCGGGCCCTGGCCGGTTCGCTGGCCGCGCTGCACTCGTCCGAGGACCTGGTGCTCGTGGTCGCGGCGGGCCGGGACGAACTGCCTCACTGGGAGTGGGCGAAGTGGCTGCCGCACGTCCAGACCCCCGCCGCCGTGGACGGGGCGGGCAGCCGTCGGCTGATCGGCTCGAGCACCCGTGAGCTGGAGAGCCTCCTCGGCTCCCGGCTGACCGGGCGGCCGCGCTTCCACCCGAACGCGACTCCGCTGGTCGACGAGCCGCACGTGGTCGTGATCCTGGACGGTGTGTCGCTCCCGCAGGACTCGGTCCTGGCCAACTCCGAGGGACTGCAGGGCGTGACGGTCCTCGAGATCGTCCCCGGCGAGCTGACGGGAACGGGCGGCGAGCTCGACATCGTCGTACAGCCCGGGGCGCTGCGGCTGGAGTCGGGGCACGGGGCCGTCTACGAGGGGACGCCCGACGTGCTGTCGCCGGAGTCCGCGGAGGCGCTCGCCCGGCAGCTCGCGCCGCTGAGGATGGCCTCCGGCGGCGACGACGACGAACCGCTGCTGGCCAACCTGGAGTTCACCGAGCTGCTGAGCCTCGGCGACGCCGCGTCGGTGGACACCCAGCGCACCTGGCGGCCGCGTTCGCTGGCCGAGCGGCTGCGGGTGCCGATCGGGGTGGGCGAGGACGGTCGTCCGGTGATGCTGGACCTGAAGGAGGCGGCGCAGGAGGGCATGGGCCCGCACGGTCTGTGCGTGGGCGCCACCGGCTCCGGCAAGTCCGAGCTGCTGCGCACGCTGGTGCTGGGGCTGGCGGTGACGCACTCGTCGGAGACATTGAACTTCGTCCTCGCCGACTTCAAAGGCGGCGCCACGTTCGCGGGAATGGCGCAGATGCCGCACGTCGCGGCCGTGATCACCAACCTGGCGGACGATCTGACGCTGGTCGACCGGATGGGCGACTCCATCCGGGGCGAGCTCAACCGCCGTCAGGAGCTGCTGCGCAACGCGGGCAACTACGCCAACATCCACGACTACGAGAAGGCACGGGCCGCGGGCGCCGCCCTGCAGCCGATCCCCTCGCTGGTGCTGGTGATCGACGAGTTCAGCGAACTGCTCACCGCCAAGCCGGACTTCATCGAGATGTTCGTCCAGATCGGCCGGATCGGGCGCTCGCTCGGGGTGCATCTGCTGCTGGCCTCGCAGCGCCTGGAGGAAGGGCGGCTGCGCGGACTGGAGACGTATCTGTCGTACCGCGTCGGTCTGCGCACGTTCTCCGCCGCGGAGTCGCGGGCGGCGCTGGGCGTGCCCGACGCGTACTCGCTGCCCAACGTGCCGGGTTCGGGCTTCCTGAAGTTCGGGACCGACGAGATGGTGCGGTTCAAGGCGGCGTACGTGTCCGGCGTCTACCGCTCGGGCGGCCAGCGGACGGCGCCGGGGGGCGGCCCGCTGCCCCTGGACCGGCGGCCGGTGCTCTTCACCTCGTCCGAGGTTCCGGTGCGGTACGCGGCCGTGCCGCAGGCCCGCCCGGCCGGCGACGCGGAGGTCGACGACGCGCTGGCCGACACCGTGCTCGATGTGATCGTGCGCCGGCTGGAGGCGCAGGGTCCGGCGGCGCACCAGGTGTGGCTGCCGCCGCTGGACAGCCCGCCGTCGCTGGACGCGCTGCTGCCGGGCCTCACGGCGGTGGAGGGCCGCGGGCTCACCCAGCCCGGCTACGAGGGCGCGGGACGGTTGGTCGTACCGGTCGGCCTGGTGGACAAGCCGTTCGAGCAGCGCCGGGACTCGCTCTGGGTCGACTTCTCCGGCGCGGCCGGCCATATGCAGATCGTCGGCGGTCCGCAGTCCGGCAAGTCGACGCTGCTGCGCACGCTGATCTCGGCGTTCGCCCTCACCCACACGCCGCACGAAGTGCAGTTCTACGGCCTCGACTTCGGCGGCGGCGGGATGGCCTCGGTGGCCGGCCTGCCGCATGTGGGCGGGGTCGCGTCCCGGCTGGACCCCGAGCGGGTGCGGCGCACGGTGGCCGAGGTGTACGGCATCCTGACCCGCCGCGAGGAGTACTTCCGCGCGTCGGGAATCCCCTCGATCGCCGACTTCCGGTCCAGGCGGGCCCGGGGCGAGATCTCGGTCACGGACCAGCCGTGGGGAGACGTCTTCCTGGTCATCGACGGATGGGGCAACTTCCGCGCGGACTACGAGGCGATGGACCAGATCATCCACGAGATCGCGGCGCGCGGCCTCGGCTACGGCATCCACCTGGTGCTGACGGCGTCGCGGTCGATGGAGGTCAGGGCCGCCCTCAAGGACCATCTGATGAACCGGCTGGAGCTCCGGCTCGGCGACACGATGGACTCCGAGATCGACCGGAAGCTCGCCGCGAACGTCCCGTCGGGCGTTCCCGGCCGGGGGCAGTCGCCCCAGAAGCTGCACTTCATGGCCGCGGTGCCGCGGATCGACGGCCTCGCCTCGGACACCGAGCTCTCCGACGCCACGCAGGCACTGGCCGCGGAGGTCTCCCGGCACTGGCAGGCCGCGCCCGCCCCGGAAGTACGGCTGCTGCCGCGGGAGTTCCCGGCCGAGTCGCTGCCGCCGGGCGACCGCTTCCCGCGCCGCGGGGTCGCCTTCGGTCTCGACGAGGACCGTCTCGAGCCGGTCTTCGTCGACTTCGAGCAGGATCCGTTCTTCCTCGTCCTCGGCGAGAGCGAGTCCGGCAAGTCGAATCTGCTGCGGCTGCTGATCAAGCAGCTCACGCAGCGGTATTCGGGCGACGAGTGCAAGCTGTTCGTGGTCGACAACCGGCGTTCCCTGCTGGACGTGACGCCGGCGTCGCATCTCGCCGAGTACATCCCGATGTCCAACGCGATGGACCACCACATGGCCGCGCTCGCCGACCTCATGAAGCGCCGGACGCCGACGGCCGACGTGACGGCGCAGCAGCTCCGGGACCGCAGCTGGTGGCGGGGGCCGACGGTCTTCGTCGTCGTCGACGACTACGACCTCGTCGCCACGTCGAGCGGCAATCCGCTGGCGGGACTGACCGAACTGCTGCCGTTCGCCCGGGACGTGGGCGTACGGTTCATCATCGCGCGGTCGACGGCGGGCGCGGGGCGTGCCTCCTACGAGGCGTTCATGCAGCGCGTCAAGGAACTCGGGGCACAGGGCGTGGTCCTGGCGGGCGACCCCGGCGAGGGCGACCTCCTGGGCGGCGTGCGGCCCCGTCCGATGCCCGCGGGCCGGGGCATCTTCGTCTCCCGGCGGCGGGGGAAGCCGTTGGTTCAGGTGGGGTTGGTGGCGGACGGGTTGGAAGGGACGGAGCGAGCGGGGGGTGAGCCGGGGGCGGGGTGAGCCGGGGGCGTGAGGCACAGAAGCGGCTTCCCCCGCGGCTACGCGCCCCCCGGCGGCTACGCGGGATCCAGCACGGGGCGCTCGGGGAGCCCGCCATTCTTCTCGCAGCGCAGGCAGACGTCCTTCCTCACAGTGCGGCCGGGGAACGCGTAGACGAGGTCCGTCGCGGCCTGCGTGACGGTGTACTTCTCTGCCGACGCCTCGAACCGCGACGACCCCGTGATCACCTTCAGCGCCCGGGACGCGTCGGCGGACACGGCCCTACCACCACAGAGTTGCGTCCCCGCAACGACCTTGTAGTCGTCCGGAAGTCCGTCGTCATCACCGTCCCCTCCACAACCCGTGGCACTGAGAAACAACGAGCCGGCCATGGCATACCGCTCCAGCGGTGTCGCACCGCCGACCACCTACTGCGCTCTCACATCGACACCGACGCCATTTCGGGGAGGGCCTGGATCGGGCCGACCTGCCGGACCGATCCAGGTCATGGAGTGGGCGCGTTCAGCGTCGGACGTCTGGCGCTGCCTGAGCCTGGGCGTCGACGCCCGTCTGCGCTGCCTTCGTCCGTGGGCGGTGGCAGGGGCAGGGGCAACGGTGAACCAGTAGCAGGCCCCCGCCGTGCGGGAGCGGGATGTCCCGCAGGCGGCGGCACGAGAGGTGTACGTCCTCGTAGCCGGGCACATGCGCCAGGGCGCATTCCGGCGACAACTCCCGGGTCTCCCACGGCCGTTCGGCCAAGCGTCGGCTCACTGCACACTCCCGGCTCGGCCTGGCGGGGTCAGGACCGTGAGAATCTCCGGCTGCGGCGGGTAGTGCGCGGCGCACGCCTGGCACGCGTAGACGACGAAGCCCGGCCCCGAGTTCTGGTGGACGACTCCGACCACGACCGGCGTCTCCGTGGTCACCTCGCAGCGCACACACATCCGCACGGGCGGGCGGGGTGCCCTCTCCGCCGGCCCCGTCACGCCGCCCGCTCCGTGCCGATGACACGCCGGTCGAGGTCGATTCCGAAGTCCGCCGCGAGGACCAGGGCCACCCGACGCCGGGTCGGCGTCTGCCGCGTCCGCTGCTGTTCCGGCACCTGTTCCCGTACCTGTTCCCCGCCGTGATGAACTCGCTCGGCCGCGAGCACGTATGGGCGAACCGGGACGGTGTCGGCTCCGTCGAGGCGCTCGGGGAGCCCGTAGGGGGAACGGGCTGCGGGGAGTCGCCGTACGGCCCCTGCGTCGGGCTTCTGCGCGACGCGGGCGGCCGGTACGGCGGAGAGTGCGCCCGCCCTCCGCCTGCCGGTGCCAGGCGCGAACACGCCCAGGATCCAGCGCAACAGCGCGTGGATAATGCTCATTGTCATCAACCTCCGTTGGGTTGGCGGCCATGCCCCCGGACGGCGCCTACCGTCGCGGGGGTCTTCTCCTGACATCGACTGTACGGCAACTTGGTACGTCCTAGTACGTCTTTGCACGTAATAGGTCGCCCTATGCTGTCCTGAGCTGGCCTTTTACGCTCTAAGGTGTGATAGAAATCGACCGGGAGAGCATCGTCCCGATGTACGTGCAGCTTGCTTCCGCTCTGCGGGAGCGCATCCGACGCGGCGAGATTCCGGTTGGCCGCCGCATCCCTTCTCACCACGAGCTGGAGCAGGAGACGGGCGGAGCGGTCAGCCGCCGAACCATCAAGTCCGCCATCGAGGTACTGCAGGCCGAGGGCACCGTTCAAGGCGTCCAGGGCAAGGGCGTGTTCGTCGTCGCCATGCCCGCCGGCGCGTCCGAGGAGGACAACAGCGACGGCTGACGGGGCAGCTTCGAAGGCGGCGGTTGCGGATGTTGCGGCACAGCACAGGGTGGGCACCTCCCGTGCGTGCCCACCCTGTGTCGTGACGTACGTGCCCGCGCTTACATGAAGTAGCTGGCGCCCTTCAGGTCGCCGCCGCGGTAGTCACCGCCGGCGCCGTGGACCTTGTGCGAGATCTGCATCAGGGCCGTGTGGATGCCCCGTGCGTGCTTGTTCCACTCTTCGCTCTTGCCCTGGAACGCCTGGAACGCCTCGCCGCCCCAGCCGGCCGACACGTTGAGCACGGCCTGCCGAAGCGCCTCGAGGTCGTCCTCGAGCTTCTTGGCCTGGTCGCCGAGCTCGGTGGCGAGCGCGTCCATGGTGCCGTAGGTGACGGCAAGTTCCTCGTAATGGGCTCCGGACATGTTTCCCTCGTTTCTTTGCGGATGTCAGCCGGAATCGTCAGTCCGGGCAACAGTGTGGTTCAGCGCGATCCGTGGCTCGGGCTCGTCAGTAGCTGCTGAGCGCCGAGGTCTTTCCACCGAGATCGTCGACCGAGATCTTGGTCAGGTCGGCCGTGATCTGGTCTTCCAGGTTCTGCTTGTCGGTCTTGGTCATGTGGATGCCCTCGAGGAAGTCCTCGAGCATCTTGCCGATCCCCACCATGTGGGTGTTGATCTCCGTCTGCTTGGCGTTGAACGCGTTGGCGCCCTGGCCCGTCCATGCCTTCTCGATCATGTCGATCGTGCCCTGCAGCTTCGCGAGGGAGCTCCGGATGTTGTCGTACCGGTCGATGACTTCCTTCTGGAGCTTGTGTACATCGCCGTCATTGAGCTTGCGGTCGACCATTGCGACACTCCTTCTTTGTGAGCTTCGATTCGCTGCTGACTGCGCGGTGGTCTGTGTGTCCGAACCGTCGTGTGTGACCGGTCTTCGTCATGCGTGCGTCGATCCGGCACCTCGCCGTGAGCGGATCAGGGCGAAGGCGCCGCCTCCGATCACCAGAACCGCTGCTGCGGCTCCGAGTGCGATCCACATCGTGGTGTTGTCGGAAGCGTCGGCGGTTGCCGCTGCGGGGGCCTGATCGTCCGTCGTGCCCTTCGAGGGCTGCGGCGAGGCTGACGCGGAAGCCTTGGCGGAGGGCGCGTTGCCCGCCGCGTCCGTGACGCCGGTGACGTTTTCCTTGGCCAGGGGGTCGGTGCCGGCCGGTCCGGGGTTGAAGTTGGGGTTCTCCAACACCTTGCGAGGGCGGATCAGGCCGTAGCCGAGGTACGTACTCGGGTCATCCTTCGCCCAGTCACGCCCGGCGGTATCGATCAGACTGGCGAGGACCTGGTTGGCCGTCCACTTGGGGTGGGCGGACCAGATGAGGGCGGCGGAGGCGGAGGCGATGGCTGTGGCTTGGCTGGTGCCCTGGCTGGGGCAGTAGGAGCGGAACTTGTTGTCGCACCACGTGGGTACGTCCAGCCCTGGAGAGGCAAGATCGACGTAGTTTCCGAACTCGGAGAACTTACCTACAGTTCCGTTTTTGTCCGAAGCAGCGACGCCAACCACATAGGGATAGGCCGCTGGAAATCCGATTGCGTTCTTCGTCTGCGCGTCATTACCAGTGCTGGCAAACATCAGTTTGCCCTTCGACTGGGCGTACTTGACGGCCGCTCTCCTATCGGGATAGTCGATGCCACCGCCGAACGACATACTAATGATCTTGGCGTCGCTGTCTGCAGCCGCCCGGATCGCTGCCGCCACCTGAGGAGCTTTGCCCGCTTCCTCCTTTTCTGTCAGTTGAGTTGTGGCGATTCGATATGGAACGATTTTTGCCCCTGGCGCGAGGCCCTTCAGACCGCCGCCGGCACCAGTCCCGGCGATTAGTTCCGCCATACTTGTGCCGTGGCCGTTGTAATCCTCAGTTGCCTTATAGGCGACAGCGTTCGGCACCTCGCCTGCGAGCACTTGCCCCTTGAGTGAAGCCGTGTGCGGATTGACCCCCGAATCGATCACGGCGACCTTGACGCCTTTGCCGGTGCTCGACTTCCACATCTCGTCGGCCTTCATCGCAGTCAAGTACCACTGCTGAGACTGGACATCGGCAGCCGACGCGCTCGGGACCAAGCCTGCTGAGAACACGGCGAAGGCACCGAGCGCTGAACAGACGGCGGAGACCCGTCTGCCGTTTCGTGCTGCGAAAGACGCGCTCTGCCCGCCGCGTCGGCTGCTCAGTGCCACCATGCCCTTGCCTGTCCTCGCTCTTGTGCGGTCAGTCGGTCGACGACGCGTCATCGCGCCGCTCGTCACGGCGCGAACGTGTCTCACCTGAACCCTGCTTGCGGGCAGAACCACGCCCCGCGCCCGGGCCACTGGAAGGGTTTCCGCCATTCCTGCCGCCGGAAACTCGTCCTTGAGGCGTACCGACCACACCGCCAGGGCTACCGCCAGAACGGCGAGCCGCCTGTCCTGCTGCCGGCCCCGCCGTTGAACGGGGTGCCCCAACGACCCCACGCTGTCCGGGCCGTTCACCCGCGTCGCGCGGCGTGAGTGTGCCTTCGCTACCGACGACCGTGCCGCGCGACAACTTGGAAGTCTTGGAGCCAGCGGGTCCCGCGGTGACAGGCCTCCCGCCAACAACGCCATTGCCGACACGTCCGGCACCGAAGCGCCCAGCGCCACCAGGACGCCCAGGGTTCATGGCACCCGCCCCGGTGACAGGACCACGTGGGCCACTGGCAGTACGCCCCATGGGCTGACCTGCGGGCTTCGGCGCTCCGCCGACCACGCCCCGCTCCATGGGACCAGCAGTACGGCCGCCAGTCTTCCCTGCTGCATCAGCACGGCCCGTCGGCCCCACGGGGCCGATTCCCGTACGCCCAGCCGCAGTACCGCCCGGGGTACCTGCGACACGTCCCTGCGAGGCGGAAAACCTGTTTGCCGACGCCCCGGTGATCGGTGAGACACGCCCGGCGGCGCCTCGGAAAGTGGGAGGTACGCCGACGGGGGCGAAGGAAGAAGGGGGTCCTCCGGGAGTCGCATTGGGAACTGTCGTCGAGGGTGGGGCGACCGTCGCCGGCCTCGTAGTGTCCTGAGGCGGCAAGGTACCGACGCTGTCGATCTCCGTGCCCACATGCCGTTCGGGCAGCCCTACGGTCTCGTCCGGGCTCGTGTGAGACGCCGGCAAGTCGTGTGTGCCTGGTCTCGTCGCAGTTGAATTCATAACATGGTGGGAAGTTGAGCCCGAGTTGATCGCGGTCCCGCGCGACCCCGCGATCGGCTCGCCCACGTTGAGGCCGTCCTCGGGAGGCGGTGCCGGCACGCCCACATCCGGCATCTCCGGGAAGACCGGCTCCTTGGCCATCTCCATCATGCCGCTCGACACCGTGTAGAACGACGCCAGTCGGTACATCTGGTTGATGGCCTCCTGGCGGTCCTTCTCGGCCTTGACCGCCGCCGTGTACTCGGCGTTGCCCTCGACCTGCTGGGGCGTCGGGATGTCCTCGACCTTCTTGGGGACGATGCGGCTGTCACGCGGGGGCATCGACTTGCGTACGGACGCGAGACCGGAGCTTGCCGCCAGGACCTGGGTGCCCACGTCGTCGGTGTAACTCGCCAGTTCCAGAGCCGTGGTGGTCAGGTTCATACCCCACGTGTAGAACGCGGTGTGCGCCTCGCCCTCCCAGTCGACGTTGCCCAGGTTGCGGCTCAGCTCGTCGGCGGCGTCGTTGATGGCGTCCCGCGCGTCGACGAGGGCCGTGGCCGCGCTCTCCAGCGTCTCCGGGCTCGCCCCCTCGACGATGTCGATCATGGCGTTGAGCTCGTAGCCCTCGAAGCTGGTGTTGCCGAATCCGCCGGGACTGCTGAGCATGCCGGGGCTGATGTTCACAGCCTTGTTCACGGCGTCGTCCACGCCGGTGTTCTGCTGGGTCGCGTCCTGGCGTTCCGCCTGGTAGTGGTCCGGCTTCTTGTCGCCGCTCATCAGTACCCCGCGTCCGTGTGGTCGGCGTTGTTGTCACGCTTGATCTGCTCGTGCATCATCGCGTCGCGATCCTGGTTGACCTCGGCCCGGATCGCATGGAAGCGGTACCGCAACTCGTCTTCCAGGTTGTCGAAGGTGACGTCCACGCCGTGCACGGCGATCTGCATGGCTTCCAGTTGGAGGCCGAGTGACTTGGAGAGCGCGGTGATGCGCTCGTGGACGCGCTCGTACTGCAGGTGGAGGGTCTTTGCCTCCGGGAACTCACCCGCTCCGAACGTGGCCGCCGACAGGCTGTGTCCCGCGACCTTGGCGGAACCGCCCGCAGATTTCTCGAAGGCCGTGAGCAGGTCGTCCACCCGCTTCTTGAACGTCGAGAGCGCCATGTAGCCGCGCCGCATGTCGGCGCCCCCACTTGTGTCCGCAGGAATCACGACAGCCCATCTCCCCGTTTTCCGCTGCTCGTCCTGAGCAGCTCACTCCGCGCCTCTCACGTGTTCATGACCGCAACACGACCACTCTAACGACCTCCTCTGACAGTCCCAACTGCCATATGCAACAACCCTGCTACCGCTCGTTGCGCACACCACCTGTTCTTCGCAGAACCGTCACACCCTCCGTGCCATCCAGCGCCGGGCACCGACCTCACTCGGGTACTCACGGACGGTCAGCCAGGCGGTCAGCCAGCCGACCAGGTACGCGGCGAAGACCGGCATGACAGGTGCCGCGAGGATCGCCAGGCCGCGACCGGCGGCGGCCCGGCCGGGGGCGCGCCTGTTGTGGTCCAGTTTGGCCTGACGGGTCTGCTCGGGGGTGGGCGGGTTCCGGAGGCCTTCGCGGTGTCCGCGGCGCTGCTGGACCCAGCCCCAGACCAGGGCCGCCACGGAGGCGGCCACCTGGACGCCGTCGCAGACGGTGCGTGCGGTGGCCGGCATCTCGCTGCGGAACCCCTGGTAGAGGCTGAGGGCCATGAAGCAGACCAGGGCCATCACCGACAGCAGGAAGACCGTCGTACGGGCGCGGCTGAGCCAGTAGAGCGGGCCGCGCCTGTACCAGGTCCTCCCGAGCTTGGGCAGGGAGGGGATGTCGAGCACAGGGGTCCCGGCCTGCTCGGTCGGCTCAGAAGATGCTTTTGACGCCATGCCAGATGTCCTTCGCCATGCGTACGCCGTCGTCCTTGGTCTCCGTCAGGACATGACCCGAGCCGGTCAGTACCCCACCCACCACTCCGTGGTCGTGGATGTCCTCACTCCAGTGCTCGTGGAAAGTGTGATCAAGGAGGCTGGTCGCCCCGATCGCGGCCACCACCCCGACGCCGGCCACCGCGACCGCCCCCTCGACGGGCAGGGCGGCCACTATGCCCGCTCCAATGGCCACACCGCCGAGCGCGGCACCGCCGTCGACGACCACGGAGTGCTGCCAGGACCAGCCCTTGTCATGGTCGTCCTTGGCCTCCACCAGGCCGCAGGCGGCGGCCGCCGCGACGTCCAGCACCGGGATCTCCCTGAGGAACTCGGGAAGTTTGGCGACGCCTTCGCCGAGGCGCAGGGCGTCAGCCGCGTCGGCCAGCTTGACGTTGAGGGCCCGGTCGTACGGCAGGGCGGTGCTCCCGTGGTCGGCACGGGCGATGGCGTCCTCCAGCGAGTCGACCTGTGTCACCGCGTCCCGGTAGGCGCCCTTGGCGGGAAGATCGTCGGGCAGCGCGCGGCCGGCCTTCTGGAAGGCCTTGCGTTCCGTGCGCAGTTCCTTCTTGGCGGCCCGTTCCTCGGCCTTGGCGTCGTCGATCAAGGTGCGGGCCTTTTTGCCGCCTGCCCGAGCGTCCTCGGCGTCGTAGGCGTAGAGGCCGCGCAGGGCGTCCGCGATGGTGATCTTGTCGCCGGTCGAGACCGGCGCCGTCACCTGCGCGTAGAGGCCACGCAGGCCGTCCGCGGCGACGAGGCGGGCATGCTGGGCGGTGTGCAGGATCTCGTTGCGGACCTTGCCGTACTCGACGAGGGCGGCGATCGTCTTCTGGTCGTCGGCGCTGGGCGGACTCGCGGTGAGCATCTCCAGCGGGACGCCCATCTCCCCCATGGGGACGCCCTTGCCCGTGGCGACGTGCTCAGCGTTCTGCAGCGCCGTCTCGCAGGCCGAGAGCGCGCCCACAAGTGTGTCGAGGATGTCGCCCGCGCTGTGCACGAGCGTGGCGAACGCCCCGGCTGTCAGCGCGTCCTCGCTCCAGGTGGCGCGGAAGGTCTCGGCCGCCTCGCCCTTCCAGGCGGCGTCGCCGACGAGCGCCTCGACGGCGCGGCTGACGGGGGTGATGACGTCGTCGAGCTTGTCCTTGGCGTTCTTGTACGTCTCGGCCATCGTGCGCAGTCCGCCGATGTCGCCGCCGACCCAGCTGTCCGCCATCAGCCGTCCTCCGCCATCAGGTCCTCGAAGAGTCCGTGCACGTCGATGTCGTGTCGTCGGAACGAGTCGCGGGCGTACGTCACCTTGTCGCCGTGGTCGTCGAGGCGGTCGGCGAAGCCGATGTGCAGGGCGACGATGAGGTCGGCGACCTCCTTGAGGGCGTGGTCCAGCCCGGCGTCGCCGCCGCTGACGAGCGGCGGGGCGACGTCGGCGTGCAGCTTGCGGTAGTTGACGGCCTCGTCGTGGAAGGTCGTGGACATCGCGGTGAGGTCGCCGAGGACGGCCTTGAAGTCGGGCGGCATCAGTACAACTCCCGCGTGTAGGCGGCCAGATCGTCCGGCTGCCAGTTGTGGTGGCCGGGGGCGACCCGCGGGTCGAGGAGGACCGTCGCTTCGTACGCGCCGACGGCCTCGGCCAGGGGGCCGATCGATGTGGCGACCCACGGCTGGGCCTCGCCGAGCGCGGCGACGAGCCGGTCTCGGGTGGTGAAGGCGAACGCCACGGTTCCGGTCCCGGTCCCGGTCACTGTCGTGTCTTCGGTTCCGGTTCCGGTTCCGGTTCCGGTTCCGGTTCCGGTTCCGGCCGCCGGGTGCTCGAAGAGTTCGTACGCGATGAAAGGCACCCGGGCCGGACGGCCGTCCACGTCCGTGACGTCGGCGTACCGGGGATGGGCCGGCACGAACACGGGGGTGTGGTAGGCGGGGACGCCGGGCTTGGAGCCTGGGGGTGCGGACCGGGTTGCTCCAGGGGGCGCTGCCTCGACGTATTCGAGGAGGCGCGATCTACCGCGCTCTGGCCGCGACCCCGACTCCGGCGACTGCGGAACTGCCGGGTCCGCCCCTGCGGGCGGTGCTGCGGGCGGCTCTGCCTCGATGTAATCGTGGAGGCGTGAACGCATGGGTGTGCCCACCGCCGTCTCCTGTTCCCCATGGACCTGCGGATGCTGTGGCGGCACCACCGTAGCCAGGCCGCTTTCGGGCAAGTCCGGCTATTTCAGGTTGGCGGGGGCGGAGCATGCGGAACGCATACGGGTGTTTAGCCGCGGCCAGATCAGCGCTTGACCGCGAGATGACCTGGTCGCCCGTCAGGGCCCGTCCGTCGGCGCTCCGGGGCCGTAGTCGGCGCGTGGGGCGCTGAGTCGGCCTGCGACGTGTGCCAGCCATCCGCTGGGGGCGTACGGGGCCGGAGGGTCGACCTCCATGCCCAACTCGGCCACGGCCAGGGCGTAGTCGGGCTCGTCCAGGTCGAGGGCGAGCAGTTCGTGCAGTTCGCCGACGAGGCGGGCCGCGAGGTGCGGGTCGGTGTGCGAGCGGTAGTCGTCGACGGCCGCGTCGTGGTCGTCGAACTCGTCGGGCATGTCCTGCGAGAACCAGCCGCCGAGGAACTGGCCCAGTTCCGGAAAGCGGGCGTGCCACTCCCAGTGGGTGGCGGGGACGGCGGGCGGCGGAACCTGGCCCTGCTCGACGCTGTGCCGGAGGTGGTCGGCCAGGCAGTAGAGCCACTGCTGGATCTCGGCTTCCGGCAGGCCGACGTCCGGGACGGCGTAGAACTCGCCCAGGCGGACCCGGAGTCGGCCGGGCGGGTTGTCGGCGTACTCGCGCAGCTGGCGTTCCGCCACGGCCAGGGCCCAGGGGCGGGTGTGCCAGGTGTGGCGCAGATAGGCGGTCAGGGCGAGACTCGGCCTGTCGGCGGTGTCGTCCGCCGGCCTGCCGGCATAGGCGCGGATCACCTGGTCCAACTCGCCGTAACGGCGGTCGTGTTCGAGGGGGCTCAGGGGCACGGTGGGCAGCCTCTACAGGGTTTCTAATGCTGGGTTTCTACAGGTACACGGGGAAAGTCGCATGAACGGTGAAGCCGTGCGGGCGGCTTGCGTCCCGCTTGAGGATCACCCGGGCCGCGTGGACGTCGACGGGCTCCCGGCCGGCCAGCATCATCGCCTGCACCAGCACCCGGCCGACCGGCTCCGGCCGCGAGGGCCAGGACGCCTCGATGGTCAGGCGGGGGCGCGTGGACCCGGCCAGCCAGCGGTGAATGACCTGCTCGTTGGCGGTGACGACCTGCTGGGTGGCCCACTGGGCGGTCTCACGGTCGGGGTAGGTGGCGGTGCGGGTGCGCAAGTGTTGGGCTCCATCAGACGGGTTGGACGAACAGAAGACGCCCACTTCTTCGGACGAGACGACGACGAATCCGAAGTCTCCGCCGTACCGCGTGAGGGGCGTCCACCCGTTGACACCGGACGAAACGTCGGGCGACGGGGACACGCGGGCGTCGGTGATGTTGCGGTAGCAGGCGACGTCGTCACCGTACCGGCCGAGGTGCATCCGGGCGTCGGCGAGCACCTGCGTCTGCTCCGGTCAGGACGATGCCGAGGTCCAGTCCGGTGAATGGTGCTCGCGCATATGCGCGGTGAAGGTCTCGATGATGAGGGGGAGCCATTCCGACCAGGTGAGATTCCCCGATCCCAAGCCGTGTTCCTCTTCGAAAAACCGTCGCAGCGTCTCCTCGCTGTGGAAGATGGCCAGCGCTTCCGCGCATTCCGCCGCGACAGGAGGGAGGCACCACAGACAGATGGGGTGGCATTCTTCGATGAAGAGCTGCAGTCCCTCGACCTCCGTCATGTCCCCTTCGGTCGCCATTCCGTCCTGACCGTAGTAGTTCAGGAGGAATTCGGTCAGCCGGGGGAAGCGGCGGCCGAGTTCCTGGCTGGTGGGGTTCGCGTCGAGGAGTTTGGCCACGAAGCCCGACTCCCAGGATTCCGCGCGCTCAGCCATGGCTCGCAGCACCGACCACGGCTCGTCCACGGGCCAGGCGGCGATGATTTCGCCCAGGTCTGCGGGTACGGGAGGGCTGCCGCCCGAGCCCGGCTCCAGGGCATCGGCGATCAGGCGTACCTGCGCAGCGGCCTCGCAGAGGTTCCGCCCACCCCTTCTACCGGCAAGCCAAAGGGAGCGCAGAACCGGTTCGAGGACAGTGTCACGTTCCTCCGCAACGTCGACGGTTCGTCCGTCGCGAAACACCGACAGGAGGACTCGCGCACCCGCAAAGCGGCAATGGTTGATCGTGTCTTCGCTGAGCATGTCGCTCGGCCACTCCTCGGGTCTACGGGTCGATTCCATGTCAGTTCTTCGTGGGCGTGGACGTTATGAGCGTGAACGGCGGGTCCATTCCCGGGTCGGGCTTCACCCGGATCTGCACACCGTGCGAGTCGACTACATTCGGCGGCTGTTGAGAGTTCAGGGAAGCCTGGTAGTCCGACTTGGAAAGACTTCTTCCGGTCACCGGACCATTTACATCATGATAGGTGAAGACCTTGTTCGGCGGGTGGTACGGGGGGCCGCTTTCCAGATAGGCCTTGATGTCGCCCTGGTTCTTGTCGATGCACAGCTGTGTGTACTTCTGGCCATCGGCCAGGGTGGTGAAGGTGGAGGCAGCAGGAATGTTGGTCTGGTCACGCAGCCGCTGGGCGAGCTGAGCATCGTCCTTGCCGATGTGCTTGTCCACGCCGTGGGAGTTCGCGATGTATTCCTGACCGGCCAGATCGAGCGGATATCTGTGGTTTGCCGCATCGTCGCCCGGCACCGTCCACTGGTGCTCCTTCTTGAAGTCGTTGAGGGCGCGGGCGCCGAAGGCCTCGGCGCGGGCCTCCTCGGCCGCGTAGCGGGGAGCGCTGAGCTGCGCTTCCTCCAGATCCGGCTTGAGGGCGCGGAACTGGGGCGTCAAGGCGTTGACCCGCCGGTTGTAGTGCTCCACCACCGCGTTGATCGCCGCGGTGTCGATGTTGAGTGTGATCTCGGCGCCCAGCTCCGCGCCCGCCGAAAAGAGCCCCTTCACAACACGGCCGACCGCCTTGGCTCCCTTTTTGACGTCGTCCATGTCGAGGCCGTCACTGAGGTCGATGTTGCCGACGGCCCGTTTCACTGCTTCGACGTAGATGTCCCATACCTTGCCGTTCAGGTCGACCGCTGCCTCTGCGAACTCGCGCAGCAGATCACTGATCTTCTTCGCGCTGTCGAAGAGGACCGACATGACAGGGTGGGTGGCAGTGGGGCTGGAAGCGCTGTCGTGCTTCCACTTGTAGGGGCGGTTCTGAGGGTTCTTCCCCCATGCGCTGGTTCCCCACAAGGAGCTGCAGAATTGACGCATGGCGTCGTACCACTCGCTGTTGCTCTGCTGCGTGATACCGCTCACCAGGCCGGTCAGCGTGCCCTCCGTCATGGAGAGCGTGATGGTCATGTCGCCCCATGCCTGTGACAGGGAGTTCAGGTAGTGCTGCTGGGGATAGGGGTAGACCTCCGCCACCTTGCCCCAACGGAAGGCGTCCTCCAGAAGGGGCCTGATGATGTGCCAGACGACTTCCGGAATGCCTTCAAGAAGCGAGCGGATGAAATCGTCGCCGCCGTCGTCGTCGCCCCATTTGAGATTTGGCACCGAGCCGTAGTTCGGCTCCTTCTGGATCACCTGTGGCGGCGGTTGCACGGCAGGTTTGGTCTTGCCGGACGCGTCGTTCGCCGCCTCGGCCTTCGCATAATTGTTGGCGGTCGTCGCAAACCCGACACCGACGCCGCCGATGCTCTCGACCGATCTGGCCCACACCTTGAGGTACAGGGTGCCGACCTCGACGTACGCCTTCGCCAGGTCCTCGGCGGACGTTCCGAAACCACCCGCGTCCGGATACTTGTTCAGCTCGGTGAGCAGATCCTTGGCTGCCTTGTCGAAGGGAGTCTGCTGCCCGGCGAAGCCGCCCGCCACGTAGTGCAGGTGGGACGGCTTGACGTCGATGGTGCCGCTGGCGGACGGGATCGGGGTGCCCATCAGGCCGCTCCCCAGCCCCGCAGTACTGCCAGGTGGGCCGCTGCGTAGTTCGTGTGGCCGGTGGTCACGTACGCGTGCAGCCACTTCTGGGCGGCTTGCAGGTCCTGCGCCGAGCGGTCCCACTCGTCGAGCTTGTCGACGAACACCTCACGCGTCTCACCCTCCCAACCCGCAACGACCGGGACGACACGGTCGTAGAGGCCGTCCAACTTCTCATTCAGTCCCTTGAGAATGTCCTCCAGGTCCGCCGCCAGCTCGTGGAGCGTGGCGAAGGAGACGGTGATGTGTTCGTCGGGTGCGGCGCTGTTCGTCATGGTCCCCCTTGGTATCGGCGGCTGCGGCAGCTGTGGCGGGAAAGAGCGCTCGGCCTGCGCGTCAGAAGGAGTCGAGGCTGCTGCGCGGTGCTGCCGACGGCGGCGGCTCGGTGTTCGGGGTCGACAGGCGGGCGACCTCGCTGTCGACGTCCACCTGGATCTGGCGCATGTGGGCGAGCACTTCGAGGTCGTCCTGGGAGAAGCCGTCGCGGCTGAGCCGTACCGCCTCCTCCAGCAGCTTCATCACTTCACGGATGCGTACGGCGTCCTCGGCCGCGGCGCGGTGGAAGTCGCGGTACGCCGACGCCGCCGGGCCGCGCCAGCCCGCCTCGATGCGGTCGACGATCGCGTCCATGCGCTGCACCTGTTTGTCCAGGTGATCCTGCATGTCGTCCAGGTCGCCGGCGAGTTTGGTGAGGCTTGTTGCGGAGACCCGCAAATTCGGGCCGCTCCCCTGCCCCGAGCCGGCTCCGGGCACACCCATGCCTACCCCCGTCCCCCGACGCATCGGCATCATAAGTCGCTTGCTGTTGCGATGATCCTATAAGTCCGTGCCTCATGCACGCCTCAACTCGCCCCGTGGCCGCGAGCGTCGGCTGTTTCGCGCCGTTACTCCGCTCCCTAGCCCGCCCCCGCGAGCCTGCGGGAGCGTTTGCGGGCGTCGCGGATGGCCACCGCCGTGCCGGTGAGGCCGGCTACGAGGACGGCCGCCGCGACGGTGACGTAGGTGGCGAGGCGGGTGTTGCGTTCGTCGGGGGTCTCGCCGATCTGGAACTTGGCGGGGGACGGGGCCTCGGCCTTGCCCAGGCCGCCTTCGGGGCGTGGGGACTCGATGGGGCGGTCGTCCTCCGTCACGGCGCGGACCGGGTCGACGACGCCCCAGCCGACCAGGCGGTCGTGGCCCGCGATGGTGCGCTCCGCGGTCTGCTCGATCTGCGCGACGATCTCGCGTGCGGTCCAGTCCGGGTGCCGTGCCTTGAGCAGCGCGGCCACGCCCGCCACGTACGGCGCGGAGAAGCTCGTCCCGTTGTCGGAGCAGTGGCCGCCCTGGGGCACCGTGGAGATCATGTCGACGCCGGGGGCGGCGACGCCGACGAAGTCGCCGGACTGGGAGAAGGAGGCACGCTCGTTGTTGCGGTCCGAGGCGGCCACCGCGAGGACGCCCTCGTAGGAGGCGGGGTACGTCTCCTTGACGTTGCCGCCGAGGCCGTCATTGCCCGCCGACGCCACCACGACGATCTTGCGCGCCAGCGCCTCGTCGATCGCCTTCTCCAGGTCGGGAGACGGCTTCAGCGCGTTGGAGGTGTCCTGGGAGATGTTGATGACCCCGGCTCCGGCCTGGGCTGCGTACCGGATCGCCCGGGCGAGGGACTTGGTGTCGCCGTGGCCTTCGGCGTCGTTCTGCTGGATCGGGATGATCGTGGCCTCGGGGGCCAGGCCCACGAAGCCGGTGCCTTCGAGGGGGCGGGCCGCGATGATGCCGGCGACCTTGGTGCCGTGGCCGACGGTGTCCGTCGTGCCGTTCTCGTTGCCGCGCTCGATCGGGTCGCCGTCCTCCTCCTTGAGGTTCTTCGGCAGGAGGTTGATGCCGGCCTTCACGTCCACCGCGTGGGCGAGCTGCGGGTTCTTTACGTCCACGCCCGTGTCGATGACGGCCACCCGGACGCCCTTGCCCTTGGAGCGGCTCCACAGTTCGTCCAGCAGGACCCGCTGCAGGGACCAGGGGCGGCCCGGGTAGTCGCCGTTGGGGAACGCGCACTGGTCGGAGTAGGGCAGTTTGCCCCCTTCCGGCGCGGCCGCCGCGGGGGGTGCGAGGGTGGTGGCGGTCGTGAGGAGGGCGGCCGTCGCGAGCGTCGTGCGCAGGGCCCACGTCGCGGAACGCCATGCCACGGGTCGCCACGTCGCGGATCGCCGTGACGTCCCGTGCGGGGCGGGCGTCCCGTGCGGGGCGGGCGTCGTACGCGGCGCCATCGCCGTCTCCCTTCTCACGAGCCCTGCGGCTGGCGGGCCGCCGCCGTCGACAGGCGGGGGCCGGTGGGCAGGAACTCCGACCAGGCGGCCGGGATCGGCGCCGGGTCGACGTCCTTGTAACCCAGCAGGGTCTGGGCCTGCTTGGCCTCCTGCTGCTGCTTCTCGCGCTGTTCGGGGGTGGTGCCGATGCCCGCGTCGTCCGTCGCGCTGTCGCCGTTGGACTGCAGGACGTAGCGCAGTCCCGTGTCGGTGACGAGGAAGACCGGCCCGGCCTTGGTCTCCTCGCCCTGGAACTGGCGGTAGAGCTGGCCGGAGCCGGGGGTGACGTAGGCACTGGAGGAGCCCGTGGGCAGCTTGGCCGGGAAGTCGTCGCCCGCCCAGGTGCTCAGGGTCGTGGCCCCCGTTCCCGCGTTCACGCCCCGCAGGACGGTGCAGACCGTGCTGCGGCTCCCGGCGGCCGACGACGCCTCGTTGACCGGCACGGGGCTCCCCGTCGGCCAGCGGTGCTCGGTGCCGAACGGTGCGCCCGGCACGATCGCTCCGGGGCTCATCTCGCGGGCGTGACCGTCCTGGCCGAGCGTGGTCAGTTCCTTGCTGAACAGCAGCAGTTGCGCGACGAACGCGGAGACGGGAGCCACCCGGCCCTTCACCACCACGTAGTACTGGTCCTTGTGGTTGTCGGACGCCTTGAGCACCATGCCGATCCTGTTCTCCGCCCCGCCCAGCCGGCCGGGCGCGCCGGCCGCGGAGCCGGGCTCTCCGGGGACGTCCGGGAAGGCGATCCGGTCGCCCCGGTGCAGGGTCGCCAGCCATTCCGCGGAGACCCGCTGCGGCTGCCGGCCGGAGCCGACCACCGCGCGCAGCAGCAACTCGTCGTCGCCGCCCACCGGATACGCGGTGCCGGCCGCGTCCACGACGAAACGCTTGCCGTCCGGGCCTGCCACGTACAGCAGTTGGCCGCCGTGCAGGCGCTCCGAGCCCTCGGTGGCGTCCTTCTCACGGGACGCCAGCACCAGCGCGGCCTTCTGGACCGAGGCGCCGCCGCCCGCCCCCGGCCGCTCGCAGACCGCCCAGCGCTTGGAGGTGCCCGCCTCGGACGCGGAGGGCAGCCGGTCGGGGGCGTACGGGATGCCGACGGTCACACCGTGCGGAACCTTGCCGCTGTCCAGGACGGACTCCGAGACCGTCACCACGTCGCCCTGCCCCTCCTCGAGGAGCAGTTTCGCGGAGGCCATGTTGAGGACCGGGTGCAGCTGGACCTCTTTGCCGGTCCGCAGGACGACGTAGCGGGTGGTCGACTTGCTCGCGACGATCACCTTGGCGTTGGGCTCGTCCCAGCCCTTGGGGGCGGTCGGCTTGAACATGCCCCACGCCCCGAAGACGGCCATGACGATCACCCCGACCACGATGCCGGGCAGGATTCCGCGCAGCGGTCGCGGCGCCCCCTCCTCCGAACCGTCGGGTGACGACTGGAGGAAGGCCGCGAGCATCCTGCGCTTCGCGAAGGTGTAGGCGTTGAGCTGGTCCCGCCGAGATGCCATCTGTGCTCGTCACTCCCCGTTTTCCGGCCGATCCGCGTGATCTGCTGCGCGGGCGGGCCCGGTTCCCCGTCTTTCGATGTCAGAGCGGCCACCTACTATGCCCGGTAACCCTGGGGACTCGGGGAGCGGGTAGGGTTCCTGGGCCGTCGAGTGCCGTGTGCGGTGCTGGAACACGGGTGATTCGTGAACGGAACGGGGAGATGGAGTGATGGCTTCGGGAACGGGCGTGCGCTTGGCCGGCCGGTCGCGGAACCGGGGCTCCGCGCCCACCGGTCCGCAGCCGCCCGCACGGGGCCGAAACCCCTCGGCGTCCGGGGCGCCGCACCTCAGGGCGCGCACCGCGCAAGGCGGGGCATTCCGGTTGCAACGCCTCGTCCTGCTGGAGATCGCGGCGGCGGCGATGGTCGTCGGCTGGGTGGCCGGGCCCGTGGCCGTGGTCGCGGCGGGGATCGTCGCCGTCGCACTGGTGATCCTCGCCTTCGCCCGCCGCCGGGGCCGCTCGCTGCCGGAATGGCTGGCCACCGCACGGGCGTTGAAGGCCCGCCGGCGCCGGGCCGACCGGCTCGGGATACCGCCCGGGACGGAACCGGGGTTCGGGCCGGCCGTGGAGTGCGATCCCGGCCTGCGCACCTACACGTACGGCGGACGCGACCGGCGGCCGGTCGGGCTCGTCGGGGACGGCACGTTCGTCACCGCCGTCCTGCAGGTGCAGGCTGACGCGACCGCGTTGCGCGCCGAGCGGGACCGTCAGCCGCTGCCCCTGGCGCTGGTGGCGGACGCCCTCGAAGTGGACGGCATCGTCCTGGAGTCCGCGCAGATCGTGCTGCACACCCAGCCCGCGCCCGCCCTGCATCTGCCCCGGCAGTCGGTGGCGGTGGCCAACTACGCGCCGCTGCAGGAGCAGACCGGGGCGCCCGCCGTGCGGATCACCTGGATCGCGCTGAAGCTGGACCCCGAGCTGTGCCCGGAGGCCGTCGCGGTCCGCGGGGGTGGCCTGAGCGGGGCGCAGAAGTGCGTCGTGCGGGCGGCGGACCATCTCGCGAGCCGGCTGACCGGCGCCGGGTTCCGGGCGACCGTCCTCGACGAGGAGGAGCTGACCGCCGCCGTCGCCACGTCCGCCTGCGCCAACCCGCTGGTCACGGCGGAGGCAGGCCGGACCGGCCAGCTGGAGCGGCGGACCGAGGAGACCGGCCGGAGCTGGCGGTGCGACAACCGCCGCCACACCACGTACTGGTTGCGCCGCTGGCCCGCGCTGGGCGGCGCCGGTCCCTCGCTGCCGCAGTTCGTCGCCCTGGTCACGGCCGTTCCCGCGCTCGCCACCACGTTCAGCGTCACGCTCGCGCGCGGCGAACGGCAGGAGGTGTCCCTGTCCGGGCACATCCGGGTGACCGGGCGCAGTGACGACGAACTCGTGGCGGCCCGGCGCGCGGTGCAGGGCGCCGCCCGGCACACCGGCGCGGGCCTCGCCCGCCTCGACCGGGAGCAGGTGCCCGGCATGCTCGCGACACTGCCCCTCGGAGGTGCTCGATGACGGCGACGACAGCACACGCAACCACCGATTCCGGTGAACCGGAGCCGCCCGCCGGGCGGTCCGGACGCCGCTCGCCGCGCAGTGGCTTCGGCCTCCTCGGGCCGCGGCACGGCCGCCACTCGGCGTCTCTGGAACAACTGGGGGCCCTCGCCCTGCCCATCGGGGACGACGGTGTCGTGATCGGTGTGGACGCCGAAGGGCGGCCGGCCGTGCTGGGGATCAACCGGCCCTCGCCGTACGACGTCGTCCTCATCGGCGGTCTGTGGACGGCGCAGGTGCTGGCGCTGAGGGCGGCGGCCACCGGGGCCCGGGTGGCCGTGGAGACGGGGCGGCCGCAGGCCTGGGTGCAGATGGTGCACGCGATGGGCGGCGGACAGAACGGGCTGGCGGTGTACGAGGTCGGACGGGTGCCTCCGCAGGGCGCCTCGGCGGGTACGCCCGCGTTGGTGGTGCGGGACTGCGGTATGCGCCCCCCGCGCGGACGGGTCGCCTCCGGGCCCTGGCAGTCCGTGCTGACCCTGCTGCCGTATCTCAGCCCGGTCGCTCCCCGGTTGATACGGCAGGCCCGACTCGTGGGCGTGCAGCGGATCTCGCCGGACGAGGCAACGGAACTCGGACGCGCGCTCGCGCTGCCCGCTCGTGACGTGGAGGCCCTGCCCGCCCTCGCCGACGGCTTCACGCTGTGGTGCGGGGACCGGGACCGGCAGTACGTGATGACCCAGCCCACCGACGCGGAGATCGGGCTGCTGGGCACGCCGAGACGGATCGACTGAGGCCGCTTCCGCTTCCACCCTCGCGGCACTTACCGAGGCCTCTTCCGCTTCCAACTGCGCGGCACTTCGGGCACTATGGCAGTTTTGTCGAGTGAGCCGACATGTCCGCGCGGCCTCTCGGGCGGTGCGTGACGTGACGGACCGGTGCCGAGGGGTGGGCGGGCCTGCCGGGGCGGGCCGTTCGGTGATTAGGCTGGTACGGGGCGCAGGGCCGGAAACCGTGGGGTGGACGTCGGCGCCCCCGGGGAAGGGCCCGCACATCCGACGACGTCAGACGGCCGCGAACCCACATCGGACGACAGAAACGGTCGCTTCGGCACGGCATGAGGGTGCTCGACCAACCAGGAGGAACTGTGAGCAGCGATCGGGACGGCATCCGCGGGGGCTGGGCCACACCCGGCGATGACCAGCCCGACGCGGAATCCGCCGTCGAGGCTACGGGCGAGTTCACCATCGACTACGCGCCGCCGGCTTGGTACACGCAGAACGCGGGCGGCGGTGCGGCAGGAGCGACACCCGCGCCGGGAACGCCTGCCGCTCCTGCCGCACCGCCGGCCCCCGGAGTCCCGGGCGGCCCGGTCACGCCGCCTGCTCCGGGGGCGCCGTTCGGGTCGGCCACGCCTCCGCCGCCCGGCGCGCCTACGGCCCCTCCCGTGTCGACCGACCCCGCGAACGCCACGGGTGCGGTGAATCCCGTCGGCCCGGTGCACCCTGCCGGCCCGGTGAATCCGGCCGTGCCTCCTGCCGCGCCCTTCGCCGCCGAGCCGGCCCAGGTGCCCGGCGTTCCGCCGGCCGGCGGCTTCGAGCCGCAACCCCAAGCGCAGCCCCAACCCCATGTTCAGCCCCAGCCTCATGTTCAGCCGCAGTCCCAGGGACATCCGGCGGCGCCCTGGGGGGCTGCGGGCGCGGGCCTCGACGCAGGCGTCGCCGAGCGGGGCGACGACGACAACGGCGACCTCGAGAGCGGTGCCACCATGCGCTTCTCGTCGGCCGCTCTCCGGCGTGACATCGCGAAGGCGGAACACGGCGCCACGGTGCAGGCCGAACCCGAGAAGCCCGCGGAGAGGGACGACACCGTCGCGGCCGACAACGAAACACCCGTCGACGCGACGGGTGCCGCAGGTGCCGACGAGACTCCCGTCGAGCCCGTCCACGCCGACGAGCCGGCCGAGTCCCCCGGAACGGCCACGGATTCCTCCCCTGAGGTCTCCCCGGTGTCCGAGGGCGCTGAGACAACCGCCTCCCCGGATGCGTCGGACCCGTCCGCGTCCGTGGCCACGGACGCGGACGGTGACACCGCCGCCGAGGCGGAAGCGCCCGCGGAGGCGCAGGCGGACGCGGACGCGGACGCCCCTGCGGACGCGAAGGCGAATGCTCAGGCGGAGGCGCAGGCG
This sequence comes from Streptomyces sp. P3, assembly GCF_003032475.1. Taxonomy (NCBI): domain Bacteria; kingdom Bacillati; phylum Actinomycetota; class Actinomycetes; order Kitasatosporales; family Streptomycetaceae; genus Streptomyces; species Streptomyces sp. P3. The sequence continues at coordinate 235,586 of NZ_CP028369.1, forward strand.
CAGGCGGACGCCACTGCCGGGGCCCAGCCGGAGACCGGGCCCACGGCTCTGCCCGAGGGCCCGGACGCCGGTGGCGCGACGGAACCGACACCCGACAACGCCGCCGTGGCCGCCGCCGCGGAATCCGCAGCCGAGTCGGGCGGCGTTCCGCAGGGCGACGCTGCCGCTCCCCAGCACGCCGTTCCCGCCGCCCCGGCCGCCTGGACGCCCCCGCCGGCTCCACACGCCGAACTGCCACCGCTGCCGCCGTCGTACGAGCCCGCGGCCCCTGCGGCGGCGGCCCAGTGGCCGGCACAGCCGCAGCCGGCCGACGCCGTGGCCCAGGCCCCGGCCGGCTGGAACCCGGCGGCCCAGCAGCCCGCTCCGGCCGGACCGCAGCCCGGTTACGGCTTCCCTCACCCCCCGTCCCCCCAGGCCCCACAGCCGCATGCCCAGGCCCCGGCCCCGCAGCAGCCCCAGGCCCCGCAGCCGGGCTACGGTTTTCCGCCGCCCGGCGTCGCTCCCGCACCGAACCCGCCAGGCGTCCCCGGCGGTTACGGCTTCCCGCAGCACAACGCGGGCCCTGCGACGTCTCCCGCCGCTCCTGCTCATGCTCCGATGCCGGGCTCCCAGCCGATGCCTCCGGCCGCCCGGCCGCCCGCGGCACCCGGCGGTCACGGCTTCCCCCAGCACCACGCGGATCCAGCGGCGCCCCCCGCCGCAGCCGCGCAACAGCCGCACCCGACGCCGCCTGCCGTCCCCGGTGGCTACGGCTTCCCCCAGCCACCCGCGCCACAGGCCCCGCAGGCCCCGCAGGCCCCGCAGGCCCCGCAGGCCCCGCAGCCGCAGGTTGCCCAGGCACCCCAGATCCAGCCGGGATTCCCCCAGCCCGGATTCCCGCAGCCGGGGATTCCGCAGCAGGGCGACGGACAGCCCCCGGTGGCGCAGCCGACCTCGGCGCCTCAGCCGACCCCGCCTGCCGCCCCCGGCGCCTACGGCTTCCCCCAGCCACCCGCGCCCCAGGCACCGCAGCCCGAGCAGCCGCATACACCGCAGGTCTCCCAGCAGCCGGTCGATCCCCGGGCCGGGGCCGCCTGGCCGCAGCCGATCCAGCACGACCAGCGGCAGCCGGTCAACCCCGGTGCCGCGCCCCTGGGTTACACGGCCGCCGTGGAGCTGTCGTCCGACCGACTGCTCAACAACAAGAAGCAGAAGGCGAAGAGTGGCCGACCGACCGCCGCGTCCTCCCGCTTCAAGCTCGGCGGGAAGAAGGAGGAGGCGGAGCGTCAGCGCAAACTGGAGCTGATCCGCACGCCGGTGCTGTCGTGCTACCGGATCGCCGTCATCAGCCTCAAGGGCGGCGTGGGCAAGACCACGACGACCACCGCGCTCGGCGCCACCCTCGCCACCGAACGCCAGGACAAGATCCTCGCGATCGACGCCAACCCGGACGCCGGCACGCTCGGCCGACGGGTGCGCCGGGAGACGGGAGCCACGATCCGTGACCTCGTCCAGGCGATCCCGTACCTCAACTCCTACATGGACATCCGGCGGTTCACCTCCCAGGCGCCCTCCGGCCTGGAGATCATCGCCAACGACGTCGACCCGGCGGTGTCCACGGCCTTCAACGACGAGGACTACCGGCGCGCGATCGAGGTGCTCGGCAACCAGTACCCGATCATCCTCACCGACTCCGGCACCGGTCTGCTCTACAGCGCGATGCGCGGGGTGCTCGACCTCGCCGACCAGCTCATCATCATCTCCACGCCGTCCGTGGACGGCGCGAGCAGCGCCAGCACGACGCTGGACTGGCTGTCCGCGCACGGATACGCCGAGCTCGTCTCGCGGTCCCTCACCGTGATCTCCGGGGTGCGCGAGACCGGCAAGATGATCAAGGTGGACGACATCGTGTCGCACTTCGAGACCCGCTGCCGCGGTGTGGTCGTGGTGCCGTTCGACGAGCACCTCGCCGCGGGCGCGGAGGTGGACCTCGACATGATGCGGCCGAAGGTGCGCGAGGCGTACTTCAACCTCACGGCGTTGGTCGCGGAGGACTTCATCCGCCACCAGCAGCGTCAGGGGCTGTGGACCAACGACGGCAACCCGCCCCCGGTGGCCGCCCCGCCCATGCCCGGACAGCCGATGCCCGGACAGCCCATGCCGGGGCAATCCCTGCCCGGACAGCCCGCGCCTGGACAGTCCTATCCGTCCCAGGCGGGCTATCCCTATCCGCCGCAGGCGCCCCAGCCCGGCCAGCCGTTCCCGCAGCAGGCGGTGCCCCAGGGACAGCCGCCGGCCCAGCCGTACCCGCAGCAGCCGGGTCAGCCGTACCCGCCGTATCCGCAGCAACAGCAACCGCCACAGCAACAGCAACCGGGCCAGGAGCCCTACACCCAGCACCAGCCCCAGCACCCGCAACAACCGCATCCGGGGTACCCCCCGGCCGGTTACGGCTATCCGCAGCAGCACGAACAGCCCGAACAGCCGCCGTACCCCCAGGCTCCCGAGGCGCCGCAAGCGCCCCAGCCTCAACCGCCGCAGCAGTAGCAGTACCGAGCACCCGGAGAAATGACCGAGGGGCGGCAGGTGTCCTGGACACCTGCCGCCCCTCGGCCGTTCACCGGACGGGCCGAACCAGCCCACCGGTCACCGCTGCCGCATCCTGCTACTGCTCCTGCGCCGCCACCAGTTCCCGGCAGCGCTTCACGTCCTCGGCCATCTGCTCCAACAGCCCGTCCAAGGAGTCGAACTTCGCCTGGCCGCGCACGAAGGCCAGGAAGTCGACGGCGACGTGCAGACCGTAGAGGTCGAGACCGACGCGGTCGATGGCGTACGCCTCCACCGTGCGTTCGGTGCCGTCGAACTGCGGGTTGGTGCCGACGGAGATCGCGGCGGGCATCGCCTCGCCGTCCACGTGCAGCCAGCCCGCGTAGACACCGTCCGCCGGGATCGCCGTGTGGGGCAGGGTCTCGACGTTGGCGGTCGGGAAACCGAGCTCGCGCCCGCGCTGGGCCCCGCGCACCACGACGCCCTCCACCCGGTGCGGACGGCCGAGGATCTCCGCCGCGCCCGCGAGGTCGCCCTCGGCGACCAGACGCCGGGTCAGGGTCGAGGAGAACGGTTCGCCACCGCCGGCCTCGCCGCGCACGTAGAGGTCGACGACCTCCACCTCGAAGTCGTACACCTTGCCCTGCTCGGTGAGGAACTCGACGTTGCCCGCCGCCTTGTGGCCGAAGCGGAAGTTCGGTCCCTCGACGACGGCCCTGGCGTGCAGCCTGTCGACCAGGACCTTCACGACGAACTCGGCAGGGGAGAGCTTCGAGAACCCGGTGGTGAACGGCAGGATGAGAACGGCGTCGACCCCCAGGTCCGCCATCAGTTCGGCGCGGCGGTGGTGCGGGGCGAGCAGGGGCGGATGGCTGCCGGGACGGACGACTTCGCTGGGGTGCGGGTCGAAGGTGACGACGACGGCCGGAACGCCCAGCTCGCGGGCCCGGTCCACGGCGTGCCGGATGATCAGCTGGTGACCCCGGTGGACACCGTCGTAGGAGCCGATGGTGACGACGCTGCGTCCCCAGTCCTCGGGGATGTCTGCCAAGCCACGCCAGCGCTGCACTGTGACCGCTCCTCGAACCCTTGTCCGTGTCTGTTCTTGCCTCTTACGCAGGTCTAAGGGTGCCATGCCGGGTGCTTCCCGCCCGCATCGGCATGGAGGCTGTGACCCGGCCCACGTGAGACGGCCCACGTGGGCGAGCCGCATGACAGCCCCAGGACCCGGCTCGCGCACCGCGGCGTCACACCGTCACACGCGGTCCCGCCCCGCTCACCGATTCCCATTCACTCCCCGCCCCCTCCCCCGACCCTGCCCCGGCCCGTGCCACGCCCCCGCCCACGCCCCCGCCCCCGGCCCCGGCCCCGGCCCCGGCCCCGGCCAGGTTCTCCAGAGCGCGACGGCCGCTGGGGCCGACCACGCCTGCCCACTCCCCCGGCGCCTCCGTCAGCCACTCCACCGCCCGCACCGCGAAGCCCGGCACATGCCGGCCCAGGTCGGCCAGCCCGCGGTCGAAGCAGGTCGCGCCTTGCGGGGTGCGGACGAGGACGTGGCCGATGCGGTGGACGAGGTCGCGCAGGTCGTCGCCGTCGCGGCCCGCGGCCGCGTACAGGACGGCGTACAGGACCGCGGGGCCTGCTCACGGGCGAGGAGGTACTCCAGGAACTCGTCCCGCAGCGGGCGGGACCCGGGCGCGCCCGGGGCGGCCAGCACCCCGGCCAGCGCGGCTCGGACCGGCTCCGGGCTCCCGTCGGTCAACAGGCCGGTGACCAGCGGGAGGAGCAGGGCGCGGGCGTCGGGCCCGTGGTCGAGACGTCGGTCGACGTACGCGGCCACATGTCCTGCGCACTCCGGCCGGCGCTCTCCGGCCTCCCGGACCAGGACGGCGATCCGGCGGGCCGGGTCGGGAGGGCTGGTGACGTCGGCGAGCGTCCGCAGGATCCTGCCCGCGTCCGCGCGGTCGGTGCCGAGCAGCCGCGCCCGGAACGCGTGCAGCACCGGCCCGGGGTCGGTGGACAGGGCGGGCAGCAGCGCGCCGGGCGGGAGATACGGGTCGTCGCCCGCCGCGAACCTCTCCAGGGCCCGCACCAGGTGCCCCGGGCGGGTCTCGGGGTCGCGGACGAGGAGGGCGAGCGCCCCGCCGTGCAGCGCGCCGTCGGCGGGACGGGCGAGCAGGTCCAGGGCGGCGTGCCGCAGCAGTCGGCGGTCGGCCTCCGTGTCCACCTGCGGCGCGGCGCGCAGGGCGTGTGCGACCGCCGCGACCCGCCGGGCCGGGCGCTCGTCGTGTGCCCAGCGGTCGACGGCCCGGCACAGCGCGGACGGCTCCTCCTCGGCCAGCACGGCGAGCAGCTCGGCGGCGCGGTGGTGGGTGCAGTCGACGAGCACGTCGGTGAGGTCGTCGAGGGCCCGTCGCCGATGGGTGTGCAGCAGGGCCTGCGCGGCCGTCGCCACCGTGGCGTGCGGGGCCGCGGGCAGCGGCCGCTCGTCGTCGAACCAGTGGGTGAGGTGCGGCTGCACGGCGGCCGGGTCGGCCGCGAGCAGACCTGCCACGACGTCCAGGTAGCGGGGCGCGTCCGCGTCGCGGGGGGCGCCGTCGGCGAGGACCAGACGGCGCAGGAGGTCGAGGCGGGCGTCGCAGGGGAGGGCCAGTTCCGTCCAGAATCCGGGGCCGAAGTCCGCGAAGGGGCCGTCCGTCTCGGCGGCGCAGGAGCCGATGCGGTCCGCGAGCAGGCGCAGGACGCCCGTGTACGGCGTCGCGTCCGGCACGCGCAGCAGGGTTCCGGCGAGCAGCCGGGCGGCCCACCAGGAGCCCGGATCGGCCTCCAGGGAGTGGATCAGCTCGCGCAATCGCGCGGCGAGCCGGTGGGGGCCCTGGTGCCGGCCCAGGAGCAGCAGGGCCTGGAGCACGGGGCCGATGCGGTGATGCGGCACGGGCGGCAGGCGGTCGCCGCCGGGCGCGTCGGGGCCGTGGACCAGGGCGCGCAGCGCCTCGTCCAGGTCGAGATGGAAGCCCTGGATCCAGTCGGCGAGTTCCTCGTGGGCGAAGCGGTAGCCGCCGCCCGCGGGCACCAGGAGGCCCTCGGCGAGGACGGCCGACGCCCAGCCGCTGCCGCCGCCGAGCCGGGCGGGCGCCGGCCCCCAGGGGAACACCGCTTCGAACGAGGCACGGTCCAGCTGGCCCTGCCCCGGTCCCAGACTGCGGCGGGCGGCCTCGTGGACCTGTCCGGAGACCTTCGCCGCCAGACGGCGCACGGCCGCGCCCCGCAGTCCGTTCTCGACGGCGATCCGGACGGCGACGCGCAGGCACATCAGGTCGAGGTGGGCGGCGAAGACGTCGTCCCGGTCTACGGGGGTTCGGCCGACCTGCGTCCGGTCGGCCTGGGGCCGGTCCGCGGGGCCGGGCAGGGCGGCACGGATCTCCGAGAGGAGGCGGAGGGTGAGGGGGTGACGGTCGTCGGGCGCGGCGAGCGCGGTCTCGGGGACGGCGTAACGGGCTCGGGCCTCGCACGCCTCGTCGGGCGTGAGGTCGCCGAGGCGGACGCAGGGCGGGAGCGGGCCCGACGGCGCCGCGGTCCCGTACAGCGTCTCCGGCGGGAACTGCGCGCCCGCCCGCTCCCAGTACTCCGCCCGGCACGCGACCACCAGTCGGGCGCCGGTCTCCCGCAGCCAGTCGGCGGTGTTCTCGGTCCAGTCGGCGAGCCGGTGGGCGAGGACCGGGGACATCTCCTCGGGGCCGTCGAGGAGCAGCAGCAGGGGGCGGCCCGCGGCCCGGGCGACACAGGCCAGCCGCTCGGGGGTGACGTCGTCCGGACCGGCACCGCCCGACGAGTGGCCGGACGAGCCGACGCCGGACCCACTCGGTGCGGCCGCCCTGCCCGAGGCCCCCTCCGTCCCTGGCGTCTGCGCCGTCCCCGCCGTCCCTGACGTCTCCGCCGTCTGTGAGGTCCCCGGTGGGTGCGGTGGGCCGGGGACCGCCGTCCGCGGCGTGCTCCGCCCCGCGGACACGATGCGTGCCGCCCTGGCCAGGGTGCGGCGGACCGCGTCCGCGAGCGAGTCGTCCTCGGCCCGCAGGTCGGCGCCGCGCAGCCACAGGGTGGGAGCCTGGCCGGATGCCCGGTAGCGGCGGGCGGCGAGCGCCGCGAGCTCCGTCGTCCGGCCGCTGCCGGGTGCTCCGACGAGGCCGAGGACGGCCGCCGGACTCACCGCGAAGGCGGCGAACTCCCTTGTGGGGTGCGCGCGTTCCACCGGGGCCGTCGCGGCGGGGCGGGAACCGCCGGCGGTGCCGCCGAGGCAGCCGGACAGCGCGCCGGGTGGCCCGTCGGACGCGACGGAGGTGGCCGTCAGCTCCAGGACGCCCGCCAGATTGAGGTCCGCGCCGTAGGCGGGCACGGTCGCCGCGTTGCGGGCGAGCAGTTCGGCCAGGGACCCGGCGGCCTGAGCCGGTGCCGCCCGCACATCGCCCTCCCCCGGCGGCGAACCGCCGTACGGCACCGCGACAGCCGGCGCGGGGGCCGGACCGGTGCCCGCGGCCCCGGCCATGTCCCGGCATCGGTACCCGTGTCCGAGCCCGACCCCGAGCCCGACCCCGAACCCGTGTCGGGTCTCTCGCGGCGGCACTGCCGACCGGGCACCCGTCGAGACATCGTCCCCGGTGCCAAGTCCGTGGCCCTGACCCACACCGGCGCCTGCCGCGGGACCGACTCCGCCTCCGGCCGCCGGACCGCCGGCGCCCGCCGGGCCCTCTTCGCTCACCGGTGCGTCACCGGGCGGCGTCGGGGGCGTGGGGCGCAGGGCGACGGCGAAGCCGCTGTCGCGGGTGCCGGAGCACAGTGCCGTGCCGAGGACGGCGACGACCGCACCGGTGGTGGCGTCGAGGACCGGCCCGCCGGCCGCGCCGCCGCCAGGCCTCAGCGCGTCCCGGCCCGCCGTGCCGATCGCCAGCTCGACGGCCCCGCCGAGCTGGTGGAGTCGGTCCGTGGCCGTGTACGTCACGGGCGTCCGGGCCAGGACCCGCGCCTCGCGCCAGCAGCCGGCGGCGAGCCGGACGTACCGGCCGGGCTCGACGCCCTCCCGTACGGTCACCGGCAACGGGTCCGCGCCGAGGCCTTCGGTGCGGACGAGTGCCAGATCGAGCTCGGGCAGCGGGGTGACCGCGTCGGCGCTCACGACGCAGCTGCGGTCGCCCGCGGCGTGCACCACGAGCCGGGAGAGGCCGTCGACGGTCTCGTGGCTGGTGAGCACCGTGCCGTGGTGGTCGGCGACGAAGCCGGCGCCGCGTGGCCGGCCGGCCAGGTCGCGGATGTGGACCAGGGAGGCGTCGGCGCCGAAGGGGACGCCGGGATCTTCGTCGCGGGTGCCGCGAGGATCCGTCCGGCCGTCCCGCGATCCGCCCCACAGGGAGTCGTGCCGCGGGGTCCGCGGGCCCCGTCCCGCCATCGCCGTACCTCCCACCGCGCCCACGTGCCCTCCGGTCGACGGTAGGCGCGAATGATCAGCGGGACGGATCGCGGAACGAAAGCGCCCCCCTGCGCTCCCTCGGTTCACTCCGAGCGCCTGCCCGGACGGGTGAATGAACACCCGGCGTCGGACGCAGCCTAAGGGTGGGGGAACCGAGGGGGGACCGTGGAGCGGCGGCGCAGAACCCCGTGTTCGCCGCTCCACGGGCGGACCGGACGGGAGGACGGCTCAGCCGAGCACGGCGAGGCTCTTCGCCTTGCCCTTCTGCTCCTCCACCAGGGCCAGGAAGCGGCCCTCGGGGTCGAACACGGCCACCGCGCCCGCGCCCGCGTACTCGTCGGGCATCTCCAGGCGTACGCCGTTCAGGAGCAGCCGTGCGCGCCTCGCGTCCACGTTCCAGCGGGGGAAGGCCGCGGCTGCGGCGTCGGCGATCGGCAGCACGCTCAGCTCCTGCTGCAGCTGGTCGAGCGTCCTCGCCGCGTCCAGCTTGTACGGGCCGACACGGGTGCGGCGCAGGGCGGTGAGGTGGCCGCCGACGCCGAGGTCCGCGCCCAGGTCCCGGGCGAGGGCGCGAATGTAGGTGCCGGAGGAGCAGACGACCGACACCACCAGGTCCGTGACCGGGGTGCCGTCCTCGGCGACGGCGTCACGGACGTCGTACACCGAGAAGGCCGAGACGGTGACCGGGCGGGCCGGGATCTCGAATTCCTCGCCGTCCCTGGCGCGCTTGTAGGAGCGGACGCCGTCGATCTTGATGGCGCTGACCTTGGACGGCACCTGCATGATGTCGCCGCTCAGCTTGGCGATGCCCGCGTCGATCGCGTCCCGGGTGACCTTCGAGGCGTCCGTGGACCCCGTGATCTCGCCCTCCGCGTCGTCCGTCAGGGTCGTCTGGCCGAGCCTGATCGTGCCCAGGTACTCCTTCTCGGTGAGCGCGAGATGCCCGAGGAGCTTGGTCGCCTTCTCGACGCCGAGGACGAGGACGCCCGTCGCCATCGGGTCGAGCGTGCCGGCGTGGCCGACGCGGCGGGTCCGGGCGATCCCCCGCATCTTGGCCACGACGTCGTGCGAAGTGAAGCCCGACGGCTTGTCGACGATGACAAGGCCGTCGGGCGTGTTCTGCTTGCCGTTCATCAGGCGTCAGTCGTCCGTCTCGTCCTCGTCGCCGGGCTTGCGGTACGGGTCGGCCTCACCGGCGTACCCGGCGCCCGCGGACACCTCGCGGACCTTCTCGTCGGCGGCGCGCGCCCTGTCGAGGAGGTCGTCGATGGTGCGGGCGTTGTCCGGCAGGGCGTCGGCCACGAAGGCCAGCGTCGGCGTGAACTTCACACCGGCCGCACGGCCCACCTCGGACCGCAGGACGCCCTTGGCGCTCTCCAGGCCCGCGGCCGCGGCCGCCCGCTCCTCGTCGTCGCCGTACACGGTGTAGAAGACGGTCGCTTCCCTGAGGTCGCCGGTCACCCGGGTGTCCGTGATGGTGACGTGGGAACCGAGCCGCGGGTCCTTGATCCCACGCTGCAGCTTCTGGGCCACCACCTCTCGGATGAGGTCCGCCAGCCTCTTGGCGCGCGCGTTGTCGGCCACTGGTCCGTCTCCCGTTCTTTCCTTGTTGCGTTCTTCACGTGGTCGGTCGGTGTCAGTCGTCGTCGCCGTGGAGGCGGCGTCTGACCGACAGCAGCTCCACTTCGGGGCGGGCGGCCACCAGCCGTTCGCACCGGTCCAGGACGTCGGTCAGATGCTCCGTGTCACCGGAGACCACGGCGAGGCCGATCTCGGCCCTGCGGTGGAGGTTCTGATTGTCCACCTCGGCCGCGCTCACCGCGTACTTGCGCTGGAGCTCGGCGACGATCGGACGGATGACGGAGCGCTTCTCCTTCAGCGAGTGCACGTCGCCGAGGAGAAGGTCGAAGGACAGTGTCCCCACGTACATGTGTAACCGGTTCACCCGCCGGTACGGGATCGACGGCCCTGCCGCCAGGGGGCAGGGACATCAAGAACGGTACAGCGTTCACGGCGTGGACTCGACGGGGTTTCGCCCGCTCACACGCCCGCCGGACGCCGCACCGGCCGGCGGGGAAGGATCCCCCGCCGGCCGGTGCGCACCACGGGTGCCTACACCCGCGGCTTCTCGCGCATCTCGTACGTCGCGATGACGTCGTCGATCTTGATGTCGTTGAAGTTTCCGAGGTTGATACCGCCCTCGTAGCCTTCGCGGATCTCGGTGACGTCGTCCTTGAAGCGGCGCAGGCCCTCGATGTTGAGGTTCTCCGCGATGACCTTGCCGTCGCGGATGAGGCGCGCCTTGGTGTTGCGCTTGACCTCGCCCGAGCGGACCAGGACACCGGCGATGTTGCCCAGCTTGGACGACTTGAAGATCTCGCGGATCTCCGCCGTGCCGAGCTCGACCTCCTCGTACTCCGGCTTCAGCATGCCCTTCAGGGCCGCCTCGATCTCCTCGATCGCCTGGTAGATGACCGAGTAGTACCGGACGTCGACACCCTCGCGCTCGGCCATCTGCGCCGCGCGGCCCGCCGCACGAACGTTGAAGCCGATGACGATGGCGTCCGAGCCCATGGCCAGGTCGATGTCCGACTCCGTGACCGCACCGACGCCGCGGTGCAGGACGCGGATGTCGACCTCTTCGCCGACGTCCAGCTGGAGCAGGGAGGACTCGAGGGCCTCCACCGAACCAGAAGCGTCACCCTTGATGATCAGGTTCAGCTGCTGGACCTCGCCGGCCTTCAGGGCGGCGTCCAGGTTCTCCAGGGAGAACCTGCGCGTGCGCTTGGCGAAGGCGGCGTTCCGCTCGCGGGCGGCACGCTTCTCGGCGATCTGGCGGGCGGTGCGGTCCTCGTCGACGACGAGGAAGTTGTCGCCCGCACCCGGGACGTTGGTCAGGCCCAGGACCTGGACCGGCGTCGACGGGCCGGCCTCGGCGACGTTGTTGCCGTTGTCGTCGAGCATGGCGCGCACCCGGCCGTAGGCGTCGCCCACGACCATCGTGTCGCCGACCCGCAGGGTGCCTCGCTGCACGAGGACCGTCGCCACGGCGCCGCGGCCGCGGTCGAGACGGGACTCGATCGAGATGCCCTGCGCGTCCTGGCTGGGGTTGGCCCGCAGGTCGAGCGAGGCGTCGGCCGTGAGGATCACGGCCTCCAGCAGCGAGTCGATGTTCAGACCCTGCTTGGCGGAGATGTCGACGAACATCGTGTCGCCGCCGTACTCCTCGGCCACCAGACCGAACTCGGTGAGCTGACCGCGCACCTTGGTCGGGTCGGCGCCCTCGACGTCGATCTTGTTGACCGCGACGACGATCGGGACCTCGGCCGCCTTGGCGTGGTTGAGCGCCTCGACCGTCTGCGGCATGACGCCGTCGTTGGCCGCGACGACCAGGATCGCGATGTCCGTCGACCGGGCACCACGGGCACGCATGGCGGTGAACGCCTCGTGACCCGGGGTGTCGATGAAGGTGATCGCGCGGTCCTCTTCGTTGACCTGGGTCGAGACCTGGTAGGCACCGATGTGCTGGGTGATGCCGCCGGCCTCGCCCGCGATGACGTTCGTCTTGCGGATGGCGTCGAGCAGTCGGGTCTTTCCGTGGTCGACGTGACCCATGACGGTGACGACCGGCGGGCGGACCACCAGGTCCTCCTCGTCGCCCTCGTCCTCGCCGAACTCGATGTCGAAGGACTCGAGCAGCTCGCGGTCCTCCTCCTCGGGGCTGACGATCTGGATCGTGTAGTTCATCTCGCCGGCGAGGACCTCGAGGGTCGCGTCGGAGACGGACTGCGTGGCCGTGACCATCTCGCCGAGGTTCATCATCACCGCGACGAGCGACGCCGGATTGGCGTTGATCTTCTCGGCGAAGTCGGTGAGGGACGCACCGCGCGACAGGCGAATGGTCTCGCCGTTGCCGCGAGGCAGCATCACGCCGCCGACCGACGGGGCCTGCATGGCCTCGTACTCCTGGCGCCTCTGCCGCTTCGACTTGCGACCGCGACGCGCGGGACCGCCGGGACGACCGAAGGCGCCCTGCGTGCCACCACGGCCACCGGGACCGCCGGGACGTCCGCCGAAGCCGGGACGACCGCCGCCGAAGCCGCCGCCGCCACCGGGACCGCCGCCGCCGGGACGACCGGCGAAGCCGCCACCGCCACCGGGACGGGCGCCGCCGCCGGGACCGGCCGGACGACCTGCGAAGCCGCCGCCGCCGGGACGACCGCCGCCGCCGGGACGACCCGCACCGCCGCCGCCACCCGGGCCGCGGCCGCCGGGGCCACCGCCGGGACGCGGGCCGGCAGCGGGACGCTGCGGCATCATGCCGGGGTTCGGACGCGGACCGCCGCCGGGACGCGGACCGCCGGGTCCGGCGCCCTGCGGGCGAGGCATGCCGCCCGGGCTCGGACGGGCGCCGCCCGGGGACTGCGGACGGGGACCGCCGCCCTGGCCGCCGGGGGCCTGGGGACGGGGACCGGCGCCGGGAGCACCCGGGCCGCCGGGACGCGGGGCGCCCTGCGGGCGGGGCGCCTGCGGACGCGCCATGCCGGCGTTGCCGCCGGACGTGAAGGGGTTGTTGCCCGGACGCGGGCCTGCCGGACGGGCACCGCCCGGACGGGGTGCGCCACCGGGACGCGGGCCCTGCGCGGCGGCCGGACGCTGACCGCGGTCACCGCGGTCACCACGGTCGCCGCGGTCCTGGCCCTGACCGGCGCCGGGGCGGCCGGCGGGACGGGGCGCGCCGGGGCGCGGTCCCTGCGAGGCCGGACGCGGAGCGGACTGGGCCGGAGCCGCGGGCTGGGCCGAAGCCGCCGGAGCGGCGGGGGCCGACGGCGGAGCGGTGAACTCCGGAGCGGCGGGGGCCGGACGCGGGGCGGGCTTGGGGCCCGGACGCGGGCCGGGGGTCGTCGGCGCGGGGGCCGACGGGACCGACGAGGCAGCAGGGGCGGCGGGAGCCGCGGGCTGCTGAGCCGTCGGAGGCTTGGGGGCGGCCGGCCGCGGAGCAGCCGGGCCCGGACGGGCCGACTGCGCCGGAGAGGGCGCGCCGGGCCTGGGGGCAGCCTTGCGGGGGGCGGGCTTGCCGCCGCCCTGGAAGGCGTCTGTCAGTTTGCGGACAACGGGCGCCTCGATCGTCGAGGACGCCGAACGGACGAATTCACCGAGTTCCTGGAGCTTGGCCATGACGACCTTGCTCTCCACCCCGAACTCCTTGGCGAGTTCGTATACCCGGACCTTAGCCACTTCGCTCCTTTTAGGTCCGGGTGTGTCCGGACCGTCGCTACTTCATGGGCGTACTCATCGCGTGCTCATCGAGTGCTCATCGCAATCTCGACCTACTTCCAACTCGCGGGGTACCAGAGCCGCACGGGGGTTCCGTGCGACGCCTTCTTACGGTGTTGCCTGCTCGGCAACGGTCGTCTGCTCGACGTACTGGCGCAACACCTTTGTGTCGAGCGCTCCCGGGGCTCGCAACGCCCTCGTGAACGCCCGCCGGCGTACCGCCTGATCGAGACAGAACGGGGCGGGATGCAGATACGCACCCCGGCCGGGCAGCGTACCGCGTGGATCAGGGACACATGCGTCCTTGATCGCCACGATGCGCAGCAGCTCCGTCTTGGCCGCTCGCTCCCGGCACCCCACACAGGTGCGTTCAGGGCATGCTCCGGCGTGCGTCCGGCCAGACACAGCTAAGTCTACCTCCCCGTGCCGACCTCACCCCTTCGGGGCAGGAGTCGAACACTTGCCGCACAGAACTCTGACGTGATCTCAGCCCACTCAGGCCGAGATCTATTCCTCCGTCTGTTCGGTGTCCGGGCGGATGTCGATGCGCCAGCCGGTCAGACGGGCGGCGAGGCGGGCGTTCTGCCCCTCCTTGCCGATCGCCAGGGACAGCTGGTAGTCCGGCACGGTCACGCGCGCGGAGCGGGCCCCGAGGTCCACGACCTCCACCTTGGAGACACGGGCCGGGGACAGGGCGTTCGCCACCATCTCGGCCGGGTCGTCCGACCAGTCCACGATGTCGATCTTCTCGCCGTTGAGCTCGCCCATGACGTTGCGCACCCGGCCGCCCATGGGGCCGATGCAGGCGCCCTTGGCGTTCAGGCCCGAACGGGTGGACCTGACGGCGATCTTCGTGCGGTGACCGGCCTCGCGGGCGATGGCGGCGATCTCGACGGACCCGTCGGCGATCTCCGGCACCTCCAGCGCGAAGAGCTTCTTCACCAGGTTGGGGTGCGTCCGGGAGAGGGTGACGGACGGGCCGCGCACGCCCTTCGCCACCCGGACGACGTACGACCGCAGTCGCAGGCCGTGCGGGTACGTCTCGCCGGGCACCTGCTCCTGCACCGGCAGGATGGCCTCCAGCTTGCCGATGTCCACGAGCACGTTCTTCGGGTCGCGGCCCTGCTGGACCACGCCGGTGACGATGTCGCCCTCACGGCCGGCGTACTCGCCGAGCGTCGCGTCGTCCTCGGCGTCGCGCAGGCGCTGCAGGATGACCTGCTTGGCCGTGGTGGCGGCGATACGGCCGAAGTCGGACGGGGTGTCGTCGAACGTCCGGGGCTCCTGCCCCTCCTCGAGGTCCTCGGGGTCCTCCTTCGCCCACACGGTCACGTGCCCCGATTGCCGGTCGAGCTCCACGCGCGCGTGACGGCGGCTTCCCTCGGTGCGGTGGTAGGCGATGAGGAGGGCCGACTCGATCGCCTCGACCAGCAGGTCGAAGGAGATCTCCTTCTCCCGCACCAAGCCCCGCAGGGCGCTCATGTCGATGTCCACGGCTACGCCTCCTCTTCCTTCTCGTTGCTGTCGCTCTGGTCGGCCGAGCCGTCCTTGCGGTTGAACTCGACCTGTACGCGCGCCTTGTCGACGTCGCCGAAGGCGAGTCGGCGGGCGGTGGCCTTGCGGCCCTTCACGCCGGGCACCTCGACGTCGAGCCCCTCGTCGTCGACCGTCAGGATCCGGGCGACCAGGTCGCCGCCCGCCCCGAGCTGGAACCGGACCAGCCGGCCGGTGGCGCGCACGTAGTGCCGGTGTTCGGTGAGGGCGCGCTCCGCGCCCGGGGTGCCGACCTCGAGGGTGTACTCGCCCTCGCCCATCGCGTCCGTCTCGTCGAGCTTCGCCGAGAGCGCACGGCTCACATCGGCGATCCGGTCCAGGTCCGCTCCGGTGTCGGAGTCGACGACGACGCTCAGCACTCTTCTGCGGCCTACCGAGTCCACGGTGATCTCTTCGAGATCCAGACCCTGGGAGGCGACGAGCGGTTCCAGGAGCTCTCGCAGCCTCTCGCTCTGGGTGGTGCTCATCCGGGTGACTCCTCGGCCGCGTGTGCTGTTGTGGGTGGGGGCTCGTGTCTGGTCAAAGGGTATCCGGTCGCAGGGAGTGTTGCCGTCCACCTGTGCACGGAGGGTGGCGGGGGCTCCCGCGCGCGGTGCCGCTGAGTGGTGCGCGCGGGGCGCGCGGGTACGGTGATCACGGGTTCGCCGCCCACCAGGACAGGTCCTGGTTCCGTACGAGTTCGCCGAGGACGTCTGCCGTGCCGCTCCCCCACCCCTCGCGCACCCCCTCGGGGCCGCGAAGAAGAACCCTGCTCGCCTCGGCCGCCGGGGCCGCTCTGCTGACGGGCTGCTCCGCCGGGCCCGAGGAGAGCGCGAAGCGCGCGAGCGGCACCCCGTCGGTCACCGAACGGGTACGCGCACGTGCGGCACAGGAGAGCAACGGTCTGGTCGCGCGGTACGACGCCGCGCTGGCCGTCCATCCGACGCTGGCGGCGCGGCTGGCTCCGCTGCGGGCGGAGGTCGTCCGGCATGTGGCGGCGTTCGGGGGCGCCGCCACGGCGTCCCCCTCCCCCTCCCCCACGGCCACCGGCGACCGCCCCGAAACCGGACCCGTCACCGGCGGTCCCTCGGCTTCCGTCACCGGCTCCGCCCCCGCCGCGACTGCGCCCGGCGGCGCCTCCTCGGCCCCACCGTCCGCCGCCCCACCGTCCGCCGCCGCGCCGGCGACCGAGCGTGAGGCCCTGGTCGGGCTCGCCGCCGCCGAGCGGGCGCTCGCCGACCGCAGGGCCGCGGAGCTGCTGGATGTTCCGGGCGAACTGGCCCGGCTGCTCGCCTCGGTGGCGGCGGCCGGCGCCGCGCACGCCTATCTGCTGACGGAGGGGACGCGATGAGCGGGGAGACGGGCGCGGAGCTGACGGCGCTGCAGGCGGTGCTGGCCGCGGAGCATGCCGCCGTGTACGGCTACGGGGTGGTCGGCGGCCGCGTCGGCGAGGGCCGGAGCACCGAGGCGCGGGCGGCCTACGACGCGCACCGGGCGCGGCGGGACGCGCTGGCGCGCGAGGTGCGCGGTCTGGGCGCCGAGCCGGTCGCCGCGAGCGCCGGCTACGCGCTGCCGTTCCCGGTGGCGGACTCCGCGACTGCGGTACGGCTCGCCGCCGATCTGGAGGATCGGGTGGCCGGGGTGTACTCCGACCTGGTGCGGGCAGCCGCCGGGACACGGAGGCGGGAGGCCGCGGGGGCGTTGCGGGAGGCGGCGGTCCGCGCGGCGCGCTGGCGGGGCGGGAGCGTAGCCTTCCCAGGACTCGCCGAGCAGAACGGTACGGATCCGGCCACGGGCCCGGCGTCCGCGGCGGCTGTGGACGCGGCGGCGGGAGCGACCGCGCGTTAGACGAGGGCCCGGGCGACGCTCGGGCCGCGGCGACGGTCCGGGTCCGGCGGCGACAGGCGGCGGTTCCCACGACTGCGGCCGCGGGGGCGCCCACGGTTGACCGGGAGACGGAAGGGAACGACTCGCGCATGGCTTTCGAACCGCCTCAGCGTCTGGTCCGAGCGCTCGGTGAGACGGCACCGGACGGTGACGGCTGGTTGGAGACCCTGCCGGAGACGGCCCGGCAGGCCGTCGCTCTGCGCGAGTTGACCGTCGACCGGGTGCAGGCGCCGGGCGGCCGGAGCAGCCTCGTCGTGCTGGTGCGGCGGGCGGACGGGTCGCCGGCCGTGCTGAAGCTGGCCCCGCCCCGGTTCCGGCCCGAGGCCGAGCGGGCCGCGCTGACGCACTGGGACGGCCTGGGCGCCGTCCAGCTGCTGGACGGGCCGACGACACCGGGGGCGCTGCTTCTCGAGCGGCTGCACCCCGACGTGTCCGTGCGGTCCCTGCCCGAGGCGAAGGCGCTGCTGGAGGCGGCCGGGACACTGCGGCGGCTGTGGGTGCAGCCCCCGGCCGGCCATCCCTTCGAGACCGTCGCCGAACGCACCGGGCGGCAGGCGGAGGCCATGCGGGCGAGCGTCTCGGCCGAGCCCGACGTGGCCGCCCTGGTGGACGCGGCGCTCGCCGCACGCGAGGGCCTGCTGGCCGCGCCGCCCGAGCATCTGTTGCTGCACGGGACGTTCCGGCAGAGCAAGGTGCTGGCGGGTGAGCGGATGCCGTGGCTCGCGGTGGGGCCGGACCCGGTGGCCGGCGAGCGCGCGTTCGATCTCGCTCGGCTGGTGCGGGACCGGGTGGAGGATCTGATCGCGTCGCCGTCCGGGGCGGCGACGACCCGCCGACGGGTGAAGCGGCTCGCGGAGTCGCTGGAGCTGGACCAGGAGCGGGTGCGGGGCTGGACGCTGTTCCGGGCGGTGGAGTCGGGCGTGCGCGCACTGCGGGTGGGACGCCGCACGGACGCGGAGTTGCTGCTGGAGTTCGCCGGCTGGCTCTAGTGCCGTGACCGGACGCACCGTCGGCCGGGGGAACCCCCACTCGTCCGACCCGATGTGCGCGGTTCCCGCTGCCTGTTCCCCGGTCGGCATGACCGCTCTCCTCCGCGGTGACGTCCTGTCACGCCCCACGGTCGGGGAACCGCCCGGGAGAGCCCGGTGAGGCGGCCGTACGCCTCACCGGGACTCCCTGCGACGACCGGTACTCCCCGGGACGGCTCTTCACGTCACGCGGAATGTCACACGGTGAGGCGGGTGATCGCCTCGTCCACCGTGAGCTCCTCGCGCTCGCCGCTCCTGCGGTCCTTCAGCTCCAGGACGCCCTCGGCGGAGCGGCGGCCCGCCACCAGGATCTTCGGCACGCCCATCAGCTCGGAGTCGGTGAACTTCACGCCCGGGGAGACGCCGGCCCGGTCGTCGACCAGGACGCGCAGACCGGCCGCGCGCAGCTTCTCCGACACCTCGAGCGCCAGCTCGGTCTGCAGGGCCTTGCCCGCGGCGACGACGTGCACGTCGGCCGGGGCGACCTCGGCGGGCCAGCACAGACCCTTGTCGTCGGCGGTCTGCTCGGCGAGGGCGGCGACCGCGCGGGAGACGCCGATGCCGTACGAGCCCATGGTCACCCGGACCGGCTTGCCGTTCTGGCCGAGGACGTCGAGCTTGAGGGCGTCGGCGTACTTGCGGCCCAGCTGGAAGATGTGGCCGATCTCGATGGCGCGGTCCAGGTGGAGGCCGGTGCCGCACTTCGGGCAGGGGTCGCCCTCCTGGACGACGACGACGTCGACGTACGCGCCGACCTCGAAGTCTCGGCCCGCGACGACGTTCTTCGCGTGCGTGCCCTCCTTGTTGGCGCCGGTGATCCAGGAGGTGCCGGGGGCCACCCGCGGGTCGGCGATGTACGTGACCTTCTCGCCCAGGCCCTGCGGACCGACGTAGCCGCGGACCAGGTCGGGGCGGCCCACGAAGTCCTCGGCGGTGACGAGTTCGACGGCGGCCGGGGCGAAGTGCGCCTCGACCTTGCCGAGGTCGACCTCGCGGTCGCCGGGCACGCCGACGGCGACGATCTCGCCGTCCACCTTCACCAGAAGGTTCTTCAGGGTCGCGGAGGCCGGCACGCCGAGGTGGGCGGCGAGGGTCTCGATGGTGGGGGTGTCCGGGGTGGGGATCTCCTCGAGCGCGGGCACGCCGTCGGCGTCGACCGGCTTCAGCTCGTAGGTGATCGCCTCGGTGTTGGCCGCGAAGTCGCAGTTGGGGCAGTCGGCGAAGGTGTCCTCGCCGGCGCCGGCCGGGGCCAGGAACTCCTCCGACTTCGAGCCGCCCATGGCGCCCGCGGTGGCGGCGCAGATGCGGTAGTCGAGGCCGAGACGCTCGAACACCTTCTGGTAGGCCTGGCGGTGCAGCGCGTACGAGTGGGCCAAGCCCTCGTCCTCGGTGTCGAAGGAGTAGGAGTCCTTCATGAGGAACTCGCGGCCGCGCAGGATGCCGGCCCGGGGGCGGGCCTCGTCACGGAACTTCGTCTGGATCTGGTAGAGGATGACCGGCAGGTCCTTGTAGGAGGACGCCTGGTCCTTCACGATCAGCGTGAAGATCTCCTCGTGGGTCGGACCGAGAAGGTAGTCGCCGCCCCTGCGGTCCTGAAGGCGGAACAGCTCGGCACCGTACTCGTCCCAGCGGCCGGTCGCCTCGTAGGGCTCGCGGGGCAGCAGCGCGGGGAGGCTGACCTCCTGGGCGCCGATGGCGTCCATCTCCTCGCGGACGATGCGCTCCACGTTCGCGAGGACCTTCTTGCCGAGCGGCAGCCAGGACCAGATTCCGGCGGCGGTGCGGCGGACGTAGCCCGCCCGGACGAGGAGCTTGTGGCTGAGGACTTCGGCGTCCGCCGGGTCGTCGCGCAGCGTCTTCGCCATCAACTGGGACATGCGCTGGACCGGTGCGTTGGCCATGGTTCTCGTACTCCTGCCGATGGGGTCCTCCGGACCCGGGCGGGACCGGGAGCGGGGAAGGTGGTGGCTAGCGCCGCGCACGGAAGGGTTCACCGGCTCGCGCGAACCCTTCCGGTCACGGCACTAGGAGGTTAGCCGGGAGCGCGGCGTGCCCGGAAATCCGTTTCAGCGGCGCAGGAGAGGCAGCGGGGCGCCCATCACCGCGTACGGCCGGGGGGCGCTCGGGAACAGGACCCGGCCGGCCAGGTCGCGGTACCCGAGGGAGCGGTAGAGGGCGCGGGCGGGGCTCTCGGTGTCGATCGCGGAGAGGATCGAGCGGGGCTCGGTCGCGGTGTCGGTGATCGTGGTGATCAGGGCCCGGCCCGCGCCGCGGTTCTGGAAGGCGGGGTGGACGTGGAGCTCCGTGATCACGAAGGAGTCGTCCAGCCAGTACTCGTTGTTCCGGGCTCGCAGGTAGGGCTGGACGACGGTGGACCACCAGTGGGTGCGGTCGTTCGGCATGCCGTAGACGAAGCCGATCAGCCGGCCCTCGGGGGTCGTCGCACCGAAGGCCCGTGCCCCCGGGCTGGTCATGTGGCGCAGGACGATCTGCCGTCTGACAGCCACTTCGTCCGGCCCCAGCCCGAAGGCGACTGCCTGGACGGCCAGGGCCTCGTCCACGTGGGCGGGAAGGTCCAGGGGGCCGATGGCGAGGTCCATGGCGGGGAGCCTACAGGGGCGTCAGAAGAGCACGCTCGTGAAGGCGCCGACCTCCTGGAAGCCCACCTTCGTGTACGTGCGCCGTGCCGCCGTGTTGAAGTCGTTGACGTACAGGCTCGCCACCGGGGCCACGTCCGCCAGGGCGTAGCGCAGGATCGCGGCCATGCCGGGGGCGGCGAATCCCCGGCCGCGGTACTCGGGTGCCACCCACACGCCCTGGATCTGGCAGGCCTGAGGGGTCGCCGCGCCGATCTCGGCCTTGAAGACGACCTTGCCCCGGTCGTCGAGGCGGGCGAACGAGCGGCCGGAGCCGACGAGTTCGGCGACGCGGGCCTGGTAGAGCAGACCGCCGTCACCGGCCATCGGGGAGACACCGACCTCTTCGGTGAACATCGCCACGCACGCCGGCATGATCGTGTCCATCTCGTCCTTGCGGATGCGGCGGACGTAGGGGTCCGGGGCGATGTCGGCGGGCATGCGGTCGGTGACCATGAGGGGCTGGCGGGTGCGGACCTCGCGGGCCGGGCCCCAGTGGGGTTCGAGGAAGCGCCAGAGGCGGGTCGTCGCCTCGGTGGGGCCGACGATCGAGGAGCAGCGCCGGCCCGCGCGGCGGGCGCGGTCGGCGAAGGCGCGCACGGCGCGGGGGGTGGCGCAGATCGGGACGAGGTTGGCGCCCGCGTAGCACAGGGACGTCAGCATGCCGTCCTCGTACCAGCCCCACATCTCGCCGCCGAGCCGCCACGGGTCCAGGCCCGCGACCTGGACGCGGGACGTCACGAAGGCGTTGGCGACCGGCTCGCGGTCGAGGACGGCGAGCGCGGCGTCCAGGTCGCTCGGTTCGAGGACCCGGGAGGTCGTCTGGGTCAACACGCGCGGGGGCCTCACACTCAGGTCTGACTGGCTCCCCGCACTGTACCCGCGGAAGCTTTGGCGTGCCGCCCTGCGTTCAGCCGGCGTTCGTCCGCCGTGAGCGTGGGCTTGTCGTGCCGTCCCGCGGGGGCTGCGCCCCCGAACCCCCGACCGGCCCTGGACGGGCCCCGTCCTCGGACGCCGGACGGGCTGAACAGACCGGCCGGCGTCGTCCCGGGACCGACGGGCTGGGAACGCCGGCCGGCGTCATCCCGGGACATCCCCGGGAGCGGGCGTCGGTGTCAGCCTGCTACCGACACGGACGGTTCGCCGGAGGCGATGCCCGCGGCTTCCATCTGCTCGGCCAGCTTCATGGCCTCCTCGATGAGGGTCTCGACGATCTTCGACTCGGGGACGGTCTTGATGACCTCGCCCTTCACGAAGATCTGCCCCTTGCCGTTGCCGGAGGCGACGCCGAGGTCGGCCTCGCGGGCCTCGCCGGGCCCGTTGACCACGCAGCCCATGACGGCGACGCGCAGCGGGACCTCCATGCCGGTGAGGCCGGCGGTGACCTCTTCGGCGAGCTTGTAGACGTCGACCTGCGCGCGGCCGCAGGACGGGCAGGAGACGATCTCCAGACCGCGCTGCTTGAGGTTGAGGGACTCCAGGATCTGGTTGCCGACCTTGACCTCCTCCACCGGCGGCGCCGAGAGGGAGACCCGGATGGTGTCGCCGATGCCCTCGGAGAGCAGCGCGCCGAAGGCGACCGCCGACTTGATCGTGCCCTGGAAGGCGGGGCCGGCCTCGGTGACGCCGAGGTGCAGGGGGTAGTCGCACTGCGCGGCGAGCTGCCGGTACGCCTCGATCATCACCACCGGGTCGTTGTGCTTGACCGAGATCTTGATGTCGCGGAAGTCGTGCTCCTCGAACAGCGACGCCTCCCACAGCGCCGACTCCACCAGCGCCTCCGGGGTGGCCTTCCCGTACTTCTGCAGCAGCCGGCGGTCCAGCGAACCGGCGTTGACACCGATGCGGATCGGCGTGCCGTGCTCCTTCGCCGCCTTCGCGATCTCCCGCACCTTGTCGTCGAACTGCTTGATGTTGCCCGGGTTCACCCGCACCGCCGCGCAGCCCGCCTCGATCGCCGCGAACACGTACTTCGGCTGGAAGTGGATGTCCGCGATCACCGGGATCTGCGACTTGCGCGCGATCGTCGACAGCACGTCCGCGTCGTCCTGCGTCGGACACGCCACCCGCACGATCTGGCACCCCGACGCCGTCAGCTCCGCGATCTGCTGCAGCGTCGCGCCCACGTCCGACGTCCGCGTCGTCGTCATCGACTGCACCGACACCGGGGCGTCTCCGCCCACCGCCACGGAGCCGACCTGGATCTGCCGGCTCTTGCGGCGCTCGGCGATTTTGGTCGGGACGGACGGCATGCCGAGAGAAATCGCAGTCATCTGCTGTGCAACCCCAAGTCGTGGATCAAGGCTCAGGTCCCGTCTTCAGGCGGGTTCCAGGCTTCGAGATTACGGCACTGCCCCGGGCGGGAGCACATCGCGGCCGTCGGACACACCCGATGGAGTCGGCCCGGCACCGAAGAGGGTGCCGGGCCTTCCCGGAGCGCGCATGACAAAGGGTGAGGGGGCCTGCCCTACGAGATCTTCACCGGGTTCACCACGTCCGCGATCAGCACCAGGACGGTGAAGCAGATGAAGACGCCCGCGACCACGTAGGCCACCGGCATCAGCTTCGCCACGTCGAACGGGCCCGGGTCGGGCCTGCGCAGCAGCTTCGCCAGGTTGCGGCGCAGCGACTCCCACAGGGCGCCCGCGATGTGCCCGCCGTCCAGGGGCAGCAGGGGGAGCATGTTGAACAGGAACAGGGAGAGGTTGAAGCCGGCGACCAGCATCACAGCCATCGCGAGCTGCTGCGAGGCCGGGATGTCGAGGGTGAAGATCTCACCGCCGACGCGGGCCGCGCCGATCACGCCCATGGGCGAGTCGGGCTCGCGGGGCGCGCCGTCGAAGGCCGCGTTCCACAGGGCCGGGATCTTGCCGGGGAGGGCGGCGATGGAGTCGACGGCCTCGCCCACCCGGTCGGTCATCCAGGACACCGAGTCGCCGAAGTCCTGCTGGACGACGCCGGTGGCCGCGCTGAAGCCGAGGAAGCCGGCCTTGACGTACTCGCCCTGGACGTACGCCCCGTTGGAGTCCTTCTTGGCGACCTGGTTGGTGGCGATCGTCGTGTGCAGGGTCAGCTCCTGGCCCTTGCGGTCGACGACGATGGCCACGTCCTTGCCGGCGCTGACCCGGATGAGGTCGGACAGCTTGTCCCAGTCGTCCGTCCGCTGCCCGGCGAAGGAGACGATCTTGTCCCCGGGCTTCATGCCAGCGGCCGCGGCCGGGGAGGCCGGGTCGGTCGACTTGCACGCGTCGCGGTTCTCGCTCTGCGAGATGACGCAGGGGGAGACCGAGCTGACGGTGGTGGTCTGCTGCTGGATGCCGAAGCCCATCAGGACGGTGAGGAAGAGGCCCACCGCGAGCACCAGGTTCATGAAGGGGCCCGCGAACATCACGATGACGCGTTTCCAGGGTTTGCGCGTGTAGAACATGCGCGTCTCGTCGCCCGGCTGGAGCTCCTCGTAGGCGGCCGAGCGGGCGTCCTCGATCATGCCGCGCCAGGGGGAGGTGGAGCGGGCCGTCACGCGGCCGTCCTCGCCGGGCGGGAACATGCCGATCATGCGGATGTAGCCGCCGAACGGGATGGCCTTGAAGCCGTACTCGGTCTCGCCCTTCCTGCGCGAGAAGAGGGTCGGGCCGAAGCCGACCATGTACTGCGGCACCCGGATGCCGAAGAGTTTGGCCGTGGAGAGGTGGCCCAGCTCGTGCCAGGCGATCGAGAACAGCAGGCCGACCACGAAGACGACTATGCCGAGGACCATCATCAGGGCTGTCATGCACGCGCCTCCGCGGTAGCCGTCAGTTCTTGTGTCCGGGCCCGGGCCCAGGTCTCCGCCTCGAGGACGTCCGACACGGTGAGTGAGGTTCCCGTCGCCGGCGTGCCGTGCTCCCGCACGACCCGGGTGACGGTCTCCATGATCCCGTTGAACGGGAGCGCGCCCTTGCGGAACGCCTCCACGCACTCCTCGTTCGCGGCATTGAACACCGCCGGGGCCGTACCCGCGAGCTCGCCCACATGCCGGGCGAGGCTCACCGAGGGGAACGCCTCGTCGTCGAGAGGGAAGAACTCCCAGGTCGACGCGGTGCTCCAGTCGAAGGCGGGCGCCGCGTCGGGAACGCGCTGCGGCCAGCCGAGGCCGATGGCGATGGGCCCGCGCATGTCGGGGGGCGTCGCCTGCGCCAGTGTCGATCCGTCCGTGAACTCAACCATCGAGTGGACATACGACTGCGGGTGCACGACCACCTCAATCCGGGAGAAGGGAATGTCGTAGAGGAGGTGCGCCTCGATGACTTCCAGGCCCTTGTTGACGAGGGTCGCGGAGTTGATCGTGATCACCGGGCCCATGGACCAGGTGGGGTGGGCGAGGGCGTCCTCGACCGTGACGTTCGCCAGCTGCGCCCTGGTGCGGCCTCGGAAGGGGCCGCCGGAGGCGGTGACGACCAGCTTGCGGACGTCGGCCCGCGCGCCGCCGGCCAGGGCCTGGAAGAGGGCCGCGTGCTCGGAGTCCACCGGGATGATCTGGCCGGGCTTCGCGAGCGCCTTGACCAGCGGGCCGCCGACGATGAGCGACTCCTTGTTGGCGAGCGCGAGGGTGCGGCCCGCCTCCAGGGCGGCGAGGGTGGGCGCGAGACCGATGGAGCCCGTGATGCCGTTCAGGACGGTGTGGCAGTCGGAGGCGGCGAGCCGGGTGGCCGCGTCCGGTCCGGCCAGGATCTCGGGCAGCGGCTCCCCCGCGCCGTACTCGGCGGCGAGCGCCTCGCGCAGGGCCGGCACGACGTCCTCACGGGCCACCGCGACGCTCCGCACCCGCAGCAGCCGGGCCTGTTCGGCGAGGAGGGCGACCCGGCCGCCGTTGGCGGACAGGCCCGTCACCCGGAACCGGTCCGGGTTGCGCAGCACGAGGTCGATGGCCTGGGTGCCGATCGAGCCGGTGGAGCCGAGGACCACCACGTCCTTGGGACCGTCGCCCACGACAGGGTCGTAGACGAGGTGCGGGTCGGCGAGAGGGCTTGGACTGTCGCTCATCCCCCCATTGTCGCCGCACGGCGTGCGCGCCGGGACAGGGTGTCCCCCCAAGGAGGACACCCTGCGCACCGGTGTGCGACGGCTCACCCGATCGAGCGGTGGACGTTCTCCCGTTCGCTGGGTCCCGGGGCCGCCTCGGCGATCCACGGGCCGTCCCCGGACGGGTCGACGATGCCCTGCTCCAGCCACTCGTAGGAGCCTGCCATGACGCCCTTGACGACCTTGCGGTCCACGTCGTCGGTGTTGCTCCACAGGCGGCCGAAGAGCTCGTCCACGCGCAGCCGGGACTGGCGGCAGAAGGCGTCGGCGAGCTGGTAGGCCTCGCGGCCGTGCTCACCGCGCGAGCGCAGCAGCTCGGCGCGCACACAGGCCGCGCTCATCGCGAAGAGCTCCGCGCCGATGTCCACGATCCGGCCGAGGAAGCCCTGTTTGGTCTCCATGCGGCCCTGCCAGCGGGACATGGCGTAGAACGTCGAGCGGGCGAGCTTGCGCGCGTGCCGCTCCACATGGCGCAGATGCGGGGCGAGGTCGACGCCCGCGTGCTTGAACTCCCCGTACGAGGACGGCAGTTGCCCCGGTCCCGCGACCAGCCTGGGCAGCCACTTGGCGTAGAAGACGCCCGCGTTGGCGCCCGCCTTCGCCTTGTCCTGGAGGGACTTGTCGGGGTCGATGAGGTCACCGGCGACCGTGAGGTGGGCGTCGACGGCCTCGCGGGCGATGAGGAGGTGCATGATCTCCGTCGAGCCCTCGAAGATGCGGTTGATCCGCAGGTCGCGCAGCACCTGCTCGGCGGGGACCGCCCGCTCGCCGCGGGCGGCGAGGGACGCGGCCGTCTCGAAGCCGCGGCCACCGCGGATCTGGACCAGTTCGTCGGCCATCCGCCAGCCCATCTCGGAGGCGATGAGCTTGGCCAGCGCGCCCTCGATGCGGATGTCGTTGCGGTCCTCGTCGGCCATCTGCGAGGACAGGTCGAGGACGGCCTCCAGGGCGAAGGTCGTCGCCGCGATGAAGCTGATCTTGGCGCCGACCGCCTCGTGGTGGGCGATCGGCTTGCCCCACTGCTCGCGCGCGGCCGACCACTCGCGGGCGATCTTCAGGCTCCACTTGCCGGCGGCCACGCAGGACGCGGGCAGCGACAGACGGCCGGTGTTGAGGGTGGTCAGGGCGATCTTGAGGCCCGCGCCCTCGGGTCCGATGCGGTGGGCGGCCGGGACCCGGACCCGGTGGAAGCGGGTGACGCCGTTCTCGATGCCGCGCAGGCCCATGAAGGCGTTGCGGTTCTCGACGGTGATGCCGGGCGAGTCGCTCTCCACCACGAAGGCGGTGATGCCGCCCTTGTGGCCCTCGCTCTTCGGCACCCGGGCCATCACCACCAGCAGGTCGGCGACGACGCCGTTGGTCGTCCACAGCTTCACGCCGTCGAGGACGTAGTCGTCCCCCTCGGGCACCGCGCTCGTGGCGAGGCGCGCCGGGTCGGAGCCGACGTCCGGCTCGGTGAGGAGGAAGGCGCTGATGTCGGTGGTGGCACAGCGGGGCAGGAACTTCTGCTTCTGCTCGGGGGTGCCGAACATCTTCAGCGGCTGCGGCACGCCGATCGACTGGTGCGCCGACAGCAGCACGCCGATCGCCGGGCTGGCCGAGCCGACCAGGGCCAGCGCCTTGTTGTAGTAGACCTGCGTCAGGCCGAGGCCGCCGTACTTGGGGTCGATCTTCATGCCGAGGGCGCCGAGCTCCTTGAGCCCGGTGATCACCTCGTCGGGGATCCTGGCCTCGCGCTCGATACGGGCCGCGTCCACCTGCGTGTCGCAGAAGGCGCGGAGCTTGGCCAGGAACGCCTCGCCGCGCCGGACGGCCTCGTCGGAGGGGACCGGGTGAGGGTGGATGAGGTCGAGCCGGAAACGGCCCAGGAACAGTTCCTTGGCGAAGCTGGGCTTGCGCCAGTCCTGTTCCCGGGCGGCCTCGGCGACCTGACGGGCCTCACGTTCGGTGACGGTGGGTTTCTTGAGGGGTGGTGCGGACATGAGGCTCACCTCGCCGCGAATCGGGATCTCGGACCACATCGGTTACCGATCGGTGCTACCCGATCGTTGGTACCCGATCCGGGCCGAGGTGGCCACCCCGTGTGCGCGCGTTCGACCGGACCGGCCCCCGGCGGGCTCCGGTCGCGAGCGGCCCGCGCCCCGGCGGATCACGGCGCCCGGGTGTGCGCCGGGGCGTGCGGAAGCACCGCTTCCCCCCGTCGGGCGGCCTGCGCCGAACGGGTGTGCGCGACTCCCGCGAGGGGTTCCCGTACCCTTCTCCACCATTCCGCCATAACTCGTTGTCGAAGCGCTTCGACAACCTATGGACACCCACCCCCTCCGGGGTTACTGTCGAACCACTCTCACCCGCCCACGTTCGCAATGCGCACTGTCGAAGCGCTTCACAAAGCTTGGAGAGCTGGATGGTCACCCTCGCCGAGGTCGCCCAGCACGCCGGAGTCTCGGCGAGCACGGTGAGCTATGTCCTCAGTGGCAAGCGGTCCATCTCGACGACGACCCGGCAGCGCGTCGAACAGAGCATCCGGGAACTCGGCTACCACCCGAACGCGGGCGCCCGCGCACTGGCCAGCAGCCGGTCCAACATCATCGCGCTGATGATTCCGCTGCGCACCGACATCTACGTGCCGGTGATGATGGAGATCGCCATCGCGGTGGCCACCACGGCGCGCGCGTACGGGTACGACGTCCTGCTGCTGACCGGCGAGGAGGGGCCCGACGCCGTCCGGCGCGTCACCGGCAGCGGGCTCGCCGACGCGATGATCCTGATGGACGTCGAACTGGACGACGAGCGGCTGCCGCTGTTGCGCTCCACCGACCAGCCCTCCGTGCTGATCGGGCTGCCCGCCGACACCTCCGGCCTGACCTGCGTCGACCTGGACTTCGCGGCGACCGGCGCGCTGTGCGTGGAACACCTGGCGCAGCTGGGGCACCGTGACGTCGCGGTCATCGGTGAGGCGCCCGCGGTCTACGAACGGCACACCGGTTTCGCCGAACGCACCCTCGACGGTCTCCGGCACCGGGCCAGGGAACTGGGCCTGCGGCTGCTGCACCGCCCGTGCGAGGGCGGGTACGACGCGATGGCCGTGACACTGGCCCGGGTCCTCGACGAGCGGCCGGGCACCACCGGCTTCGTCGTGCAGAACGAGTCGGCGGTCGAGCCCCTGCTCGCGCTGCTGCGCCAGCAGGGCCGGGCCGTCCCGGAGGACGTGTCGGTGGTGGCGATCTGCCCCGATCAGGTCGCCGTCCAGGCGTCGGTGCGGCTGACCTCGGTCGCCATCCCCGCCCAGGAGATGGGCCGGCACGCCGTGGAACGCCTCGTCGCCAAGCTGGAGGGGCGCGGCGGCGACGAAGTCGTGCTCATCGCGCCCGAGCTGACGGTCCGGGCGAGCTCGGGACCGGCGCCCTCCGGAGCCTGACCCGCACCCCGCATCCCGCCTCCCGCCCCCTGTCGCTCTCGCACCTCGCTCCCCGCCCCTCTCGCCCGTCGGGGCGCCCCCCTGCCCGCATCCCCTGTTTCACTCCTGTCTGCACTCCTTCAAGGAGCACCCCACGTGAACCAGCCTGCCGAAAACCAGCCTCAGGTCAGCCTCGCGCAGTCGTCGCCCACGGTCGGCACCTTCCGGGAGCGCGACGGCGCGCTGGAGTGGAGCGGCCGTCAGGAGACCCTGCGGATCGAGCCCTGGGGGCCGGACGCCGTCCGGGTGCGCGCCCGGCTCGGCGGACCGATCCTCGAGGGACTGCCGGGCGCCCTGCTCGACGAGCCGCCCGCCACCGAGAGCAGCGTCAAGACCGGTGACGGCGAGGGCCTGCTGACGGTCGGCGCGCTCACCGTCGAAGTGAGCGCCGAGGGCCTGGTCCGCTTCCTGCGCACCGACGACCGCACCGAGATCCTGGCCGAGGACCGCGCCCACTTCTGGTGGCCGGGCTCGCGCCTCTACACGGCCGTCGGCAACGGCCACCACCGTCTGGAGCAGCGGTTCGCCGCCTACGACGACGAGCAGTTGTACGGCCTCGGCCAGCACCAGCACGGCCGCCTCGACCAGAAGGGCCTGGTCCTGGATCTGGTCCAGCGCAACGCCGAGGTCGGCATCCCGGTGCTCACCTCGAACCGCGGCTACACGCTGCTGTGGAACAACCCGGCGATCGGCCGCGTCGAACTGGCCGGGAACGGCACCCGCTGGGTCGCCGACTCGGCCCGGCAGATCGACTACTGGATCACGGCCGGCGCCCCGGCCGACGGCCAGCGCCGCTACAGCGCGGTCACCGGCCGGACCCCGATGCTGCCGGCGTGGGCGGCGGGCTTCTGGCAGTGCAAGCTGCGCTATCGCACGCAGGACGAACTCCTCGAGGTGGCACGGGAGTACAAGCGCCGGGGGCTGCCGCTCGACGCCATCGTCTGCGACTTCTTCCACTGGACGCATCTGGGCGACTGGAAGTTCGACCCGGCCGAGTGGCCCGACCCGGCGGCGATGGTCCGCGAGCTCGAGGAACTGGGCGTCAAGCTGGTGGTGAGCGTGTGGCCGTCGGTGTCGCCGCTGAGCGAGAACCATCAGGTGCTGGAGCAGCGCGGCTACCTCATCGGCACCCAGTACGGCCCGATGGCACACGCCGACTGGCCCGACAAGGGGGTCGCGTCGACCGTCCAGGTGGCGTTCTACGACGCGACCAACCCCGAGGCCCGGGAATTCCTGTGGTCGAAGATCCGCGACAACTACCTCGCCCCGTACGGCATCACGGCCTTCTGGCTGGACGCCTGCGAGCCGGAGCTGAAGCCCGGCTTCCCGGAGAACCTGCGCTACTGGGCGGGTCCGGGTCTGGAGGTCGGCAACATGTACCCGGCCGAGAACGCCCGCACGTTCTACGAGGGGCTGCGCGCGGCCGGCGAGGAGGAGATCGTCAGCCTCAACCGCTCGGCGTGGGCGGGCAGTCAGCGCTACGGCGCCGCCCTGTGGTCCGGTGACATCGGGACCGACTTCCCGACGCTGCGCCGGCAGATCGCGGCCGGCCTCAACACCGCGCTGTCGGGCATTCCGTGGTGGAACACCGACATCGGCGGCTTCCACGGCGGCGACCCGGACGACCCGGCGTACCGGGAGGTGATGGTCCGCTGGTTCCAGTTCGGCGCGGTGTCCCCGCTGATGCGTCTGCACGGCTTCCGTGACCCGGGCATGCCGCTCGGCCCCGACATGACCGGCGGCCCGAACGAGGTGTGGTCGTACGGCGAGGAGGCGGGCGCGATCATGGAGGCGTACCTGCGGCTGCGCGAGCGGCTCAAGCCGTACGTCCTTGAGGTCATGCGGGAGGCGCACGAGGAGGGCCTGCCGCCCATGCGGCCGCTGTTCCTGGAGTTCCCCGGTGACCGGGCCGCCTGGTCGGTGGACGACTGCTACCTCTTCGGCCGGGACCTGCTCGTCGCGCCGGTGCTGACGGCGGGCGCGACGACCCGCACGGCCCACCTCCCGGCGGGCGCGGTCTGGACGGACGCGTGGACGGGCGAGACGTACGAGGGCGGGGCGACCGTGACGGTCGACGCCCCGCTGGACCGCCTCCCGCTGTTCCTGCGGGACGGGGCCCGGCTGCCGGTGGCCGAGTAACACCGATACGCCGACACTGGTCGAACTCCCTTGTGGCAAAGGGGGGTTGGCGGGGTAGGGGGCTGGCGTCCGCTGCCCCTCCGTCCCCCGCTGCCCCGCGAAAGGGTGTTCTGCCGTGTCCTCATCCCCGCTCGCCCTCACTGTGGCCGACCTGCTGCTGCGGCCCGGCTTCGCCTCCCGGCGCACGCCCGACCGCGTCTTCGACCGGCTCTCGGCCACGGCCCGCCCGGCGGACGGGGACGAGGAGTTCACCGAGGAGTTCCGGCGCCTGCTGCGCCACTGGTCCCGGGACGAGAACCTCACGCCGGTCGGCTGGTGGTCGGCGCAGGGGCACGTCCGGCGGCATCTGGCCAACCGCGCCCGGGTCCGGCGGCTGATCGCCGAGCACCCCGGGATCGCGCGGGAGCCGATCGAGCGGCCGGTGTTCGTGGTGGGCCTGCCGCGCACCGCCACGACGCTCACCCACGGTGTGCTCTCGCTGTCCGAGCAGCACCGGTGTCCCCTGCTGTGGGAGCTGCTGGCACCGGACCTGGAGGGCTCGCCCGAGCGGCGCCGCAGAGCGATCACCGCGGCGCGCCTGATGGTCGGCGCGATCGACCTGTTCGCGCCGCGCTACCGCGACATCCACCCGTTGGCGGCCGAGGGACCCGAGGAGTGCACGTTCGCCCTCCCGCACACCGTCATGCCGCTGTCCCAGGCCCGTGTCCCCGCCTACCGGGCGGCGCTGGAGGAGCGGGACTTCGTCCCCGACTACGCCTACCTCAAGCAGGTCTACCAGGTGCTCCAGTACGGCCGCCCGCGCCGCCGCTGGGTGCTGAAGTCGCCGCTGCACACCGGCAACCTCGACGCGCTGCTCGCCGTCTTCCCCGACGCCACGCTCGTGTGGACGCACCGGGATCCGGCCGTCGTCGTGGCCTCGTTCTGCAGCTTGATCGAGCACGGCATGGCGATCACCCGGCGGCCGCTCGACCTGCACGAGCTGGGCGCCACCTGGCTCGCCCTGCTGAGCCGTTCCGTGCGGCGCGGCCTCGCGGCCCGCGCCGCCGTACCGCGCGAGGCGCTGGTGGACGTCCCGTACTCCTGGCTGGGATCGGACCCGGCCACCGGAGCCCCGAAGCTCTACGACGCCGTGGGCGCCCGTTGGACCGACGCCGACGCGGCGCGGCTCCCCCGGATCGCCGCCCGGCCCAAGGGCAGCCGGCCGCACAGCTACGACCTGGCCCGTTACGGTCTGACCCGGGCCGACGTCGACACCGCGTTCGCCGACTACGACGTCCTGCGGGCCGAGGTCGACCGGGCCTGACGCACGGCGGGGGCCGGCCCCGCGGGGTGCGCGGAGCCGGCCCTGGAAGCCGGTCAGCTGCTGCTGACCGTCGCGCTGTTGGTCCTGAAGTCGAGGCCGCCGGACGACGAGGTGATCTCGAAGCCGAACTGCACGTCCCCGATGGTCTCGTTGCCGAACCAGCCCTTGGTGTCCTTGATCCACTTCAGGATCGGCAGGATGTTCACGGTGCCGGACGTCGAGTTCGAGGTGCGTACGAAGGAGAACACGTCGTTGGCGGTGTTGTTGCCCTTGTAGACGGTCCAGGTGTGACCGCCGAGGGTGACGGTGCCCTGCGAGGCGCCGAGAGGGCCGACGGCGCCGGTCTTGTTGACCCAGAGCATGACCTCGTAGCGATGCGCGGTGTCCCAGATGTCGTACGAGGTGTTGTACGAGCCGGCGGACGGGACGGTGACGTTGTAGCTGCCGGTGAGCGAGCCCAGCGAGGTGATCGACTTGTTGATCACCTTCTTGGAGTCGGGGTAGGACTTGATGCCACCGGTGTTGGGGTGGTTGGCCCAGACACCCCAGTTGGTGCCGGAGTTGGCCCAGAAGCACTGGCTGCCGGCGCCGGAGCCCCAGATGTTGTTGTAGAGGGTGTAGCCGTTCAGGCCGGTGTTGCCGTACTGCTCGCAGCTGTTCCAGACGGCGGCCGAGGCGGGGGCGGAGGCGAGGCCCACGGTGGCGCCGAGCGCGAGGGCGGGAGCGAGGAGGGCCTTGACGACCCTGCGGGGGGTTCGGGTGCGTGTTGCCATGGTGTCCCTTCCATGGGTGGGGGGAACTGCGTTCTTCTCGGGGGGAGTCACCACGTCCTCAGGGTGAGGACGTGGTCTTCTCCGGCGACCAGGTCGAGCGGTCGGGGATCGCCGGAGGAAGTCCGGAGTTCGACGCGGTGCGTGCGGTGCGGTGTGAGGACCGCACGCGCGCCGTGGGGGCCCCAGGTCAGGTCGAGTCCGGCGCCGAACCGGGTGCGTACGCCGCGCAGTTCGCCCGCCGGGAGCGCCGGGGGCACCGCCGGCAGCAGCACCAGCCGGTCGGGGGTGGACTGGACGAGCGCCTCGATCAGCAGGGCGGGCAGGGTGTGCGCGGCGTCGGCGTTGTAGACGTCGCGGCGGGGGTAGTGGGCGCTCATCAGGGAGTCGTGGAAGAAGTCGCCGTCGAGGACCGCTCCCAGGGCGTTCCCTACCCGCCGGCCGTCCCGGAGGCGGGCGGCGACCAGCGCGTGGTGCAGATGGCCGTGCGCGGAGTCGTTCTCGGCGCCGCGCAGCTCCAGGGCGCGGTGGGCGGCGGCGGCCGGCCGCGGGGTGTCGTAGGGGTTGATCTCGTCGAGCGGCCAGACACCGTACAGATGGCTGAGGTGGCGGTGGTCGTAGGAGTCGTCGAGGCCCGGCCAGGCCCATTCGGCGAGTGCCCCGTCGGCGTTGGTCCGGTGGGGCGGGAGGCGGTCGGCGAGGGCCCGCCAGCGGGCGGCCTCCTCGGGGGCCTCGGGGTGGTAGTCGGCCGCGGTGAGCAGCGCGTGCCGGGCCGCGGAGAGGTCCATGGCCGCGTTCAGCGCGCCCCAGCCGCCGTTCGCGGGCCGGTTCTCCGGTGAGTACGAGGGGACGACGACGAGCCGGCCGTCCCGGTCGGTGCGGGTGAGGAAGTCCTCGTAGAACCGGGCGACCTCGGCGAGGGCGGCGGCGGTGCGCGGGTCGCGGGCGCCGCGGGTCTCGTCGTGGTCGACGAGGGGCTTGAGCAGCCAGTCCGCGCCCGCGGTCCACAGGTGGAGCGGGTACTCGCGGCTGAAGTGGTAGGCCAGCCCGGACTCGCCGTCGGTGTGCGCGGGCGCGACCGCGCCCCGGGCGCCGAACACCGCGCGGGCGTTCGCCCGCCAGTCGTCGAGCTGACGGTGGACCAGTGAGGCGAGTGCCTCGGTGACTTCGGGCAGGGCGGCGGCCGCGGCCGAGGCGGTCTGGAGGTTGACGTTGGCGTCGTTGGTGAACGCCCCGGACCAGGCGGTGTCCCAGTCGCCGGTCCACAGGCCCGGCAGGCGCGGCGGGTTCACACCGGAGGAGGAGAGGAGGTGGTAGCGGCCCGCGGCGAAGAGCCGCTCGAGGAGGGCCGCGCTGCGCGGGCGCCGGAGCAGGTCGGAGCCGGTCATGGCGCGCTCGGCGGGGTCTGCGTGCAGGTCCAGGCTGACGCGGCGGTAGGCGGCGCGGTGCAGGGCGAGGTGGCGTTCGAGCAGGTCGTCGTAGGAGTGCGGGAGCCGGCTCAGGGCGCGCTGCTCCGCGAGGACGTCCAGTTCGCCGGTGTGCCTTCGCACCCGGGTCAGCAGCAGCACCGACGCGGCTCCCGTGACCCGCACTCCGGGAAGGGTGAGCTCGGTGCGGCCGCCGGTGGCGACGACCAGGGTGACGCCGGTGTAGGCGCGGTCGCTGTCCGGGTAGCGGGCGCGCAGGGTGAGCAGGGCCCCGGTCGTCGTGCGGACGGCGCCGTGGCCGACGGCGAGGCCGGCGGGGACGCCGGGGAGCCGGTGGTCCAGCTCGATGTCCAGGTCGAGGCCGGTGACCTGCTGGACGATCACGTCGTCGGCGCGGGAGACGAACACCCGGCCGACGGCACCCGTACGGGTCGCGACGGTCTCGCCGGTGGTGAAGTCGACGTACCGCAACTGCCCGCCGTCGCGGCGCGGCTCGTCGGCGGGTGTGCGGCGCACGCTCATCCGGAAGGCCGGGTGGAAGGGCTGGACCCACTGCAGCGGGCGGTGGTCGGTGAAGCTCTCGGCGGCCGTGGTCTCACCGGCGAGCAATCTGTCCTGCAGCGCCGGGAGTTCGTCGGCCAGCTCGGGCGGCCCGGCGTGTTCGGAGCCGTTGGGGCGGACCAGCTCGTGATGGGTGACGACGACACGTTCGTCGTCGGGGTCGCCGAACACGAGGACGCCGTGGCGGCCGTTGCCGCTGAGGAAGGCGTCCTCCCAGCGGGCCGCGGGCCGGCTCTCCCAGGTGCCGTGCACGGGGCCGTCGGCGCCGCCCAGGGCGGCCGGGACGGGTGGGGCGGTCATGGGCGCAGCACCGCCACGCCGTAGCGGCCCAGCCGGACCTCGTCCGTGACGGTCGTGCCGGTCAGCAGGTCGTGATGGGTGCCGGCGAGGGCGACGGTCACGGGCTCGCGGCCGTGATGGAGCAGGAAGAGCAGGTCGCCGCGGCGCACGGCCTCGACGCCGGGCGGGAGGCCTTCGAGGACGGGTCGGGCGCCCGCCTCGGCGGCGATCCGCGCGAGCAGCGTGCGCAGGGCGTCGGGTTCGGGGAGGGTGGACAGGTACCAGGCGCCCTCCCGGCGCAGGACGGCGGGCATCCCCGCCAGCTCGCCCCGCCGGTAGACGTTCTCGACGCGGGCGTCCGCGGTCGGCTCCAGTTCCTCGGACCACAGGGTGCCGCGGAAGCCGTCGGCCTCCACGGTCTCCCCCGGGTCCAGCGGCCACCATTCGTGCAGGACGCGGATGCCGAACAGCTCGCGCAGCCGGGCGTCCATGCCGCCGTCGCGTACCCGGTCGTCCTCGTCGGCGACGCCGGTCAGGAACCCGCAGACGAGGGTTCCGCCGCCGCGGACGTAGCCGAGGAGGTTGTCGATCGCATCGTCGGTGAGGGCGTACAGCTGCGGGGCGAGGACCATCCGGTAGCCGGACAGGTCGTGCTCGGGGTGGGCGAAGTCGGCGGTGAGGTTGTTCTCCCACAGGGCCCGGTGCCAGGCGGTGAGGACGGCCGGCAGGTCGACCTCGGCGGACGGACGGGCGTCCTGGGCGCCGGCCCACCAGGCGTGCCAGTCGTGCAGGACGGCGACCTCGGCGGTGATGTGCCGGTCCGCCGTGTGCGGGCCGAGTTTCGCGAGGTCGGCGCCGAGCTGCTTGACCTCCTGGAAGGTGCGGCCCCGCTCGCCCGCGTGGCTGACCATCCCGGAGTGGAACTTCTCCGCGCCCTGCCGGGACTGCCGCCACTGGAAGTAGCAGACGGCGTCCGCGCCGCGGGCCACCGCCTGCAGGGACCACAGGCGGTTCATGCCGCGCGGCTTGGGGTGGTTGACGCCGCGCCAGTTGACCGGTCCGGCCGCCTGCTCCATCAGCATCCAGGGTCCGCGTGCCTGGGAGCGGGTCAGGTCCTGGACCATGGCGGCGGACTGGGCGCCGAAGGGGTCGCGGGGGTCGGGGTAGAGGTCGACGGAGACGACGTCCTCCTCCTCGGCCCAGCGCCAGGCGTCCTGGCCGATCCACAGCGGCATGAAGTTGGTGGTGACCGGCAGGTGCGGGGTGTGCCGGGCGACGATGTCGCGTTCGGCGCGGTAGCACTCCAGGAGCATGTCGGAGGTGAAGCGCCGGAAGTCCAGCACCTGGGTCGGGTTCTTCAGGTAGTGCGGGGTGCGCGGGGGCAGGATGCCGTCCCAGGTGTCGTAGCCCTGGGACCAGAACGCCGTGCCCCAGGCGGTGTTGAGGGCGTCGAGGGTGCGGTACCTCTCGCGCAGCCAGCGCCTGAAGGCGGTGGCGGCCTCGTCGCCGTGGTCGAAGGTGCAGTACTCGTTGTTGATGTGCCACATGGTGAGGGCGGGGTGGCCGCCGTAGCGGGCGGCCAGGTCCTCGGTGATGGCGGCGGCGTAGCGCCGATAGGTGGCGCTGGAGTGCGAGAAGTGCTGGCGGCCGCCCCACCACTCGACGCGGCCGTCCTCGGTGGTGGGCAGGGTCTCCGGGTGCAGCCGGCCCATCCAGGGCGGGGGCGAGGCGGTGGGGGTGGCGAGGACGACGCCGACGCCGCCCGCGTGCAGCAGGTCCATCAGCGTGTCCAGCCAGCCGAACTCCCTTGCTCCCGGCTCAGGTTCGAGTCGCGACCAGGAGAAGACGCCGAGCGTGACGGAGTTGACGCCGGCGTCCCGCATCAGCCGGACGTCCTCGTGCCAGGTCTCCTCGGGCCACTGCTCGGGGTTGTAGTCGCCGCCGAAGAGGATGCGACCGCGGGTGGCGTCGCCCAGGTGCGGCATCAGACGGGCTCCCCGTACTGGATGCCGCGGCCGTTGGTGGCGATGTAGACGCGGCCGTACAGCCGCGGGTCGGCGGCGATGGTCGCGCCGATCCAGCCCCACTGGTGGCGGTCGTCGTTGATCCGCACCCAGGTCTGGGCGCCGTCGTCGGAGCGGTAGACGGCGGTGATCGTCTCCGTCGAGCCGACCTGGTAGACCGCCGGGTAGGCGGCGCCGGCGGCGGCCTTGCCGAAGGCGAGGGTGTAGGAGGCCCAGCAGCTGGTCAGCTTGGTGAAGACCGCCCCGCCGTCGGTGGATCGGTAGAGCCCGTTCCACTTGGTGCTCAGCCACAGGTCGCCGGACCGGCCCGGGGCGGCGGCCAGTTGGAACTGGTTGTCTCCGGACGGCAGTCCGCCCGCGCGCGCGGTGAACGTGAGACCGCGGTCCGTGCTGGCGAACAGGGTGCCGGTGTCGGTGTCGTACGCGTAGAAGCGCGTCGGGTCGGCCGGGTCGGCGAGCGGGGTGGCGCCCTTGGGGAAGGAGGCGACCTCGGACCAGGTCGCGCCGTTGTCGGTGGAGCGCTGCGCGGGGTGCTTGGTGCCGTCCCAGTGCACGAAGGACCACAGCAGCACGCTGCCGTCGCTGTTGGTCGCGATCGGCCCGGGGGCGTCCTTGGCGATCGCGGGCTGGGCCGCGAAGGGCGCCCAGGTCTTCCCGCCGTCGTGGGAGTACGCGCCGTTGCCGTGGTCGCCGAAGCCGGTGCGCACGACGTACGAGGGCCTGGCCGCGGCCTGGGCGAGCCCCGTCGCCGTTCCGAACACGGGGTTCGCCGCCGTACCGCGGGACGGTGAGGCCGTGAGCCGCTCGTGGTACATCACGCCGACGTCCCCGAGTCCGCTGACCAGGTGCGCCGTCCCGGTCGGGGGCGAGATCAACTGGCGTACCGAGGTCTGCTCCAGGCCGCGGATCTGCGGGGCCCAGTGCTTCAGGTCCCGGGTGCCGTAGAGGGTGGCGCCGGTGCCGTACACGACGTGCTTCGAGTCGTGGGGGTCCACGGCGACGGCCTGGATCCACCAGCCGAACTTGGGCGCGTCGGCGCCGAAGGTGAGGAACGGGGTCTCGGAGACGTCGAGGACCGCGGAGTCCTTGAGCGACGTCCAGGTGCGGCCGCCGTTCGTGGTCCGGTACAGGGTGTCGACGGCGGCCCAGCGGTCGTTCGTGGAGACGACGAGGGTGCCGGGGCGCCGGGCGTCGACGGCGACGCCTCCGTAGGCGAAGGTGTCGGTGGAGCCGTCGCCCGCGGTCCCGCCCGGCGCGACCGGGGTCACGTCGGTCCACCTCCCACCGGCGGTCGCCAGCTTGTGCACACTGCCGTCGGACTGTCCGTTGGGGCCGGGCGCGTTGGCGTACGTCACGTACAGCTCACGGGTGTGGCAGTCGTACGCGGCCCGGACCGGGAGCTTGGCGGAGGCGCCGGAGGGCTGTCCCGGAACGGCCTGCCAGGTGCTGCCGTCGGTCGTGCGGTACAGGTTGGGCGCCGTGCCGTCGGAGTCGCCCCAGCCGGCGTACAGGGCGCGGCCGGCGGCGACGAGCAGCGTGACGCCCTGCCCGGTGGCGGACGGCGTCGCGGGGAACCCGGCCGCGGCCGCCCAGGTCGCCCCCCGGTCGGTCGACTTCAGCAGGCCGTCGTGGCGGGTTCCCAGCCACAGGGTGTCGCTGTCGCGCGGATCGACCAGCAGCCGCTCTCCCGTGCCCCGGCCGTCCTCGTTGCTGCCGAGCTTCACGGTGAGGTCGGTGCGGGTCCAGGTGGCGCCGCGGTCCTCGGAGCGCAGGATCGCGCCGTTGCCGGCCCAGGACTGGGCGTAGGTGCCGAGGGCCAGGTAGACACGGTTCGGATGCGCGGGGTCGACGGCGAGAGCCTCCACGCCGAGCAGGTTCCAGTCGTCCCAGCCGAGGTGGTCGGTGAGGGGCGTCCAGCGGGCGGTCCGGTCGTCCCAGCGGTAGGCGCCGCCCATGTCCGTGCGGGCGTAGGCGAGACCGCGCACGGCGGGGTGGAAGAGGACGCCGGTGATGAATCCGGTGCCGCCGATGACGGCGTTGCGCCAGCGGTAGGCGGGGGCGGCGACGCCCTCGGCCGCTTCGGCGCGCCCCTGCACCGACGGGAGTCCGGTGAGCGCGGCGGCGGCAGCGGTGCCGGCGAGGACGGTGCGGCGGCTGAGCGGGGTGGCGTGCATGGGGTACCTCGCAGGGTGGGTTCTCGGTTCGTGGGGTGCTGCCGGAGGCGCCGGCCCGCGGGATGCGTGTGGGGCTCCGGGTGCGGGGCCGAGGCGGTGTGCACGGGTGGGGGCGCCCCCGGGTGCGGGGTCGCGGCGGTGTGCGGCTTCGCCGCGCGGGCGCGGCCGGCCACGGACCGGCGCACGAGCGCACGGCCCGAAGGTCTCGGACGAACCGGCCTCACCGGCGGGGCCGCTAGCCCTTCACCGCGCCGGTGAGCATGCCCTTCTTGAAGTGCTTCTGGACGAACGGGGACAGCACGGCGACCGGCAGCAGCGCCATCACCATGACCGCCATCTGCACGGCGAGACCCGACAGCTGACCGGTCTTGATGGCCTGGCCCAGGCCGACCGGGGCCTCCTGCTTCTGCACCAGCTGGATCATGACGTTCTGCAGCGGCATCATGTCCTGGTCGTTGAGGTACAGCGACGCGTTGAACCAGGCGCTCCAGTAGCCGACGGCGTAGAAGAGCGTGATCACGGCCAGCACCGCCCTCGACAGAGGCATGATGATCTGCCACAGGATCCGGAAGTCCCCGGCCCCGTCGATCCGCGCGCTGTCGATGAGTTCCTGCGAGATGCCCGTGAAGAAGCCGCGCAGGACCAGGATGTTGAACACGCTGATCGCGCTCGGCAGGATCAGCGCGAGGTAGGTGTCGGTCAGGCCGAGCGACTGCACCAGGAGATAGGTCGGGATCAGGCCGGCGCTGAAGAACATCGTCGCCAGCAGGATCATCAGGATCCAGCGGTGCGCGAGCGAACCCGGGCGCGAGAGCCCGTAGGCGCACAGCACGGAGACGCTCATCGAGAAGAGGGTGCCGACGACGGTGATCAGCACGCTGATCACCGCCGCCCTCGTCACCTGTCCACCGCTGAGCAGCTCCTGGTAGGCGACGAAGGTGATGCCCTTGGGGATCATCACCAGGCCGCCGGCCTCGTCGATCGTCCTGCGTGAGGAGAGGCTGGTGACGACGACGATCCAGATGGGGAAGACGATGCCGAAGCAGGCGAGCGCGAGGACGATTCCCTTGCCCGCGAGGCCCGCCTTGCCGGGCTCCTCCTCCCAGGCCGGACGGGGCGGGGCCGCCCACCGGCCGGGCCGGTCCGCCGTCGCCTTGCCGAGGACCGCCGCCTTGTCGAGGACCGTGCTCACTTCTTGTACACCCCCTGCTCGCCCATGAGATGGGCCACCTTGTTCGCGGCGAGGACCAGTCCGAGACTGACGACGCCCTTGACCAGCCCTGCGGCGGCCGCGTATCCGAAGTCCTGGTTGCGCACGCCGTTCCACCAGACGAAGGTGTCCAGCACCTCCGAGGCTCCCGGCCCGACCGCGTCACGTTGCAGCAGGATCTGTTCGAAGCCGACCGTCAGCGCGTCCCCCACCCGCAGCACCAGGAGCAGCGCGATCACCGGCCGCAGCGCGGGCAGCGTCACGTGCCAGGTACGGCGCCAGCGCCCGGCGCCGTCCATCGCGGCGGCCTCGTAGAGGTCCGTCGGGACGGAGGAGAGCGCGGCGAGGAAGACGATGATCCCCCAGCCCGCGTCCTTCCACACGCTCTCCGCCGTGACGAGGTACTTGAAGGTGTTCGGGTCGGTCATGATGTCGAGGCCGTCGTAGCCGTGCTGGCGCAGGAGTTGCGACAGGATGCCCGCGCCGCCGAACAGCTGCTGGAACACCGCGATGACCAGCACCCAGGAGAAGAAGTGCGGCAGGTAGAGGATCGCCTGCGAGAGCGCCCGCACCCTCGGCCTGACCACGCTGTTGATCACCAGGGCGAGGACGATCGGGATCGGGAAGTACAGCACGAGCTGGAGGAAGAAGAGGACCAGGGTGTTCTGCACCGCGTTCCAGAACGCCGAGTCCTCGAAGATGCGCTGGAAGTTCTCCAGGCCCACCCAGGGACTGTGCAGCATCGAGACGATGCCGTTGTCGCTGATGTACGGGTCGTAGTCCTGGAACGCGACGATGTTGCCCAGGATCGGGAGGTAGTTGAAGACCAGGAGCAGCACGAGGGCCGGCAGGGTCATCAGGAGCAGGGTCCGGTCCCGCCGGAACCGCAGCCGCAGGCTCTGCTTCCCGGTGGGGCCTGTCTCCTTCCGCGCGCCGGTGTCACCGCCGGCCGGCGCCGGGATCCGCGGCGGTCGGGCTTTCGTCGTCTTGGCCCCGCTTCGAGGCACCGTGCTGTGGGACACGGCCGTTCTCCTCGCCTCGCTGCCGGTCAGCCCGCCGCCGGACCGTTGTCGTCGAGCAGCTTCTGGTACCAGTCGCGCAGCTTGTCGCCGCCCTTGCTCTTCCAGTCGGAGACGGCCTGCTGCATGTCGCTGATCTTCTTGCGGCCGCGGGTGACGTCGTCCTCCAACTGCTCGAAGTCGTTGGAGAGGTTGGTGTAGCGGGCCGGCTCGGTGATCTGCATGCCGTAGAAGGAGGACTTCTTGGTGAAGCCGCCCGCGCGCTGCTGCCACTCGACCTGCGCCTTGGCGACCGCGGGGAAGTCGGGGTGCGCGATGGTGGCGGCGGGGCTCGCGACCATGACGTACGCGTTCGACACCTCGTTGTTGCCCAGGTCGGTCTTGACCGGGACACCGTCCTTGACGGTGTAGTGGGTTCCCTCCACGCCGTAGTTGGTCATCATGTACTCCTTGGTGCCGTACGGCGCGGCGGTGACGTTGGCCACGGCCAGCACGTCACGGATGACCGACTCGGACGCCTTCTTGTTGACGAAGGCGAAGATGCCGGCCGG
Organism: Streptomyces sp. P3; assembly: GCF_003032475.1. Lineage (NCBI taxonomy): Bacteria > Bacillati > Actinomycetota > Actinomycetes > Kitasatosporales > Streptomycetaceae > Streptomyces > Streptomyces sp. P3. The sequence continues at coordinate 277,909 of NZ_CP028369.1, forward strand.
CTGTTCGGCCCAGAGGGTGGGGTCGCCGCCGTCGTGCGCGAAGACGTCCATCCCCCAGATCTTGAACTGCGGGTTCTGGGTGGCCTGTTCGGCGGTGCGGCCCCACCACTGGCTGATGTTGTTGGCGTAGATCAGGAACTCGCCCGCCGCGAACTTGGGGCCGGGGTCGGGGGCCGTCTTGCCCAGTTCGCCGTCGGGGTGCACCACTTTGGCGGCGAACAGCTTGCGGGTCCACTCCAGTGCCTCGAGGTACTCGTCGGTCTCGATGCGGTTGACGAGCTTGCCGTCGACGAGGTTCCAGCCGAGCGGCTTCTCGCTGCCGGAGAGCACGCCGAACATCTGCCAGGCGGTCCACTTCATGTCCAGGCAGGCCCACCGCTTGGCCTTGGCGTTGGTGATCTCCTTGGCCAGGGCCATGAACTCGTCCGCCGAGCGCGGTACCTGGTAGCCCTCCTTGTCGAAGATGTCCTTGCGGTAGAGGGGCACGATGCTGGGGACGTACGGTGCGGGCATCGGCAGACCGCGCAGCTTGCCGCCGAAGATGGAGCGCTGCCAGGCGTCCGTCGGGATCGCCGCGAGGTTCGGGTACTCCTTGACCTTGTCGCCGGACAGGTAGGGGCCGAGGTCGGCGAACTTGCTGAGGATGGCGCTGGGTATCTTGCCGCCCATGTTCCAGCCGGGGACGACCACCACGTCGGGCACCTCGCTGGAGGCGAGGACCGCGCCGAGCTTCTGGTCGTAGGTGTTGCCGTCCTGGTTCTGCCAGACGACGTCGACGCCGATGAGGTCGTTCATCCCCTTGTAGTAGGCGTTCGTGCCCTTGGGCGGGGAGCCCCAGAACGGCGACATGATCGTGACCTTGCCGCCCTTGCCGAGCTTCTTGGGCACCGAGTCCTTCAGCGTCGCCAGGTCCAGTTTGCCGGTGAACCCGATCGCCGAGCCGTTCTTGGCCGGGATGTCCGGCGTCACCACGTTGCTGGCCACGAAGGCGGGGAGGATCTTCTTGGCGTCCTTGCCCGACGTGGTGCCGTCGCGCGAGCCGCTCTCCGAACCGCCGCAGGCGGCGAGCAGTGGCATCCCTCCCGCCACCGCTGCGGTGGCGACCGCCGTGGAGGCGAGGAAGCTTCTCCGGCTCGGCCCGGAGGAGGCGGAAGCGGCGTTCGGCGTCATTGCGTCAACCCTTCATGGCGCACCAGGACACCCGGCGGTGGCCGTCGGCTGCGGTGTCTCGAGTGGAACTGGCTGAGCTGAAGCGGTTCCTGCGGCCCCATACGCTGAGGCTTTTCAGTCGAAGCGCTTCGATGTTGCTGCGAGGTTAAGTGAACACCCGAGGGCGCACAAGGGTCGTCCCCAAGTTTCCTCCGAGGCATCCGGGGTGACCTGTTCGTATGCACCGCTTGAAATAAGCGTGAGGTCCCCTTGACACCCACCGGTACGCCGAATGAGCATCGAAGCGCTTCGAAAGAGCCAGCTCGCTCCATCGCAAAGGGAACCCCACGTGACCGCACACACGCCGCCCACGCCGCCTTTCCGCGATCCGCGGCTGCCGTTCGCGAAGCGCATCGACGACCTGCTGTCCCGGCTGACCCTGGACGAGAAGGTCTCCTTCCTGCACCAGTTCGCCCCGGCCGTCGAGCGGCTCGGCGTCGAGGCGTTCCGCACCGGCCAGGAGGCGCTGCACGGCGTCGCGTGGATGGGCCCGGCGACGGTGTTCCCGCAGGCCGTCGGGTTGGGAGCGACCTGGAACACCGATCTGGTACGGCGGGTCGGCGAGGCGGTGTCCAAGGAGGTACGGGCGATGCGCGCCCTCGACGAGCGCGTCGGGCTGAACGTCTGGGCCCCCACCGTCAACCTGCTGCGCCACCCCCTGTGGGGCCGCAACGAGGAGGGCTACTCGGAGGACCCGAAGCTGACGTCCGCCATCGCCACCGCGTACACCCACGGCCTGCGCGGAGACCACCCGACGTACTGGCGCACGGCCCCCGTCCTCAAGCACTGGCTCGCGCACAACAACGAGACGGACCGCGCCCTCACCTCGTCGTCGGTGCGTCCCCGGGTGCTCCACGAGTACGATCTGCGCGCCTTCCGCGACACCGTCGAGGCGGGCGCGGTGGCGGGCGTGATGCCCGCGTACAACCTGGTCAACGGCCGCCCCAACCACGTCTCGCCGTATCTGCGCGAGCAGCTGCGGGCCTGGACCGACGAGGACCTGATGGTCTGCTCCGACGCGGGCGCGCCGTCCAACCTGGTCGACTCCGAGCACTACTTCGACACCCACGAGGAGGCTACGGCGGCCTCGTTGCTCGCCGGCGTGGACAGCTTCACCGACCACGGCACCGACGGCTCGAAGATCGTCGCCCGGGTCCGGGGCGCCCTGGAGCAGGGCCTGCTCACCGAGGCGGACGTCGACACGGCGGTCCGCCGCCAGCTCTCGGTCCGCTTCCGGCTCGGCGAGTTCGACCCGCACGACGACCCGCACGCGGGGACCGGCGAGTTCGACACCCCGGCGCACCGCGCGCTCGCCGGCAAGGCCGCCGAGCAGGCGGTGGTGCTGCTGCGCAACGACGGCGTGCTGCCGCTGGCCGCCGACACCCGGATCGCGGTGGTCGGACTGCTCGCTGACGAGTGCAAGGTCGACTGGTACAGCGGCACGCCGATCCACCGCTCCACCCCGCTGGAGGGGCTGTACGAGCGGTTCGGCGCCGAGCGGGTCGAGTTCGCCGAGGGCGTGGACCGGGTCCTGCTGAAGACCTCGGCCGGAGCGTTCCTGAAGGTCCCCGCCACGCCCGAGGCCTGCGACGAGGTGCGCGGCGCCGAGGGCGCCCTCGACCCTGCGCTGCTGGCCGGCCGCACCGACCTGCCGCCGCTGACCGCGGACGCCGAGGGCACGGAGCTGGCGCTGGTGGACTGGGGCGAGGGCGTGCTGACGCTGCGCGCCCCCGACGGCCGCTACCTCTCGGTCGCCGAGGACGGCCTGCTGCGCGCCTCCGCGGACCAGCCCGGCGGCTGGATCGTGCAGGAGACGTTCCGCCTGGAACCCCACGGAAACGGTCACCTCCTGCTGCACCTGGGCACGGGTCGTCACGTGTGTGTCGCCGCCGACGATGTGCGGGTTGCCGGACCGGACGCGGAGACCGGGGGGAGCCCCGAGGTCTTCGAGCTCATCGTCGTCGAATCAGGCGAGAGCGCAGTGACCCGGATCACCGCCGGGGCCGACGTGGTCGTGGTGGTGGCCGGCAACGACCCGCACATCAACGGCCGGGAGACCGAGGACCGCACCACGCTGCGCCTGCCGGCCCACCAGGAGCGGCTGCTTGCGGCCGCCCGGGCGGCGCAGGCGCGCACGGTGCTGGTGCTGGTGTCGGCGTACCCGTACGCGTTCGAGCCCGGCCCGCTGTCCGCGGCGCTGTGGACAGCGCACGGCGGCCAGGCCGCGGGGGCCGCCCTGGCGCGCGTCCTGGCCGGCGACGTCTCCCCGGCCGGCCGCCTGCCGCAGACCTGGTACGCCGACGACGCGGACCTGCCCGACCTGCTGGACTACGACGTGATCGGCGCCCGGCAGACCTACCTCTACTTCGAGGGCGCCGCGCTGTTCCCGTTCGGGCACGGCCTGTCGTACGCCTCGTTCGCGTACACCGATCTCGCGGTGCGGGTGAGGGACGGGAGGGCGCACGTCGCCTGCACGCTGACCAACACCGGCGACATGACGGCCGACGAGGTCGTCCAACTGTACGCCCGCGCCGTGGACCCGTCGGTCGTCCGCCCGCGCCGTGAGCTGCTCGACTGCCGCCGGATCACCCTGGTCCCCGGGGCGAGCACGGACGTCGCCTTCGACGTGCCGCTGTCCGCCTTCGCGTTCTGGGACGTGGCGCGGGGCGGGCCGCGTCTGGAGCCGGGCCCGTACGAACTGCTGGTCGGCGCGTCCAGCGAGGACGTCCGCCTGCGCGCGACCGCCGTACTCGACGGCGAGCCGACGGCGCCGCGCGCGGTGCGCGCGGACGGACTCGCGGCGGCCGACTTCGACGAGCAGGGCGGCACCGAGATCGTCGACCGCACGAAGGAGTCGGGCGACGCGGTGACGCCGGTCGACGGAGGGGCGGGCGAACTGCTCTACCGCGCCTGCGACTTCGGCGCGGGCGCGGACACACCGGGGGTGACGGCGGTGACGGTGACGGCGTCCGGCCGGGGCACGGTGGAGCTGTCCCTGGACGGCGGCCCGGTGCTGGCCACGGTGGCCCTCGGCACTCCCACGCCGGGCCCGTACGCCTATGTCACCGTGGACGCGCCCTTCGTCGCGGACGGCGTCCGCGACCTGCGCCTCGGACTGCGCGGCCCACTGCGGCTCGCGCACGTCGGCTTCTCCGGTTGAGGGTCCGGACGAGGCCGGCAGCAAGAAGGGGCCCGGCGCCGGAAGGCAGCGGCGCCGGGCCCCTTCGGGGACGGCGTGTGAGCGCCGACCCGAAGACTATATGAAAATGGTTCCCATTAGCTAGAGGGTTCCGGACGGCCGGGATCCGGCCGGTCGGGGGCCGACCGGCTCAGAGCGCGAGCCCCGTCAGCACCAGCACCCGCTCGTAGGTGTAGTCCTCCATCGCGAACCGGACGCCCTCGCGGCCCACGCCGGACTGCTTGGCGCCGCCGTACGGCATCTGGTCGGCGCGGTAGGAGGGCACGTCGCCGATGACGACGCCGCCGACCTCGAGCGCGCGGTGGGCGCGGAAGGCCGCCTGGACGTCATGGGTGAACACGCCCGCCTGGAGGCCGTACTTGGAGGAGTTGACAGCCGCGAAGGCCTCGGCCTCGCCGTCGGCGCGCTGCACGGTGAGGACCGGTCCGAAGACCTCCTCGCAGGCGACCTTGGTGTCGGCCGGCACGTCGACCAGCACGGTCGGCGCGTAGGTGGCGCCGTCGCGCTCACCGCCGGTCAGGAGCTTCGCCCCCGCCGCGACGGCCTCGTCCACCCATGTCTCGACCCGCCGGGCCGCGTCCTCGCTGACCAGCGGGCCGACGTCGGTCGCGGCGTCCGACGGGTCGCCGGTGACCTGCGCCTCGACGGCGGCGACGATGCGCGGCAGCAGCCGGTCGTACACGGAGGCGTCCGCGATGACCCGCTGCACGGAGATGCAGGACTGACCGCCCTGGTAGTTGGAGAAGGTCGCGATGCGGGTGGCGGCCCAGTCGAGGTCGGCGTCGCTCGCGAAGTCGCCGAGGACGACGGCCGCGCCGTTGCCGCCCAGCTCCAGGGTGCAGTGTTTGCGCGGCACCGAGTCCATGATCGCGTAGCCGACCTTCTCGGAGCCGGTGAAGGAGATCACGGGCAGCCGCTCGTCCTGGACGAGGGCCGGCATGCGGTCGTTGGAGACCGGCAGGATCGACCAGGAACCGACGGGCAGCTCGGTCTCGGCGAGCAGCTCGCCGATGACCAGAGCGGACAGCGGGGTCGCCGGGGCGGGCTTCAGGATGATCGGCGCGCCGGCCGCGATGGCCGGGGCGATCTTGTGGGCGCACAGGTTCAGCGGGAAGTTGAACGGCGCGATGCCGAGCACCACGCCCTTCGGGAAGCGCCGGGTGAGCGCGAGCCGCCCCTGGCCGCCGGCGTCGGTGTCGAGCCGCTGGGCCTCGCCGCCGTTGAACCGACGGGCCTCCTCGGCCGCGAAGCGGAACACGGAGACGGCCCGGCCGACCTCCCCGCGCGCCCACTTGACGGGCTTGCCGTTCTCGGCGGAGATCAGCCGCGCGATCTCCTCGGTGCGCTCGGCGAGCCGCTTGCTGACGTGGTCGAGGGCGGCGGCGCGCACATGGGCCGGGGTGGCGGCGAACTCGTCCCGCACGGCGTACGCGGCGGCGACGGCCTCCTCGACCTGCGCGTCCGTCGGCACGCCGACCCTGCCGACGAGACGGCCGTCCCACGGGGAGGTGACGTCGAAGCTGTCCTCACCGGTGACCTGGCGTCCGGCGAGCCAGAAGGCGTGGGTGGCCCCCACGTTCGTTTCCTGGGGCATGGTCGAGTCCCGGCCCTTCCGCTTAGGGGGTGTCCTGTGGCTTTCGTGGTCCACGGTAGGGGCGTGAGGCCGAGGGGGCGCTTGTCCGAGTCGTACGGGTGGGCGGCTCGGGTGCGACGGTTTGGCGTGGTCGGCGGCGTTCCCGTGCGGGGCCGTGTTCCCGTGCGGGGCCGTGTTCCCGTGCCGGGCCGCCTTCCCGTGCCGGGCCGCCTTCCCGTGCCGGGCCGCCTTCCCTTGCCGGGCCGCGTTCCCTTGCCGGGCCGTGTTCCGGCGCCGGGCGGCCCCGTTCCCGTGCGGACAGGAGCCACAGCGCTCCGAGCAGCACCGTGCACAGACACCAGCTGGCCACCACGTCCAGCGGCCAGTGGTAGCCGCGCCGGACCAGCCCGAAGGAGACGGCGAGGACGAGGAGCGCGCTCACGGCCGCGGCAGCCCGGCGGGCGGTCGCGGTCCGCAGCCACGGCAGCAGGACCAGCACCGCCGAACCGTAGGCGACGGCCGCCGTCGCCGTGTGCCCGGAGGGGTAGTAGCCGGTGGCGGGCGGCACGGCGGGCGTGCCGGGCCGGTCGGTCCACTCCTTGAGGGGGACGACGATCAGCGGCACCAGCAGCATCAGGCCCAGCGCCGCGACCGGCGGCGCCCACCACCGCGCCCCGCCCGCCGCACTCCCCCGCCGGGCCGCGTACCCGGCGGCCAGCACCAGCACGGGCACCGCGATCTGCACCTCGCCCAGGTCGGCCAGCAGCTCGGAGACCCGGTCGGGGTGGACGAGGGCCCGGCTGAGGCGTTCGTCCGCGCGCAGCAGCGGTCCGCCGACGGCGACCTGCCAGGTGATCACCGCGAAGAGGACGGCGGGCAGACCGCAGAGAAGGCCGACGAGGGGGCGGCCGAAACGGTGACCGGGGTGGGGGCCGGAGCGGGGGCCGGCGGGGGGGCCGAGTGGCGGGCGGCTCGGACGGGACGACATGGCCCACAGCTTGTCAGCTTGTCGGAGCGGCCGTCCGGCGGAGGACGACCGAAAAAGACCCCGGAGCGCATCCGGGGTCTTTCCGCGTGGTCGGCGCGTGGAGAAGGAGGTCGGCCGCCCCGGAACAGGGGGGATTGTTCCGGGGTGGCCGTCCGGACCGGAGATGCCGGCCGCCCCGGGGGGTTTGGGGCGGGCGACCGTCCGATCGGTGGAGATCCGAAGCCTGAAGCTCCGGTTGTGTGCGCGAGGGCACGACCAGGTCGAAGCTGGGGAAACCCCGGCCTGGAATCCGCCCACGGTCTCCCGCGGGCGGGGTGTATCTCTCATCCGGGTAGAACCTACGGCAGCGGCAGACCGTTCGACAGGTCGTCTGCCGTCCCGCCATCCTCCTCGCACACCTTCTTCACACGCTGTGCGGCCGCGGGGGATCAGCTGTGCGGGGACCGCATCAGATGCGCGCGAACGCCTGCTCGATGATGTCGAGGCCCTCGGTGAGCAGGTCCTCGCCGATGACCAGCGGGGGCAGGAAGCGCAGCACGTTGCCGTAGGTGCCGCAGGTGAGCACCAGCAGGCCCTCCTGGTGGCAGGCCTTGGCGAGCGCGGCGGTCGCCTCGGCGTTCGGCTCCTTCGTCGTGCGGTCCTTGACCAGCTCGATGGCGATCATCGCGCCGCGTCCGCGGATGTCTCCGATGACGTCGAACTTCTCGGCCATGGCGGTGAGGCGGGCCTTCATGATCGCCTCGATGTTCTTCGCCCGGGCGTTGAGGTCCAGCTCCTTCATCGTCTCGATGGAGCCGAGCGCGCCCGCGCAGGCGACCGGGTTGCCGCCGTAGGTGCCGCCCAGACCACCCGCGTGCGCCGCGTCCATGATCTCGGCGCGGCCGGTGACGGCGGCCAGCGGCAGACCGCCGGCGATGCCCTTGGCGGTGGTGATCAGGTCGGGGACGATCCCCTCGTCCTCACAGGCGAACCACTGGCCGGTGCGGCAGAAGCCGGACTGGATCTCGTCGGCGACGAAGACGATGCCGTTGTCGGACGCGAACTTGCTGATGGCCGGCAGGAAGCCCTTGGCGGGTTCGATGAAGCCGCCCTCGCCGAGCACCGGCTCGATGATGATGGCGGCCACGTTCTCCGCGCCGACCTGCTTGCTGATCTGGTCGACGGCCTGGGCGGCGGCCTCGGGGCCGGCGTTCTCGGCGCCGGTCGGCCAGCGGTAGCCGTAGGCGACCGGCACCCGGTAGACCTCGGGCGCGAACGGGCCGAAGCCGTGCTTGTACGGCATGTTCTTCGCGGTCAGCGCCATGGTGAGGTTGGTGCGCCCGTGGTAGCCGTGGTCGAAGACGACGACGGCCTGGCGCCTGGTGTACGCCCGCGCGATCTTCACGGCGTTCTCGACGGCCTCGGCGCCGGAGTTGAACAGCGCGGACTTCTTGGCGTGGTCGCCCGGGGTCAGCTCGGCGAGCGCCTCGGCGACCTCCACGTATCCCTCGTAGGGCGTGACCATGAAGCAGGTGTGGGTGAAGTCGGCGAGCTGGGCGGAGGCCCGGCGCACCACGGCCTCGGCGGACGCGCCGACGGAGGTGACGGCGATGCCGGAGCCGAAGTCGATCAGGCGGTTGCCGTCGACGTCCTCGATGATGCCGCCGCCCGCGCGCGCGGTGAACACGGGCAGCACCGAGCCCACGCCGGCCGCGACCGCGGCGGTCCGGCGGGCCTGCAGTTCCTGCGACTTGGGGCCGGGGATGGCGGTGACGACGCGGCGCTCCTGCGGAAGGGCGGTCATGAGGGGCTCCTGGGGTTCTGCGGACGCTTTCGTTCTCTTCTCGCAGGCTAGGACGGGGAGGGGTGGGTCGGCATGCTCCATGTGGGCGGTGTCGGCGGGTCGGCTTGTCCGTCGTGGACAGTGCGCACGGGCGGCGATCGTCGCAGGCCCGGCCGCGTAAGCGGTGAACTCCCCTTGCGGGCGCGTTAGATTGACTCGCTGATGGCAGACGGAACGGCTGGTCAGGGGGCAGGGGCGATGGACAGCGACGGGACGCAGGACGCGCGGCGTGCGCAGGCGAATCCTGTGCCGCGCCCGGCAGGGCCGCCGAGGCCGCCCGCCACGCCGCCGCGGCCGGACCGGGCGCCGGCCGTCCCGCCCGCCTTCGAGCACGCCCCGCGGGCCGCTTCCGCGGTGGCCGCCTGGCTCGACGAGGCGCGCCCCGCGACCCGGCCGGGCGTCTGGCGGCACGGTCACCGGCCGCCGAGGACGGTGCGGACCGCGGAGCGGCTCGCGCCCGTGACCGTCATCGGCATGCTGGTGCCGCTGGTCATCGCGCTGGTCCTGTGGTCGCTGTGGCGGCGGGGCGCCATGCCCTACCAGTTCACCCTGCTGCGGCTGTTCACCCCGGACGACTGGTGGTGGGGCGGCACCATCGCCTCCCCGAAGACCACGGAGGGCGCTGAGGCGCGGGTCGTCTACGACGGCGTCTTCTTCGCCGTCCTCGTCTACGCCATGGGACGGCTGGGCAGCTGGCCGCACGTGGTGCGGCACTTCGTCGGCCGTCGGCCGCAGCCCGGGCGGGCCCTGATCGCCCTGCTCGGCGCTCTCGCCGCGCTGAGCCTCGTCCTCCCCGGCGCGTTCGGCGTCGGCTGGGACGCGCTGCCGGTCGTCGACCCGCTGTTCTCGCTCATCGTGCTGATCGCCGGCGGCTACGAGCTGTTCGCCTCCCCCCTGTTCACGAACGCGCTGTACGCCGCCGTCACGCTGCTGGTGGTGTGGCCGTTCGCCCGGGTCGGCGGCTGGTGGCCGTACGCGAAGGAACTGCTCGCCGCCCGCGGGGCCGGGCCCGGCCCGGCCGCGCCCGCGGCCGAGCGGCCCCGCTCCCAGTGGCCCGAGCTGCGGGAGGCCGGGCAGTACGAGGCGGCCGACCTGCTGACCGGCGAGGTCGCCGCGGGCCGGATGAACGACGTGGACTGCGTACGCGTCCGGCGGGCGTGGACCGCCGGACTCGGGGACTTCCGGGAGACCGTGCTGCGGCAGGGCGGCGGCGCCTGGACCCACCCCTCCGGCGCCCGCGACCTGCCCCGGCGCGCAGCGCGCCACGACCTGCTCGCCGGGCAGGTGCGCATCGGCCGCTGGGCGGGCGGCGAGCGCACTCCCGTCGGCTACCGGGAGGCGGGCGCCGCTCTCGGCCCGGACGTGCTGGGCACCTCGCTGCTCGCCGTCGGGCCGTCCGGGTCGGGCAAGACACGCAACCTGCTCGAACCGCTGACCGAGGCGCTGGCCCTGCAGGCGCTCACCGGCACGTGCGCCGTGGTCGCCGTGTCGTCGCCGGGCGGCGGACCGCTCGGCCCGGACGCGGCGTTCGACGTGATCGTCCGGATCGGCGACCCGTCGTCCGTGCACGACCTGGACCCGTACGCGGGCTCGGACGACCCGGACGAGGCGGCCGCGCTCCTCGCCGAGGCGCTGGCCGGCGACCTCGACGCGGTGAGCGGCCAGGGCGCGACGACGGCGCTGGCCCAGTTGCTCGGCCCCTACCGGGCCGCCCACGGGCGCTTCCCCTCCCTCCCCGAACTGCTCGAACTGCTGGAGGGCGAGCCGGGGGCGGTCGCCGCGCTGCGCGAGGCGGTGGCAGGCGACGAGGTGATGCGCCGGGAGCTGGAGGCACGCGTCCGCCAGACGGGGGCCCCGGGCGACGCGGGCCGTGCCCTCGCCGACCGGCTGGCGCTGCTGAACCGTCCGGTGTTCGCGGAGTTCTTCGGCGGCGGGAGCGGCGCGCACCGGGCGTTCTCGCTGCGCGCCGTCGCCCATCATCCGCTGCGGGTCCGTGTCGACCTGCCGGACCGGGGACACGAGGAGGCGGGCCGGCTGATCACCCGGCTGGTCCTCGCCCAGTTCCAGACGGTCGTACGGGAGCGGCGCGACCACTTCGCGTGCCTCGTCCTCGACGACGCCACGGGGACCGTCACCGAGGGGTCCGTACGCCGGCTGCAACGGCTGCGCTCGCAGAACGCGGGCGTGGTGCTCGCCCTGCGCAGCGTCGTCGACGTGCCCGAGGCGCTGCACGGGCCGCTGTACGGGGCGGTCGGCTGCCGGATGGCGTTCTCCGGCATCACCACGTGGGACGGCAGCCGGTTCGCGCAGGCGTGGGGCACCGAGTGGGTGGAGACCACGGAGGTCGCCAAGCACACCGTCTTCGCCGACCAGCCGATGACCCGCGCCATCCACGCGCTGCGCAAGCTGGTGACCGGCAGGGCGGTGACCACGGACGCGGTGACCGTGCGGCAGGTGGAGCGGGAGCGGTGGTCGGCGTCCCAGCTGGCGCACGAGATCCCGCCCGGCCACGCGGTGCTGTCCCTGACGAGCACGGACGGCGAGCACGCGCCGCCGCTGCTGCTGGACCTGCGCGGCTGAAACGGCGGCCCGCGACCGTACGGTGAGGCAGAATCGAGACAGGCCGTTCATACGAAGCGGCCAAAGGATCACGCGCCGCGGGATCATGCGCCAGGACCACGTGCCACGGATCACGCACCACAAGAGCAGGCCTCAGCAGAGCAGGCGTCGGGAGCGGCACGCCCCCTCACGTCCGCACCCGGATCGCTCCGCTCCCTCCCCCGACCTGAAGGCCCCATGCCTCCCACCCTCGCGTCGCTCGTCCACCACTCCGCGCTGAAGCTCACCGTGCGGGCCGGCGGGGACCGTCTTGACGTGCCGGTGCGCTGGGCGCACGTCAGCGAGCTCGCGGACCCCGTGCCGTACATGGAGGGCGGGGAGCTGCTGCTGATCACCGCGCTCAAGCTGGACGCGGAGGACCCGGAGGCCATGCGGCGCTATGTGCGGCGGCTGTCGAGGGCCGGCGTGGTCGGGCTCGGCTTCGCCGTCGGCGTCAACTACGACGAGATCCCGCAGGCGCTCGTGGACGCGGCGGAGGAGGAGAACCTGCCCCTGCTGGAGGTGCCGCGCCGCACGCCCTTCCTCGCGATCAGCAAGGCGGTGTCGGCGGCGATCGCGGCCGACCAGTACCGGGCGGTGACCGCCGGGTTCGCGGCTCAGCGCGAGCTGACGAAGCAGGCCCTCACGGACGGCGCCGAAGGGCTGCTCCGCGCGCTCGCCGCCCAGGTCGACGGGTGGGCGGCGCTGTACGACGCTTCGGGCGCCGTGGTGGCGGCCGCGCCCGAGTGGGCCGCCCGGCGGGCCGCCCGCCTCACCGCCGAGGTGGAGCGGCTGCGGGAGCGGCCCGCCCCGGCCTCGGCGGTGGTCGGCAGCGGCGGCGGGCCCCAGCACGCCGCGTCCGGGGACCGCCACGACGACCGGGTCGAACTGCACTCTCTGGGCACCGGGCGGCGTCCTCGCGCGGCGCTCGCCGTCGGCACCGCCGCGGCTCCGGGCACCGCCGAGCGGTACGCCGTCCACTCGGCCATCGCGCTGCTCACCCTCACCACGGAACGCTCGCGCTCGCTGTACGCGGCGCAGCAGCGGATCGGCGCGGCGGTGCTGCGGATGCTGCTGGCGGGTGAACCGGACCACGCGCGGGCCGTCGCCGGGCACCTGTACGGCGATCTGCTCGACGTGCCCTTCCGGGTGATCGTCGCCGAGTCCGTGCCGGCCGCGGTCGTGCGGGCGCGCCCCGAGGGGCCCGGGCACGGTCCGCTCACGGCCCGGCCGCAGACCGTGTCCGACACGGCCGACGATCCTTTCGGCGGTCTAGTCGAGGCCCTCGAGTCGGCGGCCGCCCGGGCCGGTGAGGCGGTGCTGGTGGTGCCCGAGGGCGAACGGCTGGTGGCGCTGGTCACGGACGGCGGAGCGGCCGTGTCGGCATGCGCCCGGTACGCGACGGCGCTGGAGGCCTCCCGGGCGAACGGGGGCGGCGCGGCCGAGGCGGACCCGGGGGACGAGCTGGTGGTGGGCCTCTCCGCGCCGGCCGGGCCGATCGCGGCGGCGGCCGCCTACAAGCAGTCGGAGCAGGCGTTGTCCGTGGCACGGCGCCGGGGCCGGGTGTTCGTGGAGCACGAGCGGCTGGCGGCGGGGTCGGTGCTGCCGCTGCTCGCGGACGACGCGGTGAAGGCGTTCGCGGACAGCCTGCTGCGCGCCCTGCACGAGCACGACGCGACCGGCCGCGGCGATCTGGTGGCCTCCCTGCGGGCCTGGCTCTCCCGCCACGGCCAGTGGGACGCGGCGGCGGCCGACCTGGGCGTCCACCGCCACACCTTGCGGTACCGCATGCGCCGGGTGGAGGAGATCCTCGGCCGCTCGCTGGACGACCCGGACGTCCGCATGGAGCTGTGGCTGGCCCTGAAGGCGACGTCGACGGACTGAACGCCCCGCCGCGACGACACCGCTCCCGCCCCGCGCCCGGCACCGCCCTCGCTCGCCCTCGCCCTCGACCGAGACCGGGTCGTGGGATCAGAGACCGGAGACCAGGCCACCCGGGCACGCGGCCGTACCGGTGCCGTGCCGGCCGCGCGGGCGGCCGGTGTGGGAACGGCCGGCGCGCCTGCGGGTCTCGGACGTGGGGCTCACAGGTCCGGCGGGTACGGCTGTGCGAGCGCGTCCGGTGGTCAGCCGTCCTCTCCGGCGGCCAGACCCGCCGCCGCCTCGTGCATCGCCAGTTCGAGGAGCACCGCGTCGGTCAGCGTGCCTGAGCCGTCCGGCGTCACCAGCCAGCGGACTCCCCTGGCCGAGCGGCCCGGATGGGGCACCACGATCCAGGTGCCGGCCCCCGCGGTGCGGATGCCGGTGCCGAGCCAGCGCGCCGCCGTCCCCGGCGCCACGAAGAACCCCATGCGGTCGTCGCCGAAGTCGACGAGCACCGGGCCCGGCCGGTCGAGGATCCGGGTGAGCACGTCGAGGGTGGGATAGCCGAGCGTGCCCGGCAGGATGAGCACGTCCCAGGCCCTGCCCGCGGGCAGCAGCGCCACCCCGAGCGGGTTGAGCTCCCACTCCCTGCGGCACGCCTCGGGATCCGGTGCGACGGATGCCAGCCAGTCGACCGCCGTCTTCGCCCCAGCCATGTGAGGACCTCCCTCTCGCTCGTGGGACGCGGGCGCGTCCACGAGGGAGAGGGAGGCCGGCGGCGTGCATTACGCGGGTTCGGACCACTCGTACGGGTGAACCGGGTCACATGCCGCGGGCCGCTGTCGGCGGGCCGGGCTTCGCGGGGCGGCGCCTGGCCGGCTCAGCTGTCGAAACCGAGCCCCAGCCGGTCCATGGTCTTCAGCCACAGGTTGCGCCGGCCTCCGTGCGCGTCGGCGCGGGCCAGCGACCACTTGGTGAGGGCGATGCCGGTCCAGGCGAAGGGCTCGGGCGGGAAGGGCAGCGGCTTCCTGCGGACCATCTCCAGCCGTGTCCGCTCGGTGCTCTCCCCCGCCAGCAGGTCGAGCATCACCTCCGCGCCGAACCGGGTCGCGCCGACGCCCAGGCCGGTGTACCCGGCCGCATAGGCGACTTTCCCCTGGTGCGCGGTGCCGAAGAACGCCGAGAAGCGCGAACAGGTGTCGATCGCCCCGCCCCACGCGTGCGTGAAGCGGACGCCCTCCAGCTGCGGGAAGCAGGTGAAGAAGTGTCCGGCGAGCTTCGCGTAGGTCTCCGGCCGGTCGTCGTACTCGGCGCGCACCCGGCCCCCGTAGGGGTAGACGGCGTCGTACCCGCCCCACAGGATCCGGTTGTCGGCGGACAGCCGGAAGTAGTGGAACTGGTTGGCGCTGTCCCCGAGTCCCTGCCGGTTCTTCCAGCCGATCGAGTCGATCTGTGCCGCGGTCAGCGGTTCGGTCATCAGCGCGTAGTCGTAGACCGGGACGGTGTACGCGCGCACGCGCTTGACCAGGTTCGGGAAGATGTTCGTACCGAGGGCCACCTGCCGGGCGCGGACCTGCCCGTACGGCGTGCGGACGGTCGTCCCCGCGCCGTACGGCTTCAGGTCCAGCGCGGGCGTGTGCTCGTACACCCGCACCCCGAGGCGGACGCACGCCTGCTTCAGACCCCAGACGAGCTTGGCGGGGTGGAGCATGGCCACGCCCCGGCGGTCGTGCAGGCCCGCCCGGAAGGTGGGCGAGGCGACCTGCTCGCGCACCGCGTCGGCGTCGAGGAACTCGATGCCGTCGGCGAGGCCCCTGTTCCCGAGCTCCTCGTACCAGTCGCGCAGTTCCCGTGCCTGGTACTCCTCGGTGGCGACGTCGATCTCGCCGGTGCGCTCGAAGTCGCAGTCGATGCCGTGCCGGGCGATCGCCGCCTCGATCCCGTCGAGGTTGCGCATCCCCAGCTCCTCGAGCCGGTGGATCTCGTCCGGCCACCGGGCCAGCCCGTTGGGCAGCCCGTGGGTGAGGGAGGCCGCGCAGAACCCGCCGTTGCGGCCGGAGGCGGCCCAGCCCACCTCGCGGCCCTCCAGCAGCACCACGTCCCGCTGCGGGTCGCGCTCCTTGGCGACGAGCGCGGTCCACAGTCCGCTGTATCCGCCCCCGACGACCAGCAGATCGCAGGTCTCGGGGCCGGTGAGCGCGGGTTCGGGGCGGGGTCTGCCCGGGTCGTCCAGCCAGTACGGGACGGGCTGTGCGTCGGAAAGAGAAGTGGTCCACCGGTTCATGGCGCCTGGGGCCATGATGTCAACTCCCTACGGGGCCTGTCGGCTTCGGGCTCTATGCCTTTTGCTTGTTGCGGCGGTTGCCGACGACCATCGACGTCAGCACCAGCAGGACGGCGACCAGGAACATGGCCGTGCCGATGACGTTGATCTGGACGGGCGTTCCGCGCTGCGCCGAGCCCCACACGAACATGGGGAAGGTGACGGTCGAGCCCGCGTTGAAATTGGTGATGATGAAGTCGTCGAAGGACAGCGCGAAGGCGAGCAGCGCGCCCGCGGCGATTCCGGGGGCCGCGATGGGCAGGGTGACGCGCAGGAACGTCTGCGCCGGCCCGGCGTAGAGGTCCTGGGCGGCCTGTTCCAGCCGGGGGTCCATCGACATGACGCGCGCCTTGACCGCCGTCACGACGAAGCTCAGGCAGAACATGATGTGCGCGATGAGGATGGTCCAGAACCCCAGCTGTGCGCCGAGGTTGAGGAACAGGGTGAGCAGCGAGGCGGCCATGACGACCTCGGGCATCGCCATCGGCAGGAAGATCAGCGAGTTCACCGCGCCGCGCGCGCGGAAGCGGTAGCGCACCAGCGCGAAGGCGATCATCGTGCCGAGCAGGGTGGCGCCGAGGGTCGCCCACACCGCGATCTGGAGGCTGAGCGACAGCGAGCCGCACAGGCCCGCGACCCCGCACGGGTCCTGCCAGGCGTCGGTGGAGAACTGCTGCCACTCGTAGTTGAAACGGCCCTTCGGCTTGTTGAAGGAGAACACGGTGACGACGACGTTCGGCAGGAGGAGATAGCCGAGCGTGAGAAGTCCCGCGATGACCACGAAATGGCGCTTGAGCCAGTTGACGAGGCGCATCAGACCAGATCCTCCGTCCCCGACCTGCGGATGTAGAAGGTGACCATGAAGAGGATCGCGGCCATGAGGATGAAGGACAGGGCCGCCGCCGTCGGATAGTCCAGCACCCGCAGGAACTGCGTCTGGATGACGTTTCCGATCATGCGGGTGTCGGTCGAGCCCAGGAGTTCCGCGTTGACGTAGTCGCCGGACGCCGGGATGAAGGTGAGCAGGGTGCCCGAGACCACGCCCGGCATCGACAGCGGGAAGGTGACCTTGCGGAAGACGGTGGCCGGCCTGGCGTACAGGTCGCCGGCCGCCTCGTGCAGCCGTCCGTCGATGCGTTCCAGTGAGGAGTACAGCGGAAGGATCATGAACGGCAGGAAGTTGTACGTCAGACCGCAGACCACCGCGAGGGGCGTGGCGAGGACGCGGTCGCCCGCGGTCCAGCCGAGCCAGCTGGTGACGTCCAGGACGTGCAGGGTGTTCAGGGCGCCGACGACGGGGCCGCCGTCCGCGAGGATCGTCTTCCAGGCGAGGGTGCGGATCAGGAAGCTGGTGAAGAACGGCGCGATCACCAAAATCATGATCAGGTTCCGCCAGCGGCCGGCCCGGAAGGCGATCAGATAGGCCAGCGGGTAGCCGAGCGCCAGGCACAGGACCGTCGCGGCGCCCGCGTAGAGGACCGAGCGCAGGAACTGCGGCCAGTACGCGCTGAGGGCGTCCCAGTAGGTCGCGAAGTGCCAGGTGACCTTGTAGCCCTCCTCCAGGGAGCCCGTCTGCACGGACGTGGAGGCCTGGTAGATCATCGGCAGCGCGAAGAACACGACCAGCCAGAGCAGGCCCGGCAGCAGCAGCCAGTACGGCGTCAGACGGCCGCGCTTGCGGGGCGACTTCCTCGTCGGCGTCGTCGGGGAGAGAGGCGGGGGCGCCTCGGTGAGCGTCGCCATCTCAGACCCCCGCCTCTTCCTGGATGCCCGCGTCGATGTCCTGGGCCGCGTCGAGGCCGAAGGTGTGGGCCGGGCTCCAGTGCAGGACCACGTCGGCGCCGGGCACGAGCCGGGCGTCGCGGTCGACGTTCTGGACGTAGACCTCGAACTCCGGGCAGACCGAGCTGTCGATCACGTACTGGGTGGAGACGCCGATGAACGAGGAGTCGGCGATCTTCCCGGTGATCCGGTTGCGGCCCTCGGGAATCTCGCCGGCGTCGTCGGCGTGGGTCAGGGAGATCTTCTCGGGGCGTACGCCGACCAGCACCCGGCCGCCGTTCGTGGTGGGCGCGGAGCAGCGCGCCACGGGCAGCACGAGCTTGCCGTCGCCCGCCTTGAGCACGATGTCGTCACCGGCCTTGGAGTCGACCTCGGCCTCGATCAGGTTGGAGGTGCCGAGGAAGTTGGCGACGAACGTGGTGTGCGGGTTCTCGTAGAGGTCGGCCGGGGAGCCGAGCTGTTCGACGCGGCCCCCGTTCATCACGGCGACCGTGTCGGCCATCGTCATGGCCTCCTCCTGGTCGTGCGTGACGTGGACGAAGGTGATGCCGACCTCGGTCTGGATGCGCTTGAGCTCCAGCTGCATCTGGCGGCGCAGCTTGAGGTCGAGGGCGCCGAGCGGCTCGTCGAGCAGCAGCACCTTGGGGTGGTTGATCAGGGCACGGGCCACGGCTACGCGCTGCTGCTGGCCGCCGGAGAGCTGGTGGGGCTTCTTGCGGGCCTGTTCCCCGAGCTGGACGAGCTCCAGCATGTCCTCGACCTGCTTCTTCACGCTCTTGATGCCGCGTCGGCGCAGGCCGAAGGCGACGTTCTCGAAGATGTCGAGGTGCGGGAAGAGGGCGTAGGACTGGAACACGGTGTTCACCGGCCGCTTGTAGGGCGGGAGCGCCGTCACGTCCTGGTCGCCGAGGTGCACGGTCCCGGAGGACGGTTCCTCCAGGCCGGCGATCATGCGCAGGGTGGTGGTCTTGCCGCAGCCGGACGCGCCGAGCAGGGCGAAGAAGGAGCCCTGCGGGACGGTCAGGTCCAGCGGGTGCACGGCGGTGAAGGAGCCGTAGGTCTTGCTGATGCCGGTGAGGCGGACGTCGCCGCTGCCGCTGTCGGTCGTCTTCATCGTCGTCACGCCCCAGTGAGCTTTGCGAACTTGGCCTGGTAGGCGGTCTCTTCCTTCGGGCTCAGCGAGCGGAAGGCGTGGGACTTGGCCTGCATGGCCTTGTCGGGAAGGATCAGCGGGTTGTCCGCCGCCGACTTGTCGATCTTGGCGAGGTACGGTTTCACGTCGGCGACCGGACTCACGTAGTTGATGTACGCGGCCAGTTCGGCGGCCGGCTCGGGCTCGTAGTAGTAATCGATCAGCCGCTCGGCGTTCGTCTTGTGGCGAGCCTTGTTGGGGATCAGCATGTTGTCGGTCGACGTCATGTAGCCGCTGTCCGGGATGACGTACCCGACGTCCGGGTTGTCGGCCTGGAGCTGCACGATGTCACCGGCCCAGGCGACGCAGGCCGCCAGGTCGCCCTTACTGAGGTCGGAGGTGTAGTCGTTGCCGGTGAAGCGGCGGATCTGGCCCCTGTCGACGGCCTTCTGGAGGCGGGCGACGACCGCGTCGTAGTCGTCGTCGGTGAACTTCGCCGGGTCCTTGCCCATGTCGAGCATGGTCATGCCGACGGTGTCGCGCATCTCGGTCAGCAGGCCGACCCGGCCCTTGAGCGCGGGGGTGTCGAGCAGGTCGGAGACCGACTTCACCTCGACGCCGTCGAGCGCCTTCTTGTTGTAGGCGACGACCGTCGAGATGCCCTGCCAGGGGTACGAGTAGGCGCGGCCCGGGTCCCAGTCGGGGCTGCGGAACTGGTCCGACAGGTTGGCGAAGGCGTGCGGAAGGTTCGACGCGTCCAGCTTCTGGACGTAGCCGAGCCTGATCATGCGGGCGGCCAGCCAGTCGGTGAGGACGATGAGGTCGCGGCCGGTGTCCTGACCGGCGGCGAGCTGCGGCTGGATCTTGCCGAAGAACTCGTCGTTGTCGTTGATGTCCTCGGTGTACTTGACCGTGATGCCGGTCCGCTTGCGGAACGCGTCCAGCGTGGGACGGTGCTTCCCGCTGTCGTCCACGTCGATGTACTCCGGCCAGTTGGAGAAGTTGACGACCTTCTCCTTCGCCGAATGGTCGTCGGCGGACACGCCGCCCTGCGACTTGCCGGCGGCGGGGATTCCGCAGCCGGCCAGCGCTCCGAGGCCGCCCAGGGTGAGCGCGCCGCCGGCGGAGGCGCGCAACAGCGACCGGCGGTTCATGGCCGCCCTGCCGCCTCGGAAACTGCGCCGTACGGCGGCCAGTTCGGCCGGGCTCAGGCGGTCGGGCTCGTACTGCTCCATGCGCGTGGTGCCCTTTCGGGAGGTCCGGCCGTGGTCTGCGGCCGTTCGTCGTCGCTTATGAGTCCCCGAAGACCGTGCGGTGCCAGGGCTTGCGGGCCACCGCCGTGTTATCGAACATAACGTGCTTTACCTGCGTGTACTCCTCGAACGAGTACGCTGACATGTCCTTGCCGAAGCCGGATGCCTTGTAACCGCCGTGCGGCATTTCGCTGATGATCGGGATGTGGTCGTTGATCCACACGCACCCGGCCTTGATCTCGCGTGTGGCACGGTTCGCCCGGAAGACGTCCCGGGTCCACGCCGAGGCCGCGAGCCCGTAGGGGGTGTCGTTGGCGAGCCGGATGCCCTCCTCGTCGGTGTCGAACGGCAGGACGACCAGCACCGGCCCGAAGATCTCCGACTGGACGGCCTCGCTGTCCTGGGCCGCGTCCGCGATCAGGGTGGGCAGATAGTAGGCGCCGTTCTCGAGGTCTCCCTGGGGCGCCTCGCCTCCCGTCACCACGCGCGCGTAGCCGCGAGCCCGGTCGACGAGGGCGGCGACCCGGTCGCGGTGCGCGTGCGACACGAGCGGGCCGAGATCGGTGCCCGCGGCGAACGGGTCCCCGACCCGCACGGTCTCCATCAGGGCCGCCGTCCGCTCGACGAAGGCCTCGTAGAGCGGCCGTTGCACGTACGCGCGCGTGGCGGCCGTGCAGTCCTGCCCGGTGTTGATGAGCGAGCCGGCGACCGCGCCGTGGACGGCGGCCTCCAGGTCGGCGTCCTCGAAGACGACGAAGGGCGCCTTGCCGCCGAGCTCCAGGTGGAGCCGCTTGACGGTCGCGGTGGCGATCTCGGCGACCCGCCTGCCGACGGCGGTGGAGCCGGTGAAGGAGGTCATGACGACGTCGGGGTGGCCGACGAGGTGTTCGCCCGCCTCCCGTCCGGTCCCGGTGACGATGTTGATCACACCGTCGGGGATCCCGGCCTCCGACGCCGCCCGGGCGAACAGCAGCGAGGTGAGCGGGGTGAGCTCGGCGGGCTTGAGCACGATCGTGTTGCCCGCGGCGATCGCCGGGAGGATCTTCCAGGCCGCCATCTGGAGTGGGTAGTTCCAGGGTGCTACGGACCCGACGACACCGATGGGTTCCCGGCGGACGTACGAGGTGTGGTCGCCGGAGTACTCGCCGGCCGACTGGCCCGCGAGATGCCGGGCGGCGCCGGCGAAGAAGGCGGTGTTGTCGATCGTCCCCGGGACGTCGAACTCCCGGGTCAGCTTCAGCGGCTTGCCGCACTGAAGGGACTCGGCGCGGGCGAAGTCGTCGGCGCGGTCGGCGAGGACCGCGGCGAAACGGTGCAGGGCGTCGGAACGCTCGCCCGGCGTGGCGCCCGCCCAGCCGGGAAAAGCGGCCCGGGCCGCGGCGACGGCCGCGTCGACGGTGTCCGTGCCCGCCAGATCGTAGGTGTAGACCTCCTCACCGGTGGCGGGATCGACCACGGCATGGGCGCGCCCCGAGTCGCCACGGGCGAGGCGGCCGTCGATGTACTGGGCGCCCTCCGCGAACAACCGCTGCGCGGGAAACCGGTCCTGCATGTCGCTCTCCTCCGCCTTCGCCCCGCTGTGCGCGGGGGCGGGTGGCGTAGCTCCAGCCTGATTTGATTGCCGATCCTGACAGAGCAAGGGCACTCCAACAAGTGATTCCGTTGTTGCCTTTTGGTTACGCGACGGAATCTGTCGGCGAGGGGTCGACCAGGTGTCGAGTCGCGACGGAAAAGGCAGGACGGTCTGTCAGTGGCGCGTGCCATCCTCTGGTGCATGGAGACGATCGACAGCCGGGAATCCCTGGTCAGGGAGGTCCGGTCGGGGGCGCGCATCAAATACCTGCACTTCTGGGGCCACCGTCCGCGGCCGGACGGGCGGATCGGTGCGAGCTGCCTCAGCCAGTGGTGGCCGTCACCGTTCGTGGTCGACGACGTCGTCTACGCGACCGCGGAACACTGGATGATGGCCGCGAAAGCACGGCTCTTCGAGGACCCGGAGGCGGAGAGGCGGGCGCTGGCCGCCGGGTCGCCCGCCCAGGCGAAGAAGGAGGGGCGGCTGGTCCGCGGCTTCGACGACGCGACGTGGGAGCGGGAGCGGTTCCGGATCGTCGTCGAGGGCAGCGTCCACAAGTTCGCCTCGGACCCCGCACTGAGCGCGTTCCTGCTGGGCACCCACTCGAGGGTGCTGGTCGAGGCGAGCCCGCTGGACCGTGTGTGGGGCATCGGCCTGGCAGCGGACGACGAGGCGGCGATGAACCCCGAGCGCTGGCGCGGCCTGAACCTGCTGGGCTTCGCCCTGATGCAGGCCAGAGAGCGGCTGCTGACACGGGCCTGAGGCGCGGGAGGGGGGCGCGGGGCAGGGGCGGTTCGGTGCTGATTCGGCGCTAAGGGGCCACGAACGTCAGGATGCCCATGCCGATCGCCAGCACCATGCCCACCGCGCCGCAGATGATCCCGGCCAGTGCCTGACCGGGGTTCGACGCCTCGCCCCGGCGGGCCTTTCCACGGCCGATCGCGCCGAACACGACGCCCAGGATGCCGAAGACGATGGCCAGCGGCCACAGACAGAAGACGACGGCTGCGAGGATCCCGAGCACCAGTCCGGCCACGCCCAGGCCGTTGTTGTCCCCGACCCCGCCGCCCCAGCCGTAGAGGCCGGGCGCGCCACCGTAGTGCGGGTGGGACGGATAGCCGTAGCCGCCGGGGTAGCCGTACGGGACCTGCCCGGGCCCGTCGGGAGCGATGGGCGGTGGGGGCACCGGCCCGCCGTGGGCCGGAGGAGCGAAGTGGGCCGGAGGAGCGAAGTGGCCGGGCGGCGGACCGCCCGCGGCCGTGGCGGGATCCGGCGGCGGGAAGCCGCCGAGCGTGCCGTTCGGCTGCGGTCCCCCGAAGGGGTCGGCCCAGGGCTGAGGCGTCACGCCGGGCAGCGAAATCATCGTCCGCTGGTCGTGGACGGAGGGCGGCGCCTGGTCCTGGGCTGCGGGACCGCCGGTGCCGGGGGTCAGCGGTTCGTTCGCGGCGACGGTGTGGCCGGGGCCGCCCCGCGCCTCGCCGCCGGGCGCCGCCCACGGGTTCGGCGGGAGCGGGGAGGCCGCGTCCGGAGCACTGCCGGCCGGGGCGGCCTTGTCCAACGGCACCCGGCGCGTCCCCGGCTCCGCGTCCCGCGGTCCGTCCATCGCGTCGGAGGCGGGCGCGGGCCACGGGTCGCGGGCGGCGTCACCGGCCGGAGTCGGCGCGTCGTCGGACATACGTGGATCCCCTCTGTCGCCCCTCGACCGGGCGGGCGCTCTGCGTTCCGTCATCCGTACACGGTTCCGCCCTGCGTACGTTCCGTCATGCTACGGCCCGTGGCAGCCGAGAACGTCACCGGGCCGTACCACGCGCAAGGCCGCCGACCCACCCCTCCACCGCCTCCCCCAGCCCCGATGCCCCACCACCGCCACGTCTTTGCGCCGCCCCCACCTCCGGGCCTTCCACCAGCCGCGCCTTCAGGCCTATGGGTCTCCGGGCATCCAGGTCTCCGCACCTCAGGGCCTCCGCCTACGATGATCGGGACTCATCGATCAGCCGATCACCCGCGTCCCGTCCGGCCCGGCCCGGGGCGCCGTCCCGGGGAGGACCCCATGACCGACCGCCTCGACGCATCCTCGGCAGCCGCCGCACCCGGCTCCCCCCGCTCCGGCGTGCCCGCCGGCCCCACCGCCGCGGCGGCGGCCGGCGCCCGTGATCTGCACGCCTTCGTCGCCGGGCTGCCCAAGGCCGAATTGCACGTCCACCACGTCGGCTCCGCGTCCCCCCGCATCGTCTCCGAGCTGGCCGCCCGGCACCCCGACTCCAAAGTGCCCACCGACCCCGAGGCCCTCGCCGACTACTTCACGTTCACGGACTTCGCCCACTTCATCGAGGTCTACCTGTCCGTCGTCGATCTCATCCGCACCCCCGAGGACGTCCGGCTGCTCACCTACGAGGTCGCCCGGGACCTGGCCCGTCAGCAGGTGCGGTACGCCGAGCTGACCGTCACCCCGTTCTCCTCGACCCGGCGCGGCATCGACGAACGCGCCTTCATGGACGCCATCGAGGACGCCCGCAAGGCGGCCGAGGCGGAGTTCGGGACCGTGCTGCGCTGGTGCTTCGACATCCCCGGCGAGGCCGGTCTCGACGCCGCCGAGGAGACGACGCGGCTCGCCACCGACGACCGGATCCGACCGGAGGGGCTGGTCTCCTTCGGGCTCGGCGGGCCCGAGGTCGGCGTGGAACGACCGCAGTTCAAGCCGTACTTCGACCGGGCGATCGCAGCCGGACTGCGGTCGGCGCCGCACGCGGGCGAGACCACCGGGCCGCAGACGGTGTGGGACGCGCTCACGCATCTGCGCGCCGAGCGCATCGGACACGGCACCAGCTCCGCCCAGGACGAGAAGCTGCTCGCGCACCTCGCCGAACACCGCATCGCCCTGGAGGTGTGCCCGACCTCGAACATCGCCACACGTGCGGTCCGCACCCTCGACGAGCACCCGATCAGGGAGTTCGTGAAGGCCGGCGTCCTGGTCACGGTCAACTCCGACGACCCGCCCATGTTCGGCACCGATCTGAACAACGAGTACGAGGTCGCCGCCCGGCTCCTCGACCTCGACGAGCAAGGCATCGCCGGCCTCGCGAAGAACGCGGTCGAGGCGGCCTTCCTGGACGAGGCCGGCAAGGCCCGGCTGCGGACCGAGATCGACACGTACGCCGCCGGGTGGCTCGCCCCCTGATCCCGGGCTCCCGGGCCCTCCCCGTGCGGTGCCCCGCGCCGGGTCCGGGTCCGGGTCCTGCACCATGGGCTCATGCAGAACGTGACCGCCGTGGCCCATCGCGGCGACCCCTACCGTCTCCGTGAGAACACGATCGCCTCGCTGCGTTCCGCGCTCGACCTGGGCGCGGACGCCGTGGAGTGCGACGTACGGCTCACCAGGGACGGCGTGCCCGTGCTGCTGCACGACGCGACGTTGAAGCGGCTGTGGGGACAGGACCGTCCGCTCGCCGCGTTGTCCGCGGCCGAGGTGCGCGGGCTCACGGCCGGCGCGGTGCCGACGCTCGCGGAGGCGCTCGCGGCGACCGAGGGCAGCCGGCTGATGCTCGACCTGCCCGGGACCCGGGAGGTGGGCACGGCCCGGCGGATCGTCGACGCCGTACGCGAGGCAGGTGCGGCGGACCGGGTGTACTACTGCGCGGGCGCCGACGCGATGCTCGCCGTGCGCGTCGCCGACCCGTCCGCCGAGATCGCGCTCACCTGCACGAGTCTGGCGCCCCCGCGCCCGGCGCTGCTCGCGGCGGTGAAGCCGCGCTGGCTCAACTACCGCTTCTCCCTGGTGGACCGGGATCTCGCCGCGCGCGTCCACCGGGACGGCCACCTGCTCTCCGTCTGGACCCCCGACACCCGGCGCTCCCTGCGGCGGCTCATCGGCCTGGGCGTCGACTCGATCACCACGAACCGCGTCGACCTCCTGATCACGCTGCGCAAGGAGGGCTGAGCCCCTCGGCCGTCGGACACGGGACGTCGGCACCGGACTGCGCAGGCAGGCGTCGGATTCGGGGCGCCCGGCGTCGGGCGCGGGCCACCGGCGTCGGAGGCGGGAACGCCGCCGTCACACGCGGGAGCGCTGCGGCACGGTCGCGGGGTCGGCCGGGGTCTCCCGGGTCGCGTACTGCGGGACGGGTGTGTCGTCCCCGCCGGTGTCGCGGACCAGCCCGTAGCGCCGTACCCGGTGGCCGGGGCCGCTCGTGACGTCCTTCTCCACGGCGTCCCAGGTCGTCGGGAAGACGTTGAGGCCGTAGTCGGCGCCCCGCTCGTTCACGGTGAGCGTGACGGTGCCGGTGAGGTAGAAGTACTCGTTCTGCCACATCTGCTGCGCGCCAGGCGGCAGAACGGTGTAGCCGGTGGCCCTGTCGCCCATGCCGGTGGCCGTCCCGTCCGTGCCGACGGGGTCGTCCATCCGGCGTCCACCGCCGGAGGCCACATGGAAGAGCCTGCCCCTGAGGCCGGTCCAGCTCGGCATGACCAGGGCGCCGGACCGGTACTGGGGCGATATCTGCCAGCGCACGAGGACATAGCCCTGCCCGCTGAGCGTCACGCTGTCCCCGCGGTGGTTCATGGTGGCGTGGCCGCCGCCGCTGCTGGTGACGCCGGACGCAGGCCGCTCCGGCAGGGCGGCCGGCGGGGTGTCCGGGTCGGGCGCGCGGTCGACGGCGTCGACGACGCTGCCGTACCGCACCGCTCTCTGCGCGCTCCTCGACGGCGACGGCGAGGGCGACGGCGAGACGGAGGGAGCGGCCCCGCCCGACGCGGAGGCGGCGGGCGCGGCGGGCGTCGCGACCGCCGTCGGCGCGACGGCCGCGCGTCCGGGCGGGTCGTCGGGGGTCTGCACGACGACGTACGCACCGCCCGCGGCGAGCGTCGCGCCGGCCGTGACCACGACGGCCGGCTTGGTCAGCGCGGTCAGCACCTTCGCGGACCAGCCGACGGAAGCGGTGCCGACGGCCGCGGCCCCCGTCTTCCCGCCGAGAGCGAGGGAGACCGCGAATCCGGCCGGGACGGGCACCAGGGCGATCCCCACGAGCAGCCGTTCCGCCGGCACGACGGACTCGCAGGCGCCGTCGCAGTAGCCGCAGCCTCGGATGTGCCGGGCCAGCCGCTTGCGCCAGACCGAGTCGGGGCGGCCGGTCCAGCGGGCGGTCAGTTCGCGCAGGTCGGGACAGGCGCCGTCGAGGGCGCGCACGATGCCCCGGGAGACCTCCAGACGTTCCTTGACCCGCTGCACGCGCACGGCCGCGTGCTGCCGGCTGATGCCGACGGCCGCGGCCAGCTCGCGCCGGGTGAGCTCGCCCGCGACCTCCAGCCACCACAGGGACAGCAACTGCCGGTCCTCGTCGTCCAGCCAGCGGACCGCCTCCGCGACCTCCCGCCGCTGCCCCTCCAGCTGCAACCGCAGCACGGTGAGTTCGGCGAAGTCGGCGGTCCCGTCCAGGGTCGTGCTCTCGTCGAGGGAGGCCGCGGTCCTGCGGCGGGCCCGGTCACGCACCTGCCGCATGGCGATGGCCACCAGCCAGGAGCGGAAGCTGTCGGGGTCGCGCAGCGAGCCGAGGTTGCCGACGGCACGCAGCATGGTCTCCTGGACGACGTCGTCCACGTCCGCGTGCCCGTTGAGGGCCCGGCCGACGACGTTGTAGACGAACGGCAGCCAGCCCGCCACCAGTTCGTCAAGCGCGTCCCGGTCACCGGCCTGCGCCGCCGCGATCGTGGCGCGCCAGCGCCGCCCGGTCTCGGCGTCGACGTGCGTCTTCATGCCCGCACCCTCTCAGCCGGGCCCCCGTGGTTGGCAATGTCGGAGATCACACCTGAGGGGACGGGCGGCGGCAACCGGGGATAACACTTTTCCCTCCCCTCCCAATCACATCCCTCCCCTCTTCACCTCCCTCGCCCGCCTCGCCCGCGAGCCGTTTCACCTCCCTCGCCCGCCTCGCCCGCGAGCCGCGGCGTTCACGCCGCGGGCGCCGTCCAGGGGTTCGGGTCGATCCGCGCCAGCCGCAGGATCTTCCCGCGCACGACGTACAGCGGGACGATCCCGAAGACGCCGAAGGACATGTCGATCACGCTCCACCAGAAGGGGATGCCCCGGATCGGTCCGCAGACCAGCGCGAGCGGAACGATCCCGGCGCAGGCGATCATCGCGAACTCCACGACCCAGACGTTGCGGACCGGGTCGCGGTAGGGGCCGTAGAACGCGACGGCGATCACAAGGTGGGCGAAGGCCAGCCAGTCCGTGCCGTAGAGGAGGAACGGGTAGTCGGCGTCGGCGGTGTCGAGGCCGCGCCGGACGCGCTCGATCCACTCCATCGCACCGGGCAGCCGCTCCGGCACGGACAGCGCGCGCAGCAACTCCTCCGTCCAGCGCAGTTCATGGACGAGCGGGAAGGCCGTGACGCCGCTGAGCACCAGGCAGACGACGAAGAGGGCCAACCAGACACGAATGCCCTTCAGCAGGGCGGCTCTGTCGCTCATGACGGCAGCGTACGCCGAAACTGAACATGTTCAAAAACCTGTTTCACGGGCAGCGCCGCGACGACGCGTCAGCGGCTCGTGGCCACGGCGGACGGCATGGCGGAACGCTCACTCGTCTCCGCCGGAGCCGGGCGGGTCCCGGTCCTCGACGAGGGCGACGGCGACGGCGACCGGTCACTGCTGCGGTCGCCGGTGGAGGCAGCGGTGCCGGTGGGAGCAGTCGAGGCCCGGGCGTCCGGTGCTCCGGTCGCGGTCGCCCCCTCGGTAGGGTCCTCGACGGCCGGGGTGGGCGAGGCCGCCTGGGCGGGCGCGCTCGCCGGGTCGGGCACGGTCGCCGGGCCGCTCGCCGGGGGCGGGGCGAGCGGGATCGCCGGCGGCGGCGCCCCGGTCGGGCGCAGCGGCAGAAGGACCGCGAGCGCGGCGACAGCGCAGGTGGCGCCGGCCGCGGCCGCGGCGCGCAGTGTCCGGCGGCGGCGCGCACCGCGGCGGATGCTCTCGTAGCTGCCGGGCGGCGGCGCGAGACGGCCGGAGGCGGGCCGCAGGACGACGGCGAGGGGGTCGTCCGGCGCGAGGTCCGGTCGGCCGTCGTCGAAGTCGTCAACGGGCGTGATCAAGGCTTCTCCTCAGGTGGGCGCGGAGCAGTTCGCGGGCCGCGTGCAGATCGGCCTTGACGGTCCCTTCCTTGCGCCCGGTCAGCGCGGACACCTCCCGGATCGGCATGTCAGCGTAGTAGTGCAGCAGGATCGGTACGCGCAGCCGGTCGGGCAGGGACTGCACGAGCATCCGCACCGAGGGGTCGGCCGGTTCGGCGGGCGGGGCGATCGCGGCCTCGACGCCGGCGCGGCGCACGGCCCGGCGCTCCCGCTCGAGCTTGCGCCAGTGATCGCGGACGAGATTGGCGGCGGTGACGAAGAGGAAGCCCTGGGGTTCCGCCACCGACGTCCAGCGGGCCCACAGCCGGGTGAACGCCTCCGACGCGATCTCGTGCGCCGTCTCGTCGTCGTCGACGAGACGGCGGCACCAGCCGGCCAGGCGTGGATAGAGGGCGGCGAACAGCTCGGACGCCGCCCTGTCGCGCGAGCGTGAGCGTTTCAACGTTCTCCCGCAGAACTGTTCGAGCCGCTCGGCGCGACGCCCGGCCCGGTGCTCGATCCCGTGCTCGACCCGGCGCTCAGCACGGCGAAGACGATCACGTTGTCACGGTATCCGTCGCCGCCGCGGGGGCCGCCGCACGTGATGAGACGCAGTTCGGGGCGGTCCACGTTCCCGTAGACGTCCTGTGTGGGAAAGCGCGCCTTGTCGACGGTGCGCACCTCGGTGACGGCGAACTCGGCCGTCGTGCCGTTCTCCAGACGCGCCGCGATCCGGTCGCCGGCACGCAGCCGGCCCAGACGGCGGAAGACGCCGTCGCCGTAACGGCCGACCGTGACGTGACCGAGGATCACCGCCGGCCCGGTCTGCCCCGGCGTCGGCGAGTGCTCGTACCACCCCGCCCGGTCGTGCTCCTCGACCGGAGGCACCTGGACGGTTCCGTCGGCGGCCAGCCCCAACCGCATGACCGGGGTGTCGACCCCGATGGCCGCGATCCGCAGCCCGACCGGCGCCGACCGCGTCGGCGGGCGCGCCGGCCGCCCGGTGGAGACGGAGGGAGCCGAGGAGGCGGCGGGGCCCGAAGCGGTCGCGCCGGCGTCCGGCACGGGCGCCGCCGTCGGGCCGCCGCCACAGCCCGTGAGCAGCAGCACCGCGAGGGCCGTCAGGGCCGCGGCGCGCCTGGAGAGCGGGCTCATGCGCCGGACGCCCTCCGGCGGCGTACGACGTGGAAGACCACGCCGGCCGCAGCGGACGCCGCGGCCGCGCCGCCGATCAGTGCGCCGTGGCCCTCGGGCGACGGCTCGGCCACACCCGTCCCGGCACCTCCCCTGGGCACCACGCCGACCTGGCTCGGCACGGCCGACGGCGTCCTGCCGGACTCGGCGGGAGCGGTGGTCGGCATGGTGGAGGCCTCGGCGGGGGCCGGGGTGGCGGTCTGCCCGGGGGCGGTGGGCATCGGGGTGGGCGTCCCCGAGTCGGCGAGTGCGGGCGCTGCGCCCGCCAGCAGGGCGGCGCCCGCAACTGCCAGGCCGGCCAGGCCCGTTCGGGACATGAGTCGCATGAATCGCTCTCTTTCATCGGTCCGTTGACGGATCGGACGAAGAGACGAGACAGCACAGGCCCGGGTTGTAAAGAGATGGCAAAGCCGGAACAGCGGCGAGGGCCGGGGCGAGCGGGGAGGGCCGGGCGGGCGGGGACGGGGGCCGGGTGCCCGGCATCGGCGGGACCGGTTCAGGCAGCCCGGGGCCGAACTCCCCCAGGGGCGCGGGGAACTGCGCGACCAGTCTCAACCCCCCGGCACCGACCGTCGAAGGGGCGCGGGGACCGCGCGGCCGGCACGACAGCTCACCCGCACCCCACCATGACCGGCCGTCCGCGGAACCCGGACGGCCGGCGGAGCGCTACGCGTCCAGGGAGGTCATGACGTGCTTGATGCGGGTGTAGTCGTCGAAGCCGTAGCCCGAGAGGTCCTTGCCGTAGCCGGACTTCTTGAAGCCGCCGTGCGGCATCTCGGCGACCAGCGGGATGTGGGTGTTGATCCACACGCAGCCGAAGTCGAGCTTCTTGGACATCCGCATGGCGCGGCCGTGGTCCTTGGTCCACACCGAGGAGGCGAGCGCGTAGTCGACGCCGTTGGCCCACTCCACCGCCTGCTCCTCGTCGGTGAAGGACTGGACGGTGATGACCGGTCCGAAGACCTCGTTCTGGATGATCTCGTCGTCCTGCTTCAGCCCGGACACCACGGTCGCGGCGTAGAAGTAGCCCTTGTCGCCGACCTGCTTGCCGCCCGCCTCGACCTTGGCGTGCGCGGGCAGCCGCTCGATGAAGCCGGACACCTGCTTGAGCTGGTTGGGGTTGTTCAGCGGGCCGTACAGCACGTCCTCGTCGTCCGGCTGCCCGGTCTTCGTCTCGGACGCGGCCTTCGCGAGCGCGGCCACGAACTCGTCGTGGATGGACTCCTGGACGAGGACGCGGGTGGCGGCCGTGCAGTCCTGGCCGGCGTTGAAGTAGCCCGCCACGGAGATGTCCTCGACCGCCTTGGCGATGTCGGTGTCCTCGAAGACGACGACCGGCGCCTTGCCGCCCAACTCCAGGTGGACGCGCTTGAGGTCCCTGGACGCCGACTCGGCGACCGACATGCCGGCGCGCACCGAGCCGGTGATGGAGGCCATCGCCGGAGTGGGGTGCTCCACCATCAGCCGGCCGGTGTCCCGGTCGCCGGTGACGACGTTGAAGACGCCCTTGGGCAGGATCGAGCCGACGATGTCGGCGATCAGGACGGTGGACGCCGGGGTGGTGTCCGAGGGCTTGAGGACGACCGTGTTGCCCGCCGCGATCGCCGGGGCGAACTTCCACACGGCCATCATCATCGGGTAGTTCCACGGCGCGACCTGCGCGCAGACGCCGACCGGCTCCCGGCGCACGATCGAGGTCATCCCGTCCATGTACTCGCCGGCCGAGCGCCCCTCGAGCATCCGGGCCGCGCCCGCGAAGAAGCGGATCTGGTCGACCATGGGCGGGATCTCCTCGGAGCGGGTGAGCCCGACGGGCTTGCCCGTGTTCTCCACCTCTGCCGCGATGAGTTCCTCGGCGCGCTCCTCGAAGGCGTCCGCGATCTTCAGCAGGGCCTTCTGACGCTCGGCGGGCGTCGTGTCGCGCCAGCCCGGGAACGCCTCGGCGGCGGCGGCCATCGCGGCGTCGACGTCCGCCCGGCCGGACAGCGGTGCGGTCGCGTACGCCTCGCCCGTCGCCGGGTTGACCACCTCGGTGGTCCGTCCGTCGGCGGCGTCCCGGAACTCACCGGCGATGTAATTCCGTAGTTTGCGCATCGGACGCAGCTCGGTGCTCACTGCCGGGCCTCCTGATCGGTTTCTGACTGCTGGGGGTGTCCATGTACTGAGACACCCACCCTAATCCGCTCGCCCACGTTTTCAACACCCCCGATCGCGCCATGGCTGCGGAATCCGCAGATCTCACTCACGTAAACAACGAATTTCATCGCCTCGACCTTGCGGAACTGTCGAGCTGTCGTGCACAGTGACGTCGTGGCCAGTCGAAGCGCAGAGCACAGGGACTCCCGCGAGTCCAGGAACGGCAGCACCCCTCACCTGGATGCCGTCAGCCTCGCCATCATCGAGCAGCTCCAGGAGGACGGCCGCCGGCCGTACGCCGCGATCGGCAAGGCCGTCGGCCTGTCGGAGGCGGCCGTACGCCAGCGCGTCCAGAAGCTGCTCGACCAGGGCGTGATGCAGATCGTCGCCGTCACCGACCCGCTCACCGTGGGCTTCCGGCGGCAGGCGATGGTCGGGATCAACGTCGAGGGCGACGTGGAGTCCATCGCGGAAGCGCTCACCGACATGTCCGAGGTCGAGTACGTGGTGATGACCGCGGGCTCGTTCGACGTCCTCGCCGAGATCGTCTGCGAGGACGACGACCACCTGCTGGACGTCATCAACAAGCGCATCCGGGCCCTGCCGGGCGTGCGCTCCACCGAGAGCTTCGTCTATCTGAAGCTGAAGAAGCAGACCTACATGTGGGGAACCCGATAACCGTGAGGACCCGATAACCGTGAGCACCAAGGACCTCAGCCGCACCGCGTACGACCACCTGTGGATGCACTTCACCCGCATGTCCTCGTACGAGAACTCGCCGGTCCCGACGATCGTCCGGGGCGAGGGCACCTACATCTACGACGACAAGGGCAAGCGCTACCTCGACGGCCTCGCCGGCCTGTTCGTGGTGCAGGCCGGCCACGGGCGCGTGGAACTCGCCGAGGCGGCCTTCAAGCAGGCGCAGGAGCTGGCGTTCTTCCCGGTGTGGTCCTACGCGCACCCGAAGGCCGTGGAACTCGCGGAGCGTCTCGCCGACCACGCGCCGGGCGACCTCAACAAGGTCTTCTTCACCACCGGCGGCGGCGAGGCCGTGGAGACCGCCTGGAAGCTCGCCAAGCAGTACTTCAAGCTGACCGGCAAGCCGACCAAGTACAAGGTCATCTCGCGGGCGGTCGCCTACCACGGCACCCCGCAGGGCGCCCTGTCCATCACCGGCCTGCCCGCTCTCAAGGCGCCCTTCGAGCCGCTCGTCCCAGGCGCGCACAAGGTGCCGAACACCAACATCTACCGCGCCCCGATCCACGGCGACGACCCCGAGGCCTTCGGCCGCTGGGCCGCCGACCAGATCGAGCAGCAGATCCTCTTCGAGGGCCCGGACACGGTCGCCGCGGTCTTCCTCGAGCCGGTCCAGAACGCCGGCGGCTGCTTCCCGCCGCCGCCCGGCTACTTCCGGCGGGTGCGCGAGATCTGCGACCAGTACGACGTGCTGCTCGTCTCGGACGAGGTCATCTGCGCCTTCGGCCGCCTCGGCACGATGTTCGCCTGCGACAAGTTCGGCTACGTCCCGGACATGATCACCTGCGCCAAGGGCATGACCTCGGGCTACTCGCCGATCGGCGCCTGCATCGTCAGCGACCGGCTGGCCGAGCCGTTCTACAAGGGCGACAACACCTTCCTGCACGGCTACACGTTCGGCGGCCACCCGGTCTCGGCCGCGGTCGGCCTGGCCAACCTCGACCTGTTCGAGCGCGAGGGCCTGAACCAGCACGTCCTCGACAACGAGGGCGCGTTCCTGTCCACGCTCCAGAAGCTGCACGACCTGCCGATCGTCGGCGACGTCCGCGGCAACGGCTTCTTCTACGGCATCGAGCTCGTGAAGGACAAGGCCACGAAGGAATCGTTCAACGAGGAGGAGACCGAGCGCGTCCTCTACGGCTACCTCTCGAAGGCCCTGTTCGAGAACGGCCTGTACTGCCGTGCGGACGACCGCGGCGACCCGGTCGTCCAGCTGGCCCCGCCGCTGATCTCCGACCAGGAGACGTTCGACGAGATCGAGCAGATCCTGCGCGCCACCCTGACGGAGGCGTGGACCAAGCTGTGACGTCCACGACGTCAGCCTGATCAGCTGATCAACACCGGCCCCGGAGTCTGCCGTTCGAGTGAGAATCGGCGGTCCGGGGCCGTGTGCTGTCCGGCCTCCCACCGTCGCCTGCCTAGCGTGCCAGTGACCGATCGACCCTGCCTTCGTTCCCCCGCTCGGGGGATCGGCACGGGAACCACAGATCTGAACCGAGGTGTACGCCCATGGAGGCCCCGCCGGACAACGACGTGCTCTGGGCACGCTCCCTGCACTTCACGCACCCCGACGGCTCCCCCGGGCTGGCCGGCGTCTCGATGGGTGTGCGGGAGGGCGAGATCCTCGCCGTCAGCGGGCCCCGTGGCAGTGGCAAGACGACACTGCTGCGCTGTCTGTCCGGACTCGTCCGCGCCTCCCACGGCGAGGTCTGGTTCAACAGCGTCCCCGTACACATGATGCGCCCCTCGGCCCGCGAACGGCTGCGCCGGAACCGCTTCGGCTGGATCGACCCGGTCCCCCTCCTCGTCCCCGAGCTGAACGTCTGGGAGAACGCCGCCCTGCCCCTCATGCTGCGCGGCACCAGCCGCCGCCGGGCCAAGGCCGCCGCACTGGAATGGCTGGAACGCCTGGACATCGGCGACCGGTCCCGGCTGCGACCGCACGAACTCACCCGGGCCGAGCGCCAACGGGTGTGCATCACCCGGGCCCTGGCCCCGGCCCCCTCGGTCCTCTTCGCGGACGAGCCCGCCGCGTCGCTCCACCGCGCGGACCGCGTCCACGTCCTGCGCACCCTGACCTCGGCGGCCCGCGCGCACGGCATCACCGTGGTGCTCGCCACCCACGACACGCAGACCGCGGCACTCGCCGACCGCACGGTCACCCTGCTGGACGGGCGCCGGGTCGACACGGTCCATCTGCCGCCGGTCACGGAGCCGGAAGGCCGGGAAGCCGCGTGCTCGCTCTCCGTCTGACCCGCAGCGCCCACCCCACCGTCCAGCTCCGCCGGCTCCTGGTGGCGGCGGCCTCGGCGGGCACCGGCTTCCTCCTGCTGAGCACTCTCGGCCACGCGCTCACCCACCCCGAGGCGCCGGCGTCCGCCGCGCTCCGGCTCGCCTGGTGTGCCGCTCCCCTGGCCGCCACGGTCTACCTCGCCCGGGCGGTCGCCCGCACCGATCCCGGGACCCGTCCACGCCCCGGCCTCGCGGCGATCGGCCTGGGGCCGACCCGCCTCATGGTCGTCTCGGCGACAACGACGGTCCTGTCGACGCTGCTCGGGTCGATGCTGGCCCTGCTCCTCTTCCTCCACCTCCGCGGCGACCTCACGGGCATGCCGTTCGACGGGGTGGCGAGCGACTTCCTGGCGGCGAGCCGCCCGCTGCCCCTGCCGGCCGCGCTGACCCTCCTCTCGCTGGTCCCCGCCGCCTCGGCCGTGACGGTGGCGCTGATGCTCCGCCCCAGGGACGCGCGCGTGGCGGCCCGGGCGAACCCGGGACCACTCGGCCGCTTCGGCGCACCCGACGCCCAGGGTCCGGGGAAGACGGTCGGCGCGCACGGCGGACACGGCGCCAACCGCACAGCGGCGCCCCGCGCACCCCGGCCGTCCGCCGACGGAGAACCCCGGCGCGGCGCTCGCACCGCGGCCAGCCGGCGCGACGACGACCGCGCCGACCACGCACCCACCGACCCGACCGCGGACGGCACCGAGGGCCCCGACGGCCCGGGTGCGCGCGAACGTTCCGCGCGGAGGACCGCCGCCCGCGAGGACGGGACGGCGACCGCCGAGGACCGTGCCGACCGGGCAGGAGACGGCCGGGCCCACCGCACACCCGACGGCCGCACCGAACCCGACGGCCGGACCACCACCGACGCGGGCGCCGCGGCCACGGGCGCCGGGGCCGCCCCTTCGGCGGGCGACGACTCCCGGGCCGCACACCTGCGAGGTTCCCGGCTGTCCGACGGCGACGGTGACCGGCCGCCGCTCCGCCGCACCGTCCCGGCCGCCGTCGGCCGAACCGCCCGGACGGCGGCGACCGAACGCCTCACCCGTCCCGCCGGCCCGGACGTCCGCCCCACGAACGGTCGGCCCGGCCCGGCGGCCGAGGACCGCCCGGCCGCGGGGGGTCGCGCGGCGGCTCCGCGCACCGCCGCGGACGTCGCGCCGCAGGGGCGGGCCGACGAGACCACTCCGCGGGGGGACGGCGACCACGCGGAGGACCAGGCCGGCTCCGCGTTCCACGCCTCGCAGAGCCCCCCTGCCCCCGACCCCACCGCCCTCCCCTGGGGAGCCGCGCTCCTCGCCGCCGGGCTGGCGGCGGAGGGGTACGCGAGCCGGACCGTCGGCGGCGGCGGGCTCCCCCTGCCCGGCGGCCTGCCCGAGGGCCCCGCCGCCGTGTTCTTCGGCTGGACCCTCACAGTCGTGGGCCTCGCTCTCGTCGGCCCGGGACTCACCCACTTCGGCGGCCGCGTGCTGCAGGCGGCCCGTCCCGGCGCCCTGCGCCTCCTCGCGGGCCGAGGGCTGATGCAGGAGGCGTCCAGGATCGGCCGCCCCCTTGGGGTGGTCTGCGCGGTGGCCTCGGGCGCGTACACGATGGCCGCGCTGCACGACCCGGCCGACCCGTCCTTCGGCCCGCTGTCCACACTGGGCGCCCTGGTCGTGGTGGTCTGCACCGTGGCGACGCTCCTGACATCGGCCGTGGAGGCCCGGCAGGCCCGCGCCGACACCACCGCCGCCCTGCTGCGTCTCGGCGCTCCGCCCAGGACGCTGCGCAGCGCCGCCGCTCTGCGCGTCGGCGCCCTGCTGGCGCTCTTCGTCCCGCTCACCCTGGTCGTGGCCGAGCTGGCGGCCCTCCCGCTGGCCCGCTGAGACACCGTCCGAAAAACCTCCCGCACCCCGATGAGTTCTCCGCGACACCCCGGTCTACCCCACCGAACAGCACATCTGAACGACACGAACCCCTTGGGAGAGCGCGATGACCACCCAGGCCTACCAGCAGATGATCTTCGTGAACCTGCCCGTCGACGACCTCGACGCGTCCAAGAAGTTCTTCACGGAGCTCGGTTACGGGATCAACCCGCAGTTCAGCGACGACAACGCGGCCTCCGTGGTGATCAGCGACACGATCGTCGCGATGCTGCTCACCAAGCCGTTCTACTCGACCTTCACCAAGAAGGAGATCGCGGACGCCTCGAAGACCAGCGAGGTCCTGATCGCGCTGAGCGCGGAGAGCCGCGAGAAGGTCGACGAGCTGGTGGACCGCGCGCTGACCCTCGGCGGCTCCCCCAGCGGCCAGACCCAGGACATGGGTTTCATGTACGGCCGTTCCTTCGACGACCTCGACGGCCACACCTGGGAGGTCGTGTGGATGGACCCGTCGGCCGTCCAGGGCTGACCCTCGGGCGGCAGCCCCCGGTCCCGCACGCCGGCACCGGGCAGGGGCGGGCGTATCCGACGGCGCCCACCCGGCCGTTCCTGCGGCGACTCGCCCGGGAGCGGAATACGACGTCCCGTTTAGGCCTTGTTGACCGGATCGAGAAGGTCCGGGAGGCGCCGAAACGTCTCGGCGGTTAATAAGAGGGCAAAGTCAACCCCTCGGGAGACTCCCCGGATTGACACTTCTTATGAAACGCTTATAGACCTGTGGGTCTGCTGGGGATGGTGACGCACTCGGCTCACCGGGGGCGCCATCTCCCCCTCCACCCCCCGCAGTTGCGCTTCCCGTAAAGGACAAACGTGTCCCTTTCCCGCCGTATCACCGCCCGTTCGGTGCGTATCCTCGGTGTCGCCGCGGCTTCCGCCGCCCTCTCGTTGAGCGTCTCGGGCACCGCGCTGGCCAGCGAGATAGGCGACTTCTCCGCCGCGGCCGCCTGCGACGGTGCCAAGGGCGTCATCACCATCACCGACAAGGACACCACCGGTGCCCCGGCCGTCGTCACCGTCTTCCTCGAGAACAACGGCGCCGACCTCCGCCAGGTCGGCACCGAACAGCCCGTCAAGGGCTCGAAGAAGGGCGTCACCGTCTCCTTCGCCGAGGACTGGGAGCCGGGCGCGATCTACCGGATCCACGTCAAGGCCGTCAAGGGCAAGAAGGTTTTGGTGGACGCCGACATCAACGCCGGTGAGAACCTGACCACCCCGGCCAAGGCGTGCGCGGCCGACACCTCCACGCCGACCGGCACCCCGTCCTCCACTCCGTCCTCCACGCCGTCGCGCACCACCGTGCCGCCGGCCGAGACGGCCACCGCCCTGCCCTCGCCGTCCGACTCGGCGAACGACAGCTCCGCGCCCGGCGCGCCCTCCGTGAGCAACGCGCCCTCGGCCGCGGTCCAGGAGTCCAACCTCGCCGAGACCGGCGCCGGTTCCAACACCGGCCTGATCGTCGGCGTCGCGGCCGCGCTGGTCGTCGTCGGCGGTGGCGCGGTCTTCTTCGGCATGCGTCGCCGCGGGTCCAGCCACCGCTGACCGCACGACGGACACACGCGTGCGCGGCCCGTCCCTCATGGGGGGCGGGCCGCCCGCATGTCCGAGGCGGCCCGCTCCCCGGCTCGCTCAGCCGAACGCGGTGTTCTCCAGCCAGAACTCCAGCACCGCGCGCTCGCCCAGCACTTCCAGCCCGGGGCTGTCCGGCGGCAACCGTCGGTAGAAGGCGAGCAGGACGGAGGTGAGCGGACCGCGCAGCACGACCGTGGCGGTCGCCGACAGATCCGCGTCGGAGGTCACCACTTCCCTCAACCGGTCTGTCCGGCGGGCGATTTCGTCGCAGTGCCGATCATGTGTGAGAAGGGTCATGGAGGTACACCGTAGGGGGCGGCGGATCAGTCCAGCACCACGATGTCGGCCGAGTCGAAGGAGACTCCCACGGCGTCCCCGACCTCGGGTGCGTCCCGCAGCGCGCACGCCGCCTCGAGCGTCGGCGCGCCCTGCGGCTGCAGGCGGACGGTGACATGGGTGCCGCGGAAGGTGCGCGCGGCGACCGTGCAGCGCAGCCCCTCCTCCGCGCCGGCCAGGCGGACCCCGGCGGGCCGCACGAGCAGCGTGCGCGCCCCCTGACCGGACCCGGCCGGCACCGGCACCTTCCCCCACGGCGTGACCGCCGCCTCGCCCGTGACGGTCGCCGCCACCACGTTGTCGAAGCCGAGGAAGCGGGCCACGAACGCGTCCGCGGGCCGTTGCCACACCTCGAGGGGCGTGCCCGACTGGGCGATCCGGCCGTCCCGCATCACCACCACCCGGTCGGCGAGTGCGAACGCCTCGCCCTGGTCGTGCGTGACCGCGAGCACGGTCGTACCCAACCGGCCGAACAGCTCCCGCAGTTCGACGACGAGGCGCTCGCGCAGGGACCGGTCGAGCTGCCCGAGCGGCTCGTCGAGCATCAGCAGCCGGGGCCGCGGGGCGAGCGCCCGGGCCAGCGCCACCCGCTGCTGCTCACCGCCGGAGAGCGCGGCCACGGCGCGGTTCGCCGCCCCCGGCAGCCCGACCAGCTCGAGCAACTCCCGCACCCGGTCGCCCCGTCCGCCCTTCGGCATACCGCGCATCCGCAGCCCGAAGGCGACGTTGCCGCCGACGTCCCGCTGCGGGAACAGCTGGTGGTCCTGGAACATCAGCCCGAGCTCCCGCTTGTGCGCGGGCACCCCGGCCTGGTCGCGTCCGTCCAGCGACACCCGTCCGAAGTCGAGCGGCTGGAGCCCGGCGACCGCCCGCAGCAGCGTCGACTTGCCGCTGCCGCTGGGCCCGAGCACACACACCACCTCGTGCTCGGCGACCGCGAGGTCGACCTCGTCGAGGACGGCGCGCCCGCCGAACCGCACGGTCGCGCGTTCCAGCTCCAGCAGCATCAGAACTCCCCCGTCCGGTCGGTCCGCAGTCGCTCCAGCACCAGCAACGCCACCGTGCACACCACCATCAGAATCGTCGAAAGGGCCATCGCCTGCCCGTAGTTGAGCTCTCCGGCCCGGCCGAGCAGCCGCGCCACGGCGACCGGCAGGGTCGGGTTGTCGGGCCGCGCGATGAACACGGTCGCCCCGAACTCCCCCAGCGACACCGCGAAGGCGAACCCGGCCGCGACGAGCAGCGCCCGCCGCACCAACGGCAGGTCCACCTCCCGCCAGACCCGCCACGGGGACGCGCCCAGTACTGCTGCGGCCTCCCGCAGCCGCTGGTCCACCGCCCTCAGCACCGGCAGCATGGTCCGCACGACGAAGGGGACGCCGACCAGCGCCTGCGCGAGCGGGACGAGGATCCAACTGGTCCGCAGGTCCAGCGGAGGCTCGTCCAGCGCGATCAGGAAGCCGAATCCGACGGTCACCGCCGACACGCCCAACGGCAGCATCAGCAACGCGTCGAAACCGCGTACCAGCCGTCCGGCGTCCCGTCGGGTGAGCGCGGCCGCGGCGAGCCCGCCGACGAACACGGCGATGACGGTGGCGACGACGGCGTACTCCAGCGAGTTGCCGATCGCGTCGATCGGCGGGACGAGGAAGACATTGCCTTCGTCGCTGGTCAGCGCACGGTAATAGGCGAAGTCGGACCCGCCGAACGAGCGTTGCACCAACACCGCGAGCGGCAGCACCAGCAGCACGGCGATCGTGGCGAGCACCCCTGCCAGCAGCGCCCACTGCCCCGCCCCACGCGGCCTGCGCACCGTGCCCGCCGCGTCGACCAGGCGCAGCGCGGACTCCCGTCGGCGCACCGTCCAGGCGTGCACGGCGAGGATCGCGCCGACGGCGGCGAACTGGACGATGGTGAGGACGGCGGCCGTCGGCAGGTCGAAGAGCTCGGAGGTCTGCCGGTAGATCTCCACCTCGAGGGTGGAGAAGGTGGGGCCGCCGAGGATCTGCACCACGCCGAACGAGGTGAAGGTGAAGAGGAACACCATCAGCGCGGCGGCGGCGACGGCGGGTCCGAGCGCCGGCAGGGTGACCGTGCGCCAGGCCCGCAGGCGGGACGCGCCCAGCATCCGCGCCGCCTCTTCCTGCCGGGGGTCCAGCTGCGCCCACAGCCCGCCCACGGTCCGTACGACAACCGCGTAGTTGAAGAACACGTGCGCCAGCAGGATCGCCCACACCGTGGTGTCCAGCCGTACGCCCCACAGCTCGTCGAGCAACCCGCCGCGGCCGACCAGGGCCAGGAACGCCGTGCCGACGACGACCGTCGGCAGCACGAACGGCACGGTGACGACGGCCCGCAGCACCTGCTTCCCCGGGAACTCGAACCGCGCGAAGACATACGCGGCGGGTAGGGCGACCAGCAGGGTGAGCGCGGTGGAGGCCAGCGCCTGCCAGAGGGTGAACCACAGGACGTGCCGGATGTCGGACTGCGCGAGCACGTCCCACACCCGCCCGAACCGCCAGGAGCCGTCGGCATCCAGCCCCCGGGCGACGATGGCGGCGACCGGGTAGGCGAAGAAGACCGCGAAGAACGCGACGGGCACGGCCAGGAGACCGAGCCGCACCGCCGCGCTCCCCCGGGCGCCGCGGGAACCCTTGGCGGCGCCGACTCCCCCGGCACCGCCGGCTCCTTCGGCTCCTTCGGCCGGGGCTACTTCAGTACGATCGAGGTCCACGACTTGACCCACTGGTCGCGACGGTCGGCGATCTTCGCCGGGTCCATGGTCTCGGGGTGCTCGGCCGCGGGCCCGTACTGAGTGAACTCGGCGGGCACGGCCGCGCCCTTCACCACCGGGTAGACGAACATGTTCAGCGGCATGTCCTGCTGGAACTCCTTGCCGATCAGGAAGTCGATCAGCGCCTTGCCGCCCTTGGCGTTCTCCGCGTTGCTCAGCAGCCCGGCGAACTCGACCTGCCGGAAGCAGGTGCCGGTCGCGACGCCGGTGGGTGCGGTGGCCGGCTTGGGGTCGCCGAAGACCACCTCGGCGGGCGGCGAGGAGGCGTAGGAGACGACGAGCGGACGGTCGCCCTTGGCCTTCTTGCCGCCGGCGGACCCGGAGAACTCCACGGTGTAGGCCTGGTCCCAGCTGTCGACGACCTTCACCCCGTTCGCCTTGAGCTTCTTCCAGTAGCCCTCCCAGCCCGTGTCGCCGTACTGCGCGGCCGTGCCGAGCACGAAGCCGAGACCGGGCGAGGAGGTGGAGGCGTTCTCGGTGACGAGGAGGTCCTTGTACGCGGGCTTGACCAGGTCGTCGAAGGTGGCCGGCGGTGCCAGCTCGTGCTCGGTGAAGTACGCCTTGTCGTAGTTGACGCAGATGTCGCCGAAGTCGATGGGCGTCACGCGGTGCTTGCCGGCGTCCAGCTGGTACGGGGTGCCGACCTGGTCCAGCCCCTTCGCCTCGTACGGCTGGAACAGCCCGTTGTCGAGGGCGCGGGAGAGAAGGGTGTTGTCGATGCCGAAGAAGACGTCGCCCTGCGGGTGGTCCTTGGTGAGGATCGCCTTGTTGACGGCCTGCCCGGCGTCGCCGTCCTTGAGGACCTTCACCCGGTAGCCGGACTGCTTCTCGAAGTCGGCCAGCACGCTCTTGGAGACGGCCCACGAGTTGTGGCTGACGAGGGTGACGGTCTTGGATTCCGCCGCCGTGCCCGTCGCGTCCGTCGACGACCCGCACGCGGAGAGCGCGACCAGGCCGAGCCCGACGGCCGCGGCGACGAAGGTCTTGTTCTGCACTGGTTTTCCTCCTGGGCTGGACCAGGAAGAGACGCGGCCCTGCCCGGTGTCCACGCGGGACACCGGGCAGGGCGCAACAGCTCGAGTGATGACCGAACTTCCTACCCAGAATGACCTGGGCGAGGTTCAGAGGGTCTGCGGCCCGGTTGCCGCACTCTCAGCGCTGTGGCGCTCCCCTGTCGGAATATGAAGATGTCCGAATCTGACGATGTGATGTGGCCAGATTACCTCTCCGTGGCCGCGAGCTGACCACAGGCGCCGTCGATCTCCTGACCACGGGTGTCCCGGACGGTGACCGGCACCCCGTGGGCGGCGATCGCCTCGACGAACGCCTTCTCGTCCTCGGGCCGGGACGCCGTCCACTTCGAGCCCGGGGTCGGGTTCAGCGGGATCAGGTTGACGTGCACGGGCTTGCCGCGCAGCAGCCGGCCGAGCCGGTCGCCACGCCAGGCCTGGTCGTTGATGTCCCTGATCAGCGCGTACTCGATGGACAGCCGGCGGCCGGAGCGCTCGGTGTACTCGAACCCGGCGTCCAGTACCTCGCGCACCTTCCACCGCGTGTTCACGGGGACGAGCGTGTCGCGCAGCTCGTCGTCAGGGGCGTGCAGGGAGATCGCGAGCCGGCACTTGAAGCCCTCGTCGACGA
The DNA here is from genome assembly GCF_003032475.1 of Streptomyces sp. P3. Taxonomy (NCBI): domain Bacteria; kingdom Bacillati; phylum Actinomycetota; class Actinomycetes; order Kitasatosporales; family Streptomycetaceae; genus Streptomyces; species Streptomyces sp. P3. Next base: position 320,949 of record NZ_CP028369.1, read on the forward strand.
ACCGGTGGATGGCCGGCACGAGACCGACGGTCGACACGGTGATCCCCCGCTGGGAGAGCCCGAGCCCGTCGGGTGCCGGGTCGGTCAGCGCGCGGATGGCGTTGACGACCCGCTTGTAGTTGGCGAGCGGCTCGCCCATCCCCATGAAGACGATGTTCGACAGCCGCGCCGGCCCGCCGGGAACCTCCCCGTCGCGCAGCGCCCGCATCCCGTCGACGATCTGGTGCACGATCTCGGCGGTGGACAGGTTCCGGTCGAGCCCCGCCTGCCCGGTCGCGCAGAACGGGCAGTTCATCCCGCATCCGGCCTGCGAGCTGATGCACATGGTCACCCGGTCCGGGTACCGCATCAGCACCGACTCCACGAGCGTGCCGTCGAACAGCCGCCACAGCGTCTTGCGCGTGGTCCCCTGGTCCGTCGACAGGTGCCGCACGACCGACATCAGGTCCGGCAACAGCGCCTCGCGCAGCTTCTCGCGGGAACCGGCGGGGATGTCGGTCCACTCCGCCGGGTCGTGCGCGTAGCGCGCGAAGTAGTGCTGCGACAGCTGCTTGGCACGAAAGGGCTTCTCCCCGACCTCCGCCACGGCCTCCTTCCGCTCGGCGGGCGAGAGATCGGCAAGATGCCGCGGCGGCTTCTGAGCTCCGCGGGGGGCGACGAATGTGAGTTCTCCGGGCTTAGGCATAACACGACCAGTGTCGCAGATCATCTCCGGGGGCCCAGGCCAGAGGGGGGTGGGGGTGGTCACCCCTCGGTGACGTCTGTCGGCGTCGGTCGGCTTCGGACGGCTCAGGAACGGCCCCGGGACTCAGCCGGCCCCTGACCGGCCGTGCCCGGACAGCGACGCCACCGCCCGTCACTCCGGCGGCACGGGAGCAAGTGCAGCACCAGGTTCTGCCCTGCGGGAGCTCCGAGCACGTGCGGGTTCACCAGCACGTCCTCGCCGTCACGTCGACGCGGCCCCGTGTTCCAGCCGGTCCTTCAGCAACCGCTCGTTGTTCGGCAGTTCCCTGCGGACCTGGTGACGGACCACGAGGGGCAGCAGAACCTTGCCGACGCCCTTGCCCTCGAAGTCGAGATCCAGGGTCACCCGGGATCGGCGACCGTCGTCGAGCGGAGTGATCTCACCCTGCACTCTTCCGCGGATGGGTCCGTCGAGGCCCTTCAGACCCCAGGCATGCGGTGGGTCGTACTCCGTGTACTCCATGGTCATCGGCAGCTCCCGGCGGCCGATGTGCCGGGTGATCCGCACCCGGGAGCCGACACCGACGGGCCCGGGATCCACCGCATGCGCCGAGATCGCGCTCTGCTGCCATTCGGGCAGGTGGGAAGGGTCGACGACATACGCCCATACGTCCTCGGGGCTGCGGTCGACATCTATCGATTCGCGGAAGTGGGACATGAAAGCCGCCCTTTCGAGAGACCCCCCAAAACACTGGAGACCTCCTCCCTCACCAGAATCGTCCCACTCGGCCGCTCACCGGGCCACGGCAACGGGCCCCCGCCCCGAAGAACGGAGCAGAGGCCCGCACGAGCCGTCGACACGCCGTCGTCAGCTCGAACCCGCGAACAGGACGAACAGGGCCCAGACCACCGGTGCCGTCGGCAGGAGACTGTCCAGGCGGTCCATGATGCCGCCGTGGCCCGGGAGCAGGGTGCCCATGTCCTTGATGCCCAGATCCCGCTTGATCATGGACTCGCCCAGGTCGCCGAGTGTGGCGCTGACCGCGACGGCGAAGCCGAGCAACAGACCCTGCCACCAGGTGCCGTCGTCGATCAGGAACTCCATGCACAGCGCACCGGCGACCATCGCGAACGACACCGCGCCGAGCAGGCCCTCGCGGGTCTTGCCGGGGCTGATGCGCGGGGCGAGCTTGGTCTTGCCGAAGCGCCAGCCGACGGCGTACGCGCCCGTGTCGCTGACGACCGTCAGGAGCAGGAAGATCAGGACGCGGAAGGCGCCGTCGTCGGCGGTGAGCATCAGGGCGACGAACGTGGCCAGGAACGGAACGTAGAAGGCCGCGAAGACGCCGGCGGTGACGTCCTTGAGGTAACCCTCGGGCGGTTCGGTCATACGCCAGACCAGCACCGCGAGCGCGGTGAGGGCCATGGCGACCCAGGCGCCCTCGGGGCCCCGGACGTATCCGGCGACGACCATCGCGGCCCCGCCGACCGCGAGCGGCACGAGCGGCGCCCTGATGCCCTTGCGCTCCTGCAGCCTGCTGGTCAGCTCCCACAGACCCACGACGACGGCGACCGCTATCACTCCGACGAACACGGCCTTGACGACGAACAGCGACGCGACGATCACCGCGCCGAGCCCGACGCCGACCCCTATGGCCGCGCCCAGGTCTCGGCCCGCGCTCTTCTTCTGCGGTGCGGGCGCAGGCTGGGGGGCGTGGGGCATGGGCTCCGGATTCTGCGGCACCGCCGCAGGGGGCTGTGCCGACGGGGTGTCGTTGACGCGGGCGGCGTTGCCGTAGGGCTGGGTGCCGTAGGGCGCGCCGCCGTAGTTCTCGTCTCGGAACAAGGGGCCGCCCGGCCGAGCGGCCCCCCGGTCGTCATCCTGGTGACCGCCGTGTGCGGGTGCGTCGGGGACGATGGGCATGGGGCGAGTCTGCTGCGCCTCAGGCGCATCGTACGCGGGACCCGCCGGGGCGGCCCCCTGGACAGGTCCCTGCCCCTGGTCGACGGGCCCCCAGTACCCGGCCCTCGGTCCGGCGTGCGGCGGTGAGCCCCAGGAAGAGTCGTTCATCAGACCTCGAGCAGCTCTGATTCCTTGTGCTTCAGGAGCTCGTCCACCTGGGCGACGTACTTCGCGGTGGTGTCGTCGAGCTCCTTCTCCGCACGGCGGCCCTCGTCCTCGCCGACCTCGCCGTCCTTGACGAGCTTGTCGATCGCGTCCTTGGCCTTGCGGCGGACCGCGCGGATGGACACCTTGGCGTCCTCGCCCTTGCCCTTGGCGACCTTGATGTAGTCGCGGCGGCGCTCCTCGGTCAGCTCGGGGAACACCACGCGGATGATGTTGCCGTCGTTGCTCGGGTTGACGCCCAGGTCGGAGTCGCGGATCGCCTGCTCGATGTTGCGCAGCGCGGTCTTGTCGAACGGGGTCACCACCGCCATGCGCGGCTCCGGCACGGAGAACGAGGCCAGCTGGTTGATCGGCGTCGGTGCACCGTAGTAGTCGGCGACGATCTTGTTGAACATCGCCGGGTGCGCACGGCCGGTGCGGATCGCGGCGAAGTCCTCCTTGGCGACGACGACGGCCTTCTCCATCTTCTCCTCGGCCTCGAGGAGGGTCTCTTCGATCACCACTTGCTCCTGCGTGTCTTGAGTAGGCCCGGCTGCGGATCCTTGCGGGGCGGCGGCCGGCTGCGTCGCGTCTTCTTCCTGCACGGTTCCCGACCGGCAGGACATTGTCCATCCCCCGACCAGGGTCCGCCCCCCGGTCAGGTGTTGTCGTGCGAAACCGGGATTCCACCGGTCAGGCTCGGCCGCCTTGCTCGTCCACGAGCGTGCCGATCTTCTCACCCTTGACGGCGCGAGCGATATTGCCCTCCGCGAGAAGCTCGAAGACGAGAATCGGGAGTTTGTTGTCGCGGCACAGCGTGACCGCCGTGGCGTCGGCGACCTTCAGCTCGCGCGTGATGACCTCGCCGTACCCGAGGGCGTCGAACTTGACGGCCGCCGGGTTGGTCTTGGGGTCGGAGTCGTAGACGCCGTCCACGCCGTTCTTGCCCATGAGCAGCGCCTCGGCGTCGATCTCCAGGGCGCGCTGCGCGGCGGTGGTGTCGGTGGAGAAGTAGGGCATGCCCATGCCGGCGCCGAAGATCACCACACGGCCCTTCTCCAGGTGCCGCACGGCGCGCAACGGGATGTACGGCTCGGCGACCTGGCCCATGGTGATGGCGGTCTGCACCCGGCTGTCGATGCCCTCCTTCTCCAGGAAGTCCTGGAGGGCGAGGCAGTTCATGACGGTGCCGAGCATCCCCATGTAGTCCGAGCGCGCGCGGTCCATGCCGCGCTGCTGGAGTTCGGCCCCGCGGAAGAAGTTGCCGCCGCCGATGACGACCGCGATCTCGGCGCCGTCACGCACGACCGCGGCGATCTCGCGGGCGATCTTGTGCACCACGTCGGGGTCCACGCCGAGGCCCCCGCCGCCGGAGAACGCCTCTCCGGACAGCTTCAGCAGGAACCGGCCGTGTACCTTGCCGTCGTCGCTCTTCTGGGCCTTGGTGGTCATGGGAGTTCCCGCCTCTTTCGCGTGGTGCACAAACGAAGAAGGCCACTGCCGGTGGGGTGTCGTTCGCATCCCATGCGCGGCAATGGCCTCCTCGTCAGATCTGCTGTCGTCCGCCACGCGTGCGCGTGACGGCGTACCGGACGACTGCACCCGACCCTATCGGGCCGACGCGTCGATCGCGGTACGGACTCAGATGCCGACCTTGATGCGCGAGAAGCGCTTCAGGGTGACACCGGCCTCGTCCAGAACCTTCTGGACCGACTTCTTGTTGTCCAGCGCGTACGGCTGGCCGAGCAGCGTGGCGTCCTTGAAGAAGCCGTTGAGGCGACCCTCGACGATCTTCGGCAGGGCGGCCTCGGGCTTGCCCTCGGCGCGGGTGGTCTCCTCGGCGACGCGGCGCTCGGACTCGACGACCTCGGCCGGCACGTCCTCCTTGGAGAGGTACTTCGGCGCGAAGGCGGCGATGTGCTGGGCGACGCCCTTGGCGATCTCGGCGTTCGGCTTGTCGAGCTCGACGAGGACACCGATCTGCGGGGGGAGGTCGGGCATCGTGCGGTGCATGTACGCGGTGACGTAGCCGTCGGTGAACTGCGCGAAGCGGTCCAGCACGATCTTCTCGCCGAGGTTGGCGTTGGCCTCGTCCACGAACGCCTGGACGGTCTTGCCGGGCTCGATCTCGGAGCCGAGCAGCGCCGCGATGTCGGCCGGGGCGGTCTTCGCCACGTGCTCGGCGATCGCGCTCGCGACGGCCTGGAACTTGTCGCCCTTGGCGACGAAGTCGGTCTCGCACTTCAGCTCGACGATGACGCCGGAGGAGTTGTCGTCGGCAATGACCGAGACCACGGCGCCGTTCTCGGCGGAGCGGCCCTCGCGCTTGGCGACGCCCTTCTGGCCCTTGATGCGGAGCGCCTCGACGGCCTTGTCGACGATGCCCTCGGCCTCGTCCAGCGCCTTCTTGCAGTCCATCATGCCGGCGCCGGTGAGCTCACGGAGCTTCTTGACGTCGGCGGCGGTGTAGTTCGCCATGATCTGTGAATCTCTCTCGGAGTTCGAAGTCTCGAAGATCTACGAAGATCTGCGGGCTGTGGGTGGACGGCGGGCGGCACTCCCGGTGCCTCCCGCCGTCACTTCGCCCTACGACCGTACGGACCGCGTGGCGACCGTACGGCTCACGGCCTGACTCAGGCCTGCTCGCCCTCGGCGGCCGGAGCGGCCTCGGCGGCGGGAGCCTCGTCGGCAGCGGCCTCGGCGGCGGGAGCCTCGGCGGCCGGAGCCTCGTCGGCAGCGGCCTCGGCCGGCTTCTCGGCAGCCTCGTCCGCCTTCTCGGCGTCGGCCTTCTTCTCGCCCTCGAGCAGGTCGCGCTCCCACGCGGCCAGCGGCTCGCCGGCGGCCTTGTCGCCCTTGTCGCCGGTGGCGACGCCGGAACGGGAGATGAGGCCCTCGGCGACGGCGTCGGCGATCACGCGGGTGAGCAGGGTGACGGAGCGGATCGCGTCGTCGTTGCCCGGGATCTTGTAGTCGACCTCGTCGGGGTCGCAGTTGGTGTCGAGGATGGCGACGACCGGGATGTTGAGCTTCCGGGCCTCACCGACCGCGATGTGCTCCTTCTTGGTGTCCACGATCCAGACGGCGCTGGGGACCTTGGACATCTCGCGGATACCACCGAGGGTCTTCTCGAGCTTGGCCTTCTCACGCGAGAGGACCAGGAGCTCCTTCTTCGTCAGACCCGAGGCGGCGACGTCCTCGAAGTCGATGAGCTCGAGCTCCTTGAGGCGCTGCAGGCGCTTGTAGACGGTCGAGAAGTTGGTGAGCATGCCGCCCAGCCAGCGCTGGTTGACGTAGGGCATGCCGACGCGGGTGGCCTGCTCGGCGATGGCCTCCTGCGCCTGCTTCTTCGTGCCGACGAACATGACCGTGCCGCCGTGGGCGACGGTCTCCTTGACGAACTCGTAGGCGCGGTCGATGTACGACAGCGACTGGAGCAGGTCGATGATGTAGATGCCGTTGCGCTCGGTGAAGATGAAGCGCTTCATCTTCGGGTTCCAGCGACGGGTCTGGTGACCGAAGTGGACGCCGCTTTCCAGCAGCTCCCGCATCGTGACGACGGCCATGGCCGTTCTCCTTGGGTTTCTCGGTTGTGCCGCGGGAACCGGGCGGCTCCCGCGCCTGACGCCCGCGATGCGCCGAGCCACTAAGGACCGAGGGGCGCGGATACCGGAAGACCGACCGTGGCCGGGCCCCCGATATCGGGGCGTGCGAAGTCGACCCGGTGACCCGGATCGCCAGAAGAAGTGTACGGGACCCGCGGGGTGCCGGGTGACGCCGCTGTCCACAAGTGGCGCGCTGTCCACAGGCCACAGCCGTGATCGGCGGGATGCGGGACGGTTCGGTCATGTATGCGAAGCGATGCCTCAGCGGCCTGGCGCTGCTCCTGTCGATCATGACGCTGACGTCCACGGCGTGGGCCGGTCCACCCGCCCGACCCGGCTTGTCCGCCCCACAGCTCCCGTCCGCCCTGCCGCACCCTTCCGCCCCGCCGGGCCCGTCCGCTCCACCAGGCCCGCCGACCTCGCCGGGCTCGTCGACCACATCCGCCCTCCCGACCCTGCCGAGCCCGCCGACCCTGCCGAGAATGTCGAGCTCGTCAGCGCCGACGACGCCGACGGCCCCGCCTGTCTCAGCGACCCAGCCGTCGGCCTCCCCGCCCCCCGGCCCCACCCCGGCCGAGGCCGGCGGTGAGGCCGAGGGCGGCGGTGAGGCGCTGCCCGTTCCGGCGATCGGCCGGACGTGGCCGGTGGGCACGCGTCCGCCGGTGGTACGCGGCTGGGAACCTCCGGCGACGCCGTACGCCCGCGGCCATCGAGGGGTCGACCTGGCGGCCCCGCCGGGCGCACCGGTACGGGCCGTGGCAGCCGGACGGGTGTCATTCGCCGGCCAGGTGGCCGGCCGGGGCGTGGTCTCGGTGGAGCTGACGGCCACGGGCATGCCGCCGCTGCGCACGACGTACGAGCCCGTGCGGGCGTCGGTGCGCGAGGGGGACCAGGTGAGCCCGGGCCAGGTGGTCGGGACGGTGGAGCCGTCGGACCGGCACTGCGCGCGGAGCTGTGTGCACTGGGGGCTGCGGCGCGGCGAGACCTACCTCGACCCGTTGTCCCTGCTGCCGCCGTGGCTGCGGCGCACGGCCCCCTCCAGACTCCTGCCGGTACTGGGCGTCCCCTTGCCGTGATCCGGCCCGGGAGCCCCCGCCACCCCCGCCGCGCCGCGGCCGCCGCCACCCTTCGGCCGCCGGGCCGGCTGGGCGCAGGGCGGCAGGGCGGCAGGGCGGCAGGGCGAGGTTCAGCCGCGGACTCCTCGTAGGACCATGCCGACCGCAGCCTCCGTGATCGCCGACGGGTCCTCCGCGGCGCCCAGCTCGATCCGCCGTACCGCCGCGTCCACGACGCCCTGCAGAAGCATCGCCGCCAGCCGGGGCTGCGCATGACCCAGCTCGGCCAGCGCCTCTCCGATCATCGCCACGAGGCCGCCGTGCGCCGCCCGGATCTTCTCCCTGGCTCCGGCGTCCAGCTCGCTGGCCGAGATCGCCACGACGGCCCGGTGCCGCCGGTCCCCGACCAGGGCGAGCTGCCGTCGCACGTACGCCTCGACCTTGGCCTCGGCGCCGTCGGCCGCGGTCATCGCGGCCTCGACCTCCGCCGTCCACACGGGGAAGTCGACCTCGCACAGCTCCTCGACCACGGCGGCCCGCGAACGGAAGTACTCGTACACGGACGAGCGCGCGAGACCCGTCCGCTCGGCGAGGGCCGGGAACGTCAGCGCTTCCGTCCCGCCCTCGGACAACAGGGAACGTGCCGCGTCCAGCAGGGCGGCACGCTGCATCGACCGGTGCTCGGCCACGGAGGCCGCTCGAATCCTTGGCACGTCGTCCATTTTACGGACGTGCCACGCCCTGCGGGAGTGACTGCGCCCGCCGGCACCGGCAACGGGCGGGTCAGCGACCGAAGCTCGCCAGTTTGGCCCGCAGCTGGAGCACCGACTTGGTGTGGATCTGACTGACCCTGCTCTCGGTCACACCCAGCACGTTCCCGATCTCGGCGAGCGTCAGCCCCTCGTAGTAGTACAGGGTGACGACCGTCTTCTCCCGGTCGGGCAGCGTGTTGATCGCCCGGGCGAGGAACCGCCTGAGCTCCCGGTCCTCGGCCACCTCCACCGGGTTGTCGGCGGCCGTGTCCTCCAGCGTGTCCATCAGACTCAGCCGGTCGCCGCCCTCGCCGCCGACGTGCAGCAGCTCCTCCAGCGCCACCACGTTGGCCAGCGACAACTGACTGAACACGGCGTGCAAGTCCTCGACGGCGATGCCCAGCTCGGCCGCGACCTCGCACTCCGACGGGGTCCGCCTCAGCCGTGCCTCCAACGTGGCGTAGGCCCGCTCCACGTTGCGCGCCTTCTGCCGGACCGACCTCGGGATCCAGTCCAGCGCCCGCAGCTCGTCGATCATCGCGCCGCGGATCCGGGTGATCGCGTACGTCTCGAACTTGATCTCCCGGTCGACGTCGAACTTCTCGATCGCGTCGATCAGCCCGAAGACCCCGGAGGACACGAAGTCGGCCTGCTCCACGTTGGGGGGCAGGCCGACGCTCACCCTTCCCGCCACGTACTTCACCAGCGGCGAGTAGTGCAGGATCAACTGCTCCCGCAGCCGCTCGTCGCCCGTCGCCTTGTACGAGCGCCACAGCTCGTCGAGCGTCGAGGGAGCGGGCGGCCGCACGCTGCCACCGTCACGGGCGGCTGGGGGGATCGCCGCCCGGTCGGACCCGGAGGTGTGCTGAGGCATTCGTCGCCTTGTGCCGTTCTGCAGTGAAGTGCGTCGGGGTGGGTGAAGGTGTTACCAGGTGGTGCAGTGGTGCCGGTCTGTGACGGAATCCTCGTGAGCGTAGCGTGACTGCGGTGTCGCGGTGCGCGAAGTTCGCGGTGCGACCGGTACGCAGATACGTTCCGCTTGGCGCCCTCCCGGGGCAGGTCGATCGGGGTCGCCATCACGAGGTCGCGTCAACTACCGGACTCCACAAGGCTTTCGGCGTTCCCCCGGACGGCCGAACCCCCGGAGTCAACCCGGAGGCCGATCCCCTCGAACGGAGACCATCGCCTGGCGTGTCAACTTCCAGCCGTCGCCGTGTCGTTCGACGTATCCGAGCGCTCTGAGCTCGTACAGCCTCGCGATCGCGTCGTCCGGTGTCGTCCGGGCTTCGCGGGCGATCTCGTCGACCGCCGCGGTCCGGCGTGCCGGGAGCGCGGCCAGCACTCGCCGGGCCCCCGGCTCCAGGAGGTCGCGCGGCAGCGCCGGCCCGCGCCGGGCGGGCGCCAGTTCGCCCATGTCACCGACCAGCTCGACGATCTCCGCGGCATCGGTGACCAGCACGGCCTCCTCCCGCAGCAGTTCGTGCACCCCTGCGGAGAGGCCGCTGGTGGCCGGGCCCGGCACTCCTATCGTGTGCCGTCCCAGGCGTTGTGCCGCCCGGGCGGTGACCAGCGAGCCGCTGCGATGGGCGGCCTCCACGACGACCGTGCCCCGGGTGAGCGCGGCGATCACCCGGTTGCGCAGGATGAAGCGGCTCGGCGTCGGGTGCTCGCCCGGCGGCAACTCCCCGATCACCAGACCCTGTTCGGCGATCCTGCCGATCAACTGTGTGTGACCCCGCGGATAGGGCTGGTCCACCCCGCACGCGAGGACGGCGACGGTGGCGCCGCCTGCGCCGAGGGCGCCCCGGTGGGCGGCTCCGTCGACCCCGTAGGCGCCGCCGGACACGACCACCCAGCCGCGTTCGGCGAGGCCGCAGGCGAGGGAGGCGGCCATGTGGGCGCCGTACTCGGTGCAGGCGCGGGCGCCGACGACGGCCACCGAGCGCAGCGCCCACATCCGCAGGCTGGGCCGCCCCCGCACCCAGAGCCCGAGCGGCCGGGCGTCCCCGAGCTCTTCCAGCGTCCCCGGCCACTCCGCGTCGCCCGGGCACACGAACCGCACCCCGGCCTTCTCGGCGAGGGCCAGGTCCCGCTCCGGATCGGCCAGCTGGGCGCGCGCCCTGAGCCCGGCCCACCGCCGTGCGGTCACTCCCGGCAGCGGCTCCCCGTCCGCGCACAGCCGGCGCACCACCTCCCGCGCGCCACGCTTGCGCACCCACTGACCGCCGACCTCGTCGCCGGGCTCGACGACCCGGCAGAGGAAGACCCGGGCCAGCCGGTCGTCGGCCCGGACGCCGCCGTTCACGTGAGGGCCCCGAGAGCCATCGGCACCCCGCGGGGAACCCCCGTGCGCAGCTGGAGGGCCAGTGCCACGTCCGTCGCGTCCGGCCGGTCGTGGCCGACCAGGTCGGCGACCGTCCAGGCGACCCGCAGCACACGGTCGAGCCCGCGGGCGGTCAGCGTCCCGCGCTCCAGGTTCCGCTCCGCCTCGTCCATCGCGCCGACCGCCGCGTGCCAGCGGTGGCGCAGCTCCCGCCCCGGCACTTCGGAGTTGGTCCGCCACGGAGTGCCCGCCAGCCGGGCCGCCGCGCGCTCCCGGGCGGCCCGCACCCGGTCGGCGACGGTCGTTGTGGACTCGCCTCCGGGCCCGCGGTGCGCGAGCTCGGCCCGGCTGACCGCGTCGACCTCCACACGCAGGTCGACCCGGTCGAGCAGCGGCCCGGAGAGCCGCGCCTGGTAGCGGCGGACCGCGGCGGGCGAACAGTCGCACAGGGCGTCGCGCAGCGAGAACCGCCCGCACGGGCACGGGTTGGCGGCGAGCACCATGAGAAACCGCGCCGGGAACCGTACGACGCCCGCGCTGCGCGCGATCACCACGTGCCCCGATTCGAGCGGCTGCCGCAGGGCGTCGAGGACCCGGCTGCCGAACTCGGGGGTCTCGTCGAGGAAGAGCACGCCCCGATGGGCCAGCGAGACCGCGCCGGGGCGGGCGATGCCGGGGCCGCCGCCGACCAGTGACTGCATCGTGGCCGAGTGGTGCGGGGCGCAGTACGGGGGCACGTCGATCAGAGGCTTGCCGGGCGGCAGCAGACCGGCCACCGAGTGCACCGCCGTGACTTCCAGCGACTCCTCCCTGCACAGCGTGGGCAGCACCGTCGGCAGACGCTCCGCGAGCATCGTCTTGCCGGCGCCGGGCGGGCCCTCCAGGAACAGATGGTGTCCGCCCGCGGCGGCCACCTCCACCGCGGTGCGCGCCGAACGCTGGCCGACCACGTCCGCGAGGTCGTGCTCCTGCTCCGGGTGAGCGGCGCCCATGCCGGTGGCCTCGCCCGTGCCGGGCACCCGCAGGCCGGCCAGGAGCGGATCCGGGCGGCCCGTCTCGTCCGGATCCTCCTCGGGCACGGGCTCGTCGGCGAGGACGGCGATGAGCTGCCGCAGGCTGCGCACTCCGAGCACGGAGACGCCCGGCACCAGCGCGGCCTCGGCGGCCGCGCTCTCGGGCACGACCACCTGCTCGTATCCGGCGGTCGCGGCGGCCAGCACCGCGGGGAGGACGCCCCGCACCGGCCGCACCCGCCCGTCCAGGCCCAGCTCGCCGATCATCACGATGTCGGCGAGCACCCGCGGGTCGATCCGTTCCGCCGCGCCGAGCACCGCACAAGCCACGGCGAGGTCGAAGCCCGATCCGCCCTTGGGCACGGAGGCGGGGCTGAGGCCCACCGTGAGCTTCTTCTGCGGCCACTCGCCGCCCGAGTTCACCACCGCCGCCCGCACCCGGTCCCGGCTCTCGCTCAGGCTCTTGTCCGGCAGCCCCACCAGGGTGAACGCCGCCACTCCGGGTTCGAGGTCGGCCTGGACCTCGACGACCACGCCCTCGACGCCCACCAGCGCCACCGCACACGTACGCGCGAAGCCCATCTCAGGCCACCCCCCGCGCGTGCTGCACGACGGCGGCTCCGCGGCGCGGCAGGACCACGCCGACCAGGTCGATCCGGACGCCGCCCGGCGGGGCTCCGCCGTGTGCCTGGATCCATCGCTCGGCGAGCCCGCGCAGGCGCTCCGCCTTCTCCGGCGTCACCGCGGCCATCGGGTGCTGGAAGCCGCCGCCCCTGCGGGTCTTCACCTCGCAGACCACCAGGACGTCGCCGTCCCTCGCGACGATGTCGATCTCGCCGCTCCTGCCGCAGCGCCAGTTGCGCTGCAGGACCGTCATCCCCGTCTCGGCCAGCCGCCGGGCGGCCAGCTCCTCGCCGTACCTGCCGAGTGCACCACGTGCCAGCTGTGCGTTCATGTCGGCACCACCTCCGGCGCCAACGTTCACGCATCCGCCTCCACCGAAAGGATCTTGGTGGACGGACCGGCGACTGTGGAGAACTCCGTCACCCGCCCGGGGGGTCCGGCTCAGCCGCCGGCCGGCGGGGGCACTCACCGGGCAGGCGGCGTGCACCCGGCGGGGCCCGCGGCCGGGGGGTCAGTTCCCCGGAAGCTCCAGGTCGCTCTTGTTCAGCTCCTCGATGTTCACGTCCTTGAACGTGAGGACCCTCACCTGCTTCACGAAGCGGGCCGGTCGGTACATGTCCCACACCCAGGCGTCGGCCATCGACACCTCGAAGAACACCTCGCCCTGGACCGAGTGCACCTGCATCTCGTAGTCGTTGGTCAGATAGAAACGACGCTCGGTCTCGATCACGTATTTGAACAGACCGACGACATCGCGGTACTCCCGGTAGAGCTTCAGCTCCATCTCGGTCTCGTACTTCTCGAGGTCCTCGGCGCTCATGGCATGTTCCCCTTCAGCCGTGCGATCCCCCCATTGTGCGCCAGTCCCGAGTGCCCCTAGACGATTTCCGTCTCAAGGGTCACCGGTCCGGCCGGGGGACCTTCGTCGAGCAGCCTGCGCAGCAGCTCGGCGAGTCTGGTCGGATACACCGTCTCATGTGCCTGGGTCAGTTCCTGACACGTCCACCAGCGCGCTCCGGCGACACTGCGCCGTTCCAGCTCGGTCAGGGCCGTCGCCCGGGTCGCCGTCACCGTCGTCCGGGCGAGGTAGTACCACTCGTCCTGGTCCCAGCGGCGTCCGGCGAAGGGGAATGAGCACCTCCGCCGCCACAGCACGGGGCCGAGGTCGACCTCGGTGATGCCGGTCTCCTCGACGAGTTCCCGCAGAGCGGCCTCCTCAAGGGTCTCGTCGCCCTCCACACCGCCGCCGGGCGTGAACCACCAGTGGTCGGCGGGGTCGTCCGGTTCATGGCCGTGGAGCAGCAGGATGCGGTCCTGCGGGTCGAGCAGGACGACCCGCGCCACCTTGCGCAGCCCGCCCTCGTAGGAGTCGACGCCCACGCCGGTCGGCTCGTCCGCCGGCTCAGCGGGCACCGGCGGGCTCCGGCCGGGTACGGCGGCGGCCCGTCCGCTTGGCGATCGGGCCGTATGCGCCGCCACCGAGCACCAGCACGGCGCCGCCGACGATCAGCCAGCCGATCGTGCCCAGCGGACCCGGCTCGGAGAGCGCGCCGAGGTCCGTGAAGCCCGTGGGCCGCTTCAGCATGCCCTTCATGGGCCAGACCACGGCGTCGACGCGGGCCTTGACGGCGCTGCGCGCCACCGTGCCCTGGGCCGCGTCGGTGAGGTGGGCGGTGGAGTCCAGGGAGCCCTGGCGCTCGTCGCCGAGGAGGAAGAGCCTGCCCTCGGGGACCGTCACGGTCGGGAAGTTCTTGATCTCGGCCAGCGTGCCCGGCGGCAGATACGGTTCCTCGATCTGCTTGCCGTTGACGGTCAGCTTGCCGTCGGTGCAGCAGGAGACCGTGTCGCCGCCGACCGCGACCACGCGCTTGACCACGGGCGCGTTGCTCACCCAGGTCTTGTCGGTGAAGACGACCACGTCCCCGCGGTGCACCTCGCCGCCGTCGACGCGCTGGGCGAGCACGCGGTCGCCGGCGGCGATCGTCGGGCTCATGGAGCTGGTGGGCACGGTGTAGGGCCGGTAGAGCAGGGCTCCCCAGGCGAACCCGCCGAGGAACAGCACGAGGCCCAGTGCGACGGCCAGTCCGGACAGTCGCTGTCCGGTCCGGCTGCCCACCGGGCCGCTGCTGGTGCCACCGCCGCTGTGCGGGGCCGTTCGTGTAGTGCTCTCGCCACCCATGGACCCGCACCCTACCCGGCGGTACCGAACCCGGTCAGCCCCTCTTTCCCGGCCCCGCCCGGTTCGGCCCGGTCTTCGCAGGCCGAGGTCACACGCTTGGGAAAGGGTTTGCCGAGAGAGGGCCCGGCGGGCCGCCGGGGCCTCGCGGTCAGCGGGTCCCGGAGTCCCCGCTGCGCCGGCGCCGCCACAGGACCACCGGTACGACCCCGGCGAGGGCGAGACCCTGCGGCGCGACGGTGAGGGCCGCGGACGCCGCGGACCTGTCGTTCAGACCGGTCTGCTCGAAGGTGTCCGGCACCGGCAGCGTGCCCCAGTGGGTGAGCGGCCAGGCCTTGACGATGGCGCGACCGACGACCTGGTCGACGGGCACCATGCCGTGGTTCTTGTCCGACTGGTTGTAACGCGAGTCCCGCGAGTTCTGGCGGTGGTCGCCCATGACCCAGACGTAGCCCTTGGGGACCTTCACCGAGAACTGGCCGCCCTGGTCGTCCTGGCTGCACGGGGTGTTGCCGGGGTACACGTACGGCTCGTTCAGCGCCTTGCCGTTGACCGTGAGCGGGCCGGTGCCCTTGCAGGCGACGGTGTCTCCGCCGACGCCGATGACCCGCTTGATCAGGTCCTTCTCCTCCGCCGACGGCATCAGGCCGATCCAGCTGAGGAGGGTCTGGAAGGCGTTCGGCTCGACGGTGTTCTCGCCCGCGAGCCAGTTGTCGGGGTCATGGAAGACGATGACCTCGCCGCGCTCCGGCTCGGAGCCGAACCACGGGGTCAGCTTGTCGACGAGAACCCGGTCGCCGATCTTGAGGGTGTTCTCCATCGAGGCCGACGGGATGGAGAAGGCCTGCACCAGGAACGTCTTGATCAGGAGCGCGAGAACCAGTGCGATGCCGATCAGGATCGGCAGCTCCTTCCAGAAGGAGCGGGGTTTCTTCGCCTTCGGCGCCGGGCCGTCCGGACCGTCGCCGCCGGTCCGGGGCGGTTCGTCCGGCGGCGGACCGTCGCCGCCCGCCACGGGGTCACTCCCGGAGGTCACGGCGCTGTCCGCGACCGGGTCGGCCGCGCCCACGGGGTGCCCGCGGTGCTCCTCGCCGTCGTGCCCGGACCGTGCGCCAACCGCCACATCCCCCACGCCAACTCCTCACCTTGTGCCGCTGCCTGCCCCACATACGACGCAGGCCCACCACTCCCATAACGAGCGGGAGTTCCGCAGGGGTCGGGAGTCTTCCGATCGATCCGTTCGGACCGTCGGAAGCAACCCTATGCGACGGCCGGGCGGCGGCGGTCGCCCCGACCGTCGAGCCGGTCACCGAGGAGAAAGTTTGCGGTTCCTTGAGACGGATCCAGTGACCGAGGGGCCAGGCGATCACCATGGCCCGGCCGACCACCTCGTCCTCCGAGACGGTGCCGCCGTAGTCGGTGTTGCGATGCGCCCGGGAATCGGCGGAGTTGGCCCGGTGGTCGCCCATCACCCACAGCCGCCCCTGGGGGACGGTGATGTCGAACGGGTCGTCCGAGGGGGTGTTGCCGGGGTAGAGGTAGCTTCCCTCTTCCAGCGGAACACCGTTGACGGTGACCCGCCCCTGCGCGTCACAGCACTTGACGTGATCGCCGCCCACCCCGACGACCCGCTTGATGAGGTCCTTCTCGTTGTCGGACGGCAGCAGACCGATGAAGGTGAGCCCTTCCTTGATCTGCTTGACGACGACCGGATCCGCCTTCTTGGCGGTGGTCTGTTCGTCGTCGAGCCAGCCGCCGGGGTCCTTGAACACGACGACGTCCCCGCGCTCGGGCCTGGAGCCGAACCACGGGGTGAACTTGTCGACCAGGACCCGGTCGCCGATCCGGATGGTCTGTTCCATGGAGCCGGACGGGATCACGAAGGCCTGCACCAGGAACGTCTTCAGAACCAGGGCGATCAGGACGGCGACGCCGACCAGCAGTGGTATCTCCCGCACGGCCGATCGCCTGCGCTTGCGCTTGACCTTGCGCTGCAGCTTGCGCCGCTCCGCCCGGGAGCGGCCGGGGCCCGGGCCGGCGGTGCGCCGCACGCCGGTGGGCAGGAGATTGTCCGCGGCGCTGTCCGGGAGGCCGCGCGGCTTGCCGCGGTTACCCACGGGCGCCCTCCGAGCCGGGCACGTGCGCGTAGGCGCTCGGACGCGAGAGACGGGTGAGGTGGGCGAAGGGCCAGACGATCCAGTCGGCGCGGCCGATCACGTGGCCGACGGGGATCATGCCGCCGCCCGGTGAGCCCAGATGGTCCCGGGAGTCGCTGGAGCGGCTGCGGTGGTCGCCCAGAACGAACAGGGCGTCGTCGGGCACGACCACGTCGAAGGCGGCCGTGGACGGGCTGTCGCCGGGATACAGGAAAGTCGACTCGTCGACCGACCGGCCGTTCACCTGGATCCTCCCCTCCTTGTCGCAGCAGACCACGTGATCTCCCCCCACACCCACGACGCGCTTGATGTAGTCGGAGTTCCCGAAGTACTCGGTGCCGTCGAACACGACGACGTCGCCGCGCCGCGGCTCGGCACCGAAACGGTACGCCAACTTATTTACGAGAACGCGGTCACCGATCCTCAACGCGTTTTCCATGGATCCGCTGGGAATCTGGAACGGTTGCACCACGAACGCGTTGAGGACGAGCAAAAACAGCAGGCTGACCAGCGCGGTCAGGCTGTAGCGACCTCCGGGAACACACGACACGATCCGCCCCGCCCACGCAAAACGCGACCGCCCCTCCGGTCCCTCCGGGTCCGCGGTCTCCTGGGAGACGTCGGCGGCCACGGAAGGGCGGGAGGAGCGATCGCGCTCCGGCGTCGGCTGAGCTTCGGTGTCCATCGGGGCCAGATGTTATCCGGCCCCTCCATGAACTCCGGAAGGCGCTCAGTTGTCGCGCTTCTCCTTGATCTTCGCGGCCTTGCCGCGCAGCTCACGGAGGTAGTAGAGCTTGGCGCGACGCACGTCACCGCGGGTGACGAGCTCGATCTTCTCGACGATCGGGGTGTGCACCGGGAACGTGCGCTCGACGCCGACGGAGAAGGAGACCTTGCGGACCGTGAAGGTCTCGCGGACGCCGGCGCCCTGACGGCGGATGACCACGCCCTTGAACTGCTGCACACGGGAGCGGTTGCCCTCGATGACGCGCACGTGGACGTTGACGGTGTCGCCCGGGCGGAAGGCCGGGACGTCGCTGCGCAGCGACGCGGCGTCGACGGAGTCGAGCAGGTGAGACATTTCGTCTGCTTTCTTCGCTGATGCCACAGGTCATCAACGGAACTAGATGTTCGGGGATTGAGTGCCGTGTGCCCGTCGAGGCGGGCGTCGTGTCCCCCTGCGGCAGGGGCGCACACCGGACGGCGCACAACAGCGACCTATTCTTCCATGCCGTCGGTCCTGCGCCAAAATCGGCCGTAGGGGGAGCCCTCCGGGTCGGGCGTCCAGCCCAGGATGGAGAGCATCTCGCGGTCCTTCTTGTCGAAGGACGCGGGTGCGCAGCGCTCGATCAGGTCGGGCCGGTTGACCGTCGTGCGCCGCAGGGCCTCGTCGCGGCGCCACCGGGCGATCTTCCCGTGGTGCCCGCTGATCAGCACCTCGGGGATCTCCCGGCCGCGCCAGGCGGGCGGCTTGGTGTAGACGGGGCCTTCGAGGAGGTTGGCCATGGGGCCGGGGGCGAAGGAGTCGTCGCGGTGGGACTCGGCGTTTCCGAGCACGCCGGGCAGCAGCCGTGCGACGGCCTCGGTGACGACGAGGACGGCCGCCTCGCCGCCGGCCAGCACGTAGTCGCCGATGGAGACCTCGTAGACGGGGATCCGGGCGGCGTACTCGTCGACGACCCGCCGGTCGATGCCCTCGTAGCGGGCCGGCGTGAAGATCAGCCAGGGGCGCTCGGACAGCTCGACCGCCAGTTCCTGGGTGAAGGGCCGGCCGCTGGGGGTCGGGACGACCATCGCGGGGGCGTGCGAGCCGTTCTCGTAGCCGTCGGCGAGGACGGAGTCGAGGGCGTCGCCCCACGGATCGGTCTTCATGACCATGCCCGGACCGCCGCCGTAGGGGGTGTCGTCGACCGTGTTGTGCCGGTCGTACGTCCACTCCCGCAGGTCGTGCACCCGCACGTCGAGCTGCCCGCGCGCGCGTGCCTTGCCGACGAGGGAGACGTTCAGCGGCTCCAGGTACTCGGGGAAGATCGTGACGACGTCGAGGCGCATCAGGACTCTTCCCCGGCCGGGTCCCGGGTGTCGGCGACCTCGGCGCGGTCGTCGATGAGACCGGGCGGCGGGTCGATGACCGCCCGCTGCTCCTCGAGGTCGATCTCGGTGACGATCGACTCGACGAACGGGATCATCACCTCGCTGCCGTCGGGCCGCTCCACGATGAAGAGGTCCTGGGAGGGCAGATGGGAGATCTCGATGATCCGGCCGACCTCGGCGCCGTCCACGGTGACCACGTCCAGGTCCATCAGCTGGTGGTCGTAGTACTCGTCCTCCTCCTCGGGCAGCTCCTCGGGATCGACCTCGGCGATCAGGAGGGTGTTGCGCAGGGCCTCGGCGGCGTTGCGGTCGCGCACGCCCTCGAAGCGCAGAAGGAGGCGGCCGCTGTGGACGCGGCCGGTCTCGATGGTCAGCGGGCCGGTGGGAGCCGGGTCCGTGAACAGGACGGCGCCGGGTGCGAGCCGCAGCTCCGGCTCGTCGGTGCGTACCTCGACGGTGACCTCGCCCTTGATGCCGTGGGCGCGGCCGATCCGTGCGACTACGAGCTGCACTTCTGAAGATCTCCTGTCGTGCCTGTCGTCACGAGTGCCGTAACGACTACGGGCCGGGGACGGCCCAGTGGCCTTCCCCGGCCCGAGCCGGTGGTGCGAAAACGCGTCAGCGGACGTGATCCACGTCGACGAGGTCGACGCGGACGCCCCGGCCGCCGATGGCGCCCACGACGGTGCGCAGGGCGCGTGCGGTGCGGCCGTTGCGACCGATCACCTTGCCGAGGTCGTCCGGGTGGACACGGACCTCGAGCACCCGCCCGCGGCGCAGGTTGCGCGAGGCGACCTGCACATCGTCGGGGTTGTCGACGATGCCCTTCACGAGGTGCTCAAGCGCCTCTTCGAGCATGGTGCTCAGGCCTCGGTCGACTCAGAGGACTCGGCGGCAGCCTCGTCCTTCTTCTCGGCCTTCTTCTTCTGGGTGATGGCCTCACCCTTGCCCGAGTCGTCGCCGCCGAGGGCCTCGAACGACGGGCGAGCCTTCTTCGGCTCGGCGACGAGCAGCGGCGCCGGGGCGGGCTCGCCCTTGAACTTCTGCCAGTCGCCGGTCTTCTTCAGGATGGCGAGGACGGGCTCGGTCGGCTGCGCGCCGACACCCAGCCAGTAGGCGACGCGGTCGGCGTCCACCTCGATGACGGACGGGTGGTACGTCGGCTGGTACTTGCCGATCTCCTCGATCGCACGGCCGTCACGACGGGTGCGGGAGTCGGCGACGACGATGCGGTAGTGAGGCGAACGGATCTTGCCCAGACGCTTCAGCTTGATCTTGACTGCCACGGAAGTGGTGTCTCCTGGTCTTGACGTGGTTGGGCACGGCGAGATGGCCGCGTGGGGTTGCGGTACCCGAGTGCCCGATGGACGCGTCAGCCGGAGGAGAGAGGGGTCCTGTGCGACTGTCGAGTACAGCTGACCATTGTGCCATACCCGGCGGGTCCCCTCGGCCGAGGGGCAGCGCGCGGGGCGGCGTCCGGGCACGCCTGTGCGGCCGCCGGCGTCGCACGCCGGCGGACCCGATGCGCGGCCCGGCACAGCGGGGCGCCGCAGCCGTGCCCGGCAAGCGCCCCTGAAGGCCCCCGGGCCCGTCGGGGCGCCGGGGAGGCGCTGCTGAACGCGGCGGACGGGCGCCCCGCCCTCGCCGTGGACCGGCAGCCACGAGTTGCCGGTACCGGACCCTCCTCGGCTAGGCCGCGCCGGCGATCTCCGGGATCCGGAACGGCTTGCCGCAACCGCCGCACACGATCGGCGCCTGGGCCAGGACCGACGGCACGACCCGGACGTTGCGTCCGCAGTCGCACACGGCCTTGACGCGGACGCCTCCGCCGGAGGAGCCGTGCCGGGCCGCCGGACCTCGGAAGGTGCGGGCGGTGTCGGCGGAGGTGGCCGCCGTGTGGGCCTTGAGGGCCCGCTGCAGGCGCTCGATCGTCGGGCGGTAGCGACGCTTGGCCTCGGGGTTGAGCGTGACCAGGGAGAAGCCGCTGCTGGGGTGCGGTTCCTCGGGGTGGTCCAGCCCCATCTCCTCGGCGATCGCGAGGAATCTGCGGTTGTGGTAGCGGCCGGCGCGGGAGGTGTCGCGGACGCCACGGGCGGCGGCGATGCCATGGACTGCCTCGTGAAGCAGTCGCTCGAAGGAGAGCTCGTGACCGCAGGCGGACGACGACTCCCCGATCAGGGACTCTGGCGCGGCGAGATCCGGCAGCTCGGGGTGGTACCGCTGAATATCGGCCCACGCCTCTGCCAGCTCTGCGGCGAGAACTGGTGGTGTCTGTGTCGTGCTCACGTAATGACAACGAGCGTGGGTGCCCCAGTGTTCCTATTCCGGGGCATCCCAAATAATTTGCACGTACCCGTCAGTCGGTACTCATGCGTCCGGACGAGGGCGGGTGCGCTGATCTGCGGAGAAGCCTCGCAGCTCGTATCAAGCTGGTGCGTAGTCCCCGGTACGACCCGGCGCGTAGACCCTCTCCACGCGCCGGAGCGCGGAGGTCTCCCGGGGGCGCAAGGGGCGTTTCGGCCGCTCTCACGTACGCAGGGCGCTGTCTCGGTAAGCGCGTGCGACGACCGCGACGTTACCGGGGGCGCCCCCGTCGTCCGGCACCGACCCGTCCTCGGCGACCGGGCACCGTACGGTCAGCGGCTGCTCGACCGGTTCGGCGGCCTCGCCTTCCTCGCCGAGAGCCGCCCACGGGACGCGCGCCCAGCCGCCGGCGCCGACCGCCTCGACGGATGCCCCGCCCGTCGACACGTCCGCCGTCCGCGACTCGCGGCGCTCGCCCGACTGCCGGAGCGGCAGCGCCTGCTCCTCCTCGAGGACGGCGGGCAGCCATGGCGCGATGGTACGGGCCCACATTGCCGGGACGTGAATTCTCGCCACCGGCACATGCCGTCCTCAAGCAGGGCTCCGCAACCCCTGGACGCGGCCCCGGACGGGGAGTTACCTGGCATACGGGGGCGGTGCCGGAGCACTGCACGGGGGCCCACCTGATCGGGTACGGCAGCAGACTCTCGGCGGATTGGGGCGCTTTTCCATGACACCTGTGCTCGTGCGACAGCACCTGCCTCACGCGGGGCCGGCGCCCCACGCGGATCTGGGTGCACGCGCGCGTGACTGGTCCGAGATCCAGGAACGGATGCTGGTTCCGCTCTACGAGGCCGTCTACGAGCGACTGGACGTGGGGCCGGGCACCCGGCTCCTCTCCCTCGGCTGCGGCTCCGGGCTCGCCCTGGTGATGGCGGCCTCCAGAGGCGCGGCCCTCACCGGCGTCGAGTCCTCCTCCCCGGCACGGCTGGCCCTCGCGCGCGAGCGGCTGCCTCTGCGGGAGGGCTGGGGGGCACACGCGCGTACGGAGGTCCGGCTCACCGACCGGTTGCCCACGGACCGGCCGGGGGCGCAGACGTCCCCGTACACCCTGGTGACGGCCTTCGAGCCGATCGGACGCGTGGCGGGCGACACGGAGGAACTGACCGCGCTGCTGGCGGCGGCGACGCCGCTCGCCCGGCGCGGCGCCCCCGTGGTGCTCGTCGGCTGGGGACCGCCCGAGCGCTGTGCCACCACGGCTGTGCTCCGGGTCGCGGCCAAGGCGGCCGACCAGGACCGCGGCACGGTCCGGCTGCGCCCCGCGCTGCGCGACGACCTCGAGGACGTCGCCCGGCGGGCCGGGCTGCGGCCGGACGGATCGGGCCGGCTGGCCTGTCCGTTCGGGTACGCCGACGTGGACAGCGCACTCAAGGGGCTGCTCTCCACGGGTCTGTTCGACGCGGCCGTCGCGGCGAGCGACCAGGCGCAGGTCGAGAAGGAGACGGCGGAGGCACTCCACCCGTACCGGCGACCGGACGGCACGGTCTGGATGCCGAACGTGTTCCGGTATCTGATCGCCCGGACCCCGTGAGCGCACGATCCCTTCACCGGAGGCCGTACAGGTTCCGGACCGGGCCCACCGCCGGGGCCGGGCCGTGGTCCCGGGCCGGGGCTACACGTCCTCCTTGGTCAGGCGGGTGATGCCGGCGATGCGGTACGCGTCCGCCTCCTCCAGCGTCTCGTGCTCCAGCAGCGCCAGGGCGAGGGCGTCCAACCGCTCGCGGTGGTCGCGGAGTTTGCGGCAGGCCTCCTCGTAGCACTCGTCGACGATGCGGCGCATCTCGTGGTCGATGACGTCGAGGGTCGCCGGGGCGGCGGCGAGGCCGTAGGCCTGCTGGGCGTCGTCGGGGAGGGCGGAGAGGCGGCCCACCCGCTCGCTCATGCCCCACCGCGCGACCATCCCGCGCGCGATGTTGGTCACCTGCTCCAGGTCGTTCTCGGCGCCGGTCGTGACGACGCCGTAGACGATGTGTTCGGCCGCCATGCCGCCGAGGGCACCGATGATCCGGCCGCGCAGATACTCCTCGGAGAGCGCGTACCGCTCCACCTCCGGGGTCGACAGGGTCACCCCGAGAGCGCGGCCGCGCGGCACGATGGTGACCTTGCGGACCGGGTCGGCGCCGGGCTGCAGCATGCCGAGGACGGCGTGGCCGCTCTCGTGGAACGCGGTGCGCCGGCGGTCCTCCTCGGGCATGATCAGCGTGCGCTCGGCCCCGAGCTGCACCTTCTCCAGCGCCTCGGACAGGTCGGACTGCGTCACCTGTTCCTGCTCGCGCTTCACGGCGAGCAGCGCTGCCTCGTTGGCGAGATTGGCGAGATCGGCTCCCGTCATGCCCGGGGTGGTCCGCGCCATCCAGGCCAGGTCGACGTCCGGTGCGAGCGGGATCTCGCGGGTGTGGATGGCGAGGATCGCCTCACGTCCGGCACGGTCCGGCGGGGAGACGCTGACCACCCGGTCGAAACGGCCGGGCCTGGTCAGCGCCGGGTCCAGGATGTCGGCGCGGTTGGTCGCCGCAATGACGATGACGCCCTCGGCCCCCGAGAAGCCGTCCATCTCGGTGAGGATCTGGTTCAGCGTCTGCTCGCGCTCGTCGTGCCCGCCCACCGAGGCGCCGCCGCTGCGGATCCGCCCGATGGTGTCGATCTCGTCGATGAAGATGATCGACGGCGCCACCTTGCGGGCCTCGGCGAACAGTTCACGGACGCGCGACGCGCCGACGCCCACGATCATCTCGATGAACTCGGAGGCCGAGGCCGAGAAGAACGGCACGCCGGCCTCGCCCGCCACCGCGCGCGCCAGCAGCGTCTTGCCGGTGCCGGGCGACCCGGCGAGCAGCACGCCGCGGGGCATCTTCGCGCCCATCCGGCGGTAGACCTCCGGGTGCTCGAGGAAGTCGACGACATCGTCGAGCTCGCCCTTGACCTCGTCGATGCCGGCCACGTCGGCGAACGTGGTCCGCCGGCCGTCGGGTCGCAGGCCCACCGGTCTGGGCGGCGTCTTGCGCCCGAGCATGCCGCCCGCGCCGCCCGGACCGCCGCGGAAGCGCCGGGCGAAGAAGATCCACACGGCGACCAGGAGCACGATCGGCACCAGCGAGAGGAGCAGGTTGGCGAGCAGACTGCGCTGCTGCACGACCGGCCGGGCCGTCACGGTGACGTCCTGGCGATCCAGGCTCTGCCAGAGGTCGTCGTCCGCGAAGGCCGGGCGCTGGGTCGTGAACTTGGTGTACTGGCCGCCGCCGTCGGGGTCGTCGCGGGCCTTCTTGAGCTGGCCCTGGATGGCGTCGCCCTTGGAGTAGATCTTGTCGACGTTGCCCGCGTCGACCTGTCTGCTGAACTCCGTGTAGGAGATCGTCGGCTCGCCGCCGCCGCCGAGGTAGTTCAGTCCGACGTACACCAACAGGAAGACGATCACCGCGGTGACGGCCAGTGCCCACCAGCGGCCGCGCGCCCTCCTGCCGTCCGGGGGGCGCCGTCCGTCGTCGTCCGGGGTCCCCTCGGTGCGCCAGGGCTGGTCGGGGGCCTTGCGCTCCGGAGCGGCATTGCTCATATCTGGACGCTACGACAGAGCGCCGGGCACGGCATGCGCTGAGGGGTGCGCCGGAACGCACCGAGGGCGCCCTCCGACACGGGAGGACGCCCTCGACGGCTGGCGGACTCAGCCCATGAACTTCTTGAACTCGTCCGGCAGCTCGAAGTCCTGGGCGCCCTGCTGCGGCAGCCCGAGCGCGTTGCCGCCCTGGGCCTGGGCCTCGCGACGCTGGGCCGCCTCCAGCTCCTGCTGCTTGCGCTTCATCGGGTTGCCGGAGCGCTGCTTGCCCTTGGCCTGCTTCGGCTGCTTCTTCTGCCGGCCCGCGCCGCCACCCATGCCCGGCATCCCCGGCATCCCCGGCATTCCGCCGCCCTGGGCCATCCGGGACATCATCTTGCGGGCCTCGAAGAACCGCTCGACCAGCCCCTTCACGGCGCTGACCTCGACGCCGGAACCCTTGGCGATACGGGCGCGGCGTGAGCCGTTGATGATCGTCGGGTCCTGGCGCTCGCCCGGGGTCATCGACTTGATGATCGCGGCGGTGCGGTCGACGTCGCGCTCGTCGAGGTTGGCGATCTGGTCCTTGATCTGGCCCATGCCGGGCAGCATGCCGAGCAGCTTGGAGATGCTGCCCATCTTCCTGACCTGCTCCATCTGGGCCAGGAAGTCGTCCAGGGTGAAGTCCTGGCCCTTCTTGGACGCCAGCTTGGAGGCCATTTTCTCGGCCTCTTCCTGACTGAACGTCTTCTCCGCCTGCTCGATCAGGGTGAGCAGGTCACCCATGTCGAGGATGCGGGAGGCCATCCGGTCGGGGTGGAAGGCGTCGAACTCGTCGAGCTTCTCCCCGTTCGACGCGAACATGATCGGCTTGCCGGTCACCGAGGCGATCGACAGGGCCGCACCGCCGCGGGCGTCGCCGTCGAGCTTGGACAGCACGACGCCGTCGAAGCCGACACCGTCACGGAAGGCCTCGGCGGTGTTGACGGCGTCCTGGCCGATCATCGCGTCGACGACGAAGAGGATCTCGTCGGGCGAGACGGCGTCGCGGATGTCCGCGGCCTGCTGCATCAGCTCGGCGTCGATGCCGAGACGGCCGGCGGTGTCGACGACGACGATGTCGTGGACCTTGGCCTTCGCGAACTCGATGGAGTCCTTGGCGACCTGGACCGGGTCGCCCACCCCGTTGCCGGGCTGCGGGGCGTAGACGGCCACCCCGGCACGCTCGGCGACGACGCTGAGCTGGTTGACGGCGTTGGGGCGCTGGAGGTCGCAGGCGACGAGCAGCGGCGAGTGGCCCTGCTCCTTCAGCCAGCGGCCGAGCTTGCCCGCGAGGGTGGTCTTACCGGCGCCCTGGAGGCCGGCCAGCATGATCACCGTGGGCGGCTGCTTGGCGAAGCGCAGGCGGCGGGTCTCACCGCCGAGGATCGTGACGAGCTCGTCGTTGACGATCTTCAGGACCTGCTGGGCGGGGTTGAGGGCCTTGGAGACCTCGGCGCCGAGGGCGCGCTCCTTGACGTTCTTGATGAACGTGCGGACGACCGGCAGGGCCACGTCCGCCTCGAGGAGGGCGATGCGGATCTCGCGCGCCGTGGCGTCGATGTCCGCTTCGCTCAGGCGCCCCTTGCCGCGCAAGTTCTTGAAGGTCGCTGATAGGCGATCGGAGAGAGTATCGAACACGGCGGCGTCGGTCCTCGGTGTCGGGGGCGGTCTGAGCGTCTTCCAGAGTATCCGGCCGCGCAAGACATTCGTCCCCGCCTGCTGTATTCAGCGGACGGGGACGGGCCGCGCGGCGCGCGATCACGCCCGCAGCGTCTCCTCCAGCTTCCGGGCGACGGCGACGGCCTCGTCGCCCGGCAGGGGCGCGCCGTCCGTTCCGGTGACGTAGAAGGCGTCCACGGCGTTCGCGCCGAGAGTGGAGACGTGCATGCTGCGCACCCGCAGGCCCTCGTCCTCCAGCGCCCGGCCGATGCGGAACAGCAGCCCCGGCGCGTCCTGGGCGCGCACCTCGATGACGGTGGCGTGCCGGGAGGCCGCGGAGGCCACCGCCACGCGCGGCGGCGGGGCGACCACGCCGCGCCTGCGCGGGTAGGCGGCGTCGCGTTCCGCGAGCCGTCCGGCGATGTCCAGCGAGCCGTCGAGGGCCCGTACGAGGTCGGCGCGCAGCCGGGCCGCCTGGGGCAGCGAGCCGTACTCGGCGGCGACCCGCCAGTTCAGCAGCAGGACCGAGCCGTCCACGCCGTCAGGGAGGTCCTGGGCGCGCAGTTCGGCGGTGCGTACGGTCAGCCGGTGCACGGCGAGGACGCCGGCCACCGCGGGCAGCACACCCTCCTGGTCGGGCACGGCGATGAGCAGCTCCACGCCGAGCGGCTCGGGGTCGCCGGCCGGCTGCTCCCCCGCGGTCTCGGCGGGCGTCTCGGTCTGCGCGCGCAGCGCCAGCACCGGGCTGCCGGTGGCGACCGCCTCGATGGCGAGGCGTTCCTGCTCGGCGGTGGGCGCGGTGGCGTCCGGCTCCTCCGGTTCGTTGCCGGCGAGCACCGCCGCAACCCGCTTGACCAGGTCCGCCACGAGCGAACCCCGCCAGGACGACCAGGCGGCGGGCCCGGTGGCCAGCGCGTCCGCCTCGGTGAGGGCGTGCAGCAGTTCCAGCGTGCCCTGCGAGCCGACCGCGTCGGCGACCGCGCGCACGGTGGCCGGGTCCTCCAGGTCGCGCCGGGTGGCGGTGTCGATCAGCAGCAGGTGGTGGCGGACGAGGGCGGCCAGCACGTTCACGTCGGCACGGTCGAAGCCGATGCGGGCGGCCACGTCCTTGGCGATGATCTCGCCGGCCACCGAGTGGTCGCCGGGCCAGCCCTTGCCGATGTCGTGCAGCAGCGCGGCGACCAGCAGGAGGTCGGGCCGGTGGACGCGGCGGGTGAACTCGGAGGCGCGCACGGCGGTCTCGATGAGGTGCCGGTCGACGGTCCAGATGTGCACGGCGTTGCGCTGCGGCCGGCAGCGGACCCGCTCCCAGTCGGGCAGCAGCTGGGTGATCAGCCCCTCGGCCTCCAGCGCCTCCCAGACCTCGATGGTCGGCTGACCGGAGCCGAGCAGGGTGACCAGCTGCTCGCGGGCCTCGGCGGGCCACGGCGTGGGCAGCGGGCGCACGGTGGCGGCGAGGCGGCGGACCGCGTGCAGGGACAGCGGCAGGCCGGCCTGCGCGGCGGCGGCCGCGGCGCGCAGCGGGAGCACGGGGTCGCGTTCGGGGCGGGCGGCGCGGGCGAGCACCACCTCGCCGTCCTGTTCGACGACCCCTTCGGCCAGCGGAGACCGCTCGGGCGCGGGCTTGCCGCCCCCCAACATCGCGCGCAGCCGGGGCCGCACGGCGCGCGAGCGCAGGACGCGCCCGACCTCGCGCCAGGTGACGTCGCTCGCGTACGAGATGACGCGCGCCGCCTCGTACACCTGCCGCAGCAGGGCGTCGGCGTCCAGCAGGTCCAGTTCGGCGGCCACCTGGTCCTGCTCCTGGAGGGCGAGGCGGTCGGTGGCGCGGCCGGTGGCCAGGTGCAGGGCGTCGCGTACGTCGAGGAGCCGGCGGCGGGCGTCGTCGAGGCCCTCGCGGGGGGCGTCCGCCAGCCAGGAGGCGGCGACGGCGCGCAGCGCGGTGGCGTCCCGCAGTCCGCCGCGCGCCTCCTTCAGGTCGGGTTCCAGCAGGTACTGCAGTTCGCCCTGGCGCTCGGCACGCTCGGCGCACAGTTCCTGGAGTTCGGGCAGACGCCTGGGCGCCTGGTTGCGCCAGTCGGCGAGGACGGACGTCCGCAGTCCGGCGGTGAGGCCGAGGTCGCCGGCGAGGTGGCGGGCGTCCAGCAGGCCGAGCTGGACCTTGAGGTCCTCGCCGGCGGTCCTGCGGGCCTCCGCCGGGGTGCGGACGGAGTGGTCGAGGGCGAGGCCGAGGTCCCAGATCGGGTACCAGAGGCGGTCGGCGAGGGCGGCGACGGTCCTGCTGTCCGCGCCGTCGTGCAGCAGCAGGAGGTCGAGGTCGCTGCGCGGGGAGAGTTCGCCCCGGCCGTAGCCGCCGACGGCGACCAGGGACACGCCCTTCAGTTCCTCCGTGCCGGCCGTGAAGAGCCCGGTCAGCCAGTCGTCGGTCAGTTCGGCGAGGGCGGCACGGCGCGGCGGCCCGGACCGCGCCTCCTCGGTGAGGAGGCGCAGCCGGGCCGCCGCGTAGCCGCTGGGTCCCGAGTCCTCTGCATCCTTGCGCACGTCCGTACTCGTCACCCAGCGACTCCTGTTCTCTTCTGCCGTCAGAGCGCGTCCGGGCCGCGCTCGCCGGTGCGGACCCGTACGGCCGTCTCGACCGGGAGGGACCAGACCTTGCCGTCACCGATCTTGCCGGTGCGGGCGGCCTTGACGATGACGTCGATCAGCTGCTCGGCGTCGTCGTCCTCCGCCAGCACCTCGATGCGGATCTTGGGGACCAGGTCCACCGTGTACTCGGCGCCGCGGTAGACCTCGGTGTGTCCCCGCTGACGACCGTAGCCGCTGGCCTCGGTGACCGTCAGTCCGTGCACGCCGAAGGCCTGCAGGGCTTCCTTGATCTCGTCGAGCCGGTGGGGCTTGACGACGGCGGTGATGAGCTTCATGCGTCCACCTTCTTGCTCGCTCCGGCGACGGCGGTCGGGAGGGCGGTCGTGCGGGCGGCGCCACCGCCGGCCCCGCTGAAGTCGTATGCGGTCTCGGCGTGCTCGGCCTGGTCGATGCCGGCGATCTCGTCGTCCTCGGAGACCCGCATGCCGATGGTCTTGTCGAGGAGGAAGGCGAGGATCGCGGAGACCACCAGCGAGTAGGCGAGGACCGCGAAGACTCCGGCGCACTGCTTCCACAGCTGGTCGAAGGAGTGGTCGCCGTAGAAGACGCCGGTCGCGGCGGACTGGCCCTTGCCGGTGGCGAAGAAGCCGATCAGCAGCGAGCCGATGACACCGCCGACGAGGTGGACGCCGACGACGTCGAGCGAGTCGTCGTAACCGAACTTGTACTTCAGGCCGACGGCCATGGCGCAGAGCAGACCGGCGATGGCGCCGACGGCGATCGCGCCGAGCGGGGAGACCGCTCCGCCCGAGGGGGTGATGGCGACCAGACCGGCGACCGCACCGGAGGCGGCGCCCAGCGTGGTGAACGCGCCGTGGCGGATCTTCTCGTAGATGAGCCAGGCCAGCATGGCGGCGGCGGTGGCGACCTGCGTGTTGACGAACATCAGCGCGCCGACGCCGTCGTCGTTGCCGAGCCACGAGCCGGCGTTGAAGCCGAACCAGCCGAACCACAGCAGACCGGCGCCGAGCATGACCAGCGGCAGGCTGTGCGGGCGCATCGGGTCCTTCTTGAACCCGACGCGCTTGCCGATGACGAGGATCACGCCGAGGGCGGCGGCACCGGCGTTGATGTGCACGGCCGTACCGCCGGCGAAGTCGATGACGCCCAGCTCGAAGGCCCAGCCGCCGGCGCCCCAGACCCAGTGCGCGACCGGGAAGTAGACGACCGTGGCCCACAGGGCGACGAACAGCGCCCAGGCGGAGAACTTGACGCGGTCGGCGAGCGCGCCGCTG
This sequence comes from Streptomyces sp. P3, assembly GCF_003032475.1. NCBI lineage: Bacteria > Bacillati > Actinomycetota > Actinomycetes > Kitasatosporales > Streptomycetaceae > Streptomyces > Streptomyces sp. P3. The sequence goes on from NZ_CP028369.1 coordinate 351,010, forward strand.
ATCAGGGCGGGCGTGATGATCGCGAACATCATCTGGAAGACCATGAACACGAAGATCGGGATGGTGTAACCGTCCCACAGCTCCGTCAGGCCGATGTTGCTGAGACCGAGCCAGTCGGAGTTCCAGCCGATGAGGCTGCCGGAGTCGGTCCCGAAGGCGAGCGAGAAGCCGTACAACACCCACAGGATGGTGACGATCCCGATGCTGATGAAACTCATCATCAGCATGTTCAGCGTGCTTTTGACCCGGACCATGCCTCCGTAGAAGAAGGCGAGGCCCGGGGTCATGATCAGCACCAGGGCGGAACAGATGAGCATGAAGCCTGTGTTCGCGGAGGACAGCTTGGGTGCCTCCGCGGCAAGCGTGATGGCTGCTGCCATCGGCGTCTCCTCGTCGTAGGTACGGCCCCGTGCGGGCGAAGCCAGAGCGGGTTCGTGAGGGGTGGGCCGGTTATGCGCCATGAGATTCGCGCAGCGCCGTTTCGGCGGAGGCCCCTCGTTGTTTCGCCGCGGTGACGAAGGCGCTCTGTGCGTTACGCCTCGGTGAACTGGCTGATGTTCGACGAGCGGATCGTTATGGTGGCGCAACCTTCACTGAAGGAGGGAAACCGGCCGCGGCCGGCCTTCCGATGACCTGGCATGGGGGAGCCGAGTCGGGCAGTTCGGGAGGACCGGCCGCGGCCGGGGTTCTGGGGTTTCGCCCGGTGGACCGCTGTCGGCGGCCGGGCGGGCGGGGTGGATCAGACCGCTTCGGCCGTCTCCGGCAGCTCGACGGTGAGCCGCTCGGTCAGGTCCACGACCTCGGAGAGTTCCCCGAAATCGCGTACGGCGCTGTCGACCGTCTTTCGGATACGAGTGTTGACGCGCTCGGAGCGCACTTTCTTGGCCTCCTTCATGGCCTGCGTGGCGAGAACCGTGCTCTGCTCGGGCTCGCGCTGCAGCAGGTGCACAGTGGCCATGCCGATCAGGTTCAGCACATAGGAGCGCTGGTGGTCGCCGTCGCCGGCGAACAGTTCGACGGCCCGCCGCATCAGCGGCTCGGCGAGCGAGGCGTAGGCGGGGCTGCGGCCTGCGACATAGGCGAGGTCGCGGAAGGAGTGGCTGTTCTCCCCGTAGAGCTCGGCCTCGGAGAAGAAGCGGATCCAGTCCGGGTCCGGCTCGTCCCACTCGTCGGTCTCGGCGAAGGTGTCCTCGGCCATCCGGACGGCGCGCTTGCACCGGCCGGGCTGGCCCATGTTGGCGTAGGCGCGGGCCTCCATCGCATACAGCATGGACTGGGTGCGCGGGCCGGCGCAGTCCCGGCTGCCGTACTGGGCGAGGTGGATCAGCTCCAGCGCGTCCTCCGGCCGGCCCAGGTGGATCATCTGGCGGCTCATGCTCGACAGCACGTAGCTGCCGAGCGGCCGGTCGCCGGCCTCCTTCGCCGCGTGCAGGGCCAGGACGAAGTACTTCTGGGCGGTCGGCTGGAGCCCCACGTCGTAGCTCATCCAGCCGGCCAGCTCGGCCAGCTCGGCGGCGACCTTGAAGAGCCTGCGCGAGGTGGACTCGGGCTGGGGCTCCTGGAGCAGGTCGGTCACCTCGTGCAGCTGCCCGACGACCGCCTTGCGGCGCAGACCGCCGCCGCACTGGGCGTCCCACTGCCGGAACATCACGGTGGTGGACTCCAGCAGGTCCAGCTCGGGCCGGGAGAGCCGGCCGCGGGCCCGGCTGGTCGGCACCGACTCCGGCTCCTCTACCGGGGCGGACGGCGAGGGGACCAGCCAGCGCTGCATCGGCTCGATCAGGGACGGCCCCGCGCACAGGGCCAGCGACGTCCCGAGGAAGCCGCGGCGCGCCAGCATCAGGTCGCTGCGCGAGAACTCGCTGAGCTGGGCCACCGTCTGGGGGGCCGTCCACGGCAGGTCGACGCCGGTCGCGGAGGGCACCTGCCGGGCCGCGCGCAGTCCGAGGTCCTCGACCGAGACGACGCAGCCGAACCGCTCGGAGAACAGCTCGGAGAGGATCCTGGGGATGGGCTCGCGGGGGTTCTCGCCGTCCAGCCAGCGGCGCACGCGCGAGGTGTCGGTGGAGATGTGGTTGGCGCCCAACTGGCGTGCTCGGCGGTTGACTTGACGTGCGAGTTCGCCCTTCGACCAGCCGCTCCGCACGAACCACGAGGTGAGCAGCTCGTTCGGGCGCCTGTCCGCACCCGCAGCGTTGTTCCCGCTTCCGCCGTTGCCGCTCACTGGAACGCCCCCATCCCTGAGACCACTTGTCACTGAGTGCGCCAAGCCTTATCAGAATGCCGGTAAATAGGTCCCGCCGTACGACACTTGTCACCCTTCGAACGGAAACCCGACTTGCCTCCGGCATACCCACGAGCACAACCGTCCACCGGACCCGCCTACTCAAAGTAATCCCGCGATCACGGTCCCAGCCACGGCGATCCAGGAAACGCCACCATTCGCCACCCCTTCGAATGAACTCCCGGTGACCTGTACGCGATTCACTTGACAGAGAACCGCCAGGGGTGAGCGGAGCGAAGCACTCAGGGGCGCGCGGAGCCGAGCCCACCACCTGTGACACTCCCGGGCGCTGCCTGGATCGGGCGACCCCGGGGAAAGCGGAAGCACACAGAGTCACAGTGCTCGACCGCTGCGTAACCGGCGGCGCGCAGGACCCGTTGGAGGGGGCATGGGCTTCACGATCGGCGGCATTCGCGAGATCCGCTCCGGCGCGCGCAGGCGCGGTCGCTCCTCCGAGTGCACCGCCGTCGCCGAGTTCACGGGACTGTGGGGCTGGGACGCGGTGCCCGGCGCGCGGGCCGCGGCCGGCGTCTGCTCCTGCGGACGCCCCGGGTGCCGCGAACCCGGGGCACACCCCCTGGAGTTCGCCCCGCGCGTTCCGGCCGGCGCCACCCTCGACGACGTGGGCAGGACATGGGGCGGGTTCCCGGGCGCTGCGGTGATGCTGCCCGTCGGACGCGCGTTCGACGTGCTCGACGTCCCCGAGCCCGCCGGGCGGCGCGCCCTGGTCCGCCTCGAGCGCATGGGCCTGCCCCTGGGCCCGGTCATCGCCACGCCCGAGGGCCGCACCCAGTTCTTCGTCGCTCCCGGCGCCGCAGCCGAGCTGACGGACCTGCTCTACCGGATGGGCTGGGACGACCCGGCCGCTCTCGACCTGCGCGGTCTCGGCCCCGGCACGTTCATCACGGCCCCGCCCTCCGACCGCGGCGGCCTCGGCCCGGTGCGCTGGCTGCGCCCGCCCGCCCTGGACTCGGCGACCCGCCCACCGGAGGCCCGGCTGCTGCTGGGGACACTGGCGTACCTGGCCCACCGGTCACGCGCCCAGGGCCAGCGGGAGACCCTCGGCCGTACCGCCTGACGCATGCCGAGGGGCCCGCCCGACGCCTCGCGGAACCGCTGGCGCCACGGGAGCGGCCCTCCCCCGCAGGAACCCGGTGACGTACACAGCGAAGCGCCCGCTCCGACTGCACCTCGGAGCGGGCGCTTCTTCCGTGCCCCGGCGTGCCTCCCGGCACACCCTCTGCACTGCACGACCTCGCGGTACGCGGCCTCGCGATATCGGCCGGTCAGTCCCCGATAAGGGCGTCAACGAAGGCCTCCGGCTCGAACGGCGCGAGGTCGTCCGCCCCCTCGCCCAGTCCGACCAGCTTGACCGGGACGCCCAGCTCGCGCTGGACCGCGACCACGATGCCGCCCTTCGCCGTGCCGTCCAGTTTGGTCAGCACGATGCCGGTGATGTCGACGACCTCGGCGAAGACCCGGGCCTGGACGAGCCCGTTCTGCCCGGTGGTGGCGTCGAGCACGAGCAGCACCTCGTCCAGCGGGGCGTGCTTCTCGACCACCCGCTTGACCTTGCCGAGTTCGTCCATCAGACCGGTCTTGGTGTGGAGACGGCCGGCGGTGTCGATGAGGACGACGTCGACGCCCATCTCCTTGCCCTCCTTCACCGCGTCGAACGCGACGGAGGCGGGGTCGCCGGCCTCGGGACCGCGCACGGTGTGCGCGCCGACCCGCTCGCCCCAGGTCTGGAGCTGATCGGCGGCGGCCGCGCGGAAGGTGTCGGCGGCGCCCAGGACGACGGAGCGCCCGTCGGCGACGAGCACGCGCGCGAGCTTGCCGGTGGTGGTGGTCTTGCCGGTGCCGTTGACGCCGACGACCATCACGATGCCCGGCTTGCGGTCCTCGGGCTCGGTCTTCACGGTGCGGTCGACCTCGGTGCCGACCAGCTTGAGCAGCTCCTCGCGCAGCAGCGCGCGCAGCTCCTCAGGGGTGCGGGTACCGAGCACCCGCACGCGCTCGCGCAGCCGTTCGACCAGTTCCTGGGTGGGGGCCACGCCGACGTCGGCGGTGAGCAGCGTGTCCTCGATCTCCTCCCAGGTGTCGTCGTCGAGGTGCTCACGCGAGAGCAGCGTGAGGAGCCCCTTGCCCAGGGCGTTCTGGGAGCGGGAGAGGCGGGCGCGCAGGCGCACCAGCCGGCCCTCGGTGGGCTCCGGGATCTCGAGTTCGGGAACCTCGAGAGGGGGGACGACGGGGGGCTCCTCGACGGCGGTACCGGTCGAGCCGCCGTCGGGAAGATCCACCTCCTCGATCGTGCGGCGCGGTTCGTCGCGCGGCGTCTCGGCCTCGTCGCCGACGTGCGGTTCGGCCGGAGGGGCGGTGATGTCGGGCGCTGCGGGAGGCGGCGGAGGCAGCGGCTTCTTCCGCCGGCTGCCGACGACCAGCCCGCCGAGCACTGCGAGCACGACCACGGCGATGACTACAGCAAGGATGACGGTTTCCATAACGGGTCCAGTATGCGTGACCCCTCCCGACCGGGGCTGGCGGCGGCCCGGCCGCGCGTCGGGCCGCCCTCGCCCTCCCTCGTCCGGCCTCGCCCTGCGGGACGGTGGGCACGAGGGGGCGGTTCCCGGCCGGTGCTCACAGCCGGGCCGTCCGGTCCATGGTTTTCTGACACCTCGTCAGCTACGGTCCCCCACATCCGCCGAAGGGGGTCCCCCATGCCCGTCACCGTCGTCCGATTCAACCTCGTCGCCCCCGGTGCGACCCCCGCCGAGCTGGGCGTCCGCTACCGGGCGGCGCTGGAGATGGCCGCATACGCGGACCGGCACGGGGTCACCCTCGTACAGACCGAGGAGCATCACGGCGTCGAGAACAACTGGCTGCCCTCGCCCTTCGTCTTCGCGGGCGCGGTGCTCGGGGCGACGCGCCGGCTGGCGGTGACCGTCTCGGCCGTCATCGGACCGCTGCACGATCCGCTGCGGCTGGCCGAGGACATCGCGGTGCTGGATCTGCTGAGCGGCGGGCGGCTGGTCACGGTCGCCGGGATCGGCTACCGGCCGGAGGAGTACGCCCGGGCCGGAGTGGACTGGAAGCGGCGGGGGCTGCTCCAGGACGAGCTGCTGGAGACCGTGCTGAAGGCCTGGACCGGCGAGGAGTTCACCTACCGGGGGCGCACGGTACGGGTCACTCCCCGCCCGGCGACCGATCCGCACCCGCTGCTGCTGGTGGGCGGATCGTCGAAGGCCGCCGCCCGCCGGGCCGCCCGGCTCGGGCTGCCGTTCTTCCCCAGCGCCCATCTGCCGGAGCTGGAGGCGTACTACAAGGAGCGGCTGGCGGAGTACGGAACGGAAGGCTGGACGATGATGCCGGGCGCCGAGACGCCCCTGCTGCATGTCGCCGAGGATCCGGACCGGGCGTGGGCGGAGTACGGCCGGCGCTTCCTGCACGAGGCGCGGACCTATGCGTCCTGGCAGTCGGGCGGGATCCGTTCGGCGGTGAAGTCGGGGGCGACGACGGTGGCGGAGCTGCGGGAGGAGGGCGTCTACCGCATCCTCACGCCGGACGCGTGCGTGGCTCAGGGGCTCGACAACCTCGTCCTGCATCCGCTGGCGGGCGGGATGCCGGTGGAGGAGGGGTGGCGCAGCCTGCGGCTGTTCTGCGAAGGCGTGCTGCCCCGGCTCGGCGGGTGAGCCGGGGCAGCGCGTCCTTCGGGTGGCGAGGAGCGGGCAGCGGGAACCGGGCCCGGCTCCTCGAGATCGGGCGCCCTGGTCCCGCAGCCCCCGCAGCCCCCGCAGGGAGCCTCAGCCCATCTCCTCCAGTGCCTTGCCCTTCGTCTCCTTGACGTACTTCAGGACGAACGGGATGGAGAGCGCCGCGAAGACCGTGTAGATCACGTACGTCGCGGAGAGGTTCCGGTCGGCCAGCGACGGGAAGCTCGCGGTGATGGCCCAGTTGGCGATCCACTGCGCGGAGGCGGCCACGCCGAGGGCCGCGGCGCGGATGCGGTTGGGGAACATCTCGCCGAGGAAGACCCAGACGACGACGCCCCAGGACAGGGCGAAGAAGAGGACGAACACATGGGCGGCGATCAGGGCGATCCAGCCCTGGGTGGCCGGCAGCCTGCCGTCGACGAGGTCGAAGGAGAACGCCCAGGCCTCGAGCGCGAGGCCGACGACCATGCCGACGGAACCGATCAGGGCCAGCGGCCTGCGGCCGATGCGGTCCACGAAGATCATCGCGATGACGGTGCCGACGATGTTGATGATCGACGTCGTGAACGAGTAGAAGAACGAGTCGGTCGGGTCGACGCCGACCGACTGCCACAGCGTCGAGGAGTAGTAGAACGCGACGTTGATGCCGACGAACTGCTGGAAGACCGACAGGCCGATGCCGATCCAGACGATCGGCTTGAAGAAGAAGGAACCGCCGAGCAGGTCCTTGAACGTCGACTTGTGCTCGCTCTTCATCGCGTGCTCGATCTCGGCGACGCGCGCGTCCAGGTCGACGCTCTCGCCTTCGACCTCCTCGAGGATCTCGCGGGCCCGCTCACGCCTGCCCACGGAGATCAGGAAGCGGGGGGACTCGGGGATGGCGAAGGAGAGCAGGCCGTACAGGACGGCCGGGACCACCATGACGCCGAGCATGACCTGCCAGGCCTCCAGGCCCATGAGCTTGCCGCGCTGGTCGCCGCCGGCGGAGTTGAGCAGTCCCCAGTTGACCAGCTGCGAGATCGCGATGCCGATGACGATGGCGGCCTGCTGGAAGGAGCCGAGCCGACCGCGGTAGGCGGGCGGGGCGACCTCCGCGATGTAGGCGGGGCCGATGACGGAGGCCATGCCGATGGCGAAGCCGCCGACGACCCGCCAGAAGGCGAAGTCCCACAGGGAGAAGGGCAGCGCCGAGCCCACGGCGCTGACCGTGAACAGCACGGCGGCGATCTGCATGACCCGGATGCGGCCGATGCGGTCGGCGATGCGGCCTGCGGTCGCGGCTCCGACGGCGCAGCCGATCAGGGCGATCGCGATGACCTGGGCGAGGGCCGCGGAGCCGATGTCGTAGCGGTCCCGGACGGCCTCCACGGCGCCGTTGATCACGGAGCTGTCGTAGCCGAAGAGGAATCCGCCCATCGCTGCCGCCGCCGCGATGAAGACGACATGCCCGAGATGATCGGGGTGAGCCCTGCCGGCTCCTGACTGCTGTGCCTGCGTCGTGCTGGTCACGTTCAACTCCTCGAGCCGTCGGCAGCACTGCCGACGGGATCAGCACCTCCAGATAGGTGGCACCTGAAGGTAAAAGCAACGATGCCGAGACTATGTCTTCAAGTTTCGAAGTCAATAGAGCCCAGCTGTAACTTTTCAGCGCCCACGTGCAGGAATTGTGTTCAACTCTTGAAGTGAAAGCAGTGGGAGCCGGATCACGGGTACCCGCTCCGGCCGGTCAACGCAGGCGCTGGCTGATGACCTTCGACACACCGTCGCCCTGCATGGACACGCCGTACAGTGCGTCGGCGACCTCCATCGTGCGCTTCTGGTGCGTGATCACGATCAGCTGCGAGGACTCCTGCAGCTCCTGCATGATGCGGATGAGCCGCTGCAGGTTGGTGTCGTCGAGGGCGGCCTCGACCTCGTCCATGACGTAGAACGGGCTGGGCCGCGCCTTGAAGATCGACACCAGCATGGCGACCGCGGTCAGCGACCGCTCGCCGCCCGAGAGCAGACTGAGCCGCTTGACCTTCTTGCCCGGCGGCCGGGCCTCCACGTCCACGCCCGTGGTGAGCATGTTGTCGGGATCCGTCAGGATCAGCCGCCCCTCGCCGCCCGGGAACAACCGGCCGAACACGCCCTCGAACTGCCGCGCGGTGTCCCGGAACGCCTCGGTGAAGACCTGCTCGACGCGCTCGTCGACCTCCTTCACTACCTGAAGCAGGTCGGTACGGGTCTTCTTGAGATCCTCCAACTGCTCGCTGAGGAACTTGTGCCGCTCCTCCAGAGCGGAGAACTCCTCCAGCGCCAACGGGTTCACCTTGCCGAGCTGCTGGTAGGCGCGCTCGGCCGACTTCAGCCGCTTCTCCTGCTCGGCGCGCCGGAAGGGCCTCGGCTGGTTGCGCGGGTCCTCCGGGTCCTCCGGCAGCACCTCGCCCTCGGCGGCCGGCGAGGGCGGCACGAGCTGGTGCGGCCCGTACTCGGAGACGAGCCCCGCGGGCTCCACGCCCAGCTCCTCCAGCGCCCTGGTCTCCAGTTGCTCGATGCGCATGCGCTTCTCGGCGCCGAGCACCTCGCCGCGGTGCACCGAGTCCGTCAGCTTGTCCAGCTCGCCCTTCAGATCGCGCCCGGCGGTGCGGGCGGCGGCCAGCTCCTGCTCCCGCCGCGCCTTGGCCGCGTCGGCGGCGACCCGCTCCGCCTCGGCCCGGCCCACGGAGACCTCGACGTGGGCGAGCAGCTGCCGCGCACCCGAGGCCACGGCGTCCGCGACGGCCGCCTCGTGCCGCAGCCGCGCCCGCCGCTGCTCGGCACGCGCGCGTGCCTCGCGTTCCGCCCGCGCGGCCCGGTCCAGCGAGTCGGCCCGCCCGGCCAGCCCCTTGACCCGCTCCTCGTGGGTGCGAACCTGAAGCCTGGCCTCCATCTCGGTCTGCCGCGCGTTGGCCCCGTCGGCGGCGAGCCGGTCCCGCACCGAGGAGTCGGGCTCCTCCTCGGTCGGCATCTCCTCGGCGACGGCCAGCCGTTCCGCCAGTTCCTCGGCCTCTTCCACGGCCCGGTCCAGCGCCTCCTGCGCCCGCGCCGCGGCCGCCGCGGACCGCTCGGCCTCACCGGCCGCGCCCCGGGCCTGCCCGGCGAGCCGCCCGAGCTGCTGCGCCACGGCCGACTTCTCCCGGTCGGCGGCCCGCCGCCGCTCCCCCGCCTCCTCGACGAACGCGGCACACTCCTCGCGACGCTCACCGGCCGCGCGCTGTGCCTCCGTCAGCTCCGCACAGCGCACGGCCAGCTCGTCGAGCTCGGCGTCGGCCTCGTCGACGGACGCCTGCACCTCCAGCAGGCTGGGCGCCCCGGCGGACCCGCCGTGCGCGAAGTGCGCGCCCAGCAGATCTCCCTCGGCGGTGACCGCGACGAGGTCCGGGCGGGCGTAGACCAGTTCCTCGGCGTCCTCCAGCGTGCCCACGACCACGATCCCCCGAAGGAGCCGGCGCACGGCGGGAATGAGCTCGCCGGGACCCCGCACCAGGTCGGCAGCGTACGGCGGCCCGTCGGCGCGGTGCCTGTCGACGGGCTGCCCGTCGGTGGGCCGGCCATCGGCGCCGTGCCGGTCGGCGCGCTGCCCGTCGGTGGACCGGCCGTCGATGCGGTGACCGTCGGTGGACTGCTCCTGGGGAGCGTCCCCCGCCGCGCCGCCGAGCAGCAGTGCGGCGCGCCCCGCGTCCTGCTTGCGCAGCAGCCGGATGGCTTCGGCCGCCGCGGCGGGCGTCGTCACCGCGATCGCGTCCGCGGCTGCGCCGAAGGCCGCCGCGAGCGCGACCTCGTGGCCGGGCGTCACCGTCAGCAGTCCGGCTGCCGGGCCCAGCAGGCCGTTCAGGCGGTCACGCGCGGCCAGCAGGGCTCCCGTTCCGTCCTTGCGGCGCAGCCCGAGGGCCAGGGCGTCCCGGCGGGCCCGGGTCGCGGCGCGGCTGCGTTCGGCGGCGGTGGCCGCCTCGCGGGCGTCGGTGAGGGCGGCCTCCGCCTCGGCGAGCTGCCGCCTGGCGCCCTCGTGCCGCTCGGCAAGCTCGTGGTCGTCCGCGTCGAGACCGTCGACCTCCGCCTTGAGCGCCTCGTACTCCTCCTGTGCGGTGACGGCCCGTTCCTGGGCCTCGTCGCGGGTGGCGGCGAGGCGGTCGATCTCGGCCTGCGCGGAGGCGGCGCGCGAGCGGGCCGCGTTGACCTGGCCGTTCAGCCGGGCCAGGCCCTCGCGACGGTCGGCGATGGCCCGGGCGACGTCCTTCAGTCGCCGTTCCTCGACGGCGAGCTCCCGTTCCAGGTCCGCGCGATGGGCGACGGTGTCGTCGAGTGCGTGCTGGGCCGCTTCGAGGGCGGCCTCAAGTTCGGCCTCCTGCTCGCGGATCCGGGTCGCCTCCCGCTCCATGTCCTCGGGGTCGCGGCCGCGCCGCTCCTCGAGGGGCGCGGAGGTGGCGCTCTTCACCCGGGCGTCGGCGAGCGAGACGGTGCCCCGAACGCGTTCGGCGAGCTGGGACAGCTCGTACCAGGTCTGCCGGGCCCGCTGGAGACGCGGGGTGAGCCGACGGACCTCGTCCTCCAGGAGGGCCTCGCGCTGCAGGGCCTTCCGCAGCTCCTGCTCGGCCGCCTCCTTGCGCTCCTTGAGAGCGGCCTCGTCGGCGACCTCCGTCTGCAGGGCCTCCCGCAGCCGTACGAGATCGTCGGCGAGCAGGCGCAGTCTGGCGTCGCGCAGATCGGCCTGGATGACGGCGGCGCGGCGGGCCACGGCGGCCTGCCGGCCGAGGGGTTTGAGCTGACGCCGGAGTTCGTCGGTGAGGTCCTGCACGCGCGCGAGGTTGGCCTGCATCGCGTCCAGCTTGCGGAGCGCCTTCTCCTTGCGCTTGCGGTGCTTGAGGACGCCCGCGGCCTCCTCGATGAAGGCGCGGCGGCCCATCGGGTCGGCGTGCAGGACGGAGTCGAGCTGGCCCTGGCCGACGATGACGTGCATCTCGCGGCCGATGCCGGAGTCGGAGAGGAGGTCCTGGATGTCGAGCAGCCGGCAGGTGTCGCCGTTGATCTGGTACTCGCTGCCGCCGTTGCGGAACATGATCCGCGTGATGGTGACCTCGGCGTATTCGATGGGGAGGGCCCCGTCGGAGTTGTCGATGGTCAGGGACACCTCGGCGCGGCCCAGCGGGGGACGGCCGGTGGTGCCGGCGAAGATGACGTCTTCCATCTTGCCGCCGCGCAGCGACTTGGCGCCCTGCTCGCCCATGACCCAGCTGAGTGCGTCGACGACGTTGGACTTGCCCGAACCGTTCGGTCCGACGACGCACGTGATCCCCGGTTCGAACCGGAGCGTGGTCGCGGAGGCGAACGACTTGAACCCCCGGAGGGTCAGGGCCTTGAGGTGCACGGCGCTGGACTCTACCTTCCGGGGGTGTCTCACTCCATGAACCCGCGGTTTCACCCATGAACGCGCAGGGCACACCAAACGTTAAAGAGACTGAAAGGGTGCGCCGGGGCACCAAGGGCGGGGCGCAGGCAGCGGGGCGGAAGCGGGGGCTCGGAAGTATGGCGGGCAAGAAAGAAGGGACGCCGAAGCGTCCCTTGCAAACTCTGACAACCTAGCGGTCCGACGCGGTGAGAATGAGCCGCCCGACTTCTGCGTGCCGTTGTGCGGCGTGCAGCGGTCAGGTGAGCGCAGGCTCCGCCTGGCGTGCGTCGATGCTCTCCAGAAGCGATTCGTGAGAAGCGGCAGCCGTCAGCGCGTCGTTCTCGGCCTGGATCCGTCCGAGCTCGGATTCCAGATCCTGTACACGCTGCTGGAGCCGTCGCATCTCGGCGAGGAGTCGCGGGTCGGAGCCGCCGACGTAACCGAGAAGCGCCTTTGCCATGATGGATGGTCCTCCACAATGAGTGACCGACCGAAGCGGTGTGGGTCGTGAGGGATTTGCACCCGCGGTGCTTGGCAGGATCTTGTTCGTGCTGCCGTTCATCCATGCCAAACAGCTGGGGTGCGCGGGGTGCTTTCAGCGTCTCACCAAAAAGTTTGACGGTCAACACGATCACGCCCCGTATTGGCGGGCGACCCGGCGGCGCGCGGCCGGAACGGCGGCGCTGCGTCTCCTGCGGGGCCCTGGGGGCGTGGCGATCATCCTTAGGTGCGGAGCCTCCCACGGCAAGCGTTTCTTGGCAATCACCTGGCCCTTTCCGCTGGGGGCACGTGCCCGTGGCATTCCCCTCCGCTTCCCCGGGAGCCCCGGGCGGGAGTTCTCAGCGGATCGCGAAGCCGTCGTAACCTCCGCGCGGTGTGTCCCATATCTCGGTGACTCCGTCTACGCGTCCGGGCGTGTCGTCGCCCAGGAGCCAGCCGAGCAGTTCCCCGCACGCGTCCTCGGCCCCTTCGGCGACCACCTGAACCCGACCGTCGGCCACATTGAGAGCAAAACCACTCAGGCCGCCGATCTCCAGCGCCTTCGCCCGCGTGAACCAGCGGAATCCCACGCCCTGCACGTGTCCGCGCACCCAGGCGACCAGCCGTACATCCTCGCTCATGGGTGCAACCTAACCGTGCAAAGTCTCTCGGGGCACTTCCTCCCTCAGCGCCATGAGGTACCGTCCCCACCCAATGATTCTCATATGAAACTCACTCGATCGGGTGAGTCAGGTCGACCAGAGGGAGCAGGAGGCGCGCGTCGCCCCAGAGCTTCGGCCGGCCGCTGAGAACACCGCTCGGACGAGGAAGGCAAGGACATGGGACGCCACCGACGCTCCGCCGCCGGCCGCGCCGCCACGAGCCGCGCCACGGGGGTCACACAGACGCACGGCTCGCATGCGGACAGCCACAGGGCACAGGACGCGCACACGGAAACCCTCCCCACCATCGGCATCGCGCCGTATCTGAACCCGGAGGCCTACGCGGACTCCGTCGCGAGGAGCCAGGAGTACCTGTACGCGGAGGGCGGCCACGCCCACGGTGACACCGCGGTGTTCGCGGCCGACGGGTTCACCCCCGACGGCGGCGCCCACCGGCCGGGTGCGAATCGGGCGGGTGCGGGGCGCCGCCGTAAGCGCAGGGTCGCCACGCCGGTGAAGTCCGGTCTGCTCGGCGTCTCCGCGGCGGTGGCCATCGGCACGGTCGCCGTGGCCACAGGAGTGGTGCCCGGCATCGACGGCTACCGCCTCGGGGGCGGCAGCGGTGGCTCCGGCGACAAGGTGCAGGCCGCCGCCGGTTCGCCGACCAACTCGGCCTCCGAGCAGGGCGGCACGTCCGGCTCCGCCGACGACGACCGCGGCTCCGCCTCGACCAGCCGCGACGCCGGCCGCTCGGCCTCGCCCACCGCTCCGGCCCCGCCCTCCGCCTCCACCTCCTCGGCCGCGCCGACCACGACGGCTCCCGAGAAGCCCGAGTCCACGCCGTCCAAGCCGCCCTCCCAGAAGCCGGAGACCACGCCGTCCAGGTCGAGGGCCGCCACCAGGGCACCGGCGAAGCCCAAGGCCCCGGTCACCGTTTCGGCAGAGGCACAGGCCGCCGCCGAGGTGCTGAAGCTGGTCAACGAGGAGCGGGCCAAGGTCGGCTGCAGTGCCGTCTCCGCGAACAGCTCTCTGTCCGACCTCGCCGAGAAGTTCAGCGACGACATGGCCGCTCGCGGGTTCTTCGACCACACCGCCCCCGACGGGGCGACCCCGTGGGACCGGGCGGCCGCGGCCGGCATATCCGGCCTCGGCGGCGAGAACATAGCCCGCGGCCAGGCCGACGCGGCTGCCGTCATGGAGGCCTGGATGAACAGCCCGGGTCACAAGGCCAACATCCTGAACTGCGACTTCAGGACACTGGGTGTCGGCGTCCACTTCGGCTCCGGCGGCCCCTGGTGGACGCAGGACTTCGGCTACTGAGATAGCCGCAGGTCAGAGCCCTCATCCTGGTGGTCCCCGTCCTCACCTGGAGCCTTGACGTCCCCGCCACGCACTCGACCGCGCGGCCGGACGCGACCGACGCCGCGACCCGGGCGACGGCTGCGTCGCGGGTCACGGCGCGGGTCGGGGAAGCGGGCGGGATCAGGCCGCCTGGGCGCGGCCGGCCAGGAAGACCCGCGCCGTCTCGGCGACCCGACGGCCCAGGTGTTCGGCCGTCGCCAGGTCCGCCTTGTGCACGGCGTCCGGCCCCTCGTCGACGTTGGTCTGTGCGGCGGCGCCCAGGAACACGCCCAGCCGGTTGAGGTCGTGCTCGGAGCCGGCCGAGTTGTTCCAGCCGGGCAGCAGGCCCAGGCTGACCCAGTGCATGCCGAGCTGCGCGGCCAGGATCTGGAAGAACTGCAGCGTGTGCAGCTTGTCGCCGCTCTTGGAACCCGAGTTGGTGAACCCTGCGGCCAGCTTGTCCTTCCACACCTGGTCGGGCCAGCGTGCGGAGGTCGCCTCGGCGAAGGTGTGGAAGGCCGCGGACGCGGTCCCCATGTAGGTGGGCGATCCGAACACGACGGCGTCCGAGCGGTCGAGCAGCTTCCACTGCTCCTCGGTGATCTCGTCGACCTTGATCAGGTGCACCTCGGCGCCGGCTTCGGCCGCACCGGCGCGGACGGCCTCGGCGAGGACGGCGGTGTGGCCGTAGCCGGAGTGGTAGGCGACGGAGACGACAGGGGTGGACATACATACTCCTAGAAATGGGCAGCTCAAGAACGGTGACCACAGGAAAGCACTAACTTCTGGTTAGTGCAACCTGCCGGTTAGCGCTACCTTCGAGTACGCTTGCCGTATGGACATCACCCGGGAGAGAGCGGCGGACCAGGATCTTCCGTTCGACGTGTTCGCCAAGGCCTGTCCCTCGCGCGGCACACTGGAGCACATCACCGGGCGCTGGGGCGGCCTGACCCTCGGAGCGCTGTACGAGGGCTCGTTGCGTTTCAACGAGCTGCGCCGCCGGGTCGACGGCGTGAGCGAGAAGATGCTCTCCCAGACACTGCACGCGTTGGAGCGCGACGGGCTGGTGCACCGCGAGGCACAGCCCACCAACCCGCCCCGCGTGGACTATGAACTGACCCCGCTCGGGCGGGATGTGGCCGAGCGCCTGCTGGGCCTCATCCACCTGGTCGAGGGACGGATGACCGACGTCCTGGCCGCGCGCGAGCGCTACGACGGGACGCGCGGCACCCTCTGACACCTCGGGCAGAAGTAGCTGGACCGGTTCATCCAGGGACGCCGGCGCATCGGCGTGGCGCACCGCTTGCAGGGCAGCCCTTCACGTCCGTAGGCGTCCAGGGACCGGTCGAAGTAGCCCGACTCCCCGTTGACGTTGACGTACAGGCTGTCGAAGCTGGTGCCGCCGACGGCGAGGGCCGCGTTCATCACGTCCCGGACATGGCCGAGCAGTTCGAACGTGCGGGGCCGGGTGAAGGCGGCCGTCGGACGCTCGTAGTGCAGTCGGGAGCGCCAGAGCGCCTCGTCCGCGTAGATGTTGCCGACGCCGCTGATCAGCGACTGGTCGAGCAGCGCCCGCTTGACGGTGGTGCGCCGCCTGCGCAGCGCCTGGTGGAACGCCTCGTCGTCGAACAGCGGGTCGAGGGGGTCACGGGCGATGTGCGCGATGACGTCCGGCAGCCCGTCCGGGCCGGTCTGATGCAGGGACAGCCCGCCGAAGGTGCGCTGGTCGACGAAGCGGAGTTCGGTGTCCGTGTCGTCCGCGAAGCGCACCCGGATGCGCAGGTGCTTCTCGTCGGGGGCCCGGTGCGGCTGGACCAGGAGCTGGCCGCTCATGCCGAGATGGGCCAGGACCGCCTGGTCGGTGTCCTCCAGCGGCAGCCAGAGGTACTTGCCGCGTCGGCTCGGGGCGCCGATGCGATGGCCCTCGAGGCGGTGCGCGAAGTCGTCGGCGCCGGCCAGGTGACGGCGCACCGCGCGGGGGTGCAGCACCTCGGCGTCGGCGACCGTGCGATGGGCGACCCATCGCTCCAGACCGCGCCGGACGACCTCGACCTCGGGCAACTCGGGCATGGCATCCCCCGTGACGTCGGTTCCTCCACGGACCGAGCGCCCGTCCCCGTCGGGGGCGGGCGCTCGTCGCGTGGTGCTGCTCAGGCGGAGGCGGACTCCTGGTCCACG
Source organism: Streptomyces sp. P3 (assembly GCF_003032475.1). Classification (NCBI taxonomy): domain Bacteria; kingdom Bacillati; phylum Actinomycetota; class Actinomycetes; order Kitasatosporales; family Streptomycetaceae; genus Streptomyces; species Streptomyces sp. P3. Next base: position 367,072 of record NZ_CP028369.1, read on the forward strand.
CTGCCGTCGGCCGCGACAGCCGCTTCGGCCGTCGCCTCCTTGGCGCGCTCGTCCGCCGCGGCCCGGATGGACCGCCACGCGGACTCGGCGGCCTGCTGCTCCGCCTCCTTCTTGCTGCGGCCGGTGCCGGTGCCGTACGAGACGCCTCCGACGCGGGCGGCAGCAGTGAAGGTCTTCTCGTGGTCGGGGCCGGTCTCCGTGACCAGGTACTCGGGGACGCCGAGGCCTTCGGTCGCGGTGAGCTCCTGGAGGCTGGTCTTCCAGTCCAGGCCGGCACCGAGGTTCGAGGACTTCTCGATCAGCGGGTCGAACAGGCGGTGCACCAGTTCGGAGGCCGCGTCGAGGCCCTGGTCGAGATAGACCGCGCCGATCACCGCTTCGAGGGTGTCGGCGAGGATGGACGCCTTGTCCCGGCCGCCCGTGCCCTCTTCACCCCGGCCGAGCCGGATGAAGGAGCCCAGGTCGAGACCACGACCGACCTCCGCCAGCGCACGAGAGTTGACCACCGCGGCCCGCAACTTGGCCAGTTGGCCCTCGGGCAGGTCGGGGTGGGTGCGGTACAGCGTGTCCGTGACGACGAGGCCGAGCACGGAGTCCCCGAGGAACTCCAGCCGCTCGTTCGTCGGCAGACCGCCGTTCTCGTACGCGTAGGAACGGTGGGTCAGCGCACGCACCAGAAGGGCGGACTCGAGCCGATAGCCGAGCCGCCCTTCCAGAAGCGTGTGGGACGAGGCCGTGTCCGCCTTGTTCTTGGCGGTCGTGTCCGCCTTGGGGTCAGACATGAAGCCTCTCACCAGCCGCTCAGACCTCGAGGACCTGGCGCTTGTTGTAGGTGCCGCAAGACGGGCACGCGATGTGCTGCAGCTTGGGCTCGTGGCAGCGCTCGCACGCAACCAGGGTGGGGACCGCAGCCTTCCACTGCGACCGGCGGTGGCGCGTGTTGCTGCGCGACATCTTCCGCTTCGGAACAGCCACGGCTACTTCTCCTGCTTCTCGTCGGCGGGCGCTGATCGAGGCACGCCGCCGCTCATCTCGTCCTTCTCGCCGTCTTCAGGTGAACCGGCGAGTCCCTGCAGTGCCGCCCAACGGATGTCGACGGCGTCGTGGTGGTGGTCCGGGTCGTCCGCCAGCCGGGCTCCGCACTCGGAGCACAGGCCGGGGCAGTCGTCCTGGCACACCGGCTGCATCGGCAGTGCGAGCACCACCGCATCGCGCAGCACGGGTTCGAGGTCGAACAGTCCGTCCTCGAGGAAGAGCCTGTCCTCGTCTTCCTCGGCGTCGTCGGCCGGATCCGCTTTCACACGGCCCCGGTCGTCGGCGTCAGGGTACGAGAACATCTCCTGGAACTCCGCTGCGAGATCGAACTCGAGCGGCTCCAGACACCTTACGCACTCCCCCTCGGCCCGTGCACGGGCGGTGCCTGTGACGAGCACACCTTCCATGACCGACTCGAGACGGAGCTCGAGCTCCACCGGAGCGCCTTCCGGCACCCCGACGACTCCCTGGATTCCGAGATCCTGGGGAGCGTCGATCTCGCGGTTCAGGCGCTGCTGCGCACCGGGCCGCCGCCCCAGCTCGTGCGTGTCGAACACGAGAGGCTTGCGGTGGTCGAGGCGGGCGTTCAGAGCCATTCCTGCTTTCGATCTTCTGAGCTCGGGGGACGCTGCCCCTCGGTGTCGCGGGCAGCGGCGATCGCGGGCGCATGCGACATCAGCGAAGCGCACACGCGACCGATGAGCCAGGATACTGGAGCATTCGCCCACAGCCCAATCCGCCCCTTGCGTGCCCGGTCCTAGAGCCCGCGGCCCTGCTCGTAGGCGCGCAACTGCTCCGCGCTGATCATGCCGGTGTCGAAGAGGCTGGTCTCGTCGAGGGCGTACCCCTGCTGGGCCTGCTGGGCCTCCTGGGGCGGGTGCTGTTGCCCCGCCGCCTGGTTCGGGTCGTAGGGGGCCTGCTGGGGGTCGTAGCCCCCCTGATACGCGTAGGGGTCGGCCTGCTGCTGGTAGCCGTACACGTCCTGCCCGCCGTAGCCCTGCTGCTGTTGCTGCGGATAGCCGCCGTACGGGTCGGCCTGCTGCTGGTAGCCGTACGCCGGCTGCGGCTCCTGCTGGTCGTACGTCTGCTGCACGGGCTGCGCGGGAGCGGCGTCCTGCTCCGCGAGGGCGGCCAGGTCGGCGAGGTAGTCGGCGTCCGAGGAGTGCTGGAACGTGGTGGTGTCGGCGGCGAGGGCGCCTAGGTCGTCCGTGGCGATGCGGCCGTGCAGCTTCTGGCGGCCCCGGCCGACCGCCTCCAGCGTCTTGGCGAGGACCGCCTCGAAGGCGCCCAGCTTGGTGTCGACGTACGCGTCGGCGTCACGGCGCAGGGTCTCGGGGTCGTGGCTGCGCTCGGGGGCGTCCTCGTCCTCGTACCCGTTCTCGTCGGTGCCGGGACCGGTGCCGAGGAGCTTCTCGCGGCCCCGGCCGACGGAGCCGAGGGTCTTGGTGAGGACGACCTCGAAGTTGGCGAGCTTGGAGTCGACGTAGTCGTCGGCGTCCGCGCGGACCTCCTCGGCCTCCTTGCGGGCCTCGGCGAGGATGCGGTCGGCCTCGGATTGGGAGCTACGGGCGATCTCGGTGCCGGAGACCAGCGAGCCGCGTTCGGCGTGGGCGGTCTCGATGATCCGCTCGGCCTCCTGGCGGGCCTGCTCGACGACCTGCTCGCGACCGCCGATGAGTTCCTCGGCCTGAGCCAGGGAGTCGGGCAGGGCCGCGCGTACCTCTTCCAGCAGAGCGAGCAGATCCGCGCGGTTGACCACGCACGAGGCCGACATCGGCATCGACCGGGCACTGGAGACCGCCGTGACGATCTCGTCGAGCTTCTTCTGCACGTCCACCGGTTGCTCGCCACTCTCTACAGCTGTGTTGGAGACGGACGGGACGACTGTACGGCCATGGGGTGTCCGGCGGACACCGGATGACGGCACGTCAGGACGGCCGTCGGGCGGTCAGTCCCGCCCGAGGCGCTCGGTCAGCGCTTCGAGGACCCTGGGCGGCACCAGGTGGGAGACGTCGCCGCCCCACGTGGCGACCTCCTTGACCAGGGAGGAGGAGAGGAAACTGTAGGTGGGGTTGGTGGGCACGAACAGCGTCTCGACGCCGGAGAGGCCGTTGTTCATCTGGGCCATCTGCAGTTCGTAGTCGAAGTCGCTGACCGCGCGCAGTCCCTTGACGATGGCCGGGATCCCGCGCTCCTTGCAGAAGTCGACGAGGAGGCCGTGGAAGGCCTCGACCCGGACGTTGCCGTACTCGGCGGTGACCTCCCGGATCAGGTCGATCCGCTCGTCGATCTCGAACAGGCCCTTCTTGGACTTGTTGATCATCACCGCGACGTAGACCTCGTCGTAGAGACGGGAGGCGCGGGAGATGATGTCGAGGTGTCCGTTGGTGATCGGGTCGAACGACCCGGGACAGACGGCACGGCGCACTTGTGTTCCCTCGCTCTCCGGTCCGGTCATCGTGCGTCTTCGCACGTAGAGGCGGCGCGACCGTACCAAAACGTTCCCTCGCCGTAGCGACGGGCCCGGAGCGCTTCGAAACCGTCCGGCCAGCGGAACTCACCGCCTCTGGTGCTGCGCTCCACGGTGACGAGGGCTTCGGCCGCGAGCCAGCCCCCCGAGCGGAGTGTGAGCAGGATCTCCCGAAGATCGTCGTCGGAGACGGCGTACGGAGGGTCGAGGAAGACGAGGTCGTACGGCGCGGTCGGCTGCGCCTCGATGACCTGTCGGGCCTTGCCCACGCGGACCTCGGCACCGGGAAGGGCGAGGTTTCGCACGTTCTCCCGGATGACGCGGGCCGCTCGGGCGTCGGCCTCGACGAGGAGGGTGTGGGCGGCGCCGCGGGACAGGGCCTCCAGGCCGACGGCCCCTGATCCGGCGTACAGGTCGAGGACCCGTTCGCCGTCGAGGGGGCCGCCCAGGAGGGACTGCCAGGTGGAGAAGAGGCCTTCGCGTGCGCGGTCGGAGGTGGGACGGGTTCCGGTGCCTGGCGGGACCGCCAGGCGACGTCCGCCGGCTGCTCCGGCGATCACGCGGGTCATCTCTGGTCCTTGGTGGTGGGCGGCTGTGGGTTCAGTGTGGCGGGTCGCGCGATCCCCCGCGCCCCCGGGTGGTCCTCCTCACCCCTTGTCCAGGTACTGCTCCCTCTCCTCGTCCAGCAGGGCGTCCAGTGCCGTGCGCAGGCCCGGGTAGGCGGTCAGCTCCGGGTCCGCGTCGACGACGGCCACCGCTTCCCGCCGTGCCTCGGCGATGATCTCCTCGTCCTCGATGACCGTGAGGACGCGCAGGCTGGAGCGGACGCCGGACTGGGCCTGGCCGAGGACGTCGCCCTCGCGGCGCTGCTCGAGGTCGATGCGGGAGAGCTCGAAGCCGTCGAGGGTGGCGGCGACGGCGTTCAGCCGCTGCCGGGCCGGGGAGGCCTCCGGCATCTCGCTGACCAGGAGGCACAGGCCCGGCGCCGAGCCGCGGCCCACGCGGCCGCGCAGCTGGTGGAGCTGGGAGACGCCGAACCGGTCGGCGTCCATGATCACCATTGCGGTGGCGTTCGGGACGTTGACACCGACCTCGATGACGGTCGTGGCGACCAGGACGTCGATGTCACCCGCGGCGAAGCGGCGCATCACGGCGTCCTTGTCGTCGGGGGGCATCCGGCCGTACAGCACCTCCATGCGCAGTCCTTGGAGAGGTCCTCGGGCGAGTTGCTCGGCGACGTCGAGGACGGCGAGCGCAGGCCGCTTCTCCGCCTCGTCCTCGGCGGACTTCTTCTTGGCCTTGCCGGCCTTCTCCGGGTCGTCCTCGTCGTCACCGATGCGGGGGCAGACGACGTACGCCTGGTGGCCGCCGGCCACTTCCTCGCGCACGCGCTCCCACGCGCGCGCCAGGAAGTGGGGTTTGTCCGCGGCGGGGACGACGTGGCTGGCGATGGGCGAGCGGCCGGCCGGGAGCTGGTCGAGGACGGAGGTCTCCAGGTCGCCGAAGACCGTCATGGCGACGGTGCGGGGGATCGGCGTGGCCGTCATGACGAGCAGGTGCGGGGGCTGCTTGCCCTTGCCGCGCAGGGCGTCCCGCTGTTCGACGCCGAAGCGGTGCTGTTCGTCGACCACGACCAGGCCGAGGTCGTGGAACTGGACCTTGTCCTCGATCAACGCGTGCGTGCCGATCACGATGCCGGCCTCTCCGGTGACGAGGTCGAGCAGCGCCCGGCGGCGGGCCGCCGCGCCCATGGACCCGGTCAGCAGGACGACCTTGGTGGCCTGTTCGGATCCGCCGAGCATGCCGCCCTCGGCCAGATCTCCCATCATCTCGACGACGGAGCGGTGGTGCTGCTGGGCGAGGACCTCGGTGGGGGCGAGCATCGCGGCCTGTCCGCCCGCGTCGACGACGGCGAGCATGGCGCGCAGGGCGACCATGGTGTTGTGGGTGACCGTGAAGTGGTCGGTGACGTAGGCGTGGCTCGGGTGGGCGACGCTGATGCACTGGACGGGCTTGCGGCCCACGTACTCGACGGCGTGGATGCCACGGCGGAACGCGTCGCCGTCGTCGTGCGGGTGGGGCCGGAGGCGGGCGGCCTTGCCGGGCAGCCGGAACGGCGGGTGCGCGTCGGGCAGGGTGAGGCAGACCTCGGCGCCCTCCCCCGACGAGGAGAGCCGCGCCCGGCCACCCAGCGAGCGCACGATCCAGGCGACGTCGTCGGCGAGCCGGCGCGAGCCGGCGCGGAACGTGACGCTGAGGCCGTCCGCACCGACCGTGCCGTGCGTGTCCAGGAGGCCCTGCAGGAGGGCGACGCGGTTCTTCACCGAGGTGTTCCTGAAGGCGGCGGGGATTCCCGAGCCGGGCGCGGGTGAGCCGGGCGCCGCGGGATCGCGGGGGCTTTCGCTCCCGGCCGGCCGGGAGCCGAACAGGTAGGGGTCCAGCGGCAGCGTCGCGTCGCCCCCGAGATCGACCGGGGTCGCGGCCGGGAGGTACCACTTGGGGGTGCCGTCCGCCGCGCGCAGGTCCTGCCGGATCTGGCGCGTGGTCATGACCCCGGGCGCCTGGCCGCGGCGCCATGCGGCAGCCGTGCCGACGATCCACAGATGCTCGTCGTCGCACTCCACGGAGACGCCGTCGGACAGGACCAGGCGCCACACCTCACGCTCGCCCTGCGGGAAGACGCCGTCGACCGGCGCGATCTCCCCGCTCGGGACGACGACTTCGTCGCCCACGGCCAGGTCCCCCATCCGCCGGAATCCGGCGGGCGTGAGCACCAGCGAGTCGAGGGGCTGGGCCTTGCCGGAGCCCACCTCTCCCTGCAGCAGCCGGTGCATCGGGTGCTCCGTCGCCAGGTCGTCGAAGATCTCCTTCGAGACCTTGCGCTGCCCCTCGGTGAGGGTGAAGGGGAGCCGGGCGTCGAAAGCGGTGAGGAGGCCGTCGGGCGCGGGTCTGCGGGCGGCCGCCGGGAGTTGGGCGTCGGCATGCCGCCGGCGGGCCAGGGCGACCTGGAGGACGAACGCCTCGTCCCACTTCAGCCGGGCTCGGGCGGCGGCGATGTCGGCCTTGGTGTGCGGGCGGTGGATCTTCACCAGGGCCTCGGGCAGGGACACCAGGCCGCGTCCTTCGCGCAGCGACTCCGGGAGGGGGTCGACCGCCTCCTGGGCGCTGGGCAGGACGGTCTGGACGGCCTTGCCGATCTTCCAGGACTCCAGTTTGGCGGTGGCCGGGTAGAGCGGGATGAGGGCGCCCGCCCAGCTCTCGACGGACTCCTCGGTGTCTGCGCGCAGCAGTTCGTAGGCCGGGTGGGCCAGTTGGAGGCGGCGGTTGAAGACCGAGACCTTGCCCGCGAACATCGCGCGTGTGCCCGGCAGCAGCTCTTTGTGCGGCTTGTGGACGCCGCTGCCGAAGAAGACCAGCTGGACCCGGCCGCTGCCGTCGGTGATGGTCACCTCCAGGCGCTGGCCCTTGCCGCGGGGCGCCTTGGCGGAGGCGAAGCTGTGCAGACGGGCGTCGGCGACCTGGGCGACCACGGTGACGTGCTCGTCCATCGGGAGGTCGGCGAGGTGGGTGAGCTGGCCGCGCTCCTCGTATCTGCGGGGGTAGTGGTGCAGGAGGTCGCCGACCGTGTGCAGGCCGAGATGCTCGGCCATCACCTTCGCGGTGGCGGGGCCGAGCACTGACGTGAGCGGTTCTTCCAGTGGCTGTTTCAGTGCGGGCACGAGATCCATTGCACACCACACCACTGACATTGCCGCATAGGTGCCCTTAAACCCCTGGTCAGACGGCTCGTTCGGGCTCTAGGATGGCGCGCTCCGGCCATCATCCGCGGTCACCGCCCCACCGGGACCGCCCGACCCCGCGCCGTGCTCCTCCCCCAGCCCGCGGCGCTGCAGCGATGGACTCCCAGACCTCACAGTCATCCCAGGCATCCCCGTCACCCCACTCGTTCCAGGTCGACCTGCGCGGCCTGGTGGACCTGCTGTCCCATCACCTCTACTCCAGCCCCAAGGTCTATCTGCGCGAGCTCCTGCAGAACGCCGTGGACGCCATCACCGCCCGGCGCGTCGAGGAGCCCGACGCCCCGGCGCGGGTGCGGCTGTTCGCGGCGGACGGCCGGCTGCGGGTGGAGGACTCCGGCGTCGGGCTCACCGAGTCCGACGTGCACGACCTGCTGGCGACGATCGGACGCAGCTCCAAGCGCGCCGAGGGGCTGCAGGACGTCCGCTCGGACTTCCTCGGCCAGTTCGGCATAGGCCTGCTGGCCTGCTTCGTGGTGGCCGAGCGGATCCGGGTGGTCAGCCGCAGCGCCCGTACGCCGGACGCGCCGCCGGTGGAGTGGACGGCTCGCGACGACGGCTCGTACACCGTGCGGACGCTGCCCCACGAGGAGCGTCCCGAGCCGGGCACCACGGTGCATCTGGTGGCACGGGCGGGCGCCGGCGAGTGGCTCGCCGAGCCGCGCGTGCTGGCGCTGGCCCGGGACTTCGGGTCGCTGCTGCCGTACGACGTCCGGGTCGGCGACGAGGCGGTCACCGATCTGCCCGCGCCCTGGGACCGAACGTACTCCTCCCCGGCCGGCCGGCGGGTCGCGCTGGCCCGGCACTGCCACGAACTGTTCGGCTTCACGCCGTTGGACGCGATCGGGCTGGACGTGCCGCTGGCGGGGATCCGCGGCGTGGCGTACGTGCTGCCGTCGGCGGTGAGCCCGGCGCAGCGCGCCGGTCACCGGGTGCACCTCAAGGGCATGCTGCTGACCGATCGGGGCGAACAGCTGCTGCCCGACTGGGCGTTCTTCGTGCGGTGCGTGCTGGACACCGACAGCCTGCGGCCGACCGCCTCGCGGGAGTCGCTGTACGAGGACGAGACGCTGGCCGCGGTGCGGGAGGCGCTGGGCGAGCGGATCCGGTCGTGGCTGACAGGCCTGGCGGCCGGTGACCCGGAGCGGCTCTCGGCCTTTCTGGCCGTGCACCATCTGGGCGTGAAGTCCCTGGCGCGGCACGACACGGACATGCTGCGCACGATGCTGCCGTGGCTGCCCTTCGAGACGACCGACGGCCGGCTGTCGCTGGAGGAGTTCGCGCAGCGGCACCCGGTGGTGCACTTCACACGGACGGTCGAGGAGTACCGGCAGGTCGCGCCGATCGCCTCCGCGCAGGGCGTCGGGGTGATCAACGGCGGTTACACGTACGACAGCGAGCTGGTGGAGGCGCTGCCCTCGGTGCGGCCGGGGACGGTGGTCGCCGAGCTGGACGCCGACACCGTGACCGCTCACCTGGACACCGTCGCCCCCGCCGACGAGCTGGCGCTGGCCGGCTTCCTGGCGGTCGCGCGGGCGAAGCTCGACCCGCTGGGCTGCGACGTCGTCCTGCGGGCCTTCCACCCGCTGTCGGTGCCCGTGCTGCATCTCGACGACCGCGCGGCCCGGCACGAGCAGGCGCGCGCGGACGCCGAGGAGCAGGCCGACGACCTCTGGGCGGGCATCCTGGGCTCGCTGCGCGGGAGCGCCCCGCGCGCGCGTCTGGTGCTCAACCATCTCAACCCGTTGATCAGGCGCATCAGCTCGCTGCGCGACCGGGAGCTGATCGGCACCGCCACGGAGTCCCTGTACGGCCAGGCGCTGCTGATGGCGCAGCGTCCGCTGCGGCCGGCGGACTCGGCGCTGCTGAACCGGTCGTTCATCGGCCTCCTCGAGTGGGCCACTCATGGGGACGCGGCACACGGGCAGTCGTCGGACGGACAAGGGGCCAGCGATGAGTGAGATCACGGACTTCGACTCACTGCGCCGGGCGATGGCGGAGAACGGCGAGCAGCCCGAGGGGCCGGCCCGCAACGCGCGCGCGGAGCGGCTGCTCCTGGAGGCGGAGCGGCTGAAGATCCCGCTCGCCGTGATCGAGGCGCTCGGGCACCAGCTGAAGGTCTACAACTACAGCTCCGAGAAGGCGAAGATGTTCGTCCCGTTCGCGCGGCTGCTGCGCATGTGGGACGAACGGCCCGAGGACTTCGACGCGTACGAGACGCATTCACTGCACTGGGTCTTCAAGTGGGTGTCGGCCGGCATGCTCGACCAGCCGCACGTGCCGCTGGCGTCGGTGGAGAAGTGGCTGGGCGAGATGGAGCACCGCTACCGGCTCGCCGGCCACTCCGAACGAGCGGTGCGCAGCGCCGAGTTCAGCGTCGCCGCCCACGTGGGCGACGTGGCGCGGGCCGAGCGGGCGTTCGCCGCCTGGCTGGCCGCCGACCGGGACACGATGGCCGACTGCCACGCGTGCGAGCTGCACGGGCAGGGCTGGTGGCAGGCGGAGCGGGGGCGGGACACCGAGGCCCTGGAGCTGTGGGCGCCGGTCCTGGAGGGCGAGTACACCTGCGCGCACGAGCCGCACGGTGTGCTGGCGTCGTCGCTGCTGCCGCTGCTGCGGCTGGGCCGCGCGGACGAGGCCCGCGCGCATCATCTGCGCGGGTTCCGGCTGGTGCGGCCGATGGAGAGCATGCGGGGCGCGTACGCGGCCCACGTCGAGTTCTGCGCGCTGACCGGCAACGAGGCGCGTGGCTTGGAGCTGCTCGCGGAGCGGCCCGCGTACTTCACGGACGAGGGCCATCCGCGCAGCAAGCTGACGTTCCTGAGCGTCGTGGCGCTGCTGACGGGGCGCCTCGGTGAGCTCGGGCTGGGCGGTGAGCGGGTCCCCGGGGCGGCCGGGCGGGAGTGGACGGCCGACGAGCTCGCGGCGCACGCGCGCGCGGAGGCGCTCGCGCTGGCGGCGCGCTTCGACGAGCGCAACGGCACGGGGCACGTCAGCGAGCGGGCACGCGCGCGCATGGCGCAACGGCCCTTGGTGGACCGGCTGCCCCTGGGCGTGCGGGCGTCACGTCCGACGTCCACCGCACCCGCACCCGCCGCCGCGGCATCGGCCGAGGTGGCCGATGAGGTCGCGGACGCGGACCTGCCGGCGCTGATCCACGAGGCCCGGCGGCTTTCGGACGCGCTGCGGCCGCACGCCGTCGAGGCGTGGGCACGGGTGGCCCGGGTGGCCGCGGCGGACCAGGACGTGGAGCTGGCGGTGCGGGACCGTGCGGAGATCGCCGACCACGAGGCGATCGGTCTCGGCCCGGGGGGCGCGGAGGCGTTCGAGCGCGCCGCCGGGCTGTACGCGGAGGCGGGCGACCCCGGGGAGGCTCTGGCGGCACGCGCGCGTGCCGCCTACGTCCGCGCGCTCGACGGCGAGGTGGACGAGGCGCTCGCGGCGGTCGCCGAGCCGTACGACCGGATTCTCGCGCTGTACGCGGAGGGCGGCACCGAGGTGCCGCAGGCGGCGGGCGTGCTGATGGCGCGGGCGCGGATACTGATGCGGCGGGTCCACGAGGCCGAGGGGCCGGTGTCCGGATCGACCGGCACGCAGGCGGAGTCGGCCGTCCGGGAACTGCTGGCGCTGGTGGACGGGCGGGCCGGTGACGACGTCCGGCTCGCCGCCCGGGTGGCCGAGGGCCACGCGATGCTGGCGGAGCTCGCGACGCGCTCCGGCGAGCCGCAGACGGGCGCGGAGCTGTTCGCACGGGCCGCCGCGGAGTTCGTCGAGGCGGGTGTGCCGTGGTTCGCCGTGGAGTACGAGGCCCAACTGGCCGCTCTCGCGCACGAGCTGGGCGACATGGCGGAGGCGGAGCGGGCGCTGCGGGCGGCCCTGGAGCACGGCGGGCCGTTCCTGGAGGCGATCGGACGGGCCCAGTTGCACCTCCAGCTGGCCGAGGTGGTCGGCGGCCGGGGAGAGGCCGAAGAGGCCGTGGAGCACGCCCTGGAGTCGGCGCACTGGGCCGACGAGGCGGGCGCGGGCCCGACGTTCGGGGCGTGGGCGCGGCATCAGCTCGGCGGGTATCTGGTACGTCAGGGCCGCTGGGCCGAGGCCGCGGAGGTGCTGGAGTCCGCGCTGACGGACCTGAGCGCCGAGACGCACGGGGACGGGGCGGTCGTCCAGACCCAGTGGTGGCTCGGCGACTGTCTGAGCGAGCTCGGCGAGCACCGGGACGCCGCCGAACGCTGGCTGCAGGCCGCCGAGATCGCCCGGCACTGGCCCGAGCAGCACGACCACGCCACCCTCGCCCACCTGGCCGCCGAGTCGCTCGGCCACGCCGGACTGCACGCCGAGGCCGACCGGGCGTACACCCGCGCGGGAGAGCTGTGGCGGGAGCTCGGCAACGTGCGCGGGCTGATCCGCTCGCTGCGCGCCCGCGCCTGGCTGGCGTTGCGCACCGAGCAGGACACGGACGTGGCGCGCGCCCTGATGACGAGCGCCGTGGAGGAGTGCGCGGACGCGTTCGGCGCCGCGGGCGACGACGAGACGGCGCGCCTGCGGCTGATCGCCGAACTCGGCGACACCCACCGCCAGTTCGGGGACCTGCTCGCCCGTTCCGCCGCCGAGGACGCGGACGACGACGCGATCCGGGCCACGCTGGACGAGGCGCTCTCCCAGATGTCAGAGGCGGTCGCGGTGTTCGTCGCTTTGGGCGAGAGCGGCCTGCCCGCCCGGACCGGCGCCGAGCTGGCCGCGGGCTGGCTGGAGTGCGACCTGGGGCGCCCCGCGCAGGCGGCGGCCCGCGCGCGTGCCGTACTGCGGTCCTGCGCGGACGCCGGCTTCGAGGACGACGAGGGCGACGGTCGGGTGGGCGCCGAGACGATGCGGGCACGGCGGGCCGAGGCCGAACAGTTGCTACAGGCGGCGGAGGAACCGGGGGATCGTTGAGCGATCCTCCCGAGGGAGAAAGGATCGTTCGACAAGGACGAACGGGTTCCGGTGATCGTTGGACGATCCCCTCCACGCCGCCTCAGCCCTCCGCCTCAGCCCCCGCCCCCCGCCGACTACTCCACCCCGATCAGCAACAACGCCCCCTGCCGCCCGCCCCGGTACACGACCGTGTCCACCGCGAGATACGACTCCCGCACCCGCGACTCCAGGCGCTCCGCGACGCCGTCGGGAGCCTCGTCGCCGAGAACCAGGGTGACCAGTTCGCCGCCCGCCGACAGCATGCGGTCGAGGACGCCCTCCGCGGTGGCGGCGACATCGGAGCCGATGACGGCCACGTCGCCGTCGACGAGTCCGAGGACGTCGCCGGCCTGGCAGATGCCGGCCATGGTCCACGACTCGCGCACGGCCACGACGACCTCGGCGTAGCGGGTGGCGCCGGCGGCCGAGGTCATCGAGACGACGTCCTCGTCGAAGCGGCGGTCCGGCTCGTGCACGGCGAGCGCGGCGATTCCCTGGACCGCGGAACGGGTCGGGATCAGGGCCACCCGGATGCCCTCCGTGCGGGCCTGTTCCGCCGCCGCGGCCGCGGTGTGCCGCAGGTCGGCGTCGTTGGGCAGCAGCACCACCTCGCGCGCGTGGGCACGTCGCACCGCCTCCACGAGCTCCCCGCTCGCCGGCGGCTCCCCCGGACGCGCGAGCACGGCGGTCGCGCCGGCCTCGGTGTACAGCCCGACCAGTCCCTCGCCGGGCACCACCGCGACGACCGCACGCTGCGCGCGCTCGCGCGGCGGACGCTCACCTCCGCGCGTGTGCGCGTCGTCGGCGCCGAAGTGGGTGATGCGGATGCGGTACGGCCGGCCCGCCTCGACGCCCGCCTCCACGGCCGCGCCGGCGTCGTCCACATGCACATGGACGTTCCACAGGCCGTCTCCGCCGACCACGACGAGCGAGTCTCCGAGGGTGTCGAGCCGCCGGCGCAGCCGCGCCACGGCCGCGTCATCGGCCTCCAGGAGGTAGATCACCTCGAAGGCCGGGCCTCCCCCATCCCCCTCCCGGCCGTGCTCGTCCCCGTCCGGGCCGTGCTCGCCCCCCGCACCGGCCTCGCCGTCCTTTCCGGCGTCCCTGGCGATCCCGCCCTCCTCGCCGAACGCACGCCCGCAGTCGTCCGCGCTCTGCGCGCCTCGCGAAAGCCGCGCGTTCCCCGCCCGAACCGCCTCCCCGGGCGCAGGCGGCCCCGAGACCCCTGAGAGCCCCGGAAGGCCCCGCAGGCCCGGCGACTCCCCCGTGAACGTCTCCACCAGGGCCGCGAGGACCGCGACCAGCCCCCGGCCGCCCGCGTCGACCACTCCCGCCCGCCCCAGGACCGCGAGCTGTCCCGGAGTGGCGGCGAGCGCCGCACACGCCCCCCGGTGGGCGGCGCGGGCGATCGTGCCGCAGTCGCCCTCCGCGCCCCCCGCCGCGTCCGCGGCGGCGGAGGCGACCGTCAGGACGGTGCCCTCGACGGGGTGGGCCACGGCCTGCCGGGCCGCGTCCGCCGCCTGCCGCAGCGCCAGCCGCAGCCCGGCCCCGTCGGTGTGAGTCGCCTCACGCTCGGCGGCGAGCACCTGGGCCATACCGCGCAGCAACTGCGCGAGGATCGTGCCCGAGTTCCCGCGGGCGCCTATGAGCGCGCCGTGCGCCATCGCGTGCGCGGCGTCGGCGAGGGACGGGGGCTGAACAGGTGCGAACCCGGCCTCGTGCCCGGCGAAGACCGCCTCGACGGCGGTCGCCGCGGACTCGACGGTCAGGTACAGATTGGTGCCGGTGTCCCCGTCCGCGACCGGGTAGACGTTGATCGCGTCGATCTCCTCGCGGGCTCGGCCCAGAGCCGAGAGCGCCAGGCCGCACCAGGTGCGCACCGCGAGAGCATCGAAGAACGTCTGCGGCACCTGCGCCACCTGCGCCTCCTTGAAGTGCTGGACTGGACGCAGCGTAGCCCCAGGCCCCGGGTCCGCCGGAAAGCGGTCCGGGCAGGGCGAAGGCGGGGCCGGCCGGGAGCGACGACGCCGGGGCCGGGGCCCTGAGCAGCCATGGTAGTTTCGTTCTGCTGGCGTAGCCGTTGTATGCTGCTCCGGTTGCCCGATACACATCGGGCCATCCCCCTGGCACCGCCACTCAGATCTCTGATCCTGCGATCTCGATCCCGGCATGCCGGGATCCACCGTAAGTGCATCTGAAGTCTTTGGAGTGACCCGTGGCTGCCAACTGCGACGTCTGTGGCAAGGGGCCGAGCTTCGGCAACAACATCTCGTTTTCGCACCGCCGTACGTCCCGTCGCTGGAACCCGAACATCCAGCGCGTCCGTACCGTGGTCGGCGGGACGCCGAAGCGCGTGAACGCTTGCACCTCGTGCATCAAGGCCGGCAAGGTCTCGCGCTGACGCACGTCCCCCTGCCCTCGACTCCATTCGAGCTGGGGGGAACCCCATCGCGCGCGGCCACTGCTGGTTCGCTGCATCGAGCCGGTCCACCTCGAGTGGACCGGCTTTTTGCTGCCCCCACCCCGCTCCTCCGCCCCCCACCGCGCCTCGCCGGCAGCTCGGCGGAAGAAGCGAGGAGGGAGACGGGGGCAACGACGCCCCTCAGCCGCCGCGCCTGCCCGGGCCCAGGTCCCAGCCGTGGTCCACAGGGCCGATCCCCGCGCCGAGCGCGAACCCCGCGGCGATCGCGCCCGTGACGTACCGCTTGGCGGCCGCGACCGCCTCCGGCACGGAGTGCCCCTTCGCCAAATGCGCCGCGATCGCCGAGGCGAGCGTGCAGCCGGTGCCGTGCGTGTGCCGGTTGTCGTACCGCGGCGCGCGCAGCCAGTGCTCCTCGACGCCGTCCGTCAGCAGGTCCACGGCGTCGCCGGGGAGATGACCGCCCTTGATGAGCACCCACCGCGGCCCGTGGGCCAGCACGGCGGAGGCCGCGTCCCGCAGCTGATCCTCCGATTCGACCCGCACGCCCGTCAGTTGGGCCGTCTCGTCGAGGTTCGGGGTGGCGACGGTGGCGACCGGCAGCAGCTTCGTGCGGACCGAGTCCAGCGCGGAGGCGGCCAGCAGCGGATCGCCGTGCTTGGAGACGCCGACCGGGTCGACGACGACGGGTACGCCGGCCCCGGCGAGCAACTCGGCCACCGTCTCGACGAGTTCGACGGAGGCGAGCATGCCCGTCTTCACCGCCTGGACACCGACGTCGTCGACGACGCTGCGGTACTGGGCCCGAACCGCCTCCACCGGCAGCTCCCAAGCACCCTGTACGCCAAGGGAGTTCTGCGCGGTGACCGCGGTGATCACGCTCATGCCGTGCACGCCGAGCGCGAGCATCGTCTTCAGGTCGGCCTGGATCCCTGCCCCGCCGCCCGAGTCGGAGCCGGCGACGGTCAGCACCCGGGGCGGAGCCGCGGGAGCGCTCACGACTCCTCCAGGTCCCCGAAGTGGTCCCAGCCGCCCTTGCTGGTCCAGGGCGCCCCGTCGACGGTCACCTGGGGCAGGGCGGAGGGGTTGAGGACCTCGCCGATCACCTTCCAGCGGGCGGGCAGCTTCACGTCCGGCGGGAAGGTCGCCACGATCGCGTGGTCCTCTCCCCCGGCCAGCACCCACTGCATCGGGTCGACCCCGACGGCCTGCCCGATGTCGTTCATCTGGGTCGGGATGTCGATCGCGCCCGACCGGACGTCGATGCGGACCTTGCTCGCCTCCGCGATGTGCCCGAGGTCGGCGATCAGCCCGTCGCTGACGTCGCACATCGCCGTGGCGCCGAGCCCGGCGGCCGCCGGACCCGCGTGGTACGGCGGCTCGGGACGGCGGTGGGCCTCCACGAAGGCGCGGGGTGAGCGGAAGCCGCGGGACAGCACCGCGTACCCGGCCGCGGACCAGCCCAGCCAGCCGGTCACCGCGACGAGGTCACCGGGCTGGGCGCCGCCCCGGGTGACCGGCTCCTGATTGCGCAGATCGCCGAGCGCGGTGATCGACACCATGATCGTGTCGCCGCGCACGACGTCGCCGCCCACCACGGAGGCACCGGCGACCTGGCACTCGTCGCGCAGGCCGTCCATCAGCTCGCTCGCCCAGGTGACCGGCAGCTCGGCCGGCACGACGAGGCCGAGCAGCAGGGCCGTCGGCACCGCGCCCATGGCGGCGATGTCGGCGAGGTTCTGCGCGGCGGCCTTGCGGCCGACGTCGTACGCCGTGGACCAGTCGCGGCGGAAGTGCCGGCCCTCCAGCAGGATGTCGGTGCTGGCCACGACCCGGCGGTCGGGTGCGGCGACCACCGCGGCGTCGTCGCCGGGGCCGACCCGGACCGCGGGGGTGGTGGTGAGACGGGAGGTGAGCTCCCTGATGAGCCCGAACTCGCCGAGTTCACCAACAGTGCCCTTCATTGCCCTTTCGCCCCTTCTATACCTGTCTGTTCCCGGTCGCGCGTAACCAGTGTCCTCGATACGGTCGAGTCAGCCGTCAACTCCTGTCGGGCCCGTACCCCGGCGCGCGGGACGTGGTTCCCGCAGGTCTCCCCGCGGCGAGCGGCGACGCGATACCGTGGCGTTCCTTTTCCCCACATGATCCTCGTGGCCGCTCTGGAGGTTCCGTGGTACAGGCGTACATCCTGATCCAGACGGAGGTCGGCAAAGCGTCGACCGTCGCCGAAGAGATCGGCAAAATCCCTGGCGTCGTCCAGGCCGAGGACGTGACGGGACCTTATGACGTGATCGTGCGGGCGCAGGCCGACACGGTGGACGACCTCGGCCGCATGGTGGTCGCCAAGGTCCAGCAGGTGGACGGGATCACCCGAACCCTGACCTGCCCGGTCGTGCATCTGTAGCCCCCGTCTAACCTTGGCCGGTGAACCTTTTCCGTCACCGGCCCATCGGCCTGCCCGCGCTCGCCCTGCTGCTGCTTGCGGTGGGCTGCTCCTCAGCAGACGGTGACACGTCGACGGCGGTTCCCCGTCCCGGCGCGAAAGCCACGACGCTGTGCCGGAACCTGGACAAGGTACTGCCGTCGAAGGTGGACGGTGAGAGCCGCCACGATCCCGAGCCCGCCTCCGCGCTGACCGCGGGCTGGGGAGGTCCGGAGATCATACTGCGCTGCGGTGTCGCACAGCCGCCGAAGATGATCGACCCGAAGGTCGTGCAGGGGGCCGACGCGGACGCGGTGGCGGGCGGGGTGGACGGCGTCAACTGGCTGATGGAGAAGCGGGACGGCGGGGGCTACCGCTTCACCACGGCGCAGCGGAGCGTCTACGTCGAGGTGACGGTGCCGGCGGGCGCCGACAACTCCGGCGCGTTGATCGATCTGGCCCCGGCCATCAAGAAGGCGATCCCCGAAGGGATCGCCGACTAGCTCCTCCGATCGGACCGGCCGTACCGGTCCCGCACCGGCCCACCCCGCACCGGCCGGTCCCGGATCAGCGCAGTCCCGTGGACCTGCGCAGGGCCGCCTGCACCAGGCGGTCCACCAGCTCGGGATAGCCGATCCCGGTCTCCTCCCACATCTTGGGGTACATCGAGATCGGCGTGAAGCCGGGCATCGTGTTGATCTCGTTGATGACGAACTCGCCGTCGTCGGTGAGGAAGAAGTCCGCCCGGACCAGCCCCTCGCAGGACGCCGCCTCGAAGGCGTCCACCGCGAGGCGGCGCACCTCGGCCGTCTCCTCGGGCGTCAGCGGCGCCGGGACGATGCCGGGGGTGGAGTCGATGTACTTGGCCTCGAAGTCGTAGTACGCGTGCGCGTCCGGCGGCGGGATCTCGGCCGGGACGGAGGCGCGCGGGCCGTCCTCGAACTCCAGGACGCCGCACTCGATCTCGCGGCCCCGCAGTGCCGCCTCGACCAGGATCTTCGGGTCGTGGCGCTGGGCCTCGGCGATCGCCTCGTCCAGCCCCGACAGGTCGTCGACCTTGGTGATGCCGATGGACGAGCCCGCGCGCGCGGGCTTCACGAAGAGCGGCCAGCCGTGTTCGCCGGCGAAGTCGACGATCTTCTTGCGGGCGGCCGGCTCGTCCTGCGCCCACTCGCGCGGCCGGATCACCACGTAGGGGCCGACCTTGAGCCCGAAGGAGGTGAAGACCCGCTTCATGTACTCCTTGTCCTGGCCGACGGCCGAGGCGAGCACACCCGACCCCACGTACGGGACGCCGGAGAGCTCCAGCATGCCCTGCAGTGTGCCGTCCTCCCCGTAGGGGCCGTGCAGCACCGGGAAGACGACGTCGACCTCGCCGAGCGCCTTGGGCACCGAACCGGCCTCGTAGTACACGACTTCACGGTTCGCCGGGTCGACGGGGAGCACCACGCCGCCGTCCCGCGACTCGGCGAGCTCGTCGACGTCGGGCGTACGGCGGTCGGTGATCGCCATGCGCTCGGGCTCGTCCGCGGTGAGGAACCATCCGCCCTCGCGCGTGATGCCGATGGGCAGCACCTCGTACCGCGTCCGGTCGATGGCCCGCAGGACGGCGCCGGCGGTGACCACGGAGATCCCGTGCTCGGAACTGCGACCGCCGAAGACGACGGCGACCCGCGGCTTGCGAGAGGGCTGCTGAGGGCTCTGGGGGAGGTTCTCGGTGCTCATATCGGCTTGAGAGTACCCGGTGGTAGTGCCGGGAGTCAGCGTCCGCCCGCCGGGTTCGCTCAGCGTCGTTCGGGCTTCGCGCTGCGCGACATCAGCTCCTTGACGGCGACGACCGGAGGCTTGCCCTCGTGCACGATGGCGACGACCGTCTCGGTGATCGGCATGTCGACGCCGTGCCGCCGGGCCAGATCCAGCACCGACTCACAGGACTTGACGCCCTCGGCGGTCTGCCGGGTGACCGCGATGGTCTCCGGGAGGGTCATGCCCTTGCCGAGGTTGGTGCCGAAGGTGTGGTTGCGGGACAGCGGCGAGGAGCAGGTGGCCACCAGGTCGCCCAGCCCGGCGAGTCCGGCGAAGGTGAGCGGGTCCGCGCCCATCGCCAGGCCCAGCCGGGTGGTCTCGGCGAGCCCGCGCGTGATCAGCGATCCCTTGGCGTTGTCGCCGAGCCCCATACCGTCCGCGATGCCGACCGCGAGCCCGATGACGTTCTTGACGGCGCCGCCCAGTTCGCAGCCCACCACGTCGGTGTTGGTGTACGGGCGGAAGTAGGGGGTGTGGCAGGCGGCCTGCAGGCGCTGGGCGACGCCCTCGTCCGTGCACGCGACGACGGCCGCGGCCGGCCTGCGGGAGGCGATCTCCTTGGCCAGGTTGGGCCCGGTCACGACGGCGATCCGGTCCCGGCCCACCTTGGCGACGTCCTCGACGACCTCGCTCATCCGCATGGTCGTACCGAGCTCGACGCCCTTCATCAGCGACACCAGCACGGTGCCCGGGGCGAGCAGCGCGGTCCAGTCGGCGAGGTTGGCGCGCAGGGTCTGCGAGGGGATGGCGAGGACGGTGAAGTCGGCGTCCCGGGCCGCCTCGGCCGGGTCGGCGGTCGCGCGCAGGTTGCGGGGGAGTTCCACGCCGGGGAGGTAGTCGGGGTTGCTGCGGGTGGAGTTGACCGCGTCGGCGAGCTCGGCGCGGCGTGCCCACAGCGTCACCTCGCAGCCCGCGTCGGCGAGGACCGCACCGAAGGCGGTCCCCCATGATCCGGTGCCGAAGACGGCCGCCTTGACGGAGTTGCTCACTTGCTGTTCTCCCCCTCGTGACGGGCCTGCGCGTGCCCGGTCTCCGCGCGGTCGCTGCGGTCGGTGCGGTCGATGCGGGCGTCGTGCGGGCCGTCTGCCCCCGCGCCGTGCTCCGCGACGGTCTCCGCCTGGGTGCGGCGGCGCTGTTCGATGCGCTCCCGGCGGGGATCGTAGGGCGTCGCGGGGGCCTTCTCGCCGCGGATCTCCTCCAGCAGCCCGGTGACGGCCGCCATGATGACCTCCGTGGCCTCCTTCAGCAGCTCGGGGGTGGTCTCCCTGCCGTAGAAGCGTGAGAGGTCCACGGGCGGGCCCGCGAGCACGTGGTGGGTCTTGCGCGGAAAGAGGTCGGGCTTCTTCGCGTACGGGGCCAGCAGTTCGTTGGCGCCCCACTGTGCGACGGGGATCACCGGGCACCTGGTCTGCAGGGCCACGCGCGCGGCGCCGGTCTTGGCGGTCATCGGCCAGCCGTCGGGGTCGCGGGTGAGGGTGCCCTCGGGGTAGAACGCGACGCACTCGCCGCGCTCCACCGCGTCGATGGCGGCCCGGAAGGCGCTCAGCGCGTCCGTGCTCTCGCGGTAGACGGGGATCTGCCCGGTGCCGCGCATCGCGGCTCCGACAAATCCCTCCCGGAAAAGCCCGCTCTTCGCCAGGAATCGCGGCACCCGTCCGGTGTTGTACTGAAAGTGCGCGTACGCGAAGGGGTCGACATGCGAATTGTGGTTCACCGCGGTGATAAATCCGCCCTCGGCCGGAATGTGCTCCATTCCGCGCCAGTCCCGCTTGATCAGAACCACCAGCCAGGGTTTGCACAGCACCGCAGCGAAGCGGTACCAGAAGCCGATTCTGCGGCGGGGCACGCGAACACCTTCCTCTAGGACTTCCCTGGGCCTGCACCGGAGCCCGGGGCCGCACAAGTGTCGCTCCGGACCAGGACTTCCCTGGGCCTGCACCGGAGCCCGGGGCCGCACAAGTGTCGCTCCGGACCGCCGGTCTGTCGAGAACACCGTACGCCCGCGCGTCCCGCGCACGGACGGGCCGGGTGACAATGACCGCGACAAGAGAGGGGAGGCACGCCGGTGCGGTGGACCCTGGTCATACCCCTGAAGCCCTTGGCGCTGGCCAAGAGCAGGCTCGCGGACACGGCCGCCGACAGCCTGCGCCCTGGCGTCGCCCTGGCCTTCGCCGAGGACACCGTGGCGGCCGCGCTGACCTCGCCCGCGGTGCGGGATGTGGTCGTGGTCACGGACGACGCCCTGGCCGGACGCACGCTGGCGGCCCTGGGCGCCCGGATCGTCCCGGACGAGCCGGGGGCGGGCCTGAACGCCGCGCTGGCCCACGGAGCCGCCGTCGTCCGCGCTTTCCGTCCCGGCGCGCCGCTCGCGGCCCTCAACGCCGATCTGCCGTCGCTGCGCGCGCCGGAATTGGCCCGGGTACTGGAGGCGGCCGCGGAATTCCCCCGCGCATTCCTTCCGGACGCGGCCGCAATCGGCACCACGCTTCTCGCCGTCGCCCCCGGCCGCGCGTTGCGTCCCGCATTCGGCCCGGATTCCCGGGCCCGCCATCGAGCCTCCGGAGCCGTTGAACTGAGTCTCGACGCGGTGGACTCGGTACGCCAGGACGTGGACACCGGCGAGGACCTGCGCGCCGCGCTGGCGCTGGGCGTGGGGCCCCGGACGGCCGCGGCGACCGCGCGCCTGCTGATCCCCGGGCAGTAGGCTGCCGCCATGCAGGCGACCGCATACACGTACGACCCCGACACCCGCAGCGGACAGGTGCTGCTCGACGACGGCACGCCCGTGCCCTTCGACGCACCGGCCTTCGACGCGGGCGGGCTGCGGCTGCTGCGGCCCGGCCAGCGGGTGCGGATCGAGACGGACGGACCGAAGGAGCGTCCCAGGATCACCCTGGTGACGCTCCAGACGTTCTGAGGGAGTTCTCGCCGAAGGAGAGCTGCCGGACACGCCGCGGGCCGGGCTCCGAGAGGGAGTCCGGCCCGGCGCGTGAGTGCCCCAGGTGCCCTACGCCTTGGCGGCGGTGGCCTTCTTGGCGGTGGTCTTGCGGGCGGTGGACTTCCTGGCGGGGGCCTTCTTGGCCGTCGCCTTCTTCGCCGGGGCCTTCTTGGCCGCCGTCTTCTTCGCGGCGGCCGACTTCGCGGTGGTGGTCTTCTTCGCGGCCGCCGTCGTGCTCTTGGCCGCGGTCTTCTTCGCGGTGGTCTTCTTGGCGGTGGCCGTGGTCTTCTTGGCGGCGGCCGTCGTCTTCTTCGCGGGGGCGGCCTTCTTCGCGGCGGCCGAAGCCCTCTTCGCGGGGGCGGCCTTCTTCGCGGCGGCCTTCTTGACCGTCGCGGACGCGCCGCCGGTCAGGCTGCCCTTGGGGGCCTTCTTGACGGCGACCTCGCCGCCGCGCGGGAGCTTCTTCGAGCCGCTGACCAGGTCCTTGAAGCCCTGGCCTGCGCGGAAGCGCGGGACGGAGGTCTTCTTGACCCGAACCCGCTCGCCCGTCTGGGGGTTGCGGGCGTAGCGGGCCGGCCGGTCGACCTTCTCGAACGAACCGAAACCGGTGACCGAGACCCGGTCGCCGGCGACCGTCGCGCGGACGATGGCGTCCAGGACCGCGTCGACCGCCTCGGCGGCCTGCTGGCGACCGCCCAGCTTGTCGGCAATCGCTTCTACGAGCTGCGCCTTGTTCACGTCTTCCCCTTCGGAGACATTCGCCAGAACGAAAGTGTTCAAGCCTTTTCGCACGTTAGGCAGATATATACCGCAAATCAAACACGAAACGGGCTAATCACCCTTGTGCCGCAACGAAATCGGCTGCTCCTGGAAGCGATCAGCGCCCCTCTTCGGGTGTTCGCCCCTCGTCGAGGTCCGCCATGAACCGCTCCAGACGCCTTGTCGCATCGGCGAGATCGTGCTTGGCCGCGGCCGTGATGACCAGCAGCTTCCGGGTCAGCGCCATCCGTACGCCCTCCGGGACTTGCAGTGCGCGCACTCTTGTGTGCGCTTCCTTGAGCTGGTTCGCGACCGCCGTATAGAGCTCGAGTTGGCCGTCGTGTTCCATGCACAGATTGTGCCATCTGGGGCGAGTTGTCGCCCGCCCAGGGGGCAACTGCCGCCTCGAACGGCCGTCGGCGCCCTTCCGGCGGCCGCGTCCACACAGGGCGCCTACCCCGGCAACAACCCCTCTAACGTGGGAAGTTGGCACGAGCAGCGAAGGGCTCCGGGGCCGAAGGGGTCCAGACACGGCCGTACCCCCGATCGGACCGATCGGGGGTACGGAGGGGGTGTCGCGGTGGCCGAAACTCGACCTGTCCGGGGCCGCCCAGGGGCCGGGGGCCTCGGGGTCAGACCTCGAGCGTCCTCGGCTTGTACGAGGGGCGCTTGGCCTCGTAGGCGGCGATGTCACCCTCGTTCTGCAGGGTGATGGAGATGTCGTCCAGCCCGTTCAGCAGGCGCCAACGGGCGTTCTCGTCGAGCTCGAAGGCCGCGGTGATCCCCTCGGCGCGCACCTCGCGGGCCTCGAGGTCGACAGTGATCTCGGTCTGCGGGTCCTTCTCCGTGACTTCCCACAGCGCGTCGACGATCTTCTGCTCGATCACCACCGTGAGCAGGCCGTTCTTCAGCGAGTTGCCACGGAAGATGTCGGCGAAGCGGGACGAGATCACGGTCTTGAAGCCGTAGTTCTGCAGCGCCCAGACGGCGTGCTCACGGGAGGAGCCGGTGCCGAAGTCGGGGCCGGCGACCAGCACGCTGGCGCCCTGTCGCTCGGGCCGGTTGAGGATGAACTCCGGGTCCTTGCGCCAGGCCTCGAACAGCCCGTCCTCGAACCCGTCCCGGGTGACCTTCTTGAGCCAGTGAGCAGGGATGATCTGGTCGGTGTCGACATTGGAGCGGCGCAGCGGGACGGCCCGGCCGGTGTGCGAGATGAATGCTTCCATGGCTGATCAGACTCCAGCGGGCGTACGGGTCTCGGCGTCGGACAGGTCGGCCGGGGAGGCCAGGTGGCCCAGGACGGCCGTGGCGGCCGCGACCTGCGGCGACACCAGGTGCGTCCGACCACCCTTGCCCTGACGGCCCTCGAAGTTGCGGTTGGAGGTGGACGCCGAGCGCTCCCCCGGGGCCAGCTGGTCGGGGTTCATGCCGAGGCACATCGAGCAGCCCGCGTGCCGCCACTCGGCGCCGGCCTCCTTGAATACCACGTCCAGACCCTCGGAAACGGCCTGCAGACCGACGCGCGCGGAGCCCGGGACGACCAGCATCCGTACGCCGTCGGCGACTTTGCGGCCCTTGACGAGCTCGGCGGCCGCGCGCAGGTCCTCGATGCGGCCGTTGGTGCAGGAACCTACGAAGACGGTGTCCACCTTGATGGAGCGCAGCGGCTGTCCGGCCTCCAACCCCATGTATTCCAGGGCCTTTTCGGCGGCGAGGCGCTCCGAAGCGTCTTCGTACGAAGCAGGGTCGGGGACGTCGGCCGAAAGCGGCGCGCCCTGGCCGGGGTTGGTGCCCCAGGTGACGAACGGCGACAGCGCGGCGGCGTCGATGACCACCTCGGCGTCGAACTCGGCGTCGTCGTCGGTCCTCAGCGTCTTCCAGTACGCGACGGCCGCGTCCCAGTCCTCGCCCTTGGGGGCGTGCGGACGGCCCTCGAGGTAGTCGAAGGTGGTCTGGTCGGGCGCGATCATGCCCGCGCGGGCGCCGGCCTCGATCGACATGTTGCAGATGGTCATGCGGGCCTCCATCGAGAGCTTCTCGATGGCGGGGCCGCGGTACTCCAGGACGTAGCCCTGACCGCCGCCGGTGCCGATGCGGGCGATGATCGCCAGGATCAGGTCCTTGGCGGTGACGCCGTCGGGCAGTTCGCCGTCGACGGTGATCGCCATGGTCTTCGGGCGGGCCATCGGCAGCGTCTGGGTGGCCAGCACGTGCTCGACCTGCGAGGTGCCGATGCCGAACGCCAGGCCGCCGAAGGCGCCGTGCGTGGAGGTGTGGGAGTCGCCGCAGACGACCGTCATGCCGGGCTGGGTCAGACCCAGCTGCGGGCCGACGACGTGCACGACGCCCTGCTCGACGTCGCCCAGCGGGTGCAGCCGGACGCCGAACTCGGCGCAGTTCTTGCGCAGCGTCTCCAGCTGGGCCCGGGAGACCGGGTCCGCGATCGGCTTGTCGATGTCGAGCGTCGGGGTGTTGTGGTCCTCGGTCGCGATGGTGAGGTCGAGACGGCGCACCGGGCGGCCGTTCTGCCGCAGTCCGTCGAAGGCCTGCGGGCTGGTCACCTCGTGCAGGAGGTGCAGATCGATGAAGAGGAGGTCGGGCTCGCCCTCGGCGCGCCGGACGACGTGGTCGTCCCAGACCTTCTCCGCGAGTGTCCTACCCATCGCTTTCCCTCCGGCCGGCAATGACGCACCGGCCCAACTAGAGATCTTGTGGAGGCGACGCCCACCGGCCCCTGCTTTTCCCCGGGCACCCGCCGCCTGGCCCGTTGGTCCGCGGGCCACCATGTGTCCAAGGGTTGCGCGTCTCACGGAAAATTGAACTTGCGTTTCACAGAGTGAGACGGGAGTATCGTTTCATGGACAACAGTAGCGGCGTCGGCGTCCTGGACAAGGCAGCCCTTGTCCTGAGCGCCCTGGAGTCCGGTCCGGCCACCCTCGCAGGCTTGGTCGCTGCCACCGGACTCGCACGACCCACGGCCCATCGTCTGGCCGTGGCTTTGGAACACCACCGTATGGTCGCGCGCGACATGCAGGGCCGTTTCATTCTCGGCCCCCGACTCGCCGAACTGGCCGCGGCCGCCGGCGAGGACCGCCTGCTGGCCACCGCCGGCCCGGTGCTCACGCACCTGCGGGACATCACGGGCGAGAGCGCGCAGCTCTACCGCCGCCAGGGCGACATGCGCATCTGCGTGGCCGCGGCGGAACGCCTGTCCGGCCTTCGGGACACCGTGCCGGTCGGCTCCACGCTCACGATGAAGGCGGGCTCCTCGGCCCAGATCCTGATGGCCTGGGAGGAGCCGGAGCGCCTGCACCGCGGCCTCCAGGGCGCCCGCTTCACGGCGACGGCCCTGTCAGGCGTGCGGCGCCGCGGCTGGGCCCAGTCCATCGGTGAGCGCGAGCCGGGCGTCGCGTCCGTCTCCGCGCCGGTGCGCGGCCCCTCCAACCGCGTGGTGGCCGCCGTCTCCGTCTCGGGCCCCATCGAGCGCCTGACGCGCCACCCGGGCCGTATGCACGCCCAGGCGGTCATCGACGCGGCGGCCCGTCTGTCCGAGGCCCTGCGCCGCACCGGCTGACTCCGCGAGGAAGAGGGCGGCCTCAACGCCGCGGCAGCCCTTTCCCTCACGGCGAGGCCCCGCGGGCGCGGGACGGTGTCGGCGCGTGCTCCGCCGCGTGGACCCGCCTCCTAGGGCGCGGACCGGTACGCGAAACGGTCCTTCGCATACCGCCCCCGCCGCTCCAACGGGATCTGCCCGTGCGCGGCCGCGAGACCGAAGGCCGGCATGTCGCCGTAGACCGCCTCGTACGACCCCTCCGGCACGACGTACGCCTCGTGCCAGATCCCCACGTGACCCCGCACCTTCCCCTCCCGCTCCTTGCGGTTGAGCCGGGCCCACACACGATGGTGGAACGCGTCGGGCGCGCTCGCGTAGGCGTAGAGCTTCTCCTTCGACTCCCAGTACTGGACGACGTAGTACGTCCGCGGCGAGGCCGTCAGCAGGACCCGGGAGAGGAGCCCCCGGCTCGGGTCCTTCTTCAGCTCTGCGAGCATTCTGAGCATCGCCAGCATGACCGGCACCCACTGGTGCACGGCCCAGAACCGGTTGACACGCATCCCGATGAGCAGGACGACGACGTCGCCTCGTGCGTCGGCGGTGGTACGGGTGGCTTCGGGCATGCTTGGATAGTGGCGCTGTCCAAGGAGGGGCGCAAGGGATGCGGCTGACCGAGTTGAGCGAGCGCAGCGGAGTCTCGACGGCGACGATCAAGTACTACCTGCGCGAGGGCCTCCTGCCGCCCGGCCGCCGGCTCAACGCGACGACCGCCGCGTACGACGAGGAGCATCTGCGCCGTCTGCGGCTGGTGCGCGCCATGATCCAGGTGGGCCGACTGCCGGTGGCCACGGTCCGCGAGGTGCTCGGGCATGTGGACGACGACTCCCTGGGCCGCACGATCCGCCTCGGCGCGGCCCTGTGGGCGCTGCCCCAGGTCCCCGAGCCGGACACCGAGGACGAGCACGTCCGCGCCGCCCGCCAGGAGGCGGACGACCTGCTGCGCACACTGGGGTGGACCAACGCCCGTCTGCTGACGACGATCTCCCCCGCGTACCGGTCACTGGTCGTCGCGGTGGCCGCGCTGCATCGCCTCGGTTACGACTGGGACGCCGAACTGCTCTTTTCCTACGCCCGGTTGATGCACCGGGCCGCGGCCCTGGACCTGGACTTCGTGGAGACGCGCGAGTCGGAGGCGGAGCGGATCGAGACGGCGGTGCTGGGGGCGATCCTCGTCGAGCCGATACTGCAGGCGCTGCACCGGCTGGCGCAGGAGGAGGAGTCGGCGCGGCGGTACGGCTTCGCGTGAGCTGGGCCTGCGCGGAGGGCGCATGCGAATGGCCCTCCGCCGAAGCGAAGGGCCATTCGTGTGGTACCCCCGACCGGATTCGAACCGGCGCTACCGCCTTGAGAGGGCGGCGTGCTAGGCCGCTACACAACGGGGGCCTAGACCTTGCGTTTCCGCAGATCAGAGCTGGTCTACCAGGACTCGAACCTAGAATGACGGTACCAGAAACCGTAGTGTTGCCAATTACACCATAGACCAAGGTGATTCAACCTGAATCGTACCCCCGACCGGATTCGAACCGGCGCTACCGCCTTGAGAGGGCGGCGTGCTAGGCCGCTACACAACGGGGGCCCTAGCGATCCTGCATGAGAGACAGCGGGTGCGACCCGGACTGCCTTCCTGGGAAGGATCTGTACCCCCGACCGGATTCGAACCGGCGCTACTGCCTTGAGAGGGCAGCGTGCTAGGCCGCTACACAACGGGGGCTTTGCAGATGAGCTCTGCGAGCTGGCCTACCAGGACTCGAACCTAGACTAACTGAACCAGAATCAGTCGTGCTGCCAATTACACCATAGGCCACTGGAACGCAAGCCCCTGTGGGGATCTTGTTCTAGTTTGCGCCTTCGGTGCCCGGCCTTTCAGCCCGCTCTCCGGCGGCGCAGGAAGAACATTACCCGAAGGTGGACCGCGCTCCAAAACGGGTATCCGCGCCGAGGATCGCGGGGAGTTCGGCGAGGGAGGCGATCCGGTGCCGGCCGGCGGGGAGCTCGACGGTCGCAGTGCCACCGTAACGGTCGATCCACACCGAGAGCAGTCCGGCGTCGGCGGCGCCCCGTCCGTCGATCTCCGGGTGGTCTCCGACGTAGGCGACCTGGTGCGGCGGCAGCGACAGGGCCTCGCAGGCCGCGAGGAAGGCGCCGGCCTCGGGCTTGGAGACGCCGAGCTCCGCGGCGCACAGGACGGCCTCGAAACGGTCGTGCAAGCCGAGGGCGCGCAGTTTGTAGTCCTGGACGTGGATGCTGGAGTTGGAGAGCACCGCGTGGCGGTGGCTGGCGGCGAGCGCGTCGAGCACGGGCAGGACGTCCGGGAAGATAGACCAGGCGGCCTCGTAGTGCGGCCAGTACCGCACGAGCCAGTCGTCGGCCTCCACATCGGTCATCTCACGTTCCAGGAACGCCCGTACCCGGTCCCGGCGCTGGTCCTCGAAGGTGATGCCGCCCGCCGAGAACCGCGCCCAGTGTTGGTCGGTGACCTCCCGCCACCGCGCGACGGCCTGCTCCGCGGTGCCGTACCCGCTCAGCAGCCCCTCGGCCGTCAGATACGACCGCATGCCCTCGCGGTCCGCGGTCGTGTAGTCGAAGAGGGTGTCGTCAACGTCCCAGACCACGGCGCGAATGCTCATGTCCCCGACGGTATCGCGGGCTGGCACACCGAGGACATGAGCGAGTGCCGAGTCCAGTTCACCGTCGAGGCCCGGGCGGCGTACGACGGCCTGCCCGGCGAGCGTCGAGCTCAGTTGGACAAGGCCGTGCGGATACTGGCGCGCGACCCGTTCCGCAAGGCCGCGACCGCGCAACTCGGCCCCGACGAGCATCTGCGCAAGGCGTACGTCGCCCCGGGCGTCGTGCTGGAGTACGTGGTGGCGGCAGCCGTGCTGGTCGTCGTCGTGCTCGAGATCTTCGACGAGTTCGCCTACCTCGTCGACGAGAGCGACGCCGTCTGAGGTGTGAACGCCGAAGGGGCGGCGCCCGGTGATCCGGATGCCGCCCCTCTCGCGCGCCCGGGCGTTACGCCGCGAGCTTCGCCAGCGCCGCGTCGATACGGGCCAGCGTCATCTCCTTGCCGAGGATCTCCAGCGACTCGAAGAGGGGCAGGCCGACCGTGCGTCCGGTCACCGCGACGCGGACGGGCGCCTGGGCCTTGCCGAGCTTGAGGCCGTGGGCCTCGCCGGCGGCCAGGACGGCCTCCTTCAGGGACTCGGCGGAGGTCCAGTCGGCCGACTCCAGCTTCTCGCGGGCCGTCGTCAGCAGGGCGTCGCTGCCCTCCTTCATCGCCTTCGCCCAGGACGTCTCGTCGAAGACCGGCTCGGCCAGGAAGAGGAAGTCGACGTTGTCGGTGATCTCCGAGAGGACCTTGAGCCGGGTCTGCGCGTGCGGGGCGATCGCCTGCCACTTCGCCTCGTCGAAGTCCTCCGGCGCCCAGGGGGCGACCGGGGCCTTCAGCCAGGGGGCGCAGCGCTCGGTGAAGTCCTTCACGTCGAGCAGGCGGATGTGGTCGGCGTTGATCGCCTCGCACTTCTTGAGGTCGAAGCGCGCCGGGTTGGGGTTGACGTCCGTGACGTCGAAGGCGGCGACCATCTCGTCCATCGTGAAGATGTCCTGGTCGGCCGAGAGCGACCAGCCCAGCAGCGAGAGGTAGTTGAGCAGGCCCTCGGGGAGGAAGCCGCGCTCGCGGTAGAGGTTGAGGGACGACTCCGGGTCGCGCTTGGAGAGCTTCTTGTTGCCCTCGCCCATCACGTACGGCAGGTGACCGAAGGCGGGCACGGACTTCGCGATGCCCAGCTCGGTCAGCGCCTTGTAGAGGGCGACCTGGCGGGGCGTGGAGGAGAGCAGGTCCTCGCCGCGCAGGACGTGGGTGATCTCCATGAGGGCGTCGTCGACCGGGTTGACCAGCGTGTACAGCGGGGCGCCGTTGGCGCGGACGATGCCGTAGTCGGGCACGTTCTCCGGGGTGAACGTCAGCTCGCCGCGGACCAGGTCCGTGAAGGTGATCGTCTCGTCGGGCATGCGGAAGCGGACGATCGGCGCACGGCCCTGGGCCCGGTACTCCCCGGCCTGCGCCTCGGTGAGGTCGCGGCAGTGGCCGTCGTAGCCGGACGGCCGGCCGGCGGCGCGGGCGGCCTCCCGGCGGGTGTCCAGCTCCTCCTGGGAGCAGTAGCAGTGGTACGCGTGACCGGCGTCCAGGAGCTTTTGCGCGACGTCCTTGTACAGGTCCATGCGCTGGGACTGGCGGTACGGCGCGTGCGGGCCGCCGACCTCGGGGCCCTCGTCCCAGTCGAAGCCGAGCCAGCGCATCGAGTCCAGTAGCTGGCGGTACGAGTCCTCGGAGTCGCGGGCCGCGTCGGTGTCCTCGATACGGAAGACCAGGGTGCCCTGGTGGTGCTTGGCGAAGGCCCAGTTGAACAGGGCGGTGCGGACCAGGCCCACGTGCGGGTTACCGGTGGGCGAGGGACAGAAACGGACGCGTACGGGAGAGCCGGGTGCGCTAGCCACGCTTGACAACCTTGTTGGTGAGAGAGCCGATGCCTTCGATGGTGACGGCGACCTCGTCGCCGACAGCCAGGGGGCCAACCCCTGCCGGGGTGCCCGTGAGGATCACGTCGCCGGGGAGCAGCGTCATGGCCTCGGTGATGTTGACGATCAGATCCGCGATGGAGTGGATCATCTCGCTGGTGCGGCCCAGCTGGCGTTGTCCGCCGTTCACGGTGAGCTGGATCGTGAGGTCGGACGCGGTCGCCAGGTCCAGGCCGGTCTCCACCCACGGGCCGAGCGGGCAGGAGGTGTCGAAGCCCTTGGCCCGCGCCCACTGCTTCTCGCGCCGCTGGACGTCCCGTGCGGTGACGTCGTTCGCGCAGGTGTAACCGAAGATCACGTCCGCCACGCGCTCGCGCGGGACCTCGCGGCACATCCGGCCGATGACGACGGCCAGCTCGGCCTCGTGGTGCAGTTCCTCGGAGAACGACGGGTACTGGATGGCGTCGCCGTGGCCGATCACCGAGGTGGACGGCTTGAAGAAGGCGAACGGGGCGTCGGGGACCTCGTGGCCCAGTTCGCGCGCGTGCTCGGCGTAGTTGCGGCCGAAGGCGACGATCTTGTTGGGCAGCACGGGCGGCAGGAGCCGGACCTTGCTCAGCGGCACCTTGGTGCCGGACAGTTCGAAGTCCGCGAACGGGATGCCCTTGATGATGTCGAGGACGAGCTCGTCCGGCTCGGCCCCCTCGACCGCGCCGAAGGCGACGTTGCCGTCGATGGAGAACCTGGCGATGCGCACGGGTTGGTTGGCCCCTTGACTGAGCTGGCTGGAGTGTGACGCTCCAGGCTAACGCGGAAGGGCGCCCCCGGTCGGGGACGCCCTCGGCATCCATGGGCGGCCGGTTTGAGCATTCGGCGGCCGGCGCCCGTATGTGATCGCAGAGATCGGGGATGATCTCGTGGATCCGCTGGATCTACTCCGCGACGGAGGCGGCGAGCGGCGCCTCCATGAGGACGGTGCGCCTGGGGTTGGCAGTCTGGGCAGGGAGATCGACGGAGTGCTCCCGCTGCTCCGGGAGCTGCAGGTCGTCGGCGTCCTCGAGGTGCGCCAGCGTCGTGCGCCGCGGGTTGGCGATCTTGTGGAACATCGTCGTCGTCTTCACAGTTTTACGTGACCCTGTCGTCTCGGGGCGCCGGAGAGGCCGTCAAAGGCCCCCGCGCGGGCGCGGTTTTGTCGGATGTGCCATCCCTGTAAAGCGTCAGGCTAAACACGCGCTTCCCGGTGAACCCGTGAAGACCGCATGATTGGCGTGTGAGTTTGCTCACGAGTTCAGTGGTATTTCGGTCATTCCGGACCCTTGCATGACCCCCACGAAAGGGACATAAGGCACCTGAAGCACTCATTCCGCTCCTGATCATCGCGACTGGGACACCCTTGCCGCTCCAGGGGTTCGCACCCTTATGTCCGCCTTAGGGAGAAACTCTTTCTACATCCCGTAACTTCACCCTCACGTCGTGTCACGGATGTCACAGCCTGGCCAACGGGCCTTGTTGGAGATCCTGCACTGTGCTGGAATTCCTCGGACCGCCGCGGGATCGAGCCGGCGCACAGGGGGCGCAGAACGCGCCCGGTGGCGGCGAGACAGGGGGAGCCAGCGCCGGTACTCACGACCATCAGGGTGGCGTAATTCAGGACGCCCCCCGACACGCCGACACCGTCTTTCCGTTCACGCGGGAGGCGCCTGGTCCAGAGGTTGCGACGCTAGTGCAGGGACGTTTCAAGAGGGATGGCAGTGCTTCGGCGGAGCCGGAGCCGCACGGCGGGACTGGCCCCAATGCCGGCAGTTCCTCGCCCCAGCACGCCCAGAACCCGGGCCCGTCCGGCGACGGCGGTGAGCGCCCTGGGCGCCCCGGCTCGTCCGCGTCGCCGAGTTCCTTCACTCCGACTCCGACGGCCAAGCCGCCGGCCGGCTCCCCCGGTCCCGGCCCGCGGGTGGCGCTGCGCAACTGGCGCATCTCCACGCGTCTGGTGGCGCTGCTGACCCTGCCGGTGGTCGCCGCGACCACGCTGGGCGCACTGCGCATCGACCAGTCGATGGACGACATCAAGCAGCTCGACAACATGAAGCTGCTGACGGACATGACCAAGCAGGCCACCGAGCTGGCCGTCCAGCTGCAGAACGAGCGCGACCGCTCCGCCGGTCCGCTCACGCACGGCAGCAAGGCGACCGACTTCGGCGTCAAGGGCTACCGGGACAAGACCGACAAGGCCGTGACCGCCTTCCAGGACGCCTCGGAGGAGATCGACGCCGCCAGCACCGACGGCAACCTGCAGGGTGTCCGCGACAGCCTCGTGGGTCTCCTCAGCGACCTCGGCAACCTGGCCAAGATCCGGTCGACCGCCTACTCGGAGCCCAAGAACTCCACCCAGACGGTCGAGGCCTACCACCGCCTGATCACCAGCCTGCTGGACCTCTCGCAGGACATGGCGCAGGCCACCAGCAACCCGGAGATGATCCAGCGCACCCGCGCGCTGTCCGCGTTCTCCGCCGCCAAGGAGTACGCCTCCGTCCAGCGCGCCGTGCTCGCGGCAGCGCTGCCGGTGAGCAACACCGTCTACGGCGACCTCTCCGAGAACGACCGGCAGTACGCCGAGGCCGCTCTCGAGAACCAGGACTCCGAACTCGCGAGCTTCCGCAGCATCTACGGCGACGACGGCGCCGAGGAACTGCTGCAGCCCATCGAGCGGGGCAACCCGGTCATCGAGGAGGCCGACACCTACGCCACCCGGGCGCTGAGCTCCACCACCGGTCTGCAGTCGCAGGACAAGCGGTCCTACCAGGACTGGATCGACGACAGCTCGACCAAGATCGCGCAGATGGCCAACATCGAGCACACGCTGCTCGAGGACATGGAGCAGAAGGCGCGTGAGCTGCGCGCCGAGTCGGAGCGCGAGGCGATCATCTCCGGTGCGCTCATCCTGCTCGTGCTGGGTGTGTCGCTGGTCGGCGCGTTCGTCGTCGCCCGGTCCATGATCCGCTCGCTGCGCCGCCTCCAGGAGACCGCCACCAAGGTCGCCCAGGACCGGCTGCCCGAGCTGGTCAAGCAGCTGTCCGAGTCCGACCCGCAGGACGTCGACACGTCCGTGGAGTCGGTCGGTGTGCACTCCCGGGACGAGATCGGCCAGGTGGCCGCGGCCTTCGACGACGTGCACCGCGAGGCGGTCCGACTGGCCGCCGAGCAGGCCCTGCTGCGGGGCAACGTCAACGCGATGTTCACCAACCTCTCGCGCCGCTCCCAGGGCCTCATCCAGCGTCAGCTCTCGCTCATCTCCGAACTGGAGTCCCGCGAGGCCGACCCGGACCAGCTGTCCTCGCTCTTCAAGCTCGACCACCTCGCGACCCGCATGCGCCGTAACGGTGAGAACCTCCTCGTCCTCGCGGGTGAGGAGCCCGGCCGCCGCTGGACCCGTCCGGTCCCGCTGGTCGACGTGCTGCGCGCCGCCGCCTCCGAGGTGGAGCAGTACGAGCGCATCGAGCTCTCCTCCGTGCCGACCACCGAAGTGGCCGGCCGGGTCGTCAACGACCTCGTGCACCTGCTCGCCGAGCTGCTCGAGAACGCCACCTCGTTCTCCTCCCCGCAGACCAAGGTCAAGGTCACCGGTCACGCGCTGCCCGACGGCCGCGTGCTCATCGAGATCCACGACACCGGCATCGGCCTCTCCCCCGAGGACCTCGCCGCGATCAACGAGCGGCTCGCCTCGCCGCCCACCGTGGACGTGTCGGTCTCCCGCCGCATGGGTCTGTTCGTGGTCGGCCGTCTGTCGCAGCGCCACGGCATCCGCATCCAGCTGCGCCCCTCCGACTCCGGCGGCACGACCGCACTGGTCATGCTGCCCGTGGACGTCGCACAGGGCGGCAAGAAGCCCCAGCCCAAGCCCGGTCAGGGCAGCGTCGCGGGCGGTCCCGCCGCCGCGCAGGCCGCGGCCGGCGTCGCCGCCGCGCGTCGCCAGAACGGCTCGCAGGGCGGCGCCCTCGGCGCCGGTCCCGGCGCCGGCGGCCGGCTCGCCGGCGGTCAGGGTCCCCGGGCCGCGCTGCCCGGCCGGGACGGCGGTGGCCGTCCCGGCGGCCAGCCGCCGCGCGGTCCCCAGCAGCCGCCGTCCGCGCCCCCGCAGGGCCGTCCGGCCCCGGCCGGCGCCGGCTACGGCGGCCACACGCCGGGCGCGCCGCAGGGACTGCAGGCGGCCAACGGCAGCACGCAGGGCACGGACATGTTCGGCGGACGTCCGCCGCAGCAGCGCGCCAACAACGCCGAGCAGGGCGGCCGCGGCCGCCAGCCGCAGCTGCCGCCGCGCGGTGGTCCGCGCGCCGAGCTGCCGGGTGGCAACCCGCAGCCGCGCATGCCCAGCTGGGGCGACGAGAACGCCCGTCCGCCCGTGCCGCGCACCCCGCTGGACGCCCCGCGCGGCCACGAGGAGCCGGACGTCGCACAGACCTCGCGCATGCCGCGCGTGGACGACCGGCAGGGTCCCGGCGCCACCGCCGAGATACCCGCGATGCCGCGGATCGACGAGCGTCAGGGCCAGGCCGGCCCCGCCGACTTCAGCCGTCCCGCCGACTTCGGCCGACCCGCGGCGAACGGTCCGCAGAACACGGGCCAGTTCCCGGCCGTGGGCAACCCGCAGGACACCGGTCAGTTCCAGCGTCCGGGCACCGGCGGCCGACAGGACTCCGGCCAGTTCGAGCGCCCCGGCACCGGCGGTCGTCCGGGCGACAACGGCTACACCCGCTCCGACGTCTTCGGCGCCCCCGGCGGCCAGAGCGCTCCGGCGACGCCGGACCGCTTCGCCCCGCAGGGTTACGACAACGGCTCCACGGGTCAGTTCGCCTCCTCCGGCTACGACGGCTCCGCCACCGGGCAGCACTCCCTGCCCGGCCGCCAGGACCCCTCGTCCACCGGCCAGTTCCCCGTTGCTCAGCCGAACGGGTACGGAGCCGCGCAGCAGCCGGTCCCGCACCGTCCGGCCGGGCGTCCCGAGCCGGAGGCCCTGCCGCCGGCCTCGGGCCCCGGCGACGGCCGCACCCCGCTGTACGACACGCTGGAGACCAACTGGTTCCACGGTCAGCAGGCGGGGGGTGCGGCGCCGTCCCCGGCGCCGCAGCAGGAACAGCAGTCGCAGGCCCCGGCCGCTCCGGAGCGTCCGGCCGCCGCTCCCGCGTCCTGGCGGACCTCGCCCAACGACGAACTCGTCCGCCAGGCCGAGCGCGTCCGGCAGCCTGCCGCGGGCGGCGTCACCACCTCCGGTCTGCCGCGCCGGGTGCCCCGGGCGAACCTCGTCCCGGGCACGGCTCAGCAGCAACAGCACCAGACCGGTCCGCAGGTCTCGCGTTCGCCTGACGACGTACGCGGCCGGCTGACCAATCTCCGTCGGGGCATCGCGCAGGGTCGTCAGGCCGGCAACGGCTCGACCGGCAGTTTCCCGAGCCCCACTCACCAGCAGGAGCGTTAGTTGAGCCAGATGAGCCAGGCAGCACAGAACCTGAACTGGTTGATCACCAACTTCGTGGACAACACCCCTGGGGTGTCCCACACCGTCGTGGTGTCCGCCGACGGGCTCCTGCTTGCCATGTCCGAGGGCTTCCCCCGCGACCGCGCCGACCAGCTGGCGGCCGTCGCTTCGGGGCTGACCTCGCTGACGGCCGGGGCCTCCCGGATCTTCGAGGGCGGCAACGTGGCCCAGACGGTCGTCGAGATGGAGCGGGGCTTCCTCTTCCTCATGTCCGTCTCCGACGGCTCGTCCCTCGCCGTGCTCGCGCACCCCGAGTGCGACATCGGCCTCGTCGGCTACGAGATGGCACTGCTCGTCGACCGAGCGGGCGCGGTCCTCACGCCCGACCTTCGCGCCGAGCTCCAGGGCAGTCTGCTCCACTGACCCGCCCGAGTACCACCCGCCTCACGAAATCACCGTCCGGCCGACACATCCCCCCCACCGGCCTCGACGGACGGCACGACAAACCAAAATTGCTGTCCCGCCCGGAGGATCCATGACCCCGCCCACCGCCCATCATGATCCGTACGCGGAGCCGTACGGCGATGAGGGCGACCAGCCGCTGGTGCGTCCGTACGCGATGACCGGTGGCCGGACCCGGCCGCGCTATCAGCTCGCCATAGAGGCTCTGATCAGCACCACGGCCGACCCGGCAGCGCTCATGGGGCTGCTCCCGGAGCACCAGCGCATCTGTCACCTGTGCCGCGAGGTGAAGTCGGTCGCCGAGGTCTCGGCGCTGCTGGCCATGCCGCTGGGTGTGGCGCGGATCCTCGTCGCGGACCTCGCCGAGGCCGGACTGGTGGCCATCCACCAGCCGGGCGGCGACGAGAACAACGGTGGCGCTCCGGACGTGACGCTGCTCGAAAGGGTGCTCAGTGGACTTCGCAAGCTCTGACGGAGGCCGGGCCACCACCTCCGCGAAGATCGTGGTGGCGGGTGGCTTCGGCGTGGGCAAGACCACGTTCGTGGGCGCCGTCTCCGAGATCAACCCGCTGCGCACGGAGGCCGTGATGACGTCCGCGTCGGCGGGCATCGACGACCTCACCCACACCGGCGACAAGACCACCACCACGGTGGCCATGGACTTCGGCCGCATCACGCTCGACCAGGACCTGATCCTCTACCTGTTCGGCACACCGGGTCAGGACCGCTTCTGGTTCATGTGGGACGACCTGGTGCGCGGCGCCATCGGCGCGGTGGTGCTCGTGGACACGCGGCGGCTGGCGGACTGCTTCCCCGCGGTCGACTACTTCGAGAACAGCGGTCTGCCGTTCGTGGTCGCGCTCAACGGCTTCGACGGGCAGCAGCCCTACCAGCCCGAAGAGGTGCGCGAGGCGCTGCAGATCGGCCCGGACACCCCGATCATCACGACGGACGCCCGGCACCGCTCGGACGCCAAGAGCGCGCTCATCACCCTGGTCGAGCATGCGCTGATGGCCCGACTGCGGTAACTTTCAAGCATCAGGTGACGTACAGCAGTTGCCGTAGGCGCTCTGGAGCCGACTGTGGGCTTTGACACGGTCGGCTCCGGTGTTCATAACGTTTCGGCAGAGGAATCGCCGAGTCCCGCCACGCGTCGCGGTCACTCGGTCTCGCTGTGCGTACGAAGGCCCCGTCTTTTGGCGGGGCTCGTTCTTTTTGACCGTTTTATCTGGGGTTTACATCACGTCGAACCAACTCTTTCCCATGTTTGGAAGAGGGCTGGTCGTCATGCTGGAATGCCTGAACTGCCCAATAGTCAATGACGTAATCATGGTCGATGGCTGACCGGGCTCTGAGACACAGCGGCACGACGAAGGTGCCGACCGCCGAGAGGTTGTTGGTCGAGTGAGGCGAAGCAAGAAAAGTCCCGAGCCTGCGGCCCGGGGCAACTTCACGCCGCCGCCGCGCGGAGCGGCGCCCGCCCATGTGCCCGGCTCGGAGCCGACGGCAGCGCCCGCCAAGAGCGGCAGCCGTCTCTCCCCGCGCAACTGGCGGGTGCCGACCCGGCTGAACGCGATTCTGCTCATACCCGTGGTGGTCGGCCTGGTCATGGGCGGCTTCCAGGTGAAGAGCTCGATCGACACCTGGCAGGAGGCCGAGGACGCGGAGAACACCGCGCGTCTGGTGCGGGCCTCGCTGAGCTACGGCGACGCCATCTACAAGGAGCGCGACATCTCGGCCGCGCCCCTGCTCGCCGGCAAGCGGGACGACGCGACGGTCACGGCGGCCCGCAAGGCCACCGACGACGCCGCCACTGCCTTCGACGCCGCCGCGAAGGACATGCCGGCGAAGGCCGGTCTGGAGCGCCGGCTGAAGCTGTTCCGCGACGCGGAGACCAAGCTGGCCCCGCTGCGTGCGGCCGCCTACACCTCCAAGCTGTCCGGCGTGCAGACCGAAGAGGGCTACACCGCGATCGCGCACCCTCTGATGGAGTTCTCCAACGAGCTCGGCCTGGGCACCGGAAACATCACCTCCTACGGCCGCACCGTCTACGCGATCTCGCTGACCAAGGCCGCGATGTCCCTGGAACGCTCGATCGGCATGCATCTGCTGATCAAGCCGGGCCCGCGGGCGGACGACTTCGCCAAGCAGAAGGTCTCCCTGTCCTCCTACGCCTACCTCGAGGGCATCGCCATCGAGGAGTACGTGGGCGGCGGCACCGAGGCCGACGCGCGGAAGCTGCAGGACGCCGAGGCGAAGATCAAGAGCGACGGCGCCGCGCAGGCCGCCGAGGCGAAGCAGAAGAACCCGGACTACGTTCCGCCGCCCGCCAACCCGACGACGATGGTCGTCGCCATCTCCACGATGCAGAGCAGGGACGGCACCGAGCGCGCCGCCCTCGCCGCCAAGGGCATCAGCATGGAGAACTGGTGGGCGGTCACCACGCTGAAGTACGACGCCTACCGGCAGATCGAGTCGGACCTGACCGACAAGGCCGTGTCCGAGGCCTCGGACATCGCGGCCGACGCCAAGACCTCCGCGATCATCACCGGCGCGGCCGTGGTCGTCGCCCTGCTCCTGGCGTTCATCCTCGCCGGTGCGGTGGCCCGCCAGATGAGCCGCTCGATGCGCCAGCTGCGCAACGCCGCCTTCGGCATCGCCGAGCAGCGGCTGCCGATGCTGGTCGACCAGCTCTCCCGCACCGACCCCGGCCGGGTCGACACCCGGGTCGCTCCCATCCCGATCACCACCACGGACGAGATCGGCGAGGTCGCGCGCGCCTTCGACCAGGTCCACCGCGAGGCCGTCCGGCTCGCCGCCGAGCAGGCCCTGCTGCGGGGCAACATCAACGCGATCTTCACCAACCTGTCGCGCCGCAACCAGTCCCTGATCGAGGGCCAGCTGACCCTGATCACCGACCTGGAGAACAACGAGGCCGACCCGGACCAGCTGGAGAACCTCTTCCGTCTGGACCACCTCGCGACCCGTATGCGCCGCAACGGCGAGAACCTCCTGGTCCTCGCGGGCGAGGAGCCCGGCCGTCGCTGGGACCAGCCGGTCCCGCTGGTCGACGTGCTGCGTGCCGCCTCCTCCGAGGTGGAGCAGTACGAGCGCATCGAGCTGTCGGGCGTCCCGGAGGCCGAGATCCACGGCCGTGCCGTGACCGACCTCGTGCACCTGCTCGCCGAGCTGCTGGAGAACGCCACCACGTTCTCCTCCCCGCAGACCAAGGTCCGCGTCACGGCGACCCGTCTTCCCGACGGCCGCGTGATGATCGAGATCCACGACAAGGGCATCGGCCTGACCGCCGAGGACTTCGCGGACATCAACCACAAGCTGGCCAACCCGCCGACCGTGGACGCCGCGATCTCGCAGCGCATGGGTCTGTTCGTGGTCGGCCGGCTGTCCGACCGGCACGGCATCCGCGTCCAGCTGCGGCCCTCGGGCGAGCAGGCCGGCACCACCTCGCTGGTCATGCTGCCCGACGCGATCACCCACGGCGGCGGCGGCGAACAGCAGCAGCACCAGCCGGACCGCGACGAGTTCACGGTCTCGCAGATCATCCCGGAGCAGAACTACGGCGCCGGCGAGGACTTCAACAACGGTCTGCCGATGCGCACCGCCGCCGAACTCGGCTTCGACGACAGCCGCTACGAGGTCCCCGACGACATCCGTGACCTGGACCCGGTGGGCCGGTCCCTGATGCGCGAGGAGCGCCGCGCGGCCCTGGAGTCCCAGACGGGCCAGCCGGAGCAGCAGTCCGGGCAGCCGCACCCCTCCGCCGAGGTGGCCGCCTTCGGCGAGAACTACGAGGCCGGCACCCAGCAGCAGGGTTACGAAGCCGGACAGAACGGCTACGACCCCGCGCGCGGCGGCGCCCAGGGTCACTACGACAACGGCGCGACCGGCTACGCCGGGCAGCCCGCCTCGTTCGACCAGACGGCGTACCAGGAGCCGCAGCGCCCGGCGTACGACGAGCAGTACTTCCCCCCGAACGGCGGTGTGCCGCAGGGCGAGTCCTTCTCCCCGCGGAACGGCCTGCCGCAGGGCGACGGCTTCTCGTCGAACGGCGGTTACCCGGACCCCGCGTATGCGGAGCCCGTCCAGGAGGAGCGGACGGAGGCCGGACCGGCCGCGTCCGAGGGCTTCCAGCCGTACGAGGAGCAGCAGCCCTACCAGGACGACTGGCCCCAGCAGAACGGTCAGGGCAACGGTTACCAGAACGGCTACCCGGACCAGTACGCTCCGGAAGCGGAATCCACGCAGGCCGCTGACGCGGATGAGCAGAACCGCGTAGGCTTCGATCGTCCGGGATCCGGCCCCGCCGCCTCCCACGCGCTGACCGAAGCCGGTCTGCCCCGCCGCGGATCCACCGCAAGCGGCGCGAACGGCGCACGGCCCGCCACGAAGCAGGAAGCGCCGGCCTCCTCTTCGGAGAGCAACGGCGGCGGCGACATCTGGCGGTCGGCGAACGACGAGCGCTGGCATCAGGCCTCCGCTCTGAAGAAGCCCAAGGCGGGCGGGGTCACCTCCTCCGGTCTGCCGCGACGGGTGCCCAAGGCCAACCTCATCGAAGGCGCCGCCGAGAGCACCCCCCAGGGGGGCCCACAGGTCTCCCGCGCCCCGGAGGACGTCCGAGGCAGGTTGAGCAACCTGCGTCGCGGCGTCCAGCGCGGACGCAACGCAGGAAGCAGTGAAACGAACGGCCAGGCCACTGGGAATCATCACAGTGGGCCTGACAGCACCTACAACCAGGAGCGTTAGTGTGAGCCCGATGAGCCAGGCGGCACAGAACCTGAACTGGTTGATCACCAACTTCGTGGACAACACCCCGGGGGTGTCCCACACGGTGGTGGTCTCCGCCGACGGACTCCTTCTGGCGATGTCCGAAGGCTTCCCCCGCGACCGTGCCGACCAGCTCGCGGCCGTCGCCTCAGGTCTGACGTCCCTGACGGCAGGCGCTTCCCGGATCTTCGAGGGAGGCAGCGTGAACCAGACGGTTGTGGAGATGGAGCGGGGATTCCTGTTCATCATGTCCGTGTCCGACGGTTCCTCGCTCGCAGTGCTCGCACACCCCGAGGCGGACATCGGTCTCATTGGGTACGAGATGGCACTCCTGGTGGACCGAGCCGGGTCGGTCCTGACGCCCGACCTTCGAGCGGAGCTCCAAGGGAGCCTTCTCAACTAACAAACGGACGGTGCGTTTTGGCGTCCCGAGGCCGTAGTGTTTCGGGACGCGGCTCCACGTGATGGGTGCCAGGGCACAGTCGGAGGAGGAGAGAGAGTGGCAACACCCCCAGGCGGTTCGCATGCGGGCAACTGGTCGTACGGTCCTGCCCAGGGCCAGAACGACGGTACCCAGAACCCGAACCGTTACAACTTCCCCTCCGCGCCCAGCCAGCAGCGGCCGTACACGCCGCAGGGGCCGCAGGGCCCGGGGCCGTCCCCGTACGACCAGCCGCACGCCCCGCGCATCCAGCCGGTGCAGCCGCATCGCCGCTCCCCGGAGCCGGCGCCCGCCGGCTCGTCGAACAACCCGCTGGTGCGTCCGTACGCCATGACCGGTGGCCGGACCCGCCCGCGGTACCAGCTCGCCATCGAGGCGCTGGTGCACACCACCGCGCAGCCGCATCAGATGCAGGGCCAGCTGCCCGAGCATCAGCGGATCTGCAACCTCTGCCGAGAGATCAAGTCGGTCGCCGAGATCTCGGCGCTGCTGACCATCCCCCTCGGTGTGGCCAGGATCCTCGTCGCCGACTTGGCGGAAGCGGGACTGGTCGCCATCCATCAGCCCGGCGGCGACGAGAGCGCCGGCGGCCAGCCAGACGTGACACTGCTCGAAAGGGTGCTCAGTGGACTTCGCAAGCTCTAGCGGGGGTCCCTCCCGCTCCACCACTTCCGCGAAGATCGTGGTGGCGGGCGGCTTCGGCGTGGGCAAGACCACGTTCGTCGGGGCTGTTTCGGAGATCAATCCGCTGCGCACCGAGGCCGTCATGACGTCCGCGTCGGCGGGCATCGACGACCTCACCCACACCGGGGACAAGACGACCACCACGGTCGCCATGGACTTCGGCCGCATCACCCTGGACCAGGACCTGATCCTCTACCTGTTCGGCACCCCCGGCCAGGACCGCTTCTGGTTCATGTGGGACGACCTGGTGCGCGGCGCCATCGGCGCGATCGTCCTGGTCGACACCCGCCGTCTCGCCGACTGCTTCCCCGCGGTCGACTACTTCGAGAACTCGGGTCTCCCCTTCGTGATCGCCCTCAACGGCTTCGACGGCAACCAGCCGTACAACCCGGACGAGGTGCGTGAGGCGCTGCAGATCGGCCCCGACACCCCCATCATCACGACGGACGCCCGCCATCGCGCGGACGCGAAGTCCGCGCTCATCACGCTCGTCGAGCACGCCTTGATGGCGCGGTTGCGGTAGGCGCTCGTGCGGCCACCGGGCTGCCCCGGACGGTGGTGAGCCGTCTGCCGGGCAGTCGGTGGCCCGTCGGTCGCGCAGTCCCCGCGCCCCCGGGTATGCGGAAGGGCCCCTCTCGTGGAGAGGGGCCCTTCTTCGTGCCAGGAGGTCAGTGCCAGCTGTGCGGGGCGCGGAAACCGCCCTCGCGCTCCAGGCGGCGCCAGCCCGCCTTGTGGCGGCCACGGCGGTCCGGAGCGGGCTCGGAGGTGCGGGCGGCGGCGCGGGCCAGGAGGATCGCCGTGATGGCGGCGACTTCCTCGGGCTCGGCGTGGCCCTTCTCGACGCGGATGTCGGGAGTG
This sequence comes from Streptomyces sp. P3, assembly GCF_003032475.1. Taxonomy (NCBI): domain Bacteria; kingdom Bacillati; phylum Actinomycetota; class Actinomycetes; order Kitasatosporales; family Streptomycetaceae; genus Streptomyces; species Streptomyces sp. P3. Next base: position 410,500 of record NZ_CP028369.1, read on the forward strand.
TTCATGGGTCTCAGTCTCCGTGGATGAGGTTTCCGCAGGGGTACCGCGAGGGGTCGGGCGGATTACTGCGGAGGGTTGCCGTGCTTGCGGGAGGGCAGGTCGGCGTGCTTCGACTGGAGCATCGTCAGCGAGCGGATCAGGATTTCGCGGGTCTCGGCCGGGTCGATCACGTCGTCGACGAGGCCGCGCTCGGCCGCGTAGTACGGGTGCATCAGCTCGGACTTGTACTCCTTGACCATGCGGGCCCGCATGGCGTCGGGGTCCTCCGCGCCGGCGATCTGCCGCCGGAAGATGACGTTGGCCGCGCCCTCGGCGCCCATGACGGCGATCTCGTTGGTCGGCCACGCGTAGGTGAGGTCCGCGCCGATGGACTGGCTGTCCATGACGATGTAGGCGCCGCCGTAGGCCTTGCGCAGGATGAGCGAGATACGCGGGACGGTCGCGTTGCAGTAGGCGTACAGCAGCTTCGCGCCGTGGCGGATGATGCCGCCGTGCTCCTGGTCGACGCCGGGCAGGAAGCCGGGGACGTCCAGCAGGGTGACGATCGGGATGTTGAAGGCGTCGCACATCTGCACGAACCGCGCGGCCTTCTCGGAGGCCTCGATGTCCAGCACGCCGGCCAGGGACTGGGGCTGGTTGGCGACGATGCCGACGACCTGGCCGTCCAGACGGGCCAGCGCGCAGATGATGTTGCGCGCCCACCGCTCGTGGACCTCGAGGTAGTCGCCGTCGTCGACGATCTCCTCGATGACCTTGGTCATGTCGTACGGGCGGTTGCCGTCGGCCGGGACCAGGTCGAGCAGGACGTCGCCGCGGCGGTCGGCGGGGTCGCCGGCCTCGGAGCGCGGGGGGTTCTCGCGGTTGTTCTGCGGCAGCATCGACAGGAGGTAGCGCACCTCCGCGATGCACGTCTCCTCGTCGTCGTACGCGAAGTGGCAGACGCCCGAGGTCTCGGCGTGCACGTCGGCGCCGCCGAGGCCGTTCTGCGTGATCTCCTCGCCGGTGACCGCCTTGACGACGTCCGGGCCGGTGATGAACATCTGCGAGGTCTCGCGGACCATGAACACGAAGTCGGTCAGCGCGGGGCTGTAGGCCGCGCCGCCCGCGCACGGGCCGAGCATCACGGAGATCTGCGGGATGACGCCGGAGGCCTTGGTGTTGCGCTGGAAGATGCCGCCGTAGCCGGCGAGCGCGGAGACGCCCTCCTGGATACGGGCGCCGGCGCCGTCGTTGAGCGAGACCAGCGGAGCCCCGGCCGCGATGGCCATGTCCATGATCTTGTGGATCTTCGTGGCGTGGGCCTCGCCCAGCGCGCCGCCGAAGATGCGGAAGTCGTGGGCGTAGACGAAGACCGTGCGGCCCTCCACCGTGCCCCAGCCGGTGATCACACCGTCGGTGAACGGCTTCTTCGCCTCGAGGCCGAATCCCACCGCCCGGTGCCGGCGCAGCTGCTCGACCTCCTGGAAGGACCCCGGGTCCAGGAGCAGCTCGATCCGCTCCCGGGCGGTCAGCTTGCCCTTGGCGTGCTGCGCCTGGGTCGCCTTCTCGCTCGGACCGGCCAGGGCCTGGGCACGGATCTCGTGCAGCTCGGCCACCCGGCCGCGCGCGTCCGTGGGCTCCGAAGGCTCTACGGTCTGCTCGCCCGTCGTCTCTTCCAAAACGGTCATGTAGTGACCTTACGAAGCCCGCCAAGGAAAGGGAGACGTCGACTCCGTACAGTCTCCGGAGCGTTTTCCTGGTACCACCGGACAGAACCCGGCGGGTGTGCAGCCGTTCCGACTGCTCAGAGGGCCTGGCGCTTGTAGGGGTCGGACAAAGACCGCGAGTGCGATCCGCCTCACATCAGGGGTCCGCGACGCGCTTCGGCTTCGGCCGGTCGAGTGATGCTGCGAGTCCTGCCGCCCCTGCGGAATAGGTTCGCGACCGCCCACGTTGAAAGTCGTTGAAGGTTAAACAAACTGGGTCTTCCCCGTCCCCAAGGAGCATCCCATGAGCATCTTCGGCCGCAAGAACACCGACGACTCCGCCGCCACCGCCACTGCCCCCGTGAGCCCGGAGCTCGCCGCGCTCACCGGCGCCTACGCGATCGACCCGACGCACTCGACGATCGGCTTCGTGGCCCGGCACGCGATGGTCACGAACGTCAAGGGCAAGTTCAACGACTTCACCGGCTCGCTGCAGCTGGACGGCGCCGACCCGTCCCGTTCCACCGCCTCCATCGACGTCAGCATGGACAGCATCGACACCGGGTCCGCCGACCGCGACGGCCACCTCAAGAGCGCCGACTTCTTCAAGACCGACGAGTTCCCGGCGATGACCTTCCGCTCCACGTCCGTCGAGTCCGCCGGCGGCGACGACTACCGCGTCACCGGCGACCTGAGCATCCTCGGCGTCACCAGGCCGCTCACCATCGACCTGGAGTTCAACGGCGCCGCGAAGGACCCGTTCGGCAACGAGCGAGTCGGCTTCGAGGGCAAGGCGGAGATCCTGCGCTCGGAGTGGGGTCTGACCTGGAACGCGGCACTGGAGACGGGTGGCGTCCTGGTCTCGGACAAGATCAAGCTGAACTTCGACATCTCGGCGATCAAGAACGCGTAAGCGCTTGACCCTAATCGGAGGAAAACGTCAGAAAGGGGTCGGAAGCGAAGAGCTCCCGGCCCCGATTTGTGCCTTGTGTCACAGTCACGAGGTATGAGCACCAGGACCGGACCCCAGCACTATCCCGGCGCGAACCGCGACCACTGGTACCAGGACGACTTCGGCGGCAACCGCATGGAGGTCAACGTCGTCGTCCTGCACACCACCGAGGGCCGCTCGTTGCCCGACTACCAGGGCGGCTCCGTCGCGCCCAACCTGACGGCGGTGCCGGACCTCGCCGCCAGGAAGCTGAAGTGGTACCAGCACTTCGAGATCGACATCTCCTCGCGCGCCCTGGTCAACCGGCGCGGCGGTGTCGAGACGAACACCCTGAACGTCTGCCAGGTGGAGCTCGTCGGCACCTGCGATCCGAGCCTGCACACCAAGTGGACCGCCCGCGGCCAGGGACACGTCTACTGGCCGAAGGCCCCGGAGTGGGCGCTGCGCGCCGTCGCCCAGTACCTGGCGTGGATGAACATTCACCACCGTGTGCCGCTGCGCGGCCCTGCGCTGTGGCCCGCCTACCCGAAGTCGGCGGGCAACGACGGCGGCCAGCGGATGAGCGGGGAGCGGTGGAACGCGTTCAAGGGAGTGTGCGGACACATGCACGTGCCCGAGAACACGCACGGCGATCCCGGCGCGATCGACTTCGACGGCCTGCTGGACTTCGCGAAGGCGGCGGTGCAGGACTGACAGGGGCGGCGCGGGACGGGGAACGACTGCGGGACGGAGAACGGCTTACGGCCTCCCGGCGGGCGCCTCGAACTGCGCGACGGCGGCAGGGGCCTGTGCCTGCCGGCTTCCGCGGGGTGCGGGCCCAGGCGTCGAGGCCTCAGGCGGCAGGCGGCAGGCGGCAGGCGGCAGGCGGCGAAGCAGCGTACGTCGGGTGTCGGGCGTCGGGCGAGTCAGAATCCGCCGCCGAAGTCGCCCCCGCCGCCCCCGCCGAAGTCCCCTCCTCCGCCGTCGCCGAAGCCGCCGAAGTCGCCGGGGTCGAAGTCGGCTCCCGAGACGTCGCCGCCGTCGTGTCCGCCGCCGAAGTCGCCGTATCCCGCGCCGTAGTCGTGGGCGTAGGACGGGGTGGCCATCATCGAGCCGAGCATCGTGCCGACGAGGAGGCCGGGCAGGATGCCGCCGCCGAAGTAGCCGCCGGCCCAGGGGCCGTAGGCCGGGCCCGCCTCCCAGTAGGGGCGGCGGCCGTGGTCGCTGTCGACCTCGCGGATCACCGGGTCGCGTCCGGCGGCCAGCCGGGTCGCGTCCGCCGCGCAGACCGGGACCTCGCGCGTGGTCCCGCCGGGCGGGGTCCATGTGGCGTCGCCGACCGAGGGACCGTGGCGGGGGTCGAAGAAGCAGGGCGGACGGCGTTCGGGCAGCGGCCGTCCCTCGCGGCGGGCGGCGAGCAGGGCGAGGGAGAAGCGGCCGTCCTCCAGGGCCTCGGTGACACCGCGGACGTCCTCCGGTCGCGCGGCCGCCGCCATGGCCGACTTCGCCTGTTCGTAGGCGTCCAGGCCGCGTTCGTAGTCGGCACGCATGGCGTCGTCGGCGCCCTGCTCGGCCGGGTGGAAGTCCAGCCGGTCGAGTTCCTCGCCGAACGCCGTGATGTCCTCGTCCACGACGACCCGCAGCCGCTCGAGGGCGGCCCGCTGTTCGTCCGCCCGCCGCCGGCGGTTGCGGCGCACCAGCGTGTACACGCCGGCCCCGCCCGCCGCCAGCACCACGCCCGCCGTGATCAGCGCGGTCTGCGAGACCCCGCCGCCGTCCGAGGAGCCCCAGCTCTCGGGGGCCGAACCACCCATGTCCACCAGGGCGCGGTCGGTGAAATCGGTCAGTTGGGTCCGGGCGTCGCTCTCGGCGCGGACGCTGGTGACCAGGTTCCGGACGGCCGTGCGGGAGAGCACCGAGGAGTCGGCCCGGGCGTCGAAGCGGTCGCCGAGGCGGATCGCGTACGCGCCGGTGACACCGGTGGCGGTGCGCAGGTCCGTGAAGAGGTCCGCCGTGGGGTAGCCGGCCGGCAGGACGGCGATGAACAGCGGCTTGCCGGCGCGCTCGATCCGCTGCTGGAGGGCGCGCGCGTCCGCCTGGGACAGTTGGCCGCTCGCCTCCGGGTCGACGTAGACCGGGCTTTCGCGGAGGGCTTCGGCGACGGCCGACAGGCTGGTGTCCGCGGCGGCGCGCGGGGCGCCCGCCGCCGGCAGGGTCAGGACGGCGAGCACGAGCGCGGCCACCCACAGCAGGGGGCTCCGGGCCGATGACACGACCTTCATATGTCGAAACTACCCGAAGCCCACCAAAACCGGTCGGCTGTGTGCGCCGGCGAGCGGGCTCAGGCCGCCCGGTACGCCTCCGCCGGCTTCTCCGACGCCGCCGCGTACCGGCCGGTCAGCAGCAGGCGGTCCGCCTCGGCGAAGGGCTTCGCGACCCGTGCCGTGAGGCTGCCTCCGGCCTTCTGCCGGACCGTGGGCCGGGCCCGGGTCACCAGGGCCCGGCCGGCCGCGTCGGAGCCCGCGCGCCCGGCGGCGTCCGCGAGGCGGAGCGCCTTCCGGGTGGCCGTACCGCTCTCCGGGACCTTGGTCGGGGTCGTCAGACCCCAGCCGTACGGATACTGCGGGTCGTAGGCCCGGTCGCCGACGTTGATCGGCAGCTGGGCCTCGGAGCGCGGCCAGGTGGCCGGGAGCCGCCCGGTGAAGGCGCGCAGGCCGTAGAGCACGCCGTGCCCGTCGGCAGGTCGGTGCGGGCGCGCGTCTTCACCGGCCCCCGGCGTCGCCCGCGATGCCCTTCACTCATGGCTCAAGGTCACACCGTGAGCCAACCGGACCGCACACCGCCGTCAAGACGTCCGGCCAGGCCACCGGGCCGCCCCGGACCGTCCGACCGGGCGGCGGATCGCCCCGGCCTCCCGCTCTGCCGGGGCCCCGCTGCCGGTCCCGGTCACTCCGCCGGCGTCACGCTCGCCCTGAGCAGTCCGTACGTGTAGGCGTCCTCCAGGGCCTGCCAGGACGCGGCGATCACGTTCTCCGCGACGCCGACCGTGGACCACTCCCCCGCCCCGTCCGTCGTGGAGATCAGCACGCGGGTGGTGGACTGGGTGCCGTGGACGCCCTCGAGGATGCGGACCTTGTAGTCGACCAGCTCGAGCTTGGCCAGCTGCGGGTAGATCTTCTCGAGCGCCACCCGCAGTGCGCGGTCGAGGGCGTTGACCGGGCCGTTGCCCTCCGCCGTGGCGACGATCCGCTCACCCTTGGCGTAGAGCTTGACCGTGGCCTCGTTGGCGTGGCTGCCGTCGGGGCGGTCCTCGACGATCGCCCGCCAGGACTCCACCTCGAAGTACTTGAGCGGGCTGCCCTCGACCTCCGCGCGCAGCAGCAGCTCGAAGGACGCGTCCGCCGCCTCGTAGGTGTAGCCCCGGAGTTCGCGCTCCTTGACCCGCTCGACGACCCGGCCGACCAGTTCGCGGTCGCCGCCCAGGTCGACGCCGAGCTCCTTGCCCTTGAGCTCGATCGAGGCGCGGCCGGCCATGTCGGAGACCAGCATCCGCATGGTGTTGCCGACCTGCTCGGGGTCGATGTGCTGGTACAGGTCGGGGTCGACCTTGATGGCCGAGGCGTGCAGGCCGGCCTTGTGGGCGAAGGCCGAGACGCCGACGTACGGCTGGTGCGTGGACGGGGTGAGGTTGACGACCTCGGCGATCGCGTGCGAGATACGGGTCATCTCGCGCAACCGGCCCTCGGGCAGCACCTTCTTGCCGTACTTCAGCTCCAGGGCCGCGACCACCGGGAAGAGGTTGGCGTTGCCGACCCGCTCGCCGTAGCCGTTCGCCGTGCACTGCACGTGCGTCGCGCCCGCGTCCACCGCGGCCAGGGTGTTCGCGACCGCGCAGCCGGTGTCGTCCTGGGCGTGGATGCCGAGCCGGGCGCCGGTGTCGGCGAGGACGGTGGAGACGACCGCCTGCACCTGTCCCGGGAGCATGCCGCCGTTGGTGTCGCACAGGACGACCACGTCGGCACCGGCCTCGGCGGCGGCCCGCACGACCGCCTTGGCGTACTCGGGATTCGCGCGGTAGCCGTCGAAGAAGTGCTCGCAGTCGACGAAGACCCGGCGGCCCTCGCCCTTCAGGAAGGACACGGTGTCGCTCACCATGGCCAGGTTCTCGTCCAGCGTGGTGCGCAGGGCCAGCTCGACGTGTCGGTCGTGGGACTTCGCGACCAGGGTGATCACTTCGGCGCCCGACTCCAGCAGCGCCCTGACCTGCGGGTCCTCCGCGGCCTTGGCGCCGGCCCGGCGGGTCGCGCCGAAGGCGACCAGCTGGGCGTGCCTGAAGTCGATCTCCTCCTGCGCGCGGGCGAAGAACTCGGTGTCGCGCGGGTTGGCGCCGGGCCAGCCGCCCTCGATGAAGCCCACTCCGAAGTCGTCCAGGTGACGGGCGATGGCCAGCTTGTCGGCGACGGTGAGGTTGATGCCCTCACGCTGGGCGCCGTCCCGCAGGGTGGTGTCGAAGACGTGGAACGAATCGTCGAGTTCGCTGGTTTCGGTCATGGTCTGAAGACTCCTGTGTTGGACCTCGGTCGTTACCGGAATGACCGGCTCCACCATCCCCCCATGCTCCCTCGCGCTCTCGCTCCCGGCTGTGGGTGGTGCCAGAAAAGCGAAAAACCCCTCGCGGGTGCGAGAGGTCTGCGCGCGGGTCGAGGACGACGAGGGCCGCCCGTACCTGGTCGTACGTGGCGGTCACTGCGGACCGGCGCGCCTGCTGCCAATAATCGTGGCGAACGAGAGCACGGGGGAAGTCTGGCACAGTCCGTCCGCGTGCTCACCCGGTGTCTCAGGATGCGAGCGGCGTGTGTTCGGACGTCGGCCGGAAAACGCCCGCCGGCCCCCGGAAGGCGAAGGGGCCGCGCCGGACGTGACGTCCGGCGCGGCCCCTTTCGGGCCTGGTGGAGCGTGCGGGCGGGTCAGCCCAGGCGGTGCATCCAGCCGTGCTTGTCCTCGGCCGTGCCGCGCTGGATGTCCAGCAGGGCCTGCCGCAGCCTGAGGGTGACCTCGCCGGGCTCGCCGCCCGACTGCTGCCACTCGCCGCCGGTGCGCTTGACCGTGCCGACCGGGGTGATCACGGCGGCGGTGCCGCAGGCGAAGACCTCCGTCAGGGTGCCGTCGGCGGAGTCCTGCTGCCACTGGTCGACGGAGATGCGGCCCTCCGCGGCCTCGTAGCCGAGGTCGCGGGCGACGGCGAGGAGGCTGTCGCGGGTGACGCCCTCCAGGATGGAGCCGGTGAGGGACGGCGTGACGATCTTGTCGCCGTACACGAAGTACAGGTTCATGCCGCCGAGCTCCTCGACCCACTTGCGCTCGACCGCGTCGAGGTAGCAGACCTGGGCGCAGCCCTGCGCGGCGGCCTCGGCCTGGGCGAGCAGCGAGGCGGCGTAGTTGCCGCCCGTCTTGGCGTCGCCCATGCCGCCGGGGACGGCGCGGACATGGTCCTCGGAGACCCAGATGGAGACCGGCTTGACGCCGCCGGGGAAGTAGGCGCCGGCCGGAGAGGCGATGACGAGGAAGAGGTACTCGTTGGCCGGCTTGACGCCCAGGCCGACCTCGGTCGCGATCATGAACGGCCGCAGGTAGAGGGACTCCTCGCCGCCGTGCGCGGGCACCCAGTCCCGGTCCTGGGCGACGAGCGCGTCACAGGCCGCGATGAACGTCTCGACCGGCAGCTCGGGCATGGCGAGCCGGCGGGCGGAGCGCTGGAAGCGCTTGGCGTTCTGGTCCGGCCGGAAGGTGGCGACGGAGCCGTCGGGGCGGCGGTACGCCTTCAGGCCCTCGAAGATCTCCTGCGCGTAGTGCAGGACGTTGGTGGCCGGGTCGAGGGGGATCGGCGCGTACGGAACGAGCTGGCCGTCGTGCCAGCCGCGGCCCTCGGTCCACTTGATCGTCACCATGTGGTCGGTGAAGTGGCGGCCGAAGCCGGGGTTCGCCAGGATCGCCTGCCGCTCGGCGGCGGAGGTGGGGCTGGCGGAGGGCTTGAGCTCGATCGTGGGCGTCGTCATGAGTGGTTGTCCTTCACCGGTTGTGTAGTGACGGGCCGCGCTCACGTCCGTACGGCCGGTGGCCGGTGGTAGGACGTCCGAGCATTCCCTCATACCGCGGCTCCGCGTTCGATTATCGCAAGAGGCGGGCGACGGACGGAAAACGGCGTGAATGCGACCCAGGGTTGATGGTGACACCCGGCGGGGGGCATGCGGAAGCCGCCGGGCGCGCTTGCGACCCGGCGGCTTCGAGGTTCTCGAGCGGCGCGGGTCAGCCGGCTACTCGTACGGAGAGGGCGTCACCGATCTCGGAGGTGCTGCGCGCGGGCAGGGAGCCGCGCTCACCGAGGTCCGCGGAGACGGCGTCCTCGATGCGGACGGCCTCCGCCTCGTAGCCGAGGTGGCGCAGGAGCAGGGCGACGGACAGGACCGTGGCGGTGGGGTCAGCCTTGCCCTGGCCCGCGATGTCCGGGGCCGAGCCGTGCACCGGCTCGAACATGGACGGGAACTCGCCGGACGGGTTGATGTTCCCGCTGGCGGCGACGCCGATGCCGCCGGAGACGGCCGCGGCGAGGTCGGTGATGATGTCGCCGAAGAGGTTGTCGGTGACGATGACGTCGAACCGCGCCGGGTCGGTGACCAGGTAGATGGTGGCCGCGTCGACATGGATGTAGTCGGTGGCGACGTCGGGGAACTCCTCGGCCACCTGGTTGAAGACGTTCGTCCAGAGGTGACCGGCGAAGGCCAGCACGTTGTTCTTGTGGACCAGCGTGAGCTTCTTGCGGGGCCGGGCCTGTGCGCGGGCGAAGGCGTCGCGGACCACGCGCTCGACGCCGAACGCCGTGTTCACGGAGACCTCGGTGGCGACCTCGTGCGGGGTGCCCTTGCGGATCGTGCCGCCGTTGCCGGTGTACGGGCCCTCGGTTCCCTCGCGGACCACGACGAAGTCGATCTCGGGCTGACCGGCCAGCGGGGTGGTCACGCCGGGCAGGAGCTTCGACGGGCGCAGGTTCACGTGGTGGTCGAAGGCGAAGCGCAGCTTGAGCAGGAAGCCCCGCTCCAGGACACCGGAGGGGACGCTCGGGTCGCCGATCGCGCCGAGCAGGATCGCGTCGTGCTGCTTGAGCGCGTCGACGTCCGCGTCGGTGAGGGTCTCACCGGTCGCGTGGTAGCGCCGGGCGCCGAAGTCGTACTCCTTGGTCTCCAGCTTCACATCCTGCGGGAGGACGGCGGAGAGGACCTTGAGACCTTCGGCCACGACCTCCTGGCCGATGCCGTCACCGGGGATCACTGCGAGATTGAGGCTGCGAGACATGCGGGAACCCTACTCCTCGTCCCAGGTGATGACACGGACCGTCCGTCATCCGGACAGCGGCGTGGCGGCACACCCGGTGGGGGCGAGGCGGTGACGGGCGGGAGGCGGGGCGCGGTGCGGGGTCCGAAGTCCCGTTCGGACGCCCGCGCCGCGCCCCGTTCGGGAGCGGCTCCCGGACTGCGGGGGCGAGCCGGCTCAGTGGCCGGTCTCGCCTCCGTTGTCGCGGCGGTCGAGGGCGCGCTGCAGAGCGGCGGCGGCGTTCTTGCGGTCGGACTCGCTCGTACGGGAGACGTGACGGACTCGGCGGCGGACGGTCGTCTCGGCCATGGGAAATCGACTCCTTCGAAATCCAGGGAGTGCCAAAGGGGGTGCGAGACGCCGGAAGGGGCGGGGAGCGGACCGCAGGGGTTGCCTGCAAAGGGCCCGGCTCACGACCGCCATTCGCTTGATCGAGCGAGACGTTCGGCTCCTACAAAGCTAAGCGAGGAGCGCGCGCCTGTCTCTACAATTACTCGGACTTCCTACTATCTGAGACGGCGACCGATCGGACGGTCGCGGCCACCGCCTTCCGGAAGCCCTCGGGGTCCTCCGTCCACGGCAGATGGCCGGCTCCCTCCAGGGTCACCCTGCGCACGTGGGGCAGGGCGCGCTCCAGCGAGTCCACCGCCGAACGGGGCCGGATGTCCCGGGCGCCGTCGACGATCAGCACCGGCGTCTCCAGCCGCCGGCAGGCCGCCTGGAGCCCGGGGGTGCCCCAGTCCCGTCCGCGCTCCGCGTTGAGCGCCGCGTTGCACGCGGTGTTGACGCCGAACCAGGGGTCGGCCATACGCGCGGCGTGCTCCGGAGCCCGCCGCCGGTCCTCGAACTCCACGGACCACTGGATCAGCGCCCGCTCACGGCTGCCCTCCGGCGCCTCCCGCCAACGGGCGAGCCGCTCGGGGTCCTCGCCGAGCCGGGCGAGGAAGTTCGCCTTGTAGGCGGCGTGCCAGTCGGCGTCCGGACCGATGCCCGTACCGCTCACGTAGATCAGCGCGCGCACCCGCCCGGGGTGGGCCAGGGCGTAGCTCAACGCCAGCTGCGCGCCCCAGGAATGCCCGAGCAGGGTCATCCTCCCGAGGCCGAAGTGCCGCCGTACGGCCTCCAGGTCGGCGACGAACCGCTCGGTGGTCCACGGCCCGTCGCATCGCTGGGAGCGCCCGCAGCCGCGCTGGTCCCAGCGGACCGCGTCGGACAGCGGGGCGGGCAGGGCCGTCACGTCGTCGAACATGTCCCACAGACCGGGTCCGCCGTGGCACAGGACCAGCGGGTCGGCCGTGCCGCTGCGGGACGCCCACAGGCGCACCCCGTCGTCCGTGATCACGCTCTCCATGCGGGCAGTGTGCCGAACGGGCCGGTCTCGGGGAAGACCGGCCCGTTCGGGTACGCGGGGGTGTGGAGCTCGGTTCAGCCCATGTGCGGGTAGGTGTAGTCGGTCGGCGGGACCAGCGTCTCCTTGATGGCGCGGGTGAGCGTCCAGCGCATCAGGTTCTGCGGGGCGCCGGCCTTGTCGTCGGTGCCGGAGGCCCGGCCGCCGCCGAAGGGCTGCTGGCCGACGACGGCGCCGGTCGACTTGTCGTTGATGTAGAAGTTGCCGGCCGCGTAGCGCAGCTTCTCCATCGTGTACGCGGCGGCGGCGCGGTCGCTCGCGATGACCGAGCCGGTGAGCGCGTAGTCCGAGACCGACTCCATCTGGGTCAGCATGGCGTCGTACGCCTCGGCCGAGCTGTCGTCGTAGACGTGCACGGCGAGGAACGGGCCGAAGTACTCGGTCGTGAAGACCTCGTTCTCCGGGTCGGTGCACTCGACGACGGTCGGGCGCACGAACCAGCCCACCGAGTCGTCGTAGGAGCCGCCCGCGACGATCGTGCAGGCCGGGTCCGCCTCGGCACGGTCGATGGCCGCCTTGTTCTTGGCGAAGGAACGCTCGTCGATGACCGCGCCGACGAAGTGGGACAGGTCGGTGACGTCGCCCATGGTCAGGTTGTCGACCTCGGCCGTGAACTCCTCCTTGAAGCCGGAGTTCCAGATCGACGCCGGGATGTAGGCCCGGGAGGTCGCGCTGCACTTCTGGCCCTGGTACTCGAAGGCGCCCCGGGTGAGGGCCGTCTTCAGCACGGCGCGGTCGGCGCTCGGGTGGGCGACGACGAAGTCCTTGCCGCCGGTCTCGCCGACCAGACGCGGGTAGGTGCGGTACTTCTCGATGTTGGCGCCGACCGTCTTCCACAGGTGCTGGAAGGTCCTGGTGGAGCCGGTGAAGTGGATGCCGGCGAGGTCGCGGTGGTTCAGGGCGACCTCGGAGACCTCCAGGCCGTCGCCGGTGACCAGGTTGATGACGCCCTTGGGCAGCCCGGCCTCCTCGAGCAGCCGCATCAGCAGTACGGCGGCGTGCGTCTGCGTCGGCGACGGCTTCCAGACGACCACGTTGCCCATCAGCGCGGGCGCGGTCGGCAGATTGCCCGCGATCGCCGTGAAGTTGAACGGCGTGATCGCGTAGACGAAGCCCTCGAGCGGGCGGTGGTCGAGCCGGTTCCAGACGCCCGGGGAGTTGGCCGGGGGCTGCTCGGCCAGGATCTGGCGGGCATAGGCCACGTTGAAGCGCCAGAAGTCGACGAGCTCGCAGGGGCAGTCGATCTCCGCCTGCTGGGCGGTCTTCGACTGGCCGAGCATGGTGGAGGCGGCCAGCGTCTCCCGCCAGGGGCCGGCCAGCAGTTCGGCGGCGCGCAGGATGATCGCGGCACGGTCGTCGAAGGACATCGCGCGCCAGGCCGGCGCGGCGGCGAGGGCCGCGTCGACGGCGTCCTGGGCGTCCTGCCGGGTGGCGTTGGCGTACGTGCCGAGGCGGGCCTTGTGGTTGTGCGGCTGGACGACGTCGAAACGCTCGCCGCCACCCATCCGGCGCTCGCCGCCGATGGTGCAGGGCAGGTCGATCGGGTTGTCGGCCAGTTCCTTGAGCCTGGCCTCCAGCCGGGCCCGCTCGGGCGAGCCGGGGGCGTAGCCGTGCACCGGCTCGTTGACGGGGGTGGGGACCTGGGTCACAGCGTCCATGAGGTCGGTAACTCCTTTACTGAGCGTGTTGCGAGCGGGGGTGGGCTCAGCCCTTGCTGACCATCGAGCGCGCGAAGAAGCGCAGGTTCGCCGGCTTCTCCGCGAGGCGGCGCATGAAGTAGCCGTACCAGTCGGTGCCGTAGGCGGTGTAGACGCGCATGCGGTGTCCCTCGGCGGCGAGCCGCAGGTGCTCGTCGCTCCTGATCCCGTACAGCATCTGGAACTCGTACTCGTCGGGTTTGCGGCCGGCCTTGCGCGCGAGCTCCTGCCCGATGGAGATGAGGCGCGGGTCGTGGGAGCCGATCATCGGGTACCCCTCGCCCTCCATCAGGGTCCGCAGGATCCGCACGTACGCCCTGTCGATCTCGTGCTTGTGCTGGTGGGCGACCTCGGCGGGCTCCTTGTAGGCGCCCTTCACGAGCCGCACCCGGCTGCCGCTCGCGCTGAGCCCGCGGGCGTCGGCCTCGGTGCGGAAGAGGTAGGCCTGGATGACGCACCCGGTCTGCGGGAAGTCCTTCCGCAGTTCCTGGTGGACGGCGAACATCGAGTCGAGGGTGGTGTGGTCCTCGGCATCGAGGGTGACGGTGGTGCCGATGGCGGCGGCGGCCTCGACGACCGGGCGCACATTGGCCAGCGCCAGCTCGTGGCCCCCGTCCAGTGCCTGGCCGAACATCGACAGCTTCACCGACATCTCGACCCGCTCGCCGAGCTCGAGGTCCCCCAGCCGGTCGACCAGCGCCAGGTAGGCGTCCCGTGCGGCGAAGGCCTGCTCGGGGGTGGTGATGTCCTCGCCGACGACGTCCATCGTCAGCTCCAGACCCCGGCCGGTGAGCTCTTCGATGATCGGGACGACGTCGTCGACCGTCTCGCCGGGGATGAAGCGGTCGACGACCTGCTTCGTCACCGGGGCCGCCGAGATCAGGCGTCGCATCCGGTCGCTGCGCGACGCGGCGAGAATCACGGGACCCAGCACGGGGCACCTCCACAAACCAGCAGATAGAACCACCGTGAAACCTAAGGATCCCTCCGATCGTGGGCCATCGACAGCTGTCACGCATCCGTGCCGCGGATCTCAGACAGATGTATGAAGAACGATCGCGCATGGGGGAGAATGCCCCGGTGACGTCGGACTACAGGGACCACCGGGGCGACTACCAGGAACTCGTCGACGAGCTCTCCGAGCTGCTGGGAGCCCCCGCCACCCTGGAAAACCGGGACTTCGAGCTTCTCGCCTTCGGCGCGTACGCGAGCGAGGACGAGCTCGACGAGTCGGCGCTGGACCCGGTCCGCACCCGCTCGATCCTGACCAGGCGTTCCACGGCCGCCGTCCGGGCCTGGTTCGAGGGCTTCGGCATCACGCGCGCGAGGGGCCCGGTGCGGATCCCGCCCACCCCGGAGGCCGGGGTGCACCGGGGCCGCGTCTGCCTTCCCGTACGGCATCGGGGCGTCGTCCTCGGTTACGTCTGGCTGCTGGACGACGATCCCGGGCCCTCGGACGCGCAGCTCGCCTCGGCGATGGAGGTGACGGCCCGGATCGGCGCCCTGCTCGCCGACGAGGCCCGGCACGGCGCCGATCTCACCCGCGAGCTGCGCGCGGTCCTCGCGGCACAGCCGGGCTGGCCCCGGGAGATGGCTGTGGCGGAGCTGCGCACCGCGCTCGGGGCCCGCGCGGACGGTCCGCACACGGTGGTGTGCGTGAGTCCCTGGCCCTTGGCCGATCCGGACGACGCCCCTTCGCTGCACACCCTGCCGGGGGCGACGGCCTGGTGCACGGTGCCGTGGGGCACGGGGTCGCGGTCGCTGGCGCTGCTGGTGCGGCTGCGCTCGGCGGACGTCCTCGCACCCGCGACGTCGGCGGCGGCCCGGCTGCGGGAGCGGGCGCCGGAGGCGGCCGCGGGCGTGGCCGCCGGGCGGACGGGCCTGGCGGAGCTCGGGGCCGCGTGGGAGGAGGCGTCGGCGTCGGCGCGGGCCGCCCTCGCCGAGCCCCGCCTGGGGCCGGTCGCGCTGTGGTCGTCCATCGGCCCCTACCGTCTGCTCACCTCGCTGCCCCCGGCGAGCGCCCAGGACCCCGCCGTACGGGCGCTGACCTCCCCCGCCCACCGCGAACTGGCCCGCACGGCCGAGGTCTATCTCGACTGCGCGGGCCAGGCCGGCCGCACGGCCGCCGAACTGGGCATCCACCGGCAGACGCTGTACTACCGGCTGTCGCGGGTGGAGCAGCTGACGGGCCTCGACCTGGACGACGGCGAGGACCGGCTCCTGCTCCACATGACGCTGAAGGCGGCCCGGCTGTAGCGGCGGGCCGGCCGCGCCGGCCCGCTCCCCCGCCCCCGCTCAGTTCTTCGCCGCGCCCGCGATCACCCGCCGCAGACCCTCGGTGAGCTGCGCCGCGTCGGTCGCCGTGGCCGGGTCGAAGAGCCACTGGACCATCAGCCCGTTGAGGAGGGTCTGGTAGAAGCGGCCCTCCGTGTCGACGGTCTCCTCGTCGAGCTCGGCCTCCGGGACGCCGTTGAACATGGGCACGATCCCCGACCGGCCCTCCTCCTGCGCCTCGGCCAGCAGTTTGCGCACCTCGGGGAGCCGGTCGCCCTGGACGACGAGCTCGAAGCTCAGCAGCCAGATCGCCCGCGTCCGCGGCACCGAGGCGATGATGCTCGCCCACACCTCCTGGAAGCGTTCCAGCGATCCCGCGGGCGCCGTCGCCCCGCCGCCCGCGCCCCAGCCCGGGTCGAAGTCGTCGCCTGCGCTCTCGATCAGCGCGACGTACGCCTGCACCAGCAGCGCGTCCTTGGAGCCGTAGTGGTAGCCGATCGACGCCAGATTGGTCCCCGACTCCTTGACGACGTCCCGCGCGGTCGTCCGCAGGAACCCCTTCTCCAGCAGGCAGCGCTTGGCGCCTTCGAGCAGATCCTCACGATGTCCCATGCCGTCAGCCTAGCCGGATCCATACGCGCGTCCTATACACATGAATTACACAAGCGTTCTAGACAGATGTTTTATACGGCCGTACAGTCCCTGTCATGACGAACCCGACGAGCACTGTCACCGCCCCGGCGCCCCGCGCCGGCCGCCGCGAATGGACCGCCCTCGGCGTGCTGATGCTGCCGCTGCTCCTGGTCTCCATGGACGTCTCCGTCCTCTACTTCGCGATCCCGGCGATCAGCGCGGACCTCGAGCCGAGCGGCACCCAGCAGCTGTGGATCTTCGACATCTACGCGTTCGTCCTCGCGGGCCTGCTGATGACGATGGGCTCCCTGGGCGACCGCATCGGGCGCCGCCGGCTGCTGCTGGTCGGCGCGGCCGCCTTCGGCGCCGCCTCGCTGACCGCGGCCTACGCGGACAGCGCCGAGACCCTGATCGCGGCCCGCGCGGTGCTCGGCATCGGCGGCGCGACCCTGATGCCCTCGACGATGGCCCTGATCCGCACGATGTTCACCGACCCCGGCCAGCGCGCGAAGGCGATCGGCCTGTGGTCCGGGGTGATGACGGGCGGCATCGCGCTCGGCTCCGTGATGAGCGGCGTGCTGGTCGAGTACTTCTGGTGGGGCTCGGTCTTCCTGGTCAACCTGCCCGCGATGGCCCTGCTGCTCGTCCTCGGTCCGGTCCTGCTGCCGGAGTCGCGCGATCCCGCCCCGGGCCGCTTCGACTGGCCGAGCGTGCCGCTGTCGATGGCCGGCGTGCTCCCCGTGATCTACGGTCTGAAGGAGATCGCCTCCGAGGGATGGCACACCGCGTACGTCGTCTCCATGACCGTGGGTCTGCTCTTCGCCGTCCTCTTCGTCCACCGCCAGCGCACGGCCGCCGACCCGATGATCTCCCCCGCCCTGTTCCGCCGGCCCGGTTTCGCCCCCGCGGTCGTGCTGAACCTCGTCTCCTCGTTCGGGATGCTGGGTTCGGCGTTCTTCACCACGCAGTACCTGCAGTCGGTCCTCGGCAAGAGCGCGCTGGAGGCGGCCCTGTGGGCGCTGCTGCCCTCGGTGCCGATCGGCATGGCGGCCCCGCTGGCCACGTCCCTGGTCCAGAAGGGCGTGGACCGGGCCCACGTCGTGACGGCGGGCTTCGCGACCGGCTCGGCCGGCTACGGCCTGCTCGCCCTCGCCGGCACCGACTCGATGTGGCTCGTGCTGACCGCCTGCGGGGTCCTCGCCTCGGGCATCGTCATGGTCCTCTCGCAGATGACGGACCTGGCGATGAGCGCGGCGCCGGTCGAACGCGCGGGTTCGGCGTCCTCGCTGCTGGAGACGGGCGCCGAGTTCGGGGGCGCTCTGGGGATGGCCGTCCTCGGCTCCATCGGCACCGCGCTCTACCGGCACGACATGCCGGCCTCGGCCCCTGCGGAGGCCCGCGAGACCCTCGGCGGCGCGCTGGCCGTCGCCGGCCACCTGCCCGGGCGCACGGGAGACGCCCTGGCCGCAGCGGCCCGCGAGGCCTTCACCCACGGCCTGCGAGGGGCGGCGATCGCGGGAGCGGTGGTCCTCCTGGGAGCCGCGGCCGCGGCGACGGCGACCCTGCGCAGGATCCACGTCGAGAACAGGTGACGGCACACGCAAAACGCCGGGCGGGCTGAGATTCTCAGCCCGCCCGGCGTTTGCGGACGAGGCCCTTCAGGGCCAAGCGGGGGCCCGGGTGCGGCAGCCTCCGGAACGTGCGGCGAACCTCAGACGAGGTTCACGGCACGAGCGGACGTCGCGCCGATCTCCTCCGCGACCTCCGCCAGCACGCCCGCGGGAACCGTGTCGTCCACGGTCAGGACGGCCAGCGCCTCGCCGCCCACCGCCGCCCGGGCGACCTGCATGCCCGCGATGTTGATTCCCGCCTCGCCGAAGATTCGGCCGACGGTGCCGACGACGCCCGGCCGGTCCTCGTACTTGAGGACGACCATGTGGTCGGCGAGCGCGAGGTCGACGTCGTACTCGCCGACCGCGACGACCTTCTGCAGGTGCTTGGGACCGGCCAGCGTGCCGGAGACCGACACCTCCTCGCCGTCCGAGAGCGTGCCGCGCACGGTGACGACGTTGCGGTGGTCGGCCGACTCCGAGCTGGTCGTCAGGCGTACCTCGACACCACGCTCCTGCGCGAACAGCGGCGCGTTGACGTAGGACACCGTCTCGTCGACGACGTCCTCGAAGACGCCCTTGAGGGCCGACAGCTCCAGCACCTTCACGTCGTGCTGGGTGATCTCGCCGTACACCTCGACGTCGAGGCGGACCGCGACCTCGCCCGCCAGCGCGGTGAAGATCCGGCCGAGCCGCTCGGCGAGGGGCAGACCGGGCTTGACGTCCTCGGCGATGACACCGCCCTGGACGTTCACCGCGTCGGGGACGAGCTCACCGGCGAGGGCGAGGCGCACCGACCGCGCGACCGCGATGCCGGCCTTCTCCTGCGCCTCGTCGGTCGACGCGCCGAGGTGCGGGGTGGCCACGACCTGGTCGAACTCGAACAGCGGGGAGTCCGTGCAGGGCTCCTTGGCGTACACGTCGAGGCCGGCGCCGGCGACCCGGCCCTCCTTCAGCGCCGAGTACAGCGCCTCCTCGTCGACGATGCCGCCGCGCGCGGCGTTGACGATGCGCACGCCCGGCTTGACCTTGCGCAGCGCCTCGTCGCCGATCAGACCGACCGTCTCGGGGGTCTTCGGCAGGTGGACGGTGATGAAGTCGGCGACCTCGAGCAGCTCGTCCAGCGACAGGACCTTCACCCCCATCTGCGCGGCGCGCGCGGGCTGCACGTAGGGGTCGTAGGCGACGACCTTCATGCCGAAGCCGGACATCCGCTGCGCGACCAGCGCGCCGATACGGCCGAGACCGACGACGCCGAGCGTCTTCTCGGCGAGCTCGACGCCGGTGTACTTGCTGCGCTTCCACTCGCCGTTCTTCAGCGCGGCGTTGGCCTGCGGAATGTGGCGGGCGGTGGCGAGCAGCAGACCGCAGGCCAGCTCGGCGGCGGTCACGATGTTCGAGGTGGGGGCGTTGACGACCATCACGCC
Organism: Streptomyces sp. P3; assembly: GCF_003032475.1. Classification (NCBI taxonomy): domain Bacteria; kingdom Bacillati; phylum Actinomycetota; class Actinomycetes; order Kitasatosporales; family Streptomycetaceae; genus Streptomyces; species Streptomyces sp. P3. The sequence goes on from NZ_CP028369.1 coordinate 429,533, forward strand.
GGCCTTGGTGGCGGCGGAGACGTCGACGTTGTCCAGGCCGACGCCGGCTCGTGCGACGACCTTCAGCTTGTTCGCGGCGGCGATCGCCTCGGCGTCGACCTTGGTGGCCGAGCGGATCAGGATCGCGTCGACGTCGGCGATGGCCGGGAGCAGTTCGGCTCGGTCCGCGCCGTTGCAGTGCCGGATCTCGAAGTCCGGGCCAAGCGCGTCCACGGTCGCGGGCGACAGCTCTTCAGCGATGAGTACGACAGGTTTCGAGCTCACGTGAGTCCTCACAAGTCCAGAGCGTGCGGACGGCCGTCCCGACGGCCGCAGGCGGAGGAGGGGCTTGCCGCGTGGAAGACGCACGACGCTGTGGGCCTGAACGCGTATACAGGCAGCAGTGTAGTGCTGCGGCGGAGGTCGCCTCGTGCCTCCGCGGAAGGATCACCCGTCCGTGGGTGGACGGGATGGACAACGGGGCCGGAGCATTGCGCTCCGGCCCCTGTCCCCGAGGCCTAGGCCTCTTCGTCGACCCAGCTCATCAGCTTGCGGAGCTGCTTGCCGGTGGTCTCCAGCAGGTGCTCGGAGTCCTGCTGCTTGTACTCGTTGTACTTCTTCAGACCGCCGTGGTACTCGGCCATCCACTCACGCGCGAAGGTGCCGTCCTGGATCTCGGCGAGGACCTTCTTCATCTCCGCCTTGGTGGCGTCGGTGATGATCCGCGGACCGGTGACGTAGTCGCCCCACTCGGCGGTCTCGGAGACCGACCAGCGCATCTTCTCCAGGCCGCCCTCGTACATGAGGTCGACGATCAGCTTCAGCTCGTGCAGGCACTCGAAGTAGGCGATCTCCGGCTGGTAGCCCGCCTCGGTCAGCGTCTCGAAACCGGCCTTCACCAGCGCGGCCGTACCACCGCAGAGGACGGCCTGCTCACCGAACAGGTCGGTCTCGGTCTCCTCGGTGAAGGTCGTCTTGATGACGCCGGCGCGGGTGCCGCCGATGCCCTTGGCGTAGGACAGCGCCAGCGCGAAGGCGTTGCCGGTGGCGTCCTGCTCGACGGCGGCGATGCACGGAACGCCGCGGCCCTCCTCGTACTGACGGCGCACCAGGTGGCCCGGGCCCTTCGGGGCGACCATGCAGACGTCGATGCCGGCCGGGGGCTTGATGAAGTCGAAGCGGATGTTCAGGCCGTGGCCGAAGAACAGCGCGTCGCCGTCCTTGAGGTTGTCCTTGATGGACTCCTCGTAGACCTGGGCCTGGATCGGGTCCGGCACCAGGATCATGATGACGTCGGCCTCGGCGGCGGCCTCGGCCGGGGTCACCACGCGCAGGCCCTGCTCCTCGGCCTTGGCCTTGGACTTGGAGCCCTCGTGCAGACCGACGCGGACGTCGACACCGGAGTCACGGAGCGACAGGGCATGGGCGTGGCCCTGGCTGCCGTAGCCGATGACCGCGACCTTGCGGCCCTGGATGATGGACAGGTCGGCGTCGGCGTCGTAGAACAGCTCGGCCACTTTGGGTTCTCTCCTTGGGTGCAGGTGGTGCGTCCCACCGTATGACGGAGGGCGGAAGTCAGGTCTCGGGGTCTCGGCATACGGGCGGTCGACCGACGTCGGCCGCCCGTTCCCATACTTACGCCGACCGGTCGAGGGCGCGCAGCGAGCGGTCCGTGATCGAACGGGCGCCACGGCCGATCGCGATCGTTCCGGACTGGACCAGCTCCTTGATGCCGTAGGGCTCCAGCATCTTGAGCATGGCGGTGAGCTTGTCGTTGCTGCCGGTGGCCTCGATGGTCACGGCCTCCGGGGAGACGTCGACGGTCTTGGCGCGGAACAGCTGGACGATCTCGACGATCTGCGAGCGCGTCTCGTTGTCGGCGCGCACCTTCACCAGAACGAGTTCACGGTGAACGGCCTGTCCGGGCTCCAGTTCGACGATCTTCAGCACCTCGACGAGCTTGTTGAGCTGCTTGGTGACCTGCTCCAGCGGCAGCGCGTCGACGCTCACCACGATCGTGATGCGGGAGATGTCGGCGTGCTCGGTGACGCCGACGGCGAGCGAGTCGATGTTGAAGCCCCGGCGGGAGAACAGTGCGGCGATCCGGGCCAGGATGCCCGGCTTGTTCTCTACCAGGACGGAGAGCGTGTGCTTGGACATGTCTTCTTTACGTCTCTCTCGCTCAGTCGTCTTCGTTGTCGCCGAAGTCGGGGCGGACGTCCCGGGCGGCCAGGATCTCGTCGTTGGAGGTGCCTGCGGCGACCATCGGCCACACCATCGCGTCCTCGTGGACGATGAAGTCGACGACGACCGGGCGGTCGTTGACCGAGTTCGCCTCCTCGATGACCTTGTCGAGGTCGTCCGGGGACTCACAGCGGATCGCGTGACAGCCCATGGCCTCCGACAGCTTCACGAAGTCCGGGACGCGGGTGCCCCGGGCGTCCGGGTTGACGTCGTTGGGGCCGGAGTGCAGCACGGTGTTGGAGTAGCGCTGGTTGTAGAACAGGGTCTGCCACTGGCGGACCATTCCGAGGGCGCCGTTGTTGATGATGGCGACCTTGATCGGGATGTTGTTCAGGGCGCAGGTGGTGAGTTCCTGGTTGGTCATCTGGAAGCAGCCGTCGCCGTCGATCGCCCAGACCGTCCGGCCCGGGGCGCCGGCCTTGGCGCCCATCGCGGCCGGGACCGCGTAGCCCATCGTGCCCGCGCCGCCCGAGTTCAGCCAGGTGGCGGGCTTCTCGAACTGGACGAAGTGCGCGGACCACATCTGGTGCTGGCCGACGCCCGCCGCGAAGATCGTGCCCTCGGGGGCGAGCTGTCCGATGCGCTCGATGACGTGCTGCGGGGAGAGCGAACCGTCGGCGGGCTGGTCGTAGCCCAGCGGATAGGTGTCGCGCCAGCGGGTCAGATCCGTCCACCAGGCGCTGTAGTCGCCCTGCTGGCCCTCGCTGTGCTCCTTCTGGACGGCCTGGACCAGGTCGGCGATGACCTCGCGGGCGTCGCCGACGATCGGGACGTCGGCGGCGCGGTTCTTGCCGATCTCCGCCGGGTCGATGTCCGCGTGGACGATCTTGGCGTGCGGCGCGAAGCTGTCCAGCTTGCCGGTGACGCGGTCGTCGAAGCGGGCGCCGAGGGCGACGATCAGGTCGGCCTTCTGCAGGCCGGTGACGGCGGCCACCGAGCCGTGCATGCCCGGCATGCCGAGGTGCTGCGGGTGGCTGTCCGGGAACGCGCCCAGCGCCATCAGGGTGGTGGTGACGGGCGCGCCGGTCAGCTCGGCGAGGACCTTCAGCTCGGCCGTGGCGCCGGCCTTGAGGACACCGCCGCCGACGTAGAGGATCGGCCGCTTGGCGGCGGTGATCAGCTTCGCGGCCTCGCGGATCTGCTTGGCGTGCGGCTTGGTCACCGGCCGGTAGCCTGGCAGGTCCATGACGGGCGGCCAGGAGAAGGTGGTCTTCGCCTGGAGGGCGTCCTTGGCGATGTCGACCAGGACCGGGCCCGGCCGGCCGGTGGAGGCGATGTGGAAGGCCTGCGCGATCACCCGCGGGATGTCCTCGGCCTTGGTCACCAGGAAGTTGTGCTTGGTGATCGGCATGGTGATGCCGACGATGTCCGCCTCCTGGAAGGCGTCCGTGCCGATCGCCTTGGACGCGACCTGCCCGGTGATCGCCACGAGCGGCACCGAGTCCATGTGCGCGTCGGCGATCGGGGTCACCAGGTTGGTGGCGCCGGGGCCGGAGGTCGCCATGCAGACGCCGACCCGGCCGGTGGCCTGCGCGTAGCCGGTGGCGGCGTGGCCCGCGCCCTGCTCGTGGCGGACCAGGACGTGACGGACCCTCGTCGAGTCCATCAGCGGGTCGTAGGCGGGAAGGATCGCACCGCCGGGAATGCCGAATACCGTGTCGGCGCCGACCTCCTCGAGAGAGCGGATGAGGGACTGCGCACCCGTCACGTGCTCGACGGACGCGGAGTGCTGTCCTCCGGATCGGGGCCGCGGCTGCGGATGGGCCCCGGTGGCCTGCTCGGTCATCGGCATTCTCTTCTCGATGCTGAGGGTTTTACTGAAGGTTCTGCGGGTGCTGCTGGGGGGTGGTGCGGGGGTGTCGCCCGGGTTTTGTGCAACAAAAAACCCCTCGTGCCATAAGGCAAGCGAGGGGAGCGCGCCGGGTGTAGGTCGCTGTGATCTCCGGGTCCGTCCGGACGTCACGAGCTTCAGCCGACGCGCTTGCCAAGTACGAGAATTCGGGTGCGCATGGCATTGACCCTCCCCCTGGCGCGCACCGGATGTCAAGCGGGTGGGACGGGAGTCTCATTATGTGAGCGTAGGGCACTTCCGCTCCCCAGGACGGCGGTCACCCCACTGGTGTACACCCCCGCACCGCCGCCCGCGAACGCGGGCTCGGCCGGCCCGTCGTGCGGCACCGGATAGCGGCCCGTCGCGAGCGCGCGGCGCAGCCGGTACTCGTCGAGCGGTCCGGAGAAGGCCATGCCCTGGCCGTGCGTGCAGCCCATCGCGTGCAGCGCGGCGACCTGCTCGGGCAGGTCCACGCCGTCGGCGACGGACTGCAGCCCCAGATCGGAGGCGATCCGCAGCAGCCCGCCGGTGATCTTGTTCAGCCGGGCGGACTCGACGACCCCCTCGACCAGGGTTCGGTCGAGCTTGAGGATGTCCACGGGGAGCCGGCGCAGCGCCGTGAGGGCTCCGTAGCCGCCGCCGACGCCGCCCAGGGCGATCCGGACGCCCAGGCGGCGCAGGGCCCCCAGGCGGCGCTCCAGCTCGTCCAGCGGCACCCTGGGGTCGGTGTCCGCGAGCTCGAGCACCAGCGAGCCCGACGGCAGGCCGTGCCGCGTCAGCAGCGCCTCCACCGAGCCCAGCGGCATCGAGCGGTCCAGCAGCCGCCGGGCCCCCACCCGGACGACCACGGGCAGCGTCAGCCCGCTCGCTGTCCGGTCGGCGGCCTGCTCGACGGCTTCCTCCAGCAGCCAGCGGCCCAGTTCGGCTGTCCTGTCGCTGTCCTCGGCGACCCGCAGGAACTCGGCGGGCGTGAAGAGCACGCCCTGCGAGGAACGCCAGCGGGCCTGTGCGGCGACCGACGAGATCCGGCCGTCCGAGAGGCGCACCACGGGCTGGTGCAGAACGGCGAACTCGCCGTCATGGAGCGCGGCACGCAGCCGTGTGGCCAGTTCCGCCTTGCGTACGACGTCCTGCTGCATCTGCGGCTTGTACAGCTCGACCCGGCCCTTGCCGCCGGCCTTGGCGCGGTACATGGCGAGATCGGCGTTGCGCAGCAACTCCCCCGCGCCCAGACCGGGCTCCGCGAAGGCGACGCCGATGGACGCGGCGACGCGGACCTCGTCGCCGTCGATGAGGTACGGCTGCGAGAGCGTGAGCCGCAGGCGGTCGGCGAGTTCCAGTATGTGACGCTCGCGGGCGGCCCGGTCACGGGCGCCGTCGCCGACGATCAGGGCAGCGAACTCGTCGCCGCCCAGCCGGGACGCGGTGTCGCCCTGGCGGACCGCGTCCTGCAGCCGGCGGGCGGCCTGCACCAGCAGGGCGTCTCCCGCGGCGTGGCCGATGGTGTCGTTGACGGCCTTGAAGCCGTCGAGGTCGATGAAGAGGACGGCCGTGCCCCGCAGGGCGGGCCCTCGGTCGGTGCTGCGGCGGCCGGACAGCGCCTGCTGCACGCGCCGGGTGAACAGCGCGCGGTTGGGCAGGTCGGTGAGCGGGTCGTGCTCGGCGTTGTGCTGGAGCTGCGCCTGCAGACGCACCCGCTCCGTCACGTCCCGGCTGTTGAAGATCAGGCCGCCGTGGTGTCGGTTGACGGTCGACTCGACGTTGAGCCAGCCTCCTCCGCCGGAGCGGAAACGGCACTCGATGCGCGTGGTGGGCTCGTCCTGCGGACTGGCGGCGAGGAACCGCCGCACCTCGTGAACCACGCAGCCCAGGTCCTCCGGGTGGATGAGGTGAGCCAGTTCGGTGCCCACCAGTTCCTCGGCGGACCGGCCGTACACACCGGCGGCGGCAGGGGAGACGTAACGCAGCACCCCGCTGGGCGCGGCGATCATGATGACGTCGCTGGAGCCCTGCACCAGGGAGCGGAAGTGGTTCTCCTTCTGCGCCAGTTCCTGGGTGAGGGCGATGTTGTCGAGCAGCATGATCCCCTGGCGGACCACCAGGGCGAGCACGACCGTGCCGCCGGTCAGCAGCACCACGCGGTCGACGCTGCGTCCGTTGAGGACGTTGTAGAGGATGCCCAGGGTGCAGACGGCGGCGGCCAGGTACGGCGTGAGCGCGGCCAGCGAGCCGGTGATGGGCCGGGTGGCCGGATAGCAGCCGTGGTCACCGCCCTGCGGGGGTGTCGGGGCCTGCGGGGAGGTGACCCTCCGGGCTCCGGCGCGCTGTCCGGGCAGGTGCTCGTGCACCACGCGCGTGTGTCCCTCGTCCACCGCCCGCCCGTGCCGGCGGTAGGCCGCCCAGGGCGCATACGCCAGGAGCAGCGAGCCGGCGAACCAGCCGGCGTCCAGGAGCTGGCCCGAGCGGTAGTCGTTGTGCAGCAGCGGCGAGGTGAACAGGGCGTCGCACATGACGGTCAGCGCGAGGGCGCCGACAGCCGTGTTGACCCCGGTGCGGTTCACCGCGGTGCGCCGGAAGTGCAACACCAGCACCATGCTCACCAGAGCGATGTCCAGCAGCGGGTACGCCAGCGACAGCGCCGCGTGCGCCACGCTCGGGCCGTCGAGTTCGGCGGCCTGGGCGAGGGCGAGGCTCCAGGAGAGGGTGAGCAGCGAGCCGGCGATCAGCCAGGCGTCCAGCCCCAGGCAGACCCAGCCCGCCTTGGTCACGGGACGGGCGGCGAGCACCAGCAGGCCCACGATGGCGGGGGGCGCGAAGCACAGGAAGAACAGGTCGGCGAGGCTGGGGCTGGGCACGGGCCGCCCCAGGACCACCTCGTACCACCCCCAGACCAGGTTGCCGAGGGCCGCCATCGCCGAGGAGAGCGAGAACAGCATCCAGGCGGGTCGAAAACGGACGCGGCGGATGCGCGCGTAGCAGAAGCAGGACACGGCGGCCGTGCCGGCGGCGGCGGTGAGCCCGAAGTCGCCCATGATCAACGCGAGTTCTTCCGAGCCCCAGCCGAGCGCGGCGCCGACGGCGTATCCCGCGCACAGGAAGGCCAGCAGCAGTTGGTGGACCCCGTGGGGCCCGGGGCCACCCGCGGGCGGCGCGGCGAAGCGCGGCATCCCCGCCGCAGGCCGTGTGCGCGGCGCTCCGTCGAGAAGGGGCGTGGAGGTCGGCGGCGAGCTCACCGGGCCCTCCCGGTCCGTGCCGACCCCGGGTCCCGGTGAGTGCTGCCGCCCTGTCCGCGCGCGGCCGAGCGCCAGGGTCGCCGACGGCGGCTCCGCCGCGTCGGATCGTTCGTCCATTGGCCGTGCATCGCCCGTCGCCCCCCTCAAAAGTCTGAGATGTCCGTCCCTGACGCCGATGGTGCGCGGCGTAGCCCCTGTCGGGACGATACACCAGTCTCGTCACTCAGGGACATAGTTCCTCTACTCTGCGTGACGATCACCGGCATATGCGCCCGGATGAGGTACGGACCGCGTCCGGGGGACTGCGGAGGGTGCCCGAACCGGAGCGTGGGGCCGCCGCCGTCACGTTCCGGTCGGGGCACCCGTCGTGAGGATCACGTTGCGCAGCGGCTCGCGGTTCACGAAGCGGCGCAACTGGTCGGCCAGCAGGCGCTCGGCCCGGGGCCGGAAGGCTGAGGTGGGTCCGCCGACGTGGGGGCTCACTAGTACGCCCGGCGCGCTCCACAGGCGGTGCCCCGGGGGCAGCGGCTCGGGGTCGGTGACGTCCAGCGCCGCGGTCAGCCGGCCGCTCTCCAGTTCCGCGAGCAGCGCCTCGGTGTCGACGACCCCGCCGCGGGCCACGTTGACGAGCAGCGCGCCGTCCTTCATCCGGGCCAGGAACCCGGCGTCGACGAGGCCGCGGGTGGTCTCGTTCAGGGGCGTGCAGAGGATCACGACGTCAGCGTCGGGGAGCAGGGCGGGCAGTTCGGCGATCGGGTGCACGGGGCCGCGCGCCGTCGTGCGCCACGAGCGCGCGACGCGCGCCACCCGCGCCACCTCGAAGGGCACGAGCCGGTCCTCGATGGCGGAGCCGATGGAGCCGTATCCGACGATGAGCACGTTCTTGTCGGCGAGCGCCGGCCGGAAGCCGCCGAGCCACTCCCCCCGCTCCTGGGCCCGGACGAAGTCGGGGACCCCGCGCAACGAGGCGAGGACCAGGGTGAGCGTGAGCTCGGCCGTGCTCGCCTCGTGCACCCCGCGCGCGTTGCAGAGCCGTACTCCGGCAGGCAGCGCTCCGAGGGCCGGCTCCACGTGGTCGATGCCGGCGGACAGGGTCTGCACGACCTCCAGGGAGCTCATCGCGGGCAGGGGCCGCTGCCCGACCTCGGGGGCCTTCATGTAGGGGACGACGTAGAAGGCGCAGTCGGCGGGATCCGCCGGGAAGTCCTGCTCTCCGTTCCAGAAGCGGTAGTCCGGGCCCTGCGGGAGGCCCTCGATCTCTTGCGGGGGGATGGGCAGCCATACGTCAGCACTCATGGGCGGGAGGCTATGTCAGGCCCATGCCGCGGCAGAGGTTAGGTTGGGGGCCGGGTGAGGGAGGGTTTCGAGCAGGTGGAGCGCAGGACGATCGGCGCGGGGGCGCTCGAGGTGGGTGCCGTCGGTCTCGGGTGCATGCCGATGAGCTGGGCGTACAGCGGGTCACGGCAGCGGGGCGACGAGTCGCTCAGGGCGGTGCACCGGGCACTGGACGAGGGCTCGTCCCTGCTGGACACCGCCGACATGTACGGCCCGTTCACCAACGAGCTGTTACTGGGGCGGGCGTTGAAGGAGCGGCGCGAGGACGCGTTCGTGTCGACGAAGGTCGGTCTGCTCGTCGGCGAACAGCACATCGTGGCCAACGGCCGCCCGGGGTATGTGAAACGGGCGTGCGACGCCTCCCTGCGGCGGCTGCAGACGGACGTCATCGACCTCTACCAGCTGCACCGGGCCGATCCCGAGGTGCCGATCGAGGAGACGTGGGGCGCGATGGCCGAGCTCGTCGGGGCGGGCAAGGTGCGGGCGTTGGGACTGTGTGCGGTGGGCGCGCGGGGCGGCCGGCGATCGAGCGGGCACCTGTACGACGGAACGATTCGGCAGCTGCGGCGCCTTCAGCAGGTCTTCCCGGTGAGCACGGTCGAGGCGGAGTTGTCGGTGTGGTCGCCGGAGGCGCTGGACGGCCTGCTGCCGTGGTGCGAGGCGCGCGGCGTCGGCTTCCTTGCCGCGATGCCGCTCGGCAACGGCTTCCTCACCGGCAGGCTGACCCCCGGGCAGGGATTCGAACCGGACGACATGCGTGCCCGGCATCCGCGGTTCACCGCCGAGATGATGGCCTCGAACCAGCCGATCGTCGTCGGTCTGCGCCGGGTCGCCGCCCGGCACGGCGACTCCGTGACGGCCGCGCAGGCCGCCCTGGCCTGGGTACTGGCGCAGGGCCGGCACGTGGTGCCGGTGCCGGGCGCCAAGCGGGAGCGGTGGGTGTCGGAGAACGCGCGCGCGTCCCGTCTGCGTCTGACGCCGCAGGATCTGGCCGAACTGGCGCATCTGCCGGGGGCGCAGGGATCGTGGGAGTGAGCGCCCCTGCCGGGCGCCGGAGCGGGGGGACGAGCACCGCTTTCGGGTCGACCCGGCGCCGAACGGGAACCCGGGAGGCGCCGGCGGCGTAAGACAGGTGAAGGCCGCCGAAGGAACCCGCGTGTCGAAGGGACCATGATCGTGCGACGTCGAGCTGTGTCGGCCGTGTTGGCCACGGGCGCTCTGCTGGTGACGGCCGGCTGCTCGTCCGGCGCCGGAGGGGCGCCCGGTGCTTCCGCCAGCGCGCCCCCGGGGAGTACGGCCGCGCGGACCTCCCCGGCCGCCGAGAGCACCCCGCCCGCGAAGGGCACCGTCGAAGTGGTGCGCACGGTCACCGAGGGGCTGAACACCCCCTGGGGTCTCGCTCCCCTCCCCGAGGGCGGCCTGCTGGTCGGCTCGCGCGACGAGGGCACGATCACGCGGGTGGACGAGAAGACGGGCGGGAAGACGGAGCTGGGCGAGGTGCCGGGCGTCTCCGCGGGCGGCGAGGGCGGCCTGCTGGGCCTCGCCCTCTCGCCCGACTACGCCTCCGACCACATGGTCTACGCGTACTTCACCTCGGCCTCCGACAACCGCGTCGTCCGCATGCTCTACGACGCGAAGCGACCCGCCGGCGATCAGCTGGGGGCGCCCGACACGATCTTCAAGGGCATCCCCAAGGGCATGATCCACAACGGCGGCCGGATCGCCTTCGGGCCCGACCGGCAGCTGTACGTCGGCACCGGCGAGAACGGCGACCGGGGTCTGGCGCAGGACAAGAAGTCCCTCGGCGGCAAGATCCTGCGGCTGACCCCGGAGGGCGAGCCGGCCCCGGGCAACCCCTTCCCGGACTCCCCGGTGTACTCGTACGGCCACCGCAACGTGCAGGGGCTGGCCTGGGATGCCAGGCAGCGCCTGTTCGCGTCGGAGTTCGGCCAGAACACCTGGGACGAGCTGAACGCGATCGAACCCGGCGCCGACTACGGCTGGCCGGCGGCCGAGGGCACGTCCAAGGAGGCGAAGTACCACAACCCCACGGCTCAGTGGCACACCGACGAGGCGTCTCCGAGCGGCATCGCCTACGCCGCGGGCTCGATCTGGATGGCGGGTCTGCGGGGACAGCGGCTGTGGCGCGTCCCGCTGAAGGGCACGGCCGTCTCGGCGGATCCGCAGGCCTTCCTCAGGGGCGACTACGGCCGGCTGCGCACGGTGGTGGCGGCGGGCGGAGACAAGCTGTGGGTCACCACCAGCGCCACGGACGGCCGCGGCGACCCGAAGAAGGGGGACGACCGGATCCTGGAGCTGCGGGTGACCTGACCGACGCCGTCACCTCTCCCCCGCCGCGGACCTCTCCCGCCGCGGACCACTATCGCGTCGGCGTCGCCCCCCTCTCGGGCCTCCTACGCCGGTGCCTCCCCCGGCGGAGCGTCCCTCGTCGGCTCCGGTTCGGCCGCCCGGACCACGACCTTTCCGGAGGCGAGGTCTATCGGCCCGCGCCCGGGATCGGCGTCGCCGACGTCCTCCCGGGTCAGCTCCAGCCGGTTCTGCTCGTCCCGGGTGTGCTTGCGGCCCGGTGAGAAGAGTTCCTCGAAGGCGTTGAACATCGTTCTCCTCTGCCGGGTCACGGTCGGCTTGTCCTATTATCGCGCGATCAGGCCGTCCCCGGCCGTCGGCGGGAACAGTCCCAGGCGATGTGCCACCGCTGCCGCCTCTCCCCGGCCCGAGACGTCGAGCTTCGACAGGATGTTCGAGACGTGCACGCTGGCCGTCTTCGGGGAGATGAACAGCTCCTCGGCGATCTGCCGGTTGGTGCGGCCGGCGGAGACCAGACGCAGCACGTCGCGTTCGCGGCTGGTGAGGCCGAGTGGGGCGAGCGGGTCCGCAGGGTCGGCCGGCGTGCCCGGGGCCGTGGTCCGGGGCAGCCGGGCGCGCCGGCCGAGCAGGGCGACGGCGTCGGCGAGGGGGCGGGCCCCGAGGTGGGCGGCGACCGCGTGCGCGAGGCGCAGGAGTTCGGCGGCCCGGTCGCGTGCGGCGTCCCCGCCGACGGCGAGCAGGGCCTCGGCCAGGCGGTGCCGGGCGCGCGCGAGGTCGTAGGGGCGTTCCAGGCACTCGAGGGCGGCGACGACCTCGGACCAGTCGTCCGGGTCGTCACGGCCCTCGGCGCGGGCGAGTTCGGCGTGCAGCCACAGTGCGTGCGCCTGCCAGACGGGAGCGATGGCGACGAGCTTCTTCGCCGCCCGGCGGATCCGGTCCGGCAGCCCGGCGTCGGTCCCGGCCGCCGCGTCGACCGCCGGGACCGCGTCGACCGCGGAGACCGCGGTGAGCAGCAGGGGCCAGGCGTAGCGCTGGGCGCCGGGCGGGAATCCGACCTCCAGGGCGTGTTCGAGGTGGGAGCGGGCGTCGGCGGGACGGTCCTCGGCCACGGCGAGGGCGATGGCCAGGCGGGCGAGCGGGAGATGCTGCTGCGGCATGCGTTCACTGGAGCCGGCATAGCGCTGTGCGGCGTCCAGTCGGCGGCCCGCCTCGGCGAGATCGCCGCGGGCCAGGGCGAGTTCGGCGCGCAGCGTGGCGTGCACGCCCTTGACGCCCACGCCCCGGGCGATGCGTCCCGCCTCGGCGCTCGCGCGGTCCGCCTCGTCCCAACGCCCCAGCGACAGCAGGGACTCGGCGAGGTTGCCGTGGACCCACGCCTCGGTGTCGGGCAGTCCCTGCCGTTGGGCGTAGAGCAGTCCCTCCGCCATGATCGCGACGGCTTCCCGGGAACGTCCGACCGCCTCCAGCTCGGAGGGGAGGTTCACATAGGCGTCGAGCGCGACGGTGGGGATGTCCTCGGCGAGCGCCCGGTCCTTGACCTCGGACAGTTCGGTGAGGCCGGTCTCGATGTGCCCGGCGTCGACCATGAGGATGCCCAGGATCTGGCGGGCCTTGAGCTCGGTCTCGCGGGCGCCGACCATCCGGGCGTACTCCACCGCCTGCTCGGCGGCCCGGTAGGCGTCCGGTCCCGGCACGTGGAGCGCGGACCAGCCGGCGGCGTGGGCGAGCACCTCGGCGTGCACCTCGCTGGGCGGCAGACCGCGCATCAGCTCCTGCGCCCTGGCCAGTTCCTCACGGCCGCTGCCCCGGCCCAGGGCGCGCACCAGACGGGAGCGCTGCACCCAGAACCAGGCGGCGCGCCGGGGGTCGCCCGCTCCGTCGTCCAGCAGCCGCAGCGCGCGCTTGGCGATCTTCAGAGCGCGCTCGCGTTCCCCGCAGTAGCGGCCCGCGACGGTGGCCTCAGCCAGGAGGTCGAGGTAGCGCAGCGGGGTGGTGGCGGGGGCAGGGCCGCCGCCGGGCACCCCTTCGGGCCGTTCGGGCGGGCAGGAGGGATACACCTCGGTGTGGTCGACGGGACGCAGCGCGGCCCGCACCTCCTCCGGTGCGGCCTCCCACAGCTCCATCGCCCGCTCCAGAAGCCGTAGTTGCTCGCTGTAGGCGCGCCGGGAGCGGGCTTCGACGGAGGCGTCGAGGACGGCGGGCAGGGCCTTGGCCGGATCGTGGGCGTGGTACCAGTAGCTGGCCAGCCGCATGACGCGCTCGTCGGCGGGGACGAGCGTCGGGTCGGCCTGCAGGGCCTCGGCGTAGCGGCGGTTGAGGCGGGAGCGTTCCCCGGGCAGGAGGTCGTCGCTCACCGCCTCGCGCACCAGGGAGTGGCGGAAGCGGTAGCCGTCCCCGCCGGGCGCCGCGAGCAGCAGATGGGCGTTGACAGCGGCGCGCAGGGCCTCGATCAGATCGTCCTCGGCGAGCCGGGCGACGGCGTCCAGCAGGCGGTACTCGACGGTGGAGCCGCCTTCGGCGACGATCCGGGCGACGTTCTGGGCGCTGTCGGGCAGTGCCTCGACGCGGACGAGGAGCAGGTCGCGCAGGGAGTCGGTGAGGCCGGTGCGGCAGCCCTCGTGGGCGGCGACGGCGAGTTCCTCGACGAAGAAGGCGTTGCCGTCGGAGCGTTCGAAGATGGCGTCGACCTGCTCGGGGTCGGGTTCGCGGGCCAGGATGCCGGCGATCTGGCGCCCGACCTCGTCCCGGGTGAAGCGGGCGAGTTCGAGACGCCGAACGGTGCGCAGCCGGTCGAGTTCGGCGAGCAGGGGGCGCAGCGGGTGACGGCGGTGGATGTCGTCCGCGCGGTAGGTGGCGAGGACGACGAGGCGGCCGCTGCGCAGGGTGCGCAACAGGTAGGACAGCAGGTGGCGGGTGGAGGCGTCGGCCCAGTGGAGGTCCTCCAGGGCGAGGACGACCGTGCGGTCGGCGGCGAGGCGTTCCAGGAGGCGTGCGACGAGCTCGAAGAGCCGGGCCGTGCCCTCCTCGTCGTGGCGTCCGGCGGTGGCCTCCCCGCACTCCGGCAGCAGCCGGGCGAGTTCGTCCTCCTGTCCGGCGACGGCGGCCGCGAACTCGTCCGGCAGGGCGCGGCGCAGGGCCCGCAGGGCGGTGGAGAACGGGGCGAAGGGCAGTCCGTACGCGCCCATCTCGACGCAGCCGCCGACCGCGACGACGGCGCCCCCGCGGCCGGCTGTCGCGGCGAACTCCTCGACGAGCCTGGTCTTGCCGACCCCGGCCTCGCCGCCGACGAGCAACGCCTGGGGCTCTCCCGCGGCGGCGCGGGAGAGCGCGTCGTGCAGGATGTCCAGCTCGTCGGAACGGCCGACGAAGACGGGGCTGACGGACCTGGTCTCCACGGGGGCGAGCATCGCACGCGGGCACGAGGGGGGCCCAGCGGTTATCGCCGGGCCCCCGGTGCGCGGGGACCGAGGTGTTCCCCCGGCGGGTGTGCCCCCGGTGGGCGGGCGGCCGACCTCCGTGCGGCCGCCCGCCACCGGCGCGGCGGTCACGCCGTCCGGGGGAACCGGAGCCGGCGCGTACGGTGGCTATGGGACTCCGACTCGGCGCCCCCGTCCGCGCGTTCGGCGGCGGCGCGGCGGGCCGCGCGAGCGCCTCGGGCGGCGGTGCGGGCGAGCCCCTCGTCGGCGGCCCGACGGCGCAGTTCGGCGGAACGGGCCTGGTGGAGCTCGTACTCGTACATGGTGTGCATCCCCTGGGAGATCGGTTTCGGCTTCGCTTGTCCGCGATGCCTCGACCTTCGTCTCCCAGGGGGGTCCGCCGCATCGGGAGAGTTCCGCATCTTCGGCGGGCGGCGGGGCCTTAGACGCGCCCGAGGGGCCTCAGAGCCGGCCGTAAGGTGCTTACGGCCGTCCTGAGACCCCTCGTGGTCTGCGGGAACTCAGCTCCCGGGCAGGGCGAGCAGCGCGTCGGTGTACTTGAGCACGGCCAGCAGCAGACCGATCACGCCGAGCGTCACGCCCGCCCAGGAGACCGACTTGATCCAGGCCGCCTGCGGCCGGTCCGGGCTGCCGAAGGCCGGGCGGGCCAGCACGACGACGCCGACGACCAGCGCGGTGAGCGCGAACAGGCCGGCGCACAGGGCGGTGATCTGCCAGGGATCGCCGTAGCTCTCCTTGAGCTGAACGGCGATGCTCGGGGTCCCGCTCGCCGAGTTCTCCATCTGACCGAGAATGGATTCGCGTTGGGCGGCGATCGTGCCGACCCAGCTGCCGGTCAGCGACACGAAGCCGAGGACCGCGGAGACGACCGCGCCCGCGCCCTGCCCCACGCCGACGGACTCCTCCCCGAGCCCGTCCAAGTCGTCTTCGGCCCGCGCTTCCCGCACGCCGCTCTCCCGGGAGTCCGCGAGCTCCCCGGAGTCCTCGGGCTCGGTCTCCGTCGCCGCCCGGTCGTCGGCGTCGGTCCTGGTGACGTCCACCTTCTCCTCGTCGCTCGTGGCCCCGGCGCCGGATTCGGCCCCGGCCTGGTCAGCAGTCTTGGTTCCCATACCTCGCACCGTACGGACGCTCTCTGAGAGGTCCCTTAATGATCGTTGTGAGCGGCGGCCGCGCGAGCGTCGCGCCACTCCTGGGCCAGCACGGACCACACCTCGAGGTCGTGCCGCTCCCCACGATAGGGGTGGGCCTGGCGGCGGACGCCGTCGCGGGTCATGCCGAGCCGCCGGGCGACGTTCAGACTGGCCGTGTTGCCGGCGGAGGCGATCCACTCGACCCGCTGGATCCCGCGCTGCTCCACCGCGTGGTCGATCAGGACCCGCACGGCCCGGGTGATCAGCCCTCGTCCGGTGGCGGCGGGCTCCAGCCAGCAGCCGACCTCGCAGTTACCGCTCCCGGCGTCGAAGTTCAGCAGGAGCGCACCGCCCACCAGGCGGCCGTCCAGCCACAGGCCGTGCAGCGAGCCGGTGTCGGCGGCGCGCATGTCGGCGTATCTCTGCAGCGTCACCCGCGCGGTCGCCACGTCGACGGCCTTCGTGCCGAAGGGGGCGTAGCGGTTGATGAAGTCCCGGCCGCGCTGCAGGTGTGTCAGGAACTCCTCGGCGTGCCAGGGCTCCAGGGGGCGCAACTCGGCTCCGTCACCCAGCGATATCGCGTACATCCGGCCGCGGCTCCCTCTCCAGTTCCTCCATCGCCCCGGGGAGCTTCTCATGGGCGGCCCGGCACTCGGGCGGTTCGATGCTGATCCGCGGCAGGCGCCGGTCGAGCGCGCGGGGCAACCACCAGTTGGCGCCGCCGAGCAGGTGCATGAGGGCGGGGACGAGGAGGGCACGCAGGACGAAGGCGTCGAGGGCGACGGCGGCGGCGAGCGCGATGCCGAACATGGCGATCACCCGGTCGCCGCTGAGCACGAAGGCGAGGAAGACCGAGATCATGATGACGGCGGCCGAGTTGATGACCCGGCTGGTCTCGGCGAGGCCGATACGGACCGCGCGCCGGTTGTCGCCGGTCTCCAGCCACTCCTCGTACATCCGGCCGACCAGGAAGACCTGGTAGTCCATGGAGAGCCCGAACAGCACCGAGACCATGATCACGGGGAGGAAGGGTTCGATGGGACCGGCGCGGCCGAGTCCCAGCAGGTCGCTGCCCCAGCCCCACTGGAAGACGGCCACCACGATCCCGAAGGCGGCGGCGACGGCGGCCACGTTCATGACGGCGGCCTTCAGCGGGATGCCCACGGACCGGAACGCCAGCAGGAGCAGCAGGCAGCCCAGTCCGACGACGACGCCCACGAAGAGCGGCAGCTTGTCGACGATGACGTCCGCGAAGTCGTCGTAGCCGGCCGTGACGCCGCCGACCTGCACGTCGAGGGAGGTGCCCGCCTCGGCGCGGGGCAGCACCTCGGTGCGCAGCCGGTCGACGAGTTCGCTGGTGCGCTGCGACTGCGGGGCCGAGTCGGGGACCACGGTGAGATACGCGGTGCGGCCGCCGGAGCCGAAGGTCACCGGTGACACCGACGCCACACCGTCCGTGGTGCGCAGGGCGGTGTCGAGGTTGTCCAGGGCGAGCCGGTCCTCGGCGCCGCCGACGCGGGTCACCAGGGTCAGCGGGCCGTTGACGCCGGGCCCGAAACCTCCCCCGCTCTCGGCCGCGCTCGAGCGCGAGGCGCCTCCGGCAAGGAGGTCGTAGGCCTGGCGGGTGGTGGCCGTTTCCGGGCCGTTGCCCTGGTCGGAGGTGCCGAGGCGGAGGGAGAAGGTGGGCAGGGCGAGCACGCCGATGACGACCAGGGCGAGCGCGCCGAGGAGCTTGGGACGGCGCTCCACGAACGCCGACCAGCGCGCGGCGAGCCCGGTCGGGAGCTCCGGCTGGGGTCCGTGTTCGGTGAGGCGGCGGCGTTCACGGCGGCTGAGGGCGCGCATGCCGATGAAGGACAGCAGGGCGGGCAGCAGCGTCACGGAGGCCGCGACCGTGAGGACGACGGTGAGCGAGGCGGCGATCGCCACGCCGTTGAGGAAGCTCAGGCGCAGGACCAGCATGCCGAGCAGGGCGATGCACACGGTGGCTCCCGCGAAGACGACCGCGCGCCCGGTGGTGGTGACGGCGTTCGCGGCGGCCTCGGGGACCGGCAGCCCGCGTTTCAGCCCGCGCCGGTGTCGGGTCACGATGAACAGGGCGTAGTCGATGCCGACGCCCAGCCCGATGAGCATGCCGAGCATGGGCGCGAAGTCGGCGACGGTCATGGCGTGCCCGAGCAGCACGATCCCGGCGTAGGCGGTGCCGACGCCCACGAGGGCGGTGGCGATGGGCAGCGCCGAGGCGGCGAGCGAGCCGAAGGCGAGGAAGAGCACGACGGCGGCCACGACCACGCCGACGATCTCGGCGAGGTGCCCGCCGGAGGACTCGGTGAGCGCGATGGCGCTGCCGCCCAGTTCGACCTGGAGCCCGTCGCTCTCGGCGGCCTTGGCGGTGTCGACGACGGCCCGCGCCTCGCCCTCGTCGATGTCCTCGGCGCGGTCCTCGAAGGTGACGGTCGCGTAGGCGGTGTGCCCGTCCTTGCTGATCCGGGCCGTGCCCTGGTCTCCGTAGGGGCCGGCGACGGAGGCCACCCCGGGGAGGCCGGCGATCTTCTCCAGCGTCCGGGTCATGGTCTGTTCGACGTCCGCGGCGTCCACGGAGCCTGTCGTGGTGTGCCAGACCACGGTGTCGCTGTCGCCGCCGAGATCCGGAAAGGCCTCGGTGAGCAGCGAGGTGGCACGGCCGGACTCGGTGCCGGGGACCTCGTAGTCGTTGGAGTACGCGGAGCCGGCGACGGCGGCCGCGGTGGCGGTGCCTCCCAGGGCGATGAGCCAGAGCAGCACCACCATCAGGCGGTTGCGGACACACCAACGCGCGAGGGCTGCCACAGCTGTGCTCCCGGAGGACGAATTGTGGATCTTTGACCGGGAATCAGCCAGCAAAGAACGTATGAGCGATCTGGGATCACTCTTGCAGGTGAAAAAGATCGAATGACACGTTCGTGTGTCTTTTCACAAGAGTGGGAGACACGTCACAGGACAATAACGGCGTCCTTGTCGGGCCATGTCGGCCTCGTCACAGCGGGCCGCGCCGGTCACGACAGCGAGCCGCGTCGGTCGCCACGCCCGGCCGCGTCAGTCGGACTGGTCCCCGATCGCCATGACCATCACGCCGACGACGAGCAGCCACAGCGCGCGCCGGGTACGTCCCCGGGAGCCGAGGAACGCGGCGAGCGCGCAGACGGCGGCGCCGAGCGCGTAGGCCGACGGGACGAGAGCCGGGACGGAGCGGCCGAGGCGTATGAGGGACGCGGCGAGGCCGGCGAGGGCGAGCAGGACTCCGGCGACGGTCGCCGTCCAGCGGGCCCGCCGGGCCTCCTCGGTGCCGTACTCCTCGTCCGGGTCCTCGGTGTCGCTGTGGGCGTCGGAGTCGGTTCGTGCACTCATGGCGGGCGAGCGTAGCGCGTCCGGCCGGGAACGCGGCCAGGGGTGCACCGGCGAACCGGTGCACCCCTGGTGGCTCTCGAGGGGGATCAGCCCTCGCTGACGCCCAGCTTCTCCAGGATCAGCTCCTTGACGCGGGCCGCGTCGGCCTGACCGCGCGTGGCCTTCATCACGGCGCCGACCAGCGCGCCGGCCGCGGCGACCTTGCCGCTGCGGATCTTGTCGGCGATGCCCGGATTGCCGGCGATGGCCTCGTCGACGGCCGTGCCCAGCGCCGAGTCGTCGGAGACGACCTTCAGCCCGCGCTTGTCGACGACCTCGTCCGGGGTGCCCTCGCCCGCGAGAACGCCCTCGATGACCTGGCGGGCCAGCTTGTCGTTGAGGTCGCCCTTCGAGACGAGCTCGGCGACCCGGGCGACCTGCTGCGCGGTGATGGCCAGTTCGTCGAGCGCGACGCCCGACTCGTTGGCACTGCGCGCCAGTTCGCCCATCCACCACTTGCGGGCGGACGCCGCGTCGGCCCCGGCGTCGATGGTGGCGACGATCAGCTCCAGCGCGCCGGCGTTCAGGATCGACTGCATGTCGTTGGCGGACACGCCCCACTCGGCGACCAGCCGGTTGCGGCGGGCCAGCGGCAGCTCCGGCAGCCCGGCGCGGATCTCCTCGACCCACTCGCGGGACGGAGCGACCGGGACGAGGTCGGGCTCCGGGAAGTACCGGTAGTCCTCGGCCTCCTCCTTCACGCGGCCCGAGGTCGTGGACCCGGTGTCCTCGTGGAAGTGGCGGGTCTCCTGGACGATCGTGCCGCCGCCGTTCAGGACGGCCGCGTGCCGCTGGATCTCGAAGCGGGCCGCACGCTCCACGGACCGCAACGAGTTCACGTTCTTCGTCTCGGAGCGCGTGCCGAACTTCTCCCGGCCGTGCGGGCGCAGCGACAGGTTCACGTCGCAGCGCATCTGGCCCATCTCCATACGGGCCTCGGAGACGCCGAGCGCCTTGATGACCTCGCGCAGCTCACGCACGTAGGCCCGGGCGACCTCGGGGGCACGCTCGCCCGCGCCCTCGATCGGCTTGGTGACGATCTCGATGAGCGGGATGCCGGCCCGGTTGTAGTCCAGCAGCGAGTGGGACGCGCCGTGGATGCGGCCGGTGGCACCGCCGACGTGCGTCGACTTGCCGGTGTCCTCCTCCATGTGGGCGCGCTCGATCTGCACCCGGAAGGTCTCGCCGTCCTCCAGCTGTACGTCGAGGTAGCCGTCGAAGGCGATCGGCTCGTCGTACTGGGAGGTCTGGAAGTTCTTCGGCATGTCCGGATAGAAGTAGTTCTTCCGGGCGAAACGGCACCACTCGGCGATCTCGCAGTTCAGCGCGAGACCGATCTTGATGGCCGACTCGATGCCGATCGCGTTGACGACCGGGAGCGCGCCGGGCAGGCCGAGGCAGGTGGGACAGGTCTGCGTGTTGGCGTCCCTACCGAGCTCGGTCGAGCAGCCGCAGAACATCTTGGTCTTGGTGCCGAGTTCGACATGGACCTCGAGGCCCATGACGGGGTCGTACGACGCCAGCGCGTCCTCGTACGACACCAGGTCGGTCGTGGTGGTCACGGTGAAACTTCCCTCTCAGCCCAGCAGGACGTCGTCGTCGCCCAGCCGCTTCAGCTCGCGGTAGAGGATGGCGAGGCCGGTGACGATGGCGACGGCGGACACGGTGGCGTCGATCAGGACGAGCGTGTCCTTCTCGGCGCGGGCCTTCCTCAGCCGCTTGGCGACGCCGATCGCGCCGAAGGCGGTGCCGGCGATGGACAGGTACGTGCCGGACTTGGACTTCTTGAAGCCCTTGGCCTTGTTCAGTGCACTCACAGCGACGGAGCCTCCTCGATGAGCGGGTGACCCCACCTTTCCACGAAGGCGGCCTCGACGGCGGCGCCGACCTTGTAGAGACGGTCGTCCTTCAGCGCCGGGGCGATGATCTGCAGACCGACCGGGAGGTTGTCCTCCGGGGCGAGACCGCAGGGCAGCGACATCGCCGCGTTGCCCGCGAGGTTGGTCGGGATGGTGCACAGGTCGGCCAGGTACATCGCCATCGGGTCGTCGGCGCGCTCGCCGATCGCGAAGGCGGTGGTCGGCGTCGTGGGCGACACGATCACGTCGACCTGCTCGAAGGCCTTCTCGAAGTCCCGCGTGATGAGCGTGCGGACCTTCTGCGCCGAGCCGTAGTAGGCGTCGTAGTAGCCGCTCGACAGGGCGTACGTGCCGAGCATGATGCGGCGCTTGACCTCGGGGCCGAAGCCCGCCTCACGGGTGAGGGAGGTGACGTCCTCGGCCGAGCGGGTGCCGTCGTCGCCGGTGCGGCGGCCGTAGCGCAGGCCGTCGAAGCGGGCGAGGTTGGAGGAGCACTCGGACGGCGCGATCAGGTAGTACGCCGACAGCGCGAGGTCGAAGGACGGGCAGTCCAGCTCGACGATCTCGGCGCCCAGCTCCTTCAGCAGCGCGACGGACTCGTCGAACCGCTGGATGACGCCGGCCTGGTAGCCCTCGCCGCGGAACTGCTTGACGACGCCGACGCGCATGCCCTCGACGCTGCCGTTGCGGGCGGCCTCGACGACCGGCGGGACGGGCGCGTCGATGGACGTGGAGTCCAGCGGGTCGTGCCCGGCGATGACCTCGTGCAGCAGCGCCGCGTCCAGGACCGTGCGGGCGCAGGGGCCGCCCTGGTCGAGGGAGGACGAGAAGGCGACCATGCCGTAGCGGGAGACCGCGCCGTACGTCGGCTTCACGCCGACCGTGCCGGTGACGGCGGCCGGCTGGCGGATGGATCCGCCGGTGTCGGTGCCGATGGCGAGGGGCGCCTGAAAGGAGGCGAGCGCCGCGGACGAACCGCCGCCGGAGCCGCCGGGGATCTTGGTGAGGTCCCAGGGGTTGCCGGTCGGGCCGTAGGCGCTGTTCTCGGTGGAGGACCCCATGGCGAACTCGTCCATGTTGGTCTTGCCGAGGATGACGACGTCGGCGGCCTTCAGCCGCTTGGTGAGCGTCGCGTCGTACGGCGGGATCCAGCCCTCGAGGATCTTCGAGCCGACGGTCGTCGGGATGCCCTCGGTGGTGAAGATGTCCTTGAGCGCGAGCGGGACGCCGGCCAGCGGGCCGAGCTTCTCGCCCCGCTCCCGCTTCTCGTCGACGGCGCGGGCCTGCGCCAGAGCGCCCTCGCGGTCGACGTGCAGGAAGGCGTGGACCTTCTCGTCGACGGCCTCGATACGGGCCAGGTGGGCCTCGGTGACCTGGACGGCCGTGAGCTCGCCGGAGGCGATCCTCGCGGCGGTCTCGGCGGCGGTGAGCCTGATGATGGTGACGTTGTCCGTCATGGCGGTTAGTCCTCCCCCAGGATCTGCGGCACCTTGAAACGCTGCTGCTCCTGGGCCGGGGCGCCGGAGAGCGCCTGCTCGGGGGTGAGCGACGGACGGACCTCGTCCGCCCGCATGACGTTCGTCAGCGGGAGCGGGTGCGAGGTCGGCGGTACGTCTTGGTCGGCGACCTCGCTGACGCGGGCAACCGCGCCGATGATGTCGTCCAGCTGTCCCGCGAAGTGTTCGAGCTCTTCGGGCTTCAGCTCCAGACGCGCCAGCCGGGCGAGGTGGGCGACCTCCTCGCGCGTGATGCCAGGCATGCAGCGTTCCTCTGGGGTGGAGTGAGTGTGTGGTCTGGGCCCAATCCTAGGGTGCTGGGCCCCGTGCCCGTGAAACGCTTCGGCACCGGCCCGCGAGAGCTGCCCGCCCGCGGCCTGTGGAAGCCGCCTGCCCGCGGCCCGCAGGGGCTACTCGTCCGCGGCGGCCGCCGGCAATGCCGCCCGCGGACGCTGCCAGCCGCGCGAGCCCCTGGCCCGCAGCCACGCCGTCGTCTCGTCGGCCGGCATGGCGGCCGCCACCAGCCAGCCCTGGACGGCGTCGCAGCCCAGGTCGCGCAGGCGTTCCCAGGTCTCGTCGTCCTCGACGCCCTCGGCCACGACCAGGAGCCCCAGGGAATGCGCGAGGTCGACCGTGCAGCGCACGATCTCCGCGTCCTCGGCGTCCACGGCCAGCCGCGCCACGAAGGAGCGGTCGATCTTCAGCTCGCTCACCGGCAGCCGGCGCAGGTGCACGAGGGAGGAGTAGCCGGTGCCGAAGTCGTCGAGGGACATCTTCACGCCGTGGCCGGTCAGCCCGTTGAGGGTGTCGGCGGCACGCTGCGGGTCCTCCAGGAGGACGTGTTCGGTGATCTCCAGCTGGAGCGCCCCCGGCGGCACTCCGTGCCGGGCGAGGCGCGCCGCGACCGATCCCGCGAAGCCCGGCGTGTGGACGTCGCGCGGGGAGACGTTGACCGCGACCGGCACGAACAGCCCCTGGGCCCGCCACCGGGCGACCTGGCCGAGCGCCGTGTCCAGCACGTACTCGGTGAGGTGCGGCATCAGCCCCGACGACTCGGCGATCGCTATGAACTCGTCCGGCGGGACCTTCCCGCGCTCCGGGTGCACCCAGCGGACCAGGGCCTCCAGCCCGGCCACCTGCCCGTCGAAGCGGACCTTCGGCTGGTAGTGCAGCTGCACCTCGTGCGCGTCGAGCGCGCGCCGCAGGTCGCCCAGCAGGCCGAGCCGGTCGGGGGTGTTGGAGTCGCGCTTGGACTCGTACACCTCGACGCCGGTGCGGTCCCGCTTGGCCTGGTACATCGCCACGTCGGCCCGGCGCAGCATGCCCTCGGCGTCGAGCGCGTGGTCGGGGAAGACGGCGACGCCCGCGCTGGCCTCCAGGACGAGGGTGAGCCCGTCGAGGTCGAGCGGCGAGCTGAGGTCGGCCACCAGTCCGCGGGCGACCCGGGTCGCCGAGGTGGTGGAGTCGGCGACGGGGAGTAAGACGGCGAACTCGTCCCCGCCGAGCCGGGCGACCTCCGCTCCGCGCGGGAGGGCGAGCTTCAGCCGCTCGGCTATCTGGAGCAGCAGCCGGTCGCCTGCGAGGTGTCCGAGGGTGTCGTTGACCGAGCGGAAGCGGTCGAGGTCGATCAGCATGAGGGCGGACCGGGCGCCGATGCGCTCGGCGTCGTCCAGGGCGGTCCAGATCCGCTCCAGGAGCCACTGACGGTTGGGCAGTCCGGTGAGCGGGTCGCGCAGCTGCTCCTCGGCGCGGGCGCGGGCCATCCACAGGGTGGAGTCGAGGGCGACGAGCGGGATGGCGAACAGCGGCAGCAGGATCGGCTTGGCCATGGCCACCACGCAGATCAGCGGTGCGATGCCGAGCAGGGCGACGGCGACCAGGCCCTGTCTGACCAGGGCCGTCCGGGCGACGGTCGGCAGTCCGCCGAGGCGGGGGGCGTGCAGGTACCAGAGCAGGACCCGGGTGACGGCGAGATAGGCGACGGCCACCAGGACCACCTGCGGGCCGGTGTAGACCGTCCAACTGTCGGGCGTCCAGGGGTGTTCCACGGACGGTATCCGTCCGCAGGCGGCCAGCAGCAGGGCGCCCGCGCCGATGCCGAGGACGTCCACCGCGCCGTGCAGGACGCCCTGCCGCCAGCGGTGGCGCCGGGCTACGCCGACCAGGACGACCACGGTGAGGCTGACCAGGCCGGCCGGCACCCACCCGTACAGCAGCAGGACGGCGAGGGTGAGGGCGGCGCCGGAACCGGTGCCGGCCCACCACCGGGCGCGCCCGAGGAGGACCAGGTGGCCGACGACGACGCCGGCGAGGACGGCCAGCGCCCAGCCGGTCGTGCCGGACGGGAAGAGGGCGTGGTGGTCGGTGTGGGCGCGGGAGAAACCGGCGCCGAGGACGAGGGCGGCCGCCCCGACGACCGAGGCGGGCAGGGTGGGCCAGGAGAGCCGCCGGTCTGCTTCGGCGCCGGGCGCCCCGGGAGGCAGGGCGGGGAAGCCGCCTTCGAGGACGGGACGCGGTGCGGTGTGCGGCACGTACGTCTGCCCGGCCGGCCGCCGTTCGGAGCGCCCCGCCCACCGGTTTCCCCACCGGACGCCGGCGACCCGGCGCCGGCGCAGCCATGACTCCGGGGCGGCGCTCTCGGTCGGTTCCATTCCCGTCCCTCTCACAGCCGGCGGTGCCCACGCCACGCGGCCCGTTGCCCTGACAACCCTGGGCACGGCAGGCGCACGTCACAACAGTAGGCCGCAGAAGGCTCCCACGGGCAGCGGTCGTCGACGGTTGCCCGAATGCGCCCCGGCCACCCGTATGCATCTGGTATGCGCCAATCGGGTGGCCTTCAACCGCCGCGGCGCCTACTCCTCGGCGGAAAGCGCCACTTCAGCCGCCGCTTCGGGCCCTTGTTCCAACAGGACGGCGAAGCCGTCCTCGTTCAGAACAGGAACCTTCAGTTGCATTGCCTTGTCATATTTCGATCCAGGATTGTCACCGACAACGACGAAAGATGTCTTTTTCGAAACCGAACCGGTCACCTTCGCCCCACGGGTCTGCAGAGCGTCCTTGGCGCCGTCACGGGTGAAGCGCTCCAGAGTGCCGGTGACGACGACCGTCAGGCCCTCCAGGGGGCGCGGGCCCTCGTCCTCCCCGGAGCTCTCCTCCTCCATGCGGACGCCGGCGGCCTTCCACTTGCGGAGGATCTCCTGGTGCCACTCCTCGGCGAACCACTCCTTGAGCGAGGCCGCGATGATGGCGCCGACGCCGTCGGTGTTCGCCAGCTCCTCCTCGGTCGCCTCCTCGATGCGCTCGATCGAGCGGAACTCGCGCGCCAGCGCCTCGGCCGCGACCGGGCCGACATGCCGGATCGACAGGCCGGTGAGGATCCGCGCCAGCGGGCGCTCCTTGGCCGCCGCGATGTTCTCCAGCATGGCCACCGCGTTCTTCCGCGGCTCGCCCTGCTGGTTGGCGAAGACCGTGGCGATCTTCTCCTCGCCCGTCTTCGGGTCCCGCTTGGGCAGCCCGCTGTCCTGGTCGAGGACGTAGGCCCGGATGGGCAGCAGCCGCTCGACGGTGAGGTCGAACAGGTCGCCCTCGTCGGCCAGCGGCGGCTGCTGCGGCTCGAGCGGGCGGGTGAGGGCGGCCGCGGCGACGTAACCGAACTGCTCGATGTCCAGCGCCTTGCGGCCCGCCAGGTAGAACAGGCGCTCACGGAGCTGGGCCGGGCAACTGCGGGCGTTCGGGCAGCGCAGGTCGACGTCGCCCTCCTTCATCGGCCGCAGGGGGGTCTCGCACTCCGGGCACTCCGCGGGCATCACGAACTCGCGCTCGCTGCCGTCGCGCAGGTCGACGACCGGGCCGAGGATCTCCGGGATCACGTCACCGGCCTTGCGCAGCACCACGGTGTCGCCGATCAGCACGCCCTTGGCCTTGACGACGTCCTGGTTGTGCAGGGTGGCGAACTCGACCTCGGAGCCGGCCACCGTCACCGGCTCCACCTGGGCGTACGGCGTCACGCGGCCGGTACGGCCGACGCCCACCCGGATGTTGACGAGGCGGGTGTTGACCTCCTCCGGCGCGTACTTGTAGGCGATCGCCCACCGCGGCGCACGGGCCGTGGAGCCGAGCCGGCCCTGCAGACGGATCTCGTCGAGCTTGACCACCACCCCGTCGATCTCGTGCGCCACCGAGTGCCGGTTCTCGCCGTAGTACGCGATGAACGCCCGTACTCCGTCGAGATCGCCGACCACCTTGTTGTGCGGGGAGGTGGGCAGGCCCCAGGTGCCGAGGAGGTCGTAGGCCTCGGAGAGACGGGTCAGGCCCTCGTAACCCTCCAGGGCGCCGATGCCGTGCACGACCATGTGCAGCGGGCGGGAGGCGGTGACCCGCGGGTCCTTCTGGCGCAGCGAACCGGCCGCCGCGTTGCGCGGGTTGGCGAACGGCTTGTCGCCGGCCTCGACCAGACGGGCGTTGAGCTCCTCGAACTTCTCCATCGGGAAGAACACCTCGCCGCGGATCTCCACGAGGGTGGGCACCCCGTCGCCCGTGAGACGCTCCGGGATCTCCGCGATGGTGCGCACGTTGGGCGTGATGTCCTCGCCCGTACGGCCGTCGCCGCGGGTCGCCGCGCGCGTGAGACGGCCGTTCTCGTAGGTCAGGTTGACGGCCAGGCCGTCCACCTTGAGCTCGCACAGGAAGTGGTACGCGGAGGCCCCGACGTCCCGGTGGACGCGCTCCGCCCAGGCGGCCAGCTCCAGGTCGTCGAAGGCGTTGTCGAGGGACAGCATCCGCTCGCGGTGCTGGACGGCCGTGAACTCCGTGGCGTACGCGCCCGCGACCTTCTGGGTCGGCGAGTCGGGCGTGCGCAGCTCCGGGTGCTCCTCCTCCAGCGCCTCGAGGGCACGCAGCAGCCGGTCGAACTCCGCGTCGCTGACGACGGGAGCGTCCTTCACGTAGTACCGGAAGCGGTGCTCCTCGATCTGCTCGGCGAGCTGCGCGTGCTGCTCCCGCGCCTCGCTGGGCACCGTCGTCTCCGCCTGCCTGTCGCCGGCCACCGTGTGTCCTCCCGTCACTCAGGGTCGTCCGCGAGGGATCTCGCCGCCCGGACACAGTGGGCGAGGGCCCGGCGGGCGTATCCGGGGGACGCGCCCGCGAGGCCGCACGACGGCGTGAGCGTGATTGCCTCCGCGAGAAGCCCCGGTCGCAGCCCCAGCCGACGCCACAGCGTCCTGACACCCATGACGCTACCGGCAGGGTCCGACAATGGGGCGTCCACGCCCGGCACGACACCGGCGAAGAGCCGGGTGCCCGCCTCGACCGCCTCGCCGATCACGTCGTCGTCACGTTCGGTGAGGAGCGAGAAGTCGAACGAGACCGCCGCCGCCCCGGACCGGCGCAGCAGGGCGAACGGAACGTCCGGCGCACACGAGTGGACCACGACGGGCCCGTCGCCGTGCACCCCGACCACGTCCCGCAGCGTGCCCTCCACGACCTGCCGGTCCACCGCGCGGTGCGTGCGGTAGCCGCTCGCGCTCCGCACATGGCCGCGGAGCACGGCGGTGAGGGACGGCTCGTCGAGCTGGAGCACGACGTGTGCGCCGGGCACCCGCCGGCGCACCTCGGCGAGGTGGAGGCGCAGGCCCTCGGCGAGGGAGCCGGCGAGATCGCGGCAGGCCCCGGGATCGGAGAGCGCCGCCTCGCCGTTCCTCAGCTCCAGTGCCGCGGCGAGGGTCCAGGGCCCCACCGCCTGGACCTTCAGCTGCCCCTCGTAGCCCTGGGTGTGCTCCTCCAGCGCGTCGAGGTCCTCCCGCAGCCAGGACCGGGCCCGCTTGGTGTCCCGGCCCGGCCGATCGCCGATCCGCCACCCGCTGGGCTCCACGCGCGCGTACAGCTCGACGAGCAGGCCCGCGGTGCGGCCGATCATGTCCGCGCCGGGTCCACGGGCCGGCAGCTCGGCGAGAAAGGGGAAGTCCTCGAAGGACCCGGTGACGGTCTTGGCGGCCTCGCGGGCGTCGCCGCCCGGCAGGGAGCCGACGCCGGTGGCCGGGGCGAAACTGAAGTCTGCGTTCACGGGTGAAGCGTACGTAGCGCGACGGACCGTCAGCGCCCCGGCCGTACCGTCAGGTCGTTGATCTCGGCGTCCCTCGGAAGGTCGAGCGCCGTCAGGATCGTCGTGGCCACCGACTCGGGGTCGATCCATTCCGCGGGGTCGTACTCCTTGCCCTCCTGCCGGTGCACCTTGGCCTGCATGGGGCTGGCGGTGCGGCCGGGGTAGACGGAGGTGACGCGGACGCCGTTGCCGTGCTCCTCGGCCCGCAGCGAGTCGGCGAGGGCCTTCAGGCCGTGCTTGGAGGCGGCGTACGCGGACCAGTCGGCGCTCGCCCGCAGGCCGGCGCCCGAGTTGACGAACAGCACGTGGCCGCGCGCTGTGCGCAGTTGCGGCAGGAAGTGCCGGGTCAGCTCCGCGGGGGCGATCAGGTTGACGTTGAGCTGGTGCCGCCAGGACTTCGGCGTGAGGTCGCCGACCGGGCCCAGGTCGACCACTCCGGCGATGTGCAGGAGGGAGTCCACCCGCTCCGGGAGGCTCTGGTGGGAGAAGGCCCAGCTCAGCCTGTCGGGGTCGGCGAGGTCGCCGACGAGCGTCCGCGCGCCGGGGAAGCCGGCCGCGAGTTCCTTCGCCCGGCCGGCGTCGCGCGCGTGCAGCACGAGTTCGTCCCCGCGCGCGTGCAGACGACGGGCGACGGCGGCGCCGATGCCGGACCCCGCTCCGGTGATCACATGAGTAGCCATGCCCGCCATGCTCGCATCCCCGCCGAACCACTCGTCGCGGGAAGAACCGCGGGCCCGCGGGCGCTGTCGTGACATGACCCGAGGACACACGATCACGATCGAGCAGGGCGACCGGCACGTCAGGGTCGTCCATGACGGCCAGGTGCTGGCCGAGACCGACCGGGCGCTGGTCCTGCGCGAGACCGGCTGTCCGGCGCGGTACTACATCCCCGCCGAGGACGTCCGGCTCGACGTCCTGACCCCCTCCGACACGCACACCTACTGCCCTTTCAAGGGAACCGCGTCCTACTGGTCGCTGCCGGGCGCGGCCGACCTCGTCTGGGCCTATCCGGATCCGAAGCCGGACGTGGCACAGATCAAGAACCACCTCTGCTTCTACGAACCCGAGGTGTCGTGACCGATTAGTCGCGTGCTGTGGGGCAGTCTGCTGAAGCATGGACAAGAAGACCACTTCACGCGACGGCACCTCCCTCGCGTACGGACGCACCGGCGCGGGTCCCGCGGTGATCCTGGTGAGCGGGGCGATGTCGACGGGGGCCACGGTGACGCCGTTCGCCGGGCCCCTCGCCGACCGCTTCACCGTCGTCTCCTACGACCGCAGGGGCCGGGGCGAGAGCGGCGACACCAGGCCCTACGACGTCGCCCGGGAGGTAGAGGATCTGGCCGCGCTCGTGGAGGCGGTGGGCGGCGAGGCGTCGCTGTACGGGCACTCGTCGGGCGGCGCCCTGGTCCTGGAGGCGGCGGCGAGCGGACTGCCGCTGCGCGGCGTCGCCGTGTACGAGGTGCCGTACGCCGTCTATGAGGGCGGCGCGAAGGAGCGGGCCGAGTACACCGACAGCCTCACCGAGGCGCTGGAGCACGGCCGGCGCGGGGACGCGGTGGAGCTGTTCCTACGGCTGACGGGCCTGGCCGAGGAGATGATCCAGGGCGCCCGCCAGTCGCCGATGTGGGCCGGGATGGAGGCGCTCGCCCCGAGCCTCGCGTACGACGACGCGGTGATGGGCGGTGGACTGGTGCCCCGTGACCTGCTGGCCTCGATCACCGTGCCGGTCCTGTCCCTCGGCGGCGGTGCGAGCCCCGACTGGATGCGCGAGGCCGCCCGCACGGTGGCCGAGTCGGTGCCGCAGGGCACGTACCGGGTGCTGGAAGGCCAGTCGCACATGGTGGACCCTCAGGCGCTCGCGTCGGCGCTGACGGAGTTCTTCTCGTCCCTCTAGGCGATGGTCCCGCTGCCCGACGGTCCCGCCAGGCGGCGGCCGCGGTCACGCGCGTGGTCCGGCGGACGGAGGAGAGTGTGCGTACGCTCCGTGATTCGGCCCGGGCTTCGAGTAGGTGAAACCCCAGGTCGGTACCGACCTGGGGACAGCTTTCGTGCTATGGCACCTTGGGGTCGACCCCCGCCTCGTCACCGAAGCGAAGCGCTGATTTCCCCGTCGAAGGTGAGCACGATGAACATGCCGTTGCCGTTCACGCCGGCGTCCCGCTTGTTCGCCTCCAGCGTGGCGTAGACAGCACCCCGGTAGACGATCTGTGCGCGGTAGTGGTGCGGGCCCACCTTCGTGATCTTGGCCGTCGAGCCGTCGGGAAGCTTGAAGGAGCCGGGCCCGCTGTGGCCGCCTCCGAACCAGGAGTGCACCTCCCCGTCGAAGGTGAGCACGACGAACATGTTGTTGCCGTTCACTCCGGCGTCCTGCTTGTTCGCCTCCAGCCTGGCGTAGACAGCACCCCGGTAGACGATCTCCATGCGGTAGTGATGGGCCCCGAGCTTGTAGATCTTGCCCGTGCTGCCGTCCACCAACTTCACGGTGCGCCAGGGCGACGCCGTCGCGGATGTGGCCGTCGCCGTGACCCCGGCCCGGTGCGCGGTCGGTGTCGCGGCGAGGGCGGTTGCGGCGGGCGCCAGCAGAGCGGCCGTCAGAACCGTGCCGGTCAGGGCGCGGACGACTGCGCGGCGGGGCGCCTTCCATGTCGACATGCGGGTCTCCTAGGTGAAGAGTCAAAGGGATGTGAGCCGCAGATCGCCTGTCTCCTCGTGTGCGGGGCCATGAGAATCGACGTCTTGCCTGATCGAACTTATTGATCGTTTTCAGCGGATTCGGCCATTCCCTGTCACAGTGGTGCAACAGGACCGTCGGACCGTCATGGCCTTGGCCGCGATCCTCGCCGACCCCACCGGGCGCGTGCCCTCGTACGGCACGATCGCCTGGCCGGGGGCGTCGCCGCGAACCGGCTCGGCGAACGTCGCCTTCAGGAAGCCGTCGAGGTTCGCGGGGGTCGTCCTCGTCGACGATCGTTTGCGCGCGGCCTTCCGTCCGGACCGCCGCGAAGCCGGGCGTCGGCTACGGCTGGTGCGTCGGCGAGGAGACGGCGCCGCGCCACAGTCGCGGCTCCTCCTGCGCGAAATGCCGTTCACGCACGTCTGCGTCGGGTAGCGCGAGCCGGACGGCCCGTCGGAAAGCCGCTCCGTGGCCGGGGTGCTTGAGGTGGCAGAGTTCATGGACCAGAACGAGGTCGACCAGGACGACCGGCAGCTGTATCACCGCCCAGTGCACGGTGATCGCGCCCTCAGGGGAACAGGCGCCCCAGCGACGGCCGAGGTCTCGCACCTCGACGCCCGCCGGATCACGTACTCCGGCCAGTGCCGCCAGCGGCGGCAGCCGGGCAGCGAGCCAGCGCTCCCCGCGGCTGCTGTACCACTGCACAAGGGGCCTCGCGTCAGCGGCAGCCGACCGCGATCGGGGCAGCTCCAGCCATCCCTGTCGCAGTCGTACGTGACTGCTGCCGTCGTCGGGAGTGAGCCTGAGCCGGTACCGACGGCCCAGGTAGGCGAAGCCCTCGCCGCCGATCAGGTCCCTGACCGGTTCGGCCGCCCGCAGGTCCTGTCGGCGGCGGACCTCGGCGGCGAGACGCGGCATCCGGCCACGCACCGCGTCGGCGATCTCTTTCGGATCCGCGCCCGCGGGAACCGCGAAGAGCACCCGGCCGTCCTCGGCGATCTCGATACCGAGGGTGCGGCGCCGTGGCCGCACGACGACGTCCCACCGCCACCCCCCGGGCACGGGGAGATCAGCGATGGCCTGTTCGACGACGGTGCTCACCCGCTCTTCCTACCATCCGGCTACGACATCACCCTGCCCGCACTCGTCAGCGGTCACCGGGTCAGGTGTCCCCGCCGTCCGCCTCGTCGCGCGGCTGGTATCCGAGGAAGTACTCGGACCTCTCCACGGCCAGCTCCGTCAGATGGCTCGCGAGGTCGCCGATGTCGTCCCAGTCCATGTCGAGCCAGATCTCCAGGTGCTCGCAGAGTTCGCTGCGGATGCGGTTACGGGCGGCGATCTGCGTGTGTATCTGCGGACGTCGGACGAGGACCGACATCTCCCTGGTGAGACCGCGGGCCGCCCGGATCAGATCGGTGCCCGGCGGCCAGGGGTCCCGCTCGGCTTCTTCGGCGTGTTGCTGGAGCAGTCCGAGGACCAGTCGTTCGGTCCGGGAGTCGAGAGCGTCGCCGTCCTCCGGCTCCCGCTCGGCCGCGGCCACGTCCCCGACAAGACGCTTCAGGTCGGCGGCGGCCTGCTCGAAGTCGTCCTGCATCCGCGCGATGATCTCTTCGAGTCGGACGCTGAACCTCTGGTAACCCGCCCGGTCACCGCCGATCTTCGCGGTGATACGCAGCTTCAGCGAGCCCGTCATGTACGAGCACCGCGCCCGGGGGTCGGCGTTCGCGTCGACTCGTTCCATGAACTCCGGATCGGTGAGTTCGACAGGCGGGATCCGCTGCCGGATCCCGGTGGTCTCGATGTGCTGCGAGATGAGCCGGCGGACCTTGGCCCCGTAGCGACGCGGGCTGAACTGTTCACGGCCATCGAGGTAGCGGCGTCTGGCCATGTACTGCAGGGTCCCCAACTGGCCTGCCAGATCACGGTACTTCAGTGCCTCCGGATCCGGCAGGACCGCGTTGAGCGCGGTCAGGAAGTCGCGGACGCGTTCGTCGAACTCGCCGCGCCGCAGCGGGTCGTCGAGGCTCTCGCCGAGGAAGTCCTCCCACTGCGACTCGTCGCCGGGGTCGGTGACGTTCTGCCCGGCCAGGAAGCGGGTGACCTTCGCTGCGAGGTCTTCCAGGAGGGCCTTGGCGGCGGCGTCGGACCGCAGCAGCAGTCCGTCCCGGTCCGGGCTGCGGCCGTCGGGCTGCGGTCCCTGGTAGTCCGGCTGGAGGTGGTCCACGGATACGTTCCGGTAGCCGAGGACGTGGCGCAGGTGCTCCTGGTCGTAGGAGGCGAGCGAGCCGGCCAGTTCGGGGCCGATGCCGATGTAGTCGACGACCTGGCCCCACTTCTTGGCCGGGTAGGGCCGGTTGGTGCGGGCCACGGCCTGCAGCAGTCCCGCGCCGGACAGCTTGCAGTCCAGGTAGAGGACCTGCTCGACGGGGGCGTCGAAGCCGGTGAGCAGCATCGACTGAACCACCAGGAAGGCCATGGTCTCCGGTGGCGCGCCGCCCTGCGTGTCCGGTGGCGCGGGCGGCCCGCTGTCGGCGGGCAGGTCCAGGTCGACGTTCCACACCTGGCCGCCGCTCGCCGGGGTGCCGATGCCGGAGGGCTGCAGCCCGTGCGTCCTGACGTTCCATGCCGGGTCGGCCGTGATATCGCGCGGAGGCAGCCCCTTCTTGAAGCGCTCGATGTGCGCGTCCTGGTGGCTCTTGGTGATCCACGGCCGCCATGTCTCCGGGTCGCTGCCGCCCTGCCTGGCCTGGGAGATGACGACGGCCGCGTCGAGCGTTCGCAGTACCTCGCGATCCGGCAGGAGCATGAGGAGCGCCCGCTCCTCGTCGTCGGCTTCGAGCGCGGCCATGGGGTCGGCGGTCAGGGCGGGGTCGAGCGCGTCGAGGCGGGCGACGAGCCGGTCGCGGGCGGCGAGCAGCGCGGTGTGGTAGCGGACGGCGGCGAGCCGGGAGACGGTGGCGATCTGCGCCCCGAAGCGGTCGGGCAACGCGGTGCGGGCCCAGTGGTCGAGCATGTGCTCGGCCTTGGCCTCGATCACCGATGGAGCCTCCAGAATCTCCTTGCGGCGGCCGAACTTGCGCAGCGCCTCGGCCCGCAGCTTCGGATCCGACGGCACCTTCTCGTCGAACCGGGCGTCGAGGGCGGCCTGTTCGATGACTTCGAGCGGTACGGCGTACGCCTCGTAGCGGACGGGCACGACTGACCGGTCGAGTTCGGCGTCGCGCAGGGTGTACGTGTCGGCGTACGGGCCGAAGATCTCCTCGCTGCGCTTGCGGTTGTCGCTGATCACCGGAGTGCCGGTGAAACCGACGAAGGCGGCACGCGGGAGCATGGCCCGCCAGCGGGCGGCCTGCCACTTGTCCTGGCCCCGGTGGGCCTCGTCGATCAGGACGACGACGTGGTGGTGGGGATTGGCCACCCGGTTCTGTACGTATCCCTCGCCCTCGCCACCGTCCTCGACATCATCGTCGTCGGGTGCGGCGTCGGGCAGTGACTCCTCCCGGCCGTCGTCCACGGTGTCGTCGCGCTGCGCCTTCTGCAGGGTGACGAGGACGACGTCCCCGACGTCCACCTCCAGGTACTTTCTGGCCCGCTTGACGCTCGGCGCGCGATGCACCTTCTCCTCGGTGGCGGCGAGGCTCGCCCGGATCTGCTTCTCCAGGTCGATGCGGTCGGTGACCACGACCACCTTGTGCGACTTCAGAGCGGGCCGGCTGCGCAGGTGCCGGACGAGGAACGCCATGGTCAGGCTCTTACCGGAGCCCTGGGTGTGCCAGACGACACCGCCCCGGTGACCGACAGCCACGCCGGAAGCCGCCTGCCGGTCCCGCTCCTCCAGCTTCCGCGTGAGCGCCTTCACCGCCTTGAACTGCTGGTGGCGGCCGACCAGTTTGACCGTACGCTGACCGCTGCCGAGCCGGGTGGTGAAGTCCCTCACCAGGTCGAGGAGATGGGCAGGGCGCAGCATCCCGGCGACGAGGATCTCCTGGTCGGTGAGGGCTGCCGACGCGGGCTTGCGCACCTCCTCGCGCACGAGGTCCTCACTCACGGGCGCGACCGTGCGCCACGGGGCGAAGTGCCGGGGTTCGGCGGTGACCGTGCCGGTCTCGGCGTGGTCGCGGTCGGTGGCGACCAGGACCTGCGCGAAGCGGACGAACTCGGGTACGGCGGCCGGAGAGTTGACGCCCGCGTACCGGAGAACCTGGTCGACGGCCTCGTCCAGGGCGGCCCGCACGTCTCCCAGAGGGCCGGACACCACGGGCGCCTTGCACTCGATCACCACCCACGGCAGCCCGTTCACGAACAGCACGAGGTCGGGCGTGACGGGAGGGGCATCCTTCCGCTCGACCCGGAACTGGGAGACGACGAGCAGGTCGTTGCCGCCGCCGGGAGTGTCCGGGTGCTCCCCGAACTCGCCGTCCCAGTCGACGAGTCGTACGTGTTCGGGGTCGCCCTTCGTCCAGCCCGGCAGGGTGCGGGCGTTGAGGCCCTTGCGGAGGAGGTCCGTCACCTCCAGGTTCCCGGCGACGCCGTGTTCCCTCGGGCCCTGCCCCGGCGTGGTGCCCTGGACCAGGGCGAGGAGGCGGTCGAGTTGCGCGTCGCTCAGCCAGGGTTCCCCGTCCGACGGCCTCGGGTTGATCCTGGCCAGGGCGGACTTGAACCGGTCCGCGTACACGACGGTCTCGAAGCTCGTGCGGTCCGAGGCGCGCGACGCGGTGGCGGGTCCGGCGGCAGGTCCGCCCCGGAGATGGGTCCAGCCCATCGCCGTCAGCTGCTCGATCAGCGGCCGCTCGGTCCTGACGTACTCCGGCTGCTCCGCCACGCCTGTCCTCCCCGGCCACCGGCCACGATCCCCGCCCTCCGGCAGGCAGGACAGGTGATCGAAACTCTATCGGCGGCCGGTGAGCGTGGCGCGTGGTGCGCGCGGATCAGGCGGCGAGCACAGGGGAAGGTGGCCGGAAATCACCTGCTCCTTGCTCAGAGGCGCGTGGTGTCCAGGACGATCCCGAAGGGCTCGGGCAGGGTGACCGGGGTGCCGAAGGGGTGGGGGCCGTCGGCCTTGGTGTAGCCGAGCCCGCCCGGCTCGGAGAACAGGGTGAGTTCACGGTTCTGCCGGTCGACCAGGAGGTACAGCGGAGCACCGTACTCGGCGTAGCGCTTGCGCTTGGTGACACGGTCCGTGTCGCCGTTGGACTTCGAGGTGACCTCGACCGCCAGAAGGGTCAGGTCCGGGGTGACGACGATGTTGTCGTCCTGCGCGAGTTCCTCGGGGACGACGGCGATGTCCGGAACGTACCAGTTGGGCGAGCCGGGGAGGTCGATGTCCCCGGAACCCTCGACACAGCCGAGCTCGTCGACCCGGTCCTCGATCTGACGGCGAATGACCCGTGTGGCGCGTTCGTGGTCCCAGGTCGGCGGCACGGGTTGGATGATCCCCTCGATGATCTGTACGCGGCTGCCGGCCATGTACCTGATGGCGTGCTTCAGGGCTCGCTCGTGATCGATGTCCGCGTACCTGTCGTTGGGCTGCGGGTGAGTGCTCATGGCGTCGTCGCCTCCTCTCGCGGAACGGCGTGACCGGTGTACCACGGACGCGGTGACTCCTGGACCGGGATGCCGGCGTGTTCCCCGTACGGGTGATGAACACTGTCGGCGTCGATTGCGGGAAGGTACGGCACCCGGTGTACGGATCAGGCCGCGAGCACCGGGGGCGGTGGCCGGAAATCACCACCGAGAGCGAGCTCGAACCAGATGGTCTTGCCGCCCGGCCCGCCGTTGGGCCCGTCGACGTACCCACAGCCGCCCCACCGGTCGGCGAGACTCTCGATGATGGGCAGCCCCCGACCGCAGAGAGCGAGAGCCGCGGGATCGGGCATCGCCGCGCCGGGCGCGAGCGGAGGCAGATCCGGACTCGCGTCCCAGACGCTCACGCGCAGCACGGGGCACAGCCAGTGCATGCGGACGATGACCGGGCCCTTGGTGTGCCGCACCGAGTTGGTGGCGAGCTCGCAGGTCAACAGCTCGGCCCGGTCGGCGAGTTCACCGATCCCGTGCGCGTGGAGCACGGCACGGAGGGTGCCCCGGACGATCCGGGGACCGCGTGGGTCGCAGGGGAAGTGGATCTCGTACACCCAGGGGGCGGTGAACGGGATCGGGGCGGGGTGGTCGCCGTAGCTCACGTCGTAACTGACGGGGTGGGTCGGCTCGTTGCCGGGTGCGGTGTTCGGGTCGTTACTGCTCACGAGGGTGTACCTCCGTGGTGCGGAACGGGATTGCGGTTCGGTCCTGCGGAACGGGTTCGCTCTGTGACGCCGGTCGCGAACTGCCGGACGGCGGTGGCAATGCCGGGCCCCTGCCTTCCGGAGGGCAGGGGAGCCGGTGCGCTTCCGCCGGGCGGCGGGGACTCAAACGGCACGATTAACAAGGTACTGCAAGATCACATAACGTTGCTACGCGACTACACAGAAGAGTTAACCTTCAGATTCCGGTGGACCGTGAGCCATCGACTCGGCACACTGTGCGCGAGCACACGGAGAGGCCCTATGTCACCTCGGCAGACCCCGACCATCCTTCAACGCAGGTTCGGTACCGAGCTGCGACGGCTCCGCGAGGCGGCAGGTATGTCCGCGCCCACAGCCGCCGGACTGCTCGGCACGGACCGCACGGTCATCTCGAACGTCGAGGCCGGCCGCTTCGGCATCAGCGAGGAACGCCTGCGCCGCCTCGCCAGCATCTACGAGTGCGATGACGCCGACCTCGTCGACGCCTTGGCGGACCTGACCGGCAGTCGCAAGACCGGCTGGTGGGAGGAGTACCGGGGCAAGATCCCGCCTGGTTTCCTCGACGTCTCCGCGCTGGAGGATTACGCCGTCGGCTTGCGCACGGTGCAGATCGCGCACCTGCCCGGCTTGTTCCATACCGAGGAACACGCTCGCGCCATCTTCGAGTTGTTCTTCCCTCCACTCGCTCGCCTGGAGATCGAGCTGCGCGTGGCACACCGCCTGGCGCGCCAACGCGTGGTGACCGGTGACTCGCCCATCTCCTACTCGGGTGTCATCCACGAAGCAGCCCTGCGCATGCAGCTCGGCGGTCGCGATGTCGCCAGGGCCCAGCTCCAGCACCTGCTGGAGTCCAGCGAACGCCCCAACGTCACGCTACGTGTGGTTCCCTTCGAAGCAGGTGGCTTCCCCCTGCTCGGGGACTCCTCCGTCCTGTACGCCCAAGCGCCCAATCCCCACCTGGACACGGTCCATATGGACTCCCCCGCAGAGCCCGTGTTCATCGACTCACCAACCCAACTGGCGAACTTCCGGACCCGGCTGGACATGGCGGAGAAGGTGGCGTTGACTCCCACCAAGTCCAGGGACTTCGTCCGCAAGATCGCCAGAGAACTGTAAGAGGTGTCTCACGTGCCCGGCCCGCAGTGGTTGAAGTCGTCATACTCCGACTCCGGTGGCAACAACTGCGTCGAGGTCGCCTCGGTACGAACAGGCGTTGCCGTGCGGGACAGCAAACGCCCGGCGAACGTGATCGTCACGGGCCGGGCGTCATTCGGTGCACTGATCGAAAGCCTCAGGTCCGGTTCACTCGGGACCGGCCGCTGAGCAGGTCTTCGACCACGCCCTGCTGAACCTGCTTGAGCTTGGCAATCTGCCGCTGAATACCCTGACTGCGCTTCCGGCTGGCAGAAACCGCAGCGACCACCTTCCGCTGGATGGCCTTCGGAACGTCCGGGACCATTAGCTGCCGCACCGCGCTCTGGCCAATGTTCTTCATGCTGGCGCTCGTGCCGGTGGCTCGCGACCGCACCTGACTGCGTACCGAGGGGCTGAGCAGGGCGAGTTCGATGAACTCCGCTTCGGCCACGCCCGTGTCGGGTACGAGTCTCAACGTCTTGTCGCTCAACATCAGACGTTCGGCGCGTTCCCGAACCACGCAGGCAAGTCCCACGAGTTCCTCAGTGTTGGCACGCGTCATGAGAAGGTCTCCGACGCAAACCCGGTACCGCGCGTTGATGAACTCCGCCTCGCGGACGACCTTGTTCTCAATAGCCTTGAACCACCCTGGTTGCACGGCGCTCACCTTCAAGACGCCCCACTCGCCGTCGCCCGCAGGCGTGTCCTCAGCCATGGGACTCTTGCCCGCCTCGATGGAACTCAGCCATCGACCAAGCTCAATACGGCCTCCAGACTCAGCCATCACCCCAGCCACAATGGCGTTCTCGACGGTCCTGAGCTTGCCCAGCTCCCGCTCCAGCGCCCCGATCCGCCGCTCGAACGCCTCGTGTGCGGCGACGATGTCGCGTTGTTCAGGAAGGGGCGGAACTCCAATCTCCAGCGCATTGAGTCGATTCGTGTCCAGGCGCCCTGTGCCATGGCTGGTCTCCTCGACCATGCTCAGGATTGTCGGCGTCAGCACCCGCATGGCATACGCCAGGTAGTACGGATCAATGCCGTCGTCTGGAACAAGCGCCTTACAGTCCTGGCCGAAGGCCACTTCACGCTGTGTCACCCCAATCCGAAACTCTGACTTGAGGCTCATCCCTCTCACAATGAAGAGCACGGCGCCCTTGTCGACCAGCCGTGAACCGTTCTCTGCCCCAAGCCGAGTAACACGGCGCTCAGAATCCGTAATGCGGAGGTGCTTCATGCTCGCGCCGCTGATCCACGGGATCTCCCCGTCCCAGTACGCCTCGTTCGAGGTGCTCGGCGTGCCTCCAGACATCCACCGCCCGGCATCCGCCAAGCTGACCCGCTGCCACTCCTCAGGCCAGGAATGGCGCCCAGGCTTCACTGCTTCAACGCCCATAACCCAGCACCCCCAACCACTCCGCAAGCCCCTTCGCCGCGTCGCCGCTCTCGCTCTCCAGGTCCGTCAGCGACACCTCGTACTTCTCGGCCCAGCGACGGAAGGAGGCGACGATCTCGCGGCGGCCCGTCGCAAGCGCCACGTTCAGGCGGTCGGACAGGTCGCGGCGCAGGACGGCGAGGACGACTTCCTCCGGGCCGCCCGGTTCGGACAGCTTCCACTTGGCCGCCTGCTTCAACTCCGGCAGGAAGCTGTCGTCCAGCGCCTTGCGCTTCTTGCGTGCCGCCGTCAGGGCCTTCTTGGCCGCCGTCAACGCCCTGTCCAAGGCGACGAGTTCCGCCGGGTCAACCGGCTCCGCCGGTTCACCGGACGCGGCGTCGGACTCCTCGTCCGTGTCCGTACCCGCGTCCGCCACCGCCGACCTCGCCTCAGCCGCCGTCTTCGCCGCGGCCTCCGCCTCCGCGAGAGCCTTGTCGGCCGCCTTGACCAGTTCCAGGAACTCCGGGATCAACTCCCGAACGACCGGCTGGTCGAGGGCCCGGCGGCGCTCCGCCGGGGAGATCGACGAACGCTTCGCGTCCTCCGCGCCACCCGGGACCGCCGGGTCGACGATCGCCTCGACGGAGTCGACCCAGCCCTCCAGGACCCGCTCGAAGCCGCCCGCCGCGAGGGCCTTCATGTCGTAGCGGTTCTCCGTCCACCACGCGGCGATGATGCCGGCGGTCGTGAACTCGTCCAGGACCCCCGCTCCGCCGACCGCGGCCGTGAACCCGTCGAGGAGCCCGCCGCGCAGATCCATCAGTTTCCGGTCCGCCGCGAGCTGCGCGAAGAGACCGGAGTTCTTCGACCACCACCCGTCGTACGTCTCGCGCAGCTCCGCCTCCCGCGCGTACGTCAGTCGCGGAATTCGGGCGGCCGTCGCCTCCGCGCCCTCCGGCAGGAAGTCGTAGTACCCGCGTGCGTCATCACCGGCGTCACCGTCCCGGCGCGCGAACAGCGAGCTGGCGTCGACCCCATACGCCTTGAACAGCCCCTCCTTGGCCGCGACTTCGGCGACCGGCACGCCGCCGTACAGATGCGCCCGTACGTCCTGCGGCTCCGCGGGCGGTGAGTTGTCCACCCAGCGGCGGATGTTGAAGTTCGCCTCAGGGACGCCCTTCGCGTCGGGGGCGAGGAGTTCGTCGCGGTGGACCTCGCGCGAGTAGCCGTCGATGAGACGCCATTCGCGGAAGACCGTGACGATCTTCTCGATGTGCTCGGGGCCGAGTTCGTTCTGGTTGCGGCCGGGCGTGAAGTCCCGGTCGGCGTTGATGAAGAGGACCTTCTCCAGGCGCTTCGAGTCGGTCTTCCCGTGCGGGGGCCGCAGGATCAGGATGCAGGCCGGGACGCCCGCGCCGTAGAACAGGTTCGGGCCGAGGCCGATGACGGCCTCCACGCAGTCCGCGCGGAGCATCCCGATGCGGATGTCGCGTTCCTTGCCGCCCCGGAAGAGCACCCCGTACGGCATGACGACGGCCGCTCGTCCGCCGTCCTCCTCCAGCACGGACGCCATGTGCTGGACGAACATCAGGTCGGCCTTCTTGCCGCTGCCGGGCGTCCAGCCCCAGTGCATCCGCTTGCCGTGGTCCTCGTCGGCCTTGGCTACGGCGTCCTCGTCGTACGGGAGCGAGAACGGAGGGTTGGACAAGATCGCCGAGAACTTGCGCAGCCGCCCGTTCTCGTCGAGGTGGAGCGGCTCGGCGAGGGTGTCGCCGTGCTGGAGGTCGAAGGTGTGGATG
Source organism: Streptomyces sp. P3 (assembly GCF_003032475.1). Classification (NCBI taxonomy): domain Bacteria; kingdom Bacillati; phylum Actinomycetota; class Actinomycetes; order Kitasatosporales; family Streptomycetaceae; genus Streptomyces; species Streptomyces sp. P3. Next base: position 471,194 of record NZ_CP028369.1, read on the forward strand.
CCGTGCAGGACCATGTTCATGCTGGCCATGGACCAGGACGGGCCGTTCTTGTCCTGCCCGTTGACCGACAGTTCCTCCGGATTGCCGCCGTGTTCCTCGACGTGCTCGCGGGCTGCGATCAGCATGCCGCCGGAGCCCGCGCACGGGTCGTACACCGACTCCCCGGGCTGTGGGTCGACCAGGCGCACCATCATCCGCACCACCGACCGCGGCGTGTAGAACTCGCCGCCGCGCTGGCCGGCCGTGTCCGCGAACCGGCCGAGAAGGTACTCGTAGGCCGCGCCCAGCATGTCGGGGAACTCGAAGTCCTCGTTGCGCAGCCGGTAGAGGCTGAAGTGCCGGATCAGTGAACGGAGTTCGGGATCGGTGAAGCGCGGCTTGGTGCCGACCACCTCGTTGAAGCTGATGTGCGAGGCGATGCCCGCGAGCAGGTCGTTGCCCTCCTGGAGCGCCACCAAAGCCTCGTCGAGGCCCTGGCCGACCTTCTCGGTCAGGGCCATGATGCCGGGCGCCGGGCTCTGCGGCGTCTCCGGGTCGTGGTGCGGTCCACGCCACCAGCGCGCTCGCGGCGGCACATAGAAGACGCGGGGATAGGCAGCCGGATTGTTCGCCTTGACCAACGCCTTCTTCTCGTCGCGGCCGGTCTGCGCGAGGCGCTCCTCGTACACCCGCTTCCACTCCGGCTCGAACTCGTCCGAGGCCCGCTTCAGGAAGAGCATCCCGAAGATGAAGTCGCGGTACTCGGAGGCGTCCATCCGGCCGCGCAGGATGTCGGCGGCCGAGAAGAGATGGCGTTCGAGCTCGGGCAGGGTGATTCTGGCCACGCGCTGATCCTTCGTACGGAAATGGAGGTGCTACGGAAGGTTAGACGGCCCATCGGCGCGGGAGGTAACCCGCGCGGAACCGTACATTCGCCGCTGTACAACGAGGGGTGCGGCCGCCGCTCAGACCTTCACGATGCCCAGACTGACCAGGAGTCGCCACACGTCGGTGGAGGGGTCCCGGTTCAGGACGTCGCAGTTCTTGGCATGCCCGGAGCGGGCGGCCCGTTCCTTCGCCGAGCGACCATACTTCGGCTCCTCGAACGTGGCGTTGGCGGGCTTGCACGAATCGTGCTCGCACTGACCGACCAGGGCTCGCGCGTGCTGCACCGCCGCCTTCTCCTTGTCCCTCAGCGCCTTGGTACGGGCATCGTTGAGACCCTTGTCGGGCTTGTCGAACCGCCTGTATGCGGGGTCGGCCCTGCGCAGCTTCTCCAGGACGTGCGTGTTCTTCGCCGCGCCCTGGGCGCCGCCGAAGGGCTGGAAGTGCAGCAGCAGCCACAGCTCGAACGAAGGGTGGGAGAAGCAGACCTCGGTGTCCGAGTCCGCTGCGGCCTCGAAGGCCTCGTGGATGTCGTGGTGGCTGTCGCGGTCGAAGAGCACCCAGGTCTCGTCCTCCCCCTGAGCGGCCTCCACCACCGCCTTGACGGTACGGGACGGGATCAGGCCGTCGGCCTTGCGGACCGGCTTGATGGTGAAGGGCGGTCGGCCGGTCTCGCTGTCCCCGCTCCCGAACTCCTTGTTGAGGTACCGCAGGTAGTCGTACTCGGTCACCTCGCCCTCACACCCCACGTACAGCACCCGCTCGCGACGTGAGTACCGCGACGGAGGCGCCTGCGGCGGCATCACCGTGCTCGCCGCGTCCTTCTTCGACCTGCGCCTGCTGCTCATGCCCCGTGCCCACCCCGTTCTCTCACGCTGTCGCTGCCGCCTTCTCCTCCAGCCAGGACACCTCGCGGGCGATCTCGCCCGGGGTCACCCGGGGCACCCCTCCGTACCGGCCACGCAGGTAGCCCCGCTCCAGGTCCTCGCCCGCCTCCGGATGGGCGGCGACCAGTGGATACAGCTCGCTCGCGCCGGACTTCGTCTTCGCGGTGAGCCATACCTGGTCGCGGCCGAGCGGACGGTCGAGTACGGCGTTGCCGAGCAGTGTGGCGTCATGGGTGGTGAAGATCAGTTGGGCGCCCTTGGCATTGGCCTTACGGTCCTGGAAGAGACGGACGACCTCGGCGGCCAGCGCGGGGTGGAGGCTGGAGTCGAGCTCGTCGACCAGAAGCGCGGACCCGTTGTCGAGGACGGTGAGCATGGGGCCGAGGAAGGCGAACCAGGAGTGGGTACCGAAGCTTTCCTCGGTGAGGAAGTCGAGGGCCACCGCTTCTGTCTCCTCCGTCCGGTGCCGAAGGGAGACCGCGCCGGTGTCCGGATCGAGGTCGAAGCCGGTGACCCCCAGGTCCGCGGCGGCAAGGAGCTGGACGAGTCGTTCACGGTAGCCGGTGTTGTCGTGCAGTTCGGTGAGGCGGCGCCTGGTCCAGTCGGCACGGTGGCTGATGTCCTCACCCGGGGTCATCAGCCACAGGTTGTTCAGGAACCAGCGGTGCAGGGCGGACAGCTGAGGGTCGTTGAGGGTGGCCGCGGTGGAGAGGAAGAGGGCGTTCGGCCGGGTGAGGGCGACCAGGTCGTCGCGGCGGCCTGTGAAGGCCGGGCTCTCGAACAGGTACTCGTCGCCGTCCTCCGCCGGGCGGTCCGCCTCCCTGTCGAACCAGACCTGCCGGATGCCGCCCGGGTAGGCGTGCAGCCACTCGGCCTCCACCCGGTCGTCGGAGAGCTCGAAGCCGTACGTGTAACGGACGGGGGTACGGGCCCCGAGGACCAGGTCGACCTCGAAGAGGGTGGTCTCCTCGGCGCTGGCGGCGTCCAACTTGAAGGGCTGCCGGTGAGGCACCCCGGGATACTTGGCCCAGTCCGCGAAGGAGGTACGTACCGCCTCCCGCATGGCGTGGAACGCGCTGAGCAGGTTGCTCTTGCCGGAAGCGTTCGCACCGAAGATCCCGGCCACGGGCAGCACCATCACATGCCCGCCACCGTCCTGAGCGACCCCGCTGTCCCGCGCGATGCTGTCCAAGCCCTCGACACTGTCTGCTGCAGCGACAAGTGTCAGCTCGGCCTCATCCCGGATCGAGCGGTGATTCGCCACTCGAAAGCGCAGGAGCACCGTCCACCTCCCGAAGGGGCGGGGTGGCCCCGCCGCCGGCTCACACTGTGCGGGCCCTCCGCGGGGCCAGCCTATGCCGGGGGGGTCGGGCCGTGCCAGCTCCTGCGAGTCCTCGATGATCAGGCTGTGGCAGCTTCCCGGCGAACCGTCGTCGCGATGGTCGCCGAACCCACCACGCGCGTGCCGTCGTACAGCACGATCGCCTGACCGGGCGCCACGCCCCGGACCGGCTCGGTGAACGTGACCTGGAGGCGGTCGTCGACGAGTTCGGCGGCCACCTCGGTCTCGCCGCCGTGGGCGCGCAGCTGGGCCGTGTAGACGCCGGGGCCGGTGGGGGCGGCGCCGCACCAGCGGGGCTTGATCGCGGTGAGGGCGGTGACGTCGAGGGAGGCGGCGGGACCGACCGTCACCGTGTTGTTCACCGGGGAGATGTCGAGGACGTAGCGGGGCTTGCCGTCGGGCGCCGGGGTGCCGATGCGCAGGCCCTTGCGCTGGCCGACGGTGAAGCCGTACGCGCCCTCGTGGGTGCCGACCTTCGCGCCGGACTCGTCGACGATGTCGCCCTCGGCCCTGCCCAGCCGGTTCGCCAGGAAGCCCTGGGTGTCGCCGTCGGCGATGAAGCAGATGTCGTGCGAGTCGGGCTTCTTGGCGACGGCGAGGCCCCGCCGCTCCGCCTCCGCGCGGATCTCGCCCTTGGTCGTCATCGTGTCGCCGAGGGGGAAGAGGGCGTGGGCGAGCTGCCGGTCGTCCAGCACGCCGAGGACGTACGACTGGTCCTTCGCCATGTCGGAGGCGCGGTGCAGCTCGCGTGTGCCGTCCTCGCGGACCAGCACCTTCGCGTAGTGGCCGGTGCACACCGCGTCGAAGCCGAGCGCGAGCGCCTTGTCGAGCAGCGCGGCGAACTTGATCTTCTCGTTGCAGCGCAGGCAGGGGTTGGGGGTGCGGCCGGCCTCGTACTCGGCGACGAAGTCGTCGACGACGTCCTCGCGGAAGCGGTCGGCGAGGTCCCAGACGTAGAACGGAATGCCGATCACGTCGGCGGCGCGACGGGCGTCGCGGGAGTCCTCGATGGTGCAGCAGCCCCGCGCGCCGGTGCGGAACGACTGCGGGTTCGCGGAGAGCGCGAGGTGGACGCCGGTCACGTCGTGGCCGGCCTCCGCGGCGCGGGCGGCGGCGACGGCGGAGTCGACACCGCCGGACATGGCGGCGAGTACGCGAAGGGGGCGGGGGCGCTGCGAGGTCTCAGTCATAACCCTTTCAGGGTACGGGTCGCCGGGAACCCCGACCCGCGAGTATCCGTTGACGATCTCGAGGGGCCGGGCCTGTCCGACGGATCGGGCCGGAGGAAGGACGGGCCATGGGGGCGACACGAGGTGACTCCGACCGGCGGATCGGGCGGCGCGCGCTGCTGATCGGCGGCGCTGCGGCGGCCGCCGGCACGGCCGTGCTGGCACGTGAGGAACTGGCGCGGCTGTACTGGCGGCTGCCCGGCGTGCGCAGACCGCGGGTGGAGGGCGCGGTGGACTTCGGGGGCGCGCGATGGGTGCCCGCGTCGGAGGCGAACTTCCGCTGGGCGGACCGGCCGGACGACTACGGGATCGACATGGTCGTCATCCACGTCACGCAGGGGGATCTGGGGAGCGCGGTGAAGGCGTTCGAGGACCCGGGGCACCGGGCCGCGGCGCACTACATCGTCGGCAAGGACGGCCGCGTCACGCAGATGGTCCGCGAGCTGGACGTGGCGTACCACGCGGGCAACCGCTCCTACAACGAGCGCAGTGTGGGCATCGAGCACGAGGGGTTCGTCGACCGGCCGCAGGACTTCACGGACGTGATGTACGCCGCGTCCGCCCGGCTGACCGCCGCGGTCTGCCGACGCTACGACATACCCGTGGACCGGGAGCACATCGTCGGGCACGTGGAGGTGCCGGGCACGGACCACACCGATCCCGGGGAGCACTGGGACTGGAAGCGGTACCTGCGGCTCGTCGCCGCGGCGCACGCGGCCGCCGCCCGGCATTCCGCGTGACACAGCTCACGTAGGTACCCGGCCGCCGCAGGATTCCGGATTCCCGGCGGGACCCGGGCCGCCCGGGCGGCAGGGATGGTCAGGCGCCGGGCGTCACGTCAGCCCCGCCGCGCGGGCCCGCTCGACCGCCGGGCCGATGGCCTTGGCCACCGCTTCGACGTCGGCCTCGGTGGAGGTGTGGCCGAGGGAGAAGCGCAGGGTGCCGCGGGCCAGGTCGGGGTCGACGCCGGTGGCCAGCAGCACATGGCTGGGCTGGGCGACGCCGGCGGTGCAGGCGGAGCCGGTGGAGCACTCGATGCCCTGGGCGTCCAGGAGCAGCAGCAGGGAGTCGCCCTCGCAGCCCGGAAAGGTGAAGTGGGCGTTGGCCGGCAGCCGGTCCACGGGGTCGCCGCCGAGGATCGCGTCCGGTACGGCCGTGCGCACGGCGTCGATCAGGGCGTCGCGCAGCGCGCCGACCTCACGGGCGAAGCACTCGCGCCGCTCGGCGGCCAGGCGTCCGGCGACCGCGAAGGAGGCGATCGCGGGCACGTCGAGGGTGCCGGAACGGACATGGCGTTCCTGTCCACCGCCGTGCAGGACGGGCACGGGGGTGTATTCACGGCCCAGCAGCAGGGCGCCGATCCCGTACGGGCCGCCGATCTTGTGACCGGAGACCGTCATGGCGGCGAGTCCACAGGCGGCGAAGTCGACGGGGACCTGACCGAAGGCCTGTACCGCGTCGGCATGCAGCGGGACATCGAACTCGGCTGCCGCGTCGGCCAGTTCACGGACCGGCAGGATCGTGCCGATCTCGTTGTTCGCCCACATCACGGTGGCCAGGGCGACGTCCTGGGGATTGCGTGCGATCGCGTCGCGAAGGACGTCGGGGTGGACCCGTCCCTCGGCGTCGACCGGCAGATACTCGACGGTCGCGCCCTCGTGCTCGCCGAGCCAGTGCACGGCGTCGAGCACGGCATGGTGCTCCACGGGGCTGGCCAGGACACGGGTGCGGGCCGCGTCGGCGTCACGGCGGGACCAGTACAGGCCCTTGACCGCGAGGTTGTCGGCCTCGGTGCCGCCGGAGGTGAGGACGACCTCGCTGGGGCGGGCGCCGAGCGCTTCCGCGAGGGTCTCACGGGCTTCCTCGACCGTACGGCGGGCCTGCCGGCCGGCTGCGTGGAGGGAGGAGGCGTTACCGGTGATGCTCAGGTGCGCGGTGAGCGCCTCGACCGCCTCGGGGAGCATCGGCGTGGTCGCGGCGTGGTCGAGGTATGCCATGGTGGCCCGATTCTACGGGGCCCGGGTGGCGCGCCTCGCTCGCAGGTACGGCCGCCGCGGTCAGAAGCTCCAGGAGACCGTCGAGTCCGCCTGCATGAACGCGACCAGCACGAGCAGGTCGGCGACGCCCAGCGCGAGGCCGAGGTAGGCGCGACCGCGGCGGGCGGTGCCGCGCCAGAGGGCCGCCGCCGCGAGGATCACGGCGATCGGGCCGAGGAAGACGTTGAGGACGAGCAGGCCCAGCAGGCCCAGGATGAAGGACGCGACGGCCATGCCGTCGGCGTCCCGGACGTCGGTGTGGCGTGTGGCCGGTGCGGTGAGGTGCATGGTCGGTCAGCTCCTGTCGATCAGTGGTGCGGTCGTTTCGCGGGATGTGCGGGTCGGTGGTGCGGGCTCGCGGTGCGCCGTTCGTGGCGCGGCCTGTCGCGGCGCCGGCGGCGGCCTGCGGCCGGGGCCGGTGATCGCGGGCGCGACGGCTTCGCGGCGGCTGCGCTCGGTCAGTGGGCCGAGGTGCGCCGGCGGCCGTGGCGCTCGCGGAGCGCGAAGATGCCGAGCCAGGCGGCGATCACCATGCCGGCGACGAGCGTGAAGGCGAACGGCGCATGTGCGACGGTGCCCAGCGCGACGCCGAACAGCAGCAGTGCGGCGACGAGGAACAGCATGGGACGAACCCCCTTCGAGGCGGCATCGTGCCGCCTTCGTGACGTTTCGGTGAACAGTTGTGGTTACAGTTGTTCACTGACTTCAGAGTCTAGCGCGCTTCCGGCTTTCCAATTACGGAGAACAGTTGTTAACTGGATGACATGAGTCACACGCTCGGCATCCGGCAGGCACAGAAGCAGAAGACCCGGCAGTCGCTCCTGGACGCGGCCTTGCTGCTGCTCGAGGAGCAGAGCCTGAGCAGCCTGGGCCTGCGCGAGGTCACCCGGGCCGTCGGGGTGGCCCCGACGGCCTTCTACCGGCACTTCCGCTCCACGGCGGATCTGGGCGTGGCCCTGGTCGAGGAGGCGCTGGGCAGCCTGCACCCGATGATCCGCACCACCGTGACCGCGGCCGACACCAGTGCCGAACGCATCACGCGCGCTGTCGAGTTGATAGCCGGTCATGTGACCGCGTACCCCGCTCACGTCCGTTTCATCGCCCGCGAGCGGCATGGCGGGGTCCAGCCGGTGCGGGAGGCGATCCGGGAGCAACTGGGCCGGTTCGCCGAGGAGGTGAAGGCCGAGCTGGCCAAGGACGCCGAGGCCGAGGGCTGGAGCGACGACGACCTGCTGATGCTCTCGCACCTCTACGTCGACCACATGCTCATCACGGCCTCCCTGTTCCTGGAGTCCCTGGAGGCATCGCCGGAGGAACGGGAACGGATCAGCAGGATGGCGACCCGTCAGATGCGGCTCGTCAGCATCGGCCGTCACCACTGGCTGGACTGACCGCCGACGGCAACGCGCGAGGGCGGCGCGCCCGTTCCCGGACACGCCGCCCCTGTCTTCTTCTGCCTGCGGTCAGCCCTGCTGCCCCTGGCCGCCGCCCGGACCGCCGCAGCCGCCGCCCTGACCGCCACTCCGGCCGCCGCCGGGGCCGCCCTGACCACCGTCGCCCGGTGCGCCGCCGGGAGCTCCGCTCGGGGCGGACGAGGGGACACCGGCCGGAGAACCGGTCGGGGCTCCCGTCGGCCGCCCAGAAGCCGCACCCGCCGACGCCTCCGAGGGGCCACCGGCCGGCGCACCGCTCGGCGCACCGCTGGGCATCCCGGAGGCGTCGCCGGACGGCGCCCGGCAGGACTGCTGCGCCAAATCGCCGCCGTTCGAGGAGGAGGAGCCGCCCGAACCGCAGGCCACCAGAGCGAGGGGCGAGAGCGCCAGCAGCGCCACCGCGGGGACGAGACGGACGGGCATCAGCGCACGCTTCATGAGAGACAGCTCCAGGGGGACGAGGGAGAACCTGAGGCGGGCACTCAACCAACCGCGCTTGGGGCTTTCCTGAGCCTGCTCTGTCCGCCGGCTGTCAGTGGGGTCCCAGCGCCCCTCAGGAGAGGCCTCCGACCTGGGTGTCGGCCGCCAGGCCGCCCGGTGGCCGCGGAGTGCGCCGGTACAGCCCTGTGACACGGACGGTCGATCCGGGACCGCCCGGCGACGGCGACGCGGCGACGACGGCCGTGCGCGGTCGGCGGCCCGGCCGAACCCGGCCCGGGTCGGCCTGACCGGCCGGGCGGCCCGGCCGGGAGTCGCTCAGCCGAGCCTGACCCTCGCCAGCTGCCGCGACTGCGCGACCAGCCGGTCCGCGCTGTCCCAGACCTCGGCGTCCTCCTCGAGGAAGCCGCCCGCGAGGTTGCGGGTGGCGATGGAGACGCGCAGCGGTCCGGGAGCCGGACGGCAGCGGACGTGGACGGTCAGCTCCACCGTGGGGACCCAGCCGCGCAGACCGATCTCGAAGGCGGTCGGCGGCAGTGCGTCCACCGCGAGCAGGAGGGAGAACGGATCGTGGTCGCGGCCGTCCTTCAGCCCCAGCCAGGCCCGCATCTCGCCCCTGCCGGACGGCTGCCCGAGCGCCCAGCCGAGGGTCGACGGATCGAGCTTGAGCATCAGCCGGTCGACGATGGCGGAGCTGCCGTCCACGGGGGCCGGCCCGTCCTCGGCGCCCAGGCACCGCTCGATGGGCGGGATCGCCGGGGGCTTCGCCGTCGTGCGGACGTCGTCCGGGAGCGCGCCCAGGTCGCCGTAGGAGGCGAGCACACGGATCCGCTCGACCTCGACGCCGTTCTCGTCGTACTGGAAGAGCGAGGCCTGACCGGTCGACAGGGTGCGGCCGGAGCGGACGACGTCCGTGCGGACGGTCGCGGGGCCGGGCTGCGACGCGGTGAGGTAGTGCGCCGAGATCGTGAACGGGTCGTCGTGCGGCAGGGCGTCCGCGAGGGCACGGCCGAGGACGGCGAGGAGGTACCCGCCGTTGACTGCGCTGATGATCGTCCAGCCGGCCGAGAGGTCGATGTCGTAGACACCGGGTGCGCGTCGGGTGAGCGCGGTGTCGCGGTCGAACTCGCTGTCGCCGATCGAGGCCTTGACGGGGTAGGTGGAGGCCCGCTCGGCCACCGCCATAGCTGCTTCTGGCATGCCCCGAAGGGTACAACAAGTTATTACTAAGCGGTAGCTTTGTGGTGCCGGATGGTGAAGACGGGGCATGAGACGGCAAATTTCTCGGTAAGTGTCCCGACTCGTCCGTAACCTTGCCGCCGCTATTGCCCTCTGCAAGGACATGAGCCTCACCGGGACTCCGTTCCTCTACACCCTGATCGCCGTGTCGGTGCTCGCCGTCGCGCTGCCGCTCGTGCTGTGGTCGCGGATGCGCGGACCGCGGCTGCTGCGCGTCGTGGCGCGGATGCTGATGCTGCTGTTCGCCCAGTGCTCCGCGGTGGCCCTGGTCTTCGTTCTCGTCAACAACGCCAACAGCCTGTACGACACCTGGGGCGACCTGCTGGGTACCGGCACCCATGTGCAGCAGGCCGCCGACCTGGGCGCCGACGGCACCGGCGGCATCGCGCTCGACCGGCTGCCGAAGGTCAGGCAGCAGTTCGAGCAGGCCGACGGGACGGGGATGCACACGGCCGGCGGGGTGCGTGTCACCCAGCTCGAGGGCCGGGTCTCGGGAGTGAACGCCGAGGTCTACGTCTGGCTGCCCCCGCAGTACGACGATCCCGCCTATGCGCACCGCTCCTTCCCGGTGGTGGAGCTGCTGCCGGGCTATCCGGGCTCCCCCAAGTCCTGGTTCGGGTCGCTGCGCGTGCACGAGCAGCTGGCGCCGCTGATGCGCTCGGGCGAGGTCGCGCCGTTCATCCTGGTCGCGCCGCGCACCACGCTGCTGCCGGGCGTGGACACCGGCTGCGCCAACGTCCCGCACGTCGTCAACGCGGACAGCTGGCTCAGCATCGACGTGCCGAAGATGGTCAGGGACAACTTCCGGGCCCAGCCCGCGCCCAAGGACTGGGCGGTCGCCGGGTATTCGGCGGGAGCCCACTGCGCGGCCAAGCTCGCCGTCGCCCACCCCGACCGCTTCCGGGCGGCGGTGAGCCTGTCCGGGTACAGCGACCCCATCGGCGAACACAAATCCCTCGCGGCCAAGAGCCCGTCCCTGCGCCGGGCCAACAACCCCTATCTGCTGCTGCGGAAGGCCGTCGTACCGCCCGCCGTGGCCCTGTACCTCTCCGGTCAGCCGCAGGACGGCTACGAGGCGGCCCTGGCCCTGCGCAAGGAGGCGAAGGCTCCGACGACCGTGCACGTCGTGTACGTCCCGAAGAGCGCGGGTGGCCACTCCATGGCGCTGTGGCGGCCCCAGGTCGTGCCGGCGTTCCGCTGGCTGACCCTGCAGATGGAGCAGAGCCCCGTCGCCGGCGGCGGGAGCCGGTCTACTCCTCGCGCACCGTCGAGCGACGATTCCAGGCACGAGGCGCTCGCCAGTGGAACCGCATCGCCAGAAGCCGCAGCACGAAGGCGGTGAGCGCCGCCGTCCCGCTGGCCAGCGGGGTGAGCACGTCGTAGCGGATGCAGAGCGCCACCATGGCCGCGCCGACGATGGCCGGGACCGCGTACAGGTCCCGGTCCCAGCGCAGCAGCGAGGGCACCTCGTTGGCCAGCACGTCGCGCAGCACACCGCCGCCCACCGCGGTGGCGAGCCCCAACGCGGCCGACGCGGTGAGGCCGAGCCCGTAGTCGTACGCTGTCGTCGTCCCGGTGACGCAGAACAGGCCGAGGCCGGCCGCGTCGAAGACGTTGACGCCGGTCTGGATACGCTCGACCTGCGGATGCAGGAAGACGACGAGCAGCGCGGCGAACAGCGGCGTGAGGAAGTACCCGAGGTCGGTGAAGGCGGCCGGCGGCACCGCCCCGATGACCAGGTCCCGGAACAGCCCGCCGCCGAGCGCGGTGACCTCGGCGAGCGTGGCGATGCCGAACACGTCGAAGTTCTTGCGGACGGCGAGCAGCGCCCCCGAGATGGCGAACACGAAGATGCCGAACAGGTCGAGGGTGTGCTGGACGGAGGGACTGAAGATCTGCTGGAACACCCTTACATTGTCACCCAACACACAGCCCCCGCCTTACATTGCAAGGCGGGGGCTGGTATCTGATGGTGCTTACTTCTCCTTGGACGGCGTCTCACCGTCGGCCGCCTCGGCCGACTCGGCCGACTCAGGCGCCTCGGACACCTTGGCCGACTCGGCCGCCTCGGGCGCCTCCGGGACGTCTGCGGCCGCTTCGGTGCTCTCGGCCGCCGTGGCCGACTCGGCCGCCGGGTGGTCGGCGAGCTCCGCCGCCACCGCAGCCGAGGTGGTCGCCGACTCGGCGAGCACCTCGTCGGCCACCAGCTCCGCCGCCTCCTTCGCGGCGGTCAGCAGGACGACGTCCTGCGGGGCCTGGTCCGCGAAGTTCTCCGGGTGGTGACAGGCGACCTGCTGCCCCGTCCGCAGCTCGACGAGCACGGGCTCCTGGGTCGCGCAGACCTGCGTCGCCTTCCAGCACCGGGTGTGGAAGCGGCAGCCGCTCGGCGGCGAGATCGGCGAGGGCACGTCGCCCTTGAGCAGGATGCGCTCGCTCTTGGCGCCCCTGCGCTTGGGGTCCGGGACCGGCACCGCCGACATGAGCGCCTTGGTGTACGGGTGCATCGGTGCCTGGTACAGCGAGGTGCGGTCGGCGAGCTCGACGATCTTGCCGAGGTACATCACCGCGATACGGTCCGAGACGTGCCGCACCACGGACAGGTCGTGCGCGATGATCACGTAGGTCAGGCCGAGGTCCTTCTGGAGGTCGTCCATCAGGTTGACGACCTGCGCCTGGATCGACACGTCCAGCGCGGAGACCGGCTCGTCCGCCACGACGAGCTTCGGCTTCAGGGCGAGCGCGCGGGCGATGCCGATGCGCTGACGCTGACCGCCGGAGAATTCGTGCGGGTAGCGGTTGTAGTGCTCGGGGCTCAGACCCACGAGCTCCAGCAGCCGCTGGACCTCCTTCTTCACGCCGCCCTCGGGCTCCACCCCCTGGAGCCGGAAGGGCGCCGAGACGATCCCGCCGATGGTGTGCCGTGGGTTCAGGGAACCGTACGGGTCCTGGAAGATCATCTGGATGTCCCGCCGCAGCGGGCGCATCGCGGACGCCTTCAGCCGGGTGATGTCCTGGCCCTCGAAGTGGATCGTGCCGCCGGTCGGCTCCTCGAGCCGGGTGATGACCCGCCCCATGGTCGACTTGCCGCAGCCCGACTCGCCGACGACGCCCAGGGTCTCGCCCTTGCGCACCTCGAAGTCGATGCCGTCGACCGCCTTGACCGCGCCGACCTGACGCTGCAGGACGCCCTTGCGGATGGGGAAGTGCTTCTGCAGGCCCTGGACCCGGAGCAGCACCTCGCGGTCCTCGGGGGAGGAGGCCTGCGGCGGAACCGAGGCGGCCGCGTCCGTCTTCTTCGTCTCACTCACAGCTTCGGCGCAATCTCTTCGGTCCAGATCCGCGTACGGTCCTCCGACGAGAGGTGACAGGCGGACCAGTGCCCGCCGCCGACCTGCTGCAACTCGGGGCGCACGGTGCGGGTGACTTCACCCTTGGGCACGTCCGCGTACGGGCAGCGGGGGTGGAAGGCGCAGCCCGAGGGGACGTTGATGAGGCTCGGCGGCTGGCCCTTGACCGGGATGAGCCGGTCGGAGGTCTCACGGTCGATGCGCGGCATCGAGCCGAGCAGGCCCCAGGTGTAGGGGTGCTGCGGCTTCTCGAAGATCTCGTCGACCGGGCCGCGCTCCACGCACCGGCCGCCGTACATCACCAGCACGTCGTCCGCGATCTCGGCGACCACGCCGAGGTCGTGGGTGATGAGGACGACCGCGGAGCCGAACTCCTTCTGCAGATCCCGGATGAGGTCCAGGATCTGCGCCTGGACGGTCACGTCCAGGGCGGTGGTCGGCTCGTCCGCGATGAGCAGCTCGGGGTTGTTGACCAGCGCCATGGCGATCATCGCGCGCTGGCGCATACCTCCGGAGAACTCGTGCGGGTAGCCGTCCACACGCTTCGCCGGCTCCGGGATGCCGACCCGGTCGAGCATCTCGATCGCCCGCGCGCGGGCGGCCTTCTTGCTGACGTCGTGGTGGACGCGGTACGCCTCCACGATCTGGTTGCCGATCGTGTAGTACGGGTGCATCGCGGACAGCGGGTCCTGGAAGATCATCGCCATCTCGCGGCCGCGCAGCCGGCGCACCTCGTCCGGGTCGGCGGAGACCAGCTCCTTGCCGTCGAGCCAGATCTCGCCGGACATCCGCACGTTCTTGCCGCGCGCGCCGAGCCGGTGCAGGCCCATGATCGCCAGCGAGGTGACGGACTTCCCGGAGCCCGACTCGCCCACGATGCTGAGGGTCTTGCCCTTCTCCACCTGGAAGGTGAGCCCGTCGACGGACTTGACCAGGCCGTCGTCGGTCGGGAAGTGCACCTTGAGGTCGCGCACGTCGAGGAACGCGTGGGACTCGTTCGTGCTCGGGCCGGTCGGCTCGCCCACGGCGGCGCCGGTCTTGGACAGTTCGGTCACGAGAGCCTCACCCGCGGGTCGGCGGCCGCGTAGAGCAGGTCCACCAGGAGATTTGCGATGATCACGAAGAAGGCGGCGAGCAGGGTGACGCCGAGGATCAGCGGCAGGTCGTTGTCCGTGATGCCCTGCACCGCGTACTGGCCGACGCCGGGCAGCGAAAAGACGTTCTCGGTGATCACGGCACCGCCGAGCAGCAGGCCGAGGTCCATGCCGAAGATCGTGATGATCGGCGTGAGTGCGGCCCGCAGCCCGTGTCGCGCGATGACGTTGCGCTCACGCAGGCCCTTGGCGCGGGCGGTGCGAATGAAGTCCTCGTTCATCGTCTCCAGCATCCCCGAGCGGGTGAGCCGGGCATAGATGGCGGAGTACAGCAGAGCGAGGGAACACCAGGCCGGGATGAGGGTGTTGGCCCACTGGGCCGGATTCTCCGTGAACGGCACGTACTCGCGCCCGAAGACGGGCCACTGGACGGTGAAGAGGAACAGCGCGAGCTGGCCCGTGAAGAAGATGGGCAGCGAGACGCCGGCGAGCGCGACGCCCATGAAGGAGCGGTCGAAGAAGCTGCCGGGCTTGAGCGCGGAGACCACCCCGATCAGGACGCCGGAGACCAGCCACAGCACGGCGGCGCCGACCGCCAGCGAGAAGGTCACCGGAATGCGCGAGGTGAGCTCCGGCCAGACCTCCACGTGGGTCTTGAAGGAGTACCCGAAGCACGGGGCGTCACAGTGCGCGGTGGTGGGCCCCAGGTCGTAGGTGGCCCCGGTCACGACACCCTTGATGAAGTGCCAGTACTGGACATAGACCGGGTCGTCCAGACCGAGGTTGTGCTTGACCGCAGCGATGTCCGCCGCCGACGGGCTCTTCCCGATGTACTGCTGGGCCATCTGGTCGGCGGTCTGGCCGGCGAGCCGTGGCAGCAGGAAGAAGATGGCGAAGGTCACCGCGCTGACGACCAGCAGCAGGAGCACTGCCGCGACCGTCCGACGGAGGATGTACGAGATCACGGGGATCGGCCTGGTGCCCGCGGGCCGGGAAGCCCGCGGGCACCAATGCCTTCACCTGCCTTCCGGGGCTACTTCTTGGTCGTGCCGATGTTGAGGTAGTCGTACTGACCGCTGAAGGCCGCCGTCGACACCAGGTTGGTGAAGTTCGCCGGGCGGTACAGCAGGACCTTGAAGTAGGTCAGCGGCACGAGGGCCGCGTCGTCCATGACCTTCTTGTCGATCTGCGTGTAGATGGCGTTGCGCTGGGTCGCGTCCTGGGTGCCGATCGCCTTGGCGAGGTTCGCGTTGACCTCGGGGTCGTTCAGCTCCGACAGGTTGGTGTTGCCCGACGCGCCGATCGCGGCGCCGTTCAGGATCTGCTGCAGGAAGCCGTAGCCGCCCGGCCAGTCGGCGCCCCACTGCATCATCATCAGGCCGACGTTGTTCTTCTTGTTGAACGCCGGGACGCCCGCGAAGTCGGTGAAGTACTTGCCCGACGGGAACTGCTTCATGCTGGCGTTGATGCCGACCTTCTTCAGCGAGGCGATGATCGCGGTGGCCGCGTCGATCTCCGGCTGACGGTCGCTGCGCGCGGTGATGGTCGTGTTGATCGCCGTCTGGCCGCAGGCCTTGAGCTGCTCCTTGGCCTTGGCGACGTCGCCCTTGTTGCCGTCGGTGGCGTAGGCGTCGGCCTTCGCGTAGCCCGGGATGTCCGGCGGGAGGACGGTGGTGGCGATGTCACCGCGGATCGGGCCGCCCTCGGCGGTCTGCACGGAGACCTTGTCGACGGCGTACTGCACGGCCTTGCGGCAGGCGACGTTGTCGAACGGCGCGACCTTGGTGTTGATCGCCAGGTAGACGAGGCGGCCACCGAAGGTGTTGTCGGTGTTGGCCTTCAACTTGGCGTCGTTGACGACCTTCGCCTGGGTCGCGGCCTGAACGCCGGTACCGCCGAGGTCGATCGCCTTGCCGGCCTGGACGTCCTGGTCGATCGTCTCGGAGTTGATCTTCAGCTTGACGACGATCTTTTCCGGGTACTGCTTGCGCAGCGGGTCGGTCTTCGGGTCCCAGTTCTCGTTGCGGACGAGGACGGCCTGCTTGCCCTCGTCGTAGCTCTCGAACTTGTACGAGCCCGAGGACACGATGTTCTTGACGTAGTCGATGCCCTTGTCCTTGGCCTCGGGCACCGGCGCGGTCTGCGGCGTCGCGACCAGGTAGTCGAACTCCTGGAACGCCGACTTCAGCTTGAAGACGATCGTCGTGTCGTCCGGGGTCTCGATGGACGCGAGACCCTTCTTGTCCTTGTACGGACCCTTGTACGCGTCGCCGCCCACGAGGAGCTGCTGGAAGTAGTTCGGGCCGAGGGACAGCACGTCACGCGCGAAGTTGGAGCGCTCGACGGCGTACTTGACGTCCTTGGACGTGATCGCCGTGCCGTCCTGGTACTTCAGGCCCGGCCGCAGCTTGTACGTCCAGGTCTTGCCTCCGTCGGTGGGCACACCGGCGCTCGCCGCGAGGTCGGGGACCAGCTTGTTGCCGTCCTCGCCCGGGCCGGGCTGGAAGGTCATCAGCGGACGCGCGTAGACGCGGCTGAGGTTGTACATGTACGCGTAGTACGTGTTGCCCGGGTCGAAGGAGTCCGGCACGTCGGAGTACTCGTACGTGACCGTCCCACCCTTCTGGGTGGAGGCGTTGACGACGCCCTTCGTGGCCGCGTCGGCCCCGGCGGACTTGCCGCCCTTGTCCGTGTTGTCATCGGCCTTGCTGCAACCGGCGAGCAACAGGCTCACACTGCCGATGGCCGCGACAGCGGCCAGCCCTGACCTTCGCATGATGGTCTGCTTCCCCTTTGTTGATGGAAATCTGTCGGACTCTCGCTGCGGCTGCACGTCAGCGGCTGCGCGGGTCGAGAGCGTCACGGAGGCCGTCGCCGAGCAGGTTGAACGCCAGCACGGTCACGAAGATGGCAAGACCGGGCACGATCATGAACTGCGGATCGACCTGGTAGTAGGTGACCGCCTCCTTGAGCATGCCGCCCCACGACGCCTGCGGGGGCTGGATGCCGACGCCCAGGAAGCTCAGGCTGGCCTCGAAGATGATGTTCGTCGGGATGAGCAGCGTCGAGTAGACGATGATCGGGCCGACCAGGTTGGGCAGCAGCTCCCGGAACAGGATGTACGGCCCCTTCGCGCCCATGCCCCGCGACGCGTCCACGAACTCGCGTTCCCGCAGGGCGAGCGTCTGGCCCCGCACGATGCGGCCCAGGTAGGGCCAGTTGAAGAAGCCGATGATGAAGATGAGCACGCTGATGTGCAGCGGCAGACCCTCCAGGCCGAACGCACCGCCCTGCAGCGTGGCGGAGATGGCGATGGCGAAGAGCAGGAGGGGGAAGGCGAGGAAGGTGTCCATCAGTCGGCTGATGATCGAGTCGACCCGCCCGCCGTAGTAGCCGGCGACGACGCCGAGGACGGCGCCGATGGTGTTCGACAGGACCGTCGCGCCGAAGGCCACGACCAGCGACACCCACGAGCCCTCCAGGATGCGGGTGGCGATGTCCCGCCCGAACTTCGGGTCCACCCCGAGCGGGTGCTCCCAGCTCATGCCGCCGAAGTCCCCGGCGGGGATCGAGGTGTTGGGGTCGATGAGGTCCTGGTTGAAGGCGTTGGGGTCCAGACCGAACAGGGCCTGGATCGGACGGGCGAGAAGCGCGAGCACGATCAGCAGGATCACGATGACCCCGCCGGCCACGGCCACCTTGTCCTTCTTGAAACGGGACCAGGCGATCTGCCCCAGGGAACGGCCCTCGATCTGCCCCTTGTCGACACCCGCGAGCACAGCCTCGGGCTGTACCTCGGTTGCCGACCCGGTGGTCTCGATCGGTGCGGTCACGGTGACCCGACCCCTCTCGCCGGCGGTGACCGGCCTTTGTCCGCCGCTGTCGGCGGCTTGGTTCGCTTACTGCCTGCTACGCGGCCGGCGCCGATGAGTGCGGCCCAACTGTCCAGTTGACCCCGGATTGCTGCCGATGGGCACTCGCTCACAGGATCGACGACCTCGCGTCTGAGAGGCGAGTCTTCAATGCCTGCGCGATCACACGCCAGATCTGACGGAGAAAGTATGCGTAACCGTGATGCCGACCTGCACATTCCGTTACCCGAACGCCACGGTCCGACTTCCGGAGAGCGAGCAGGTGCTTCAGTTGTGCCCGGCGTCACATCACGGAAGAACCGGAACACTTCAGGACGTCGGCGCGGGGCAGCGCGCGGGACCGGCGGCCCACGCGGCCACACGCCCCGCGTCGGCGCGATCCTGACGGGCGTTCAGCGACCGGTCGCCCGTTACCGGGAGTGACCGTCGGGACTCCCGACGCCGCACACCGGGCGAAGGGCGAAGGATGTCGGATCAGTACGGACGCGGGCCCGGGAAGCCGTAGCCGCCGCCCGGTCCCTGGGCCGGAGCGGGGGCGTGCGCCTCGCGGTCGTAGAAGGGGCGGGCGTTGGCGCGCATCCACATCACGACGGGGTCGTAGTCGTCGGTCATCGCGACCGTGGAGACCGGCAGCCCGTCCGGCACCGCGCCGATGGACTGCTGCATCATCGTCCGCACGGCGTCCACGGCCGGCGGGGAGGAGTCGTACACGTCGAGCCCGATGGCCAGGTAGGGCGCGCCCAGCGCCGGCTGCACCCAGGCCCGGCGCAACGTACGGACCGCCTGGGCGCGGTGGGCGTTCTGCGCGAGCAGCGCGTAGAACTGCGGGATCTCGATGGCGGGTTCGGACAGCCGAAGCGGCCCGGCGGGCTGGCGTTCCAGGCCGGTGGCGATCCGGCGCAGATCCAGCCACGGAATGCCGACGCCGCCGCCGGGTGCGTGCGGGTTCAGCCAGAGGCCGTAGTGGTCGGGATAGAGGGTCCGGGCCACGTCCAGCCCGTCGACCACCTCGTACGAGCGGTTCCACCCGCTCGCGCTGAGCTCCTGGGCGGAGGTCACACAGGGCGCGTAGCCGTGCCCTTCGACCTCCATGTTTCCGTACTGGGCGTCCGGGGAGCCCGCCTGCCCGTGCCACAGCAGCATCCAGACCTGGCCCGAGGAGGGGGTCGCGAGCGCGCGCAGGAGCGCCTCGTAGGCGTCGTAACGCCCGGGCGTGACCTGGCGCAGCATGTGCTCGACCGAGCCGGTCGCGGCAGTGCCAGCGCTCACTTTTTATCGCCCCTTCGAGAAGTTGCCCCGCGTCGGAGTCCAGCTTAGGCGCTCCGCCTGGTCGAGCAGTGGAGAGCACGGGCCCGGTGCCTCGCCGGACGGCCCGCTTCCCGGCTCCACGGCTAGTGGTGCCTCGAGTAGAAGGGGCGGACCCGCTCCTTCATCCAGTCGCCCACCGGATCCTGGGCGACGTCGAGGAGGACCAGGTTGACCGGCCAGGGTGCGGCCGCCGTCGTCAGGGCCCTGCCGAGGGCCTCCAGGGGGAGCGCGCGCAGGTCGCCCTCCCACTGGGAGAGCTCGACGCCCACGAACATCACCGGGTCCGCCGTCTCGATGGCGGCCAGGCAGCGGCGGGCGGTGCGGACCACGCCGACGGCCTCGAACTCCGCGGAGGCCGCGGCCAGGAAGTCCATCGGGTCGTCCTGCCAGTCCGGCTCGTAGAGACGGACCCGGCCGCCGGCGGCCGGACCGTCCAGCGGGGTACGGCCGGCCCGGCACAGCTCGGCCACGGCGGGCGGCGGCAGCGGGACGCCGACCGTGCCGTCGGGGTTGACGAGGATGCCCGCCTGCGGCGGCAGCCCCCGCGCGAACTCCACGGCCGGCGCGACGGTGAACGACATGTGCGAGCCGACGACCTGGCGGAACTGCTCCTCGGAGCTGAAGACCGGCACGTACACCTGGCCGTCGAGTTCCATCGTGGGCAGGTCGAGGGGGCCGCTGTGCGGGCCGCCGCCTCCGGGGAGCGGCACCCAGACGAAGCTGCGGCCGAGCACCTCCACGATCCGGCCGCCGGCTCCCGGCATGCCGAGGGAGGCGGAGAGCACCTCCTCCAGCTCGTTGCCGGGCCATCCGCCGTGCGAATGGGGGTGCGCCTGCGCCGGGAAGTCCGCGGGGAAGTCCGCCGGGGGGAAGTCCATCTGCCTACCGCCTGCTAAGAACCGCTCACTCTGCTGTGACTGAAAGGCTAGCGGGTGCCGGCGGCCCCGCCGCTGCCCGTGAGGCCGACGGGCCTCAGCCCGTGAAGCCGATCCGCCGCAGGACGTCGGCGGCGGGCCGGTCGAGCAGGACCGCGGAGCCGCACCCCTCGGGCAGCCGGCCCTTCTCCACCGACCGCAGGAGCCGGGCGGCGGCCCGGCGGTGGCGCAGGAACGCGTACCGCGAGACGCCGCGGCCGCGCTCGCGCTGGCCCTGCAGGGCCGTGTCCGCGCCGACGTCGAGAACGATCAGGTGCAGGGCGCCGCCGCGGCGGCGGGCCGCGCGGGCCAGCCAGTCGCGGACCCAGGCCTGGGCGCCGCAGTCGTGCACCACGACGCCCCCGCCGCCGCGCAGGGCCCGGCGCAGTCCGGCGTAGTGGGCGAGGCGGACCAGCGGCCGGTAGAGGGCGTAGGGCAGGAGGCGGGGCATCCGGGCGTCCCAGCGGTCGCGGGTGTCCTGGGAGTCGATGCGGACGCCGGGCACCGCGCGCTTCATCAGGGTGGACTTGCCGCTGCCGGGCAGACCGGTGACCACCACGAGGTCACGCGGGCCGAAGAGCAGGCCGTGCGGACTGCGGCCGGCCCGCTCGCGCAGGTCGCGGACGACGGGCGCGGGCTGCCGTGAGCACGCCCCCCGGGTACGGGCGCGGGGCTGCGCGGGCAGCGCGATGCCCGAGCCGGCCGCGAAGGCCGTGGTCCTCGCCGAGGTCGTCCTCTTCACCGTGATCGTCCTCCCCTGGGGCCGGGTACTACTTCTCCCCATCGCACGTAAAGAGAAGGTAATGCGCGGCGCCTCGCGTTTTCGTGCGCGTAGCGACACAAGCCGGTTACAGATCCGGCCTGCCGCGACGGGGGCGGGCCGTGCGATGATGGCCGCGCCAACTGCATACCGGCCGTTTGAATCCGCGCGGGAGAGTCCTCAGCAGCAGTTCCGCTGGGGCGCCGAAGGAGCAAGTCCCTCCCTTGAATCTCTCAGGCCCCGTTACCGCGCGGGCGAGGCACATCTGAAAAGCGGGCCGCCGTCGCCGGCGGTCCCACCCACGGTGCAAGCCATGTCCCGCTCACAGCGGTGGTCATGGCGAACCTCTCAGGTTCCGATGACAGATGGGGAGGAACGACCTCGCCGTCCCCCCGCGTCCGGCTTCACTCGCGCGGGAGGGCCCCGTCGCCTTGGGAGACGAACGACCGATGAGCAGTACCGCACCCCGTCACACCGCGCTCGATGCCCTGCATCGCTCGCTCGGCGCGACGATGACCGACTTCGCCGGCTGGGACATGCCCCTGCGTTACGGCTCCGAACGCGACGAGCATCTCGCCGTCCGCACCCGGGCCGGGCTCTTCGACCTCTCGCACATGGGCGAGATCACCGTGACCGGCCCGGAGGCGGCCGAGTTCCTGAACTTCGCCCTGGTGGGCGACCTCGCCGCAGTGGGCGTGGGCCGCGCCCGCTACACCATGATCTGCGCCGCGGACGGCGGCATCCTCGACGACCTCATCGTGTACCGGCTCGCGGAGGCCGAGTACATGATCGTCTCCAACGCGTCCAACGCTCAGAACGTCCTGAACGAGCTGGCCAACCTGGTCGAGGAGTTCGACGCCGAGGTCCGCGACGACCGTGACGCCTACGCCCTGATCGCCGTCCAGGGACCGGAGTCCCCCGGCATCCTCGCGGCCGTCACCGACGCCGATCTCGACGGCCTGAAGTACTACGCGGGCCTGCCGGGCACCGTCGCCGGCGTCCCCGCGCTCATCGCGCGCACCGGATACACCGGCGAGGACGGCTTCGAGCTGTTCGTGAAGCCGGAGCACGCCGTCGAACTGTGGCAGGCGCTGACCAAGGCCGGCGAGGGCGTCGGGCTGGTCCCCTGCGGGCTGTCCTGCCGGGACACGCTGCGCCTCGAGGCGGGCATGCCGCTGTACGGTCACGAGCTGAACACCTCCCTGACCCCCTTCGACGCGGGCCTCGGGCGCGTGGTGAAGTTCGAGAAGCAGGGCGACTTCGTCGGGCGCGAGGCGCTCGCCGAGGCGGCGGCGCTGGCCGAGCGGCAGCCGCCGCGCGTCCTGGTCGGCCTGGTCGCCGAGGGCCGCCGCGTCCCGCGCGCCGGGTACGCCGTCGTGGCGGGCGGCGAGGTGATCGGCGAGGTCACCTCCGGCGCGCCCTCCCCGACGCTGGGCAAGCCCATCGCGATGGCCTACGTCGACGCCGCGCACGCCGCGCCGGGCGCTCCGGGCGTGGGCGTGGACATCCGGGGCACCCACGAGCCGTACGAGGTCGTGGCGCTGCCCTTCTACAAGCGCCAGAAGTAGACACTGGGCCCCGGGCCACGGGTGACCCCGCGCGTATTCGCGCTGCTCACCCGTGCCCGGGACCGTCCCCCCTTCATCAGCACTCCCCCGCGTACAGGAGAATTCAGGCCATGAGCAACCCCCAGCAGCTGCGCTACAGCAAGGAGCACGAGTGGCTGTCGGTCGCCGAGGACGGCGTCTCGACGGTCGGCATCACGGAGCACGCGGCCAACGCGCTCGGTGACGTGGTCTTCGTCCAGCTCCCGGAGGTGGGCGCCACGGTGGCCGCGGGCGAGTCCTGCGGCGAGCTGGAGTCGACCAAGTCGGTCAGCGAGCTGTACGCCCCGGTCTCCGGTGAGATCACCGAGGTCAACCAGGACGTCGTCGACGACCCGGCGCTGGTGAACTCCGCCCCCTTCGAGGGCGGGTGGCTGTTCAAGGTACGCGTCACGGGCGAGCCGGACGATCTGCTCTCCGCTGACGAGTACACCGCCTACACCGCCGGCTGAGGAGTCGTAGTCGCATGTCCGTCCTGAACACGTCCCTGCACGAGCTCGATCCGGAGATCGCGGCCGCGGTCGACGCCGAGCTGAACCGCCAGCAGTCCACGCTCGAGATGATCGCCTCGGAGAACTTCGCGCCGCTCGCGGTCATGGAGGCCCAGGGCTCGGTCCTGACCAACAAGTACGCCGAGGGCTACCCCGGCCGCCGCTACTACGGCGGCTGCGAGCACGTCGACGTCGCCGAGCAGATCGCCATCGACCGGGTCAAGGACCTCTTCGGCGCCGAGTACGCCAACGTCCAGCCCCACTCCGGCGCCTCCGCCAACCAGGCCGCCCTGTTCGCCCTCGCCCAGCCCGGTGACACCATCCTCGGCCTGGACCTCGCCCACGGCGGCCACCTCACCCACGGCATGCGGCTCAACTTCTCCGGCAAGCAGTTCGACGTGGTCGCCTACCACGTCGACGGCGCGGGCCTGGTCGACATGGCCGAGGTCGAACGCCTGGCCAAGGAACACCGCCCCAAGGTCATCATCGCGGGCTGGTCCGCCTATCCCCGAAAGCTCGACTTCGCCGAGTTCCGCCGCATCGCCGACGAGGTCGAGGCGTTCCTGTGGGTCGACATGGCGCACTTCGCGGGCCTGGTCGCGGCCGGTCTCCACCCCAACCCGGTGGAGTACGCCGACGTCGTCACCTCCACCACCCACAAGACCCTCGGCGGCCCCCGCGGCGGCATCATCCTCGCGAAGAAGGAGTTCTCCAAGAAGCTGAACTCCTCCGTCTTCCCCGGCTTCCAGGGCGGCCCTCTGGAACACGTCATCGCCGCCAAGGCCGTCTCCTTCAAGGTCGCCGCGAGCGACGACTTCAAGGAACGCCAGCGCCGCACGGTCGAAGGCGCCAAGATCCTCGCCGATCGCCTCACCGCGCCGGACGCCCGCGAGGCCGGCGTGAACGTCCTGTCCGGCGGCACCGACGTCCACCTCATCCTGGTCGACCTGCGCGCCTCGGCGCTGGACGGACAGCAGGCCGAGGACCGTCTCCACGAGGTCGGCATCACCGTCAACCGCAACGCCGTCCCCGACGACCCGCGCCCGCCGATGGTGACCTCCGGTCTGCGCATCGGCACCCCGGCCCTGGCCACCCGCGGCTTCACCGCCGAGGACTTCGCCGAGGTCGCCGACGTCATCGCCCGGGCCCTCAAGCCGTCCTACGACGCCGAAACCCTCAAGGCCCGGGTGACCGCCCTCGCCCGCAAGCACCCCCTGTACCCCGGCCTGAGCAAGTAGTTCCCTGGTGGGGGTGCCCGACGACGTGCGCCCCCGCCCTTTCCCGAGGAGTTCCCGTGGCCATCTCGGTCTTCGACCTGTTCTCGATCGGCATCGGCCCGTCCAGCTCCCACACGGTCGGCCCGATGCGGGCGGCCCGCATGTTCGCACGGCGGCTGCGCAACGAGTCCCTGCTGGACTCCGCCGCCTCGGTCCGCTGCGAGCTGTACGGCTCGCTCGGCGCGACCGGGCACGGCCACGGCACGCCCAAGGCGGTCCTGCTGGGCCTGGAGGGCTCCTCGCCGCGCACGGTGGACGTGGAGACCGCCGACGAGCGGGTGGAGCAGATCAGGAACTCCGGGCGGCTGCGGCTGCTCGGCTCGCACGAGATCCCGTTCTCCTTCGACGACGATCTCGTCCTGCACCGCCGCAAGGCGCTGCCGTACCACGCCAACGGCATGACGATATGGGCCCGTGACGCGCAGGGCGCCGAACTGCTGTCGAAGACGTACTACTCGGTCGGCGGCGGGTTCGTCGTGGACGAGGAGGCGGTCGGCGCGGACCGCATCAAACTCGACGACGCGGTGCTGAAGTACCCCTTCCGCACGGGCGACGAACTGCTGCGCCTCACGAAGGAGACGGGGCTGTCGATCTCCGCGCTGATGCTGGAGAACGAGCGGGCCTGGCGCACGGAGGACGAGATCCGGGCGGGCCTGCTGGAGCTGTGGCGGGTGATGCAGGGCTGTGTCTCGCGGGGCATGTCCCGGGAGGGCATCCTGCCGGGCGGCCTGCGCGTCCGCCGCCGCGCCGCCATGACGGCCCGTCAACTTCGGGCGGAGGGCGACGCGTTGGCGCACTCCATGGAGTGGATCACGCTGTACGCGATGGCCGTGAACGAGGAGAACGCGGCCGGCGGCAGGGTGGTCACGGCTCCCACGAACGGCGCGGCCGGCATCATCCCGGCGGTGCTGCACTACTACATGAACTTCGTGCCCGGCGCCGACGAGGACGGCGTCGTCCGCTTCCTGCTCGCGGCCGGCGCGATCGGCATGCTCTTCAAGGAGAACGCCTCCATCTCCGGTGCCGAGGTCGGCTGCCAGGGCGAGGTCGGCTCGGCCTGCTCGATGGCGGCGGGGGCGCTCGCCGAGGTCCTCGGCGGCTCCCCGGAGCAGGTGGAGAACGCGGCCGAGATCGGCATGGAGCACAACCTCGGCCTGACCTGCGATCCGGTGGGCGGCCTGGTCCAGATCCCGTGCATCGAGCGCAACGGCATGGCCGCGGTCAAGGCGGTCACCGCGGCCCGTATGGCGATGCGCGGCGACGGCTCGCACAAGGTGTCCCTCGACAAGGTCATCAAGACGATGAAGGACACCGGCGCGGACATGAGCGTCAAGTACAAGGAGACGGCCCGGGGCGGGCTCGCGGTGAACATCATCGAGTGCTGAGGGAGCGGGGGATCGATCTCCCGCTTGGTGACGGCCTCGACGCCGGCCCCGCAGACCGAAGACGGGGCGGACGGCGTCGACCCGGGCCGGCGGGGTCCCGTTCCGTCCCCGACGACGGTCTTCGGCCCACGACTGAGGGGGCGCCCCGTCGGCGCCCCCTGTCGGTTCCACGTCAGCCCGTACGGGCTCCCGTCACTTGTTCAGGTGGGCCCAGAACTCGTCGAACGAGAGGACCTTGTCGCCGTTCAGGTCGCGGGACTTGATGATGGCCTCGGCGACCGACTCCGTGACGTTCCAGTCGCCCTGCTGAGCCAGGGCGGTCTTGAACTCGGCCGCGGTGATGAAGCCGTCGCCGTCTGTGTCGATCCGCTGGAAATGGTTGCGCGCTTCTTCGATGTCGGCCACCGGTCCGCCCCTCTTCTTCATGCCTTGCGGCACATGTGCTGTTCTGCTGTCCAACTGACGCAGGCCAGATTAACGGCCCCGCCGGCCGCGGGACGCAGGACCTCCCGCTAGCGGAAGACGCCCGTGTGGCCGAGCGAGTAGCGGCCGGGCTGCGGATAGACGGCCAGGCCGTGCGGTCCGCTGCCGACCTTGATGCGGGCGAGCTGGTGACCGTCGGCGGTGTCGATGGCGTACACCTCGGAGTTGTACCGCCCGGACAGCCACAGGACCTTGCCGTCCGCCGAGACGCCGCCCATGTCGGGGCTGCCGCCGTCCGGCAGACGCCACTTCTTGGTGAGCTCGCCCTTGGTGAAGTCGAAGACGGAGACGGTGCCCTCGCCACGGTTGGTGACGTACATCTCGCGGGAGTCGCGGCTGACGTACAGCCCGTGGCAGCCCTTGCCGGTGTGCAGGAACCGCGGCTTGCCGAAGGTGTCGCCGTCGACGATCCACATGCCGTGGGCCATCATGTCGGCGACGTAGAACAGCTTGCCGTCCGGCGAGACCTTCACGTCCTGCGGCATGGCGCCCTTGAGGGGCAGCTTCTGCTGGGCGACGACCTTCATCCGCTCGGTGTCGACCTTCAGCAGTTCGCCGCTGAACTCGCAGGACACGATGAAGTACTTCCCGTCCAGGGAGAAGTCGGCGTGGTTGACGCCGTAGCAGGTGACCGGTTCGGTCTTGATCCGCTTCATCGTGTGCGGGTCCCGGAAGACGAGCTCACGGTCGAGGGAGGCCATGACGACGGCGTACCTGCCGTTGGGCGTGAAGTAGAGGTTGTAGGGGTCGTGCACCTCGACCGGCTTGCCCGTCTTCCCGGTGGCGGGGTCGATCGGGGTGAGGGTGTGCCCGCGGTCGTTGTTGACCCAGAGGGTCTTGAGGTCCCACGAGGGGACGACGTGCTGCGGCTGGCGTCCGACGCGGATCGTCTCGATCACCCGGTAGGTCTTCGGGTCGATGACGGAGACGGTGTCGGACTCGGTGTTGGGCACGTAGACCCGGGACGGGAAGTCCTTGACCACCGGGGAGAGCCGGTTCGGGCGGTCGGCGGCGTAGACGTCCTTGGGGTCGAGCAGGGGCGGCATGCCCGCAAGGCCGTCGACGACCGGTCTGGCGGCCTTCTTCGCCGGCGCGGGCACGGCCGCCTCGGTCCTGCCCGTCCCGTCCGCGCCGCTTCGGCCGTCGGTGCCGCAGGCGGCGAGGACGGCGAGGGCGGCGCCGGTGAGCAGGGCGCTTGTGACGAGGTTGCGGTGCATCAGCCGATCAGCTCCGTGGCAGTGACCGCGCGCAGTCCGCGGCGGTCGAGTTCGTCCAGCAGGGCGGGGAGTGCGGCGACCGTGTCGGCGTACCCGAAGTGCAGGCTCACGACGGACCCGTTGCGGATCCCGTCGAGGACGTTGCGGGTGACGGCGGAGGCGCCGGGCGAGGTGAAGTCGAGGGAGTCGACGTCGTAGGAGAGGACGTGCGGATAGCCGGCCCGCCGGGCCAGCGCCGCGACGAGCGGGGAGGCGCGGGCGGCCCGGGAGGGCCGGAACCAGGTGCCGACGGATCCGGTGAGCCGGCGAAGCCGCTGTGCGCACCCGCCGATCTCTGCCGTCGCCTCGGCCTCGGACATCGCGTTGACGTCCAGGTGCCGCTGGGTGTGGTTGCCGAGGTCGTGGCCGCCGTCGAGGACCCGGCGGGCGAGGTCGGGGTGTTCGTCGAGCCAGGTCCCGACGGCCAGGACGGTGACCCGGGCGCCGTGCCGTTCGGCTTCGCCGAGCAGGGCGCGGGCGACGGCGGGCTCGCCCTGCCCGTGGAAGGTGAGGGCGACCCGGGGCCGCCCGCGGGGGCCGTGCGTGATCTGGGCGGGCCGACCGGGGAAGGCGCGCGGAGCGGGGGCGGCCGCCGGGCCGGCGGGGGACCGGGAGGCGGCGGGCCGCGAGGCGGGAGACCGGGAGTCGGCGGCGGACCGGACGGCGGCGCCGGAGGAGGACACGGCGGGCGAGCACCCGGCCGCGAACGCACCCCCGGCGACGAGCCCGGCGCCCGCCCGCAGCGCGGAACGACGGTCGGATGGGGTCACCCACACCATTTAAGGGGTGATATGTCGCAATTCCGGCCATTGACGCCTCGGCCGCGTCCGCCGGCCGGGCGCCTCACGGACCGGTCAGCGGTCGGCGACCCGCATCTCGAACCAGGTCGTCTTCCCGCGGGGCAGCAGGTCGACCCCCCACCGGTCGGACAGCTTGTCGACGAGGAAGAGACCCCGCCCGCTGACGTCCATCTCCTGAACCGGCATCAGACAGGGCAGCCCGCGGGACGGGTCGCGGACCTCGACGCGGATCCAGCCGCGCCGACGCCGCATCCGCAGGCCGAAGACGCGGGCGCCGGTGTGCCGCACGGCGTTGCCGACGAGTTCGGAGACGAGCAGTACCGCGTCCTCGGCCATCTTGGGACTGAGCCCCCACTGGCGCAGGACCACGACCTGGGCGAGCCGGCGGGCCGCGGCGGCGGACTCGGGACGGGACGGCAACGGAACCTCGCCCTCCGTCGGGTTGCCGAACAACTCCAGCGCCTTGAGCGCCTGTTCGTCCTCGACCGCGGGCGACCAGCGCGCCGCGGCCGCACGGCTGTGTCCCCGCGGCTGTTCGATGCCTTCCAGCCCCGCCATGCCCCCATCATGGCGGCCCCGGGCACCCTCCGGGGCCGTTCCTGTGGAATACGCCCCCCGGAATCCCTCGTTCCGATTGAGTCGATCGGCATATGCCAGTGGCAGTACAGATGCCGACAAACCCACCCTGACCTGCCGCGAAGACCCGCTTCGCGGCAAACGGCGGGTTCCCCCGACAGGACAGGCTTGAGGCTGCCTCAAGGTTTCCCCGATCCGCCCCATCGGGGGACGCGGGTGAGACGTCCCGTCAAGAGCAAGTACCCGCGCCGCCTCCGAAAGAGACGCCGCTCACAGGAACTTGGCCTTGCCGGGCCCTTCCTCCACGAAGCTGCGCATGCCGGTCTCACGGTCGGCGGTGGCGAACAGACCGGCGAACCACGTGCGTTCCACCGCCAGACCCGTCTCGACGTCCGTCTCCAGACCGGTGTCGATCGACTCCTTCGCCGCGCGCAGCGCCAGCGCCGGACCCTGCGCCAGCTTCGCCGCCCAGGCGTGCGCCTCGGTGTACACGTCGGCGGCCGGCACCACCCGGTCCACCAGCCCGAGGGCCAGCGCCTCGTCCGCCTTGACCATCCGGCCCGTGAAGATCAGGTCCTTCGCCTTGGAGGGGCCGATCAGCCGGGAGAGGCGCTGGGTGCCACCGGCCCCGGGGATCAGCCCGAGCAGGATCTCCGGCTGGCCCAGCCTGGCGCCGTCCCCGGCGATGCGGAAGTCCGCGCAGAGCGCGAGTTCACAGCCGCCGCCCAGCGCGTACCCGGTCACGGCCGCCACGACCGGCTTGGGGATGCGGGCCACCGCCGTGAAGGACTCCTGCAGGGCGCGGGAGCGCAGCACCATCGCGGTGTGGTCCATGTCCTGCATCTCCTTGATGTCCGCGCCCGCGGCGAACACCTTCTCACCGCCGTACAGGACGACGGCGCGGACATCGTCGCGCCGGGTCGCCTCCTCGGCGAGCTCCTTGAGACGGTCCTGCGTGGCGACGTCCAGCGCGTTCATGGGCGGACGGTCGAGGCGGATCGTGCCGACGCCGTCGGCGACTTCCAGATTCACGGTCATGGCAGCAGGTTAACCACCACTAACGACGGCGGGCCCGGTGCCGTGTGTCACAGCACCGGGCCCGCCCACGAGAACAGGGAGGGGGAACGCTACTTCTTCCAGTCCGCCCAGGAGATGTTCCAGCCGTTGAGGCCGTTGGACGGGTCGACCACCGGGTCGGTGGAGTTCTTCACGACGACCACGTCGCCGACCATCGACTGGTTGAAGAACCACGCGGCCGGCACGGAGCCGTCGTAGCCGCCGCGCACGTCGCGCAGGCCGATGCAGCCGTGGCTGGCGTTGTAGTTGCCGAAGGCGTCGCCGCCCCAGTAGTTGCCGTGCACGAAGGTGCCGGAGTTGGTCAGCCGCATGGCGTGCGGGACGTCCTTGATGTCGTACTCGCCGTCGTAGCCGACCGTGTCGCCGTTCATGCGGGTCACGGTGAACTTCTCGCTGATGACCATCTGGCCGTTCCAGGTGGCGTATCCCGGCTTGCCGGTGGTGACCGGGACGGTCTTGACGACCTTGCCCTCCCGCGTGACCTCCATCGTGTGCTTCTTGGCGTCCACGACGGTCACCTGGTCGCGGCCGATGGTGAAGGACAGCGTCTTGGACTGCTTGCCGTAGACGCCCTTGCGGCCCTCGACGCCGTCGAGGTTCAGCTCGACCTTCACCTTGGTGCCGGCCTTCCAGTACTTCTCCGGGCGGAAGTCCAGGCGGTCGTTGCCGAACCAGTGGCCCTCGACCTCGACGGCGGGCACGGTCGTGATCCTGATGGCCTTCTCGACGTCCGCCGGCTTGGTGATGCCCCGGGTGAACCGGACGGAGAACGGCATGCCGACGCCGACCGTGGAGCCGTCCTCGGGCGTGAAGTTGCCGATGAAGGTGTTCTGCGGGCTCAGCGTGGTGAAGGCGGAGTCCTCGGCGGCCGTGCGGCCGGCCGAGTCCTTGGCGACCGCGTGCACCTGGTACGCGGTGGACGCGGCCAGGTGGGTGGCGGGCGTCCAGCCGGCGCCGTCCGCCGTGATCGCGCCGTCGATCTTCCTGCCCTTGGCGTCCTTGACGGTGACCTCGGTCAGCTTGCCCTTGGCCGCGGTGACCTTGAGGGCGCCGCTGGTGTCCACGTCCTTCGCGCCGGTCTTCGGGGCGATGGTGACGACCGCCTCCGACTGCTTGCTCTCCGCGGCGGCCGTGGCCCCCTTGTCACCCTCGGCCTTCCCGTCGGACCCGGAACCCGAGCCCTCAGCGCCCCCGCCGCACGCCGTGACGGCGAGCAGCATCCCGCCGACGATCAGCGCCAGCCGTCTGTTGCGGCCCCGTGAGCGCCCGTCAACCGACGCCCCCGATATCGGTCGCACGTTCAAGTCGTTCTCCCCTCGCAAGGCCCTGGTCAGGCCCCCACCCCAGCGCTCCCGCGCGATCTCTGGCGCATATTAACCGTACGAATTTGAGCTTCGTGTCAGGCCAAGGTCACCGTTCCGTCCCAACTGGGACCACGCAACGGCGGGGATGGTTGCACCGGGAGGAAGGGTCAGTTCAGGGCGCTGCCCGCCGTCCACTCCTTCCAGGTCATGTTCCAGCCGCCGAGGCCGTTGTCCGGGGCGACCTGCTTGTCCTCGCTGTGGACCACCTCGACGACGTCGCCGACGAGCGAGCGGTCGAAGAACCAGCCCGCGGGCGTGTCCGAGCCGCCGCCCTTCACATCCCGCAGACCCACGCAGCCGTGGCTGACGTTGGCCCTGCCGAAGACGTCCTGCGCCCAGTAGTTGCCGTGCAGGAAGGTGCCGGAGCCGGTCAGCCGCATGGCGTGCGGAACATCCGGAATGTCGTACTCTCCCTTGCCGTCGGCCTTCTTGAAGCCGACCGTGGCGCCGTTCATGCGGGTCAGCTCCAGCATCTCGCTCACCACCATCTTGCCGTTGTAGGTGGTGTTCTCGGGCGACCCGGCCGTGATCGGCACGGTGGCCAGCAGTTCGCCGTCCCGCCGCACCTGCATGATGTGCCTGGCCGCGTCCACCAGGGACATCTGGCTGCGGCCCACGGTGAAGG
Organism: Streptomyces sp. P3; assembly: GCF_003032475.1. Classification (NCBI taxonomy): domain Bacteria; kingdom Bacillati; phylum Actinomycetota; class Actinomycetes; order Kitasatosporales; family Streptomycetaceae; genus Streptomyces; species Streptomyces sp. P3. The sequence continues at coordinate 502,895 of NZ_CP028369.1, forward strand.
AGAACGACTTGTCCTGCAGGCCGTAGACACCGGGCGCCCCCTCGACGTCCCGCAGCGCGAGGTCGACCGTGACCTCGGTGCCCGGCCGCCAGTACTCCTCGGGGCGGAAGTCGAGCCGGGTGCCGCCGAACCAGTGCGCCCGGATCTCGGTGGCGGGCTCGGCCGTCACCCGGACGGCGCGTTCGACGGCGGCGCGGTCGCCGATCTCACGGTTGAACTCCAGCGAGACGATCATCCCGGTGCCCACGGTGGCCCGGTTCTCGGGCGTGACATACCCGATGAAGCGCTTCTCGGGGACGAAGGTGGTGAAGGTGGTGTGGCGCGCCGAACGGTTGCCCTCACCGTCCAGCGCCACCACGTCGACCGTGTAGCGGGCGGCGAGCCCGAGCCGGGCCTCGGCCGGCCGCCAGCTCAGACCGTCCGCGGCGATCCGCCCCTTCACCTCGCTCTCCCGCGCGTCCTGCGACCTGACGACCTTCACGGACTCCAGCCGGCCGTCCGGCACCCGCACCGACAGATCCGTCCCGGGCCGCACGCCTCTCGCGCCGTCCTGCGGGCTGACGCGGATGACGTCCTCGGGGGCCGCGGGTTTGCCGAGCATCCGGTCGAGTCCGCTGCGGCTGTCACCTCCGCCGGTACAGCCGGCGGCCCCGGCCAGCAGTCCTGCCCATGTCAGTACGGCGGCCAGTGCGACCCCCGCGCGCCGTGCGCGCCCATGTACGTGCCTCACGGGGTGCCCAACGACCGGGCACGCTCCGGGGAAACGTGAGTGCGAGGGCCGCTGTGGGCAGACATGGGGGGAGGGCGACGCGAAAGGGAGCCGCGGACGGGACACCGCGCGCTCTTCTCCCCCGTCGTCCCACGAGCCGCGGGAGGGCTAGACGGTGTCCAGCGCAGCCGAGCAGGAGGCGGTGGCGGCCGAGCACGCCACGCCGGAGGCCGTCGTGAACGGCGTCTCGCGCAAGGTGCCGGGCCCGCCCGTGTGGCCGGGCGCCTCCACACCGCTGGGCGCCCGGTTCCGGGTCGGCCCGGACGGGGTCGCCGGCACCAACTTCGCGCTGTGGGCGGGCGGTGCGGAGGCGGTCGAGCTGTGCCTGTTCGACGAGGCCGGCCGGGAGACGCGGGCCCGGCTCACCGAGCTCACGCACGAGATCTGGCACGGCTTCGTGCCCGGGATCATGCCCGGCCAGCGCTACGGCTACCGGGTGCACGGCCGTTGGGACCCGTGGACCGGCGGCCGCTGGAACCCGGCGAAGCTGCTCCTCGACCCGTACGCCCGCGCGGTGGACGGCGAGTTCCTGCTGCCGCCGGAGGTGTACGGGCACGTCCGCGACTGGCCCCAGCAGCAGGTCGCCGACACGGTGCGCGACGAACGCGACTCCGCGCCGCACGTGCCCAAGGGCGTCGTCGTGCACGACGACGACGACTGGGCCGACGACCGCCGTCCGAAGACGCCGTGGGCCGACTCGGTGATCTACGAGCTGCACGTGCGGGGCTTCACCCGACGGCACCCCGGCGTCCCGGAGGAACTGCGCGGCACCTACGCGGGCCTGGCGCACCCGGCGGCCGTGGAGCACCTGGTGCGGCTGGGCGTCACGGCGGTGGAGCTGCTGCCGGTCCACCAGTTCGCACACGAGGACCATCTGCTGCGCCGCGGCCTGAAGAACTACTGGGGCTACAACTCGATCGGCTACTTCGCGCCGCACGCCGCGTACGCCGCCTCGGGCACGACGGGCCAGCAGGTAGGCGAGTTCAAGCGGATGGTGCGGGCCCTGCACGCGGCCGGGATCGAGGTCATCCTCGACGTCGTCTACAACCACACTGCGGAGGCGGGCGAACTGGGCCCCACCCTGTCGCTGAAGGGCATCGACAACCGCGGCTACTACCGCCTGCAGTCCGACGCCCGGCGCTACGCCGACTACACGGGCTGCGGGAACACCCTGCAAGTGGTCCAGCCGCACGTGCTGCGCCTGATCACCGACTCGCTGCGCTACTGGGTGACGGAGATGGGCGTCGACGGCTTCCGCTTCGACCTGGCGGCGGCGCTGGCCCGGTCCATGCACGACGTCGACATGCTCTCCCCGTTCCTGGCGGTGATCGCGCAGGACCCGGTGCTGCGCCGGGTGAAGCTCATCGCCGAACCCTGGGACGTGGGCTCGGGCGGCTACCAGGTGGGCGCCTTCCCGCCGCTGTGGACGGAGTGGAACGACCGCTACCGCGACGCCGCGCGGGACTTCTGGCGGCAAGCCCTGCCGGACGTGCGGGAGATGGGCTACCGGCTGTCGGGCTCGAGCGACCTGTACGCGTGGGGCGGGCGGCGGCCGTACGCGTCGGTCAACTTCGTGACCGCGCACGACGGCTTCACCCTGCGCGACCTGGTGTCGTACGAGCGCAAGCACAACGAGGCCAACGGCGAGGGCAACCGGGACGGCACGAACGACAACCGCTCCTGGAACGCCGGCACCGAGGGCGCGACGGCCGACGAGGACGTACAGGCGCTGCGGCGACGGCAGCTGCGCAACCTGCTGACGACGCTGCTGCTGTCGACGGGCGTGCCGATGCTGGTCGCGGGCGACGAGTTCGGACGCACCCAGCAGGGCAACAACAACGCCTACTGCCAGGACAACGAGATCAGCTGGGTGGACTGGGGGCTGCTGGAGGAGCCGGGCTGGCGGGCCCTGTTCGAGCTCACCGCCCGGCTGATCGCGCTGCGCCACCGCCACCCGGTGCTCCGCCGCCGCGCCTTCTTCTCCGGCCGGGCGCACTCGGCGGACGGACTGCGGGACCTGGCCTGGTTCACGGAGCGGGGCACGGAGATGACGGAAGCGGACTGGTACGCGCCCGCGGCGACGCTGGGGATGTACCTCTCCGGGCGGGACATCCCCGGCCGCGACGAACGGGGCGCCCCGATCACCGACGACAGCTTCCTCGCCGTCCTGCACGCGGGGGAGCGCCCGGTGGACTTCGTCCTCCCGGGGCCGCCGTGGGCGCAACGGTACGAGGTGGTCGTCGACACGTCCCGCGAGGAACAGGACGAGGCGCCCGGGGTCGCCCTCCCCGCGGGCACCACGGTGACGGTGCCCGGGCGGGCGGTGCTGCTGCTGCGGGTGGCGGAGTGAGCCCGGCGGCGACCGCACGGCCGTCATAGTTCTTGCGCAGGTCGGTGACTTCGATGACAGGCATGGCGCCGGCGTCCCGGGTGGGGCACGGGCGGAACATCGGCCGGCTCGCTCGAACGGACTTCCGCCGATCGGTCGACACGGCCGTACGACCGCTCGAACAGGCAGGTCGTAGGACCAGCGACGGAGCCCGGACGGACCGAAACTCGGTGGGCTGTGTCAGTGCCGGTCCGTAGGCTCGCGGTGATGGCCGAGACACGTGCAACCACCCCCGACCGCTCCGCCGTACGCTCCCTGCTGCGCCTGTGGCCGTACGTCAGACCCGTGCGGCTGCGGCTGTTCGCGGCCGCCTTCGTCGCCGTGCTCGCCTCCTGTACCGGGCTGGTCATCCCCCTCGTCCTGAAGTGGATGGTGGACGGCCCGGTGGCCGACCGGGACACGGCCGGGGTCTGGCTGGGCTCGCTCTGCCTGCTGTTCCTCGGCCTCGCCGAGGCGCTGCTGTTCGGGATGCGGCGCTGGCTGGTGGCGCGTCCGCTGTCGCACGTCGAGGCGGAGATGCGGGCGGAGTTGTACGCGCGGCTCCAGCGGCTGCCGGTGGCGTTCCACGACCGGTGGGCGTCGGGGCAGCTGCTGTCCCGGGCGACGGCCGATCTGGGGATGGTGCGGATGTTCCTCGCCTTCCCCCTGACGTTTCTGCTGGTCAACTCGGTCACGATCGTGTTCGGCGTCGTCCTCATGCTGCTGCAGGACTGGCGGCTCGGGCTGGTCATCCTCGGGCCGGCCGTCCCCGTCGTGGTGATGTGCGTGTACTTCGAGCACCGGTACGCGGTCGTGGCGCGGCGGGCGCAGGACCAGGTCGGGGATCTGACGACGGTCGTCGAGGAGAGCGTCCTCGGCATCCGGATCGTGAAGGGCTTCGGCCGGCACCGCAGCCAGGCACGCGCCTTCCGCGAGCTGTCGTCGACCCTGCGCGGCACCGAACTGGCCAAGGCCCGGCTGCTGGCCACCATCTGGGCCGTCATCGTGACGCTGCCCGAACTGGCGATCGGGGCCGCCCTGGTACTGGGGGCGGTGCGGGTGGCGGACGGCGAGCTGTCCGCGGGCACCCTGGTCGCCTTCCTGTCCACCGCGCTCGCGCTGCGCTGGCCGGTGGACTCCATCGGGTTCCTGCTGGCGATGAGCCAGGAGGCGGCGACGGCGACACAGCGCTACTTCGAGGTGATGGACGAGGAGCCGGAACAGGACACCGTCGTCCGGGCGGAGGCGACGTCCGACGGCGGGCTCCGCTTCGACGGCGTCACCTTCCGCTACCCGGACGCCGCCCCGGCGTCCCGGCCCGTCCTCGACGGCGTCGACCTGCACATCCGGCCCGGCGAGTCCATGGCCCTCGTCGGGTCGACCGGCAGTGGGAAGACCACCCTCACCGCCCTTGTCCCCCGGCTGCACGAGGTGACGGCGGGACGCATCACCCTGGACGGCGAGGACGTCACCGCGATGCCCCGCGAGGAGTTGCGCGCGCGGGTCGCCGTGGCCTTCGAGGAGCCGACCCTGTTCTCCGCGAGCGTCGGGGAGAACGTGCTCATGGGCGCCGACGACCGGGCGGGCGCCGTCGAGCTGGAACGGGCGCTGGACGTGGCGCAGGCCGACTTCGTGCACGCGCTGCCGCAGGGCGTCGACACCCAGGTCGGCGAGCAGGGGCTCAGCCTCTCCGGCGGGCAGCGGCAGCGGCTCGCGCTGGCCAGAGCCGTCGTCGGCCGCCCCCGCTTCCTCGTCCTGGACGACCCGCTCTCCGCGCTGGACGTGCACACCGAGGCCGCCGTGGAGGCGGCGCTGCGGCAGGTCCTCGCCGACACCACCGCGCTGATCGTCGCCCACCGCCCGTCCACCGTGCTCCTCGCCGACCGGGTGGCGCTGCTGTCCGGCGGCCGGATCGCGGCGGTGGGCACCCACCAGGAACTGCTGCGCGACAACCCCGAGTACGCCCACCTCATGTCAGGAACCGGCCGCCAGGAGGACGACCGATGACCGCCCCCACGACGTCCTCCCCCACGACCGACGACGACGGGCCGCGGGACGCGCGCCCGCGGACCGCGCAGGACCCCTTCGACAAGGACGTCCTGCCCACCGCGCCCGGCGCCACCGGCGCGCTGCTGCGTTCCCTGCTGGCCCCGATGCGGGCGCGCGTCGCCCTCACCACGCTGTTGCTGCTGCTCCAGCAGGCGGCCGTGCAGGCGGGCCCGCTGCTGGTGGCGTACGCCATCGACCGCGCCGTGCCGGCGCTGCGGGCCGGCGACCACGGGCCGCTGGTCGCGGTGAGCGTCGGCTACCTGCTGTGCGCGGTGGCGTCCGGCGGGCTGCAGTACGCGTTCCTGCTCGCCTCCGCACGCGTCAACCAGGACGTGCTGCTCGACCTGCGCGGCCGGATCTTCCGGCACGCACAGGCGCTGAGCCTCGACTTCCACGAGCGCTACACCTCGGGCCGGCTCATCTCCCGCTCCACCAGCGACGTGGAGGCCCTGCGCGAACTCCTCAACGAGGGGCTGCAGGAACTCGTGGGCGTCGTGCTGTCCTTCCTGTTCATCTCCGCGATGCTGCTCTGGCTGGACCTGGGCCTCGGCGCCGTCGCGGTCGCGTCGTTCGTGCCGCTGTACGCCCTCGTCCGGATCTACCAGCGGCGCGCGGGCCGGGTGTTCACGGCCCGCTCGACCGCGATCGCGGCCGTGATCGTGAAGTTCGTGGAGACGATGAACGGCATCCGGCCGGTGCGCGCGTTCCGCCGCGAGGCCGTCAACGAGGCCGGCTTCCGCGTCCTGAACCGGCGGCACGAGCGCCGTAACGGCGACGCGCTCCTGGAGATGGCGCGCTACGTCGTCGGGTCGCGGCTGGTCGCCAACACGGCGGTCGCGGCGATCGTGCTGTGGGGCGCCATGCGGGTCGCGGACGGTTCGCTGGAGCTGGGTGTGCTGGCGGCGGCGGTGCTGTACCTGCGGCGGCTGTACGACCCGATCGACCGGCTCGGCATGTTCCTCAACTCCTACCAGTCGGCGGCCGCGTCGCTGGAGAAGATCGCGGGACTGCTCGCGCAGCAGCCGTCCGTGCCGGAGCCGTCCGCTCCGCGGGAACTGCCCGCCCTGCGGGGCGAGTCCCCCGGCCGGGAGGTCGTCTTCGACGGGGTCTCCTTCGGCTACCGCACGGGCGGCGAGGTCCTCCCCCGTTTCGACCTCGCCCTTCCCGCCGGGCAGACGGTCGCCGTGGTCGGCTCGACCGGCGCCGGCAAGTCCACGCTGGCCAAGCTGCTCGCCCGCTTCTACGACCCCTCCGAGGGCCGGGTGCTGCTGGACGGCGTGGACCTGCGCGAGCTGGCGGTGCCCGAGCTGCGGCGTGGCGTGGTGATGGTGACGCAGGAGGCGTTCCTGTTCTCCGGCACGGTCGCCGAGAACATCGCCATCGGGCGGCCGGACGCGTCGCGCGAGGAGATCGAGCGGGCGGCGAAGGCGATCGGCGCGCACGAGTTCATCAGCGCCCTGCCCGACGGCTACGACACCGACGTACGCAGGCGCGGCGGCCGCATCTCCGCGGGCCAGCGCCAACTGGTCGCGTTCGCGAGGGCGTTGCTCGCCGATCCGGCGGTGCTGATCCTCGACGAGGCGACCAGTTCGCTGGACGTCCCGGGCGAGCGGGCCGTGCAGGCGGCGATGGCCACGGTGCTGAAGGGCCGTACCGCGGTGGTGATCGCGCACCGGCTGTCCACCGTGGAGATCGCCGACCGGGTGCTCGTCATGGAGCACGGCCGGATCGTCGAGGACGGCGAACCGGCCGAACTCATCGCCGGCACCGGCCGGTTCGCGGATCTGCACCGCGCCTGGCGGGACAGTCTGGCGTGAGCGCTCAGCGGGCCGCGGGAGCCGGTCGACGGGCGAAGGGGGCCGGTCAGCGGGCGAAGAGGGCCGGTCAGCGGGCCACGGGGGCCGGAAGGACGAGCGGATGACCGACGCGTACGAGGATCCCGGCACGCCCGACAGCCGCGGCGGCTGGGCGTATCTGGCGTGGCTGGTGCGCTGCCAGCCGGGGCGGTCGGCGGCCGGGGCGCTGCTGGCCAGCCTCTGGATGGTGCTGATGGCGGTCGCGCCGTACCTGCTGTCACGGGCGGTGGACGACGGGCTGGAGCCCGGTGACACGGCCGCGCTGGCGGGTTGGACGGCTGCGCTGCTCGCGGTCGGCGCGCTCAACGCGTGGGTGAGCATCATGCGGCACCGCACGATGACCCGGGTGCGCATGGACGCCTACTTCCGCACCACCAAGGTCGTCGTCGGACACGCGGCCCGGCTGGGCGCAGCCCTGTCGCGCAGGTCGGGGGCCGGGGAGGTCGTCACCATCGGGGTGGGCGACGTGCACACCATCGCGGGTTCGCTGACGGTCGTCGGGCCCGGCGTCGGCTCGATCGTGGTGTACGTCTTCGTCGCCGGGCTCCTGCTGTCCGTGTCGCCGACGCTGGCGGCGGTCGTGCTGCTGGGGATGCCGGTGATCGCGGTGCTGGTCGGGCCGCTCATGGCGCGGCTGCAGGGCACGGAGGCGGAGTACCGGGAGCGGCAGGGCGTGCTGACCGCCCGGATCGGCGACCTCGCGGGCGGACTGCGCGTGCTGGGCGGGCTGGGCGGCAAGCAGCTGTTCGCGGACTCCTTCGCCCGGGACTCGCAGCGGCTGCGGGCGCAGGGTTACCGGGTCGGCGCGGTCACCAGCTGGATGCAGGCGCTCGGGGTGGGCCTGCCGACCCTGTTCCTCGCCACCGTGACCTGGCTCGCGGCCAGGCTGGCCGCGCGGGGCGAGCTGACCGTGGGCGAGCTGGTGTCGGTGTACGGCTATGTCGCCGTCCTGGTCGGCCCGGTGGCGTTCCTCGTCGACATGGGCTACCAGCTCAGCCGGGGCGTGGTGGCCGCCCGGCGCGTCGTACGGCTGCTGCGTACGGAGCCCGAACCCGACACCGGGACCGGTGACGCGCCTGCCGAGCCGTCGGTGCTGCACGACCCCGGCTCGGGTGTGCGGGTGGCCCCGGGCCGGCTGACCGCACTTGCCGGGGGACGCCACTCGGAGGTGACGGCCGTCGTGGACCGGCTCGGCCGGTACGGCCCCTCGGACGTCACCTGGGGCGGACGGCGGCTGGACGCCCTGCCGTTGGAGCAGGTCAGGGCCCGCATCCTGGTCGCCGACCACGAGGCCGACCTGTTCGCCGGAAGCCTGCGCGAGGTGGTCTCGGGGCGGGGTGCGCCCTCGGCGGCGGAGGTCGCGCGGGCGGTGCGGGCGGCGGCGGCCGACGACATCGTGCAGGGTCTGCCCGAGGGGCTCGACTCGCCCGTGACCGCCCAGGGCCGCAGCCTCTCCGGCGGCCAGCGGCAGCGGGTCCGGCTGGTGCGGGCGCTGCTCGCCGACCCCGAGGTGCTGCTGGCCGTGGAGCCGACGTCGGCGCTGGACGCGCACACGGAGGCGGCGGTCGCGGAGCGGCTGCACGCGTACCGGGTGGGCCGGACCACGCTCGTCACCAGTACCTCCCCGCTGGTTCTCGACCGCGCGGAGACGGTGCACTACCTGGTCGACGGGAAGGTCGCCGCGACCGGCCGCCACCGCGACCTGCTGCAACGGGAGCCGGGCTACCGCGCGCTGGTGACCCGCGACGCCGACGACGCGGAGGAGGCCGTCCGATGACGACCGTGACCGAGTACCAGGAGACGGCCCGATGACGACCGTGACCGGGAACGGGGAGACGGCCCGATGACGACGACCGTGACCGACGGCAGCGCCGGTGCCGGCCGGCTGCCGGTCGCCGGCCGCTCCGAGGTGCGGCGGGCGGCGCTGCGGCTGGTGCGGGCCGACCGGCGGGCCTTCGCCGGCGCGCTCGCCCTGAACGTGCTCGCCGCCGGGGCGGGCCTCGCCGGGCCGTGGCTGCTGGGGCGGATCATCGACGAGGTGCGGGCCGGGCACGGCGCCGCGCCCGTGGACCGGCTGGCGGCGGTGATCCTGGTGTGCGCGGCGGCGCAGTTGCTGCTGGCGCGCTGGGCGCGGTACGCGGGCCACCGGTTCGGCGAGCGCACGCTGGCGCGGGTCCGGGAGGAGTTCGTCGGGCGGGCTCTCGCCCTGCCCGCGTCGGTCGTGGAGCGGGCCGGCGCCGGCGATCTGACCACCCGCGGCACCGCCGACGTCGCCGCGGTCGGCACGACCCTGCGGGACGCCGGGCCGGAGCTGCTGGTCTGCACGGTCCAGGCCCTGTTCACGCTCGGTGCGGTGTTCGTGATCGACCCGCTGCTCGGCGTCGTCGGGGTGCTGGCGCTGACGCCGATCTGGTTCGCGCTGCGCTGGTATCTGCGGCGGGCGCGGGCCGGCTATCTGGCGCAGGGCGCGGCGGACTCCGAGGTGGCCGAGATCGTCGCGGCGACGGCGTCCGGGGCGCGGGCGGTGGAGGCGTTCCGGCTCGAGCGGCAGCGGACGGCGGCCAACCGGGACGCGCTGGAGATCTCGCGTCGCACCCGCTTCCACACGCTCTACCTGCGCACGGTATTCTTCCCGGTGGTCGAGACGTCGTACTCGCTGCCGGTGGCGGGGGTGCTGCTGCTGGGGGGCGCGCTGCACGCGCGCGGGGCGGTGAGTCTGGGCGCGGTGGTGGCGGCCACGCTGTATCTGCGGCAGTTCACCGAGCCGCTCGACCAGATCCTGGTGCGCGTCGAGCAACTGCAGAGCAGCGGGGCCTCGTTCGCCCGGGTGGAGGGCCTGGCGGGGGCGCCGCGCCCGGAGCGGGACGGCGGGGCGGCGCCGGTCCCGGTGGACGACCGGATCGACGTGACGGGCGTGCGGTACGCCTACGAACGCGGCGGCGAGGTGCTGCGTGGGGTCGACCTGACGGTGCGGCCCGGGGAGCGGCTCGCGATCGTCGGCCCGTCCGGCGCGGGCAAGACCACGCTGAGCCGGCTGCTGGCGGGCGTTGACGCGCCGAGCGCGGGCACGGTGACGGTGGGCGGTGCGCCGGTCGCCGAGCTGGCGCCCGAGACGCTGCGCCGGCAGGTCGTCCTGGTCACTCAGGAGCATCACGTCTTCATCGGCACGGTCCGCGACAACCTGCTGATCGCCGAACCCACGGCGGACGACGCGCGGTTGTGGGAGGCGCTGGCGGCGGTCGGCGCCGCCGACTGGGTGCGGGAACTGCCGGGCGGTCTCGACGCCGAGCTGGGCCGCGGCGGCGGTGGCCGCACCACGGACGGCTCGCAGGCGCAGCAGCTCGCCCTGGCCCGGGTCGTGCTGGCGGACCCGCACACGCTGATCCTGGACGAGGCGACCGCCCTGCTGGACCCGACGACGGCCCGGCACACCGAGCGGGCCCTGGCGGCGGTGCTCCGCGGCCGGACGGTCATCGCCATCGCCCACCGGCTGCACACCGCTCACGACGCGGACCGGGTCGCCGTGATGGAGGACGGCCGTCTCACCGAACTCGGCACGCACGAGGCGCTGGTGGCGGACGGCGGCGCGTTTGCGGCACTGTGGCGGACCTGGCACGGGGGGCCGTGAGGGCGCACGGCTCGGGAAACGGGTGGGGGCGGAGCAACGGTTGCGAAGGCTCCGTATATCGAACACCGACTACCGGACAACGAACCATTTCCGGCCAATTTCCTGACGCGCTCCTGACAGACAGCGCAATCCACTGCCACTCTTCCCTCTGCTGGTTCACAGCAACCCCACAGTTACGCGCACGCTCCACGTTCCGCCTTTGTTCTGCGTACCGCCTTTGTCGTGCCCGTACGGCCCACCCGCCGTTCGGGTCTCCCCTGGCCGCGTGATCCGCGGCCGCGCAGAAGGAGTCAGTGTTGAGCAGCAGTCCCTCTCGCAGACGCACCCCCCACAGCCCCTCCCGTCGTGCCGCGGCCGTCGCCCTCGTCGGCGTCTCCGCGCTCATAGCCGCCGCCGTGCAGGCCGGCGCCGCGACCGCCGCCCCGGAGAAGGCACCGCAGGCGGCGGGCAAGGCCAACCCGGGCGCCGAGTCGGTGCGCCTCACCCCCGCCCAGCGCGCCGCGCTGATCCGCGAAGCGGACGCGGGGAAGACGGCCACCGCCAGGAAGCTCGGCCTCGGCGCCAAGGAGGCGCTCGTCGTCCGTGACGTCGTCAAGGACGCCGACGGCACTGTGCACACGCGCTACGAGCGCACCTACAGCGGACTCCCGGTCCTCGGCGGCGACCTGGTCGTCGAGACCGCGAAGTCCGGCGCCACCGAGCACGTCACGCTGGCCACCCGGGCCACCGTCCAGGTCGCCTCGCTCACGCCCACGATCGCCGCGGCGAAGGCGGAGAAGCAGGCGCTGAGCCTCGCCAAGGCCGACGGGGCGGCGAACGCGGACACCAACCGCGCGCCGCGCAAGGTGATCTGGGCGGCGACCGGGACTCCGGTCCTCGCCTACGAGACCGTCGTCGGCGGCCTCCAGGAGGACGGCACCCCGAACGAGCTGCACGTCATCACCGACGCGACCACCGGCCAGAAGCTCTACGAGTACCAGGGCATCGAGACCGGCACCGGCAACACGATGTACAGCGGCACGGTGACGCTCGGCACCACGCAGTCCGGGTCGACGTACAACCTGACCGACGGCGCGCGCGGCAACCACAAGACGTACAACCTCAACCGGGGGACCTCGGGCACCGGAACGCTCTTCTCCGGCCCCGACGACGTCTGGGGCACCGGCGCCGCGTCCAACGCGGAGACCGCGGGCGCCGACGCGCACTACGGCGCGGCCCTCACCTGGGACTACTACAAGAACGTGCACGGCCGCAGCGGCATCAAGGGCGACGGCGTGGGCGCGTACTCGCGCGTGCACTACGGCAACAACTACGTCAACGCGTTCTGGTCGGACGCCTGCTTCTGCATGACGTACGGCGACGGCTCGGGCAACACCCACCCGCTGACGGCCATCGACGTGGCCGGCCACGAGATGACGCACGGCGTCACCTCGAACACGGCCGGGCTGCTCTACTCCGGCGAGTCCGGCGGCCTCAACGAGGCGACCTCGGACATCTTCGGCACCTCCGTCGAGTTCTACGCCCAGAACTCCTCGGACGTCGGTGACTACCTCATCGGCGAGGAGATCGACATCAACGGCGACGGCACGCCGCTGCGGTACATGGACAAGCCGAGCAAGGACGGCGCGTCCAAGGACAGCTGGTACTCCGGCATCGGGTCGGTCGACGTGCACTACTCGTCGGGCCCGGCGAACCACTTCTTCTACCTGCTGAGCGAGGGCAGCGGCGCCAAGGTCATCAACGGCGTCAGCTACAACTCGCCCACCGCGGACGGCCTCGCGGTCACCGGCATCGGCCGCGACAAGGCGGAGAAGATCTGGTTCCGCGCGCTGACCACGAAGTTCACCACGAACACCAACTACGCGGGGGCCCGCACCGGCACGCTGGCGGCGGCCGGTGAGCTGTACGGCACCACCTCCACCGAGTACAAGGCGGTGCAGGACGCGTGGGCCGGCGTCGCGGTGGGCGCGCGTTCGGGCGGCGGCGGCGGAGGCGGCGGCGGCACCTCCTTCGAGAACACGGCCGACGTATCGATTCCGGACAACGGTGCGGCGGTCAACTCGTCGATCACCGTCTCCGGCCGCACCGGCAACGCGCCGTCGAACCTCTCGGTGGCGGTCGACATCGTGCACACCTACATCGGCGACCTCCGGGTGCAGCTGATCGCCCCCGACGGCACGGCCTACACGCTGAAGGCGTACGGCACCGGCGGCAGCACGGACAACCTCAACACCACGTACACGGTGAACGCCTCCTCCGAGGTCGCCAACGGTGTCTGGCAGTTGAGGGTCCAGGACAACGCGGCCCAGGACACCGGGTACATCAACAGCTGGAAGCTCACCTTCCCGTAGGCCACAGGCCCCGCACGGGCCACGCAAAGCCGCCTGAAAGGCACCGCACAGGGCGCCGCCCCGGAGGCACCATCCCCCGGGGCGGCGTCCCCCTTTTTTACCCGCCCCTTACCCACGTCCTGTTGGCGCTTTACCACGACCCAACTCCGTTTACGTGCCTGCAATGTTCACCGGACAGTCGACTTTCAGCCAACATCACTTCGGGGTCCTGACATGTACGCGCCCGGGTGTCAGTCTTCGTTCACCCGCCGCACAACTTCACACCCGTCGCGGGCGGTAGCCCCACGCCGCCCGGACCCCCCACATGAAGGAGCTTGTGTGACCTCCCTCTACGCGCGTCACAAGCGCACCACTCTGGCCATCGCCACCGCCGTCGCGGCCGGAGCCCTGGTCACCACCGGCCTGACCACCGGTAGCGCCGCCGCCCAGACCCCGGCGGACTCCGGCGCGCGGGCAGCCCTGCAGGGCGCCCCGGTCCAGCTGTCCTCCGCGGCCCGCACCACGCTGATCCAGCAGCAGCAGTCCGACGCGACCGCGACCGCCAAGTCGATAGGCCTCGGCGCCCAGGAGAAGCTGGTCGTCAAGGACGTCGTCAAGGACGTCGACGGCACGGTCCACACCCGCTACGAGCGCACCTACGCGGGCCTGCCGGTCCTCGGCGGCGACCTCGTCGTGCACCGGGCCCCCTCCGGCGCCCAGAGCGTGACCAAGGCCGTCTCGGCCACCATCAAGGTGTCCACGCTCACCCCGCAGGTCGCCACCGCCAAGGTCCAGAAGCAGGCGCTGACCGCCGCCAAGGCCGCTGGCTCGGAGGCCACCGCCGCCGACCAGGCGCCCCGCAAGGTGATCTGGGCCGGCAACGGCACCCCGACCCTCGCCTACGAGACCGTCGTCGGCGGCCTCCAGGACGACGGCACCCCGAGCAGGCTGCACGTCATCACCGACGCCACCACCGGCAAGAAGCTCTTCGAGCACCAGGCCATCGAGACCGGCACGGGCAAGAGCTTCTACTCGGGCTCGGTCACCCTCAACACGACCAAGTCGGGCTCGACGTACAACCTGACCGACGGCACGCGCGGCGGCCACAAGACCTACAACAAGGCTCGCAGCACGTCCTCCTCCACCGGCACCCTGTTCACCGACGCGGACGACGCGTGGGGCACCGGCACGGCCTCCAGCTCCTCCAGCGACCAGACCGCGGCCGTGGACGCCGCCTACGGCGCGCAGATGACCTGGGACTTCTACAAGAGCACCTTCAACCGCAGCGGCATCCGTAACGACGGCAAGGCCGCCTACTCCCGCGTCCACTACGGCAACGCGTACGTCAACGCGTTCTGGGACGACGACTGCTTCTGCATGACGTACGGCGACGGCGACGGCAACACCCACCCGCTGACGTCGCTGGACGTGGCCGGCCACGAGATGAGCCACGGTCTGACCTCGGTCACCGCGGGCCTGGAGTACTCGGGCGACGCCGGCGGTCTGAACGAGGCCACCTCCGACATCTTCGGCACCGGTGTGGAGTTCTTCGCCAACAACGCGTCCGACAAGGGCGACTACCTCATCGGCGAGAAGATCAACATCAACGGCGACGGCACCCCGCTGCGCTACATGGACAAGCCCAGCAAGGACGGCGGGTCCAGGGACTACTGGTCCTCCTCCGTGTCCGGCCTCGACCCGCACTACTCGTCGGGCCCCGCGAACCACTTCTTCTACCTCCTGTCCGAGGGCAGCGGCTCGAAGACGATCAACGGCGTGACCTACAACTCGCCGACGTCCAACGGCTCCACGGTCACCGGCATCGGCCGCGCCAAGGCGCTGCAGATCTGGTACAAGGCGCTCACGACGTACTTCACGTCGACGACCACCTACAAGGGCGCCCGCACCGGCACCCTCTCGGCGGCCTCGGCGCTGTACGGCGGCACCAGCAGCGCCGAGTACAAGGCCGTGGCGGCGGCCTGGTCGGCGATCAACGTCAGCTGACCCTGCCACGAGTGAGTGAGTGAGGCGGCACCCGGGACGAAGGCGGTCCCGGGTGCCGCCCTACTCTTGGCTCCCATGTCTTCGAAGGACTTCACGTACGACGAAGTCGGCGCGACGCGCGACCGCCCCGGCTCCTGCCCTGAGGGCTTCCACCCCCTCCATGTCCGCGCCCGCCTCGGCGAGGGCCACGACGTCTTCCGGCGCGCCGCGGAGGCCGTCATGACGTGGCGGATGCACCGCGCCCTGGGCGTCGGCATAGACGCCACGGCGGACCGCGCGGCCCCCGACGTCGACGTCACCGTCACCCTGGCCGGCGTCGTCAAGGCCCCCTGCCGCGTGGTCTGGACGGTGGACGAACCCCGGCGCGCCGGCTGGGCCTACGGCACCCTCCCCGGCCACCCCGAACGCGGCGAGGAGTCCTTCGTCGTCGACCGCACGGGAGACGGCACGGTCTGGCTGACGGTCACCGCGTTCAGCCGCCCCGCGAAGTGGTACACCAAGGCCGCCGGCCCCGCCACCAGAGGCCTCCAACAGGCCTACGCCCGCCGCTGCGGCAAGGTCCTGCGAGAGCTGTGCGGGGGCGACGACTCCGCGTGACCGACCCGACGGCCGACGGCGTGGGTCGGCCTCCGGCGACCTCGCGAGTCGGCCGACGACGCGTCGGACAGGGCGACGTGAGTGCCGCGTCCGTCGCGGCCGTGACGTAGTTGCCCTCCCTGGTGCGATCTTCGCGCTGTCCGTGATCTCCTTTTCCGGCCGCGTCGAACAGGTTGTAGCGCGGCTTGTCGTTGCCGCCCGCCGACCGGGCCGTCCGACCCTGGTTGGTGACGGTCACCTTCTCCACACCTTCGGTGGTGGCGGTGACCTGCGCGGTGAAGTCACCGAGCGGGTAGGCCGCGCCGATTCACAGACTTCCGGCATCTGAAGTGAACATGATCACGCCGCATTCGTCGCGAAAGGACTGCGCCCAGGCGCTCTGAGGTGCACGACCACCTTCTCCGGCAAGGGAGTTGGGCACGGAGTGAGGGGTGCTCATCGCCCGCCTCCCGGCGTTCCGATCTCCACCACCCGGGCCCAGGCGGGCGGGGTGTCGGGGACGTAGTCGGGGTTCGTCTCGTTGTAGCGGGTGCGGCCGCGGGGGAACAGGCCGATCACCGTGCGGCAGGACGGGCGGGTCTCGGGCCAGGGTGTCTGACCGTCGGTGAGGACGACGACGGCGTCCGGGCGGGGGTTCGTCCGCAGGGCCTTGGCGAAGCCGGTGCGCAGGTCCGTGCCGCCGCCGCCCATCAGGGGGATGCCCTCGGCGCGGCACAGGGTGTGCACCATGCCGGCCGACGCGTCGCACGGCATGACGGAGACCAGGTCGCGACGGCCGCCCACGGCACGGGAGATGGCCGCGACCTCGAGGAGCGCGCTGCCCAGCTCGGCGTCGCTGACCGAACCGGACGTGTCGATGACGACGCAGACCCGGGGCGGCCGGCGTCGCAGGCTCGGCAGGACGACTCCGGGCAGGCAGGCCGAGCGGCGCGCGGGACGGCCGTAGCTGTAGTCCTCGCCCGCTCCCGGACCGGAGGCCGCCGAGCGGACCGCCGCGCCCAGCAGTTCCCGCCAGGGCTGCGGCGGGTGGAAGGCCTCCTCCGCCCACCTCTTCCACTGCTTCGGCGCCGACCCCGGCCGACCCCTGATGCCCTCGGCCACCCGGAACCGGACGGCGTCCCGTTGCTGCTCGCTGAGGCCGTCCGCGCCGTCGGGGCCGAGTTCCCAGTCCCGTTCCCGGCCGTCCGCGCCGCTGCCGCAGTCCAGCCAGGACAGGCGCTCCGTGCGCGGCCCGAGCCGGAACTGACGCAGGTAGTCCTCCATCAGCTCGCCGGCCCGCAACCCCAGCGAGGCCGGGGTGACGGCGCCCGCGGGCTCGACCAGCCCGTCCCCGTACGCGTCGTCGTTGATCTCGCAGTCCGCAGCGATGTTCATCCGCAGCCGCTCCCCCGGCCCGGTCAGGCCGCGCTCCCTCGCGAGGCGGTCGCTGCGGCCGTGATGGTCGCGCAGCAGGTGCGACACCTCGTGCACCCACACCCCCGCCAGATCCTCGACGGGCATCCGGTCGACGAACCCGGGCGAGACGTAGCACCGCCAGTACCGGTCCACGCCCATCGTCGGCACCTGCCGTGACTCCACGATGTGCAGGGCGAACAGGGCCGTCGCGAGGTAGGGGCGGGCGCGGGCGGCGTACAGCCGGGCCGCGAGCAGTTTGTCCATGTCCAACGGCGTGCCGGCCGCTGTGCCGCCGGCCGCACGCCGCGCGGCCGCCGAGGCGCCGGCCGCCAGGATCGCCGGACTCCGCGCGCCCACCGGCACGCCGGACGCCGCAGCCGCGCCCGCACCCGCACCCGCACCCGCCGTGCTCATCGGGCCGCCTTCGTCGTGCCGGCGTCCCGTGCCTCGGTGCGCGCCGCCGCCCGGTCGGCACGCCGGGACAGGGCCACCGCGCCGGCCAGGCCCTCGATCGACGCGGGGACCTCCCAGTCGTCCTGGCGCAGCGCGGCGAGGGTGGTCGCGGGGACCACGACCAGGTCGGGGGCCCCGGTCTCGACCGCCCTCACCAGCAGCGCCCACGCCGCGTCCCAGCGGGGACGGTCGGGGCGGGACCGGACCGCCGCGACCACCGCGTCCAGCGTCGCCTGGCGCAGATCCCCCCGCCGAGGCAGCTCCGAGCCGGCCGGATCGGCGAGCAGGTCCTCGGGGTCCGGCAGGTCCATCCGGTCCAGGCTCGCCAGCAGTTCCAGCCCCGGCCCGTCGCCGACGGCGCCCCTCACCAGCAGCGACAGCACGTCCCGGGAGGAGCCCGCCGCCGTGGCGAAGGCGATCAGCGTCAGGGTCGTCTCCCAGCTGCGCGGCGACGGCCAGGCGCCGCCGCGGCGGGCCTCGCCGCTGGGCAGCCGGTGCACGAGCGTGGGGCGGGCGGCCAGTAGTCCGCACACCGCTCGGCGCGCGAAGTCGACGGCCTCGGGCAGCTTCGCCGGGTCGAGCCGGGGCAGGCTCGCCCGGGGCCAGGTCCCGCCGAGACCGCGGACGACGACCTCGTGGTCGTGGGTCCACTGCACATGGACGAACCGGTTGGCCAGCGGCGGGCTCAGCTCCCAGCCGTCGGCCGCCGAGGACCGCGGGTTGGCGGCGGCCACGATCCGCACGCCGGGCGGCAGCCGCAGGGCGCCGATCCGCCGCTCGAGCACCAGCCGCAGCAGCGCGGCCTGCACGGCGGGCGGCGCGGTGGACAGCTCGTCGAGGAACAGCAGCCCGCGGCCGGCCCGCACCAGCCGTACCGCCCAGTCCGGCGGGGCCATCGGAACGCCCTGCGTCGCCGGGTCGTCGCCGAGGACCGGCAGCCCAGAGAAGTCGGACGGTTCGTGCACGCTGGCGATCACGGTGGTCAGGGGAAGGTCGAGGGCGGCGGCCAGCTGGGTCAGCGCGGCGGTCTTGCCGATGCCGGGCTCGCCCCACAGCAGAACGGGCAGGTCGGCCGCCACGGCGAGGGTCAGGGCCTCGAGCTGGGTGTCGGGTCGCGGTTCGGTGGTGAAGTCGCGCAACAGGGCCAGGAGGTCGGCGGCGACGTCGAGTCGGGCGGCCGGGTCGTCGGGTCGGTCCAGGACGTCCGACGGCGAACTGCCGCCCGGCCGGGAGGAGGGGGCGTCGGCTTCAGCGTCGACGAGGGCGAGCGGGGCGCATGTGGGCATGGTGATCACCTTTGGGTTCGCGGGAGCGGGTCAGCGGGGTCGTGCGGGATCGTCAGGAGTGCGCAGGCAGAACCGGGCGAGGAAACAGCGGGAGGGACGTCGGGAGAGGGGGCGGCGCGCCGGATCCGTCGGGCGGACCGTTCAGCGGCCGGCCGTGTGACGGGGACGTGAGCGCAGGCCGGACGGACGGGGCTCGCGCGGCGGGAGTCGGTGCGGCGCGGGTCCGGTCAGGCCGGCCCGGTACAGCCCGTAGGTGATCCGCCGCCGGGCGGCCGCCTCGAGTTCGTCCCGCAGCGCGCCGGCGCGCAGCAGCGCCTCGGGGCCCAGCAGCCCTTCGACGACGGCCAGCGCACCGGCGATGTCGCCGTGGACGAGGCGTTCACGGACGCCGGTGAGACAGTCCGGGCGGCGGTGGGCCTCGTCGACGGCCCGCAGGCACGGCAGCGGGGCTCCGCTCAGGGCGACCAGGATTTCCTCCCGCCGGAGTTCGGCCGGGTCGTGGTCCAACGGGACGAGCACCCCGTCGACCAGGCCGATCCGGTGACGGGCTCCCCGGCACTCCACGAAACGCGGCTGTCCCGGCGGGTCGGCTGCCCCCCGGCGGTCGTGCGGCCGTACGTCCGGGACCAGGGCCGCGGCGACCAGCGGGTGCAGCCGGCCGGCGTCGATCGCGCCGACGCGCAGCAGCTCCAGGTCGGGCGGGGTCCAGGTGGCGGCGTCGGGCAGCACGGGCAGCGCCGGACCTTTTGCCGAGGCGGCGCCGGCTCCGCCGTCCCCGGCGGGCCTGACGCGCAGTGCGGGCGGCCCTGCTCCGCCGTCCCCGGCGCTGTCCAGGATCAGCCGGCGCCGTCCGCCGAGCCGCACCAGGACGGCGCCGCCGGAACCGTCCTCGGCCCGGAGCAGGATGTCCGCCTCGGCGGCCCACCGGTCGACGGCGGCGGTACGGCCGTCGGGCACCGCGCCCGGGGGCAGGGTGAGGCGCGAAGTCCGCCGGACGACGTCCTCCGGTTCACCCGGCGTCCGCGCCGCGGCCGCCCCGGACCGCGTGCGCAGCTCGTCCGTGCGGCGCGCGTCCCACAGGTGCCGGTGCAGGTCGAGACGGAACCGCCGGCTGGGGTGGGGGTGGGGGTGCGGATGGCCCGGGCCTGCGCCGTGCCCCGCGCGGAATCCCTCCCACAGGGTCAGGCTGATCCGCTGGCCCGAGTCCGCCCAGGTGGGCGGCGTGCGCACCACCAGATGCACCGGACGCCCGCCTCGCCCCGCGCCGTCGTACCGCGCGAGGGCGACGGTCAGTCCGGGCCGCAGCAGCCCGTCGGGGGCGATTCTCGGCAGATGCCAGCGCAGCAGGTCGGGAGCCAGGTGCCGCAGGTCGGAGCGGAGCCGGGAGACGAACTCCCGGCCGTGGGAGACCGCCAGGGTTCGCAGGTCCAGATCGACATCCACGCCCGCGGCGGCGCAGGCGCCCGCCCAGTCGCCGGCCCGGCGGCGCGCCGTCGCGGTCTCGATCATGGAGGCCGGCACGGCGAACTCGCGCACGCGCGGCCAGAAGGAAAACGGGGAGTCCTCGTTCGCGAGGTGAGTCGTCATCAGCACTCACCTTGCGCGGACGGGTCCCCCGATCTGTCGACAGAAGGAGTAGTCATCGCGGGGAGCATAGCGGCCGTGCCGGTGACCCGGCCAGAGATTTCCGCCGCCCGCCCGCACGCCCACCGGGTGCGGCGGGTGTGCGGGCGGGCGGCGGTGCGTGCACGGGCGGGCCGGCCGGCCGAGGCGCGGGACGCGTGCGTCGGGTCAGCGCAGCAGGACGCCCGCTCCTTCGACCGCCTCCTCGGACGGCGCCTCCACCAGCCCCAGTTCGGCGCCGGACGCCAGCAGGCGGTGGGCCGGGAGGATGCGTACCGTGTACCCGAAGGGGCCCGTGCGGTCCAGCGACAGCGGGCCCTCGTAGACCCACCTGCCCTCCAGGTCCGGGCCGCCCGCCGGTTTCAGCGGGACCGTGGCCGCGTCCGTGATGCGGTCCTCCTCGTCGACGCGGCCCGAGACCGCCTGCACCTCGACGTCGTCGGGGGTGAGTTCGCCGAGGCGCACGCGCACCCGCAGGGCGAGGGTCGTGCCCAGCTCGGCCGAGACGGTGGCCGCCGACGTCTCCACGTGGTCGACCGCCACCGCGTGCCAGGCCGCCCGCACCCGCTGCTTCCAGCCGGCGAGTTCCCGCGCCGTGCCGGGGACCATCGCCCGGTGCGCGTGGGCGGCCGGGGTGTAGAGCCGCTCCACGTACTCGCGGACCATGCGTCCCGCCAGCACCTTCGGGCCGAGCAGGGTGAGGGTCCGGCGGACCATCTCGATCCAGCGGTCGGGCAGTCCCGCCCGCCCGCGCTCGTAGAAGCGCGGCGTGATGCGCTGTTCCAGGAGGTCGTACAGGGCCGTCGCCTCGATGTCGTCCCGGCGGTCCGGGTCGGTTCCGGCGCCGTCCGCGGTGGGGATGGCCCAGCCGAAGTCCGGCTGGAACCACTCGTCCCACCAGCCGTCCAGGACGGACAGGTTGAGGCAGCCGTTGAGCGCGGCCTTCATACCGGACGTGCCGCACGCCTCCAGCGGGCGGAGCGGGTTGTTGAGCCAGATGTCGCAGCCGGGGTACAGCTTCTGCGCCATGGCCATGCCGTAGTCGGGCAGGAAGACGATGCGGTGCCGGACCCGCGGGTCGTCGGTGAACCGGACGAGTTCCTGCACCAGGCGTTTGCCGCCGTCGTCCGCCGGATGCGCCTTGCCCGCGACGACGATCTGGATGGGCCGCTCCGGGTGCAGCAGCAGTTTCATGAGCCGGTCCGGGTCCCGCAGCATCAGCGTCAGGCGCTTGTACGAGGGGACCCGGCGTGCGAAGCCGATGGTGAGGACGTCGGGATCCAGGACGCCGTCGATCCATCCCAGCTCGGCGCTCGCCGCTCCTCGTTGACGCCACGAGGCGCGCAGTCGCCGGCGCGCCTCCAGCACCAGCTGCTCGCGCAGCTCGCGGCGCAGCTCCCAGATGTCCTGGTCGGGGATGTCGGCTACGGAGTCCCAGCGGTCGGAGCCGCCGACGCTGAGGGCGTCCTCGGCGCGCTCGGCGCCGATCTGCCGGGCGCCGAGGCGCAGCACCTGCGGGGCCACCCAGGTCGGGGCGTGCACGCCGTTGGTGACGGAGGTGATGGGCACCTCCTCGGGGTCGAAGCCGGGCCACAGGCCGGAGAACATCCCACGGCTGACCTGACCGTGCAGCAGCGACACCCCGTTCGCGCGCTGCGCCAGTCGCAGCCCCATGACGGCCATGTTGAAGAGGTTCGGCTCACCGCCGGGGTAGGTCTCCATGCCCAGCCGCAGGATGCGGTCGACGTCCATCCGGGGCAGTTCGGCGTCGGGGCCGAAGTGCCGGGCGACCAGGTCCCGGTCGAAGCGGTCGATGCCGGCCGGGACGGGCGTGTGCGTGGTGAAGACGGTCCCGGCCCGGACCGCCTCCAGTGCCGCGTCGAAGTCCAGCCCCGCGTCGCCGAGTTCGGCGATGCGTTCCAGACCGAGGAAGCCGGCGTGGCCCTCGTTGGTGTGGAAGACCTCGGGCTCGGGGTGACCGGTCAGCCGGCAGTACGTGCGCACCGCCCGGACACCTCCTATGCCGAGCAGCATCTCCTGCAGCAGCCGGTGTTCGCTGCCGCCGCCGTAGAGCCGGTCGGTCACCCCGCGCTCGCCGAGGTCGTTCTCCTCGACGTCGGAGTCGAGCATGAGCAGCGGGACCCGGCCGACCTGCGCCAGCCACACGCGGGCGTGCAACTGCCTGCCCGCGGGCAGGGCGAGGGAGATCCGGGCCGGCGTGCCGTCCTCCTCCTTCAGGAGGGTCACCGGCAGCTCGTTGGGGTCCAGGACGGGGTAGTGCTCCTGCTGCCAGCCGTCCCGCGAGAGGGTCTGGCGGAAGTAGCCGTGCCGGTAGAGCAGGCCCACGCCGATCAGCGGCACGCCCAGGTCGCTGGCCGCCTTCAGATGGTCGCCGGCGAGGATGCCCAGGCCGCCGGAGTACTGGGGCAGCGCGGCGGTGATGCCGAACTCGGGCGAGAAGTAGGCGACGGCGGCCGGGAGTCCGGCGGCGGCGGGCTGCGCCTGGTACCAGCGCTCGCCGCTCACGTAGTCGTGCAGGTCCCCGGCGGCGGCGGCGAGCCGGCGCAGGAAGCGGCGGTCCTCGGCGAGTTCGAGGAGGCGTGCCGGGGGCACGCCTCCGAGCAGTCTGACCGGGTCGCCGTCCGAGCGGGCCCAGCGCTCGGGATCGACGGAGCGGAAGAGATCGCGGGTCTCCGCGTGCCAGGACCAGCGCAGGTTTCGGGCCAGGTCGCTGAGCGGTCGGAGAGGTTCGGGGAGGAGGGGTCGGACGGTGAATCGACGGATCGCCTTCACATTCCACCTCGGCGTTGCGCGTTCGCTTGATGGGCGCACGGCAGTGTGCGTCCACGTCTGCTACGACGGTACCGGCGTCGGCGGCGGCCTTGCCGGGGGCTGGCCGGAGCCCTGCGGCGAAGGGCCGAAAATCCCGCTTTCACTCCCCTGGGCCACCTTGTGGGGCTTCGCCCCGCGCGAGAGGGTGCCAGTGGTGCGCCCGGCGACGCCGGCGCACCGAGTCGGATATCGACGTGAGGAGTTAACAACGGGCCGGATTGCTCACCCGCACAGGGTGGAAGGCTCCTCCGGTACTCCCTCGCAGGACCCACCTCCCACCACATCCATCCGCCCACCCCCCTTGATGCGGACAGGAGCGGTCATGCCGGCCAGGCACCACCCCTCGACACCCCCCAAGAAGACCTCCAGGAACGCCAAGGACGCCAAGGACCCTGCGGACGCCAAGGACTCCAAGGACGCCAAGGACTCCAAGGGCCGTACGGACTCCAAGGAACCGAAGAGCGCGAAGGGCTCCAAGGGCCCCAGGAACGCGAAGCCGGCGAAGAACGCCGAGCCCGCCGAGGCCGCAACGCCCACCGGCCGCACCCATGACACCGGGCAGGGCGAAGCCGCCGAAGTCACCGCGGCCGAGGCGGCCACCTCCGTGGGGCGCATACCCGTCCTCGACGTCCGTCCGCTGGTCCAGCAGGGACGCCGGCCCGCCAAGGCGGTCGTCGGCGAGACGTTCGAGGTCTCGGCGACCGTGTTCCGCGAAGGGCACGACGCCGTCGCGGCCAACGTCGTACTGCGCGATCCGGACGGCGCCCCCGGGCCGTGGACGCCGATGCGCGAACTCGCCCCGGGCACCGACCGCTGGGGCGCGGACGTCACCCCGGACGCGACCGGCCGCTGGACGTACACCGTGGAGGCGTGGGGGGATCCCGTCTCCACCTGGCGGCACCACGCCGGCGTGAAGGTGCCCGCCGGGATGGACACGGAGTCGGTCCTCGAGGAGGGCGCGCGTCTGTACGAGCGGGCGGCGGACGGAGTGCCGAGCGGCCCGGAGCGCAAGGCGGTGCTGATCGCCGTCGAGGCCCTGCGCGACGAGAGCCGTCCCGCCGTCTCCCGGCTGGCCGCGGCGTTGACGCCGGAGGTGGACGCGGTGCTGGCGCGGTTTCCGCTGCGGGAGCTGGTGACCGCGTCGGAGCCGCTGCCCCTGCTGGTGGAACGCGAACGCGCCCTGTACGGCTCCTGGTACGAGTTCTTCCCCCGCTCCGAGGGCACCCCGCAGCAGCCGCACGGCACGTTCCGCACCGCCGCCCGCAGACTCCCCGCGATCGCCGCGATGGGCTTCGACGTCGTCTACCTCCCCCCGGTCCACCCCATCGGCACCACCTTCCGCAAGGGCCGCAACAACACCCTCGACCCCGGGCCCGACGACGTCGGTGTGCCCTGGGCGATCGGCTCGCCGGAGGGCGGCCACGACGCCGTCCACCCCGCGCTGGGCACCCTGGAGGACTTCACCTGGTTCGTCGGACAGGCCCGCGCCCTGGGCCTGGAGATCGCCCTCGACTTCGCCCTGCAGTGCTCCCCCGACCACCCCTGGGTGCACAAGCACCCGGAGTGGTTCCACCACCGCCCCGACGGCACCATCGCCTACGCCGAGAACCCGCCGAAGAAGTACCAGGACATCCACCCGATCGCGTTCGACGCCGACATGAAGGGCCTCGTCGCGGAGACCGTACGGGTGCTGCGGCACTGGATGTCGCACGGGGTGCGGATCTTCCGCGTCGACAACCCGCACACCAAGCCGGTCGTCTTCTGGGAACGGGTCATCACCGAGGTCAACCGCACCGACCCCGACGTGATCTTCCTGGCCGAGGCGTTCACCCGGCCCGCGATGATGCACACCCTCGCCCAGATCGGCTTCCAGCAGTCCTACACCTACTTCACCTGGCGTACCACCAAGGACGAGCTGACCGACTACCTCACCGAGCTGTCGGGGCAGGCCGCCTCGTACATGCGGCCCAACTTCTTCGCCAACACCCCCGACATCCTGCCCGCCCACCTCCAGCACGGCGGCCGGCCCGCCTTCGAGGCCCGCGCCGTCCTGGCCGCCACCCTCTCCCCCACCTGGGGCCTCTACAGCGGCTACGAACTCTGCGAGAACACCCCCCTGCGCGAGGGCGGCGAGGAATACCTCGACTCCGAGAAATACCAGCTCACCCCCCGCGACTGGGAGACCGCCGAACGCGAGGGCCGCACCATCGCCCCCCTCGTCACCCGCCTCAACGAGATCCGACGGGCCAACCCCGCCCTGCACCGACTGCGCAACCTCCGGTTCCACCACACCGACAAGGAAGCGGTGATCGCCTACTCGAAGACGAGCTCGGACAGCAGCGGATCGAACACGGTTCTGGTGGTCGTCAACCTCGACCCCCACCACACCCAGGAGGCGACGGTCTCGTTGGACATGCCGCAACTCGGCCTGGACTGGCACGAGTCGGTGCCGGTGCGCGACGAGCTCACCGGCGAGACCTACCACTGGGGCAGGGCCAACTACGTGCGCCTCGAACCGGGTATCCGGCCCGCGCACGTATGCACCGTCCTGCGACCGTCCTACCCGCAGAGCGGAGGGTCACCCACATCATGATCGTCAACGAGCCCGTTCCGGACACCTTCGAGGACACACCCGCAAAGGACCGCGACCCCGAGTGGTTCAAACGCGCCGTGTTCTACGAGGTCCTCGTCCGCTCCTTCCAGGACAGCAACGGCGACGGCATCGGCGACCTCAAAGGCATCACCGCCAAACTCGACTACCTGCAATGGCTCGGAGTCGACTGCCTCTGGCTCCCGCCCTTCTTCAAGTCACCCCTGCGCGACGGCGGCTACGACGTCTCCGACTACACCGCCGTCCTCCCCGAGTTCGGCGACCTCGCCGACTTCGTCGAATTCGTCGACGCCGCCCACCAACGCGGCATGCGCGTCATCATCGACTTCGTCATGAACCACACCAGCGACCAGCACCCGTGGTTCCAGGAATCCCGCAACAACCCCGACGGACCCTACGGCGACTACTACATGTGGGCCGACGACGACAAGCAGTACCCCGACGCCCGCATCATCTTCGTCGACACCGAAGTCTCCAACTGGACCTTCGACCCCGTCCGCAAGCAGTACTTCTTCCACCGCTTCTTCTCCCACCAGCCCGACCTCAACTACGAGAACCCCGCCGTCCAGGAGGAGATGATCTCCGCGCTGCGGTTCTGGCTGGACCTGGGCATCGACGGGTTCCGCCTCGACGCCGTGCCCTACCTGTACGCCGAGGAGGGCACCAACTGCGAGAACCTCCCGGCCACGCACGAGTTCCTCAAGCGGGTCCGCAAAGAGGTCGACGCGCACTATCCGGACACGGTGATCCTGGCCGAGGCCAACCAGTGGCCCGAGGACGTCGTCGACTACTTCGGCGACTACACCTCCGGCGGCGACGAATGCCACATGGCATTCCACTTCCCCGTCATGCCCCGCATCTTCATGGCCGTCCGCCGCGAATCACGCCACCCCGTCTCCGAGATCCTCGCCAAGACCCCCGCCATCCCCGCAAGCTGCCAATGGGGCATCTTCCTGCGCAACCACGACGAGCTCACCCTCGAAATGGTCACCGACGAAGAACGCGACTACATGTACGCCGAATACGCCAAAGACCCGCGTATGCGCGCCAACATCGGCATCCGCCGCCGCCTCGCACCCCTCCTCGACAACGACCGCAACCAGATCGAGCTCTTCACCGCCCTGCTGCTCTCCCTGCCCGGCTCCCCGATCCTCTACTACGGCGACGAGATCGGCATGGGCGACAACATCTGGCTCGGCGACCGCGACGCCGTCCGCACCCCCATGCAGTGGACCCCCGACCGCAACGCCGGATTCTCCTCCTGCGACCCCGGACGCCTCTCCCTGCCCACCATCATGGACCCCGTCTACGGCTACCAGGTCACCAACGTCGAGGCGTCCATGTCGTCGCCCTCCTCGCTCCTGCACTGGACCCGCCGCATGATCGAGATCCGCAAACAGAACCCCGCCTTCGGCCTCGGCACCTACACCGAACTCCCCTCCTCCAACCCCGCCGTCCTCGCCTTCCTGCGCGAACACGAGGACGACCTCGTCCTGTGCGTCCACAACTTCTCCCGCTTCGCCCAGCCCACCGAACTCGACCTCAGCCGCTTCCACGGCCGCTACCCCGTCGAACTCTTCGGCACAGTCCGCTTCCCACCCGTCGGCGAACTCCCCTACCTGCTCACCCTCGCCGGCCACGGCTTCTACTGGTTCCGGCTCCGCACGGACGTGGTCTAGAACCCCGCATCGGGGCGGTTTCCGCCGCCCCGCCCGGGGCACGCATCAGTAACACCCCGACCCCCCGGGGAAAGGAATGTGACGTAATGGCGGAAACTGTCACACTCTCCGGCAAGACGAGCCCCGACCTCCTCGCCTCCCTGGACCCCCTGCTGCGCGAGTGGCTGCCCCGGCAGCGCTGGTTCGCCGGCAAGGGACGTCCGGTCACCGGGTTCTCGCTGGTGGCGGCCACCGAACTGCTGCCGGCCGGAGCGCGGCTGGGCCTGTACCACCTGCTGGTGCGCGCCCGGCAGGGCGCGGCCCCGGGCGACTGCTACCAGCTGCTGATCGGCGTCCGCGCGGCTCTGCCGCCCCGGCTCGCGCCCGCGCTGATCGGGCACGTGACCCAGGGGCCGCTGACCGGGCGGACCGTCTTCGACGCGCTGTACGACACCCGGCCGGCCGAGCTGCTGCTGGAGGCGCTGCGCACCGGTACGCGGATCGGCGCGCTGCGTTGCGAGCGCGACCCGCAGCAGGAGATCCGGTCGGGGCTGGTCCCGCGCCGGCTGACGGGAGAGCAGTCGAACTCGTCCGTGATCTATGGAGATACGTTCATCCTGAAGCTGTTGCGCCGGGTGGTGCCCGGCGTCAACCCGGACCTGGAGCTGCCGCTGGCGCTGGCCCGCGAGGGCTGCCCCCGGGTGCCCGCGCCGACCGCGTGGATGCGGGCGGACCTCGCCGGCCACGGGAGCGAGGACGAGTCGTACGTCCTGGGCGTGCTCCAGCCGTATGTGCAGGGCGCGGCGGACGGCTGGGAGCTGGCGCTGCGGGAACTGGCCAAGGGCGAGGACTTCGTCGCCGAGGCGAGGGCGCTGGGCCGGGCGACGGCCGAGGTGCACGGGGCGCTGGCCCGGGCGCTGCCGACGGCCACGCTGGGCCAGGCGCAGCTGGGGCCGGCGGTGCACGGCATGGTCGAGCGGCTCGACGCGGCCGCGCAGGCGGTGCCCGCACTGCGTCCGTACGCGCCCGCGCTGCGCACCGCCTTCACCGCGCTGGCCGGCCTCGCGGCCGAGGGCCGCACCTGGACCGCCCAGCGCGTCCACGGCGACCTGCACCTCGGACAGTGTCTGCGCGCCGCCTCGGGCGAGTGGTCGCTGATCGACTTCGAGGGCGAGCCGGCCAGACCGCTGGGCGAGCGCCGGATGCCGCAGCCGGCCGTGCGGGACGTGGCGGGCATGCTGCGCTCCTTCGACTACGCGGCCCACTCCGCCGACCCGCCGGCCCCGGGCTGGGCGCACGCCTGCCGGGCGGCCTACTGCTCCGGGTACGCCGAGGCGGCGGGCGTCGATCCGCGGACCGACCCCGTGCTGCTGCGGGCCTACGAGACGGACAAGGCGATCTACGAGGTCGTCTACGAGGCCCGGCACCGGCCGGACTGGCTCCCCGTGCCCCTGTCCGCGATACGACGCCTCGCCGCACCCCCCGACCTGCCTTGAGGAGGCTCCGCCCGTGACCCCGAAGAAGGTCGAGAAGGCCGCCACACAGAACAGCAGGTCTCCCGTCGCACCACCGGCGGACGACTCCGCACCACAGGCGCGCCGCTCGCCGACGCCGGACGGCGCACCGGAGACGGACGTCTCACCGCAGGCGGGCTCCTCCGCGCAGGCCGGCCCCCGGCCGGAGACGGACGTCTCGCCGCAGGCCGACCCGCTGCCGCAGGCGGACCCCTCGTCCGGGGCGGTCGCGGAGTTCCGGAGCGCCCCGGACGCCGCCGACCGCGCGCGTCTGCTGGAGGGCACGCATCACGACCCGCACTCCGTGCTGGGCGCGCACCCCGCGCCGGGCGGGGTGGTGTTCCGGGCGCTGCGCCCGTACGCGCGGGCGGTGGAGGTCGTCGCCGGCGAGCTGCGCGCCGTGCTCCACGACGACGGCGACGGGTTCTTCTCCGGTCTGCTGCCGCTCACCCGGCCGCCGGACTACCGGCTCCTCGTGACGTACGAGGACACGACCGTGGAGACCGAGGACTCCTATCGCTTCACGCCCACCCTGGGCGAGCTGGACCTGCACCTGATCGGCGAGGGGCGGCACGAGCAGTTGTGGACGGTGCTCGGCGCGCACCCGAGGACCCACCAGGGCGTGAGCGGCACGGGTTTCGCCGTGTGGGCCCCGAACGCGCGCGGCGTCCGGCTGGCGGGCACGTTCAACTACTGGGACGGCACCGGGTGTCCGATGCGGTCCCTCGGGTCGTCCGGGGTGTGGGAGCTGTTCCTGCCCGGGGTCGGCGAGGGCGCGCTGTACAAGTTCGACATCACTCGTCCCGACGGCTCGCACACCCTGCGCGCCGACCCCATGGCGCGGCGTACGGAGGTCCCGCCGGCCACGTCGTCGGTCGTGGACGCCTCGCTGTACGAGTGGGGTGACGCCGAGTGGCTGGCCCGGCGGGCCGAGATACCCGTGCACGAGGCCCCGTTCTCCGTGTACGAGCTTCATCTGGCGTCCTGGCGACCAGGCCTGACGTATCGTCAGCTGGCCGAGCAGCTGCCCGCCTATGTGCGGGACCTCGGCTTCACGCACGTCGAGCTGATGCCGGTCGCCGAGCATCCCTTCGGCGGGTCCTGGGGCTACCAGGTCACCGGCTTCTACGCGCCCACCGCCCGCCTGGGCACTCCGGACGACTTCAGGTACCTGGTGGACGCGCTGCACCGGGCCGGCATCGGCGTCCTGATGGACTGGGTGCCGGCGCACTTCCCGCGCGACGAGTGGGCCCTCGCCGAGTTCGACGGGCGGCCGCTGTACGAGCACGCGGACCCGTTGCGCGCCGCCCACCCCGACTGGGGGACGCTGGAGTTCGACTTCGGCCGGCGTGAGGTGCGCAACTTCCTGGTGGCGAACGCCACTTACTGGTGCGAGGAGTTCCACATCGACGGCCTGCGGGTGGACGCCGTCGCCTCCATGCTCTACCTGGACTACTCGCGCGAGGCGGGCCAGTGGACGCCGAACGAGCACGGCGGCCGGGAGAACCTGGACGCGGTGGCCTTCCTGCAGGAGATGAACGCGACGGTGTACCGCCGCAACCCGGGCGTCGTGACGATCGCCGAGGAGTCCACCGCGTGGGACGGGGTGACCCGGGCCACCCACCACTCGGGTCCCAGCGGCTTCGGCGGCCTCGGTTTCGGGCTGAAGTGGAACATGGGCTGGATGCACGACTCGCTCGCGTACATGAGTCACGAGCCGGTGCACCGCAGGTACCACCACCACGAGATGACGTTCTCGATGGTGTACGCGTACAGCGAGAACTACGTGCTGCCGATCTCCCACGACGAGGTCGTGCACGGCAAGCGGTCGCTGGTGTCGAAGATGCCGGGCGACTGGTGGCGGCAGCGCGCCGACCTGCGGGCGTACCTGGCGTACATGTGGGCCCATCCGGGCAAGCAGCTGCTCTTCATGGGGCAGGAGTTCGCGCAGGGCGCGGAGTGGTCCGAGGCGCACGGGCCCGACTGGTGGCTGCTGGATCCGGCGTACGGGGCGGAGGCCGACCACCGGGGCGTGCGGGACCTGGTCCGCGACCTCAACGCCGTCTACCGGGCGGTGCCCGCCCTGTGGCAGCGGGACACCGATCCGGCGGGCTTCGAGTGGGTGGTCGGGGACGCCGCCGAGGACAACGTCTTCGCCTTCCTGCGGCGCGACGCGGAGGGCTCCTTGCTGCTGTCCGTCTCCAACCTGTCCCCCGTCGTCCGCCGGGACTACCGGCTGGGGGTCCCGGACGACGTCCCGGCCTGGCACGAGGCCCTCAACACCGACGCCGAGCGGTACGGCGGCAGCGGCGTCGGCCACCCCGACCCGGTCAAGCCGGAGCCGCAGGGCTCGCACGGCAGGCCGGCGAGCATCCGGCTGACGCTGCCCCCGCTGGCGACCGTGTGGCTGCGGCCCGCCTGAGCCTGTCCGCGCCCGTGCCGGCCCGCGCCGGCGCCGCGGTGTGCGGACGGCCCCTCCCGCCGCCCGCACACCGTGCCGACCCCGGGTCCCCGCCCCGGACCCGGGAGCGACGCGGGTTCGGACCGTCACACCGTGCCGGTCCCGGGTGACGCGAACGCCTCGGCCAGCGCCTTCGGCAGGGGGCGGCTGTGCAGCACGCCGAGCCGTTGCGTCGCACGGGTCAGCGCCACGTACAGGTCGCTGGTGCCGTACCGGGACGGCTCCACCACGAGGACGGAGTCGAACTCGAGCCCCTTGGACTGACGGGGGTCCAGCAGGACGACGGTCCGCGTGAGGTCGGGCTCCGCACCGGCGGTCACGCCGTCCAGCCGTGCCGCGAGCCGCCGGTGCAGACCGCGCGGGGCGATGACCGCGAGCCGCCCCTCGGCGGGCGTCAGCTCCCGGGCCGCCTCGGCCACCGCGCCCGGCAGGTCGTCGGTCGCGCGCGCCCACGGCCGCACGCCGGTGGACCGGACCGAGCTCGGCGGTACGAAGTCCGGGTGCTCGGCGCGTACGACCGCCGCCGCCACCTCCATGATCTCGGCCGGGGTGCGGTAGTTGACGCCCAGGCGGGTGTGCTCCCAGCGGTCCTGCACGTACGGCTCGAGAATGTCCGCCCACGATCCGACGCCGGCCGCCTCGGCGGTCTGCGCGGGGTCGCCGACCAGCGTCATCGAGCGGGTCGGGCAGCGCCGCATGAGGAGCCGCCACGCCATCGGCGACAGCTCCTGCGCCTCGTCGACGATGATGTGGCCGAACGCCCAGGTCCGGTCGGCCGCCGCGCGTTCGGCGGCGCTGCGGTGGTCGTCCTCCTCGTGCCGCTCGGCGAACCGCTCGGCGTCGATGATGTCGTGTGCGGACAGGACCTCGGAGTCCTCCTCGTGCTTGTCGTCGAACTCGTAGGTGCGCGAGGCGTACGAGACGTCCAGGACGCCCTGCGCGTAGGCGATCTGCGTCTCGCGCTCCCGTTCCGCCCGGGCCCGCGTCACCCGGTCGTCCTCGCCGAGCAGTTCGGCGGCCTCGTCGAGGAGCGGCACGTCGGCCACCGTCCAGGCACGGGTCACCGGACGGCGGATGACGGCCGCGTCGTCGTCGGAGACGTAGCCCACCGGGTCGGCGAGGAAGTCCGCCACCAGGCGCTGCGGGGTCAGCCGGGGCCACAGCTGGTCGACGGCGGCCCACACCTCGGGGTTCTCGGCGAGCTCGTCGCGGATCTGGGTGACGTCGCTCGGGTCGAGGAGGTTGGCGCCGTCGAAGGGGTCGGTGCCCAGGCGCTCGGCGACCATGTCGGTGAGCGTGTTGAGGATGTGGCCCTCGAAGTGCTCGCGGGCCGCGTTGTGCGGCAGCCCGGCGGCCCGGGTGCGTTCGCGGGCCACCCGCACGAGGCCGTCGTCGAGCATGAGGATCTCGCGGTCGTGCTCGATGGCGACGACCGGGTCGGGCAGGGCCTGCCAGTCGCGTACGACGTCGGCGAGGACGTCGGCCATGTCGGCGCGGCCCTTGACCGCGGCCGCCTCGCGGGTGTCGGCGGCCGTCGCCCGCACACCGGGGAACAGCTCGCCGACCGTCGCGAGGAGCACGCCCGTCTCGCCGAGCGCGGGCAGCACCTCGCCGATGTAGCCGAGGAAGGCGGGGTTGGGGCCGACGATCAGGACGGCCCGTCTGGCGAGCAGCCGCCGGTGCTCGTAGAGAAGGTAGGCGGCGCGGTGCAGGGCGACGGCCGTCTTGCCGGTGCCGGGACCGCCCTCGACCACCAGCACCCCTCGGTGCGGGGCGCGGATGATCTCGTCCTGCTCGGCCTGGATGGTCTGCACGATGTCGTGCATGCGGCCGGTGCGTGCCGAGTCGAGCGCCGCGAGCAGGACGGCGTCGCCGGTCGGGTCCTCGTGACCGGTGCGGGTGGGGTCGCCGATGTCGAGGATCTCGTCGTGCAGGGCGGTGACCCGGCGGCCCTCGCTCGTGAGGTGCCGCCGCCTGCGCAGCCCCATCGGGGTGTGGCCGGTGGCGAGGTAGAACGGGCGGGCGACGTCGGCCCGCCAGTCGATCAGGACCGGTGTGCGTTCGGCGTCACCGGTGCGCAGGCCGATGCGGCCGATGTGGTGGTGGACTCCGGAGGCGAGGTCGACGCGGCCGAAGCACAGGGAGCCGTCGACCGCGTTCAGCGCGGCGAGCAGTCCCGAGCGCTCGGCGACGAGGATGTCCCGTTCGAGCCGGGCCTGCATGGGGGTGTCGCCCTGGGCGAGCGCGTCCGTGACGGAGACCTCGGTGTCGCCGCGCAGGGCGTCCACGCGCGCGTACAGATCGTCGATGAATTCCTGCTCGCGCTGCAATTCGAAATCGGCGTTTGACAATTCAGCTCCCGCCCGGATATGATGCCTTCAGTGAACCGCATTACGACTTCAGTCAAATGAAGTCGCGAATCACTCAATATACGCCGAGAAATCCCCCGAGCACAATTGCTCGGGGGATTTCTTCGTATGCGGATCCCTGTGCGGCAGGGCCCTTATGCGGCACCGGTGTCCGGCCGGCCGGGTCGGAGCACGTCGGCGATCTCCTCCAGCAGCCTGCGCCTGGGCCGGGCCCCCACCATGGACCGCACGGGCTCACCGCCCCGGAACACCATGAGGGTGGGCGTCGACAGCACGTGGTACGCGATCGCGGTCCGCGGATTGCGGTCCACGTCCAGCCGGACGACCTTCAGCCGCTCGCCCTCCTCCTCGGCGATGCTGCCCAGCACCGGGCCCAGCTGCCGGCAGGGGCCGCACCACTCGGCCGTGAACTGCACGAGCACCGGCAGTTCCGCCTCCAGCACCTGCGCCCCGAAATCCTCGTCCGTCACCTCGGTCACGCCGTCCGCCTTGATCACAGTCCTCGCCCTCCCAGTTCGCACCCCGGCTCCGGACCCCCCGGAACCAGCGCCTCGGCCGCCAGCTCGTCCCGCGCCCGCTCGGCCCGCACGAGCTGTCCGGCGACCGTCTCGCGGACCGCCCGCAGCTCGCCGATGAGCGCGTCCAGCTCGTCGAGCTTGCGGCGGTAGACCACGAGCGACGCCGGACACGAGTCGCCCTGCGGATGCCCGGCCCGCAGACACTCCACGAAGGGCCGGGTCTCCTCCAGGTCGAACCCGAAGTCCTGCAGCGTCCTGATCTGCCGCAGCAGCCGCAGGTCGCTCTCGTCGTACGTCCGGTACCCGTTGTCGCCGCGCCGCGCGGGCAGCAGCCCGCGCGACTCGTAGTACCGCAGCGTCCGGGTCGTCGTCCCGGCCCGCGCGGCCAGCTCTCCGATGCGCATGTCCACGACCGTAAGCCTTGACGCCGACGTCAGGGCAAGAGCGGTTTGCGCACCACCGGCGAGGTGAGCACGATCGACGTCGTCGTGCGGCCGAGTGCGGAGACCGCTTCGAGAACCTCCTCCAGGTGGACCGTGTCCCGTACCGCGGTCTTGAGGATCCAGCAGTCCTCGCCCACCACGTGGTGCACCTCGATGATCTCGGGGCGGCCGATCAGCTCCAGCGTCCTCGGATGCTTCAGGGTGTACCCGCCGTGCGGGTCGACCCGGATGAACGCCTGGATGCCGTAACCGAGCCGGGCCGGGACGACGTGCGCCCCGTAACCGCTGATCACCCCCGCGCTCTCCAGCCGCCGCACCCGCTCCGACACCGCCGCCGGGCTCAGCCGCACCCGGCGGCCCAGCTCACTGAGCTTGATCCGGCCGTCGGTCTGGAGCAGCTCCAGGATCTGACGGTCCACCGCGTCGAAGGCCACCGAGGTTTCGACGGCCGCGGCGCGGATCTGCCGGTCTTCTTTCGGTACAGCGGCCGGAACTCCCATGGTCAGCCCTTCATCACGTGCGGATACGCAGGAAGAATCATGGTCATGGAAAAGGCGCACGCGGTAAAGACACGAGAAGTGCTGGTGATCGGCGGGAACCGCTATTTCGGCAAGCGGCTGATCGCCCGGCTGCTGGCCGCCGGGGACCGGGTCACGGTGCTGAACCGCGGATCGTCGCCGCCGCCCCCGGGCGCGGTCCACCTGATCGTCGACCGCGACGACGAGGCCGCGCTGAACGCGGCCCTCGGGGCCCGGTCCTTCGACGTCGTCGTGGACCAGGTCTGCTACACCCCGCGCCAGGCGGGCGTCGCCCGCCGGGTGTTCACCGGCCGCACCCGCCGCTACGTGATGACGTCGACGGTGGAGGTGTACGAGCACGAGGACTCCGCAGCGCTCGTGCCGGAGGAGGCCGTCGACCCGTTGAAGGTGTCGGTGGACACCGGACTGCCCTGGGAGGAGGCCGAGTTCGTCGAGGGCCACTACGGCGAGGGCAAGCGGCAGGCGGAGGCGGTCTTCGCGGCCGCCGCCGGCCTCCCCTGGACGGCCGTCCGCGTCGCGCACGTCCTCGGCGGGGACGACGACTTCACGGGACGGCTCCAGCACTACGCCGCCCGGCTGCGCAGCGGCGACCCGATCACCGTGCCGGCGGTGAACCGGCCGGCGACCTACATCCATGTCGAGGAGATCGCCGACTTCCTGTTCTGGGCGGTGGGCGAGGACTTCACCGGCCCGGTCAACGCCGCCTCGCACGGCACGCTGACCACGCGGGACCTGTGCGAGGCGGTGGGCGCGCGGGTCCCGCAGGGCAGGACCGTGTTCCGGTCGGCCGAGGCCGGCGCGGTGTCGCCGTTCGCCTTCCGCCGCGGCTACGCCATGGACAACTCCCGCGCCGTCGGGCTCGGATTCGCGTTCGGCGACGCCCGGCAGTGGCTGCCGCGCGCGGTCGCCGAGACCCTCGGGACGGTGAACTGACGTGCGTCACCGTCTGCTCGGCGGACTGCGGGTGAGCGCGATCGGGCTCGGCGCGATGCCGCTGTCCGTCGAGGGACGCCCCGACGAGGCCCGCGCCCTGGCCACGGTGCACGCCGCGCTGGACGCCGGCGTCACCCTGCTGGACACGGCCGACTCCTATCACCTGCCAGGCGGGGAGCCCGGCCACAACGAACGCCTGCTGGCCCGCGCACTCGCGTCCTACGGCGGTGACACGGACGACGTCCTCGTGGCGACGAAGGGCGGCCGGGGCAGACCGGGCGGCGCGGCGGACTGGACGGTGAACGGCGACCCCCGGCATCTGAAGGCCGCCGCGGAGGCCTCCCTGCGGCGGCTCGGCGTCGAGGCGATCGGCCTCTATCAGCTGCACAAGCCCGACCCGTCGGTCCCCTTCGAGGAGTCCGTGGGCGCGCTGCGGGACCTGCTCGACGAGGGGAAGATCCGGCTGGCCGGTGTCTCCAACGCGGACGTGGACCAGATCGGGCGGGCCCACGCGATCCTCGGCGACCGGCTCGTGTCGGTCCAGAACCGCTTCTCCCCGGCCGTCGGCGACAGCGAGCCCGAACTGCTGCTGGCGGCCGAACTGGGGCTGGTGTTCCTCCCGTGGAGTCCGCTGGGCGGCATCTCCCGCAGTTCCCTGGACGGACCGTCCCCGGCGGGCGGCGAGCAGCGCTTCGGCGCGTTCCACGAGATCGGCCGCGAGAACGGGGCGAGCCCTCAGCAGGTCTGCCTCGCCTGGCTCCTGGCCCGCTCCCCCGCCGTCGTCCCGATCCCGGGCGCGACCCGCCCGGAGACGATCCGGGCCTCGGCCGCCGCGGCCGGCCTGCTGCTGGAGCCGGACGCCCTGAGCCGCCTGGACGAGGCGGTACGCCGGGGGCGGCGGGAGCGCGGGGCGGTTCAGGTCTGAGGCGGGTTCCACAAGTCCCGCCGGGCTCGGGCGACCGCCCGGCGCTGGGGCGCGGAGCGCCGGGCCGAGCGGGGAGGGAGGACGCGAAGAACCGGGCGGCCGGGCCACGGGGGAGGGCTCGGCCGCCCGGAGTCGGTGGGTCCCGGTAGCGGCGGGGAGGAGATGGCCGGATGTCCGGCCCCGGTTCAGGCGGGGCCGGACACCCGGAGTCCGGGGGCCGTCAGGCCTTGGCGAGTTCCTTCTCGCCCTCTTCGCGCTGCTCGGGCAGGTCCGCCGCGACGACGTCGTCGTGGTCGTCGTGGTCGTTCTGGTCGTCGTGGTCCAGCAGGGTCTTCTCGTCGAACGGCAGGCCGCCCGCCAGCACCAGCCGGACGCGCTCCTTGTCGATCTCCTTGGTCCAGGTGCCGATGAGGACCGTGGCGACGGCGTTGCCGGCGAAGTTGGTGAGGGCGCGGGCCTCGCTCATGAAGCGGTCGATGCCGACGATGAGGCCCATGCCGTCCACCAGGGCGGGCTTGTGCGACTGCAGACCGCCGGCCAGGGTCGCCATACCCGCGCCGGTGACGCCGGCCGCGCCCTTGGAGGCGACGAACAGGAAGAGCAGCAGCGGGATCTGCTCACCGATCGACATCGGCGTGCCCATGGCGTCGGCGATGAACAGGGACGCCATGGTCATGTAGATCATGGTGCCGTCGAGGTTGAAGGAGTAGCCGGTCGGGACGGTGATGCCGACGACGGGCTTGCTGACGCCCAGGTGCTCCATCTTCGCGATGAGGCGCGGCAGCGCGGACTCGGAGGAGGAGGTGGACAGGATCAGCAGGAACTCACGGGCGAGGTACTTGAAGAACGTCAGGATGTTCAGGCCCGTGAAGATCCTCAGGAGCGCGCCGAGCACGATGAAGACGAACAGGAAACACGTGGTGTAGAAGCCGAGCATCAGGACGGCGAGGCTCTTGAGCGCGTCCACGCCCGCCGAGCCGACGACCGCGGCCATCGCGCCGAACGCGCCGATCGGGGCGACCCACATGACCATCGCGAGGATGCGGAAGACGAGCCGCTGGATGTGCTCGACACCGCGCAGGATCGGCCGGCCGGCCTTGCCCATGCCCTGGATGGCGAAACCGCAGAGCAGCGCGATCAGCAGGGTCTGCAGGACGTCCGGCTGGGTGAACGCGGAGAGGATCGTGGTGGGGATGATGCCGAGCAGGAACTCGGTGGTGTCCTTGGCCTCGGCCGAGACCTGCGCCTGGCCGGTCTCCTTCACCGCGTCGGTGATGTGGAGGCCGCTGCCGGGCTCCAGGATGTTGCCGACGACCAGGCCGATGGTGAGCGCCACGAGTGACATGACCACGAAGTAGCCGAGCGCGATACCGCCGACCTTGCCGACCTTGGCGGCCTGCCGTACGGATCCGATGCCGAGAACGATCGTGCAGAAGATGATCGGCGAGATCATCATCTTGATCAGGTTCACGAATCCGGTGCCGATGGGCTTCAGCTCGACGGCGAAGTCGGGGGCGGCGAGACCCACGGCGATGCCGATGGCGACCGCGACGATCACCGCGATGTACAGGTAGTGGGTGCGGTCCCGCTTCACGGCGGGTGCGGCAGGTGCCGTATCGGGGGTGCTGCTGGCGGCCACGGCTGCCCTCCTTGACGTCTTCGTCGGCATCACCGGCGTGCGGCTCACGTCCGGGGAGTTGTGGGGGATGCCGTGACTATCCCGTGCCGCTGTGAGGGCGGTCACCCTTCCGTTCATTTAGTTCACGATTGACCTCGGGGGCACACTGACGACATGCGCCTCCCCGCCCTCCCCCGCCCCCGCAGCCTGGCCGGCCAGCTGTTCGCCATGCAGGCGGTGCTGATAGCGGCCGTCGTCGCGGGATACGCGCTGTTCACGTACGTCAACGACGGCCGGCAGGCCGAGGAGGCCGCGGGCCGCCAGGCCACGGCGGTGGCCCGCTCGGTGGCCGACTCCCCCTCGGTCCGGGCGGCGATCCACACCGCGAACCCCACGGCCGAGCTCCAGCCCTATGCCCACCGCGTCATGCTCGACACCGACGTCGACTTCGTGACGATCATGAACACCGAGGGGATCCGCTGGACCCACCCGGACGTGGACCAGATCGGCCAGCGCTTCCGCGGCAACACGGCGAAGGCGCTGGCGGGCCGCACGTTCACCGAGACCTACACCGGCACCCTCGGCGCGTCCGTCCGCGCGGTCACCCCCATCAGGGACGACGACAAGCGGATCATCGGCCTGGTCAGCGCCGGCATCCGGGTCGAGGCGATCAGCGCGCGGGTGCAGGACCAGGTGACGGCCCTGTTCGCGTGGGCGGTCGGCGCGCTCACGCTCGGCGCGATCGGCACGTACGTCATCAACGCGTCCCTGCGCCGCCACACCCACGGCATGAACGCGACCGAGCTGAGCCGGATGCACGACTACCACCAGGCCGCGCTGCACGCGGTCCGCGAGGGGCTGCTGATGCTGGACGGACAGTACAAGGTGGCCCTGATCAACGACGGGGGCCGTGAGCTGCTGGGCGTCTCGGGGGACGTGGTCGGCGCGTCGGTGGCGGAGCTCGGCCTGCCGGCCCCGCTGACGGGCGCGCTGCTCGCCTCGGAGCCCCGGGTGGACGAGGTGCATCTGACGGCGGACCGGGTGCTGGTGGTGAACACCTCCCCGGTGTCCGGCGGCGAACGGCGCGGGACGGTGGCGACCCTGCGCGATGTCACGGAACTCCAGTCCCTGATGGGCGAGTTGGACTCCGAGCGCGGCTTCACCCAGGCCCTGCGCTCGCAGGCCCACGAGGCGGCCAACCGGCTCCACACGGTCGTCTCGCTGATCGAGCTGGGGCGCGCCGAGGAGGCCGTGGACTTCGCGACGGCGGAACTGGAGCTGGCACAGGCGCTGACGGA
The DNA here is from genome assembly GCF_003032475.1 of Streptomyces sp. P3. Classification (NCBI taxonomy): domain Bacteria; kingdom Bacillati; phylum Actinomycetota; class Actinomycetes; order Kitasatosporales; family Streptomycetaceae; genus Streptomyces; species Streptomyces sp. P3. The sequence continues at coordinate 542,972 of NZ_CP028369.1, forward strand.
CCAGGTGGTCGCGGCCGTCAGCGAGCCGGTCCTGGCGGCCCTGCTGCTGGGCAAGACGGCGCAGGCGAACGAGCGGGGCGTGGAGCTGGTGGTCTCGCAGGAGAGCACGCTGGACGACGGTCTGCTGCCCGAGACCCTGCCCGCCCGCGACCTGGTGACGATCCTCGGCAACCTCATCGACAACGCGGTGGACGCCGCCCAGGGCAGCGTCCGGGCGAAGGTGACGGTGACGGCGTCCACGGAGGGCCCCGAACTGCTGCTCCGGGTCGCGGACACGGGGACGGGTGTGGATCCGGCGCACGCCTCCCAGGTCTTCGAACGCGGCTTCTCCACGAAACCGGCCGGGCCGGGCGGGCGGGGCCTCGGTCTCGCGCTGGTCCGGCAGGCGGTGCAGCGGCACGAGGGAACGCTGTCGGTGACGGAGGCGGCGGGCGGCGGGGCCGAGTTCGCGGTGCGCCTGCCGTTGCGCACGAAGGCCGCATCCGGTACCTCCGGATCCGTGTCGGGTTCGGGAGGCAGAGGATGAACGAGGAACCGATCAGAGTGCTGGTCGTGGAGGACGACCCGGTCGCCGCGGACGCCCACGTCATGTACGTCGGACGGGTGCCGGGGTTCGTCGCCGTGGGCAAGGCGCACACCGGGGCGGAGGCCCGGCGGCTGCTGGACCGCACGCCGGTGGACCTGCTCCTGCTGGACCTGCACCTCCCCGACGCGCACGGGCTGCAACTGGCCCGTTCGCTGCGGGCGGCGGGCTACCACGCGGACGTGATCGCGGTGACGTCGGCGCGGGACCTCACCGTGGTCCGGGAGGGCGTCTCGCTGGGCGTCGTCCAGTACGTGCTGAAGCCGTTCACGTTCGCAACTCTGCGGGACCGGCTGGTCCGGTACGCCGAGTTCCGCGGCGCGGCGGGCGAGGCCAGCGGTCAGGACGAGGTCGACCGGGCGCTGGCCGCCCTGCGCGCCCCCGGACCGGCCGCCCTGCCCAAGGGCCTGAGCGCCCCGACCCTGGAACGCGTCACGACGACGGTACGGGAGACGCGGGAGGGTCTGACGGCGGCCGGCGTGGCCGAGGCGGTGGGCATCTCCCGGATCACCGCCCGGCGTTATCTGGAGCATCTGGTGGAGTCGGGCCGGGCCGAGCGCAAGCCGCTGTACGGGCAGGTGGGACGCCCCGAGTTGGTGTACCGGTGGGTCAGGGGGGCGGCGAAGGGCCGCTGATCTCGCGAGTCCCGCGAGATGGTCACCACCCCGAGCTGGGGCGAAGGCGGCGCGGCCGGCGTGGCGGCGTGGCGGGCGACGCCGGCCGGGACTTCCTCGACCGGGTCGACCGATTCTGGACGGGCGTGGCGAACCGGACCGCCCGAGGAGGAGAAGACGCCGGGAAGACTCCCCGGGCCGCGCGGGGTACGAGGCGGCCCGGGGAACGGAGGCGCAGTGGGGAACGAAGGCGGCGCCCGGTCTAGAAGACCGACTCGGCCTCGATGATCCGGTCCTGCGGGACCGTCTTCAGCTCGGTGACCGCCTCGGCCAGCGGCACCATCACCACGTCCGTTCCGCGCAGCGCCGTCATCTGCCCGAACTGGCCGCGGTGCGCCGCCTCCACCGCGTGCCACCCGAAGCGGGTCGCGAGGACACGGTCGTACGCCGTCGGGACGCCGCCGCGCTGGACGTGACCGAGGATCACCGGGCGGGCCTCCTTGCCGAGCCGCCGCTCGAGCTCGTAGGCCAGCGCCGTGCCGATGCCCTGGAAGCGCTCGTGGCCGAACTGGTCGATCGCGCCCTTGCTGTAGTCCATGGTGCCGTCGGCCGGGTGCGCGCCCTCGGCGACGCAGATCACCGCGAACTTCTTCCCGCGTGCGAACCGCTCCTCGACCATCTTCACCAGGTCGGCGGGGTCGAAGGGCCGTTCGGGCAGGCAGATGCCGTGCGCGCCCGCCGCCATCCCGGACTCCAGCGCGATCCATCCCGCGTGGCGGCCCATGACCTCGACGACCATGACCCGCTGGTGCGACTCCGCGGTCGTCTTCAGGCGGTCCATCGCCTCGGTGGCGACACCGACCGCCGTGTCGAAGCCGAAGGTGCGGTCGGTGGAGGAGATGTCGTTGTCGATCGTCTTGGGTACGCCCACCACCGGCAGTCCGGCGTCGGACAGCATCCGCGCCGCCGTCAGCGTGCCCTCGCCGCCGATCGGGATGAGCGCGTCGATGCCGAAGTCGTGGATCATGTCGGAGGCGCTCTCGCAGGCCTCGCGCAGCCGGTCGCGCTCCAGTCGGGAGGAGCCGAGGATGGTGCCGCCGCGGGCCAGGATGCCGCTCACCGCGTTGAGGTCGAGTCCCCGGTAGCGGCCGTCGAGGAGCCCGGCGTAGCCGTCCTCGAAGCCGATGACCTCGTCGCCGTAATGGTCGACGGCGCGGTGCACGACCGACCGGATCACTGCGTTCAGGCCGGGGCAGTCGCCGCCTGCCGTGAGAACTCCGATGCGCATCGTGCTGTGTCTCCTGCTCGCTGTCGTTGCCGGTGAGCCGGATCCGATTGTTTCACGCCGCCGAGCGCGCTGTCTCTTGACGGGCGTCTTAACCACGGCCAGGGGTATTGTCAAGAGGGATCTGCTCACCTAGGTGGGCGATTTTTGTGTCCCGGAACAGTGCCCCGCGGCGGACGCCCCGGAGCGAGTACTCCGGAGCAAGTACCCAGGACCGAGTGCCCCGGAACGAAACGGAGAGCTGGCGTGACCCGCAGCGTGTACGTGACCGGCATCGACCGCGGCGACGGCCGCCAGGTCGTCGAACTGGGGGTCATGGAGCTCCTGACCCGGCAGGTCGACCGGGTGGGCGTGTTCCGTCCCCTCGTCCACGACGGGCCCGACCGGCTCTTCGAACTGCTGCGTGCGCGCTACCGGCTGGCGCAGGATCCGGCCACGGTCTACGGCATGGACTACCACGAGGCGTCCGCCCTCCAGGCGGAGCAGGGCGCGGACGAACTGGTCTCCACGCTCGTGGACCGCTTCCACCGCGTCACCCGCGCCTACGACGTCGTCCTCGTCCTGGGCACCGACTACGCCGACACCCAGTTCCCGGACGAACTCGCCCTCAACGCGCGCCTCGCCAACGAGTTCGGCGCTTCCGTGATCCCGGTCGTCGGCGGCCGCAGGCAGACGGTGGAGTCGGTGCTCGCCGAGACCCGCAACGCCTACCGGGCGTACCAGGGTCTCGGCTGCGACGTCCTCGCCATGGTGACCAACCGGGTCGACCGGGAGGACCGGGAGGAGATCGCCTCCCGGCTCGCCACCCGGGTGCCCGTGCCGTGTTACGTGCTGCCCGACGAGCCCGCGCTCTCCGCGCCGACCGTCTCGCAGATCAGTCACGCCCTCGGCGCGACGGTGCTCCTCGGCGACGACTCCGGGCTGGCCCGCGACGCCCTCGACTTCGTCTTCGGCGGGGCGATGCTGCCGAACTTCCTCGAGGCGCTGACGCCGGGCTGTCTCGTCGTCACCCCGGGAGACCGGGCGGACCTGGTGATCGGCTCGCTGGCCGCGCACAGCGCCGGCACCCCGCCGATCGCCGGTCTGCTGCTCACCCTGGGCGAGGTCCCGACGGGGCAGGTCCTGACGCTCGCCGCCCGCCTCGCCCCCGGCACTCCCGTCGTCTCGGTGCCGGGCAACAGCTTCCTCACCGCCGAGCAGCTGTTCTCCCTGGAGGGCAAGCTGAACGCGGCCACACCGCGCAAGGCGGAGACCGCGCTGGGGCTGTTCGAGCGGCACGTGGACACGGGGGAGCTGCTCCGGCGCGTCTCCGCCCCCAGCACCGACCGCGTCACGCCGATGATGTTCGAGCACAAGCTCCTGGAACAGGCCCGCTCCGACAAGCGCCGGGTCGTGCTGCCGGAGGGGACCGAGGAGCGGGTCCTGCACGCGGCCGAGGTGCTGCTGCGCCGCGGCGTGTGCGACCTCACCCTGCTCGGGCCGGTGGACCAGATCCGCAAGAAGGCCGCCGACCTCGGCATCGACCTCGGCGACTGCCGGCTCATCGACCCCGCGACCAGCGAGCTGCGCGATGCCTTCGCCGAGAAGTACGCCGCGCTGCGCGCCCACCGGGGCGTCACCGTCGAGCTGGCCTACGACGTCGTCTCCGACGTGAACTACTTCGGCACGCTCATGGTGCAGGAAGGCCTCGCCGACGGCATGGTCTCCGGGTCCGTGCACTCGACGGCGGCCACCATCCGGCCGGCGTTCGAGATCATCAAGACCAAGCCGGACGCCGACATCGTGTCGTCGGTGTTCTTCATGTGCCTCGCCGACAAGGTCCTGGTCTACGGCGACTGCGCGGTGAACCCCGACCCGGACGCCGAGCAACTCGCCGACATCGCCGTCCAGGCGGCCGCCACCGCCGCGCAGTTCGGCGTGGAGCCGCGGATCGCGATGCTGTCGTACTCCACCGGCACCTCCGGCTCGGGCGCGGACGTCGACAAGGTGCGGGAGGCGACGGAGCTGGTGCGCGGGCGGCGTCCCGACCTGAAGATCGAGGGGCCGATCCAGTACGACGCCGCCGTCGAGCCGACCGTCGCCGCCACCAAGCTGCCGGGGTCCGAAGTCGCGGGCCAGGCCAGCGTGTTGATCTTCCCGGACCTGAACACCGGCAACAACACCTACAAGGCCGTGCAGCGTTCGGCCGGTGCTATCGCGGTGGGACCGGTGCTGCAGGGGCTGCGCAAGCCGGTCAACGACCTGTCCCGGGGCGCTCTCGTCCAGGACATCGTCAACACCGTGGCCATCACGGCCATCCAGGCCCAGATCCCGTCCCGGAACGGCCGGACGGCCGGCCCGACCTCCAGTGAGAAGGCGACCGACCTGTGAGCGCGACCCGTGTCCTCGTCCTCAACTCCGGCTCCTCGTCGGTGAAGTACCAGCTGCTCGACATGCGGGACAGCAGCCGGCTGGCGAGCGGGCTCGTCGAGCGCATCGGCGAGCGGACCTCGCGGCTGAAGCACACCCCGCTCGCCGCCGGCGGCGGGTCCCGTGAGCAGAACGGGCCGTTCGCCGACCACGACGCGGCGCTGAAGGCCGTCGCGCAGGAGCTGGCCGGGGACGGTCTCGGGCTGGACTCCCCCGAGCTCGCCGCCATCGGGCACCGGGTCGTGCACGGCGGCAGGCACTTCACCCGGCCGACGGTGGTCGACGACGCCGTGCTCGCCGAGATCGAGCGGCTGATCCCGGTCGCACCGCTGCACAACCCGGCGAACCTGACCGGCATCCGCACGGCGACGGCGCTGCGGCCCGACCTGCCGCAGGTCGCCGTGTTCGACACCGCCTTCCACACGACGATGCCGGAGTCGGCGGCCCGCTACGCGATCGACGTCGAGACCGCGGACGCGCACCGGGTACGGCGCTACGGCTTCCACGGGACGTCGCACGCGTACGTCTCCCGGGCGACGGCGAAGCTGCTGGGCAGGTCTCCCGAGGAGGTGAACGTCATCGTGCTGCACCTCGGCAACGGGGCCTCGGCGTCGGCCGTCGAGAGGGGCCGCTGTGTGGACACGTCGATGGGACTGACGCCCTTGGAAGGTCTCGTCATGGGTACGCGCTCGGGAGACGTCGACCCTGCCGTCATCTTCCATTTGGCTCGTGTCGGTGGAATGTCCATCGACGAAATCGATGCTCTTCTCAACAAGAAGAGCGGACTCGTCGGGCTGTGCGGGGACAACGACATGCGGGAGATCCGCCGGCGCGTGGACGAGGGCGACGAGCGGGCGAAGCTCGCGTTCGACATCTACATTCACCGGCTGAAGAAGTACATCGGCGCCTATTACGCCGTGCTCGGGCACGTGGACGCGGTGGCGTTCACCGCCGGGGTCGGGGAGAACGCGGCGCCGGTGCGGGAGGCGGCCGTCGCGGGCCTGGGCTCCCTGGGCCTGGCGGTGGACGCCGAGCTGAACGCGGTACGCGGTGACGAGCCGCGGCTGATCTCGCCCGCCGGCGCGCGGGTGGCGGTCGCCGTGGTGCCGACGGACGAGGAACTGGAGATCGCGACCCAGACCTACGCACTGGTCAAAAAGACAAACTGAGCAGGAAAGCAACTGAGCACGCTCCTTCTCATTTGTATCTTCCGCCAGACGGAATATTCCGTTGCGAAACAAACCGATAGGATCGCCTCATGCGCCGTTCGAAAATCGTCTGTACTCTCGGCCCCGCGGTCGACTCCCACGAAATGCTCGTGTCGCTGATCGAGGCCGGCATGAACGTGGCCCGTTTCAACTTCAGCCACGGCTCCCACGCCGAGCACCAGGGCCGGTACGACCGTGTCCGTGCCGCCGCCAAGGAGACCGGCCGGGCCATCGGCGTCCTCGCCGACCTCCAGGGCCCCAAGATCCGCCTCGAGACCTTCGCCGAGGGCCCCGTCGAGCTGGTGCGGGGTGACGAGTTCACCATCACCACCGACGACGTGCCCGGCGACAAGACGATCTGCGGCACGACCTACAAGGGCCTGCCCGGCGACGTCTCGCGCGGCGACCAGGTCCTCATCAACGACGGCAACGTCGAGCTCAAGGTCCTCGACGTCGAGGGCCCGCGGGTGCGGACCATCGTCATCGAGGGCGGGGTCATCTCCGACCACAAGGGCATCAACCTGCCCGGCACGGCCGTCAACGTGCCCGCGCTCAGCGAGAAGGACATCGAGGACCTGCGGTTCGCGCTGCGCATGGGCGCGGACCTGGTCGCACTGTCCTTCGTCCGGGACGCCAAGGACGTCGCCGACGTCCACCGGGTCATGGACGAGGAGGGCCGCCGGGTCCCCGTCATCGCCAAGGTGGAGAAGCCGCAGGCGGTGGAGAACATGGAGGACGTCGTGATGGCGTTCGACGGTGTGATGGTCGCCCGTGGCGACCTCGCCGTCGAGTACCCGCTGGAGCGGGTCCCCATGGTGCAGAAGCGCCTGGTCGAGCTGTGCCGCCGCAACGCCAAGCCGGTGATCGTCGCGACCCAGATGATGGAGTCGATGATCACCAACTCCCGTCCGACCCGCGCCGAGGCCTCCGACGTGGCCAACGCGATCCTGGACGGCGCGGACGCGGTCATGCTGTCGGCCGAGTCGAGCGTGGGCGCGTATCCGATCGAGACCGTGAAGACGATGTCGAAGATCGTCACGGCGGCCGAGCAGGAGCTGCTCAGCAAGGGCCTGCAGCCGCTCGTGCCGGGCAAGAAGCCGCGCACGCAGGGCGGTTCGATCGCGCGTGCCGCGTGCGAGATCTCCGACTTCCTCGGCGGCCGGGGGCTGGTGGCGTTCACCCAGTCCGGCGACACCGCCCGCCGGCTCTCGCGCTACCGCGCGACCCAGCCGATCATCGCCTTCACCACCGACGAGGACACCCGCAACCAGCTGACGCTCAGCTGGGGCGTCGAGTCGCACATCGTGCCGTTCGTGGACACCACGGACGAGATGGTGGACATGGTCGACCAGCAGATCGCCAAGATCAACCGCTTCAACCCGGGCGACGTCGTCATCATCACCGCGGGCTCGCCCCCCGGCGTCCCCGGCACCACCAACATGCTCCGCGTCCACCACCTCGGCGGCGGCTCCCGCGACTGAGCAGGGGCGTGAAGGGCCCTGAACGCGCCGAGGGCGCCTCCTGTGACACAGGGGGCGCCCTCGGGCGTTGTGCGGCTCCCGGACGGGCTCGTGGGCTCGCGCGGCGCTCGGCTCAGCCGGCGGTCGTGAACTGGTGCAGCCCGGGTACGGTCAGCGTGCCGCCGAACTGGCCGGCCTGCTGGACCTTCGCGTTGGTGAAGTAGATCAGCGGGATGTTCAGCGGCGGCGGGCTCTTCGGGCTGAACGTCACCGGTATCAGGCCGAACAGGTTCCCGGAGATGCTCTCCGTGTACATGATCGTGTCGCCGTCGCGGATGGTGGACGTCGTGCCCTTGCCGGCCTGCACGTGGTACGTCCTGCCGGACTGCTTGTCCTTCACCGTCTGGTGCAGGTCGCCGATGTCGGTGCCGCCGGAGATGACGTACTTCAGCACTTCCTTGACCGTGCCGTTGGCCGTCTTCACCTTCACGACTCCCTGGTAGTCGGCGCCCTTGAGCAGCAGCGAACTCGCGTTCAGGTACCAGGGGTCGTCGGGCAGCGCGACCTTGCCGTTGTCGATCCCGCCCTCGTCGTCGGTGGCGGCGGGGCAGTCCTCGGCGTCCGTCGTGGCGTCCTTGGAGGCGCCCGGCGAGGCCGTGGCGTCGGCGGCGGTGTCCTTGGCGTCCTTCGCCGTCTTCCCGGCCTTGTCGGCGGTGTCCTCGGCGGTGTCCTTCGCCTTGTCGGTGACGTCGTCGGCGGTGTCCTTGGACGTGCCCGAGGAGGTCTTGCCCGAGGAGGTCCTGCCGGACGACGAGTCCTTGCCGGACGAGCCCGAGCCCGAGGCGTCCGAGGAGCCGGAGCCCGACGCCGAGTCACCGGCCGGGGCGGAGGCCGACGGCGAGGGGCTCGCCTCGGTCGTCGTGTCGGGGTCCTTGCCGTCGAACAGGCCCGTGATGGCGTCGCCGATGGTCTCCAGGACGTTCTTGTCCGTCTCGGTGTCCGTCGGGGTCGTCGTGGTGTCGGCGGACGTCGCGGACTTCTCCGGAGCGGAGGACGGCGCCGGGGAGGGCTTCGCCGCGTCGTCGGAACCTGAATCCGACGAAGCCGAGCCGCCCTTGCCGGAGTCGCCCGCCGTGCCCTTCGAGTCGCCCGAGTCGTCCTTGGAGCCGCTCGAGGAGCCGTCCTTGGCGTCGTCCTCGGACTCGCCCTTCGCGTCGTCCTTGGAGTCGTCGGCGGACTCGCTCGCGGAGGCGGACGGCGAGGGCGAGGCCGACGCGGAGGCGTCGGCACCCTCCAGGGCCGCCACGCAGTCCTTGTACTCGTCGATCGTGAGGCTCTTGGACGCCGGCTGGTCCTCGGCGTTGGCGAGGGTCGGCGTGAAGCCCATCCCCATCAGCACCGCCGTCGGCATGGCCGCCAGGGCTATCGCCTTGCCGGCCGGCATGTGGAACCTGGTGAACAGCGGCTTCTTGGGTGCCGCGTGCCGCGGCCCGGTGCTTCTCACGCGGGCAGCGTCCACATCGCTCCCGGTGGAAACCTCGTCAGCCGGCACTGTGCCTCCCGTTCGCCCCGTTCGCCGGGCTCGTTCCTGACAGATCGTGCAGGTCGTGCAGGTCGTTCGGCTCGTCCGGCGCGTCGGCGTCCTTCGTGAAGGACGGCCCGCCGGTCCGGTCCGGGCCCGTGCTGTACGGGTTCACGCCGAGGTCGCCCGTCTTCGCGGGGCCCTCGGGGAACGCTCCCTCGGGGGCGCCTCCGGCGTCCGCGGACGCCTCCGGGCCCGCAGCGGGCGCGGGCGGCGTGCCGGGCGCCCACGACACGGCCATCGCCCCGCCGATCAGCGCGAAGAAGAAGCCGATGAGGAAGCCGCCGAGGTTGGACACCGGGATGGACACCAGGCCGAGCAGGATCGCCGCGACGCCCGCGAAGACCTGTACGTGCTTCTGGAACCACAGACTGATGCCCAGCACGCCCAGCAGGACGCCGATGATCAGCGACCCCGCGCCCGCCGTGGTCGCCATCGCCAGAGTCAGATGGCCCACCTGGAGGTGGGCGTAGGGGAAGTAGGCGATGGGGAAGCCGGCGAGAAGGACGAACAGGCCCGCCCAGAACGGCCTGGTGCCCCGCCAGGCGCGGAACTGCTGCCTCCGGCGGGTGAACTGGCCGGTGGCGTCAGGGGTCTCGGCGCTCATGGAAAACAGCTCCCTGGTGCGGCTTTGCTGTGGTGGTGAGTCGTACGACTGGTGAAGCCCCGGGCTTCAGACTGGACGGGCGGGGGCGCCACCGGCTCCCCCGCCCGTCAGAGAGTGCTTAGTAGCACTCCTTGACGCCCGACGACAGCGACATCTTCAGGCCGCTGAGCTTGAAGGTTCCGGCGGTGGTGGCCCACGCCGTCTGCTTCACGTCGGTCAGGGTGGCCTTCTCGGCGTCCTGACCGAAGCCGAACGGGTTGGCGGCGTCACCGCTCTTGATGCCGGGACCCTTGAGGTCCTTGCCGGCGACGCCGATCCGGATGTTCTCGAACGTCGCGTCGGCGCTGAGGTCCTCGACGTCGATGTAGAGGTTGTCGGCCTCGACCGGCTTGCCGCCGCCGCCCGCCTTCAGCGTCAGGCTCACAGAGCCGAGCAGCGGGATGTTCGGCGTGACCACGGACTGGCACATGTTCGTGATCTCGGCCTTGCTGAAGGACGAGACCGCGACCGCGTGAGCAGTCTTGCTGCCGTCGAGGTTGTACCCCGAGTCGATGGCTCCGTACTGCGCGAAGCCGGTACCGACGAGCTTGTCGGCGGTGACCTTGAACGACTGCCCCGAAACACTGAACGACGCTGCCAGTGCACCCTGCGCGAGGGCGACACCTATACACGCCGTAGCGGCGACGCTGGGCACCATGACCACAGCGAAGCGCTTCCATCTGGTCCCGCCACGCACCTGGGACTCCATATTTCCTCCTTCTCGGACGTACATCTCCTGGCTCCGGCTCGCCTCCGATGAGGGCGAGTCAGCCGGCCAGGGATGGGAGAAGTGCTACGTCCTCGGGAAGGGGAGCGCCTGTTCCGGAGGCGCGAACCGCGCACCGATCACCGGCGATCACCCCCGAGCGACAACCACTGGTCGCGCCTGACACGCATCACGCACAACCTTGCCGGACAGGCTTCGCCTCGGCGAAGACCCCCCTGTCCGAGGGCCGACGTCACTGTCGTCGGCCCTGCTCGGTGGGGACCCAGGAGAACCCGTTCGCCCAACCGGCTGTCGGGGTACGGGATTGGACCGAGCGTGGCCGATCGTGGTGCATTCTCGCCGCCCGCACAAGGGGGTTCGTTACTGGCTAGTAACGGCCGGATAACCGAACAACGACCCGCAGGTCTCGACCGGCAACGCAGGGTGTCTTTCATGCCCAGGACAAAACTGTTGAGCCATGGACAGAAACCGACAGACCGGCGGCATGGTCTTACTCCTAGTAACAGCGACCGCGTTTACCAAGATTTGGTAAAGCGCGGCCGCTGGGGAACCACTTCGACGGAATTTTCACTCCGGCACCACCGGCCCCGACGTTTAGCGACTGGTCAGAACCGGGGTCCGGCGGGGTCAGAACAGCGCGCGCGCCAGCGCCCGCCGCGCCGCCGCCACTCGCGGGTCATCGGGGCCGACCACGTCGAACAGTTCGAGCAACCGCACCCGCGCGGCGTCCCGGTCGTCGCCCGCCGTGCGACGCACCGTGTCGATGAGCCTGCCGAAGGCGTCTTCGACATGACCGCCCACCAGGTCCAGGTCGGCCGCGGCGATCTGGGCCGTCACGTCCTCGGGACGTTCGGCCGCGTCCCTGCGCACCTGCTGCGGATCCATGCCGCCGACCCGCTGAAGCAACTCGGCCTGAGCGAGCCCGAGTTGGGCCTCAGGGTTACCGGGGTCGTCGGCGAGCACGTTCTTGTAGGCCTGCACGGCACCGCCGAAGTCGCCCGCGTCCAGCGCGTGCACGGCGGCTTCGAGGAGCGCGTCGTACGGTCCGACGGGCTCGGCCGGGGTCGTCTGGGCGTCGCCCGGCCCGGCGTCGGGGTCGACGGTGAGGCCGGTCAGCCCGAACCGCTGCTCGGCGACCTGCACCAACTGGTCGAGGGTCTGGCGGATCTGAGCCTCGCCGGCCGCGCCCTGGAAAAGCGGCAGCGCCTGCCCGGCGACGACGGCGAACACGGCCGGAATGCCCTGTACCCCGAACTGCTGCATCAACATCTGGTTGGCGTCGACGTCGATCTTGGCGAGCAGGAAGCGGCCGTCGTACTCGAGGGCGAGTCGCTCCAGGACCGGGCTCAGCTGTTTGCAGGGCTGGCACCACTCGGCCCAGAAGTCGATGACGACGGGCACCTCGGCGGACCGCTGCAGGACCTCCTGCTCGAACCCCGCCTCGTCGACGTCGATCACGAGGTCGGCCGGGGAGACGGCTCCAGCGCCGCCGCCCTGCCGTGCCGCTTCGGCGCGCGTCTGCTCCGCCTTGGCCTTGGCCTCTTGGGCCGCCTTCACCGCGGCGAGGTCGACGACTCCGCTCATGGACATGTTCCGTGGCTGCATGCGTCTATCCTCCCCCGTCCGCGCGCCTGCGTGAAAAGCGATCCGAATACTCCCGAACATCCCGGGCACATGCGCTCGGGTCCCCACCCCGCGCCGTGTCCGGCTCGCGTACGTCCGTCGCGAGCTTTCGCTACGAGTCGTAGCGTAATGGCACCGAGCGCCCTCGCACCAAGCGCCCTCCAGTGATCTGCCTCACGGACGCAGCGGAAAAACCTGCGGTTATGGTCGGAGAATGCAGAGCCGCACGCCCGCCGTCCGCACGGGCCGCCCGCGCAGCGCCGCCGCGGACGCCGCGATCCTGGCCGCGACGCGTGCGGCGCTGGTCGAGCTGGGCTGGTCGAAACTGACCCTGGGCGACGTGGCGACGCGCGCGGGCGTCGCCAAGACGACGCTCTACCGCCGCTGGGCCGGCAAGAACGAACTCGTCGTCGACGCGGTCGCGGAACTGTTCGACGCGCTCGAACTCCCCGACCGCGGCAGTCTCGCCGCCGACATCGAGGGCGTGGTCCTGCAGTTCGCGGCGATCCTGGCGCAACCGGCGGCCAAGAGCGGCCTGATGGCGGTCATCGCGGAGTCCACCCGCGACCTCGCCCTGCGCGAGCGCATCCGCGCCTCCATCGTCGAGCCGCAGAAGGACCTGGTCCTGGAGGGTCGCGCCCGGGCCCACACACGCGGCGAACTCCCCCCGGAGTCCGACCCGGCCGAGGCCGCGCGCACCGTCGACCTCATCTTCGACATGGTGGCGGGGGCGGTGGTGCACCGCACCCTGGTCAGCGCGGAGCCGGCGGACGAGGAGTGGGTGCACGGCTTCACCCGGGTCCTGCTGCTGGGCCTGTCGTCGGCCTCCGAGCAGCCCGGGACGTGACCGGAGTGCGCCCGCGCCGGGCACGGCCGGAGCGCGCTTCCCGCGGCTCCCCCGGACGCAGGAAGCGGCAGGGGAGCCGCGGGAAGGCCGGGAGCCGCGAGAGCGCCCGGACGCCGGCGCCGGGGCGCAAGCCCGGGAACGTCGCGAGCCCGGGAACGTGAGGACGGGGCGGGACCGGACCGTCGGCCGGTCCGGCGCCGCCCCGTGCCGCGCCCCGGTGCCGCGGGCGCTCAGAAGCCGGGCGGCTCCGTGTACACGCCCCATTCGTCCCGCAGAACGTCGCAGATCTCGCCCAGGGTGGCCTCGGCCCGCACGGCGTCCAGCATGGGGCCGATCATGTTGGCCCCGTCACGGGCGGCCGTCAGCATCGCCGCCAGGGCGCTCCGCACGGCCTGCTCGTCCCGGGCCGCCCTGCGCGTCCCCAGGACCCGCACCTGCTCCCGCTCCACCTCGTGGCTGACCCGCAGGATCTCCAGGTCCCCGGTCACCGACCCGGTGTGCGCGTTGACGCCGACGACCCGCTTGTCCCCCTTCTCCAGGGCCTGCTGGTAGCGGAACGCCGACTCCGCGATCTCCCCGGTGAACCAGCCGTCCTCGATGCCCCGCAGGATGCCGGAGGTGATCGGACCGATCGGGTGCCGCCCGTCGGGATGCGCCCGCAGCCCGCGCTCCCTGATCTGCTCGAAGATCTTCTCGGCGTCGGCCTCGATCCGGTCCGTCAACTGCTCGACGAACCACGAACCGCCCAGCGGGTCGGCCACGTTGGCGACGCCGGTCTCCTCCATGAGTACCTGCTGGGTGCGCAGCGCGATCTCGGCCGCCTGCTCGCTCGGCAGCGCGAGGGTCTCGTCGAGGGCGTTGGTGTGCAACGAGTTGGTGCCGCCGAGCACCGCCGCGAGCGCCTCGACGGCCGTGCGCACCACGTTGTTGTACGGCTGCTGGGCGGTCAGCGAGACGCCGGCGGTCTGGGTGTGGAAGCGCAGCCACTGGGCCTTCTCGCTCCTGGCCCCGTAGACGTCCCGCATCCAGCGCGCCCAGATCCTGCGCGCCGCGCGGAACTTGGCGATCTCCTCGAAGAAGTCGACGTGCGCGTCGAAGAAGAAGGACAGCCCGGGCGCGAACACGTCGACGTCCAGCCCGCGGCTGAGACCGAGCTCCACGTACCCGAAGCCGTCCGCCAGCGTGTAGGCGAGCTCCTGGGCGGCCGTCGCGCCGGCCTCGCGGATGTGGTAGCCGGAGACGGACAGCGGCTTGTAGGCGGGGATGCCGGCCGCGCAGTACTCCATCAGGTCGCCGATGAGACGCAGGTGCGGCTCGGGCGGGAAGAGCCACTCCTTCTGGGCGATGTACTCCTTGAAGATGTCCGTCTGGAGCGTGCCGTTGAGGACGCCGGGGTCGACGCCCTGGCGTTCGGCGGCGACCAGGTACATGCAGAAGACGGGCACGGCGGGCCCGCTGATCGTCATGGACGTGGTGACCTCGCCCAGCGGGATGTCCTTGAACAGGACCTCCATGTCGGCGGCCGAGTCGATGGCGACGCCGCAGTGGCCGACCTCGCCCAGCGAGCGCCGGTCGTCGGAGTCGCGGCCCATGAGGGTCGGCATGTCGAAGGCGACGGAGAGGCCGCCCCCGCCGTTGGCCAGGATCATCTTGTAGCGCTCGTTGGTCTGCTCGGCGTTGCCGAACCCGGCGAACTGCCGGATCGTCCACGTGCGCCCGCGGTAGCCCGTCGGGTACAGGCCGCGGGTGAAGGGGTACTCCCCCGGCCAGCCGATCCGCTCGAAGCCGTCGTAGGTGTCACCGGCCCGCGGCCCGTACACCGGCTCCACCGGGTCTCCCGAGAGCGTGGTGAAGTCGGCCTCACGCTTGCGCGAAGCGTCGTACCGGGCCTGCCAGCGACGGCGGCCCTCCTCGATGACGTCAGCGTCCATGCTCCGAATTTACTAGGACGTCCAAGTAAATGTCGACAGCTGCAGGCAGGACGTCCGGTGATCCCGGGTGCTCCGGCCTGCCGCACCCGCCTCGCCGCGCCTGCGCGCACGGCGAAGAGCCGTACGGCGGGAGTGCCCTACGAAGAGGGAGCGCCGTACGGAAGGAGTGCCGCCCCAAGGGAGCGCCGTACGGAAGGAGAGCTACGCCTTGATGATCGCCGCGTCCTCGAACGCGGACGCCGGGACCAGCTCACGGCTGATCCTGCGCTCCACGAAGAAGGCGGCCGTCGGGACGGTCCCGGCCAGCAGCACCCACAGCAGCTTGCCGACCGGCCACTTCGCCTTGGAGCCCAGGTCGAAGGCGAAGACCAGGTAGAGGACGTAGAGCCAGCCGTGCGCGAATCCGACGACGCGGGTGAAGTCCGCTGCCCCGTCGACGTCCAGGATGTACTTGGCGATGACGCCCAGGCACAGCAGGACCAGCAGCACACCGGTGACATAGGCCAGGACGCGGTAGCGGGTCAGCACGCTCTTCTTCATGCCGACGAGCGTAACGACCCGTTCCGGGAGATCTTGCCCCGGGTCGTCGCTCCCGGCGCGTGGCGGTCCGCTCCCGGCCGAAGGCGTCGCGGGGGCGCCGGTTCAGTCCTCTTCGAAGTCGTGCGCGGCGACCCGCAGGGGCCGCAGCATCGCGAAGATCTCCCCGCACTCCTCCGCGTCGTACACCCCGAGCCCGAAGTCCATCGCCATCAGGTCGCGGGTGGCCGCCTCGACGACCTCGCGGCCCTTGCCGGTGATCACGGCGAGCGTGCCACGGCCGTCGTTGGGGTTGGGGCGCTTGTCCACCAGACCCGACCTCACCAGCCGGTCCACGGTGTTCGTCACCGAGGTGGGGTGCACCTGGAGCCGCTCACCGATCTTCGACATGGTCAGCTCGCCCTCCTTGGAGAAGGTGAGCAGCACCAGCGCCTCGTAACGCGCGAACGTCAGGCCGTAGGGCTTGACCACCGCGTCCACCTCGGCGAGCAGGATCTGGTGCGCGCGCATGATCGAGGTGATCGCGGCCATGGACGGCACGTTCCCCCAGCGCTGCTTCCAGAGCTCGTCGGCGCGGGCGATGGGATCGAAGGCGAGACTGAGCGGTTTCGGCACGCTTCCAGACCTTACCGGCCGGTCACATCGTGGTCAGCCCCGTCTCGCGTTTCGGTCGCGCGGACCTCCCGGGCCGTGAGGACGCAGGCCAGCGTCCCCAGCACACCCGCCCCCGTGACGGTCCACGCCACCCCCGCCAGCTCGGCGGCGGCCCCCGCCAGCGCCATGCCGACGCCCTGGCAGGTCATCAGCCCGGCGGTGAGCAGCGTCATGGCCCGCCCGCGCAGCTCCTGCGGCACGTCCCGGACGATCCACTGGTCGAGGCCGAGGGTGTACGCCGACCCGGCCCCGGCGACGACCAGCAGGAGCAGCGAGACGACGAGGCCGGGGTGGAAGGCGTAGCCGAGGTAGGGCAGCAGGGTGACGCAGACCAGCGGGAGGGCGATCCGTTCGCGGGCGGCGGGGCGCAGCCGGGCCCCGGCGTACAGTTCGCCGGCGACCGTGCCGACCGGCAGCGCGCACATCAGCAGGCCGAGGCCCATGGAGCCGGCGCCGAGGTCGTCGGCGTACGGCGCGGACAGCGCCTCGGGGGCTACGGCGAACATCGGCGGCACCCAGAAGAGCAGCAGCAGCGCCCGGGTACGCCGGTCGGCGAGGACCTGCCGGGCGCCCTTGAGGGAGTCGGCGACCAGCGCCCGGCCGGTCCGTGCCCGGGCCGGGCGGCTGCGGGTGCCGAGGCGCAGCAGCGCGGCCGAGGCGAGGAAGGTGGCGACGGTGAGGAGGAGGGCCTGGCGCGGCGAGGCGACCGTGAGCAGCACGCCGCCGAGCCCGAAGCCGACGAGCAGGGCGCTCTGCGCGGTGATGCGCAGCAGGGAGCGGCCGAGGACGAACAGGTCGCCTTCGCCGAGGATGTCGGCGAGGGTCGCCATACGGGTGCCGGCGAAGACCGGCGAGACCACGGCGAGGCAGCAGCGCAGGGCGAGCAGGACGGCGAGGTGCGCGGCCGGCGCCGTCATGAGGAGCACGCAGGCCGCGCACACCAGGTCGCAGCCGACGAGGACGCGCCGGGCCGGGAAGCGGTCGGCGACGCCGGCGAGCAGGGTGCCGCCGACGACGTAGGGCAGGAAGCCGACGGCCCAGGCCAGGGCGCTCAGCAGGGGTGAGCCCGTCAGGTCGTAGACCAGGACGGAGAGCGCGATCTCGGCGACGATGACGCCGAGCATGGACAGCAGGTGGGCGGCGAAGACGGCCCGGAACTCGCGGACGGCGAAGACCCGGAGATATCCGGTGGGCGGGGCCTCGGCGGCGGCCGTCGTGACGTCTGACATGCAGGGCAGCGTGCGCGGACGCGGGCGCGCGTCCTAGAGTTTCGGCCTGGGCCGAATGTTCGCCGGGCGGGTGAGGGGAGGGATGCGTGTCCTCGCGTCTGCACTTCGGGGAGGAGGACTTCCTGCGCTGCCGGTTCGCCGTGTCCCCGCTGTGGGAGACGCAGGAGGCCGCGCGCACGCTCAAGCGGCCCGACCGGCACGGCTACCACACGCCCTGGCTGCGCCGGATCCGCACGGCGGCCGGGGCGCTCGACCTGACCGGCCTGTGGCTGGTCATGCCGCGCCGGGGCCACTCCCCCGACTGGCTGTGCCCGCCGCCGCTGGGCCCCGCGGCCGGGTTCGAGGAGGAGATCGCCGCCGTCCGGGCCGCGGACCCGCGCGCCGCCCGCGAGGACACCGCCCGCTCGCTGGCGGACACCCCCGGCGCACTGGACTCGCCGCAGGGGCGGGCCTGGCTGACGGATCCGGAGCGGATGATCCGGGAGCTGTCCGACGTGCTGGAGGAGATCTGGCGCACGCTGCTCGCGCCGGACTGGCCCCGGCTGCGCGCCCTGTTGGAGGCGGACGTCGTCTTCCACTCGCGCCGGCTGGCCGAGGTGGGCCTGGGCGGGTTGCTGCCGGAGATCAACCGGCGGTGCGGCTGGCGGGCCGGCACGCTGACCGTCGCCTCGAACGGCGAGCACGAACGGCATCTCGGCGGCCAGGGGCTGGTGCTGATGCCGAGCGTGTTCTCGTGGCCGGACGTGGTGAGCGGCTTCGACCCGCCCTGGCAGCCCACGCTGGTCTACCCGGCGCGGGGCATCGCGGGGCTGTGGAGCGACCCCGCCGACCGCGCGCAGCGCCTCCCCGACGCGCTCGTGCGGCTGCTGGGCCGGGGGCGGGCCGCCGTGCTCGGCGCGCTCGACGAACCGGCGAGCACGTCGGCCCTGGCGCACCGCCTCGGTCTGGCCCCGTCGTCGGTCTCCGCGCACCTGGGCGTGTTGCGCGAGGCCGGGCTGCTGGTCTCCCGCCGCTACGGCCACCAGGTGCTCTACGAGCGGACCCCGCTGGGCATCGCGCTGGTGTCGGGCGACGCTCAGTAGAGGCTGCGCAGGCCGAGGACGTCGCCCCTGCCCAGGGTGCGGGCGCTCGTGGAGCAGGCGAACGAGCTCGCGAACATGGTGAGGTTCTCGTGTCCGGCCCCGGCGTGGGCGAGGCCGAAGACGTGCCCGGCCTCGTGCGTGGCGACACTGCGGAGGTCGTAGGCGCGGGTGCAGGCGCCGGACGGGCCGTCGGTGAACGCGTAGTCGTGGGTGTTGAAGCGGACGTCGGCCTCGAGCAGTTCCTCGGGTCCCCCGCCGGGCGCCGGGCGGCTCCAGGAGCAGGCGGTGGCGACGGAGTCGCCGCCGAGGTCGCCCGTGTCCCAGACGCTCAGGCCGTCGGGGCGCATGCAGCGCGTCTCCCGGTCGATGTCGGCCCTGCTGGAGGTGGTCGACAGATAGCGGGCCCGCGCGGCGACCCGGTCGTCGAGACCGCAGTCGTTGCGGCTGGCGGTGATGGTGGCGACGGCCTCCTCGAAGGCCCGGCGGGCCTGGGCGCGGGAGATCCCGCCCGGCAGCCGGCCGTCGCCGAGGAACCACTCGTACGTGCCGTACTCCTTGCGGCCCGCGGTGGCGTAGGCGGGGTCGGCGCAGGGCGCGGGGGCGTCGGCGCGGCTGCCCCGGACGGCCTCGGCGCTGGCCTCGTAGGCGTAGGAGACCGTGCCGTCGGCGGTGACCGTCAGGGTGAAGCCGTGCGCCGACCCGTCCGCGGTGAGGGAGTCGACGCCGACCGTCGTGCCGGGCTCCGGCACCGCCAGGCCCGCGCCGTCGTGGGTGACCACGCGTCCGACCACGGGGCAGTCGCGCACGGAGGAGCCGGCGGGCAGGTCGTCGACGGTGAGCTCGCCCCGGGCGAGCGGGCAGGCGGGCGTTCGGGGCGCCTGGCCCACGCAGACCGCCGCCAGCGTCGCAGCCAGGAGGAGCGCCGTGATCGCCCTGCCGGGACGGCCCGGCCCTCGCCGCCCTGCCACCGCACACTCCCCTTCGACGCCGCGCCGACGCGCGGAACACGATCGACCCGGGAGACATTAGTCATGCGGCGGAGGCCGGAGCCCCGCCGATCCGCGCCCGTGCGGAGGACGGACCGGACGGGCGTCCCGGACGGTCACGGCGCGAGGTGCCGCTCCACGGTCGCCACTTTCGAGGTGAGCCCGTCCGTCACACCGGGGCGGATGTCCGCCTTCAGGACGAGGGAGACGCGCGGGGCGCGCGCCTCGACGGCGGCGACGGCCCGCCGGACGACGTCCATCACCTCGTCCCACTCGCCCTCGACGGAGGTGAACATGGCGTCGGTGCGGTTCGGGAGGCCGGACTCGCGGACCACCCGAACGGCGTCGGCGACGTACTCGCCGACGTCCTCGCCGACGCCCAGGGGGGTGACGGAGAAGGCGACGATCATGCGTTCACCACGCCTTCCCTGCGGGCGCGGGAGGCGATGACCGCGTCCTGCGACTCGCGGCGCAGCCGGCGCTCGGCGAAGAACCCGCCGGTCGGCAGGACCGCGAGGACGAAGTAGAGGGCCGCGGTCTTCGGGGACCACTTCGTGCGGTTCCAGGCGTCGGCCCAGAAGAGCAGGTACAGGACGAAGAATCCGGCATGGACCCAGCCCATCACTCGCACGGCGTCGAAGTCGGTGGTCCGCTTCAGCACCGAGCAGACCAGCAGCAGGAGGAACGACACGGCCTCCGGGGCGGAGACCAGGCGCAGGCGGCGGAGGGCGGAGGCGGTCTTCAGGTCCACGGGTCACCTTCGGGTGGGGTGCGGCGATGGGCAGGAGGTTTGTGAATGCACGCACAAGCGTTCGTCCATTGTGACAAACGGTCCCCCTAAGGGTGCGTTCAGGGTCTTGCTCCACCTCCGGGTGCTGTTCGGCGCACCCGTCCGGCCGATACCTTCGCCCCGTGGCGATGTTTCGACTCCAAGGCAGCAAGGTGCTGGCCGTCGACATGACCGGGGACGCCGTGAAGGCGAAGAACGGCTCGATGGTCGCGTACGACGGGCAGATGGCCTTCAAGAAGCTCAGCGGCGGCGGTGAGGGCATCCGGGGCATGGTGACCCGGCGGCTCACCGGCGAGCAGATGACCGTGATGGAGGTGAGGGGGCAGGGCACCTGCTGGTTCGCCGACCGGGCGAGCGAGATCAACCTCGTGCAGCTCAGGGGCGACAAGCTGTTCGTCGAGTCGAGCAATCTGCTCGCGACCGACGCAGGCCTGCGGACGGGCACCAGCTTCACCGGGGTGCGCGGCGCGACCCAGGGCAACGGGCTGTTCACGACGACCGTCGAGGGCACCGGCCAGGCGGCGATCACGTCGGACGGGCCGGCCGTGGTGCTGCGCGTCAGCCCGCAGTACCCGCTCACCGTCGACCCCGGCGCCTATGTCGCGCACCAGGGAAACGTCCGGCAGTCCTTCCAGTCGGGGGTGACGTTCCGCACCTTCCTGGGCGAAGGCGGCGGCGAGGCCTTCCAGATCCGCTTCGAGGGGGACGGCCTGGTGTACGTCCAGCCGAGCGAGCGCAACACGATCGCGGGGGACGTGTGAGATGACCTTCCGTGAGATCAACTCCAAGATGATCGAGGCGACCGTCGTCCCCGGCGCCCGGCTCTTCAGCCAGCGCGGGGCCATGCTGGCCTACCGCGGCGAGGTGTCCTTCACCCCGAACGTCCAGGGTGGACAGGGCGGGGTGATGTCCATGATCGGGCGGCGGCTCGCCAACGAGGACACGCCGCTGATGACCGTCGAGGGCAGCGGCACGGTCCTCTTCGGGCACGGCGGGCACCATGTCCAGGTCATCCGGCTCAGCGGCGACACGCTGTGCGTCGAGGCGGACCGCCTGCTCGCCTTCGAGGGCACCCTTCAGCAGGGCACGATGTTCCTGGGCTCGCAGGGCGGCGTCATGGGCATGGTCCGCGGGCAGATCAGCGGACAGGGGCTCTTCACCACCACCCTCAAGGGCCACGGGGCCGTCGCCGTGATGGCCCACGGCGGGGTGTTCGAGGTCCCGATCACCCCGCAGCGCCCGGTCCACGTCGACCCGCAGGCCTACGTCGCCCACCACGGCGACGTCCGCAACAAGCTCTCGACGGCGCTCGGCTGGCGGGACATGGTGGGCCGCGGTTCCGGCGAGGGCTTCCAGCTCGAGCTGAGCGGCAGCGGTGCGGTGTTCGTCCAGGCGTCGGAGGAGAAGCTGTGAGCATGTACGGGGCACCGGGCGGCGGCCCGACGGTGCACGACCCCATGACCCTGCCGGTCGACGACAACGTGAACAGCTACACCTTCTGCGTGGAACTCAAGGGGAGCCAGTGGTTCCTGCAGAAGGGGAAGATGATCGCCTACTACGGGTCGATCGACTTCAACGGCGTCGGACACGGCCGGCTGGACCGTCTGGTGCGCACTTCCTTCCATTCGCCTCTGCACGCGAGCGACTGGGTCGTGGCGGAAGGCTCGGGCAAGATGCTCCTCGCCGACCGGGCCTTCGACGTGAACTCCTACGACCTCGAGAACGGCAACCTGACCATTCGCTCGGGCAATCTGCTTGCTTTTCAGCCAAGTCTGTCGCTCAAGCAGTCGATCGTGCCGGGATTTCTCACCCTCATCGGAACCGGAAAGTTCGTGGCCGCGTCCAACGGTCCGGTGGTGTTCATGGAACCCCCGCTCCGGGTGGACCCTCAGGCCCTCGTCGGCTGGGCCGACTGCCCCTCCCCGTGCCATCACTACGACCACGGGTACATGACCGGCGTGATGGGCGGTCTACGTGCACTGACGGGCCTCGGCGGCGCCTCGGGGGAGGAGCACCAGTTCGAGTTCGTCGGCGCCGGGACGGTGCTGCTGCAGTCGACCGAGACCCTCATGGCCGAGCAGGCCACGGGAGCGGTTCCGCACGAGCCCGGAGTGCCCGGCGCGGGCGGCGTCCCAGGTGGGCACGGGGGCCACGGCACGCCGTCCGGCACACCGCGCCTTCCCGGACAGCTGGGGGACCTCCAGCGTCGCTTCGGGCTGTGAGCGGTAGTCTGCGGAGTGTGACATCGAACGCGTGCGCACCGTCACACCACCCGTACTAGTTCGCCTTTCAACATTTTAGGTAGACTTCATTTATGGAGACCGAAACGGCCACGCGCTGGCTGACCCAAGCGGAGCAGTGCGCCTGGCGCACCCATCTGGAGGTCAACAGGCTGTTGACGTACCAGCTCGAGAAGGATCTTCAGCCGTTCGGACTGACCATGAACGACTACGAGATCCTGGTGAACCTCTCCGAGTCGGAGGGCGTCCGGATGCGCATGAGCGACCTCGCCTCCGCCACCCTCCAGTCCAAGAGCCGGCTCTCGCACCAGATCACCCGTATGGAGAACGCCGATCTGGTACGACGGGAGAACTGCGAGTCCGACCGCCGCGGCCTGTACGCGGTCCTGACCGACCACGGCATGGAGACCATGCAGAAGGTCGCGCCGCACCATGTGGACTCCGTGCGGCGACACTTCATCGACCTCCTCTCCCCCGAGGCCCTGGCGGAACTCTCCAAGGCCCTGAAGCCCGTCGCGGAGAACCTCCGCGGGCGGCGGGGACGGTCGTAGCACCCCCTACGCGGTGACGGCCGGCAGGCGGAGCTCGAACAGGGCCCCGCCTGCCGGCGTCTCACCGACCGTGAGCGTGCCCTTGTGCCGCGCCGCCACGTCCCTGGCGATCGGCGACGACTGCCGGCAGCGGCGGGAAGCCGACCGCCACGACCGTCAGGGCGGTGCGCAAGGCGCCGCGTTCGACGGGCTGCGGGGCGCCGGTGTGCACGGTCAACGGACCCTTGCCTGGGTCCTGGACCCGCAGGGCGGCGAACCGGTGGCCGGCCGTCCGGCCGTCGACGTTCGCGGAGCCGTCGTCGAAGCGGGACTCCTGCGGAGCGTGGACACCGCCCGGGGCGGCGAGTGGCTGGTGTACGCGCGTACCGGCAAGGTCACGCAGGACCTCGACGGCCCACCCGCCGGAACCGACCCGCCCGCAGGCGTCTCGGGCGGTCTCAGACGAGGGGCGCGAGTTCGCTCGTGTCCCTCTCCGGCGTGCCCTTCCCGGGCGTGTCGTTCCGCCCCGCGTCCTTCCGCCCAGCGCCCTTCCTCGGCGTGTCCTTCCTCGGCGTGTCCCGCCGCACCGCGCCCGCGACGAGTGCCGACGTGGCGAGCACCGTCGCCGCGGTCAGCGCGAAGCACGCCCCCACCGGCAGCCGCACCGCCAGCGCCCCGGCGACCGCCGTGCCGGCCGTGCAGCCCGCGTTGACGGCCGTGTTGATCCACGCCCCCGCCCGCACCCGGGCCCGCGGGCCGGCGACCTCGTCGGCGATGAGGTAGGCCGTGGTGAGCGCCGGCGACACGAAGAACCCGGCGACCGCGACGGCCGCGGCCAGGACGCCGAGCCCCGGTGCGAGGGCCGCGCCGCACAGCGTCAGGCCGAGGCCCGCCGTGAGCCACGGCAGCCGGGCCGGGGCCGGAGTCCGCCAGGAGACGGCGCCGTTGAGCAGCCCGCCGACCGCGCTGCCGGCCGACAGCGCCGCCAGCACCCAGGCCACGGCCGCCCCGCCGGAGCCGTGTCCGTGCCGTTCCGCGAACGCCACGACCAGCAGGTCGACCACGCCCAGCGCCAGCCCCACGCCGACGACGGCGGTCACGGGCCGTCCGAGGCCGCGCAGCCCACCACCGCCCCGCCGCACGGCGCCGGCGCCCACGGGCGCCGCCCGCAGCGCGGGGGACGACAGGAACCCGGCGGTGCCCACGGCCATCAGGGCCGCGCCGGCCACGATCCCGGCGGCCGGCGGTGCGAAGCCGACCAGGACGCCGACCAGCAGCGGCCCGGTCACGAACAGCAGTTCCTCGGCGACGCCGTCGAGGCTGTAGGCGCGCTGGAGCAGGGCCCGGTCGGGTGCGAGCCGCGTCCAGACGGCCCGCATGGTCGGCCCCAGCGGCGGCACACAGGCCCCGGCGGCCGCGGCGAGGGCGCCGAGCGCCGGTGCGGGGGCGGGGTCCGGCCGGGAGACGGCCGCGGCCAGCAGGCCGAGCAGCACGGTGTGCCCGGCCGTCATCGGCACGAGCGCCCGGCGTGGACCGTGGCGGTCGACGAGGGCCGCCCGCGCGGGCGACAGGAAGACGGCGGTGGCCCCGAACAGCGCCATCACGGCGCCGGCCACCGCGTACGAGCCCGTGGACCGGGTCACGGCGAGCATCACGGACAGCGGGACGACCGCGTAGGACAACCGGCCGGTCAGGGCGGCGGCGAAGGTGCGGCGGGCGTGCGGGAGCCGCAGGACGACGGCATACGAAGGCCGCGGGGAGGGTGAAGCGGACATGAGGAGGTTCCTCGACTCGAGGCAGGGCGGGAAAGGGGACGCCGGATCGCCGCGACCGGTGCGGCCTGCTGCCGCTCACCGATCACGGACCTGGGCGGTCCCTATGCCAAGAGGAGAAACACGAGAACGAACGTACCAGCGCCCGTGCGCGACCCGCACGCCGTTTTCCCCGGCGTGCCCTCGGCCCGGCTCAGCCCTCCGTCAGCCCCGCCACGAGTTCGTCGGCGGCCCGGTAGGGGTCGAGCTCGCCGGTGACGATGCGGTCCGCCAGGCTGCTCAGCCGGCGGTCCCCGTGGAGGTCGCCGATGCGTTCACGCAGGGCCGTGACGGCGATCGTCTCCACCTCGCGGGCGGCACGGGCGCGCCGGCGCTCGGCGAGGACGCCGTGCTCCTCCATCCACGCCCGGTGCTTCTCCAGCGCCTCGACGACCTCGTCGACGCCCTCGGCGCGCGCGGCCACGGTCTTGACGATCGGCGGCCGCCAGTCCCCGGGGCCGCGGGCCTCGCCGAGGCCGAGCATGTGGTTCAGTTCGCGTGCGGTGGCGTCGGCGCCGTCCCGGTCGGCCTTGTTGACGACGTAGACGTCGCCGATCTCCAGGATGCCCGCCTTGGCCGCCTGGATGCCGTCGCCCATTCCCGGGGCCAGCAGGACCACGCTGGTGTCCGCCTGGGAGGCGATCTCGACCTCCGACTGGCCTACGCCGACCGTCTCGACCAGGATCACGTCGCAGCCCGCGGCGTCCAGCACGCGGATCGCCTGCGGGGCCGACCAGGCGAGTCCGCCGAGGTGGCCGCGGGTGGCCATGGAGCGGATGTAGACACCGGGGTCGGAGGCGTGGTCGGACATCCGGACCCGGTCGCCGAGCAGCGCGCCCCCGGAGAACGGGGACGACGGGTCGACGGCCAGTACGCCGACCCGCCTGCCCTGCCTGCGATAGGCGGTGACCAGCGCGGAGGTCGAGGTGGACTTGCCCACGCCCGGCGACCCGGTCAGTCCGACCACGTACGCGTTGCCGGTGAGCGGCGCCAGGGCCGCCATGACCTCCCTGAGCTGCGGGGACGCCCCCTCCACGAGGGAGATCAGCCGGGCCACCGCCCGGGGGCGGCCTTCCCTGGCCTGGGCGACCAGCGAGGAGACGTCCTGCATCACAGCTCCGTTCAGATCCGTTCAGTTGCGTTCAGCGAGTGACATCGCGCGACGCGACTCAGCCCTTGGGCACCCGCACGATCAGCGCGTCGCCCTGCCCGCCGCCGCCGCACAGCGCCGCCGCGCCGACCCCGCCGCCGCGCCGCTTGAGCTCCAGGGCCAGGTGCAGCACCAGCCGGGCGCCGGACATCCCGATCGGGTGGCCCAGGGCGATGGCGCCACCGTTGACGTTCACCTTTTCCGTGGACACGCCGAGGTCCTTCATTGACTGGACCGCGACGGCCGCGAAGGCCTCGTTGATCTCGACGAGGTCGAGGTCGGAGACCTGCAGGCCCTCCTTCTTCAGGGCGTGCGCGATGGCGTTGGACGGCTGGGACTGCAGCGAGTTGTCCGGCCCGGCCACGTTGCCGTGGGCGCCGATCTCCGCGATCCACTCCAGGCCGAGCTCCTGCGCCTTGGCCTTGCTCATCACGACCACGGCCGCCGCGCCGTCGGAGATCTGCGACGACGAGCCCGCGGTGATCGTGCCGTCCTTGGCGAACGCCGGGCGGAGCTTGCCGAGGGACTCCGCGGTCGTGTCGGCGCGGATGCCCTCGTCCTTGCTGAAGACGACGGGCTCGCCCTTGCGCTGGGGGATCTCGACCGGGGTGATCTCTGCCTCGAAGACGCCGTTCTTCTGGGCGGCGGCCGCACGCTGGTGGGACAGGGCGGCGATCTCGTCCTGCTCCGGACGGGCGATGCCGAGGCGGGTGTTGTGCTTCTCGGTGGAGGCGCCCATGGCGATGTTCTCGAAGGCGTCGGTCAGACCGTCGTGCGCCATCGCGTCGAGCATCTCGATCGCACCGTACTTGAAGCCCTCGCGCGACTTCGGCAGCAGGTGCGGGGCGTTGGTCATGGACTCCTGGCCGCCGGCCACCACGACGTCGAACTCACCCGCGCGGATCAGCTGGTCCGCGAGCGCGATCGCGTCCAGGCCCGAGAGGCACACCTTGTTGATCGTGAGCGCCGGGACGTTCATCGGGATGCCGGCCTTGACCGCGGCCTGACGGGCCGGGATCTGCCCCGCCCCGGCCTGCAGCACCTGGCCCATGATCACGTACTGCACCTGGTCGCCGCCGATGCCCGCGCGGTCGAGGGCGGCCTTGATCGCGAAGCCGCCGAGATCGGCTCCGGAGAAGGACTTGAGGGAGCCCAGCAGCCGTCCCATGGGCGTACGCGCGCCCGCGACGATCACCGAGGTCGTGCCGTTGGAACCAGTCGAGTCAGTCATGAGCTGCGATTCCCCTTACCGGCCTGCACAGGCCGAGGAGTGAACGAGGGTTTACTTCGAATGTACTGAGTGGCACTCCGTGCCGTCATCGGGCCGTCAGTGTGATCGCGCGCACGTTGCGTAACCACCTCAGCCGCGCTGCACTAGCAGCATGCTGACGCGAATCGACCACATCGGGATCGCCTGCCACGACCTCGACGCGACCGTCGAGTTCTACCGTTCCACATACGGCTTCGAGGTGTTCCACTCCGAGGTCAACGAGGAGCAGGGCGTGCGCGAGGCCATGCTCAAGATCAACGAGACCTCCGACGGCGGAGCCTCCTACCTGCAGCTTCTGGAGCCGACCCGCCCCGACTCCACCGTCGCCAAGTGGCTCGACAAGAACGGCGAGGGCGTCCACCACATCGCCTTCGGTACGGCGGACGTGGACGGCGAGGCCGCGGACATCCGCTCCAAGGGCGTACGCGTCCTGTACGAAGAGCCCCGACGCGGCTCCATGGGGTCACGAATCACCTTCCTGCACCCGAAGGATTGCCACGGAGTTCTGACAGAACTGGTCACATCGGCCCCTGTTGAGTCACCTGAGCACTGACCCCCGTACATATGGGCCGGTAGGGTTGGGCTCGGTCGCCGCTCACACCGGGGCGACCCGGTCCTGCCGTCAGCGGCGGGACGCAGCCGGGGTCCGGGTTTCGGGGGACGAGCGTCGGGGCAGCAGCCCATGCTCCGTCGTTGATCTGACACCATTCCCCGGGGGCCCCGTCCGGCGGATGGACGGAGCTCGTTCGGGAAGCTTGCGACCAGGGACGGATGGGACCGCGCAGTGCGGGGCTATGAGAGCCAGGAGCGGGAGCCGGCGGCTGACGTCGACCACCTGACTCGGTTCGAAGCCGAGATGAAGCGGCTGAAGACCGAGCGGGAAAAGGCGATCCAGCATGCCGAGGACCTCGGCTACCAGGTCGAGGTGCTGCGCGCCAAGTTGCACGAGGCGCGGCGCACCATCATGTCCCGGCCCGCCTTCGACGGCGGCGACCTCGGATACCAGGCCGAGCAGTTGCTGCGCAACGCGCAGATGCAGGCCGACCAGCTGCGGCAGGACGCCGAGCGGGAGCTGAGCCAGGCCCGGGCGCAGACGCAGCGGATCCTCCAGGAGCACGCCGAGCAGGCGGCCCGCCTCCAGGCGGAGCTGCACCAGGAGGCCGTCACCCGTCGCCAGCAGCTCGACCAGGAGCTGGCCGAGCGCCGGCAGAACGTCGAGTCGCACGTCAACGAGAACGTGGCCTGGGCCGAGCAGCTGCGGGCCCGCACCGAGGCGCAGGCCCGCCGGCTGCTCGACGAGTCGCGGGCCGAGGCCGAGCAGGCCCTGACGGCCGCGCGCGCCGAGGCCGAACGGGTGGCGACCGAGGCCCGGCAGCGGCTCCAGGCCGACGCCGAGTCGGCCCGCGCCGAGGCCGAGCAGCTGCTGCTGCGGGCCCGCACCGACGCCGAGCGGCTGCTGAACGCCGCGTCCACGCAGGCCCAGGAGGCCAGCGACCACGCGGAGCAGCTGCGCACCTCCACCGTCACCGAGTCCGACGCCGCCCGCCGGCAGGCCGGCGAGCTCAGCCGCGCCGCCGAGCAGCGCATGTCCGAGGCCGAGGAGGCGCTGCGCAAGGCGCAGGCCGAGGCCGACAAGGTGCTCGCCGAGGCCAAGGAGGCCGCGTCCAAGACGCTCTCGGGCGCCGAGTCGGCCAACGAGCAGCGCACCCGCACCGCGAAGGAACAGGTCGCCCGGCTGGTCAGCGAGGCCACCAAGGAGGCCGAGACCACCAAGGCGGACGCCGAGCAGCTCGTCGCCGACGCCCGCGCCGAGGCCGAGAAGATCGTCGCGGAGGCCTCCGAGAAGGCCCGCACGCTCACCGCCGAGGAGAGCGCCACCCAGCTGTCGAAGGCGGCGAAGACCGCCGAGGACGTCCTCATCAAGGCCCAGGAGGACGCCCAGCGCACCACCAGGGCCGCCGCCGAGGAGGCCGAGCGGATCCGCCGTGAGGCGGAGACCGAGGCGGACCGGCTGCGCGCCGAGGCGCACGACATCGCCGAGCAGCTCAAGGGCTCGGCGAAGGACGACACCAAGGAGTACCGCGCCAAGACGGTCGAGCTGCAGGAGGAGGCCCGCCGGCTGCGCGGCGAGGCCGAGCAGCTGCGTGCCGACGCCGTCGCCGAGGGCGAGAAGATCCGCGCGGAGGCCCGCAAGGAGGCCGTCCAGCAGATCGAGGAGGCGGCCAGGACCGCCGAGGAGCTGCTGTCCAAGGCGAAGGCCGACGCGGACGAGTTGCGGCAGAAGGCCACCGCGGACAGCGAGAAGGTGCGCACCGAGGCCATCGAGCGCGCCACCGCGCTGCGCCGGCAGGCCGCCGAGACCCTGGAGCGCACCCGCGCGGAGGCCGAGCGCTCCCGCGAGGAGGCGGTGGAGCTCGCCGAGACCATCACCTCCAACGCCGAGCAGGCCGCGCGTGAACTGCGCGAGGAGACCGAGCGCGGCATAGAGGCCCGGCAGGCGGAGGCGGCCGAGGAGCTGACCCGGCTGCAGACGGAGACGGAGGGCCGGCTGGCCTCCGCCGAGCAGGCGCTCACCGACGCCCGCGAGGAGGCCGCGCGCATCCGCCGCGAGGCAGTGGAGGAGACCGAGCGGCTGCGCTCCGAGGCCGCCGAGCGGATCCGCGGCCTTCAGCAGCAGGCCGACGCGGAGGCGGAGCGGCTGCGCAACGAGGCCGCCGCCGACGCGTCCGCCTCGCGCGCCGAGGGCGAGGCCGTGGCCGTCCGGCTGCGTTCCGACGCGGCCGCCGAGGCCGAGCGCCTCAAGACGGAGGCACAGGACACCGCCGACCGGGTGCGCGCGGAGGCGCAGGCCGCGGCCGAGCGACTGGCCGACGAGGCGTCCGAGACGCTGGCCGCCGCCCAGGAGGAGGCCGTCCGGCGCCGACGCGAGGCCGAGGAACTGCTCGGTTCCGCCCGCCAGGAGGCCGGCCAGGAGCGCGAGCGGGCCCGCGAGCAGAGCGAGGAACTGCTGGCCTCGGCGCGCAAGCGCGTGGAGGAGGCGCAGACCGAGGCCGTCCGGCTGGTCGAGGAGGCCGACCGGCGGGCCACCGAGATGGTGTCGGCGGCCGAGCAGCACGCGCAGCAGGTGCGGGATTCCGTGGCCGGGCTGCACGAGCAGGCGCAGGACGAGATCACCGGGCTGCGCTCGGCCGCCGAGCACGCGGCGGACCGCGTCCGGCGCGAGGCCGAGGAGGAGGCGGACCGGGTCCGCACCGACGCATACGCCGAGCGGGAGCGGGCCGCCGAGGACGCGGGCCGGGTCCGGCGGGAGGCGAGCGAGGCGGCGCAGGCGGCGCAGGCGCTGGCCGAGCAGACCGTCGGCGAGGCGATCACGGAGGCGGAGCGGCTGCGCTCGGAGGCGTCCGCGCACGCCCAGCGGGTGCGCACCGAGTCCTCGGACACCATCGCCCAGGCCGAGCAGGACGCGTCGCGCACCCGCGCCGACGCCCGCGACGACGCCAACCGCATCCGCTCGGACGCGGCGACGCAGGCCGACACCCTCATCACCGAGGCCCGCAACGAGGCGGAGCGGCTCCAGACCGAGACCATCGCCGAGGCCGAGCGGCTGCAGTCGGAGACGATCGCGGAGGCCGAGCGGCTGCGCGCCGAGTCGGTCGCCAAGGCGGAGAAGCTGATCTCGGACGCGTCGGGGGACGCGGAGCGGCTGCGGGCCGAGGCCGCCGAGACGGTGGGGTCCGCGCAGCAGCACGCCGAGCGGGTCCGGGCCGAGGCGGAGCGCTTCAAGGCGGAGGCGGCCGCGGAGGCCGACCGTCTGATGAGCGTGGCCCGCGAGGAGGCCGACTCGACGCTGGACGAGGCCCGCAAGGAGGCCAACAAGCGGCGCTCCGAGGCGGCCGAGCAGGTCGACACCCTCATCACGGAGACCGCGGCCGAGGCGGACAAGCTGCTCGCCGAGGCGCAGACGCAGGCGCAGAAGACCACCGCGGACGCGGAGGCGCAGGCCGACTCGATGGTCGGCGCGGCCCGCAGCGAGGCCGACCGGCTGGTCTCCGAGGCGACGGTGAAGGGCAACTCCCGGGTGGAGAAGGCCCGTACGGACGCGGACGGACTGCTCATCGGCGCCCGGCGCGACGCGACGGCCATAAGGGAGCGGGCCGAGGAGCTGCGCGACCGCATCACGAGCGAGATCGAGGCGCTGCACGAGCGGGCCCGCCGTGAGGCCGCCGAGACGATGAAGTCGACCGGCGACCGCTGCGACGCGCTCATCAAGGCGTCCGAGGAGCAGCTCGCGAAGGCGCAGGCGAAGGCGCGGGAGCTGGTGTCGGACGCCAACTCCGAGGCCGGCAAGGTCCGTATCGCCGCCGTGAAGAAGGCGGAGGGGCTCCTCAAGGAGGCCGAGCAGAAGAAGTCGGCGCTGGTGCGGGAGGCCGAGGAGCTCAAGGCCGAGGCGATCCGCGAGGCGCGGCGCACGGTCGAGGAGGGCAAGCGGGAGCTGGAGGTCCTGGTGCGCCGGCGTGAGGACATCAACGCGGAGATCTCCCGGGTCCAGGACGTGCTGGAGGCGCTGGAGTCCTTCGAGGCGCCGGCCGGGAGCAAGGACGGGGGCGTCAAGGCGGGCGCCGCCATCGGAGCTCCCCGATCGGGTGGGAAGCCCTCGGACGGCTAGCGGAATGTGTGGATTGGGTTAAAGTCTGGGGTCTTTGACCGGACCATTGGCAAGGGGTGCGCCGCTCAGCCACCCAAAAGGGGTGTCATTCTCCAGATCAAACACGCATACGCTCGATGACACACCGCTCAGGCCCCTAGGATTCCACCTATCACCTCACCGGTCTCATTCGACAGGAACCCCATGAGCGACACTTCCCCCTACGGCTTCGAGCTTGTGCGGCGTGGGTACGACCGCGCTCAGGTGGACGAACGCATCTCGAAGCTCGTCTCCGACCGTGACAGCGCTCTGGCTCGTATCACTGCTCTGGAAAAGCGCATCGAGGAGCTCCACCTCGAGACGCAGAACGCCCAGGCCCAGGTAAGCGACGCCGAGCCGTCGTACGCCGGTCTCGGCGCGCGTGTCGAGAAGATCCTCCGCCTCGCCGAGGAAGAGGCCAAGGACCTGCGCGAGGAGGCCCGTCGCGCGGCCGAGCAGCACCGGGAGCTCGCCGAGTCGGCCGCCCAGCAGGTGCGCAACGACGCGGAATCGTTCGCCGCGGAGCGCAAGTCCAAGGCGGAGGACGAGGGCGTCCGGATCGTCGAGAAGGCCAAGAGCGACGCGTCGCAGCTGCGTTCCGAGGCGCAGAAGGACGCGCAGTCGAAGCGTGAGGAGGCGGACGCCCTCTTCGAGGAGACCCGCGCGAAGGCCGCGCAGGCCGCCGCCGACTTCGAGACCAACCTGGCCAAGCGCCGCGAGCAGTCGGAGCGCGACCTGGCGTCCCGGCAGCAGAAGGCGGAGAAGCGTCTCGCGGAGATCGAGCACCGCGCGGAGCAGCTGCGTCTGGAGGCGGAGAAGCTGCGCACCGACGCCGAGCGTCGGGCCCGTCAGACCGTCGAGACGGCGCAGCGCCAGGCCGAGGACATCGTGGCCGACGCGAACGCCAAGGCGGACCGGATCCGTTCCGAGTCCGAGCGCGAGCTGGCGGCGCTCACCAACCGTCGCGACAGCATCAACGCCCAGCTGACGAACGTCCGCGAGATGCTCGCCACGCTGACCGGCGCCGCGGTGGCCGCGGCCGGTTCGCCGTCCACGGACGACGAGCCGATCTCGCGCGGGGTCCCGGCACAGCAGTCCCGGTAACGTCCGCAGGTACGGGGAACGGACATCGCCGAAGCCCTCTGCCACTCCGGTGGCAGGGGGCTTTGTCGCGCTTTAGCGTGGCCGCATGATCGAGCTGTCGGGACTGACCAAGCGGTACGGCGACACGGTGGCGGTGAACAATCTCAGCTTCACCGTGCGGCCGGGCATCGTCACGGGCTTCCTCGGTCCCAACGGCGCCGGGAAGTCCACCACCATGCGGATGATGCTCGGTCTCGACCCGCCGACCGCGGGGGACGTCCTCATCGACGGGCAGCACTACGACCGGCTCAGGGACCCCCTCACCTACATCGGCGCCCTGCTGGACGCGAAGGCCATGCACGGCGGGCGCAGCGCCTTCAACCATCTGCTGTGCCTCGCGCAGAGCAACGGCATCGCGCGGAGCCGGGTGCACGAGGTGCTGGACACCGTCGGGCTCACCTCCGTGGCACGGAAGAAGGCCAAGGGGTTCTCGCTGGGCATGGGCCAGCGGCTGGGCATCGCGGGCGCGCTCCTCGGGGACCCCAGGATCCTGATGTTCGACGAGCCGGTCAACGGCCTCGACCCCGAGGGCATCCACTGGATCCGCACGCTGATGAAATCGCTGGCCTCGCAGGGGCGGACGGTGTTCGTCTCCTCCCACCTGATGAGCGAGATGGCGCTCACCGCGGATCATCTCGTCGTGATCGGGCAGGGCCGGCTGCTCGCCGACACCTCCATGGCCGACTTCATCGCGCAGAACTCGCGCAGTTACGTCCGTATCCGCACGCCGCAGCGGGAGCGGCTGCTCGACGTGCTGCACGGCGCCGGGACGGTGGTCGTCGAGACCGGGGGCGGGGCGCTGGAGGTCGACGACGGCAAGCCCGAGCACATCGGTGAGCTGGCCGCGCGGCACCAGATCGTGCTGCACGAGCTGAGCCCCCAGCAGGCCTCCCTGGAGGAGGCGTTCATGCAGCTGACCGCGGAGTCGGTCCAGTACCACGCGCACACGGACGTGCCGATGGACGGGCCTTCGGACGCGTCGGGCACCTCCGCCCCACAGCTCCAACAGCGGTGGGGCGACGACTGGACGAGGAGCTGACGATGGCGGCGACCCAGGTCATCCGGTCCGAATGGACCAAGATCCGGTCGGTGGCGTCCACGGTGTGGACACTGTCCCTCGCCGTGGTGGTCACCGTCGCGCTCGGCGTGCTGATCTCGGCGCTGTCGAGCCATGAGTTCGACAACATGAGCCGCAACGACCGGCTCTCCTTCGACCCCACCTTCGTCAGCTTCGCCGGGATGACCCTCGGTCAGCTCGCGATGATCGTGTTCGGGGTGCTGGTGGTGTCGAACGAGTACAGCACCGGCATGATCCGCACCTCGCTGGCCGCGGTGCCGCAGCGCGGCGTCTTCCTGTTCAGCAAGATCGCGGTGGCGACCGGGCTCTCGCTGGTCGTGGGGCTCGTGACCAGCTTCGTCACGTTCTTCCTGGGGCAGGCGATGCTCGGCTCCCACCGGGCGTCGATCGAGGACAGCGGCGTCCTGCGGGCGGTGATCGGCGGTGGTCTGTACATGACGCTCATCGCCGTCTTCTCGATGGGCGTGGCCACGATGCTGCGTTCGCCGATGCTGTCGCTCGGCATCCTGATGCCGTTCTTCTTCCTGATCTCCAACATCCTCGGCAACGTCTCCGCCACGAAGAAGATCGGCCGGTATCTGCCCGACCAGGCGGGCAGCAGGGTCATGCAGGTGGTCACACGGATCGACGACGACACGCCGTACGGGCCCTGGGGCGGGTTCGCGATCATGGCGCTGTGGACGGCGGCGGCGCTCGCCGGCGGCTACCTCCTGCTGAAGAGACGCGATGCGTAACGCTTTGGGCTTTGCCTTCTTTTGAGCGGAACCGTCAGCGCCCCGATAGTCTCCTAACCCTTACGGGGGCGTATGCCCTGCAGTCCTGAACCTTTCGATGGGTGCGGAGCATGATCGAAGCAGTCGGCCTGACCAAGCGCTACGGCGACAAGACCGCTGTGTACAACCTTTCCTTCCAGGTGCGCCCCGGCGCCGTCACCGGCTTCCTCGGGCCGAACGGCTCGGGCAAGTCCACGACCATGCGGATGATCCTGGGCCTCGACAACCCGACCGCCGGGTCGGTGACGATCGGCGGCTACCCGTACCGGCGACTGCCGAACGCCGCCCGCCAGGTGGGCGCCCTGTTGGACGCCAAGGCGGTGCACGGCGGCCGGCACGCCCGCAACCACCTGCTGAGCCTGGCCCAGCTGTCCGGCATCCCGGCCCGGCGGGTCGACGAGGTGCTCGGCGTGGTCGGCCTCCAGGACGTGGCCCGAAAGCGCTCCAAGGGCTTCTCCCTGGGCATGGGCCAGCGGCTGGGCATCGCGGCGGCCCTGCTCGGCGACCCCCAGGTGCTGCTCTTCGACGAGCCGGTCAACGGCCTCGACCCGGAGGGCATCCTCTGGGTGCGCAACCTGATGAAGGCGCTGGCCGCCGAGGGCCGCACGGTGTTCGTCTCCTCCCACCTGATGAGCGAGATGGCGCTGACCGCCGACCACCTGATCGTCATCGGGCGCGGGCAGTTGCTCTCCGACATGAGCGTGAAGGACTTCATCTCCGCCAACTCCGCCGACTTCGCGCGCGTGCGCACCCCGCACACCGACCCGGAGCTGCGCGAGAAGCTGGCCTCGGCACTCACCGGGGCGGGCGGCCACGTCCTGCCCGAGCAGGACGGCGCGCTGCGGGTGACCGGACTGCCGTTGCCCCGCATCAGCGACATCGCCCACGACACGGACGTCCGTCTGTGGGAGCTGTCGCCGCACCAGGCCTCCCTGGAGGAGGCGTACATGCGGATGACGCAGGGCGCGGTGGACTACCGGTCGACCATCGACCAGAAGGCCGGCCTCCAGCAGCAGCTGCCGCCCGGGGCGCAGCCGCCGATGCCGGTGCCGGGCCAGGGCCAGCCTGGCTGGTACGCCCCGCCTCCCCCGCAGCAGCAGGGCTACGCGCCCGCGCAGCCGGCCCCGGCGCCCGCGGCGGCCGCCCACGGGGCGTACGGCGCCCCGGCAGCACCCGGTCCGGCCCCCGGCCCGAACGTCGCCAACCCGTACGCGCAGCCGCCCGCGCAGGCCCCGGCCGCGCCGCCGGCGCCCACGCCCGCGGCGCCGTCCGCGCCGGCTCCCTCGCTGGACAAGGCGCCCGCCGCCCCGGCGCCCGCGCCCGTTTCCGCCCCCGACGCCCCGACCGAGTCCGAGGACGCCCGATGAGCACCCCGCAGCACCCGTCGCCGCAGGCCGCGCCCGCCTGGCAGACGGCGCCCGGCGCCGCGTACGCCGCGGCCGGCCCCGTCTACAACTCGCCGATCCCGGTCAGGCGCACCCATCTCGGCAACGCCATCGCCTCGGAGTGGACCAAGATCCGGTCGGTGCGCTCCACCATGTGGACGCTCGGCGTGTACGTGCTCCTCGTCATGGGCATCGGGCTGGGCGCCGGTGCGATCGTCGCCGCGAACGCCTCCGAGCAGGACCTCGCGGGCGACACCGCGCTGCCGTTCGGCTTCTTCGGACTGCTCCTCGGCAGCATGTGCGTCATCACGCTCGGCGTGCTGACCACGGCCTCCGAGTACGGCACCGGCATGATCCGCACGACCATGGTCGCCTGCCCCTCCCGGGGCCGGGTCCTCGCCGCGAAGGCGATCGTGTTCTTCGTCGTCGCCTTCACGGTGACGCTCGTGGCGTCGGGCTTCGTGGCCGTGGTCCAGGTGGCGATGCTGTCCGGCTCCCGCGAGCCGAGCGGCGAGGAGTGGCTGAAGGCCACCGTGGGCGTGTCCCTCTACCTGGCGCTGCTCGGGCTGGTGTCGCTGGCCGTCGGCTCGATCATCCGGCACTCGGCGGGCGCCATCACCATCATGATCGGTCTGCTGCTGGCCCCGCTGGTCATCGCGATCTTCATGTTCTCGTCCTCGCTGGAGGGCGTGCGCCAGGCCCTCTTCGAGTACTCGGTCCCCAGCCAGCTCGGCGTCTTCTACGCGGCCTCGCTCAGCGAGAGCGGGCCCAGCGGCTGGGACCCGTTGTGGATCGCGCTGGGCACGACCACCGTCGTGCTGGGCGCCGCCTTCGCACTGCTGGAGAAGCGGGACGTGTAGTCACCGCGCCCCCACGCCGAGAACGGCCCCGGGTTCAGAACCTGGGTGCGTTACGGGACCGCTGCATCCCCGGGGTGCGGCGGTCCCGTGCGTTCCAGCACGCCTTGTGCCAGTGGCGCCGGTCGTCGACACCCGCGTGCTCCGGCCAGGCCACCACGTGCGGGACGCCGCCGGGGATCAACTGGTCGCAGCCGGGGCACCGGTACGTCTTGCCCTGGGCGCTCGCCCCGGCCACATGCCGTACGCTCCACTGTTCGCCGCGCCAGTCCTGCGCCGCCTCCCAGCCGCCGTAGCGGCTCGCGCGGTCGTCCTCGGCGCTCCGGCCCGACGAGCCCTCATCCTTGGGTCGGTTGCGACGCGGCGACACAGGACACCTCACGGAGCTATACAGGGGGCAGGGCCGTTCTCCAGCGTACGCGGCGCGAGCCCGGGCACCCGTGGGGCGGCGGACCCGCAGGCCCCTTCCCGGACGTCGCATTCGGCAGACAATCCGCAAATCTCTCCGCCAAGCCGTGTCCTCGGCACGTGTCGGACGGTTATGCCGGGCGGGGGAGCTCCGTGTCGGAGCCAAGGAAGCAGGAAAGTCCATGCGCGTTGGAAGTTTTGTGTTGGGGGCCCAGTTCCCGGGCCAGGGTCAGGGCGAGGCACTGCACCGCGCGGTCCGCTCGGCCGAGGTCGCCGAGGAGGCGGGGCTCGAGTCGGTCTGGCTGGCCGAGCACCACTTCGTGCCGTACGGCACCTGCCCGTCGGCGGTCACACTCGCCGCCCTGCTGCTGGGCCGCACCCGCCGCATCAGGGTGGGCACGGCGGTCAGCGTGCTGCCCACCGTCCATCCCGTCGCGCTCGGCGAACAGGCGGCGCTGCTGCACCTGACCAGCGGCGGCCGCTTCTCGCTGGGCGTCGGCCGCGGCGGGCCGTGGGTCGACCTCGAGGTGTTCGGCTCCGGTCTGGAGGCGTACGAGAAGGGGTTCCCGGAATCACTCGATCTGCTGGTGCGCTGGCTGCGTGAACCGTCGGTGGGAGCTGACGGCGCGCGCTTCCGTTTCCGTGAAGTCCCCGTCGTGCCCCGGCCGTCGGAGGCTCTGACGGAGGCCGCGGGGCCGGAGGTCGTCGTCGCATGCACCTCCCCCGCGAGCGTGCGGCTGGCCGCCGAACGCGGCCTGCCGATGCTGCTCGGCATGCACGTCGGGGACGAGGAGAAGGCCGAGATGGTCGCCCAGTGGCGGCGGTTCGCCCGCGCGGCCGGGCGCTCCGAGGGTGAGATCCGCGGCGCGGCGCATGTCTCGGCGGGCGTCTGCCAGATCGCGGACCGGCGCACGGACGCGGTCGAGACCCTGGTGAAGGCCATGCCGGGCTGGCTGAGGCAGGGGCTCGACGCCCATGTCACGGTGGACGGCCGGCCCCGCTCCATGCGGGACCCGGTGGCGTACACCGAACTGCTCTGCGGGCTGCACCCGGTGGGCACCCCGCGGCTCTGCGCCGACCGCCTCGCGGCCACCAGCGAGCGGACGGGCATCTCGCGCTTCGCCCTGCTCGTGGAGGGCTCCGGGGACCTGGCGGCCACCGAGGAGAACGTACGGCGGCTGGGCTCGGAGGTGCTCCCCCACCTCCGGTGAGCGGCCCAGCCGGCCGCTGAGCCTGCCGCTCCCGTGATGCTCCCGTGGTGTCGGAAACCTCCCGCGTCAGGAGCGGCAAGCGAGATCGTCATGCCGTCAGCAGTCCCGGAATTCCGGGGACTGGTTGAGCACCTGGCTGCGGATCGAGGTGAAGCGGTTCAGCTTCTCGTCGACAGCCGAGTCCAACGGGAACACCGCCACCCGGTGGCAGTTCTGGAAGGCGAGCCGCACGCCGAAGTGGCGCTGCAGCGCGCCGCGTATGGCGTCACTCGCGAGCGCGCGCAGCAGCTGCCCGCGTGCCTGCTCGTCCGGCGGGGGCGTCTGGTTGTCGGCGAAGTCTTCGCCGTCCACCTTCAGCTGGGCCACCAGGGAGCTGACCATCTCCCATGCGTAGGGCAGGGAGGTCCGGACGCAGTCGACGAATTCTGCTTCGTCGACCTCGCCTCGCTCGGCCTGATCGAGTAGGGCCGGTGAGACGTCGAGCGACATGGGTACTCCTCTCGCACCCCCGACAAGGACGAGGGTTGACGGACAGGGAACGGGAGTCCGCCATGTCGAAATACCGCACACGCTGAGTACACGCATCGCGACCTCCCGTTCACTACGGTAGGCAACGGACGGTGACCGCACCAGGAGAATGAGCACATAGGGAACCCCTGTTGGGCACACAATCGGCCACTGTCGAACAGAGGTTTTCCTGATCAAAAGGGGCGAGGCCGAAGGGTCGCCCGTGGCGTGCGGGGCCGGCGGACGGGCGGGCGGATCGCGGGCACGGCGGGGCGTCGGATAGCGTTGCCGACCATGCGTCTCGTCATCGCCCGGTGCTCCGTCGACTACGCCGGCCGGCTCACCGCCCACCTCCCCTCCGCCCCCCGTCTGATCCTGGTGAAGGCGGACGGCAGCGTCTCCATCCACGCGGACGACCGGGCCTACAAGCCCCTCAACTGGATGTCGCCGCCCTGCACCCTGAAGGAGGACGCGGGGGACTCCGAAGGCGTGGCGGGCGTCTGGACCGTCGTCAACAAGGGCGGTGAGAAGCTCATCATCACGATGGAGGAGATCCTCCACGACTCGTCGCACGAACTGGGCGTCGATCCCGGCCTGATCAAGGACGGCGTGGAAGCGCACCTGCAGGAACTGCTCGCGGACCGCATCGAGACCCTCGGCGAGGGCTACACCCTCATCCGCCGCGAGTACATGACGGCCATCGGCCCGGTCGACATCCTGTGCCGGGACGCCGACGGGCAGACCGTCGCGGTGGAGATCAAGCGACGCGGCGAGATCGACGGGGTCGAGCAACTCACCCGCTACCTCGAGCTGTTGAACCGCGACCCCCATCTCGCCCCGGTCCGCGGCGTGTTCGCCGCCCAGGAGATCAAACCCCAGGCCCGCGTCCTCGCCACGGACCGCGGCATCGGGTGCACGGTCCTCGACTACAACGCCATGCGCGGCATCGAGGACGACAAGCTGCGGCTGTTCTGACGTTCTGTACGACGTCCCGTACGACGGCCGCGCGACGGCCGTAAGGCATCCGTACCGCGTCCGTACGACGACGAGGGCCGGGTTCCCCTAGAGGAACCCGGCCCTCGTCGTGTGCCGGGGGCCGTGGCCCCGCGGCTCAGATCACCTCGTCCGGCGAGGTCGCCGCCGCGCCGGAGGGGCCGGACAGCCCGGAGGAGCTCATCGTGCTGCCCACGGGGGCGGAGGACATGGAGTTGCCGGCCGAGGTCGAGGTGTTGCCGGAGGGCGTCGGGGCGGTCGTCTCCGAAGTGGACGGCGACGGCGACGTCGAGCCGGTCCCGCCGGTGGAGGACGCGGACGCCGAGGGCGAAGTCGACCCGGACCCGGTCGGGTCGGCCGACGGCCCGCCGGTCGGCTCGGGCGAGCCGGAAGGCTTCCCGTCCCCGGGGTCGCGCGAACCGCTCGGC
Source organism: Streptomyces sp. P3 (assembly GCF_003032475.1). Lineage (NCBI taxonomy): Bacteria > Bacillati > Actinomycetota > Actinomycetes > Kitasatosporales > Streptomycetaceae > Streptomyces > Streptomyces sp. P3. Next base: position 583,633 of record NZ_CP028369.1, read on the forward strand.
CCCGCCGACGGCTCCGCCGAACCCGTGGGCGTCGGGTCGTCCGAGGTGCCCATGGTCCCGTCCGGGCCCGGGTCCGTCGGCCTGCTGGTCGCCTCGCCCGTGTCGGCGGAGCCCTTGTCCTCGCCGGGGGTGTCCGTGCCGGGGTCCTTGCCGTCGACGCCGGTGGAGACGGACGGCTTGACGCCGACCCGGCCGGAGGGGTCGTCGGCGTCCTTGTTCGAGGTCGCGCCCAGGGTGACCACCGTGCCCAGCACGGCGACGAGCAGCGCGCCGGCGCCGACCCCGACCAGGTTGCGCCTGGCCAGGCTCCGCAGGCCGCCTCGGCTGTGCCGTGTCGGTTTGGCGGGCGGCTCACGGCGGGCGACGAGGGTCTCGGCCTCCGGCGGGTAGGTCGGGAGGACCGCCTGGATGCCGCGGGGCGGGGACGCCTGCTCCTCGTGACGGACGTCGGGCGTCTCGTCGCCGAACGTCGCGGCGGGCAGGCCGGGCACGTCGCCCGATTGGTCGGCGACGAGCGCGAGGGCGCGCCGGCCCGCGACGGTGCCGCGCTTGTCGGCGATCGTGCCGCGCAGGGCGAGCGAGGCCTCCAGCTCGGAACGGGACCGGTCGAGGTCCCCGGCGCACAGCGCGAGGACGCCGAGTTCGTGGTGGAAGTAGGCGCGGTCCGCGGACTGCGCCGCGAGCCGGGCGGCCTCCGCGCCCTCGTGCAACGCGCTCGACCAGGCGCCCCACTGGAGCCCCGCGGCGAACGCGGGCGCCGCCGTGCGGGCGAGCCGGACGGCGGTGGCCTCCTCGCCCTCCTCGGGCCGGGTCGTGTCCGGGACGACCGCAACGAGGGCGGCGAGGACGGCGTCGGCCTCCGCGCAGACCCGTTCCGGGGTGACCGAGGGGTGACCGGTCCACCAGGCGTAGTGCTGGGCGGCGGCGTGGGCGTGGGTCTCGACGTCTTCGGCGTATCCGGCGGCCTCGAGCTGGGTCCGGACGCCGGCGGCGAGCCGGTAGCGGTTGCCGACCGGGGAGACGAGCCCGCAGCCTGCCAGCTCGCCGAGGGCCGCGTCGGCGTGGGTGTCGCCCACCAGGGCGGGCAGGTGGGCCTGGTGCGGGACCTCGCCGCCGAGGGCGACGGCGAACCGCAGGGTGGCGCGGGCCGAGGCGCTGAGGCGGGAGGCGAGCAGGGGCGCGGGCGCGGCGGCCTCGCCGAGGGAGGGCAGGGCTATCGCCTCGGCCTCCCCGGCCCCGGCGACGGTGTCGGCGGGGGTCGGGAGCGGCCGGGCGTCCTCGAAGACGCCGAACGCGTCGACCGCGTCGGCGCTGGCCCGCAGCCGGTCGCGCTGCGCGAGCAGGGCGCCGGCCTGCACGAACCGCAGCGGCAGGCCCTCGGACTCGAACCAGAGGTCGCCGGCCCAGTTGGCCTCCTCCTCGGTGAGGACGCGGCCGACGGCGCGCTCGATGACCTCGACGCCGCCCGCGCGGTCGAGACCGGTGAGGACGACCTCCTCGACGGCGGAGTCCGCGGAGGGCAGCGGGGTGTCCGGCGTCGCGCCGAGCAGGAAGGCGCACTCGGGCGTCGCGTCCAGCAGGTCGTCGAGAGCGGCGCCGCCGAGGTCGAGGTCGTCGACCACCACGACCGCGCCGATCTCGCGAACCAGCTCGCGCAGATCGTCCTCGTCGGGGCGGTGCCGCGGGGCGTCGTAGACGGCGTGGAAGAGGTCCTGCAGCAGGTCGGCGGTGGTGCGCAGGTGGCCGGTGAGGCGGACGACGCCGTCGGGGGCGAGGTCCTCGCAGTCCTCGGCGACCAGGTCGAGGAGGCTGGTGCGGCCGGAGCCGGGGGCACCGGTGAGGCGGACGGAGCGGCCGCGGGCGAGCAGACGGACCAGTTGTTCGCGTTCGTCCTGCCGCCCGAGGAGCTGCCGCGCGGGCGGGGCGGCTCCGGCGGGAACGGGCGGACGGGCGGCGCGCTCGGCCTCGGCGCGCCGCTCGGGCGTGCGTCTGACGGGCCGCTCGGCCCGTTCGGTGGGCGGGCACAGCTCGATCTCGCTGCCGTCGACCGGGTTGACGGTGAGCAGATGGTCGCCGGCGACCAGGCGCACCGTGCGGGCCAGGGCAGGGGCGGGCTGGCCGAAGTCGGGGGTGAGGGGGTCCCTGGACGGGCGCGGGCGCGAGGTCTGGCCGGGCCCGGAGTCGAAGGCGCTCGACCGGGAGGCGTCCCCCGCGTCGTGGCCGTGCTCCTCGGGTCCCCGGGTGTTCGGGTCCATGGGTCAAGCCCCCCAAAAGCGTCGTGTGGCGGTAGCCCCTCCCGGCCTTGCCGCACACTGGGCTGTCGCTTCTGGTCCGGTGCCCGCTCGAGGGCTGCGGGCGGCGGGCAGACGAACCGTAAACCTTCGCACAGTATCTACGACAGCCCGGGGTGCCGGGCCGCCCGAAGCGTCACGGTCTCGTGAGGATTGCACCCGGCCGCTCGCACCCGTCCCGCCCGTCACACGGTTCCCGTCGCAGGCCACACCCCCTGCGCGTCACACGCGGGGCAGGGACTCCACTCCGATGCCGCCCTCGATCGCGAGGATCCGGTGCAGCCGGGTGGCCACCAGCAGGCGTTGCATCTGCGGCGGCACGCCGCGCAGCACCAGGCGCCGGCCGCAGCGGCCGGCCCGTCGGTGGACGCCCATGATGACGCCGAGTCCGGTGGCGTCCCACGAGTCGAGTCCGGACAGGTCGAGCACCAGGTCGCCGACTCCGTCATCGACCGCCGTGTGCAGGGCCGTACGGGCGTCCGCCGCGCTGCGGACGTCGAGGCGGCCCCCGACGACCAGCTCGACGTGGTCGCCCTTGATGTGCATAGCGCTCCCCTAAGCGTGCGTCTCGTGCTCCGCGGTGTGGTGTCCGGTGTTGCATCTTCTGACTGCGAGAAGCGGTCAGAGGTTGCCGTCTGTGAGCGAACCGATACCCAATTCACCCGCAAGGGTGAGGCTCCTGGGCCCTGTGCCGGTTCCGGTGCCTGTAGAGCCCTGCCCGCTCACGCGTCCGATGTCACCGGCGTCAACCATCCGGCGCAGCCGACCCGGTTGCCTGTCCGTGTGCCTCTCGGCCGGAGATTAGCGGTCGTGAGGCGCTGCGTGACCGGTTAGTAACGCGTCTCACGTCTCACGGCGTGAGACGCCGGTCACGTCGTCAAATCCTGTCCGATTCAGTCCGATTGGCCCCGTCCTGAGCAGGCGTCGGTCCCCTGCGGAGGGCCTTCGGCCCGGTCGGCCGCGGACCGTGACGAAGGGAACGGAGCGGACCGGCGGGGAAGGTCTAGATTGGCGGCATGGTCAATCTGACGCGCATCTACACCAGGACCGGCGACCAGGGCACCACCGCCCTCGGCGACATGAGCCGGGTCGCCAAGACCGACCTGCGGATCGCCGCCTACGCCGACGCCAACGAGGCGAACGCGGTCATCGGCACGGCCCTCGCACTGGGCGGACTCGACGAGGAGCCGGCCGAGGTCCTCGTCCGCGTCCAGAACGACCTGTTCGACGTGGGCGCCGACCTGTCGACGCCGGTGGTGGAGAACCCGGAGTTCCCGCCCCTGCGGGTCGAGCAGTTCTACATCGACCGGCTGGAGGCGGACTGCGACCGCTTCAACGAGCAGTTGGACAAGCTGCGGTCGTTCATCCTGCCCGGCGGCACCCCGGGCGCGGCCCTGCTGCATCAGGCGTGCACGGTGGTACGGCGTGCCGAGCGCTCCACGTGGGCCGCCCTGGAGGCGCACGGCGAGCAGATGAACCCGCTCACCGCGACCTACCTCAACCGGCTGTCGGACCTGTTGTTCATCCTCGCCCGCACCGCCAACAAGGCGGTCGGGGACGTGCTGTGGGTGCCGGGCGGGGAACGCTAGTCCATCTTGGCCGGTTCCCGCTCCGGGCCGCCCTTCGGTTCCCGCTTCGGGAAGAGGGTGTAGCTCGCGGCGATCAGGACGTTGACGCCGACGACGAACAGCATCCGCTGCTGCCAGGCCCGCAGCGAGCCGGTCTCCGCGTCGCCGCCGACGTACCGGACGGCCGCCTGGAGCAGGGCGACGGCGACCAGAGCGGCGAGGGTCCACCGGCCCGCGACCTTCCACTCGTGCACGGCGCGGGCCGTGCCGTACTTCGGCGGCCGTACCGGCGGCGGGCCACCGGCGAACCGGTGGGCGACCCGGGCGTCGGCCCATCTGATCGTGGAGTGGCCGAGGCCCACGGTGAAGCCGATGTAGACGGCGGCGAGGCCGTGCCGCCAGTCCGGCTCGGCGCCGTTCTTGAGGTCGGTCGCGGTCACGGCGAACAGCACGATCTCCAGCAGCGGCTCGCACAGCAGCAGGGCGAGGCCCAGTCGCGGCATCCGGAAGACGTACCGGAAGGCCAGCCCGGCGGCCAGCAGCACCCAGAAGGCCACCTCGCAGACGACGATCAGTGTGACGACCACGGTTCGCTCCCCTCGCTCACCGTCCCAGGCTCCCGTCCCGCGCTGCCGGATGCGTCGTCGCCGGTGACGAGGTTCCGGTACATCGAAAGATGCAGTTCCGGACCGTCCCCGGGGAGCAGGCGCACGCCCTGCGAGGCGTGTTGGATGGAGGGCATGGCCGTACGACGACTGCCCCGCCCGCACCGGTTCGACGTCTGGGTGGGGGTCGGTGGACTGCTGGGCGGGTTGTTGCTGGTGGTGATCGGTCTGGGCACCCGGCCGTCCGACGACCCGATCACGCTGTTCGACGGCCCCTGGCCGGTGCTGGTGCCGCTCACCGTGATGGCCGGCTGCGAGGTGCTGCGCCGGACGGCTCCCCGCGCGGCCCTGCTCACCGGCACGGCCGCGATCACCGCGGACCTCGTGACCCAGGGCAACCTGTCCACGATCCTGATGTACACCGACCTCGTGTACGCGGCCGTCCTGTACGGCCCGCTCGCCTCCGCCCGCCGCATCCAGTGGATCACCGGGCTGCTGACGGTGGCGGGGACGCTGGTGCCGTTCGCGATCTGGCGGGTGCCCGAGGCCCTGCTGATCGGCGTGGTGGTCGGCGTCGTCGCGTACGGGCCCGCCGCCACCGGCTGGATCGTGCGCGACCACCGCGACGCCGCCGAGGCGGCCCGGCTGCGCGCCGAACAGACCGCGCTGCTCGCCGAGATGGACCGGACCCAGGCCGTCACCGCCGAACGGGCGCGGATGGCAAGGGAGTTGCACGACATGGTCGCCAACCACCTGTCCGCGATCGCCATCCACTCGACGGCGGCGCTGTCGATCGACGATCCGGACACGTCCCGGCAGGCGCTGACCGTGATCCGCGAGAACAGCGTCGAGGGGCTGACGGAGATGCGGCGGCTCATCGGGATCCTGCGCGACGGCAGCGGGGACCACGAACCGGTCGCGGCAGCGACCCTCGACGGGCTGGCGGCCCTCGTCGACGGCGCCCGCGCCAACGGGCTCGACGTGACCCTGGACATGGCCCCGGACGCCGGCCACGGCCCGGTCCCCGCCCCCGTCGAACTGGCCGCGTACAGGATCGTGCAGGAGTCGCTGACCAACGCGCTGAAGCACGCCTGCCCCGGCCGGGTCACCGTCGCCCTGCGCCGGCGCGACCACACGCTCGACGTGCGGGTGAGCAGCCCCTACGGCCGCCGGGACGGACCGCGCGCCCCCGGTTCCGGGGCGGGGCTGGTCGGCATGCGGGAGCGGGCGGCCCTGCTGGGCGGCACGTTCGACGCCGGGCCGCAGGGGTCCCGCTGGACCGTCCGCACCACCTTGCCCCTCGTCGAAGGAGAGCCCGCATGAGCTCCGTCATCCGTGTGCTCGTCGCCGAGGACCAGTCGGCCGTGCGCGCCGGCCTGGTCCTCATCCTGCGCAGCGCGTCCGACATCGAGGTCGTCGGAGAGGCCGCGGACGGGGAGCAGGCGGTGGCACTGGCCCGCGAGCTGCGGCCGGACCTGGTGCTGATGGACGTTCAGATGCCGCGCCTCGACGGGGTGTCGGCGACCCGGATGGTCGTCGAGGAGGGGTTGGCCGACGTCCTCGTCCTGACCACCTTCGACCTCGACGCCTACGTCTTCGGGGCGTTGCGTGCCGGTGCGGCCGGATTCCTGCTCAAGGACACGGAGGCGCGGGACCTGTTGGCCGCGGTCCGGACCGTGGCGGGCGGCGAGGGCCTGATCGCCCCGGCCGTGACCCGTCGTCTGATCGCCGAGTTCGCCGCCGTGCCCGCGCGGGCGCCCGGGGCCGACCCCGCCGTCCTCGACGCGCTGACCCGGCGTGAGCACGAGGTGCTGGCCTGTCTGGGCCGGGGGCTGTCCAACGCGGAGACCGCCGAGCGCCTCGACATGGCGGAGGCGACGGTGAAGACGCACGTCAGCCGACTGCTGGGCAAGCTGGGACTGCGCAGCCGGGTGCAAGCGGCGGTCCTGGCGCAGGAGTTGGGCGTCCGGTGAATCCGGGAGCGGGGCAGATCGTACTGGTCCAGACCTATTGACCTGTGGTCCAGACCTTTCTATTCTCGCGGCACCGTGGGCGTGAAGGCTCAGTCACGCCCCCCCGACTCCCCGAGGAGGCGCAGGATGCGCTTCGGACACAGAGCCACGGCAGGATTCGCGACGCTGTTGCTCCCCCTGGCCGGGCTGGTCGGCCTGGCGAGCCCCGCCCAGGCAGCCACGACCGCCACCGCCACCTACACCAAGGCCTCGGACTGGGGCACCGGCTTCGAGGGCAGGTGGACGGTGAAGAACACCGGCGCCACCGCCATCAGCTCCTGGACGGTCGAGTGGGACTTCCCCTCCGGCACGGCCGTCACCTCCGCCTGGGACGCCGACGTCACCTCCGCCGGCGTCCACTGGACCGCCAGGAACAAGTCGTGGAACGGCTCCCTCGCCCCCGGCGCCTCCGTCTCCTTCGGCTTCAACGGCACCGGCTCGGGCTCGCCCTCCGCCTGCAGGCTCAACGGCGGCGGTTGCGACGGCACGTCGGTCCCCGGTGACGCCGCCCCCTCGGCCCCCGGCACGCCCACGGCCTCCTCGGTCACCGACACCTCGGTGAAACTGACCTGGTCCGCCGCCACCGACGACAAGGGCGTCAATAACTACGACGTCCTGCGCGACGGCGCCAGGGTCGCCACCGTGACGACCACCTCGTACACCGACACCGGTCTCACCGCGGGCACCGACTACTCCTACACCGTCCGGGCCCGTGACACCGCCGACCAGACGGGACCGGCCGGCGGCGCGGTCGCCGTCCGTACCTCCGGCGGCACCACTCCCCCGACCACCGGCGACAAGGTCAAGCTCGGCTACTTCACCGAGTGGGGCATCTACGGCCGCAACTACAACGTCAAGAACCTGGTGACGTCGGGCTCGGCCGCGAAGATCACCCACATCAACTACGCCTTCGGCAACGTCACCAACGGACAGTGCGCGATCGGCGACTCCTACGCCGACTACGACAAGGCCTTCACCGCCGACCAGTCGGTCAGCGGCGTCGCCGACACCTGGGACCAGCCGCTGCGGGGCAACTTCAACCAGTTGCGCCAGCTGAAGGCCAAGTACCCGCACATCAAGGTGCTCTGGTCGTTCGGCGGCTGGACCTGGTCCGGCGGCTTCGGCCAGGCCGCGGCCAACCCGGCCGCGTTCGCCCAGTCCTGCTACAACCTGGTCGAGGACCCGCGCTGGGCCGACGTCTTCGACGGCATCGACATCGACTGGGAGTACCCGAACGCCTGCGGCCTGTCCTGCGACACCAGCGGGGCGGCTGCCTACAAGAACCTGATGCAGGCACTGCGCGCCAAGTTCGGCACGGGCAACCTGGTCACCGCGGCGACCACCGCCGACGGCACCTCCGGAGGCAAGATCGACGCCGCCGACTACGCCGGCGCCGCACAGTACGTCAACTGGTACAACGTGATGACGTACGACTTCTTCGGCGCCTGGGCGGCCCAGGGCCCGACCGCCCCGCACTCGCCGCTCACCTCGTACAGCGGCATCCCCACGGCCGGGTTCACGACGGCCGACGCGATGGCCAAGTTCAAGGCGAAGGGCGTACCCGCGAGCAAGCTGCTCATCGGCATCGGCTTCTACGGACGCGGCTGGACGGGCGTCACCCAGGACGCCCCGGGCGGCACCGCCACGGGCCCGGCGCCGGGAACCTACGAGCAGGGCATCGAGGACTACAAGGTCCTCAAGACGTCCTGTCCGGCCACCGGCACGATCGCCGGCACGGCGTATGCGAAGTGCGGCGGCAACTGGTGGTCCTACGACACCCCCGCCACCATCGCCGGGAAGATGGCCTGGGCCAGGAACCAGGGCCTCGGCGGCGCGTTCTTCTGGGAGTTCAGCGGAGACACCGCGAACGGCGAACTGGTGAACGCCATCAACAGGGGACTGTGACGACCGTCGCGGGAGAGCACGGATGATCCAGCGGGTGAACGGCCCTACGCCACGTTCACCCGCTGTCCGGGCGGGGCCGCCTCCAGCCACGCGAGAAATCCGGTCAGCGCGTCCTCGCTCATCGCGAGCTCCAGGCGTGTGCCCCGGTGCAGGCAGACGAGGATCACCGCGTCGGACAGCAACGCCAGCTCCTCCTCGCCCTCGGGGAGCCGGCGGCCGGCCACCTCGATCGAGCCGCGCTCCAGGACCCGGCGCGGGCGGTACGCGTAGGAGAAGACCCGGTACCACTCGATGCGGTCGCCGTTGTAGCGGGCGACGCCGTAGCTCCAGCCCTTGCCGCTCGTATCCGGTTTCTCCGAGACATCCCAGCGCAGGGAACAGTCGAAGGTGCCGCCGGAACGCTGGATGAGTCTGCGGCGCAGGCCGAAGACGAACAACCCCAGCGCCACCAGGGCCACGACAATTCCGCACACAGTCAGAGCGAGGACCATCGACACCGACCTCCTCGTCTCCTGGGTACCGAAAATAGGTAACGGAACGGAAAAATCATCCATATCTGCCTCAGCCGCGGTCGGCTCCGGATTGCTCCGGTGCCGACCGCGGCTGAGTGACGTCCTGCGGTTCCGCGCTGGGTCAGCGCGAGGCCGCCGCACGCAGTCGTACGTCCGCGCGACGCTCGGCGGCGGCATCGCCCTCCGCCTTCGCGCGCTCGAGTTCGCGCTCCACGCGCTGGACGTCGATCTCGTCCGACAACTCGGCGATCTCGGCCAGCAGCGACAGCTTGTTGTCCGCGAACGAGATGAAACCGCCGTGCACCGCGGCGACGACCGTTCCACCATCACTCGTACGGATGGTCACCGGGCCCGACTCCAGCACACCGAGCAGCGGCTGGTGACCGGGCATGACGCCGATGTCGCCGGACGTGGTGCGCGCGACGACCAGGGTGGCCTCGCCGGACCAGACCTCTCGGTCGGCCGCGACCAGCGCGACGTGCAGCTCAGCAGCCAAGGTGGCTCCTCGGGTCACCACCCGGCGGGTTCTGCCGGGTGTTGGTTACAAGTCTAAGGGGCGTGCGTGAGGGGGCGGGACGCGCCCGCCCCCTCAGACGTGAGCCGAAGGGCTCACTTCGAACTCAGGGAGTTCAGGAGACGCCCAGCTCCTTGGCGTTGGCCTTCAGGTCCTCGATACCACCGCACAGGAAGAACGCCTGCTCCGGGAAGTGGTCGTAGTCGCCGTCGATGATCGCGTTGAACGCGGTGATCGACTCGTCCAGGGGCACGTCCGACCCGTCGACGCCGGTGAACTGCTTGGCGACGTGGGTGTTCTGGGACAGGAAGCGCTCCACGCGACGGGCGCGGTGGACGGTGAGCTTGTCCTCCTCGCCCAGCTCGTCGATGCCGAGGATGGCGATGATGTCCTGAAGGTCCTTGTACTTCTGCAGGACCGTCTTGACGCGCATCGCGGTGTTGTAGTGGTCCGCCGCGATGTAGCGGGGGTCCAGGATCCGGGACGTGGAGTCCAGCGGGTCCACGGCCGGGTAGATGCCCTTCTCGGAGATCGGACGGGAGAGCACCGTCGTCGCGTCGAGGTGGGCGAAGGTGGTGGCCGGCGCCGGGTCGGTCAGGTCGTCCGCGGGGACGTAGATCGCCTGCATCGAGGTGATCGAGTGACCACGGGTCGAGGTGATGCGCTCCTGGAGGAGACCCATCTCGTCGGCCAGGTTCGGCTGGTAGCCCACCGCGGAGGGCATCCGGCCGAGCAGGGTCGAGACCTCGGAACCGGCCTGGGTGAAGCGGAAGATGTTGTCGATGAAGAACAGCACGTCCTGCTTCTGCACATCGCGGAAGTACTCCGCCATGGTCAGACCGGCCAGGGCCACGCGCAGACGGGTGCCCGGGGGCTCGTCCATCTGACCGAAGACCAGGGCGGTCTTGTCGATGACGCCCGAGTCGGCCATCTCCTCGATGAGGTCGTTGCCCTCACGGGTGCGCTCACCGACGCCGGCGAACACGGAGACACCGTCGTGGTTGTTGGCGACGCGGTAGATCATCTCCTGGATGAGCACCGTCTTGCCGACGCCGGCGCCGCCGAACAGACCGATCTTTCCACCCTTGACGTACGGGGTGAGAAGGTCGATGACCTTGACGCCGGTCTCGAACATCTCGGTCTTCGACTCGAGCTCGTCGAAGTTCGGGGCCTTGCGGTGGATGGACCAGCGCTCGCCCTCGTAGCTCTCGTCGACGTTCAGCACCTCACCGAGGGTGTTGAACACCTTGCCCTTGGTGAAGTCGCCGACCGGGACGGTGATGCCCGTGCCGGTGTCGGTGACCGGGGCCTGGCGGACCAGGCCGTCGGTGGGCTGCATCGAGATCGTGCGGACCAGGCCGTCACCCAGGTGCTGGGCGACCTCCAGGGTCAGCGTCTTCTTCGCGCCGTCCTGGGCCGGGTCGGCCACCTCGACGTGAAGGGCGTTGTAGATCTCCGGCATGGCGTCGACGGGGAATTCCACGTCGACGACCGGGCCGATGACCCGGGCGACGCGGCCCGTGGCAACGGCCGTCTCAACTGTCGTCGTCATTACCTGTCACTCCCCGCGGTCGCGTCGGCCAGGGCTGCGGAGCCACCGACGATCTCGCTGATTTCCTGGGTGATTTCGGCCTGGCGGGCCGCGTTGGCAAGCCGGGAGAGCGTCTCGATGAGCTCGCCCGCGTTGTCGGTCGCCGACTTCATCGCGCGCCGCGTGGCGGCGTGCTTCGAGGCTGCCGACTGGAGGAGAGCGTTGTAGACGCGGCTCTCCACGTAGCGCGGCAGCAGGGCGTCGAGGACGTCCTCCGCCGAGGGCTCGAAGTCGTACAGCGGAAGGATCTCGCCCTTCGGCGCCCCCGCGGCGGGAGCCGCTGATGACTCGGTCTTCGCGACCTCGTCGAGGCTGAGCGGCAGCAGACGGTCGCCGAGCGCCGTCTGCGTCATCATCGAGACGAACTCGGTGAAGACGATGTGGAGTTCGTCCACCCCACCGTCCGCCGTGTCCTTCTCGATGGCCTCGATCAGCGGACCCGCGACCTTCTTGGCGTCCGCGTACGTCGGCTCGTCCGTGAAGCCCGACCACGACTCCGCGACCTTGCGCTCACGGAAGTTGTAGTGCGCGAGACCACGCCGGCCGACGATGTACGTGTCGACCTGCTTGCCCTCGGCCTCGAGGCGTGCCGTCAGCTGCTCCGCGGCCTTGATGGCGTTGGAGTTGAAGGCGCCGGCGAGACCGCGGTCGCTCGTGAGGAGCAGCACCGCGGACCGCACGACCGTCTCGGCCTGCGTGGTCAGCGCGTGCTTCGTGTTCGAACCGGTGCCGACCGCCGTGACCGCGCGGGTGAGCTCGGTCGCGTACGGCGCGGAGGCCGCCACCTTGCGCTGCGCCTTGACGACGCGCGAGGCGGCGATCATCTCCATCGCCTTGGTGATCTTCTTGGTCGCGGTGACGGATCGGATGCGACGCTTGTAGACCCGGAGCTGGGCTCCCATGAGTCAGGTCCCTTCCTTACGTCACTTGGCCGCGGCCGGGGCGTCCTCGCCGAGAAGCTTGCCGTCCGAGGTCTCGAACTGCTTCTTGAACTCGGCGATGGCGTCGGCAACAGCGGTGAGGGTGTCGTCCGACATCTTCGCGCCCTCCTTGATGGAGGTCATGAGGCCCTGCTCCTTGCGGTGCAGGTACTCCAGGAGCTCCTTCTCGAAGCGGCGGACGTCGGAGACCGGAACGTCGTCCATCTTGCCGGTGGTACCGGCCCACACGGAGACGACCTGGTCCTCGGTCGGCATCGGCTGGTACTGCGGCTGCTTGAGCAGCTCGACCAGGCGCTGACCGCGCTCCAGCTGCGACTTCGACGCCGCGTCCAGGTCGGAACCGAAGGCGGCGAACGCCTCCAGCTCGCGGTACTGGGCGAGGTCGAGGCGGAGCCGGCCGGACACCTGGCGCATGGCCTTGTGCTGGGCGGAACCGCCGACGCGGGAGACCGAGATACCGACGTTCAGGGCCGGACGCTGGCCGGCGTTGAACAGGTCGGACTCCAGGAAGCACTGGCCGTCGGTGATGGAGATGACGTTGGTCGGGATGAACGCCGAGACGTCGTTGGCCTTCGTCTCGACGATCGGCAGACCGGTCATCGAGCCGGCGCCCAGGTCGTCGGAGAGCTTCGCGCAGCGCTCCAGCAGACGGGAGTGCAGGTAGAAGACGTCACCCGGGTAGGCCTCGCGGCCCGGCGGGCGGCGCAGCAGCAGGGACACGGCGCGGTAGGCGTCGGCCTGCTTCGAGAGGTCGTCGAAGATGATGAGGACGTGCTTGCCCTCGTACATCCACTGCTGGCCGATGGCCGAACCGGTGTACGGCGCCAGGTACTTGAAGCCGGCCGGGTCGGACGCCGGGGCGGCGACGATGGTCGTGTACTCCAGCGCGCCGGCCTCTTCGAGGGCGCCACGCACGGAGGCGATGGTCGAGCCCTTCTGGCCGATGGCGACGTAGACGCAGCGGACCTGCTTCTTCACGTCACCGGAGCGCCAGTTGTCACGCTGGTTGATGATCGTGTCGACGGCCAGGGCGGTCTTGCCGGTCTGGCGGTCACCGATGATCAGCTGACGCTGGCCACGGCCGATCGGGGTCATCGCGTCGACGGCCTTGTAGCCGGTCTCCATCGGCTCGTGCACCGACTTACGGGCCATGACGCCGGGAGCCTGCAGCTCCAGCGCACGGCGACCGGACGTCTCGATCTCGCCGAGGCCGTCGATCGGGTTGCCGAGCGGGTCGACGACACGGCCGAGGTAGCCCTCGCCGACGGCGACGGACAGGACCTCTCCCGTGCGGGTGACCGGCTGGCCCTCTTCGACGCCGCTGAACTCGCCGAGGATGACGGTACCGATCTCGCGCTCTTCGAGGTTGAGCGCAAGACCGAGGGTGCCGTCCTCGAACTTCAGCAGTTCGTTGGCCATGGCCGAGGGGAGGCCCTCGACCTTCGCGATGCCGTCGCCGGCAAGGGTGACCGTACCGACCTCCTCGCGCGAGGCCGCGTCCGGCTTGTACGACTGGACAAAGTTCTCCAGCGCGTCCCGGATCTCCTCCGGCCGGATCGTGAGCTCCGCCATCTGGGTTCCCTGCTCTCCTTGTTGGGCCCGAAGTTTCACTTTGGGGGGATGGGGACTCCCCCCTGAAAGAGGTGAATCCTCTGCACGGCCCAACCAGGGCCGCCATCAGTTCGTACTGCGGTCTTGAGTTGCTGCTAGCTCGCCATGCGGCGGGCGGCGTCCTCGATGCGGTCCGCGAGGGAACCGTTGATCACCTCGTCGCCGACCTGCACCCGGATCCCGCCGAGGACCGCGGGGTCCACGTCGAGGTTGAGGTGCATCGGGCGGCCGTAGAGCTTGGCAAGGGCGGCGCCGAGGCGCTGCTTCTGCGGGTCGCTCAGCGGTACCGCCGAGGTGACGACGGCGACCATGCGGTCCCGGCGCTCTGCGGCGAGCTTGGACAGGGCTTCGAGGCCCGCTTCCAGGCTACGTCCACGCGGCGCGGTCACGAGGCGCGTCACCAGTCGCTCGGTGGCCGCGTCGGCCCGGCTGCCGAGCAGGCTGCCCAGCAGCTCGCTCTTGGCCGAGACGGTGGCCTTCCGGTTGGTCAGTGCGGCGCGCAGCTCGGTGTTCGAGGAGACGATCCGTCCGAAGCGGAACAGCTCGTCCTCGACGTCGTCGAGCGTGCCGGCCTTCTGCGCGGCCGTGAGGTCGGCGATGGACGCCAGCTCCTCCAGCACGTCCACCAGGTCGCGGGGCTGCGACCAGCGGGAACGCACCAGGCCGGACACCAGGTCGGCGGCGGGGCCGCTGATCCGGGAGCCGAGCAGGCGCTGGACCAGCTCGGCCTTGGCCTCGCCGGCCTGCGCCGGGTCGGTGAGGACCCGACGCAGTGAGACCTCGCGGTCGAGCAGCGCGGTGACGGTCGCCAGCTCACCGGCAAGCTGCGCGGCGTCCACGGACGTGGAGTCCGTCAGCGCGTCGAGACGCTCACGGGCTGCTGCGAATGCCTCGCGGCTCGCTCCGTGTGCGGTCATCGAGACGCCTCGGCCTTCTCCTCGAGCTCGTCGAGGAAGCGGTCGATGACGCGGCTCTGGCGGGCGTGGTCCTCGAGGGACTCCCCGACGAGCTTGCCGGCCAGTTCGGTGGCGAGCTTGCCGACGTCCTGACGCAGCGCGGACGCGGCGGCCTTGCGGTCCGCCTCGATCTGGCTGTGCCCGGCGGCGACGATCTCCTCGCGCTGGCGCTGGCCTTCCGCGCGCATCTCGGTGATGAGCGTGGCGCCCTGCTCCTGCGCCTCCTGGCGCAGCCGCGCGGCCTCATGACGGGCCTCGGCGAGCTGGGCCTTGTACTGCTCCAGGACGCTCTGGGCCTCCGTGCGAGCAATCTCGGCCTGTTCGATCCCGCCCTCGATGGCGTCGCGACGCTCTTCCAGAACCTTGTTGATGTTCGGAAGGAGCTTCTTGCCCAGGACGAAGAACACGATCGCGAAGGCGATCAGACCGATGACGAGCTCGGGGATCTCCGGGATCAGAGGATTCTGGGCCTCCTCCTCAGCCGCGATTTGCAGCAAGGGCGAGATCACATCAGTTCCTTCCGTGGAATTCTCTCGTCGGCGTGGACCGGATCAGGACGACGTCGGGTAGACGAAGCCCATGACCAGACCGATCAGGGCGAGCGCCTCACAGAGGACGAAGCCGAGGATCTGGTTCTGACGGATCAGGCCGGCGGCCTCGGGCTGGCGGGCCAGCGCCTGGGTGCCGTTGCCGAAGATGATGCCAACGCCGACGCCGGGGCCGATGGCCGCGAGACCGTAGCCGATGGCAGCGAGGTTGCCCTTGATTTCGACCGCGGCGAGGGTGTCGAGAGCGGACATGCCGTAACTTCCTTCTCTTTACACAGGCCGGTGGGGGTTGGCCACCGGAAGTTCAGGGGGTGGTGCGGGTGCTCAGTGGTGCTCGGCGAGCGCGCCCTGGATGTAGCTGCAGGACAGGAGGATGAAGACGTAGGCCTGGAGAGCCTGGATGAACAGCTCGAACACCGTCATCACGAGGACCATCAGGAACGAGACCGCCGAGTAGGCGATACCGATGCCGTTGAGCAGGTACCAGGTTCCGATGGTGAAGATCAGGATCAGCACGTGCCCGGCGAACATGTTGGCGAAGAGCCGGACGGCGTGGGTGAAGGGCCGGATGAACACGTTCGACAGGAACTCGAAGAACATGACCATCGGGAACACCGGGCCGAGCGAGCGGTCGTAGCCGGTGATGTTCTTGAAGCCGCCGACGAAGCCGTGGCGCTTGAACGTGATGCTCATCCACAGGATGTAGACGAGCGCGGCGAGACCTGCCGGGAAGGCGATCACCGCGGTGGCCGGGAACTGGGCCACCGGGACGATCGACCACAGGTTCATGATCCAGATGAAGAAGAACAGCGCGAACATCAGCGGGACGTACTTCTCGCCCTCGCGCTTGCCGATCGTCTCGTAGACCACTCCGCGGCGGACGAAGTCGTAGCCGGCCTCGCCGACCATCTGGAGCTTGCCGGGGATCAGCTTCGGCTTGTTGAAGGCCGCCCAGAAGAATCCGATGACGACGACGGTGCTCACCAGCGAGAGCAGCATCGGCTTGTTGAATTCGATGCCGCCGACAGTGAAGAGCGGCTCGAACATGAACGAGTGCAGGCCGGGGGTCGGGAAACCGCACCCGTCGAAAATATGACAGTCGGTCTCGAAGGCGAGCGTCTTGGCGTTACTCACCGCGAGCTCCTTCAGCGTGGCGCATGGGTACGGCAACCTCGATGTGTCGGCGCGGCCTGCGACCGCGGGACGGCACTGGACTGGACTTGCGGATTAGGGGGCGGCGACTGGGCTCCGAACCGTGAGACGTCACAGGCACGCTTGCCGCCCGCGCCAGCTCTGCCGCAGTTGTGGCGAGACCATAGCAAAAGAGCGGAAGTCCCTTTACACCGGCCCTACAGGTCACGACGACGTCCGAGCGGAATCCGGCTCGACGTAGAGGATCTTGGCCTTCATGTGCGAACGCACCTGGGCGGCGATCCACACCAGAGTGGCCGCGAGCAGCGTGAAGGCGAAACATTTCGGATCGAAGGCCGAGGTCCCCTTGAACGTGATCAGCACGATCATCAACAGCAAAATCTGAGTGGTGTACAGCAACAGCCCCATCGACTGGAACAGATGGGGAAGCTGGCGCGCGGTGCGCAGCAGCACCATCAGCCCGCCGCCCATGAAAAGCAGGACGAGCACCGCACCGAAGACGGCGCCGAGCGCTCCCTTGCCGCCGGCAACGGCGGCGCTCACCGCGACTCCCGCCACACCCGCGACCGCGGTGGGCAGGGCACAGTGCAGGAGCGTTCGTACGTCGTTGGACTGCATGGCGGCAACTCCGCATTCAACGGGGGCAGGGTGTCGTCATGGACGAGCGTAGTCCCGGCTCGAGGGGGCGAGTGACCTCGCTCCGCCTCGCTCCAACGAACCGTCTCAGCACGGTCCTTCGGCTCTATCCGGGGGTTCTCGTGAACCGTATCACAAACTATTTGATGAGGTCTTTACCTGGAGGGTGTGCCCACTGTCACACATGAGAGTGACAGTGCGCGTCTGTGCGGAATCCGGGGTGGCTTGTCTGGTAATGGGGGCTTTGCCCTCCCCTGACTCCCCCACGACTTGGCAATGCTCTCGTCAGATTCTTACCTTGGAGCTGCGCCGACCGCCGATCGCGGTGGCCCCGTTGGCCCCCGCCACCCCGACCGTGACAGGGGTCTGCCGCTCCTCCCCCGCACGGGCCGCGACAGGCTCCGCATCCCCCGCGGACTGCTCGACGGAGTCCACCGCCGACTGCTGCTCCAGGGCAGCCACGGAGCGCCGCCGGCGCCGGTAGCGCGGCGGGACGAACGCCTCGGCCCAGCGCGGCGTGCGCGGCGTGAAGCGCGGCAGCAGAAGCAGCACCAGCCCGATCGCACTGAGGAACACGACGCCGAGGACGATCCACATAGAGGCCGAGTTGACCGAGTAGGCGAGCGCGCCGAAGGCGATCAGTGCCGACCAGAAGTACATGATCAGCACCGCGCGGCTGTGCGAGTGGCCGATCTCCAGCAGCCGGTGGTGCAGGTGCCCGCGGTCCGCCGCGAACGGCGACTGCCCCCGCCAGGTGCGGCGCACGATCGCCAGGATCAGGTCGGCGGCCGGGATCGCGATGATCGTCAGCGGCATCACCAGCGGGATGTAGACCGGCACCATCTGGTGGACGGCGGCGCGTTCCGAACCGGAGAACAGCTTCATCACATCGGGGTCGACCTGACCCGTGACGGAGATCGCGCCCGCGGCCAGCACCAGCCCGATCAGCATGGAGCCCGAGTCGCCCATGAAGATCCGGGCGGGATGCATGTTGTGCGGCAGGAAGCCCAGGCACATGCCCATCAGGATCGCCGCGAACAGCGTCGCCGGGGCGGCCGCCTCGATGCCGTACGAGTACCAGATGCGGTACGCGTACATGAAGAACGCGGCCGCGGCGATGCACACCATGCCGGCGGCGAGACCGTCGAGCCCGTCCACGAAGTTGACGGCGTTGATGGTGATGACGACCAGCGCCACCGTCAGCAGCGTGCCCTGCCACTGTGTCAGGGCGACCGTGCCGACCAGCGGCACCGGCAGCCACAGGATCGTCAGACCCTGCATGACCATCACGCCCGCGGCGATCATCTGACCGCCCAGCTTGATCAGGGCGTCGATCTCGAACTTGTCGTCCAGGACGCCGATCAGCCAGATCAGCGCGGCTCCGGACAGCAGGGCGCGCGGCTCGTTCGACTTCTCGAAGACCTCGTTGAGGTTGGTGAGATGGTCGGCGACCAGCAGGCCGGCGCACAGACCGAAGAACATCGCGATCCCGCCGAGCCGCGGAGTGGGTTCCCGGTGCACGTCACGGGCCCTGATCTCCGGCATCGCTCCGGCCACGATCGCGAATTTCCGTACCGGCCCTGTCAGCAGATACGTCACCGCGGCCGTGATGCAGAGCGTCAGCAGGTATTCACGCACGGGCTTCCCCACATGTCTCGCCGGCCATCTCAGTCCCACACCCTAGCGATCGACTACGTCACGGCGCATATGTGTGAGGACTCCCGGGTAGTGACGATGGTTTCACGTGAGGCTGTGAGCCGTGGCGCACCGGGGGTGCGCACCCGGGAGCGCACAGGGCGCGTCTACCCGGTTTCAGGCCGGACAGGGCGGGAACGCCCGGGTCAGTTCGCGCACGTCCTCACGGGCCGTCCTGGCTTCGGTGTCCTCCCTGAGCACCCCGGCCAGCAGCGCCGCGATCCGCGTCATCTCCTCCTCCCGCATGCCCTGCGTGGTCACCGCGGCGGTGCCCAGGCGCAGGCCGCGCGCGTTGCCGTGCGGCAGGGCGCAGCAGTCCAGGACGATCCCGGCGGCCGCCAGCAGCCCCCGCGCGGCACGTCCGTCGACCCCCAGGGGCGCGGTGTCGGCGGTGATGAGGTGCGTGTCCGTGCCGCCGGTCGTCACGACCAGCCCCTCCCGCTGCAGCGCGGCCGCGAGAACCTTCGCGTTGGCGACCACCTGATGGGCGTACAGCGCGAACGCAGGAGTCGCCGCCTCCCCGAACGCCACCGCCTTCGCCGCGATCGTGTGCATCTGCGCACCGCCCTGCGTGAACGGGAAGACGGCCCGGTCCACCCGCTCGGCGAGGTCGCTGCCGCACAGGATCATTCCGCCGCGCGGCCCGCGCAGCACCTTGTGGGTGGTGGCGCAGACGATGTCGGCGTACGGCACCGGGGAGGGCGCCGCTCCCCCGGCGACCAGCCCGATGGGATGGGCCGCGTCGGCGATCAGGAACGCGCCGGCCTCGTCGGCCACCTCGCGGAAGAAGCCGTGGTCGAAGTGGCGCGGGTAGGCGATGGACCCGTACACGATCGCCTTGGGCCGATGCGCCCGGGCCAGCGTGCGGACCTGCTCGTGGTCGATGAGCCCGGTCTCCGCGTCCACCCCGTAGGGGACGAAGTCGAACCAGCGTCCGGAGAAGTTCGCCGGCGACCCGTGGGTGAGATGGCCGCCGTGGGGCAGCCCGAGGGCCAGCACGGTGTCGCCGGGCCGCAGCAGGGCGGCGTAGGCGGCCAGCACCGCCGAGGAACCCGAGTGCGCCTGCACGTTGGCGTGTTCGGCGCCGAACAGCGCCTTGGCGCGGTCCACGGCGATGCGCTCGGCGATGTCGACGATCTCGCAGCCGCCGTGGTGACGGGCGCCCGGATACCCCTCCGCGTACTTGTTGGCGAGCGGCGAGCCGAGGGCGGCGAGCACGGCGGGCGAGGTGAAGTTCTCGGCGGCGATCAGCTGGAGCGTCGACGCCTGCCGCTCCCGTTCGCCGAGGATGATCCCGGCCAGCTCGGGGTCCTGCCGGCGCAGGACATCGGTCTCGGGGGCATGGGTGACCGACATGGTGCGCTCCGGGCGTCGACGGTGACGTACGTCCAATGTAGGCCCGCACCGCCCGCCATGCCCCGTGCTCGCGAGGTCAAGCTCGCGTCGGCACCCCGGTCAGGGCCGTGACCACCGGGTCCAGGGCCTGGTGTATCTCGTCGCCGATGGAGCGGAAGAACGGCAGGGGCGCCCCGTACGGGTCGTAGACCTCGTCGGCCTCCAGGGTCGGGGCCAGGAGCCACCCGCGTAGCGCCGCCGCCGCGCGGACCAGCGCCCGTGCGCGCATCACCACGCCCTCGTCCAGCGGCGGGAGGGTGGCCGGGTCGATGGCGTTCACCAGGCGGGTGAACTCCTTCAGGGTGAAGGTGCGCAGCCCCGCCGAGTGGCCCATGGAGATGACCTGGGCACGGTGGTCGCGGGTGGCGGTCAGGACCAGGTCGGCCATGATGACGTGCTCGTCGAGGAGTTCCCGGCCGGTGAACCCGGAGGCGTCCGCGCCGAACTCGGCCAGCACGGTCTCCGCGTTGGCCTCCATCGGCGCGCCCTCGTGGCCCCAGGTGCCCGCGCTCTCCACGATCAGCCCGCCGCCCAGCAGACCGAGCCGCTGCGACACGAAATGCCGGGTCAGCCGCTCGGTGATCGGCGAGCGGCAGACGTTGCCGGTGCTGACGTGGAGGATGCGGAAGGTGTCGCGCGGATATCCGAACGTCGTCGTCTGCTCCGCGGCACGTTCCCCGTTGCCTATGCCACGCCCCGCGTCAGGGGCTGTCAATTCGCCACCTCGAGGTCGGGTACGACCTTCCGCAGCTCGTCCGCGGAGATCGCGCCCGCCCGCAGCAGCAGCGGCACCTCACGGCTGACGTCGACGATCGAGGAGGGCACGTTGCCGGGGGTCGGACCGCCGTCGAGGTAGACGGAGACGGAGTCGCCGAGCATCTCCTGCGCGTAGTCGCAGTTCTCCGGCGCCGGGTGGCCGGTGAGGTTGGCGGAGGAGACCGCCATCGGGCCGACCTCGGTCAGCAGTTCGATGGCGACCGGGTGCAGCGGCATGCGCACGGCGACCGTGCCCCGGGTGTCGCCCAGGTCCCACTGCAGGGACGGCTGGTGCCTGGCGACGAGCGTCAGCGCGCCCGGCCAGAAGGCGTCGACCAGTTCCCAGGCCAGCTCGGAGAAGTCGGTGACGAGGCCGTGCAGCGTGTTCGGGGAGCCGATGAGGACGGGGGTGGGCATGTTGCGGCCCCGGCCCTTGGCGTCCAGCAGGTCGGCGACGGCCTCCGAGGAGAACGCGTCGGCGCCGATCCCGTACACCGTGTCGGTCGGCAGGACCACGAGCTCGCCCCGGCGGACGGCGGACGCGGCCTCGCGCAGACCCGTCACACGGTCGGTCGCGTCGTTGGTGTCGTATCGCCGGGCCATCTAGCGAGCCTCCTCGTACACGGAATTCACGAAGTACACGAATACGGACGCGTACGCGTCCTGCTGCGGGTCGAGAGTGCGGGGGGCGCTCACGGCGTCGCCCTGCGGGCGGTGGCGAAGCGCGGACGGTTGTTGAGGTCGGGGTGGTCGGCCGCGTCGGCCCAGCCCCGCTCCTCGGTGAAGATCCACGGCACCTGGCCGCCCTGGGTGTCGGCGTGCTCGATGACGACGACGCCGCCCGGACGCAGCAGCCGGTGCGCGGTGCGCTCGATGCCGCGGATCAGGTCGAGCCCGTCCTCACCGGAGAACAGGGCGAGCTCGGGGTCGTAGTCACGCGCCTCGGGGGCGACGTACTCCCACTCGGTGAGCGGGATGTACGGCGGGTTGGAGACGACGAGGTCGACCTGGCCGTCGAGGTCGCGGAAGGCGTCCAGGGCGTCGCCCTGGCGCAGGTCGACCCTGGAGCCCTCCATGTTCCTGCGGGTCCACACCAGGGCGTCCTCGGACAGCTCCACGGCGTGCACCCGGGAGCGCGGGACCTCCTGCGCGAGGGCGAGCGCGATGGCGCCGCTGCCGGTGCACAGGTCGACGATCCGCGGCTCGACGACGTCCATGGCGCGTACGGCGTCTATGGCCCAGCCGACGACCGACTCGGTCTCGGGACGCGGCACGAAGACGCCGGGGCCGACCTGGAGCTCCAGGTACCGGAAGAAGGCCCTGCCGGTGATGTGCTGGAGCGGCTCGCGCTGCTCGCGCCGGGCGATGGTCTCCCAGTACCGGGCGTCGAAGTCGGGGTCCTTCACGGAGTGGAGTTCACCGCGCTTGACGCCGTGCACGAACGCGGCGAGCTCCTCCGCGTCGTTGCGCGGCGAGGGCACGCCGGCGTCGGCCAGCCGCTGGGTGGCCTGAGCTACCTCAGCGAGCAGCAGACTGCGAGGGCTCGGGGGGCGTCCCCCAAATGATTGCTGCACGCAAGTCCTCCGTGTCGTACTCGTCGTGCGTCCGTCCTACAACGCCTACGCGGCCGCGAGCTTGGCGGCCGAGTCCGCGTCGACGCAGGCCTGGATCACCGCGTCGAGGTCGCCGTCCAGGACCTGGTCCAGGTTGTACGCCTTGAAGCCGACGCGGTGGTCCGAGAGGCGGTTCTCCGGGAAGTTGTACGTGCGGATCTTCTCGGAGCGGTCGACGGTGCGGACCTGACTGCGGCGGGCGTCGGCGGCCTCCCGCTCCGCCTCCTCCTGCGCCGCCGCCAGCAGCCTGGAGCGCAGGATACGCATCGCCTGCTCCTTGTTCTGCAGCTGGCTCTTCTCGTTCTGGCAGGAGGCCACGACTCCGGTGGGAACGTGCGTGATGCGCACGGCGGAGTCGGTGGTGTTGACGGACTGGCCGCCGGGCCCGGAGGACCGGTACACGTCGATGCGCAGGTCGTTCGCGTTGATCTCGACGTCGACCTCCTCGGCCTCGGGCGTCACCAGCACGCCGGCGGCGGAGGTGTGGATCCGGCCCTGCGACTCGGTCGCGGGCACCCGCTGCACACGGTGCACTCCGCCCTCGTACTTCAGCCGCGCCCAGACGCCCTGTCCGGGTTCCGTCGCGCCCTGCCCGCCCTTGGTCTTCACCGCGACCTGGACGTCCTTGTAGCCGCCCAGCTCGGACTCGGTCGCGTCGATGATCTCGGTCTTCCAGCCCACGCGTTCGGCGTAGCGCAGATACATCCGCAGCAGGTCGCCGGCGAACAGGGCCGACTCGTCGCCGCCCGCGCCCGCCTTGATCTCGAGGATGACGTCCTTGTCGTCGGACGGGTCCCGGGGCACGAGCAGCAGCCGCAGCTTCTCCGTCAGCTCCTCGCGCTGCTTCTCCAGCTCCTTGACCTCGGCGGCGAAGTCCGGGTCGGAGGCGGCGAACTCGCGCGCGGTCTCGACGTCGTCGCCGGTCTGCTTCCAGGAGCGGTACGTACCGACGATGGGGGTGAGCTCGGCGTAGCGCTTGTTCAGCTTGCGCGCGTTGGCCTGGTCGGCGTGGACCGACGGGTCGGCGAGCTTCTTCTCCAGGTCGGCGTGCTCTCCGAGCAACTCCTCGACGGCCTCGAACATGGTGGGCTCCTGAATGACGTACGTGGGGGAAGGGCGGGCGACCAAAAACGCCGGTCCCGGCGTGTCCCGGGCGGGGACACTGCCGTGGACCGGCGAAGAGGGGCTCGCTACTTCTTGGAGCCGGCGGCGGCCTTGCCGAAGCGGGCCTCGAAGCGGGCCACACGGCCACCGGTGTCGAGGATCTTCTGCTTGCCCGTGTAGAACGGGTGGCACTCGGAGCAGACGTCGGCGCGGATGTTGCCGCCCTCGATCGTGCTGCGGGTGGTGAACGACGCGCCACAGGTGCAGCTGACCTGCGTCTCGACGTACTCGGGGTGGATGTCGCGCTTCAAGGTGTCTCCTAGTTTCGGGAGGGCGCCGGGTCGCTGCCGCGGGATACGGCAAACGTGAACCGGAGCCGACGTACCAGTCTGCCAGCACTGGCCGTATCCCCCAAAACCGGGGGGCGGGGCGATCTATTCCCGGGGGCCTCGGCGCCGGGTGCGGTGGGCCCCCGGGCGGCTACGACGCGGCCACGACCCCGGCCGCCTCACCGCTGGCGTTGCCCTCGGTGGCCGCCTTCGGGACGGGCCGGTCGTTCCTGAGCGCCGTCCACACCTGCTCGGCCTTCGCCTCGGAGACGAGGACGCGGTTGAGGTCGGACGGGTCGTACCGGACCGGCATCGTCACCATGGTCATGTCCGCCGCGCCGATACCCTTGAGACCGCGCGCGAAGGACATCAGGGAGTTCAGCGACCCTAGGCGGGAGTCGGTGGTGACGGCCTTGGTGGCGGTGTCGGCGAGGTCGTACAGCTTGGTCCCGCCGGTGAACAGACCGACGTGCTCGACCTGGTCGACCAGGGCCTTGAGGAAGGCCTGCTGGAGCTGGATACGGCCGAGGTCGGAGCCGTCGCCCACGCCGTGCCGGGTGCGGACCAGGCCGAGCGCCTGGCCGCCGGTGAGCCTGTGGGTGCCCGCGTCGAGTTTCAGGTGGCTGTCGGGGTCGTCGATGGCCCGGGTCGTGGTGACCTCGACGCCGCCGAGTTCGTCGATCAGCTTCTCGAAGCCGGCGAAGTCGACTTCCAGGTAGTGGTCCATGCGGATACCGCTGATCGCCTCGACCGTCTTGACCGCGCAGGCCGCGCCGCCGGTCGAGTACGCCGAGTTGAACATCGCGTCGGGCGCGGCGTCGTGCGTGACGCCCTTCGTGTCCGTGCAGGCGGGCCGGTCGACGAGGGTGTCGCGCGGTATGGAGACCACACTGGCCCTCTTGTGGCCCTCGTAGACGTGCACGACCATCGCCGTGTCGGAACGGGCGCTGCCGTCGTCGGCGCCGCCGCCGAGCTTCTTGTTCGTGCCGGAGCGGGTGTCCGAGCCCAGCACGAGGATGTTCTCGGAGCCGTTGTCGGCCTTGGGGGGCCGCGACGTGCCCAGCGCCTGGTCGATGTCGACGCTCTTGATGTTGCCGTTGAGCTTGAAGTACAGGTATCCCGCTCCGGTGCCGCCCAGGACGAGGACGCCCGCGGCGCTCCACGCGGCGATCAGCAGGCCCTTGCGTCTGCCGCCGCGCTGCTTGCGGTGGCGCGGACCGCGCCGACCGTCCCGGCCGCCCGGGTGGCCGGGACCGCTGTGGCCGGCCCCGCTCGTCGTGCCGGCTTCACCCGGTGTGCCGGGCTCCGGCGTGCTCTCGGCAGACATGTGCTCCTCTGTTCTCGTGGAACCTCACCATCGTCGCTCCGCCAGGACGGACGGGGAAACTCGGGACAGGGTTACACGTCGCCCTGTGTGCGAAACGTGCCGGAACGGACACGGAGCGTGCCGCAGGTGAGCGCCGCACACGGCGCTCACCTGCGGCTTCGTGGGGCGTCAGCCGAAGATGTCGTACTGCTTGAAAGTCGTCCCGAGTGAGACCCTTGTGGCAAAGATCGCACTCGTGGCGCTTCCGGTCCCCTTGTACAGATAGAGCACTCCGGCGGGCGTGCGGGCCAGCAGGTCGGCCACGCCGTCGCCGTTGACGTCCCCGACGGCGGCGACGACGTTGTACGTCGTGCTGCTCCAGGTGGCGACCTTGACGCGGGCCGCGAAGGCGGACGCGGCGGCGCCGTTGCCCTTGTAGAGGTAGACCGCGCCGGTGCTCTTGTTGCGGGCGATCAGGTCCGCCCTGCCGTCGGCGGTGAAGTCGCCGTGTCCGCGCAGGACGTTGTACTGGTTCCAGCCCGTGCCGTTCTTGACCCGCGCGGCGAAGGAGCCGCCGCCGTTGCCCGGGTAGACCCACAGGGCGCCGGCCGAGTCGACGGAGACCAGGTCGGGAAGGTAGTCGCCCGTGACGTCGCCGGGGGCGACGATCTGGGTGCGGGTCTTCCAGTTGTCGGCGATCAGCTTGGTCGCCCAGGTGCCGCTGGAGGGCACGTAGTGCCGCCAGAAGACGTCACCGTCGGACGCGCGCCGCAGGAGGAGGTCCTGGACGCCGTCGCGGTCCAGGTCGGTCTGCAGGACCAGGTTGTAGCTGCTCCAGGTGCCCCAGGACTCGCGGGCGCCCAGCGAGGCGCCCTTGGAGTCCATCTCGTACCCGGTCTTGGTCGACGCGGTGCGCGCCCACAGGTCGGCCAGCTGGTCGCCGCTGAGGTTGCTGTCGTCGACGCGCGGGTAGGCGCTGCCGACGTACGCGGAGACCTTGCTGAAGACGCTGTACGCGCCGCTCTCGACGCAGTCGGTGACGCCCCACGAGACGACGCCCACGATCCGGTCCTGGCCGGCCGCGTTCCGCACGATCAGCGGACCGCCGGAGTCGCCGTTGCAGGCGCTGGTGGTGCCCGTGTCGACGCCGGTGGCGGGCGTGCCCGCGCACACCATGTGGCCCTTGCGGTAGTCGGCGCCGTAGTAGTCCGCGCAGGTGGCGTCCGACCGCATCGGCAGCACGGCCGTCTTCAGCGTCTCGGAGAGGTCCTGCGTGGTGGAGGTGGTCCGGCCCCAGCCGTACAGCGTGGCCTTGGCGCCGGTCGCGTACGAGGCGGTGTCCGTGCTCGTCGTCATCTTGATCGGCGTGGCCCTGACCGGCGTCTCGAGGGTCAGCACGGCGATGTCGTTGTCGATGGTCGTGGCGCTGTACGACGGGTGGTTCCACTGCCGGCGGACGTAGGTGCCGGTCCCGCCGTGCAGGCTGCCGTCCTCGGACATCAGCTGGGCGCTGCCCGTGACGACGTAACCGTGGGCCTGCCAGTTGTAGTTCTTGACGCAGTGCGCGGCGGTGAGGATCTTCGTCGGCGAGACGACCGAGCCGCCGCAGAAGAATCCGACGTCGTCGCTGGTGGTGCTGGTGCCACGGTCGTCGCCGTACCAGAGCTGGGCCATCCACGGGGCCCGGGCGACGGTCGTCGTCGTACCGCCGATGATCTTCGGGTCGACCTTGGCCGATCCGGCGCTCGTGCTCCCGCTGAGGGATGCCTTCGAGGTCTGCCCCGGCGTCTCGTCGCCGCCGACCGCGACGTCGATCAGCTTCCGCAGTTCCTTGGCCGACTTCGTCGCGGCCGTGGCGGGCGCCGGCGGCGCCTCGGCCGCCTGTGCGGACGACAGGAACAGCGCGCCGGCGACGGCCGCTGCCAGGCCGGCCGCGGCGACGGGCAGGGCGATCCGTATCCGGCGTCTGTGCCGGCCGCCGCCCCCGGACATGGGTGTACCCACGCGAGTCCCCCCTCGGGATCAGGATGGTGGAAGAGCGAGATCGTATCCCGCCCGTGAAGCGCGGATCAGGGCCGCCCCCGCGTGCGGGGACGGCCCTGATCCGATGTCTGCGGGCTACGACGTCAGTCGTCGACGACGTCGGTCGTCGTTGACGTCGGTCTTCGTTGACAGCAGTCGTTGTCGACGTCAGTCGTTGTTGTTGCCCGGCGACGGCGTCGTCTTCTGGATCTGCATCAGGAACTCGCCGTTCGACTTCGTCTGCTTCATCTTGTCGAGGAGCAGCTCGATCGCCTGCTGCTGGTCGAGCGCGTGCAGCACCCGGCGCAGCTTCCAGGTGACCGCGAGCTCCTCGTTGCCGAGCAGGATCTCTTCCTTGCGGGTGCCGGACGCGTCCACGTCCACCGCCGGGAAGATGCGCTTGTCGGCGAGCTTGCGGTCGAGCTTGAGCTCGGCGTTGCCGGTGCCCTTGAACTCCTCGAAGATCACCTCGTCCATGCGGGACCCGGTGTCCACCAGCGCGGTGGCGAGGATGGTCAGCGAGCCGCCGTCCTCGATGTTGCGGGCCGCACCGAAGAAGCGCTTCGGCGGGTACAGGGCCGTCGAGTCGACACCACCGGACAGGATGCGGCCGGAGGCCGGGGCGGCGAGGTTGTACGCACGGCCCAGACGCGTGATCGAGTCGAGCAGGACGACGACGTCGTGGCCCAGCTCCACCAGACGCTTGGCGCGCTCGATGGCGAGCTCGGCGACCGTGGTGTGGTCCTCGGCCGGACGGTCGAAGGTCGAGGAGATGACCTCGCCCTTGACCGACCGCTGCATGTCGGTGACCTCTTCCGGACGCTCGTCGACCAGGACGACCATCAGGTGGCACTCGGGGTTGTTGTGCGTGATCGCGTTGGCGATCGCCTGCATGATCATGGTCTTGCCGGTCTTCGGCGGGGCCACGATCAGACCGCGCTGGCCCTTACCGATCGGCGCGACGAGGTCGATGATGCGGGTGGTGAGAACGCCCGGGTCGGTCTCCAGGCGGAGCCGGTCCTGCGGGTAGAGCGGCGTCAGCTTGTTGAACTCGGGGCGGCCGCGCCCGGATTCGGGCGCCATGCCGTTCTGCGAGTCCAGGCGGACCAACGCGTTGAACTTCTCGCGGCGCTCCCCGTCCTTGGGCTGGCGGACGGCGCCGGTGACGTGGTCGCCCTTGCGCAGGCCGTTCTTGCGGACCTGGGCGAGCGAGACGTACACGTCGTTCGGGCCCGGCAGGTAGCCGGAGGTCCGGATGAACGCGTAGTTGTCCAGGATGTCCAGGATGCCCGCGACGGGGATCAGCACGTCGTCGTCGGCGAGCTGCGGCTCGGGGGCGCCGATCTCGTCGCGCCCGCGGCGCCCACGGCGGTCGCGGTAGCGGCCGCGGCGGCCACGCCGGCCGTCGCCGAACTCGTCGTCGTCCTGCGGGCCGTTGTCGCGCTGCTGACGGTC
This sequence comes from Streptomyces sp. P3, assembly GCF_003032475.1. Classification (NCBI taxonomy): domain Bacteria; kingdom Bacillati; phylum Actinomycetota; class Actinomycetes; order Kitasatosporales; family Streptomycetaceae; genus Streptomyces; species Streptomyces sp. P3. The sequence goes on from NZ_CP028369.1 coordinate 612,150, forward strand.
CTGACGACCGCCGCCCTGCTGCTGACCCTGCTGGCCGCCGCGCTGCTGCTGACCCTGCTGGCCGCCCTGCTGGTCGTCGCCCTTGCGGCGGTCACCGCGGTCGCCCCGGTCACCGCGCTCGCCACGGTCGCGGCCGCGCTCACGGCGGTCGCGGCGACGGCCCTCGCCACCGTCGGCGTCGCTCCTGGCGTCACCCTGGGACTGCGCCTGGGCCTCGGTCTGCGCCTGCGCGGGCGTCTCGGCCTTCGGTGCGCTCTTGGCCTCGGCGGCGACCGTCTCCGGGCTGCCCGCGTCGGCGGTGGCACGACGGCGACGGCGCTCGGCGGGCGCGTCGGCGCCGGCCGGCTGGCCCGGAATCTCGATCTGCTGCTGGGCCACGGCCTTCTCGGCGGCGGCCTCGGCCGGGGCGGCGTCCGCCTTCTTGTCGGCGGCCTCTCCCGTGCGGGCCTTGGAGGTGGCGCGGCGCTTGGGCTTGGCCTCGGCGGCCGGGTCCTCGGCCTTGGCCGGGGCACCGCCTCCGGCCTGCGCCTCCTTGATGACCTCGATCAGCTGGCTCTTGCGCATCCGCGCGGTGCCCTTGATGCCGAGGCCTGATGCGACCTGCTGCAGCTCGGCCAGCACCATGCCATCGAGGCCGGTACCGCGGCGTCGCCGGGAGCCTGCACCGGTGGCAGGCGCGGAGGCGTCCGTGGCGGGCGCGGCAGCGGTCTCCTCGACACGTGCGCCCATCAGATCGGTGGTGTCGCTCACGAAGGGTCCTTCCCTGGAGCGGACGTCGGCCTGTCTGGCTCGGCGACCGTTTGTGCTGTCCGGCTTCGGTCCTTGCTGAGGCGAAGCCGGGGCGGTGGTCCGCCTTATGCGGCGGAAGAGAATTTGCTGGTGATGGCGCTTCCCCGACGAGTCGTGACACCCAGTGTCACGTGGCGTGGTAGCACCGATTCCGAAGCTCCCCCAGAGGGGGGACCCCCATCTGCGGGCCGCTCAGCGTCGTTGCACGGCGTACTGCCCAGGTACGACGTACGGAACGCAGTGCGGCTTGGGGAGCTCCCGGAAGAATGTCTGTCCCGAAGCGGGACACGAAGCACCGCGCCGTGGTGGGGTCGGGTGCAGACTTGAGGTTAACACTACCGGATCCAACAAACATTCCCCCTCTCGAAATCCGGCAACCGTGCGCCTTTCACATGTCGCCGGAGGGCGCAAGAGGCATTACGCACGCCCCTTGCAGGTCCATGGCCAGGCGGTTCGCGGCCCAGTCCGCGCCGGCCGAGGATTCGATCTTGTCGGCGGTGGCCGCGTCGGCCAGTGCCATCACGGTGGGTCCGGCGCCGGAGATGACGGCCGGGATCCCGTCGGCGCGCAGCCGCTCCACCAGCGCGGCGCTCTCCGGCATGGCAGGCGCGCGGTACTCCTGGTGCAGACGGTCCTCGGTGGCGGGCAGCAGCAGTTCGGGGCGCCGGGTGAGGGCTTCGACGAGCAGCGCGGCCCGGCCGGCGTTGGCCGCCGCGTCGACGTGCGGGACGGAACGCGGGAGCAGACCGCGCGCGGTCTCGGTGAGGACCGGCTTCCCGGGCACGAAAACCACCGGAACGATGGAATCGGCGGGCTCAGTCCTGATCGCCCGCGCGGAGCCGGCCTCCATCCAGGACAGGGTGAAACCGCCGAGCAGGCAGGCCGCCACGTTGTCCGGGTGGCCCTCGATCTCGGTCGCGAGCTCGAGCAGGGCGGCGTCGTCGAGCCTGCTCTCCCCGCCTATGGTCACCGCGCGCGCGGCGACGATGCCGGCGCAGATCGCGGCGGACGAGGAGCCGAGGCCCCGGCCGTGCGGGATGCGGTTGGCGCAGACGATCTCCAGTCCGCGCGGCTGGCCGCCGAGGACGTCGAAGGCGGTGCGCAGGGAACGGACGAGCAGGTGCGTCTCGTCGCGCGGCAGCGTCTCGCTGCCCTCGCCCGCGATGTCGATGTGCAGCCCGGAGTCGGCCACCCGGACGACGACGTCGTCGTAGAGCCCCAGTGCGAGGCCGAAGGCGTCGAAACCCGGGCCGAGATTGGCGCTGGTGGCGGGAACGCGCACGCGCACGGGGGCGGCACGGAAGGCGGGACCGGCCATCTTGCGATGACTCTCCTTGAGCTGCGGGGCTGTCGAATGAGATGCGCTACGTACATGAGGACCCTGCCGCCGCTACGGCGACGCGGCGCCGCGGCATATGCGGCGGGCGGGTTCAGTACAGCCTATCGAAGGAAGGTTCAGCGGCGACATAGGGCGCACAGGAGGCGCACGATGCGTGTCGTAAGCCCCCTGTGCACCCCCGACGGGGAAGTCCCTGTCGGGGGTGCAGGGGAAGCGGTGTTCCCGGTGGAGCGGGTGTCCCTCGCGGAACGGGTGTCCCTCGCGGAACGGATGTTCCCGATGGAGCGGCCGTCCGCGGTGGAGCGGGTGCTCCCGGTCGTTCGTCCCCCGTCGACCGGCGTACCGGCGGAGCGGATGCTCCGGGCCGGTCGCGTCCACCGCGGACCGGTGTGCCGGTGTGCCGGTGTGCCGGTGTGCCGGTGTGCCGGTGTGCCGGTGTGCCGGTGTGCCGGTGTGCCGGTGTGCCGGTGTGCCGGTGTGCCGGTGTGCCGGTGTGCCGGTGTGCCGGTGTGCCGGTGTGCCGGTGTGCCGGTGTGCCGGTGTGCCGGTGTGCCGGTGTGCCGCCGGTCGGTCCGCGGTGGACAGGGTTCCGCTACGCGAGGCCGAGGCGCTCGGCCGCAGTGACCGCGTCGACCGGGACGGTGACGGGTTGCGGCGCGCCGGCGACGGCCCAGTCGGGGTCCTTGAGGCCGTTGCCGGTGACCGTGCAGACGATGCGCTGGCCCGGGTCGACCAGACCCTGCTCGGCGGCCTTCAGCAGACCGGCCACCGACGCGGCGGACGCGGGCTCCACGAAGACGCCCTCCTGAGCCGCCAACAGCCGGTAGGCGCGCAGGATCTCACGGTCCGTCACCTCGTCGATCCGGCCGCCGGACTCCTCCTGCGCCGCCAGCGCGAACTTCCAGGAGGCGGGGTTGCCGATGCGGATCGCGGTGGCGATCGTCGACGGGTCCTTGACGATCTCGCCGCGCACGATCGGAGCGCTGCCGGACGCCTGGAACCCCCACATCCGGGGGGTCTTGGCGGCGATCTTGTCGGCTGCGTACTCCTGGTACCCCTTCCAGTACGCGGTGATGTTGCCCGCGTTGCCGACCGGCAGGACGTGGATGTCGGGGGCGTCGCCGAGCATGTCGACGATCTCGAAGGCGGCCGTCTTCTGTCCCTCGATGCGCACCGGGTTCACCGAATTGACCAGCGCCACGGGGTAGTTGTCGCTCAGCGCACGGGCGAGGGTGAGGCAGTCGTCGAAGTTGCCGTCGACCTGGAGGATCTTCGCGCCGTGGACGAGGGCCTGGCCCATCTTGCCGAGCGCGATCTTGCCGCGCGGCACGAGCACGGCCGAGACCATGCCCGCACGGACGGCGTAGGCGGCGGCGGAGGCAGAGGTGTTGCCCGTCGAGGCGCAGATGACCGCCTGCGCGCCCTCCTCCTTCGCCCGCGTGATCGCCATCGTCATGCCGCGGTCCTTGAAGGACCCCGTCGGGTTGGCGCCCTCCACCTTCAGGTGGACCTCGCAGCCCGTGCGCTCGGAGAGCACCTGCGCGGGGACGAGCGGCGTACCGCCCTCACGGAGCGTCACGACCGGCGTGCTGTCGGATACCGGCAGCCGGTCCCGGTACTCCTCGATGATTCCGCGCCACTGGTGGGTCATTGGTTACTCTCCTTCAACCCGCATGATGCTGGCGACACCCCGCACGGTGTCGAGCTTGCGCAACGCCTCGACGGTCCCCGTCAGGGAGGCGTCGGACGCGCGATGGGTGACGACGACGAGAGAGGCCTCGCCGTCCTTGCCCTGTTGGCGCACCGTATCGATGGACACCCCGTGCTCGGCGAACACGGTCGCCACCTGGGCGAGAACACCCGGTTTGTCGGCGACGTCCAGGCTGATGTGGTAGCGCGTGACGACATCGCCCATGGGCGACACCGGCAGGGCGGCGTACGCCGACTCGCCGGGCCCCGTCGCCCCGCTGAGCCGGTTACGGCAGACGGCGACGAGGTCGCCGAGCACGGCTGAGGCGGTGGGTGCACCGCCGGCGCCGGGGCCGTAGAACATGAGCTGGCCGGCCGCGTCCGACTCGACGAACACGGCGTTGTAGGCCCCGCGCACCGAGGCGAGCGGGTGGCTCAGCGGAATCATGGCGGGGTGCACCCGCGCGGTCACGGACCCTCCGTCGGCAGCCCGCTCGCAGATGGCGAGCAGCTTGATGGTGCAGCCCATCTGCCGGGCGGAGGCGAAGTCGGCCGACGTCACCTCGGTCATGCCCTCGCGGTAGACGTCGTCGAGGCGCACGCGCGTGTGGAAGGCGATCCCGGCGAGGATGGCGGCCTTGGCGGCCGCGTCGAAGGCCTCGACGTCGGCGGTCGGGTCGGCCTCCGCGTACCCCAGGGCGGTGGCCTCGTCGAGGGCCTCCTGGTAACCGGCGCCGGTGGAGTCCATCTTGTCGAGGATGAAGTTGGTGGTGCCGTTGACGATGCCGAGCACCCGGTTCACCTTGTCGCCGGCGAGCGACTCGCGCAGCGGCCGGATCAGCGGGATGGCGCCGGCGACGGCGGCCTCGTAGTAGAGGTCCTTGCCGTGCCCGTCGGCGGCGGCGTGCAGCGCCGCGCCGTCCTGGGCGAGCAGCGCCTTGTTGGCGGAGACGACGGAGGCGCCGTGCTCGAAGGCGGTGGTGATGAGCGTGCGGGCGGGCTCGATGCCGCCGATGACCTCGACGACGACGTCGATGTCCCCGCGTTTGACGAGGGCGGTGGCGTCGGTGGTGACGAGGGCGGGATCGATGCCCTCCCGGACCCGCGACGGCCGCCGCACGGCGACACCGGCGAGCTCCACGGGAGCGCCGATCCGCGCGGCGAGGTCGTCGGCGTGCGTCGTCATGATGCGCGCCACCTCTGAGCCGACCACTCCACAGCCCAGCAGCGCCACCTTCAGCGGACGCGTACGCATCATCCGACCTCGTTTCCTGAATACCGTCTACGACTGTTTCCGGTTGGTTCAGTCTCACTCACCGGACCGGAGTTTCTATCCCCGGTCCGGATCGTGAGACATCTATTTCATTTTCGCAGAGGCGGCAGACAGGAGATCTTCCGCCCTTTCCTCTCCGCCGCCCATTCTCCTTCGCGGGGCCGATTTCCCGGCCGGCCGCTCAGCCCACGTCGAGCCGCAACAGGTCCTCCTCGGTCTCCCTGCGCACGACGACCCGCGACTCCCCCTCGCGCACGACGACCACCGGCGGCCTCAGCACGTGGTTGTAGTTGCTGGCCATGGAACGGCAGTACGCCCCCGTCGCGGGGACGGCGACGAGGTCACCGGGTGCCAGGTCCGACGGCAGGAAAGCGTCCTTCACCACGATGTCCCCGCTCTCGCAGTGCTTGCCGACCACGCGTGCCAGCATCGGCTCGGCGTCGCTGGCACGCGAGACGAGCGCCACGCTGTACTCGGCGTCGTACAGCGCGGTGCGGATGTTGTCGGACATGCCGCCGTCGACGGAGACGTACGTCCGCAGCCCGTCGAGCGGCTTGACGGTGCCCACCTCGTAGAGGGTGAAGGCGGTCGGTCCGACGATCGCGCGGCCCGGCTCGACGGAGATGCGCGGGGTGCGCAGCCGCGCGGCCTCGCACTCCCGGGTGACGATCTCGGTCAGCGCCTTGGCGATCTCGTGCGGCTCGCGGGGGTCGTCGTCGCTGGTGTAGGCGATGCCGAGACCGCCGCCGAGGTCGATCTCGGGCAGTTCGACGCCGTGCTCGTCCCTGATCACCTTGAGCAGCCCGACCACCCGGTGGGCGGCGACCTCGAACCCCGACATGTCGAAGATCTGCGACCCGATGTGCGAGTGGATCCCGATCAGTTCGAGCCCGTCGAGCTGAAGGGCGCGCCGCACCGCCTCGGCGGCCTGGCCGCCGGCGAGCGGGATCCCGAACTTCTGGTCCTCGTGGGCGGTCGCGATGAACTCGTGCGTGTGGGCCTCGACGCCGACGGTGACGCGGATCTGCACCCGCTGGCGCCTGCCGAGGGACTGCGCGATGTGCGCGACCCGCACGATCTCCTGGAAGGAGTCGAGGACGATGCGCCCGACCCCGGACTCGACGGCCCGGCGGATCTCCTCCGTCGACTTGTTGTTGCCGTGGAAGGCGATGCGGTCGGCCGGCATTCCCGCGGACAGGGCGGTGGCCAGCTCTCCGCCGGAACAGACGTCGAGGTTGAGCCCCTCCTCGTGCAGCCACCGCACGACGGCCCGGGACAGGAACGCCTTACCGGCGTAGAAGACGTCGGCGTCTTTGCCGAACGCGGTGCGCCAGGCGCGCGCCCGGCCGCGGAAGTCCGCCTCGTCGAGGATGTAGGCCGGGGTGCCGTGCTGTTCGGCGAGGCTGACGACGTCGACGCCGCCGACGGTCAGCACGCCGTCGGCGTTGCGCGTGACGGTCTGCGCCCAGACCTTGGCGTCGAGGGTGTTCAGGTCGGCGGGCGGCGCGGAGTAGTGGCCCTCGGGCAGGACGTCGGCGTGACGGGGCCCGGCGGGGTGGGCGGAACGGCTCATCTGGGCGTGCTCTCTCAGAGGTGATCGGGTGCGTCGATACCGAGCAGGGACAGGCCACCGGCCAGCACCGCCCCGGCGGCTTCGGCAAGCGCGAGCCGGGCACGGTGGGCGGCCGAGGGTTTCTCCTCACCACGGGGAAGGACGGCGGGAAGCAGGACGAGGGTCGCGTCGGCCAGAGCGAGAAGGTGTCGGGCGAGACGGGAGGGAGCGCCGGCGTCGAGGCCGGGGGTGCCCGGCTGTGGGGCGTCGGTCACGGCCGTGGCGAGGATGCGGGGGTAGTCCGCGAGAAGAGGAAGCAGGTCGTGAGCCTCGGACGACGCCTGCTGGCCGAGGCCGGCGGCGAGGGTATCCCCGGCGGTATCCGCGGCAGCGGCGTCCACGACGGTATCCGCGACGGTGTCGTGCGGGCCGGAGTCGGACCACGGCCCGAATCCGAGATCTGCGGCGTTGCGGCGCACGGCCCGGGTGCGGGCGTGGGCGTAACGGACGCGGAAGACAGGATTGCTCTCCCGCTGGACCAGGTGGTCGGCGGTGATCCGGGGCCGGTCGTGCGGGGCCGGGTGGAGCAGGGCCCAGCGGGCGGCGTCGGGACCGAGCGGGGCGGGGTCCTCGGGGGCGGGCGCGGGCCGCAGGGTGACGGGACCGCCGTGACCGATGTCGACGCGGCCGCCCTGCGCCGCGACGATCCGCGCGAGCGCGTCGGCGACGACCTCCGCCCGCACCTCGTACGGCACCCGCACCGCGAAGACCTGCCCGGCGAGCCGGTCGCCGTGCCCGTACCGCGATCCCTCACGAAGGACCCGCCGGACGAGGACTGAGCCGGCGGAACCGTCGAGGCGGAGGTTGAGGAACCCCGGCCCGGTGATCTCGACGCCGGCGACCCCTTCGGAGGCGGCCAGGTACGACCGGAGCACCTCGGCGACACGGAGCGGCGGCTGCCCGGCCGGCCGGGCGAGCTGAAGGGCGATGTTGGTGGCGTAGTCCCCACGCCCACCGGGCCCCGGCGGCGCGACCACGGCCCGCGCGGGCACGGCCACGCTGAGCTCCCCGGCCTCCACGGCACGACGCACCGCGCACAGCACGGTACGGGAGAGCTCGACGGGGGTCACGGGACAAGCGTAGGGGAGGAGGGGGGTGGGTAGGCGAGCAGGTTTACGAGAGGTCCGCGATGTGGACGCCCGCACAGGAAAGAGGGGCAACGGGAAGCGCATCCCGGAACAGCGAAGGAAAGCGAAACCCGGAACGACAGGAGAGAGCGAAGCCCGGAACAGGGAGAGGAAACGAGGCCGGGCCGGGTGCTGGGGCGCGGCCGGGTACCGAGGCGGTGGCGGGGTCGGGTACCGAGGCGGTGGCGGGGTACTGGGCGGGGCCGGGCGTTGGGGCGAGGGCGGGCCGGGCGTTGGGGCGAGGCCGGGCCGGGGTCAGAAACAAGGAAGGCAGCCCTACTCGGTCATGGGCCCCGCGCCGGACCCGCCACCCGTCCCGGCCCTCACGCCCTCCCCTGCACCGCTCTCCCGGTCCATCAAGGCCCGAATGAGCGAGACGAGTTCGGCGGGATCGAAGGGCTTGGCGAGAAAGGCGTCGACGCCGACCTCCAGACCGGCCTCCACCTCGTACTGCGTACAGGCACTGATGATGGCGAGCGGAAGATCGCGCGTGCGTGGATCGGTACGCAGTCGAGCGGCGGTCCGCAGCCCGTCGAGCCGAGGCATGGCGACATCGAGTGTCACGAGATCGGGTCGCACCTGATGAACGACTTCCAGACACTCGACACCATCGGACGCGGTCACGACCTCGATGCCCTCCAGCTCGAGATTGACCCTGATCAGCTGCCGGATGACCTTGTTGTCGTCGACAACAAGCACCCGGCCCGACGCGCCTGGCACACCTCGAGAGTAGGTCCGGACCGGCCACCGCGTCCGGGTTTTCCCCACTTCCACCCCCCGCGGGCGACGCTCCGGCCCGCGGAAACACGTTCATGAACACCCCGAGGGAGCTGGTAGTGTTCTACCCGTCGCCGCGAGCAAACAACTCCGGCCCGACACGCCCCCGTAGCTCAGGGGATAGAGCAACGGCCTCCGGAGCCGTGTGCGCAGGTTCGAATCCTGCCGGGGGCACCTTGCATGAGGTGCCCAAAGACCCCGCCACCAGCGGTTTCGCTGAGGACGGGGTCTTGGCATATGTGCAGCCGGATGCAGCCCGAAGCGGTCGTATGTCGAGGTCTGTGGACGAGGCGTGGACGGGATCTTGAGGCATTCCCGCAGGTGGCACAGCGCATGGAAGTCGATCGGCAGCGCCGCTCGCTATCGTCGTCCCGGTAGTGGATGACGTTGAGGGAGGGAAGACTGACGACCGCCGCCGACGGGCAAATGATCGGACGAGGTGGGGGATCTCCTGGACGTGACCACGCTTGCAGTTACTCTCAGCGGCGTCGCAGGAACGCTCGGCGGAACTCTGGGCGGAGCGCTGCTCAGCCAGCGCGTCACCCGAGAGCAGAACCAGCGCGCGGATCGTGAACGAGCAGAGGACCGTCACGACCGAGCGCAGGAAGCCAGACGGGATCTCTACGCCGCCTGAACACCACGGCTCGCGCTTATCGGGTCGCTGCCCGAGACTCCGTCCGAGCAGCCGAGCGTGGTGAAACCGTCGAGCCAGCAGTCCTTGACACCGCCAGGGACGCTTGGTTGGAGCAATACTCTTCGGCACAGATGGCGCTGCCGAAGCATGTCCACGAAATTGTTTCGATCCTCAACAGGGCGCTCGGAGTCGGGTATTCCGTAGTCAAACAATTGCCGAACAGTCCTGACCCGGACGAGTCGTACAGCCGTGCCAAAGCTTGGTTCAGCGGCCCAATGTCCGACGGGGTGTATCTGCTGCGGGTCACTCTGCGCCATGACCTCGGTGTCGAGGTCGAGCCCGACTTCAAACGCACATGCACACGGATACTCGCCGTGCTCGATGGCGAGCGAAGGATCCTTGAACGTCTACTCTCCTCCGAACAGGCGCGGACGACCCGGCCTGCTTGACGGGCCAAGGAAACGACGAGGCCTCTGGGCATCACGTCACGGCCCTCAAACACGAGCAAGGTCATGTCGCCGTCGGCGGGACCTGGCTCCAAGCCTGGCGATGGTGGGCGACGCCGTACACCTGCTCGACCTGGTCGACTGTCAGCACCCCTGAGAGCGGCGCCAGTGCCGCCACCTCAGGTTCCGGTACACGCGCACGCTGAGCTGCGTGGCAACCATCTTCAGATCAGTCACGCCCACGAAAACGAGCACCGGCTCCACTGGTACGGGAAAACCGCAGTAGCACTCAAGCACTCGGGCTACCCGCTTGGCCTCAGCCCTGCTCTAACGCGCATACGGCGCCAGCTTTCCGTAATCCAACTTCACGGAGTCGTCGCCGACCCACACAGCCCTTTTGTGATGGTGTTTCGTATTGATGCTGAACACGCCACCGGGCCCGATCAGCAAATGGTCCACGTCGACCTTGACGGCCAAGAGGATGGAATGCAGGACGCGCCAGCCGTGCCGCTCCAAGCGGTTCAGCTCGGCTCTCACCCACCGCTCCCCCGCCAGGCCCTTCCGCCAGGAGTCCCACTCGGGGGCGCCGCAGGATCTGTAAGGGCCCGTAAAGAATCAACACGTTGATTTGGTCTCAGCCGTGAGGGTCGCGCCGTGTGCGGTGGCGTGGACGAGGAGTCCTGCCAGGGTGTTGAGGTGTGGTGCTGGTTGCTGGGGTGTGTGTGCGTGCTGGTCCATCAAGCGCCGGATCTCGCTTGTGGTGTGGCGGATGGTGTCTTTGCTGACGGCGAAGAGGCGGGCCAGCACGGTGGGCGGCAGGGCGAGGTTTTGTTGTAGCACGGTGACCAGGACCCGGTCGGCCAGGTCGAGTTTGGCTTTGCGGCCGCCGCCCGGGGCCCGGCGTCGTTGACCACCGTCGCGTCGTGTGGTGGCGTCCTGTTTCTGCAGCGTCTGCCAGTCGGCGTTCAGGGTTTCGGTCAGCTCGGTCAGTGCGGTGCGGGTCATGCCGGTCAGTGCAGGGTGCGACAAATCACCGCGGTCGAAGACCGCCGCCGGCTCGGACGCTGGCCCGGTGGGGCCTGCCGGGCCGGCGGGGGTGGGGGTGGACGGTGTAGTTCCATTCGCCGTGGAAGGCATGTCCGGTGACCGGCACTGCGTTCAGCTCGGCGTCGCTGACCTTCACACCGACTGGATAGGCGCCGGTGTCGAGTTCCGCGTGGACGGTGAGACCGGTGCGGGTGGTGGTCGCGGCGATGGACTGCACGACGACCTCATGGCTGTTCAGGGGCCTGCCGCGCCAGTTCATCGTGATCGCGGAGAACAGCCGGTGCTCCACTTTGTTCCACTTCGATGTGCCCGGCGGCATGTGGCACACCGTGACAGTCAGGCCGGTCCGGGCGACGAACGCAGCGAGCTCGGTCTTGAAGGCCCGGGTGCGGTAGCCGTTGGAGCCGCCAGCGTCCGCGGTGATCAGCAGACGTCTGGCCTGTGGGTAGTCGAGGCGTCCTTGCCCGTTCCACCAGCGGCGGATCGATTCGACCGCGAAGGCCGCGGTGTCGTGATCCGTACCGACGTTCACCCAGCCGGTGTCCGCCGCCAGGTCGTAGATGCCGTAGGGCAGGGCTTTGCCCAGTGCATCACCGGGGAAGTCATGAACATCGACCCGCACCGGCTCGCCGACCGGTCGTCATTGACGTCCCGCATTCTTGAACTCCCCGAGGACTTCCTTCTTCTTCGTATCCACACTGACCACTGGCCGACCGTCCGCCTGATGGTCCTTGACCTGGTCGTTGATGTACCGGAACTGCGCGTCCCGGTCAGGGTGCTGAGCGCCCTCAAGGGTCTTGGCGTTGGCCTGCAGACTGAAACCGTTCTCCCGTAACAGCCTGCCCACGGTCGGTGCTGACGCGGCATGGCCCTGCCGTGTCAGCTCCCCAGCCAGAGACCGCAGCGACTTGGTCGTCCAGCGCAGCGGCGACATCGGATCGCCCCGTTCATCCGGCTCGACCAGCGCCAGCAACGCCGGAACGAGCAGCGGGTCAAGCTCCTCGGCGCTCTTGCGACCGCCGCCATCCCGGCGGACCCGGCCATCGGGCAGTGGGGCCTCACCGCCCTCCAACTCGTATACACCTTTCCGTACTGTCGTCTCGCTCACCCCTGCGGCACGCGCGACGGCCCGGACCCCGCCGTGCCCCAGCAGCCGGGCCTCGGCAGCCAGCGCCAGCCGCTGCTGCCGCTCATTGAGATGAGGTAACAACACCCCGAATCGCAGGGCGAGTTGGTCAAGAGTCTCGCTCGGTATGCGCATACCACACCAACGACAAGGAGACCGTGAAGCAACGTGTTGATTCTTTACGGGCCCTAAGAACCCCTAACAGAATGCTGCAATTACCTTGGAATGTTGGCGCCTGATGGGTTGTTAGCCTCGATCTTTCGTGACGGTCTACCGACGGAGTCGGTAGACCGTCACGAAAGATCGAGGCTAGGAGTTCTAAGACGGTGTCCTACGTGGTGAGGCGGACGAATCGCTTGTAGCAGCACATTGCTGCGGCGAGGCCGAGAAAGGCCAGGTAGTTGCGTGGATCGCGTTCATAGCGAGGGCTGAGTCTGCGGTAGCCGGACAGCCACGAGATCGTGCGCTCGATCACCCACCTTCGTCGGCCCAAGCGTTCGCTGGACTCGATGCCCTTGCGGGCGATACGCACGCCGATGCGCTTGCCCCGTAACCATTTCCGTAGGTGGGGAATGTCGTAGGCCTTGTCCGCGTGTAGGCGCTGAGGCTTGAAGTAGCGGCCGTTGTGGGGGTCGTGTCTCGTTTGGTGACCGGCCACCATGGGCTTCAGCCCTTCGCTGTCGTGGACGTTGGCGGCGGAGACGCCGACGACCAGGGGCAGTCCGTTCGCGTCCGACAGAACGTGCATCTTGGAACCCGGCTTGCCCCGGTCCACGGGGCTCGGACCTGTGTGTCTGCCCCCTTTTTAGCCCGCACGTGGGCGGAATCGAGCACCACGCGGGAGACGTCGATGAGGCCCGCGTCGTCGAGCCGATGCAGGACCGCCTCGTGCAGCCGGCCCCATACCCCGGCCCGCGACCAGATCAGGAATCGGCGATGGGCCGTCGACTTCGATATCCCGAAGCACGGCGGCAGGGCCCGCCAGGCGCACCCGCTGACCAGCACATAGACGATCGCCGCGAACAGCGTCTCATCAGGCGCGTTCGGCGTTCCACCGCCCTGCGGCCGCACCCGGTCCTCCGGAATCAACGGCCTGGCGAGCTCCCACAAGCCGTCCGGAACAATCCAACTCCACTTACCCCGCCCCATGAACAGACCAACGAGCGATCACCACGTAGGACACCGTCTAAGTGGGCGGTTCGTAAGGTGATGTCCGCTTCCGGGTGACGCTTGGAGCAGGGTTGCTGGTCGTGGCGTCGGTTATTGCTTCCTGGCGAAGTTTGCCGGTGCCGACTTCGGTGAGGATGCCGAGTTTGACCAGGCGCTTCAGCTTGGCCCGGGTGCCCTCGACCTTCTTCGGCAGTTCGTGGCCGAGAGCTTCGCAGACGTCTTTGGCCCGCAGGGAGCCGGTCGCCTCGTTGAAGACGGCGAGGATGCCCGTGTAGTCCGGGTGCTCGGGCAGCTCCGGCAAAGACGCCGGGAGCCGGTCGGTGAGGCCGGTGATGGTCTTGCGGGTGATCGCGATGTGGTCCAAGTGGGTCTCGGCCTCCCGTAAACGGGTCTGCAGGTAGTCGATCTGTGCGCGCAGGTCGTCGGTCAGGGCCCGGGCGGCGTGTTCCTGGAGGTCCAGGGCGTCGAGCAGGGGCTGGATGTTCACGCTGCCGCTGCCTGCGGCTCGCGCCAGGTGGGAGCGTTCGCGCCGGTGAGGCGTCGTGCCATGACGTGGGTCATCGCCCAGTAGACGCGGGAGGCGGAGGAGGAGGGGCAGTGCTCGTAGTCGCGGACCAGGCGCCGGTGCAGTATCAGGATCCCGTAGGTCTGCTCGACCCTCCACCGCTTCGGCCGCGGCACGAACCCCTTGACCAGCGGGTTGCGCTCGACGATCTCGACGTCGATCCCCAGGCCGGCGCCGTGCAGGACGACCTGGTTCTTGCAGCCCTGGTCGACCAGGGCTTTGCGGACCGTGCTGCCGGCGTGCTCGGCGACCTGGTCCAGCAAGGCGATGCCCGCGGCGTTGTCGTGGGCGTTCGCGGCGAGGACGACGACCGCGATGACCAGGCCGAGGACATCCACCGCAAGGCCCCGCCTGCGGCCGGGCACCCGCTTGGCCGGATCGTGGCCGCTCGTGGCGGTGGGGACCCCGGCGGCCACGTGGACACTCTGGGTGTCCAGGACCACCAGGGTCGGGTCCTCTAATCGCCGGGCGCGTTCACGGACCTGGCAGCGCGGGAGTTCATGGATGACCTGGTCGGTCCCGTCGTCCCGCCAGGCGGCGAAGTAGTAGTAGGTCACGCTCATCTGCGGCAGGTCGTGCGGGAGATAGGCCCACTGGCAGCCGGTCCGGCCCTGGTAGAGGATCGCGTTCACGATTTCCCGCATGTCGTAGGCGCCCCGGTGGCCGCTGACCGAGCGGTGCCGGTCCTTCCACGCGGTGATCACCGGCTCGATCAACGACCACTGCTCGTCCGACAAGTCACTCGGGTACGGCTTGCGTTCACTCACCCGGTCACATCACCAGATCACCAACCGCGGACCGGTAGATTCCGCCCCGCCACCACACCATCAGGCGACAGCAGAACCGCTCAAAGACTCACGAACCGCCCACTTAGAGGTGCCATCTGCTGCGGTCGACTGTAGATACTTCCAGCCCTGGATTTGGGCCGCGGGGTGGGCTCCTCGTCGATCGGGCCTCGGAGGCGTACCAGGAACCTCCAGGGGCCGCCAAGGCCAAGTGCAAGCGTCACGATGTGAGCCTTGGCGGCCCCTGGAGAACCCTGGTCTGGCAGAGCTGCCCGACCGACGAGGAGCCCACCCCGCTACCGAGCATATGACCGGCACCTCCGCAGGTGCCGTGAGGCTTGCTGATTATGGCTAGACCGCCTGCCCAACTTGCTTGCACTTAACTTGACCACCGACAGGACCGCTAAGATGTCGCAGAACACAGACGAGAGGGAAGATCCAATGAGCATTTCTGATGATTCGACAGCAGAGAGCCCACTGCTGGGGGTATCCGGCTCATTCGGATTTGCAGAGATTGAATTTGCACGACGTTTTGATGACCTGCATCAATTGATCTACCGGCAGGGCGGAGTCCGCCCTACCAATGCTGCAGTCGAAGAAGTGGCCAAGCTCATCTTCCTTCGCCTCTGGTGGCTCAAAAAGCCCGACACCTCACTGCCGTCAGGTCTTACTCTCGACATCCTCTTCTCACCCAAAGAAAACGGCCAACGACTGGTTGAGAGCTTCAAGCAGGCATTCAATCTTGCTTTGAACGCGGACGAGTTGTCCGCCCTCACTCCCAGCGGCATCAAAGAATCTCTATGGCCCGTAGACGAGCCATTTCGCCTGAGCAATCCCGATGTACTAGATTCAGCAGTGAAGCTGGTCTCAGACCTGATTCAGGATCACACACCAGCTGTTTCAGATCCTCTGGGTACAGCATTCGATGCGCTACTTAGTGGCCGTTACGACCACAGCGGCGGTTTGGGAACCTATCTTACACCCAGCAGTGTCGCACGAATGATGGCAGAGATCGCCTTCGATCTCCTAGAGGCACCATGCTTCGACACGCCCGAAAATCTACTTTTGGGAGATCCATTCTGCGGAACTGGACGATTTCTTGTTGCAGCAGCTGAAATCCTCCGGGAAATCGGGACACCGGAAGCAACGAAAGCCATCTCGACGGGACTGTTTGGATCCGACCAATCAACCTCTTCTGTGGCCAAAGCCCGCATCAACATGATGCTTTATGGCGTTGAGCATCCTCTTGTATGGACCACTCCCGACTCCATCGTCGACAAAGACCTGTCAAAGCTGCACGGGAAAATTCAAATTATCCTCACCAACCCCCCTTTCGGCGAGGGTAAGTATGACAGCCTGGCGGGCATCTCCCAAACTGCATACGTCATCCCGCGGGTAACAGGTAAGAAAAAGATTGACCCTGCACTAGCAGGCCTCGTGCAATCGCTCCTGCTACTGAAGCCGGGCGGGGTCCTTGGGATTGTCCTGCCCGACGGTGTTATCGAGTCTCGTGCGTTCGATGATCTAACATCTGGACGAAATGGAATCCTTGGGGGGGGCATTTCTGTCGCAGCAAATGTCAGTCTCCCGACAGCGACTTTCTCCCTAAGCGGTACCGTTGCAAAGACAAGCGCCATTTTCCTCAAGAAGGAAAGTAGGCGTACACAGGTCGCCTTGGCGCGCGTCCAACATGTCGGCTATCTTCGCCAGGCCGGCAAGGCGGCAAGGGACCCGCAGGGAAACGATCTGCCTCGCATTCCGAAACTGATGCGTAGCGGTCTATCAGCCGCTGGCAACGCGCTGGTATTCATTGAAAGCCAAGAGCCACTAGTTGCTATCGCGCAACCGGGGGCCTTGCAGTCCTTCGACCCCTCACGCGTAGACCCGGCGGCCCTCCGGGCGCGAGCCTCCATCAAGGAACGCGGAGGCATGGAGCTCCAAGCTCTAATGCAGGAGGTACGCGCCCGCCGTTCGCGGCTTCTCCCCGATGTTCCCTTCATCTCCGTGCTTCACATCGACGATCTGGGAACTATCGCATGGCATGAAGCCGAAAGGTACCAGCCGACCACTCCGGGAATCCTTGCATCTGGTGGGGATCTGATTATTTCCCTGCTCAATCCTTCAAAACTACGAGCCTCGGTCATCCCCGAAGAATTGAAGACCGTACAGGTATCCGCCGAGTTTGGAGTCTTTAAACCCCATCAGCATCCCTATGCAATTCTCGGACTGCTGTACTCCGAGAGTGTTAAAGCACAACTGCGCCCGCTGGGTCGAGGAACTTCCAGCTCTCGCAGGCGAATTAACGAGGAGGATGTACTCTCTCTCACCGTTCCCATGCTGGACGAACAAGCAATGTCGCGGTTGGACATAAAGCTGAAGGAATCACTGGAGTCTATTAGCCGGGCCCGGGCCACGCTAAGCAGCGAATTCGGAAAGATCGCAGCGGGCTAGGCCAACATCTAGTTGCCCACCCCGCAATGTGCGAAAGGGCGGAGTGGGCAACTGTTCTTAGTCTTGGTCGGACGACGACCCCATATCCGCCTTAAGGGCCTCTTCGACTGCCTCAACCTGAGCCTCAGCGAAGACGGACGCGAAGAGTTGCGGGACCATTGCTACGTCCGCAACAATATCGGACGTTTCCGTTAGCCTAGTGGCCCGACTTGGCTGGCGTTCGTATTCCAGGGCGACGGTTCTTCCTCTAATTCCCAGAACTTCGGATGGAAGTTCTTTATGCCATTCGAGCTTATGCTGGCCGTCCGGCCTCACATACAAGCGAGCGTCAAATACCAAGACCTCTCGAAAGTCCAGGTTGCCCAGCGTATTAACCACTAGATCATCGTCATGCCCTACTGGCGGATGAAGCTGGAAGTTGTAGGTTCTGCCGCTACGACTCTCAACGAATTTAAGGATCAGCGACCGCCAACTTTCGTCCTCCTGAGCATCAATACACCAAGCCCTTATTCTGATCGGCACACCTCCAGATTTTCCACCTGCAGTAAAGGGCCTATCTACAAGCACATAGAAGAGGTAGGGGGAATTCAGATATTTCCTCCAACGCTCCTCTCTTCCATTTTCTATCTGAACCGCGTCATCCACCAATGAGCCGAGATTGTGATTCCATCGCGGCCTGTCCACCCCGGAAATATTCGCTGCGCTCTTAACCTCACTACCATCAGTCAAGTCGTCACCTTTTCCCCGAAAGCCTTGCCCAGGTTCCTGGAGAACGATAGACGCAACAAATTGGGCTATATATCCTGTATCAACCTGAGCGGTCTGCCCAGTCAATGCTGCCCATTTCTGCAACGTCAGATGCTGATTAGCGAAGAAGTCTATGAAAAGTTCTTCCAGGAGCTTCCTTCGCTGGTTATGCGTGAGTTTCCTGAGAAGCTCTCTCCTCTTCGTAATTCCTAGTGCGATAGCAGCAGCAGTCTCATTTTTCACCAGTGCTCCAACCTCAGCTCACACGGGTAGCACACGAGCGAAGCTGACAACCAACGCCGTGCAGCCAGCCGTTCGCTGTGGACCAGGAGTGGACGAGCGCCACTCTAACTGTCTGTCGAAGGCTAGTGTCCTGCGCCAGAGATCCGTCGGCAGAAGCGGGCAAGGGAGTCGAGGATCTCTTGGGCTGTCTTGGTCCAGATGAACGGCTTGGGTTCTTTGTTCCAGTCCTTGACCCATGCCCGAATGTCGGCTTCGAGGGCCTGGATGTTCTTGTGTGCGCCGCGGCGGATCATCTGGTGGGCCAGGTAGCCGAACCACCGCTCGACCTGGTTGATCCAGGAGGAGCCGGTCGGGGTGAAGTGCAGCTCGAACCTGGGGTGTTTGGCCAGCCAGGCCTTGATCGCGGGAGTCTTGTGAGTGCCGTAATTGTCCACGATCAAGTGGACCTGCAGGTGCGCGGGCACCTCCTTGTCGATCCGGATCAGGAACTTCTTGAACTCCACGGCCCGATGCCGACGGTGCAGGGCACTGATCACCTCGCCGGTGGCGACATCGAACGCGGCGAACAAGGTGGTCAGGCCGTTGCGGACGTAGTCGTGAGTACGCCGCTCGGGCATGCCCGGCATTATCGGCAGCACCGGCTGCGACCGGTCCAGGGCCTGGATCTGCGACTTCTCGTCCACCGAGAGGACCACCGCACCCTCGGGCGGGTTGAAGTACAGACCCACGACGTCGTAGACCTTCTCCACGAACAACGGATCCGTCGACAGCTTGAACGTGTCCGCCAGATGCGGCTTGAGCTGGAACTTCCGCCAGATCCGGCCGACCGTGGACTTCGACAGGCCGCTGTGCTCCGCCATCGACTTCCGCGACCAGTGGGTGGCGTTCTTCGGGATCTCCTCCAGCGTCGTGACCACGACCGCCTCCACCTGGTCGACGCTGATGGTGGGCGGCCGGCCCGGCCGGGGCTCGTCGACCAGGCCGTCCAGCCGCTCCGCCAAAAACCGCCGCCGCCACTTACGGACGGTGTCGGCGGCCACCCGCAACTCGCGGGCGACCACGACGATTGGCGGTACCTCCGGACCAGCGCACGCCAGCACAATCCGCGCCCGCAAGGCCACGGCCTGGGCCGATGTCGCCCTACGCGTCCACCGCTCCAACTCCGCCCGCTCGTCATCAGACAGCAGCAACGGTTCCAGCTTCGGGCCCCGACGAGGAACTGACGCACCAGCAGCAGAAGTCACACAACTACTAACGATCAACTACTGGCGCAGGACACTAGCCTCGCCGTTTCGGTTGGAGCGATGAGTCGTCGCTGAGGGACAACTGCGGGGTGACCGACGCTATTTCGTTGCTCGGACATTGCGGAATCCCGGCGCGGTGGTCGGGTTCTCCGGAGTCCGTCGGGTCGTGGGAGGGCAGGGTGGTTGCTGGTCAGCTGGCGGGACGGGGCAGTGCGGCGAGACGGTGGAAGGCCGCGACCAGTTCGTTTCTCCATGGCCAGGTCGCCGATATCCGCAAGCGCAGGCGTCGGCCGCCGCGGGTGAGGCGGGCAGCGACGTGCAGCAGCCGGTAGCGGAGCTTCTTCGGCTCGGCAGTGGCCAGCTCCCCGTCCAGCAGCAGGACGCGCGTCCAGGCCAGCAGGTCGATCGCCGCGAGGCTGAGTTCGAGCCAGACAGCGTGTCGGCGGCGGCTAAACCTGGGTTCTGGATCACTTTCCGTGCAGCGTTGACGGACGGCACGGACCCACCCGGGCCGTGGGGCGGTCACGCGGCCAGCAGGACGCGCTTGCGTAGCAGGGCCAAGCCGGCCCGGCCGAACATCTGCCGCTTCAGCATCTTGATCCGGTTCACCTGCCCCTCGACCGCCCCCGAGCTGAACGGCAAGGTCAGCCCCACCTCCACCGCCCGCAGATCACACCCGATCCCGTTCACGAACGACACCAGCTCGGGCAGGTCGCCAGCCTTCACGCCGTCGATCCAGGCCGCGAGCTTGTGACCGGCTCGCCCGTTCATCATCTCGGCGAAGGCCCGGACGTGCTCGGCGGTGGCATCGAGCTGCGGACACCGGGTCAGGATGTCCTTGAGCTGCAGAGTCTCGTCCTGGGTGAGGCTGTCGGGGTGGCGGGTGATCCAGCCGGTGACCTCCCGGACCGACGGCGGCCGACGTGCCCGGTCGGCGGGCTTGGCTCCAGCACGCAGTGGCTGGAGGTAGTCGCGGACCACCGAGTAGCCGCCCCGGAACCCTGCGGCCTTGATCTCTTCGAAGAGCTTCTTGGCGCTCGTGCAGCCCTCCTGCCAGCGCTGATGCAGGTAGGGCTTGTAGTCGTCAAGGACGCTCGCGCGACCCTGCCACTTGCCCGCGTTCAGCTCCTCCGCGGTGGCGGCGTGGGTGAACTTGCGCACGGTGTTGCGGGCCAGGCCGAGCTCGCGGCTGATCTCGCGCAGGGTGAGCCCCTTGTCGATCAGGGCGTGTATCTCCTGGTGCCGGTCGCGGGTGCGGTCGGCGCAACTGTGGGCGGCTCGTTCTGCCTTCACGGTCTCCGTGATCTTCTCCAGTTCGGCGGCCGCAGCGGCGGAGACCGATGGGCTGGGCGGCGGCTCCGGGGTGCGTAAGTGGGTGGAGTGCCTGGTCACGCAGCGGTCCACGGCTTCGGTGAGGTTGTGGAACAGGTGCCAGCGGTCTGCGACTTGCACGGCGTCCGGGGCGCCGAGGCGGGCGCCTTCGGCGTAGCCGCTGGCGCGGTCGCGGCAGATGATCTCGACTCCGGGGTGCTCGGACAGCCAGCGGGCCAGGGTCGCCGACTCCCGGTCGGGTAGCAGGTCGATCGGGCGGCGGGTCTCGACGTCGATCAGTACGGTGCCGTAGACGTGGCCCTTGCGCAGGGCGAAGTCGTCGACGCCGAGCACGCGCGGTGTCACGGTCGGCGGGTCCGGCAGGGCGTGGATCAGCCGCAGGAGGGTGGAGCGGCTGACGGCCGCGCTGAGAACGGCGGCCAGGCGGGCTCCGGCTCGTCCGGCCAGCATCAGCGCGACCATCTGCAAGACAGTGTTCAGCCGCTGGCTTCGCCGCCCGTGCCGGACGGTGAGCCCGTCGATCTGCTCGACGAACGTCGCCCGGGGGCACGATGCCGCCGGGCATCGGAAGCGCCGGACCTGCAGGTGCACGACCACCGGCCGGCTGCCTACCGCTGCGTCGGCCAGGCGGCGATGATAGGAGCTGTGGACCCGCCGGGATCTCGTCCTACAGGCCGGGCAGGCGGCTTCGCCCGCGCACGCGCGGGCGGCCACGATGACCGCGTCGTCGCTGAGCTCGACATCGTCGACCTGCAGGCCGTCCAGGTCGGCGAACAAGACGTCCTCTACCTCCACATCACTCACGGGCCTTGATCGTTAGGCATCCGGGGGCGGCGGCGCAGGGAAGCACCGGAAGTGATCACAAGAGACGGGTGTCGTTCGTGAACGGGATCGGGTGTGATCTGCGGGCGGTGGAGGTGGGGCTGACCTTGCCGTTCAGCTCGGGGGCGGTCGAGGGGCAGGTGAACCGGATCAAGATGCTGAAGCGGCAGATGTTCGGCCGGGCCGGCTTGGCCCTGCTACGCAAGCGCGTCCTGCTGGCCGCGTGACCGCCCCACGGCCCGGGTGGGTCCGTGCCGTCCGTCAACGCTGCACGGAAAGTGATCCAGAACCAGAATTCAGGCGTCGCCGAGACAGCGTTGGCGCCGAAGCCGCGGGAGGGGAAACGGCCGAAGCCGGCGGTCTTACCGCACCGGATGTGGTCCTCGACTGTGGCATGCCCGCGGTGGCGGACCTCGAGTAACTGGGCGGAGCCACCACCGGAGTACGGGGTGTCGGTGAGGAACACCTGATGTCGCAGGCCCTCGTCCTGATCGAACAGGGACAGCTGGGCACCGGGGTGTGGCCGCTCGCGGCGCACGATGATGCGGGTGCCGGCCGGGTAGCCGTCCAGATCGACTATGCCGGTCAGCTCGGCAACCTCTGCGCCATCACGCAGCGTCCCGCCCTGGTCCAGGGCGGGATGCCAGAGGCGGTCGGGCACCGAGCGGATCGCGCGGCGGACGGGCTCGGTGACCGCGTATCCGACTGAGAAGAAGGTACGGATTCCTCGTTTCCGCAGGTCGCCGATGTGGGTGAGGAAGACTTTCGCCGGCACTGTCGGCGCGGACCAGGATGTCGATGCCGCGCCGGTGAGCGTCAGGGATCTGCGCGAGCGCCTGGTCGAGCACCACAACGTGATCAGCGGCAGTGTTGGCTCCGGAGTTCCCGGCCGCAGCCGCCCCGACACGGCCTCGCCGGTGTTCGCGAGGAAACACAGGAACGGATGGAAGCCGAAGCCGCCCTTATAGGTCGGGGCGGCCTGTTCCTTTTCCGAGTGACAGGCGACCAGCGTGGCGTCGAGGTCCAGGACCAGGCCGGGAAGTTCTTGTCCGCCGGCCCGAGCGGCAGGTATGCCCTCGCCGGTCTCGGCGGCCTGCATCCAAGGGCTTCCCGGGCTGAAGCGCGGGCCGCTCGCAGCGAAGCGAGTGCAGCCTCGTCGGTGTCGGCGAGCAGTCACCAAGCCGTGGGCGTGGATGCGACCGGGCCGAACACCTCGCCCTGGTCCCGCAACACGGCCAGGTCCGCGATCGCCTCACCGCCGTCGGCGAGCATCACCGCGAGATCGGTGGCGACCCGGCCCGGGTCGTGCCCGGTCCCGCGCGGCCGAAGCCGCCGGAGAGCGGCGGAGTACGCGGCGGTCAGCCCGGTGGCATCAGCAAGATCCGCCAGCAACCGTGCTCCGGCATGCCCGACCACCCCGAACCATCGGCACTGACACGAACCTTGGGACGCAACCCGATAGTCTGCACGTAGAAAGTGCCCTCCGCTTGGACCGACAGAACCCCTCAACAAGGTTCATCGTCCCAGGTCAGGAAGGCACTTTCGTGTTTCCGCCTCAAAGCCAGTTGTACCCAAGTGAAACGGCGAGGCTAGTGACCTGGATGAACGAACTGAGCCTCAACGGCCTCCGGAGCCGTGTGCGCAGGTTCGAATCCTGCCGGGGGCACCTTGGATCAGGTGCCCAAAGACCCCGCCACCAGCGCTTTCGCTGAGGACGGGGTCTTGGCTTATGTGCAGGCGTGTGCCGCTCGGAGCGGCTCTATGTCGCGGTCTGTGGACGAGGCGTGGAGGGATCTTGGAGCATCGTCGCAGGTGAGCCCCGCAAAACGATGTGGCCCTTGGACGGGCGCAGGGGCCACATCGCAAAACGGCACCGATCCCCCTAGTCGGCAGTGACCCCCCAGTAGCCGATGTGGATGGGCCTGCCGTCTCGGTAGAGCACTGTGCAGTTCCCCTGGGCGCGGCCTGGGAAGTCCAACTGCTCGGAGTCGAGAGCGGCGTCCCACTCCGCGTAGGTGGGCCGGCCGTGTGGAGCCCACGCACGCACCTCACCATCGGTCAGCGGCCGCATGAACGGACCGTCGTCGGTGTCCGCAGCCTCGATCATGAGAGGGAAGTCCAGCACGGTGCCCGTGCCACCCGTGAAGATGTACTCATGCCACTCCGGGTCACGCCACAGTTCCTCGACGGACCGGCCCTCGAAACCGTGATTGTCCCGCGCCAGCTCGTCTTCCTGGGCCTGCCGGAACGCGGCCGCCAGATCACGCTGATACGGGCCAGTGTGGGTCCATGCGTTGCCGCCCATCCGCGTCCCCTCTGCATTCGAACTGTTTGTTTCAAGAGCGGAGCGTAAGAGACGACACTGACAGGCCAACCCGACGATGGCCAACTCCGGAGGCCACCTACAGCTACCGCGAGGAAGGTCGGCACCTCCTGAGAACACCGGCTCAGGCCCGACTCCAAGCCTGGCGATGACAAGCGACGCCGTACACCTGCTCAGCCGTCAACACCCCCGAAAGCGGTGCCGGTGCCGCTATCTGACGCTCCTGGTACACGCGCACGCTGAGCTGTGTGGCGACCGCCTTTAGGGTCAAGAACCTTGCTGGTCAGAGGCCATCCACAAAGCCAAACCCTGATTGTGCTCCGGAGCCGTGCTGACGCTCCAGCAGCGCCCCCTGCTCGCGCTCCGGCCGGTAGTGGGCACGTGGCTAGCCGCGCTCACGGAGCGCCGATCGGTCAGAGTCGCGACAGCATGCCAGCGACTTCAATCAGACGACTGGCACGACCAACCCAGGGGGCCTTACCAAGCCCAACACTTAGAAGCCGTATGCCTATCGATCATGAGCGCGGTTCTGATCGAACGGGGTCCCAGGTCGAGTGATCTTGGCCGCGCGGGCGCATGAAAGCAGGACCTCCGGTGCAGCACGAGGGTTGCGAAGCCAACTCGAGCGCCAGGAGGCCCTGTTGTCCCAGTCTTGCGTGACGGACCTGTTCCCGTCCAACTCCCGCGTGTCGGCGTGCGATTGCCTCGCTCACCGGTTCGGGAACGCGGCCGACCGCCCGGAGAGGGCGCCGGTGTATCCCTCCGACATGACGGATGAGGAATGGGCGGTGGTGCGCGACGCGATGCCGGTCCCGGCCTGGCTGGAGGGCCGGGGCGGACAGCCGGAGGGCTACTGCCACCGGCAGATGCTGGACGCGATCTTCTACGTCACCGACAATGGGATCAAGTGGCGCTCCCTGCCTGTCGATTACCCGGCATGGGACCGCGTGTACGCCTACTTTCGCAGGTGGCGACGGGCGGGCCTGGCCCGGGAGTTCCACGACCGGCTGCGCGGAAGGGTCCGTGAGGCCGAGGGCCGTCAGCCAGAGCCGACGGCAGCGATCATCGACTCGCAGTCGGTGAAGGGCGCCTCCTCGGTGCCCGCCGCCTCACGCGGCTACGACGGCGGCAAGAAGATCAACGGAAGGCGCCGGCACGTCATCACGGACAGCATCGGCCTCGTCTTGATGGTGCTGGTGACGGCCGGACACGTGACCGACCGGCAGGCCGCCCGCGTCATGCTGCCCCATCTGCGGGCGCGGTTCCGCACGATCACGCTGGTGTGGGCCGACGGCGGCTACACCGGCTGCCTGGTCGACTGGGCGAAGGAGAAACTCCAGCTCACGCTGGAGATCGTCAAACGCAGCGACGACATGAAGGGGTTCGTGGTGCTGCCGAGAAGGTGGGTGGTCGAGCGCACCCTGGGATGGCTGATGCGCTCGCGGCGCCTGGTGCGCGACTTCGAGACACTGCCCGCCTCCAGCGAGGCGTTCATCTACTTCTCGCAGGCCATGCTCATGAGCCGCCGTCTTGCCCGGACAGCCTCCCGGCCCCGGCAGGAGCGGTCACAGTGGACTGCCGCGGCGTGAACCGTCCAGACGGCGACACCGCCAGCCAGCCCCGCTCGGCCAGGCGCCTCGCCTTGGACCGCACCCCCTCGATCTTCGCCGGCACCAACTCCAGCCCCAGCCCGGACGCGATCTCCTTCGCCGGCACCCCCTCACCGCCTCCCGGACCGGACTCCACCACCTCCACGATCCGCCGGTAATCCGGCGCGAGCGCCTCCACCGTCGTCCCCTCCCCGAAGTGCGGCACGATCGACCCCGCAACCGGGACCTTCACCGCTGTGGTCTCCGGCACCGGTTCTGGCGCCTCCCGCACGGCCGCATCCGCCGCATCACCAGGGGCGGCCAGGGCCTCGGCCAGCTCCGCCCGAGCGATCGCCCGGCGTTCCAACACCGCCTCGGCCGCGGCGAGTTCGGACAAGATCCGGTCCGCCTCCACCTGAAGTTCCTCCACCCGCACCCGGGCAACGGCCTCCCGCTCCTCCAGCAACCCCATCACCGACGCCACCGGCCACCTCCGCATCATCCAGGACGAACTGATCGCCCGAACGCTCCCACGACGACACCGGAACCATGCCTGAGCAGCGGAAACTCAGTGATCACATCCGGAAAGACAACGGCTTCTTAGACGGTGTCCTACGTGGTGATCGCTCGTTGGTCTGTTCATGGGGCGGGGTAAGTGGAGTTGGATTGTTCCGGACGGCTTGTGGGAGCTCGCCAGGCCGTTGATTCCGGAGGACCGGGTGCGGCCGCAGGGCGGTGGAACGCCGAACGCGCCTGATGAGACGCTGTTCGCGGCGATCGTCTATGTGCTGGTCAGCGGGTGCGCCTGGCGGGCCCTGCCGCCGTGCTTCGGGATATCGAAGTCGACGGCCCATCGCCGATTCCTGATCTGGTCGCGGGCCGGGGTATGGGGCCGGCTGCACGAGGCGGTCCTGCATCGGCTCGACGACGCGGGCCTCATCGACGTCTCCCGCGTGGTGCTCGATTCCGCCCACGTGCGGGCTAAAAAGGGGGCAGACACACAGGTCCGAGCCCCGTGGACCGGGGCAAGCCGGGTTCCAAGATGCACGTTCTGTCGGACGCGAACGGACTGCCCCTGGTCGTCGGCGTCTCCGCCGCCAACGTCCACGACAGCGAAGGGCTGAAGCCCATGGTGGCCGGTCACCAAACGAGACACGACCCCCACAACGGCCGCTACTTCAAGCCTCAGCGCCTACACGCGGACAAGGCCTACGACATTCCCCACCTACGGAAATGGTTACGGGGCAAGCGCATCGGCGTGCGTATCGCCCGCAAGGGCATCGAGTCCAGCGAACGCTTGGGCCGACGAAGGTGGGTGATCGAGCGCACGATCTCGTGGCTGTCCGGCTACCGCAGACTCAGCCCTCGCTATGAACGCGATCCACGCAACTACCTGGCCTTTCTCGGCCTCGCCGCAGCAATGTGCTGCTACAAGCGATTCGTCCGCCTCACCACGTAGGACACCGTCTTAATGCTCATAAGCCTCTGACCTGCACATTCTCTGACTTTCTTGATCATTTACCAGCGATGACGAGGCTGGGGGCTTGACGGCGGTGCTATTCTGGTACCAGAACAGGTACCGGATGGGAGTTGACCATGCCTGCACTGAACGTCACTTTCACTGACGACGAGATGGCCACGCTCCGCGACCAGGCAGCGAAGGAGGATGTCAGCATGAAGACACTGGCGCACGATGCCGTCTTGGCTGAGGTCCACCGACGCAAGGTGACCGCTGCCGCCATCAGGACTGCCCGTATCTCCGCAGGCCTGAACGAGCGCCTCGCCACTAAGTAGGGGACCGTCGCCATAACCGAGTACCTGGACGCCAATGACGTCATCCAGATCGCGGAAATCACTCTTGGTGGCCGTGTTGGCGTACGCGATTGGGGGCTGTTGCAAAGCGCCGTCGCTCGCCCTCAGGCCAGCGTGTTCGGCGAGGATGCCTACCCAACGCTCTTCGACAAGGCAGCAGCTCTGCTGCACTCTGTCTCCAGCAATCACAGCCTGGTAGACGGGAACAAGCGCACTGGGTGGGCATCAGCCGCCGTCTTCCTACACATCAACGGGCATCCGCTGAAGGAACCCCTGGACGAGGACGCGGCTGAGGAGTTCGTGTTGGCAGTGGCTCAGTCTCAGTTGTCGAACCCGGAGATCGCCAACCGCTTGAGGCTATTCGTTGCTTAGCACAGGAGTCGAGCGCCGCCCTACCAAGCCTCGACACACCTCCGACACACCAAGCACCACCACACCGCCCCTATCTATCTCCACCGCAGGTCGGAACAGCCCTGCGGTGTGATCAGCACGATGAGCATTTTCAGTGTGACCACCTATCAGGTGACAGCTCAGGCGCCTCTGGCGTCAAGCACTTGCCGGGGAGGCAGTCAGTTGAAAGCGTCGGTCATGCAGTCCACCAGGCAGTCGGCGGCCTCATAGCGCTGGCGGAGGGCGGCAGCCGCTTCTTCGCGCCCCACGAAGAGGTACCCGTAGTGCCGGCGCGCCACCCTGGTCACGTCTCCGACCGTGACGATGGCCGGTTCGCCGTGTGCGGCCCGTCGGCGCGCTCCGGCGATTGCCATGTCCGCAGAGCGCAGCAGGTTTCTGGAACGATCCCGGATCACCGCTGCCTGGACGCGTTTCGCCGAGAGGGGACGCAGGACATGTCCTCTCCAGACGTAGCCGGCGGCGACAAGGATGAGACCGAGCGCTACGAACAGGAGTCCGCCTGGGGCGTGAGGTCGCATCTATCCAGTCTTCACCACTCGCGTGGCGATCGTCATGCCCGCGTCGGCCGCCGATTGTCGGAGCGACCTGGTGTCAGTGGGTCCATGCGTAACGCACGAGGCTCCCGTGCCGTTGAAGGAGGTGTTCGAAGTCTCAACCCACAGGCACAGGAGCCGCGTTGGTTCCGTATTCTGCCGCACTCGACCTGCCTCACGCCCTGGTCGAGTGGGTCACCATGCTCATCGTCACCCGCGAGGGTGACCGCCGCTGCAAGCTCCCACCGCACCAGCGTCCCCTGGTCGGCCTGGTGTACCTGCGTCGGCATGACACCCTCGCCCAGTTCGCTGCCGGGTTCGGCATCTCCGTCGGCATCGCCCACGCCTACACGACAGCCGTCGTCGACCTGCTCGCCGACCGGGCTCCCGGCCTGCTGCGTGCTTTGCGCGAGACGGACCCGGACTACGTCCTGCTCGACGGCACCCTTGCCGCGTGCGACCGGGTCGGCGACATCTGGGCCGACTACTCTCACGCGTCACCAGCAGCCTGATACTTCAGCAACCCTGATGACCGCAGCTTGACGCACACAGGGGCATCAAGCACCGTCGACACGGGGTGAACGTGCAGGTGGTGACCGACCCCGCCGGGCGGCTGCTGTGGATCTCGCCGACGATGCCCGGCCGCGCGCACGATCTCACTGCGGCCCGGGCCCACCGAATCATCCGGATCTGTGAAGGCCAGGGCGTCCCGATCCTCGCCGACCGCGCCTCCATCGATGCCGGCCCGTGGGTGACGACACCCCTCAGACGCCGGCCGGGCCGTGACCTCACCCCGACCCAGCAAACCATCAGCCGAGCGCTGGCCACGGCACGGGCACCGGTCGAACGCGGCGTCGCACGACTGAAATCCTGGGGGATCCTCCGCAAGTCCCGGTGCAGTCCGAATCGAATGTCGTCAATCTCCGCGGCCGTGCTCACTCTGGAGCGGCAACGCCGAAAGACCTCAATCACTCCGGAGCCGTGTGTGCAGGTTCGAATCCTGCCGGGGGACCTTGCATGAGGTGCCCAAAGACCCCGCCACCAGCGCTTTCGCCGAGGACGGGGTCTTGGCGTCTGTGCAGGCGGATGTCGCTCGGAGCGGCCGTATGTCGGGGTCGGTGGACGAGGCATGGCCCCGATGTTGAAGCATCGCCGCAGGTCGCCGACTCCTTTCCGACCCGGGCTCGCCTTGCATCCGAGACAGGGAGGCCGGCACGCCCCAGCCGTGAAGTCCGCAGTCCTCGGCTGCTTAGATCGCTGGCATGACGAACTGGTCGCAGCTCCACCACGCCTACGGCACGGCAGAAGACATCCCCGGTCTGCTCGACGCGGTACGCCAAGCCCCGAACGATTCAGACTGGACCGAGCTCTGGTCCCGACTGTGCCATCAGGGCACCGTCTACTCGGCAAGCCACGCGGCGTTGCCGGCCCTACGAGACCTGGCGCGCCAGTGGTCGCCTGCGGACAGACAGGCACCACTCTTGCTGGCCGGCGCCATCGCGGCCAGCACCGACCAGCCATACGGCCAGCAAGATCCCCACGTGGCCTACGCCTCGGAGATGTCCGATCTGCTGCACCTGACCGAGGAAGCCCTTCGGGATCCGAGCCTCAGCGATGACCCCGGAACCTATGTCTACTTGCTCGCCGCACTCCTCGGCTTCGAGGATGTCGAAGTTTGGGGCGAACAACTCGACGGCCTGAACGATGACGAGTACGAAGTGCCCTGCCCCGCGTGTAGCGCCGAGAACTTCATAGCCTTCGGTGAGTACGGCTTCTTCTCGACCACAGACAGCATGTACATGAACGAGGCCGCCGCAAAGAAGATCCCCCTTCAGCCTGCAGACTCCTCAGCGCTGGAGGGACTTGCCCAAAGACTGCACAGTCGCGCGCTCGCCGACAACCAGGCCGATGTCGCGGGCAAGTTGACCTGTCTTTTCGGTAAAGCGCAATGCGCCGAGTGCGACGCTGTCTTCAGTGTCGCGGATGCCGTTGCGACCCGCTGAAACGGGTGACCCACCTCCGGCAGGGATGACTGACCCCTCGCTGAGACCTGTTTGAGATCTGCCGTGTCCTGGTGACTATGGGTTCTTTGGGTTTTGGGTGAGTGGTGACAGGGGTGGGTCTCCGTCGGACCTGACTGACGATCAGTGGGCGCTGGTGGAGCCGTTGCTTCCGCCAGCGCGGATGGGGCCGAAGGGCGGGCGGCGGGAAGTCTTGGGCGGTCGAGCGGAACCTCATGGATCACCGCCCACGGGCGCCTCGAGCGGGACTACGAGACCAGCCCGAAGCGCTCGGAGACCATGATCCGCTGGGCAATGATCGGCGTGATGATCCGTCGGCCGGCTAGGGGCCGAGCAGCAGTCCGGAGCGGCCCGCGACCTCTCACCAGCTCGGGCTCAGGTGTCGTAGTCGCCGTTCCAGGGAGCGTAGAAGCCCAGGCCGTCGGGACAGAACTCGGCCCGCACATCGTCGTCGCCTGCCTCGTCGTCCTCGTCCTCGCCTTCCTCCAGGACCAGGCCGAACAGGGCTCCCTCGAACCGAACGGCGAACGGTGCGATCGCGATGTCCTGGTACTGCCGCCCCGGCAAGGCGTCCAGCCACTCAGCAAGTAGCTGCCGGGCTGCAGCGATCGCCTTCTTTTCGCCGTCTGCTGTGGTGCCCGTGAACTGGATGAGCGAGTCCAGATGCCGACCGGCCCCGTCGAACTGGTGGAGCACAGCGCACCAGCGCTTCTGAACCTGCCAGTCGTCGCCACTCCAGCCCTCGGGGAACGCAGCAGTCACCGATCCGAAGAACTGGCCATCCTGCCACCGCCCTATAGTGCGCGTACGGTGGTCAGGCTCATGTCTGATCGGGATGACCTCGGGAACGTTCATGCGCGAACCGTAGGTGCTGCCTGGGACAACGAGCGATGGCGTCGCGACGTGCCGGCTGCCCAATGAGATCTCGAACGCGGTCTGGGACGGGCTGGCTCAGGCCTGGCCCCAAGCCTGTCGATGGCGAGCAACGCCGTACACCAGCTGGACCTGTTCGGGCGTCAGCACCCCTGAGAGCGGCGCCGGCAACAGCGCTCAAGCACCCGTGCTACTCGATTGGCCTCCGCCCGGCTCTGGCGTGCGTAGGGCGTCGGCTTTCCGTGGTCGACCTTCACGGAATCGTCGCCGACCCGTGCGGCCCTTTTGTGGCGGTGCTTTGTGTTGATGCCGAACACTTCGCCCGGCCCGATCGGCAAGTGATCGACATCCACCCTGTCAGCTAGGAATTGCCCGTAACTGCTGGTCACAGTGAGCCGGTGGCGCCGGTCGACATCAGCCGAAGAGGAGGTCGACGTCCTTCTCGATGCAGAGCCGCAGGACGACCACCAACTGGCGGACGTCGTCGAGGTGTCGTTGGAGGAGCGGGGCGATGCTTCCCTCTTGCGGCTGGTCGGCGATCTCCTGCAGGCGGGGCAGGACTGCGGCGCACTGGATCGGTGTCAGGTCGGGGCCGTCGTCGTCGGGATGATCGAGGAGTGGTGCCAGGGTGGTGGAGACCTCGTTCCAGGGGCGTTGTCCACCGAAGCCGTCCATCTCCTTCAGTTCGAACCCCTCGGCCTGCGCCAGCCACCGCCGGAACACTCCGAAGCCGGTGTAGGACCAGGACACGTCCGGGCTGCTGGTGTCGTCGTCTCCTGGGAACAGAACTGGCCCCACGTGTCCTCCTCGTTGACCGAGCCAACAGGATCGGCCTGAGAAACAGGCGAGGGCAACTGAAATGATCTCGCCGTGGCTGGTGTGATCACGGCCGTCGGAGCCCTCCTGGACAAGCCCGCTCACTGGGTTGAGCCTGCGTCAGTTCAGCGAGTCGATCGGCGCGTTGCGTCGTGAGGGTGCGGATCCGCCCGGGGGCCGGAGTCGGTGATCAGGCTTTCGTCGCCTCCGGCGGCGTGAACGGGCCGGTCACGGGGGCGGCGCACTTGTCGACGACGGTCTGGTGGGCGGCCGCGGAGCCGTCCAGGCAGAGCCGTCCGCCCTGGTCACGCAGGTCGAGGAAGAACCGCGTGGTCGTGCCGGACTGCTTGAGGTCGTGGATGCGCTCGTCGATGTAGCCGAGGTCGTTCAGGATCTTCCTGACCTTGGCGGGGGTGGGATCCGCCAGGTCCCAGAGCGCCCGGGCGATGCGCTCCTCGTGGAGGTTGCCCGCGCACCAGTCGCGAGCGTTCAACTCCACCTCGGGCCCCGCCGTGGGGGCGATCGGCTCGACCGCGTCACTCGGCGGGGTCTCCCCGGGCGGCGCGGTCTCCGCCGGACCGGACGGCGGCGCCTCCGGCGGAGCGCTCGGGGGGCACTGCCGCGCGACCTTGCCCAGCATCTCCGTGAAGGCCACGCCCGTGGTGGATCCGGCGGTGTCGGCGAGGTCTCCCCGCGTTCCTTCGGCGCCCGTCCTCTCGGTGCCACAGGCGGCGAGCGCCAGAATTGCCAGAGCCGCCAGAGCCGTCGACGTGAGCGCTTGCCGCGGGCGGCGCGGGGAGCGGGCGGTCGTGCCGGTCGGTGCAGAGGTTCGTCTCATACGCCAAGTCTCCGAGCAGGCCGCGGCGACCACGTGAGCACGCGTACTCACCTGCGTAGGAGTACTCACTCAATATTCGACACGCGATGAACGAACTCGGGCGGGACGAGGCGGCCGGCGCCCGGAAATTGGGCAGGAAACACCACATCCGATCGCGCCCGGCTCACGATCCGACGCCGAGGCCGATGCGGGTCATGAGGCGCGTCAGTGCCGAACGGGACGGCACGGCGAGCTTGCGATAGACCGACGACAGGTGCGTTTCGACGGTGCGTCGGCTGAGGTGGAGCCGGGCGGCGATGTCCTGGTTGCTGAGGCCCTCCGCCAGCAGTCCGGCCACCTCGACCTCCCGTGCCGTCAGTCCCGCCAGTTCCGCCGGGACCGCGGGTGACCGGGGCATGACCTCGGGGCGGATCAGCTCGGCCAGGTCCACGAGCAGACGAGCGCCGCCGGCGAGGGCGATGCGGTGGGCGCGGTGCCACAGGGCGGCGGCGCGCTCGCCCTGGCCGCTGCGCCGTACCAGGGGCGCCGCGCGGAGCAGAGAGTACGCCTCCCACAGGCGCTGGCCGCAGCGGGCGTACTCCTCGGCGGCCGCGACGAGGAGGCGAACGGCCTTGTCCGTGTCGCCGCGGTGCTCGGCCAGTGATGCCTCGGCTCGCCGGGCGGCCGCGCGCTGACCGTCGAGACCGAGCCGGTCGGCCTCGCGCGCCGCCTGTGCGGCCCAGCGTCGGGCCTGGTCGAGGTCGCCCGTGGCGAGGGCCGCGCCGGTGAGTGTGTCGAGCTGCCCGGGACGGATCGACGGTTGCAGCAGGGGGAGTTCGCGGCCCCCGCCGGCCGTCGTGATGGCCTCCTGAGCGCGGTGCGCGTCGCCGCTCACGAACGTCGTGTGCCCGAGCATGCACCACGCCAGGGCAGGCCACCAGCCCTTGCTCCCGCTGGTCGCCGCGACGGCCTCCTCAGCGGTGGCCAGGGCACTGACGTCCCCGAGAGGACGGCACAGCAGCAGCACCAGCGTCTTGATGGCGAGGGTGAACGCCAGAAGGTCGGGGCTGCCCGCTGCCCGGGCGAGCGTCTCCGCCTCCTCGGCCGCCTCCAGCGCGGACGGCAGACGGCAGGTGGTGAGATGCACGAACGCCCTGCTCGTCAGCAGGTGCGGCAGGACGTGGAGCCGGCCGCCGCGCCGGGCGATGTCGAGCCCCCGGCTGAAGTGCCGTTCGGCGTCGTCGTAGCGCTCCAGCAGTACCTCCGCCCAGGCCAGCCAGCTCAGCGACTCGCACAGGTCGGTGAGGCCGGGGTCGGTCAAGGCGTCCGTGAGCCGGGACGCGGCGTCGGTGAACCGGACGGCCGCGGCCGTCTCGCCCTCGTACGCCTCACCCAGGGCGGCCAGGGCGAGGGCGGCCGCCTCACCCGCGCAGTCGCCGCATGCTCGGGCGAGAAAGACGGCTTCCGTGACGTCCGCGCGGGCCTCGGGATAGGACGCCGTCAGCAGGGCGGACATGCCGAGGGCGAGCCTGAGGGAGACCGCCTGCCCGGGTGACGGGCTCGGACTACGGGACAGCTCGCGGCGCAGCAGAGCGGTGGCCTCCGGGGAGTGGCCGAGGTGCCGTTCCATCACGGCACACCAGGCGACGGCCTCCGTGCGCAGCGGGAGCAAATCCTGGCCCGACGTCTCGATCAGGTGGTGCAGCAGATCGCGGCTCTCGCGGAGGCTGCCGCTGACGCCGAGCGCCCGGGCACGCGCCAGTGAGAGTTCGCCTCGGCGCCGGTCGTACTCGGGCGTGTCCGGCAGGTGCGCGAGGACGACGTGCAGCAGGTGGGCGGCGGTGGCCGGCGCGGTCGATGCGCACTGGGCGGCGGACTCCTCCAGCACGGCGGCTGCGTCGGCGTCCCAGCCGGTCATCGACCGTGCGACGTGGTGGGCCCGCTCGGTGGCGGGAGCACCGCTGCGGGCCAGTGCCCGCGCGGCCCGACGATGAAGCCCGGCACGCCGCCCCGGCGCGATGTTCTCGTAGACGAGGGCCCGCACGAGCGGGTGGCGGAGCACCCATCTGCCGCCCGGCCCGGCGCGCAGCACGTCCCGCGCCGCCAGTGTGCGGATCTGCTCCATCACGTCCGTCACCTCCATCACGTCCGTCACCTCGGTCGGCTCCGTGACCTGAGTGACCCCCGTGGTGTCCGCGCCCGCTGTCGACTCGGTGACCCCCGTGTCCCCCGCGCCCTCTGTCGGCTCCGTGACCTCCATCGGCTCCTTGAACCCGTTCGGCCCGGCCGTCTCCTCCCCTTCCCTCGTCCCAGCCGTTCTCGTCTCTGCCTTCTGCCTCTCCTCCGCCTCCGTCGTCTCCCCGGGTGGCAGGCCGATCGCCTCGGCCACCATGGCGGGTGTGGCGTGAGCGCCCAGTGCTGCCACCGCCTCGGCGACTCGGCGTTGTGGCGCGGTCAGCGCGGTCAGCTCGTCGAGCAGCAGGACCGCGAGGCCGTGGGGCACCCCGACCTCGTCCGTCGAGTCGGACCGGGTGAGGACGCTGGGCAGTCGGGCTCCGCCCCGGTACGCGTGCAGCAGGGCGAGCAGGTAGAAGGGGTTGCCTTCGCTGGCGGCGTACAACTGCTTCGCCTCGCGCCCGGGAACGCCGGCGGCCAGTGTCCGGATGGACTCCTCCTCGGGGAGCGGGCCCAGTGCGAGGTGCAGGACGTCGCCGCCGCCGGTGCCGCGCGCCAGGGCCGCGGTCAGGGACGTGGGGGTCTGCCGGGCCCGCCGTGCCACGACCAGGAGGACTCGGCCGCGGGCGGGGTGCCGGATCAGGTGATCCACGAGTTCCCGTGACGCGGGGTCCGCCCAGTGCAGGTCGTCGATGGCCAGGACCACACCTCGCTCGCCCAGACGGGTGAGGAACGCGCTGATCGCACGGTGCAGTCCGAAGCGGGCGACGGCGCCCGGGTCGGACGTGCCGCCCGGCACCGCTTGCCCGATGCCGTGCAGCACCGACTCCAGTTCGGGTAGCGCGGGATCCGCGGCGATGACCCCGGGGTCGACGTCGGCGAGCGCGTCGGCGAAAGCCTGGTAGGGGACGTCCTGTTCGTACTCCGTGGCGCGGCCGCGGAGCACCACGAGTCCGTACCGGCGGGCCCTGGCGCAGACTTCGCCCAGCAACCGGCTCTTTCCGATGCCGGGCTCGCCGGCGATGTCGACCACCGCCGGTGCGTCGGGCAGGTCCGGGCCGGCCAACAGGGCGTCGAGCCTTACGAGTTCCGCTGTTCTGCCCACCAGTTGTGTCACGCTCGCGCACCCTGCCCGCCCAGTCGGTCCCGGTTCCCCTCAGCCCATCCTAGAAGGGGCTACTGAACACATATCGGGTGACATGTATCGAGCTCGGTCGCGGCGGGGTGTCGCGGCTCCGTGGGGTGCGGTGCCATGGGGTGCGGTGCCATGGGGGTGCGGCTCACCGGCCTGCGGGATGCGGCCGCAGTGGGGTGCGGCTCACCGGCCTGCGGGGTGAGAGGTGTCGGGGTGCGGGTGGGGGCGTCTACACGTCGGTCCCGACGGTCGACAGGGGGATGCGGAGAGCGCGGTGCAGTCGGGCGGAGGTGTCGATGTCGAGGCCCAGCCTCGCGTGGCGCAGGGATCCGCTGTGCTGACCGATCAGGGTCAGGTCACGCACCTGCCGGTGCAACTCGGCGATGAGCATTTCGTCAGGGTCGACGGCGTTGCTGTCGCCCGTGGGCGAGCGCTCGCCCGTGGGCAAGCGCTCGCCCGCGTTCGCGCGCTCGTGCGCGGCTTCGACGGCGCGGCTGCTGACCACCTGGATCGGATCGCCCGCGCCGAACAGGTAGGCCACCGCGGTGTGGAGCACGGCGGCCGCGGCCGGCCCGTCGGCGTCACCGGGGCCGGCCTGCCCGTCGTTGTGGCAGTACTCGCTCAGCAGGTGCTCACCCAGCCCGTGCTTGATCTCTCCGAACGCCGACATATTGCCCAACGCCGCCTCCCACAGGGCGTTGAGCGTCGGTCGGAGACCGAGGGCGTACTCCGCCTGCTCATGGGCCGGCAAGGCCTCCTGGGCCCTCATCAGCCGCTCGGCCACTCCGACGGCGAACACCACGCGCTCGTCCGGGGACGCGGCGGCCAGCCGGTCCGCCACCTCGGCCTGCAACTCCTGCCAGGTCGTCATCCGTGCCCACCCCAGTCGTGACCGATCACCTGACGACGACCCTAGTGCCGTGGCCACGATCAGCGCGGCCTGCGTCGCGGTCGAGCAGCGCGGATGTGCGTCGCGGTGGAGCGCGCGGTGGACCAGCGCGGTCGGGCAACGAGGTGGAGCAGCGGCGGACGGCGCCCCCGTGGCTCACCGGACGGGCGCGTTCCAACCGGCGACGGTCGCCCCGGTGACCTGCGGTGACGCCCCGGGCGGGGTTTCACCGGGTCGGGACGCGGCCCGTGTTCTATCGTGAGGTGAGAGGGAGTACCGGTGCGGTGTCCCGGTACCGGGCGGGCGACTCGACCACGAAGCCGATGCCGTCGCGGCGATGAGTTCGCCCGGGTCCACAGGTCTACCTGCCGACCGAGACGGACGAACCTCGTGACTCATCGGGAGCATGGCATGGGCCTCATCGACATCGAGATGTTCGCATCACTGGACCTCGTCGCGCAGTCTCCCGGCGGCCCGGACGAGGACCCGGAGGGGTTTCCGTTCGGCGGTTGGCAGGCGCCGCTGTCGGACGAGGTCGCCGGAGCGCAGATCGCCGCCGCGTACCAGGGCACGGACGCCCTTCTGCTCGGCCGGCGGACGTACGACATCTTCGCCGCGTACTGGCCGCACCAGGAGGGCGGCGTGGACAACGAGATCGCCACGCTCTTCAACAGCGTCCCGAAGTACGTCGCCTCCCGCGGCACGCCCGACCTCTCGTGGGCGGGTTCGACGCACCTCGGCCCGGACCTGCCCGGTGCGGTGCGTGAGATCCGCGACCGGCACGAGCACGTGAAGGTCGTCGGGAGCCTGGACCTGGTGCAGACGCTCCTGCGGGAGAGGCTTTTCGACCGTCTCGACCTCTGGGTGCACCCGATCGTGCTCGGCGTCGGGAAGAAGATGTTCGGCAGTGGCGCGGTGCCCATGAACCTCACCCTCCTCGAACCGCCGGCGACCAGCCCGAAGGGCACCGTGTACCTGCGCTACGGACTTGCCGAAGGCATGCCCCGGACGGGGGACATGAGCGCACCCGACCGCGGCCTCGGCCACGGCCACGACGACTGAAGCCGCGGCCGACTTTCCTCGAGCCTTCCCGTCCGGGCCTCGAGGCGAGACGCGAGACCTCTTCCGCGCTGGCCCGATGGCAGGGGCGGTCGGGCTCCGGATGTGCGGTCATGCTGTGGAGACGTCACAGAGGTCGTCCACGGCGAAGCCCGGGGCGGCGGCGTGGACCGACGCGAGGGGGGCGGGGTGTCCGGCCCGGGGGCGGGGTGTCCGTCGTTTCCGTCGGCGGACCGTGGCCGGCGAACCGCGCGGCCGTCGTGCGCGTCTCATGCTTTCGCAGGGGCGGCTTCCGGTGGTGCCGCATGTTCTGGTTCACGTGCGCTGCGGCGTCGTGCGGGAGGGTGGCCATGGCGTTGGCGATGTGCCCGTTGTGCAGCGACGATGAGGACATCGAGCTGGTCCGCGGGCTGGAGGGTGGGCGTCGGCTCGTCCGGCACCGGTGCGGTTTCGAGTGGGAGCACGGCGCACTCGTCGAGCCGAGGAAGCAGCCTCCCCGCTCCTTGGTCGACCTCAAGGCGCGTTTCCCGAAAGCCGAGGACGTCGAGCCCGGGGTGCTGGAACGCGTCGACCGGCTCAAGGCCCGCTACCTCGCCACCCGGCCCGGCTTCGATCCCGACGTGGCGGCCTACTGGGAGAAGTACCGGAGGATCTTCTCCCGTGAAGGGCTGTACACGTGTGATCCGAGGGCCCTCAAGGACTTCGCGAACTCCGACGTCGGAGCGCACCCCGGCAACCAGGCCACGTTCAACAGCGCGTGGAACGTCCTCGGCGACGACGCGGCCGCCGAGTCGACCCGGCAGACCGTCGAGTACCTTCTCCACGGACCGGACGACGTACCCCGCGAGGACCGGCTGGACCACCTGCTGAGCGGTGCGAAGCCGTTCGCCATGACGGGCTTCAAGGAGGCCCTTCTCACCAGGGTGCTCTGCGTGGTGGAGCCGGAGCGCTTCCTGTCGATCCTCAAGTACACGACGGAGGCGGGCGGCAAGCGCGAGATCGCGCGGATCGTCTACGGACTGGAGCTGCCCGCACCGGAGTCGGTGAACTGGACCCTCGGCCGGCTCGTCTTCTGGAGCAACGACCTTCTGCACACCCTCGCCGGCGACGGGTTCGCCAACCAGCAGCACGCCGCCGCGTTCCTGTGGTGGGCGAAGGACCGGATCCACGATCCCGCGTGAGCCGGCGGCCGGTCGCCGGCCGCCGGTCGCCGGTCGCCGGTCGCCGGTCGCCGGTCGCCGGTCGCCGGTCGCCGGTCGCCGGTCGCCGGGACAGCCTCCCGCAAGCCCGTAGGCCAGCAAGCCCGTAGGCCCGGAGGCCCGCGCATCAGACGGTCGGGCGCGGGGGCGTTCGGCGGGGCGGGGCAGTCGTGCTGTGGCGCACCCGTAGGTCGACCGGGATGAGGGTGAGGGAGGGCTCCGGCGCCCGGGAAGGCTGGGGCGGGGTGTCGATCCGGGCCAGGAGGACGCGCAGGGCGATGGTGCCGATGTCGGTGAAGTCGGTGCGGATCGTGGTCAGCGGGGGAAGGAAGTGGGCGGCTTCCGGGATGTCGTCGTAGCCGACCACGCTGACGTCCTCGGGGACGCGGCGGCCCGCCTCGTGGAGGGCGCGCAGAACACCGAGGGCCATCTGGTCGTTCGAGACGAAGACCGCGGTCAGGCCAGGGTCCCTCGCCAGTTCGCGGCCCCGGTCATAGCCGGAGTCCGCGCTCCAGTCGCCGATGAGGGGGACGTGCACCTCGGCCCCCGCAGCCTCGAGTGTGGCGCGCCAGCTGTCCGCCCGGCGGTCCGCCGACGTCCAGCCCGCCGGGCCTGCGAGGTGGCGGACCGTGGAGTGGCCGAGGGAGAGCAGGTGCCGCGTCGCCTTGCGGGCGCCGGTGCGCGCGTCGGAGGTGACCATGGGGGTGCCGTCGCCGAGGTCGTTGTCCATGACGACCAGGGGGGTGTCGAGGTGGGCCTCCGCGAGGGCGCGCGCCAGACGGACCTGGGGGGCAATCGCGATCACGCCGTCCGCGCCCTCCGCCGACAGCCGGTCGGCGGCCCGCACCACCGTGTCCCGGTCCGCGGTGTCCAGCGCGATCGAGCTCACCAGGTAGCCCGCCTCCTGCGCCGCGGTGTTGATCGCGGTCAGGGTCGAGGCAGGGCCGTAGCGGGCCGCGTCGAAGGAGATCACGCCGAGCATGCGGGTGCGGCCGCTGGCCAGCGACCGGGCGCTGCTGCTGGGGCGGTAGCCCAGCGCGCGCATCGCCGTCCGGACCGCCTCCCTCGTCTCGGCGCGGACGGCCGGGTGGTCGTTGAGCACCCGGGAGACCGTCTGCTTGGAGACGCCCGCCAGTTTCGCGACGTCGTCCATCACCGGGCGGGCCCCGGCGAAGTTGCGTCTGCTGCGTCCCCTGGGCGCCGGGCCGTCGGCAGCGCTACCGGTCATGGTGGGGGCTTCTTCCTGTGGACTGGCCGGACAGGGCGGCGGGGCCCGGGCGCGGGCCGGGGGTGGGGAGGGTACCGCTTGCGGGGGCGGGCGTGTCCGGGCAGTCGTGCTGGACCGCCCGGCGGATCCACAGGATAGGCCGGGCGGCGTTCGGGCGGACGGACGGGTGAGGGGCGGACGGACGGCGGAGCCGGCCGAGGACGTGGGGCGGTCGGAGGAAACGGGGTGGTGTGGGGCGGGGCGGGGAAGGCAGGACGGGTCAGGGGCCTGTCGGGCCCAGGTCGGGGACGTCGGTGAGGTGGGCGTCGGACGTGGTGGCTCCGTGCAGTTCGAGGAGTACCAGGTCGTTGACGCCGCTGCGCAGGACCGGGGCGGGGACGTAGAGGGTGCGCTGAGGGCCGCGGTTCCAGTAGCGGCCGAGGTGGAAGCCGTTGATCCAGGCCTGGCCCTTGGTCCAGCCGGGAAGGGACAGGAAGGCGTCGGCCGGGATCCGCACGTCGAAGGTTCCGTGGTGGAACGCGGGACCGGATGAGGCGAAGGCCTCGGGGACGGGGACCCGGGAGGTGAGGGTCCCGGGGGGCGCGCCCTCGGGGTCGGCGGCCTCCGGGTCGACGGTCCCGGGGTCGGCGGTCTCGGGGGTGGAGGGGGCGGCGGTCAGGGTCGTGGTGGAGGGGGCGTCCTCGAGCGGGAGGGCGTGGCAGTCCC
The DNA here is from genome assembly GCF_003032475.1 of Streptomyces sp. P3. Lineage (NCBI taxonomy): Bacteria > Bacillati > Actinomycetota > Actinomycetes > Kitasatosporales > Streptomycetaceae > Streptomyces > Streptomyces sp. P3. The sequence goes on from NZ_CP028369.1 coordinate 652,953, forward strand.
AGTCCTGAAGGGGTCGTCCCATGAAGGTGACCGGGCCCAGCAGGCCCTTCGGGACGCCGATGCGGGGCCCGTAGTTGACCCGGCCCATGTTCTCCACGAGCACGTCGAGGACGGCGTCCGCGCGCGGGACGTGGACCGGCAGGGTCTCCTCGTAGCGCTCGCGCTCCAGGACGCCGGCCGGGGCGCCGTCCACGAAGACCTGGGCCCGGTCCCCCACTCCTCCCTCGAAGTGGAGCAGGCCGTCCCCCGGGGTGGGGACGGTCGTCCGGTACAGGGTGTAGCCGGCGCGCCGGCCCATGTCGTCGGCGGAGACCGGGTCCGTGGCGCGGACCGGGCGGCCGGCCGGCGGGATGAGGGGCCTGCGGTGCGTCAACCGGACCGTGGTCGGGGGGAGTTTGGGCGAGGGGGCCGGAACCGGCTCGTCCGGGACCGGAGCGTGGCGGGCGATGACCTCACGGAAGGCGTGGTACTTCGGGCCCGGGTCGCCGCTCTCGGTGAGCGGGGCGTCGTAGTCGTAGGAGGTGACGGTGGGCACGTAGGCGTGATGGTGGTTGGCGCCGTTGGTGTAACCGAAGTTGGTGCCGCCGTGGAACATGTAGATGTTGACGGAGGCGCCCGCGGAGAGGAGCCGGTCCAGGTCGGCGGCGGCGTCCTCGGCGTCCCTGCCGTGGTGCGGGCCGCCCCAGTGGTCGAACCAGCCGATCCAGAACTCCGAGCACATCAGGGGGCCTTCGGGCTGCGCCTTGCGGAGCCGGCGCAGCGACTCCTCCACACGGCTGCCGAAGGTGCCGGTGGCGAGGACGCCGGGCAGCGTCCCGTTGCCCAGGTGGTCGCCGGCGGTCTGGTCGCAGGTGAAGAGCAGTTCCTCGACGCCCCGCGAGCGCAGGGACTGCTCGAGGTGCTCGAGGTAGGCGATGTCGTCGCCGTACGCGCCGTACTCGTTCTCCACCTGCACGGCGATGACGGGGCCGCCCGACGCGGCCAAGTACGGCAGGAGCGGCGGAAGCAGGAGGTCGAGGTAGCGGTCGACGGCGTCCGTGAAGCGCGGGTCGCTGGTGCGCAGGCGGATGTCGGGGTCGGTGGTGAGCCAGTGGGGCAGGCCGCCGCCGTCCCACTCCGCGCAGATGAAGGGGCCGGGGCGGAGGAGGACGTGCAGGCCCTCGGCCGCGGCCAGCCGGAGGAAGCGGGGCAGGTCGAGCAGGCCGTCGAGGACCAGGGTGCCGGGTTCGGGCTGGTGGAGGTTCCAGGGGAGGTACGTCTCGACGGTGTTCAGGCCCATGAGACGGGCCTTGCGCAGCCGGTCGGCCCACTGGTCGGGATGGACGCGGAAGTAGTGCATCGCCCCGGAGAGGATGCGGAAGGGCTCACCGTGGAGGAGGAAGCCGTCGGAGGTGGTGGTGAGGGCGGGCATGAGGTCCCTTCGGTGGGGTGGGGCCTGGGGGTGAGTGGGTGAGGCGTGGGACACGGGTGGGCGTGGATGAGGCATGGGGCGGGCCTCCCAGGGGGTACCTGCGGGGGCGGGGCGCGTGTGGCTGGAGGGCGTGCAGGTGGTAGGCGTGCAGGTGGAGGGTTGAGCCTCGCTTCGCCTCGCCGTCGCGATCCGCTCCCTCTGCTTGAGCGGCAGCGGATGTGGGGGCGGGTACGGATCCGGCAGCGGAAGCCGCTGCTCTACGGATGCGGGGGCGGGTACGGATTGTGGGTGCGTTCCGGGTTTTTTCAGGGGGACGGGCGGCGGGTCGTCCGGGTGAGCCAGAGGGTGGCCGCCAGGCAGGCTGCCGAGACGGCCGCGAGGATGAGGGGGACGGCCCGGACGCCCGACCACTCGATGATCTTGCCGAGTGCCGGGCCCGCCGCCACGCCGCCCAGCATGGACGCGGCCATGACGATCGCGCCTGCCCGGCGGGCGCCCGGTGCGACCCGGCTGAGCCAGGGCAGGCCGGTGGGGAAGATCGGTGCGATGAAGAGGCCCACGCCGGCGTAGGCGTAGGGGGCGACGTCCGGGATCGCCGCCAGCAGGAGACAGGCCGTCATGCCGGCGCAGGAGACCGTGATGATCGTCTGGGCGGAGAGGCGCAGGGCGATCGGGGCGGCCAGGAAGCGACCGACGGTCATCATCAGCCAGTAGACGCTGGTAGCGGTGGCGGCCGCCCCCGCGCCGTAGCCGACGGACTCCAGGTGGGTGGGTTCCCACCCGCCCACACCTGCCTCGATGCCCACGTGAAGGACGTAGAGGGTGACGAACACGGCGAGGACGGAGCGAAGGGCCGCCCCTACGGGCGTGCCTGCCCCGGTGTAGGGGGCTCGGGCCTCCGTTTCGGCGGACGCGGTGTCGGCGGACGCGGTGTCGGCAGATGCGGGCTGGGGGGCGTGGTCCCTGACGCCCCGCAGGCAGAGCAGCAGGGGGAGGTTGGCGAGGGCGAAGACCAGGAAGAGAGCCGGGTAGTGCTCGGAACCGACAATTCCGATCAGGGCCGGCCCCAGGATCGCGCCGACGCCGAAGTGGGCGTTGAGGATGTTGAGCATCGCGGTGGAACGGCGTCCGAAGCCCGTCGCGAACAGTCGGTTGAGGCCGTAGTCGATACCGCCGAAGCCGATGCCGGCGAGAAGGGCCGCGAGGATGGCGAGGGGCCAGTCGGGGGCGAGCGCGAACCCTGCGGCCCCGGCCGCCATCAACAGGTAGGCGACGGCGAGGATCCTGCGGTTGCCGGTGCGTCCGAAGCGGCGGTCGAAGAGGAGGACACCGGCGACCCCGCCCGCGAAGTGGGCGCTCAGACCGAGGCCCGCGGCGGAGGGGGAGAGTCCGAACTCCTCGCGGAGGGCGGGGATCGACGGCCCGTAGAGGGCCTGGAGCACGCCGATGAGCACGAACCCGAAGCAGGACGCGACCACGGCGGACGTCGTGAAGACGGGGCCGGCCTCTGCGGTGCCGGGGCCGGCCTCCACGGTGCCGGGGCCGGCTGCGGCGACGGGCCCGGCCTGGGCGTCGGCGACGGGACCCGCTTCGGCGGCGACGAGCCCGGCCCGGGTGGGCGACGGGGAGTCGGTGGCCGGGGCGCGCTGTGCCGTGGGGTGGTCGGTCACGCGGACTCCAGGACGGACGGCCCACGGCGTCGTGGGGTGCGGTGTGATGCTCCGACGACCGTCGATGTTACCGGTAACATGCGGGGCGTCAAGAGCGCGGCGGAGTCCCGCGGAACCGGCCCCGGCGCTCGGTGCGGGGAGTCGTCAGGGCACGGCTTGGTTGCGACAACGCGGTCGGCCTGTAAGGGAGTCGGCGACGGCGGCAGCATGCGGGGCATGAGCCGAGACCGGTACGTCGACTTCCTGCGAGCCTGGGCGATCCTGCTCGTGGTGCTGGGGCACTGGCTGATCACCGGGCTGGTCCGGCACCCGGACGGGACCCTCACCGCGCCGGAGATGCTGCTCGCACTGCCCTGGACGCAGTGGCTGACGCTGGGCTTCCAGATCATGCCGCTGTTCTTCCTGGCCGGCGGACACGCCGCCGGTGGCTCCTGGGCACGGAGCCGGGAGGCCGGCGCGAGCGCCGCCGGGTGGGTGGGGCAGCGGGCGGTGCGCCTGCTGCTGCCCACGGCCGCGTACAGCGGTCTCGTGCTGCTCGCCGTCGGCGTGTGCGCCCCGCTCGGCGTGGATCCCGCCACCCTCGCGCTCGTGGGATGGGCGATGGCCATGCAGTTCTGGTTCCTGCCGGTGTACCTGCTGCTCAGCGCCCTGACGCCGACGCTGTACGCCCTGCACGAACGGTGGGGCCCGCGCGTGCCCGTGGTCATGGGCATCGTCGGGTTCGGCGTCGGCGTGTTCGTCGCGGCCGTCGGGTCGTCGCGCTCCGTACTCGTCGAGGCCGTCGGGGCGGTGAACTACCTGCTCGTGTGGGGCGTCGTCTACCAACTCGGCTTCTGCTGGCGGGAAGGGCTGCTGACCGGCCGCGGGTGGCGGGCGCCGGCCGCTCTGGCGCTGGGCGGCGGGGCGGTGTTCGCCGCTCTTGTCGGACCCGGGCCGTTTCCGGTCGGCCTCATCCTGGTGACGGGCCAGGAGCTGAGCAACACCGATCCGCCGTCGGCAGCCCTGCTGGCCTGGGCGGTGGCGCAGGTGGGGGTGGCGCTGTGGATCGCGCCGGCCGTCCGCAGGGCGCTGGAACGGGAGCGGGCAGAACGGGCGGTGCGGGTGCTGGGGGCCGGCAGCATGACGCTCTACCTGTGGCACATGCTGCCCGTACTGATCATCGCCGCCGCGTTCTACCTCACCGGCCTCGCCCCCGAACCCCGGTACGGCTCGGCCGGCTGGTGGGCCTGGCGCGTGCCGTGGTTGCTGGTGCTGGGGACGGTTCTGGCCGGGGCGGTCCGGGCGTTGCGTCCGCTGGAGCGAAGGCTGGCCTCCGTGGAGAGGGCCGTCCGGCCCGACGCCGGGCTGCGCGAGGCGGCGGCCTGGCGCGTATGGGCGGGGCTCGGGGTGAGCGTCTGTGCGCTGACCTACTTCGCGGGCCACGGTTTCGCACCCGGAGGCGCGTTTCCCGCCCCGGCGGCGGTGGGGCTGGGAGCGGGCACGGCGCTACTGGCCCTCCCCCGCCGGGGCGGCGACCCGCACGGCGTGGACGACACGGAGGGCGGGAAGGACCTGGGCGGCGACGAACGGGAGGGCCCGGGCGACATCGGCCACGACCCCGGGGACGACGGGGAGTTGCAGCGGGTCGTCTGACGGACGACGCCGGCCCGCCGATCGCGAGCTGCGCGACGACACCGGCCCGGCCGGTCGCCAGCTGTGGAGGGACGCCGGCCCGGTCGGTCGACGACCTGTGGGGGGCCGGGCCGGTCGCTAGGTGTGGGGGCACGCCGGAGGGCTGGTCGTGGGAGGCGGGAGGGTGCCGGCCCGGCCGGCTGGTCGTGCGCGGTGCCGGCCCAGCCGGCCGGGCCGGCCAAAGGCGCGCCGGGGGCGGAGCGGGTGGTCAGGCCGGTCGGAGGCGTGCCGACGCGGGAACGGGTGGTCAGGCCGGGCGCTTGCGGGGCGTCGCCTTCTTCGCCGTCTTCTTGGCCGCCGTCTTCGCGGTCGTCTTCGCGCTAGTCCCGGCCGTCGCCTTCTTCGCCGTCGACGTCGTCGTCGTCTTCTTCGCCGCGCTCTTCTTGGCCGTGCTCCCGCTCGCCGTCGCCTTCTTCGCGGCCCGGGTGGACTGCGCCGTCGACTTCCGCGGCGCGGCCGTGGACTTCTTCGCCGTCGACGTCGACTTCTTGCCGCCCGTCTGCTTGGGCGAGGCGCCGGCCGACTTGCGCTGGGGCAGACGTCTGACCTCAGCCTTCTCGGCGGCCCCCGGCTCCTGTGCGGCGTCCGACGCCTCACCACGCGACTCCTTCGCCGCCCGGACGCTCTTCTCCAGGGCCGCCATCAGATCCAGTACCTTGCCGCTGGACGGCGCGACCGGGGCCTCCGGGGGCGCCTCGCCGGCCGCCTTCGCCGCGACGACCTCCTCCACCGCCTCGCGGTACTCGTCGTGCAGGTCCGCCAGGTCGACCTCGCCGAGGGTGTCCATCAGGGCGTCCGCGAGGTCCAGTTCGTTGTCGCGGACGGTGACGGAGGTGTCCGGGGCGACGCCCTCCGGCGCGCGGACCTCGTCCGGCCAGAGCAGGCCGTGCATGGCGATCGCCTCGCCGACCACGCGGAGCATGCCGAGGCGCTCACGGCCGCGGAGGGCGTACTTCGCGATCGCGACCTTGTGGCTGCGCTTCAGTGCCTCCCGGAGCAGGGTGTACGGCTTGGCCGCCTGGGCGCCGCCCGCCTGGAGGTAGTAGGCGGCGTCCATCTGGAGCGGGTCGATCCGGTCGGCCGGCACGAAGGCCACGATCTCGATGGTCTTGGCGGTCGGGAGCGGAAGGTGGGACAGGTCCTCGTCGGTGATCGGGATGATCGTGCCGTCCGCGTCCTCGTAGCCCTTGCCGATCTCCGCCGACGTCACCTCGCGCTCCTCCAGCTCGCAGACCTTGCGGTAGCGAATGCGGCCGCCGTCCTCCGTGTGGATCTGGCGGAAGGAGATCGAATGGTTCTCGGTGGCGTTCACCAGCTTGATCGGGATGCTGACGAGGCCGAAGGAGATGGCGCCGTTCCAGATGGATCTCACGTGCAGCACCTTCCGGCCGAGCGTGGATGACATGAGGTGGTATAAGGCGTTTTGTGTGATTCTCATGGTATGACGCCGATCACCGAAGTGGAGGGCAGGCGGCTCGCGCTCAGCAACCTGGAGAAGGTGCTGTACCCGGCGACCGGCTTCACGAAGGGCGAGGTGCTGCACTACTACGCGACCGTGGCGGACGTCCTGCTCCCCCATCTGCGGGACCGGCCGCTGTCCTTCCTTCGCTACCCGGACGGGCCCGGCGGCCAGGTCTTCTTCGCCAAGAACGTGCCACCGGGGACGCCCGACTGGGTCACCACCGCCGAAGTGCCTCGGTCGGAGGGGCCGGCCCGGATGGTGGTCGTGCAGGATCTGCCGAGTCTGGTGTGGGCGGCGAATCTCGTCACCGAGTTCCATACGCCCCAGTGGGTGATGCAGGAGCCGGAGACCGCCGACCGGCTCGTCTTCGACCTCGACCCCGGCGCGCCCGCCACGGTCGTCGAATGCTGCGAGGTCGCCGTGTGGCTGCGGGAGCGGCTGGCTCAGGACGGGATCGAGGCGTATCCGAAGACCTCCGGGTCCAAGGGGCTGCACCTGCTGGCGGCGGTGCGGGGGGCCTCGTCCGAACGGGTCACGGAGTACGCCAAGCGGCTGGCCGTGGAAGCGGAGCAGGCTGCTCCGCGTCTGGTGCTGCATCGCATGACGCGGAGTCTGCGGCCGGGGAAGGTGTTCGTGGACTGGAGTCAGAACGCGGCGCGCAAGACGACGGCCACGCCGTACACGCTGCGGGCGCGGGCGGAGCCGACGGTCTCGGCGCCGGTCACCTGGGAGGAGGTGGAGGAGTGCCGGTCGGCGGGGGCGCTCACGTTCTTCGCGGGGGATGTCGCTTCGCGGGTGCGGGATTTCGGCGATCTGGCGGGGGCGTTGTTCGAGGAGGGGCGGGCGGGGGTGGTGCCGTGAGGGGGCGGGGGCTCGGGCTTTTTCGCCCCCGCCGCCCCTACCCGTGATCAGGGGCGCCGCCCCTTCGGCCCCGTCAGGGGGCGCTGCCCCCGACCCCCGTATCGGCCCTGAAGGGGCCTCGTCCTCGAACGCCGGACGGGCTGATGGGCAGGGTGCCTCGAGACTCCTGGACGCCGGGCAGGCTGAACGGGTGGGACCCGCCCCGGCGTCGCCGGACGGGCCGATGACAGGATGTCCGGTTCCTGGACGCCGGGCAGGCGACGGGGTGGGGGGTGTCAGGCTTCTGACCAGGTCTTGCGGTCTCTGGCCATCGCGTGGAGGGCCTCCACGTCTGCCGGTTTGAGGACTCCGCCCAGGCGGGCCAGGTCGGGGAGGTCGGTGTCGGTCAGGACGCGGACCTGGCGCGGGGGGCCGGTGAAGGCGACGTCCGTCGGGCCCACCAGGGCGAGTACGGGACGGACCTCGGCCGTGAGCGCGTGGGACGCGCGGTCGGCGTCGTCCCGGATTCTGCGCAGCAGGGGCTCCGGCTGCCGGCGCCCCAGCCCGACCACCGGGTCGGCGATCCGCACCCGGTGCTTACGGGCGTACAGCGCGTGGACGGCGAACAGGCCCGCCGGGCCGATGGCCAGGTGGTGGAGCCGGTCGCCGCCCGGGAGCGGGAGGGAGTGCAGCGTGTGCCAGCCCGCGCCGTCGAGACGGTCCAGCGCATCGCCGACCGTCTGCTCCGCCGCGAGGGAACGCCGGCGCGGATCGGTGCGCAGCCGGTGGGCGGGGCCGGGGTCGCGGTCGAGGTCGACCAGGAGGGCCTCGCCGGGGCGGTTGGGGGCCAGGTCGTCGTCCGGATGGAGGGCGAGCCGGGCCAGCTCCGCGGGCGTGGGGACGGGGGGCGGGCCGACCGTGACCGGGCCGGTGACGAAGGGGCCGAGGACCTCCAGGACGTCCTCCCTGCGGTCGTCGACGATCACATTGATCCTGGCCGCCTCACGGTCGTACCAGGCGATGTTCCTGCCGTCCGTGAGGCAGACGTAGAGCCGCTCCCGGCCATGCCTCCAGGTCGGTATGACGCGCAGTCCGTTCATGCACCATCACCCCACGACCATGGGAACAGGAGGGACGCTCCGGGGCAAGAAGGCGGTTACCCGTGGAGCAAGTTGGGCAGAGCCCAGAGAGCGCGTTCGGGGAGGCGCCGTTGCGGACTGGCAGGAAGCGACCCGACGTACCGGAGCCGGATCGTCCGTGGAGCGAGATCGTGCCCGGGCTGTGGATGGGCGGTCATGGGTTCCGGGGGCGTTCCGGAGAGCGGGAGCTCGCCGTGGTGCGGGACGAGTTCGATCTCGTCCAGACGCTGACCCGGGCCAGGCCCGGACACGGGCCCGGACCCGGTGTGGAGCACCATGTGTGGCCGATTCCCGACGGACCGCTGGACGGTACCCAGCTCGCCGGGGTGATCCGGCTGGCGCAGGCCGCGGGTGACGCACTGGACGCGGGGCGGACGGTCCTCGTGCGCTGTTACAGCGGTTACAACCGGTCGGGGCTGGTCGTCGCGCATGCGCTGGTGCTCCGGGGGCGCTCGGCCGACGACGCGATCCGGCTGATACGGTCACGGCGCTCACCGTGGGCCCTGCACAACGAGCTGTTCGTGGAGTACCTGCGCGTGGGACTGGCGACGGCCCGACTGCTCGAGGAGTTGGCCGAGTAATCGTTTCGCCGTGGTCAGCGCCTCGGCAACGGCTCGGCACCGACTCGGCATCGGCTCATCCTTCCGGCCCACCGGTACGCAAATCGGACTTCCTTACGAATTAAGGTGTGCGGGGGCCGGTATCGACGCCGGTCGCAGGCCGTCACCACCGTCACGGTCACCGGTCGCAGGCCCGAGGAGTCACAGGAGTCCCGTGTTCCGCAGTCGTCCCGCCGACCCCGGCAACCCCGGTCCGTCCGGCCCGAGCGGTTCCGGTCCGTCCGGCCCGCACGGTCGTCTCGGCGGTCCCGGACGCTCCGGCGTGCCGGTCCGCCGCGCCCGGACCGCGCTCGCCGCCGTCGCCGTCGTCCTGCTGGGCTCGGTCGTCGCGGGCTGCGGAGACGCCGGAGAGCTGAAGGGCGCCGGCGCCACGCCGACGGCGATCAGCCCGGACCGGCTCTGGCCGGACCTGACCCCCGCCTCCCGCCCCGCCTTCGACATCGGCGAGGTGGAGACCGAGGTGGTGCGGGGCGTCACCGTGCCCGGCGGGGACATCCGGGCGGTGGACCCGGTCTCGGTGGTCCGCCGGGAGATCGCCCGGAATCCGGGCGACTACGGTGCGGGAGCGTTCGCGGAGACGGCCCGCCGGATGGCGGACTGCGGCAGGAGCGGCGCGAAGGCGGCCGGGTGCCCCGTCCTCAAGGCGTACTACCGCGACCTCACCGGGGACGGTCACGCCGACATGACGCTGGGTTTCCGGCAGCTGCCCGGCAACCTCACGGCGGTCCGCGTCTACACCGTCCGCAAGAACCGGCTGGTGCAGATCATGGGTTACGAGGACGCGGTCAGCGGGGTCGAGCTGGCCGCGCGGTCCGTGATCATCCGCGCTCCCTCGGAGGTCGCCGGGTACGAGTACCGCCTGCAGTGGACCTGGGACCAGCAGCAGCAGGCCATGCTGCTCACCCACGACGAGATGCTGCGCACCGGCGACCGCAAGCACACGCCGCGGTCGTCCGCCTCCGCCCCCACCCCGGGAACGACGCCCCCTCCGACCGCCTCCTCCGCGACCTCGCCGGCGCCCCCGTCCGGCCGGGGGTCCGACTCCCCCGCCGCCGCCTCACCCGCGAGCGGCCGATGAGACTGGGGGTGCCCTCGTGGGCCGGCACGCTCGCCGTGAAGGCGGCCGTCTTCATCACCGTGATGTGCTGCGCGCTGGCCGCCCTGCTCGGTGTGCTCGTGCACGTCTCGGTGACGAACCAGACCGTCGGCCAGGCCCGCGGCCTCGCGCTGTCCAGGCTGAAGGAGGCGACGGCGGCGTTCGAGACCGGGGACACGCTCGGCTGGGGAGCGCGCGTCGACCCGCCGGGACTGCCCTCCTCGCTGCGGACGTTGGCGGCGGCCGGGGAACGCGGCACCATCGTCGCCGACCGCGAGGGACGGCCCACGATGTGGGCGGCGGGTCCGGTGGACGGCGGGCGGGCCCTCGCGGTCGCCGTCGACTACTCGCAGAGCGCCCGCACCATCGAGGCGCTGGACACCGCGATCCTGTGGTCGTCGGCGCTGGCGATCGGGGCGACGCTGCTGGTCGGCGCGGTCGCGGTGACCCGCGTGACGCGGCGGCTGCACACCACCGCCCAGGTGGCCCGGCGGATCACCGCCGGCGATCTGGACGCCCGCGTGAACGACCCGCGCACGAGGGAACCGGGCCGGCCGCGGGACGAGGTGGGCACCGTCGCCGCCGCCCTGGACTCGATGGCGTCCTCGCTGCAGGGCAAGCTGCTGAGCGAACAGCGGTTCACCGCCGACGTGGCGCATGAACTTCGGACGCCACTGACCGGGCTGCACGCGGCGGCCGAACTGCTGCCGCCGGGACGGCCCACCGAGCTGGTGCGCGACCGGGTGGCGGCGCTGCGCACCCTCACCGAGGACCTGCTGGAGATCTCCCGGCTGGACACCGGGCGGGAGCGGCTGGAGCTGGACGCCGAGGACCTGACGGCGCTGGTGGTGCGGGTCGTGCGGACGGCCGAGGCCTCGGACGGCTCGAGCGGCGCGGCTGGTTCGGGTGCGGCCGGCGGGACGGCTGCCGGCAGCGGCTCGGGCGGCTCGGTCCGTCCGGGCGGCTCGGGCGGCTCCGGGAGCCCGACGGCCGGCATCGCGGTCACCGTCGTCCGGGACGCACGCGTCGAGACCGACCGACGGCGCCTCGAACGGGTGCTGGGGAATCTGCTGGCCAACGCGCGCCGGCACGGACGGGCGCCGGTCGTGTTGACGGTGAACGGGCCGACGGTCACCGTGCGGGACCACGGGGACGGCTATCCGGAGTACCTCGTCACCCACGGGCCGCAGCGGTTCCGTACCGAAGGCGGGGCGAAGGGGCACGGACTCGGCCTGACGATCGCGGTGGGACAGGCGGAGGTGCTGGGGGCGCGGCTGACGTTCGCCAACGCCGCGGACGGCGGCGCGGTGGCGACCCTGACGCTGCCTCAGACGCCTCCGGCCGCGAGCGGCCTCCCCGATGGCGCAGCGTGACGGGCGGCGTGCACGAACCGCTCCTAGTGTGGCGATAAGTCAGCTTCACCCTCTTTGTGGAGGTATCGCCATGTCCCTGCGTTCCACTCTCACCCGCCTCGCCATAGTCACCGCGGCCGGCGCCCTCGCCGCCTCCGTCGCCGTCACCCCGGCACTCGCCGACGGCGGGGACGGCGTCCACGCCCGGCAGGGTGGAACGAACGACCGGCAGCACGAGGGCGGCGACGCCCGGCAGTCCGGCGGTGGTGACGGCGGTGACGACTGGCAGGCCGAGGGCGGCGACGGCGACGCCTGGCAGTCCGGCGACCAGAACGGCAACCAGTCCGGCGGCAACCAGTGGCAGTCCGGCGGCAACCAGTCCGGCGGCAACCAGTGGCAGTCCGGCGGCAACCAGTCCGGCGGCAACCAGTGGCAGTCCGGCGGCAACCAGTCCGGCGGCAGCCAGTCCGGGGGCAGCCAGTCCGGGGGCAGCCAATGGCAGTCGGGCAGCCACCAGAACGACGGCCGCCGCTCGCGCGGGCGCGTCACCGCGAGCGAACTGCTGCTGCGCAGCGCGCCCACCCGGGCGAGTCAGGTGATCCGGGTCGTCCACCGCGGAGACATCGTCTCCATCTTCTGCAGGACCTCGGGTCAGAACGTGCAGGGCAACACGCACTGGTATCTCCTGACGGACGGCACCTGGGCCTGGGGCTCGGCGCGCTACATCGAGACCATCGGAGCGGCGCCGCGCTGGTGCTGACACGACCACCCGTCACGGCTCAACAAGGAGCCACATTTGGGTAAGTTCCGGACATGACGAACACCGGAGTCGGAGCGGGAACGACCGTGGTGGCGGCCGACGCGCCCGCTCCCGCGGCAGGCCTCCCCCGGCGCCGTGGCGTCGAGCTCGCCCTGATCGTCCTGGCCGTCCTGCTCTCGGTGTACGGCTACTGCGCGGTCGGCCTGGCGAAGCTCGGCGCCGTCCCGCCCGGCGCCGCCGGCTACGGCGCGGGGCTCGGGGTCCTCGCGCTGCTGGCGCATCTCACGGTGCGGTGGCGCGCACCGTGCGCCGACCCGCTGCTGCTGCCCATCGCCGTGCTGCTCAACGGGATCGGCCTGGTGCTGATCTACCGGCTCGACCTGGAGACGCCCGGCGACCGGGCCGCGCCCGCCCAACTGGTGTGGTCCACCGTCGGGGTGGCTTTGTTCATCGTGGTGGTGACCGTGCTGGGCGACCACCGCGTGCTGCAGCGGTACGCGTACGTCTGCGTGGTCGCGGCGCTCGCCCTGCTCACCCTCCCGGTCCTCTTCCCGCCGGTGAACGGGGCGCGCATCTGGATCCGGGTCGCCGGGTTCTCCATCCAGCCCGGCGAGTTCGCCAAGGTGCTGCTGGCGGTGTTCTTCGCGGCGTATCTGGCCGCCAACCGCACGGCGCTGACGTACGCGGGCCGGCGGATCTGGCGCTTCACGCGCATGCAGCTGCCGACCGGGCGCGTGCTCGGCCCGATCGTCGCGATCTGGCTGCTGAGCGTCGGCGTGCTGGTGCTGGAACGGGACCTCGGCACCTCCCTGCTCTTCTTCGGCCTGTTCGTGGTGATGCTCTACGTGGCCACGGGCCGCACCGGCTGGATCGCCATGGGCCTGCTGCTCGCCTCGCTGGGCGCGGTCGCCGTCGGACGTCTCGAACCGCACGTGCACAGCCGGGTCGAGGACTGGCTGCACCCGTTCGCCTCCATCGACGCCGGCCAGGGCCCCAACCAGCTCGCGCAGTCGCTGTTCTCCTTCGCGGCCGGCGGGACGCTCGGCACCGGGCTCGGCCTCGGTCACTCCGTCCTCATCGGCTTCGCCGCGAAGTCGGACTTCATCCTGGCGACGGCCGGCGAGGAACTGGGCCTGGCGGGGCTGTCGGCGCTGTTCCTGCTGTACGGGCTGCTGGTGGAACGCGGCTTCCGGGCCGGACTGTCGCTGCGCGACCCCTTCGGACGGCTGCTGGCGGCCGGCCTCGCCTCGATCGTGGCGCTCCAGGTGTTCGTGATCGCGGGCGGGGTGACCGGCCTGATCCCGCTGACCGGCATGGCGATGCCGTTCCTGGCGCAGGGCGGCTCCTCGGTCGTCACCAACTGGGCGATCGTGGCACTGCTGATCCGGGTCAGCGACTCGGCGCGGCGGCCGTACGACGAGGCGCGCCACGCGGCGCACGGCGACGCGGGACACGGGACGGACGACCCGGCGGGACCCGACGCACACGACGCCGCGGGACACGAAGCGCACGGCGAGGCGGGCCCCGAGGCGGGCCCCCACGCGCGCGGCGAAGGACTCGGCGAAGCGCGCGGCCGAGCCGCCGACCACACCTCACGGAGGCCCGGGTGACCCGGCACATCCGGCGGGCCGCCGCGTTCTGCGCCCTGCTGCTGGCGGCGCTCCTGGTCAACGCCACGCGCGTCCAGGTCGTCCGGTCCGAGGCGTACGACGGCAACCCGGCCAACCGGCGGGCGGCCATCGCCCGTTACGCCCAGCCGCGCGGCGACATCCTGGTCGGCGGGGTCCCGGTCACCGGCTCCCGGGACACCGGTGAGCAACTGCGCTACGAGCGCACGTACCGCGACGGGCCGCTGTACGCGCCGGTGACGGGCTTCGCCTCGCAGGTGTACGGGACGACGTTCCTGGAGCACAGCGGGGACGGCGTGCTGTCCGGTTCGGACCCTGCGCTCGCCTCGTTCCCGCTGTGGGACGACGTCACCCGCGGCCGGCCGGCCGCCGGCGACGTGGTGACCACGCTGAACCCGAGGGCCCAGCGGGCCGCGTTCGAGGGGCTGGACGGGCGCAAGGGTGCGGTGGCGGCGGTGGAGCCGTCGACGGGCCGGGTGCTGGCGCTGGTGTCGAGTCCGTCGTACGACCCGGCCGCGCTGTCCGGGAACGACGCCCGCGCGGAGCGGGCCTGGGCGCGGCTCAACGGCGACCCGGACCGGCCGATGCTCAACCGGGCGGTGCGGCAGACGTATCCGCCGGGTTCCACGTTCAAGGTGGTCACCGCGGCGGCGGCGCTGGACGCCGGGGTGATCGCCGACCTGGACGCGGCGACCGACTCCCCCGCCCCCTACCGGCTGCCCGGGACGCGGACGCGGCTGACCAACGAGGGCGACGGCTGCGAGGACGCCCCGCTGCGGGACGCCTTCGAGTGGTCGTGCAACACGGTGTTCGCGAAACTCGGCGTGGACACCGGTCTGGCCCGGATGACCCGGACGGCGCAGGCGTTCGGCTTCAACGACCCCGACGTGCGGATCCCGTTCGCCGTCGCGCCGAGCACCTTCGACACCTCGCTCGACCGGGCCCAGCTGGCGCTGTCCTCGATCGGCCAGTACAACACGCGGGCCACTCCACTGCAGATGGCGATGGTGTCGGCGGCGGTGGCCGACGGCGGTCAGGTGCGCACGCCGTACCTGGTGGAGCGGACGACGCGCCGGGGCGGGGTCACGGTGTCCACCACCACACCCCGTCCGTCGCGGCAGGCGATGCTGCCCTCGACGGCGCGACGGTTGCGCGAGCTGATGACGGACGTGGTGCGGGAGGGCACCGGTGTGAACGCCGCGATCCCGGGCGCGGTCGTCGGCGGCAAGACGGGCACCGCGCAGCACGGCCTCGGCAACGCGGGCATCCCCTACGCCTGGTTCGTCTCCTGGGCGCAGGACATGCGGGACATGGAGCCGCGGGTCGCGGTCGCGGTGGTGGTGGAGGACGGGTCGGCGCGCCGCGGGGACATCACCGGCGGCGGGATGGCGGCCCCGATCGCGCGTGCCGTGATGGAGGCGGTGCTGGACTGACGGCTTTCGGTGCTCCGGAGGACCTCGGCCGCCCGGTGCGGGCAATTCCGCACAGGGGATTGACGGGCTTGCTGACAGGCAGTCTCATAAGTGCATGACGACCCTCACGGATGCCGACGCGGTGGAAGGGCTGCGGGACGCGCTGGGCCTGCTCAAGGACCGGGAACAGGTGGCCGAGCGGCTGCTCGCGTCCTCCGCCAAGCACTCCTTCGACCCGGACCAGGAACTGGACTGGGACGCCCCCTTCGAGGAGGGCAAGTGGTTCTGGCCGCCGGAGCTCGTGTCGCTGTACGACACGCCGCTGTGGCGGCGGATGGGCGAGGAGCAGCGCATCCTGCTGTCCCAGCACGAGGCCGCCGCGCTCGCCTCGCTGGGGATCTGGTTCGAGATCATTCTCATGCAGCTGCTCGTCCGGCACATCTACGACAAGGCGGCGACGAGCGCGCACGTGCGGTACGCGCTCACCGAGATCGAGGACGAGTGCCGGCACTCGAAGATGTTCGCCCGGCTGATCTCGCACGGCGACACGCCCTGGTACCCGGTGAGCCGCGCCCACCAGAACCTGGGCCGCGTCTTCAAGACGATCTCCACCACCCCCGGTTCCTTCACCGCGACGCTGCTCGGCGAGGAGGTCCTCGACTGGATGCAGCGGCTGACCTTCCCGGACGAGCGGGTCCAGCCGCTGGTGCGGGGCGTCACCCGGATCCACGTCGTGGAGGAGGCCCGGCACGTGCGCTACGCCCGCGAGGAGCTGCGCCGGCAGATGGTGACCGCCCCGCGCTGGTCCCAGGAGTTCACCAGGGTCACGTCGGGTGAGTTCGCCCGGGTGTTCTCGGTGGCCTTCGTGAATCCGGAGGTCTACACGAACGTCGGCCTGGACCGCCGGGAGGCCATGGCGCAGGTCCGGGCGAGCGGGCACCGCCGGGAGATCATGCAGACCGGCTCGAAGCGGCTGACGGACTTCCTGGACGACATCGGGGTGCTGCGGGGCGTCGGACGCCGGCTGTGGCGGTCGTCCGGCCTGCTGCCGTAGGCACGGCCCGGGGGCGGGGGATTACGCTGCACGTCATGACGCCCGCCGCCCCCGCCTACCGTCGCCTCAGCGTGGAGGAGCGCCGCAGCCAGCTGCTGGAGGCCGCGCTCTCGCTGTTCGCGCACCGCGTCCCCGAGGACGTCTCGCTGGACGACGTGGCCGAGGCGGCCGGGGTCTCCCGGCCGCTCGTCTACCGGTACTTCCCCGGCGGCAAGCAGCAGCTCTACGAGGCCGCCCTGCGCTCCGCCGCCGACGAGCTGCACCACTGCTTCGACGAACCCCACGACGGGCCCCTCCTCCCCCGCCTCGCCCGTGTCCTCGACCGCTATCTGACCTTCGTCGGCCGTCACGACGCCGGCTTCAGCGCCCTCCTCCAGGGCGGCAGCGTGGTCGAGACGTCCCGGACGACGGCCATCGTGGACGGCGTGCGCCGGGGCGCCGCCGAGGCCATCTACAGCCACCTGGGAGTGGCCGAACCCGGACCGCGGCTGCGGATGACCGTCCGCATGTGGATCACCGCGGTCGAGGCGGCCTCGCTGATCTGGCTCGACGAGGACCAGCAGCCGCCCGCCGACGAGCTGCGGGACTGGCTGGTCGACCAGTTCGTCGCCGTCCTCATGGTGACCGCGGCCCGGGACGCGCAGACCGCCGAGCTGGTACGGGGTGCGCTGGCCGCGGAGACCTGATCGACACTGGGGGCGTGAAGAGCCAAGACACCCCCTTCGAGGGCGGCCCCATGGACGGCCGGGTGCTGCCCGTGCTGCTGGGCCCGACCGGGCATCCGCCGAAGACGTACCGCATCCCCGTCCCGGACCCGGCCGGCGGCCCGCCCACCGTCCTGGTCTACCGGCGGGTGCCCCGTGGCCACGGCAAGCGGCTCGGGCTGCCCCAGGGCTGGAAGTACGCGTTCGATCCCGAGGGGAAGGACGGCGGACGGCCGCGCTGGCCCTGGTCGAAACCCGACGCGACGTCCGGGCCGAAGGCCGGCGGCACGCCGGACGCGCCGAGCCGCGCCACGCCCGACGCCACGCCGGACGGACGGCGGGACGACGCCGACGGGTGACCCCGTTGCGCCGAACCGCGCACGCTCGGCGCGCGGACCGCGCGGATCCGTCCGAAGCTCGCCCTGCGGGCTGGAGGGGCCACCCCGCAGCGGAGGTGATGACGTGTCAGGAAGGCTGCTGCGTCTGGCCTGTACGGTCGCCACGGCGGCGCTCGCCGCCCAGACCGTGCTCGCCCCGGGATGCGCCGCGGCCGCGCAGGAACCTCCGGAACCGGGCGGGCCGACGGCGACCGCGCCGGCGCCCCCGGACCGGAGCGCTCCACCGGCCGCCGAGAAGCCGGACGCCGGCCTCGACGCCGATGCCGACGGAGGCGCGGACGCGGGCGTTCCGGGCGGCGCGGACGGCAGCGTTCCGGGCGATGCGGACGGGGGCGGCGGCGAGCGGACCGCCGCCGAGCTGCTGACGGAGCTTCAGCGGCTGTACCGCGAGGCCGAACGGGCCACCGAGGCCTACAACACCACCGAGGAACAGCTGGCGCGGCGGCGCGCCGAGACCGGGCGGCTGGACGCCCGCCTGGTGCGGGCGCGGCTGTCGCTGCACGACAGCCGGGGAGCGGCCGGCCGGCTGGCCCGCCAGCAGTACCAGGGCAGCACCGGCATCTCCGCGTACGTGCGGCTGCTGCTCGCCCGCGATCCGCAGCACGCCCTCGACCAGGGGCATCTGATCGGGCAGTTGGCACGCGAGCGGGCCGTGACGGTCGGCCGGCTGACGAGCGGCGAACGCCGGGCCGACGCTCTGGCGCGCCGGGCGCGGGCCGCCCTCGACGCACAGCTCACCCTGACGGCGCGCAGGAAGAAGGAGCGCGACACCGTACGCGGGCGGCTGGCCGCCGTCGAGAAGCTGCTGGCCTCCCTCCCGGCCGACCGGCTCGCCGCTCTGGAGAGGCTGGAGAAGGCCGGCGTCGCGCGGGCGCAGCAGAGGCTGATCGCCTCCGGTGCGCTCGGCGAGGACGACCGCAAGCCCTCGGAGGAGGGCGAGCGGGCCGTCCGGTACGCGGTGCGGCAGCTCGGGAAGCCGTACGTGTGGGGCGCTCAGGGACCGGGATCGTACGACTGCTCGGGCCTGACGTCGCAGGCCTGGGGACACGCCGGGACGCCGATCCCCCGCACCAGCCAGGAGCAGTGGGCGCGCCTGCCGCGGATCCCGCTGAGGGAGCTGCGCCCCGGCGACCTGGTCGTCTACTTCCCCGAGGCCACGCATGTCGCGCTGTACCTGGGCGGGGGCAGGGTGGTCCAGGCGCCGAGGACCGGCGAGACCATCAAGGTCTCGCCGATCGCGTCGCATCCGGTGCTGGGAGCGGTGCGCCCGGACCGGTGGGGCGCGTCGCCGCGGGGCTCGGCGCCGCCGGAGGTCCGCGGCACGGCGACGGCGGGCCCGCACGACGGGCCGGGCGCCGGGGCCGGTCAGGACGTCAGGAGAGCCGCGCAGTAGGAGTCCACGCCCATCAGCGGGAGCGGCGGCGTGGCCGGCCGTATCGCGCGGACGAGCCGGGGCACCTCACGGGACCAGCGGCGCAGCGGGAGCCACGCGGCGACGTGGGCCTGCTCCCGGTCGGTGCCGCGACGCCCCTGGCCGCCGACGTCGTGACGCATCCGCAGGGCGCGGCCGCGGCCGCGCCGCTCGACGACGTTGCGGGTGAAGGTGTTCGCCACGGCCCGCATGTCGGCCTGGGTGAAGACCTCGGGCAGGCCGGGGGCGTCGTGGTAGAGGCAGAGGAAGTCGATGTCGATCAGGGCGTGCGTGACGTCCTCGGCAACGGTGACCGCGCGGTAGGAGGGGCGGACGCCGGAGCCGTCGGTCTTGGCGGAACCGGTCGCCTCCCACCCCTGGTACACGCGGCCGAAGCCGGGCCAGTACGGCCAGACGGCCACGCCGTCGGAGACGGCGAGGTCGCCGTGCAGGGCCCGGGCCATGGCGGCGGCGCGGTCGCGCCAGCGGGCCTCGCCGGTGGCCACGGCCAGTTGGACGGCGGTACGGCCCATGGCGAGGAACTCGTTGGTGGGCAGTTCGGCGCCCGCGAAGGAGACCGGTTCGTCGGGCAGCCAGCGGTAGAAGCCGCGCCCGTCGTCGGTGGCGCCCCACTGCTCGTCGTGGACCCGCATCGCCCGGTCCACCGCCTCGAGGTAGCCGTCGAGGCGGCCGCGCACCGAGGCGGGCACGGCCTCCGGGCGTTCGCGGGCGAGCCGGGCCAGTCCGGCCATGGGGTAGGTGATCATGCCGGTCTGGGCGGCGAGCGAGACCATGGCGGGCTGCACGGCGAAGGCGCCGGGACGCGGCCGCCGGGGTCTGCGGCCCGGCCGTTCGGACGGCAGCAGCCGGGCGGTGACCGCCGTGCGCTGCTCGTACGCGGCGTACAGGATCCGGTCCGCGCGACGCTCGTCCAGCGGGTCGAGGCTGAGCCCCGCCACCTCGACGTCCGTCCGCTGCGGTCCGGTCACGGATATGCGGAAGTGCCGGTCGCCGTCCGGGTGGACGGCGACCCTGGCGGTTCTGGCGTGCGGCGGACAGACCGTGATCTCGAGGGCCGGCCGTCCGTCCGTGTCGTGCAGGACGACGGAGGCGGCGGTGAACTTGTGGGCGGTGCTCCACACCGGCAGGCTGCGGCCGCGGAAGTCGCTCACGCCCCGCACGTCGTCGCGCGCCAGGAGGACCTGGTCGATGAGTCGCGCGAGCCGCTCGGCGTAGTCGGGCCGGCCGGTTCGCCGGGCCATGAGCAGATGTCCCTGCATGCGCCAGGAGGTGCCCCAGCCGATCACTCCGGTCTCGTTGTGGGGCAGGACGTGCGGGCCGTTCACTCCGACGAGGTTGCGCTCGGTCTCGTCGAAGGAACGTCTTCCGACACGATGCAGGCCGGCAAACTTCTCTTCAAGAAACGGCATCGGGCGAGTATGGCAGCGTGTCCGGGCCCGCTCGCGGCCGTTGAGTGAATTCCCGCCGGACCGTGTCTCAGGCCCCGGTGACCTCCGCCAGATAGGCGCCCGTCTTCGCCGGTTCGTAGAAGAAGTTCTCGAAGTCCGCCGGGTCGTTGAAGGCGTTGGCGAAGCGATCGGCCACGGGCGGCAGCTGTCCGGCCGCGCCCAGCAGGTTGACGATGTGCTCCGGCGGCGGGGCCAGCATCGCGTTGGTCCACTTGGTGACGTGCTGCGCGGTGTCCCAGTACCGGTCGAACGTGGCGCGCATCCACTCCTCGTCGAACTCCTTCTCCCCGCGCTCGAGGATCGACGCGAGGTAGGCGGCCGCGCACTTGGCGGCCGAGTTGGAACCCTGGCCGGTGATCGGGTCGTTGGCGACGACGACGTCCGCGACGCCCAGCACCAGGCCGCCGCCGGGGAGGCGGCCGACCGGGTTGCGGACCGTGGGGGCGTAACGGCCGGCGAGCGTGCCGCCCGCGTCCGTCAGTTCCACCCTGGTGGCCCGCGCGTACTCCCAGGGCGTGAACTTCTCCATGAGCTCCAGGGTCAGGGAGAGGTGCTCGGCCGGGTCCTTGACGCCGTTGAAGACGTCCAGGGGGCCGCCGGGTATGCCCTCCCAGAACAGGATGTCCGCGCGGCCGGAGGTGGTGAGCGTCGGCATGACGAACAGTTCGCCGACGCCGGGCACCAGGTTGCAGCGGACCGCCTCGGTGTCCGGGTGCTCCGGGCGTGGGCCCAGCCCGTGGACGTAGGCGACGGCGAGGGCACGCTGCGGCTCGGCGTAGGGGGAGCGTTCGGCGTCCCGGCCGAACATCTGGACGAGTTCGCCCTTGCCCGCGGAGACCAGGACGAGGTCGTAGGCGCGGGAGAAGTAGTCGAGGTCGGAGACCGCCGCGCCGTGGATCACCAGCTGGCCGCCGCGCTGGGCGAACGTCTCCATCCAGCCGGCCATCTTCACGCGCTGGTCGACGGACTGGGCGAAACCGTCGAGCCGGCCCAGCCAGTCGATCGCGCGCTGGGTGGGGCCGGGGTCGTGCGAGCCCGGGGCGGCGACCGAGACGCCGAGGCCCTGGATCTTCGGGGCCTGCTGCTCCCAGAAGTTCAGTTGGAGGTCGCGCTCGTGCTGCAGGGCCGTGTGGAACATGCACTGCGTCGACATGACGCGGCCGGAGCGGATCTCGTCCGCCGTCCGGTTCGACATCAGGGTGGCCTCGTACCCGTGCGACTGGAGGCCGAGGGCGAGCTGGAGTCCGGACTGGCCGGCTCCGACGACGAGTATCTTCCGCATGCGGGGATGGCTCCTAAATGAGGACTACTCGGGGGTTTCGTCGAGCGCGTGGCCCACCAGGGCCAGGAGGGTCTCGATCACCGAGATCCGGCGCCGCGCATCCATGATCATGACAGGTATGTGCGGGGGGACCGTCAGCGCCTCCCGTACGTCCGCCGGCTCGAACAGGTCGCTCCCGTCGAAGTGGTTGACGGCGACGACGTACGGCAAGCCGCAGCTCTCGAAGTAGTCCAGGGCGGGGAAGCAGTCCTTCAGACGGCGGGTGTCGGCCAGCACGACCGCACCGATCGCGCCGCGCACCAGGTCGTCCCACATGAACCAGAACCGCTGCTGGCCCGGCGTGCCGAACAGGTAGAGCACCAGGTCGTCGTCGAGGGTGAGCCGGCCGTAGTCCATGGCGACCGTGGTGGTGACCTTCTCCGGGGTGCCGGTGAGGTCGTCGCTCTCCTCGCTCGCCTGGGTCATCAGCGCCTCCGTCTGGAGGGGCTCGATCTCCGAAACGGCGCCGACCAGGGTGGTCTTGCCGGCTCCGAAGCCGCCCGCCACCACGATCTTCGTGGCGACGGGGGCCCGGGTGCGGTCCGTCTGCCAGGGCTGCAGGGGTTCGTCGGGTTCGACGGCGGGGGTGACGCCGGGGGAGGAGGCGGCGTCAGAGACGACGGAGTCCACTCAGCACCCTTTCCAGCAGAGCGCGGTCGGGACGGCCCGTACCGTGAGCGGTACCGGTGCCGTACACACGGATCTTTCCCTGGTCCGCGAGGTCGCTGAGGAGCACCCGGACCACGCCGAGCGGCATCCTCAGCAGCGCGGCGATCTCGGCCACCGTGCGCATCCGGCGGCACAGTTCGACGATGGCCCGCAGTTCGGGCATGACGGTGGACTTGAGCGACCCTCCCGTCAACTCCCGCCGTTCTTCGGGGGCCTCGAGTGCCGCGACGAACGTCTCCACGAGGAGGACATGGCCGAAACGGGTGCGCCCGCCGGTGAGCGAGTAGGGCCGCACCCGGGCCGGCTTGCGGTCGCCGCCTCGGACGGGGAGCTGCTGCCTGAGGTTCTTCGGGCCGGTGCTCATCGCGGACTCCCGGTCGTCTCGGACTCCAGGGACTGCCGTAGTTCGCTGCGGAGTTCCGGGGTGAGCACATGTCCGGCACGGCCCACGAAGAGAGCCATGTGGTAGGACACCACGCTCATGTCGCAGTCGGCGGAGCCGTGCACTCCGAGGAGCGAGCCGTCGCTGATCGCCATGACGAAGAGGCTGCCCTCCTCCATGGCGACCATGGTGTGCTTCACCCCGCCGAACGTCATGAGCCGGGCCGCCCCGATGGTGAGGCTGCCGATGCCGGAGACGATGGTGGCGAGGTCCGCCGAGGACCCGCGGGGCCCGGTGGGTCGGCTCTCCCCGGCCTGCCGGGCCGCGGCGTTGCGGCCGGGGTCCGAGGAGAGCAGCAGCAGGCCGTCCGAGGAGACGACCGCGACGGACCGGATGCCGGGGACCTCCTCCACGAGGTTGCTCAACAGCCAGTGCAGGTTACGGGCTTCACTGCTCAGTCCGAAGGTACTGGGCGCGGTCAACTGCTTGCCTCCTCGACTGTGCCCCCCGTGTCTTCTTCGGCGTGTGCGTGTGCTTCTCGTGCTGCTCGGTGCGGTGCGTTCGGTTCCGCGGAAGGTGACGGGACCCGGTTCTGGCCCGTTCGTTCGGCGATCTCCGCTTCGACGTCGCGGTAGCCGGCTTCCGCCCCCCGGCGGAAGCCGCCCAGACGGCGGCGGAGGGCGTCCGCGTCGACGGAGGCGGTCCGCCGGCGCGGGGCCTGTGCGGGTGCGGTGATCCTGGGTGTGCGCTTCGGAAGGCCCTTGTCGGTGACGGGCTCTTCCGGGGCGTCGGGGGTGCGGGTGTGCTCCGCCTCGGTCTCGGTGTCGAGGTCGGTGTCGGTGGCAGGGGTGCTGTCGGGGGTGCTGTCCGGTGCCCGTCGGGCCCCGGGCAGGACCGGTGCGGCGGGCGCCGGCCCGGTGGCCGGTGCGGCGGGCGCCGGCCCGGTGGCCGGTGCGGCGGGCGCCGGCCCGGCGGGGGCGGGGTCGTCGTCGTCCCACCGGGCACTCTCCTCCCCCGGGTTCGGCGCTTCCGGCGGGCTCGGCAGCAGGAGTTCCATCGTCGTCTCGGCCGGCCTCTCGGCGGGCGGGTGCGCCACCGGCTCCGCCGTCGGCGTCGACGTGGGTTCGGGCGCCGGCCCGGGTCCGGGTTCCGGGTCGGGCGTCGAGTCGGGCGTCGGCGTCGAATCGGGCGCGGGCAGGGACTCGGGGGTCGGCATGTGCGCGGGCTCGGGCGCCGACGCGGGCTCGGGCTCGGGCGCCGACGCGGGCGCCTGCTCCTCCGCCGGGGGCCGGGCCTCGCGCACCGCCCGCTCCGCCAGGGCGACCAGCGGGTCCGCGGACGGCGAACGGCCGGGCAGGACGTTGGAGTTGGCCTCCGCGTCCGCGCCGGGCAGGGTGAAGCCCTGGGTGGCGGCCGAGGCCGGGGACGTCGCCGGGATCGCGGCGGCCGGGGCGGCGGCCAGCAGCGGGGCCGGCAGGACGACGACCGCCGCCACGCCGCCCTGCTTCTGTTCGCGCAGCCGCACCCGCACCCCGTGCCGGTGGGCGAGCCGGGCCACCACGTACAGGCCGAGGCCGAGACCGTCCTCGCCCTCCTGGTCGTACGGCGTCTCGGGGTCGAACTCGGCGAGGCGGGCGTTGAGGCGGCTCAGCCGGTCGCCCGTGATCCCGATGCCCTCGTCCTGGACGGAGAGCATGACCTCGCCGTTCTCCAGAAGCCAGCCGGAGACCTCGACCGGCAGGTCCGGCGGGGAGAACGAGGTGGCGTTCTCCATCAGCTCGGCCAGCAGGTGCGAGAGGTCGTCCGCGGCGAAACCCGCCACGTGTGCGTGCGGCGGGAGCGCGGAGATCCGCACCCGCTCGTAGCGCTCGATCTCGCTGACCGCGGCGCGGACCACGTCCACCAGCGGGATCGGACCGGCGTGCTGCTGGACGTGCTCGGTGCCGGCCAGCACCAGCAGGTTCTCGCTGTGGCGGCGCATGACCGTGGCGAAGTGGTCGAGCTTGAAGAGGGTGGCCAGCCGGTCGGGGTCCTGCTCGCGCTCCTCCAGGCCCTCGATGACGGCGAGCTGGCGCTCCACCAGACCCAGGGTGCGCAGGGCGAGGTTGACGAAGGTGCCGCTGATGCTGTCCCGCAGGCCGTCCAGCTGGGCTGCCGCGTCGCCGAGTTCGGCGCGCAGTTCCTCCCGGGCGTCGGCCATCCGCTGGCGCTGTCCGACGAGGTGCTTGCGGTCGGACTCCAGCGTGGCGACCCGCTCGTGGAGGATGGCGGCGTGCTCGTGCAGGGCGTTGACGGAGCGCACGACCTGGGCGAACTCGTCGTTGCGGCCGGTGAACACGACCGGTTCCTCGGCCGCCGGGTTCTCCGCTCCCACGAGCCTGGCCGAGCCGCGGCGCAGCACGGACAGCGGGCGGGTGAGGCTGCGTGCCATGCCCGTGGCGACGGCCACGGCGAGCAGCATCAGCGCGCCGAGGACGGCGACGCGGATCTCCAGGCCGGTGACGTCGTCGTCGCGCAGCCGGGCGAGATCCTCGGCGCGGTGGCCGTACAGGGAGGCCTCGGCCCCGCGCATCAGGTCGACGCGCGCGGAGAGCGCGGCGTCCAGTTTCCTGACGGAGGTGTCGAGTTCGCGGTCGCTCAGCCTGGGCTGGTCGGTGAGGGACGCGAGGTAGGCCTCGGCGGTGTCGACGTCCCCGCCGGTCACGGTGGAGTCGTACGAGGCCAGCGTCTCCTCGGGCGCGCCCTCGCGGAAGTCGGCCAGGGCCGCGTCGGAACGCAGCCGTGCCTGCTGTGCGGCGGCGGTGAGGGCGTCGCGCCGTTCGGCGTCCGCGTCGCTGGAGACCTTCTCGGTGCTCGTCCGGCCGGTGACGGGGTCGTAGTCCGTCTCGTTCCTGGTCGGCACGCTGAGCGCCGCGAGCAGCAGACCCCGGGTCGCGGAGGCCTGCTGGACGGCGGTGTCGAGTTCGGCGAGGGCGTACGCGCCGGAGCCCGCGCGCGCCGGCGTGTTCTCCGCCAGCCGGTCGGCGAGCACATGGAGCGCGGCGATCGCCTCGGAGTAGTCCTGGTGCGCCTGCAGCGCCGTGCTCTTGCCGGTGCGGGCGGACTGCCGTGCGGAGGGGATCGCGGCGAGGGCGGCGCGCAGTGCGGCGGAGACGTCGGTCTCGGCGGTGAGCTCGCGCACCTGGAGGTCCACCCTGGTGCTGCTCTGCGTGGAGGGGGCCCTGGACTTGGCGCGGCCGGCCGCCACGTAGGCGGTGACCTCGTCGCGCTCGTCCGCCAGGGACCGGGCGAGGGCGAGGGCGTCCTGGGTCTGCTCGGCCAGGGTGACCAGGTCCTGGGAGTCCTTCAGCCGGCCGGACGCGGCCAGGACGGAGGGGGCGCCTGCGCCGGCGATGGCGGCGGCCACCACGGCCACCGCGACGATCAGCCGGTTGCGCACATGGGTCGGACGGCCCTTGCCGACGGGGGTGCGCTCCGCGCCCCCCTCGGAGGCCGTCTGCCTGCCTGTACGCCGAGGCCGCGTCTTCTGCACCGGTGCTCGCATTCCTGACTCGTGTTCCAGGGGCCGGATGTGACGTTCTGTCAACTGACGCCTACGTCCGGTTCGGCTCCCGACCCTCCCAGTGCCGGTGGGCAGGGGCCGCGCATCGCTTGCCCCGCCACCCGAAGGAGTGAACATCGGAGGGGAGTTGGCGGGCAAGTTCCTCTGGCGTGTGCAGCAACCCCGTCCGGGCGCCCGGTTGGACGTGGGCGGCGGGCTTTGGCAGTATTCGCCGACACGCCTTCCCGGAGTGCTTCATTCCCGCCCAAAACAGGCGTCTGACCTGCGGCGGCGTACCCGTTCAGCATGTGTTGCCAGCCTTTCGCGAAGGCTGTGAAGGGCTCGTGCAGACTGGCCTGATGCGTACGGAACTTGTGTCGGAGGCCGGGGATCGGGCCCGCCCCAACGAGGACTTCGCGAGTGTCGGGCTCGCCGCCTCCGGGCAGGGAGGTTCGCTCGTCCTCCTGGACGGGGTGACTCCGCCGCGGGGCGGCGGGGGCTGTCTGCATTCGGTCCCCTGGTTCACGGCACGGCTGGGCGGCGCCCTGACCGAACTGACCGTTTCGCTCGCGGATGTTCCGCTGGTCGAGGCACTCGCCCTCGCCATCGCACGTACCGCCGAGGCCCACGCGGAAACCTGTGACCTTTCTCACCCGCGTACGCCACAGGCGACGGCGGTCCTGGCGCGCTGGTCGCCGCGGACCGTGGAGTACCTGGTCCTGTGCGACGCGACGCTGCTGCTCGCCTCGCCCGACGGCGCGGTGACCGCCGTCCGGGACGACCGGCTGGCCCGTGTGCCGCGCGCCCTGCTGCGCAGCGCCGACGTCGTCGACGGCACGCTGCGCAACCGGGAGGGCGGCTTCTTCACGGCGGCGGCCGACCCGGCGGTGGCGGCCCGCGCGGTGACGGGTCGCGTGCCGCGCGGGGACGTCCGTTCGCTGGCCGCCCTGTCGGACGGGGCCGGGCGCTGGGCGGAGCTGTTCCGCCAGGGTGACTGGGGGGACCTGTTCGCGCTCGTCGACGAGCAGGGGGCGCGGACCCTCGTGGAGCGGGTGCGCGAGCTGGAGCGGGCGGACGAGGCGGCGGGACGGCCCCTGCTCGGCCGGGCGAAGACCCACGACGACGCGACGGTGGTGTACGCGCAGCCGTGACCGGGACCGCGCGGGCACCGGCCACGCCGGCGCGACGGCTGCGGCTGCGGCGGTCCCGGGACGGAGCCGGTGGGGCTACTTCTCCATGCCCCGGTTCAGCTGGTGCAGCAGTCGTGCCAGCTCCTCGACCTCGACGCGGTCCCAGTGGGAGAAGTTGCTGACGTACCGCTCACGGCGGGCCTCGCGGACCCGGCTCACCCGGGTGCGGCCCTCCTCGGTGAGGTCGACCAGCCAGGCCCGGCCGTCCGCCGGGTCCGGGGCGCGGGCGACCAGGCCGAGCTGTTCCAGGGCACGCAACTGGCGCGACATGGTGGCCTTGCCGACGCCGATGTAGGCGGCGAGCTCGGTGGCCCGCTGCCGGCCGCACTCCTCCAACCGGACGAGGAGCCCGTAGGCGGCGGACTCCAGGTCCGGATGGACCTCGCGGGCCATCTCCCCCTGGTTGGCGCGGGCCCGGCGGAACAGCACGGTCAGCTCCCGCTCCAGGGAGAGGAACTCCCGGTCGTCCCGCTCCACCCCTCGCGACGGTGCGCCGGACTCGTTTTCGCGTCCGTCGCCGTCTGTGTCCTCGTGCACGTCAGCACCTCTGCCCTTTGTCGCCGGTCGCTGCCATCGGCGCAGCTCCTCAGTATTTCGCAGGCCCCGGACGGCGGCTCGCAGGGCCGCGGCAGCCCGGGCACGGCGAGGACCCGGTCCCCACGGGTCCCGGGCCCTCGTCCTTCCCACGGCGTCCGTCACGCCGCCACGGGAACCTCCGGCGTCGCGCCGTTCGCGGCGGGCGCGAGCGCCAGCTCCAGCACCTGGCGGACGTCCGTGACGGCGTGGACGTCGAGCGTGTCCAGCACCTCCGCGGGGACGTCGTCCAGGTCGGGCTCGTTGCGCTTGGGGATGATCACGGTGGTGACGCCCGCCCGGTGCGCGGCGAGCAGCTTCTGCTTCACACCGCCGATCGGCAGGACCCGGCCGGTGAGGGAGACCTCGCCGGTCATCGCCACGTCCGTGCGGACGAGCCGGCCCGACAGCAGGGACGCGAGGGCCGTCGTCATGGTGACGCCGGCGCTCGGGCCGTCCTTGGGGACCGCGCCCGCCGGGAAGTGGATGTGCACGCCCCGGTCCTTCAGGTCGCCCACCGGCAGCTCCAGTTCGGCCCCGTGGCTGCGCAGGAAGCTGAGGGCGATCTGCGCCGACTCCTTCATCACGTCGCCGAGCTGACCGGTCAGCGTCAGGCCCGCCGCGCCCGTCTCCGGGTCGGCCAGCGACGCCTCGACGTACAGGACGTCGCCACCCGCGCCGGTGACCGCGAGACCGGTCGCGACACCGGGCACGGCGGTCCGGCGCTCGGCCGGGTCCTGAGCGGACTCGGGCACGTGGTGCGGCCGGCCGATCAGGGCGCGCAGATCCTCGTCGCGGATGGTGAACGGCAGCTTCCGCTCGCCCAGTTCGTGCTGGGCCGCGACCTTGCGCAGCAGCCGCGCGATGGACCGCTCCAGGGTGCGCACGCCCGCCTCTCGGGTGTACTCGCCGGCGAGCCTGCGCAGTGCGCTCTCGTCGAGGGTGACCTCGTCCTTGTCCAGGCCCGCCCGCTCCAGCTGGCGCGGGAGCAGGTGGTCGCGGGCGATGACGACCTTCTCGTCCTCGGTGTAGCCGTCCAGGCGGACCAGCTCCATACGGTCGAGCAGGGCCTCCGGGACGGCTTCGAGCACGTTGGCGGTGGCCAGGAACACCACGTCCGACAGGTCGAGCTCGACCTCCAGGTAGTGGTCGCGGAACGTGTGGTTCTGCGCCGGGTCGAGCACCTCGAGGAGGGCGGCCGCCGGGTCTCCCCGGAAGTCGGAGCCGACCTTGTCGATCTCGTCGAGGAGGACCACCGGGTTCATCGACCCGGCCTCCTTGATCGCCCGCACGATCCGGCCGGGCAGCGCGCCCACGTAGGTACGGCGGTGGCCGCGGATCTCGGCCTCGTCTCGGACGCCGCCGAGGGCGACACGGACGAACTTGCGGCCCATGGCGTGCGCGACGGACTCGCCGAGGCTGGTCTTGCCGACGCCGGGCGGGCCGACGAGGGCCAGGACGGCGCCGCCGCGCCGGCCGCCGACCACGCCCAGACCGCGCTCGCCGCGGCGCTTGCGCACCGCCAGGTACTCGGTGATGCGCTCCTTCACGTCCTCCAGGCCCGCGTGCTCGGCGTCGAGGACGGACTTGGCGTCCTGGATGTCGTACCGGTCCTCGGTGCGCTCGTTCCACGGCAGTTCGAGGACGGTGTCCAGCCAGGTGCGGATCCAGGAGCCCTCGGGCGACTGGTCGCTGGACCGCTCCAGCTTGTCGACCTCCTTGAGGGCGGCCTCGCGGACCTTCTCGGGCAGGTCGGCTGCCTCGACGCGGGCGCGGTAGTCGTCGGACTCCTCGCCCTCCTGCTCGCCGCCCAGCTCGCGCAGCTCCTTGCGGACGGCTTCCAGCTGGCGGCGCAGCAGGAACTCGCGCTGCTGCTTGTCGACGCCCTCCTGGACGTCCTTGGCGATCGTCTCGGCGACGTCCTGTTCGGCGAGGTGGTCGCGCAGCTGCTGGGTGGCGAGCTTCAGACGGGCCACCGGGTCGGCGGTCTCCAGGAGCTCCACCTTCTGTTCGGTGGTGAGGAACGGCGAGTAGCCGGAGTTGTCGGCGAGCGCGGAGACGTCGTCGATGGCCTGGACCCGGTCGACGACCTGCCAGGCGGCGCGCTTGCGCAGCCAGGCGGTGGCGAGCGCCTTGTACTCCTTGACCAGTTCGGCGACGTGACCGGGCAGCGGCTCGGGGACGGTCTGGTCGGACTTCGTCCCCTCGACCCACAGTGCCGCGCCGGGCCCGGTGGTGCCGGCGCCGATCTTCACGCGGCCGCGGCCGCGGATCAGCGCGCCCGGGTCGCCGTCGGCCAGCCGGCCGACCTGTTCCACGGTGCCGAGCACACCGGTGCTCGCATAAGTGCCGTCGATACGCGGCACCAGGAGTACCTGAGGCTTGCCCGGTGTTGAACGGGCGGCGGCCTGGGCGGCCTCCACCGCGGCGCGTACGTCGGCGTCGTTGAGGTCCAGCGGAACCACCATGCCGGGGAGCACGACCTCGTCATCAAGAGGCAGCACGGGCAGAGTGAGCGGAGCGGACGTCGATGCCATGATCTCCCCTTCGGCAGTCAAGTTGAGCTACGCCGACTCAATGCACATGAGCCTCCGAATGTTCCCCACAACCCGTTGCGTTCGCTGTGGGCGATCATCACTGCTCCGGCGGGGGACGCCGGACGGGTGAGGGGCGGGCACTGTACGAGGCCGCTGCGCGGTGCGTCGAGACGTCGCCGGCGAGCGCGGAGTTCACGGGGGACGCACGGAGGCGACGTTCGCCGGACGAGGGGGCGCACCCCGCGGCGTCGCACGACGGGCCACGCCCCCCGCGCCCCCTGCCCGTACCCCGCCCACTTCCGGCATTCGCCCCGAAGCACCCCTTCACCCCGACCACAATGCGCGTATGACCGATGACTGGAAGCGACGTCTGGACGCCCTCCACGCTGAGCTGGTCCTCCGGGACGACCCCGTCGCCTGGGTGACCGAGGCGGACGCCGTCGAGGCGTCCAGGCGCTACCCGCACATCGCGCTGCGCGGGCCCGTCTTCGGCGTGGCCGCGCTGGACCCGGCCGCCGAGGGGCCGTGCTGGCGGCTGCTCAAGCCGGTGGTGGACGGCATGCCCCAGCAGGCCCGCGACGGACTGAACTCGCACCTGTGGTTCCAGGCGAAGGACGGCGCCGGCGATCCGGCCGCGCGGCGCGAGCTGCTGACCGCCGTCGCCGTGCTGGAACGGGCCCCCGCCGACGAGGTCGAGGCGCTGGGGGTGCGCTACCGGGTGGTGCGCGGCGACGAGTTCGCCCGGACCGGCGACGACGGGCTGGAGCCGCCGCGGCCCACCGACCCGGAGGCGCCGGGCGCGTCGTGGGAGGACCCGGGCACCGCGCCGTCGCCGGACGTGGGCTTCGCCCTCGACCCCGGCCGGGACGAGGGGCCGATGGCGGGCGCGCTGCGGCTCGGACTGCGCGACTTCACGTACACGGGCGCCCGCTTCCCCTCCGACGTCCGCGAGGACTCCGCACGGGCGGCGCTGACCCACCCGGACGTGGTCCGGCTGCCGGTGGGCTTCTCGGTGGCGGAGCGCGAGGGCACGGACTGGACGCCGTTCGGCTCGCTGGCCGCCACCCCGCACGAGGCGCGCCGCGCGCTGTACGAGGGGATGGCCCGCGTCTGGGCGATGCTCTACCGCTTCGACGAGCGCAAGAAGGCCCTCTACGCGCGGGCCGCCGAGGCGTTCAGGGCGGCCGGCCGGGCCGACGAGGCGAGCGTGGAGGGCCGTCTGTTCCGGATCTGCCGCGTCGAACGGATGGTCCGGCTGGGCCCCGACGGCCCCGAACCGCCCCGCCCGTCCGACGTGGACGAGTACGGCCCCATGAAGCTGCACCCCACCCTGTGCGAGGACGGCACGGTCCGGTTCAACGACTGAGACCCGCCCGGCCGCCACCTGTCCGACCGAAACCTGTCCGACCGGAACCCGCCCGGCCAGAATGTCCGGCCGACACCTGTCCGGCCAGGGCCCGTCCGGCTGACGCCCGGGGCGGGGCCGGCGCTCACGGGGCGGCCGCTCGCACGCTCACGCCGCGGACAGGGGCGCCGTGGGCCGAGGGCGCACCGGTCGGCCCCTCTGGTCCCAGCGCCGGACCCACGGCCAGACGGCGACGCCCGTCACCAGCGCGATCAGGTGGCCCCAGTTGGTCAGCGGATCGGTGTAGGCGATCAGGTCCCGCAGCAGCATCCCGCCGAACGCGACGAGCAGAAGAGCGCGCGGCCACGGCCCGAGCAGCCCCGCCAGCGCGCCGACGCTCGCGGCGACGCCGAAGCTGATTCCGTAGTCGAGTCGGTGGAGCGAACTGTCGGGCAGCCACCCCACCAGCACGCCCAGACCCACCGGGACCTCCGTCGCGAGGGTGGCCGGCACATGTCCGAGCAGGAAGACGACCGCCGTGCGGGCCCCGCCGATCCGCCGCTCCAACGCGGTGAGGGCGACCACGAAACCGAGGGTGAAGGGCGAGACGAAGCCGCCCGCCACCCACAGCGCGCTGGCCACCAGCACCAGCGCCGGCGTCTGCAGCAGGTGCGCCACATCGGTGCTGGAGCCCTGGTACAGGGCGTACACGAGGGCGGGGTCGGCATGCTCGGCGACGTACGAAGTGACGGCGAGGAGGGCCGCGTAGGCGAGCGTGAAGGGCACAGGGACCCGCACCCGGAACCCGGCCGGGCGCCGGGGGCGAGGAGCGGGGCCCGTCCGCGCCGACGGCTCGGCCGGACCTTCTGCGCACCGCTCGCCGGGCCGTTCCGCGACCAGCGGGGCGGGCCGTGCGCCACGCTGGCAGGGGATGCCGTCCAGCAGACCGGCGGTGTCAGGCAGACCGGCGGTGTCGGGCAGTCCCGCCACGCCGGGGATCCGCGTGCGGCCGGGGAGCCCTGCGGCGCCGGGCAGGGGCGGGCGCGTGGGTGAGGTCGTGCGTTCCACCTGAGGCGCTCCTTCCGTTCCGCCCCACCCTTCGTGCCCCGCCCGCCCGCTGTCTGTGATCCACGCCACGCCCGGGCCGATTCACAGAAACCTCTGAGACTCCTCTCGGCCGATTCTCATGCGACCCGAACCGACCCGAACGTCCGTACGTCAACTGCAGCCGCCGCACACGGATTTCCCTCGCCCGGGAGCCGGCGGACTGCCAGGATGGACCCATGCCTCTCCCGTACGACGTGTCCGACGCCCCGGAAGTGCTGGACCGTCGCGAGGGCCCCTACGGCGAGGTGGTCCTGCGCCGGCACGGGAAGCTGCTCCAGATCATCGCCAACGGCTGCTTCCTGATGGACACCTCGGACGGCCGCTCGGAGCGCCTGCTGGTGGAGGCGGCGCGTGCGGCGCTCGACGACCGCGCGGCCCCGCGTCTGCTGATCGGCGGCCTGGGCGTGGGCTTCTCGCTGAGCCACGCGGCGGCCGACCCGCGCTGGGGCGGGATCACCGTCGTGGAGCGCGAACGGGCCGTGATCGACTGGCACCTCGGCGGCCCGCTGGCCGCCCTCTCCGGTCCGGCGCTCGCCGACCCCAGATCGACGATCGTGGCGGCGGACCTGCTCGACTACGTCCATGAGACTCGTGACACATTCGACGCGGTATGCCTGGACATCGACAACGGGCCCGACTGGACCGTCACCGAAGGCAACGAGAGCCTGTACTCCCCCGTCGGACTCGCGGGCTGCGCACGGGTGTTGAGACCGGGCGGCGTACTGGCCGTATGGTCTGCCCGGCCCTCTCCGGAATTCGAGGGAACCTTGCGGAATGCCGGGTTCCAACAGGTGCGTACCGAAGAGATCCCGGTTGCCCGAGGAGTGCCGGACGTCGTGCATCTCGCCGTCCGGCCTGGATAGCAAAGCCGTGGTGACTCCCCGTACGCTGCACCCCTGGCGCCGATCATTTACGCGTCAACCGCAGTCATGCGCAGACATGGGATCACCCCACTGGTTCCGGAAAGCACACTCAGGGGCGGGCGATGGAGCAGACACACACCGCACACAACAGCACGGCGACCGCCACACCGGGCGCGCAGCGGCGCGTCCTGGTGGTCGAGGACGATCCGACGATCGTCGACGCCATCGCGGCCCGCCTGCGCGCCGAGGGATTCCTCGTGCAAACGGCGGGTGACGGCCCGGCGGCCGTCGACACGGCGGAGGCCTGGCAGCCCGACCTGCTGATCCTCGACATCATGCTGCCCGGCTTCGACGGCCTGGAGGTCTGCCGTCGCGTGCAGGCGTCCCGCCCGGTGCCGGTGATGATGCTCACCGCGCGCGACGACGAGACCGACATGCTGGTCGGGCTCGGCGTGGGCGCCGACGACTACATGACCAAGCCGTTCTCCATGCGGGAGCTGGCGGCGCGCGTGCACGTGCTGCTGCGCCGGGTGGAGCGGGCCGCGATCGCGGCGACCACGCCGCGCAGCGGCATCCTGCGGCTCGGCGAGCTGGAGATCGACCACGCGCAGCGCCGGGTGCGGGTGCGTTCGGAGGACGTGCACCTCACGCCCACCGAGTTCGACCTGCTGGTCTGCCTGGCGAACACCCCGCGCGCGGTGCTCTCCCGTGAGCAGCTCCTCGCCGAGGTCTGGGACTGGGCGGACGCCTCCGGCACCCGCACGGTGGACAGCCACATCAAGGCGCTGCGACGGAAGATCGGCGCCGAGCGGATCCGCACGGTGCACGGCGTGGGCTACGCGCTGGAGACCCCGACGCCATGAGCCGCGGGCAGGACGGACCCGGCAGCCCCGCTCCCGCGACCGGGGAGCCCTGGGGCCGCGTGCGCCCGTTCTCGATCAAGACCAAGCTGGGTGCGCTGGTCGTCATCTCGGTGCTGATCACCACGGGTCTGTCGATGATCGCGGTGCACACCAAGACGGAGCTCCGCTTCATCACGGTCTTCTCGATGGTGGCGACGCTGCTCATCACGCAGTTCGTGGCGCATTCGCTGACCGCGCCGCTGGACGAGATGAACACGGTGGCCCGCTCCATCTCGCACGGCGACTACACCCGCCGGGTGAGCGAGAACCGCCGCGACGAGCTGGGCGACCTCGCCCAGACGATCAACGTCATGGCGGACGAGCTCGAGGCGCAGGACCGGCAGCGCAAGGAGCTGGTGGCCAACGTCTCGCACGAGCTGCGCACGCCCATCGCGGGTCTGCGCGCCGTCCTGGAGAACGTCGTCGACGGCATCGCCGAGGCGGACACCGAGACGATGCGCACGGCGCTGAAGCAGACGGAGCGGCTCGGGCGGCTGGTGGAGACCCTGCTGGACCTGTCCCGCCTCGACAACGGCGTCGTCCCGCTGCGCAGGCGGCGCTTCGAGGTGTGGCCGTACCTGTCGGGCGTGCTGAAGGAGGCCAACATGGTCGCCTCGGCGCGCGCCACGATGGGCTCGGGCGGCAACCACACCCGCACGGACGTCCATCTGCACCTGGACGTGACCCCGCCGGAGCTGACCGCGCACGCCGATCCCGAGCGCATCCACCAGGTCGTCGCCAACCTGATCGACAACGCCGTCAAGCACAGCCCGCCGCACGGACGGGTGACGGTGAAGGCGCGGCGCGGGCCGCTGCCGGAGTCGCTGGAGATCGAGGTCCTGGACGAGGGGCCCGGCATTCCGCGTTCGGAGTGGCGCCGCGTGTTCGAGCGGTTCAACCGGGGAGCCGTCCGCCGGCCGCACGGGCCGGGCAGTGACGGCGGTACGGGGCTGGGGCTGGCGATCGCCCGCTGGGCGGTCGATCTTCACGGAGGCCGGATCGGAGTGGCCGAATCCGAGCGGGGCTGCCGGATTCTTGTCACTCTTCCGGGAGATCCCTCCATCTCGAGTTGACGTAAAGTTCGAAGCGGAGCCGCAAGATCCACCGGCGTTCGCCCTGTCGGACACGTGTGATCAGGCAGAGCGCCGCCGCAGACCGGCGAAGAGTCCGTACGCCCGTCGTGCGTGACACGCATCAACACACCCTTTTGACGCGCAACCGCGCTTGTTTCCCGCCATTTCCGGCCTCGAAACGCACTCTCCGATGTGACTTACGCGACGATGGACGGGCCCGGCCTGACTCTCCCCCTCCCGGGGGCGTAGCCTTTATTCCCGCTGTCCATCACCTTGTGAAGCGGAAGAGGGCGGTTGCCGCCGTGTCGCCACAGTCCCCCAGTAACTCCAGCATCTCGACCGACGCAGACCAAGCGGGCAAGAACCCCGCTGCCGCGTTCGGACCGAACGAGTGGCTCGTCGACGAGATCTATCAGCAGTACCTCCAGGACCCGAATTCGGTAGACCGCGCCTGGTGGGACTTCTTCGCCGACTACAAGCCAGGGGCCGCTGCCCCCTCGGCTACGGCGGGTACTGCGGCCGCGGGGGCCGCAGCGACCACCACCGCACCCCCCGCGTCCGCCGCCCCGGCCCAGCCGGCCCCCGCCGCCGCTCCGGCTCCCGCCCCGGCCCCGGCCGCCGTGCCGAAGCCCGCGGCCGCCGCTCCCGCCCCGGCGAAGGCGGCCCCGGCGGCCAGGCCGGCCGCCGCCGCGAAGCCCGCGCCCGCAGCCGCGGCGCCCGCCTCCCCCGAGGGCCCGGAGTTCGTGACGCTGCGCGGCCCGTCCGCCGCGGTCGCCAAGAACATGAACGCCTCGCTGGAGCTGCCCACGGCCACGTCCGTGCGCGCGGTCCCGGTGAAGCTGCTGTTCGACAACCGCATCGTCATCAACAACCACCTCAAGCGCGCCCGGGGCGGGAAGATCTCCTTCACGCACCTGATCGGCTTCGCGATGGTGCAGGCCATCAAGGCCATGCCGTCGATGAACTGGCACTACGCGGAGAAGGACGGGAAGCCCACCCTCGTCAAGCCGCCGCACGTCAACTTCGGCCTGGCCATCGACCTGGTGAAGGCCAACGGCGACCGCCAGCTCGTCGTCGCCGGCATCAAGAAGGCCGAGACGCTGAACTTCTTCGAGTTCTGGCAGGCCTACGAGGACATCGTCCGCCGCGCCCGCGACGGCAAGCTGACGATGGACGACTTCACCGGCGTCACCGTCTCGCTGACCAACCCCGGCGGCCTCGGCACCGTGCACTCCGTGCCGCGTCTGATGCCCGGCCAGTCGGTCATCATGGGCGTCGGCTCGATGGACTACCCGGCGGAGTTCCAGGGCACCAGCCAGGACACCCTGAACAAGCTCGGCATCGCGAAGGTCATGACGCTCACGTCGACCTACGACCACCGGGTCATCCAGGGCGCGGCCTCCGGCGAGTTCCTGCGGATCGTCGCGAACTACCTGCTCGGCGAGAGCGGCTTCTACGACGAGATCTTCGAGGCACTGCGCATCCCCTACGAGCCGGTCCGCTGGCTCAAGGACATCGACGCCAGCCACGACGACGACGTCACCAAGGCCGCCCGGGTCTTCGAGCTGATCCACTCCTACCGGGTCCGCGGCCACGTCATGGCCGACACCGACCCGCTGGAGTACCGCCAGCGCAAGCACCCCGACCTCGACATCACCGAGCACGGGCTCACCCTGTGGGACCTGGAGCGCGAGTTCGCGGTCGGCGGCTTCTCCGGCAAGTCCCTGATGAAGCTGCGCGACATCCTCGGCGTGCTGCGCGACTCGTACTGCCGCACCACCGGCGTCGAGTTCATGCACATCCAGGACCCCAAGCAGCGCCGCTGGATCCAGGACCGCATCGAGCGCCCGCACACCAAGCCGGAGCGCGAGGAGCAGCTGCGCATCCTGCGCCGGCTGAACGCGGCGGAGGCCTTCGAGACGTTCCTGCAGACCAAGTACGTCGGCCAGAAGCGCTTCTCCCTGGAGGGCGGCGAGTCCGTCATCCCGCTGCTCGACGCGGTGCTGGACAGCGCGGCCGAGTCCCGGCTCGACGAGGTCGTCATCGGCATGGCCCACCGCGGCCGGCTGAACGTCCTCGCCAACATCGTCGGCAAGTCGTACGCGCAGATCTTCCGCGAGTTCGAGGGCAACCTCGACCCGAAGTCGATGCACGGCTCCGGCGACGTGAAGTACCACCTGGGCGCCGAGGGGACCTTCACCGGCCTGGACGGCGAGCAGATCAAGGTCTCGCTGGCCGCGAACCCCTCCCACCTGGAGACGGTCGACCCGGTCATCGAGGGCATCGCCCGCGCCAAGCAGGACATCATCAACAAGGGCGGCTCGGACTTCACGGTCCTGCCGGTCGCCCTGCACGGCGACGCGGCCTTCGCGGGCCAGGGCGTGGTGGCCGAGACCCTGAACATGTCGCAGCTGCGCGGCTACCGCACCGGCGGCACGGTCCACATCGTCATCAACAACCAGGTCGGCTTCACGGCCGCCCCGGAGTCCTCCCGCTCCTCGATGTACGCCACGGACGTGGCGCGCATGATCGAGGCCCCGATCTTCCACGTGAACGGCGACGACCCGGAGGCCGTGGTGCGCGTCGCGCGGCTGGCCTTCGAGTTCCGCCAGGCGTTCAACAAGGACGTGGTGATCGACCTCATCTGCTACCGCCGCCGCGGTCACAACGAGTCGGACAACCCGGCCTTCACCCAGCCGCTGATGTACGACCTGATCGACAAGAAGCGCTCGGTGCGCAAGCTCTACACCGAGTCCCTGATCGGTCGCGGCGACATCACCCTGGAAGAGGCCGAGCAGGCGCTGCAGGACTACCAGGGGCAGCTGGAGAAGGTCTTCACGGAGGTCCGCGAGGCCGTCACGGCCCAGCCGAGCGCGGGCCCGGTGTCGGACCCGCAGGCGGAGTTCCCGGTCGCCGTGAACACCGCGATCTCCACGGAGACCGTCAAGCGCATCGCCGAGTCGCAGGTCAACATCCCCGACTACTTCCACGTCCACCCGCGTCTGCTGCCGCAGCTGCAGCGCCGGGCGTCGATGGTCGAGGACGGCACGATCGACTGGGGCATGGGCGAGACCCTCGCGGTGGGCTCCCTCCTCCTCGAGGGCACGCCGGTCCGGCTGTCCGGCCAGGACTCCCAGCGCGGCACCTTCGGCCAGCGTCACGCGGTCCTCATCGACCGCGAGACGGGCGAGGAGCACACCCCGCTCCAGTACCTCGCCGAGGAGCAGGCGCGCTACAACGTCTACAACTCCCTGCTGTCCGAGTACGCGGTCATGGGCTTCGAGTACGGCTACTCGCTGGCCCGCCCGGACGCGCTCGTGATGTGGGAGGCGCAGTTCGGCGACTTCGTCAACGGCGCGCAGACGGTCGTCGACGAGTACATCTCGGCGGCCGAGCAGAAGTGGGGCCAGACGTCCGGCGTCACCCTGCTCCTCCCGCACGGCTACGAGGGCCAGGGCCCGGACCACTCCTCGGCCCGCGTCGAGCGCTTCCTCCAGCTGTGCGCCCAGAACAACATGACGGTCGCGATGCCCACGCTCCCGTCGAACTACTTCCACCTCCTGCGGTGGCAGGTGCACAACCCGCACCACAAGCCGCTGGTCGTCTTCACCCCGAAGTCGATGCTGCGCCTGAAGGCCGCCGCGTCGAAGGCGGAGGAGTTCACCACGGGCCAGTTCCGCCCGGTCATCGGCGACACGTCGGTCGAGGCGAACGCGGTCAAGAAGGTTGTCTTCTGCGCCGGCAAGGTGTACTACGACCTCGAGGCCGAGCGGCAGAAGCGCGGCATCACGGACACGGCGATCATCCGCCTCGAGCGGCTGTACCCGCTGCCGGGCGCCGAGGTCCAGGCGGAGGTCAACAAGTACCCGAACGCCGAGAAGTACCTGTGGGTGCAGGAGGAGCCGGCCAACCAGGGCGCCTGGCCGTTCATCGCCCTGAACCTGATCGACCACCTGGACCTGGCGGTCGGCGCCGACATCCCGCACGGTGAGCGGCTGCGCCGCATCTCCCGGCCGCACGGCTCGTCCCCGGCCGTCGGCTCGGCGAAGCGTCACCAGGCCGAGCAGGAGCAGCTGGTCCGCGAGGTCTTCGAGGCGTGACCCGCTGACCGTCGACGGCGTGATCCACGGCGAAGGGCCCGCCC
Source organism: Streptomyces sp. P3 (assembly GCF_003032475.1). Classification (NCBI taxonomy): domain Bacteria; kingdom Bacillati; phylum Actinomycetota; class Actinomycetes; order Kitasatosporales; family Streptomycetaceae; genus Streptomyces; species Streptomyces sp. P3. The sequence continues at coordinate 692,697 of NZ_CP028369.1, forward strand.
CCCGGAGGTATCGGGGGGCGGGCCCTTCGCTTCGCCGTGGGCGTCTGTGCATCCGCGCGTCTGTGCGTCCGTGCGCCGCTGTGCCGCTCTGTCCGTGCGGACGGCGCCGGCCTCAGATGACCTGGGGTTCGAAGTCCCAGTAGGGCCGGTTGCGGGAGCGGGCCGAGACGGTGTGCGGATGCTTGCTGCCCAGTGTCGCGTCGAAGTCCGACAGGGCCTCCTGTTCGACCTTCTCCGCCTGCCGCCGGTCCCGCAGTCCGCGCAGGTCGGCCGCGTGCGCGATACGCGCCGACAGGGTCAGCGGGTGGGTGCGCCCGAGCGTCTCGACGGCCCGGCCGACCGTGTCGTGGCTGAGCTCGGCGGCGCTCTCGGTGTCGCCGACGATGTTGCGCAGGGCGGAGGCGTTCAGGGCGCAGCCCAGCGTCCAGGGATGGTGCTCCCCCACGGCGTCGGTCATCGCGGCCAGCGCCTGCTCGAGGAGGACGTGGCCCGCCTCCCGCTCGCCGACGTTGCGCAGGATCAGCGCCTGGTTGGCGCGGGCCCCGGCGACGAACGGATGCTCGTCGCCCAGCATCACCTCGTACCGCGCGACGACGGCCTCGCTGAGCTCGCGGGCCCGGTCGATGTCCCCGTGCTCGCGGGCATAGCAGCTCTGGGCCGTCGCGAAGATCAGGGTCAGCGGATGCGTCTCGCCGAGCACCCGCTCGCCGCGCTCCAGCACGCTGGAGAGCAGCTCCCCGGGCTCCTCGCGTTCGGCGCCGCGGTCGCGGCCCCGGTCCCGCTCGCCCAGGCGGTAGCGGCACAGCGCGAGGTTGTGCTCGGCCTTGAGGGTCTGGGGGTTGTCGGGGCCCATCACGAGCCGGATCTCGCGCACGTTCTTGGCCTGGATGGACTCGGCCTCGGCGTAGCGGCCGAGCAGCCGCAGGTCGATGGCGTAGGAGATCTCGGAGCCGAGGGTCCACGGATGGCGGGCCCGCAGAAGCAGGCGGCGGGATTCCATGGTCCGCCGGTCGTGCTCCAGGGCCTCCGGGTAGCGGCCGAGCAGCCGCAGGGAGACGGCGAGGTTGTTGAGCGAGTTGAGGCTGCGCGAGTCCTGGTCGCCCAGCAGGTCTCGGTAGGCCACCAGGACCCACTGGGAGAGTTCCAGCGCCTCGTCGTAGCGGCCGAGGCCGCGCAGGTCGGCGGCGAGGCCGGCGGCGGCCCGCAGATGCTCCAGGTCCTGCGGGCCGCGCTCCGCCTTCAGGTGTTCGGAGGCGGCCCGGCTGAGGGCCTCGGTGGCGGCGTAGTCGCCGACGGCCCGCAGCAGGTTGGTGTAGTGGTAGGTCAGCTCCCAGATCCGGGGGTGCGTCGGGCCGAGCAGTTCGCGCCAGGCCTTCATGGCGCGTTCGCCGAGTTTGATGCCGGCGACGTACTCGCCGGAGAAGTACATGTAGCGCAGGCAGTTGAAGACCAGGCGCTGGACGGTCGGTTCCTGGGTCTGCAGCACGTCGGCGTACTTCAGGTGCGGCACGATCTCGGCGTATCCGGGCCACAGGTCGGGGTCGGTGGGCCTGCGCGGGTCGGCCGCGGCGAGGGCCAGCCGGACGACGTCGATGAACTCCTTGCGGTCGGCGTCCGGCATGTCCTTGTGCACGATCTGGTGGACCATACGGTGCAGGTACAGCGACTCCCCGGAGCCGGCCCCCTCGTCGCCGACCGCCTCGTGGGACTCCAGACGGACGACGGAGTACTGGCGGAGCTGGTTGATCGCCTTGTTCCACAGCAGCGGGTCGTTGAGCAGTCCGGCGAGCTGTTCGGGCAGTTCGTCGCTCGACATCTCGCGCAGCAGCCGGACGGGGATGAAGCCGGGCGCGAAGAAGGTGCACAGCCGCAGCAGGTCCACGGACTCGGGGACGGTCTCGCGGAGTTTGTTCAGCAGTATCGACCAGGCGGTCTGGAAGGCGAGCGGGAAGTCCGCCGACACCTTCACCACGTCGCTGTCGATGCCGCCGTCCAGCAGGGCGATGTACTGGCGCACCGACAGGTCGGAGTCGTTGAGCCAGCCCGCCGTCTGGTCCAGCAGCAGCGGCAGGTCCTCCAGCGCGTCCGCGAGCTGGTCGGCCTCCCCCTCGGACAGCCGTGGCGCGCGGCGCCTGATGAACGCCACCGACTCGTCGCGGGCGTAGACGGGGACCTCGAGCAACTTGCTGTTGTGCTCGGTCCATTCGGGGTTGCGGGAGGTGATGATGACGTGGCCGGGCCCGGTGGGCACCAGGTCCCAGATCTGGTCCGGCTCGTCGGCTCCGTCGAGGATCAGCAGCCATCGTCCGTACGGGTCGCCGCGGCGCAGCGAGTCACGGACGGCGCGCAGTCGTTCGCCGTACTCCTGGCCGGTCTGCAGACCCAGTTTCGGGGCGAGTTCGGCGAGCAGCCGACGGTAGGTGACGCGTTTTTCGGCGTTGACCCACCACACGACGTCGTACTCGGAGCCGAACCGGTAGACGTACTCGGCGGCGGTCTGGGTCTTGCCGACTCCTGACATGCCGTGCAGCGTGACCACGCCGGCGCCCGGCTCCGCGCCCTGCAGCAGGTGGTAGGCGTCGTTGAGCAGCGACTCGCGGCCGGTGAAGCGGGTGTTGCGGCGCGGCACCCCGCCCCAGACCTCGGGCATCGCCGCCGGGAAGCGGGGGCCGCGGCGGGCGCCGTCGGAGAGGTCGGGCTGCGGCTCGAAGGGCAGGTCGAGCCGGTCGAGCAGGCGGCGCTCGGCCTCCTCGGCGCCCATGTTGGTCAGGTCGACGGGGGCGAGGACGGCGGTCGCGGCCGGTACGGAGGCCGTCGTCACGGAGACGGCGGCGAACCGGGACGGGTCGGGGGCGACGACCTCGCGCAGTGCCGCGTTCCACTCCTCCTGTGTACGGGGACCGAGCTGGAAGTACCACTCGCTGACGACGATGAGGATGCGGCCCTCGGCGAGTTCCAGGTCGCGCAGCAGATCGACCAGGGGCACCTCGGCCGGGGAGTCCCAGCGCAGGTACACCACGCGCACGCCGCGGCGTTGCAGCCGGTCTCCGATCCATGCCGCCCAGGCCCGGTTGAATCCCGCGAAATGGATCGTGACCGCCTGCCTCGCGGCCCCTCTCCCGGTTGCCCCGACCGGCGTACGAGCTCCAGACATGCAGCGGCCTCCAGCACGTAGTACCTCGAAAATCCTAGGACCTCGGCGCGGCGCGCGTAAGTCCGCCGACCTCTTCCGCGCGCGCCTCGGCCCGACGATCTTCGCTCACCGGACGGCCCCTCGCAGGCCATCCTCATTCTTTCGGGCGTGGCAGCGCCGGAGTATGACGCTGTGTCCACAAAGCGCGCGCGGCCTTCACGTAGGCCTCGGCCCGGGCGGTGTGGCTGCGGGGCGCCGGATGTTCGGCCATGCGTTCGTAGGCGGCGGCCATCTCGTCGACGAACCGGCGTCCGCGGACGGTGAGGTCGGGCGAGCCGACGAGCGCCGGCAGCGCCGCTTTCACCTGGGCGCGGTAGCGGGCGTGCCGGGACCACGCGTACACGGCGTCGGGCGGCGCGGCGACGAGCGCCCGGTGCTGGAAGTAGTCGGCGAGGGCCAGATGGGAGTACACCCCCTGCAGCAGGGCGTCGTACGGCCGGGGGCCCGTCTTCCAGGGGGCGAAGTAGCGGGCCTCGGGACCGGCGTGATGGAGCGTCACCAGATCGCCCAGGGCGGCGAGTTTGGCGTGGTGGAGTTCGTGGACGAGGGTGGCGGCGAGGGCGACGGCGTCCTGCGGGGGACTGGCGAGCAGGGCGCCGAACGCCTCGTGCCGGGTCGCGCTGCAGGTGTCGCGCCCGTCGGCGCCCGGCGGGCTCTCCAGCGGGACCAGGCAGCGCAGCAGCGCCACCGCCTCGGCCACCCGGTGCGCGCCGCCGGAGCGCAGGGCCGCCTCGGTGCCCGACCAGGCCTGCAGCCAGCGTTTGTGGTCCGTGTCGTCGAGTACGGCCGGTCCGCTGAGGCCGCGGTGGCCGGGCCCGGGCGCGGTCCGGTACGGGTCCACGTCGTCCAGCGGCAGGGGTGCGGCAGCGGGCAGCAGGCCGGGCAGGGTGCGCACGGGCGTCCAGGCGAGGGCGGCGGACCAGGCGCCGATGCCGCTCTCCAGGTGGACGACGACGTCCGGCGCGTCGGGCCGGCGAAGCGTCAGCCGCCCGGCGCGGTGGGCTACGTCGACGGGGGCGTCCGCGCCGGTGGCCGTGTGCAGCGCGCCGAGGGAGGGCAGGGCGAGCACTCCGGCGCGGGCGGTGAGCCGCACGGTGAAGGGGATGCCGGCGCGGGCGGCGGCCACCGCGGCGAGGGCGCTGAAGTGGGCCAGGTCCTGGCGCAGCCGGCGGGCCCGGTGTTCGTCCGCGGGGCCGCCGCGCTCGTCGAGCCCGCGCAGACAGCTCAACGCCCAGGGGCCGGTCAGCGGGTGGAAGAGGCAGGCGCGGGCGGGCGGGTGCGCGGCGCGGGAAGGGTGGGGGTGATCTGCCGGCGGGCGGGGGCCGTCGGGCGCGCCGGGCGGGCGGGGGCGGATCGCGGGCGGGCGGGACCGGTCGGCCTCGGTGAGCAGGGCCCAGTCCTCGCGCAGCCGTGCCTTGCGTGCCGTGGAGCAGACCGCCGGGTCCGCCGCGTCGGCCGCGTCGAGGACGGCGCGCAGGAGGAGCAGCCGCCGGGTGTCCTGGTCGCGCGCCAGGAGCGCCAGCGTGTCGGGGCCCCCTCGGGTGCGGCCGAGCTCCACGAGCCCGCGTTCCGGGACCGCGGACCGGATCACGGAGCGCCTCCTTCGCGGACGGCGGGCAGGTGGTGCGGCGCGGGGACGACGTGGGCAGGGGCTGCGGCCGGAGCGGTACGGGCGGCGGCGACGGCAGCGTCAGGGGCGGTACGGCCGGCGGGGGCGGCGGCGACGGCCGTGTGCGCGGCGAGCCGGGCGGCGATGTGGCGGATCAGTCGCTGGAGGTCGGCGCAGTACACCGACGGGTTGCGGAAGCCGTGTCCGGCCCGGTAGCGGTGGGCGTAGTGGCCGCCGCCGCAGACCGTGAGCAGGGGGCAGGCGCGGCACTGCGGTGCGAGGGCCGCCGTGCCCGCCTGCCGGGCCTCGACCGCGGGGTGCCGCAGGGCGTCGTCGAAGGTGTTCCGGAAGACGTCCAGGCCGGTGTGCGCGGCGCCGTCGTACGCGGACTTCAGGGAGTCCGTCTGCTCGATCGATCCGTCGGTCTCCACCACGACCGCGTCGAAGGGCGCGAGGCCCAGTGACTCGGTGGCGGAGGGCACGCCCAGCAGGAGGGCGAGGCACTCCTCGAAGAGGCGCACGCGGGTCTCCCGCCGGCCCGCGTCCCACCAGCGGTCGAAGACGGCGCACAGCCACTCCCCGTGCCGGACGCCGGCCCAGTGGGGCGGCGGGGCGGACCAGTTGCCGTGCGGCAGCAGGAAGTTGAGAGCCGGGGGACGCAGGCCGAGGAGGGACTCGTACGTCTCCACGGGGTCCAGTGTGGCGTCGACGACGGTGAGGATGCCGGCGTACGCCGACGGCGCGTGCTCGGCGGCCAGCAGGGCGCCGCGCGCGGCGGCCGGCCAGGAGGGGCGGCCGGCGTGGTCGACGCGGCGCGCGTTGTGCGCGGCGCGACCTCCGTCGAGACTGACGCTGATCCGGATGCCGCCGTCGGCGAGGACGGCCAGCCGTCGCGCGGTGAGCAGGGTGGCGTTGGTCTGGACGACGGCGTGGACCGTGCAGCCGGCCGGGACGCGGCCGCGGACCAGGTCGGTGAAGCGGGTCAGGGTCTCGGCGCCGGCCAGCAGGGGTTCGCCGCCGTGCAGGACGAGGGAGAGGTCCGTCAGGACATGGGCGCGGGCGTGCTCGGCGATGCGGGCCGCGGTGCGGTCGAGGACGTCGGGGGCCACCGTGGCGGGGCGGGTGCGCCAGGTGCGGTCCGGGCCTTCGTAGAGGTAGCAGTAGGTGCAGGCGAGGTTGCAGCGGCCGTGCATCTTCACGATGAACTGCCGGAAGGCCTGTCCGGACACTCCAGCACCCCCATGCCTACAGCCGCCCTGAAGCCGCCCTTCGGCCCGCGCTGCCGCGTGCCCCGCGAACACGGCGCCCGCGCCTGCGCCGCACGGGGCGCATGCCCGGGCGCACCGCGGACACAAACCCCGTCTGACCGAACTTGTCCGAGTCACGCGCAGATAAGACCGAATCCGGCTTCCGAATACTCGAACCTGTCCGGTATGGGCGGCAGTTGGGGTGAGAGCGGTCAGAGCACGGAGTCGAACCCCCACAGGGTCTCGCTCGACCTTGCCGCCCGCTCCCGCAGGTCCTCCACCACCTCACGCAGCACCGGATGCCCGATCGTCCGCAACTCCGCGAGGTCCAGCGCCAGCAGATCCGGCAGCGGCTCTCCCGCGCCGGGCTCTCCCCCGCCGACGTCGCGCGTGGCCGTCCCCGCCACCGACTCGCCCCGTACGTCCATGCCCGTTCCTCCCCAACCCGCTCGGCTCACGTCACACGCTCCAGCTCGGCCAGCCGCTCCGCCGTTTCGGCGGCCGTCGGACCGTCTGCGACCAGGCCGCCCTCCGGCAGCCGCGACCACTCCGTCCGGGCGGCCCGGTAGGCCTCCCGGGCGGCCCTCGGCCGCGAGGCCGCCTCATAGGACATACCCCGCCAGTGGTGCGCCTGCGCACCCGTCCGGACGGCCTCGTGTCGTCGGCGTTCCGTGGGGGCCGCCCCCTCGGCCTCCCGGGCCGACTCCGCCGCGTCGCGGAAGGCGTCGACCGCCAGGTCGAGGCGGGCCGGGCGGCGCAGGCTGCGGTAGGCCTCGAACTGGACCTGGCCGAGTTCCAGACGGCACCGGGAGGCCAGCAGCGGGTCCGCCGCGTCGTCGGCGGCGAGTCCGAAGAGGTGCTCGGCCTCGCGCAGGTCGACGCGGTCCCCGCGGCCCCGGTAGCGCAGCATCAGCGCACGGCCGAGCAGCAGCAGCCGGTGGGCGACCTGCGCACTGCCCGCCGGGGTCTCCATCCGGCAGTCCCGCAGCACGCGGATCGCCCGGGAGAGCGTGCCCTGGCCCCGCGCCCCGGACTGCAGTCCGGCCAGCCGCAGCAGCGCCTCGCCCCACTCGGCGAGGACATCGGCGTGCGCGGGCGCGTCGCGGGACATGCGCTGGGCGGCCTGCGCGAAGCGGTCGGCGGCCGTCTCCAGCTCCGCCGCGTCGCCCGACTCCCGGTGGCGGGCGACCGCGATCCGGCCGGCCCGCGCCAGCAGCGCCGCCCGCCGGCCCTGTTCGCGGACCAGGGCGAGGGCCTCGTCGACGCGGGCCTGGGCGTCGTCCAGCGGACCGCCCGCCCGGAGCAGCGCGTCTACCAGGTCGAGCAGGACGCGCACCCGCGCCCGTGCCGACTCCGCGGTGTCGGGCGCCTCCCCGGTGTCGAGGGCGGTGCGCAGCGACTGCGCGCTCTGCTCGGCGTAGAGGCGGGCCTGCACGGGGTCGGCGGTGGCGCCGGAGAGGCGCAGCAGGACACGGCCGTGCTCCAGGGGGAGTTCGGGCGGCCGCTGCCGGCGGTCGGGCCAGACGTCGGCGAAGGCCTCCAGCATGCCGACGGCGCCCTGCAGCAGCGCGCTGTCCCCGCCGAGCCGCCACTGCGCCTCCAGGGCCCGCACCCGCTCCAGGGTGAGTCCGAGGGCCTGGTGGTGGTCGAGGTCGGGTGCCGCGCAGGCGACGGCGTACTCGCGGTCGGCGCGGCGCAGCAGGTCAAGGGCGCCGGCCGGGTCGGCGCGGCGTCTGCGGTCGGTCGCCGCGGCGTGCAGCACGCGCGCCAGGACGGCCCGTTCGTGCAGCCGCCTCGGGTGAGCCGCGGCGCGCTCCGCGGCCGCCTCCGCCTCCTGCAGCAGGTCGTCGCCGCCCTGCACCTCCCACAGGCGCAGCGTGCACTGCGCGTACTCGGCCCACAGTTCGGGGTCCGCCCCGGCGGGTCGCTCGTGCTCGGTGGCGCCGCGCAGCAACTGCACCGCGTCGATGGCGTCCTGGATCATGCCCTCGCGGTCGAAGCGCTCGATCAGCGTGCGGGCCCGGCGGACCGCCTGGTGCGTCGGCCGCTCCTCGGAACGCCCCTGCCCGGTGCGGCCGCCGGGCGTCTCGAACTGCTCGGGCAGCGGCATGAACCGCCGCAGCACGCGCGCGGCGACCTCGGCGAAGGGCTGCGGCACGGGCGCCTCCTCGCCGTTGCCGCCGTTGTCCCCGTGATCGGCCCGGTCGGCGCGGCCCGCGGCGCCGGTGGCGGGCGTGTAGGGGCGGCCGGCGCCGCCGTCGCCGAGCTGGGCGAGGGCCAGCGCCGGAAAGTTGGGGCCGCCCTTGCCGAACCGCTGCTCGATGTACTCCGAGCAGTGCTTGAGCACCAGCATGGCCTCGTCGCGGCCGAGCCGGGACAGCAGGGCGTCGCGCACGTCCGCATCGATGCGGTACCACTGGGCGCCGTCGTCGGCGTACTCCTCCGACTCGCGGGTGAGCAGGCCGCCGACCAGCACCTCCGCGAGCTCCGACGGTCCCGAGTCGGGCAGCATCGTGCGCTGGACGAGCTGCATGACCGGCAGGCACAGGGGCGCGGCGGCCAGGTACACGGCGAGCCGTCCGGCGGCCGGGGAGGCGCTGGAGCTGAACCTGCTGACCCGCTCGAACGGGGTGCGACGCCGGTCGGCGCGCCCTGCGGGGGCGGGCGGCTGGTCGGCGCGCACCCAGCCCACGGCGCCCGGCACCGGCCCCGCGCCGGCCCCGGACAGCAGCCTGGCCCAGGCGCCGAGGGCCACCGGCTCGGGCGGCAGCACCGGCACCGGCAGCGCCCCGCGGTGGGCCTCCGCCGGAACGCCGGAGGGGGTGCGCACCCGCAGCGCGGCAGCCCCGCCCAGCGTCTCGCCGCGGCTCAACTCGCAGAAGACCACGGGCAGTCGGGTGCGGTTCCACAGGCGCTGCGGAAGCGGCTGGAGCACGGCGACCGGGCCCTGCCGGGAGAGGTGGTGCAGCAGCCGGTGCGCCTGTCCGCTGTGCCACAGCGGGCCCGCGCAGTCGCTCACGAAGAGCACGATCCGGCGGCCGGTGGGGTCGCTGAGCCGGTCCGTGGAGTGCAGCGGCGCCGCGTACACGTCGGGGCTGCGGCTGACCGCGGGGGCGCCGTCCGGCCCCTGGTGCAGATGGCTGACCTTGATGTCCGAGAAGGCCCCCAACTGGCTGAAGACCTGCTCCAGTTCGAGGAAGAGCCGGTCCCAGACCCGCATCGACGACGAGGCGTCCAGGACCAGTTGGAGCCGGGCGTCGCCCCGGACCACGGCGCGGTGGACGGGCATGATCAGACCGCCCGCCTGTGCGCTGCGCTCCGCCGTCGCCGTCTCGTCGAGCCGCATGCGCAGCGGCGGCGCCGGGCTCCGGTAGCGCTGCAACCGCCGCAGCGCGCGCTGGAGTTCCAGCGGGGCGGGCAGCGCGGGGGCGGCGGGCACGCCCACCGGCAGCGCGGCGGCCCGGCCCGCGCCACGGGCGCGCGGGACTCCGTCCTGAGGCACCGGGTACAGGCTCACCCGTCCGTCGGCGCCCACCTCCTGCGGCGGCGGCTCCGGCCGCTCGGGCCGCTCCCCCCGCCCCCCTGGGTCCTGGCCCCCGCCCTGGCCGCCGTCGGGCCGGAACGCGGGCCGGCCTTCGGCCGCGGTCGGCGGCTCCTCCGCTTCGGAGACGTCCGCCGGCCGGGTCCACCGCGCCAGCCACAGCGCGTCGCACAACTGCTCCACGTCCGGATCGAGCCCCACCCCGCGCAGTCGCGCGACCAGTTCGGCGAGAGGGTCGCCCTCGTCGGGGGCCGGGGCCGTGGCGGGGTTCGGTGCCGGGGTCGATGCCGAGGTCGGGGGCGGGGAGGCCGAGGGATCGCCGTGGTGGTCCTGATCGTCACGGTGATGGTCGTGACGGTGGTGGTCGTCGGGCGGGACGGGGCCGTGGCGGGCCGCTGCGTCGGGCATCAGGCCCTCACCTCGGGCGGTCGAGTCGCTGGATGAGCAGGTCGGCCAGCCGGTCACGACTGGGCGGCGCGGCCGCGTCGGTGAGGTAGATCGCGTTCAACAGCTGGTCCGCGGCGAGGAGTTCACTGCGTGACCGCTCCAGGAACCGCGTGATCAGATCGTCCCCCGCGCGGGCCGCCTCGTCACCGAGATGCGCGCGGACGAAGGTGGCGAGCCGGTTGTGGTCGGGGCGCCCCAGCTCCAGGTGGATGCACCGGCGCATCAGCGGGGCCGGGAAGTCGCGCTCCCCGTTGCTGGTGAGCACGACGAACGGGAAGGCGCGGCAGCGCACCCGCCCGTCGCGCACCCGCACCTTCACGCCGTCGGCGGTGAGCACCTCCGCCTCGCCGTCCGGCAGCCGGTCGGCGATCCGCTCCAGCTCGGGTATCGCGAACTCGCCCTCCTCCAGGACGTTCAGCAGGTCGTTGGGCAGGTCGATGTCGCTCTTGTCCAGTTCGTCGATGAGCAGCACGCGCGGCGTGTCGGAGGGCAGCAGGGCGGTGCCGAGCGGCCCCAGCCGGATGTAGCTGCCGATGCCCTCGACCGCCCCCGGCGAGCCGGCCGCCGACCCGAACCCGCCCTGGGCGGCGATCTGCACGTCCTGGAGCCGGGCGATGGCGTCGTAGTGGTAGAGCCCGTCCTGCAGTGCGGACCGGCTGACGATGGACCAGCGCAGCACGCCGCCGAGGCCGAGTTCGTACGCCACCGAGTGGGCCAGGGTGCTCTTGCCCGCGCCGGGACTGCCCGTGACGAGCAGCGGACGGCGCAGATACAGCGCCGCGTTGATCATCTCCAGCTCCTCGGCGCCCGGACGGTGCAGTTCCGCCAGATGCCGGTGCGCGCCGAGCCTGCGGTCCTGGGAGCCGTCGCCCGACCCCGCCGCGTCCCGGCTGGTGAAGTCCCGCCACGGGGGAGGGTCGGGCAGCCGCTCGATTCCGTCGTGCGGTTCGCCGGCGCCTCGGTAGATGAGCCACTCACTGGATTCGGTCATGATCCGGTCCTCGTCACTCGTCCACTGCCGCGGCGGTCCGAACGTGCATCACGTTATCCATCCTGGGGGTGCCTGGTAAGGGGCCGGCCGGCCCCGCGGACGGGTGCCTCAAGGGGCTTCCAGCAGGTCACCCGTTCCGGGGAGGGGCTGGTGGGGATCGTCGTACAACAGGGCCACGCCGTCGGCCCAGAAGGACTCCGTGCGGCCCTCGCGCAGTCGTACCCGGAGGTCGTGGACGGCCTCGGGAAGGTGCTGCGCGGTGGGCGGCTCGGCGATCTCGTCGATCGTGCCGCGGTGGAACTCGCCGCAGACCGCGTCCGACCGGCCGCGCCGTCGGCGCCACAGGGCCACGCCGTAGCCGCCGAGCACGATCCGGGCGAGGGCCTCCGCGTCGTCCTCGTAACGGAGGTCGCCGTAACGGCAGAGCACCGGGACCGTACCGTGCGACAGGGCGCGCAACTGCTCCACGGTCGGCACGGGTTTGCGCAACCCCTCGTCGCAGTCGAGGACTTCGGCCCGCGCGCGGTGCGCGTGCAGCCAGCGCCAGCGGGCCCGGCGTTCCGCGTCCACGTCCTCGTCGTACTCGCCGTACTGGCCTTGCTCTTCGGCGTCTCGCGGGGCCTGCGGACTTCCCTCACCCTCAGGGCCCCGCCAGTCCTGCGGGTCCTGCGGGTCCTGCGGGTCGCGCCAGTGGCCCGCGTCGTCGTCGCCTGCGTCGTCGTACGCCCCGAACGCCCCGTCGGGCAGCCGGTCGCGGTCCGCGCAGCGCACGACGACGGGCCGCAGGGTCCCCAACGGTGCCTCGTCCGGTGGGAGTTGCCAGGCGTCCACTTCGAGGCCGAGCAGCGCGTGCGGCAGCGCCACCTGGAGCAGCGCGGGCCTGCCGGGCTCGTCGCAGTGGCGGAAGGCCTCCGCGAGCGGTCCGGCGAGGAGGCCGGGCAGCTCGGCCAGCGGCGTGCGCTCCGCCTCGTGCAGCCGTACGGCCTCGCCGCCGGGAACGGTCACGCAGACCGACCAGTCGCAGCGGTCCGGCTCCCAGCCGCGCCGCACCAGCTCGAGCAGGGCGGAGGGCCGGGCCGCGCTGCCCGGGGCACCGCCACGGGCACGCGCGGGTGCGCCCTGCCCGCGCCGCCGGCCACGCCCGCGCCCGCGCCCGCCGGGACCGTCCACGGCGGGCGCGCCTCCGGAGACCGTGTCGGGGGCGTCGTGCCCCGTCCCGTCCCGCCGGCGCAGCCGCGCGATCCGCTGCTCGGCGAGGCCGGACCGGTAGCGGGCGCTCAGCCGCTGCGCGGCCTGCCAGACCCAGACCCACAGGGCCTTCTCGGCGTCCGGGGTGCTGGGCACGACGAACGGGCGCGGCGCGGACATCGCCCGCATCGCGTAGTCGAGCACCAGCTCCAGCGCCCCGTCGTCACTCGCGCTCTCGTACAGCGCGCCGAGACCGTCGCGCCAGCCGCGCGGTGCGGGCAGCGGAACGGGACCCTGGAGGTCGGGGAGGGAGTCGAGGATGTCCAGCAGACCTCGGGTGCTCTCGGGCGGCGGGAGCTCGGCGAGCCGGCCCAGCAGCTGGATCCGCTCGTCCGGACTGAGAGTGCGGCCCGGTCGGGCGCCCAGCCTGCCCTGCACGTCGGTCCAGGTCTGCCGCCGGGAGGCCGGGTGGCGCTGCCGGTCGCGGTGGTAGCGGTCATGGGCGTGGAAGACCGCCTGGTAGAGGTCGCTGTGCTCGGCCGGCACCGCCTCCGCGGGCACCCGAAGGGTGCGCAGCTGCTCGATCCCGGTGGAGGTGCCGCCCGGCCGGTGGTCCGAGCGCGCCTTCAGGACGCCGATCACCTCGCCGCGCACCGGGTCGATCACCGGCCCGCCCGAGACGCCGTAGGGCAGGTCGTTGTCGCCCAGCCGCATCTGCACGTCCGAGGACCAGCCGCCGATCGTCCCCTGCACCGTGAGCGTGCCGTCCAGGACCTGCAACCGGCCCTCGTTCTCGGTCCAGCCCGCGTACAGCACCCGGCCTTCGCCGTAGTAGGCCGCCGGACGCTCGGAGACGTACACGCACTCGTGGTCGTCGACCGGTTCGGTCAACTGCACCAGCGCCAGGTCCGGAGCCGGCCAGTTGCCGGCGGACGCGGCCCGCCCGGCACGCTCGGGCAGCGTCGCCACCACCCTGCCGGGCGCGCTCGAGGCACCCCGTCCCGGAGCCGTCTCATACACCACGGCAACCTTGCCCCCCTCCCCGCCGCAGGCCACGTGTGCGCAGGTCAGAACCCAGTTGGGAGCGACGAAGAAGCCGCTGCCGAGGAACGTCCCGGGCTCATCCAGGGCATACCCGACCACCGGGCGATGAATGCGCACGGTCGCCGCCACGACGAGTCCACGCAGCGCACGGCGGGCCGCGTCGAACGCGTTCGATGCGCCCGGGGCGTGCCCGCCCGTCATGCTCCGCCCCCGCCGACGGCGCCGTCGGCCCCCCCGTGCATCGGCGCGCCGGGGGACGCGCCCGCGCGCCGCGTCCCGTCGACGCCGGATGCGGCGGGGGCGGCGGATGAGACAGGTGGCGGCGGCGAGGTGGGCGGCGGCGGCGAGACCGGCGACGGGGGTAAGGGCGGCGGGGGCGGCGAGGCGGGTGGAGCCGGTGGAGCCGGTGCTGCCGACGAATGGGCCGAGGAGCCGTCACGCGCGCGGGCGTCCGTGCCGGCGGTCGTGCCGGCCGGCGGCGCGTCGAGGTCGGGAGGACCGCTGTTCCAGGTCAGGGTGACCGTGATGCCGGCTTTGGCCTCACCGTCGGCCAGCAGGCCGACGACCTTCCCGGCCTTGGCGGTCAGCTCGATGCCGAACTCGACGCTCACCTCGTCCGGCCGCACCGCCCGCAGCGGCTCCGCCAGCGACCGTGCGACCCCCGTGACGAGCGCGTGCAGGCTCTCCACGCTCGCCTCCACCCGCTCGGCGAACCCGGTGTCGCTGTACGACAGCCGCCCGGACGGCGCGGACAGCTCACCCGCGTCCGAGATCCGGGCCCAGACGGGCGTCCCGTCCGGCAGCGCGACGCGCGCCACCCGTGTCACGTCCTCACCGCTCATGCCACTCCCCCGTTCCCCCAGTCCCTCCTGCCCCTCCCGCGGGTGCGCGGGCCGGCAGCGGGATCCGTCCGCGCGGGGAGCCTGCGGCCCACAGGCCCGCGCCCCCCTGCGCCTATCCTTTTCCTGACCCCTCCCCCACGGAGAGCGGAGCACTTCCTCCCCTCGCAGGAACAAGGGTCCTTCCCCCGACGGAGGGCCCCTACCCCTGCGACCGACCCACGGAGCACGATCCATGTACTTCACCGATCGCGGAATCGAGGAACTCGAGAAGCGGCGCGGCGAGGAGGAGGTCACCTTCGAGTGGCTCGCCGAGCAGCTGAGAACGTTCGTCGACCTGAACCCGGACTTCGAGGTGCCGGTGGAGCGGCTGGCGACATGGCTGGCGCGGCTGGACGACGACGAGGACGACGAGTAGGCGGTGCACGGCGGCCCGGCGGCCGCCGCGTGGGAAGGGGCGTCTCGGACGCCCCTTTTTTCCTTTCTTGACTTTCGACGACCGCGATATATCGTGTTTTACGGGAGACGCGATATGGCGCGTCGCCGACGCGTCGCGTCGTGTGCCGTTCTAGGAGGTCCGCACCATGTCCGAGTGGTCCGTCGCCGAACCGGGGAAACTCTCGTTCGACGAACCCGTGAGCGAACTGCACGTACGCATCGTCGAAGGCACGGTGAACGTGGTGGGCACCGACGAGGGCCCCGCCCGCCTGGAGGTCTCCGAGGTCGACGGCCCGCCGCTGGTGGTCAGCCACCGCGACGGGACCCTGACCGTGGCCTACGAGGACCTGCCCTGGAAGGGCTTCCTCAAATGGCTCGACCGCAAGGGCTGGCGTCGCAGGGCCGTCGTCTCGCTCGCCGTGCCGGTCGGCACCCGGGTGGAGGTGGGCGTGGTGAGCGCCGCCGCGGTGGTCTCCGGCATCGACGGCCACGCCGAGGTGAAGGGCGTCAACGGGGACACCACCCTGGTCGGTCTCGCCGGTCCGGTGCGCGCCGACACCGTCTCGGGCAGCGTGGAGGCGCAGGCCCTCACCGGCGACCTGCGCTTCAACTCCGTCTCCGGGGACCTGACCGTGGTCGAGGCCGGCTCCTCCGTGAAGGCCGACTCCGTGAGCGGGTCGATGATCGTCGACCTCGACCCCGCGAGCCGTCCCACGCGGATCGACCTGACCAGCGTCTCGGGCGAAATCGCCATCCGGCTGCCCCATCCGGCCGACGCGCAGGTGGAGGCGAACACCGCGAGCGGCTCGGTCTCCAACGCCTTCGAGGACCTGCGGGTCAGCGGCCAGTGGGGCGCCAAGCGCATCACTGGCCGGCTGGGCGCCGGCAACGGCAAGCTCAGGGCGACCACGATCTCCGGCTCGATCGCCCTGCTCAGAAGGCCTCCGACGGAGGACGCTGCGGACTCGGCGGACTCGGCGGGGCACGGGACGACGGATGCGCGGGAGGACGGGCGCGCGCGGACGCCAAGGGCGGACCGGGGGCCGCAGGAGCGCGCCGGCGCGTCCGCCGAACCGGGGGACAATGCCGCTTCCGGCCCGGGCGCCGAGGGCTCCGCGAGCGACCCGGCCGACAGCACGACCGACAAGAAGGTGTTCTGACATGCCTCCCGTCTTCGCCCACGGCCGTCTCCGCCTCTACCTGCTGAAGCTGCTGGACGAGGCGCCGCGCCACGGCTATGAGGTGATCCGCCTTCTCGAGGAACGCTTCCAGGGCCTCTACGCCCCCTCGGCGGGCACGGTGTACCCGCGGCTGGCCAAACTGGAGGCCGAGGGTCTGGTCACCCACACCACCGAGGGCGGCCGCAAGGTCTACGCGATCACCGACGCGGGCCGTGCCGAACTCGCGGACCGCAGCGGCGAACTGGCCGACCTGGAGCTGGAGATCCGCGAGTCGGTCGCCGAACTGGCCGCCGAGATCCGGGCCGACGTGCGCGGGGCGGCGGGCGATCTGCGCCGCGAGATGCGGGCGGCGGCCTCCGAGGCACGCCGGGGCGCAGGCCGCCCGAAGGCGGCGGAGCCCGGCGACCACGGAACCCACGCGCCCCATGGGGAGAACGGCGAGAGCGGCGAGTACGGCGACAGTGAGGCCTGGCGTGCCGCCAAGGAGGAGATGCGCCGCGTCAAGCAGGAGTGGAAGGAACAGGCGCGCCGGGCGAAGGACGAGAGCCGCCGCGCCCGCGACGAGGCCCAGCGGGCACGCCGCCAGGCCGAAGAGGCACAGGAGAACGCCCGCAGCCAGGCTCAGGAAGAGGTGCAGCGCATCGCCCGCCGGGTGCAGGAACAGGTCCAGGACCACTTCGCCCGGGGTGACTGGCCGACGGGCGTCCGCGAGGGCCTGACCGAACTGGCCAAGGAGTTCGGCGAGTTCGGCAAGGACTTCGGCAGGGGGTACGGCAGGGACTTCGGCTTCGGCCGCGCCGCCGGCACGACGGACCGGAAGACGGCCGGGCGTCCGGAACGCCCCGGCACGACGGACCGCTCCCCCGCCCAGGACCTCTCGGGCACCCCGGACTACTCCGGCACCCCGGAGGACTTCCCCGCAGCGTACGAGCCGGCCTGGGCCCACGAGGACACCGGCGGCGACCCGGCCCGCGACCTGGACCGCCTCCTGGACCGCTTCCGGGACGACATCCGGGACGCGGCCCGCGACCACGGCGTCACGGCGGACCAACTCCGCGAGGCGCGCCGCCACCTGTCCACGGCGGCGGCTCACATCGGGGTGATACTGCGCACCCCCAAGGCGTGACGCTCCCCACCGACCGGGGCCGGTGACCTCAGCCGGCCCCGGCCCCGGCTGCCCCGGAGTCGTCCCCTCGCCCCTGGTCGCCGTAGAGCACCCGGGTCAGGGACGCGTGCGTGACGCCGTGGTCGGCGAGGATCTCCGAGGGGACACCGCGGCGGGCGGTCAGGGCGAGCAGCAGATGCTCGTCGCCGATGTGCCGTTCGCTGTGGGCGACGGCCACCCGCAGGGTCCCGGTGAGCAGGTCCTTGGCGCCGCGGCCGAAGGGTCGCCGGCCGGACCGTCCGCGCAGGAGGCCGCCCCGGCCGGCCGCGGCCAGCGCGCCTTCGCCGTGCGTCTCCTCGACCCGGGACACGATCTCCGCCAGGTCGATGCCCAGCCCCGACAGGGCGTCCGCGTCGGCCCGGGAGAGTCCACCGCGGCGGCGCGTCTCGTCCAGGTCCCGCACCAGCCCCGCCCGACCGCCGGGCGGCAGACCCAGCGAGGCCAGCGCGAAGGAACCGCGGCTGCCCTCGCGGTCGAGCAGCGACAGCAGGACGTGCGTCTCCTCGACCCGTGTCGCGCCCTCCCGTTCGGCGTGCCCCACGGCGCCCTCGACCACCGCACGGGCGTCCTTCGTGAATCGCTCGAACATCACTGCCTCCCGTACTTCTTGTGCACGGCCTGCCTGCTGACACCGAGCTCCGCGGCGATCTCCTGCCACGACCAGCCCTGGTTGCGCGCACTGCGCACCTGCACCGCCTCCAACTGCTCCAGCAGTCGGCGCAGTGCCGCCACGGCGCGCAGCCCGACTCGTGGATCACGGTCGCCGGCGCGCTCGGCAAGATCCGTTGCTTCGGTCATGCATGTCAACTTACGTTGACATCCGCCCGGTGTCAACCATTGTTGACACCGTCGGCATGCGAAAGGCGAGCCCGGATTCCCCGGACCCGCCCTCGACCCGCTCCCGACCCGCGGTCCGCCGCTCAGCCGTTGGTGAGCACGATCTTGCCGAACAGGTCGCCGGACGCGAGCCGTTCGAACCCCTCGCGGGCCCGGTCGAGCGGCAGCACCTCGTCGATGACGGGGCGGACACCGGTGGCGGCGCAGAAGGACAGCAGGTCCTCCAGTTCGTCCTTCGAGCCCATGGTGGAGCCGACGACCTTCAGCTCGAGGAAGAAGATCCTGGTCAGCTCGGCGTGCGAGGGACGGTCGCCGCTCGTGGCGCCCGAGATGACGAGCGTGCCGCCGGGCCGCAGGGACTTCACCGAATGCGACCAGGTCGCCGCGCCGACGGTCTCGATGACCGCGTCCACCCGCTGCGGCAGCCGTGCGCCCGGCTCCACCGCCTCGACGGCCCCCAGCTCCAGCGCCCGCTTGCGCTTGGCCTCGTCCCGGCTGGTCGCGAAGACCCGCAGCCCGGCCGCCCTGCCCAGCACGATGGCCGCCGTGGCCACGCCACCGCCGGCGCCCTGCACCAGAACGGAGTCGCCGGGGCGCACGCCGGCGTTGGTGAAGAGCATCCGGTACGCCGTCAGCCAGGCCGTGGGCAGACAGGCGGCCTCCGCGAAGGAGAGTTCCTTCGGCTTGGGCAGGATGTTCCAGGTCGGCACGGCGACCTGCTCGGCGAAGGTGCCCTGGTACCGCTCGGTGAGGATCGAACGCGGCTCGTCGGGCCCGACGCCGTGCCCCGTCTGCCCGATGACGGAGTGCAGGACGACCTCGTTGCCGTCCTCGTCGACGCCCGCGGCGTCGCAGCCGAGGATCATCGGCAGCCGGCCCTCCGGGAGGCCGACGCCCTTGAGCGACCAGAGATCGTGATGGTTGAGGGAAGCGGCCCTGACATCGACGGTGCTCCAGCCGGGCCGGGCCTCGGGGGCCGGACGCTCCCCCAACTCCAGTCCGGAAAGCGGCTGGTCACGGTCGATACGGGCGGCGTAGGCGGCGAACATGCAACCGACCCTAGGGTCCGGCGGCGGCCGGCGAAACCGGACGGCACTGTGAGACATACCCTCTTGCGCTCCCACCCCACGACCCCGACCGAACCCCGACCGACCATCCCAGCCCATCACCCGCCGGCACCCACCAGACCCCGGCCGACCACCCCAGCCCACCCACCGGCACCGACCAAACCCCCGTCGACCACCCCAGCCCATCACCCACCGGCACCCACCAGACCCCGGCCGACCACCCCAGCCCGTCCGGCGATTGAGGACGAGGCCCGTTCAGGGCCGATGCGGGGGTCCGGGGGCGGCAGCCCCCGGGGACGGCGCCTCGTCATCACCCGAACGGGCGGGCGGGCGGGCAAAGAAATGGCCCCGCCCTCCCGGACGGGACCATTCGGAGGCACACGTCAGCGACGAGCAACCCCTTCGGCCCGAGCAGCCGCGGCAACCGCCGCAGTCACCGCGGGAGCGACCCGCTCGTCGAACGGTGACGGAATCACGTAGTCCGCCGCGAGCTCGTCGCCGACGACTCCCGCCAGCGCCTCGGCCGCCGCGAGCTTCATGCCCTCGGTGATCCGCGACGCCCGCACCTGCAGCGCGCCGGCGAAGATCCCCGGGAACGCCAGCACGTTGTTGATCTGGTTCGGGAAGTCCGACCGCCCGGTCGCGACGACGGCCGCGTACTTGTGGGCGACGTCCGGGTGCACCTCGGGGTTCGGGTTGGCCATGGCGAAGACGAACGCGCCCTTCGCCATCGAGGCCACCGCCTCCTCCGCGACGGTGCCGCCGGAAACGCCGATGAACACGTCGGCGCCGGACAGCGCGTGCTCGAGCGAACCGCTCAGCCCGGCCTTGTTGGTGAACCCGGCCAGCTCGCGCTTGACGTCGGTCAGGTCGCTCCGGTCCGCGGAGACGATGCCCTTGCGGTCGGCGACCGCGACGTCCCCGATGCCCGCCTCGATGAGCATCCTGGCGATGGCGACGCCGGCCGCCCCGGCGCCCGAGATGACCGCCCGCAGCTCGCCGATGCCGCGCCCGCTCAGCCGCGCCGCGTTGCGCAGCGCCGCCAGCGTCACGATCGCCGTGCCGTGCTGGTCGTCGTGGAAGATCGGGATGTCGAGCTCTTCCTGGAGCCTGCGCTCGATCTCGAAGCATCGCGGCGCCGAGATGTCCTCCAGGTTGACTCCGCCGAACGAGGGCGCGAGGCGCACCACCGTCTCGACGATCTCGTCCACGTCCGTGCAGGCGAGCGCGATGGGAACCGCGTCGACACCGCCGAACTGCTTGAACAGGATCGCCTTGCCTTCCATGACCGGGAGGGAGGCCTCCGGGCCGATGTCACCGAGCCCGAGCACGGCCGTGCCGTCGGTCACGACCGCGACGACGGACGACTTCCAGGTGTAGTCGTTCACCAGGTCCGGCTGTTCCGCGATCGCGGTGCACACGCGAGCGACGCCGGGCGTGTAGGCGAGGGACAGGTCGTCCTTGTCGCGGATCGGGACGGTGGCCTGGACGGCCATCTTTCCACCACGGTGCAGCGCGAACACCGGGTCGAACGGGTCGAGGGGCTCCGCACCGCCCTCCTGGCCCGTTCCGTCGGCGCTCTCGCTGCGAGGATTGACGATCTCCGCTGCCACTGTGTCTTACCCCTTAGGTCTGCATGGTTTGAGGGTGGCCACTCCTGATTGAGAAGTGGGCGGGCATCGCGCAGAGCCGAGGTGATGCGTACGGGCGTCTGCGCGTCGGGCGCGCCGCACACGCGCCCTGAGCCCCGGATGAGGGGTGTGAAGAACCTTCTTACCGGACGGGAACCACGGCGACGAGTCCATTCGGTGCAAGGTCACATCGCTCGCTGTGTGGAACTTCGACAGAGGTCGCCGCGAGTGACATGACTCATGTGGGGGGACGCCCGGAACTCCGTGAGTCCTCTTGACAATGCCTCGACAAGAAAGCACGTCGCCGGACGCGCCACGCCGCGATGATCGCCCTGCGGGAGGAACCGGAGATTTTTCGGCCGGAACGGGGGATTCCCGCAGATGGTCCGGCTCCGTCCGGTCGTGTTGTACCGGACTGATGTGGTTCGGGGGTCGCCCGTTATCCGATTTTGACATGGCTGCCCCCCTGAATGGAGTCGTCCGAATGGCAAGATGCCGTCATCACACGAGGTCGCGACACCCGAAGGTGTGTGTTCTCGTCGACCCAACGGCATGGTCGGCCCCTCGGCTGTGTCGCCCCATCGGCATCTCCATCCATCCGCCGGAGGAACCCACCATGACCGCACGCTCCACCCGAACCACGACCGCCGCGCGCACCCGCCTGGCAGCGGTCGGATCCCTCGCGGTCGCGGGCGCCCTGCTGCTCACCGCCTGCGGGGACCAGACCGAGAGCGGCGGAAGCTCCTCCGAGTCGTCCAGCGGCTCCAACAAGGCCCCGCTCTTCTCGAAGCTCCCGGCCGAGATCCAGAAGTCCGGCGTCATCAAGGTCGGCACCAACGCCGAGTACGCCCCCATGGAGTCCGTCGAGGGCGGCAAGATCGTGGGCGTCGACCCGGACATCGCCGCCGCGCTCGGCAAGCAGCTCGGCGTCGACTTCCAGTTCACCTCAGGTGGCTTCGACACCCTGATCACCGCCGTCAACACCGGCCGTTACAACGTCGCCATGTCGTCCATCACGGACAACAAGCAGCGCCAGGAGGGCCTGGACGACAAGGGCAAGAAGCTGGGCGAGGGCGTCGACTTCGTCGACTACTTCACCGCGGGCACGGCCATCTACGTCAAGAAGGGCAACCCCAAGGGCGTCAAGACCATGGACGACCTGTGCGGTCAGACGGTCGCGGTGCAGCGGGGCACCACCTACGAGGAGGCCCTGCAGGCGCAGTCCAAGAAGTGCACGGACGGCGGCAAGAAGGCCCTCAAGATCGAGTCCTTCGAGAACGACACCGAGGCCCAGACCCGCGTGAAGTCCGGCGGCGCCGTGGCCGGCGTCAACGACTACCCGGTCGCCGTGGACATGGCCCGCAAGGCGGGCAACGGCAGCACCTTCGAGGTGCTCGACGAGCAGTACGAGGCCGCCCCGTTCGGCATCGTCGTCGACAAGAAGAACACCCAGCTGCGCGACGCCCTCAAGGAGGCCGTCGACGCGATCATCAAGGACGGCTCCTACCAGAAGGTGCTGGAGAAGTGGGGCGCCGAGAGCGGCGCGATCAAGGCTGCCGCGATCAACGGCGGCAAGTGATCCACCCCGCACCTCCTGAAGTCTTCGAAGGGCAGTCCCCATGACTGACAAGCTCGACAAGTCCTCCGCGGGCGCACCACCCGAGGACACCCCGCCGGTCGCCGAGGACGCGGCGTTCTCCGGGCCGCCGGAGGCCATCAAGGCGATCCCGGTGCGCCACTACGGCCGCTATGTCAGCGCGGTCATCGTCATCGCGCTGCTCGCGCTGCTGGTCAACGCCTTCGCCCACGGTGACATCCAGTGGGACACGGTCGGCGACCAGCTGTTCGACTCGACCGTGATCGCGGGCGCCGGGCGCACCCTGCTGATCAGCATCCTGTCCATGGTGCTGGGCGTCGTCCTGGGCGTCGTGCTGGCCGTGATGCGGCTGTCGAAGAACCCGGTGACCAGCACGGTCGCCTGGCTGTACATCTGGTTCTTCCGGGGCACCCCGGTGTATGTGCAGCTGCTGATGTGGTTCAACCTGGCGCTGATCTTCCCGATGCTGAACCTCGGTCCGATCTACAAGGACGAGATGACGGACGTCATGACGCCGTTCATGTGCGCCCTGCTCGGCCTCGGTCTGAACGAGGCCGCGTACATGGCCGAGATCTGCCGGGCCGGCCTGCTGGCCGTCGACGAGGGCCAGACCGAGGCGGCCCACGCGCTCGGCATGAGCCACGGCAAGACGCTGCGCCGGATCGTCATCCCGCAGGCGATGCGGGTCATCGTGCCGCCGACCGGCAACGAGTTCATCAACATGCTGAAGACCTCGTCGCTGGTGTACGTGGTGACGTACAACGAGCTGCTGCGCTCGACGTCGGTGATCGGCTCCTCCTCGTTCGCCGTGATGGAGCTGCTGTTCGTCGCCTCCATCTGGTACCTGGTGATGACCAGCGTCTTCAGCGTCTTCCAGTACTACCTGGAGCGCTACTACGCCCGCGGCTCGAGCCGTAGCCTGCCGCCCACGATCTTCCAGAAGATCCGGGCGAACCTGTTCACGATCGGCCGCGAAAGGGGTGCGGCATGACCGCGATGGTGAAGGCCGAGGGCGTCCACAAGTCCTTCGGCGCGGTCGAGGTCCTCAAGGGCATAGACCTTGAGGTCAAGAACGGCGAGGTGTTCTGCCTCATCGGCCCGTCCGGCTCCGGCAAGTCGACGTTCCTGAGGTGCATCAACCACCTCGAGAAGATCAACGCCGGCCGGCTGTACGTCGACGGGGACCTGGTGGGCTACCGCCAGAAGGGCGACAAGCTGTACGAGCTCAAGGACAGCGAGGTCTCGCTGAAGCGCCGGGACATCGGCATGGTGTTCCAGCGGTTCAACCTGTTCCCGCACATGACGGCGGCGGAGAACGTGATCGAGGCCCCGGTCCAGGTCAAGGGCGTCGGCAAGGCCCAGGCCCGGGAGCGGGCACGGGAGCTGCTGGACCGGGTCGGCCTGGCCGACAAGGCCGGCAGCTACCCTGCGCAGCTCTCCGGAGGTCAGCAGCAGCGCGTGGCGATCGCCCGGGCGCTGGCGATGGACCCGAAGCTGATGCTGTTCGACGAGCCGACCTCGGCCCTCGACCCGGAGCTGGTCGGCGACGTCCTCGACGTCATGCGCGACCTCGCCGAGTCAGGGATGACGATGGTCGTCGTCACGCACGAGATGGGCTTCGCCCGCGAGGTCGGCGACAGCCTGGTCTTCATGGACGGCGGCGTGGTCGTCGAGTCGGGGAACCCGCGTGACGTCCTGACGAACCCGCAGCACGAGCGGACGCAGGCGTTCCTGTCCAAGGTGCTGTAGCGGTACGGCACGCGTGAGGAGGGGCGGTACGGGATTCCCGTACCGCCCCTTCCCCGTGTGTGCGCTCAGGGCAACAGTGCCGGATTCAGCGCCAGTTGCCGCAGCTGAGGCTGGGTCAGCGGGTAGGTGAACATCGTCCGGTACGGTGCCCCGCCCTGGGCGTCGACCCAGGACGTGACGGTCAGGACGGTGCCGTCCTTCAACGTCAGCTGAGCCGTCAAGGCGTACGAGAACTTGGGCATGGTCTTGTCGGGCGACCGCCAGGTCTTCAGCTGTCCGCCTCCGGGCACCTTCTCCGTGACGCAGTCCGCCACCCCCTTCGGAGCAGGCGTGGGGCAGGCGACGCGAGCCGTCCCGGCCGGCTTGCGCACGACGACCGTGAGGTAGCCGACACCCGTGTCCCGCGTGACGGAGTACGCCCCGTCGTAAGGCCCGGCCCCGCGCTCCCCCCGCACGAGCCTGCCCTCCAGGCCCACGTAGCCCTGTGCGACCTTGCGCACCGTGCCCACCCCGGCGGGCAGCAGCTTCGCGAAGCCGGCCGCCCCCGCGTGGGCCCCCGAGCCGCCGACCCCGACGGCGGTCACGTTCTGCCCCCCGGTCCCGCCCGGCAGGACCCCCGTCCCGAGGGCGACCCCCCCGGCGACCACGACCGCCACCGCACCCGTGACCGCCACCCGCCGCCGGCGCCGTAGCGCCGCGGCCCGGGCGAAGACGCTCTCGCCGCTGCGGGCGGCCGGCGGTTCGACCGAGTCGACCGCCAGCCCCAGCAGATCCCGCACCGTGTCCTGCTCGTTCATACGAATTCCTCCCGTACCACGGCCCGCAGCGCCGCGAGCCCCCTCGCCGTGTGGCTCTTGACCGTGCTCTCCCGCATCCCCAGCAGCTCGGCGGTGGCGGCGACGCCGAGGTCCTCCCAGTAGCGCAGCACCAGCACCGCCCGCTGCTTCGGCGGCAGCGCGGCGAGCGCGGCGCGGACCACCAGCCCGGCGTCCCGGTCCGTCGGCCGGGCCGCGACGTCGGGCAGCTCGCCGTAGGAGCGCTCACGCCGCCAGAACCGGCGTCGTCCCGCGATGAAGGTGTTGACCAGCGTCTTGCGCGCGTAGGCCTCCAGGTTGTCCAGCCGCCCGTGCCGGCGCGCCCCGAGGACGACCTTGACGAGCGTCGTCTGGACGAGGTCGTCGGCCTCGTCGCGGTCGCCGCACAGCAGGAGTGCGCTGCGGAACAACGCCGTCCGTCTTCCCGCGACGAAGGCGTGCAGAGCCGCTTCCGCGCCCCGCGTCATCCCTCCCCCTCTCCCGGTCCGTCCGGTGGCGGACCGTCTCACCCTTCCAGTGCGGTGGGGAGCCCCGCAGGACGCAGCAGACGCCCAGGAAATTTCGGAGGCCTTCCTTCCGGCGCGGGCGTAATACCCTGGGAGCACCCTCAGCCGTTACCCGGCCGCGTCCCCGACGCGTGCACGACCACCAAGCCCCCGGTAAGGACTACAAGTGGAACTTGCCCATTACTCGGATTACGCCGTGCGTCTCGTCAACAGCGAGGACCCGGCCCGGGGCAAGGACGCGCTGACCTCGGTCGAGGCCGTCCGCGCGCTCTTCGGCGCCAGCCGGTCCGCCGCCCGCCGCGCCACCGACGCGGACGTCACCCGGTTCCGCTCGGTCCGCGGCCGGCTGCGCGCGGTCTTCGAGGCTGCCGACGACGGCGACGAGACCCTCGCGGTGGACCTGCTGAACTCCCTGCTGCTGGAGTTCCCGGTGAACCCGCAGATCTCCGGCCACGACGTCCGCGACGACGACGGCCGGCCGCTGTGGCACATGCACCTGGCCGACCACCCCTCGAACGCGACGGCGGGGTACGCCGCGATCGCGGCGATGGGCCTGGCCTTCCACCTGACGGAGCACGGCGTGGACCGGCTCGGCCTGTGCGAGGCGAGCCCGTGCCGCAACGCCTACCTCGACACCTCGACCAACCGCTCCCGGCGCTACTGCTCCGACCGCTGCGCCACCCGCGCGAACGTGGCCGCCTACCGCGCCCGCAAGCGCCTGGAGACGGACCGGACGCCCCCCACGGGCCTCGCGGCCGACAGCGCCCAGCGCAGCACCGCCAGCGGCGAGCGCTGATCCCGCCGCCGCGGACGGTAGCGCAGCCGCACCCTGCCGAGGACCAGTTCGTCGGGCACCGTGCCGTAGTCCGTGCTGTCGCCGCCCGCGAAGGCGTTGTCACCGAGCACCCACCACCCGCCCTCGCGGCGCTCGGCGGCGCGTTTGACGACCAGCAGGTCCTGCTGGAAGGGATGCCGCAGCACCACCACGTCGCCCGGCCGTACCCGGGCGCCGTACTGCACCACGAGCTGATCCCCGTGGTGGAGCGTGGGCACCATGGACGGACCGGTGACCTCGGCCAGCCCGAAGGGCGCGGCCGCCCTCCCCCGCTCGGTCTCCTGCAACGGTTCCGGCATGCCCGGCACCTCCCCGCTCCGTTCCTCCACCAGTCTCAGTCTGACCCCGGACTTTTGTCCTAAGCCCATGGGGGCACCCGCGAAAAGCCCTCCCGCAGGGAGTAATGTCCCACCTGAGAAGACGATCACGAGGAAGGAACGCTCCATGCTTTCCCGCCTGTTTGCCCCCAAGGTCAAGGTCAGCGCGCACTGCGACCTGCCCTGCGGCGTGTACGACCCGGCCCAGGCCCGCATCGAGGCGGAGTCGGTGAAGGCCGTGCAGGAGAAGATGGCCGCCAACGACGACCCGCACTTCCAGGCGCGCGCCACCGTCATCAAGGAGCAGCGCGCCGAGCTCGCGAAGCACCACGTCTCCGTGCTGTGGAGCGACTACTTCAAGCCCCCGCACTTCGAGAAGTACCCGGAGCTGCACCAGCTCGTCAACGACGCCCTGAAGGCCCTGTCGGCCGCCAAGGCCTCGACGGACCCGAAGACCGGCGAGACGGCCCTGGAGCTCATCGCCCAGATCGACAAGATCTTCTGGGAGACCAAGAAGGCCTGACCTTCTCCGCACCATCTGACCTGCGTTTCTTTCGGTCGCAGCGTCACTCTCCCCGCACCCGGCCCGCAGGCCGCCGTACTGTGGCGGCCGTCCGCGGTCCGGGTGCGGCGTCGTGTGCGGGCGGCGGCACGGTGTCGTGTGCGGGCGCGGGGCCGTGTCGTGTCGTGTACGGGGGTGCGGGCGCGGTGTCGTGCGGGTGCCGTGTCGGGTGCGGGGTGCGGGGTGCGGGCGTGACGCGCGGCGGACGGTTCGGTCAGGTTCCCCGGCGCGCCGCGTGTGTCCCCGCGCGGCAGGAGCGCGCGCCGGTCACGCCTCGCGCTCGCGCCAGCGCGGCCGGGCGCGGTCCGTCGTGTCGGCCTCACCCGCCTCCAGCAGCCCCGCCGCCGCACCCACGATGCGCGGATCCGGGGTGCCGACGACCTCCTCGTCCTTGTCGGCGTAGGCGAACCGGGCGAGCACACTGCGCATGGCCTCCACACGGGCCCGCTTCTTGTCGTTGCTCTTGACCACGGTCCAGGGCGCGTACGCCGTGTCCGTCTCGTGGAACATGGCGACCTTGGCCGCGGTGTAGTCGTCCCAGCGGTCCAGCGACGCGACGTCCATCGGGCTCAGCTTCCACTGCCGCACGGGGTCGATCCGGCGGATCGTGAAGCGGGTGCGCTGCTCGCTCTGCGACACCGAGAACCAGAACTTCACCAGGTCGACGCCGTCGTCCACGAGCATCCGCTCGAACATCGGCGCCTGGCGTGCGAAGCGCCGGTACTCGTCGTCGCTGCAGAAGCCCATGACCCGCTCGACCCCGGCCCGGTTGTACCAGGACCGGTCGAAGAGCACGATCTCGCCCGCGGTCGGCAGCTGCTCGACGTACCGCTGGAAGTACCACTGCCCCCGCTCCCGCTCGGTCGGCTTCTCCAGGGCGACCACCCGGGCGCCCCTCGGGTTGAGGTGCTCGGTGAACCGCTTGATCGTGCCGCCCTTGCCGGCCGCGTCGCGCCCCTCGAAGACGATGACGAGTCTGCGTCCCGTGTCCTTGATCCAGCTCTGCAGCTTCAGCAGCTCGATCTGCTGGAGCCGCTTGTGCCAGTCGTACTCCCGGCGCTCCATGCGCTGCGCGTACGGATAGTTCTCGCGCCAGGTGTCGACCGGGGTCCCGTCGGGCCGGATGAGAACGGGTTCGTCGTGGTCGCTGTAGTCGACGCGCAGGTCGGCCAGTTCGGACTGCGGGGGCGGTATCACCATGCCCTCTACCTCCCGGTCTCGGACCTCGGGCTCACGTGTGGACGACGAGGTGACCAGCCATGCGTTCACCATGCGCCCGCCGACGCCCCGCCGCACCCCGGACGCCGACGCCCCCGGGCGGCCGGGAACCGGCGACGCCGGTCCGTCGCCCCCGGGGGGCCGGACGCCCGTGCACGCGCTGCGAACCGCGGGCGAGCCCGTACCGGTGCCCCGCACCCGCCCGGCGCGTCACCGTGCCATCCTGGCAGGGTGAAACGGGAGGACCTGGTAAGGCTGCGGCAGGCACGGGACCGGATGGACCGTGAGTACGCCGAACCGCTCGACGTCGCCGCGCTCGCGCGCACCGCGCTGATGTCCTGCGGCCACTTCCAGCGGAGTTTCCGCGAGGCCTACGGCGAGACGCCGTACGCCTATCTCATGACCCGCAGGGTCGAGCGGGCCAAGGCCCTGCTGCGCCGGGGCGATCTCACCGTGACCGAGGTGTGCATGGCGGTCGGCTGCACCTCGCTCGGCTCGTTCAGCGCCCGCTTCACCGAACTGGTCGGCGAGACCCCGAGCGCGTACCGGGCGCGGTCGCACGAGCCGAGCGCGGTGATCCCGCCGTGCGTGGCCCGGAAGTTCACCCGGCCGCAACGCTCCCGACCGCCCCGACGCCCGTGAGGCTGGACACCATGGACCTGCTGCTGCACCAGTGCTTCATCGCCGTGGACGACCACGACAAGGCCGTGTACTTCTACCGTGACGTCCTCGGGCTGGAGGTCCGCAACGACGTCGGTTTCGAGGGGATGCGCTGGGTGACCCTCGGCTCACCGCTCCAGCCGGACGTCAGCATCGTGCTGGAACCGCCGGGCGCCGACCCCGACGCCTCTCCCGCCGACAAGGACGCGCTCGCCCGGCTGCTCGCCAAGGGCATGTTGCGCGGGGTCATCTTCTCCACCGCCGACTGCGACGCGCTGCACGCGCGCGTGCAGGAGGCCGGCGTCGAGGTGCTCCAGGAGCCGACCGACCAGCCGTACGGGGTGCGCGACTGCGCGTTCCGCGACCCGGCCGGGAACCTGCTGCGGTTCATGGAGCGCAGGGACGGCGCCGGGCGTTCCGGCACGTGAGAAGGGGGAGTCCCGTTCCGGCCGCCGCCTCTACGATCGGCCCATGATCACCCGTGCCGCCCGCCCCGGCCCTGCCGTCCGCTGGACCTACGCCTTCGTCGACCGGCCCGCCGCCCTCTTCGAGGGGGCGTGCGCGTTCTGGACCGCGGTCACCGACACCGAACCGTCCGGACCACGCGGCGACGCGGGTGAGTTCGTCACGCTGCTGCCGCGGGGCGGCGCGGACGCCTGTGTGAAGGTCCAGGGGGTGACGGCCGGTGACGGCGGCGCCCATCTCGACCTCGCCGTCGAGGACGTGCCCGGATTCGTGGCCGAGGCGTCGCGGCTGGGGGCGGGGACGGCCGCCGCGCACGAGGGATGGTCCGTGCTGCGCTCACCCGGCGGGCTGTCGTTCTGCGCGGTGCCGTGGGAGGGGGAGGCCCAGCGGCCGCCCGTGGTGGCGGTCAGCCGGCTGGACCAGGTGTGCCTGGATCTCGCGCCGTCCGTGTTCGAAGCCGAAGTCGCTTTCTGGAGCGCTCTGTTGCCCGACTGGTCGTCCCGTCCGGGCTCGCGGTCCGAGTTCCACGTGGTCGAACAGCCGGCCGGGCTGCCGATCCGCATGCTGCTTCAGCGACTCGACGAGGAACGTTCCGAGGGCGCGGCTCGGGCCTCGGCCCATCTCGACCTGGCGTGCGGGGCGGACGTCGACGCGGTGCGCGCCCGCCACGAGCGGCTCGGCGCGCTCCTGGTCGCCCGCGAGCCGCACTGGACGGTGATGCGCGACCCGGCCGGCGGCCTGTACTGCCTGACCGGACGCGACCCGGAGACGGGCGGCCTGCCGCGGACCGCCTCCTGACGTCCCGACGGCCCGGGTCCGGCCGCCCGACGGAGAGCGGAGGACGGCGGGCGGAGGGGGCGGCGTCCGGTGCTACCCGGCCCGGTGCCAGGAGGCCGGTGTCACGAGGCGGGGGCGGCGGGGGCCTCGGGCTTCTGGTCGGGCTCGGCGGCCGCATCCGCGTACGCCTCGCACTCCGGGTTGTGGCACGGCCCCGCCGTCCAGCGCGGCACCCACGCCCCCAGCGTCTTGTGTCGCCGGACGACGGACTGCACGGGCTGCCCACAGGCGGGACACACACGTTGTTCCCTGTCCATGACCTCAGGGTAGGGCGGCCCGGGCGCGAGCGCTCCCCGCGTGCACCGGTGAGTCAGCGTGCCCGGTCGTAGGTGCGCACCACGGCGCCGTTGCCGAAGGAGCGCACGTCGACGAGGGCGAAGCCGGCGACGTCGCAGTCGGCGGCGCCGAACATCGGCATGCCGGAGCCGTAGACGATCGGGTACGTCTTGATCACCAGTTGGTCGATCTCGTCGAACAGCTCCCCCGCCAGACGGGAGCCGCCGCACAGGTAGATGTCGAGGCCGCCGTCCTGCGCCTTCAGCTCGCGCACCACGTCGAGGAGCCCCTCTCCGACGATCTCGACCTCCGGGCTCGGCGAGGCGGCGAGGGTGCGGGAGGCGACGTACTGGCGCAGATGGGCGTACGGGCTGACGTCGCCCTCCTTCAGCGCCAGGTCATAGCTGGCACGGCCCTGGATGACCGTGTCGAACCGCTTGTTCTCCAGGTCGTCGAAGCCCAGGGCGCGCCGGCCGAGGGTCGGCACGGTCTCCGGATACTCGGACTTCAGGAAGTCCAGGAACTCCTCGTCGACGTACGCGAGCATCGCCGTGGCGTCGCCCGTGACGTCTCCGATGAAGCCGTCGACGGAGCAGGCGATGTAGTACGTGAGCTTTCGCAAGTGGGTCTCTTTCCGTAGGCTGCCGTGAACCACTCCAGTTGTAGTACTTCAGATGTAGTGGTTGCAAGAGGATTTCGCGCCGCGGTCGGGAACCGCGAAAAGTGAGAGAGAAGGTTCCGCATGGCCGGAAATCCGGAGCGTCGGGCGGCTCTGGTCGACGCCGGGGTCGACGTGCTCGCCCGCGAAGGGGCCAGGGGGCTGACGTTCCGTGCGGTGGACTCGGCGGCCGGGGTGCCGGTGGGGACCGCCTCCAACTACTTCACCGGGCGGGACGACCTGCTCCGGCAGATCGACGCCCGGCTCCACGTCCGGCTGGCGCCCGACCCCGAGGTGCTCGGCGCCCTGATGGCACAGCCGCGCGACCGCTCGCTGGTCGGCGCGTTCATGCACGACCTGATGGCCCGCGCGACCCGGGACCGGACGGGCTACCTCGCGCTGCTGGAGATGCGCATGGAAGCGACCCGGCGTCCTGAACTGCGGTCCTCCTTCACCGCGTCGGTGCGCGGCGATCTCCAGGACGGGATGGACTTCCACCGTGCGGCGGGCCTGCCCGGCGGCGACGAGACCGTGGTGGTGCTCTACCTCGCGATGCTCGGGCTGCTCCTGGAACACCTCACCCTGCCGGCCGTCCTGGACGGCGTCCTGCCCGGTGTCTCGGTGCCGGACGGGCTGATCGACCGCATCGTGGCGACGGTGGTCCCGGAGCGTCCCTGAAGCCCGAGGAGCGCCCGGCCCGGCGGAGCACGACGGACCTCCCGACCCACCGTACTCCGCGCCCCGGCGCCCCGATCCTCGGCCGCGCTACCCCCTTCGCCCCGGCCGTGTTCCCCCTTCGTCCCGGCGGCGCTCCCCCCTTCGCCGGCCCTGTTCCCCCTTCGTCCCGGCGGCGCTCCCCCCTTCGTCCCGGCGCTGCGTCCCGTCCAGGCCCTTGCGGCTCGTCTAGGCGCTGCGCCGGGTCACGAACTCGGCCAGGGACAGCAGACCGCCTGCCGACTCCGGGTCCGGGACGGCCCGGGTCAGTTCGAGCAGGGCGCGGGACATGCGGTCGGCCGCCTGCTCCTGCGCCCACGCGCGGCCTCCGGCCCGTTCGACGGCCAGCGTCGTACGGTCCAGGTCGTCCGGGCGGTAGGGCGCCGCGTACAGCTCGGCCAGCTCTCCGGCCGCCGGGGTACCGGAGGTGAGCGCGGCGACCACCGGCAGGGACTTCTTGCGGGCGGCGAGGTCGGCGCCGGCCGGCTTGCCGGTCTGCCGCGGGTCGCCCCAGATGCCGATGACGTCGTCGATGAGCTGGAAGGCGAGTCCTGCCTCCCGGCCGAACGCGTCCAGCGCGTCGACGTCGACTTCCGTCGCACCCGCGTACAGCGCGCCCACCGCACAGGCGCAGCCGAGCAGCGCGCCCGTCTTGGCCTCGGCCATGGCGAGCACCTCCTCGAGGGTGATCTCGGTGGGGCCGCGTCTCTCCATGGCCGTGTCCGCCTGCTGGCCGGCACACAGCTCGACCACACAGGCCGCTACCCGGGCGGCGGCCGCCGCGGACGCGGGGTGCGGGTCCGCGGCGAGCATCCCGAGGGCGAGGGCCTGCAAGGCGTCCCCGGCGAGGATCGCGTCGGCGTCGCCGAACACGGTCCAGGCGGTGGGGCGGTGGCGCCGGGTGGTGTCCCGGTCCATCACGTCGTCGTGCAACAGCGTGAAGTTGTGGACCAGTTCGACCGCCGCGGCCGCCCGGACGGCCGCCGCGCGAGCAGCCGGACCGCCGAGCGCAGCGGCGGCGGTGAGTACGAGGGCCGGGCGGATCGCCTTGCCCGCGTTGCCCGCCGCCGGCGTGCCGTCCGCGTGCTCCCAGCCGAAGTGGTGGAGCGCGACCCGTCGCAGGGAGCCGGGCAACGAGTCGATCGCCGACCGCAGTGCCGGATCGACCGAGGCCCGGGACGCCTCCAGGACGGCCGCCGCCCGGTGCCCGCCGGCCGGCCCGGCGCCGTCGTCGTGCCGGTTTCCGGCGGGCCCCCGCCCCTCTCGCGCCCCGCCGGGATTCCGCCTGACGGCGGAGGTCACCGCCAGCGGCCGATCTCGACGTTCTCCAGGACGCCCAACGCGTCCGGTACCAGGACGGCGGCCGAGTAGTACGCCGTGACCAGGTACTTGATGATGGCCTGTTCATTGATGCCCATGAACCGCACGGACAGGCTCGGCTCGATCTCGTCCGGCAGGCCCGACTGGCGCAGTCCGATGACGCCCTGGTCCTGCTCGCCCAGGCGCATCGCGATGATCGAGCTGGTGCGGGCCTCGGTGACCGGGATCTTGTTGCACGGGTAGATCGGCACCCCGCGCCAGGTCGGGATCCGGTTGCCGCCGACGTCGATCGTCTCGGGGACGAGCCCGCGCTTGTTGAGCTCGCGGCCGATCGCGGAGATCGCGCGCGGGTGGGCGAGCAGCATCTTGGTGCCGCGCCGCCGGCTCAGCAGTTCGTCCAGGTCGTCGGGGCTGGGCACGCCGTCGTGCGGCTGGAGCCGCTGGTCGTACTCGCAGTTGTGGAGCAGCCCGAACTCCCGGTTGTTGACGAGCTCGTGCTCCTGCCGCTCCTTGAGCGCCTCGACCGTCAGCCGCAGCTGCTGTTCGGTCTGGTTCATCGGCTGGTTGTACAGGTCGGCCACCCGCGAGTGGATGCGCAGGACGGTCTGCGCGATGCTCAGTTCGTACTCGCGGGGCCTCGCGTCGTAGTCCACGAAGGTGTGCGGGATGTCCTGCTCGCCGGCGTGGCCCGCGGCGAGGTCGACCACCTTCTCGCCGTACTTGTTGGTGCGCTGTTCGGGGATCGCGCGCAGCCGCCGCAGGTGCTCGCCCAGCGACTCGGCGCGCTCGGCGACCTGTTCGACGTCCTGCCGGGAAAGCACCAGCACCGTGCAGGCGGTGTCGGCGCGGGCGGTGTACTCCCAGATGGCGTCCGCGTCGAGCAGCGCCTGGTCGCCGAAGTACGCGCCGTCGGCGAGCACCCCGAGCACCTGGTCGTCGCCGTAGGGGCCGGTGCCGACCTTCTCCACGCGGCCGTGCGCCAGCAGGTAGGCCTCCTCGCTCCGGCTGCCGAAGGAGGCGATCACCTCGCCGGGGGCGAACTCCCGCTGCCGGCAGCGCTGGGCGAGTTCCGAGAGCACCTCCTCGTCCTCGTAGGAGCGCAGTGCGGGCAGTTCGCCCAGCTCCGCCGGGATGACCTCGACGCGGTCGCCGGTCTTGACGAACGTGACGCGGCCGTCGCCCACCGCGTACGTCAGACGCCGGTTGACCCGGTACGTCCCGCCCTGCACATCCACCCAGGGCAGATTCCGCAGCAGCCAGCGGGAGCTGATCTCCTGCATCTGCGGCGCGGACTTGGTCGTGGTGGCCAGGTTCCGCGCGGCCGCGGTGCCGAGACTCTGCTGCGGCTTGCCCGACTCCGTGCGGACCTCTTCGCCTACCGACATGAGAAATGCCCTCCCGATTCATGCACGGGCGCCGAACTGCGCCGATGCACTTCGTTCACGCGGCCAGCCTTCCATTACGGAGTGTGCTCGTGCTATTACCCGAAAGAGCGGGAATGGATCATCGTGCGTCTGGGAAGAGGCACGTTTCACCGAACGATGTTCGACAATGAACGGGTGACCGATCTGCGCCCCCGGCTGCCCTCCCCCCTCCAGGAGGCGACCGACGACCGGTTCGCCCGGCACGGCGTACGGTTGCTGCTCAAGCGGGACGACCTGATCCATCCCGAGCTGATCGGCAACAAGTGGCGCAAGCTCGCACCCAACCTGGAGCGGGCGGCCGGCCGGACGCTCCTCACCTTCGGCGGCGCCTACTCCAACCATCTGCGGGCCACGGCCGCCGCCGGCCGCCTCCTGGGGCTGCCCACGGTCGGCGTGGTGCGCGGCGACGAACTGGCCGGCCGGCCGCTGAACCCCTCGCTGGCCCGGTGTGCCGCGGACGGCATGCGGCTGCGCTTCGTGGACCGCGCGACGTACCGCCGCAAGACCGAGCCGGACACCCTCTCGGCCGTCCTGCGGGCGGCCGGTGCCGAGGATGCCTACGTCGTCCCCGAGGGCGGCAGCAACGCGGCGGCGGTCCGCGGCTGCCGGGCGCTCGGTGAGGAACTGCGGGGCCGCGCCGACGTCGTGGCCCTCGCGGTCGGCACCGGCGGCACGCTCGCGGGCCTGGCCGCGGGCCTGGCCCGCGGTCCCCGGGCGCTGGGGATACCGGTACTCAGGGGCGGTTTCCTGGGCGAGGAGATACGGCGCCTGCAGGAGGAGGCGTTCGGGGGCCCACGGGGCGACTGGAGCCTCGACGAACGCTTCCACTTCGGCGGATACGCCCGGGTCACCCCCGAACTGGAGGCCTTCGCGGCGGATTTCGAGCGCCGCCACGGCCTGCCCGTCGAACGTCTCTATGTCGCCAAGTCGCTCTATGCCCTGGTCGTGCTGGCCGAGGAGGGGGCCTTCGCGCCCGGGACGCGACTCGCCGCCGTCGTGACGGGGTCGCCGTTCACCGCGTGAGGACCGGGCGGCTCGCCCACCCGGACCTGCCCGCCGCCCTTCCCGCGGCCGCCCTTCCCGCGTCTGCCGTTCAGGTCGCCTCCCGGAAGGCCGCCGCCTCCTCCAGGTCGAGCCGGCGCAGCAGTGTGCGCAGCATCTCGTCGTCGATGTGGCGGCCGTCGCGCAGCCGGACGAACACCTCGCGCTCGGCGCCGATCATCTCCCGCGACAGCCGCCGGTAGGTGTCGTCGACGGTCTCCCCGGTGACCGTGTTGACCTGCCCGAGGCGTTCCCAGACTGCGTTGCGGCGGCGCTCCAGGACGCTGCGCAGCCGGTCGGCGAGAGGTGGCGGCAGGGTGTTGCGTTCGTCGGCCAGCAGGGCGTCCAGCCGCTCCTCGGCGACGCGCGAGGCCTGTGCCTGCGCGTTGGCCTCGGCGAGCGTCGCGGCCTGCGGGTCGGCCTCGGGGAACTTCAGCAGACGGATCAGCGGCGGCAGCGTCAGGCCCTGCACCACCAGCGTGCCGATGACGGTCGTGAAGGTGAGGAAGAGGATCAGGTTGCGGTGCGGGAAGGGCGCGTCGCCGTCCTCCACGGTGAGCGGGATGGAGAAGGCGATGGCGAGCGACACCACGCCCCGCATGCCGGCCCAGGCGATGACGACCGGTCCGCGCCAGGTCGGGTTGTCCTCCCGCGCGCGGATGCGCGCCGACACCATCCGCGGGAGGAAGGTCGCCGGGTACACCCACAGGAAGCGCGCGGCCACGACCACGAGGAAGAGGGCGACGGCGTACCAGGCGGCGTCCATGCCCTCGTAGTCGCCGAGGCCGCGCAGCACCACCGGGAGCTGGAGTCCGATCAGCGCGAAGACCGCCGACTCCAGGACGAAGGCGACCATCTTCCACACCGCCTCCTCCTGGAGGCGGGTCGCGAAGTCGACCTCCCACGCGCGGTGGCCCAGGTACAGCGCCACGACGACCACGGCGAGCACCCCGGAGGCGTGGAACTGCTCGGCGGCCGCGTAGGCGACGAACGGGATCAGCAGGGAGAGCGTGTTCTGCAGGAGGGGTTCCTCGAGGTGGGTGCGCAGCCAGTGCAGGGGGGCCATCAGGATCAGCCCGGCGGCGACCCCGCCGACCGCCGCCACCAGGAACTCCTCGATGCCGCCGCCCCATGAGGCGCCTTCGCCGACCACGACCGCGAGGGCCACCTTGTAGGCGGTGATCGCGGTGGCGTCGTTGAGCAGTGACTCGCCCTGAAGGATGGTGGTGATCTTCGACGGCAGACCGACCCGGCGGGCCACCGCGGTAGCCGCGACCGCGTCCGGCGGCGCCACCACCGCGCCCAGCACGAGCGCCGCCGTCAGCGGCAGCCCCGGGACGATGAGGTAGGCGGCCCAGCCGACGGCGAACGTCGCGAAGAGCACGTACCCGACCGACAGCAGCGCCACCGGCCGCAGTTGGGCACGCAGGTCCAGGTAGGAGCTGTCGGTGGCCGAGGTGTGCAGCAGTGGCGGCAGCAGGAGCGGCAGGACGACGTCCGGGTCCAGGGTGTAGTCGGGGACCCCGGGCAGGTACGACACCGCCAGGCCCACCGCCACCAGCAGCAGCGGCGCCGGCGCCGGGGTGCGCCGGGCCGCCGCCGCGATCGCCGCACTGCCGGCCACCAGCAACAACAGTGGCATCACGTCCATGTCTCGCCGCTTTCCTTTTCGCGCGGTCGTCCGCACACCCGTCGTAATCTGGCAATCATGAAACAGTGCACGCACGCCGACGCGCTGCCCCACCCCGAACCCGTCCCGCTCGGCGAGACGTGTCCCGAGTGTCTGCGGGACGGCACCCACCCGGTACAGCTGCGGCTGTGCCTGACGTGCGGCCACGTCGGCTGCTGCGACTCCTCGCCGAGCCGGCACGCCACGGCGCACCACAAGGAGTCCGGCCACCCGGTGATGCGGACGTTCGAGCCGGGCGAGAACTGGCGCTGGTGCTTCGTCGACCACGTCCTCGTCTGACCCCTGCGGCGGGCCGTCCGGAGCGGGTCCGTCGCCGGGCGAACTTCCGGGGCGGCGCGCGCGTTGAACTCATGAGACGTCCCGGCCGCCGGGCGGGTACGGTTCGACCGTCCGACGCCTGGGTACGTCAACCCGGCGCGCCTTCTTCCCCTTTGGCTCCACACACCCCTAGACACGGAGCGTGTTCACGGCTTTACTGTGAGTGACGTCAGGGGGTTGGGGTCCCGGGGACAGGAATCGTGAGAGCGCGATAGCGTCACCGCTGCACCACACACGCGTTACCCCGGGGGGCGACCCTCGGCCCCGAAAAGCTTGTACCACCTTGGAGGTGAGGGTGTCCCAGATCGCAGGCGAGCCCGCGACCCAGGACTTCGTGGAAGTCCGGCTGCCGGCTGCGGGTGCCTACCTGTCGGTGCTGCGGACGGCCACGGCCGGCCTCGCGGCCCGTTTGGACTTCACCCTGGACGAGATCGAGGACCTGCGCATCGCGGTGGACGAGGCCTGCGCGATCCTGCTCCAGCAGGCCGTGCCCGGCTCGGTGCTCAGTTGCGTCTTCCGCCTCGTCGACGATTCGCTCGAAGTCACCGTCTCGGCGCCGACCACGGACGGCCACGCCCCCTCGCGGGACACCTTCGCCTGGACCGTCCTGTCCGCCCTCGCGGGCAAGGTGTCCTCCGCCGTCGACGAGGACAAGACCGTGTCGATCAGCCTCTACAAACAGCGCGGCGCGGGACCCGGGCCGGCGTGAGGAACGGGGACGGGCCGCTGCGGGACGAAGAGCGCGGCACACAGGAGCTGCCGGCCGGGAGCGCCGACGTGCCAGTCTCTCCGGACGGTTCCCGACACCTGGCGGACAACATCGACGGCATTCCCGAGCAGGCCCGGCCGCATCCGGAGGACGACTCGTCCTGCGTGCAGGCGAGCATGGCGGACGGTGCCGTGCAGGGCTCGCCCCCTGAGGGGCGGATCGGGGGCTCGCCCCCGGGCCGAGCGCAGGCGAGGGCTCGACAGAGGGCGACGGGCGGGACAATGAGCGAGCACGAGCGAGACGGCGAGCAGAGCGTGCCGGGCACACAGCACACCTCCTCGCCCACGTCGGCGACGGACCGCAGCGGGGCGCGGGCGATGTTCGTCGAGCTGCGGCAGCTGGACGACGGCAGCGCCGAGTACGCGGAGATGCGCAACCGGCTGGTCCGCATGCATCTGCCGCTGGTCGAGCACCTCGCGCGCCGCTTCCGCAACCGCGGAGAGCCGCTGGACGACCTCACCCAGGTCGCCACCATCGGCCTGATCAAGTCGGTCGACCGTTTCGACCCGGAGCGCGGTGTGGAGTTCTCCACGTACGCGACCCCGACGGTCGTCGGCGAGATCAAGCGGCACTTCCGCGACAAGGGCTGGGCGGTGCGGGTACCGCGCAGACTCCAGGAGCTGCGGCTCGCGCTGACCACCGCGACGGCCGAGCTGTCGCAGCAGCACGGCCGCTCCCCCACGGTGCACGAGCTCGCCGAGAAGCTGGCGATCTCGGAGGAGGAGGTCCTGGAGGGCCTGGAGTCCGCGAACGCGTACTCCACCCTGTCGCTGGACGTCCCCGACACCGACGACGAGTCCCCCGCGGTCGCGGACACCCTCGGCGCGGAGGACGAGGCGCTGGAGGGCGTCGAGTACCGGGAGTCGCTCAAGCCGCTCCTGGAGGACCTGCCGCCTCGGGAGAAGCGGATCCTGCTGCTGCGGTTCTTCGGCAACATGACGCAGTCGCAGATCGCTCAGGAGGTGGGCATCTCACAGATGCACGTCTCCCGGCTGCTGGCGCGCACCCTGGCCCAGCTGCGGGAGAAGCTGCTCGTCGAGGAGTAGAGGAGTAGCGGTCGCCCCGCGACCGCTCCGCTCCGTCCCTACTCCGGCGGGCGGCCGGGCCCCCGGATCCCGAGGGCCCGGGTCGTCTCCCCGTTGACCAGCAGCACGAGCGAGGCGATCGCGGCGGCGGCGAGCGCGATGCCCGCCGGGATGGCCATGCTGTCGGCCTGCAGCAGGTTGTAGGCCACCGGCAGCGCCATGATCTGCGTGATGACGGCGGGTCCCCGGCTCCAGCTGCGCAGGCCCCACAGGCCGCGCGCGGCGAGCAGCGGCAGCAGCGCGAGCACGATCAGCGTGACCCCGCCGGTGACGGCCTGCTGACGGTCGTCCGGGTTCGCGGAGATCCCGAGGACGAGCATCCAGGCCCCGCCGACCACCAGCGCCAGCCCTTCGAGGGCGGCGAGCGCGGCGGCGTACGTCAGCCGGCGCGGGCGGGGATCTGCGGTCTTGGGGACTGTGGGGGTCTGCTCACTGCTCACCTCTGAAGGGTAGCCCGCACGGTCGCAACGCCCTGGTCCGCCCGTGTCGAGGCTCACCTCGCGATCTCTTACCCGATCCCCACCTCGGCCTGTGCCCGGTACCACCCAGTAGGTACGCTGCAACTCATGCGTGCACTTCTCGTGGTCAATCCGGCGGCAACCACCACCAGTGCACGGACGCGCGACGTCCTCATCCACGCACTCGCCAGTGAGATGAAGCTCGAGGCGGTCACCACCGAATACCGCGGACACGCGCGTGACCTCGGCCGGCAGGCCGCCGAGAGCGGCAACGTCGACCTGGTGGTGGCCCTCGGCGGGGACGGCACGGTCAACGAGGTCGTGAACGGTCTGCTGCACGCGGGCCCTGATCCGGAGAACCTGCCCGGATTCGCGGTGGTCCCCGGCGGTTCCACCAACGTGTTCGCCCGGGCCCTGGACCTGCCCAACCATCCTGTGGAGGCCACCGGCGCCCTGCTGGACGCGCTGCGTGAGGGCCGCGAACGCACGGTGGGCCTGGGGCTCGCGGCCGGCACGCCCGGCACCGAGGACGAGGCGGTGCCCTCGCGCTGGTTCACCTTCAACGCCGGGCTCGGCTTCGACGCCGGGGTGGTGGGGCGGGTGGAGCAGCAGCGTGAACGCGGCAGGAAATCCACGCACGCTCTTTACATCCGCCAGGCCGTGCGCCAGTTGTTGGGCGAATCACAGCGCCGGCACGGTTCGATCACCCTGGAGCGGCCGGACGCCGAACCGGTGACGGATTTGGTGCTTTCCATAGTCTGCAACACGGCTCCGTGGACCTATCTGGGTAATCGCCCGGTGTACGCGTCACCTAAGGCCTCGTTCGATACCGGGCTCGACGTACTCGGTCTCAGCCGTCTGTCAACGGCCTCGGTTGCCCGATATGGCACCCAGTTGCTCACTTCGTCCCCCGAGCGGGGACCCCAGGGAAAGCATGCTGTCTCACTGCACGACCTGGACCGGTTCACCTTGCATTCGAAGGTCCCGTTGCCCCTCCAGATGGACGGTGACCACCTGGGGCTGCGAACCAGCGTGACGTTCACAGGCGTACGCCGTGCACTGCGTGTGATTGTGTGAGCAGAAAGGGCTGAAGTCCTTTCACTCGAACGTTTAGGCCAGGATCCACCCCATGGAAGTACGGCTGTGACCTAGTCGACACCGAGGAATCAAAAAAAACTTTCCGGTAGGGGTTGTATCCGTCGCTGAGGTTTGCGAGTCTCTACGTGGCGATCGGGACAGCCCGCAACACCGGCATCCACTGATCACCGGAACCCCTCTTCACACACAGGACCAACGCCAGTGCACCTGGCTGGTGGCCCTTCACTTGTTGAGGGATTCGTGAAAGCGTTCACATTCACAAGCAACCTGCATGTAATACCAAGGAGAGGTAGCAGCCATGGACTGGCGTCACAACGCCGTTTGCCGCGAGGAAGACCCCGAGCTCTTCTTCCCCATCGGCAACACCGGTCCTGCGCTGCTGCAGATCGAGGAAGCCAAGGCCGTCTGTCGTCGCTGCCCGGTTATGGAGCAGTGTCTGCAGTGGGCGCTCGAGTCCGGCCAGGACTCCGGCGTCTGGGGTGGTCTCAGCGAGGACGAGCGCCGTGCCATGAAGCGTCGCGCCGCCCGCAACCGGGCCCGCCAGGCAACCGCCTGACAACACCCGCCCCGCAAGCCTGAGCTTGGCGGCGCGTACAGCGAGTACGCATCTCCCGCCCCCGAGCCGCAGCGCGCAGTACCCCCGATGCGCAGCACACGCTGGCAACGAGCATTCGAGCCCCGGACCCCTGAACGGTCCGGGGCTTCGTGCTGTGCGCGGTCCGCCGAAGGGCTCCGCCCGGCGCGCCTCCCGCACGGCTCACTTGTGCGCGCGCACCGGGATGTCGAGGATCACCTGTGTCCCGCGGTCGGGGGCCGGGACCATGTCGAAGCTCCCGCCGAGCTCCCCCTCCACCAGCGTCCGCACGATCTGCAGGCCCAGGTTGCCCGAGGTGTGCGGGTCGAAACCGGCGGGCAGCCCGACGCCGTCGTCCTGGACGGTGACCAGGAGACGGGCCTCCTTGGTGGTGCCGCCGCGCACGGCCGAGACCTCGACCGTGCCGGTGTCGCCCTCGCGGAAGCCGTGTTCCAGGGCGTTCTGCAGGATCTCGGTGAGGACCATGGAGAGCGGCGTGGCGACCTCGGCGTCCAGGATGCCGAAGCGTCCGCTGCGCCGGCCGGCGACCTTGCCCGGGGAGATCTCGGCGACCATCGCCAGCACACGGTCGGCGATCTCGTCGAACTCCACCCGCTCGTCCAGGTTCTGGGACAGCGTCTCATGGACGATGGCGATGGAGCCGACCCGGCGGACCGCCTCCTCCAGGGCCTCCCGGCCGCGCTCCGACTCGATGCGCCGGGCCTGCAGGCGCAGCAGGGCCGCCACCGTCTGGAGGTTGTTCTTCACCCGATGGTGGATCTCCCGGATGGTCGCGTCCTTGGTGATCAACTCGCGCTCGCGGCGCCGCAGTTCGGTCACGTCACGCAGCAGCACCAGCGCGCCGATACGGGTGCCCTTGGGCTTGAGCGGGATGGCCCGGAACTGGATGACCCCGTCGTTGGCCTCGATCTCGAACTCGCGCGGCGCCCAGCCGCTGGCGACCTTGGCGAGGGCCTCGTCCACCGGGCCCCGGGTCGGGGCGAGTTCGGCGGTGGTCAGGCCGAGGTGCTGACCGACCAGGTCGGAGGCGAGCCCCATCCGGTGGTAAGCGGAGAGCGCGTTCGGGGAGGCGTACTGGACGAGGCCGTCGCCGTCGACCCGGATCAGCCCGTCGCCGACCCGCGGGGCGGCGTCCATGTCCATCTGCTGGTCGGGGAACGGGAAGGAGCCGGCCGCGATCATCTGCGCGAGGTCGGAGGCGCTCTGGAGGTAGGTCAGCTCCAGTCGGCTCGGGGTGCGCACGGTGAGCAGGTTGGTGTTGCGGGCGATGACGCCGAGGACGCGGCCCTCCCGCCGCACGGGGATCGACTCGACCCGGACGGGGACCTCTTCGCGCCACTCCGGGTCGCCCTCGCGCACGATCCGGCCCTCGTCCAGGGCGGCGTCCAGCAGCGGGCGGCGACCGCGCGGGACGAGGTGACCGACCATGTCGTCCTGGTAGGAGGTGGGGCCGGTGTTGGGGCGCATCTGGGCCACGGAGACGTAACGCGCGCCGTCACGGGTGGGCACCCACAGGACCAGGTCCGCGAAGGAGAGGTCGGAGAGCAGTTGCCACTCCGAGACCAGCAGGTGGAGCCACTCGAGGTCGGAGTCGTCGAGCGCGGTGTGCTGGCGTACGAGTTCGTTCATGGAGGGCACGCCTGTGAGCGTACCCGGGCAGCCGGAGTGTCCGGAAAACACCCGCGGGCCGCGGCGCCTGAGAGGGACCCTCAACCCTCCCGGCACCGCAGCCCGGAGCAATATCGGCCGCGGGGTGTGCGGTCCCGTCGGCCGAAGGTGAGGACCGGGGCAGTCAGGGCAGAGAGCTCCGGGTCCTCGGTCCGCCTTCCTGTGCGGGGAAGGCGGAGGTTCTGTGTCGCGCCCCCGCCATTGTGGACTAGACCACTAAGGGTGTCCATGTGTGGGAGCTTGTTCGTCGTCGTGGGTGTTCGGATGCTCTGCCATCCATCACGCAGCCTAGCCTGTGCGGGTTCCCGTGCGGGGCGGATGCGCGGGTCAATTTCCCCGGCCCGCCTCGGATCCGGCCCGGCCGCCCCGCCCCGCACCCGGAGACGGGGGCTCCCGATTCTGTTAGATTGAACCCCTGGATTGGTCTAAACCACATAGCCCTTCCGGGTCCTCGGAGCCCCTCTCAGAACGGCAGGCCAGCGTGGAAGTTGTCATCGTTGCGGACGCCCGGTCGGGCGGCGAGCTCATCGCCGAGGCCATGGCCCAGCTCCTTCGGCGCAAGCCGGACGCGCTGCTCGGGGTGGCCACCGGTTCCACCCCGCTGCCCGTCTACGAGGCGCTGGCCGCCCAGGTGCGCGCCGGCGCCGTGGACACCTCGCGTGCCCGGATCGCCCAGCTCGACGAGTACGTGGGCCTGCCCGCCGAGCACCCCGAGTCCTACCGCTCCGTCCTGCGGCGCGAGGTTCTCGAGCCGCTGGGCGTGAAGATGGAGGCGTTCCTCGGTCCGGACGGCACGGCCGACGACGTGCAGGCCGCCTGCGAGGCCTACGACCGGGCGCTGGCAGCGGCCGGCGGCGTGGACCTCCAACTGCTCGGGATCGGCACCGACGGGCACATCGGGTTCAACGAGCCGTGTTCGTCGCTGCGCTCGCGGACCCGGATCAAGACGCTGACCGAGCAGACCCGGGTGGACAACGCCAGGTTCTTCGACGGAGACGTCGAACAGGTCCCGCACCACGTCATCACCCAGGGGATCGGGACGATCCTGGAGGCCCGGCACGTGGTGCTGCTCGCCACCGGGGAGGGCAAGGCGGACGCGGTCGCCGCCTCCGTCGAGGGGCCGGTCGCCGCCGTGTGCCCCGCCTCCGCCCTGCAACTGCACCCGCACGCCACGGTCGTCGTCGACGAGGCCGCCGCGTCCGAGCTGAAGCTCGCGGACTATTTCCGGCACACCTACGCCCACAAGCCGCAGTGGCAGGGGATCTGAGGCGGCGCTCCGCCTCGGCCGCGCACCGCGACCGCCGCTACGAGGAAGGCGCCGGGTTCCCGACCAGGGACCCGGCGCCTTCCTCGTCGTCGTGCCTACCGTCCCGCGACTACCTCGGCCGCCGCGCGGGCGCACACCCGGGCGGCGCCGTGGGTGGCGATGTGCAGGACGCCCCGGGGCGGGGCCT
This sequence comes from Streptomyces sp. P3, assembly GCF_003032475.1. Lineage (NCBI taxonomy): Bacteria > Bacillati > Actinomycetota > Actinomycetes > Kitasatosporales > Streptomycetaceae > Streptomyces > Streptomyces sp. P3. The sequence goes on from NZ_CP028369.1 coordinate 737,244, forward strand.
GGGGGACGCCCATCTCGACGACGACCGTGTCCGGGCGGGCCGCGAGAAGGGTGTCGAGGGCGCTCGTCATCCAGGGATGCCGGTGCTCGTCGCGGACCACGGCGACGATCCGCCGCTCCCCCGCCGCGACCAGCGCGGCGTGTCCCGCGCCCGGGCCGGCGAAGCTCCCGGTCCGCGTTCCCGGCAGCAGCCGGGTCAGCTCGGCGGCCATCCCCCACGGGGTCTCGTCGCCGACGGCGATGTTGGCGACCGGGGTGAGGGCGGCGACGTACGGCGGATCGGTGAGCGGGGAGAAGACCTCGTCGCCGGTGAGCCGCAGGGCACGGCGGGCGGCGATCAGGCCGACGTCGGCGCGCACCGCTGCGCCGTCCCGCTGCCCGGTCCCGGCCGTGGCTGCCGTCGCCGTCCAGCGGGCGAGGGCCCGTACCCGCCGTGCCGCGTCGGCGAGGCGTTCCTCGGGGAGTTCGCCCGTGCGGACGGCGGTGACCAGGGCGTCGCGCAGCCGGCACACCGTCTCGTCGTCGGCGAGGCCGCCGCCCACGCAGATGGCGTCGGCGCCCGCGGCGATCGCGCGGACGCTGCCGCGCTCGATGCCGTAGGTCGCGGCGACGGCCTGCATCTCCATGCCGTCGGTGACGATCAGACCGTCGTAACCGAGTTCGTCGCGCAGGAGGGTGGTGAGGACGCGGGGGGACAACGTCGCCGGGTGTGCCGGGTCGAGGGCCGGGACCAGGATGTGCGCGCTCATCACGGCGCGGGTGCCGGCGGCGATGGCCGCGCGGAACGGGGTCAGCTCGCGTTCGGCCAGGACCGCCGGGTCGGCGTCGATGCGCGGGAGCGCGTGATGGGAGTCGACGGCCGTGTCGCCGTGGCCCGGGAAGTGCTTGGTGCAGGCCGCGACGCCCGCCGACTGCAGGCCGGTGACGTAGGCGGCGGTGTGCCGGGCGACCAGGGCGGGGTCGGCGCCGAAGGAGCGCACGCCGATGACCGGGTTCGCGGCGTTGGAGTTGACGTCGGCGGAGGGCGCCCAGTTGAGGTTGACTCCGCATGCGGCGAGGCGGCGGCCCAGCTCGGCGGCGACCTCCCGGGTGAGCGAGACGTCGTCCACCGCGCCCAGCGCGTGGTTGCCGGGGAAGCTGGAGCCGGTGCGCACCTCGAGCCGGGTGACGTCGCCGCCCTCCTCGTCGATCGCGACCAGGACGTCGCCTCGTTCGGCGCGCAGCCGGGCGGTCAGGGCGGCGAGTTGTCCGGGCGAGGCGATGTTCCTGCCGAACAGGCCGACCGACGCCAGTCCCTCGCCGAGCCGGCGCAGCAGCCAGTCGGGGGCGGTGTGGCCGGGGAAGCCGGGCTGCAGGACCGTCAGGGCGTCGCGGGTGAGTGTGTCGGTGCCGTTGGCGAGTGTCGTCATCGGGGCGTCATCCCTTCACGGCGCCCGCGGTCAGCCCCGCGGCCATCTTGCGCTGGACGAGGAGGAAGAGGGCGACGATCGGCAGCGCCATCATCGTGGCGCCGGCCATCATCGGGGCGTACTCGGTGCCGTGCTTGGTGGAGAAGTTGCTGAGCCACACGGTCGCCGTCTGGTTCTTCTGGCTGAGCAGCATCAGGGCGTACAGGTACTCGTTCCAGGCCTGGATGAAGCCGTAGACCGAGGTGGCGACCATGCCGGGGGCCAGGAGCGGGAAGACGACCCGGACGAAGGCGCCGGTGCGGGAGCAGCCGTCGACCATCGCGGCCTCCTCCAGCTCCTTGGGGATGTTGACGATGAAGCCGCGCAGGGTCCACACCGTGAACGGGAGGATGAAGGTCAGATAGGTGATGATCAGGCCGGACAGCTTGTCGTACTGGTCCAGGTCGTTCAGCAGCAGGAAGACCGGGATGATCATGGCGACGAGCGGGACCATCTGCACCGCCAGGATGCCGACGATGACGATCTTGCGGCCGCGGAAGGCGAACCGGGAGATGGCGAGCGCGGCCAGCATGCCCACGACGACGCCGATCGCGACGACCGCGAGGGAGACGAGCAGGCTGCGGCCCACCGGCCCCCAGAAGTCGGCGATGTGCAGGGCGCGGCCGAAGTTGTCGAAGGTCAGGTGTGTCGGCAGCAGGCTGGGATCCGGGTCGATCGCGTCCTTCGCCGGCTTGAACGCCGTGTTGAGCATCCAGTAGACGGGGAAGCCCGCGACGGCGAAGACCAGCAGGCCGAGGAGGTTCCAGCCGAGCCGTGACGTCCGGCGCGGCGCGGCGAGGGTGCGCACGCTGGTCATTCCACCTCTCCGATCTTCAGCATCTGGCGCATGTAGACGGCGACCACCCCGAGCAGCAGCAGCACGGTGATCAGCGCGATGGCCGAGCCCTGGCCGTAGTCGTTGACGACGAAGGCGCGGTCGTAGGAGTACGTCGTCAGGAGCTGGAACTCGGCCTCGGGGTGGCCGTTGCGCATGACGAAGACCTGGGGGAAGACACCCATGTCCCAGATGACCGACAGGGTCGTGAGCATCACGATGACCGGCTTGAGGACGGGCAGGGTGACGTACCGGAAGACGCCCCAGGCGCCGGCGCCGTCGAGGCGGGCGGCCTCCCCCAGTTCGGCGGGAACCTGGGTGAGGCCGGCGGTGAGGGTGATCACCACGAAGGGCACCGCGCCCCAGATCACCAGCAGCATGATCACCGCGAGGCCCTGCGGCCCGCTCGCGAACCAGTTGTGGCCGATCAGCTCGACGCCGGGCAGCCTGCTGAGGACGGCGTTGAGGATGCCGTAGTCGGAGTCGAACAGCCACTTGAAGACGGTGGTGGCGACGATGACCGGCATGCCCCAGCCGGCCACGAGCGCGATGTTGACGAGGGTCCTCACCCAGCCGGAGACCCGCTGCAGGAGCAGCGCGACCATCATGCCGAGGACCATCGTGAGGATCACGCAGCCCGCCGCGAAGACGATCGTGCGCAGGACGACCTGCCAGAACTCGCCGTCGCCCAGCACGCCGGCGAAGTTGTCGAACCCGACCGACTCGGCCGGCTGGAAGCCCCACAGCTGGGACTGCCCGAACTTCTGGAAGGAGAGGGTGACGAGCCGGACCAGCGGATAGCCCATCACCAGGGCGAGCACCAGCAGGCAGGGGGCGAGGAGCAGCCAGGGGGTTCCGGCGGACGTGCGTTTCGCCCGTGGTCCGCCCGGTGGCGCGGGCGGTGGCGGTGACGGCCGCCGCGGCGGCGCCTTGGCAGGGGTGGTCGTGTCTGCGGCACTCATCCGCGCGCTCCTCAGCGGTCCTTCGGGTCGTACGGGAGGCAGGGCCCGGTGAGTCACGGGGCCCTGCCCTCAGGTCACTTGGTGTTGATGACCTTGTCGATCGCGGTGTCCGCGTCCTTCGCGGCGGCCTCGACCGTCTTCTTGCCGGTGCCGATGCTCTGGAGCATGGTCTGGAGCACCTGGGCCTTCTCGACCTGGCCCCAGCCGGGGGCCATGGGGACGAACCAGTTGGACTCGGCCGCGGTGGCCGGGACCGCCGTCGCCGGGTCGTTCTTGAGAGTCGCGAGGTCGGTCTTGTTGTTGGGCAGGTTGCCCTTGCCGATCAGGCCCTTCTGTCCGGCGGGACCGGTGAAGGCGTTGATCCACTCGGCGGCGAGGCCCTGTGCGTCGGACTTGACCGGGACGGCGAGGTCGGAACCGCCGAGGAAGACGGGGAGGTTCTTGCCGGACGGGCCGGGCATCACGAAGTTCTCGACGTTGCCGGCGAGCTTGCCGGTCTTGTCGTTCTCCTTGGCGGCGGCGGTCGCGCCCTCCCAGGCGGGGGCGAAGATCATGCCGGACTTGCCCTGGCCGTAGACGATGTAGCGGTCGGACTCGTCCTTGGTCTTGTCGCCGTGCATGTACGTGTCGAGGACCTTCTTGAACTCGTTGAGGCCCTTGATCGACTCCGGCGAGGACAGGTCGGCCTTCCACTGGCCGCCGTCCTCCTTGGCGATGGAGCCGCCGGCGTCGTAGACGAACGACATGGCCGCGTACCAGTCACGGCTGGGCTGGTACCACGCGGAGAACTTGTCGCCCTCCTTCTTCTGCACCTTGTCGAGCGCCGCGGTGAGCTCCGCGTAGGTCTTCGGGGCGGACGTCACCCCGGCGGCGGCGAAGACGTCCTTGCGCCAGTTGGCGACGCGGCCGCCGGCGTAGTACGGCACGCCGTAGGTCTTGCCGTCGTAGGTCACCGAGGCCTTGAGGCCGTCGAGCCAGGCGGAGGAGTTGTCGAACTTGCCCGCGTCGAGGGGGGCGAAGGCGCCCTTGACCATGTAGCCGAGCATCTCGGTGTTGCCCATCTCGACGACGTCGGGGGCCTTGTCGGTGGCGAGGACGGCGTCCAGCTTGGCGTTCTTGTCCGGCCAGCCGTAGTACTCGTGGTTGATCTTGACGCCGGGGTGCGCCTTCTGCACCGCCGCGTCGGCGGCCTTCACCAGTTCGGGCCAGTTGTTCTGCGCGTCGACGGTGAGCCAGACGGTCAGCTCCTTGGCGTCGGTGCCCTTCGAGTCCCCGCTCCCGCTGTCGTCCCCGCACGCCGCGATGGAGACCATCATGCCCGCGATACCGATCGCGGCTATCAGCTTGCGCTTCACGCCATCCTCCTCAGGGATGCCACACCCCCCGCCCACGGGCCGGGACCTCGATCTCTGGACCAATGGTGTAGACCAGTGCGCAGAGCTTGGCTCAGACCACCTGGCCTGTCAAGGGTGGCCGAATCCCCTCCGACCAGCCGTTATGGGACCTACATATGCAGGAACCTTTAAGTAAGAAGCCCTCGAAAACCTCGACATCGGAGGCCGTCGCTCCGGTAGACCATTTGACCTGGTGGACTAGACCAGCAAGGGTTGCGACGGTATACAGAGGGGATCACGGGACGGCGGGGCGACAGCGCCCGCGGCCGTGCCACGATGTGACCCGCATCCGAGGCCGGGAAGGCAGGACATGAGCACCGACGTCAGCAGTGCGGCGAACGAGGGTGGGGCGACCGTCCGTACCGCGCGTGTGCCCAAGTACTACCGGTTGAAGAAGCACCTGCTCGACATGACGCAGACCCAGTCGCCGGGCACCCCGGTCCCGCCGGAGCGCACGCTGGCGGCCGAGTTCGACACCTCGCGCACGACCGTCCGGCAGGCGCTGCAGGAGCTCGTCGTGGAGGGCCGGCTCGAGCGCATCCAGGGCAAGGGCACCTTCGTCGCCAAGCCGAAGGTCTCCCAGGCGCTCCAGCTCACCTCGTACACCGAGGACATGCGCGCCCAGGGCCTCGAGCCGACCTCGCAGCTGCTGGACATCGGCTACATCACCGCGGACGACCGCCTCGCCGGACTGCTCGACATCACGGCCGGCGGCCGGGTGCTGCGCATCGAGCGGCTGCGGATGGCCAACGGCGAGCCGATGGCCATCGAGACGACCCATCTGTCGGCCAAGCGCTTCCCGGCCCTGCGCCGGTCGCTGGCCAAGTACACCTCGCTGTACACCGCCCTCGCCGAGGTCTACGACGTCCATCTCGCCGAGGCCGAGGAGACCATCGAGACCTCGCTGGCCACGCCGCGCGAGGCCGGCCTGCTCGGCACCGACGTGGGGCTGCCGATGCTGATGCTGTCCCGCCACTCGCTGGACCGCACGGGGCTGCCGGTGGAGTGGGTGCGGTCGGTGTACCGGGGGGACCGGTACAAGTTCGTGGCGCGGCTGAAACGGCCCGCCCAGTAGAGGGTCTGTGGAGGGCCTTCCGCTGGGCTTATCCGTCACTTACATTGCCTGCGCATTACATCTGTGATCAAGGCGATCGAGTGAGGGGCGGAGCCGCCGATGTCAGAGAGCCCGGAAGTGACCAGGGGGCCGGTGGTGACGCCGTTGCGCGTCGCCATCGGCCTCTGTCTGTTCGCGCCCTTCGTGGCGATGCTGTGGGTGGGTTCGTACGCGAAGGTGGATCCGGCGTTCATCGGGATCCCGTTCTTCTACTGGTACCAGATGCTGTGGGTGCTGATCTCCACCGTGCTCACGGTCGTCGCGTACCGGCTGTGGCGGCTCGACCAGCGCGGTCGTAGGGGCTCCTCGTCCGCGAAGGGCGGTGCGTCGCGGTGAAGGACGGCGTGAACGGCGTGGCGCTCGCCGTCTTCATCTTCTTCTTCCTGGCCGTCACGGTCATGGGCTTCCTGGCCGCGCGCTGGCGCAAGGCCGAGAACGAGCACAGCCTCGACGAATGGGGCCTGGGCGGCCGGTCGTTCGGCACCTGGGTCACCTGGTTCCTGCTCGGCGGCGACCTGTACACCGCGTACACCTTCGTCGCGGTGCCCGCGGCCATCTACGCGGCGGGCGCGGCCGGATTCTTCGCGGTGCCGTACACGATCCTGGTCTACCCGCTGATCTTCACCTTCCTGCCCCGCCTGTGGTCGGTGTCCCACAAGCACGGCTACGTGACGACCTCGGACTTCGTGCGGGGCCGGTTCGGCTCGAAGGGCCTGTCGCTGGCGGTCGCCGTCACCGGCATCCTCGCGACGATGCCGTACATCGCCCTCCAACTGGTCGGCATCCAGGCCGTGCTGGACGTGATGGGCGTCGGCGGCGGCGAGAACACCAACTGGTTCGTGAAGGACCTGCCGCTGCTGATCGCGTTCGGCGTGCTGGCCGCCTACACCTACTCCTCCGGTCTGCGGGCCCCCGCGCTGATCGCGTTCGTGAAGGACACGCTGATCTACATCGTGATCGCGGTGGCGATCATCTACATCCCGATCAAACTCGGCGGCTTCGACGACATCTTCGCCAAGGCGGGCGAGGCGTTCAGCCAGACCAACCCGGCGACGGGCAAGCCGCGCGGTGCGCTGACCCCGGCCGAACCGGGCCAGTGGACGTACGCGACGCTCGCGCTGGGCTCGGCGCTGGCGCTGTTCATGTACCCGCACTCCATCACGGCGACGCTGTCCTCGCGCAGCCGTGAGGTGATCCGCCGCAACACCACGATCCTGCCGCTGTACTCCCTGATGCTGGGCCTGCTCGCGCTGCTGGGCTTCATGGCGATCGCGGCCGGGGTCAAGGTCACCAACGGACAGCTGGCGATCCCGCAGCTGTTCGAGGACATGTTCCCGTCCTGGTTCGCGGGCGTGGCGTTCGCGGCGATCGGCATCGGCGCGCTCGTGCCCGCCGCCATCATGTCGATCGCGGCCGCGAACCTCTTCACCCGCAACATCTACAAGGACTTCATCAAGCCGGACGCGACGCCCAGGGAGGAGACCCGCGTCTCCAAGCTGGTCTCGCTGCTGGTGAAGGTCGGGGCGCTGGTCTTCGTCCTCACCATGGACAAGACGGTGGCCATCAACTTCCAGTTGCTGGGCGGCATCTGGATCCTGCAGACGTTCCCCGCGCTGGTCGGCGGCCTCTTCACCCGCTGGTTCCACCGCTGGGCGTTGCTCGCCGGCTGGGCCGTCGGCATGGTCTACGGCACCTTCGCCGCGTACGGGGTCGCCTCCCCGACGCAGAAGCACTTCGGCGGCTCGGCGAAGGAGATCCCGGGCATCGGCGAGATCGGCTACATCGGCCTGACGGCGTTCGTCCTCAACGTGGTCGTCACGGTGGTCCTGACCTTCGTCCTGAAGGCCGCCAACGCCCCCGACGGCGTCGACGAGACGAACCCGTCGGACTACACGGCTGACGCGGGCGATCCGGGCGTCCAGGTGGAGCTGCCCCCGGCGACCGCGGGCACGTTGCACTAGGGCGAAAGGACGAACCGGAGGACGGACGGCAGGACGGACACGAGACCGGCACCGGTCTCGTGTCCGTCGGGACCAGCAAGCGGGCGGCGGCGATGGACGCGGCGAGGACCGCACCACGAACCGGGAGACGAGGGGAATCACGCGACGTCGACGACCTGCCTCCGTGGAAGCACCCCGACAGCCTCCGCAACCCGGGCGTCCGGCAGACTCGGAGCCATGGACATCGCGATACGGCGGATCACGCCCGGCGAGCACGAGACCCTGGGCGACATCACCGCCCAGGCCTATCTCCGGGACGGTCTCCTCGACTTCGGCGAGGAGGACCCGTATCTGCCGGTGCTGAAGGACGTCGCCGCGCGGGCGGCCGCCGCCGAGGTACTGGTGGCCGTGGACGGCGACCGGCTGCTCGGCGGCGTCACCTTCGTGTCCGGTCCCGGCCCGGTCGCCGACATCGCGCGGCCCGGTGAGGCCGAGATCCGTGCGCTCGCGGTCACGCACACGGCGCGCGGCAGGGGTGTCGGGGAGGCGCTCGTGCGGGCCTGTCTCGAGCGGGCGCGGGCCACGCGGGACTGCACGGCCGTCGTCCTGTCGAGCCAGCGCGGCATGCACACCGCGCACCGCATCTACGAACGTCTCGGCTTCGTCCGCACACCCGAGCGGGACTGGAGCCCCGTACCGCACCTGGACGATGTCACTCTCCTCACCTACCAGTTGACCCTCTGAACCCACCCCGACACAACATCTGGGGCTGGCGTGACGGGTGAGCACAAGATGTATGCTCATGCTCGCTGTCACCGCAGGGGAATCCGGTGCGAATCCGGAACTGTCCCGCAACGGTGTACTCGCGTGCATCCCTACCCATATGGGCACGCCTGTTCAGTCCGAGGTCCTGCCGACAGCGCGCCCGGCCGTCCGGTCCGGGTGCCCTGACGTCCGGGCCTCGTGGAGTGGGCCGGTGGACGCGACGCCCCCGCGCGCTCGTGTGCTGCCTCCCGCCCCGCACCAGGCCCCTTGCCGAGCGAGGGAGTGCCCCACGTGACCATCGCGCCAGCCGAACCGGCCTCAGTCACCGAGCTGAGGACCGACGGTCCCGGGACCGCGTTGCTGCGTACCCTGACCGAGCTGACCGCCGATCTGCCCGACGCCGACCCGGGCCGCGTCGCGGCCGCCGCCCTGCGCGGCCGGTCCGCCCGGGCCGACGAGGCGGAGCTGCGCGAGCTGGCCACGGAGGCGGCCGCCGGCCTGATCTCCGAGGACCCCGCCTACTCGAAGCTGGCCGCCCGGCTGCTGACCATCGGCATCGCCGCGGAGGCCGCCTCCCAGGGCGTCACGTCGTTCACCGCGTCGGTCGCCGTGGGGCACCGCGAGGGCCTGATCGCGGACCGCACCGCGGAGTTCGTGCGCGTCCACGCGGCCCGCCTCGACGCGCTGATCGACACCGCGGCCGACGACCGCTTCGGCTACTTCGGGCTGCGCACCCTGCACAGCCGCTATCTCCTGCGGCACCCGATCACTCGCAAGGTCGTCGAGACGCCCCAGCACTTCCTGCTGCGGGTCGCCTCCGGCCTGGCCGAGGACGACGGCACCCGCGCGCTGGACGAAGTGGCGGCTCTCTACCGGCTCATGAGCCGCCTGGACTACCTCCCGTCCTCCCCCACGCTCTTCAACTCCGGAACCCGGCACCCCCAGATGTCGTCCTGCTACCTGCTGGACTCGCCGCTGGACGAACTGGACTCGATCTACGACCGCTACCACCAGGTGGCCCGGCTCTCCAAGCACGCCGGCGGCATCGGTCTGTCGTACTCCCGGATCCGCAGCCGGGGTTCGCTGATCCGCGGCACCAACGGGCACTCCAACGGCATCGTGCCGTTCCTCAAGACCCTGGACGCCTCGGTCGCCGCCGTGAACCAGGGCGGCCGGCGCAAGGGCGCGGCGGCGGTCTACCTGGAGACCTGGCACTCCGACATCGAGGAGTTCCTGGAACTGCGGGACAACACCGGTGAGGACGCCCGGCGTACGCACAACCTGAACCTGGCGCACTGGATCCCGGACGAGTTCATGCGCCGGGTCAACGCCGACGAGCCGTGGTCGCTGTTCTCCCCGGCCGACGTGCCCGACCTGGTCGACCTGTGGGGCGACGAGTTCGACGCGGCCTACCGCAGGGCCGAGGCCGCCGGTCTGGCGAGGAAGACCATCGCGGCCCGTGACCTGTACGGCCGTATGATGCGCACCCTCGCGCAGACCGGCAACGGCTGGATGACCTTCAAGGACGCCGCCAACCGCACCGCCAACCAGACGGCCGAGCCGGGCCATGTCGTGCACTCCTCCAACCTCTGCACGGAGATCCTGGAGGTCACGGACGACGGCGAGACGGCGGTGTGCAACCTGGGCTCGGTGAACCTGGGGGCGTTCGTCGACACGGCGAACGGCGGCATCGACTGGGAGCGGCTGGACGAGACCGTCCGCACCGCGGTCACGTTTCTGGACCGCGTCGTCGACATCAACTTCTACCCGACCGAGCAGGCGGGCCGTTCCAACGCTCGCTGGCGTCCGGTCGGGCTGGGCGCGATGGGCCTCCAGGACGTCTTCTTCAAGCTGCGGCTGCCCTTCGACTCGCCCGAGGCCAAGGCCCTCTCCACCCGCATCGCCGAGCGGGTGATGCTCGCCGCCTACGAGGCCTCCGCCGACCTGGCCGAGCGGAGCGGCCCGCTGCCGGCCTGGGAGAAGACCCGTACGGCCCGGGGCGTGCTGCACCCGGACCACTACGGCGTCGAGTTCGCGTGGCCCGAGCGCTGGGCGGCGCTGCGCGAGCGGATCGCCTCCACGGGGCTGCGCAACTCCCTGCTGCTCGCCATCGCGCCCACCGCCACCATCGCCTCCATCGCGGGCGTCTACGAGTGCATCGAGCCGCAGGTGTCGAACCTGTTCAAGCGCGAGACGCTGTCCGGCGAGTTCCTCCAGGTCAACTCGTACCTGGTGCGCGAGCTCAAGGAGCTCGGCGTCTGGGACGCACGCACCCGTGAGGCGCTGCGCGAGGCGAACGGCTCGGTTCAGGGCTTCGCGTGGATCCCGGCCGAGGTGCGGGCCCTGTACCGCACGGCGTGGGAGATCCCCCAGCGCGGCCTGATCGACATGGCCGCAGCCCGTACCCCGTACCTGGACCAGGCGCAGTCGCTGAACCTGTTCCTGGAGACGCCGACGATCGGCAAGCTCTCCTCGATGTACGCGTACGCGTGGAAGTCGGGGCTGAAGACGACGTACTACCTGCGTTCGCGCCCGGCCACCCGGATCGCCCGGGCCGCTCAGGCCCAGGCGCAGCCGGAGAACACCATCCCCGTGCAGCAGGCCGCCGACCCCGACGCCGTCGCCTGCTCCCTGGAGAACCCCGAGTCCTGCGAGGCCTGCCAGTAATGACCACCGCACCCGAGAAGACCGAGAAGAACCTGCTCGACCCGGGCTTCGAGCTGACCCTGCGCCCGATGCGCTACCCCGACTTCTACGAGCGCTACCGGGACGCCATCAAGAACACCTGGACCGTCGAGGAGGTCGACCTCCACTCGGACGTCACCGACCTGGCGAAGCTGTCCGAGGGCGAGCAGCACATGATCGGCCGGCTGGTCGCGTTCTTCGCGACGGGCGACTCGATCGTGGCGAACAACCTCGTGCTGACGCTGTACAAGCACATCAACTCGCCCGAGGCTCGCCTGTACCTGTCACGGCAGCTCTTCGAGGAGGCCGTGCACGTCCAGTTCTATCTGACGCTGCTGGACACGTATCTGCCCGACCCGGACGACCGGGCGGCGGCCTTCGCGGCGGTGGAGAACATCCCGTCCATCAGGGAGAAGGCCGAGTTCTGCTTCAAGTGGATCAACGAGGTGGAGAAGCTGGAGCGGCTGGAGTCGCAGGCCGACCGGCGCCGCTTCCTGCTCAACCTGATCTGCTTCGCCGCGTGCATCGAGGGCCTGTTCTTCTACGGCGCGTTCGCGTACGTCTACTGGTTCCGCAGCCGGGGTCTGCTGCACGGTCTGGCCACCGGGACCAACTGGGTGTTCCGCGACGAGACCATGCACATGAGCTTCGCCTTCGAGGTCGTCGACACGGTCCGCAAGGAGGAACCGGAGCTCTTCGACGACCGGCTCCGGGAGCAGGTCGTCGCCATGCTCCGGGAGGCCGTCGAGGCCGAGCTCCAGTTCGGGCGCGACCTGTGCGGCGACGGCCTGCCGGGCATGAACACCGAGTCGATGCGGCAGTACCTCGAGTGCGTCGCCGACCAGCGTCTGTCGCGGCTCGGCTTCGCCCCGGTGTACGGCTCGGAGAACCCCTTCTCCTTCATGGAGCTGCAGGGCGTTCAGGAGCTGACCAACTTCTTCGAGCGCCGTCCGTCGGCGTACCAGGTCGCGGTGGAGGGCACCGTGGACCTGGACGAGGACTTCTGAGCCCGGGTCCGGGTCCGGGTCCGGGTCCGGGTCCGGGTCACGGGCCGCGCGGCCTGCGCGGCGGCCTTCAGCTGGCGGTCGATCCGGCGTTCGTGGAGATGTCCCACGAGCGCCGGAGCCGCGAGGACGAGGAAGAGGACCAGGACGGTGAGGTACTCGCCGAGTGCGTTCATGAGGTAAGCGTCGTCCACGCCGGATGCCCCTGACAGTGGCAGGACTGCCGCACCCCTACAAATTCCTGCCACTCCCGTGCACACTGGCGGCATGCTGAACAACGTGGCCGCGATCCTCCTGGACGGTGTGCACCCCTTCGAACTCGGCGTCGTCTGCGAGGTCTTCGGGATCGACCGCAGCGACGAGGGGCTGCCGGTCTACGACTTCGCCGTCGCCTCGGCGGAGGGGCCGACGCTGACCACCCACGCCGGGTTCGCCATGAGCGTCCGGCACGGTCTGGAGCGGCTGGAGAGCGCCGACCTGATCGCCGTGCCGGCCGGCCACACCTACGGCGAGCGGGACTTCCCGCCGAAGCTGCTCGACGCGCTGTGCCGGGCCGTGGACCGCGGCACGCGGGTGCTCAGCGTGTGCTCTGGAGCGTTCGTGCTGGGCGCGGCGGGACTGCTGGACGGGCGGCGCTGCGCGGTGCACTGGCGGCACGCCGAGCAGCTGGCCCGGCGGTATCCGCGCACCACCGTGGAACCGGACGTGCTCTACGTCGACGAGGACCCGGTGATCACCTCGGCCGGGACGGCCGCGGGCATCGACGCCTGTCTGCACATCGTCCGCAAGGAGCAGGGTCCGGAGGTCGCCAACCGGATCGCCCGGCGGATGGTGGTGCCGCCGCACCGGGACGGCGGCCAGGCCCAGTACATCGAGCGGCCGCTGCCCCGGTCGCGGTGCGACACCGTCGGCGGGGTGCTCGCGTGGATGGAGCAGCACCTCGAGCAGGAGATCACGGTCGAACGGCTCGCGGAGCGCGCCCACATGTCCCCGCGCACCTTCGCCCGCCGTTTCCAGCAGGAGACGGGCACCACTCCCTACCGGTGGTTGCTGCGTCAACGGGTGCTGCTGGCACAGCAGTTGCTGGAGGCCACGGACGAGACGGTGGACGCGATCGCCTGGCGTGCCGGTTTCGGCACGGCGGGCGCCCTGCGCCACCAGTTCGTGCAGGCGCTGGGGACGACCCCCAACGCCTACCGGCGCACGTTCCGCGGCCCGCAGGCCGTCGCCTGAGCCGCGGCTCTCACCCGGGTACGGCCCGCAGCAGCAGCCGGCGCGGCCGCAGCGTGATACCGATGTGCGTCCGGTTGTCGGAGCCGGGGGCCGGCTCGAAGCGGAACGCGTTCGCCACCACCGCCGTGATCAACGTCAGCTCGGCCATCGAGAAGTGGTCGCTCGGGCACTTGCGGTTGCCGACGCCGAACGGCGTCATGGCGTACTTCGGCAACTCCGGGGAGCGGCCGGGCAGCCAGCGGTCGGGGTCGAACTCCGTGTGCCGCTCGTACGACCGCGGGTCGCGCTGAACCGCGTACGGGCTGTAGACGATGTCGGCCCCGGCGGGAATGCGGTAACCGCCGAGCTCCGTGTCGGTCACCGCGCGCCGGGTCAATATCCATACGGCGGGATAGAGCCGCATGGTCTCGACGACGACATTGGCGGTGTGCCGGAGCTTTCGGACGTCGTCGAATGCGACCGGCCGGTCGCCGACAACGTTTTTCACCTCTTCGCGGATCTTGTCCACTTGATCCGGGTGCTCGGTGAGCACGTGGAGCAACGACATGACCACCGAGCCGGCGGTTTCGCTGCCCGGGGTGAGTATCGCGACGACCTGGTCGTGGATCTCCTGTTCCCCGATCGGGTCGCCATTCTCGTCCTTCGCCCCCAGCAAAGCCGTCAGCAAATCGTCCGGTTTTTGACCGGATGCCCTGCGGTCGGCGACGATCTCGTCCACCAGCCGGTGCAGATCGGCCAGCGCCCGGTTGAATTCGCGGTTGGCCGGAATCGGTACCCGATAAAGCGGGCCGAGAGGTACGACCATGCGCTGGTACATACCGGCGAACAGCGTGGCGAGCGCGGAGGTGATGCGCTCGGAGCGGGCGTCCATATAGCTGCCGCGCATCAGGCAGCGGGCCGAGATGCGCACGGACACCCGGAAGGCCTCCGCGGTGACGTCGAGTACCTCGCCCCTCGTCCAGCGCTCGACGAGCGCGTGCGCCTCCTCCTCCATGATCGGGCCGTAGCCGGGGATGGCGTCGAGCCGGAACGCGGGCTGGATCGTGCGCCGCTGGCGGCGGTGCAGCGGCCCGTTGGCCGTGGCCACGCCCTCTTTGCCGAGCAGACTCTCCAGGGACTCCCACAGGGGGCCGGAGATGATGTAGTCGGGGCTGAGCGCCAGGGCCCCGGTGAGGTCCGGCGCGGTGACGGCGTACACCGTCTTGGGGCCGAGCCTGAGGCGGACGACGTCGCCGTGGTCGCGGAGCCTGGCCAGGAAGGCCAGCGGGTCACGGGCCAGCTTCCAGCCGTGCCCGAGGAGCGGCACCCTGCCACCGGCCAACGGCGGCTCTCGCAGTTCGGGTGCCTCGGCGGTCGCGGGTTTCACCGACTCGACGGTCATTTCTCACCTGCCGTTTCGTTGTTGACGTACGGGGGCGTGGACCGGTCGTCCCAGCTGTCGACCATGTAACGGCCGGACTCGTGGTGGAACCAGTAGACGGAACTGAACCAGTGCCGCATATTGCCGAGGCAGGCCCGCACGGCGGCACCGAGTCGCATTCCGCGCACCGTCCCGTCGGTGAGTCGTTCGGCGAGCCTCAGGACGTCTTTCTCAACGGCGAGGAACTCGGATACGCATTCTTCGACTCGTTGCCTTATTTCCTCGACGGCCTCTTCGAGAGTCATCCCCTTGTGCGTGACGAGACTGATTCCGAGATTGTGCACCTCGTCGCCCGCCAATTCCTTCGGCAGTGAGCAGAGGTCGTTGTACAGGGCGGCGAAATCCTGACTCAGCAGAGCCGCGCGCCGATAGGACGGATGTTTCCGCACCGAGTCCGGGAGTTCGCATCCCGCGCTCGGCTCCAACAGGTCGGTCCAGATCCAGTGCGCGAAGGTGAGCCGACGCAGGGCGAGGTATTCCTCGACACCTGGAATGCGTCCGTCGACGCGGTTGTGGAATTCCCGGTCGTAAGCTTCGATCACGGTGTGGAAGTGCCGGGCGAACCGGGCGTTCCAGGTGCCGGGAAGGAAGGAGTACAGCCTGCCGACGCTGTCCGCGAGCCCGGCGACCAGCGGATCCCGGTGGGTCAGATGCTCCGCCGGGGAGTCCAGGGCCGCATGCAAGCGGAACCGGAGCTGCCGCCAGAAGGACACCCGGCCGTGCACGACGTCACGGTCGTGCCGGTCGTCCCAGACGAAGAACCAGGCGCTGTAGTCGGCTATGGCTTGCATGACCTCGTCGGGTGCGCCGAGGTAGTAGCCCGCCATCAAGTCCGTGTAGCAAAGACCGTCGGCATATTCTGCTACCTTCTCCGCCGGCATCAACCGCTTTTCCAGCAGCCAGGAGCGGGTGTTCTCCTGCAACCAGGGCCAATATGGGTGCAGTTGCCGGGGAAACGCCGCCTCGATGACCGGAAGAGAGAGCGAGGGAGGGACCGCGGGCACGGTCACCGTCGCCATGGTGCTGTATGTGGTGCTGTATGTGGTGCTGTATGTGGTGCTGTATGTGGTGCTGTATGGGAAAGCTGGCACGAACAACCCCTCTCAGCCGCCAGTGGGCACACACCCCTCCCGCCGTGCCGGGCGTGCGCCGTTGCATATCCCCGCTCATCCCATTCAGCACTACAACTGACCGTTCTGGGAACGGATTTGCTTCATTCACTACCCCCACGTGCTGAGAATCCGCCCCCACGCGACTGGTTACGGGCTCGCAGATGTGCAGTAGATGTGCGTAAGCGACCGAACATCCGTCGGACACACGAACGACGCCTGTCCGGAAGAAGTCCGGACAGGCGTCGTGTGCGCGGATGGGGCTCAACCGTTGGCGACCACGGGGTAACGGGGCTCGTTCTCGGCCATCTGCCGCAGCGCGTCCTTGCGTTCACGCTTGGAGAGACGGTCGATGTAGAGGTACCCGTAGAGGTGATCGGTCTCGTGCTGCAAACACCGTGCGAAGTACCCGGTGCCACGCACCCTGATCGGGTTGCCCCGCTCGTCCTGCCCCGTCACCTCGGCGTAGTCCGGACGGGCCAGCGGCGCGTAGGCGGTCGGCACCGACAGACAGCCCTCGTTGCTGTCGTCCAGCCGGCGCCGGTCCGCGGGCAGCTCGACGAGCTTCGGGTTGCAGACGACGCCGACGTGCCGCGCGCCCTCGTCGTCGGGGCAGTCGTAGACGAAGACCTTCAGGTCCACGCCGATCTGGTTGGCGGCCAGGCCCACGCCCTCCGCCGTGCGCTGCGAGGCGAACATGTCGGCCACCAGCTTCAGCAGCCCGTCGTCGAACTCGGTGACGTCCTTGCACTCCTTGTGGAGCACCGGGTTGCCGACGACCGTGATCGGCCGCGAGGCGCCGCGCTCACGGTGGGCCCGCTCGCGCTCCTCCGTGTCCTCGGTGTCGATGACGAAGCCCTCGTCGTCCACGGGGAGCACGCCCCCGTGCTGCTGATCGGTGTCCTGCTGCGCCATGACCGACGTATGCCTTCCTGACTGTGTCCTCCGAGGGCTGCCCTCGGACCCCCGCCCGGGGGTTTGTCGCTGATACAGGGTACGGGGACGGCTAACAGACCTCTTCCAGGTCCCGCCAGTCACGGGTGTCCGGGCTGTCGGCGACCCACCCGTCCAGCAGCCCGCGCACCAGCGAGGCGGGCGCGGCCACCCCGCACTCCCGTTCCGGCGCCCACAGCTGCCCGTCGGTCACGTGCCCCAGCGGGCCCGGGTGCCCCGGCTCACTGTGGTCGTGCGGGTCGAGGTGCTCGCCGTCCCCCTCGTCGGAGGGCATCCGGGACTCCGAGCACATCCGGCACAGCAGCCGTACCGAGGACGACCAGTCCTCCGCCGCGAAGCCCGCGTCGGCGGCCAGCTGCTCCAGGGCGTCCCGGTCCGCCTCGGAGGCCGCCTCCAGCAGGACCACCCAGGTCGGCACCGGGGACGGGGCCCACAGCTCGATCTCGTCGAAGACGGGATAGGAGTGGCCCGCGGAGGTGGTCCGCTCACCGTGCGGCACCCCGTCGTGCAGCACGACCTCGCCCCAGCGGCGCCCGGAGGACGGCAGCGGGATCGACAGCACCTCCATACGGGCGGGATCCAGCCGCCGGCCCCACACCACCTCGGCCTCGCCCTCGGGCGACAGCCGTACCGCCGCGCTGCCCAGCTCCATGCCGACGGGCTCGCCCGCGCCCGTGGCCTCGCCCGGCACGTGCAGCCCGTACGCCTGCCAGGCGCGGCGGGCCAGCGGCCAGTCCTGCAGGGCGGTGGCGGCGATGCCGACGTTCCACCAGTCGGGGGCCCCGGCCTCCCGGTCGAGCAGCGCCACCGCGCGCAGCCCGGCCGTGCGGGCCTGCTCCCAGTCGTGCCGGAACTTGTGCAGCAGGGCGAGGTTGAACCAGGACTCGGAAAGCCAGGGTTCCAGGTCGGCGGCGCGCGTCAGGAGCGCGCCCGCGTCCTCGTACCGCCCGTCGCCGATCAGCGTGAACGCGCGGTCGGTGGCCTGCCGCCAGGAGGCGGAGGGCCGGTGCCGTCCCTTGCCGAAGATCCTCACGATTCCCGCCTGCCGGTTCCGTTCTGTGGGCTGGCCAGTGCCCCCGGACACTCTCTCCCTCGCATCCAACCACGTGTGGCCGGAAGGCCGCTCATTACCCATGGGTTACCCACCCACGGGCAGGGTCAGACCCGTCCTCGAAAGCACCCTGGCCAGCGCCTCCACCACCTCGGGCGCGTACTCCCGGCCGGTGCCGAGGCGCAGCTCCTCCAGGGCGGTGAGAGGTCCGTCGGGACCGCTGCCCCGCACCCTCTCCTCGTATGCGTTCACCGCCCGGACGATGCGGGCGGCCACCGGTTGCTCCGGGTAGGGGTCGGCCTGCCGCTCGACGACCGTCGCCACCTGGGCGCTCACACCGGTCTGGCGGACGACGGCTCCGCCGAGCAGCGCGATCCGCCGCTGCTCGGCCGCCGGCAGTCCGGCCGTGGCCCCCGCCGGAACCGGGTCGACGAGGCTGAGCTGCCCGATGTCGTGCATCAGCGCCGCGTACTCCAGGACGGTCAGCTCGGGCTCCGGCAGCCGCAGGTCCCGGCCCACCGCCTGGCTGAGATCGGCGACCCGGCGGGCGTGCCCGGGCGGGGTGTACCCGGCGATCTCGGTGGCCCGGGCGAGACAGGCGATGGTCTGCCGATAGGTGCCGCGGACGGCCGCGTAGCGGCGCAGGGACAGCTGGGTGAGCAGCAGCGGCACCGAGAACACCGGGAGCGCCCACAACCCGACGACGGCCACCGCGAGCGCCATCACCGCACCGGTCGCGCAGACCGCCGACCAGATCCCGGGCACCGCCCGCAGCTCGTCATGCAGCAGCGGGGCGAACGGCCATCCGGTGCGGGAGCAGGCGATGGCGGCCGCGACCACCGCGTCGCACAGGACGGTCAGGACCAGCAGCGCGAGCAGCATCAGCGCGTACGCGGGGCCGCTCCAGCCGTCGAAGGCCCCGCGGTTGTACAGGGGCTGGAAACAGACGGCGGCGAACCCGACGGCCAGCACGCGCCGGACCAGGTGGTCGAGGACGGACCCCTGCCCGCGGGCCAGCTGGGGCACGCTGCCCAGCAGGGAGGCGGCCGCGACCACCGCCACGACCTGCGCCACCCCGTGGTGCGTGGGATGCCCGGCGTGCTCCCCGAGCAGCGCGTACGAAAGGGACCCGGCGGCGCCGAGCGGCGCGGTCTCGCGCAGACCGGGCCCGCTCACCGGGCCGGGGCGGAGCCGGGAGCGCGCAAGAGCAGGCTCGCCGAGGGCCACGAGGATCCCGAAGGCGAGCGCGACGGGGCGCTCCCGCAGGCCCGCCAGGAACGTGACGAGGAGGGCGCCGGTGGCCAGCAGTGCGGCGGCCGCGTAGAGGGCGGCCAGGGCGCGGCGGGAGGTCACCGACGCGCCCTCGAGCGGTCGTCGGGAGTCGGGGCGGGGGCGGGCACACCGGGCCGGGTCTCCTCGGCGGTCACCACCGGGTGCCAGCCGTCCCGGCCGACGACCCGGGTCAGCGCGTTGACCATCCGGGGGTCGAAGTGCGAGCCCGCACACCGCCGCAGCTCCTCGAGGGCCGCCTCCACGGGCCTGGCCCGGCTGTAGGAGCGGGTGGAGGTCATCGCGTCGAAGGCGTCCGCCACGGCGACCACCCGCGCGGGCTCCGGGATCTGACCGCCCGCCAGTCCGTAGGGATAGCCGCTGCCGTCGATGCGCTCGTGGTGGTGGAGGATCGCCGAACGCGCCTCGCCGAGGAAGGAGATGCCCCGGGTGATCTCATGCCCGTACTCGGGGTGCAGCTCGATCACCCGGCGCTCTTCGGGCGTCAGCGGCCCGTCCTTGCGCAACAGCCGGGTGGGCACGCCCAGTTTGCCGACGTCGTGCAGGATGCCGGCGAACCGGAGCACCTCGATGCGGTGCTCGTCCATGCCGAGTTCGCGCCCGATCATCATGGAGGCCTGGCCGACGCGTTCGCTGTGGCCGCGCGTGTAGCCGTCCTTGAGGTCGACGGCCTGCACCAGGGCGCGGATGGTCGCCTGGTGGGCGGCGCGTTCACGGTGGTACTGGGCGAACACCCACCAGGACACCGCCACCGGGAAGAGCACCAGCAGCGCCGCGACCGGGCCGTACCTGCTGCTCCACAGCACGGCCGTCATCAGTCCGGCGAGGCCGTGCACGGCGACCGGGGCGAGGGAGCGCAGGAACAGCCCCTGGCAGACCGCCCGCAGCGGGAGCCCCTCGGCGAGCGCCAGCATCCCGCCGTCCAGGAGAGCGAGCGCGGCGCAGAACACCAGCACCGCCGCGCCCGCCGGCAGGAGCGCGGGCGGCAGGTCGGAGCCGGCCACGGCCTCGCGCCCGCCGAGCGTCCCGTGCGTCCGCGCCGCCAGCCACACGGCGAGCGACGACTCGGCGGCCCGCCAGACGCGGCGCAGCAGGAAGGGGCGCTGCTCGACGTGTGAGAACAGCGCGCCGGGCAGCGCGACGAGGGCGGCCGCGGACGGCGCCAGCAGGAAGGCCCCGGCGAGCAGTACGGGATGGAGCGTGGCGGCGAATCTGCGCCGGGCGACCTGCTCGCCCGCCGCGTACACCGCGGCCAGCAGGGCGACGGCCCACCAGGGCGTCCGCGGGCCGGGGAGGGAGAGGAGCGTGCACAGGAGCGCGCCGAGGGCGACACAGGCGACGTAACCGCGTGCCCGCGCCGGAATTCCCTCCATGGCCACTCCCCCAGCCGTGCCTGTCCGGGCTCAGGAGCCTAGGACGGCCGGGGGTGGTTCCACGGGCGTATCACCCGCGGATTAGCACATTCGGGTGACGGCGGCGCTCTCCGGGCCCGATGTCCAACGACGGTGGGCGAGCACTCGGGCCTGGCGCGTCAGGACTCCTGGGGAGTCGCCGACGTGGTGGCCACGTCATGCTCGGGGACGGCCTGGCCGGAGCGGATCAGGTCGATCCGGCCCATGACCTTGGCGCGCAGGTCGGTCGGCACGTCGTCGTGTCCGCAGCACCGCTTGACCAGCTTCTTCACGGCCTCTTCCAGCCCGTACTTCTCGAGGCAGGGCGAGCACTCCTCGAAGTGGTGCTGGAACTTGTCCCGGTCGAGAGGAGGCATCTCGCTGTCGAGATACTCGTACAGGTGGTCGAGGACCTCACTGCAGTCCGTCTCGTGCGGATCTCCGCAGCTCATGAGCCCGAACCTTTCACTTCGTTCGACTCTCCGGCGCCGGCCGGGACCAGTCCGCGCTCGCGGGCGTAGTCCTCGAGCATGCCGCGCAGTTGACGGCGGCCCCGGTGCAGCCGGGACATCACCGTGCCGATGGGTGTCCCCATGATGTCCGCGATCTCCTTGTACGCAAAGCCTTCTACGTCCGCGAGATACACGGCGATCCGGAACTCCTCCGGAATGGCCTGAAGCGCTGCCTTCACGTCCGAGTCGGGCAGGTGGTCCAGCGCCTGCGACTCGGCTGAGCGCAGACCCGTGGACATGTGCGACTCGGCGCGCGCCAGCTGCCAGTCCTCGATCTCCTCGGCCGCGCTGCGCTGGGGTTCGCGCTGCTTCTTGCGGTACGAGTTGATGAAGGTGTTGGTGAGGATCCGGTAGAGCCAGGCCTTGAGGTTGGTGCCCTCCCGGAACTGGTGGAAGGACGCGTACGCCTTGGCGTAGGTCTCCTGCACCAGGTCCTCGGCGTCCGCCGGGTTGCGCGTCATGCGCAGGGCCGCCGAGTACATCTGGTCGAGGAACTCGAGCGCGTCCCGCTCGAAGCGCGCACTGCGCTCCGCGGTGGACTCCACACCCGTCTCCCCGCTCACACCCTGGCCCTCGGGCAGCTCCGCCTGGCCGTTGTCGGTCCCTGCGTCGGTACCGGTGACCGGACCCACCTCCTCAAGATCGCGGGCAGAATCGAAACCGATCCCACTCGAATCGGAGGATAGACGACTACCCGTGCCTGCCGCCGCTCGAACAGGAGCGATCTTGGCCGCGTGCAGCACCGTCCAGTCGAGGTCGGTACGGCTCGGGCAGATGGTCGAACCCATGCGGAGGACTTCCTCTCCCACTGACGTCGGTGCCGGATGTTCAGCACTTCTGTCCGCCTCAACAGCGAGGCCGCCCTCCGCATTCCCCGCACGCCGCCCGCAGCACGCGGCGACCGGCACGCAGCGCTCGGCATGCGGCACTCGGCACTCAGCCGAGCGAGCCGATCCACCGCACGACCGATTCGGTGACGGTCTCCAGCGCCTGCTCCCCGGTCGCGGGGGCCCGTTTCGGCACGGCGAAACCGTGATCGCCGTACGGCACCTCGACGAGCTCGTACGGGCCCGCGGGGAACTCCTCCGGCCTGCCGAACGGATCGTTGCCGCCCTGGACGACGAGGGTGGGCGCCCCCGCGCCGAGCAGTTCCCCGGCGCGGGACTTCTCCGGCTTCCCGGGCGGGTGCAGCGGAAACCCGAGCGCGAGCACCGCGTGGGCGCCGAGTTCGGCGGCGGTGCGGCAGGCCACCCGGGCCCCCGCCGACCGGCCGCCGGAGATCACCGGCACCCCGGACGCTCCGACGGCCGGCCAGATCCCGCGCCAGCCGACGTCGAGGGTCTTCGGAGCGGTCGCGACCTTCTTGCCGGCCACCCGCCAGGGCTGTTCGACCAGGGCCACGCTCACCCCGTGGCCGGGCAGCACGGCGGCGAGCGCCTGCAGGTCGCGGGCTTCGACGCCGCCGCCCGCCCCATGGCCGACAGCGAGGACGAAGGCCGGCTTGCGGGCCCGGTGCCAGGTGATGCGGGCGGTCCCCGCGTCGGTCTCCACAATTTCGGTGATCACGTCAGAAGAGTGTGCCCTCCTCGGGCCCCTCCAGCTCCTTCAGCAGCTCCGCGCCGTTGTTGCGGACGTTGCTGACGGCCGTGGAGACCGGGTAGGCGCGCATCAGCCCCTCCGCCGGCGGCTCCAGGAGTGTGCGCAGGGCGTCGACGTCGGTCCGCGCCGGATCGAGCCAGGCGTCCCAGCGGTCGGGGGTGAGCATCAGGGGCATCCGGGGGTGGATGTCGGCGAGGGCGTACGGGCCGTCGGCGGGGGCCACGGCGAGCGGGGAGGCCTCCGCCTCGGTGGTGATCACCGAGCACGTCGCCCACCAGGCCTGCGGGTGGTCGTCGGGCAGGGTCCGGTCCCGCCAGAACTCGTAGAGCCCGGCCATCGCGAAGACCGAGCCGTCGGCCGGGAGCACGAAATAGGGCTGCTTGCGCGGCCGCTTCTTCTTCCCCTCGACCTCGAGATCCCGCTCCTGGACGCCGGTCACCCACTCGTAGTAGCCGTCGGCGGGCAGGATGCAGCGCCGGGCGGCGAAGGCACGACGGTACGACGGCTTCTCGTGCACCGTCTCCGCGCGCGCGTTGATCATCCGGGCGCCGCCCTCGGGCGTCTTCGCCCAGGACGGCACCAGCCCCCATTTCAGCCTGCGCAGCTGACGAACCGGGCGCTTGTCGTCGGCGTCCCTCACAGGACGGTCGAGAACGGCGTAGACCTCCTTGGTCGGCGCCACGTTGTAGTCGGGCTCCAGGCCCTCCTCGGGCTCCCACTTCTCGACCTCGAAGATTCCTGCGAGTTCCTCGGGCCCACGACTGGCTGCATACCGTCCGCACATACGTGCCACACTGCCAGGCCGACCCGTCACCCGGCCACCACCACCCGGCCCGGCGCCACGCGCCGATCCGCGCTTCACGAGAGGGAGCCACCCCCGACCATGGACAGCCTCGCCGCCCTCGCGCTGCCCGACCTGTGGGACCGTCTCGTCGGCACCCAGACCGACCCCGACCTGTGGGTGGTGATCGCCACCGCGGTGGCGGCGCTCGCGGTCGTCGTGCCGCACCGCCTCTGGCGGGTCTCCCGCAACGCGATCACCATCGCCCACGAGGGCGGCCACGGCCTGGTCGCGCTGCTGACCGGCCGTCAACTCACCGGGATACGGCTGCACTCCGACACCAGCGGTCTCACCCTCAGCCGGGGCAAGCCGCACGGCCTCGGCATGATCCTCACCGCTGCCGCCGGCTACCCCGCTCCCCCACTGCTCGGCCTGGGCGGCGCCGCCCTGCTGGGCGCCGGCCGCATCACTCTGCTGCTCTGGGTGGCGACGGCCCTGCTGCTGGCGATGCTGGTGATGATCCGCAACGCCTACGGCGCCCTGACGGTCGTCCTCACGGGCGGCGCCTTCCTGCTCGTGTCCTGGCTGGCGGGCCCGCAGGTGCAGGCGGCGTTCGCGTACGCGGTGGTGTGGTTCCTGCTGCTGGGCGGGGTCCGTCCGGCGTTCGAGCTGCAGGCGAAGCGGTCCGGCGGCGGGGCCGGGGACTCCGACGCGGACCAGCTCTCGCGGCTGACCCACGTACCGGCCGGCCTGTGGCTGTTCCTCTTCCACGCGGTGAGCCTGTGCGCGCTGCTGGGCGGGGGCAGGTGGCTGCTGGGCCTGTAGGCGGCGGCCCGCGCCGCCCGCGGACCACTGACCGAGGCAGGGCCGCCCGGCTGCGGCCCCGGCGCGCGGCGCGGCACGGTGGACCCGCGCGGCACGGCGCGCGCCGGTAGTGGCGCGCCGGCGCCCGAACGACGGCCTCCCGAGTTCATTAGAGTGGAGTCCATGGCCCCGAACCCCGCCCACACCGCCCTCTGGCCCGCCCCGCACGCGAGCGAGGCCGTCGACGCGACGGTCCACGTGCCGGGGTCGAAGTCCGTCACCAACCGCGCGCTGGTGCTGGCCGCCCTGGCCTCCGAGCCCGGCTGGCTGCGCCGCCCGCTGCGCTCCCGCGACACCCTGCTGATGGCCGACGCCCTGCGGGCCATGGGCGTCGAGATCGAGGAGACGGTGTCGTCCAGCTCCACCGGCGGCGCGGGGAACCCCGACCGCGCGGGCGAGGCGTGGCGGGTGCTGCCCGACGGCCTGCGCGGCCCGGCCACGGTGGACGTCGGCAACGCGGGCACCGTGATGCGCTTCCTGCCGCCGGTCGCCGCCCTCGCCGACGGACCGGTCCGGTTCGACGGCGACCCGCGGTCCTACGAGCGTCCCCTGCACGGCGTCATCGACGCGCTGCGCGTCCTCGGCGCCCGCATCGACGACGACGGCCGCGGATCGCTGCCGCTGACCGTGCACGGCGGCGGCGCGCTGGACGGCGGTCCGGTGGAGATCGACGCCTCGTCCTCGTCCCAGTTCGTGTCGGCCCTGCTGCTGTCGGGGCCGCGCTTCAACCAGGGGGTGGAGGTCCGGCACATCGGCTCCTCGCTGCCCTCGCTGCCGCACATCCGCATGACGGTCGACATGCTGCGCGCGGTCGGCGCCCAGGTGGACACCCCGGAGTCGGGCGGCGAGCCGAACGTCTGGCGGGTCACGCCCGGCGCCCTGCTGGGCCGGGACCTCACGATCGAGCCGGATCTGTCCAACGCCCAGCCGTTCCTGGCCGCGGCGCTGGTCACCGGCGGCCGGGTGCTGATCCCGGACTGGCCGTCCCGCACCACCCAACCGGGTGACCGGCTGCGCGAGATCTTCACCGAGATGGGCGGTTCCTGCGAACTGGCCGACTACGGCCTGGTCTTCACCGGCTCGGGCTCGATCCACGGCATCGACGTGGATCTGGGCGACGTCGGCGAGCTGACGCCGGGCGTCGCGGCGGTCGCCGCCCTCGCGGACTCCCCGTCCACCCTGCGCGGCGTCTCCCACCTGCGGCTGCACGAGACCGACCGGCTGGCCGCGCTCACCAAGGAGATCAACGAGCTGGGCGGGGACGTCACGGAGACCGCCGACGGTCTGCACATCCGTCCGCGCCCGCTGCACGGCGGGATCTTCCACACCTACGACGACCACCGCATGGCGACGGCCGGCGCGATCATCGGCCTGGCCGTGGAGGGCGTGCGGATCGAGAACGTGGCGACGACCGCGAAGACCATGCCGGACTTCCCGGAACTGTGGACCGGGATGCTCGGGGCGTAGGGACTTCTGCCATGCGCCGCTACGGCAAGCACACCGACGAGGACGACATCCGCAGCCGCCCCAACCGCAAGGGCAACCGGCCTCGGACCCATATCCGCCCCAAGCACGAGGACTCCGTCGAGGGGATGGTCCTCACCGTCGACCGGGGCCGGCTGACCTGCCTGGTCGAGGACCGGATCGTCCTGGCGATGAAGGCCCGCGAGCTGGGCCGCAAGGCGGCGGTGGTGGGCGACCGGGTCGCCCTGGTCGGCGACCTGTCGGGCACGAAGGACACCCTGGCCCGGATCGTCCGCATCGGCGAGCGCACATCGGTGCTCCGCCGCACCGCGGACGACGACGACCCGTACGAGCGTGTCGTCGTCGCCAACGCCGACCAGCTGGCCGTCGTCACCGCGCTGGCCGACCCGGAGCCCCGCCCCCGTCTGATCGACCGCTGTCTCGTCGCGGCCTTCGACGGCGGCCTGACCCCCCTGCTGGTCATGACGAAGTCGGACCTCGCCTCACCGGACAAGCTGCTGGAGCTGTACGGCCACCTCGACATCCCCTACGTCGTCACCAGCCGTGACGAGCTGGAGAACGGCGCCGCGGCGGACGTGGTGCGCGAGCATCTGGCCGGGCGGATCACGGCGTTCGTCGGTCACTCCGGCGTCGGCAAGACGACGCTGGTCAACGCGCTGGTCCCCGAGGAGCGGCGGCGGGTGACAGGCCGTGTGAACGCGGTGACCGGACGCGGCCGCCACACCACGACCTCGGCGCTGGCCCTGCCGCTGGCGGGCACGGACGACTGGGTGATCGACACTCCGGGCGTGCGGTCCTTCGGTCTGCACCACGTCGACCCGTCCCGGGTGATCCTCGCCTTCCCCGACCTGGTGCCGGGCACCGAGGGCTGCCCGCGCGCGTGCAGTCACGACGAACCGGACTGCGCGCTGGACGCCTGGGTGGCCGACGGCCACGCCGACCCGGCGCGGCTGTACTCACTGCGCCGGCTGCTCGCCACGCGCGAGCGCACGGAGGGCGACTGATCCGTCGGCCGGACCGTCGGCGGGCCGCGACACTGACGCCCCGTCACGCTCACGGCTGACCACCGCGTTGTTTGCGTCGGCCCGGGGCCGGTAAGTGCATAATCGCACCGAGCCGGACCGGGCCGGTCAAACGGAGGGACAGCACATGGCGTGGCTGCTGGTCGTCGTGGCCGGACTGCTCGAGACCGGTTTCGCCGTCTGCCTCAAGCTGTCCCACGGCTTCACGAGGCTCTGGCCGACCATCGCCTTCTGCGCCTTCGCCCTGGGAAGCTTCGGTCTGCTGACCCTGTCGCTGAAGAAGCTCGACGTGGGCCCCGCCTACGCGGTGTGGACGGGCATCGGCGCGGCCGGTACCGCCATCTACGGCATGGTCTTCCTGGGCGACCTGGTGTCGACGCTGAAGCTGGTCTCCATCAGCCTGGTGATCATAGGAGTGATCGGGCTGCAGCTGTCGGGGTCGGCGCACTAGCTGTTCCAGCCATGGCCGGGCCGCCCCCGGCGGCGGGCACATCGGGGCCGGGACAGGCCTCCGACGCCCTCGTCCTGCACGGTCCGGTTCCTGCACGGTCCGGTTCCTGCACGGTCCGGTTCCTGCACGGTCCGGTTCCTGCACGGTCCGGTTCCTGCACGGTCCGGTTCCTGCACGGTCCGGTTCCTGGCCGGTCCGGTTCCTGGCCGGTCTAGTTCCTGGACGGTCGCTGCAGGGCGCCCCGCACCAGGTCGGCGACCCCGTCCTCCCCCGGCGGAGGCGCGGCGACGCAGGACAGCGCGAGACGGACGGCGAGTTCGGAGCAGCGGGCCAGGTCGGCCGCGTCGGCGCGGACGGCGCCGGGACCGGAGAGCACGGCGACGGCCCGGTCGCGGACGGCGCCCACGAGGTCGGCGGGTGAGGGCAGCGGCCCGTCCGCCCGCCGCTGGGCCGGCACGGCGGAGGAGGACGGCACCGCCGAGAGCGTCGGTGAGGGCAGCCGTTCGCTCCAGAACCCGGTGAGGACGGCCCGTACCAGGACGTTCTCGCGGGCGGCCGAGGCGGTCCACTCGGCGGTGGCGGCGAGCCGCTCGCGGATGTCGCCGTGCGCGGCGAGCGCGCGCTCGACCCCGGCGAGGTATCCGTCGGCCTCGCGCCTGACCAGGGCCCGGGCCAGACCCTCCTTGCTGCCGAACTCGTTGTACAGCGTCTGCCTGGACACCCCGGCGGACGCCGCGACGTCCACCATCCGCACCGCGGCCCACGGCCGTAGCGCCAGCGCCTCGAAGGCGGCGTCCAGTAGGGATTCCCGCGCTGCAGGCATCGTCGCCTCCCGGAAGCGAGTGGCTCTGCGCCCAGGTTTGACGCGCACGGCTGCACTGTCAAGGGTGGCGGAGGCACCGGACGGCGATCGGGCCTCCGCCTGCCGCCCCAGGGCCGCCCGCCGCCGCCCCCTGTGGCCCCTGCTCGGCTTGGCCGGATACGGTTCGTCCCATGCCGGACTACCTGGACGACCTCCGCCTCGCGCACGTCCTCGCGGACGCCGCCGACGCCGCGACCATGGCCCGTTTCAAGGCCCTCGACCTCAAGGTCGAGACCAAACCGGACATGACCCCGGTGAGCGAGGCCGACAAGGCCGCCGAGGAGCTCATCCGGGGCCATCTCCAGCGCGCCCGTCCCCGGGACGCGGTCCTGGGCGAGGAGTACGGCGTCGAGGGCACCGGTCCCCGCCGCTGGGTGATCGACCCGATCGACGGCACGAAGAACTACGTCCGGGGCGTGCCCGTCTGGGCCACCCTGATCTCCCTGACGGAGGCGGGCGAGGGCGGCTACCAGCCCGTCGTCGGCCTCGTCTCCGCGCCGGCGCTGGGCCGCCGCTGGTGGGCCGCGAAGGGGCACGGCGCGTTCAGCGGCCGCAGCCTCTCCTCCGCGAGCCGGCTGCACGTCTCGCGCGTCTCGCGGATCTCCGACGCCTCCTTCGCGTACTCCTCGCTGAGCGGCTGGGAGGATCGCGGGCTGCTGAACGGCTTCCTCGACCTGACCCGCGACGTGTGGCGCACGCGCGCGTACGGCGACTTCTGGCCGTACATGATGGTCGCCGAGGGCTCGGTCGATCTGTGCGCCGAACCCGAGCTCTCCCTCTGGGACATGGCGGCCAACGCGATCATCGTGACGGAGGCGGGCGGCGCCTTCACCGGCCTCGACGGCCGCCCGGGCCCGCACAGCGGCAACGCTGCCGCCTCGAACGGTCTCCTCCACGACGAGCTGCTGGGCTACCTCGAGCATCGCTACTGAAGCGCGCCCGCGCCGCACGGGTGAGCGCGCGCGCCCTCAATCGGCAGCGCGCGCCCTCTTGTTGACCCCCGCTTTACCTGCCACGCTGACAGCACCCCCACTTGTGAACTTGTGAATCCATGAACGATCCGTGGATTCTTAGGAGGTGGCATCAGCCCATGCTCGTCCGCGACGCCATGAGCACGGTGGTCCTGACCATCGGCCCCGCACACACCCTCCGTCAGGCCGCCGCCCTGATGGCCGCCCGCCGCGTCGGCGCGGCGGTGGTCCTGGATCCCGACGCCGGCGGCATCGGGATCCTCACCGAGCGGGACATCCTCAACTCCGTGGGCCTCGGCCAGGACCCGGACATCGAACGCACCCACGCCCACACCACCGACGACGTCGTCTTCGCCGCCCCGACCTGGACCCTGGAGGAGGCGGCCCGGGCGATGGCCCACGGCGGCTTCCGCCACCTGATCGTCCTCGACCACGGCGGACCGGCCGGCATCGTCTCGGTCCGCGACATCATCCGCTGCTGGGCGCCGGCCCGACAGGAGGTACCCGTCTGAGCACGGAGCGCGCTCGACCCACTCGGGAAACACTCACTGGAATCCGTCCAAGTCCGTCTAGGATCCAAAGTCACACTCGTTCGGGACCTGGTCCGGTCGACTGTTAGGCTGAATCCATGAGTGACCTTCTGGAACGGCTGCGCGGACGCGGCTGGCGGATGACCGCACAGCGACGCGTCGTGGCCGAGGTACTCGAGGGCGATCACGTCCATCTGACGGCCGACGAGGTGCACGCGAGAGCGGTGCTCAGGCTGCCCGAGATCTCCCGGGCGACCGTCTACAACACCCTCGGCGAACTGGTCTTGCTCGGCGAGGTGCTCGAGGTGGCCACCGACAAGCGCGCCAAGCGGTACGACCCGAACGCCCACCGTCCGCACCATCACCTGGTGTGCGCCCGCTGCGGCGCCATCAAGGACGTCCATCCGGGCGGCAACCCGCTGGCCGACCTCCCCGACTCTGAGCGCTTCGGCTTCACCGTGTCGGACGTCGAGGTGACCTACCGCGGCATCTGCCCGAACTGCGCTGCCGCCGCCTGACCCGCACCCCACCGGAGCCCCGGCCCCCTGACGGGAGGCCGGGGCCACCACCGCGACCGCACACCGTGACGACGAAACGCCCGAGGGCCGGAACCCTTTCGGATTCCGGCCCTCGGCCTTCAGTAGCGGGGACAGGATTTGAACCTGCGACCTCTGGGTTATGAGCCCAGCGAGCTACCGAGCTGCTCCACCCCGCGTCGGTGAACCCCACGTTACGTGAAGGGCGACGACGAAGGCAAATCAATACGCCGGCCACCTGTCCGCCCAGGTCAGCGGGGTCGGCGGGCCGCCCCCGCTGGATCCACGGAACGCCGGCGAGGCCCTGGGCGGGGATCCTCGACAGGCCGGCAGGAGCGGCGGCGCGTCACGCCGACAGCTCTTCCCGCAGGGCGTCGCGCAGCCGGGCCGCCCGCTCGGCCACCTCCGCCGGGCCGAGGGACACCGCCCGGTCGGCCCACCGCTTGCCCTCCGCCAGTTCGCCGCGACGCGCGTAGACCAGGGCGAGCCGCAACGCCGCCCGCCCGTGCCCGGCGTCGGCCGCACGCGTCCACCACACGGCCGCCTCGGGCTCGCTGCCCTCCCGCGCGAGCAGCAGCCCCAGGTTGAAGGCACCGTTGCGCGAACCGGCCTCCGCGGCCGTCCGGTACCAGCGCGCGGCCTCGACGACGTCGCCGCGCGCGGCGGCCAGCATCCCGACCCGCACCTGCGCACGCCGGTGCCCCTGGGTCGCGGCCCGCTCGTACCACTCCTCGCACTCGGTCTTCTCGTGCACGATCTCCCCGAGCTCGTGCGCGGGCTGCGGCGGCCGGCGGGCGTCGAGCACGGCCGCCAGCCGGTACGCGGCCTCCGCGTTCCCGCCGCCGGCCGCGCACCGCAGATGACGTTCGGCCTCCTGCTCGTCCCCGTCGCGCAGGCGCGCGATGCCGACCTGCAGCGCAGCCTCGGTGTGCCCGGCGGCCGCCGCCCGCTCGTACCAGCGCAAAGCGACCGCCTCCTCGCCGCGCCCGGCGAACAGGATCCCCAGGTTGAACGCGGCGTCGACGCTGCCCGCCTCCGCCGCCTTGGAGAACCACGGCTCGGCCCCGGCCGTGTCGCCGACCTGGAGCAGCAGGACGGCTAGCGCGTTGGCCGCCTCCCGGTGCCCGGCATAGGCGGCGCGCCGGTACCACTGCTCGGCCTGCGTGGTGCGGCCCTGCTCGGCGCAGAGCAGGGCGAGGTTGTACGCGCCGTTGTCGTCCCCGGCGTCCATCGCCGCCCGGTACCAGCGTTCGGCGGTCTGGGTCTGCCCGCGCTCCGCGTGCAGCGCGCCCAGCGCGTTCGCCGCGTTGCCGTCGCCGTCCTGGGCGGCCCGCAGCCACCACACGGCGGCGTTCTCCGGGTCGCCGGCGTCGCGCAGCAGGAACCCGAGCGCGCAGGCGGCCCGCGCCTCGCCGTCCTTGGCCGACGTGAGGTACCAGCGCCCGGCCTCCTTCAGATCGCCCCGGCCCTCCAGGATCGTCCCGAGGTGCAGCGCGGCGCGGCGGTGTCCGCGCGCGGCGGCCTGCCGGTACCACTGCTCGGCCTCGGTCCGCCCGGCGACACCGCTGTCGTGGGCGCGCTCCGTCGAAGTGCCGTCCTGGAGCGGGTTGCGGTGCTGGTCGAGGGCGCGGGCCAGCCGGTACGCGGCTTCCCGGTGGCCTCGCTCCGCGGCGACCCGCATCCACTGCTGCGCCCCGGCGTCCCCGCGGTGCTCCAGCAGGTCGGCGAGGGCGTACGCGCCCAGCGTGTGCCCCTGCTCGGCGGCCTGGCGCAGCCAGTACTCGGCGGCCGGCTCGTCCCCGCACTCGCGGCGGTGGCGGCCCAGCGCGTGGGCGGCCGCGGCGGAGCCGGCCACCGCGGCGACCCGCCACCAGCCCGCGGCCTCGTCGGGGTAGCCGCGCTGGTGGAGCAGGACGCCCAGGTTGTTCGCGGCGGCGCGGTCGCCCTCCGCGGTGGCGGCACGCAGGTGGGGCTCGGCGCCGTCCAGGTCGCCGCGGCGCAGCAGCATGGCCCCGAGGACGCTCGTGGCCTCGGCGTCGCCGGCTTCCGCCGCGAGCCGAAGGCGCATCTCCTCGACGGCCTCCCCCGTCTCGACGGCGTCGGCCGTCTCGTCCCGGCTCTCGACCGGGGTCGCTTCCTCTTCGGAAGGCTGCACAAACCGCCCTGTCTCGAACAGAGTTGCCTTGTCCCCCATAACGTCCATCGTCGCACCACCCGCAACCCGGGTACACCTGGTATACCGCGGCCCGTAAGGTCACTTCAGCGTTTTGTCGACATGCCCACAGAGAGACAAGTCAAACACAGATAGCCCAACTCCCCACAGCGGCGCGTCCATCGCTTGCCCGGCACATGCGTTCGCACATCACGAAGGCCCGGATCCGTTTTCCGGATCCGGGCCTTCGTCTTCAGTAGCGGGGACAGGATTTGAACCTGCGACCTCTGGGTTATGAGCCCAGCGAGCTACCGAGCTGCTCCACCCCGCGTCGTGTTCCACAACCGTACCACGACGCGGGGCGAGCATGATCAGCCGCTACTCGGGCTCGGTGTGGGAACGGGTTTGCCGGCGGAACCGCCGCTCGCGCCACCGCTCGGACTCGGCGAACCGGTGGGACTCGGGCTGCTGCTCGGCTTGGCGCCCTTGTCGACCGCCGCCTGCGCCGCCTCGGCCCGCTTGAGCGCGTCCTCGAGGTCCTTCTGCGCCTTGGCGTACGCGGCCCAGTCAGGCTTCTTCAGAGCCTCCTGGCCGGCGTCGAAGGCCTTCTGGGCGTCGGCCAGCGCCTCCCGGACGGTCGGGTTGGCCGACGTCGGCGGCGGGGTGGTGGTGCCGCCTCCCTCGTCCGCGGGCGGCGGGGTCGTGCCCTCCGCGCCGAAGACCTTGTTGAGGGCCTCGTCCAGGGTGTCCTCGAAGGCGGTGTTGCCGCCGTAGGTCACCAACACCTTCTTCAGCAACGGGTACTTGAGCCCGCCACCGCGCACGTACACGGGTTCCACATAGAGCAGTCCACCGTCGAGCGGCACGGTCAGCAGGTTGCCGTACTCGATGTCGGAGTCGCCGCCCTTCAGAAGTCTGATGGACTCGGCGATGTCCTGTTCGGAGTTGAACTGGCTCTGCACCTGTTTCGGCCCGTCGACGGTCGTACTCGTCGGCAGTTTCAGGATTCTGATCTTGCCGTAGTCGGGAGTGCCCGCTTCGGAGTCGACGGCCATGAACGCGCTGAGGTTGTCACGGCCGTTGGGTGTGAGCGTCGTCGTCAGCGAGAACGCCTGTGCCTTCTGGTCGGGCATCTTCATGCTCAGGTAGTACGGCGGCACCGCGTCGCCCGACTTGTTGGACGGGTCGTCCGGCACCTGCCACACCTCGCTGCCGCTGAGGAACGTCGTGGCGTCCTTCACGTGGTAGCGGGTGAGCAGCTCGCGCTGGACCTTGAACAGGTCCTGCGGGTACCGCAGATGGGCCATCAGCGACTTGGAGATCGCCGACTTGGCCTTCACGGTGCCGGGGAAAGCCTTCATCCAGGTCTTCAGGACCGGGTCCTCGGTGTCCCACTGGAAGAGCTTCACCTCGCCGGTGTACGCGTCGACCGTGGCCTTCACCGAGTTGCGGATGTAGTTGACCTGGTTCTGCTGGGCCACCACCGCGCGGTTGTCGTTGGTCGCGGTCAGCGAGTCGGCCGTCGTGTCGCCGAGGGTCGTACGGGAGGCGTACGGGTAGCCGTTCGTCGTCGTGTAGGCGTCGACGATCCACTGGATGCGGCCGTCGACCACGGCCGGATAGGCGTCGCCGTCGATGGTCAGCCAGGGGGCGACCGCCTCCACGCGCTCCTTGGGCGTGCGGTTGTACAGGATCCGCGAACCCTCGCCGATCGCGCCGGAGTAGAGGATCTGCGGCTCACCGAACGCCACCGCGTAGGCGGCGCGGTTGACCGGGTTGGAGAGGTTGACCCCGCTCTTGCCCCGATAGCTGGTGGTCTTCTCCCCCGCGTCGTCGGAGTAGTCGATCTCCTTCTGGGGACCGCCGACGATCGAGTAGGTGGTCGTCTTCTCGCCGTAGTAGACGCGCTGCTCGTACGTACCGAGCTCGCCCTCGGACGGCAGGTTGGACTCGGTGAACAGGGGACGGCCCTCGGAGTCGGACGTGGTCCCGTTCGCCGCGACCACCCCGTAACCGTGGGTGTAGCGGAAGTGGTTGTTGATCCAGTTCTGCTTGTCCACGCCCGCGAGGTTCAGCTCGCGCAGACCGATCACCGTGTCCTGGTCGGCGCCCTTCACGTTGTAGCGGTCCACGTCCAGGTTGGTCGGGAACGCGTAGTACTTACGCATCTGCTGGAGCTGCTGGAACGTCGGCGAGACGATGTTCGGGTCCAGGACGCGGATGCTGGCCGTCGCGTCGACGTCGTCGCGCAGCGTCGTCTTGTCCTTGGTGGTGCTCGTGCCCGAGTACTCGGTGACCTGTGTGCCGTCGATGCCGTACGCCTCACGGGTCGCCTTGAGGTTCTTCGCGACGTACGGGGCTTCCTTGGCCTGCTCGTTGGGCTGGACCTGGAACTTCTGGACGATCGCCGGGTACAGCCCGCCGATGAGGATCGCCGAGAGCACCATCAGGCCGAAGCCGATCACGGGCAGCTGCCAGGTGCGCCGCCACAGCGTGGCGAAGAACAGCAGGGCGCAGATGACGGCGATGCAGAACAGGATCGTCTTGGCCGGCAGGTAGGCGTTGGCGTCGACGTACCGCAGGCCCGTCCAGTTGTCCGTGGCCTTGAAGTCGCTGGACTTCACGGCCAGGCCGTAGCGGTCGAGCCAGTAGGCGACCGCCTTCAGCGCGACGAAGACGCCCAGCAGCACCGACAGGTGCCCGGTGGCCGCGGCGGTGGCCCGCGCGCCGGGGCTGGTGACGCGCAGCCCGCCGTACAGGTAGTGGGTGAGCACGGCGGCGATCAGGGAGAGGATCGTGGCGGCGAAGCCGAAGCCGAGCAGGAACCGGTACCAGGGCAGGTCGAAGGCGAAGAACGACACGTCGAGGTGGAACTGCGGGTCCTTCTGTCCGAAGGACACGCCGTTGACCCACATCAGCCACGTGCGCCACTGCCCCGCCGCCGAGGCGCCGGCGATCAGGCCGACGAGGGCGGTGATGCCGAGCAGCAGCCATGTCTTGTACGGCGCGATGCCCATGCGGTAGCGGTCGAGGCTCTGTTGCTCCACCGACATCGCGCTCAGCGGCGGCCGCAGCCGGTGGGCCAGCCAGATGTTGAAGCCGACCGCGAGGGCCATCAGCATGCCGAAGACGAAGAACAGCCCGATCTTGGTCCAGAGCATGGTCGTGAACACGGACGAGTAGTTCACCGAGCGGTACCAGAGCCAGTCCGTCCAGAACCCGGCGAACATCGTGAACACCATGCCGAGTACGGCCAGGATGCCCAGCGTCGTCAGCAATGTCCGGACGCGCCGGGACGGGCGGCCCACTCTGATCCGCGGCCCCGTGGGGCCTCCGCCGCGGTCCGGCATCTGGAAAGCCAAGGTGCGCCCCTCGAATGTCGCAGTTGATCCGTCAGGCCCGCGTGTTCGTGGACCGTTCGTGGCCCCCCGTGATCGCGGGCCCACACCTATGCAACTTACTCACCGTTTACTCGGTTCCCGATTCCGCCCAGGAACGAGAGAGGATTGTGACCATGTCCAACACTCCCATGGCGGCGAGCCCGCTCACCCGGGCCGTACTCGAGATCGACGAGTACGCCTCCGGCCTCGGCTGGGACCAGCCCGCCCGCCTTTTCGCCCTCGTAGACACCGCTCGGCTGCGAGCCCAGGAACCGTCGCTCGCGACCCAGCTCGGCCTTCAGGACGAGCCCGAGACCACCGGTCTCACCCCGATCGAGCAGGACGAAGTGCCAACGGACAAGCCGCTCGACGAGTTCCTCGCCACGATCGCCTGGCCTGACGCG
Source organism: Streptomyces sp. P3 (assembly GCF_003032475.1). Classification (NCBI taxonomy): domain Bacteria; kingdom Bacillati; phylum Actinomycetota; class Actinomycetes; order Kitasatosporales; family Streptomycetaceae; genus Streptomyces; species Streptomyces sp. P3. The sequence goes on from NZ_CP028369.1 coordinate 773,387, forward strand.
GTGGTGGGCTGCGCCCTCACCGTCGAGCGTCTGATGCTTCCGCCGTCCGCGGAGTCCCAGGTTCCGCAGGGCCTCAGCGACGCGAAGCTCGCCAAGTGGGTGGCCGAGCACCCCGACCGCCACGAGGTCCGGATGACGGTAGGCGTACTGCGCGACGGCACCCGCGACTCGGCCCTCCGGCTGCGCGAGAAGGACGCCCCGACGGAGGTCCTCACGGGCGCTGGCCTCGTCCCGGGCCTCGCGGAGGCGCTGTCGGCGACGTTCGCGGAGTAGCGGCGGCTCGCGGGCCCCGGCGGGGTGGCCGGCGGCAGCCCTCTGTCGCCCTCCGGGGCCCCGGGCCTGCCGTTCGGTCGGTCGCCGCTACTTCGTGCACTTCGGCAGGGCGGCGGTGTCGCCGCTGCGGATGTCCTCGAGGGCGGCGAGGGCGTCGTCGATGGTGTCGACCTTGACGAGCCTGAGCCCCGAGGGGGTGTCCTTGGCGGCGGCCTTGCAGTTGTCGGCGGGCGTCAGGAAGAACCGGGCGCCCTGGCCGCGCGCGCCGACGGTCTTCATCTCGATGCCGCCGATCGGGCCGACCTTGCCGTCGTCGTCGATGGTCCCGGTGCCGGCGACGAATTTGCCGCCGGTGAGACTGCCCGGGGTGAGCTTGTCGTAGATGCCGAGCGCGAACATCAGGCCGGCGCTGGGGCCGCCGACGTCGGCGAGCTTGATGTCGACGGTGAACGGGAAGGTGTGGTCGGTCCCGGCCGAGATCCCGACGATGGCGCGCTTCTCGCCGCTGTCGTCGGAGGCCGCGGTGGTGATCGAGACCTTCTGGGTGGTCGTCGCCGTCCTGTGCGCCTTCTCGGCGGCCGCCTGCTCCTTCGCCGGAACGATCGTGAAGACGACGTTCTCGCCGGCCTTGTGCTTGGTCACCAGCTTCGCGACGTCACCAGGCTCCTTGACCGCGCTGCCGTCCACGGCCTTGATCACGTCGCCGGCGTGCAGCCTGCCCTCCGCCGGGGACCCCTTCACCACGGTCGAGACGATCACCCAGGACGTCACGGGGACCTTGAGCTCCTTCAGGGCGGCGACCTTGGCGCTCTCCTGGGACTGGCTGAACTCCTCGGCGTTCTCCTGGGTGGACTGCTCCTCGGTCTTGCCGTCCGGGTACAGCGTGTCGTGCGGGACGACCTTGTTGTCGTGCGCGAGCCATCCGTAGACGGCCTCGGCGAGGTTCATCCGGTAGTCGGCGCTGGTCACCCGCACGGTGGTCATGTTGAGGTGGCCGCTGGTCGCGTAGGTCTTGCGCCCGGAGATCTGCAGCACCGGCTCGCCGTCGTGGTCGCCGAGCGTGTTCACCGTGGGCCCCGGGGACATCTCCGAGTACGGCACGGGGATGAGCACTCCCGCGCACAGAAGCGCGATGAGGATCAAGGTGGAGGCGAGCATCGTCGCGGTGCGGCGTGGCATGACATGACAGTACGGGACGCCCCTGTCAGCGCACGGTCAGGGCTGCCACCCGGGTCACGCGCGGGAGTGCGGCTTCTCCATGGCGGCGCGAAAGCGGGTGTATCCGTCCAGCTCAGGGCCGTCACGGCGGGCCCTGCGGGTCCTGTTGGCCCAACTCCCCCACAGCCCCGCGCCGATCGCGGCGACAAGCGGAATCAGCAACCAGGCGAGCGCCGCCATGCCGACCTCCCAACCCCAGTGAGCCACCACAACTGACTGATCAGCAGATTAACCATCCGCAGTGACAACGCTCACGGCAGGGGTCCGGTTACGCAACCGGACGGGTGGCCGGTGGATCAGCAGGCCCCCACCCACTCCTCGGTGCCGTCGGAGAACTTCTGGTGCTTCCAGATGGGCACCTCGTGCTTGAGGTCGTCGATCAGCTTCCGGCACGCCTCGAAGGCCTCCCCGCGGTGCGGGCAGGACACGGCGACGACGACCGCCAGGTCGCCCACGGCCAGCTCCCCCACCCGGTGGACGGCCGCCAGCGCCCGCACCGGGTACTCGGCCGCCACCTTCTCGGCGATCCGCCGCATCTCTGCCTCGGCGCTCGGGTGGCAGGAGTATCCGAGCGCGTCGACGTCGGCGCCCTCGTCGTGGTTGCGCACGGTGCCCACGAAGAGCGCCGTCCCGCCGGCCGCGTCGTCCCCGACCGCCTTGAAGACCTCTTCCAGGGAGAGCGGAGTGTCGCGCACGGCGATCAGCTTGATGGGATCCTGCGCCGCCCGCTCGCCGGGATGCTCGTCGATGGCTGCCATACCCCTATCGTGCCGCACCGCGGGGGACAGGCGAAACAGCATGATCACCCGCGTACGCGCGCGTGGTGCTTTTGGAGACCGCTCCAAAAGCACCGGCCCGACCGGAGTCCGAGGTGACGACTGCCACCCCGGCGGCGAGTGCAACCGGGACAGCAGGTGCCGACGGGGTGGCGGGTGCCGTCCGGGATGGGGGCAACCGGGGCGGCCGGTGCGATCCGGTGACCGGAGCCAACCGGCGTGACCGGTGCCAACCGGCGTGGCGGGTGCGATCCGCGGTGGCCGAAGCCAACGGGGGTGGCGCGGGCGCGGAGCCGCCGCTCAGCGCCGCCGGGCCTTCCGGGCCCGCCGCACCACGGCCGCGGCGCCCAGCAGGGCGACCGTCGCGCCGGCCGCCCCGGCAGCCGTCGCGTCCTTGCGCCCGAGCCGCCGTCCGACGACGGTGTGCCGGCCGGCCACCTCCTCCAGCAGCTCCGCCAGGACCTCCTCGTTGGTCCAGCCCGGCCGCCACCCCGCGTCGTGCAGTCGGCTTCCGCTCACCACCCAGGGGTACATCGTGTACGCCAGGTCGCCCGCCGGGGACGGCGTCAGGCCGATCCGGTGCAGCCTCGCGGCGGCGCCCAGGGCGACCGCCGACGGCAGCTCCATGCGCCGGATCCCGCTGAGCTCCTCGACCTCCTCCTGCTCCAGCCACCCGTCGCACCCGACGGCGAGTTCTCCGTCGACCTTCTCCAGGACGGCGTACTCCAGGGCGCTCACCAGGTCCTCGACGTGGCAGAACTGCCAGGCCGGCCGCGACCCGGCGACGACCAGCAGACGCGGCGACTCGAAGTACCGGGTCAGCGCCGTGTCCGTGCCGCCGACCAGGATCGCGGGCCGCACCACGGTGACGTTCAGACCGGGATGCGCCCGGGGCGCGCGGCGCGCGAGCCGTTCGATCTCCAGGAGGTCCCCGACGCCGGTCGCCTCCGCCGTCGCCCGCAGCTCCGCGTCCTCCGAGAGCGGCAGCTCGTTGTCCTCCAGCGCTCCGTAGACCATCGCGGAGGTGCACAGCACGACGCGGCGCACCCCGGCCGCCGCTGCGGCCGTCAGCACCGTCTGCGTACCGCGTACGTTGTAGGCCGTCCGGGCGGCGGCGTCACTCCCCAGGTCGAGGTCGAGTGCGAGGTGGACCACGACGTCGGCGCCGCGCAGCTTGTCGGCGATCGCGGGGTCACGGACGTCGAGGATGTGCCACTGCGCCGCGTCGCACCCGCCTCGTCGCTCGTCGATGGCGACGACCTGCTTGACCTCCTCCGACGCGGCGAGCCGCTCCGTGAGCAGCGCGCCCACCCCGGTGGCCGCGCCGGTCACGGCGACGACGGGCCCTCGGGCACCGGCCCGGGCCGAAGGGTTTCGCGCTGCGCGAACCTGCGGATCTGGGGAACTCACCAGGTGTCTCCAGCGGTTGTCTTGGCATACGGGCGCGAGGGACGCGTACGTACCAGGTGGCATCCATCCTGCCGCAGGGCAGGAGTCGGCGAAGCACCGAGGCCCGATCGAGCCGGGGTGTCTACGCTGGGTGGTGTTGCAGGGCAGTCGCCGCCGGCCGAAAACCGGTGGCCTTACCAGCCGAGGAACCCCGTGAGTGACACCCCATTCGGATTCGGCCTTCCGCCGGAGGAGCCGGAGGACGGCGACGAGGGCAAGAAGGACCCGCAGAGCGGCGGTGGTCAGGGACCGGCCAACCCGTTCGGATTCGGCGGCCTGCCCGGCGCCGGCGGCTTCGGCGCGCCCGGCGCGGACAACCCGCTCGCCGCGATGTTCGGTTCACTGAACCCCAACGACCTGGGGGCAGCGTTCCAGCAGCTCGGTCAGATGCTCTCCTACGAGGGCGGCCCGGTGAACTGGGACATGGCCCAGCAGATCGCCCGCCAGACGGTCGCCCAGGGCACCTCCGACGGCGTCAAGGACTCCAGTGTCGGTCCGTCCGATCGCACCGCCGTCCAGGAGGCCGTCCGCCTCGCCGACCTCTGGCTCGACGACGCCACGTCGCTGCCGTCCGGCGCGGCGTCCGCCGTGGCATGGTCCCGCGCGGAGTGGGTCGAGGCGACGCTGCCCGCGTGGAAGGAACTCGTCGACCCGGTCGCCGAGCGGGTCGGCGCGGCCATGGGCGATGTCCTGCCGGAGGAGATGCAGGCCATGGCCGGCCCGCTGATCGGCATGATGCGCTCCATGGGCGGCGCGATGTTCGGCTCGCAGATCGGCCAGGCCGTGGGCGTGCTCGCGGGCGAGGTCGTCGGCTCGACCGACATCGGTCTGCCGCTCGGTCCGGCCGGGCGCGCCGCGCTGCTGCCGGTGAACATCGACGCCTTCGGCAAGGACCTGGGCGTCGGGAAGGACGAGGTGCGGCTCTACCTCGCGCTGCGCGAGGCCGCCCACCAGCGGCTCTTCGCCCATGTGCCGTGGCTGCGCTCGCATCTGTTCGGCGCGGTCGAGGGGTACGCGCGCGGGATCAAGGTCGACACCGCCAAGCTGGAGGACGTGGTCGGGCAGTTCGACCCGCAGAATCCCGAGCAGTTGCAGGACGCGCTGCAGCAGGGCATGTTCCAGCCCGAGGACACCCCTGCGCAGAAGGCCGCCCTGGCCCGCCTGGAGACGGCGCTGGCGCTCGTCGAGGGCTGGGTGGACGCGGTGGTGCACGCGGCCGCGAAGCCGCGCCTGTCGTCCGCCGACGCGCTGCGTGAGACGCTGCGCCGCCGTCGCGCCACGGGCGGTCCGGCCGAGCAGACGTTCGCGACGCTGATCGGTCTGGAGCTGCGCCCTCGCCGTCTGCGTGACGCCTCCCGCCTGTGGGCCTCGCTGACGGACGCGCGCGGGGTCGACGGCCGGGACGCCCTGTGGGCCCACCCGGACATGCTGCCCACGGCCTCCGACCTGGACGACCCGGACGGCTTCGTGCACCGCGAGCAGATGGACTTCTCGGAGCTGGACAAGATGCTCGGCGAGGCGGCGAGCGGCGGCGGCCTCGGCGACGGGCCGAACCTGAAGAAGGACGCCGACACGGACGGCACGGCCGACGGGAACGACTCCGGGGGCGACGACACCAAGTGAGCCTGTACGACGACGCGGTCCTCGTCCTGAAGGAGTACGAGGGCCAGGAAGAGCTGCGCCAGTCCTATCTGGACCATCTCGCGGCGCACCCGGACGGCATGTGGAAGGCCTGCGGGGACGGCCACGTCACCGCGAGCGCGCTGGTGATCGACCCGGAGCGCGGCCGGGTGCTGCTGACCCTGCACAAGAAGATGCGGATGTGGCTCCAGATGGGAGGCCACTGCGAGCCGGCCGACGAGAGCCTGCGGGCCGCCGCGCTGCGCGAGGCGACCGAGGAGTCCGGCATCGAGGGGCTGGCCCTGCTCCCCGGCGGCCCCGTGCGCCTGGACCGGCATCCCACGCCGTGCGCGTGGCATTTCGACGTCCAGTACGCGGCGCTCGCCCCGGCCGGGGCCGTGGAAACCATCAGCGACGAGTCCCTCGACCTGCGCTGGTTCGCCTACGACGAGGTGGAGAGCGTGGCGGACACGTCGGTCGTGCGCCTGCTGGAGGCGGCCCGCGCGCGGCTGTGAGCCGGAACGGGTAAGGGGCGAACCACCAGGTGGTCGCCCCTTACGTCTGTCGTCCACGGCCGTCGTCCGGGCGGTCAGCTCCAGACGTTGCCCTGGTTCTGTCCCCGCGCTCCTTGCTGCCCCATGCCGTACTGCGCGGCGAGACCGGACCCGACCTGGGCGTTCTGCGGCGGCAGCAGCTCGCTGGGCTGAACCAGCGCGTAGCCGGAGCCCATGAAGCTGAGCTCCCAGCCCTCACCGGTGTTGCCGCGCCGGCGCCAGACCCCGGAGGAGTGCGTCTGCGCCTGCATCTGCACCCGCAGTCCGGTGGACCAGGCCACGATGGCGTCGGCGTCGCAGTTGACGTACTTGTCGGGGGTGACCTGCATCATCAGCGGCGCGCCCGAGGTCATCAGGGCGACCTTGCCACGGCCGGTGATGTTGAGCTGGTACTTCCCCGAGCCGGAGATGCCGTAGAGGCTGTCGACGGCGATGACGTCGTGGTGCAGCGAGGAGTCCATGGCCAGCACGTAGCTGCTGTCCACGGTCAGCCCGTCCTGCTCCACGTCCATCAGGTGGATGTGCTGGGCCAGGTTGGCGAGGTACACCGTGCCCTGGCCGTGACAGCGCATCAGGTTCAGGCCCTCGCCCGTGTGCGCACGCGCGCGCCCCTGCTGGTTGCTCTGGTACTCGGCGTCGAACTCCATCAGGCCCTGGTAGGCGACCATCGTCCCCTTGCGGGCGAGGATGTCGTCGTGGCCCTCCAGGGTGACCCGGAGCATCTGCTTGTTCTGCAGACTCCAGCGGTCCTGGGTCTGCGAGTCGTTGTGCGCGAAAAGTGAGCTCTGCATGGTGTTTCCGGCTCCCCCTCAGCCCCGTACCCGGAGGCGGTCGGTGCTGTCCTCGCTGGGCTGGACGACGACGATGCCCTGGCCGGAGAAGGCCATCTGGTAGGCCTCGCCGCTGCCCCGGCCGATGAGCGACTGCGCCTTGAAGCTGCGCTTGCCCTTCACCTTGAGGTTCGGGGACCAGGCGACGAGCGCGTCGGGGTCGACGTAGGTCTCGTCCTCGCCGCCGCCGCAGTCGACGACGATCGGCTTGCCCCGGGAGGTCAGCGCGACCCAGCCCTGCCCGGAGATCTTGGTGTTCCACAGCCCCTGACCGGCGAACTTCGCGAGCCCCTTGACGCGCTCGACGCCCCAGGTGAGGTGCGCGTCGAAGGCGAGCAGGTTGGTGGCGTTGACGGAGATGCCGTCGCCGTTGAGATTGATGACGACGACGTTCGCGCCGTAGTCGGCGAGATAGAGCAGACCGTCTCCGGTGCACTTCATCAGGGGCGCGCCCTCGCCGGTCATCCAGTCGCGGGCGATCTGGCGCACGGCCGGCGGGTTGGGCTCGTACTGGACGAAGCCCTCGTAGGCGACCATCGAGCCCACGCGCGCGAAGAGGTCGTTCCCGGTCTGCATGACGACCTTCAGCATGTGGTTGCCGTGGTTCTCCATGCGGGCGATGACGGGTGCGGGCGCGTAGCCCGCGAGCGGCTGGTTCATGACGGGCTCCCTCAGACCTCGTACGGCTGGACGACGATGAAGTTGCCGGGAGCGCCCCGGAACTGGAGGTTGACGCTCTCTCCGGTGTCGCCGGGGTAGGCGTTGCGACGCATCCGTACCTGGCTGGAGACGACCACCTGGGAGGCCGCCGACCAGGCGACGACGGCGTTGCAGTCGGCGAACGTGGTGGGCGTGACCGGCAGGACCACGGGGGTGCCGTGCGTCTTCACGACGATCGTCCCGGTGCCCTGGAACTGCATGGTGAACAGCGCGCCGCCGGGAATGCCGTGCCCCTCGATGCGACGGACCTCGTACTGGAGGCTCTCGTCGAAGGCGAGGACGTTCTCGGCGGAGACGCAGATCGCGTCGCCCTGGAGCTCGATGGGATGCACATGGGTGGAGTTCTCGGCGAGGAACACCTGCCCCTGGCCCGTGCAGCGCATCAGCTGCATCTCCTGACCGGTGGCGTTGCCGACGATCCGGCCTGCGAACCCGGCGCCCTTGTAGCTGAAGTCGACCTTGCCCTGGTAGAGGACCATGCTGCCCTGGCGGGCGAGGACGGGCTGGCCGCCGATGCCGAGGTCGACCCGGATCATCTTCCTGTTCTGCTGGGTCCAGCGCTGCCCCGTGGGCGTCTCCTTGAACTGCTGGAGCGCGGACGCCACACCGGCGCCGCCCTGGGGCGCGCCCTGCGGCACGCCGTAGGCCTGCTGGCCAGGGACCTGCCCGAAGGGGGGCTGCTGACCGTAGCCGGGCGGCGGGGTCGGCTGTCCGTAGCCGGGCGGGGCCTGGGGGGCCTGCGGGGGCTGCTGCCCGTAGCCGGGGGGCATGGGCGCGGTCGGCGCGGGGCCCTGGCCGTACGGCTGCTGCTGGGGCGGCTGACCATAGGGAGCCGGGGCGGGGGCGGGCGGCGGGACCTGGCCGCCGGGCGGGACCAACGGCGCGACGATGGTCGGCGCGGCGTGGACCGGGGGTGCGGGAGCCGGGGCCGGCGGCGGGGTCGCGCCGGGCGGGGGCGCGAAGCCCTGCGCGGCGGGCTGCGGCTGCTGAGGAGCGGGGGGCGCGCCGAAGGCGGGCGGGGCGAAGCTCGGTGCGGCGGAGCCGGCCTGCGGCGGCTGCGGCGCGGCGGGCGCCTCCTCCTCGGCGACCTCGCCGCCGAAGTTCTTCAGCAGCGCGTCGAGGCCGCCGTCGAAGCCCTGGCCGACGGCCGCGAACCGCCACACGTCCTTGAGGTAGAAGTCACCCAGCATCACGGCCCGCTCGCTGGTGAACTCGGAGCCGTTGAACGCGTAGCGGGCCACCTCCTCGCCGCCCGCGACGATACGCAGGTAGCCGGGGTTGATCTGCGACATCTGCCCGGCGCCGTCCAGCGTCGCCGTGAAGGACAGCTTGCGGATCTGCGGCGGGATCCGGTCGAGGGTGATGCGGAAGGACTCCGTGTCGCCCGCCTGGGCGCCCAGGAGCTGGATGGATTCCTCGGGGGACTTGGGCTGGTTGAAGAAGACGAAGTACCGGTCGTCCGAGAGACGCTCGTCGGCGTCGAGACCGAAGCAGCTGATGTCGAAGGTCAGGCCGGGGGCGGTGATCTGCACGCCTACGTACAGATCGGTACCCGCTGTGAGGTCACTGATCCTGGCCTTGTGGCCGCGTTGGAATTCCCTGGGCATGCGTAACGACCGTCCCCCATCCCGATTGCGAGTGCGTCGCGTCAGGCTAACGGCAAAGTCCGACAACGCACGATGTCGGTACAGACCCGGTACACAAGCGACGGCATCGGACGCCCGCGAGGTTCACCCCACGCGCGCCGCAGGTCACTCCCCGTTCGTGTCCGGCGGGTGGGGGAGGCGTTCGGCCGCGACGACGCCCTCGAGGTAGCCGCGGGCGCGCTCGGTGCGCGGGTAGGCCTCCAGCAGTCGCCAGAAGTCGGGGCCGTGGCCCGGCACCAGCAGATGCGCGAGTTCGTGGGCGAGCACGTAGTCGATGACGTACTCGGGCATGCCCTTCAGGCGGTGCGACAGCCGGATGCTGCCCTCGGCCGGTGTGCACGAGCCCCAGCGGGTGTTCTGGTTGGTCACCCAGCGCACCGAGGCGGGCCGGGCCCGGCCGTCGAAGCACTGGGCCGACAGGCGCTCGGCGCGTTCGGCGAGCTCGGCGTCGCCGGGCACGCGCCGGCTCTCCTGCGCGGCGAGCTTGTCGAGCATGACGGTCACCCAGCGTTGCTCCTCGGCCTCGGACATCCGGGCGGGGATGAGCACGATGGTGCGATCGCCCTCGCGGTACGCGGAGACCGTCCGACGTCGCCGGGCGCTTCTGCGGACCTCGATCGCGCTCGCCGCCGAGCCGCTCGGCGGCTGGCTCGTCGTACTGCGCTGTGGTGGTCCGGCGCGGTGCAGTGGGTCGGCGGGCACGCCCCGACGTTACCCGTTGCACATGGCGGAAGTCCCGACTCCGGGTCGGGTGGGTTCCGATCCGACCTGCCGCTTTTGCCTCGTACGACGCATTAGTACGACGAATTCCCGGGGCTGTGGACAACTTTCGGCGGCGTCGGTCGGGGCCGGGCATGCTGGCAGTCGTCGGCGGAGCGAGGACGCCCCACGCCCCCGCTCCGTCGACATGACGGGGAGTTTTCCAGGCATACGGGGGCCTTCGATGCATCCGACGGTGAAACCCGCGCTGCGGCGCGGCTGGCGAGACCTCAACACGGTGCAGTTCGGCATGACGCCGGCGCACGCACTGACGCTCGGCCCGGTCGACACGGCCACGGGCAGCTTCCTCGACCTGCTGGACGGCACTCGCGGGCTCCCGCTGCTGCGCGAGGAGGGCCTCCGTATGGATCTGCCCGACGGCCATGTCGATCTTTTGGTGGAGCGGCTGGCCCGGGCGGGACTGCTCGACGACGCACGCGGCGGCGGGCCGGAGGCCTGCGCCCTGCGGGAGAGGAGAGAGGTCATGGACCGGCTGCGTCCCGATCTCGCCGCGCTGTCCCTCCTCGCCTCGCAGCCGGGAGACGCTGTCGACCACCTGGCCGCCCGGCGCGGATTTCGGGTGCAGGTACGGGGCGCGGGCAGGGTGGGCACGGTGCTGGCGGCACTGCTGTCGGGCGCGGGAGTGGGCGAGGTGGACGTGCGTGACGGCGGAAAGGTGGAGCCGGCGGACGTCACGCCCGGTGGCCTGCCCGTCGAGGCGGTCGGCGAACGCCGGGACGAGGCGGCCGGCCGTGTCGTGCGCCGGGCCGCCCCCGGCCGCCCGCCCCGAAGGAGCAGGAGGTCGCCCGCCGGGGACACCCCGGGCTTCTCACTGGTGATCCTCGCCCCGCGGGACGACGTGTCCGTACACGCGCCCGCTCCCTCCGCGGCGGAACCTCTGATCGCCTCGGGCACCCCGCATCTCTACGCCGGGGTCGTCGAGGGCACGGGCGTCGTGGGTCCGCTCGTCCTGCCGGGCGAGACGGGGTGCGCGGGTTGCCTGCACCAGGAGCGCACCGACCGGGACCCGGCCTGGCCGCGGCTGGTCGCCCAGTGGCACTCCGGTCACCGGCGCACGGCGCGCGCCTGTGACCTGACGCTGGCGACGACGGTGGCCGGGCTGGCCGCCGCCCACGCGCTCATGTTCCTCGACGGCCACGACCCTTCGAGCGTGGGCGCCCGGTGGGAGGTCTCCGTACCCGCGCTCCACTGGCACGCACGGCCGGTGCGGCCACACTGTGCCTGTCCGTGCGGGGCCGCGGAGAAAGGTAAGCGGGAACACACCTCCGAGGAGGGGGGTTCGCACGAGACAATGGGAGAACAACAACGGCATTCGACGGGGTTACGCGGTACGACGGACACCGCGCGGCTGGCTGGGACTTGGAGGGCGCATGTCTGATCTTCCCCGGAAGGCGGTCACGAGGACCGCCAAGCTCGCCGCGCTCCCGCTCGGCTTCGCCGGGCGGGCCACCTGGGGTCTGGGCAAGCGGATCGTCGGCGAGTCCGCGGAGATCGTCGGCCGCGAGCTGCAGCAGCGCACCGCGGAGCAGCTCTTCAAGGTGCTGGGCGAGCTGAAGGGCGGCGCGATGAAGTTCGGACAGGCCCTGTCCGTCTTCGAGTCGGCCCTGCCCGAGGAGGTGGCCGGCCCCTACCGCGCGGCACTCACCAAGCTCCAGGACGCGGCGCCGCCGATGCCGACCCGGACCGTGCACGCCGTGCTCACGAAGCACCTCGGCGAGGACTGGGCGGAGCTGTTCCTGGAGTTCGACGACCGTCCCGCCGCGGCGGCCTCGATCGGTCAGGTGCACCGCGGGGTGTGGCACGACGGCCGGGAGGTCGCGGTCAAGGTCCAGTACCCCGGGGCGGGCGAGGCCTTGCTGTCCGACCTGAACCAACTCAGCCGCTTCGCCCGCCTGTTGGGACCGCTCATCCCGGGCATGGACGTGAAGCCGCTGATCGCCGAGTTGCGCGACCGGGTCTCGGAGGAACTGGACTACGGCCTGGAGGCGCAGGCCCAGCAGGCCCACGCGGAGGAGTTCGCCGGGGATCTCGACGTCGTGGTGCCGGCGGTGGTCCACCAGTGCGACCAGATCCTGGTCACCGAGTGGATCGACGGCGTTCCCCTCTCCGAGGTGATCTCCGAGGGGACCCAGGAGCAGCGTGACCGCGCCGGCCAGTTGCTGTCCCGCTTCCTCTTCTCCGGCCCGGCGCGCACCGGCCTGCTGCACGCCGACCCGCACCCCGGCAACTTCCGCCTCCTGCCCGGCGGCCCGGAGGGCGAGGACGACTGGCGGCTGGGCGTTCTGGACTTCGGCACGGTCGACCGTCTCGCGGGCGGCCTGCCGGACCCGATCGGCGAGTCCCTGCGTATGACCCTGGACGGCGACGCGGAGGCGGTCTACGAACTCCTCCGCGCGGAGGGCTTCGTCAAGGACTCCATCGAGCTCGATCCCGACGCGGTCCTCGACTACCTCCTGCCGATCATCGAGCCGGCCCGCGCGGAGGAGTTCACCTTCACCCGCGGCTGGATGCGCAGCCAGGCGGCCCGGATAGCCGACCCTCGCTCTCCCGCCCACCAGCTGGGCAAACAGCTCAACCTGCCGCCGGCGTACCTGCTGATACACCGGGTGACCCTCAGCACGATCGGTGTGCTGTGCCAGCTCGGTGCGACGGTACGGCTGCGGGACGAACTGGAGGACTGGCTGCCCGGGTTCCTCCTGGAGGACACGCTGGAGTCATCGGAATGCCCGCAGTCCCCGGAACCGGAGGACCCGTTGGCGGAGGAATCGGTGGCGGAGGCGTGAGACACGGGTGCGGGGCTCCGGCCCAGGTGTGAGGTAGCTCACCACCAGTTCGAGTCGAGCCGGCCTTCGATCGCCCGGAGGTTCTCTCGCGCGCAGGCCCCGCAGAAGTGCCGGTGGACGCCGTGCTCCACAGAACACGTCCAGGTGACCGGCGGTGGATCTGCGGCCCGGGCCCCGCAGTGTCCGCACACCACGGGCAGCGGCGTGGGATCCGCCGGTGAACCGTCTCGGTCGCCGTCTCCGGGAGGACTCGCCATGCCAGGACGATAGCGCCGCGGTGCCGGACCGGGCACACAGCACACCGCGGGGGCCGGCCCGTTCGGACGGACCGGCCCCCGCGGGGAGAGCTTCGCCTCCCTCTCGGGAGGCCACCGCTTCAGGTGTGTGCGGTTAGTGCATCACGGCCATGGCGAGCGCCCGCCGGGCGCGCAGCGACGCGCGCTCGGCCCGACGCTGCATCCGGCGAGCGGCCACCAGGCGCACGGCCTGGCGTTCCCGCTCGACCTCGTGCAGGCGGTCGTGCATATGCGCACGAGCCAGGGCTTCTGGGATGAGTTGCATCTCGCGTGTCCTGTTCTGACGCGAGTCGTACGCGCCGGTGGTGATGGTGAGGTCTTCGGTCGCGGAGCCTGCGGGCTCGCTGGTGAACGGCTTCATCGGGGCCTGCTTCTTGGGGTCTTGCGTGAGGGGACGGTCGATTGTTCCTGCGGTGTTCATGCCGTGACCGGGTTCTTGCGCGGGCGACCACGCGGCCGCTTGCGGGCGACGACGACACCCTGGACGAACAGCTCGCCACCCCAGACACCCCAGGGCTCGCGCCGCTCCTTCGCGCCGGCGAGGCACGCCTCCACCAGAGGGCAGGTGCGGCAGAGGGACTTGGCGTACTCGACGTCGGCCGGGGTCTCGGCGAAGAAGACCTCCGGGTCGTAGGAACGGCAGGGGACGGGCACGCCGAGGTTCTCGATGGCGTCGTCGAGCGCGGTGAGCGCCGTGAGCGGGGTCAAGGTGGAGTCCTCCGTGAGGCCGGGCGGGGGGATCGTTTCGGAAGGCGGTACGGACGGGGCGTGCGCTTCGAGTTGCACGGTTCGTCTTCCTCGTCTGGTCGGTCCGGTCCTGTGGGACCGGGTATCGGCTGGGTACCGGGTTCTTTTCTTGTCCCGAGGCCCCTTCGCTCCGTCGTCCCCGTTCGGGGAAAACAGAAGGGCCGCGGATCCCGGGTGGGGTTCCGCGGCCCTGAAGGCGCCGGCCTGATCGAAGATCAGGCTGGATCACTCCAGGGTTCTGGCCCACGGAAGGCCCACATCAGGTGGTGCTGCGTCGTCTGCTTGCGGAATCCGGCACCGGTCGCCGCGAAGGCATAGGCATGTGCCTGCGCCTCTACTGCTTCCAGTGCCTTGGTCGGTCGCTCATTGCGCTCGCGGCCGAGAAGACTCACGGGCGAAACAGAGGAGGACGCCGGCCGGTCGGCACGAATGCCGGACAGACCGGTGCCCGGGACCGAGGCGCCGAGCATGCACGCGGAGACGACCGAGCGATCGGTCAGTTTGGCAGTGGAGCTGCGGTTGATGATGATCACTGGAATCGCCTCCTCTCGGCGTCTCGGGGGACCAGGGTGAGCCGGTCCGACGGATATGCAAGTACAGCACGGAATCAGGGCCTTCGAGAAGGCCGCCGTTCCGGTGTCTAAGAACCTATGGGGACTGCCGGGGCATGCGCAAACTATTTTTCCGACGAGTTCGGATCAATCTTCGGCCGCCCCTCCCTCAGTCCCCTTCGTCCCCCTCCACCACGTCCTGGCCTGCGCAGATGGCCAGGACGTCGGTCCCGTAGCGGTGCAATTTGCGCACACCGACCCCGGGGATCCGGGCCAGTTCCCCCTCTTCGTCGGGGACCGCCTCGGCAATCGCCATCAGCGTCTTGTCGGTGAAGACGCAGAACGCCGGCTGGCCTGCGCGCTTCGCCTGGACCGCCCGCCAGTCCCGCAGCCGCTCGTACAGACCCTCGTCCATGTCGGAGGGGCAGTCCTCGCAGCGCATCAGTTTCATCTCGCCGGCGTCGGTCAGGGTGCGCCCGCAGACCCGGCAGCGGGCCGGGGTGCGCTGTGTCCGGCGCGGCGCCTGGCCCGCGGCCGCGGAGACGCCGGGGAACCCCCGCTCGATGCCTCCGGCTCCTCCGCCGCCCCCACGGCCCACGGCGGCGCCCGACCCGGAACGCAGGCCGTCGAGGAAGCGGCTGGGGCGGCGGTTCGGGCGGCCGCCCGGTGAGCGGGACAGTGCCCACGAGAGGTGCAGCCGCGCGCGGGCCCGGGTCACCCCGACGTACAGGAGGCGTCGCTCCTCCTCGATCTGCTCGTCGGTCCGGGCATAGGTGATCGGCATCATGCCCTCCGCCACACCGACCAGGAAGACGACGTCCCACTCCAGGCCCTTCGCGGAGTGCAGGGAGGCCAGGGTGACGCCCTGGACGGTCGGGGCGTGCTGGACGCTCACCCGCTCGTCGAGTTCGGCGACCAGGTCGGCGAGGGTCGCCCCGGGCCGGGCCGTGACGAAGTCCTGCGCCAGGCCGACCAGGGCCGCCAGCGACTCCCAGCGCTCTCTGACGGCCCCGGAGCCCGCCGGCGGCTGTGGGGTCCAGCCTTCGCCGGAGAGGACGGCACGCACCTGTGAGGGCAGGTCGACGGCGTCTTCGAGAAGCGTGTCGTTGCCGCCGAAACGGGCCGCACCGCGCAGGGCGACACGGGCTTTGCGCACCTCGGGCCGGTCGAAGAAGCGCTCGGCGCCGCGCAGTTGATACGGGATGCCGAGGTCGGCGAGGGCCTGCTCGTAGGTCTCCGACTGGGCGTTGGTGCGGAACAGGACGGCGATCTCCGCGGCCGGGACCCCGGCGTCGAGGAGCTCGCGGATACGACGGGCCGCGCCTTCGGCCTCGGCGGGCTCGTCGGCGTACTCGGCGTAGCCCGGCTCGGGGCCGGGGGCGCGCTGGGAGACCAGTTCCAGACGGTGGTCGGCGGCGCGGCCGCGGGCCTGGGCGAGCAACCCGTTGGCCAGGTGCACGACCTGCGGGGTGGAGCGGTAGTCGCGGACCAGCTTGACGACGGTCGCGCCGGGGTGACGCTTGCGGAAGTCGAGCAGGTGGTCGGGGGTGGCGCCGGTGAAGGAGTAGATCGTCTGGCTGGCGTCCCCGACCACGCAGAGGTCGTCCCGGTCGCCGAGCCACAGCTCGAGCAGACGCTGCTGGAGCGGGCTGACGTCCTGGTACTCGTCGACCACGAAGTGCTGGTACTGGGCGCGGACCTGCTCGGCGATGTCGTGCCGGTCCTGCAGGACGGCGACGGTCAGCAGCAGGACGTCCTCGAAGTCGATGACGGCGCGCTCGCGCTTGAGGTTCTCGTACGCGGCGTAGAGCTGGGCGATCTCGGCGGGGTCGCGGGGGGACTCGCGACCCGCTTGGAGGGCGGCGAGGGCGTAGTCGGCGGGGACGGTCTGGGTGACCTTGGACCACTCGATCTCCGCGGTGACGTCCCGCAGCTCACCGCGGTCGAGCCGGACACGGCAGACGGCGGCCGCGTCTGCGACGAGCTGTATCTTGCGGTCGACGAGCCGGGGCAGGGAGCCACCGATCGCTTTCGGCCAGAAGTACTGCAGTTGTCGAAGGGCCGCGGAGTGGAAGGTGCGGGCCTGGACGCCCTGCGCCCCGAGCTGGCGGAGCCGGCCGCGCATCTCCCCGGCGGCCCGGTTGGTGAAGGTGACGGCGAGCACGCTGGAAGGTTGCAGGATGCCGGCGCGCACCCCGTAGGCGATGCGGTGGGTGATGGCCCGGGTCTTGCCCGTACCGGCTCCGGCCAGCACGCACACCGGACCGTGCAGGGCGGTGGCGACCTCGCGCTGCTCGGGGTCGAGCCCGTCGAGCACCGCGTCGGCCGAGTCCGGTGCCTGCGGGAACAGGGTGGAGTGCGTTGCTGCTGTCACACGGCCATGCTGCCAGGTCGGCGGAGACGGGCGGGACGGTTGTCCACAGGAGGGCCCTTGCAGTCGTACTGATGCGGCGGACGTCACCACCGGGAATGGCGGCCTCGCCGGCCGCGTTGTTCCTGGGACCGCCCTTCCCCGACCGCCGAAGGAGCATGACAGACATGCTGGGCACCGTGACGATGTACAGCACCACGTGGTGCGGCTACTGCCAGCGGCTGAAGAAGCAGCTGGAGCGCGAGGGCATCGCGTACACCGAGATCAACATCGAGCAGGACCCGGAGTCCGCGGCGTTCGTGGAGAGGGCGAATGGCGGAAACCAGACGGTACCGACCGTCCAGGTGGTTCCCTCCAACGGTGGCGCTGAGGTCGTCATGACGAACCCGAGCCTGGCCCAGGTGAAGCAGGCGCTCACTGCCTGACCCGTGCGGGCCGCAGCCCCCGACCGGCCTGACGCCGATCGGGGGTTTGGGGTGCCCCTGGCGGTGCCGCAGGTTCAGAGCGCGAGCACAGGCCGAGTGGAGAACTCCTCGCAGAGGTCCTCACCATCCGGGCCGTACACGAACTCGGCCATGGACGGGTTGCGATTGGCGGTGGCCAGGGGCAGCCATGCCAGCATGTGGCCGTAACCGCCGCACACCGACTCGCCGCCGTCTCCGCCGTGGACCGCGGTGACGTCGCCCGTCAGCTCCGTGCGGTAGGTGTCATAGGCGATGCGCAGGCCGAAGGCGTTCAGCTGGTTCTGCGGGCCGGTACGGTCCCCGTAGGGGATACGGTCGAGGGGGCAGTCGTTTCCCCACCGGAACAGGGTGTCTGCGCCGGCTCCACAAGCGTGCTCCCACTCGTCGGCGCTCGGCATCCGTAGCCCACGCGCCGCGAGAACAGCCGGCATGTCGGCAGGCGACTCGGTCAGGTCTTCGTCCTCCACAGCCATGAGCACAGTGGCCAGGACGACGCTCCGGCGGGGGCTGAGCACCTGCGCGAGGTGAGCCCGCAGGTCGGCTCCGTGGCCGAAGCCCTGTTCCAGGCTCTCGGCATAGTCGGCAGTCTGCTGCGGGGTCGGTTGCCAGCTGTCCAGGTGGAAGCCGAGGGACACCGGCCCTGCGGGTATCAGAGCGAACTCCTGCCCGTTCCGCTCGATCCGGACACGGTGAAGCGCGGCACCGAGGTGCTCTGTGGTCTCGACGCGGGTCACCCGGCCGTCCACCAAGCCGGCGGCCTCCTCGGCGACGCGGCGCGCGGTGGGCAGTTCGAAGGATCGCCACTGGTCGAAAGTGAGATCGGCGAGAGACATGGATCGCAGTGTCGCACGGAGGTCTGACACGGCTCGCGACCACCGCACTCCGGAGCCGGGCTGTGGTCGCGCAGGACTCGAAGGAATCCCGGACGCTTCGGCGGTCAAGGGGGCGAGGGGGCGGCCGCCCCGGGGTGGGGCGGCCGCCCCCTCGATGTGTCGGGCGGGTTCGGGCGGGCGAGGTCAGACGGGGCTGCGCGTCGGGAGCGGCTTGCCGTACCAGAGCTCGATCAGCCGGGCCGCGATGGAGATGCCGTAGGGGGGCAGCACGTCGCCGGACTCGAAGGCGGCGGCGAGCTCGTCACGGGAGAACCAGCGGGCCTCGTGGATCTCGTCGCCGTCGACGTCGATGTCGGTGGACGTGGCACGGGCCATGAAGCCGAGCATGAGACTCGACGGGAAGGGCCAGGGCTGGCTGGCGACGTACTCGACCTGGCCGACGGTGACGCCGGCCTCCTCGAAGACCTCGCGGCGCACGGACTGCTCGATGGACTCGCCGGGCTCGACGAAACCGGCGAGGGTCGAGAAGCGGCCCTCGGGCCAGTGGACCTGACGGCCCAGGAGGATGCGGTCCTCCTCGTCCGTGACGGCCATGATCACCGCCGGGTCGGTGCGCGGGTAGTGCTCGGCGCCGCAGGCGGGGCAGCGGCGGATGTGCCCGGCCGCGGCGATCACCGTGCGCTCGCCGCAGCGGGAGCAGAAGCGGTGGGTGCGCTGCCAGTTCTCCAGGCCCACGGCGTGCACCATCAGGCCCACGTCGCGCGGCGACAGCAGCAGACCCGCCTCGCGCAGCCCGGCCGGGCGCGCGGACTGGTCGATACGGCCGGGCAGCGTGTCCTTCTGGAGGGCGAAGTAGGTGACGCCGTCCTCGTCCGTCCCGAGGAAGTAGCGGTGCGCCTCGGTGAGGGGCGCCTCGAAGGACGGGGTCATGACGAGTTCGGTGCGGCCGTCGGACGTCTCGTCGATGAGGACCTGGCCTCCGGAGACGACGAAGCAACGGGTCGTGGGGTGGCTCCACGCCGCGGCGAGCCAGGCCTCGTCGAGCCGGTGGTGGGCGGCCCGGTCCACGCCGCTCGGCGCGGTGAGCGAGATGGGTCGATCGGCGTTCTGGTCGGTCCAGGTGGTCACGGGTACTTCCAACTCCCCCGGTGGAACGGTTGTTTCTGCGGGCGGTTCAGCGGGATGTACGGGAGGCGGCGACCGGTCGTGGAGAGGCGCGGTGCGGCTTCTTCAGTGTGCACCGCGCGCGTGGTTGCTCCGGGGCCGGTCGGGGTCGTCAGGGCGCATGACGCCAGTGCGCGGCGAGGTCGCTCCAGAGGTGTGCGGCGGTCTCGACGCCCTTGAGGAGGAGGTCCAGCTCGACCTTCTCGTTGGGCGCGTGCCAGCCGTCCGAAGGGACGGAGATGCCCAGGAAGAGCACGGGGGCGCCGAGCACCTCCTGAAGGTCGGCGGCCGGCCCCGAGCCTCCCTCGCGGGTGAAGCGGACGGGCTTGCCGAAGGCCCGGCCCATGGCGCGGACCACGGACTGCAGGGCGGGGTGGTCCAGCGGGGTCAGGCAGGGTCGCGTGGCCGGACTGAACGCGATCTCGTACCGCACGCCGGCGGGCGCCTGCTCGGCGACCCAGGCGCGGACGGCCTTCTCGACATGGTCGGGGTCCTGGCCGGCGACGAGCCGGAAGGACAGTTTCACGAAGGCCGAGGACGGGACGATCGTCTTGCTGCCGGGTCCCTGGTAGCCGCCGCCGATGCCGTTGACCTCGGCCGTGGGGCGGGCCCAGATCCGCTCCAGGGTGGTGTGCCCGGCCTCCCCGTGGGCGGCGTGCGACCGGGCGGTGCTCAGCCACTGGTCCTCGTCGAAGGGCAGCTCGGCGAAGAGCTCTCGCTCGCGGTCGGTGAGCTCGACGACGCCGTCGTAGAAACCGGGGACGGCCACGCGCGCGTGCTCGTCGTGCAGGGCGGCGACGAGGCGGGCGATCGCGGTCGCCGGGTTGGGCACCGCCCCTCCGAACGAGCCGGAGTGGATGTCCTGGTCAGGACCGTGGAACCGGATCTCGCACTCGGCGAGGCCGCGCATTCCGGTGCACACCGTGGGGGTGTCCTCGGACCACATGCCGGTGTCGGAGACGATCACTGCGTCCGCGGCGAGCCGCCCGGCCCGCTCTTCCACGAGAGCCCGGAAGTTCGGGGAGCTGGACTCCTCCTCGCCCTCGATCAGCAGCTTGAGGTTGACGGCCGGCGCGGTGCGGCCGGTTGCGGCGAGGTGGGCGCGGACGCCGAGGGTGTGGAAGAGGACCTGCCCCTTGTCGTCGGCCGCGCCGCGCGCGTGGAGGCGGTTTCCGCGGACGACGGGCTCGAAGGGGTCGGTGTCCCAGCCGTCCTCGCGGGCGGCGGGCTGAACGTCGTGGTGGCCGTAGACCAGGACGGTGGGCGCCTGCGGATCGCCGGAGGGCCACTCCGCGTAGACGGCCGGCGCGCCCGGCGTCCGCCAGACCTCGGCGGTCGGGAACCCGGTCTCCAGGAGCTTGGCGGCGAGCCAGTCCGCGCTGCGCCGTACGTCGGGGGCGTGGGCGGGCTGTGCCGACACCGACGGGATGCGCAGCCATTCGGCGAGGTCGTCGAGGAAGGCGGCGCGATGCTGCGCGACGTACGTGCGGACGGCGCTGACGGCACTGTCAACGGGATGGCTCATGGTCACGAGCCTATCGGCCCGCGTCGGCGTCCTCGCCGGGTCCTGGTGCGGGACCGACGCGCCCGGCCGGTTGGTCGCGTCCGTCCCCGGCGGCCTCCTTCCCGGTCAACAGGCGCTCCAGGGCGGGACGATCGGGCAGTCCCTGCGGTCGTACGACGTCGCCGGTGCGCACATACAGGAACGCCGCTGTGACGGATTCCACGGGCACTCCCTGCTGCTCGGCCCAGGCGAGCCGGTACAGGGCGAGCTGGAGGGGGTCCGCGGTGTGGGCGCGGTGGGTCTTCCAGTCGACGATGTCGTACGTGACCGAGTCGCCGTCGCCCTCCTTGTAGACGGCGTCGATGCGGCCCCGCACGACACGGCCGGCGAGGGCGAGCTGGAAGGGGGCCTCGACCCGGTAGGGAGTGCGGTGGGCGTACTCGGTGCGCTCGAAGGCCTCCTTGAGGGCCTCGAGGTCGTGTTCGTCGTCGATCTCGGCGTCGTGGCCCGGGAGTTCGTCCGGTTCCAGCAGGGGGAGCGTCAACTCCTCGAAACGGGCCTCCACCCAGGCGTGGAACCGGGTGCCCCGGCGTGCGGCCGGTTGCGGGGGGCGTGGCATGGGGCGCGCGAGTTCCTGCGCGAGACCGTCCGGGTCGGCGGCCAGGCGCAGGACCTGCGAGGCAGTCAGGCTCGTCGGCAGGGGCACGTCCGTGACGCTCCGGCGGGCACGCAGGAGTTCCCCGGCGAGCGCGTCGAGGTCGCGGTCCCAGGAGGCGACGGTGCGGGCCTCCTCCGGAGTGAGTGAGGTCCGGCGCGGGCGGGGTCCGGGCGCCTGTCGGGCCGTCCCCTGCTGAGGGACCGAGGGTCGGACGGGCGGGAGGACGCGGGGGCGGACGGGGGAACCGGCGGAGCTCCGCTCGTTCCCGTCCGCGGGGTCGCCCCCGGCCGGCGGGGCTCCGCGGGAGGCGGCGCCGCAGGATCCGGCCTCCAGGGGGCCGTGGCCGACGGAGTCCGCGGCGAAAGAGTCCGCGGCGAAAGGGTCCGCGTCGACGGGGTCCGCCCCGAAGAGGTCCTCGTCGAAGGGGTCGTCCTCGTCGTGGGGCGGCTCGTCGTGGCCGTCGTGGGGCGGCTCGTCGTCGTCGGGTGGTGGCGGCCAGTCGGGGTCGTCGTGGGCGTCCGGGTCGTGGGCGGCAGGGGGGCGGTCGTCCTCGTGCGGGGCGAGGTCCTCGAGGTCCTCCAGGTGGGCGAGGACGGTCTCGGCGGCGGCGCGACGGCGGGCCAGGGCGGCGTCGTCCAGCGGGAGCGGCCAGACCTGCTCGATGCTCGCCCGGTGCAGGGCGGGGTTCTCCTCGCCCTCCTCCGGCGGGTCGGCCCAGACCTCGATCTCGCCGTGTCCGGCCGCGCAGTGGTCGTGCAGGGCCAGCAGGAAGTCGGACGGGCCGCGGGGCTTCTTCTGGGCGGGTCCCCACCAGTGGCCGGAGCCCAGGAGCAGGGACCGCGGGCGGGTGAAGGTGACGTAGCCGAGGCGGAGTTCCTCGGTGTGCTGGTGGTCCTTCATGGCTTCGTGGAAGGCCTTCATGCCCCGTGCGTCCCAGGAAGCCAGGTCGGGGAGCGTGTCGGCGTCGCCGCGCAGTGCGTGCGGCAGCACCTTGGCCTGCGCGGTCCACTTCTCGCGGCCCTGTCCGCTGGGGAAGGTTCCGCTGACCAGCCCCGGGACGGCCACCACGTCCCACTCGAGGCCCTTGGACTTGTGCGCGGTGAGCACCTTGACGGTGTTCTCGCCGCCCGGAAGGGCGTTGTCGAGGCCCTTCTCGTACTGGGCGGCGGTGCGCAGGAAGCCGAGGAACGCCAGCAGGCTCGCCTCGCTCTCGCCGGCCGAGAAGGACGCGGCGATGTCCAGGAAGTTGGACAGGGTCTCCCGGCGGCGGGCGGCCAGGGCGTGCGGGGACGCCGAGAGCTCGACCTCGAGGCCGGTGACGGCGAGGACGCGGTGCAGGACGTCCATCAGGGGGTCGGCGAGGGAGCGCCGCAGGTCGCGCAGTTCGGCGGCCAGGCGCGCGAACCGCACGCGCGCGTCCGGCGAGAAGGGCAGCGCGTCGTCGTCCCCGCCGTCGCCGCCGTACAACGGCGTCTCCAGGAAGGTGTCGAGGGCGTCCGCGAGTGATATCACCTCGGACGGGTCCACCCCTTCGACGGCCTCGGCGAGGCGACGGTCCGGGTCGTCGTCGCCCCCGCGCGCGTGGCTGACGAGCCGTCGGGCCCGTCGGCCGAGGAGGGCGAGGTCGCGGGGTCCGATGCGCCAGCGCGGGCCGGTGAGCAGGCGGACCAGGGAGGCGTTGGCGCCGGGGTCCTGCAGGACCTCGCAGACGGCGACCAGGTCGGCCACCTCGGGCAGGTGCAGCAGACCGGACAGGCCGACGACCTCGACGGGGACGTCCCGCGCGACGAGTGCGCCCTGGATCTGTGCGAAGTCGGTGGCCGTCCGGCACAGGACGGCGATCTCACCGGGCGCCTTGCCGGTGCGCACCAGATGGGCGATGGAGTCGGCGATCCAGTCCATCTCCTCGGCGTGGGTGGCCAGCAGGGCGCAGCGGACCACGCCGTCGCGTTCCGCACCGGGAGCCGGGCGCAGGGCCTCCACGCCCGCGTGCATGGCGCGCAGCGGTTCGGCGAGGCCGTTGGCGAGGTCCAGGAGACGGCCGCCGCTGCGGCGGTTCTCGCTGAGCGACTGGCGGCGCGCCCGGCTGCCGTCGGCGTGCGCGAAATGCTCGGGGAAGTCGTCGAGGTTGGCCACGGAGGCGCCGCGCCAGCCGTAGATGGCCTGGCAGGGGTCGCCGACGGCGGTCACGGGGTGGCCGGCGCCGCCGCCGAAGAGTCCGGCGAGGAGCACGCGCTGGGCGACGGAGGTGTCCTGGTACTCGTCGAGGAGGACGACGCGGAACTCGTCGCGCAGGAGCGGGCCCACCTCGGGCACCTGGGCGAGCCGGGCCGCCAGGGCGATCTGGTCGCCGAAGTCGAGCAGGTCGCGTTCGCGCTTGGCGGCCCGGTAGCGCAGCACCAGGTCGGCCAGTTCGCGTCGGGCGGCGGCAGCCTCGGGGGCCTTGCGCAGGTCGGCGTTGCTGAGTCTGACGCCGTCGAGGGTGTGCAGCAGTTCCGCGTCCCACGCGCGCAGGTCCTCGGGGCGCACGAGGTGTTCGGCGAGTTCGCCGTCGAGCGTGAGGAGATCGCTGATCAGGTCGGCGAAGGAGCGGGTGAGTGACGGGTAGGGGCCCGGGGCCTCGCGCAGCACGCGCGCGGCGAGCTGGTAGCGGGTGGCGTCGGCGAGCAGGCGGGAGGTGGGCTCCAGGCCGATGCGCAGGCCGTGGTCGGCGAGGAGGCGGCCCGCGAAAGCGTGGTAGGTGGAGATGACCGGCTCGCCCGGCGGGTTGTCGGGGTCGATGACGTCGGGGTCGGTGACGCCCGCCCTGACGAGGGCCTTGCGGACGCGTTCGGCGAGTTCCCCGGCCGCCTTGTTGGTGAAGGTCAGGCCGAGGACCTGCTCGGGGGCGACCTGGCCGGTGCCGACCAGCCACACCACGCGTGCGGCCATCACCGTGGTCTTGCCCGACCCGGCTCCGGCCACGATCACCTGCGGGGCGGGCGGCGCGATGACGCAGGCCGTCTGCTCCGGGGTGAAGGGGATCCCGAGGAGCTCCTTGAGCTGCTCGGGATCGTTGATGCGGGCGGGCATGCAGAGAGGCTAGCGGCGGGCACCGACAGTCGATGACAAATCACCCTCCGCGGGGAGATGCGTGCAGGTCAGCGCGAGTGGTGCGGTCCGTCACACCATCCGCCTCCACGTACGTCTCCCCCGTCCGCCCCGTACGCGTCTCCCCGTCCGCCCCTCACTCGACGACGTGGCGCCCTTCGGGCCGGGCGCTGCACGAGGCGCGGAACGCGCAGTGCGTGCACTGCTGGCCGGCGGTGGGGGTGAACCGCTCGTCGAGGACCTTGCCGGCCGCCGTGGCGAGGAGTTCGCCGACCCATTCGCCTTCCAGCGGCCCCTGGGCCTGCACCTTGGGCAGGGTGTCGCCGCCGTCCCGCTGGGCGGCGCCCTGGCGCAGTTGGACGAGTTCGGCGCCGCCCGGTTCGGGGCGCACCCCGTCGAAGGCGTCGTCGACGGCTCCCTCACGGACCGCGAGCTGGTAGACGGCGAGCTGGGGGTGGCGCTCGACCTCGCGCGCGGTGGGCGTCTGCTTGCCCGTCTTGAAGTCGACGACATAGGCGCGGCCGTCGCCGTCCGCCTCCACGCGGTCCATCTGGCCGCGGATGCGCACCTCGTAGTCGCCCGCTTCCAGCGTGACCTCGAAGTCGTGCTCGCTGGCGACCGGTGTGCGGCCCGCGCGGTCGGTGACATGCCACTGGAGGAAACGTTCGAGCGCCACGCGCGCGTGCGCCTTCTCCTGCGTGGACTTCCACGGGGCGTCGAAGGCGAGGGCGTTCCACACGGAGTCGAGGCGCTCCATGAGGACGTCGAGGTCGGCCGGGGTGTGGCCGGAGGCGACCTCGTCGGCGAGGACGTGCACCACGTTACCGAAGCCCTGGGCGGCCGTGGCGGGCGCGTCGGCCTTCACCTCGCGGCCCAGGAACCACTGCAGGGCGCAGGTGTTGGCGAGCTGGTCGAGCGCGCTGCCGGAGAGCACGACGGGCTGCTCGCGGTCGCGCAGCGGCACCTTGCTCTCGGTCGGCTCGAACATGCCCCACCAGCGGTACGGGTGGGCGGCGGGCGCCAGGGGCCTGCCCTCCTCGTCGGCGAGCGCGGCCAGCCGGGCGAGGCGGCGGGCGGCCGCTTCCCTGAGGGGTGCGGAGACGCGCGGGTCGACCGTGGTGGCGCGCAGTTCGGCGACGAGCGCGGCGACCGACAGGGGCCGGCGGGGGCGGCCGGTGACGTCCTTCGGTTCGGCGCCGAGTTCGGTGAGGAACCGGGAGGGCTGGTCGCCGTCGTCGGCGGGCGCTTTGACGGCGGTGACGACGAGACGCTCCCGCGCGCGCGTGGCGGCGACGTAGAAGAGGCGGCGTTCCTCGGCGAGCAGCGCGCCCGGGGTGAGCGGCTCGGCGAGTCCGTCGCGCCCGATGCGGTCGGCCTCCAGGAGGGAGCCGCGGCGACGCAGGTCGGGCCACAGGCCTTCCTGGACGCCGGCCACGACGACCAGGGCCCATTCCAGGCCCTTGGCGCGGTGGGCCGTCATCAGGCGTACGGCGTCGGGGCGCACGGCCCGGCGGGCGAGGGTGTCGGCGGCGATGTCCTCGGCCTCGATCTCGGCCAGGAAGTTCAGTGCGCCCCGACCGCCGGTGCGTTCCTCCGCGCGCGCGGCGGTGGCGAACAGCGCGCACACCGCGTCCAGGTCGCGGTCGGCGTTGCGGCCCGCCGCGCCGCCGCGCCGGGCGGCCCGTTCCAGGCGGGTGGGCCAGGGTGTGCCGTCCCAGAGGTCCCACAGCGCCTCCTCGGTCGTGCCGCCGCCCGCGAGGCGTGCGCGGGCCGTCGCCAGCAGCGCGCCGAGGCGCTGGGCGCCGCGCGCGTACGTCGGGTCGTGGGCGACGAAGCGCTCGGGCTCGGCCAGGGCGCGCGCGAGCAGTTCGGCGGAGGGGGGCGGCAGCGGGTTGCCCGCGGTCCGTTCCTCCTCGCGCAGGGCCCGGCCGAGGCGGCGCAGATCGGCTGCGTCCATGCCGGCGAGGGGTGAGGCCAGCAGGGTGAGAGCGGTTTCGGTGTCGAGCCAGCCGGGCGCCTGTGCGGCATCGCCGACCGCCCCGTCCTCGGCCGTCGCACCGTGCGCGTCCTCGGGGGCCGCCGCCGTGGAGGCCGCCGCCGTGGAGGCCTCCGCCGTGGCCACCGCTCGCAGGGCCGCCAACAGGGGTGCCACCGCGGGTTCGTGGCGCAGGGGGAGGTCGTCGCCGTCGATGTCGAGGGGGACGCCGGCGGAGGTGAGGGCGCGGCGGACCGTCGGGATCGTGCGCGATCCGGCGCGCACCAGGACGGCCATCTCGCCCCAGGGCACGCCGTCCTCCAGGTGGGCGCGGCGCAGGATGTCGGCGACGTTGTCCAGTTCGGCGCCGGGCGTCGGATACGTGTAGACCTCGACCCGGCCGCCGTCCCGTGCGGCGGTCAGGTCACGGTGCGCGCGGACCTTCTCCGACGGCAGCCGGGTCAGCGGCATCCGCTGCGTCAGCAGCCGGGTGGCGGCCAGCAGAGCCGCGCCGGAGCGCCGGGAGGTGCGCAGCACCTCGACGGGGGCGGGGCGGCCGTCGAGGCGGGGGAAGGCGTGCGGGAACTCCAGGATGCCGTTCACGTCGGCGCCCCGGAAGGTGTAGATCGACTGGTCGGGGTCACCGAAGGCGACCAGGGTGCGGCCGCCGCCGGCCAGCGCCTGCAGCAGCCGGACCTGAGCCGGGTCGGTGTCCTGGTACTCGTCGACGAAGACGGCGTCGTACTGCGCGGCCAGCCGCTCGGCGACCTCGGTGCGGTGGGCGAGGAGCACGGCGCGGTGGACGAGTTCGGCGTAGTCGATCACCCCGTGCAGGTCGAGCACGTCGAGGTACTCGGCGAGGAAGGCGGCCGCGGCACGCCAGTCGGGGCGGCCGATGCGGTGGGCGAACGCGTCCAGGGACGCGGGGTCCAGGCCCAGTTCGCGGCTGCGGGCCAGCACCGCGCGGACCTCGTCGGCGAAGCCGCGGGTGGTGAGGCAGGCGCGCAGTTCGTCCGGCCAGCGCACGTGGGCGAGGCCGAGCCGTTGCAGGTCGAGCTGGCCGGCGAGCAGCTCGCGCACGGCCACGTCCTGCTCGGGACCGGACAGCAGCCGCAGCGGCTCCACGAACAGGTCGGCGTCCTGGTGGGCGCGGACCAGGGCGTAGCAGTACGAGTGGAAGGTGGTCGCCTGGGGCGCGCGGGCGGCGCCCATGCGCCGTGCCATCCGGTCGCGCAGTTCGACGGCCGCCTTACGGCTGAACGTGAGGACGAGGATGCGCGCGGGGTCGCCGCCGCCGGCGATACGGGCCGCGACGGACTCGACGAGCGTGGTGGTCTTCCCCGTGCCCGGGCCCGCGAGGACGAGCAGCGGGCCGGGGCCGTGGTCAACCACCGAGCGCTGCGCGGCGTCCAGACGAGGGGGATCCACCCGGGCGGGCGGGGTACGCACCAGTCGGTAAGCGCCACGGTTCCCCTGTCGCCCCTGGTGGGGCGACAGCCGCCTGGTGGAGGAAGAGGTGCTCACGTGGTTCGCCGGTCCTGGTGGGTGTGCTGGTCGACGGATCGTCGCCCGGGAAGGTCGGTGATCGCGGGATGAGAGGGACGCGTGCCGCAGACGCTACGCCGACGGCCGACCCGGAAGGACGTCTTCCGCTTCTTCCCTCGGGCCCCGCGCGTCCCGGGCGTCCCTCGCCCCACGAACGTACGCCATGCCACGGACGTGCCCTGTACGCACCGATTCGCCCGTACGGGCCACAGGCGCTCCCCGGTCCCGTCCGATGGCGGAAGCTGTCAGGTGTGACCCGCCGCGCGTTCGCCGCCGTCCCATCTCGC
The DNA here is from genome assembly GCF_003032475.1 of Streptomyces sp. P3. NCBI lineage: Bacteria > Bacillati > Actinomycetota > Actinomycetes > Kitasatosporales > Streptomycetaceae > Streptomyces > Streptomyces sp. P3. Next base: position 801,521 of record NZ_CP028369.1, read on the forward strand.
CCGTCTCATGTCGAGACGCGGGACGTGCCCTTCCGCGGCCCTGCTCGCCGCCTTCAGCGGAGTGCCCTCGGTGCGGTAGCGCTCGAGCGCCCGCAGCTCGTGCCCCGGGAGCAGCACCCCGTCCGCGCGTACGACACGCCACCACGGGACGGCCCCGCCGTAGAGCGCCATCACCCGGCCGACCTGCCTCGGGCCGCCCTCCTCCAGCCACTCGGCGACGTCCCCGTACGTCATGACCCGGCCGGGCGGGATCAGTTCCGCGACCTCGAGGACCCGCTCGGCGTACTCCGGCAGCGCTTGCGTGTACTCCGGGCGGGCGTCGTCCGGAAGGCTCTGCTCGCTCATCCGCCCCATCCTGCCCCACCGCACCGACAATGCGACGGGCTCGCGACGCAGTGTGACCCTCGCTCCCGGGCGAGGCTTCGGGCAGACTGTGCGCCCCCGCATTTGCACCCTGATGCCCCCGTGTGTCGGCGGGACATGCCACCATCGTGCGGGCGGTGACCGGTGATACGAGACCAAGAAGAGACGATGAAGCAGCAGGGCGTGCACGCAGAGGACGCGCAGGGCGCCTCTGACGCCGCGGCGCGCCCGGACATCCCCGACGAGCAACGGGAGGAGGTGCACATAGACGAGGTCGAGGGTGACGAACCCCTGCTCCCCGCGCGCGTGCACCGGCCCTCCGACCTGATGCGGCTGATGATCGGCGTGTTCGCCGTCATCGTGCTCCTGGGCATCGCCGCCTTCGCCCACGGAACCACTTCCGGCCTCGAACAGGACATCAACAAGGGCACCGGACAGGCGCCCGACCTGCTCATCAAGATCGCCGGCCTGGCGTCCAGCATCGCGATCCTGCTGGTCCCGGTCGCGTTCGCGATCGAGCGTCTGATCAAGCGGGACGGGCTGCGCATCGCCGACGGCGTGCTCGCCGCGGTCCTCGCGCACGGTGTGACACTCGCCACCGACCTGTGGGTCGCGAAGGCTGCTCCGGGCTCCATCCAGGAGGCGCTGACCCAGCCCTCCCCGGGTGACATCCACGCCCTGACCGACCCGGTGCACGGTTACCTCGCACCCGTCATCGCATACATGACCGCCGTGGGCATGTCGCGTCGCCCGCGCTGGCGCTCGGTGCTGTGGATCGTGCTGCTCCTGGACGCCTTCTCGATGCTCGTCACCGGCTACACGACGCCGTTCTCGATCATCCTCACCGTGCTGATCGGCTGGACGGTCGCGTACGGCACCCTGTACGCGGTCGGCTCGCCGAACGTGCGGCCCACCGGGCGGACGCTCATGGCGGGTCTGCGGCACGTCGGGTTCCGCCCGGTGAGCGCCTCCCGCGAGGAGACGCCGGACGCGGCGGAGGGCGACCGGGGCAGACGCTACTTCGTCACCCTGGAGGACGGACCGCCGCTGGACGTGACCGTCGTCGACCGGGAGCAACAGGCGCAGGGCTTCTTCTACCGCGCGTGGCGCAACCTGGCCCTGCGCGGCTTCGCCACCCGCAGCAGTCTGCAGTCGCTGCGCCAGGCACTGGAGCAGGAGGCGCTGCTCGCCTACGCGGCCATCGCGGCCGGCGCCAACGCGCCGAAGCTGATCGCGACCTCCGAGCTGGGGCCCGACGCGGTGATCCTCGTCTACGAGCACACCGGCGGCCGCACCCTCGACTCGCTGGCGGACGAGGAGATCACCGACGACCTGCTGCGCCACACCTGGCACCAGGTGCGGGCCCTGCAGTCACGCCGCATCGCGCACCGCCGGCTCGCCGGTGACGCGATCCTGGTGGATCGTTCCGGCACGGTGATCCTCACCGATCTGCGCGGCGGCGAGATCGCGGCCGGCGACCTGCTGCTGCGCATGGACGTCGCCCAGTTGGTGACGACCCTGGGCCTGCGGGTGGGGGCCGAGCGCGCGGTGGCCTCCGCGGTGGGCGTGCTCGGGCCGGACGCGGTCGCGGACTGTCTGCCGATGCTCCAGCCCATCGCACTGTCCCGCTCCACGCGCGCGACGCTGCGCCGCCTCGCGCGCGAGCGCGCGCAACGCCAGCGGGAAGCGGTTCTCGAGGCCTCCCAGCAGGCCAAGCAGGCCCGCGCGGAGGCGGCCGAGGCCGACATCGAGGCCGCCGTCGCGGAGAAGCCCGGCAAGAAGGCCGTGCGCGCGGAGGCCCGGGCCGAGAAACGGGCCATCGACGAGGCGCTGGAGGGGGCGCGCGAGGAGGACCTGCTGACGCAGATCCGCCATGAGGTGCTGCTGATCCGTCCCCAGGCACCGGTCGAGCCCGCCCGGCTGGAACGGGTGCGGCCGCGCACCCTGATGAGCTTCATCGCCGGTGCCATCGGCGCGTACTTCCTGCTGACCCAGCTCACCCACATCGAGTTCGGCCCGCTGATCGCCAACGCCGAGTGGGGCTGGGTCGCCGCGGCCGTGCTGTTCTCGGCCATGAGCTACGTCGCAGCCGCGATGAGCCTGCTGGGGTTCGTGCCGGAGCGGGTGCCCTTCCCGCGGACCGTGGCCGCGCAGGTCGCCGGGTCCTTCGTGAAGATCGTCGCGCCGGCCGCGGTCGGCGGCGTCGCCCTCAACACGCGCTTCCTGCAGCGTGCCGGGGTGCGGCCGGGACTCGCGGTGGCCAGCGTCGGTGCCTCACAGCTCTTCGGGCTCGGCTGCCACATCCTGATGCTGCTGTCCTTCGGCTATCTGACCGGCACCGAGAAGACGCCGTCGCTGTCGCCGTCCCGCACGGTCATCGCGGGTCTGCTCACGGTGGCGGTGCTCGTGCTCGTGGTGACGTCGGTGCCCTTCCTGCGCAAGTTCGTCTCCACGCGCGTGCGGTCGCTGTTCGCGGGCGTCGTGCCGCGCATGCTGGACGTGCTGCAGCGGCCGCAGAAGCTGGTCACCGGCATCGGCGGGATGCTGCTGCTCACCGCCTGCTTCGTGATGTGCCTGGACGCCTCGATCCGCGCGTTCGGCGACGAGTCGACCTCGCTCAGCATCGCGAGCGTCGCCGTCGTCTTCCTCGCCGGCAACGCGCTGGGCTCCGCGGCGCCGACGCCGGGCGGAGTCGGCGCGGTCGAGGCGACCCTGACGGTCGGCCTGATCGCGGTGGGGCTGCCCAAGGAGGTAGCCGCGCCCGCGGTGCTGCTCTTCCGACTGCTGACCCTGTGGCTGCCCGTACTGCCGGGCTGGCTGGCCTTCAACCATCTGACCCGCAAGGGCGCCCTCTAGACCCGGATTTCGCACATGCCTCGTTCGGTTGGAACGAGGCCCGTGCGGTGTCTGGTTGTCGGTCTGGTCGTTGATGTGATGTGTCGATGATTTCGCGTGCCGAGCGGTCGCGGGTACGTCGCCCACGGATGAACGTGGAGATCGCACCTGTGGTGGAGAGACGTCTGGGCGCTCTGCCTGCCTCTGCCGAGTTTCTGCGCCGGCTGGACGTGGCCCGGATCGTCGACGAGCTGTGCCCGGTGCGCGATGTCGCGCATCTGACCCACGGGCAGGTCGTCGAGGTCCTGGTCGCCAACCGGCTGTCTGCGCCCGCGCCACTGGTGCGGGTCGGCGACTGGGCACGTGAGTGGGCGGTGGAGGAGGTCTTCGGAATCGAGGCGGACCTGCTCAACGACGACCGTATCGGCCGCGCCCTGGACGCCATCGCGCCCGAGCTGGAACACATCGTCGGCACGGTCGGTGCGAGCGCGATCGCCGAGTTCGGCATTGATGTCTCGCGCCTGCACTGGGACATGACCAGCATCTCCCTGCACGGCGCCTACGAGACCCCGCAGGAGGAGTTCCCGCAGGTCAAGTACGGTCATCCCAAAGACCGCCGGGCTGATCTCAAGCAGATCCAGGCCGGGATCGCGATCTCTGCGGACGGCGGCATTCCCGTCTTCCACCGTGCCTACGACGGTGGGGCCGGCGAGGTCTCCCAGGTCGTCGGGGCGATGACGGCCCTGCGCGAGGTGGCCGCACCCCGCGAGTTCTTGATGATCGGCGACTCGAAGCTGGTCTCCTACTCCAACCTCCTGGCCATGCAGGAAGCCCGAGTGAGGTTCATCGCCCCGGCGCCTGCGGCCAGGATTCCCGATGGCCTGTTCGCCGGTCTCGACACGGCCCGGGCCCGCCCGGTCGACTACACCGCCGGACGAGACGCGGCAAAGCCACCCGCTCAGCGTGGCCAGTACCGCGTGCTGGAGGACACCCAGACCCTGGCTGGTCCGCGCAAGCGCGACCCGGCCATCACCGTGCGCCGGATTCTGGTCCACTCCAGCGCCAATGCCCAGGCCCAGCAGGCCGCCCGCATCCGACGCCTGGACAAGGCCCGTGAGGAACTGGACAAACTCCAGCGTGCCTGCGGCGGCCGGCACTACGCCACCGCCCAGAAGGTCACCGCCCGGCTCGGCGTGATCACCAGCAAACGCCGCATCGGCTCCTGCCTGGTCACCTCCATCACCGTCGATGAGAGCGGACGACCTGCCCTGACCTGGTACTACGACCAAGAAGTCCTGGCCGTCGAAGCCGCCGCGGACGGCTGGTACGCGCTGCTGAGCACCCTCGGTCCCGCAGAGGCCGACGCCGCCGAGGTCCTCATCCGCTACAAAGGCCAGCCGGTGATCGAGCGCCGCTACAGCGACTTCAAGGGCCCGCTCGCCGTGGCCCCGGTCTTCCTGCACCACAACCGGCGCATCGCCGCCCTGATCACCGTGATCTGCCTGGCCCTGCTGGTGTTCTGCCTCATCGAACGCCAGGTCCGCCAAGCCCTGGGCGGCGACCAGACCATGCGCGGGCTCTACCCCGACAACCGGGCCCTGCGCCCGACCGGACGCCTGATCCTCTACCACCTCGCCGACCTCCGGATCCGGGCCGGAACCGCCACCGACCCGCCAACCATCCTGATCACACGCGCCGTTCAAGCCCACCTGCTCGAACTACTCGGCATCGACGAAACCCGCCCACGCTGGCTGGACACCTCAAACCCCATGTGCGAAATCCGGGTCTAGACGGGCTCCGACAGCCGTACCCCCGGACGGCCCGCGTCCCGCGCGCGTGCCCGTACGCGACCTCAGGATGGGATCATGCCGCTCCCCTCCTGCCCGCGTGCCGCCGCCGTGACCGCCACCGCCGTGCTGTTCGCCTCGCTGGTGGCGGGCTGTGCGCAGGACGCGCGGGCCGGGGATCTGACGGAGCAGAAGCTGAGCTGGAAGGGCTGTCCCGCCCCGTCCCGGTCGGAGGGCGGCGGCAGCGCGCCGTCTGCGCTGCCGGACGGCGACCCGTGGGAGTGCGCCACGATGAAGGCCCCCCTCGACTGGGACGACCCCGAGGGCGACACGATCGACATCGCGCTGATCCGGGCCCGAACGAGCGGCGACCGGAGCCGGCGCATCGGCTCGCTGATCTTCAACTTCGGCGGGCCCGGCGGCTCGGGCGTCTCGGCCCTGCCCGCCTTCGGCGACGAGTACGCGACCCTGCGCACCCGATACGACCTGGTCAGCTTCGACCCGCGGGGGGTGGGCCGCAGTGCCGGTGTGCGGTGCGAGAACGACCAGCAGCTCGACGCGTACTTCCAGCAGGACGCCACCCCCGACGACGCCGCGGAGCGCACCGCGCTGCTGGACAACACCAGGAAGTTCAACGCGGCCTGCGAGAAGAACTCGAAGAAGATGCTGCCGCGGGTGCGGACCACCGACGCGGCCCGCGACATGGACCTGATGCGCCAGGTGCTCGGCGACGACCGGCTGCACTACTTCGGCATCTCCTACGGCACCGAACTGGGGGGCGTGTACGCCCATCTGTTCCCGAAGAAGGTGGGACGGGCGGTCTTCGACGCGGTCGTCGACCCGACCCAGACGTCCGAGCAGGGCTCGCTCGGGCAGGCCAGGGGTTTTCAGCGCGCGCTCGACAACTTCGCGAAGGACTGCACGTCGAAGACGCGGGACTGTCCCGTCGGAGACACCGCGCAGGACGTCGAGGCCCGCATCGCCGATCTCCTCGATCACCTCGACGCCAAGCCCATCCCGGGGATCTTCCCGCGCGTCCTGACGCAGAGCGCCGCGACCAACGGCATCGCGCAGGCGCTGTACTCGAAGGACTTCTGGGAGTACCTCACCGAGGGCCTGGAGCAGGCCTACGACGGCGACGGCCAGATTCTGATGCTGCTGTCCGACCTGATGAACGGCCGTAGCGAGAACGGCGAGTACAGCAACATCGCGGCCGCCAACGTCTCCATCAACTGCGCCGACGACAAGCCGCGTTACTCGACCGCCTACGTGGAGAAGAAGCTGCCGCGGTTCCGGGCGGTCTCCGCGCTGTTCGGCGACTTCATGGCCTGGTCGATGGTCGGCTGCACCGACTGGGCCGTGCACGGGGCCGCCGACCACCCGGACGTGAGCGCACCCGGGGCCGCGCCGATCCTCGTGGTGGGCAACACCGGCGACCCGGCGACCCCGTACGAAGGGGCGCGGAAAATGGCGGAGGCGCTGGGCCGGGGTGTCGGGGTCGAGCTGACGTACAAGGGACAGGGACACGGTGCCTACGGCGCCAAGAGCCCGTGTGTGCAGCGGGCGGTGGACGGCTACCTGCTGAACGGCAGGACCCCGGCCGCCGGGACGGTCTGTTCCTGACGGCGGCCACGCGAAGGGCATCGGATGCCACGCACCCGCCGAACGCGCAAGGTCCGTCGGCCCCACCGCACCCGCCGCGACACCACCGCCCTCGATCGCACGATATGTGCAGGTCAAAGGGTTATCCACAGGGTCGGACGGTCGGGGCCCAGGACGCCTAACATGGCCTGAAAGCCGTCCGCCACCGAGCGTGGACGGCCTGCGAGGGGGAGGCGCGCATGGCGCGATTCGCACGGTGGACGGCGTGGGGAGCCGCCGTCGCACTGCTGGCTGCGGGCTGCGGCGGCGGCGCGTCGGGCGACGGGGCGGGCGACAGGGGCGGTACGACCGACGCCCGCCCCCCGGCCGGCTCCGCGTCGGCCACCCCGTCGGCAGTCCTGCCCGCCGCACTGACCGGGCAGACACTCGCCTGGGGCCGGTGCGGGGCGACCGCGGACTCATCGGCGCCGGGCGACGACTGGCGGTGCGCCACGCTGAAAGCGCCACTGGACTGGTCGAAGCCCGGCGGCCGTACGATCGATCTCGCCCTCGTGCGCGCCAGGTCCCGCGCCGGGAGCGGCGACCGCATCGGTTCGCTCCTGTTCGACTTCGGCGGCCCCGGCGCCTCTGGGGTGTCCATGCTCCCCTCCTACGGCTCGACGGTCTCCTCGCTCCGCGACCGCTACGACCTGGTGAGCTGGGACCCACGCGGGGTGGGCGCGAGCGAGGGCGTCCGCTGCCGCAGCGACAAGGACATCCAGGCCGCCGAGTCCCTCGACGCCACCCCTGACACCCCGGCCGAGGAGCAGGCGTTCTTTCAGGACGCCACCGCCTTCGGCGAGGGATGCCGGAAGGCCGCGGGCACACTGCTGGCCCATGTGTCGACCACCGACACCGCCCGCGACATGGACCTGATGCGCCAGGTGCTCGGCGACCGCAAAATGCACTACTTCGGCATGTCGTACGGCACCGAACTGGGCGGCGTGTACGCCCACTTGTTCCCGCAGAACGTCGGCAGGCTCACCCTCGACGCGGTCGTCGACCCGAGCGCCGACGCGGTCGGCCACGCCCAGAACCAGGCACGCGGCTTCCAGCGGGCGCTGGCGGACTACCTCGCGTCGACCGGCCAGGACCCCGAGAAGGGCAGCATGAGGATCGCGGCCCTGCTGGACCGGCTGGACACCCACCCGCTGCCCGGGTCGGACGGGCGGGAGCTGACGCAGGCGCTCGCGGTCATCGGCATCGTCCTGCCGTTGTACAGCGAGGCGGGCTGGCCGAGGCTGACCAGCGCTCTGGAAGCCGCGCAGGCCGGGGACGGCTCCGCGTTGCTGGGGCTCGCCGACCGCTACAACGAGCGGGACTCCTCGGGGCGCTACGGCACCACGGTCCACTCCCAACGGGTCATATCGTGCTTGGACGACCGGCAGCGGCCGACCGCGCAGGAGACGAAGCTGCTGGTGCCGCGGTTCGAGAAGATCTCGCCCGTGTTCGGGGACTTCCTCGCCTGGGACACGGCCGGCTGGTGCCACGACTGGCCGGTGGCGGGGCAGTACGACACGCCGGAGGTGAGCGCGGCGGGCGCGGCGCCGATCCTGCTGGTCGGCACCACCGGGGACCCGGCGACGCCCTACGAGGGTGCGCGGAAGATGGCCGACGAGCTCGGCAAGGGCGTCGGTGTGCTGCTCACCTGGAAGGGCGAGGGGCACATCGCGTACGGGAGCGGGAGCTCGTGCGTCGACTCGACGGTGGACGACTACCTGCTGAAGGGAGTGGTCCCGCGGGACGGCACGGTCTGCTCATGACGGCGGCGGGGGCTTCGCGCACTCCTGGTGCGCGAAACCCCCGCCGGTCACGCCGGGAGACCCGCCGGGTCTGCCGGGCCTGGCGAACGCCCGGGTCAGTAGACCGGCTTGCTCGGTTCGATCTGGTGGACCCAGCCGATCACGCCGCCGCCGACGTGTACGGCATCGGAGAAGCCCGCGGACTTCAGCACAGCGAGGACTTCCGCACTGCGGACACCCGTCTTGCAGTGCAAGACGATCTTCCTGTCCTGCGGCAGACCCTCCAGGGCGGTGCCCATCAGGAACTCGTTCTTCGGGATCAGCTTGGCGCCCGGGATGGAGACGATCTCGTACTCGTTCGGCTCGCGGACGTCGATGATCTCGATGCTCTCACCGTCGTCGATCCACTCCTTGAGCTGCTTGGGAGTGATCGTCGAGCCGGCCGCCGCCTGCTGGGCCTCCTCGGAGACGACGCCGCAGAAGGCCTCGTAGTCGATGAGCTCGGTGACCGTCGGGTTCTCGCCGCAGACCGCGCAGTCGGGGTCCTTGCGGACCTTGACCTGGCGGTACTGCATCTCCAGGGCGTCGTAGATCATCAGGCGTCCGACCAGCGGCTCGCCGATGCCCGCGAGCAGCTTGATCGCCTCGTTGACCTGGATCGACCCGATGGACGCGCACAGCACGCCCAGCACGCCGCCCTCGGCGCAGGAGGGGACCATACCCGGCGGCGGGGGCTCCGGGTACAGGCAGCGGTAGCAGGGACCGTGCTCGGACCAGAAGACGGACGCCTGGCCGTCGAAGCGGTAGATGGAGCCCCACACGTACGGCTTGTTCAGCAGCACGCACGCGTCGTTGACCAGGTAACGGGTCGCGAAGTTGTCGGTGCCGTCGACGATCAGGTCGTACTGGCTGAAGATGTCCATCACGTTCTCGGCCTCGAGCCGCTCTTCGTGAAGGACCACGTTGACGTACGGGTTGATGCCGAGGACGGAGTCACGGGCGGACTCGGCCTTGGAGCGGCCGATGTCGGCCTGGCTGTGGATGATCTGCCGCTGCAGGTTCGACTCGTCGACCTCGTCGAACTCCACGATGCCGAGCGTGCCCACGCCTGCGGCGGCCAGGTACATCAACGCCGGCGAGCCCAGGCCGCCGGCGCCCACACAGAGCACCTTGGCGTTCTTCAGCCGCTTCTGCCCGTCCATCCCCACGTCGGGGATGATCAGGTGGCGGGAGTACCTGCGGACCTCGTCTACGGTGAGCTCGGGGGCCGGCTCGACCAGGGGTGGCAGCGACACGGGGACTCCGTTGGTCGGTCAGTCATGACGGTTGTTCTCCCCGTAACAGTGCCATGGCCATTTTCATTCCGAGACACCTGTTCCGATCCGCGAGACGATGTCGTCCCAGTAGCCGGGCATGGTCTCCCAGGGGTCGCGCGCGCCGCCGCGTTCGGTGCCGTCCGTGAACCAGATCGTCGCGGCGCCCTGCCAGCGGGCGATGCGCAGCGCCTCGTCGAGATGCCCACGCGGCACGCCGTGCACGAAGTGGCAGAAGCGCTCCGGCGGATGCTCCGCCGTCCACTCGGCCACCTGCGACCAGCGGTAGTCGCTCCAGGGACCGGAGAAGGTGACCAGTTGGTCGGCGAGCTCGACGTAGCCGGGGTGCGGGTGGACGCCGTGGTCGAGGACGACATGGGGTGCGTCGTGGAGCGTGCGCAGGGCGCCTGCCGTGCGGCGCAGTGCGGGCAGCGTGCCGCGGTCCGCCGGGGAGCGCTCCAGGAGGAAGCCGTCGACCTGGTACCAGTCGAGGTAGCGCTGCGCTTCGGAGATCACCTCGGCGAAGGCGCGGGCCCCGTACAGCGCGTCGATGCGTCCGAGGACCCGGACGCCCGCGTTGCGCAGCCGGCCCGCGGATTCCAGGCAGCTCGGGTCGGGGCGCGAGCCGGGGCCGTCGGAGACGTCCAGGGCGACCCAGTGCAGAGGTCTGCCGGGCCGGGCGAGTTCGCCCCACTCGCCGGGGGCGACCAGGGGATGCGCGAGGCCCGGGACGCCGAGCCCGGTGCGGACGTCGGTGATGCCGGGGTGCGCACTGCCCGCCGGGGTTCCGGTCAGATACGACATGCCGCCTCCATCCAGATGTCGGCGAGGGATTCCTCGAGGTTGATCCGGGGGCGCCAGCCGAGCCGGTCGCGGGCGGTGCGCACGTCGGCCTGCTGCCAGCTGCCGCAGCCGTCCGGGTACGGGTACGCGACCGGGCCGCCGTGGTCGGTCTCCAGGCGGGGGTGGCCGATGGCGGGCCTCAGGAGGCCGCCGGGCGGGCCGTCGAGTTCGTGGAGGGCGCCGCCGTATCCGGCCACGCGCGCGAGGATCGCCGCGGCGTCGCGCAGCCGGACGGCGCGACCGGAGCCGATGTTGATGACGCCCTGCGCGGCGGAGAGAGAGGCGGCGTGCACGGCTCGGGCCACGTCACGGACGTCGACGAAGTCCCGCTGCGTGCCGAGACCGCCGAGCTTGAGCTCGCCGTCGCCGGACTGCATGGCGCGGCGCATGGCCTCGGCGAGGCGGCCCAGCGGGGAGCCGGCGGGCGTGCCCGGGCCCGCGGGCGAGAACACCCGGAGCACGACGGCGTCGAGTCCGGAGCCGAGGACGAGTTCGGTGGCGGCCAGTTTGCTGACGCCGTACGGACCGCCCGGCCGGGGCACGGCGTCCTCGGCCGTGGAGGATCCGGGCTGGCTCGGGCCGTACTCGGCGCCGCAGCCGACCTGGACCAGTCGGGCACCGCAGCCGCTGCGGCGCAGGGCCTCGCAGACGGTGGCGACGGCGACGGTGTTGTGCCGGGTCAGCTCGCGGGCGCCGCCGCGGGTGGCGCCCGCACAGTTGACGACGACCTGGGGGTGGACCGCGTCGAGGAAGCGGGTGAGCGCGCCTGGGCTGCCGGACGCGAGGTCGAAACGGACGTCCGCGTCGTCGCCCCGGCCGAGCGCGGTGAGCTGGACGGCGGGGTCGGCCAGCAGACGGTCGGCGACGAAACGGCCGAGGTAGCCGTTGGCTCCGATCAGCAGCACCCTCATCGTGCGGCTCCCGGAATGTGCGCCGGGGCCGGAGTTGCCGGGGCCGGGGCGCCGGCGACCGCGGGTGCCCCGGTGGCTGCGGTCGTTCCGGATCGGGAGGTGGTCATCTGGTCTCTCCTTCAGGGGTGTGGCGATGGGCTGCGACGGAGTGGGCGGGAGCGCGGACGTCGTGCGGTCGGGGCACGGTGGGGGGTGCGCTCCGCGGGGTGGGCGCGGCGGCCGGCGGGCGTGGGCTCGCGTCAGCACGGCTGGTCCGTTCTCGCGTGGGCCGAGGCCCGGGTCAGTGTGCGGGCGGCGTGGACCAGCAGGGCCAGGGCCGCGCTGCCGCAGACGAGGACCGGAACGCCGTCCGGTCCCCAGGCGGTGGCCAGGTCGTTCACGGGCACGGCCAGGAAGCCGCAGCCGGGCAGACGGCCGGCGAAGACCGATGCCGGTGCCAGCGCCTCGGCCGCACCGGCAGCGCCGAGGACGACCGCGGGGGCGTGGGTGACGCCGTGCACGATGAGGAGGCGGGCCAGGAAGAGGAGGCCGCCGAGCGTGAGGACGTGGCCGTATCCGGCGGGCTCGCCCAGGACGGCCGCGCTGACAGCGGTCAGTGCGGTGAGCGCGCCCAGGAAGAGAGCGAGGACACCGAGCAGCAACGGCTGCACGGCGGCGGCGAACTCGTCGAGGCCGCGGCTGGTGTCCAGGCGGCGGCGGGCACGTGCGGCGAGAAGGTGGGCGCACCATGCGGCGGGCGCGCAGGCAAGAGTGAGGGCGAGCAGCGGCGCGGCGGCCACCGGCCAGGGGCCGTCCGCCGTCCCGTCGGGCAGGCCGTCCGGACCGCCGCCGACGGCGGCGCGCAGGAGGCTGTCGCCGAGGGCCGCGTAGGCGAGGAGCCAGCAGGTCCAGGCCTCCGTCCGGTGCGGTCCGGGGTGGGCGCCGCGGTGCGGGCGCAACGGCCCCCGGCGCAGCGCCCCGTGCACGGCGAGGACGACGGCGAGGAGGCCTGCGGCGGCGACGAGGAGAGAGGTGCGCCCATGGGTGAGACGCACGCCGGTCACGGTCGCGGCGCACAGGACGCCGGGCAGCAGGGTGAGCAGCGCCCAGTCCAGGCGGGGTCGCGGAGCGGCGGTGGGCGCGGTGAGCAGCGGTGTGTCCCCGTCGCGCGGGACCCTGGCGTACATCTCCTCGGCGAGGGAGAAGACGTCCCGGTGCCGAAAGCGTGCGGCGGTGCGGTCGGTGACGCCGTGGGCCTCCAGGCCGGCCGCGATCTCCAGGGGGTCGACGGCCCGTTCGCACAGTTCGCGGTGACGGTGCATCAGGGTCTTCACCGGGTCCACGCCGCCACGGCGGGGCACGGCCGGCCCCGGACCGCCGGCCGCCGCGACCTCGTGGACCAAGGCACGGGAGCGGGCCCCACCGGCATCACCGGCACCGTGAGCGGCGCGCGCGTCGGCGCGACCGGGGACGCCCACCGGGGCCCCCTCACCGGCACCCTCACCCTCACCGGCAGTAGAGCCGGCGTCATGGGGTGCTCGCGGTCGGTCCAGGCGGTCCGGTCCGTCCAGCCCGCTCATCGTGCTCCCTCCGTCGCGGCGACCGGCGAGGCGTCCCGGGCCTGCGGATCCGTCGCCCAGGCCGGCCCCGGCCGGGCGGTGACCGGCGTGCCCGGGCCGGTCCACAGGCCGGGCAGACACTCCTCGGGCGGGACGGCGAACGGTCGGGGTTCGCCGTCGTCGTCGAAGAGGAACCGGCGCATCGGCGCCTGGGAGACGAGTTCGAGGTAGATGCCGTGGAACGCCGTGACGTTCTGCTCGACCGTGAACAGTTCAAGGGCGCGGGCGCGGGCCGCCGCACCCAGGCGCGCACGGCGTTCGGGGTCGCGCAGCAGCGCGACGCAGGCCTCCGCGAGCGCCCGCGGATTGCGCGGCGGGACGACCAGCCCGGTGCCTCCGATGACCTCGACCACCGCGCCGACGTCGGTCGACACGGTCGCCCGTCCGCAGAGCATCGCCTCGACCAGGCCGACCGGGAAGCCCTCGACGACGCTGGACAGGACGACGACCGCCCCGGCCGCGTACGCCTCGGCGAGGGTGGCCGACTCCGGGCCACCGATCTCCTCGAAGGAGACCGGGTTGTCGCCGACGGCGTGCGGTCCGTCCGCCTCGTCGGGGAAGAGCTGGGCGGCCAGCATCCGGCAGTGGCCGAGGTAGGCCCGGCCCTCCTCGCCGGACGCCGCGCCGATGATCCGCAGTCGGGTGCGGGGCTCCTCCTTGCGGACCTCCGCGAAGGCGTGCAGCAGGGACACCAGGTCCTTCGCCGGTTCCACCCGGCCGACCCAGACCAGCGTGTGCGGGTCGGCGGTGTCCGGGGAGTCGCCCACGGCGAAGCGGGACGTCTCCATGCCCGGGTAGACGGTGCGCAGTTTGGCGCGGTCGGCGCCGCACCGCTCCTGCCAGCGGCGGGCGTGCGCGTTGCCGGGCGTGACGCACGCGGCCTGCCGGTAGACCTCGGCCGCGAGCCGGCCGTGGAATGCGGCGAGCAGGCCGCGCACGGCGGGAGCGGGCACGAGGGGAGCGGGCACGACGGACGGCGCGCTCCCGGGACCCACGGGTGAGGTGCCGTTTCCCGAGCTCAGGTAGTGCGTGCGCAGTCTCACCCCGTACTCGGTGACCAGGAGCGGCACGTCGAAGAAGTGGCGTGCGAGGAGTCCGGGCAGGGCGGCCGCGCCGCCGGACGCGGCGTGGCAGACGTCGACCGCGCCGAGGCCCCGGCCCCCCTCGTCGCCCTGGTCGTCGTACCAGTCGAGCGACAGGGGGCGCAGGGCGCTTTCGAGGTGTGCGGCCACGGCGAGCAGATCGGTTACGCGCGCCTCGCGCGCGGGGCGCAGCGCGCCGGGCGCGCGGCAGGCCCGCTCCAGGGCGCGCACGGCGCCCTCCGAACGGAGTGCTCCCACCAGACCGCCCTCGTCGCGGGCGAGTTCGGCGAGGCCGTAGAGCGCGGTGGCGAAACGGTCCGCCTTCGGGGTGGGACCGGCCTGCGAGCGGGCGGTCGCCTCCGGAGGGTCTCCCTCGCACAGGGCTGCCGCCAACTCCCCGTAGAACTCGGCGAAGCGCCGGCGCGCCCGGCGGCCGTGGACCACCCCGTCGTCCTGTGCCGTCCACAGCGGCGCGGTGCGCACCCGGCTGACCTGCGGCGGCAGCGCGACCCAGCCGGCGTCCTCCTGGGCTGCGCTCCGACTGAGCGCGTACACCTCGAACTGGTGGTGCTCGAGCCCGCGCACGAGCCGGTCGCACCAGAGTCCGGCGTCACCGCTCACATACGGATAGCCACCCTCCGTCAGCAGTCCGATGCGCACGCGCACCCCCGATCTCCCGTTGGGTGAGCCGTCGTTGACCCGGCGGCTCGCAGCGGGAAGAACGTATGCGGACAAGGCGGTGGTGCGACGGACGGTTGTCCGTCGCACCACCGGAAGGGGTGAACGGTCGTAACTTTCCCGTGCGGGCCGCGTTCGGTCGCGCTAAGAGATCATCCGACTGCGCAACGTCACGTCACGGGTTCGGGAACGGCCCCGTTCGGTCGATGCGTGGCTCCGCGCGTCCGCGGGCGGCGACCGCCGGATCGAGGGACGAGACGGCGGGCGCACTTTCCGGGCCGGTCGAGGCGACCTCGGTTTCCCCGCGTCAGCTCCCGGGGAAGGCCCAGGCGTTGGGCAGGCAGTGGATCCCGTCGTGGTCGAGGAACTTCGTCTGCTGCTGCATGACCGGCGCGAGCTCGCCGTCCTTGTCGCAGGTGACATGGCCGAAGCCGAGCCGGTGGCCGACCTCGTGGTTGATCAGCATTTGCCGGTAGGCGTACATCTGGTCGCCGAAGGTCGGCGAACCCTGCGCCCACCGGTAGGCGTTGATCATCACGCGCTCGGTGGCGGCCGAGTCGCAGGAGACGTTGTCCTCCGTGGTGTCCAGCCCCGACTTGGCGCACCACTCGGCGGTGGTGCCCGGGCTGGCGAGCGTGATGACGAAGTCGGGCTTGCCCGAGTGGATCCGCTCGAAGGTGCGGGCGCCGCCGTGGGCCCAGCTGCGGTCGTCGTTGAGCGTCTTCTGCACGGCCTGGGCGAAGAGCTCGCCGTCGAGCCCGAGCCCCTGCTCGACGTCGACGCGGTAGGTGTACTTCCGGCCCTTGCCGGGCGCCTTGGCGACGCCCGCGATCGCGTCGAACTTCCCCGACCCCTTGAGGGCGGCGGCCAGGGGGTACCTGGCGGACATCTTCTGCGCGTACGTCAGGGTGACGACGCCGGGAGGCACCGAGGGGCTCGGCCGGTCGTCCCCGCGTGTGGCGTCGTCGGCGGAACCCCGCTCGGCCCGCTCGGTCGCGGACTGCGACCGGACGGCCTCGTCGCCCCGGCCCTCGGTGACCTGTCCGGCCACCACGACGGCCAGCACGGTGGTGACGGCGGCGGCCGCGATGCCGGTGAACGCCCGGCCCTTGCCGCCCCTGGCGGCGGGCACGGAATCGCCGGCGGGCGGCACACCGTCGCCCCGGTCGGCGGCGACCGGGGCGCTCTCGCGGGAGACCGCGTCGGGCGCGGGCGGGACGTGCTCCCGGCGGCGCGGCGGCGCGTACGTCGGTCTCGCGCGCGTGAAGACGTCGTCCTCCTCGTCGGCGCCGAAGGCGTCGAGGTAGTCCTGGCGTGGCCCCTGCCGTGCCCCTCGGCCGGAAGGTCGGGGGCTCTGGCCGGGGCCGTTCGGGGGCACGGGTCGCTGACGCGGTATCACGGGCTGCCCGGTACCCGGCTGACGCGCTCTCAAGTCACCCCAGCCGCCCCCGGTCTCACGCTGCTCCGGGTGACCGCCGCGGGCCTGCGGGAACCCGCGGGCGGGCGTGCCGTCGGCGAAGCGGGGCACGCCGTGCGCGGGCGTGCCGTCGGGGCTCAGGGGCGGGGCCGGGGCCTGGGTGCGGCCGCCGCGCACCTCTCCCTGCGCGGGCCCTGCGGGGCTCCCCTGAGGGGCCCCCTGTGACGCGCCCCGGGGGGCGCCGTCCCCCGCGCGCTTGGGCGCGGGTCCACGCCGGCTGTGGCGTCCCACGTCGGCCTCAGCCTCCCGGGGTCTCGGTCGCGGCCGTGGTGTCGGCCAGCAGTTCCCGGAAGGCTCTCGCCACCGTCTCGGGGTACTCCATCATCGCCACGTGCCCGGCGTCCGGCAGCGTCAGCAGACGGGAACCGCGGAAGGCGCGGGCGGAGCGCTGCGCCATGCGGTAGCCGACGAGCTGGTCGCGGCCGCCGTAGACGAGGAGTGTGGGGGCGAGTACCCGCTCGGCCTGGCGCCACAGCCCGTGCTGCCCGCCCAGGGTGTAGGCGCTCAGCAGTCCGCGTGTCGAGCGCGTCAACGCGTCCCAGAAGTAGGGAAGTTGCAGCCGCCGCTCCAGCTCCTGCACCGCGTCACGGAACGCGTCCGGGCTGACCCGCCCGGGATCGCCGTAACACAGGCCCATGACGCCGCGGACGCGCTGCTCGGCCGTCCACTCACGGGTGAGCCGGCTGAAGAGCGCGGCCACGCCGGGCAGGCCGACCAGGCCCGTGGGGACGGCCGTGCGCTGCACCCGCAACTCCGGGAGGGCGGGCGAGACCAGCGTCAGGGTGTGCACGAGGTCCGGGCGGACCGCGGCGACCCGCGTGGACACCGCGCCGCCGAGGGAGTTGCCGAGGAGGTGCACGGGTCCGCGCTCGGCGGCGTCGAGATAGCGGATCACGGCACGCGCGTGTGCGGTGATGGAGTAGTCGCCGTCGTCCGGTGGCGGGGAGTCGCCGAAGCCGGGGAGATCGACGGCCTCGCTGGCCACCACCCCGTCGAGCGCGGCCATCAGCGCGGACCAGTTCTGCGAGGAGCCGCCGAGGCCGTGCACGTACAGCGCCGGCCGGAGTCCCGCGCGCGCGGGGGGCCGGGACCGGACCGTCAAAGTGACGCCGGGCAGCCCCACGGACCGCAGCCGCTCGCCCTCCGCGACCCGTACGGCGGCCGCCTTCGGCAGCACGCTGGTGGGCGGCACGGAGGGGAGCTCGGTCGAAGACATGCGGGCAATGTTACGAGACGATCACGCGCGACCTCGTGTGTTCGCCGTCACACACATGGGCGGTGCGGCCGACGGGGCGGTCCGGACGCCGTCCGCGAGCCCTCGGCACGCGACCGCCGGGCCGAGGCGGGCGGACCCCCTCCCAGGGGTCATACCCGCGGGAATCGGGGGCACTCCGCACAGCGATCGCATAGCGTCCGAAACGGGTGTCTCCTAGGCTCGTATCGAGGGCACCCGCTGGTGGCCCCCGCAGTTAGCAGGGGCGTTCGTAGGAAGGGAGCCCGCCATGACCGTTGACCCCACCGACCCGGAGGCGTTCGACGAGGACGACGACTTCGGGGAGATCGACGTGGAGGCGCCCGAGGCGGACGCGGCCGAGCAGTACACGGATGTCACGCAGGAGCGCGACGACCCTTTGGAGGACGCCGATCCGGCCCGGGCCAACGAGGCCGATCTCGCCGAACAGGCGCGCGTCGTCTCGATGGACGAGGACGACTACCGCTGAAGGACGCCGAGCCGGAACGGGGGCCGAGTATGCCCGGAACCTACCGTTTCAAAACCATCTCGACCACTTCTGTCCTCGTCCAGTCCGTGAAATTCTGCGCTCGCACCGCGCACACCGGGGTTACCGAAAAGTACGATGGCGACGCGGCGCTCACCGCAAGAGGACGACTTTGGGAGGCGGCGTGACAGCCATCGAGCAGACAGAGGCGGCGCGCCCGCGGGGCACACGCCTGCCGCGCCGTGCCCGGCGGAACCAGCTGCTGGGCGCCGCCCAGGAAGTCTTCGTCGCACAGGGCTACCACGCGGCCGCGATGGACGACATCGCCGAGCGGGCCGGCGTCAGCAAGCCGGTGCTCTACCAGCACTTCCCGGGCAAGCTCGACCTCTATCTCGCCCTGCTGGACCAGCACTGCGAGTCGCTGATCCAGGCCGTGCGCGGCGCGCTCGCGTCCACGACCGACAACAAGCAGCGCGTCCGGGCCACCATGGACGCCTACTTCGCGTACGTCGAGGACGACGGAGGCGCCTTCCGCCTGGTCTTCGAGTCGGACCTGACCAACGAGCCCGCGGTGCGCGAGCGCGTCGACAAGGTCACGGGCGAGTGCGCCGAGGCGATCTGCGAGGTCATCGCCGAGGACACCGGCCTCTCCCGCGCGGAGTCGATGCTGCTCGCCTCCGGCCTCGGCGGCCTGGCGCAGGTGGTGGCCCGTTCCTGGCTGCACAGCGACCGCAGCGTGCCGCGCGACCAGGCGGTGCAGCTGCTGGCCTCGCTGGCCTGGCGGGGCATCGCGGGGTTCCCGCTGCACGGCATCGATCAGCACTGAGCGGGCGGGGCGGGCGTTTGTTCCCGCCCGCTGTTCGCTCCTGGCGTGGACGGACGCGCCGTGTACGTCCCCTCGCCGGGCTAATGTGTGCAGCGTACGGCGCGGACGCCCGCGCATCTCATGACCGTCGGAGGGACATAGCCGTGGAGGTCAAGATCGGCGTGCTGCACGCGCCTCGCGAGATCGTTCTGGAGAGCGGTCAGACTCCCGAGGAGGTCGAGCGCGTGGTGGCCGAGGCCCTGGCCGGGAAGTCGCAGCTGCTCAGCCTCGTGGACCAGCACGGCCGCAAGGTCCTGGTCCCGGCCGACCGTCTGGCCTACGTCGAGCTGGGCGAGCCCGCCCCGCGCAAGGTGGGCTTCGGCGCGCTGTAGGCGAAGCGATCCGCGGGAGGGGCCCGGCGACCGACACGGTCGCCGGGCCCCTCCCTCTTTGCGCGCCCCGGCCGTACGCAGTCCCCGCCCCCGCCCGTCTCCGCCGCGGCTGTCCCCCACCGCTGGATTTTCGCCCTCCTGGCGCCGCCCTGCTCTCTTCACGGCCGGGGCACGACGCATCCACGGGGGAGGATTGCATTCCGCAGGTCACGGGTATGACGCGCTACGACGTTGGTGCACAGCCCCGCCGCCTGGGAGGGACCCAAATGATCTTGGAAGCGCTCGGCTCCGCTGTGCTCGGTCTCGTGCTCGCGTGGGCGGCGGTCACCCGCCTCTCCCACCGCCTGCCGGTCCACACGCTCGTCTTCGCGACGGGAGTCGCCGGAGCCCTGTTCGGTGACTTCGTCACCCACAGCGCGCTCGGCCCCGGCAGCTTCCTGCCGAGCCTCCTCGGCGCGGCGATCATCTCCGCCGCGTCGCTCTCCCTGCTGCTGCGCCCCACCGGAAGACTGCGCCGCCGATCGGCGCCGGCGTAGCGCCGGAGCCGGCGTGACGCCGGGGGCCGACGTGACGTTCGGAGGGCGGGACCCGCGGTCGGCGGGACTCGCGGTCGGCGAGGCCGAGGAGCCGGGGCAGCCGCCCCACCGGACCCCACCGGACCCCACCGGCCGGTGCCCCGGCCCTCCGGTCATCCGACCCCCGGCGCACCGACCCGCCGGCGGCGTCTAGGCCGCGAGGCCCAGCGCCGCCATCCGCTTGGTGTGCGCCTCCGTGATCCGGGAGAACATCCGGCCCACCTCGGCGAGGTCGAAGCCGTCCGCGACCCCGCCCACCAGCATCGTCGACAGCGCGTCGCGGTCGGCGACCACCCGCTGGGACTGCGACAGCGCCTCACCCATCAGCCGCCGCGCCCACAGCGCGAGCCGGCCGCCCACCCGCGGCTCCGCGTCGATCGCCGAGCGCACCCGGTCCACGGCGAAGCCCGCGTGGCCGGTGTCGTCGAGCACCGCCAGCACCAGCGCCCGGCTGTCGGTGTCCAGCCGCACCGCGACCTCGCGGTAGAAGTCGCTCGCGATCGAGTCGCCGACGTACGCCTTGACCAGACCCTCCAGCCAGTCCGAGGGGGCCGTCTGCCGGTGGAAGCCGTCGAGCGCGGCCACGAACGGCTCCATCGCCATCGTCGGCTCCTCGCCGATCTCCGTGAGCCGGTCCCGCAGCCGCTCGAAGTGGTGGAACTCCGCCGACGCCATCTTCGCCAGCTCCGCCTTGTCGGCGAGGGTGGGCGCCAGCTTGGCGTCCTCCGCGAGTCGCTCGAACGCCGCGAGCTCGCCGTACGCCAACGCGCCCAACAGGTCCACGACCGCGGCACGGTACTGCGGGTCGGCGGAGGCCGTCGCCCAGTCCTGGGCCGCGATTCCGGTAGCGGTGATCTCGGGCTTGTCAGAGGTCGTCATGCAGCGCACAATAGCCCGCTCGTCGCGGGGTGGAAGTCCCTGGTCAGTCAGTGTGACGACGAAGACGCAACGGACCGGTCCAGGCCCTGTGACAACCACAACGTGACCGAATCGGCCATCGCATGTGCACGATTCCGGGGTATGGTGGTAATGCGCCTGCCGAATATTCGACGGGCCGCACGTATGAGGATGCCCGGTCGGTGGCCCGATCGGCTCCGACCCGACAGCCCTCATGGCTCGTACGGCACATCGCGTACGGCTGCCAGAGGGACACCCTCAGCGGTACGAGCGCTAGAGCGTCGGCAGAGGTCCCGTGCCATACGGCTTGCCGTGAGCGGTTCGCCCGTAAGGCATCCGACGTCCCCGGCACGGTCCGTCACGACCCCCGCGCTCGCCTCGCACCGCGTACACAGAAGAGGCAGCACCCTGACTACGTTCCGAGAGCTCGGAATCCTTTCCGAGACCGCCGAAGCCCTCGAGGCCGTCGGCATCACCACCCCCTTCCCCATCCAGGAGATGACGCTCCCGGTCGCCCTCACGGGCACGGACGTCATCGGACAGGCCAAGACGGGCACCGGCAAGACGCTCGGCTTCGGCCTCCCGCTCCTCGAGCGCGTAACCGTCCCCGCCGACGTCGAGGCCGGCCGCGCCCGCCCGGAGGACCTCACCGACGCCCCGCAGGCGCTCATCGTCGTGCCCACGCGTGAGCTGTGCACACAGGTCACCAACGACCTGCTGACCGCGGGCAAGGTGCGCAACGTACGCGTTCTCGCCATCTACGGCGGCCGCGCCTACGAGCCCCAGGTCGAGGCCCTCAAGAAGGGCGTCGACGTCGTCGTCGGCACCCCGGGCCGTCTGCTGGACCTCGCGGGCCAGAAGAAGCTCGACCTCAAGCACATCCGCTCGCTCGTCCTCGACGAGGCCGACGAGATGCTCGACCTGGGCTTCCTGCCCGACGTCGAGAAGATCATCAACATGCTTCCGGCGAAGCGCCAGACCATGCTGTTCTCGGCGACCATGCCGGGCGCGGTCATCGGTCTCGCACGCCGCTACATGTCGCAGCCCACGCACATCAACGCCACCTCGCCGGACGACGCGGGCCGCACCGTCGCGAACACCAAGCAGCACGTGTACCGCGCGCACAACATGGACAAGCCCGAGATGGTCGCCCGCATCCTGCAGGCCGACGGCCGCGGCCTGGTCATGGTGTTCTGCCGTACCAAGCGCACCGCGGCCGACTTGGCCGACCAGCTCCAGCAGCGCGGTTTCGCCTCCGGCGCGGTCCACGGCGACCTCGGCCAGGGCGCCCGCGAGCAGGCGCTGCGCGCCTTCCGCAACGGCAAGGTCGACGTGCTCGTCTGCACCGACGTCGCCGCGCGCGGCATCGACGTCGAAGGCGTCACCCACGTCATCAACTACCAGTCCCCCGAAGACGAGAAGACGTACCTGCACCGCATCGGCCGTACCGGCCGCGCGGGCGCCAAGGGCATCGCGATCACGCTCGTCGACTGGGACGACATCCCGCGCTGGCAGCTCATCAACAAGGCGCTGGAGCTCGAGTTCAGCGACCCGCCGGAGACGTACTCCACCTCTCCGCACTTCTTCGAGGAGCTCGGGATTCCCGCGGGCACCAAGGGCGTCCTGCCGCGCTCGGAGCGCACCCGCGCCGGGCTCGACGCGGAGGAGCTCGAGGACCTCGGCGAGCCGGGCGGCCGCAATGCGCGCGGTCGCGGTGACCGCGGCGGCCGGGGCGGTCGGGGCGACTCCCGTTCCGGCGGACGCTCCTCCGAGCGCTCCGCGGACCGTTCCGACGAGCGCGAGCAGGCAGCCCGTACGCCGCGTCGCCGTCGTCGTACCCGCAACGGCTCGCCCATCGACGCGGCCTCGGCACCCGTCGGGACCGCACCGGAGCAGGGTCCCGCCGCCGAGCGGACGCCCCTCGCCGAGGAGGCCGCCGGCCCGCGCACCCCGCGCCGTCGCCGCCGTACCCGCAACGGGTCCGCACCGGAGGCCGTCGCCCCGGTGACGGCCGTCGAGCCCGCCGCCGACGCAGCGGAGGCGGCCGTGACGACGGCGGAGGGCCCCGCGCTCGACACACCGGAGACCGCGACCGAGGCGTCGAAGCCGCGCCGCCGCCGCACCCGCAGGACGGCGGAGGCCGCCGTCGACACGGCGCAGCCGACCGTCACGACCGAAGCGGCCGAGCCGGCCGCGCCGGTGGTGGAGGCCGCGCCGGTGGTGGAGGCAGCACCGCGCCGCCGCACCCGCAAGGCGACGGCCCCGGCAGAAGCAGTGGTCGACACCGTCACGAGCATCGAGGTGGCCCCGGAGGCCGCCGCGACCGTGGAGCCCGCGGTCAAGCCGCGCCGCACCCGCAAGACGGCCGCCGCCGCCGAGGCAGCGGTCGACACCGCCGAGGCGGCCGAGGCCAAGCCGCGCACCCGCACCGCCCGCAAGGCCACGGCCGACATCCCGGCCCAGGCCACGCAGGAGACGGAAGCCGTCAAGCCGCGCCGCACCCGCAAGACCGCCGCGTCCGCCCCGGTCGAGGCCGAGGCGAGCGCCGCGGTCGACACGGCCGAGGCGACGGAGGCCAAGCCGCGACGCACCCGCAAGACGGCCGCCAAGGCCACGGCGACGGCCCCGGCCGCGGCGGAGGCCGTCGTGGACACGGTCGAGGCCACCGAGGCCAAGCCCCGCCGGACGCGCAAGACGGCGGCCGCCAAGACCGCCGTTGCCGTTGCCGCCGTCGAGGCCCCGGAGGCTCCCGAGGCCGAGGTCAAGCCGCGCCGCACCCGCAAGGCAGCCGCCCCGGCCGAAGTCGCGGTCGACAGTGCCGAGGGCGCCGAGGCCAAGCCGCGGCGCACGCGCAAGACGGCGACCGCGAAGACCGCCGAGGTCACCGAGGCTGAGCTGCCGGTCGCGGAGGCCGTCGTCGCCAGGCCGCGGCGCACCCGCAAGGTGGCCGCCACCGCCCCGGCCCCGGCCGAGGCAGCCGTCGAGACGGCCGAAGGCGCGGAGCCCAAGCCCCGCCGCCGTACGACCCGCAAGGCCACGGCCGACATCCCGGCCCAGGCCACGCAGGAGGCGGAAGCCGTCAAGCCGCGCCGCACCCGCAAGACGGCGGCCGCCAAGACCGTCGCGGAGCCGACGGACGGCTGAGCCGACGAAGCTCACGCATGAGGGCCCGGTCCACACCCTGTGGACCGGGCCCTCGGCGTTTCCCGGCCCCCGGTACTCTCCCCCCGTGACCGACCCCAACGAGCCCGCCCTCTCCGCCGAGCCCCCCGCCGGGCCCGGCGCCGTCGCGCCCACCCGCTCCGCCGGGTCCGCCGGGCACCCTGTGTTCCCACCGCCCCCCGGCGCCCGCGCGTACCCGCTGCGGACCGCGCGCGGGGCGTTCGCCGTGGTCGACACGCCCGTGGCCGCCGGTGTGGAGCAGCGAGGTGTCGTGCTGCTGCTGCCGGGGTTCACCGGGAGCAAGGAGGACTTCCACCGGCTGCACGAGCCACTGGCCGCCCGCGGCTACCGGACCGTCGCCGTGGACGGCCGGGGGCAGAACGAGTCCGACGGCCCCGCCGACGACGAATCGCCTTACGAACAGGGAGAGTTGGCCCGCGACGTGCTCGCGCAGGCGTCCGCTCTCGGCACGCCTGTGCATCTTGTCGGCCACTCCCTGGGAGGCCAGATCGCGCGTGCCGCCGTCCTGCTGGACCACTCGCCCTTCGTCTCGCTCACGCTCGTCTCCTCCGGCCCGGCGGAGATCTCGGAGTCCCAGAAGCAGCGCGTGAAGCTGTTGCACGACGCGCTCGCGGTGATGACGATGGCCGAGGTCTGGCAGGCCATCCTGGCTATGGGGGCGCCGGAGGAGGTCGGCGGCCCGGCCCGCGGCGCCGGCGGCCCGGCCCGGATGCGGCAGCGCTGGCTGAACCACAAGCCGGCCCAACTCCTGGTCACCGGACGGCGGTTGTGCGTCGAACCGGACCGGGTCGCCGAGCTCGCCGCCGTCCCGCTGCCGTTCCACGTCCTGTCGGGCGCGTCGGACGACACCTGGCCGGTGCCCCTCCTCGACGCGATGGCCGGGGAACTCCGAGCGCACCGGACGGTCGTGCCGGACGCCGACCACTCCCCCAACCAGGACCAGCCGCTGCTGACGGCCCGCGGTCTCGCCGACTTCTGGGACGGCGCGGCGAAGGCCCACCGGAGCTAGCCGGGAGCCGGTCCGAAGCACCTCCGGAGCCGGTCCGCCCCGGCGCGGTTCCGGAGCCGTCCCGAAGCAGGTCCGGAAACGGTCCGAAGCAGGTCCCTTGCGGAGTCGCTCCTGAGCCCGCGGCCGGTCCGCGGCTAGTACTGCGTCTGCACGTGCTCCCAGAAGCCGTCCCGCAGCGCGCGTCGCAGGTCCGCCTGGCCTCGCAGCGAGTACTGCAGGATGCCCTCGGCCTCCACGAGGAGGTCCTGGTCGACGGAGCCGGGGAGGTAGGGGTGGCCCGGCAGCAGTTCGGCCAGGCTCTCCCTGCCTCGCGCCGCCAGCCACTTCGCCGCGATCTGCGCGCCCGCGAAGCGGACGGCCTCGCGGGTGGGCCGGCTCGCCCCGGCCGCGTCGTAGGCCGCGGCGGTGCGCCGGGCGACGTAGGGCTTGAAGAAGTCGAGGTCGAGGGTGCGCTGGCTGTCGACCTCCCAGAGCAGCGGCTCGGCCTGGTTGCGGCCTTCCGGCGCCTCGATGCCCCACAGGTGCACGCGGGCGCCGTACCCCTGCGCGGCCTCCACCGCCGAGACCAGGTCCTCGTCGCCGCCGAGCAGGGCCGCGTCACTGATGGCCCGGTGCCGGGCCAGCGACTCGAGGTCCGTGCGGATCAGCGAATCGACGCCCTTCTGCTGGTTGTTGGCGTTGAGGTTCCCCAACCTCACCTTCACGTCCGGCAGTTCGGCGATGGACTGCTGCTCGGATGTGTGGATGCGCCGCCGGGCGCCGTCGTACCAGTAGACCCGCAGGAGCCGGCTGTCCGCGAAGATCGAGCGGGCGCGGTCGATGAGCGCCTCGATCAGGCCCTCGGCGTCGAGGTCGAAGGCCCGGCGGTCCTCCGTCCCGGCCACCAGACGTCCCGCCGCCGCGTAGAGGTACCCCGCGTCGACGAAGATCGCGTGGGTCGAGGGCGTCTTGGCCACCTCGGCGAGCATGCGGGTCAGCAGCTCGTTCGTGCGGTCGATGCGGGCGGCGAGCGCCGGGAGGTCGTCGTTCATCGCCTCCATTGTCCCGGTGGTCACGCTGCGAACACAACCGGTCCCGTTCAGTCCACCCCAGCTCCCTTACTCGCTAGTAATTAGTCGTTCGAAAAATTTCTTTAGCGTAGGGAATGTTTGTAACACGCATGCCGTTGACTCCCTACGTGACCAAGTAGTTCTCCTCAGGAGGATGACCAGACGAAGGGAGAAGCCATGCGCTTCGAAATCATGCGACTCGACGACGTCGACGGGACCCCCGTGGACAGCACCGTCGTGGACGCCGCCTCCGTCAACCGGATCGTTCAGCAGGCCGCCGCCATCGGGCAGCGGCTGTGGATCCGTCCGGCCGACCCCACGGCCTCGTAACAGCGCGGGCCCCCTTACAGGTTTGCGAGCCCCCTACGGCACCGCCGTAGGGGGCTCTGCGTGCCCGGTCGCCCGGGCGTCCGTGCGCCACCAGGTACGCGTGCCCGCTTGCCCGCTTGCCCGCACCTTCGCGGGCCCGCCGGCCGGGAGGGGCGGGTCAGCTCGACCGGACGACCTGGGTGATCCCGTTGATGATCTGCTGCACGGCGATCGCGGAGAGCATCATGCCCGCCAGCCGGGTCACCAGGACCACGCCGCCGTCCTTGATGACCCGGATGATCAGCAGCGAGTACCGCATGACCACCCACAGCACGACGTGGATGGCGAGGATGGCCGCCCAGACCGACGCCTGCGCCGCCGCCCCGTCCGCCTTCTGCACGGCGAGGATGACCGACACGATCGCGCCGGGGCCGGCCAGCAACGGCATACCCAGCGGGACGAGCGCGACGTTGACGTCCTTGGTCTGCTTGGGTTCGTCGGTCTTGCCGGTGAGCAGGTCGAGCGCGATCAGCAGAAGCAGCAGCCCGCCCGCGATCATCAGCGCGGGCACGGAGACGTGCAGGTAGTCGAGGATCTGATGCCCGAGGAGGCCGAAGACGGCGATCACGCCGCCCGCCACGCAGACGGCCTGGAAGGCCATCCGCTTCTGCACCTTGCCGGGCCGTCCGGCGGTGAGCGCGAGGAAGATCGGGGTGATCCCGGGGGGATCCATGATGACGAAAAGGGTGAGGAAGAGGGAACCGAAGACGGCAGCGTCGAACATCAGTGCAAGCCTTGCGAGAGGAAGGGTGGACGAGGGCGAGGTGGGGAGCGGGGCCGGGCGCGCCTTGGCCCGGGTCAGGCTCCGCCGGTGCCCGGCACCGGGAACGCGCCCGTCGCCCGCCGGGTGATCTCCCCGTACACCTCGGGGTCGGTGGTGTACTCGCCGAGTACGCACGTCTTGCGGCTGCCGTGGTAGTCCGAGGAGCCGGTGACCAGCAGTCCCAGGTCACGGGCCAGGCCGCGCAGCCGCGCGCGGGTGTCCGCGTCGTGGTCCATGTGGTCGACCTCGATGCCGTCGAGACCGGCGGCGGCCAGCTCGGCGATCACGGTCTCCGGCACCGTGTGCCCCCGCTTGCTCGCGCCGGGATGCGCGAAGACGGTGACTCCGCCCGCCCCCTTGACCAGCCGGATCGCCTCGAAGGGGTCGGTCTCGTGCTTCCCGACGTGGGCCCGGCCGCCGTCGGCCAGCCAGTTGCCGGTGAAGGCGTCGCTCACGGTCGGCACGACGCCGAGCTCGACCAGGGCGGTGGCGACATGCGGCCGCCCGACGGACCCCTCCCCCGCGATCCGGGCCACCTGCTCCCAGGTCACGGGCACGTCCAGGTCGTTCAGCCGGGCGATCATCGCGCGCGCCCGGGGCACCCGGTCGTCCCGCACCAGCTCGCGTTCGGCGAGCAGAGCGGGCTCCCCGGGGTCGAAGAGGTACGCCAGCATGTGCATGCCGACCCCGTCGACACGACAGGACAGCTCCGCACCGGTGACGAGGGTGAGCCCGGCGGGCAGCGCGGCGACGGCCTCGGCGTGTCCGCGGGTGGTGTCGTGGTCGGTCAGCGCGACGACGTCCAGTCCGGCGGCGGCGGCGTTGCGCACCAGCTCGGCCGGGGTGTCCGTACCGTCCGAGGCCGTGGAGTGGCAGTGCAGATCGATGCGCACGACGCGGACTCCAGTCGGGGACGGGCGGACGGGGACGCTCCAGCATAGCCGGAAAATCCGACCGCCCCTGTCACACCCGAAACCCCCTGGCGCCCCCTACACGCTCCGGCCCCGGCGAACCGCCGCGACGTGCGGCGACCGCGGATGGAGGAGTGCCACGACGTGCGGCGACCGCGCCCCCGGGAGCGCCACGACACACGGAGCGCCATGGCGCGCGGACGCGACGGCTCGAGGAGCGCCATGACATGCGGTGCACCATGGCTCGAAAAGAGCGCTACGACGCGAGGAGCGCTACGGCTCGAGGAGGCGCGGGGACAGCGCCCCGCAGGGCACCAGCTCGACCTCCGCCCCCGCGTCTCGCAGATCCGTCAGTACCAGCTCGTCGTACATCAGCAGTCCGGACTGCTCGGGCCACACCACCGCCCACAGCCACAGCCCCCGCGCCTCGCCCGCGAAGACCGCGCGGTCGTCGGGGGTGGCCGAGACGTGCCACAGGGGGGTGGGCCGGCCGGCGGCGAGCAGCTTGGCCTGCGGGGGTTTCTCGACGCTCATGTACGGCCCCGGGTCCGGCCCGTCGACGCCGGCATAGCGCGCGCCCAGGCCGACGCCCAGCTCCTCGGCGACCAGGATCAGCTCACCCATACCGCCGAGCGGGCCGGGCCCCGAGCACGCCACCGCGGTGGCGCGGCCGCCGCTGCGGTCGTCGCCCGCGTAGGTCACGCCGGTGAAGAGCCAGCCGACCGGCAGCGGCCAGGGCATCCACACCGGCACCTGGGTGCGGTGCACGACAACACTGAGCGCCTCGACGCTGGGCGGGATCACAGGCTGCAGCGGATGGACCGTCCCATGCACATCGCACTGCCAGGAATCGGCGAAGAGTCCGGGAGCCCTGACCCGGCCACCACACTTCGGGCAACTGGGTTCGCCCCTCATAGAGCCCCACGGTCCTACCCGAGCACGTCCACGTCAAGGACGATCACCCGTCCGGACCGAACAGGTTGTGGAACCCGTCCATCCCGACGACATACATGTAACTTGCATTAATTAGCTCCGCTAACTTACTGTGTGCATATACCAACCATCTATGGAGGGGTGAGACACACCATGGACCCGTTCGACGCCGGAGCCGGAAGCATCCTGCGGCAGCCGAAGGCGGTGTGGGCGACCGCCGGCGCGTCCGTCGTCGCCTTCATGGGCATCGGCCTGGTCGACCCGATCCTGCCGTCCATCGCCCAGGGGCTGGACGCCACGGCCGGGCAGGTCTCCCTGCTCTTCACCTCCTACTTCCTGATCACCGCGATCGCGATGCTGGTCACGGGCTTCGTCTCCAGCCGCATCGGCGGCCGCCGGACGCTGCTCGCCGGCCTCGCCCTGGTCGTCGTCTTCGCGGGCCTCGCGGGCACCTCGGACTCGGTCGCGCAACTGGTCGGCTACCGCGCCGGCTGGGGGCTGGGCAACGCCCTCTTCGTCTCCACCGCGCTCGCCGTGATCGTCGGCGCGGCGGCCGGCGGCAGCGCGGCGGCCATCCTGCTGTACGAGTCCGCCCTCGGCCTCGGCATGGCCTGCGGACCGCTGCTCGGCGCGCTGCTCGGCGACGCCAGCTGGCGCTACCCGTTCTTCGGCACCGCGTTCCTCATGGCGATCGGCTTCCTGTGCATCACGGTGTTCCTGAAGGAACAGCCGACGCCGGCCCGCAAGACCTCGCTGCTCGACCCGCTCAAGGCGCTCGGCCACGGCGGTCTCGCCTCCGCCGCGGCCTCGGCCTTCTTCTACAACTACACGTTCTTCACCGTGCTGGCCTTCACGCCCTTCGTGCTGGACATGACCCCCTACAGGTCGGGGGCGGTGTTCTTCGCCTGGGGCGTGCTGCTCGCGGTCTTCTCGGTGCTCGTCGCCCCGCGACTGCAGGAGCGGTTCGGCTCGCTGAAGGTGCTCGGCGGCTCGCTGCTGCTGCTCGCCGCCGACGTGCTCGTCCTCGGCTACGGCGACCACACCACGGCGGTCGTCTGCACGATCCTGTCGGGTGCGTTCATCGGCGTGAACAACACCGTCTACACCGAGTTGGCGCTCGGCGTGTCGGACGCCCCGCGCCCGGTGGCGAGCGCCGGGTACAACTTCGTGCGGTGGTTCGCGGCCGCGGCGGCGCCCTACTTCGCGCCGAAGATCGAGGAGTGGACCGACGTCCACGTGCCGTTCGTGGTGGCGGCGGTGACGGCGGCGCTCGGCGCGGTCGTGGTCGTCGTCCGGCGCAGGGCGCTGACCGCGGAGGCACGTGAACTCGAGCCGCGCCACGCGACGGAGGACGCCGTCACGGTCTTCGCCGGCTGAGCCCTCCGTGCCGGCATCGCCAACCGGGCACCGGCCACGCCGCGTTGGTGACGTTCCTCACGAGGCGTCAGTCGAGCGGGACGGACCTGCGGGACGGATCCCGCAGGTCCGTCCCGTTCGCCAGCCAGCGCTCCTGGAGGGCCTGGGCGCCGTGCACGCGCTTCCAGGCGGCCTCGTTCGGGGTCATGGGAAGCAGCGGCAGGAAGCGGACCGGGTCGAGGGGCTCGTCGAGGTCGAGGTCCTCGACCAGACCGCCCGGCTCGGCGACCAGGACCGAGGTGAACGGAGCGCCGGGCCACAGGGGCCCGCCCACGTCGAGGGAGGCGCCCGGAGCCACGACCACTCCCTCGACCTGCGGGGACGCGGCGAGCACGGCGAGCGGGCGGAGCGCCTTGTCCGTGTCGGCGTCGCCCGGCCGGACGGACAGGAGCAGTTCGGCGCGCGGGCCCTTCACCGGGTCCGCGAGCACCGCCGTGGGGTCGCTCATCGGCTGCGCGGACATGCCGAGCGTGGCGT
Organism: Streptomyces sp. P3; assembly: GCF_003032475.1. Classification (NCBI taxonomy): domain Bacteria; kingdom Bacillati; phylum Actinomycetota; class Actinomycetes; order Kitasatosporales; family Streptomycetaceae; genus Streptomyces; species Streptomyces sp. P3. Next base: position 832,288 of record NZ_CP028369.1, read on the forward strand.
AGCGGACGATGTCGCCCTCACGAAAACGCAGCACCTCGACGCGGTCCGCGCCGAGGAAGGTGACCGCCGCGCGGGCGTCCGGCTCGCCCAGCGCCGTGTGCAGACGGGCCTCGACCAGAGGAAGAACATCAGCCATGCGGCGAGCATAGAACTCGTCAGTGCACGGCAAAGCAGCACCTTGACACTTCGGTCGACTGCTACTCTGGCCCGGTGGTTCGGGGCAGCACGCTGAAGCGTCGCGATCTTGCCCCGACGCAGACGAGACTCCCTCACGAGGGACCGGCTGGAGGAGGTGGGGCTGTCATGGATCGAAGTCACCCGTGCAGTACCACTCGCTCTTCCAACCACTGACGCAACTGCTCTGGCCTCTTCGCCTCCGGCTGGTCGCCGACTCTCGCGCTCATCTTCATGCGGAAGAGCACTTCGTTTCGTATTGCCTGATCTGTCTCATCTGAATCAGTAGCGAAGCTCGCCACCGCGACGGAGCGGTGCTCCCCGCTTTGTGGACGTGCCAAACCTCTTTCCCCGCCTCGATGGCCGGGGAGACGCCGAGTCAGGACGTCCTCATTCCGGGCAGTTCCACCCGTCGTGGCGGTCTTTCTTTGCTCGTCGCGAAGGAGCCTGCCATGTCGATGATCCGCGACCTCCGTGCCGTCGTCCGCCCCGCCCGCCCCTCCCTGCGCAAGGGGGGCGGGCGTACGGACAACGGCGCCTACGACACCACCCGCGACCCCGCCACGCCGTCGGCCGTCGTCGACTGCGCGGTCTACCGCGACGGCGCCCGTGTCGGGTTCGCGCAGGCGCCGACCCCGCAGGAGGCCATGCGTCAGGTGCGGCGTGACGGAGGCTTCGTGTGGATCGGGCTGCACGAGCCGACCGAGGCCGAATTCGCCGGTATCGCCGCCGAGTTCGGGCTGCACCCGCTGGCCGTGGAGGACGCGGTGCAGGCCCACCAGCGGCCCAAGCTGGAGCGTTACGACGACTCCCTCTTCACCGTCTTCAAGACGATCCACTACATCGAGCACGACCGGCTGACGGCCAACAGCGAGGTCGTCGAGACCGGTGAGGTCATGTGCTTCACCGGCAAGGACTTCTTCATCACCGTGCGGCACGGCGGCCAGGGCTCGCTGCGCGCACTGCGTCACCGCCTCCAGGACGACCCCGAACTGCTCGCCAAGGGCCCCTCGGCGGTGCTGCACGCCATCGCCGACCACGTGGTCGACGGCTACATCGCGGTCGCGGACGCCGTGCAGGACGACATCGACGAGGTCGAGACAGAGGTGTTCTCGCCCGGCCGCAAAGGCGCCCCGCGTGGCACGGACGCCGGCCGGATCTACCAACTCAAGCGTGAGGTACTGGAGTTCAAGCGTGCGGTGTCGCCGCTGCTGCGGCCCATGCAGCTGCTGAGCGAGCGGCCGATGCGGCTGGTCGACCCCGACATCCAGAAGTACTTCCGCGACGTCGCCGACCACCTGGCCCGGGTCCAGGAGCAGGTGATCGGCTTCGACGAACTGCTCAACTCGATCCTCCAGGCCAACCTCGCGCAGGCCTCCGTCGCGCAGAACGAGGACATGCGCAAGATCACCTCCTGGGCCGCCATCATCGCCGTGCCGACGATGGTCTGCGGGGTGTACGGCATGAACTTCGACTACATGCCCGAGCTGCACTGGAAGTACGGCTACCCCGTCGTCATGTCGGCCATGGTGGCCCTGTGTGTGGGCATCCACCGCACCCTGAAGCGCAACGGCTGGCTCTGAGGACGCCGGGCTAGTGTCCTGCGCCAGTAGTTGATCGTTAGTAGTTGTGTGACTTCTGCTGCTGGTGCGTCAGTTCCTCGTCGGGGCCCGAAGCTGGAACCGTTGCTGCTGTCTGATGACGAGCGGGCGGAGTTGGAGCGGTGGACGCGTAGGGCGACATCGGCCCAGGCCGTGGCCTTGCGGGCGCGGATTGTGCTGGCGTGCGCTGGTCCGGAGGTACCGCCAATCGTCGTGGTCGCCCGCGAGTTGCGGGTGGCCGCCGACACCGTCCGTAAGTGGCGGCGGCGGTTTTTGGCGGAGCGGCTGGACGGCCTGGTCGACGAGCCCCGGCCGGGCCGGCCGCCCACCATCAGCGTCGACCAGGTGGAGGCGGTCGTGGTCACGACGCTGGAGGAGATCCCGAAGAACGCCACCCACTGGTCGCGGAAGTCGATGGCGGAGCACAGCGGCCTGTCGAAGTCCACGGTCGGCCGGATCTGGCGGAAGTTCCAGCTCAAGCCGCATCTGGCGGACACGTTCAAGCTGTCGACGGATCCGTTGTTCGTGGAGAAGGTCTACGACGTCGTGGGTCTGTACTTCAACCCGCCCGAGGGTGCGGTGGTCCTCTCGGTGGACGAGAAGTCGCAGATCCAGGCCCTGGACCGGTCGCAGCCGGTGCTGCCGATAATGCCGGGCATGCCCGAGCGGCGTACTCACGACTACGTCCGCAACGGCCTGACCACCTTGTTCGCCGCGTTCGATGTCGCCACCGGCGAGGTGATCAGTGCCCTGCACCGTCGGCATCGGGCCGTGGAGTTCAAGAAGTTCCTGATCCGGATCGACAAGGAGGTGCCCGCGCACCTGCAGGTCCACTTGATCGTGGACAATTACGGCACTCACAAGACTCCCGCGATCAAGGCCTGGCTGGCCAAACACCCCAGGTTCGAGCTGCACTTCACCCCGACCGGCTCCTCCTGGATCAACCAGGTCGAGCGGTGGTTCGGCTACCTGGCCCACCAGATGATCCGCCGCGGCGCACACAAGAACATCCAGGCCCTCGAAGCCGACATTCGGGCATGGGTCAAGGACTGGAACAAAGAACCCAAGCCGTTCATCTGGACCAAGACAGCCCAAGAGATCCTCGACTCCCTTGCCCGCTTCTGCCGACGGATCTCTGGCGCAGGACACTAGGCTGGCGCCATGACTAGCGAGCTGATCGGCCGGGCCCAAGGGGACCGGGCTCTCGTCGAGCGGGCACTCGTCGAGGAGGCCACCAAGAAGTCCGGCCTCGTCTGGGTCCGGGGCGCCGGCGAGACGGCCGCGCGTGCGCTGTGGCACGTCTGGCACGAGGGCGCGGCCTGTCTGGTCGGCGACGGGCCGGGCGAGCAGCCGCTGCCGGGGCTCGTCGAGGGCGGCTCGGCCGAGGTCACCGTCCGCAGCAAGGACAAGGGCGGCCGGCTGGTCTCCTGGACGGCGCGGACCGTCGAGCTCGCGCCCGGCTCCGAGGCGTGGGAGGCGGCCGTCGCCGAGCTCAGGGGGAAGCGGCTGAACGCGCCCGACGGCGAGGCCATGACGGAGCGTTGGGCCCGGGAGTGCCGGGTGCTCCGGCTGGAGCCGACCGGCGGCACCTCGCCGCTGCCCGACGGGGACCTGGCCGCGGCGCCCGTTCCCACCCCGGCCACGACACGTGAGGCGGCGCCGGCCGCGCTCCCGAAGCTGCTGCTGAGGAAGCGCAGACGGAAGTAGGCGCCCGGCGGCCGGGGACGTCCCTGGCGGCACCGCTAGGACGTAGGGAGCTGCTTGCCGTAGTCCACCGTCTCGCCCTTCGCCGGTTCCTGGAGGGCGAAGTCCTTGCCCCAGGCCGAGAAGCTCAGCGTGCCCGCCCCGCCGGCGCGTTCCAGGCGCAGTGGGTACGGCTTGCCCTCCAGCGACACGTCCAGCGTGCCGCCGGAGCCGCCGTCGCCGGTGATGCGGACCGTGCGGACGCCGGACTGCTCGTGGTGGCCGTCGGTGTCCAGCGAGCCGTGCAGCGTCAGCAGACCGTCGAGCAGGAGATCCTTGTCCGTGAAGCCGCTGAACTTCTTGTACGACGGGTCGCCCGTCGGCACCTTCACATACTTGCCGTCGAGCTTGTCCCCGGCCGCCGCGTCCTTGCCGTCGTCGGACTCGGCGTCCTCGTGCTTCCAGAACGCCGCGTCGGCCTTCAGGAACAGCTGCTCGCCGACCCGCAGCAGATGGAAGGTGGCCCCCTCGGCGGTGACCGAGCCGGTGGCGCCGTCCGCCTTCAGACGCATGTCGAGCTTGTACGTGCGTCCGCTGGTGACCACGTTCCCCGACAGGCGCACCGCGTCGACCGAGCCCGCCGCCGTCTTCGTCCTCGCCTGGATCTCCTGGGCGGGGAGTCTGCCCACCCCGTTGGTGCCCGCGTCCGGATCCTCACTGCATCCCGTCAGTCCCAGACCCACGGCCAGCGCGCACAGCACGCTCACCAGCGGGACCCGGCGCGCACGGTTCTGGGGAATCGCAGTCACAGGGAGAGTCGCCTTTCTCCGGGGGTGTGCCGAGCGGCGTACGGCAGCGTACCGGGGTCGCGGAGCACCGGCGGAGCCAGTCCGTCCGGACCGCCCACCAGGGCGTATCCGATCGGGACGGGCTAGCCTTAAGCCCGCACCAGCGGGCATTCGGGAGAAGTACGTCACCCCTGACGCCGAGGACGGTCGCTCCCGGGAGAAGTCCGGGGAGAGGTTGCTGGAGAGGTCCGTGGAGAGGGCCCTGGAGATGTCCGTGGAGAAGTCTGCAGAGAAGGAGGTGCGGTGATGGCAGCGGGCGCCCCGCGGATCTTCGTCTCGCATCTCTCCGGCATCCCCGTGTTCGATCCGAACGGCGACCAGGTGGGCCGGGTGCGCGACCTCGTCGTCGTGCTGCGCGTGGGCCGGCGGCCGCCCCGGGTGCTCGGGCTGGTCGTCGAACTGTCCACGCGGCGGCGCATCTTCCTGCCGATGACCCGGGTCACCGGCATCGAGTCCGGGCAGGTCATCACCACCGGCGTGCTCAACGTCCGGCGCTTCGAGCAGCGGCCGACCGAGCGGCTGGCCTTCGGGGAGTTGCTCGACCGGCGGGTCACACTCGTCGAGACCGGTGAGGAGGTCAGCGTCCTCGACGTGTCGGTGCAGCAGCTGCCGGCCCGCCGGGACTGGGAGATCGACCGGGTCTTCGTCCGCAAGGGCAAGAAGGCGACCGCCTTCCGGCGGGCCAAGGGCGAGACGCTGACCGTGGAGTGGTCGGCGGTCACCGGGTTCTCGCTGGAGGAGCACGGGCAGGGCGCGGAGAGCCTGCTGGCCACCTTCGAGCAGTTGCGCCCCGCCGACCTCGCCAACGTCCTGCACCACCTGTCGCCCAAGCGGCGCGCCGAGGTGGCCGCGGCCCTCGACGACGACCGCCTCGCCGACGTCCTCGAGGAGCTCCCGGAGGACGACCAGATCGAGATTCTCGGCAAGCTGAAGGAGGAGCGCGCCGCGGACGTCCTGGAGGCCATGGACCCCGACGACGCCGCCGACCTGCTGTCCGAGCTCCCGGAACAGGACCAGGAACGGCTGCTGAGTCTGATGGAGCCCGCGGACGCGGCCGACATGCGGCGTCTGATGGCCTACGAGGAGCACACCGCGGGCGGTCTGATGACCACCGAGCCGATCGTCCTGCGGCCGGACGCCACCGTCGCCGACGCCCTCGCGCGCGTACGCAACCGCGACCTCTCCCCTGCGCTCGCCGCGCAGGTCTACGTCTGCCGCCCGCCCGACGAGACGCCGACCGGCAAGTACCTCGGCACGGTCCACTTCCAGCGGCTGCTGCGCGACCCGCCGTACACCCTGGTCAGCTCCATCATCGACGACGACCTGCAGGCCCTGGCGCCGGACGCGGCGCTGCCGGTCGTCGCCGGGTTCTTCGCGACGTACGACATGGTCGCGGCCCCCGTCGTCGACGAGGCGGGCTCGCTGCTGGGCGCGGTGACCGTGGACGACGTCCTGGACCACATGCTGCCCGAGGACTGGCGGGAGACGGAGTTCCACCTCGACGAGGGCGCGACCGAGGCGGTGGGCCCGCATGACTCCTGAGCGCGAGAGCGGCGGGCGCGCCGAGCGGGCCCCGGTCGGCGCCACGGCGTCCAGCCGCCACCGGGCCCGGCTGGACCAGCCGCGACCGCCCCGGCACCGGATCCTGCCCGAGTGGGACCCGGAGGCCTTCGGACGGCTGTCGGAGCGCATCGCGCGCTTCCTGGGCACCGGACGGTTCATCGTCTGGATGACGATCGTCATCATCGTCTGGGTCCTGTGGAACATCTTCGCCCCGCGCGACCTGCGCTTCGACAACTACCCGTTCATCTTCCTGACCCTGATGCTCTCGCTCCAGGCCTCCTACGCGGCCCCGCTGATCCTGCTCGCGCAGAACCGGCAGGACGACCGCGACCGGGTGAACCTGGAACAGGACCGCAAGCAGAACGAGCGGTCCATCGCCGACACCGAGTATCTGACCCGGGAGATCGCCGCCCTGCGGATCGGTCTCGGCGAGGTCGCCACCCGCGACTGGATCCGCTCCGAGCTCCAGGACATGGTCAAGGAGCTGGAGGAACGGCGGGACGGGCGCCACGAACATGCCGTATTCCCGGCAGAACGGTCGCGGGGACGTGACGTAGACGACCGGTGACGGGCTTACCGGGGCCACCGCGGCGCGCCGTACCATCGTGCTTATGGCTAGCGAAGACGCGGTGCGCGAGGCACTGGCGACGGTGAACGACCCCGAGATCAACCGGCCCATCACCGAGCTCGGGATGGTGAAGTCGGTGGAGATCGGTGCGGACGGGGCGGTCGCGGTCGCCGTGTACCTGACGGTCTCCGGGTGCCCGATGCGCGAGACCATCACGCAACGCGTCACGGACGCGGTCTCCGCCGTGGAGGGCGTCACCCGCGTCGACGTCGTCCTGGACGTGATGAGCGACGAGCAGCGCAAGGAGCTGGCGAACGCCCTGCGCGGCGGCCAGACCGAGCGCGAGGTCCCGTTCGCCAAGCCGGGCTCGCTGACCCGCGTGTACGCGGTGGCGTCGGGCAAGGGCGGCGTCGGCAAGTCGTCGGTGACGGTGAACCTGGCGGCGGCGATGGCGGCCGACGGCCTGAAGGTGGGCGTGGTCGACGCCGACATCTACGGCCACAGCGTGCCGCGCATGCTGGGCGCGGACGGGCGTCCCACCCAGGTCGAGAACATGATCATGCCGCCGTCCGCGAACGGCGTGAAGGTCATCTCCATCGGCATGTTCACCCCGGGCAACGCCCCGGTCGTCTGGCGCGGCCCCATGCTGCACCGCGCGCTCCAGCAGTTCCTGGCGGACGTCTACTGGGGCGACCTGGACGTGCTGCTGCTCGACCTCCCGCCGGGCACCGGCGACATCGCGATCTCGGTGGCCCAGCTGGTCCCGAACGCCGAGATCCTGGTCGTGACGACCCCGCAGCAGGCGGCGGCCGAGGTCGCCGAGCGGGCGGGCTCCATCGCGGTCCAGACCCACCAGAAGATCGTCGGCGTGGTCGAGAACATGTCCGGCCTGCCCTGTCCGCACTGCGGGGAGATGGTCGACGTCTTCGGCACGGGCGGCGGGCAGTCGGTGGCCGAGGGACTCACCCGCACGACCGGCGCCAACGTCCCGGTGCTCGGCTCCATCCCGATCGACGTCCGGCTGCGCGAGGGCGGCGACGAGGGCAAGCCGGTCGTCCTGACCGACCCCGAGTCCCCGGCGGGTTCCGCGCTGCGGGCCATCGCGGGCAAGCTCGGCGGCAGGCAGCGCGGCCTGTCGGGACTGTCGCTGGGAATCACCCCGAGGAACAAGTTCTAGCCGGGGCGGTTCCGCGCAGAGGAGTCGCCCGCCCGTGAGCCGTGCGGTTGTGCGCTCATGGGCGGCTCCGGCCACGAAGACGCGCCACGACGACGAAGCGCCACGGCCACTTACGCAGCGTCATGGCCGGCAGGCGCCACGGCCGGCAGGCGCCACGGCCGGCAGGCGTCACGGCCGTATGAGGGTGCCCTCCGCTCGGGGGGGCACCCTTTTCGTCGTGGCTAGGCGTACTCGGCGATGTCCTTGATCACGGAGAAGCCGAGGCCGTACGCGCTCATGCCGCGTCCGTACGCCCCCAGGTGCACCCCGCCCTCGGTGGAACCGGCCAGCACCCAGCCGAACTCGGACTCGCGGTAGTGGAACGGGGTCGGCACACCGTCGACCGGCAGCGACAGCGTCGACCAGTCCGGTCCCGAGAGGTCGTCGGCGAGGACCCACGCCGTCTCGGTCTGCTGGTCCAGCCAGTCGTCGCGCAGGCTGTGGTCCATCTGGCCCGGCCAGGTGAAGGGCAGCAGACCCACGCCCGCCAGCCAGGCCGCCGAGGACACGGAGGTGGCCTCGAGCAGACCGGTGCCGTCCGGGCTGCGCCGGACGGGGTTCGCGGCGACGGTCACGACGACCGCGAACTTCCCGCGGTCCTCGCCTGCCGTCTCGTGCCGGACCGAGGGCTCGTCGCCGTGTCCGACGCAACCGTGCTCCACGGCTCCGTCGGCCGCCGTGCCCACCTGCATCAGCCAGCGCGGCCCCGTGAAGGCCTCGTCGAGGCCGTACCAGGGAAAGGGTGCCTCCAGGTAGCCGTCGACCGTACGCCGGACGGAGGGGACCTGTGGTCCGCCCTCCGCGGCCGGCGTCTGCGCGACTGCCCGACTCGTCGTCTCCATGTGCCCGGACGCCTCCTCGTTCTCGACGGAACGACCGGCCCGCCCCCCTTCGGGCGTACTCGTCCGCTCCGCACAACAACCAGGCAGCATAGCCACACCGCTCCCGGCTGCCGGGAATCCACCCGGCGCGTGCTGCGTGCGCCCCCTCACACCGGGGCGTTGGCGGGCTGGTCGGGGCTTGTCAGGTGGCGTCCGCGTCGAAGGGCGGGCGGTCGTCCCCGCCCGGCGCCTCGGGCTTCTTGGTCATGTCGACGCGGCCACCGCCCGGAGAGGACGAGTCCGGCGAGGAGGAAGCGGACGACCCCGAGCCGACGGCGTCCGTGTCGCGGCTGTGGACCGCGTCCGTGACCTCGGCCATCTCCTTCTTCAGGTCGAAGCCGTTGCGGAGCTCCTTCAGCCCCAGCTCGTCGTTGTCCAGCTGCTTGCGGATGAACGTCTTGGGGTTGAGGTCCTCGAACTCGAAGTCCTTGAACTCCGGCCCCAGCTCGCTGCGGATGTCCGCCTTGGCGCTCTCGGAGAACTCGCGGATCTTCCGGACGGTGCGCATCACGTCCTGGATGACCTTCGGGAGCTTGTCCGGACCGAAGACGAGCACGGCCAGGACGATGATCGTCACCAGCTCGAGCGGTCCTATGTCATTGAACACCTGAAGCTCCTTGCGATGTCCGCGGTCCTCGGTCCTCGGGCCCTCAGTGGTCAGTTCGGGTCTTCCGTGGTCCGGGCCGGGTCCACGGTACCTGTCGCGCCTGGCGAACCGGTACTGTCCCGGGCCTCGGAGTGCGTGTACGCGGCCGGTTTTCCGCGATGTTTGCCATGCCGGACCGGCTTTTTCGCGCTCCGGCCTGTGATGTTTCCGTCAAACGTCGGGCGAACGGCCGTGAGCGGGCCGCGCGGGCCCGGGTGGGCGCGTCAGCCGCGTCCCCGCCCTGGACGCGGCGCGTCAGCCGCCGCCGGACGAGCCGAGGACCAGCGTGAGGGTGCGCTCGGCGCCGTCGCGCAGGATCGTCAGCCGCAGGCGGTCGCCGGGGCGGTGGGCGCGGGTTCTGACGATCAGCTCCTTGCCGGAGTGGACGCGCTGCCCGTCGACCTGCGTGACGACGTCCCCGGCCCGCAGGCCGGCCCGGGCGCCGGGGCCGCCCGCGGTGACCGGGGGGCCGCCGTCACCGCCCTTCGCGCTGATCCGGGCACCGTCGCCCGCGTACTGCAGGTCGAGGGAGATGCCGATGACCGGGTGGGTCGCCCTGCCGGTGTTGATCAGCTCCTCGGCGACCCGCTTGCCCTGGTTGATCGGGATGGCGAAACCGAGGCCGATCGAACCGGACTGCGCCTTGCCGGCGCCCACACCGGCGTCGGCGGAGCGGATCGCGGAGTTGATGCCGATGACGTGGCCCTGCGCGTCGAGGAGCGGCCCGCCCGAGTTGCCGGGGTTGATCGGCGCGTCGGTCTGCAGGGCGTCGACGTACGACACGTCATCGGCGTCCCCGCCGTCACCGCCGGCCGTGATGGGCCGTTCCTTGGCGCTGATGATGCCGGAGGTGACGGTGCCCTCGAGGTCGAAGGGGGCGCCGATGGCGACGACCGGGTCGCCGACCCGGACGTTGTCGGAGTTGCCGAGGTACAGGGGCTTCAGACCCTTCACACCGGTCACCCGCACCACGGCGAGGTCGTATCCGCTGTCCCGGCCGACGACCTCGGCCTCGGCCGTCTGGCCGCCGTTGAAGACCACGGTTATCCCGCCGTCGCTCCCGGCCGGCTCGACGACGTGGTTGTTGGTGAGGATGTAGCCGAGCGAGTCGAGCACGAACCCGGTGCCGGTGCCGCCCTCGTCGCTGCCGCTGACGTGCAGGGTGACAACGCTGGGCAGGGCACGGGCGGCGATCCCGGCCACGCTGTCCGCGGCCCGTCCGGCGGGCTCGGCGGACGCCTGCGGCAGCCGGACCGGGTCGAGCCCGCCGTTGCGCTCGAGATACACGCCCACGGCTCCGCCGAGCACGCCGGACACCAGCGCGACGGCGAGGGCACCGCCCACCAACTGTCTGCGCACCCACCGTCGCCGCTCCCCGGCGGTCGTCGGGTCGGCCCCGGTGTGCTGCCACGTCCCGCCGTGCGCATGCGGCTCCCGCCGCATCGCGGCAGCCCACGGGTCGTAGCGCTGCCAGGCGTCGAAGCCCCCGTCACGTCCGGACGGTGCGGACGGGTCGGAGGGCGCCGACGGGTCCGACCGGACCGATCCGGATGCGGCCGAGGAGGCGAGGAGGTACCCGGAGTCGGCGAGGGCCGCGGGCACCGTGCCGTGAGCGGCGTCCGGGGCGGGTGCCGCAGCCTGATCCGGGTCGGGCACGGCGCCGTGAGCGGCGACGGATCCGGCACCGGGAGCGCCGACCGGCACGTCGCCGGAGGTGGCGGCCGTGCCCGGGCCGGCGGTCGAGGGGGTGCCGGGTGTGGCAGCGGTGGCCGGTGCCGGATCGGCGGGCGACGGACGCGGTCCGGGGACGGCCGGGAGCGGGGCCGTCTGCCGCGGAGCCGACGGAACCGACCCCATCGACGGCGGGACGCCCACGGCGGGTGTCGTCGCGCCGCCGGGGGCGGGGGCGACCGCCGGGTGCTGGACGGGGGGTGCGGGCGCCCAGGGGCCCGGTTCGCCGTACGGCGGGGTGCTGTACGGGTCGGGGTCGTGCAACGGCTTGGGGCGCTCGACGGCGACCGGCTCCGGCACGGCGGTGGACACGACGACGGGAACGACGCCGGGGCGGTCGCCGACGGGGCCGGCAGCCGCCTCCTGCGAGCCCGTCCCGTCGAAGGTCCCGTCGGTGGGAACGACATCACCGTGGGAGGCGTCGGCCGTAACGGCCGCCTCGCAGGCCTCGTCGGCGCGGCCGTCCCCGCCCCCCGGCCCGGCATCATCGGCGGGTGTCCCGCCGGACGCCGGACCCGCAGGGCCGGTCATCTGCGTCGACGCGGCTTCGCCGGGAGCGGGGGCCGCGACCGGGTGCTCGGGGCCGGCGGCGGGCCGGGCCAGTTCGAAGTCGCCGTCCGGGGTGGGCGGCGGGGGCACCGGCGTCATGTCGGCGTCGTCCGCGGTGTGCCGGTCTCCCTTGGGTTCCTGTGGTCGAGGCCGGCTCCACCACTTCGCCTTCGTGGGCTTCCCCTCGTCCATGCTCTCCCCACCCGCGCACTCCGCTTTCGCGTCCGGCAGCCTGGCCGGACGCGGCCGTCCCTGGATTCAACCAGGTTCGCGGCGGAGTGGCGCGGGCTCGGCTCAGCGAGCGTTGCGCAGGAACGGGGAGGGGGCGGAGGCGGTGTCGGGGGCGGGCGCGGCGAACAGACCGATACCGGTGACCTGAGGTGCGGCGCTCCAGTCGGTCAGCGAGATCGGCGGGGTGGTGCCGAGCGGACGTATCAGCGGGGACATGGCCGCGGCCCCGGCCACCATGGGCGTGGTGAGCCGGTGCAGGACCTGGTCGTTGCGGCCGCCGGCCGGAGCGGGCACGCCGGGCAGCAGCGGAGCGGAGGCCTCGGTCGGGGCCACCGGGGTGTCGCCGGGCTGACCGCCCTGGGAGAGCAGGGGGCCCGCGGCGCGACGACGCTGGTTCTCCGATGCCGCCGAGGGGCCCGCCCCCGGAGTACGGGCCGGCGTCACATTGCTTCCGGAGCCCGACCCGGCCCGGCCGTCCGCGGTCGTGTCGATCGGAGCGACGGTGGTCATGCCGCCGAGGGCGATCGCGGCCAGCGACACCGCGCCGGCCGCGACGAACGCGAACCGCATGCTGCGGGAGCGCTCGGAGTCATGGCGTTCGCCGCCCCGGCCCGGAGGGTGGATGCGAAAGCCCCGGTCCGACGCGGGGGAGAACACGGAGCCGTGGTCGCGGGCCGGCACATAGCCGAACTCGAACGGCTCGTCCCGTCGCGTCCCCCTCGCTCCGAAGACGCCGTCGGCGAAGCCGCCCCCGCCCGGCCGCGTGCCGCCGGGGTCCGGATCGCCTCCCCCGGGGAGACCCTGGAGACGGGCCAGAAAGCTTTCGGAGGGGGTCGGCGGCGCGACTTCCGCGAAGACGTTCTTCAGCCGGCGCTGCGCGTCGACCTCGGACTTGCACTTGGGACAGGTCGCCACGTGCGCCAGCACGCGCTCCCGGGTGTCGTGACCGAGCTCGCCGTCCACCAGGGCCGAGAGCCGGTCTCCGAGATGCTGCTCCGCGAGGAGCCTCTCGGCGGCGTTGTGTCGGGATCCACTCACGCGGTCGCGCCCCCTCCTCCCAGAGCGGGCACGCGCGCCACGAGGGGACGGCGTCCGGCGCGCGCCTCGGGCGAACGGTGCGCGAGGGCCTTGCGCAGCTGTGAACGGCCACGGTGGATGCGCGAGCGGACGGTGCCCAGCTTGACGCCCAGGGTCGCGGCGATCTCCTCGTAGGAGAGGCCTTCGATGTCGCAGAGGACGACCGCGGCGCGGAACTCGGGCGCGAGGGTGTCGAGAGCCTGCTGGACGTCCGCGTCGAAGTGGGCGTCGTTGAAGAGCTGCTGGGGGGTGGGCTCCTTGCTGGGCAGCCGCTCGGCCGCGTCGTCGCCCAGCGCGTCGAATCGGATGCGCTGCTTGCGGCGGACCATGTCGAGGAAGAGGTTGGTCGTGATGCGGTGCAGCCAGCCCTCGAAGGTGCCCGGCGTGTATGTCGACAGGGAGCGGAAGACGCGGACGAAGACCTCCTGCGTGAGGTCCTCGGCGTCGTGCTGGTTGCCGGTCAGCCGGTAGGCGAGCCGGTAGACCCGGCCGCTGTGCATGCTGACGATCTCCTCCCACGTGGGCGGAGTCCACGCCTGCCCGTCCGCGTCGGTGGTGAAGGTCGCGGTCTGGGCTTGTCCGGCGGCGGCGCCGGCGTGGCTGTGGTCAGCAGCGGTGTCGTTCACGGATTTCGGCCTGCCCGCCGACCCGAGAAAGCGCCGCAGCACTCCTCCCCGATCCACGCGTGCGGCCGCACCTCCCCTGTCGGCTCTGGTGGTGTCCAGTGGAGCCCCTACCATAGCCACCTCGCCCGTTAGCTCCGGATAAGCGGTTTTACGAGAGATTGTTGTACGCCGACCGGGCTCGCACGGCCGCATCAACGCCTGGTCGGCGCCCGGTCCCCCATCGTGATCCAACTGTGTCCCCCGCTCGTCGTTCCCACCCCATCAAACGTCCGGTCCCATCTGCGGGTTCCCGGCGGCAACGGATACAGTCACGCCGAGGCAACCACGGGGACAGGAGAGGGTCATTACCGGCAACCGGCAGGCAAGCTGGGCGTTCGCCGACGCCTATGCCGCCGAGGACGAAGCGCTGCGCTGGGCCCGCGACCGCGCCCGTGAGGCAGGGCTGCGCTCGGTGTCGCCCAGCACGGGCGCCGCGCTGCGGATGCTCGCCGCCGCCGTGGACGCGAAGGCGGTCGCCGAGATCGGCACCGGCACCGGCGTCTCCGGGATCCACCTGCTGTACGGGATGCGCCCGGACGGCGTCCTGACGACCGTCGACCCCGAGCCGGAGCACCAGCAGTTCGCCCGGCAGGCCTTCCGCGCCTGCGGCTTCGCCAGCAACCGGGCCCGCTTCATCCCGGGCCGCGCGCTCGACGTGCTGCCCCGCCTCGCGGACGCCGGCTACGACCTCGTCTTCTGCGACGGCGACCGTCTGGAGCTGCAGGAGTATCTCGCTGAATCGTTGCGCCTGCTGCGCCCCGGCGGCCTGGTGGCCTTCGAGGGCGTCTTCGCCAACGGGCGCACGGTCGATTCGGGGCCACAGCCCACGGAGGTCATACGCATCCGGGAGCTGCTGCGGGCGGTGCGCGAGAGCCAGGAGCTCGTGCCCTCGCTGCTGCCGGTCGGCGACGGGCTGCTGTGCGCGGTCAAACGCTGACGACGTATACGACCCGCGCACCGCGTCCGCCCCGCTGACGGCGGTCCGGCAGCGGCCGCGGCCGTCGGGCCTCGGCCGGCCGTCGGGCCGTCAGGGGCCGAGGCCCTCTCCCGGACGTCTGCCGGGGAGCGCGGGAGGCGTGCGAAGACAACTGCTCCGGCGCCCAGGAGGACGCCGGAGCAGTCGAAGAGAACAGGGTCGCTTGCGCGTCAGCCGACGACCTTCTTCAGGGCGTCGCCGAGCGCGTCGGCCTCGTCAGGGGTCAGCTCGACGACGAGCCGCCCGCCGCCTTCGAGCGGAACGCGCATGACGATGCCCCGCCCCTCCTTGGTCACCTCGAGCGGGCCATCACCCGTTCGCGGCTTCATGGCCGCCATGCTCGTTCCCCTTCCTGAAACCAGCTCATCGCCAAAGCCGACGGCCCGTGGAGGGCAGCCGCGATCCAGCGTGGGACACGCGACACCGGCATCGAACACATTGCTTCCCAGCCATTATCCCGCATCTCAGGACCCGATGACCAACATCAGTCGGCATCGCTTGGGCAACGCGCGCGAGCAAAACCACTCAATTCGGCGATGTGACTGCGATACTGCGCCGCCGCACGGACTTCCGCGCGCCGGAAATCGTCCCGAATTCTTTGACGCAGGTCACACGTCGCGTCCGGTCCGCGGACGATGATCTCCGCCATGCTGTCCTCGTACACCGGATGTACTGACGAGTAATGCGTCGGAGCCGCGACGCGGAGGGGAAACACCATGGCCGACACCGTGCTCTACGAGGTGAACGACGGGCTCGCGACGATCACGCTGAACCGCCCCGAGGCGATGAACGCCCTGAACATCGCGGCGAAGGTCGCCCTCCGGGAGGCGGTCCGCTCCGCGGCGGCCGACGACGCCGTGCGGGCCGTCCTGCTGACCGCCGCCGGCGAGCGGGCGTTCTGCGTGGGTCAGGACCTGAAGGAACACATCGGGCTGCTGGCCGCGGGCTCGGGCGAGGTCATGAGCACGGTCAGGGAGCACTACAACCCGATCGTGCGGGCCCTGACGGAGGCCCCGAAGCCGGTGGTCGCCGCCGTGAACGGAGTCGCCGCCGGTGCGGGCCTCGGCTTCGCGCTGGCCGCGGACTACCGCATCGTGGCCGACACGGCGTCCTTCAACACCTCGTTCGCCGGGGTGGCGCTGACCGCCGACTCCGGCGTGTCGTGGACCCTGCCCCGGGTCATCGGTCCGGGCCGGGCCGCCGACCTGCTGCTCTTCCCGCGCAGCATCACGGCGAAGGAGGCGCACGAGCTGGGCATCGCCAACCGGGTCGTCCCGGCGGCCTCGCTGCCCGCCGCGGCCGAGCAGCTGGCGCGGATGCTGGCGGAGGGTCCGACGGTGGCGTACGCGGCGATCAAGGAGGCGATGGCGTACGGGTTCTCGCACTCGCTGGCGGAGACGCTGGACAAGGAGGACGAACTGCAGACCCGGGCGGGGGCGTCCGAGGACCACACGATCGCGGTGCGGGCGTTCGTCGAGAAGGGAACGCCGAAGTACCTGGGCCGGTGAGCCCGGGCCGGTGAGCAGGGCCGGTGAGCAGGGCCGGTGAGCAGGGCCGGTGAACCCAGCCGATGAGCCCCGGGCCGGCCGGTGCGCCCAGGGGGCGGCCCGGGCCGGCCGGCGGGCCTCAGCCGACCCTGCTGACGCAGGTCTCCAGGTGGTCGTCCACCAGGCCGCACGCCTGCATCAGGGCGTACGCCGTCGTGGGTCCGACGAACCGCAGGCCGCGCTTCTTGAGGGCCTTGGACAGCGCCGTCGACTCGTCGGTGACCGCGGGGACGTCCGCGAGGGTCCTCGGGACCGGGCGGCCGGCCCGATCCGGGGCGTGGGACCAGATCAGCTCGTCCAGGTCGCCCGGCGCCCAGCCGGCGAGCACGCGCGCGTTCGCGACCGTGGCGTCGATCTTCGCGCGGTTGCGGATGATGCCGGGGTCGGCGAGGAGACGAGCGCGGTCCTCGTCGGTGAAGACGGCGACCGAGGCGATCTTGAAATCGGCGAAGGCGGTACGGAAGCCCGGGCGGCGGCGCAGGATCGTGATCCAGGACAGACCGGACTGGAAGGCCTCGAGGCTGAGGCGCTCGAACAGCGCGTCGTCGCCGTGGACCGGGCGGCCCCACTCCTCGTCGTGGTACGTCACGTAGTCCGGCGTGGACAGGGCCCAGGGGCAGCGCAGCGCGCCGTCCGGCCCCGCGAGGGCGACGCCGTCGCTCACCGCTGGTCCTCCGGGGCCTGCTTCTCCATCGAGACGTGGGACGCGGCCGGGGCCTGCGCGCCGGCCAGCGCGGACTCGAGGTCGGCGATGCGGGCGTCCCGCTCGGCGAGTTCGGCGGCGAGGCGGTTGAGCGCGTCGTCCACGTCCGACATCCGGTAGCCGCGGGCGGCTAGGGGGAAGCGCAGGCGGTCGACGTCGGACCGGTCGAGCGGACGGTCCGGGGGCAGCGGGTCGTGCAGCCGCTCCGGGGCCACCTCCGGCAGCGGGCCGGTGCCCTCGCCGCCGCCCAGCACGGCGAGGGTCACCGCGGCGACCACCACGGCGAGCGCGATGACCAGGAACAAGAACATAACCATCGGTGGGCCCCCACGCTCGGTGTGCTCGGAGTGGATGTGTGCGGGTCCGATCGTGCCATGCGGGTGCGGCGGCTAGGGTCGCAGGCGGTGGTTGTGCAGGACGTTCGAGGAGAGGTCACAGGGGATGCTCAGACTGGGCAAGCGGGAATTCGGCGCGCACGAGCCGGTGGTCATGGCGATCGTGAACCGGACCCCGGACTCCTTCTACGACCAGGGCGCGACCTTCCTCGACGAGCCGGCCCTCGCGCGCGTGGAGCAGGCGGTGGCGGAGGGGGCGGCCATCATCGACGTCGGCGGGGTGAAGGCGGGCCCGGGCGAAGAGGTGACGGCGCGGGAGGAGGTCCGGCGGACCGTCGGTTTCGTGGCCGAGGTGCGGCGGCGCTTCCCGGACGTGGTGATCAGCGTGGACACCTGGCGGGCCGAGGTCGGTGAGGCGGTCTGCGAGGCGGGCGCGGACGTCCTGAACGACGCGTGGGGCGGCGTGGATCCGGGCCTGGCGGAGGTCGCGGCGCGGTACCGGGCGGGGCTGGTGTGCACGCACGCGGGCGGCGCGCAGCCGCGGACGCGTCCGCACCGGGTGACCTACGACGACGTGATGGCCGACATCCTGCGGGTGACGCTGGGGCTGGCGGAGCGGGCCGCGGAGCTGGGGGTGCCGCGGGAGTCGATCATGATTGATCCCGGGCACGACTTCGGGAAGAACACCCGGCACAGCCTGGAGGCGACCCGGCGGCTCGACGAGATGGTGGCGACGGGGTGGCCGGTGCTGGTCTCCCTGTCCAACAAGGACTTCGTCGGGGAGACGCTGGACCGGCCGGTGAAGGAGCGGGTGGTGGGCACCCTGGCGACGACGGCGGTGTCGGCGTGGCTGGGGGCGCAGGTGTACCGGGTGCACGAGGTGGCGGAGACGCGGCAGGTGCTTGACATGGTCGCCGCCATCGCGGGGCGTCGGGCGCCGGCGGTGGCGCGGCGGGGGCTCGCGTAGTCACCGGGTCGCCCTCGCCGCCCGCCCCCGTCCGGGGGCCGCGCCCCGGACGGGCTGGACGTCAGCGGCCCGCTTCCTTCGACACCAGTGCCACCGCCTCCTCGACGTCGTCCGTGACGTGGAAGAGGAGGAGGTCCTTCTCGGCGGCCTTGCCCTGGGCGATGAGGGTGTTCGTCAGCCAGTCGATCAGACCGCCCCAGTACTCCGTGCCGAAGAGGACGATCGGGAAACGGGTGACCTTCTGGGTCTGGACGAGGGTGAGCGCCTCGAAGAGCTCGTCCAGCGTGCCGAGGCCGCCGGGCAGGACCACGAAGCCCTGCGCGTACTTCACGAACATCATCTTCCGCACGAAGAAGTAGCGGAAGTTCAGGCCGATGTCGACGTACGGGTTGAGTCCCTGCTCGAAGGGAAGCTCGATGCCGAGGCCGACGGAGATGCCGCCCGCCTCGCTCGCGCCCTTGTTGGCCGCCTCCATCGCGCCCGGGCCGCCGCCCGTGATCACGGCCCACCCGGCGTCGACGAGAGCGCCGCCCAGCCGTACTCCGACCTCGTACTCCGGTGAGCCCACCGGCGTCCGTGCGGACCCGAAGACGCTGATCGCCGCGGGGAGTTCGGCGAGGGTGCCGAAGCCCTCGATGAACTCCGACTGGATGCGCAGGACCCGCCACGGGTCGGTGTGCACCCAGTCCGAGGGGGCCCGTTCGTCCAGCAGCCGTTGGTCGGTCGTGCTCGCCTGCACCTGGTCCCGCCTGCGAAGGACCGGTCCCAGGCGCTGTTCTTCCGGTGGCTGCTTCTTGCCCTCGGGGTTCCCTGTGGCCATAGTGAGCTCCCTCTGCTTGCGTCGGTTCCACCTCAGCGTAGATCCACGCGGGTTACGTGCGGGGGACGTCGGCGTGTCCGCCGGGCAGCGCCGACGCGCCCGGCCTCCCTCAGGCCGTCAGCCAGGCCCGCAGCCGCTCCTCGCCCGCCAGGATCTTGGCCGTCTCCACGCGTTCGTCCCGCTTGTGCGCCAAGTGCGGGTTGCCGGGGCCGTAGTTGACGGCGGGCACGCCGAGGGAGGAGAAGCGACTCACGTCCGTCCAGCCGTACTTGGGCAGCGGGGTGCCGCCCACCGCCTCGATGAAGGCCGCGGCGGCCGGATGGGAGAGGCCGGGCAGCGCGGCGGGGCTGTGGTCGTCGACCGTGAACTCCGCGACCCCGCAGTCGGCGAAGACCTCGCGGACGTGGGCGAGCGCCTCCTCCTCGCTGCGGTCCGGCGCATAGCGGAAGTTGACGGTGACGACGCACTCGTCGGGGATGACGTTGCCGGCCACACCGCCCGTGATGCCGACCGCGTTGAGGCCCTCGCGGTACTCCAGTCCGTCGATGACGGGCCGGCGCGCCTCGTAGGAGGCCAGCCGGGCCAGGATCGGGGCGGCCGCGTGGATCGCGTTGGAGCCCATCCAGCCGCGGGCCGAGTGGGCCCGCTCGCCCTGCGTCCTCAGCAGGACCCGCAGGGTGCCCTGACAGCCCCCCTCGACCTGGCCGTCGGAGGGTTCCAGCAGCACCGCGAAGTCGCCGGCCAGCCACTCCGGGCGGGCCTCGGCGACGTGCTTGAGGCCGTTGAGCTCGGCGGCGACCTCCTCGTTGTCGTAGAAGACGAACGTCAGGTCGCGGTTGGGGGCCGGCACCGTCGCCGCGATGCGCAGCTGGACCGCCACCCCCGACTTCATGTCGCAGGTGCCGCAGCCCCAGAGCACCCCGTCCTCATCCAGCCGCGAGGGTACGTTCCCGGCGATCGGCACCGTGTCGATGTGGCCGGCGAGGACCACGCGCTGTGCGCGGCCGAGGTGCGTGCGGGCGACGATGTTGTTGCCGAGCCGGTCCACCGTCAGGTGGGGCAGCGCGCGGAGCGCGAGCTCGACGGCGTCCGCGAGCGGCTTCTCGGCGCCGCTCTCCGAACGGAAGTCGACGAGCCTCGCGGTCAGTGCGGCGGCGTCCAGAGTCAGGTCAAGCGGGGTGTCGGCCATGCCGTCGACCCTAACGCGCCGGTCGGCCGCCCTGCTCTTCGCCACCTCTGCACCGGCCGCCCTGCTCTTCGCCACCTCTGCACATCCGCCTCCTTCTTTTCACTACCCTCCAGTACCTTGTACGCGTGCCGAAGCAGTCACCCTCCTCCCAGCGTCGCGGCCGCCTGCTCCGTTTCGGGGCGGCCTGCGTGGTCCTGTCCGCCGTCGCGGGCTATGTCGTGGTGCAGTACGTCGCCGGCGGCACCGGCGATCCGGGCTGCAGAGTCGTTTCCGCCGACGGGACGGCGTCGTACGAGTTCACGCCGGAGCAGGCGGTGAACGCGGCCACGATCGCCGCGGTCGGCACCGACCGGTCCCTGCCTGAGCGGGCGGTGGCCATCGCGCTCGCGACCGCCATCCAGGAGTCCGGGCTGCGCAACCTCGCCCACGGCGACCGGGATTCGCTCGGCCTGTTCCAGCAGCGGCCCTCGCAGGGCTGGGGCACCGAGAAGCAGGTCACCGACCCCGCCTATGCGGCGGACATCTTCTACAAGCACCTGGAGAAGGTGCGCGGCTACACCGAGTTGCCGCTCACCGTCGCCGCCCAGCGGGTGCAGCGCAGCGGCTACCCGGAGGCGTACGCCAAGCACGAGGGGGACGCCGTGCTGCTGGCCGCCGCGCTCACCGGCACCTCGCAGGCGACGCTGGCCTGCGACGGCCGCTCGGCCGCCACGACGTCGACGACGGTGACGGCGGCGACCGCGACGGGCACCGGGCCGGCGGCGGTCCGGGCCGCGCTGCGACGCGACTTCGGGCGGGCCGCACACCGGGGGACGGACGGGAAGGACACCGCGTCGCCCGCCTCCTCTTCGTCGCCGCCGGCCGAGGTGCCGGCCGTCGAGAGCGGGGAGCGGACCGTGATGCTGCCGGTGACCGAGGACACCGCGGCCGACGGGCGCAGCGTCGGGGAGCGCGGCTGGCAGCTGGCTCACTGGGCGGTGGCCAACGCCTCGGCCCTGCGTATCGAACGCGTCTCGTACGCGGGCCGGGAGTGGGTCTCGGGGACCTCCGACCTGCGGTGGCGGAAGACCGGTTCGACCAGCGCGGAGGGTGTCGGGGCCGCTGCGGCGTCCGGCGGCGCCGGCGACGTGCGGATCGTCACCGCTCAGTAGTACGGGACGTCACCCGGCCGGGTCATGCGGCCACCCCCCGTTCGGCAGGGTGCTCAGGTTTTCGCGCCGTCACCCCCGCGCCCGCGGAATCCCTTGCGGGCAAAGGGGTCCGGGGTTCGACGCACTTTCGCACGGGGCGGGATTTGCCCGTTTTTATACGCAGCCGATAATGCGACGCATTGCCAACTCTTTACGCCGGCGGTGCGCAACCTTCGTGGATCTCGAGCGGTAGTCACTGCGTCCGGGCCCGGACAGTCCTTGTTCACTCCCGTCGAAGGAGCAACATGTCTCTCCCCCTGACCCGCCGGATCGCCCGTGCCGCGCTGCTCGTCGCTGCGGGGGCGGCCGCCGGAGTCGGTGCGGCCGGCTCCGCCAGTGCGGCCCCCGCCCTTCCCGCCACCCCGAACCTCGGCGGACTGACCGCCCTGGACACGGCGAACGTCGGCAGCACCGTCGACGGCGCGACGCACAGCGTCACGGGGCTCGCGACCAAGGCCGGCGGCAAGACCGTGCAGAAGGCGGCGCCGGTGGCGCAGAAGACGGCCGGTGAGGCGGCGGGCTCCGCCGGCGGTCTCCTCGGGGACACCACGTCGACCGCCACCAAGGGCGGGCTGCCGACGGACTCCCTGGCCAAGGGCGGACTGCCGACGGACTCCCTGGCCAAGGGCGGACTGCCCGGCGCCAAGACCCTGCCGGTGAAGAGTCTGCCGATCGGCTGACACCGGCCGCCGCCCGGTCCGGCCACTCGGTCCGGCCACTCGGGCCGGCCGATCGGGCCGGCCGATCGGGCCGACGACGGGGTCCTGGGAGCCTCCTGCTCCCCGGGCCCCGTCGCGCTGTGCCCCGTCGCGCTGTGCGGGCGCCGGGGGCGGCGCCACGAGGACGCCCGCCGCTACAGGCGCTCCACCGCCGCGCGCACGCGTTCGTCCGTCGCCGTCAGCGCCACGCGGACGAACTTCTCGCCGGCCTCCCCGTAGAAGTCGCCGGGGGCCACCAGGATGCCCCGGTCGGCCAGATGGGCGACCGTGCTCCAGCAGGACTCGTCGCGGGTGGCCCAGAGGTAGAGGCTGGCCTCGCTGTGCTCGATGCGGAAACCGTGCGACAGCAGCGCCTCGCGCAGCAGGGCGCGCCGGGCGGCGTAGCGTTCGCGCTGCTCACGGACGTGGGCGTCGTCGCCGAGGGCGGCCACGACAGCCGCCTGGGTGGGCGCCGAGGTCATCATGCCGCCGTGCTTGCGGATCTCCAGGAGGGGGCCGAGGACGGCCGGGTCGCCCGCCAGGAAGGCCGCCCGGTACCCGGCCAGGTTCGACCGCTTGGAGAGCGAGTGGACCGAGACGATGCCCTCGTACGAGCCGCCGTTGACGTCCGGGTGGAGGACCGAGACCGGGTCGGCCTCCCAGCCCAGCTCCAGGTAGCACTCGTCGGAGAAGACCAGCACCCCGTGCCGCCTCGCCCAGGCCACCACACGGGTGAGCTCGGCCTTGGACAGCACCCGGCCGGTGGGGTTGGACGGGGAGTTCAGCCAGAGCAGCCTGAGGTTCGCCGGGTCGAGCTCCGTCGGGTCGTCGTAGACCTCGTACCGCGCGCGGGCCAGGCGCGCGCCCACCTCGTACGTCGGGTAGGCAAGCCTCGGGTACGCCACCTTGTCGCCGGGGCCGAGGCCCAGCTGGGTCGGCAGCCAGGCCACGAGCTCCTTGGAGCCGACGATCGGGAGCACATGCCGGTGGGTGACGTCGCGGGCGCCCAGGCGGCGCTCCAGCCAGCCGGTGATCGCGTCGCGCAGGGCCGGGGTGCCCCACACCGTCGGGTAGCCCGGGGAGTCCGCCGCGTCGACCAGGGCCTTCTGGACCAGGTCGGGGACCGGGTCGACCGGGGTGCCGACCGAGAGGTCGACGATGCCGTCCGGGTGGGCTGCGGCCGTCTTCTTGTACGGCTCCAGCTTGTCCCAGGGGAAGGTGGGAAGTCGGTCGGAGACTGCGGAGGACACGGTGACTGGCTCACTTTCGTACGTACGGCAAACGCCTCGGCCCCGTACGGCGATCAGACCTGATCAGGCCGTACGGGACCGAGGCGGCAAGGGTGCGGGCCGCCGCGGACTACTCGGCCTGCGGCGGCAGCGCGGCGACGAAGGGGTGATCGCGCTCGATCAGCCCCAGCTTGCTGGCCCCGCCGGGCGAGCCGAGCTCGTCGAAGAACTCGACGTTCGCCTTGTAGTAGTCCTTCCACTCCTCCGGAGTGTCGTCCTCGTAGAAGATCGCCTCGACCGGGCAGACCGGCTCACAGGCGCCGCAGTCGACGCATTCGTCCGGGTGGATGTACAAGGACCGCTGGCCCTCGTAGATGCAGTCGACCGGGCACTCTTCGATGCACGCCTTGTCCTTGACGTCGACACAAGGCTGCGCGATGACGTAGGTCACGCTGTCGTTCCTCCTCGATTGGGCGCTGGCGGGCCTCCTCAGGCTCCGCCGCCTGGCGCGCGGGAGCGCGGCGTCGTCGATGCCCGCCACCTAGTATCTCCGTTCTTGGGCATGATCCGAACAGGAGGGGTGAACCGACCTGTGGAAATCTCGGCCGCCGGACGTCTCGAGGTCCGCATCACCGCTGCTGACGTGGGGAAACGCGTCTCCGTGCGGTGCTTGACCGACGCTGGAGCCGCCGACGGGAAATTCACCGACACGGTCGGGGTTCTCACATCATGGGACGACGGTGTGCTCGCGATCACACGGAAGGGCGGGGAGAGCGTCCGTGTTGACGCGTCCTCGCTGGTCGCGGGGAAGGTCGTGCCCGCCGCCCCGGCCCGCCGCCGGGGGCCGGCCGCCGGCTACCGGGAGCTGGCCGGCGTCGCCGCGCGGGCGTGGCGGCCGGTGGAGAGCGCACGGCTCGGCGCGTGGGAGCTGCGGGCGGCCGCCGGGTTCACCCGCCGGGCCAACTCGGTGCTGCCGCTCGGCGACCCCGGCATGCCCCTCGACGCGGCCCTGGACGCCGTACGGGCCTGGTACGGCGCCCGGGGGCTGCCCGCCTACGTACAGACGGCGACGGGCGCCGAGGGGACCGAGGAACTGCTCTGTGCGGAGCTGGAGCGGCGCGGGTGGGTGCGTGAGGTGACGGCGGAGCTGTGGGTCGGGGCACTGGCGCCGGTCGCCGACCGGGCGGAGGCCGAGGGCGTGGTGCTGACCCGGGAGGCCGACGCGGCATGGCTGGCACGGTACGGACGCAAGGGGGTGAGCGAGGTGGCCCTACGGGTGCTGGCAGGAGGGTCCGCCCGCTCGGACGAAGCGGGGAGCGGGGCAGGGCCGTCCGTGTGGTTCGCGTCGGTGCCCGCTCCCGAGGGCGGGGCCCCGGCCGCGATCGGACGATGTGTCGTGGACGGCCGCTGGGCCGGCTTCGCCGCCGTCGAGGTGGCTCCGGCGCACCGCCGCCGGGGACTCGCCACGACGGTGATGGCCGCGCTGGCCCGCAGGGCGCTCGACGAGGGCGCGTCGGCGGCCTGGCTGCAGGTGGAGGAGGAGAACGCGGGAGCGCGGGCGCTCTACGCCGGGCTGGGCTTCGCGGCCCACCACGCGTACCACCACTACCGGGAGCCTGCCGGGGAGCCCTCGCACGGCCCGTCGTCGGAGGCGTCGTGAGCGGATTCGAGTGGGCGCAGGTGCGGGAGCGGTTCGCGGCCGAGGCCCGGTCCGAGCGGCCCGATCTGGCGTTGCTGTGCCTGCTGGTCGGAGCGGCGGCGGACCCGGCCGCGGGCGAGGACGGTCTGGACGCCGGGCAGATCGAGCTGGACCGGCTGGCGGGGCAGGTCCCGTACCGGCCCGGCGGGCCCGCGGCATGGGCGGAGGCGTTGCGGGAGCTGCTCGGCGAGCGGTACGGGTTCCGCGGTTCCGCGGCGGACTACGACCGGCTGGACTCGTCGTTGCTGGACCGGGTGCTGGTGCGGCGGCGTGGGCTGCCGATCCTGCTGTCCGTGGTGTGGGTGGAGGTGGCGCGGCGGGCCGGGGCGCCGGTGTACGGGGTGGCGCTGCCGGGGCATTTCGTGGCCGGCTTCGGACCGCCCGAGGACATCGGTCGCCAGGTGCTGGTCGACCCCTTCGACGGGGGACGGCTGCTGACCGGCGAGGACGCCGACCTGCTCGTCACCGGTGCGACGGGCGTGCCGCTGGAGCCGTCGATGCTGACGCCGGCGGAGCCGCTGGACGTGGTGATGCGCATTCTGAACAACATCCGGTCGTGGGCCGCGGCCCGGCCCGAGCGGTCGGACGTCGCCCTGTGGGCCGTGGAGTTGGCGCTGGCGGTGCCCTCGCATCCGGCCCGGCTGCGGTACGAGCGCGGGCAGTTGCTGGTGCGCCGGGGCGACTTCCTCGGCGGGGCCGCCGAGCTGGAGGAGTACGCCGGGCTGGTGGAGGTCGTGGACGAGGGCACGGCGGAGCGGGTGCGCGGCGAGGCGTTCGCCGCCCGGGCCCTGCTGAACTGAGCGCACGCTCCGCGGTCGCCTTCCGGGCGGGTGCGGGTTGCGGGTGCGGGTCCAGGTTTGCCGTTGCGGTCGCGGTTGCGGTCGCTTTCCGCGAGGTACGGGCCGCAGTCGCGTCCGGGGAGCGCGCGGCCCACAGCCCGGTCCGGGGAGCGCGCGGCCCACAGCCGAGTACGGGGAGGCGTGGACCCGGTCGCGTTCATGGCACGCCCCGGCCGCCGTCCCCTCCGGGCGAGCGCGGAACGCGATCCCCTCCGGGCGAGCGCGGAACGCGGTCCCGTCCGGGCGAGCGCGGGCGGCTGTCGACTGCGGGGAGCGCGCGGGACCGGTCGTGTCCGGGGTGTGCGTCGGGGCGGTGTCAGGGGCCGGGTGGGACGGCGCTGCCTCGGCCGTGCGGGCCGCTGGTCACAGCCAGCCCTTCTCCCGCGCGATCCGCACCGCCTCCGCACGGTTGCGCACCGCCAGTTTCTGTATCGCCGTCGACAGGTAGTTGCGGACCGTTCCCTGGGACAGGTGCAGGGCCACCGCCAGTTCTGCGTTCGTCGAGCCGTCGGCCGCCGCCCGCAGGACCTCCCGTTCCCGGTCGGTGAGCGGGTTGGCGCCGCCCGCCAGGGCCGCTGCGGCCAGCGTGGGGTCGATGACCCGCTCGCCCGCCAGCACCCTGCGCACCGCCTCCGCGAGTTGCGCCGCGGGCGCGTCCTTGACGAGGAAGGCGTCGGCGCCGGCCTCCATGGCACTGCGCAGATAGCCGGGGCGGCCGAAGGTCGTCAGCACGACCAGCTTCAACCCCGGCAGCTCCGCGTGGAGTTGTGCGGCCGCTTCGATGCCCGTCGCACCCGGCATCTCGATGTCGAGGAGGGCGACGTCGACGTCGTGGGCGCGGGCGGCGGCGAGGACCTCGTCGCCGCGCGCCACCTGGGCGACCACCTCGATGTCGTCCTCGAGGCCGAGCAGGGCCGCCAGGGCCTCGCGGACCATCGACTGGTCCTCCGCCAGCAGAACCTTGATCGTGCCACTCATGAGCGGGATCCTACGTCCGGCACGTCGCCGGCCGGGACCCGGGCGACCAGGCGGAAGCCGCGCTTGAGGCGCTCCGCCTCCAGCACGCCGCCCGCCTTCTCCAGACGCTCCGTCAGGCCGGTCAGGCCGTTGCCGGGGCCCTTGCCGGAGCCGCCGGAACCGTCGTCCTCGACGGAGAGTTCGAGGACGGGGCCGTCGAGGGTCTGGCGGCGCACGACGTCCACCGTGCAGCGGGCCGCGCCGCTGTGCCGGACGACGTTGGTGATCGCCTCGCGCAGCGCCCAGGCGAGGGCGGCCTCGCTGTCCTCGGGGACGCCGTCCAGCTCCGGTTCTGCGGGCAGTCCGGCGATGATGCCGGCCGCCGTCAACGCGACCTGGGCGCCGGCGAGTTCGGCGGCCAGCCGGGGGCGGCGGTATCCGGTGACCGCCTCGCGGACGTCGACCAGGGCCTGCCGGCTGACCTGTTCGATGTCGGCGACCTGCCGGGCCGCCTTGTCGGGGTGGTCGGGGAGCATCCGGCCGGCCAGCTCGCTCTTGAGCGTGATGAGGGACAGCGAGTGTCCCAGCAGGTCGTGCAGGTCCCTCGCCAGGCGCAGCCGCTCCTCGTTCGCGGCCAGTTGGGCGACCGTCGCCCGCGCCTTGCGCAACTCGATCGTGGTGCGGACGAGTTGGCTCACGCCCGTCATCGCGAACCCGATGAGCAGGACGAGCAGGAGCAGGTTCAGGGCCTCCTCCTCGTCGGTGCGCAGCCCGACCAGGAGGAGCACGGCTCCCGTGCCCGGGATCGTCCAGAGCGCCTGCCGCATCGGCAGGACGCTTCCGCAGGCGACGGAGACGTAGCAGTACAGGCCGAGCCAGGCGGAGCCGAGGGTCAGGGAGAGGACGGTGGCCAGCACGGCCATGGAGCCGATGAGGGCGCCGACGGCCTTCGTGGGGTACGGCGTGTCCCCCATGTTCCGGAACAGCAGCGACAGGTACAGCGCGACGAACACCGCGAGTCCGAGCCAGCCGGCCGCAGTGCCGGCGGTGGTGTGCTTCTCCGAGACCAGGTCGTGCACGGGCGAGCTGAGGAAGACCAGCCAGACCCCGATCCAGAGCAGCTTGCGCCGCCACAGTTCCCGCCGGTTGCGGGCGGGCCGGCCCGGCAGGATCCGGCTGTCCTCCAGGTCGTCCCGGCGCCGCGGGTCGTCCGTCATGGCGCTCACGCCTTCAGGGTGTCCTTCCGGTACAGCCAGGCCGCGCCGCCCGTGAACAGGGCGAAGAAGACGGCCAGGATCACGATGTCCTCGGCATGCGGGGCGCGGCTCTGTTCGATCGCCTGTCCCAGGGCAGCGTACGCGTGCGTGGGCACCCACCTGGCGATGTCCTGAAGCCAGCCCGGGAAGGTCGTCGTGGGCATCCACAGACCGCCGAGGATGGACAGGCCGAAGTAGGTGATCATCGTGATGGGGCGGACGGCGTCCCCGGTCGCGAGGTAGCCGATGGCCACGCCCAGGGCGGCGAAGACGAGGCTGCCGGCCCAGATCGCGCCGGTGAGCGCGGCCCACTGCCAGGCGTCCAGCCGTACGTCCTTGACGACCGCGGCGACGGCGAAGACGACGACGATGGAGGGCAGGCTGACCACGGCGGCGCTCGCGGTCTTGGCGAGGACGTAGCCGCGGCCCGGGAGGGTGGTCAGCCGCAGCTGCCGCACCCAGCCGCTCTGCCGTTCCTTGGCGATGCGCTCGCTGTTGCCCATCAGGACGGCCGTGAGGGCCCCGAAGGAGGCCATCGAGACCATCATGTACGTCGGCAGCGTGAGGCCGGTGCCGTCGATCTTCTCCTTGCTGTCGGAGCTGCCCGCGATCAGCAGGAACAGCACGGAGGGGTAGATCACCGAGAAGAACAGGAACTTGCGGTTGCGCAGGGCGCGGGTGAGTTCCAGCTTGATCAGGCCGTTCACCGGGTCTTCGCCTCCTCGGCGGTGGTGAGGGCGACGAAGGCCTGTTCCAGGCCGAGCCCTGCGACTTCGAGGTTGTGCGGGTAGAGGCCGAGGCCGTACACCGCGTGGACGGTGGCGTCGGCGTCGGCGGACTGGATGCGGACGGTGCGGCCGGACCCGGCGGCGGAGCCGCGGTGGGACACGGTCAGGGAGGTGAGGAACGGCAGGGCGCGCAGTGCGGCCTCGTCGATCTCGCCCTCCAGGTCGAAGGCGATGCGGCGGGCGCCGGCCTTCGCCTTGATCTCGGCCGCCGTGCCGTCGGCGAGCAGCCGGCCCCGGTGCAGGACCAGCACCCGGTCGGCGATGGCGTCGGCCTCTTCGAGGTAGTGGGTGGCGAACAGGACCGTGCGGCCCTGGTCCGCCTGTTCGCGCATGGTGGCCCAGAACGCCTGCCGGGTGGTGACGTCCATTCCGGTGGTGGGCTCGTCCAGGACGATGAGGTCGCTGTCGCCGGCGGTGGCGAGGGCGAACCGCACGCGCTGGGCCTGGCCGCCGGAGAGCTTGTCGACCTTGCGGTCGGCGATCTGGGCGACGCCGGCGCGGGCCAGCACGTCGGCGGGCCGGTAGGGCTTCGGGTGCAGCCGGCAGGCGAGGCCGACCAGTTCGGCGACCGTCACCTCGTCCATCAGGCCGCCGCTCTGCAGCATCGCGCCGACCCGCCCGGCGACGATCGCCTCGCGCGGGGTGGCGCCGAAGAGCCGGACTGCGCCGCTGTCGGGGTGTTTGAGGCCGAGCAGCAGGTCGAGGGAGGTGGACTTGCCTGCGCCGTTGGGGCCGAGGAGCGCCACGGTCTCCCCCGGCCGCAGGTCGAGCGTCAGGCCGTCCACGGCCCGCACGTCCCCGAAGCTCTTGGTCACCCGGTCGAATCCGACCACCGGTGCGGTCTGCGTCGTCATGACGGCAATCGTCGCCGGGACGGCCCACCGGGCGGCAGTGTCGGACGTCCGGGGTGCCGCATGACAGATGTCATGCGGCACCCGTTCGCGTCAGCTGGGGTCGGTGTCGATGATCCCGACGCGGTCCGTCTTGCTGATCAGGGCCGGGCGCAGGGCGCTGATCACGTCCTCCACGGTGACCGGCGTCTTCTGGCCGGTGCCGCGGGTGATCAGCACGCCGTTGAACGCGCCGCCGTAGAGCTCCTTCAGCGCGGCCTTGTCGTAGCTCTCCACCAGCTTGCCGTCGATGGCCTTGACGCCGAGGAACTTCCACAGGGAGTTCTTCGGGCTCATCAGGACGGAGTGCACCGCGTCGGTCCGCACGGTGACCTTGCCGGACATGGCCGGTTCGGCGAACGCCTTCATCATGCGGTCGACCTCGGCGTTCGAGACGGTCGGCTGCCTGGTGGTCGTCGGCACCGTGACCGCGCCGGCGGTGCCGGTCTCCACCTGGCTGCGGTAGGCGTCCACCACGGCCGACCCGGCCTTCGCCGCGTCGATGCCCTTGCCCGCCTTGCCGTAGACGGGGACGGCCTTGCCCGACGTGAACCTGATGGTGCCGTCCTGGGCCGAGCCGGAGCCGCCCGCGGCGGTCTTCAGGGCCGCCTGGAGCTTCTCCTCGTCCACCGGCATCACGGGCTCGACCTCACGGTGCTGCCCGAACAGCGAGCCGATCACGGAGACCGGGTTGTAGTCGCTTTTCGCGGCGGCGTCGACGGTGGCCTGCATGTCGAACTGCAGGCCCGCCTGGTCCGGCTTGAGGGTGACGGTGCCGCCGCCGACGGACAGCTTCAGCGTCTGCGCGGCCCGCTTGTCGAACGCCTCGTCGAGCTTCTTGACGGCGTCGTCGCGGGTGCCGCCGCCGATGTCGACGCCGAGCACGGTGGTGCCCTTGGGCACGTCGGAGTGGTTCATCAGCAGGCCCGCGCCGTAGACGCCGACGCCCGCCACGACCACCAGGCCGCCCAGCAGAGGGAGTTTGCTGCGGCCCTTCTTCTTTTTCTTCTTGGCGTCGCCGGCGGACGTGCTCTGCGCGCCCTGCCCCAGACCCTTGGGCGGGGTGTGCGGAAGCGGCCCCTCGGAGGGCCCGCCGCCCGTGAAGGGGCCTCCCGGCCCGCCCTGGCCGCCGGTGGGCACGACGGGGATGCCGCTGGTGACGGTGTGCCCGGAGACGTTGTCGGCCGGACGGCCGCCGTAGCCGCCGGGGGCGGGCTTCTGCGGGGTGAGGATCGCGGTGTCGTCGCTCAGGCCGCCGCCGGGGAGCCGGCCGGTTCCGGCGCCGACTCCGACGCCGGGGGCGGCGGAACGCGGTCCGCCGGGGCCGGACGGCGCACCGGGGATGCCGGGGCCGGACGGCGCACCGGGGGCGCCGGCGTGCATCGGGGGCACGATCGGGCCGTCGCCGGTGACCGGGCCGCCCGTCGGCCCCGCGGGGCCGCC
Source organism: Streptomyces sp. P3 (assembly GCF_003032475.1). Classification (NCBI taxonomy): domain Bacteria; kingdom Bacillati; phylum Actinomycetota; class Actinomycetes; order Kitasatosporales; family Streptomycetaceae; genus Streptomyces; species Streptomyces sp. P3. The sequence goes on from NZ_CP028369.1 coordinate 863,247, forward strand.
CTGGGGGCCGCCCCGGCCGTCGGGACCGCCCGGTCCGTCGGGGCCGTTGAAGTCGTAGGAGCCGCCGGGCCCGGCGCCGTTCACGCCGTTCGGGGCCGGGAGACCGTTCTGGTCGGTGCCGGAGAAGTACGGCAGGTCGTCACGGCGCGACTCGGCGCCGCCCTGCGTCTGCCCCGGCCCCTGGGTCTGCCCCTGCCCGTTGCCCTGGCGTTGGCCCGGTGCCTTGCCCTGAGGCGGTCCCTGGCCCTGGCCCGGTGCCTTGCCCTGGGGCTGTCCCTGGCGCGGCGTCCGGCCCTGGCCCGTGCGCGGGCCGTTGCCGAGCGGACCGGCGGCCAGCGCCTCGGTCACGTCGAAGGAGCCCGTGCCGCCACCGTGTCCCGGAGCGACGGGGCCGCCGGTCGCACCGGAGAGCCCCGCGCCGTTGGTGCCGCCGGAACGGGCGCCGCCCGGCACGCTCATGGAGCCGACCACCCCGCCGGGACGTCCCGCGCCCGGCCGCGCGCCGCCGGGCGCGCCGGCACCGGTACCGGTGTTCGGGCCCGCCGCGCCGGGGGCGTTCGCGGAGGCGCCGGACCCGGCGGCCGAACCGCCCGGCAGACCGGCTCCGTTGGTGCCGCCGCCGCCCTGACCGGGCCTGCCCGGCGCGGACTTGCGTGGCGCGAACCAGTTGCTCGTCTTGTCCTCGGCGCCGGACGCGGGGTCGGCGGGCAGCTCGAACGAGCCGGTGTCGGACGAGGCCGGGCCGACGGCACCCGTGGGGGCCGTCTGCTGCGCGTCGGCGCCGGTGTCGGCCCTGCCGCCCGGCCCGCTGTCGTCGCCCGCGCTCTCGGCGTCGGCGACGGGTGTGCGCACGACGACCGGCGGAATGGGCCGCGATCCCGGGATGTTGATGCGGATCCGGGTGGTCAGCGTGGTCTCGGTCTTGCGTTCCTCCGGCTGCGCGGCCGAACGGCCCGCGTCCGCAGCGCCGTCGGACACCGCGGGGGTGCCGTACGGCGGCGTACCCGAGGGGTATGCGGCTCCGCCGCGCCCGTTGGGCCCGGAGGACGGACTGTCAGTTTCACGACTCAAGGCAGGTTCTCCAGGTTGGCTCCGCCGCTCGCCACGACCTCACGGGCTGCTCGGCGGCGCGCACCACCATACTGGCCACTTCTGGCCCGTATCCCACGACCGCCGGAAGACCCACACGGGACTCGCACGGTCACGCCGGGGTGAAGTGGTACGTCACTTGCCAAGTCGGGCGTCGTCGCCGACCGGTTGCCGCCCTCCACCAAGGGTGGCGCAGATCACAGCAAGGGCCATGCCGCCGAGCAGGAACAGATACGAGCCGCCGCCCGCGCCGAACAGGAAGTCACCCTCCGGGCGTCCGGCGGTGGAGAGGATGACCGAGATCATCCAGCCGGCGGCGGGTGCGACGGCCCCGGCACGGCTGCCGACGGCCCGCGCGCCGCCGACGAACAGCCCGGCGGCGCCCAGGAGCGCGAGGAGCAGTCCACCCGGGAACCAGCCGGCCTGGACGAGCGCTCCGGCGAGACCGGTGAGCGCGCCGAGCAGCAGCAGCCCGGCATAGGCGGCGGCCCGCCCGGCGGGCGGCATCCGCAGCGGCTGGGCGAGCATCGAACCCCGGTCGGACATCAGGCCGCCTCCACCGCGTCGGTCGTTCCGGCGAACAGGTCGTTCTCCCTGTTCCCGTCCCGCCCGGCCGCCTCGCCCCGGACGAGTTCGTAGTACTCGGTCGTGAAGAGGGGCTGGGCGAGGTCGTTGGAGAGGGCGAAGTACCTCTCACCCGGGGCGACGGCGATCTGGGTGGCGTGCGCCCGCATCGCGGCGGCCTTGGCGGCGGCGTGTCCGGCGTGCGCGCCGATCTCGGCGGTGACACGGTCGTCGTCCACGACACCCGGCACGTCGGACACGGCGGCGCCGCTCGGGAAGGGGAGGGCCGGCAGCTCCTCCCCGAGCTTCGCGAAGGCGGCCTCGGCGACGGAGCGCGGGACGCGGTTCCAGTACACCTTCGGGATGCGCCATCCGGCGGCCCCGGCCAGCTCGGCGGCGCGCATGGCGACCCGGTGGGCCTGGATGTGGTCGGGGTGGCCGTAGCCGCCGTCCGCGTCGTACGTGACGAGGACCTGGGGGCGCACCTCGAGGATCACCTCGACGAGGGGCGCGGCCGCGTCGTCGACGTCGGCCTGCCAGAAGCAGGCCGGGTCGTCGTTGTCGGCGAGGCCCATCATCCCGGAGTCGCCGTAGCGGCCGGGGCCGCCCAGCAGACGGACGTCGTGCACGCCGAGCTCGGCCATGGCCGCCGCGAGCTCCCCCCTGCGGTGCTCGCCCAGCGCGGCGCCGGTCAGATGCCGCAGCTCCGGCGGGATGACCTCGCCGCGTTCACCGAGCGTGCAGGTGACCAGGGTCACGTGGGCGCCCTCGGCCGCGTACCTGGCCATGGTCGCGCCGTTGTTGATCGACTCGTCGTCCGGGTGCGCGTGCACCAGCAACAGACGCCGGGAGGGCAGTTCCGTCATGGGGCCAACCCTACGAGGCGCCCCGTCCTCCCCCGCCACCTCCCCGCCGGTCCGTCACTCCTGCTCGGCGAAGATCGCTTCCGCGGACGACGCGGTGACGGCCCGGGTGAGCCAGTCCCGCAGGAGATCGGGGTCGTCGCAACCGGTGATGCGCTCGCGCACGTGGTCGGTGACGTCGAGGCCACGGGTCTCCAGAACGAGAAGGATGTCCTCGGCACCTCGCTGAGCACGGCCCTCGTCGCGGATCTCCTCGGAGATGGATGACTTGCAGAAGGAAAGGTCCTGCCGCCGGGGATGCGGGAGCGTTCGCGGCGCAGGTAGCCGTGGGCCTCCAGTTCGCGCAGGGCTGCGGCGATGCGCGTGGCGCCCTCGGGGAAGCGTGCGGTGAGGGACTTGATGTCGACACGGGCGCCCTTGGGCAGCGACTGGATGTGCACGCCAAGGCCGATCGCCAGGAGCGACAGCTCCCGGTGCTGGGCGAGGTGGTTGCCGATCACGGTGAAGCGGGTGGTGTGCTGGGCGTTGTCGTGGGTGAGTCCGCCCGCGCGGGGGTGGTTTTTACCCGCGTTACGGGACTCGGCGCATGAGGGCGCGCTAGGGTTTTCGGTATCCATCGGGAAGCCCTACTTCCTCGGTGGTCAGGCCCTCGCACTGGGATTGCCGTCCCGGCGGGGGCCGTCGCATGTCTGCGGTGGTGGCGCAGGGCTGTGGCTCTGTGCCGCGTTGCGCTGAGCGTAAGGCAGGCAACCCGTACCGAATCCAGTCGAGTTGGGCATATTCACTCGCGGGAGTGAGTTTGCTCGACGGGCGGGAGGGGTGGGGCTTGGTCGGGTTCTTTTCCGCGGTCGTGGTCCTTTGGAAAGAGCGCCACGTGCCCCGAAACGCGGGAATCCGGGTTCCGGTGACGGACGCACGTCGCCTCGTCCGGGGCTTGCGGCGGTCAGGAGATGCGGCGACCCTGAACGTCGTCCGGCGGGAGTACGAGTTCGGCCCAGACCGTCTTGCGCGGGCGCAACTCGGGAGCCCAGCCCCACCGGTCGGCGAGCGCCTCGACCAGGAGCAGCCCACGGCCCGACTCGGATTCGGTGCCGACGCCCGGGCCGGAGCCGGAGCCGGGATGCGGCGGCCGGGGCGGGCGGTCCCCCGCCGTGTCGGTCACCTCGATGCGCAGCGTGCGCGCGATGACGTAGAGCGAGAGCCTGAAGTCCCGGCCCGGTACGCGACCGTGGGTCACCGCGTTCGCCGCGAGTTCGGCGACGATCTGGCCGGCCGGGTCCACCGGCATTCCCCAGCAGCGCAGTTGCTCGACGGTGAGCAGGCGGGCGAGGCGCGCTCCGCGGGGCGTCGGGGACAACCGCACGCTGAAGTTGCGGAAGTGCTGACCGGGAGGTCGGGTCCCGAAGGAGACGGATTCCTGAATCACGTGACTCAGAGTGGCCAGTCACGCATACCGTGAACAGTGATGGAGCCGTTGCGTACGGTGACTGTCCGGGCTTTGTCCGGTCGTGTCGGGACTGTCGGTTCTGGTGACGGAGGGGTGCGAATGACGCAGTTGAACGGCAAGCCGGTCCAGCTCAAGGAGGAGGCGGACGAACCCGGCTGGGAGGTGGACCCGGACGACGACTGGGGCATCGCCGTCGTGGAGACCGTGGGGCGGCAGCTGAAGCTGCGGCGAGAGGCCGTGGGGATGCGCGCGGCCGACTTCGGGCTGGCGGTCGGGTACGGCGAGGACCTCGTCTACAAGATCGAGAGCGGCAAGCGGATCCCCCGCCCCGAGTACCTGGACAAGGCCGACAAGGTGCTGGACGCGGGCGGGCTGCTCTCGGCCATGAAGGAGGACGTGAAGAAGGTCCGCTACCCGAAGAACGTCCGCGAGATCGCCAAGCTGGAAGCGCAGGCCGTCGAACTCGGGGTGTACGTCGGCCTCAGCCTCCATGGGCTGTTGCAGACGCCGGAGCATGCGCGGGCCCTGTTCGAGGCCAGGCAACCGCCCTACTCGGAGGAAGAAGTGGAACGCCTGGTTGCCGCCCGCATGGCACGGAAGGCGGTCTTCGACAAGTCACCCGTTCCCGCGCTGAGCTTCGTCCAGGAAGAGGCGGCCCTGCGTCGTCGCATCGGAGGCACAATGGTGCGACGCCGACAGCTCGAACATTTGCTGGGGGTCGCGCGGTTGCGCAATGTGACGTTCCAGGTCATGCCGACGGAGAGCGGCGCTCACCCCGGAGTGGATGGCAAGATCGAGTTGCTGAAGTTCGCAGACGGCACGGCCGTCGGGCGCTCCGACGGGGCGTTCAACGGCCGCCCGACGACGGAGCCGAAGGAACTCCGGATCCTGGAACTGCGCTACAGCACCATCCGGGCCGAGGCCCTGACGCCCGGGGAGTCACTCGCCTTCATCGAGCAGCTGCTGGGAGAGACATGATCCGCAAGCGCCCCACCGGAGACCACTGCGAGCTGACGTGGTTCAAGAGCAGTTACAGCGACGGCACCGAGGGCGACTCCTGCGTCGAGATCGCCACGAGCCCCGGCACCGTCCACGTCCGCGACTCCAAGCACACCGCCGGCCCGCGCCTGCTGCTCTCGCCGCAGGCCTGGGCCGACTTCGTGCCGTACGCGTCCGAAGGCTGACGGACCACCCGCGCTCACCCTCGGCCTCCGTCAGAACTTGATGCTGCCGATCATGCTCGCCACGCTCGTCGTCAGATCGCTGATGGTGGGAGCGATCGTCGAGGAGGCCAGATAGAAGCCGAGCAGGATGCAGACGACAGCGTGACCGCCCTTCAGTCCCGACTTCTTGATCAACAAGAAGACGACGATCGCCAGCAGCACCACCGCCGAAATCGAGAGTGCCACGGCGGCTCACCTCCAAGGACCCGGGAAACGTGGGGAAACAGAGCGAGGTAACACGTAAATCCATACGACTGCCAGCAGGTTCATACCCACTCAGCGCTAGTGATCATAACTACGTGTGGGCGCGCATCTCTCGGCGCACAGCCGCACAAGGGGGTCGCATGGCCAATATGGTCGGGGGATGACGACCGAGTCCGACTCCTTCCCCCGCCGGCACGCCCGCACCCAGCGTTTCACCCTCGGCGCGCCGCGTTCGTTCACGGTGGCTCCCGACGGCTCCCGCGTGGTGTTCCTGCGCTCCGGCTCCGGCACGGACCGGGCGGGCGCGCTCTGGGTCCTCGACCCGGCGGACGGCACGGAGCGCCTGGCCGCGGACCCGCGCGCCCTCCTCGGCGGGGCTTCGGAGGACCTCTCGACCGAGGAGCGGGCTCGCCGTGAACGCAGCCGCGAGGCCGGTGCGGGCATCGTCGGCTACGCCACGGACGCTGCCGTGGAGCTGGCGTCTTTCACCTTGTCAGGGCGGCTTTTCACGGCCGAGCTGAGGGCCGGTACGGCCACCGAGCTGCCGGTCGCCGGACCGGTGATCGACCCCCGTCCGTCCCCCGACGGGCGACTCGTCGCCTATGTCGCCGGGGGCGCTCTGCGGGTGGTCGGCGCGGAGGGCGAGGACGACCGGGCGGTGGCGGAACCGGAATCGGACCCGGTTTCCTACGGATTGGCCGAGTTCATCGCGGCCGAGGAGATGGCCCGCTCGCGCGGGTTCTGGTGGGCTCCGGAGTCGGACCGACTGCTGGTCGCCCGGGTGGACGACACGCCCGTGGAGCGGTGGTGGATCTCCGATCCGGCTCAGCCGAAACGTGACCCACGCCACGTACACTATCCGGCTGCTGGGACGGCCAACGCTGACGTACGGCTGTTCGTGTTCGGTCTCGACGGGGTGCGCACGGAAGTCGTCTGGGATCGTGCGCGCTATCCGTATCTGGCGCGAGTGCACTGGTCAGGGGCGGGGGCGCCGCTGCTGCTCGTACAGGCGCGCGACCAGCGAAGTCAGCTGTTCCTGGCGGTGGACACCGACTCCGGAGCGACCCGGATGGTGCATGCCGACGAAGATCGGATTTGGCTGGAACTGTTCCCTGGGGTGCCCTGTTGGAGCCCTTCGGGGCAGCTGGTCAGGATCGCCGACGAGGGCGGCGCGCGGGTCCTCACGGTCGGCGAACGTCCGCTGACCGGAGACCAGTTGCATGTGCGGGCGGTACTGGACGTCACGGCCGACGACGTGCTGGTCGCCGCGTCCGCCGGAGCGGGCGCGGCGGCGCCCGAGGTCGGCGAGGTGCACGTCTACCGGGTGAACGAGCTCGGCGTCGAGCGCCTCTCCCAGGAGCCCGGAGTGCACGGGGCGGTCCGCGCCGGGAACGTGACCGTGCTGACGTCGGCGGTCCTGGACCGGCCGGGCACCGTGGCACGGGTACTGCGGGACGGGAAGCCCGTCACGTCCGTCGGGTCCTGTGCGGCGGATCCGGGACTGTCGACCCGCGTGAAGCTCGTCGAAGGGGGCGCACGGCGCATTCCGTGCGCCGTGCTGATGCCTGCGAACCACCGCGGCGACGCCCCTCTGCCCGTGCTCATGGACCCCTACGGCGGTCCGCACGGCCAGCGGGTGGTGGCCGCGCACAACGCGCACCTCACTTCGCAGTGGTTCGCCGACCAGGGCTTCGCGGTGATCGTCGCCGACGGCCGGGGCACACCCGGCCGCTCGCCCGGCTGGGAGAAGGCCGTCCACCACGACTTCACGGTCGCCCTCGACGACCAGATCGAGGCGCTGGAGGATCTGGCGAAGAGTCATCCTCTCGACCTCTCCCGGGTCGCGATCCGCGGCTGGTCGTTCGGCGGCTGGCTCGCCGCCCTCGCGGTGCTGCGCCGCCCCGACGTCTTCCACGCGGGAATCGCCGGCGCCCCGGTGACCGACTGGCGGCTCTACGACACCCACTACACCGAGCGCTACCTCGGCGACCCGGCCACATCGCCGACGGCGTACGCGAAGAGCTCGCTGGTCACCGACGAGGGGCTCGCCGAGCCCGCCGAACCCCGCCGGCCGCTGATGATCGTCCACGGACTGGCCGACGACAACGTGGTCGTCGCACACGCCCTGCGCCTGTCCTCGGCCCTGCTCGCCGCCGGCCGCCCGCACGAGGTGCTCCCCCTGTCGGGCGTCACCCACATGACCCCGCAGGAACAGGTCGCCGAGAACCTGCTCCTGCTCCAGGTGGACTTCCTCCGCCGTACCCTCGGACTCACCTGAGCAGCAACACTCCACGGAGCAGCGCAACCATTGATTGAGGAACCACGACGAAGCCTCAGCCAGGTCCGCGAGAGCGGCGCCGGTTCAGGCGCAAAAGAGGGGGCAACGGGCCGGGACGACATGCGCCCCGGCCCGCTTACGGCACCCGCACGGCCGTACGCTGTTCAGCCTGACGCGTCCGTATATCGGAATCGGGTCGGCCAAGTTGCCTGCGTGTTAACGCGGTTGCTGTACAAATGTGCGGTTGCGGCGGATCGCCCGGTCTCCGTCAGGCCTGCGGTTCCTCCGGCGGGACCACCCGCTTCTGCTCGGCGAAGTGACACGCCGAGTCGTGCGCCTCGGGCCCCGTCGCATGGCGGAACTCCGCCGGCACGGCCAGCACCGGCACCTCCAGCGCGCAGCGTTCCCGCGCCTTCCAGCAGCGGGTGCGGAAGCGGCAGCCCGAGGGGATGTTCGTCGGCGACGGCACGTCGCCGACCAGGATGATCCGCTCCCGGTGCTCGCGCGCCTCCGGGTCCGGCAGGGGCACCGCGGACAGCAGGGCCTGGGTGTACGGGTGCGTGGGATGGTCGTAGATCTCGGCGTCGCGGCCGATCTCCACGATCCGCCCGAGGTACATGACCCCGACCCGGTCCGAGATGTGCCGGACGATCGACAGGTCGTGCGCGATGAACAGGTAGGACAGGTCGAACTCGCTCTGCAGCCGGTCCAGCAGGTTGATCACCTGCGCCTGCACCGACACGTCCAGCGCGGACACCGGCTCGTCGGCGACGATCACCTCGGGGCGCAGGGCCAGCCCCCGCGCGATGCCGATGCGCTGGCGCTGGCCGCCGGAGAACTGGTGCGGGTACCGGTTGATGTACTCCGGGTTGAGTCCGACGACGTCCAGCAGGTCCTGGACCTTGCGGCGCCGGTCGCCCTTGGGCGCCACCTCGGGATGGATCTCGTACGGCTCCCCGATGATGTCGCCCACCGTCATCCGCGGGTTGAGCGAGGTGTACGGGTCCTGGAACACCATCTGGATGTTGCGCCGGACCGCCTTGAGGGCACGCCCGGACAGCTTGGTGATGTCCTCGCCCTTGTAGCGGATCTCGCCGGCCGTCGGCTTCTCCAGGTTGACCAGCATCTTGGCGACGGTCGACTTGCCGCAGCCCGACTCCCCGACGATGCCCAGGGTCTCGCCGCGGTGCAGGGCCAGGTCGACCCCGTCGACGGCCTTCACCGCGCCGACCTGCTTCTTGAAGAGGATGCCCCGGGTCAGCGGATAGTGCTTGAACAGCCCGCTGACCTCCAGAATCGGCTCAGCCATGCAGGCACTCCCTCCAGAAGTGGCAGGCGCTGGCGCGGTCCGCGTCGGAGTCCTCGACGTCGTACAGCGGCGGGACGTCCGTACGGCACACCTGCCGGGCCATCGGGCAGCGCGGGTTGAAGGCGCAGCCGGGCGGGATGTGCATGAGGTTCGGCGGCAGGCCCTTGATGGCGTAGAGCTCCTGGCCCTTCTGGTCGAGACGCGGGATGGAGTCGAGCAGGCCGCGGGTGTAGGGGTGGGCCGGCGCCTTGTAGATGTCGTGCACGGGGGCCGACTCGACGATCCGGCCCGCGTACATGACGGCGATGCGGTCGGCGACGTCCGCGACCACGCCGAGGTCATGGGTGATGAGGATGAGGCCCATGTGGTACTCGCGCTGCAACTCCGCGAGCAGGTCCATGACCTGGGCCTGGACCGTCACGTCGAGCGCGGTGGTCGGCTCGTCGGCGATGATCAGCGCCGGTTCCAGGGCCATCGCCATCGCGATCATGATGCGCTGGCGCATGCCGCCGGAGAACTGGTGCGGGTAGTCCTTGACCCGTTCCCGGGCGGCCGGGATGCGGACGCGGTCCATCAGCTCCACGGCCCTGGCGCGCGCGTCCTTCCGCGACATCCCGCGGTGCACGACGAACATCTCGCCCAGCTGGTCGCCGACCGACAGCACGGGGTTCAGGGACGACAGGGCGTCCTGGAAGATCATGGCCATCTCGGCCCCCCGCACCTTGCGGCGCTCGTCCTCCTTGAGCTTCAGCAGGTCCCTGCCCTGGAAGAGGACCTCGCCGGAGGTGATCCGGCCGGGCGGCATGTCGAGGATGCCCATGATCGCCTGGGCGGTGACGGACTTGCCGGACCCGGACTCGCCGAGCACCGCGAGCGTCTCCCCCACGTCCACGCCGTAGCTGACGCCGTTGACGGCCCGGGCGATCCCGTCCCGGGTGCGGAACTCCACGTGCAGGTCACGCACTTCGAGCAGCATCCGCCCGTCACCTCAGCTTCGGGTCGAGGGCGTCGCGGACCGCGTCGCCGAGCATGATGAAGGCCAGGACCGTGAGGGCCAGGGCGCCCGAGGGCCACAGCAGGGCGTGCGGGGCGTTGCGGATGTACGGGGAGGCGGCGGAGATGTCGATGCCCCAGGAGACCGTCGGCGGTTTCAGTCCGACGCCGAGGTAGGACAGGGTCGCCTCCAGCGCGATGTACGTGCCGAGCGCGATGGTCGCCACGACGATGACCGGGGCGACCGCGTTGGGCGTGATGTGCCGCAGCAGCAGCCGGGAGTGGGAGGCTCCGAGGGCACGGGCCGCCTGGACGTAGTCGTTCTGCTTGGCCGTGATCACCGAACCGCGGGCGATGCGGGAGATCTGCGGCCAGCCGAGCAGCACCATGAACCCGATGACCGGCCAGACGGTGTTGCTGGTCACCACGGAGAGCAGGACGAGGCCGCCGAGGACGACCGGAATGGCGAAGAAGACGTCGGTGACGCGGGACAGGATCGCGTCCCACGACCCGCCGAAGAAGCCGGCGAGGCCGCCGAGCACGCTGCCGAAGAGCGCGACGCCGAGCGTGGCGAGGACGCCGACCGTGACGGACGTACGGGCGCCGTAGACGACGCGTGTGTAGACGTCGCAGCCCTGACCGTCGAAGCCGAAGGGGTGGCCGGGCTGGGAGCCCTCCTGTGCCTTGGACAGGTCGCACTTGAGGGGGCTCAGCCAGGTGATGGACCCGGGCCACAGGGAGATGAACACCAGGAACAGGATGACCAGCCCCGAGATGATGAAGACGGGGTTGCGGCGCAGGTCCCGCCAGGCGTCGGACCACAGGGAGCGGGCCTTCTCGGACGGGCCGGAGCCCTGCGGGCCGCCCGGGGTCTTCTCCAGCGTCTCCCCCTCCGCGGTGGCGAGGTCCATCGCACCGCCCATGCCGGTGTCGGCGATGGCGCCGTCCTCCGGCGTGCGGCCCGCGCCCGGCAGATGATGCTCCGGCGTCGGCTCAGGCATAGCGGATCCTCGGGTCGAGTACGGCGTACAGGAGGTCGACCAGCAGGTTGGCCACCAGGAACACCAGGACGAGGACGGTCACGAAGCCGACGACGGTCTGGGTGTTCTGGCGGAGGATCCCCTGGTAGAGCTGGAAGCCCACGCCGTGGATGTTGAAGATGCGCTCGGTGACGATCGCGCCGCCCATCAGGGCCCCGATGTCGGTGCCGATGAAGGTGACCACCGGGATGAGGGAGTTGCGCAGCAGATGCCGGGTGACGACCCGGCGGCGCGGCAGCCCCTTGGCGACGGCCGTGCGGACGTAGTCGGACCGCTTGTTCTCCGCGATCGAGGTGCGGGTCAGCCGGGTGACGTACGCCAGTGACACCGACGCCAGCACCAGCCCCGGCACGATCAGTTCGCCGAACTCGGCGTCCGAGGAGACCGACGGTTTGATCCAGCCCCACTCCACGCCGAGCAGCAGTTGCAGCAGCAGACCGGTGACGAAGGTGGGGACGGAGATGACCACGAGGGTCAGCAGCAGGACGCCGGTGTCGACGGGCCGCCCCCGGCGCAGGCCCGTCACGACGCCCAGGGTGATGCCGATGACGATCTCGAAGACGATCGCGACGATGGTCAGCCGGATGGTGACCGGGAACGCCGTCGCCATCAGCTCGGTGACCGGCTGGCCGTTGAACGCCGTACCGAAGTCTCCGGTGAAGACGTTCCCCATGTAGGTCAGGTACTGCTGCCACACCGGCTTGTCGAGGCCGAACTCCTTCTTCAGCTGGGCGGCGGTGGCCGGGTCGCACTGCCGGTCACCGCACAGGCCGGCGATGGGGTCGCCCATCACGTTCACCATCAGGAAGATCAGCAGCGTCGCCCCGATGAACACGGGGATCATCTGGAGCAGACGCCGGATCACATACCGGCCCACGGCGGATCAGCTGACCTTGATCTCGTTGTAGACCGGGACGGAGAACGGGTTGAGCTTGACGTTCGAGAGCCGCTCCGAGTAGCCGGCGCTGCCGTTCTGGTACCAGAGCGGGATGGCGGCCATGTTGTCGCGGACGACCTCCTCGGCCTTCTGGAAGGTCTGCACGGCCTTGGCGGTGTCGGTCTCGGCGTTCGCCTGGTTGACCAGCGTGTCGAAGTCCTTGTTCGACCACTTGCCGTCGTTGGAGGAGGCGTTCGTGTAGTAGAGCGGCTGGAGGAAGTTCTGGATGAGGGGGTAGTCCATCTGCCACCCCGCCCGGAACGGGCCGCTCATCTTCCGGTCGGTGATCTGGTTGCGGAAGTCGGCGAAGGTGCCGACCGGGTTGCCGACGCAGGCCTTGTCGTTGTCGAGGGCGTTGTTGATCGAGTTGCAGACCGCGTCGACCCACTGCTTGTGGGACCCGGTGTCCGCGTTGTAGCTGATCTTCACCTGGCCGCCGGGGAGGCCGCCGCCCTCCTTGATGAGCTGCTTGGCGGCCGCGGGGTCGTAGTCGCAGGCGTCCCCGCACAGGCCTTCCTTGAAGCCGCCCTCCTCGCCGAGCACCGGCGAGGTCCAGTCGGTGGCCGGGGTACGGGTCTTCTGGAAGATCGTGTCGGTGATCTGTTCACGGTCGATCGCGCGGGACAGGCCGGTGCGGACCTTGTCCGAGTCGGGGGTGTTCCACTCCTTGTCGTAGAACGGGAACGCCAGGGTCTGGATGATGCCGGCCGGGGTGTTGAGGTAACGGTCCCCCAGGTCGGCCTTGACGTTCTTGAGCTGGGCCGCGGGCACGTCGTCGACCAGGTCGAGGTTGCCGGCCATCAGGTCGGTGTAGGCGGTGTTGTTGTCGGTGTAGACCTTGAGGGTCACGCCGCCGTTCTGCGCCTTGTCCTGGCCGGGGTAGCCCGCCCACTTCTTCAGCTCCATCTGGGAGCCCTTGGTGTAGGAAGCGATCGTGTAGGGCCCGTTGCCGACCGGCTTCTTCAGCCAGCCGGCGTGGTCGCTGAAGAAGGACTGCGGCAGCGGGGCGAAGGCGGGGTAGCCCAGCGTGTCGGGGAAGGTGGAGAACTTCTGCGTGAGCTTGACGGTGAAGGTCTTGTCGTTGACGACCTTGAGCCCGGAGAGGGTGTCGGCGGTCTGCTTGCCCCCCTCGGCGGGGTGGGTGGCGGCGTAACCGTCGATGTACTCGAAGAAGTACGCGTTCTTCTGGTTGTTCTTCAGGCTCGCGCCGTAGTTCCAGGCGTCGACGAACGAACTGGCCGTCACCTTCTCGCCGTTGCTGAACGTCCAGCCGTCCTTGACCGTGATGGTGAAGTTCTGCGAGTCCGTGGTGGCGATCTTCTCTGCCAGCATGTCCTCGGCCGCGCCGGTCTCAGGGTTGTACCGCTTCAGGCTCCGGAAGATCATGTCGAGGACCTTGCCACCCTGCACCTCGTTGGTGTTGGCGGGCTCCAGCGGGTTCTGCGGGTCACCCCAGGAGGAGCTGAGGACCGCGCCGGCGTCGCCGCTGCCGCTCCCGCTGTCGCTCCCCCCGCCGCCGCAGGCCGTCGCCGTGAGCGCTGCCGCGGCCGCGCATGCGACCCACTTGGCGTGCGTGGCTCCACGCATGGGATGCCTCCTCGTTGACTGCGCGCCTGTCACCCTGTCACCTGATCCTTTACCAGGTGATATCGACACATAAGCGATTCGACGCACTTTCACCCGTCCGTACGGGTGCATCGGACGCACGGGACGCATGGGACGCCGCGGACGCATGACGACCGAACGGGTGCGCGGACGCGGAAGCGAGGCACTTGCGGCGGGCACGCGGACACGGACGCGCGGGCGGGCGTGGGGACGCGGGGGCACGCGGATGGCGGGGGTGCGCAGAGGCGGGGCGCGAGGGCTCGCGGTGGCGGGACGCGCGGAGGCACGACGCAGCCTGATGGGCCGCCGGCGGCGCGGGCGGGGCGCGAGGGCAGGACGGCGCGTTACGCGGGGTCCGGGCGGGGCAGGGCGCGAGGGCAGGGCAGGGCGCGAGGGCAGGGCAGGGCGCGCGGTGGGCGCTACGCGGGGTCCGGGCGGGGCTCGTCGTGGGCGGCGGGCGGGTGGGCCACCAGCTCGACCTCGAAGCCGTCGGAGTTCTCCAGATAGCCCGCGTAGTGCTCCGGGCCCCCCGCATGCGGATACCGCTCGGCGAACAGGGGCGTCCAGCCGTGCGCGGGCGCCTGTGCCACCAGCGCGTCGAGTTCCGACCGGCTCGCGGCGTGGAACGCGAGATGGTTGAGGCCGGGGCGCAGCCGGTCGTGGCCGCCGCCGTCGTCCCGCATCGCCGGGGACTGCTCGACGACGAGATAGGTCGGACCGTGCCGCCAGCTGCGGCCCCGGTCCCAGTCCTGGTACAGCTCGTACCCGAGGCCGCCCAGCAGCCAGCCCCACTCCCTCGACGCCCGGGACAGATCCGGGACCCACAGCTCGACGTGGTGCAGCATCGTGTCGTCCTTGGCCTTGCGCGTGCCTGCCCGGTCGGCGCGGGCGGACGTCGGGGCAGGGAAACCGGTGGGGAAACAGGTGGGGAACGTGCGCCGACGTCCGCGGCCTCCGGCAGCACTGGCTGCCGGAGGCCGCGGACGGGGGTGAGCTCTCGGCTCGGCGTCAGGCCGCGTGGACGACGTCCTTCTCCTCGGCGAAGTGACAGGCCGACTCATGGGCGGCCTGCGAGTCGGAGCCCTTGAACCGCTCCGGGATCGCGAGCAGCGGCGCCTCCTGCGCGCACTTGTCCTCGGCCTTCCAGCAGCGGGTGCGGAAGCGGCAGCCCGAGGGCGGGTTGGCCGGGGAGGGGACGTCACCGGACAGGATGATCCGCTCGCGGTGCTCGCGGGCCGTCGGGTCCGGCACCGGCACGGCCGACAGCAGCGCCTGGGTGTAGGGGTGCGTCGGGTGCTCGTAGATCTGCTCGTCCGTGCCGATCTCGGCCATCTTGCCGAGGTACATCACGCCGACCCGGTCCGAGATGTGCCGGACGATCGACAGGTCGTGCGCGATGAAGAGGTAGGAGAGGTTGAACTCCTCCTGCAGTCGCTCCATCAGGTTGATGACCTGCGCCTGGACCGACACGTCCAGGGCCGAGACCGGCTCGTCGCAGACGATGATCTCCGGGTTGAGCGCGAGGCCGCGCGCGATGCCGATGCGCTGGCGCTGGCCGCCGGAGAACTGGTGCGGGTACCGGTTGATGTACTCCGGGTTGAGTCCGACGACGTCCAGCAGGTCCTGGACCTTACGGCGCCGGTCGCCCTTCGGGGCCACCTCGGGGTGGATCTCGTACGGCTCCCCGATGATGTCGCCCACCGTCATCCGCGGGTTGAGCGAGGTGTACGGGTCCTGGAACACCATCTGGATGTTGCGCCGGACCGCCTTGAGGGCACGCCCGGACAGCTTGGTGATGTCCTGGCCCTTGTAGAAGATCTCTCCGGCGGTGGCCTGCTCCAGGTTCAGCAGGAGCTTGGCGACCGTCGACTTGCCGCAGCCCGACTCGCCGACGATGCCCAGGGTCTCGCCCTGGTGGAGGTCGAACGAGACCCCGTCGACGGCCTTGACCGCGCCGACCTGACGCTTGAACAGGATGCCCTGGGTCAGCGGGAAGTGCTTGACCAGGTTGCGGACCTGGAGGATGGGCTCACCGCGCTCGACGGGAGCCTCGATCGCGGCGACGGCCTCCGTCTCCGACTGCACGTCGACGGCCTCCACCTCGGAGACGTTCGGTGTGGCGTCCTGGCGCTCGTCGTTCTTGCTGAGCTCAGCCATGGATCGTCTCCTTCCAGAAGTGGCATGCCGAACCTCGGCCGACCAGCTCGGTGCCGTCCTGCTCGGTCACCGGAAGCAGCGCCGGGACCTCCGTACGGCAGATGTCCTGTGCCTTGGGGCAGCGCGGGTTGAAGGCGCAACCGGCGGGGATGTTCAGCAGGTTGGGCGGCAGACCCTTGATCGCGTACAGCTCCTGGCCCTTCTGGTCCAGGCGCGGGATCGAGTCCAGCAGGCCGCGGGTGTACGGGTGCGCGGGGCGCTTGTACAGCTCGTGCACCGGCGCGGTCTCCACGATGCGGCCGGCGTACATGACCGCGATCTTGTCGGCCACGTCCGCGACCACGCCGAGGTCGTGGGTGATGAGGATCAGACCCATCTGGTACTCGCGCTGCAACTCCGCGAGCAGGTCCATGACCTGGGCCTGGACCGTCACGTCGAGCGCGGTGGTCGGCTCGTCGGCGATGATCAGGTCCGGTTCCATCGCCAGTGCCATGGCGATCATGATGCGCTGGCGCATACCGCCGGAGAACTGGTGCGGGTAGTCGCCGACGCGCTGACGCGCGGCGGGTATGCGCACCCGGTCCATCAGCTCGATGGCCTTGCCCTTGGCGTCCTTGCGGGACAGCCCCTGGTGGGCGCGGAACATCTCGCCCAGCTGGAAGCCGACGGAGAGCACGGGGTTGAGGGACGACAGCGCGTCCTGGAAGATCATCGCCATCTTGGCGCCGCGCAGCTTGCGCCGCTCGCTCTCCGGCAGGCTCAGGATGTCCTGGCCCTGGAAGAAGATCTCGCCCTTGCTGATCCGCCCGGGAGGGCTGTCCAGGATGCCCATGACGGCCTGCGCCGTGACGGACTTGCCGGAGCCCGACTCGCCCAGCACGGCGAGCGTCTCGCCCGCGTTGACGCTGTAGTTGACACCGTTGACCGCCTTGGTCACGGAGTCACGGATCTTGAACTCCACGTGCAGGTCGCGGACTTCGAGAAGGGGCGCGGAACCGTCCGGCCCGGCGTTCGAGGGAGCCTGCTCCAGGCTGGTCATGCCATCACCTTCGTCTTGCTTGCTCAAGGGGGTTCGACTCATGGCTGCGGATCACCGGAGCTTCGGGTCGAGCGCGTCGCGAAGGCCGTTGCCCAGCAGGATGAAGCCCAGCGCGGTGATGACGATCGCGATGCTGGGGTAGGTCCACATGAAGTCCTTGACTCCCATGAACCCGCGGCCCGCGGCGATCATGTTGCCCCACTCCGCGACCTCGGGGTCGACGCCGACGCCCAGGTAGGACAGCGACGCCTCGGCCACGATCGCGATGCCGACGTTGCTGGTGCCGTACACCAGGACCGACGTCAGCGAGTTGGGCAGGATGTGCTTGCGGATGATCCGGCCCTGGCTCGCGCCGAGCGCCTTCGCCGCGTGCACGTAGTCCATCTCACGCACCGACAGGATCTGACTGCGCAGCAGCCGGGCGAACGTCGCCCAGGAGAAGATGCCCAGCGACAGGACCACCGGCATCACGCCACGGCCCATGAGCAGGATGATGACGATGGCGCCGATCAGCAGCGGGAAGGCGAAGAAGATGTCCGCCACGCGCATGATCACGGTGTCCAGCCAGCGGCCGTAGTAACCGGCCAGCGCGCCGAAGAGGATGCCGAGGGTCATCGCGACGAGGATCGAGGCGAGACCGACGATCATGGCGATGCGGCTGCCGTAGATGAGGCGGGAGAGCTGGTCGCGGCCGAGCGAGTCGGTGCCGAGCCAGTGGTCCGCGCCCGGGGACTGCAGGGTCGCGTTCAGGTCCTGCTCGAGGGGGTCGTGCGGCGCGAGCAGGGGCGCGAATATCGCGGCGAGGATGAGGACGACGATGATGGCCAGGCCGAGCACGGCGAGCTTGTTCTGCACGAAGCGGTGCCGGATGTCGGACCACTGGCTGACCCTGACGACGCTGGGTTCGGCGCCCTGGGGGGCCGAGACGGGGTCGGCCGTCTTCGGCTCGCCCGCGCCTGTGGCGAGTTCGGTCATGGTGTGACTCCTAGATGGGGGCGGCCCTACGGGTCAGGCCAGTCGGATACGCGGGTCCAGAGCGGCGTACAGCAGGTCGACGACCAGGTTCAGCACGACGAAGACCGCCACGCTGATGGTCACCACGCCCACGATGACGGGGTTGTTGTTCTGCTGGATCGCCTGGATCAGCGCGAGACCGATGCCGTTCCAGTTGAAGATCGTCTCGGTGATGATCGCTCCGCCGAGGAGACCACCGAAGGAGATGCCCAGATAGGTGATCACGGGGATGACCGAGTTGCGCAGGATGTGCCGCGAGAGCACCGTGCGCCGGGGAAGTCCCTTGGCCACGGCCGTCTTGACGTAGTCGGCGCCCAGGACTTCGAGCATCGTGCTGCGGGCCAGCTGGGCGACGAGTGCCGCGTCGATGATCGCCAGCGTCACGGCCGGCAGGACCAGCGAGTTGAAGCTGTCGTCGGCGATCAGCGGGAACCAGCCCAGCTCGATGACGAAGACACGCTGCATGATCATGCCGAGCACGATGGAGGGGACGCCGATCGCCAGAGTGGTGATGAACGTCGCCGACACGTCCCAGATCGAGTACCTGCGCATCGCCGCCAGCACACCGACCGAGATGCCGATGATGATGTCGAGCACGATCGCGGCGACGGCCAGCTTGGCCGTGTTGGCCAGCTTCGGACCGAGGATCTCGGAGACCGGCCGGCTCTGCGTGTAGTCCTGGCCGAGGTCTCCCTGGACGAGTTTGCCCACGTAGTTGCCGTACTGCACGATCAGCGGGTCGTCGAGTCCGTACTGCTTGTGCAGCTGGGCGATCACCGCGGGGTCGCGTGCCTTGTCGCTGCCCGCGATCTGCCCGACCGGGTCACCCGGGAGCACGAACAGGCAGGCGAACAGGATCATCGTCGCTCCGAGCACGACGACGACCAACTGGCCCAGCCTGCGGACCACATACCTTCCCATGTCTTGCCTCTCTGCCTCGCTGCCGCTTCGTGGCAGCTCCCTCTCCCCAGGTTGGTGGGGCGGTAGGGGTAAGGGGCGGGAGAGTGGATCACACCGCTCCCGACGGTCGTCGAGGGCCGTGGCATCCGAGACTGCGTCCCGGTTCCCACGGCCCCCGTCTCCAGACGCCGCGTTGCGCGGCGCCCGGTTACTTCATGCTGATCTCGGCGAGGTTCGGGTCCTCGTGGAAGTCCATCTTGATGTCGGCGAACTTCTTGGTGTTGGCGAGACGCAGCTGGGTGCGGTTCCACAGCGGGATCAGGGCCATGTCGTCCATGGCGAGCTTCTCCGCCTGCTTGTACAGGTCGTTGCGGCCGGCCTCGGCCTCGGTGGCGCGGGCCTTGGCCAGCAGGGCGTCGAACGCCGGGTTGCTGTAACGGCCGCGGTTGTCACCGGTGACCTTGCCCGACGCGTCCTTGTTGATGGACGCGGTGTCGAGCAGCGGGTACAGGAAGTTGTCCGGCGTCGGGTAGTCAGCGCCCCACGCGAAGCGGTACATGCCCGTGGCGCCCGCCTTCTGCTGGTCGGCGAGCAGCTCGGCGAACGGCTTGCCGGTCGCCTTCACCTTCACGCCGAGGACCTTCTCGACCTGCTGCTTGACGGCCTGGATCCACTCCTCGTGGCCCGCGCCCGTGTTGTAGCCGAGCTCGAGGGTGGTGCCGGGGGTGAGACCGGCCTCCTTCGCGAGCTGCTTGGCCTTCGCCGGGTCCGACTTGATGCAGGACTGGCACAGGTCCTTCTGGTACACGCTGGCGAAGGCGGGCGGCAGGATCGTCGTCGACTTGGTCTGCATGCCCTGGAAGACGCCCTTGATGATGGCGTCCCGGTCGATGGCGTACGAGATGGCCTCGCGGGCCTTCTTGTCCTTCAGCGGACCGTTGTCGGTGATCGGGAGAAGGTAGTTCATCCCGTTCGTGTTCTCGTCGATCCACTCACCCTGCGCGTCGTACTTGGCCTTGGCGGCCGGCAGCTGCGGGGTGGGCATACGGGCCCAGTCGAAGGTGCCCGCCTCGAAGCCCTGGTACTCCAGCGTGACGCCGTTGTTGGAGTTGAGGATGGAGATCTTGACCTCGTCGAGCTTGGCCTTGGTCAGACCGTAGCCGTCGTTGCGGACGAGCGTGATCGACGTGTTGTGCTGCCAGGTGCCCTGCATCTTGAAGGGGCCGTTGCCGATCGGCGCGTCGTTGTACGTCTTGTTCTTCGCGTCGCCCGCGACCTTGGGCACCGGGCTGAAGACCGTGTGCGTGGTCTTGACGTAGAACTCGAAGTCCGGGGCGGAGAGCTTCACCTGGAGGGTGTTGGCGTCCGGGGCACTGAGGCCGGACATGGTGGGCGCCTTGCCCGCCTGGACGTCCTCGAAGCCCGCGATGCCGGCCAGGTGGTACGCGACGTCGGAAGCCGCCGTCTTCTGCACCACGCGGTTCCAGCCGCGGATGAACGCCTCGGCGTCCACCGCTTCGCCGTTGGAGAACTTGGTGCCCGGCTTGATCTTGAAGGTCCAGGTCTTGCCGTCCGCGCTGACCTCCTTGGAGGTGGCGAGGGCCGGAATGACCTTGCCGTCGGCGGTCGGCTCGTACAGCCCCGTGAAGAGGTTGTCCGTGACGAGGATGCCCTCGGACTCCTGGGAGTTGTACGGGTCGATGGCGACCGGCTCCGTGATGCCCAGCCGGAAGGTGCCGCCGGCCTTGCCCGAGCCCTTGCCGCTGCTGCTGCTGCTGTCGTCGTCACTGCCACCACAGGCAGTCGCGGCGAGAGCAATGACGATCGCCCCCGCCACCCACTTGGCGCTGTTGGCACCACGCATGGGGTTCCTCCTCGTGAGTCCTGGTTTTCACCGCAAAAGGGAGCACACAGCACTCACCCGGTCGACAAGGACGGAGAAGGTGGAGTACCCCCGCAGGCTCGTGAGTCGCCGCCCCCTGCAGCGCATGACCCGTCAACCCCGAGCTCTACGCGCCTAACTATCTGGCATGGAATCTGACCGAACCACACCCACGAGGTCTCGGTTCGATCACACCTGGCGTGTACTTCTTCCAAAATCCGGACAAACAGTTAGCAGAAAGATCCCTGCGAAACGGACTTGTTACACATCTATCGGGGATCACTGTCCGCATTCCGGACGCCACAAGGGGAAAATCACTTGCGCCCGCACACCCGGGCGTACGGGCCGGCTCGGCACGCCCCACACGGGGCGCCCGGCGGCTCACGGAGACGCGCCGACGCGGCGCAGACTCTCCGTTCACACAGCAGGCTAGTAGGGAAAGTGGCTCGAAGCGGACCCCCCGGCGCAGAACGAAGGGTTTTCCCTACGTGTTCCTTAACACCGGCCGCACAGCCTCCTGCTGGTCCCGGCGGCCTTCCGGCCGCCGTCACCTTGCCATCTCCCCGGCCCGATCGGCGCGGACGCCGCATCCCGGGCACGCCTACCGTGCGGGCCCATGGCGATGTTCGTGCATCTGACCTCGGCGGCGAACGCGCCGCGCATCCGGCGTCCACGCGGCCGGCCGCGGACCGCAGGGCGCGCGGTGTGCAACTGCTTCCCGGTGCTGCCGTCGCACACTCTCATCCGTCAATGACCGCGTGAGCGGGCCCGGTTCGGCAGCCGGGGCTGCCTCGTCGCCGTCCACGTGCGGCTGGACGACGCCGAGCCGGTGCGCGCGGACCACTACCGGGACGCCGCCCGCGGTGCCCGGGCGATGGTCACGGCCGCCGAGGCGGTACGGCGGATCGCGGCGCCAGCCGTCCGCGAACCCTGACGACGGCCTTACGGCCGCGCCCTCCCCGGGGCCGGTCGCCCCGGTCGCCGCGCCCGCAACCCCCGTCCGGCAGCCCCGCCCGCGGCCGTTCGCACGGAACCCGGGCGCCCCCGTGACGGGGGAACCCGGGCTGCGGAACATGCCGGAGCGGTGAACTGCCCGCGGATCAGCCGAGCTTGGCGCTGATCCGCCGTGATCGGCGCTGATCAGCCGTGCTTGGCGCGGCTGGCGGTGCGGGCGCGGTCGCGCTGGTCGAGCACGACCTTGCGGATGCGCACGGCCTCCGGGGTCACCTCGACGCACTCGTCGTCGCGGCAGAACTCCAGCGACTGCTCGAGCGAGAGCTTGCGCGGCGGCACGATCGCCTCGAACGAGTCGGCCGACGAGGACCGCATGTTCGTGAGCTTCTTCTCCTTGGTGATGTTCACGTCCATGTCGTCGGAGCGCGAGTTCTCGCCGACGATCATGCCCTCGTACACCTCGGTGCCGGGGTCGGTGAACAGCACGCCGCGCTCCTGGAGGTTCGTCATCGCGAACGCGGTGACGGCGCCGGCGCGGTCGGCGACCAGCGAGCCGTTGTTACGGGTCGTCAGCGTGCCGAACCACGGCTCGTGGCCCTCGTGGATGGAGTGCGCGATGCCCGTGCCGCGCGTACCGGTCAGGAACTCGGTACGGAAGCCGATGAGACCGCGCGACGGCACGACGAACTCCATGCGGACCCAGCCCGAGCCGTGGTTGGACATGTTGTCCATCCGGCCCTTGCGGACGCCCATGAGCTGCGTGACCGCGCCCATGTGCTCCTCGGGCACGTCGATCGTCATGCGCTCGACGGGCTCGTAGACCTTGCCGTCGACGTCCTTGGTGACCACCTGCGGCTTGCCGATGGTCAGCTCGAAGCCCTCGCGGCGCATCTGCTCGACCAGGATGGCCAGCGCGAGCTCACCACGGCCCTGGACCTCCCAGGCGTCGGGACGCTCGGTGTCGAGCACGCGCAGCGAGACGTTACCGACCAGCTCGCGGTCGAGGCGGTCCTTGACCTGACGGGCCGTGACCTTGCGGTCCTTGACCGCGGCCTTGTTGTCGGCGCCCTTGCCGGTGCCGCCACGGCCGACCAGCGGCGAGGTGTTGGTGCCGATGGTCATGGAGATCGCCGGCTCGTCGACCGTGATGAGCGGCAGCGCGACCGGGTTCTCGGGGTCGGCCAGGGTCTCGCCGATCATGATCTCCGGGATGCCGGCCACGGCGCAGATGTCACCGGGGCCCGCCACCTCGGCGGGCTTGCGGGTGAGCGCCTCGGTCATCAGCAGCTCGGTGATGCGCACGTTGGACATCGAGCCGTCACGCTTGATCCACGTGACGGTCTGGCCCTTGCGGAGCTCGCCCTCCTCGACGCGCAGCAGCGCGATACGGCCGAGGAAGTTGTCGGCGTCCAGGTTGGTGACGTGCGCCTGGAGCGGGGCCTCCTCGTCGTACTCGGGGGCCGGGACGTGCGACAGGATCGTGGAGAAGAAGGGCTCCAGGTTGTCGCTGTCCTTCGGGACCGTGCCGTCCTCCGGCTTGGTCAGCGAGGCGACGCCGTCCCGCGCGCAGGCGTAGACGATCGGGAACTCGATCTGGTCCTCGTCGGCGTCGAGGTCGAGGAAGAGGTCGTAGGCCTCGTTGACGACCTCGTCGATGCGCGAGTCCGGGCGGTCCGTCTTGTTGATGCACAGGATGACGGGCAGGCGGGCCTGCAGCGCCTTGCGCAGCACGAAGCGGGTCTGGGGCAGCGGACCCTCGGAGGCGTCCACCAGCAGCACGACGGCGTCCACCATCGACAGGCCGCGCTCGACCTCACCGCCGAAGTCGGCGTGGCCGGGGGTGTCGATGATGTTGATGGTGACGACGTCCCCCCCGTCCTTGGGGTGGTACTTCACCGCCGTGTTCTTGGCGAGGATCGTGATGCCCTTCTCACGCTCCAGGTCGTTCGAGTCCATCATGCGGTCGTCGAGCGACTCGGCGGCGTGCGCGGCGAAGGCGCCCGCCTGCTTGAGCATGGCATCGACCAGAGTCGTCTTGCCGTGGTCGACGTGGGCGACGATGGCTACGTTGCGAATGTCGTGGCGCGTGGCCATAAAGCGGCGTTCTCCCGGAGTGTGAGGGCGACCCTGCTGCGTACGTCTGTGTTACGCGGGCCCTGCCGGGCTTGACACGCCACGGCCTCACCCCATGGTACGTGGCCCTGCGGGGGACGGCCTCCGCAGGGCCACCGGGGTCACCGGCCGCTCACCTCCCGATCACTCGCGGGAGGCGCTCGCGGAGGGGCTCCCGGCCTGGCCGGAGGGGGTCTTCACGCTGTTCTTCAGGAAGCCCATGTCCTCGTAGACGGGGGTCTGGAATCCGAATGCGCCCGCGTTCACCACGTTCTTGCGGACCGCCGTGAGCTGGGGGCGCTGGTAGAGAGGAATCGATCCGGCAGCCGCCCAGATCCGCGAGTCCGCCTTGCGGAGCAGGGAGCGGCTGCGGCCCTCGTCCAGCGTCGCGAGCGCCTGGTCGAACAGCTGGTCGACCTGGTCGGTGCCGACCCGTGTGTAGTTCTGCTCGACGCTGAGCGAGCCGTCGGCGGCCGGCTGCGGCTTGGCGTAGATCGGCCGGGCGTCGGTGGCGGGGAAGGCTGAGGCCGGCCAGGAGTAAAGGGCGAGGTCGTACTGGCCGGACGCGATGTGGTCCTTGAAGTAGCTCTCGTCCGGGACCTTGGTGATCTCCGTGCGGATGCCGACCTTCGCCAGCATCTTCGTGATCCGCTCGGCGACCGCCTCGAGGGACTCCGATCCGGGCCCGGACGGCAGCACGAACCGCAGGCTGAGCGCCTTGCCGTCCTTGGCCAGCGCCTTGCCCGCGGTACCGGCCGGGGCGGCGGAGGCCTTCGGGACGGCGGTGCCCGTCGGCTCGCCGGAGCCCTTGGGGGCGGCGGTGCCCATCGGGGCGTAGGCGCCGGGGAAGCCGCCCCGGCCGGCCTGCCGGTACTGCGCGCCGTCCTGGGCGAGCCGGTGGCCGCCGTCCGCGCCACTGGCGCTGTTCCTTGCCGTCTCGCCGCCCGCCGCGCGGGTCGTCTCCCCGCGGCCGGTCACGCCGGGCGCCTTGTCGTCCTCGCCGACGACGTAGGTGCCGTCGCCGTCCTCGGAGTCGCCGGTCTTCTCCCGCGTGGAGCCGGCCGCCTTCTTCCCCGCGGAGCCGGCCGCCTTCTCGCCCTTCTCCCTGACCGGACCGCCGAGCACCCAGCCGGCGTCCGCGAGCAGGGCCCGCGCCTCGGCGGCGTCCTGGTCGCCGATCGCTCCGCTGTTGTCGGCGTAGACGTCCTGCCCGGCGAGAGCGAGGTGGCTGCCGACGGGCTCCGCGGGCAGCCTCAGCGGCTTCAGCACGAGCTCGGCCAGTTCCCCGCGGTCCAGGGCCCGGGCCACGGCCCGCCGCACCCGCTCGTCCGCGAGCGGGCCGGTCTCACCGTTCAGGGCGAGCTGGGTGTAGGCGGGCTCCAGCGATCTGCGCACCTCGACGGCGCGCAGCGCCTTCTGCTGCTGCTCGAACCGCGCGACCGCCCTGCGCAGATCGGTGAGCGCCTTCCGGTCGTCCTCGGCCGACTCCCCGGTCCCGCCCTGGTCCTTGCGCTTGTCCTTGGCCTCGTCCTTGCCCTTGTTCCCGGCCCCGGACTTCTCCGTGCCCCTGTCCTCGTCCTGGTCCGTGTCCTCGGCCACGGACAGGCCGTGGGCCCGGGCCCACGCCCGCAGGGTCTGCTCGGCGGCCCGCCCGGAGCCGGCGACGGCGTCGGCCGGCGGCCCCGCCGCCCCGCCCGCCGCGCCGTCGACGCGCTGCGCCGTGGCCGGATCCACCTCGGCCAGGTCGATCTTCCCGGCGGCCAGCGCGGAGGCCCGTTCGTCGCGCTTGACGGCCGTCAGCGTGATCTCGGAGAGCTTGGCCGGCCTGCCCCACCAGCGTGGGTTGCGGGCGAGGTGCACCTGGTGGTTCTTGGTGTCGACCTTCTGTACGCGGAACGGACCGGCGCTCACCTTCAGTTTGCGCCGCGCCCCGTCGTTGAAGGCGTCCGGCGTGCCCATGACGTCCTTCGGGTACAGCGGGGAGAAGAGCGAGCGCCAGTCGGCGTACGGGCGGCTGAAGGTGACCCTGACCTCCAGGTCGTCGTCGCCGCGCTCGATCTTCTCGATGCGCTCGTAGCCGGCGTTGCGGGCGGTCCAGTAGGCGCTGTCCTTGCCGGACAGGGCGCGCCACTGCGCGGCGAAGTCGGCGGCGCCGATCTCCCGGCCGTCGCTCCAGACGGCCTGCTGGCTGAGCTTGTACAGGACGACCTGCTTGGGCTCGGTGTCGACGACCTTCGCGGACTCCAGATAGTCCGCGTCGCGCTGCGGCCGGCCCTGCGCGTCGATCCGGAACATCGACGGCAGCACGGCCTGGGCGACCCGGGTCGTGGCGGCGTCGGCGTCCGCCTGGAAGGTGTTGAGGGTCTCGGGCACCGCGTCCACGGCCCAGCGCAGCGTCCCGCCGTCGGCGACCTGGGCGCGGGCGGTCCGGGCGATGTCCTGGCGGGCCAACGGGCGGCCCGCCTCGTCCGTGGACCCGCAGCCGGTCAGCAGGGGCGCCGCGAGCACGCCCGCGGACAGGAAGGCGACCGAGCGCATGACCGAACGCAGTCCGACGCTGTCGCAGGACTTCGACATCTGGTACCTCCGGGGAGCCGCTGGCAGTGCGTTCTGATCACATTTGGCGGTATTTTGGAGTTGATCAGATCTACGACTTACTGAAGAGGAAAGGGTTCGCCTGCCGGGAGCGACACGGCGGCAGGGACCCGCAACCCCACTCGTGCGGAGCAACGCACCCCCTCCGCACTCCCTCCGCACCCCTGCGTATCCGCCAATCACTGCACACGCCTTCACATCCACCGGTGTGACGCGCAACACTCGCAGGCGCATGAGCGTTGCCGTCCCTGGCCCTGCCCACGGAAGCGAGGTCATGTCATGTCCGTGCACGACGACCTGACAACCGTCCAGCGTTGCCTCGACGACCTCTCCCGGTCCGTCGGCCGCCTGGAACAGCAGATCGGCAGCGGCGGCCTGGAGATGCGCCGCGTCCGCACCGACGCGGACCACCTGCGGGAGAGCGTCGCACTGCTGCGCGAGGCGGCCGCCCATCCCGGCGCGCCGCGCAAGCCCGAACTGGTCACCATCCCCGACACCCCCTACGACGACTCCCTGTGGATCGACACGGACGACGAGGGACTCGGCGCCCGGGACCGCCACGCCCCCTGACCCGAGCCCCCCGACCCGAGCCTCCCGACCCGAACCGGAGTCCTGCGTTGGCCACTGGTACGGAACCCTCACCCACCGACCACCGTCCCCCGAGCGGCGTACGCGGCGCCGGCCGCGCCGCGATCGCCGCGCCCCATCTGCGGACCGACCGCTGGTGGCTGGCCCCCGCCGCCACCGCCGCCGGTCTGCTGGCCTTCATCGTCTACTCGACCTGGCGGGCCTTCGCGAACGCCGACTACTACGCGGCCCCCTACGTCTCGCCGTTCTACTCCCCGTGCCTGGCGGAGAACTGCGACACGATGCGGCACGGCCCCAACGCGGAGCTCTTCGGCGCCTGGTGGGGGATCTCCCCCGCGATCATCATCCTGATCTTCCCGCTCGGCTTCCGGCTGACCTGCTACTACTACCGCAAGGCCTACTACCGGGGCTTCTGGGCCTCGCCCCCGGCCTGCGCGGTGGCCGAGCCGCACGCGAAGTACACCGGCGAGACCCGTTTCCCGCTCATCCTGCAGAACCTCCACCGGTACTTCTTCTACGCCGCGATCGTCGTCGCCGGGATCCTCACCTACGACACCGTGCTCGCCTTCCGCGACGAGCACTACGCGTGGGGGCACATGGGACTCGGCACCGTCGTCTTCCTGGTGAACATCGGGCTGATCTGGGCGTACACGATCTCCTGCCACTCCTGCCGGCACATCGTCGGCGGCAAACTGAAGCACTTCTCCAGGCACCCCGTGCGCTACCGGGCGTGGCAGTTCGTCGGCAGGCTCAACGCCCGCCACATGCAGCTGGCCTGGGCGTCGCTGGTGAGCGTGGCGCTCGCCGACTTCTACGTCTATCTCGTCGCGTCCGGTGTCTTCGACGATCCGAGGTTTTTCTAGATGCTGCCGAACCTGATGAGTGGGGCCTGCTGATGTCCGTGGTCGACCGCCAGGAGTGGGACGTCGTCGTGGTCGGCGCGGGAGGCGCCGGGCTGCGGGCCGCCATCGAGGCGCGCGAGCGGGGCGCCCGCACCGCCGTCATCTGCAAGTCGCTGTTCGGCAAGGCGCACACGGTGATGGCCGAGGGCGGCATCGCGGCGGCGATGGCCAACGCCAACGAGCACGACAGCTGGCAGGTCCACTTCCGCGACACGCTGCGCGGCGGGAAGTTCCTCAACCAGTGGCGGATGGCCGAGCTGCATGCCCGGGAGGCCCCGGACCGGGTCTGGGAGCTGGAGACCTGGGGCGCGCTCTTCGACCGCACCGCCGACGGCCGGATCTCCCAGCGCAACTTCGGCGGCCACGAGTACCCGCGCCTCGCCCACGTCGGCGACCGGACGGGCCTGGAACTGATCCGCACCCTCCAGCAGAAGATCGTCTCGCTCCAGCAGGAGGACCACAAGGAGACCGGCGACTACGAGTCACGGCTGAAGGTCTTCCAGGAGTGCACGGTCACCCGGATCCTCAAGGACGGGTCGAGAGTGAGCGGTGTCTTCGCCTACGAACGCGAGACCGGCCGCTTCTTCGTCCTGCAGGCGCCCGCCGTGGTGATCGCGACCGGCGGCATCGGCAAGTCCTTCAAGGTCACGTCGAACTCGTGGGAGTACACCGGCGACGGCCACGCGCTGGCCCTGCTCGCCGGGGCGCCCCTGCTCAACATGGAGTTCGTGCAGTTCCACCCGACGGGCATGGTCTGGCCGCCGTCGGTGAAGGGCATCCTCGTCACGGAGTCCGTCCGCGGGGACGGCGGGGTGCTGCGCAACTCCGAGGGCAGGCGGTTCATGTTCGACTACGTCCCCGACGTCTTCAAGGAGAAGTACGCCGAGTCGGAGGAGGAGGGCGACCGCTGGTACGAGGACCCGGACCACAACCGGCGTCCGCCTGAGCTGCTCCCCCGTGACGAGGTGGCCCGCGCCATCAACTCCGAGGTGAAGGCGGGCCGCGGCTCCCCGCACGGCGGGGTCTTCCTGGACGTGTCGACACGGATGCCCGCCGACGTCATCAAGCGCCGGCTGCCCTCCATGTACCACCAGTTCAAGGAGCTCGCGGACGTCGACATCACCGCCGAGGCCATGGAGGTCGGGCCGACCTGCCACTACGTGATGGGCGGCATCGCGGTCGACTCCGACACGGCCGCCGCACGGGGGGTGCCGGGACTGTACGCGTCCGGCGAGGTGGCCGGCGGCATGCACGGCTCCAACCGGCTCGGCGGCAACTCCCTCTCCGACCTGCTGGTGTTCGGCCGGCGAGCGGGCCTGCACGCGGCCGAGTACGCGGCGGCGACGACGTACGAGCGCCCGACGGTGGACGAGGCGCAGGTGGACGCGGCGGCCGCCGAGGCGCTGCGCCCCTTCTCCGCCGAGGCGGTCGGCGAGGGGCCCGTGAGCGGTGCCGCGGCCGGCCCCGCGGAGAACCCGTACACCCTCCATCAGGAACTCCAGCAGACCATGAACGACCTGGTCGGCATCATCCGCCGGGAGGGCGAGATGGAGGAGGCCCTGAACCGGCTGGCGCGGCTGCGGGCACGGGCCCGGCGGGCCGGCGTCGAGGGCCACCGCCAGTTCAACCCCGGCTGGCACCTGGCGCTCGACCTGCGGAACATGCTGCTGGTCAGCGAGTGCGTGGCGCGGGCGGCGCTGGAGCGCACCGAGTCGCGCGGCGGCCACACCCGCGAGGACTGCCCGGCGATGGAGCGCACGTGGCGCAACGTCAACCTGATCTGCCGGCTCGCCGGCCCCACCGAGGGCCCGGCGGCCGACGACCCGCAGCGCGGCCGGATCCAGCTCGTCCGCGAGACCACCGAACCCGTCCGCCCCGACCTGCTCGCCCTCTTCGAGAAGGAGGAGCTGGTCAAGTACCTCACCGAAGAGGAGCTGTGCGAATGAGCGGCTACGAGGCCCGGTTCCGGGTCTGGCGCGGTGACACGGAGGGCGGCGGTCTGGAGGACTTCGCGGTCGAGGTCAACGACGGCGAGGTGGTGCTGGACATCATCCACCGGCTGCAGTCCACACAGGCGCCCGACCTCGCCGTCCGCTGGAACTGCAAGGCGGGCAAGTGCGGTTCGTGCTCGGCGGAGATCAACGGGCGGCCCCGGCTGATGTGCATGACGCGCATGTCGGTGTTCACCCCCGACGAGACGATCACGGTGACCCCGCTGCGGGCCTTCCCGGTGATCCGCGACCTGGTCACGGACGTCGGGTTCAACTACCGCAAGGCGAGGGAGGTCCCGGCGTTCGTGCCGCCCGAGGGGGTCGGGCCCGGCGAGTACCGGATGTTCCAGGAGGACGTGGACCGTTCGCAGGAGTTCCGCAAGTGCATCGAGTGCTTCCTGTGCCAGGACACCTGCCATGTCGTGCGCGACCACGAGGAGAACAAGGCGGCGTTCGCCGGCCCCCGCTTCCTCATGCGGATCGCCGAGCTGGACATGCACCCGCTGGACGGGGCCGAGGCGAGCGGCCTGGACCGCAAACGCACGGCCCAGGACGAACACGGCCTCGGCTACTGCAACATCACCAAGTGCTGCACGGAGGTCTGCCCCGAGGGCATCAAGATCACCGACAACGCGCTGATCCCGCTGAAGGAACGCGCCGTCGACCGCAAGTACGACCCGCTGGTGTGGCTGGGCTCGAAGATCAGGAGGCGGTCGTCGTAGACGCCGGGGGCAGCCGGGGGACGCGGCCGGGGCGCCGGGCACGGAGCCGGACCAGCAGCCCCGCCATGAACACGACCCACCCGGCCCACGCGACGTAGACCGACGCGCCGTGCGGCGGACCCTTCAGCGGGCCGACGAGGGCCCACACCGTCGCTCCGGCTGCGGTGACCAGCGATCCGTATCCCCACAGCCGCGGCCTGAGAATCCTGGACCTGCCCCACGGCGGGACCCAGCCGGTCGCGACTCCGGCCGCACCGCCCACGGCCAGAACCATGACGGCGAGTGCGGTCGCCCCCACCAGAATCGCGTGCATGGCGCTCATGCTCGCAGGATCTCCGGCGCCGGCAAGAGTCTTGACCCGACCCCTGCCGACCCGTGGCCGGGTCTTGGGACACGTCGCCCCCGGTCCGCGCCTACCGGACCCAGCCCTCCTGGTACGACGTCCAGTCGGTCTCCGTCGCCGCGAAGTCCACGTACGCCGCCACGCCGAAGTTCTCGCGGTCGGCGTCGGTGCGGGACAGGCCGAGCCGGACGCCCCGGACGGCGGCGGCGACCGTCTCCGCGTGCGCCCAGTGGCCGAAGCGGTTCTCCCGGTAGAAGGGCAGGCCCATCAGCAGGTCGGTGGAGGGCGGAGTGACCTCCAGGGCGAGGGACGTCTGCTGGGCGACGTAACCGCCGTAGGTGCTCTGCAGCGGCTGCATGGTGTCGTACGACATCACGGCGATCTGGTCGACGCGGCGGGCGACCTGGCCGAAGAACCTCTGCGACCACCACTTGGGGTGCCCGGTGGTCGTGCCCCAGAAGGAGTGGAATCCGGGCACCGGGTCGATCTGGTGGGCGGCGACGGAGAGCTGGGCGTGGTGGGCCCGGGTGACGGCGCGCAGGGAGTCGAGCAGGGTGAGGTAGTCGGCGTCGTCGGAGTGGAGGGGTTCGAGGTCGAAGTGGGCGCCCTCGAAACCGGCCGCGAGGATCTCACGGGTCGACCGCACGACGGCGGCACGGGTCTGCGGCCGCTCCAGCCGCATGCCGTCCGGGGTCTCCGTGGCGAGCACGTCGCCGAGCCAGGCCTGGACGCGCAGCTTCGGCGCCTCCCGGTGCACCGCGGCTATGAACCACCGCGCGTTCGCGTAGGTGGACTTCGGCAGCGTGCCGTCGTGCTCCAGGGGCCCCGCGTGCAGATAGAGGTCCCGCATGCCGGTGTCGGCGAGGCGGCGGGTCAGGGTCTCGACGTCGGCCTCGGTCTTGCGGCCGTCCACCCAGGCGTGGCCCAGCCAGATGGCGTCCTTGCCTCGGGTGTACGTGCCGTCGCCCGGATCGCCCAGGTAGTTCACCCGCAGTGCGGCCTCCGCGACGAGGATCGGCACCAGGATCAGCAGGACGAGGACGAGGGCGGCGCGGCGTACCCGGCGCAGTCGACGTCGGGCCGGCCCACGGCCCGGGGCGGCACCGGCTCCGCCGCCGGGGCCGCCCGAACCGCCGTCACCGTCGGCCCCGCCCTCGGCGCCTTCTCCTGCCCCGCCCTCGGCGTCGGACGCGGGCGGCTCGGGCGGAACGTCACCGGTCTCGGCGGCGGGGACGGGAGCCAGGACGGAGGCTGGGGCGGCGACCTCTGCGGAGGAGGCCTCGGGGCCGGCGGGGGCGGCGCCGGGGGCTGCGACGCCCGCGCCGGGGGCGGAGTCCGGGGCGGCTGCGGCAGAGTCGGCGGAGTCCGGTGCGGCGGGGGCGGGGCCGGGCCGTTGCCTGGGCGTCGGTTCAGCCCGCAGTAACCCGGCCTGCGTCGACTCCGGTTTCCGCTGGGGCGCTGTCGCGGGCCTCGGTTGCGGTTTTGGTTGCGCTTGTGTTTGCGGTTGCGGTTTCGACTCCGTGCGTTCCGGCGATCGGTCCATCCCGGTCATCCCTCCCGTGTCGTTGCGCCCCACCGCCCCCCGCCTCGGGTGTATCCCACTCGCGTGACCGGTTTCACGGTCATACGCTCCCAAATGTGACCTCTCCCCTGCCTCGAGGCCGACCGCGGCGTGCCGGGCCGCACATATCCGTGCGGGTGGCGCATGCCGTGCTGGGCTGTGCGCTCGGGGTCGTGTGGCTGGTGTTGCCAGGGATGACGTCGGGCGACGACGCTCCGGTTGCGATCAAGGAGCCGGCGTCCGCACCGGGCTCCGTCGCGGCCGCCGCGGAGGAAGAGGACGAGACGTCCACCACCGACCTGGTGCTGCCGCTCGTGGCGGCGGCCGCGGTCGGCGCGGTGGCCGGTTACGGGTATGTGCGCCGGGTCCGGCGGGCCCGCAGCCGGACCACTCCCGGCGGGTCGGGCGGCCCCCCGCCGCCGGGATCCGCGCCGCCCCTCGCCGCCCTCGACGGGCGGGCCCGCACCGCACTGCTCGAGGCCGACGACCGGATCCGCGCGGTCCGCACCGAACTCGACTACGCCGAGACCCTGTTCGGGAGGGACGCCGTGACCCCCCTGCGCCGGACGGTCCAGGAGGCCGGGACCGAACTCGCCGCCGCGTTCCGGATGCGCCGGCGCTACGACGAGGGGACGCCGGCCGAGGCCGCGGCCCGGACGCACGCGCTCGCGGGGATCGTCGGACGGTGCGAGGAGACGACACGACGGCTGGCCTCGGTGACCGACGCGCTGGAGCGGCTGCGGGACCCCGACCCCGACCGCGGGCCGGGTGAGGCACTGGGCGTCGCCGAGGGCCGGTTCCGGGAGCTGACCGGGCTCGTGGCGGGCGTGGAGACCGTCCTCGCGGGCCTGCGCACGCGGTACGCGCCCACCGCCACCGCTTTCGCCGTCGGGAACGTCGAACAGGCCAAGGACCGGCTGCTGTTCGCCACCGTCCGGCTGAACGAGGCCCGTCAGGCGGCCGATTCGGGAAGGGACGCCACGGCGGCGACGCATCTGCGAGCCGCCGAGGCCGCCGTCGCCCAGGCGGCGGTCCTCCTCGGCGGGGTCGAACGGCTCGCCGCGCTGCTGAAGGCGGCCGAGCGGACGGTGCCGGCCGCCCTGACCGGTGCGGAGGCGGAGCTGTCCGCGACACGGGCGGACGAGGCGGCCATGGGACCCGGCGCGCCACACGCCCTGTTGCGGCACGCGGACGTCGTCCTGGCCTCCGTGCGGCAGGAGCTGACGGCCGGCCGGCCCGTCGACCCGGTCGGCATGCTGCGCCGGATCGTACGGGTCACGGAGCCGTTCGCGGCGGGACGGGCCGGGGTGCTGCCGGCCGCCGCCCTGATCGTCGCCCGCACCGCCACGGGCGCGGCGGCGGACTTCGTGGAGACGCACCGCGGAGCGGTCGGCGCCGCGGCGCGCACCCGGCTGGCCGAGGCGGAACGTCTCCTCGCCACGAACGATCCGGCCGACCGCCGGAGCGCGGACGACCTCGCCCTTGAATCCCTTGAGCTGGCCGAGCAGGACGTGCGGACGCACGGCAACCCGGGCCCCGCGCCGGAGGGGGCGGCCGGCGAGATCGGCGCGGCCGGCGCCGTGCTCGGCGGCATCGTCGCGCCCGGAACCACCGTCGACGGCACGCCCTCGGGCCCCGCCGCCCCGTCCTCCGGCGGCGCGTGAGCAGGCCGGCAGCAAGGAAGCCCGGCCGGGGGGCGGGCGGCGGGCGGCGGGCGGCGGGGGCGTACGCCGGGCAACTCGCGCAGAGCCGACGGCCGACGGCACGCCCGCGCGCCGCGCAGCCCCGCCCCGTCTTCGTCGGGCGTGAGCAGGCGGACGGACGCCGAGGAAGCCGGGCGCGCTGGGCCGCGCCGGGCCGACGGCACGACCTCACGGCGCGCGGGCCGCGCAGGGCCGAAGCGCGACCCGAGGGTCCGCCGCCCGCACGTGAGCACCCGGGCGGCAACGGAGGCCAGTGAGGCGCAGGCCTCGCGGGCCGCGCGGAGCCGGATCCGGCCGACGCCCCCGGCAACCGGCTACCTGGGCCCGGGGCCCGGCACCCGGGGCCCGGCACCCGGCGATCGGCGATCGGCGATCGGCGCACCGCGACCGACACCCGGCGATCGGGGTTCCGGCCGCCGTTCGGTCGCCGGTTGCCGAGCGTGGGTCAGAACAGGCTCAGCAACGCCTCCGCCGGGTCCGTCAGACCCGTCTCGCCGTCCGGCAGCGGCAGTTCGAACCAGACCGTCTTCCCGCGCGGTGTCCGGCGGGAGCCCCAGGCCGCTGCCAGGAGGCCTACGAGCTGGAGGCCGCGGCCTCCCTCGTCGGTGTCCCGGGCGCGGCGTCGGCGCGGCTGGACGAGACCGGCGTCCCAGACCTCGCACACCAGGGTGCGGTCCAGCAGCAGCCGCAGTCTGATCTCGCCCTCGCCGTACCGCAGCGCGTTGGTGACGAGTTCGCTGACCAGCAGTTCCGTCGTGTCAACGAGGGGTTCGAGGCCCCAGGCGAGCAACCGGCCGCGCGCGTGCTCCCGCGCCCGGCCCACGCTGCGCGGCTCGCGCGGCAGGGTCCAGTCGCCGACCGAGTCGGCGGGCAGCCCCTGCACCCGGGCCATCAGCAGCGCGATGTCGTCCTCGCCGTGGTGCGAGTCGAGGGTGCTCAGGACGTGGTCGCAGACGTCCTCGAGGGGCGCGGAGGGGTCGGTGAGGGCTCCCACGAACGCGTTGAGACCCTCGTCCAGCGGATGGTCGCGGGATTCGACCAGGCCGTCCGTGTAGAGCGCCAGCAGCGCGCCCTCGGGGAGTTCGACCTCGACCTCCTCGAAGGGCTCGCCGCCCACGCCGAGCGGCATGCCGGGCGGCACGTCGAGCATCAGCGCCGGCTCGCCGGGTTCGACGAGGACCGGAGGCAGATGGCCCGCGTTGGCGAAGGTGCAGCGGCGGGTGACCGAGTCGTAGACCGCGTAAACACAGGTCGCGAGGTAGACCTCGGACAGGTCGGCCTCGCGGGGGCGGCGGGCCGCCCTGGTCGCCTGCTGGACGCCTCCCGGGGTGCCGAGGCCGCGCGCGATCTCGTCCAGCGCGGAGAGCACCTCGGCCGGTTCGAGGTCCAGCAGGGCCAGCGTGCGGACGGCCGTGCGCAGTTCGCCCATCGCGACCGCCGCCCGCAGCCCGCGGCCCATCACGTCCCCCACCACCAAAGCGGTGCGGTGGCCGGGCAGTTCGATGACGTCGAACCAGTCGCCGCCGACCTCGCTGGGACGGCCGGAGGAGACGTTGCCGGGCAGATAGCGGCAGGCGATGTCCAGGCCGGACGCCACCGGGTCGCCGGGCGGCAGCAGCGACCGCTGCAGTATCAGCGCCCGTTCGTGCTCGCGCCGGTACAGGCGGGCGTTGTCGATGCAGACCGCCGCCCGCGCCGCGAGCTCCACGGCCAGACCGCGGTCCCGTTCCCCGAACGGCTCGCTGCCCTTCGTCCGCGAGAACTGCGCGAGGCCGACGACGGTGTCGTGGGCGACCATCGGGACGGCGAGCGTGCCCTGCACGAGGCCGCCCTCGTCACCGGGGATGGTCTGCGGGCGGGCGGTGCGCAGGGCGTCGGCGCAGGGCGAGTTGAACGGGAAGTGGTGGACCGCGCCGACGGCGACGGGCGGGCCCGCGCCGGGGAAGGGCGCGTCGGAGACGGCGGAGGAGAAGGCGACCCTGCGCAGTTCCGCGCTGCCGTCGGCGAGGCCGGGCGGGGTCTCGTCGCCGGCCAGGAGCCCCTGGTAGAGGTCGACGGTGGCGAGGTCGCAGAAGCCGGGCACGACGACGTCGAGGAGTTCGCGCGCGGTCGTCTCCAGGTCGAGGGAGTTCCCGATGCGGGCTCCCGCGTCGTTCAGCAGGGCGAGATTGCGCCGCGCGGCGGCGGCCTCGCGGGCCGCGGCGCGGCGGGCCGTGACGTCGGTGCCGAGCCAGGCGACGCCGATCGGGCGGCCGCTGCCGCTGTGCACGCGGTAGAGGTTGATCGACCAGTGGCGGCGCTCGTCGGTGCCCGGCACGAAGCCGGTGACGTGCATGTCCGTGATGGAGTCGCCGGTCTGCAGCACCCGGCGCAGGGTCGCGCTGACGCGGTCGGCCTCGGACCGGGGCAGGTAGTCGTGGACGCCCCTGCCGCGGTGGTCGTCGGGGGTGCCGCCGAAGACGGAGGCGAACCGCTGGTTGGCGCGGCGGACCCGCAGGTCGAGGTCGATCAGCAGGAACCCGAACGGGGATTGGCCGAAAATGGACTGCGAGGCGGCGAGGTCCGTCTCGATGCTGCGGAGCGTGCGGACGTCGACCACGATGCACACGGCGGCCTTCTCGCCGTCCAGGCTGCGGGTCGGCATGACGTACACCTCGGCGAGGCCCTGTTCGCCGCGTCCGCCGCCGGGCGCCGGGTCCGGCATCCGGAACGGGACCACGCCGGTCCACTCGCGCCCGTCCAGGATCTCGGCCATCTTGCGCTGGCCGCGCTCGCGCAGGTCCGGGTCGATGAACGCGTCGATGGGGTCCATGCCCACGGCCCGGTCGGCGGGGATGCCGAAGATCTGCTCGGCGCGCAGGCTCCACTGGTCGACGAGACCGTCGGGGCCGATGGAGAACGAGGCGACCTTGATGTAGTCGTAGATCGAGCCGGGCGGGCTGCTCTGCCATATGGCGTCGGCGAGCGCCTCGCCGTCCGGGAGACCGCCGGGCACGGCGGCCTCGGCCCTCGCGCCGCCCGACGGGTCCTCGGACTCCGTGGCCTTCGCTGGTATCTCGCTCACGCGAACCGTCCCCTCCAGCTCACCGCGCCCGGCACCGGTCACCGGCGGCGGCTGCCCGCAGTATCCAGCACTACGGGGCCGCGCGACACGGTGTTCACGATCACAGCACGGTCCAGGCTTTTTCCGGCCCGTCCTGCGACGACACTTCCCGTCTTCTAACCAGCGGACACGTCGTCGAACCCCACCTTCCGGCACCGGTCGGCGACCGGAACCCGACGGCGACAGTGCCGCCCCCGCTGTACACTGGCTCCTCCCCGCGCAGGTGCCCGTCAATCCGGCACGGCGAGCTCGAACCACACCGTCTTGCCGGCGCCCCCCGGGCGGGTACCCCACCGGCGTGAGGACGAGGCGACCAGCTGCAGGCCGCGGCCGCTCTCGTCCTCGGGACGGGCGATCCGCTCGCGGGGCGGGTCCGGCAGCGGGTCGGAGACCTCGACCAGGAGGACGCCCTCCAGCCGGGCGGGGCGGACCAGGCGGACGCCGATGGGACCGGTGGCGTGCCGCAGGGCGTTGGTGACCAGTTCGCTGACCAACAGCGCGGCGAGGTCGCCCACACTGTCGAGGTCCCAGTCGCGCAGTTGCTCGCGCACGGCACGGCGCGCGGTGCGCACCGCGCCGGGGTCCGCGGGAAACGTCCACTCGGCTCGGTCGCCTTCGGTGTCGATCACGCCGATCACATCCCGGGCCAGCGAGTACACCCCTGTCCGATTTCGCGGGGTTAATGGGCACATACCCGATATCCGGGAGCCAGTACCGCCGCGCGCTGCGTGCTGTGGCACGAACGGCGTACGGAGGGCGACCCGGCCGCCGGTCAGCGGGCTCCCGGAACCCTGGTGAGCGTCTCACGGACGGCGGGAACGTCCTGGTCGAGCCAGTCGACGTGCCAGATCTCGCCCGGGGTGAGCCAGCGCAGCTCGTCGTGGTCCTGGAGCGGCCGGGGAGCGGCGGATCCCGGGTGCAGCCGGGCGCTCCACACCTGAAGCACATAGGGCGGCTTCAGGGGCCACTCCCCCGGGACACGCTCGACGACCTCCGCGGCGACGCCGAGTTCCTCGCGCAGTTCGCGCGCGAGGGCCACCTCGGGCGTCTCACCCTCCTCGACCTTGCCGCCGGGCAGCTCCCAGCGCCCGGCGAGTTCCGGCGGTGCGCTGCGGCGGGCGGCGAGCAGGCGACCGCCGTCGAACAGGGCGGCTCCCACCACCACGATCCGTTCCGTCATGCGCCGGAGCCTACGGGAGTCCGGTCAACTCGGCCGGAGGGCCGTTCGGTTCCGCAGGTCGCCTCAGCGCCGGCGCCTCCTGGGTGCCGGGGGTCAGTTCAGTGCAGGCGGTTCAGTTCCGGAGTCAGCTCCAGGGGTCAGTTCCGGGTGCCGTCTCCGTTGCGCGCCTGCACCTGCGCCTGCACCTGGCCCGGCCCCGGGGACTGCGCCGGGACCTGCCCCTGGCTCTGCCCGTGACCTTGCCCGTGGCTCTGCCCCTGGCCGACGCGCTCGACCCAGTACAGCTGCTTGTGGCCGCGACCGTCGAGGCTGTCCGCGATCTTCTGGGCCTCGGCCCGGGTCGCGTACCGGCCCACGCGGTAGCGGTTGCCGTTGTCGTCCTGCCGTATCACGTGCCAAGGCAGAGAGATGGTGCTGTCGTTCATCGCGCCGCACGCCCCCTTCCCGCCCTCGACCGCCCGGATCCCGTCCGCGGCACGCCGCGCGCGCCGCCTTTCAAGGAAACCGCAATCCGCATATGCCCGAGCGTACGCCTTACCTTCACGCAGCGAACACGGCTTTACACAAAGAGGCACGCAACCAGCCAGGGCGCAGGGGGCGCGCGAGGCCGGACGCGCCGTGCGCGCGCCGCGATGTGTCCGGTCGGCGGGGGTCTGGGCGCGTAGGGGGCGACCTGCGGGAACGTCCGGAAACGACCGGATTCCGACGGCGCGCGAGCGGGCCCGGCCCGTGGGGTTTCCGGAGGCAACTGCCACAGGGGTGTGCGCCGTCGGTGCGCATGCGCCACCGCGCCGCCCTGTACGGCCGCTACTTCACCGGCAGGTGATAGGCGACCCGGTACCGGTCGGCGGGGATCACCACGTCGGCCGTCTCGACCGGGCGGCCCGAGGCGTAGTACGTGCGCTGCACGACCAGGACGACATGTCCGGGAACGCCGCCGAGGGCGAGCAGTTCCTCGGCGAGACCGGGTCGCGCGCCCACCTCCTCCGTGACGTTGTCGACGATGACGTCGATCGCGCGCATCCGCTCCACGACGCCCATGCCGCCGAGCGGCCCCTCCTCGGGCAGCATGACGGGCGTGCGGCCGGTGAGCGCGAGGGGCTCCCACGAGGTGGAGAGCATCATCGCCTCGCCGGCCTCGCGGAAGACGTACCGGGTGCGCATCACGCGGTCGCCGGACTGGATGCCGAGCCGCTCCGCGACGGCTGCGCCCGCCTCGGCCTGCTCGCTGCTGGATTCCCACGTGCCGCGCGTGTGCGCCTCGGCCTGCTCCTGCCGGAAGGGCGTCGCGCCGCTGACCGGCCGGTAGCCGGAGCGGGCGATCCGGCGGGGCACCGGCCGCTCACGCACGTACGTGCCGGAACCTGAACGGCCCTCGACCAGCCCCTCGGCCATCAGCACCTTCCGGGCCTCGAGGGCGACGGTGTCGGAGACGCCGTACTCCTCGCGGATTCTCGCCTGGGAGGGAAGCCGGGTGTGCGGTGGCAGCGACCCGTCGGTGATCTTCTTGCGAAGGTCACCCGCGACGCGCAGATACGCCGGCTGCTCACCGAATGTCACTGGCCACTCCCATCAGGTTGTACAGACAGCTACAGCCTGGCAACCGTGGGTTGAGCCTTGCAAGTAAAGGCCAGGGAATCACTCGATGTGATGACATCTGTCGGCGAAACGCTTCACCCAGGCACTTTCTCCCCGCTGCGGACGTGATCACACATCGAGGTCGCTGTCGCCGCCGCCCCCGCGCGTGCCGTCGCTCGGCTCGCCGGAGTCGTCGTCGTAGTCGGGCGGGGTGGTGGCCAGACCCAGAGCCTTGCGGGCGGTGACGGTCGTGTCGCCGTCCACGACCTCGTAGGCGATCTCGTAGTGCCGGTAGAAGGCGTCCACGTCGGAGGCCTTCTCCGCGGCCGCCCACTCCTTGCTCGATCGCTGCATGTCCTTCACCAGAGCGGCCATCGGCGCCCGGACCGTCGCGGACCAGGTGTGACCGCCCAGCACGGCAGCCTGTGCGGCGGTGACGTCCCCGGTGTCGCCGGCCCAGGTCCGGTTGCCCGCCAGATCCTCCTCGGGGAGATCCTCCGGCTCGTCGAAGAGGGTCTCGTCGACGGCGGCCATGGCCTTCAGGAAGGCCAGCTGGTCGGCGTCGAGGGTGGTCTCGTCGGCGCGCAGCGAGCCGGTGAGGGTGCTCTCCTCGTCCACGTTGCCGAAGACGCAGGTGATCTCGCGGTCGCCCCAGCTCCAGCTCTCGGAGGTGGGCGTGAGGTAGTAGACGTCGACCTTCTCGGTCAGCGCCCAGGGATCCATCGCGTAGGCGTGCTGGAGCGTGAAGCACTTGTCGTCGGCCACGTCCACCACCTCGTCCTCGCCCGGGTAGTCGCCGCGGGGCAACGGGATCGTGGCGAACACCTCGGCGTCGTGCTCGCCCGAGCAGGGCACCTCGTCGACGTCGTAGACGTCCGTGCCGAAGCCGTCACCGGGCACGTCGAAGCAGTCGCCCTCGGCGAGCGAGAAACTGGAGCCGGCGCCCCCGCGCGCGCCGTCCTTGAACCCCTCCCAGAAGTCGGAGGCTCCGCCGGTGGCCAGCATCAGGACCCAGAGCGCAAGACCGACGGAGGACAGGACGGCGCCGGCGATCGCCATTCCCCTCCCCCGCTCCCCGCGCCTCTTGATCTGCACCAGCGCGACGATCCCGAGCACCAGGCCCACGCCCGGCAGGAAGCAGAGGATGCCGAGCACCAGGGCGGCGATGGCCACGCCGTTGATGACCGAGGACCGCCCGTAGGGGCTGTACCCCTGCCCCCACACCGGGTAGGGCGCCGCCCCGTAGGGGGCCTGCGGGTACGACCCCTGGGCGTACGGGTCGTGCGGGTGCGGCTGCCGGGGCGCGGCGAACGGATCCTGGGGAGACGGGCCCTGCGGGTAGGGGCCGGGCGCGTGGGGACCCTGCGGGGACGGGCCCTGCGGGGACGGAGGCTGGTACGGGTCCTGGGGCTGGTGGGGCCCCGGGGGCGGAGGTATGGACACGGGTACCGTGCTCCTGGTTCGGACGGGTCGGGCGGCGACGGGTCGGACGGTCGGGCAATGAGGTGGTGGGGCGGTGGGGCGGGCACGCAGGTGGTGTCACGATCGCCGCAGGACGGCCACCGGGCGGAACCGACGTGCGACCGGCTGCGGCCCGG
Source organism: Streptomyces sp. P3 (assembly GCF_003032475.1). Taxonomy (NCBI): domain Bacteria; kingdom Bacillati; phylum Actinomycetota; class Actinomycetes; order Kitasatosporales; family Streptomycetaceae; genus Streptomyces; species Streptomyces sp. P3. The sequence goes on from NZ_CP028369.1 coordinate 904,721, forward strand.
CATACGGCTGGGCGCATCGTAAGCCCGGGGCGGGGCCGCGCTACCCGGCGTCCTGCGGCTGACCGGCGAACCTGCGCTGCTCCTCCTCCACGATCCGGCGGGCGAGGCCGTCGTCGGAGACGTCGACGGCGTCCGGCGTCGCCTCCGCCGTGTCGCTGCGGCGGGCGTAGGCGTCGAACAGCCGGGTCTTGTTCTCGAGGATGCGCAGAAGCCGGCCGTCCACGCTGTCCGCGGCCAGCAGGCGGTGCACCTGGACCGCCCGGACCTGGCCCATGCGGTGCGCCCGGGCCACGGCCTGGTGCTCCAGGGTCGGCTTGGTCTGCGGCTCGCACAGGACGACCACCGACGCGGCCTGGAGGTTGAGCCCCACGCCGCCCGACTCGATCTGGCAGAGCAGCACCGCGGGCCCCTCGGCGGCCGTGAAGTCGTCCACGAGCCGCTGCCGTTGGACGACCGAGACGTCACCGGCGATCGGTCCGAACACGGTGTCGCCCAGCGCGCCCCGGACCGCGGTGAGGACGTCGCGGAAGTAGGAGAACACGACGGTCTTCAGGCCGTTCTCCGCGGCCTCCCCGACCAGTTCGCGCAGCCGCTGGAGTTTGGCGGACTTCTCGGGGTCGGCGTAGGCCGCCCGGCGCATCGCCATGAAGTTCCCCGCCGCGACCGCCGCCCGGTACGCGTCCTCGTCGGCGGCGCTGAGCTCCTCCCACTCGTCGACGTGGATCAGCGCGGGCAGTTCGGTGAGCACGTCCTTCTGGTTGCGGCGCAGATAGGCGGGGGCGACCGCCTTGCGGAAGACCTGCGGGCCGGCGACCGCGTAGCTGTCGTGGATCGCGGGGACGAGGTCGGGCTGGAGGCAGCGCACAAGGACGCGGAACTCCTCGACGCGGTTCTCCATCGGCGTGCCGGTGAGGAACAGGACGCGGTCGCACAGCCCGGTCCACACCGCGACCGAGCGGGCGCGCCGGGTCTCGGGGTTCTTGACGTAGTGCGCCTCGTCGACGACGAGGAGTCCGGGCGGCGATCCGCCGTCCGGTTCGGGCAGGGTGTGCAGCACGTCGAAGGTGGTCACGGCGACGCCGCCGCGCTCGCGCCACTCGGCGTAGGCGTCCCGCCGGTCCGGTCCGTGCACCGGCACCGCCCTGAGCGTGCTGCGGGCACGGATCTCCCGGGTCCAGTTGATGAGCACGCCCGCCGGGCACACCACCAGGAAGTGGGCGTGGCCCTCGGCCGCCAGGTGGGCGAGCACGGCGATCGCCTGGACCGTTTTGCCGAGCCCCATCTCGTCGCCGAGGACGACCCGGCGCCGGGCCAGCGCGAACCGCGCGCCGAACGCCTGGTAGCCGCGCAGGGAGACCCGGCGGTGGGTGTCGTCGAGCGGCTGCGCGTGCACCTGTTCGGCCACGTCCGACGGCACGAACCCCTCGGCGGCCGCGGTGTCCGACGGGTGGGCGCAGATCTCCGCCAGCAGGCTGTAGTACTCGGCCGAGCGCACCTCGAAGTCGACCCACGGCTCGATCTCGGAGGCCGGTTCGCGCAGCAGGTCGGCGGTGGCCTGCGCGAGGTGCAGCGCCACGCCGGCTTCGGCGGCCTCGGCCGCCAGGGCGGTCAGTTCGGTGACCGCGGTGCGCGCGGCCTCCCGGCGGGGCCGCCCGGCGAGGGCCAGCCGCAGCCGACCGGTGGCCGGGCGGACCGCGGGCAGCAGTTCGCCGAGCCGCTTCTCGTACCGCTCGGCGGCGGCCACCGCGCGGGGCAGTTCGGGGCCGGCCTCGACCAGCCGGTACAGCGCGCCGACCAGGGCCGCGGTAGCGGGCTCGGGGTGGTCGACGTCGATCCGCACGGAGACGGTCTCCTCGACCGCCCGGGCGATCTGCCGCGCCGCGGCGAGGACCTGGTCCGCGGTCTGCGCGCCGACGCCGGGGATCAGCCGGAGCTGGTGGCGGCCGGCCTCGACCACCTCCCGGACCGAGCCGAAGCCGGCCCCCTCGACCGCCGCGAGCCGCAACCGCCCCTCGGTGACGTCCTTCAGCCGGGTGAGCGCGATGGACCCGAGCTCCGCGGTGACGAGCGCGTCCCTGAGCGGCGTGTGAGCGGCACGGACGGCGTCCACCGCGCGGGCATGGTCGGTCCGCAGCGCGAAAGCGGCGTCGTGCAACCGCATACCGTCCGCATACAGCTCCCCCACCCGCGTCACGCCGCCCCCTCACCCGCGCACCCGAACACCTCCCATGCTCGCATCGAACGGGACGTCCCGGACCCGGCGGGGTACGGCGGACGGCGCACGGCACGCACCTGCGCACCCGGTCGGCAGCCGCCGCCGTCCCGGCCGTCCCGCACGGTGGTCCGCCGGACCGGCGCCGGGCGCGGCAGCGCCGGAAGAGGCCGGTCCGCACCGGTGACGATCTCGTGGCCCGCGCCGCACCGAGTCGCTACCGTTGAGCCATGGCCGCACTGCCCGACTGGATGCGCCCACCGCGTGCGGAAGGTTGGTTCGCGGAGGACCTGGACCGCCTCCCCGAGGCGCCACGCCACACCGAGCTCATCGACGGAGCCCTCGTCTTCGTGATGTCGCCGCAGCGAGCCTGGCACGGCCGCCTCGTCACCGCTCTGTCGTCCACGTCTACGAACTCGACGACCCCACCCGCTCCTACGCGCCCGCGGGCATCTTCCGAGGGGAGCTGCGGCGCCCGGTGCCCTTCGAGATCAGCCTGGACCTCGGCAAGCCGACCCCGCCCCGGCGCGCCTGAGACCTCAGGAGGGAAGCGAGGAGGGCGCACCGGGGGCCGCGGCGGCCCGCAGGCGGAACAGGACGGTTCCGATGAGCTTGTCCTCGGGGCAGTAGCCCAACTGCTTGGAGTCCCTCGAGCCCGGCTGCTCGCCCAGGAGGACGAGCATCCCCGGCGGCACGTGCGTGCCGGGACAGCGGGCGGCCCAGCGCGGCACGGGCTCTCCGGCCACGGCCACGATGCGTTTGACGTACCACGCGTCACGTAGGTCGGGCGCCGGGCCCGTGACGGTGTGCCAGCCGTGCTCGGGGTGGGGTGCGACGACGACGGCCACCCGGCCCGTGGCGACCCGGCGTCGGCCGCGGAGCAGCAGGAGTCGGTCGCCGGGCATGAGGGTGGGCGACATGCTGTACCCGCGGACGGTCACGGCCACCAGCCGTCCACGCGCCAGGATCAGGGCGGCGGCGATGAGGAGTGCCGCCAGGGTCAGGAGCAGCGGGGCCGCCACGGTCACCGGACGGTCTCCTCGTAGCCCTGGGCCTGCGTGGTGAAGAGCTCGGCATAGGCGCCGTCGGCGGTCATGAGCTGTTCGTGGGTGCCCGTCTCCCGCACGGTTCCGTCGGCGATGACGACGATGGCGTCGGCGGCGCGGACGGTGTTGAGGCGGTGGGAGACGAGGATGCTCGTCGCGCCCCGGCGGAGCGAGGTGAGCCGGTCGTGGACATGACGTTCGGCGACGGCGTCGAGGCCGGTGCCGGGTTCGTCGAGGATCATGAGATCGCGTTCGGAACGCATCAGGGCCCGGGCGAGCGCGAGGCGCTGCCACTGGCCGCCCGACAACTGGACGCCGGGGCTGTTGTCCTCCGTGTCGTCGGGGAAGAACATCCGGCTGAGCATGGTGTCGTACCCCTGCGGCAGGCGGGTGAGGGCGGTGTGGATGTCCGCGTCGTCGGCGGCGGCACGGATGCGCCCCTGGTCGTGCAGGGAGCCGAGGTCGCCGAGGCCGATGTTCTCCCCGGCGGTGAGGTCGTACTCCATCGGGTCCTGGAAGACGACGCTGATCCGCTCGCGCAGCCGGTCCGCGGGGAAGTCCCGGATGTCGACGCCGTCCCAGTGGATGCTGCCGCGCTGCGGGTCGTAGAGACGGCACAGCAGCTTGACGAGGGTGCTCTTGCCGGCCCCGTTGAGACCGACGACGGCCAGGCTGGTGCCGTGCGGGACGAACAGGCTGATCCCGCGGAGGATCCAGGGTCCGTCGTCGCTGTAACGGAACCAGACGTCCCGCAGTTCGAGGCCCCGGCTCAGCGGCGGCGGGGCGATCGGCGCGGCCGGGGCGGGGAGGTCGTCCCCGACCTGGACGACGTGCAGGTAGTGGCTGAACATCAGGGCCGTCTGGTGGCTCTGGGCGATGCATCCCACCAGGCCGAGGAGGGCCGTCTGCATGCCGGCGAGGGCCGCCACGAGGAGGGACACGTCACCGGCGGTGAGGACGTGGGCGGCCGCCTGGTGCACGCCCCAGACGAGTGCGCCGGTGGAGACGCCGGCGCCGAGGACGGCGAGCGCCGTCTCGTAGGCGACGAGGCGGCGGTCGAGGCGTTCCTCCTGCCGGTTGATGCTGTCGAGGTCGGTGCGCAGTCGCTGCGCGAAGTATCCGCCGAGGCCGTAGAGGCGGATCTCCTTCGCCGCCTGGCTGTCCGTGAGGAGCCCCCGGTAGAAGATCTGGCGGCGGGCGAGATTGCTGGTGCGCCAGAACATGTCCGCGCGGTGCCGGCTGTTGGCCAGGTGCGCGAAGAGGGCCGGAACGGCCGCGACGACCAGGACGGCCGCCAGCGTGGGGCTGACGAGCAGAAGACTCGTCAGGAAACCCGCCAGCGTGAGGACGCTCTGGGCGCCCTGGAGGACCGCGCCGACCAGTCGCTCGGCACCCTGCGCGCTCTGGACGGCGAGCTGGACGCGGTCGTGGAAGGCGGGCTGCTCGAGCTTGGACAGACCGCTGAGCCGGTTGACGGCGGTGAGCAGTTCGCTCTGGGCCCGGGTCGAGGTGGCGCGGCGGATGCGGCCGTCGGCGTAGGACGAGACGGCCGAGGCGGCGGCGAGCAGGATGGTGAGCAGACCGATGCCGGCCGCGGCCCGGTTGAGGTCCGAGGCACCGAACCCCTCCGCGGTGAGGCTGTCGACCACGTACTTGAGCAACCAGGAGGCCGCCACGGGGGCGGTACCCGCGATGACGACGGTGGCGACGCGGGCGGCGAGGGCCCCGGGGCAGGACCGCCCCGTGAGGGCGAGTACGGCGCTGAGTCCCCGCAGGACTACGGCCGGGCCGGCGGTGGCGGACCCGCTCATGCGGTGAGGAGGTCGAGCGCGGGCAGGGAGCCTTGGCCGATGCCCGTCCCGGCAACCGTCCCGTCGGCGTCGAGAAGGACGAACGAGGGGTGGTGGCGGACGCCGAAGGCGCGGGCGACGGGTCCGTTCGGCGGGTCGGTGGCGGTGAGTCCGGTGAGCGGGCCGACGGCTTCGAGCAGGGGGCCTGCCTCGTCCGGCTGTCCGCTGACGACGGCGACGAGCCGCCCGCCCGACGGAGCGTTCGCCTCGGCCCACCGCTGGATCCCGGGGAGGCTTTCCCTGGTGGGCCCGCAGTCCGGCCGGAGGAAGCAGATGAGGGCGGGGCGGCCGGCCAGGGTGGACGCGCTGACCTCGCCCCCGGGGGTGTGCAGCGTGAACGCGGGGGCGCGGTCGCCTTCTTGGACGGCGAGGGCCGGCGGTCCCGGGGCGGCGGCGGCCGGGGCGGGGGCCATCATGGTCCGCCAGCGCTTGCTGACCGCGACGGTGAGGAGCGCGTTGACGAGGGTGACCGCGGCGAGAAGGGCGAGGCCGGCGATGGCGTAGCTCACTCTGTGATCGTCCTTTCAGCGTTGGCCGGTGCGGGCGGAGAAGAAGAAGGCGAGGTCGTCGGTGAAGACGGCGAGCGTGGTGAGATAGCCGGCGACCGCGACGGCGAGGAGGAGCGCCGGGGCGTCGAGGGGGGCGGTGGTGCCGTGGGCGAGGGCGATGACTCCGCCGAGGACCGCGAGCAGCGTGAGGACGGCGTTGCGTGCGACGTGCCAGGGACCCATGGGCACGGTGGTCCTGCTGCCGAAGCAGGGGCAGCCGGCGGAGCTGCCGCGCCGCATGGTGGTGACGGCGACGGCGCTGAACGCCGCGCACAGGGCGGCGGCGACGGCCAGCCCCACGGTGAGCGTCCGGGGCACGGCGAGGAGCACGGCGGCGAGGAGTTCGGCCGCGGGCACCAGGACGGCGAGCGCCGGCCGGGCGGCGGCGGGCAGCCGGGTGAGGTCGCCGAGTGCCGTGGCGAATCGGCGACGGTCGCGCAGCTTGGCGAGACCGGCCACGGCCAGCACGCAGATCAGGGTCAGGCGGCAGACGAGCAGCAGGTCGGACAAGAGTGACTCCGGATGAGGGGGTGCTGGGCCGGCGGGCACGGGGCGGGCCGCACGCGGCCCGCCCCGTCGTGGTTCAGCAGTAGTCCCAGCTTCCGCAGCTGACCTTGCACGCGCCGGTGTAGCAGCAGCGACGGCAGCGCTGGGCGCTGGTGCTCCACTCGGTCCAGCAGTCCGGCGGGCAGCCCGCGTCCGCCACGGCCTTGGGCAGAATCCGCTCGATCAGACGGCCCGCACCGGCCTTGAGTGTGCGCATGGTTCTCCTCTTCCTGTGGGATGGGATGTGCGTACTCCGCGGTGCGACCGCGATCCGCGGTCGCACCGGGGCTCAGGAGGCCGCCGGTACCGGTTCGCGGTCGGCGGCGGAGGGAGCGGCGACGACGCCGTCCCGGTAGCCGAGGATCGTGGGGAAGGCGGGCACCCGCAGGGCGCTGAACAGCGGTGACGCCTCGGGCTCGGGCACCACCTCGTCCGCCGGCCCGACGAGTCGGGCGGTCAGACTGCTCTCGCCGGCCTCGGCGCCGATCACCAGGGCCAGGACCCGGCCGCCTGCTGCCCGGGTCCGGTCGGCCCGTTCGGCGAAGTCGGGGAGGCTGTCGGTGCAGGACGGGCAGTCGTGGGAGAAGACGCCCAGCAGCAGTTCCCCGGAGCGGAAGTCGTCCTGGGTCAGCGTCCGCCCGCTGAGCGCGGTGGCGGTGAAGTCCGGGAGCGCGTCCCCGGGTTGGGGCCCCTGGGCCGCGAAGTCGCCGCGTCGGCGGACGGCTTCGAGTTCCTGCCAGCGGCGCAGGATGACGAGGAGCAGGACGAGGTTGAGCAGAGAGACGGCTCCGACGAGCACCAGACCGGCTATGACGTATGGCACGTTTCGACCCCCTGGGCGCGGTTGCACTTGGGAGCAGTGTGCAAGGAGGGGCCTGCCAGGAGGATGCCAACACCTTGCCAGGAACATGACGGGCTGAGCACCATGACCGCATGCTTGCCACGGGGTCATATTTTCGAGTGCTCGGCAGAGTTGATTGGACCGTCGACGGACACCCGAGGACCATCGGGCGCCGCCGCGAGCGTCTGCTGCTGGGCTTACTTCTGCTGGAGATGGGCCGGCCGCTGCCGATGGACCGGCTGATCGATCTGCTGTCGGACGAGGACGAACGACCTCGGTCCCGGGCCGACCTGTATGTGAACGTCTGCCGGCTGCGGGCGAGCCTTCGCAGGGGCGGCGCCGACGGGTCGGTGCGGCTGGTGCGGAGCGGTTCGACGTACACCCTGACCGGCGATCCGCAACTGGTGGATGTGCACCGCTTCACCCTGCTGGTCGACCGTGCCCAGCGGGGCACCGAGCCCCAGGAGGTGTCACGGCTGGCCTCGGCCGCCCTGGCCGAGTGGCGGGGTGCGGTACTGGAGGACGTCGCCTCCGAGCGGACCCGTCGAGGGGTCGCCGCAGCCTTCGACGAACTGCTGATCTCGGCGCAACTGCTGCGTGTCGCGGCGGAGTTCAAGCTGCGCAACTACTCGTCGCTCGCCGCGGAGCTCGCACGCCTCACCGCGGAGCATCCCGAGCACGAGATGCTCCTGGCCTTCCGCGCCGCCACGCTCTACGAATGCGGCCGCCGCGCGGACGCGCTGCGCGTGCTGTCCTCGGCGCGGGCACGAATGACCGCGCGGCTGGGGCTGGACCTGAGCCGCGAGCTGCAGGATCTGCGCGGGGCGATCCTGCGGGACGATCCCGTGGACCGCCACATCTTCCGCTGCGGCGCCCTCGGGGCCGCCTGACGCACCGGGTCCGGCGCCCCGGCATGTCCGGCCGTCCCGGGCACACCGACGCACGTCGACGGACGGCCACGCCGGGCGACGGAGTAGACTCTCCCGCCCACGACGGACCCGCCGGAGCGCAGCTTCTCGACGGCGCCCGCGACACCGTAGCCCGGCCCGGTGGCGGGGAAGGCGGTGTCGACGGCCGTCTCATCGCCCGCACGGCCCGTACCCTTCGTAGGGTCTAACGGCGTCACACAGCGGGCGCAATACCACTGGAGGCAACACCCCGTGCTGATTGCTCAGCGTCCGTCCCTGACCGAAGAGGTCGTCGACGAGTTCCGCTCCCGGTTCGTGATCGAGCCCCTGGAGCCGGGCTTCGGCTACACCCTCGGCAACTCCCTCCGTCGGACCCTCCTGTCGTCGATCCCGGGTGCGGCGGTCACCGGCATCCGCATCGACGGTGTCCTGCACGAGTTCACCACCGTGCCGGGCGTCAAGGAGGACGTCACCGACCTGATCCTCAACATCAAGCAGTTGGTCGTGAGCAGTGAGCAGGACGAGCCCGTCGTGATGTACCTGCGCAAGCAGGGCCCGGGTCTGGTCACCGCCGCCGACATCGCGCCCCCGGCCGGTGTCGAGGTGCACAACCCCGATCTGGTCCTCGCCACGCTCAACGGCAAGGGCAAGCTGGAGATGGAGCTGACCGTCGAGCGCGGTCGCGGCTACGTCTCCGCCGTGCAGAACAAGCAGGTGGGCCAGGAGATCGGCCGTATCCCGGTCGACTCCATCTACTCGCCGGTTCTCAAGGTCACGTACAAGGTCGAGGCCACGCGTGTCGAGCAGCGCACCGACTTCGACAAGCTGATCGTCGACGTCGAGACCAAGCAGGCGATGCGTCCCCGTGACGCCATGGCCTCCGCGGGCAAGACGCTGGTCGAGCTGTTCGGTCTCGCGCGCGAGCTGAACATCGACGCCGAGGGCATCGACATGGGTCCGTCCCCGACGGACGCCGCGCTCGCCGCCGATCTCGCCCTGCCGATCGAGGAGCTCGAGCTCACCGTCCGGTCGTACAACTGCCTCAAGCGCGAGGGAGTCCACTCCGTGGGCGAGCTCCTGGCACGCTCCGAGGCCGACCTCATGGACATCCGCAACTTCGGCGCCAAGTCCATCGACGAGGTCAAGGCGAAGCTGGCCGGACTGGGCCTGGGCCTCAAGGACAGCCCGCCCGGATTCGACCCGACCGCCGCCGCCGACGCCTTCGGCGCGGGCAACGACACGGACGCCGGTTTCGTGGAGACCGAGCAGTACTGATCGCCGCACCGCACCGCGACGGGGAACCTCCACACCGTTCCCCGCCGCGGTCGACGAAGGGGTCGGACCGAAAGAGTCCGACCCCTTCCGCGCTGCACGTCCGACCGGCGTCACAGCGGGCCTGCCGCCTCCCGCACCGCCAGGTCAGGGCGCATGCTCAGGGCACACGGCACACGGCTCACGACTCACGACCGAGTCGTGCCACGCCCTACCGACAGCGCCGCCCGGCGTCGTCCGCAGGCAGGCCGCACCAGATGTCAGAGGGCGCTGTTACGTTCCGTCCCATGACCGCGTCAGACGATCTGCTCCGCCGGGTCGAACAGGAGCCCTCCCTCGCCGCCGCGCTCGCGCGTGCGGGCTGACGATGCGTACGCCTCCCGCCAGAACCGCGCCCACCTGCGCCGCCGCGGTATCCGCTGCACCATGCCGGACAAGGCCGACCTGGCCCGCAACCGCCAGGAGACCGGCTCCCGCGGCGGCCGGGCGCGCGCTTCGACCCGGTCGACCACCGCGAACACTGTGCGTTCGAGTGCGGAATCAACCGTCTCAAGAGGAACCGCGCTGCCGCCACGCGCTATGACAAGCTCACGGTCCGTTACGAGGCGACTGTGCCGGTCGCAGCGATCAACGAATGGCTATGGCCTTGCCTCACGCGTCATCACGTACGTGTTCCCGATGTCGGGATCGCCGTAGAAGAAGAACAGCTTCAACTCATCGTGCTGATCGCGGTCCACATAGAAGGACCACGCGTATGTCGACGGGGGTTCAGGAGCCGAGGTGCCGGTGGCCGTCGCGGAGGAACGGCTCTCCACCCCGGTCCGGGCCGTCAGCGCGAGTCGGACAACCTGTCCGCCGCCGCCGTCGGTCAGTTGCCAGGTCCCCGGACCGGAGAGGCGCCAGCCGTCGTCGAAGTCGAAGTCCTGCCCGTCGAGCTTTTCGAAGAGAGCCGTTCCGTCTCTGCGAAGCACCACGTGGGTCCCCTCGACGTTTTCCCAGCCGCCGGCGACCTCGGTCGTCGTGGCGTCGTGGATCCCTGTTCCCTCGTAGTACTGATAGGGGCCGGCACACGCAGCCAGACCAGCCAGAACCATGATCAAGCCACCGAGGGCCGCCCCCCGCGCACGCAGCCTGCTTCCGCCCGCCACCAGGACCTCCCGCCCTCAGCCCGTCCCGGTCAACTGACAGGAGCGAGCCATGGAGAGATACCTTGTCAGATTTGTTGAACGTGTTCAAATCTTCGACTGAGGGGATCTCGCGCACCACCCGCGGCTCGTGCATCCAGCGCCGCCCGCAGCTGCCGATGAGCACCGCGAACGGCGTTCTCGATACACGCCCAGCGATCCGAGCGGCCCCGCCTGGCGAGGCGGTCGCTCGAGATCCCTCGCGCGGCCCGACTCCGAGGAGCGGACGTTGCGCCTCAGGGCGTCGGCCCGTGCTGATTCAGGTGGTCGGCGATCAGGCTGGTGAGAGTCTCGGAAGCCTCTTCGGGGACCCAGTGGCCGATGCCCTGGAGTGCGTGGAACGAGTAGGGGCCGCTCACCCATTCCTCCGTGCCGTGGGCAGCGGTGGACCCGAGCGCGATGTCCTCCGTCCCCCAGACGTAGAGCGCGGGTACCTGGATCTTCCCGACCGCGGCGTCGGGACGGTCGGCGCGGTAGTAGTTGAGGGCCGCGCTGAGCGCACCCGGTTCGGACAGACGCCGTACGAAGGCGTCGACATGACGGTCGGGAACCTTGCCCTGATAGAGGGAACGCAGTAGCGCGGCGTCGTCCGCGAGGAAGCGGGCCTCCGTGTCGGGGCTTCGCCAGTCCTGCTGGTACTGGGAGCGCCGGCGCTGGTCGGCGTCGATGCGATACGCCTCGCCCAACGCGCCGGGATGCGGTGTGGACACAGAGGTGAGCGTGCGCAGTCGCTCGGCGTGCCGGGCCGCGGTCCACCAGGCGATGGCACCGCCCCAGTCGTGACCGACGAGGTCGAAGCGATCCCAGCCGAGCGCGTCCGCCACCGCCAGGACGTCCCCGACCAGTTCGCCGACTCCGTACGCGTCGGCATGCGCCGGGCGTACACCGGGCGAATAACCACGGGTGTCGGGCGCGACCGCACGGAAACCCCGGTCGCCCAGCGCGGCCACCTGCTCCTCCCACACGATGGCCGTCTGGGGAAAACCATGCAGGAACAGAAGGGGACGGCCGTCGACGGGACCTGCTGCGATCGCGTCGAAGACGCCTGCGGGCGAGGGGATTCGGAGGTGTTCTGTCATGATGCATCCTTTGGGAGGAGCGGGGGCCAGGGGCAGTAATGCCGGTCAGGACGGGATCTCACAGCCCGCCTGCGGGTGGGTCCGCGAGGCCGATGATCCACGCGCACCACTCCGTGTCGGCGCGCCGCCCGGGCAGGTCCAGCACCGTGGAAACCGTCAGGACGAGACCCGTGGCCAAGAAGGAACGCACCTGCATCGGGTCAGCCCCCGTCAGACGGGTGACGGCCTCCTGCAGGTCGAGTTGGCGCCGTCGCACCGACTCCTGGACTGCCGGGTCGCCTGCCGCGGCGTAGGCCTGCAGCAGGACGAGGCCGACGGTGTGCCGGCTCTGCAGAAGCTGCCGATAGGCGTCGCCGAGCGCGCCGAGCGTCGGTTCGGCGCGCTCGAACTCGGCCTCGATCCTGTCGTAGGCCGCGTGCACGACGTGAAGGAACAGATCGCGCTTCGAGCCGAACATCTGCACGATGCGGGGGTGCGAGATCCCGACTCGTGCGGCGATCCCCTCGATGCCCGCGCCCGACAGTCCCTTCAGGGCGAACTCCGCGTCGGCCGCCTCCATGATCTCGGCCCGCCGTACCGCCGCGGGCTTACGAGTGCGGCGGGGCTCGGTCACTTCCCGGCTTTCGCGCGGCCGATCTGGCTGAGCACGAAGCGGTGGTCGTACAGGCACCGGTAGGCGTGGATCAGCCCGTCCTCGCCCAGCTCCAGACGGTCGTCACCGTGGAATTCCACGCGCTGATCGGTGCCGGCGAGGGTCCCCGAGAAGCGCCACGCCACCAGCACGGCCCGCCGGGTCACCTCCCCGTACAGCCCCATGCGGGTGAACGAGTAGTCGGGGAAGGCCTGCGCCATCTGCGTCACGAAGGCGCGGATGCTGTCGGGGCCGTGCGCCGTCTCGCCCAGCGCCGGCTCGTCGTACACCAGGTCTTCGGCGCACAGCGCCGCCACGGCGTCGCCGTCGTGGTCGTTCCAGGCCTTCTCCCATCGAGCGCAGAGCGCTTCAACGGCATTGACGTCTGTAGCGGCCGCTTCGGCCAGGATCGTGGTCATGTTTCTAACTTACAGGTAAGTAAGAAGAAATCCCAGAGACCGTCGAAGAGAGGTCGGACCGAGCGGCCGACGCAGCTGTTCTTCCTCGCTACGGTGACCTATGTGAACCTCCTGCCTGCGACAGACAACCCCACCACGACGCGGACTTGGCGACAGGGCTGCCTGCGTGCGGCGGGGATCACCTCGCTGGTACTGCTGGCCGTCGCGGACGTGTTCATCGCCGGCGCCAACGGCAAGGCCCTCTGGCCGCTGTGCCTGTTCCTTTCGCTCGGCCTCGCGGCCGTCCTGTGGCCCCCCGCCCGCCGGCCCGCGTGGCTCACCCCGCAACTGCGTGCCGCCGTACTCGCGGGCGCGTCCCTGGCACTGACCGCCGTCGCCACGACGACCGAGCGGATACGCATGTTCGGGCCCGGTGAAGTGGCAATCCTGCTCTGCCTGCTGATGATCACCGTCCGCGCCTGCCCACCGCGGTGGGCAGGCGTGTGCGCCGTACTCACCGGCGGGGCAGCCATCGCGGCGCCGTTGCGCTTCTACGCCGACGACGTCCGGGACGACATCCTGATCCTGGGGCTGACACTGGTGGTGGCGCTGCCGACCGTCATCACCGCCGGCATCGGCGTCTACCTGCGCACCCTGGACCACAGGCGCGGCGTCGCGGTCGCCGAGACCCGCCGCTCCGAACGCCTCGCCATGGCAGCCGACCTGCACGACTTCGTCGCCCACCACGTCACCGGCATCCTGGTCCAGACACAGATGGCCCGCATGATGGCCACCACCGAACCCGACCGCCTGGACCCGGTCCTGGCGGGCATCGAGCACGCCGCGGCCGAGGCGCTCGGCTCCATGCGACTGACCGTCGGCATCCTGCGCGAAGGCCCGCGGGGTGCGGCCCGCCTCGAGGCGGACGAGAACCGCCCGGTGGACGACCTGACCTCCCTCACGACGATGGTCGACCGATTCGGCGGTCCGACCGGCCCGAAGGCCGAACTGCACCGTGACACCTCAGTGCCCCGCGACCTGCCTCACGAAGTGCAGGCTGCCGCCTACCGTGTCGTCCAGGAAGCCCTCACGAACGTACGGCGCCACGCCGCCGACGCCACCGAAGTCACCGTCCTCCTCACCCACGCCGACGACACCCTGCGCGTGACCGTGCGCGACAACGGGCACGGAGGCACCCCGATACCGCACGCGGCCCGCGGCGGAGGCTTCGGCATCGTCGGCCTCACCGAGCGCGTCACCGCCCTCGGCGGCCAACTGCGCACCGGCCCACGCACCGAGCGCGGCTGGGAGGTCATGGCGCTCCTCCCCGCCATGAGACGAGGGGACTGAACCGGAGGCGGTCGGGCCATTGCTCCGGTGCGTCGATCGGGCGGCCACCATCGGCAGGGACACGACGAGGCTGCCCGCGCAGATCGCGGCTCTCCCCAGTACGGGCGACGCCCCGGCCCGGAAGGTCGCGGGTCACGGGTCACGTCCCGGACGGGGGGAGACCGGCCGGCCGGAGGTGAGACTCCCGGCCTCGCGCCGAGCGGCAGCCCGAACCGGCCCACGCGCCCGCCCGCCCGCGGACCGACCCGCGCGGTCTTCGAGCCGCCACGACGTGCGGCCCAGCACAGACCGACGTACGGGGACCCGGACGGCACATGGGCCGTCCGGGTCCCTACTCGCCGCGCGACCGTACGGCCGCGGGCACGATCGCCTGCGGCCGTACGGTGACCCGGCCGGCTCGACCTACTCGGACTTGATGGCGGTGAGCATGTTCAGCCGGGCCGCGCTACGGGCGGGCCACATGGCGGCCAGCAGGCCGACCAGCGCCGCCAGCAGCAGGAAGAGTGCGAACCTGCCCCACGGCAGCACCAGCGCGTACCCGGGGATGTCCGCCTTCGTGGCCTCGCAGACCGCCCAGCCCAGGAAGGTCCCGAGGCCGATCCCGATCACCGCCCCGAAGAGGGAGATGATCACGGCCTCCAGCTGGATCATCCGCGTCACACCCTGCCGGTCGAACCCGACGGCTCGCAGCATGCCGACCTCCCGCTGCCGCTCGAAGACCGACATCGCAAGGGTGTTCACCACCCCCAGCACCGCGATGACCAGGGAGATCGCCAGCAGCGCGTACAGGACGTTCAGCACGGTGTCGACTTCTCCGCTGAACGCGTCGCGGATGTCCTGCCGGTCGCCGATCTTGATTCCCGGGCGCCCGGTAAGGGCGCCGGCGAGTGCCTTCTCGTCCGTGCTGCCGTCCGTCTTGACGTAGATCGTCGCGACGGGCGTCCTGTCGGCGTGCGGTGCGATCACGTCCGCGGAGCCGACGATCGGCATGAGGACGTCGTTGGTCTCGAAGACGGCCCCGACGGTCAGCCTGCCCTTCTTTCCCGAGTCCCCGTACTCCGCCGGCAGGGTGTCTCCCACCTTCCAGCCCTTGGACCGCGCGAGGGCCTCGGCGACGGCTATCCGCCCCTTGGCGAGCGTGTCCTGCGAGCCGGAGACCAGCGGGAGGTGGAAGGCCTTGGAGAAGTCCGCCGGGGTCACGGCGGAGACATCCTCCTGGATGCCGTCGATCTCCATCCCCACCCACCGGTCCTGCGACACCGCCGTGACGCCCCGGACCTTGCGCAGGGCATCCACCGCCGAGGCGTCCAGCCGCAGTCCACCGGCCGTGACCATGTAGTCGGCCCTGATGATGTCCGTGCTCATCCTGTCCGCGGAGTCCGCGAGGGTGACACCGAGCACGGTCAGAGTGCTCACCAGTGTGAGCCCGATCGCCAGCGCGGAGGCGGTGGCGGCGGTACGGCGTGGACTGCGTACCGCGTTCTGGCCCGCCAGCTTGCCGCAGACCCCGAAGCCGCGCCGCAGCAGCGGCCTCACCACCGCGATCACCGGCCGGGACAGCAACGGGATCAGCACGATGACACCGATCATCGTGAGGAAGGCGCCGAGCCCGACGAGCGCCCCGCCGTCGGAGCCGCCGGTCACCGCCCCCGCAACGGCGACCGGCGCGCCGAGCAGCGTGATGACGCCGCCGAGCAGGTTCCGCAGGACCAGGGACCTGGTGGTGGCGGGCAGGTGGGCACTGCCGATCGCGGCGACCGGCGGGATCTTCGCCGCGCGACGGGCCGGCAGCCAGGCGGCCACCATGGTGAGCAGGACACCGACGACCACCGCGACCAGGACCGTCGTCGACGCGACGATCAGCGGCCCGTCCGGGATCCTCCCGCCGCCGAAGTCGACCGTCTCACGCGCTACGGCGGCCATGGCGGCGCCGAACCCGAGCCCGGCGACCGAGGCGACCGCGCCGACCGCCATCGCCTCGATCAGCACGGACCGGGTGACCTGCCTGCGGGAGGCGCCGACCGCGCGCAGCAAGGCGAGTTCCCGGGTGCGCTGGGCGGCCAGCATGGTGAAGGTGTTGGCGATCAGGAAGACGCTGACGAAGAGCGCGACGCCGGCGAAGGCGAACAGGATCGTATTGAGCAGCGACGCGTCTCCCTTCACCGATCGAGCTCGCTCGTCGGCGAGTTGCCGACCCGTTTCGGCCTTCTCGGAGTCGGGAAGCACCCTGTCGACGGCCGCGGCGAGCTCGGTGCTCGAAACACCGGGGTCAGCGGTGACGGTGACGTACTCGGAGATGCCCGGCCGACCGAAGAGCCCCTGCGCGACCGGCGTGTCGAACAGCACCATGCTGCCGCCCCCGGCCACCGAGTCGTCGTCGGTGGTGAAGACGCCGGAGAGCTTGTACGTCTTCGCCGGACCCTCGAGGGCGACGGGCACGGTGTCGCCGACCTGGTAGCCGCCCTTCTCGGCGCTGTCCTTGTCGAGAGCGACCTGCCCGGGCCCGGTGGGCCCGCCGCCGCCGGCGAACACGTAGAGCGGGTCCTTGCCGTCCTTCCCCGGAGCGAAGTTGGCGGCCGAGTTGCCCGCGCCGCTGCCGAGGAGCCCGCCGTGCCTGTCGGCGACGTAGGCCTGCCCGGTGACCCTCCCGGCGGCATCGGCGACCCCGTCGACCCGGGCGATGTCGTCGACCGTCTTGCCGTTGATGCCGGGGGACTCGCCGGGGTAGTCGGGGTCTGCCACGACCTGGACGTCCACGTGGGCGTAACTTCTGGCCGTCTGGCTGCTGGAGGCGTTCTGATAGGTGTCGGTGAAGATCAGGGTGCCGGAGACGAACGCGACGCCGAGCATGACGGCGAGCACGGTCATCAGCAGCCTGGCCTTGTGCGCGAGGACGTTGCGCAGGGCTGTGCGGAACATGGTGGTGGCGTCCTGGTGGGTGAGGGGAGGACGGGGGCGATCAGGGGGCGCGTCGGTCCGTACGGCTCGGCGCGGTTCGGCCCGGCTGGGCGCGGCCCGGCGCGGCTGGGCTCGGCCCGGGTCGGCGCGGCTCGGTTCGGCGCGGCCTGGCTCGGCGCGGCTCGGCTCGGCTGGCGCGGCTGGCGCGGCTCAGCTCGTACGGAATTTGGTGTCGAAGGACTTCATGAGCTCGAGGACCCCGTCCGCGGTGGGCTCGTACATCTCGTCGACGATCCTCCCGTCGGCGAGGAAGACGACCCGGTCCGCGTAGGAGGCCGCGACCGGATCATGGGTGACCATGACGACGGTCTGACCCAACGCCCGTACGGAGTCGCGCAGGAACCCGAGGACCTCGGCACCCGCGCGGGAGTCCAGGTTTCCCGTCGGCTCGTCGCCGAAGACGATGTCCGGCTTGGAGGCGAGCGCCCGGGCGACGGCCACCCGCTGCTGCTGGCCTCCGGAGAGCTGGGCGGGGCGGTGGGTGAGCCGGCCGGACAGGCCGACCATCCGGATGACGCTGTCCAGCCACTCCTTGTCCGGCGCCCGGCCCGCTATGTCCATCGGAAGCGTGATGTTCTCGAGCGCGGTGAGCGTCGGCAGCAGGTTGAACGCCTGGAAGATGAAGCCGACCTTGTCCCTGCGGAGTCTGGTGAGCTGCCTGTCCGTCAGGGACCCGAGCTCGACGTCGCCGACGCGGACCGAACCGGAGGAGAAGCTGTCCAGCCCGGCCACGCAGTGCATCAGCGTGGACTTGCCGGATCCGGAGGGTCCCATGATCGCGGTGAACTGGGACTGTCCGAAGCCGACACTGACCCGGTCGAGGGCGACCACCTGGGTGTCGCCCTGCCCGTAGACCTTGGAGAGGTCGGTGGCACGGGCGGCCAGGGTGGGAGTGCGGGGAGCGGGGGGCGAGGTGGTCACGGGTCTTGCTCCGATCGAAGGCGCGGAGAGCACGGTGCACGGGTCCGGACCCGCACCTGGCTGGGAACTCCTTCATCGTCCGGTTCGGCCCGCCCCCCGCGGATCGGTCGAAGTACCGACCACCTGAGGCTGATGCCCGACCCGGCCTCGTCAGCCTCAGGGACGCCGTTGCGTCAGCTCCGAGGATGACGCTCTGGAGAGAACCCGCGCCGACCTGCGAGGAACGGACTCGCCGTGGGGCCGCGATCCTCCCGTCGGCGCCACGCGCCTCGTACCGACAGGACCCAGGCCGTCACCGCCTCGGTCATTCGGCCGATGCCCGGCCGAGCGGCGCCTCGCCGTGGGGCGCCGGTGAATGGTGCCTCATGTCAGAAGGCGGACCCTGGTGACGCATCGTCCACAGCCGGACCAGCCCGCTCACAGCCCTGTCGATCTCCAGGGCACACTCGTACAGCTCTTCACGAGGCCTCCTCCAGGGGTCCGGGATGTCGTCCTCGGCCGGAGGGACGGGGGCCGCGGCACCCCGGCGGGTGGCAGCAGCCGCCACCACGGCCTCGAAGCCGCCACCACCCTCCGCGGCTCCCTCCGCGAGCCGCACGAACTCCTTCAGGGTGAAGCAGCGCCGCATCGCCACCGGCGCCAGGCGCACCGCCGCCTCGCGGTGCTCGCGGGCGAGCCCGAGGACCAGCGGGGCGCCCGCCATGAGCTGTGCGGTGAGCGGGCGGGAGGCGAATCCGGAGCCGTCACCGCCCAGTTCCTCCAGGACCGCCCGGGTGGTGTCCTCCATGGGGAAACGGTGCCACGCGTCCGTGCCGGCGCTCTCCGGCCGCAGGGCCGAACCTGGCGGCAGCTTCGTCGCCAGCAGACGCTCGGCGAGCACCGAGCGGTGCACGTTGCCGGTACAGACGAACAGGATCCGAGTCATCTCCCGTCCGCGGGACGCGTCACCGCGGAGGCGGCCCTCCCCTCCCGCTTGGCCGACATGCGCGGAGCGGGCAGCTCTCCGTACTCTCCATAGGCGCCGTAACGGCCGCCGCTGGGAACCGGAGCCATGCTGAACACGGTGCCGAGCACGCGCGCGCCGACGCGCTCCAGCGATTCCGCGGCGGTGCGCACCTGGTCCCGGTTGGTCCTCCCGGCCCGTACGACGAGCAGCGCCCCCTGGGAGAGGGAGGCGAGCCCCACGGTATCGGCGACCGGCAGCAGCGGGGCGGTGTCGACGATCACGACGTCGTACAGGTCCGCGAGCTCGCGCAGCACCTCTTCCATACGCGCCGAGGCGAGCAGTTCCGCGGGATTCGGCGGCACAGGACCGCTGGCAAGCACCGAGAGCCCGCCGGCGACCTGCTGCATCACCTCCTCGACACGGGCTTGTCCGATGAGCACCGTGGTCAGGCCCCCGTCCTGGACGAGGCCGAAGGCCGGCGCCACGCACGGGCGGCGCAGGTCGCCGTCCACGAGGCAGGTGGAGACGCCGGCCTCGGCGAGGGAGCGGGCGAGGTTCATCGCGGTGCTCGTCTTGCCCTCACCAGGCACCGAACTCGTCACCACGATGATCCGCGGCGGATCGTCGACCTGCGAGAACTGCAGGTTCGTACGCAACTTGCGGAACGCCTCGGCGCGCGTGGAGTGCTCGTCGGCATCGACCAGCGCCTGTTTCGGGGCGTTCCTGTCGAACGGGATGGTACCGAGGCCGGGCAGAGCGACGAACGCTCCCAGTGCCTCGCTCGTCTTGAACGTGGTGTCGAGCGTCTCGCGGAGGGCGACCAGCCCGGCAGCGAGCAGCAGGCCGCCGACCACGCCCGCGGCCAGGTTCAGCAACGGGCGGGGCGATGTGGGAGAGGTCGGGGCGACGGCTTCCTCGGTGACGCCCAGGGAGACCGGGGAGACCGGTGGTACAGGCGCGGCGCCCTTGGCCCTGTCGTCCCTCGCGGGCGACATCGAGGAGACCGGCCGCTTGGGGGTCTCCAACTGCTCGACGACCGCACTGAACCGCTTTGCCACGGCGTTGGCGATGTGCGCCGCGCGCCGGGGCGCGACATCCCGGACGGTGACGTCGATGAGCACGGTCTTCAGCGGAACGACGGCGGTGATCTGGGACGCCAGCTCCTCCGGGGTGGTGCGCAGCCGCAGCTGTTTCACCACGAACGCGGTTACCTGACGGGTCCTCACGATCTCGGCGTACGACTGCACACGCGCCTGCGAGAACGTCTGCCCCTCGTTCAGATCGAGAGTGTTCTCGCCGGTGCGGGTGGCGACGAAGAGCTGCGTCCTCGCCTCGTAGACGGGGTCGCTCACGGTTGTCACTGTGAGCGCCGACCCGATCGCGAGCACCAGACAGACCACGACCGTCGGCCAGCGTCTGACAAGAGCCTTCAGAAATCCTTGGAGATCCAAACTTCACCCCTCACGAAACCGAGGGAACCACCCGAATCGAGGCATTCCGTTCCCTGTCGACGCAGTCGACCATAGGGACTCGGACTCTTCGAGCGAGGGAGCCACCCCCTTGTGTCGGCCCTTCGAACGGCCCTTGCCACACACACCGCGCGAGCCGGGACTCGGCCGATCCGGTGACTTCTTGCACCACTGCACCAATAAATGTCGTTATGTTCTCTTTATTCCACGTATTCAGGTCTTGGTGTCCAACACACCGCATCACGGCCGCCGCCCGCCCGGACCCGAGTCGAGGAGATCGAAGAAGATGACAGCATCGCGCAGATGGCGAGCCGCCATGGCATCGGCGGCATCGGCTGCCGTTCTCATCATGGCGCCTCTGATCGGGGCGCAGGCCGCCTCGGCGCAGCCGTACCCGCCCTCGTCCCCGCCCCTGTCCGTCAGCACCACCACGGTGACAGCCGGGGAGCAGTTGAGTTTCAGCACCATCCCCGGCGTGTTCGAGCCCGGGTCGCACGTCACAGCGGTCCTGCAATCGAAGCCGGTCGTGCTCGGCCACTTCCGGGCCCGGGCCGACGGCTCGGTCGCGGGGACCGTGACCATCCCGGGGAACACCGTTACCGGCTGGCACGTCTTCCGGCTGACCTCGAAGCGTCCCCACCAGAATGTCGGCGTCAGCATCTACGTGCTGGGCAGGATGACGCCCACCCCCACCCCGAAGCCGCCCCACCACCCGGGCAAGCCCGGACACCACCACGGGCCGCAGGACGCCGAGCACCACGGAAACGGCGGCGGCCTCAGCGCTTCCCACGAACTCCCCTCATCCGTGGAGCCGTCGAACTCCCCGCACCCGGACCGGAACGGCAAGGGGCTCGCGGCGACGGGCAGTGAGCAGGCCCTGGTGGTCGGCGGCACGGCGACCGCCCTGCTCATGGCGGGCGGTGGCACGATGCTGGCCGTACGCCGTCGTCGCAGTTCCTGAAAAGATCAGTACCTGCACACGGCGGGACCACGGCGTCCCGGCGCGGGCCGGCCCGCCGTCCGCTTGCCTGGAGCCAGTTGTTCCGGCAACCGGACGGCAGGCCGTCACCGCACGTTGAGACACGCCCGGCATCGCGGCCGTCCCCGGAAGGGACCAGTTCCTCCTGACAGACAGGTTCTGGCCCAAGACGTTCCGTGTGGTCCTCGTTCCGGCACAGCCGCCGAGCCGCACCGCCGCCGAACCGGCCCGTGAACGTCGGCGCCTTCCGGCACGAGGCACTCGCTCCTCGTTGCCCCGCCGCACAGACGGGCCTTGATCACACGGCCCCGGCGCGGACCGCGTCCCTGTACAGCCGTTCGAGTTCCGCAACCTTCAGGGAACCGCGCTCGGCCTGCCTGACCAGCTTCCGATTGGACAGGCGATCGTCGGCATCCAGCGGCCCTGCGTCTGAGAGAGCGTCAGCCAGCGAGCCGACCAGCGGTTCGGGAAGCAGGTCCGCCAGCAGGCCCTCCGTCACCATTTCCCGGTAGGGCGCGATGTCGGAGAGCAGCAGTCGGCACCCGGCGGCCGCGGCTTCAAGCACCGATGAGCTCCGCTGGTCGGCTGGGGGAACCGAGATCGCCGCATCGCTTGCGCGCATCAGGCTGAACATCTCGGCCTGGTCGAGTGGCTGATCGATGACGGCGACCCGGCCGGCCAGATCCTGTGCTCGGGCGCGCAAACGCGCGAGATATTCCTGCTGCGCGCGTCTGCCGGCGGCATGAGCCGACCGATGACCCGCCACCAGCACGAGGAACAGGTCCGGCCGAGCGCGCGCGGCACGGGTGTATGCCGCGAGAATCTCGTGCGTCCGGTAGACCTCCGACGTGCTGCGGACCGACAGCGCCACCGTGGCATCGGCCGGAATGCCGTACTTCGCGCGCGTCCACCTTGGATCGGTGTCGTTTCCGGAATCCAGCAGCGCGTCCGGCACCCCCCAGGAAAGGACCGTGATCCGTGAAGAGGGGACCCGGTATCGGCTCGCGACCAGCTCGGCCACCTCCCGGGAGGTCGGCACAACGCGTGCGGCGCGCCGAAGCGCCAGCCGAGCGGCCAGTGCCCGGCCGGAATGCCGCTCCGCCGCACGCAGTTCGGATCCCCACGGAGTGATCACGACCGGCACTGCCGGGTGAGCCGGCAGCAAGAGGGAGAGCGCCCCGTGCACGCCGAGCGAATGGACGTGGATGACATCCGGACGTACCCGGCGCACCTCGCGGCGCAACCAGTGCCCCGCTCTCAGCACCCGCAACGGCGGGCACGCTCCGCCGGGGGCGGACGCGACTCGCCGGCCATCGGAACCCACCTCGGGCTCATGCCAACTGCAGACCGTCACCTCATGCCCCAGCATGGCCAGATCGTCCGCCCAGCGCCGGGTGTGCACCGACGTGGCCGACGCGAGCAGGACGACGCGCAGTGGCCCGGCCGGCTCATCGCACGTGCCCGGCCGTCCCGGGGCCCGGTCATGACCGGGCACGGCGCTCCTCGAGTACGAACCGGCCCTTGCCCGCCGCAGCGCGTAGCCGGCTGGCCGGACTGCGCGTGTAGCGGTCCCACGCCAGGGCCACTGTCGGCCATCGCGGGTCGGCGAGCACTCTGCCGGCCGCGGTCAGCAACGCGACGTGCAGACAGTGGTACGCAAAACTGGCGGGCGCGGCGTGTCGGAGGTCGTACCTGGTCCAGTACCCGAGGTCGAAGGCGGCCAGCGAGTCGCGAAGCCGGTCCGCCACGCGCTCGTGGACCGTCCCGTTCCGATGCCGACTCAGCTCGCAGAGGCCGAAGAGGGCGAAGACCGCGCCGTTGAGAATGTGACTGGCCGGGTCCGACGGGCACTCCTCGGGAAAAGGGCGCCCCAGTTGGTCGTAGTGCGAGCAGCCGCCCGCGTCCAGCGGCCGGAGCATCAGTTCCACCGCACCCTCGCTCGCATCGAGAAAGGACCGCTGGCCGGTCGTGGCGTATCCGCGCAGCATCACCGACACCGCCAGGCCCTGGGCCATGGCGGAGTACCAGCCGGGGCGCACCCCGTACCGGGGCACCGGTACCGGATAGCGCCAGCCGCCATTGCCGTCCTGGCTGGCACGCAGCCATCCGGCCTGGGTCAGCAGAGCCTGCACACCCCGTGACGGTTGGTCCGGAGTGGACGGGTGCCCGTCGGCGGCGAGCGCGCCGGTGTGCTGTGCGAGCGCATAAAGGCTGACCGAGACCGGGTTCCGGTAGGTCGCGCCGGTCACGGCACGGGTCACCACCACGCGCTCGTGGTCGAGCGTGCTTCCGGCCGTCATCGGCCTCAGGTCGAGCGGGTACCTGCCCGGCTGGTCGGCGGTCATGTCACCCGGCGGCGTGCTCACGTCGACCGGGAAGCTCGGCCGCCGCAGATCGCGTACCGCTTTCCCCGCCATGCCGACCAGCGTCGCCTGGCCCCATGTCCTGTCGTGCTTCACACCGGCCTCCCCCTGCGCGGCGGCCTGCGGCACCCGCGCGCGGCCAGCGCCTGGTTGTACAGCTCGTTCACCTGGCCGACTGTCCCCTCGATATCGAACTGCCGGAGCACGAGTTCACGGCCGCGGTCGGCCATTTGCAGACGCGCTGCCGGATCGGCCAGTAGTGCATTCACGGCCTGTGCCAGTGCCGCCGGGTCGGCCGGCGGGATCAGCAGGCCGGTGCGGCCGTGCTGGACGGTGTCCGGCAGGCCACCGACGTCGGTCGCCACCACCCCCTTTCGCATGAGCAACGCCTCCACCACGGCGTAGCAGGCGGACTCGTCCATGGACGGGTTCACCAGCACGTCCAGCCCTGCCATGACCGAGCCGATGTCGGACCGGAAGCCGGTGAACCGGATCCGGTCGGCGATGCCGAGCCGGGCGGCGCGGCGTTCCAGCTCGCGCCGGTACTCCCCGTCACCGACAAGCTCGTCACCGACCACGAAGAACCTGGCCTCGGCGTTCTGACGCATGATCAGCGGAATGGCATCGATGAAGACTTCATGCCCCTTGACACCGACCTGGCGGAAGTCCCGCAGCTTGCTCGCGTACATGTAGGCGACCATGCCGACGGTCGGCGTGTCGTCCGTGAGGCCGAACTCACGGCGGAACGCATCCGGCGAGGTTGCCGGATCGAGGCGGTGTACGTCGCAGCCGTAGTAGCTGACCGCGACCGACCGCGCTCCCATGGCCCGGTAGCGGCGCGCGATCGCCCGGCACGATCCGAGCACCAGGTCGTCCCGGCGCAGCGAGAGCCGCTCCAGGATCCGGAAGGGCGCGATCCGTAGATGCACCAGTCCGGGAACCTGAGACACGACCAGCGCCCGAGGACAGGCGGCCGACACCACCCGGGCCACAAGCCTCGCGATGATCAGATGCGAATGGATGACATCCGGCTGGTATGCCCTGACGAACCTCAGCAGCCGCCAATGCCCGGCCATCAGCTCTGGCAGTTCTCTGACCCGATGAGGCACTCCGAACGGGATGATTTCCACCCGGACGCCGCGGACCCCGCGCAGCCGGTCGGCGAGCGGGCCCTCTCGGGGCAGCACCGCGCACACCTCGTTGCCCAGCTCGGCAAGGCCCCGCACCTGATCGTAGAACCAGCTTCCGCCGACGGCGGCCGAGGTGATCTGCAGGACGCGTAGCGGCTGCCACTTCCCGATCGCGGACCTGCTCATGGCGCCACCGGTACCGGTACCGGTCCGTTGTCCGGAGCCGGCTTCGCGGCCAGGATGATCAGCATCAGACCGGTCAGCAGGGGCGGGACCAGCAGGACCTCGCCGAACACCGAGCAGACCCCGGCACCGGCCATGGCCAGCAGCGCCGGCTCGCCCGCGGGATCGCCGGATCGAGCCGCGCACCACGCCCGGCGGACGCCGAGCACGACAAGCGTGCCGATCCCGGCCGCGCCCACCAGGCCGGCCTGCGAGAGGACTGTCAGGTAGGTGTTGTGAGCGAAATGCAGGAGTGGGAACTGGAGGAGCATGACC
Organism: Streptomyces sp. P3; assembly: GCF_003032475.1. Lineage (NCBI taxonomy): Bacteria > Bacillati > Actinomycetota > Actinomycetes > Kitasatosporales > Streptomycetaceae > Streptomyces > Streptomyces sp. P3. The sequence goes on from NZ_CP028369.1 coordinate 929,850, forward strand.
TCGTAATCACCTGTGGCCTGGTAGTAGGCGGGCAACTGGTCGGCGAAGTTCAGATATCCGACACCGAAAGCCGGGTGCGCCTCGAACATCCGTAGTGCACTGCTCCACAAATCAAGACGTACCGCGGAGTTGACGTCCGACGCGCCACCGACGATCGAGTCGAAGCGGGCCGCGATCGCGGCGGGCAGCAGCGGTACCAGGCAGGCCGCGCCGACACTCAGGGCCAGGAGGCCGCGCAGCGATCTACGGGCGGCGTAAAGCGCGATCACCACGATTCCCGCCAGATAGGCCGCACGGCTCAGCGAGTACGCAACTCCCAGGACGAGCACGACGACCCCCGCGCCGATCGCCAGCCGCGACAGGGGTGCCCGGACGGCCGGATAGCGCCTGAGCAGGACCGCGGCCGCCATGACGAACAGGGCGCCCACGGCGTTGTGGTTGGCCGTGTCCTCCTGCGTGATGGCCAGAACGGCGGTGTCAGCAGGGGCGAGTCCCGACTTCGCGAAGACGGAGCCGATCTGAACGATGTCGATCAAGGCGACAATCACGCTGCCGCAACAGAACACCACGAGCGCCCGGTCGAGAGGCCGTCCAGGTTCGGCGACCAGCGGCAGCAGCAGCAGTGGCGCGCACATCAGCAGCAGGTAGTGCCATTTGTCGGCGCCCAGCAGATCGGTGTCGCCGATCATGACGCTGGCGGCCACCAGGTAGCCGACCGTGCCCACGGTGATCAGGACGCCGATGGGCTTCGGCCGCGCGATCCCCCGACCGGCGATGACGCGACCCAGCAGGCAGACGAGCATGAGAGCGATCAGCACACTCGGGGTGATCAGCGAGTCGCCGATGTCGGACTGTGAGAGCGGGATGGCCGCCGCGAGTACACACAGACCCACCTCCGGGATCAGGGCCAGCACGATGACCACGAGCGGGGCGGCGGCGACGGCGCTGAGGGCAGGGCTGTACGCCGTCGCGAGACAGCCGGCACCCGCCACGGTCAGGAGTACCGCCGCGACCATGAACCGACCACTGGCCAGGACGGGCCTCACCGGTCTCGAGTACGCACCCCGCCGGCGATCGCCGATCGTCCTGACCCACAGGCCGGCGAGGGGGCGGGCCGGTGCGGCCGCCGTCTCGTCGCCGCCGTGCTCGGCCGAACGGCGCCGACGGGCGCGGACAGCCAGGCGCACGCCGTAGGCGAGCAGCACCGCGAGCACCAGGTTTCCCGCCGAGTCGGCCACTCCGGCACCGATCGCGGCATGGTGGGGGGTCAAGGCCACGAGCAGCGCGATGTTGACCATCGCACCGATCACCGTGGCCGTGACCACCGGCCGGAGCAGGCCGACGGCGGCCAGGTAGGGCTGGACCGAACGGGCCGCGCTGAACAGGACGAGGCCGGGCAGCATCGCCCAGAGCACCGGCACGGCACCGGCGTACGGCCGCCCGTAGACCACTGGGATCAGGATGGGTGCAGTTACCGCCGCCGCGGCGGCAGCAGTGGCGGCGGCGATGAACACGGTGCGGGCGATCCTGGCAGCAGCCCGCGCATCGACGGAACCGGAAGTGACGGCGGGAAACATCACCAGCGCGACCGTCGTCGACAGCAGGAGCAGTCCCTCTGCCAGGGGCAGGGCCACCGCGTACACGGCCACGGCCGTCGCCCCGGCGAGCGTCTGGATCACCGGCACGTCCAGGCGCAGCATTCCGTAATGGATGAGGTTCGGGAGATAGGACCTGACGGCGAAGCTGCCGAAGGCACGGCCGGAGAGGGGTTCGCCATCGGCGTGGACGCGGGTGGTGGACGCGATCAGCAGCATCGCGGCGCAGAGCAGTTGGCCGGCCAGCACCGACAGGAAGCAGCTGATGGGGGTCAGCGATCCCGCGGCGAGCAGGCCGCAGACACCGACGAGGTAACCGGCCGCGGGGACGGTGCTGATCAGGTTGTACGTCGCGACCCGGCCGCGACCGAGTTCAGCCATACCCAGCAGCGTGGTCAGCAAGCTCACCGGGCATATGGCCGCCACGAGCATCGCAAGCCGGTACGGCACGCCGAGCAGCACTGCCGGCCAGAAATGACCGAGCAGCAGCCACAGCCCCGCCAGCGCGGAACCCGAAGACATGGAGAACACCAGGCTCCACCGGACGATCTGCCGGAACGCGGTGTGCGAGGTCCCGGCGAACCGTGCGTTGGCGTTGTCCACACCAAGGACCGTGACGATGCTCAGCATGGAGGGGACCGAGATCATGACCGCGAACGTGGCCCTGCCCCCCACCCCGAGAGCCCTCGCGGTGATGACGCCCGCCGCGAAGCTCATCACCGTGGCCAGCAATCGCGTGGCCAGCGTTCCCCCGATCGCCGCCGGACTCACCCCCGGCAGCCGGGCCCGGAGACTTCTCGTGATCGACAGCACTGGGGAACGGCCTCCGGGGTCACGAGTCGGATCGGTGCTGCTGGGAGCGGCGGATGTTCTCGCCGACTCGGCAGGCAGGCAGGCAGGCAGGCAGGCAGGCAGGCAGGCACAATGTAGCGGCATCAATAGCTGAAAGTAGTGATTCGTACACGTTGAGTAGTAGATTTCTGGTAGCCGGGTCGGCCGCCGCCACGGCCGGACGCCGGGGGAAGGCTCTTCCGGCGCGGACGACCGGGTAGGACAGGAGAACGCGGCTGTGACGATGCTCGGGCCTGCTGCCCGCTCCGACCACGGTGGCGATGGCAACTCCGGTCGCCGAGGGCCCGGCTGCTCGCGCGCTGCCTTTCAGCGGTCCGACGCCGGATACGCTGCCGGCCGGCGATCTGATCGCCACCGGGCACCGGCAGGCCACCACCCACGCTCCGGACCCGCCGACCGCGACGGTTGCGGAGCTCGCCGTCTGCCCCAAGGCCGCCCGGTTTCCGGTACACCCATCACTTGTCGGCACAGCCGGGCGGTCGGCGTCGACCTGTCAGGCGTCTCACTGCGGGCGGCCGGTCTGCTGGCCGACCCGAGCATGACCGCCACGATGTCCCGTGCAGCACGCTGCGCGCCGAGGCGTGGCGGCCAGGACTCCGCGGGCCCGGAACGTCCTGCTGCCCGATCCCCGAGAGCCGCCGACGGCAGGGGCCGGGCCGCGGCCGACCGGACGAGCCGCCAACACCCATCGATGACGGTGAAACCGCCGCCCCGATCACCGGCGCACTGGCGTCACGGCCCCACGACGAGCCCGTTGCCGAGCACGCCGTCGGGTGCGGCAGGGCGGCTTCGGCGGAGGTGAGGACATGAGGATCTGGATCTTCAACCACTACGCGGCGCCCCCGGACTGCGCCGCCGGCACCCGGCACTACGAACTGGGCCGAGTGCTCGCCGCGAAGGGGCACGACGTCACCGTCTTCGCCAGCAGCTTCAGCCATTTCAGCAGACGCGAGGAACGGCTCGCGCCCGGCGAGAAGGCGGCCACCCGCGTGATCGACGGCGTCCGCTTCGTCTGGGTCCGCACGCCGCCCTACACCGGAAGCGGATACCGCCGTGTGCTGAACATGGCCCACTACGCGGCCCGAGTGCTCTCGGCGCAGCGTGGCCTGAACCGGCCGGATGTGATCGTCGGCTCATCAGTACACCTGCCCGCGGTGCTCGCCGCCTGGCTGGCGGCCCGCAGCCGCCGCGCCCGCTTCGTCTTCGAGGTGCGCGATCTGTGGCCGCAGACACTGATCGACATGGGCGCGCTGCGCGCGAACGGGCTGGCTGCCCGGCTGCTCCGGCTGGCCGAGTCCTTCTGCTGCCGACGGGCGTCCGCCGTGATCTGCCTCCTGCCCGGTGCCGCAGACTATCTGGAGGCCCGCGGGCTCCCGGCCGGCAAAATCCATTATGTGCCGAACGGGATCGCCGACTTCCCCCGGCCGATGGCACCGGGTGAGCCGGCCGACCCGCACGGTGCGGGCCCCCGGGACCGGGTCGCCGACCTGATCGAGCGGATCAGACGGTTCCGCAAGGACGGTTGCCTCACCGCCGGCTACATCGGATCGCACGGGCCGGCCAACGGAGTGGCGACCATTGTCGCGGCCGCGGCGGAGCTGCGAGCGGCCGGCCATCCGCGGGTCGCCGTGGTGATGGTCGGCGACGGCCAGGAGAAGGCCGCGTGTGAACGGCTCGCGCACCGGCACGGCCTGCACGACGTGCTGTTCTGGCCGCCGGTGCCGAAGCAGGCCGTGCCGGCCGTGCTGGCCGAGCTGGATGTGACGTTGTTCTGCCTGCGTGACGTCGCGGTCTTCAAGTACGGCCTGAGCAGCAACAAGCTGTTCGACTACCTGGCGTCCGGCAAGCCGGTGCTGTTCGCGAGCAACGCACCGGGCGGCCCGGTGCGCGAGTCCGGCGGCGGCGTGTGCGTGCCCGCCGAGTCACCGGCGGACATGGCGGGCGCGCTGGCCGAGTTGGCCGCGATGAGCGAGACGGAACGGGAGCGGATGGGCGAGCGCGGACGCCGCTGGGTCTACCGGCATCACGGCATGACCGCGCTGGCGGACGCGTTCCTCACCGCGGTCTCGGAACCGGCCAGGGGCGAAGGGCCTGTGACGGAGGCGCGGCTGTGACGCTGCACATCGTGGGCGCGGGAGGCTTCGGCAGGGAGACGCTGGACGCGGTGCGGGCGGCAGTCGCGACGCCCGAGGTGGTTTTCGTGGACGAGCACCCGGCATCCACCGCGCTGGACGGCTGTCCGGTGCTGCTGCCGGGACAGTTGGCCGCGTCTGACGGGCAGCGGGACGAGTTCGTGGTCGCGATCGCCGACACCGACGCGCGCCGCAGGCTCACCCGGGAGTTGGAAGATCGCGGTTGGCGGGCGGCGACAGTGATCGACCCGCGTGCCATTGTCTCCCCCGGCGCCAGGATCGGGCGCGGCTGTGTCGTGCTCGGTCAGGCGTTCATCTCCACCGGCACCGTCCTCGGCGCACATGTCCAGGTCAACTATCAGGCGAGCATCGGTCACGACACGGTGCTCGAGGATTTCGTGACGATCCTGCCGGGGGCCAACATCGCCGGCAGCGTGACCATCGGCGCCGGGGCCACGGTCGGCAGTAACGCCGCCGTGCTGCAGGGCCGTCGGATCGGGCCGTCCGTCATGGTCGGCGCCGCGGCTCTGGTGACGCGTGATGTCGCCGCCGGTCAATTGGTCGTCGGCGTCCCCGCCAGGGCCCGGAAGCCCTGACCGTCCGGTTCGATCACGGGATCCCGAGCACCCGGCGTCGGCGCAGCTCTCACGCGGAAGTCCGCGTCCAGCGCGAGCAACTGGTGCGGGTCCGGCAGCACGGGCAGGCTGGGCACCGCCGTGCCGCCGGTCGGATCCGGATCGCCGGACGCGACCGGCGTACACCGGACAGCGCGGCCAGGACCTGGGCGCGGTTCCCGCTGCCCCCAAGTCGTTACGCACGCTCGTGATTCGCGGTCACCCGGCGCCAACCGGCATCGGCTGATCCGTGGCGTTCCGCCACGCGGTTGCCCGGCCGGCGACGGTGGTCACCGTGTCGGCGATCTCGGCCACCTCGGCCTCGGTCAGCCGGTGGTGCACCGGCAGCGAGAGCATCGCCTGGGCGACGGCCTCGGTCACCGGCAGTGCCGCCACGTCCCCGGGGCCGCGGTCCCGCCCGGCGAAGATCGGCTGCCGGTGTACCGGCGGGAAGTAGATCCGTGCCTCGATGCCCTGGTCCAACAGGCCGGCGAGTACTTGCTCACGGATGCCGGGAAGCAGGCAGGTGTAGAGCATCCAACTTCCCCGGGCATCGGGTACCTGATACGGCGTCGTCAGGCCGGGCAGCCCGGCCAGCCGTCGGGTCAGTGATTGCGCGATCAGCTGTTTGCGCCCCAGGATGCCGTCCAGCTTGCGCAGCTGCACCCGGCCGATCGCGGCCTGCATCTCGGTCAGCCGCCAGTTGTACCCGAGGCTCTCATGCCGGTACAGCCCGGTCTGACCATGATTGCGGAGCAGCTTCAACCGCTCCGCGACACCCGGGTCGTTGGTCAGTACCATGCCGCCCTCACCGGTGGTGATGTTCTTGGTAGGGGTGAAGCTGAACATGGCCGACCTACCGAAGGTGCCGACCGGTCTGCCGCGGTACTCGGCGCCGGCCGCCTGCGCGGCGTCCTCCAGCAACGGCACGCCGGCCGCACCGCATACCCGCGCCAGCCCGTCGAGGTCACCGGGCTGGCCGGCGTAGTGCACGGTCAGGACGGCACGCGTGGCCCGGGTGATCCGAGCCGCGACCGATACCGGGTCGAGGTTGAACGTCCGTGGGTCGACGTCGGCGAACACCGGGGTGGCCCCGACGTGGCACACCGATGTCGCGGTGGCGACGAAGGTCATCGACGGGACGATCACCTCGTCGCCGGGGCCGATGCCCTCGGCGAGCAACATCGCGTGCAGCGCGGCCGTGCCGGTGCAGAACGTCACGCCGAACCGCGCCTGATGCCGATCGGCGAACTCCTGCGCGAAGGCCTCGTTCTCCGCGCCGTTGGTGAGAACACCGCTGCGCAGGACCCTGCGAACCGCCTCCTCCTCCTCCTCACCGAGACCGGGACTGGCAAGCCGGATCCGGACGTTGCTGTCAGGCACCTGAGAGCTGCCTTTCTGGTTTGCGAGCGATCGGATCGTTGTCGTGGCCGGCGGTGGCTCCGCGCCCGGCCAGGACCGTCCAGACGGTGAGGAACAGGATGACCAGGTCGAGCCGGAAGCTCTGGCGAAGGACGTAACACAGGTCCCACTCGATGCGCTCCGGCCAGCTCAGCCGCTGTCGCCCGTGCACCTGCGCCAGGCCGGTCAGGCCCGGGGCGGCCAGCAGCCGCGCCTGCTGACGATCGGTGTACCGGCGTACCTGGTAGGGCAGTGTCGGCCGAGGTCCGACCAGGCTCATCTGTCCGCGCAGCACGTTGACCAGCTGCGGCAACTCGTCAAGGGACGTGCGGCGGAGCACCCGGCCGACCGCGGTCACCCGCGCGGTGTCGGCGTCACCCGGACTCTCCGGGCCGGCCGGAGCATTCCGCATCGTGCGCAGCTTCAGCAGGACGAACAGGCGGCCGTCGCGGCCGACCCGCTGCTGGCGGAACAGGACGGGTCTGCCATGCGCGAGCAGGTGCGCCAGCGCTGCGATCGCGCAGAGCAGCGCGGCCGGCACGATGATCAGGCTGACCACGACCAGGTCCAGCAGCCGCTTGCCGCGGTACGACCTGCGGTGAGGCTCCCGGTTGTCGGCCCTGGTGCCTCCGGGCCTTGCGGTGTGCGCCTCCCGGATCACCGAGTCTGCCGGGTGACGGTCCGGCAGAGGCGGGGCGGTCATCTGCTGGCCTCCGCTTTTCCGGGCTGGCCGGGCAGCACGGGCTGGTCGGCCGGCTGCTCGGGGCCGGGCATGGCCGCGAGGTGCACCAGGGCGGCGCGTACCTCATCGGGATCGGTGGGGTGACCGATGCCGGTAACCTCAGCGGCATCGAGTACCGGCACCGGCACCTGGCTGACCAGCGGATGCCTCGGTCGGTGGTCCGGCTCTCCCTCGCCCAGCAGGTCCTCGGTCAGCTTTTCGCCGGGACGCAGCCCGGTGAAGACGATCTCGACGCGCCGCGATGCCGCGGCGGCCATACGACGGGCGAGGTCGACGATGCGGACCTGCTCTCCCATGTCAAGGACGAGGACTTCACCGCTCTCCCCGACGGCCACAGCCTGCAGCACCAGTTGGACGGCTTCGGTGGCTGTCATGAAGTAGCGGGCGACCTGCGGGTGAGTAACGGTGACCGGGCCGCCCGCGGCGATCTGCGCGGACAGTGAGCCGAGCAGCGAACCCCGGCTGCCCAGGACATTGCCGAACCTGACGGACACCCAGGTCCCGGGCATTTCACCGGCCATGTGCGCGGTGAGCCGCTCGGTGATCCGCTTGGAGGTGCCGAGGACGCTCACCGGGTCGGCCGCCTTGTCGGTGGAGACGTTCACGAACGACCGCACGCCACAGGCCGCAGCCGCCTGGAGCACGTTCAGCGTGCCGGTCACGTTCGTCTTCAGCGCCTCGGCCGGATACCGCTCGAGCAGCGGCAGATGCTTCACCGCCGCCGTGTGGAACACGATCTCGGGACGGGTCTGCGCAAAGACCTCGCGGACGCGGGAGGCATCTGTGATGTCGGCGAGCACAACCTCGTCGGAATCGAGCAGCGCACGGCCGTGCAGCGCGAGCTGGATCGCGTGCAGGGCTGATTCGTCCCGGTCGAGCAACACCAGCGACGCGGGACCCAACCGGTGCAGCTGGCGGCACAGCTCGGAACCGATCGAGCCACCGGCGCCGGTGACCAGGATGCGGCGTCCGGCGAATTGACCGGCAACCGACTCGATGTCCAGCCGGATCGGATCGCGGCCCAGCAGCTGAGTGATCCGCGGGTCACGGACGTCGTCGATCCGCGCCGGTCCGGCGACCAGTTCCTCAACGCTCGGAATCACCTTGGTGATCAGGCCGGTCGACTCGGCCAGTGTGATCAGCTCGCTGATCACCTGGCCGTCCCGGCACCCGCCGGCGATCGCGATCACCATGACCGTCGCCCCGGTCTCCGCAGCGACCTCCGCGAGTCGGTCCCGCCCGCCGCGCACTCGGATACCGCAGATCCGCAGCCGGAGCTTGCCCGGGTCGTCATCCAGCAGGGCAACCGGTCGGTACTGCGCGCCAGGCTGCCCGATCAGCCGCTGCACCAGTTGCGTTCCGGCATTGCCCGCACCGAACACGATCACCTTGACGGCGGTCGGCGCGGGCCGTCTCGGCCTGCGCCGGACGGTGGCGACTGCGGCCCTCGCTGTGATCATCGCAAGGACACCGGCCAGGGCGGTGAGGCCGGCCGGACCCGACTTGTCGCCCACCAGAGGGAGCCCCGCCCGGCAGATGCCCTCCAGGAGGAGACCGGTCAGCCCGGCGGAGACCAGCACCGCGCTCAACTCTGCGCCGGTCTCCGCCTGATAGCGCTGGGAGTAGAGCCCGCACACGGCCCCGGCCGTTAACGCTGCCGCCCATGTGACAGCACAGACGATCACCAGATCGCCAGGCCCGACGAGCAGACCGGCAGCGCTGCCGCTGGCCAGGCCGGCGATCGACAGACCGCAAGTCCAGGCGACCGCGTCTATAGCGGCTTGCACGACCGGCCGGCGAAGCCGGGCGGCGACGCCAGACCGACCACCCCGCCGAGCGTGGCCTTCCTGCGCGGTGTGGAACACCGCGGGATGAACCGCTGTCAGCTTGTCGTTGCCCGCGCATTCCCGACGCAAGGTGAACCCCGATCATCCGGTCGCCGTTTACCGAAGACCTATTTCGGCACTCTGCCGACGGTATGTCCACGAACGCCGCCGCATCCTTCTGGGTAGATCAGAATATTTCTCGCGCTCTCGAGGGCTCGACTTTCTGTGGGGCAGTATTTTCGCCGCCCGGCCGAATGAATCCCGCTACACTCTTCCTGAGCGGGCGCGGGTCTCTTGAGGTTCACTCAAATGGCCCGACTATTTCACGCACGGCTGGATGCGCACCTTGGTGGTCTGCGGCCGCGCCAACGGCTGCAAGGGCACCACGGGGGGACGGTCCGAAGCCTGTTCCAGCAGGCGAATGTCCACTTCCCGGGTCTGACCGGGCAGGAGTTCCAGCTGCGTACCGAATACCGGGTGACCGCGCTCCTCGGTCGACGACAACAGAAGTCGCCGCCCGTCCAGGGTCCCACCGGTAAACCGCGCGCCGGAACTGGCGTACAGCGAAAGCCAGATACTTGTGGACCCCGGGACGTGTGAGCGCCGGGGATCGTCGGAACGGAGAGCGACAAGGGCAGGCAGGCCCGCAGCGGGAGCGGCGTTTGTCAGCCTGATTCGCACCACGCTGGAACGGGTACCGCCCGCGCAAGGACCAAGCTCGTAGGTCAGCGACCGTCGCAGATGGTAGTCCATCTTGTTGCCCGCGGAATTGTTGACCACGAGATAGGCGAACGGCCCTGTTCTCTCGGGGACGTCGCCGGCCAGTCCGGCTTCTTCGAGTGCCGACTCGGTGGGGGCATCTCTGCTCCACACACGCAGTCGGCCGTCGGTGGCGTTCTGCCGCAGTGCGTGGAGGAGGGCCACCGAATCGTGGTGACGGTGCAGCAAGGCAGTAGCGACCGCCTGGGCGACCTGTACCAGGAAACGCTTTCGCTCGATGTTGCTGTACGACGCGTAAAGGGTACTCTCGGTGAGCTCTACGGTGTTCTCCGCCGTCAGGCGCTTTCCGTCCGGAAGTCGGACCGGCCCCGTGGCTTTGAGGACACGGGCGAGGCCCACGGGATCGGTCGCGATGGCTCCATCGAGACGTTGCCCCGTATGCCGCTGCCACAGACCCACCCAGATCTGCGCCGCATAGGGGAAATGAGCGGACAGATTGGAATTGGCCAGCCCCTGAGCACTCTCAGCAGCTCCGTACCGGCGGTCGAACGTCGGTCCGAAATTCGCCACGGGGGTGGTGGTGCGCGGCAGCATGTCGTCCGACGCGAAGTCGTGCAAAGTGATTCGACCACGGTCGGCGGTCAGGATACCGAAAGTGCCTACGAGGCCACCGGTGCCTCGGGCCTCGGCGTTGTTCTGGAAGGCGAGAAAGTAGTGGCGTGGCCCCGAGGCGCCCAGAAGAGGCATCAGCAGCCGCGTCGTCGCCTCCGCCTCCAAGACCGAGTCGGAAAGGCGCGCCACTCGGCCGGACAGCCGCTGCCGTGCCAAGTCGAGGCGACCGACCGCCGTCGAGCCGGGCAGGCCGTGCAAACCCGTCTCGATTCCGGTCAGCTGACGGTGCACCTTCCCCAGCAGGTTCGTGGCAGCCGCAAACCGACGGAGGTCGACACGGCCATGGTGCACCATCTGGCCGGACGCGAACATCTGATGCAGTCGCACAGCCTCCGGCAGCACCCCGGTGGCCATCTCGTCGGCGGCGACACTCAGCCCCCGGGCAGAACGGAGCGGTGGGCCCATCAGCGGGAGGTGCTCGGCCACGCTCCACACCGGCGTGCCGGCCGCGACCCGGGCGGCCGCCGTGTGCTTCCGGATGTCGTCCAGCTCCTCGGCTGAGGGCCGGCGATGACGGTCCATCTCCGCCTGCAGTCGGTCAGTGGCCACCTGAGCCGCCGCGAGACTGCTCTGGACCGTTCGAACCTCCCACACCAGGAAACCGGCCGACGCGGCGGAGAACAGACCGACGGCTCCAACGACCCAGAGGAAGGCTCGATGGCGGCGCCGTGACATCAGAGCCGCGAATGCCCGCGCACTCTCCACAGCGGCGTTCCGGCTGCGCGCCGGGTCCTTCCCTGCCTTCATTGCCTACCCATGAATCGAAGGGTCCACCGGAACCAAGCATTTCGATTGGATCAGTAATGACCACCACTGAGACGCGCTGCAAACTTCACCGCGCCAGGTGGCGGGAAACTCGGTCCGAACGGCCTAATATTGCAGCCAATATTGCAGCTGTGATGAGGGCAGGGGGACGGACATCCCCTTCAAGCCCTGGCGTTCGCTGCGGAGTGCTCCGCCCACACGCGGTAGGCGGCGTCCACGTCGACGCCGGAGCATCAAAGACCCGCACGCGAAGCCTTTGATGCTCGGGCCTTTGATACTCGGGCCTCTGTTGCACGGTCCTCTGTTGCTCGGGCAGCCGTGCCCGGAGCGGTCCGTGCTCGTTGCTCAGCGCATGAACCAAAGCGGGAAGGTGGCGTTTCCGCAGGTGCGGACCGCACCCAATGCGAAGGTCGACGCGTCGGCCGTGCTGAGCCCTGGTACCACCGAGTTGTCCGACGTCGTCCGGGCCGCAAAGGGAGCGCCACTCGGCGAGCGTCCGGGCGCGCTGCCGGATCAGGTCGGATTCTGGGAGCGCCCGCGTAACGGGATTCTCCGCGCAGAGAGAGACGACATCCTGACGGAGTTTTCAGCTCAATACCGAGAAAAGTCGAGCCCGTGAAGGTCATGAGCGTAGTGGGGGCGCGCCCCCAATTCGTCAAACTTGCCGCAGTCGCCGCGGCGTTCGGCAGCACGGAGCACGATCATACGATCGTCCACACCGGCCAGCACTACGACGCCGATCTCTCCGACGTCTTCTTCACCGGCCTCTCCATCCCGAAGCCCCAAGTGCACTTGGGTGTGGGCTCAGGCACCCACGGAGTGCAGACCGGTGCCATCCTGGCGGCCCTCGATCCGGTCATCGCCGCCGCACACCCCGAATGGGTGCTGGTTTACGGAGACACCAACTCGACTCTTGCCGGCGCACTTTCCGCGGCCAAACAGCACATCCCCGTTGCCCACCTGGAAGCGGGCCTGCGCTCTTTCAACCGGCGGATGCCCGAGGAGCACAACCGCGTCCTCACCGACCACGCCGCCGACCTGCTCCTCGCGCCCACCGAGAAGGCGGTGCACCACTTGACGGCCGAGGGCCTGGCCGACCGTGCGGTCCTGACCGGGGACGTCATGGTCGATGTTTGCCTGCGCATCAGGGACAAGGTGCTGAGAGACAAAGCCACCGCCGCGCTTCCGGCCTTCCTCGAGGCCAGGGAGCCCTACCTCTTCGCCACATTGCACCGGGCCGAGAACACGGATCGTCCCGATCGCCTGGCCGCTCTCGTGGACGCCCTGGCCAGTCTGCCGGTTCCCGTCGCCTTGGCCGCCCATCCCCGACTGCTCGCACGTGCCGAGGAGTTCGGCATCAAGCTCGACCAGGGCTCCCTCCATATCAGCCGCCCCCTTCCCTATGCCGAGCTGATCCCCACGGTGCTCGGCTCGCGCGGCGTGATCACTGACTCGGGAGGACTCCAGAAAGAGGCGTTCCTGCTGGAGCGCGTCTGCACGACACTCCGTACGGAGACGGAATGGCCTGAAACGCTCCGGGACGGCTGGAACACACTCGCGCCGGATCCTGGTGAGCTGGGCTCCCCGGCATGGCCCGACACCGTCCTGCGCGCTGCGCCCAAGAGCTCACGCGGCATGCCGTACGGCGACGGCAAAGCAGCCCCCCGGGTGGTGCGGGCGCTGGAAGATCACGTGCGTGGATCCCAGGCGCGCTGAGCCGTCGACGACGGGGAATGAGATCACCCTCGACCTGTGTCGCTGACGAAAGGCACCGCTCGGGAAAGTCCGACCCAGTGCAGATCCGTCTGCGAGCAGATCAAGACTCTGAAGAAGGAGACCGCCGAACCGACGCGGGCCAACGGGATCCTGAACTCGGCAGACTGCGTCGAACAGCCTCCGCGCGTCAGCCTCGGAATCGCAGCCGCCGCGGAGGCCGAAACGCCGCCCCGAGACTGCCCTTCTGATCGCAGGGCAGCATCCCACAAAGAGACCAGCAGGCCACGGATCTGGTTCATCGCCTGCGTGCGGGCCTTGACGGCGCTGCGGCGGGCGATCCGTAGAACCCGCACCGCCTCGACCACGCCGTCCCGGCTCTTGGGGACGCCGGTGGCGCGTCCGGACAGCACGGCCGTCGCAGCGGCGTAGGCGTCGATCGGGTCGGACTTGCCCTTCATCCGCCGCGTCTTGCGGTCGGGGCGGTCGACATCGATGACTGTGACGCCGGCGGCGGTCAGCACCCGGGCGAGTTCGGCGCCGTAGGCGCCGGTGCCCTCTACCCCGGCCGCGACGAGGCGGCCGTGTGAGCGCATCCAGTCCAGCAGGTCCCGGTAACCCCGGACGGTGGCGGGGAACTCCCGGTCGGCCAGGTGCCGGCCGACCGTGTCGATCACGGCCGCGTGATGGGTCAGGCCGTGTGTGTCGACACCGCCGGTGATCTGCGGGCCGTCGTGCGTCATGCTGGGCATGTCCGTCCTTGTGGCGTGTCCGTTCCGAGGGCGGCACGCGCCGGTCGGGCGGGTGGACAAGACGGTGACGGAGCTTGTGGACCAAGCTCCTACAAGGTCACAGACGCCCGTCCGGCCGCGTGCGTCGCGGCCCTGCCGACGAGCCGACAAACCCTAAACAGGACAGTCGATGACGTCAGTCAGTAGGCGAGTCAGGCTCATTAGCAGAACCACCAGTCACATCCTCACTGTCAGTAGTGGTAACGAGCCGCGAGGATGACGATCTCCTTGTCCGTCACCAGGTAGACGAGGCGGTGCTCATCGTCGGTCCGCCGCGACCAGGCCCCGGGCAAGTGATACTTCAGCGGCTCGGGCTTGCCGATCCCCGTGAAGGGGTCCCGCTTGACGTCCTCGATGAGCTTGTTGATCCGAGCAAGCATCTTGCGGTCGTTCTTGAGCCAGGACGTGTAGTCCTCCCAGCCCTGGTCCTCGAAGACAAGCCTCACGCAGCACCCTCACGTGCCGCATCCGGCGAGTCGGGGTCGATCAGCTCTCGCTCGGACACGTCGATGTGGGCCAGGGCGTTCTCGTACGCCTTGAGCAGTCGGCGAGCGTTCGCCGGAGAGCGCAGGAGGTACGAGCCTTCGCGCAGCGCTGCATAGTCCTCGGCCGAGACGAGCACGGCATTTCCGTGCTTGGAGACGATCTCGATGGCCTCGTGGTTGTCGTTGACCTTCTTGATCAGCGGAAAGAGAGCCTTGCGGGCTTCGCTCGCAGTTATGGACATGACCTGCCCCTTTCCGACGGTGGTACGGAATAACGTACCACTTTCACCGCTCACGGGCAGAGCAGACGCCTGGCGAAGGATCGGATCCCGGCACCGCCCCAGCACGCGAGACAGCAAGGGCCGACCCCCGGCGGGCCAACCCTCGCCACCTCGGCACTCGACGAAGCACCTAACGGAAAGCGACTATCCGATCACACATTGAGCGGGATTCCACGACAAGGCTCTGACCTGCAGAAATGCGGGCACATCCCAGCACCATCCCAGCACGGGCGCCGCGACAAAGCACAAGAAGATCAAATGGCACCGAGACTACGCCGCCGGATGCGAGCCGCGCAGCGCTCCACCCGATGTAATAGTCCCTGTACTAGACTGGCCCCCATGAAGTCACCCCGCCCCGGAGGCACGGAGAACATCTCCGTCTCGATGCCCTCGGAACTCCTCGGCGCTCTGCGCACGCGCACCGGCAAGCGCGGCGTATCCGCCTACGTGACGGCGGCGGTCCGGCACCAGCTGGCGATGGACGGCCTCGCCGAGATCGTCGCCGCCTACGAAGCCGAGCACGAACCGCTGAGCGAGGCCGAGGTCCAGGCCGCGCAGCGCGAACTGTTCGGTGACGCACCGGCGCCCTACGCGTCCGGCGACAGCGCCGCATGAAGGAACCCGCAGCCCGGTCTCTGGTGCTGGACTCCCAGGCGCTGTCACTGCTCCTGCGCAATGACCGCCAGATGGTCACCCGGATCGAGGCATCCCGACGCGTGGGTGTGCCCGTCCTCGTGTCGGCGCTGACGGTGGTGGAGGCCGTCTACGGCAAGACGGATTCCGCCCGGCTGCACTGGGTACTCTCGCGTCTCCAAGTCCAGGACGTCACCCAGGCGGACAGCCTCACCGCGGTGCGGCTGCTGAGCGACGCCGGCGGCTTGCACGGTCACAAGTACGCCATCGACGCTCTCGTCGCCGCGATGGCGCTCCGCTCACCGGCACCCGTCCTGGTACTGACCTCGGACCGCGACGACTGGTCGAAGCTGTGCGGCGACCGCGTACAGATCAAGGACGTCTGAGTTCGCGGTACCGGGCAGGGCGCGCGGCCCCGCCCGGCACCGCGGGATGGTACCCGCTGGCGTCCGGCCGGATCCCTGGCGGGCGGGTGCTCCCGCACCCTGGTGGAGACTCTCAGGAGGGCGGCGGTGTCGGGGCCGGTCCGATGGCGCCGTCTCCGCCGGTGCAGGAGCGGAGCGGTGCGCTGGGACGATGCGCCCAGCGGACGTGTGGCCGGCGGCGCGACCTCCGGACTCATGAGGAGGCACCAGGGTGCGGGAGCGGCTGTGGGGGCCGGGCAGTGTCAGTTGCTGCCGGCCGAGTCTGGCCGAGGAGCGACTCCTCGTGGATCGGGGCGCGTTCGACCGTCGCCGTGTGCTGGGCGAGGGTCAGATCGCAGCGCGACCAGGAACCGATAGACCATGCTTCGGATCGGTGTCTGGCCCGGGGCAGTCCCGGACCAGGCGGTCCCGGGCTTGGGTCAGCCCAGGTAGGGCGCCAGTTCGGCTTCCAGGGCGGGCTGGGGCAGGGCGCCGACCAGGGTCTTCACGGGCTTGCCGCCCTGGAAGACCTTCATCGTGGGGATCGAGGTGATCCCGTACTGGCGGGCGGTGACCGGGTTCTGGTCGACGTCGAGCTTGACGACCTTCAGGGTGTCCGCGTGGTCGGCCGCGAGCTTGTCGAGGATCGGAGAGACGGCGCGGCAGGGCGGGCACCAGGTCGCCCAGAAGTCGACCAGGACGGGCTTGTCGCTGAGGAGGACATCATCGGCGAAGGAGGCGTCGGTGACGGTGCGTGCTGTGGACATGGTTCTGTCCCTTTCTTGCTACGGCTCTTTGCTGGTGCGGTCAGGCGGCGGTGAGGCTGACGGCCGTGTCCGCGGTGGCGCGCTCCAGGAGCTCGCGGGGGAGGTTGGTCAGCTGCTCGGCGTCGAGGGCGGCGACCGTGCCGGAGGCAGCGGCGTGACGGCCTGGCGGTAGGTGGGGTCGATGACGTCGCCGGCGAACACGCCGGGCAGGTTCGTACGGGAGCTGCGGCCGTCAACAAGGCGATCAGGAGCGGGTGCAGGTTTGCGCGCGCGGCGTAGAGGGCCGCGGTGTATCCGGCGGGGCCGGAGCCGATGACGATGAGCTGCCGCACGACACGGTCCTTTCCGCTGTCGGTCCGCCCGGTCCGAGCGGGCCGTGGTGACACCCTCCGGCCACACTGCAGCGACCGGACTCGCACGGCGCGTGCGGGTGGTCAGTTGCGTCCGGCCATGACGCCGCCGTCGACGTCCCAGATGGCGCCGGTGACCCAGTCCGTCTGGTCAGAGAGCAGGAACAGCACGGTGGCGGCGATGTCGTCGGGGGTGCCGGTGCGGCCGAGGGGGTGGAAGGCGTTGAAGCCGTCGAGCGCGCTGTCCATCTCGGCCTTGGGGATGAACTCCTCGTAGATGGGGGTGCGTACGACCGCGGGGGCGACGGCGTTGGCGCGGATGCCGTGCGGGGCCAGTTCCATGGCCAGGTGCTGAGTGAGGGAGTGCAGACCGGCCTTGGCCATCGAGTAGGCCGAGGACAGTGTCGCGGCGACGGCCTGGTGGGCCCACATGGAGCCGACGTTGACGATGGAGCCCTTGGTACCGCGCTCGACCATGCCTGCGGCGACGGTCTGGGTGATGAGGAAGAAGGCGCGGTTGATGGCCTGGTAGCGGTCGTAGTCCTCGGGCGTGTGCTCGAGGAACGGCTTCGGAGCGAACACGCCGGCCGCGTTGACCAGCAGGCCGGCATCGGCGTGGTCACGGGCGAGCTCGGCGCGCAGGCGCTCGACGGCCGCGGGGTCGTTCAGGTCGGCGGCGAGACCGGTCGCGTGGGGGCTGGCCAGCTCGGCCACGGCCTTCGCGGCGCTGGAGTCGGAGCGGCCGGTGACGACGACGCTGCCGTCGGCGTCCAGGATCTGGCGGGCGATGGACAGGCCCATGCCGCTGGTGCCGCCGATGATGACGGCCTTCTTGCCGGTGAGGTCGATGGTGGTGCGGGACATGCCGTACTCCTGATGAAAAGCGGTGTGGCAGAGAGAAGGGAGAGAGGTGACGGTCTGGGCCGGGGGCCGCCGCGTGGGGGTGCGGCGGCCCGCCCGGGGGCGTCAGACGGTGTCGTAGATCCGGACCTCGGGGTCGGCGGCCAGCAGCGGTGCCAGGCCGCCGACGACGTCCTGCCGGAACAGGTCGGTGTCGAGATAGGCGCGGGCCTCGCCGACGCTCGTGAAGCCGTGGAGCACCTGCACGTCCTCGTCGCGTACGAGGAGTTCCTTGGACCGGGCTCCCGGGATGGTGTCGAGGAACGGCTGCTTGTACTTCTCGTACACGCCGGCCGCGGCAACGCGGTTTTCCGCGGCCACCTTCAGGGTGATTTCCAGGTGGGCCATGACGCATCCTTTCCCGTCGAAATGCACTCGCGGGGATTTCCGCGGGCGATTCGAACGAGATAAAGGTAAGTCGCAGTGAAGAGCTCCGGTAGAGGATCTTTTGTGATGCGGATATAACCAACTCGCATTACTGGGGAGCAACGGCCGACGACGGGCCCGCGGCCTGGCCGTCGGGCTCCTCGCTGTCCTGCTGCGGGACGGGCAGCCGGCATCCGGCGGAGTCGGCGAGGAAGCCGACGAACTCCTCCAGGTCGGCGCCGAGCGGATTGGCGCGGTCCCAGACCGCCTCGTAGGACATCTCCACCGGAGCACCCCCACGCACGAGCGGACGGCAGCTGGCGTGGTCCGGCGTCACCTTGGACTGCGGCAGCAGCGCGGCCCCGACCCCGAGGCGGGCCCATTCGTCCAGGACCCGGTAGCTGGCGGCCTCGCCGGGATAGGTGCGCAGCGGCAGGTCGTTGTCGCGGAACAGCTGGGTGGTGAAGGTGGTCAGGCCACAGGTGTCGGGAACCAGGATGAAGTCGGCGCCGGCGGCGTCGTTCAGCTCGACCGGATCCTCGGTGCCGGGGGCAACGGCCGGGTCGATCACGACGACCGGCTCGGTGAAGATGGTGCGGTGCCGGTAGGCGGGCATCGCCTCCACCTCGGGCACCAGGAGCACATCAAGACGGCCGTCCTTCAGGGCGGTGCGCAGCAGGCCCAGGTCGGCCTCGCGCAGCACCAGGTCACGCGGGTGGGTCAGGGTGCGGGCGGCGCTGAAGGCGCAGGCCACCAGATCCGCGCCGATCAGCGGCGAGACGCCCGTACGGATCGCACCCTCGGCCGGACTGGTGAGCCGCCGCGCCTCGGTCGTGACCGAGTCCAGCGCGTCCAGGGCCCGGTCGATCATCGGCAGAATGCGGGCGCCGTGCGCGGTGGGCTTGACGCCGCGCGGTGAGCGGTCGAACAGCTTGACGCCGAGCTCCTCCTCCAGGCGCGCCACCCCGTTCGACAGCGCGGGTTGGGTGACGCCGTAGTCGCGTGCCGCGGCACTGAACGACTTGGTACGGGACACGGCCTGCGCGTACCGCAGCCCTTCGATGTTCATCGGGAACCCCTCTCGGCTACAAGCTCAGGCTATAGCCGCATTCATGATCGTCGTCTACCGGATGCCGGGTGTACGCCCTACGGTTGACAGAGCACGCTCCGCCGGGCAGGCGGGGTGGAAATCCGGTCTCTTTTCTCGTCCGGTCGTTTCACAGTACCGGGGAATTCCCTGAATAGAATCCGCCCCGGATTTCCTAACCCACCTTTCCCGCCCCGGATTTCCCGTCAGGAGTGATGACCGTGTCCCAGAACAACAACCCCGCACACCGGGCCGCCCAGGTGACCGAATCCGGCGGACCGGTCCGTATCTCCGTCGTGCAGCCGCGCGAGCCGGGACCGGGCGAGGTGCGCCTGGATGTGAAGGCGTCCGGCATCTGCGCGGCCGACGCCGGCATGGCCGCGAACCCGAAGCCCGCCTATGGCTTCCCGATCACCCCCGGCCACGAGGTCGCCGGAGTCGTCGCCGAGGTCGGCGAGGGCGTCGCGGGCTGGGAGGCCGGGCAGCGGGCCGGGGTCGGCTGGTTCGGCGGCTCCTGCGGACACTGCACGGCCTGCCGTTCGGGCGACCTGGTCCACTGCGCCGAGCGGCGGATTCCCGGCCTGTCCTATGCGGGCGGCTGGGCCACCACCATCACCGTCCCGGCTGACGCGCTCATCCGTATCCCCGACGGGCTCTCGTACGAGGAGGCCGCGCCGCTCGGCTGCGCGGGCGTGACCACCTTCAACGCGCTGCGGCACAGCGGGGCCGAGCCCGGCGACCGGGTCGCCGTCCTCGGCATCGGCGGCCTGGGCCACTTCGCGCTGCAGTTCGCCGCGGCCATGGGCTTCGAGACGGTCGCCATCGGACGCGGCGAGGACAAGCGGCAGACCGCGCTCGACCTCGGCGCGCACCACTACCTCGACGGATCCGCCGAGGACGCCGGCAAGGCGCTGCGCGCCATGGGCGGCGCCCAGCTCATTCTGTCCACGGCCTCCAGCAGCTCAGAGGTGACTTGATGTACGAGGTGACAGCCCTGCTGCGCGAGTACGACCGTGCCCGCGCCTACACCGACGAACTGTGGAGGACCTCAGCCCGGACGAGATCACCTGGCGCCCGCACGAGAACTCCAGCGCCATCGGCTGGCACCTCGGACACCAGGCCCACGTCGCCCACTTCATGGTCCGCAACCTCACCGCCGCCGAACCCAGCCCCGACCCGGAGCTGGACGGCCTCATGGACTCGGCCAACCCGGAGAAGTTCCGCGGCGCCCTGCCCACCGTCGACCGGCTCACCGCGTTCCGCGACACCGTCGCCGAACGCGTCCACGCCCGCATGAAGAGCGCCACGGCCCGAATCTGCACGGAGTCCCAATCGTGAAGAAGGTGTGTGGACGGCTCCTCTCCCCGTCCGCTCCCAGCATCGGGCAGGCGCAGCACCCGAATCCCAGCACGGGCACTCCCATCCCATCCCAGCACCATCCCAGCACGGGAAAAAACCAAGGGCCCGACTCCGAAGAGCCGGACCCTATCTGACCTGCATGTTTGCCAGATCAGCGACGTGGCGTTATGTCACCCGTCACACGTTGAAGCGGAACTCCACCACGTCGCCGTCCTGCATCACGTACTCCTTGCCCTCCATGCGGGCCTTGCCCTTCGCGCGGGCCTCGGCGACCGAGCCGGTCTCCACCAGGTCGGCGAAGGAGATGACCTCCGCCTTGATGAAGCCCTTCTGGAAGTCGGTGTGGATGACGCCGGCCGCCTCGGGGGCGGTGGCGCCCTTCTTGATGGTCCAGGCGCGGGACTCCTTGGGACCTGCCGTGAGGTACGTCTGCAGGCCGAGGGTGTCGAAGCCGACGCGGGCCAGGGTGGCGAGGCCGGGCTCCTCCGCGCCGACGGACTCCAGGAGCTCCATCGCGTCGTCCTCGTCCAGCTCGGCGAGGTCCTGCTCCAGCTTGGCGTTGAGGAAGATCGCCTCGGCGGGGGCCACGAGGGCGCGCTGCTCGTCCTTGAAGGCGTCGTCGGTCAGCTCGTCCTCGTCGACGTTGAAGACGTAGAGGAAGGGCTTGGTGGTGAGCAGGTGCAGGTCGTGCAGGAGCTCGGCCCGCTCGCTGCCCTGGAGGACGCCCTGCGAGAAGAGGGTGTCGCCCTTCTCCAGGATCTCCTTCGCCTCCTCGACGGCCTTCACCTTCGCGGCGACGTCCTTCTTGATCCGCGACTCCTTCTGCAGCCGCGGCAGGACCTTCTCGATGGTCTGCAGGTCGGCGAGGATCAGCTCGGTGTTGATCGTCTCGATGTCGTCCTTGGGCGAGACCTTGCCGTCGACGTGGACCACGTTCTCGTCCTTGAAGGCACGGATGACCTGGCAGATCGCGTCGGACTCGCGGATGTTCGCGAGGAACTTGTTGCCGAGGCCCTCGCCTTCGCTCGCGCCGCGCACGATGCCCGCGATGTCGACGAAGTCGACCGTCGCCGGGAGGAGGCGCTGGGAGGAGAAGATCTCCGCCAGCTTCGTGAGCCGGGCGTCGGGGACGCCGACCACGCCGACGTTGGGCTCGATCGTGGCGAACGGGTAGTTGGCCGCCAGCACGTCGTTCTTGGTCAGGGCGTTGAACAGGGTCGACTTGCCGACATTCGGCAGACCGACGATTCCGATCGTGAGCGACACGTTGCGACTTCCCGTGGTGAGAGGGCCAAGGGGCCAGTCCCGGAGTGAGAGGGCCAGGGGCCAGAGAGCTGACCGGTCCACCAGTTTACGGCGTGCCCCGACTCCGCCCCGCTGGCCTGTCGAACGCTTGGCCAAGCTGCGCCGTACGGCGTGTCCGACACCCGATTCAGCACATAAACAGACCTATGTTGGTCCGATGGAGCAACACAGGACACGGGCTCCGGACCGGGGCGCCCGACGGGACACCCCTCCCCTGCCGCCCCAGCCCGGCCCGGAGCGGAGCCGCCACGAGCCCCGCCCCGCCCGGGCCGGACGCGGGCCCGCGCCGCCGCCACCGCGGAGAATGCCGAACCCCCGGCTGACCGGTCTCGGCGCCGGGCTGTTCGGCTCGGCACTGATGTGCGTGCTCGGCTTGCTGGACCAGCTGCTGTTCGGGGCCTCGCTCACGGTGTACGGCGTGCTGTTCCTGCCGGTGTGCCTGCTGACCGCGCTCTGGGTGCGGGACGCCGAGCTGCTGTCCGCACCGGTGGTCGCGCCGATCGCCTTCTCCGCCGGGCTGCTGCCCGTGGCCGTGGGCGGCAACGGGATCGGGGCGCGTCTGATGGGCCTGGCCACGGCACTGGCCACCCAGGTCGGCTGGCTGTACGGCGGGACGCTGCTGGCGGCGCTGACCGTCCTGGCGCGCGGCCTGCGCCTGGCGGTGGCCCGCCGCAGGAACCAGGTCCGCCGCCCACCGGCCCGCCGGAACCCGTCGTAGCCGTGTCGCGGTTCCTGGCCATGACCGCCGTCGTGGACGCCACGGCCCCGACAGCCCCGGCGACCCCGCTCAGTCGCTCTTCGCCGCGTGCATCGCCGCGCCCACGATCCCCGCGTTGTTCTGCAGCTGGGCCGGGACGATCTCCGCCTTGACGCCTTCGATGAACGGCAGGAACTTGTCGGCCTTGCGGCTGACGCCGCCGCCGATGATGAACAGCTCCGGCGAGAAGAGCATCTCGACATGGGCGAGGTACTTCTGGACGCGGTGCGCCCAGTGCTCCCACGTCAGCTCGTGGTCCTCCCTGGCCTTGCTGCTGGCACGCTTCTCGGCGTCGTGGCCGTGCAGCTCCAGATGGCCGAGCTCGGTGTTGGGGACCAGCGTGCCGTCCACGAACAGGGCGCTGCCGATGCCCGTGCCGAACGTCAGCAAAATCACCGTGCCGCCACGGCCGCGCCCGGCGCCGAAGGACATCTCGGCGACGCCCGCCGCGTCCGCGTCGTTGACCACGGTGACCGGCAGGCCGCCCAGCCGCTCACTGAACAAGGCACGCGCGTCGGTGTCGATCCAGCCCTTGTCGACGTTGGCCGCGGTGCGGATCGTGGAGCCGCCGGTGACCACGCCCGGGAAGGTCAGCCCCACGGGCCCCGTCCACCCGAAGTGCTCCACGACCTGCTGCACGCCGTCGGCGACGCCGTCGGGCGTCGCCGGGTACGGGGTGAGCACTTTGAGCCGTTCCTGAGCCAGGTCGCCCTTGTCCAGGTCCACCGGGGCGCCCTTGATTCCGGAACCGCCGATGTCCACGCCGAAGATCTGCATGGCTCCACGTTACGACGCCCGACGGACCGTCATTCGGTCGAGGTACCCGCCGCACCGGACGCCGTACCCGAGGTCGTGCCGGACGTCGTGCCGCTCCCGCCGCGGTCGGCGGCCAGCGCCGCCGCCTCCTCGCGCAGGTCGCGACGGAGCTCCTTGGGCAGCGAGAAGGTGATGTGCTCCTCCGCGGCCTTGACGAGCTCGACGTCCCCGTAGCCGCGCTCGGTGAGCCAGGCCAGCACCTCCTCGACGAGGACCTCGGGGACGGAGGCGCCGGAGGTGACGCCCACCGTCGTCACGCCGTCCAGCCAGGCCTCGTCGATCTCGCTCGCGAAGTCCACCAGGTAGGCCTCGCGGGAACCGGCGAGCTTGGCGACCTCGACCAGGCGCTTGGAGTTCGAGGAGTTGCGGGAGCCGACCACGATGACCAGTTCCGCCTCCGCGCCCATCTGCTTCACCGCGAGCTGACGGTTCTGCGTGGCGTAGCAGATGTCGTCGCTGGGCGGGGAGATGAGCTGCGGGAACTTCTCCTTCAGAGCGTCGACCGTCTCCATCGTCTCGTCGACGGAGAGGGTGGTCTGGGAGAGCCACACGATCTTCGACGGGTCGCGGAC
The DNA here is from genome assembly GCF_003032475.1 of Streptomyces sp. P3. Taxonomy (NCBI): domain Bacteria; kingdom Bacillati; phylum Actinomycetota; class Actinomycetes; order Kitasatosporales; family Streptomycetaceae; genus Streptomyces; species Streptomyces sp. P3. The sequence goes on from NZ_CP028369.1 coordinate 953,755, forward strand.
CTCGACCTTGGCGACGTCCGCGGGGCCGTCGACCAGCTGGATGTGGTCCGGGGCCTCGCCGGAGGTGCCGATGACCTCCTCGTGGCCCTCGTGCCCGATCAGGAGGATGTCGTAGTCCTCCTGGGCGAAGCGGACCGCTTCCTTGTGGACCTTGGTGACCAGCGGGCAGGTCGCGTCGATGGTGGCGAGGCGCCCGCGCGCGGCCTCCTCGTGGACGACCGGGGCGACACCGTGGGCGGAGAACATGACGATGTTGCCCGGCGGCACCTCCTCCGTCCGCTCGACGAAGATCGCGCCCTTCTTCTCCAGGGTCTGCACCACGTACTTGTTGTGGACGATCTCGTGCCGGACGTAGACCGGGGCCCCGTACTGCTCCAGGGCCTTCTCCACGGCGATCACGGCACGGTCGACGCCCGCGCAGTAGCCCCGGGGGGCGGCGAGCAGGACACGGCGGCGGCCAGGCGAAGCAGTCATGTGTCCCATCGTAAGGCCGTGTCCGGCGGCCGTCGGCGACGCGGGGCTGCCGTCCCCGCACCCCCCGGTCCGGTCCCGGACGGCCCTCGTCCGCGAGCTCCCCCGGAGGGGGAGCCGAGACCGGGCCGATCGGCCGCTCCCGCGTTGTCGGTGCCGGCCGATACTGTCGTCGGCATGGCTGTGAACACGTCCGCGGACGCCCCGCTGCCCGTCGGTCAGGTGTCGCGGCTCATCGGAGGCTGGATCGACCGGCTCGGCGCGGTGTGGGTCGAGGGGCAGATCACCCAGTTGTCCCGGCGTCCGGGCGCCGGGGTCGTCTTCCTCACCCTGCGGGACCCCTCGCACGACATCTCCGTGGGCGTGACCTGCTACCGCCAGGTCTTCGACGCGGTCGCGGACGTCGTGGGCGAGGGCGCGCGGGTCGTCGTCCACGCGAAGCCGGAGTGGTACGCGCCGCGCGGGCAGCTGTCGCTGCGGGCCGTGGAGATCAAGCCGGTCGGCGTCGGGGAGCTGCTGGCGCGGCTGGAGCAGTTGAAGAAGTCCCTGGCGGCGGAGGGGCTGTTCGACCCGGCTCGGAAGAAACCGCTGCCGTTCCTGCCGCAGCTGGTCGGCCTCGTGTGCGGCCGGGCCTCCGCCGCCGAGCGGGATGTCCTGGAGAACGCCCGGCACCGCTGGCCCGCGGTCCGTTTCGAGGTCCGCAACGTCGCCGTCCAGGGCGTGCACGCGGTGACGCAGGTCGTCCAGGCCGTGAAGGAGCTGGACGCGCTGGATGAGGTGGACGTGATCGTCGTCGCGCGGGGCGGCGGCAGCGTCGAGGACCTGCTGCCGTTCTCCGACGAGCAGTTGGTCCGGGCCGTCGCCGCCTGCCGCACGCCCCTCGTCTCGGCGATCGGGCACGAGCCGGACAACCCGCTGCTGGACCATGTGGCCGACCTGCGTGCCTCGACGCCGACCGACGCCGCGAAGAAGGTGGTGCCGGACGTCGGCGAGGAGCTGGAGCGGGTGCGGATGCTGCGCGGGCGGGCGCGGCGCTGCGCGCAGGCGTATCTGGAGCGGGAGGAGCGCGGGCTGGCCCACGCGCTGGCACGGCCCGCGATACAGGATCCGCACCGGATGATCGACGAGCGGGCCGATCTCGTGGCCTCGCTCGCCGACCGCGCCCGGCGCACGCTCGGCCACCTCCTCGACCGCGCGGACTCCGAGTTGGGTCACACGCACGCACGCGTGGTGGCTCTCTCGCCGGCCGCGACGCTGAAGCGGGGGTACGCGGTGCTGCAGAAGGCCGATGGGCACGTGGTGCGGGCCCCGGGCGAGGCGGCGGCGGGCGAGTCGTTGCGCGCGAGGGTGGCCGGGGGCGAGTTCACCGTTCGAGTCGACGAGTAGGAACACAGGGACATGAAGAGCACGACGGACGAGGCGCTCGGGTACGAGCAGGCCCGCGACGAGCTGATCGAGGTCGTACGGCGTCTGGAGGCGGGGGGCACGACGCTGGAGGAGTCCCTCGCCCTCTGGGAGCGTGGGGAGGAGCTGGCCAAGGTGTGCCGGCGCTGGCTGGAAGGCGCCCGGGAGCGGCTGGACGCGGCGCTCGCCGAGGAGGAGGGGACCTCGGAGGAGCAGTGAGCCGGGCCGCAGCCCGGTACCGGCCGCAGATCGGTCCCGACCGCAGCTCGGTCCCGGCCGGGGACGGCCGACTCCTGGGACGGGGTGCCGGCGACCCCTGCGACGGAGGGGAGGGCGACCCCGGCGCCAGGTGCGGGCCGCCGCACGCCAGGGTGCGGGCGACCCCCGGGTCGCGGGGGTGGCTGTACGGGTGATGTGAAGCGGATCACCCCGCCCCCATCTTTGTTGAAAGTTGAACTTACCTCCCGTACTGTCGGTGCCGTCAGCCGATCCGGACCACGGTCCGGTACCGGATCAGGACGCCATCAGAAGGAAGCCCCCGCATGTCTCTCGTTCTTGACGCCGCCGCCCAGGACCTGCTGTTCCGCGAGGCTCGCACCGCGAACACCTTCACCGACGAGCCGGTGACCGACGAGCAGGTCCAGGCGATCTACGACCTCGTCAAGTACGGCCCGACGGCGTTCAACCAGACCCCGCTGCGCGTCACCCTGGTCCGCTCCCCCGAGGCCCGCGAGCGCCTGGTGCGGCACATGGCCGAGGGCAACCAGGCCAAGACCTCCACCGCCCCGCTGGTCGCGATCCTCTCCGCGGACAACGAGTTCCACGAGGAGCTGCCCACCCTGTTCCCGGCCTTCCCGCAGGCCAAGGAGCTCTTCTTCAGCGAGCGCCCGGCCCGCGAGGGCGCCGCCGCCCTGAACGCCGCCCTCCAGGCCGCGTACTTCATCATCGGCGTCCGCGCCGCCGGCCTCGCCGCCGGCCCGATGACCGGCGTGGACCTCGAGGGCGTCCGCAAGGAGTTCCTCGACGACGACCACACCCCGCTGATGGTCGTCAACATCGGCAAGCCGGGCGAGGGCGCCTGGTACCCGCGCTCTCCGCGCCTGGCCTACGACGAGGTCGTCACCACCGTCTGAGACCGCTGACCCACGAGGAGGCCCCCGGCAGTGCGCCGGGGGCCTCCTCGTACGTCCGGGGCGCTCACGCCAGCTTCAGCGCGCCGGCCATCGTCGAGAGCGGGCCGAAGCCGGCCGTGCCCGCGACCACCGTGGTGGAGCCGCCGGCGTCCTTCAGCACGAGCGCGTCGTAGCGGCCACCGGTGTAGCGGATCCAGGTGCGCCCGCCGATCTGCTCGGTGACCTTGGTCTCGGTCGCCCCCTGGCTGGCTTCCTCGATGAACTGCGAGCGCCGCTGGGTGGACTGCTCGATGGTCACGTACTCCCCCTCGGGGGTGTGGAAACCGAGGTGCCACGCGTCGAATTCGTCGCCCCGGAAACGCACCGAGGTGGCCTTCCAGCTGCTCGGCAGGCCCTCGGGCGCGGCCACCGGGTACGACGCCGCGCGGCGCGCCGTGAGGAGTTCGACGCGGTAGTCGACCCGCTTGACGTCGGGAGCGCGGTCGTCGTGAGGGATGAAGAGATAGATCACCCACGCCGCGATCATGATGAGCCCCAGGGAGAGGATCATGTCCCGGGCCGTCTTCTGCCTGCCGTTCGAACCTGCCACGCCCCTATCGTCGCAGGTGCCCGATGCGCTCATCCGTGGGGTCCCCTGCTCATTTTGTCGGACTGACGATAGAGTCGGAGATCGAACCCTCATCCGGCCGTCGTCGTATCAGTCAGAAAGGTGCGCTCCGATGACCGAGCATCATCACTTGCCGTCCGAACTCGATGTCCCCTCCGAGGCCCCGGACCGCAACCTCGCCCTGGAGCTCGTCCGGGTGACCGAAGCGGCCGCGATGGCCGCCGGCCGCTGGGTGGGACGCGGGGACAAGAACGGCGCCGACGGCGCCGCGGTACGCGCGATGCGGACCCTCGTCTCCACCGTGTCGATGAACGGCGTGGTCGTCATCGGCGAGGGCGAGAAGGACGAAGCCCCGATGCTCTTCAACGGCGAGCGCGTCGGCGACCAGACCGGCCCCGAGGTCGACATCGCCGTCGACCCCATCGACGGCACCACGCTGACCGCGAAGGGGATGCCGAACGCGATCGCCGTCCTCGCGGCCACCGAGCGCGGCGCGATGTTCGACCCGTCCGCCGTGTTCTACATGGACAAGCTGGTCACCGGCCCCGAGGCCGCCGAGTTCGTCGACATCAACGCGCCCGTCGACGTCAACATCCGCCGGGTGGCGAAGGCCAAGCGGGCCACGCCGGAGGACGTCACCGTCGTCATCCTGGACCGGCCGCGGCACGCGGGCATCATCGAGGAGATCCGGGCGACCGGGGCGCGCATCAAGCTGATCTCCGACGGCGACGTGGCCGGCTCGATCCTGGCGCTGCGCGAGGGCACCGGCGTCGACCTGCTGCTCGGCATCGGCGGCACCCCCGAGGGCATCATCTCGGCATGCGCCGTGAAGTGCCTGGGGGGCGTCATCCAGGGCAAGCTCTGGCCCAAGGACGACGAGGAGCGGCAGCGGGCGATCGACGCCGGGCACGACCTCGACCGGGTGCTGACCACCGAGGATCTGGTGACCGGCGAGAACGTGTTCTTCGTCGCCACCGGCATCACCGACGGTGAACTGCTGCGGGGCGTCCGGTACCGGTCGGAGACCGCGACCACCGACTCGATCGTGATGCGGTCGAAGTCCGGGACGGTCCGGCGGATCGACTCCGAGCACCGGCTGAGCAAGCTGCGGGCCTACAGCGCGGTCGACTTCGACCGGGCCAAGTAGGCCGCCGGCCCGACAGGGCCGGAAAGCAGCCGAGGAGGGCGCCCCCGGTGCGGAGGGGGCGCCCTTCGTTCATCCCGCCTGGGCTATGCGGTCCGCGGCGCGCACCGTCTTCTGCAGTTCCACGTCGCGGCGGCGCCGCCGGGCGAGGACCACCCGGCGCTCGGCGGCGGTCAGACCGCCCCAGACACCGTAGGGCTCGGGCTGCAGCAGCGCGTGCTCGCGGCACTCGACCATGACGGGACAGCGTGCGCACACCCGCTTCGCCGCTTCCTCCCGGGAGAGCCGGGCGGCCGTGGGCTCCTTGGAGGGGGCGAAGAACAGACCCGCCTCGTCGCGCCGGCACACCGCGTCGGTGTGCCAGGGGTCGTCCTGGTCCCTGTCGCGCCCTGGCACCCGCCGGGCCGGGACGGCGGCGACCTGCAGGGGCGAATGCGGCGGTTGCAGCACGGGTCTTCTCCTGACGACGGCTTCGCGAGCGAGAGACGATGCAGCAGGCCTACCCGCTGTGCGCGTGCCTATGCACTGAGTTCCCAACCGTCGCCGCCGGGGGACACGCGCGCCGTCGGACGACCGTCACCGGTCCAGATGCCTGCGCAGACTCCGGTCCACCTTGTCCTGGACCCGATCGAGAATGTCCGCCACGAGCTTGCCCCGCTTCGGCCGTCCCTCGATGTTGCCCAGCACCGCCCAACCGTCGACGTACACCACCGGGGCGTCGGACTGCGGGGAGTCGAGCGCGTCCACCTCGAAGTTGCCGAGGACCGCGCCGCCGGTGCCGCGCAGCGAGACGTTCTCCGGGACGCGGACCTCCACGTTGCCGAAGACCGAGAACGCCTTGATCACCACCTGCTGGTACTCGAAGAGCGCCTCGGTGAGGTCGATCTCGACGGTGCCGAAGACCGCGTACGCGTGGATGCGGCGGCCGGCGCGCCAGCGGCCCCGGCGGACGGCGCTGCTGAAGACCGCGACCACGTTGTCGTCGGGGTCGGCGGGGATCGCGCCCGCCGCGGGCCGGCCGGGAACGGAGGCGGGTGCGGCGCGCCGCTCGTGCGCCGCGGGCAGGTCCCGGACGAACGCCTGCAGCTCGCCGACCGTCTTGGCGGCCAGCACGCCCTCGACCCGTTCGGCGTGCTCGTCGGCGGTCAGCCGGCCCTCCGCGAGGGCCTCGCGGAGCATGTCGGCGATACGGTCCCGGTCGGCGTCCGAGGCGCGCAGCTCGGCGGCCGGCGTGGGTGCGGCGGTCTGCTTCTGAAGGTCCACGACAGCAGCGTACCGACACACGATAGATCGCGATAGCCCCGGCCGCCGCCGGGCCGCGGCGACCACTGAGCCCTACCTCACAGGCTCGCCGCCGGGGGCAGGTCCTACGCTGGTGGGCGCCCGCCGATGGAGGCGGGCGCCGTCCGTCGAGTGAGGAATGGGCACCGATGCCTGAGTTCGCGTACACCGATCTGCTCCCCCAGGGAGAGGACACCACCCCGTACCGGCTGGTGACCTCCGAAGGTGTCTCCACCTTCGAGGCCGACGGGCGGACGTTCCTCAAGGTGGAGCCGGAGGCGCTGCGCAAGCTCGCCGCCGAGGCGATCCACGACATCCAGCACTACCTGCGCCCCGCGCACCTCGCGCAGCTGCGCCGGATCATCGACGACCCCGAGGCGTCCGGCAACGACAAGTTCGTCGCGCTGGACCTGCTGAAGAACGCGAACATCGCGGCCGCCGGCGTGCTGCCGATGTGCCAGGACACCGGCACCGCGATCGTCATGGGCAAGCGCGGGCAGAACGTCCTCACCGAGGGCGGCGACGAGGCTGCGCTGAGCCGCGGCATCTACGACGCCTACCTGAACCTCAACCTGCGCTACTCGCAGATGGCTCCGCTCACGATGTGGGAGGAGAAGAACACCGGCTCCAACCTCCCGGCACAGATCGAGCTGTACGCGACCGACGGCGGCGCCTACAAGTTCCTGTTCATGGCCAAGGGCGGCGGCTCCGCCAACAAGAGCTTCCTCTACCAGGAGACCAAGGCCGTCCTGAACGAGGCCTCCATGATGAAGTTCCTGGAGGAGAAGATCCGTTCACTGGGCACGGCCGCCTGCCCGCCGTACCACCTGGCGATCGTCGTCGGTGGCACCTCCGCCGAGTACGCGCTGAAGACCGCCAAGTACGCCTCCGCGCACTACCTGGACGAGATCCCGGCCGAGGGCTCCCCGCTCGGCCACGGCTTCCGGGACAAGGACCTGGAGGAGAAGGTCTTCGAGCTGACGCAGCGCATCGGCATCGGCGCGCAGTTCGGCGGCAAGTACTTCTGCCACGACGTGCGGGTGGTCCGTCTGCCGCGGCACGGCGCCTCCTGCCCGGTCGCGATCGCCGTGTCCTGCTCGGCCGACCGCCAGGCCGTCGCGAAGATCACCGCCGAGGGTGTCTTCCTCGAGCAGCTCGAGACCGACCCGGCGCGGTTCCTGCCCGACACCACGGACGAGCACCTGGACGAGTCCGGTGACGTCGTGCGGATCGACCTGAACCAGCCGATGGACGCCATCCTGGCCGAGCTGACGAAGTATCCGGTCAAGACCCGCCTGTCGCTGTCCGGTCCGCTGGTGGTGGCCCGCGACATCGCGCACGCCAAGATCAAGGAGCGGCTGGACGCGGGCGAGGAGATGCCCCAGTACCTCAAGGACCACCCGGTGTACTACGCCGGTCCCGCGAAGACCCCCGAGGGGTACGCGTCCGGCTCGTTCGGCCCGACCACGGCGGGCCGCATGGACTCCTACGTCGAGCAGTTCCAGGCGGCGGGCGGCTCCAAGGTGATGCTGGCCAAGGGCAACCGCTCGCAGCAGGTCACCGACGCCTGCGGCAGCCACGGCGGCTTCTACCTGGGCTCGATCGGCGGGCCGGCCGCGCGCCTCGCGCAGGACTGCATCAAGAAGGTCGAGGTCGTCGAGTACGAGGAGCTCGGCATGGAGGCCGTCTGGAAGATCGAGGTCGAGGACTTCCCGGCGTTCGTCGTCGTCGACGACAAGGGCAACGACTTCTTCAAGAACCCCGCCCCCGCGCCGACGTTCACGTCGATCCCGGTCCGGGGGCCGGGGCTGGGCTGACGTCGCGGGCGTACCGGCGCACGGGCGCACCGGTACGCCCCCGCTCGTCCCCCTGCGCGGTGGCCCGAACGGCCGCGCGCCAGGAACAAGCGGGGCGCCCCGCACGCTGTACGGGTCATGAGCGACTACCGCATCGAGCACGACTCCATGGGCGAGGTCCGGGTGCCCGCCGAGGCCAAGTGGCGGGCGCAGACCCAGCGTGCCGTCGAGAACTTCCCCGTCTCCGGGCAGCGCCTCGAGCGGGCGCACATCGAGGCGCTCGCCCGGATCAAGGGGGCGGCGGCGAAGGTCAACGCCGGGCTCGGGGTGCTCGACGGGGAAATCGCCGAGGCGATCCAGGAGGCGGCCCGCGAGGTGGCCGAGGGGAAGTGGGACGAGCACTTCCCCGTGGACGTGTTCCAGACGGGGTCCGGCACATCGTCCAACATGAACGCCAACGAGGTGCTCGCCACCCTGGCCGGCGAACGGCTGGGCCGCGAGGTGCACCCCAACGACCACGTCAATGCCTCGCAGTCCTCCAACGACGTCTTCCCGTCCTCGATCCACATCGCCGCCACCGCCGCCGTCACACGTGATCTGATCCCCGCCCTGGAGCACCTGGCCGACGCCCTGGGCCGCAAGGCGGAGGAGTTCGCCGACGTCGTGAAGTCGGGACGGACCCACCTCATGGACGCCACGCCCGTCACCCTCGGCCAGGAGTTCGGCGGTTACGCCGCCCAGGTGCGATACGGCGTCGAGCGGCTCACCGCCTCCCTGCCCCGGCTCGCCGAGCTCCCGCTGGGCGGCACGGCCGTCGGCACCGGCATCAACACGCCGCCCGGTTTCTCCGCCGCCGTCATCGAGGAGGTCGCCCGGAGCACCGGGCTGCCGCTGACCGAGGCGCGCGACCACTTCGAGGCCCAGGGCGCGCGGGACGGGATCGTCGAGACCAGCGGGCAGCTGCGGACCGTCGCGGTGGGCCTCACGAAGATCGCCAACGATCTGCGGTGGATGGCCTCCGGGCCGCGTACCGGACTGGCCGAGATCAGCCTCCCCGACCTCCAGCCCGGATCCTCGATCATGCCCGGCAAGGTCAACCCGGTGATCCCGGAGGCCGTCCTGATGGTCGCCGCGCAGGTCGTCGGCAACGACGCGACGGTGGCCACGGCGGGCGCGGCGGGCAACTTCGAGCTGAACGTCATGCTGCCGGTGATCGCGAAGAACGTGCTGGAGTCGGTCCGGCTGCTCGCCAACGTGTCGCGGCTGCTCGCCGACCGCACCGTCGACGGGATCGTCGCCCACCGCGAACGCGCCCGCGAGTACGCCGAGTCCTCGCCCTCCGTCGTCACCCCGCTGAACAAGTACATCGGGTACGAGGAGGCCGCGAAGGTGGCCAAGAAGGCGCTCGCGGAGCGCAGGACGATCCGCGAGACGGTCCTCGCGGGCGGATACGTGGAACGCGGGGACCTGACGGTCCAGCAGCTCGACGAGGCCCTGGATGTCCTGCGGATGACGCGCCCGTGACCTTTCACGCCCCGGCGTGAGAACCGTGTCACGCGCCGCAGCGTCATATGGCCATGGCACCTAATATCTCTGCATGGCAGAAGGTGAAGCGGTGAGACGCGTGGGATCGGGCGATGCGACGGCCTTCTGGGCGCCCGGGGACCGGATCCTGTGGCGCTACCGGGAGAACGGCGGCGCGGGCTTCCACATCGCCCGCCCGGTCACCGTGGTGCGCGACGACGCGCAGGTGCTGGCGGTCTGGCTCGCGCCGGGCACCGAGTGCGTCAAGCCGGTGCTCGCGGACGGCACACCGCCGCACCGGGAGCCGCTGCGCACCCGCTACACCAAACCGCGCACGGTGCAGCGCGACCGCTGGTTCGGCACCGGTGTGCTGAAGCTGGCCCGGCCGGGCGAGCCCTGGTCGGTGTGGCTCTTCTGGGAGCCGGGCTGGCAGTTCAAGAACTGGTACGTCAACCTGGAGGAGCCGCTTGTCCGTTGGGACGGCGGAGTGGACTCCGAGGACCACTTTCTGGACATCTGCGTCTACCCCGATCACAGTTGGGGCTGGCGCGACGAGGACGAGTTCGCGCAGGCCCAGCAGGACGGACTGATGGACCGGACGGTCGCCGAACAGGTGCTGCTGGCGGGCCGCGGGGCGCTGGAAACGATCCGCGCCTGGGGGCCGCCGTTCGACGAGGGCTGGCAGCACTGGCGCCCGGATCCGTCCTGGGCCGTACCGTTGCTGCCGGAGGACTGGGACCGTACGCCCGCGCACATGTCCACATGAGACCCTTGATGCGCCCCCGGGCAACAAACGTAGGATCGTCCTCCGCAAGGCACGCTGGCAGTAACTCCCGGAGCAGTCGCCGGGTCTGACCGAACGTCACCGAGGGGCGGCAGGACGTGAGCGAGGGGTACGAGGGCAACACCGGCCGCACGCTCCGCGTCGGCCACCCGGGCCGCGAGCGGTCCACCGATGACACAGGAACAACCTCTGACCACGCGGGAATTCCGTTCCGGGGGCACGTATTCCGGGTATCGGGTTTCCTGCGGGACCAACTGCGCGCGCGGCGCGCAGCCCCGGACGGACGGATTCGACACGCGTGACGGAGCAGCCCACCTCCTACGAACGCCCCCAGGGCGTCGACCCCACGGACCCCCGTGGGGCACTCCTGCATACTCCGGCCCCCGCGCCGGGCCCGTCCGCCTTACCGCCCGACGCCTCGGGTACGACGACGTGCGGCAAGGGCGGAAAGGGCGACATGGGCGGCCAGGGAGCCACGGGTAAGGACGCGGCCGACGCGGAGGCGGGTGCGGGCGCCGAGCACTCCCAGCCCTCGGCGACCGCGGAGTCCGACACGCACCGGCCGCGCCCGGCGCCCGAGTCGATTCCGGCCCAGCCGGGCGGTGACGGGCACCAGGAGCGCGGTCCCGGCGGGCAGGAGCGGCGCGCCGGCGTCGGGGTGACGCCCGGCCGGCCCACGCCCATGCGGCGGGAGGGCGACCGGCTGCGGTTCGTGGGCGCCGCCACCCGGCGGATCGCCCGCGGTCTGGACCTGGACGAGATCGTGATGGGGCTGTGCCGGGCCACCGTGCCGACCTTCTCCGACGCGATCCTCGTCTATCTGCGCGATCCGCTGCCGGTCGGCGACGAGCGGCCCGTGGCGGACCGCATCATGCTGCGGCTGCGCCGCACCGACCGGATCCCGGAGGAGCGGGACACCGAGACCGGTTTCGCGGCGCTGGCCCTGCCGCTCCCGGAGCCGGCGGAGCTGACCGCGGAGCTGTCGGCCTCGGTCGGCGACATGTGCGAGGTGCGGCCCGGCGGGGCGCTCGCGGAGGTGCTGCGCGGGGTGCGTCCGGTGTTCGCCGACCATCCGGCCGCACGCGCCGCGCTGCCCGAACTCCTGGGCACGGACAGCACCTTGGCGGTGCCGGGCGGTCAGCGGGCCATCCTGGCCCCGCTGCGGGGCCGTCGCCGGGTGATCGGCGCCGCGGTGTTCCTGCGCCGTCCGGAGCGCATCCCGTTCGAGAACGACGACCTGCTGGTGGCCGCCCAGCTCGCCACCCACAGCGCCCTGGGCATCGACAAGGCGGTGCTGTACGACCGTGAGGCGTACATCGCCGACGAACTGCAGCGCACGATGCTGCCGGAGACCCTGCCGCGTCCCACGGGCGTGCGGCTGGCCTCCCGGTACCTTCCGGCGGCGGAGACCGCGCGGGTCGGCGGCGACTGGTACGACGCCATCCCGCTGCCCGGCAGCCGGGTGGCGCTGGTGGTGGGCGACGTCATGGGGCACTCCATGACGTCGGCGGCCATCATGGGTCAGCTGCGCACCACGGCGCAGACGCTCGCCGGTCTCGACCTGCCGCCGCAGGAGGTTCTGCACCACCTCGACGAGCAGGCCCAGCGGCTGGGCACCGACCGTATGGCGACCTGCCTGTACGCCGTCTACGACCCGGTCGCGCACCGCATCACCATCGCCAACGCCGGCCATCCGCCGCCCATCCTGCTGCATCTGGGCGGCCGGGCGGAGGTGCTGCGGGTTCCGCCGGGCGCGCCGATCGGCGTCGGCGGGGTCGACTTCGAGGCGGTGGAGCTGGACGCGCCGGCCGGGGCGACGCTGCTGCTGTACACCGACGGCCTGGTGGAGTCCCGGCTGCGGGACGTGGCGACGGGCATAGAGCAGCTGCGGGAGAAACTCGCGGCCACCGCGCAGCTCACCGGCCCCGACCATCCGCCGCCGCTGGAGGCGCTGTGCGACGAGGTGCTCGACATGCTCGGCCCGGGCGACCGGGACGACGACATCGCGCTGCTCGCCGCCCGCTTCGACGGGATCGCGCCGAGCGACGTGGGGTACTGGCTGCTGGAACCGGAGGACGCGGCGCCGGGCCGGGCCCGTCGGCTGGCCCGGCGGGCGCTGTGCCGGTGGGGTCTGGAGGACATGTCCGACTCGGTGGAGCTGCTGGTCAGCGAGGTCGTCACCAATGCGGTGCGGTATGCCTCGCGGCCGGTGACGCTGCGGCTGCTGCGCACCGACGTGCTGCGCTGCGAGGTCGGGGACGACGTGCCGCAGTTGCCCAGGCTGCGGCAGGCCCGGGCGACAGACGAGGGTGGTCGTGGTCTCTACCTGGTCAACCGGCTTGCCCGGCGCTGGGGTGCGACGCGGCTGAGCACCGGCAAGGTGGTCTGGTTCGAGCTGAACCGGGGGTAGGCGGCACAGGGCCTCCCGCCCACGGAAGGTCCGCCGAAGTGTGACGCAGAGAGGGGCGCCCGGAGATCTCCGGGCGCCCCTCCGCGCTGTTCCCGTGCGCCTGCGCTACTGGCCCACGAGCGGGTTCGCGGGATCACCCGGTCCGGTGGGCGGTTGGTCCGGGCTCGGTTCCGTGGAGTTGCCGCCCGTCGGCGACGTGCTCGGCTTCGGCGACGAGGACGGCGACGAGGACGGCGACGTGCTCGGCTTCGGCGACGAGGACGGCGACGAGGACGGCTTGGGCGACGAGGACGGCGACGAACTCGGCTTCGGCGACGAGGACGGCGACGGTGGCGCCGTGCGGACCGCCGCGCCCTGGTCGGTGTCCAGGTCGAACTTGCTGACCTCGGTCGAGACGCCGAAGGTGTACGTCGCCCAGATCTGCGCCGGGAAGGTACCGCCGTTGATCCGGCCCGCGGTGCCGGTCAGGCCCGTCGTCGCACCGGTCAGCGGCACCTGCGCGTGGGTCTTGGCATCCTCGCCGAACAGGCCGACGGAGGTCACCAGGTCGGGGGTGTAGCCGGTGAACCAGGCGGACTTGTTGTTGTCGGAGGTTCCCGTCTTGCCGGCCACCTTCTGGCCCTTGCGCAACGGGTTGTCACGCACGGACTTCCTGGCGGTGCCGTCGTCGACCACGCCGGTGAGGACCGAGGTGACGGAGTCGGCGGCCTCCCTGTCGATCACCTGGCCGCCGATGGCCTTGGCGAGCTTGAACGACGGGTGGGCGCTGTTCTGCGCCGACTTGATGATCGTCGGGGTGACCTTCTTGCCGTGGTTGTCGAGGGTGGCGTAGACGCCGGCCATCTGCAGGGGGCTCGCGCTCATGGTGCCCAGGGTCTGGGCCGGCACGGCCTTCAGGCCCTTGGTGTCCATGCCGAGGTTGCCGGCGACCTTCAGCACCTCGGGCATGCCGACGTCGACGCCCATCTGCGCGAAGACGGAGTTGATCGACTGGTTCAGCGCCGTCTGGACGGTGACGTCGCCGTAGTCCTGGTCGTCCTCGTTCTCCGGCGCGAAGCCGATGTCGCTGCCGACGACGGGGCGCTTGCTGGTGCCGTCGTAGATGGTGTCGGCCGTGATCTGCTCGCCCTTCTGGGTCTTGGCGTTCTCGTCGAAGGCCGCGGCGAGGATCACGGGCTTGAAGGTGGAGGCGGGCTGGTAGTCGGTGCGGGTGGCGTTGTTGACGAAGTGGTCGGTGTAGCCCACGCCGCCGTACATCGCCTCGACCGCGCCCGTCTTCGGGTTCACGGACACCGCGCCGGCCTGGACGTTGCCGTCGACCTTGCGCTTCTTCTTGTCGAGCTTGCTGGTGAGCTGTTCCTTGACCGTCTCTTCGAGCTTCTTCTGCTTGCCCTTGTCGATGTTCAGCTCGATGTTCCAGCCGCCCTTGCGCACCAGGGCGTTGGCCGACTCGAGATCGTCGGCGGCGCCCTGGGCGACGAGCTGGCGGGCCAGTTCGGCGTTGGCCGCGTCGACCAGGTAGCCGACCTGACCCTCCTTGCCGGGGGCGGGCTTCGGGTCCAGGGGGACCGGGAACTTCATGGCGTCGCGTTCCGACTTCTTCAGCCAGTCCTGCTCGACCATGTTGTCCAGGACGTAGTTCCAGCGGGCCGTGACCAGGCGTTTGCCCGTGGGGGAGGCGGCGGCCCAGTCGTACTGGCTGGGCGCCTGCAGCAGCGCGGCGAGGTAGGCGCCCTGCGCGACGGACAGCTTGTCGGCGTCGACGCGGTAGTAGGCCTGGGCGGCGGCCTGGATGCCGTACGCGCCGCGGCCGTAGTAACTGGTGTTGATGTAGCCGGCCAGGATGTAGTCCTTGGACTCCTCCCGGTCCAGCTTGAGGGAGATGACCAGTTCCTTCAGCTTGCGCGTGACGGTCTGTTCCTGGCTCAGGTAGTAGTTCTTGACGTACTGCTGGGTGATCGTCGAACCGCCCTGCGCGCCCTTGCCCATGAGGGTGTTGAGGATGCCTCGGGTGGTGCCCTTGAAGTCGACGCCGGCGTCGGTGTAGAAGGTCTTGTTCTCGGCGGCGACGAAGGTGTGCTGGACGGCCTTGGGCACCGAGGCGAGGTCGACGTTCTCCCGGTTGACCGTGCCGTCGCGGGCGAGGATGGCGCCGCCGCCGTACTTGTAGACGTTGCTCTGCAGGTCGGCGTCGGGATTGCCCTTGGGGATCGGCGTGCTCATGTACAGCCAGACGAAGGCGCCGATCACGGCGACGGCGAGGCCGAGGAACGTGCCCAGTATCTTCTTCCAGGTGAAGATCCGGCGTATGAGGCTCTTGTCCTTCTTGCCGGCCTTCCCCGCCTTCCCCCTGCCGCCCTTGGCGCTCTTCTTCGCGCCTCTGCGGGCGGCCGCGCGACCGCCGGTCGCGGCGCCGGTCCCGCCGGTGGTCCCGGGTGCGGGGGGCGCCACCGACTCCGTCTCCGTCGAGCGGTTCCTGGGCGCCGCGCGGCGGCCACCGCGCTGTCGCGCTCGTCTCTCTTCCGCTCGTCCCATGAGTCCGCTCGCTCCGCTTCCTACTCGGCAGTCACACCAGTGCCCGGGGCAGGGCCAGGTCAGCTCAGAAAGCTAACACCGCTCTCCATGACGACGCGCTCCCGATCCGACCTTCGCAGGGCGTGAGAATGCGCACCCCGCACGGCGGAACCGGTAGAGCCTCCCCACCGATTCGACGTTCGAGAGGGGCTCAGGGTTGCCATCCCGAGGTAAAGTGATATCACTTAGCTAGACAGTCGATCACTGAATCAGCTGCTGACGAGAGACGGGGGACCACCATGTCCGCACACGACCCTTCGGCCACCGCCGAGCACACCCACGCCGCCGACACCGCCGACGCGCCCGAGATGCCCGCCCCGCGCGTGCACGAGTTCCCCGCGCACAGCGTGGGCGGCGGGGCCGCGCTGCTGCTCGGCCTGCTCGGCCTGCTGGCCGGCGGCGGGACGATCGCCGCGGGCGCCGTGGCGACCGCGGCCGCCCTCAAGGGCGCGCTGATCGCCCTCGGCATCATCGTCGCGGTGGCCGCGTTCCTCGCCATGTGCGGGCTGAACACGGTGGCGCCGGGCGAGGCCCGCGTGGTGCAGCTCTTCGGCCGCTACCGCGGCACCATCCGCGAGGACGGACTGCGCTGGGTGAACCCGTTCACCTCGCGCGAGAAGATCTCCACCCGGGTCCGCAATCACGAGACGGCCGTGCTCAAGGTCAACGACGCCTACGGCAACCCGATCGAACTCGCCGCGGTCGTGGTGTGGAACGTGAAGGACACCGCGCAGGCCTCCTTCGAGGTGGACGACTTCCTGGAGTTCGTCTCCACCCAGACCGAGGCGGCCGTGCGGCACATCGCCATCGAGTACCCCTACGACTCGCACGACGAGGACGGGCTCTCGCTGCGCGGCAACGCCGAGGAGATCACCGAGAAGCTGGCCGTGGAGCTCCACGCGCGCGTGGAGGCGGCCGGTGTGCGGATCATAGAGTCCCGCTTCACCCACCTCGCCTACGCTCCCGAGATCGCCTCGGCCATGCTCCAGCGCCAGCAGGCGGGCGCGGTGGTCGCGGCCCGGCGGGAGATCGTCGACGGGGCGGTGGGGATGGTCGAGGCCGCGCTCGGCCGGATCGCCGAGCAGGGCATCGTGGAACTGGACGAGGAGCGGAAGGCGGCGATGGTGTCCAACCTGATGGTGGTGCTGTGCGGGGACCGCGCGCCCCAGCCGGTGCTGAACACCGGAACCCTCTACCAGTGACCACCCCCTCCGGGGGGCCTGCCCCTCAGGGCCGGCCGCAGCGCAAGCAGGTGCTGCTGCGGCTGGACCCCGCGGTGTACGAGGCGCTGGCCCGGTGGGCCGGGGAGGACCTGCGGTCCGCCAACGCCCAGATCGAGTTCCTGCTGCGGCGGGCGCTGCGGGAGGCGGGGCGCCTGCCCGGCGACACCGGCCCCATGCCCCGCCGCGGCCGGCCCCCCGGCGGACGCCCACCCGGAGGAAGCCCGTCCGGAGGAGGTCCGGCGGGCGGGGCCCCGCCCGGGCCGCCGACGGCCTGAGTCCATCGCCCCGGACACCCGAGAGTCCGTACGGCTGTTGCAGAACGGTGACAACCGTCTCCCGCCTGCGTACCCCCACCCCACGCTGCCACCTGCGCACTCTGCGTATACACGCCGGGTATACACCGCATGTACAGTCGTTGGCATGTCCATCGGTCACACCCTTCTGGGACTCCTGGAGTCCGGCCCCCGCCACGGTTACGACCTGAAGCGGGCCTTCGACGAGAAGTTCGGTCATGACCGGCCGCTGCACTACGGCCAGGTCTATTCGACGATGTCGCGGCTGCTGAAGAACGGCCTGGTCGAGGTCGACGGCATCGAGGCCGGCGGCGGCCCCGAGCGCAAGCGGTACGCGATCACCGACGCCGGGATCACCGACGTCGAGCGGTGGCTCGCCACGCCCGAGAAGCCCGAACCGTACCTGCAGTCCACGCTCTACACGAAGATCGTCCTCGCGCTGCTCACCGGCCGCGACGCCGCCGACATCCTCGACGAGCAGCGTGCGGAGCACCTGCGCAGCATGCGCATCCTGACCGACCGCAAGCGCAGGGGCGATCTGGCCGACCAGCTGATCTGCGACCACGCCCTGTTCCACCTCGAGGCCGATCTGCGCTGGCTGGAACTGACCGCCGCGCGCCTCGACAGACTGAAGGCCACGGTGACCGCATGAACGCCCCCGGGGGATCCCTGCTCGTCGCCGAGAGCCTGCGCAAGGCCTACGGCCCGACGATGGCGCTGGACGGCGCCGAGTTCTCCATCCACCCCGGCGAGGTCGTCGCGGTGATGGGCCCGTCCGGCTCCGGGAAGTCGACCCTGCTGCACTGCCTCGCCGGCATCGTGACGCCCGACTCCGGGTCGATCATGTACGACGGCCATGACCTCGCCACGATGAACGACGCGCAGCGCAGCCGGCTGCGGCGCTCGGAGTTCGGGTTCGTGTTCCAGTTCGGCCAGCTCGTGCCCGAGCTGACCTGCGTGGAGAACGTGGCGCTGCCGCTGCGGCTGAACGGCACCCCGCGCAAGCAGGCCGAGCGCACCGCGTTGAGCTGGATGGAACGGCTGGAGGTCGACGACCTCGGCAGGAAGCGGCCCGGGGAGGTCTCCGGCGGACAGGGGCAGCGGGTCGCCGTGGCGCGCTCGCTCGTCACCAGCCCCCGCATGGTGTTCGCCGACGAGCCGACCGGCGCGCTGGACTCGCTCAACGGCGAGCGCGTGATGGAGCTGCTCACCGAGGCCGCCCGGACGGCCAACGCGGCCGTCGTCCTGGTCACGCACGAGGCCCGGGTCGCAGCCTACTCGGACCGCGAGATCGTCGTCCGGGACGGTAGGTCGCGGGACATGGAGCGGGTCGTATGAGTCTGCGTCAGTGGGCCAGGGATCTGGGCCTGGGGGTCCGGTTCGCCTTCTCGGGCGGACGGGAGGGATGGATCCGGGCCGTTCTGACGGCCGTGGGCGTCGGACTCGGCGTCGCCGTGCTGCTGCTGACGACGGCGGTGCCGAACGTGCTCTCGGTGCGGCACGACCGCGAAGAGGCCCGACTGGACTGGTCGTTCGTCGACCCGCCGCCGCCCAAGGCCGACGACACCCTGCTCATCGCGCAGGTCGACACGACGTTCCGCGACAAGGACGTCCGCGGCCGGATGGTGGAGCCGGAGGGGCCGCGCGCGCCGCTGCCTCCCGGCGTGAGCCGGTTCCCGGCCAAGGGCGACATGGTGGTCTCGCCCGCCCTGAAGAAGCTGCTCGCCGCCGACGGCTCGGCGCTGCTGCGGGAACGGCTGCCGTACCGCGTCGTCGGGACCATCGGCGAGAGCGGGCTGATCGGTTCACAGGAACTCGCCTACTACTCGGGGGCCTCCGGACTCGCCACGCGCGTCGACGGCTACGGGGCGACCCGGCTGAAGAAGTTCGGGAACCCGCAGCCGACCAGCGAGAAGACCGACCCGGTGCTGCTCCTGCTGATCCTCGTGGTCATCGTGGTGCTGCTGATGCCCGTCGCCGTGTTCATCGCCGCCGCCGTGCGGTTCGGCGGCGAGCGGCGCGACCGCCGGCTCGCCGCGCTCAGGCTGATCGGCTCGGACGGCGGGATGACCCGGCGCATCGCGGCGGGCGAGGCCATGGCGGGTTCGCTGCTCGGCCTGGTCCTCGGCACGGTCTTCTTCCTGATCGGCCGCCAGCTGGCCGGCACCGTCGAGGTGATGCACGTCAGCGTGTGGCCCAGCTACCTCGATCCCTCCCCCGCGCTGGCCGCGCTGGTGGCACTGGCCGTGCCCTCGGCCGCGGTGCTGGTCACCCTGCTCGCGCTGCGCGGCGTGGTCATCGAACCGCTAGGCGTGGTCCGGTCGGCGAAGCCGTCGCGGCGCCGGCTGTGGTGGCGGCTGCTGCTGCCGGTGGCCGGCCTCGCGATGCTCTACCCCATGATCGGGCAGGGCAGCGGCAACGGCGAGTTCAACCAGTACCAGGTCACCGGCGGCGTCCTGCTGCTCCTGATCGGGGTCACCGCCCTGCTGCCGTGGCTCGTCGAGAAGGTCGTCGCCCGGCTCGGCGCTGGCGGTGTCGCCTGGCAACTGGCCGTAAGGCGACTGCAGTTGAGCAGCGGTACGGCGGCCCGCATGGTCAACGGCATCGCGGTGGCGGTGGCCGGGGCCATCGCCCTGCAGATGCTGTTCGCCGGGGTCGAGAGCAACTACACGGAGTCCACGGGCAAGGACGTGCATCTCGCCCAGATGCAGGTGACCGTGCCGCGCGGGCCGTCGCTGGCGAAGAGCAGGCAGGCGTTCGCCGACACCACGGGCGTGCGCAAGGTCATCGCCCTGGGGGAGGAGTACCTGGGCGACAGGTCCTGGCAGTCGAAGGACGGCCCGGACCTCTCCACCGAGCTGACCGTCGGCGACTGCACGGCCCTGCGCGAGGTGGCGAAGCTGCCGTCGTGCAAGGACGGCGACCTGTTCGTCCTCAACGGCAGCGACTACTCCACCGACGGACCGAAGCTGAACGTGCCCGGCAAGAAGCTGTACATGGAGACGGGCGGCTCCTTCCCCGGGAGGACGACGGAGACCGTCTGGACGGTGCCCGCGGGCGTGCGGGAGGCGCAGTCGATCAAGGACATGACCGGTCAGCGGCGCGGCGGCTTCCTGATGACGCCCGGCGCGGTGCCCGAAGAGGCCGCGACGGTGCTCCGCGGTCAGCTGTACCTGTCGCTCGACGAGTCGGTGCCGGACGCCTACGACCACGCACGCAACACGGCGGCGCGGCTGGACTCGCTGTCCCAGCCGATGAACTGGTCGGCCACCCGGCAGGACACGAAGTTCTCCTCCATCCGCACCGGCCTGTCCCTCGGGTCCGCGTGTGTGCTGCTGCTGATCGGGGCGAGTCTGCTGGTCTCGCAGCTGGAGCAGTTGCGCGAGCGCAAGAAGCTGCTGTCGGCCCTGGTCGCCTTCGGCACCCGGCGGCGCACGCTGAGTCTGTCGGTGCTGTGGCAGACGGCCGTCCCGATCGCGCTGGGACTGCTGCTGGCCCTGACCGTGGGTCTCACGCTCGGCACGATCCTGCTGAAGATGACGGGCACCACGGTCCGCGTCGACTGGAGCAGCGTGCTGGCGATGGCCGGCTTCGGCGCGGCGATCGTCCTGATGGTGACGCTGCTGAGCCTGCCGCCGCTGCTGCGGCTGATGCGGCCGGACGGCCTGCGCACGGAATGACGTGCCACCCGCGCACGGTATGACCCGTGAACGCGGACGGTCCCTCCCCGCCCGGGGAGGGACCGTCCGCGTTCACGGCGGGTACGCCGCGTTCACAGCTGGTACTCCCGCACCACCCTTCGCACCTGCGCGAACAGCATGCCGACGTTCACGGACTTACGGCAGACGACCACCGCGACGACGTCCTGCTGCTCGGTCATCCTGACGAACAGGTGCGTGAGGTTCTCACTGTTGACGAGGATCTCCTGGAAGAAGTGGTTCTCGCTCTGGGCCCCGCGACGCTCCTTGAAGACGTCCTCGATCATCACGACCGTGCGGCCCTGGAACAGGTCGAGCGTCGCTCCCGCCAGCAGGTCCAGGACCTCGGGCGGGTGGTTGTCGACGGTCTCGTAGGACAGCAGCATGCCGGTGGACATGTCGACGACGCCGGAGGCGACGCAGTCGGGGGCATCCGTACGCAGTGACTTGACCAGACCCATCACCTGGTCGGAGAAACCTGGGGTCATACGCTTCGTCGCCATCCCTTCAGACTCCTTCGGCGGTCTTCACGGTCGTCCCGTCCGCCGCGGTCAGCGCGGTGGTCCGGTCGGTGAGGATCAGGTCGATCCGGCGCAGGGCCGGCTGGGTCGCCCGGTGCAGGCGCTCCACGTCCATGCCCTCGTCGCCGAGGACGACCATCAGCGCGGTGTCGCCGACCGCGTAGAACGCGGCGCAGCCGTGGCTGCCGTAGGCCACCGTGCGGTGCAGGGCGCCACGGGCGGTCGCCTCGGCGGTGCGTCGGGCGAGGCCGAGGCCGGCCGCGGCGAGGGCTGCCAGACCCTCGGGGTCGATCGAGTCGGCCGTGTCGGCGGCGATGAGCAGTCCGTCGGCCGCCGCCACCGCCGTGTCGGTGATCCCGGTCACCTGCTCGCGCAGGCCGCGCATCTCCCGCGCGAGGGCTTTGTGGTCCATGAGTGCAACTCCCCTGATTCTGATGGCATGTGACCGTCTGTTCTCTGTGGGGGGTTTCCGCGTGCCGTGGGTTCCCGCGTGTCCGTGGGGGTTCTGGCGGGTCGTCATTTCGCCGTCGGGTTGCGCAGGCGGAAGAACTCCTTCCAGCCGGGGCCGTTCCGTTCCGGTGTGAGGGCCTCGTGGATGCCGCTCGCTCCGGGCCTGCGGCGGGGCAGGGCGGCCGCCTCCGGGGCCGGCGGCGGCTGTGGCAGGGGCGGCGCCGGCTCGCGGGGGCGCACCCCGTGTCCGTCGGGCGGCAGCCGGACGGGGATCGGGTGGGGCGACTCCACGCACTCCAAGAGCCCCTCGCCCAGCATCCGGGCCACCTCGACGGTGACGGTGTACACCCCGCGGCCGGTGCGGAAGGCGAGGTCGCGGGCGGTGCGCCGGCCGTCCGCGTGGGCGAGCAGCTCTCGCTGCAGGGCGCCGAGGCGAGCGGCGGCCAGGGAGAGCGGCGCGGGCACGGGACGCTCCCGGTCCGGGCGCACGGGGCACGGCATCGCCAGCAGCGCGGCCAGCTT
This sequence comes from Streptomyces sp. P3, assembly GCF_003032475.1. Lineage (NCBI taxonomy): Bacteria > Bacillati > Actinomycetota > Actinomycetes > Kitasatosporales > Streptomycetaceae > Streptomyces > Streptomyces sp. P3. The sequence continues at coordinate 975,590 of NZ_CP028369.1, forward strand.
GCGGGAGGCGACCTGGAGCAGCCGGGTGGGCGGTTCGCCGACGGCGACCGAGGCCGGTAACGGGCCCGTCGCCGGACCGCGTTCGCAGTCGTCGACGCTGCCCGCGACGACCGCGAACGCGGCGTCCTGGAGGGCCATCGCGCACACCACCCGCAGTTGGGCGGCGCCCGAGTAGCCGTGGGCGATCAGGCCGGCGGCCGGCCAGCGCGCGCCGCCCGACTCGCGCACCAGCGCGGTCCACTCCTCGCCGCCGATCCGGCCGGAGCGCAGCAGCAGCGCCTCGGGGGCGGGCGCGCCCGGCGACTCGACGGCGACGACCAGGCCGCCGTCCAGATGGAAGACGCCGCCGGGCGAGCCGGTCACGCACAGTTCCCCGGTGAAGCCCTCCCGGCCGCACGCGGCGAGGTCGCGTGCCAGCAGCTCGTATCCCGACATCAGCCCGACATCACTCCCCTGCGACCTCTCGCACATACGCCTGACGCGTAACGCTGAGGAGGGAAGGTGTATCAGTCGGGACGCCCGGTCCAGCGGGGGATTTGCGACCTGCCCCCAGCTGACGGAAGTTGTTCCGCGGATGGACTCAAATCTTCTTGTTCGACGCTCATTTGACCGATCGGCAGACCCTGGTCGTCGCCGCCGAGCACGCGGACCGGGAGCGGTCGCAGCGCCCTGCGCAGCGCGCCCGCCAGCTCCTCGTACTCCGCCCCGCGCGCCGCGCCGGTGCGCATCGCGAGGGCGATCCGGCGGGCGGGCGCGGGGGCGGCGAAGGAGCCGGTGAGCAGCCGGGGGCTGCGGCTGGTCTCGACGGTGACGGCGGTGCGCGGCAGCAGCGTGCAGCCCAGGCCGCCGGCGACCAGCTGAACGAGGGTGGACAGGCCGGCGGCCGTGGTGGTCACCGGTGCGTCGCCGCGGCCCGCCTCCCGGCAGATGTCGAGGGCCTGGTCGCGCAGGCAGTGGCCCTCGTCCAGGAGCAGCAGGTTGAGCTCCCTGAGCGCCTCGCGCGCGATGCCCTGTCGTCCGCCGAGCTCATGGCCGAGCGGCGTGACGAGCACGAAGTCCTCGTCGAACAGGGGCAGTTCGCGCACCCCGGGGACGCCGAGGGGGACGGCCAGCAGCAGGAGTTCCAGACGGCCGGTGCGCAGGCCGTCCAGGAGGCCGGCGGTCTGCTCCTCGTGGACCTGGAGGTCGAGGTGCGGATAGCGCTCGTGGACCAGGTGCAGGACGGTCGGCAGCAGGTAGGGCGCGACGGTCGGGATGACTCCGAGGCGCAGCGTCCCGGTGAAGGGGGCCCGTACCGCCTCGGCCTCCTCCATCAGCGCCTCCATCTCTTCCAGCACCGCCCTGGCCCGGACGACCAGCCGCTCGCCGGCCGGCGAGAGCAGGACCTTGCGCGTCGTACGCTCCAGGAGGGTCACCCCGAGGGACGTCTCCAGGGCCGAGACGGCGCCGGACAGCGCGGGCTGGCTCATGCCGATAGCGGCGGCCGCGTCCCGGAAGTGCAGGTGCTCCGCGACGGCCACGAAGGCCCGCAGCTGGGCCGGGCTGGGCGGCCTCCGCACGGCGTGCACGCCCCGGCCGGCCCCCGCCCGGCCGGCTGCCGATCGACCTGTCGCCGCCGCTCCGACCGGCGCTGCGCCGCCCCGGATTCCGCCGCTCACTCCCTTGGCTCCCACATCACCCTCGGTCACTGATAGCCATATCCGATCAACCCTATCGAGTGTAGCCATTTCCTGAATCAATGCACCCTGTGCCACGATCGAGGCCGTCCAACCCACGGGGAGTGTCCGCAATCCGGACACCCCTTCGCTGCAAGGAGAGCGCGTGCTCACTGTCGGTGACAAGTTCCCCGAGTTCGAACTGACCGCCTGCGTCTCACTGGAGAAGGGTTCGGAGTTCGAGCAGATCCACCACAAGACCTACGAGGGCAAGTGGCTCGTGGTCTTCGCGTGGCCCAAGGACTTCACCTTCGTCTGCCCGACCGAGATCGCCGCGTTCGGCAAGCTGAACGACGACTTCGCCGACCGTGACGCGCAGATCCTCGGCTTCTCCGGCGACTCCGAGTTCGTCCACCACGCCTGGCGCAAGGACCACCCGGACCTGACCGACCTGCCGTTCCCGATGATGGCCGACTCGCGGCACGAGCTGATGCGCGACCTCGGCATCGAGGGCGAGGACGGCTTCGCCCAGCGCGCCGTGTTCGTCGTGGACCCGAACCGGGAGATCCAGTTCACGATGGTCACCGCGGGCTCCGTGGGCCGTAACCCCAAGGAGGTCCTGCGGGTCCTGGACGCCCTGCAGACCGACGAGCTGTGCCCCTGCAACTGGACCAGGGGCGAGAGCACCCTCGACCCGGTCGAGTTGCTGGCCGGGAAGTGAGCTGAGATGTCCCTCGACGCCCTGAAGTCCGCGATACCGGACTACGCCAAGGACCTGAAGCTCAACCTGGGCTCGGTCATCGGCAACTCCGGCCTCCCCGCACAGCAGTTGTGGGGCACGGTCCTGGCGACCGCGATCGCCTCCCGCTCCCCGATCGTGCTGCGCGAGCTCGCGCCGGAGTCGAAGGCGAACCTGTCGCCGCAGGCCTACACCGCGGCCCGGTCGGCCGCGGCCGTCATGGCGATGAACAACGTGTTCTACCGCACCCGCCACCTGCTGTCGGACCACGAGTACGGCAACCTGCGGGCCGGCCTGCGGATGAACGTCATCGGCAACCCCGGCGTCGACAAGGTCGACTTCGAACTGTGGTCGTTCGCCGTCTCCGCGATCAACGGCTGCGGGATGTGCCTCGACTCCCACGAGCAGGTGCTGCGCAAGGCGGGCGTCGAGCGGGAGGTCGTCCAGGAGGCCTTCAAGATCGCCTCGGTGATCCAGGCGGTCGGCGTGACGCTGGACGCGGAAGCGGTCCTCGCGGACGTCTGAGCCGCGCGGCCGGCCGTACCCCCGGCCGCATCGCAACGGGGCAGGGCCCGTCGGTCACCGACGGGCCCTGCCCCGTTGACCGCCCCACCTAGGGCGACGACTGTCCTGGCGGGGTGACCCGGCCCTCGTCGGTCCCCGGTTCCGGCTCCCGTGTCGGCCGCGCGGCCGAGACGGGAGCCACGCCCGAGGCCGTCGCTCCTCTCGGCCGGGGAGCGTGCCGCAGAGCCGGTTCCCTGGAGTAGGCGTGCAGATAGCCCACCACCGTGTTCGTGACGGCCACCAGGGGCACGGCCACGATCGCGCCGCCGATTCCCGCGATCATGCCGCCCGCCGCGACGGACAGGACCACCGCCAGCGGGTGGACGCGCACCGCGCGGCCGAGGATGAACGGCTGGAGGATGTGCCCCTCGATCTGCTGGACCGCCAGCACCACGGCCAGGGTCATCACCGCCGTGAACACGCCCTGGGTGACCAGCGCGACCACGACCGCCAGCGCGCCGGACGCGACCGCGCCGACGAGCGGGATGAACGAGAACAGGAAGATGAAGACGGCGAGCGGGACGGCCATCGGCACGTTGAGGAAGTAGATGCCCAGGCCGATGAAGATGGCGTCGATCAACGCGACGATCACCGTGCCGCGCACATACGCCGTGAGCGTCGCCCAGGCCCGCGGACCGGCGCCCGCCACGCCCGGCCGGGCCGCCGCCGGGACCAGCTTGAGGGTCCACTCCCAGATGCGCTTGCCGTCGTAGAGCAGGAAGAGCGTCGAGAAGAACGCCAGCAGGATGCCGGTCAGCGCCTCCACCACGACGGTCACACCCTCCAGGCCCGCCGAGGTGATCGAGTCCGTGTTGTCGCCGATCGCGTCCCGCAGGTTCTTCGCGATGCCGTTGATCTGCTTGTCGGTGACGTGGAAGGGGCTGTTGAGCAGCCAGCGGCGCAGATCGTCGATGCCGTCCTGGACCTGGTCGGAGAGGTTGTCGATGTTCGCCATGACCTGCCAGGTCACGAACCAGCCCATCAGGCCGATGACGACGAACCCGAGGATCGCCGTCAGCGCGGTGGCCGCGCCCTGAGGCACCCCTGCCCGCTTCAGCCGGGCCACGGTGGGCTGCAGCAGCGCCGTGAGGAGCAGCGAGACCACGAAGGCCATCACGACCAGCTGGATCGCGGTGATGACCTTCATCAGCACCCAGACGGTCCCCGCGAGCACCAGCAGGCGCCAGCCGGCCTCGGCGGCCACCCGGACCCCCCACGGCACGGCCTGTGCGGGATCGGGGCGCGGGGCGGGCTCGAGCGGCTCCGGGTACTCCTCGGGGGACGGCGCCAGGTCGGGCGACGTCACCTCCCGCTCGGCCGCGCCCTCCCGTTCGACCTCGGCGCGTCGTTCGTCGAGCCGCTCGCTCATCTCGCTGAGGCCGGCGCCGAGCCGGCCGAGCCACCGTGGCACTCTCGACATGATCCGTCCTCTTCCCCCGTCTCTCCCCACCACTCCCCCTGGAGTCGTCGGTCCCGTTGTACGACCGTACAGGGCGACAGCCCCTCCCCCGGTGCACGGGGAGGGGCTGTGCGGGACCGGGCTCGGCCGGATCGTCACACCGGACCGAACGGGCCGTCAGTACGTCCGGGACCGGCCGTCGGTACGGGAGGGACCTGCCCCCGCCGCCGGAGGGAGCGGCCCTCGGCACGGGCGGAGCAGGCGGTCAGTACGAACCGTTGGCCTGCCAGAAGGCCCAGGCGTCGCAGGGGCTGCCGTAGCGCTCGTTCATGTAGTTCAGGCCCCACTTGATCTGGGTGGCCGGGTTGGTCCGCCAGTCGGCGCCCGCGGACGACATCTTCGACCCGGGATAGGCCTGGACGAGGCCGTACGCGCCCGAAGAGGGGTTGGTTGCCCGGTAGTTCCACGTGGACTCGTGGTTCACGATGTTGCTGAAGCACTGGAACTGTCCGCCGGGCACCATCTGCTGGGCGATGGCCTTGACCTCGGCGACGGTGTACGAGGCCTGCTGCGGAAAGTCGTCGGCGCTACCGGTGGCACCGGCCGACGCGCTCTGGGTCCGTGCGGCCGCGCGGTCCTTGGCCTCCTGTGCGGCCTTCGCCCGGTTCTCGGCCTTCTCGGCGGCTTCCTCGGCGGCCTTCTGCTTGGCCACCGCGTCCTTGGCGGCCTGCTTGCGGGCCGTCTCCTCCGCCGCCTTGCGCGCGGTGGTGTCCGCCGCGATGGCCTGGACACTCGCCTGGTGCGTCATCGAGTCGGTCTGCACCTGGGCGAGCTGTCCGGCCGGTAAATCGGCGAGCAGCGTGGAGTCGCCCACCGCCTGGGCGTCGTCGGCGGGCTGCGCGACGCTGCCCTGGGCGACCCCTACGACGGCTCCGACGGTGGTGACTGCGGTCGCCGACGCCACGGCGAAACCCCTGACCGATATCCGGCTCACACGAATTCCTTCTGCAGTGTCATCGGGTGAAGGGACGACGAACGGCCGAGGGCCGCGCGGGCCCTCGGCTGAGTCGTTCGGTACCGGTCGCCGGCCCAGGTCGTGTCCGCGAAGCGGCGTCGGCTGCCCACAGGGCTGCCTAGTACCAGTGGTTGGCCTGCCAGAACGACCACGCCTCACAGGGACTGCCGTACCGGCTGTCCATGTAGTTGAGGCCCCACTTGATCTGGGTGGCCGGGTTGCTCTGCCAGTCGGAGCCGGCGGACGCGTACTTGCCGGCGGGCAGCGCCTGGAAGAGGCCGTAGGCGCCGGAGGAGGCGTTGACCGCGTGGTAGTTCCAGCTGGACTCGTGGTCCACGATGTTGCTGAAGCACTGGAACTGGCCGCTCGGCACCATCTGCGCCGCCATGGCCTGGATCTGCGCGATGCTGTACGAGCCCTGGATCGGGAAGTCGCCCGCGCTGCGGCTGGCCTTGGCCTTGGCCTCCGCGCGGTCCTTGGCGGCCTTCTCGGCGGCCTTCTTCTTCGCGACAGCCGTCTCGGCCGCGGCCTTGCGAGCAGCTTCCTCGGCATCCTTCTTCGCGCCCTCGTCAGCGGCGATGGCCTGGTAACTGGCCTGCTGCGTGAGGGACGCCGTCTGCACCTGGGCCTGCTGGCCCACGGGAATGTCGGCGAGGAGCGTCGCGTCGCTTGCCGTCGCATCTGCGTCGTTGGCCTGCGCGACGCTGCCCGAGGCAACGCCGACGACGCTTCCGACAGCGGTGACCGCCGTGGCCGAGGCCACTGCGAGTCCCCGGACCGAGATCCGGCTCACACGGTTTTCCTTCCAGCGTCGCCCGCTTCGGTGACCCTGGCGGACGCAATCGTGCCCTTGTCGCTGGTCTCCGAACTGCGGGGTCACAGGAGACACGGGCCCGGTGGGCAACTCCCGGTGCGGGAGCGCCGCGTGGTGCACGGGCGGCATACGACGGTCGGTATGGAGTTGACGGTGATGCTCAAGCGGTGCCGTACTGCTGGGGGCACAGGTGTGTCGCATGCGGGGCCTGACAGGACTGAGACTTTGCCGTAACCAGACCGCGTGAGGCAATTCCGGGTTACGTGTGAAAGCTCACACCCTTCGGGACCCAGGGGATTTCTCGAAACCCCCACATACGCCGGCGCCGCCCGGCTAGGCTCACTGCCTTTGCCGGACGGCGCCGACCACCCTCTCACCCCGATATCCCGGGGCAGCTCTTTCAGATCTGGCCGTCCTCCAGCATTTCGGTCACCAGCGCAGCGATCTGGGACCTTTCGGACCGGTTCAGCGTGACGTGGGCGAAGAGCGGGTGCCCCTTCAGTTTCTCGACGACGGCGACCACACCGTCGTAACGGCCGACTCGCAGATTGTCCCTTTGCGCCACATCGTGGGTCAGAACGACCCGGGAATTCGCGCCGATCCGGGACAGAACCGTGAGCAGTACGTTCCGTTCGAGCGACTGCGCCTCGTCGACGATCACGAAGGCGTCGTGGAGGGAACGTCCCCGGATGTGGGTCAGGGGCAGGACCTCCAGCATCCCGCGTGCGGTGACCTCCTCGATGACGTCGCGGCTGGTGACCGCGGACAGCGTGTCGAAGACCGCCTGCGCCCAGGGGCCCATCTTGTCGGCCTCGGACCCGGGCAGATAGCCCAGCTCCTGTCCGCCCACCGCGTACAGCGGCCGGAAGACCATCACCTTCTGGTGCTGACGGCGCTCCAGGACCGCCTCGAGGCCCGCGCAGAGCGCGAGCGCGGACTTGCCGGTGCCGGCCCGGCCGCCCATGGACAGGATCCCGACGTCCGGGTCGAGCAGCAGATCGAGCGCGATGCGCTGTTCGGCGCTGCGGCCCTTGATGCCGAAGGCCTCGCGGTCGCCGCGCACGAGGCGGACGTCGCCGTCGGCGGTGACCCGGCCCAGCGCCTTGCCCCGCTCCGACTGGATGGTCAGACCGGTGTGCACGGGCAGACCCGCGACCTCGGGCACGTGGATGTGCCCCACCTCGAAGAGGATGTCCACCTGCTCCCCGGACAGGGTCAGTTCGGACATTCCGGTCCAACCGGAGGACCCCGTGATGGCGAGTTCGGCGCGGTACTCCTCGGCGAGGAGACCGACCGAGGACGCCTTGATCCTGAGCGGCAGGTCCTTCGACACGACGGTGACGTCGAATCCCTCGGCCTGCAGGTTGCGGGCGACCGCGAGGATGCGGGAGTCGTTGTCCCCCAGGCGGTAGCCGGTCGGCAGCACACTGGGGTCCGAGTGGTTGAGCTCGACACGGACGGTGCCGCCGAGTTCCCCGATCGGGATGGGGGCGTCGAGGCGACCGAACTTCACCCGGTAGTCGTCCAGCAGGCGCAGCGCCTGCCGGGCGAAGTAGCCGAGTTCCGGATGGTGCCGCTTGGCCTCCAGCTCCGTGACCACGACGATGGGGAGCACGACTTCGTGCTCGTCGAAACGGGTCAGGGCGTTCGGGTCGGCCAGCAGGACGCTGGTGTCGAGAACATAGGTGCGCCGGTCTGGCATACGGCGCTTTGTGCTGGTCACCACGGAAGGACGTACCCCCTCGGATGAGGTCGGGGAGCGACGGAGCGGAGCTGGACCGGTCGTCGGCCGCTGTGCACGGGCCGAGAACCGGCCCCCCGCTGCTTCTTCCGTGCCGTGACCGCACGGTCGGGCTGGTGCAAAGGGCCTCCCGGGCGGACGGCCCCGTGCCGTCCGCTGAGATCCGACACCCGTGGTTCGGGTGTCGACCTGCTTGGCTTATGCCCTCGAAAACGCGCCGTCATGCCACGGCATATGACGGCGCGCCGGTGAACTCCTCGTTACTTCCGCCCCGGAAAGGGGTAGATGAGCGGCCCCTGAGGGGCGCACGCGTCCTGCGGTTCAGCCGCCGTAGCGACGGTGGCGGGCCGCGTAGTCGCGCAGGGCGCGCAGGAAGTCCACCTTGCGGAAGGCCGGCCAGAAGACCTCGCAGAAGTAGTACTCCGCATGGGCCGTCTGCCACAGCATGAATCCGGACAGCCGCTGCTCGCCGCTGGTGCGGATCACGAGGTCGGGGTCGGGCTGGGCGCCGGTGTAGAGGTGGCGGCTGATCAGGTCCACGCTGACGGAGTCGGCGAGTTCCTCCATCGAGGTGCCCCGGTCCGCCGCGTCCACGATCATCGAGCGCACGGCGTCGGCGATCTCCTGGCGGCCGCCGTAGCCGATGGCGACGTTGACCAGTATCCCGTCGACGTGGGCGGTGGAGTCCTCGGCCTCCTTCAGTGCGGTCTGCACATGGGAGGGGAGGATGTCGGGTGTGCCGACGTGGTGGACACGCCAGCGGCCGTCGGCGGCGAGTGTGCGCACGACGTCCTCGATGATGCCGAGGAGCGGGACGAGTTCTTCCTGGGGGCGGTCGAGGTTGTCCGTCGACAGCAGCCAGAGGGTGACGACTTCGACGTCCGTCTCGGTGCACCAGCCGAGGAACTCCTCGATCTTGTCCGCACCGGCCCGGTGGCCGTGCTCGGTCGTGGAACCGGAGGCCTTCGCCCAGCGTCGGTTGCCGTCCATGATGACGCCGATGTGCTTGGGCACCTGAGCGTGGTCCAGGTGGCCTTCCACCCGGCGTGCGTACAGCCTGACCAGAAGGCCGCGCAGCTTGTCGCGCAGGTTCACGTGATTGTCAGCCCCTCCGAACGGTGCGGTCCCCGCGGGGCGCAGCCTACCCCTGTGCGGACTTGGGCAAAAAAACGGGCCGGTCCGTGGGGGGGGAGACGGACCGGCCCGAGGGGGGGTTTCCACCATAACCCTTCGTGAGTGCTGCTGCGCGCATCGGCGCACCACAACTACTCTCCGCAGTCGTGCGGCGACGCGGTGGTGACCGTTTCCGCCGTCGATCATGGGCGACTCATGGCCGGAATGGAGCGGATTCCCAGGGAAATTCGGCCGTTCACCGATGGAAGTCGGGGTTCCGGGGCGGATTCAACACGTCCGGACATCCGCCCACACATCCCCCCGACGGGTTAACCCCGAGGCGAACCCCATCTTGACGCGGGCGTCACCGCGCAGCCCCCTCCGCTGCGCGGTGACGTCCACGCAGCTTTGCTCACGCGAATTGCCTCCGCTAGAACTTACGCGAGGGCGACGACGGACCGGAACCGATCGCGATAACGATGTGGAAACTCCGTGAAGGCCATGGCCGGGCCCGAACGCCCCGCAACGACGATTCCCGGCCGACGCGACCACGCGCGTGCCGACGGCCGGGTGGCGGGCCTGCGGGCCCGCGGGTCTGCGGGCCCGGCGGCGGGCCCACGAGCGGGTGACGGCGGCGGGGCCATGGGCGAGGGCGACGACGGCGGGGCCACGGGCGAGTGGCAGCAGCGAGCCCGCACCCGAGTCGTGGGCCTGCGCCCGGATGACGGGCCTACGGTCGGCGGGCCTCGACGAGGTGGCGGGTGCTGTGCGCCACGAAGGAGCCGTCGGCCACGATCTGCTCGTGCAGTTCGCGGAGCCGGGGCCGGTAGGCCGCCACCGTGAAGCCCGGGACCATCCACACGACCTTGCGCAGGAAGTGCACGACGGCCGCGATGTCGTGGAACTCGACGCGCAGCCGTTCCGCCCGCACGTCGACGATCTCCAGGCCCGCCGCCTCCGCGTCGGCACGCTCACGGTCGGGGTGGCGGTTGCTGCTCACGGCCTCCGGCTGCGGCCCGAGGAAGTACTCGACGAGCTCGAAGACGCTGCGGGGGCCCACGTGTTGGGCGAAGTAGGTCCCGCCGGGCCGCAGCACGCGGACGATCTCGTGCCAGGCGGGCCGCACCGGGTGCCTGCTGCTGACGAGGTCGAAGGCGGCGTCCGCGAAGGGCAGCGGGGCGTCCTCCGGGCACGCGACGACCGCGATACCGCGCGGCCTCAGCAGCGCTGTGGCCTTGGCGGCGTTCGCCGGCCACCCCTCGGTCGCGACGGTGAGGACGGGGGCGTCGGGCGCGGCCCGCTCCAGAGCGAAGTCCAGCACCTCCCCGCCCCCCGTCTGCACGTCGAGCGCGGCGTGCGCGCCCGCCAGCCGCCCGGCCAGCGACAGCGCGTACCCCCAGGAGGGCCGCGCCTCGGTCGCCCGCCCCTCGAACCAGGAGAAGTCCCAGCCCTCGGTGGGGACGGCGGCCCCCTCGGCCACCAAATCCTCGAAGGCGGTATCGCCGTCCGGGCCGTCGCGCTTGTCGTCCTTCATGAAGGGATCGTCGCAGAGAGCCGGGTCGAGCGCCGGTGAGTTTCCCGCGCGGCCCGGACGCCCACCCGGCCACTCATCTCCCTCGTCTCCCCCTTCGCCTTCGTCTCCCCCTTCTCCTTCGTCTCCCCCTTCTCCTTCGTCTCCCCCTTCTCCTTCCTTTCCCATATCTGCCTCATCCGTCGGCGGCCCGCCTGGTTTCGTCCACCTCGACCGTGACCCGCGCGCCCGCCTGGACGCCCCACCCCGCCATGGCCCCGGCCGCCGCCTCCAGCACGTGCCGGGCGCGCAGCCGCGGCAGGCCCAGGCGGCCGGGGCGCATGGTGCGGACGGCGAGGACGGTGAGGTCGCCGGTCAGGTAGGCCACGTCGATGGGGATGCGCATGCGGAACGTGTGGATGCCGGAGGCCGGGGAGAGCAGCAGCGCGCCGTCGACGGCGTCCCGCCCCAGCAGGCCCCTGGTGCGCGCCCGGTAGGAGGCGGCGACCTCCAGCGGGACGACCGCGGCGGCCCCGCCGCCCCCGTGCACCGTCAACCGGCCCCGCCCGTCGTGCCAGCGCCTCATGTCCCACCTTTCGCGTCCCCCAGGGCCTACCCTTCCGACCGTCCGCCGAGTCCGTCCGTGGTCCAGCGAGGTGCGTGATGCGCAAGATCGTCCTGATGATGTCGGTGTCCCTCGACGGGTACATCGAAGGCCCCGGCCACGACATCTCCTGGCATCGCGTCGACGAGGAACTCCACCGGCACATGAACGACGTCGTCCGCGGGCTGGGCGGCCTGCTCTCCGGGCGGATCACCCACGAGCTCATGGCCGGCTTCTGGCCCACCTTCGACTCCGGCCCCGACGTCGATCCCGACGGGGCCATGGCCGAGTTCGCCGGCATCTGGCGGGAGATCCCGAAGTACGTGTACTCCCGGACCCTGCAGCACGCCGACTGGAACACGGTGATCGTGCGGGAGGTCGTGCCCGACGAGGTCCGCGCCCTCTCCCGGCAGCCGGGCGGGGACCTGGGGCTCGGCGGGGCCGACCTCGCCGCGGCCTTCCTGGACCACGACCTCGTCGACGAGATCCGCCTGTATGTGCACCCCGTGCTCATCGGACGCGGCAAACCCCTGTTCCCCCACCGCGACGCCCTGACGCCCCTCACCCTGGTCGAGTCCCACACGTTCGGCAACGGAGTCGTCCTGCTGCACTACCAGCGGGCAAGTGAAGAGGGCGAGCAGACGGACGGGGAAACACCGCCCGCATGACGCCGAACGCTGCTTTCCACTCCCGGCCGTGACGGCCCGTCGGCGCGCTCCGACGGGCCGCCGCGCTCACTCAGGCTTTGCCGCTCGGCGGGTGGGTGTACGCAAGAGGGACGGAAAGGACGTCGGGCTCCGGCGGGTAGTGCGCGGCGCACGTCCGGCACGCGTAGACCACGAAACCGGGCCCCGAGTTCTGGTGGACGATTCCGACCACGACCGGCGTATCGGTGGTCACCTCGCAGCGCACGCACATCCGCACCGGCGGGCGGGGAGTCCAGTCCCCCGCCCCGATCACGCGGCCCGCTCGGTGCCGATGACGTGCTGGTCGAGGTCGATTCCGAAGTCCGCCGCCAGGACCAGCGCGGCACGACGCCGCGACTGGCGCGCCTGCTCGCGCTCCAGGCCCGCACGAGCCCGCTGCGCCGCAAGCAGGTACGGGCGGACGGGAACGGTGGCGGCGCCGTCAAGGGGCTCGGCCAGCCCGTACGGCGACCTGGGCACCGGAAGCCGAGCGGCTGCCGGGCAGCAGGGCCGCGCCGCGATGCGGGCGGGGTCGGCAACGGGCGGGCGCGCGCCTGCTCGACGCCGGCCGGTACCGGGCGCGCACACGCCCAGGATCCAGCGCAACAGCGCGTGGATAATGCTCACTGTCATCAGCTCCTCAGAGGCTGGTGGCCATGCCCCCGGACCGGTCGCACGGTCGCGGGGGTCTTCGTGTATCGCCAGGCTAGCGCAACCTGGTCATGCCCTGCCATGGCATGACACGAAAGAGCTTCGCCTTCCGTGGCCATTTACGGTCAATCCATGGTGGACATCCCGGAGGGCTACGGCCCGGACGACGAACTGGATTCGGAAGCGGCGGACCCGCTGTATCTGCAACTCGCTGCCGTGCTGATCTCCCGGATCGAGAGCGGCACATATCCGCTGGGCCGCGCCGTGCCCGGCGTCGACCGGCTGATGCAGGAGTTCGGCATCGCCAGGGGCACAGCGCGCAAGACGCTGGTCCTGCTGGCCGAACTGCGGTACGTGCGAACGGTTGTCGGCAAGGGGTCGTTCGTCATCGAACGCGAACCCGGGGAACCGCCCGCCCCTCGCACGCAGGAGAAGGACCAGCCTGACGACTGACGGCCGAGGACCGTACGTCGCCGCAAGAGTGACGCCACCCTGCACCGAGCAAGGGCTTCTGCCGGTCAGTTCGCCGTGCGGGGGAACGTGACCTCCACTCGGCGGTTCTTCTTGCGGCCGGCCTCGGTCGAGTTGTCGGAGATCGGGTACTGCTCGCCGTAGCCGCGCACTTCGAAGGTGATCTTCGGGTCGTTCAACTCGCCTGCGAGTTCCGCCTGGACGGCGTCCGCCCGCTGCTTCGACAGGACGTCGCCGTGTGCGGAGGAACCCAGGTTGTCGGTGAACCCGAAGACGCGCACCAGAGTGGTGTTCTGCTTCTTGATCTCGGCGGCGATCGTGGTGATGCGTGCCTTCGCCTCCGCACCGAGCTTCGCGCTGTCCTTGCCGAAGAGGACTTCCGCCTGGAGCGCGAACGTCACGTCGGCGTTGGTGTCCTCCCGGCGTTCGTCACCCGTCTCGTCCTCGACGACCTGCTTGATGTCGAGCACCTTGGGCTCGGCGAGCGTGCCGCCCTCGGGGAGTTTGAGATCGGGGTCGTTGCGGTCGACCTCCACGGGGGCGGACGCGGTGGGTTCGGTGCCCGGGGGGACGCTGGGGGTGTCGGCCTGTGCGGGAGCGGGGGCGACGAGCACGGCGGCGACAGCGAGGACGGCGAGGGTGAGACGGGACGGGAGGGGGCGGGTGCCGGTGCGGGGCATGGGGGGCCTCACCCGGAGATGGTGATGGAGGCCGAGGCGAACGTCGGCAGCTGGAACATGACGTCGGCGGTTCCCTCGGGGGGCGCGGGGAACTGCATGAAGACGGAGAGGCTGTCCCCGGCCCTGATCGTCGAGAATCCGGAGGTCGTCAAGGGCCGCCCGTCCGTGTCACGAAGGACGTAATACCGTTTCTTGCCCTTGGGGTCGACGAGAGTGGCTCCGCCGAGCGACCGGCCGTTGCGGATGATCTCGGTTTCGTTGCCGCTCAGCGCGGACGGGATCACGACGCTCTTCGCGCCGTCGTTCTTCAACGAGCCGTTCAGAGTGACGAATCCGCCGGAATCCCGCTCGGCGGAAGTGATGTCGAGGAGCAGTCCGTTCGATCCCTTCATCTCCGCCAGAGGCGTCTCCGCCTTCCCTTCCTGGGCACTCGGCTTGGAGTCACCCGCGCGGGAGGGCGACGAGGAACTCTCGGGCCGCTTGTCGTCGCCGCCACCGCCGCAACCAGCGGCTCCGAGTGCGAGACCGGCCGCCACGGTCACCGCGACCATCCCCTTGCCGGCCTTCGTCGTGAACCGCATGCCCATGTCTGTGCTTCCTTCGTCGCTCGGCGTTCGCTTGTCAGTCGACCAGATGGACACGGAAGAGGTCCTGAGCTTTCGGCAGGTCCGCGGGGTGATCCGGATCCGGCGTCCAGTTCCCGTCGTCGCAGCTGAGTGGTGGCAGCACGTCGTCCTCCGCGTCCTCGCCGGGCAGTTCGAAGGTGCAGAGGGGATCGATCTCGGCGGACGCGGTGGCCTTGGACCGCACGTTCTCCGTACCGGGCACGATGGAGTCTCCGACGGTCTTGTCGGTCCGCACGCCGACGGTGAACCTCAGTCCGTCCTGCTGACAGCTGCTCACGCCGGCATCGTTCTGGGCCGCCAGGTCGTAGGCCCGCCAGCACGAAGGGGTGAGCCCTGCGGCGATGCCGTGGAAGATGTCCGACCACTTCGTCGGATCCTTGAGGTTCAGGAGCCACAGTTCGGCAAGTTGGTCCCTGGTGTCCTGGGCAGCCGCGAGCGCCGCCGCGTCGGCCGCCGTCTGCGCACCGTTGCGGTTCGCCGCGGCCTGGCCGACCGCGAGGTAGGCGAACGCGAGAAAGAGCAGGCCCGCCACCACCGTGATGTAGATGGGGAAAGCCTGCCCTGCGTCACCGCGCCTGCGCGGCGGCCTCAACCGCCGGTGACCTCGGCGATCTTCGCGGTGATCGCGTCGTAAATGGACTGGCCGATGTCCGTGCCCGTGATCGCCAGGACGATCGCCACGACCACGGCGATGATGCCCAGGTACTCCACCGCGGTCTGGCCGCTGTCGTTGCGGCGCGCTCGGGACTGGACACGGGCGACGACCGTGTTGATCCACTGGGTCATGCTGTTCCCCTCCGGGTGTCGCGTGACCGGCTCGCTGGGTGCCGGTGCCGCTGTCGGCACCCTGAGCGTAGGCCTCGACGCCCGTTCCGGTAGAGGGCCTGCGGGCCCAATCCCGGGCCCAATTCCGGACCGCACGGCCGTTTTGTCGCGCCCTCGTCACACGTCACCCCACCCCTCGGTGTGCGGCGCCGGGGGCCGTGCCCAGCCACGTGGCGGTGGCTTCGGAGCGGCTGGCGCTGTGGAGCTTCGCGAAGATGCGGTTGATGTGGTTCTTGACCGTCTTCTCGCTGATGAAACAAGTGGCGGCGATCTGCTGGTTGTTCATGCCCGATGCGATGAGGTCCATGATCTCCGCCTCCCTCGCGCTGAGCCGGCTTCTCGTGCCGGGTTGCTGTTCCCGCTCCCGCTCCCGGATCGACTGTCCCACAAGTGGTTGCATCTGCGAAAGCGGATTCGTTGAAGTGTCAGAAAATGGGGGTGGTGAGTCCGTTTCACCGTGTGCAGTCGCATCGGGGTAGAGGTGTGCCATCACCACCGTCGCCGCCGTCGGAGTGAGGTGGGCGCGGCCCCGGGTGATGTCCCGTACCGCCGACGCCAGTTCCTCCGCGGTGAACTCGCCGTGGACCAGGTATCCGCCGGCTCCACCCCGCAGGGCCGCCTGGACGACCTCGGCCTCGTGGCTGTACGTCAGCATCACGACCCGCGTGATCCGCGCCAGGTACGGAAGGGCCGTGAGGCCGTCGACGCCGGGCATACGGACGTCCAGGAGGACGACGTCGGGGCGGTGCCGCACCGCGGCCTCGTAGGCATCACGGCCGTCCGCCGCCTCCGCGACGACCGTGATGCCCTCCCGGCCGGAGAGGAGAGCGGTCAGGCCCGCGCGGACCACGGGGTTGTCATCGGCCACGACGACGCGCACGGGGGCGGGACGGGAAGCAGGCGGGAAGAGCGGCTGCACCCGGGCGGGGGGTGCGGGTGGGTCCGGCATGGCGTGGCTTTCCTTCGGATGCGGGAGGTCGTTCACGGGCGGGACGCCGTCAGGGGGAGTTCCAGGCGGACTTCGGTGCCCTCGGGGTGGGCGCCGCGGCCGATCTGGATGCGGGCGCCGATGACGGCGGCCCGCTCCACCATGCCGACCAGACCGAAGTGACCGGACCGGCGCAGTTCTTCGAGTGTGGTGCCGTCGGGCAGACCGCGGCCGTCGTCGTAGACGCTGATGCGCAGGCGGTCGCCGTGGACGCCCGCGTGGACGGCGACGCGGGTCGGGTCGGCATGGCGGCGCACGTTGTCCATGGCCTCCGAGGTGATCGTGAGGAGGTGACGGGCCACGGCGGGCGGCACGGGAAGCGTCGTCCGGTCACCGGTGGCGTGGTAGCTGGCCGCCAGGCCCGTACGGGCGGCGAAGTCCCGGGTGCGGGCGGCCAGTTCGGGCAGGACGTCAATTCCCCGAGCGGAGCCCTCCGGTTCCTCGCGGCGCAGGTCGGTGAGGAGTTCGCGGGACTCCGCGGCGGCCTGACGTGAGGCGCGCGCGATCAGTTCGGCGTGCCGGCGCACCTGGGCGGGGTCCGTGTCGGGCGAGCCCGCGGAGCGGGCCAGGGCATCCGCGGCGAGCGCCACGCCGTGCAGCGTCTTGGCCACCGAGTCGTGCATCTCCCGGGCCAGCCGCGCACGTTCCTCGGCGACCGCCTCGGTGACGGCGAGGCGTGCCTTGACCTCGGTCAGGGCGAGCGTCGCCGCGCCGAAGCGGAGCATCAGCCCGCGCAGGGTGGAGCCCATCGCCCCCGTGATGACGCAGAGGCCGGGCAGCAGCAGCCGTTCCGCCACGCTCACGTCCGGCCCGTGCCGCAGCGCCGCGTGGACGATCAGCAGGATCAGCGACTGGAGAGAGGCGAAGCAGGCGGCGCCCCGCCAGCCGTAGACGATGCCTGCCAGCAGGGGGGTGCAGACGCTGACGTAGGCGAGCGTCGTGCCGGGGCCCGCGGAGACCAGCAACAGAGCCCCGAGGAGGGTGTCCGCGACGAGCAGTGAGGGGTGCTTCAGCAGGAGGGGGCCGAAGCGTTCCCAGTCGCGGAAGAGGACGTACGAGCCCATGAAGGTGACGACGACCGCCGCCCCCACCAGTCGGACGCCCATTCCCGGGGCCGCGTTGAGAAGGGCTGCCGGGGCCGCGACGGCGATCATGGCCAGCCGGAAGCCGAAGACCTGCCGGGACATCGCCTGCAACGCGTTGACCTGGATCGGGATGGGAGTGGGCGGATCCGTCGGCGGCTCATGCACCCGCCTCCTCGCCAGCCGGCCACGCATCTTGGTGAACGCTGCCGCCGCCACCGCCTTCCCCGCCGTCGGCACCGCTTTCCCCGCCGCCGTCGTCATCGCGGTCGTCGCTGTCGCGGTCGTCGCCGTGGCTGCCGTGGCCGTCGCGGCCGTCACGGTGGTCGCTTCCGTCGTCGCCGTCATCGCCGTCATCGCCGTCATCGCCGTCACCCACCCGCTAGTCGCCCGTGAGGGGGCTGAAGTCCGTGCCGGAGCCGAGGAGCAGGCCCGCGCCGAGCAGAAGCATCGTCGCCGGGACCATGAACGTGGTGATCATCAATGTGGCCCTCGGGACCGCCCGGGCGGCCTTGCGACGGGCGTTCTGGGCGTCGGTGCGGCGCATGTCCTTGGCGATCGACACGAGCGTGTCCACGATCGGCGCTCCGAGCTCCTCGCCCTGCTGGAGCGCGGTGACGAACATGGCCACCTGCTCGGAGTCGTTGCGTCGGCGCAGTTCGGCGAAGGCCTGCCGCCGGCTCACCCCGAGGTCCATCTGCCGCAGGGTGATGCGGATCTCGTCCGCCCAGGGCCCTTCGTACTTCGACGCGACGCGGTCGAGGGCCTGCCGGAAGCCCAGCCCGGCGCTCACCACGACGGCGAGGACGTCCAGGAAGTCGGGCAGCGTCCGTTCGATCACGTCCTTGCGGATACGGATCGCCGCCCAGATGCCGACCTCGGTCCAGAACGCGGCGAACGCGAAGAGCAGCAGGGCCACGACGATCCTGCCCTGCAGCAGGAAGATGAGCCCGCCGAAGCCGCCGAGAGCGCCGTACACCGCGCGGCGCGCCGCGTAGCGGTCGATGGTCAGACCGCCCGGGTTGCCCGCCAGGTCGATCTTGCGGCGGTACCTGGCGACCTGCTTGGGGCCCATCAGGCGCAGTACGGCGGGCGCGTACCGCATGCCGAGCCGGTCCACGACGGAGTCGACCGCGCCGGTGCGGGTCGCGCCGACCTCCAGGGCCAGGGCCAGGTCCGGCGGAAGCTTGGCATCCGCCCGGTACATGCGGATGCCGGCGAAGGCTCCCCAGACGGCGAGGCCCATGACGAGTGCGAGCAGCAGTTCCATGTCGCGCGCTCCTTCCCGGCCGCTCAGACGTCGATGCGGGACATGCGGCGGATGAGGACGAAGCCGACCGCGTACAGGGCGAACGCGATGATCACGGCGCCCTGGCCGACCGGGGAGCCGGTCATGCGCTCCAGGGCGCCGTCCTTGACGCCGTTCATGAGGAAGAGGGAGCCGACCCCCAGCACCGGCACCGCGTACGACGTCATGTTCACCTGGGACAGTTGGGTGCGCACCTCGCGTCGGGTCTCCTTGCGTTCCTCCAGTGTCTCCGTCAGGTTGCGCAGCGCCCCGACGACCTGGCCGCCGGCCCGGTTGGAGAGGACCAGGGTGGTGACGAGGACGACCAGCTCGCGGGAGGGCAGCCGCTCGGCGAGTTCACCGAGGGCGTCGTCCATGGAGTGGCCGACGGCCAACTGGTTGGCGACCTTGGCCAGTTCTTCACCGGCCGGTGCTTCCAGCTCCTCCGCCGCCATGCCGATCGCGGTGCGCAGCGCCAGTCCGGCATGGGTCGCGTTGGCCAGGATGCGGGCCAGCTCGGGGAGTTGGCTGATGAACTTCTCGATGCGTTTCTGACGCTGCCAGGTCAGGAACTGCCAGGCCGCCCAGACTCCGAGCAGGCCGGCGATCGGCCCGAAGAAGGGGGCGAGGGTGGCCTGGCCGACGAGCCACAGGCCGGCCACCGCGGCCAGCAGGTAGACGGCGAACTCGCCCGGTGTCATGTCCAGACCCGTCGCCGCGAGCTTCAGTTCCAGCCTGCGGCCGGTGCCGGTGCGGCGCAGCCGCCGGTCCAGGGTGTGGAAGCGCCGTCGGCGGGCGCTGCCGGACACCTGGCCCGCGGAGGTCAGGCGTTCCACCAGTTCGGCGCGCTGGGCCCGGCCCCGGGTGTAGGCGTGCAGGCCGGCGACGGCCAGGGCGCAGGTCAGCAGGGCCACACCGGTGGTGAGGGCGGTGAGGGTGTCGAGGTCCATCAGCGTTACCGGGCTTCCCTTGTGGTCAGTTCGAGTGCGTCACGCGCGACCCCGAACGCCTGCGGGATCGGCTGGCTCGCCATGTAGAGCCGGTCCGCGGTGCGGCGCGGGAGGGGGAAGTACTCGAAGGCGCCGTCGATACGGCCGTCGGCGCTCATCGGCCGGGCGTTGAAGCGGGCGATCGTCGCCAGCCGGTACGGCTCTCCGCCGTGGCTGTCCAGCAGGGCGATCTCGGTGACGCGGCGGGCGCCGTCGGCGAAGCGGGTGAGCTGGACGACGACGTCCACCGCGCTGTTGATCTGGTCGTGCAGCGCGACGAAGGGGATCTCGACGTCCGACATCGAGGCGAGGGTCTGCAGCCGCATCAGCGCGTCCTCGGCGCTGTTGGCGTGGACGGTGGCGAGGGAGCCGTCGTGGCCCGTCGACATCGCCTGGAGCATGTCGAGGGACTCGCCGCCGCGGACCTCGCCGACGACGATCCGGTCGGGGCGCATCCGCAGGGAGTTGCGGACCAGGTCGCGGATGGTGATGCGGCCGTTGCCCTCCACGTTCGGCGGGCGGGACTCCAGGCGGATCACATGGGACTGCTGGAGCTGGAGTTCCGCGGAGTCCTCGATGGTGATGATGCGTTCGCCGTCCGGGATCAGGCCGGAGAGCGCGTTCAGCAGCGTCGTCTTGCCGGTGCCGGTCGCGCCCGAGACGATCACGTTGAACTTCGCCTGCACCAGTCCGGCGAGCAGGTACAGCATCTGTTCGTCCAGCGAACCGAAGCCGACCAGTTCGTGCAGGGTGAAGGAGCGCGGGAAGCGGCGGATGGTGAGGATGGGGCCGGTGAGCGACAGCGGGGGGATGATCACGTTGACGCGTTCGCCGGACGGGAGGCGGGCGTCGACCATCGGGTTCGTCTCGTCCACCCGTCGGTTGACCGTCGAGACGATGCGTTCGATCGTCTGCATCAGTTGGTCGTTCGACGCGAAGCGGAGGGGAAGCTGCTCCACCCGGCCGCCGCGTTCGACGAAGATCGCGTCCGGTCCGTTGACCATGATCTCGGTGATCGACGCGTCCTCGAGCAACGGCTCCAGGATGCCGAGGCCGAGCGCCTCGTCGACGACCCGGCGGATCAGCTGCGCGCGTTCCCCCGTGGACAGCACCGGGCCCTCGCGGCTGATGATGTGCCCGAGGACCCGCTCCAGCCGCGCCCGGCGTTCGGCCGCCGCCAGCGCGCTCATCTCGGCGAGGTCGATCTCCTCCAGGAGTTTGGCCCGGTAGGACGTGACCAGGTGGCCGTCCTCGCCGCGCCCGCCGTGCTCGTCGGGGGAGGTGATGCGCGCCCGCAGGCTCATCTCCGGTTCCTCCTCGTGGACTTCGTCGATCTCGTGGTGTTCGTCGATCTCGTGGACTGCGTGGGGCTCGTGGACGGCGTCGATGGCGGGGTCCGCATGGATGGCGGGGTCCGCGTCGGCCTCAGTGGTCGAGTGGCATGGTGGCTGTCCTGTGGGCCTCGCCGAAGTCCCCGATGCCGGGGATGACGGACGGGATGACGACGGTGGAGGTGACCCGGACCTCCTTGTCGGAGTACGCGGGCGCGTCGCAACTGGCGTCGAGCCAGTCGCTGACCGCCCGCGCGCAGTCCCCGGCGTAGTCCTCACGCAGGGACGCGCTGCGCGCCCCCGTGCGCGCCGCGGTCCCGGCCTGCTGCGCGGCGTACGCGACCAGCCCGAGCTGGACGGCGGCCAGGGCGACGGCGAGGAGGACGGGCAGGAAGCCCAGGTACTCGATGGCCGCCTGGCCCCGGTCCCGCCCGCCGTCCCGCCCGCGCCCGCACCCGCGCACTCGGTCCCGACCCCGCTCCCCCGCTCCCCACCGGTGCGGTGAGAAGTCCCGCGCCGGCCCTCGCTCCCGTGAGGGTTCCCGCTCCGGCCGTCCCTCCCGTGAGGGGTCCCGCTCGCGTCCGCGCCGTCGGTACGCCATCTCAGTCGCCGTCCTCTTCCTCGACCGCGCCGGCGTGGGCGTGCACCGGGAACGGGAAGTCGATCAGGCCCGGGACCAGGACGGGGACGTGCAGCGTGACCTCGGCCGTCACGAAGCCGCTGCCGCCGCAGCTCACCTCGGCGCCGCCCTCCCACGCGTCCCCCAGCTTGTCCTTGCCCGCCTGCGCGCAGGCCGCCGACCGCGCCCCCGGATGCGCCGCCGTGCCCGCCCGCACCGCCTCGTCGGCAGCATTCCCCGCGAGCGTGTACGTGTATCCCAGGAGGACGAACTGCCACACCACCACCAGGGTCACGATGATCGTCGGGAGCATGCCGAGGAACTCGACGGTGACCTGGCCCCGGTCGCCCGCGAGGAACGCCCTCGTCCGCCGTGCGGTCATCTCACTCCTTCCGCCGCCGGAACCCGGCCGGCCCCCGGTCCGCGCCGCGCGCGCGTCCGCCGCCACGGCGCACCAGGGCCGTCTCCGTCGCCTTGACCAGCCCGAGTTCCCCCGCGAGCGCCCAAAGGGCCTGCCGGACGGCGCCCTTGGCGTCGAGAGCGTCCACCCGGCCGGCGTCGACCGCGGCCTGGAGTTCGCGGAAGTTGGCGGGCACCGTGGTCGCGGCGACGGCCGTGCCGGTGATCTTCTGGATGAGCGGGGGCTGGATCTCCGTGTTGCGGCTGTTGCGGTTGACGACCACGGTCGTCTCCTCGGCCTTGCGGATCTGCAGCCGGTCCCACATGCGCACGGTGCGTTTGGCGCCGCGCACGGCGACCACGTCGGGGGTGGTGACGAGCAGGGCGCGGTCGGCGAGTTCGACGGCGGCGGCGCCGGCGCCGGCCAGCTGGGCGCCGCAGTCGACGACGACGACCTCGTAGCGGGAGCGCAGCGCGCCGAGGATCTGGCGGGCGGCCCGGTCGGTGACCTCCTCGCCGCGTTCGCCCTCGCCGGGGGCGAGCAGGAGCGCCACGCCGCTGTCGTGGCGGAAGACCGCTTCGGCGAGGATGCGGGGCGAGATGTCGGCGATGGCGGCGAGGTCGACGACCGAACGGCGGAACTGGACGTCCAGGTAGGAGGCGACGTCGCCGGCCTGGAGGTCGAGGTCGACGAGGGCGGTGGGACGGCCGGACGCCTGGGCGGCGAGGGCGAGCTGGACGGCGGTGAGGGTCGCGCCGACGCCTCCCTTCGCGCCGCTGACGGTGACGACGGTGCCGCCCACGCCGGTGAACACGTCGCCGCCGTGGCCGAGATGACGCCGTACGCCGACCGACCACGTGGCGACGGCCTGCACGCGGTTCGCGAGGTCCTCGTAACTCAGCGGCAGGGTGACCAGGCCGCGCGCGCCGGCGTCCATGGCGGCGGCGAAGAGGCCGGGCCCCGCGTCGGTGGTGACGAGGACGACGCCGACCGCCGGAAAGCGCAGGGCGACCTCGCGGACGAGTTCCAGCGCCGGCACCGGGCCGATGCGCTCGTGGACGACGACGACCTCGGGGAGCTCGTCGACCGACTCGGCCGCGAGCCGGGCGAGGGTGTCCACCAGCTGGGTGGAGTCGGCGACCGGAGCGACCGGCTCGGCGTCGGGGAGCTGGCTGAGCAGGGTGGTGAGGGAACGGACCGCGTCCGCGTCGCCGACGGCCGGGAGGATCCTCGTGGGCATGGGCGGCGGCCTCTCACTTGTCCGTGGCGAGTTCGTACGTACGGTCCTTGTCGGGGACCGTGGCGCTGCCGCCGGGCGCGACAAGAGCGAGGCGGACGCGCTTGGCGAACGACTCGGCGTACGTGATGCGCTGGGCGTCGAGGGTCGACAGCGCGAAGGTGATGGGCACCGCGTCCCTGGGCGACTGGCTGCGGTTCTTCTCGTCCGGCTCGAGGGCGGTCAGCTCGCCGACGTCGAGGACCCGGGCGTTGGTGACGATGATCTTCGACTGGTCGGGATCGCTGTCGCGGGCGCCCTCGAAGGTGGCGTAGACGTTGACGGACGAACCCGGGGTGATCTTGCCGGCCACCCCGGTCGCCGCGTCGATCATGATGGCGACCTCCTGCTGACCGGGCTGGAGCGCGGGCTGGTCGACGATCATGTCGCTCTGCAGCAGGGAGCCCTTCCGCAGCGTCGTCACGGCGATCTTGCCGCGGATGCCGGCGAGGTCGGTGACGGCGTTCGCGGACAGCCAGCGCTCCGGCATCTCTATCTTCTTGAACTGGCCGGCGCTCAGGGCGGTGTAGGGCGCGACGTCGGCACGCAGCTCGTACGCGGTGACCTCCGGTCCGACCTTGGACTTCACGTCGTCCATCACGGAGAGGACGCCGGCGAAGGCGCCGAGGGCGCACACGATCGACAGGATGAGCAGAATCACGCCGCGGCGCTGACGGGAGTTCATGAGCCGTACAACCTCGTCGGGAGTCGGGTCGGGCGGACGGACGGACGGACGGAATGAAGGGAACGAACGGGCGGAGCAGGCCGAGCTGAGCGGGCCGTGCGGGCGGGGCGGTCGGGCGGTGCCGTCTCAGCCGCCCGCGGTGAGCTCGCGGGCGGGACGGACGGCGAGTTCGGAGGCGGACGGCGGGGTGGCGGAGCAGAAGACGCAGCGGTCGCCGATGACGTCGATGCCGCACCAGTGGCACACGCACTGCCGGACCGAGGCGACCAGTTGGTAGAGGACGGACAGGTCGGGGAGGTAGGCGCAGAACTCGATCGCCTTGCCGGTGCCCCACCAGTCGGCGGACTCGGCGGGCAGCTCCGTCTCCCGCAGCCCCTGCACCCGCCAGGCGGGGGCCAGCACGTCCGTGACCCAGTCGGACTGCAGGTGTCCACGGGCGACGAGCAGCCAGGTGCCGAACTCGGGCCCCGGCAGGACGGTTTCGGGGGTGGCCTTCACGACTTCCGGCTTGGGGTGGGCCAGCACGCCGAACTGGCTGCCGGGCACCCATGACCGGGCGTGCGACTTCAGGCCGACGCCGGGCACCCGGTCGAGCCGGGCGACCGAGCCGAGGAGGGCGCCCGCGTGGAGGTAGTGGGTGAGCAGCCGGCCCGCGGAGGCGAGCACGCCGGGGCCGAGATCGCAGGAGGCGAGCTGACGCAACTGGCGGACCAGGACGGCGACGGCGAGCGGCGGGAGGTCGGGGCGGAAGAGGGCGATGCGGTCGCTCTCGAGGAGGGAGCGGATGGTGTGCAGCCGCTGCTCCACGACGGTGGGCACGGCCCGCGAGTACACGACGATCAGATGCCCGTGCTGGTCGACGAGCGACTGGACGGCGGCGAGGGCGTCCTCCAGCGGCTGCTGGTCGAGGCCGGCCAGCACGGCGGCGGGCAGGGTGCGTTCGTCCTGCGGCGACAGCGCCAGGTCGGCTCCGGTCACGGCAATGGCTGTTGGCACGCGCAGCTCCCCGATTCCCGCGGTCCGGCCCACCGGCGTTACTCCGGTGCACCGGGGTGACTTCATTGCGTGACTACCTCAGCACTGTATCCACGCCCCTGTGGCCGGAGAACAGCTTTCCGTAGCTGCCGGGCAACTCTTCGTCGCGCAAGTCACGCCAAAACGGGGCAGGTTGCGCACACCGGCCCTGCGCAAGCGGACCTGGTGACGATCTCTTGGCAACGCCTCGTCCACGGCCCGGACGACTGCGGGGGCGGCGACCCCGCTCCCACGTTCCCGTCCGCATCGACGGGCCTGACCGTCTCGGGGACGACGTTGCCGGTCTCCCCGGCCCGGAACGCCGTCTCCGGCGCGAGCGGATACCGCGTCTACCGCGCG
Source organism: Streptomyces sp. P3 (assembly GCF_003032475.1). Classification (NCBI taxonomy): domain Bacteria; kingdom Bacillati; phylum Actinomycetota; class Actinomycetes; order Kitasatosporales; family Streptomycetaceae; genus Streptomyces; species Streptomyces sp. P3. Next base: position 1,000,715 of record NZ_CP028369.1, read on the forward strand.
GGCACGCAGGTGGCCGCGGTGACCGGCACGACCGCCCCGGACCGCGGCACGCTGCCCCGGCACGCCGTGACCGGCTACCGGGATGCATTCGCAGTACTCCGGCCGTCAAGCCGGGGGTGAAGCGAATCTTCTACAGCAAGGTTCATCGTCCCAGGTCTGGAAGGCAATTTCGCGTTTCTTCCCCACCAGCCGCAACCAAGTGAAACGGCGAGGCCAGGGGCTTCGTCACCATGATTCGCAATTTCCGTGGACGGACCCGTCGGTGACCAAGTAGCGTCTGGCCCCGGACCACGCCGCGTGAGACGAACGGAAGGAGGCGAGTGCCGTGCAGTTCTCAACCATCCAGCGCTCCCTCCCCGCTACCCCGGTGTGGCACCTCTGATCCGACCGGGAGCGCTCCTGCCGTACGCATCCCGGAGGAACCCATGACCGATACGGTCATCCGCGCGCTCGACGAGAGCGACGCCCATCTGTTCGACGCACACCCCGACCCACTGAACGCCCGTGCCGCGCACCAGCGGACCACGCACCGACCCCACTGGAAGCGGGTGGCCCTGCGCGATGGCGTCGTCGTCGCCCGCGGCGCCTGGTGGGGCGGTTCCGATGACGAGGAACCCGTCAACCTCAACTGGTTCGACGTCGCCGAGGGGGAGGTCGAGGCGGGGGCCGAACTCCTGCGCTCCGCCCCCTGGCAGGTCGAACTCGAGCTCAACCTGCCCGGTGACTGGCGCGAGCACCCCGCCCTGGCCGCGGCCGCCGAGACGCGCTTCGCCGCCGCCCGGGCCGCCGACTACGAGTTCCTGGTGGAACGCTTCCTGTACCGCTGGACCCCGGAACGCGGGCTGCCCGAGCGGCCCGGACGTCTCGTCTTCGGCCCCGAGCCCGACGACGCGGTCTTCTTCGACGCGCTGCGCCGCATCCACGCGGCCACGCTGGATGCCCACACGCTGAAGGCCATCGAGGAGGGCGGCCTCGACCAGGCCGCGCGGGAAGAACTGGAATTCTTCCACTGGTGCCCGTCCCCGCGGGAATGGTGGCAGCTCGCCCGCACCCCGGAAGGCGAACTGGCCGGCATCCACATCCCGGCACACAACCCCTCCGGACCGACCATCGGATTCATCGGCGTCCTGCCGGAACACCGCGGCCACGGTTACGCCTACGACCTCCTCGCCGAATGCACCCACTTCCTGGTGGAACAGGGCGCGGAGGTCGTCACCGGAGCCACGGACCGGGGCAACTTCCCCATGGCCGCGAACTTCACCAAGGCCGGTTTCCCCGTGGAGCGCGAACGCATCAACTTCCACCCCCTCGCCCGGACCGCCTCCAGTGCCCGCTGACACCACCGGCTGACACCAAAACCCGGCGGTCGTGGGCGATGGCGAACCTGCACGGCAGCCCTGGTCCTATCGACCGTGAGGGTGGTTCTGGTCGAACAGGTTGCCTGGTCAGGTGATTCCGGCCAGGTGGGCGCATGAAGGCAGGACCTCCGGTGCAGCACGAGGGTTGCGAAGCCAACCCGTCTGCCCCGGAGGTCCTGTTGTGTCGCAGTTCTACGCCGTACCGCACCGCCGGTTGTCTTCAACTCGGCGCGTTCTTCGTGCGATTGCCTCGCTCACCGGTTCGGGAACGCAGCCGACCGCCCGGACCGGGTCCCGGTCGGCTCGGACATGACGGACGCGCAGTGGGCGGTGGTGCGGCTCGAGAACAGGCGGCGACCGTCAACGGCCGCCCCGGCGTCATCTCCTGGAGCGAAGACGCCACCCCGCTCTCCGTCCTCGCCTTCACCGTCACTGCCGGCCACATCACGCAGATCACCGCCGTGATCGACCCGGCCAAACTCGCGCTGATGGACCCCCCGAACCCGGTGTGAACCCCTACCGGCGACACGCGTTCCGGACAGCAACGAGGGCGATATCTATAGGATATTTCCGGTGACCTCGTAGCCGCTTCGCGTGAGTTCTGCGGGAATCTCATCGACGACATAGTTCGAAAGTGCCCGACATTCCAGAGGAACCCCCCTCTTCCCGAAGCTGCAGAAGATGCAAGCCGAGCTGGGTTGCGGCTGTTGGGAAGACGTTTGGCGGAGAGGACGTCTCGGCGTCGGGAAACGCCTACGCCGAGGTCTGTTCCGGCCGCGGTCGGTCATCCCGTCGGGCGGTAGTGGCCGAGGACCCAGGCCAGTTGGGGGAACCAGGACTGGAGGCGGTCCTTCGGCCTGGCCGTGACGACGCACTCGTAGACCTGGCCGTCGACGTGGACCACGGCGACCATGAGCGCCTTGCCGTTGGGGCTCGGCTTGTAGTGGACGCTGCGGATCTCCGGCCAGGGGAAGTCGACGGTGATGTCGTACATCTCGAAGGCGACGCCGGCCGCGTCCACGACGATCGCGTTGTGCTTGTCGACAGCGGTGAAGTCCGGGCCGGCCGGCTGCTGCGGGGCGTACTGCGGCGGAGGCGGGCCGAACCCCGGCGGGGTGGACGGCGGCGGGGGCGGCGGCTGCTCTGTCACAGCGGAAAACCTACCCGGCGGGGCCGAGCACCCCACTTTCGGTCCCCCCTGAAACATTTGGCGTGCCCCACCGCATCAGTGAAGTGAGGGCGGTACGGCAAGCGACACGGGGGCACACACATGGGGCAGGTCCGCGCGGACGAGTACGCAGAGTTCGCGGCGGCGCGCGCCCGGCATCTGTACCGGTCCGCGTGTCTGCTCACCGCCGGGGACACGCACCTCGCCGAGGATCTGGTTCAGGAGACCCTCGGCAGGCTGTACGTCCGCTGGGGGCGGGTGTCGCGGGTCGACAACCCGGCCGGGTACGCGCAGACCGTCCTCACCCGCACCTTCCTCGCTCACCAGCGCAAGCGAAGCAGTCGGGAGCAGGCCGTGGACGTGTTCCCCGACCTGCCCGACCGCAGGGGCACCGACGCCTCGCTGCGGCTGACGCTGGTGCAGGCCCTGGGGCGGCTGCCCGCCAAGGACCGGGCCGTCGTGGTGCTGCGGTACTGGGAGGACCGCTCGATCGAGGAGACCGCCGACGCGATGAACGCCAGCTCCGCCGCCGTGCGGACCCGCTGCTCCCGTGCCCTCGGACGGCTGCGGCAGCTGCTCGGCGAGGACATGAGCGAGTACGCCCGGCCCTGAACCGCCCGCCCTGAACCGCCCGGCCCGCCGGGGCGGGTCGCCTCGCCCGCTCCACCCCTCACTCGGTACTTCACTCCATCCCACGCGGAAGACGGTGTTCACCATGCCCGTAGACCAGCACAGCGATCCCTTCGAGGAGCAGCTCTCCGCCGCCCTGCACGAGGCCGGCGGCGCCTTCGACCATCCGGGCAGCGCACTCGCCGCCGCCGGTCAGGCCCGTGGGCACCGGCTGCGGCTCCGGCGCAGGGCCGCCGTCGCGGGCGGCGTCGCCGGTCTGGCCCTCGTGGGGGTCGGCGGGACGCTGCTGGCGCCGTGGGACGGCTCGCCCGCTCCGAACCCCTCCTCCCTCGCCGCGAGCGGCAGGGCCAGCGCCAGCGCCAAGCCGGCGTCCGCCGACGACGTGTTCCGCACCCTCAGGAAGCTGCTGCCGAAAGGCCGGTTGACGAAGACGGAGGCGCGCGGCACGAACGAGGATCTGCCGCCGCTCGCCCTCGGGGTGTTCGACGACGGCAAGGGCGAGGGGGCCGTCTCCGTCGGCCTGGACCGCGTCCGGACCGACGCCCCGGGGAAGTTCGATCCCGTCACGGCCGTGATGCCCTGCTCGGACGGCGGGCAGACGGGATTCGACAGCTGCCGGACCGACGTGCTGCCCGACGGGTCGGCGGTCACCGTCTACCAGGGCTACGAGTACCCCGACCGTCGTGAGGACACCAAGGCGTGGGGGGCCGACCTGGTCACTCCCGCCGGGCACCATGTGAGCGTCATCGAGTGGAACGCCGCGGCGGAGAAGGGCAAGCCGGTCACCCGTCCCGAACCCCCGCTGTCGACGGCGCAGTTGAGGACGCTCGCCGCGGCCCCGGAGTGGCGCCGGATCGTGGACGCGATCCCCCGGGAGCGGCAGAAGCCGTCCGCCGCCGCGAGCGCGTCCACGCGGCCCGCGGAGATGGCCGGCTGGGTCATCCTGCGCAAGCTCAGCCTCCTGCTGCCGGACAGCCTGAAGCGCGTCTCGTACGGCAGCCAGGAGACCGGGTTCGGCTACATGGTCGTCGACGACGGCAAGGGCAGGAGCCTGGTCCAGGTCAACGTGCAGCCGGGCATGTCCGACGTCGCCGACGAGCTGTACGGCGAGGGCTCCGAGACCCTGAAGGACGGCACCCGGGTCGCCGTCCACCAGGGGCCGGGTGAGAAGGGCGGGGCCGGGGTCGTGATGTGGACCGTCGACACCATGCGCAAGGACGGCCTGCGGGTGGTGGTCAGCGCCTTCAACACCGCCGACCAGAACAAGGCCGCCACCCGCGCCGAGCCGGCTCTCACCATCAAGCAGCTGCGGACGATCGCACTCAGCCCACGCTGGCGCAGCGCCGTGGACTGACGGGCGCCCCGGTCCGCCACAGACCGCCACGTGCCCCGGCCGGGAACGTCCCGGCAGGGGCGTGGTGGGGCCCGGGGGCCCGGTCGTGGCTCCGCGGGGTTCAACGGGGGCTCCGCGGGGCCCGGTCGGGGTCAGAAGAACTCCGACCAGGGCTGGTCCCAGATCTGCTTGACGCACAGCACGAGGAACAGCAGCCCCGCCAGCACCAGCATCGCGTTGCTCAGCGGCCCGTTGCGCCATTCGCGGGGCGTGCGGGAGGAGTTGAGCAGCCACAGCAGTGTTCCCGCGAGGAACGGCAGGAAGGCCGCGCCCAGCACGCCGTAGAGGATGACCAGGCGGAACGGCTGGCCCTGGAAGAGCAGCACGATCGGCGGGAAGGTCAGCCAGAGCAGGTACGCCCGGAAGGGCCAGGAGCGTTCCCGCTCGCCGGAGGCGACCTCCGTGCCGGTCGTGTCGCTGCCGCCGCGCAGGCGGGCGTAGAAGTCGGCGAACATCAGGCTCACGCCGTGCCAGACGCCGATCAGGGAGGTGAAGGACGTCGCGAAGAAGCCGATGAGGAAGAACTTGGCCGTCGCCGCGCCGTACTTCGCCGCCAGGATGTCGCTGAGCTGGACGAGCCCCTTGTCGCCGCTCGCGATCGACACGTTCGCCGAGTGCAGCAGCTCCGCGCCGACGAAGAGCATGGCGACGACGAAGACACCGGTCGTGAGGTACGCGACGCGGTTGTCCAGCCGCATGACCTTCATCCAGCCCGTGTTCGTCCAGCCCTTGGCATTGACCCAGTAGCCGTACGCGGCCAGCGTGATGGTGCCGCCCACGCCGCCGATCAGGCCGAGGGTGTTGAGGACGGAGTCCTTCTCGTCCGGCAGGACCGGCAGCAGGCCGGCGAAGGCGTCGCCGAGGTTCGGGGTGACGCGGACCGCCAGGTACACCGTGACCACGAACATGACGCCCACCAGGACCGTCATGACCTTCTCGAAGACGGCGTACTTGTTGAACCAGACGAACACCAGGCCGACCAGACCGCAGGCGACGGCCCACGACTTGAGGCCCATCACGTCCGGGAACAGCGCCTGCAGGGGCAGCGCGCTCGACGACATCGCCGCCGCGCCGTAGACGAAGCCCCAGACGACGAGGTAGAAGCCGAAGAACCAGGTCGTCCAACGGCCGAGCCCCGCCCAGCCGTCGAAGAGCGTGCGGCCGGTGGACAGGTGCCAGCGGCCGGCCGCCTCGGCGAGGGAGATCTTGACCAGGCAGCCGACGACCGCCGCCCAGAGCAGGGTGTAACCGAAGTTGCTGCCCGCGATGAGGGTGGCCACGAGGTCGCCGGCGCCGACGCCGGTCGCCGCGACCACGATGCCGGGTCCGATGTACTTCCAGCTGGACTTTCCGGGGGTCTGGTCGGTGCCGGAGGGAGCCTCGGTGTCCTTGGTGTGTCCCGTGGGGGGTTCCGTGGTGTCCGCCATGAAGGTCAAGAAATCCCAAAGCGGCCGGTCCGGCAAGAGGGCCTGACCGATCTCCACCCGATGTGCCCAGCCCGCCCGCGCGTGTGATCACTATCGGTCGGTGCGTGCGCAATTACACTTCGCGGCCGGTCATGCGCCGTTTTTCGCATGGTTCCGGCCATCACCCCTTTGTCACTCCATGCCCTATTGACCTGTTCATGCCATGCATCGACGATGTGCGGCAGTCGCACCACGGCACCACCGCACCCCCACACACTCCGACTCCCCACTAGGAGCGTTCATGCGACTGCGCATCCGCAGGAGCGGTGCGAGAAGCACCGTCCTCGCCGCACTGCTGGCCCTCGCCCTGGCCGCGCCGTTCTCGGCCGTCACCGACGCGTCGGCGGGCGGCGCCCGGAAGCCGGCGCCGTCCGCCGACGACATCCGCCAGTACGAGATCCACGTCCACCACAGCACCCCGCAGCTGCGCACCGCGATCGCCGCCTCCGGGGTGAGCGTGGACGAGGCCGACGAGGAGACCGTCGTGGTCTCCGGCCGGGCCGAGCAGATCGGGAAGCTGCGCGCGCAGGGGTACGCGGTCTCGCCCCTGGGCGCGGCGCCGGACCGGGTCGCCGAGGACGAGGTACGGCTCTTCGACTTCCCGTCCGCCGACGCGAAGTACCACAACTACGCCGAGATGACGGCGGAGATCGACCAGCGCGTCGCCGCCCGCCCGGACATCATGAGCAAACGGGTCATCGGCAGGTCGTACCAGGGCCGGGACATCGTGGCCGTCAAGATCAGCGACAACGTGGCCGTCGACGAGGCCGAGCCGGAGGTGCTGTTCACCCACCACCAGCACGCCCGCGAGCACCTCACCGTCGAGATGGCCCTCTACCTGATGCGCGAGCTGAGCGCCGGGTACGGCACCGACTCCCGGATCACCGACATGGTCGACAAACGCGAGATCTGGATCGTCCCCGACCTGAACCCGGACGGCGGAGAGTACGACATCGCCACCGGCTCCTACCGGTCGTGGCGCAAGAACCGGCAGCCCAACTCCGCCTCCTCGTACGTCGGGACGGACCTCAACCGGAACTGGGACTTCAAGTGGGGCTGCTGCGGCGGCTCTTCGGGCACCAAGTCGTCGGAGACCTACCGGGGCGCGTCAGCCGAGTCCGCGCCCGAGGTGAAGGTCGTCGCCGACTTCGTGCGCGGCCGGGTCGTGGGCGGCAGACAGCAGATCACCGCCGGGATCGACTTCCACACCTACAGCGAGCTGGTGCTGTGGCCGTTCGGCTACACGTACTCCGACACGGCGACCGGGATGACCGCGGACGACAACGCCGCGTTCAAGGCCGTCGGCCGGAAGATGGCCGCGAGCAACGGGTACACCGCCGAGCAGTCCAGCGACCTGTACATCACCGACGGCTCGATCGACGACTACCTCTGGGGAACGCAGAAGATCTTCTCGTACACCTTCGAGATGTACCCGTCGTCCGGTTCGGGAGGCGGTTTCTACCCGCCCGACGAGGTCATCGAGCGGGAGACCTCCCGTAACCGGGACGCGGTCCTGCAACTGCTGGAGAACGCGGACTGTATGTACCGCTCGATCGGCAAGCAGGCGCAGTACTGCAGCTAGCGCCGTGACCGGAACCGGCTAGTCGGCGTCCTTGGCTTCGTCCTTGGCCTTGGCCGGCTCGGCCGCCTCGGCGTCGTCGGGGTCCGCGGGCTCGGCCTCGCCGTCTTCGAAGTAGGCGTCGAGGACCGCGTCCAACTGGTCGTCCCACTCCTGGAAGCGCGCCCTGGCCGTCGCCTCGATCTCGATCGGGTACCAGCGGCGGTCGGGGGTGTGCACGGTGACGGTGTACCGCTTGCCGAAGCGCGGCGTCTCGGTCTCGACGGCGCCGATCTCGTCCCAGCGGAACTCGCACTCCTCCTCGTCGAGGCGGAGCCGGACGCCCCTGGCGTCGGCGGCGATCCGCGCACGGCGGTCCGAGGCCTCGAAGACGGGGCCCTCGGCGGGCACGTCCGGCTCCTCCTCTCCCCCGTCCTCGGCGTCGGTCCCGGCCTCCGCCCCGGCGTCGGTCTCCGCGCCGCGCCCGGTCTTCTCCACCTCCTCGGAGTCGACGACCGTCTCGGCGTCGTCGGCCTCGGCCGGCTTCGCGTCGGACGGCTCCGCGGTCACGGGCGACGTGAGCCCGGGGACGAATGCCGGGTCGAATCCGGCGCCCTCCAGGGGCTGGCTGCTCGAACCTATGCGCTGCTCCACAGCGGGCAGTATGGTCGAAGATCCTGTGCCGGACACAGCCAGCCCCTACTTCGTTACGGGAGTTCCGCACGGCGTTCCGTCAGAGACCCAGACGAAGGCGCTCAATACGGCCGCCCTCGCGCGGCCGCGGCTGGTGTCAGCCGAGGACGGCCAGCGCGTCGATCTCGACGAGCAGGCCCGCCGGCAGACCGACGTAGACGGTGGTGCGGGCGGCCGGCGGGGCGGTGAGGGCCTGCTCCTCGAAGTACGCGTCGTACACCTCGTTGAACTCGGCGAAGTGGCCGGTGTCGGTCAGGTGGACGCGGATCATCATGACGTCGTCCCAGCCCGCGCCGCCCTCGTTCAGGATCGACCTGACGTTGGCGAGGGTCTGCAGGGTCTGCTCGCGCAGACCGGGACCGGCCGGGGTCGGGGGCTTGCCCGGCTCGGCGGGCAGGAAGCCGACCTGGCCCGCCACCTGGAGGATGTTCCCCTTCCGCACGCCGTGCGAGAACCTCGCGGGCGGGGTGGTGTGGGTGCCGGGGGTGAGTGCGGTCTTCTCGGTCATACGGTGTCCTTGTCCGGAGCTGATACGGGGCTCCTGCCGGAGTACTCGCCGCTGACGGCGTCCGCCGCGCGGCGCACCAGCGGGAGCAGGGCGAGGAGTTCGTCGGCGGTGACGACGACGTTCGGCGCGGAGATCGACAGCGCGGCGACCACCCGGCCGTCGGCGCCCCGGACGGGCGCGGCGACGCAGTTGATGGACTCCTCGTGCCCGCCGAGGTCGGTGGCCCAGCCCTGCTCCCGCACCTTCCGCAGCTCCCGCAGGAAGGCGGGGGCGTCGGGCGTCGAACGAGCCGTGTAGAGGGGGTAGTCGAGGCTCTCGGCGACGGCCCGCCGCTCGGGTTCGGGCAGGTCGGCGAGGAGCAGCTTGGCGACGGCGGCGACCGTGACGGCGACCGGCCTGCCGATGCGCGAGTACATGCGCACCGGGTAGCGGCTCTCCACCTTGTCGATGTAGAGGACCTCGCCGTCCTCGTACACGGCGAGGTGGACGGTGTGGCCGCAGGCCTCGCCCAGCCGGACCAGGTGGGGGTGGGCGATCTCGCGGACGTCGAGGTTCTCCATCGCCTCCTGGGCGAGGGCGAACAGGCGGGCGCCCAGGCGGTAGCGCTGGTCGGACTGGCGGTAGACGAGGCCGTGCTCGTGCAGGGTGCGCAGCAGCCGCAGGGCGGTCGACTTGTGCACGTCGAGGCGGTCGGCGACCTGCCCGAGGCCGGCGGGGCCCTCGGCGAGCAGCGGCAGGATGCTCAGGGCGCGGTCGACGGTCTGGCTCATGGGGTGCGTACCTCCTCGGGGGCGGCCGGGGACTGCGTCCAGCCCGGGCCGAGTCGAAGTCTCCCCCACGCGGTGTCGTCGAGGGCGGCGAGCCGGTCGGCGTGGTCGCGGGCCGGGGGGACGGCGAGGTCGCCGGGGACGGTGAGGGCGGCGGCGGCCGTCAGATGCCCGTGCCGCAGCCGGTCGCGGGCGGGCAGCCCGCGCAGGGTGGCGGAGAGGAAACCGGCGGCGAAGGCGTCACCGGCGCCGACGGCGGCGACGACGTCGACCCGCGGGGCCGGGACGTGCAGGACGCGTTCCCCGTCGAAGAGGGTCGCCCCGTGCGCGCCCTGTTTGACGACGAGCACCTCGGGTTCGGGGATCGCGGCCCGTACGGCGTGGACGCCGTCCAGGCCCCACACCTCGGCGGCCTCGTCCTCGCCGACGAACACCAGGTCGGCGCCGCGGGCCAGTTCCCGCAGGATCCGGGGGCCGTCGCCGTCCGTCCACAGCCGGGGCCGGTGGTTGACGTCGAAGGAGACGAGCGGCCGGCCGGGCCGGGGGGCGGTCAGTTCGCGCAGCAGGTGGAGGCAGTCCGCGGAGAGGGCCGCGGTGATCCCGGTGAGGTGCAGGACCCGGCCGGCCCGTACGGCGTCGAGGCCCACGGTGTCGACGGACATCGCGCAGGCGGCGGACCCGGCCCGGTAGTAGGCGACCTCGTGGGCGTCGCCTGACCGGTCTCCGGCGGTGCGGAAGTAGACGCCGGTCGGACGGTGCGGGTCGCGTCGCACGCGGCTGACGTCGACGCCGTAGGAGCCGATGGTCCCGACGAGGTGGTCGCCGAAGCCGTCCGCCCCGACCCGGCCGACCCAGCGGGCCGTGTGGCCGGCCGCCGCCAGTGCGCAGACCACGTTGGACTCCGCGCCTCCGACGCCCCGGTCGAAGGAGGGCACGTCGGCGAGGCGACCGGGGCGGGAGGGCCGGAGGGCGATCATGGACTCGCCGAGCGCGACGACGTCCACGATGTCCACGGCCCGCGAGGCCTCGCAGGCGTCGGACGCGCCGGGGGCGTCGGGGGCGTTGCGGGGTCCGGTGGCGGTCACGATCGTCGTGGCTCCCGTGCTGGTGAGAGGCGGCGGATCCGTTGACCCCGCGTCGGCGGCGATGTTAGACAGCGGTCGGCGACATACGCAATGGACGTTGCAGCTTACGCAACGCTCCTGATCAGGGAGGTTCCATGAGTACCGAGGAGTTCGCGGCACTCGCCCGACTGGCCGAGGAGCGTGTCGACCACCGCTTCAAGGGCCTCCCGCCGGACGCCGACGGCCTCACCGTCGGCGAGCTGGCCGCCCAGCGCCGCAACCTCTTCACCGGCGGCTTCTCCACCCCCGTGCTGGCGCTCTCCGCCGAACGCCTCGAGCACAACCTCGCGCTCATGGAGACGTACGCGACCCGGCACGGTCTCGCCTTCGCGCCGCACGGCAAGACCTCCATGGCCCCGCAGCTCTTCAGGCGCCAGCTCGACCGCGGCGCCTGGGGCATCACCCTCGCGGTCCCGCACCAGGTGCGGGTGGCGCGGGCGTACGGCGTCCGGCGGATCTTCCTCGCCAACGAAGTGGTGGACCCGGCGGCCCTGCGCTGGATGTCCGCCGAACTCGACGCCGACCCCGGGTTCCGCCTGGTCTGTTACGTCGACTCCGTGCGCGGTGTCCAACTGATGGACGCGGCCCTGCGCGGCGCCGCCCGTCCCCTCGACGTCGTGGTCGAGCTGTCCGCCGGTGACGGCGCGCGCACCGGCGTGCGCACGCGGGAGGAGGGCGCGGCGGTCGCGGACGCGGTGGCGGCCGTCCCGACGCTGCGGCTGGTCGGGGTCGCGGGCTACGAGGGCGAGGTGCCGGGGGCCGACCCGGAGCGGGTGCACGCCTGGCTGCGCCGGCTGGTCGCCCTGGCCGCCGGCTTCGACGGGGCGGGGCGGTTCGCGGGCGTCGAGGAGATCGTCGTCAGCGCCGGCGGCAGCGCCTGGTTCGACACGGTCGCCGACGTCTTCGCCGCGGTCCCCGAACTCTCCCTCCCCGTGCTGAAGTTGCTGCGCTCGGGGGCGTACGTCTCGCACGACGACGGGCACTACCGCAAGCTCACGCCGTTCAACCGGGTCCCCGGGGAGGGCGCGCTGCGGCCCGCGTTCCGGCTGTGGACCCAGGTCGTCTCCCGCCCCTCCCCCGACCAGGCGTTCGTCAACGCGGGCAAGCGCGACGCCGCCTACGACCTCGACCTGCCCTTCGCCCAGGTGATCCGCCGTGACGGCCGTGAACGCCCCGCGACCGGCGTGTCGCTGACCGCCCTGTCCGACCAGCACGCCTGGCTGCGCACGACGGACGAGGCGGACCTCGAGGTCGGCGACTGGGTGGGCCTCGGCCTGTCCCACCCGTGCACGTCCTTCGACAAGTGGCCGCTGATCCCGCTGGCCGAGGCGGACGGCACGGTGATCGACTACATCCGCACGTACTTCTGACCCGTCCGAGCGGAGGCCGACCATGGAAGAACTCGTCATCCGGGACGCCGACGTCGTCGACGGCACGGGCGCGGACTCCTACCGCGCGGACGTGGTGATCGACGCCGGCAGGATCGTCCGAATCGTCAAGGAGGCGGCGGCCGCGGGCTGTCAGCGTCCGAGAGCCGTGCGGAAGCTGGACGCGGAGGGGCTGGTCCTCTCCCCCGGTTTCATCGACATGCACGCCCACAGCGACCTGGCGCTGCTGCGCGACCCGGACCACAGCGCGAAGGCGGCGCAGGGCGTGACGCTCGAGGTCCTGGGCCAGGACGGTCTGTCGTACGCCCCGGTCGACGACCGCACCCTCGAAGAGGTGCGCCGCGCCATCACCGGCTGGAACGGTCCCGGCGACGACGTCGACTTCGACTGGCGCTCGGTGGGCGAGTACCTGGACCGGCTGGACCGCGGTGTCGACGGACGGGGCATCGCCGTGAACGCGGCGTACCTCGTCCCGCAGGGCACGGTCCGGGCCCTCGTCGTCGGCTGGGAGGACCGCCCCGCCACGCCGCGGGAGCTGGACCGGATGCGGCGGCTGGTGGCGGAGGGCCTGGAGCAGGGTGCCGTCGGCCTGTCGTCCGGGCTGACGTACACGCCCGGGATGTACGCCGGGAACGCCGAACTGGAGGAGCTGTGCCGGGTGGTGGCGCGGTACGGCGGCTACTACTGCCCCCACCACCGCAGTTACGGCGCCGGTGCGCTGGAGGCGTACGCGGAGATGGTGGAGCTGGCCGGGAAGGCCGGCTGCGGCCTGCATCTGGCGCACGCCACCATGAACTTCGGCGTGAACGAGGGGCGCGCGCCCGAGCTGCTGGCCCTGCTGGACGAGGCGCTCGACGCGGGCGCCGACATCACCCTCGACACCTATCCCTACACCCCCGGCTGCACCACGCTCGCGGCCCTGCTGCCCAGTTGGGCGAGTGAGGGCGGCCCTTCGGAGGTCCTGCGCCGGCTCGCGGACGACGAGAGCGCCGAACGCATCCGCCACGATCTCGAGGTGAGGGGCGCGGACGGCTGCCACGGGGTGCCGGTGGACTGGGAGACGATCGAGATCTCCGGCGTGACCGACCCGGCGCTGGGCGACTTCGTGGGCCGCACGATCGGCGCGTCGGCCGCGCGTCTGGGCGAGGCTCCGTGGGCGACGGCGCGCCGGCTGCTGGTCGAGGACGGACTCGGCCCGACGATCCTGCAGCACGTGGGCCACGAGGAGAACGTCCGCGCGATCATGCGCCATCGTGTCCACACGGGCGGCTCGGACGGCGTCCTGACCGGCGCCCGGCCGCACCCGCGCGCCTACGGCACGTTCCCGCGCTATCTCGGCCACTACGTGCGCGAGTCGGGGCTCCTCACCCTGGAGGAGTGCGTCGCCCACCTGACCGGCCGTCCGGCGGCCCGGCTGCGCCTGCCGGACCGGGGCGTGATCCGTGAGGGCCACCGCGCCGACCTGGTGCTCTTCGACCCGGCGACGGTGGCGGCGGGCTCGACGTACGAGTCCCCGCGCACCCTGCCCACGGGCATCCCGCACGTCCTGGTCGACGGCCGGTTCGTCATCGAGGACGGCCGGCGCACGGACGTGCTGGCGGGGCGGGCGGTCCGTCGCGGTCCCACGTGACGGAACGCCCCGCCGCCCTGCTCGAGGGGCTGTCGGCGGACAGCCCCTACGGCTTGGGCAGGGTGCACCCGCTCTTGTTCAGGTTGATCTGGTTGCCGGTCGTGAAGCAGGCCGGGATCTGGTAGATCTCCTGGGCGTAGTTGATGCCCTTGCGGACGGTGACGTTGCCGTTGGCGTCGACCTCACAGGGGTTGTTCTCGGTGCAGCGCTGGCCGTCCTCGTTGCCGGTGTTGTTGACGGCGACGACCTTGCCGGTGGCCTGGTCGATCACCGGCGAGCCGGAGGTGCCGCCGATGGTCTGGCAGGCGGAGGTGTAACGGACCGAGTCCTTCCAGGTCCAGTCGCCCTCCTTCATCCGGTAGACGAACCCGTCGATGTTGCAGCTGTAGAGCCGCTTCCAGTAGCCGGACGCCACGGTGATGGCGGTGCCGGCGACCGGGTGCGTGTCCTGCACGGTCAGCGCCGAGATCCCGTACGAGTTCTTGATCGACGCGTAGGTGCTGGTGAGCTGGTAGATCGAGACGTCGGTGTCGGTCATCGTCCCGTAGGCGAGCTTGCTGGCGCGCAGGGTCGCGACCCGGGTGCCGGCGGAGTTGAGCAGGCCGAAGGTGCGGCTGGAGGCCTGGTTGACGAGCACCTCGCCGGGCTCCGGGAACCCGGTCGACAGGCAGTGGCCGTTGGAGAGCACCAGCGCCGGGTCGGTGTCCAGGGAGCCGGGGAAGCGGACGACCGAGCCGGAGCAGTTGCTGAGCGCGACGGTCCCGGCGAGGTTGACGGCCCGCAGCGTCGGCGCGGCGGCCCTGGTCTCCGCCTTGGCCACGGGCGTCGCGCTCACGGCGGCGGCGGCCGGCTTCGCGCTCACCGGCGCGGCGACCGCGGGCGCCGCGCCCGCCCCGGCGATGGCCAGGGCGAAGACGGCGGCGACGAGAGGCTTTCTCATGTGGGGGGTCCCCTCTCATGACAAGGCGACCGGAGATCTTCCGGCCGCCACTGATTTGTCATGCGCATTGTTGGTGCCGAGGGGGCGGAGGACAAGGGGCGCTTTTCGGCCGCGGGGCCTCGTCGGACGGCGGCGAGGGGCTCAGGAAGCGTCCTCGCCCACGCTCTCGCCTACCTTCCGCCTTTTCGCAGCCCGCGCCCCTTCCCGGCGTTGCTCCTCCCGGGCTCGGACGTCGCGGCGGAGGGCTCGTCACCCACCACCTGGCCGACGCCGGTTCCGGCACCGGTTCCCGCACCGGCAGACGACCCGGCCGACGGCGTCCTCGACGGCGTGACGCCCGGGGACGGCGTCGCACCGGCCGAGGCGGACGGAGTCGGCCGCGCGGGCTCGGCCGGGCCGCTCGCCGAGTCGGCCGGCCCGGCCGGGGAGCTCACCGCGCCGTCCGACGCCGAGCGTGTGCCCCCCTGCCTGCGCTGCTGGTCACCGCCCGGATCCCCGGCGAAGGACAGCCCCGCGACCACCGCGGCCAGCGCCACCGTGCCGACCGCCCCGGCGGCGGTCAGCACCCGCCGCTCGCGCCACCCGCCCGCCCGGCGGGCGGCACGCCGGCGGTCCGCCCGGCCGCCCTCCGGGCCCTCGGCCGGGGACCCGGCAAGGGGGACCCGAGGCAGCTCGGTCGTCTCGTCGTAGGCGTTCTCCCACCCGTGCGCGGCCGCCGGATCGGCGTACCGCTCGTACGAGGGCTGATCGATCTCGGCGTACGGGTGGTACACGATCGGCCGCACCGGGGGCACGCCATTCTCACCTGGCCTGGACATGGCCGTGCATTCTAGGGACCTGTGCGCCCGACGGGACAGCTACCGTCGATAACCGTCCAAACCACCCTTCTCGCGTGGCGGAAAACACGCCCCACGGAGCGTTACCGGGCCGTAAGCTCCCAGACATGCAGGTGATCCAGTCGACCAAGCTCGCCAACGTCTGTTACGAGATCCGGGGCCCGGTTCTCGAGGAGGCGATGCGGCTGGAAGCGGCCGGTCACCGCATCCTCAAGCTGAACACCGGCAACCCGGCCGCCTTCGGCTTCGAGGCCCCGCCGGAGATCCTGGAGGACATCCTCCGCAACGTCTCCACGGCGCACGGTTACGGCGACGCCAAGGGACTGCTGGCGGCGCGCCGGGCCGTCGTGATGCACAACCAGACGCTCGGCATCGAGACGGACGTCGAGCACGTCTTCATCGGCAACGGCGTCTCCGAGCTGATCGTCATGGCGATGCAGGGCCTGCTGGACGACGGCGACGAGGTACTGGTCCCGGCCCCGGACTACCCGCTGTGGACCGCCGCCGTCTCGCTCTCCGGCGGCACCGCCGTGCACTACCGCTGCGACGAGCAGGCGGACTGGATGCCGGACCTCGCCGACATCGAGCGCAAGGTGACCGACCGCACCAAGGCACTCGTCATCATCAACCCGAACAACCCGACCGGGGCCGTCTACGAGGAGGCGATGATCCGGGGGCTCACGGACATCGCGCGCCGCCACAACCTGCTGATCTGCTCGGACGAGATCTACGACAAGATCCTCTACGACGGCGCCACGCACACCCCGACCGCCAAGATCGCCCCCGACCTGCTCACCCTCACCTTCAACGGAATGTCGAAGGCGTACCGGGTGGCCGGCTACCGGGTCGGCTGGATGTCGATCTCCGGCCCGCGCGCGCACGCCGACTCCTACATCGAGGGCCTGACGATCCTGGCGAACATGCGCCTGTGCGCGAACATGCCGGGACAGCACGGGGTGGTGGCCGCCCTGAGCGGACGCCAGACGATCGACGACCTGGTGCTGCCGGGCGGACGGCTCAAGGAGCAGGTGGACACGGCGTACGAGCTGCTGACGCAGATCCCGGGCGTCACCTGCGTACGGCCGAAGGGGGCGCTGTATCTCTTCCCGCGCCTCGACCCCGCGGTCTTCAAGATCAGGGACGACCGGCAGATGGTCCTCGACCTGCTGCGCCGGGAGAAGATCATGGTGGTCCAGGGGACCGGCTTCAACTGGCCGGAGCCGGACCACTTCCGGGTCGTCACCCTGCCGACGGCGACGGATCTACGGGACGCCATGGGCCGGATCGCCCGCTTCCTGGACGGCTACAGCCAGACTTAAACATCATCCGGGCAACGACTTCCCCAACCCCTCAACTTTAGACGAAATCCAAGCTAGGATGGTTTCCTGACAGCACGGGAGGCCATCCTCATGTACGAGCCGATCCACACAGCTTCTTCCCGTAGGTCCGTCCACACCGCGATGGCCGGCACGCCCTCGGACTTCCCCCACCGTTCCCGCGAGGAGGAGCTGGACATCCAGCTCGCAGGTCACCTCGCGGCGCTGCTCGCCGTCACCGACGAGCTGCGCGCCACCGCGCCGTCCGCGGAGCTGGACGCCGCGGCCACCCGGCTCGCACAGCAGGTGACCCGGCTGCGCGGCGCGCGGGCGCAGGTCCGCTCCGACCTCGCCGCCCACGCGCCGGCCGCGCCGCACCTCGCGGCACTGCACGACCGGGCCCACGCCCTGGCGGGCCGGGCCCTCCTCGTCGCCGCGTCCCGGGCGGACACCGCCGTGGCGATCCTGGCGGCCCAGCGCATGGACGCGCACGCCGCCGGCCAGGCCGAGCAGCAGGAACTGAGCGCCGCCGGCTGACCCCCTCCCCGGGGGACTCCCCCGGCGGGGACCTCGAACGGCCCCGGTCCGCGTGCACCCGCAGCGACGCGCGGACCGGGCGCCATCACCGCGTCACGTCCACGCGGCCGGCGGCGCCGGCGCCGCCTCTCACGACGTCCGCCCGCGGTCCGCCCATTCGGGTGATCTGTACACCACAAGTGCCTGCCGGACGGTGGCGTTCTCCCGACCGGCTCGTAACGTCGGCGCACATGACGGTGGTCGACTCCGGCACGTCGGCACGCCCGCGATCCGCTCGAAGTCGGCCTCCCGACGACCATCGAGCCGAGCAGGGAGCACCAGATGACGTCGACGGCCACCCCGAGGTTCTCCGTCTTCACCCCCAGCCACCGAACCCGCTTCCTCGACGAGTGCCTGGCGACCCTGCGGGCGCAGACCTGTCCGGACTGGGAGTGGATCGTCCTGCTCAACAACGGCGCCCGCTGGCGGCCGGAGCACCCCGACGACCGGGTCCGGATCGAGATCGCGGACGACGTCACCGGCGTCGGAGCGGCGAAGCGCAGGGCCTGTGAACTGGCCCGCGGCGAGATCCTCGTCGAACTCGACCACGACGACCTGCTGGCGAAGGCGTGCCTGGCGGAGCTCGGCAAGGCGTTCGACGAGAATCCCGACGCGGTCTTCGTCTACAGCAACACCGCGCAGATCACCGAGGACGGGAAACGGGACGACAGCCGTTTCAACGAGTCGCACGGCTGGCACTACGAGGACGTACGCGTCGACGGCCAGACTCTGCTGCAGGTCAGGGCGATGGCGCCGACGCCGCACAACATCGCGTACATCTGGTACGCGCCCAACCACGTACGGGCGTTCCGCCGGGACGCCTACGAGAGGGCCGGCGGGTACGACGCCGCCCGCTCGGTCCTGGACGACCAGGACCTGATGTGCCGTCTGTTCCACGTCGGCGACTTCCACCACATCCCCCGCTGCCTGTACCTGCAGCGGATGCACCCGGCGAACACCCAGCGCGACCCGGAGACCAACGCGCACATCCAGAGCGAGACGATCGCCCTGTACGACAAGTACATCGAGGCCAACGCCCTCGCCTGGACCTACCGAAGGGGACTGCTCGCGCTGGACCTCGGAGCGGCGCACCGCAAGCCGCCCGGCTACCTGGGCGTGGACCAGTACCCGGGCGAGGGCGTCGACATCGTCGCGACCCTGCCCGGCAGGCTGGACCTGCCCGACGACTCCGTCGGTCTGATGCGGGCCGTGGACTTCCTGGAGCACGTGCCCGCCAAGATTCCCCTGATCAACGAGCTGTACCGGCTGCTGGCGCCCGGCGGGATGCTCCTCAGCACGACCCCCAGCTCCGACGGCCGTGGCGCGTACCAGGACCCGACCCACGTCGCCTACTACAACGAGAACTCCTTCTGGTACTACACGGACGACCAGTACCGCGCCTTCGTGCCCGAGATCGAGGCCAGGTTCCAGAGCTCGCGGCTCACCACGTGCTTCCCGTCCGCGTGGCACTCCGAGAAGAACATCTCCTATGTGATCGCCAACCTCATCGCGATGAAGGACGGCGCCGATCGCTGCGGCGGCCCGCTGCTGGTGTAGGTCCCGCGCGGACTCGGGCCGGTGCGCGTGAGGCGCCCCGCGGGACTCCCGGGTCCCGCGGGGCGCCTGGTCGGTTCAGGGCCGTCGCGTGGTGCGGGCCCGGGCGGCCAGTGCGGCGAAGACGGGCCGCCTCACGGCCGTGGCCAACTGGTCGTCCCACGGGGGAAGGGGCGCAAGGCCGGCCCGTAGCCAGCTGCCGTGGCCCAGCACGCCGAACACCGGGCGCGCGGCCGGCCGGGGGAACTTGTCCGAGCCGACGGGCCGGATCCGCTCGGGATCGAGACCGCTGAGCCGGAAGGTGTCGCGCGCCAGGCCGCACCAGGTGGTGCGGCCCGCCGACGTGCCGTGGTAGATGCCGGCCGGGGCCCGGCCCGTGAGCGCGGCGCGGCCGAGGGCGGCCAGCTGCCGGGCGAGCGCCCGGGTCCAGGTCGGCTGACCGTGCTGGTCGGCCACCACGTCCAGGGACTCGCGGCGGGCGGCGAGTTCGAGCACGGTGGCCACGAAGTTGGGACCGTGCTCGCCGTAGAGCCAGGCGGTGCGCACGACGTAGCCGGTGTCCGGCAGCAGTTCGACGACCGCCCGCTCGCCCGCCAGTTTGCTCCGGCCGTACGCGTTGACGGGGCCGGTCGGCGCGTCCTCGGGGTACGGCCCGCGGGCGTCGCCCGGGAACACGTAGTCGGTCGACAGGTGCAGCAGGATCGCGCCGCCGTCCGCGCAGGCGGCGGCGAGGTGCCGGACGCCGGTGCCGTTCACGGCCGTGGCCGCCGCTTCGGACCGCTCGGCGCCGTCGACGTCCGTCCAGGCGGCGCAGTTGACGACCACGGAGTGGCCGGGGACGGCCGCCCGCACCGCGGCCGGGTCGGTGATGTCGAGCCGGTCGCGGCCGAGGCCCGTCACCACGGCGTCCGGATCGGCGGTGAGCTCGGCCAGCACGTCCCGGCCGAGGAGCCCGTGGGCGCCGGTGACCAGCCACCTCGTGGTCATCGCGACCCGGCCCTCTCCTTCAGCGGCTCCCACCAGGAGCGGTGGGCGCGGTACCAGGCGACCGTGTCCGCCAGCCCCTGGGTGAAGTCCGTCCGCGGGACGTAGCCGAGTTCTTCGCGGAGCTTGCTGTCGTCCAGCGAGTAGCGCAGGTCGTGCCCCTTGCGGTCGGGTACGTGCTCGACCCGGTCCCAGTCCGCCCCGAGGGCGTCCAGCAGCAGACCCGTGAGCTTGTGGTTGCTCAGCTCGGCGCCTCCGCCGATGTGGTAGACCTCCCCGGCCCGGCCGCCGCGCAGGACGAGGTCGATGCCCCGGCAGTGGTCGGAGACGTGCAGCCAGTCGCGGACGTTGCGGCCGTCCCCGTACAGGGGGACCGGCTTCCCGTCGAGCAGGTGGGTGACGAAGAGCGGGACGACCTTCTCGGGGAACTGGTACGGCCCGTAGTTGTTGGTGCAGCGGGTGACCACCACGTCCAGGCCGTGGGTTCGGTGGTGGGCGAGCGCCAGCAGGTCCGCCCCGGCCTTCGACGCGGAGTACGGGGAGTTCGGGGCCAGCGGACGGCCCTCGGTCCACGACCCCTCGCCGATCGAGCCGTACACCTCGTCCGTGGACACCTGGACGAAGCGGCCGACACCGTGCCGGAGGGCCGCGTCGAGCAGCACCTGCGTACCCAGCACGTTGGTGCGGACGAACGGGCCGGCGCCCTCGATCGACCGGTCGACGTGCGACTCGGCGGCGAAGTGCACCACCGCGTCCTGGCCCGCCATCACCTGGTCGACGACGTCCGGGTCGCAGATGTCGCCCCGCACGAAGGTGTAGCCGGGGGCCCCGGCCACCGATGCCAGGTTGGCCTCGACCCCTGAGTAGGTGAGCTTGTCGAGGACGGTGACCCGTGCTGCGGGATCCGCGTCGAACTGCCGCCGGACGTATTCGGAACCGATGAATCCGGCACCGCCGGTCACCAGGACGCGCATGGCTCTCCGAGTTCTCTCACTGCCCGGCGCTCGGCACCGGGTCGGTCGGACGGACGGGTCCTCGTGCGGCGGCGCCCCCCGAAGCCGAAGCCTCGAAGGGCGCGCGCCGTACAGGTCCGGTGAGACCGGCGGCCGGTACCGCACCGCCGCTCACGAAGGACTACGGCGTTACGTCGGCGCAGACCACGAAGACCTGGATGGAGTTGTTGGCGGTGACGCCGGCCTTCCATCCCGTGGGCGGCGACGTGGGCGTGCCGCCGACCGGGGAGTTGTCCACGAGATTGCCGTCGCTGATCGTGGCCCCGCCGCCGGTGGAGACGTCTCCGAGATCACAGGTGACAATGGCGGATCCCGTCCCCGTCACGGTCTTGACGTACAGGTTGCTGCCGACTCCGCCCGTGGCGCCCTGAGAGCCTTGTGCACCCTGGTTGCCCTGGGATCCTTGGTTGCCCTGGACGCCCTGAATGCCCTGGGTTCCCTGGGTTCCCTGCGCGCCGTCGGCACCCTGGAACCCCTGAGTCCCCTGAGTCCCCTGCGCGCCGTCAGCACCCTGGAACCCCTGAGTTCCCTGGAACCCTTGAGTCCCCTGCGCACCGTCGGCACCTTGGAACCCCTGGGTTCCCTGGGTTCCCTGCGCGCCGTCGGCACCCTGGAACCCCTGGGCTCCCTGGAACCCCTGGGCTCCCTGGAATCCCTGCGGTCCTCGCGGCCCCTGCGGGCCCTGGGGTCCTCGCGGCCCCTGCGGGCCCGGCTTCCCGGGCTTGCCCTCGTGCCCCTGAGGGCCACGCGGCCCTCTTGGGCCGACGTGATCACGGCCGTCGCCGTGCCTGTCCGCGGGAGTCATCGTGGTGCGGTCGGGCTGCACCACCGCCTGACCCTCGGCGCCGGCCCTGCGGATCGCGTCGGCGATGGCCGCGGAGGGCTTCTCGATCGGGCGCAGTCGGTTCACGGCGCTGTCGACGCCGGGTCGGCCCGCCACGTCGGCGACGGCCACGGCGCTGGGGACGACACTGAGCGCCACGGCGACCGCGCCGGCCGAGACCAGCGTGGCGGATTTCAGGCGCGAGATTCGGATCGTTCTACGGTTCAAGTGAACCTTCCTCACAATGGGGAGGGGATCAGACAGCAAGCGCGCACTGAGTGAGTTTCAAGGCGCTCGCATGCCACTTCACCTACGGTCACGAACAACGACGATATTCTTTACCTTTTGTGCAAGGACTATGAATGATCGTCCGATATAGTGGCCTCGGATCACCCGGGCGGCGTCCATACCTTTGCCGTCCCCGCACCATTCCGCCGAAAGAGTGGAACTTGCCGGGCGGCAGCCGCGCTAAGCGCCGCTGCCGAGAATTCCGCGATACGCGACGCAGTCCTCGAACGACGGCAGCAGCCCCTGCCGCTCCGCCTGTTCCAGCGTGGGCGCCGCCGCGTCCTTTGCGGAAAGGAGCGGCACGAGGCCGTCGGGCCAGGCGATGCCCAGTGCCGGGTCGAGCGGATGGATCCCGAACTCGCGTTGCGGCGCGTATCCCCGCGAACACAGATAGACGACGGTGGAGTCGTCCTCCAACGCCATGAAGGCGTGCCCGAGCCCTTCCGAGAGATAGACGCAGCGGTGCGTCGTGTCGTCGAGCCGGACCGCCTCCCACGTCCCGAAGCCCGGGGAGCCGACGCGGATGTCGACCACCACGTCGAGGACGGCGCCGCTGACACAGGTGACGTACTTCGCCTGTCCCGGCGGGACCGCCGCCGCGTGGACGCCACGGAGCGTCCCGCGAACGGAGCGTGAGCAGTTGGCCTGCTCGAGCCGGAGTCCCTGGCCGACGACGTCCCGGAACACGTCGGACCGGAACCACTCGTGGAAGCGGCCCCGGTCGTCCGTGAACACCGCCGGCGTGTCCACCCAGGCCCCTTCGATGCCGAGCGGTCTCATACGACCGCCTCCTTCCGCCCGCTCAGCGCGCTCGCGTCACGCGGGGGGTGTCCGCCCGGCGGGGACGCGACGACCTGCCGGGAGTCCTCCAGCAGTTCCAGCAGGTACCGGCCGTATCCGCTCTTGAGGAGCGGCCGGGCCAGTTCGCGGAGCCGGTCGTCGTCGACCAGGCCGGCCCGCCAGACCGCTTCCTCGAGGCAGCCGATCTTGAATCCCTGACGCTCCTCGATCACCCGGACGAACTCCGAGGCCTGCACCATGGAGCCGAAGGTGCCGGTGTCGAGCCACGCGGTGCCCCGGTCGAGCCGGGTGACCTGCAGCGCCCCGGCCTCCAGATAGACGCGGTTGAGGTCGGTGATCTCCAACTCGCCCCGGGCGCTGGGCCGCAGGCCCCGGGCGATGTCCACGGCGCGGTTGTCGTAGAAGTACAGTCCGGGCACGGCGTACCGGGACCTCGGCCGGGCGGGTTTCTCCTCGATGGAGACCGCCCTGCCCATGTCGTCGAACTCCACGACGCCGTAGGCCGACGGATTGGCGACCTGATAGGCGAACACCCGGCCGCCCTGAGGGTCGCCGTGCAGAGCCAGCCGGGTGCCGAGGCCGCTCCCATGGAAGATGTTGTCGCCCAGAATGAGGGCGACGGATTCGTCGCCGAGGAAATCGGCCCCCAGCAGGAAAGCCTGGGCGATGCCCTCCGGGCGTTTCTGGGCCGTGTAATGCAGCCGTAGCCCCAGTTCACCGCCGTCGCCGAGCAACCGGCTGAACTGGCCCTGGTCTTCGGGAGTGGTGATGATCAGAATGTCCCGGACGCCGGCCATGACGAGGGTGGAAAGCGGATAGTAAATCATGGGTTTGTCGAAGACCGGCAGCAGTTGCTTGGACACCGAGCGGGTCAACGGCCAAAGTCGCGAGCCGGTGCCTCCGGCCAACAGGATTCCGCGCACGGCATCACCATAGGCCGACCGGACGGGAAACCCGGTTCTTCACCGCTCCTGGCGTGTAGGACGTCGGATTCTCCGGGGCTCCTCCGGGGCTCGTCCGGCGATTCCCCGGGCCTTTTCCGGGCTTCCCCCGGGGATTCGTCGGGGGTTCCTCGGGAAACACCCCGCGACACGGCACCCCCACGACAGGCGAAAGCCTCTCGTGGGGGTGCCGGTACTGCACCGCGGCCGGTCGTGACGATCGCTGGTCAGGGCATCCCCATACCGGCCGCGGAGTCCACGGACGGGAGTCAGCCCAGGCGCTTCACCAGCGCGCGGTACTCGTCCCACAGTTCCTTCGGGGTGTGGTCGCCGAAGGTGTTGAGGTGCTCGGGGACCAGGGCGGCCTCCTCGCGCCAGATCTCCTTGTCGACGCTGAGGAGGAAGTCGAGGTCCTCGTCGTCGAGTTCGAGGCCCTTGGTGTCGAGGGCCTCCTTCGTCGGCAGGATGCCGATCGGGGTCTCGACGCCCTCGGCGTGGCCGTCCAGGCGCTCCACGATCCACTTCAGGACGCGGCTGTTCTCACCGAAGCCGGGCCAGACGAACTGCCCCTCGTCGTTCTTGCGGAACCAGTTGACGTAGTAGATCTTCGGGAGTTTCGCCGGGTCCTTGCCCTTGGCGACATCGACCCAGTGGCCCATGTAGTCGCCCATGTTGTAGCCGCAGAACGGCAGCATGGCGAACGGGTCCCGGCGCAGCTCACCGACCTTGCCCTCGGCGGCGGCCGTCTTCTCGCTCGCCACGTTCGCGCCGAGGAAGACGCCGTGGTTCCAGTCGAAGGACTCGGTCACCAGCGGGACCGCGCTCGCACGGCGGCCGCCGAAGAGGATCGCCGAGATCGGCACGCCCCTCGGGTCCTCCCACTCGGGCGCGATGATCGGGCACTGCGCTGCGGGCGTGGTGAAACGGGCGTTGGGGTGGGCGGCCGGGACACCGGACTCCGAGGTCCAGTCGTTGCCCTTCCAGTCGGTGAGGTGCGCCGGGGTCTCCTCCGTCATGCCCTCCCACCAGACGTCGCCGTCGTCGGTGAGGGCGACGTTGGTGAAGACCGAGTTGCCCCACAGCGTCTTCATCGCGTTGGCGTTGGTGTGCTCACCGGTGCCGGGCGCGACGCCGAAGAAGCCGGCCTCGGGGTTGATGGCGTACAGCCGGCCGTCCTCACCGAAGCGCATCCAGGCGATGTCGTCGCCGATCGTCTCGACCGTCCAGCCGGAGACGGTGGGCTCCAGCATGGCGAGGTTGGTCTTGCCGCAGGCGCTCGGGAAGGCGGCGGCGACGTACTTCGACTCGCCCTGCGGCGGGGTGAGTTTGAGGATCAGCATGTGCTCCGCCAGCCAGCCCTCGTCGCGGGCCATGACGGAGGCGATGCGCAGCGCGTAGCACTTCTTGCCGAGCAGCGCGTTGCCGCCGTAGCCGGAGCCGTAGGACCAGATCTCGCGGCTCTCGGGGAAGTGTGAGATGTACTTGGTCGCGTTGCAGGGCCACGGCACGTCGGTCTCGCCCTCGGCCAGCGGCGCTCCGAGCGTGTGCACGGCACGCACGAAGAAGCCGTCGGAGCCGAGCTCGTCCAGGACCGGCTGCCCCATGCGGGTCATGGTGCGCATGGACACGGCGACGTAGGCGGAGTCGGTGATCTCGACGCCGATCGCGGACAACGGCGAACCGAGCGGGCCCATGCAGAAGGGGACGACGTACATCGTGCGACCGCGCATCGAGCCGCGGAACAGGCCCTTCTCACCGGAGAAGATCTCCCGCATCTCGGCGGGGGCCTTCCAGTGGTTCGTGGGGCCGGCGTCCTCCTCCTTCTCCGAGCAGATGAAGGTGCGGTCCTCGACCCGGGCGACGTCGGTCGGGTCGGAGGCCGCGTAGTAGGAGTTGGGGCGCTTGATCGGGTCGAGTTTGCGGAACGTGCCCTGCTCGACGAGCTCCTCGCACAGTCGCTCGTACTCGGCCTCGGATCCGTCACACCAGACCACGCTGTCCGGCTGCGTCAGTTCGGCGATCTCGTTCACCCAGGAGACGAGTTCCTGGTGCTGGGTGGGAATGACGGGGGGAGCCGCGATGTCGCGCGCCACGATTGCTCCTAAAAGAGGGATTTTTTGTTGGAGGCCCCGTGGGGGCTGCGACCCGGATGCTTCACGGTGGTGGACCCTGGCGCTCATCCGGTGTCGACCGCACTCATTTGATCATCCGACTGTCGTGCCCATATGTCCAGAGGGCCTCACAAGTGAGCGGAGTGAGGATGGCCACGTGTACGGACGCCACTTTGCGTTCCCGTGACGTTCACGCGGCCGACCGTTGACCCGAACCCCGTGAGACGATGGCCACTCTTCACTCGCGGCCACGTCGTACTGACACGTAACTTACGGTTGCGTAGGTACGCTTCACCCCATGACTGCGTCCGCCCCCGACGCGCCCACGGACTCGCCGGCCGCCGGCCCCACGTCCCTCGCGCACTCCTTGTCGGAAGAGATCAAGCCCAAGCTCCGCGGTTGGCTGCACCTCGGCATGTTCCCGGCAGCCCTCGTCTCCGGACTGGTCCTCACCGCCCTGGCGGACTCCACCCGCGGCCGCGTCGCCTGCGGCATCTTCGCGCTGACGGCCTGCCTGCTGTTCGGCGTCAGCGCCCTCTACCACCGGGGCGACTGGAGCCCGCGGATGGACGGCGTCCTGCGCAGACTCGACCACGCGAACATCTTCCTGATCATCGCGGGCACCTACACGCCGCTGACCCTGCTGCTCCTGCCCGGCAGCAAGGGGCGGTGGCTGCTGTGGAGCATCTGGGCGGCGGCCCTCGCCGGGATCGCCTTCCGGGTCTTCTGGGTCGGCGCTCCGCGCTGGCTCTACACCCCCTGCTACATCGCGATGGGCTGGGCGGCCGTCTTCTTCCTGCCCGACTTCATGCGCACCGGCGGCATCGCCGTCCTGGTCCTGGTCGTCGTCGGCGGACTCCTCTACAGCGCGGGCGGCGTGATCTACGGCATCAAGCGACCCAACCCGTCACCGCGCTGGTTCGGCTTCCACGAGGTGTTCCACTCCCTCACGCTCGCCGCGTTCGTCGTGCACTACGTCGGCATCTCCCTGGTGGCGTACCAGCACGGCTGACCCCCTGCCCCCTTCGTCGGCCATGGCGTCCCCGCCATGGCCGTTTTTCATGCCCCCGGGAGAACCAGATATTGACATGAACTACTTTTTGACAGCTACTCTCATTTCATTGTTACTTCCATGAACGCATCCGGCGCGGGGCCCGACCCCCGCCGCTGGTGGGCCCTCGCCGCCCTGGTCACGAGCATGCTCACGCTCGGCTTCGACACGACGATCCTCAACGTGGCGCTCCCGACCATGGCGGAGCGGCTCGGTGCCACCACCGGGGAACAGCAGTGGATGGCCGACTCCTACGTCGTCGTGTTCGCGGCGCTGATGCTCCCGGCCGGGCTCCTCGGCGACCGCTTCGGCCGCCGCCGGATGCTCGTCGCCGGCCTCGGGATCTTCTTCGCCGGCTCACTCCTCGGCGCCCTCGCCGGGGACGTCGCCTCGGTCGGTATCGCCCTGCTCGGCAGCCTGCTCGCCGGGACCTTCCGAGACCGCCTCGACGTCACCGGGCTGCCCGCCGGGGCCGCCGACACCGCCGGGGACTCGGTGGTCGCCACCCGCCTGATCGCCGAGCGGACGCAGCTGACCACTCTCGCCGGATCCGCCGACGACGCCTACGTCCACGGCATGGGACTGGTCCTGCTGGTCTGCGCGGCGGCCGCACTGGCCTCGGCGCTGCCGACGGCGGCGTTCCTGCCGGGGAGTCCGCGCGTCGAGGACGCCGGCCCCCGGGACGCCGGTCCCGACGTGGTCGCGCCGCGGAGCGATGCCCGACAATGAGCCCCATGACGGCCGCACGCATCAGCTCCCCCGCCGACCGCCCGCGACTCGGTCTGCGTGAGCGCAAGAAGATCAAGACCCGCGAGGCCATCCGCACCGCGACCTACGCGCTCGTCAGGGAGCAGGGGTACGACGCCACGACGGTCGACCAGATCGCCGAGCGCGCCGAGGTGTCGCCGTCGACGGTCTTCCGCTACTTCCCGACCAAGGAGGACATCGTCCTCACCGACGAGTACGACCCGGTCCTCCTGGAGGAGCTGCGCGCCCGTCCGGCGGACGAGCCGTGGCCGGAGTCCATCCGCCAGGTGATGCTGTCGGCCGCCCGCACGGGCATCGAGGACGACATCGAGGTGGCAAGACTGCGCACCCGCCTGCTGGTCCAGGTCCCGGCGGTGCGCTCGCGGATGATGGAGAGCATGTCGGTCACCGGCCGGATGCTCTGCGTCGCGATCGCCGAGCGCACCGGCCGCGACCCCGGCAGTCTGGAGGTCCGCGTCCACGCGATGTCGCTCATCGGGGGCCTGATGGAGACGTCCATGTACTGGGCGGAGAACGGCCACCAGGGCGACTTCCCCGCCCTCCTCGGCCGTGCTCTGGAAGTCCTCGAACACGGCCTGGAACACGGACCTGAACACGGCCGCGCGGGCGGGTCGGCGGACGGCGGGGAGCGCCGGTCGGCGGACGGCGGCGAGTACCGCGGCAAGCCCGGCGGGGAGCAGGCTCCGGGCAGGGAAAACCCCTGAACCACCACCGCTCCCCCATGCCATCCTGACCGGGTGAACGCACCCGAGATCCGCGTCGAAGTCGCCCCCGAGCTGGCCCTGTTCGTCCCGCACGCCCGGCGCGCCGGCGCCACCGCACTCGCCGTCGACGGTGTGTCGACGCTCGGTCACGTCGTCGAGTCCCTCGGGGTGCCCCTCACCGAGGTCGGCGCCCTCGTCGTCGACGGCCGCGAGGCACCGGTCTCGCACATCCCCGCCGACGGCGAGTCCGTCGAGGTCCGCCCGGTCAGCCGCCCCCAGCGCGTCCCCGGCGCCCCGCTGCGCTTCCTCCTGGACGTCCACCTCGGCACCCTCGCCCGCCGGATGCGCCTGCTCGGCGTGGACACGGCGTACGAGTCGACCGACATCGGCGACCCGGCGCTCGCCGCCCGCTCGGCCGCCGAGCGGCGCGTCATGCTCAGCCGCGACCGGGGCCTGCTGCGCCGGCGCGAACTGTGGGCGGGCGGCTACGTGTACAGCACCGACCCCGCCGAGCAACTGCGCGACGTCCTCGACCGGTTCGCGCCCGCACTGCGTCCCTGGACCAGGTGCACCGCCTGCAACGGCGAGCTGCGCCAGGCCACCAAGGACGAGGTCGCCGACCAGCTGGAACACGGCACCCAGCAGAACTACGACGTCTTCGCCCAGTGCCGCTCCTGCGGACGCGCGTACTGGAAGGGCGCGCACCACGACCAGCTGGAGGCCATCGTGGAACGCGCCCTCGCCGAGTTCCCGGGCTGACCCGCCGGGCTTCCGGCCGGCCCGTCGGCCTACCCGGCCCGTCGGCCTGCGGGTCCCCTACCCCGCCGGCTGTTCCCGGCCGCCCAGCGCGGTGCGCAGGCGCTCCGGGTCGGTGGTGGGGGCGTCGCAGGTGAAGTCGCGGCAGACGTACGCGGTCGGTGCGCCGTCCCGCAGCGGGCGGTCGGCCAGCAGCGGGAACTCGTCGCCGCCGGGGACGCCGAAGGCGACCACCGCGCCCGGGGCGCTGCCCAGCAGCGCCGTGCGGTGCAGGGCCTTCGACGCCGGGTCGTCCGTGCCGGGGCCGACGACGGCGACCTCGCGCGGGCCGTCGAGCAGCGCCTCGGCCACGGCCAGCCCCCACCCGATGAACCGCGGCACCCGTGGCCCGAGCGCCTTCACCACGCCCAACGCCCGCTGCGCGGCGGTACGGTGCGGCTCGGAGCCGGTGTGGGCCGCGTAGCTCAGCAGCGCGCCCGCCGCGGCGGTCCAGCCGGACGGCACGGCGTTGTCGGTCGGGTCCTGCGGACGCCGGATGAGCCGCTCGGCGTCCGCGGCGGTGTCGAACAGCGTGCCGGACTCCGGGTCGGCGAAGCGGGCGAGGACGTGGTCGAGCAGGAACCCGGCGAACTCCAGCCAGACGCCCTCCCCGGTGACCGAGGCCAGTGCGAGGAATCCCTCGGCGACATCGGCGTAGTCCTCCAGGACGCCCGCGTTGGCGCCGGCCTGACCGTCCTTGCTGGTCCGCGCCAGACGTGCCTGGTCGTCCAGGTGCAGCCGGACCAGGAGGTCGGCGGCGGCGACGGCCGCGTCCACCAGGTCGGGACGGTCGAAGTAGGCGCCGGTCTCGGCGAGCGCGGCGATCGCGAGCCCGTTCCACGCGGCGACGACCTTGTCGTCCCGGCCGGGCGCCGGGCGCAGCGCGCGCTCACGCAGCAGCCGCTCCTTGATGCCGGCGACCCGCTCGGCGTCGAACACGCCTTCCTGCTGCGGGAGTTGAAGGACGGAGGCACCGTGCTCGAAGGTGCCGTCCTCGGTCACGCCGAAACAGCGGGCTGCGAGTTCGGCGTCCTTCGGGCCGAGCGCCGCCGCGAGCTGCGCGGGCGTCCACACGTAGTACGCGCCCTCGACGTGGTTGCCCTCGCCGTCATCACTGTCGGCGTCGAGCGCGGAGGCGAACCCGCCCTCGGCGGTGCGCAGTTCGCGCACCATGAAGTCGGCGGTCTCCAGCGCGACCCGACGGGCCTGTTCGCTCCCGGTGGCCCGCCAGAGGTGGGCGTAGACACGGCACAGCAGGGCGTTGTCGTAGAGCATCTTCTCGAAGTGGGGCACCACCCAGTCACGGTCGACGGAGTACCGGGCGAACCCCCCGCCGAGCTGGTCGTAGATCCCGCCGCGCGCCATCCGCTCGCAGGTGTCCCGCGCCATCTGCAACGCGCCCTCGGCGCCGGTCCGCGCGGCGTGCCGCAGCAGGAACTCCAGCACCATCGACGGCGGGAACTTCGGCGCGCCGCCGAAGCCGCCGCGCTGCGCGTCGTACTCCCGGGTCAGCCCGAGGAGCGCCTGGGACAGTTCCTGTTCGCCGGGGGCCCGGCTGTCCCCGTAGGAGATCTCCCGTCCGGCGAGGTCCCGCACGATCTTCCCGGCGACCTCGGCCACCTCGTCCCGGCGCTCCGTCCACGCCTGGTGCACCCCCTCCAGCACCTGCCGGAAGGAGGGCATGCCGTTCCGTGGGGCGGGCGGGAAGTACGTCCCGAAGTAGAACGGCTCGGCCTCGGGCGTCAGGAACACGGTCATCGGCCACCCGCCCTGCCCGGTGGCCGCCTGCACGGCTTCCATGTAGACGGCGTCGACGTCGGGACGCTCCTCCCGGTCGACCTTGATGTTGACGAAGTGGTCGTTCATGTAGGCGGCCACGGCTTCGTCCTGGAAACTCTCCCGCGCGAGGACATGACACCAGTGGCAGCTGGAATAGCCGACGCTCAGATGTACGGGGACACCTCGCCGTCGCGCCTCCTCGAAGGCCTCCGCCGACCAGGGCCACCAGTCGACGGGGTTGTCGGCATGCTGGAGCAGGTACGGAGACGTCTCATGGGCCAGTCGGTTCGCCATGAACTCCATCCTGCCGCAGGTCCCGGCCGGTCAGGCGGCAGGCAGGTCCCGGACGGTGACGTCGAGCCTGCCCTGGCCCGTGCTCGGCGCGGTGACGGCACGCAGGCAGGCGACGTGCCCCCGGCCGGTCAGCAGGCAGAAGCGGTCGCGGAGAACGCCCTCACGGGAACGAGGATCCCGACAACCCGACAGGCCCACCGCGGCTGTCGGGGCGTCGGAGGCGGCTGGCGGTGCGGCGGCCGGGGCGGTCAGGGCTGGTGGGGGCCCTGCGGCGGACCCGCCGGCCCCCGTTGCACGCGCTCACGCAACTTCCCCCGCCGTCCTCGTCGGTTCCGTGATCACGAGAGTGACGGCGACGCCCCGTGCCGCAACGCCTCCTGCCCCCTCGCGCCGCGGAGCCGCCCGCCGCACACTTGACCGAGCACAACTGGTGCCGCCGGAGGGGGACGGGACATGCGGGACGGCCATAGGGCGGAAGCCGAGCGGTTGTTGGCGCGGGCCGTGGAGGAGGAGGTGCGGCGGTCCGGCGGCCGTGCCGACCGCCAGGCGCTGCTGACGCGGGCACGCGGCGCGCTCGACGCGATGGCGCAGACCGCCGCCGAGGAGTACGAGGCGTACGCCCGCGCCCTGGAGGAGTCGGAGGCCGCCCGGATCACCTTCGGACAGCGCTACGCACGCGAGGGCGGCCGGACTCCGCTGCTGGTGGCGGGCGTCGCCGCCCTGACGACGGCGGTCGCCGACCTCGCGCTCGGCACGGGCCCGGGCACGGCGCTCGGCGCCGGGGTCGCCGTCGGGGTCGTCGGGGCGGCGGCGACCGTGGTGAAGGTGGCGGGGTCGCACCTGCCCGCCGCGCACCACCGGGCCGGCGCCGCCGGGCAGCCCGGCGGCGCCGAGCAGTTGCGGTTGCAGTGGCTCACGGCGCTGGAGGTGCGCGGCATCCGGCCGTTCCTGGACCAGCAGCGGGTGTTGAGCGCGACGACCGGTCCGAAGAAGGCGGCGGGGCCGCAACTGCGCGGCGCCGACAAGAGCGCGGCGGCACGCGGGCGGACGGTGCTGCAGCAGTCCTTCGCACAACTACCCGAACCCGTCGGTCCGTTCGCCGGGCGCAGGACGGAACTCGCCCGGATCCGGCAGTGGGTGCAGGCGGCACGGGCCAGCACGCAGACCCGGCCCACCGTGGTCGTGCTGCACGGCGACCCCGGCAGCGGCCGTACCGCGCTGGCGGTGCGGGCCGCGCACGATCTGCGCGACCAGTTCCGCGGCGCCTGCGTGGTGGATCTGCGCGGCGACAGCGGCGGCGAGGCCCCGCTGCCCACCCGGGACGCCCTGCTGCATCTGCTGAACCGGCTGGGCGCGCCCCGTGAGCAGCTCCTCTTCCGTGAGCGTTCCTCGGCGGAGCAGCAGCTCAAGCGGCTGGGCGAGCTCTACCACCAGCACCTGACGGGCCTTCCGGTGACGGTGGTCCTGGACGACGCCTCGGATGTCGAGCAGGTCCGCGCGCTCGTCCCGGAACGCTCCGACAGTCTGGTCCTCGTGACCGCCCGGACGGCGCTCGCCCTGCCGGCCGGACTGTCCGCGTGGGTGCACGAACTGGCGGTCCGTCCACTGGAGGCGGCGGGCGCGGAGGAACTGCTGGGCGCGGCGGCGCAGGACGCCTCGGGTCCCTACGACGCCGAGGCCGCGGACCGGATCATCGAGCTGTGCGGCGGGCTGCCGCTCGCGCTGCGGGTCGTGGGCTCCTCGCTGGGCCCGCGCTCGCCGCGTGCCCTCGCCGCGGACCTCGCGGCGTACGGTCCGGTGGAGCCGGTGGAGCGCGCGCTGTGGCTGCGCTACACCGACCAGCCGGAGACGACCCGCCGGCTGCTGCGCCGGCTGGCGCTGGCCGGACGGGCCTCGCTGGGTACGGCCGCGGCGGCCGCGCTGCTCGCGACGGACCGTCCGGAGGCGGCCCGTCTCCTCGCGGCCCTCGCCGACGCGGGTCTCGTCGACCGGGTCCGGGGCGACCGCTACCGTCTGCACGACCTGGTCCGCGGTTTCGCGCAGGCCCGCCTGCTGGACGAGGAGGACCCCGCCGAGCGTTCGGCGGCGCAGGAGCGGCTGCTGGTCAGCTACGCGGAACTCGCCGACTCCGTGCTGCGGCTGGTGGACGGCAACATGTCGACCCGCTCCGACCGGTTCACCCCGCACGGCTTCACCTCGCTCGACGAGGCGCTGCGCTGGCTGGACGACGAGTCGAGCTTCATCACGGCGACGCTGCGGCACGCGGAGGGCGTGGACCACAACGCGGTGATGAGTCTGCTGGGCGCGCTGTGCGACTACTGCCTGCTGCGCGGCGACCTGTACCGGCTCGGCGAGATCAGCGAGCTGGCGCAGTCGGTCGGGCAGGACCTGCTGGTGCGGTCCGTGCAGTGGCGCACCGGCATCGCGGCCCGTCAGTTGGGCGAGCTCGACAAGGCGCGCACCACGCTCAGTTCGGTCGTCGACCTGTATCTGCAGGCCCATCACGACGCGGGAGCCGCACGGGCGCTGTGCTCGCTGGGCATCACCCTGCACCACCAGGGCCAGCTCACGGAGGCGTCGGCGAAACTGCGGGAGGCGATGGCCCTGCAGGCCGCGCCCGAGCTGGCCACCGACCGCGCCTGGACGATGCACGCGCTGGCGGCGGTGGAACGGGACCGGGCCCATCTCGCCGAGGCGCTGGACCTGCTGACCCGTTCGCTGCTGCTGCACCGCGAGGGCGGCTCCGTGCACGGTGAGGCGTGGGCGCACTTCCAGCTGGGGCAGCTGCATCTGCGGCGGGGGGACGTGCCGCAGGCCGAGTCCGAGCTGCGGCAGGCTCTCGACCTGTACGGCCGCACCCGCGACGCACGGGGTGAGGCGTGGGCGATGACCCAGCTGGCGCGGGCCCGTCTGATCGACGGCGATCCGGGGCCGGCCGCGGAGGACCTGCGCCGGGCGTCGGCCCGGCACCGGGACAACGAGGACGCGCGCGGCGAGGCCTGGACGGTGTACTACCTGGGCCTCGCGCTGGAGGAGACGGGTGACCTGAACCACGCGGTCCGCGAGCTGGAACGCTCCCGCACCCTCTTCTCCCGCATGCGGGACGTCTACGGGCTGGCCTGCGCCCGGCACCACTCGGCGCGGGTGACCCGGGACCAGCGCGCCGCCCAGACCGGTTCGCTGCGCAACTCGGGCTTCGCCCGGCAGCTCCTCGTCGACGCCCGCGCCGACTTCCAGCGCATCGGCGTCGCCCATGGCGAGGCCTGGACATGCGTCGAGCTGGCGATCGTGGACGCGGGCAACGCCCGTACCCAGGCGGCCCTCGCGCTGTGCGAGGAGGCGGCGGCCCTGTTCACGTCGTACGGCGACCGGCGCGGCGAGGACTGGGCCCGCTTCCTGCGCTGCACGCTCCTGCCGTACGCGGCACCGGGCGGCGTGGAGGTGGGCACCGCGGTGGCCCAGGAGGACCTGGCGGAGCTGCGGCGGGCGCACCATCCGCTGCGCGACGACCGGCTGACCGAGTGCCTGGAGGCCTACGGCCTGCTGCTGGAACGCGGCGTGCGCCTGGAGTCGGGCTGGCAGGCCTGGCGCCTGGGGCTGGTACCGGGCAGGCACGGCCGGGAGGTCATGGGGGTGGACGTCGGCGCGGGCTGAGGAGTTCGGTGCGGCGCGAGCGTGGGCCGGGCGGTTCGTCCGCCGGGCCCCGCTCGCGGCACACCTGTCGTGCGTCGTCGTGCACCCGCCCCGCTCTCCCGACCGGGCGCTGCCGCGTCGGCCGAGTCGGCGGACGCCGCGACGGCATGACCCTGATGGAGCAGACCGAAGCCCGGGCTCCCGGCCCCGGAAGCGAACCTGCCCCGGGAGCGGTCCTGCCCCGGGAGCGGTCCTGCCCCGGGAGCGGTCCTGCCCCTCGCCGTCGGCTCGGGGCTCGCCCGGCCTCGGCCTGAAGCCGGACCCTCAGGCCCGGCGCCACCGCCCGCCCCGGCCCGGTCGCGGCCTCACGTCGCCGAGGAGGGCTTCCCCGTCGTCGTCTGCGCCGCCGTGTCACGCGGGGCGTCCGCCGGCTCGCCGCCGGAGGTCCGGTCCGCGCCGCCCGCGCTCTCCTTGAAGTCGACCTTGCCCATGTGCTTGCTCATGGACCTCATCAGGCCCCACACCGCCACCGCCATCGCCGCGAAGACGATGAAGCCGAGGACGCCGGGGGTGACCTTGTTCTCGTCGACCTCCTTGGCGAGGGGGACGAGATGCGTCATTGCCAGGCTCACGCTTGCGCTCATATCAGGCATTGTCGCGGATGCCCGCGAAGAGGTCGTCCTCGGGGATGGCGGTGTCGACGCGCGACTTCGCGAGCTCGTACTCCTCCGTGGGCCACACCTCGCGCTGAATCTCCATCGGGACGCGGAACCAGCCGCCGTCGGGGTCGATCTGGGTGGCGTGGGCGATCAGCGCCTTGTCGCGGATCTCGTAGAAGTCGGCGCACGGGATGTGCGTGGTGAGCGTGCGCTCCCGCTGTCCGAACTCGTCCCAGCGCTTGAGCCACTCCCCGTAGGGGGACTCCAGGCCGTTGTCGAGCATCGCCTGGTGCAGCGCCATGGTGCGCGGGCGGTTGAAGCCCTGGTTGTAGTAGAGCTTCAGCGGCCGGTAGGCGGTGCCGAACTCGCCCTCGGGGTACTTCTCGGTGTCGTCCGCGCCCTCGAACGCCACCATGGAGATCTTGTGGGTCATGATGTGGTCGGGGTGCGGGTAGCCGCCGTTCTCGTCATAGGTGGTGATCACCTGGGGACGGAAGGTGCGGATCTGCCTCACCAGCTCGCCCGCCGCCTTGTCGACGTCCTCCAGCGCGAAGCAGCCCTCGGGGAGGGGCGGCAGCGGGTCGCCCTCGGGCAGGCCGGAGTCGACGAAGCCGAGCCACTCCTGTCGGACGCCGAGGATCTCGCGGGCCTCGTCCATCTCCTTCTTGCGCACCTCGTGGATGTGCTCCTCGATGTACGTGTCGCCCTGCAGCTTGGGGTTGAGGATGGAGCCGCGCTCCCCGCCCGTGCAGGTCACGACCAGCACGTCCACCCCCTCGGACACGTACTTCGCCATGGTGGCCGCGCCCTTGCTCGACTCGTCGTCGGGGTGGGCGTGCACGGCCATCAGTCGCAGCTGGTCAGTCAAGACTCAATCCTCGGTAAGTCGGCGCCCGGTGTGCACCGGCGCGATCGCAGGCTTCTATAGTGACCGAATCGGGGGGCGATTAATTCCGCGCCGAGAGGACGATCATGAGCACGGCCAGCACGCGACTTCCGGAGGGGCGGTACGGCCGTTCCTCGGACGAGCGCGCCGACCACAAGCTCAAGATCGCCGGTGTGGTGCTGGGCGCCCTGCTGCTGGCGCTGATGGGCTACTTCGCCTATCACTACGTCGGCCAGAACAAGATCAGCGCCGAGGTGATCGCCTTCGAGGCGACCTCGGACGCGGCGGTGCGGGTGCACCTGGAGGTCCGCAAGGACTCGGGTACGAGCGGCTACTGTACGGTGCGCTCGCAGGCCGCCGACGGCGCCGAGGTGGGCCGGGCGGACTTCCGGTTCTCCGGTTCGGACACCCGCATCGACAAGGTGGTCACCCTGCGCACGACGGCGACGGGCACCACGGCGGAACTGCTCGGCTGTCACGCCGACTGACGCGGGAGCCCTCAGGCGGGTGGCGCCGACGGCAATACACATCCGGTGACCTGGCCCGACGCAATTCTGGTGGCTTATGTCCTCCCCCTTCGGCCACTGAATTGTTAGGCTCGTGGTTTCGCCCATCACCTGAGGAACATGCTTCTGGGTGGGCGATGCTTTGTATTCCCAGTACCGACGAGGAGCACCTGTGACCCAGACCAGCGAGTCCGTCACCTGGCTGACCCAGGAGGCGTACAACAAGCTCAAGGTCGAGCTTGAGTACCTTACTGGTCCTGCGCGCACGGAGATCGCCGCCAAGATCGCCGCCGCACGCGAGGAGGGGGACCTGCGTGAGAACGGTGGGTACCACGCGGCCAAGGAGGAGCAGGGCAAGCAGGAGCTCCGTGTGCGCCAGCTGACCCAGCTCCTGGAGAACGCCAAGGTGGGCGAGGCACCCGCCTCCACCGACGGCGCGGTGGCGCCCGGCATGGTCGTGACCATCGCCTTCGACGGCGACGAGGACGACACCATGACCTTCCTGCTCGCCTCGCGCGAGTACGCGAGCTCCGACATCGAGACCTACTCGCCGCAGTCCCCGCTGGGCACCGGCGTGATCGGTCACAAGGTCGGCGAGGAAGCGCAGTACGAGCTGCCCAACGGCAAGAAGGCCTCCGTGCGCATCCTCAAGGCCGAGCCCTACAGCGGCTGAGCCCTTTCGCGGACCTTGCGTCCCGGACCCGTCGCGGATCTTCCCGTCCCGGACCCTTGGTCCTGGATCCTCCGCCCCGGACTGTCCGTCCTGGACCATCCGTCCCGGATCTTCCGGACGAGCCCCCGGCGCCCCGTGCCGCCGGGGGCTTCGTCATCCCCGCCGTCCGTCCGCC
Source organism: Streptomyces sp. P3 (assembly GCF_003032475.1). NCBI lineage: Bacteria > Bacillati > Actinomycetota > Actinomycetes > Kitasatosporales > Streptomycetaceae > Streptomyces > Streptomyces sp. P3. The sequence goes on from NZ_CP028369.1 coordinate 1,038,504, forward strand.
GCGGCCGGCCCTCACTGCCGTCGGCCGCCGCGGACGGCCGTCACGCGGTGGCCGAACGGTACTTGCGGACGGCCAGTGTTCTGAACAGCGCGATGATCAGGACCGAGTAGATGATCGAGGCCCACACGGGATGGGCCATCGGCCACGCGTCCGACGTCGAGACGCCCGGGTCGCCGAAGAGCGTGCGGCACGCCTGGACGGTCGCGCTGAACGGGTTCCACTCGGCGATCGGCTGCAGCCAGGACGCCATCTGCGAGGAGTCCACGAACGCGTTGGAGATGAAGGTCACCGGGAAGAGCCAGATCAGGCCGCCGGAGGTGGCCGCCTCGGGAGTGCGGACCGACAGGCCGATCAGGGCGCCGATCCAGGTGAAGGCGTAACCGAGGAGCAGCAGCAGGCCGAAACCGGCCATGACCTTGGCGAAGTTGGTGGGCTCCGCGAAGCCGGGACGCCAGCCCACCAGGAGCGCGACGACGGCCAGGACGAGAAGGGTCAGCGCGGTCTGGACGAGGTCGGCCATGGTCCGGCCGGTGAGCACCGCGCCGCGCGCCATGGGCAGGGAGCGGAAGCGGTCGATCAAGCCCTTGTGCATGTCGTCGGCGATGCCCGCGCCGGCTCCGGCGGTCGCGAAGGTGACGGTCTGCGCGAAGATGCCGGCCATCAGGAAGTTCTTGTAGACGTCCGCGTCGGTGGAGCCGCCGATGTTCATGGAGCCGCCGAAGACGTACGTGAACAGGACCACGAACATGATCGGCTGGACCAGTCCGAAAATGATCATCTCGGGAATCCGGCTCATCCGAATCAGGTTCCTGCGGGCGATGACCAGGGAGTCGTTCAGGGCACTCACTTCAGCGGCTCCTTGTCCTGTCCGGTCGCGTCGTCGACTTCCGCCTTCTCCTCGGCCACGTGCCCGGTCAGGGACAGGAAGACGTCGTCGAGGGTGGGGCGGCGCAGGCCGATGTCGTCGATCTCGATACCGCGGGCGTCGAGCTCGCGGATGACCTCGGCGAGAAGCTTCGCGCCGCCGGCCACGGGCACGGTGAGTTTGCGGGTGTGCTGTTCGACGGTGGTGTCGCCCTTGCCGAAGCCGGCCAGCACCTCCTGCGCTCCCCGCCGGTGCGGGCCTTGAGCTCGTCGGAGGTGCCGCGGGCGATGACACGGCCGTGGTCGACGACCGCGATGTCGTGCGCGAGGTGGTCGGCCTCTTCGAGGTACTGGGTGGTCAGCAGCAGCGTGGTGCCGCCGGACACCAGGCGCTTGATGACCTCCCACAGCAGCTGCCGGTTGCGGGGGTCGAGGCCGGTCGTCGGCTCGTCCATGAACATCACGGGCGGGGAGACCACCAGTGCCGCGGCCAGGTCGAGGCGGCGGCGCATGCCGCCGGAGTAGGTCTTCGCCGTGCGGTCGGCGGCATCCGCGAGGTCGAACTCCTCGAGGAGCTCGGCGGCCCGGGCCTTCGCCGCACCGGCCCTCATCTGGTACAGCTGCCCGACCATCTGCAGGTTCTCGCGGCCGGTGAGGTACTCGTCGACCGCGGCGAACTGGCCGGACAGGCCGATCGAGCGGCGCACCTCGGTGGGATGCCTGAGCACGTCGAGGCCGGCGACCACCGCGCGGCCGCTGTCGGGGCGCAGCAGGGTGGTCAGACAGCGGACCGTGGTGGTCTTGCCCGCGCCGTTCGGCCCGAGCAGGCCGAGGACCGTGCCTTCCGGGACGTCGAGGTCGACGCCGTCCAGAGCCTTTACGTCGCCGAAGGTCTTCACCAGGCCTTCGGCGTAGATGGCGCCTGGCATATGAGTCTCCACGTCGTTGGGGATACTTCGGGAGGGAATCCTTCGGGAAACCCGGGATCACACCTTTCGTCCTGCCGTCGGGAACACGGACAGGTGGCGTGACACCGACCATAACGCGATGTATCGCGTCTCACAACGGACTTTCCCGTACGGGTGACGCAGACCGGCCCGACCTGCGCCGACACCCGCCGCGACCGCCCTCGGACGACCGTCGAGGGGTCCGGGGGGCCCGGAAAGGCGACCGCCGCCGGCTCCTGCCCCGCCGGAAGTGATCCTTTCCGGCGGCCTCAGCCGATGACGGTGTAACCGGCCTCGCCCAGTGCTCGGCCGACCTCGGCGCAGTGCGCCGGCCCCTTCGTCTCCAGGTGCAGCTCGACCTCCGCCTCGGTCAGCCCGAGCCGCGGATCGGTCCGCACATGGCCCACGTCGAGCACATTGGCGTCGACCGCCGACAACACCCCGAGCATGGTGGCGAGCGCGCCCGGCCGGTCCGTCAGCCGCAGCCGAACGGCCAGGTAGCGGCCCTGCGCCGCCATGCCGTGCCGCAGCACCCGCTCCATCAGCACGGGGTCGACGTTGCCGCCGGACAGCACCGCGACGACCGGCCCCTCGAAGGCGCCCGGCTCGCTCAGCAACGCGGCCACCGGACTCGCCCCGGCCGGCTCGACCACCAGCTTGGCCCGCTCCAGGCACAGCAGCAACGCGGTGGACAGCTCACCCTCCGACACCGTGCGCACCTCGTCCACCAGGTCGCCGATGATGCCGAACGGCACGTCGCCCGGCCGGCCGACCTTGATGCCGTCGGCCATCGTCGTGGGGTTGCCGATCGACACCGGCCGCCCGGCCGCCAGTGAGGGCGGATACGCCGCCGCGCCCGCCGCCTGCACGCCGACGATCCGCACGTCCGGCCGCAGCGCCTTCACCGCGACCGCGATGCCCGCCGCCAGTCCCCCGCCGCCGATCCCGACGACGATCGTGCGCACCTCGGGGCACTGTTCCAGGATCTCCAGCCCGACCGTGCCCTGCCCGGCGATGACGTCGGGGTGGTCGAAGGGGTGGATGAACACCGCGCCCGTCGCGACCGCGTACTCCTGCGCCGCCGCCAGCGTCTCGTCGACCACCTGCCCGTGCAGCCGCACCTCCGCGCCGTACTCCCGGGTCGCGCTGATCTTCGGCAGCGGCGCGCCCCGGGGCATGAACACCGTGGAACGCACGCCCAGCAGCGTCGACGCCAGCGCCACGCCCTGCGCGTGGTTGCCCGCGCTCGCCGCGACGACCCCGGCGGCCCGCTCCTCCGGCAGCAGCCCGGCGATCCGCACATAGGCGCCGCGCAGCTTGAACGAGCCCGTCCGCTGGAGGTTCTCGCACTTGAGGTGCACCGGCGCCCCGACGAGCTGGGACAGGTGCCTGCTGCCCTCCATCGCGGTGGTCCGGGCCACGCCCGACAGCATCTTCCGGGCGCCGCGCACGTCGTCGAGGGTGACCGCACGCAAGGAGTCAGCCGGGCTGTAGCTCATGACACCAGCATCGCAGTTCACAGGCGGGAACGACCGCTGTGACCAACCTCCGAGACCGGTTTCCGCAGCGCCGGTACGACCCGCCTTCCAGCCGCGTACTCTGTCCCCCATTCCAGCAGCCTCTTCATGAAGTGAGCCCCCGGCCATGCCCACAACACCTGAAATGTCGATGGACATGACGACCGTCGGTGACACCGGTCTTCTCGACATGCTGCAGCACGAGGTCGCGGTGTTCGCGCGCCGGGCCGAACAGACCCGGCTCGGCGGCGTCGGACAGGTGCGCAACTCCATGGACCGCGCCGCGTACCTGCTGCTCAACCGTCTCGACAACGAAGGTCCGATGGGCGTCAAGGCGCTCGCCGCGAGCATGGGGATCGACTCCTCGACGGTCACCCGGCAGGTGGCGCCGCTCGTCGACACCGGCCTGGTCAAGCGGACCTCGCACCCGGAGGACGGACGCGCCGTGGTGCTCCAGCTGTCGCCGCGCGGGGCATCGCGTCTCGAGGAAGTGCGCTCCTCCCGACGGCAGTTGATGGCCGAACTGACAGACGACTGGGCACCGGAGGAGCGCGAGGCGTTCTGCGCGCTCCTCACACGCTTCAACACCGCGCTGTCCTCCCGGATGGCCTCCGCGGGCGTCCCCGGCGCGGAGCAGTCACCGGCCGCCTCCTGACCCCCGGGCACACACCCGCGGACGACTTTCCGGCGAGCGTGCGCGGCTCTTGACCGGCGCCCTGCCCCTGGCCTCAGATGAGACCGGGGCAGATGGCCGTCCAGGGGACGCCGTCAGGCGGGAGGCTCGGTGTGCGAGAGAGGCGTACGACCCAGGAACACCGCAGGAACCGGGACTTCGAGGCGTTCGTCGCCGGAGCGGGCGGGCGGCTGCTGCACACCGCCACGCTGCTCACCGCGGAGGCCCCGGACGACAACCCGCGCGCGCGACGTCTGCTGACCCTGGCTCTCGCGCACACATACGCGTCCTGGGACCGACTGCGCGGCGAGGACCCCTACGACCACGCCCGTGAGCACCTCGCGGCCCGCTTCGCACGCGGCGCCTGGCACCGGTACGGCACGCTGCCCTTCGGCCGTGCCCGCCCGCGTTCGGCCGTCGGCGCGCTGGCCCGCCTCACCCCGCGCCAGCGCCTCGTCCTCGTCCTGAGGCTGTACGAGGGCGTCGCCGAGGAACAGGTGGGGGCGCTGCTGGGGTTGCCCGAGGAGCGGGTCCACGCGGTCTGTGAACGGGCGACGGCGACGCTGCTGCACCCGCCGCGCGAACCCGCCCCCGCGGTGCGCCGGGCGAAGGCGGCGGCGTCGTGAACCGGGCCGCCCGGGAGGCCGCCGTCCGGCAGATGATGGAGCGGACGGCCCCGCCCCTGCCGGCGGAGCTCTACCCGGACGTCGTACGCCGGGGGAGCCGGCTGCTGCGCCGGCGGACGCTGGCCCTGCGGCTGCTGTGGCTGCTGCTGTTCGCCGCGACCGTGGCGTTCGTCGTCTGGGCGGCGGTCGTCGAGCCGTGGGTGGAGCCGCCGTCGCAGACGACTCCACCGCTCACCGACTGGTGAGGAACCGCCCGGGGCTGCTATCCGAGGGCCTGCTGCAGGTCCTCGAGGAGGTCGTCGACGTTCTCGATGCCGACGGAGAGCCGGACGAGGTCGCCGGGCACCTCGAGGGCGGAGCCGACCACGGACGCGTGCGTCATACGGCCCGGGTGCTCGATGAGGGACTCGACGCCGCCCAGCGACTCGCCGAGGGTGAACACCTCGGCGCGGTTGCAGACCTCGACCGCCGCCTCCTCGCCGCCGGTGACCCGGAAGGAGACCATGCCGCCGAAGGCCCGCATCTGCTTGGCCGCGACCTCGTGACCGGGGTGCTCCGGCAGGCCCGGGTACAGCACGCTCGTCACGCGCGCGTGGCGGGTCAGCATGTCGGCGATCCGGGTGGCGTTCTCGCTGTGCCGGTCCATGCGCACCGACAGCGTCTTCGTGCCGCGCAGCACCAGCCACGAGTCGAAGGGTCCGGCCACCGCGCCCATCGCGTTCTGGTGGTACGCCAGTTCCTCGCCGAGCTCCGCGTCGCCGGTGATCAGCGCGCCGCCGACGACGTCCGAGTGGCCGCCCATGTACTTGGTCAGGGAGTGCACGACGACGTCCGCGCCGAGCGACAGCGGCTGCTGCAGGTACGGCGTGGCGAAGGTGTTGTCGACGACGAGCCGGGCGCCGGCCTCACGGGCGACCTGGGCCACGGCGGCGATGTCGGTGATGCCGAGCAGCGGGTTGGACGGGGTCTCCACCCACACGGCCTTGGTCTTCGGGGTGATCGCGGCCCGCACGGCGGCGGGATCGCTGGTGTCGGCGACCGACCACTCCACCCCCCAGCGGGCGACGACCTTGGCGAACAGGCGGAACGTGCCGCCGTAGGCGTCGTTCGGGATGACCACGTGGTCGCCGGGGCTGAGCAGCGTACGCAACAGGCAGTCCTCGGCCGCCAGTCCGGAAGCGAACGCGAGACCTCGGCGACCGCCCTCGAGGGCGGCGAGGTTCTCCTCCAGGGCGGTCCTGGTCGGGTTGGCGCTGCGGCTGTACTCGTAGCCGCCGCGCAGACCGCCGACGCCGTCCTGCTTGTAGGTCGAGACCTGGTAGATCGGCGGGACGACCGCGCCGGTGAGGGGATCGGCGGTGTTGCCCGCGTGGATCGCGAGGGTCTCGAAGTGCTGACTGATGTGCCTGTCGCTCATGGGCCCCGAGCGTAGTCCGCTCGCGGGCCCGGTGCGGTACGGCGGCCGCAACGGCGGTCCCGCTCCGCCGTCACCGGCCCGCCCGCCGGACCCCCCGGGCCGCCCGCCCGCCGAGCCACCGTCACCGCCCCGTCCGCCCGGCGGGGGGCACAGCGGGCCACCGGTCCGGGCCACGGCGGCCGCCCCCTGCCCGGGTCCGGGGCACGGGCGGGACACCGGCTGGGCACCGGACGGCAGGGACGTTTCTCCACAGGCATGGGAGCGGGTTGGCCAATTGTCGGCGCGGTCTGGTTCGCTTGTGGCATGGAGATTCTCTGGGTCCTGACGGCCGTCATCATGATCGGCTTCGTGCTGCTGGCACTGCTGCGGCGCAGGCGCGGCCTGGTCGGGCTGGTCCCGGCAGATCATCCGGACGCCGCGGACCCGGCGACCTACGGCTTCCTGACCACGGAGGAGCTGGACATCCGTATGCCCGGCCCCGACCAGGACCTGCTCAACGTGCTGGACGTGGTGCAGCGCACGCAGGACTACCGGGCCGCGCAGCAGCTGCTGGCCGGCACCGAGACGGAGGGCGAGCTGCGCTGGCAGCGCGTCCAGGCCTTCGCGGGCGCGGCGGCGCTGGAGCTGCAGCAGCGGCCGGGCGGGGTCGCCGAGGCGCCGGGCGGGCAGTGGCTGCGGGTGTGGCGCACGGAGGCGCCGAAGGACCCGGGCGGGGCGGCGGTGCACGCCGAGTTCCTGGTCCAGCAGGCGTGGCGCACCTCGACGCCGGGCACGGACGACTTCCGGATCATCATGGAGGAGGCGAAGGACACCTGCGGGCAGGCGGCGCTGCTGGCACCCGGTGACCCGGTCCCGTACATCGTCGAGCTGTCGGTGGCCCGCGGCATGAAGTACTCGCAGGCCGAGTTCGAGCAGCTCTGGCTGAAGATCCTGGACCGCGACCCGGCGCACATGGGGGCGCATCTCGCGGCCCTGCACTACTGGTGCGAGAAGTGGCACGGTTCGCGCGAGCTGGCGTACGACTTCGCGGAGGCCGCCGCGGCGAGAGCCCCGCGGGGTTCCCTGCTCGCGGCGATGCCCCTCTTCGCAGTCTTCGAGCACCTTCCCGAGGTCAACCTGGTCAGGAGCTTCTACCAGAGCGAGGTCGTGACGAAGGCGGTGCACGGCGCGCTGTTCGCGGTGCACGCGGCCCGGCCCGACGACCCGATGCTGGCGCATGTCCGCCATCTGCTGGTCTTCTTCCTGGTCCGCTCCGAGCGCTGGTCGGAGGCGATGAGCCAGCTGGTCCACGTCGACGGCCACGTCGGCGCCCTCCCGTGGACGCTCTCCCCGGACCCGGCGGCGGAGTTCGCGGTCTACCGAGCGCTGGCGGTCGCGGGCTACGAGGCGAACGGCGGCAGCCCGGCGACCATGCCCCACTGACCGCCGCCCGGACGCCCCGGAGGGCGGTGGCCCGCCCCGGATTTTCCCGCCCCCCGCACACCTGCCCGACACCCGACACCCGACCGCCCCCTGCCCGGATCAGGCGCCCGCCCGGCGCCTGACGGCAGGGGGCGGTCGTCGGATCGGCCCGGGCAGGGGGCGGTCGTCGGATCGGCCCGGGCAGGGGGCGGTCGTCGGATCGGCCCGGTCGCAGCCCGGGTGTTCCTGTGCGAGCCTGAATTCATGATCAGGAAACCGTCCGTCCACCGGCCCGTCCGGGCGGGGGCGAGGACGGTGGCCCCCGCGACGGGGGCGCTCGAGAGGAGCTGATCGACATGAATCCGGTCGCCGGATCACCCGTGCGGATCGAGGCGTTCCTCGACCCCCGGCTGTCCAGATGGCTGTGGCTGGTGAAGTGGCTCCTCGCCGTCCCGCACTACATCGTGCTGTTCTTCCTGTGGATCGCGTTCTTCTTCGTGACCGTCGTGGCGTTCTTCGCCATCCTCTTCACCGGCCAGTACCCCCGCTCGCTCTTCGACTTCAACGTCGGCGTGCTGCGCTGGAACTGGCGTGTCGGTTACTACGCACACACCGCGCTCGGCACCGACCGGTATCCGCCGTTCACCCTGGCCGACGTGGCCGACTACCCGGCGCACCTCGACGTGGCCTACCCGGAGCGACTGTCCCGGGGCCTGGTCCTGGTGAAGTGGTGGCTGCTGGTGATCCCGCAGTACATCGTGGTGGGGATGTTCGTCGGCGACTGGGGGTGGGGCTGGGGCGAATCGGACCGCTGGCACGGCGGCGGCCTGGTCTACTTCCTGTCGCTGGTCGCCGTGATCGTCCTGGCGTTCACCGGCCGTTACCCGGTCCAGCTCTTCGACCTCCTGATCGGGCTGGCCCGCTGGGTCGCGCGGGTGGCCGCCTACGCGGCGCTGATGACCGACGTGTATCCGCCGTTCCGCCTCGACATGGGCCCCCAGGACTTCCCGCCCCCGCTGACGAAGTCCTCGGCGGGCGGCACCGGCGGCACGGGCAGCCCCGGATCGTGACCAGCCGGCCGGCGCAGACGGCTCGGACGACGCGGACGGCGCAGACGGCTCGGACGCGCGGTATTTCGGTTGCCCATGGCGGTGCGGTGCGGGCTCAATGGCAGGCATGACCGACCTTCAGGGCTCGTACGACGATCTGTTCACCGCGGTGCCCAGCGCTTTCGCCGCGCTCCTGGACGAGGGTGACGTGGGCGGATCGGTGGCCGTCTTCGTGGACGGTGAACCGGTGGTTGACGTCTGGGGCGGGTACGCCGACGCGGCTCGCGAGGTGCCGTGGCAGCGGGACACCCTCGTCAACGTCTACTCCGTCACGAAGACCATGACGGCGTTGTGCGCGCTGGTGCTGGCCGACCGCGGCGAGCTCGACCTGGACGCGCCGGTCGCCCGCTACTGGCCGGAGTTCGCCGCGGCGGGCAAGGAGGCGGTGCTCGTACGGCACACGCTCGCGCACACGGCGGGGCTGCCCGACTGGTTCGGTCCGGTCGCCGAGGTCTACGACTGGCCGGCCGCCACGGCCCGACTGGCCGCGCAGGCTCCGCTGTGGGAGCCGGGCAGCGCGGCCGGATACCACTCGCTCACCCAGGGGTTCCTGGTGGGCGAGGTCGTACGCCGGATCACCGGCCGGATGCCGGGCGAGTTCTTCGCCGACGAGATCGCGGGTCCGCTGGGTGCGGACTTCCGCATCGGGCTGTCGGCCGAACACGACCACCGGGTGGCGCTGACGGTGCCGCCGCCGTCCCGGGACGAGGACTACACGGCGGGCGCGGCCGCCGGCGACGCGGCGACGGATGCCCCGGGGCCGGCCGCCGGCCCGGACGCGGCGCCGACGCCCGCTCCGACCGCGTTCCGGGTGCGCGACGGCAACAGCGTGGCCTGGCGCCGGGCGCAGATCCCGGCGGCCGGCGGTTTCGGCAACGCCCGTTCGGTCGCCCTCGTCCAGTCGGCGATGGCGTGCGGGGGTTCGGTCCGTGGGGTGCGCCTGTTGTCGCGGGCGGGCCGTGACCGTGCGTGGGAGGAGCAGTTCAGCGGCGTGGACCGCAGGCTCGGCATGCCGATCAGCTGGGGCCTGGGGTACGGGCGGTTCGGCGGCACGTACGGGTGGGGCGGCTGGGGCGGATCGACCGTCATGATCGAACCCGAGGCCCGCATGGTGGTCGCCTACGTGACGCAGCAGATGCGCGAACCCGCGCAGGACACCCGGGGACTCGACCTCCTGATGGCCGCCTACGACGGTCTCCAGGGACTCCGGACCGGCGGCTGAGGGACCGCACCCCGGCCGCCACGACCCCCGACCGGACCGGCGGCCCCGAGGTGGGAAGGGCCCCGGCGGACCTCGGGTTGCAACGGTCCTCGCAACAACCGCGATCTGTGGGAGTCGCGAGGACCGTCCGGCGGACCGTCAGATCGTCGAGGCGTCGATGACGAAGCGGTAGCGGACGTCGCTGGCGAGCACCCGCTCGTACGCCTCGTTGATCTCGGCGGCGCTGATCAGCTCGATCTCGGCGCCGAAACCGTGCTCGGCGCAGAAGTCCAGCATCTCCTGGGTCTCCCGGATGCCGCCGATGCCGGAGCCGGCGAGGGTCTTGCGGCCGCCGATCAACGAGAACAGGTTGAGTGCGACCGGCTCCTCGGGCGCGCCGACGTTCACGAAGGCGCCGTCCGTCCGCAGCAGGGACAGGTAGGCGTCCAGCTTCAGCGGGGCCGAGACCGTGGAGAGGATGAGGTCGAAGGTGCCGCGCAGGTCCTTGAAGGTCTTCTCGTCGCTGGTGGCGTAGTAGTGGTCGGCGCCCAGCTTCAGGCCGTCGTCCTTCTTGCGCAGCGACTGCGACAGGACGGTCACCTCGGCGCCGAGGGCGTGCGCGATCTTGACACCCATGTGGCCGAGGCCGCCCATGCCGACGATCGCGACCTTCTTGCCCGGACCGGCGTTCCAGTGCCTGAGCGGGGAGTACGTGGTGATGCCCGCGCAGAGCAGGGGTGCGGCCTCGTCGAGCCCCAGTCCGTCGGGGATGCGCAGGACGTAGTTCTCGTCGACGACGATCTTCTTCGAGTAGCCGCCGTAGGTGGGCTCGCCGTCCTTGCCGACGGCGTTGTACGTGCCGACGCCACCGCCGGTGCAGTACTGCTCGAGGCCGGCCTGGCAGTTGTCGCACTCCCGGCACGAGTCGACGAGGCAGCCGACGCCCACGCGGTCGCCGACGGCGAACTTCGTGACGCCGCGACCCACCTCGGAGACGACGCCCGCGATCTCGTGACCGGGCACCATCGGGAATATGGCCTCGCCCCAGCCCTCCCTGACCTGGTGGATGTCGGAGTGGCAGATGCCGGCGAACTCGATGTCGATCAGGACGTCGAACTCGCGCACCGGGCGGCGTTCGATCGTCGTGCGCTCCAGCGGAGCCTTGGCGGCGGATGCGGCGTACGCGGCAACGGTGGTCATGCCGGGGGTTCTCCTAGCGAGGGGGTTCGTCCCGGCCTGCCTTCGGACCGGGCGTGCCGTCCAGGTTCCCCCATTCCGTCGTGCTCACCCAGGTCACGCTTCTGCGTACGACTGGCGTGCCTACCACTGGCGGGGTCAGGCTGGTGGGCGTACGACCGGGAATACTGGACGGCATGGACGATCGCCCCGAAGCCCCCGGCGCCCCACTGGACCGGCGTGCCGAGCTCAGTGAGTTCCTGCGCACCCGGCGCGCCCGGCTGAAGCCGGAGGACGTGGGGCTGCCGGACTTCGGACGGCATCGCAGGGTGCCCGGGCTGCGGCGCGAGGAGCTGGCGCAGCTGGCCGGGGTCTCGGTGGCGTACTACACACGGCTGGAGCAGGGCAACGGGCGCAACGTGTCGGCGGAGGTGCTGGACGCGATCGCCCGCGCCCTGCGGCTGACGGACGCCGAGCACGCGCACCTCACCCACCTCGCGAAACCGAAGCACAAGAAGAAGCAGAGCGGGCCGCCCCAGCAGGTCCGGTCCGCGCTGCGCCAGCTGCTGGACGCGATGGACTCGGTGCCGGCGTACCTGGTCGGGCAGCGCGCGGAGATCCTGTGCTGGAACCGGATGGCCGCGGCGGTCTTCGGCGACTGGGCGGAGCTGCCGGTGGCGGAGCGCAACTGGGCGCGGCTCGTCTTCCTGCGCCCCGACTACCGGGACCTGTTCGTGGACTGGGAGCAGAAGGCGATCGACATCGTCTGTGCGCTGCGGATGGACGCGGGCTGCTGTCCGGACGACCCGCGGCTCTCCGCGCTGGTGGGCGAACTGTCGGTGAAGAGCGAGGACTTCCGGCGGTTGTGGGCGACCCACGACGTCAAGGAGAAGAGCCACGGCGTGAAGCGGCTGCGGCATCCGCTGGTCGGCGAGCTCTCCCTGAACTACGAGGGGTTCAGGCTGGCCGGTGACGGCGAGCAGACGATGGTGACGTACCACGCGGAGCCCGGGTCGGCGTCGGCGGAGGCGCTGCGACTGCTGGCGAGCTGGGGCGCCGACGCGCGGAAGGCGGGGGCCGGGTCGCAGTCGCCGTCCGCCTGACGCCTGCGCCCCGGACGCCCGCCCCCGGCCGCTCACCCGGACGCCGAGCCCGCGTTCGTCCGCCGCCGCCGACGCCGAGCCCCGGGCGCCCGTCGGCCGTGCTCAGCCCCGGTACGGCGGGGCCGCCCCCCATCCCCACTTCGGCGCCGGCTGCTCGGCCGGCGGCTTGGCGTCCGGACCGGAGAAGTGGACGGCGAGCCGCGTGCCCCACTCCACGTAGGCGAGGAAAGCGGACCGGAACTCGGCGTCGGTCGGCAGACCGGCCTCGTCCGCGGCGTCCTGGATCAGGTTGACCCAGCGTCGGCGCTGGGGCTCGCTGATGTCGCGGCCGAAGTGCTTGGCGACCATGTGGCCGTGGCCGCCCTGGGTCGCCGAGTAGGTCTCGGGCCCGCCGAAGACCTCCGCGAGCCAGAGCGCGACGTGTTCGGCGTGCTCGGGGGCGAGGCCGGCGAAGACGGGGGCGAGGAGGTCGTCCTGGAGCACCTTGGCGTAGAACACCTCGGTGAGCCGGGTGAAGGCTTCCGCGCCCCCGGCCCACTCGTACAGCGTGGGCACGGCGGCGCCGGAGCCGTGCACCGAGGTGGCCTTGTAGTGGCGCATCTCGTCGATGTGCCCGACATAGGGGCGGATCTCGGCGAGGAAGGCGGGGAACAGGTCGGAGGTCCTGAAGCCCTCCAGGTGGTCCTCGGTGGACGTCCAGGTGATGCGCAGGACGAAGTGCTCGAAGTCCTCCTCGCAGCGGGCGAGTTCGTAGTCGACGCAGTGCGGGGAGGCCGCGAGCTGACGCGCGCCCCGGGTGTAGGCGGCGAGGAACTCCGCCGACCGCTCCTGCGGGATGCGGTAGCGGATGTACTCGACCGTGGTGGGGCCGGTGGGTGTGGTGGCTGTCTCGGCTGCGGTCATGGGGACACGCAAGCACGAACCACCCACCGGAGGCTGCTCTTCCGGCGGGCGTTCGCTCACAGGGTGTGCGGGGCGCCCATGCTCTCGTCCCGCGTGCCCTCGTCGAGGTTGCCGGTCGGCTCGTCGGCGAGGAGCACCTTGGGCCGCTCGACCAGTGCGCGGGTCCTGGCGGCCGCCCGGCGACCGAAGCCACAGCCGGGGCCGCTCCGGCCGCTGTGCCGGACCCCGGAAACACCGATGCCGCCCCTCGGGGCGGCATCGGGAGCCTGTGGATCGGCGAAGAGCAGGGGGCGGGGCGGACGGCTCAGGCGGCCGAACCGGCCTTCCACTGCTCCCAGTCCATGTTCCAGCCGTTGAGGCCGTTGTCCGGGGCCACGGTCTTGTCGCCGGTGTTCTTGACCACCACGACGTCGCCGACGATCGAGTTGGTGAAGAACCAGTAGCCGGCCGTGCCGGTGTCGTTGGCGCCCTTGGTGTCGGACAGGCCCACACAGCCGTGGCTGGTGTTCACCGAGCCGAAGATGGACTTCGCGCCCCAGTAGTTGCCGTGCACGAAGGTGCCGGAGTTGGTGAGGCGGATGGCGTGCGGCACGTCCTTGATGTCGTACTCGCCCTTGCCGTCGTCGTCGGTGAAGCCCACGGTCGCGCCGTTCATGCGCGTCTCCTTGAACTTCTCCGACATCACCATCTGGCCCTCGTACGTCTTGTTGTCGGGCGAGCCGGCCGAGATCGGGATGGTCTTGATGACCGTGCCGTTGTGCGTGATCTTCATCTGCTTGGTCTTGGCGTCGACGTAGGAGACCTGGTTGCGGCCGACCTTGAAGGTGATCGTCTTCTGCTGGACGCCGATGACGCCCTTGGCGCCCTCCACACCGTCGAGCGCGAGCTTCAGCGTGACGGTGGAGTTCTCCTTCCAGTAGTCCTTGGGACGGCAGTCCATCCGCTGGCTGGAGAACCAGTGACAGGCGACCTCCTGACCGCTGGTGGAGGTGACCGTGACGCCCTTCTGGACGGCCGCCTTGTCGGTGATCTGCTTGTTGAAGGTGATCGACACGGGCATGCCCACGCCGACGGTCGAGCCGTCCTCGGGCGTGAAGTTGCCTATGAAGCTGTTGGCCGGGGAGACCGTGGTGAAGGAGGCGTTCTCGTGGGCCACGAGGCCGCTCGAGTCCTTGGCCTCGGCCGCCACCTTGTAGGTGGTGGAGCGCTCGAGCTGCGCGTCCGGCTTCCAACTGGTCCTGTCCGCGGAGAGCGCGCCCTTGACGGCCGCGCCCTCGGCGGTGGTCATCGTCACGGCGGTGAGGGTGCCCTTGCTCACCGTGACGGCCGCGGAGTTGTTGATGGAGGCGTTGTCCGAACCGTCCGCCGGCGTGATCTTGATCTGGGCCTCGGAGGACTTCTTCGCGGCCGCCTCGTCGGCCTTGGCCTGCGAGGAGCTGCCTCCGCCGTCCGAGGCGCCGTCGCCGCCGCCGGAACACGCGGAAAGCACCAGAACACCGCCGAGCAGTGCGGACGCCGTCATCAGACCTCGGCGCCGCCTACTGTCCGTCATCACACGCTTCTCCATCGTTGCCGATTGCCTGAACCCAGAGAGTCCCCGTCAAGACCATCAACGCTACGACCGGTTCGTCCCGTTCCCCCTGTGCACCAGGTGTGGGGCACGCCACGTTCGCGGCGCGGAAGGTGCGGGTGTCGGTTCGTGCGCCTGCTGAGACGACGAAACCCCGGCCGGCGGTTGCCGTCCGGGGTCACGAGTTTCCCGGAACGCTCAACCGATGCGGCCTTCTTCGCCGTCCGCCCGGTCATCCTCCTCGAGATCGTCCTCGTCGAGGTCCCACTCCGGCGAATCCGGGTCGTGGTCGACCCGTTCACTGGACCAGGAGGCCTGCTGGAGCTCCACCCCGGGAACCTCTCCGAGCAGGTCGAAGGGGTCGACGAGGTAGGCGAGGGCCTCCGCGGTGTCTTCCGTCACAGCCGCCTCGGCATGCACGCGTTCGTCGTCCGGGACCTCCGGGTCGTCGGCGAGCCGCCGCAGCGCCGCCGTCGCCACGGCGTCCTCGTCGTGCACCTCGAGGAGAATCTCCACCCGAACCCGCACAAAACGTGATGTCTTTTCATCGCTCATGGCCGGAGCGTACGGCTCTTGGCTCCCGCAACTTTCCCGCGACCCGCGACTTTCATTAGCATCGGGGCACACGGCCAATTCGCCAGCACCACAAGGGGATCGATATTCCGTGTCATCCGCTCGACGTCCGTTGCTGACCGCCACCGCCGCGGGGACCCTGCTGGGCGCCCTGTGGTTCGTCCCGTCCGCCAACGCGTCCCAGGACGCCCCGGTCAGAACGGTCACGACGACACAGGTCACGACCCAGGCGCGGGCCGCGTCGACGACCACGACCGGGACGGTGACGCGGACCGCCGACCGGAGCACGGACCGCAGCGCCACGCGGACCCTCTCCGACGCCACGGCCGAAACCGGGGCCGAGGCCGGAGCCGGGGCCGACGACGGCGTCCGGCTCGCCGACACCGGAAGCTTCGACACCACCCCCTACGTGGTCGGCGGGACGACCCTGCTCGCCCTGGGTGCGGGATTCGTGGTTTATTCCATTCGCCGGGAACGTCTGGGTTTTTGAATTTACTTGACTCTCCGTTGACGACTTCTTCATAGTTCGCACATGAAGAGATCATCGGGGGCCCGGCTGCGCGCCACGGCCGCAATCGGCGCGCTGTCGCTCTCCCTCCTCACCGCCTGTTCGGACGAGGGGTCGAAGGACACCGCGGACTCCAAGACATCCGCCTCCTCGTCCGCCGCCGCCTCCTCGGCTCCGGCCGCGAAGGCGCTCACCAAGGCCGAGCTCGAGAAGCTGCTGCTCGCGCAGGGCGAACTCAAGGGCTACAAGGTCGACTCGGGCGACGACACCCTGCCGGCCTCCAAGAGCGTGGTGAAGACCGACAAGCCGGCCTGCGACCCGCTCGCCTGGGCCACGGCCGCGCTCGCCCCGGGCGACACGGACGCGAGCGTCGGCAACACGGTCGCCGAGGACAAGACGTCGGCCGCCACCGCCAAGCCGACGAACCTCGCGGACGCGTTCGACATCGACATGACGTTCGTCGGTCTCTCCTCGTACGCGGGCGACGGCGCGCAGAAGGCGATGAAGGCCGTCTCCGACGGTGTGACGGCCTGTGCCGGCGGGTACGGCCTGAAGGCCGACGGCGAGAACACCAAGGTCACCAGGGTCGCCGCGGACAAGGGCGCCGGCAAGGGCGACGAAACGGTGGCGTTCGTCGAGGACGTCGACATGGACGGTCAGGGCAAGGCCACCTTCCACGCCGAGGTGGTGCGCAAGGGCAACACCGTCGCCACCTTCTACACCGTGAACTTCGCCGGGTTCGAGAAGGGCGGCGACATGGGCGCCGTGCCGGCGGCCGTGATCGACGCGCAGGTCGCGAAGCTCAAGTAACACCGCTCCGCCTGAGGGAACTTCGGGGCCCCGCCGCATCTCCGTGCGGCGGGGCCCCGCTCGTGCTACCTGAGCGGTCCGGTGACCGTCTCCACCGCCGCGACGAGCCCCCCGGCACGCACGAAGGCGTCCGCCGCCGCGAGGTCGGGGGCGAGGAACCGGTCCGGGCCGGGCCCCTGCACGCCGGCCCCGCGTACCGCCTCGATGACCGCGCGCGTCGCCGGCGCCGGGGTCAGCCCCTCGCGCAGCTCCACACCGCGCGTGGCGGCGTACAGCTCGACGGCGATCACACGGGTGAGGTTGTCGACGGCGGTGCGCAGCTTGCGGGCCGCGGACCAGCCCATCGACACATGGTCCTCCTGCATCGCCGAGGACGGGATCGAGTCGGCGGACGCCGGTACGGCCAGCCGCTTCAACTCGCTGACCAGCGCGGCCTGCGTGTACTGGGCGATCATCAGCCCGGAGTCGACGCCGGCGTCGTCCGCGAGGAACGGCGGCAGACCGTGACTGCGGTTCTTGTCGAGCAGCCGGTCGGTGCGCCGCTCGGCGATGGAGGCGAGGTCGGCGACCGCGATGGCGAGGAAGTCCAGCACGTAGGCGACCGGCGCCCCGTGGAAGTTGCCGTTGGACTCCACCCGCCCTCCCCCAGTGCCGAAAGCCTGGGAGGTGCCCCCAGGGAGCACCACCGGGTTGTCGACGGCCGAGGCCAGCTCGCGCTCGGCGACGAGCCGGGCGTGCGCCATCGTGTCCCGGCCGGCGCCGGCGACCTGCGGGGCGCAGCGCACCGAGTAGGCGTCCTGGACGCGCGGGGCGTCGTCCTGGTGGTGGCCGGTGAGCTCCGAACCGGCAAGCACGGCCAGCATGTTGGCGGCCGAGGCTCCCTGCCCCGGGTGCGGGCGGATGGCGTGCAGCTCGGGGGCGAGCACCTTGTCGGTGCCCAGCAGGGCCTCCAGCGACAACGCGGCCGTGACGTCGGCCGACTTGTAGAGCATGTCGAGGTCGGCGAGGGCCATCACCAGCATGCCGAGCATGCCGTCGGTGCCGTTGAGGAGCGCCAGGCCCTCCTTCTCGCGCAGCTCGACCGGGGCGATGCCGTGCTCGGCGAGCAGTTCGCCGGCGGGGCGTACGACGCCGTCCGGGCCTTCCGCGTCGCCCTCGCCCATGAGGGTGAGGGCGCAGTGCGAGAGCGGGGCCAGGTCGCCGGAGCAGCCGAGGGAGCCGTACTCGTGCACGACCGGCGTGATGCCGGCGTTGAGGATGTCGGCCATGGTCTGCGCGACCTCGGGGCGGACGCCGGTGTGCCCGGAGCAGACCGTCTTCAGCCGCAGGAACATCAGCGCCCGGACGACCTCGCGCTCCACCCGCGGGCCCATGCCGGCGGCGTGCGAACGGACGATGTTGCGCTGCAGCTGAGCGCGCAGCTCCGGACTGATGTGCCGGGTGGCGAGGGCGCCGAAACCGGTGGAGACGCCGTAGACGGGCTCGGGCTTGGCCGCCAGCGCGTCCACGATGCCGCGGGCCGCGGCGAGGGCCGCCACCGCCTCCGCGGAGAGCTCGATCCTGGCGCCGTCGCGCGCCACGGCGACCACGTCGGACGCGGTCACGCCGGACGTCCTCACCACCACAGTGTGCATATCCATATTCAGGAGCGTACGCAGTGAAGACGAAGATGTCACCAGTGGGGGCGGGGTTCGCCCCTTACCGATGCGTCACGTCGCCGCCGTGTCAACGTCTCCGCGTCCCGGCGCGGCCACCCGTCCCGGCGCAGCCGCCACCGCGTTCCGGCGCGGCGCTCCGTCGCCGCCCGCGCCTCAGGGCCGCCCGCGGAACCGCCGCCGCTCGGCGGAGGTCCGCTCATGCGGCTCCGGCTCGTCGGCCAGCCGCACCACGGGGTCGTCGGGTCCCTGCCGTCCGGCGACCACCGGCCGGGCGGCCCGCACGGCCTTGGCACGGTACTGGGCGGCGTCCGCCAGCCGGAACAGCCGACGGGCCGAGCACACCGGTCCGATCGGGTCCGCGGTCGAGGCGACCCCGCAGGCCACGCCGTCACCGAACTCCAGCTCTCCGGCCCGTCGGCAGAGGTCGTCGGCGACCTTGACGACGGCGTCGGCGGGCGATCCGACGACCAGCAGGCAGAACTCGTCCCCGCCGAGCCGGGCGGCCAGCGCGCCCGGCAGCATCGCCCCGCACAGCGACAGCACCGAACCGAACCGCTCCAGCAGCCGGTCGCCGACGGCGTGCCCGCGGGTGTCGTTGACCCGCTTCAGTCCGTTGAGGTCGCACACCACGAGAGAGACCACCACCCCCTGTACGCGATGCCGCTCCACCGCCTCCTCCAGCCGCACGTCGACCGCGCGACGGTTGGCCAGGCCGGTGAGCGAGTCGGTGAAGGCAAGACGCCGGGCCTCCTCCAGCCGCTCGGTCTGGGCGAGCCCGGCGGAGACGACGGCGGCGAGGACGGTGGCGAAATCGGCGTCGTCGCGGTCGAAGACCCGGGTCCCGGTGGAGCGGGCGACGTACAGCTCGCCCCAGGCCCGGCCGTGCAGCACGATCGGCGCGACCACGCAGGAACCCCGGCCCCGGCGGCGCAGGGCCGCGACGCGCTGATGGCAGTAGCCGGGACGGCCGGCGGCGAGGCCCTGGGCGGTCTCCACCCAGGCGTTGGGCTCACCGCCCGCCGCCCAGCGCTCGTGCAGGAACTCGGTGATCTCGGGGAACCGGTGCACCGGGTAGGCCTCCGCCTCCGGGAACTCGGCCTCGTCCGCGGCCCGGTCCCCCACGTTCACCAGGACCCTCAGCTGCCCGAGGTCGCGTTCCCACACCGAGAGCGCGGCGAAGCTTCCCGTCAGCGCCCGGCCGGCTCCCAGCGCGGCCGCACGCCAGGACTCGCGGGGGGTGCGCGCGGCCGCCATGCCCTGCGCGAGCGCCACCACGGCCGCCAGGCGCGTGTCGTCCTCACTCATCGCCCTCACCCCCACTGCCCTCGCCCATGACATCAGGCTAGGGATATTTGGGTGAAAAAGAGACACGAAGCGTCACTTGGAGTGACGGCGCCGGGAGCGGCGCGGGCCTCCCCCGGAATCTCACTCGCCGGGCCACTGCGGCTTCCGCTTCTCGTTGAACGCGGCGACCCCCTCCGCCCGGTCCCCGGAGAAGGCCACCGACCGCCATGCCGCGTCCTCGACCTCGAGCCCGGCCCGCAGGTCCAGCCCCTGCCCGAGCCGCAGCGCCCGCTTCGCCGCCCGCAGCCCCACCGGCGAGTTGCCGGCGATCCGCGCGGCCATCGCCAGCGCCTCCTCCCGGTCCCGCCCCTCCTCCGCCAGCACGTCCACCAGACCCAGCTCCCGCGCCTCGGCCGCCTCCACGCGCCGCGCGGTGAAGATCAGCTCGGCCGCCCGGGCCGCGCCGACCCGGCGGGGCAGCAGCTGCGTGCCGCCGCCGCCGGGGATCACGCCCACCGACACCTCGGGCAGGCCCACCACCGCCGTACGGTCGGCCACGATCACGTCGCACGCCAGGGCCAGCTCGAACCCGCCCCCCAGGGCGAAGCCGTGGACGGCCGCGATCGTGGGCGCCGGCAGTTCCAGCACGCCGGTGTACGCGCCGCGGGCGAGGGGCCGCTGCCGCACCAGTTCGGCGTCGCTGAAGGAGTTGCGCTCCTTGAGGTCGGCGCCGACGCAGAACGCCCGCTCGTGCGTGGACGTCACCACGACCACCCTCACCCCGCGGTCCTCACCCAGTGCCGCGCACGCCGCCGCGATCGACCGGGCCATCTCGGTGGAGACCGCGTTCATGGCCTTCGGCCGGTCGAGGACCAGCTCCGCGACATGACCGCCGTCCCCGTGCCGCCGCACCAGCACGAACTCCCCGAAACGCGTCTCACCCACGCGCTCCCCGCCCACGACACCGCTCACGACAGCCCTCCGGTTAACGATGGTTAACTACCAGGATCCGATCATCCCAGTCACGGGCCGCGAGGGAAAGACCGGCCTCCTCCGTACCGGTACCCCGGCCACCCGTACGGGTGACATCCTGCCCAACTCGGCGCACACCGCGCTTGCCCGCGCATACCGTGCCTCCGCCCCGGCGCATCGAGGGCGCCACCGCATCGGGGAGGAACATGATGGCCGGCACGCTGACCGGGCTGGACCAGACGACACGGCAGGGCGTGGCGGCGGAGGCCCATCCGGCCTGGGTGCCGCGCGCCCGGGGCCGGCACCGCCGGCCACGCCCCCGCAAGGTGCTGTTCGCCGTGGGCGGCCTCGCGCTGGCCGCGGGCGTGCTGAGTCTTCTGCGGCCGACCCCCGACACGGGCGGCGCCGGCGCCCTCGGCACCGCGGAGGCGGAGCCCCGGCCCGACCTCGTCACGAGCGCGGACGACGACGCCGGTGACACGACCGGGAAAGGCGCCGAGAAGGCGGCCGACGACAGCGGGGGCGACCGTGACGGCGGCCGGGACCCCGCCACCGGACCGGCCGTCGCCCCGCCCGCCCCCACCGCGCCCACCGCCATGGGCGGCGCGAGCCCCGGCCCGGCGCGCGAGGCGGCGGGCCTCCTGCCGGGCGCGCCCGGGGCTCCGACGTCCGTCGTCCTGCCCCCCGACGCCACCTACGATCCGACTCCCCGCGCGGCGCCCCCCGCGCCCACCGCGACCCCCGCACCCGAACCCCCGTCGGCGCCCCGGCCGGCCACCGCCGCCCCGGCGCCCCGGCCGCCGAACCCGCCGCAGGCCGCAGAGCCCCGCCGGCCGGAGCTCTGCGTCCCGATCATCGGCCTCTGCGTGGACCCCCTGAGCGCCCCGGCGTCGCAGCGGTAGGGGCAGGGCCGGAAGGGTTCACCGGCTCTCCGGCCTTTCCGGCCGCGGCACCGGCCGCGGGCCCGCCGCGGGCCGGGACGGCGACGCACCCGCCCGCCGCAGGCAGGCGCCATCGGCCGGCCATCAGCGCCAGCCGTCAGCCGTCAGCCGCGTCCCGGCGCGGGCGTACGTCAGCGATGTACGGAACACGTCCGTCAGCGGTGCGGGTCAGATGTCGGTGTCGTTGCGGCGGGTGAGGAGCCAGGGTTCGACCACACCCAGGCCGCGTACCGGGCGCTGCCACATCGGCTGCAGGGCGAAGCGGTACTTCGGTGGCTCCTCGCCCTCCTTCTCCGCGGCGGCCGCCTCCTCCGCGGCCTCGGCCTCGGAGGAGGGGGCGTCACCGGTGCGGATCAGCTCCTCGGCGAAGGCGCTGTCCACCAGGACGGCGTCGCGGGGAGCTATCGACGTCAGCCGGGAGGCCAGGTTGACCGTCGTGCCGAAGACATCGCCCATCCGGGTGGTGACCGTGCCGAACGCCATCCCTACGCGCAGTTCCGGCATCGTCTCGTCGTTGCTCATCGTCTCGACCAGCAGCAGCGCGATGTCGGCGGCGGTGCCCGCGTCGTCGGCCGCGTAGAGCACCTCGTCGCCGAGGGTCTTGATCAGGCGCCCGCCCCGGGCGGCCACCAGGTCGGCGGAGGTGGTCTCGAAGGCCTCGACGAGCTCGCCGAGTTCCTCCTCCTCCATCCGGCGGGTCAGCCGGGTGAAGCCCACGAGGTCGGCGAAGCAGACGGCGAGCCGCCGGTCCACCATCTCCTCGTCGTCGGCGGCCTGCACGACCCGGCCGGCCGAGGCGGCGAGCTGGCGGCGCCAGACGTAGACGAGGAACTCCTCCAGCTCGGGCAGCAGCAGCTCGACGATCGGGTAGGTGACCTCGGTGCGGGTCATGCCCGGCTCGGGCGGCTCGGTCAGGCCCTCCAGGAACGAGTCGATCTGCCACTCCGCCAGACGGGCGGTGGTCTGCCCGGTGGACCGCGCCACCTGTACGGCCATCGCCTCGCTCAGCAGCCCGGCCTCGACGAGACCCGCCAGCCGCCGCAGGGCCAGGACGTCGGCCTCGGTGAGCGCCTTGGCCTGCCCGATGTCGGCGAAGCCCATCGCCCGCCAGAAGCGCGACGCCAGCTCCATGGAGACGCCCGCGCTGCGGGCGGCCTGGAAGGGGGTGTATCGGCGCTCGGCGCCGAGGATGAGCTGTTCGAGGCGCAGCGCGAGAGGGTGCGGGTCCTCACCGGGGTCGCCCGGCTCGCCGGGGTCGGCGGCCGGCAGGTTGCCCCGGCCGTCCTCGCCCGCGCCGGAGCCCGTGTCGTCGACGGTCACGCCTGCTGCCCTTCCGATCTTCCGCGGTCAGGTTTCGACCGGCCTCAACTCTACGGCAGGTGTGCGCCAGCTCACTCCGTTCGGTTCGGCAGGGGCCGAGGCCCCGTTCGGGTCCGGTCGCCCCGAACTCCCCCAAGGCAGGCCGCCGGACGGGCTCGGACACCCTGCCCGGCCCACGCTTCGTCGTGCGTCACGCCGGTCTCAGGTGGACGATGTCGCCCGCCCCCACCGGTTCCTGCACCCCTTTCTCGGTGGCGATGACGAGGCGGCCGTCGCCGTCGACCGCGACCGCCTCGCCGACCAGCGACCGGTCGCCGGGCAGCTCGGCCCGCACCGTCCGTCCCAGGGTCGCGCATCCGGCCGCGTACGTCTCCTGCAGGCCGCTCGACGCCGGGTCGCCGCCGGCGGCACGCCAGCGTCCGTACCACTCCTCCAGCGACCGCAGGACGGCCCGCAGCAGCGGGTCCCGGTCCGTGGTGACCGCCCCGGCCAGCGCCAGGGAACCCGCCTGCGGCACCGGCAGCTCCTCCGCGCGCAGGGTGACGTTGAGACCGACGCCGACGACCACCGCGTCCGTGCCGGCCCGTTCCGCGAGGATGCCGCCGGCCTTGCGTTCCTCCCCGCCGACGGTCACCAGCAGGTCGTTGGGCCATTTGAGTGCCGTGTCGACGCCCGCCGCCCGGGACAGCCCCGTCGCGACCGCGACGCCGGTGAGCAGGGGCAGCCAGCCCCAGCGGGCCACCGGCACCTCGCCCGGCGTGAGGAGCACGGAGAAGAACAGTCCGGAGCGCGGGGGCGCCGTCCACCGGCGGTCCAGGCGGCCCCGGCCCGAGGTCTGCTCCTCGGCCACCAGGATCGCGCCCTCGTGCGCCCTGCCCTCGCCCGCGGCGGTCACCAGGTCGGAGTTGGTGGAGCCGGTGCGCTGCACCACGTCCACCCCGGACCACAGGCCGCCCTCCCGTACCAGCGCCCGGCGCAGGGCCGCGGCGTTGAGGGGCGGGCGGTCGAGGTCGGACCACCGGCCGCCGCCGCCCGCCTCTGATGCATCTCGCGGTGTCATGCAAGCCACCCTAGGTGTGTTGAACACCGCACTGCCGATCCGTAGGGGCAGCACTACGCTACGGATGAGTAACCGTCCCCCCTTTTGAGCAGGCAGGGAGCCGCATCCCGATGTCCGAGCCGGAAGAGCGCCACGAGATCCCAGGGATCGACATCCACACCACCGCGGGCAAGCTCGCGGATCTCCAGCGGCGCATCGAGGAAGCGACGCACGCCGGTTCGGAGCGCGCCGTCGAGAAGCAGCACGCCAAGGGCAAGTTGACGGCCCGTGAGCGGATCGAGCTGCTGCTCGACGAGGGTTCCTTCGTCGAGTTGGACGAGTTCGCCCGGCACCGTTCCACCAACTTCGGTCTGGAGAACAACCGCCCGTACGGAGACGGCGTCGTCACCGGGTACGGCACGGTGGACGGCCGCCCGGTCGCCGTGTTCTCGCAGGACTTCACCGTCTTCGGCGGGGCGCTGGGCGAGGTCTACGGCCAGAAGATCGTCAAGGTCATGGACTTCGCGCTGAAGACCGGCTGCCCGGTCATCGGCATCAACGACTCCGGCGGCGCCCGTATCCAGGAGGGCGTGGCCTCGCTGGGCGCGTACGGCGAGATCTTCCGCCGCAACACGCACGCGTCCGGGGTGATCCCGCAGATCTCCCTGGTCGTCGGCCCGTGCGCGGGCGGGGCCGTCTACTCCCCCGCGATCACCGACTTCACGGTGATGGTCGACCAGACGTCGCACATGTTCATCACCGGCCCGGACGTCATCAAGACGGTCACCGGCGAGGACGTCGGCTTCGAGGAGCTGGGCGGCGCGCGCACCCACAACTCCGTCTCGGGCGTGGCGCACCACATGGCCGGCGACGAGAAGGACGCCATCGAGTACGTCAAGCAGCTGCTGTCGTACCTGCCGTCCAACAACCTGTCCGAGGCGCCGGTGTTCGCGGAGGAGGCGGACCTGTCCGTCACCGACGAGGACCTCGAGCTGGACACGATCGTGCCGGACAGCGCGAACCAGCCGTACGACATGCACACGGTGATCGAGCACGTGCTGGACGACGCCGAGTTCTTCGAGACGCAGGCGCTGTTCGCGCCGAACATCCTCACCGGGTTCGGCCGCGTCGAGGGCCACCCGGTGGGCATCGTCGCCAACCAGCCCATGCAGTTCGCGGGCTGTCTGGACATCACGGCCTCCGAGAAGGCGGCCCGCTTCGTGCGCACGTGCGACGCCTTCAACGTCCCGGTCATCACGTTCGTGGACGTGCCCGGCTTCCTGCCCGGCGTCGGCCAGGAGCACGACGGCATCATCCGCCGAGGCGCGAAGCTGATCTACGCGTACGCGGAGGCAACCGTCCCGCTGATCACCGTCATCACCCGCAAGGCCTTCGGCGGCGCGTACGACGTGATGGGCTCCAAGCACCTGGGCGCCGACCTCAACCTGGCCTGGCCGACCGCCCAGATCGCCGTCATGGGCGCCCAGGGCGCGGTCAACATCCTGCACCGCCGCACGATCGCGGAGGCGCAGGCGGGCGGCGAGGACCTCGAGGCGGTGCGCGCCCGGCTGATCCGGGAGTACGAGGACACCCTCCTCAACCCGTACATCGCGGCCGAGCGCGGCTACGTCGACGCGGTGGTCATGCCGTCCGACACCCGTCGGCACATCGTGCGCGGACTGCGTCAGCTGCGCACCAAGCGGGAATCCCTGCCCCCGAAGAAGCACGGCAACATCCCCCTCTAAGGAGCCGCTGTGACGATCAAGGTCGTACGGGGCAACCCGACCCCGGAGGAGCTCGCCGCCGCTCTGGCGGTGGTCAGGGCCCGCGCCGCGGCGGTGGCGGCGGCGCCGCCGTCCGGCGCGGAGCCCCCGAGGGACGCGTGGTCCGACCCCGCCCGCATCGCGGGCCGGCGCGTACCCCCGCCCGGCCGGGCGTCCTGGACCCGCACCTACTGGCCGAGCTGAGCACGGCCCGCCTGCCTCCTGCTCTCCGGGCGGGGGCCGTTTCGCCGTGCGGCTCCGCCGCACGTGCGCGGCCGGCCCCCGCCGGCCCGCGGCCGAACATGCGGTGGACGACTGCGGGCCCACGACTTGAGTACGGGTACTCAGGCGCCGTCAAGCCGCCGGGCCGCACGCTGGTGGCATGCTGTGGTCCGACCCCGAGAACGAGCCCCCCGAGGAACTCCGCGACATGCAGGAGACCCTGCGCAGACTCGGCCTCTTCCTCGCGCTGGCCATGGTGCTGGCGATGATCGTGCTCGGCGTCCGATGAGAGCACCGGCGATACGCTGACCGCATGACCGCTGCGCGCCGCCTCGTCCTCGCCTCCCAGTCCCCCGCCCGGCTGAACCTGCTGCGGCAGGCCGGTCTCACCCCCGAGGTGATCGTGAGCGGGGTGGACGAGGACGCCGTCACCGCCCCCACCCCCGCAGAACTGGCGCTCGCCCTGGCGGAGGCGAAGGCCTCCGTCGTCGCCGCGAAGCCCGACGTCAAGGGCGCCCTGGTGATCGGCTGCGACTCGGTGCTCGACCTGGACGGCGAGGCGCTGGGCAAGCCTGCGGACGCCGAGGAGGCCACCGCGCGCTGGAAGGCGATGCGCGGCCGGGCCGGCACGTTGCAGACCGGCCACTGCGTCTACGACACCGTCAGCGGGCGCTACACCTCCGCGACCGCGTCCACCGTGGTCCGCTTCGGCGACCCGACGGACGCGGAGATCGCGGCGTACGTCGCCTCGGGCGAACCCCTCTACGTGGCCGGGGCGTTCACCCTCGACGGCCGCTCGGCACCGTTCATCGAGGGCATCGACGGCGACCACGGCAACGTGATCGGGCTCAGCCTGCCCCTGCTGCGCCGGCTGCTGGCGCAGCTGGGCGTCGGCATCACGGAGTTGTGGGCGCCGCCGGAGGCGTGACGGGCGGCGGCGTGACCGGCGGGGCCGGGGAGCCGCCGTCGCCGCCCTTGGCGTCCTCGGGCGCCGGGGCGGCGGGCCGCGGCCGGGCGTCGTAGGTCATCAGCAGCAGCACGATCAGCGCGAGCACGACCACCATGAACACGAACTGCGGCACGCCCAGCAGTCCCCAGGCGAACGCGCCCAGCAGCCCGTGCACGACGGCGGCGCTGATCAACAGCACCCGCCCGAACCCGGCGGGGGCGCGGTCGCGCAGCGCCACCAGCAGGGCCACCACGCCGCACAGGACGAAGTAGAGGCCGAAGACGATCCCGCCCACCTTGGAGGACGTCGACATGACGTCCGGGTCCAGGCCGGCCAGGGACATGTCCTGCCGGTCCACCACGACGCCCATGAACCAGTTCAGCGCGGCGACGCCGAGCCCTTCCGCGAAGAGCACGACCGCCACGATCCACGCCACCGGTCTGCGAACCACCGGTCCCCACCCACTTTCGACCCCGACCCGAGCAAGGGTGCTGTTACCTCAAGTACGTTCGAGACATCCTGAACGCTACTAACGGGTAAACCCTGGGACAAGGGTTCTGCCAGGGGCAAAGAATCATTGGGCCATTCGTAGGGACTCGACAAAGAAACGGAGTGGGCCGCAGCACGCTCTCACAGAGACCTTGACCACATCAGAGGGCTAGGGTTTCCGGGAGGAGTGCTGCGTACGGCGGTACTGCAAGGGATTTCGGTGTCGAGTGAGCCTCGCATCACGCTCCGTGTGGGCAAGCTCACCTGTGGGCACGGGTCGATGAGTCGTGTCGGCAGTCCCTAAACTCGGCTTGTTTCAAGGAGGGAGCCTCAATCGTGCGCAAGGTGCTCATCGCCAACCGTGGCGAAATCGCTGTCCGCGTGGCCCGGGCATGCCGGGATGCCGGTATCGCGAGCGTGGCCGTATACGCCGACCCGGACCGGGACGCTCTGCATGTCCGCGCCGCGGATGAGGCGTTCGCCCTGGGCGGTGACACTCCCGGGACCAGCTATCTCGACATCGAGAAGGTGCTGAACGCGGCCCGGGAGTCGGGCGCGGACGCCGTCCATCCGGGTTACGGGTTCCTCTCGGAGAACGCCGAGTTCGCCCAGGCGGTCCTGGACGCGGGCCTCATCTGGATCGGCCCGCCGCCGCAGGCCATCCGCGACCTCGGTGACAAGGTCGCCGCCCGGCACATCGCCCAGCGCGCCGGCGCGCCTCTCGTGGCCGGCACGCCCGACCCGGTCTCCGGCGCCGACGAGGTCGTGGCCTTCGCCGAGGAGCACGGCCTGCCTATCGCGATCAAGGCCGCGTTCGGCGGTGGCGGCCGGGGTCTCAAGGTCGCCCGCACCCTCGAAGAGGTCCCCGAACTGTACGAGTCGGCGGTCCGCGAGGCGGTCGCCGCCTTCGGCCGGGGCGAGTGCTTCGTCGAGCGCTACCTGGACAAGCCGCGGCACGTGGAGACGCAGTGTCTCGCCGACAGCCACGGCAACGTGGTGGTCGTCTCCACCCGTGACTGCTCCCTGCAGCGCCGCCACCAGAAGCTGGTCGAGGAGGCCCCGGCGCCGTTCCTCTCCGAGGCGCAGACGGCCGAGTTGTACGCCTCCTCCAAGGCCATCCTGAAGGAGGCCGGCTACGTCGGCGCCGGCACCGTGGAGTTCCTCGTCGGCGTCGACGGCACGATCTCGTTCCTGGAGGTCAACACGCGACTCCAGGTCGAGCACCCGGTGACCGAGGAGGTCGCCGGCATCGACCTCGTCCGCGAGATGTTCCGCATCGCCGACGGTGAGGAGCTCGGCTACGGTGACCCGGAACTGCGCGGCCACTCCTTCGAGTTCCGCATCAACGGCGAGGACCCGGGGCGCAACTTCCTGCCGGCCCCCGGCACGGTCACCCTCTTCGCCCCGCCGTCGGGCCCGGGCGTCCGCCTGGACGCCGGCGTCGAGTCCGGCTCCGTGATCGGCCCGGCCTGGGACTCCCTCCTCGCCAAGTTGATCGTCACCGGCGCGACCCGCGAGCAGGCGCTGCAGCGGGCGGCCCGCGCCCTGGCCGAGTTCCAGGTCGAGGGCATGGCCACGGCGATCCCGTTCCATCGCGCGGTGGTCGCGGACCCGGCGTTCGCCCCCGAACTCACCGGCTCCGACGCCCCCTTCACGGTCCACACCCGCTGGATCGAGACCGAGTTCGTCAACGAGATCCCGGCCTTCTCCGCCTCGGCTGACACCGACGCCGAGGACGAGACGGACCGCGAGACGATCGTCGTCGAGGTCGGCGGCAAGCGCCTGGAGGTCTCCCTCCCGTCCTCGCTCGGCATGTCGCTGGCCCGCACGGGCCTCGCGGCGGGCGCCAAGCCGAAGCGCCGCGCGGCCAAGAAGTCCGGCCCCGTGGCCTCCGGCGACACCCTCGCCTCTCCGATGCAGGGCACGATCGTCAAGGTCGCGGTCGAGGAGGGCCAGGAGGTCAAGGAGGGCGACCTGGTCGTCGTCCTGGAGGCCATGAAGATGGAGCAGCCCCTGAACGCCCACCGCTCCGGCACCGTCAAGGGCCTCAGCGCGGAGGTCGGCGCGTCCATCACGTCGGGCGCGGCGATCTGCGAGATCAAGGACTGACCCCACCGTTCACCGTGGTGAGGCGCCCGCCACCCCGGGCGCCTCACCACGTCAAGCCCCCACTCCAGTCGCAACCCCACGCACGCTGGAAGACGCGGCCCACACCATCAGCCCGTCCGGCGCACTGGAACACGCGGCCCACACCATCAGCCCGTCCGGCGCACTGAAACACGCGGCCCACACCATCGGCCCGTCCGGCGCACTGGAACACGCGGCCCACACCATCAGCCCGTCCGGCGTTTGAGGACGAGGCCCGTTCAGGGCCGAACGGGGGCCTGGGGGCGGAGCCCCCAGCAGCGGACCCGCGACGTCACCGACGACGCAGATCCGCAACCCTGCCCCGCTCCGCGCCCGGAACCTGCTCGCCCAGAACGGATCCGGCGCGCAGACCCGGCGCGGCGCCGGGGACCTGGCCCCGCCGCGGCGCCGGCAGCGGTACGTCCCGGCGCTGTTGCTGGTGGCGCGCCGGGACCGCATCACCCCCCGGGCTTCCCGACGCCCCGGCCACGGCGATCTGCACCCCCTGGTCCGCCAGGGCCTGCAGTTCGGTGGCGGCGCGGTCGTCGTGCGCGGGCGGCTCGTCCGTCACCAGCCGCGTGACGAGGTCCGTGGGCACGGTCTGGAACATGGTGTCGGTGCCGAGCTTGGTGTGGTCGGCGAGGACGACGACCTCGGCGGCCGCCTGGACGAGCGCCCGGTCGACCGACGCCGACAGCATGTTGGACGTGGACAGCCCGCGCTCGGCGGTCAGCCCGCTCCCGGAGAGGAAGGCGCGGGAGACCCTGAGCCCCTGGAGGGACTGTTCGGCGCCGCTGCCCACCAGGGCGTAGTTGGAGCCGCGCAGGGTGCCACCCGTCATCACCACCTCGACCCGGTTGGCGTGGGCCAGGGCCTGTGCCACCAGAAGGGAGTTGGTGACCACGGTCAGTCCGGGCACCCGGGCGAGCCGGCGGGCCAGCTCCTGTGTCGTGGTGCCCGCCCCGACCACGATGGCCTCGCCCTCTTCGACGAAGTTGGCGGCGAGGTCCGCGATGGCGGTCTTTTCGGCGGTCGCGAGATGGGATTTCTGCGGAAAGCCGGACTCCCGCGTGAAACCGCCCGGCAATACCGCACCGCCGTGCCGGCGGTCGAGGAGTCCTTCTGCCTCCAGTGCGCGCACGTCCCGCCGCACGGTCACTTCGGAGGTCTGGACGACGCGGGCGAGTTCACGGAGCGACACGGCCCCGTTCGCTCGCACCATTTCGAGGATCAATTGACGACGTTCTGCAGCGAACACGAAACTGACAGTAACGCGGACGACCGTCTGCTTTCAGCTCTTTGCGCCGAATAGTAGAAGTTGTTCGCGCAGCGGCACTGCGGGTGGTATAGGGCTCCCTTTCGTCACCCATGCCTTCCGTGCCTCCGCCGGTGCCGCACCGGCCCGCCGGTCAACTTCCCCTGACCGGCGGGGAGTCCGGCGGACGGCCGGGGCGGTCGGAACGGCCGGTCAGCCCTCGCCCGACGCCTTCCGGGTGTGCAGCTGTCGCGCCACCTCCGCGATCGACCCCGAAAGGGACGGGTACACGGTGAACGCGTTCGCGATCTGTTCGACCGTCAGGTTGTTGTCGACGGCGATCGAGATGGGGTGGATCAGTTCCGAGGCGCGTGGGGCGACGACCACACCGCCGACGACGATGCCCGTGCCGGGCCGGCAGAAGATCTTGACGAAGCCGTCCCGGATGCCCTGCATCTTGGCGCGCGGGTTGCGCAGCAGCGGCAGCTTGACGACCCGGGCGTCGATCTTCCCGCCGTCCACGTCGGCCTGGCTGTACCCGACGGTGGCGATCTCGGGGTCGGTGAAGACGTTCGAGGAGACCGTCTTGAGGTTGAGCGGGGCCACCGCGTCGCCCAGGAAGTGGTACATGGCGATCCGGCCCTGCATGGCGGCGACGGAGGCGAGGGCGAAGATCCCCGTCACGTCGCCGGCCGCGTAGACGCCCGGGGCGGTGGTGCGGCTGACCTTGTCGGTCCAGATGTGCCCGGACTCGCGGACCCTGACGCCCGCCTCCTCGAGCCCCATCCCCTCGCTGTTGGGGATGGCGCCGACCGCCATGAGGCAGTGCGAGCCGGTGATCACCCGGCCGTCGGACAGGGTGACCTCGACCCGGTCGCCGACCCGCTTGGCGGACTCGGCGCGCGAGCGGGCCATGACGTTCATGCCGCGACGGCGGAAGACGTCCTCGAGGACGGCGGCCGCGTCCGGGTCCTCGCCGGGCAGCACGCGGTCACGGGAGGAGACCAGGGTGACCTTGGAGCCGAGGGCCTGGTAGGCGCCGGCGAACTCCGCGCCGGTGACGCCCGAGCCGACCACGATCAGCTCCTCGGGCAGCTCGGCGAGGTCGTAGACCTGGGTCCAGTTCAGGATGCGCTCGCCGTCGGGCTGCGCGTCCGGCAGCTCGCGCGGGTGGGCGCCGGTGGCGAGCAGCACGGCGTCGGCGGTGAGGGTCTCCTCCGTCCCGTCGGCGGCGCTGACCACTACCTTGCGCGAGCCGTCCAGGGCCTGCATGCCCTCCAGCCGGCCGCGGCCGCGCAGCACCCGCGCGCCGGCCCGGGTGACGGAGGCGGTGATGTCGTGCGACTGGGCGAGCGCGAGGCGCTTCACCCGCCGGTTCACCTTGCCGAGGTCGACCCCGACCACCCGGGCCGCCTGCTCCAGCGGCGGGGTGTCGTCGGCGACGATGATGCCGAGTTCCTCGTACGACGAGTCGAAGGTCGTCATGACCTCGGCCGTAGCGATAAGGGTCTTCGACGGCACGCAGTCGGTCAGCACCGACGCTCCGCCCAGACCGTCGCAGTCGACGACGGTCACCTCCGCGCCGAGCTGCGCGGCCACCAGGGCCGCCTCATAGCCGCCGGGTCCGCCACCGATGATCACGATCCGAGTCACATACTCCATTCTCCCGTACGGGACGCGCCGGCACCGCCCCGGGGGCCGCGGGAGCCGGGACTGTGACCAGAGTGACGCCTGCGCGCACTGCCGTACTCTCCTTGCATGTCGCTCTACGCCGCGTACGCCGGCAACCTCGACGCGCGGCTGATGTCCCGCCGCACCCCGCACTCACCGCTGCGCGCCACCGGCTGGCTGAACGGCTGGCGGCTGACGTTCGGCGGCGAGCAGCTCGGCTGGGAGGGCGCGCTGGCGACGGTCGTGGAGGAGCCCGGCGCGCAGGTGTTCGTCGCGCTGTACGACGTCGCCCCCATGGACGAGGAGTCGCTGGACCGCTGGGAGGGCGTGGGCCTCGGCATCTACCGGCGAGCCCGGGTACGGGTGCAGACGCTCCAGGGCGAGGAGTCCGCCTGGATGTACGTACTGAACGGCTACGAGGGCGGTCTGCCGTCGGCACGGTACCTGGGCGAGGTCGCGGACGCGGCGGAATCGGCAGGTGCGCCCCACGACTACGTGATGGAGCTCCGCAAGAGGCCCTGCTGAGCGCGGCCGCCTTCTACACTCGGAGCATCTGCGCGGCAACGGGAGATCGGCATGGGCCCCAGCACGTACGACGTCTACTACACGGTGCAGGCCGCCGAGGCCCGCGACCGGCTCGACGATCAGCAGCGCGCCGCGTTCGACAAGGGCATCGCCCTGCTGGCGCGCGATCCGTTCCTCTCGGTGTCGAGGCCCCTGGGGTCCACCGGAGACGACCGCACGATCCGCCTGACCCAGAACATCCTGGTCGAGTACACGGTCAGCCGTGGACGCCTACTGATCTTCATCGTCGAGGTCTTCAACGACAAGGACATCCTGATCACGGACGCCTGAGGGCGCCGCGGCCGCCCCTCGTCGGAAACGACAAGACAACGATCGCATTCCCGTGGGCTCTGTCATCTACGCGCGTAGGAACAAACCGGCTACGCTCTCCCGCGTGAACGCATCTCTTCTCCCGGACGACATCCAGGGCGACCCGCACGCCGCCGCCGACGCCGCCGCCGCGCGCCTGCGCGAACTGACCGGCGCCGAGACCCACGACGTCGCCCTCGTGATGGGCTCCGGCTGGGCGCCCGCCGTGGACGCCCTGGGCGCCGCCGACGCCGAGTTCCAGGTCACCGACCTTCCCGGGTTCCCGCCGCCCGCGGTGGAGGGGCACGGCGGCAAGGTCCGCTCGTACCGGATCGGCGAGAAGCGGGCGCTGGTGTTCCTCGGCCGCACCCACTACTACGAGGGCCGTGGCGTCGCCGCCGTCGCCCACGGCGTGCGCACCGCGGTGGCGTCCGGCTGCAAGACGATCGTGCTGACCAACGGCTGCGGCGGTCTGCGCGAGGGCATGCGTCCCGGTCAGCCGGTGCTGATCAGCGACCACCTCAACCTGACGGCGACCTCGCCGATCATCGGCGCGAACTTCGTCGACCTGACGGACCTCTACTCGCCGCGGCTGCGCGCCCTGTGCAAGGAGATCGACCCCACCCTCGAGGAGGGCGTCTACGCGCAGTTCCCGGGTCCGCACTACGAGACGCCGGCCGAGATCCGCATGGCGCGGACCATCGGTGCGGACCTGGTGGGCATGTCCACCGTGCTGGAGGCCATCGCGGCGCGCGAGGCGGGCGCCGAGGTGCTCGGCATCTCCCTGGTGACCAACCTCGCCGCAGGCATGACGGGCGAGCCGTTGAACCACGAGGAGGTCCTCCAGGCCGGCCGGGACAGCGCGACGCGCATGGGGTCGTTGCTGGCCCGGGTGCTCGGCCGGCTCTGAGCGCTCCGCCGGGGGCGGCCGTCCCCGGTCCCCAAGGCTCAGGACGGGCCTCGTTCTCGCACTTCCCCGGAGGGGAACCCCAGTCGGGCCGGCCGGATCCGGCCCGCGCTGGTAGACAAGCCGCGTCCACACACAACCGGAGGGTGACCCCCGTGCACGACGATCTCCTCGCCCGCGCCCAGGCCTGGCTCGCGGAGGATCCCGACCCCGAGACCCGCGCCGAGCTGGCCAAGCTCATCGAGGCCGGGGACGTCACCGAGCTCGCCGACCGCTTCGCCGGCACCCTCCGGTTCGGGACCGCCGGCCTGCGCGGCGAGCTGGGCGCCGGGCCCATGCGGATGAACCGGTCCCTGGTGATCCGCGCAGCGGCCGGTCTCGCCGCCTACCTCACGAAGAACGGCCAGGCCGGCGGCACCGTCGTCATCGGCTACGACGCCCGCCACAAGTCCGCCGACTTCGCCCGCGACACCGCGGCCGTGATGACCGGCGCGGGATTCCGGGCGGCCGTGCTCCCCCGTCCCCTGCCCACACCCGTCCTCGCCTTCGCCATAAGGCGCCTGGGCGCGGTCGCCGGGGTCGAGGTCACCGCCAGCCACAACCCGCCCCGCGACAACGGCTACAAGGTGTACCTGGGCGACGGCTCGCAGATCGTGCCGCCCGCCGACGCGGGGATCGCGGCGGAGATCGACGCGATCGTCTCGCTGGACGACGTCCCCCGTCCGGAGGACGGCTGGCAGACGCTCGACGACGCCGTCCTCGACGCCTATCTGGCCCGCACGGACGCCGTCCTCGCCCAGGGCTCCCCGCGCACGGCCCGCACCGTCTACACGGCGATGCACGGCGTGGGCAAGGACGTCCTGCTCGCCGCCTTCGCCCGCGCGGGCTTCCCGGAGCCGGTCCTCGTCGCCGAGCAGGCCGAGCCCGACCCGGACTTCCCGACCGTCGCCTTCCCCAACCCGGAAGAGCCCGGCGCGATGGACCTCGCCTTCGCCGCCGCCCGCGCGACGGCCCCGGACCTGATCATCGCCAACGACCCGGACGCCGACCGCTGCGCGGTGGCCGTCCCGCACGACGGCGACTGGCGCATGCTGCGCGGCGACGAGGTCGGCTCACTGCTCGGCGCGCATCTCGTCCGGCGCGGCGCGCGGGGCACGTTCGCCGAGTCGATCGTCTCCTCCTCCCTCCTCGGCCGCATCGCCGAGAAGGCGGGCCTGCCCTACGAGGAGACCCTCACCGGCTTCAAGTGGATCGCCCGCGTGGACGGCCTGCGCTACGGCTACGAGGAGGCCCTCGGCTACTGCGTCGACCCTGAGGGCGTCCGGGACAAGGACGGCATCACCGCCGCCCTGCTCGTCACGGAACTGGCCTCGGAGCTCAAGGAGCAGGGCCGCAGCCTCCTGGACCTGCTGGACGACCTCGCCGTGGAGCACGGTCTGCACGCCACCGACCAGCTCTCGGTCCGGGTGCAGGACCTCGCCGTCATCGCCCGCGCGATGGACCGGCTGCGCGCGCAGCCCCCGGCCTCCCTCGCGGGCCTGGCCGTGACCGCGGCCGAGGACCTCACCCGGGGCACGGACCGGCTGCCCCCCACCGACGGCCTGCGCTACACGCTCGACGGCGCCAGGATCGTCGTCCGGCCCAGCGGCACCGAGCCGAAGCTGAAGTGCTATCTGGAAGTCGTCGTCCCGGTCGCCGCCCACGCCGACCTGCCGGCCGCCCGCACCAGGGCGACCGCACTCCTGACGGACCTCAAGCGGGACCTGTCGGCGGCAGCGGGCATCTGACCGCCCGGGCGCGGCGGGCGGACGACGGAGAGCGGCGGGCGGCGGGCGGCGCGGACCGGACGGCGGGCGGCGCACCGCCGACGTCCCCTTGGGGAGGCACCGCCGACGCCCGCCCGGCAGGCCTCACCGCAGCGGCCCGGAGGCCCGGCACCCACACCGGCCCCGGCCCCGGCCTCGGCCTTCCGGCGCTGTTCGGACCCGGGCGCAGACGCGGCCCTCGGTCGTGGCCACCGCCCGACCTGCCGCACGTCGCGTTCGCGGGCCGCCGGCCGGACCTCAGCCCACGGCCAGCAGGATCCCCAGCACCACGGCCCCCGCCGCGGCCGGGCCCAGGATCTCCCAGGCCCACCGCACGGACACCTCGCCCTGCGCGCTCTCCTCCTGCTGCCGCGCCTCCCACACCTCGCGCAGCTCGTCCACGTCCCGGTCGCCGCGGGCCCGCTGAGGACCGTCCGCGGCCGTCGCGCCGGCCCCGCCGAGGCGGCTGCTCTTCCCCCGGGCGGCCCGCTTGCGCGCCCGCAGCGAGACGGGAATGGACCACAGCTGGAACTTCTTCCCCGACACGGCGATCGCCTCGTTGGAGTAGCCGGACCGCAGTGTGGCGACCTGGCCCCAGGGCAGCACGATCAACCGGAACGGGTTGCGCACCCGCAGCCGGTCCGGGCCCGCGTACACGGCGGGCCGCAGCGTGAAGGCGATGATCAGCGGCACGACGAGGATCAGCGTCGCGAGCGCCAGCCAGGGCGTGCGCCCCTCACCCGAGACGATCGCGTCGACGCCGAGCCAGGCGGCCAGCCCGAGCAGCGCCGCACCACTGGCGACGCCCGCGGACGACCGGTAGACCCGGTCCTTCGTCACGGGTTCCGGTGGCTCCTGGTACCCCGGAGCCGCCGGAGAACCCGGGTCCGCCGGGGAGTCCGCGCCGGCCTGGGAACCCGAAGCGGACAGGGAACCCGGGTCGGCCCGAGAACCAGGGTCCGCCGGGGAGCCCGGGGATCCGGAGAGCCCGGGAGTCCCCGCGGGCCCCGTGGTGCCCGCGGGCCGTTCGGGCTCCGGGGCGCCCGCGGGTTTCGCGGGCCGTGGCTCTGGTGACTGGTCTTCCGGGCTCGTCATGGCCCCGATTGTGCCCGAAGCCCGCGATCCGCTCATACGCGGTGCCCCGGCGTGCGACGAGCGCCCGAACGACTTCCGGGGGTGTACACCCGCTACGCGCGTAGATATGCTCGTCTGGTGACCATGCCCACCAATGCACCCACCGCAGCCCCGGCGCTCACCGACGTGACCGCGTCCGACGCCGCGTTGCGCCGCTTCCTCCACGGGCTGCCCGGCGTCGACGCGGTCGGCCTGGAGGCGCGCGCCGCCACGCTCGGCACCCGTTCCATCAAGACGACCGCCAAGGCGTACGCCATCGACCTCGCCATCTCGATGGTCGACCTGACGACGCTGGAAGGCGCGGACACCCCGGGCAAGGTCCGGGCGCTCGGCGCGAAGGCGGTCCGTCCCGACCCGACCGACCGGACGGCCCCCGCCACGGCCGCGGTCTGCGTCTATCCCGACATGGTGGCCGTCGCCAAGGAGGCCGTCGCGGGCTCCGACGTGAAGGTCGCCTCGGTCGCCACCGCCTTCCCGGCCGGCCGCGCCGCCCTGGACGTGAAGCTGGCCGACGTCCGTGACGCGGTCGCCGCCGGCGCCGACGAGGTCGACATGGTCATCGACCGCGGGGCGTTCCTGGCCGGCCGGTACATGAAGGTGTACGACGAGATCGTCGCCGTCCGCGAGACCTGCGGCACGGCCGCCCGTCTCAAGGTCATCTTCGAGACCGGCGAGCTGTCGACGTACGACAACATCCGGCGGGCTAGCTGGCTCGGCATGCTGGCCGGGGCGGACTTCATCAAGACGTCCACCGGCAAGGTCGCCGTCAACGCCACCCCCGCCAACACCCTGCTCATGCTGGAAGCCGTCCGCGACTTCCGCGCCCAGACCGGCGTCCAGGTCGGTGTGAAGCCCGCCGGCGGCATCCGCACCAGCAAGGACGCGATCAAGTTCCTGGTCCTGGTCAACGAGACCGCGGGCGAGGACTGGCTGGACAACCACTGGTTCCGCTTCGGCGCCTCCTCGCTCCTGAACGATCTGCTGATGCAGCGTCAGAAGCTGGCCACCGGCCGCTACTCCGGCCCCGACTACGTGACGGTGGACTGATCACCATGGCTTCCGCATTCGAGTACGCACCGGCGCCCGAGTCCCGCTCGGTCGTCGACATCGCCCCCTCCTACGGCCTGTTCATCGACGGCGAGTTCACCGAGGCCGCCGACGGCAGGGTCTTCAAGACCGTTTCGCCGTCCACCGAGGAGGTCCTCTCCGAGATCGCCCAGGCAGGCGAGGCGGACGTGGACCGTGCCGTGAAGGCCGCCCGCAGGGCCTTCGGCACCTGGTCCGCGCTCCCCGGCGCCGAGCGGGCGAAGTACCTGTTCCGCATCGCCCGGATCATCCAGGAGCGCAGCCGCGAGTTGGCCGTCCTGGAGACGCTGGACAACGGCAAGCCGATCCGGGAGACGCGCGACGCCGACCTGCCGCTGGTCGCCGCGCACTTCTTCTACTACGCGGGCTGGGCGGACAAGCTCGACCACGCCGGGTTCGGGTCCGCGCCGAAGCCGCTGGGCGTGGCCGGACAGGTCATCCCCTGGAACTTCCCCCTGCTGATGCTGGCATGGAAGATCGCCCCGGCGCTCGCCACCGGCAACACGGTCGTCCTGAAGCCGGCCGAGACCACACCGCTGTCCGCCCTGTTCTTCGCGGACGTCTGCCGTCAGGCCGGTCTGCCCAGGGGCGTCGTCAACATCCTGCCCGGGTACGGCGACACGGGGGCGGCGCTCGTCGCCCACCCCGACGTGAACAAAGTGGCCTTCACCGGTTCCACGGCCGTCGGCAAGGCGATCGCGAAGACCGTCGCGGGCACCCGTAAGAAGCTCACGCTGGAGCTGGGCGGCAAGGGCGCCAACATCGTCTTCGACGACGCGCCGATCGACCAGGCCGTCGAGGGCATCGTCAACGGCATCTTCTTCAACCAGGGCCAGGTCTGCTGCGCGGGCTCCCGTCTCCTCGTCCAGGAGTCGATCCAGGAGGAGCTGCTCGATTCCCTCAAGCGCCGGCTGTCGACGCTGCGCCTCGGCGATCCGCTGGACAAGAACACGGACATCGGCGCGATCAACTCCGAGGAGCAGCTGACCCGCATCACCTCGCTCGTCGAGCAGGGCGAGGCGGAGGGCGCGGAGCGCTGGTCCCCGGCCTGTGAGCTGCCGGACGCGGGTTACTGGTTCGCTCCGACGCTCTTCACGAACGTCACCCAGGCCCACACCGTGGCCCGGGACGAGATCTTCGGCCCGGTCCTGTCGGTCCTCACCTTCCGCACTCCGGACGAGGCCGTCGCCAAGGCCAACAACACGCCGTACGGCCTGTCGGCGGGCGTCTGGACGGAGAAGGGCTCCCGCATCCTCGCGGTGGCGAACAAGCTCCGGGCCGGCGTCGTCTGGTCCAACACGTTCAACAAGTTCGACCCGACCTCGCCGTTCGGCGGGTACAAGGAGTCGGGCTTCGGCCGCGAGGGCGGCCGCCACGGCCTGGAGGCGTACCTCGATGTCTGACAAGTCCGAGAAGACCGAGCAGCCGCGTCTGAGCGTCTTCAAGACCTACAAGCTGTACGTCGGCGGGAAGTTCCCGCGTTCGGAGAGCGGCCGGGTGTACGAGGTGACCGACGCACAGGGCAGGTGGCTGGCCAACGCGCCGCAGTCGTCCCGCAAGGACGCGCGTGACGCGGTGGTCGCCGCGCGCAAGGCGTTCGGCGGCTGGGCCGGGGCCACGGCGTACAACCGCGGCCAGATCCTCTACCGCGTCGCGGAGATGCTGGAGGGGCGCCGGGGGCAGTTCGCCCGCGAGGTCGCCGACGCCGAGGGCCTGTCGAAGTCCCGGGCGGCCGCGGCGGTGGACGCGACGATCGACCGCTGGGTCTGGTACGCGGGCTGGACCGACAAGATCGCCCAGGTGGTGGGCGGCGGGAACCCGGTCGCGGGTCCGTACTTCAACCTCTCCTCGCCGGAACCGACGGGCGTCGTGACCGTCCTGGCACCGCAGGACTCGTCCTTCCTGGGCCTGGTCTCGGTCGTCGCCCCGGTGATCGCCACCGGCAACACGGCCGTGGTGATCGCGAGCGAGCGGTCGCCGCTGCCGGCGCTGTCGCTCGGCGAGGTGCTCGCCACCTCCGACCTGCCCGGCGGCGTCGTCAACGTCCTCTCCGGCCGCACGGCGGAGATCGCGGCGCCCCTGGCGTCCCACCAGGACGTCAACGCGATCGACCTGGCGGGTGCCGACGAGGCGCTGGCGAAGGAGCTGGAGATCGCCGCGGCCGACAACCTCAAGCGCGTTCTTCGTCCACAGCCTGTGGACGACTGGGCGGCGACTCCCGGCATCGACCGCATGACGGCCTTCCTGGAGACCAAGACCGTCTGGCACCCGACGGGTTCGCTGGGCGCGTCCGGCTCGTCGTACTGACGGCCCGGGGGCGTCGCGCCGACGCCCCCACGAGCGGGGCCGCGCCTCCTCTCCGTCCACAGGAGACGCGGCCCCTTCTGTTGCCGCCGGGGGTGCTCAGCCGCCCAGCACCTTCGTCGCCTCGCCCAGCACGGGGACCGACCCGACCGACTGCGCCTGGGCGACCGGGGCGGTCACCATCCGGGACGTCAGGGGCTGGAAGTCGGCGAGCTGGGTCCCCACGCCGTTGTCCAGGGGGTCGACGCCGGTGCCCGCGAGGGGGTTGGGCTTGAGGCCGGAGACGGCGCCGGTGACGTACGGCAGAGCGCCCAGCGCCCCCTGCACGCCCACCTGCTCGTCGATGGAACCGACCGAGGTGGGCCGGCTGTGCGCCACGTCGGGGACCGGTTCGCCGGTCGCCGCCGAGGCGGCCGAGGCGCCCGCGCCCAGCGCCACTCCGGCGGTCGCGAGGGCGGCGAGTGCGCGCCGGCCGGTGGAGCTGCGGGAGAAGTCGTGTCGGGCCATCGTCGATGCCGCCTTCTGATGCGCAAGGTGATCAGGTCGCCACGAAGGGTAGTTGAGATGTGACGCGCGCATCAAAGCCGACCCGCGGGGTCGTTGACGGACCGGTGGATGCCTCACACTGGTTTCCCGTGACGCCCCCTCCGCCCATACCGACCCGAGTCGTGCTGCTCTGCGGCCCTTCCGGCTCCGGCAAGTCCCTGCTCGCGGCCCGCTCCGGCCTTCCCGTGCTGCGGCTCGACGACTTCTACAAGGAGGGCGACGACCCGACGCTGCCGTCGGTCGCCGGCAGCTCCGACATCGACTGGGACCACCCCGACTCGTGGGACGCGGACGCGGCCGTCGCCGCGATCGTGGACCTGTGCGGCACCGGGCGCACTCATGTTCCCGTCTACGACCTCTCGCTCAGCGCGCGCACCGGCGAGGAGGCGGTCGAGATCGGGCGGACCCCGCTGTTCATCGCGGAAGGCATCTTCGCCGCCGAGATCGTCGTCCGCTGCCGGGAGCTGGGCGTCCTGGCCGACGCGCTGTGCCTGAGCCGCGGTCCGGTGAAGACCTTCCGCCGCCGCTTCCTGCGCGATCTGAAGGAGGGCCGCAAGTCGGTGCCCTTCCTCCTGCGGCGCGGCTGGCGTCTGATGCGCGCCGAACGCTCCATCGTGGCCCGGCAGACCGGGCTCGGCGCGTACGCCTGCGACCGCGACGAGGCACTGGGCCGCCTGGCCGCCGCCGCGGGCCACCGCGCCACCACCACGCAGACCGCCGTCTAGGACGTGCGTTCGTTCGGACGGCCCGGCCGAACGGGACCGCCACGGTGACCGGACCGAACCGGACCGGCACTCAGCGCGGGTGACCGCGACGAGACGCGGAAAAAGCGGGACTGGACGGACCCCCCGGCCCTCCAGCCCCGCTCCCCCGTGCTTCCCCCGTGCTTCCCCCCGTGTGGTGCTTCCCCCGTGCTTGTGCGGTGCCGCTCCCCCGTACGTCCCCCGTCGGGTCCCCCCGGCACCGCTCCCCCGTTCACCGGCTCCCCTGAGCGGAGCCGGGCCCTCCCCCGTTCACCCTCAGGCGACCAGCTCCCCGAAGGCGTCCTCCTCGTCACGGCCGAAGCTGAGGACCTCGTCCTCGCGCAGCCGGCGGAGCGACCGCCAGATGCTCGACTTCACCGTGCCGACACTGATGTCGAGGATCTCCGCGATCTCCGGGTCGGTGCGGCCCTCGTAGTAGCGCAGGACCAGCATCGTCCGCTGGAGTTCGGGCAGCCGGGCCAGCGCCTGCCACAGGACGGCGCGCAGTTCGGTGCCGCGCATCGCGTCCGTGTCGCCGGGCGTCTCCGGCAGTTCCTCGGTCGGGTACTCGTTCAGCTTGCGGCGGCGCCACGCGCTGATGTGCAGGTTGGTCATCGTCCGGCGGAGGTATCCGCCGACCGCGGCCTTGTCGCTGATCCGCTCCCACGCCCGGTACGTCGAGAACAGCGCGCTCTGCAGCAGGTCCTCGGCCTCGAAGCGGTCGCCGGTGAGGTGGTAGGCGGTGGCGTACAGGGAGGCGCGGCGCTCCTGGACGTAGGCGGTGAACTCCGCCTCCGTCAGGGAGCGACGCTCCCCCGAGTCCTCCCCGTACGCGGCTCCCCCGTGAGCCGCCTGCTCCCCCGTGTCGACGACCGCCATGAAGGGGGCGTTCTGACGCCCGATGCCGCGACCGCACCCCCGCCCGGTCACAGCACCGGACTTCTCGGAACCCCGGTTCACGTCGTGCAGACGCGTGACGA
The DNA here is from genome assembly GCF_003032475.1 of Streptomyces sp. P3. NCBI lineage: Bacteria > Bacillati > Actinomycetota > Actinomycetes > Kitasatosporales > Streptomycetaceae > Streptomyces > Streptomyces sp. P3. Next base: position 1,080,970 of record NZ_CP028369.1, read on the forward strand.
CCGCGACTGCGTTGGTGCTCATACCGTGCAGCGTGTTCATCTCGCGCCCCCCGTCGTGGACTTACGGTGTTCGGTCTGGTGCCTCGGCCGGGTTCCGCGGTGTTCGTTTTCCGCGTCGCCCCGCCTCGTGACCAAAAGACTGCCCGGACCACTTCATCGCCGTGTCCGCCGTCTGTCACAGACCTGTCACAGGGGCCTGTCACGGGAACAGCACAGACACTTCACAGCACTGCGCGGTACCGCAGTCGACCAGGTCGCCGCAGGTCACCGCCGGGGGACACAGGGGTGCTCCGGGGGACACAGGGGTGCTCCGGGGTACTCCGGGCACACGGGGCGGTCCGCGGATTCGGTCGGAGCGGGTGGTCAGAGGGGCGGCCGACGGGAGCGGCCGGCAGGAGCGGTCAGCGAGGGCTCTCCGCGGAAGCTCCGCACGGCAGGGCCACCCGACCGACCGTGCCGAAAGCGGCAGGGAGCCGGCCACACCGGGGCACCGGGGCATCGGCCGCGCCGAGGGCCGCAGGGACCCGGGGGCATCGGCCCTCGGCGCGGCAGCAGGGACCCGAGGGCGTCGGCCACGCCGGGGGCCGCAGGGAGCCGCGCGGGTCACCGACCGGGCTCACCTCAGGGCCTCGGGCGGCGGCGATGAGCGGCGGATTCCGTTTTCCCGCGCCGGTACCGCGGCGGCCCGACGACTGGGTGCGCGCATCCGCGAAAGACCGCCCGGGTTCGTCGAAACCGCAGGTCCGAGGGCCTGCGAACCGGACATTCATACGGCTTGGGCACAGGCGTTCGCAGCCTTTTCCCGGCCCCGCGCGCCCCGCCCGCGCCGCCCGAGCCTCCACCGCGCGGCGCCCGCGCCCGGACCGGCACCTACCCACGGGTCGAACGACAGCCCCCTCATGGGCCAGAATGAGCCCGTGCCTTCCCTGTTGCTGATCGAGGACGACGACGCCATCCGCACGGCCCTGGAGCTCTCACTGACGCGCCAGGGGCACCGTGTGGCGACCGCTGCGAGCGGTGAGGACGGTCTGAAGCTCCTGCGCGAGCAGCGGCCGGATCTGATCGTGCTGGACGTGATGCTGCCCGGCATCGACGGTTTCGAGGTCTGCCGTCGCATCCGGCGCACCGACCAGCTGCCGATCATCCTGCTCACCGCCCGCAGCGACGACATCGACGTGGTGGTCGGGCTGGAGTCCGGTGCCGACGACTACGTCGTCAAACCCGTGCAGGGCCGGGTGCTGGACGCCCGGATCCGGGCGGTGCTGCGGCGCGGGGAGCGCGAGTCGAACGACTCGGCGACCTTCGGCAGCCTCGTCATCGACCGCGCGGCGATGACGGTCACGAAGAACGGCGAGGACCTCCAGCTCACCCCGACCGAGCTGCGGCTGCTGCTCGAACTGAGCCGCCGGCCCGGCCAGGCGCTGTCCCGGCAGCAGTTGCTGCGGCTCGTGTGGGAGCACGACTACCTGGGCGACTCGCGGCTGGTGGACGCCTGCGTCCAGCGGCTGCGGGCCAAGGTGGAGGACGTGCCGTCCTCCCCGGTCCTGATCCGCACCGTGCGCGGCGTCGGCTACCGCCTGGACGCGCCTCAGTGACACAGCCGCAGGGGGGGCTCCGCGGCTGGTCCGCGGCGCGCAGGGGAAAAGTGTCACGGCTGCGTCTCACCAGCCTGCGCCTGCGGCTGGTGGTGGTCTTCGGCGCGGTGGCGCTGACGGCCGCCGTGTCCGCGTCCGGCATCGCGTACTGGCTGAACCGCGAGGCCGTGCTGACCCGCACCCAGGGTTCGGTGCTGCGGGACTTCGAGCAGGAGATGCAGAACCGGGCGGGTTCGCTGCCGGAGCATCCCTCGCAGGACGAGCTCCAGCACACCGCGGGGCAGATGGCCAACAGCAGCCAGCGGTTCAACGTGCTGCTGGTGGGCGCGGACGACAGCGGCAAGACCGTGTACGGCAACTCCAACGGGCTCAACGGGTTCTCGCTGGAGGACGTCCCCGAGTCACTGCGCACGGCGGTGAACAAGCAGCAGGACGTCATCGGCGGCAACAAGTCGCCGTACCACCTGTACTGGCAGCGGGTCGTGGACCACGGGACGCCGTACCTGGTGGCCGGGACCCGGGTGAACGGGGGCGGGCCGACCGGCTACATGCGCAAGTCGCTGGCGCCGGAGGCCAAGGACCTCAACTCGCTGGCCTGGTCGCTGGGGATCGCCACCGCCCTCGCGCTGGTCGGGGCCGCGCTGCTCGCGCAGGCCGCCGCCACGACCGTCCTGAAGCCGGTGCACCGGCTGGGCGTCGCGGCGCGCCGGCTCGGCGAGGGACGGCTCGACACCCGGCTGCGGGTCTCCGGGACGGACGAACTCGCCGATCTGTCGCGGACGTTCAACCGGACCGCCGAGGCGCTGGAGAAGCGGGTCGACGACATGGCCGCCCGTGACGAGGCGTCGCGCCGGTTCGTCGCCGACATGTCGCACGAACTGCGGACCCCGCTGACCGCCATCACCACCGTCGCGGAGGTGCTGGAGGAGGAGCTGGACGCCGAGTCGGGCAGCATCGACCCGATGATCGAGCCCGCGGTGCGGCTGGTGGTCAGCGAGACACGACGGCTGAACAACCTGGTGGAGAACCTGATGGAGGTCACCCGCTTCGACGCGGGGACCGCGCGGCTGGTCCTGGACGACGTCGACGTCGCCGACCAGATCACCGCGTGCATCGACGCGCGGGCCTGGCTGGACGCCGTCGACCTGGCCGCGGAGCGCGGCATCCACGCCCGGCTCGACCCGCGGCGGCTTGACGTCATCCTCGCCAACCTCATCGGCAACGCGCTCAAGCACGGCGGTTCGCCGGTGCGGGTGTCGGTGTCGGCGCAGGACGACTCGGTGGTCATCGCCGTGCGCGACCACGGGCCGGGCATCCCGGAGGACGTGCTGCCGCACGTCTTCGACCGGTTCTACAAGGCGAGCGCCTCCCGGCCGCGTTCCGAGGGCAGCGGGCTGGGCCTGTCCATCGCGCTGGAGAACGCCCACATCCACGGTGGTGAGATCACCGCCGCCAACTCCCCGGAGGGCGGCGCGGTGTTCACGCTGCGACTGCCGCGGGGCGTCTCAGAGCCGGCGGACCGGGACGGCGCGGACGACGGCGAGCAGGGCGCGACGACCGTGCTGGACGAGGGGAACGCATCGTGACCATGGGCCGTGCGACCGTCCGACGGCTGTGCGCCGCCGCGGTGCTGGCCGGCCTGGCCGGCCCGCTCGCGGGCTGCGGCATCCGGGCGACCGAGGTGCCGACCGACTTCGGTCCCGCGCCCTCCCGGGTGCGCTGCTCGCTCACCGACCCCGCCGCGTCGCCGCAGGCCGCGCGCGCGGGGGTGCCGGTGCAGGTGTTCCTGCTGTGCGGTTCGGCGCTGGTCGCGGTGGACCGCAGTGTGCGGGTGCCGGACGGCGCGGCCGGCCCCGCGCGGCGCGCGCTGGTCGCGCAGGGCCTGCTGGACCAGCTCGCCGAGTCGCCGTCCGCCGCCGAGAAGGAGGCCGGGTACACGACGGACGTGCGCGGTGCCATGACCGTGAGCGGTCCGGCCGGCAAGGACCCGGACGACGCGCTGCGGCTGAGCGTGCCGCCCGGGAACCTCACCTCGTACGCGCTCGCGCAGGTCGTGTGCACCTTCTCCGACTCGGCGGCGGCCGAGGACGACGGGTCGGTGATCCTCGGCGGTCCCGGCTCCGAGCCGGTGCGCCGCTACGAGTGCACCGACGAGGTCCGCTCGCGGCCCGGCAGCACGGAACCCCCGTCCTCGGCCGTCACGAGCGGCGGCTGAGGGCCCGCCCCCTCCCGGCCCCGCAGGCCCTGTGCCGCCCTGCCGGCCTCGTGCGGCCCGCCCCGGGCCCTGTGCCGCCCTGCCGGCCTCGTGCGGCCCCGCGCCGGCCTGCCACACCCGCCACCCGCTGGAGCGGCGGCCGGGTGTGTCGGACGCCTCATGCGGGGCGGGGCGTCGACGTCGTCGCAGGTCATCGTCTGTCGGGGCGCGGCGCGGCCGGGGCCGGGCCGCGCGCCGCGCCGGTGGGCCGGAACCGATCGTGCCGGGGGGCGCGTCTTGGGGGGCGTGCAGCGTCAAGGCTCCATCGGCGGCAGCGCCGCGTACCGCATCCGCGCGACCGGGATTCTCTTCCTGGCCGCCCACCTCGTGTTCGTCGCCTGGGTCTCGCTGCGCCCGCTGGACGTTCCCTGGGTGATGCCGGCCAACCTGCATCCGTTCGACGGGATCCGCGCCGATCTGAGGCTCGGCTGGCCCGAGGCGGCGTCGCGGATCGGTGCCGGACTCGGGCTGTTCGCCCCGCTGGGCGTCCTGCTCCCGCTGGTGCACGGCAGGCTGTGGGTGTCGCCGCTCGCCTCCCTGGTCCGTACGGTGACGGCGGGAGCACTGCTGTCCCTCGCCGTCGAGCTGCTGCAGACGGGGGTGCCCGGTCAGGTCGCGGACATCGACTCGCTGCTGCTGAACACGGCGGGCGTGGCCCTGGCGCACCTCGCGGTGGTGCCGGCGGTCCGTGGGTGGCTGCGTGGCCGGGAGGAGCCCGGGGAGCGTGCCGGGGTCCGGCAGGGGGAGCCGGCTCAGGGTCGCACCCCGAGGATTCCCAGGGTCGGTATCGCCCCGTAGAGCGACGCTTCGTCCCCTTCGTCACCGTAGCGTTGTCGTCAGAGAGAGCAGCCGCAAGGGCCGCCTCCGACGGACGCTCACGAAGGAGCCGCAGATGTCCAGCCTCGCCCGCCCCACCCACGGCCGCATGATCGGCGGAGTGTGCGCCGCGCTGGCCCGCCGCTTCGGCACCTCCGCGACCACGATGCGTGTGATCTTCGTGCTCTCCTGCCTGTTGCCCGGGCCGCAGTTCCTGCTCTACATAGCCCTCTGGGTGCTCCTGCCGTCGGAGGGCAAGGCGGCGCGCACCGCCTGGTGACCCGCCATCGCACAGCGCGCCGCGGAACGCCGCAGGGCACCGGAGAGCACCGTCGGGGCGTGCCCGGTTCGTACGGGCACGCCCCGTCGGCGTGACGGGGCAGGCGCGGCAGGCGGCGCCGATCAGCCCAGCGGGATCCCGTTGACCGGCAGGCCGTGGGTGGGCAGGCCCTGCAGCGGCAGACCGCCGAGCAGCCCGGAGACGGGCGCGGTGGGGCCCTCGGCGAGCAGCTTCCCGGCGACCGGCCGGGCGGCGGTCAGACCGGCGCCGACCGTCGGCTGGGCCTGCGCCAGCACCTGTCCGGCGGCGGGCAGCGCCTGGGTCGCGTTCTCCGCCGGCAGCGTGCGGGTGATGCCGTCCAGGGCCTGCGTGGCGTCCGGTGCGGCGGGGGCGGCGTTCGCGGCGCCCGCACCGACGGCGGCGAAGGCGGCGCCGAGAGCGGCGACACCGAGGGTCTTGGCAGCAGACTGCTTCATGATGAATGCGTCCTCGAATGGGATACGGGAACCGAGCGGTTCTCGACCGTAAACACGGGACGGGGCCGACAGCAAACACCGAAATGCGGACGGTTGGTGAACACCCGCCCGCATTTCGTACGCCCAGGATTTCCCACTCAGTTTTCCGCTGCCACGGAACCACTGGTGGAGACGGTTTGCTGGAACAGCCATTCGGATTTGAGCTCGGCATAACCGGGCTTGATCACGTCACTGATCATGGCAAGTCGTTCATCGAAAGGAATGAATGCTGACTTCATAGCATTGACCGAGAACCACTGCAGATCGTCGAGCGTGTAACCGAATGCGTCGACCAGGTGCTCGAATTCCCGACTCATGCTGGTGCCGGACATCAGACGGTTGTCCGTGTTGACGGTGGCCCGGAAGTGGAGCCGTCGCAGCAGCCCGATGGGGTGTTCGGCATAGGAGGCGGCCGCGCCGGTCTGCAGGTTGGAGCTGGGGCACATCTCCAACGGGATGCGCTTGTCGCGGACGTAGGAGGCGAGCCGCCCGAGCTTCACCGAACCGTCGTCCGCGACCTCGATGTCGTCGATGATCCGCACGCCGTGTCCGAGCCGGTCGGCGCCGCACCACTGCAGCGCCTGCCAGATGGACGGCAGCCCGAAGGCCTCGCCGGCGTGGATGGTGAAGTGGTTGTTCTCGCGCTTGAGGTACTCGAAGGCGTCGAGGTGCCGGGTCGGCGGGTAACCGGCCTCGGCGCCCGCGATGTCGAAGCCGACGACGCCCAGATCCCGGTAGCGGTTGGCGAGTTCGGCGATCTCCAGGGCGCGGGCCGCGTGCCGCATGGCGGTCAGCAGGGCGCCGACGCGGATGCGGTGGCCGTTGCCGCGGGCCGCCCGCTCCCCTTCCCGGAAGCCCTCGTTGACGGCCTCGACGACCTGCTCGAGGGTCAGCCCCGCGTCGAGGTGCTGCTCGGGCGCGTACCGCACCTCGGCGTAGACGACGCCGTCCTCGGCGAGGTCCTCGGCGCACTCGCGGGCGACCCGCACCAGGGCCTCGCGGGTCTGCAGCACACCGACGGTGTGCGAGAAGGTCTCCAGGTACCGCTCCAGGGAACCGGAGTCGGCGGCCTCCCGGAACCACAGGCCGAGCTTGTCGGGGTCCGTCTCGGGGAGGCGGGAGTACCCGGTCTCCCGGGCGAGGTCGACGATCGTGCCGGGGCGCAGCCCGCCGTCGAGGTGGTCGTGCAGCAGAACCTTGGGCGCCCGCCGGATCTGGTCCGGGCTCGGGGTGATGCCCGTCTGGATGCTCTGGCTCGTCATTACCGCACTCTAACTCCTACGCGCGTAGATCGCGCGTTGTACAACTCCGCCGATATGTAACGGTGACCGCACGGACAGGTGGAGTACACCACTGATTCTGACACTGTTCTGTCATGGCACAGGAACTGACGCCGGTTCGGACGGCCCGGCTGGGGAGGGCGCTCGGCCCGGAGCAGACGGCGGTGAGCGGAGCGGTGCTGCTGCTCCCGGGCGGCGAGGAGGTCTCCGGCCGCCGACCGTCCGCACTGTGGGCGGCCGCCTCCGTCCGTGGCCTCGGGCGCAGACTCGCCCGCGCGGGAGCCGGGGAGGGCCTGGCCGTGCACACCGTGCACTACCGCTACCGCGGCTGGAACGGCGGCGAGGCGCATCTCGCGGCCGACGCGTCCTGGGCCGCCGACGAGATCGTGCGGCGGTACGGGGACGTCCCGGTATGTCTGGCCGGCGTCGACATGGGCGCGCGGGCGGCGCTGCACGCGGGCGGCCACGAAGCCGTCAACTCCGTTCTGGCGATGGCTCCGTGGCTGCCGGAGGAGGACATGGCGGCGCCGCCCGAGCCGGTCAGGCAGCTCGTGGGACGACGGGTGCTCCTCGTGCACGGCACCAAGGACGAGCGCTGCGACCCCGAGCTGTCGTTCCGGCTCGCGGCGCGCGCCAAGAAGGCGAACCGGGACGTGTGCCGGTTCGAAGTGCACTCCGACGGCCACGGGTTGCACCAGTACCGCGCCGAGGTCCTCGCCCTCGCCGAGGACTTCGTCATGGGCACGCTGTTCGGCAGGGCCTTTTCCCGCCCGGTCGAGGACGCGCTCGCGGCGCCGCCCCCGCTGGGCCTGCGCATGCCGCTGGCAGCCGGGTTCGGGAAGTCGTTACGGCGACGGTAGGAACGCGGCGCCTGCGGCACGGCCGTGCGCCCCGCCGCGGAAACCACGCCGGCCCAAGCACGGCCCGGACGGGTTCTAGGACGGGAGCAGGTTGCCCCGTCTCGAGAGCAGGAACTTCTTGAAGGCGGCCACCGGCGGGGTGTCCGGATGGCCGTCGAGCCAGGCCACGCCGATCTCACGGGCCGCCCGCGGGGCCGTGACCGTCAGTTCCACCACGCCGGGACGGGCCACGGCAGGCGGTGGCAGCAGGGCTACTCCCAGACCCGCCGCCACCAGCCCGCGCAGCGTCTCCGCCTCCTCCCCCTCGAAGGCGACCCGGGGCCGGAAGCCCGCCTCCTTGCACAGGTCGTCGGTGATGCGGCGCATGCCGTAGCCGGGTTCCAGGGTCACGAAGGTCTCGTCGGCGGCCTCGGCGAGGCGGACCCTTCTGCGGGCGGCGAGACGGTGGTCGGCCGGGACGACCAGACGCAGTTTCTGCTCGTCGAGCCTGCGGGCGACCAGGTCCGGGGCGTCGGGGACCGGGGAGGTCAGACAGAGGTCCAGCTCGCCGGCCCGGAGCCCTTCGAGCATCGCCTCGCCGTAGTTCTGCACGAGGCTGAAGCGCACCCGCGGGTGGTCGGCGCGGAACGCCTGCAGAAGGCCGGGAACGGTCTCGGCACCCATGGTGTGCAGGAAGCCGAACGCGACCTTGCCGGCCGTCGGATCGGCGTCGGCGCGGACCTCCTCGGCGGCCCGCTCGATCTCCGCGAGGGCGCGCTCCACCGAGGTGAGGAAAGCGCGGCCGGCCGGGGTGAGGGAGACCGTGCGGCCGCGGCGGGCGAACAGGTCGACGCCGAGGTCCTGCTCCAGCCGGACCATCGCCCGCGACAGCGTCGACTGCGGGACGTCCATCTCCTGGGCAGCGCGCGTGACGTGCTCGGTGCGGGCGACCCCGGCGAAGTAGGCGAGCCGGGGGGCCAGCAGCCTCGCCATGTCGGCGGTGTCTTCTGTGTCACCGGACGGTGACAGGCGAGTCCGTGACCTCTGCTGATGCACCATGGGAACGATTATGACAAGTCCGTGCATTGGACGGATCAGCGAGTCCCTCCGTAGGTTCGAGGCATGTCTCCCGCCAGTACCGGGGCGTCCACGATCGTGGTCGCCGCTTCGCCCGCCCGCTCAGCCGCAACCGCCCCCGCCGCCGTCACCACCGCCCCTTCCGACTCACGGCTGGCCCCCGGCGGCCCCGGCTACCGCCGGATGAGCTTCGCGCTCTTCCTCGCCGGTGTGGCCACCTTCGCCCTGCTGTACTCCACGCAGGCGCTGCTGCCGCTGATCTCCGGCGACTTCGGGGTGGCGGCGAGTCAGGCGAGTTGGACCGTGGCGGCGGCGACCGGCGGGCTGGCCCTGTTCGTCCTGCCGATGAGCGCCCTGTCGGAGCGCTACGGCCGCCGTACGGTGATGACGGGCTCGCTGGGGGTCGCGGTCGGCGTCGGCCTGCTGGTCCCGTTCGCGCCCTCCCTGGGCTGGCTGGTCGTGCTGCGGGCGGTGCAGGGCGCGGCGCTGGCCGGGCTGCCCGCCTCGGCCACGGCCTACCTCGCGGAGGAGGTCCGGCCCAAGGCGCTGGTCACGGCGATCGGCCTGTTCGTGGCCGGCAACAGCGTCGGCGGGATGAGCGGCCGGGTCATCACCGGCTGGGTCGCGCAGGAGTGGGGCTGGCGGATCGCCGTGGGCGTGATCGGCGCGCTGGCGGTGGCCTGCGCGGTCGCCTTCCGCCTGCTGCTGCCGACACCTCGCCACTTCACGCCGGGCTCCCTGGCGCCCCGCGTCCTGGCCCGCACCGTCCGCGGCCACCTCGCCGACCCTCTGCTGCGCCGGCTGTACGCGATCGGCGCGCTGTTCATGACCGTCTTCGGCGGCGTGTACACGGTGATCGGCTACCGGCTGACGGAGGAGCCGTTCGCACTCCCCCAGGGCGTCGTCGGCTCGATCTTCCTGGTGTACCTGGTGGGCACTGTGTCGGCGTCGACGGCGGGCCGGCTGGTCGGCCGGCTGGGGCGGCGTGGCGCGCTGTACCTGGCGGGCGGCACGACCGCCGCGGGCCTGCTGCTGTCGCTGGCGGACTCGCTGGCGTCGGTGCTGCTGGGCCTGGTCCTGATCACGGCGGGCTTCTTCGCGGGGCACGCGGTGGCGTCGTCGGCGGTCAGCAGGACGGCGACCACCGGCCGCGCCCAGGCCTCCGCGCTCTACCAGTCCGCGTACTACGTCGGCTCCAGCGCCGGCTCCACGGTCGGTGCGATCGCCTTCCACTCGGGCGGCTGGGCCGGCACGGTCGGCGTCGGCCTCCTCGCGGTGCTCGGCGTCGTCGCGATCACGGTGGCCGGCACGCGCGCGGCGCGCCGGGCGGCTCCGGCCGCCGCCTGACCGCCCTCGCTGCTGCGCGCCGGATACGGCGACGACGTGGCGGCGCAGCGGCTGCCGGCCGCGCTGACCGGCGCCGAGGAGGTCAGCGTGGCCTTCAACCCGGCGTATCTGCCGGACGCGCTGTCGTCGTTCGGGGCGACGCGGCTGCGGGTGCAGCTGCTGGGGACCGGCCAGCGGACGCTGCTGAGCTCGGCGGACGCGCCACAGAGCCACCGGCACCTGCTGACGTCGGTCAGGCAGCTGGTCTGGGCGGCGACCGCGACCGCGGCTGCGAGCAGCGGCGGCAAGGGCCCGTGCAGGGCCTTCCACCTGCGCGTTCGTCGACTCGACAGGCCGTTGTCAGTGGGCTGCGGTAGCTTCCGAAGTGCTGGGCGCGACGACGCGTGACAGGACGGCCGCAGGGGTGGGTTGGACGATGAGCGACAGCACGGCGACGACGACGGACCTCGACGTCGCACTGGAGAAGCACCGGACGGAACTGACCGGTTACTGCTACCGCATGCTCGGCTCGTCCTTCGAGGCGGAGGACGCGGTACAGGACACCATGGTGCGCGCCTGGCGCAGCTATGACCGGTTCGAAGGCCGCTCCAGCCTGCGTTCCTGGCTCTACCGGATCGCCACCAACGTCTGTCTGGACATGCTGACGGCCGGCAACAAGCGGGCCCGGCCGATGGACCTCTCCGGGCCCACCCCCCTCGCCCGGGCCGCGCTCTCGCCGCGCCCCGACAACACCTGGCTGGAGCCGATGCCCGACGCCCGTGTGCTGCCGACGGTGGAGGACCCGGCCGAGGCGGCGGTCGCGAAGGAGTCGGTGCGCCTGGCGTTCATGGCCGCGCTGCAGCAGCTGCCGCCGAAGCAGCGGGCGGTGCTGATCCTGCGGGAGGTGCTGGCGTGGCGGGCGAGCGAGGTGGCCGAGCTGCTGGACACCTCCGTCGCCTCGGTCAACAGCGCGCTGCAGCGGGCGCGGGCCACGCTGTCCGAGCGGAAGGAGTCCGGCGCGGACGCGTCGGTGTCGGACCCGCTCGACGAGGAGCAGCGAAAGCTCCTGGACCGCTATGTGGCGGCCTTCGAGGGCTATGACATGACGGCGCTGACGGCCCTGCTCCACGAGGACGCCGTCATGACGATGCCGCCGTTCGACCTGTGGCTGACCGGGCACGACGACATCACCGGTTTCATGACCACGCTCGGCTCCGCCTGCGAGGGCTCGCGCCTGCTGCCGGTCGAGGTCAACGGTCTGCCGGGGTTCGCCCAGTACAAGCCGGACCCGGAGAAGGGCGGGTTCACGCCGTGGGCCGTCCAGGTCCTGGAGATCTCAGACGGCCGCCTCACCGGGTTCCACTTCTACCTCGACACCCAGCGCTGGTTCCCCCTCTTCGACCTCCCCCTCCACCTGGACGGGGACGCCGACGAGGTCGAGCAGGGCGCGTAGCGCGGGGTCGGGGCCACGCAGGCGTATCCGGCCCCCGGACTGCCGCGCGGCCAGCTGGAGCCGCGCCAGCAGGTCGACGGTGAGGAGACCGGGCGGCCCGATCCCGGCCACGTCGCAGACCACGACCCCGGTCTCGGTACAGGCCAGCAGCGTGCGCACGGCGTCACCCAGCCCTGCCGCCTGCCCACGGGTGACAGGGCCGGTCAGGGTGAGCACGGGGGGTGTCGTCGCTTCCACGATCGGTAGACCGGGCGGAAGCCCCCAACTCATCGCCCGCCACGGCGGGCGCCTACGCGACGGGGAACTCGCCGGTGTCGATGACGACGTCGAAGGGCGCGGGAAGCTTGAGGGCCTCGCCGAACTTCGCTGAGGTCAGCAGTTGGTAGACGTCGCCCTTCGGCTCCCCGTAGAGCGACGCGGCGGGGCCTTCGGGGGCCCAGCGGTCGACGAGGAGGTAGAAGGGGATGCCCGCGCAGGCGTAGGCGGCGGGCTTGCTGATGCGGTCGTGCCGGGCGTTCGACTTCGAGGTGACCTCCACGACGAGCTCGGCGAGCGCGGCCGGGATGTGGGTGTCCGCCTCCGTGTGCTCCCGCACGGGAGCCACCACGAGGTCGGGGATGAGCATGCCCAGCCGCGACGGCACGGCGATGGCCAGGGTCTGGAAGATTTCCCAGTCCTCGGGGATCACCGAGTAGAGGCGACGCTGGATGCGTGCCGCGATGACGTTGTGACGGTATGCGGGAGCAGGTGACACGGTGACGATCCCCTCGATGATCTCCACCTTGCTGCCCTCGGGCCATTCCATCTCCTCCCAGAACCGGACGAGGTCGTCCCAGCTCTGCTCGGGGTCGTGGCCCACGGTGAGTGCGCTCATGGCGGTCTCCTTGTCGGTGCGTCACCGAGTCCAGCATGCCGAACGGGACCGGCGGAGGTCCACCGATCCCGTTCACCCGAATGAGGGCTGTGACAGCGGCGGCCTGCGGCCGCGGGCCAGGTCAGGCGATGCGCTCCAGCACGACCGGGGAGGCCGTGAACGCCGTACCGGGGGCGCTGACGTCGTACGAGCCCTCGACCGCCTGGAGCGCGTACTCGAAGCGCTCCGGGGTGTCCGTGTGGAGGGTGAGGAGGGGCTGGCCCTCGCGCACGGTGTCGCCGGGCTTGGCGTGCAGCTCGACGCCGGCGCCCGCCTGCACCGGGTCCTCCTTGCGGGCCCGGCCGGCGCCCAGGCGCCAGGCGGCGATGCCGATGTCGTACGCGTCGAGACGGGTCAGGACGCCCGAGGCTGCCGCCTTCACCACGTGCTGTTCCTTCGCGACGGGCAGCGCGGCGTCCGGGTCGCCGCCCTGGGCGGCGATCATGCGCCGCCAGACGTCCATGGCCGAGCCGTCGGCGAGCGCCTTCGCCGGGTCGGCGTCCTTGATCCCGGCCGCGTCGAGCATCTCGCGGGCCAGGGCGATCGTCAGCTCCACGACGTCCGCCGGGCCGCCGCCGGCCAGCACCTCCACCGACTCGCGGACCTCCAGGGCGTTGCCCGCGGTCAGGCCGAGGGGCGTGGACATGTCCGTCAGCAGCGCGACGGTCTTCACTCCGTGATCGGTGCCGAGGCCCACCATCGTGGAGGCGAGCTCCCGGGCGTCCTCGACGGTCTTCATGAAGGCGCCGGTGCCGACCTTCACGTCGAGGACCAGGGAGCCGGTGCCCTCCGCGATCTTCTTCGACATGATGGACGAGGCGATCAGCGGGATGGCCTCGACGGTGCCGGTCACGTCCCGCAGCGCGTACAGCTTCTTGTCGGCCGGGGCGAGACCGTCGCCCGCGGCGCAGATCACCGCGCCGGTGCCGTCCAGCACGGCCAGCATCTCCTCGTTGGAGAGCAGCGCGCGCCAGCCCGGGATCGACTCCAGCTTGTCCAGGGTGCCGCCGGTGTGGCCGAGGCCGCGGCCGGAGAGCTGCGGGACCGCCGCGCCGCAGGCCGCCACGAGGGGGGCCAGGGGCAGCGTGATCTTGTCGCCGACGCCGCCCGTGGAGTGCTTGTCGGCGGTCGGGCGGGACAGGGCGGAGAAGTCCATGCGCTCGCCGGAGGCGATCATCGCGGCCGTCCAGCGGGCGATCTCCCGCCGGTTCATGCCGTTGAGCAGGATGGCCATGTTGAGGGCGGCCATCTGGTAGTCGGCGACCTCGCCGCCGGTGTACGCGGCGATGACCCAGTCGATCTGCTCGTCGCTGAGTTCACCGCGGTCCCGCTTGGCGCGGATGACGGAGACGGCGTCCATCGACATGTGCGTCATGGCTTTCCTTCCGGTGGTGCAACGGTGGTGCACGGTGGTGCGGCAAGACGTGGGGAGAAATGCGGGGAGAAACGAGGGGGGAAAGTGCGCGGCCCCTCTGAGCACGTCAGAGGGGCCGTGCGGAAGTCACTTCGTGAGGTGGTCCGGGCCGAAGGCCTGCGGGAGCATCTCGGCGAGCGTCAGGATTCCCGCCGGCGTCTCCAGCAGCAGGCCGGGGCCGCCGAACTCGTACAGCAGCTGACGGCAGCGGCCGCACGGGACGAGGACCTCGCCGCGGCCGTCCACGCAGGTGAAGTGCGTGAGCCGGCCGCCGCCGGTGTTCTGCAACTGCGAGACCAGCCCGCACTCGGCGCACAGGCCGAGCCCGTAGGAGGCGTTCTCGACGTTGCAGCCGGACACGATCCGGCCGTCGTCGACGAGCGCCGCCACACCGACCGGGTAGCCGGAGTAGGGGGCGTACGCGTGGGACATGGCCTCGCGGGCCACCTCGCGCAACGCCTCCCAGTCGACTGCGGCCGCCGGGGTCACTTGCCCTGGCCCTTCCGGTAGCGCATGCCGTCAGCCCTGGGCATGCGCAGTCGCTGCGCGGACAGCGACAGCACCAGCAGCGTGACGACGTACGGGGTGGCGCCCACGAAGTCGCTCGGGACCTCGTCGGTGAACAGGTACCAGACCAGGACGAGCGCGGCCACCATGAGGCTGATCCCGGCCTGCCAGTGCGCCTTGCGGTACAGCTTCCAGCCGGCCAGGCCCGCGAGAAGCACGACCAGCAGGAGCAGCAGCGCGTGGACGGTCTCGCCGCCGTTGCGCAGCTGCAGCGCGTCGGAGTAGCCGAACAGGCCCGCGCCCATGGCCAGACCGCCGGGACGCCAGTTACCGAAGATCATCGCCGCGAGGCCGATGTAGCCTCGGCCGCCTGTCTGGCCCTCGAGGTAGGTGTGCGAGGTGACCAGGGCGAGGAAGGCGCCGCCGAGGCCGGCGAGGCCGCCGGAGACGGCCACGGCCGCGTACTTGTACTTGTAGACGTTGACGCCGAGGGACTCCGCGGCGATCGGGTTCTCACCGCAGGAGCGCAGCCGGAGGCCGAACGGGGTGCGCCACAGCAGCCACCAGCTGCCGACGAACAGCAGGAAGGCGAGGAGCGTCACCACGGACAGGTCGGTGACCAGACCGCCGAGGACGCCGGCGATGTCGGAGAGCAGGAACCAGTGGTGCTTCTCGACGGACTGCAGGGCGTCCGAGAGGCCGGGCACGTCGATGTGGGGCAGGGACTCCACGGGCGGGGACTGCTTGGGGTTGCCGCCCGCCTCGGCCGGCTTGCCCTCCGAGAAGAACAGCTTGGCGAGGTACTGGGTGATGCCGAGCGCCAGCAGGTTGACCGCGACGCCGGAGACGATGTGGTCGACGCCGAAGGTGACGGTCGCGACGGCGTGCACCAGACCGCCGAGGACGCCGAAGCCGACACCGCACAGCAGACCGAGCCAGGGGTTGGACTGCCAGCCGATCCAGCCGGCGCCGAAGGTGCCGAGGATCATCATGCCCTCGAGGCCGATGTTGACCACACCGGACCGCTCGGACCACAGGCCGGCCAGACCGGCGAGGCCGATGGGCACGGCGAGGCCGAGTGCGGCCGAGACCTGGCCCTCGGAGGTGAGCTGGTTGGCGCCGGTGATGATGCGGACCACGGCGACGAGCACCAGCGCGCCGGCGATGATCGTGAGGATCCGGCCGACCGAGCGGCCCGACCGGCCGCCGGTGTCCGCCTTGGGCGCCGCCGGGGGCGGCGTGTCGGTCATCGTGGCAGTCATCACGCCACCTCCTGCTTCTTGGTCGGGGCGGCGGCCTGGGCGGCGAGCTCGGCGCCGACCCGCTGCTGCTGGCGCTTGAGGCCGTAGCGCCGGACGAGCTCGTAGGCGATGACGACGCACAGCACGATGACGCCCTGGATGACGCCGAGGATTTCCTTGTCGTACCCCTCGAACTCGAGGTGGTTGGTCGTGCGCTCCAGGAAGCCCCAGAGCAGCGCGCCGAGCGCGATCCCGACCGGGTTGTTGCGGCCGAGCAGGGCGATGGCGATACCGGTGAAGCCGATGCCCGACGGGAAGTCGTTGCTGAACTGGTGGCTGTCGTTGAGCAGGGTCGGCATGCCGATCAGACCGGCCACGGCGCCGGAGATGACCATGCTGGTGGCGACCATCTTCTTGACGGAGACACCGCTCGCGGTGGCCGCGCTCTCGGACTGGCCGACGGTGCGCAGGTCGAAGCCGAACCGCGTGCGGCCGAGTACGAACCAGTAGGCGACGCCGACGAGGACGGCGACGACGATGAAGCCCCACAGCACACCGGCCGCGCCGGTGTCGATGGTGAAGAAGTACGAGGACTTCGGCAGCGGGTCGGTCGAGACGACCGTGCCGCCGCTCTGCAGTTCGGCGAGCTTCCCCGGCTGCAGCAGGTAGGCGATGATCGCGGTGGCGATCGAGTTCAGCATGATCGTCGAGATGACCTCGCTGACGCCGCGGGTCACCTTGAGGATGCCCGCGATGGCCGCCCACAGGGCGCCGGTCGCCATGGCGCACAGGATGATCAGCGGGATCGCGATCCAGCCGGGCACGGTCAGCGCGCCGCCGAGGACGGCGGCGACGAAGGCGGCGAGCCGGTACTGGCCGTCGACGCCGATGTTGAACAGGTTCATGCGGAAGCCGATGGCCACCGCGACACCCGCCAGGTAGTACGTCGTCGCCTTGTTCAGGATGTAGACCTGGCTGTCGCTGGCGGAGCCGTAGGTCAGCATGTCGCTGAAGGCCGCGCCCGGGTTCTTGCCGGTGGCGAGGATGACCAGGGCGGTGACGACGAGCGCGGTGACGATCGCCAGCAGCGGGGCCGCGACCCCGAGGAGCAGCCGCTCCTTGTCGATCCGTGCGGTCAGCTTTTTCATCGGGCGTCGTCCTCTGCGTGCTCCAGGTGGCCGGTGGCCGCACCCGTCATGGCGGAGCCCAGCTCCTCGGGGGTGATCGTGGCGGGGTCGGCGTCGGCGACCAGCCGGCCGCGGTACATGACCCGCAGGGTGTCGGAGAGCCCGATGAGCTCGTCCAGGTCGGCGGAGATCAGCAGCACGGCCAGGCCCTCGCGGCGCGCCTCGCGGATGTGGTCCCAGATCGCCGCCTGCGCGCCGACGTCCACGCCGCGGGTGGGGTGGGCGGCGATGAGGAGCTTGGGGGCGTGGCTCATCTCGCGGCCGACGATCAGCTTCTGCTGGTTGCCGCCGGACAGCGAGGCGGCGGTCACGTCGACGCCGGGCGTGCGGACGTCGTACGCCTCGACGATCCGCTCGGTGTCGGTGCGGGCGGCCTTGATGTCGAGCAACTGGCCACGCGAGTTGGGCCGCTCGGTGACGTGGCCGAGGATGCGGTTCTCCCACAGCGGCGCCTCGAGGAGCAGGCCGTGGCGGTGGCGGTCCTCGGGGATGTAGCCGACGCCGGCCTCGCGGCGGTTGCGGGTGGGGGCGTGGGAGATGTCGGTGCCGTCGAGGGTGACGACGCCGGCGTCCGGAGCGCGGATGCCCATGATCGCCTCGACCAGCTCGGACTGGCCGTTGCCCTCCACGCCGGCGATGCCGAGGACCTCGCCCTTGTGGATGGTGAAGGAGATGTCGTCGAGGATGATCCGCTCGACGCCGTCGAGGTCCGTCTGCGTCAGGTGCAGCCCGTCCAGCTTCAGCAGCGGGACGTCCGTGACCGTGGACTCCTCGGTCTCCGGAGTGGGCAGTTCGCTGCCCACCATCAGCTCGGCGAGCTGCTTGGTCGTGGTGTTCGAAGGCTCGACCGTGCCCACCGTGGTGCCGCGCCGGATGACGGTGATCTCGTCGGCGACGGACAGCACCTCCCCCAGCTTGTGCGAGATGAAGATGACGGTGAGGCCCTCGGCCTTCAGCTCGCGCAGGTTGTGGAAGAGGGCGTCGACCTCCTGCGGCACCAGGACGGCCGTGGGCTCGTCGAGGATGAGCGTCTTGGCGCCGCGGTAGAGGACCTTGAGGATCTCCACGCGCTGGCGGTCGGCGACGCCGAGCTCCTCCAGGAGGACGTCGGGCCGGACGTTCAGCCCGTACGCGTCGGAGATCTCCTTGATCTTCGTGCGGGCCTTGCCGCCGATGCCGTGGAGCTTCTCCGCTCCGAGGACGACGTTCTCCAGGACGGTGAGGTTGTCGGCGAGCATGAAGTGCTGGTGCACCATGCCGATGCCGCGCGCGATGGCGTCGGCGGGGTTGCCGAACGTGACCTGGTCGCCGTTCACGGTGATGGTGCCCTCGTCCGGCTGCTGCATGCCGTAGAGGATCTTCATCAGGGTGGACTTGCCGGCGCCGTTCTCACCGCACAGGGCGTGGACGGTGCCGGTGCGAACCGTGATGTCGATGTCGCGGTTGGCGACGACGCCGGGGAATCGCTTGGTGATGCCGCGCAGTTCGACGGCAGCGGGAGGGCTGGACGCGTTGATGGCGCACTCTCCTCGGGGAAAAGGGGCTGCGTAGGGGAGGGCAGGCGTCGGCGACGCTAGCGCGGCAACTCCGCGCTACACGCGTAGAGTTGACACATTGTTATGGCTCGACGAGGGGGTTGTCGTGCACCCCCCTCGTCGAGCCCGGGGTCAGGCGGCGACCATCAGGTCACGGGGTGGTCTTGACCGTGATGGAGCCGTCGACGATCTTCTTCTTCGCCGCGTCCAGCTGGGTCTTGATGTCGTCGATGAAGCCACCGCTGGTGGCGAGCGAGACACCGTTCTTGGCGAGCGAGTAGTTGTTGACGCCCGTCAGCGGCTTGCCGTCGTGGACGGACTTGACGAAGTCGTAGACGCCGACGTCGACGTTCTTCACCATCGAGGTCAGGATCGAGGCCTTGTACTTGGCCAGACCCGGGATGTTGTACTGGTCGGAGTCCACGCCGATGGCCCAGGCGCCCTTGACGCCGTTGACGGCCTCGATCGCGCCGTTGCCGGAGGAGCCGGCCGCCGAGTAGATGACGTCGGCGCCGTTGTCGAGCATGCCCGACGCGGCGGCCTTGCCCTTGTCGGGGCTGGCGAAGCCGGAGAAGTCCGAGCCGTGGCTCAGGTACTGGGAGTCGACCTTGACGGCCGGCTTCGTGTCGTGGACGCCCTGGGTGAAGCCCGCCTCGAACTTCTTGATCAGCGGGACGTCGACGCCGCCGATGAAGCCGACGTGGTTCTTCTTGGTCTTCAGCGCCGCGGCGACACCGGCCAGGTACGAGCCCTGCTCCTCGGTGAAGGTGATGCTGTCGACGTTCTTGGCGTCCACCACCGAGTCGACGATGCCGAAGCTGACCTTCGGGTACTTCGCGGCGACCTTGGTCATCGAGGTGGCGTAGGAGAAGCCGACGCCGACGATGGGGTTGTAGCCGGCGTTCGCCAGGTCGGTCAGACGCTGCTCGCGGTCGGCCTCGGTGTCGGTGGTCTTGGCGGTCAGCTCCTTGATCGAGCCGCCGAACTCGGCCTTGGCCTTGTCGGCGCCGCGCGCGGCGGAGTCGTTGAAGGAACGGTCACCACGGCCGCCGACGTCGAAGGCGAGACCGATCTTGACGCCCGAACCGCCGCCGGTGGAGGCGGAGGACGAGCTGCTGGCGTCGTTCTCGGAGGAGGTGCTGCCACATGCAGTGGCAGTCAGTGCGAGAGCTGCGGTGGCGATACACGCAGCGGAAAGCTTGGCTACCCGGCGCACGGGAAGGCTCCTTCACCTGACCTGAGCGCCTTGTCGGCGCTTGATGTGAGCACCATGCCAGTGCTCGGGCCTGGACGCCCCGATCGGCGTTGGCTTCGCGGCATCGTAACGCGCGTAGATGTCAGAAAAACACCCCTCGCGACGCCGTTATCGATTCGAGGCGAACGCCGTCTGAACTCGGTGACTTGCGGCTTCGCGCCGATGATTTCGAACCGGGGACGAATGGCTTACAACACGGTTGCGCCGAACGGCGGAACGGCCACGTGAGAGCCGTTCCGCCGCCGTCGGCTCACCTGCCGGCCGCGTCCAGCAGCGCCGCCGCCGTGAAGAGCTCGACACCGACGGTGATCGCCGACTCGTCGGCGTCGAAGTCGCCCTGGTGCAGGTCGCGCACGGTGCGCTCGCCGGGCGGGCGCACACCGAGCCTGGCCATCGAGCCGGGGACCCGCTCCAGGTACCAGGAGAAGTCCTCGCCGCCGAGGCTCTGCTCGGTGCCCTCCACGGCCGACTCGCCGCGCCGGGCCACCATGGCGTCCCGCAGCAGGGCGGTGACGTCCGTGTCGTTGACGACCGGCGGGACGCCTCGCACGTAGTTGATCTCCGACTTGGCCCGGTGCAGGTTGGCCACCTCGTCGATCGCCGCGACCACGATGTCCGGAGCCTGCCGCCACGCCTCGAGGTCCAGGCAGCGGACGGTGCCGGAGAGCTCGGCGTGCTGCGGGATCACGTTCGGGGCGTGCCCGCTCTCGATGCGGCCCCAGGTGACGGCCAGCCCGGCGCGGGTGTCGACCCGGCGGCCGACCAGCGCGGGCACGTCGGTGACGACCCGGGCGGCCGCCGTGACGAGGTCGGTGGTCAGGTGCGGGCGTGCGGTGTGGCCGCCGGGCCCGTCCAGGGAGATCTCCAGCCGGTCGCAGGCGGAGGTGATGGCCCCCTCGCGCAGACCGACCTTGCCCGCGTCGACCCGGGGGTCGCAGTGCACGGCGATGATCCGGCCCACACCGTCCAGTGCGCCGTCGGCGATGGCGTCGGCGGCGCCGCCGGGCAGCACCTCCTCGGCGGGCTGGAAGATCAGCCGCACCGGTCGCGGCAGCCGGCCCTGCCGATGCAGCTCCGCCAGGACGAGACCGGCGCCGAGGACGACGGTGGTGTGCACGTCGTGGCCGCAGGCGTGCGCGCGGTCGGGGACGGTGGACCGGTAGGCGCACTCGGTCTTCGTGTCCGGGATGGGCAGCGCGTCGATGTCGGCGCGCATCGCGAGAACGGGCACGCCGTCGACCGCCGCACCCTCCGCCCCCACGGTTCCGATGTCGCAGATGAGGCCGGTGCCGACGGCGAGCACGCGGGGCTTGAGTCCCGCCTTCTCGAGGCGGGCCTTGATCGCGGCCGTCGTGCGGAACTCCTGGTTGCCCAGCTCAGGGTGCATGTGCAGGTCGCGGCGGAAGGCCACGAGCTCGGCGCGCAGCGCCTCCGGCAGGACGCCGGGAAGGGCGTCGGGGAGCACGGCTTCCCCTGAGGGATCGGCCTCGGACTCTCGGGACATCAGTTGCTTCACCCTCTGAAGGGTAGGACGCCTGGGCGGTCGACCGACCTACGATCAACAAAACTTCAACCCGTCAGGCGAAGAAAAGTCGGCCGCGCGGCGCATGGCTGCTGTGCGGGATGGGTACACTCGCCGACTTTCGAGGTCGGCTGCCCACACTTCTTCCTTTCTCTCACGGATACCACGGACCGCCGATGGCACGCCGTGCCGGTCCACGTACCGGGACCGATCCTGGAATCATCACCTCCGCGCAGCGGTCCCGCCACACAGGGCGACCCGGCCGGCACGGCCGGGGAGGGCGGGCGCGAGGTGAGCGTGGCGGCGCCGCACGGAGAACGGGCGGAGCCCCGGCGGAGGGGTGCGGCGAAAGACGTGGCGGCCCGGCCGCCCGGACGAGGAGCCGCCGACCGCCCCGGCGCGCCGCCTCAGCCGACTCCGTAGCGCGCCGCGATCCCGTCGACGATCAGGTCGAGGCCTTCCGCGAAGTGCCGGTCGTAGTCGGCGAAGATCTCCGCGCCCGCCTGCGCCGACAGCGGGAACGCGGCCAGCCGCCGGGCCCGCTCCTCGACGTCGAACCCCTCGCGCCGCTCGTCGGGCAGCGGCTCGACGCCCTGCTCCTCGGTGACGAAGCCGATCGTGTAGAGGTACGTCGTCGAGGTCGCGCGGACCGCCTGGGCGAGGGTGAAGCCGGCGGCCGTGAACAGCCGCAGGCCGTCCTCCATCTGCTCGGCGTGCTCGACGCCGGTGAAGCGGGAGCCGCTGAAGACCTTCGCGCCGTCGCGGTAGCCGCGCAGGGCTCGGCGCAGACCGTGGTTGGACTTGCTCAGCCGCTGCCGCCAGGTGTCGGCGGGGTCGAGTTCGGCACCGGCGACCATCCGCCGGTACATCTCGGTCGCCATCTCGTCCAGCAGCGCCTGCTTGTCCTTGAAATGCCAGTACAGCGCGGGCGCCTTGACGTCCAGTTCCCTGGCGATGGCGCGCAGGGTCAGCCCGTCGAGGCCGACGTCGTTCAGCAGCCCGAGTGCGGTGTCCGCGACCCGCTGGCGGTCGAGGGGGGCTCGTCGTCCGGTGCTCACACTTGACAGTTTAACGCCGTTAAGGCCACTCTCGTGAACGAAGGGACTTAACAACGTTAAGGAGAGTTTCATGGGTACCGGCACGTATGGGACCAAAGGCACGAACAGGGATGCGGGCGCGCACGCCGGCCTGGACCCGGACGTGGAAGTGGACCCGCATACGAACGTGAACGGTGATGTGGACGGGGATGTGGACGTGGACGTGGACGTCCTGATCGTCGGCGCGGGTCCGGCCGGCCTCGTCCTCGGCATCGACCTCGCCCGCCGCGGGGTGGACGCGCTGGTGGTGGAACGGGGCGCGACCCTGGCTCCCGGCTCGCGCGGCAAGGGCCTGCAGCCGCGCACCCTGGAGGTCTACGAGGACCTCGGCGTCCTCGACGAGATCCTCGCCGCCGGCGGTCCGTACCCGGTCGGCATGATCTGGGCGGACGGCGTTCAGGCCGGCGAGCACATCATGTTCGACCCGGCCGAGGACGGCGAGGAGGGCTCCCGCTTCACCGCCCCCTGGATGGTCCCGCAGTGGCGGAACCAGGAGATCCTGCTGGCCCGGCTGGCGGAGCTGGGCGGGTCGGTGGCCTTCGGCCGCGAGGTCGTGGGCGTGGAGCAGGACGCGGCGGGGGTGACGGCCCGTTTCGCCTCCGGCGCGACGGTCCGCGCCCGGTACGCCGTCGCCGCCGACGGCGGACGGTCCGCGCTGCGGCGGGCGCTGGGCATCGGGATGACGGGCGAGACCGTGGACCCTCGGCCGACGCTCGTCGCGGACGTGCGGATCGCGGGTCTGGGCCGGGACCACTGGCACGTGTTCCCGCCGGCCGGCGGCTCGGACTTCCTGGCCCTGTGCCCGCTGGCGGGGACGGACGACTTCCAGCTGGCCGCGCGGTTCCCGGAGGGGACGCGGCCCGACCTGTCGCCGGAGGGCGTCCGCGCGGTCGTCGCCGAGCGCACCCACCTCGCCGCCGAGGACGTCACGGGGATCGGCTGGGCGTCCGACTTCCGCCCGCGCGCCGCACTGGCGGACCGCTTCCGCCAGGGCCGGGTCTTCCTGGCCGGCGACGCGGCGCACGTGCACTCCCCCGCCGGCGGCCAGGGCCTCAACACCAGCGTCCAGGACGCGTACAACCTGGGCTGGAAACTGGGCGCGGTACTGACCCAAGGGGCGCCGGAAGACCTGCTGGACACCTACGAGGAGGAGCGCCGCCCGGTCGCCGCGCACATACTCGGCCTGTCCACGGCGATCCACCGGGACGAGGCACGCCGGGGCGCGGGCACACGGCAGCTGGGCCTGCACTACCGGCGGTCGTCACTGAGCGAGGAGACGAGGCCGGCTCCCGGTCCGCTGCGGGCCGGCGACCGCGTCCCGGACCTGACCGCCGACGGCGTCCGTCTCTTCGACCGGCTCAGGGGACCGGACTGGACCCTGCTGACCCTGGAGACCGGCGTGTACCTGGTCCGCCCGGACGGCCACGTGGGCTGGGCGGGCGACACTCCGGACGGACTCGAGGCCTACCGGGCGCGGGTCGGCCTCGGCCGCCACGGCCTCCGGGCGCACTGAGCCGCAGCGCTGCGGCGGTGCCCGTTCGCCCCGGGTCCGCGGCATGACCGGCCGGACAGGTCCTGGGGCGTGTTTCGAAAGTAGCGTCGTCTGCCCGAAGGGCGGACGGGACTTTCGAAACACGCCCTGGCCGCAGGTGAAGTGGTCGCCCCGCTCAGAAGGCGTCCGACGGCACATACGTCCCCCAGACCTCCCGGAGGGCGTTGCACACCTCGCCCACCGTCGCCCGGGCCCGCAGCGCGTCCTTCATCGGGTACAGGACGTTGTCCTCGCCCCGCGCCGCCTTCCTCAGGGCGTCGAGGGCGGCGTCCACGGCCGCCGGGTCACGCTCCGCGCGAAGCCGGGCCAGGCGCCGCGCCTGCTGCTCCTCGATGGCCGGGTCGACGCGCAGGGGCTCGTACGGTTCCTCCGCGTCCAGCCGGAAGCGGTTGACGCCGACCACGACCCGCTCGCCGGAGTCGGTCTGCTGCGCGATGCGGTAGGCGGACCTCTCGATCTCGTTCTTCTGATAGCCCTGCTCGATGGCCGACACCGCGCCGCCGAGGTCCTCGACCCGGCGCATGAGACCGACGATCGCCGCTTCCAGGTCGTCGGTCATCCGCTCCACGACGTACGAGCCCGCGAAGGGGTCGACGGTGGCCGTCACGTCCGTCTCGTGGGCCAGGACCTGCTGGGTGCGCAGGGCCAGCCGCGCGCTCTTGTCGGTCGGCAGCGCGATGGCCTCGTCGAAGGAGTTGGTGTGCAGCGACTGGGTGCCGCCGAGCACCGCCGCCAGGCCCTGGACGGCGACCCGGACCAGGTTCACCTCGGGCTGCTGGGCCGTCAGCTGGACGCCGGCGGTCTGCGTGTGGAAGCGCAGCATCAGCGACTTGGGGTTCTTCGCACCGAACTCCTTCCTCATCACCCGCGCCCAGATCCGGCGGGCGGCGCGGAACTTCGCGACCTCCTCGAGGAGCGTCGTGCGGGCCACGAAGAAGAAGGACAGCCGCGGTGCGAAGTCGTCCACGTCCATGCCGGCGGCGACCGCCGTACGGACGTACTCGATGCCGTCGGCCAGCGTGAAGGCGATCTCCTGCGCGGGTGACGCGCCCGCCTCCGCCATGTGGTAGCCGGAGATCGAGATGGTGTTCCAGCGCGGCATCTCGGCCCGGCAGTACCTGAAGACGTCGGCGATCAGGCGGAGTGAGGGCTTCGGCGGGAAGATGTACGTCCCGCGCGCGATGTACTCCTTCAGCACGTCGTTCTGGACCGTGCCGGTGAGCCGGTCGGCCGGGACGCCCTGCTCCTCGCCGACCAGCTGGTACATCAGCAGCAGCAGCGCGGCGGGGGCGTTGATCGTCATGGACGTCGACACCCGGTCCAGCGGGATCCCGTCGAACAGCACCCGCATGTCCTCGACCGAGTCGACCGCCACGCCGACCTTGCCGACCTCGCCGTGCGCGATCGGGGCGTCGGAGTCGTGGCCCATCTGGGTGGGCAGGTCGAAGGCTACCGACAGGCCGGTGGTGCCGTGGGCGATCAGCTGCCGGTAGCGGGCGTTCGACTCGACCGCCGTGCCGAACCCCGCGTACTGGCGCATCGTCCAGGGGCGGCCCGTGTACATCGACGGGTAGACGCCCCGGGTGAAGGGGTACGCGCCCGGCTCGCCCAGCCGCTCGGAAGGGTTCCAGCCGGCCAGGTCCCGCGGGCCGTACACCGGCTCGATGGGCAGTCCGGACTCCGACTCACGCGCCATGGGTGCAGGCCTCCCGCCGGGCGGTCGCGGCGGCCGCCTCTGGTCTCCGACTGAGTACTCGTCAGTGTGCCGGGCGGTTCGCGACTCGTCATCCGGGCGGGAGGGAGAGGTGTGACGCGAGGGAGGGGTGTATGGGGCGCGAGCGGGACCGGGGGAACGTGTCCCGCCCGCGCCGAGCGCACGAGCCGAAGGTACGGGGGGAACCCCCGGCTCTGTGCTGGGGCCGATGACCAGTCGGCTCACTCGGTACTGCGTACCGACCGCGGAAAATGTCACACCCGCCGCGGAAGAATTTTTCGGTGACGCGAAAATCGCAGGTCAACCGCGGTTTCCAGGACCTCCGTCGGCACCACGGCCGTGTCCCTGCCCGTGCCCCTGTCCCTGCCCGTGTCCCTGTCCCTGTCCCTGCCCCTGGCCGTGCTCGCGCCCGTGCCCCTGCCCCCGGCCGTGTCCGCGGCCGGGCCCGTGGCCCTCTCTGCCCGCGTCATCGTCGTCGTCGGAGCCGCCGCGGCCGCCCGTGTCGTCGGCACCCTGCTGCCCGGCCGCGCCGCCGCCACCGCTGCCGCGGCCCGACTGACCCTTTCCGGTGTCCCGGCCCGCCGAGCCGCTCCCGGCGCGGGCGCCGTCGAGCAGGACCGCGCAGTACGCCTGGACCCGCTGTGCGCCGCCGGCCAGCTTCTCCAGTCGTCGGCGGCGCTCGAGGTCCAGGGCCTTGCCGGCGCCGAGTTCACGGCAGGAGGAGGTCACCGCGGACGGTCGGTCGCCATGGCCCTGCGGGGCGCCCGCGGGGCCCTTTCCGTCCGGACCCCCGTCGGTGGGGCTCGCGCCGGGCTTCGGCGCGGACGCCGCGCCGTCGCCGGCCGAAGCGGTCGGGGAGGACGAGCCGAGCGGACGGCCGCCGGAGGGCGCGGAGGCGGAGACGGACGCCACGGGCCGCCCGGGCCCCTGGTCGTCGAACGGCGTCGGCAGATATCCGGCCGCCGCCGCGACCGACACCCCGCCGACCATCCCGACGGCCAGCGCGGCGGCCAGCCCCAGCCGCACGGGACGGCCCCGGCGCGGACGGCGCCCACTCTCCTCGACCGGCCCGCCGATGCGGACCAGATCCGCGTCGCCGCCGCCTTCCGGCGCGGGCGCGCCTACGGCCACGGCCCGGGCCGAGCGTCCGGCCCGGGCGGCCTGAGCCGCGCGACCCGCGACACCCTGGAGACCCGGGAGACCCGCGGGACCGGAGCGGGCCGCGAGGTCATGGCGGTCGGCCTGCACCTTGCGGAACGCGGCGAGGGCCGCGGCCTCGCCGGGCAGCTCCTCGTCGGCGGGCGACACAGCGGCGGCCGACGCCGCGAGCGCGCGGAGCGTTCTGGCGAGGCGTTCGGCCTCTTCCCGGGCGGCGCCCGCGACAGCGTCGTCGGGTGACTCACCGCGCAGCAGACGCTCGGACGTCTCGCGGTCGAGCCACCTGTCGTGCTTGTCGGCCATCACATGTCCCTCTGCGTCCGGGTGCGCGCATGCGTCACACCGGCGGACGTCACCGTGCGCGAGCGCGGCCGTCGCTGGGGCGGCAGCGCGTCCAGCACACCGGCCGTCTCCGGGTCGTCGCCGAGCAGCTCGGCGAGTTTCTTCAGGCCCCGATGGGCGGCGGTGCGCACCGCGCCGGGCCGCTTGCCGAGGGTGTCGGCGGCCGTCTTGGCGTCCAGTCCCATGACCACCCGCAGGACGACGGCCTCGGCCTGGTCCTGCGGCAACCTGGCTATGAGGCCGAGGGTGCGGCCGGTGGCCAGCGCCTCGATGGCCTCGCCCGCGGTGTCGGACTCGGCGGCCCGGCCGGCCAGCTCGGTCTCGTCGCCGACCGTCGCCGGGCGTCTTCCGCGCATCCGTATGTGGTCCAGGGCGCGGTTGCGGGCGATCCGGGCGGCCCAGCCGCGGAAGCGGTCCGCGTCGCCGGCGAACCGCTCGAGGTCCCGGGCGATCTGCAGCCAGGCCTCGGACGTCACGTCCTCGGCGTCGGTGTCACCGACCAGTGTGCGCACGTATCCCAGCAGCCGCGGGTGCACCGTGCGGTACACGGTCCGAAACGCGGTCTCGTCCCCGTGCTGTGCCGCGAGCACCGCGGCTGTCAGCTCCGCGTCGTCCCCCACGTCGTGGTTCCTCGGTCGATGCTTCGCGGTCTCGGGACCGCAGGTCGTAGCGGTGGTCTTCCGCTTGGCCGTCCGGCGCGAAAGGCACGTTACGACCTGAAACCACCGCCCGTCCATGTTCATAGAACATGCAACGGGTTCGTGACGCGCGCAAGGTGTGACGGAAACCGCACTCCTGGCGCTGTAGGAAGTACGGGTCGCCGCGCGGCCCGTACCGCGCGACGGCCGGGGCCTCTCCTGTGGGGGGTGGCGGCTCTGGCCGTCTCGCGTTCAACCCCAGGTGACCAGGCATCATCCGAGGCACCCCGGGCCCCTCGCCCGAGCGTTCCATGTCGTCCGCGCACCGGTTCAGCTGGAGCGGGGACCTCACCTTCCGTAAAGCGCCTGGGCAGAGACCTTTTCAGGCCTTTGCCGGCTGGGGGTGGCGGCCCCGGCCGTCGCCCCGGTGACGGCGCTCCACGGCTGCGCCCACGGTCACACCTCGCCGGGTCGTCCCGCGGTCGTCCCGCGGTCACCGGCTCCCGGGGACCGCGTCCCGGCACAGCAGGCGCAGCGAGCCGTGGCCGGCGAAACAGCGGCGGGCCTCGTCGAGGGGCTCCCACAGACGGCCGTCGGGGGTGCGGACCCAGTGGTCGCCGCCGGACGCCCACCACTGGGCGCCGGACCGACGGACGATCACCTCACCGGCGTAGGCGCCGAGTCCGCGCAGCAGGTCCTCGACGGCCGCGGGCGCGGCGCCGGCGCGCCGCAGTTCCGCGATCCACCGGTCGACGCGCCACAGGCTCTGCGGCGAGTGGTCGAGGTACGGCCGCACGGTGTCGGGCGCGGCGGCCACCGCCTCCGCCGCCCATCGCACGGGCCGGGCCGCGGCGGAGGGCCGGGCGGGGGGACGGGGCTGCCCGGTCTGTTCGTTCTGCTCTGTCGTCCTGCGGGTCACACTCCATTGAGCGAGGCCGGCGGGTGTTCCGTCACGCGATTGCGCGGCGGACGCGAGACCGGTGCAGGACCGCCCCAGCTCCGCCGCGAAACGCTCACGATCGTCCACGAGCCCGCCGCGACACCACGGCCCGCAGCACCCGGCGTCCTTCCGTGGACACCTCCAGCGCCCGCCGCAGTCCGCCCGCGCCGTGACCGGCGAGCACCTCCAGGACGATGACCTGGCGGCGCAGTTCGGCGGCGACGAGGGGCGACATGCCCGCCGTGCGGCCCTCGCGGCCGGAGTCGACCGGGCCGGAGTCCGCCGCCGGGTCGAGCAGGCGGTGGATCTGGAGCGAGGCGACGGAGCAGGCGTCGGCCCAGGTCCGCACCTCGGCGGCGCGTCGGTCGGCCGGGGCGGCGGCCAGCATCCGGCGGACCAGCAGCACGGCCTCGTCGCCCACGTCGTCCGCGGAGTCCAGCTTGGCGCGCGTCTGCTCCAGCAACTCGCCCCAGTCGGCCGCGTCGGAGGCGTCCGCGAGGTTTCCCCACAGCGGGCGCAGGGTCTCGTCATCGCCGCCGAGCAGGGGCACACACCGGTCCAAACAAGCCAACCCGCTGGCGGCCAGTCCGCGTTCGTCGGCCTGAGCGATCAGTTCCACCAGGCTCATTCACGCCTCCCTCGCCAGGGCCCGACCTGACGGAGCCCGCACTTCCCCTTACTGCGTGCGACGGCCCGGGAGTGTCACAGGAGATCTTTTCAGCCAACCCCGGGACCGGTGCGCAGTCGGCCGAGCATGACAGACGAGCCGGAATCAGCCCAGCCTGTTCGCAAGGGACGTGAACTGCGTCCAGGTCAGCGTCGGTGTCCGCGCGTCCCACAGTTTCTGCGCGGTGGCCCGCAGCGGCATCCGCACGCCCGCCGCGACCTGCGCCTGCGTCTGGGAGTTCGCGAGGTCGCACCAGACCGAGAAGGAGCCGCCGAGGATCTGGGCGTCGTACCGCGCGGCGACCGGGGTGGTGCCGCGCAGCACGCGCGGGGTCCACTCCTCGTAGATGCGCCTTCCGGTCGGGTACACGAAGTCGTTGGGCTCGCCGAGGACGTAGTAGAGGTACTTGTCGTTGTAGTTGAGCATCTTGCGCCCCGCGCTCAGGTACTCCGTCGGCGTCCGGGCGCCGAACTCCTTGCCCGTCCAGTAGGCGACCACCAGATCGGAGGCCGGCTTCACCGACGTGCCGCGGAAGAACCCGTCGTTCCACGCCCGCATCGTCCGGCCGTGGGCGCGGACGGTGTCGGCGCGGTCGTTGAGCCAGCCGGTGGCGAGGTCGGAGACGCCCGCGCCGGGGCCGTACCGGGCCGTCGCGGCCGCGGCGAGCTGAGGGTAGGAGGCGGCCGGGTTGCGCACCGTGAGCGCCTGGTACTCGTCGCCGCCGAGATGCCAGTAGCCGCCGGGGAAGAGGCCGGCGTACTCGTTCAGCAGGTCGTCGAGGAGGTTCGCGGACGCCTTCTTGGAGATGTCGATCGCCCCGCGGGTGGCGACGCCCTGCGCGTTGCGCAGCTGCAGCTCGGGGTGGGCGGCGAGGACGGCGCCCAGGTGTCCGGGCGAGTCGATCTCGGGCACCACGGTGATGTGCCGCTGGGCCGCCAGGGCGACGATCTTCCTCACCTGGGCCTTGGTCAGGTGCTCCCGGGCGACGATCTCCGGATGCGTGTCGGACTGGATCCGGAACGCCTGGTCGTCGGAGAAGTGCAGGCCGAGCTGGTTGTACTTGAGGTCGCCGAGCTCGCGCACCCGGTCCTCGATCCAGCCGGCGCTGAAGTTCTTGCGCGCGATGTCCAGCGTGAACCCGCGCTGCGGCTTCGCCGGCTGGTCGCGCACGACGCCCTCGGGTGCCGTCCCGCCACCGCGCACCTCCTGCTTCAGGGTGCGGGTGCCGTAGAAGACCCCGGCGTCCGAGGGCGCGCTGACGGTGACCCGCCCGCCGCGCACGGTCATGGTGTACGACTCCGGGCTCGCGCCCCGGTCGGCGTTGCGGGCGAGGCGCAGGTCACCGGCGCGCGCGTCGTTGCGCACGCCGGCGTAGGCGAGTCCCAGCTCGCCGGCGACCAGACGCCCCTCGTCGGCGAGCTGGGCGTCGCCGACCACGACCCGGCGGCCGGCCGCGGGCCGCCAGCCCGGACCGCGGGCCGGGGTGTGGGAGCGGACGGCGGGGATGGTGCGGGGGGCGGTGGACAGGGCGTAGGAACGGCTGGGCGTGGGGCTCGGGGCCGGGGCGCGGGCCGCGCCGCGGCCGTCGGCGGAGGCGCCCTCGGCGACCTGCTGGGAGGACGACCCGGTCGGCGTCCCGGCATCGCCCGAGGAGGCCCACAGCCCCGCTCCGACACCGAGCGCGGCGACCAGCCCGCCCGCCATCAGTGCCCGTGTCACGACCCTGTGGTGCGGTTGCGTCTGCGGCGCCCGGCGCCGGTGCCTGTGCCTGCTCACTCCGCCAACCGTACGGCCCGCCCGCGGCCTGGGCGCGCCGAAGTCCCCGCGAAGGGGTCCACGACACATTCTGAAACTCTCTCGTTCGAGTGAAATTCAGGCATCGGTCGGACACACTTCGACCGCTCTCGATAACGTTGACGACACATCCTTCACCGCATCCCCTGCCACCACACACGTGACGCGAGGATCCACGCTGCCTGCGCACCGTCTTCCCCACCTCTCCGGCCGCCTCGCCATACCGGCGCAGACCCGGACGTCGCCGGTGCCCGTGCTGCACGGCTTCAACACCGCGTCCGCCGACGAGGCCCGCCGTGTGCTCCTGACCTGCCTGCACAGTCCCCGCTGGGCCCGCCGCCTCGCCGACCACCGCCCCTATCCGACGGTGGAGTCCCTGCTGGCGGCGTCGGACGAGGCGGCGTACGACCTGACGCCGGGCGACCTGGCGGAGGCCCTGGCTGCGGAGACCCTTCCCGCGCTGCCGGACGACGCGTACGGAGCGGCCCACATGGCGCTGGGCGCGGCCCACTCCGCCTACGAGGCCAGGTTCGGGCACGCGTTCGTCATCTGCCTGGACGGGCTGCCGCCGTCGGAGGCCCTGGACCACGTGCTGGAGGGCATCCGGTCACGTTTGGCGAACGATCCGGAGGACGAACGGGTGGTGGCGGCGGACGAACTGCGCCGTCTGGCCAGGGGACGGCTGGCCGGCGCCGTCAGGGGCGCGGGACCGTAGTCGATGTGCCGTGGCGGCCGCCGCACGGGCGCGATGGACCACCACGCGGCCGCACTCGGCGCATTCCGGCCGATAACCTCCCGGATGCCGCAGGCGCTCACCCATACGCGTGCCACTTTGATCACACCGGTAGGCCCGGCGTAAGCCCTGCGCCGACGTCTCGCTACGATGCTGGGGGCCGGTGGACCGTACCCGGCCGGGCCCGTCCGACACCCAAGCCGGCAGGCCCCAATCCCCGCTCCCGGAGGGTTCTTCCGTGCCGGCTGGAACGCTGTACCGCGGCCGGGAAGGAATGTGGTCCTGGGTGGCTCATCGAGTCACCGGCGTCCTCATCTTCTTCTTCCTGTTCGTCCACGTGCTGGACACCGCCCTCGTGCGTGTCTCCCCCGAGGACTACGACAAGGTCGTAGCCACCTACAAGACCCCCATCGTCGCGCTGCTGGAGTACGGCCTCGTCGCCGCCATCCTCTTCCACGCGCTCAACGGCCTGCGCGTCATCGCCGTCGACTTCTGGTCGAAGGGCACGCGCTACCAGAAGCAGATGCTCTGGACCGTCGTGGGCCTGTGGCTCGTGCTGATGCTCGGGGCGGTCTACCCCGTCCTCGGACACGCCGCTCGTGAACTGTTCGGGAGCTGACACCCATGGCGACCACTGAATCCACCGCAGCCGGCATCGGCCCCGTCGAGGGCGGCTCCGGCTACGGCGTCGACAACCCGGCGCCCTTCATCGAGGCCCCGCGCAAGCGCACCAAGAAGACCCCGAAGTCCACCCGGGGCAACTTCGAGATGGCCGCCTGGCTGTTCATGCGCCTGTCGGGCGTCGTGCTGGTCGTGCTGGTCCTCGGCCACCTGCTGATCCAGCTGGTGCTGGACGGCGGCGTGTCGAAGATCGGCTTCGCGTTCGTGGCGGGCCGCTGGGCGTCCCCCTTCTGGCAGGTCTGGGACCTGCTGATGCTGTGGCTCGC
Organism: Streptomyces sp. P3; assembly: GCF_003032475.1. NCBI lineage: Bacteria > Bacillati > Actinomycetota > Actinomycetes > Kitasatosporales > Streptomycetaceae > Streptomyces > Streptomyces sp. P3. The sequence goes on from NZ_CP028369.1 coordinate 1,113,561, forward strand.
GATGCTGCACGGGGCGAACGGCCTGCGCACGGTCATCAACGACTACGCGGAGCGCGCGAACACCCGGCTGTGGCTGAAGGGCCTGCTCTACACCGCCACGGTGTTCACCATCCTGCTGGGCACGCTGGTGATCTTCACCTTCGACCCGAACATCCGCTAGGCACGGGGTTGCGAGAATCATGAAGATCCACAAGTACGACACCGTCATCGTCGGCGCCGGCGGCGCCGGTATGCGCGCCGCCATCGAGTCGACCAAGCGCAGCCGCACCGCCGTGCTGACCAAGCTCTACCCCACCCGCTCCCACACGGGCGCCGCACAGGGCGGCATGGCCGCAGCGCTGGCCAACGTGGAGGAGGACAACTGGGAGTGGCACACCTTCGACACGGTCAAGGGCGGTGACTACCTGGTCGACCAGGACGCCGCCGAGATCCTGGCGAAGGAGGCCATCGACTCCGTCCTCGACCTGGAGAAGATGGGCCTGCCGTTCAACCGCACCCCGAACGGCACGATCGACCAGCGCCGCTTCGGCGGTCACAGCCGCAACCACGGCGAGGCCCCGGTCCGCCGGTCCTGCTACGCGGCCGACCGCACCGGCCACATGATCCTCCAGACGCTGTACCAGAACTGCGTGAAGGAGGGCGTGGAGTTCTACAACGAGTTCTACGTCCTCGACCAGCTGGTCACCGAGGTCGACGGCGTCATGAAGTCCGCCGGCGTCGTGGCGTACGAGCTGGCCACCGGGGAGATCCACGTCTTCCAGGCGAAGGCCGTGATCTACGCCTCCGGCGGCTGCGGCAAGTTCTTCAAGGTGACGTCGAACGCGCACACGCTGACCGGTGACGGCCAGGCGGCCGTGTACCGGCGCGGGCTGCCGCTGGAGGACATGGAGTTCTTCCAGTTCCACCCGACCGGCATCTGGCGCATGGGCATCCTGCTGACGGAGGGCGCCCGCGGTGAGGGCGGCATCCTGCGCAACAAGGACGGCGAGCGCTTCATGGAGAAGTACGCGCCGGTCATGAAGGACCTCGCCTCCCGTGACGTCGTCTCCCGCTCGATCTACACCGAGATCCGCGAGGGCCGCGGCTGCGGTCCCGAGGGCGACCACGTCTACCTGGACCTCACCCACCTCCCGCCGGAGCAGCTGGACGCCAAGCTGCCCGACATCACGGAGTTCGCGCGCACCTACCTGGGCATCGAGCCCTACACGGACCCGATCCCGATCCAGCCGACCGCGCACTACGCCATGGGCGGCATCCCGACGAACGTCGAGGGCGAGGTCCTGCGCGACAACACGACGGTCGTCCCGGGCCTGTACGCGGCCGGCGAGGTCGCCTGCGTGTCGGTGCACGGCGCCAACCGTCTGGGCACCAACTCGCTGCTGGACATCAACGTGTTCGGCAAGCGGGCCGGCATCGCCGCCGCCGAGTACTCCCAGAAGGCGGACTTCGTCGAGCTGCCGGAGAACCCCGCGCAGCTGGTCGTCGACCAGGTGGAGCGGCTGCGGGCCTCCACGGGCACCGAGCGCGTGGCGGTCCTGCGCCGCGAGCTGCAGGAGACCATGGACGCGAACGTCATGGTGTTCCGCACCGAGCAGACGATCAAGACGGCGGTCGAGAAGATCGCCGAGCTGCGCGAGCGGTACAAGAACGTCTCGATCCAGGACAAGGGCAAGCGGTTCAACACGGACCTGCTGGAGGCCGTCGAGCTGGGCAACCTGCTCGACCTGGCCGAGGTCATGGCGGTGTCGGCGCTGGCCCGCAAGGAGTCCCGCGGCGGCCACTACCGCGAGGACTACCCGAACCGCGACGACGTCAACTTCATGCGCCACACCATGGCGTACCGCGAGGTGGGCGACGACGGCACCGAGACCGTCCGTCTCGACTACAAGCCGGTCGTCCAGACCCGCTACCAGCCGATGGAGCGTAAGTACTGATGGCTACCCCGACCCTCGACAAGGCGGACGCGGCCGGCGCCCCCGAGCCCGGCTTCGCCGACTCCCCGTACATCACCGTCACCTTCCGCATCCGCCGGTTCAACCCGGAGGTCTCGGCGGACGCGGTCTGGGACGACTTCCAGCTGGAGATCGACCCCAAGGAGCGCGTCCTCGACGGTCTGCACAAGATCAAGTGGGAGCTCGACGGCACGCTCACCTTCCGCCGTTCCTGCGCCCACGGCATCTGCGGCTCGGACGCGATGCGGATCAACGGCAAGAACCGCCTGGCGTGCAAGACGCTGATCAAGGACATCAACCCCGAGAAGCCGATCACGGTCGAGCCCATCAAGGGCCTGACGGTCCTGAAGGACCTGGTCGTCGACATGGAGCCGTTCTTCCAGGCGTACCGGGACGTGATGCCCTTCCTGATCACGAAGGACACCAACGAGCCGACGCGCGAGCGTCTGCAGACGGCGGAGGACCGCGAGCGGTTCGACGACACGACGAAGTGCATCCTGTGCGCGGCCTGCACCTCGTCCTGCCCGGTGTTCTGGAACGACGGCCAGTACTTCGGCCCGGCGGCGATCGTCAACGCCCACCGCTTCATCTTCGACTCGCGTGACGAGGCGGGCGAGCAGCGGCTGGAGATCCTGAACGACAAGGACGGCGTGTGGCGCTGCCGCACCACGTTCAACTGCACGGACGCCTGCCCGCGCGGCATCGAGATCACGAAGGCGATCGCCGAGGTCAAGAAGGCCCTGATCACCCGTCGCTTCTGACCCGCGGTCCCGTACGTCCACGAGGGCCCCGTCTCCCGGTTCCAGCACCGGGGGCGGGGCCCTTGGGCGTTCACACACCACGATCGGGTGAACGTGATCAAGGGGGACATCCAGGGAGCGTCCGGCCTACGATGATGCTCTCGACACCAGCCCACAGGAGGCGCCAGATGTCCTCAGCAGCTGTCGAGCGGCCCCGAGAGAACCAGCCGCTGATCGCCGAGGCGAACCTCATCATGGAGAGTCTCCCTGGCCGCCGCGTCGAGATCATCGGAGGCCAGATCCTCGTGAGCCCAGCACCGGACGGCCCGCGCTCCGAAGCCCTGATGCTGTTCGCCGTTCCTTTCCTGCAACTCGGTCTGGTGCGTGCGCTTCCGGGTATCGGCCTCTGGCTTCCGACAGGCCCGGAGGACTATGTGATCCCCGACCTGTCGGTGGTCGACGACGACTACCGCGACCACCGGGTCGAGAACAGTTGTTACGACCCGGCCTGCTTCCGGCTCGTCATGGAGGTGACGTCCAGCAACTGGAAAACCGACCTCCGGGCGAAGGTCACGTCCTACGCGAGGGCCGGGATTCCCGTCTACGTCATCATCGACCGTCGGCATCAGCGCCTCCATGTCCTCACCGAGCCGGTCCGGGACAGCTACACGACCCACCACATCCACACCGCCGGCGAGTCGGTCACCTTGCCCGAATCGATCGGCGGCAAGGTCGTCCTGGACGTGAGCCGGCTGCTGGAGGCCGGACGCCCGGAGACAGAGGACTGACCCCCGTCACCAGGACGCGTACCACTCCGGGTCGTCGCCGAGGCGCCGGCGCAGATAGTCCTCCAGGCTGTTCGCCGCCCAGCGGCGGCTGTCGTTCTCGTGGTCCCAGACGAAGACGTCCGGCCGCTGCGGCCTGACGACACAGGCGAACAGGTCGCCGCCGGCGCTCTCGCCGAAGAGCAGCAGCGGATCGAAGGGCATGTAGAGGTCGCGGAAGTCGGCCGAGCTCCGGAACTCCAGGTTGCGGCCCATCACTTCGCCGACCGAGCAGACGACAGCGAACCCGTTCTCGTCGTGCGCGCCGTCGGCGAGCCGCCAGAAGTCCTTGAGGGCGGCCGGAAGAGGATGCCCGAGCACGGCCTCGGTCGCGCGCATTTCCTCCTCGCAGCCGGGACCGCCGAGCTTCACGTCGGCGCTGAGCGAGGAGATGAGATCGATCCACATGCGGCCATCTTTCACGGATCCCCCTGGCGCACAAGCCCTTTCACTCGTCGCCCCATCGAGTTGAACATGTTCAAAAGCAGGGCTACAGTCATCCCCGACAGCGTTTTGAACGCGTTCAAGAAGAGGTGGGGAACATGGACCGCACGGTCATCGCCTACGTCGTCTACCTGATCGTCAGCATCGGGCTGACCGTCTGGGTGGCCAGGACCCTCAGTCGCAACGGGCGGGTCTTCCTCGCCGACGTGCTCCAGGGCGACGAGAAACTCGCCGACGCCGTCAACCACCTCCTGGTGGTCGGGTTCTACCTGGTCAACCTCGGGTTCGTCGCCCTGTACCTGAGCGGTGACGACACCATCGAGGACACCCGGGGCGTCTTCGAGGCCCTGTCGACCAAGCTGGGCGTGGTGCTGCTGGTGCTCGGCGCGATGCACCTGGGCAACGTGTACGTGCTCAACCGGATCCGGCGCCGCGGGATCATGGAGCGGGAGCAGCTGCCGCCCGTCGCCCCGCAGGGCTGGACCGCCCCGTCGGCGCCCGCGACCGGGGCGTGAGCACCATGACGGCCGACCGGGGCGCGCAGGGTGCGCCGCCCGCGCAGGCCGCCGCCGACCGGGACGCCCGCCGCGTCCCGGTCCGCCGGCTCACCGTCCTGCACGACGCCGAGTGCTCGCTGTGCCGCTTCCTGTGCGACTGGCTGCGCCGGCAGCCGCAGCTGGTGCCGCTGGAGTTCGTCCCGGCGGGGTCGGCGCAGGCGTGCGCCCGCTATCCCGGCCTCGACCACCGCGCCACGCTCGACGAGATCACCGTCGTCGGCGACGCGGGCCAGGTCTACCGGGGCGCCGCCGCCTGGATCGTCGTCCTCTGGGCGTTGCGCGAGCACCGCCCGCTGTCGCACCGGCTGAGCACTCCGGCCGGGGCGAAGGTCGCGCGGGCCGCGGTGCTCGCCGCCGCCAGGTGGCGCCAGGGGCAGGAGCCGGCCGCCGGTTGGGGCGGGGGCGTGTACCGGCGTGGCGACGGCTGGTCGTACGACCCGCGGCTGGGCTGGCTCTACGACCCGCCTGCCTGTGCGGGCGGCGCCTGCGCCACTGACTAGGCTCTCCTTCCGTGCCCGCGAACAACGACGGTCCCGAAGAGGCCGCTTCCCCGACCGGGTCCCCCGGGACTCCCGCGTCCAAGTCCGAACAGACCCGTGCCCTGATCCTCGAGACGGCGATGCGGCTGTTCCAGGAACGCGGCTACGACAAGACGACGATGCGGGCCATCGCCAAGGAGGCCGGGGTCTCGGTCGGCAACGCGTACTACTACTTCGCCGGCAAGGAGCATCTGATCCAGGGCTTCTACGACCGGCTCGCCGCCGAGCACCGGGAGGCCGTCCGGGACGTGCTGGCGCGGGAGACGAGCCTGGAGGCCCGGCTGGCGGGAGTGCTGCGGGTGTGGCTGGAGGTGGCCGAGCCCTACCACGAGTTCGCCGTCCAGTTCTTCAAGAACGCCGCCGACCCGGACAGCCCGCTCAGCCCGTTCTCCGCCGAGTCGGAACCCGCGCGCGTGCAGGCCATAGCCGTCCACCAGGAGGTGCTCGCGGGGTCGAGGGCGAAGGTGCCGGAGGAACTGCGGGAGGTGCTGCCCGAGTTGATGTGGCTCTCGCAGATGGGCCTCGTCATGTACTGGATCTACGACCGCACAGAGGGCCGCGAGCGCAGTTACCGGCTGGCCGGACGGGGCGCGCGCCTCACCGCGCGGGGGGTGGCGCTGGCCCGGTTCCGGGTGCTGCGACCGCTCGTCCTCGAGGTGCACGACCTGTTCACGGACTTCCTGCCCGGGATGTCCAACGCGCTGCCGGACCAGGCGAAGAAGAACCCGCCGGGCCCGGCCGAGGCGTGAGTCAGCCGACCTCCGCCCCCTCCTCCAGCTCCACGTCGTACACCAGGGGCTCCCCGGCGACCGTCAGCTGCCTGGTGCGTTTCAGCAGCGGCGGCTCGGCCGTGATCACCAGCAGATAGGTCCCGGGGACGGGGACGGAGAGGATGTACGAGCCGTCGGCGAGCGAGGTCACCCGGTCGCGTTCCGCCCCGTCCTCGGTCAGCAGGGTGACCGTCGCGCCCTCGACCGGGTCGCCCGCCGTGTCGCGGACGAAGCCGTGGACGACCGTGGCCGGCCCGCCGCCCGCCGCGGCCTGCTCCACGGCCTCCTCCTTCGGCTCGACCGCGAGATGCGGCAGCCGCTTCTCCAGCCACCCGGGCAGCCACCAGTTGGAGTCGCCCAGCAGGTGCATCGCCGCCGGCACGAGAGCCGTGCGCAGGATGAACGCGTCCAGCGCGACCGCCGCCGCGAGGCCGACGCCCGCCATCGCCGCGCCGGAGTCGCCGCTGAGCACGAAGGCGAGGAAGACGCACACCATGATCAGGGCGGCGGAGTTGATGACCCGGCTGGTCTCCGCGAGGCCCACCCGGACCGCCCGCGCGTTGTCCCTGGTGTGCACCCACTCCTCGTGCATCCGGCTGACCAGGAAGACCTGGTAGTCCATCGAAAGGCCGAAAAGCAGGGACAGCATGATGATCGGCAGGAAGGCGTTGATCGGCCCCTCCTTGCCGAGGCCGAGCAGATCCAGGCCCCAGCCCCACTGGAAGACCGCCACGAGCACACCGAACGAGGCGGCGGCCGCCACCAGGTTCATCACGGCGGCCGTCAGCGGCACGACCAGCGAGCGGAAGGCGACCAGCAGCAGCAGGAAGCCGAGGCCGATGATGGTGGCGATGAAGAGGGGCAGCCGGTCGCCGGTGACCGTCGCGAAGTCCTTGGAGACCGCCGTGACACCGCCCACGTGCGCCTGCGTCCCGGAGGTGGGGATCACCTCGTCGCGCAGCCGGTCGATCAGCGCGTCCGTCTGCTCGGACTGCGGCGAGGTCGTGGGCACCACCTGGATGACGGTGATCCCGCCGGCGGGCGGCAGCGCGACCGACTGCGCGACGCCGGGCGTCTTCGCGATGCCCCGGGTCAACGCGTTGGCGTCGCCGCCGTCCACGACCACCTGGAGGGGGCCGTTGAAGCCCGGTCCGAAGCCCTCGGCGAGCAGGTCGTAGGCCTGGCGAGTGGTCGTCGAGGCGTCGTCGTTGCCCTGGTCGGTGGCGCCGAGACGCAGCGACAGCACGGGCAGCGCCAGGACGGCCATGACGACGAGGGCGAGCGCGGCGATCGTCCGGGGGCGGCGCTGCACACTCGTCGACCAGCGGGCCGACGGGCTGCTCGTGTTCTCCGGCTCCGGGCCTCCCCCATCCGTCAGCAGGCGCCGCTGCCTGCGGCTCAGCACCCGCACGCCGAGGAAGCCGAGCAGCGCGGGCAGCAGCGTCGTCGCGGCGAGGACGCTCAGCACCACCGTGAGGGAGGTGCCGATGACGACGCCGTCCAGGAAGCGCAGGTTCGTCACCAGCATCCCGGCGAGGGCTATGCACACCGTGCCGCCCGCGAACAGCACGGCCCGGCCCGAGGTGTTGAGGGCGGTGACCGCCGACTCCTCCGGGTCGACACCGCGCAGCACGCCCTTGCGGTGCCGGGTGACGATGAACAGGGCGTAGTCGATGCCGACGCCGAGCCCGATCAGCGAGGACAGCAGCGGGGCCAGGTCCGGGATGTCGGTGACATGGCTGAGCAGCTGGGTCGAGAACAGTCCCATGCCGACGCCGAAGACCGCCACGGCGAGCGGCAGCAGCATCGCGTACAGCGAGCCGAAGGCCAGGAACAGGACGACCGCCGCCGCCGCGAGACCGACCATCTCGGCGAGGCCGGTGGGCGGCTCCTGCACCCGCTTGACGGCCTGGCCGCCCACCTCGACGTCCAGGCCGTCCCGTCCGGCGCCGCGCGCGGTGTCGACGACGTCCTGGACGAGTTCCTTGGGTACCGCGTTCGCCTGCTCGGTGAAGGTGATCTGGGCGTAGGCGATCCGCCCGTCGCCGCTGATCTGCCCCGCTCCCCCGGTGTAGGGGCCGGTGACCCCGCCGACGCCCTTCATCTTCGCGATGTCGTCGAGGACGGGCTGTATCCGGGACCGTACGTCCTGGTCCCGTACCGAGCCCTCGTCGACCTTCCAGACGACCGTGTCGGTGTCGCCCGCGCGCGCGGGGAACGCCTTCTCCATCAGGTCGTACGCCTTCTTGGAGTCCGTGTCGGGGAGGGAGAAGACGTTCGCGTAGTCCGTGCCCGCCGCCGAGGCCGAGAATCCCAGCCCGAACAGCGCCCCCACCCAGAGCAACAGGACCACCAGCCGATGCCGATAGCACCAGCGCGCCAATGCCGCCACGCTCCATCTCCTTCAAAAGATCGTCGGTCGGTCCCCCAGGTCCTGGGCTACAGGATCGGCGGCGGCGCGCCCGCGCGGACATGCGGACCGGCCGACTCTCAAGGAACTCCAAAGCACGAACCGGCCCCGGCGGCGCGGGGGGCCGCCGATACTGGGGGCATGACGACGGCTTGTGGAACCGTGCTGGTCGTGGAGGACGAACCGAGCATCGCGGACGTCCTCGCCATCGCCCTGCGCTATCACCGCTTCGAGGTCATGACCGCGGGCACGGTCCGTGAGGCCCTCGCCCTCGCCGACCGCACCCGGCCCGACGCCGCCCTCCTCGACGTGATGCTGCCGGACGGCGACGGACGGGCGCTGGGGCGCGAACTGCGGGCCCGCAGGCCCGACCTGGCGCTGGTGTTCCTCACCGCGCGGGACGCGCCGGCCGAGATCGTCGGCGCCCTCGGCTTCGGCGACGACTACATCACCAAGCCGTTCGACATCGACGTGGTGGTCGCCCGGATCACGGCGGTCCTGCGGCGCACCCGGCCGACCGACGTCCTGCCGCAGCGGCCGCCGCTGCGCTACGGCGACCTGGAGCTGGACGAGACGACGTACAGCGTGCGCCGGGACGGCCGCTCGGTCGAGCTCACCCCGACCGAGTACGCGCTGCTGCGCTTCCTGGTGCGCAACGGCGGCCGGGTCGTGCCCAAGGAGCAACTCCTGCGCCACGTCTGGCAGTACGAGCACACCCCGCCGGAGTCGACCGTCGTCGAGACGTACATCAGCTATCTGCGGCGCAAGCTGGACCCGCTGGGGCCGCCGGTGATCACCACCCGGCGGGGCGTGGGATACGGGCTGGCGTGAGGCGGATCCACCGGCACGGCGTCCACTCCCTGCGCGCCAAGCTGACGGCGGCGAGCGTCGGGCTGCTCGCGCTCGGCATCGTCGTGGCGACCGCCGTCAGCCTGATGGGGATGCGGCACTACCTGCTCGACCAGGTGGACACCGAACTGACGCATCTGCGCGACTCGCTGGGCGGTTCGCGGCTCACGCTGAGCCAGATCGACTCGCTGAGCGCGCTGAGCGTCGTCCGGGACCGCCTCGCACCCCGGGACGGCGACGCGCCTCCCGCGCCGGACTCGGTGTTCACCGCCGTCGACGGCCGGGGCACCGCCCTCACCCTGTTCGGCGTCGAGCCCACCGACGCCCAGCGCGGTCTCGCCGACGCCGTACGGGACCCGGGTGCGCTGGCCGCCGCCGACAGACCGAGTGACGTCACCGTGAACGGCGCCCCCTACCGGGCGACCGCGACCCGGCTCTCCGACGGCACGTACATCCTGCTCGCCACCTCCACCGAGGCGCTCCACAACGGCATAGCGAAGGCCCTCCGGCTGGATCTCGCCGTCGGCACGCTGCTGCTGGCGCTGCTCGCCTGTCTGACCCTGTTCAGCGTGCGGCGGCGGATGCGGCCACTGGAGGACATGGTGGAGACCTCGTCGGCGATCGCCGAGGGGGACCTGACCCGGCGGGTGCCCTCCAGCCAGCACCCCACCCACGAGGTCGAACAGCTGCGGCTGGCCCTGAACTCGATGCTCCACCAGGTGGAGACGGCGTACCGCACGCGCGAGCGCAGCGCCGCCCAGCTGCGCCGTTTCGTCGCCGACGCCTCGCACGAACTGCGCACCCCGCTCTCCGCGATCCGCGGCTATCTCCAGCTGTACGACCAGGGGATGCTCGTCGAGCCGGAGGAGCGCCGACGGGCCTGGGACCGGATGAACGGCGAGGTGGACCGGATGGGCCGGCTGGTCGACGAGCTGCTCATGCTGGCCCGTCTCGACCAGCGGCCCGAACTGCGGCTGCGCACGGTGGACGTGAGCCGTCTGGTGCGGGAGTCGGCGCAGGACCTGCGGGCGCAGCAGCCCGGCCGGCCGGTGACCGTCGAGGCCGACGGGGCCGTGCTGCTGCGGGCGGACGAGTCGGGGCTGCGTCAGGTGCTGGGCAACCTGGTCGGCAACGTCCGCACGCACACCTCTGCCGGGGTGCCGGTGCGGCTCGGCGTGGGGCGGGTGGACGGCGTCGTACGGCTGTGGGTGGAGGACGAGGGACCGGGGCTGGCCGCCGAGGACGCGGCGCGGGTCTTCGACCGCTTCTTCCGGGCCGGCGGCGGCGCGGGCAGCGGGCTGGGCCTGGCGATCGTGCAGGGGGTCGTCGGGGCCCACGGGGGCGAGGTGAGCGTGCGGACGGCGCCGGGTGAGGGGTTGGGAGTGACGGTGACCTTGCCGAGCCGCCCGAAGACCTGCGGATGAGCACGTCGCCGCCCGCCCGGTCGGGTGCCTGCCCGCGGACGCCCGTGGGCGGGGCCGGAGGGGGGCGGTGACCGGGGCCGACGGACGCCGGATGCCGGATGCCGGGGCAGCCGGAAGGAGTTGCGTCTCGGCACGTCCGCTCCTCCCCCGCGCACGACTCCGTCGCAGCCGCCGTGCCGGGTGAGTGCCCGGTGTCACGCCGGGCGTATGGCGGGCGTGTGGGATCAACCGCGCGCGCCGGGGCGTACGGCGACCCGGGCCCCGTCGAGCCCCCGTCAGGCGTGCCGGGAGGCCAGTTCGACGACGGTGATGTCGGACGGTGCGCCGACGCGGGCGGGCGGGCCCCAGGCGCCGGCGCCACGGGACACGTACAGCTGGGTGTCGCCGTGGCGTTCCAGTCCCGCCACGGTGGGGTTCGCGGCGGCGGCGACGAAGTTGCCGGGCCACAGCTGACCGCCGTGGGTGTGTCCGGAGAGCTGGAGGTCGACGCCGTGGCTCATGGCGTCGTGGATCTGGACCGGCTGGTGGGCGAGGAGCACGCAGGCGCGCGCGGTGTCGCGGCCGCCGAGCGCCCGGGTGAAGTCGGGGCCCTGCCCCTCGCTCTCGCCGGCGATGTCGTTGACGCCGGCGAGGTCGAACCAGGCGAGCTCGGTGCGCGCGTTCTCCAACGGGGTGAGGCCGAGTCGGCGCACCTCCTCGACCCAGCTCTCGGCACCGGAGAAGTACTCGTGGTTGCCGGTGACGAAGTAGCTGCCGTGACGGGCCCTCAGCTGCGAGAGCGGGGCGGCCGCCGGCCCTAGGTCCTTGACGCTGCCGTCGACGAGGTCGCCGACGACCGCGATCAGGTCGGGCTGCGTCGCGTTGATCGTGTCCACGACCTTCTGGGCGAAGCCGCGGCCCAGCACCGGGCCCAGGTGGATGTCGCTGACCACCGCGATCCGGTAACCGTGGGCGGCCCGCGGAAGCTTGGCGAGGGGAACGGTCACCCGCTTGACCCGGGGTCCTCGCAGCACGCCGTAGGTGCCGTAGCCGACGGTCCCCGCGGCGGCCGCGGCCGCCGCTCCGGCCACCACCCGGGAGACGAACAGCCGACGGGACGGCGCGGGCGTCCCTGAGCCCGGCCCGTCCGCCGCCGGCTCCGCGGACGCCGACCGCCCGGACGCCGACTGCCGGGGACCAAAAGGCTCCGGCTCCGGCTCCGCCTGTCCCGGCTCGGACTTCGCCGACCCGGACTCTCCCGTACCCGGCTTCCCCGTACCCGGCTCGCCCGTACCCGATGTGGGCGGACCCGACAGGCCCGGACCCGGCGCCTTCCCCGAGCCGGACCGTCCGGGGGTGGGCGCGCCCACCGGGACCGGGTCCGGCCGCTGGGCGGCGGACGGCCCGGCCGGGGCTCCGGCGCGCGCCCGCCTCTCCAGGAAGCGGCGCAGCAGCGGCCGTACCGCCTCGCCCGCGACGACGCCCAGCAACAGGTAGACCGACAGGGCCAGCCACAGGAAGCCGGGCCAGGCGAGGACCCGCTGGAGCCAGAAGGGGGCGCCCGCCCGCTCGGCGACCAGGGCGCCGACGGCCAGCAGCCAGCCGCCGGCGATGAGCGCGGCGCCGCCGCGGCGGGCCCACCCGGGACCGCGGGTGGTGTCGCGGAACAGCCGGCGCCACAGGTACCAGTTGCCCGTGACCAGCACGGTCAGTGCGACGAGCGCGAAGACGAGCACCACGGCTATGACGTCCGGCCGAGTGCGCGCAGACCACGCAACCCGATGGCCCCGACGACCGTCCCCAATACGAAGGACACGACGGCCAGCGTGAGATGCACCCAGAAGTACGCGGTGGGGTCGCCGTCCTCGAACGCCAGCCCACTGCTGTCCTTGACCAGGTTCTTGACGAAAGTGACCCAGATGATCCAGCTCCACACCCCGAAGGCGAGCAGGAACCAGGAGAGGCGGCGGCTGAGCGTCATACGTTCAGTATCGCCGCCCGGTGTCCTGTTCCGTGACCGGGGTGGGGAGGGGAGCGGGACTTCGCGTCGCGGGCCGGGTACGTTCTGCGTCGTGCCCGCACCCATGAAGCAGACCGTCAGGCGCTCCCTGCTGGTCACCTCCGCGACCCTCGCGGCCCTCGCGCTGACCGCGCCCGTCTCGTTCGCCGCGCCGATCCCGCCCCCGTCGGCGCCCCGTTCGCCGTCCGCGTCGGCGTCGGCGTCGGCGTCCGCCGGGGCCTCGAAGGGGGCCTCGCCGTCCGCCGGTCCCTCGGTCACTCCCCCGGCGAAGATGTCGACCGTGGGCGGGGCCCGGCTCGGGCAGGCCGGCACACAGGTGACGATCGCGGGCGGCGCGCCGGTGCTGCCGAAGGACCTCACGGCGCGGTCGTGGATCGTCGCGGACGCCGAGTCGGGCGACGTGCTGGCCGCGCACAACGCGCACTGGCGGCTGCCCCCGGCGAGCACGATGAAGATGCTGTTCGCCGACACCGTACTGCCGCGCTTCCCCCCGGCGACCGTGCACAAGGTGGACCCGAAGGACCTGGCCGGCATCGGCTCCGGCTCCAGCCTCGTCGGGATAAAGGAGGGCGAGACGTACACGGTCCACGACCTGTGGCTCGGCGTCTTCCTGCGGTCGGGCAACGACGCCGTGCACGTCCTGTCCGCGATGAACGGCGGTGTCGCCGCCACGGTCGCCCAGATGAACGAGCACGCCGACGCACTCCAGGCCCTCGACACCGACGTGGTCTCCCCCGACGGCTACGACGCGCCCGGCCAGGTGTCCTCGGCGTACGACCTGACGCTGTTCGCCCGTTCGGGCCTGCAGAAGAAGGACTTCCGGGAGTACTGCTCCACCGTCTCGGCCAAGTTCCCCGGCGCCACGACGAAGAACAAGAAGGGCAGGACCAGCCGCGGGACCTTCGAGATCCAGAACACCAACCGGCTGCTCAGCGGCGACTACGACATCTCGCAGTACCCCGGTATCGCGGGCGTCAAGAACGGCAACACCACCAACGCGGGCGCCACCTTCACCGGCGTCGCCGAGCGGAACGGCAAGGTGCTGCTCGTCACGGTCATGAACCCGGAGAAGGCCGACCACAACGAGGTCTACAAGGAGACCGCCGCCCTGTTCGACTGGGGCTTCCAGGCGGCCGGCAAGGTGACGCCGGTGGGCGAGCTGGTCGCGCCGAAGAACGCAGCGCAGCCGAGCGCCCAGCCGGGCGCGAACCCGTCCTCGTCCGAGGGGGCCGGGCAGGCGGGCGGCGCGGGGAACGCGTCGGCGAAGCCGGTGGCGGGCGCGGTGGCCGACGACGGCTCCGGCGGCATGTGGATCGCGCTGGCGGTCACCGGCGGTCTGCTGGTGCTGCTCGCGGGCGGCGCGTGGCTGGTCAACCGCCGCTGGCCGCTGCCGGACCTGGTACGACGTCGTCGCTGACGTCGATGTCCCGGGGGTCGTCGGGTGTGCCGCCGGTCGCCGTCCAGGCCGCGCAGAACAGGACCAGCTTGGCGGTGAAGTTGATCCACAGCAGCAGGGCGATGGGCACGCCGAACGCGCCGTACATGCTCTTCGCGGCCACGCCCTGCATGTAACCGCTCAGCAGCAGCTTCAACAGCTCGAAGCCGACGGCGCCGATGAACGCGGCGACGACGAGCCGGCGGCGGCCCGGTTCGACGCCCGGCAGCAGGGTGAGGACGTAGAGCAGCAGCAGGAAGTCGGCGAGGACGGCGACGGCGAACGCGGCGGACCTCAGCAGGACACTGCCCCAGCCGGCCTGGTCGATGCCGAGTTCGTCCGTGACCCAGCCGACCAGCGCCGAGGCGACGGTGGAGATGGCGAGGGTGAGCAGGAGCGCTCCGCCGAGGCCGAGGAGGACTCCCGCGTCCTTCACCTTGGCGAGGACCGGGTTCTCGTCCTTGTCGGGCAGCTCCCACACCGCGCGCAGGCAGTCCCGCATCTGCCCGACCCAGCCGATGCCGGTGAGCAGCAGGACGGCGGCGGCGATGGATCCGACCGTGCCGGCGTTCTCGACCAGGCCGTTGACGTCGATCTGGTCGGAGATGCCGGGGACCTGGTCGACGATCTTGTCCTGGAGCTCCTGCTGGCGGGACTCGCCCAGAGTGGCGGCGGCGACGGCCGCGGCCACGGTGAGCAGCGGGAAGAGCGCCACGAAGCTCACGAACGTCATCGCGGCGGCGAGCCGCGTCCACTTCACGCGGTCCAGGCGCTCGTACGACCGCCACGCGTGCGTGGCCATGAGGCGCGCTACCGCCGGCCCGATGCCGGGCAGCTTTCTGAGCCAGTCCATGAGCCCACTCTGCCCTGCTCCCGGCGGATGACGCCGAGGAGCGGGACCCGAGTGCCCCGGCGGGGCGCGGAAGTCACCGGCGCACGCACCGGGCCGCTGTTCACGCCGACGGCACGGGAACTCCGGCGCTATCGAGCGACATCCCACTAATCACCCGTTTCGGGGATGATCGTCATGTTTCAGAACTAACCGCCCCAGCAGGGGCGATACCGTCGCCGACATGTCCGCCGAGACCGTCGCCGACACCGTTCCTCAGGAGCCCGTATGAAGGACGCCTTCGGCCTCCCCCAGTCCCTGCTCGTCCTCGGCGGCACGTCCGAGACCGCCCTGGCCACCGTGCGCCGGCTGATCGCGCGCCGCACCCGCACGGTGTGGCTGGCGGGGCGGCCGTCGCCGGCCCTGGAGTCGGCCGCCGCGAAGCTGCGGCTGCTGGGGGCGGACGTCCGCACCGTGCCCTTCGACGCGCTGGACCCGGAGTCCCACGAGAGCGCCCTCGGGAAGGTCTTCGCCGAGGGCGACGTGGATCTGGTACTCCTCGCCTTCGGCGTCCTCGGCGACCAGGCGAACGACGAGCGCGAGCCGGCGGCCGCGGTGCGGGTCGCGCAGACCAACTACACGGGGGCGGTGTCGGCCGGCCTGATCTGCGCGCTGGCCCTGCAGGAACAGGGACACGGGTCGCTGGTCGTGTTCTCCTCGGTCGCCGCCGAGCGGGCCCGCCGCTCGGACTTCATCTACGGCTCCAGCAAGGCCGGCCTCGACGTCTTCGCCCAGGGCCTCGGCGACGCCCTGCACGGCACCGGCGTCCACGTCATGGTCGTGCGTCCCGGGTTCGTGCGGACGAAGGGGACGGCCGGGCGGGCGGGAGCGCCGCTGTCGACCACGCCGGAGGCGGTCGCCGTGGCCGTCGAACTGGGACTGCGGCGCCGATCGGAGACGGTCTGGGCGCCAGCGTCGCTGCGCGCGGTCACGTCCGCCCTGCGCCACCTGCCGCGGGGGCTGTTCCGACGCCTGCCGCTCTGAACCAGCCGGGGGTTCAGCGCGCCGGCAGGGAGCCCCGGTCGACGTGGGCGGCCTGCGGGGGCACCACCGTGCCGCCGAAGGGGAACTCGCGGAGCTTGCGCCACACGCCGTCGGCGCCCTGTTCGGCGAGGGCGAAGCCGGTGCAGGGCCACTCGGCCTCGTAGCCGGCGAGTTCCTCGAAGGCCCGGTCCATCGCCGCCTCGTCGATGCCGTGCGCGACGGTGACATGCGGGTGGTAGGGGAACTGCAGCTCGCGCACGAGGGGCCCGGAGGCCTCCCGGATGCGCTGCTGGAGCCGGGCGCAGGTCTCCGCGCCCTGGACGACCCTCAAATAGACCACCGGTGACAGCGGCCGGAACGTCCCGGTGCCGGACAGCCGCATGGGGAAGGGCCGGCCGGCCGCCGCGACCTCGGTGAGGTGCGCCTCGACGGCCGGCAGCGCGCCGGCCTCGATCTCGGTCGGCGGCAGGAGCGTGACGTGGGTGGGGATGCCGTGAGCCGCGGCGTCGCCGAAGCCTGCGCGCCGCTCCTGGAGCAGGCTGCCGTGAGGCTCCGGGACCGCGATCGACACGCCGATCGTTACGGTCCCCACGTCTTCTCCTGTCGTCATGTCGTGATGGCGGGGTGTGGTGCCGGGTTCGTACTCAGTCGTACGGCTATCGACTGTACGGCCACGGCTGTGCTCTGGGCAGGCGCAGACGGAGTGATGTGCAGCGCTCTGCCGCGAGGAACATGTGTGCGGCGCGCCCCGAGTGCTTCGGAGCGCCTTCAGTGCTTCGCGGGCAGGAAGCCCATCCGCTCGTACGTCCGGGACAGCGTCTCGGCGGCGACGGCGCGCGCCTTCTCGGCGCCCTTGGCGAGGATCGAGTCGAGCGTCTCGGGGTCGTCCAGGTACTGCTGGGTGCGGTCCCGGAAGGGCGTGACGAAGTCGACGACGACGTCGGCGAGGTCCGTCTTGAGCGCGCCGTAGAGCTTGCCCTCGTAGCTGTGCTCCAGCTCGGGGACGCTGCGGCCGGTCAGCGTCGAGAGGATCGTGAGCAGGTTGCTGACGCCCGGCTTGTTCTCGGTGTCGTAGCGGATGACCGTGTCGGTGTCGGTGACCGCGCTGCGCACCTTCTTCGCGGTGGCCTTCGGCTCGTCGAGCAGGTTGATGAGGCCCTTCGGCGTGGACGCCGACTTGCTCATCTTGATCGACGGGTCCTGGAGGTCGTAGATCTTCGCGGTCTCGCGCAGGATGTACGGCTTCGGGATCGTGAACGTCTCGCCGTAGCGGCCGTTGAAGCGCTCGGCGAGGTCGCGGGTGAGCTCGATGTGCTGGCGCTGGTCCTCGCCCACCGGGACCTCGTGGGCCTGGTAGAGCAGGATGTCGGCGACCTGGAGGATCGGGTACGTGAAGAGGCCGACGCTCGCGCGGTCGGCGCCCTGCCGGGCGGACTTGTCCTTGAACTGCGTCATCCGGCTGGCCTCGCCGAAGCCGGTGAGGCAGTTCATGACCCAGGCGAGCTGCGCGTGCTCGGGGACGTGGCTCTGGACGAACAGGGTGCAGCGCTCGGGGTCGAGGCCGGCCGCGAGGAGCTGGGCGGCGGCCAGCCGCGTGTTCGCGCCGAGCTCCTTCGGGTCCTGCGGGACCGTGATCGCGTGCAGGTCGACGACCATGTAGAAGGCGTCGTGGGACTCCTGCAGGGCCACCCACTGGCGGACGGCGCCGAGGTAGTTGCCGAGGTGGAACGAGCCTGCGGTGGGCTGGATTCCGGAGAGCACGCGGGGTCGGTCTGAGGCCATGCCTCCTATTGTCTCAGAGCGCGGGGACCACCCGGAACGGGTCCCGGGCGGACCCTGGCGGAGCCCGAACGGGTCCCGGGCGGCCGCGCGGGCCGCCCGGGACGCCGCCGGTCAGCCGAGGTCGATCTCCGGGTACAGCGGGAAGCCCGCCACCAGGTCCGTCGCCCGGCGGGAGATCTCGTCCGCGATCTTCCCGTCCAGGACGTGGGAGGCCTTCGACGGCGCGCCCGACTTCGTGGTGCCGGGCTCGGCGGCGGTGAGGACGCGGTCGATCAGGGCCGCCACCTCGTCCATCTCCGCCGTGCCGAGGCCGCGGGTGGTCAGCGCGGGGGTGCCGATGCGGATGCCGGACGTGTACCAGGCGCCGTTCGGGTCGGCGGGGATGGCGTTGCGGTTGGTGACGATGCCCGAGTCGAGCAGCGCGGCCTCGGCCTGCCGGCCGGTGAGGCCGTAGGAGGAGGCGACGTCGATCAGGTTCAGGTGGTTGTCCGTGCCGCCGGTGACCAGGGTCGCGCCGCGCCGCGTCAGGCCCTCGGCCAGCGCGCGGGAGTTGTCCACGATGCGCCGCGCGTAGTCCTGGAAGGACGGCTGCCGGGCCTCGGCGAGGGCGACGGCCTTGGCGGCCATGACGTGCGGGAGCGGTCCGCCGAGGACCATCGGGCAGCCGCGGTCGACCTGGTCCTTGAGGGAGTCGTCGCACAGGACCATGCCGCCGCGCGGGCCGCGCAGCGACTTGTGGGTGGTCGTGGTGACGATCTGGGCGTGCGGGACCGGGTCGAAGTCGCCGGTCAGGACCTTGCCGGCGACCAGGCCCGCGAAGTGCGCCATGTCGACCATGAGGGTCGCGCCGACCTCGTCGGCGATCTCCCGCATGATCCGGAAGTTCACCAGCCGGGGGTACGCCGAGTAGCCGGCGACGATGATCATCGGCTTGAACTCACGGGCCGTCGTGCGCAGCGCGTCGTAGTCGATGAGGCCGGTCGCGGGGTCCGTGCCGTAGGAGCGCTGGTCGAACATCTTGCCGGAGATGTTAGGGCGGAAGCCGTGGGTGAGGTGGCCGCCGGCGTCCAGGGACATGCCGAGCATGCGCTGGTTGCCGAAGGCCTGGCGCAGCTCGGCCCAGTCGGCCTCGGAGAGGTCGTTGACCTGGCGGACGCCGGTCCTCTCCAGGAAGGGCGCCTCGACGCGGTCGGCGAGGACGGCCCAGAAGGCGACGAGGTTGGCGTCGATGCCGGAGTGCGGCTGGACGTATGCGTGGCGGGCCCCGAAGAGCTCGCGGGCGTGCTCGGCGGCGAGCGACTCGACGGTGTCCACGTTGCGGCAGCCGGCGTAGAAGCGGCGGCCGACGGTGCCCTCGGCGTACTTGTCGCTGAACCAGTTGCCCATCGCGAGGAGGGTGGCCGGGGAGGCGTAGTTCTCCGAGGCGATCAGTTTGAGCATCTCGCGCTGGTCGGCGAGCTCCTGGCCGATGGCGTCGGCGACGCGCGGCTCGACCGCGCGGACGACGTCGAGGGCGGCGCGGAACGCGGCCGACTCGGTGGACAGGGGTGCGGAATTCTCGGGCATCGGGACCTCCGGACGTGGCGTACGGCGAGTTCGGTTCGGCCCAGGCGCACGGCACTGTCACTGCTCACGGGCCGCTCCCCGATGGTCCGTCCCATCCCAGCGCGCCAGTCACGGCCCGCTCGCCAGCCTACCGGGTACGGGTCAGAGGATCACGTGCGGGACGAAGCGGGCGTATTCGTCCGTGATCAGGCCTGCCGACTCGCGGATGCCGAGGCCGGCCGGCTCCCCGTCCACGACCCACGCGCCGAGGACGACGTGGTTGCCGTCGAAGGCGGGGAGCGGGGCGAGCTGCTGGTAGCAGCAGGGCTCGTCGTCCCGGACGACGGGATCGGCGCCCTTCTCGTGGATCGTGACGCCGGCCCCCTCACGGCCCAGCAGCGGCTTGGCGACGTAGCCGGCGGTCGCCGCGAGGTCGCGCGGGCCGTCGAGGTACGCGGGCAGCAGGTGGGGGTGGCCGGGGTTCAGTTCCCACAGGACGGCCAGCAGCGCCTTGTTGCTGAGGAGCATCTTCCAGGCGGGCTCGATCCACAGGGTGCTGCCGGTGCCGCCGCCGTTGTCGAGGGTGTCGAGGACGTGGCCGGCGAAGCGGTCGGTGGTGAGCCATTCCCAGGGGTAGAGCTTGAAGCAGCTGCGGATGAAGCGGAGTTGTCCGTCGACGAAACGGCCGGACAGCGGGTCGAAGCCGATCTCCTCCATGGAGATCCAGTCGGTGTCCAGGCCGGCCTGCTCGGCGGTCTCCTTGAGGTAGGCGACCGTCATCAGGTCCTCGCCGAGCTCGTCGGCCGAGGAGTGCGCGAAGTACAGGGGGTTACCGGGCGGGAGCAGCGCGGCCTGCTTCTTCCAGGCGGCGACCAGGCGTTCGTGCAGGGAGTTCCACTGGTCGGCGCCGGGGAAGCGCTCCTCCATCCAGAACCACTGGGGGGAGGCGGCCTCGACCAGGGAGGTGGGGGTGTCGGCGTTGTACTCCAGGAGCTTCGCCGGGCCCGTCCCGTCGTAGCGGAGGTCGAACCGGCCGTAGACGGAGGGGAGTTCGGCGCGCCGCTGCCAGGCCTCGGCGACCGCCGCGGCGACGGGCGGGTCGGTGATGCCGAGGTCGGCGAGGCGGCCGGCGTCCACCAGGTGCTCGGCCGCGGCCAGGCACAGGGCGTGCAGTTCCTCGACGGTCTCCTCCAGCGCCTCGACCTCGTCGAGGGTGAAGGCGTAGTACGCGCTCTCGTCCCAGTAGGGGCGCAGGCTGCCGTCGGGGTGACGGGTGAGGGGGTAGACGAGGCCCTGTTCCTCGACGGTCCGCTGCCAGCCGGGGCGGGGTTCGACGGTGTGACGTCGCATGGGTGACGGTGTCCTGTTCAGCCGCTCGGTCGTCGGGTCGTCGGGTCGTCCGGTCGCTCAGCCGCCGGAGCTGCCCTTGTGGCTGCCGCCGCCGTCGCCGCCGAAACCGCCGC
This sequence comes from Streptomyces sp. P3, assembly GCF_003032475.1. NCBI lineage: Bacteria > Bacillati > Actinomycetota > Actinomycetes > Kitasatosporales > Streptomycetaceae > Streptomyces > Streptomyces sp. P3. Next base: position 1,134,167 of record NZ_CP028369.1, read on the forward strand.
GGTCCACGCCGCTGCCGCCGCCGCTGCTCGACCCGCTGGAACCGCCGGACCCCTTGCCCGGCTTGCCGAGGGAGCCGCCGTCGACCCAGGAGCCCTTCTTGTTGCCGCCGTAGTACCAGACGCCGTGCGACGTGCTCTTGGAGGACTTGCAGTTCTTGTCGGCGACGACCTCGTACCCCTTGGCGAGGGTGTAGCTGTCACGGTCGACGCAGCGCTTGTCCGGGTCGGAGGAGCAGGCGGTGAGGGCGGTGGCGAGCAGCCCCACTCCCCCCAGCACGACCGTGCCCGAACGAAGTCGTCGACGCGTTTCCGCCATGTCCGTGTCTCCCCCTGGTCGCGTCGCCCGTACGGCGATTTCCGGTCGACAGCCTAGACATCGGGGTGAGGGCGATCGAAGGCGGCCCGGCGGCGGCCCGCTCGCCTACAGTCCGTTTCGTGCTCTTGGGAATGGTGTGTGCGCTCGGTGCGGCGGTCTGCTTCGGCGCGGCGACGGTGTTGCAGGCGATGGCGGCGCGGGCGGCTGCCGCCGAGTCGGGCGCGGGGGGCGGTCGCGGCGGGGACGCGGCGCTGCTGTTGCGGGCCGTGCGGCAGTGGCGGTACCTGGCGGGGCTGGGGCTGGACGGGCTGGGGTTCGTGTTCCAGATCGTCGCGCTGCGGTCGGTGCCGATCTACGCCGTGGGGGCGGCCCTCGCGTCGAGCCTCGCGGTGACGGCGGTGGTCGCCGCGCGGCTGCTGCACGTGCGGCTGAGCCGGATCGAGTGGGCGGCCGTGGCGGTGGTGTGCGCGGGGCTGGCGATGCTGGGGCTGGCCTCCGGAGCGGAGGGCGAGGAGAGCGGGCCGGCCGCCCTGCCGTGGGCGATGCTCGGCGCGGCGGTGGCGATGCTGGGGCTGGGACTGGTCGGCGGGCGGCTGCCGGAACGGGGGCGGGCGCTGGTGCTGGGCCTGGGCGCGGGGTGCGGGTTCGGGGTGGTGGAGGTGGCGGTGCGGTTGATCGACTCGGTGTCCCCGGTGGAACTGCTGACGGACCCGGCCCTCTACGCGCTGCTGCTGGGCGGCGGGGCCGCGTTCCTGCTGCTGACCACGGCCCTGCAGCGGGGGTCGGTGACGACGGCCACGGCGGGAATGGTGATCGGGGAGACGATCGGGCCGGCGCTGGTGGGTGTGGTGTGGCTGGGCGACCGCACCCGGGAGGGGCTGGCGTGGCTGGCGGTGCTGGGCTTCGCGGTCGCCGTCGCGGGCGCGTTGGCGCTCGCCCGGTTCGGGGAGGCGCCGGAAACGGCGCCGCCTTCGGAATGAAGGTCGTCCGGCGACCTCGGCCGACCGTCCGGTGATCAACCGGACGCGCAGCCGGTTCTTTTCTTTTCGATTCCGTCCGCAGAGGTGACGAGACCCGCCGAAAGCCTCTTTTCGGACAGCGGGGCGACGGCGGCAAAAGTTTGGAGGACCTGTGAACGCAAGCGCTCTCTGACGCGTACTCGACGGCGTGACCAGTAATCCCGTCACCGTCACCGCCGCTTATCACGTGGTGCCGGGCCGAGAGGCCGACTTTCATTCCTGGGGATGGGGCATGTTGGGCGCGAGCGCACAGCAGCCCGGATTCCTGGGAGGTGGTGTACTCGTCGACGAAGGGGCGGAATGGCATGTGGTCTATCGCTTCGTCAGCGAAGGCGCGGCGCGCGCCTGGGAGGACTCGGCCGCCCGGTTGCGGTGGGACGCCCGGACGCAGGGCATCGCCCGGCAGACGGACCGCCGCAGCGTGCGGGGTTCGAAGGCGTGGTTCGACGCCCAGGCTCCCGCGCCGAAGCCGCCCGCCCCGCCGGGCCCGCCGTCGAAATGGAAGTTGTGGTTCGTGAATATGAGCGCCGTTTTCCCGCCGGTGCTCCTCTTCAATCTCATCGTGCTTCCTTATCTCGGCGGACTCAATCCTTTCGTGCGCACGCTGCTGCTGTGTCTGTGCGTGACGGCCCTCGTCACCTGGATTCTCATGCCCCGCCTCCAGCGTTTCTTCAAGAAATGGCTGTATCCACCGCTCCAGGCACTCCGCGGTCGGCACAAACGCACCGCGTAGTCCAGAGAACGACCCTAGGGAGGTGGGCGGGTGAAAACCCTGCTCATCGACAATTACGACTCGTACACGTACAACCTGTTCCAGCTGATCGCCGAGGTCAACGGCGAGGAGCCGGTGGTGATCCTCAACGACGCCCCGGTGGACGCCGTCCCCGACCTCACGGCGTTCGACAACGTGGTGGTGTCGCCGGGCCCCGGGCATCCGGCGAAGGCCCGTGACTTCGGCATCAGCGCCCGCGTGCTGGCCGAGTCCCCGCTGCCGGTGCTCGGCGTCTGCCTCGGCCACCAGGGCATCGCGCTCGGGGAGGGCGGCCAGGTGTCGGCCGCACCGCAGCCCCGGCACGGTCATCTGTCGGCCGTCCGGCACGACGAGCGGGACCTGTTCCAGGGGCTGCCCCAGAACTTCACCGCCGTCCGCTACCACTCGCTGGCCGTGCGCGAGCCGCTGCCCGACTCCCTGGAGGCCACGGCCTGGGCGGAGGACGGCGTCCTGATGGGTCTGCGCCACCGCGAACGGCCGCTGTGGGGCGTGCAGTTCCACCCGGAGTCGGTGCTCACCGAGTACGGCCACCGGATGCTGGTGAACTTCCGCAACCTCACGGCCGAGCGGGCCCGCAAGACGCGGACGAAGAACACCGCGGTCACGCCCGCGGCAGCCGCGATGCCGCAGCAGCGGGTGACCGTCCCCGGCCCGCGCCGGGCGAGCGGGCCCTCCTACCGGCTGCACACCCGCCGCATCGCCGTGGCGATCGACGCGGAGGCCGCCTTCACCCGGCTGCACGCGGACGCGCCCCGGGCGTTCTGGCTGGACAGCTCCCGGGTCGAGCGCGGTCTGTCCCGCTTCTCGTTCTTCGGCGACGACAGCGGTCCGCTCGCCGAGTTCGTACGGTACGACGTCGAGGCCGGGCGCTGCGAGATCGAGCGGGCCGGACGGCCGACGCGCAAGGTCCGGGCGAGCGTCTTCGACTATCTCAAGCGGCAGCTCGCCAACCGCCGGGTCGACGCCACCGGCCTGCCCTTCGACTTCACCGGCGGTTACGTCGGCTACTTCGGCTACGAGACGAAGGCCGACTGCGGCTCCCCGAACCGGCACCGTTCCACCGTCCCGGACGCCTGCTGGCTGTTCGCCGACCGGCTGGTCGCGGTGGACCACCAGGAGGGCTTCACCTACGCCGTCTGCCTGGCCGAGGACACCCCGCAGGCCGCCCTGGAGGCCGCCGACTGGCTCGAGGGCACGCTGGCCCGGCTCACCTCGCTGCCCGCGGAGTCCGACCGGGCGCGGCCCGCGGCTGCGGGGCCGTCGACGCAGGCGGACCTCGGGGCCGTCGAACCGTGGCTGGTGCGGGACCGGGAGACCTACCTCGCGGACATCGCGGCCTGCCGGCGGGAGCTCGCGGCGGGCGTCAGCTACGAGATCTGCCTGACCGACGCCGCCCGTCTGCCCGCACCGGCCGACGCCCTCGCCTTCTACCGGACGCTGCGCCGCGTCAACCCCGCCCCGTACGCGGCCTTCCTGCGATTCGGCGACCTCGACGTGGCCGGCTCCTCACCGGAGCGGTTCCTGCGGATCACCCGGGACGGGGTCGCCGAGGCCAAGCCCATCAAGGGCACCGCGCCGCGCGGCGCCGATCCGCTGGAGGACGCCCGGCTGCGGGACGCGCTGGCGGCCGACGCCAAGACGCGCGCCGAGAACCTGATGATCGTCGACCTGCTCCGCAACGACCTGGGACGGGTCTGCCGGACCGGCACCGTGCGGGTCTCCCGGCTCATGGCCGCCGAGACGTACGCGACCGTGCACCAGCTCGTCTCCACCGTGGAGGGACGGCTGCGCGAAGGCACCGACGCGGTGGACTGCGTGCGCGCCTGCTTCCCCGGCGGCTCGATGACCGGCGCGCCGAAGCTGCGCACGATGGAGATCATCGACGAACTGGAGACCCAGGCTCGCGGCGTGTACGCGGGCGCGCTCGGCTATCTGGGCTGCAGCGGCGGCGCGGACCTGAACATCGTCATCCGCACCGCGGTCCTCGCCGACGGCTCGATGCAGCTGGGGGCCGGGGGAGCGATCGTCCTCGGCTCCGATCCGGTCGCCGAGTACGACGAGATGCTGCTGAAGACGGCCGCGCAGATGCGGGCCCTGCGGGAGGACGCCGGTGGCGGGGCCGCGGCCTCGCAGCCGGGCCCCGCCACCGCCGAGGAGGCCGCCCGATGACGACGCGACGCCCCACCACGGCTCCCCGGGCCACTCCGGCTCTCCGGGTCACGACAGCTCCCCGGGTCACGACGGTGTCCCCCGCCGAGGCGGCCGCGCACGCCCCGGCCGTGCCCCGGCCGAGGCGCAACGGCGACACGCCCGGCAACCTGGCCGCGCAGTTGGCCGACCTCGCCGAGCGGCGGGGCTGGGCCGGGCGGGCCGCGTTCCACCAGGGACACCGGCACTGGACCCACGGCGAGGTGCACGATCTCGGAGCCCGGGCGGCCGGGGTGCTCGCGCACCACGGGGTGCGGGCCGGCGACCGGGTGCTGCTCGCGCTGCCCGACGGCGTGGCGTGGGTGGCGGCCTTCCTCGGCGTCGCCCGGCTCGGGGCCGTCGCCGTCCTGGTCAACCCCGAACTGCCCGCCGCCGAGCACGCGTTCATGGCCGAGGACACCGAAGCCGTGCTCTGTCTGACGGGGCCCGGCCTGGAGGACCGCTTCGCCGGCCGGGCACGGCTCGGCGCCGACGAACTCCTCGCACTGGCCCCCGCCGCCGAGCCGGCCGCCGTCCACCCGGTCGACGCGCACGCGCCGCTGTACGTGCAGTACACCTCCGGCACCACGGGCCGCCCGAAGGGCGTCGTGCACGCGCACGGCGACCCGAAGGCGTACCACGACCTGATCGGCCGGCGGCTGCTCGGGATCACCGAGGAGGACGTCACCCTGTCGGTGTCGAAGCTGTACTTCGCGTACGGCTTCGGCAACGCCTTCGTCTTCCCGCTGTTCTCCGGGTCGTCAGCCGTCCTGGTGGACCGCCGTCCGACGCCCGCCGCCGTCGACGAGCTCGTCGCCCGGCACCGGGTCACCCTCCTCTACTCGGTGCCCTCGGCCTACGCGGCGCTGGTCGCCGACCGGGGCAGCGGGCACGGGGACTGCTTCGCCTCGGTGCGCGCCGCGGTGTCGGCCGGCGAGGGCCTGCCGGACGGGCTCGGCGTCCGGGTCGGCGAACTGCTCGGCGCGCCCGTGCTGGAGCAGATCGGCTCCACCGAGGCCGGTCACGCCTTCTGCGCCAACAGCCTCGGCCACGACCGTCCCGGCACCGTCGGGCGTCCCGTGCCGGGGTTCGAGGTGGAGCTGCGCGACCGGGCCGGGCGGCCGGTGCCGGACGGCGCGGAAGGGGAGATGTGGGTGCGCGGGCCGACGCTGACGTCCGGCTACCTGAACCGGCCGGAGGAGACCGCGCGCACCCTGGTCGGCGGCTGGCTGGCCACCCACGACCGGGCCCGCCGCGAACCGGACGGCTCCTACCGGCATCTGGGCCGCACCGACGACATGGAGATGGTCGGCGGGATCACCGTCTCCCCGCTGGAGGTGGAGGCCGTGCTGCGCACCCGTCCGGCGGTGCGCGAGGTCGCGGTCGCCGCCGTCACGGACGGGCTCGGCTCCAGCCGGCTGCGCGCCTTCGTGGTCCCCGCCGGCCCGGTCGCCGCCGGCCTCGAGGACGACCTCCTCGCCCTGGCCCGCGAGCACCTCGCCGCCTTCAAGGTGCCCAGGAGCGTCAGCTTCGTGACGTCCCTGCCGCGCACCGCCACCGGAAAGCTCCGCCGCCACCTGGTCCGCCAGGGGGCGTGGTGACCCCCACGGGTCCCCGCCGCACGGCCGAAAGGAACAGTCACATGTCGCAGCAACGCCTGCTCGCCGACCGCGGGTTCTATCTGGGCCCCCTGTTCCGGCGGGCGGCCGACCGGCACGGCGCCGTGTTCGTCACCCTGGACCGGCCGCTGGACACCCACCCCGGCCTCGGCGTCGACCTCGACTACACGGTCCTCGCCGACGTGGTCGAGGAGCTGTCGGGCCGGCTGTGGGCGGCCGGTGTGCGGCCCTCCGAGCAGGTGGCCCTGCACAAGACGGACAACGTCGACATCGTGCTGCTGACCTGCGCGATCTCCCGCATCGGCGCGGTGCCCGTACTGCTCTCCCCCGGACTCGCGGGCCCGGTCGTCGGACAGCTGCTGGAACGGCTGCGGGAGCCCTGGCTGATCACCGACAGAGCCAAACTGGAGGGCCCGCTCAAGGGCGTCGGGGTGCGCGTGCGCAGGACCCTGTCCGTCGACGACGCGCCCGGCGCCGAGCCGCTGGGCGGGTTCACCGCCGACGGGCCTCCCGCGCCCGTGCGACTGCACCCCCGAGAGCCCGCGCTGATCACCCACAGCTCCGGCACCACCGGTGTCCCCAAGCTGGCCGTGCACTGCCCGAACACCATGTGGAACCGGCTGGTCCCGCAGCAGGCGATGGGCTGGCCCACCCGCGGCGAGACGGCCGCGCTGCACATGTCGTTCGTGCACTCGCGCTTCTACCACCTGCTCGGCGTCCTGCTGCGCTTCGGCAGCCCGCTGGTGCTGATCACCGACCCGGACCCGGCCGCCGTACGGCCGCTGCTGGTCCGCCACCGGCCCGGCATCGTCGAGACCCACCCCAACACGTTCGTGCTGTGGGAGGAGCTGGCCGACGCGCCCGGCGCCCCGCTGTCCCGGGTGAAGTCGTACGGCTCCACGTTCGACGCGATCCACCCGCGCACCGTGCGCCGGCTGCTGGGCGCGTCGACACGCCGTGTGCCCTGGCTGGTCCAGCTGTACGGGCAGAGCGAGACGGGGCCGGTCGCGGTCCAGTGGTTCACCCGGCGCAGCGCCCAGCGGGCGGACGGCCGCCGGGTCGGAACGGGCATCCCCGGCTTCACCCGGCTGCGGATCACCGGCCCCGACGGCCGGCCGGTCGCGCCCGGCACTCCCGGCCGTATCGAGGCGCGCACCCGGGGACGCATCCTCACCTACCTCGGCGCGCGGGCGCAGTACGAGCGCCAGCTCGACGACGGGTGGTGGCAGATGGGCGACATGGGCGTCCTGAACCGGCTGGGCGCGCTGCGTCTGATCGACCGTGAGATCGACCGGATCGACGCCGTGCACAGCAGCCTGGAGGTGGAGGACGCGCTGATGGAGCGTCTGGAGGAGCTGCGCGAGGTGGTCATCGTGCCCGGCGCGGACCGGGAGCCGGTGCCGGTGGTGTGCGTGCGGGGCGAGCGGCCGCTCGATCCGGAGCGCTGGCGGGCGGCCACGGCCGATCTGCCCGCGATGGCCGAGCCGCGGCAGTGGCGGTTCGAGGAACTGCCGATGACCGCGACCTGGAAGGTGAAGCGGGTGGAGATCACCCGCCTGCTGGCCGGGACGCCGCGGAGCGTGCACGCGTGAACCCGGCCGTCGTCGTGGGCGCGGGCCCCGTCGGTCTGTCGGCGGCGCTCGCGCTGCGCGCGCACGGGCTGCCGGCGCTGGTGCTGGAGGCGGACCCCGAGGACCGCGAACGGCCGGGCAGCCGCGCCCTGTTCGTGCACCGCGAGACCCTCGCGCTGCTCGACGGGGTGGCTCCGGGGCTGGCCGCCGAGATCACCGCCTACGGGAGCACCTGGCACACCCGGCGGACCCTGTACCGGGGCCGTGAGGTGTACGCCCGCACGTTCCCGCCCCGGTCCGGCCCATCGACGGCCCTGCCGCCCTTCACCAGCCTGCGCCAGGTGGACACCGAGCGGTTCCTGCGCGCCGCCTGCGCCCGCGCGGGGGTGGAGTTCGCGTGGGGTGCACGCGTCACGGAGGTGCGCACCACGCCGGACGGGGCGGTGCTGAGCGGCGAGGACGGGCGGGAGTGGCACGCCGGGCACGTCGTCGCCGCCGACGGGGCGCGCTCGGCGGTCCGGCGCGGGCTGGGCATCGCCATGGAGGGCGTGCGCGGCGAGGGCTTCCACGTCGTGGTGGACGTGGCCGACGTGCCCGGCGCCGAACTGCCGCTGGAGCGGGTCTTCCACTACGAGCATCCGGGGGTGGGCGGCCGCAGTGTGATGCGGGTGCCGTTCACCGGGGGCTTCCAGGTCGACCTGCAGTGCCGCGACGACGACCCGGAGGAGGCCTTCGGCACCGAGGCGGCCGTACGGCGGTGGCTGCCTGCGGTGGTCGGCGACGGGTACGACGGCCGGATCCTGTGGGTGTCGACGTACCGCTTCCTGCGCAAGGTCGCCGCGTCGTTCACCGATCCGCACCGGCGGGTGCTGCTGGTCGGCGAGGCGGCGCACCTGTTCCCGCCGTTCGGGGCGCGCGGCATGAACAGCGGGATCGCCGACGCGGTGGCGGCGGCCGACGCCGTCGCCGCGGGCACGGACCGGGCCGTCGAGGAGTTCGCCGGGGCGCGTCGGGCGGCGGGGCTGTTCAACAGCGCCGCCGCGGGGCTCGCGCTGGAGCATCTGCGCCCCCGGCGCCGGACCGTACGGCTGCGGCAGCGGGCGGCGGCGGCCCTCGCGCCGGTGCTGCCCTCGTGCGGGTCATGGCTGGAGCACGCGCCGTACGGGCCCCGGGGCGGGGCACCGGCGGCGGCCGGCAAGTACTGAGCGGAACGTGCGGAAGGTCCGGAGAGGAACAGGCGATGACCCAGGCGATGACGCGGGCGATGACGGTGGAGGGGCTGTCGGGGTGGACGTCGGCCGGGGGGCTGGCTCCCGCCGCCGAGGCCGGGGGGCGGCTGCTCGTCGCGGACTCGTGGCTGGTGCGCGACGGCCGGGTGCGCGGCCTGGAACGGCACCGGGAGCGGTTCCTGCGAGCCTGCGGCGAGTGCAGCGGTCCGCCGTTGCGCCGGCTGGTGGAGTTCTGGCGGGACGTGACGGCCGCCCTGCCGCGGTCCGGCGAGTGGTTCCCCCGGGTGGAACTCGCCGCCGGTTCGCTGGAGTTGCGGCTGCTGCTGCGGCACGCCCCGCAGCTCGAGCCGGACGTCCGGGTCTGGGCCGCGGGCCAGCCCGATCCGCGGACCGTGCCGCGCCGCAAGGGGCCCGACCTCGACGCGCTGGCCCGGGTGCGCCGCCGGGCGTCCGGCGCGGGCGCGACGGAGGCGGTGCTGGTCGCGTCCTCCGGCGCGGTCCTGGAGGCGGCCACCGCGAGTGTCCTGTGGTGGGAGGACGACACGCTGTGTCTGCCGCCGCCCAGGCTGCCGGTCCTGGCCGGGGTGACCGGGCAGCTGATCCTGGAACGGGCCCACCGGCTCGGCGTCCGGGTCGTGCACCGCGAGCGGACGCCCGCCGAGCTGGACGGCCGGGAGGTGTGGCTGGTGAACGCGCTGCACGGCATCCGCCCGGTCACGGCCTGGGTAGGAGGTCCGCTCGCCCCCGGCCCGGCGGTGCGGGCGGTGGAGTGGCGACGGTGGCTGGAATCGCAGAGCGAGCCGCTGCCACGGATGTAGGAAAAGGGGAACGGGCAGAGCCCGGAGGAAAGCGGGGAAGGGCCGCCGACGGAACATGGATACGGGCGCCGGACGATATGACCGGCGCCCGCATTCCGCGTTTCCGCGAATTCCCCCGCTATTTCCCTGACATTCCGGGTTCTGGCGGTTCTCTCGTTATTTCTTCGCCGGCTGGTAGGCGCCCGGCACCATGCGCGTCGCGACGGCGATGCGGTTGTAGGCGTTGATGACGGTGGCCGCCCAGATCAGCGCGGCGAGCTGCGCCTCGTCGAAGACCTCCGCCGCCTCGGCGTACACCGCGTCCGGCACATGGCCGTCGTGCACGAGGGTCACGGCCTCGGTCAACGCCAGTGCGGCGCGCTCGCGCGCGGAGAAGAACGGGGTCTCCCGCCAGGCGCTCAGCGCGTAGATGCGCTGCTCGGTCTCGCCCTCGGCACGGGCGTCCTTGGTGTGCATGTCGAGGCAGAACGCGCAGCCGTTGAGCTGCGAGGCACGGATCCGGACCAGTTCCAGGATCTCGGGTTCGACCTTGGCGTCCCGGGCGGCGGAAACCGCGGCGCCGTGCAGGGAACCCATCGCCGCGGAGACGTCGGGGGTTGTCTTCTTGAGCGCCACACGGGACACGGAATTACTGTTCGTCATGATGGGACTGTATCCGGGAAATTCCAGGAAATCTATCCGGGAAAAAGAATTCCGGAGCCGTTGTCACCGAGAGGGAGAGCGGCACACAGGGTGGCCAGCGCGCCGGACCACGCGTGGTCCGGCGGGGTGGCGTGCCCCACGACCGGGGCGTCGAGCGGGGCGGCGACCGCGCCGGCGTGCCGATGACGCGGGACGAGACCGTCGACCGCCAGACCCTGCCGGGCCGCCGCCCGCACCGCGGCCGCCTCCGTACCCGGCGGCAGGCGCAGGACGGCGTGCGGGCCCGCCGCGATGCCGGTGACCCGGATCGCCGGGGCCCGCTCTCGGCGAGGGCGCCGACCAGCGCGTCGCGGCGCCGGCGGTAGCGCGTGCGCATGGCCCGCACATGACGGTCGTACGCGCCCGAGACGATGAACTCCGCGAGTGTCAGCTGGTCGAGGACCCCGCAGGTGTCCACCCCGCCCTTGGCCTCCGTCACCTCCTCGGCCACTCCCGGCGGCAGCACCATCCAGCCCAGCCGCAGGCCGGGGGCCAGCGACTTGCTCGCCGTGCCCGGATACACCACGTGCTCGGGGTCGAGGCCCTGGAGGGCGCCGACGGACTGGCGGTCGTAGCGGAACTCGCCGTCGTAGTCGTCCTCCAGGACCGGACCGCCGGTGCGCCGCGCCCAGTCCACGACGGCCGCCCGGCGGTCGTGGTGCAGCGGCACGCCCGAAACTCGGGGCCACGCGCGTCACGTTCGGGCCGGGTCTCCAGCGGCGGGCGGCGGCCGCCCTGCGGGAGATCAGCGCCGCACTGGCGTAGCGGCGCCCAGGCCCTCAGGGCCTGACGACGCTTACGCGCTCACGGACGCTCACGGCCCTTACGGCGCTCAGGACAGCCACGCCTTCCACTTCGAGGCGTGGCCGTCCACCCACTGCTTCGCCGCCTCCTCCGGCGTCATCTTCTGGTCGGCGATGGCCAGGGACACCTCGTTCTGGTCCTCGGTCGTCCACTTGAACTTCTTGAGGAAGGCGGCCGCCTTCCCGCCGTCCTTCGCGAAGCCGGCGTTGAGGTACTTCTGCAGCGGTGTGTGCGGGTAGCCGCAGGCGACCTTCTCCGGGTCGGCGTCGCAGCCCTCCTTGTAGGCGGGCAGCTTCACCTCGGTCATCGGGACCTTCTTGAAGAGCCACTGCGGCGCGTACCAGTAGGTGAGGAAGGGCTTCTTCTGCTTGGCGAACTGCCGCATCTGGGTGATCTGGGCGGCCTCCGAGCCGGCGAACACGACCTGGAAGTCCAGGTCCAGGTTGTTCACCAGCGCCTTGTCGTTGGTGACGTAGGAGGGCGAGCCGTCCATGAGCTGGCCCTTGCCGCCGCTCTCCGGCGTGGCGAACTGCGCCGCGTACCTGTTCAGGTTCTTCCAGTTCGTGACGTCCGGGTGCTGCTTCGCGAAGTACGTCGGCACGAACCAGCCGATGTGCCCGGTCACGCCGAGGTCGCCGCCCGGTGTGATCGTCTTCTTGTCCTCGACGTAGCGCTGTTCCTGCTCGGGGTGGCCCCAGTCCTCCAGGATCGCGTCGACCCGGCCCTGGCTGAGCGCGTCCCAGGCGGGCACCTCGTCGACCTGCACGGTGTCGACGCGGTAGCCGAGCTCGTGCTCGAGGAGGTACTGGGCGACGGCCACGTTGGCCTGGGCGCCCACCCAGGACTGGACGGACAGGGTGAGGCTCTTGGCGCCCTGCGCGTTCGCGAACGGCGAGGCCTGCTTGGTCATGTCGGCGGCGCCGCAGCCGGTCAGCAGGAGCAGCGCGGACGCGCCGGCCACGGTCGCGGTGGTACGGATGCGCATGTCACGCCCCCTTCTTCGTACGGCGTTCGGTCGGCTGGGTCACCCGGTCGAGCATCAGGCCGAGGCAGACGATGGCCGCGCCGGCCACGAGACCGGTGGCGAGGTCGCCCTGGGCGAGGCCGAAGACGACGTCGTAGCCGAGTGCGCCGCCGCCGACCAGACCGCCGATGATGACGACGGCGAGGACCAGCACCACGCCCTGGTTGAGGGCGAGCAGCAGGGCCGGGCGGGCCAGCGGGAGTTGCACCTGGCGGATCTGCTGGCCGCTGCTCGCGCCGAGCGAGCGGGCCGACTCCAGGGCGGCCGGGTCGACCTGGCGCAGGCCCTGGGCGGTGATGCGGACGACGGCGGGCAGCGCGTACACGACCGCGGCGGCCACTGCGGGCGCGCGGCCGACGCCGAACAGCGCGACGACCGGGATCAGGTACACGAACTGCGGCATCGTCTGGAAGACGTCGAGGACGGGCCGCAGGAGCCGTTCGAAGCGGTCGCTGCGGGCGGCCGCGATACCGGTCGCGAAGCCCAGCACGAGGGTGACGGCGACCGCGGCGAGGACCTGCGACAGCGTGTCGAGCGACGGCTTCCACACGCCGAGGACACCGATCGCGGCCATCGCGAGGACGGCGGTGAGCGCGGTGCGCCAGGTGCCGATCACCCAGGCGAGCGCGGCGACGATCAGCAGCACCGACCACCAGGGCAGGCCCTGGAGGCCGTCACGCAGCGGGTCGAGGACCCAGGTGGTGAAGTGGCCGGCCCAGTCGGCGGTGCCGCCGACCACGGGCACCCCGGAGTAGAGGTGGGCGGTCATCCAGTCGACGGCCCGGTTGACCGGCTCGGCGATGTTCAGCGTCCAGGCGTCGGGCCAGTCGAGGCGGCCCGCGAGCCGAACGGCGACCGCGACCACGACGGTCGCGGCGAGCGCGGCCGCCCAGCCCGCGCGGCGCGAGAGGCCGCCGCGCCGGGTTCCGGCGCCGGGCTCGCCGTCGCCGTCGCCGGCCGCGCCGGTGACCCGGTCCAGGACGACGGCGAGGAGGACGATCGGGATGCCGGCGGCGAGGGCCGCGCCGACGTCGACCGAGGCGAGCGCCTGGTAGACGCGGTCGCCGAGGCCGCCCGCGCCGATCACCGAGGCGATGACCGCCATGGACAGCGCCATCATGATCGTCTGGTTGAGGCCGAGCAGGAGCTCCTTGCGGGCCAGCGGGATGCGCGCGGTGAGCAGGCGCTGGCGGGCGGTGGCGCCCAAGGACTCGACGGCCTCCAGCACCTCCTTGTCGGCGCCGCGCAGACCGAGCGAGGTGAGCCGGGCCATCGGCGGCGCGGCGTAGACCACGGTGGCGAGGACGGCCGCGGGGACGCCGATGCCGAAGATCAGGACGACCGGGAGCAGGTACGCGAACGCGGGCAGCACCTGCATCGTGTCCAGGACGGGGCGCAGGACGCGGTCCATCCGGTCCGAGAGCCCGGCGGCGAGGCCGAGCACGGCGCCGACGGCGACCGACACGAGGACCGCGACGACCATCAGCGCGAGCGTCTGCATGGTCGGGATCCACATGCCGAGCAGTCCGCAGGCCAGGAACGCGACGCCGGTGCCGACGGCCAGCCGCAGTCCGGCGACCCGCCAGGCGATCAGCGCGGCGGCCGTGGTGACGCCCGCCCAGCCGGCCGCGAGCAGCACCAGGTAGACGGCCCGCACGCAGAGCACGACCGCGTTGCTGACGTAGCCGAAGCCGTAGAGGAACAGCGGGTGGCTGTCACGGTTGTCGATGATCCAGTCGCTGGCCCTGCCGAGCGGCTCGGTGAGGTCGACGGTGAGGGCGGCGGGCCAGCTGCCGCTGGCCCACTGGGCGTTGGCGAGCGGCACGAGGACCGCCGCGGCGAGCGCGAGCAGCGCGAGCTTGGCGACCGAGCGGTGTTTGAGGACCCCCGGCAGGGAGACACGGGGGGCGGGTGCGGTGACCGTAGCCATGTCAGACCGCCTCCTTGCGGAGCTCCGTTCCGGCCACGACGTCCAGGAGCCGTTCGTGATCGACGACCCCCAGACACCGGCCGTCCTCCACGACGCACGCGGGCTTGTGGCTGCGCGACACGACCTGGATCGCCTCGGCCACGACCGCGTCGGCGGCGATCGCGCCCGGGTGGCCGGGGCCGCCGCACTCGCCGGCCCGCATGGCCCTGCGGACCGTCATGACCTGCTCGCGCGGGACGTCGCGGACGAACTCGCGGACGTAGTCGTCGGCGGGCGAGCCGACGATCTCCTCCGGGGTGCCGAGCTGCACCACCCGGCCGTCGCGCATGAGGGCGATGCGGTCGCCGAGCTTGAGTGCCTCGCTGAGGTCGTGGGTGATGAAGACCATCGTGCGGCCCTCCTCCCGGTGCAGCCGGACGACCTCCTCCTGCATGTCGCGCCGGATCAGCGGGTCGAGGGCGCTGAACGGCTCGTCGAAGAGCAGGACCTCGGGGTCCACGGCGAGCGCGCGGGCCAGTCCGACGCGCTGGCGCTGCCCGCCGGACAGCTCGCTGGGCCTGCGGTGCTCCATGCCTTCCAGGCCGACCTTCTCGACGACCTGCCGGGCCCGGGCGCGGCGCTCGGACCTGCCGACGCCCTGGATCTCCAGGCCGTAGGCCACGTTGTCGACGACGGTGCGGTGCGGGAGCAGGCCGAAGTGCTGGAAGACCATCGCGGCCCGGTGCCGGCGCAGTTCGCGCAGCCGGTTCCTGTCCATGGCGCGCACGTCCTCGCCCTCGATGGCGATGCTGCCGGCGGTCGGCTCGATCAGCCGGGTCAGGCAGCGCACGAGGGTGGACTTGCCGGAGCCGGACAGGCCCATGACGACGAAGACCTCGCCCTTGCGCACGTCGAAGGAGACGTCCCGGACGGCGGCGGTGCAGCCGGTGCGGGAGCGGAGCTCGGCGGGGGGCAGGGAGGCCAGCTCGGGGTCGGCGGGGACGGTGTCGGCCTTGGGGCCGAACACCTTCCACAGGCCGTCCACCGAGAAGACCGGCGGACGCTCCTCGATGCTCGTGCGGGCGGTCGTGTCGGTACTGGTACTGGTGTCGGTGCCGGTGTTGGTGTCGGTGCTCATCGGGCATCGCCTCCGATCAGGTCCACGGCCCGTTCGCCGACCATCAGCACGCCGATCATCGGGTTCACGGCTGTCATGGTCGGGAACACGGAGGCGTCCGCGATGCGGATGCCGTCCAGTCCACGGATACGCAACTGGGGGTCCACGACGGCGAGTTCGTCGTGGGCGGCGCCCATCTTGCAGGTGCCGGCAGGGTGGTAGACGGTGTGCGCGACCTTGCGCGCGTACTCGCTCAGCTCCTCGTCGCCCGTGATGTGCGGGCCGGGGGCGACCTCGCGCTTGAGCCAGCGGGCCAGCGGCTCGGTCTTCGCGATCTCGCGGGCGATGCGGATGCCGTCGACGAGGGTGCGGCCGTCGTGGTCGTCCTCGTCGGTGAAGTAGCGGAAGTCCAGGGCGGGCTTGACCGCCGGGTCGGCGCTCTGCAGGGAGAGCCGTCCGCGGGACTTCGGCTTGGGGATGTTGGGGGTCATCGACACGCCGTGCGCCGGGCGTTCGTAGCCGAGCCGCTCCGGGTTGTCGGTGAAGGGGACCTGGTAGAAGTGGAACATCAGGTCCGGGCCCGCGTGCTCGGGGTCGCGGCGCACGAACAGACCCGCGTCGGAGTCCATCGCGGAGTTCTCCGGGAGCGGCCCGTGGGTCTCCCAGACGATGACCGACTCGGGGTGGTCGAGCAGGTTCTCGCCGACGCCCGGCAGGTTGTGGACGACGGGTATGCCGAGCGCGTCCAGGTCGGCCTTGGGACCGATGCCGGAGTGCAGCAGCAGCCGGGGCGAGTCGATCGCGCCGGCGCAGAGCACGACCTCGCGCCGCGCGCGGACGAGGATCTCCTCGCCGTCCTGGGTGCGTACGTGCACGCCCCGCGCGTGGGTGCCGTCCAGCTCGAGCCGGTACGCCCAGGTCTCCAGGAGGATCGTGAGGTTGGGACGTTCGTCCATCACCGGGTGGAGGTAGGCGACGGAGGCGGACGACCGCTTGTTGGTCTCGGGGTGGTAGGCGAGGTCGAAGAAGCCGACGCCGTCGTCGAAGGGCTTGCTGTTGAATCCCTCGACGCGCGGGACTCCGGTCGCCTGCTGCGCGGCGTCGACGAAGTCGCGGGCGACGGCGTTGCGGTCCTTCTCGTCGACCGGGACGATGTTGTTCAGCAGGCGCGCGTAGTACGCCTCCATCGGGACCGCTCCCCAGCCCTCGGCGCCGGCCGCCTCCCACTCGTCGAAGTCGGACGGCAGCGGCTTGAACGCGATGAGGGTGTTGTGGGAGGAGCAGCCGCCGAGGACGCGCGCCCGGCTGTGCCGGATGTGGGAGTTGCCGCGCGGCTGCTCGGTGGTGGGGTAGTCGTAGTCGAGCTCGCCGCCGAGCAGGCCCGTCCAGCGGCGCAGGGTGAGGACGTCGTCGCGGCCGACGTCGCTGGGGCCGCCCTCGATGACGGCGACGGTGGTGTCGGGGTTCTCGGTGAGCCGTGAGGCGATGACGGAACCGGCGGTTCCGCCTCCGACTATCACGTAGTCATAGACGGGTGAGGTCTGTGGCATGAGGGGTACTCCAGGGGCGTGCGAAGTCTGTGCGAAGCGCGTTCGGGGCGGGAGGCGGGGCCTGCGGGCGGGTCAGCCCGCGAACCAGCGGACGGGCTTGGGCGCGAGGTTCTGGTACACGTGCTTGGCCTCGCGGTACTCGGCGAGTCCGGCCGGGCCGAGTTCGCGTCCCACGCCGCTCTTGCCGAAGCCGCCCCACTCCGCCTGCGGCAGATAGGGGTGGAAGTCGTTGATCCAGACGGTGCCGTGGCGCAGTCGGCCGGCGACCCGCCGCGCACGGCCCGCGTCGGCGGTCCAGACGCCGCCGGCGAGGCCGTACTCGGTGTCGTTGGCGAGAGCGACGGCCTCGTCCTCGGTGCGGAAGGTCTCGACGGTGAGGACCGGTCCGAAGACCTCCTCCCGCACGACGCGCATCTCGCGGTGGCAGCGGTCGAGGACGGTGGGCTCGTAGAAGTAGCCCGACTCGGGCCGCTGCGGGGAGGGTTCGGGCCGGCGGCCGCCGGAACGCAGCACGGCGCCCTCGGCGAGGGCGGAGGCCACGTACTCCTCGGTCTTGGCGCGCTGCTGCTCGGAGACGAGCGGGCCGCACTCGACTCCGTCCTCGGTGCCGCGTCCGAGCCGGATCTTCCCGGCGCGGCGGGCGAGTTCGGCGACGAAACGATCCCGGACGGACTCCTCGACGATGAGCCGCGAGCCCGCCGAGCAGACCTGGCCGCTGTGGATGAAGGCCGCGTTGAGGGCCTGGTCGACGGCGGTGTCGAAGCCCTCGGCGGTGGCACAGGCGTCGGCGAAGACCACGTTGGGGTTCTTGCCGCCGAGTTCGAGGGCGACCTTCTTGACGGTCGGGGCGGCCGCCTGCGCGACCTTCGTGCCGCTGACCAGGCCGCCGGTGAACGACACCAGGTCGACGTCGGGGTGTTCGGCGAGCCGGGAGCCGACCGTGTGCCCGGGACCGGTGACGAGGTTCGCGACGCCGGCGGGCAGCCCCGCCTCGGCGAGCAGGTCGATCAGCGCCACGGTGGTCAGCGGCGTGATCTCGCTCGGCTTGACGACGAAGGAGTTGCCGGCGGCCAGCGCCGGAGCGATCTTCCAACTCGCCTGCAGCAGCGGATAGTTCCAGGGCGTGATCAGCGCGCACACGCCGACCGGCTCATGGACGACGACGCTGTGGACGTCGGCCGATCCCGCGTCCACCACCCGGCCCGACGACTCGGCGGCCACCAGACCGGCGAAGTAACGGAAGGCGTCGGCGACGCAGTCGATGTCGACACGGCCCTCTTCGAGCGTCTTGCCCGCGTCCCGGCTCTCCAGCAGGCCGAGCCGTTCGCGGTCGCGGACGAGGAGGTCGGCGACCCGGTACAGCAGGGCCGCGCGCTCGGCGGCGGGGGTGCGCGGCCACGCGCCCTCGTCGAAGGCGGCACGGGCGGCCGCGACCGCCAGGTCGGTGTCCTTCTCGTCGCCTTCGGCGACCACGGCGAAGGGACGGCCGTCCGCGGGGTCGATGATCTCGCGGGTGGCGCCGGAGACGGCTTCCCGCCATTCTCCGCCCGAGTGAATCGTCCGGTGCTCCCGCAGCTCCGGCGTGTGCAGCGGTTCGGTCCTGTCGGCCATGATCGGCGTTGCCTTCCGTTCCTGTTTCGTCCCCCTGTGTCACCCCGGGTCACACGGGGGACCGCGTCCACCTGCCCCCGACCTCGGATTGCATGCGCAATTCGCGGCCGAAAGTGCCCCGCGCCACGGAACTTGGGCGCATAAATGGACAAATAGTACCGGGATGGTCGACTGGACGGAAGTCAACAGAGAGTTGAACTACTCTTCGTGTCCCTGCTGACACGCAGAGCCGCGAAGGAGTCGCCCCATGCCTGCGAGACGAGTGGTCACCGGCCGCAGCCAGCAGCCCCGCAAACGTTTCGCGGAGGAACTGCGGCTGTTGCGCAACGGCCGCGGGGAGAGCCTGCGGGAGCTGGCCGAGCACCTGGGCTGGGACGCGTCGACGCTGGGCAAGATGGAGAGCGGCACGAACCTGGGCAGCCCGGAGGTCGTCGAAGCGCTGGACACCCACTACGGAACACCGGGACTGCTGCTGGCCCTGTGGGAAGTCGCGATGGGCGACAACAGCCAGTTCAAGGAGCAGTACCGGAGATACATGGACCTGGAGGCCGAGGCACTGAGCCTGTGGCACTACGGCGTAAGCATCCTGCCGGGCGTGCTTCAGACGGCGGAGTACGCGCGCGAAGTGCTCACGCTGGGCGGCCTCAAGGGGCCGGAACTGGAGCAACAGGTCGAAGCCCGCACGGGCCGAAGGAAGTTGCTGGAAGGCGACGACGCACCACCGTTTCGCGCCCTTCTCTCCGAGGCGGTGCTGCGAACGCCCTTGAAGGACGCCAAGGCCTGGCGGGGCCAGTTGGAGTCCCTGTTGGAGGCGTCGGAGCGTCCGGGCATCGCGCTGCAGGTACTGCCGATGAGGGCCGGTCTGTATGGACTCGTCAGCACGGACATGATGTTCCTGCGTCTGCCGGACGGGACCACCGTGGCGTACGCCGAAAACGCTCACCGGGGCGAACTCATCGCTGAAACCCAGGCAGTTGAGCGGCTTCAGCGGCGTTACGATGCGATGCGCGACCTGGCGTTTTCTCTGGTCGAGTCACGAAAGTTCATCATGCGAATGTTGGAGGAAGTGCCGTGCGAGCCATCGACCTGAGCCACGTCACCTGGCGCAAGTCCAGCTACAGCAATCCCGACGGCGGCCAGTGCCTCGAAGTCGCCGACCACGTGCCGGCCGTCGTCCCCGTCCGGGACAGCAAGACCCCCGAGCGCGGAGCGGTCCTCTTCGGCGCCGATGCCTGGGCGAGCTTCGTCAGCGCCCTCAAGCAGAGCTGAACGCAAGCCGGACGCAAGCGATCCCCGGACGGTCGGACCGTCCGGGGATCGCTGGTGTTCAGGCTCAGATCAGGCCGAGTGCGCGAACCGCCTCGCGCTCCTCCGCCAGCTCCTGCACCGACGCGTCGATGCGGGTGCGGGAGAACTCGTTGACGTCCAGGCCCTGGACGATCTCGTAGACGCCGTCCTTCACGGTGACCGGGAAGGAGGAGATCAGGCCCTCCGGGACGCCGTAGGAGCCGTCCGACGGGATGCCCATGGAGGCCCAGTCGCCCTCGGCGGTGCCGTTGACCCACGTGTGGACGTGGTCGATGGCGGCGTTGGCGGCCGACGCCGCGGAGGACGCGCCACGCGCCTCGATGATGGCCGCGCCGCGCTTGGCGACGGTCGGGATGAAGTCCTCCGCCAGCCACTTCTCGTCGCCCACGACCTCGGCGGCGTTCTTGCCGGCGATCGTGGCGTGGAAGATGTCCGGGTACTGGGTGGCCGAGTGGTTGCCCCAGATGGTCAGACGCTTGATGTCGGCGACCGTCGAGCCCGTCTTCTTCGCGAGCTGGGTCAGCGCGCGGTTGTGGTCGAGGCGGGTCATCGCGGTGAAGCGCTCGGCCGGTACGTCCGGCGCGGCGGCCTGGGCGATCAGGGCGTTGGTGTTGGCCGGGTTGCCGACGACGAGGACCTTGATGTCGTCCGCGGCGTGGTCGTTGATGGCCTTGCCCTGCGGCTTGAAGATGCCGCCGTTGGCCTCGAGGAGGTCGCCGCGCTCCATGCCCTTGGTACGCGGGCGGGCGCCGACGAGGAGGGCCACGTTGGCGCCGTCGAAGGCGACGTTGGCATCGTCGGTGATGTCGATGCCCTGGAGCAGCGGGAACGCGCAGTCGTCCAGCTCCATGGCGGTGCCCTCGGCGGCCTTGAGCGCCGGGGTGATCTCCAGCAGGCGCAGCCTGACCGGCACGTCCGCGCCGAGCAGCTGGCCGGAGGCGATGCGGAAGAGCAGGGCGTAACCGATCTGGCCGGCCGCGCCGGTCACGGTGACGTTCACGGGAGTGCGGGTCATGGCGTTCTCCGTATGACAGCTGTCGGTGGGGCGTCCCTGCCCCGGGTGGGACGTACAAATGATCGATCTCTTGGCATCAAGAGATCCGATCAGCGGTCAGGCTATCGCGCATCCGGGATGCCGGACGTCCGGGGCTGTGTGGCCCGCTTCACAGAGTGCCTCTCGGCGTACGGGAGACCCGCACGAAGCGGCGGCCGCCGGTCCGGGAGAGGGGGATCGGCGGCCGCCGTGTGGGGGTGCCGGGTCGCGCCGGACTCCCGTGGGGGTACCGGTTCGCCTTCCCGGAGTGGAGGCGGCTATTCCTGTGCGGGCGGCTTTTTTCTCCGCCGGTTCCGCGCGTCCGTCCCAGGGCGTGCAGCCCGTCCGGCCCGGCGTCGCTCCCCCGCCCGGCCCGGCCCGCTGTCGGCCCGTAGGCCCGCCTCCGTCGGGGGATCCGGCTCAGCCGAGGACGAGCGCGCCGCCGACAACGGCGAGCAGCAGCGCCAGCAGGAGCAGGGCCGCGTAGAGCAGGAGGCGTCCGGCCGATCCGGGTGCGGGCTCCTCCGGACGGTCCCACCAGGGAACCGTCGGATCCTCCTGGTATGCCTCGGTCGGGTCGGCCGGTGCCGGGCGCGGCCAGGCCTCGACCGCCAGCTCCCAGCGGACGACGTGCCGTTCGGCCTCCGCACCGGCCAGTCCCGCGACCCGGCACAGCGCGGCGACGGCCTGCCGGGGCGGCGGCTGGACGGCGTTGAGGTAACGCTGCCAGGAGGACTTGCTGTACGCGGTGCGCGCGCCGAGTGCGGCAAGACTGAGGCCCGTACCGTCCTTGAGCTGCCGCAACTGCTCCACGAAGTGCCGCACCTCCGACGGCAGCCCGTCCGGCAGCGGCTGCCAGGCGCCCATCCCGCCCACCTTCCCTTCGGTTCGTTGAGGGGACGACGCGGGACGGCAGGTCGGTTCCGCTGACGGCGGCGACCGTGCCCGGGCGCGCGCAGGGTAGCGGAACGGTCACTTCCGTGCCACAGCGTCCGGACAGCTGTTGAACAGGCCGTTCGCGATGCGAGAGCGTGGCACACGTCGGCGGCCCGTCCTTCTCGGGGGATGAGGACGGGCCGCCGGTCGCGTGCGGTCAGTTGCTGCTGACCGTGAAGTGCAGGGTGTCCTTGAGGAACGGGATCTGCAGCAACGGTTCCGGCTGCGCCATCAGCGCCAGCAGGACGATGACCGTGCCGAGCACCCCGTAGGTCACGATGTCGGTGAAGCGGGAGCGCACCGCGAGCATGCCGACGCCGGGCAGCAGCCAGCGCAGGACCGCGCCGGTCAGCAGTCCGACGCCGATCAGGATGGTGCCGATCCGGAACACGTCGAGCGCCGTCACCAGCAGACCGAGTGCGACGATGCCCAGCACGGCGATGATCGGCCACTGCCGGGCGGCCAGCGCGTCGCCCGGCGCCGCCCTCCCGGCACCCTCGGGACGCGCGGTGTCCCGGGTGAACTTGGGGAAGCGGCGGGTGGTGCGGCGCGGTACGCCGTCGGCGTCGGGCGCGCTGATCGGATCCCGCACCTCGATGTCGTCGCCGCCCTCGACCCCGTGGCCGCCCCCGCCGGCGATACGGCCGTCCGACCCGTCCATGTCGTCGGCCTTCCCGAAGACGCCGTCAGCCGACACTGCGCTCCGCCGCCTCGACCACGTTGACGAGCAGCTGGGCGCGGGTCATCGGGCCCACCCCGCCGGGGTTCGGGGAGATCCAGCCGGCCACCTCACGGACATCGGGGTGGACGTCGCCGACGATCTTCCCCTCCGCGTTGCGGGAGACGCCGACGTCGAGCACGGCCGCGCCCGGCTTGACGTCCTCGGCCCGCACCAGGTGGGCGGAACCGGCGGCGGCGACGATGACGTCGGCCCGCCTCAGGTGCGCCGAGAGGTCGCGGGTGCCGGTGTGGCACTGGGTCACCGTCGCGTTCTCGCTGCGCCGGGTCAGCAGCAGCGGCATCGGACGGCCGATGGTGACGCCGCGGCCGACGACCACGACCTCCGCGCCCTTGATCTCGACGCCGTACCGGCGCAGCAGCGTGAGCACGCCGTTGGGGGTGCAGGGCAGCGGGGCGGGCTCGTTCAGGACCAGCCGGCCGAGGTTCGTCGGGTGCAGGCCGTCGGCGTCCTTCGCCGGGTCCATCAGCTCCAGGATCCGGTTCTCGTCGATGCCCCTGGGCAGCGGCAGCTGCACGATGTAACCGGTGCAGGTGGGGTCGTCGTTCAGTTCGCGGACGACCGCCTCGATCTCCTCCTGGGTGGCCGTGTCCGGCAGTTCGCGCTGGATGGAGGCGATGCCGACCTCGGCGCAGTCACGGTGTTTGCCGGCCACGTACTTCTGGCTGCCGGGGTCGGCGCCGACGAGGATCGTGCCGAGTCCGGGCGTCACGCCCTTCTCCTTCAGCGCCGCCACGCGGGCGGTCAGATCGGACTTGATCTCGGCTGCGGTGGCCTTGCCATCGAGAATCTGGGCGGTCATGGTTCCATCCTCGCGGATGACGGCCTCCCGGTTCCAATCCGGGGGAACCCGTACGGGGCGACGGGTGGGGCTTGTCACGTGTGCGGACGTGATCGTTGATGTTGCACTTGCACAACACATCCTCTTTGCCGCGGAATGCGGCTGGACAACAAACCGGCCATTGCAGAACGATTGACGGCACAGTGCCGCGGGCAGTACCGGGGGGACGAACCGCATCTGTAGAACCTTCCTCCGAGCCAGGCCGCGCGTCCCCGCACTCGAGTGCAACGGAGGAAGGACCGCCATGAGTTTCGGCGACCCGAACAACCCCTACGGCCCGCCGCCCCAGCAGCCGCCGACTTCTCCCGTCTACGGGTACCCCCAGCAGCCCCCGGCGCCGACCGGCCCGCCGCCGGGCTACGGCTACCCGCAGCAACCGGGGTACCCCGGTTACCCGGGGGTCAACGCCATGCCCCAGTCGATGCCCGGTCTCATGGTCACCGCGCGGGTTCTGCTGTACATCGTGGCGGCCGTGCAGATCCTCATCGGCGTCTTCGCCGTCTTCGGCGCCGCCACCATCAACGACGCGTCCAACTCCGGCGAGGACACCTTCGGCAGCAACGGGCTCTCCGACCTCGGCCACGCCTCGGCCGGCATCATCTTCGTCATGGCGGTGGTGTTCCTCGGCCTCGCCGGCCTGTCCATCACACTGGGCGTCAAGTTCACCCGGGGCGGTCAGGGCATCCGCATCACCACGATGGTCTACGGCATTCTCGGCGCGCTCTTCGGCGTGCTCATCCTGATCGGATCCGCCGACGCGGGGTCCTCCGCCGCACTGGTGTGGGCACTCCTGTGGATCGGCTTCGGCGGCATCATGGCTGCGGCCATGATCGCCCCTACCGGTTCGGCCTGGTTCAACCGTCCCCGGTACTGACCGCGACACGCTGCCGGCCGCCCGGTGACCGGAGCTCGATGAACCGGTCGGTGAGCGCCGCAACAGCGTCTTCCCGCCTTACCCCGACAGGGCCGTGCCACGACGTGGCACGGCCCTGTCGCGCACGTCGTGAACCGTCCGCGCAGGGTCGAGGCCTCGTGGTCCGTGCGGAGCCTCCGTTACTCTGCCCCCCTCGGGCCGGGGGCCCGCCCGCCGGGCGTCTGAGGAGGGGACGACTTCATGTACAGCCTCATCGTCGTGCCACCGCCGTGTGAGGGCACCGACGGCCAGATCAGAGTCGCCACGGGGGAACGGCTGACGTTCGGCAGGGCCGCGGGCGGGGGCCTCCTCATCGCACATGAAGGAGTACCCCGGGCCGCCGGGGAGATCACGGCGCACCGCACGTTCTGGCTGCTCAGCAACCACAGCGAGGACCAGACCTACGTGGTCGAGAACCCGGAGGGCGCGGGAGAGCACGTGAAGGTGGCGCCGGGCCGGCAGGAGGCGCCCGTGCCCTTCGAGTTCTCGCGCGTCGTCCTGCCCGCCGCGGGCGACCTGCTCGCCTTCGAGGTATGGGCGCCACGCCACGTCTTCCGCAGCGTCGCCCGCCACGGACTGGCCGGGGACCGCACCGCTCCGGCGTTCTGCCTCGACCGCACCAAACGGTACTTCGCGGTCCTGGCCGCCCTGTGCGAACCGCGCCTGCGTGGCGAGCCGCACGCCCCGCTGCCCGCCGTGGAGCAGCTGGTGGACCGGTTACGGCCCGTCTGGCCCGCGGTCAGCCGCTCTGCCGTGTACTGGAACGTCGACTACCTCGCGGTCAAACTGCGACTGCGGTCCGACCCGGACGTGACGGAGCCGGGCCGGCGCCTCAACGGCAAGAAGGAGTCGCTGGTCTCCCTGGCGCTCCGGTTCGACCTCGTCCGCGAGGACGACCTCTGCGTGCTCAGCCCGGCCCTGAGCGGTGTCGTCCGGTGACCGGCCGAACGAACAGGTCGCCCGGACCGCACACCGTGCCCGTCCCCAAGGGCTACCGGGTCGGCCGCTGGGAGGTGTGCGAACCCCTCGCGTCCGGTGCCTTCGCGACCGTGTACGCGGCAAGGAACACGCGGCCCGGTGCCGGCGATGCCGCAATGCCGCCACACGCGGCGCTGAAGTTCCTGCCGACCGGCACGAGCACCCCACGCCAACTGCACCACCTGCGGGAACTGGCCGCACGCGAGGTCGAGTTGCTTCGACGGCTCCGCGCACCCCGGCTCATCGGCATGCATGAGACGCTCACCGTCGAGGACCCGGACCACCCCGAACTCGACGGCGCCACCGTGCTCGTCCTGGAGCGCGCCGAGGGCTCGTTGGACTCCTTGCTCGACCAGGATCCGGTCCCGGTGTCCGGACCCGCGCTTCTCGCCCAGGTATGCGCGGGCCTGGTTCAGCTGCACCACGCCGGATGGGTCCACGGCGACCTCAAACCGGGCAACGTCCTGCTGATGAAGGACGGTTCGGTACGCCTGGCCGACTTCAACACGTCCGCCGAACTCGAAGGCACCCACGCTCACTCGCTCGCCTTCGCCACCCAGGACTACACCCCGCCCGAACTTCTGTGGTCCGAGGTCGGCGAACGCGGCACGTGCATCCGTCCTACCGCCGACGTCTGGGCCTACGGGGTCCTCGCGCACGTGGTCCTCACCGGTGCGTACCCGCTGCCGGGTGCGTCGGCGGAGGCCCGCAGCGACGCGGGCGTGCGCTATGCCCGGGGCGCGGAGGAACTGCGCCTCTCGCCCCGGCTCCCGGCCGACTGGCGGCAGATCGTCACCGACTGTCTCTCCCGTACGCACCGGGACCGGGTCGCCCATGACACCGCCACCCTCCTGCGCCGCGTGGAGGCGGCGGCGGGCGTCACCCGCTCCGGCCGCCTGCCCCGGCTGCGCCCGCGCAGACGGCGCCGGCCCGTCCTGGTCGCCGCAGTCACCGCGGTCGCCGCGGCG
Organism: Streptomyces sp. P3; assembly: GCF_003032475.1. NCBI lineage: Bacteria > Bacillati > Actinomycetota > Actinomycetes > Kitasatosporales > Streptomycetaceae > Streptomyces > Streptomyces sp. P3. The sequence goes on from NZ_CP028369.1 coordinate 1,160,110, forward strand.
CTTCTGGCCGCTGCCGGGAGTCTCACCTACGCGACCCTGCGGGACGACGGACCGTCGTACGGCTATCACCGCTGCCCGTACCCGTCCGTCTGCTTCTTCAGCGAGCAGAACGGCAACGGCGAGATGTGCGCGTGGGAGGGCAGCGACCCCGACTGGCTGTCCGGCCGGGAAACCTGCATGTGGACCGCCGACCACCCGGTCAGGTCGGTCTACTACAACGCCGACGAGTCCACCGCCCTGAGCGGCGTCGCCTACTACCGGGGGCGCGACTACACCCCCGTCGGCACGGACATCACCCGCCCCAACAGCCACTTGCGCACCGGCTGCACGTCCCAGCACGCCCAGGGCAACCTGGCCGGCACGTACGCCCCCCTGTCCCACCAGCTCGTCCCGCACTGCGGGGACAGGGACGGCGGACGCAGCGCCACGCCTCCAGGCCGTTGACGAATCCCGCCCGGGGTCCGCGGCGGGGCGGTGAACGGGCCGAGTGCCCTGGATAGTTACAGGGACCCGTGCGACCCCGGGCCGCCTACTCTGAGCGCGACCAACGCACAGAGCACGAGACTTCCGACAAGCAGGGGGAAACGCGATGTCCGGACACACCATGCGCAAGGCGGCCGCCACTCTCACGGCGGCGTTCACACTCGCGAGCGTGGGGGTGTTGGCCGGCGGCACCCCCGCGAGCGCCGCGACCTGCTACGACGGCGCGACCTACTTCTCCGGCGAGAGCTACTACCACCCCAGCTCCGGCACCTACACCACGACCTCCCGCTGCAACGACATCAACGTCAAGATCACCAACCTGCTCATCACTCCGTACCGCAAGGTCAAGGTGTGCTTCTACCCGAGCTCGGCGCCGTCGTACTGCCAGAGCAACTACACGACGGTGGACAGCGATTGGACGGTTGTCGCCTCCGACGTGCGGGACGGCACCCGGTACCGGCTCAAGTTCGAGACCCTCTCCTGGGTGCAGGCGTACCGGGCCGCCTGAACGGGTCCCGCCCGGCAACTCGCCGTACGTACCGCGGGTTTCAGGGGCAGGTTCGCCCACTGACCGGCGCCGGGGCCCGCCGTGACGGCGGGCCCCGGCGCCGTGTGCGGCTCAGTGGAAGAAGTGCCGCGTCCCGGTGAAGTACATCGTCACGCCCGCCTTCTTCGCGGCCTCGACGACCAGCTCGTCACGGACCGAACCGCCGGGCTGCACCACGGCCTTCACGCCCGCCTCGACCAGGACCTCGAGCCCGTCGGGGAAGGGGAAGAACGCGTCGGAGGCGGCGTAGGAGCCGCGTGCCCGCTCCTCCCCGGCCCGCTCCACGGCCAGCTTCGCCGAGTCGACCCGGTTGACCTGCCCCATGCCGACACCGACCGACGCGCCGTCCTTGGCGAGCAGGATCGCGTTGGACTTCACCGCCCGGCACGCCCGCCAGGCGAACGCGAGCTCGGCGAGCTCCGGCCCGGACAGCGCCTCGCCGGTCGCGAGCGTCCAGTTCTCCGGGTCGTCGCCCTCGGCCTGGAGCCGGTCGGTGACCTGGAGCAGCGCGCCGCCGCCCACGGGCTTGAGCTCGACGGGAGCCACGGGGCCCTGCGGCGCCCTCAGCACCCGGATGTTCTTCTTCTTGGTGAGGGCCTCGAGCGCCCCCTCCTCGTAGTCCGGCGCCACGATGACCTCGGTGAAGATCTCCGCGACCTGCTCCGCCATCTCCCGGCTCACCGGCCGGTTCACGGCGATGACACCGCCGAACGCCGACAGCGGGTCGCAGGCGTGCGCCCTGCGGTGCGCCTCGGCGACGTCCGCGCCGACGGCGATCCCGCACGGGTTGGCGTGCTTGATGATCGCGACGGCCGGCTCGGCGTGGTCGTACGCGGCCCGGTGCGCGGCGTCCGTGTCCGTGTAGTTGTTGTACGACATCTCCTTGCCGTGCAGCTGCTCGGCCTCGGCGAGACCGGCGCCGCTGCCGTCCACGTACAGGGCGGCCGGCTGGTGCGGGTTCTCGCCGTAGCGCAGGGTGCTCCTGCGCTCCCAGGTCGCGCCGAGGAAGTCGGGGAACCGGGACTCGTCGACCGGCGCGTAGGAGGACGCGAACCAGCTCGCGACCGCCACGTCGTAGGCGGCGGTGTGCTGGAAGGCCTCCGCGGCGAGCCGCTTGCGGGCGACGAGGTCGAAGCCACCGCCCCGCACGGCCGCGAGGACGTCGGCGTACCGGTCGGGGCTGGTGACGACGGCAACCGACGGATGGTTCTTGGCGGCGGCGCGCACCATGGACGGCCCGCCGATGTCGATCTGCTCGACGCACTCGTCCTCGGAGGCGCCCGAGGCGACGGTCTCGCGGAACGGGTAGAGGTTGACGACGACCAGGTCGAACGGTGCGACGCCCAGCTCGTCCAGCTGCCGCCGGTGGTCCTCGAGACGCAGGTCGGCGAGGATGCCGGCGTGCACCTTGGGATGCAGGGTCTTCACCCGGCCGTCCAGGCACTCGGGGAAGCCGGTCAGTTCCTCGACCTTGGTGACGGGGACGCCGGCGGCGGCGATACGGGAGGCGGTGGAACCGGTGGAGACGAGCTCGACACCGCTTTCGTGCAGCCCGCGCGCGAGCTCTTCGAGACCGGTCTTGTCGTAGACGCTGACGAGCGCGCGACGGATGCCCCGCTTGCTGCTCTCTGCCGTGACAGTGCTGTCGGCGGTCACTGGATAACTACCTTTCGTCCCTCAATGCGATAGCCGTTGCGGGCGAGCCGCCCCACGACCTCGACGAGCAGCCTTCGCTCGACTTCCTTGATGCGCTCGTGCAGAGCGCTCTCGTCGTCCTCGTCCCGGACCTCGACCACGCCCTGGGCGATGATCGGGCCGGTGTCGACGCCGTCGTCGACGAAGTGGACGGTGCAGCCGGTGACCCGGGCGCCGTACGCGAGCGCGTCCCGCACTCCGTGGGCCCCGGGGAAACTGGGCAGCAGGGCGGGATGGGTGTTGACGAACCGCCCCCCGAACCGCGCCAGGAACTCCTTGCCCACGATCTTCATGAACCCGGCGGAGACCACGAGGTCGGGCTCGTGGGCGGCCACCGCCTCGGCGAGCGCGGCGTCCCACTCCGCCCGGTCCGCGAAGTCCTTGACGCGGCAGACGAAGGTGGGGATACCGGCCCGCTCGGCACGGGCGAGGCCCTCGACGGCCCCCCGGTCCGCCCCGACGGCCACCACCTCGGCGCCGTACGCGTCGACGCCGGCGGCGGCGATGGCGTCGAGGAGAGCCTGCAGATTCGTACCGGATCCGGAGACCAGCACGACGAGGCGCTTGGCCACGGGCTTGGCGGCCACGGCGGGGCCCTTTCTCGGGGAAGCACGTAAACGGGGGTGGCGACCTGCGCGGGCTTGTGCTTTCGTACGAATGCATCGCGCCCCCGGATACGGGGAAGCCTACGAAGGAGCCGACCGTCAGCAACGATACCGGCACACCGGGCGGCCCCCGAGGGACGGGGGCGTGGCCGGAAGGTAGCGTCTGCGGGGAGCGGGGAGCGGGAACGCGGTCGTCGTGCGGTGCGTTCCCCTTACGACAGCTCACACCAGTCAGCCGTATCTCCTAGGGGAAGACGCTCATTTGATGCCGGACCGCAGTCTGCGACTCCTCACGCTCCCCCCGCAGTCACCGCAGGGAGGGGAGCGCGGCGCCGTGCTGCTGCGGGAGCGCCCAGCCTCCCCTCCGGACGCCCCCTCGGGCGACGGCACGCCTCCCGAGGACGACAACCCGTTCGCGCCACCGCCGGAGAACGCCCCCGACCGCCCGTGGCAGCCCCGGCGTCCGGCGGGCGGCGCCCCCGAGGGCGGCCGGTCCCCGTGGGGCAGTCAGTGGAGCGACCAGCAGCCGGGCCGCTCGCCCGGCGGCTTCGGCGAACGCCCGGGCCACGGTCCCGACAACGGGAACGGGAACGGCGGGCCGAAACCCGAGAACGGCGGCAAGCGCTGGGACCCCACCGATCCAGCCCAGCGCCGCGCTCGGTACGCCCTGCTCAGCGGCATGTGGGCCTTCTTCTTCGTCCTCTTCGGCTGGCCGTACGTGGCCCTGCTGCTGGGCGCGCTCGCCCTGAACTGGGGCATCAGCGCCCTGCGCGCCAAGCCCCGCAGCCCGTCCCCCGACAGCCCGGAGAGCGGCCCCCGCCCGCAGAAGACCGCCGCGGTGAGCGGCGTGGTCACCGCCTCCCTGGCGCTGGCCCTGGTCGCCGCGAGCTTCACCGCGCAACTCGTCTACCAGGACTACTACACCTGCACCAACGACGCCCTCACCAACGAGGCGAAGCAGTCCTGCAACGACCTTCTGCCGAAGGAACTGCGGAAGATCCTGGGGACCGACTCCTGAGGCGGGGCTCCTGAGGCGGGGCTCCTGAGGCAGAAGCCCTGAGGACGCACTCCTGGGACTTCACTCCTGCGGACGCACTCGTGGGGCAACACGCTCCTGAGGACGCGCTCGTGAGGGCAACACGCTCGTGGGGACCGCGGGGGCGTCCGCAGCACGGTCACCGGGGCGGACCCGCCCCTTCGTCCCCCTCCTCGCCCGCCTCGTGCCACGCCGCCCGCCGGGCCTCCCCCGCCGAGTCGCCGTGCCACGCCGGACCGACGGCCTCCGCCCGCCCGACGTCGGCGAGCGGCTCACGGGGCGTGCGGGGCTCGCGCGGCGCGAGGGGCCCGGACGGCATGGCGGGCTGGGGAGGCGCGGGGGGTCGGGGTGGCGAGGCGGGCTGGGGAGGCGTGAGAGGCCGGGGTGGCGTGGAGGCTCCGCCCGGCTCGGGGAACGACACGGGCTCGACGGGGGCGAACGGATCCGGGGGCGCGAGGTACGACGCCGGCTCGATCGGCGCGAAGGGGTCCGGGGGCCCGACGTAGGACCCCGGCTCGATCGGCGCGAAGGGGTCGGCGGCCTCGTCGAACACGTGCGACGGCACGCCGGGCGCGTCCCCTCGGGGGACGAGGAAGTCGTACAGCTCCTCCTCCGCGGCTCTCGCCGACGCCGCCACGCCGCTCCGCGTCCCGGCCTTCGCGGCCTTCCCGGCCTTCTCCTTCCAGAGCCCGCGGGCCCATCCGGCCACGCCTCGCTTCCGGCAGCGCCACCCCCGCATCACCACGCACACCGGCGTCCCCACCCCCACCATCCACAGCAGCACCGCACCCCCGACCTGCCACCACACCGGCCCGAACCGAGCCAGCATGGAGGCCCCCAGCGGCCCGCCCGCCAACCCCGCCAGCGCTCCCATCAGCACCCCGCACCCCACGCCCGCCAGCACGACGACTCCGACGGCCCTCCCCCACGACCAGCCTTCGTCGGCCCCCCCGGCATCCCCGGCCTCCCAGGCCGGCGCGGCTTTCCCGCGGGCCCGACCCGGCCCATGAGTCCTTCCGGGCCCACCTGATCCACCAGGGCCGGAGATCCCGGGGGTCCCGGCGGTCCGGGAGGACGCCGCACGCCCCGTCGCCGCACGGGCCGCGAACACGCCCACGGTGACGCCCGCCACCAGCGGCACCACGCTCGCCGCCCAGTTCCACGGCGTCCCGGCTCCGGCGTCGGGCACCGCCGCCAGCAGCGGAAACGGCGGCAGCAGCGGCGCCGGGTCGGAGGACAGCGGCGCCACCAAGTGCCCCGCACCGAGGAGGTACCCCGGCCCGAGGGCGTACGCGGCCCCCCACACCGCCGCGTTCGGCACCAGCGCCACACACAGCAGCAGCACCGCGAACCGGCCCGACCAGCCCTCCGTCAGTTGCAGAAACGCCTCTCGGGCCGCCCCTGCGTGCCACACCGACGACGACGCGACCAGCAGGGCCCCGCCTCCGACGAGCACCACCGCACCCGCGGCCGCCGCCCGCGCCGCCGCCGCCAGACGTGCGCGCTCCGCCGCCCCGAGGAGCGGCCGCCGCAGCCCGCGCGGCAGCATGAGCAGCACGCCGTCCACGGGTCCGCGCGGGCGGCTGCAGGCCGACCACACCCCTGCCCCGGCAGCCAGCACGGTGACCGCCGGGACGCACATCGCCGTCGACGCCCACGAGGTCCGCAGCGCTCCGCCCGCGGCGGCGTAGAGGGCGGCGCCCGAGCCGACGGCGAGATACCCGACCACGACGCCCGCCCACGCGATGCGGACGCTCACCGGCTCCCAGCCCTCCGCGCCGGCGTCGGCGCAGCCCGCGTCCACCGCGTCCCGGGCGGCCCGCCGCACCAGCCACACCGGAAGCGCGAGGAGCAGCAGCGGAGTGACGCCGACCGGCGCCGGCACTCCGGACAGCGTGTCGACGCGCACCACTTCAGCGCCGTGGGCCAGCAGCCACAGCGAGGCGGCGACGTGCATCGCGCCGCTGGGCCCGCTGTCGGGGTACGGGGAGCTGATCCACAGCATCATCACGAGTGCGGCGAAGGACCCGAGCCCCAGCCCGGCCGCGAGCGCACCTCCCACGAGGCCGGCGGCCAGTCCGGGCGATCGGTCGCGCATCCGGGGCAGCAGGGACGACAACGTAAGCCGGCGAGCGGTCATCGGGATCACGACGGCCATGCTCCCAACGACACGCACTTTTCCGTTGTAACGGGCGAACTTCGGATGTGTCGCTCAATATACGTTTATGTACTTTTCCGGGCGAAGGGGTACCCCGTGACACGGCGCCCCGCGGCCGCACACGGGAGGCGTACGCGAGATGCCGGCATCGCCGGCCAAGGCGGAAAAGGTGCGGAAAAGGTGACGAACACCCAGGAGACGACGCCTCGACGGCAGGTGACGGTGCGCCCGACGAAGGCACGCCCCACGAAGGCACTCCCGACGGCGGCATGCCCGGCGAACAGCCCGGAACCCGCCGGCGCGGAATCCGCTTCCGAACCGGACCCGTCGACCACCCCCCTGACGCCCGCTCAGGCCTTCGACGCGCTGTACGCGTTCTGCGCCCCCGCCCTCGTCCGGCAGACCTATCTGCTGTCCGGGCGTCGCGAGCTCGCCCGCGAGTCGGTCGAACAGGCGTTTCAGCTGGCGTGGCAGCGCTGGCCCGAAGTGGCCGTGGACCCCGACCCGGCAGGCTGGGTGCGCGCGGCGGCGTACGAGTACGCGCTCTCCCCGTGGCACCGGTTCCGCCCGCGTTACCGGCACCCGGAGCCGCCCCCGGCCGAGGCGCCCGACCGCGCGCTGCTGGACGTCCTGCTGACGCTCCCGGCGCCGTACCGCCGCACGCTCCTGCTCTACGACGGCGTCGGACTCGATCTGCCGGAGACGGCCGCCGAGACCGAGGCGAGCACCCCGGCTGCGGCGCACCGGCTGCTGCACGCGCGCGAGGCGGTCACCGCGCGGCTGCCGGAACTGGCGAGCCCCGGCGCACTGCACCGGCGGCTGGCGGAGGTCGCGTCCACCGCCCGGCTGCGCGCGCCCAAACCGCCCACCGTGCGGCTGGGCGGTGAGCGGCGTGCCCGCTTCTGGACCAGGGCGGCGATCGCGTTCACCGTCGCGATCATCGGCGCGACGGCACTGACCGCGCGCACCGCGCCCACCCGCTACGAGCCCCCGGTGCCCCCCGGTGAGACCGTGCGGGGCGTCCCGCCGCGGGCCGCCCCGGGCGCGTTGTCGGACGTACAGCTCAAGCTGCGCGCGAAGCTGAGATCCGAGACGCAGAACGGCCCCGACAGACTGCTCCCCCGCGCCGAGTGACCCACGGGGGTGGAAGCGGGAGCGGAGCCGGGACCGACAGAGCCGCGGGACGCGAAGGCGGCAGGACGGCAGGACGGCAGGGCGGCAGGACGGCAGGACGGTGGAGCAGCACAGCGACAGGACGTCGGAGACTCCGCCGAGCGGCAGGACGGCAGAAAGCCGGCGGGCCCGCTCCCCTGGGGGAACGGGCCCGCCGGCGTACAGCCGCAGCGTCCCGGCCGAAGGTTCAGCCGGGCGCGTCAGCCGGGTGACGCGGTCGGACGGCTCAGCCGGCCGAGAGGATCTCTCGCGCGAGCTTCGCCGTCTCGGTCGGCGTCTTGCCGACCTTGACGCCGGCCGCCTCGAGGGCCTCCTGCTTCGCGGCGGCCGTGCCGGAGGAGCCGGAGACGATGGCGCCGGCGTGGCCCATGGTCTTGCCCTCGGGCGCGGTGAAGCCCGCGACGTAGCCGACGACCGGCTTCTTCACGTTGTCCTTGATGAAGGCCGCGGCCCGCTCCTCGGCGTCGCCGCCGATCTCACCGATCATGACGATCAGGTCGGTGTCGGGGTCGGCCTCGAACGCGGCGAGCGCGTCGATGTGCGTGGTGCCGATGATCGGGTCGCCACCGATGCCGACGGCCGACGAGAAGCCGATGTCGCGCAGCTCGTACATCATCTGGTACGTCAGCGTGCCGGACTTCGAGACCAGGCCGATGCGGCCCGGCTTCGTGATGTCGCCCGGGATGATGCCGGCGTTCGACTGGCCCGGGGTGATGAGACCGGGGCAGTTCGGGCCGATGATCCGGGTCTTGTTGCCCTGGGACACGGCGTACGCGTAGAACGCGGCCGAGTCGTGGACGGCGATGCCCTCGGTGATGACGACCGCGAGCGGGATCTCGGCGTCGATCGCCTCGACCACGGCGGCCTTCGCGAAGGCCGGCGGCACGAAGAGGACGGACACGTTCGCGCCCGTCTTCTCCATCGCCTCGGCGACCGTGCCGAAGACCGGGATCTCGGTGCCGTCGAAGTCGACGGAGGTGCCCGCCTTGCGGGGGTTCACGCCACCGACGATGTTGGTGCCGTCCGCCAGCATGAGCTTGGTGTGCTTCATGCCCGTGGCACCGGTCATGCCCTGGACGATGACCTTGCTGTCCTTGTTCAGGAAGATAGCCATGGCTGTTCTGTCCCTCTTCCCTTACTTCGCAGCCGCGAGCTCGGCGGCCTTGTCGGCCGCGCCGTCCATGGTGTCCACGCGCTGGACCAGCGGGTGGTTGGCGTCGGAGAGGATCTGACGACCCAGCTCGGCGTTGTTGCCGTCCAGACGGACGACGAGCGGCTTGGTGACTTCCTCGCCGCGGTCCTCGAGGAGCTTCAGCGCCTGGACGATGCCGTTGGCGACCTCGTCGCAGGCGGTGATGCCGCCGAAGACGTTGACGAACACGGACTTGACGTCCGGGTCGCCCAGGATGATCTCCAGGCCGTTCGCCATGACGGCCGCGGAGGCGCCGCCGCCGATGTCGAGGAAGTTGGCGGGCTTGACGCCGCCGTGCGCCTCACCGGCGTACGCGACGACGTCCAGGGTGCTCATGACGAGACCCGCGCCGTTGCCGATGATGCCGACCTCGCCGTCGAGCTTGACGTAGTTGAGGTTCTTCTCCTTGGCCGCGGCCTCGAGCGGGTTCGCCGAGTCCTTGTCCTGGAGGGCCTCGTGCCCCGGCTGGCGGAACTCGGCGTTCTCGTCCAGCGAGACCTTGCCGTCGAGGGCGATGACGTCACCCGAGGCGACCTTGGCCAGCGGGTTGACCTCGACGAGAAGGGCGTCCTCCTCGACGAACGTCTTCCACAGGGTGACGAGGACGTTCGCGACCTTGTCGGCGACCTCGGCCGGGAAGTTCGCGGCCTCGACGATCTCGCGGGCCTTCTCGGGGGTCACACCCTCGTTGGCGTCGATCGGCGTCTTGGCGACGGCCTCGGGGCGGGTCTCCGCCACCTCCTCGATCTCCATGCCGCCCTCGACGGACGCGATGGAGAGGAAGGTGCGGTTCGCACGGTCCAGGAGGAAGGAGACGTAGTACTCCTCCAGGATCTCCGGGGCCGTCTCGGCGATCATCACCTTGTGGACCGTGTGGCCCTTGATGTCCATGCCGAGGATGTTGGTCGCGTGCTCCACGGCCTCGTCGGCGGAGGCGGCGAGCTTGACGCCGCCGGCCTTGCCGCGGCCGCCGACCTTCACCTGGGCCTTGACGACGGACTTGCCACCGAGACGCTCGGTGGCTGCGCGGGCCGCCTCAGGCGTGTCGATGACTTCACCGGCCAGCACCGGTACATCGTGCTTGGCGAAGAGGTCCCTCGCCTGGTACTCGAACAGGTCCACGCGCTTCCGTCCCTATCAGTGATCTCGCGGTTCGTTGTCTGCGTGGGCGTGCCGCGAGGGCAACGTGACGTCCGACCGGTGTCTGTCACAAGGGAGGCGCACACGGTGTCCGAGCGCGCGGCATGTCCGTCTCGCAGGTTATCGCTGCTTGCAGGAGGCCCCTAAATCGAGGGTCACACCCAAGCGGTGATACCTGTCACATGATGCCGGGATCACTGGCACCCCGTGCCGGATGTGAGGTCCGGGGGGAGAGGCCTCACCGGATTGGGGTCGACCCGGTGAGGCCTCCTGAACAGCCCCTCAGGGGCTCGGGGCGGGCGGTCCCCACCCCAATGGGAACCGCCCGCCCCCATCCGTGAGGTCCCGGACGAACCGACCGATGGCTTTCGGCCGTCCGTGATCCGTCGCCTCACGAAGTCATGGGTGGCGAGCTGCGGAGAGCTCGGGGGGACGGCCCCCGGCAGCGGACGAGTCCCGGGGGCGGAGCCACGGGAGGCAGTCCGCCCGACGCGCCGACGTCCGCCACCCGCGCGGGGCCGTGCGGCGGGGTCGGGGCGACGCACGACCGTGAGATGCCACCGGTGCACTGGTGCGCCGCCGCCGCTCAGCCGGGGAAGACCGGCACGTCCGGGCGACTGTCCCGCGTCCCGGGGGCGTCGCATCGCGGGGCGGGGCCGCAGGCCTGCCACAGCGGCATCCGGTGCTGCGGCGGCAGAACGGCCTGCACGTCGGCGTCCCGCGGCGCACCGCCGTCGAACACCGTCGTGCCGCCGAGCACGCCACGGGGAGCACCCGGGGCTCCGACGGTAGGGCCGTACCGTGCCGGCGCGGCGGCGGGGCCGGGTTCGGCAGCCGGGCCGGAGGCGACGGAGCCGGGTTCGGCAGCCGGGCCGGAGGCGACGGAGCCGGGTTCGGCAGCCGGGCCGGAGGCGGCAGCGAGGCCGGAGGCGGCAGGAGAGCGGGGAACCAGGGCGTGCCCGCCGCCGGCGTCGGAACCACGCCGGTGTGCCTCCGCTGACGCCGCCCCGGCTCCCGCCTTCGCGGTCGTCGTCGCCGTCAGCACCGCCCCCGCCGTCATCGTCCCCGGCACCACCGGGCCGTGGGCGGGCATCCGCTCCCCGGGGCGGCCCGGCCCGTCCGACGGAAGGGCCGCCCCGGGGCCGGCAAGACCCGGAAGGTCACCGAGTACCGGCAGGTTCTCGAGGACCGGGAGCACGGCATGCGCGGCACGCGCGACATGCGGGTGGGGGCTGGAGTGGACCCGGGGCGACCGGAGGCGCGGAGGCGCGGCGAGGAGCGGAGGCGCGGGAAAGGCCGACACGGCCCGGAGGGTGCGGAACGCGGGGAGGTCGCGGACGTCGGGATGTGCGGAGAGGCCGTGGGTGCGGGGGCGGGCGGGATCCGGTGCGACGGGTGAACCGGGCGGCGGAACGAGGACCCCCGACGCCTGCGCCCGGGGCCTGCCCGACCTCGCGCTCTCCACCCCGAAGGCCTCGCGGGCCACGCCGACCCCTCCGACCCCGTCGAGGACGGACCGCACGGTCGCGGCCGACGCGCGCGGGCTGATGAGCCGAGCGGCCGCGGTGGTCCGTGTCGGCGCCGCCGCGTCGTCCGCCGCCTGTGCCTGCTCCCCGCCGAGGAACCCGAGCGCGACCAGCCCGCCCAGCAGCAGCGCGAGGTGCAGCCCGCGCCGCCCCGGCCCCGTGTGCGAGACGCGCGGAGCGGCGGCGGGCGAGGCGGTGAAGCTGGCCAAGGGGGGACGTTCCTCCCGTGTGCGGCGGCAACGTGTCCCGATCCTTGCACGCGGGTCCCGCCGTCGCGCAACCCCTGTTACCGATGGGTAATCGTGTCGGTGAAGTCCCTCCGCTCACCCCGGGTCGGGTGTCGGCAGCGCCCGTTTCTCCAGGGCTGCCGCCATGACCTCCGGGAACCGGTCGGGCGTGCAGGCGAACGCCGGCGTCCCCAGTGCCGCGAGCGCGGCGGCGTGTTCCCTGTCGTAGGCCGGCGTCCCCTCGTCGGACAGGGCGAGCAGCGCGACGAACCGCACGCCCGACGCCTTCATCGCCGCGACCCGTTTGAGCATCTCGTGGCGTATGCCTCCCTCGTACAGGTCGCTGACGAGCACCACCACCGTCTCGGTGGGCCGGGTGATCTGCGACTGGCAGTAGGCCAGCGCCCGGTTGATGTCGGTGCCGCCGCCGAGCCGGGTGCCGAACAGGACGTCCACGGGGTCGTCCAGCCGGTCGGTGAGGTCGGCGACCGCCGTGTCGAAGACGACGAGCCGGGTGTCGATCGACCGCATCGACGCCAGCACCGCCCCGAACACCGATGCGTACACCACCGACGACGCCATCGAACCCGACTGGTCGATGCAGAGGATCACCTCCTTGCGCAGCGACCGCGAGGACCGCCCGTACCCGACGAGGCGTTCCGGCACGACCGTCCCGTACTGGGGCTGGTAGTGCTTGAGGTTGACGGCGATCGTGCGGTTCCAGTCGATGTCGCGGTGGCGCGGGCGGTTGAGCCGCGCGCCCCGGTCGAGAGCGCCGGTGAGGGCGGACCGGGTGTGACCCGCGAACCGCCTCTCGAGGTCCTCGACGACCTTGCGGACGACGGCCCGCGCCGTCTCCTTCGTCGTCTCCGGCATGGCCCGGTGGAGGGAGAGCAGGGTGCCGACGAGATGCACGTCGGCCTCGGCCGCCTCCAGCATCTCCGGCTCCAGAAGGAGCGTGGACAGGCCGAGCCGGTCGATGGCGTCGCGTTGCATGACCTGCACCACGGAGGAGGGGAAGTACGTCCTGATGTCCCCGAGCCAGCGCGCGACGGACGGCGCCGAGGCTCCCAGTCCTCCCGAACGCTCCCGCCCCGGGCGCGGTCGCTCCGGTGCCCCGTAGAGCGCGGCGAGCGCCCCGTCCATCGCGGCGTCCCGGTCGGACAGGCCGTGGCCGGTGCCGTCGGCCGGGTCGCCCCCGAGCACCAGCCGCCAGCGCCTCAGCCGCTCCTGCCCGGCGTCCGCGGCCGTCGCCGTGCCCCTCGCCTCCGGGGCATCCGACTCCGTGCCCCTCGCCGCTGTGGCACTCACCGCAGTGGCACTCACCACCGTCTCACCCGTCCTCGGACCATTCGTCGTCATGCGCCCACCCCCGAGTACTCGGCGTCCCCTGGCCTCCGTGCCGCGGCGCCCCCACCGGCTCCGCCCGCCTCCTCCGCCTCGTCTGTCACGTCTGTCGCGTCTGTCGCGTCCGTCTCCCCGCTCGTCTCCTCCGTCCCACTCGTCCTCTCCGTCCCGCCCGGGTCCTGCCCGAGCAGCAGACGCACCACCGGCAGGACGGCGTCCGCACGCCCGGCGTCGAGGGCGGCCGCGAACCCGGGCCTCGCCGCCTCGGCGCCCGGCCCGCCCGCCCGCTCCCCGGGACCGCGCCGCACCAGCTCGCCGAGGGTTCTGCGCACCCCCGGCTCGTACGCCGAGAACGTCCGCCGCAGCAGCGGCAGTACGTCCGTGAACGCCTCCGCCGGCACCGTCGTCAGCCACCCGTCGACCAGGGCGAGCAGCCGCTCGTCGTGCACGAGGAGCAGCCCGCCCCCGGAGCCACCGCCGACGAAGCCCTCGATCCAGGCGGCCGCGTCACCCGGCGGCGTCCCCGGCGACAGGGCGAGCCCCATGAGCCGCGCCGCCGCCTCCGGGTCCAGCTCCCCCTCGTCCAGCAGCAGTCGTGCGGCACGCCCGCGGATGACGCCGGGCACACTGTCCCGCCCGGACAGCGCCCGCAGCACGGCACGCCAGCGGACGCGCCGACCGGCGTCGGTTCCGGCGTCGGGAGCTGGGGCGGGGGTGTCGCGGCCGACGGCGTCCTCGTCCTCGTCGTCCGCGCGGACGTCGTCGAGCATCGCCACCGCGCCGTGGACCGCGTCGACATGACGTCGCATCGCGTCCGCCGCGTCCGCGTCCAGCGAGACACAGGCGGGCGGCAGGCCCACGAAGATCCGCTCGGCGAGGCCCGCGGCGACCTCCGTGAGCGCGCCGGTGTCGGTGCCGCGCACATCCCCGTAGCGCAGGGCGCGGACCAGGGCGGGCAGTGCCTCCGCGAGATGCCCGACGTCCGTGTCGAGGGCCGCCCGGTCGGCGAGAACCCGCATGACGGTCGGCAACGCGTCCGACAGACCGGCCAGGAGGCAGCGCTCGGCGAGCGCCGTCACCTCGGCGAGGCCGCCCGCGGCGACGGCGTCCGCCGACGCCTTCGCGGTGGCGGCGGCCGTCACGGTCGTCCCCCACACACCGGCCTCGGCGACCCGCACCGACAGCTCCGGCTCCCACCGCAGCCGCCAGGTCTCCCGGAACGTCCCCGTGCTGCCGCGTGAGGCGGCCGGCTCACCCCACTCGACGTGCAGCAGACGCAGCCGGTGCAGCAGTCTGCTGCGCTCGGCGTCGTTCTCCTTGCGCAGGTCGAGCGCCAGCTCCCGCTCGGCCGCCTCCGGTCTCAGCCGCAGTCGACGCTGGATCCGGTCGAGGTCGCGCTGCAGCGGCACCGCGGGCGCATCCGGCGGCACCTCGCCGAGCACGTCCCCGATCACCAGCCGGTCGCGCACCAGCGCCAGCGGGACGTCCGAGCCCTCGCACAGCACGGCCCGCACGGCGTCGGTGGTCTCGCCCAGGCCCGGCAGCGGCCTGCCGCGCAACGCGGCGAGCGCCTCGGCCAGCCGCACCGCCTCGATGACATGCGCCGGGGACACGACGTGGTCCTCCTCGCGCAGCAGGACCGCCGCCTTCGTCAGCCAGCGTTCGACGGGCCGGTCCGGCGCGCAGAAGAGATGGGCGTACCAGCCCGGCGCGTCGATCCCCGCGCCGTACCCGCCGGCCCGCGCCAGTCTGCGGTGCGTCCACGGCACCCAGGTCAGGTCGGCCCTGACCCTGGGCAGTCCCCTGAGCAGCGCCCGGTCGGCGGCGACGGCGGCCTTGCGGCGCAGCGCCGGCACATGCCACGCCCCGCACACCACGGCCACCCTCTCCGGCCCGAACTCCCGCTGCGCCGCTCGTATGTGGCCGCGCATGCAGGCCTCGCGCACGAGGTCCCGGTCGGTTCCGCTCCCGCCCGGTGCGGTGTCGTCGGCCTCCCGCAGCGCCCCCATGGCCTCCTCGATCGCCGCGAAAGGCGCGAACGGGTCCCGCGTCCCCGCGGTCCGGTGCTCGACGACGTCCTCCCACCAGCGCTCCGCGTCGTCGTACCCCGCGACCTCGGCCAGCACGGCGAGAGGATCACCCCGCAGTTGCGCCCCGCTCCCCTGTCTCCCCTCTCCGCCCTCTCCCCGCTCGCCCCCCGTTCCCCCGGCCCGTTCCTCCTCGTCCCCTTCCCTCGCCTCTCCCCTTTCCCCTTCCTTCGTCCCCGCCGTGTTCTCCCAGGCCAGCGAGTGGGCGGCCGGGAGGTCGATGAAGCGGGCGGGAACCCCGTGGTCCAGCGCCCAGCGGAGCGCGACCCACTCCGGCGAGAACTCGGCCATCGGCCAGAACGACGACCGGCCGGGTTCGTCGACCGCGTGCGCGAGCAGGGCGACCGGTGGCCGCATGCCGTCGTCGGCGGCGAGCGGGATCAGCGCGTCGGCCTCGGACGGCCCCTCGATCAGGACGGTCAGGGGCCGGGCGGCCTCCAGAGCCGCCCGTACCGCCCGCGCCGACCCGGGCCCGTGGTGACGCACCCCAAGCAGCAACGGACGTCCCGTGTCCCGGCCGCCACTCGCGTCGGCGTCGGCCGTGCCGTGGTCACCCTTCACCCGCGGGGCCACTTCGTGTCGTCGTTCACTGTCACCCTCCCCGTTGTGTGCACGAACGACCAGGTCATCTCGTTGACGTGGTTCCGGTCGCTCCGGTTGCCCCGCTCGCTCCCGTCGTTCCTCCCGCTCCCCGTGTCCCCGTTCACGCGGTTCCCGTTCACGCGCTCACCTCCCGGCAGGCGCGGTAGAAGTCGGTCCAGCCGGTCCGCTCGCGCACGACCGCCTCCAGGTACTCCTGCCAGACGACCCGGTCGGCGGCCGGATCGCGGACGACGGCGCCGAGGATGCCCGCGGCCACGTCTCCCGGCCGCAGCACGCCGTCGCCGAAGTGCGCGGCCAGCGCCAGACCGCTCGTGACGACGGAGATGGCCTCCGCGGTGGACAGCGTGCCGCTCGGCGACTTCACCTTCGTCCGGCCGTCGGCGGTGATGCCGTCGCGCAGTTCACGGAAGACCGTCACCACCCGGCGGATCTCGTCGATGCCCTCCGGTGCGGCCGGCAGGTCCAGGGACCGGCCGATCTGGTCGACGCGCCGCGCGACGATGTCCACCTCGGCCTCGACGCTCTCCGGCAGCGGCAGCACCACCGTGTTGAAGCGCCGACGCAGCGCGCTGGACAGTTCGTTGACGCCGCGGTCGCGGTCGTTGGCCGTGGCGATGAGGTTGAAGCCCCGGACGGCCTGCACCTCCTGTCCCAACTCCGGTATCGGCAGCGTCTTCTCGGAGAGGACGGTGATCAGCGTGTCCTGCACGTCGGCCGGGATGCGCGTCAGCTCCTCCACCCGTACCGTCGCCCCCTCCGCCATGGCCCGCATGACGGGGCTGGGCACCAGCGCGTCACGGCTCGGCCCGTGCGCGAGCAGCTGCGCGTAGTTCCAGCCGTAGCGCATCGCCTCCTCCGGGGTGCCCGCGGTGCCCTGCACCAGCAGCGTCGAGTCGCCGCTGACCGCGGCGGCGAGGTGCTCGGAGACCCAGGTCTTCGCGGTTCCCGGGACGCCGAGCAGCAACAGGGCGCGGTCGGTGGCGAGGGTGGTGACGGCGACCTCTACGAGGCGGCGCGGTCCCACGTACTTGGGCGAGATCACCGTGCCGTCGGGCAGGACGCCGCCGAGGAGATAGGTGGCCACGGCCCACGGCGACAGCTTCCAGCGGGCCGGACGCGGCCGGTCGTCCTGCGCGGCCAGCGCGGCGAGCTCGCCCGCGAAGGCCTCCTCGGCATGCGGACGCAATGCGTCGGCCGGCCTGTTCGCACTCGGGTCGACGGACGTCGGATCTACGGACACAGACATGGCTGAGGCCCCCTCCATCTCGGCCGGTTCGGATCTGGTGTCCACCGTGCACCACGCCACTGACAATGCGTTCCGACCTGCAAGAACGTCGTACCGGCCGAGTTCGTGCCGGACCGGTCGGACCGATTGTCAGTGGGGGGAACTACCGTCGGTGACATGACTGAGCAGGGGGTGCGCTGGACCGCGGACCGGGTGCTGGCACTGGCGCCTGACTCCGCGTCGCGCAAAGCGGGAAGCAAACTCGCCGCGCCCGGCCCGTGGTCGGGGACGGGCAGCTCGCGGGAGGGGATGGTGTGGGGCCTGTGCCGAGGCGGCGACGGCACGCCGTACCGGACGGCCGTCGATGTCGCGCACGCGGTCGGCGGCTCCGGTCCGGCCTACACCTGCAGTTGTCCGAGCCGTAAGTTCCCGTGCAAGCACGCGCTGGGGCTGCTGCTGCTCTGGTCTGGCGGAGAGGAAGCGGTGCCGGCGGGCCATGCGCCGGAGTGGGCCGAGCAGTGGGCCGCGGGGCGTCGGCGCACGCAGGAGAAACGGGGGGCGGAGACGGAAGGTTCCGCTTCAGGCCCTCTCGACGCGGAGGGGGCGCGGCGGCGGGCGGAGCGCCGTGCCGAACGGATCACCGGCGGGGTGACGGAGTTGGAGGAGCGGCTCGCCGATCTCCTGCGCTCCGGCCTGGCCGGCGCCGAGCAGGCCGGCTACGGGCTGTGGGAGGAGACGGCGGCCCGCATGGTCGACGCGCAGGCGCCCGGACTCGCCGCGCGGGTGCGCGAGTTGGGTGCCATTGCCGCGTCCGGCCCGGGCTGGCCGGTGCGACTGCTGGAGGAGTGCGCGCTGCTGCACCTCCTCGACCGGGGCTGGTTGCACCGCGAGCGGCTGCCTGCGGACCTGGCCACGACGGTCCGCACCCGCGTGGGTCTGCCCTCGTCCGCGGACGGCCCGCCGATTCGCGACCACTGGCTGGTCCTCGCCCAGTACGACACGCCCGACCCGAGACTGACGACCCGCCGCATCTGGCTGTACGGGGCCACCACGGGCCGCACGGCGCTCCTGCTCTCCTACGGCGCCGCCGGCCGGGCCCCCGACCTCACCCTGCCCGTGGGCCTGGCGCTGGACGCCGAACTGTCCGGGTATCCCGGCGCGGGGCAGCAACGGGCGTCTCTCGGCGAGCAGTTCACGCCACCGGCCCCGACCGCCGCCAGACCGCCGGGCGTGTCGACCCGCGAGGCGGCCGCCCGGTACGGCGAGGCGCTGCGCCGCGACCCCTGGCAGGAGTCGGTCCCGGTGACCCTGGCCGACGTCGTCCCGACGCCGGACGGCACTTCCTGGCAGCTCGCGGACGCGCGGGGCGACACGGCTCTGCCGCTCACCTCCACCGCGCTCGCCCGACCCGGCCTGTGGCGTCTGGCGGCCCTCTCCGGCGGCGCCCCCGTCCGGGTCTTCGGCGAGTGCGGCCACCGTGGTTTCACCCCACTGACAGCCTGGCCGACGGGCCCGGGAGAGGCGGTGCGCCTGTGCTGACCGGGTCTCGTCGGAAGAGTCGACAGAAGGGAGTCTCATGAACGCCTCCTCGCCCCTGCCCTCGGCCTCCGCCTGGGACGAGCTGATCACCGCGGCCCTCCTCGGCACGGACCGCCGCACACCCCCGGCAGCGGCTCCTGGCCGGGACGCGCCGACGGCCCTGCTGGACGCGGCGGCCGCCGAGACCGTACGCCGGCGCGCCGGCCTGCGCCCCGGTCGCGCGGCGCCCCGACCGGAACCGGCCGCCGAGGACCCCCGCCCGCCGCTGCCCACCGCGGCGGCCCGCAGACTCGCCCTGCTCCTGGCCGACCGACCCGGCGTCGGCGCGGGCGGCCGCAGAGGGGCCGCGCCGGACCTCATGGAACTGCTGCCCCAGTGGCTGACGGCGGTGAACGCGCGCGGCTTCGCCGCACCCGCCGATTCCCTCCCCGCACTGCTCGACGCGGCACGCGCGCGTACCGACCTGCGACCCGCGGCGCTGGAGTTCGCGGGCCCGCGCGCCCTGTGGCTGGCCCGGCTCAACCCGGACTGGCGGTTCGCCCTGCGTGCCACGCCGGGCGGCGGCACCGCCCTGCCGGGCCCGGCGGAGGCCGAACGCGCCGAGCGCCTCTGGCAGGAGGGCCTGTTCGCCGAGCGGGTGGCCGTGCTCGCGTCCATCCGCTCCCGTGACCCCGACGCGGCACGGGAACTGCTCGCGGCCACCTGGTCGACGGAGCGCGCCGAGGACCGGCTGATGTTCCTCGACTCGCTGCGCACCGGCCTCGCCCCGCGCGACGAGCCGTTCCTGGAACAGGCGCTGGCGGACCGCAGCCGCAACGTGCGGGCCACGGCCGCGGAGCTGCTGTCGGCGCTGCCGGGCTCGGCGCTCGCCGCGCGGATGGCGGTCCGGGCCGGCGCGTGCGTGGCCGTCGACCACACCCGGGACACACCGACCCTCCTGGTGGAGGCGCCGCACGAGTGCGACGCGGCCATGGAACGCGACGGCGTGTCACCGCACGCCCCGCCCGGCCGGGGTGAACGGTCTTGGTGGTTCGGCCAGTTGCTGGAGGCGGCACCGCTCGCCACCTGGCCGGCCCGGCTGGGCGGCCGCACACCGCAGCAGATCGTGGCGCTTCCGGTGGCCGACGACTGGCTGAGCGAACTCCACGCGGCATGGTGCCGGGCCGCCGTCCGCCAGCGGGACGCCGACTGGTCACGGGCGCTGCTCGGCGCGCCGTCCTCGCCCGGCGCGGGCGGGCCCGGCGCGGTGTCCCTCGCCGAGCGGGCGAAGCTGCTGGGCACGCTGTCGCCGTCCGAGCGGGCCGCCTGGGTGGCCGGGTTCATCGCGGCGCACGGTCTGTCGGAGGCGTTCCAGCTGCTCGGCGTCTGCTCCGTGCCGTGGGCCGCGCCGCTCGGCCGCGCCGTGGTCGACGCGCTCAACATCGCGCGGGACGCTGGCAGTTACCCGTGGAGCTTCAGCGGCGTGATGGGTCTCGCCGAGCGCTGTCTCGACCCCGCGGAGGCGTCCCGGCTCGACGCCCTCCTCGCGGTGCCGGACGAACCGGAGGACGCGTCGCCGGGCGCGGGCGGCTACTGGGCCGAGGCGTTCCAGCGGCTGGGCAGGACACTGCGGCTGCGGGCGCTGATGGCGGAGGAGCTCGGCCCCCCTGCGCCGCGGGGACAGGATGCCTGACCGGTTCCTGAACCCACCCCGGCCCGAACACCGCGGGGGCTCCCACCTGCACGGCGCGTGCCCGTGCGGAGTTCGTGCCCGTCCGGAATTCGTGCCCACGCACGGCTCGTGGCCGTACGGGGCTCGTGCCCACGCACGCTTTTCCTACGCGGGGCCCGTGTCTGTGCGGGTCCGTGCCGAGCGGGCGCATCCCGCTCGGGGCGCCTCCGAGGGGCTCACGCCTGTGCTGACTGCCGGACGTTGGCCCGGACCCACTCCACGATGGACGCGGTGGTCGCGCCGGGCGTGAAGATCCCCGCGACGCCCTTCTCCTTCAGCAGAGCGATGTCCGCCTCGGGGATGATCCCGCCGCCGAAGACCAGGATGTCCGCCGCGTCCCGCTCCTTCAGCAGCTCGATCACCGCGGCGAAGAGCGTGTTGTGCGCCCCGGAGAGGATGGACAGACCGATCGCGTCGGCGTCCTCCTGGATCGCGATGTCGACGATCTGCTCGGGCGTCTGGTGGAGTCCCGTGTAGATGACCTCCATGCCGGCGTCGCGCAGCGCCCGCGCGATCACCTTGGCCCCGCGATCGTGGCCGTCGAGCCCCGGCTTGGCGACCACCACGCGGATCGGACCGGCTGCCACACCCATCACTGCCTCCATGAAGCGACTCCGTCCGTCCTCAAGCGACTCCGTCCGTCCTCGAGGGACTGCGTCCATCCTCGAGGCCACGGACACCCCGCGCCACACCGCCCGGGGGAAGTGAACGAACGTTATCGCCCGCATCCCGCAACCGGCAGTTTCGCGGTGCTGACCGAGGGGGAAATCACACGGAGGGACACGTTCACCGCGCATCGTTCGCACCCCGTCCCAGGGGGGTTCGAGGCGCAGAGGGAGCCGCAACGAGGTCGCCGTTCGTCGCGCCGCAGCCCGCGCTGCGTGGCGGTACGGCGCATCGACAGGCACGATGGTCAGGTAGAGCAGGTAAGGCACGACAGCGGGGAGCCTGTCGCCACACCGGCAGGGATTCCCGTCCGTCGACGGCGCGACGTCGCACCAGGCGTACGCACCCCGAGCCACGGGCCGCATCCGCTCCACGCCCCGCCGTGCCCGATCGAGCCCCTCGACAGCGACTTCCACGAGGGCACACGGGGGCCAGAGAAGTCCTCAGCGTGCCGACAGGAGGTCGGCCATGAAGGTCACCCGGGCACTGCAGCCCTTTCTACCGTTGTGCCAGCGTCTGCTCCCGGATCTTCCGAGCCTGCCCGGCTTCCCGGGGATGCCGGACCTCCCGAGCCTGCCGGGCCGACTCGCCGGGCTGTCCCTGACCCTTCTGAAGGCGACCGCCCTGGACCTCGCGATCCTCGCGGGGCATCTGCTCCTGTACCCCTCGGGCATCGCGCAGGAGCGCCGCGGACCGGTCCGCCCCGCGCTGTCCGCGGAATCCGGCGCCGAGGACCCGGCCCGGCTGCCCACCCAGGCGCCGCCGCCGGTGGTGCTGCTGCACGGGTTCATCGACAACCGCTCCGTGTTCGTCCTGCTGCGCCGCAGCCTCGCACAGCACGGCAGGCATCGCGTGGAGTCGCTCAACTACTCGCCGCTCACGTGTGACATACGCACCGCCGCCGAACTGCTCGGCCGGCACATAGAGGAGATCTGCGAGCGCACGGGCAGCGTGCAGGTCGACGTCGTCGGACACAGCCTGGGCGGCCTGATCGCGCGCTACTACGTGCAACGACTGGGCGGCGACGTCCGCGTCCGCACGCTGGTCACGCTGGGCACCCCGCACTCCGGCACCCGGGTGGCGCCGCTGGCGAACGCGCACCCGATCGTGCGCCAGATGCGTCCGGGCTCAGCGGTGATCGAGGAGCTCTCCCGCCCCGCGCCGGGCTGCCGCACCCGGTTCGTCAGCTTCTGGAGCGACCTGGACCACCTCATGGACCCGCTGGAGTCCGCCTGCGTGGACCATCCCGACCTGGCGGTGCAGAACGTCCGGGTGACCGGGATCGGCCATCTCGCCCTGCCCGTGCATCCCGCCGTCGCGACCGGCATACGGCAGGCCCTCGACACCGCGCCCTCCCAGGAAGAGCCGGCCGCCTCTCGTTCCGGCGCCCGCCGTACCGGCCTCACGGTTGCCTGACGACGCCCCGAGACACCGCGACTGCGCGACTGCGCGACTGCGCGACTGCGCGACTGCGCGACTGACGAAGCCCGAGGGCAGTACGACGACGATCGCAACGCCGTCCCGGAGCCGTGCCCCTCACCGCCCGGCAGACCCGTCACACCCCTCTGCCACTCCCTCACCATCGAACACTATTCGAACGTAGGGCCAAGCCCTCGTCCGTCGTCCCCCGAAACAGAGCCGATTGCCCCTTTCCTTCGGGCACGAAACCTGCAGAACATTGTCGTGCCCGCGTACTGCCGGGTACAGTCGCCGCACTGCTCTGGCAGCCCCTGTCGTCGGCGAAAGAGAAGTTGGTGAATGACCGTCACCCGTCGGGAATCATGACCTCCCCGGCCCCGGCTTCCGACGCCGCTTCGGCGCACTACGCGTCGTACGGCACCCAGGAGGCTTCGTACGACGGCTTCACGACCTACGACGGCCACGAGGCCGGCGGTCACGACACCGGCGCGCACGACACCGGGCACTTCACAACCGCCGACCCCCTGTTCGGCGCGTTTCCGGGCGACGGCTCCGGCCCCACCACCGGCACGTACGGCAGCACCCGGTGGCACACCGGCGTCCACGGTTCCGCGGACACGGGCAGCCACCAGACCCTGAACTACGACGCGTACGCGGCCCAGCACCACGCCGTCCACGACTCCGGCGCGTACGACGCGACCGCCTGGCAGACGGGACAGCACCAGCACCTGTCCGCGGTCCCGCAGCAGGCGACGGCGCACGACACCACCGGCCACTGGGACGCGAGCGCCTGGCTCCAGCCCGACCAGCCCGGCTGCCCCGCCGACGCTACCCAGCACTGGGAATGGGGCACGCAGACCTTCGACACCGGCGCGTACGACGCCACGCAGTGGAATTCCGACGGCGACGCCTCCGACGGCTCCGCGCCGGCCGCTGGGGGCACCTCCCAGACGGAGTCTGGGGGAGGGTTCGAGCAGTCACCCGAGGTCCCGTTCGACCAGCAGGCCACCGCCACTTTCGAGCAGGTCGCGTACGACGGGAGCGGTCCCGAAGCGAGCGTCCCCGAAGCGGGCGGCCCCGAAGGCGAGTCGACGGACGGCGACCCGCTCGCGCTCCTCGACGACCGGGAAGAGCCCGTCCCCGCGCCGCTGGGCCGGGCGGCCACCCGTAACGCGAACCGTTCCCGGCGCCGGATGCCCGCCAAGCGCTCCGCGCTGCTGACGGTGGCCGTGCCCTCGGCCTGTGTGATGGGGGTCGCCGGGATCGCCGCCGCCTCGGTCGGCACGCTGACCGGCGGCGACGGCAAGGAGACCTCGGCCTCCGCGGCGGACGCTCAGCCGGTGAAGCCGTCCGCCGCCAACACCAAGCTGGACAGCCAGCTCGCAACGCTCAGCGCCGGGGCCGACGACTTCGGCGACCGGGTCAGCCGCACGCAGGAGCGCATCGACCTCAAGGCGCAGCAGGAGGCCGAGAAGAAGAAGGCGGCGGCGGAGGCCGCCCGCAAGGAGCGGCTGCGCCCCAAGTACGCCCTCCCGGTCGCACAGCACGGCCTCAGCGCCTACTTCGGCCAGGCCGGCATCAACTGGATGTCACAGCACACGGGCATCGACTTCCCGGTCTCGTACGGCACGACGGTGATGGCCGCGACCGACGGCACCGTACGCACCCAGTGGAACAGCGCCTACGGCAACATGCTGATCCTGACGGCGAAGGACGGCACGGAGACCTGGTACTGCCATCTCTCCACCTACCGCGTCCCCTCCGGCACGACGGTGAAGGCCGGCGACCCGATCGCCTACTCGGGCAACTCCGGCAACTCGACCGGCCCGCACCTGCACTTCGAGGTCCGGCCGGCCGGCGGTTCGGCGATCGACCCGCTGCCCTGGCTGCGCAGCCACGGACTCAACCCGACGTAAGCGCTCTCCGACGTTAGCGCTCTCCGACGTAAGCCCTCTTCGCGCCCGGCTCGCCCGCAGGGCGAAGACCCGTCCGCGGGAGACCGCGTCCCCGTCGTCGACCGCCTGAGCCCCCGCCGCCGAAGCGGGGGCTCACCCCGGCGCGCCGGGCCGTTGCCGCCCGGAAGGGGACCTACAGCTTCTCCACCGGTGCGTACCGCAGCAGCAGCCGCTTCGGCTTGGTGTCGCCGAAGTCGACGGTGGCCTCCGCGTTGGCGCCGGTGCCCTTCACTCCGACGACCGTGCCGAGCCCGAACTGGTCGTGCGTGACCCGGTCGCCGACGGCCAGCGCGACCACGGGCTTCTCCCCGGCCGTGCGGCGCGTCGCGAATCCGGACGCGCCCGCCGCCGAGGAACGCGATCGGGACGAGGACATCGAGGTTGACGACGCCGCCCCCGACAGCGGGCCGGACGACACGGGCGAGGTCGCCCCCGTCCGCTTCCAGTCCACATGCGTCGGCGGGATCTCCTCCAGGAACCGGGAGGGCGGGTTGTACGACGGCTGCCCCCAGGCGCTGCGCAGCGACGAGCGGGTGAGGTACAGCCGCTCACGGGCGCGTGTGATGCCCACGTACGCGAGCCGACGCTCCTCCTCCAGTTCCTTGGTCTGGCCGAGGGCGCGCATGTGCGGGAAGACGCCGTCCTCCATGCCCGTCAGGAAGACGACCGGGAACTCGAGGCCCTTGGCGGTGTGCAGGGTCATCAGGGTGATGACGCCCGAGCCGTCCGCCTCCTCGTCGGGGATCTGGTCGGAGTCGGCGACCAGCGCGACCCGCTCCAGGAAGTCGGAGAGCCCGGCCGGTGCGGCGCCCTCTCCCTCACCGGTCTCCTGCTCGAACTCCATGGCCACGGCGGCGAGTTCCTGGAGGTTCTCGATCCGGGTCTCGTCCTGCGGGTCGGTGGAGGCCTGCAACTCGGCGAGGTAGCCGGTGCGTTCGAGCACCGCCTCCAGGACGGTCGCCGGACCGGCGCCCGACTCGACGATCGTGCGCAGCTCCTCCATGAGCGCGTTGAACCGCTTCACGGCGTTCGTCGACCGCGACGCCATGCCGTAAGCCTCGTCGACCCGCTTCAGGGCCTGCGAGAAGCTGATCTTCTCCCGCTGGGAGAGGGCGTCGATCATCGCCTCGGCACGGTCGCCGATGCCACGCTTGGGCACGTTGAGGATCCGGCGCAGCGGCACCGAGTCCTCCGGGTTGGCCAGCACGCGCAGATAGGCCAGGACGTCCCTGACCTCCTTGCGCTCGTAGAAGCGGACCCCGCCGACGACCTTGTAGGGAAGGCCGACCCGAATGAAGATCTCCTCGAAGACACGGGACTGGGCGTTGGTGCGGTAGAAGACCGCCACATCGCCCGCCTTCGCGTCGCCCGCGTCCGTCAGGCGGTCTATCTCGTCGGCGACGAACTGCGCCTCGTCGTGCTCGGTGTCGGCGACGTAGCCGGTGATGCGCGCGCCCGCGCCCGCGTTGGTCCACAGGTTCTTGGGGCGCCGTGACTCGTTGCGCTCGATGACCGCGTTGGCGGCGGACAGGATCGTCTGCGTCGAGCGGTAGTTCTGCTCGAGCAGGATCGTCGTCGCGCGCGGGTAGTCCTCCTCGAACTGGAGGATGTTGCGGATGGTGGCGCCGCGGAAGGCGTAGATGGACTGGTCGGCGTCACCGACGACGCAGAGCTCGGCCGGCGGTACGTCGTACTCGCCCGGCGGTACGTCGACGGGGTGCTCGGAGGTGCCGACCAGCTCGCGCACGAGGGCGTACTGGGCGTGGTTGGTGTCCTGGTACTCGTCGACCAGGACGTGCCGGAACCGGCGGCGGTAGTGCTCGGCGACGTCGGGGAAGGCGCGCAGCAGGTTGACCGTCGTCATGATCAGGTCGTCGAAGTCGAGGGCGTTCGCCTCGCGCAGCCGCGACTGGTACATGGCGTAGGCCTGGGCGAGCGTCTTCTCGAACCCTCCCCCAGACTCCGTCCGGGAGGCGCCCCCAGCGGCCTGCGCGGCGAAGTCCTCCTCGTCGATCAGCTCGTTCTTCAGGTTGCTGATCTTGGCGCTGAAGGACTTGGGCGGGTAGCGCTTGGGATCGAGGTCCAGGTCGCGGCAGACCAGGGCCATGAGGCGCTTGGAGTCGGCGGCGTCGTAGATCGAGAACGACGACGTGAAGCCGAGCTTCTTGCTCTCCCGGCGCAGGATGCGCACGCACGCGCTGTGGAACGTCATGACCCACATCGCGTTCGCGCGCGGGCCGACGAGCTGCTCGACGCGCTCCTTCATCTCGCCCGCGGCCTTGTTGGTGAAGGTGATCGCGAGGATCTGCCCCGGGTGCACGTCGCGCTCGGCGAGGAGGTGGGCGATGCGGTGGGTGAGCACGCGCGTCTTGCCCGAGCCGGCGCCCGCCACGATGAGCAGCGGGGCGCCTGCGTGCACGACGGCCGCACGCTGGTTGTCGTTCAGCCCTTCCAGGAGCGCCGCCGCGTCGAGAGCCGGGCGCGGTGCGCCGTCGCGGTAGTAGGCGTCCCGGTCCGGGGGCGCGTCGAACTTCCCGCCGAACAGATCGTCCGGGACCGGCTCCGGTCCGTGGTCGTCCTCGGGCGGCGGGGGCTCCTCCTCGTGGGCACGGGGGCCCTTGAGGTCCGCCAGGAAGCTGTCGTCAAAGAGGCTGCTCATCGCTCTCCGAGTTTAGGGGGCGCCACCGACAACCGGCCGCCGTCCCGGAAACTCGCCCCGCACTCACCCTCCGGCCATCCACGATCACGAACGGCGACCGATCCGTCGGTAACACCGGACCACGCCCTCAGGTCACGAAAATGTATCGGGCATATCGCCCATCAACCTTCACAGGGGCCACACGCGTTGGCTACCGTGCGGACAGGCCGTACGACCTCACCGGTGACCCCGCCGGACCGAGCGGCCCTCCGCCGAGTCCCGGGGCGCCCGCTCGCGCCGTGTGGATCCGGGGACCCCCGAGACCTGGGTGAACCGGCCCGACACCGTCAGGGAGAAGGCCGTGGGGCGACGACCCCCGCTCGCCCGCCCGAGCTCTCCCCCGGTGCCCGGGCCGGCCTTCGGGACCCGACCGCCGACCGGCAGGCGCAGCTTTTGGAAGGAGTCGCCTCCCTTGGCGTCGCAGCACCGCAGGGCACGCTCCGCGGGTTCGCGTGTGGCGGGCATACGTCCCCCTGCCCTCGCCACCGCGGCCCTCACGTCCGTGGCCCTGCTCTCCCAGTCGGCGAACGCCGCTGAGGCGGCCGACGGCAGGCCGAGCCTGGAGGAGGTGGAGAAGAAGGTCGACGACCTCTACCGCCAGGCGGAGTCGGCGACCGAGAAGAACACCTCCGCCAAGGAGAAGACGACCAAGCAGCGCACCCGGGCGGACGGCCTCCTCGACGGCGTCGCCCCCCAGCGCACCCGGAAGCCCGACGAGGCGCGTGAGGAACCGGGTTCACGGGCCGCGGCCCGGTACCGCACCGGTGCCTTCGCGCCCGACACCGCGGCCGTCCCCCTCGCGGACACCGCGCAGGACCACATCGGCCGGAACCGGCCGGCGGACGTGGCGGCCGACCGCCGCCAAGGCGCCGTCGACGACTACGCCGCCGAGCGGCCGGCCACGACGAGGAACCACCGGGAGACCACGGGGAGCCATGCGTCGCTCACCGATCCGCAGCACGGCCTGCGGATCGCCAAGGCCGCCGTCCAGAAGAAGCTCGGCGACTCGCGCGAGCTGTTGTCCCGGCTGACGGCCCAGGAGCAGGCGCGCCACGCGGCGATCGAGAAGCAGAAACAGGAGGAGGCCGCGCGCGCGGCGGCGGATTTCGCCCGTCAGCAGGCGGCGGCCTGGCAGGCCGCGCAGCAAACCGCGCAGCAGGCCGCCCGGCAGGAGAGCGGTGGCGGGTTGCCTGACACGGAATCTTCGGGCCCGCCGTCCCCGGCCGCGTCGTGGGAGGCCATGGACTCTCCGGACTCGGCGGCTCAGGCTTCGGCTTCGGCTTCGGCTTCGGCTTCGGCTTCGGCTTCGGGCACGATGCCCCCTTCCGTGGCGTCGACGGGCCCGGTAGCCCCGGCCACGTCGGTTCCGGCCACGGCGTCGTCGACCGGCATGGTGTCCTCCTCCGGCTCCGCCGCGGACGCGTCGTACGCCGTCAAGGCCGAGAAGGCCCTCGCCTTCGCCCGCGCGCAGATCGGGAAGCCGTACGTGTGGGGCGCGACCGGACCCGGGTCCTACGACTCCTCCGGTCTCACCCAGGCCGCCTGGAAGGCCGCCGCGGTCACCCTGCCCCGCAGCACCCACGGCCAGGCGAACGCCGGCGTCACGGTCCCCCTCGCCGACGCCCGGCCCGGCGACCTGCTCTTCTTCTACGGAGACCTCAGCCACGTCGGCGTCTGTATCGGCAACGGCATGATGATCCACTCACCCAAGCCCGGCGCCTACGTGCGCGAGGAGTCGATCCCCTACGACGGCGAGTCCGGCGTCCACCGCGTGGTGCGCCCGGCCTGAGGGCACCGGCCGGACGAGGAGGTGCGGCTGCACCCGGCACCGGCCGGGGAACCAACGCGAAAAATCGCGTTGGCGGACGACGGCCATCGCTGCTACCTTCCCGGAGGCCGTGCGAGAGAACGAGGAGGTGGTACCCGTGAACGCTGTATCGACATGGGTGCTCCCCTCCGGGGTCACGGTCGGGCGATAGGTCGTCCGGGAGCGCCGTTCCAGCGCATTCCCGAAAGGCACGACCATGCGATTCACTTCCGAGCAGCGCCTCGACGACGGCGTCCTCGAGCGCGAGTTCACTCTCGGCGAGATCCCCGGCACCCTGTGGACGCCCGAGTCCGCCGTACCGGCCCCGCTGATTCTGATGGCCCACAACAACGGCCTGCCCAAGGCGGATCCCCGGCTGGTGGCCCGGGCCCGGTACACCGCGATGCGCGGCTACGCGGTGGCCACCATCGACGCCGCCGGGTGCGGTGACCGGCCCCGTTCCGCCGCCGACGAGCAGGCCCGCGCCGACCTCCGGCGGGCGATGCAGGCGGGTGAGCCGGTGGACGAGATCTTCGAGTCCCTCATCGGCCCGCTGGTCGAAAGGGCCGTCCCGGAATGGCGGACCACGTTGGACGCCCTTCTCGAACTGCCCGGGATCGGCGGCCCGGTCGGGTATTCGGGAGGGTGGACCGCCCTCGGCATCCGGCTGGCGGTGGTCGAGCCGCGCATCGCGGCGGCCGGCTTCTTCGCCGGGGGGTATGTGCCCCGCGCCCAGCGCGAGGAGGCCCGGCAGGTCACCGTTCCGCTGCTGTTCCTGCTGCAGTGGGACGACGAGGGGAACCCCCGGCAACGGGCTCTGGACCTGTTCGACGCCTTCGGTAGCAAGGAGAAGACGCTGCACGCCAATCTGGGCGGGCACACCGGCACCCCGTCGTTCGAGCTGGAGGACGGATGCCGGTTCCTGGACCGGCACCTGAAGTGACGCCGGGCCGTCCGGCGGGCCGCGCTCGGTAGGCAGGCGGTCGGCGGCAGCAGGTAGGTCGACGGTCGGCGGTCGGCCAGTGTGCCGTCGTCGAGGGCGGGTCCCGGCCGTCCTCGACGGCGGTGGCCGGCCGAGGCACGCGCGCGTGGCGCACACCTTGCGGCGGACACCGTGTGTGGTCCGGGAGCTGTCGTGTGGGGCGCGCCGCCCGGTGCCGCCCCGCCGCGCTCTCTAGCATCGGCCGCATGCCCGGCTTCCCCCCGCCCGCCTCGCCCTCGCCCGCCTCGTCGCCCTCCCCCCGCTCCCGGCTCCGCCACTGGTGGGCGCGCCGCCGGCCGGCGTCCGGGACCGCCGTCATGGCGACCGGCATCGTGTCGGTCGGGCTGCATCTGGCCGGGCACGAGGCGCTGTCCCGGGTCTGGCTGGCGATGGCGGGCATCGCCTGGGTCGCGCTCGCCGCGGACTTCGTCGTCCGGCTGGTGCGGGAGCCCGAACGGTGGCGGGCCGAGGCGGGTACGCCGGGGGCGCTGACCGCCGTCGCGGCGACGGCCGTGCTCGGCACGCAGATCTCCGCGCGGGGCCGGCAGCCCCTGGCCGAGGCACTGCTGGCACTGGCCGCGGCGCTGTGGCCGGTGCTGTTCGTGACGGTCGTGCGGCGGTGGAAGCGGCGCATGCCCGGTGCGGTGTTCCTGTGCTGCGTCGCGACCCAGAGCCTGGCCGTGCTCGGCGCGGTGCTGGCGAAGGCGGAGGCCGCGGCCTGGCTCGCGCACACCGCGCTCGTGCTGTTCTGGCTCGGTCTGGTGCTGTACGCCGTCGCCCTGGGCCTCTTCGACTTCCGGCAGCCGGCCGAGGGCGCGGGCGACCAGTGGGTGGCGGGCGGCGCGCTCGCCGTCTGCGCGCTCGCGGGCGCGAAACTCCTCATGGCCGACGACGGCGCCCTGTATCTGTGGAACGCCGACGACACCGGCGTGCTGCGCGGGCTGACCGTCGCGCTGCTGGTGCTCGACTACGTCTGGTACGCGGTCCTGCTGGTCGCCGAGGTGCGGTGGCCGCGACCGCGCTACGACGAACGCCGGTGGTCGACCGTGTTCCCCATGGGCATGACGGCGGCGGCGACCCTGTCCGTCGCCGCCGCCGTCGACCTCCCGGCGCTGCACGGGCCGGGCGAGGTGCTGCTGTGGGTCGCCGTGGCGGCCTGGCTGGTCGTCGCCGCGGCAGCGGTGGGCTCGGTCCGGGCCGGCGTCAGGTCCAGAGCACCGCGATGAAGACGTTCGCCACGGTGAGCAGGCCCACCAGGGCGAACAGGGGCTTCTCCACCTTCTCGTCGTCACGCTTCACATAGACGAGGCCGAGAATCACCATCAGCAGGGCCAGCTTCACACCGATCTTGACGTTGTTGACACTCTGGTCGTCCGCCTGGTTGAGGCCGACCAGGATCACGCCCGTGACCAGCATCGTCGCCGCCCCGTGGAGCATGGCGGGGACGAAGCGGGCCGTGCCCCGGCCCATCGCCTTCATCTGCGTGAGGAAGCCGCCGAGCAGCGCGGCGATGCCGATGATGTGCAGACCGACGAAGAAGTGGATGAGTACGTCCATGAAGCCGGATGCTAGTGAGCCCGGCACACACCGCCCGACACCGCCCCCGGCGCTTCCCGCTCACCCCTCCCGCCCCTCGACCACGGCCCTCGCCCCTCCCCCAGACCCTCGCCGCCGCCCCTCCCCCGGACCCTCGCCGCTCGGCCCTCGCCTGTGCCCTCGCCGCTCACCCACAGGTCTCCCCCGCACGGCCGCTCGAGCGTGCATATATGCGCCATAGCACCCTGCCGCCCCCGTCGATCCCGGAATCGCGCCTTCGGTCAGCGCGCCGCGCGAACCAGCCGTATCCGGCCGGGGCAGTGGGACACATACGGTCACCGGGCAGTCCGCTCGTGTCACTTCCGCACATCGCGTTACCCAAACGTCATCACCGGCCTACCGTCCTTTCCCAGGTGACCGGCTCCCCACCGCCGCCCGGCCAGGGGCGGCAGTCGGCCACCACCGCCGAGGAAGTCCGGCGGCGTGCCCGCTCCCCGTGCGGAACGTCGCCGGACGCGTCAGCCGCGGCCCGGGCCGTCCGTCCGCTCCCCCGACGGCCCGGGAACCGCCTGACACGGGTCGGCCGGCAGCCTCGGGTCACTCCCGGCGGCGGCCGGTCGGGCCGGGCGGTCGACGAAAGGACGTGCAGTCCCACGTGGCAGCGCATCGCAAGCCCCGGCAACGCTCGCTCGGCGGCAGGACGGCCCGTACGGCCTTCACGCTCGCCCTCGCGGGCGTGGCGACGGCGACCGCCTTCGACGGGACCGGGCAGGCCGAACCGGAGCTGACGCCGGCCGAGGTCAAGGCGAAGGTGGCCAAGCTGTACCAGGAGGCTGAGGAAGCCACCGAGAAGTACAACGGTGTGAAGGAGAGGGCGACGGCCGCCGAGCAGCGGCTGAAGAACCTGCGCGACGAGGCCGCGCGCAAGGAGGAGAAGCTCAACTCCACGCGGGACGCGCTGGGATCGATGGCCGCGGCGCAGTACCGCGACGGCGGCCTCGACCCTGCCGTGAAGTTGGCGCTCTCCGACGACCCCGACCGCTATCTCGACGGCGCCGCCTTCGCCGAACGGGCCGGCGCCCGCCAGTCCGCCGCCGTCGCCCGGGTGCACGGACAGCTGCGCGAGATCGAGCAACTGCGCGGCGCGGCGCGTGTCGAACTGACCGCGCTCCGGACTCGTCGGGCCGAGCTGCAGAAGCAGAAGGAGACGATCACCGGCAAGCTGGACGCGGCACGCGGCCTGCTGTCGAGGCTGACGGCGGCGGAGCGGGCGCGGATCGGCGAGAGTGCGGGCGACGGCACGGGCACCCGCGCCTCACGCGGTGCGTCCGGTGCGCGCACGGACCTCGCAAAGCCCGGTTCAGGCAGCGCCGACGCCCCCAACTCCCGTGCCGCGGCGGCCGTCTCCTACGCCTACTCCAAGCTCGGCAGCCCCTATGTGTGGGGGGCCACCGGGCCGAACGCCTTCGACTGCTCGGGGCTCGTGCTGGCCGCCTACCGCTCCGCGGGAGTCTCCCTCCCCCGCACCACCTACGCCCAGATCGGCGCCGGGCAGCGCGTGTCGCGCTCCGAACTCCTCCCGGGCGACCTGGTGTTCTTCTACTCCGGCATCTCCCACGTCGGCCTCTACATCGGCGACGGCCAGATGATCCACGCCCCGAACCCGTCGGCCCCGGTGCGTGTGGCCCCGATCGACGAGATGCCGTTCGCGGGCGCCGCACGAGTGGTCTAGTGCCGTGACCGGCAACGGATTCACCGGCTCGCGACGCCCGGCACGGCGCGTCACCGCGGTCCACCGGCGTGGCCGCCACGGCACCGGGCAGGACACGTCCGAGGGCCGTGCGCGGGCGCCTGGCCCGTCAGACCAGTCGCCGCGCCGTGGCCCAACGGGTCAGCTCGTGCCGGTTGGACAGCTGGAGTTTGCGCAGCACCGCCGAGACATGCGACTCGACCGTCTTGACGGAGATGAAGAGCTGCTTGGCGATCTCCTTGTAGGCGTAGCCGCGGGCGATGAGCCGCAGTACCTCGCGCTCGCGCTGGGTGAGCCGGTCCAGGTCCTCGTCGACCGGCGGCGCGTCGGTCGAGGCGAAGGCGTCGAGGACGAACCCGGCGAGACGCGGCGAGAAGACGGCGTCGCCCTCCTGCACCCGGAAGATCGAGTTCACCAGGTCGGTCCCGGTGATCGTCTTGGTGACATAGCCGCGGGCGCCCCCGCGGATCACCCCGATCACATCCTCCGCCGCGTCCGACACGGACAGGGCGAGGAACCGCACGGGCCGCTCGGCGTCGCTCATCAAGGGGGCGCAGCGGCGCAGCACTTCGACGCCACCGCCACCCGGCAGGTGCACGTCGAGAAGGACCACCTCGGGCCGGGTCGCCGTGATGACGGTGACCGCCTGGTCGACGTCCGCCGCCTCGCCGACGACCTCGACGCCGGTCTGCTCGGTCTGGCCGATCTCGGCCTGCACGCCCGTACGGAACATGCGGTGGTCGTCGACGAGGACCACGCGCACATGGCGCCCGCCCGTGCTGTCGCCGGGGGCACGGGCCGGCTCGGCCGCCCCCGCTCCCGTCGTGCCGTTCGTCTCGGTCGGGTCGCTCATGACGTCTTCTCCGCCCTCTCCATCTCCAGTTCGACCTCCGTGCCGCCGTCGGGGACGGCCCGCAGCCGCGCCGTGCCCCCGTGGCGCTCCATGCGGCCGATGATCGATTCTCTGACGCCCATGCGGTCGGCGGGTATCGAGTCGAGGTCGAAGCCGGGCCCGCGGTCGCGGACGGACACGAAGACCGTCCTGCCCTCGACTTCGGCGTAGACCTGCACGGCGCCGCCCTCGCCACCGTACTTGGCCGCGTTCACCATCGCCTCACGCGCGGCCTGCATCTGTGCGCCGACGCCGTCGTCCAGCGGGCAGTCGCCGACGACCACGACCTCGATGGGGACGCCGTGCTTGTCCTCGACCTCGGCCGCGTTGCGCCGGACCGCGTCGGCGACGGTGGTGGGCTCGTCGGCCTCCTCCTTGCCGGTGCCCTCGGGTCTGTAGAGCCAGGTGCGCAGGTCGCGCTCCTGCGCACGGGCGAGGCGGCGCACCTCACCGGCGTTCTCCGCGTTGCGCTGGATCAACGTCAGGGTGTGCAGCACCGAGTCGTGGACGTGGGCGGCGACCTCCGCACGCTCCTGGGCGCGGATGCGCATGAGCCGCTCCTCGGACAGGTCCTGGGTCATGCGGACCAGGTAGGGGCCGGCGAGCAGGGTGATGCCGACGATGACGGCGAGCGCCGCCTGCAGGACGGAGCCGAGGTGGGCCGTGGAGCCCTGCAACACGAACGTGCCGGAGACTCCGGCGGTGACCAGCAGGACGCCGGCGCCGGTGCGCAGCAGCGTGAGCGTGCGGCGTCTTCGGCCGACCTCGACCCAGCGGGCCCGGCGTGCGTTGTCCGCCTGGCGCCAGACGAGGGCGACGCCGGCGCCGACGAGGACGGCGGGCAGCAGATACGCCTTGGCGCCGCTGCCCAGGTTCACGTTGCCCACGAAGACCGTGGCGACGACGACCATGAGGAGCAGGGCGACGATCTGCCCCCTGTCCGGCTTGCGGGCGACGAGTCTGCGGCGGCCGTCGGGCGCGGTCTCGGTGGTGACGAGGGACGGCGGCTTCTGGTCGCCGACGCCGCCGATCCCGAGCGGGACGAAGAACCAGAAGGCGGCGTAGAGCAGGGCGCCGAGGCCGTCGGCCATGAACAGCCCGGCGAAGACCAGTCGCACCCACACGACGGGCAGCCCGAGATGCCCGGCGAGCCCCCGCGCCACGCCACCGAGCCAGCGTCCGTCGCTGCTGCGGTAGAGCTTGCGCGGCGGCCGCGGTTCGACGAGTGGCGCTGCTGCGGCTTCCGGCATGCCAACGATGGTCACACGGGCCGCGTGGCAGAGCATCAGGGTTCGCCCCCGAGAGGCCCCTGATCTTCGACGACGCCGTGTGTCGAACACCTCCCTCGCCCCGGGTCGGGGCCGATATCAGGGTCCGACCAGGGTCGTTCCGACTGCCGCGGGGGCCGCCCGACCGCCACCATGGAGTCATGACAGATCACCAGCACGCCGCGGACGCCGTGCCCGACGGGGGCGCCGCGTCCGACGCGGCCGCCTCGTCCCCCGGCGCCCCCGGCGCCGCCGGTGAGAGCCCTCGCGCGCACGGAGAGCGGGAGAACCCTCGCGAGCAGCCGACGGACCAGGCACAGCAGGACACGGCGGGAGACACCCGTAGCTCACCGGGCCCGGCCGCCGAGGCGGACGCGATGACGGCGGCGGAGGCGGCCGTCGAGGCCGCGACCGCGGCCGCGGCGGAGTCCCGGGCCGAAGCGGGCGGCGGGCGGGCGGGGGGAGCCGGCGGGGGTATGGGTGTCGGTGCCCTTCCTCCCCGGTTCCGGCGGGACCGTGAGCACAAGGTCCTCGCGGGTGTGTGCGCGGGCCTCGGGCGTCAGTGCGACATGGACCCGGTGATCTTCCGCATCACACTCGCCGTGCTCTCCGCGACCGGCGGCGTCGGTCTCATCTTCTACGGGTTCGCCTGGCTCTTCGTCCCCTACTCCGACGACGAGCAGAACGAGGTGCGCAAGCTCCTGACCGGCCGGGTGGACGGTCAGGCCCTCGCGGCCGTGCTGTTCGCGCTCGTCGGCTGCGGAGTGCTGCTGTCGATGCTGAAGAACGGCAGCGTGCTGGCCTTCGCCGTCGTCGTCTCCGTGCTGCTCGCGGGCGCCGGGTACTGGTCGCGGCACCGGGACTCCTTCGACCCCGACCCGCTGGCCGCCCAGGCCGTGGCCGACGCCCCGCCGGAGGCCAAGGCGCCGCCGGCGCCCACCGCCTACCCCTCGTGGTGGCGTGACCCCATCGTCAAGGACGGCACGCACGACGGCGGCACGGGGTATCTGTGGGGCCCCTGGGACGCCCGCGGCCGGGACATCACGTCGGCGATCGGCGTCGACCTCGTCGGACACGGACCCGGCCCAAAGGCCGTACGCACCCCACGCGCACCCCACGCCGAACCGCGTGGGCCGCGTTGGATCGGCGGCTGGCTCTTCCTGCTCGCCCTGCTCGCGGGCGGCCTCGCCACCCGGCTCACCTGGGACCACCACCCGCTCGGCACCAGCCTGCAGGCAGGTCTCGCGGCAGCGCTGATCGTGCTCGGCTGCGGGATCACGGTCAGCTCGTTCCTGGGACGGACGGGGGCCGGGTCGGTCTTCCTCGCCATCGTCACGGCGGGGCTCCTGGCCGGCGCGGCCGCCCTGCCGAAGGACATCGGCACGCACTGGACGGACACCACATGGCACCCCTTGACGGCGGCGGACGTACGGGCGGCCTACGACCTGGGCACCGGAGAGGGCACTCTCGACCTTTCCGGGCTGACGCCGGCCAAGGGGGAGACGGTGAGCACCGAGGCCGACGTGGGCGCGGGCCGGCTGCGGGTGATCGTCCCACCGGACGTGACGGTGAAGGTGCGGATCGACGTGGGGCTGGGAGACATCCAGCTGCCCGGCGACGACGAGAAGGACGTGGACGTGGAGCCGGGCAAGCACCAGGAGATCACCCTGCCGCCGGTCGCGGGCACCGCGGCGAAGGGGACCATGGATCTCGACCTCAGGGTCGGAGTGGGACAGGCGGAGGTGGCCCGTGCTGCGTCATGACTTCAGGCCCGGCAGGCTGGTGGCGGGCGCCGCCTTCGTCCTCGCGGGCGTGCTCTTCGCGGGAGACGCGGGCGGCCTGTGGCAGACCCCGTGGTTCGTGCTGATCCCGCTCGTCACGGGTGGCCTCTGCCTGGCGGGCGCGACGGGCGCGGCGGCCGGGAGCATCCGCAGACGACGCGGCTCGTCGCGCCGGACCGACCCGACCGCCCCCGGACCTGCCTCGTCCGGCCCGAACACCACGACGCTCTGACCGCCGGCCCCTGGCCGGACGTCCGGCCCCCGTGCACGCGACTCCGTCCGCACCCCGGCCTCCCCGGACCGGACACGGACCCGGACCAGGTCGGCGGCGCGGTGACACACGGCACGGCGGACCGGACCGGTCGGGCGAGGCGGCCTAGCCCAGGCCGCCCGTCCGCCGACGCCGCCTGGAACGCCAGGCGGCGTCGAGGGACAGGACGGGTGCGCCTGCCAGGACCAGGGGAAGCCAGGCCATGAGGTACGGGAGGTCGTTGCCGTAGTAGTAGGGCTCCGCCGCCCAGCTCACCGTCAGCCACAGGCTGAGCGAGATCAGGGCGCCGCCCAGCGCGGCGAGCCGGGTGAGGACGCCCAGCAGGGCGCCGATGCCGACGGCGAGTTCACCGAAGGCCATCGCGTAGCCGAAGCCCACCGGGCTCTTCAGGGCCATGTCGACCAGAGCCGGGATGGCGGAGGAGTCACGGACGGCGCGCATGGTCTCGCCGATCGAGCCGGCGCCGCTGTCCTTCAAGAAGGCGCTGTCGGTCAGCTTGTCGAGACCGGCGTAGATGAAGGTGACACCGAGGAAGACGCGCAGGGGAAGGAGGGCGTACCGGCTGGCGGTGTCCCGCAGGCCACGGCCTCCGCTGTCGGGGTGAGGAGGGTAAGCGTCCGTCCGCATGCTGTGAGTCATCGCCCGTAGCCGCCTCTCGCCCGCAGTGGTGGACCCCTCGACAGACCATACGTACGAGCTGGGGGGGTGCGCTCAACCGCGTACACGGGTAGGAGGGTCCGGCGGTTCACTTCGGCGGGGACGTTCACTCGGTGACGTCGATCGTGTACCGGTTCGTCTCCACCCCCGCCGCCGTGACGACCTGGACCTCGGCCCGCCCCGGTTCGACGTCCGCCGGGACGGGGACGGTGAGGACGGCGTCGGTCGGGTTGCTGAACCCGCCCGTGACCGGCACGAGCGGGACGTGGACGTGGACGGGTCCGATGCGGACGACCATGCGGGCGAGCCGGTCGGCGGTCTGGGCCCCGGGCGGCACGAAGCCTGCGCCGCGGATCTCGATGTCGTCGCCGGTGCGGATCGGCGCGTCGAGGTCGCCGGCCTCGCGGGAGCGGACGACGGAGAGGATGACGGGGCGGCCGCCCTCTGCGTACTTGCCGGCGAGGTACGTCGCCGCCGAGATCAACACCACGACCGCGAGTCCCCAGGGCAGGTCCGGCAACTGGTCGGGGCGCCGGGCCAGGCGTACGCCGGCGAAGACGAGGGCGACGCCGCCGATGAGCGCGTACTGGATGTCGGCGAAGGCGCCGCGACCGAAGTCGTCGGTGAGCAGGTCGGCGGCGCGCGGGCGGTGGGCCCGGACCTTCTGCAGCCGCTGGCCGAGGACGCGCAGGCCGACCACGCGGCGCACCAGCACGGCGATCCCGCAGACCACGGCGAGGACGGTCGCCGTGCCGGCGCCGTGGGCGAGGTCGAGTCCGGCGATCAGCGCGTCGCGTTCGTCGGGGCTGGAGGCGGCGGCGAGCCGGCCGGCCAGCACCAGCACGGCGTAGGTCACGAGCAGCACCCAGGCGGCGGCGACCGCGCGGGAAGTGGAGAGGCGGTTGTCCTCGCCGATCACCGGGGCGAGCGCACCGCCGCGCGCCCGGTGGAACCAGGAGGCCGCGGTGAGCGCGCAGGCGGCGGCGATCGCTGCGAGGAGTCCGGCGGTGCGGGCGGCGGTCCAGCCCGTACCGACGGCGGTCAGGGCCTGGATCAGCAGCAGCGCGACGACCGCCGTCCACACGGTGACCGTGGTGCGCAGCCACAGACGGCCCAGCCAGGCCTCGCCCTCGGCGCGCCCGCGTTCGGCGACGAACTCCGCGGACTGCGTCAGCTCCTCGGAGACCCACTGGCGGGAGGCGGAGACGGAGTGGGCGACGGCGGCCGGCAGGCCCTGTCCTGCCGCGAACCCGTCGCGTTTCAGCAGGAACGCGGCGACCGCGCGCCGGTGTCCCTCGCGCGCCCCGTGCGGGCAGTCCCCGCAGGTGCAGCCGCCGTCGTGCGCGCCCGCTCCCGCTCCGGGGCTCGCGCCCTGTCTCGCCTCCTGCACCGCCACGTCCGACGCCCGCCTTCTCCGCGACCCGATCGGATGGCGGTCCCCGAGGGACCCTCAGCGGGCCGGGCCGCCACCCTGTGAACAACTCCCCTGTGATGCCGTCGAATTGTGCCCTACGGCACACCCTCTGTGTCCGCCAGGTCTGGTCAGCGGGGGTGAAGCGCGAAGGGCAGTGTTGACCCGGCTGCGAGAATTTCCGTATGGCCGAGATCATCCAGCGTGACGGGACCTGGGCCTTCGACGGCGCGACGGTCCGGATCACGCCGGGGCTGCACCGCTCCGTGCCGCTGTTCCGGCAGACGTACGGGGAGATCGCCGTGCCTCTGGAGGCGGTCGCCGGGATCGTCTACGAGCCCGAACGCAGACGCGGGCGGCTGCGGATGCGGCTGCGCGAGGGAGCGGATCCGCTGCTGCAGGCGACCGGCGGACGGCTGCCCGACGCGGCCGACCCCTACCGGCTCACCGTGGACGTGGACCGTTGCGGGGTCGCCGAGTACCTCGCCGAGGAGATCCGGCACGCGCTGCTGCTGGACCAGGTGCCGGGCGAGCCGACCGCGGCCTACCTCCTGCCGGGCCCGCCGGTCCCGGTCTCCGTGCGGTCCTCCGACGGCGTCGTGTCCTTCGACGGCGTCCAGGTGCGCGTCGACTGGGCGGAGACCTCGGACCGGGTGAAACGGGCGACCGGGCCCCGGGTGCTCGACGTCGTAGACGTGGTGCGGGTCGAGTGGCTGCCCAACTCCGGTTTCGAGGACGGTTTCCTGCGCTTCGTGACCCGCGAGACGGTGCACGCGAAGCTGCCGGCCGAGAAGGACCCGTACGCCCTCGCCCTGTGGGGCAACGTGAGCCGCGACCTGCTGACGGCGCTGGTCGCGACGGCGGTCACCGCGCGGCTGCCGCACCCCTCCGCACGCGCGCACCCGGAGCCCGACGACCACGACGGGGCCGGGCCCGGACGCGCGCACGGGCCGGGGGGCACGGACCGCGGAAGGCGGCCCACCGCGTCTGTCCCGGCGCCGGCCGACCATCACGACGTACTGCTGCGCCGGCTGCGCGAGTTGGGCGCGCTGCACCGGGACGGTGTGCTGACCGACGAGGAGTTCGCGCGGACGAAGGCCGTGGTGCTGCAGGGCTTCTGAGCACCGGGCGGGCTCCGGGTCAGCTCAGCAGGTCGGGCTGGCTGCGGCTGATCTCCTGCCACAGCGGCTGGTAGTTGATCCACGCCACCAGGTCGCCGCCGAGCTGTTCCCGGGTCGCCACCGCCGCCCGGTGGTCGATCAGGACGGGCCGGCCGGCCGCCTTCGCGGTCAACTGGACCTGGCTGGAGCGTTCCATCGACAGGAACCACCAGGCGGCGGCGTCGACGGAGTCGCCGACCGTCAGCAGTCCGTGGTTGCGCAGCACCAGCGCCTTGCGGGAGCCGAGCGCGGCCGCGATGCGCCGGCCCTCCTCCGCGTCGACGGCGACCCCGGAGTAGGCGTCGTAGAGGGCGTGGTCCTCGTAGAACGCGCAGCTCTCCTGGGTGATGGGGTCGAGCAGTTCACCGAGGGCCGCGAGGGCGCGGCCGTGCACGGAGTGACAGTGCGCGACGGCCACGACGTCGGGCCGGGCCGCGTGCACCTGGGCGTGCACGGTGAAGGCGGCCTGGTTGACGTGGTAGCCGCCCTCGACGACCTGCCCGTCCTGGTTGGTCAGCACCAGATCACTGACCGTGACGTGCTGGAAGGGCATCCCGAAGGGGTTGACCCAGAAGCAGTCGTCGAACTCGGGGTCGCGGGCGGTGATGTGCCCGGAGACGCCGTCCTCGAAGCCGAGCCGTCCGAAGAGGCGCACCGCGCCCGCCAGCCGTTCCTTGCGGTGCAGGCGCTCGTCCTCCACCGAGTCGTGCATGGGCGGCATCGCGAACCGCAGCCGGTCGGTGGGCAGGGGGGCAGGCGGCGTGGGCCCGTGCATCGGTCCTCCAGCACTGGGTTGCTTTACGACGCGGAAGTTACCGTCGGTCAGCGCAAAAGGGCAGAGCCGTTATACAAAGATGACGATTTCCGTCACCTTCGGTGCACGTCTTGAGCATCTCCGACCGGCACCCGGAACCGCGCGAAACACCGACACAGGATGTCGGGTATCGGGGTCACACTCGCCGTATGACCGAGATCCCCAAGACGGCGAACTGGGCGGCCTTCGCCGCGGCCGAACCGGAGCTGGCGAAGGTCGCCGAGGAACGCTTCGCGGCCTTCACGCACCATGTCCTCGCGACGCTCCGCAAGGACGGCTCGCCCCGCACCAGCGGCCTCGAGGTCCGTTTCACCGGCGGTGAGCTGTGGCTCGGCATGATGCCAAACTCGCTCAAGGCACGGGACCTGCACCGCGACCCCCGCTTCAACCTCCAGGCCAACCCGGGCGAGGGGACGGGGCTGGGCGGTGGCGACGTCCGGATCGCCGGCCGGGCGGTCGAGGTGGACGACCCGAAGACCAAAGGGGCGTACGTCAAAGAGGTGGAACCGCCGGAGCCGTTCCACCTCTTCCGCACCGAGCTGACGGAGGTCGTGCGCACCTCCATCGAGGACGACACCTATCTGGTCACCCAGGTCTGGAAGCCCGGAGAGCCGGTGCGCACTCTCAAGCGGACCTGAATCCCGTGAAGGGGGTCACTCCCATTCGATGGTGCCCGGCGGCTTCGAGGTGATGTCGACGACGACGCGGTTGACGTCGCTGACCTCGTTGGTGATCCGGGTGGAGATCTTCGCCAGGACGTCGTACGGCAGCCGCGACCAGTCGGCCGTCATGGCGTCCTCGGAGGAGACCGGACGCAGGACGATCGGGTGGCCGTAGGTGCGGCCGTCGCCCTGGACGCCGACGCTGCGGACGTCCGCGAGGAGGACCACCGGGCACTGCCAGATGTCCCGGTCGAGACCGGCGGCCGTCAGCTCCTCACGGGCGATGGCGTCGGCGTCCCGCAGCAGGTCCAGGCGCTCCTTGGTGACCTCGCCGACGATCCGGATGCCGAGGCCGGGGCCCGGGAACGGCTGGCGCTGGACGATCTCCTCCGGCAGGCCGAGCTCCTGGCCGACCATGCGGACCTCGTCCTTGAACAGCTTGCGCAGCGGCTCGATCAGCTGGAACTCGAGGTCCTCCGGCAGACCGCCCACGTTGTGGTGGGACTTGATGTTCGCGGTGCCGGTGCCGCCGCCGGACTCGACGACGTCCGGGTAGAGCGTGCCCTGGACGAGGAACTCCACGGCCGGGCCCTCGTCCGCGATGATCTCGGCCTGGGCCTGCTCGAAGACGCGGATGAACTCGCGTCCGATGATCTTCCGCTTCTCCTCGGGGTCCGAGACGCCCTTGAGCGCGGTGAGGAAGCGCTCCTCCGCGTCGACCACCTTCAGCTGGACGCCGGTCGCGGCCACGAAGTCCTTCTCGACCTGCTCGGTCTCACCCTTGCGCATCAGACCGTGGTCGACGTAGACGCAGGTCAGCTGCGAGCCGATGGCCTTCTGGACGAGGGCCGCGGCGACCGCGGAGTCCACGCCGCCGGAGAGGCCGCAGATGGCGCGCCTGTCGCCGACCTGCTCGCGGATGGCCTCGACCTGCTCGTCGATGACGTTGCCGGTGGTCCAGTCCGGGCTCAGGCCCGCACCCCGGTAGAGGAAGTGCTCCAGCACCTGCTGGCCGTGCGTGGAGTGCATGACCTCGGGGTGGTACTGGACGCCGTAGAGCTTCTTCTCGTCGTTCTCGAAGGCGGCGACCGGGACGACGTCGGTGGAGGCGCTGACGACGAAGCCCTCGGGCGCGGCGGAGCAGGCGTCGCCGTGCGACATCCACACGGCCTGCTCGGCCGGGGTGCCCTCGAAGAGGGTGGAGGAGGCGCGGGAGACGTGCAGGTCGGTGCGGCCGTACTCACGGGCGCCGGAGTTGTCGACGGTGCCGCCGAGGGTCTGCGCCATCAGCTGGAAGCCGTAGCACATGCCGAAGACGGGAACGCCGGCCTCGAAGAGCGCGCGGTCGACGGTCGGAGCGCCCTCCTCGTACACGGACGAGGGGCCGCCGGAGAGGACGATCGCCGCCGGGTTCTTGGCGAGCATCTCCTCGACCGGCATGCTGCTCGGCACGATCTCGCTGTAGACCCGCGCCTCACGGACTCGACGGGCGATGAGCTGGGCGTACTGCGCACCGAAGTCGACGACCAGGACGGTGTCGGGGGCGGCGGCAGTAGGAGTCGCTGATGACACGGGGGCCTTCCGGCGGTGGGGCGGGGTCTCTGTGTCCTCCGATTCTACCGAGGCGGGCGCGGGGAGCGGTCCCGGCGGCGGATCCGACGGCGCACCGGGGGTGGACCCGCGGCGCATCGGGCGGCGGACCGGCGGTGGACCAGGCGGATCCGGCGGCGGATGCGGCGGATCCTGAGACGCGGCGGGGCACCCCCGCGTCTCAGGATGCGAACCGTGTTGGAACGCGTCCGACGACGCTGCATACTGGCCGCATGCTCACGCACCCGACCTTCCTGTTTACCTATGGCAACCGGCCCACCGGCTGCCATGGTCGTGCTGCTTGAGCAACTGACGAGCGACTTCCCAGGCGCCCCGGGCCGACAAGGTCCGGGGCGCCTGGTGTTTTCCGGATCCTGCCGATCCGGGGCCCCCTTTCCCACGAGGAGCCCCGACATGACCACCGCCACCTCCACCGCCGCCGCCACCTCCACCTCCACCTCCGCAGCCTCCACAGCCGCCGAGAGGACCGGCGCCCGCACCACCGAGGCCGCCGACCTGAT
This sequence comes from Streptomyces sp. P3, assembly GCF_003032475.1. Taxonomy (NCBI): domain Bacteria; kingdom Bacillati; phylum Actinomycetota; class Actinomycetes; order Kitasatosporales; family Streptomycetaceae; genus Streptomyces; species Streptomyces sp. P3. The sequence goes on from NZ_CP028369.1 coordinate 1,204,244, forward strand.
CACCGGCGCCCGGGAGCGCATCGACGCGCTCGACGACCGGATCATCGGACTGATCCAGGAACGGATGGCCGTCTCGGCCGTCATCCAGGAGGCCCGCATCACCTCCGGCGGCCGGCGGGTGAACCTCTCGCGCGAGATGGAGGTCCTCGGGCACTACAGCGACGCGCTCGGCAAGCCCGGCACGTCACTGGCGATGACGCTGCTGGAACTGTGCCGGGGCCGCGTCTGAGGCCGAGGCCGGGAGGGAGCCGCACGGCGACGGGCCGGGGTCGCGCGCCAGTTCGGGCGCCCTCTCACCCGTACGGCGCGTGACCGGGGCCCGGGTCGCTTCGTTGGTCCCCGTGTCCGCGCCAGCCAGGGGCGGGCCCGGAAAGAACCACGCGTGGCTAGCCGGGGCGAGAGGCGTACGGACAGCGTTCGTGCGCCGTGGGACCTCGCTCCGGAAAGTGACCGGACGGCAGGGGACAGCAGCCCGGTCACCCAAGAGAACGGCCGGCCTCGGGGACGCCCGGGGCCGACCGGCGGACACTGCAAAAATACGCAAGGCTGGGTCAAACGGTTGCGGAGGCCGCGCTCATCCAGCACGATGCGAGAAAGCCCCGAACAGGCTTGAGTACCCCTCGGACAACTGCCTCACGTGCGCTGTTGCCCTTTTCGACTGCCAGAGGTCCAGACCAGCGGCGCAACCCCCCCGGCGCCGCTCCCAGGCACCGGCGCTGCCCTGACGCCGGTGCTGACGGTAAAGAAGGGCCCCGCGGATCCGTCCCGCGGGGCCCTTCGTCATGCCCGGAGGGCTCTCCGTCGGCCGGGGAGCCCTCCGTGGCGGGCGTCACATAAAGAACCGGTGAGTTCAGGACAACCGTTTCGCGCCATGATCGGTCACACGTACCGAGCCAGGGCCACTCCCACACCCCCATGCGGAAGGCCTCCACCACCAGATCCACGAGGTCTTCATGAATCTCCGCCGCACGATGGTCACCGTCGCCGCGGGCGCCGTCATCGCGCCGCTCGCGCTGCTGTCGGCGCCCGCCGCCTTCGCGGAGGAGGGCGGCACGTCCTCCCCGAGCGCGTCCTCCTCGGAGACCGGCACCTCCACGCCGTCCGGCTCGGCCTCGGCCGGCCAGAGCACGTCCGGCGCCCCGACCGACGCCTCGTCGGCTTCGTCGTCCCCGTCGGACGGCCAGAAGGCGTCCGGCTCGCCGTCCGGCTCCACCTCGCCCTCCTCCTCCGGTTCGGGGAAGGCCGGCGCGAGCGCGTCGGCCACCGAGAGCGGGGACGGGTTCGACCCGTACCAGGACTGTGACTCCTTCGACCTGGACGAGAACCTGTCGGCGCAGGTCAAGGGCCTGCCGAGCAAGATCGTCGCCGGTTCCGGCTGGCACGGCTTCACGTTCGTCGTCGACAACGACTCCGACCGCGACCTGAAGAACGTGTACATCGACGCGTTCCTCGAGTACGGCGACGAGGCGACCGACGCGTTCCTGTCCGAGGGCCTCGCTGTCATCCAGGTCAAGGAGGACGGCAAGTGGACCAACAGCTTCCAGGACTCCTTCGAGGACGAGCACGGCAAGACGGTCAACGTCACGGGATCGTTCGTCGGCCTGCTCGACACGCTGGAGAAGCACTCCTCCGCGAGCCTCGAACTGCGGGTGAAGGTCAAGGCCTCCGCCCCGGCGGGCTCCTCGTTCGCCCTGAGCGAGGCCGTCTACGCCGGTGAGGGCTCCGCCTGCTACGGCAACGGCGACTTCTACGACGTCCGGATCCTCGCCGCCGGCGCGGACGAGGGCGACTCCGGCGACGCCGAGCCGAACGGCGACAAGCCCACCTCCGGCGCCAAGCCCCAGGGCGGCGCCAAGCCGATCAGCGGCAGTCTCGCCGAGACCGGCTCCGACTCGGCCCTGCCGGTGATCGGCCTGGTCGGCGGGGTCACCGTGCTCGCCGGCGTCGGCGCGGTGTTCGCCGTCCGCCGCCGCAAGGTCGGCACGCACGCGTAACCCGCGTCCGGACACACGGAGGGACCTGCGCTCGGAGGGGAGCGCAGGTCCCTCCGTCATGTCGTCGTCGGTATCCGTGCCCTACGAACCCCTGTCACACGCGGACCACCGGCCGAGCCGGGGGCCGGCCGAGCCGAGCCGGATGCCGGCCGAGCCGCGCCGGGTGCGGGCGGCCCTACTGCCGGGGCGGGACCGTCGGCATCCCGAGGAACGGCAGGCGCAGCGCGCCGAAGGCATCCGCCGGCACCGCCGGGCTGACCGGCTCCACCGGCTTCAGCCGTTCGTACGCCGCGCCCTGCGCCGGACGCGGATCCGTCTCGCCCTTGTTGGGCCAGTACGACATCGCGCGCTCGGCCTGGGCGGTGATGGTGAGCGAGGGGTTCACACCCAGGTTCGCCGAGACGGCGGCGCCGTCCACCACCGAGATGCCCGGGTGGCCGTACAGGCGGTGGTACGGGTCGATGACGCCGGTCTCGCGGGAGTCGCCGATGGGGCAGCCGCCGAGGAAGTGCGCGGTGAGCGGGGTGCCCATCAACTCGCCGACGTTGGAACCTGCGAAGCCGTTGATGTCGGCGGCGATCGCGGAGGCGGCCTCGGAGGCGGCCCTGATCTGCTTGGGGTTGGGGGCGCCGTGCCCCTGGCGCGCCGTCAGCAGGCCCCGGCCGACGCCGGACGGCTTGAGGAACGTCGTCAGCGAGTTGTCCAGCGACTGCATCACCAGGCCGATGATGGTCCGCTCCGACCAGCGGCGGTTGGACAGCGAGCGCAGGACGAGCAACGGGTGGCGGGCAGCGTTCGTCAGCCAGCCGGCCACCCTGGAGGAGCCCTCCGCGTACGGCACCTGGAGGATCGACAGCCCGCCCATCGAGTTGGAGCCCTTGCCGTAGCGGACCGGCTCGATGTGGGTGTCGGCGTCCGGATGGACGGAGGAGGTGATGGCGACGCCGCGCGTGAAGTCCACCTTCGGCGCGCCGGTCGCCTTGCGGTAGCGGCGGTCGTCGGTCTGGGCGCCGACCAGCGCCTCCGAGTTGGTACGGGTCAGCTCGCCCAACCGGTCCGAGAGGTAAGGGAGTTGGCGGTTGGCCTTCATCCGGTGCAGCAGGGTCTGGGTGCCGTAGGTGCCGGCGGCGAGGACGACCCGGCGGGCCTTGAAGACCCTGCCCCTCGCCTTCGCCCTGCCCCTGCGGCGCTCGTCGGTGGGCAGCGTGGCCACCGCGTACCCGCCCTGCGAGTCGTCCGTGACCGAGACCACCGTGGTCAGGGGGTGCACGACGGCGCCCGCCTTCTCGGCGAGGTGGAGGTAGTTCTCGTTCAGGGTGTTCTTCGCGCCGTGCCGGCAGCCGGTCATGCACTCACCGCACTCGGTGCAGGCCTTGCGGGACGGGCCCGCGCCGCCGAAGTAGGGGTCGTCGACCTGCTCCCCCGGTTTCGCCCTCGCCGTACCGTCGGCGTCCTCGCCGTCACCGAAGAACACGCCGACGGGCGCCATGTGGAAGGTGTCGCCGACGCCCATCCGCTCGGCGGCCGCCTTCAGGTGCACGTCGGAGGGGGTCGTCGTCGGGTTGAGCCGTACGCCGAGCATGCGCCGTGCCTGGTCGTAGTACGGCTGCAGCTCCTCCTGCCAGTCGGTGATGCCACGCCACTGGGGGTCCTCGAAGAACGGCTTCGGCGGCACGTAGAGCGTGTTGGCGTAGTTGAGGGAGCCACCGCCCACGCCCGCGCCGGCCAGCACCATGACGTTGCCCAGCAGGTGGATGCGCTGGATGCCGTACATGCCGAGCTTCGGGGCCCACAGGTAGTTCTTCAGGTCCCAGGAGTTCCTGGGAAGCGACTCCCGGGTGAAACGGCGGCCGGCCTCCAGAACGCCTACGCGGTAGCCCTTCTCCGTGAGACGCAGGGCGGTCACGGAACCGCCGAAGCCGGATCCGACGACGATGACGTCGTAGTCGTAGGCGTCCTGGGACACGTGCTCTCCTCGTCGAGAACGGATGGGGACCGGTCGTTTCACCCGGGGCACGGCCCAGGGCGTGCGTGCCCGGCGTCGCCGGACAGGCGGGACTCTCGAAACACGCCCTAGCGCAGCCGGAGTACCTTCATCACCTTCAGGCTGGTGCTCATGAACTGGGCGTACTTCTCGTCGTCCATGCCGAACGCCGGCGCCAGCGGCAGCAGGCGCTGCTGGGCCACCGTCTGCGCCTCCGTGTACTTCAGGATGCCTTCGGAGCCGTGGCGGCGGCCGAGGCCGGATTCCTTCATGCCGCCCATCGGGGACTGGGCGCTGGCGTAGGCGGCGGCGTAGCCCTCGTTGACGTTCACGGTGCCGGCCCGCACGCGGGAGGCGACCTCGCGGCCGCGACGGCCGTCCTTCGTCCACACCGACGAGTTCAGGCCGTACGGCGTGGAGTTGGCAAGCTCGACCGCCTCGTCGTCGGTCTTGAAACGGTAGATCGAGACGACCGGGCCGAAGGTCTCGTCGGTGCAGACGGACATGGGTTCCGTGACGCCGTCGAGGATGGTCGGCTCGAAGAAGTACGGGCCGGCGTCGGGGCGGGCGACGCCGCCCGCGACGACCTTCGCGCCCTTGGCGACGGCCTCCTCGACGTGCCGGGTCACGGTCTCCAGCTGACGCGCGCCGACCAGGGAGCCCATGTCCGCGCCGTAGGCCAGGGAGGTGCCGAGGCGCATGGCCCGGGTACGGGCTGCGAAACGCTCGACGAAGGCGTCCGCGATCGACTCGTGGACGTACAGCCGCTCGATGGAGATGCAGAGCTGACCGGCGGAGGTGAAGCAGGCGCGGACCGCGCCGGCCGCCGCCTTCTCGATGTCGGCGTCCTCCAGGACCAGCATGGCGTTCTTGCCGCCGAGTTCGAGGGAGACGCCGACCAGACGGGCCGCGGCGCCCTGGGCGACCTCGCGGCCGGTGCGGGTGGAGCCGGTGAAGGACACGTAGTCGGCGTGCCGGACGACCTCGGGGCCGACGACGGGACCCTCGCCCAGGACGACCTGGAAGACGTCCGCGGGCAGACCGGCCTCGACGAGCAGGTCGCGGGCCCACAGGGCGGTCAGGCAGGTCTCCGTGTCCGGCTTCATGACGACGGCGTTGCCCGCGGCGAACGCCGGCAGCGCGTCGCCCACCGACAGCTCCAGCGGATAGTTCCACGGGGCGATCTGACCCACGACACCGCGCGGATGGCGCAGTTCGGTGACCTTGGTGAGGGTCGGCATGGCGCCGGTGTGCCGCTTGGGACGCAGGTAGAAGGGGGCCTTGCGGCCGTAGTGCCGGGCGGCTATCGCGACGGCCTGCACCTCCTCGTGGGCGTGCAGCCGGGTCTTGCCGGTCTCGAGCTGGATGAGGTCGAGCACCTCGGCCTGGCGCTCCAGCACCAGGTCGTGGAAGCGGAGCAGGACGGCGGCCCGCTCCCGGACCGGCGTCTTCGCCCACACCGCCTGGGCGGCGCGGGCCGCCTCGTAGGCCTTGAGCACGTCCTCGGGGGTGGACTCCGGCAGGTCGGCGAGCTTCTCGCCGGTGAACGGCGTGTGGTTGGCCGTGCGGCCGGAGCCGGTCACCCCCTTGGTGAGCTGGGCCACCAGCTCGGGGGTCACCACGTCGGCGGCGGTACGAACGCCGGTGGGGACAGGGGCGAGTGGGTTGGTGCCAGTCTTTTCCGGCGTCTGTTCCGAAGTCGTCTCCGGGGCCTGCGAGTCCGTCATGAGCCGCAGGGTATGACGTGCGGGGGACTTTGGGTACCCGCCGGTAATGGGGATTCACCGCCCGTACACATGACGCCAGCATTCACTGGCAACAAACCCGCTGATCAGGGCGTCGAGCCCCGCGTATCCCGCGATTCCCGTGCCCTTCGCCACCCCGGTCCGGCCACCCGGGCACCGCGCGGGCACACCGCGCGGTCCCGGGGCGGGTCCGGGGCGGGTCCTAGAGTCGGTCGATCTCCAGGTGGGCGATCGCCGTACGGGCCACCTCGCGGCCGCGGGCGGTGAAGTCGCCCTTGCCCGGATAGCCGACCATGAGCTTGTACATGTCGCCGGCGGTGGACTTGTAGTACAGGATCCGCAGCTCGCGCGGGACCGGCTGCCGGCTGTCGTCCGTGGTGTAGACGACGGTGTTACCGGCGGCCTTGCGGCCGTGGAAGGTCGGGTCGTCGTCCGTGCGGATCGCGGGCCCCTTCGGCATGTCGAGCTCGTAGCTGCCGGACTGCTTGAAGTCCCCGATGTCGGCGTACATCTCGGCCGCCGCGGAGTCCTTGATCTGGTGGCCGGTGTCCTCCGCCCTGCGGGCCACCCGCAGGACGACCGAGATCGCCCCGCTGGGGTCGGTGTAGCCGACCCAGTGGTCGTCGGCGGGGGCGGTCTTCTCGGGTTCGCTGCGCACGTAGGTGTCGGGCACGGCCAGCGTCGCGGTGACGTCCTTCTCGGGCTTCGTCGTCCAGCCGTCCGGCAGCGGTCCGGCGAACGGATCGGCGAACACCAGGTACGCCGCTGCCGCCGCGGCGACGGCAGCGGCGCCGAGCCCGGTCCAGGCCGCGCGGCCGGGCCGGCGCCGGACGCGCGGCGGTTCGGCGTCCGGGAGGGCCCGCACGGGCTGCGGCGCGGGCGGGTTCGCGGCGGCCTGAAGCAGCGCCCGCACCCGCCCGGCCGCCGGACGGTGCGCCGGGTCCTTCTGCAGCAGGCCGTCCACCACCTCGGCGAGCGGCCCCCGCGCGGCGGGCGGCGCGGGCGCCGCGTTGAGGACGGACTGCAGGGTGGCCGGGGTGTTGCTGCGGCGGAACGGCGACACGCCCTCGGTCGCCGTGTACAGCACCACGCCCAGGGACCACAGGTCGGCGGCGGGCCCGGGACGCCTCCCCAGCACCCGCTCGGGCGCGATGTACTCGGGCGAGCCGACGAAGCCGCCGGTGTCGGTCAGGTTGGTCTCACCCTCGATCTGGGCGATGCCGAAGTCGGTGAGGACGACCCTGTCGTGCCGGCCGAGCAGGATGTTGTCCGGTTTGACGTCCCGGTGCAGGATGCCCGCCGCGTGCGCGGCCTCCAGCGCGCCGAGCACCTCCAGGCCGACCCGGGCCGCCTCGCGCGTCCCCAGCGTGCCTTCCTGCAGGGCGTCGCCGAGCGAGCGTCCGTGGACCAGCTCCATCACGATCCACGGCCGGCCGTCGACGACGGCGACGTCGTGGACGTTGACCACGGCCGGATGATCGAGCCGCGCCGCGGCCCGTGCCTCGCGCCGCATCCGCTCGAACGTCCTGGCCCGTTCACGTTCGGGAAGGTGGTCCGGCACACGGGGTTCCTTGACGGCGACCTCGCGGTCCACGGTCTCGTCCTTGGCGCGCCACACGGTGCCCATGCCGCCGTGCCCGAGCTTGGCGAGCAGCCGATAGCGTCCCGCGACGAGCCGCCCGACGCCGGGTTCCTGCACCGCCCCCTCGGCCGCCTCCTCCACCGGCTCCCGCGGCGGGACCTGCGTCGACGCCTGCGCGGGCACGGTGTGCGACGGCGGCACGGCGCCCGGGGCCGGGTACGGGCTCAGGTTCGGGACCGGGTCAGGGCGCGCGACCGCGTCCGGGTGCTGGGCCGGGTCCGGGTGCGGGGCCGGGTCCGGGTGCGGGGCCGGGTCCGGGTGCGGGGCCGGGTCCGGGTGCGGGGCCGGGTCCGGGTGCGGGGCCGGGTCCGGGTGCGGGTGCGGGTGCGGGTCCGGGTGCGGGTGCGGGGCCGGGTGCGGGTTCGGCGGTTGCAGAACAAAACTCGTCGTGTCGTCGGGCCCGGGCCCGACTCCCCCGTGGTGGCTCATGGGCTCATCACATCGCGCCACACGGGCCGATTTCCACCGGCCCGGCCCACCGGTCACAGACCCGTGACGCGTCCCGCGACTTATGCCCCATTTACGCGGACACTCCGTGCGGGCGCCTCACCCGACGACGAAGGTGTCGACCGCGACGTCGAAGTACTCCCGCGCCTCCCGCACCTTCCCGAGCGGCGCCGAGACCCACACGTCGTACAGCCGCCCGCCCTCCTCCCAGCACAGGTCGTAGGTGTGCCGGGGGCCTTCCGCCGCGCTGAAGCCGTTCCAGGTGAACTGCCAGAGGGCGGCGGGCCGTCCGCCCTGACTGGTCTCGGTGACCCGGCCGTCGTGGTAGCCCGGGTTGGTGTCCGCTCCCTGGGCGGCGGCCCGCTCCATGACGGCGAGCGGGCCGTCCGGCGACGCGCCGGAGACCTTGACGCCGAGCCGGAAGACCTGCCCCGGGGACATGTAGAACACCCGCTCGCCCTGCGGCACACGCGTGAAGTCCTCCGGCACGGCGAGCGCGAACCCGGAGGGGTCCTCGGCCACCCGGTAGCCCGAGGGCGCGGACGGCGTACGGGGCGGCGTGGGCGAGGCGGCGGGCGACGGAGCGGAGGACACCGGCGCACTCGGGGACCCGCTCGCCGGGCGCCCCGACCCGCTCACGGAGACCGCCGGCGCCGAACTCACGGGTGTGTTCCCTCCGTCGCCGTCCCCCTTCATCAGCAGCGCAGCCGCCGACACGCCCGCGCCGGCCATCGCGGCGACCAGCAGTGCGGCCACCAGCACACTGCGCGTGGAGCGTTCCCGGGCAGCCTGCTCCGGCTGCGGACGGGGCAGGTCGGCCTGTGTCGGCGTGTAGTCGGACGACACCGGCGTCGGCGTGCACCCGGTGTCGAGGAAGGCGCGCAGCAGCCGCTCCGCCTCCACCCCGCTCAGCCGCCGGTCCGGATCGCGCTCCAGGAGCCCCCGGACGACCGGCAGCAGCGGCCCTGCCTGCGGCGGCGTACGGATCTCGGCGAACACCACCGCGTGCAGGATGCCGCCCAACGAGTCCCGCCGGAAGGGCGATTCGCCGCTCAGCGCCGTGCACAGCAGCGCGCCCAGCGACCACAGGTCGGACTCCGCGCCGGTGCGCGCCCCGGACATCCGCTCCGGCGCGGTGTACTCGGGCGAGCCGACGAACGAGCCGGTCTGGGTGAGCGTGGTGGCGCCCGAGACCTGGGCGATGCCGAAGTCGGTGAGGACGACCCTGTCGCCGTCGCGTTCCAGCAGGACGTTCGCGGGTTTGATGTCCCGGTGCAGAACCCCGGCCTCGTGCGCGGCGCGCAGGGCGCCGAGCAGGGCAATGCCGATCCGGGCCGCCTCGTCCGGGGCGAGCGGGCCGTGCTCGGCGATCCGGTCGGCGAGCGAGCCGCCGTCCAGCAACTCCATCACGATGTACGGGCGCTCGTCCTCCACGACGACGTCGTGCACGATGATGACGTGCGGATGGCGCAACTGGGCGACCGCACGCGCCTCGCGCAGCGTCCGGTCGCGCCGTTCGCGTGCCTCCTCGTCGGAGAGCGTGTCGTCCTGGGTCAGCTCCTTGACCGCGACACGCCGTCCCAGCAGCTCGTCCGTGGCCCGCCACACGACACCCATGCCGCCGCGCCCGAGCCTCGCCTCCAGCCGGTAACGGCCCGCGATGACCCGTGCGGTGATCCCGCCCCCCTCGCTCCCCATGGGCACATCATGCCCCACCGGACCGCCCGCCTCCGGGGCGCCGTCCGGCCAACTGCAGGAGCACGCGGCCGGTACTACGCCGTGGGCTCGCGCCAGCTCTGCAGTACGGATCTGAACTGCCTGGCCGTGGTGGCCCAGTCCTCGGCAGGCGAGGACATGTAGATCGCGTACTCGGCGCCGTTGCGGGCCACGTACGTCTCCTCGATCGCGCGGCGCGGCCCGGGGAACTCGGTGTCCTTGGCCTGCGCGGTCCAGGTGTACTCCCACTCGGAGGCGACCCGGTCGCGGTAGACGTTCTTCTCGAGGGTGACGCGTTTGTAGTGCACCAGCCTCTTGAGCTGCTGTTCGAGGTCGATCTGGTGCGCGTACGGGTCGCTGAAGTCGGGTGACTTGTCCAGGGCGATGCGGACGAAGTGCTTGCCGCCGTCGGGCGAGTAGTCGATCTGCTGGAGGTCGCCGTCGTCCTGGAAGACCTTGCGCTCCCAGCCCTCGGGGAGCGAGAGCCCGAAGCCCAGCGGGTCGTCGACGGGCTGCCAGGAGTCGGGCACGGCGCCCTCCTGGACGGGGGTGCCGGTGCTCGTCGGGCTCGGCGAGTCGGACGCCGCCCCGGAGTCCACGGTCTGCGACTGCCCCGGGTCCCATTTCTGCAGCACCACGGCCGTGCCCCCGCCGACCAGCGCGGCGACGGCCGCCACCAGCGCGAGCGAGCGCAGCCGACGACGGCGCCGGGGCGGGGGCGGCTCCGCGGCCGGCCCGACCGGCGCGCCCTGGCCGATGCGCGTCGGCCCCTGACCGGTGTGTGTCGATCCCTGACCGGTGTGTGCCGGCCCCTGGCCGGGGTGCGCCGGACCCTGGCCGACATGTGCCGGGCCCATGGTGGTGGGGCCGGTCGCGGGATGGCCCGGTACCGGCGTCGCCGCCTCCGGGCCGACGGGAACGTACGAGGTGGCGGGTGTCGGGTGGGACCCCGAGCGGGACGCGGTGCGGTGGCCCCCCGTACCCGGGTCGGGTCCGCCGTACTGCTTGGGCACATACACCTGGGCCTCGTGCGGAAGCCGTCCCTCGGCCGCCTCGGCGAGAAGCTGCTCGGCCTCGGCGGTGCCGGGGCGGGCGGCCGGGTCCTTGCGCAGCAGGGCGCTGATGACGGGGCCCAGCGGGCCGGCGTACCGCGGATCGGCGGCCTCTTCCTCGACCACGGCCTGCAGGGTGGTCAGCGGCGAGGTGCGCCGGAACGGCGACCGTCCCTCGACCGCCGTGTACAGCGTCGCGCCCAGCGCCCACAGGTCGGAGGACGGGCCGGGATCATGGCCGCGCACCCGCTCGGGGGCCAGGTAGTCGACGGAGCCGACGACCTCGCCGGTGCGTGTGATGGTGGTGTCGCCGTCGATCTGGGCGATGCCGAAGTCGGTGAGGAGGACCCGTCCGTCGTCCGAGAGGAGCACGTTGCCGGGCTTGACATCGCGGTGCAGTACGCCGGCGGAGTGCGCGGCGCGCAGCGCGCGCAGCACCCACAGGCCGATCCGGGCGGCCTCGGCGGCCTCGACGCGGCCGTCCTCCTTGACGGCGTCGGCCAGCGAACGGCCCTCGACCAGCTCCATCACGATCCACGGCCGGCCGTCGTGTTCGAGCACGTCATGGACGGTGACGACGGCGGAGTGGTTGATCCGCGCGGCCGCCCGGGCCTCCGCCCTGGTCCGCGCCAGCAGCACCGCCTGGTCGCTCTCCGCGACGTAGAGCGCGGCGGTCAGCTCCTTGATGGCGACAGCCCGGTGCAGCAGCTCATCGTGGGCACGCCACACTCGGCCCATGCCGCCGCTCCCGATGGCGTCGGCGAGCCGGTAGCGGCCGGACAGGAGCTGGCCCTGCATCTGATTCACGTTGCCCCGCAATGCTCTTGACAGGGTCAGCGTAAAGACCTTGTCGCTTCCACGGAACCGCAGGGGTGCCAAGGAGACAGCACTGTGACGGTTGTCGCTCCCCGCAGGCTCGGGAACCGGTCGGACCGGCGGCGCTCAGCCGGTGTACTGGTAGGTGGCCGCCGCCTGCTCGTACAGCCGCGTGACCTCGTCCCGTTCCGCCTCCGGCCCTCTGACCTGGACGACGTGGTACCGCCCGGCCATCAGGATCGCGAGGTTGCGGACATACAGCTTGCGACCGTCGCCGTCGGTCCAGGTGAACTGGCCCTCGGCCATGGTCCGTGTGCCCACGGTCGTCGTGCGCAGCCCGGAGGCGGTCGCCCAACTGGACGCGCGGTACGGCTGGAGCTCGTTCTCCTTCTCCCGCTGGTAGACCATCGGGTCGCTGCCGTTCCCCGACGTGCCGTCCCGCCCCGGCACGACGATCAGCTCGAAGTCGCCGTGCGCGTAGACGACCTGGCCTCGGCCGTTCTTCGGCGTGCGGTTCCAGCCGTTCGCCACGGCGATCTGGAAGCCCGCCTCGTCCTTGCGGAGGGTGAAGCCGGCGGCGACGCCCGCGCCGGACCCGCCGGTCTGGGTGGCCTGTGCCGACGAGGCCGACGGGGATCCGGAGACGCCGTCGGCGGGCGCGGTCTGGTCGGGCCGGGGTTCGCTGCTGGCGTTGGGCGCCTGGCCGGCCGGAGTCCCGGTGGCCCCGGGCCGCCGGCCGCCGTCCGGGCCGGCGGCGTCATCCTCGCCGGTCTTGGGCATGAACAGCACGGCGTAGGCGATCGCCGCGGCCAGCACCAGCAGGACCAGGGCGACCAGGGTGCGGCCCAGACTGCGCGGCGAGCGGTCCGGTTCGGGACGGCCGCGCTTGTGCCGTCCGTGCGACGCGGGCAGCCCGGCGCGCCGTCGGCGCACCAGCTCGCCCTTGCGGCGGACGATCGGCAGACGGCGCGGATCGGCCGGCGGGGCGACGACGACGTGCGTGCCCGCCTCCGGCTCCGGCGCGGACCGCACCAGGGAGCGCAGCCAGCCGCGCAGCTCCTCGAAGTCGGGGCGGTCGGTGGGGTCCTGGCGCAGCAGCGACTCGACGACCGGTCGCAGCGGTCCGCACTCCTCGGCGAAGGCGGGCGGCTCGGCGCACACCATCTGCACCAGCTCGGCCGTCGACTCCTCCGGGTACGGCGCGTGGCCCTGGACGGCCCTGAAGAGCAGCGCACCGAGCGCCCACAGATCGGTCGCGGGACCGATCGGCGCGGCCAGCTGCCAGTTCTCGTGCACCGGTCCGGCCTGCTCGGGCGCCCATCGCTCGGTGACCGGCCCGACGACGGCCATGCGCGCCTGCCGGGCCCGCTCGGCCGCCAGCGCGGTGGCGGGACCGCGCCCGGCGCCCGCGCCGGACGTCGCGGTCGGCGGCCCGTCCCAGCGGGTGCCGGTCCGCGTCTCGCCCGCCGGGCCGCCCGGCGTGGCCTGTGGATCCTGTCCGGCGGGGGGCGCGAGCGACGCGTGCGCCGACGGAGGAGCGCCGTACCGCGCGGGACCGGGCCCGGGCGCGCCCTGCACGCCGTAGGGGTCGGCGATCTGTCCGGGAGGGTTGCCGCCGCCCAGGGCTGCGGGCTCGCCGTCGGCGGGCGTGCGGGCGCCGGGCAGCGCCGCGCGGCCGTGCTGCTGGGCCTCCTGGGCCTCCTGCACGCGGGCCGCGGCCCGTGCCCCGGCGCGGTACGCGGCGATCGCCCCGGCCCGCGCGGCACGGACGTCCCCGCCGGTCTCCACGGGGGCCCTGCGCGCCACCGCACCGGAGGTCCCGCCCGCGCCGGACGGCTCACCGGCCGGCACCGGCCGCGCACCGGACGCCCGCGCCTCGATGGCGGCCCGCCGGGCGGCCTCGGCGTCCACCGCCCCGGTCCGCGGCACACCGGTGCCCCGGTCGATTCCTGTGCCGGCGGGTCCCGCGCTCACACCGTGCGGCGGGCGGCCGCCGGCCCTCGGGTGGCCGCCCGTTCCCGCGGGCCCGACGGGCGCCGCACCGCCGCGGGCCTGATCGCCCGCCCCGTCGGTCCGGTCCGTCCCGCCCGCCGTCGTGTTCTCGGCCGGCACCGGGTCGTATCCGCAGAGCGCCTCTTCCGCCGCGCCGACCGCGAGCCCGGTCAGCATGACCCGTCCGTCGTCGCAGACGAGCACCGTGCGGGCGGTGATGTTCCGGTGCACCCAGCCGTGTGCGTGCAGCACCCGTAGTGCCATGAGCACGTCGGAGGCGACCTCGGCCGCCCGGTACGGCGTCAGCGCCTGCTCGGCGAGCAGGGCCGACAGCGGCCGGGCCGCGACCAGTTCGCTCACTATCCACAGCGAGCCGCCCTGGGCGAACACGTCGAAGACCTGGTCGAGCCGTGGATGGTCGGGGATTCCCGCGGCGGCCTGCGCCGCCTCCATCGCGCGCCGCACGACGGGGTCGGCCGGCCGGCGTGTCCCGGAGGCCTCGCCGGTGGCGCGCGTCCCCGGTCGCCGTGCCCCGCGCTCACGGGCGGTGAACCCCTCGGGCAGTCCCTCGGCGTCGAGCACCTCCGCCTCGACGACCTCCGGCAACGGCACCTGTCGGACCAGGACTTCCTGGCCGCTGTAGGTGTCGAAAGCCCGGCTCTCGTGCTCGTACTCGTCCGAAAGCGGCAGGGGCAGGCGGTAGCGGTCGGCGAGTACCCGACCCGCGTAGTCGTCCACGTTGCCTCCCCCGGCCGCCCGGTCGGTCAATTCCGTTCGCGTTGCGTGCCGTTGCAGCCGAATCCGGCCGCCTTGTTGGATGCGTACGGTCCGCAACCACTCACGATACGTGCCGGAGGCAACCCGCAAAGTGGGGATGCCGGATCTCGCGTTCGGAACCCGGCCGCCCGGCGGCCGCTACTTCTTCGGCGTGAAGGTGTCCGTCAGCGTCGCCCAGGTGGTGGCGCGCAGGTCGGTGCCCCAGGCCGCGGCCTTCGCCGTGTACATCAACGCGTATCCGAGACCGTCGTTGACGACGAACCCGCGGTCGATGGTGCGATAGGCCGTCCCGCCCTCCTTGTAGGTGAACTCCCAGTCGGCCGTGTTCCAGCCGCGGTAGTTCACCTGCGCTATACGGACCTTCTTGTACTGGGAGCGCACCATGTAGCGCTCCTGGTTCTTCCAGTCCGCCACGGGGCTGCCCTTGGGCGTGTTCGTCCAGGCGACGAGCAGCTTCTGCCCGCCCGGCCCGGTGAAACGGTCTCCCGCGGCCACCGTGGTCCGGTACTTCCACCCCGCGGGCAGCCCGATCGTGTACCCCTGCGCGCCCTTGTACGTGGTCACCGCCGCGCCGTCCCCGGTGGCGCCGGATCCGGCTCCACCGGCCGCGGTGGTGTTGCTCGGCGTGGATCCGGACGTCCCGGACTGTGACGGGTCCTTCGAACCCGACCCGTCCTTGATCGCCTCGCCGGTGTCCTCCTTGGTGTCGGAGCCGGCGCTCGCGCTCCCGCCGGCCGCCGTGGAGGCGCCGCCCTTCGCGCCGCCCGCGGTGTCGCCACCGCCGCCGAGGGTGAGGGCCAGTACGGTCCCGAGCACCGCGAGCGCCACGACCACGGCGATGATCACCAGCGTCCGCTTCGGCACCACATCGGTCAGCGGGGCCCTCGGCACGGACCGCGGGGGCAGGTCCGGAGGCGTCATGACGGGCCATCCCGACCTCCGCCCGCCGTTGTCGCCGTTCCCTCCGGCCGCACCGCCCGAGACGGCCCCTGCGCCCGCGGCGGAGCCGGAAGCGGAACGTGCCGCCGGCACCGACGCGGACGCCGCTGCCGCACCGGAACCGGCCCGGCCCGCCGACCCCGAAGCCGCCGCCGCACCGGACGCCGAGTCCGGAACCGGTCGCGTCGCGGAGCTGCCGGACGCCTGGACAGCGGGCGCGGCGGCAGAAGGCGGAGGCGGCACGGTGGGCGACGCGGCGGCGGAAGCGGCACCGGCACGGTACGACGCCCCGCCGCCCTTCGGCGCCTCGCCCGCGGCCACGGAACCGGAACCGGAACCACTCGTCCCGTTGGACGACTTGGCGCGGGCCGCGGCCGCCGAGGTCGCCGCCCCCGCCGCGACCGCGACCTTCCGCACGGACCGCAGCGCGCCACGCAGCTTCTCGCCGGGCTCGGCGCCCGCCGAACTCCCCCTGCCGCCGGAGCCGTCCGGCGGCACCGGCAGCGGCACGACCTTCGTCGCGTCCGCCGGCTCGGCATACCGCGGCTCGGGCGCGTGCAGCACCTCGTTGAGCATCGCCCGAGCACCGGCGTCGTCGAGCCGCCGCGCGGGATCCTTGGTGAGCAGGCCGTAGATGACGTCCCGCAGCGGACCCGCGTTCTTCGGCTCCTCCAGCTGTTCCGTCATCACCGCCGTGAGCGTCGCGATGGCGGAGCCCTTGTCGTAAGGAGGCGATCCCTCGACCGACGCGTACAGCAGACCGCCCAGCGACCACAGGTCGGCCGCCGGCCCCGGCTTGTGCCCGCGGGCCCGCTCCGGGGAGATGTAGGAGGGCGCGCCGACGAGCATGCCGGTGGAGGTGATGGACGGATCACCCTCGACCTGGGCGATCCCGAAGTCCGTGAGCACGACCCGGCCGTCCTCGGCGATCAGCACGTTGGACGGCTTCACGTCCCGGTGCAGGATGCCCTCGCGATGCGCGGAGCGCAGCACGTCGAGGATGGCCAGCCCGACCTCCGCCGCGCGCTTCGGATCCAGCACGCCGTCCTCACGGATGACCTCGGCGAGCGACTTGCCCTCGACGAGTTCCATGACGATCCACGGCCGGTCGTCCTCCTCGACCACGTCGAAGACCGTCACCGCGCTGTTGTTGCGGATCCGCGCGATGGCCTTGGCCTCGCGCAACGTCCGCGTGATCAGGCGGCGTTTCTCGTCCTCGTCGATGTTCCCCGGGAACCGCAGCTCCTTGACGGCGACCGTGCGTCCGAGGGTCTCGTCCTCGGCGCGCCACACCGTCCCCATGCCGCCGCGGCCGAGTACGTCTCCCAGCCGGTACCGCCCGGCGAGGAGACGTGCGCTCTTGTCCTGACGGGATGCTCCCGCCCGCTCCGCCTCCGACATGCGTCCCCTCATGCAACCCGCCCTGACAGAGCCTCCATTGTCCCTCACCCGACAAGTGCCCGACGCCCAGGGTGCCCCTCACCGCATCCCGACCGCACCCCAGGAGGGGAGCATTCCGGCCAGAAGGTGCAGCACGCTCCGGCCAATGCGCCGCTCGCGCGCCGGTCAGGGGCGCGGACCAAGGTGGGAAGCGTGCGCCCCGACCCTGGATGATGGGTGCCACGAGCAGATGGAAAAAGAGCCGAGGCCGAGGAGGGAGGGGGACCCGGGATGCCGTCGCGTCGGAGCCTTGCCGCCCTCCCGGTGGCCCTGGCGCTCCTCGGCCTGTGCACGGCGAGTTCGCAGGCCACCTCCACTCCGCCCACGGATCTGCTGCTCCCGCTGCTGCTCACCCGGGGCGACGCGCCCGCCGCGGCTCTGCTGACCCGGGAGGAGAGCGGCGCCCGCTACGCCGAGGCGGGCCCGGGCATCTCCCGGTCCGACCGCTTCCGGGCCGGCAGCGTCACGAAGAGCTTCCTCGCGACCGTGGTGCTCCAACTGGC
Organism: Streptomyces sp. P3; assembly: GCF_003032475.1. Classification (NCBI taxonomy): domain Bacteria; kingdom Bacillati; phylum Actinomycetota; class Actinomycetes; order Kitasatosporales; family Streptomycetaceae; genus Streptomyces; species Streptomyces sp. P3. Next base: position 1,221,291 of record NZ_CP028369.1, read on the forward strand.
CGAGGAACACCGGCTCGCACTGTCCGACACCGTGGAGTCGCACCTGCCGGGACTGGTGCGCGGGGCCGGCAACGACGGGCGCGCGCTGACTCTTCGTTCCCTGCTCACCCACACCAGTGGCCTGTACGACTACACCCGGGACACCGCAGGCGCCGTACCTCTCGCTCCACTTCAAGCCGTCCGTATCGCTGTCACCCGCTCTCCGGCCGACCTCGGCCGCTTCGCCTACTCCAACACCAACTACGTTCTGCTCGGCCTGGTCGTCGAACAGGTCACCGGCCGCTCGTACGCCTCGGAGGCCGAACGGCGGATCATCGCTCCCCTGCGTCTGACGGGCACCTCCTTCCCGGGATCCCGCGTCTTTCTGCCCTCCCCGCACGGCCGCGCCTACGACGCGGACGGAACCGACGTCACCGAACTCGACCCGCGGGTGGCCGGAGCCGCGGGCGAGCTGGTGTCGACGCTCGCCGATCTGGACCGCTTCTACGCGGCGCTGCTCGGCGGCGAACTGCTGCCCCCGCGCCGGCTGCGCGAGATGCTCGACACCGGTACCGCACACGGCTCGTACGGCATGGGCCTGTTCCCCGCGAAGCTCCCGTGCGGCGTCACGGTGTGGGGGCACAACGGCCGGATTTCGGGCAGTTACGTGCGCACCGCAGCCACCGTCGACGGCCGGCGTGTCCTCTCCTTCCGGGTGAACACGACGGCGATCGCAGATCCCGGCCTCGAACCGGCCCTGCTCGCCGCCGAGTTCTGCCCTCGCAACCCGTAGAACGAGCCGGGCCCGAACAGAGATCCCTCTTGGCGTCATCCGTTCGAGTGAAACGCGGGCAGGGCCCGGAACAAACCGGCCGACCGGCTCCGTCTCGGTGCGGCAGACCGAGACCCCGGCCCCACAGCGGGCAGGAGCCCACGGCCGGCAACGCCGGGCCGCGACAGGCACGAGTTCGGCCCGAGCCGCCGGGTGTCGCACCGGGCACGAGCCCGGCCGGAGCCGCCGGGCCCCGAAAGGCGCCGGGCCCCGAAAGGCGCCGGCCGTGTTCCCGGCAGGAGCCCGGGCCGCCGCGTCCCGGAAGGGCCCCGGGCCCTTGGCCCGGGGCCCTTCCGCCCCGGGCCGCCGTCTCCCGTGGAGGCCCGGGCCGCCGCCGTTCCGATCCGGGCGTGCCCGGGGAGCCGTCGGAGGAACTGCCGCGGGAACCGTCGGAGGAACTGCCGCGGGAGCTGCCGGAGGAGCCGTCAGAGGGGCACGATGTCCGGCGCACCCAGTCGCGCCGCGTCCGCCGTCAGGTCGTCGGGCTGGCGTTGCGACTCCCGCTCGGCCTCCACCCGCTTCTGGTAGTGCTCGACCTCGCGCGCGATGTGGCTCTTGTCCCAGCCGAGGACCGGCGCCATGAGCTCCGCGGCCTCCAGGGCACTGCGGGTGCCGCGGTCGAAGGTCTCGATGGAGATGCGCGTGCGGCGCGTCAACGCGTCGTCCAGATGCCGTGCGCCTTCGTGGGATGCGGCGTACACGATCTCGGCGCGCAGATAGTCGTCGGCGAACTGGAGCGGTTCGCCAAGCGACGGGTCGGCGACGACGAGATCGAGGACCTCTTCCGCCATCGCCCCGAAACGGTTGAGCAGATGTTCCACGCGCACCACGTGCAGACCGGTCCGCGCAGCGATCCGCGCCCGCGCGTTCCACAGCGCGCGGTAGCCCTCCGCACCCATCAATGGCACGTCCTCCGTGACGCAGTCGGCGACCCGCTGGTCGAGGCCGCGCACCGCCTCGTCGACCGCGTCCTTGGCCATCACCCGGTACGTCGTGTACTTGCCGCCCGCGACGACCACGAGCCCCGGCGCCGGATGGGCGACGGTGTGCTCCCGGGACAGCTTGCTGGTGGCGTCGGACTCGCCGGCCAGCAACGGGCGCAGTCCCGCGTACACGCCCTCCACGTCGTCCCTGCTCAGCGGCACCGCGAGAACCGAGTTCACATGCTCGAGGAGGTAGTCGATGTCGGCGCTGGAGGCGGCCGGGTGGGTCTTGTCGAGGTCCCAGTCGGTGTCGGTGGTGCCGATGATCCAGTGCCGGCCCCAGGGGATGACGAACAGCACCGACTTCTCGGTGCGCAGGATCAGCCCGGAGGAGGAGCTGATGCGGTCCCTCGGCACGACGAGGTGGATGCCCTTGGACGCGCGGACGTGGAACTGGCCCCGCTCGCCCACCATCGCCTGGGTGTCGTCGGTCCACACACCCGTGGCGTTGACGATCTGCCGGGCGCGGATCTCGTACTCCCCACCCGCCTCTACGTCCTCCACCCGTGCGCCCACGACCCGTTCGCCCTCACGCAGGAATCCGGTGACGCGCGCGCAGTTGGCCGCCTTCGCCCCGTAGGACGCGGCGGTGCGCACCAGGGTGGCGACGAAGCGGGCGTCGTCCATCTGGGCGTCGTAGTACTGCAACGCGCCGACCAGGGCGTCCTTCTTCAAGGCCGGTGCCACGCGCAGCGCACGGCGGCGGCCCAGATGACGGTGGGTCGGCAGCCCGCGTCCGTGCCCTCGGGCCATGGACATCGCGTCGTACAGGGCGACGCCCGAGCCCGCGTACAGCCGCTCCCAGCCCTTGTGCTGGAGCGGATACAGGAAGGGCACCGGCTTCACGAGGTGCGGGGCGAGCCGTTCGAGCAGCAGTCCGCGCTCCTTGAGCGCCTCGCGCACCAGCGCGAAGTCGAGCATCTCGAGGTAGCGCAGTCCGCCGTGGATCAGCTTGCTGGACCTGCTCGACGTGCCCGAGGCCCAGTCGCGCGCTTCGACCAGGCCGGTGGACAGGCCGCGTGTCACGGCGTCCAGCGCGACGCCGGCGCCGACCACACCGGCTCCCACCACCAGCACGTCCAGTTCACGCTCGGCCATCGCCGCCAGTGACTCGGCTCGTTGCGCCGGCCCCAGTGTCGCTGTCCTCACCGCTGCCTCCCGCTGTCGGTCGTGCCGGCCGCGCCCGTCGGAGCGAGACCCCGTCCGTATCCCCCATGCCCAGATTCTGACCGCGCTGCGCCACTTCAGCCACCACGAGCCCCAGCCTGTGGACAACTCTCACGGAACCCGGCCGTCGCCGTCGGGGACGCCTGGGGACGCCGGGGGACATCGGGCAGCGCCGGGTAACACGGCCGGTCAACACAGTCGATCAATCCCGCATAACGGTCATATTTACTCCTAGTCTGACATTGCGCTCGCCCATCCTGTCCACCGGGCTTGCGCACCTGTCCCACCTCGGTTACTGGGAAGGACGGCATACGCCATGCCCGCAGATCTCGCCGTCATCGGACTCGGCCCGCTCGGCCTCCCCCTGGCCCAGGCCGCCGTGGCCGCCGGCATCCCCACCATCGGCTACCGCACCGGCCCCGAGACCGGCTCGCTGAGTCCCGCCGAACTGCGCCGGATGCTCTCGGAGGGCTTCCGGACCGCCACCGACCCCGCCGAACTGGGCCGGGTGCGCACCGCCGTCATCTGCGCCCCGACCCCGCGCGACGCCGACGGCGGTCTCGACCTGAGCCAGGTGGAGAAGGCCGCCCGCACCCTCGCCGGGCACCTGCGCCCGCACACCACCGTGATCCTGGAGTCAGCCGTGTGCCCCGGGGCCACGGAGGAGTTCCTGCTGCCGCTGCTGGAGGAGACGTCCGGCCTCCGCGCCGGCCGCGACTTCCACCTCGCCCACTCCCCCAGCCGGGTCGACCCCGGCAGCCGCGCCTTCACCCCGGCCAACACGCCGAAGGTCATCGGGGGTCTCACCCCCGCCTGCACCGAGTCCGCCGCCGCCTTCTACGGACGGCTCACGGACAAGGTGGTACGCGCGCGTGGCTTGCGGGAGGCCGAGACCGTGCAGCTCCTGGAGACCAACTTCCGGCACGTCAACATCGCCCTCGTCAACGAGATGGCCGTCCTCTGTCACGACCTGGGCGTCGACCTGTGGGACGTCGTCCGCTGCGCGGAGACCAAGCCCTTCGGCTTCGAGGCCTTCCGCCCCGGACCCGGCGTCGGCGGCCACTCCGTCGCTCTGGACGGCGCAGGCCGGCCGGGCAGCGCGCTGCGCATGGTGGAACTCGCCCAACAGGTCAACAACCGCATGCCCGGCTACGTCGTCCAGCGCGCCGCCGCCCTCCTCAACGAGCACGGCAAGTCGGCGCGGGGCGCGCGCGTGCTGCTGCTCGGCGTCACCTACAAGGCAGACCTCGCCGACGAGCAGGGCGCCCCCGCGCGCGAGATCGCGGTCCGCCTGATGGAACTCGGCGCCGCCGTCAGCTACCACGACCCGCACGTCCCGTCCTGGAGCGTCCTGGACCGCCCGGTGCCCCGCGCCGACTCCCTCTACGAGGCCGCCGCCGACGCGGACCTGACGATCCTCCTGCAGCAGCACCGGACGTACGACCTCCAGGGCCTGTCAGTGAAGGCGCAGCTGCTGCTGGACACGCGGGGGGCCACTCCCACGGGGGCAGCGCACCGGTTGTGAGCCGGGGCGCACACGGCCGCCGCGGGCTCCGCAAGGGGGTTGCGGTGGCGGCCCATGGGCCCAGGTCTGCGGTGGCGGCCCATGGGCGCGCCGTCCCGCGGCACCCGCCCCGGTCCGCGCGGGCACACGAAAGGGGCCGGCCATGTCACCCACGATCCGGGTGAGGTGGCCGGCCCCTGCCGACGTCCCGCGGAGAAAGCGCCTACCGCCGGTGCACCGAGTCCGCCACGGTGACCTCGACGCGCTGGAACTCCTTCAGTTCGCTGTAGCCGGTCGTGGCCATGGCGCGGCGCAGGGCGCCGAAGAAGTTCATCGAGCCGTCGGGGGTGTGCGAGGGGCCCGTCAGGACCTCCTCGATCGTGCCTACCGTGCCGAGGTCGACCTTCTTGCCGCGCGGCAGCTCCTCGTTGACGGCCTCCATGCCCCAGTGGTTGCCGCGGCCGGGCGCGTCGGTCGCGCGCGCGAGCGGCGAGCCCATCATCACCGAGTCGGCGCCGCAGGCGATCGCCTTGGGGAGGTCGCCGGACCAGCCGACACCGCCGTCCGCGATGACGTGCACATACCGGCCGCCGGACTCGTCCATGTAGTCGCGGCGGGCGGCGGCCACGTCGGCGACCGCGGTCGCCATCGGGACCTGGATGCCCAGCACGTTACGGGTGGTGTGCGCCGCGCCGCCGCCGAAACCGACCAGGACGCCCGCCGCACCCGTGCGCATCAGGTGCAGCGCGGCCGTGTAGGTGGCGCAGCCGCCGACGATCACGGGGACGTCGAGCTCGTAGATGAACTGCTTCAGGTTCAGCGGCTCGTGCGAACCGGAGACGTGCTCCGCCGACACGGTCGTACCGCGGATGACGAAGATGTCCACGCCCGCGTCGACGACGGCCTTGGAGAACTGGGCCGTGCGCTGCGGGGAGAGCGCGGCGGCGGTGACCACGCCCGAGTCGCGCACCTCCTTGATGCGCTGCCCGATCAGCTCCTCCTTGATGGGAGCCGCGTAGATCTCCTGGAGGCGGCGGGTGGCGGTGTCCGCGTCCAGTTCGACGATCTCGTCGAGCAGCGGCTGCGGGTCCTCGTGCCGGGTCCACAGGCCCTCGAGGTTGAGGACGCCGAGACCGCCGAGCTCACCGATGCGGATTGCCGTGGCCGGGGAGACGACCGAGTCCATGGGGGCGGCCAGGAAGGGCAGCTCGAAGCGGTAGGCGTCGATCTGCCAGGCGATCGAGACCTCCTTCGGGTCCCGCGTACGGCGGCTGGGGACGACGGCGATGTCGTCGAAGGCGTACGCCCGGCGGCCGCGCTTGCCGCGCCCGATCTCGATCTCAGTCACGTGTGTGGCCTTTCCCTGATGCGTTGCAGCGTCTTCCAGTATCGCCGACGGCTACGACAAGGGCGGCCCCGGATGTTCCGGGACCGCCCTTGTCGCGTCACACGCGCGCGTGAGCGCCCTGCGCGCATCGCCGTTCATCGCCGGCGAGCGGCTACTTGTTGCTGTAGTTCGGCGCCTCGACCGTCATCTGGATGTCGTGCGGGTGGCTCTCCTTGAGACCCGCGGAGGTGATCCGGACGAAGCGGCCCTTGGTCTCCATCTCCTCGATGGTGGCGGCGCCCACGTAGCCCATGGTCTGGCGCAGACCGCCGACGAGCTGGTGCAGTACGTTGCCGAGCGGGCCGCGATAGGGCACCTGGCCCTCGATGCCCTCGGGTACGAGCTTGTCGTCGGCCGCGACCTCCGCCTGGAAGTAGCGGTCCTTGGAGTACGACTTGGCCTGGCCCCGGGACTGCATGGCGCCCAGCGAGCCCATGCCGCGGTACGACTTGAACTGCTTGCCGTTGATGAACTGCAGCTCGCCGGGCGACTCCTCGCAGCCGGCGAGGAGGCTGCCCAGCATCACCGTGTCGGCGCCGGCGGCCAGTGCCTTGCCGATGTCGCCGGAGTACTGCAGGCCACCGTCGCCGATCAGCGGGATGCCCGCCGGACGGGCCGCGAGGGAGGCCTCGTAGATGGCCGTGACCTGCGGGACGCCGATGCCGGCGACGACCCGGGTGGTACAGATCGAGCCGGGTCCGACGCCGACCTTGATGCCGTCCACGCCCGCGTCGATCAGGGCCTGGGCGCCGTCGCGGGTGGCGACGTTGCCGCCGATCACGTCCACGCGGACGGTCGACTTGATCTTCGACATCCAGCTGAGGGCGTTGCTGTTGTGGCCGTGGGAGGTGTCGACGACCAGGAAGTCCACGCCGGCCTCGGCGAGGGCCTGGGCGCGCTCCAGCGCCTCGGGGCTGGCGCCGACGGCCGCGCCGACGAGCAGCCGGCCCTCGCCGTCCTTGGCCGCCCGGGGGTACTTCTCGGCCTTGACGAAGTCCTTGACCGTGATGAGGCCCTTGAGGAGACCCGCCTCGTCGACCAGGGGAAGCTTCTCGATCTTGTGCTTGCGCAGCAGCTCCATCGCCTCGACGCCGGAGATGCCCACCTTGCCGGTGACCAGCGGCATCGGCGTCATGACCTCGCGCACCTGACGCGAGCGGTCGGACTCGAAGGCCATGTCGCGGTTGGTGACGATGCCGAGCAGCTTGCCGCCGCCGTCGGTGACCGGCACACCGCTGATGCGGAACTTGGCGCACAGCGCGTCGGCCTCGGCGAGCGTCGCGTCCGGGTTCACCGTGATCGGGTCGGTGACCATGCCGGACTCGGAACGCTTCACCAGGTCGACCTGGTTGACCTGGTCCTCGATGGACAGGTTGCGGTGCAGCACGCCGACGCCGCCCTGGCGGGCCATCGCGATCGCCATGCGCGACTCGGTCACCTTGTCCATCGCCGCCGACAGCAGCGGGATGTTGACACGAACATTGCGAGAGATGCGGGACGAGGTGTCGACCGCGTTGGGGAGCACCTCGGATGCGCCCGGCAGCAGCAGCACGTCGTCGTAGGTGAGCCCGAGGGTCGCGAATTTGGCGGGCACTCCGTCGACGTTTGCAGTCATGACACCTTCCCCAAATGGCCTTGATCGGTGCGGATGTCCATGCTAACGGGAAGCGAACCGCCCGAATTCCACGGATGAGCGTGACTCCGGTCTTCGTATGTTCGTACGGAGAACGCGGCGTGCCCGTTCACCGGAGGTCCGCCCGGCGGCGAAAGCGCTCTCTCCGGGGCGGCGTCGGCGCGCCCGGCGGAGCGGTCTACTGCTCGGCCAGCGCCCGCAGCCGGCTCAGCGCGCGGTGCTGGGCCACCCGGACCGCCCCGGGTGACATTCCCAACATCTGGCCGGTCTCCTCAGCGGTGAGGCCCACCGCGATGCGCAGCAGAAGCAGTTCCCGCTGGTTCTCGGGCAGGTTGGCCATGAGCTTCTTCGCCCACTCGGCATCGCTGCTGAGCAGGGCGCGCTCCTCGGGGCCGAGGGAGTCGTCGGGACGCTCGGGCATCTCGTCGGAGGGGACCGCAGTCGAGCCCGGATGACGCATCGCCGCCCGTTGCAGGTCGGCGACCTTGTGCGCGGCGATGGCGAAGACGAAGGCCTCGAAGGGCCGACCGGTGTCCCGGTAGCGGGGCAGGGCGAGGAGGACCGCGACGCAGACCTCCTGGGCGAGGTCCTCGACGAAATGGCGCGCGTCGCCGGGCAGCCGGGACAGCCGGGTACGGCAGTAGCGCAGGGCCAGCGGGTGGACGTGGGCCAGCAGGTCGTGCGTGGCCTGCTCGTCGCCGTCCACGGCGCGATGGACGAGTGCCCCGATCGTCCCCACGGCAGCGACCGCCTCGTCATCGCGCATCGGTCCATGGTGCACTGCGGCCGGACCGGCCGCGGCACCGTGCCCGTCGTTGTGCACCGAAGCGTTATGAGCAGGTGCGCCGGAAGTCATCCCCTGCGCCCTCCCCTTCCGCTCGACCGACTCGTCCCCGAGGAACTCCACACCTCAAGGATGCGGCATCCGCGGCGAAACGAGCAGCGGGCGTCGGCCGGGACCTCTCGCCGCGCCCACCCGAGGTGCGGCGGGAGGACGCGACATCCGGCCTCAGGACCGCCCCTGACCAGGGAGGTTCGCTCATGGGCCCACTCCCCTCGTGAATGACCGATGTCACCCGCGGCCGCTCCGGACCGCCATGCGGGATGTCATGCCTTGACGCCATGCCCGAATGCCATGGCGGACCGCCACGGACCGCACCGTCCGGCCCGGGATCGCCCGGTGCCGGGACCGGCCCGGAGCCGTGAGGCCATCGACCCGACGCCCTCGACCCGTCGGCCCGAAGGCTCTGAAGCCGCGCCGGGAAGCCGTCGGTCCGAAGGCCGTGAAGCCGAGCCGTGAAGCCGGGAAGCCGTCGACCCGAAGGCCGTGAGGCCGAGCGTCCGTGTACTGCGACGGCCGAGCACCCATGCTCCTGCGACCGAGGTGCGAAGGAACAGCCGTCAGGAGCGCCGTGAAGCGCCCGGTCCGGAGCCGCGAGGCCCGCCGGTCCGAAGGCCGTGAAGCCACCGGTCGAAACCGCAGGGCCACCGGTCGACGCTGCGAGGCGACCGGTCCGAGGCCGGGAACCCGCCGACCCGACCGCGGCTGCGCAGCCGCCGGCCCCAGGTCGCGGGACCGGCCGCGACCGGGGCCCAGGGCCCGGGCGACGAAGACCGGGGCGGCCTCTCCTAACGGACCAGGCCCCAACGGAAGCCGAGGGCCACCGCGTGTGCGCGGTCCGACGCGCCGAGCTTCTTGAACAGCCGTCGGGCGTGCGTCTTGACGGTGTCCTCGGAGAGGAACAGCTCACGGCCGATCTCCGCGTTGGAGCGGCCGTGACTCATGCCTTCGAGGACCTGGATCTCACGCGCGGTGAGCGTGGGCGCCGCTCCCATCTCGGCTGACCTCAGCCGCCGCGGGGCGAGCCGCCAGGTGGGGTCGGCGAGGGCCTGCGTGACCGTCGCCCGCAGTTCCGCGCGCGAGGCGTCCTTGTGCAGATAGCCGCGGGCGCCGGCCGCGACCGCGAGGGCCACGCCGTCGAGGTCCTCCGCGACGGTCAGCATGATGATGCGGGCGCCGGGGTCGGCCGACAGCAGCCGCCGTACGGTCTCGACGCCGCCCAGTCCGGGCATGCGCACGTCCATCAGAATCAGGTCCGAGCGGTCGGCACCCCAGCGGCGGAGGACTTCCTCGCCGTTGGCCGCCGTCGTCACGCGCTCGACACCGGGCACGGTCGCGACCGCGCGGCGGAGCGCCTCTCGGGCAAGCGGGGAGTCGTCGCAGACGAGGACGGAAGTCATGGCCGCCCTCCGCAGCTGATGCGCGTCACCTTGTGCCTCCAGGCTGGTACGAAATCGTCACCTGTGCGGTCGACCGTCTCGGACGCCTGCCCGAGCGTTTGTCTTCTCCAACCGCCACCGCTCACTCAACGATGGTCACTCGAAAGAGTTACGGGGCCGCGTGCATTCTTCGGCACTCTACGTGAGGGCGCGGACACAGAGGAGTCAGCCACACGGACCCTCAAGCTTTCACCACAAGCGACGCCCCGTTTGGCCCTATTTCTTCCCTTTCACTGGTGTCTGAGGCTAGATTCGCAATGAGTCATATTTTCATCTCCTTAGATCGTAGTTGTACGGTCGTGGGCACGGTATCCGCTCTGAACGGCTACAAGGGGTCACGCAATGGCAGATTTCTCCCGCCTTCCCGGACCGAACGCGGATCTGTGGGACTGGCAGCTTCTCGCCGCCTGCCGCGGAGTGGACAGCTCGCTCTTCTTCCATCCGGAGGGCGAACGCGGGGCGGCTCGGAGCGCTCGAGAGAACTCGGCCAAGGAGGTCTGCATGAGGTGCCCGGTCCGCGCGCAGTGCGCGGCGCACGCGCTGGCGGTACGCGAGCCGTACGGCGTGTGGGGCGGGTTGACCGAGGACGAGCGCGAAGAGCTCATGGGGCGGGCACGCAACCGCCTGGTCTCGGCGTCGTCGGGCGCGAGAGACACCGCTTCGAACACATGAAGGAACGTTTCTGCACAACGGAGGGCACACACGCGTGCCCTCCGTTTCCGTCATCGGCTTCCGTGATCGGCTTCCGCCATCGGCCCTCGCCATCGGCTTCCTCCGTCGGCCATGTCATGAAGGGGCCGCGGCACGCCCCAGCTGCTCCAGGGTGGCCGCCACCGCCGGCACGTTGGCCAGGTCGGGCAGGGTGAGCGCGACGATCTCCCGCCGCACCGCCGGTTCCAGCGTCAGCGCCCGGACGCCGCGGGGGCGTACGGAGTCGATCGCGAGCTGGGGCAGGACGGCGACGCCCAGACCGGCGCCGACCAGGCCCACCACCGCCGGGTAGTCGTCGGTCGCGAAGTCGATGCGGGGCGTGAAGCCCGCGCTCTCGCACACCTGCACCAGCCGGCCGCGGCAGCGGGGGCAGCCGGCGATCCACGGCTCGGCGGCGAGGTCGCCGATGGCGACGGTGTCCGGGGATCCGGTGCGGGCGAGGCGGTGCCGCTCGGGGACGAGCGCCACCAGGCGGTCCTTCAGCAGCGGCCGTACGACCAGGTCGTCCCATTCGTCGTCACCGGGGTCCGCCAGACCGAGGCCGCCCGGACGGACCGGGCCGGGGCCGCGGACGGGGCCGGGGCCGCGGACGGGGCCGGGGCCTTGCCCGTCCGCGCCGCCGGGGGTCGCGCGTTCGTAGCGGAAGGCGAGGGCGATGTCGCAGTCGCCTTCGCGCAGCAGCCGCACCGACTGCGGCGGCTCCGCCTCCTCGAGGGAGACGCGGGTGCCGGGGTGGGCCGCGCGCAGGGCGGCGAGGGCGGTCGGGACGAGGGTGGAGCTGCCGCTGGGGAAGGACACCAGGCGAACCCGGCCGGCACGCAGGCCGGCGATGGCCGCGACCTCCTCCTCCGCCGCGGTGAGGCCCGACAGGATCCCGGCCGCGTGCCGGACGAGGGCCTCGCCCGCCTGGGTCAGCCGCATCTCACGACCGCTGCGGATCAGCAGCGGGGTGCCGACGGACGCCTCCAGGGCCTTCATCTGCTGACTGACGGCCGGCTGGGTGCAGCCCAGCTCCCGCCCGGCCGCCGAGAAGGAGCCGGTGGCGGCGACGGCGCGCAGTACGCGAAGATGACGTGCCTCGATCATACGCCGAGCATAAGGGAGTCTTGGGTTTCCAGGCGAATAATGCGTCGACACTTTGATGTCCGGTCGCCTATCGTGCCGCCATGAGGCTTCTGTCCGTCAATCTGGGCCGCCCGACGGCCGTGCCCTACACCGACCAGCCCCAGGGCCTGACCGGCATCGACAAACAGCCGGTCGAGGGGCCCGTGCGGGTGTCCGCGCCCGGCCCGAAGGGCGTCGGCGCGAGCGGCCTGGCCGGGGACACGGTGTGCGACCTGCGCCATCACGGCGGCGACGACCAGGCGGTGTACGCCTTCGCGCGCGAGGACCTCGACGCATGGGAGCGAGAACTGGGGCGCACGCTTGCCGCCGGCGCGTTCGGCGAGAACCTCACCACGTCGGGGCTCGACGTCTCCGGCGCGCGGATCGGCGAGCGCTGGCGGATCGGCTCCGAGGTGGTGCTGGAGGTGAGCGCGGGGCGGATACCGTGCCTCACCTTCCAGGGGCATCTGGGTGAGCGGCGCTGGGTCCGGCGGTTCACCGAGAAGGCGGCCACGGGCGCGTACCTGCGGGTGATCGTGCCGGGTGAGATCCGCGCGGGGGACGCGGTGGAGATCGTCCACCTGCCGGATCACGAGGTGACGGCCCGCATGCAGTTCCAGGCCGTCACCACACACCGGGAGCTGTTGCCCCGGACGCTCGCCGCGGGCGACGCCCTGCATCCGGAGACGCTGGCCGCGGCCCGGAAGTATCTGGAGCAGCACGGAGAGTGAGACCTCCGGGGTGAGCGGCGCTCACGCGACCTTCACCTTCGGGAGGCCGCGTGCAGAGAGCGGACGGACCCGCTCCGGGTCACTAACCTTCTGTCATGACAACGGCTCTCATCACGGGTTCGACCGCGGGCATCGGCGCCGCGTTCGCCCGCAGACTGGCGGCGGACGGGCATGATCTCGTCCTCGTCGCACGGGACACCAAGCGGCTGCGCGAGCAGGCGACCGAGTTGCACGACCGGCACGGCATCGAGGCTGAGGTGCTGACGGCCGACCTGTCGACGGACGAGGGCATCGAAGCGGTGGCCGTCCGGCTCGGCGACCGCAAGAAGCCCGTCGACCTGCTGGTCAACAACGCCGGCTTCGGCAACAAGGGCCGCTATCTCGACGTCTCCATGGCGGACGAGCTGACCATGCTCAAGGTGCACTGCGAGGCGGTGCTGCGGCTGACGTCCGCGGCCGCGGCCACGATGCGCGAGCGCGGGCGCGGGGGCGTCGTCAACGTGGCCTCGGTGGCGGCGTTCGTACCTCGCGGGACGTACGGGGCGTCCAAGGCGTGGGTCGTGCAGTTCACGCAGGGCGTGGCGAAGGACCTGGCCGGGACGGGCGTGCGGCTGATGGCCCTGTGCCCGGGTTTCGTGCGCACGGAGTTCCATGAGCGGGCCGGGATGGGCACCGACAACATCCCCGGCTGGATGTGGCTGGACGCGGACAAATTGGTCGCGGCGGCGCTGCAGGACCTGGCGCGCGGGAAGTCGGTGTCGATCCCCGACCCGCGGTACAAGGCGCTGATGGGGCTGGTGAAGGTGACCCCGCGGTCATTGCTGGGCGGCGTCAGCTCGCGGACGGGGCGCAAGTACGGACCCCGGTGACGGATCCGCGGGCGGGCGGGTGGCGTCGGCGTTCCGGTGGGAGGATGGGCGTGTCCGAACACCGGATCCAGGGGGGCCGGAGGCGACGCCATGACGTTCGTACAGCTCATCGACTGCAGGACCAGCCGGTTCGACGAGATGGACCGGCTGATGGACACATGGGTCGAGCAGACCAAGGGGAAGCGGACCGCCACCCACGCGGTGGTCGGCAAGGACCGCTCCGACGCCTCGCACTTCATCGAGATCGTGGAGTTCCCCTCGTTCGAGGAGGCCATGCGGAACTCGAACCTTCCGGAGACCGGCAAGGTCTTCCAGGAACTGGTGGCCCTGTGCGACGAGATGCCCACGTTCACCGATCTCGACGTCGTGCGGGACGAGCGGCTGTGCGCGGCGACGGCGCGGCGGTTCTTCGAGACGGTGGCCGCCCCGGGCGAGCTGGCACCGCTGGACGGCCTGTTGGCGCAGGACTACCACGACCATGATCCGTCCAATGTGCAGGACTCGATCGGCATGGACGCCATGCGGCGCCAGATCGACATGTGGCGCGCCGGTTTCACCGTCACGTTCGCCATCGAGGACCAGCTCTCCGAGGACGACCGCGTGTGCACCCGCTGGACGTTCGACGCGACGCACCACGGTGAGTTCATGGGCCTCGCGCCCACCGGGCGGGAGGTCACCATGACCGGGACGACCGTCTTCCGGTTCGACGACGACGGCAGAATCGCCGAGGGCTGGTGGCAGTACGACCGCCTCGGCCTGATGGCCCAACTGGGAGCGCTGGACACGCTGGAGACCTGACGGCGCGCCTCACCGGGTCAACAGGGATGCAGAAACTCGTCGGGCCGTCGGTCCGAGCCTGCGGCCGATGGGGCGTCCGGGTCACGAGCTCCGGGTGACGAGGACGTCTACCTCCTCACCTTCGTCACCGGCGAGAAGACCGCCGAGGACATCGCGGAGGACCTGCACCTCCAAGAGCCCCTGAAGGCGCAGAAGACGGATTTTGCTCCAGAGGGAGAGCGCTTCGGGCACCTGGGGCTGCCCGAGCCGCAGGCGTTGAAGGGAGCGCGCTGGGCCGGGGTATGCCCTCCCTGCGTGAACGACGACCGCCGCAAGAAGGTGCAGTGGATCGACATCTACGTCGAGACACTGAAAGCCGATCAGGCGCGGGTCTGTCTCCAGGCGTTCTGAGTGCTCCGCGAGGCATGAGAAAAGGGCGGCCGGGCAGCCGGCCGCCCCTCCCCCACATCAGCCGCGCGCGGCCATCCCCACGAACGCGGCCCACTCGTCGGCACCGACCGTGAGGAGACCGTCCCCCGGCCGCTTGGAGTCACGGACCAGCACGGCCGTACCGGTGTTCGCGACCTCGACACAATCACCACCGTTGCCCGCGCTGTAGCTGCTCTTGAACCAGTGCAGCTCAGCAGCGGCGGGCGCGGGACTGCCTGTCTTCATAGCTCTCCCAACAGCTTCTCGATGAAGGCCTGTGACTCCCGGGGCGTCAGCGCTTCCGCTCGGAGTGCGCCGTACGTCGCTTCGAGCGGGCTGACCTTCTTCGGCTCCGCGTACAGGGCGCTCACGTCCTGTACTTCCATGTAAGCCATCCTGCGCTGTTCCTTCGAGTGGATCAATGTGAACGGCCCGGCAAGACCGGCATGCTCCTCACGCTCCATCGGCATGATCTGCATCGCCACGTTTCGTTGGCAGCCATAGATCAGCAACTGTTCCAGCTGGCCCCGCCAGACTTCACGACCGCCGAGGGGCCGACGCAGAACGTGCTCGTCGATGACGAAGCTGAACAGTGGAGTGGGACGACGGGCGAAGAGCTTCTGCCGCTCCACCCTCGCGGCCACACCCTGCTCGATCACCTCCTCGTCCAAGAGTGGGCGCCACATGCGGAACACCGCCCGCGCGTACTCTTCCGTCTGCAACAGGCCCTTGATCACGTGGCTGATGTAGGCATGCAGCTCAACGGCCTCCGCCTCCAACTCCGCGTACCGACGGAAGAACGACGGATACCGCGCCTTCGCCACCTCCGGCTTCATCGCCGCGAGGACACCACGCGCCCCCACCGCTCGGTCCACCACGTCGATCAGGTCGGGCTTCGGAATCCGCCTCCCCTGCTCCACCGCCGCGATCTGCGCCTCCCCGTACCCGACCCGTTCCCCCAACTGCGCCTGCGTGTACCCGGCCACCTCCCGGAGCAGCTTCATCTGACGGCCGAAGCACCGCAGGAACTCCCCGTCCGAGTCCGGCTCCACGCCCCCTGCGCCCGAATCCGCACCCTTGTCCATCCCGCCTCGCTCCCTCGTGACTCCGTTGTCAGTGAGGGCAGGTTAGGAGCAGCGCAGCTCAACAGGGGTTCGAACAAACCAAGTTGGTTCGTGTGGGTGAACGCCCGCCAGAAAGCTTTCTTCACTCAACGCATCCAGCCATGCACTCTCCGTGCGGTACCGTCAGCACAAATACGGCCCCCGTAGCGGGTGCAACCGCTCACGAGGGCCTGAACCACCAGTGGAAAGAAGAGTTCCACCGTGATTTACCGGCACCATATCGCGCCCCCGCGCGCCTTCACCCAGTACTCCCACGACCTGATCCGGCATCCCCGCCTCTCCTCGGACGCCGTTCGACTCCTCACCTGGCAGCTCTCTCTCCCGGAGGGGGCGCGCGAACCTCTTTCGCGCACCGCCGAACGCGCCAACATCGGCGGCTGCGCCTTCACCCGGGCCAAGCGGCAGCTGAAGGCGGAGGGCTTCGTGCACGAGCGACGCCTCCAGGGGCCCGGTGGTCGCTGGGTCACCCAACAGCTCGTCTCCAGCGTCCCGTTGAACGAGGCCGAGGCCGCCAAGATCCTCGCGCGGCTGCCCGTAGCAGTCGCCGCAGCGGTCGTAACCCCCGTATCTCCCGTGTCTTCGCAGGTCGCACCGAGTCCCCGGATCCCGGCCGTCGGCGAGCCGACCCCTCCGCTCTCCGACGGCTATCCCAACAAGACACCCGGTGAGAACACCCCCCACCAACCCCCCGAACCCCCCGCACCCGAGCCCGGACCGGATCCGGACGGGGAACCGAAACCGGAACCAGAGCGGGAACGGGAGCAGGAACCGGAACCGGCAGCCCCGCCCCTCGCCGCACTCGAAGCGGCTCAAGCCCTCGCCGCCACCTTCCCCCACCTCTCCCCCGACCTCCGCCACATCCCCCGGGCCATGCAGGCCGAGCTGACGCACCTCACCGCCCGGTGGCTCGCCGCAGGTCACGCGCCCACTGCCGTCCGCGCCCACATCCTGCGCGGCCTCCCCGACGACGGCACCCCCGTCCACCGCCCCGGCGGCCTCCTGCGCCACCTCCTCCGCGACGTCCCCACCGTCCCCGCACCCAAACCACCGCCGCCGCCGCCCGCAGCGGACCCACCCTCGACCGCGGACATCACCGGCCCCCGCCTCTCCCCCCGCCTCACCGGAGCCCGGGAGTGCGAGGGCCCCCACATCCAGCCCATGCTCTTCCGGCCGCTGAACGACGAGACGCTCTGCCCACGCTGCACGGCCGATCCAGGCATGCAGACGCCGCGCGAAAGCTGCCCTCCAACTCTTCGACGGCGTACGGTAATCGGCTGACCACCAACGTGCACCTCGGCGGCTTCAGCCTCTACCACGGAAGAAGAGCCCCGGCCTCAAGCGGCTCGACCCGGTCTCCCTGTGCACCACGCTGCTTCCGGCCGACAGGGCCCACGCAAGAGCAGAGGCCCGCCTGATTCCGGGCGGGCCTCGCGTCCGCTCGCCGCAACGAGCAGAGGGTTCTTACGCAGCCTGACAGCGCTTCGCGGTCACGCCGCTTCCGCCTCCGCCGCGGACCGACGGGCCAGCCGGTACGCCTCGGGCAGGGCGTCGGAGGTCGTGAGGGGCAGGCGCACGGCGTGCGCGTTGTCGGCCTGGACGTTGCGCGCGGCGGCGAAACGGCAGCCCTCGGCCGCGTCGCCGGGCAGGCGGAAGTCGAGGTAGGTGCGGTCCGGCCGCACGTAGCAGTACGCGCCCACCTTGCGCGGGCCCGGCACATAGAGCTTCACGTAGCTCGTCTTCTCGGTGCCCAGCTCGGCGACCGCTCCGTGCTCCCGAACCTCCTTCTCCACGAAGGAGACGAACAGGTCGGCGTACTGCGACGCAGCCCGCGTGCGAATCAGCGCGAGCACCTCCGGGTCCAGGACGGACGGCTCCGGCGCCGCCGCCTGACGCGACGTGGTGCGCAGGTCGAACTCGGCACCGTGGGCCGCCAACACGTCGATCAGCGCGGGAAGTTCCTCCGCGCTCACCTCAAGACTGACCTTGATCGTCACAGCTCACTCTCCCCTTGCGCAAGCGCCCGAACGGGCCCGCTCACCCACACCCTAGACCTCACTGACGGCTTACTGTCAACAACTTCCCGCGAACTGTTCGCTCCTGCTCGACGCTGATCCCGGTCCGCCGACGGCTCCACAGCCCCGCACCCGACCACACCCGACCACGCCCACAGAACCCCGCCGCGCCCCGACAAGCCCCGGCTGTGGCACCGTCACCCCTGGCCACAGCCACCCCGGACACGGGATCTTCGGCACATGCCCCTCCCCCACGACGACACCCCCGTCGGCACGACCGCCCTCCGGCCCGCCCCCGAGACCGGCCTCACCCTTCGGTTCAGCTCCACCCCGCGCGGCGCCCGCCTGGCCAGACGCATCGCCTCCCAGCAGATGGACGCCTGGGGATGGCCGTACGGCACGGCCATCAACGACGCCGTCGAACTGATCACAGCCGAACTGGCCGCGAACGCCGTCACCCCACGGCCGGGTGCCCGGCCGAGACGCCGAGCTGCGGCTCAGCAGGGACGACGACACGGGGCACGTCCGCATGGAGGTCACCGACGTCCGAGGGGAGCGGCTGCCGGTCCAGGAGGCGGGCCCGGACGGCCGGCCGCTCACGGACGGCGGGCGCGGCCTGACGCTCGTGGCGGCGCTGGCCGAGGACTGGGGCGTCGCACCCCGGCCGGGTGCGCCCGGAAAGACCGTATGGGCCGTCGTCTCCTGCGGCCCCTGAACAACGCCGCGTCAGTCGTCGGCCACCTGGATCAGCGCGGCGAAGCGGACCCCGTCCGTCCCCACGACGAGACCGTCGCGGAGCGGCCCCGGCTCATCCGCCGGGAGGGTCACTCCCGGCCCTCCGTCGTCTCCGGCGCGTACACGGCCCGCGGCCCGGCCAGCCGGTGGGCGACCAGCTCCAGCCAGCCGCTCAGCGCGTACGGCGCCGGCGGGTCGACCTCCATGCCCAGCTCGGCCAGAGCCAGTGCGCAGTCGGGCTCGTCCAGGTCGAGCGCGAGCAGTTCATGGAGCTCGCCGACCAGCCGAGCCACCAGCTGGGCGTCGGTCGTGGCCCGGTAGTCGTCGACGGCGGCGTCGTGACCGGCGAACTCGTCGGGCATGTCCTGGGAGAACCAGCCGCCGAGGAACTGCCCGAGTTCGGGGAAACGGGCGTGCCACTCCCAGTGCGTCGCCGGGGTGGACGGAGGTGGTGCCTCGCCCTGCTCGACGCTGTGCCTGATGTGGTCGGCCAGGCAGTACAGCCACCGCTGGATCTCGCTGTCCGGCAGGCCGACGTCGGGCACGGGATAGAACTCGCCCAGGCGCAGTCTCAGCCGTCCCGGCGGATGGTCCGCGTACTCCCGCAACTGGCGCTCGGCGACGGCGAGGGCCCATGGCCTGTCGTGCCAGGTCTGGCGCAGGTAGGCGGTCAGCGCCTGGCTCGGCCGGTCCGGGGTGTCGTCGGCCTGCTGTCCCGCGTAGGCGCGGACGACCTGGTCGAGTTCGCCGTAGCGGCGGTCGTGTTCGAGGGGGCTCAGGGGCACGATGGTCAGCCTCTACAAGTGCTACAGGTAGACGGGGAAGGTGGTCTGGACGGCGAAGCCGTGGGGTCGGCCGGCGTCCCGCCTGAGGATCACCCGGGCGGCCCGCACGTCGACGGGGCCACGCCCCGCCAGCATCATCGCCTGCAGCAGCACCCGCCCCACCGGCTCCTCCCGCGACGGCCACGACGCCTCGACGGTCAGACGTGCGCGGGTGGACTGGGCGAGCCACCGGTGGATGAGCTGCTCGTTGGCGGTGACCACCTGCTGGGTGGCCCACTGAGCCGTCTCCCGGTCGGGGTAGGTCGACGTCCTGGTACGCACAGGAGCTGTCTCGGACACGATCACCACTTTCGCTGGGAAGGTACGAGGCGTCCAGGGAACGCCTATTCGACTGGGGATGAAAGATCCGGAAGGCCGCCCCTTTTCCGGGGTGTGACACCAACCGAACTTCGGTCCGCGGTTCCCGTTCAGGCGTCCTCGAATCTCCAGGCGACCAGCAGCCATTCCGGCGTAACCCCGATTAGGCAGACGTCGTAGAGCGTGACGGCAAGGGAATTCCAGTAGAAGCCGGACACCAGGAACTCCGCGTCCGGGCCGTCCTCGGCGTGTCCATGGTTCGTGAAGAATTCGACGGAATCGCCGACAGAGGCCAGGACATCGCGAACACACCCGTCCCTGACCTCATCCGCTTCACGAAGTGACGGATCCGGCCCCTCGTAGAAGGATCCCACCGCGAGGAACTTCAGCAACTCCTCTGCACCTCCTGCCGTGACCGGCATGAGGTTCTGCCTCACTAGCTCACCGGTCACAGCCTCGAACATCGGGACCGGGTCAACACCAACGCTCTTCCCACCACAATCACCGCGCGTGAAGGCGACCAGGTCGTCAGCCCAATCCTCATAGCTTCTGGGGGTCAGACAGACGACGGCGCGAAGCGGGTCGAACAGGGTGGACGCACACTCGGGCAGGGTTCCTACGCTCACGGACATCACTCACTCGGGTACACAGATCACTTCGGCATGGAAGTAAGGACAACGTAAGGCGGATCGATACCGTTCTTGTATTTGAGAATCACCTTGACGCTGTGGGTTTCATGAGCAGTGGTCGAACCGCTCGGGATGGTTCTTCCCGTGACGTAGTCGAACTCCACGGGGTCCAGTTCAAGCTTCGAACTGTCGGACCGTGGCCGCGACAGCCACTTCTCGATCTTCTCTGGATTATTGACCCCGGTATTAGGTTTGCCAGCGTTCGCAGGAGTGTTGGACGGGCCGATCTCATCCATGGCGCTCTGCGTCGCCTTTTGTGCTGTGGCAAGGTCCGTGAACGTAGAAGCGGCGGTGATTCCTGGCTGGTCCCGCAGCCGGTTCACGAGCTGCGCGTCGGACTGCCCGACGTGCTTGTCGATCACATGGCTTCCATGCACGCCCTCCTGGTTCGCCAGGTCAACCGTGTAGAAATGATTGTCCTTTTCCTCCCCTGCGACCGTGTAGAGCGGCTGTCCCTTGAAGTCATTGAGCGAGCGGGCTCCGAATGCCTCGGCCCGTGCCTCTTCCGCAGAGTAGGTTGGGACGCTGCGCTTCGCCTCCTCCAGCGCGGGCTTCAGTTTCGTCAGCCCGTCGCCGAGGCCGTGTATCTCGCGGTTGTAGGAGTCCACCGCGCTGTTCAGGCGGCCCGTGTCGATGTTGGTGATGAACTCCGCCGCCAGCGCGGGGAGCTCGCCGATCAGTTCGAGGAGATCCTTGAAACTCTTCACCGCGAAGGTCTTGGTCGCCGCGTCCTTGTAGACGTCGACGATGGTGGAGCGGATCTTCGTCACTTCCGCGCTGACCCCGTCGCACGCCGTCGCCACATCCCGCGCGGTGTCCTGGAGAACGTCGAGAGCAGGCTGCTTGCCCTCCTTGTGGGCCCACTTGTAGCCGTGATGCTCCTTGCCCCAGTCCGACGTCCCCCACATCGCCGAGCAGAACTGCTTCATCGCGCTCTGCCACTCGTCGTGCCCCGTCGCCGGGTTGGTGATGTAGGCGATGGCGTCGTCGAAGGCCTCCGCGGAGGTCTTGGCCTCCTTGGCGGCCTGCCGCCAGGCCTTGGCGATCTCCGGCAGGGCGCTGTCGTCGCCGCCGGGCGTGATGTCGGCGACCTTGCCGTGACGCAGGGCGTGGCTGAGGATCGGGCGGAGGATCTCGGCCCCGACCGCGGCTACCGCACCCGAGACCTCGTCGATGATCGCGTTGCCCCAGCCGTCCTCACCCTGGGCGTTGCCCCAGCCGAGTTCGGCGACGGGCCCGGACGCACGGGCACTCTTCAGGACGTCCGGCGGGTTCTTCGTCGCCAGCACCGGGGTCAGGGGGTGGAGGGTGTGGTCCGCCCGGAGGTAGTTGTTCGCGGTGACCGTGAGGCCGACCGCGGCGCCGCCGACGCCTTCCGTCGTCCTGTTCCACACCTCGAGAAAGAGGACTGCGGTGTCGGCGTACGCCTTGGCGAAAGCCTCGGGGCCGGTGCCGCAGCCGACCGCGTGCTCGTGCCCGTCGAGCCCCTCGACCAGCTTCGTGGCCTGGCCGGCGAAGTCGTACTGTGCGTTGCGCAGCATGTACGAGGCGTAATACACGTGCTGTGGCTGGACGTCGAAGCCGACGATGTTGCCAGGCGGTGCGGGCTTCATCGCCTGCAGCTCGGCGGTGCGTCGGTGGCGGTCGGAGTCCGTGTCGCCGCGGGAGATGTCGTTGCCGGCGGGGTCGGTGAGACCGCCGGGCGACGGATGCGGCGTCGGGCTCGCGCCGCCGGAGCCGGACGGCTGAGGCAGACCGCCCCCCGTGGACGGGGTGGGAGTGGGACTCGCGGAAGGCGCCGGAATCGGTGTGGCCATCAGAGCGCACCCCAGCCGCGCAGTACCGCCCGGTGCGCCGCCGTGTAGTTGAGGTGCCCGGTGGTGACGAAGTCGTGCAGCCACTTCTGGGCCGCTTCCAGGTCCTGGGCCGACCGGTCCCATTCGTCGAGCTTGTCGACGAAGACCTCTCTGGTCTCGCCCCTCCAGGACAACACCACCGGCTCCACCCGGCCGTAGAGCGCCTCCAGCTTCTCGTTGAGCTTCTTGAGGATGTCCTCCAGTTCGGCGGCGAGTTCCTGAAGCGCCGCGAAGGAGACCGTGATCTGCTCCTCGGGTACTGACCCGTTCGACATGTTCCCCCTTGGTGGCGTCTGCGGTGGCCGTGCGCAGAGCGTGGCGTGCGTCAGTACGCGTCGAGAGTGCTGCGCGGGGGTGTCGCCACCTCCACGTTCGGCGTGGAGAGCCTGTCGACCTCGCTGTCGACGTCCACGCTGACCTGGCGCATCGCGGCCAGCACGTCGAGGTCGGTCTTGGAGAAGCCGTCCCGGCTCAGCCGTACGGCCTCCTCCAGCAGCTTCACGACTTCCCGGATGCGTACGGCGTCCTCGGCGGCCGCGCGATGGAAGTCGCGGTACGCCGTTCCCGCCGGGCCGCGCCAGCCCGCTTCGATCCGGTCGACGATCGCGTCCATGCGCGTGACCTGGCCGTCCAGGTGTTCGCGCATGTCGCCGAGGTCGCCCGCGAGCTTCGTCAGGTCCTCGGCGGTCGCCTTGAAATCCGGAGTGCCGCCCTGCGGCGAGCCGACTCCGTGCTGTCCCATACCGTGCGCCCGCCCCCTCGGTGTCGCGCGCCCCTGAACGACAGCGCCCCCGCCCATCAGACGTCAATCATATGATCCGACCTTCTCGCGCTCGCCTCGCCCTCGGCGCGCCCGCCGCCGTGTTCTCTTCGGTTGCTCCCGGCCCCTCCGGTCCCCGGCCCCGACCTGGCAGGATGAGGAGGACTGTGACGGACACCGGGGAGCGGGAGCAGCCACGGGCCAGGAGTGGCGAGACCGTCGGACGGCTGGCCGAGGGCAGGCTCCGTACTCACCCGTGACCGGGCCCTACGAGCTCTGCTCGCGGCGCGCGTCGGTCTCGGGGACACCCAGAGGCGAGTCACTGGACCTGGACGCCGACACCCTGTTCGACTGGAGCCGGGCCCCGGTCGGTCCGAGGCGCTTCGCCGAACCGCCCGAGCGGGAGCGGGCCGGGCTGGCCGCCTGGCGGCAGCAGGTGACCGGGCCCGTGGCACCCGCGCTCCTGGCACTGGCCGCCGACTGACGCGGCACGGACGCGCTTTCGCTCGGCGTGCGTGCGGTGCTCGCCGGGGGCTTCGGGTTCCTTGTCCGAGACGGTGGCCGACGCGCGTCCGGCGAACGCCGAGGCCCGGCGCCCCCGGTGGAACGGGGGGCCGGGCCTCGGTACTGCGGTGGGTGCTGACCTGGGTCAGTGGGAGTGGCCGTGGCCGTGACCGCCGGCGGCCGGCTCCTCCTCTTCCTTCTTCTCGACGACGAGGGTCTCGGTCGTCAGGAGGAGGGAGGCGATGGAGGCGGCGTTCTCCAGGGCGGAGCGGGTGACCTTGACCGGGTCGATGACGCCGGCCTTGACCAGATCTCCGTACTCGCCGGTCGCGGCGTTGAAGCCCTGGCCCTTGTCGAGCTCGGCGACCTTGGAGGTGATGACGTAGCCCTCGAGGCCCGCGTTCTCGGCGATCCAGCGCAGCGGCTCGACGGCGGCCTTGCGGACGACCGCGACACCGGTGGCCTCGTCGCCGGTCTTGTCGAGGTTGCCCTCGAGGACCTTGACGGCGTGGACCAGCGCGGAGCCGCCACCGGAGACGATGCCCTCCTCGACCGCGGCGCGGGTCGCGGAGATGGCGTCCTCCAGACGGTGCTTCTTCTCCTTCAACTCCACCTCGGTGGCGGCGCCGACCTTGATCACGCACACGCCGCCGGCCAGCTTCGCGAGGCGCTCCTGGAGCTTCTCGCGGTCCCAGTCGGAGTCCGTGTTCTCGATCTCGGCCTTGATCTGGCCGACGCGGCCCACGACGTCCTCGGAGCTGCCGCCGCCGTCGACGATGGTGGTGTCGTCCTTGGTGACGGTGACACGGCGGGCGGAGCCCAGCACGTCGACGCCGACCTGGTCGAGCTTGAGGCCGACCTCCTCGGAGATGACGGTGGCGCCGGTGAGGACGGCCATGTCCTGGAGCATCGCCTTGCGACGGTCACCGAAGCCCGGGGCCTTGACGGCGACCGCGTTGAAGGTGCCGCGGATCTTGTTGACGACGAGGGTGGAGAGCGCCTCGCCCTCGAGGTCCTCGGCGATGATCAGCAGCGGCTTGGAGGAGTTGGTCTGGATGACCTTCTCGAGCAGCGGCAGCAGGTCGGCGATCGAGGAGATCTTGCCCTGGTTGATGAGGATGTAGGGGTCCTCGAGGACGGCCTCCATGCGCTCCTGGTCCGTCACGAAGTACGGCGACAGGTAACCCTTGTCGAAGGCCATGCCCTCGGTGAAGTCCAGCTCCAGACCGAAGGTGTTGGACTCCTCGACGGTGATGACGCCGTCCTTGCCGACCTTGTCCATCGCCTCGGCGATGAGCTCGCCGACCTGCTGGTCCTGGGCGGACAGCGCGGCGACGGCGGCGATGTCGGACTTCTCGTCGATCGGGCGGGCCGAGGCCAGCAGCTCGTCCGAGACGGCCTTGACGGCGGCGTCGATGCCCTTCTTCAGGGCGGCCGGGGACGCGCCCGCGGCGACGTTCTTCAGGCCCTCGCGCACCAGCGCCTGGGCGAGCACGGTGGCGGTGGTCGTACCGTCGCCCGCGATGTCGTTGGTCTTGGTCGCCACCTCCTTCACCAGCTGCGCGCCGAGGTTCTCGTACGGGTCCTCGATCTCGACCTCACGGGCGATCGTGACACCGTCGTTGGTGATGGTGGGGGCGCCGAACTTCTTGTCGATGACGACGTTGCGGCCCTTGGGGCCGATCGTCACCTTGACCGTGTCGGCAAGCTTGTTGACGCCGCGCTCGAGGGCGCGACGGGCGTCCTCGTCGAACTTCAGGATCTTCGCCATGGGAGCGGTTCAGCCCTCTCGGAAAAAGTGGGAGAAACGAACTGCGCCCCCGGCACCCGGCTTCACAAACACGCGGGGCCAGGAGCGCAGTTCACTGCAAAACTGGGTGAATTACTTCTCGATGATCGCGAGCACGTCGCGAGCCGAGAGGACGAGGAACTCCTCGCCGTTGTACTTCACCTCGGTGCCGCCGTACTTGCTGTACAGGACGACGTCGCCGACCTTGACGTCGAGCGGCAGGCGCTCGCCGTTCTCGAAGCGACCCGGGCCCACCGCGAGGACGGCGCCCTCCTGGGGCTTCTCCTTCGCGGTGTCCGGGATGACCAGGCCAGAGGCGGTGGTCTGCTCGGCGTCGAGCGGCTGGACCACAATGCGGTCCTCGAGCGGCTTGATGGCAACCTTGGAGCTGGTGGTCGTCACGATCCGACCTCCCCCTTCGGAGATCTCACGGGGTTAACTGTCTGAGGTGGCGACCAGGTGGATCCGTCGTCGCGGGTGCCGGACCTGCCCGTCGCGTTGTTGGCACTCTCCGGTGGGGAGTGCCAGACCTGAGACTATGACCGCGATTAGCACTCGGTCAAGCGGAGTGCCAATGCGTGCGGCGCGTCGCCAGGTTTTCGGCCGCCGTGAGTGTCCTGGTCGCCCGGTGACAGGGCCCCGTTTCCGGGGACTGGCGCCCCCGGACCCCGCTTCGGTCCTGGACGGGCCTCGTCCTCTGACGCCGGACGGGCTCAGAGGACGAACCCCAGCCGCCGTACCAGCCGCCGTACCAGTCGGTGTCCCGGCTCCAAGGTTCCGGTCGACGCGGGAGGACGGGCTGTCAGAGGTAGTCCTCCAGGCGGGCCACCGTCAGGTGCTCGTTCTGGATCCGGCGCAGGAGTCGCGTCGTCCGGTCCCGCAGGTCCGGGGCGGTCGTCTCGTCCGGGGCCACGGCGATGACGTCGCCGGGGTGGAGGCGGTGGGGGCCGTGGGCGTAGGTGAGGGCGGTGGGGCCCATCGACGCGCGCCAGAGGACGACGGCCGCGATGCCGCAGTCGGCGGCGGCGCGCCGGGTGGTGGCGTCGTAGGCGCCGTAGGGCGGGCGGAGCAGGCGGGGGCGCAGGCCGAAACGGGCGCGCAGCTTGTCCTGCTGGCCGCAGATCTCGGCGCGCTGGCCGGCGTAGGGCAGGCCGCGCAGGGCCGGGTGGTCCAGGGTGTGGTTCTGGACACTGGCCCCGACCGACTGCAGCCTGGCCAGCCGGCCGTAGCCGGGGCCGATCACGCTGTCGGTGAGGAACATACTGACCGGCAGGCGCAGTTCGCGGACCATGTCGGCGAAGCGGGGGTCGCGTTCGGCGCCGTCGCCGTAGGTGAGGAAGACGACCCTGTCGGCGGTCGGGACATGGTCCACGACCGGAGGGAGGGCGGTTCCGGGGCTGCCCGCCAGGGAGCGGGCCGGGTGGGCCGGGGCGGGGGCCAGGGGTGCCGTCAGACCCCAGCGGCGGTAGGCGGGCTGCCCGGCGGCCGGGCCGGCCGGGTGGACCCGGGCCGCGGCTTTCCTGCCCAGCCGTTCGATCGGGTCGACGGACTGTGCGCAGCCGCTCAGGGTCGTCAGGACGAGCGCGACGAGCAGGACGGCCGCCGGTCCCGCGCCCTTGCGTCGCGCCCTCACAGGTAGTCCTCGAGACGGGCCACCGTGTAGCCCTTCGCCGTGACCTCGTCCAGGAAGCGGCGGACAGGATCGGGCATGGTGCCCTTCCAGTCTCCGGAGCGGATTTCCCTGCCGGGACGGGTTTCCGTACGGGGGCGGCGACGGGCCGGCCCATCGAGGCCGTTCATGTCATTTTGTACGACAGGTCCCATGGCGCCGGATCTTCGCAGTCGCCCTTCCCGAAGCCGGTCCGACACCGCCGCCGGAGGCGCGCTGTCCACCGACTGGCCCACAATGACCCGGTGAACGACCTCGCCCCCCTGCGCACTCCCGAGGGCCGCGCCCTCCTCGACGCGGTGCGCGGCACCGCCCCCGCCGACGAACTCGCCGTCGCCACCCGGCTCCGCCGCGAACATCCCGCCGACCTGGTCTCCGCGGCCCTCGGCCAGGCCCGGCTGCGGCAGCGGGCGGCGGTGAAGTTCGGGGCGCGCGACGCGGAGCGGATGTTCTTCACGCCGAACGGGGTGGAGCAGTCGACGCGCGCGAGCGTCGCCGGCTACCGGGCCGAGCGGATGAAGACGCTCGGTGTGACCTCCGTCGCGGACCTGTGCTGCGGGATCGGCGGCGACGCGATCGCCCTCGCCCGCGCCGGCATCCGGGTGCTGGCGGTGGACCGGGATGCGGCGGCGGCCGAGGCGGCGCGGGCGAACGCCGAGGCGCTCGGGCTGAGCGAGCTGATCGAGGTGCGGCAGGCGGACGTCACCGAGGTGGACACCGACGGCTACGACGCCGTCTTCGTGGATCCGGCGCGCCGGGGCGGCCGGGGGCGCATCTTCGATCCCGAGGCGTACTCGCCTCCCCTGTCGTGGGCGGTCGGGGCCGCCCTCGCCGCGCCACGCGCCGCTCTCAAGATCGCGCCCGGGGTGCCGCACGAGGCGATCCCCGCCGAGGCCGAGGCCGAGTGGATCTCGGACGGCGGGGACGTGAAGGAGGCGGTGCTGTGGTTCGGGACCGCCGCACCGGGGACCGTCCGGGCGACTCTGCTGCCGGGGCCGCGCACCCTGCTCGGCGCCGGCCTGCCCGACCCGGACGTCCGGCCGGTCGGGCGGTACCTGTACGAGCCCGACGGCGCCGTCATCCGGGCCCATCTGGTCGCCGACGTGGCCCGGGAGCTCGACGGCGGGCTCGTCGACGAGACGATCGCCTATGTCACGGCCGACGAGCTGCGCGCCACGCCGTATGCCACCGCCTACGAGATCACCGATCAACTCCCCTTCGGTGTGAAGAAGTTGAAGGCGCTGTTGCGGGAGCGGGGGGTCGGCGTCCTGACCGTGAAGAAGCGGGGGTCGGCGGTGGAGCCGGAGGAGCTGCGGAAGAAGGTGCTCCCCAGGCCGCAGGGCTCCGAGGCGGTGACGGTGTTCCTCACACGAGTGGCGGGCGCCCCGACCATGCTGATCGGGAAGCCCGCCACCTCCTGACGCCGGTCAGGAAAGCGGTGCCGGCGTGCCGGGTGCCGGCGTCGTCCTTCTTCCGACCCACCCGCCCCCGTCAGTCCGACGCCGCCGCCCTGTGCAGCAGCAGGTGTCGTTCGCGGGCGCTGGCCGTCAGCGCCGCCGCCCGTTCGAACTCGGCGCGGGCCTCCGCGGTGCGGCCGAGGCGGGACAGCAGGTCGGCGCGGACGCTCGGCAGCAAGTGATACTCCCGCAGGGCGGGTTCGGCCGTCAGGGCGTCGACGATGGCCAGGGCGGCCGCCGGGCCCTCGGCCATCGAGACGGCGACCGCGCGGTTCAACTCGACCACCGGGGAGGGGAAGCGGGCCGCCAGCAGCCCGTAGAGGGTGGCGATGCCCGCCCAGTCGGTCTCCTCGTACCTGTACGCGTGCGCGTGGCAGGCGGCGATGGCGGCCTGGAGGGCGTACGGGCCCGGGGCCGCGCCCGCCGCCAGGCTCCGGGCCCGGTCGAGGGCGTTGATGCCGCGTGCGATCAGCATGCGGTTCCAGCGTCGGCGGTCCTGGTCCTTCAGCAGCACGGGCGTACCGTCGGGAGCGGTGCGGGCGGCCGTCCGGGACGCCTGGAACTCCAGCAGCGAGACGAGGCCGTGGACCTCGGGCTCCTTCGGCATCAGCGCCGCGAGCTGACGGCCCAGCCGCAGGGCGTCCTCGCACAGCGCCGGGCGCAGCCAGTCGTCGCCGGCGGTGGCCGCGTACCCCTCGTTGAAGATCAGGTAGATGACGTCGAGGACGGACCCGAGCCGGGCCTCTCGGTCGGGGCCGTACGGCACCTCGAAGGGCACGTTCCTGGTCGCCAGGGTCTTCTTGGCGCGCACGATCCGCTGGGCGACCGTCGGCTCGGGGACCAGGAAGGCGCGGGCGATCTCCGGGGTGCTCAGGCCTCCCAGCAGGCGCAGGGTGAGGGCGGTGCGGGCCTCGGCGGAGAGCACCGGGTGACAGGCGGTGAAGACGAGCCGGAGCAGGTCGTCGTCGATGTCGTCGGGATCGGCGGGTTCCTGGGGAGCGGCGGTCGTGGTCTCCAGGTCGCGACCGATCTCCTGGAGCTTGCGGGAGTGGTTCTCGCGCCGTCGGATCAGGTCGACGGCGCGCCGCCGGGCCGTGGTGGTCAGCCAGGCGCCGGGATGGTCCGGCACTCCGTCGCGCGGCCACTGCTCCAGCGCGGCGACCAGGGCGTCCTGCGCGAGTTCCTCGGCGACGCCGACGTCCCGCACGAGCCGGGCGACGGCGGCGATGACACGGGGGGACTCCAGACGGAAGACGGTCTCGATGGCCGCACGCGCATCCGGGGCCGCACGGGGATCACGGGCGGTACGCGCATCCGGGGCGGTACCTGCGTCCGGGTGGGCCGTACGGGTGTCCGAGGCGTCGCGCGAAGGCGGTGCGCCGCCGGGATCCGGGGTGCCGACGGGATCCGTGGTACCGCCGGGATCCGGTGCGCCGCCGGGGTCGGGGGGCGTGCGGGGGCGCGAAGGCGGGCCGGGGTCCGGGGCGGGCTGTCGTTCCACAGCTCACCATCGAACACCCGGCGCCCGTTCAGGCCAAGAACCCCCAGGCCAGGAACCCTCAGGCCCGGAACCTCCCAGGCCCGGAACCCTCGGGCCGAGAACCCTCAGCCTTCCGCGATTTCCCGCACCTCGCAGGTCACCGTCCAGTGCTCCTCGTGCACCTTCAGGAACCGCTTCGTCCATTCGACGGCCTCGGCCATGTCCTTGCACTGCATGATCGCGTAGCCGCCGACGACCTCCTTGGCCTCGGTGAAGGGCCCGTCGGTGAGGGTGATCCTCCCGCCCTCCCAGTGCGCGCGGACGCCCTGCGCGGACGGGGTCAGTCCGGCGGTCTCCAGCATCACGCCGGCCTTGGTGACCTCCTCGATCAGCTCGCCCATCCGCTGCATCAGCTCCGGGCTCGGGCCCTCGGCGGGGGCGGTGGCCTCGTCGATCTTCACGAGTGACAGGTAGCGGGGCATGGTGACTCCTCGGGTGCGGTGAGCCGGGTCCTTCCCGGCCTCTCCCCCTGCGTCGAACGGCGGCGGGCCGGATCGACACCTCACCGGAATCTATTTCAGCGATCTCCACAGCGCGCCCGCCGCCGGCTCCCGCGCCACCACCCGGTCGGGGTCGGAAGGGGCCGGCACCACGGGCATGGTGACCGTCCGGACGTTCCCGGCCGACAGGCCCTTCAGGCTCCGGCCGAGTTCCGTCAGCTCGGCGAGCGAGTCCAGACCGGTGTCGGTGGTCAGGCTGCCGGTGACCGCGTCGGCGACCTGGTACAGCTCGGCGGGGCTGGTGAGGAGGTCGGTGGAGGCGATCTGCTCCAGCAGGGCCTTCACCAGTTTCTGCTGGAGGCCTATGCGGCCGAGGTCGCTGCCGTCGCCGATGCCGTGCCGGGTGCGGGCCAGGGCGAGGGCCCGGGCGCCGTCGAGATGGTGGGTGCCGGCCGCGAGGTGCAGATGGCTGTCGTCGTCGTCGATGTCCTCGTCGGTGGTGACGGTGACCCCGCCGAGCGCGTCCACGAGCTTGGCGAAGCCCGAGAAGTCCACCTCCACGTAGTGGTCCATCCGGATGCCGGTGACGGACTCGACCGTCTTGACGGCGCAGACCGGGCCGCCGACCGCGTAGGCGGTGTTGAGCATCACGCCGTACGCCGTCACCGTCGAACCGCCGTCGGGCAGCGGGCAGGAGGGCCGGGTGACGAGGGTGTCGCGCGGGATGCTGACGACCGTGGCCGTCGTGCGGCCCGCGTCGATGTGCACGACCATCGCCGTGTCGGAGCGGGCGCCGGTGCTGTCGCCGCCGCCGAGCGCCTGGTTCGCGGCGCCGCTGCGCGAGTCCGAGCCCAGCACGAGGAGGTTGACTGCCTCGGTGGGTGCCGGGGAGCCGGACGCCGAGGCCGGCGGCGTCGTGACCGCCTTCGCCGGGCGGTCGTCGCCCAGCGCGTTGTCGATGTCGACGCTGTCGATGTTGCCGTTGAGGTGCCAGTAGGCCCAGCCCGCCGTCCCGACGCCCGCCACCAGGACGGCGGCCAGCGTGAGGCCGGCGGCCTTGAGTGCTCTCGACCGCCGGCCCGCTCCGCTGCCGGTCGTTGCGTGCTCCTCGACTTCCGTCACAGGAAAGAACGTACGTCCGAATTATGAGGAGACGGTGAGGAAGGGATGCGTGAACGCGCCTTCCGCACAGGCAGATCTCGTGGCTCCGGCCCCGGTCACCCCAACGTCACCGTGGGCGCCGGGTTGCTCCCGCTCCAGTTCGCGTTGAAGCCGAAGCTCACCGAACCGCCGTCCGGGATCGTCCCGTTGTACGAGGCGTTCGCGCACGACACGGCCGCCCCCGACTGGGTGCAGAGGGCGTTCCAGGACTGGGTGATCTGCTGGCCCGCGCCGTAGGCCCAGGTCACCTTCCAGGACGACAGCGAGGCGCCCGAGCAGGAGATCGTCACGTTTCCGGTGAACCCGGTGTTCCACTGGCTGCCCACGCTGTAGGCAGCCGTGCACTTGCCGGTCGGCACCGGCGTGGTCGTGCCGCCGAGCGCCTCGGAGATGCCGTAGTACGCCGGTTTGGGCGCGTAGTTCGCGTCGTACGGGGTGGCCGCGCCCTGTCCCGGGAAGGTGCTCTCCACCCAGGAGTCGGAGTCGGTGAAGCCCCAGACGGTGAGGTTGACGCATCGTGCGACGGCGGCGCAGGCGGCGGTGACCGCCTTGTAGTCGGCCTTCTGCTGCGCGAGCTTGGCGCTGTCGGCGGGCAGCGTCATCCGGATGTCCAGCTCGGTGATCGCCACGTCCACGCCGAGGTCCGCGAAGCGCTGGATGTTCTGCTGGAACGTGGACGGCACCTGGCCGAGGACCAGGTGCGCCTGCAGCCCGACCCCGTCGATCGGGACGCCCCGCTCCTTCAGCGACCTGACCAGGTTGTACAGGGCGGTCGACTTGGCGTTGACGCCCTCGACGTTGTAGTCGTTGACGTAGAGCTTGGCGGCCGGGTCGGCGGCCCGCGCCCGGGTCAGGGCGGTGGCGATGTAGTCGGCGCCGAGGCCGTTGTACCAGAGGGTCGAACGGTAGGTGCCGTCCTCGTTGAAGGGTTCGTTGACGACGTCCCAGGCGGCGATCCTCCCCTTGTAGCGGCCGACCTCGGTGTCGATGTGGTTCTGCAGCAGGGTGCCGAGCTGCGCGGGCGTCCAGCCGCCGTTGTCCAGCCAGCCCGGGTTCTGGCTGTGCCAGACCAGGGTGTGGCCGCGCACCTGCTGGTCGTGGGCCTGGGCGAACGCCACGATCCGGTCCGCCTCGGCCCAGTCGAACACGCCCTGCGTCGGCTCCACCGAGCCCCACTTCATGGCGTTGCCCGGGGTCAGCGAGGAGAACTGCGCCCCGGCGATGTCGCCGTAGACACCGGTGAGCTTGGAGCCGGTGACGGCGGTGCCGACGACCTTGCCCTTGGCGGCGCCGAGGTCGCGCAGGGGCGTGTCGGCGGCGTGGGAGACGGGAGCGGCGACGAGCAGGGCCGCCGCGGCGGCGGCGCCGGTGACCAGGGTCATGAGCCGGGTCCGCAGTGGAAACGGCCCGGGTGAAGTCCGGGGAGATGTTCTGGAGGATCTCATTGCGGGGGCCTCCGAAAGTTTCGGCTGTTCAACCGATTGACTTCGGTGGAGTGTGGAGGCGTCCGGCACACCCGTCAATAGGTCAACTTCCGGCCACGGGCGGCGCACCCGTGCTCGTGCGCACCACGAGGCTGGTGGCCAGCTCCACCCGCGTCGACGTCGGCGCCTCCCGCGAGGCCGACCGGCCCAGTTCGAGGACCAGCCGGGCCGCCGCCTCGGCCATCTCGGTCAGCGGCTGGCGCACCGTCGTCAGCGGCGGTCCGACCCAGCGGGCGACCGGAAGGTCGTCGAAGCCGACCACGCTCACGTCCTCGGGGATGCGCAGGCCCAGTTCGCGGGCGGCCTCGTAGAAACCGAGCGCCTGGAGGTCGTTGCCGGCGAAGACCGCGGTGGGGCGGTCCGGCCGGTCGAGCAGTTCGCGGCCCAGCCGGTAACCGGTCTCGTGGTGGAAGTCGCCGGTCTTGATCAGATGCGGCTCGACCGGCAGCCCGGCGGTCTCCAGCGCGGCCCGGTAGCCGTCGATCCGGGCCCGGCTGCACATCATCTGCGGCGGACCGCTGATCGCCCCTATGCGGCGGTGCCCCAGCTCCACCAGGTGCCGGGTGGCGGCGAGGCCGCCCTGCCAGTTGGTCGCCCCGATGGAGGGCACGTCGGCGCCCGGGTCGCCGGCCGGGTCCATCACCACGAACGGGATGGAGCGGCTGGTCAGCAGCGCCCGCTGGGACTCGTCGAGCCCGGACAGCACCAGCACCACGCCGTGCGGGCGACGGGCGGCGACCTGGTCGGCCCAGGTCCGCCCGGGGGTGAGCCGTCCGGCGCTCTCACTGAGGACCACGCTCAGCCCCGCGTCGCGGGCCACGTTCTCCACACCCCGGATGACCTCCATCGCCCAGGCGCTCTCCAGCTCGTGGAAGACCAGGTCGATCAGGGGAGAGCGGGTCGCCTCCGCGCGGCGGCGCCGGTAGCCGTGGGTGCGCAGCAGCTCCTCGACACGGGTGCGGGTGGCGGGGGCGACGTCGGCACGACCATTGAGGACTTTCGAAACAGTCGGTGCCGACACGCCGGCCTCGCGGGCGATCTCCGCGAGCGTCGCGGTCTGCGTCGGCCGCGCTTCTGTCCGCGTTTCTGTGGGCTCCGAGGGCGTCATGGCGGCGATCGTATCGTCACGCGACCTCTTGACGAACCCATGCCGACGCCATAGGTTCCCGGAACATTCGGAATACAGCTCGAAACATTCGACGGGCCCGCCCCGCCGGACGCTCCACAGCATTCCAGGATGCACCGCCCCCTGGTGGCTCACCGACCTCTGACAGGAGTTTCATGACCACCGCCCCCTGGCGTGACCCCGCCCTGCCCGCCGCCACCCGAGTCGACGACCTCCTCGGCCGGATGACGCTCGAGGAGAAGATCGCCCAGTTGTACGGCGTGTGGGTCGGCGCCGCGGCGGACGGCGGGGGAGTCGCCCCGCACCAGCACGACATGACCGCCGACTACGACTACGACGAGCTGATCACCCGGGGGCTCGGCCAGCTGACCCGCTCCTTCGGCACCGCGCCCGTGGACCCGGCGCTCGGCGCCCGTGCCCTGGCCGGAGCCCAGCGGCAGATCGTCGCCGCTGGCCGCTTCGGCATCCCGGCGGTCGCCCACGAGGAGTGCCTGGCCGGAGTCACCGCCTGGCGGGCCACCGCGTACCCGGTCCCCCTGGCCTGGGGCGCGGCCTTCGACCCGCCGCTGGTCGAGGAGCTGGGCCGGGCCATCGGCGGCGACCTGCGCGCGATGGGCGTGCACCAGGGCCTCGCCCCGGTCCTGGACGTCGTCCGCGATCCGCGCTGGGGGCGCGTCGAGGAGACGATCGGCGAGGACCCGTATCTGGTCGGCACGATCGGCACGGCCTACGTGCGCGGACTGGAGTCCACCGGGGTCGTCGCCACCCTCAAGCACTTCGCCGGCTACGCCTCCTCGGCGGGCGCGCGCAATCTGGCCCCGGTGCGGGCGGGCACCCGCGAGTTCGCGGACGTCACGCTGCCCCCGTTCGAGATGGCGCTCCGCGAGGGCGGCGCCCGCTCGGTGATGGCCGCCTACACCGAACGCGACGGCGTCCCCGCCTCCGCCGACCCCGAACTGCTGACCGGCCTGCTCCGGGAGGAGTGGGGCTTCACCGGCACGGTCGTCGCCGACTACTTCGGCATCGGCTTCCTGCAGACCCTGCACCGGGTGGCCGGCACCCCCGCGCAGGCGGCCCGGCTGGCGCTGGACGCGGGCATCGACGTCGAGCTGCCCACCGTGAAGTACTACGGCGCGGCGCTGGCCGACGCCGTACGGGCGGGCGAGGTGCCCGCGGAGCTGATCGACCGGGCCGCGCGCCGCGTCCTGCTGCAGAAGTGCGATCTGGGCCTGCTGGACGAGGACTGGCAGCCGCACGTTCCCGAGTCGGTGGACCTCGACCCGCCCGCGAACCGCGCGCTGGCCCGCCGGCTGGCGGAGGAGTCGGTGGTCCTGCTGGACAACCCCGACGGCCTGCTCCCTCTCTCCCCCGACGCGCGGGTGGCCGTGATCGGGCCGCGGGCGGCGGACGCGCTGGCGATGCTCGGCTGCTACTCCTTCCCGTCGCATGTCCTGCCCCACCACCCCGGGGTGGAGACCGGCATCGACATCCCGACCGTGCTGGAGTCCCTGCGGGCCGAACTCCCCGACGCGAAGGTGACGTTCACCGAGGGCTGCGGCGTCTCGGACCCGGACCCGTCCGGCTTCACGGAGGCCATCACGCGCGCCTCGGAGGCGGACGTCTGCGTGGCCGTCCTCGGCGACCGGGCGGGGCTGTTCGGGCGGGGCACGTCCGGCGAGGGCTGTGACGTCGCCGATCTGAGCCTGCCCGGCGTCCAGGGCGCGCTGCTGGACGCGCTGGTCGCGACGGGCGTCCCGGTCGTCCTCGTGCTGCTCACCGGCCGCCCGTACGCGCTGGGCCGCTGGCACGGGCGGCTGGGGGCGGTCGTCCAGGCGTTCTTTCCCGGCGAGGAGGGCGGTCCGGCGGTGGCGGGAGTGCTGTCGGGCCGGGTCAACCCCTCGGGGCGGCTCCCGGTGAGCGTGCCGCACGTGCCGGGCGGCCAGCCGTGGACCTACCTCCAGCCGCCGCTCGGCCTGGCGGGCCAGGTCAGCAACCTCGACCCCACCCCGCTGTACCCCTTCGGGCACGGACGCTCGTACACGGCGTTCGCCTGGGAGGACTTCACCGGCCCGGACGCGGAGATCGGCACGGACGGCTCGTACGACGTCGCCGTCACCGTCCGCAACACCGGCGACCGGGCGGGCGCGGAGGTCGTCCAGCTGTATCTGCACGACCCGGTGGCCGAGGTGACCCGCCCCGACGTGCGGCTGATCGGCTACCAGCGGCTGGAGCTGGCCGCCGCCGAAGCGGCCCGCGTGACCTTCCGCTTCCACGCCGACCTCTCCGCCTTCACCGACCGCTCGGGACGGCGGGTGGTCGAACCCGGCGACCTGGAACTGCGGTTGGGCGCCTCCAGCGCCGACGTACGGGCCACGGCACGGCTGCGGCTGACCGGGCCGGTGCGCGAGACGGGGGCGGGGCGGCGACTGCGCTGCGAGGCGGAGGTTTCGCCCGGCTGACGTACGACGCGGGGACGGCGGCGGGCCGCCGTCCGCCGGCCCCCGGACCCGGTGTCCACGGTGTCCGCCGCCGTGGCCGGGGCGGGCGGACACCGCCGGTGTCGGCGCGGGCGCTGTCCGCGCCGCAGCCGTGGAAACCGCGTGCGGGGGGATGGTGTGCGCAGGATGTGAATAAAATCTGAAGCCCGGTCCGAGAGGTGCTTCAGGTTGAGTGAACCGCAGCGTGGCGTCTGTCCGTTGTGCGGTGCGCCCCGGGCCGCGGACGGCGCCCCCACGTGCGTGTGCGCCCGGCTCGCGTCCGACGCCCACCGCAGCGCACGCACGGCGGAGGCGGCCGCCGCCGAGGACTTCGACCCGGTGCGCATCCGGCCGTTCGTCACGTTCGACGCCGGACGGGACCAGCAGGACGACGGCGGCCGGGACCCGCAGGACGACGCCCTGCCCGAGAGCTCTGCCGCCACCGGCCCGGCGCCCGCGCGAGAGCACGGCGAACCGCCCTCCGCGAAGGGGGCCGAGGCGGCCCAGGAGGGCGACGGGATGGACGGGTTCGCACAAGGCGATTCCGCGTCAGGCGAGCCCGAGTCGCGCGAAGCCGGGTTACTCGAACCCGAGTCAGGCGGAGCCGAGTTGCGTGAAACCGGGTTGCTCGAGCGCGTCTCAGGCGGGCGTACGTCAGGCGAGTACGAGCGGGCCGACGACTCCGCGGCAGGCCCGGGCGGCGACGACACATCGCCCCCGGGCCGTCGCCGGAGCCCTCTGCGCCTGCTGGTGCTCGCCGGCCTCCTCGCGACCGCCGTGACCGCGGCAGTGCTCGTTGGATTCCTCCTGTACGACGGTCCCACGCGCGACGGCGCGCTCCCCGGGGGCGTACGGGCGCCGGTGCCCGACGTGACGTCCGCCGGTGTCACCACAGCCGGAAAGGCGACCCCGCGTGCCTCGCGGACACCGCCGTCGCCGACCGCCTCCGACTCCCCGGAAACGCCCTCCTCCCCCACCGCGGCGAGACCCACCCGGTCCGCCGCGCCGCCCCCGGCCCCGTCCAGGGGGGCCACCGGCACCACGACTCCCGGGCCGGGCCCGAGCGCCTCGGCGGCGTCGCCCGTGCTGCGGTTCGGGGACACCGGTCCCGAGGTGGCCGAACTCCAGGCGCGGCTGCGGCAGATCGGCTACCAGGGAGGCCGGGCCGAGGGCGTGTACGACGTCGAGGTCGAGAACGCGGTCCGCTCCTACCAGCTCACCCGCGCGGTGCTGCAGGACGAGCCCGGGGTGTACGGCGTCGCGACCCGCGCCTCGCTGGAAGCCGAGACGGACGAGCCCTGACCGCTCAGGACCGGTCCGGCACCGCCTCGAACCTCCAGCGGTGCACCGCCCTGGCCACCAGATCGCCGTCCGGCTCCGGAAGTTCGGGCAGGCCGGGGTCGTCGTACCCGGCGTCCCACCAGGTGATGACGAGCACCCGGTCCTGCGGAGCCCGGAAGGTCTCGCTGCGCAGGGGCCGCAGCGCGAGCCGGCGCGCCTGTTCCTGCGCCCAGCGCAGCAGTTCCTCGCCCCGGCCGGCCGCCGCCCGGGCCTCCCACATCAGCGCGACGGTCATGAGTACAGGTTGTCCTTGGCGACCTCGTGCACATGGTCGTGACCGTGGCCGTGCCGATGCCCGGGGTGCCGGCCGGGCACGTGCGGGTCGGTCACCGGAAGCGACGAGTCCGCCGACAGGTCCCAGTCGGACGCCGCCCGGCCCCGGGCTACCATCTCCGCGCCCAGTGCCGCCACCATCGCGCCGTTGTCCGTGCACAGTTTGGGACGCGGCACGCGCAGCCGGACGCCGGCCGCCTCGCAGCGCTCCTGGGCCAGGGCGCGCAGCCGGGAGTTGGCGGCCACACCGCCGCCGATCATCAGGTGGTCGACGCCCTCGTCCTTGCACGCCCGGACGGCCTTGCGGGTCAGGACGTCCACGACCGCCTCCTGGAAGGAGGCCGCCACGTCGCGCACCGGCACCTCCTCGCCCGCCGCCCGCCTGGCCTCGATCCAGCGGGCGACCGACGTCTTCAGGCCGGAGAAGGAGAAGTCGTACGCCGGATCGCGCGAGCCGGTCAGACCGCGCGGGAACGCGATCGCCGTCGGGTCGCCCTCACGGGCGTAGCGGTCGATGACCGGGCCGCCCGGGAAGCCCAGGTTCAGCACCCGGGCGATCTTGTCGAAGGCCTCGCCCGCCGCGTCGTCGATGGTCGCGCCCAGCGGACGGACGTCGGAGGTGATGTCGGTGGACAGCAGCAGGGAGGAGTGTCCGCCGGACACCAGCAGCGCCATCGTCGGCTCGGGCAGCGCGCCGTGCTCCAGCTGGTCCACGCAGATGTGCGAGGCGAGGTGGTTGACGCCGTAGAGGGGCTTGCCGAGGGCGTAGGCGTAGGCCTTCGCCGCCGAGACGCCGACCAGCAGTGCGCCGGCGAGCCCCGGACCGGCGGTGACCGCGATGCCGTCGAGGTCCTTCGCGCTCACCCCCGCTTCCTTCAGTGCCCGCTCGATGGTCGGGACCATCGCTTCCAGGTGGGCCCGGGACGCCACCTCCGGCACCACCCCGCCGAAGCGGGCGTGCTCGTCGACGCTGGAGGCGATCGCGTCGGCCAGCAGGGTCGTGCCGCGCACGACGCCGACGCCGGTCTCGTCGCAGGAGGTCTCGATCCCCAGAACGAGGGGTTCGTCAGCCATTGGTCTCGTTTCCCTGTGTTCCCGCTACGGATGTCGATGGGTCGGTGAGGCGCATCACCAGGGCGTCCACGTTGCCCGGCTGGTAGTAGCCGCGCCGGAACCCGATGGCCTCGAACCCGAAGCGTTCGTAGAGCTTCTGGGCGCGGACGTTGTCGATGCGGCACTCGAGCAGGACCTCGGCGCACTCGAAGGCGGTCGCCGCGCTCAGCAGTTCCGTCAGCAGCCGGCCGCCGAGGCCGGTGCCCCAGTGGTCGCGGGCCACGGCGATGGTCTGGACGTCGGCGACGTCCCCGGCGGCGGCCAGACCGGCGTACCCGACGATCCGGTCGTCCGCGGCCGTGTCGACCGCGACGAGATAACGCCGGGTCGCCTCCGGCCCGCGGGCGTGGGCCAGGTCGGACCAGAACATGCCCCGGGACCAGGCGTCCTCGGGGAAGAGGTCCTTCTCGAGTTCGAGCACACGCTCGATGTCCCACCAGCGCATCTCGCGCAGCACGAGGTCGACGGATTCGGTCACTTGGGGGTGACCACCTTGTAGTTCCTGGGGACCTGGGCGTCCGGCCGGCGCAGGTACAGGGGCCGTGGCGCGGGCAGTTCCGCGCCCGCGGCCAGCCGCTCCGCCGCGAGACTCGCCAGAGCCGCCGCGGAGACGTGCTCGGGTTCGTGCGCGTGGGGGAAGGCGTCCGGGTAGAGCAACGCGCCCGCGCCGACCGCGGGCAGCCCGGCCACCTCGTCGGCGATGTCGGCGGGCCGGTCCACGGCGGGGCCGGACACCCGGGTGCGGGAGTCGGCGTAGCGCGCCCAGTAGACCTCCTTGCGGCGGGCGTCGGTCGCCACCACGAAGGGCCCTTCGAGGTCGGAGGCGTAGGCGAGGCCGTCGAGGGTGCACAGGCCGTGCACGGGGACGCCGAGCGCCAGCCCGAAGGTGTCGGCGGTCATCAGACCGACTCTCAGCCCCGTGTAGGGGCCGGGGCCGACGCCGACGACGATCCCGGTGACGGCGTCGAGCCCGAGCCCGGCACCGGCGAGCAGTCGGTCGACGGCAGGGAGCAGCAGCTCGCCGTGCCGGCGCGCGTCCACCTGAGTCGAGGAGGCGACGACGTCGGTTCCGTCGTGCAGGGCGACGGTGACGGCGGGGGTGGCGGTATCCAGAGCGAGCAAGAGCACGCAAACAGCCTACGGCTCCCGAGCCCCCGACACTGCCGTCCCGGTCGCAGCCGTGACGGCTGCTAACGTCGCCGCGAAACATGACGTACTTCACGTATCGAGCAGAACGTGGCAAGACGCCCGGAACGGGCGCAGGACGGACGAGGTGGTCACCGGTGCCCAGCAGCAGCTCGACTTTCGTGGCCGGGCTCACCGCGGCCGCCCTGGCGACGGTCGGGTTCCTCGCGTTCCAGGCGTCGGCGAACATGCCCGCGGATCTGGCCGAGCCGCGGCGCGGCGCACCCGCGAAGGCGGCGAAGGCGCCCGGGAACATCGCCTCGACAGCGCTGCCGGACGACTCCGGGGTGGGCGAGCGGGTGGTGTACGCGCTGATGGCCGACCGGGTGTGGCTGGTCGCCGCGGACGGTCGTGTCAAGCGCACGTTCAAGGTCGCCCCCGGCAGTGTGGACCCGCTGCCGGGCAGCTACTCGGTCGGTTCCCGGTCGGGCGCGATCACCGGCACCGACGGCACCCCGATCGAGCACGTCGTGCGGTTCGCCGAGGTGGACGAAGTGGTGATCGGCTTCAGCACGGCTCTGGACGGCTCGCTGCCGGAGCCCGACCCGAGGGTGCAGACCGGCGGCATCCGGGAGACCGTCGCGGACGGCGACGCGATGTGGGCGTTCGCGACGATCGGCCGACGGGTCGACGTGGTCCGGTAGGGCCTCTCGCGCGGATCGGCCCACGTTGCGCCGTCCGATGACGCGTCGGGCCGCCCGGGGACGCCGGGCCGCCGCACGCC
Source organism: Streptomyces sp. P3 (assembly GCF_003032475.1). NCBI lineage: Bacteria > Bacillati > Actinomycetota > Actinomycetes > Kitasatosporales > Streptomycetaceae > Streptomyces > Streptomyces sp. P3. Next base: position 1,262,278 of record NZ_CP028369.1, read on the forward strand.
GGTGCGGGGTCAGGCCGCCCGGGGGCGTCGGGCCGGCTTCTTCGTCAGTGCGGCGTCGGGCAGCCGCGGAGGGGTCGACACGGCTTCGGCGGCCGTGCACGAGGCCAGCAGGTCGCGCATGGACACGGCGGCGGGCGCGAGCGGACGCGACGGCCGGGGCGGGGGCTCGGTGGCCGGCATGGACGCCTCCTGAGGTTCGGGGGCGGGCATAGTTAGGTAGACCTAACTACGAACTTGCTACCATGTGACCACGCCCCGGACAGGGAACGCAACATTTTGCCGACACGTTGTCGGAACCTTCACCGCGTCAGGTCGGCCGCGCACCGGACCGGCGACACCCGCACCCCGGACCGGCCGCACCCCGGGCCCGGACCGGCCGCACCCCGGCCCGGCAGCACGTCAGGCACGGCGGCCACGTCATGAACGTCAGGCCGACAGCACGCCGAGGTCCGCCGTCGCCCACCGCCGCCCGAGCGCCGACACGGTCACGTGCCGCACCTCGTCGTCGGTGTCGCCGACCGCCCGGTGAATGCGGATCTGGAGCCGGTCGTCGGTCAGCTCCTCGACCTTGCCCTCGCCCCACTCCACGACGATCACCGACTCGGGCAGCGACACGTCGAGGTCGAGGTCCTCCATCTCGTCGAGCCCGCCGCCCAGGCGGTACGCGTCTACGTGAACCAGCGGCGGACCGTCCCCGAGAGCGGGGTGCACCCGGGCGATCACGAACGTCGGGGAGGTGACCGCGCCCCGGACCCCGAGCCCCTCGCCGAGCCCGCGGGTGAGCGTCGTCTTGCCCGCCCCGAGCTCACCGCTCAGCATCACGAGATCGCCGGCGCGCAGCACCTTGGCCAGCCGACGGCCGAAGTCCCGCATCTGCTCAGGGGAGTTGACGGTGATCCGAAGGTCAGCCGGGTGGTGCGGCGCTGCTGGTGTCTCCATAACCTCCCACGGTAGCCCCTGCCGGCACGGCGCCCGCGCGCGTGAGGAGGTCGGCGAGGCGGTCGGTGACCACTTCCGGGTGCTCCAGCATCACGAGGTGCCCGGCGTCGGGGACGAGGACCAGTTCGGCGTCCGGCAGCATGTCGGCGATCGCCTCGCTGTGCTCGCTCGGCGTGACGAGGTCCCCGATCCCGGCCAGCACCAGCACCGGCATGTCCGTGAAGCAGCCGAGTGCCTCGGTCTTGTCGTGGTCGGTGAACGCCGGGTAGAACTCGGCGACCACGTCGATCGGCGTGCTCTCGATCATCCGCTCGGCGAACCGCGCCACCGCCGGGTCCACGTCCCGGGACGCGAACGAGTACCGCTTGATGATCCCGGCGAACAGGTCGGCGGTCGCCCGCCGCCCCTTCTCCACCAGGGCCGCCTGCTGCCCGAGCGCCTTCAGTATCCCCGGCAGCACCCGCCGGACCGCGTTCACACCGGCGACCGGCAGCCCGAAGTTGACCTCGCCGAGCCGCCCGGACGACGTCCCGACGAACGCGGTGGCGACGACCCGCTCCCGGATCAGCTCCGGATACAGGGCGGCCAGGGCCATCACCGTCATCCCGCCCATGGAGTGCCCTACCAGCACGATCGGCCCCTCCGGCACGGCCGCGTCGATGACGGCCCTCAGGTCGCGTCCCAGCTGGTCGATGGTGACCGGCACGCCGTCCCGGGTCTGGGCGTTGCCGCGTCCGGACCTGCCGTGGCTGCGCTGGTCCCAGTGCACGGTCCGCACGACGCCCCGCAGAGCCGCCCGCTGGAAGTGCCAGGAGTCCTGGTTGAGGCAGTAGCCGTGACTGAACACCACGGTGACGGGCAGCGGCGCCTTGCGCCCGAAGAGCCTGCGCCGCCGGTTCGCCGTGCCGCCCTGCGGCTCGACGTCGTCGACCTCGTAGTACAGCTCCGTGCCGTCGTCGGCGTACGCCTTGCCGGGGGCGCCGCGCAACCCGCCGTACGGTCCCGCCGAGTCGAGCGCCAGCCGGGCCTTGGCCCGCATGCCCCGGCCCACGGTCATCCGCTCCAGGGCGACGCCGGCCGCGGCGCCCGCGGCGATCACGCCTATCGCGGCGCCCGCGATGCCGGTCGCCCGGCGCCATCCTCCGGCCTCCCCCGTCACGGACGCGGCGACGACCGCCGTGGCGGCGCTCGCCACCGCCTCCGCGCTGCTCTCGCTCACGTGCCGCTCCTCCTGGGCCGATGTCCGTGCACTGACTGCGGGTTACCCGGTCCGGTCACTCATTCACATAGACGCGGGGAACGCGCGATCCGATGCGCGTGACGATCTCGTACCCGATGGTTCCGGCCGCCTGCGCCCAGTCCTGCGCCGTGGGCTCGCCGCGGTCGCCCGGCCCGAAGAGGACCGCCTCCGCGCCGGGGCCGGGGTCGTCGCCGCCGAGGTCGACGACGAACTGGTCCATCGCGATGCGGCCGGCGGCCGTCCGCCACTTGCCGCCGACCAGCACCGGGCCGGTTCCGGAGGCGTGCCGGGGCACGCCGTCGGCGTACCCGAGGGGCACCAGCCCGAGCGTCGTCGCACCCGGGGTGACGTAGTGGTGGCCGTAGCTCACGCCGTGCCCGCCGGGGACGTGCTTCACCAGGGCCAGCGAGGCCGCGAGAGTCATCACCGGCCGCAGTCCGAGGTCGGCGGAGGAGCCCAGCTCGGGGCTGGGCGAGAGGCCGTACATCGCGATCCCGGGGCGGACCAGGTCGAAGTGGGTCTCGGGGAGGGTGAGCGCGGCCGGCGAGTTGGCGATGTGCCGCACCTCGGGCCGGACGCCCTGCCGCTCGGCGTACGCCACCATCTCGCGGAACCGGTCGAGCTGGGCGGCGACGGAAGGGTGCCCCGGTTCGTCGGCGCAGGCGAGGTGCGACCACAGGCCGGTGATCCGCACCAGTCCCTCGCGCTCGGCGCGCAGCGCCTCCCCGACCAGCTCGGGCCAGTCGGCGGGCTGGCATCCGTTGCGTCCGAGCCCGGTGTCGGCCTTGAGCTGCACCCGGGCGGCGCGCCCGGCGGCCCGTGCGCCCTCGACTGCCTCCCGCAGCGCCCAGAGTCCGCTCAGCGACACGTCGAGGCCGGCGTCGACGGCCTCCCGCCAGGGCCCGCCCGGCGTCCACAGCCAGCACATGATCCGGACGTCCGCGGGCAGTCCGGCGTGCGCGCGCAGCGCGAGGGCCTCCTCGGGCGTGGCGACGCCCACCCACCCGGCGCCGGCTTCGACCGCGGCGCGGGCGCAGGGGACCGCCCCGTGTCCGTATCCGTCCGCCTTGACCACGGCCATGAACGCCGCGCCCGGCGCCTTGGCGCGCAGGGTACGCACGTTGGCCCGCAGCGCGGCCAGATCGATCTCGGCACGGGCGCGCGGCGGGGCGGCGGGCGGCTTGGCAGTCTCACTCATCGCGCCCAGTGTCGCAGAGCGGCCGCACGGCGCTCCCGGCACCGGGCCGACGCCCCCGCACGGCGACCCGGGAGGCGGCGCACACCGGGGCCGCCGCCTCCGGCAGCCGCCTCAGTCGCACACGTCCCGCCAGGCACGCGGGATCGCCTCGGCCACGTCGTGCGCCCCGGCCGGCGCCCCGTCCGCCGCGTACCGGCCCGCCAGGCCGTGCAGGTACGCCCCGACGCTGCCCGCGTCCAGCGCCCCCAACCCGGCCGCCAGCAACGAGCCCGCGAGTCCCGACAGCACGTCCCCGCTGCCTGCCGTGGCGAGCCACGGCGTCCCGGTGGCGTTGACCCGCACCGGGCCCTCGCCGCCCGCGTCGGCGACCAGCGTCGTCGACCCCTTCAGCAGCACCGTCGCCCGGTAGCGCGCCGCCAGCTCCCGCACCGAGGCCAGCCGGGCCCCCTCCACCTGCTCGCGCGCCACACCCAGCAGCGCGGCCGCCTCCCCGGCGTGCGGCGTCATCAGCGTCGGCGCGGCACGCCCCCGCACCACGTCGGCGTCCGCCAGCCGCAGTCCGTCGGCGTCGATCAGCACGGGCACGTCGGCGGCCAGCACCTCCGCGACCGTCGCCGCGTCGTCCCCGGCGCCCGGACCGACGACCCAGGCCTGCACCCGTCCGGCGTGTGCGGGGCCCCGCTCGGACACGAGCGTCTCGGGGAACCGCGCGAGCACCGCGTCCCCGGCCGGACCGACGTACCGCACCGCCCCCGCCCCGCCGCGCAGCGCTCCCGCGACGGCGAGCACCGCGGCGCCCGGATACCGGGCCGACCCGGCGGCGATCCCGACGACGCCCCGCCGGTACTTGTCGCTCTCACCACCCGGCGCCGGCAGCAGGGCGGCCGTGTCCGCGTGCTGCAGCGCCTCCAGCTCGGGTACGGCGGGCAGGTGACCGGCGAGACCGATGTCGACGAGCCGCACCGAACCGGCGTACTCGCGCGCGGGATCGACCAGCAGCGCCGGCTTGTGCGTGCCGAAGGTGACGGTGAGGTCGGCGCGCATCGCGCTCCCGTGCACCTCTCCGGTGTCGGCGTCGACGCCGCTGGGCAGGTCGACGGCGACGACGAGGGCCCGGGACCGCCCGACCAGCGCGGCAACGTCCGCCGCCGCCGGCCGCAGACCGCCCCTGCCGCCGATCCCGACGACGCCGTCGAGCACCAGGTCGGCACGGCGGACCGGGTCGCCTGCCCCGTCGGGGGCCGCGGTCGCGCCGCCGGCCCGGCGCAGCGCCGTCAGCCCCCCGGGGTGGGTCCGCCCGGGCGCGAGCAGCACGGCGGTCACCCCGGCCCCGCGCCGGGCGAGCCGCGCCCCGGCGTACAGGGCGTCGCCCCCGTTGTCCCCGCTGCCGACCAGCAGCACGATCCGGCGTCCGTACACCCGGCCCAGCAGATCGGCGCAGGCGGCGGCGAGTCCGGCGGCGGCCCGTTGCATGAGGGCCCCTTCCGGGACCCGGGCCATCAGCTCCCGCTCGGCACGACGGACGGTCTCCACACTGTGGGCAGTACGCATAGGCTCGAGTCTGCCCCGGTCTCCCCCTTCGCCGCACCCGCGCGCCTCACCCCTCGGCCACCACCACCGCCGAGGCCACGCCCGCGTCGTGACTCAGCGACACATGCCATGCCCGTACGCCCAGTTCGGCCGCCCGGGCGGCGACGCTCCCCCGCACCCGCAACCGGGGCCGGCCGTTCTCCTCGACGTACACCTCGGCGTCGGTCCACAGCAGGCCGGGCGGGGCCCCGAGCGCCTTGGCGAGGGCCTCCTTCGCCGCGAACCGGGCCGCCAGCGACGCCATGCCCCTGTGCTCCCCGCTGGGCAGCAGCAACTCGCTCCGCAGGAACAGCCGCCCGGCGAGCCCGGGTGTCCGTTCCATGGACGCCGCGAAGCGCTCGATCTCGGCCACGTCGATACCGACCCCGATGATGCTCATGCCCAGCACCCTAGGGCCTCGCTGTCACCACCTGGTGCTAGCCTGCGGCGACTTGATCGCGTCACATCACGTCAAGTCGACAGCAGAGTTTCACAGCGGACTTTCACCGCCGCGCGCCTTGGGGGGCCAGCCCGCGCGCCGCGGAGGCGACGCCAGGGGGCGGGGGCATGACCAGCAAGACCAGCAGCATGACCAGCGGCGGACTCATGGGCTCTTCGGGGCCGACGTTCGACCCGTACGACAACACACCCGAGCTGATCCCGCTGCGCACCGCCGCGCAGGCGGGGGACTGGCCGGCCGTACGGGCCTACTTCGCGGGGCTCGGCTCCGTCGGCGAGATCTCCTCGGCCGCCAGCCTCCTCGCCGACACCGCCGGCGTCGAGGGCTTCCTGGAGCGGGCGGCGGCCGAATCACCCGCGGACCCGCTGCCTCGCACACTGCTCGCCGAGCGGTACGTGTACATCGGCTGGGACATCCGCAGCGGCGCCCGCGCCAAGGACGTCTCGCAGGATCAGTTCAGCCAGTTCCACGACTGGCTGCGGCGGGCCGAGCGGCTGCTGATCGAGGTGTGCGCCGAGCAGCCCTCGTACGCCCCCGCCTGGACCGTCCGGCTGACGACCGCGCGCGGTCTGGAGCTGGGGCAGGCCGAGGCGCGCCGCCGCTACGACCGGCTGTCCGCGCACCACCCGCACCACTACCGCGCGCAGACCCAGCTGCTGCAGCAGGTGTGCCCGAAGTGGGGCGGCTCCTGGGAGGCTGCGCACGGCTTCGCCCGGGAGTGCGCGACCGGTGCCCCCGACGGCTCGAACTCCGCCGCCGTGGTGGCCCTCGCCCACATCGAGCACTGGCTGGACCTGCCGAGCGGCGAGGACGCCGCGTACCTGCGGGGCGTGCCGGTCCGCGACGACCTGCGTTTCGCCGCGCAGGTCTCCGTGCTGCACCCCGACCACCGGCCCGACTGGAACTCGGTCGGCGCGCACAGCGCGTTCGCGTTCGCCTTCTCGCTGGGCGGCCACTACGCGGACGCGGCCCCGCACTTCGCCTTCCTCGGCGACCGCGCCACGGAATACCCGTGGCAGTACCTGCCCGACCGGAAGTCGGCGTTCCTCGGCTTCCGCAAGGCCGCGCTGGAATCCCGTGGAGGCGGCGCCCGATGACCACGAACCTGAACAAGCACGACGACGTCGACGGCCTGGACGGCCTCGCCGCTCTCGAGGGCCTCGTCTCGCACACCACCACGAACGGCGTGCCCACCCTCTACGCCCCCGCCTCCGGCAAGGAGATCACCGCCGGTCTCTTCTTCCGGGTGGGCCGCGCCGACGAGACGCTGGCCACCGCCGGCGTCACCCACCTCGTCGAACACCTCGCCCTGCACCGCCTGGGCCTGTCCGACCTGCACTACAACGGCGCGACGGCGAACGCGTACACCCTCTTCCACGTGCAGGGCAGCGAGGAGGAGGTGGTCGAGTACCTGAACAGCGTGTGCGCCGGGCTGCGGGACCTGCCGATGGAGCGGCTGGAGACCGAACGGGAGATCCTCCGCACGGAGGCGGCCGGCCGCGGCGGCGGGCCCCACCACCAGATGCCGCTGTGGCGGTACGGCGCCCAGGGCTACGGACTGTCCAGTTACAACGAACTGGGCACCTGGAGCCTCACCCCCGACCAGGTCCGCCACTGGGCTGAGACCCGCTTCACCAGGGACAACGCGGTGCTGTGGATCACCAGCGACCATGTCCCCGAGGGCCTGGACCTGACCCTCCCCCGGGGCTCCCGCCTCCCCGCCCCGGCCGCGACCAGCGCCCTGCCCGTCACCCCCGCGTACATCAGCGGCGACGACGGACACGTGGTCCTCACCTCGGTGCTGCGCCGCTCCACCGCGGCCAGTGTCTTCGCGGACGTCCTCGGCCGGGCCCTCTTCCAGGACCTGCGCCAGGAGGGCGGCTACTCCTATTCCGCGGAGGCCGACTACAGCCCGCGCGACGCCGAGTCCGCCACCCTCACCGCCTACGCCGACGCGCTCCCGCAGAAGCAGGACGCGGTGGTCGGCGGCTTCGTCGACACCCTCGCCCGGCTGCGCGCGGGCCGCATCGAGCAGACCGAGCTGGACTCCGTCCGCGGCAAGCTCCTCAAGGTGTACGACGCCCCCGACCTCGGCGCGGCGGTGCTCCCCTCGTACGCGCTGAGCCTGCTGCTCGGGCACCGCATCCTCACCCCCGACCAGCACCGTGCCGAGCTGAACGCGGTGACCACGCAGGACCTGCACGAGGTCGCCCGCCAGGCGTGGGACACCGCGCTGCTGCAGGTGCCGGGCCGGGCCGTCGACTGGGCGGGCCTCACCCTCGCCCCGCAGTTCTCGACGGCCGCCGTGACCGGCACCCGCCACCGGTCCCTGGAGAACGAGGACGTCACCCTGGTCATCGGCGCGCAGGGCGTCAGCCTGCTCACCCCCAGGGGGCCGGTCACCGTCTCCTACGACGCCTGTGCGGCGATGACCGCGCGCCCCGACGGCGCCCGCACCCTCACCGGCCTCGACGGTTTCTCGGTCACCGTGGAGCCGACCCTGTACAAGGGCGTCACACCGGACCGCATCGCCGCGCTGGACGCGGCCGTGCCCGGCGAGGCGATCGTGCGGATGCCGGCCCGTGAACCCGACCACATCCCGCAGCCGCGCAAGCGGCCCCCGGCGGCCCGGGCGGCCGGAGCCGGCGGCTCGGTGCGGGGCTGGACCGCCGCCCTCTGGCTGGTGGGCCTGCTCGCGGCGGCCTGGGGTGTGCTGTGCGGGGTCGTCACCGCCGACGAGTCCGCGCTGGCGGACCCGGAGTGGGACGCTGTCACCGGCCTCTGGATCATGGAACTGCCGCTGCTCCTCGCGACCTGGAAGCTGTTCGCCGCCCGCAGGCGCCGCACCCGGAGCTGACCACCGCGTGCGTGGGGGGCGGACACGCGATGCGCCCCCACCCCCCACGCGCGAGCGTCCCTGCTCCCCGGCGGCCGGCCGCCACTCCCCGCCGGCCGGCCCGCGCTCCCCGGCGACCTCTACTCCACGGTGACCGACTTCGCGAGGTTGCGCGGCTGGTCCACCTCGTTGCCCCGCGCGGTCGCCAGCTCGCACGCGAACACCTGCAACGGCACCGCCGCTACCAGCGGCTGCAGCAGCACCGGCGTGGCGGGGATCCGCACGAGGTGGTCGGCGTACGGCACGACCGCCTCGTCCCCCTCCTCCGCGATCACGATGGTCCGCGCCCCCCGCGCCCGGATCTCCTGGATGTTGGAGACGATCTTGTCGTGCAGGACGGACCGCCCGCGCGGTGAGGGCACGACCACCACCACGGGCAGGTCCTCCTCGATGAGGGCGATCGGCCCGTGCTTCAGCTCCCCCGCCGCGAAACCCTCCGCGTGCATGTACGCCAGTTCCTTCAGCTTGAGCGCACCCTCCAGCGCGACCGGATAGCCCACGTGCCGCCCGAGGAACAGCACGGTGTCCTTGCCGGCCAGCGACCGGGCCAGCTCCCGCACCGGCTCCATGGTCTCCAGCACCCGCTCCACCTCGCCGGAGATCCGCGCGAGGTCCCGGACGACGGCCCGGATCTCGTCCCCCCACTTGGTGCCGCGCACCTGCCCGAGATACAGGGCGACCAGGTAGCACGCCACCAGCTGGGTCAGGAACGCCTTGGTGGACGCGACGGCCACCTCCGGCCCCGCGTGCGTGTAGAGCACGGCGTCCGACTCACGGGGGATGGTCGAGCCGTTGGTGTTGCAGATGGCGAGCACCTTCGACCCCTGGTCCCGCGCGTGCCGCAACGCCATCAGCGTGTCCATCGTCTCGCCGGACTGGGAGATGGCGATGACCAGGGAGCGCGGGTCCAGGATCGGGTCACGGTAGCGGAACTCGCTGGCCAGCTCGACCTCGCACGGGATGCGCGTCCAGTGCTCGATGGCGTACTTGGCGATCAGCCCCGCGTGGAAGGCCGTTCCGCAGGCGACGACGACGATCTTGTCGATCTTCCGCAGCTCCCGCGCGGGGATGCGCACCTCGTCGAGGGTCAGCGAGCCGCCGGCGTCGATGCGTCCCAGCAGGGTGTCGGCCACCGCCTTGGGCTGCTCGGAGATCTCCTTCAGCATGAAGTAGTCGTAACCCCCCTTCTCCGCCGCCGACGCGTCCCAGTCGACGTGGTACGACCGCACCTTGGCCGGACGGCCGTCGAACCCGGTGACCGTCGCCCCGTCCCGGCGCAGCTCCACCACCTGGTCCTGGCCCAGCTCGATCGCCGACCGGGTGTGCGCGATGAACGCGGCGACGTCCGAGGCGAGAAAGGCCTCGCCCTCGCCGAGACCCACCACCAGCGGCGAGTTGCGGCGCGCCCCGACCACCACGTCCGGCTCGTCCGCGTGCACCGCGACCAGCGTGAACGCGCCCTCCAGCCGCCGGCACACCAGCCGCATCGCCTCCGCCAGGTCGGAGGTCACGGAGAACTCCTCGGCGAGCAGGTGGGCGACGGCCTCGGTGTCGGTCTCGGACAGCAGTTCGTGGCCCCGCTCGGCCAGTTCGGCGCGCAGCTCCGCGAAGTTCTCGATGATCCCGTTGTGCACGACGGCGACACGGCCCGCGTTGTCGAGATGCGGATGGGCGTTGACGTCGGTGGGCCCGCCGTGCGTGGCCCACCGGGTGTGCCCGATGGCCGTCGTCCCGGCCGGCAGCGGCCGCTCCGTGAGCTCCTTCTCCAGATTGACGAGCTTGCCCGCCTTCTTCGCCGCGGCGAGCCCTCCGTCGGCCGGCACGGCGACACCCGCCGAGTCGTACCCCCGGTACTCCAGCCGCTTCAGTCCGGCCATCACGACGTCGAGCGCCGACTGAGACCCCACGTATCCCACGATTCCGCACATGCGCGGCAGCCTACGACCGATCCCCGCCCCGAAAGAGCCTTCACGTGCCCGATTCCGGAAATTCCCGCCCCCGTAGGAGCACCCCGTCCGCACCCCTGGCCGCAGGCTCACGCCGCTGCCCGTCCGCGGCGTGACGGACCCCACCCACCATCCCGTTCGAACTCCGTTAACAATGGACTGTGATCTCTCCGGTCTCCCCGATACCCCGGAGCGCCCACCGGCACAGGCCGGAGGCGACTCCCTACGTCGACCTCACCCGATCCGAGTGGAGCGCGCTGCGGGAGAAGACCCCGCTGCCGCTGACCGCCGAGGAGGTCGAGAAGCTGCGCGGACTGGGCGACGTCATCGACCTAGACGAGGTGCGGGACATCTACCTCCCGCTCTCCCGTCTCCTCAACCTCTACGTCGGCGCCACCGACGGCCTGCGCGGCGCCCTGAACACCTTCCTGGGCGAGAAGGGCTCACAGTCCGGCACCCCCTTCGTGATAGGGGTCGCCGGCTCCGTCGCCGTCGGCAAGTCGACGGTCGCCCGTCTGCTGCAGGCGCTGCTCTCCCGCTGGCCGGAGCACCCGCGCGTGGAACTGGTCACCACGGACGGCTTCCTGCTGCCCACCCGCGAACTCGAAGCCCGCGGCCTGATGTCCCGCAAGGGCTTCCCCGAGTCCTACGACCGCCGCGCGCTGACCCGCTTCGTCGCCGACATCAAGGCAGGAAAGGACGAGGTCACAGCCCCCGTCTACTCCCACCTGATCTACGACATCATGCCGGACCGCCGGCTCACCGTCCGCCGCCCCGACATCCTCATCGTCGAGGGCCTGAACGTCCTTCAGCCCGCCCTGCCCGGCAGCGACGGCCGCACCCGCGTCGGCCTCGCCGACTACTTCGACTTCAGCGTGTACGTCGACGCGAGCACCGAGGACATCGAGCGCTGGTACCTCAGCCGGTTCCGCAAACTGCGTCAGACCGCCTTCCAGAACCCGGACTCGTACTTCCGCAAGTACACCCAGGTCTCCGAGGAGGAGGCCCTCGACTACGCCCGCACGCTCTGGCGCACCATCAACAAGCCGAACCTGGTGGAGAACATCGCCCCCACCCGCGGCCGGGCCGGCCTCGTGGTCCGCAAGGGACCCGACCACAAGGTCCAGCGGCTGCGCCTGCGCAAACTCTGACGGCTACCCTGCCCCCATGCTGCACCTGCGTCTGATCACCCCGGCGGAGCGGACCGACGACGTGGTCCGTCTGATCGAGCGGACCGTCGGGGCCACCCACCTCGTGGTCCTGCCCCGGGCCGCCCGCAACCCGTCGGGCGACGTCGTCCTGTGCGACGTGGCCCGCGAGGCAGGCGACGAACTCCTGTCCGCACTCCAGGAGTTGGGCCTGGAGGAGACCGGCTCGATCGCCGTGGAGAACATCGACCTGTCGCTCTCCCTGCGCGCCGACAAGGCCGAGGCGGAGGCCCCCGGCGAGGGCGCGGACGCGGTGCTGTGGGAGCACCTGACCGACGCCACCCACGAGGACTCGACGCTCTCCGTCACCTACCTCGCCTTCATCACGCTGGCCACGATGATCGCGGCCTGCGGCGTGGTGCTCGACAACGCGATCCTCATCGTCGGCGCGATGGCGGTCGGCCCGGAGTTCGGCCCCCTGGCCGGCGTCTGCACGGCGATCGTGCAGCGCGCCCCCCGCCTCGCCGCGCGCTCGCTGATCGCCCTGTTGGTCGGCTTCGCGGTGGCGATGGCGACGACCGTCGGCTTCAGCCTCTTCATGGACGCGGTCGGCCTGTTCAGCAAGGCCCAACTGGAGGCGGACCGGCCCAACACGGGGTTCGTCTATGCCCCGGACTGGTTCTCCTTCGTGGTGGCCGTCCTCGCCGGAGCCGCCGGCACACTCTCGCTCACGTCCGCGAAGTCGGGTGCGCTGGTCGGCGTCGCCATCTCGGTGACCACTGTTCCAGCCGCCGCCAACGCGGCAGTGGCCCTGGTCTACGGCGACACCCACCAGACCCTGCGCTCCTCGCAGCAACTGCTCCTGAACCTGCTGGGCATCATCCTGGCGGGAACGTTGACCCTCCTGATCCAGAAATGGGCCTGGTCAAAACAACACTGAGCCACACCCCCCACCCACCCGACCCCGCCCACACCAGCCCCCTCAGGGGCGCGGGGAACTGCGCGACCAGCCACAACAAACCCGCACCGCCCAACCCCGCCCGGGCCAGGCCCCCAAGGGGCGCGGGGAACTGCGCGACCAGCCACAACACACCCAGACCCCACCACACACAGAACCCAGCCCTCGGGGGCGCGGGGAACTGCGCAATCAGCCCGGCCCGCCTTCGGCTAACCCAGCGCCGACTTCACGGCATCCGCCAGCCGCCCCGCGACAGCCCGAGCCTGATCGATGTCCGCCGCCTCGACCATCACCCGTACCAACGGCTCGGTCCCGGAAGGCCGCAGCAACACCCGCCCGGTGGAGCCGAGTTCCTGCTCCGCCTCGCCGACGGCGGCCGCCAGCTCGGCCGAGTCCCCGACCCGGGACCTGTCGACGTCGGGCACATTGATCAGCACCTGCGGCAGCCGTTCCATCACGGAGGCCAGCTCACACAACGACCGCCCCGTCTCCGCGACGCGAGCCGCCAGCAGCAACCCGGTCAGCGTGCCGTCGCCGGTCGTCGCGTGGTCGAGGATGATCACGTGCCCGGACTGCTCGCCGCCGAGCGCGTACCCGTGCTCCTTCATCTCCTCGAGCACATAGCGGTCGCCGACCGCGGCCTGCACGAGGTGGATCCCCTCGCGCTCCATGGCCAGCTTGAAGCCGAGGTTGGACATGACCGTCGCCACCACGGTGTCCGAGCGCAGCACGCCCCGCTCCCGCATGGAGAGCGCCAGCACGGCGAGGATCTGGTCGCCGTCGATCTCCGCACCGGTGTGGTCCACGGCGAGGCAGCGGTCCGCGTCGCCGTCGTGCGCGATGCCGAGGGCCGCGCCGTGCTCGATGACCGCGGCCTTGAGCTTGTCCAGGTGGGTCGACCCGCAGCCGTCGTTGATGTTGAGCCCGTCCGGCTCGGCGCCGATGGTCACGACCTCCGCGCCGGCCCGGGTGAACGCCTCCGGAGACACCCACGCGGCAGCGCCGTGCGCCTCGTCGAGGACGATCCGCAGCCCGTCGAGCCGGTTCGGCAGGACGGCGACGAGGTGGGCGACGTACCGGTCGAACCCCTCGTCGTAGTTGCGCACGCGACCGACGCCGCCGCCGGTCGGCCGGTCCCAGGGCGCGCCGGTGCGGTGCTCCTCGTAGACGGTCTCGATGGCGTCCTCGAGCTCGTCGGCGAGCTTGTGACCGCCGCGGGCGAAGAACTTCACCCCGTTGTCGGGCATGGCGTTGTGGCTGGCCGAGAGCATCACGCCGAGGTCCGCTCCGAGCACGCCGGTGAGGTACGCGACCGCCGGCGTCGGCAGTACGCCGACCTTCAGCACGTCCACGCCCGCACTGGCCAGACCCGCCACCACGGCTGCTTCCAGGAACTCCCCGGACGCGCGCGGGTCCCGTCCGACGACGGCCACCGGTCGGTGACCTTCGAAGGTGCCCGCCTCGGCCAGCACGTGCGCCGCCGCGACGGACAGGCCGAGGGCCATCTCCGCCGTCAGATCCGCGTTGGCGACACCGCGCACGCCGTCCGTGCCGAAGAGTCGTCCCACTTGTCCTCCTGAGGAAGCGTCAGTTTCCAGGGCCTGCGGGCCCGGTCGCCGGTCAGCCGGCCTGCGGCCGCTCCCGCATCCAGGCATTCGACGCCACGGGCAGCTCATCGCACAAGCCTTTGAGCACCTTGTGCCGTTATACGCCCACGGCTGCGATAAAACGAACGCCCCGACGACACTGTGGCGTGCCGCCGGGGCGTTCGGAGTACGTAACGAGCGAGGCGAAAGTCCCGCTCCGGGATACGTACGGACAGGCAGCGAAGCTTAGCGCTTGCTGTACTGCGGGGCCTTGCGGGCCTTCTTCAGACCGGCCTTCTTGCGCTCGACCGCGCGGTCGTCACGCGTGAGGAAGCCGGCCTTCTTGAGGGCGCCGCGGTTGTTGTCGACGTCGGCCTCGTTCAGCGCGCGGGCGACACCGAGACGGAGCGCACCGGCCTGACCGGAGACACCGCCACCCGAGATACGGGCGATGACGTCGTAGCGGTTGTCGAGCTCGAGCACCTTGAAGGGCTCGTTGACTTCCTGCTGGTGCACCTTGTTCGGGAAGTAGTCCTCGAGCGTGCGCCCGTTGATCTTCCACTTGCCGGAGCCCGGAACGATCCGGACGCGGGCGATGGCGTTCTTGCGACGGCCCAGGCCGGCCGCCGGCTGGGCCTCGCCGAAGCGGGAGGCCAGGGACTCCGAGGTGTACTCACCCTCGACGGGGACCTCGGACTCGGTGGTGTAGCTCTCGATGTCGACGAGCTCGGTCTCTTCGAGCGGCTGCTCGGCAGTGGTCTCGGCCACGGTTCTCCTCAGTTCTTTTCAGCTAGGGGTGTGGCCGGAATTACTGCGCGACCTGGGTGATCTCGAACGGCACGGGCTGCTGTGCCGCGTGCGGGTGCACGTCACCCTTGTAGACCTTCAGCTTCGAGAGCATCTGACGGCCCAGCGTGTTCTTGGGGAGCATGCCCTTGACGGCCTTCTCGACGGCCTTCTCGGGGTTGTTCGCGAGAAGGTCGTCGTAGCGCACGGAGCGCAGACCGCCCGGGTACCCGGAGTGGCGGTACGCCATCTTCTGGGTCCGCTTGTTGCCGGAGAGGTGCACCTTGTCGGCGTTGATGATGATGACGAAGTCACCGGTGTCGACGTGGGGCGCGTAGATCGGCTTGTGCTTGCCCCGGAGGAGGGACGCGGCAGTGGTGGCGAGACGGCCCAGGACGATGTCCTGAGCGTCGATGACGTGCCACTGGCGCGTCACATCGCCGGGCTTGGGGCTGTACGTACGCACGGTTCGTAGCCTTCGCTTCTTCAGTGAATTGGTCCTGACAAGGTCACCGAAGACGATCACGACAGCCGAGACCGCACTGCGGTGACGCATACCGCGTGCTGGTCGCTGGTCATCGGCCCGGTGGACCGGTGTAAGGGCCCGTCCCGTGAGAAGAGCGCGCCAATACACAACGAAGATGCAGGATACCCGCGTCTCCATGGCGGGGTCAAAACGAGCCCGCCGGGCGCCGGAAACACCCCTCCGAAGTGGCCCGCGCCACATGTCCGGGGACGGCCTGGGAGAACGGCGCACCAAGCACCCGGAGATGTCGTGTTTGCCCGCCCCTCGCCCTGGAATCCCGGGGTAACCGCTACCCGTCGGCACGGAACAGCACACCCCGCACCCCGTCTAAGATGCGCCCCATGAGCTATGGGCAGGGGGGACCTCAGTCCCAGTGGGATCCGTGGAAACCGAACTCCCAGCAGCCGTGGGGCACCGGCGATGACGGCAGCACCCCGGACTGGGCCGCGCTCGCCGAGGCGTCCGAGACGCGCAACAGGCGCCGCCGGCTGCTGTTCATAGGCGGCGGCGCGCTGGCCACGCTCGGCATCGGCACCGCCGTGGCGATGGGCGTGGTGTCGGCGAACGGCGACGACAAGGCCAACCGGCCCACGTCCTCGCTGCCCGCGACCGCCGACCTGCCGAGCGCGTCCACCACCCCGTCGTTCGCGCCGACCACCGCCCCGCCCCCGCTGGACCCGAAGGAGTTCGTCTCCAGCAAGGCCAAGGACACCGCGCCCAACGGGCCGGACCTGCTCTTCCCCGGCCGGCAGCTGACCATGGGCCCGGCCGTGTACAAGAAGGGCGCGAAGGCCGACAGCACCTCGTGCGCCACGGGCGCCGCGGGCACCCTGGGCAAGATCCTCGCCGCCAACGGCTGCACGCGCGTCATGCGGGTCACCTACACCCGCGACGGCATCGCGGTCACGGTCGGCGTGGCCGTCTTCGACACCGAGGCACAGGCCTCCAAGGTCAAGAGCCAGTCCGACGGCAAGAGCATCGTCAAGGCCCTCGCCGGCGGGGGCGTCAAGGCCTTCTGCAACGGCGCGATCTGCCGCTCCACGACCAACTCCTACGGCCGGTACGCCTACTTCACGATCACCGGCTTCGCGAACGGCAAGGACGTCACCACCAAGGACACCGCCGTCTTCACCACCGGCGACGACCTGGCCGAGTTCGCGTTCCAGCAGCTCCGCCGCCGCGGCGAGGCCCAGGCGTCGGCGGCCGCCAACAGCTGACCGGCCGGCCCGGGGCCACGCGGCACCGCGGCCGGGGTCAGCAGCACCCGGCCCCGGGCAGCGTCCGCCGGTTGCGCGCCTCCCTGCTGCGCGCGGCGAGCAGCTCGTCCGCCGGGTAGCCGACCTCCTCCAGCGTCAGCCCGTGCGGCCGCACGACGTGCACGGCCGAGTCCCGCACGCCGGCCGCGAGCACCTTGGCGGGCCACTCCGGGCCGCGGTGCCCGTCGCCCACGAACAGCAGCGCCCCGATCAGCGAACGCACCATGTTGTGGCAGAAGGCGTCGGCCCGGACGGTGGCGGTGACGATCCCGTCGTCGCCCTTCGTCAGACTCAGCTCCTGGAGCGTGCGGATGGTGGTCGCGCCCTCCCGCTTCTTGCAGTACGCGGCGAAGTCGTGCTCGCCCAGCAGCTGCCGGGCCGCCTCGTTCATGACGTCCACGTCGAGCGGCCAGTCGTGCCACAGGACATGCCCCCGCAGCAGCGGATCCACGCCCCCGGGGTTGTCGGTGACCCGGTAGGCGTAGCGCCGCCAGATCGCCGAGAACCGCGCGTTGAACCCGCTCGGCGCCTCCCGCAGGGCCCACACCCGCACATCCTTCGGCAGCCGCCCGGCGAGCCGTTTCAGCAGCTTCTCGTGGTGCTCGCGCCAGACCGCCTCCGGCAGATCGACATGGGCGACCTGGCCCCGCGCGTGCACCCCGGCGTCGGTGCGCCCGGCCACGGTCAGCTCGTACGTCGTCCCGCCCGAGCGGGTGACGGTCCGCAGCGCGTCCTCGATCTCCCCCTGCACGGTCCGCCGTCCACCGGCCTGCTTGGCCCATCCGGAGAATTCGGCGCCGTCGTAGGACAGGTCCAGCCGTACCCGCACGAACCCGGGCTGTGCTTCGTCACTCACGTACAGATCCTCTCAGCAACACAAAAGCGGGCCCGCTCCTCGAGGAAAACGGGCCCGCGATCGCCCCGAGGGGCGCGGGGAACCGCGCGACCGGCCACGGTGGACCCGCGGCCGCGAACGCACAGCCCCCGCAGAACGCTTACGCGTCCTTCGACTCCTCGGCCGGAGCCTCGTCGGCCTTGGTCTCCTCGACCTTGGCCTCCTCGGACTCCTTGACCGCACGCTTCGTGGCGGCCTCGGCCTCGCCCGTCGCCTGCTGCGCGACGGTCAGCGCCTCGACCAGCTCGATGACGGCCATGGGCGCGTTGTCGCCACGACGGTTACCGATCTTGGTGATGCGGGTGTAGCCACCGGGACGGTTCTCGTAGCGCGGGCCGATCTCGGTGAAGAGCGTGTGCACGATGCTCTTGTCCGTGATGACCTGGAGCACCTGACGGCGGTTGTGAAGGTCGCCCTTCTTCGCCTTGGTGACCAGACGCTCGGCGTACGGACGCAGCTTGCGCGCCTTCGCCTCGGTGGTGGTGATGCGACCGTGCTCGAACAGCGCCTTCGCGAGGTTCGCGAGGAGGAGCTTCTCGTGCGCGGCGCTGCCGCCCATACGGGCACCCTTGGTGGGCTTCGGCATGGTGTTTCTCCTAGGTGTCTGCCCCGGCCGTATCAGGTACCGGGGTCAGTGTCCGCGCGAGCGGGTTTGCTCGTCGGAGACCCCGCGCCCCATAGGGGCGCGGGGAACTGCGCGACCAGCCACAGCGGGCCGGCAGCCAAGAACCGGCAGTCGGTCCCGAGCTCTTAGTACTGCTCGGTCTCGACGAACCCGGCATCCGCGTCGTCGTCCGCGCCGAAGGCGTCCGCGGCGGCGGTCGGGTCGAATCCGGGCGGGCTGTCCTTGAGGGCCAGGCCCATGCCGGCCAGCTTCGCCTTGACCTCGTCGATCGACTTCGCGCCGAAGTTGCGGATGTCGAGCAGGTCGGCCTCGGAGCGTGCCACGAGCTCGCCCACGGAGTGGATGCCCTCGCGCTTGAGGCAGTTGTACGACCGGACGGTGAGCTCGAGCTCCTCGATCGGCAGGGCGAGGTCGGCGGCGAGCGCGGCGTCCGTCGGGGACGGACCCATGTCGATGCCCTCGGCGTCGATGTTCAGCTCGCGCGCGAGACCGAACAGCTCGACCAGCGTCTTGCCCGCGGAGGCCATGGCGTCACGGGGACGCATCGCCTGCTTGGTCTCGACGTCGACGATCAGCTTGTCGAAGTCGGTGCGCTGCTCGACACGCGTGGCCTCGACCTTGTACGTGACCTTGAGGACCGGCGAGTAGATGGAGTCGACCGGGATACGGCCGATCTCCTGGCCCACCTGCTTGTTCTGCACGGCGGAGACGTAGCCGCGACCGCGCTCGACGGTCAGCTCCATCTCCAGCTTGCCCTTGCCGTTGAGCGTGGCGAGGACCAGGTCGGGGTTGTGCACCTCGACACCGGCCGGGGGCGCGATGTCGGCGGCGGTGACCAGACCCGGGCCCTGCTTGCGCAGGTACATCACGACCGGCTCGTCGTGCTCCGAGGAGACGACCAGCTGCTTGATGTTGAGGATCAGGTCGGTGACGTCCTCCTTGACGCCCGGCACGGTGGTGAACTCGTGCAGCACGCCGTCGATGCGGATGGACGTGACCGCCGCACCCGGGATCGACGACAGGAGGGTCCGGCGAAGGGAGTTGCCGAGGGTGTAGCCGAAGCCCGGCTCCAGGGGCTCGATCACGAACCGGGAGCGGAACTCGTCGACGACCTCTTCGGTCAACGAGGGACGCTGAGCGATCAGCATGGATGAATCCTTCAGTCAGGGGCGCCCGCTATTTGACGCCCGACTCGGTACTGCAAGGGTACGGGCGGCACGCCTGGAACAGGACGTGCCGCCCGAAACCCGAAAAAACCTGAGACGACCGTGCGTCAGACGCGGCGGCGCTTCGGCGGACGGCAGCCGTTGTGGGGGGTCGGGGTGACGTCCTGGATGGAGCCGACCTCGAGGCCCGTGGCCTGCAGGGAGCGGATGGCGGTCTCACGACCGGCGCCCGGGCCCTTGACGAAGACGTCGACCTTGCGCATGCCGTGCTCCTGCGCGCGACGGGCAGCCGACTCGGCGGCCATCTGCGCGGCGAACGGCGTGGACTTGCGGGAGCCCTTGAAGCCGACGTGGCCGGCGGAGGCCCACGAGATCACGTTTCCGGCCGGGTCCGTGATGGACACGATCGTGTTGTTGAACGTGCTCTTGATGTGCGCCTGGCCATGCGCGACGTTCTTCTTTTCCTTGCGGCGCACCTTCTTGGCAGCGCCCTGACGTCCCTTGGGGGGCATCTATTAACTCCTACGGGAGGTGGTCGGTCCTACAGCGAAGACCGCTGATGAGCGTCCGCTGAGGACTACTTCTTGCCCGGCTTCTTCTTGCCGGCGATGGCGCGACGCGGGCCCTTGCGGGTACGAGCGTTCGTGCTGGTGCGCTGACCGCGGACCGGCAGACCACGACGGTGACGGAGACCCTGGTAGCAACCGATCTCGACCTTGCGGCGGATGTCGGCCTGGATCTCGCGACGGAGGTCACCCTCGGTCTTGATGTTGGCGTCCACGTACTCGCGGATCGCGACGAGCTGCTCCTCGGAGAGGTCGCGAACGCGGGTGTTCGGGTCGACGCCGGTCGCTGCCAGCGTCTCCTGGGAGAGGGTCCGGCCGATGCCGAACACGTAGGTGAGGGCGACCTCCACACGCTTTTCGCGCGGGATGTCAACACCGGAAACGCGTGCCATTCAATGGCTCCAGTTTGATCTTCGGAGGTCTGCCACAGGACCGACTCCCAGCCGCCGTCCTCTTCACTGCGGAAGATTTGGTACGGACTGGGTCCCCGGCCTCCGAACCGGGGGTGTCAGGCGGTGCGACCGCCCGGGCCCTGCGTATGAACATATTCAGCTCGCGTCGCGCGAAGTCTCTGCGATGTGATGCAGAGGGTGTGATCTCTGAGCGATCAGCCCTGGCGCTGCTTGTGGCGCGGGTTCTCGCAAATGACCATGACCCGACCGTGACGGCGGATCACCCTGCACTTGTCGCAGATCTTCTTGACGCTCGGCTTGACCTTCATGGGATGTGAGGTTCTCCGGGTCAGTTGCCGGCAACTCCGCATGCGGGAGAGCGCACGGAGCCTGGGCAAGATCTACTTGTAGCGGTAGACGATCCGGCCACGCGTCAGGTCGTACGGAGACAGCTCCACCACGACCCGGTCGTCAGGGAGGATACGGATGTAGTGCATACGCATCTTGCCGCTGATGTGTGCCAGGACCTGGTGGCCGTTCTGGAGCTCGACCTTGAACATGGCGTTCGGAAGAGACTCGACGACAGTGCCCTCGATCTCGATGGCACCTTGCTTCTTGGCCACGCTTCGCCCTTCGAATCGACTACCTTGATCGACTCCCCCACCCTTTCCCCGAGGGGCGCATGCGGACATGCGGGTGCACGAGAGTC
Source organism: Streptomyces sp. P3 (assembly GCF_003032475.1). NCBI lineage: Bacteria > Bacillati > Actinomycetota > Actinomycetes > Kitasatosporales > Streptomycetaceae > Streptomyces > Streptomyces sp. P3. The sequence goes on from NZ_CP028369.1 coordinate 1,283,139, forward strand.
GACGAGTCAGTCTACGTCAGCCCCGACGGAAACACGAATCGAGAAGTCTGCCCCACCGGGGAGATCCTTAAGCGGCACCCCGCCCACCGACGCCGGGGCGTGTTTCGCCCTAGGCCAGCGGATCGGGCGCGGCCTCCACACCGTGCTCCGCGAGCTTCGCCCTGCCGCAGTCGGGAGCGGTCAGCACCAGCGGCCCCTCCTCCGTCAGCGCGACCGAGTGCTCCCAGTGGGAGGACCACGTGCCGTCCGTGGTGATGACCGTCCAGTCGTCCTCGAGGACCTCGGTACGCGGGGTGCCGAGGGACACCATCGGCTCGATGGCGAGGCAGAAGCCGGGCACCAGCTTCGGCCCCTTGCCCCGCCGGCGGTCGACGTAGTTCAGCAGGTGCGGGTCCATGTGCATCTCGGTGCCGATGCCGTGGCCGCCGTAGTCCTCGACGATGCCGTAGCGGCCGCCGCCCGGCTTGGGCTGGCGGCGGATGTAGGTCTCGATCGCGCGAGAGACGTCCACCAGCCGGTTGCCGGGCTTCATCGCGGCGATCCCGGCCCACATGGACTCCTCGGTGACCCGGGACAGCTCGACCAGCTCCGGGGCATGGCCGCCGCCCACGAACGCGGTGTACGCCGCGTCACCGTGCCAGCCGTCCACGACGGCACCGCAGTCGATGGAGATGATGTCGCCGTCCTTGAGGACGACCTCGTCGGAGGGGATGCCGTGGACGACCACGTCGTTCACCGAGGTGCAGATGGTCGCCGGGAAGCCGCCGTACCCCAGGAAGTTCGACTTCGCGCCGTTCTCCGCCAGCACCTTGCGGGCGACGTCGTCGAGGTCCTTCGTGGTCGCCCCGGGCACCGCCGCTTCCCGCGTCGCCGCGTGGATGGCGGCGACGACAAGCCCCGCCGCCCGCATCTTGGCGATCTGCTCGGGGGTCTTGATCTGCACCATGACGGTCTGCGCCTCCTGGGCCACTGGTATCGCGACGCTCCACAATACGCGTACGCACGGATGTACGCCGACGCGGCGGAGGCGTCACCCCTTCCGAGAGACCGGGCCACGGACGGCAGAACGCCCGGCGGGTGACCCGCCGGGCGTTCTGCACAGACTGCGCGCCGCACCGCACCGGTCCTCGACCGTGCGGTGCGAAGGCCGCTACTTGCCGTCCTCGTCGCGCCGGAGGGCGTCCATGGCGCGCGCCGTGACCTCGTCGACCTTGCCGAGCGCGGAGATGGTGACGACCAGGCCCTGCGCCTTGTAGTAGTCGATGATCGGCTCGGTCTGCGTGTGGTAGACCTCCAGCCGGGTCCGGACGGTCTCCTCGGTGTCGTCGTCCCGCTGGTACAGCCCGCCGCCGCAGACGTCGCAGACGCCCTCCGACTTCGGCGGGCTGTAGGTGGCGTGGAAGACGTGGCTGGAGTCCTTGCGGCAGATCCGCCGCCCGGCGATCCGCTTGACGACCTCTTCCTCGGGGACCTCGAGGTCCAGCACCGCGTCCAGCTTCATGCTCTCGGTCTGCAGCACCTCGTCGAGCGCCTCGGCCTGGGACACGTTGCGCGGGAAGCCGTCCAGCAGGAAGCCGCCCTCGGCGTCCGGCTGCTCCATGCGGTCCTTGGCCATCGCGATGGTGACCTCGTCCGGCACCAGGTTGCCCGCGTCCATGTAGGACTTCGCGAGCTTGCCGAGCTCCGTCTGCTGGCTGATGTTGGCCCGGAACAGGTCGCCCGTGGAGATGTGCGGGATCGACAGGTTCCTGGCCAGGAACGCGGCCTGCGTTCCCTTACCGGCACCCGGCGGCCCGACGAGCACGATTCGCATCAGCGGAGGAACCCTTCGTAATTGCGCTGCTGAAGCTGACTCTCGATCTGCTTCACCGTCTCGAGACCCACACCCACGATGATCAGGATGCTGGTCCCGCCGAACGGGAAGTTCTGGTTTGCGTTGAAACCAACCAACGCCATCGTCGGCACGAGAGCGATCAGACCCAGATACAGCGAACCCGGCCAGGTGATCCGGTTGAGCACGTACGACAGGTACTCAGCGGTCGGCCGGCCAGCCCGGATGCCCGGGATGAAGCCACCATACTTCTTCATGTTGTCGGCTACTTCCTCGGGGTTGAAGGAGATAGCCACGTAGAAGAACGCGAAGAAAACGATCAGCAGGAAGTAGGTGGCGATGTAGATCGGGTGGTCGCCCTTGGTCAGGTTGGTCTCGATCCACGTCTTCCAGCCCGACGTACCGCTGGAGAACTGGGCGACCAGGGCCGGGATGTACAGCAGCGACGAGGCGAAGATGACCGGGATCACACCGGCCTGGTTCACCTTGAGCGGGATGTACGTCGAGGTACCGCCGTAGGACCGGCGACCGATCATGCGCTTCGCGTACTGCACGGGGATCCGGCGCTGGGCCTGCTCGACGAAGACCACCAGGCCGACCATGACCAGGCCGACCAGGACGACGGTGCCGAACTCGATCCAGCCGCCCGCCAGCGTGCCCTGCTTCTTGATGGCCCACAGCGCGGAGGGGAACGTCGCGGCGATCGAGATGAACATCAGGATCGACATGCCGTTGCCGATGCCGCGGTCGGTGATCAGCTCGCCGAGCCACATGACCATGGCCGTACCGGCGGTCATGCAGATGACCATCACGATCGTGGTGAAGATCGCGCGGTCCGGGACGATGCTCGAGGCGACCGAGCAGCCGGAGAACAGGGCGCCACTGCGGGCGGTGGCCACCAGGCCCGTGCCCTGCAGGATGGCGAGCGCCACCGTGAGGTACCGCGTGTACTGCGTGATCTTCGCGGTGCCGGCCTGACCCTCCTTCTTGAGGGCTTCCAGGCGTGGGATGACCACGGTCAGCAGCTGGAGGATGATGCTCGCCGTGATGTACGGCATGATCCCCAGCGCGAAAATGGTGATCTGCAGCAGCGCGCCGCCGCTGAACATGTTCACCAGACCGAAGATTCCCTGCTGGCCGGAAGCCTCGTCCACGCAGCGCTGAACGGACGTGTAGTCGACGCCGGGGATCGGGATGTGCGTGCCGACCCGGTAGACGACGATGATCCCGAGCGTGAAGAGCAGCTTCTTGCGCAGGTCGGGCGTCCTGAACGCCCGGGCGAACGCGGTGAGCACGGTGCCTCCTGCGACCCCCGCGCATCTGCGTCAAGGGTGACGGTCTTGAGGGTCCAATAAGAACAACGACTTACGACAACGACATGAGTAACGGTCGACTGCCGCTCAAGGTGCCCTCTTGGGGGAACCTTGTGAAAAGTGGGCAGTGCTGGTCACCATACCCGCGACACACCCGCCCTAGGAACGACCAACCGGGGATACCCCATTTGTGGGGTATCCCCGGTCGGGATCGATCAAGTCATCGAGACACCTGAGGTGATCAGATGAGCTCGGTGACGGTACCGCCGGCGGCGGTGATCTTCTCCTTGGCGGAGCCGGAGACGGCGTCGACCGTCACCTGCAGCGCCACGGAGATCTCGCCCTGGCCCAGGACCTTGACAAGGCTGTTCTTGCGAACGGCGCCCTTGGCGACGAGACCCTCGACGGTGACCTCGCCACCCTCCGGGTACAGCGCGGCCAGCTTGTCGAGGTTCACGACCTGGAACTCGGTCTTGAACGGGTTCTTGAAGCCCTTCAGCTTCGGAAGACGCATGTGGAGGGGCATCTGCCCGCCCTCGAAGCGCTCCGGAACCTGGTAGCGGGCCTTCGTGCCCTTGGTACCACGACCGGCCGTCTTACCCTTCGACGCCTCACCACGACCGACACGGGTCTTCGCGGTCTTGGCGCCCGGGGCGGGACGGAGGTTGTGGATCTTGAGCGGGTTGTTCTCCGCCATGATCAGTCGACCTCCTCGACCGTCACGAGGTGGCGGACGGTGTGCACCATGCCGCGGAACTCGGGGCGGTCCTCCTTGACGACCACGTCGTTCAGGCGCTTGAGCCCGAGCGAACGCAGGGTGTCACGGTGGTTCTGCTTGCTGCCGATGTACGACTTCGTCTGCGTGATCTTGAGCTGAGCCATTACGCAGCACCAGCCCCGGCACGCGCACGAAGCAGAGCCGCGGGAGCGACGTCCTCGAGGGGCAGACCACGGCGAGCCGCGATCTCCTCGGGACGCTGCAGGCCCTTCAGGGCCTCCACGGTCGCGTGCACGATGTTGATCGCGTTCGACGAGCCGAGCGACTTCGACAGGATGTCGTGCACGCCGGCGCACTCGAGCACGGCACGCACCGGGCCACCGGCGATGACGCCGGTACCGGGGGAAGCCGGCTTGAGCAGGACGACGCCCGCAGCCTTCTCGCCCGTGATCGGGTGCGGGATGGTGCCCTGGATACGCGGGACCTTGAAGAAGTGCTTCTTGGCCTCCTCAACGCCCTTGGCGATGGCGGCCGGCACCTCCTTGGCCTTGCCGTATCCGACACCCACGGTGCCGTCACCGTCGCCCACCACGACCAGCGCGGTGAAGCTGAAGCGACGACCACCCTTCACAACCTTGGCGACACGGTTGATCGCGACGACGCGCTCAACGTACGCGGTCTTCTCGGCGGCAGCAGCGCCGCCGTCACGGCCCTTCCGGTCCCGCCGCTCGCCGCCACCGGCACCGCCACCGCGGCGCTGGGGTCCAGCCATTGGAATTACCTCTCTCTGTTTCCGCTAGCTACGGAACCGACTCAGAACTTGAGTCCGGCTTCGCGGGCGGCGTCCGCCAGGGCGGCGATGCGCCCGGCGTACTGGTTACCACCACGGTCGAACACGACAGCCTCGACACCGGCAGCCTTGGCGCGCTCGGCGACCAGGGCGCCGACCTGCTTGGCCTGCGAGGACTTGTCGGCCTCACCACCGCGGATCGTGGTGTCCAGGGTCGACGCCGACGCCAGGGTGTGACCCTTGATGTCGTCGATGACCTGAGCCACGATGTGGCGGTTGGAGCGCGTCACGACCAGGCGCGGACGCTCCGCCGTACCCGAGATGTGCTTACGGATCCGGATGTGGCGACGCTTGATCGCGGCACGCTTGTAAGCGTCGCCCTTGAGGATCTTCTGTCCGTATGCCATGGCTTACTTACCCGCCTTTCCGACCTTGCGGCGGATGACTTCGCCCTCGTACTTGACGCCCTTGGCCTTGTACGGGTCGGGCTTGCGCAGCTTGCGGATGTTGGCCGCAACCTCGCCGACCTTCTGCTTGTCGATGCCCTCGACCTGGAAGCGGGTCGGGGTCTCCACCTTGAAGGTGATGCCCTCGGGCGCCTCGACGGTGATCGGGTGGCTGTAACCGAGCGCGAACTCGAGGTTCGAGCCCTTCGCGGTCACGCGGTAACCGACACCACTGATCTCGAGCTTCTTCACGTAACCCTCGGTCACGCCGGTGATCATGTTCGCCACCAGCGTGCGGGACAGGCCGTGCAGGGCCTTGCTCTGACGCTCGTCGTTGGGGCGAGTGACGTTCAGGACGCCGTCCTCAGCCTTGGCGATCTCGATCGGCGAAACGACGGTGTGGGTCAGCGAGCCCTTGGGGCCCTTGACCGAAACCGTCTGGCCGTCGATGGTGACGTCCACGCCGGCGGGAACCGTGATGGGGAGCTTGCCAATGCGCGACATAGCTGTTTCCTCCGTTCCCTTCCGCTACCAGACGTAGGCGAGAACTTCTCCGCCTACGCCCTTCTTGCCGGCCTGCTTGTCGGTGAGGAGACCGTGCGACGTGGAGATGATCGCCACGCCGAGGCCACCGAGCACCTTGGGCAGGGAGGTGGACTTCGCGTAAACCCGGAGACCGGGCTTGGAGATCCGCTTGATGCCCGCGATGGAGCGCTCACGGTTCGGGCCGAACTTGAGCTCGAGGGTGAGGTTCTTGCCGACCTCGGCGTCCTCGACCTTCCAGCCCGTGATGAAGCCCTCCTGCTGGAGGATCTCCGCGATGTGAGACTTGATCTTCGATGCCGGCATCGTCACGGAGTCGTGGTACGCCGAGTTCGCGTTCCGCAGACGCGTCAGCATGTCTGCGATCGGATCAGTCATGGTCATGAATTGGCCTGTGGCCTCTCTCGCCGGGGTTTCCTGGTGCGCCATCCCTCTCCCCGATCCGAGACGGGACGGGTGCGGCGCGGTGGACCTACGGCGTAGTAAGTCGTACGGGCGACCGTCAGGGCGCCCAACCCTCCCAGCCTAAGCCATGAAGGGGTGGGCACCTGACACGCCCATTGCTTACCGAGAGCCTCTGGAAACCCTAAAAGGGGTTTTACCAGGAGCTCTTGGTCACGCCCGGCAGCTCGCCACGGTGAGCCATCTCACGAAGGCACACACGGCAGAGGCCGAACTTGCGGTACACGGAGTGGGGACGGCCGCAACGCTGGCAGCGGTTGTACGCGCGCACAGCGAACTTGGGCTTACGAGCAGCCTTTGCGATCAGAGCCTTCTTCGCCATCTCGCTCACGCCTCCTTGAAGGGGAAGCCGAGGTGACGAAGGAGCGCACGGCCCTCAGCGTCGTTGGTCGCCGTGGTGACCACGGTGATGTCCATACCCCGGACACGGTCGATCTTGTCCTGGTCGATCTCGTGGAACATGACCTGCTCCGTGAGACCGAAGGTGTAGTTGCCACGGCCGTCGAACTGCTTGGGGGACAGACCACGGAAGTCGCGGATGCGCGGGAGCGCGAGCGACAGGGTGCGGTCCAGGAACTCCCACATGCGGTCGCCACGAAGCGTGACGTGGGCACCGATCGGCTGACCCTCGCGCAGCTTGAACTGCGCGATGGACTTGCGGGCCTTGGTGACGGCCGGCTTCTGACCGGTGATCGTGGTGAGGTCGCGGATGGCGCCCTCGATCAGCTTGGAGTCGCGGGCGGCGTCGCCCACACCCATGTTGACCACGATCTTGACGAGGCCGGGGATCTGCATGACGTTCTCGTAGGAGAACTCCTCACGCAGCTTGCCCGCGATCTCCTCGCGGTACTTCGTCTTCAGACGCGGAGTGGTGGTGGTAGCCATCAGATGTCCTCACCCGTCCGCTTGGCAACGCGGATCTTGTTGCCCTCGTCGTCGAAGCGGTAACCGACGCGCGTGACGACCTTGTTGCCGTCCTTCTCCACGACCAGCTGAACGTTGGACACGTGGATCGGGGCCTCGGTGGTCACGATGCCGCCGGCCTGCGAGCCCTTGGCGGTCGGACCGGCCTTCGTGTGCTTCTTGACCCGGTTGACACCCTCGACCAGGACGCGGTCCTCACGGGGGAAGGCCGCGATGACCTTGCCCTGCTTGCCCTTGTCCTTACCGGTGATGACCTGGACCAGGTCGCCCTTCTTGATCTTCATGCTTACAGCACCTCCGGAGCCAGCGAGATGATCTTCATGAACTTCTTCTCGCGCAGCTCGCGCCCGACCGGGCCGAAGATGCGGGTGCCGCGAGGGTCGCCGTCGTTCTTCAGAATGACGGCGGCGTTCTCGTCGAAGCGGATGTACGAGCCGTCCGGACGGCGGCGCTCCTTGACGGTGCGAACGATGACCGCCTTGACGACGTCACCCTTCTTCACGTTGCCACCGGGGATCGCGTCCTTGACGGTGGCGACGATGACGTCACCGATGCCCGCGTAGCGGCGACCGGAGCCACCGAGCACACGGATGCAAAGGATTTCCTTCGCACCAGTGTTGTCGGCGACACGCAGTCGCGACTCCTGCTGGATCACGTCTATCTCCTGTTTGTCTGCCGGTTCCCGGCAGGGGCCGCCTCGTCACGAGGTGAGCCCCTGCCGAGCCTGGCGGAACTGTCCTGCGGGGCCCCTATGTGTGTTAGGGCCGCAGGAGAATTACTTGGCCTTCTCGAGGATCTCGACGACGCGCCAGCGCTTCGTCGCGGACAGCGGCCGGGTCTCCGCGAGGAGGACACGGTCGCCGACGCCCGCGGCGTTCTGCTCGTCGTGAGCCTTGAGCTTGTTCGTACGGCGGATGACCTTGCCGTACAGCGCGTGCTTCACACGGTCCTCGACGGCGACGACGACGGTCTTGTCCATCTTGTCGCTGACGACCAGACCCTCACGGGTCTTGCGGAAGCCACGGGCCTCGGTGTTCTGCTCAGTCACGTTGTTCTCGCTCATCAGGCGCTCTCCACCGTCTCGATGCCCAGCTCGCGCTCACGCATCAGGGTGTAGATCCGCGCGATGTCCTTACGGACGGCCTTGAGCCGGCCGTGGTTCTCGAGCTGGCCCGTCGCCGCCTGGAAGCGGAGGTTGAACAGCTCTTCCTTGGCTTCGCGGAGCTTCGCCAGAAGCTCCTCGTCACCCAGTTCGCGCAGCTCGGACGCCTTGGTACCGGCCGACATCACGCTTCACCTGCCTCGCGCTTGACGATCCGGCACTTCATCGGCAGCTTGTGGGCTGCGCGAGTGAGGGCCTCACGGGCGATCTTCTCGTTGGGGTAGGACAGCTCGAACATGACCCGTCCCGGGTGCACGTTCGCGATCCACCACTCGGGAGAACCCTTACCGGAACCCATGCGGGTCTCGGCAGGCTTCTTCGTGAGCGGGCGGTCCGGGTAGATGTTGATCCAGACCTTGCCGCCACGCTTGATGTGGCGGGTCATCGCGATACGGGCCGCCTCGATCTGGCGGTTGGTCACGTACGCCGGCGTGAGGGCCTGAATGCCGTACTCGCCGAACGAGACCGTCGTACCGCCCTTGGCCTGACCACGGCGCTTCGGGTGGTGCTGCTTGCGGTGCTTGACCCTACGGGGGATCAGCATGTCGGTCAGGCCTCCGTTCCGGTGCTCTCAGCCGGAGCGGCAGCCGCCGGAGCCTCGGCCTTGGGGGCCTCGGCAGCGGGAGCCTGCTGCGGCTTACGACCGCGACCGCCACGCTCGCCGCCACGGCCACCACGGGCCGGGCGGTCGGCGCCGCCGCCACCACGGGCCGGGCGGTTGCCGGCGCGGGCTGCGGCGTTCTCGGCGCGGACCTCGGCGATGTTCTTGACGTCGCCCTTGTAGATCCAGACCTTCACACCGATGCGGCCGAAGGTCGTCTTGGCCTCGAAGAAGCCGTAGTCCACGTTCGCGCGGAGCGTGTGCAGGGGCACGCGGCCCTCGCGGTAGAACTCCGAGCGGGACATCTCGGCGCCGCCGAGGCGGCCACCGCACTGGATCTTGATGCCCTTGGCGCCCGCCTTCATCGCCGACTGCATGCTCTTACGCATGGCGCGACGGAAGGAGACGCGGGAGGAGAGCTGCTCGGCGACGGCCTGGGCCACCAGCTGAGCGTCGACCTCGGGGTTCTTCACCTCGAGGATGTTCAGCTGGACCTGCTTCTTGGTCAGCTTCTCCAGGTCGCCGCGGATACGGTCGGCCTCGGCGCCGCGGCGGCCGATGACGATGCCCGGACGCGCGGTGTGGATGTCGACGCGGACGCGGTCACGGGTGCGCTCGATCTCCACCTTCGAGATACCGGCGCGCTCCATGCCGGACGTCATCATCCGACGGATGGCGACGTCCTCGCCGACGTATTCCTTGTACGACTTGTCGGCGTACCAGCGGGACTTGAAGTCCGTGGTGATGCCGAGCCGGAACCCATGCGGGTTAACCTTCTGGCCCATTACCGGGTCCCTTCCTTGCTGCTGACGACCACGGTGATGTGGCTGGTCCGCTTGCGGATCCGGTAGGCGCGGCCCTGGGCACGCGGACGGAACCGCTTCAGGGTCGGGCCCTCGTCGACGTACGCCTCGGAGATGAAGAGGCTGTCGGCGTCAGTGTGGTCGTAGTTGTGCGCGGCGTTGGCAATGGCGCTGTCCAGCACCTTGCCGACCGGCACGCTCGCGGCCTGCGGGGCGAAACGCAGGACCGCCTGAGCCTCCGTGGCGTCCATGCCACGGATAAGGTCCACCACCCGGCGGGCCTTCATGGGCGTGACGCGGATGTACCGCGCCTGGGCCCTGGCTTCCATGGTTGTCCTTCCAGTGTCTGTCATGGTCATTCCACCCCGCTGTTAGCGGCGCTTCGACTTCCGGTCGTCCTTGACGTGACCCCGGAAGGTGCGCGTCGGCGAGAACTCGCCGAGCTTGTGGCCGACCATCGACTCGGTGACAAACACCGGAATGTGGGTCTTGCCGTTGTGCACCGCGATCGTGTGACCCAGCATGCTGGGAATGATCATCGAGCGACGGGACCAGGTCTTGATGACGTTCTTGGAACCGGCTTCGTTCTGGGCGTCCACCTTCTTCACGAGGTGTCCGTCGACGAAGGGCCCCTTCTTGAGACTGCGCGGCATCTAAACCCGCTCCTAGCGCTTCTTGTTCGTCTTGCGGCGGCGGACGATGTACTTGTTCGAAGCCTTCTTCGGCGAACGAGTACGACCCTCCTTCTGACCCCAGGGGCTGACCGGGTGGCGACCACCGGAGGTCTTGCCCTCACCACCACCGTGGGGGTGGTCAACCGGGTTCATCGCCACACCGCGAACGGTCGGGCGGACGCCCAGCCAGCGCTTGCGGCCGGCCTTGCCCCAGTTGATGTTGCTCTGCTCGGCGTTGCCGACCTCGCCGACCGTGGCGCGGCAGCGCTGGTCGACCAGGCGGATCTCACCGGACGGCATGCGGAGGTGGGCCATGGTGCCCTCCTTCGCGAGCAGCTGCACGGAGGCACCGGCGGAGCGGGCGAACTTGGCGCCGCCACCCGGACGGATCTCGATCGCGTGGATCGTGGTACCGACCGGGATGTTGCGGATCGCCAGGTTGTTGCCCGGCTTGATGTCGGCCCCGGGACCGTTCTCGACGCGGTCGCCCTGCTGCAGGTTGCGCGGGGCGAGGATGTAGCGCTTCTCACCGTCGGCGTAGTGCAGCAGCGCGATGCGCGCGGTGCGGTTGGGGTCGTACTCGATGTGCGCGACCTTCGCCGGCACGCCGTCCTTGTCGTGACGACGGAAGTCGATCACTCGGTAGGCGCGCTTGTGTCCGCCACCCTGGTGGCGAACGGTCACACGACCGGCGTTGTTACGGCCGCCCTTGCTGTGCAGCGGGCGGACCAGCGACTTCTCCGGCGTGGACCGCGTGACCTCGACGAAGTCGGCGACGCTGGAGCCACGACGGCCCGGCGTAGTCGGCTTGTACTTGCGGATTCCCATTATTCAGTCCTCGTCCGATATCGGACGATCCAGACCGCCCTCAGGCGGTCGGACCGCCGAAGATGTCGATACGGTCGCCCTCAGCAAGGGTCACGATCGCGCGCTTCGTGCCGGCACGCTGACCGAAACCGGTCTTGGTGCGCTTGCGCTTACCGATGCGGTTGATCGTGTTGACCCCGGTGACCTTGACCGAGAAGACCGCCTGGACGGCCTGCTTGATCTGGGTCTTGTTGGCGTTCGGGTCGACGATGAACGTGTACTTGTTCTCGTCGAGGAGCGCGTAGCTCTTCTCCGACACGACCGGCTTCAGCAGCACGTCACGGGGGTCCGTGTACGCCTTGCTGGGCGCGGTGACGACGGTGTTCTTGCCCTCGGCCTCGTGACGCTTCGCCTTGGCGACGCGGGCGGCCTTGGCGGCCTTGGCCGCCTTGGAGGCGATGCTCGGGTGACGCGTAGCCATCAGGCGTCACTCCCTTCGGTGTCGTTGGCCTTGTTCGGGCCGGACACGAAGGACTCAAGAGCGGCCTGGGTGAAGACCACGTCGTCCGAGACGATCACGTCGTACGTGTTCAGCTGGCCCGGCTCCAGGATGTGCACCTGGGGCAGGTTGCGGGCGGACAGCCACGCGGCCTCGTCGGCGCGGTCGACGACCAGGAGCAGGTTCTTGCGCTCCGAGATCTTGCCGAACAGCGTGCGAGCGGCCTTGGTGGAGGGAGCCTCGCCCTCGATCACGCCGGTGACGACGTGAATGCGGTTGTGGCGGGCCCGGTCGGTGAGGGCGTGACGCAGAGCGGCAGCCTTCATCTTCTTCGGGGTCCGCTGCGAGTAGTCACGCGGCTGCGGGCCGTGGACGACGCCACCGCCGGCGAACTGCGGCGCGCGGGTCGAGCCCTGGCGCGCACGGCCGGTGCCCTTCTGACGGTAAGGCTTCTTACCGCCACCGCGAACCTCGCCACGGGTCTTGGTCTTGTGCGTGCCCTGACGGGCAGCCGCGTTCTGCGCGACGACGACCTGGTGGATCAGCGGGATGCTGACCTTCTCCACGCCGAAGATCTCCGCGGGGAGCTCGACGCTACCGGTCTTCTCGCCTGCAGGCGAAAGGATGTCAACAGTGCTCATCGGTTACCTCAGGCCCCCTTGGCCGCGGTGCGGACCAGGACGAGGCCGCCGTTCGGACCGGGGACAGCGCCCTTGATGAGCAGCAGACCCTTCTCCGCGTCAACGGCGTGGACGGTCAGGTTCTGGGTGGTGACACGCTCGTTGCCCATGCGACCCGCCATGCGGAGGCCCTTGAACACGCGGCCCGGGGTGGCGCAGCCACCGATGGAACCGGGCGAGCGGTGCTTGCGCTGGGTGCCGTGTCCGGCGCCGAGGCCCTTGAAGTTGTGACGCTTCATGACACCGGCGAAGCCCTTGCCCTTGCTCTTGCCGGTCACGTCGACCTTCACGCCGGCCTCGAACACCTCAGCGGTGATCTCCTGGCCCAGCGTGTACTCGGAGGCGTCCGCGGTGCGGATCTCGACGAGGTGGCGACGGGGAGTGACGTCGGCCTTGGCGAAGTGACCCTTGAGGGGCTTGTTCACCTTGCGCGGGTCGATCTCGCCGAAGGCGATCTGGACGGACTCGTAGCCGTCGCTGTCGTTCGTACGGACCTGGGTGACGACGTTGGGGCTGGCCTTGACGACGGTGACCGGAACAACGCGGTTGTTCTCGTCCCACACCTGCGTCATGCCGAGCTTCTCGCCCAGGATGCCCTTGATCTGCTTGGTCATATCTCAGATCACCGGCCTCAGAGCTTGATCTCGATGTCGACACCGGCCGGGAGGTCGAGTCGCATCAGAGAGTCAACGGTCTTGGGAGTCGGGTCGAGAATGTCGATCAGGCGCTTGTGCGTGCGCATCTCGAAGTGCTCGCGCGAGTCCTTGTACTTGTGCGGCGACTTGATGACGCAGTACACGTTCTTCTCAGTGGGCAGCGGCACCGGGCCCGCGACCGACGCACCAGTGCGGGTCACCGTCTCGACGATCTTCTTCGCCGAGGAGTCGATGACCTCGTGGTCGTAGGCCTTGAGCCGGATGCGGATCTTCTGTCCCGCCATGGCTACTCAGTAGTCCTGTCTCTTTGTCCGCTCCGGAACCCGATGTTCCATTTCACCTTCTCCTCCGACCCACGCGGTCGGGCGTGTCGCTCTCCCGCTGACACAGATGTCCCTTGTTCGAACATCCCTGCGGAATGCACACGGCCCTACCGGAACCGCAAGCCGGGGGCGGAAGGCCCACCGGGCGCCTGGCCGGTGCCGCACTGCGCTTCCCGAAAGATTCCCGTACGTCCGCCCCAGCGCTGCCATCAGGCAGTTAGGGCGACGAGTACTGTGGGACTCGCTTCCGGTCCTCCCGGCGGGAGGCGCACAGCATCAACACTCGACCGAGCAACTCCGACAGTCTGCCATATGGGGCAGCGCCCTGGCCAATCGAGCCGGAGACAATACCCCGGGCGTGACGCAGGTCAAACGCAGGGTGCGGAGAGTCTGCGCGAACGAGGCGCCCGCGCGGCCCCGATCAGGATCCCGGGCGGCCCGAGCCGTTCCACCATCCGGGCGTCGGCGGGTCCAGTCTGCGCCACCGAGAACCCCGCACCCGCGATGTCGTGATCCTGCTCTGGACGCTCGTGGCATCGAGGATCCGACTGGAATGTACCGAGATTTCGGCCTTTACCGTTTCGGTGGACCGGGGCTTCGGCTCGTAGTCGATGAACTCTCACTTTCCTGAAGGGGCGAGTAGCCGGCCGCCAGGCGAGAGCGGATACAGCGATCATGCCTCTCACGCCGACGAGCACCCTCACGCCCGACATCAGAAGCGTTCGACCTCCTCACCATCGGGGACCTTGTAACAGCCGGAGACGAGGTCCAGGCTCAGCTTTGGCGGATCGTTCTTCGCCATCTGAACGATGTGCACACCCACCTTCAGCTTGTCGTTGTCAGCGATCAGGGTGATGTTCTTGTTCTTACTGGTGTCCGGGCCATGACTGACGATCTTCCATCCCTTTTTCGGCAGTTCCGTCTTGAGCCGCTCCATCGCGACAGAGAGGTCACTCGCCGAGGCAGGGTAGAAACTCCAGGGATGGAACACCCGGAAATAGGTCTTCGCGTCCTTATCCGAACAGTCCATGACTCCCGGCCGGGTGTCGGACGTCTTACCCCTGACACCGATCAGGTCGTAGATGCCACTGGAAACCTTTTCCATCACGTCGGAGGCGTCAGACGAAGTGCTTGTGCCGGCGGACGGAATTTCATCGGAATCACTGTCAGTCATGCTGCATCCGGTGAGAATAGTGAGGGCGAATGGAACGGCAAGCAGGGGAGCGCTGAGTTTGGTCTTCACGTCAGGGGCCTTACTCCATGGGCAGGGTTGCCGGCTTGTCTACTTCACGTGCGCCCACGGGTCCGGTGGCGGCTTCAGTGTCGCGTCATCGCCCTTCCCGACAACAACCAGAGCCTGATTCTTCAAACTCTGCGAACTCGTGCCCGAGTCTGCGTCCCTGTCCCAATAGCCACTGTGTCCCTCGGTATCCGTGGTCATCTGGTTGGCACCGAATTCTGGATCGCTGGGGATGACGAAGTCGCGCCCGCTGTGGCGCAAACGACCGATGTCCGGAACCACGTCTCCCTCGGCCTCCTCGTTCCACACATGTCCCTTGGGGACGTCCATTTCCTCCGCGCTGGACACCTTGACTCCAGGACTGCCCGCCAAGATGACGTCGTCGGCGTTGAGGTGACCCGTCTCAGCTGCGGCACCGACGAGAGTCGTCCCGTACGAGTGGGCGATCACGGTGGTATGCGACGGTGCAGCACCGGAATGGGATGCGTCGAGTCCGTCCATGAAATTCCGGAAAGCCGGAGCGCCGTCGTACGCGTAGTGTTCGAACGGCGCATCCTTGACCACGTCGTCAGGTGCGTCATAGCCGAGCCAAGTGATGGTGGACACGCTTTTTCCGTCGGCTTCGTCGTGGGCAGCACGCCAAACGTTTTCCATCCGGTTCATGTTCCCCTCGATGCCGGGCAGGTCCGACGTGGTACCCGGCACATAGACCGCCGTGTGATCCGCGGTGTCCGGGTTTCCGTTGGCAACGATCGCTCGGCCGTCTTTATCGGCACTGAACCCCAGCAAGTAAGCCTCAGGCAGTCCATTCGTGCCGGTCGAATCGAAGCGTTTCTGAATGGCGTTTATACCCTTGAGGGACTTGTTCAGATGGTCGTACCGCTCGCCGTATTTGTTGTACCACTCCATCCATTCATCGGTGTGCACCTTGGACGGGTAGCCACCGGCGGTGATGTAGGTCCACTCATTCAGGGGCGGGCTCGGGATCGAGTTCAGCTCTGTCCGCATCGCGCCCCGCGTCTCGTCGAACACAATGCGGTTGGCCTCGTCGCGGACCGTGGCGGGCACGCCGTCGAGCGCGCCCACGGCGTCGGGGCGCATGGAGATCCATGCGGCTTGTTCCTCTGGGGAAAGCCCGTTCCACCACTCCGCGTTGTCCTTCGGAAGTCCGTCCTTGGGCGGCTGGGGCAGTGAGTCGAGGTACTTCTTGCCCGCGTCGCGGACCCCGCTCGTGTCGGAGGACGCGTCGGACCAGTCGCCGTCGGAGACGGTCAGGTCGTCGTCCGCCTTCAGCGCGAGCAGCTTCGGTGCCCACTTCTCATCGGCCTCCGTGGCCTCCTTCAGGGCGGCGGCGATCTGGTCGGCGTAGTCCTGGGCGAGGCGGTGGTTGGGGTTGGGGTCGACATTGGCCGACTGACGGCCGATCGCGGCGGCCGTGCCGTCCGTCAACCCGCCCACCGTTCCGCCGTCGGGGATCTTGCCGTCCTCGCCTTTCTCCCCGCCCGCCGGATACGTGATCGAACCGTCGGCGTTCACCGTCAGGTTCGCGGCCTGCGCACCGTCGAGGGCCGCGTCGAGCTTTCTCCTGGCCGCGCCCACCTCGTAGGAGAACGCCTCCAGAGCCGTACTGACGAGACCGCATTCGACCTGGATGTAGTGGAAGTTCTTGCCCAACTCCCCCAGTTCCTTGATCGCAGCCGTCGCGGCCTCGCCCTTCAGCGAGTTCCTCATCGCCACCACGATCTGGTTCTCGATACGGTCCTTGGCCGCACTCGCCATGTCAGACGTGCTGCGGTAACCGTCCGCCGCCTCGGAGTACTCGGTCGGCTTGAGGGCCTTCAGCGTTGCGAGTTCCATGACGCCTAGAACCGCCCGTCGTCCTGGCCGCCGAGCACCGCCGTATCGGCGTACTGCACCCTCAAGTTGCCGATCTCGGCCTCGATCGCCTCGTCCGTCTTCAGCTGGTCGTTGCCCACCTTCTCCAGCAGGCTGGAGAGTTTCCCGCAGCGCCCGCTGACGTTCTTGACGTACTTCTCCCAGGACTCGTGAACGGCCTTCTGCGACGCCGCCGTCATACAGCCGGCATCCTCACCGAGACCCTTCTGACCGTCCGCCAGCTCGACCCCCACCTTGCTGAGGTCCTCACGGATCGAGCCGACGTCACTGCCGGCCTTGGACCAGGCCGGCTTGTTCGAGACCAGCGTGCCGCCGCTGCCACCCGGGTCGAGCGGAACGTGGTTGAGCTGCATCCGGGTCCCGTGCCGCTCAGCCGCCGCGCTCTTGAGCTGCTCCCACTCGTCCCACGCCACGCGTGTCTCCCCTTGTCCCCGTTGTCACTGCAAACTTGGCATGTACCGTAGCGCGTTCCTCGCAGAGCCAGTTGAGTACCCGTACCTACGTCGCGGACGTACGTGTTCGGATGCGTCGGACGCACGGCGCTGGTGGAGTGGAGCCATGACCAAGACGGAGCCCCTGCCGACCTGCCTCCCTGAGCCCCACAAGACGTGGTGGCGAGCCCCCTTCGTGGCCTCCGTGTTCGGGCTGCCGGTTCTCGCGATGGAGTACGCCGTCACCTTGGATCACGACGGCATGGGGCAGTACGGCGGCATGATCTACACGGCCATGGCCCTGTACGCCCTCGCCTGGGTCCTGCCGCACCGTCTCTCGCTGCGGATGCCCCGTATCCTGGCGGCCGGCGCGGCGCTGCTGATCACGTTCTTTCCGGTGGGGCTCCTGGTCCTACTGGCCGCGATGGTCTCCGCCTGACGCGTGGGCCACGAACTCCGTCCCGCTGCGGCGACCTGGAAGACGTGCCCGCCGTGGCCTTGGAGTCACGGTGTCCGGCCGCGGGCTGCACCTCGTGGACGCACTCGCCGACCGGTGGGGAGTGAGTGAGGGGCGCTGGCCGCGCAAGACGGTCTGGGCCGAGATCCGCACATCGCCGGCGGAGGCCCGCGAGTGATCCGTGCGCGCCCTGCGCCGGCTACGAGCGCCCCCCTTGGTCTCACCGGCCCAGTGATCCCCGTAGCGACGGTTGCGCCTCCCGTGGCGCGACCGCCCTCGTCCGAGCCCGCTACGGCGAGAGGGCCCGTACGACCGGAGTCGTACGGGCCCTCTCAGGTTGCTCAGCTCAGGCTGGAGCTACCAGGTCGATCAACGGACTTACTTGTTGATCTTGGTGACCTGGCCGGCGCCGACCGTCCGGCCACCCTCGCGGATGGCGAACTTCAGGCCCTCTTCCATGGCGACGGGCTGGATGAGCTCCACCTTCATCTCGGTGTTGTCACCCGGCATGACCATCTCGGTGCCCTCGGGGAGGGTCACGACGCCGGTCACGTCCGTCGTACGGAAGTAGAACTGCGGACGGTAGTTGTTGAAGAAGGGGGTGTGACGGCCACCCTCGTCCTTCGACAGGATGTAGGCCTGGGCCTCGAACTCGGTGTGCGGCGTGACCGAACCCGGCTTGATGATGACCTGGCCGCGCTCGACGTCCTCGCGCTTGATGCCACGAAGCAGCAGACCGACGTTCTCACCGGCCTGGCCCTCGTCGAGCAGCTTGCGGAACATCTCGATGCCGGTGACCGTGGTGGTGGTCTTGTCCTGCTTGATGCCGATGATGTCGACGGTCTCGTTGACCTTCAGGACACCACGCTCGATACGGCCGGTGACGACCGTACCGCGACCGGTGATCGTGAAGACGTCCTCGACGGGCATGAGGAACGGCTTGTCGACGTCACGCTCGGGGGTCGGGATCGACTCGTCGACCGCGGCCATGAGCTCCAGGACGGTCTTCGCCCACTCCGGGTCGCCCTCGAGGGCCTTGAGCGCCGAGACCTTGACGACCGGCAGGTCGTCGCCCGGGAACTCGTACTCGGAGAGGAGCTCACGGACCTCGAGCTCGACGAGCTCCAGGATCTCCTCGTCGTCCACCATGTCGGCCTTGTTCAGGGCGACGACGATGTACGGAACGCCGACCTGGCGGGCCAGGAGCACGTGCTCCTTGGTCTGCGGCATCGGGCCGTCGGTGGCGGCGACGACGAGGATGGCGCCGTCCATCTGCGCCGCACCCGTGATCATGTTCTTGATGTAGTCCGCGTGACCGGGGCAGTCGACGTGGGCGTAGTGACGCGTCTCGGTCTGGTACTCGACGTGCGCGATGGAGATGGTGATACCGCGCTGGCGCTCCTCAGGAGCCTTGTCGATCTGGTCGAAGGCCGAGGCCTCGTTCAGGTCCGGGTACGCGTCGTGCAGCACCTTGGTAATGGCGGCCGTGAGGGTCGTCTTACCGTGGTCGATGTGACCGATGGTGCCGATGTTGACGTGCGGCTTAGTCCGCTCGAACTTCGCCTTCGCCACTGGGGTCCTCCTGGGAGTGGTTCTGGAACGCCTTGCTTCATCGGCGCCAGGTGATCTTTGCTGTCAAATCCCGGGGCCGGGGCAAACACCCACGATCCTTGACGAATGCGGGTGGTTGCCCCAGAGGCTCCGGAGTCAAGCCTAAAGCGTGTGAACGCGGTGCGTTACTCGCCCTTGGCCTTCGCGATGATCTCCTCGGCGACGTTCCGGGGAACCTCGGCGTAGGAGTCGAACTGCATCGAGTAGCTCGCGCGACCCGACGTCTTGCTGCGGAGGTCGCCGACGTAGCCGAACATCTCCGACAGGGGCACCAGGCCCTTGACGACGCGGGCACCGGCCCGCTCCTCCATGGCCTGGATCTGACCACGGCGGGAGTTGATGTCGCCGATGACCTCACCCATGTAGTCCTCGGGCGTGGTGACCTCGACGGCCATCATCGGCTCGAGCAGCACGGGGCTGGCCTTGCGTGCGGCCTCCTTGAAGGCCTGCGAACCGGCGATCTTGAAGGCGAGCTCGGAGGAGTCGACCTCGTGGTAGCCGCCGTCGAGCAGGATGACGCGCACGCCGGTCATCTCGTAACCGGCGAGGATGCCGAACTGCATGGCCTCCTGCGCACCGGCGTCGACCGAAGGGATGTACTCCTTCGGGATACGACCACCGGTCACCTTGTTCACGAACTCGTACGACGCGTCGCCGCCCTCGATGGGCTCGATCGCGATCTGCACCTTGGCGAACTGGCCGGTACCGCCGGTCTGCTTCTTGTGCGTGTAGTCGACCCGGTCGACCGCCTTGCGGATGGTCTCGCGGTAGGCGACCTGCGGCTTACCGACGTTGGCCTCGACCTTGAACTCACGGCGCATACGGTCGACCAGCACCTCGAGGTGCAGTTCGCCCATGCCGCCGATGATGGTCTGGCCGGTCTCCTCGTCCGAGTGGACCTGGAACGACGGGTCCTCCTCGGCCAGGCGCTGGATCGCGATGCCCAGCTTCTCCTGGTCGCCCTTCGACTTGGGCTCGATGGCGACCTGGATGACCGGGGCCGGGAAGTCCATGGACTCCAGGATCACCGGGTTCTTGTCGTCGCACAGCGTCTCGCCGGTCGTGGTCTGCTTCAGACCCATGACGGCGACGATGTCGCCGGCGCCGACCGCCTCGATCTCCTCACGCTTGTTCGCGTGCATGCGGTAGATCTTGCCGATGCGCTCCTTCTTGCCCTTGACGGAGTTCAGCACGGCAGTGCCGGACACCAGGCGGCCCGAGTAGACCCGGACGAAGGTGAGCTTGCCAAGGTGCGGGTCGCTCATGATCTTGAACGCGAGGGCGGACAGCGGCTCGTCCTCGGACGGCTTGCGCTTGACGACCTGCTCCGGGTCCTTCACGTCGTGGCCTTCGATGGCCTCGACGTCCAGGGGGGAGGGCAGGTAGCGCACGACCGCGTCGAGCAGGGGCTGGACGCCCTTGTTCTTGAACGCGGTGCCACAGAACACCGGGGTGACGGTGACGCCGTCGGACTTGCCGGACGCGATGGTGATGCGACGGATCGCGGCGTACAGCTGCTCCACGGACGGCTCCTGGCCCTCCAGGTACAGCTCCATGATCTCGTCGTCGTTCTCGGCGACGGTCTCGACGAGCTTGCCGCGGTACTCCTCGGCAGCCTCGGTGTGGGTGGACGGGATGTCGACGACGTCGTACATCTCGCCCTTCTCCGCCTCGGCGGACCACACGAAGGCCTTCATCGTGACCAGGTCGACGACGCCCTTGAAGTCGGCCTCGGCACCGATCGGCAGCTGCATCACGATCGGGGTCGCGCCCAGGCGGCCGCTGATCATGTCGACGCAACGGTGGAACTCGGCACCGGTCCGGTCGAGCTTGTTGACGAAGCAGATGCGCGGGACGCCGTAACGGTCCGCCTGACGCCACACGGTCTCGGACTGGGGCTCGACGCCGGCAACGCCGTCGAACACCGTCACAGCGCCGTCGAGCACACGCAGGGAACGCTCCACCTCGACGGTGAAGTCGACGTGACCCGGGGTGTCGATGATGTTGATGGTGTGGTCGACGTCGGCGAGCGGCCAGTGAC
This sequence comes from Streptomyces sp. P3, assembly GCF_003032475.1. NCBI lineage: Bacteria > Bacillati > Actinomycetota > Actinomycetes > Kitasatosporales > Streptomycetaceae > Streptomyces > Streptomyces sp. P3. The sequence goes on from NZ_CP028369.1 coordinate 1,304,047, forward strand.
AGGTGGTGGCAGCAGAGGTGATCGTGATGCCACGCTCCTGCTCCTGCTCCATCCAGTCCATGGTCGCGGCGCCGTCGTGGACCTCACCGATCTTGTAGGAGACGCCGGTGTAGAACAGGATCCGCTCGGTGGTGGTCGTCTTGCCCGCGTCGATGTGGGCCATGATCCCGATGTTGCGGACCTTGGCCAGGTCAAGTGAAGTGGTAGCCATAAGGCTTTCGTCTTCTCTCGGTCTCGATGTGGGTAGCGACTACCAGCGGTAGTGCGCGAAGGCCTTGTTGGACTCGGCCATCTTGTGGGTGTCCTCGCGCTTCTTCACAGCGGCGCCGAGGCCGTTGGACGCGTCGAGAAGCTCGTTGAGCAGGCGCTCGGTCATGGTCTTCTCGCGACGGGCGCGGGAGTAGCCGACGAGCCAGCGCAGCGCCAGCGTGCTCGCGCGGCCGGGCTTGACCTCGACCGGAACCTGGTAGGTCGCGCCACCGACACGGCGGGACTTGACCTCGATGGTCGGCTTGATGTTCTCGAGAGCGCGCTTCAGCGTGATGACCGGGTCGTTGCCGGTCTTCTCGCGCAGGCCCTCCATGGCACCGTAGACGATGCGCTCGGCGGTGGAGCGCTTGCCGTTCAGCAGCACCTTGTTGATGAGCGACGTGACAAGAGGAGAACCGTAGACCGGGTCGATGATGACCGGGCGCTTCGGGGCAGGGCCCTTACGAGGCATTTCTTACTTCTCCTTCTTGGCGCCGTAGCGGCTGCGGGCCTGCTTGCGGTTCTTGACACCCTGGGTGTCGAGGGAGCCGCGGATGATCTTGTAGCGAACACCCGGCAGGTCCTTCACACGGCCACCACGCACGAGCACGATGGAGTGCTCCTGCAGGTTGTGTCCCTCACCCGGAATGTAAGCAGTGACCTCGATCCCGCTGGTCAGACGCACACGCGCGACCTTACGCAGGGCCGAGTTCGGCTTCTTCGGGGTGGTCGTGAACACGCGCGTGCAGACGCCGCGGCGCTGAGGAGAACCCTCGAGTGCGGGCGTCTTGTTCTTCTCGACCTTGTCCTGCCGGCCCTTACGGACCAGCTGCTGGATCGTAGGCACTACTTCTCCGGTTTCTGTGTGCCGATTTGTACAGCTAACCTGGAACTTCGCCGACCCACGCGGTCGGGTGTGTCGGACCTGCGGACTTCCGCCGCGAGGCAGGAAGGGGCGCGGATCGCGGTGGCCATTGCTACGGCCCCGATGCGGTTGCAGACACGCACATGGGCCAGGGCACACCCCAGGCACAAGGTCTGAGCGTACCTAGCGCACCGACTCCGGTCAAAACAAAGGCGGCGGGACCGGGGCGCCGGGCCCCCTGCGGGTCCCAACTGGGGGTATGGAGTGCGCGACATCCTCATCACAGCCTGTTGACGGACGGTTCGGTCGCGCACGGCCGGCCGGACCGAACCTGGACCCTGGTGAGAGTCAAGACCCCGAGGGGCGGCGGCCCGCGATAGGGACGCCGCTGCGGCCGAGCGCGCGAAGGAGCGCCTCCCGCACGTGTACATGTGGACTCGCCCGTCCCCACCGCCGTCCGACACGGACTCTCCGGGTCCGGTGCCGACCCGACCTCGTCGATACGGGCTTCGTGCACCGGAGTCTCGCGACCCGCGAGAAGCGGCGACCTCGCGGCCACGGAGTGCAGCTCATCGGACTTGGGTGTCCGATAAAACCGGCCACCATTAATGTCACCCGATAATCTGTCGGCAATGACCCCCGCGATCCAACCCACACGGGGTCCGAAGGTTTGCACTCCGGCACATCCAAGCCGGAGCATCAAGGTCGATTTTCGGCCGGTCACGCCTCTCAGTCCGATCGCGGGAAATTCATCCCTGAAAGAGCTCCGGAGTGATTTCCAATATGAACAGGCTCACGCGCGTCACCATCGCGGCAGGTGCCACGTCGGCTGCATTGTCGATGCTTGTCGGGTTCGCGCCGACAGCATCCGCGGCGACCGGCCCGCGGATGATCAACGCGAACGGCTACTGTCTGGGAAGCCAGAACGGCGCCAACAAGACGAACGCCATTCAGTGGTACTGCAACAAGAACCCCGATCAGATCTGGGGCCTCCACTCGGCGGGGACGGATTCCCGCGGTACCTACTACCGGGTGACCAACGACAACGGCCAGTGCCTGGGCATCAGCGGCATCTCGAAGGCGTCCGGCGCAGCTGCCACGGTATGGGACTGCAACGGCCACAATGACCAGCTGTGGTACTGGCAGAATGGCTCCGGCGCGGGTTGGCACAAGCTGATCAACCGGAATTCGGGGATGTGCCTCGGCACCTCGGGAAGTGCTGTCGGAGCCAAGGCGATTCAGTGGTCCTGCAATGGCAACCCGGACCAGGAGTGGGGCCCGTTGAACGGCTGAGCGCCGCACACCCCGTCTCGGCAGCATGAAGCAGCGGGCCGGCACTCCAGTACGGCCTCACGGCCCACTGCGGGTCAGAAAGGTCCACGGCACACGGACTTTGCTGACCCTCGAATGCTTCTTTCGTGCGTCAGTAAATTGATATGAGCAGGGCTCCTCCTCGTTTCGCGGTGCGCTATGCCCCACGACAACGAACGAGGAGCCTCGTTCGTGTGTGGTCGAGCCAGGCTCGACGTCCTGAATGAGCTGGTTGCACATTTTCTCCAGGCTCATTTCTGGCCGAATTGTGAGCGCGGCTGCTGGTGGCAACCCGTCGACCTGCAGCCCACCGACACGAGCAGCACCTGGTGCGGTGCAGCCCCGCCGGGGCTCGGGAGACCGGCCGCCCTGCCGCCCACCGGAGCGCCCGTCGCCCGCCGCCGCGTCAGCACCTCCTGCCGGCGTCCACCCGGTCACGCCGAAGGGCGGCCACCCCCCAACGGGAGTGACCGCCCTTCGGCATCTCAGACGTACGCCTTACTGGTTGTACGGACCGTAGTCGTAGTCCTCCAGCGGAACGGCCTGGCCGGAGCCCGTGCCGAACGGCGAGTAGTCGATGTCGTCGTAACCGACGGCCGAGTACATCGCGGCCTTGGCCTCCTCGGTCGGCTCGACCCGGATGTTGCGGTAGCGGGACAGACCCGTACCGGCCGGGATGAGCTTACCGATGATGACGTTCTCCTTGAGGCCGATCAGGGAGTCGGACTTGGCGTTGATCGCCGCGTCCGTGAGGACCCTGGTCGTCTCCTGGAAGGACGCCGCCGACAGCCAGGACTCCGTGGCCAGCGAGGCCTTGGTGATACCCATGAGCTGCGGACGACCGGAGGCCGGGTGACCGCCCTCCTGCACCACACGACGGTTCTCGACCTCGAACTTCGAGCGCTCGACGAGCTCGCCGGGCAGCAGCTCGGCGTCGCCGGACTCGATGATCGTCACACGGCGGAGCATCTGCCGGATGATGATCTCGATGTGCTTGTCGTGGATCGACACGCCCTGCGAGTTGTACACCTTCTGGACCTCGCCGACCAGGTGGACCTGGACGGCACGCTGACCCAGGATGCGCAGCACGTCGTGCGGGTTGGTGGCACCCACGGTGAGCTTCTGGCCCACCTCGACGTGCTCGCCCTCGCTGACCAGGAGTCGGGCGCGCTTGGAGATCGGGAACGCCGTCTCGTCGCTGCCGTCGTCCGGCGTGATGACGATCTTCTTCGTCTTCTCGGTCTCCTCGATCCGCACGCGGCCGGAGGCTTCGGAGATCGGGGCGACACCCTTCGGGGTACGGGCCTCGAAGAGCTCGACGACACGCGGCAGACCCTGGGTGATGTCGTCACCGGCCACACCACCGGTGTGGAAGGTACGCATCGTCAGCTGGGTGCCGGGCTCACCGATGGACTGGGCGGCGATGATGCCGACCGCCTCACCGATGTCGACCAGCTTGCCGGTGGCCAGCGAGCGGCCGTAGCACATGGCGCACGTGCCGACCTGCGACTCACAGGTCAGGATCGAGCGGGTCTTGACCTCCTCGACACCGTGGCGCACCAGCTGGTCGATGAGCACGTCGCCCAGGTCCACGTTGGCCGGCGCGATCACCTTGCCGTCGATGACGACGTCCTCGGCGAGCATGCGGGCGTAGACGCTGGTCTCGACGTCGTCCGTCTTGCGCAGGACGCCGTCCTCGCCGCGGACGGCGATCTTCAGCTTCAGACCGCGCTCGGTGCCACAGTCCTCCTCGCGGATGATGACGTCCTGCGAGACGTCCACCAGACGACGGGTCAGGTAACCCGAGTCGGCGGTACGCAGGGCGGTGTCCGCCAGACCCTTACGGGCGCCGTGCGTGGAGATGAAGTACTCCAGCACGGACAGGCCCTCACGGAAGGACGCCTTGATCGGACGCGGGATGGTCTCGTTCTTCGCGTTCGACACCAGACCACGCATACCGGCGATCTGCCGCATCTGCATCATGTTTCCTCGGGCGCCCGAGTCAACCATCATGAAGATGGGGTTGGTCTTGGGGAAGTTCGCGTTCATCGCCTCGGCGACCTCGTTGGTCGCCTTGGTCCAGATCGCGATGAGCTCCTGCGTGCGCTCTTCCTTGGTGATCAGACCACGCTCGTACTGCTTCTGAACCTTCTCGTCCTGCGCCTCGTAGCCCGCGACGATGGCCTTCTTCGCCTCGGGGACGACGACGTCGGAGATGGCCACGGTGACACCGGAGCGGGTACCCCAGTAGAAGCCGGCCGACTTCAGGTTGTCGAGCGTCGCCGCCACGATGACCTTGGGGTAGCGCTCCGCGAGGTCGTTGACGATCTCGCCGAGCTGCTTCTTGCCCACCGAGTAGTCGACGAACGGGTAGTCCTCGGGCAGCAGCTCGTTGAAGAGCGCGCGGCCCAGGGTCGTCCGCAGCCGGAAGGTGTCACCCTGCTGCCACTCGGGGTCGCCCTCCTCCTGCGCCGGCGGCGTCCAGCCACGCGGCGGGATGGTGCCCACCGGGAAGCGGATGTCGATCGCCGACTGCAGCGCGAGCTCACCGGCGTCGAACGCCATGATCGCCTCGGCCGTGGAGCCGAACGCGCGGCCCTCGCCCTTGGTGTCGCGCAGCTCGCCGTCGGTGGTGAGGAAGAACAGACCGAGGACCATGTCCTGGGTCGGCATCGTCACCGGACGGCCGTCGGCGGGCTTGAGGATGTTGTTCGAGGACAGCATCAGGATGCGGGCCTCGGCCTGCGCCTCCGCGGAGAGCGGCAGGTGGACGGCCATCTGGTCACCGTCGAAGTCCGCGTTGAACGCGGTGCAGACGAGCGGGTGGATCTGGATGGCCTTGCCCTCGACCAGCTGCGGCTCGAAGGCCTGGATGCCCAGGCGGTGCAGGGTGGGCGCACGGTTCAGCAGCACCGGGTGCTCGGCGATGACCTCTTCGAGGACGTCGTACACAACGGTGCGGCCGCGCTCCACCATGCGCTTGGCGCTCTTGATGTTCTGCGCGTGGTTGAGGTCCACGAGCCGCTTCATCACGAACGGCTTGAACAGCTCCAGCGCCATCGCCTTCGGCAGACCGCACTGGTGCAGCTTCAGCTGCGGACCGACGACGATCACGGAACGCGCGGAGTAGTCCACACGCTTGCCGAGCAGGTTCTGACGGAAGCGGCCCTGCTTGCCCTTGAGCATGTCGGACAGCGACTTCAGCGGACGGTTGCCGGGGCCCGTGACCGGGCGACCACGACGGCCGTTGTCGAAGAGCGCGTCGACGGCCTCCTGGAGCATGCGCTTCTCGTTGTTCACGATGATCTCGGGCGCGCCGAGGTCGAGAAGCCGCTTCAGGCGGTTGTTGCGGTTGATCACACGGCGGTACAGGTCGTTCAGGTCGGAGGTCGCGAAGCGGCCACCGTCCAGCTGCACCATCGGGCGGAGGTCCGGCGGGATGACCGGCACGCAGTCCAGCACCATGCCCTTGGGGCTGTTGCTGGTCTGCAGGAACGCGGAGACGACCTTCAGGCGCTTGAGCGCACGGGTCTTCTTCTGGCCCTTGCCGGTACGGATGATCTCGCGGAGACGCTCGGCCTCCTCGTCGAGGTCGAAGGACTCCAGGCGCTTCTGCAGCGCGGCGGCGCCCATCGAGCCGTCGAAGTACGTGCCGAAGCGGTCACGCAGCTCGCGGTAGAGCAGTTCGTCGCCCTCGAGGTCCTGGACCTTGAGGTTCTTGAAGCGCGTCCACACCTCGTCGAGGCGGTCGATCTCGCGCTGCGCACGGTCGCGCAGCTGCTTCATCTCACGCTCGGCACCTTCGCGCACCTTGCGGCGCACGTCGGCCTTGGCGCCCTCGGCCTCGAGCTCGGCCAGGTCGGTCTCGAGCTTCTTGGCGCGGGCCTCGAGGTCGGAGTCGCGACGGTTCTCGATCTGCTGACGCTCGACGGAGACGTGCGCCTCCAGCGACGGCAGGTCACGCGTGCGGCGCTCGTCGTCGACGTACGTGATCATGTACGCCGCGAAGTAGATGACCTTCTCGAGGTCCTTGGGAGCCAGGTCGAGCAGGTAGCCCAGACGGCTCGGGACACCCTTGAAGTACCAGATGTGGGTGACGGGAGCGGCCAGCTCGATGTGGCCCATCCGCTCACGACGCACCTTGGCGCGAGTGACCTCGACGCCGCAGCGCTCGCAGATGATGCCCTTGAAGCGGACGCGCTTGTACTTGCCGCAGTAGCACTCCCAGTCCCGGGTCGGACCGAAGATCTTCTCGCAGAAGAGTCCGTCCTTTTCGGGCTTGAGCGTGCGGTAGTTGATGGTCTCGGGCTTCTTGACCTCGCCGTGGCTCCACTGACGGATGTCGTCAGCGGTAGCCAGACCGATCCGGAGCTCGTCGAAGAAGTTGACGTCGAGCACTATGCGTCAATCCCTCTCAGGGTTGTAAGTCTTGGGGTCTGATACGGGGGTCCCGGGGCCGGCCGGAGGTTCAGGGAATTTCATCGCAGAACCTCCGGACCGGACTCCCGTCAGACCTCTTCGACGCTGCTCGGCTCGCGCCGGGACAGGTCGATGCCGAGCTCCTCCGCCGCGCGGAAGACGTCCTCGTCGGTGTCACGCATCTCGATGGACATACCGTCGCTGGACAGCACCTCCACGTTCAGGCAGAGAGACTGCATCTCCTTGATGAGCACCTTGAAGGACTCGGGGATGCCGGGCTCGGGGATGTTCTCGCCCTTGACGATGGCCTCGTAGACCTTCACGCGGCCGGTGACGTCGTCGGACTTGATGGTCAGGAGCTCCTGGAGGGCGTACGCGGCGCCGTAAGCCTCCAGCGCCCACACCTCCATCTCACCGAAGCGCTGACCGCCGAACTGCGCCTTACCGCCCAGCGGCTGCTGGGTGATCATCGAGTACGGGCCGGTCGAACGGGCGTGCAGCTTGTCGTCGACCAGGTGGTGGAGCTTGAGGATGTACATGTACCCGATGGAGATCGGGTCCGGGAACGGCTCGCCGGAGCGGCCGTCGAACAGCCTCGCCTTGCCGGTCGGCTGCACCATGCGCTCGCCGTCGCGGTTCGGGATGGTGTGGTTCAGCAGACCCGCGAGCTCGTCCTCACGGGCGCCGTCGAACACCGGGGTGGCGACGTTGGTGCCCGGGGCGACCTGGTCGGCGCCGATGACCTGCAGGCGCTGCGCCCAGTCCTCGCCGAGACCGGAGACGTCCCAGCCGCGGCTGGCGAGCCAGCCGAGGTGGATCTCCAGCACCTGTCCCGGGTTCATTCGGGACGGCACACCCAGCGGGTTGAGGATGATGTCGACCGGGGTCCCGTCCTCGAGGAACGGCATGTCCTCGATGGGCAGGATCTTGGAGATGACGCCCTTGTTGCCGTGACGGCCGGCGAGCTTGTCACCGTCCGTGATCTTGCGCTTCTGCGCCACGTAGACACGAACCAGCTGGTTCACGCCCGGCGGCAGCTCGTCGCCCTCTTCACGGTCGAAGACGCGGACGCCGATGACCTTGCCGATCTCGCCGTGCGGCACCTTCAGCGAGGTGTCACGGACCTCACGGGCCTTCTCGCCGAAGATCGCGCGCAGCAGGCGCTCCTCCGGGGTCAGCTCGGTCTCGCCCTTGGGCGTGACCTTGCCGACCAGGATGTCGCCGGCGACGACCTCGGCGCCGATGCGGATGATGCCGCGCTCGTCGAGGTCGGCGAGGACCTCCTCGGAGACGTTCGGGATGTCCCGGGTGATCTCCTCGGGGCCGAGCTTGGTGTCACGGGCGTCGACCTCGTGCTCCTCGATGTGGATCGAGGAGAGGACGTCGTCCTGCACGAGGCGCTGCGACAGGATGATCGCGTCCTCGTAGTTGTGACCCTCCCACGGCATGAACGCCACGAGCAGGTTCTTGCCGAGCGCCATCTCGCCGTTCTCGGTGGCCGGGCCGTCGGCGAGGACCTGACCGGTGATGATCCGGTCGCCCTCGTTGACGATGACCTTCTGGTTGACCGAGGTGCCCTGGTTGGAGCGCGAGAACTTGGCCAGGCGGTACGTGATGTACGTGCCGTCGTCGTTGGTCGTGGTGATGTAGTCCGCGGAGACCTCCTGGACCACACCGTCCTTCTCGGCCTTGACCACGTCACCGGCGTCGACGGCGGAGCGGTACTCCATGCCGGTGCCGACGAGCGGGGCCTCGCTCTTGATGAGCGGCACGGCCTGTCGCATCATGTTCGCGCCCATGAGGGCACGGTTGGCGTCGTCGTGCTCGAGGAACGGGATCATGGCGGTCGCGACCGACACCATCTGGCGCGGCGAGACGTCCATGTAGTCCACGTCGTCACCGGGGACGTAGTCGACCTCGCCGCCACGACGGCGGACCAGCACGCGGTTCTCGGTGAAGCGCATGTCGTCGTCGAGCGTGGCGTTGGCCTGCGCGATGACGAAGCGGTCCTCCTCGTCGGCCGTCAGGTAGTCGACCTCGTCGGTGACGACGTCGCCGTCGACCCTGCGGTACGGAGTCTCCACGAAACCGAACGCGTTGACGCGGCCGTACGAGGCGAGCGAGCCGATCAGACCGATGTTCGGGCCTTCGGGCGTCTCGATCGGGCACATGCGGCCGTAGTGGGACGGGTGCACGTCACGGACCTCGAAGCCGGCCCGCTCACGGGAGAGACCACCCGGGCCAAGAGCCGACAGACGGCGCTTGTGGGTGAGACCCGACAGCGGGTTGTTCTGGTCCATGAACTGCGACAGCTGGCTGGTGCCGAAGAACTCCTTGATGGAGGCGACGACCGGCCGAATGTTGATCAGGGTCTGCGGCGTGATCGCCTCGACGTCCTGGGTCGTCATCCGCTCACGGACGACTCGCTCCATACGCGCCAGACCCGTGCGGACCTGGTTCTGGATGAGCTCGCCGACGCTGCGCAGACGACGGTTGCCGAAGTGGTCGATGTCGTCGGTCTCGACGACGATCGTCGTGCCGTTGTCGGCGCCCGTCTCGGTCTCGCCGGCGTGCAGCTTGACCAGATACTTGATCGTCGAGATGACGTCCTCGACGGTCAGCACGCCCGCGTCGAGCGGGGCGTCCGCGCCCAGCTTCTTGTTGACCTTGTAGCGGCCGACCTTCGCGAGGTCGTAGCGCTTGGGGTTGAAGTAGAGGTTCTCGAGCAGCGTCTGCGCGGCCTCACGCGTGGGGGGCTCGCCCGGACGCAGCTTGCGGTAGATGTCGAGCAGCGCGTCGTCCTGGCCCTGGGTGTGGTCCTTCTCCAGGGTGGCGCGCATGGACTCGTACTCGCCGAACTCCTCGAGGATCTGCTCGGTGGTGTAGCCGAGAGCCTTCAGAAGGACGGTGACGGACTGCTTGCGCTTGCGGTCGATACGGACACCGACCATGTCGCGCTTGTCGATCTCCATCTCCAGCCAGGCGCCCCGGGAAGGGATGATCTTGGCCGAGAAGATGTCCTTGTCGGACGTCTTGTCGATGGAGGAGTCGAAGTAGACACCCGGCGAACGGACCAGCTGCGACACCACGACACGCTCGGTGCCGTTGATGACGAAGGTGCCCTTGTTCGTCATGAGCGGGAAGTCGCCCATGAAGACCGTCTGGGACTTGATCTCGCCGGTCTCGTTGTTGGTGAACTCGGCCGTCACGAAGAGCGGGGCCGCGTACGTGAAGTCACGGTCCTTGCACTCGTCGATGCTGTTCTTCGGCGGCTCGAAACGGTGGTCGCGGAACGTCAGCGACATCGACCCGGAGAAGTCCTCGATCGGGGAGATCTCCTCGAAGATCTCCTCCAGACCGGACTTGGTGGGGACGTCCTGACCGGACTCCAGAGCCGCCTCGACCCGACTCTGCCAGGCGGTGTTCCCGAGCAGCCAGTCAAAGCTCTCGGTCTGCAACGCGAGCAGGTTGGGAACCTCGAGCGGCTCCTTGATCTTTGCAAAAGAGATGCGCAGCGGGGCAGTGCTGGCGGCGTTGTTCGTATTCGAGGTCGAGGCGTTGCGCGAGGCGGCCAAGAGGGGGTCCTTCCGAGGGCTCGGACTCACTACGCGCGTACCGGCCCCTCAGTCCCGGGCACGGAGACAGATATTCCCCGATTGGCGAAAAGGCCAGGTGGGAGATGATCTGGTCGTCCGGACTCAAGTGAGGGCATGCCCCTGGTGACGGGCAGGGGACAGCTAACAGGCAGCGCAAAGGGTCAGTGTAGCCACTTGGCACACTGATGTCCAGTGCGGGTTCTTCGAGACCCTCGTAGTTCTCAACGCCCTCGGTCCGGTAGCCCTCAACGCACGGTGATACTGCCCTCTTCGCCGTCGATCCATGCCTCGGATACGGATCCTTGTGACGACGCGTCCTGAGAATTGCGCGCTGCGTGCGGTTCGTCAAGGCCCCCTGGCGCGAACCGGGGCGCCCGGAGACACGACGAAGATCACCATACCCCCCGCTCAGAGGGGTACGAGGCAACCGTGGCCGCGCTCCCAGGAACGCCGAAGAGCGACCACCCAGATGGATGATCGCTCCTCGGTGCGTGGGCGTTACAGCCCCGGGAGGGGCAGTTTCAGCCTTCGCGTGCGGTCGTCGCCGACCGCGGGGTGTTACTTGACCTCGACGGAGGCGCCGGCGGCCTTGAGGGACTCGGCAGCCTTCTCGGCGGCCTCCTTGGCGACCTTCTCGAGAACGGGCTTCGGGGCGCCGTCCACGAGGTCCTTGGCCTCCTTGAGACCCAGGGAGGTCAGCTCACGCACGACCTTGATGACCTGGATCTTCTTCTCGCCGGCGCCGGTGAGGACGACGTCGAACTCGTCCTGCTCCTCAGCGGCCTCGGTAACGGCGACGGGGCCGACCGGGGCAGCGGCGACCGCGGCGGCGGCGGTGACGTCGAACTTCTCCTCGAAGGCCTTCACGAACTCGGAGAGCTCGATGAGGGTCATCTCCTCGAACTGCGCGAGCAGGTCTTCCTGGCTGAGCTTCGCCATGGTGGGCGATCCTTCCACTAATTCGGCTGGTGCCGGTATGTACATGTGTGGCGGGCGTACTGTCGGCCCGCTACGACCTCTGCCTCAGGCGGGACGCCTCAGGCCGCGGTCATTTCGCGAGCCGAGTTACTCGGCACCGCCCTGCTCGGCCTGCTTGGCGCGAAGAGCGTCCACGGTGCGGACGAGCTTCGAGGGAAGCGCCTGGAAGAGCTGAGCAGCCTGAGACTGCTTGCCCTTGAAGGCACCCGCCAGCTTGCTGAGCAGAACCTCGCGGGACTCGAGGTCCGCAAGCTTCTTGATCTCGTCGGCGGACAGCGCCTTGCCGTCAAGGACACCGCCCTTGATGACGAGGTTCGGGTTGTCCTTGGCGAAGTCACGAAGACCCTTCGCCGACTCCACCGGGTCACCGGTGATGAAGGCGACCGCCGTCGGACCGTTGAAAAGGTCGTCGAGCGTGTTGATCCCGGCCTCGTTGGCCGCAATCTTGGTCAGCGTGTTCTTCACCACGGCGTACTGGGCGTTCTCACCGAGCGAACGACGCAGCGTCTTGAGCTGCGCCACGGTGAGACCCCGGTACTCGGTCAGCACGGCGGCGTTCGAACTGCGGAACGCGTCCGTCAGCTCGGCTACCGCGGCAGCCTTGTCGGGCCTTGCCATAGAGCGTCGGCCTCCTTCCGGGTGATGAGGACCGCTCAGAAGGGGCTGTGACAGACGAAACGCCCCGGCGCAGGCGCACGGGGCGTGGCTCGACCGAACGAATTCCGTGGAAGGAGTTCTGTTCGGGAGCACATCCACTGACACCTGCGCGGGTCGTCCGCATTGCAGCGGATCCTTCGGCCACCGCACACTCTGCTGAGTGCACGGCAACGACCAGCGGTCTTTGGCTTCTGCTGGAGCGTACGTGAACCGGTCGCCGTCAAGCAAATCCGCCCGTACGGGGACCGGCCGGGTGCCCGGCCGGTCATCCCGCCGTTCGTCCGGCGGGGCTCAGTCCGCGGCCTTCCGTAGCTGTTCGGCCAGGTCCACGGTGTCCGAGGCCGGCGGCGCCTTCACGGTCACGGGCTTGCCGAAGTCGGAGAAGGTGATGGTCAGGTCGAGCGGGCCACGCCGTCCGAAGCCCTGCATGCGCAGCTGCCGGGTGCGGTCGTCGGCGTCGACCCACAGGTCCATGGTGAGCTCGTCCACGCCCAGCTTCTCGTACTGGGCGAGGCTCTTCTCGGTCCGCTGCCGGATCTTCGTCGGCCGTCCCTCGAAGGAGGCGCGGATCTCGTCGACCGTGGCCGTGCCCGTGTAGTGGTCGGTGCGGACGCCGCCGACGGTCTCGGTGCCGGCCTTCTTCAGATCGTCGGCGGCGGCCAGGAAGCCGGTCTCGTGCGCCGGGTTGTCGCGGACCTTGTCGGACATTCCGCCGTTGGCGCCGGGCTTGCCGAACCTGACCCAGTGCTTGCCGTCCTCGTCGGCTTCGCCGGTGCCTATGTAGAGCACCCCGCCGACGAACCGGAACTCGCCCGTGCCCTTTTCGGGACCGCTGAGCACGGTGGACTTCAGGCTCATGACCTGCGGCTTCGTGCCGATCGCGGCCTCGCCCCGGATCCGGCCCTCCTCCGGCGTCCGGCCGCTCGTGCGGTAGCGCAGGGACACCGGCTGTTCCGCCTTCTCCGCGGCCCGCGTGACGGCCGCCGCGGCGGACGAGTCACCCCCGCTCCCTGTACCGCCCACCGCGGCACAACCGCTGACGAGCAGCACGGACAGCCCGAGGACACCCACGGCAGACCTCATCCAATTTCCCCCAGAACCCCATACAGAGAACACACGATCGACGCACAGCAAGACCGTGAAGGTATCCCAGGATCCGGAGGAGTTCCCGTGAATTAAGAGCCCCCGGCCGCCTCCTGTCGCTTCACCAACTCACGGAAGTCCGTCGTGTCGCCGGCGGGGGGCTCCTCGGCCGTGACCCGGGTGCCGTAGTCGCTGTAGAACGCGGTCTGGCTGTACGCGCCCGCCGTGGTCTCGCCCTTCTCGACCTTCTTGGCCAGCAGGTCCCGGTCGTCGACCCAGATGTCGACGGTCTCGGTGGTGACGCCCGCCTGTTCCAGCGTCTTCTTCAACTCGTCCAGCTGACCCCGGTCGAGGTGGGAGTTCCGCTCGGCGAGGTCGGCCACCTCGACCGTGCCCGAGTAGTGCGTGGTGTTCCGGCCCCGCACCTTCTCCTGACCGACCTCGCGGACGTCCCCGCAGGCCAGCAGCAGCTTCACCGACTGGTTCGGGGTGGTGTTCGTCAGTTGGTCCTTCAGGTACGCGCCGGAGCCGCCGCCGAGCTTCTCCAGGTCGTCGTACGCGTACTTGATCCAGTGTCTGCCGCCGGTCTGCCCCGCGAAGGAGTCGCCCATCCTGGCGTAGTAGGCGTCGGGCAGGTACCGGGCCTCCATCGAGGTGGCGCCCATCTGCCGCATCGTGTCGGCCATGGTGCCGCCGGTGTACGTGATGGTGAGCGTGCCGGTGAGGCCGTTCCTCCAGCCCAGGGCGCCCTCGGCGGTCATCGACATCACCGAGCCCATGGTCGTGGTGGACTCGACCTTCGCGGAGTCGGCGCCGTCGGTGGACTTCTCGGCGCTCTGCAGCGCCGCTACGGGGCTGAGCCGCGGGCCGCCGTCCACGCCCTCACCGGAGCCGCCCGAGCCGCCCGAGCGGCCCGTTCCGCCGGAGCCGCTCGAGCCGCCCGAGCCGCTGCAGGCCGTCGCCCCCGCCAGCAGGACCACTGCCGCGATCGAGAGGCCCGCACGGCGCGCGCTCGTGCACTTCATTCGTCCCACCCCCATGGAATGCCTGTCACTGGACGTTAACGCACGGCACCGACAGTCGTACGAAGAAAGAGAGGTACGACAAAAAGGGACGAGCCCCGCACCTCGAAAGGTTGCGGGGCTCGTCGCCGACTCGGGCGAACCGTCAGGTTCAGACCGCGGCCGGGTCCTCCTCGACGAGAAGGTTCCGGGTGCGGTTCGGGTCGACCTGGATGCCGGGGCCGATCGTGGTGCTGATCGCGGCCTTCTTGATGTAGCGACCCTTGGCCGCGGACGGCTTCAGACGGAGGATCTCCTCCAGCGCCGCGCCGTAGTTCTCCACCAGCTTGTCGTCGTCGAAGGACGCCTTGCCGATGATGAAGTGCAGGTTCGAGTGCTTGTCGACGCGGAACTCGATCTTGCCGCCCTTGATCTCGGTCACGGCCTTGGCCACGTCCGGGGTCACGGTGCCGGTCTTCGGGTTGGGCATCAGACCACGCGGGCCGAGGACGCGGCCGAGGCGGCCGACCTTGCCCATGAGGTCCGGGGTGGCGACGACGGCGTCGAAGTCCAGACGCCCCTTCGCCACCTCGTCGATCAGTTCGTCGGAGCCGACGATGTCGGCTCCGGCGGCCTCCGCGGCCGCAGCACGGTCACCGGTCGCGAAGACCAGGACCCGGGCGGTCTTGCCGGTGCCGTGCGGCAGGTTCACGGTGCCACGGACCATCTGGTCGGCCTTGCGCGGGTCGACACCCAGGCGGAAGGCGACCTCGACGGTGCCGTCGAACTTGCTCGTGGAGGTCTCCTTGGCGAGACGGACGGCCTCGAGCGGGGCGTAGAGCTTCTCCCGGTCGATCTTGGCGTCCGCAGCGCGGAGGGACTTGCTGCGCTTGCTCACTACTGCTCCAGTGTGTCTTGAGGAGTCGTGGTACGGGCCGAGCAGGCCCTGCCACGGTGCTACGAAGGTGCTACGGGGCTGGGGATCAGCCCTCGACCGTGATGCCCATGGAGCGGGCGGTGCCGGCGATGATCTTCGACGCGGCGTCCAGGTCGTTGGCGTTGAGGTCGGGAAGCTTGGTCGTGGCGATCTCACGGACCTGCGCCTCGGTGATCTTGGCGACCTTGGTCTTGTGCGGCTCGCCCGAGCCCTTCTCGACACCCGCGGCCTTGAGGATCATCTTCGCGGCCGGCGGCGTCTTGGTGACGAAGGTGAAGGAACGGTCCTCGTAGACCGTGATCTCCACCGGGATCACCCAGCCACGCTGCGACTCGGTCGCGGCGTTGTAGGCCTTGCAGAACTCCATGATGTTGACGCCGTGCTGGCCGAGCGCGGGGCCGACCGGCGGCGCGGGGTTGGCCGCACCGGCGTTGATCTGGAGCTTGATGAGCCCCGTGACCTTCTTCTTCTTGGGAGGCATTGCTCTCTCCGGGTCCTAGTGAGAGTTTTTTCAGCCTTCCGGTCCGGATGATCCGGATGGAGGCATACCGCACAACGATAACGGGTATCTCTGCGCGGCCAAAAACCGAGCAGGTCAGGCGAGCTGTGACAGCCCGCCTGACCTGGTCGGAGGCGTGTGTTCCAGAAGGAGCTAGTTCTTCTGGATCTGGTCGAAGCTGAGCTCGACCGGGGTCTCGCGGCCGAAGATCTCGACGAGGCCCTTGACCTTCTTCGAGTCGGCGTTGATCTCGTTGATCGTGGCCTGCAGCGTGGCGAACGGACCGTCGGTGACGGTGACCGAGTCGCCCACCTCGAAGTCCAGCACCTGGACCTCGACCTTGCGGGCCGGAGCCGGCTTGCCCTCGGCCTCGGCGGCCTCACGGGCGGCCTTCTCCTCGGCCTCCGGGGCGAGCATCTTGACGATCTCGTCCAGGGTCAGCGGGTACGGGTCGTACGCGTTGCCCACGAAGCCGGTGACGCCGGGGGTGTTGCGGACGACGCCCCAGGACTCGTTCGTCAGGTCCATGCGCACCAGCACGTAGCCGGGGAGCTTGTTCTGACGGATGGTCTTGCGCTCGCCGTTCTTGATCTGCGCGACCTCTTCCTGCGGCACCTCGGCCTGGAAGATGAAGTCCTCGACGTTCAGCGAGACGGCGCGCTGCTCCAGGTTGGTCTTCACGCGGTTCTCGTAACCGGCGTACGTGTGGATGACGTACCACTCGCCGGGGAGGGTGCGCAGTTCCTCGCGCAGGGCGACGACGGGGTCGACCGGCTCGGCCGGCTCTTCCTCCTCGGCTTCCTCGGACTCTTCGGCGACGGCCTCGTCGGCGTCATCGTCCTCGGCGCCCGCGGCGTCCTCGTCCTCGACGTGCAGCGCGGCTTCCTCCGCGGGCTCGCCCGCGTCGGCCTCGGCAGCCTCGAACTCGTCCACCTCGTCCGAGCCCTCGACGATGTCGAGCTCGTCGTCCACGGACTCGTCCGGCTCGATGGCGTCGTTCAGGTTCTGGTCAGACACGGTGGCTGCTTCTTCCTGGATACATAGGGGTGGAACATGCGAAAGGGGCGCCGGATACCTCGGCGCCCTTCGCTCTAGGCTCAGCCAAAGACGTACTTGGCGGCGTGGCTGAGTCCATAGTCAATCACGGTCACCAGGCCGATCATGATGACGACGAACACGATCACCACGGTGGTGTACGTCGTCAGCTGACCACGAGTGGGCCATACGACCTTGCGGAGCTCCGCAACGATCTGGCGGTAGAAGAGCGCGAGGCGCTTGAGCGGGCCCTTCTTGGCACGCTTACCACCCTTACGGGCCTTCTTCTTCGCCTCAGGCGCCTCGTCCTGGGCATCAGGCGTGTCGATGGAGCCCACGGCGTCCGCCATTCGTCCTCACCTGTTCCCGGGTCGTGGCCGTGCCGCGCCCGGTCTGAGCCGCACGGCGAGTGCATTGCTGTACGTACATGCGCTGCGCACACATCCTGGTGACGGAGTGTGTAGCAGGGCCGGAGGGACTTGAACCCCCAACCGCTGGTTTTGGAGACCAGTGCTCTACCAATTGAGCTACGACCCTTTGTGTGTCCCCCAACGTACCGCATCCGCCCGGGTGCTCGGTGTGCACCTGATGTGGCGCGGCTGTCGAAGGCCAACGACGTGTGAGTGTACGTGGTCTTGAGCGCCTCGTCGAACGGAAAGGGTCCTTGATCGGATTCCTTCGGATGTTCTCCTGGATGTTCGCTCGGCTGACCAGTCCGTGAAACCCGTGTGCCGGGCCGGTTTCCGGTCTGAAACCATGGACCCCATGAGCGCTGCAACCCCTCCCACCGACCGCCGGGTCTCCGCCCGAGTCGGCGCGATCTCCGAGTCCGCCACCCTCGCCGTGGACGCCAAGGCCAAGGCCCTGAAGGCCGCCGGGCGCCCGGTGATCGGCTTCGGCGCCGGCGAGCCCGACTTCCCGACCCCGGACTACATCGTCGAGGCCGCGATCGAGGCCTGCAAGAACCCCAAGTTCCACCGGTACACGCCGGCCGGGGGTCTGCCCGAGCTGAAGGCCGCGATCGCCGCGAAGACGCTGCGCGACTCCGGCTACGAGGTCGAGGCCTCGCAGATCCTGGTCACCAACGGCGGCAAGCAGGCCATCTACGAGGCCTTCGCCGCGATCCTCGACCCGGGCGACGAGGTCATCGTCCCGGCCCCGTACTGGACCACGTACCCGGAGTCGATCCGGCTGGCCGGCGGCGTCCCGGTGGACGTGGTGGCCGACGAGACGACCGGTTACCGCGTCTCCGTCGAGCAGTTGGAGGCGGCCCGCACGGAGCGGACGAAGGTCGTCCTGTTCGTCTCCCCCTCGAACCCGACCGGCGCGGTCTACAGCGCCGAGGACGCCGAGGCGATCGGCCGCTGGGCCGTCGAGCACGGGCTGTGGGTCATGACGGACGAGATCTACGAGCACCTCGTCTACGGCGACGCGACGTTCACCTCGCTGCCGGCGATCCTCCCCGAGCTGCGCGACAAGTGCATCGTCGTCAACGGTGTCGCCAAGACGTACGCGATGACCGGCTGGCGGGTGGGCTGGATCATCGGGCCGAAGGACGTCGTCAAGGCCGCGACGAACCTGCAGTCGCACGCCACCTCGAACGTGTCCAACGTGGCGCAGATCGCCGCCCTGGCCGCCGTCTCCGGCGACCTGTCGGCCGTCGAGACGATGCGCGAGGCCTTCGACCGGCGCCGCAGGACCATCGTCCGGATGCTCAACGAGATCGACGGCGTCGTCTGCCCGGAGCCCGAGGGCGCGTTCTACGCGTACCCGTCGGTGAAGGCGCTGCTCGGCAAGGAGATCCGCGGCAGGCGTCCGCAGGACTCGGTCGAGCTCGCCGCGCTGATCCTGGAGGAGGCCGAGGTCGCGGTGGTGCCGGGCGAGGCCTTCGGCACCCCGGGGTATCTGCGGCTGTCGTACGCGCTGGGCGACGAGGACCTCGTCGAGGGCGTGAGCCGCGTCCAGAAGCTGCTGGCGGAGGCCAGGGACTGACGTCCGCCTCCCCCACGGGACCGCATGCCGACCCCGGTGTGCGGTCCCGCTGCTTTGTGCGAGCAAGACCACGTTCGGGGAAAGCGCTACCGGGACGCCCGGGACGTACGGCAGGATCGCTGAATGGAGCGTGTACGTGATGTCTCTGTTCTGCCGAAGGCCCATCTGCACCTGCACTTCACCGGGTCGATGCGGCCGACCACCGTGCTGGAGCTGGCCGACAAGTACGGTGTCCGCCTGCCCGACGCGCTGACGGAGGCGCTGACCAGCGGTGAGCCGCCCAGACTGCGTGCGACGGACGAGCGCGGCTGGTTCCGCTTCCAGCGCCTGTACGACGCGGCCCGTTCGTGTCTTCGGGAGCCGGAGGACATCCAGCGGCTGGTGCGGGAGGCCGCCGAGGAGGACCTCAGGGACGGCTCGCACTGGCTCGAGATCCAGGTCGACCCGACGTCGTACGCGCCCCGGCTGGGCGGGCTGATCCCGGCGCTGGAGGTCATCCTGGACGCGGTGGAGACGACGTCGCGCGAGACCGGGCTCGGTATGCGGGTCCTCGTCGCGGCGAACCGGATGAAGCACCCGCTGGACGCCCGCACCCTGGCCCGGCTGGCCGTGCGGTACGCGGACCGCGGGGTGGTCGGTTTCGGGCTCTCCAACGACGAACGCAGGGGCATGGCGCGGGATTTCGACCGGGCCTTCGCGATCGCTCGCGAGGGCGGGCTGCTGTCCGCCCCGCACGGCGGCGAGCTGACCGGCCCGTCGTCCGTGCGCGACTGCCTGGACGACCTGTACGCGAACCGCCTCGGGCACGGCGTACGGGCGGCCGAGGACCCCAGGCTGCTGAGGAAGCTCGCCGAACGCGGGGTGACCTGCGAGGTCTGCCCGGCCTCGAACGTGGCCCTGGGCGTGTACGAGAAGCCCGAGGAAGTGCCGCTGCGCACCCTGTTCGACGCGGGCGTCCCCATGGCGCTGGGCGCCGACGACCCGCTGCTGTTCGGCTCACGCCTGGCCGCCCAGTACGAGATCGCCCGCCGCTACCACGCCTTCACGGACGAGGAGTTGGCGGAACTGGCCCGGCAGTCGGTGCGAGGCTCGGCGGCGCCCGAGGACGTGCGCCGGAAACTGCTCTCGGGCGTGGACGACTGGCTGGCGTCCTGAGCGCTCCCCTGAGCCCGCGGCGGTGCACCCGCACCGCCCGCCCGGCACCGCTGAGCCCGGGGCGGTGAGCCCGAACCCTGGAAGCCGGAAGCCGGTCGGGGCCTACAGCCCGACGCCCACCATCACCGGCTCGTTGACGAGGATGACGCCGAAGGCCTCGCGTACGCCGGCGACGACCTCGCGGGCCAGCGCCAGCAGGTCTTCCGTGGTCGCCTCGCCCCGGTTGGTGAGGGCGAGGGTGTGCTTGGTGGAGATGCGGGCGGGGCCGCTGCCGTACCCCTTGGTGAAGCCCGCCTTGTCGATCAGCCAGGCCGCCGACGTCTTGGTGTGCCCTTGGCCTGCCGGATAGGCCGGCGGCTCCGCGTCCTCGCCCAGCCGCTCCTTCACGCGCGCGTGGAACGCGGCGAAGTCGGCGTCGGTGAGGATCGGGTTGGTGAAGAAGGAACCGGCCGACCAGGTGTCGTGGTCGTCGGCGTCCAGCACCATGCCCTTCCCGGCGCGCAGCTTCAGCACGGTCTCGCGGGCGTCGGCGAGCGGCACCCGGTCGCCCGGCCCGACGCCCAGCGCGCGTGCCGTCTCCGCGTACTTCAGCGGCGCCGACAGCCCGTCCGCGTCCTCCAGCTCGAAGCGGACCCGCAGGACGACGTACCGGTCCGGGTCGGCCTTGAAGCGACTGTGACGGTAGGAGAAGGCACACTCCTCTGCGGCGAGCGCGACCGTCTCACCCGCCCGGCGGTCGTAGGCGATCACCTCGGTGATCGTGCTGGAGACCTCCTGGCCGTACGCCCCGACGTTCTGGATCGGGGTGGCGCCCGCCGAGCCCGGGATGCCGGCCAGGCACTCGATGCCGGCCAGACCGGCCGCCACGGTGCGCGCGACGGCGTCGCTCCACACCTCGCCCGCGGCCAGCTCCAGCCGCGTCCCGGTGAGTTCGCAGCCGCGGGTGGCGATGCGCAGAGCCGTCCCCTCGAAGCCCTTGTCGCCGATGACGAGGTTGGAGCCGCCGCCGACGATCAGCAGGGGCGTGCCGGCCGTGTCGGCCTCACGTACGGCGGCGATCACCTCGGCGTCGGTGGTCGCGGTCACCAGCCTGGTGGCGGGGCCGCCCAGCCTGAAGGTGGTCAGCGGGGCGAGCGGGGCGTCATGGAGTTCCTGCACGCGCCCAGCCTACGAGACACCGCCGACAGCCCTGCCCGCCCGTCACGCGTAAGGGGCGCCTCTTCTGGGAGACGCCCCTTACACCGCACCGCACGCCGCTCAGGCCAGTCGTACGACCGCCCGTGACATTCCCAGGACCTTCTGACCGCCGCTGGTCACCGTCAGGTCCACCCGCACGGTGTTGTCGTCGAGCTTGGCGGCCACCTTGCCGGTGACCTCGATCAGCGCGCCCTGGTCGTCGTTCGGGACGACGACGGGCCGGGTGAAGCGGACGCCGTAGTCCACGAGGGCGCCCGGGTCACCGGTCCAGTCGGTCACGACGCGGACCGCCTCGGCCATGGTGAACATGCCGTGCGCGATGACGTCCGGCAGGCCCACCTCCTTGGCGAACTTCTCGTTCCAGTGGATGGGGTTGAAGTCCCCGGAGGCGCCCGCGTACCGCACGAGCATGGCGCGGTTCACGGGGAAGGACCGGGCCGGCAGTTCGGTGCCGACCTCGACGTCGTCGTAAGCGATCTTCGTCGTCGTCATCGGTTCCTCACGCCTCCCCGTCGGTCTGCGCCGGCTCCGCCGCACGGGCGACCAGCTTGGTCCAGGCGGTCACGACGTGCTCCCCGCTCTCGTCGTGGACCTCGCCGCGGATGTCCAGGATGTCGTTGCCCGCCATGGACTTCACGGCCTCGATGGTCGACGTGACCGTCAGCCGGTCACCGGCGCGCACCGGCCGCTTGTAGGCGAACTTCTGGTCGCCGTGCACCACACGGCTGTAGTCGAGGCCCAGCCGGGGGTCCTGGACGACCTGTCCCGCCGCCTTGAAGGTGATCGAGAACACGAAGGTGGGCGGCGCGATCACATCGGCGTACCCGAGCGCCTTGGCGGCCTCCGGGTCGGTGTACACCGGGTTGTCGTCCCCCACGGCCTCGGCGAACTCGCGGATCTTCTCGCGGCCGACCTCGTAGGGATCGGTGGGCGGGTAGCTCCGCCCGACGAAGGACTGGTCGAGCGCCATGGGCCTCGGCACCTCCTGGTTCTCTGCGTCGCTGTGCGTCGCTCTACTGACCGGTACGGGTCGCTCAACGACACGAGGCCGCCCCCGATCACTCGGGGACGGCCTCGCATACGAGCCTGATTTATCGCGTTTCGCGGTGCGCGGTGTGCGCGTTGCAACGCGGGCAGTGCTTCTTCATCTCCAGTCGGTCCGGGTTGTTACGCCGGTTCTTCTTGGTGATGTAGTTCCGCTCCTTGCACTCCACGCAGGCCAGCGTGATCTTCGGGCGGACGTCGGTGGCAGCCACGTGAGTGCTCCTTGACGAACGGATGGGACAGATGAACGCATAAAAGAGTAGCCGATCGAAGGACCGACCCCACAATCGGCTACCGTCAGTAGCGGTGACCGGACTTGAACCGGTGACACAGCGATTATGAGCCGCTTGCTCTACCGACTGAGCTACACCGCTTTGATGGGATCAGGTCCCGCCTCGCGACGGGAACCTCACCCACCAGAGCCCCAATACGGAATCGAACCGTAGACCTTCTCCTTACCATGGAGACGCTCTACCGACTGAGCTATTGGGGCGAGCGATGAAGACATTACACGGTCCGCAGCCGTTCACCCAAATCCGTTTCGCGAGGCCTCCCGGGCCCCGTTCCCGGCCCCCTCCGGGGGCCGTCCGGACGCCCGTTTCCCCGAGGTCCCAGGGGTCTCCGGAGCCCCTTCGGCGCCGTGGACCACACCGGTACGACTATTGCGCTCCTCCCCGCCCGGGTCGAAGCGCCGTCCTAGGCTCGACTCACTCTGCGTGATCATGCGTCCTGCCACGACGCCTGCGTCCTCAGCGTCCTCTGCGCCCCGCGCAGTCCCGAGCCCCTGGAGCCCGATGCCCGACAACCGGCCGCAGCCGCCCCACTCGTGGTCGTCCTCCGGTGCCTCCTCAGGCACACCGGACCCGGCCGCCCTGCTGTTGTGCGGGGCGCGCCTGACGGACGGCCGCACCGTGGACGTACGGCTGGGCCGCGGGCGCATCGAGGCGGTCGGCACGGCCGGCAGTCTGGCGACCGGGCCGGCCCCCGGTGGCGCCCGCGTGGACCTCGACGGCTACCTCCTGCTCCCGGCCCCCGCCGAGCCGCACGCGCATGCCGACACCGCGCTCACGGCGGACGCCGACGGCCCCGTCTCGTACGCCCCCGAGGACGTCCAGCGCCGGGCCACGGAGGGGGTGCTGCTGCAGCTCGGCCATGGTGCGACCGCACTGCGCGCCCATGTGCACGTGGGCGACGTCCAGGGCCTCGGCGCGCTGGCCGCCGTTCTGCAGGCCCGGCGCTCGCTGCGCGGGCTGGCGGAGCTGACGGCGGTGGCGATGCCGCGCGTGCTGACCGGCGCGGCCGGCGCGGAGGGGCTCGCCATGCTGCGGGACGCGGTGAAGATGGGCGCCGCGGTGGTCGGCGGCTGCCCGGACCTGGACCCCGATCCCGCGGGCTACGTGGAGACCGTCCTCGAGGTCGCCTCCGAGCACGGCTGCCCCGTCGACCTGCACACCGACGCCGCCGACCCGGCCCGGCTCGCCCGCCTCGCCGCGATGGCCGGCGGTCTGCGGCCGGGCGTCGCCCTCAGTCCCTGCGGCGGGCTCGACCGTCTCCCTGCCGAGACGGTCGGCCGCACCGCCGACCAACTGGCCGCCGCCGGCGTGACGGTGGTCTGCCTGCCCCAGGGCGGCTGCGGCGCCGTCGAGGACCGGGGCACCGCGCCCGTACGGCTGTTGCGCGCGGCCGGGGTGCGGGTGGCCGCCGGCAGCGGCGCGTTGCGGGACGTCTGCAACCCGGTGGGCCGCGGCGACCCCCTGGAGACGGCCCATCTGCTCGCCTCCCGGTACGGCCTGCGTCCCGAGGACGCCTACGACGCCGTCAGCACGTCCGCGCGGGCCGCACTGGGCCTGCCCGAGGTCCGCGTGGAGGCCGGCTTCCCCGCCGACCTGCTCGCCGTCCGCGGCGACCGGCTGGCGGGTGTCCTGTCGCTTGCGTACAGCCGCGTCGTGATCCACCGGGGGCGCGTGGTGGCTCGCACGAGCGCCGTCCGCGAGTACTGCGACTCCGCGGCCGCCGAGGAACTGGGCCTGCCACAGCAGGGGCGGGGTGGGCCGTCGTAGCGCCGCCGCGGGCCGGGCGGGCGGGCGACGGCACTGCGGCGACGGAGGCCGTGCAGCGGCCCGCGCCCTCACGGCACCGGGCGTGACCGTGTGGTGACGGACGGAGTCGTGTGGTGACGGAGGGGGGTCATGTGGTGGCGGAGGGGGGTCGTGTGGTGGCGGACGGGGTGGTGCGACGGCAGGTGGGGTGGTACGGCAGCGGACAGTGTCACCCGGGCGTACGGTCGGAACCATGCGCATTGTCATCGCTGGTGGTCATGGTCAGATCGCGCTACGGCTGGAGCGGTTGCTCGCCGCGCGCGGGAACGAGGTCGCGGGGATCATCCGCAGGGCCGAACAGAGCGACGACCTGAGAACGGCCGGCGCCGAACCGGTCGTCCTGGACCTGGAGTCGGCGTCCGTCGACGAGGTCGCGGAGCGGCTGCGGGGCGCGGACGCGGCGGTCTTCGCGGCGGGCGCCGGCCCGGGCAGCGGGGTGCAGCGCAAGGACAGCGTGGACAAGGGCGCGGCCGTGCTGTTCGCGGACGCGGCGGTCCGGGCGGGTGTACGGCGCCTCGTGATCGTCTCGTCCATGGGCGCGGATCCGGAGCACCGGGGCGACGAGGTCTTCGACGTCTACCTGCGCGCCAAGGGCGAGGCGGACGCGTATGTGCGCAGCCTGGGCTCCCTCGACTGGACGATCCTGCGTCCGGGCGCACTCACGGACGACGCCGGGACCGGGCTGGTCCGCCTGGAGGCCCGCACGGGCCGTGGTCCCGTCCCACGAGAGGACGTGGCCGCCGTACTGGCGGAACTCCTGGACTCGCCGGCCACGTCGGGGCTCACCCTGGAGCTGGTCAGCGGCTCGACGCCGGTGTCGGTCGCCGTGAAGGCGGTGGCGGGGAACTGAGGGTGGCTGCGGGGAACTGAAGGTGGCCGGGGCGGCCCGGGGGCGGCGACCTGAGGGCGGCCGCGACGGCCGTCCGGGCACCGGGAGGCCGGGAGGCCGGGGCGGCGACGAGCGTCCGAGGGTCGGGGGCGGGCGGACGGCATCCTTCCGCCCCACGATCACGGGGGCGCGCGACACGCTGCCGCCCGCGGGCACGCGCCGGTGTGGACGCGTCCAGAACCGACGCGTCTAGAAGAGCGCCAGCTGCCCGGGGAACTCCGGGACCGCATATCCGTCCAACGACGGCTGGACGGCTCCCAGTTGTGCCGTCCTGCGGGAGCCCGGGCAGGAGACGAGGTCCCCGCTCTCCCGTGTCCCGGGCGGGTCGTGCCGGGCGTACCGTCCGGCCACGACGGCGATCTCGCGACGGCACTCCGGGCAGCTTCTACGACGGCTGGACAGGGTGGACATGACGTCAGTGTGCCCCAGTGGGCCACGCGGGTACCCCGTGGCCGGACGCGCCCCGCTCGCCGCGCGGAACCGCCGTCACGTCCCTAGCATCCGTACACGTGGCACATACCTTCGAGGAACTCGTGGCGAAACAGCGTGCGGCCGACGAGGCACACGTGAGGGTCGAGCAGTTGCGGGACGCGTACGGCGCGCCGACGACCGCTCCTTGGTCGGAGACCCAGACGGACACCTACGAGACGGCCTGGCGCGCCTGGCGCGACCTCGCCCGCGACGCCCAGACCGCGGTGACGGAGTACGCCAAGGACGAGCAGAAGTCCCGCACCGACGTCGAGGTGGAGGTGAAGAGGGCGGCCAAGACCCCCCAGGGGGAGGGCGGAACGCCGGAGAACGGCTGAAGCCCTCGCGGAGCCGGGATGCCCCCGGACACGAAGAAACCCCTCCGCTCTGCGTTTCCGCAGTTCGGAGAGGTTTCCTCACTCAGCGTGGCGGCGCCAGGATTCGAACCTGGGAAGGCTGAGCCGGCAGATTTACAGCGGGACGGGTTCGGCGGCCTTGACCTGCGGTTTCTCCTGTATCGGCCGCTACCGGGGGACACCTGGGGGAATCAGGCCCCGGGAGCGGTCTGCAGAGCCGCAATCACGGCCGCCGTATCGCCGTCGTAAAGGACGTGCGGTTCGTCTGCCTCAGGAGGGATGAACCGGGTGCGGTACCGCTGAAGGTCGCTCTCCGAGAAGTAAATCGAGTTGGGATCGCCCGCGTGGAATTCGTTGCGCTTGCTGATCCTCGCCCAAAGCTCCTCATGACTTGCTGCGAGATACACGAGCACCGGCGTTGCACCGACGTCGGTGGCGAGTGCTCGCCACCGAGCTCGATCCTCGGGCGTCCAAAAGCCGTGGTCGACAACCACATCATGGCCCGCCTTGAGTTGCTCCCTGAGTTCATCGGCCACGTCGTCGAGCACCGGCCGCTCAAGGGTGGGAAAGGTGCCCCGGGGAAAGTCGACTCCGTACACGCCGTGCCGGCGGTACATCTCTTCGTCCGGGCACAACCGTACGAACCCGCGATCCGTGAGGGCGCGGGACAGAGTGGTCTTGCCGGAGCCGGGTAGTCCGGCCATCAGTACGCAGCGGGGCGGCTGTGACGCGAACGTGCCATCTCGAACCGTCACGGAGAAACCTCCGACTCAGTGCGCCACGTACGACCGGGGCCCCCGAGGTCCACACCGTATTCGACGATGTTGCCCTCAGTGTCGACGAACTTTGCCGTCATCACGACGACCGGATCAGCCGGCGGACTTTCGGGATCCAACTCCAGGAGATGCGCATCCTCTGACGTCAGCAGCCTGGCCGATGCCGTGTCAATGCGGTGACTGATCGCATGGCCGGTCGCTTCGGCAATGAGCTGGAGTGACGTTCCACCCGTCAGGCGCTCACTCGCCGCCAGTTGGGGGATCAGCTTCCCGTACCGGGCGGGAATCCATGACGTGCTGTGGGCCACGATGCCATGCCGGTCTCGGTAGACCCGGCTTCGGCGGATCACGTCCGAGCCGGGACGAATGTCGAGTGCCTGCGCCACGTCCGTCGGAGCCGACACGACGGCGGCCTGGTGCGAGTCGGACCTTTCGCCTGTCCCCCAGCTCGACCCCGTACGACGGCCCCGGTCTTGGCGCTGCGCCCCCGAGGACATCGGAGCCGGCCGGTCCAGAACCTCCGTCCCGATTCCGTGGATCCCTCGCACAAGCCCCTCGTTGCGCAACTTGCGCAGGGCCTTCTCTGCCGTCGCGGTGCTCACTTTCCACTCTTCCGCGAGGTTCTTGATGCTCGGCAAGAGCGACCCCGGCTGTAGCTGACCGGACGTGATCAGCTCCGTGTAGTGGGCGGCAATCTTCGCGTAAGGGGCCCGATTGTCGGCCTGGCCTGCCATCTCGCCTGCTCCCTGTCGTCACTTCCCTGAGGTTCCCTAGCTTACCGCTTGACACCGCAGGGAACCCTAGGGAACCTTAGGGATGTGCCCGCCGGACGCTTCGGACAAAGGCGGTCGCTGAACCTCGGCACATCTGCGCCCAAAGCGGGTGTGAACCGGGGGTTACGTCAACGCCCAGAGGGCTCCGTGAAACGGGCTCGAAGGAAGCGACTGCAGCTTGAGAACTGAACAGCGTGCCTGGGAGGCCGTCCCTCCCCTGCCAGCAAGAGGACGGATGCGTACGGGTTCGCCCCGTACGCGACTGAACGACCAACCTCCGCAGCACTTTGCTGCGGCCGGTTGCCTCCGCTGCTCGTCTCGTACGAGCAGCGCTGAGGGGAGCCGGAACCGACTCCAACCAGCGAAGGGAACCGAGATGACCTGCACCGAGACCTTCGAGGCCATCCGCTACACCGCTGACGTCGTCGTCACCACGACCGACGGGTACGTCCTGCTGATCGAGCGCGGCTGGGAGCCGTTCAAGGGGCAGTGGGCTCTGCCCGGCGGTCACGTCGACCCCGGCGAGACGAGCCGCGCCGCCGCCGCCCGTGAACTCGCCGAGGAGGCCGGCGTGCACGCGGCACCGGAAGAGCTGGACCAGGTCGGCACGTTCGACCGGCCCGACCGTGACCCGCGCGGCAGGTACGTCACCGTCGCCTACCGCCTGACCGTCATCCCCGGAACGATCGTCGAGGCCGGCGACGACGCGACCAACGCCCGGTGGTGGCCCCTGAGCGACCTGCCGCCGCTCGCGTTCGACCACGCCGACATCCTCGCCGCGGTCGCCCTGATCTGACGGGCAAGAACCCGCCCCCAACCACCTGAAACGGCGCGCACCCCCGGAGTAGGCGCTCCGGGGGTGCTGTTCGGGCCGTTCACCCTTCGAGAGGAACCACGACCCAATGAAACACATCGCCACTGTTCAGGACGCTGTTACTGCGTTCGCTGACTTCATGGAGCCGACCAGCGCTGAGCTGGACGCGATCGAACTGGAGTCTCCGCTGATCCTGGCGGAGGTCGACCTGCTCGACGCGCAGATCAAGGCCATGGACCGTCCCGCGAACGAGGTCGACGCCCGCCGGATCCGACGGGCCCGGAACCGGGTGCTGGCCGCTCGGCGGGACCTGGTCAACCGCACGGCCGGCGCGAGCACGGCGGGCGGCGCGGCGTGAAGGCCAAGACCGCAGGTCCGGCCGTCGCGATGACGGCCGTGTCGATGGTGCTGACGCTGGCCGTGGTGGTGATGTGGCTGGGCACGGCGATGCCGTGGCCGGTCGCGCTGGTCGTCGGTCTCGGGATCGACGGCGGATGGCTCGCCACCCTCGCCTACGAACGCCGTCTCGCGGCGCAGGGTGACCACAGCCACGCGGTGACGGCCGTCGGGTGGTGCTTCGGCCTGCTAGCCGCCGGCGTCCTGGTCGCCCACGCGCTCACTGCTGGGGAGTCCACCGGGGCGTGGTTGGCGGTGGCGTGGTTGCCGGTCGCGGCCAAGGCCATGTGGCTGGTTCACGGCATGTGGGAGCGCACCGCGCTCACCCCGGCCGCGCTCGGTGCGATCCGGGGCATTCAGCAGGAAGCGCGGGATGAGGCGGCGGTGGCGCGGGCCCGG
Source organism: Streptomyces sp. P3 (assembly GCF_003032475.1). NCBI lineage: Bacteria > Bacillati > Actinomycetota > Actinomycetes > Kitasatosporales > Streptomycetaceae > Streptomyces > Streptomyces sp. P3. The sequence continues at coordinate 1,333,035 of NZ_CP028369.1, forward strand.
CTGCGGGCCGACGCGGCCACGGAGGAGACGCGGTTGACGGCCGTGACGGCGGCCGGTGCGCGCGTCGCGAGGGTGCAGGCGAAGACCGCCGCCACCCTCGCGGGGGCGTGGTCGACGCTGGAGACGGCGCGGCAGGGCGAGGACACCGGACGGGCCCTGACCTGCGTGACGAGCTCCGTCACGCTCGGCGTCACACCGGACGTCACGCCCCGCTGGGAGCTCCCGGTATGGGGCCCGGTCGAGCAGGTGTCCGCCCTCGCGCTGGAGTCCGCTCCCGCGCTCACGGACGCTCAGCTTGACGCGCTGGTCGACACGATCCGGCACAGCCAGACCCCCGCTCTGTCGTATCGCGAGATGGCCGTGCGCTTCCGGGCGGCCGGCCACTCCGCCTCCGAAGTGCGGCTGCGCGCGGCATGGAAGCGCGTCGCCTGATGGCCGCGCTCCCGGTGTTCCGGTGGCACCTGGCCCCGGACGGTTACGCCACCCGCCGACAGCTCCGGGCCCGCGACCTGCGGCCCGGCGGTCAGGGCGTGGCCGCGCAGCTCGAACGGCCGCGCCGACGGCGGGGGCCGCTGGTCGCCTACCTGTACCGCGTGGCGGACGCCAAGCCGGTGCGGCCGATGACGCCGGCGAAGTGGGCGGCGCTGGCCAAGGCCAACACGGCCCGCCGCACCTGCCCGCACTGCCGGCGCGACGCGGGATACGTCATCCCGCCGACGCTCGGCATGTGCGTTCCCTGCGCCTACCCCGAACCCGCCGACGCTTTGAGGAGTGCCTGACATGGGCAAGCCCGACACCCGCCGTCTCGACCGCGAGATTCAGAAGACGATGCGCAAGCTGGACGCCGTCCGTGACCGGGAGATGTGGCCGCTGGACGGCCGTGAGCGGCGCGCGGTGCTGGCCGGTCTGGCCGGCGGCTCGTACCGCGTCCTGCGCGGCGAGGCCCCGTCCCGCGCGGAACGCAAGCTGGAGACCGCCTGGAGTGCTGCGGAAACGCGGCTGGTCGCGGAGATCGCCGCGCTCACGACCGAGCGTCAGCGGGTCGTGAACGAGCACGCCAAGGCCAAGGCCGCCAAGAAGTCGTCCGGCTGGTGGTGACACCCGCCCGCACCGCCTGAACACCGCCGGGACGGCCGCCCCCGCCGTCCCGGCCCCGCACCCCTTCCCGCACGCCCTTCCTGCCCCGTCGTGGGGTGTTGAGGAGACTTCCGCATGTCCGAAAACGTCGTTCACCTGCACAAGAACACCACCCCCGCCGCGCCGACCGTGACCACGCTGACGGTGGTGCCCGACCCGGCACCGTCGTCACCCGTGCCGCTGTGGGTGCGTTCCGGGCGCGCCGTGAAGACGGCCGTCACGCACGAGCGCACGAAGACGACCGCCCGCACGGTCGCCCGGCACAGCCTCTACGTGATGGGCGGGGCGCGGATCGTGGCCCGTCGCACGTGGGACGGGCGTACCGCCGCCCGCTACGAACGGATGCTTCGTGCGGCGGAAGCCGCAGGGAACTACGAGGCCGCTGCCGAGTGGGAGGAGCGCGGGCAGCGCTACCGCGAGGCTCGCCACCGCCGGCGCATGGATCTGCTGCACTCGCCGCTGGACGCGGCCAAGGGCGCGCTGGTCGGCACCGGCATGGGCATCGGCGGTCTGGTCGCACTCGGGGTGGTACTGGCGATCGCGAACAAGGACGTCACCGACGTCGTCACGCCGATCATGGCCGTCATCAAGGCAATCGACCTGCTCATCACCATCGTTCAGGTGGCGTGGGGCCCGGCCGTCACCCTGGGCCCGTTCCTGGCCCTGCTCGCCCTGTGGGCGGTCGGCAGCAAGCAGCAGGCCGCCCCCGCGTGGGCGATGCCCGCCACCGTCCGCAACGACGAGGGCGAGCCGATCACCCCGTCCATCGTGGTCAAGGCCCTGCGCGACCTCGGGGTGCCGGCGCTGCGCAACGCGATCAAAGAGATGGGCGACGCTGGCGCGTCCATGCTCGGGCCGATCCGGATTGCCGGGTGCGGCGTCGAGGTTGACGTCACCCTCCCGTCCGGGGTAGCGACGAACGAAGTGCAGGGCAAGCGCCGCAAGTTGGCCGAGAATCTGACCCGGCATGAGCACGAGGTGTTCGTCACGATCCCGCAGGCCGCGCGGACGGTGCGGCTGTGGGTCGCCGATTCCGGCGCGCTGGACGAGCCGATCGGCCCGTCCCCGCTGGTCACCGACGAGACCATGACCGCCGACTACGCCAAGGGTCGCGCCCCCTGGGGGCAGGACCTGCGCGGCGATGCCGCGAGCTTGAGCCTGTATCAGCGACACCTGCTCATCACGGGGTTGTCCAACCAGGGCAAGACCGTCGCCCTGCGCTCCCTCGCCCTGTGGGTGGCGCTGGACCGGTCGGTGCAGTTCCTCATGGGCGACCTCAAGGGCGTGGGTGACTGGGCCATGTTCGACGGCCTCGCCGCGACCCTCATCCAGGGGCCGACGGATGAGCACGTCATGCAGGTCACTCAGATGGTCGAGGGCGCGGTGGAGGAGATGAACCGCCGCATTCAGGCCCCGCCCGGCACCACGTTCCCGCCGCTGATCGTGGTGGTCGACGAGGCGCAGGTGGCGTTCATGTGCCCAGCCGTGGACGAGGACAAGCGGCCGTACGGCGGATCCAAGGCCACGTCCCGCTACTTCATGGCCGTCCGTAAAATCCACAACCAAGGCCGGGCCGTCAACGTCCTGATGTGGCAGGGCACCCAGGACCCCACCGACCAGAACCTTCCCAAGCTGGTCCGCGAGGGCGCCCACACCCGCGCCTCCCTCGCGCTCGGCACCGAGCAGCAAGCCCGCATGGCACTCGGGGACAAGGCCGTCGACGGCGGAGCCGCGCCGAACATGCTCCGCCCCGGCCTGGACAAGGGAACGCTGGTCGTCGCCTCCGACGGCATCAAGGTCCCGGTCGGGCAGGCGTCCATCACGGTCCGCACGCACTACATCGACGACGACGCGGCCACGGCCATCACCGACCGGGCCAAGGCCCTGCGCGACGGCGTCACCACCCTGCACGCCGTCGAGCGCGGCGAGGACCGCGACCCTCTCGCCGACATCCTCACCGTCCTCGGCGACGCCTCCCGCGTCCTGACCGCCGACGTCCTCAAGCGCCTCACGACGCTGAACGCAGACGCCTACGGCCGGTGGACGCCCGGCGACCTCAAGCGCGTCCTGGAGGACGCCGGCGCGGAGCCCTACAAGTCCGACGGCCGCATGGTCGTCGGCCGCGACCGCGTCGCCCGCGCCCTCGCCAACCAGAGTGACCAGGGTTCCGCTTCCGCCGACGGATGACGGGGAGGCGACCCCGCCCCGGGCAGGGAGGCAGGGAGAACTCCCTGAACCCCTCCCTGCCCCGCCTCCCTGGCCCTGACCTGCACTGATGATCTCCCAGGGAGGCAGGGAGGCCCGCAGGTCAACACCCTTGAAACCCCCTCCGCAACGCTCCCGGCAGGGGGTGTGTCCGCCTCCCTCACTCAGCACCGGAAGGGATTCCGCATGTACCCCGAGCACGCCCCCGACCCGCCCGTTGCCCGGGCCGTCGAAGTCCACTCGCCCACCCCCCTCACCCTCGCCGTGCCGTACGCGGCACCCCTCGTGCCCGTGCAGCCCGGCACCCTCCCGGCCGTGGCAAGCGTCGTCCTCCCGGACGGCCGGATCGTCACCGGCTACGCCGTCAGCCCCGCGCAGCCCGAACCGGTCGCCACCCGACCGGCCGTGTCCCAGACGGCGGTGAACGTCGCCCTCGGCGGCGTCGGATTCCTCGCCGTGTGCGGCGGCCTGCTGCTGCTCACCACGTTCATCACCGCACTCACCGCGCTCATCACCCAGCTCATCACCCTCGCCGCCGTCGTCTTCGGCGGATGGATCGCCGTGCAGATCTTCAGTGGACGTGGACATGGCGAGGGTGGCACGACGGTCAACATCCGCAGGGCCGTCATCAAGCGCAACCGCTTCTACCAGTAGCTATGCCAAGGGCGGCCCCCCATTCCGCCAAGAACCGGGGCCGCCCTTGCCCAACCAGCACCCTTCACAGGACTGGAGACCTTCAGCATGACCCATGACGCACAGTCCGCGCTGCTCCGCGCAGCGCTGAACGCCATCGAACGCGGATGGCACGTCTTCCCTCTGCGTCCCGGCACCAAGCGGCCCGCCCTCCACGGCGAGGCCTCCTGCCCCGGCACCGGACCCTGCGCCGACGGACACCGCAAGTGGGAGGAGCGCGCCACGACCGACCCCGACCGCATCCGCGCGACCTGGTCGCACGGCCCGTTCAACGTCGGTATCGCCACCGGCCCCTCGGGGCTGCTGGTCGTCGACCTCGACGTGCGGAAGGACAAAGGCAGTTCGGACGCGCCTGACGGCGCGGCAATCTTCGGGGCGCTCTGCGAGCGCGCCGGACACCCCGTCCCCGCCACCTACCGCATCCGGACCGCGAGCGGCGGAACGCACCTGTACTTCACCGCCCCGACCGGGGTAAGGCTGGCCAACACAGCGGGGACCGTGGGCGAGTTGGTCGACACGCGGGCATGGGGCGGATACGTCGTCGCCGCCGGTTCCGTCACCCCCGCCGGACCGTACGAGCCGCTGTGCGGCACTGAGGCGGCCCCACTGCCCGGATGGCTGCACGGCATCCTCAAGCCCGCCCCCAAGGCCTCTCAGGCCTCTTTGGTGTCCCTGCAGGGGCAATCCGGCCGATATGCGGACGTCGCCCTTGCCGCCGAGACGCGGAGCGTCGCCACTGCCCAACTTGGGGCGCGCGAGTCGACGTTGTTCCGCGCGGCGCGCGCACTCGGGCGGTTCGTCGCATGGGGCGACCTCCCCCGGCACACGGTCGAGCAGGCTCTTCAGGAGGCGGGGGAGGCGGCCGGACTCACCGTTGCCGAGTGCCGCTCCACCCTGCGCAGCGCTCTCAACTGGTCGATCGCCCACAACCAGCGGCGCAGGGGAGCGACGGCATGAGCACACCTGCACGCCCCCCTCTGAAGAGCATCACCCCCAACCCCGCCCGACCGGACGTCGCTCCACAGCCTGTGGGCACGACGGCCGTAGGCGGGCCGAAGGCCGCCGCCCGTCAGGGCGTCCCCATTGCTCTTGGCACTGACCCGACGCCCGACCGGCCCGGTATCCGCATCTACGCCCCGCCGGTCTACCGCCACCCCTACGACGGAGCCCGCTGGTCCAAGCGCTACGGCGACACCCCCACCGCCGCCTACGCCTGCCCCTGCGGCCACACCGCCACCGCCACCGGCCAACAGGCCGTCGCCGACCTGGTCGCCGACTACGCGGCCCACAAGCACTTCTGCACCGGCACCCCCGCCGCGCTCACCGAACGGAGGACCGCCGCATGACCGAGCCCGCCATCGACGGCGCTGCGCTGCTCGACGAAGTCGAAGCCTTCCACCGCCGCTTCAACGTCTTCCCCACCGACGCCGCCTTCGTCGCCGTCGCCCTGTGGGACGCGCACGCGCACCTGCTCGACTGTTTCGACTCCACCCCGCGCATCGCGTTCCTGTCCCCCGAGCCGGGGTCGGGCAAGACCCGCGCGCTGGAGATCGTGGAAACCCTCGTGCCGCAGCCCATGACGGCCGTCAACGCCTCCGCCGCCGCCCTGTTCCGGTCCGTCTCCGGACCCGGCGGCAAACCCACGATCCTGTTCGACGAGATCGACACCGTCTTCGGCCCCAAGGCCGGGGACAACGAGGAACTGCGCGGATTCCTCAACGCCGGACACCGCCGCACCGGCGTCACCTACCGGTGCATCGGCGACGGCGGCAACCAGACCGTTCAGGCCTTCCCTTCGTACTGCGCCGTCGCGGTCGCCGGACTCGGCTCGCTGCCCGACACGATCCTGACCCGCTCCGTCATCATCCGCATGCGCCGCCGGGCCAGGAACGAGACGGTGGAGCCCTTCCGGGCCCGCATCCACGAGGCGGAAGGCCACAAGCTCCGCGACCGGCTCGCCGCATGGGCCGAGCAGACCCGGGAGTTCGTCATGGGGGCCTGGCCGGCCATGCCCGACGGAGTCGCCGACCGGCCGGCCGACGTGTGGGAACCCCTGCTCGCCATCGCCGACGCGGCCGGCGGAGCCTGGCCCGACCGCGCCCGGCAAGCCTGCCTGACCCTGGTCAAAGCCTCCCGCGCCAACGACAAAGGCAGCATGGGCGTGCGGCTGCTGACCGACCTGCGCGACCACGTCATGGTCGGCATCGACCGCCTGCCCACCGTCGCCATCCTCGACCGGCTCAACGCCCTCGACGACGCCCCATGGGCCGACCTCGGCGGCAAACCGCTCGACAACCGGCGTCTGTCGAAGATGCTCGCCGAGTACATGACGGCCGACAACGAGCCGATCGCCTCCCGCAACATCAAGGCCGCCAGCAGCGTCCTCAAGGGCTACTACGCGGCCGATCTGTGGGACGCATGGGCCCGCTACTGCCCCCCACCCCCGGAAAGTCCGCTACCTCCGCTACCCGGCATGCAAAACGCTGCCTGACCAGCAGTTACGGGGTAGCGGCAAGCGTCGGAACTTGCCGCTACCCCGCCGCTACCCATCCGCTACCGCTACCCCTTCCCGCTACCTCGAACAGGCCCCTGACCTGCACGGTAGCGGCGGTAGCGGAAGTAGCGGCCCTCAGAGGTACCCCCTACCCCTGGAGCCCGAGAAGGAGTCGTCGCCTTGGCCCGCCCCAAGATGCTCAAGCTCCCCGAAGTCCTCGAAGAGATCGAGATGAGCCGCGCCGCCTTCTACCGCATGCGCGCCCGGGGCAAGGCCCCGAAGCTCATCAAGCTCCCCAACGGTCAGCTCCGCTGCCGCCGCACCGACCTCGACGCGTGGTGGTCGTCCATGGAAGACGTCGCCGCCTGACCACCTCCCGCACACACGAGACACGAGGGGCCCGCTGCCGGCGGGCCCCTCTGGAGTTCATATGGCACTGACCTACGACGTTCGCCTCTACTCCACCGAGGTTCGCAAGGATCGCCCGAAGCCCTACCGTCTGCGCTGGCTGGTCGGAGAGCGGAAGCACTCGAAGAGCTACACACTCAAGGTCCAGGCCGAGGGGCGCCGCTCGGAACTCATGTCTGCCGTGCGGCGCGGCGACCAGTTCGACGAGGAAACGGGCCTGCCCGTCTCCGAGCTGCGCGCCAAACAGGGCTCCATCACCTGGTACGAGCACAGCCGTGCCTACATCGACCGCAAGTGGGCGCTGGCCCCGGCGAAGTCGCGGAAGAACTACGCCGATGCGCTGGCAACCATCACTCCCGCACTCGTGAAGACCAAGAAAGGGATGCCTGACACTGCTCTATTGCGGCGTGCGCTGTACGGGTGGGCGTACAACCGGAACCGCTGGAACGAGACCCCGCCGGACGACGTGGCCCGCGCCCTCGCCTGGGTCTCCAAGCACTCCATGCCGGTCACGGCACTGGAGGATCCGGCGACCGTACGTCGGGCCCTGGACGCACTGTCCCTGCGGCTGGACGGGAAGGAGGCTGCGCCGCGCACGGCCAAGCGCAAGCGGGCCTGCTTGAGCGACGTCCTCGGGCTCGCCGTGGAAGAGCAGTACTTCACCATGCCGGTCAACCCGATCACGGCCGTGAAGTGGACCGCCCCGAAGTCTGTGGAAGCCGTGGACCCGGAGAGCGTTGCCAACCCCCGCCAAGTCCGCGCGCTGCTCGCCGGCGTGCGAGAGCAGGGCCCGCGCGGGCGGCACCTGGAAGCGTTCTTCGGATGCCTGTACTACGCGGCCATGCGTCCCGCCGAGGTCGCCGGATTGCGCGTGAGCCAGTGCCACCTTCCGGAGACGGGATGGGGGATGCTCACCCTGCGCCAAGGGGTGGTCCGGGCCGGACGAAGTTGGACCGACGACGGGACGGCTCACGAGTTGCGCCATCTCAAGGCCCGTGCGAAGAACGACTCCCGTCCGGTTCCGATCCCGCCGCACTTCGTCCGCCTACTGCGGCAGCACATCGCCATGCACGGCACGGCACCCGATGGCCGGCTCTTTCGGACGAACCGCAATGGCCTGCTACAAGAGACCGGCTACGGGGAGGTGTGGGCCAAGGCCCGAAAGGACGTGCTGAACGAGGCGGAAACGGCCTCACTGCTGGCCCGGCGTCCCTACGACCTTCGGCACGCCGGCGTTTCGTTCTGGCTCAGTTCTGGCGTGGACGCCATGGAGTGCGCCCGACGTGCTGGGCACAGCATCGCGGTACTGCACACGGTGTACGCCAAGGTGCTCGACCAGACGCGGGAGCACGCGAACAGCCGAATCGACGCCGCTCTTCGGGAGTGGAACGAACCGGAGTGACCATGCTCACCCCCGGGGGACACCTGGGGGACACGCACTGATCAAAGGTGGGATACGGGCGGTACGAGGTGAGACACGTCCACGCCCCGTCCACAGCCAATCGAACGAGGAGGGCCAACGAGAAACCCCCTCTGACCAGGTAAGTAACCTGATCAGAGGGGGTCTCACTCAGCGTGGCGGCGCCAGGATTCGAACCTGGGAAGGCTGAGCCGGCAGATTTACAGTCTGCTCCCTTTGGCCGCTCGGGCACACCGCCGGGTTTGCCGCCTGTTCGAACCGCTTTTCGGCGGTGCTCCCTGGCAACGACGTAAACGATACCCGATGCGCAGGGGTGCTTCGCCACCTGATTCCGCGCCGCCCGGAGGGGGCGGGGTGGCTAGGCTTGTGCGGATGCGACCCGGGATCACGCCGGGCTCGGCGGTCACCCCGACGTGCGCCGATACGCACCCTGACACGCACCCCGATACAAGGAGCCACAGGACATGGCCGACTCCAGTTTCGACATCGTCTCGAAGGTCGAGCGGCAGGAGGTCGACAACGCCCTCAACCAGGCCGCCAAGGAGATCTCGCAGCGCTACGACTTCAAGGGCGTGGGCGCCTCGATCTCGTGGTCCGGTGAGAAGATCCTCATGGAGGCGAACTCCGAGGACCGGGTGAACGCTGTCCTCGACGTCTTCCAGTCCAAGCTGATCAAGCGCGGCATCTCGCTGAAGGCGCTGGACGCGGGCGAGCCGCAGCTTTCCGGCAAGGAGTACAAGCTCTTCGCGGACATCAAGGAGGGCATCTCCCAGGAGAACGCGAAGAAGGTCGCGAAGCTCATCCGTGACGAGGGCCCCAAGGGCGTGAAGGCCCAGGTACAGGGCGAGGAGCTGCGGGTCAGCTCGAAGAGTCGCGACGACCTGCAGACCGTCATCACCCTGCTCAAGGGCCAGGACTTCGACTTCGCGCTGCAGTTCGTGAACTACCGGTAACCGACCGTGGGGCAAGGGTGGACGCGGGTCGGCGTCCACCCTTGCGCTCGGTGGGCGGCTGTGGACTCAGTCGCGTGAGTTGCCGAACAGCAGGCGGTAGGCGATCAGGAGCACGAGCGATCCGCCGATCGCGGCGGCCCAGGTGGCGCCGTCGTAGAAGTCCTTGGCGATGGGATGGTCCAGCCAGCGGGCCGAGATCCAGCCGCCGATGAACGCGCCCGCGACACCGATCAGGGTCGTGCCGACGAAACCGCCCGGGTCGCGCCCTGGCAGCAGGACCTTGGCGATGACTCCGGCCAACAACCCCAGGATGATCCAGCTGATGATGCTCATGCCCTGAACCTGCCCTTCCGTGCTGTGCCCGTACTGTCCGGGCACTGTGATGTCGGTCGCCCGGACGGGCTGCGCGCTCTCCGGCACGACCCGTGTCCTTCGTCGCACGCGGGTCCGTGCCGTGCTGATCGGAGGGACGCATGACGGCGACCCTGCGGTTCCGGCACCGGTGGGCCGGGGCGACCCGCCCCCGGCGACGGCGAACAGCGCGCCGACGTGGTCAGCGCGGTCAGCGGTCAGCGGTCAGCGGTCAGCGGTCAGCGTGAGGCGAACGGCTGGTCGGTGGACACGATTTCGCGGCCCAGCGGGAACAGCGAGACCGGGATCAGCTTGAAGTTCGCGATGCCGAACGGGATGCCGATGACGGTCAGGCACAGGAGGAAACCGGTGACGATGTGGCCGAGGGCCAGCCACCAGCCGGCGAGCACCAGCCACAGCACGTTGCCCAGGCACGAGGGCGCGCCGGCGTCACGCCGCTCGACGGTCGTGTAGCCGAAGGGCCAGAGCGCGAAGACGCCGATACGGAACGCGGCGACGCCGAAGGGGATGCCGATCACCGTGATGCAGAGCAGTACTCCTGCGAGCAGGTAACCGAGGAACAGCCAGAAGCCGCTCAGGATCAGCCAGATGACGTTCAGGATGGTCTTCACTGGGGGCGACCTGCCATTTTCTCGAGCCGGGCGATTCGCTCCGCCATCGGCGGGTGCGTCGAGAACATCTTGGAGAGTCCCTGGCCCGGGCGGAAGGGGTTCGCGATCATCATGTGGCTCGCGGTCTCGATACGGGGCTCCGGCGGAAGCGGAAGCTGCTTGGTGCCCGTCTCCAGCTTGCGCAGGGCGCTCGCGAGCGCCAGGGGGTCCCCGGTGAGCTGGGCGCCCGAGGAGTCCGCCTGGTACTCCCGGGAGCGGCTGATGGCGAGTTGGATGAGGCCGGCGGCGAGCGGCCCGAGGATCATGATCAGGAGCATGCCCAGAATGCCGGGGCCGTCGTCGTCGTCGGAGCGGCCGACCGGGATGAGCCAGGCGAAGTTGACCAGGAACATGATCACGGAGGCGAGCGCGCCGGCGACCGAGGAGATCAGGATGTCGCGGTTGTAGACGTGGCTGAGCTCGTGGCCGATGACGCCACGCAGTTCGCGCTCGTCGAGGAGGCGCAGGATGCCTTCGGTGCAGCACACGGCGGCGTTGCGCGGATTGCGGCCGGTCGCGAAGGCGTTGGGCGCCTCTGTCGGGGAGATGTACAGGCGGGGCATGGGTTGCCGGGCCTGGGTGGAGAGCTCGCGGACCATCCGGTATAGGGACGGGGCCTCGAACTCGCTCACGGGGCGGGCGCGCATCGCGCGTAGAGCCAGCTTGTCGCTGTTCCAGTACGCGTACGCGTTGGTACCGAGCGCGACCAGGACCGCGACGACGAGCCCCGTGCGGCCGAAGAAGCTGCCGATGACGATGATGAGTGCCGACAGCCCCCCGAGGAGTACTGCGGTCCTGAGCCCGTTGTGCCGGCGGTGCACGGTACGCCCTCCAAGTCGTGCAGCAGGGGAACCCTTTGCCTGCGGATCTTCCTGTTCTCCGGTGGCACTGGTGCCGTGATGTCACCTCCAGTGCACCCTCCCGTACTGGTCAACGCCAGGCGGGAGGCACTAGTTCCCTTGTGCGCGCGGGCAGGGGTGTGGGCCGTCCGGGTGAGGACGGGGGCCGCACGCGCGCGTGGGATCAGAACAGACCGGTGTCGGCGAAGCGCAGGACCAGCTGGGGCGCTCCGGAGAGGGCGATGCCGACGGCCGCGGTGAGGGCGATCGCGGCGGTGAGGGGGGCGGGGACACGGTGCTTCTCGGCTTCGCCCTCACGCGCGCGGAACAGCAGTGCCGTCCACTGGAGGTAGTAGTACAGGGCGATGACCACGTTGACGGCCATGACGACGGCGAGCCAGCCGAGTCCGGCGTCGACGGCCGCCGAGAAGACGGTGACCTTCGCGAAGAGGCCGATGACGCCCGGCGGCAGTCCGGCGAGGCAGAGCAGGAAGAAGGCCAGCAGGAGGGCGGTCAGGGGGTTTCTGGCATAGAGGCCGCGGTAGTCGGTGAGCCGGTTCGCCGTGCTGGTCCGTCCCACGAGGGCGGCCACCGCGAAGGCGCCGAGGTTCACCGCGGCGTACATGAGGGCGTACGCGACGGTGGAGCCGACTGCGTGCTCGGCGTCGTCGGAGTACGCGGCGGCGGCGATCGGCACGAGGAGGTAACCGGCCTGGCCCACGGAGGACCAGGCGAGGAGGCGTACGGCGCTGTACGCGCGCGTGGCCTGCTGGCGGAGCGCGCCGACGTTGCCGACGGTCATGGTGAGGGCGGCGAGGGCGGCCAGGGCGGGGCCCCAGACGTCGGCGTACGACGGGAAGCCGACGACGGTGACGAGGATGAGGCCGGAGAAGCCCACGGCCTTGCCGACGACCGACAGGTAGGCGGCGATGGGCAGGGGGGCTCCGACGTAGGTGTCGGGGACCCAGAAGTGGAAGGGGACGGCGGCGGTCTTGAAGGCGAAGCCGACGAGGGTGAGGACGACACCGGTCTGGGCCAGGGTGTGCAGCTGGCCGTCGACGCGCTGGATGCGGTCGGCGACCTGGGTGAGGTACAGGGTGCCGGTCGTCGCGTACACGAAGCTGATGCCCAGGAGGCTGATCGCGGTCGCCGTCACGGACGACAGGAAGAACTTGAGGGCGGCCTCGGAGGACTTGCGGTCGCCGTGCCGGATGCCGACGAGGGCGAAGGCCGGCAGGGAGGCGACCTCCAGGGCGACGACCAGGGTGGCCAGGTCACGGGAGGCGGGCAGCAGGGCGGCGCCGGCGGCGGAGGACAGCAGCAGGAACCAGAACTCGCCCTCGGGAAGGCGCCCGCGCGCGTCCTTGAGAGCGGTGACCGACAGCAGGGCCGCCAGCAGCGCTCCCCCGAACACGAGGAACTGGACGACCAGGGTGAAGTGGTCTGCCGTGTAGCTGCACGCGCGCGTGTCTCCGGTCAGGCAGAAGGTGGCGCGGTCGCCGTCCAGGAGGGGCAGGAGGAGGGCCGTCGAGGCGGCGAGGCCGGCGACCGAGAACCAGCCCAGCAGCGGCTTGCGCGCCTCGCCGACGAAGAGGTCGGCGACGAGGACGACCAGGGCGACGACCGCCGCGAGGGTGGGCGGTGCGATGGCCGGCCAGTCGACGGACTGGACCACGGACTCGGCCAGGGCCTGGGGGTGGGCCACGGGGCTCATCGGGTGCCTCCTGCGAGGAGCTGCTGCACGGCCGGGTCGGTGAGGCCGAGGAGTGCCTTCGGCCACAGGCCGGCGACGACGGTGAGGGCGACGAGTGGTGTCCAGGCCACGAACTCGTAGGTCTGCACGTCGGCGAGGCGCGGGGCGCCCTGCCGGACCGTGCCCATGCAGACCCGCCGGACCACGACGAGCAGGTAGGCGGCCGTCAGCAGGGTGCCGAAGGCGCCGATCGCCGTGAACACGAGGAACGCGGGGCGGCTGAGACCTTCGGCCGGGTCGAACGCGCCGAACAGGGCGAGCATCTCGCCCCAGAACCCGGCGAGACCGGGAAGGCCGAGCGAGGCTACGGCGGCGAAGGCGAGGAGGCCGCCGAGGCGGGGGGTCCTGCCGTACAGGGCTGCGCCGGTCTGCTCGGCGAGGGTGTCCAGGTCGGTGGTGCCGGTGCGGTCCTTCAGCGCTCCGACCAGGAAGAAGAGGAGGCCGGTGATGAGGCCGTGGGCGATGTTGGCGAACAGGGCGCCGTTCACGCCGGTCGGCGTCATGGTCGCGATGCCGAGGAGGACGAAGCCCATGTGGCCGACGGACGAGTAGGCGATCAGGCGCTTGAGGTCGCCCTTCGCTCCCTGCTGGGCGAGGGCCAGGCAGGCCAGCGACCCGTAGATGATCCCGACGACGGCGAAGGCGGCGAGGTAGGGCGCGAAGACGCGGAAGCCGTCCGGCGCGACCGGCAGCAGGATGCGGACGACCCCGTACGTGCCCATCTTCAGCATCACGCCCGCCAGCAGGACCGAGCCGACGGTCGGGGCGGCGGTGTGGGCGTCCGGCAGCCAGCTGTGCAAAGGCCACATCGGGGTCTTGACGGCGAGCCCGAGCCCGATCGCGAGAACGGCGATGACCTGCACGGATGTGGTCAGCGACCGGCCGTTGTCAGTGGCGAGTGCCACCATGTCGAAAGTGCCCGCCTTGATTCCGATCAGGAGCAGGCCGAGCAGCATGACCACGGACCCGAGCAGTGTGAAGAGGATGAACTTCCAGGCCGCCCGGGTCCGGCCGGCACCGCCCCAGCGGGCGATGAGGAAGTACATCGGGATGAGCACGGTCTCGAAGGCGAGGAAGAACAGCAGCAGGTCGAGGACGGCGAAGGTCGCGAGGGTGCCGGACTCGAGCACGAGCACCAGGGCGACGAACGCCTTGGGTGAGGGACCCGCGGGCAGCTTGAAGTAGGAGTAGAGGGCGCAGAGGAAGGTCAGCAGCGCGGTCAGGACCAACAGGGGGAGAGAGATGCCGTCGATGCCGAGGTGGATGCGCACGTCGAGTGCGGGGATCCAGCTGATGTCCGTGGTGGCCTGCATCTTCGACGGCTGGTCGTGGTCGAAGCCGGCCGCGAGGGCGATCGCGGCGACGAGAATCACGCCGGTCACGGTCACGCCGTGCCGGAGCACGGCCTGCTCAGGCGACTTCCCCTTCAGCCCGGGCGGGGCGGGCAGCAGTGCGGCGGCTGCGCCGAGGAGCGGGCCGACCACGACGAACGCCAGAAGAACCTGCATCACGGACTCGTTGATAGGGATCACGCCTGCTCACGCTCCCGAGGCGACGAGAAGGGCGGCGACCGCCAGGACGACGGTGCCGGCGAGCAGCGCGCTCACATAGGTCTGGACGTTGCCGGTCTGGGCGCGCCGTACGGCGAACCCCAGCCAGCGGGGCAGTGCGCCCGCACCGCGGACGTAGGTCTCGACGACCTCGCGATCGAGGAAGCGGACGAGCCGCGCGCCGGCCTGCACGGGGCGCACGAACAGCACGTCGTACAGCGCGTCGAGGTGGAAGCCGACAGCCGCGTGGCGGTGCAGCGGGCCGAGCAGGAGTCGCCCGGGATCCGCCGGGTCGGGGGCGGAGGCGATATCGCCGTAGGCGGGTGCGTGCGATGCGATGGCTTCGGCCTCGACCTGCGCCGCGTCGGCCTCCGGGTGCGCGGCCACCGCGCCCAGGGGTGTGCGGGCGGCGAGCCCGGCGAGGTGCCGCCAGGCGGCGAACGTGGCGAGTCCGCCCACCAGAGCCAGGCCGGTGCCCACTACGGAGGTGGTGAGGGTCGGGGTCAGGTCGTCGCCGTCGAACCAGTCGGGGAGCGTGCGGTAGGCGAGCGCGCCCAGGGCGAGGGAGGGCACCGCCAGCACCCACAGCACCACCGTCATGGTCAGCGGCTGGCGGCCGTGATCGGGTGCTTCGGCTCCCTGTCCGCGGAAAGTCAGCAGCCACAGACGGGCCGCGTAGGCGGCGGTGAGGAGGGCGGCGAGCAGCCCGGCGACGAGGACGACCCAGCCGGCGGCGCCGGGGATGTGCCCGCTGTGGCCGGTGGTCGCGTGCTCGGCCGCGCCGAGGACCGACTCCTTGGAGAAGAAGCCGCTGAACGGCGGGATCGCGGCGAGCGCGAGGAGCGCCACGGTCATCGTCCAGTAGGCGTCGGGGACACGGTCGCGCAGGTGGCTCATGCGGGACATGGCGGCCAGCGAGTTGGTGCCGGCGGCGTGGATGACCACGCCGGCCGCGAGGAACAGCAGCGCCTTGAAGGCGCCGTGCGAGAGGAGGTGGAAGACGGCGGCGCTCCGGTCGCCGACGGCGAGGGCGCCCGTCATGTAGCCGAGCTGGCCGATCGTCGAGTAGGCGAGGACGCGCTTGATGTCGTCCTGGGCGAGCGCGGCCAGGCCGGATCCGACCATCGTGACGCCGGCCATCACGGCGAGCACGACCATCGCGGCCGCCGAGGCCTCGAAGACCGGAAGGAGACGCGCGACGAAGTAGACGCCGGCGGCGACCATCGTCGCGGCGTGGATCAGCGCGGAGACGGGTGTGGGGCCGGCCATCGCGTCGGGGAGCCAGGTGTGCAGGGGGAACTGCGCGGACTTCCCGGCCACGCCCGCGAGGAGCAGCAGGGCGACGACGGTCGGATGGTCGAGTCCGCCGTGCGCGACGGCGCCGAGGACCTTCGTGATGCGGAAGGAGCCGGCGTCGGTGGCGAGGGCGAACAGGCCGATGAGGAAGGGGACGTCGCCGAGCTTGGTGACCAGGAAGGCCTTGATGGAGGCGGCGCGGGCCTCCGGGGTCTCCCAGTAGTGGCCGACGAGGAAGTAGGAGCAGATGCCCATGACCTCCCAGCCGACCAGCAGCACGATCAGGTCGCCGGAGTAGACGACCAACAGCATCGCGGAGGTGAAGAGGGAGACCAGCGCGGCGTACGAGGCGTAGCGCGGGTCGTCGCGCAGGTAGCCGGTCGAGTAGGTCTGCACGCAGGTGGCCACGAGAGCGACCAGGACGGCGACGAGGGCGGCGAATCCGTCGATGTGCAGGGCGAGTTCGATCGGGACCGAACCGGTGGGAGTCAGTTCGGTGGCCGCGTCGACGGCTGCGTCTCCGCCCTGACGCACCGCGACGGCCGCGGCCAGCGCGAGCGCGGCGAGAGTCGGCAGGACCGCGAGCGGGCGGACGAAGCCGGGCGCGGTTCGGCCCAGGAGCAGGCCGGCGGCTGCGCCGAGGAACGGAAGGAGGGGGACGAGGACGGCGAGGGTGGTCGTGGTCACGCGGTGGCCTCAGCCTTCTCGGCGGCCGGTCCGGTCGCGGGGGTTTCGCCGTCGGAGCCGTCGGCGGCGGGAGTCTCGTGGCCCTCGGCGGTGTCACGGAGCCGGTCGATGTCGGCGGTGCCGCGGTTGCGGTGGACGGCGAGGACGATCGCCAGACCGATGCCGATCTCGGCCGCGGCGATGGCGATGGTGAACAGGGTCAGGGCCTGACCGGAGTGCAGGGTCTCCTCGGCGGTCCTGCTGAGCCAGACGTCGAACGCGACCAGGTTGAGGTTGACGGCGTTGAGCATCAGCTCGACCGACATCAGGACCAGGATCGCGTTGCGGCGGGCGAGGACGCCGTACAGGCCGGTGCAGAAGAGGAGGGCGGAGAGGACGGCGGGATAGGCGAGGTGCATCAGCGGGCGCCTTCCTGCTCGGCCGGGTTCTGCCGGGCGTCCGGGACGGTGGGAGAACCCTCGGATTTTCCGGAACCGTCCGTGACGGGTCGGGAACCATCGGTGACGGTCCGGGCGTTCGGAGGGGGAGAGCTCGAATCGGCTTTCGCCTTGCGGGACAGGACGATCGCGCCGACCAGCGCCGCGAGGAGGAGGACGGAGAGGGCCTCGAAGGGGAGGACCCAGTTCTGGAAGAGGCTCGCGCCGGTGACCTCGGTCGAACCGGCGGCCGGGCCGTCCAGCTCGATCCAGGTGGCACGGAAGGCGTCGACGACCACCCAGACGAGGGCGGCGGCCGCGGCGACGGCGACCGTGAGCGCGACCCATCGGTTGGCGGAGTCCGCGTCCGGCGAGCGGCCGATGGGGGCCTTGGTGAGCATCAGACCGAAGAGGAGGAGCACGACGACGGAACCGACGTAGATGAGGACCTGCACCCAGGCGATGAACTCGGCGGTGAGCAGGAGGTATTCGACGGCCAGTCCGCCGAGGGCGACCACGAGCCACAGGGCCGCGTGCACCAGCTGCCTCGTGGTGACGGTGACGAGGGCGGCGCCGAAGGTGACCAGTCCGACGAGAACGAAGGCGATCTCGACGCCGGTCGGGGAGAGGAAGCCCTGCGGGGCCTCGGCGAGGGTCACGTGTCTCCTCCCTCGGGCTCGGCGGACTTCGGTCCGGTGGACTCGGGTCCGGTGGGTTCGGGTCCGGTGGGTTCGGGTCCGGTGGACTCGGCTCGGGTGGCCGCGGCCAGCTTCTCGGCCGTCTTGCGGGCGGCCGCGATCTCCTTCGGCTCCTCGGCTGCCGGGTCGAGAGCCGGTGGGGCCGGCACGGTCCACATCCACTCGCGGAGCTTGTCGCGCTCGTGGGTGAGCTCGTGGATGTCGGTCTCGGCGTACTCGAACTCCGGGGACCAGAACAGCGCGTCGAAAGGACAGACCTCGATGCAGATACCGCAGTACATGCAGAGCGAGAAGTCGATGGCGAAGCGGTCGAGCACGTTGCGGCTGCGTTCGCGTCCGCCGGGAGCGGCGGGCGGCACCGTCTCCTTGTGGGAGTCGATGTAGATGCACCAGTCGGGGCACTCGCGGGCGCACAGCATGCAGACCGTGCAGTTCTCCTCGAACAGTCCGATGACCCCGCGGGTGCGGGGCGGGAGTTCCGGCTGGGCGTCCGGGTACTGCTGGGTGACGGTCTTCCGCGTCATCGTGCGGAGGGTGACGGCCAGGCCCTTGGCGAGGCCGCTGCCGGGGATCGACAGACGGGGCCGCGCGGAGGGAGCCGCCGGGGCCGCCGCGGTGTGGTGGTCGGGTGACGGGCGGGACATGGCTACTGGATCACCACCTTGACGATGCCGGTGAGGGCGATCTGGGCGAGAGAAAGAGGGACGAGCAGGGTCCAGGAGAACTTCTGCAGCTGGTCCTCGCGCAGGCGGGGGTAGGTGACGCGCAGCCAGATGACGACGAAGGCGAGGACGGCGGTCTTGAGCAGGGTCCAGACCCAGCCGAGGCCGTCGGCGCCCCAGGGGCCGTGCCAGCCGCCCAGGAAGAGGACGGTGGTCAGCCCGCACAGGACGACGATTCCGGCGTACTCGGCGAGGAGGAAGAGAGCGAAACGCAGGCCGGTGTACTCGGTGTACGCACCGAAGATGATCTCCGAGTCGGCGACCGGCATGTCGAAGGGAGGGCGCTGCAGTTCGGCCAGACCGGCGATGAAGAAGACGACCGCTCCGGTGATCTGCCAGGGCAGCCACCACCACTCGAACGCGTTGACGATGCCGGGCAGGGAGACCGTTCCGGCCGCCATCGCCACCGAGGCGGCGGTGAGCAGCATCGGCAGTTCGTATGCGAGCAGCTGAGCGGCGGTGCGCAGACCGCCGAGAAGGGAGAACTTGTTGGCGCTGGCCCAGCCGGCCATGAGGGAGCCGAGCACGCCGACGCCCATCACGGCGAGGACGAAGAAGATCCCCGCGTCCAGGACCTGCCCCACGGCGCCCTCGCCCGGGCCGATGGGGATGGCGAGGAGGACCAGCAGATACGGCAGGAGGGCCACGGCCGGCGCGAGCTGGAAGATGCGGCGGTCCGCGCCCGCGGGGACGATGTCCTCCTTCTGCGCGAACTTCACGCCGTCCGCGACGAGCTGGGCCCAGCCGTGGAAACCGCCCGCGTACATCGGGCCCAGGCGGCCCTGCATATGGGCCATCACCTTGTGCTCGGTCTGACCGACGATCAGGGGGAAGGTGAGGAAGACGACGAAGACGACCAGGAGTCGCAGGGCGACGTCGAGAGCGTCGTTCACTGCGGGCCTCCTGCGGGGTCGTCATCGGGGCCGGGATGCGCGGAGCCGGGACGCTCCGGACGCGGGCGCTCCGGACGCGGAGGTTCGGGGTTCGGGTCGGCTGCGGACTCGTCGTTCGCCTGCGGCCTTGGCGCGGCCGACGGCTCCTCGCCCGACTGCGGCCTCGGTTCGGCCGACGGCTCCTCGCCCGACTGCGGGGCGTCGAAGGCCGGGCGGGCGTGGTGCCAGGGGGCGTCGGCCGAGCGGGGGGCCGTGGAGGGGCTGGCCGGGGGGTCGGAGGGGGCCGCCGGGGGCTGGGGGCGCTGGGAGGCCGAGCCCTGGGAGGCGCTGCGGGCGCGGCGCGGTCCCGCCGGCGTGCCCTGGGTCGCGGGAATCGGGGTGGCGGCGGTGGGCGGTGGCGTCGCAGGCGGCGTGGGTGCCGTTCCGGGGGCGTCGGCGGAGTCGGAGGCCGTCGTCGGCGGTGCGGGGGCCGGGGGCGGTGTCGCCGTCGGGGCCGTCTGGCTGGACGAGCCCTGTGAAGCGGTGCGGGCGCGGCGGACGGGGCGGTCGCCTGCCGCACGGGTGGCCGGGGTTCGGGCGGGGCGGGCCGGGGCCAGGGGGAGCTGACCCTTCAGGGGTCCCCACTCGTTGGGGTCGGGGACGCCCGGGGGAAGCATCTGCCGGCGCTTGGGACCGCCGTGCTCGGACTCGCCGGGCTCCTTCGCGCCGGGCCAGGCCTTGGCGACGCGGGCTGCCAGGACGAAGTCCTTGCGCAGGGGGTGGCCTTCGAAGGTCTCGGGAAGGAGGAGGTGGTCGAGTGCGGGGTGGCCCTCGAAGGCGACGCCGAACATTTCGTGCGTCTCGCGTTCGTGCCAGGCGGCCCCCGCGTAGACGTCCACGGCGGAGGCGAGGGCCGCAGCGTCGTGCGGGATCGTCGTGCGCACCAGCAGGCGGCGCACCGGGGACAGGGCCACGACGTGCGCGGAGACGCGGAAGCCGGTGCCGGGTTCGTCGACGGCGCTCAGCCAGTCGAAGTAGGTGCAGGACAGCCGGTCGCGGGCCACGCGCAGGGCGGCGGTCCAGGAGGCCGGGGGGACGTCCACGGTCAGGACGTCGTAGGACTCCTCGGCTGTGGCGTCCGGGCCGAAGAGGTCCTCGGCGGGGGCGGGGAGCCACCCGGTCGTGGTCATCGGTCCTCCTCGGCCGGCTCCGTCGGTGACGCCGGAGGGCGTACCAGGCCGCTCTGCAGGGCCGCGGCCGAGGGACGCGAGGGGGCCGGGCGGGCGGCGGACGTGGCGTAGCGCTCGTCGAGGGACTCGCGCGCGATCTTCTCCTGGAGTTTGAGGATGCCCTGGAGGAGTGCTTCCGGGCGGGGCGGGCAGCCCGGCACGTAGACGTCCACGGGGATGATCTGGTCGACGCCCTTGGTCACCGAGTACGAGTCCCAGTAGGGGCCGCCGCAGTTGCTGCACGCGCCGAAGGAGATGACGTACTTCGGCTCGGGCATCTGCTCGTAGAGGCGCTTCACGGCGGGGGCCATCTTGTCCGTGACCGTGCCGGAGACGATCATCAGATCGGCCTGGCGCGGACCCGGCGCGAAGGGGATGACGCCGAGGCGGATGAAGTCGTGGCGGGCCATCGATGCGGCAATGAACTCGATCGCACAGCAGGCGAGGCCGAAGTTGAAGACCCAGAGCGAGTAGCGGCGGCCCCAGTTGAGGATCACCTTCATCGGCTCGGGGGCGAGCCGGGCCAGTGTGCCGAGCCGCTTCGGCTCGGGCAGCAGGACGGGCTCGGCGGCCGCCTGCTCCGGCGTGGCCGGCCGGGGCGCGTTCGGTTCCGGCGTCACGCCCATGTCAGGACGCCCTTCTTGTATGCGTACAGCAGGCCCACGGTGAGGAAGCCGAGGAAGACGAACATCTCGACGAGCGTGGTCGTGCCGTAACCGGGGGCGGCGAAGACCGTCGCCCAGGGAAAGAGGAAGATCGAGTCGACCGCGAAGATCACGTAGAGGAAGGCGTAGACGTAGTAGCGGACCTGGGTGTGGGCCCAGCCCTCGCCGACGGGGTCGACTCCGCACTCGTACGTCAGAAGCTTCTCCGGGGTGGGGACCACCGGTCGCAGCAGGCGTCCCGCGCCGAAGGCGACGGCGACGAACAGCACGCCGACGACGGCGAGCAGCCCGACGACGGAGTAGGACTGGAAGTAGTCGGCCGCAAAGTCCGCCGCGACATCGACGGTCGGTTCCCGCACGTCCGTCCCCTCGCTCCCTGACCTCAGCCTCTTCGACGGCAGGCCGGTTCGACGATCTGTACGCACGGGAGTCTAGGCCCTGATAAAGAGACGGTAAGCAGCCCGTCACAGGTCGGGACGTGAGGCGGGGGTTTTCCCCCGGTAGCGGAAGGCGGCAGACCTCATGGCGCGGGGTCGGGCGGGGCGGCAGGCTGACCCCTATGACCGCTTCCACCAGCCCTTCCGCCGTCCCTTCGGGCTCCTCCGGACCCCCGGGCGCGGGGCACGACGACGACCGTCTGCCTCCGGTCCGTCTCGCGTTCGATCCGCAGACGTGGCGGGAGATCGCCCATCTGCTGACCAATCTGCCGATGGCGTTGGTCGGGTTCACCTATGTGATGGCGGTGATCGTCACGGGGACCGCGATGACCGTCACGGTGGTGGGGTTCCCGTTGCTCGCGCTCGGGCTGGGCGGGGCGCGGCTGATGGGCCGGTTCGAACGGGCGCGGGCGCGCAGGCTGCTCGGGGTGCGGATCGACGAGCCGAGCCCGCTGCCGCTGGGCAGGGCGGGCGGCCTTCTGCAGCGGATGTGGCTGGTGTTGAAGGACCCCGTGGCTTGGCGGACGGTGCTGTACGACCTGATCCGGCTGCCCTGGGGCGTTGTGACGTTCAGCGTGGTGGTGCCCTCGCTGTTCGTGCTGTGGCCGGTGCTGCCGTTCCTGGCGCGCGGGCTCACCAACGCGGACCGGGCGATGGTGCGGGGTCTGCTCTCCCCCTCCGACGAGCTGGAGCGGCGCATCGCGGAGCTGGAGTCCGACCGCGGGGTCGTGGTCGACACGGCGGCCGCCGATCTGCGGCGCATCGAGCGCGATCTGCACGACGGGGCGCAGGCCCGGCTGGTGAACCTCGCGATGGGGCTGGGTCTGGCCAAGGAGAAACTGCTGGAGGGTCAGGCCGACGACGTCGTGGCGGCGATGGTGGAGGAGGCGCACGGCGAGGTGAAGCTGGCGCTGCAGGAGCTGCGGGACCTGGCGCGCGGCATCCACCCGGCCGTCCTGACCGACCGCGGTCTGGACGCAGCGCTGTCCTCGGTGGCCTCGCGCTGCACGGTGCCGGTGAAGGTGACCGCCGACCTGACGAGCAGGCCGGCGCAGGCCATCGAGGGCATCGCCTACTTCACCGTCTCGGAGCTGCTGCAGAACGTCAGCAAGCACAGCGGGGCCCGGTCGGCCTCGGTCGACGTGTGGCGGACGGACGACCGGCTGCTCATCCAGGTGTCGGACGACGGCAGGGGCGGCGCGCGGCTCGACGGCGGATCGGGGATGCGGGGGCTCGCGGAACGGCTGGACGCGGTCGACGGGCTCTTCGTCGTGGAGTCGCCGGAGGGGGGTCCCACAACAGTGACCGCGGAGCTCCCCTGGCGGGATCGGGGCGGGAAGCCGTGACCGCGCGGGGTGGGGAAAACCCCCCTCCGGAAAGGCCTACGGACTCCATGGTCCGCGCGGCGGCCGCCGAGGAGGCTGGGAGGCAGGGATCGACAGCCGCGCGATGAGCGGGACGAGCAGAACGGACGACGCCGATGACCACGCAGTACGACCAGTACGGGCAGCACGGGCAGCACGGGCGGCAGGACCGGTACGGGCGACGGTACGACGGGTACGCGGGGCGCGACGTGAACGGGCGCGACGGGCGCGGGGACGGGTATGGGGGCGAGGCGGGGCACCGGGCCAGGGAGCACCGGCGTCTGCTTCCGGCGGGACTGCGTGAGCCGCTCACCGCGCGTCACTGGCGGGAGCTCGTGTACGTCCTGCTGAGCCTGCCCGTCAGCATCGTGCTGTTCACCTTCGCGGTGACGACGGTGTCGCTGGGAGCGGGCCTGCTGGTGACGTTCCTCGGCATCCCGGTGCTGGCTGCGGGCCTGACGGCGTGCCGGGGCTTCGGGGCACTGGAGCGGGGCCGGGCGCGCGGGCTGCTCGGTCTGGAGGTGGCCGACCCGGAGCCGCTGCGGCCGCGCGGAAGCGGTGCGATGGCCTGGATGGCGGCCGTCCTCAAGAGCGGCACGTCCTGGCGGAACGCCCTGTACGCGGTGCTGCACATGCCGTGGGCGGTGTTCTCGTTCGGCGTCACCGTGGCAGTGTGGTCGGCCGGCTGGAGCATGCTGACGTATCCGCTGTGGTTCTGGGTCTTCCCGATGTACGGCGGTCAGGGCGGCATCCAGCTCTACGGCGACCAGCACCACAGCGTCTACCTCGACAACCCGTTCGAGATCGCCGTGACGGCGCTGGTGGGACTGCTGATCACGTTGGCCACGCCGTGGATCGTGCGGGCGCTGACGACGGTGGACCGCCTGCTGGTGCACGGGCTGCTGGGACCGTCGTCGCTGGGCGCGCGGGTGGTGGAGCTGGAGTCCGACCGCGGGGTCGTGGTGGACACGGCGGCCGCCGATCTGCGGCGCATCGAGCGCGATCTGCACGACGGGGCGCAGGCCCGGCTGGTGGCACTGGCGATGGATCTCGGGATGGCGAAGGAGAAGCTGCGGGACGACCCGCAGACGGCGGCGCGAATGGTCGGCGAGGCGCACGGCGAGGTGAAGACGGCGTTGCAGGAGCTGCGGGACCTGGCGCGCGGCATCCACCCGGCCGTCCTGACCGACCGCGGTCTGGACGCGGCGCTGTCCTCGGTGGCCTCGCGCTGCACGGTGCCGGTGAAGGTGGACGTGGACCTGGCCGAGCGGCCGGCTCCGGCGATCGAGGGCATCGCCTACTTCACCGTCTCGGAGCTGCTGCAGAACGTCAGCAAGCACAGCGGGGCCCGGTCGGCCTCGGTCGACGTGTGGCGGACGGACGACCGGCTGTTGTTGCAGGTGGCGGACGACGGCGTGGGTGGAGCGGATGCCTCCGGCGGGGGGTCGGGGCTGGCCGGGCTCGCCGGTCGGCTGGACTCGGTGGACGGGATCCTCGTCGTGGACTCGCCGGTGGGCGGCCCCACCCGGATCACCGCGGAACTGCCCTGGCGGGGCGGCCAGGTCTGAGACCTTCGGCCCGCGGCCCTCGCCTCCCCCTCCCCGGTCTCCTGTCCCCCGGCTAGGGGCCCTCTCCTCCCGTCACCCTTCTCCCGGCCCCCCTCCCATCGCCGGCCCCCCGTCCCCGGACCCCTCCTCCTGTCACCCTTCTCCCGGCCGCCCCTCCCATCGCCCGGCCCCCGGTCCCCGTCCCCCTCCTCCCGTCACTCGGCCCCCCGTCACTCGCCCCCCGGCCCCCTCTCGTCGCCTCGACCGGCGGCTGAAAGGCGATGGGCCGGGGCCGATTTCACGTCGTCCTCCAGCCGGGCCCGACTCCTGCCGGGTAGAGACGAGCCTGTTGCTGAAATGCTTGACTGGTTCGACCGACGGGTGGACGGCTGGGGGCCGAGGATCGTGGAGGACAGGGTGCGGGTGGTCATCGCCGAGGATTCGGTGCTGTTGCGGGAGGGACTGACCCGGTTGCTCACCGACCGGGGACATGACGTGGTCGCGGGGGTCGGCGACGCCGAGGCCCTGGTCAAGACGATCACCGAACTGGACGGCGAGGGCGCGCTGCCCGATGTCGTCGTCGCGGACGTGCGGATGCCGCCGACCCATACGGACGAAGGCGTGCGGGCAGCCGTCCAACTGCGCAAGGCGCACCCCGGACTCGGCGTGCTGGTGCTGTCACAGTACGTGGAGGAGAGGTACGCCACCGAACTGCTGGCCGGTTCGAGTCGAGGGGTCGGATATCTCCTCAAGGACCGCGTGGCCGAGGTGCGGGAGTTCGTGGACGCCGTGGTGCGGGTCGCCGAGGGCGGCACGGCGCTGGACCCGGAGGTCGTGGCGCAACTGCTCGGGCGGAGCCGGAAGCAGGACGTGCTGGCCGGGCTCACTCCGCGGGAGCGGGAGGTCCTCGGCCTGATGGCCGAGGGGCGTACGAACTCGGCGGTCGCCCGGCAGCTGGTCGTCAGCGACGGAGCCGTCGAGAAGCACGTCAGCAATATCTTCCTGAAGCTCGGCCTGTCTCCGAGTGACGGAGATCACCGCCGGGTACTGGCAGTTCTCACTTACCTGAATTCATAAACAGATGGCACTGTGCCGTCCGTCGGGTGAGGAAATCAGAGGGGGGAACTCGGAGGAAGCGGCGGAGAAACACCACAGAACCGCGGCGGGATTCCGGAGCGTCTGACGGAGGAGAGCCGGGGGGCGGGAAATCATGGTTAGCGGGGGTGCCGGGCCGTCTCGGGACAGTGACCGTCATACGAATGGCCGAAGGAAGGCGACCCTTACCGACGTAGGGTTGATCCGTGGAGGGCCTTCGGGAAGGGCGCTCCGGGACAGCCGCCTCGAGGGAGGTCCAGTTCAGTGACCAGTCAGGTCAGCCCAGCAGAACAGGCCGACGGAACCGACGGAGCGGATACGGCCGTCGTGGGAGAGCAGCGCAAGCCCGGTGGGACGAAGGACGTCCGCCGCCTCGACCGGGTGATCATCAGGTTCGCGGGGGACTCCGGCGACGGCATGCAGTTGACGGGTGATCGTTTCACTTCGGAGACGGCGTCGTTCGGCAACGACCTGTCGACACTGCCGAACTTCCCGGCCGAGATCCGAGCGCCCGCGGGAACGCTGCCCGGGGTGTCGTCCTTCCAGCTGCATTTCGCCGATCACGACATCCTCACTCCGGGCGACGCGCCGAATGTGCTGGTGGCCATGAACCCGGCGGCGTTGAAGGCGAACATCGCCGACGTGCCGCGCGGGGCCCAGATCATCGTCAACACGGACGAGTTCACCAAACGCGCTATGCAGAAAGTCGGGTACGCGGCCTCGCCGCTGGAGGACGGCTCCCTCGACGGTTATCAGCTCCACCCGGTCCCGCTGACCACCCTGACCGTCGAGGCTCTCAAGGAATTCGACCTCACCCGTAAAGAGGCCGAGCGCAGCAAGAACATGTTCGCGCTCGGTCTCTTGTCGTGGATGTACCACCGGCCCACCGAGGGCACCGAGAAGTTCCTGAAGTCGAAGTTCGCGAAGAAGCCCGACATCGCGGCCGCCAACATCGCCGCCTTCCGGGCCGGCTGGAACTTCGGGGAGACGACCGAGGACTTCGCCGTCAGTTACGAGGTCGCCCCGGCCGCCCAGGCCTTCCCGGCCGGCGTCTACCGCAACATCTCCGGCAACCTGGCCCTGTCCTACGGCCTCGTCGCCGCCTCCCGGCAGGCCGATCTGCCGCTGTTCCTGGGCTCGTACCCGATCACGCCGGCCTCGGACATCCTGCACGAACTGTCGAAGCACAAGAACTTCGGCGTACGCACCTTCCAGGCCGAGGACGAGATCGCCGGGATCGGCGCGGCGCTGGGCGCAGCCTTCGGCGGGTCGCTCGCGGTGACCACGACGTCCGGTCCCGGGGTGGCCCTCAAGTCGGAGACGATCGGCCTCGCCGTGTCGCTGGAGCTGCCGCTGCTCGTGATCGACATCCAGCGCGGCGGGCCGTCGACGGGCCTGCCGACCAAGACCGAGCAGGCGGACCTGCTGCAGGCGATGTACGGCCGCAACGGCGAGGCCCCGGTGCCGATCGTGGCTCCGCGCACCCCGGCCGACTGCTTCGACGCCGCGCTGGACGCCGCCCGTATCGCCCTCACCTACCGCACCCCGGTGTTCCTGCTCTCGGACGGCTATCTGGCCAACGGCTCGGAGCCGTGGCGCATCCCGTCACCGGACGAGCTGCCGGATCTGCGCGTGCAGTTCGCGCAGGGCCCCAACCACACCCTGGCCGACGGCACCGAGGTGTTCTGGCCCTACAAGCGCGACCCGCACACCCTGGCCCGCCCCTGGGCCATCCCCGGCACGCCCGGTCTGGAACACCGCATCGGCGGCATCGAGAAGCAGGACGGCACGGGCAACATCTCCTACGACCCGGCCAACCACGACTTCATGGTCCGCACCCGGCAGGCCAAGATCGACGGCATCGAGGTCCCGGACCTCGAGGTCGACGACCCGCACGCCGCCCGGACCCTGGTGCTCGGCTGGGGCTCCACCTTCGGGCCGATCACCGCGGCGGTACGGCGGCTGCGCACCGCCGGGACGCCGATCGCGCAGGCCCATCTGCGCCACCTGAATCCCTTCCCGCGCAACCTCGCGTCGGTGCTGAAGGGGTACGACAAGGTCGTCGTCCCCGAGATGAACCTCGGCCAGCTCGCCACCCTCATCCGCGCCCGCTATCTCGTCGACGCCCACTCCTACAACCAGGTCAACGGCATGCCGTTCAAAGCCGAGCAGCTCGCCGCGGCGCTCAAGGAGGCCATCGATGACTGAGACGTCGACACACCGCCCCGGCGGCACGACCGAGGCGCTCGCCCTCGTACCCAAGGCCGAGGCCCGGCAGTCCATGAAGGACTTCAAGTCGGACCAGGAGGTCCGCTGGTGCCCGGGCTGCGGGGACTACGCGATCCTCGCCGCGGTCCAGGGCTTCATGCCGGAGCTCGGTCTGGCGCGGGAGAACGTCGTCTTCGTCTCCGGCATCGGCTGCTCCTCGCGCTTCCCGTACTACATGAACACCTACGGGATGCACTCCATCCACGGCCGCGCCCCCGCCATCGCGACCGGCCTGGCCTCCTCGCGCCGCGACCTGTCCGTCTGGGTCGTCACCGGCGACGGCGACGCCCTCTCCATCGGCGGCAACCACCTCATCCACGCCCTGCGCCGCAACGTCAACCTCAAGATCCTGCTGTTCAACAACCGGATCTACGGCCTGACCAAGGGCCAGTACTCCCCCACCTCCGAAGTCGGCAAGATCACCAAGTCGACGCCGATGGGCTCCCTGGACGCGCCCTTCAACCCGGTGTCCCTCGCCATCGGCGCGGAGGCCTCCTTCGTCGCCCGCACCATCGACTCCGACCGCAAGCACCTCACCGACGTGCTGCGCCAGGCGGCCGCCCACCCGGGCACCGCGCTGGTCGAGATCTACCAGAACTGCAACATCTTCAACGACGGGGCGTTCGACGCCCTGAAGGACCGCGAGACCGCCGAGGAGGCGGTGATCCGGCTGGAGCACGGGCAGCCCGTCCGGTTCGGGGCCGACCTGGCCAAGGGAGTCGTCCGCGACCCGTCGACCGGCGATCTGAAGGTGGTGTCGGTGACGCCGGAGAACGAGGCCCACGTCCTGGTCCACGACGCGCACGCGGCGTCCCCGACCACCGCCTTCGCCCTCTCCCGCCTCGCCGACCCCGACACCCTGCACCACACGCCCATCGGCGTGCTGCGCTCGGTGGAACGGCCCGTCTACGACACGCAGATGGCGGACCAGCTCGACACCGCCATCGAACAGCACGGCAAGGGCGACCTCGCCGCACTCCTGGCGGGCGGCGACACCTGGACCGTCGCCGGCTGAGACGTGCGGGCGCGGTGCGCGTGCGACGCGGCGAACGGCTAACGGCTAACGGGCCCGGGACCGGTGGTCCCGGGCCTCGTCGTACGTCTGGCGGGCCTGCTCCACGTCGGGCATGCGCCGGTGTGTCCAGTCGGCGAGTGCGCGCACCTGCTCCGCCGCCTCCCGGCCGAGGTCGGTGAGGGAGTAGTCGACGCGGGGCGGGATCACCGGCTTGGCGTCGCGGTGGACCAGGCCGTCGCGCTCAAGGGTCTGCAGGGTCTGGGTCAGCATCTTCTCGCTGACCCTCCCGATCGCCCGGCGCAGTTCGCTGAACCGGTACGAGCGGTCGAGGAGCCGGATCAGGACGAGGACGCCCCAGCGGCTGGTGAGGTGCTCCAGGACCAGTCGGTACGGGCACATGGTGTCGTCGACCCTCAGGGTGCTTACTGCCATGCCAGTACCTTACTTCAAAGTGGGTACTTTCGCTGAGTTAGCGCACCCCATAGAGTTAGTGCATCCCCGCAGCCCCCACCAGGAGTGTCTGAGCCATGAGCATCGTCGTCACCGGAGCCACCGGAAACCTCGGCCGTCACGTCGTCGAGCAGCTGCTGGAGAAGGTTCCCGCAGAGCAGATCACAGCCGTCGTGCGTGACGAGGCCAGGGCCGCCGACCTCGCGGCCCGCGGCGTCAGGCTCGCCGTCGCCGACTACAACGCCCCCGAGACCTTCGACGGCCTCTTCGCCGCCGGCGACAAGGTGCTCCTCGTCTCCGGCAACGAGTTCGACAAGGGGCGCGTCGGCCAGCACAAGGTGGTCATCGACGCCGCGAAGGCCGCGGGCGTCGCCCTCCTCGCCTACACCAGCGCCCCCGGCTCACTGACCGCCGCCCTCGCCGACGACCACAAGGGCACGGAGGCGGCGCTCCTCGCGTCCGGCGTCCCGTACACGCTGCTGCGCAACGGCTGGTACAACGAGAACTACACCGAGCAGCTGGCCCCCGTGCTCCAGACCGGCGCCGTCACCCAGGCCGCCGGCGAGGGCCGCGTCGCCTCCGCCGCCCGGGCCGACTACGCCGCCGCAGCGGTGGCCGTCCTCACGAGCGAGGGGCACGAGAACACGACCTACGAGCTGAGCGGCGACACCGCCTGGAGCTTCGCCGAGTACGCGGCCGAGCTGAGCCGGCAGACCGGGCGGGAGATCGCCTACAACGCGGTCTCGGTCGACGACTTCGTCGGCATCCTGACGACCCACGCCGGACTCCCGGGCCCGCTCGCCGCGATCCTGGGCGGCGTGGAGGCGTCCATCGCCAAGGGCGAGCTGGCCGGCACCAGCGGCGACCTGTCCCGGCTGACCGGGCGTCCCACCACGCCGATCGCCGACTCGATAGCGATCGCACTCAAGGGCTGACGCGCCCGGCCGCGGACGCGCCGGCCACCCCGCCCCCGCCTGTCATGACCGTATGGCGATACGGGCATGACAGGCGGGGGTGCTCGGCGTTACCGTCGTCCACGCATGCCTGACGTGGGAGGGCCTGACGAGAGAGAGGGGCCCGTGGTGGTCGGGACGTCGAAGAGTGAGGGCCGGATAGGTCTGCTGAACGGCTTCGCGGCATACGGCATGTGGGGCCTCGTGCCGCTCTTCTGGCCACTGCTCAAACCGGCCGGGGCGACCGAGATCCTCGCCCACCGCATGGTGTGGTCCCTCGCCTTCGTCGGCGTCGCGCTGCTCGTGGTGCGGCGCTGGGCGTGGGCCGGAGAGCTGCTGCGGCAGCCTCGCCGGCTGGCGCTCGTGGTGGTCGCCGCGGCCGTCATCACGGTGAACTGGGGCGTCTACATCTGGGCCGTCAACAGCGGCCACGTGGTCGAGGCGTCCCTCGGGTACTTCATCAACCCGCTGGTCACCATCGCCATGGGGGTACTGATCCTCAAGGAACGGCTGCGACCCGTGCAGTGGGTGGCGGTCGGCGTCGGCTTCGCGGCGGTGCTGGTGCTGACCGTCGGCTACGGCCACCCGCCGTGGATCTCTCTTTGCCTCGCCTTCTCGTTCGCCACCTACGGGCTGGTGAAGAAGAAGGTCAACCTCGGCGGGGTCGAGTCGCTGACCGCCGAGACCGCCGTCCAGTTCCTGCCGGCGCTGGCCTACCTGATCTGGCTCTCCGCGCACGGCCACGCCACCTTCGCGAGCGAGGGCACGGGACACGCGGCGCTCCTCGCGTCCACGGGTATCGTCACCGCCCTCCCCCTCGTCTGCTTCGGCGCGGCGGCGATCCGCGTGCCGCTGTCCACGCTGGGTCTGCTGCAGTACCTGGCCCCCGTCTTCCAGTTCCTGCTCGGCGTCGTGTACTTCGACGAGGCGATGCCGCCCGAGCGCTGGGCCGGTTTCGGCCTGGTCTGGCTCGCGCTGGTGCTGCTCACGGCGGACGCGTGGCGCTTCGCACGCCGCCCGAAGAGGCACGTCGAGGTGACCGAGGCGTCGATGGCGGCACCCACCCCCGCGGACGCCTGACGACCCACCCCCTCCGGGCGATCCTCGGGCGCGGCGGCGTGCTCGCTGGTTGAGTGGACGGCATGACGCAGACACCCGCAACGCCGCCCTCCCCCGCAACGGCGTCCGAGGCCGCCTCGGCGGTCACGCCGCCCGCGCCCACGCCCCTGCACTGGAAGCTCGTGATCGACGCCGGCGACCCGCACGCGCAGGCCGACTTCTGGGCCGCGGCGCTGCACTACACGGCCGAGGACAACGGCGCTCTCGTCGAGCGGTTG
The DNA here is from genome assembly GCF_003032475.1 of Streptomyces sp. P3. Taxonomy (NCBI): domain Bacteria; kingdom Bacillati; phylum Actinomycetota; class Actinomycetes; order Kitasatosporales; family Streptomycetaceae; genus Streptomyces; species Streptomyces sp. P3. The sequence continues at coordinate 1,364,560 of NZ_CP028369.1, forward strand.
GTGGAGCTGGGCGCGCTGCCGGGCGCGGCGACGGTGGAGTTCCACGGCCGGCCCGCCTTCCGGGACCTGATCGCCGTGCGCCACCCCGACGACCCGTACGACACCGACAGCGGCACCGGACTCGGGCGGCGGCTGCTGTTCCAGCGGGTGCCGGAGGCCAAGACGGTGAAGAACCGGCTCCACCTGGATCTGCACCCCGGTGCCGAACGGCGGGCCGAGGAGGTGGCGCGGCTGACGGCGCTGGGGGCGAGCGTGCTCCGGGAGGTCAAGGAACCCTCCGGTGAGTGGGTGGTGATGGCCGACCCCGAGGGGAACGAGTTCTGCGTGCAGTGAGCCGGACGGCGGGCCCCGCGTCCGGGTCGCCGCGTCGGGGCCCGCGTCCGGGTCGCCGGGGCCCGGATGCGGACGCCGATGCCCTGGGTCCGGCGTCCTGGCCCCCTGGACCCGGAGTCGTCCGGGTGTCCTGTGTCCGGCCACTGCCGCCCTGCGCCCGACGCGCAGCGCCCGACCTCCCGACCCGACGCGCCGTGTCCGATGTTTCGGTCCGACGCGCCGTGTCCGGTCTCCCGGTCCGACGCGCTGTGTCCGATGTCCCGGCCCGACGCGCTGCGTTCGGTCTCCCGGTCCGACGCGCTGTGTCCGATGTCCCGTCTTCGGCGTCCCGACCCCCTGGATCCGACGCCCTTTTGTTCGACTCTGCGCCCTGTGTCCTGTCGGCGCTCTTGACGCGTAGTCAGTGAGAGTTCACCATCCTGGAACCCCACCCACTGTGGAATCCCTGTGATCCGGTGATTCCCGAGGAATTCGGAGCCCCCACATGAAGCTCCCCGTCTCCGGTCGCGCGGCGGCCGCCGGCGCAGCCTCGATTGTCATGCTCCTGACCGTAGGATCGACGGCCGGCGCGGCGCCCGCACCCGGGCCCGCCCCCCTCGCCGCCGCTCCCGACATCCCCGTGGCCAACGTCAAGGCGCACCTGGCCCAGCTGCAGTCCATAGCCACCGCCAACGGCGGCAACCGCGCCCACGGCCGGGCCGGTTACAAGGCCTCACTCGACTACGCGAAGGCCAAGCTGGACGCCGCCGGGTACACCACCGTCGTCCAGCAGTTCACGTCGTCCGGGCGAACCGGCTACAACCTGATCGCGGACTGGCCCGGCGGCAACACCGGCCAGGTCGTCATGGCCGGCGCCCACCTCGACAGCGTCACGGCGGGCGCGGGCATCAACGACAACGGCTCCGGTTCGGCGGCCGTGCTGGAACTCGCCCTGACCGTGGCCCGGACCGGCTACCAGCCGACCAAGCACCTGCGGTTCGCCTGGTGGGGGGCCGAGGAGCTGGGCATGGTCGGCTCCCGGTACTACGTCAACAACCTGTCCTCGACGAACCGCGCCCGGATCAGCGGCTACCTCAACTTCGACATGATCGGCTCGCCGAACCCGGGCTACTTCGTCTATGACGACGATCCGGTCATCGAGAAGACCTTCAAGGACTACTTCGCCGGTATCGGCGTTCCGACGGAGATCGAGACCGAGGGCGACGGCCGCTCCGACCACGCCCCCTTCAAGAACGCGGGCGTGCCGGTGGGCGGCCTGTTCAGCGGCGCCGACTACACCAAGACGGCGGCGCAGGCGGCCAAGTGGGGCGGCACGGCCGGTCGGGCCTTCGACCGCTGCTACCACTCCTCCTGCGACACCTCCGCCAACATCGACGACACGGCCCTGAACCGCAACGCGGACGCAGCCGCGTACGCGGTCTGGACGCTGTCCTCCTGACGAGGTTTCCTACGAGGCTGACGGCGTTGGCGAGGGCCTTCCCGCGGGCGTACGTGACGGCGCGCCCGACGGGGGCTCCGGCCCTGTCGTCGTGACCGGGGCCCGGCCCGCGCCCGCCCGCCGCGTCGTGGTCGCTACCCGCCCGACCTGCGCGCGCGGGCAGTCAGCCGGAGCATGCGCGCGCGGGCGGACTCCAGTTCCTCCAGGTCGTCCGCGGCGGGGCCCTCCTCGGCGGTGAGTTCCGTCCACAGGCCGAGGAGTTCCGTCCCCAGGTTGAGGCCCTGGAAGGGGTCGCGCACGGCACGCCAGGCCGCGGCCGCGCTCTGGACGTTGCCGTACGCGCCCTCCGCGTCCCGGGCCCGGCGGTGAATGCGGGCCAGTTCGAGGGAGAGATGGAAGGCCCGCAGCGGGTCACCCGCCAAGTAGGCGATATAGGCGGTGAGTTCGCGCAGCCGGAGCACTTCGGGGTGCTCCGGCCCGAGCGTCCCGGACGCCTCCACCACGGTCCGCTCGGCGAGTTCGGTCGCGACGTCCGTCCGGCCCGCCCGTACGGCCTCGTTGATCCGCGCGATCGGCTCGGCCAGGAGTGCGGGTGCTCCGCCGGCGCCCTGGAGGGTGCGGGGATCGTCCCCGAGCACCGCCTCCGCGACCGCGTCGAATCCTCGGGCGGGGGTGGGTTTGGGGTCGGGGTCCATGTCCGAGAGGGAGATGAGCCCCTCGGGGACGAGCGGTGTGGGGCCGAGGGCCGAGGTGAGGGTGGTGGGAGCGTCGGACACGGGAAGCGGGAGCGGAATCGGGACCGAGGGCGGGTTGGGCGCCGGGGGCGGCGTCAGGGTCGGGGACGGGGGCGGGGACGGGGGCGCCATCGAGGTCTGGGACAGGGGCTCGATCGGGGTCCGGGGCGGGGACACGGTCTCGGGCGAGGCCGGGGTGGCGGTTTCCGGGTTCGGCTGCTCGTCCATCGCCGGGGGCGGGCCGAACACACCGGTCGGGACGGCGACCGTGCCGGGTGCCGGAATCTCACCCGGGAATTCCCCCGAGTCGGACCCGGAACTCCTCGGGCCCTGCGACTCCGGGGCCGGCTCAGGGGCCGACTCCGGTACGGCCCGGAGTGCGTACGTGGGGGCCGGGTCCGAATGCGAGCCCGGCGTCCGCGCCGCCTCCGCCTCCGCCTCGGGCACCGTGTGCACGGGGAACGTGGGGGTGACGTCCCGCACCGGCTCGGAGACCTGGCGCAGGAGATGCGTGGCACTGTCCCGCCGGGGCTCGGACGGCCGTCCGTCCGGGTCGGCGGCGGGCGCGACCGGCGCGGAAGTCAGAGGAGCGGCGACCGGCGGAGGCGGGGCCTGGACCTGGGCCGAGGCCGAGACCGGGGCAGACGCCGGAGTCACGACCGGCGGAGCCGGAGTCGGCGCCGGGGCCTCGGCACGGGCCTGGGCATGGGTCGTCGCAACGGGGGCCGCCGGTGCGCGCAGCGGCTCCGCCGCGAAGTGGCTGGAGCCGTCCGGGTCCACGCGCAGGGGGACGACGTAACCGATGCGTTCGTCGTGGACGGTGGCGAGGACCGAGTGGCCGGTGGCGAGGGCGATGCGGTGCAGGTGGCCGAGGACGGCGCGCTGGATCTCCTCGCCGTCGGCCGCCGCGACCGGCACACCCCCTATCGTCGCCGCGCCGCCAGTGCCGCCCACGCCCCCGCGGACTTGGACGTCGAGCGGCGCCGTCACGGCGGCCGGGCTGCCGGCGTGCTTCTGTTCCCGCTTCTTCTCGCGGCTGAGTCGAGACATCGGTTCCTCACTCGGATGCGCCGTCACGCTCCGGTCGTCCACGTACGCATACATGTACACGTACTGTTGAGTCTCTCCGAGCGCTCCCCGTCCTCACGTCACCACGACGTCACAGCCTCGTTCCAGGAACCCACGCCCCCTCTCGGGACCGCGCCGGGAACCAGCCGGAACCCGGACGGGCCCGTAGGAGCGGCGACGACCGGGAGGAACACGGGGATGTGGACGACGGACGGGCAGCGGGGACCGGAGATCTGGATCCGCGGGCCGGTGCCCGCACCGGACCCGGTGCCGCCGCCCCACCCCGGCGTCGCCACGCCCCGGCGCTTCTCCTGGGTCGCCGCGCACGGCGGGGCCGGCAGCACGACGCTCGCGACGGTCTACGGCGGCCACGACTGCGGGCGCGGGTGGCCGGGCGCCGGTGATCCGCCGGCCGTCCTGCTGGTCGCCCGCACCCATGCGACGGGACTGGAGTCCGCTCTGCGCGCGCTGGAGGCGTTCCGGCGCGGGGACGCCCCACAGGCGCTCGACCTGGACTCCGTGGTCCTCGTCGCGGACGCGCCGGGGCGGCTGCCGCGGCCGCTCGTCCAGCGGGTTCGGGTGATCGAATCGGTCATCGACGTGTACCGCGTGCCGTGGGTGGCTGACTGGCGGCTCGGCGACCTGGCCGGCGGCCCGCCGCGCGAGACCCAGCCGCTGTCCCGCCTCACCGGGGCGGCGGCCGGACGGGCCCGCTGAGCGGGCGCGGGCCGGACGGGCACGGCCCCGGATGAGGGCGGCCGGGCCCTGGGAGTGGCCTGCGGCGGTGGAGCTCGCCGGGGCCGTGCGGGCCGGGCGGCTTACGGCGGTGGACGTCGTCGGCGAGGCGCTCGGTCGGATCGCCGCGACCGACCGTTCCCTGTGCGCGTTCGCCGAGGTGTGGGAGGAACGGGCTCGTGCAGCGGCGCGTGAGGTCGACGCGCGGATCGCGGCGGGTGAGCGGCGGCTGCCGCTGGCCGGAGTGCCGATAGGCGTGAAGGGGCGGTTCGGGCTGCGTACGGCGGGCCCGCTGATCGCCGCCGGCTGTGTGCCCGTGGGGGCGACCGCCGTGCCCGGCACCGGAACGCCCTGGCTGACGTGGGGACTCGGCGCCCACGGCCGCACGGTCAATCCCTGGCGCGCGGACCGCACGCCAGGCGGCTCCTCGGCGGGCGCGGCGGCAGCGGTGGCCGCAGGCCTCGTCCCGCTCGCGACCGGCAGCGACGGTGCCGGCTCGGTGCGCATCCCGGCCGCGTGGTGCGGGGTGATCGGCCTGAAGACCACGAACGACCGTCGACCGCCCGGGGAGCGTGGACAGCTTCGGTCCGGGGACCGTACGGGGCTGGCGGCGCCCGGTGTGATCGTCCGGTACGCGGCGGACGCCACGGCGTACCGGCGGATCACGGCCCGGGAAACCACTTCAGAAATGACCGAAAGAGCGAACCCCTGTCCGTCTGTCGCCGCCTTCTCCCCCGATCTGGGTTTCGCCGACCCCGACCCGGAGCCGGTCGCCCTGGCCCGGGCCGCCGCGACGCGGCTCGCCGCGGCCGGAGTCGTACGGCTGCCGCCCTCCGGGTCCCCGCCGCACCTGGAGGACCCCGCTCCGGCCTGGTTGGCGCTGCGCTCCCCAGGCGCGGACCGCGCCCCCGCCGAACGCGTCCGCGCGGCGAACGACCGGCTGCTGGCCGCCTTCTTCTCGCGGGCGGACCTGCTGCTGACGCCCACCACCCCGAACCCCGCACACGGTCACGAGGGCCCGGGCGAGCGGTATTCGACGGCGCTCACCTGGGCGTTCAACCTGAGCGGTCACCCGGCGATCAGTCTGCCCGCGGGGGTCGGCGAGGACGGCTGTCCGCTGGGACTCCAGATGATCGCGGCCCACGGCGGCGAAGCGACGCTGCTGGCCGTCGCCCGGGCCGCCGAGAGCCGACACACCTGAGCAGACCCACCTGAGCAGACACACCTTGAGCTGACACCCCGTTGAGCCCACACTTCCGACACATACTTGCGCACACATTTAATGCAGGTGCATACTATTGTTGGTGCCGACCCTGCACCGCACGCCGATCACCGGGGGACCAGACATGACACACCGCAACGTCCTTTTCGTGCTGGGCAGCAGCCGACCCGACGGCAACACCGAGTCGCTGGCCCGCGCGGCGGCCGAGCAGCTGCCGTCCGACGTGGAGCAGACGTGGATCAGCCTCGCCGCGCACCCCCTGCCCGACTTCACCGACCAGCGTCATGACATCGACCACGTCCGGCCGACCGAGGGCAGCGCCGCCCTGCTGCTCGACGCCACGCTCGCCGCGACGGACATCGTGATCGCGTCCCCGCTGTACTGGTACTCGGTCTCCGCGCAGACCAAGCGCTATCTCGACCACTGGTCGGGCTGGCTGCGCACCCCGGGCCTCGGTTTCGAGACGACGCTGGCCGGACGCACTCTGTGGGGCGTCACCGTGCTGGCCGACGAACAGCCCTCGGTCGCCGACCCGCTCGTCGGCACGCTCCGCAATTCGGCCGCGTACCTGGGGATGCGCTTCGGCGGGGTGCTGCTCGGCAACGGCAGCAAGCCCGGCGACGTCCTGAGCGACACGGAGGCACTGGCACGGGCGAAGACCTTCTTCGCGCAGGACGCCCCGCTCGCCCGCTTCCCCTACGAGACCCGCTGAGAGCCCGCTGAGAGCCCGCGAAGGGCCCGTGGAGGCCCGGCCGGTTACGCGGTGACGTCCTTCGTCGTGAAGCGCGCCCAGGCCGCCGAGCCGAAGAACGCCGCGTACAGCGCCTGAAGGCCGAGGTTCTTCTGCAGGTCGTCCCAGTAGACCGGCTCGCGCATGAGGTCGGCGAAGGACAGCCAGTAGTGCGAGAAGAAGTACGGCTGGAGCGCGTCGAGCTGGGGGATCTGGTCGAGGATCTGGACCGTGATCAGCAGGCCGACGGTCGTCGCCATCGCAGCGATGCCGCTGCCGGTGAGCGTCGAGACGAACAGGCCGAGCGCCGCCACGCCGATCAGGGAGAGGGCGACGACCAGGGCGATCAGCAGCGCCCGCAGCAGTCCGTCCCCGAAGCCGATCCGGGTGCCGGAGATCGTGGTCAGATCGCCGAGCGGGAAGAGCAGTGCCCCGACCGTCAGCGCCGAGAGCGCGACCACGAGGGTGGCGACCAGGCAGAAGGTCATGACGGTCGCGTACTTGGCCAGCAGAAGGCGGGAGCGGCCGGCCGGGGCGATCAGGAGGTAGCGCAGGGTGCCCGCGTTCGCCTCACCGGCGATCGCGTCGCCCGCGATGACGCCGATCGCCATGGGCAGGAAGAACGGCAGGGTCACGGCCAGCGCGGTGAAGACCAGGAACAGGCCGTTGTTGGTGACCTGCGCGATGAACGCGGGTCCGGCCCCACCACCCCCTCTCCCGCCGCCGGGGCCGCCCGAGCCGCCGTCGCCCGTCTCGAGCTTCACGGCGATCCCGACCAGGACCGGCACGGCCGCCAGCACGCCCAGCAGGGCGAGGGTGCGCCAGCGCCGGAAGGTCGTCAGCAGTTCGCTGCGGAACAGTCCGAGCGTCCAGGTCCACGAACGCGGCCGGGACGGAGGCCGGAAAGGCGACCGGCTCTGGGACCGGGAAAGGCTCTGTGACGGGGAACGGGTCTCTGCCGGGGAACGGCTCCGGGACCGGGAGGGGTGTCGGCTCCGGGACGGGGAACGGCTCGTTGCCCGCTCCGCGCCCGACGGGTTGGTCTCCCCGGATCGGGGACGGTGGTCATCGTCCACCGGTTCCGTCTCAGCCCGCGACATCGAAACCCTCCCCCGTGAGTGCCACGAACGCGTCCTCCAGGGAGGCCCGTTCGACGGCGAAGCCGCGGACGCGGACGCCCGCCGTCACCAGTGCCTCGTTCAGGTCGGCCGGATCGCGGTCCGGCGGCGGCGCCTCCGCGCTCACCCGGCCCTCGCCGACGACGACGTCGGCCACGCCCTGCTCCTTCAGCACCCGGGCCGCGTCCGCCGGATCCGGGGTCGTCACGACCAGTCGGCCGCGGGTCCCCGCCGCGAGGTCCGCCACCGGGCCCTGCACGATCAGCCGGCCCTGCGCCATCACCGCCGCGTGGGTGCACACCTGCTCGATCTCGTCGAGCAGGTGCGAGGAGAGGAAGACGGTCGTGCCCTCCGAGGCCAACTCCCGGATCAACGAACGGATCTCCCGCATGCCCTGCGGATCCAGCCCGTTCGTCGGCTCGTCGAGGACGAGCAGCCGGCGGGGCTGCAGCAGGGCCGCCGCGAGCCCGAGACGCTGCTTCATGCCGAGGGAGTACGCCTTCGCCTTCTTGCCCGCGGCGGCCGTCAGCCCCACCCGGTCCAGCGTCGCCTCGACCCGCGCACGCCGGGTGCGCGGGTCGGCCGTCGGATCGGCGGCGTCGTACCGCAGCAGGTTGTCCCGGCCGGAGAGGAAGCCGTAGAGGGCGGGTCCCTCGATCAGGGCCCCGACGTGCGGCAGCACGGCCCGGACGGCCCGCGGCATGGGTTGCCCCAGGACGCGGGCCGTGCCGGCCGTGGGTTCGATGAGCCCCATCAGCATGCGGATGGTGGTCGTCTTGCCGGAGCCGTTGGGCCCGAGGAAGCCGAAGACGCTGCCCGCCGGGACGGTGAGGTCGAGACCGTCCACGGCGAGCTGTCCGCCGCGGTAGCGCTTGGTGAGGGCGCGGGTGCGGATGACGGCGTCGTCGGTGCGGGCGACTGCGTCGACGTCGTCCATGGGCTCCCTCACCGGCTTCCTCTCCGCGACGCCCTCACCCGAAGGAGCCGACTGCGCTGCGCCTGCCGCGCGGCGCACTCTCCGCCCTTGGCCGCGCCGCTCACTTCCCCGCGTCGGCTGCCTTCACCAGGGCGTCCTTGGTGACCGCACCGACGTAGACCTTGCCGTCGTCCGTCATCAGGGCGTTGATCAGGCGGGTGGAGAAGACGGTCCCGGAGCCGAACTTGCCGCTCACCTTGTCTCCGAAGGAGCCGAGGAACCCGCCGAGGTCGCCGCCGGCCTCCGCAGCCGAGGGAGCGCCCTCACCGCCGGTGCCGAAGACGGCGACCGAGGTCCAGCCCTCGCCGATGACGTCGAGGCCCTCGGGTCCGCCCTGGCCGCCGAAGGCCTCGGCGAAGTCGTCGGAGCCGCCGTGCCCGGGCGCCGGCCTGCCTCCCTCGTCGCCCTTGCCGGCCCTCTCGCCCTTGCCCGCCTCGTCGCCCTCGGTGACCTTCGCGCCCTTGGGGGCGGTGAAGTCGAAGGTTGAGGCTGCGGGCTTGGCGAAGGTGACCTGGGTGAAGCCGGCATCCACGACGGCGGCGCCGCCGCTCGCCGGGGTCAGCGTGAACTTCAGCGGCAGGCCCGTCTTCGCGTCCACCGCCACGCTGATCGCGCCCACCGTGGACCCGGCCTGCTTGGGCTTCACGAGCAGTTTGTAGGCCTCACGGCCGGCTACCTGGACCGTGCCGTCGACGGTCACGGACGTCGTGTCGTCGACCGCCTTCAGGGCGTCATCGGTGAGGTCCTTGGGCGTCGCGGGAACGGGGGACTCCGCCTTCTTCCCCGTGCTCTCGTCGACGGTGGAGTGGTAGACCTCGTTGGAGCCGCTGTCGTACCCCCACACGTTCTTGCCGTTGTGGATGACGCTGTATTCGGCGGCGTTCTCCAGCAGCGAGAGCTTCTGCCGGTCCGGACCGTCGGCGGCTACGCGCAACGTGTGTGTGCCTGAGGCGAGTTCGGTGAGCTTGGCGGACGGATCGGCGGCCGAGCCGTCGTCGCCCTTGGCCACCCCCGAGAGGAGGCCGCTCTCCAGACCGCCGAGGTCGGGCAGCCCGAGGTCCGTGGTGATCTTCACCGTTCCGGACAGCTGCTGCACGTCCGAAGCGGCGATCTTGTCGAGGAGCTGCTGTGCGGTGATCTTCGGCAGGTCGGGGTCGCCGGAGTCGGCGAGCGCCGGGACCAGTCCGATCGTCGCGGCCGCGACACCGATCACGGTGACCGGAACGACGTACCGCACGGCCTTGCGCCGTCCGACGCGCAGGTCGTCGGCCTCCCCGCCGGTCATGGTGTCGTCGGATGCCTTCGGTGCCATGTGTCCCTTACCTCCGTCGTCGGCGGCGGCTGGTCATCACGCTGAACGTCCCACCCCGAGCCGCCATTCTCACCCGAATCGGTGAGGAGTGGTGTTTTCCGTGGTTCCCATCTGACCAAATCGACTCCTCGGAAGCGTCAACCCGAGGGCTCAACTCCGCGTACACCTGCGGTATGACACGAGAGTGCCAAGACGGCCGCCGACCCGTAGGGGTAGCGACGGCTCGACATCGGCACGGACGGCACGACCCGCACACGGCCCGGTCGGCCGGACGGCACGACCCGCACACGGGCCCGCCGGACGACCCCGGGCTCGGCAGCCGGACGGCTGGGTGGCACGACAGCGCGACAGCGCGGCCGCCGGACGGCTCGGTGGCACGGCAGACCAACGGCTGGATCGTTCGGTAACCCGACGGCTCGGCCGGTCGGCGATCAGTGATCGGGCCCCGCGGGGAGGGTTCAGCCCGCCCTGTGGACCACCGCGTCGCAGAGCTCCATCAGCGCCGCCTTCGCATCGCACTCACGCAGCGGCGCCAGCGCGGCCCGCGCGTCGTTCGCGTACCGCACGGTGTCCCGGCGGGCCTGCTCCAGCGCCGGGTGGGCCCGGAGGGCCTCGATGGCCTCGGCGAGCCGGGCGTCGTCACTCAGGTCGGAGTCCAGCAGCTCGCACAGCGCGACGTCGTCGGGCAGGGACAGGCGCGCGGCCCGCTCCCGCAGCCGCAGCACCGGCAGGGTGGGCACGCCCTCGCGGAGATCGGTGCCGGGCGTCTTGCCGGACTCGTGCGAGTCGGACGCGATGTCCAGCACGTCGTCCGCCAGCTGGAAGGCGACGCCGAGCCGCTCGCCGTACTGCGTCAGCACGTCGACGACCGTCTCGTCGGCGCCCGACATCATGGCGCCGAACCGGCAGGCCACCGCGACCAGCGAACCGGTCTTGCCGCCGAGCACGTCGAGGTAGTGCTCGACCGGGTCCCGTCCGTCCGTGGGCCCCGCCGTCTCCAGGATCTGGCCGGTGACCAGCCGCTCGAACGCCTCCGCCTGCACCCGCACCGCCTCCGGACCGAGGTCGGCCAGGATGTGCGAGGCGCGCGCGAAGAGGAAGTCACCGGTGAGGACGGCCACCGAGTTGCCCCAGCGGGCGTTCGCGCTGGGAACCCCGCGTCGCACGGCGGCCTCGTCCATCACGTCGTCGTGGTACAGCGTGGCCAGGTGCGTCAGCTCCACCACCACGGCAGACGGCACGATGCCCGGCGCGTGCCTGTCCCCGAACTGCGACGCGAGCATCACGAGCAGCGGACGGAACCGCTTCCCGCCCGCCCGCACCAGGTGCTGGGCGGCCTCCGTGATGAACGGAACCTCACTCTTGGTGGCCTCGAGCAAGCCTTCCTCGACAGCCGCCAATCCGGCCTGGACATCGGCTTCCAGAGCCTGGTCCCGCACGCTCAGCCCGAACGGCCCGACGACGGTCACGAGGGGTCTCCTGTCTGCTGGTGTCTACTGGCGATTACGCGGTATGTCGATAGGTCGCTGCCATCACTCGAGTCAGCGTATCCGGTCACGTTTCGATCACTGATAGCCCCCACGTCCCCCGGGGGCGAATGCACTCGCCCGCGAGGCGCACGCATCGGGCCAGACCGTATCCGATCGCGTCCTCGATGTTTCTGATCAGCCCATACGAAGAGATGCTCATCGGGTTGCCGCGGAGCACCGAATCATGTTCCACGCCGAGGCCGACGCCCGACCGAGCCTTCCGCCTCGGACCGGCGACGAACCCAGCCCCGCCTCGACCGGCCCCAGGCCCCGCCCCGGGCTCCGCCCGCCCCTGCCGGAACGACACGCGCATGCCGCACGGGAGCCATCCCGGCGCAACGGGCGCACGGCAGGAAGCACGGCTGCGGACCACTGGCACACAGCCACGCGAGCAGGGGCAGGGATACGCGGGCCAGGGCAGGTGGGCAGCGGCGCAGCGGCGCAGCGGCGCAGGGGTGCAGGGGTGCAGGGGTGCAGGGGTGCAGAGATCACGACGGGGAGCACGACGGGAAGCGCAGGGGGTACGACAGAGAGCCATCCGCCTCTCCCATGTTCCATAACAAGCGAGTTGAGGCTAATGCCCGATTAGTCGCTCTCGTGATTCCTCGTGACATGGCTCACTGGCACCGACATAACGGTCATGATCCACCATCCCTGGATCCACCGCCCAGCCAAGCGAGTTGACGCTTTGCACCCACAAAGGATCAAGCACCCCATACGGCACAGACCAAGGTCAATAGGGATCATCTGTGAATCCGGCACTTGTTCCGGACATGTGCTCTCGCATACGTTCCCGGCCTGTCGGGCGGACGCCTAATCCTGCCGCCGCCCGTAACACCCACCGAGAAACGCATGGCAGGAGCGGGGGAACCAGGTAGGTCGCCGCAGCGAATTGCCCTGACGTTCTGGACATCCAGATCTTTTCGGGCAATCCGCTATGGCTTGGGGTGAAGTCACGACCGTCAGGACGCGACCGGGCAGCTCCCGCCCGAACCCGACAGCTCACCTCGCAGGCGACGGAGAGGAAAACTCGTCATGTCCGCTGCCGCTCAGCGCTCCACCCGCACCTCCCGCCTCGCCCGCAAGCTCGCCGTCGCCGGCACCGGAGTCGCCGTACTGGCGCTCCCGCTCATCGGTGCCACCACCGCCTCCGCGGCCACCGCACCGACCGTCGCCACCGCGAGCAGCCTCGGCTACTCCGACAACCTCGACGGCTGGATCCGCGCCTCCCTGCAGGTCATGTCGCAGCACGGCATTCCGGGGACGTACAACGGCATCTACCGCAACGTCATCCGCGAGTCCTCGGGCAACCCCTACGCCATCAACCTCTGGGACTCCAACGCCGCCGCGGGCATCCCGTCCAAGGGCCTGCTGCAGGTCATCGACCCGACCTTCCGCGCGTACCACGTCGAGGGCACCTCCTGGGACTCCTACGACCCGGTCGCGAACATCACCGCCGCCTGCAACTACGCGGCCTCGCGTTACGGCTCGATCGACAACGTCTTCGGCGCCTACTGACGCCCTTCCGGCAGACTGCTGGCCGGCTGACGGTCGGCCGGCTGACCATCGGATGGCTGACGGTCGGATGGCTGGCTGGCTGGCTGGCTGGCTGGCTGGCTGGCTGAGTGACGGTCGCCGGCCACCGGCTCACGCGGTCACCGGCTCACGGCTCACGGCTCACGGCTCACGGCTCACGGCTCACGGCTCACGGCTCACGGCTCACGGCTCACGGCTCACGGAAACAGTCTTTCGAGGACGACGGCCACGCCGTCGTCCTCGTTCGACGTCGTCACCTCGTCGGCCACTGCCCTGAGTTCGGGATGGGCGTTGGCCATGGCGACACCGCGCGCCGCCCAGTCGAACATCGGGATGTCGTTGGGCATGTCCCCGAAGGCGACGGTGTCCTCGGGCCGCAGCCCGAGGTGTTCCGCGGCCAGCGCCAGGCCCGTCGCCTTGGTGATCCCGCAGGGCTGCAGTTCGACCGTGCCGGGACCCGACATGGTGACCGTCGCGAGCGAGCCCACCACCGAGCGGGCCGTCGCCGCCAACTCGTCGTCGGACAGGGTGGGATGACGCAGCAGCACCTTGCTGATCGGCTCGCACCAAAGGTCGTCGCGACTGCCGACCCGCAGCGCCGGCAGCGTCGGGTGGGGCATCCGGTAGCCCGGCTCGATGAGCGTGAGCCCGTCGACACCGTCCTGGTCGACCGCCGCGTACAACTGCCCGACCTCCGCTTCGATCTTGCCGAGCGCGGTCTCCGCCAGCTCCCGGTCCAGAGTGACCGACCACAGCAGCCGGTCCGCTCCGGCGTCGTACAGCTGCGCACCCTGTCCGCACACCGCGAGTCCCCTGCTGTGCAGGCGTTCGAGGAGCGGCCGCACCCGGGGTGCGGGCCGTCCCGTCACCACCAGGTGGCGTGCGCCGGCGGCGGCCACCCGCGCGAGCGCGTCGAGCGACCGGTCGGAGAAGGTGTCGTCGCCGCGGAGCAGCGTTCCGTCCAGGTCTGTGGCGATCAGGGAGTACGCGGTGCGCGCGGCATATGCGGTGGGTGCGGCCATGATCAGAGAATACGGATCCCGTACCCCTCGGGTTCGACGGGAAGCGGACCACGTCCAGGTCCTGCCCTGTTCTGCCAACTCCCTTTGCGTGACTGGCCTTGACGCGTCCCGGGACTGGCTCAATGAAGCGGTTTTCTGACGCCTCGCCGGGGAGCGGTCGGCCAGAGGACTCCGCACCGGTTCGAGATCGCGGGCCGGACCGTGAACCATCCGGAGGCAGGCGGCCGGACGTCGCAGCGTGGGCCGAAACGCCCCGCCGGCCTGTCCCCCATGTCGCTTTCGCCAGGTCAGCCGTAACGTGTGGCCCGGCTCGCCGCACCCGCGCGACATCCGCCCGGCGTCCGGTGACCACGACATGGCGAGCACCAGAGAGTGCAGGAAAGAGAGGCAGTAACCGATGCCCCCCTTCGACCTTCCCGAGGGCGATCCCTTCGGCCCGCACAACCTCCCGTACGGCGTGTTCTCCCTCTCGGGCTCCACCGGGCGGACCGTCGGCGTCCGGTTCGGTGAGCACGTGCTGGACGCGGGCGCGGCAGCCCGCGCGCTCGGCTCGCCCCACGCGGAGCTGCTGTCGGCGCCGAACCTGAACCCGCTGCTCGCGGCGGGCCGTGCCGTCTGGTCGCAGGTGCGGCACGCGCTCACGGAGTGGCTCACCGACCCCGCTCACCGCCCCACCGTCGAACCGCTCCTGCATCCCCTGTCCGCGGTGTCCCTGCACCTCCCCTTCGAGGTCGCCGACTACGTCGACTTCTACTCCTCCGAACACCACGCGCGAAACGCCGGCGCGATCTTCCGCCCGGACGCCGGCGACACGCTCCTCGCCAACTGGAAGCACCTGCCGATCGGTTACCACGGGCGTGCCGGCACGGTCGTGGTCTCCGGAACGGACGTGGTGCGTCCCTCGGGCCAGCGCAAGGCGCCTTCCGATCCCGCCCCCGTCTTCGGCCCGTCGGGGCGACTCGACATCGAGGCCGAGGTCGGCTTCGTGGTCGGCGTGCCGTCGAAGCAGGGCAGTCCGGTCGCGCTGGCCGACTACCGCGAGCACGTCTTCGGGCTGTGCCTGCTCAACGACTGGTCCGCCCGTGACATCCAGGCCTGGGAGTACGTGCCCCTCGGCCCGTTCCTCGGCAAGTCGTTCGCCACATCGGTGTCTGCGTGGGTCACTCCGCTGGAAGCTCTGGACGAGGCGCGGACGACGCCCCCGGAGCGGACCCACCCCCTCCTGCCCTACCTGGACGACTCCGACGCCGAACCCGCCGGCTACGACCTGCGCATCTCCGTCGCGGTCAACGGTCACGTCGTCTCCGAGCCGCCCTTCTCCGCCATGTACTGGACGGCCGCGCAGCAACTGGCCCACCTCACGGTCAACGGGGCCTCCTTGCGCACCGGCGACCTGTACGGCTCGGGCACCGTGAGCGGACCGAACCCGGACCAGCTCGGCTCCCTCCTGGAGCTCACCTGGAACGGCCGTGACCCGCTGGAACTCCCCGACGGCAAGAGGGCGTTCCTGGAGGACGGCGACGTGGTGACCCTGTCGGCATGGGCTCCCGGCCCCGACGGGCTGCGGGTGGGCCTGGGCGAGGTCAGCGGTCGGGTGGTCGCCGGGTGAGTCCCCGCCCACGCTCTCGCCCCGGACCACGAGCTCGATGACGGGCGGGACGGTGACAGGCGGCGCGCTGACGAGCGGGAGGATGACGGGCGGGGTGATGTCCGGTGGGCGGGCCGGCTTCGGAGCCCGCGCCCGGACAGGGTGGATCGGGCCGAATCCGGGCGTCGACTCGGGCTGACTCCCGGGGGAACCGCCGTCATACTGGCGGCGGGCGCGGTCTTCGTGCCGAGCCCGCCGCCCGTGGCAGGCCGCACGTGTCCGCGCCTGCGGTACGCACTTCGCGCCCCCGTGGCGCGCGCCCCCTTCCCGACCAGGATCCGGAGCCACCGGCATGACCGTCTGCCTGCTCCTGCTGAGCATCGTCGGCCTGACCGCCGCGGTGCCGGCCCCGCGTGCGCTGACCCGCTCCGCCTGGCCCGAGCGGGAGCCGGTGGTGGGGCTGTGGGTCTGGCAGTGCCTGGTCGCCACCGTCCTGCTGTGCTGCCTGACGGCCCTGGTGCTGGGCGCCGCAGCCGTGTTCCACACCGTCCGCTCGCGGGTCTTCGCGCCTGCGCCGGCGGCGGTCACGGAGGCGTACGACCTCACCGCCGCCCCGCCGTGGGCGACGGCCCTGACGCTGCTGTTGGCCTGCGGGGCCGCCTGGACCACCGCCATGCTCGCCCGCGAACTCGTCGAGGCGCGCCGACGCCGTGACCGGGCGCGGGCCCACCTGCGAGAGCGCGCCCCCGACCTGCCCGCGGGCCTGCCGCCCGCCCGGGGCCCGCTGCTCGTGCTGGAGGACGAGTACCCGGACGCCTGGTGGATGCCCGGCAACCCACCCCAGTTGATCGTGACCACCGGCGCCCTGCACCGACTCACCCCCCACCAGCTGGACGCCGTCCTCACCCATGAGCGCGGCCATGCCCGCGCCCACCACGACTGGCTGCTCCACCTGTCCACCGCCCTTGCCACCGGCTTCCCCCGCATTCCGCTCTTCTCGCACTTCTGCGACCAGACGCACCGCCTGGTCGAACTCGCCGCCGACGACACGGCGTCACGCCGCTGTGGGCACCTGACCACGGCGCTGGCCCTGATCGAGCTGAACCAGCACCGCGGCGTCCTGTCCTGCGCCTCGAGTCATCGCCTCCTGGGCGAGCGCGTCGACCGCCTCCTCGAGCCGCCCCCGCGCCTGCTGCGCAGACACCGGGCGCTGACGACGACCGTGGCGACGCTGGTCCCGCTGCTGCCGCTGCTGATCACCTTCGCCCCGGGGCTGACCGCGCTGTCCTGAACCGGCGGATCTCGCCCCGAACTGGCGGATCTGCCTCGACGGACACTCGTTTCCCCAGGTCAAGCCCATGTCTGACGTTGCCACAGATGGCGCAACATTCCGGCAACGAGGCCCTCGCGGCGGAGACGGACGTCTCGGAGGCCGCCGTGCCCGAGCCCGCCCCCGACCACGCCTCCGCTCCCGGGTCGTCGTCCCGTCTGCTCGAACTCGTCGCCCTCGCCGAACAGGAGCCCGAACTCGGAGCTCTGCTGCCCTACTTGTCCGACCCGGCGCCCGCCGTCCGCCGCGAAGCGGTGGCCGTCCTCACCGAGACCCTGCCTTCGGGCACCGGCCCCGCGCTGGCCGAAGCGCTGCACGACCCGGCAGCAGCGGTACGCTCCGCCGCCCGAGCAGTGGAGGCCCTGACGGACCCGGCCTGGCAGGTCCGTGCCGGCTCTGCCACCGCTCTGGCCGTGGCCCACCCCGAGACGGCCGTACCCGTCCTCGCCAAGGCCCTGGCCGATCCCAACGCGGACGTCCGCAAGGCCGCCGTCCTGGCCCTGACCCGCCTCCGTGCCTCGGAGGCCGCCCGAGCCGCCCTCGCCACGGCGACGACCGACCCGGACGCCGACGTCAGGGCCTACGCGGGCCGCGCCCTATGACGAACGTGCCCGGACCGGCGACCACGGGCCGGGCACACCGAGGACCACGCGGCACGAGAACCACCCCGCCTCCAGTCTCGGCTCGCCTCCGACATCGGCTCCGGCTCGACTTCGGACTCGGCCTCGGCTGCGGGCTCCGGCCCGGGGCCTGGGCCCGGGACTGGGCCTGGGACTGGGCCCGGGACACGACATCGGGACCCCGGGACGGATCAACGGATCGGGGGAGCGGCTCGCTATATCCAGTCCTCGGGCGCGGGCTCTTCGTCGGCATCGGGCCACAGGTCCGAGATGCCCGGCTCCGTGCCGGCGTTCGCAGCGGCGGCGGTGTCGGCATCGGCAGCCGAGCCCCCGGCCGTACCCGCACCCGCAGCGGCAGCGACTGCGGCAGCACCCTGCGGGGGCCCGCCCAATGAGGCCAGGACCGCGACCACGCCCTCTCCGTACGTCACCAGCTTCTTCTCGCCGACCCCGCTGATCCCACCGAGTTGACGCACCGACGTCGGCCACACCGTGGCGATCTCCCGAAGCGTGGCGTCGTGGAAGATGACGTACGCCGGAACGCCCTGCTCACGGGCCTGTTCTGCGCGCCAGGCGCGCAGCGCCTCGAAGGCGGGCAGCAGTTCCTCTGGCAGTTCGGCCGCGGCGGCCTTGGCCCCCTTGCGGCCGGACGAGGAACCACCCGACGCCTTGGCCGACGTGGCCGGCCTCTTCGGCTCCTTGCGCAGCGGTACGTCCCGCTCGCGGCGCAGCACCGCCCCGCTGGCCTCCGTCAGCACGAGGGTGCCGTACTCGCCCTCGACCGCCAGCAGCCCCTGCGCCAGCAGCTGACGGACGACCCCTCGCCATTCGCCCTCGGTGAGATCCTCGCCGATACCGAACACGGACAGCTGGTCGTGGTCGAACTGGATCACCTTGGCCGTGCGCTTGCCCATCAGGATGTCGACGATCTGCACGGCGCCGAACTTCTGCCCGCGCTCACGCTGCAACCGCACCACCGTGGACAGGACCTTCTGGGCCGCGACCGTGCCGTCCCACGTCTGCGGCGGGGTGAGGCAGGTGTCGCAGTTTCCGCAGCCCGCCGCGTCCGGTTCCTGGCCGAAGTAGGCGAGGAGTTGTCCACGGCGGCACTGCGCGGTCTCGCACAGGGCCAGCATCGAGTCCAGGTGGGCGCCGGCCCGCCGCCGGAAGGCCTCGTCGCCCTCGCCGGACTGGATGAGTTTGCGCTGCTGTATGACGTCGTTGAGGCCGTAGGCCATCCACGCCGTGGACGGCAGCCCGTCACGACCGCCGCGACCGGTCTCCTGGTAGTAGCCCTCGATCGACTTCGGCAGGTCGAGGTGGGCGACGAACCGCACGTCCGGCTTGTCGATGCCCATGCCGAAGGCGATGGTCGCGCAGACCACCAGGCCGTCCTCGCGCAGGAACCGGGCCTGGTGGGCCGCGCGCGTGCCCGCGTCGAGGCCCGCGTGGTAGGGGACCGCCTCGACGCCGTTGCGGGAGAGGAACTCGGCCGTCTTCTCCACGGAGTTGCGCGAGAGGCAGTACACGATGCCCGCGTCGCCGGGGTGTTCCTCGCGCAGGAAGCTCAGCAGCTGCTTCCTGGGGTCGGCCTTCGGCACGATCCGGTACTGGATGTTGGGCCGGTCGAAGCTCGCCACGAAGTGCCGGGCGGACGGCATGTCGAGCCGCTGGGTGATCTCGTCGTGGGTGGCGCGGGTCGCCGTAGCCGTGAGGGCGACCCGCGGAACGTCGGGCCAGCGCTCGCCGAGCACGGCGAGGGTGAGGTAGTCGGGGCGGAAGTCGTGGCCCCACTGGGACACACAGTGAGCCTCGTCGATCGCGAACACCGCGATCTTGCCGCGCGACAGAAGCTCCCGGGTGGAATCCAGGCGCAGTCGCTCCGGCGCCAGGTACAGCAGATCCAGCTCACCGGCCAGGAACTCGGCCTCGACCACGCGCCGCTCGTCGAAGTCCTGGGTGGAGTTCATGAACCCGGCGTTCACACCGAGTGCCCGCAGCGCGTCCACCTGGTCCTGCATCAGCGCGATCAGCGGAGAGACGACGATTCCCGTGCCCGGTCTGACCAGGGCGGGAATCTGGTAGCAGAGCGACTTGCCGCCACCGGTCGGCATGAGGACCACCGCGTCCCCGCCGGCCACCACGTGCTCGATGACCTCTTCCTGCGCGCCGCGGAAGGCCTCGTATCCGAAGACCCGGTGCAGCGTGGCCAACGCCTCGCTGTCGGTCCGCTCCGGTGTCCCGGTGATCCCTGTCATCTCGCTGATCCCGCCCGTCGCGCCCATCGTCCGGTCCCCCGTACGTCGCCCTTCCACCACTGCCTCCACGATAGGGGTCCGCACCGACACCGCCGGAGTTATCCACAGACCCGATCCGGTGACTCTGCGTGATGACCCCGTTGGAGGGCGGCGCCGCTCGCTCCCCGTGCGACGACGACCGGCCCGGCTCCCCTCGGGGAACCGGGCCCACAACGCCGGCGAGCGCCGGCCGACGCGCCTCGTCGCCGGCTCAGCGCACGAACACTCCGGCCTGGTTCGCCAGGTCCAGGAAGTACTGCGGCGCGACGCCGAGCACGAGCGTGACCGCCACGCCCACGGCGATCGCCGTCATCGTCAGCGGTGACGGGACGGCGACGGTCGGGCCCTCGGGCCGCGGCTCGCTGAAGAACATCAGCACGATCACCCGGATGTAGAAGAAGGCGGCGATCGCGGACGAGATCACGCCGACCACGACCAACGGTGCCGCGCCGCCCTCCGCCGCCGCCTTGAACACGGCGAACTTACCGGCGAACCCGGAGGTCAGCGGGATACCGGCGAAGGCCAGCAGGAACACCGCGAACACGGCCGCCACCAGCGGCGACCGCCGGCCGAGCCCCGCCCACTTGGACAGGTGTGTCGCCTCGCCGCCGGCGTCGCGCACGAGGGTGACCACGGCGAACGCGCCGATCGTCACGAACGAGTACGCGGCCAGATAGAACAGGACGGACGAGACGCCGTCCGGGGTGGTCGCGATGACGCCGGCGAGGATGAATCCGGCGTGCGCGATCGACGAGTACGCCAGCAGCCGCTTGATGTCGGTCTGCGTGATCGCGACGATCGCGCCGCCCAGCATGGTGACGATCGCGACGCCCCACATCACCGGCCGCCAGTCCCAGCGCAACCCGGGCAGGACGACGTACAGCAGGCGGAGCAGCGCGCCGAACGCGGCCACCTTGGTCGCCGCGGCCATGAAGCCGGTGACGGGGGTCGGCGCACCCTGGTAGACGTCGGGCGTCCACATGTGGAAGGGCACCGCGCCGACCTTGAACAGCAGGCCCATGACGATCATCGCGGCACCGATGAGCAGCAGCGCGTCGTTGCCCATGGTGTCGGCGAGCGCCGGGTTCACGTTCTGCACCGTTCCGTCGACGACCTGCGCGATCGTCGCGTACGACACCGATCCCGCGTAGCCGTACAGCAGCGCGATGCCGAAGAGGGTGAAGGCGGAGGCGAACGCCCCGAGGAGGAAGTACTTGACCGCGGCCTCCTGCGACATGAGCCGCTTGCGGCGGGCCACCGCGCACAGGAGGTACAGCGGCAGCGAGAAGACTTCCAGGGCGATGAAGAGCGTCAGCAGGTCGTTGGCCGACGGGAAGACCAGCATGCCGGCGACCGCGAACAGCAGCAGCGGGAAGACCTCGGTGGTCGTGAAACCCGCCTTGACGGCGGCCTTCTCGCTGTCGCTTCCGGGGACGGAGGCCGCCTGGGCGGCGAAGGAGTCGACCCGGTTGCCGTGCGCCTCGGGGTCGAGCCGCCGTTCGGCGAAGGTGAACGCGCCGACCAGGGCGGCCAGCAGAATCGTGCCCTGCAGGAAGAGGGCGGGTCCGTCGACCGCGATCGCGCCCATGGCGGCGATGCGCGCCTTCGTGGTGCCGTACCCGTCCTCCGCCAGCCAGATCACCGCGACGAAGGCGGAGACCAGCGCGGCGACGGTCAGGATCAGCTGGGCGTAGTAGCGGTGCTTGCGCGGCACGAACGCCTCGACCAGCACCCCGATGATCGCAGCGCCCACGACGATCAAGGTGGGCGACAGTTGCCCGTACTCGATCTTCGGCGTGTCGATCTTCGAGATCGGTTCGGTCGCGGCTGCCGCCGTTGTCCACAGGCTGTGGACGGCTGATGCGCTCACTTGGCCGCCTCCACCTCGGGCCGGGGGTCCTTCTTGTGTACGTCGGACAAGGTCTGCTTGACCGCCGGGTTCACGATGTCCGTGACGGGCTTGGGGTAGACGCCCAGGAAGATCAGCAGCACGATCAGCGGGGCGACGACGACGAGTTCACGCGCGCGCAGGTCCGGCATCGCGGAGACTTCGGGCTTGACGGGCCCCGTCATCGTCCGCTGGTAGAGGACCAGCGTGTAGAGCGCGGCGAGGACGATGCCGAAGGTGGCGATGATGCCGACGACCGGGTAGCGCGCGAACGTGCCCACCAGCACGAGGAACTCGCTCACGAAGGGCGCGAGCCCCGGCAGCGACAGCGTCGCCAGACCGCCGATCAGGAACGTGCCGGCCAGCACCGGAGCGACCTTCTGCACACCGCCGTAGTCGGCGATGAGCCGTGAACCGCGCCGCGAGATCAGGAATCCGGCGACCAGCAGCAGGGCCGCCGTCGAGATGCCGTGGTTGACCATGTAGAGCGTCGCACCCGACTGGCCCTGGCTGGTCATCGCGAAGATGCCCAGGATGATGAACCCGAAGTGCGAGATCGACGCGTACGCCACCAGCCGCTTGATGTCGCGCTGGCCGACGGCGAGCAGCGCCCCGTAGATGATGCTGATCAGCGCCAGGACCAGGATCACGGGTGTCGCCCACTTGCTGGCCTCCGGGAAGAGCTGGAGGCAGAAGCGGAGCATCGCGAAGGTGCCCACCTTGTCGACCACTGCCGTGATCAGTACCGCGACGGGAGCGGTGGCCTCCCCCATGGCGTTGGGCAGCCAGGTGTGCAGTGGCCACAGCGGGGCCTTCACCGCGAAGGCGAAGAAGAAGCCGAGGAACAGCCAGCGCTCGGTGTTCGTCGCCATGTCGAGCGTGCCGTTGGCACGGGCCTCGGCGATCTCCGTGAGCGAGAAGTTCCCGGCGACCACGTAGAGGCCGATCACCGCGGCCAGCATGATCAGACCGCCGACCAGGTTGTACAGGAGGAACTTGACCGCCGCGTACGACCGCTGGGTGGCCGCCGTCTCCTCGCCGTGCGCGTGGGCACGGTCCCCGAAGCCGCCGATGAGGAAGTACATCGGGATGAGCATGGCTTCGAAGAAGATGTAGAAGAGAAAGACGTCGGTGGCCTCGAAGGAGAGGATCACCATGGCCTCGACGGCCAGGATCAGGGCGAAGAAGCCCTGCGTGGGCCGCCAGCGCTTGCTGCCGGTCTCCAGCGGGTCGGCGTCGTGCCAGCCCGCGAGGATGATGAACGGGATCAGCAGCGCGGTCAGCGCGACGAGCGCGACCCCGATGCCGTCCACGCCGAGTTCGTACCGGACGCCGAAGTCGGCGATCCAGGAGTGGGATTCGGTCAGCTGGTAGCGGGCGCCGCCCGGGTCGAAACGGACCAGGACGACGATCGCCAGGACGAGTGTGGCGACGGAGAACAGCAGCGCCAGCGCTTTGGCGGCGTTGCGCCGGGCGGCCGGCACGGCGGCCGTGGCCACCGCCCCGATCGCCGGAAGCGCCGCCGTCGCTGTCAGCAGAGGAAAGGACATCGGTATCAGACCGCCCTCATCAGCAGGGTCGCGGCGACGAGGACCACCGCACCGCCGAACATCGAGACCGCGTACGACCGCGCGAAGCCGTTCTGCAGTCGGCGCAGTCGCCCGGAGAGGCCGCCGACCGAGGCCGCCGTGCCGTTGACGACTCCGTCGACCAGGGTGTGATCGACGTAGACCAGGGAGCGTGTGAGGTGCTCGCCGCCACGGACCAGCACGACGTGGTTGAAGTCGTCCTGGAACAGGTCCCGTCGGGCTGCCCGGGTGAGCAGGGACCCGCGCGGGGCGACGACCGGGACGGGGCGGCGGCCGTACTGGGCGTAGGCGATCGCCACGCCGATCACCAGCACCACCATCGTGGTGAGGGTGACGGTGAGGGCGCTGACCGGCGAGTCGCCGTGGGAGTGGCCCGTGACGGGCTCCAGCCAGTGCAGGAAGCGGTCGCCGATGCTGAAGAACCCGCCGGCGAACACCGATCCGAACGCCAGCACGATCATGGGGATCGTCATGGACTTCGGGGACTCGTGCGGGTGCGGCTCGTGGCCGTCCGCGTCGGGCTGCCAGCGCTTCTCGCCGAAGAACGTCATCAGCATCACGCGTGTCATGTAGTACGCGGTGATGGCCGCGCCGAGCAGGGCGCATCCGCCGAGGATCCAGCCCTCGGTGCCGCCCTTGGCGAACGCCGCCTCGATGATCTTGTCCTTGGAGAAGAACCCGGACAGCCCGGGGAAACCGATGATCGCGAGGTAACCGAGACCGAAGGTGACGAAGGTGACCGGCATGTACGTGCGCAGGCCGCCGTACTTGCGCATGTCGACCTCGTCGTTCATGCCGTGCATGACCGAGCCTGCCCCGAGGAAGAGCCCGGCCTTGAAGAAGCCGTGCGTCACCAGGTGCATGATCGCGAAGACGTAGCCGATGGGACCGAGGCCCGCGGCCAGCACCATGTAGCCGATCTGCGACATGGTCGAGCCGGCCAGCGCCTTCTTGATGTCGTCCTTCGCGCAACCGACGATCGCACCGAACAGGAGCGTGACGGCGCCGACGACGGTGACGACGAGCTGTGCGTCGGGCGCGCCGTTGAAGACAGCGGCCGATCGGACGATCAGATAGACGCCCGCGGTCACCATGGTCGCCGCGTGGATGAGGGCCGAGACGGGGGTCGGGCCCTCCATCGCGTCCCCGAGCCAGGACTGCAGCGGCACCTGGGCGGACTTGCCGCAGGCGGCGAGCAACAGCATCAGGGCGATGGCGGTGAGCTTGCCCTCCGTCGCGTCCCCGGCGATGCCGGGCTCGCCCTCCGTCCCCAGCAGCGGGCCGAAGGCGAAGGTCCCGAAGGTGGTGAACATCAGCATGATGGCGATGGACAGGCCCATGTCGCCGACCCGGTTGACCAGGAACGCCTTCTTCGCGGCGGTGGCGGCGCTGGGCTTGTGCTGCCAGAAGCCGATGAGCAGGTACGACGCGAGGCCGACGCCTTCCCAGCCGACGTACAGCAGCAGGTAGTTGTCGGCGAGGACGAGCAGCAGCATCGCCGCGAGGAACAGGTTCAGGTAACCGAAGAAGCGGCGCCGCCGCTCGTCGTGCTCCATGTACCCGATCGAGTACAGGTGGATCAGCGAGCCGACGCCCGTGATCAGCAGCACGAACGTCATCGACAGCTGGTCGAGACGGAAGGCCACGTCCGCCTGGAAGCCCTCGACGGGGATCCAGCTGAACAGGTGCTGGGTCAGTGTGCGGTCTTCGGCGCTCCTGCTCAGCAGGTCGCTGAAGAGGACGACGCCGAGCACGAAGGAGACCGCCGCGAGCAGCGTGCCGATCCAGTGGCCGACGGCGTCGAGCCGGCGGCCGCCGACCAGCAGGACGGCCGCTCCGAGCAGGGGCGCCGCGATCAGCAGCGCAATCAGGTTGTCCACGTTTCTTCCGACCCCTTACAGCTTCATCAGGCTGGCGTCGTCGACCGAGGCCGAGTGGCGGGAACGGAACAGCGACACGATGATCGCGAGTCCGACCACGACCTCCGCGGCGGCGACGACCATCGTGAAGAAGGCGATGATCTGGCCGTCGAGATTGCCGTGCATCCGGGAGAAGGCGACGAACGCGAGGTTGCAGGCGTTGAGCATCAGCTCGACGCACATGAAGACGACGATCGCGTTGCGCCTGATCAGCACGCCCGTGGCACCGATCGTGAACAACAGGGCCGCGAGATAGAGGTAGTTGACGGGGTTCACTTCGACGCCTCCTCGGTCCGCCGGGAGTTCGGCCCCAGACGGGGCGGCTCGATCGCGGCCCGCTCCAGGCGCTCCTCGGCGCGCTGTTCGAGGGCCTTGAGGTCGCTCAGCGCCTCGGCGGACACGTCCCTGATCTGACCGCGCTCGCGCAGCGTCCTGCTGACCGTGAGCTCCGACGGGGTGCCGTCGGGCAGCAGGCCCTGGACGTCCACCGCGTTGTGCCGCGCGTACACGCCGGGGGCCGGCAGCGGCGGAACGTGCTTGCCTTCACGGACACGCTGCTCGGCCAGCTCCCGCTGGGTCCTGGGCCGCTCGGTGCGCTCGCGGTGGGTGAGCACCATGGCGCCCACGGCCGCCGTGATGAGCAGGGCGCCGGTGATCTCGAAAGCGAACACGTACTTCGTGAAGATGAGAGCGGCGAGGCCCTCCACGTTGCCGTGCGCGTTCGCCTCGGTGAGGCCGTTGAACTCCGTCAGGGAGGCGTTGCCGATGCCGGCGATCAGCAGGACGCCGAAGCCGAGACCGCACAGCAGCGCCAGCCAGCGCTGCCCCTTGATGGTCTCCTTCAGCGAGTCCGCCGCGGTGACGCCGACGAGCATCACCACGAAGAGGAAGAGCATCATGATCGCGCCGGTGTAGACCACGATCTGCACGATGCCCAGGAAATAGGCGCCGTTGGCGAGGTAGAACACCGCCAGGACGATCATGGTGCCGGCGAGACAGAGCGCACTGTGCACGGCCTTCTTCATGAAGACGGTGGACAGGGCGCCGATCACCGCGACCGTGCCGAGCACCCAGAACTGGAAGGCCTCACCGGTGGAGGTGGCGTAGGCGGCGAGCTGCGCGCTCATCGGCCGACCACCTCCTCCGACGCCGGCTCGTCCGCGCCGGACGTGGCGGCGGCCTCCTGCGGGCCCTCTCCCCTGGAGACGGCCGTCTGGCGTTCCGTGCCGGGAGCGGCCTCCGTGACCAGGCCCCGGTAGTAGTCCTGCTCGTCCGTGCCCGGGTAGATGGCGTGCGGCGAGTCGACCATGCCCTCCTCGAGACCGGCGAGCAGTTGCTCCTTGGTGAAGATCAGGTTGGCGCGGCTGGTGTCGGCCAGCTCGAACTCGTTGGTCATCGTCAACGCGCGCGTGGGACACGCCTCGATGCACAGGCCGCACAGGATGCAGCGGGCGTAGTTGATCTGGTAGACGCGCCCGTACCGCTCGCCCGGGGAGTAGCGCTCCTCGTCGGTGTTGTCCGCGCCCTCCACGTAGATGGCGTCGGCGGGGCAGGCCCAGGCGCACAGCTCACAGCCGACGCACTTCTCCAGGCCGTCCGGATGGCGGTTGAGCTGGTGCCGTCCGTGGAACCGGGGAGCTGTGGTCTTCTCCTGCTCCGGGTACTGCTCGGTCAGCCGCTTCTTGAACATGGCCTTGAAGGTCACGCCGAAGCCGGCCACGGGATTCTGGAAACCGGGCTTGGTCTCCTTGGGCTCCTCAGCCATCGGACGCCTCCTTTCCATCCAGCGATCCGTCACTCACAGTGTCCGCTCCACCACTGACAACGAGCTCCCGCTCCCGGCTCGGGCGACGCCTGGGCACCGGCGGCAGCTCCTGCCCCGGCAGCGGCGGCACGGGGAACCCGCCGGCCATCGGGTCGAATTCGGCCGGCTCGGCAGGGGCCTGCGCCTCCTTCCGCGCGTTGCGGAACATGTCCGCGACGAAGGAGAGCAACAGCAGGACCAGGACGCCGCCGCACACGTAGAGGGCGATGTCGGCGAAGTCGTAGTTCTCGTTGCGCAGGGTCCGTACGGTCGCGACGAGCATCAGCCACGTCACCGATACCGGGATCAGGACCTTCCAGCCGAGCTTCATCAACTGGTCGTAGCGGACGCGGGGGAGCGTGCCGCGCAGCCAGATGAAGAAGAACAGCAGCAGTTGCACCTTGACGACGAACCAGAGCATCGGCCACCAGCCGTGGTTCGCGCCCTCCCAGAAACCGCTGATCGGCCAGGGGGCGCGCCAGCCGCCGAGGAAGAGCGTGGTCGCCACGGCGGAGACCGTCACCATGTTCACGTACTCGGCGAGCATGAACATCGCGAACTTGATCGACGAGTACTCGGTGTTGAAGCCGCCGACCAGGTCGCCCTCGGACTCCGGCATGTCGAAGGGGGCGCGGTTGGTCTCGCCGACCATCGTGATGATGTAGAGGACGAAGGAGACCGGCAGCAGGAGGATGTACCAGCGGTCCTGCTGCTGCTCGACGATCGTCGAGGTCGACATCGACCCCGAGTAGAGGAAGACCGAGGCGAACGCCGCGCCCATGGCGATCTCGTAGGAGATCATCTGCGCGCAGGACCGCAGGCCGCCCAGCAGCGGGTAGGTGGAGCCGGAGCTCCAGCCGGCCAGCACGATGCCGTAGATCCCGACGGATGCGACCGCCAGCACGTAGAGCATCGCGATCGGCAGGTCGGTCAGCTGCATCGTGGTGCGCTGGCCGAAGATCGAGACCTCGTTGTCGGCGGGCCCGAAGGGGATCACCGCGATCGCCATGAAGGCCGGGACGGCCGCGACGATCGGCGCGAGGACGTACACCACCTTGTCCGCGCGTTTGACGACGAGGTCCTCCTTCAGCATCAGCTTGATGCCGTCGGCGAGGGACTGGAGCATGCCCCAGGGACCGTGCCGGTTGGGGCCGATGCGCAACTGCATCCAGGCGACGACCTTGCGCTCCCAGACGATGGAGAACAGCACGGTCACCATCAGGAAGGCGAAGCAGAAGACCGCCTTGACGACGACCAGCCACCAGGGGTCGCGGCCGAACATCGAGAGGTCCTCAGCGGCGAAGTACGGGCTCATGCCTCCACCTCCTGGGGGGCGTCGGCGGTGAGCGTCGCCGGGCCGATGCGTACGAGGGAGCCGGGCGTGGCCCCGGAGTCGGAGGCGACGCCCCGGCCGGTGGAGTTCAGCGGGAGCCAGACCACCCGGTCGGGCATCTCGGTGATCTGCAGCGGCAGTGCGACCGTTCCGGCGGGGCCGGTGACGGCGAGCAGGTCGCCGTCCTTGACGCCCGCCTCGGCGGCCGTGGCGGGGGACACGCGCGCGTGTGCCGCGTGCCGGGTCCCGGCGAGCGCCTCGTCGCCCTGCTGGAGGACACCCTGGTCGAGCAGCAGACGGTGCCCGGCGAGGACGGCCTCCCCGACGGCGGGGCGCGGCAACTGCGCGGCCGGCTCGGCGGGTTCGGAGGCGCCGGAGCCCTCCCAGGCCCCGAGCCGGTCGAGCTCCGCACGGGCGGTGCGCAGATCCGGCAGGCCGAGATGGACGTCCATGGCGTCGGCGAGCATCTGCAGCACGCGCGCGTCGGCGGGCGCCACACGGCGGGTCATCTGGTCGGGCTTCAGTGCCGCCTCGAAGAAGCGGACCCGCCCCTCCCAGTTGAGGAAGGCGCCCGGCTTCTCGGCGACCGCGGCCACCGGGAGGACGACGTCCGCGTGCTCGGTGACCTCACCGGGCCGCAGCTCCAGCGACACCACGAAGCCGGCCTCGGCCAGCGCCTCACGCGCGCGTTCCGGGTCGGGCAGGTCCGCGACCTCGACACCGGCGACGAGCAGCGCCTGCAGTTCGCCGGAGGCGGCGGCCTCGACGATCTGCCCGGTGTCCCGGCCGTAGCGGTGCGGGAGTTCGGCCAGGCCCCAGGCCGCGGCGACCTCCTCACGCGCGCGGGGGTCGGTGGCCGGGCGGCCGCCCGGCAGCAGCGACGGCAGGGCGCCCGCCTCGATCGCGCCCCGCTCCCCCGCCCGGCGCGGAATCCACACCAGCCGGGCGCCGGTCGCCGAGGCGGCCCGCGCCGCGGCGGTCAGCCCGCCCGCCACCGCCGCCAGCCGTTCGCCGACGACGATCACCGCACCCTCGGTCCGCAGCGCCTGTGCGGCCGCGGCGCCCGCGTCCGCAAGGCCGTCGCCGCTCGCCAGCGCGTCCAGCCACTCGGTCTCCGTGCCCGGAGCGGCCGGCAACAGCGTGCCGCCCGCCTTCTGCAGACCTCGTGTGGCGTGCGTGGCCAGTGAGAACACCCGCTGGCCGTGCCCCCGCCAGGCCTTGCGCAGCCGCAGGAAGACGCCGGGCGCCTCCTCCTCCGACTCGAACCCGACCAGCAGGACGGCGGGCGCCTTCTCCAGGGAGGAGTACGTGACGCCCGTACCGTCGAGATCGCGGCCGCGGCCGGCCACGCGGGCGGCCAGGAAGTCGGCCTCCTCGCTGCTGTGCACCCGTGCGCGGAAGTCGATGTCGTTGGTGTCGAGCGCCACGCGCGCGAACTTGCTGTAGGCGTAGGCGTCCTCGACGGTGAGACGGCCGCCGGTCAGTACGCCGGTCCTGCCGCGGGAGGCCAAGAGGCCCTGAGCCGCGATCTGCAGGGCCTCCGGCCAGGAAGCCGGTACGAGGTCACCCTCGGCGTTGCGCACCAGTGGCGTGTCGAGCCGGTCCCGCTGCTGCGCGTACCGGAACGCGAAGCGCCCCTTGTCGCAGATCCACTCCTCGTTGACCTCGGGGTCGTCGGCGGCCAGCCGCCGCATGACCTTGCCGCGCCGGTGGTCGGTGCGGGTGGCGCAGCCTCCGGCGCAGTGCTCGCAGACCGACGGGGAGGAGACCAGGTCGAACGGCCGGGAGCGGAATCGGTAGGCCGCCGAGGTCAGCGCGCCGACCGGGCAGATCTGGATGGTGTTGCCGGAGAAGTACGACTCGAAGGGGTCGCCCTCGCCGGTGCCCACCTGCTGCAACGCCCCGCGCTCGATCAGCTCGATCATCGGGTCGCCCGCCACCTGGTTCGAGAACCGGGTGCAGCGGGCGCACAGCACACACCGCTCCCGGTCGAGGAGCACCTGGGTGGAGATCGGCACGGGCTTCTCGTAGGTGCGTTTCCTGCCCTCGAAGCGGGATTCGGCCTGGCCGTGGGACATGGCCTGGTTCTGCAGGGGGCACTCGCCGCCCTTGTCGCAGACCGGGCAGTCCAGCGGGTGGTTGATGAGGAGCAGCTCCATCACGCCGTGCTGCGCCTTCTCGGCGACCGGCGAGGTGAGGTGGGTCTTCACCACCATGCCGTCCGTGCACGTGATCGTGCAGGACGCCATCGGCTTGCGCTGGCCCTCGACGTCGACGATGCACTGGCGGCAGGCGCCTGCGGGGTCGAGGAGGGGATGGTCGCAGAAGCGGGGGATCTCGATGCCGAGCTGCTCGGCGGCCCGGATGACCAGGGTGCCCTTGGGCACGCTGATCTCGGCGCCGTCGATCGTCAACGTCACGAGATCTTCCGGCGGGACCGCCGCCTCGCCGCCTCCGGAGGGAGCGCTGGTGGTCACCGTCATGCGTTCACCTCCGTGTGCTTGTCCGCCCACGCCGTCGACTTGGCCGGGTCGAAGGGGCAGCCGCGGCCCGTGATGTGCTGCTCGTACTCCTCGCGGAAGTACTTGAGCGAGGAGAAGATCGGCGATGCGGCGCCGTCGCCGAGAGCGCAGAAGGACTTGCCGTTGATGTTGTCGGCGATGTCGTTCAGCTTGTCGAGGTCGGACAGGGAGCCCTTGCCGGCCTCGATGTCGCGCAGCAACTGCACGAGCCAGTACGTGCCTTCGCGGCACGGCGTGCACTTGCCGCAGGACTCGTGCGCGTAGAACTCGGTCCACCGGGTCACGGCGCGCACCACGCAGGTCGTCTCGTCGAAGCACTGCAGCGCTTTCGTGCCGAGCATGGAACCCGCGGCGCCCACTCCTTCGTAGTCGAGAGGGACGTCGAGGTGTTCGTCGGTGAACATCGGTGTCGAGGAGCCGCCCGGCGTCCAGAACTTGAGCCGGTGCCCGGGTCGCATGCCGCCGCTCATCTCGAGGAGCTGGCGGAGGGTGATGCCGAGCGGTGCCTCGTACTGGCCGGGGCTGGAGACGTGGCCGCTGAGGGAGTAGAGCGTGAAGCCCGGGGACTTCTCGCTTCCCATCGACCTGAACCATTCCTTGCCCTTTTGCAGGATGGCGGGAACCGACGCGATCGACTCGACGTTATTCACCACAGTCGGGCACGCATAGAGGCCCGCGACCGCAGGGAAGGGGGGGCGAAGCCGCGGTTGACCACGGCGGCCTTCGAGCGAGTCGAGCAGCGCGGTCTCCTCACCGCAGATGTACGCGCCGGCGCCGGCGTGCACGGTGAGCTGGAGGTCGAGTCCGCTGCCCAGGATGTTCTCGCCGAGGTATCCCGCCGCGTAGGCCTCGCGCACGGCCTCGTGCAACCGCCGCAGAACAGGGACGACTTCACCACGCAGATAGATGAAGGCATGAGACGACCTGATGGCGTAGCACGCGATCACAATGCCCTCGATGAGGCTGTGCGGGTTCGCGAAGAGGAGCGGGATGTCCTTGCAGGTCCCGGGCTCCGATTCGTCGGCGTTGACAACTAGATAGTGCGGCTTTCCATCCCCCTGGGGAATGAACTGCCATTTCATTCCCGTCGGGAATCCCGCGCCGCCTCGCCCGCGCAGACCGGAGTCCTTGACGAACGCGATCAGTTCGTCCGGCGACATGGCGAGCGCCTTGCGCAGGCCCTCGTATCCCTCGTGCCTTCGGTAGACGTCCAGGCTCCAGGCCCTGTCCTCGTCCCAGAAGGCCGACAGCACGGGTGCGAGCAGCTTCTCGGGGCTGCTGCCTTTCAGTTCGGGTGCCAAGGTCATCACTCCCCCTCCTCGGCGGTAGGCCCTGCCGGGTGAGCGGGGTCGGAGGCCGACGTGTCCTGTGGCGCGTCGTGCGAACTCAGGTGCTCGGTGGGCGACGGCTCGTGGACGGCCCGGTCCCGCGGCTCGTCGTGCGGCCCGCCGTCGCGCGGGTGGACCACGCGCGCGGGTGCGGTCTCTCCCTTTGCCAGGCGAAGACCCACCAGTGACGCCGGCCCCGCACTGCCGCTCGCCTCGACGGCCCCGTCCCGCTCGTCGGGGAAGCCCGCCAGGATGCGGGCGGTCTCCTTGAATGAGCAGAGCGGCGCCCCGCGCGTCGGGGACACCGTGGCACCGCTCCGCAGCTCGTCCACCAGGCGCTTCGCGCTCTGCACGGTCTGGTTGTCGAAGAACTCCCAGTTGACCATGACGACCGGCGCGAAGTCGCAGGCCGCGTTGCACTCGATGTGCTCCAGGGTGATCTTTCCGTCGTCGGTGGTCCCACCGTTGCCGACGCCCAGGTGCTCCTGGAGCTCCTCGAAGATCGCGTCGCCGCCCATCACCGCGCACAGCGTGTTGGTGCAGACGCCGACCTGGTAGTCGCCGCCGGGTCGACGCCGGTACATGGTGTAGAAGGTGGCGACCGCGGTGACCTCGGCGGTGGTGAGGTCCAGCACGTCGGCGCAGAAGCGCATCCCGGTGCGCGTGACGTGCCCCTCCTCCGACTGCACGAGGTGCAGCAACGGCAGGAGCGCGGACCGGGAGTCGGGGTAGCGGGCGATGATCTCGCGCGCGTCCGCCTCCAGCCTGGCTCGGACGTCGTCCGGGTAGGCGGGCGCGGGCAGTTCGGGCATGCCCAGGCTGACGCCCCGCTCGGAAGAAGAGGTGGTCACCGGTCGACGCCTCCCATCACGGGGTCGATGGACGCGACGGCGACGATCACGTCGGCGACCTGGCCGCCCTCGCACATCGCCGCCATGGCTTGCAGGTTGGTGAAGGACGGGTCCCGGAAGTGGACCCGGTAGGGGCGGGTGCCTCCGTCGGAGACGGCGTGCACCCCGAGCTCGCCCTTGGGCGACTCGACCGCCGCGTACGCCTGCCCCGGCGGCACCCGGAAGCCCTCGGTGACCAGCTTGAAGTGGTGGATCAGGGCCTCCATGGAGGTGCCCATGATCTTCTTGATGTGGTCGAGGGAGTTGCCGAGACCGTCGGGGCCCAGAGCCAGCTGGGCCGGCCAGGCGATCTTCCGGTCGGCGACCATGACCGGGCCGGGCTGCAGCCGGTCCAGGCACTGCTCGACGATCCTGAGCGACTGGCGCATCTCTTCCAGACGGATCAGGAAGCGGCCGTAGGAGTCGCAGGAGTCCGCGGTCGGGACGTCGAAGTCGTACGTCTCGTAGTCGCAGTAGGGCTGGGTCTTGCGCAGGTCGTGCGGCAGGCCGGTGGAGCGCAGGATCGGGCCGGTGGCGCCGAGGGCCATGCAGCCGGCCAGGTCGAGGTAGCCGACGTCCTGCATGCGGGCCTTGAAGATGGGGTTCCCGGTGGCGAGCTTGTCGTACTCGGGGAGGTTCTTCTTCATCTTCTTCACGAACTCGCGGATCTGGTCCACCGCGCCGGGCGGCAGGTCCTGGGCGAGTCCGCCGGGGCGGATGTACGCGTGGTTCATCCGCAGGCCCGTGATGAGCTCGTAGATGTCGAGAATCATTTCACGATCACGGAATCCGTAGATCATGATGGTGGTGGCGCCGAGCTCCATGCCGCCCGTGGCGATGCACACCAGGTGCGACGACATCCGGTTCAGCTCCATCAGGAGCACCCGGATGATCTTGGCCCGCTCGGTGATCTGGTCCTCGATGCCGAGGAGCTTCTCGACGGCGAGACAGTAGGCGGTCTCGTTGAAGAAGGACGTCAGGTAGTCCATGCGCGTCACGAACGTGGTGCCCTGCGTCCACGTGCGGTACTCGAGGTTCTTCTCGATGCCGGTGTGGAGGTAGCCGATGCCGCAGCGGGCCTCGGTGACGGTCTCGCCCTCGATCTCCAGGATGAGGCGGAGCACCCCGTGGGTGGAGGGGTGCTGGGGGCCCATGTTGACGACGATGCGCTCGTCGTCGGCGCGGGCCGCGGACTGGACGACCTCGTCCCAGTCGCCACCGGTGACCGTGTAAACGGTGCCCTCTGTGGTCTCGCGCGCCGAGGCGGACGCGGCTGATGACTGCGTGCTGCTCACGAGTACGACCTCCGCTGGTCCGGAGCCGGGATCTGGGCGCCCTTGTACTCGACGGGGATGCCGCCGAGGGGATAGTCCTTGCGCTGCGGATGGCCCGGCCAGTCGTCCGGCATCATGATCCGCGTGAGGGCCGGGTGGCCGTCGAAGACGATCCCGAAGAAGTCGTAGGTCTCGCGCTCGTGCCAGTCGTTGGTGGGATACACGGCGACCAGGGACGGGATGCGCGGATCGGCGTCCGGGGCGCTGACCTCCAGGCGGATCAGCCGGTTGTGGGTGATCGAGCGCAGGTGGTAGACGGCGTGCAGTTCGCGCCCCTTGTCGTGCGGGTAGTGCACGCCGCTGACGCCGGTGCAGAGTTCGAAGCGCAGGGCGGGGTCGTCGCGCAGGGTGCGGGCGACGCGGAGCAGGTGCTCGCGCTCGATGTGGAAGGTGAGCTCGTCGCGGTCGACGACCGTCTTCTCGATCGCGTTGCCAGGAAGGAGACCCTGCTCCTCCAGTGCGCCCTCCAGCTCGTCGGCGACCTCGTCGAACCAGCCGCCGTACGGCCGGCTCGCCGCCCCCGGGAGCCGGATCGAGCGGACCAGGCCGCCGTAGCCGGAGGTGTCGCCGCCGTTGTCGGCGCCGAACATGCCGCGCTGGACGCGGACCTCCTCCCCGCCCTGGCCGCGCTGGCCGGGGAGGTTGGAGGCGGAGAGGTCCTTCTCGGGGTTCACCCCGTTCGAGGAGCCGTTCGCGCCGTGGGTGCCGTTCGCGTCGCTCACCGCAGCAGCCCCTTCATCTCGATCATGGGCAGGGCCTTCAGCGCCGCCTCCTCCGCCTCGCGGGCCGCCTCCTCGGCGTTCACGCCCAGCTTGGAGTTCTGGATCTTGTGGTGGAGCTTGAGGATCGCGTCCATCAGCATCTCGGGCCGCGGCGGGCAGCCCGGAAGGTAGATGTCGACGGGCACGATGTGATCGACGCCCTGGACGATCGCGTAGTTGTTGAACATGCCGCCTGAGGACGCGCAGACGCCCATGGAGATGACCCACTTGGGGGCGGGCATCTGGTCGTAGACCTGGCGGAGCACCGGCGCCATCTTCTGGCTCACCCGGCCGGCGACGATCATCAGGTCCGCCTGTCGGGGCGAACCGCGGAAGACCTCCATGCCGAAGCGCGCCAGGTCGTAGCGGCCGGCGCCGGTCGTCATCATCTCGATGGCGCAGCAGGCCAGACCGAACGTGGCGGGGAAGACGGACGCCTTGCGCACCCAGCCCGCGGCCTGCTCGACCGTGGTCAGCAGGAATCCGCTCGGCAGCTTTTCTTCGAGTCCCATGACTTAAAGGCCCCTCAGTCCCATTCCAGGCCGCCGCGCCGCCACACGTACGCGTACGCCACGAAGACGGTGAGCACGAAGAGCAGCATCTCCACGAGCCCGAAGACACCCAGGGCGTCGAAGGTGACGGCCCAGGGGTAGAGGAAGACGATCTCGATGTCGAAGACGATGAAGAGCATCGCCGTCAGGTAGTACTTGATGGGGAAGCGCCCGCCGCCGGCCGGCGTGGGGGTCGGCTCGATACCGCACTCATAGGCCTCGAGCTTGGCGCGGTTGTACCGCTTCGGCCCGATCAGCGTGGCCATGACCACGGAGAAGATCGCAAAGCCTGCCCCGAGGGCTCCCAGTACGAGGATGGGCGCATACGCGTTCACCGCTCCTCGCTCCTCTCAGTCGGCACTGACTGCTGGCGATGACATCGGACCGGCGCCGCCCCCGCAGGCCCGCGAACACCGCCCGTCCAGACGAAGATCGCGAACATGTGAAGCAGGTCACAAGCCCAACTGCCTCGCATCCTATGCCCGCCGCTCTGTGATCTGCGACACGGGGTATTACACAAGCTTTGTGATCTCCACCACCTGACGAACGATCATGAAGTCATATCAGCGGTGATCTTCGCACGCGAAGCGCCAGAGTGATCACAAGAAGTGACATTTGCGCTCGTCACCGCAGGCCGGAGAGGCATCTCAATATCAAGAGGCTTCCCTTGCATGCAAATTGGAGATGGACGCGGGGCACTGGTAGAGGACCCCGTTCACACATGAGGGGGAGGGGCGGAGCCGGATGTGGACGCGTGCACACGTTCACGAGCGGAAGCGGTCGTGCCGCGGGCGCGAGACGCGGGCGCTCCGGTAACCGTTCCGTGACCTCCGCCACACCCGTGAGGGCCCCCAAGAGCGGGGCTTGGCCAACTGTCTCGACCGGTGGTAGGCGCAGGGCAATTCGGGCGTAACCGCGAAACATCATGATCACAGGCTTGATCACGTGCGTCCGCAATGTCCGTTACGGCGTCAATAAAGAACCCGAGGCGCGGAATTTGGGGCATCCGTTGAACAACTGTGGCGCACCACACGTTTCTTGAAGGTATGGAGGAGCCCCTGATACCGCTTGTACCCATGTCCCTCACCGCTCACATACGCAGCCACCGGAAACCCCGCCGCAGCGCGTCGACGATCGCGATGCGGGCCGGAGTCGCCAGTGGTGTTCTCGGCACGCTGGCCGTCGCCACAGCAGCCGGCTCGGCCAACGCCGCCGAACCGGTGACGCAGACGCTCGAACTGCCCGTGCTCACCGGCGACCTGGCCGCCCAGGTCGCGCAGTCCGCCCAGGCCACACAGCAGGCCGCGGCGAACTACCAGCTCCACGCCGAGCGCGACGCGGCCGCCGCGTCCGCCGCCAAGGAAGCCAAGAAGGACCTCGCCGAGGCCAAGGCCGAGGCGAAGAAGAAGGCCGAGGCCGCCCGTAAGGCCGCCGCCGAGCGGGCCACGCGCGCCGCCGAGCGGACCACGCTGACCTCGACGTCGGGCAGCACCTTCAGCAGCACGAGCTCCTCCACGGCGACGGGTTCGGCCGCGGCCGTCATCGCCTTCGTGAAGGCGCAGATCGGTGACGCCTACGTCTCCGGCGGCACCGGCCCCAACTCCTGGGACTGCTCGGGCCTGATGCAGACCGCCTTCAAGCAGGTCGGCATCGACCTGCCGCGCGTCTCGCAGGACCAGTCGACGGCCGGCACGCAGGTGTCGCTGGACAACCTGCAGCCCGGCGACATCCTCTACTGGGGCAGCGCGGGCAACGCGTACCACGTGGCGGTCTACGTCGGCGACGGCATGTTCGTCGGCGCGCAGAACCCCTCCACCGGTGTGGCCGAGAAGCCGCTGTCGTACGACCCGCCGAGCGGCGCGGTGAGGGTGCTCTGACCGCTCCCAGGCGCCTTTGAGGGCGCCGCACGCACGCAAGGGCCGCAGCCGCTCGGGGGCAGCGGCCCTTCGGGCTGTCCGGGCGCGCCCGGCGGGACGGGCGGCGGCTCGTCGTCTCGTGCGCCGCCGCCGGGGAGGGTGTCGCGTGCGCCCGGCGGACGTGGTCCCGCGACTGTTCGCCCACGACCGACGCAAGGGGCGAAGATGCCCGACATGTCGGGCACTTCATCATGAGGCGGGCCGCCGGGAAGAGCCCTGTGCGCGTCGGCCGCCGAACGGCGGGCCCGTACCGTCCGGTCGGGGCCGCCGAGCTCACCGGTCGGCCCGCACCGTCCCGTCGGGCCCACCGAGCGAGCACCCGTCGGGTCAGGCCTTCGGGGCCACCTTGCTCAGGCCGTTGATGATGCGGTCCATCGCGTCGCCGCCCGTGGGGTCGGTCAGGTTGGCGAGCATCTTCAGTGTGAACTTCATCAGCATCGGGTGGGTCAGGCCGCGCTGCGTCGCGATCTTCATGACCTTCGGGTTGCCGATGAGCTTCACGAAGGCGCGGCCGAGCGTGTAGTAGCCGCCGTAGGTGTCCGCGAGGATCTGCGGGTACCGCTGCAGGGCGAGTTCGCGCTGACCTGGGGTGGCGCGGGCGTGGGCCTGCACGATGACGTCGGCGGCGAGCTGCCCGGACTCCATGGCGTAGGCGATGCCCTCGCCGTTGAACGGGTTCACCAGGCCCCCGGCGTCGCCGACCAGCAGCAGGCCCTTGGTGTAGTGGGGCTTGCGGTTGAAGGCCATGGGGAGGGCGGCGCCGCGGATCGGGCCGGTCATGTTTTCGGGGGTGTAGCCCCAGTCCTCAGGCATGGACGCGCACCAGGCCTTGAGAACCTCGCGCCAGTCCAGCTCCTTGAAGGAGTCGGAGGTGTTGAGCACGCCGAGGCCGACGTTCGACGTCCCGTCGCCCATGCCGAAGATCCAGCCGTAGCCCGGCAGCAGCCGGTCCTCGCCGGGGCCGCGTCGGTCCCACAGCTCCAGCCAGGACTCCAGGTAGTCGTCCTCGTGGCGCGGGGAGGTGAAGTAGGTGCGGACGGCGACGCCCATCGGGCGGTCCTCGCGGCGGTGCAGGCCCATCGCCAGCGAGAGACGGGTGGAGTTGCCGTCGGCGGCGACCACGAGCGGGGCGTGGAAGGTGACTTCGCGCTTCTCCTCTCCCAGCTTGGCGTGCACGCCGGTGATGCGGCCGGTGCGGTCGTCGACGATCGGGGCGCCCACGTTGCAGCGCTCGTGGAGGCGGGCGCCCGCCTTCTGGGCCTGGCGGGCGAGCTGCTCGTCGAAGTCGTCACGCTTGCGGACGAGTCCGTAGTCGGGGAAGGAGGCCAGATCGGGCCAGTCCAGCTGGAGACGGACGCCGCCGCCGATGATGCGCAGGCCCTTGTTGCGCAGCCAGCCGGCCTCCTCGGAGATGTCGATGCCCATGGCCACCAGCTGCTTGGTGGCGCGCGGGGTGAGGCCGTCGCCGCAGACCTTCTCGCGCGGGAACTCGGTCTTCTCGAGGAGGAGTACGTCGAGTCCGGCCTTGGCGAGGTAGTAGGCGGTCGTGGAGCCGGCCGGTCCCGCGCCGACGACGATCACGTCGGCGGTGTTCGCGGTGAAGGGCTCGGAGCGGGGCTCGGTCACGGCGGTCACGGCGGGATCTCCCCAAGTTCGGAATCTGCGTGCCGACCGGCACTGGACACGGGCAGTCTATTCAGCAGAATTGATCACCTGGCTGAAGGGCTGCCCAGTGAACCGAGCTCTCCCCGTAGTACGGCTGCGCGTCCCCACGGACGAGGACGCCGTCGCCTGGCACCGGGTCTTCGACGATCCGGACGTCATGGAGTTCCTCGGCGGGAGATCCGCGGAGCTCTCGGTCTACGAGGAACTCACCGCCCGCCAGCGCTTGCACGACGCCGAGCGCGGCTTCTGCCTGTGGACGCTGCTGGACGCGGACGACCGGGTCATCGGGTTCGCCGGGGCCCAGCCGTGGCCGCGGGACTGGGGTCCCCGAGGAGAGATCGAGATCGGGTGGCGGATCGGCCGGGAGCACTGGGGCCGGGGATATGCCACGGCGGCCGCCCGGTCGACGCTGGAGCGGGTGCGGGCGGCCGGGGTGCCGGAGGTGGTGGCCGTGGTCGACTCGGGCAACAGACGGTCCATCGCCGTGGCCGAGCGGCTGGGGATGCGGCTCGCGGAGGCGTACCCGAGGCCCGGGACGACGCGGGAGGCCCGCTGCTACCGCCTCGCCTGGTGACGGCCCCGGTCACTCCACGTGGCCGTCGGCTACGGAAAGACACCAGACGCTTCCGGACGGCACCCCCGGGCGGTTACCCTTCCAGTACCGCTGGGGGTGACATCTGTGCTCATACCACCCAAAACACCCGAAGTGCGCGTACCCAGGTTCGTCGGTCTGATGGCGGTGGACGCGCGTGAGGCGGCTGCGGCGCAGGGCGTGCTGCTGGCCGCTCCGGACCGGCCCGACTTCCACCGCACGGTCGTCGACTACGTCGTACGGCAGTACCCGCCGCCCGGTGTCGAGGTGCCTCGGGGCGCCGTCGTCACCGTGTGGTTCGAGTTCCGCGAAGGGGAGGGCGGTGGAGGCGCGGGCGTGCGCGAACCGCGCGTGCCGCGGCCGGGCGGAGGCGGGCTGGAGCGCGAGCTGGACCGGCCGAAGGACCCCTTCGAGGCGATCACCGGGTGACGGCGACCCTCGGCCGACCGCGGGGGCAGCCGACCCGCCGGTGCCGGTGACCCCGCCGGGGGCCGGTGAGAGGCATGCCCTATCACCGGCTGCGCCTCAGGCGCGTCTCAGGCCTCCTTGAAGCCCCGGTGCAGGGTCACCACGCCGCCCGTCAGGTTGCGCCAGGCGACCTTCGACCAGCCCGCCTTGCGCAGGTGCCCGGCGAGGGCGGCCTGGTCGGGCCAGGCACGGATGGACTCGGCGAGGTAGACGTAGGCGTCCGGGTTCGAGGAGACCGCGCGGGCGACGGGGGGCAGGGCGCGCATCAGGTACTCGGTGTAGACGGTACGGAACGGCGCCCAGGTGGGATGCGAGAACTCGCAGATCACGACGCGTCCGCCGGGCCGGGTCACCCGGTGCATCTCGCGCAGGGCCGCGTCGAAGTCCTGCACGTTGCGCAGGCCGAAGGAGATGGTGACGGCGTCGAACGAGTCGTCCCTGAAGGGCAGCTTCGTCGCGTCCCCGGCGGTGAACGGCAGCCAGGCGTGGTTCCTCTTGCCGACCTGGAGCATGCCGAGGGAGAAGTCGCAGGGGACGACGTACGCGCCGGTCCGCGCGAACGGGAGGGAGGAGGTGGCCGTGCCGGCGGCGAGGTCCAGGATCTTCTGCGCCGGGCGGGCGTCCACCGCCTTCGCGACCTCCTTGCGCCACCGCCGGTCCTGGCCCAGCGACAGGACGTCGTTGGTCAGGTCGTACCGTTCCGCCACGCGGTCGAACATCGAGGCGACTTCGTGGGGCTGCTTGTTCAGGGAAGCACGGGTCACCCGGTCATTGTGTCAGCCCCTTCCGCGCCGGCTCACGGCAGGAGCCTCGGCTGCCCTGCGCGCCGCCACGTCCTTCACCCATCCGCACAGCAGCACGAAGACGCCGATCAGCAGCCGGCCCACGCCGAACATGAACCACCGGCTCTCCAGCGGCAGGTACGTCTCGAACGCGGGGACGTCCCGGAGACGGCGGCACCGGCACGGATGTCGGGGCCCGCGGGTACCGGAGGATCTCCCAGGCCTGCCCGCCCCGGGCGTTCCCCGACGGGTCGCCCGGCGCCACCGCCCAGGGGACGATCTCCCGGCCCGGCATCCAGCCGTGGCCCGGCATCGCCAGGACGACGAGGACACCCCGGCGGAGGTGCCCTCACGTTTGCGGTCGCGACGGCTGCCGCGACTGGGCGGCACGGCTTTCGACGACGGGCCGGGATCGCGTCGACCGGATATCGGGAGACCTCTACGTGAGCCGAACTCTTCGCTGCATATGAGAGACCCGTGAGAGACACACGAGTCCGTCAGCTTCCCGGGAGATATCCGAAAGCCCTGCACAACTCCGTTCTCTTACAGGAGCGTTGATTGTCCATCTTTTGGCGGACGGATATCGCGTTCTGCGCGCTTGCGTCCCCGAACCGACTGTGTGCCCACTGTTCCCACGCGATCCGCCGAGATATGAGAGATTCCCCGTCCGGGAACGCACATGGTTTCCCGTCCGAGGCGGAAACCACGAAAGCTGGTGCATACGCAATGAGGAGTCTCCTGGTGCCGACGGCCGGGGTCGCCTGCCTGATCGCCCTGACGCTGGCGGGATGCTCCGCACAATCCGGCGGCACCTCGGACGCGGCGCCCGCGGCCACCGGCCGGGCCGGCGGGCGGTCCGCGAGCGGCTCGCCGTCCACGAGTCCCGAGGAGTCCGGCACCGGCACCGGCTACGCGCCCTACGTGAGCGCGGGCGAAGCCTCCGGCAACGATTCGGCAGGCTCCCCGACGACGTACAACCTGGCGTTCGTCATCGCCGACGGCCGTGACTGCACACCGAAGTGGAACGGCGTCGACGCCATCGGGGACAAGGCGGTGAGGTCCCGCATCTCCGCGTTGAAGAAGACGGGTGCCACGGTGCGCGTCTCCTTCGGCGGAGCGTCCGGCACGGAACTGGCGGCCGCCTGCGACAGCGCGTCCGCCCTCGCGAAGGCGTACGGCGAGGCGCTCGACGCGGCCGGCTCCACGCAGGCCGACTTCGACGTCGAGGGCGACGAGTTGACCGACTCCGGCTCGATCGCCCTGCGCTCCTCGGCGATCGCCGCACTGCAGAAACAACGGCCGGATCTGGAGGTCACCTTCACACTCCCGGTGATGCCCTCCGGGCTGGATTCCGACAGCCTGGCGCTGCTGGCGTCGGCGAACAGGTACGACGTCCGGGTCTTGACCGTCAACCTCATGACCATGAACTACAGCGAGTCGTACGCCGGTGACATGGGCGGATACGCGGTCACCTCGGCGACGGCCGCGCAGGCGCAGCTGAAGAAGGCGTTCGGGACGGACGACCGGGCCGCATGGCGGGGAATGGCGCTCACGTCGATGATCGGCACGAACGACGTCGACAACGAGACGTTCACACTCGCAGACGCGGCCCAGGTGCGGGCGTTCGCCGAGGAGAAGGGCATCGCGTGGGTGTCGATGTGGTCGACGTTCCGGGATCGGGAGTGCGAGGCCGGCGCCGCCACGGACGACGCGTTGACCGACTGCAGTGGGGTCGAGCAGGAGGACGGGGCGTTCGCGGAGGCGTTCTCACGGTAGAACACGGGGACTTCGACACCGCGTGCCGACCGCGGGTTCGCCGTGGCAGGTCACCCGGTCCTCCGCGTCCCTCCCCCGCGCCCCTGACGCGGCGGCGCCCTCACCTGCGCCGGTAGACGAGGCGGCCGTCCGCCACCGTGGCCACGCACGTGCCCGCGCCGCGCTCCGCGAGTTCGGCCTCGTCCCGTACGTCGAACACCGCGAACCGGGCCGCGGAATTCCGCTCCCTCGGACGGGCGAACTCCACCGGGATCCCGGCGGCGTACGGGTCGAGCGAGGGTGTCCCGCCGGGACGTCCGATCCGGCCCATGCCCGCCAGCGCCGACCGGTGCAGGGCCTCCCGCACCGCGCGGTTGCGCAGGTCCTCGCAGGCCGCCCTGACCGTGCCGTGCGCCAGCATCCGCTGCACACAGCGCCGGACGCTCGCGCTCCAGCGGGCGTCGTCCATGGCGAGGGCCGCCAGCGCCTCGCCGGTCAACGGCTCGACGCCCAGTTCGTCGGCCTCGCGGGGGTCCGGGTGGTACGCCTCCTCCAGCAGCTCGTTGCCGTGCAGGTTGATCAGCCCCGGGGTGAGGATGCCGGGCCACGTCCGCAGGCGCGCGCCCGGATGGGCGGCGACGAGTTCCTCCCGGGACCCGACGTCGGCGATCCACGCACCCCTGACGGCGAGCGCCCGGCCCCGGGAATCCGCGTGAACGGTCAGCATGCGGCGGCTAGTTGGAAGCCAGCAGCTTGAGCTCGGGGTGGGCCGTGCCGCCCTCGATCGCCGTGGACGAGATGTGGGACATGACCCGCTCGTCGACCGGGTCGTTCGCCGGGTCGTCGTGCACGACGAGGTGCTCGTACGTCGTGGCGCGCTGGGCCGGGACCCGGTCCGCCTTCCTGATCAGATCGATGATCTCCAGGCGGTTGGAGCGGTGCTTGGCACCGGCCGAGGAGACGACGTTCTCCTCCAGCATGATCGAGCCGAGGTCGTCGGCGCCGTAGTGCAGGGAGAGCTGGCCGACCTCCTTGCCCGTCGTCAGCCAGGAGCCCTGGATGTGCCGCACGTTGTCGAGGAACAGGCGGGCGACCGCGATGATCCGCAGGTACTCGAAGAGGGTCGTCTGGGTGCGGCCCTTGAGGTGGTTGTTCTCGGGCTGGTACGTGTACGGGATGAAGGCGCGGAAGCCGCCCGTGCGGTCCTGCACGTCACGGATCATCCGCAGGTGCTCGATGCGTTCGGCGTTGGTCTCGCCGGTGCCCATCAGCATGGTGGACGTCGACTCGACGCCCAGTTTGTGCGCGGTCTCCATGATCTCCAGCCAGCGCTCGCCGGACTCCTTGAGCGGGGCGATCGCCTTGCGCGGCCGGGCGGGCAGCAGCTCGGCGCCGGCGCCCGCGAAGGAGTCGAGGCCGGCCGCGTGGATCCGGGTGATGGCCTCCTCCACGCCCACCTTCGAGATCCGCGCCATGTGCTCGACCTCGGACGCGCCCAGCGAGTGGATCACCAGCTGCGGGAACGCCTGCTTGATGGCGGAGAAGTGCCGCTCGTAGTACTCGACGCCGTAGTCCGGGTGGTGGCCGCCCTGGAACATGA
Organism: Streptomyces sp. P3; assembly: GCF_003032475.1. Taxonomy (NCBI): domain Bacteria; kingdom Bacillati; phylum Actinomycetota; class Actinomycetes; order Kitasatosporales; family Streptomycetaceae; genus Streptomyces; species Streptomyces sp. P3. The sequence goes on from NZ_CP028369.1 coordinate 1,408,845, forward strand.
TCTGGGTGCCGCCGAGCTCGACGGTCTCCGCGCAGCGGCGCAGGATGTCGTCGAGGTCGCGGGTCCAGCCCTTGGCCGTGTCCTTGGGTGCCGCGTAGAAGGCGCAGAACCTGCACGCCGTGACGCACACGTTGGTGTAGTTGATGTTCCGCTCGATGATGTACGTCGCGATGTGCTCGGTCCCCGCGTACAGACGACGGCGTACGGCGTCGGCGGCGGCGCCCAGCGCGTGCAGCGGGGCGTCGCGGTAGAGGTCGAGAGCCTCTTCGGGGGTGATCCGCCCACCGGCGGCGGCACGGTCGAGGACGGACTGAAGTTCGGCCTTCTCGGTCACCGGGAGCGTCCCTTTCGTCAAGGGTTGTGGACAGACCGATCCAGCCTACGCCAGCCTTCCCGGCGCCCCGACCTCAGGCCGCGTACGCGCCGACCAGCAGCCCGGCGAACGTCCCCACCAGCATGAACGGCCCGAAGGCGATCAGCGTCCCGCGACCCGCCCGCCCCACGACGGACAGCACACCGCCGTACAGCGCGCCGAACAGGAACGCGGCGAACGTGCCCAGCATGACGGTCGGCCAGCCGTACCAGCCGAGGACGGCGCCCATGCCGAGCGCGAGCTTCACGTCGCCGAAGGCCATGCCGCCGGGGTTGACGAGGTGCAGCACGAGGTAGCCGGCGCCGAGGGCGAGCGCGCCCAGCAGTGCCGTCGTCCAGTGGCCGGCGTGCTCGGGGAGCAGCGCGGCCAGACCCAGCAGGGCGAGGGCGGCGACCGCGAGCGGGAGGGTGAGCGGGTCGGGCAGCCGCCGCACCCGTACGTCGACGACGGCCAGCAGCACCCCGACCGGAGCGAGCACCAGCCACACGGCCGACTCGGGCCGCACACCGGTCGCCACGGCGAGCGCGGCGCACACGAGCGCGGTGAGGACGGGGAGGAGAAGGGCGCCGGGGGCGACGGTGTCGGCGCAACGGCGACAGCGTGCGCGTCCGAGCCAGCCCCGCATCGGATGCCCGGCCGGGCAGGCCGCCCGCCAGCCGCCGACCCCCTCCGCCTGCCCGTCCAGCCCTCGCCGCACATCCGGTGCATCCGGTGCATCAGACGCTTCCGGCCCGTCCGGCCCCGCCCGCTCGGCCTGTTCGTCCCGTTCCTCGGTCTGTTCGTCCCGCTCCTCCTCCGGCGGCACGGAGAAGCGGTAGGCGGCGCGCGGCAGCAGGGCGCCTGTCACGGCGCCCCACAGCGCGGCGACGGCGGCCAGCGTCAGGTCGCTGGGAGGTGTGGTCATCGTCAGAGATCGTAGGGACAAGGGGAGGGACGGGCACGGAATCCGTCGGCACGACGCCGTCCGCCCCGCCTTCCCGTCGCGGCTATTCGACCTTCGACATACGTGCGACCGGGTTGCCCTCCGCCGCGCTGTCGGAGGTGTAGGTCAGGTCGTCGCCGGTCGGGGTCAACCGGATCGGGTGCGGCTTCGGATTGCAGCCGCCGTGGTTGTCCGCGACGCCCACGGACGTGGCGACGACCTCCTTCGCCGTCACCTGCTTCAGCGTCAGGACGTCGACGCAGACGCCGCCGAGCACGTCCGTCTGGCGCAGCTCCCCCAGTTTCCCGCCGACGACCGCCTGTTGGACCGTCACCCGGAACGTGCCCATCGGGAGGGCGCCGTCGAGGCCGCTGCCCTGCCCCTCCCAGGTGCCGACGTACCGGGCGGGGAGCGCGGCGGCCGACGAACCGTCGGTGGCTCCGGGACTCGCCGTGGGTGACTGCCCCCCGGTGGCGCCGGGGGTCGCCGCGGCCGTCGGCATCGGGGAGTACGCGTCGCTGCCGGCCTCGGTGTCCTGGCCACCGTCGTCCGGCAGCAGGTGGAACAGCAGCACCGAGCCGACCGTCACCGCCGCCATCGCGCCCGCGACCGCCAGCGCGACGGTGCAGCTCAGCCGCCGCCCGCGACCGCCCTCGCCCGGCGTCGCACTGCCCGCCACGGTGACCGAGAGCCGGCCGCGACCGTCGGAACCACCGGCGTGTTCGGAACGTTCTGAGCGTGCGGAAGGTCCTGAAGGTGCGGCATCGGCGGTCGCGGGCCCGGCGTCCCTCGGCGTCGGCACGGGCACGGCAACGGAGCGGTCGGCGCGGCCCGCCGGAGTGGCCGGAGTCGCGGGGATCGCGTCCATCACCGGTGGCGGCCCGAACACCCCCGGCGAGGCCTGCGGTTCGCCTGCCGAGGCGCTGCCCGACGGCGCTCCCGTGGGCTCCCCCGACGTCAGCGCCGCGCTGGCGAACCCGACCGGACCGGACGCGGCGGGCTCCGCGCCGGCGTGCGTGCCCTCCAGGTTCAGCAACTGGACGGCGCTGCGTCCCAGCTGTTCCACCAGCGCTCCCGGCAGCCAGCCGGCCGCCACCAGCCGGGCCGCGCCCTCGGGCGCGAGACGCCGGGCCACCTCCGCGGGGGACGGCCGCGCGGCCGGGTCCTTGGCGAGGCAGGCCTCTGCGACCGCCCGCAGTTCACCGCGCAGCCCGCCCTCCGGCGAGCCGAACTCCGGTTCCTCGTGCACCACCTTGTAGAGGAGCGCGGCCGACGAGTCACCGGGGAACGGGGACTGACCGGTCGCCGCGTACACCAGCACCGCGCCGAGCGAGAAGACGTCGGCCGCGCCGGACGCACCCCTGCCGAGGATCTGTTCCGGGGCCATGTAGCCGGGCGAACCGACCGAGACGCCGGTCGAGGTGAGCGAGGCGGTGCCGTCGGTCGCGCGGGCGATGCCGAAGTCGATCAGCAGCGGGCCGTCCACGGTCAGCAGCACGTTGGACGGCTTGACGTCCCGGTGCACCAGGCCCAGTTCGTGCACCGTGCCGAGGGCCTCCGCGAGGCCGGCGCCCAGCACGCGCACCGAGTGCTCGGGCAGCGCCCCGCCGGACGCGACCGCCGCGGCCAGGGACGGTCCGGCCGCGTATCCGGTGGCCACCCAGGGCACCGTCGCCTCCGGGTCGGCGTCCAGGACCGGCGCGGTCCACGCCCCGCCGACCCGTCTCGCGGCCTCCACCTCGCGCCGGAAGCGGGCGCGGAACTCCTCGTCGAGCGCGAGGTGCGGATGCACGATCTTCACGGCCACCGTGCGGCCGCCGGCGCTGCGGCCGAGGTAGACCCGGCCCATGCCGCCTGAGCCCAGCCGGCCGAGCAGCCGGTAGGGCCCCACGGTCGTGGGTTCACCGTCTCCGAGCGGTTGCATAGGCGCCACCCCCCTCCCCGTCAGGACTCCGTAGGAGACTACGCAGATCGGGGCCGGAGCAGTTCCACCCTGACGTCCGCCGGGAAGCCCGTGGTCGGGCCGACACGGCGGGCGAACTCCGCCACGGCCTCCAGCTGGGGCGCGCCGAAGCGGAAGTCGAGGGTGGTGAAGTACCGCTCGAGGACGTCTTCGTCGAACTCCTCCCAGCGGGCCGCCTGCTCGGCGACCTTGCCGACCTCCTCCAGGGAGAGGTTGCGGGAGTCGAGGAAGGCCTGGTGGACCTCGCGGGTCAGGACGGGTTCGCGCTCCAGGTAGTCGCGCCGGGCCGCCCACACCGCGAAGACGAACGGCAGTCCGGTCCACTCCTTCCACAGCCGGCCGAGGTCGTGCACCTCCAGGCCGAACCGCGGCCCGTCCAGCAGGTTGGCCCGCAGCGCCGCGTCGCCGATGAGGACGGCGGCCTCGGCCTCCTGCATCATCACGCTGAGGTCGGGCGGGCAGGTGTAGTAGTCCGGCCGGACGCCGAAGCGGTCGGCCAGGAGCAGCTGCGCGAGGCGCACCGAGGTCCGGGAGGTCGAGCCGAGGGCGACGCGGGCGCCGTCGAGCTGGTCCAGCGGAACCTGCGAGACGATCACACAGGACATCACCGGGCCGTCGCAGCCCACCGCGATGTCCGGGAAGGCGACCAAGTCGTCGGCGTTCTTGAGGAACTCGACGAGGGTCACGGGCCCGATGTCGAGATCGCCCCGGACCAGCCGCTCGCTGAGCTTCTCCGGGGTGTCCTTGGTCAGGTCGAAGTCGAGGAGCGTGCCGGTTCTCGCGAGCCCCCAGTAGAGAGGCAGGCAGTTGAGGAACTGGATGTGGCCGACGCGCGGCCGGGTGCGAGAATTGTCCACATCGCGAGGCTAGACCCCTTCGGGTACGCTGCGGACTCCGACCCCCGAGTCAACCCCTTTCATGGATCTTCAAACGTCCGAGTGACGTGATCTTGACCTCTATTGCTTCCGGCTGCCCACATGCTAGGCTCGCCGCAAGTTGCAGTTTGGTTTCCCTTGCAGTACAGAGCCTGCGGAGCATGTAACCGCGGGCTCTCGTCGTTTTCAGACGTATGCAGTTGTGCGGCACTTGCTTTCACGCTTGCAGGGTTCTGGAGCAGGGCAACCCTTTGGGCCCAAGGAGGGCTTATGGCTACCGGAACCGTGAAGTGGTTCAACGCCGAAAAGGGCTTTGGCTTCATCGCCCAGGAAGGCGGCGGCCCCGACGTCTTCGTCCACTACTCCGCGATCAACGCGCAGGGCTTCCGCTCGCTCGAGGAGAACCAGCAGGTCTCCTTCGACGTGACGCAGGGCCCGAAGGGTCCCCAGGCGGAGAACGTCACCCCCGTCTGATCTTCACACCCTGAGATCGCAAGTCTGAGAGCAGTACCCAAGGAGCCCTGTGCCTTTCGGCACGGGGCTCCTGCCTTTCCCGTGGGCTCTCGGACTGTCGGCTGTCGGGCGGTCGGCTTTCGGGCGGTCGGGCTGTCCGCCCTCGGTCTCGGACTCGGACTCGGTCTTCGGCACTCCGCCCTCGGTGCCGGGCACCGGGCACCGGGCACCGGGCACCGGTGGAGTGGCGTATAACCGCCCCGGCGTCGGTCGGGGCTCCTAGGCTCCCCACCCATGACCGACATGGACACCGCCACCGGCACCGCGCAGCCCGCCCCCGAATTCATCACGACCACCCGCGCCTTCTACGACGCCGTCGCCGAGGACTACGCCGAGCGGTTCCGTGACGACCTGGCCGTGCGGCCGCTCGATCGGGCCGTGATCACCGCCTACGCCGAGCTCGTCGGGGCCGGCGGCCGGGTGGCCGACCTGGGCTGCGGTCCCGGCCGGACCACCGCACGGCTCGCCTCACTCGGGCTCGACGTGTCCGGGCTCGACCTGTCGGAGTCGATGCTGGCGATCGCCCGGCGCGAGAACCCGGGGATCCGTTTCGAGCAGGGCTCGATGCTGGAGCTGGACTTCCCCGACAAAGCCCTGGCCGGAGTCGTCTCCTACTACTCCTCCATCCACACCCCGCTGGACGAACTGCCCGCGCTCTTCGCCGGATTCCACCGCGTCCTGGCTCCGGGCGGCCACCTCCTGCTGGCCTTCCAGGTCGGCGACGAGCCCCGGCACTACGACCGCCCCTGGGGTCACCCGGTCTCCATCGACTTCGAGCGCCGGCGCCCGGAGGCGATGGCCGCACTGCTGACCGCGGCCGGATTCGCCGTGCTGTCGCGCACGGTGCGGGAGCCGGACGCGGACCTCGGCGAGCCGGCCCCCCAGGCGTTCCTGATCGCGCGCAGGCCACCGGAGACCGCGGCCGCCGGCCCTGACCCGGCCCGTGACCGGGACGCCTGAACTCCTAGAGTGCCCCCGCGAGGTCGAGGGCCGCGATGTACCCGAAGGTCATCGCGGGACCGATCGTCGAACCGGCGCCGGCGTAGCTGTGGCCCATGACCGCCGCGCTGGCGTTGCCGGCGGCGTACAGCCCCGGGATCACCGAGCCGTCGGGTCGCAGCACGCGCGCGCGGGCGTCGGTGCGCAGGCCGCCCTTCGTGCCGAGGTCACCGGGCACGATACGGAAGGCGTGGTAGGGAGGGAGCCACAGGGGGGCGAGGCAGGAGTTCGGGAGGACTCCCGGGTCCGTGTAGTAGTGGTCGTACGCGCTGTCGCCGCGCCCGAAGTCGGTGTCGTCGCCCCGGAGCGCGAGCGTGTTGAAACGGTCGACGGTGGCACGCAGGGCGGGCCCCGGAACGCCGATGGCGGCGGCGAGGGCGTCCAGCGACCAGGCCTTGTGCGCGGCCCCCGAGCTGTACCAGTCGGCCGGGAACGGGAAGGTCGGGGGCACGTCCTTGAACAGATAGCGGTTGCGGTAGTTCTGGTCGGTGATCAGCCAGGCCGGGATCGCGGGGTCCGTGGGGTTCTGGTCGTACATGGTGTGGACGACGTCGCCGTAGGGGGCGGCCTCGTTGACGAAGCGGCGGCCTGCCGCGTTGACCAGGAGACCGCCGGGGAGCGTGCGTTCGGCGAGGCAGAACCAGGGCCGGCCGGGGAGCGGGATCGCCGGGCCCCACCAGGCGTCGTCCATCAGGGCGAGGTCGGCGCCGAGCCGCTGTCCCGCCCGGATGCCGTCCCCGGTGTTCTCCTTCGCGCCGACGCTCCACTCGGTGCCGATCGGTTGGCGCTGGTACTCGGCCCGCATGGCGGCGTTGTGCTCGAAGCCGCCGGAGCCGACGACGACCCCGCGCCGGGCCCGGACCAGGCCGGGCGCGCCGTCGCGGGTGATCACCGCGCCGACGACGGCTCCGCCTTCGACGTGCAGGTCGGTGAGCGGGCTGGAGAGCCAGAGGGGCACTCCGGCGGCGCGCAGCCCGAGCCGCAGCCCGCCCGCCAGGGACTGGCCCATGGTGAGCGGCTTCTGTCCGAGAAGTGCGGCCTTCGTGCCCCGGGCCAGGCACTCGGCGGCGACGGCGGCGCCCCGCGCGCTGACCGCGGTCAGGTTGAGCCACTTGTAGTCGGCGCCGAAGACCACCATCCCGGCCGGGACCTGGAGGTACGGCGGGTTGAGGCGGGCCAGGTCGGCGCCGAGGAGGTTGCCGTCGAGCTGGTCGGGCTCGACGGAGCGGCCGCCCGGGAGGCCGCCGGGCAGCTCGGGGTAGTAGTCGCTGTACCCCTCCATCCAGCGGAACCGCAGCGGGCTGTGGGCGAGGACGAAGGAGATCATCGCCGGGCCGTGTGCGAGGAAGGCGCGCTGCCGGTCGGCGGGGACCTCCGGGCCGACGACCGCGGCGAGGTAGGCGGCGGCCTTCGCGGGGGTGTCGGGAACGCCCGCCGCGAGGATCACCGGGTTGTTCGGGATCCAGATCCCGGCCCCGGACCGGGCGGTCGAGCCACCGAAGGCAGCCGCCTTCTCGACCACCACACAGCTCAGCCCCTGCCGGGCCGCGGTCAGCGCGGCGGTCATCCCGGCCGCGCCGGAGCCGACCACGACGACGTCGTAGGTGCCGAGGAGGGGCAGGTCGGCGGCGGCGGCCCGCGGACCGGCGGCGAGGGCGAGCCCGCCTCCCGCGGCGGCGCCGAGCACCGTCCTGCGCGAGGGACGGCCGGGCGGCGGCACGCTCTCGAGTGGTCCGACAGGCTCCGCGCTCGTGGGCATGACCACTCCAGTCCGCCGGGAACAAATGGATGGATTCGGATACGGAGACCGGAATGTCGCGCGAGGGTCTTGTGAAGTCAAGGGCCGTGCAAGGGAGTTCACCGACGGCGTCACTCGCAGACACGCGCTGCCGCGTACGGCTAGCGTGGCCTGGTGATCGATGACACCGTGCGACTGCGCCCCGTCCGCGAGGACGATCTGCCGATGCTGGAACAGTTCGTGCTCGACCCCGAGGCGGCCGGGACGTTCTCGTGGTTCGGCTGGACGGACCCCGGGCGCATGCGGCGGCGCTGGGCCGAGAACGGCATGCTCTCCGTCGACGGAGGCCAGTTGATGGTGGCGTCCGGCACGGAACCGCTCGGCTTCGTGGCCTGGCGCCGGATCGTCACCGTGGCTCACTCCTCCTACTGGAACATAGGCATCCAGCTGGTGCCGCGAGCGCAGGGGCGCGGCGTCGGGACCCAGGCCCAACGGCTCCTGGCCCGCTACCTGTTCGCGCACACGCCCGCCGTAAGGATCGAGGCGCACACCGATGTGGAGAACATCGCCGAGCAACGCGCGCTGGAGAAGGCCGGTTTCACCCGCGAGGGCGTGTTGCGCAGCGTCGTGTTCCGCGACGGGCGCTGGCGCGACAGCCTGTCCTACAGCGTGCTGCGGGACGACGCCCCCTGAGCGGGTGCGCGCCCTGCCGGGTGCGCGTCCCGAGCGGGCGGCGTTCATGTCGGCGCGATCCGGCCGGTCCGGCCGAGGTCACCTCTCGTACAGCCCCTCCACCTGTTCCGCGAAGTCCCGCAGGACCGCCTCCCGGCGGAGCTTCATCGACGGGGTGAGGTGGCCGGCCTGTTCGGTGAGGTCGGTCGGCAGGATGACGAAGCGGCGGATCGACTCGGGGCGGGAGACCAGCTTGTTGGCCTCGTCGACCGCCCGCTGGAGCACGGCGTTCAGTTCCGCGTCGTCGATGAGCAGTTCCGCCGGCACCGGATGCTTGCCGTTCATGTGCCGCCAGTGGGTGAGGCCGTCCGGGTCGAGGGTGAGCAGGGCGGAGACGTAGGGACGGCCGTCGCCGAGGACCATGGCCTGGGAGATCAGGGGGTGCGAGCGCAGCCAGTTCTCCAACGGCGCGGGGGCGACGCTCTTGCCGCCCGCCGTGATGATCATCTCCTTCTTGCGGCCGGTGATCGTCAGATAGCCCTCGTCGTCGAGTTCGCCGAGGTCGCCGGTGGCGAGCCAGCCGTCGGGGGCGGCGGGGACCACTCCGCCGGCCGCCGGGTCCCAGTAGCCGCGCAGCACGTGGTCGCCGGCTATGAGGATCTCGCCGTCCGCGGCAATGCGGATCTTCGTGCCGGGCAGCGGCCAGCCCACGGTGCCCAGACGGGGTTTCATCGGCGGGGTCACCGTGGACGCGCCCGTGGTCTCGGTCAGGCCGTAGCCCTCGTAGATCTCGATGCCCGCGCCGAGGTAGAAGGCGGAGAGGCGCCGGCCGAGCGGGGAGCCGCCGCAGACGGCGTGGCGGACCCGGCCGCCCATGGCGTTGCGGATACGGCGGTAGACGAGCGGGTCGTAGAGGGCGCGGGCGGCGCGCACGGTGGCCGCCGGGCCGGATCCGGCGCCGGTCTTCTGCGCCTCGACTGCCTCACCGTAGCGGCGGGCCACGCCCACGGCGCGGTCGAAGGAGGACAGCTTGCCGCCCGCCTCGGCCTTCGCGCGGGCGGTGTTGAAGATCTTCTCCAGCATGTACGGGATGGCCAGCAGGCAGGTGGGTCTGAAGGCCGCCAGGTCCGGCAGGAGTTGGTCCGCCTTCAGGCTCGGGGCGTGGCCCAGGCGGACGCGCGCGCGGATGCAGGCGATGGCCACCATCCGGCCGAAGACGTGTGACATGGGGAGGAAGAGGAGAACGGAGAGTTCGTCGTCGTTCTTGGCCTTGAAGACCGGGTAGAGGAGTTCGATCGCGTTGTCGACCTCGGCGAAGAAGTTGCCGTGGGTGAGCGCGCAGCCCTTGGGCCGGCCGGTGGTGCCGGAGGTGTAGACGAGGGTGGCGAGGGTGTCGGGGACGAGCATGCCGCGGCGGATCTCGACCTCGGCGTCCGGCACCCGCTCACCCGCCTCGATCAACCGGTCCACGTGTCCCTTCTCCATGACCCACAGGTGCTGGAGGTCGGGCAGCCGGTCGCGTTCGGGGCCGAGGGCCGCCGCCTGGCCCGCGGTCTCGGTCACGAGGGCGACCGCGCCGGAGTCCTGGAGGATCCAGCGGGTCTGGAAGACGGAGGAGGTCGGGTAGACGGGCACGGTGACCAGGCCGGCCGCCCAGGCGGCGAAGTCGAGCAGGGTCCACTCGTAGGTCGTGCGGGCCATGATGGCCAGCCGGTCGCCGGGCGCCAGGCCCTCCGCTATCAGTCCGCGGGCCACGGCGTGGACCTGTGCGGCGAAGCGTTCCGCCGTGATGTCGGTCCAGTGCCCGTCCGGTCCACGGCGGCTGAGGACCACCGACTCGGGGACGGCCGCCGCGTTGTCGTAGGGCAGGTCGGCGAGCGAGCCGTACGTCACCGGGCGGGCGAGGGCCGGCAGGGACGCCTCCCGTACGGCGCCGTCCAGTCGCAGCGTCTCGGGTTCCACGAGGGCGGGAGGAGCGTCGGGGTCGACGTAGGCCGAGCCGGCGGCTGAGTACGGGGTGGACACGGGCGGCTCCCTGGGCGTGCAGCGAAGAAACTGCTTGCTGCATGACGTACGTGCTTCGCGCACCGACGCGTTCAACCGGGATGCCCCCTAAGAAAGGGGTTACCGCCAGTTAGGTAGGGGATCGTACGGCGCTCACATGTGGGGCTTGTGCGTGTTCCGGGTTGTTCCGGGGTCGGGGCTGTGCAATCTCGGGGTGTATATGAGGAATCTTCAGGTTTGTCGGTCCTTCACCCGTCTTCGGCGTTCACTCGCGGCCTTCCGTTCACTTCGGCTCCGCCACCCGGCGCCGCTCCCCCCTCGGTGCCGGCCCTGCCCTTCGTGCCGGCTCCGCCTCCCGCCGCGACTCGGCCCTCCGCCCGGGCCCGGCTCCCGGCTCCGCTCCGACCGCCGCCGAGGCTCCGCCGCTCACGCCCGCTCCAGGATCGCGGTCACTCCCTGGCCGCCCGCCGCGCAGACGGAGATCAGGCCGCGCGAGGGTCCGTGCTGCTCGGTGAGCAGCTTGGCGAGGGTCGCGACGATGCGGGCTCCGGTCGCCGCGAAGGGATGGCCGGTGGCGAGCGAGGAGCCTGCGACGTTCAGCCGGTCCCGGTCGACCGGGGCGAGGCCCTGCTTCTCCCAGGCCGCGAGTGTCGCCAGCACCTGGGAGGCGAAGGCCTCGTGGACCTCCACCAGGTCGAAGTCCTCCATGCCGAGGCCGGCCCGTTGCAGCATGCGCGGGACGGCGTACGCGGGAGCCATCAGCAGGCCGTCGCCGGCCCCGCTTCCGCCGTCAGCCGCGTCGCCGCGCACGAAGTCCACGGCAGCCGTCTCGTAGGCCGTCAGGTAGGCGAGCGGCTCCAGGCCGCGGGCCTCGGCCCACTCCTCGGAGGCGAGGAGAACGACCGCGGCGCCGTCCGTCAGCGGCGTCGAGTTGCCCGCCGTCATGGTCGGTTCGGGGCCGTCGACGCCGAACACCGGCTTCAGCCGGGCCAGTTTCTCGACGGTGGAGTCCGGCCGCAGGTTCTGGTCGCGGGCCAGATCGCGGAACGGGACGACGAGGTCGTCGAAGAAGCCGCGCTCGTAGGCGGCCGCGAGGCGCTGGTGACTGGCGGCCGCCAGCACGTCCTGGGCCTCACGCTCGACGCCCCAGACGCGGGCGGTGACCGCGGCGTGTTCGCCCATCGACAGACCGGTGCGCGGTTCGGCGTTGCGCGGGATCTCGGGGATCAGATGGGAGGGGCGGATCTGCGTGAGCGCCTTGAGGCGGGCTCCGGCCGTCTTCGCCCGGCGGGCCTCCAGGAGGATGCGCCGCAGCCGGTCGTTGACGCCCAGCGGCGCGTCGCTCGCGGTGTCCGCGCCGCCCGCGATCGCCGAGTCGGTCTGACCGAGGGCGATCTTGTTGGCGGCGGCGATCACGGCCTGCAGGCCGGTGCCGCAGGCCTGCTGGATGTCGTAGGCGGGGGTGCGGGGGTCGAGCTTCGAGCCGAGGACGGTCTCGCGGGCCAGGTTGAAGTCACGGCTGTGCTTGAGGACGGCCCCGGCCACCACCTCGCCCACCACGCCGGGGACGTCGAGGGCGTACCGGCTCACCAGCCCGTCCACCGCCGCCGTCAGCATCTCCTGGTTGGAGGCGGTGGCGTAGGGGCCGTCGGAGCGGGCGAAGGGGATGCGCGAGCCGCCGACGATCGCGACCCGGCGGGCGCGCGGGGGCTCGGAAGGAGTGTGGAGCGAGGGCTCCACCAGCTTCAGCCGTGACGGCTCCGAGGCACTCATCTCGACCTGCTCCTCACCCTTGACCTAGACTTACCCCGGGTAACCTTACTCCAGAGTAAGCATGTGTGCCGAGCCCGTGGGAGAGAACATGGCCGACCGCTATCTGAGCTTCACCGCCACCGCACCGGGCCGCTTCCTCACCCGTAGGCTCGGCCTTCCGCAACCGGCGGCGCTGCAGCGCTGGTCAGCCGAACGTCCCTCCCTCACCGGCTCCTTGATCCACCTTACGGCCGGGAGGTCCACGCTCGCCCTCGCGCCGGTGCTGGCCCGCGCCGGCCTGCCGCTCCACAGCCCCGGGGACACAGGCGGAGCCGACCTTCCCGGCCCCGCCGCCGTGGTCCTCGACGCGACAGGGGTCCGGGACGTCGAAGCGCTCGCCGAGGTGCACGCGTCCCTGCACCCGGTGGTGCGGTCGATCGCGGCGAGCGGCCGGATCGTCGTCCTCGGCGCGCCCCTCGACCCCCACGACCACTGCCAGGCGGCAGTGCAGCAGGCCCTGGAGGGGTTCGTGCGGTCCCTCGGCAAGGAGGTCGGGCGGGGCAGGACCGTCAACCTGGTCCGGCTGACCGACGCCCGGGCCGCCGAGTCCACCCTGCGCTTCCTCCTCTCCCCCAGGTCGGCCTACGTCAGCGGGCAGGTGATCGCCGTGGCGGCCGGCGGCTCCCCCGGCCCCGACCTCCCGGACGTCCCGGACGACTGGTCGCTCCCCCTCGCCGGCCGCACCGCGCTCGTCACCGGCGGCGCCCGCGGGATCGGCGCGGCCGTCGCCGAGCGGCTGGCCCAGGACGGCGCGCGGGTCGTCGTCCTGGACGTGCCGCAGGCCGGGGAGGACGCCCGCCTGGTCGCCGAACGGCTGGGCGGCACCGCCCTCGCGCTCGACGTCACGGCGGCCGACGCGGGCGAGCGGATCGCCGCCGAACTGCCCGGCGGACTGGACGTGCTGATCCACAACGCGGGGATCACCCGGGACCGACGGCTGGTCAACATGCCCGCCGAACGCTGGAGTTCGGTGCTCGACGTCAACCTGGCGAGCGTGCTGCGCACCACGGACGCGCTGCTCGCCAAGGGCGTGCTGCGGCCGGGCGGGCGGATCGTGGCCACCGCCTCCATCGCCGGACTCGCGGGCAACGCCGGCCAGACGAACTACGGCGCGAGCAAGGCGGGGATCGCGGGCCTCGTGCGCACCCTGGCGCCCCACGCGCTCGCCGAGCACGGGGTCACGGTGAACGCGGTGGCGCCCGGCTTCATCGAGACGAAGATGACGGCCGCGGTGCCGCTGTTCATCCGCGAGGCGGGCCGGCGCATGAACTCCCTGGCGCAGGGCGGGCTGCCCGTGGACGTCGCCGAGACGACGGCGTGGCTCGCGCACCCCGCCTCCGGCGCGGTCAACGGGCAGGTCGTGCGGGTGTGCGGCCAGAGCCTGCTGGGGGCGTAGTGCGCACACCGACCACGACGACGACCCTGACCGCCCCTCCCTCCCTCGGCCCGCTGCTCGCCCGCGGGGCGCTGCGCTCCCCCTTCAAGCACCCCCGACCGGGCGTCTCCTTCTCCGGCGCCGGCCACCGCCTCGTGCTGCCCGGCCTGCGCGTGGACCCGACCCGGCTCGCGGCCTACGAGCGCGTCTGCGGCTTCCCCACAGGCGAGGACTCACTGCCGCTCACCTACCCGCACGTCCTGGGCTTCCCCCTGGCCATGAGCATCCTGAGCGGCCGGGACTTCCCGCTCCCGCTGCTCGGCCTCGTCCACACCTCGATCGAGATCACCCGCCGCACCGCCCTCGCGTCCGCCGGCACCTACGAACTCTCGGTCCACGTGGAGGAGTTGGCCGCGCACCGGCGCGGGACGGAGGCCGTCGTGGTCACCGGGCTGCGGCAGGGCGGCGACACCGCGTGGGAGTCGACGAGCAGATACCTCGCCCGGCACGCCACCGATGCCGCGCCCGCCGCCCGGGAGCCGGGGCCCGACCCGCTGCCGGTGCCGGTGCTGGACGAGTGGCGGCTCGCCGCCGACGTCGGCCGGCGCTACGGCGCGGCCTCCGGCGACCGCAACCCCATCCACCTCCACCCGCTCACCGCCCGGCTCTTCGGCTTCCCCCGGGCCATCGCGCACGGCATGTGGACCGTCGCCCGCTGCCTCGCCGCCCACGGCGTCCCGCAGCGGGCACGGGTCCGGGCCGACTTCCGGGCTCCGGTCCTGCTCCCCGGCGCGGTGTCGTTCGCCTCGGACGGCGCACGGTTCGCCCTGTGCGGCACGGGAGACCCGGCCCGCATCCACGTGACGGGACGCGTGGACCCCCTGCCCGACACGCCCCCGCCCCCGCGCACGGGCCCCGCGCACGCGCCGTGAGCGGCCGCCCCGGACCGCGGATGAGCCCGCGCCGACCGGACGTCCGCCGGTGAGGTGACGGCTGCGGCGGCGACGGCTCGCCGGTGAGGGCTCGCCGGTTCAGGCGTCAGCCGGCCGGACGGCCGGACGGCCGGACGGCCGGCGGACCACGGTCCGCGGCTGGGCGTCCGCCGGTCAGACGGCCGGGGGTACGGCGTCAGACGGCCGGTGGGGACCAGGGGCGGCCGTTCATGAGGTTGCCGAGGCCCGCCCAGGCGAAGTTCATCAGGGTGGCCGCCGCCTGGTGGGAGGAGACGGCGTCGTCGGTGTTGGCCCAGGCGGCGAGCGACTCGGCGGCACCGACCAGGGCCTCGGCGAGCCCGGCCACCTCGCGTTCGGGCAGGTCGGGGTCGCGGTGTGCCTCCCGGGCCGCTATCGCGATCAGCTGGGTCACGAACGCGACGATCTCCTCACGCATCGCCGCGACCTCGCCTGCGAAGGGCTCGCCGTGCGTGCGGGCCTGGAGGTGCAGGAGGGACCAGGCGTGCGGATGCCGCCCGGTGTGCGCGAAGAACGCCCGCAGCCCGTCCCACAGTTGGCGGTCGGCGGGCACATCCGTGCGCACGCCGGTGCGGACCGCCTCGACGAGGGAGTTGGCCTCCCGCCGGATGCAGGCGGTGAAGAGGTCTTCCTTGGAGTTCAGGTACAGGTACACCAACGGCTTGGACACGCCCGCGAGTTCCGCGATCTCGTCCATCGACGCGGCCATGTACCCGCGGCGGCCGAAGGTCTCCACGGCGGCGTCCAGCATCTGCTGCTCACGGACCGCACGCGGCATCCGCTTGGTCTTCACGGCACCCATGGGGCAAGACTAGTTCGGCTCCGCGGTCGGCAGCCCCGTTCAGGACGCCTGCTCCTGCGCCCGTCCCTGGGCGTGGGCCGAGTCGACCGCCTCGTCCTCCTGGCGCCGGTTGGCGTCGAGGTTGGCCTTCATGCGGTCCACCCGCTCGACGACCGCCACCGAGGCGCGGTCGCGTTCCTTGCGCAGTACGACGAAGCTGATCGGCGCGGAGACCACCAGGGCCAGCAGGACGATCCACATTCCGTTGGAGTCGCCGAGGCCGCGCGGGACGACGCCGAAGTAGACGAGTCCCCAGACGGCCAGGAGGCAGCCTGCGAAGACACCGAGGCGCATCAGCGTGTAGCGGAGCATCTCAATCCAGACTTCCGATTCCAAAGGGGGCCACCGTCCAGTGAAGCACGTCCGGCTCCCGATCCTGCAGCGGGGTGGACCGGCCTCGGGGCGTCACACCAGTGGCAGCAGCATGGTGATGTCGTCGCGGTCGTCGCCCGGCGCGACCCGGATCGCACCGGGCACCCGGCCGACCTCCTTGTAGCCGCAGGAGCCGTAGAAGTGCTCCAGGCCGAGTCCGCCGCGGCAGCCGAGCCGGATCGCCTCGATGCCGTCGAAGCCGCGGGCGGCGTCGGCGGCGGCGGCCAGCAGGTCGCGACCGTACCCCTTGCCCTGGTGACGGGGGTGGACCATCACCGTGTACAGCATCACCCAGTGGGTCTGGAGGCGATGGCTGTTGAAGGCGAAGAACGCGGTCGCCGCCACCCGACCCGACGCGTCCTGCCCGACGAGCAGGCGGTTGCGGCCCTCCGCCATGGCCGCGAGGTGCCTCACCAGATCCGGCCGGATCTCGTCGCGCGACACGGGCGCGACGAAGCCGACGGCCCCGCCCGCGTTGGAGACGTCCGTCCACAGATCGAGCACGCCGTCGCGCAGTGCCGGGGTGACCGCGGGATCGAGAGTGAACGTAAGGGACACGACAGGATCGTAACCCTTACCGCAGGAAGCGTGCGGCCGTTCTCGGGTCACCGCGCTCGTGTGCCCGGACCGGGCGGGAGCGCCCGCCGGGGGGCGCGGGCGCGGGGAACTACGCGACCGGCCCCCCGCGGCTCACGCCCGGCGTCACACCCGCATCGGCTGCGGTGACTCGCGCAGTGCCGGGTCGGGGCCGTCGTACTCGCGGATGATCTCGTAGCGGGTGTTGCGCTCCACGGGGCGGAACCCGGCGTCCCGGATGAGGTCCAGCAGGTCCTCGCGGGTGAGCTTGTTCGGCGTGCCGTAGTTGTCGGCGTCGTGTGTGATCTTGTACTCGACGACCGAGCCGTCCATGTCGTCCGCGCCGTGCTGGAGCGCCAGCTGCGCGGTCTGGACGCCGTGCATCACCCAGAAGACCTTCACGTGCGGGACGTTGTCGAAGAGCAGCCGGGAGACCGCGAACGTCTTGAGGGCCTCCGCGCCCGTGGCCATCGTCGTGCGGGCCTGGAGCCGGTTGCGGACCTTGCCGTCCTTCATGTCGACGAAGTCGTGCTGGTAGCGCAGCGGGATGAAGACCTGGAAGCCGTTCGTCTCGTCCTGCAGCTCGCGCAGCCGCAGGACGTGGTCGACGCGGTGGCGGGGCTCCTCGATGTGGCCGTACAGCATGGTGGCCGGCGTCTTGAGCCCCTTCTCGTGCGCGAGGCGGTGGATGCGCGACCAGTCCTCCCAGTGGGTGCGGTGGTCGACGATGTGCTGACGGACCTCCCAGTCGAAGATCTCCGCGCCGCCGCCGGTCAGCGACTCCAGGCCGGCGTCGATCAGCTCGTCGAGGATCTCCGAGGCGGTGAGCCCGCTGATCGTCTCGAAGTGGTGGATCTCCGTCGCCGTGAACGCCTTCAGCGAGACGTTCGGCAGGGCGGCCTTCAACTCGCGCAGCGAGCGCGGGTAGTAGCGCCACGGCAGGTTCGGGTGCAGGCCGTTGACGATGTGCAGCTCGGTGAGGTTCTCGCCCTCCATCGCCTTGGCGAGCTTCACCGCCTCCTCGATGCGCATGGTGTACGCGTCCTTCTCGCCCGGCTTGCGCTGGAAGGAGCAGTAGGCACAGGAGGCCGTGCACACGTTGGTCATGTTGAGGTGGCGGTTGACGTTGAAGTGCACGACGTCGCCGTTCTTGCGGGTGCGCACCTCGTGTGCGAGTCCGCCCAGCCACGCCAGGTCGTCCGACTCGTACAGCGCGACGCCGTCCTCACGGGTCAGCCGCTCACCGGCCCTGACCTTCTCCTCCAGCTCGCGCTTGAGCCCGACGTCCATGCCCACACCTTTCACCGACGACCTACCGACGACTGCCGACGACTTCCCGCCGGTTCCCTGCCGCCCGACTTCCCTGCCGGACCGGCTCCTGCCGACCCGACCCACCGTACGTCTTCGCGCCTACACCTCTTCGGGCAGCTCCCCGACGCGGTTCTCCCACTTCGTCGACAGCACGATGGTGGTACGGGTCCGGGACACGCCCTTGGTCCCGCTGAGCCGGCGGATGATCTTCTCCAGACCGTCGACGTCCGTGGCCCGTACCTTGAGCATGAACGAGTCGTCGCCGGCGATGAACCAGCAGTCCTCGATCTCGCTCAGGTCCTTGAGCCGGGCCGCCACGTCCTCGTGGTCGGCGGCGTCGGACAGCGAGATGCCGATGAGGGCGATGACGCCGAGACCGAGCTGGGCGGCGTTCACCGTGGCGCGGTAGCCCGTGATGACGCCGGCCGCCTCCAGCCGGTTGATGCGGTCGGTGACACTGGGTCCCGACAGGCCGACGAGGCGTCCCAGCTCCGCGTACGAGGCCCGGCCGTTCTCCCGGAGGGCCTGGATGAGCTGCCTGTCCACCGCGTCCATGCGAATCGAAGCCTTCCGATCAAGATTCCTGAAGAGATGAGAGGTACTGCGCCATGCTCAGATGGCGATCATGAGGCCCGGGTTCCGGCCGCGCCGCCCAGATCGCCGTCCCACCGGCGGTAGAGCCCGTGCGCGACCCCCGCCGCGTCGAGTACGCGCCCGGCGACGAAGTCGACCAGGTCCTGGATGTGGGTGGCCCCCGCGTAGAAGGCGGGCGAGGCGGGCACGACGCTCGCGCCGGCGTCGTCCAGCGCCACCAGATGACGCAGTGTCTGCCCGTTGAGCGGGGTCTCGCGCACGGCGACGACGAGGGGCCGCCGCTCCTTGAGCGTGACGCTCGCGGCCCGCTGGAGAAGGTCCTTCGACAATCCGAGGGCGACCCCGGCGACGCAGGCCGTCGAGGCGGGCACGATCAGCATGCCCCTGACGGGATACGACCCCGAGGAGGGGCCGGCGGCGAGATCCCCCGCGCCCCAGTGCCGCACCCGGTCGCCGCTGACGTCCACGTCGAACGCGCCCGGCTTGCCGTCGGCCCCGCGCGCGAGCCATTCCCGCAGGTCGTCCCGCCAGTGCGCGTCCCGGAAGGAGATCCCGGTCTCGTCGAGCAGGGTGAGCCGCGAGGCCCGGCTGACCACCAGGTCCACGCTCTCGCCCGCGGCGAGCAGCGCACGCAGCACAGCGGCGGCATAGGGCGTACCGGACGCCCCGGACACCCCCACGATCCAAGGCACGCGCTGCGTTTCTCCTGCGTTCACACCTTGAGCGTACCGGTGGGCGTGGAGGTCTTCAGGACCGGACTACACCGTGAGCCCACGCACCATCAGGTCGGCGAGCGCGCAGACGAACAGGCTGATGCCGATGAACCCGTTCGTCGAGAAGAACGCCCTGTTCAGCCGGGACAGGTCGTGCGGGCGGACGATCGAGTGCTCGTACACGAACGCGCCGGCGACGATCAGCAGCCCCAGCCAGAAGAACGCGCCCGCGCCGGTGGCCAGCGCGTACCAGACGAGGAGCGCGGTCGTCACGGCGTGGCAGACGCGCGCGCCGCGGATGGCCGCCGGGACACCGTAGCGGGCCGGGACCGACATGACGCCGGTCTCCCGGTCGGCCTCGACGTCCTGGCAGGCGTAGATCAGGTCGAAGCCGCCGATCCAGACGCCGACGGCGAGACCGAGGACGACCGCGTCCCAGGACCACTCGCCGGTGATCGCCAGCCAGCCGCCGATCGGCCCCATCGCCTGGGCCAGCCCCAGGATGGCCTGCGGGAAGTTCGTGAACCGCTTGCCGTAGGGGTAGACGACCATCGGGACGACCGCGATGGGGGCGAGCGCCAGGCAGAGCGGGTTGAGCATGGCCGCCGAGCCGAGGAAGACGGCGACGGCGATCAGCGCGCCCGTCCACGCGTGCTTCACCGACATCGCGCCCGTCACCAGTTCGCGGTTCGCGGTGCGCGGGTTACGGGCGTCGATCTCGCGGTCGATGATCCGGTTGACGGCCATGGCGAAGGTGCGCAGGCCCACCATGCAGACGGTGACCAGCAGCAGCCGGCCCCAGTGGATGTTGGCGTCCAGCTCGAACATCGCCGTCAGCGCGGCGATGTAGGCGAAGGGCAGCGCGAACACGGAGTGCTCGATCATCACCAGGCGCAGGAAGGCCTTCGTGCGCCCGGGCTGCTGCGGGAGCGCCGCGGAAGCTGAGCTCACAGCCCGTACTCCTTCCAGCGGCGGTCGACCCTGGCCGCCGTCTCCGGGTCGGACACGACCATCTCGGGCCACCCGCCGTCGCGCGTGTACCCCTCCTCGGGCCATTTCCTCGTCGCGTCGATGCCCGCCTTGCCGCCCCAGAACTGCTGGTAGGAGGCGTGGTCGAGATGGTCGACCGGGCCCTCGACGAGCGACAGGTCGCGGGCGTAGTCGGTGTTGCCGAGCGCCCGCCAGGCGACCTCGTGCAGGTCGTGGACGTCGCAGTCGGCGTCGACGACCACGATCAGTTTGGTCAGCGACATCATGTGCGCGCCCCAGACCGCGTGCATGACCTTCTGCGCGTGCTTGGGGTACTTCTTGTCGATCGAGACGATCGCGCAGTTGTGGAAGCCGCCGGCCTCGGGCAGGTGGTAGTCCACGATGTCCGGGACGATGATCTTGAGCAGGGGCAGGAAGAACCGCTCCGTGGCCCGCCCCAGGGGTCCGTCCTCGGTCGGCGGCCTGCCCACCACGATCGACTGCAGGAGCGGCCGCTTGCGCATCGTCACGCAGTCGATCGTCAGGGCGGGGAACGGCTCCTGCGGGGTGTAGAAGCCGGTGTGGTCGCCGAAGGGGCCCTCCGGCAGCATCTCGCCGGGCTCCAGCCAGCCCTCGATCACGACCTCCGCCTGCGCGGGCACCTGCAGCGGGACCGTCTTGCAGTCGACCATCTCGATCCGCTTGCCCGCGAGGAACCCGGCGAACAGGTACTCGTCGATGTCGCCGGGGAGCGGGGCGGTGGAGGCGTAGGTGACGGCGGGCGGACAGCCGAAGGCGATGGCGACGGGCAGCTTCTCGCCCTTGCGGGCAGCGACCTGGTAGTGGTTGCGGCTGTCCTTGTGGATCTGCCAGTGCATGCCGATCGTGCGCTTGTCGTGGCGCTGGAGGCGGTACAGGCCGAGGTTGCGGATGCCGCTCTCGGGGTCCTTGGTGTGGGTGAGGCCCAGGTTGAAGAAGGAGCCTCCGTCCTGCGGCCAGGTGAAGAGGGCGGGCAGCGCGTCGAGGTCGACGTCGTCGCCGTGCAGGACGACCTCCTGGACGGGCGCGTCCTGCGACTTCACCTTCTTCGGCGGCACGTGTGTCATCGCGCCGAGCTTCCCGAACGCCTCGCGCACGCCCACGAAACCCTGCGGCAGCTCCGGCCGCAGCAGGCCGCCGATCCTGTCGCTGATCTCCGCGTACGACTTCAGGCCGAGGGCCTTCAGCAGCCGCCGGTCGGTACCGAACACGTTCATCGCGAGGGGCATTCTGGAGCCCTTCACGTTCTCGAAGAGCAACGCGGGGCCGCCGGACTTCTGGACCCGGTCGACGATCTCCCCGACCTCCAGATACGGATCGACCTCGGCCTTGACGCGCTTGAGGTCACCTTCGCGTTCCAGTGCCCTGAGCAGGGAACGAAGATCGTCGTAAGCCATGTGTCCCAGTATCGCCGAGGCCCCCTCCGGGCCGACGCATCACCCCCTGGCCCGCTCCACGTCCTGCTCGTGCCGCCGCAGCCCCACGCTCGCCGCGCCCGTGGCGTACAGCGCGCCGCCCGCCGTGGCGAGGGGCGTTGCCAGGAGCAGGGCGGTGACCGGCCGGGGCCAGTCACGTTCGGTGGCGCAGCGCGTGGTCTTCCAGAGACCGTTTTCGGACGCCTCGCGTTCCGCGACGGCGGGCGCGTCACACTCCGTGCCGCCCTCCGTCTCGTACGGCGAGAACATCTGCCAGGCCGCGTACACCCACAGTGCGGCCGCGATGCCGAGCAGGATGACCCCCAGGCCGCGACGATTCTCCGCGCGGCTGATGAAACGTTCCTCGACGAATGCCGGATGCATGGTTCCTCCCCCGTGTCGGCCGCCACCGGGTCCGGGAGCTCCGGCAGCGGCGCAAGCCACCGGCAGCATTCTCCCCACCCGCTACCCTGGCCCGGTCACCGGGGCCACCCCACGCCCCGTCACCGTCTTCTGGGAGAGCCCGCCACCATGCTCAGGTATCTGCCGTTCCTGCTGGTCCTGGCACTGTGGATCTACGCCTTCATCGACTGCCTGAACACCCCCGAGGAGGAGGTGCGCGGGCTGCCGAAGGTGATCTGGGTGATCATCATCCTGCTCTTCGGCGAGGTGCTCGTGGGCCCGATCGCCTGGCTGGTGGCCGGGAAGACGCGGCACGCGCCGGCGGGCGGCTCCACACCGTCGCAGTGGCACCGCGGCCCCCGCACGGAGTTCGTCGCGCCGGACGACAACCCCGAGTTCCTCAAGTCCCTGAAGGACGGGAACAGCAAGGACGCGGACGACAAGGACGAGAAGCTCCTCAAGGACTGGGAGGCCGACCTGCGCCGCCGCGAGGACGAACTGAAGCGCCGCGAGTCGGGCGAGGAGCCCAAGGAAGGCTGAGCCGGACGGCCCCGGTCAGTCGGCGAGCATCTCGTCGTCCACGTCGACGACTGTCCGTGCCATGCGTCCTTCCTGCGTCCTTCCCGGTTCGGCCGGTTCCCACGTCGTCCCGATATCAAGAGCTTCGGAAGTCGATATCAGACGCGGACTCGACGAACGCGGCCCAGGCGCTCCGCGCGAGGACGATCACCGGGCCGTCGGGGTTCTTGCTGTCACGGACGGGGACGGCGGCGAGGAAATCGGGGCTGACTTCGATGCAGTCGCCGCCGTTTGCTCCGCTGTAGCTGCTCTTGATCCAGGTGACCGCGCTCGGTTCGGGCTGGCTCATGATGCTCGTACCCTTCCATCACGTCGCTGATCAGAGCGGCGGACTCGGAGGCTGACAGTGCGTCGGCCCTGAGCACATCATAGGTATGGCTGTGAGCCAGGAAGGCTGCCGGATCGTCGCTGAAGTGACCTCGATCCAGGGACTCGGAGTAGACCCACTCGTGTCCGTCGGGAAGCCTGATCAACGACAGCGAGGTGTCGGGCCGGTCGATTTCAGGGCGACCCAACGGGACCACCTGGATACGGATGTTGGAGAGCGCTCCCACTCTCAGCAGATGCGCGCACTGCTCCCGCATGACCTCACGCCCTCCCACGACATGGCGCAGGCAGGTCTCGTCCAGCACCGCGAAGTAGTACGGTCCGCCCTCTTCGTAGAAGCGCTGCTGGCGGCTGAGCCGGGCCCTGACACGGTCCTCCACGTCGTCGGCTTGCGGAAGACGGCGTGCGAACAAGGCCTCCGCGTAGACAGGGGTTTGCAGCAGGCCGGGCATGACGTGCGTCTGATACGCCCGCAGGGAGACTGCCTCGGCGTCCATCCTCGCCCTGCGCTCGAACCAGTCCGGATGCTCCACCTGTGGATACCAGTCGACGCGGCCCCACAGCCGGGCCAGCGCCCCGCCGGTGCCGAGGACTTCGTCGCAGGTCTTCGCGAACGGCTCCTGGGGAACCCGCGTTCCCGCCTCCACCCGGGCCACCAGGGACCGGTCGCAGGGGATCGCCTTGGCCAGTCCGTCCTGCGTCAGCAGCGCCCCCTCGCGGAAGTGGCGCAGCAGCTCGCCGAACAGGGCGGCGTTGGTGGTCACGTGCGTCCCCCTCCGTGACAGGCGTCCGTTGGCACGCGTCGGGCATTGATACGCACCGTGCCCGCACGCGACGCTCGACACACCCAGAGTCACGAAGTCGGTACGGAGAGGGCACGGACGAGCATGGCCGAAAGCACCGAGAACCAGTTCGAAACGGGAACGGTCGTCTATGACCCCGCCTCGGACAGCGTGGGCGAGTACCAGGGCAAGGCGGGCCCGTACGCGCTGCTGCGCCCGGTCGGCGGCGGCCGGGAGTGGGAGGCCCGCCCGCAGTCGCTGCGCCCGGCCACCCCCGGCGAACGCCTCAGCGCGGGCGTCCGCGCGGCCAACTCCCGCTCGTTCCACGGCTCGCAGGAACCATCGGCCCCGGGCACCGACCCCGGCACCCGTCCCGGTCCCGCCCCCGTCCGCGACTGCGCGGCCTGCGACGATCTGGCAGCCCTGCGTGACGACGCCCGCGCCCGGCACGACGGCAGCGCCGAGACCGACGCGGACGTCCTGCTCCGCCGCCATCAACTCCGTTACCACGCGCCCCTGCTGGGGCTGCGGGACTCCGCCCTCGTACCGGACGCCTCCGCAGGGGCGGAGTACGAGACGGCCTGCACCGAGTGCCCCGCCGGGTCCGGGGCCCGGCGACACCCCGCCGACGTGGAGGCGTGGCGGCACGGGCACACCCGGGAGACCGGGCACGCCCGCTACCGCCGCACCGTCGCCGACTACGCGGTGTACGAGTCCCAGGTGTCCGTGCCCTGAGCGTCCAGGTGAAGGGAGGAGACGGCGGCGGTCGGCAGCATGACCAGCGCGGTGACGCCGCCCGTCTCGTCGGGACGCAACTGGACGCGGAATCCGTACAGCGCGCAGATGCGACCCACCACGAACAGGCCCATACGCTGACAGGTGTCGGTGTCCGGGGCCGTCGGCACGTCGGCACGTCGGCCGGCCTCCCGTTGATGTCGGCGAGGCTCTCGGCGGAGAGGCCGAGTCCGCAGGTGGGAACAGGGCCCCACCGTGGGATGTGTGTTTCCGGCCGGAAACGGGACGCAGGTCAGCCGACGGTGATCGAGTCCAGCTTCTCGCGCAGGTAGACATGCGAGTCGACCGGCTCGTACGCCACCCTGCCGACCGGCGCGGGCACCGACTCCACGAGCGTCCCCGGGGTGCACTCGCCGAAGTAGACGAGGGACATCAGCTCCTCGGATGGCTCGTCGGCCGGGGGCGGCAGGACCCGGTGCCGCCCGGAGCGCCATCGGTCGCCGGTCCAACGGGCCAGCAGATCACCGACGTTGACGGTGAAGGCGGCCGGGTCGAAGGGCGCGTCCTCCCAGCCGCCGGCGTCCGTCCAGACCTGGAGCCCGCCCTTGCCGACCTGCCGGTCGAGGATCGTGACGGTGCCGAAGTCGGTGTGCGGGCCGATGCGGAACTGACCGGGCTGCGGCTCGCCGACGACGTCGGTCCCCGGGTACCAGTTGATGTTGAAGCCGTAGGTGGGATGGTCCATGTGGCGGGAGAAGAAGTCCGGTTCGAGGCCGAGGGCCTCGCCGAGCAGGGACAGCAGTTCCTTCTCCAGGTCGGCCATCCGCTCCAGGTACTCCTCGCACAGCGCCCGGAGCTGCGGTGTCTGCGCGGGCCAGACGTTCGGCGCGTACCACTCGGCGTTGATCACCGGGTCGTCGAAGGGCTCACGGGTGGCGAAGGTCAGGGACTCCTTGAGGTCGGGGGGCGTCTCGGTGCCCTCCGCGTAGCCGTTGGCCTCTGCGCCGGGTCCCAGCCAGCCGCGGCCGCCGACCTTCGCCGCGTACGGCTGCTTCGCCTCGGCGGGAAGGGTGAAGAACGCGCGGGCTGCCTCCCGGACGCGGTGGCGCAGCACGGGGTCGACGCCGTGACCGGTGACCAGCAGGAAGCCCGCGGTCTGCAGGGCCTCGTCGACGGTGCGGGCGATCGCGGCGCGGGTGCCGGGGTCGCCGTCCAGCCAGGGCCGCAGGTCGATGGTGGGGATGCGCGGACTCCGCCGTGCGGCGGGGCCGCTCAGGGAATCCCGCACCAAATCGCTCACTGAGTCATTCACCGATGTCCTCGTTCCACAGGGCCGGGTTCCTCTCGACGAAGTCGCGCATCATCGCGACGCACTCGGCGTCGTCCAGCAGCACGATCTGCACGCCGTGCTCCGCCAGCCAGTCGTGGCCGCCCCGGAAGGTCGTCGTCTCTCCGACGACCACCCGGGAGATGCCGAACTGGCGGACCAGACCGGAGCAGTACCAGCACGGGGAGAGGGTCGTCACCATCGTCGTGCCGCGGTACGACCGCTGCCGGCCCGCCGCGCGGAAGGCTGCCGTCTCGGCGTGCACGGAGGGGTCGTCGTCCTGGACGCGGCGGTTGTGGCCGCGGCCGAGAAGCGTGCCGTCCGGGCCGTACAGTGCCGCGCCGACGGGGATGCCGCCCTCGGCGAGTCCGGCCCGCGCCTCGGCGACGGCGGTGGCCAGCCAGGTCCGGGCGGTCGGCCGATCCAGAAGGTGATCCATGCGCTCATGCTGCTGCGGCGGACGGCCGGGGGCAACGCCGCCACTCGAACGGGCGACCTCCGGGCCACCGGAACCTGCCCCACCGCACATCTCCGGCACCGTCGAGGCAACCCCGGACCCCCGCGAGCCTCTCTCACCGTGCAAAGGGGGACCGCCGATGAAGTTCGTGAGGAACCGGTACGCGCCCGTCGCGGCGCTGCTCGTCTGCTGCTGTCTGCCGGTGGCCGCCTGCGGCACGGAACGCCCGGGAACGCAGGCGGCAGGGGCCCAGTCCGCAGGGGGCTCGTCCGCGAGGGACGAGACGAGCGACGACGGCGAGGAGAACCTTCCCGACACCACTTCCGACGACCAGGGCTCCGGCCCCGACACCACCACCGACGACCAGGGCACCCTCCCGGACACCACCACCGACGACCAGGGCACCCTCCCGGACACCACTTCCGACGACCAGGGCACCCTTCCCGACACCACCACCGACGACCAGGGCGACGCCCCTCCCGTGGGCGACACGACGGACGACGGCGGGAGCGTGCCGACGGAGGGTCCGCACCGCTGGTTCCCGATGCTCCGCGAGTTCCGCGCCTACCTCGCGTCGAGCGTCCCGAAGGCGGACGCCGCCGTCGCCGCCCATGTGACGGGCGTCCACGTCCGCGTGCCCGCGGGCCAGGTCCGCAGTGTGGCCGTCGTCCACGTCGACTACGGCGTGTGGGAGCAGGCGGGGGCCGACCGCACCGCCGAGGTCTTCGCCCGCTGGCGGCTGTCCGTGTACGGCGACCACGGCCATGTGCAGGTCCTCGGCCCGGGGAAGACCACCGCCGACGCGGACTGGTGACCGACGGCGCGCAGACCGGCCCCGCCGCCGCGTGAGGCCCCCTGCGTGACCGGACGGGCACCACGCGATCTGGCGGATGTCCGTCACGGCGGCCGCGACGAACGTCGGCCGCAGCCAGGGCCTGCGCCTCCGTACGAGAACCGGCCTTCGCCGCGTCGTCTCAGAAGGTGATGCCGGTAAGCGCGCCGAGGGTCTTCACCTCGGCGTAGGAGTGCTTGCCGGAGATGAAGATGTTGACGCCGTAGTAGTTGAACAGCCAGCAGCCGAAGGCGAGCAGCGCCAGGTAGGCGGCCTTGCGGCCCTTCCAGCCGGCGGTGGCGCGGGCGTGCAGGTAGCAGGCGTACGCGACCCAGGTGATGAACGACCAGGTCTCCTTGGGGTCCCAGCCCCAGTAGCGGCCCCACGCGTCGCCCGCCCAGATCGCGCCCGCGATGATCGTGAACGTCCACAGCGGGAAGACGGCGGCGTTCACGCGGTAGGCGAACTTGTCGAGGGAGGCGGAGGCGGGGAGCCGGTCCAGGACCGAGTTCGCGAACCTGCCCGGCTTGCCGCCGGTCGCGAGCTTGTTCTCGTAGGAGTCCTTGAACAGGTACAGGATCGTGGCGACCGCGCCGACGTAGAACACCGCGCCGCAGAAGATCGCGGTGGAGACGTGGATGTACAGCCAGTACGAGTGCAGGGCGGGGACCAGCTGGTCGCTCGCCGTGTAGAGGACCGTCACCGCGAGGCCGAGGTCCAGCAGGACCGTGGTGATCAGGAACAGGCCGAGCCAGCGCACGTTCTTCTTCAGCGCGAGCAGGCCGAGGTACACGCCGACGGCCACCGTGGAGAAGGTGATGTTGAACTCGTACATGTTGCCCCACGGCGCCCGCTGCACCGAGGCCGCACGGGCGATCACGCCGCCCACCTCGACCAGGAAGGCGAGCACCGTGAGGGAGATGGCGATGCGGCCGTACATGTCGCCCTGCTCGTCGCCGCCGTGCGCGCCCGGCCCGTCGGGCACGTCACGCGCGCCGGCCGCGGAACGCACCACGACCTGCGGCCGCTCCAGGACGGCGGTGGAGCCGCCCTTCGTCACGGTGACGGCCGGCCCCTTCGCCTTCGTCTTCGCGCCCTGCTGGGCGGTGAGCGCGGCGGCGGTCCGGCCGACCTTGCTGCGGCTGCCGAGGAGCCATTCGGCGATGTACGCGAAGAAGGCCAGGGTGTAGACGGCCATCGACGAGTAGATCAGCGTGTTGCTGATGCTCGCGAGATGTTCGTTGGTGGCGGCGGCCAACTCGGTCGCGGCGGCGAGAGTCACTGCTCAGCCCCTTTTTCGGCGGGTACGACATGGGGGTCGGTGGATTCGGGTGAGTCGTCCGCGGGGTCGGGCGCCCCGGGGGCCTGGTCGTACAGGGTCGCGGCGAGAGCGCCGAGCTCCTCGGGCACCTTGGCGGACTCGCTGCGGCCGAGGCCGGCCATCTCGACGACCGTCACCCCGTCGGCTCCCCGTACGGCCCGCACCCACACCCGGCGGCGCTGGATGAACAGGGAGGCGGCGAGCCCGAAGATCGCGGTGATCGCGCCGCCCAGCGCCCAGCCGCTGCCCGGCTGCTGGGTGACCTGGAAGTTGGCCCACTGGCGGGTGCCGTCGTAGGTGACCGTGCCCGCCCCACCGGGGAGGGTCATGGTCTCGCCGGGCTTGAGGTTCTCGCGCAGCTGCGCGTTCTTGGAGTCCTTGAAGCCCTTCATATGGGCCTTGTCGAGCTGGTACACGCTCTGCGGGATGCCCGAGTTGACGCCGAGGTAGCCGTGGTAGGGCGTCAGGTTCAGCACCGGGTTGCGCAGCGAGGGGAACGTGGAGGCGGTCTCGCTGCCCGGCGTGTACGTCGGCAGGAAGAACGCCGAGATGCCCAGCTGCTCGCTGACGCCCCGGGCGTTCCGGTAGCCGTCGAGGACCTTGATCACACCCGACGAGGTGACGTTGGAGTCGAGCGGCAGCAGCGGGACGGCGTCCTGGAAGACGATCTTGCCCTTGCCGTCGCGGACGGTGATCACCGGGGCGTAGCCGTGGGCGGTGAGGTAGACCTTCGAGTCGTCGATCTCCAGCGGGTGGTTGACCTTGACGACGGTCTTCTCGTCCTTGCCGTACGCGCCCACGCTGTAGGTGAGGGCGGCCTGGTAGGTGCGCGGGGTGCCGGTGTTGGGGCCCGACGTCTCGTAGGTGCCGGTGAACTTGTCCAGGGTGAAGCTGAACGGGTTCAGGTCGTCGGTGTCGAAGAGGTTGCCGGACTTGAAGTCGTCGTAGGAGATGAGGGTGTTGGAGAACCCTGCGCTGCCCTCGACGAGGAGCTTGTTGCCCTCGGACTTGAAGAGCTGGCCCCAGGCGAAGGCGACCAGCATGACGATGAGGGCGATGTGGAAGGCGAGATTGCCGACCTCGCGCAGATAGCCCTTCTCCGCGGCGACGGCGTCCCCTGCCGGGTGGGCGCGGAAGCGGCGCTTGCGCAGGAGTGCCAGCGCGGCCTCGCGCACCTCTTCCGGCTCGGCCCGCGTACGCCAGGTCGTGTAGGCCGGCAGCCGGGTGAGGGTCCTCGGCGCCCCCGGCGGGCGGCCGCGCAGCTGGCCCACGAACTGCCAGGTGCGGGGCACGATGCAGCCGACGAGGGAGACGAACAGCAGGAGGTAGATCGCGGAGAACCACACCGAGCTGTAGACGTGGAAGAGGCCGAGCCGGTCGTAGACGACGGCGAGGCTCTCGTGGGCCCGGCGGAAGTCGGCGACCTTCGTCTCGTCGTTGCCGGACTGCGGGATCAGCGAGCCGGGGATCGCCCCGAGCGCGAGCAGCAGCAGAAGCAGCAGGGCGACCCGCATGGAGGTGAGCTGACGCCAGAACCAGCGGGCCCAGCCGACGACGCCCAGGCCGGGCATGTTCGCGAGCGAGTCCGCGGGCGCGGTCGACAGCTGGGAGCCGGCTGCGCCGAGGTCCTGCTCCTCGGCGGCGGCCGGCGTCTCACCGGGGCCGGCGTTGGCCGTGCTCTTGCTCATGGATCAGATCCCCACAGTGAAGCCGGCGGACCAGGACTGCATGTCCTGCACGATGCGGTCCCACGCACCGGTCAGCAGCAGCAGACCGGTCACGATCATCATGATGCCGCCCACGCGCATCACCCAGACGTAGTGGCGCTTGACCCAGCCGAAGGCGCCGAGCGCCTTGCGGAAGGCGACCGCGGCGAGCACGAACGGCACGCCGAGGCCGAGACAGTAGGCGACGGTCAGTATGGCACCGCGGCCCGCGCTCCCCTGCTGGGAGGAGAGGGCGATGACGGAGGCGAGGGTCGGACCGATGCAGGGGGTCCACCCGATGCCGAACAGCGCGCCGAGGAAGGGGGCGCCGACGAGCCCCGCGGCGGGCCTGCGGTGGAAGCGGAACTCCCGCTGCGTCATCCAGGGCATCAGGCCCATGAAGAAGACACCCATGAGGATCATGAGCACGCCCAGCACCTTGGACAGGACGCCCTGGTTCTCCTGGAGCGTCTGGCCGAAGTAGCCGAACAGGGCCCCGCCGGAGACGAACACGGCGGTGAAGCCGAGGACGAACAGGGAGGCGCCGGCGACCATCCGTCCCCGCCGGGCCTCGGCGAGGTCGGTACCGGTCACGCCGGTGACATAGGAGAGATAGCCCGGTACGAGCGGCAGGACGCAGGGCGAGAAGAAGGAGACGAGACCGCCGAGCAGGGCCAGCGGCAGGGCGAGCAGCAGGGCGCCGCTCATCACCGTCTGGTTGGGGTCGGTGGCGGCGGCGAACGTGGTGAGCGCGCTCACGTCACTTCTCCGCGAGGATCGGGGCGATCATCTTGCGCAGCTTCTCCTCGCTGAGCGCCGCCAGCGAGCGGGCGGCGATCTTCCCCTCCCGGTCGACGACGAGCGTGGAGGGGATGGCCTGCGGGTTGAGCGTGCCCTTGCGGAAGCGGAGGATCAGCTTGCTGCTGGGGTCGTACAGGCTGGGGTAGGTGACGCCGTACTGCTCCTCGAAGGCGAGGGCGCTGCGCACCTGGGGGTCGGCGACGTTGATGCCGACGAACTGCACGCCCCTGCCCTGCAGGTCCTTGGAGACCTTCTCGAAGTTGGGCGCCTCGGCGCGGCACGGAGCACACCAGGAGCCCCACACGTTCAGGACGACGATCTTGCCCTTGAAGGACGCGATGTCCAGCTGCTTGCCCGCGACGGTCTCACCCGACAGGTCGGGGACCTGCGCCCGCTGCCCCTTCTCGGCGGTGGAGATGCCGTCCTTGCCGAGGACGAAGTTGGTGCCGCCGCCCCCGCCCGAGGTGCCGCCGGAGCCGCAGGCGGACAGCAGCAACGCGGCGACGACGGCACCCGCGCCGAGGACTGCGGGGCGGCGCGGACGGATCCATGCGGCACTCATGTGAAAAGTTTCGCATGCCCGTTCTGAGGATCTTGCGCACCCCCCTTGCGGGGAGAAACCCGCATCTCAGCCGGCAGACGCGGAGCCGGTCGGCGACTTCGGGGCCGTAGGCGACTTCGGGGGCGCCGCCAGGAACGTCTTCCAGCCGCCGGCCGGCTGCTGGCCGACGTCGAGGGTGCGCAGCTTCTCGAGCACCTCGGGCTTCTGGACGTCGATCCAGTCCACGAACTGCCGGAAGGAGACGATGCGCACGTCCGCACCCTTCTCCTTCTCGCGCGCGATGTGCTTGAAGGCCTCCTCGACGGCGTCCATGTAGATGCCGCCGTTCCACTGCTCGAAGTGGTTGCCGACGAAGAAGGGCGCCCGGTTCGTCTCGAATGCCCGCTTGAATCCCTGTATGTACGCCTGGGAGGACTGCTGTCGCCAGCCCGGGTAGTTGTGGGCGGGCGCCTTGGTCGAGTTGACCGACTGGTTGGCGAGCATGTTGTAGTCCATCGAGAGGACCTCGAAGCCGCGTCCCGGGAAAGGTATCTGCTGCAACGGCAGGTCCCAGAGCCCGCCCTTCTTCTTCGGCCACACCTGACGGCCGCCCGGCGAGGAGGCGTCGTAACGCCAGCCGAGGGCACGGGCGGTGGGCAGCAGGTTGTCCTGACCGAGCAGACAGGGCGTGCGGCCGCCGACGAGTTCCTTGTCGTAGTCGAAGGGCAGCGCGGGCAGGTCGGTCCAGCCGGTGTTGGTCCGCCACTCCTTCACGAACTTCTTCGCCTGGTCTATCTCGCTGCGCCACTGCGCCGGCGTCCACTTGCCGACCGAGCCGTGGCCCTCGCCGCAGAAGTGACCGTTGAAGTGGGTGCCTATCTCGTGCCCCTCGAGCCAGGCGCGGCGGACGCCCGCGAGCGTCATCTTGACGTGCTCGTCGGTGAGATAGCCGATGTCGGAGGCGCCGCGGGGGTTGTTCGGCGGGTCGTAGAGCCGCTTCTTCGACTCGGGCAGCAGATACAGCCCGGAGAGGAAGAAGGTCATGCTCGCGCCGTGCGCCTTGGCGAGGTCGAGGAAGCGGTCGAAGAGTCCGTTGCCGACCTCGCCCGCGCCGTCCCACGAGAAGACGACGAACTGCGGCGGCTCCTCGCCGGGCTGGAGCGGCACCGGCTTGGCCGGCTGGTGGGGCTGCTTGCCGGTGAAGGACGTGGAGCCGTCGCCGAGGGGGCGGGCGGCGGCCGTCGGACGGGGACTGCCGGAGCCGCCGTCCTTGGCGCCCTTCTTCGAACCACCGGCGGGGGAGGGGTCGTCCGAACTCGTGAGGCTGCCGCAGCCGGCCATTCCGGCCACGGCCGCGGCTCCGGCCCCGAGTCCGAGTGCTCCCCTTCGGGTGATCGTGCGCATGGCGTCCTCGTTCATCAGATCCTCAGGTGGTCACCCATTCAGAGGACATGATGAACGACAAGGTTCCGCCCATAGTTCCGGATTCGGTAACAGAAGGGGGATTTCAGCCACGCGGCCGGGCCGGCGGAGTGGAGTGCCCGGCCGGACGGCCGTCATCACCCGTTATGCGCCGAAGGCCTTGCCCTTGCCCGGCACCGGCTTGGCTCCGGCGCGCAGGTGCGCCGGCACCAGGTCGAGGGCCGGTTCGGTGTACCCGACCGACATGATCCGGTCGCCCTGGTACGTGAACGTCGTCAGCGAGGCCAGCGTGCACTGCCGCTTGCGCGGGTCGTGCCACAGCCGCCGCCGCTCGACGTAGGACCGCACGATCCAGATCGGCAGCTGATGACTGACCAGCACGGCCTCGTGCCCGCGGGCCGCGTCCTTCGCCGCGTCCAGTGCGCCCATCATCCGCACGACCTGGTCGACGTAGGGCTCGCCCCAGGACGGCTTGAACGGGTTGACGAGGTGCTTCCAGTTCTCCGGCCGGCGCAGCGCCCCGTCCCCCACCCCGAACGTCTTGCCCTGGAAGACGTTCTCGGCCTCCAGCAGCCGCGCGTCGGAGGCCAGGTCGAGCCCGTGGGCCTTGGCGATGGGCGTCGCCGTCTCCTGCGCCCGCTCCAGCGGGGAGGCGACGACGTGGGTGACGTCGCGGGAGGCG
Organism: Streptomyces sp. P3; assembly: GCF_003032475.1. Taxonomy (NCBI): domain Bacteria; kingdom Bacillati; phylum Actinomycetota; class Actinomycetes; order Kitasatosporales; family Streptomycetaceae; genus Streptomyces; species Streptomyces sp. P3. The sequence continues at coordinate 1,441,806 of NZ_CP028369.1, forward strand.
AGGTGCTCGGCGACCCGGTCGGCCATCCGCCGGCCCAGCTCGGAGAGGTGGTAGCCGTCGAGGCGGCCGTAGAGCACGCCGTCGGGGTTGTGGACCTCGCCGTGCCGCATGAGGTGGACGACGGTGATGTCCTGGGCGGCGCCGTTCTTCTCGAAGGTGCTCATCAGGCCGTGGCCTCCGCAGCCGCTCGGGCCGCCGCCGGGAGGGCGTCGGCGATTCTCTGGACGGCCGTGTCGTCGTGGGCCGTGGACACGAACCAGGACTCGAAGGACGACGGCGGCAGGTAGACGCCGTTCGCCAGCAACGAGTGGAAGAAGGCGGTGAAGCGGAACGACTCCTGCGCCTTGGCGTCCTCGTAGTCGCGGACGGGACGGTCCGTGAAGAAGACGGAGAACATGTTGGAGGCGCTCTGCAGGGTGTGCGCGACGCCTTCCTTGGTCAGCGCCTCCGACACCAGCGACTGGATCCGTGTGGAGACCTCGTTCACCTTGGCGTACGCGGCGTCGTCGAGGAGCCGGAGCTGGGCCAGGCCGGCCGCGGTGGCGACCGGGTTCCCGGAGAGCGTGCCGGCCTGGTAGACGGGCCCGGCGGGCGCGAGGTGCTCCATGACGTCGGCCCGCCCGCCGAACGCCGCGGCCGGGAAGCCGCCGCCCATGACCTTGCCGAAGGTCATCAGGTCGGGCGTGACCCCGTCGATCCCGAACCACCCGGAGCGGCTGGTGCGGAAGCCCGTCATCACCTCGTCGGAGACGAACAGCGCGCCGTTGGCCCGGCAGGCGTCCTTGAGCCCCTGGTTGAACCCGGGCAGCGGCGGCACGACGCCCATGTTCCCGGGCGAGGCCTCGGTGATCACGCAGGCGATCTCACCGGGATGCCGGTGGAAGGCCTCCTGCACGGACTCCAGGTCGTTGTACGGCAGGACGATCGTGTCGCCGGCCTGCGCGCCGGTGACGCCGGGCGTGTCCGGCAGGGCGAAGGTGGCGACCCCGCTGCCCGCCGCCGCGAGGAGCGAGTCGACGTGCCCGTGGTAGCAGCCGGCGAACTTGATCACCTTGGTGCGCCGGGTGAAGCCGCGGGCGAGCCGGATGGCCGACATGGTGGCCTCGGTGCCGCTGGACACCAGGCGCACCTGGTCGACGGGCGCCACCCGCGCCACGATCTCCTCGGCGAGCGCGACCTCGCCCTCACCGGGCGTGCCGAAGGAGGTGCCGCGGGTGACGGCCTCCTGCACGGCGGCGATCACCTCGGGGTGCGAGTGCCCGAGGATCATGGGCCCCCAGGAGCAGACCAGGTCGACGTACTCCCGCCCGTCGGCGTCCGTCAGATACGGGCCGGTGCCGGACACCATGAACCGCGGCGTGCCGCCCACGGCGCGGAACGCGCGCACCGGCGAGTTCACGCCGCCCGGCGTGACCACGGACGCACGGTCGAACAGCGCCTGCGAGACGGGCGCATCGTATGAATAGGGCAGTTCGCTCATGACCTGCGACTTCTCCGACCTTCTCCGACTTGCTGGACTCCGGTTGCCAGTGACCTCCCAGGGTAGGCCAGCGGGGGCCGGGCCCCGCTGGCCATGCCCGCCGCGGCTGCTGCGGACCCGGCCGGTGCCGCGGCCGCGGCTCCCTCCGCGGACCCGGCCATGGCGCACGCGGCTCCGCCGGCCGCTTCACCATCTGCGAAACTGAGTCGGAACGGGCCTGACAGACGTAGCTCTCACCGACCGTGTGTCGAGGGACTGCGAGTTTTCCTGCGGACAGGTGTTTCACCGCACGTTTCGGCGGGCGGCCGTGGGGGAGGTCACTGACACGATGATCGGGTTGCGCGGCGGTGCCGGCGCGTCCTAGAAAAGCAGTCGGGTGGAGATATGCATCGCGGTGGTGGACTGGGCGAGGGGACTGACGACCTGGGTCCTCGACGTGCCCGGCGGGGAAGGCACCGGCGCAACGCGGAGGAAAGCGGCGAAGCACGACAGACACAGGCACAAGGCGCACCGGGTGAGTCCGAGCGGGTCGACCGACGGGTCGACCAGGTCGACCGACTCGAGGCGGGAAGCAGGAATGGTGGTCGGGTGGGGGTGACGTACAAGTACTTCGGCGCACCGGACGGCGCCACGGCGGCCCGCGTCCCGATCTCGATGCGCCCCGAGGAGCTCGGCGGCGACGAGCTCGGCATGAACGGCATGTTCACCAAGATCAAGCCGGAGACGATGGCCGCGATGGTCCTGACCGGCATCGAAGGCGTCCCGCTGCACAAGGTGCCCCCGCTGGAGCTGGTCGTCCTCCACCCCGACTACGCCGTCGTGAAGCTCCCCATGACCGTCGTCGACCCGCTGCGGGACATCGGCGAGGAAGCGGTGGGCGCGGCCGCCTTCATCTGGTCGACCGTCCCGGACCGCGGCGGCCCCCGGGACGCGTTCAACGTGTACCAACTGCTGCACGAGTGGCAGGACTTCTCGCACCGGCTGCACGAGGCCGGGCACCAGCCGTACTGCCTCGTATGGCCGTGAGCCGGGGCTGAGCGCGGTGCGGGCGGGGCCCCCGGCCCCGCCTTCGTCACCTGACGCCCGTCACCTCACGCTCGTCGCCTGACATCCGTCACCTGACGCCCGCTGCCGGGCCTCTCAACGCCGGGTCTGTCCGCCGGACACCGGGCCGGGCCACACGGCCGAGGCGTCGTCGCGGCCGGGGTCGGGCAGCCGGACCGGACGGACGGGGATCGTGCGGGTCCGCCCGTCCGAGACCGCCGTCCACGGGGCGGGGCGCCCCGCGTAGCACAGGGTGGTCAGGACGAAGACGTCGTCGGCGTAGACCTCGACGTACTCGCCGACCGTGAGGACGCGCAGCGCGGTGGCCGGCTCCGGCAGGACGGTCTCCCCCAGGATCGCGCCCTCGGGGCCGGTGACCCGAACGTTCTTGCCGTCGCAGCAGACCACCAGGGCGCAGCCGCCGTCGGCGTCGGTCCGCAGGGTGATCTCGACGCGGCCGCGGATGCCGATGTCGCCGACCGCGTGCAGCGCCGGTTCCTCCGTCTCCTCGCCCAGCCAGCCGTCCAGACCCGGCCACCACTCCAGGCGGGGCGCCGAATCCTGCGGCAGGACCAGGGACTTGGGCTGGGCGAGCATGCCGCGGCAGCGTTCCCCGGAGTCGGTGAGGCCGACACGGCGGGGGGTGGTGTGCAGGACGACCCGGGAGCCGTCGGGAGCGGCGATGACGCGCGGGGCGTAGGAGCCGGTCGGGCCGAGGGGACCGCGGCGGGTCCACGGACCGCGCAGCCTGGGTGCGGTCCACGCCTCGAAGCCGCGCGTGGCCCCGATGGAGCCGAGCAGCAGCCAACTGCCGTCGTCGAGGCGCTCCAGGACCGGGCACTCGAACTCGTCCACGTCACCGGGTGAGACGAGCGGCGGGTGGACCGTCCAGTGCTCCAGATCGTCCGAGGTCGCCCACGCCACACAGCCACCGGTCTCCACCGGGAGCGAGGCGTCCGCGGCGCACACGACCATGAACCAGCCGTCCGTCTCGTCGTCGCGGACGACGAACGGGTCGCGCCAGCCCATGCGTTCGCCGGTGCGGTACCAGCGCGCGTCCGCCTCGACGACCGGCCCCGTGCCGTGGCGCCGCCAGCCGGTGCCGTCGGTGCGGTCCGAGTACGCCAGCCCGACGGACTGCAGCGGCCAGCCGCCGGGGGTGAGACCGCGGACGCCCGTGTAGAACATCGCCGTCGCACCGCGGTCACCACCGTGGCCGTGGCGGATCGGGTGCATGGTCCACACCGCCCGCTCGTCGAAGCGGCCGGGCAGACCGTTGCCGAAGGCGGCGCCCTCGGGCCGCCAGCCGACCAGGTCCGTGGAGGTGGCCCGCCCGTAGGAGGTCTCCATCCGCAGATGGTCGAACTCGGCCGTCCACGGCCCCTGCAGATGCAGCACCACATAGGTGCCGTCGTCGTCGCGGAGCAGGGCGAAGTCGTTCACGCAGAGGCCGGGCGGGGCGTATCGCATGCACAGTTCCTGTCGGCTCGCAGCGCCCAAGCGTGTGCGCTGATCATCGATTCCTCAGGTCTCGCTTGGGAATCGGCCCAAGTAAAACTGAACGCAAACGCTTGCGCAACAGCAAGGCCGGGTTTACGGTCACGACACCCACAGACCACACCGACGTGAAACCGACGGGAGAAAAGCGCTGTGACCGTCAGCATCACCGATGTCGCCCGCGCCGCCGGAGTCTCGGCGTCCACCGTGTCCCGAGCCCTGCGCGGCCGGACGGGCGTCTCCGACGAGGTGCGCGCCCAGATCACCGCCGTCGCCGCACAGCTCGGGTACACGGCGTCCCGCTCGGCGTCCAGCCTGGCCAGCGGCCGCACCTTCACCATCGGGGTCGTCGTCCCGTACGTGGGCCGCTGGTTCTTCGGCACCGTGCTGGACGCCGCCGAGCACGTGTTCAGCGCCGCCGGATACGACGTCCTGCTGTACAACCTGGGCTCACCGGAGACCCGCAAGCGCTTCTTCACCAAGATGCCGGTCCGCAAGCGGGTGGACGCCGTGCTGTCGCTGCTCATCCCGGACGAGGAGGAGTCCGCCGCGCTGCGTTCCCTGGGAGTGCCGCTGGCCAGCACGGTCGGCGACGCCCGGCCCGGCTTCACCGTGGTCGGGATCGACGACCGCGCCGGCGCGGAGAGCGCCGTACGCCACCTGGCGAACCTCGGCCACCGCCGGATCGGCATGATCAGCGGAACCAGCGGCCCGCTGCACTGGACCACTCCCGTCGAACGCCGCCAGGCCTACCTGGACGTCCTGGCCGAATCCGGCATAGCGCACGACCCGGCCCTGGAAGCGGACGGCGACTACACCGTCGAGGGCGGTGAGCGGGCCATGACCGAGCTGCTGGCCGCCTCCCGGCCGCCGACGGCCGTGTTCGCCCAGTCCGACGAGATGGCGATGGGCGCGCTCCGCGCCCTGCGGCGGCACCGGCTGAGAGTGCCGGACGACGTGTCCGTCATCGGCTTCGACGATCACGAACTGGCCGACGTGGTCGGGCTGACCACCGTCGCCCAGCCGGTCGCCGGCCAGGGCGCCGAGGCCGCCCGGCTCCTGCTGCGACAGCTCGACGAGCCGGACGCCGAGCCGCCGGGGCATGTACAGATGCCCATTCGCCTGGTCCTGCGCGAGACGACCGCACCACCGCGCCCGCGCGGACCCCAGTGACCCCTCGACCGGCTCCCCGCCACGGCCGCCGGGCCCCCGAAGCCCCACGCACGGCCGGCGAAACCCGAGAGCCCCACTCCCCCACGCCGGAAAGCACCAGCACCTCGAACCCTCGCACCGCACGGAGGCACGCACCATGAGTCCGACCAGCAGAAGCCACCGCCGCACCGCCCGCACGGGCCTGGCGCTCGTCCTGCCCCTCGCGGCGCTGGCCGCCTGCGGCGGGGGCGGTGGCGCCGACACCTCCGCGGAGGCCGGCAGCGGCACGGGCACGATCAGCGTCTGGGCCCACCAGGGACAGAAGAGCGAGGACGCCGTACTGCAGAACGCGGTGAAGTCCTTCAACTCCTCCCAGGACAAGATCAAGGTCGAGCTGAAGCTGATCCCCGGCAACGACTACACCAAGACCATCACCGCCACCGACGCCTCCCAGCTGCCGGACGTGATGGAGTTCGACGGCCCGACCATGGCGAACTTCGTCTACAACAAGAAGCTCACCGCGATCGACGACTACGTCTCCTCCCGGACCATGGCCAACGCCACCGCCGCCGCCAAGGCGCAGGGCGCGGTCGGCGGCAGGCACTACGGCCTGGGCATGTACGACTCGGGCCTCGGCGTCTACGGCAACAAGAAGCTTCTCGACGCCGCCGGGGTGAAGTACCCGACGGGCCTGTCCGACGACTGGACGGCCGCCGAGTTCACGGCCGCGCTCAAGACGCTCAAGGCCAAGGACTCCGACGGCAAGACCCTCGACCTCCAGGAGAACAACGGCTACGCCACCGAGTGGGGCACGTACGGCTTCGCCCCGGTCGTCTGGTCGGCCGGCGGCTCCCTGCTGAAGGGCGGCAAGGCCGAGGGCGCGCTCGACACCCCGGCCGTGGTCTCGGCCGTGAAGACGTTGCAGTCCTGGAAGCCGTACGTCGACCCCAACACGGACGGCAACGCCTTCGCCAAGGGCCGGGTGGCGCTGAGCTGGGTCGGCCACTGGATGTACCCCGCCTACAGCCAGGCCCTCGGCGACGATCTCGTCGTCCTGCCGCTGCCCGACTTCGGCGAGGGCCCGAAGACCGGCCAGGGTTCCTGGGCCTGGGGCATCGGCGCCGACTCCAAGAACGGCAAGGCGGCCGGCGCCTTCCTCGACTACCTCCTCGACGACGCCAACGTCTCCGCGATGACGACGGCCAACGGCGCTCCGCCCGCGACGAGGAGCGCGCTCGCCAAGAGCTCCCTCTACCGGCAGGGCGGCCCGCTCCAGCTCTTCGCCGACCAGCTCGCCAAGCCCTGCGGTGACACCGACATCACCACCACCTGCGTCGCCGTGACCCGCCCCGTCACCGCCGGATACCCCACGGTCACCGCCAAGTTCAGCGAGGCGCTCAACTCCGTCTACGGCGGGGCCGACCCGAAGAGCGCCCTGGAGAAGGCCGCCCGCGCCATCGACCAGGACTTCTCCGACAACGACGGTTACAAGATCCAGTAGGACGCGTCGGCCGGGGCGGGCGCGAGCAGGACGACGCGCCCGCCGCAGCCGGGAACAGGACCCCCGTGAAGACCGTGGAACCCGCGCACGCCGCGCCGTCCGGCACGGAAGAGAACCCGCCCATGACCGCCCTGCCGCCGACGCGTTCGGGCCCGAGGAACCGGGACTGGCTGCACGGACTGCTGATGTCCGCGCCCGCCGTCGCCGGGCTCGTCGCCTTCGTCGGCGTCCCGTTCGGCTACGCCGTCGTCCTCTCCTTCTACAACGTCCGCCTCGGCTCCCCGCTGGCGCCCAGGTTCTTCGGCCTGGAGCAGTACCGGAGGCTGTTCACCGACCCGGACCTGTCGGGCCCCTTCCTGCGGGCCCTGCTCAACAACCTGACCTTCGCCGTGGTCGTCGTCCCCCTGCAGACCGGCCTGGCGCTGGCGCTGGCGATCCTCCTCAACCGCAAGCTGAAGGCGATCGGCGTCTTCCGCTCCCTGTTCTTCCTACCGGTCGTGTTCCCCATGACGCTGGTCGCCGTGATCTGGCGGCTCATCCTCGCCCGCAGCGGTGACGGTCTGCTCAACTCGACGCTGAACGCGGTGAGTTTCGGCAACTGGGGCGCCTTCGACTGGCTCGGCGACGGAGCCACCGCGATGGCCTCGGTCATCGTGCTGTCCGTGTGGCAGGGCGTCGGCTTCCAGATGGTCATCCTGCTCGCCGGCCTCCAGCAGATCCCCGGCGAACTGTACGAGGCGGCCGAACTCGACCGTGCCTCGCGGTGGCAGCAGTTCCGGCACGTCACGCTGCCCGGCATCCGCGGCACCCTGGTCTTCGTCGCGATGCTCACCTCCGTGCTGTCGTTCCGCGTCTTCGACCAGGTCTACGTCCTCATCCACGGCGGCGGCCTCGACGAGGACGCCACCCGCACGGTCATGTACCAGGCCGTCACCACCGCCTTCGACCAGAACAACATCGGCCGGGCGTCCGCGATCACCGTCGTCTTCTTCCTGATCGTCGTCGTCCTGACCCTCATCCAGCGCCGCGTCGTCCGGCCCGACAACGAGGACTGACATCCGCCATGGCCACGACCCGCGCCCCGCTGCGCCGTATCGCCGACTACACGGTCCTGACCGTGCTGGCCTTCCTCTTCGTGCTGCCCGTCCTCTATCTGCTCCTCGGCAGCCTCAAGCCCTCCGACGAGGTGCTGAACGGCCTGTCGGGCTTCCTCCCCACCCATCTGTCCTTCGACAACTACGCGCACGTCCTCGACGCGCTGAACTCCGACAGCACCGGCTACTTCTGGCGCTTCATGGGCGTCTCGCTGCTGGTCGCGTTCGTGGTCGTGACCGGCGGTCTCTTCGTCAACTCGATGGCGGCGTACGGCATGTCACGGTTGAAGTGGCGCGGCCGGGAAGCGGTGTTCACGCTCGTCCTGCTGCTGATGCTGGTGCCCTTCGAGTCGGTGGCCGTGCCGCTCTTCTACCTGTTCAACGACCAGCGCAACACGCTCTACGTCCAGGCGGTACCGTTCGTCGCCAACGCCTTCTCGGTCTACCAGTTCCACACCTTCTTCCGGCAGATCCCGCCGAGCATCGAGGAGGCGGCCCGCCTGGACGGCGCGGGCCCCTGGCGCACGTTCTTCGCGATCGTCGTCCCGATGTCGAAGCCGGCGTTCGCCTCGGTCGCCATCCTCACCTTCCTCACCCAGTGGGGCTCGTTCCTGTGGCCGGTCCTGATGGTCTCGGACCCCGCCCTGCGTCCCCTCCCCCTGGAGATGAGCGTCTTCCAGGGCCAGCAGCCCCCGGACTGGGGCCAGATCCTCGCCTTCGGCGTCCTCCTGGTCCTGCCCGTCCTGGTCGTCTTCGCGTTCTTCCAGCGCTGGTTCGTGCAGGGCGTCGCCAGCTCCGCGGTCAAGGGATGAGCGCGGCCCGGCCGTGCGCCGCCCCCTCCGTACCGGTGTCGCCGGTATGCACGGTGCATGTCAGGATGACGACCTGACAGTCACTCATGGACGGAGCCCTGCGTCATGTCCTCTGCCCTCGGCGGCGACGGCGGTCCCTCTCTGCGGATCGACACGAGCAAGCCGCACCCCGCCCGGATGTACGACTACTTCCTCGGCGGGAAGGACAACTACGAGGTCGACCAGAAGGCCGCCGAGCAGTTCATCAAGGCGGCGCCCGAAGTCCGGGTGGCCGTGCGGGCCAACCGGCGCTTCCTGCACCGCGCCGTCCGTCATGTCGTCGCCGAGGGCGGCGTCCGGCAGATCCTCGACATCGGCACGGGTCTGCCGACCGAGCCCAACGTGCACCAGGTCGCGCGGGCCGTCGCACCCGGGACGCGCGTCGCCTACGTCGACAACGACCCGATCGTCAGCACCCATTCGATGACCCTCGTGGACGACGCCGCCGACACCTCCGTCGTCCTGGCCGACCTGCGCGACCCCCGGACCGTCCTCGACCACCCCGACGTGCGCCGGGTGATCGACTTCGACCGGCCGGTTGCCCTGCTGCTGGTGGCCGTCCTGCACTTCGTCGCCGACGCGGAGGACCCGGAGGCCGTCGTCGCCGAACTCCGTGACGCGCTGCCCGTCGGCTCGTACCTGGTGCTGTCCCACGCGACGGGCGACCTCCACGAGGACGGGCGCGAGGAGGCCGCCGCCGTCTACAAGGGCGCGACCGCCAGCATGAACCCCCGCGGCCACTCCCGCGTCCTGGACTTCTTCGGGGACTTCACCCTGCTCGACCCGGGCCTGGTCCTGGTCCCGCAGTGGCGTCCCGACGAGCCGCCCGCCCCGGACACCCCGCCCATCGGCATCTACGGCGGAGTGGCCCGCAAGGACCACTGACCGGCCTCGGTCCCGCCCGCCCCACGGAGGTACGACCGCGGCGGGCGGCCACGGCGGGGCGACCGCGGCGGGGCGTCCACGGCGGCCGGGCTGCCGGGCTGTCGGCGGGGCGTCGGCCGGGCTCAGTTCCACTGGCCTTCGCCCTCCGGCCCCTCGATCTCCTGTTCCGCCCAGATCGTCTTGCCCCTGGCGCCCGGGCGGGCGCCCCAGCGCCGGGACAGCTGGGCGACCAGGAGCAGTCCGCGGCCGCCCTCGTCGTAGCTGTGGGCACGGCGCATGTGGGGCGCCGTGCCGCCGGAGTCGCTGACCTCGCAGATGAGGGTGCGGTCGTGGATGAGCCGCAACTGGACGGGCGGTTCGCCGTGCCGGATGGCGTTGGTGACCAGCTCGCTCACGATCAGCTCGGTGACGAAGGCGGCGTCGGCGAGCCCCCAGTCCGCCAGCCGGCCCACCGCCTTCTTCCGGGCGTCGGCGACCGCGGCCGGGTCGGCGTCCACGTCCCAGGTGGCGACGCGGGAGGCGTCCAGCACCCGGGTGCGGGCGAGGAGGAGCGCCACGTCGTCGGCGGGCATCCGGGGCAGCAGGCTGTCGAGGACCGCGTCGCACATGACGTCCAGGGAGGCCGCCGGGGCGGTCAGGGACCGGCACAGGCGGGCGGCGCCGTCGTCCACGTCGCTGTCGCGGGACCGGGAGGCGATGAGGCCGTCGGTGTAGAGGGCGAGCAGGCTGCCCTCGGGAAGCTCCGTCTCGAGCGCCTCGAAGGGCAGCCCGCCCAGGCCCAGCGGAGGCCCCGCGGGAAGCGGCAGCAGTTCCACCACGCCGTCCGGGCGCGCCACGGCGGGCAGCGGGTGCCCGGCCCTGGCCAGCGTGCAGCGGCGCGTCACCGGGTCGTACACGGCGTACAGGCAGGTCGCCCCGACGTCGCCCGCGTTCCCCTCGTCGCCGAGCGTGTCGGCCTCGGTGGCCAGCCGGCCCACCAGGTCGTCGAGGTGGGTGAGCAGTTCACCGGGGGGCAGGTCGATGTCGGCGAGGGTGCGCACGGCCGTGCGCAGCCGCCCCATGGTCGCCGAGGCGTGGATGCCGTGGCCCACCACGTCGCCGACGACGAGCGCGACCCTGGCGCCGGACAGCGGGATCACGTCGAACCAGTCACCGCCCACCCCGGCCCGCGCGTCGGCCGGCAGATAGCGGGAGGCGATCTCCATCGCGGACTGCTCGGGCAGCCGCTGCGGCAGCAGGCTGCGCTGCAGGGTGACGGCCGTCCTGCGTTCGCGGGTGTAGCGCCAGGCGTTGTCGATGCACACCGCCGCCTTTGCCGCCAGCTCCTCGGCCAGCACGAGGTCGTCGTGCTGGAACGGTTCCGGGCGCCGGTGCCGGGCCAGGACGGCGACGCCGAGCGCGGCGCCGCGCGCCGACAGGGGGACGGCGATCACCGAGTGGAAACCGAAGTCGCGGATGCGGGCCGTGCGCACCGGGTCCCCGGCGACCCAGGCGGGAAGGGCCGCCCGGGTCACCTGACGGCGGACGGCCCGTCCCGTGCGCAGGCTCTCGACCGGCGGCGAGCTCTCCGGGTACACGTCGACGTCGCCCGGCCGCAGGACCGCCTCGGGGACGCCCGGCAGCACCGACTGGTGGGCGACCCGGCGCAGCGGCAGGGGCCCGCCGGTCGTGGTCTCCTCCCGGCCCGCCTCGAACGAGGTCAGCAGGTCGACGCTGACGAAGTCGGCCAGGCCCGGCACCGCCACGTCGGCCAGCTCCTGGGCGGTCCGGGTCACGTCGAGGGTGCTGCCGATCCGGGTGCTGGCCTCGGCGATCAGCTGGAGGCGCTGGCGGGCCCGGTGCTGCTCCGTCGTGTCGTGCCCGGTGGACGCCACGCCCAGGACCCGGCCGTCCGCGTCCTGCACCCGGTAGAGATCGACCGCCCAGGCGTGCTGCCGGCCCTCGCCGGGGGCCCGCGCCACGTTCTCCACGTGCTGCGGCTCGCCGGTCTCCAGCGTCCGCCGCATCAGCCGCTCGACGTCCCGCGCCGACGCCGTGGGCAGGACGTCGGTGATCCGCAGGCCGCGCAGATACTCCTCGCCCAGTCCGAGCGCGCGCTGTGCGGCCCGGTTGGACCGGCGGAAGCGCAGGTCCGTGTCGTGCACGGAGGTCGCGCAGCAGGGGGAGTCGAGGAATCCCCAGTGCATGAGCGCGTCCTCGTCGGCCCGGGGCCGGGGCGACGAGCCCGGCACCGCGCAGACCAGCAGCCAGTCCCGGGTGCCGTCGTCCCGGGTCCGGTGATGCGCGACGACCCTGGCCTCGACGGGACGGCCGTCCCGATGCCGTACGACGAGCACCCCGTGCCACCGCGGCAGGTCGGCGAGGGCGAGCCCGGTGGTCGGGGAACCGGCGAGGAGCACGCCCGTGGGGGGCGCGTCGGTGGGAGGCGGGCCTGTGGCAGGCGGGCCGGGGAGGGGCGGTTCGGCCGTGGGCGGACCGGCCGGGGACGGTTCGCCGGGCGACGACTCGGTGGGCGGCGGGTCGGCCGGGGGTAGGCCGGTCGGGGGCGGGTCCGCCGAGGGTAGGTCACCGGACGGTGCCCCGGTCGATGGCGGGGCGGTGGAGGGCGAGACGCTCGAGGGCGGCCCGGTCGCGGGCGGGAGGTCCGGGGCGGGCGGGGTGTGGACCAGCAGGGTTGCGGCCGGGCGGCCGACGACCTGCTCCGGGGTGTAGCCCAGCAGTCGTGCGGCGCCCGCGTTCCAGCCCGTGACGGCGCCCTGTTCGTCGACGGTGACCCGCGCGGTGAGCACCTCGCCGACGGCCTCCGATGCCTCGCTCATCTCACTCTCCTGCGGAATGCGCAACCGGTATCATTCCCTGGTAAATCCACAGATACACGGAATCACTCACATTTCCGGGAGAACGCCGGGGCCGCCCGCCGTCGTCGGCCCCTCCCAGCGGCGGGCCGGGGGCGCCCCGGCGCTCACACCCCTTCCGGTGCTTCTTCCGCGCCCCGCCGCCCCTCCGGCAGGCTGCCGCCCACGGTGAAGCCGATCACCGAGCCGCCGCCCGCGCGCCGCGCGGCGAACGGCGCGCCGCCGTGGGCCAGCGCCACCTCCCGCACGATGGACAGGCCGAGGCCGGATCCGGGGCGGGAGCGGGCGTCGGCGGCGCGGTAGAAGCGGTCGAAGACGCGCGTGAGGTCCGCCTCGGCGATGCCGGGCCCGCGGTCGAGGACCTCGACGCGGACGACGCCCGGCCGGGCGGGCCCGGTGACGGCGATCTCGACGGGCGCGCGGCCGTCCCGGTCGAACTTGGTGGCGTTCTCCACGAGGTTGGACACCGCCCGCTGGAGCATGCCCGGCCGCCCGTAGGAGCTGGTGTCACCGCGCGCCCTCAGCAGGATCTGCCGTCCGGTGCGGCGTCGGGCGAGGGCCGCCACCTCCTCGGCGAGGTCGGCGAGGTCCAGCTTGCGCGGCGGCTCGGCGTCGGACTGGCCGGCCGCGAGGTCGACGAGCTCGTTGACCAGGTCGGTCAGCTCCCGGGCCTCCTGGCCGAGGTCCGCCACCAGCTCGTCGCGGATGTCCGGCGGCAGCTCGTCGATGCGGTGCAGCAGGGAGATGTTGGTCCGCAACGACGTCAGCGGCGTGCGCAGTTCGTGCCCCGCGTCCTGGACGAGCCGCCGCTGGTCCTCCTCCGACTGGGCGAGCCGGCCCAGCATGCGGTCGAACGCGCGGCCCAGCCGGCCCACCTCGTCGTGGCCGGTGACGGGCACCTGCACGCCGAGCCGCCGGGTGCGGGCGACGCTCTCGGCGGCGGTGGTGAGGATCACCAGGCGGTGCGTGATGCGCCGGGCCAGCCACCAGCCGAACAGCCCCGCGGCCGTCACGACCGCGGCCATCAGGATCAGCGTGCGCTGCTGGAGCGCCCGCAGCAGGTCCTCGGTGTCGCTGAACTCCTGCGCCACCTGGACCGCGCCCCGCCCGCCGCCGAGCGAGACGGTCGCGATGCGGTAGACGTCGCTGCCGACGTCGACGTCCTTGTGCTCGGCCATCCGCCCGGCGTCGGCGGCGCCCGCCACCGTGCGGTCGGCGGCCACCACCGGCAGACCGGGTGTGCCGGCGTCCACGACCCTCCCGTCCGGGCCGAGCACCTGCACGTCCGTGCGGGCCGGCCGCACGATGTCGTGCCCGGGCTCGGCCGAGGAGAAGTCCTCCGGCGCCATCCGCTGGTCGCGCACCTCGTCCCGCAGGTCCTGCACGACCTCGTCGAACACCGACTCCTGGTCGACCCGGACCAGCCGGGCGGCCGCCGAGTAGGACAGGACGCCGACGAGGACGGTGACGGCGGCGGTCACGGCCGCGAAGGACACCGCGAAGGTGGTGCGCAGCGACACCAGCTTCGGCCGCGGCCGGGACAGGAACGAGGGCAGCAGTCGGCGCAGCGTCGGGCGCTGACGGCTCACCCGCGCGGCCCTCAGTCCTCGCGCAGCACGTAACCCACGCCGCGCACGGTGTGGATCAGCTGCGGCGCGCCGGGCTGGTCGAGCTTGCGGCGCAGGTAGCCGACGTAGACGGCGAGGTTCTTGGAACCGGGGCCGAAGTCGTAGCCCCAGATGCGGTCGTAGATCGTGGAGTGGTCCAGGACGATCCCGGCGTTGCGCACCAGCAGTTCCAGCAGCTCGAACTCGGTGCGGGTGAGCTCCAGCTCCCGTCCGCCCCGCCAGGCCCGCCGCGCCTGCGGGTCCATGCGCAGCCCGGCCGCCTCCACGTGGCGCTCCGGCGTCGGCCTGGGAGCGTCGGGGACGGGCACGACGGCGTCGGCGCCGGTCCGGCGCAGCAGCGCCCGCAGCCGGGCGAAGACCTCCTCGACGTCGAACGGCTTGACGACGTAGTCGTCGGCGCCCGCGTCCAGTCCGGCGATCCGGTCGGCGGTCTCCACCAGCGCGGTCAGCATCAGGACGGGTGTGCGGTCGCCCTCGGCGCGCAGCACCCGGCAGACCTGGAGTCCGTCGATCCCGGGCATCATCACGTCGAGGACGAGCACGTCCGGCGGGTTCCTGTGGGCCTGCGCCAGCGCCTCGACGCCGTCGGCGACCGCGGTGACCCGGTAGCCCTCCAGGGCCAGGGCGCGTTCCAGGGCGTTGCGGATGGCACGGTCGTCTTCGGCGAGCAGCACGGTGGGAGGCACCCGCCCAGTCTGCCAAGGCCTCCGGCGGTTGGGCCGGGGGGAGGGTCGTACGGTCACCCTTCTTACTCGGCTCTCACCGTCCGGATGGGCGTGTCCGGGGGCTGCCGCCACCGGACCCCGCTTCGGCCCGAACGGCCTCGCCCTCGAGCGCCGGACGGGCTGAAGCGTCCCGACCCGGCACTCCCGGGTCGGCGCCGGGCCGGATTTCCCTGCCCGGCGCTCCGAGAGGCGGCGGTCACCGGGCGGCGAGTGCCGCCAGCCGGTCGGCGAAGGGCACCACCGTGACCTCGTCGCTGTCGGCCTTCGCCGGCCGGGACGACGGCGACAGCGCCGACAGGCCCGTCATCAGCGCGGTCAGCTCGCCCGCCGCGCGGTCGATCCGCTCCGGCAGACCCTGCGCGCCCCAGTCCTCCGAGGCCGCGTAGACGGCCGTCGGGACGACGACGGCGCGCAGGTAGGAGAAGAGCGGCCGCAGAGCGTGCTCCAGCACCAGCGAGTGGCGCGCGGAGCCGCCGGTGGCGGCGACCAGCACCGGCTTGCCGGCCATCGCGTCCGGGTCGAGCACGTCGAAGAAGGACTTGAACAGGCCGCTGTAGGACGCGGAGAACACCGGAGTGACGACGATCAGTCCGTCCGCCGCCGTCACCGCCTCCAGCGCGGCCGCGAGCCGCCGTCCGGGGAAGCCGTTGGTGAGGTTGTGGGCGATCTCGACGGCCAGGTCGCGCAGCTCCACGACCTCGACGTCGACGGACGCGTGCCGTTGCACCGCCCCGGCGAGCCGGTCGGCCAGCAGCCGGGTGGACGACGGGACGCTCAGCCCCGCCGAGACCACGACGAGCCTCATGCCACGACCTCCTTCTCCGCCTTGCCCCCGTCGGCCCCGTCGTCCTGCTTCCGCGCGAGCAGCGACCCGTGGGTCGGCGCGTCCGGCACGTCGGCCGGACGGCCCTCGGCGAACTCCTTGCGCAGCACCGGCACGACCTCCTCGCCGAGCAGGTCGAGCTGCTCCAGCACCGTCTTCAGCGGCAGCCCGGCG
The DNA here is from genome assembly GCF_003032475.1 of Streptomyces sp. P3. Classification (NCBI taxonomy): domain Bacteria; kingdom Bacillati; phylum Actinomycetota; class Actinomycetes; order Kitasatosporales; family Streptomycetaceae; genus Streptomyces; species Streptomyces sp. P3. The sequence continues at coordinate 1,457,515 of NZ_CP028369.1, forward strand.
TGATCCAGGAGGAACAGCTGACGCTGGTAGTCGCCCGCGTACTCGCGGAACTTCAGGGTCTTCTCGATGACCTGCTCGGGCGTGCCGACGGTGAGCGGGGTCTGGTCGGTGAAGTCCTCCAGGGACGGCCCGTGCCCGTAGACCGGGGCGTTGTCGAAGTACGGCCGGAACTCGCGCACCGCGTCCTGCGAGTTCCTCCGCATGAACACCTGGCCGCCCAGGCCGACGATGGCCTGCTCGGGCGTGCCGTGCCCGTAGTGCGCGTACCGGGCGCGGTAGAGCTCGACCATCCGCCGGGTGTGGTCGGCGGGCCAGAAGATGTTGTTGTGGAAGAAGCCGTCTCCGTAGAACGCGGCCTGCTCGGCGATCTCGGGCGAGCGGATGGAGCCGTGCCAGACGAACGGCGGCACGTCGTCCAGCGGGCGGGGTGTGGAGGTGAAGCCCTGCAGCGCGGTGCGGAACTTCCCCTCCCAGTCGACGACGTCCTCGCGCCACAGCCTGCGCAGCAGGGCGTAGTTCTCGATGGCGAGGTTGATGCCCTCGCGGATGTCCTGCCCGAACCAGGGGTAGACCGGGCCGGTGTTGCCGCGCCCCATCATCAGGTCCACGCGCCCGTCGGCCAGGTGCTGGAGCATCGCGAAGTCCTCGGCGATCTTCACCGGGTCGTTCGTGGTGATGAGGGTGGTGGAGGTGGAGAGGACCAGCTTCTCCGTCCGCGCGGCGATGTAGCCGAGCATGGTGGTCGGGGACGAGGGCACGAACGGCGGGTTGTGGTGCTCGCCGGTCGCGAAGACGTCGAGGCCGACCTCCTCCGCCTTCAGCGCGATCGCCACCATGGCCTTGATCCGCTCGCGCTCGGTCGGCGTACGGCCCGTGGTGGGGTCCGGCGTGACATCGCCGACGCTGAAGATCCCGAACTGCATGGTCGCTCACCCTCCAGGTTGTTGACGCTTCAACTATACCCGGAGAACGGCGACCCGCCCATGGCTATTCCCCCGCCGCCGGCCCTGGCCACTGCCGGCGACCCGCCCCCGGCGTTCCCGGCCGCTCCCCCTCCGTTCACCCCTTCCAGTGCGGGTCGCGGCCGGTCCGCGCGAGCAGCCGTTCGAACGGCGACGCGCCCTCGGCCGCCGCCACCGCCTCGCCGAACACCCCCATCCGCCGGGCCGTCGGCTCCAGCACGGCGACCGCCCCGGCCAGCTCCGCCACCACCGCCTCGTCGGCCTCCGGGAACTCCTGGCCGGTGGCCCGCGCCAGATCCCACACGTGCACGGTCAGATCCAGCAGCGCCATCGAGCCGACCAGCCGCGCCGGCATGTCCATCGCGCCCGTGGTGCCCTCCTCGGCGCCCGGCGCGGACCAGGCCGCCACCAGCAGGTCCGTCTCCGCCACCAGCCGCGCGCGCCAGTCCGGCCCCGCACCAACCCGGTCGGGGGCCTCCCCGAAGTCGGACGCCTCCTTCGCCGCCAGCCGCTGGAACTGGACGACCACCTGGAACACATGGTTGACCAGGGCCTTCACGTCGTACTCCGCACAGGGCGTGGGGTCGGCCAGCGCCGCGTCCGGGATGCCCCGCAGCACCGGCCCGACCCGCTCGCGCGCCCTGCCGAGCAGGTCGCCGATACCGTACGCGCTCCCCCGGCCGTCACCGGAGCCGATACCGTCACCGCTGCCGAACCCGCGGTCGATGCCGCTGTCGTCGCCACTGCCGCTGTCGTCGATGTCCATACCTCGACCGTAGGGACACCCGACACCGCCCGTCTTGAAGAAACGCGACGTACGATCCGGTCCATGGCCGCCCCCCGCCGCGACACCCGCGGGATCGTCGACCCGGCCGGGCTGCTGGCCCGCGTGCGGTTCCGCCGCCACCGGCCCGCCGAGCCGCTGCGCCGTCACGTCGAGACGTACTGGCTGATCGACTGGGACCTGCCCGAGCCGTACGCCTCCCACATCGTCCCGCACCCGTCCGTCAACCTCACCTTCCAGTGGGAGGAGGCCGACGGCCCGGCCTACGGCGAGCTGACCGGCGTCGCCCGCGGCCTCTACACCCGCAGGCTCACCGGCCGGGGACGGGTCTGCGGGGTGAAGTTCCGGCCCGGCGGCTTCCGCCCGTACGCCCCCGCGGAACCCGTCACGCACTGGACCGGCCGTGTCCTGCCCGCCCGGGACGTCTTCCCCCGGGCCGGCGGCGACACCCCCCGGACGGTGACCGGACCCGCCGACGACCTGGACCGGGTCGCCGCCCTCGACGCCTTCCTGCTCTCTCTCGACCCCGAGCCCGACCCGCGCGCCGACCAGGCCATGGACCTGGTCGAGCGGATCCGCGCCGACCGGACCGTGCGCCGTGTCGCCGACCTCGCCCACGCCGAGGGCCTCTCAGTACGGGCGCTGCAACGGCTCTTCGCCGCCTACGTCGGCGTCAGCCCGAAGTGGGCCATCCTCCGCCACCGCCTGCACGAGGCCCTGGAACTCGCCGGCACCCGGCAGGACCTCGACTGGGCCGGCCTCGCCGCCGACCTCGGCTACGCCGACCAGGCCCATCTGGCCCGCGACTTCACCACCACCGTCGGCCTCCCCCCGGCCGCCTACGCCCAGGCCGCCCGTACCCCATAGCCCCGGGCCCGGCCGCGCGCCGTGGGCCCGGCCCGCACGCCGCAGCCGGTCGGCCGGTCGCCTGCTGGTTTTTTCAGGACGTCAGCGGCAGGGCGTCCATGTAGGCGTTGGACGGCTGGGGCGCCTTCGCCACGCTCCGGGCGTCCAGCGCGACCGCCGCCGACGCCGTGCCCAGCGTCCCGCCCGGATGCCAGGTCCCGGTGACGTTCACCCAGGTGTCCGCCTTCGGCGCGGCGGCGCCGTGGACCAGTACCTTCACCGACGACGCGTCCGCCGCACAGCAGCTGACGATGATCCGGGTCAGATACCAGCCGTTCCCGCCCGGGGCCGGCGTGACGAACCCCGTCATCACCACGGTCCGCTTCCCGACGGCCCGCGACCGGTCCTGCTGCACCCGCTGGGTGAAGTCGGTCAGCGTGATCGGCAGCGGCGAGGTGGCGGGCAGCGGGTCGAATCCGTCCTCCTCCACCGCCACCGCCCTGGCCGGCTCACGCGAGGCGGTGTACGAACCGAGCGCGGGCGGGGCGTAGAACAGCAGGCTCAGCACCGGCAGGAACAGCAGCCACGCCACCCGCGGCACCCGGGAGTGATCGTGCCCGTGATCGTGCCCGTGCACGTCCTCGCCCCCGCCGCCGTCAGCCCGACGCCCATACCCAGGCCCCAGCCCCTGCCCCTGCCCGTGCCCGTGACGGTGCGCGTCCCCGCCCCCGTCCCCCCCGCCGCCCGGACGCCGTCCCCACGCCTCCGCCGCCGCCGACAGGCCCAGCGCCACCAGCACCGCTCCCGACGCGATCAGCAGCGGCCGCATGCCCGGCTTCACCAGGTTGAGGTACAGGTCGGTGAAGAGCGCCGCGTGCAGCAGCCCCAGGCCGCTGAGCACCAGCAACGCCGCTTGCGCGAACCGCCTCACAGCAACACCCCTCCGATCACCGCGCTGCACACCACCGCGACCACCGCCGTGGCCGCCGAGAACCGCACCGCGAAAGCCCGCCCGAACGTCCCCGCCTGCAACGCGATCAGCTTCAGGTCGACCATCGGCCCCACCACCATGAACGTCAGCCGCGCCACCGGCGAGAACCCGCTGAGCGACGCCGCCACGAACGCGTCGGCCTCACTGCACACCGCCAGCACGATCGCCAAGGCCGCCAGGAACAGCACCGACAGCCACGGCGACCCCGCGAACGTGTCCAGCACCGCGCGCGGCACCGCCACGTTGAACGTCGCCGCCGCCATCGCCCCCACCACCAGAAAGCCCCCGGCGTGCAGGAAGTCGTGCTGGAAACCCTGCCGGAACTCCGAGAACCGGCTGTGTCCCGGCACATGTCCCGCCGGCCGGTCGGTCCGCGGCCGCAGCCACTCCTCCCGCCCCAGCCAGAGCCACAGCCAGCCCATCGCGGCGGCCGTCACCAACGAGGCCACCAGCCTCGCCAGCACCATCTCCGGGCGGCCCGGGAACGCCACCGCCGTCGCCGTCAGCACCACCGGGTTCACCGCCGGCGCCGACAGCAGGAACGCGAACGCCGCGGCCGGTGTCACCCCCCGCCCGATCAGACTGTTCGCCACCGGCACCGACGCGCACTCGCACCCCGGCAGCACCACTCCCGCCGCCCCCGCCACCGGCACCGCCAGCGCGGGCCGCTTGGGCAGCACCCGCTGGAAGACACTCGCCGGCACGAACGCGTTGATCGCCCCCGACAACGCCGTCCCCAACAGCAGGAACGGCAGCGCCTGCACGGTCACGGCCAGGCACACCGTCCGCCAGGCCTGCACCGCAGGCTCGTCCAGCGACCGCCCGACGACCACCAGCAGCAGACCCGGCACCACCGCCGCGCCCAGCAGCAACAGCGGCCAGCGCCGCGGCAGCCCACGCCCCGCGGGAGCGTCCGCCACGCCGTCGGCCACCGTGCCCAAGGGCCGTACGTCCGTCTCCTGCATCCCGCCCTACACCCGTCCTTCCCGCAACCGCACGGCCTGCCGCGCACCGAACTCCACCGTCCGCCGCAGGTGCCGCATGTGCCGCACGAGCAAAGCGAGTTCGGCGTCCGCGAGATCGTCGGTGAGCAGCATCCGGTCGCCGCCCGGCCGCTCGCGCATCCGCCCGGACGCCGCGATCCGCTCCGGCGCGGTCGCCTCGGGCACCCGCCTCCGGCCGGCCATGCACCGGCGGGAGACCACGGACAGCCCGTCCAGCAGCCGCGACCGCAGGTTCTGGGACATCGCTCCCCTTCGCCGGCGCCCTCGTCGACGCCGTCCGCAGATCGTACGACGCACCGGTCCCACGATCCCCGGAAGAAGTACGGGTCCCCGGTCCCCAGCACCAGCACCAGCACCAGCCTGAGGTCATAGGAGCGGTTGCCGCCCCGTCGCGACGCCCGCCACCGGCACGGCCCCCCGGCCGGGCACACGTCCCGCCCGCCTATCCTGGCCGTAGCCCAGCCGCACCCAGCCCGCCACCCCGTCCGAGGAGCAGTCCATGGCCGCCGCCGCACCGTCCACCGCCTCCCGCATCGCCGTCGTCACCGGTGCGAGCAGCGGAATCGGCGCCGCGACCGCCCGGGAGCTCGCCGCGGCCGGCTACCGCGTGGTCCTGACCGCCCGCCGCAAGGACCGCATCGAGGCGCTCGCCGAGGAGATCACCCGCTCGGGCGGCTCAGCGACGGCCTACCAGCTGGACGTCACCGACCGCGCCGCCGTCGACGAGTTCGCCACCGCCTTCCGGACGATCGGTGTGCTCGTCAACAACGCCGGCGGCGCACTCGGCGCCGACCCCGTCGCCACCGGCGACCCCGCCGACTGGCGCACCATGTACGAGACGAACGTCCTCGGCACCCTGAACGTCACCCAGGCGCTCCTCCCCCAGCTCGTGGCGAGCGGCGACGGCACCGTGGTCGTGGTCTCCTCCACCGCCGGACTCGGCACGTACGAGGGCGGCGGGGGCTATGTCGCCGCCAAGCACGGCGCGCACGTCCTCGCCGAGACCCTCCGCCTGGAGATCGTCGGGCAGCCGGTCCGGGTCATCGAGATCGCCCCCGGCATGGTGAAGACCGACGAGTTCGCCCTGACCCGCTTCGGCGGCGACCAGGACAGGGCGGCCAAGGTCTACCAGGGCGTCGCCGAACCCCTCACCGCCTCCGACGTCGCCGAGACCATCGCCTGGGCGGTGACCCGCCCCAGCCACGTCAACGTCGACCTCCTCGTCCTGCGCCCCCGCGCCCAGGCCTCGAACACCAAGGTCCACCGCGAGCTGTGAGCCGGCCGCGGCGCCCCCCGTGCGCGGGGGGCGCCGCCTCACGCGGTCATGGACCCGTGCAGCCGGGATCGTCGACAATCACCGCGTTGGCCGGGATGACGACGACCTCGTCGTCGTCCTCGGCCTGCACGAACTTCGTCGTGGCATAACCCCGCCGGCCCTTCCCCACGCACTTCGTCGCAAGGTTCCCGAAGCCGTCCGGGAAGTTGTGGACCTCGGCCGGGGTGTCCTCCCCGGCCCGCCCGGCCACGGGGGCGTCGGCCTTGCCCCGCTCGTCGTAGTACTGCTGCGAGCACCCGCCGAGCAGCAGCGCGAGAGCGCACGCGACACCGGCCGCCGTCAGCCGCCGCACGTCTTGTCCTCGACGATCTGCACGTTGGACGGACCGGTCGCGTTGGTCGTCACGTACGCCCGGTACCCGTGTCCCACGCACTTCGTGGCCAGGTTCCCGAACCCGTCGGGCATGTTGAACACCTCGGCGGGCGTGTCGTCCCCCGCCTTCCCCTGCACCGGAGCGTCCCCCTTGCCCCGCTTGTCCTCGTACTCCTGGGAACAGCCGGCCAGCGTCCCGACGGCCAGCAGCACCAGCCCCGCGGCCCAGACCCCCGCACGCATCCGTTTGCGCTCCATCGCAGAACCCCCGTCTTCCCGTGTCCCCGTGCCCCCGTAGGCCCCTGTGTCGCATCCCTGTTCGAGCAAGCTCGAAGATGCACGTGAAGACACCACCGCACCCCGCCCCGGTTCCCACTCCGCCGTAAGGTCTGCCGCGTGGACCGACACATACCGTTCGAGACGCTGCACAACTTCCGCGACCTGGGCGGATACCGCACCGGAACCGGTCACCGGATCCGCCCGGGCCGCCTGTTCCGTGCGGACTCCCTCGGCAAACTCACCCCCGGCACCCGGGACTGGGACCGCTTCCTCGCCCTGGGCATCGGCACGGTGATCGACCTGCGGCATCCCGGGGAGATCGAGGCGCGGGGCCGCGTCCCCCGGCACGGCTCCTTCGTCTACCAGAACCTCAGCATCGAACACCGCCCCTACAACCAGGCGGCGCTGACCCCGGACCTCGACCCCGGCCCCTACCTCTGCGCCCGCTACATGGAGGTCGCCGAGGACGGCGTCAAGGAGATCGCGGCGGCACTGCGCCTGGTCGCCGAGGCGCGCGAGGGCGTGGTCTTCCACTGCGCCTCCGGCAAGGACCGCACCGGCCAGCTCGCCGCCCTGGTCCTCGCCCTCCTCGGCGTCCCGGACGAGACGATCATCGAGGACTTCAGCCTGACCGAACTGGCGACCCGGGCCCTGCTGGACGACTGGCGGGCCCGCAACGACGGCCGCTCCCCGGGCTGGCCGGCCTTCGGCCGCGCCCCCGAGGCGGCGATGCGGCTGTTCCTGGCGGCGCTGCGCGAGCGCCACGGCTCGGTGGAGGCGTATGTGACGCACGCCCTGGGCCTCGACGCGCAGACGCTGTCCGCCGCCCTGCGCGACCGGCTCCTGGAACCCCTCCCCACCGCCTGGCCGGAGCCGGTCCACCGCAGAGCCTCCCCCGAGGACGCCCCTGTCCTGGTCCGCCTGCGCGACACGGCCGCCCTGTGGCAACTGGCCCGCGGCATCCGGCAATGGCAGCCGGGCGAGAAGACCGAGGCCCACTTCCTCGACCGGATGCGCGAGGGCGAGGTCTGGCTGGCGCACACCGGCGCCGACCTCACCGGGGCCTACGAACTCTGGTGGGACGACCCGGCGGCCTGGGGCCCGCGCCCGCCCGAGGCGGGATACGTCCACCGTCTGATGACGGCCCCCCACACCGCCCCGCCCGGCGCCGGCCGCAGGCTGCTGGCCCACGCCGAGTCCCGCATCACCGCCGCCGGACGCCCCTACGCCCGCCTCGACTGCCTCTCCGCCAACCCCCGCCTGCGGGCCTACTACGAGGCGGCGGGCTACACGGTCGTGGGCGAACAGCGCGCGAAGGACGGCGGCTCGGGCAGCCCGTACGCGGTGACGCTGCTGGAGAAACGCCTCGGGTGAACCCGTGGATGAGGCCCGCGTTCACGGGAGCCTCATCCACTCAGCCCTTCACACAGATGAACTGCTTCAGCTTGGCCACGACCTGCACGAGGTCCCGCTGCTGGTCGATGACCTGCTCGATCGGCTTGTAGGCGCCCGGAATCTCGTCCACGACGCCGGAGTCCTTGCGGCACTCCACGCCCCGCGTCTGCTCCTCCAGGTCCCTCGTCGAGAAGCGGCGCTTGGCCGCGGTCCGGCTCATGCGCCGACCCGCTCCGTGCGAGGCCGAGTTGAAGGCCTTGTCGTTGCCCAGGCCCTTCACGATGTACGAGCCCGTGCCCATCGAGCCCGGGATGATCCCGTACTCGCCCGCACCCGCCCGGATCGCGCCCTTGCGCGTGACCAGCAGGTCCATGCCCTCGTAGCGTTCCTCCGCCACGTAGTTGTGGTGGCAGGAGATCTCCTGCTCGAAGGTCGGCTTCGCCTTCTTGAACTCCCTGCGGACCACGTCCTTCAGGAGCGCCATCATGATCGTGCGGTTGTACTTCGCGTACTCCTGCGCCCAGTAGAGGTCGTTGCGGTAGGCCGCCATCTGCGGGGTGTCCGAGACGAAGACCGCGAGATCACGGTCGACCAGGCCCTGGTTGTGCGGGAGGTCCCGGGCCACGCCGATGTGGTGGTCCGCCAGTTCCTTGCCGATGTTGCGGGAACCGGAGTGCAGCATGAGCCAGACCACCCCGTCCTCACTCGTGCAAAGTTCAACGAAGTGATTGCCGGCGCCCAGCGTCCCCATCTGCCTGCCCGCCCGTTCGCGGCGGAACCTCACCGTCTCCGCCACGCCGTCGAAGCGGCCCCAGAAGTCGTCCCAGCCACCGGCGGCCAGGCCGTGGAACTGCCCCGGATCCACGGGGTCGTCGTGCATCCCGCGCCCCACCGGAACGGCCTGCTCGATCTTCGAGCGCAGCCGGGACAGGTCCCCCGGCAGGTCGTTCGCCGTCAACGACGTCCTGACCGCCGACATCCCGCACCCGATGTCGACCCCCACCGCCGCCGGACAGACGGCCCCGCTCATGGCGATGACCGAGCCGACCGTCGCGCCCTTGCCGTAGTGGACGTCCGGCATGACCGCCAGACCCTTGATCCACGGCAGGGTGGCCACGTTGCGCAGCTGCTGCAGCGCGCCCTCCTCGACCGACGCCGGGTCGGTCCACATGCGGATGGGCACTTTCGCGCCCGGCATTTCCACGTACGACATATCGCCTTCTTCCCCCCGGATGACCAACAAAAGCAGTGAGTCGCAAAACCGGTGCCAAGGTCGACGAAAAGGGACGGCGGACCGGCATCCACGGTGGTGCTTGCGATACACATTGTCTGCAGGGACCGACCCCGCCCGGCAAGCGATTAACCAGCGGGGACGCGGGCCCGGAGACCGAACATCCCGAAGTGACCGTCGAGAGGAGCCGACCGTGCAGCGGAAGGCCTACGTACCAGGCGTCGTCGCGCTCCTCGCGGCGCTGCTGGCCGGCTGCACCGGCGGCTCGGACGACACCGGCTCGGACGACAAGTCCAACCCGGGCGAGGCCAACACCTCGGCGCCCGCCGCCCAGCCGGGCAGGTACGCCACGCTGCCGGAGGCGTGCGGCGTGGTGAGCCGGGCCACGCTCGACTCCCTGCTTCCCGGCATCCAGCAGCTCACCGACCCGGCGCGACGCGAGACGGCCTACGCCGGCGAGGCGACACTGACCTACGACACGGACCGCAAGGTGGGGTGCCGTTGGAAGGTGGAGTCGGCGGACGCCACCGATCACCTCCTCGTCGACTTCGAGCGGGTCGTCTCCTACGACAACGCGGTGAGCGACGACTCCCAGGCGGAGACCCTCTTCGCGGCGCAGGTGACGGCGGCCGACCTGCCGGCGCCCGCCGCGTCCGCCACGGCCGGTGTCTCCCCCTCCACGAGTGCCACGGGTTCCCCGGGCGCGGCAGCCTCGTCCTCGTCGCCGGCCGCCGCCTCCGGTTCTCCGTCCGCCTCCTCGCCGCCGGCCTCCGCTTCCGCGTCGGCCGCTGCCTCCTCGACGGTCGCGCCGGCCGATCTGCAGCCCCGGCTGCTGGACGACCTCGGCGACGAGGCGTTCGTCGACGACGCCCTCGGGAGTTCCGGTTCGACGGTCAAGCAGCGCACGGTGACTGTGGCGTTCCGCACGTCGAACGTCATTGTGACCATCCAGTACGAGGAGCAGCCGGCGACCCTCGGAGTGACGCCGGACAGTGAGGACATGCAGGACAAGGCCCGGAAACTGGCCGCGCGGTTGGTCGACGCGTTGGCCGGCTGACGCCGGTTCGGGGCGGTCTGTGCCCCGTCCGTGTAGCCCTCGAAGCGGAACCGCACAGAGTCCTCACCGCGTACCGTGGCCCCTCGGACCCGATCCGACCGCAGGAACCACGAGCGTCATGAGTGAAGGAACCATGCAGCGACGAGCCCAGCGAGACGGCCAGTTCAACCAGCGCGAGGAGCGTGACGAGCGAGCGAGGCGCACAGGAGGGCTGGGCCGCCTCCTGGCAGCCGCGGTCACCGTCCCGGTCATGCTGATCGCCGCGGGCTGCTCCTCGGACTCCGGCTCGGACGACGGCTCGAAGGACGCGGCCGCCGCCACCGGTTCCGCCGCCGACTCGGCCGCGAGCGCCGCGCCCAGCGTGCAGGCCGCGGCCTACCAGAAGCTGCCTCAGGCGTGCGCGGTGGTGTCGAAGAAGACGCTGACCGAGCTGGTGCCCAAGGGGGTCACCTCCGGCAAGGAGGGGACCACCGGGGACACCACGGACCGGGCGAGCTGTTCGTGGTCGAGCCTGGCCAACAACGGGGTGAAGGGTTCGCAGTTCCGCTGGCTGAACGTGTCGCTGCTGCGTTTCGAGTCGGACGCGACGACCGGCGACGGCGAGTCGCAGGCGAAGACGTACTACGCGAAGCAGGTCAAGGACTCCCAGGCGGTGGCGGGCGCGACCAACGCGAAGTCGCAGCCGGTCGCGGGAACGGGCGACGAGGCGACGCTGGTGCGTTACGACCTGAAGAAGACCGAGGGCGCCTTCAAGCAGCAGACGGTGGTGGCGCGGGTGGAGAACGTCGTCGTCACGCTGGACTACAACGGGGCCGGCCTGGCGGGCGACAAGGCGCCGAGCGCGGACGCGCTGTCGGCGTCGGCGCAGAAGGCCGCGAAGGAGGCGGTGGCCTCGGTGCGGTCGGCCAACGGCGTGGGCGGCGGCGGGAGTTCGCAGGGTTCGTCGGCCGGTCCGGCCTCCCCGTCCCCGTCGAAGTCGTCCTCCGTCTCGCCGGGCCAGGGGGCCTCGCTGCCGTCGTCGACGACCCCGAAGGCGACGGCGTCCAAGGCGGCCGCGGCGGCTCCGAAGGCGACCGCCTCCGCGAAGAGCTGACGGTCCGGAAAGGCGTGCACCGCACACATGTGCCACCCTGTTGCGCGCAAGAACACGCAAGGGGAGGGGAGTACGGGTGGCCGCGCCAATACAGCTGACCCGGATGCACCGCGTTCTCATCGGCGTGGTCGTGACCGGCGCCGTGATCATCGCCGGCATCGGCTTCGCCGGTTCGTACGCGGCCGTCCGTGAGCTGGCCCTGGAGAAGGGCTTCGGGAACTTCTCGTATGTGTTCCCGATCGGCATCGACGCGGGTATCTGCGTCCTGCTGGCCCTGGATCTGCTGCTGACGTGGATCCGCATTCCGTTCCCGTTGCTGCGGCAGACCGCGTGGCTGCTGACCGCGGCGACCATCGCGTTCAACGGTGCGGCGGCCTGGCCGGATCCGCTGGGCACCGGCATGCACGCGGTGATCCCGATTCTGTTCGTGGTGTCGGTGGAGGCGGCCCGGCATGCGATCGGCCGGATCGCGGACATCACGGCGGACAAGCACATGGAGGGTGTGCGCATCACGCGCTGGCTGCTCTCTCCGGTGCCGACGTTCCTGCTGTGGCGTCGTATGAAGCTGTGGGAGCTGCGTTCCTACGACCAGGTGATCAAGCTGGAGCAGGAACGTCTCGTCTACCAGGCCAGGCTGCGTTCGCGCTTCGGCCGCGCCTGGCGGCGCAAGGCGCCGGTGGAGTCGTTGATGCCGCTGCGGCTGGCCCGTTACGGCGTTCCGCTGGCGGAGACCGCTCCGGCGGGCCTGGCGGCGGCCGGGATAGAGCCCGCGCTGCTGCCTCCGATGCCGGCCCAGGCGCAGTCGCAGCAGCAGGCGCAGTCCCAGGCCCCCGCTCAGCTCCAGGGACCGGCGGCGCCGGTGTCCGCGCAGCATCCGCAGGAGTTGGCGGCGGGCTTTGGGCAACAGTCGCAGCCCCGGCAGGCGCGGCAGCCCTCCGGGCAGCCCGCGATGCCCGAGGAGGAGCAGAGCCCCTGGTTCCAGGCGATGCCGCACGAGGTCGCCTACCAGGGCGGTTACGACCCCACCTACGACCCCTCGGAGCAGTACGCCCAGTGGTACGAGGAGCAGCAGCAGGCGGAGCAGTACCAGGAGCAGTACCAGGAGGAGCCTCCTCTTCAGGAGCCGTCCCCGGAGGAGACGGGTTCCTTCCCGATCCCGGTGGGCCCCGGGCGCAGCCGTGAGCTGGGCGGGGGCGGTGGGACTCCGCTCGTCGAACCGGACGAGGAGGCGTACTACCAGGTCTTCAAGCAGTCGATAAGCAGCGGCGGCTACCCGACGCCGAGTCAGTTCAGCGACGACGTGGAGGCGACGTACGGTGCTCCGCTGCTCGACGCCGAGGCCAAGCGCATGGTGATGCGCTTCCAGAACCGTCACGCGGCGGAACTCGAAGAGGACCACATCGCCTAGCCGGCAGCCGTGGCTGCGGGCCCGCCGGTTCGGCGTCCGGACGATGCGTCCGATCGGCGCGTCCGGTCGGTGACAGCGGGCACGACGGGGACGACGCGAGGGGGCGCCCGGTGCTGACACCGGGCGCTCCCTCCGTCGTGCGGCCGGGCCGCTGACGTCGTCCTGCGGGGTCTACTCCCCGAGCAGGACCCGTACCCGGTCCTGGCCGACGGCCAGCAGCAGGGTGGGCAGCCGGGGGCCGGTGTCGCGCCCGACCAGCAGGTGGTAGAGCAGGGCGAAGAACGTGCGCTGGGCGGTCTTGATCTCCGGCGGCAGTTCCTTGGGCGTGGCGTCTGCGGAGAAACCGGCCTGGACCTTGGGGACGCCGTAGACGAGGTGGGTGAGGCCGTCGAGGGACCAGTTGCCGGCGAGTCCGTCGAGGAGGAGCCGCAGGGACTGCTGCGAGGCCTCGTCGAGGGACTTGAGCAGTTCGGCGTCCGGCTCCTGACGCACGACGGTGCGCTGGTCGGCGGGGACGTGGGTGTTGATCCAGGCCTCGGCCTTGTCGTACCGGGGCCGGGCCTCGTCCAGGGAGCCGAGCGGGTTGTCCGGGTCGAGCTCGCTCAGGATGCGCAGGGCCTGCTCCTGCTGGCCGGCGGTGATGTCGGCGACGGAGGCGAGGGTGCGGTAGGACAGCGGCCGCGGGGTGCGCGGCAGCTCGGCGCCGGCGGTCCGCACCGCACGGGCGTGCGCGGCGAGGTCGGCGGGCAGGGCGGAGCCGTCGGCAACCTTGCCGTCGAGCTTGTCCCACTCGTCGTAGAGCCGCTGGATCTCCTGGTCGAAGGCGATCTTGAAGGACTGGTTGGGGCGGCGGCGGGCGTAGAGCCAGCGCAGGAGCTGCGGTTCCATGATCTTCAGCGCGTCGCCGGGCGTGGGCACGCCGCCCTTGGACGAGGACATCTTCGCCATGCCGCTGATGCCGACGAAGGCGTACATGGGCCCGATGGGCTGCTTGCCGCCGAAGATGCCGACGATCTGGCCGCCGACCTGGAAGGAGGAGCCCGGGGAGGAGTGGTCGACGCCGGAGGGCTCGAAGACGACCCCCTCGTAGGCCCACCGCATCGGCCAGTCGACCTTCCAGACCAGCTTGCCGCGGTTGAACTCGTTGAGCCGGACGGTCTCCGAGAAGCCGCACGCGGTGCAGGCGTAGGTCAGTTCGGTGGTGTCGTCGTCGTACGAGGTGACGGTGGTGAGGTCCTTCTCGCAGTTGCCGCAGTAGGGCTTGTACGGGAAGTAGCCGGCGGTGCCGGAGGAGCCGTCGTCCTCGTCGGCCGCTCCGGAGCCCTCGGCGGCTTCCAGCTCGGCCTCGTCGAGGGGCTTCTGCTGCTGCTTCTTCGCCGGGGCCTTCTTGGTGCGGTACTGGTCGAGGATCGCGTCGATGTCGGCGCGGTGCCTGATCGCGTGCAGGATCTGCTCGCGGTAGACGCCCGAGGTGTACTGCTCGGTCTGGCTGATGCCGTCGAACTCGACGCCGAGTTCGGCGAGCGACGCCGTCATCGCGGCCTTGAAGTGCTCGGCCCAGTTCGGGTGGGACGAGCCGGGCGGGGCCGGGACGGAGGTCAGCGGCTTGCCGATGTGCTCGGCCCAGGAGTCGTCGACACCCGCGATGCCGGCCGGCACCTTGCGGTAGCGGTCGTAGTCGTCCCAGGAGATGAGATGGCGCACCTGGTGCCCGCGGCGGCGGATCTCGTCGGCGACGAGGTGCGGGGTCATGACCTCGCGGAGGTTGCCGAGGTGGATCGGGCCGGAGGGGGACAGCCCGGAGGCGACCACCACGGGTTTGCCGGGGGCCCGACGCTCCGACTCTTCGATGACCTCGTCCGCGAAACGGGAGACCCAGTCGGTGGTCTCGGTGCTCTGAGCCACGATCGGCACGTCCTTCTTTCTCCGGGGCAGCCGGTACGGTCGACGGCTGGAGCCCCCATTCTCCCAGCTCCGCCCGCAACCGCGAAAACACCTTTACGAGACCGTGCCCCGGCCGCCGCCCCGGCCCCGCCGCCCGCGCCCGGAAATCCGCTTTGCCCCGCGTGGGATACTGGCGGCGTCTACCGATCCCACGAGGAGAACGGCTCCCACCCCATGACCTCGGTCACGTCGCTCACCGATCTCGTCCATCAGTGCCTCGCGAACGCTCTCTCGGCCACCCTGCCGGAGGCCGGTGCGGACCCGCTGCTGCGACGAAGCGACCGGGCCGACTTCCAGGCCAACGGCATTCTGGCGCTGGCCAAGAAGGCGAAGGTGAACCCGCGGGAGCTGGCGACGCAGGTCGTGGCGAACGTGGTGTCGGGTGAGGTGATCCGGGAGATCGAGGTCTCGGGCCCCGGCTTCCTCAACGTCACGGTCGCCGACGAGGCGATCACGCGGAACCTGGCGGCGCGCTACGCCGACGACACCGCCCGCCTCGGCGTGCCGCACACGGCGCAGCCGGGCACGACGGTCATCGACTACGCCCAGCCCAACGTGGCCAAGGAGATGCACGTCGGGCACCTGCGGTCGGCGGTGATCGGCGACGCGGTGGTCCGGATCCTGGAGTTCACCGGCGAGACGGTCGTGCGCCGGCACCACATCGGCGACTGGGGAACCCAGTTCGGCATGCTCATCCAGTACCTGGACGAGCACCCGCACGAACTGGACCACAAGGACGCCGAGGTGAGCGGCGAGGAGGCGATGTCGAACCTCGACCGCCTCTACAAGTCGGCCCGTCGGCTCTTCGACTCCGACGAGGAGTTCAAGACGCGCGCCCGTCGCCGGGTCGTGGACCTCCAGGCGGGCGACCCGCACACGCTCGCGGCCTGGCAGAAGTTCGTCGACGAGTCCAAGATCTACTTCTTCTCCGTCTTCGAGAAGCTGGACATGGACATCCGCGACGAGGACATCGTCGGCGAGTCGGGCTACAACGACATGCTGCACGAGACCTGCCGTCTGCTGGAGGAGTCCGGCGTCGCGGTCCGCTCCGAGGGCGCGCTGTGCGTGTTCTTCGACGACGTCAAGGGCCCGGACGGCAACCCGGTGCCGCTGATCGTCCAGAAGTCCGACGGCGGCTTCGGCTACGCGGCGACGGACCTGTCGGCGATCCGCGACCGGGTGTTCCAGCTGAAGGCGGACACGCTGCTGTACGTGGTGGACGCCCGTCAGTCGCTGCACTTCAGGATGGTGTTCGAGACGGCGCGCCGGGCCGGCTGGCTGGGCGGCGACGTGACGGCGCACCAGTTGGCCTTCGGCACGGTCCTCGGCAAGGACGGCAAGCCGTTCAAGACCCGTGAGGGCGAGACGGTGCGGCTGGTCGACCTGCTGGACGAGGCGGTCGACCGGGCGACGGCCGTGGTCGGCGAGAAGCGCGAGAAGGTCGGCCTGACGGACCGGGAGGTCGCGGAGAACGGCCGGTACGTGGGCATCGGGGCGGTGAAGTACGCCGACCTGTCGACGTCGGCGGTGCGGGACTACAAGTTCGACCTGGACCAGATGGTCTCGCTGAACGGCGACACGTCCGTGTACCTCCAGTACGCGTACGCCCGTATCCAGTCGATCCTGCGCAGGGCGGGCGAGGCCAGGCCCGCCGCCCATCCGGAGCTGGCGCTCGCCCCTGCGGAGCGGGCGCTGGGTCTGCACCTGGACCGGTTCGGGGAGACGGTCGCGGAGGTCGCGGAGGCGTACGAGCCGCACAAGCTCGCCGCGTACCTGTACCAGCTGGCCTCGCTGCTGACGACGTTCTACGACCAGTGCCACGTGCTGTCGCCCGACAACGCGCCGGAGGTCGTGGAGAACCGTCTGTTCCTCGTGGATCTCACCGCCCGCACCCTGCACCGGGGGATGGCGCTGCTGGGCATCCGGACGCCCGAGCGGCTCTGAGACGACGGACGTACACGACCGCGGCCCGCTCTCCCCATACCGGGAGGCGGGCCGCGGTCGTCGCCGTCGGCAGGGCTTCCGCCCGGCCGAAGCCATGAGAACAAGCCCCGGCAGCCGGACAGAACAACGGGAGGACAACCCAGCAGGACGTCAGTCGGTGCCCGAGCCACGACCACCGGAACCTGCGTACCACTATCAATGTCAGTGCCTGCCCGTACAGTCGCCGGCATGGCGACTCTTCCCAATCCGCTGCCGGGGCTCGCGTCCGATCCGAGCGGGCGCTCCCTCGGGCTGCAGCTCCCCCCTGGGAGACTGATCGACGCGACCGACGAGGGTCCGTGGCACGAGCCGTTGCTGTGGCATGCGCAGCGGTCGGCCGCGCCGGGCAACTGGACCGCGCTCGGGGCGCGTTCGGCGCGGGCGGGGCTGCTGCCGGTGCTGGTCGACCTGGGCGGCTCCCAAGGCGGCCCGGAGGAATGGGAGTTGGCGCCCGGGGAGATGTCGTACCCGGGCGACCACGACGCGGAGGACGTGCTCGTGGAGTTCTGGGAGGAGTGCGCGGCCGACGGCGAGGAGTGGCCGGGCCTGGCCGGCGGCCTCACCCTCGCCTCCGATCCGGACGTGCGCGCCGCGCAGGTCGCCGACGCGCTGGCCGGCGAGGGCGGTTCCCTCTTCGCGGCTCCCCATCTCGCCCTGGTGCCGGCGCGTCGCAGCGCGGACGTCCCCGCGGCGCTCGGCTGGACGGGCCCGGCCAACCACGAGAACGACACCGCTCGGCTCTGCGCGGTGCTGCGCTCGTGGGAGGACCGCTTCGGCATACGGGTCGTCGGGCTCGGCTTCGACGTGCTCGTGCTCTCGGTGGCCGCGCCGCCCGCCACGTCCGCGGAGGCGGCGGCGGTGGCCGCCGAGCACTTCGCGTTCTGCCCGGACAACGTCCTGCAGGGCGAGGGAGACCCGGCCTCCTACGCGGAGCGGCTCATCGGCGAGCACGCCTGGTCCTTCTGGTGGGACTGACGGCCCAGCCCCACCGCCTTCCCGCCCGCCCTCGCCCGCAAGGTCCGCCAGGCCCTCCCGCAGAGGCCTGGCGTCACCCCTTGAGCCCGCGTTCCAGCCTGCGCAGCCCCTCCGCGATCTCCTGCGGCGTCTGCGTCACGAAGCACAGGCGCAGTGTCGAGCGGTCGGCGTCGCCGGCGTAGAAGGGGGCGCCGGGCACATGTGTCCGCGGCCGGTGGCCACGGCCGGTCCCGCAGGCGGTCGGGCGTCCCACGCGCCGTCCCGTCCGGGCGGCGTTTACGCAGGCAGGACGCCGTGGGACTGTTCCGGCGTCCCGAATCGGGCCACGGAGGTGGAAGGCGCGAGCCGTACGGCACAGGCTTGCCCCATGTCCCATCGCCCCGCTTCCCCCACCCGGCGTCGTGTCCGTCTGCTCGCCGTCACGCTCACCGCCGCCGCGGCGCTCGCCCTCACCGCGTGCCGCGACGGCGAGGGCCTGCGCGACGAGGGCCCGTCCAGCTCCAGCACCGGCTCCGGCCCGACGGCCGGCTCCGGTCACGGCACTAGCGCAGTTTCCGGGCCGCCTCGGTGGCCCAGTAGGTGAGGATGTTGCGGGCGCCCGCCCGCTTGATCCCGGTCAGCGTCTCCAGGATCGCCCGGTCGCGGTCGATCCACCCCTTCTCGGCGGCGGCCTCGATCATCGAGTACTCGCCGGAGATCTGGTACGCGACGACCGGCACGTCCACGGCGTCGGCGACCCGGGCGAGGATGTCCAGGTAGGGCCCGGCCGGCTTGACCATGACCATGTCCGCGCCCTCCTCCAGGTCGAGGGCGAGCTCGCGCATCGACTCGCGGAGGTTGGCCGGGTCCTGCTGGTAGGTCTTGCGGTCGCCCCGCAGCGAGGAGCCGACGGCCTCCCGGAAGGGCCCGTAGAAGGCGGACGCGTACTTGGCGGTGTAGGCGAGGATCGACACGTCCTCCCGCCCGATCTGGTCGAGCGCGTCGCGGACGACCCCGATCTGCCCGTCCATCATCCCGCTGGGCCCCACCACGTGGGCGCCGGCGTCGGCCTGCACCTGCGCCATCTCCGCGTACCGCTCGAGGGTGGCGTCGTTGTCGACGCGCCCCTGCTCGTCCAGCACGCCGCAGTGCCCGTGGTCGGTCGTCTCGTCCAGGCACAGGTCGGACATGACGAGCAGGTCGTCCCCCACCTCGGCGCGGACGTCCCGCAGGGCGAGCTGCAGGATCCCGTCCGGGTCGGTCCCCGGCGTCCCGAGGGCGTCCTTCTTGGACTCCTCCGGCACCCCGAACAGCATGATCCCTGAGATCCCCGCCTCGACGGCCTCCAGCGCGGCCTTCTTCAGACTGTCCCGCGTGTGCTGAACGACCCCCGGCATCGCCGTGATCGGCACCGGCTCGCTCACGCCTTCCCGCACGAACGCGGGCAGGATGAAGTCGGCCGGATGCAACCGGGTCTCCGCGACCATGCGCCGCATGACGGGAGTGGTGCGCAGCCGCCGGGGCCGCGACCCGGGAAAGGATCCGTACTTCGTCATGCGCCCTACGCTACGCCCGGCCCGGCAGCCCCTTTGCCGACGCCCCGTCGGCCCCTCACCGGTCCTCTCCGCCCTGTACGAGACACAGGTCGGCCTCGCGGGCGAACTCACCCACCTCGAAGGCCGCGTCACGCCAGTTGACGCACAGGTCCAACAGCCGGTCGGTGTCCTGGGACCAGGGCGGAGTCTGACAGGGCACGGTGGGGAACAGCACGGCCGAGGCGAGCCGCACCGCCGCCAGGGCGGCGCCGGCATGGGGTTCCACGCCGGTCTCGGCGCCCTCCTGCTTCAGGGTCTCGAGGTGGTCGGCCGCTTCGAGCAGGGCTCGGTACACGCGTGCGTAGGCGGAGTGGGTCGTGTCGTCGGGCATGGGCTGCTTCCTCGGAAGTGGTGGGTTCAGGCGGGAGGTCCCGCGTCGGCGGGGGCTCAGACAGGGCGGACCGGCGGCCCATGGGAGGCTGCCGCTCTGCGCGCACGGCAGTCCCGACAGCATTTGTCGGGCACCGACTCCCGGAAGACCCGCGTACAGCCGCCCTCACAGTCCGTCCAGAGATCCAGCCAGGGGGCCGGCGGGATCGGCACGGAGGCGGTCGGCGGGGTACCGGAAAGCTCTGCAGACGGCGGAAGCGCGGGCAGAGGCGGGGGGAGGCCTTCCCGGAGCCGGTGGGCGAGGAACCCCGCTGGAGACTTCAGAAGGGCGGGAACGTCGGCGGTCACGGCGTGGATCACGGCGGCCCGGGAGGCCCCGTTGCCGAACCAGGCGACGACGGCGGGGGTGAGGCGTTCCACGTCCCTCTGGGAAAGCGTGAAGCGGTCGTCGGCGCGGCGCAGGCCCGCGAGCAGGGCGAAGGCCTTGTCGCGGTGCTCGCTGCTGGACGGTCGCTGGTCAAAGGGTTCGAAGGCGTCGAACGGTTCGGACGACGGCGTCGGAGCCTCTTCGGGGACGGTGTCGCCTGCCGCCTCGACCTCTACGGCTTCCGCGACCACGACCGGCGAAGCCGGGACCACGGCCGCGACCGGAGTGACGCGGTCGGCGACTGCGGCGGGAGCGACCGGCTCCTCCCGTACCGCGACCGGCTCCTCCCGTACCGCGGTCGCCTCCGCCCGGCCCCGGGTGAGCGCCGGGGCGTTGTGCGCGTACGTCCGCGTGACGAAACGGCCTCCGCCCGCGCGCTCGCGCACCCGTTCCAGATAGCCGTGTGCCTCCAACTCCCGCAGTCCGAAGGCGATGCGGTCCCGCCCTTCGGGGAAGCGGTCGGCGAGGCTGCGGATGTCGACGGGGGCGCCCTGCGGCAGCGACAGGATGTGCGTGGCCAGCCCGATCGCGGTCAGCGACAACGCCCGGTGCTGGGCGAGGTGGTTGCCGATGATCGTGTAGTGACTCGACTGGTACGCACGTACGTGGGTGACACCAGAGCGGGTGGCACTGAGCCGAACGCCCGGTGCCGGGCACGGGGCAGCGATAGGCTTCGTAGCAGCCATGGGGAAGACTTGCTCTCTTCCTGGATGGTCAGGCCCTCGCACTGGGATTGCAGTCCCGGCGGGGGCCGATGCATGTGTGGGGTCGTACGAGCCGAGCGTGCACGGCGCGAGGACGCGTACGCCAGCCACATCGGCCCGTTTCACCCACCCGAGTGACAAACACGGGGTTTGGTTTGGTTGGAAGGGTTTTTTCCCCGGTTTCTTTCGTCTTTTACCGCCCGCAGCACCGGCCTTCACCCCACCGGGTCCCGTGTTTCCGGGCTCCGGTACGGAGTTCACCGGCATAGCGGGGAATCCAGCTCCGCCCACACGGTCTTGCACGGAACCGGCCCGCATCGCACACCCCACCGGTCGGCCAGTTCCTCGACGAGCAACAGCCCGTAACCGGACTCCGCAGGGCCGTCGGTGTCCGCTCGCGCCGGGGCGGGCAGGTGATCACCCCGGGTGTCGGCGACCTCGACGCGCAACGTCCCGGACGCGGTGACGGAGAGCGTGAGGCGGAAGCTGCGACCGGGAACGCGGCCGTGCAGGACGGCGTTCGCCGCGAGTTCGGCGACGACGAGACGGGCCGGGTCCACCGGCAGCCCCCAGGAGCACAGTTGCTCGGCGGCCAGCAGACGGGCGAGACGGGCGCCACGCCGGGTGGCGGAGAGCGGCACCGAGAACTGGTGGAGCTGGGCACGCACAGTTTGTCGATTCACGTCACTCAGCGTGTCCATGCGTGCGTAACCTGTGAAGCAGGGGGGACCGTGCGGACGGTGTCTGTCCGTGTGGCGTCCGGTTCCGTCCGGGGTGTCCGGGGTGACGGGCGTGGGGCATCCGGGGTTGAACCGAAAAGGGCCCGGCGGGAGGACGGCGGACATGAACGACTGGGACGCGGGACCGGAGGACGACGAGGAGGCAGGGGCCGTCATCAGGGCCGTCCAGCGGCAGCTGAAGCTGTGGCGGGAGTCGGCCGGCCTCACCCAGGCCGAGTTCGGCGCGGCCATCGGGTACGGCGAGGAGCAGGTCTCGTCCGTGGAACGGGGACGCCGTATCCCCCGCCCCGAGTACCTGGACCGCGCGGACGAGGCCTTGTCGGCGGGCGGCAGGATCACGGCACTGAAGGAGGACCTGGCGGAGGTCCGGTACCCGAAGAAGGTCCGGGACCTGAAGAAGCTGGAGGCGGACGCGGTCGAGCTGTGCGCTTACAACAACTCGGTGATTCATGGGTTGTTGCAGACGGAAGAGTACGTGCGTGCGTCGGTCGCCACCCGACGACCTCCGTTCGCAGAAGAGGAGTTCGAGCAGCGCGTGGTAGCACGCTTGGCCCGCCAGGACATCCTGACCGAGACCACTCCACTGCGCCTCTTCAACTTCGTCCAATGCGAGTCGACGCTCCGTCGCCCCATCGGTGGCAGGATGGTGATGCGAAGGCAGCTCGAACGCTTGCTGGAAGTAGGGCAGTTGAGGAATGTAGACCTGCAAGTCCTGCCCCTTGACCGCGAGGACAACGCCGGACTGGCAGGCTCGTTCAGGCTGCTGCGGCTACGAGATGGCAACACGGTCGGTCACAACGAAGTCCAGCTCGTCAGCCGCGTGATCACTGATCCCAGGGAAGTCCAAGTGCTGGACATTCGCTATGGGACCATCCGGGCGCAGGCTCTCACCCCCCGGGAGTCGCTGACCTTCATCGAGAAAGTGCTGGGAGAGACATGATGCACAAGCCCTCAAGGGAAGACGCCACGGCTCCCGAGTGGATAAAGAGCAGCTACAGCACACCTGACGGTCCCGACTGCGTTGAGGTCGCCGCCGCTCCCGCGACCATCCTTATCCGCGACTCCAAGAGCCCGGATGGCCCCCGCCTCTCCCTCGCCCCCACCACCTGGGCGGCCTTCCTGCCGTTCGTAACCGACCACTGACGTCACCACTGGCCGGGCTCCCGCAACGACCGCCCCGGACGGGTGCCCGGCCGGACGTTCAGGCGAGGCTCTCCGCCATCTCTTCCGCCTGCTTCAGGACGCGCTCGATCGCCGCGGGCTGCTTGTCCGGCGGGTAGCCGTGCTTGCGCAGCAGGCGAAGCACCCGGGCCATGATCTTGTCCCGGGCCTGCTCCTTCACCTTCCAGTCGACCGTGACGTCCTTCCGTATCTGCTCGTACAGCTCGTGCGCGATCTTCGCAAGGAGGGTGTCCTCCATCTCCTCCACCGCCGACGGATCGGCGGCGAGCGCGTCGTAGAAGGCGAGTTCGTCCTCTGTCAGTCCGAGCTTCATCGCCCGGCCGCGGTCGGCGGACACCTCACGGGCCAGGTTGACCAGGAACTCCATGAACTCGGCCGCGGTCAGCAGGCCGTTGGTGTACCGGTTCATGGCGGCCTTCATCTTCTTGGTGAAGGTCTCCTGCCGGGTGAGGTTGTTCGGGTGGGCGTCCTTGATCTCCTTCACCAGCGCGCGCCGGAGTGCCGCGATGGCGAGGTTGGGGTGCCTGCTCGCCTTCAGGTCGTTCAGCACCCGGTCGTCCAGGTGGGACAGGTCGGGCTTGGTGAGGCCGGCCGCGTCGTAGATGTCCACCACGCCCTCGGCGGCGACGACGGACTCGTTGAGCTGAGCGATGAGGAGGCGTACGTCGGCGGCCGTGGCCAGCCCCTGCTCCTCCTTCTCGTCCATGGCGTACTTCTCGCGCGAGGTGCGCACGGCCTCGAAGAAGCGGATGTCGGGAAGCAGGTCCTGCACCCGCTCGTCGGTGGGGCAGAGGGAGAAGGCCTGCTGCAACAGGTTGGCGTGGTACATGAACCGCTGCCTGCGAGTGGCCTTCTCGGGCTCCAGCTCGCGCTCGGGAGCGATCAGGAACTCCAGAACCTCCGTCAGCGCCTCCCGGTAGGCGCTCGGGCCGCCCGCGTCGCGGATCTCGCGCCAGGGGCAGCCGTACAGGAGTTCGTCGATGCGCTGATGGTTCTCGCGCACGAGTTGGACTGCCTGACGGAGATCCGCGCCGAGCATGGGGTTCTCCTGGTCCCGCTCGGAGTACTCGGCCAGGGCCTCCTTGATCTCCCGGATAACGCCCTGGAAATCGACGACCAGACCCGACGGCTTGCCCGGCCAGGTGCGGTTGACCCGGGCGATGGCCTGCATCAGGGCCGCGCCACGCATGCGCTTGTCCAGGTAGAGGGTGTGCAGGGGCGGGGCGTCGAAACCGGTCAGCCAGAGGGACTGGACGATGACGAGTTCCAGCACGTCGTCCGCGTCGGTGACCCGCTTCTGGATGTTCTTCAGCTGGGTCGGTGTGCGGACGTAGTCGGCGACCTCCGGAAGGTCCCTCGCGGCATTGCCGGTGAACACGACCCGGATGCGACCGGTGTCGTCGGTGAGGAGGTGAGACTCAGGGTCCTTTACCCCCGCCCACTCGGGACGACGCCGGATGATCGCCTCGAAGAGACGCGCGGCGATGACCCGTGACGCGCAGACCACCATGCCCTTGCCAGGATGACCGGTGAGTTTGATCATCTCCGAGCGGCGCGCGTCCCAGTGTTGGAGAATCGTTCCGGCCAGCTCCTCGATGCGCGGCCGGGCGCCGATCAGGCTCTCGTACTCCCCGAACTGCCGACGGGCCTTGCGCTGCTCCTCCTCCGACAGCCCCTCTATCAGCCCTTCCGCGCGAGCGTCGAGGTCGTCGAGGTCGACATCGGCCGGGAGGTCGACGCGGACGAGATGCGGCTCGTAGTAGACGGGAACGGTCGCTTCGTCGTCGACGGCCTGGGTGAGGTCGTAGGTGTGGATGTTCTCGCCGAAGACGCCCCGGGTGCTGCCGACGCCGTTCTCGATGGGGGTGCCGGTGAACGCGATGAACGTGGCGTTCGGCAGCGCGTCGCGGAGGTTGCGGGCGTAGCCGTCGATGAAGTCGTAGTGGCTGCGGTGCGCCTCGTCGACGACGACGATCACGTCACGACGCGGGGAGATGAGCGGGTGCCGGACACCCGCGTCCTTCTCCTCGTGGGTGAGGCGGAACTTCTGCAGCGTCGTGAAGATGACGCTGCCGTTGGCTTCCGGCCGCTGAAGCAGTCGGCGTAGCTGCCCTGTGCCGTCGGCTCTCTCCGGAGGGCCGGTGATCTTCTCCAGGGTGCGGCTGGCGGCGAAGGTGTCGTAGAGCTGGGTGTCGAGGTCGATGCGGTCGGTGAGGAGGACGAAGGTCGGGTTGGACAGCTCAGGCGTCCGCGCCGCCTTGCCGACGTAGAACAGCATCTCCTCGCTCTTGCCGGCGCCCTGGGTGTGCCAGACGACACCGGCCCGGCCGTCGGTGGCAACGGCGGACTCCGTCGCGCGCACGGCCGCGTTGACGGCGATGTACTGATGCGCCTTGGCGAGCTTGACCGTGTCGACCGCACCGGATTCCGGGGCCGAGTAGGAAAGGAAATTGGCGACGAGGTCGAGGAAACGGACAGGCTCGAAGGCCCCGTACAGCATCCGCTCCAGGGCACGCCCGTCCTGCCGCTCGTCCTTGCGGAGCAAGACGTCGTTCTCGTCGGCGTGCCAGGGGGCCATGTGCTGCCAGGGCGTGAAGGGAGTGCCCAGGCGGGCGGTGAGCCCGTCGGAGACGAGAGCGAGAAGGAGTGTGGCGAAGGTGCCGGTGTCCTTCAGCTCGCGCCGGTAGCCCTGGACCTGGTCGTAGGCCGTGCGGGCGCTGTCGTTGCTGTCGGCCTTCTTCAGCTCGATGACGGCGAGGGGCAGACCGTTGACGTACAGCACGATGTCGAAGACGAAGGTCCGGTTCTTCGTACTGCGCACCCGCACCTGGGAGGCGGCGACGAGATCGTTGCCGTGGGGGTCGGTGAAGTCGACGGGACGGATGCGGGCGTGCCGCTGCTCACCGGTGACGGGGTCGTCGTAGGGCACGCTGACGCCGTCCGTGAGCCGTTCGTAGAACCGGTGGTTCTCACGAAGGTCGTTCCGGGTGTGCCAGCGCAACAACTCGTTGGCGGCGTCGTCAGCGACATGCTCGGGCAGGCGTGGGTGACGGTTGCGGATCGCCTTGAGCAGGCGGGGCCGCAGGACCAGGTCGTCCCAGTCGGCCCGCACCCCGTGCGCAGGCCCCAATTCCGGCCCAGGGATGTGCTGCCACCCGTACTCGGCAAGTATGTCGAGCGCGTGCAACTCCAACTCGGCCTCGGTGAGCCGGTCCATCGGCGGCTCACCAGGCACATGATCGGCGGCTGCGGTCATACGACCTCCTCAACGGCACGAACGGCGTCTCGCACCCGGAGCTTCCCGGAGAGGAGCTGGGGAAGAAGGGTGTCCCGGAGTTCGGCGAGGGTGCGGTTCTCGTGTGTCGCGGCAACAGCACGGTCGAGCAACGCTCCCACGCGTGCAGCGAACTCGATTGCCGACCGGCCCTGCGGAAGGCGCACGCGAAGACTCGCGACCCGCTCGGTGACCAGGCGCCCTGTGCCGTGTCCAGCGAGATCGACCATTGCCAGGATGTTGGCCGTCTGCGCCTTGATCGCCAAAAAGAGCGAGGCCGGGTCGATGTCCGGATGAGGGATGAGCGCCTTACAGTCCTGCCCGAACGCGACTTCTCGCTGCGCGACTCCGACCCTGAACTCCGAAGTCAAACTCATCCCACGGACCACAAAAAGAACAGTCCCCTTCGGCACCAGCCGTGTTCCGTTCCGCGCACCCACGCTGGTCACGCACCGCTCGGACTCGTAGAGCCAAGGCGTCTTGAGACTGGCCGCAGAAATCCAGGGAATGTCTCCTCCCCAGTAACTGGGCTCGCTGGTCTTGGGAGTACCCCCGGAAAGCCACTTCGCGGTCTCACTCAACGCGACCTCGACCCAACCATCGGGCTCGACGGATTCACGCTCGTAAATAGAGCCCGCCAATTCCAAGACCGTATCCGCAAGCTGCTCATTGAGTGCAATCTTGCCATCCAGGGCACGCAGGAGGTCGGTCGCCGCATCTTGAGTCCGCCGGTCTGGCACGACGAGTTGGATGGAATTAAGAGCCGCCTGCGTCAATTTCGGTTGAGTTGAACCAGAGAGATATCCCGAAATGTCCATATTCGCCAGGAGGTAACTCAGGAAACGGCTATCTACCGTCTCATCCCCCTGCAGAACATGAGCATGATTGTTCACCCAAAATTTTCCCGACGCCATAAAGGCGATTGGCGTTTTCCTGGTGCGCAGATTCTCCCCATCCTCTGCCACGAGTAGGTACTCGCCGTCGAAGAGGTAGTTGTCTACATGGTCAACGACTCCTGATGCCCCGTAGTAGGGGTAAGGACCAGAGACTCGATCCTGCGCTTTTACCGGAGCGCGTCGAAAGTCAAAACTTCTGGTAACTTCACCAAGCCTCACCTTGCGCCACTCCCCCATCACACCCTCCCCAACTGCTCGTCCACAACCTTCGCCAACCGCTCCGACTCAGCGAACTGCTCCCGCAGCAGCGCCGTCAGCCGGGCGATCTTCTCCTCGACCGGCTCCGCATCCGGATCGACCTCGACTTCAGCCGATCCGACATACCGCCCCGGCGTCAGCACGAAGTCGTGCTCGGCGATGGCCCCCAGCGGAGCGCTCACGCAGAAGCCCGGCACGTCCTCGTAAGGCCGGCCGCTCTCCACCCCTCGCCACGCCCGAACCGTGTCACCGATGCGCCCGACGATCTCCTCCTCCGTCAGCACCCGCAGCGTCCGGTTCTCCATCTCCCCGAACTCACGCGCGTCGATGAACAGCACCTCGCCCTTGCGCTCCGGTGCCCACCCCGAGTGCCGTCCCTTGCCCTCCGCGAGGAACCACAGGCAGGCCGGGATCTGTGTGGACCGGAACAGCTGGCCCGGCAGGGCGATCATGCAGGCGACCAGGTCGTCCTCGACCATCGCGCGCCGGATGTCACCCTCGCCGGACTGCTTGCTGCTCATCGAGCCGTTGGCAAGGACGACGCCCGCGCGTCCGCCCGGCGCCAGCTTGCTGATCATGTGCTGGAGCCAGGCGTAGTTCGCGTTGCCGACGGGCGGGGTGCCGTACACCCACCGCTTGTCCATGCCGAGCAACTCGCCGCCCCAGTCGGAGATGTTGAAGGGCGGGTTGGCCATGACCACGTCCGCCTTCAGCTCCGGATGCTGGTCGTTGCGGAACGTATCGGCGGGCTCGTCGCCCAGCTTGGCCTCGACGCCGTGGATGGCGAGGTTCATGTGGGCCAGCTGCCAGGTGGTCTGGTTGAGTTCCTGGCCGTAGACGCCGACGTTCAGCGGGTTGCCGCCATGGGTCTCGATGAACTTCTCCGCCTGGACGAACATGCCGCCCGAACCGCACGCTGGGTCGTACACCCGCTCGCCCTGCTTCGGTTCCAAAACCTCGACGAGCAGCTTCACCACACTCTCCGGGGTGAAGTACTCGCCGCCCTTGCGGCCCTCCTTGAGGGCGAACTCCGCGAGGAAGTACT
Organism: Streptomyces sp. P3; assembly: GCF_003032475.1. NCBI lineage: Bacteria > Bacillati > Actinomycetota > Actinomycetes > Kitasatosporales > Streptomycetaceae > Streptomyces > Streptomyces sp. P3. The sequence goes on from NZ_CP028369.1 coordinate 1,485,545, forward strand.
CGTAGACCTCGCCCATGATGTCGCGCGCGCCCCGGCGTTTGCCGTCCTCGCCGAGCTGCTCCTGGAAGACCAGCCGGTCCAGCAGCTTCACCAGGCCGGCCAGGCGCTCACTGTCGACGCGTCCGCTGTTGTAGATCTTCGGCAGGGTCCGGTTCAGTGACGGGTTGAACTTCTCGATGGCGCGCATCGCCGCGTCGATGGTCTCGCCGACGCTCTGGCCCTCGACCGTGCCCTTCGCCCGCTCCAGGACGCTCTCCCAGCGCGCGGTGGGCGGCACGTAGAAGATCCCGGAGCCGGTGTACTCGCGGCGCTCCTCAAGCGTGGCGAGGAGATCGGCCTCGCTCCAACCGCCCTCCTCCCGCAGCTCGGCCTCCAGCTGCGCCCTCTTCTCGGCCATGGCGGCGGAGACGTACTTAAGGAAGACCAGGCCCAGCACGAAGTGCTTGTACTCGGCGGCGTCCAGGCTGCCGCGCAGCTTGTCAGCCGACGCCCACAGCACCTTTTTCATGGCCGGGGGCTCGGTCGTCTTCTTCATGCGTGGCGGCACCAGTGCCTCGTTTCCTTCTCGTTCGCGTGTTCTCGTCGTACGCCGTGACGGCGGAGGAACGGACGTGTGTCGCCCGTCGCCCCCGCCGATGCTCAGGTACCGCCGGTTCTGCGCCGCAGCGCGACATCCCCGTCGGCGACCCCGGCCGCCAGCCGCAGGGCCAGGTTGTCCAGCGCCTGCAGTTGGCGCCTGACCTGCGCTCGCTGCCGGTCCGTCTCGCTCAGGATGCTCTCCAGTTCGGCGACCTCCTCGGGCGGCAGCTCCGGCACGTCCATGTCCCGCACGCTCACCCTCCGCACCAGGGAGCCGCTGCTGCGCTGCTGGTTGCGCGGGGCGGCGAGCAGCTGAGCCAGCGGCTGGGGGCGCATCCACAGCTCCTCGGAGCGGGCCTCTCCCGCCAGGAACGGACGGTACGCGGCGATCCGCAGCCCCTGAACCGGTGCCAGCAGAACGCATCCGCCCGCATCGTCGACGTGTGTACGGATGCCGTGCTCGGTCAGCAGGAAGACATCGCCGCGCTCGGTGACCACCGCCTGCGGATACTGCGCCAGGTCCTCCAGCGCGATCCGCCTCTTGCCGAACGGCAGCGCGCCGAGCATCTCCTCCCGGCCGACGACCGGCAGTCCGGCGTCCCCGATGTCCGCCTCGCGGATCCGGTGACCGGCCAGCAACCTGAGCTGGCCGCCCTTCAGGTGCTCCCCGACTTTGCGGTGCGCCAACCTTGCGTCCGGCTGCCGTCTGGCGACGCCGAGATCGCCTATCCAGTCCTTGAGCCGGGGCAGTGCGACGGCGGCCTCTCGGCGGGCGTCCAGGGTCGCCGAGAAGTGGTCCAGGCCCTGCTCCTTCGCGGCGAGCCGATGCGCGGGCAGGACCGAGCGGCCGTCCAGGAGGGATGCCGCTCGCGGCCCCGTGTCCCACACGGGAAAGAACCCGGCCTCCTCGTCCACCGGTGAGCGCCCTGCGACCAGTACCTCGGCCACGTACCCGACCCACTCCCCGCCGACCCGACGGGCGATGCGGTCGGCGTCGACCAGCAGCACGTCGCCCGGTTCCTCCTGCGAGGATTCCTCCTGCGACGCCACGCCACGCAGTACCAGCAGTGCGTGCTCCGCGCCCGTACGGAACGGGTGGATGCGGCGCGGCAGTTGGACGACAGCGGACACCGCACCACCGCTCAGCAACTGCTCCCGCATCCGCATACTCGGCGTCGGCGCCGTGACGCGAGGCCGGCTCAGCGTCCACGACGGCACGACGACATAGCCCCGTCCGCCCGGCTTCAGCCGCCGTACGGCCTCCAGCGCCCAGCCGAGCGGCCCGTCCTCGTCGGACTCCCGCTCACCGGAGGCGTAGGGGGGATCGGCGAGGACCAGATCCGCGGACGGCATGCCCCAGGGGCGGTCCGGATCGAGGTCGAACTCCCGCTGCTCCCACGGCCGCAGGGTGTCCAGGTCCCCTGGGCGGGCGCATACGTCCACGGCGGTGCAGTAGTGGGCGAACAGCCGGTACAGCAGCAGCTTGGCGCGCAAGGGGTCGGACTCCACCGCCACGATGTCACCGCGGCCGCCGATGTCGTCCCGGACGAACAGCAGCTCACCGGTCCCCGCACACAGGTTGATCACCGACGGCTGGCCGGGGCCCGCGGTCAGCACCCCGGACGGGCCGACCAGGCGGCTGATCAGCCCGGCGAGCGTCGGCGGTGTCGTGTCCGTCGTCAGGTCCGATTCCAGCCGCTCGGCCAGTCCTAGCACGGTGTCGGCGGCGACGCCGGGCGAGCCGAGTTCCTCGATGAGCTCGCGGACGGCACGGGCCACACGGGGATCGGCGTTCTCCGCGTCTTCCACCAGTTGTTCGGGGAGAGCTTCCCGGTACCAGTCGCCGCCCTCACCCGCCATGGCACACACCGCGAGCGCGTCGACGATGAGCCGGTTCGCGGAGCCCAGTTCGTGGCGCAGCGCGACCAGCCCGCGCAGTCGCAGTCCTCGCCGGAACCGGTCGCCGTAGGTCGGGACGGTGTCGTCCTCGTCCGGCTCCGCGTCCGGGATCGGGCGCAGGTCCAGCCAGGACGCCACCTCCTCGGCGTCGAAGAGAGGCCTGCTGTCGCTGCCCGCCACGGGATCGGGGAACGGCGCGCGCCGGTCACGGCCCGCTTCCAGGACGTCCTTGGCGAACCGGCGTCGCCAGTTGCTGACCGTAGGCCGGCCGACCTCGGCGAGCTCCTTGATCTCCCCGAGGGAGACCAGTGCCGACCCGTCCGCCACGCCGGTTACCTGCGCCGCCATCTCCGCTCCCACTCGTTCTCGATCGTCCTTTCCGGCAACCGCCGCCGGCGTCACGAGCTCACAGCCGCATCGGCTCCTCGCCGGAGAGCACCGCGTTCCTGCGCGCCAGCACGTCAGGCACCTGGCCGTACTTCTCGTGCCGGTCGGCCATCTCCGGTGAGACGTGCCGCATCAACGTCAGCGCGGTCTCCAGGTCCCGCTGCAGATGCCGCTGGAAGACGGACTCATGGTGCGCGATGCGGTTCCGCAGCGTGAGCATGAACTGGAACTTGGTGTACAGGTCGTCCCGACCACCGCGGTGCTCCAGGAACACATGACGGAGTGAAGAGTTCCAGTACTTCATCTCGTAGTTGTCACGGCCACCACGCCCGAGCAGGCTGACCCAGAACCCGAAGGAAAGCTGCGCGACGATGTCGCACGGACCGAACGGGCGGTACGGTCGCCTGCCCTCCAAGGTCTCGCGCGCCCCGTCCAGCATGTCCAGCCCCTTGTGGTTGGGCCGAGCCTTCGGAACGTCCCACCACGCCTCTTGACCGTGCTTGCCCACGAGCTGACGGTGGAGCCGGTTGCGCAGGCTCACCTCAAGGTCGCGCAGGGGGCTCTGCAGAGCGCGGGCCACCTCCGAGTCCCAGGCGTACAGCCGCAGTGCGCGCCTACGGTCACCTCCGCACTTGTGCAGGAACGGCTGGAACCGCTCCTGAGAGATGGCCGCGATTAACCCGTCGTCCTCGTTCGCCCCACGATCACTCAGCGTCATCACGCGTCCTTTCGCCCGTGACCCGCCCGTGGTAGGGTCTGTCGAGTAAGCCTTGGATCACTGTCACTGCATCGCATACAGCCCTTGGCAGTGCTTGGTTGTGGCCCCCGAGTCCGCCCGCCCAGTTCAGGCGGACTCGGGGGCACAGCTGCCTCTGAGGCAGGGCGGCTCGGAGTCCGCATCGCATCGACCGGCCCCCACTAATCACAGTAGTAGTCGCGGGATCCCAGGTCAACGTTTTACAGATACCTACTTGTGAGAAGCACCCTTCTCAGAAGGAGCTGGCGTTCAAGTACACCAGTGAAAACACGTGCGCCCTGCCTCTCCAGCGCGGAGAGGCAGGGCGCACGGCCTGTCTGGACAGCGAACGGCGCAAGCAGCTACGTGGCCCGCCGCCTGCGCGCCCCCGGCCGCCGCTCGCTCGGGCGGCTGACCGGGTCGCCGGCCTCCTGGGCCGCCGCGCGCCGGCGCAGGCCGAAGTCGGCCAGCGCCTCGGCGAGCTTGTGCACCGACGGCTCGGGAGCCATCACGTCGACCCTCAGCCCGTGCTCCTCGGCCGTCTTGGCGGTCGCCGGGCCGATGCACGCGATGACGGTGACGTTGTGCGGCTTGCCCGCGATACCCACCAGGTTGCGCACGGTGGACGACGACGTGAAGAGCACGGCGTCGAAACCGCCGCCCTTGATCGCCTCGCGTGTCTCCGCCGGCGGCGGAGAGGCCCGCACGGTCCGGTAGGCGGTGACGTCGTCGACCTCCCAGCCCAGCTCGATGAGCCCGGCCACCAGGGTCTCGGTGGCGATGTCGGCGCGCGGCAGGAACACCCGGTCGATCGGGTCGAAGACCGGGTCGTAGGGCGGCCAGTCCTCGAGGAGCCCGGCGGCCGACTGCTCGCCGCTCGGCACCAGGTCCGGCTTCACGCCGAAGGCGATGAGCGCCTTCGCCGTCTGCTCCCCGACCGCGGCCACCTTGATGCCCGCGAAGGCACGCGCGTCGAGCCCGTACTCCTCGAACTTCTCCCGCACCGCCTTGACGGCGTTGACGGAAGTGAACGCGATCCACTCGTAACGGCCGGTCACCAGGCCCTTGACGGCGCGCTCCATCTGCTGGGGCGTGCGCGGCGGCTCGACGGCGATCGTCGGCACCTCGTGCGGCACGGCCCCGTACGACCGCAGCTGGTCGGAGAGCGACACCGCCTGCTCCTTCGTACGCGGCACGAGGACCTTCCAGCCGAACAGCGGCTTGGACTCGAACCACGACAGCTGGTGGCGCTGGGCGGGGGCGGAACGCTCGCCGACCACCACTATCACCGGCCGGCCGCCCTCCGGGGAGGGCAGTACCTTCGCCTGCTTCAGCGTCTGGGCGATCGTGCCCAGCGTCGCCGACCACGTCCGCTGCCGGGTCGTGGTGCCGGCCACGGTGACCGTCATCGGGGTGTCGGGCTTGCGGCCCGCCGACACCAGCTCGCCCGCGGCCGAGGCCACGGAGTCGAGGGTCGTCGACACGACGACCGTGCCGTCGGAGGCGCCGACCTCGGTCCAGCAGCGGTCCGAGGCCGTGCGCGCGTCCACGAACCGGACGTCCGCGCCCTGCGCGTCGCGCAGCGGCACACCGGCGTACGCGGGCACGCCGACGGCGGCCGCGATGCCGGGGACCACCTCGAAGGGAACGCCGGCGGCCGCGCACGCGAGCATTTCCTCCGCCGCGTACGTATCCAGTCCCGGGTCCCCGGACACCGCACGGACGACCCGCCTGCCGCCCCGCGCGGCCTCCATGACAAGATGTGCGGCATCGCGCACAGCGGGTGCCTCAGCGGTTGTTGACGTGCCGTCAACGATCGTCGGGCGGGGTGCGCCCGTGAGCGCGAGCGGGTCCGGCGAAGGACCCACGTCCGCGTGCACGACGGCGACACCCGGCCTGGCGTGCGTCCGCACGACGTCGAGCACCTCGTGCTCGGCGACGAGGACGTCCGCGTGCGCCAGCGCCTCGACGGCGCGCAGAGTAAGTAGCCCCGGATCCCCGGGTCCGGCACCCAGGAAGGTGACGTGCCCGTGTTCAGGACCGGCGGCTGGAAGGGCGGTGGGGCTCACTGTGCTCGCTCCCCCATCAGACCGGCCGCGCCCTGGGCGAGCATCTCGGCGGCGAGTTCCCGACCGAGCGCCATTGCCCCGTCGTGCGTCTCGGGCACGGGACCGGTGGTGGACAGCTGCACCGTGCGAGCGCCGTCGGTGGTGCCGACGACGCCACGCAGGCGCATCTCCTTGACAATCTGCCCGTCGGCCAGCAGGTCGGCCAGCGCGCCCACAGGGGCGCTGCAGCCGGCCTCCAGGGCGGCGAGCAGGGACCTTTCGGCAGTGACGGCGACCCGGGTGAAGGGGTCGTCGAGTTCGCCGAGCGAGGCGATCAGCGCTGCGTCGTCCGCGACGCATTCGATCGCCAGTGCTCCCTGGCCGGGAGCGGGCAGAACCGTGTCTATCGACAGGAAGTCGGTGACCTCGTCGATGCGGCCGATGCGGCTCAGACCGGCCGCGGCCAGCACCACCGCGTCCAGCTCGCCGTCGTGCACGTACCGGATCCGGGTGTCGACGTTCCCGCGTATCGCAACCGTCTCGATGTCCAGCCCGTGGGCGCGTGCGTACGCGTTCAGCTGGGCCGTGCGACGGGGCGAGCCGGTGCCGATGCGCGCCCCGCGCGGCAGGTCGGTGAACTTCAGCGCGTCCCGGGCGACGATCACGTCACGGGGATCCTCGCGCACCGGCACGGCGGCCAGGACCAGGTCCTCGGGCTGCGTGGTGGGGAGGTCCTTCAGCGAGTGAACCGCGAAGTCGACCTCACCCCTCGCCAGCGCGTCGCGCAGCGCGGTCACGAAGACGCCCGTGCCGCCGATCTGCGCCAGGTGCTCTCGGGAGACGTCGCCGTAGGTGGTGATCTCGACGAGTTCCACGGGCCGTCCGGTCACCCGGCTCACGGCGTCCGCGACCTGCCCGGACTGGGCCATGGCGAGTTTGCTGCGCCTGGTCCCCAGTCTCAGTGCCTTCGTACTCATGCCGCTCATGCCGGCCCTCGGTTCTGTGCGTTCTTCTCGGTGCTGTCCTCGGCCCGGGACACGGCGGCCACCGTCTCCTGGTCGAGGTCGAACAGGGTCCGCAGCGCGTCGGCGTACCCGGCGCCGCCGGGCTCGGCCGCGAGCTGCTTGACCCGTACCGTCGGCGCGTGCAGCAGTTTGTCGACGACACGCTTCACGGTCTGCGTGATCTCCGCCCGGTGCTTGTCGTCCAGGCCGGGCAGCCGCCCGTCGAGCCGGGCGATCTCGCCGGCCACGACGTCGGCGGCCATGGCGCGCAGCGCGACCACGGTCGGGGTGATGTGCGCGGCCCGCTGTGCGGCGCCGAAGGCGGCGACCTCGTCGGCGACGATCCGCCGCACCTGGTCCACGTCGGCGGCCATCGGCGCGTCGGCGGAGGCCTCGGCGAGCGACTCGATGTCGACCAGCCGCACTCCGGCGAGGCGGTGCGCGACCGCGTCGACGTCCCGCGGCATCGCGAGGTCGAGCAGGAAGAGGACGGGCTGCGGCCGCGCCGGCGCGGCGACCGGCTCGGGCCTGCGGCGCTCGGGGATGCGGCCGACGGCGGCGGCGGTCGCGGCGAGCGCGGCGATCAGTTCGGCGTCGGTCTCGGGGCTGCGGCGGGCGGCGAGCCGGCGGTCCACGGTCGCGTTGTCGACCCAGGCGGCGTGCTGCTCCAGCGTGGCCGCGTCCATGCCGGCGACGGCGGCCTCCCCCAGCACGGAGAAGCCGGACTGCTGCACGGCGGACTGCTGCACCGCGCCCAGGTCGAGCGGGCAGTTCTCGTCGGCGCCGGCCGCGGTGGACGGCAGCGGCCGTACGTCCGCGGCCGCGCTCTCCTCGTCGAAGGCGGCGGGCGTGCCGGTACGGCCCTCGACGGCGGCGGCGACCGCTTCCGCCGTCAGGACCAGGCCCGTCGCGCCGGTGCAGGAGACGGCCACGTCGGCACGTGTCAGCTCGGCCGGCACCGATTCCATCGGTACCGCGCGGGCCGACACGTGCGTGCCGCCGGCCTCCGCCAGTATCTGGGCGAGCCGCTCGGCCCGGTCGAGGGTGCGGTTGGCGACCACGACCTCGGCGACCCCGGCCCGCGCGAGTGTGGCGGCGGCCAGCGACGACATGGAACCCGCGCCGATGACGAGGGCCCGCTTGCCCCGCGCCCACCCGGTCACGTCCTCGCCCAGGGCCAGCTGCTCCAGGCCGAAGGTGACCAGGGACTGCCCGGCGCGGTCGATGCCGGTCTCGGAGTGCGCGCGCTTGCCGACCCTGAGGGCCTGCTGGAACAGGTCGTTGAGCAGCCGTCCGGCGGTGTGCAGCTCCTGCGCCCGGGCCAGCGAGTCCTTGATCTGCCCGAGGATCTGCCCCTCTCCGACGACCATGGAGTCCAGCCCGCAGGCCACCGAGAAGAAGTGGTGGACGGCGCGGTCCTCGTAGTGCACGTAGAGATAAGGAGTGAGCTCCTCGAGGCCGACGCCGCTGTGCTGGGCGAGCAGCGTGGAGAGCTCGGCGACGCCGGCGTGGAACTTGTCCACGTCGGCGTACAGCTCGATCCGGTTGCACGTGGCGAGGACGGCGGCCTCGGTGGCCGGTTCGGCGGCGACCGTGTCCTGGAGCAGCTTGAACTGGGCGTCCGTGGACAGCGAGGCGCGCTCCAGCACGCTCACCGGGGCGCTGCGGTGGCTCAGTCCGACGACGAGGAGGCTCATGCCGGCATCACGGCGGGCACGTCCCCGTCGGGTCCCTGGTCGGTGGAGGCGTCGTGGCTGACCGGCGCGGGGGCGGCGGCGTCGCTCGCCGCGGCCTCCTCGACGGCCTTGCGCTGCTCGTGGAAGGCGAGGATCTGCAGCTCGATGGAGAGGTCGACCTTGCGCACGTCGACGCCGTCGGGCACTGCCAGCACGGTCGGCGCGAAGTTCAGGATGGAGGTGATGCCGGCGGCCACGAGCCGGTCGCAGACCTGCTGGGCGACGCCCGGCGGGGTCGTGATGACGCCGATGGAGACGCCGTTCTCGGAGATGATCTTCTCCAGGCCGTCGCTGTGCTGCACGGCGATCCCGGCGACCTGCTTCCCGGCCATCGCGGGATCGGCGTCGATGAGCGCCGCGACCCGGAACCCGCGCGAGGCGAACCCGCCGTAGTTGGCGAGCGCCGCGCCGAGGTTTCCGATGCCGACGATGACGACCGGCCAGTCCTGGGTGAGGCCCAGCTCGCGCGAGATCTGGTAGACGAGGTACTCGACGTCGTAGCCGACACCGCGCGTTCCGTAGGAGCCCAGGTAGGAGAAGTCCTTGCGCAGCTTCGCGGAGTTGACGCCCGCGGCGGCCGCGAGCTCCTCGGAGGAGACCGTGGGCACCGAGCGCTCCGACAGTGCGGTCAGCGCGCGGAGGTACAGCGGAAGCCGGGCGACGGTGGCCTCGGGAATCCCTCGGCTACGGGTCGCCGGTCGGTGAGTTCGGCCAGTTGCCACGGTGCTCCTGCGGGTAGAGCGGGGCTGCAGGCGGTCACATGTTCCCAGACCGCCCCGTCGACAGCAGGCTATGTCTTTGTGAACGCGTGCACAAAGATGGTGTCCGATTTGCCCGGCCAACGTGACCGGGGTCACGCGCGTCATTACAGGGGGCAAAACCGTCACTCTCCTCGTGAATCCCGCCCCCGAGACCAAAGCGCCATCGATCCTAAGCGACGCCGGCAGGTCCTTGTACTGCTCGGTCAGTTCTCATCCGGCCAGCTCCTTGCGGAGCCGCCCCTCGTCCACCCGCCAGAAGGTGTGCTGCCTGCCGTCCACCAGGACGACCGGAATCTGCTCCCAGTACTGCTCGTACAGCTCACGGTCGTCGGCGATGTCCTTCTGCTCCCAGGGCACGCCGAGTTCCCCGCAGACCCGCGCGACCACCTGCTCCGCGTCGTCGCACAGATGGCAGCCCGCCTTGCGGATGAGAGTGACCGACCGCTCGTGCGCGTCGGCCCTGCGTCGGAAGAGGGGAGTCATGGCGCCATTGTCGCGCTTTCGGCGACGGGACGGCCGCGAGTGTTCACACACTGGCGACCGGACCGATCCGGAACCGCCGAACAGACTGGCTATGCTCACGCCATGGCCGCTCTAGGATGGCTCACTCCCCGTAGGCGTTCCGCCACGGCGCGGAGCGTGTTGGCAGGCGAGGCCTCGGCCGAGGCAGCCCGCAAGTCCACCCAGGAAGCCCTGGACTCCCAGGACGCCCTGGAAACCTCGGACCGGGAACCGCAGTTCCCGGTGCACGGCGACGCGATGGCCGCCGCCTTCTTCGACCTCGACAACACCGTGATGCAGGGCGCCGCGCTCTTCCACTTCGGCCGCGGCCTGTACAAACGGAAGTTCTTCGAGACCCGCGACCTGGTCCGCTTCGCCTGGCAGCAGGCGTGGTTCCGGCTGGCCGGCGTCGAGGATCCCGAGCACATGCAGGAGGCCCGCGACTCGGCTCTGTCGATCGTCCAGGGCCACCGCGTCTCCGAGCTGATGTCGATCGGCGAGGAGATCTACGACGAGTACATGGCCGAGCGCATCTGGCCGGGCACCCGCGCCCTGGCCCAGGCCCACCTGGACGCCGGCCAGAAGGTGTGGTTGGTCACAGCCGCCCCGGTGGAGATCGCCCAGGTGATCGCCCGCCGGCTCGGCCTCACCGGCGCACTGGGCACGGTCGCGGAGTCGGTCGACGGCGTCTACACCGGCAAGCTGGTGGGCGAGCCCCTGCACGGGCCCGCCAAGGCGGAGGCGGTGCGTGCGCTGGCGGCGGCGGAGAACCTGGACCTCTCGCGCTGCGCCGCGTACAGCGACTCCCACAACGACATCCCGATGCTCTCCCTGGTCGGCCACCCCTACGCCATCAACCCGGACGCCAAGCTGCGAAAGCACGCCCACAGCCTGGACTGGCGGCTGCGCGACTACCGAACGGGCCGCAAGGCGGCAAAGGTCGGCATCCCGGCGGCGGCGGGCGTCGGCGCGGTGGCCGGCGGCACGGCGGCGGCGATCGCCCTGCACCGGCGCCGGCGATGAGCTGACCCGCGCGCGGGGACGAGGCGCGCGGGAACAAGGACAGGGCCGAGCGGCCGGGCGGTGCGACACCGCCCGGCCGCTCCGTCTTGCGCCCCACCGCCCCGCGCCGGCACCCCGACCGCGTCCGTGGCCTCGCACCCCGACCGCCGCCCCGCCCCCCGACCGTCGCCCCGCCCGCGACCGTCGCTCCGTCCGTGTCGGACACCCCGCTCACGTCCGTCACACCGACGACAACACCCCACACCCACGAGCAAACCCGGTCAATCCGACGGCCGTACCCGCGTAACCCCGTGTCCAGTCCCGTTGTCCGCACACCGCCACAACTCGCCCTGGACCGACCCGAAACTCGAACCATTTCGATCAACAATCGCTCAGTCTGCATCGCTTGATCGAGCGCCAATAGGCCACAGAAGCGACGTAATCGATGATTTGAGCAACTCGGCGTAGCAGGCCCTGTACGAAGCGTTATTCTCCTCAGACGCAATCCGGTACCCCTCCCGTCGCCACGACGGGTGAAAGGTTCCGCACTGCACGTGATGGAAGCTCTGCCTCTGGGAGTCCCGTGTACCCACACGTCGGGGTTGACACCTCGGGCCTGGCTACGCTGCGCGCAACGGTCGCTACGGTCCAGGACCTGTTGCGCGGCTTCGTCCCCACCGCGTACGCCGGCCCCGCCTTCGCCACCGCCGCTCCGGCGGGCCCCTGCTACGCACTGGCGGAAGGGAGCGCCGCGGTCGGCAGAAGAGGGCGCTCGACCAGCGGCGCGACCACCGCCACCCGCCGACCGGCCGCCGACAGCGACAGCGCCCGGATGATGGACCTCGTCGAACGAGCTCAGGCCGGCGAGGCCGACGCCTTCGGGCGGTTGTACGACCAGTACAGCGACACCGTGTACCGCTACATCTACTACCGGGTGGGCGGCAAGGCGACCGCCGAGGACCTCACCAGCGAGACGTTCCTGCGCGCCCTGCGCCGCATCGGGACGTTCACCTGGCAGGGCCGCGACTTCGGCGCCTGGCTCGTCACCATCGCCCGCAACCTCGTCGCCGACCACTTCAAGTCGAGCCGCTTCCGGCTCGAGGTGACCACCGGCGAGATGCTCGACGCCAACGAGGTCGCGCGTTCTCCCGAGGACTCCGTCCTGGAGTCCCTGTCCAACGCCGCACTGCTGGACGCGGTGCGCCGGCTCAACCCCCAGCAGCAGGAGTGTGTGACGCTCCGGTTCCTGCAGGGCCTTTCCGTCGCCGAGACCGCTCGGGTGATGGGCAAGAACGAGGGCGCCATCAAGACCCTCCAGTACCGGGCCGTCCGCACCCTCGCCCGGCTGCTGCCGGAAGACGCCCGCTGACCGCCCCCGCCCGCAGCCCACTGTCGGCGTTCCCCAACTCACGTTCAGCGAAAGTCCGTTGCCTTCCCGATCCGATCATCCGCAGTCCGTAACCCAAGTGCCGCGCCAGTCGTTGTGCGGGATACAGGCTCCCTGTGGTCACGTCCTGGCCGGCCCCGATCACTCGATCGGGTGCAACCGGTACAGGGCGTGCAACCCTCAGTACCCCAAGGGAGTCGACCGTCATGACGAGAGGAGGTGCCGCCCGTGATCGCGAACGTATCGGCGCACCGGCGGGCGAACGCCTTCGCCCAGGCCCTGGACGAGCAGTCCGCCCAGGGCACGGCGGCCGAGCAGACCGAAGGATCACCGCCGGCGTCGGCCGCTGCGGACCAGACCGGGCAGGGCCAGCTGCTGGCCCTCGCCACGAGTCTCGCCGAGCTGCCCAAGCCCGAACTCGATCCCGAGGTCAAGGTCGTCCAGCGGGCCCAGTTGGTCGCAGCGATGGAGGCAATGCTGCAGGCTGGCACCGCGGGAGGCGAGGCGGCGGACCTGTCGGTCCCCGAACAGCGGTCCCACCGGGGCAAGGGTGCCCACCGGGCCGGCCCGTTGGGCAAGTTCCGGCCGCGTTCCCGCCTCGCCAGGGGCCTCACCGCGGGCGGCCTCAGCGTCGGCGTCGCGGCGGGAGCCTTCGGCGGGGTCGCCGCCGCGAGCTCCGACGCCCTGCCCGGCGACGGGCTGTACGGGCTGAAGCGCGGGATCGAGGACTTCAAACTCAACTACCTGGCCGACGGTGACGACGAACGCGGTCGCACCTACCTCGACCAGGCCTCCACCCGCCTCGGCGAGGCCCGCAGGCTCATGGAACGGGGCCGCAGCGGCGACCTCGACCACGAGTCCCTCGGCGAGATCCGGCGCGCCCTGAACGGCATGCAGCACGACGCGTCGGAAGGCCATCGCCTCCTCCACGAGGCGTACGCGCACAACCCCGACTCGCTGGGCCCCATCCAGGCCCTCGATGCGTTCTCCCGCTCGCACCGCGAGGCGTGGGGCGCACTGCGCGAGCGGCTCCCGGTCCAGCTCGGGGACGTCAGTCAACAGGTGTCGTCGGTCTTCGACGCCATAGACGACGAGGTCGCCCCCCTGCAGTCGATGCTCCCGCGGCCCCCCGCACCTGGCGGCCGTGACACCCGCCAGGGCACCGGGTCGGCGTCCACAGGCAGCTCCTCGGACACCGGCCACCGCGGTGCCGCACCGGGCGGCGGCAAGAACACGTCCGACGGCACCGGGGGAGACACCGGCAGCCCCAGCAGGTCCGCCACCTCCGGGACGGGCGGCGACGGCCTCCTCGGTGGCAGCACCGGCGGCCTCCTCGACCCCCCGAAGGACACCGGCGGCCCCGCACCGACCACCAACCCGCCCCTCACCCGGCCCGACGTCACCCTCCCGCCCCTCCTCCCGGGCCTCCTCCCGGGCCTGGGCATCGACGGCGAGGACGCGGAGTAGCACCACCGCACACGGCGATGGGGGCGCCCCTTCTCGGAAGGGGCGCCCCCATCGCCGTGCCTGCGCCGGACGGCCCACGGGACAGACCGTGGAACGGGCGACGACACCAGTGACGAAACAGCCGGCGAGCGACCGGAAGAACACCGCTCAGAAGAACACCGACTAGAAGAACACCGACCGCCGCTGCACCAACAGCTTGTACAGCGTGTGCTGGATCTGTTCACGTACCTGATCCGTGAGGTTGAACATCAGCATCGGATCCTCCGCCGCCTCCGGCGGATAACCGTCCGTCCGGATCGGCTCGCCGAACTGGATCGTCCACTTCGTCGGCAGCGGGATCGCTCCCAACGGGCCCAGCCACGGAAACGTCGGCGTGAGCGGGAAGTACGGGATGCCCAGCACCCGGGCCAGCGTCTTGGCGTTGCCGATCATCGGGTAGATCTCCTCGGCCCCGACGATCGAGCAGGGGATGATCGGCACGCCCTTGCGCAGAGCCGTCGAGACGAAACCGCCCCGGCCGAACCGCTGAAGCTTGTACCGCTCGTTGAACGGCTTCCCGATGCCCTTGAAACCCTCCGGCATCACCCCGACGAGCTCGCCCTGGCCGAGCAGCCGCTCGGCGTCCTCCGCGCAGGCGAGGGTGTGCCCGAGCTTGCGCGCCAGCTCGTTGACGACCGGCAGCACGAAGACGAGATCGGCGGCGAGCAGCCGCAGATGACGGCCCGCCGGGTGCTGGTCGTGGACGGCGACCTGCATCATCAGGCCGTCCAGCGGCAGCGTCCCCGAGTGGTTGGCGACGATCAGCGCCCCGCCCTCCGCCGGGATGTTCTCGACGCCCTTCACCTCGACCCGGAAGTACTTCTCGTACAGCGGCCGCAGCAGGGACATCAGGACCTGGTCGGTCAGCTCCTCGTCGTAGCCGAAGTCGTCGACCTCGTAATCGCCCGTGAGCCGTCGGCGCAGGAAGGACAACCCGCCCGCGATCCGCCGCTCCAACCCGCCCCCGGCCTCGTAAGGCCGTTCCTCACCCGTCACAGGAACATCATCCAGCCCAGGCGCCCCGGTGTGCAGGGGCTGGACCCCGCCGACCGGGCCGTTCTCACCGACCTCGCCGAGTTCCAGGACCTGCGCGGGCTCGCCGTCCTTGCGACGGCTCCCCGCGCCCCGTCGCCGGGACGGCCGCGCCACGGCGCTCCCCCGGGACCGGTCGTCGTCGAACGGAATGACCTTGGCGTCCGCCATCGTTGATGCGCTCCTCAGTTGGCGCTCTGCGTCGGGGGGGTGACCGGGGACCGGTCCGGGGCCGTGCCACGGGTGCCGCCCGGCAGCGGCAGTGCGGCGATCCGGTCGACCGCCCCGGCGACGGCCTCCGGCGGCAGCAGACCGGGTCCGTGGGTGCGTGCGAAGTCCTCGAAGGTCTCGGCCGTCGTGTACCGGGGCACGAACCCCAGCGTCTCGCGCATCTGGACCGTCGACACGACCCGGCCGTGGGTGAGCAGCCGGATCTGCTCCGGCGAGAAGTCCGTCATTCCCAGCGTACGCACCAAAGAACCCGCCCAGGTGACGGCCGGCAGCAGCAGCGGCACCGTGGGCCGCCCGAGCCGCCGCGAGCACTGCGACAGCAACAGCACCCCGTCCCCGGCGATGTTGAAGGTGCCGCTGTTCAGCGTGCCCCGCTCCGGCTCGTGCGAGGCGATCCGCAGCACCTGGATCACGTCGTCCTCGTGCACGAACTGCAGCCGGGGGTCGTAGCCGAACACGGTGGGCAGCACGGGCAGCGCGAAGTACGAGGCGAGCGGCGTCTCGGCGGTGGGCCCGAGGATGTTGGCGAACCTCAGCACGCACACGGCGACGTCCGGTCGCCGCCGGGCGAACCCGCGGACATACCCCTCCACCTCGACGGTGTCCTTGGCGAAACCACCGCTGGGCAGCGCCTTGGCGGGCGTGGTCTCGGTGAACACGGCCGGGTCCCGGGACGCGGACCCGTACACGTTGGTGCTGGACTTCACGACGAGCCGCTTCACGTTCGGCGACTTCTGACACGCGCCGAGCAGCTGCATCGTCCCGATGACGTTGGTCTCCTTGACCGTGGTCCGGCTGCCGCTGCCCAGCGCGGTCGCCGTCACGTCCAGATGGACGACCGTGTCGGCGCCGGTCTCGGCCAGCACCCGCGCGATGGTGGGCTGCCGGATGTCGGCCTGGATGAACTCGGCGCCCCCGAGATGATGCTCGGGCCGCACGACGTCCACGGCGACCACCCGGTCGACCTGGGGGTCTCGCTGGATCCGCCGTACGAAGCGGCCCCCCAGCTGACGGGCCACTCCGGTAACAAGCACGACCTTTCCCAAGATCCGCGCCTTCCTTCCGTCCTGGAACCGCCGACTGCCGCACCGGGTTCCCGTCTGCGGGCCAACTTAGCGGGTCGGTGTTGCCCTGTGATGACTGCCCGACGCGCGAAGTGACGAGATCCGGGCGGTCGTACGACCCACACCGCAATCATGCCGGTCCAGGCGGGCGCACGGCGTTCAACGGACCGCACCGCGCCCGGATATGCGTGTGGCCCCCCACCGACGGATCGATGGGGGGCCACACCACGCCTACGCGGTTCGCGTCGCGCGAAGGACGCGCGGAGAAGCAGAACGTGCCTGCTTCTCGCGCCTACTTCTTGTTGCGACGCTGAACGCGCGTGCGCTTGAGCAGCTTGCGGTGCTTCTTCTTGGCCATCCGCTTGCGCCGCTTCTTGATAACAGAGCCCACGACTACCCTCGCTCACTTCTCATCACTCGGTGCTGGGCGCCATGGGCCCATACGACCTACGAGGGGCTAGCCTACCCGCCTGAGCGCTGAGGTCGTAATCGAGGGCGGAAGGGCCCGGGACGGCACTGACGGCCGGACCCCCGCCGAGGGGGCCTGCCCGGCAGGCAGGCCCCGGCCGTCAGGCGGTTTCCACCCCCACGTAGCTCTCGCGGAGGTACTCGTGAACCGCTTGCTCGGGGACGCGGAAGGACCGCCCCACCCGGATCGCGGGCAGATGACCACTGTGCACCAGCCGGTACACGGTCATCTTCGACACTCGCATCACCGAGGCGACTTCCGCCACGGTCAGGAACTGAACCTCGTTCAGAGGCCTCTCGCCAGCTGCAGCCATGACACACCTGAACCTTCCGCACTCGACTCGACGGCCACCGGCTTCCCCTTCCGGTGACTCTTCGTCGCTGCGTGCTCACTCCCCAATGTAGGGGCGGGTGATGCGAGTGGGGAAGAGGTGCACCCATCAGCGGCCTACTGTGACAGACACGCTCGATTGAGTACGTAGCGGGTCACCGGCCTGTAGTAATCGGCTCGCACGGCGTCATCAAGCGGAACCGCCACCGAGACGAGCCCCTCGGCCTCTCCCACGAACAGCGCGGGGTCGTCGGTGTCGCCCGGCCCGACCGCGTCGAACCCCAGCTGACCAGCCCCGCAGACCCATCCGTGGTCCCCGATCACGAGCTCGGGCAACGGTCCGCCGGCCTCGGCCGCCGCGGCGAGCGCCACCCGAACCGGCAGCGGAGAATGACTGTGCGCACCGGTCGCACAACCGGCGCGTTCACCCTCCGCCGCCCGGACGACCGCCACCCCTCGTACGTAGTCCAGGGTGTGGCGGCGTAGACCGAACCGGGTCGTTATGTCGACACAGCGACCCTGCGCCGGGGTGAGAACATCACATCCCGCCGTCTGCAAAGCGTCCGCAAGACCGGCGTAGAAACCCAGCAGCCGATGCGGATGCCCGGTGCCGAGCAGCACGGCCGCGCCACGCTGGGCGACCGAGGCGAGCCGCTCCGCGAACGCGTCGAGAGCGGCCAGGGTCCGCTCGGGATCGATCACATCATGCCCCGACACGCATCCCGGATCGGCCGAAACCCCACACTTGTCCGCCATCAACGCGATCACCTCGCGCTGCCCCCAACTGCCCTCGGGATCAAGTCCGATCAGCACGCGCGGATCCCGGGCGGCGAAGAGCCGATAGCTTCGCAGACTCACCTCGCGGGAGGTCGCGACCACGCCGGCCAACCGCGCGCGGAGCAGATGCGCCCGAAGCTCCCCGGTACTCGACACGGAAGCGATGCTGACGGACGAGAACGCCCGCCGGACACAAACCCCAAGAAAACCGCACAGTCGGCGTAACCCCCACCCACCCCGCCCGACCTTCCAACCCGCACACCCACCCCCGCCCGACCTTCCACACCGTCCGACCTTCCAACCCGCACACCCACCCACCCCGTCCGACCTTCCGCCCCGCACACCCACCCACCCCGCCCGGCCTTCCGCCCCGTCCGACCTTCCAGCCCGTCCGGCGTTTGAGGACGAGGCCGTCCAGGCCGACGGGGGTCCAGGGGGCGAAGCCCCTTGGCGGGGCGGCAGGGGCAGCGCCCTGCGGACGGGACGGGAAGGGGCGGCGGGGGCGAAAAAGGACCGCCCGGCACCACCGCACCCCCCTACGCCAGGAGCCCCCGCAACGGGAACACCGCCCGCCGAGTAGCCAGCACCGCCTGATCCAACCGATCGGCGGGGTCGTACCCCGCGTCCCACCCGGCCCACCCCACCGGCCACCGCCCGTCGGTCATCCGCATCGGCCCCAACTGCCGCGTGCGAGCGAAGACGTCCTGCCGCCACCCCTCCGGAATCACCGTCTCGGGCGCCACCGGCACACCGCCCGCCACCCCCACCAGATGCGCCCACGACCGCGGCACCACGTCCACCACCGCGTAACCGCCGCCGCCGAGCGCGATCCACTTCCCCCCGGCGTACTCGTGCGCCAGGTCGTGGCAGGCCACCTGCACCGCCCGCTGGGCGTCGAGCGACACCGCGAGATGGGCCAGCGGGTCCTCGAAGTGCGTGTCGGCGCCGTGCTGGGTCACCAATACATCCGGCCGGAAGTCGGCGATCAGCTCCGGCACCACCGCGTGGAACGCCCGCAACCACCCGGCGTCCCCGGTCCCGGCCGGCAGCGCGACGTTCACCGCCGACCCCGGCGCGGCCTCTCCACCGGTCTCCTCCGGCCACCCCGTCTGCGGGAACAGCGTCCGCGGATGCTCGTGCAAGGAGACCGTCAGCACCCGCGGATCCTCCCAGAACGCCGCCTGGACCCCGTCCCCGTGATGCACGTCCACGTCCACGTACGCGACCCGCTCCGCCCCGAGCTCCAGCAGCCGGGCGATCGCCAGCGAGGCGTCGTTGTAGATGCAGAACCCGGACGCACCCCCGGGCATCGCATGGTGCAGCCCGCCCGCGAAGTTCACCGCGTGCAGCGCCTCCCCCCGCCACACGGCCTCCGCCGCCCCCACGGACAGGCCGGCGATCAGCGCGGACACCTCGTGCATCCCCGCGAACGCCGGGTCGTCCATCGTCCCCAGCCCGTACGACTGGTCCGCCGCCCCCGGCTCGGCCGACGCCGCCTTCACGGCGTCGACGTAGTCCTCCCGGTGCACGAGCCGCAACGTCGACTCCCCGGCGGGCTTCGCCGAGACGACGTCCACCTCCCGGTCCAGCCCCAGGGCCCCGACCAGTCTCCGGGTCAGATCCAGCCGGACCGGATTCATCGGATGCCCGGGCCCGAAGTCATAGCCCGTTACTGCCTCGTCCCACATCAGCTGTGCGCGGCCGCTCATGCCCGTCACCGTATCGGTCCGGTTGAGCAGCGAACGAACGGGCGTACGCCAACGTCACCAGCACCAACACCATCGGCACGACCATCGCCCCCCGATAGCTCCACACGTCGCCCAGCGCCCCCACCAACGGCGACCCGACCAGGAACCCGACGTAGTTGAAGATGTTGAGACGGGCGATCGCCGCGTCCGAGGCCCCCGGGAACAGCCGCCCCGCCGCCGCGAACGTCTGCGGCACCAGCACGCACAGGCCCAGACCCACGAGCGTGAACCCCAGCATCCCGACCCACGCGCCCGGCGCGACGGCCACCACCGCGAACCCCGCCGCCGCGACCAACGCCCCCAGCCGCACCACCGCCGCGGCCCCGAACCGCCGCACCCCGAAGTCCCCGATGGCCCGCCCCAGCAGCGTGGTCACCATGTAGACGTTGTAGGGGACCGTCGCCAGCTGCTCCGAACTCCCCAGCACGTCCTGGAGGTACTTCGCGCTCCAGTTGGAGACCGTCGAATCGCCGATGTAGGCGAAGCTCATCACCAGGCACAGCGGCAGCAGCATCTTGAAGACGAGGCCCGCCTCGCCGCCGCCCGCCTTCCCGTCGTCCGCCGCCGCCCCGCCGGCCTCCGTACCCCCGTCCACATACCACCGGCTGCCCAGCAGCGCCGCCGGCAACAGCACCGCCACCACCGGCAGATACGAGACCCACAGCGTCAGATGCCAATGCGCCCCCGCCCAGGCGAGCGAGGCCCCCAGAATCCCGCCCAGGCTGTACGCCGCGTGGAAACTGAGCATGATGCTGCGCCCGTACGTCCGCTGCAGACTCACCCCGAGCATGTTCATCGAGGCGTCCAGCGCACCGACGGCCAGCCCGAAC
The DNA here is from genome assembly GCF_003032475.1 of Streptomyces sp. P3. Taxonomy (NCBI): domain Bacteria; kingdom Bacillati; phylum Actinomycetota; class Actinomycetes; order Kitasatosporales; family Streptomycetaceae; genus Streptomyces; species Streptomyces sp. P3. The sequence continues at coordinate 1,505,572 of NZ_CP028369.1, forward strand.
ACGGCCAGGGCGACCCCCAGCTCGGCCATTCCCCGCCCCGCCCCGACCCCGAGCAGTGCCAGCAGCACCACGGGCTGGGACCAGCGCAGCAGCCGGCTGGGCGGTATCCGCTTCACCAGCTGCTCGGTCGTCACACTGCCGACGCCCGCGAGAATCGGGACGGCGGCCAGGAAGGCGGGCAACAACGCGTCAGAAACCCCGTACCTGTCCTGAATGGCCGGAATCCTCGTCACGAGCAGCGCGAAGGCGACCCCCTGAGCGAAGAAGCTGAACGCCAGAGAGGCCCTACCGCGCCGCAGCACATCTGTCATGGCGGCGAGCGTAGGGCCCCTGCGTACTCGTGGGTAGATCCAGCCAAAGATGAATTCTCTTCAGCTTTCTCGGACTGCCGGGTACGGCCACGTCGCCGCCGCCGGTCGGCCCGCCCTATCGGGCGAGGGCCACCTCGATCGCCACGGCCCGAACCTCCTCGACGGCCACGCCGACGCCCGCCTCGGCGTCCGTCACACCGGCCTCGCCGCCCTTCGCCTCGAAGGACACCATCGCCTCCATCGGCCCGGCCCCCAGCGCCCCGCCGAGCACGATCCCCAGCACGATCGCCACGATCATGATGACCGAGCCGAGCCACACCATCGTGTCCACCGGCACCGTGTAGGCCCCGACGACCCGCACGACGCACTCGGCGAGCAGCACCGCACCCCACACGACCGAGAAGGCCCGCTCCCGCCTCCGGAAGTCCGCCGACGCTACCGACGCCCCGCTCGCCAGTCGGCCCCACGCCGCGTCCCGGACGGCGTTTCCCTTCACGAGGAACGGCTTGAGCCCCGCGGTCATCATCGGCTTCCCCAGCATCACGGAGACCAGGATCCCGATCCCGACCGTGCTGCTGACCCCGCTGTCCTTGGCCAGCATCAGCCGCGGGTCACCGGCGACGAAGCTGAGCACCAGTCCGACGACGTTGACGACGAGGATCAGCCCGGCAAGGCCGTTGACCGTCCGCTCCCTGGCAACGCTCCACAGCGTCCGCGCGGCCGGCACCACGCTGCTCCAGGCGAGAGCGGCGAAGGTGCTCATCCCGAACGCGCCCTTGAAGAGGTAGTACGACCCGAGCGGCACCGCCACGTCCACGATGAGCGGGACGAAGGCGTTCTGCTTCTTGTGCTGGTTCGTCGTCATGCACACAGCTTCGCCGCCGCGAGGGGTCCCCCGGTAGAAACGATCGTCCGGAGCTCGGCATGACAAATGTCAGCCCGTCCGCCGGACCGGCGTCAAACGAGCAGGTCACCCAACTCCTGCATGTCCGCGAAGAGTTGCTTGGCCCCAGCGAGCTTCGCAGCCGGCGTCATCGCGGTGAACCCGTACACGTCCATCCCGGCCGCCCGCGCGGCCTGAACCCCCAGGGGACTGTCCTCGACGACCACGCACCGCCCCGGCTCGACGCCCATCCGCTCGGCCGCGAAGAGGAAGAGGTCCGGAGCCGGCTTCCCCTTGCCCACGTCCTGAGAGCTGAAGACACGGCTCTCGTCGAACCACCGGTCCAGCCCCGTCGTCCGATGCCCCACCCGGATCCGCTCATGACTCCCCGAGGAGGCCACGCAGTACGGCACCTCGTCCGCCGCCAGTTTCTCCAGCAGGGCCACGACGCCCGGCACGGGCCGCAGCTCCTGCTCGAAGGCCTCGAACACCCGCCGGTGGAAGACGTCGTCGAACTCGGCCGGCAGCCGCTTTCCCGTCCGCTCCGCGACCAGGTCGTGGATGCGGTGCATCGCCGACCCCATGTAGTCCCGGACGGAGTCCTCGTAGCTCGTCGGGTGCCCCAGCTCGGTCAGATAGCCGGCCAGCAGGCGGTTGGAGATCGGCTCACTGTCCACAAGGACACCGTCGTTGTCGAAGACCACCAAGTCGTAGCGCATATTCAGACCCTAAACGCAGAAAACCCCCGTGCCGAATGGCACGGGGGTTTTCGCAATGATTGTTCGGCGGTGTCCTACTCTCCCACAGGGTCCCCCCTGCAGTACCATCGGCGCTGTAAGGCTTAGCTTCCGGGTTCGGAATGTAACCGGGCGTTTCCCTCACGCTATGACCACCGAAACACTATGAAACTGTTCAGCCGCACCACACCGTGACCATGGCATGGGGCTGTTCGTGGTTTCAGAACCAACACAGTGGACGCGAGCAACTGAGGACAAGCCCTCGGCCTATTAGTACCAGTCAGCTTCACCCATTACTGGGCTTCCACATCCGGCCTATCAACCCAGTCGTCTACTGGGAGCCTTACCCCATCAAGTGGGTGGGAATACTCATCTCGAAGCAGGCTTCCCGCTTAGATGCTTTCAGCGGTTATCCCTCCCGAACGTAGCCAACCAGCCATGCCCTTGGCAGAACAACTGGCACACCAGAGGTTCGTCCGTCCCGGTCCTCTCGTACTAGGGACAGCCCTTCTCAATATTCCTGCGCGCGCAGCGGATAGGGACCGAACTGTCTCACGACGTTCTAAACCCAGCTCGCGTACCGCTTTAATGGGCGAACAGCCCAACCCTTGGGACCGACTCCAGCCCCAGGATGCGACGAGCCGACATCGAGGTGCCAAACCATCCCGTCGATATGGACTCTTGGGGAAGATCAGCCTGTTATCCCCGGGGTACCTTTTATCCGTTGAGCGACGGCGCTTCCACAAGCCACCGCCGGATCACTAGTCCCGACTTTCGTCCCTGCTCGACCCGTCGGTCTCACAGTCAAGCTCCCTTGTGCACTTACACTCAACACCTGATTGCCAACCAGGCTGAGGGAACCTTTGGGCGCCTCCGTTACTCTTTAGGAGGCAACCGCCCCAGTTAAACTACCCATCAGACACTGTCCCTGATCCGGATCACGGACCCAGGTTAGACATCCAGCACGACCAGACTGGTATTTCAACGACGACTCCACCTGAACTGGCGTCCAAGCTTCACAGTCTCCCAGCTATCCTACACAAGCCGAACCGAACACCAATATCAAACTGTAGTAAAGGTCCCGGGGTCTTTCCGTCCTGCTGCGCGAAACGAGCATCTTTACTCGTAGTGCAATTTCACCGGGCCTATGGTTGAGACAGTCGAGAAGTCGTTACGCCATTCGTGCAGGTCGGAACTTACCCGACAAGGAATTTCGCTACCTTAGGATGGTTATAGTTACCACCGCCGTTTACTGGCGCTTAAGTTCTCAGCTTCGCCACCCCGAAGAGTGACTAACCGGTCCCCTTAACGTTCCAGCACCGGGCAGGCGTCAGTCCGTATACATCGCCTTACGGCTTCGCACGGACCTGTGTTTTTAGTAAACAGTCGCTTCTCGCTGGTCTCTGCGGCCACCCCCAGCTCGAGGAGCAAGTCCTCTCACCAAGCGTGGCCCCCCTTCTCCCGAAGTTACGGGGGCATTTTGCCGAGTTCCTTAACCATAGTTCACCCGAACGCCTCGGTATTCTCTACCTGACCACCTGAGTCGGTTTAGGGTACGGGCCGCCATGAAACTCGCTAGAGGCTTTTCTCGACAGCATAGGATCATCCACTTCGCCACAATCGGCTCGGCATCAGGTCTCAGCCTTGATGTGTGACGGATTTGCCTATCACACGGCCTACACCCTTACCCCGGGACAACCACCGCCCGGGATGGACTACCTTCCTGCGTCACCCCATCACTCACCTACTGCAAGTCTGGTCCGTCGGCTCCACCACTTTCCATTCCCCGAAGGGTCCGGAACGGCTTCACGGACTTAGCATCGCCTGGTTCAATGTTTGACGCTTCACAGCGGGTACCGGAATATCAACCGGTTATCCATCGACTACGCCTGTCGGCCTCGCCTTAGGTCCCGACTTACCCTGGGCAGATCAGCTTGACCCAGGAACCCTTAGTCAATCGGCGCACACGTTTCTCACGTGTGAATCGCTACTCATGCCTGCATTCTCACTCGTGAACCGTCCACAACTACCTTCCGGTGCTGCTTCACCCGGCACACGACGCTCCCCTACCCATCACGATCCCCGTTGGGGGTATATATCGCAATGACACGACTTCGGCGGTACGCTTGAGCCCCGCTACATTGTCGGCGCGGAATCACTAGACCAGTGAGCTATTACGCACTCTTTCAAGGGTGGCTGCTTCTAAGCCAACCTCCTGGTTGTCTCTGCGACTCCACATCCTTTCCCACTTAGCGTACGCTTAGGGGCCTTAGTCGATGCTCTGGGCTGTTTCCCTCTCGACCATGGAGCTTATCCCCCACAGTCTCACTGCCGCGCTCTCACTTACCGGCATTCGGAGTTTGGCTAAGGTCAGTAACCCGGTAGGGCCCATCGCCTATCCAGTGCTCTACCTCCGGCAAGAAACACACGACGCTGCACCTAAATGCATTTCGGGGAGAACCAGCTATCACGGAGTTTGATTGGCCTTTCACCCCTAACCACAGGTCATCCCCCAGGTTTTCAACCCTGGTGGGTTCGGTCCTCCACGAAGTCTTACCTCCGCTTCAACCTGCCCATGGCTAGATCACTCCGCTTCGGGTCTTGAGCGTGCTACTGAAACGCCCTGTTCGGACTCGCTTTCGCTACGGCTACCCCACCCGGGTTAACCTCGCAACACACCGCAAACTCGCAGGCTCATTCTTCAAAAGGCACGCAGTCACGAGATACGTGCAAGCACGTATCCGACGCTCCCACGGCTTGTAGGCACACGGTTTCAGGTACTATTTCACTCCGCTCCCGCGGTACTTTTCACCATTCCCTCACGGTACTATCCGCTATCGGTCACCAGGGAATATTTAGGCTTAGCGGGTGGTCCCGCCAGATTCACACGGGATTTCTCGGGCCCCGTGCTACTTGGGTGTCTCTCAAACGAGCCGTTGATGTTTCGACTACGGGGGTCTTACCCTCTACGCCGGACCTTTCGCATGTCCTTCGCCTACATCAACGGTTTCTGACTCGCCTCACAGCCGGCAGACTGTGAAAGAGAGATCCCACAACCCCGAATGCGCAACCCCTGCCGGGTCTCACACGCATACGGTTTGGCCTCATCCGGTTTCGCTCGCCACTACTCCCGGAATCACGGTTGTTTTCTCTTCCTGCGGGTACTGAGATGTTTCACTTCCCCGCGTTCCCTCCACATACCCTATGTGTTCAGGTATGGGTGACAGCCCATGACGACTGCCGGGTTTCCCCATTCGGAAACCCCCGGATCAAAGCCTGGTTGACGGCTCCCCGGGGACTATCGTGGCCTCCCACGTCCTTCATCGGTTCCTGGTGCCAAGGCATCCACCGTGCGCCCTTAAAAACTTGGCCACAGATGCTCGCGTCCACTGTGCAGTTCTCAAACAACGACCAGCCACCCATCACCCCCAACCTGAGCTGGAGTTCACTGGGGCCGGCATCAGAAGGGCAAGCGAAAACGCTCGCACCCTCAGACACCCAACAGCGTGCCCGACCCGATCCCGCCCGGAGATCATGCTTTCCACGCCCCGAAGAGCAGTACTCGCAAGCCTCCGACCCGGAAACCCGGCCGAATAATCAACGTTCCACCCATGAGCAACCAGCACCGGACGTTCGCCGATGAACTGGCCTCTGGACAACCTTGCGGCTGCCTAGAAGTGCTCCTTAGAAAGGAGGTGATCCAGCCGCACCTTCCGGTACGGCTACCTTGTTACGACTTCGTCCCAATCGCCAGTCCCACCTTCGACAGCTCCCTCCCACAAGGGGTTGGGCCACCGGCTTCGGGTGTTACCGACTTTCGTGACGTGACGGGCGGTGTGTACAAGGCCCGGGAACGTATTCACCGCAGCAATGCTGATCTGCGATTACTAGCAACTCCGACTTCATGGGGTCGAGTTGCAGACCCCAATCCGAACTGAGACCGGCTTTTTGAGATTCGCTCCACCTCACGGTTTCGCAGCTCTTTGTACCGGCCATTGTAGCACGTGTGCAGCCCAAGACATAAGGGGCATGATGACTTGACGTCGTCCCCACCTTCCTCCGAGTTGACCCCGGCAGTCTCCTGTGAGTCCCCATCACCCCGAAGGGCATGCTGGCAACACAGAACAAGGGTTGCGCTCGTTGCGGGACTTAACCCAACATCTCACGACACGAGCTGACGACAGCCATGCACCACCTGTACACCGACCACAAGGGGGCGACCATCTCTGGCCGTTTCCGGTGTATGTCAAGCCTTGGTAAGGTTCTTCGCGTTGCGTCGAATTAAGCCACATGCTCCGCTGCTTGTGCGGGCCCCCGTCAATTCCTTTGAGTTTTAGCCTTGCGGCCGTACTCCCCAGGCGGGGAACTTAATGCGTTAGCTGCGGCACCGACGACGTGGAATGTCGCCAACACCTAGTTCCCACCGTTTACGGCGTGGACTACCAGGGTATCTAATCCTGTTCGCTCCCCACGCTTTCGCTCCTCAGCGTCAGTAATGGCCCAGAGATCCGCCTTCGCCACCGGTGTTCCTCCTGATATCTGCGCATTTCACCGCTACACCAGGAATTCCGATCTCCCCTACCACACTCTAGTCTGCCCGTATCGAATGCAGACCCGGGGTTAAGCCCCGGGCTTTCACATCCGACGCGACAGACCGCCTACGAGCTCTTTACGCCCAATAATTCCGGACAACGCTTGCGCCCTACGTATTACCGCGGCTGCTGGCACGTAGTTAGCCGGCGCTTCTTCTGCAGGTACCGTCACTTTCGCTTCTTCCCTGCTGAAAGAGGTTTACAACCCGAAGGCCGTCATCCCTCACGCGGCGTCGCTGCATCAGGCTTTCGCCCATTGTGCAATATTCCCCACTGCTGCCTCCCGTAGGAGTCTGGGCCGTGTCTCAGTCCCAGTGTGGCCGGTCGCCCTCTCAGGCCGGCTACCCGTCGTCGCCTTGGTGAGCCATTACCTCACCAACAAGCTGATAGGCCGCGGGCTCATCCTTCACCGCCGGAGCTTTCAACCCCCACAGATGCCTGCGGGAGTGGTATCCGGTATTAGACCCCGTTTCCAGGGCTTGTCCCAGAGTGAAGGGCAGATTGCCCACGTGTTACTCACCCGTTCGCCACTAATCCCCACCGAAGTGGTTCATCGTTCGACTTGCATGTGTTAAGCACGCCGCCAGCGTTCGTCCTGAGCCAGGATCAAACTCTCCGTGAATGTTTTCCCGTAATCGGGATCGCACACACGAGAGCGGAACGTCGAGCGGAATAAGCCCGGCGTTCACAACGTCCTCGCTGTGTTTGTTTCAAAGGAACCTCATCCTCGGCTATCACTGCCGGGGACGGGGTATCAACATATCTGGCGTTGATTTTTGGCACGCTGTTGAGTTCTCAAGGAACGGACGCTTCCTTCGTACTCACCCTCCCGGGCTTTCCTCCGGGCAGTTTCCCTTCGGTCTTGCGTTTCCGACTCTATCAGACCGTTTGCCGATCCGATTTCCTCGGTGCTTTCCAGGTTTCCCGCTTATCTCGCGGTTTCCCTTTCCGGCGGTTCCGACTCTACCAGACCCTTTCGGTTCTGATTCCCGGTCAGCGGGATTCGTCTTCGCGGCTGTTGGGCCGTTCCGACGAGTGAGACTTTAGCGGATTCCCGGCCTCCGAAGCCAATCGGTGGCTGCGTCCTTTCGAACGCGGATTCCTCATTTCGCGAATACGCACGCCAATGAACGCGACAGCAGACGAGTCGACTGGTGTCGAGTAGTGGTTGGTACCTGCGGAATGGCTGTCCGGGGACCGACCGGAGTCGGCGCTCACGTCGGACAACTCGGAGAACACTACGTTTCGCGTCGGGGTGTGTCAACTCATGTCCTGGGAGCACCCCGGCGGCGTAGTCTGGCTCCCATGACTACGCGTACGTGCACCCAGCTGTGGTGGGCCGCCTGACGGGCGGCCGTGTTCACGTATGCACTCAACGGCCGCCGCTTCGGCGGCCGTTCTCGTTTCTCCCACCAGAACGCGGGGGCCGGCCGGCCGGAGCGGCGGTCTCGACCAGGAGGTGGAGAGATGAAGCGGGTCTTCAGCGGAGTCAAGCCGACCGGGCATCTGACGCTGGGGAACTACCTGGGCGCGCTGCGGCAGTGGGCCGAGGTCGACCAGCACCGGGCCGACTCCCTGTTCTGCGTCGTCGATCTGCACGCGCTGACCGTCGACCACGATCCGGCGCGGGTACGGCGGCTGAGCCGGCAGGCGGCGACACTGCTGCTGGCCTCGGGACTGGATCCGCAGCTGTGCACCGTCTTCGTCCAGAGCCATGTGGACGAGCATGCGCGGCTGTCGTACCTGCTGGAGTGCGTGGCCACCGACGGCGAGATGCGGCGGATGATCCAGTACAAGGAGAAGGCCGCGCGGGAGCGGGAGCGCGGGGGCAGTGTGCGGCTGTCGTTGCTGACGTATCCCGTACTGATGGCGGCGGACATCCTGGCCTACGGGACCCATGAGGTGCCGGTCGGGGACGACCAGGCGCAGCATGTGGAGCTGGCCCGGGACCTGGCGGTCCGGTTCAACCAGCGGTACGGGCACACGTTCGTGGTGCCGAAGGCGACGCTGCCGGCGGTGGCGGCGCGGGTGATGAACCTGCAGGAGCCCGCGTCCAAGATGGGCAAGAGCGACGACTTCGGGCCCGGCATCGTCTATCTGCTGGACGAGCCGGACGTGGTGCGCAAGAAGATGATGCGGGCCGTCACCGACAGCGGGCGGGAGGTCGTGTACGACCGGGTGGGGCGGCCCGGCGTGGCGAACCTGCTGGAGATCCTCGCCGCCTGTACCGGCGGTGATCCGGAGGTGCTGAGCGCCGGGTACTCGTCGTACGGCGCTCTGAAGGAGGACGCCGCCGACGCGGTGGTGGCGGTCCTGGAACCTCTGCAGGCCAGGCATCGGGAACTGTGCGCCGACCCGGCGTACGTGGAGCGGGTGCTGCGGGACGGGGCCGGGAAGGCCCGGAACATGGCCCGGCCGGTCGTGGACCGTGCCTACCGCGCGATCGGACTGCTTCCGCCGCTGACGGATTCAGCGGCGGAGCCGGTGGCGGAGTCGGTGCCGGGGGCCGCGGCGACGGTGTCTGCGACGGATGTGGAGGGGGCGTTGAACGCGGCTCGGTAGGCGCGGGGGCTGGTGGCGAGGCGTGATGCGAAGTGCTGGCGCATCGTGACCTCGCTGCCGAAGCCGGCGCGCCTTGCGACCTCCGGCATGGCGAGGTCCGTGCGTTCGAGGAGTCGTTGGGCGGCGGCGACGCGCTGGTCGAGGAGCCAGCGCAGGGGGGTGACGCCGGTCTCGGCCGTGAAGTGACGGGCGAAGCTGCGCGGGGACATGCCTGCCTGTGCGGCGAGGTCGGCGACGGTGAGTGGTTCGTGCAGCCGGCGCAGGGCGTGTTCGCGCACGGTGGCGAGGGCGTCGGCGGCCCGGTCCGAGCGGGGCACGGGGTGCTCGATGAACTGGGCCTGGGTGCCGGTGCGGAAGGGTGCGGTGACCATCGAGCGGGCGATGGTGGCGGCCGCTTCCGCGCCGTGGGAGCGACGGACGAGGTGGAGGCAGAGGTCGATGCCGGCTGCCGTGCCGGCGGCGGTCCAGATGTTGTCGTCCTCGATGAAGAGGGCGTCGGGGACGACGGTGACCCGGGGGTGGTGGGTGCGCAGGAGGTCGACGAGGTTCCAGTGGGTGATCGCTCGGCGGCCGTCCAGGAGACCGGCCTGGGCGAGGGTGAAGGCGCCACCGCAGAGCGCGGCGAGGGTGGTGCCGCGGGCATGGGCCCGGCGCAGGGCGTCGAGGACGGCGGCGGGGGCGGGGGTGAGGTGGTCGTCCAGGCCGGGGACGAGGATCAGGTCGGCGCGGGTGAGCCAGGCGAGGGTGCGGTCCGGGAGGAGCGCCATGCCACCGCGCATCGGGACGGGCGCGGCGGGGTCGGCGGCGACGCGGCGCAGATCGAAGACGGGGGCGCCGCGGTCGGTGCGGTCGGCGCCCCAGACCTCGGTGATGACGGAGACGTCGAAGGCGCGGATGCCGGGGAACGCGACGAGGGCGACCCGGTACGCGGACTTCTTCATGGCTGGCAGTAAACCATCGATCGATGGCTTCCGTACCTCTGGAGCGGGGTCCCGGACGGCGGCAGGATCGTGGGCATGGACATCGCAGAGAACGCAGCGCTGGTGGTCGTGGACGTGCAGAAGGGTTTCGAGGAGCTCGGGTTCTGGGGTGAGCGCAACAATCCGGAGGCGGACGACAACATCGCCGCCCTCATCGACGTCTGGCAGGCCTCGGGGCGGCCGGTCGTGTTCGTGCGGCACGACTCGTCGGGGCCGCGGTCGCCGTTGCGGACGGGGTACCAGGGGAACGACTTCAAGGACTACGTGCAGGAGAGAAGGGGGCGGGGCGCGGGGGCCGAACTGCTCGTCACGAAGACCGTGAACTCGGCCTTCCTCGGGACGCCGGATCTGGGGGCCTGGCTGACGGCTCAGGGGATCGCGCAGATCGTGGTGGCCGGGATCCAGACCAACATGTGCGCGGAGACGACGGCACGGATGGGCGGGAACCTCGGGTACGACGTGCTGTTCGCGTACGACGCGACGTACACGTTCGGCCTGGAGGGGCCGTTCGGCTGGCGGCGGAGCGCCGAGGAGCTGGCGCAGGCCTCGGCGGTGTCGCTGCACGGGGGCAGGTTCGCGCGCGTGGTGACCACGAAGGAGATCGTGGGGGCGGCCGGCGGGTGAACGCCGGGCCACTTCGCCTCCCCCACGGCCGGATCTTCCCGGCGGGTCGGTCCTTCTTGCCGGGCCCGTGCCTCTCGTCGGGCCCGTGCCTCTCGTCGGGCCCGTGCTTCGCGTCGGGCCCGTGCTTCGTGCCTGGTCAGTCCTTCGTGCCGGAGGCCAGTGCGCGGCTGCGGTCGCGGGCGGCTTCCAAAGCGGCGATGAGCGCGGCCCGTACGCCGTGGTTCTCGAGTTCGCGGATCGCGTTGATGGTGGTGCCGGCGGGGGACGTGACGTTCTCGCGGAGCTTGACCGGGTGTTCGCCGCTGTCGCGGAGCATCGTGGCGGCGCCGATCGCGGACTGGACGATCAGGTCGTGGGCCTTGTCGCGGGGCAGGCCGAGCAGGATGCCGGCGTCCGTCATGGCTTCGACCAGGTAGAAGAAGTAGGCCGGGCCGCTGCCGGAGAGCGCGGTGCAGGCGTCCTGCTGGGACTCCGGGACGCGGAGCGTCTTGCCGACGGCGCCGAAGATCTCCTCGGTGTGCGCGAGGTGGTCGGCGGTGGCGTGGGTGCCGGCGGAGATGACGGACATGGCCTCGTCCACGAGGGCGGGGGTGTTCGTCATGACGCGGACGACGGGGGTGCCGGGGGCGAGGCGCTCCTCGAAGAACGAGGTGGGGATGCCGGCCGCCCCGCTGATGACCAGGCGGTCGGCCGGGACGTGGTCGGCGAGTTCGGTCAGCAGGGCGCCCATGTCCTGCGGCTTCACCGTGAGGATCAGGGTGTCGGCGGCCTTGGCGGCCTCGGCGTTGGTGACCGGGGTGACCCCGTAGCGGGTGCGGAGTTCTTCGGCGCGCTCGGGGCGGCGGGCGGTGACGAGGAGGTCGGCGGGGGGCCAGCCGCCGCGGATCATGCCGCTGAGGAGGGCTTCGCCGATCTTGCCGGTGCCGAGGACTGCGACTTTCTGGGTCATGGCTGGGGGGTCCTCCGGAGGGGTGCGTCGTGGGCGCGCGCGCCGCGGTGATGCCGTCGTCGTCCGGGGTCATCCTCGCACCGGGGGTGCTGGTCCGGCTTGCGCGTCCGGTGGGCGGACGTGGGTTTTCGCCCCCGCCGCCCTTCCCGTCCCGTCCCTGCGGGCGCTGCCCCCGACCCCCGTTTCGGCCCTGAACGGGACTCGTCCGCAAACGCCGGACGGGCCGGCATCGGGCGGGGCGGGATCCGGACGGGCTGGGATCCGGACGGGCTGGGATCGGGGCGGGGTCTCATGGGGTGCGGCGGCGGAGGGTTGCCGCGCCCAGGCACAGGACCAGGAGGGCGCAGCCGCCCACGATGAGGACGTCCCGTACGAAGGTGGCCGTCATGTCGGTGTGGGTGAGGACCTCGTTCATGCCGTCGACCGCGTACGACATGGGCAGGACGTCGGAGAAGGTCTCCAGGGCGGGGTGCATGGTGTCTCGGGGGGCGAAGAGGCCGCAGAGGAGGAGCTGGGGGAAGATCACCGCCGGCATGAACTGGACGGCCTGGAACTCGGTGGCCGCGAACGCCGAGACGAAGAGGCCGAGGGCGGTGCCGAGAAGGGCGTCGAGGAGGGCGACCAGGAGGAGCAGCCAGGGGCTGCCGGTGACGTCCAGGTCGAGGAACCAGACGGCCAGGCCGGTGGCGAGCGCCGACTGGACGATCGCGAGGGCGCCGAAGGCCAGGGCGTAGCCGGCGATGAGGTCGCCCTTGCCGAGGGGCATCGCGAGGAGGCGTTCGAGGGTGCCCGAGGTGCGTTCGCGCAGGGTGGCGATGGACGTGACCAGGAACATCGTGATCAGCGGGAAGATGCCCAGCAGGGACGCGCCGATGTTGTCGAAGGTCCGGGGGCTGCCGTCGAAAACGTACCGGAGCAGGAACAGCATTACGCAGGGAATGAGGATCATCAGCGCGATGGTGCGGGGGTCGTGACGCAGTTGGCGCAGGACTCGGGCGGCCGTGGCTGCGGTCCGGGAGGCGTTCAGGGCGCCGGTCGGGGCGGGCGCGCGGTCGGGGGCGGGGGCGTCCGGGGTCTCGGGGGGCGTCGTCGTGGTCATCGGGTGGTCTCCTTCGCGCGGGCCGCTTCCGTCGCGGCGTCCACCAGGTGCAGGAAGGCCGACTCGACCGTCTCCGCGCCGGTGCGGGCGCGCAGCTCGTCGGGGGTGGCGTCGGCGAGGATCTCGCCCTCACGCATGAGGAGCAGTCGGTGACAGCGCTCGGCCTCGTCCATGACGTGGGAGGAGACGAGGAGGGTCGCGCCCCGGGTGGCGGCGATGTGGTGGAAGAGGTTCCACAGGTCGCGGCGCAGGACCGGGTCCAGGCCGACCGTCGGTTCGTCGAGGACCAGGAGTTCGGGGGCGCCCAGCAGGGCGACGGCCAGGGAGACCCGGTTGCGCTGACCGCCGGAGAGGGTGCCGGCGAGGGCGTCGGCGTGGGTGGTGAGGTCCACGTCGGCGATGGCCCGGGTGACGTTGTCGTGGCGGCGGCCCGCTGCTGCCCGGCCCGGGTCGAGGATCGCGGCGAAGTAGTCCAGGTTCTGGCGGATCGTCAGGTCGTCGTAGACCGACGGGGCCTGGGTGACGTATCCGATGCGGGTGCGGAGGGCGGCGTGGCCGGCGGGACGGCCCAGCACGTCGAGAGTCCCGGCGACCTTGGCCTGGGTACCGACGATCGCGCGCATGAGGGTCGACTTGCCGCAGCCGGAGGGCCCGAGCAGGCCGGTGATCTGGCCGCGGGGGACGGTGAAGTCGAGGGCCCGCAGGACGGTTCGCGGGCCACGGACCACGGTCAGGCCTTCGGCGCGTACGGCGGGTGCGTCGGGTGGGCGGGCGCCGGGCCGCCTAGAATTCATCATGTGATGAATAATGCTCGCGGTGAAGGGCGTCGTCAAGTCGCGGCGCGGGGGCGGAGCGAGGCGGGACGAGGTGGGGTGGGTTTTTCGGAGGCCGCACATGTGTGCGCGGCGGCCCTGGAGGTGAGGGGCCGCCGCGCACGGTCGGACGGAGAGGGGAGGACGAAAGGGAGGGAGAGGGGCGGGAGAGGGACGGGAGAAGGAGGGGAACCGGGGGGCGGGTCAGGCCTTGGTGGCGAGCAGCAGGATGACGTCAAAGACCTCTTCGACGACGCCGTCGGGGAAGGCCCGTAGCAGGTGGTCGCGTTCCTCGGCGAGGAAGGCCGCGGCCGCCTCCTCGCCGAGGACCAGGAAGATCGAGTGGCTGCCGATGTTGGCCAGATGCGTGTCGACGGGGACCCGGCGGCTCCAGCGGACCGTGCGACGGACGAGGTCGAGGCGGCCCTCGGGGTCGACGACGCGGGTGTCCACGTTCTTGTTGCCGGCGCCGGCGTTCTGCCCGAAGCGGCGTCCGATGCGTTCCGCCGCCTCGGCGAGCCACGGCACGTCGAGGGCGTCGGTGTTCCACCACAGCGCCAGCGTGCCGCCGGGCCGCAGCACCCGCAGCGCCTCCGGGACCGAACGCGCCGGGTCGGTCCAGTGCCAGGACTGGGCGTAGGTGAGGAAGTCGACGCTGGAACGGGCCAGCGGGAGGCGGTTGCCGTCGCCGCGGACGACCGGCACGCCGGGAAGGGCCAGGCGCAGTTGCGCGGCCATGCCGTCCCCGGGTTCGACGGCGAGGACGTCCGCGCCGCGGGCGTGCAGACGTGCGGTCGAGAGACCGGTGCCGGCCCCGACGTCCACCGTCCGCGCGCCGGCGAGGGGACGGCCGGCGAGATCCTCGATCACGTCGAAGAGGGCGTTGGGGTAGGAGGGCCGGTTCGCGGCGTACTGGGCCGCGGCAGCGTCGAAGGAACGGGCTCGGGCCGCGTGGAAGGAAGCGGGAGTGGAAGCCGTCATGGGGCCATGGTGGCGGGAGCGGGCGGAGAGGGGAACGGGGCCCTGCTCGGCGCGGCTCAGCGGCGGCGACGCTTCTTCGACGGGTTGCCGGTGCGGCGCTTCGTGCGGCGTTCGTGCTGCAGGCGGGCCGCCTCGTACTCCTCGCGGTGGAGTCTCTCGCCGGGTGCCTCGGTGAGCGAGCGGAAGAAGTACGCGAGCAGCGAGCCGACGAAGCCGACCGCCAGCAGACCGCGCAGGGAGGCCTGGCGGTCGGGGTCGGGGCGCTTGGCGAAGCCGTCCCAGGTGTGCCGGAAGGCGAGCGCGCTGCACACCGCGAACATCACGACGACCAGGACGGTCACGAAGCCACCGAGGTCGGCGATCGCGATGCCCTGGTAGGCGAAGCGCAGGACGAGGCACGAGCCGACGACGGCGACCAGTGAGCCGAGGGCGACCGCGCCGCGCCGGACGACGTAGCCCCGGGGGCCGCCGTCGTGGTTCAGCCAGGTCGTACCGAAGAAGCGGAGGGGCTCGGGGCGCGGGCCGGCGCCGCCAGGGTCTCCTGCCGGGCCGGCGGGGCCGCCCGAGGAGACCCCGGCGGCGTCCCGGGGTTCCGCCGGACCGTCCGGGGTGCCGTTTTCGTCGCTCACGGGACGATTATGGCTCCGGGCGCGGGCGGCTCACCGGGTGGGTGCCCGCAGGGTCGCGGACGGCCCACCGGGTAAGGGCCCGTGTACCGCCGCTCCGCGACTCGCCGACGGGCGGGCCGGGGTGGACGGGGCAGGGCCCCGTCGTCGCGCGGTTCCGCCACGCCCGGGTCCCGGGCCCCCCGGGTCCCGGCTGCTCGAGTCCCAGGTGCTCGGGCCCGGGCTGCGGGTCCCAGTCGCCCGGGCCCCGGTCCGGAATGCCCTGCCTCGAACCCCCGCCCCGGACCCCCGCGCCGAATTCCCGCCTCGGGCTCAGGAGCAGCGCGGTGCGATGTAGCCGTCGCTGCCGGTGCGCACGTACGAGTCCGAGACGAACTGGCCGTCGGCGATGTTGTCCCAGATGCTGGTGGTGCCGTACGGGCCGGAGACCGACGTACCCGGGCTCTGGCAGAAGATGGGGACCTTCGCGCCCTCGGGCAGGACCCGGACGATCGAGTAGCCGGTGCCGGGGCCGCTGCGCACGTTCAGCCGGACCCCCGGCGCGACCGGATAGTAGGTGAGCGCCGTGGTCGCGGTCGCGGCCACGGATTCCGCCGTGTCGCTGGTCCCGGCCTCTTCCACGCGGTCGACAGACATGTGAAACCTCCCCCGTTGCACCCCATGACTGCCATGGGGTCCCGTTGATTCCCCCGAAACCCGGCACGAAACACGTGTGCGGAATTCGTACGCGGAGGCTAGCAAGCCGCCTCTGCGTCGGCCCGGTCATCGACTAGGCTCCGTGCGTCGCGCGCGCGGATGAACAGCACGGGGGTGGTCCATGTCGCCACAGCGCAACACCGGAGCGGGCGCGGAAGCGGAACTTCCGGAGTACGCAGGTCACTACCGCCTCGAGGAGTGCCTGGGTTCCGGTGGCATGGGCGTGGTGCACCTGGCCCGCAGCACCTCCGGGATGAAGGTCGCGGTCAAGGTCGTGCACGCCCGGTTCGCCCGCGATCCCGAGTTCAGAGGGCGGTTCCGGCAGGAGGTGGCGGCCGCCCGCCGGGTGAGCGGGGCGTTCACCGCACCCGTCGTCGACGCGGACCCGGAGGCCGAACGGCCGTGGATGGCCACCCTGTTCATCCCCGGCTCGACGATCGCCGAGCAGGTGAAGCGGAACGGGCCCATGAACGCCGGTGAGCTGCGGCGGCTGATGGCCGGCCTCGCGGAGGCGCTGCGGGACATCCACCGTGTGGGGGTCGTGCACCGGGATCTGAAACCGAGCAACGTGCTGCTCGCCGAGGACGGTCCGAAGGTGATCGACTTCGGCATCTCCCGGCCCAAGGACAGCGAACTGCGCACCGAGACGGGCAAGTTGATAGGCACGCCGCCGTTCATGGCGCCGGAGCAGTTCCGGCGCCCGCGGGAGGTCGGATCCGCCGCCGACGTCTTCGCGCTCGGCTCCGTGATGGTGCACGCGGCGACGGGACGCGGGCCGTTCGACTCCGACAGCCCGTACGTGGTCGCCTATCAGGTCGTCCACGACGAGCCGGACCTGACGGGCGTGCCGGACAACCTCGCGCCGCTGGTGACGCGTTGCCTCGCCAAGGAGCCGGAGGACCGGCCCACCCCGGACGAACTCATGCACGCGCTGCGGACGGTGGCGGCCTCCTACGACACGCAGGTGTTCATACCGCCGCAGCGGGCTCTGGAGGAGCAGGAGTCCGGGCCGACCGTCGGCGCCCGCTCCTCCTCAGCCGGGGAATCGGGGCAGGCTGCCGGAACCGCCGGGGAAGGCGGGACCGCCGAGGCCGGGACGTCCGTGAGGTCCGGGGCGGCCGACGAGGCCGGCGGTACGGGCGGGGGCGGGAAGCCGCGGGGACGGCGCAGGCGGACGGTGCTCGCGGCCTGCGCTCTGGCCGTCGTCCTCTGCGGCGGCGCGCTCGGGGCTGCGCGGATGCTCGGGGACGGCGACGCGAACCGGGGTGGGCGGGGGAACGCGGGCGGCGCGCACTCCTCGTCGCCCGCCCTCGCCGACTGGAGCGTGCGGCCCATGGAGAGCGACGGCGAGGTCGCGGGCGGTCTGCCGCAGTGCGTGTACGGTGCGCGGCTGCTGGTCTGTGCGCAGTCCGGGCAGGTGTCCGCATTGAACGCGTCCGACGGGCGCGGGCTGTGGCGGCGGGCGGTCCCCGAGGGGGACGGGTCCGTCGAGGCACCGGCGCTCGCGGGTGGACTGGCGCTGGTGATCACCGACTCGGGCAGGCGGATGGAGGCGCTCGACCCGGCGTCGGGCGTGCCGCGCTGGCAGCGGGACCTGACGCCGTACCCCGGCGTCCGCACCGTCGGCGGCATGCTGCTGCTGACCGCGGTCGACGGCAAGGTGACCGGGGTGGACGCGGCGACGGGCAGGACGGCGTGGAGCCGGCGGATCCCGGGACTGAACAAGCCGTACTTCGTGTCGTTCGCGCAGGACGCGCGGCCGCTGGCGTACGCGTCGAGCACGTCGGACGACGGGCGGCGCACCCGGATCACGGCCGTGGACCCCTCCACGGGCGAGGTGCGGTGGGAAGAGCGGTTTAACGGGACGGTCGTGCCCGCGGGCGCCGTCGGCGGCGGCCTCGTCCTGCTGTCCGAGGGCAGTGCGTACGGCGACGTCGACGCCGTCCTGCGCTACCGGCCGGGAGATGCCGCGCCGCGGCGGACGCGTCTGGGCGTCGCCCTCCAGGGGGTGCGCGCCTCCGTGCACGGCTACCGGGTCTACCTGCTGGCCTTCGACGGGTCACTGGTGGCCGTGGACACGCTCGCGGGGAAGGAGCTGTGGTCCCTGCAGACGGCGGTGAGCCGGGGATCGGCGCCGTCCGCCGACGGCGAGCACGTGTACTTCGGCGCCGCCGACGGACGTCTCCTCGCGGTGGACGCCGACAAGGGCAGGCTCGTCGGGCAGACGCGACTGCGGCTCGGGGCCGCATCGGACAGGGTGGTGGCCTCGCTGCCCGCGCCCACGGCGGTCGACGGCCGTGTCTACGCCGGAGCACCCGACGGGAGCGTCTTCACCGTCGACGGGCGGGCCCCGGAGGACTGGTAGCCACGACCGGCACGCGCCGAGGGCCGCCACCGCACGGAGTACCGGCGGAGACGGCCCTCAGGGCGTCGAGGTCGGGAGGCGGGCGGGACGCCGGACCGGGACCGGGGTCGGCGTGGGCACCGGCCTCGGCCCTGGTGCCGGGTGCCGGGTGCCGGGTGCCGGGTGCCGGGTGCCGTGTCGGTCGCGGGCGTCAGCCCAGCTTCGACACGTCCCGCACCGCGCCCTTGTCGGCGCTCGTCGCCATCGCGGCGTAGGCCCGCAGGGCGGCCGACACCTTGCGCTCGCGGTTCTTCGGGGCGTACACGCCGCCGAGGGCCGCCTCGCGCCGGGTGAGTTCGGCGTCGTCCACGAGGAGCTCGATGGTGCGGTTCGGGATGTCGATGCGGATGCGGTCGCCGTCCTCGACGAGGGCGATCGTGCCGCCGGACGCGGCCTCCGGGGACGCGTGGCCGATGGACAGGCCCGAGGTGCCACCGGAGAAGCGGCCGTCCGTGATCAGGGCACAGGTCTTGCCGAGGCCGCGGCCCTTGAGGAAGGACGTCGGGTACAGCATCTCCTGCATGCCGGGGCCGCCCTTGGGGCCCTCGTAACGGATGACGACGACATCGCCGTCCGTCACCTGCTTGTTGAGGATCTTCTCGACGGCCTCCTCCTGCGACTCGCAGACGACCGCCGGGCCCTCGAAGGTCCAGATCGACTCGTCGACGCCGGCCGTCTTGACCACGCAGCCGTCGACGGCGAGGTTGCCGCGCAGCACGGCGAGGCCGCCGTCCTTGCTGTAGGCGTGCTCGGCGGAGCGGATGCAGCCGCCCTCGGCGTCCTCGTCCAGCGCCTCCCAGCGCTCGGACTGGGAGAAGGCCTCGGCGGAGCGCACGCAGCCGGGGGCCGCGTGCCACAGTTCGAGCGCCTCGGGCGAGGGGGATCCGCCCCGGACGTCCCAGGTCTTCAGCCAGTCCGCCAGGGACGGGCTGTGGACCGAGTGCACGTCCTCGTTGAGCAGGCCGGCGCGGTGCAGTTCGCCGAGCAGGGCGGGAATGCCGCCGGCCCGGTGCACGTCCTCCATGTAGTACGTGCGGTCCTTCGCGACGTTCGGCGCGACCTTGGCCAGGCAGGGCACGCGGCGCGAGACCTCGTTGATCTCCTCCAGGCCGAACGGGATGCCCGCCTCCTGGGCGGCGGCGAGGAGGTGCAGGATCGTGTTGGTGGAGCCGCCCATCGCGATGTCGAGGGCCATCGCGTTCTCGAACGCCGCGATGGTGGCGATGTTGCGGGGCAGGACCGTCTCGTCGTCCTGCTCGTAGTAGCGGCGGGTGATGTCCATCACCGTGCGGCCTGCGTTCTCGTACAGCGCCCTGCGGGCCGTGTGGGTGGCCAGGACCGAGCCGTTGCCGGGGAGGGACAGGCCGATGGCCTCGGTCAGACAGTTCATCGAGTTGGCGGTGAACATGCCGGAACAGCTGCCGCAGGTCGGACAGGCGTTCTCCTCGATGCGGAGGATGTCCTCGTCCGAGATCTTGTCGTTGACGGCGTCGCTGATCGCGTCGACCAGGTCGAGCGTGCGGACCGTGCCGTCGACGAGGGTGGCGCGGCCGGACTCCATCGGACCGCCGGAGACGAAGACCGTCGGGATGTTCAGGCGCAGGGCCGCGTTCAGCATGCCGGGGGTGATCTTGTCGCAGTTGGAGATGCAGATGAGGGCGTCGGCGCAGTGGGCCTCGACCATGTACTCCACGCTGTCCGCGATCAGGTCGCGGGAGGGCAGGCTGTAGAGCATGCCGCCGTGACCCATCGCGATCCCGTCGTCGACGGCGATCGTGTTGAACTCGCGCGGGATGCCGCCGGCCGCGGTGATCGCCTCGCTGACGATCCGGCCGACCGGCTGCAGGTGCGTGTGCCCGGGCACGAACTCGGTGAAGCTGTTGGCCACCGCGATGATCGGCTTCCGGCCGATGTCCGCACCGGGTACACCGGAGGCGCGCATAAGGGCGCGGGCGCCCGCCATATTGCGGCCGTGGGTGACTGTGCGGGACCTCAGCTCGGGCATCGTCGCTCGCTCCTTCAGAGACTGCGATCAGAGACTTCTGACTGCTAACGAGCGTACGCCGGTCATCCAGAGGGCGGACAATGTGTCCGCATTCCGGGACGAATGTCTCACCCGCGCCCCCCGGCTCACGGCCCCCGGTCCGCGGCTCACGGTCCGTGCCCCGCTTTCCCGGGCTCACGGTCCCGTCAGGTGGCCCTGCACGACCGGCGCCACGCGCGCGATGATCTGCTCCAGATCCGCCGACGCCAGCGGTTCCACCTTGATGACGTACCGCAGCATCGCGCAGCCGACCAGCTGCGCCGCCGCGAGTTCGGCGCGCAGCTCGGCGTCCGGCAGGTCGAGCTGGGCGGCGATGCGGCGCAGCAGCTGCGAGGCGACCAGGCGGCGGAAGACGGCGGCCGCGGTGTCGTTGTTCACCGCGGAGCGCACGATCGCCAGCAGGGGCTTGCGGGTGGTGGGGTTCTCCCAGACGCCGAGGACGAAGCGGGCGAGCCGCTCGCCGACCTGGTCGGGAGGCCCGTCGGCGACCGCCTCCGGCGCGTTGAGCGCGGGCGCGAAAGCGACCTCGATCGAGGCCTCGAAAACCTGCTCCTTGGTGCCGAAGTAGTGGTGCACGAGGGCCGGGTCCACACCGGCCGCCTTCGCGATGCCGCGGACGGACGTCTTCTCGTAACCCCGCTCGGAGAACTCCTCACGGGCGGCCGCCAGGATGCGGTCCCGGGTGTCCGCCGACTCCGCGCGTGGAGGGCGGCCCCGCCTGCGGGCGGTGACGCCGGTCATCGGCGGCGGGCCTTCGGGCGCCGGAACGCGGCCCGGGACTTCGGCGAGGAGGACCTCGAGGACGGCATCGCGGCCCCCGAGGAGCCGTCGGGCGCCGAGGAGGACTCCGGCGGGGGCGCGGGGGCCGGGGAGGACGCCGTGGAAGGCCTGGCGGACGACGACGGCGACAGGGAGGACGAAGAGAACGGCGGGGACGCCGAGGACGCCGAAGCGAGGTGCAGGCGGGTGAAGGCGAGGGCCTCCGCCAGGTCGGCCTCCCGTTCGGCGCCGGACATCGCGCGCCGCGTGTTGACCTCGATGACGACGTGCCCGTCGAAACCGGTCAGCGCGAGCCGCTCCAGCAGCTCGGCGCAGGGCTGGGAGCCGCGCCCGGGCACCAGGTGCTCGTCCTTCGCCGAACCGTTTCCGTCGGCGAGGTGGACATGGCCCAGCCGGTCGGCCATGCGGTCGACCATCTGCATCGCGTCCGCGCGGGCCGTCGAGGCGTGGCTGAGGTCGATCGTGAAGTGCCGGTAGTCGTCCTTCGTGACGTCCCAGTCGGGCGCGTAGGCGAGCATCTCGCGGTCGCGGTAGCGCCACGGGTACATGTTCTCGACGGCGAACCGCACATCCGTCTCGTCGGCCATCCGCCAGATGCCGGTGACGAAGTCGCGCGCGTACTGGCGCTGCCAGCGGAACGGCGGGTGGACGACGACGGTGCTCGCGCCGAGCTTCTCCGCCGCCGCGCGGGCCCGCTGGAGCTTCGTCCACGGGTCGGTCGACCACACCCGCTGTGTGATCAGCAGACAGGGGGCGTGAACGGCGAGGATCGGGACGCGGTGGTGGTCGCTGAGCCTGCGCAGCGCGTCGATGTCCTGGCTGACGGGATCGTTCCAGACCATGACCTCGACGCCGTCGTACCCGAGGCGCGCGGCGATCTCGAAGGCCGTCGCCGTCGACTCCGGGTAGACCGAGGCCGTCGACAGGGCGACCTTCGCATCCGGGATCCGCACGACTGGCTCTGCCATGGGGGACAGGTTACGGGGTGCGGTCGGGTGGGACCGCGCGCCCGATCGCCGTTGTGGTGTTCCCCACGGGCGGGCGTGTGCGCCGGGGTGGTGCGCGCCGCCGGCCGCGCCCCCCGCGCGAGGGATGTCCTAGAGCTCGGGGGTGGGCCGCCGGACGCCGGTCCGGGCGTCTGGCCCTGCGGCGGTCCCGGTCACGTGGCCGCCATGTGATCGAGCTTGCGGAGGATCACGCCCTCCCTGAGCGCCCAGGGGCAGATCTCCAGCGCCTCCACGCCGAAGAGGTCCATCGCGCCCTCGGCCACCAGCGCGCCGGCGAGAAGCTGGTTGGCACGGCCCTCGGACACGCCGGGGAGTTCCGCGCGCTGGGCGGTCGTCATGCCGGCCAGGCGGGGCACCCAGGACTCCAGGGACTCCCGCTTGAGCTCACGCTGTGTGTAGACGCCCTCGGTGGAGCGGGCGGCGCCGGCGATGCGCGCGAGCTGCTTGAAGGTCTTCGAGGTGCCGACGACGTGGTCGGGGGCACCGAGGCGGCTGAACTCGCCGACCGTGCGGGCGATCTGCGCGCGGGCGTGACGGCGCAGGGCGCGGATGTCCTCGGGGTCGGGCAGGTCGCCGGGGAGCCAGCCCGCGGTGAGGCGGCCGGCGCCCAGCGGCAGGGACGCGGCCGCGTCGGGCTCCTCGTCCATGCCGTACGCGATCTCCAGGGAGCCGCCGCCGATGTCCAGGACGAGCAGCTTGCCCGCCGACCAGCCGAACCAGCGGCGGGCGGCGAGGAAGGTGAGCCGGGCCTCCTCGGCGCCGGTGAGGACCTGGAGCTCCACACCGGTCTCGGCCTCCACGCGCGCGAGGACGTCGTCGGCGTTGCTGGCCTCGCGCACCGCGGAGGTCGCGAACGGCAGCAGGTCCTCGACGCCCTTGTCCTCGGCGGCCTGCAGCGCCTCGTGGACGACCGTGATCAGCCGGTCGACGCCGTCGTCGCCTATCGCCCCGTTCTCGTCGAGGAGTTGGGCCAGGCGCAGTTCCGCCTTGTGCGAGTGCGCGGGAAGCGGCCGCGCGCCGGGGTGGGCGTCCACCACCAGCAGATGCACCGTGTTCGATCCCACGTCGAGGACACCGAGTCTCATGTAGGGCACGCTACTGCCCATGCGGCCGTGCTCCGTCCCCGCAGGGGCTTCCGGCGACTTACCCTGGACGGGTGCCAAAGACGAAAAAGGCGAAGACCGACAAATCCCCCGGCGGTTCTTCGCGGGCGGACGCGGTGACGGCGGCCAAGAAGGCGAAGAAGGCCCTGGAAGCGACCCCGGCAGCGGACGAGAAGGGGCTCGACTTCGCGCGCGCGTGGGTGGAGTTTCCGGATCCGGCGGACGACGAACAGGTCTTCCGCTGCGATCTGACATGGCTGACCTCTCGCTGGAACTGCGTCTTCGGGAGCGGCTGCCAGGGCATCCAGGCGGGCCGCGCGGACGACGGATGCTGCACACTGGGCGCCCATTTCTCCGACGAGGACGACGAGAAGCGCGTCGCCGGACATGTGGCGCGGCTCACCCCCGACATCTGGCAGCACCACGCCGAGGGCACAAGGCACGGCTGGATCGCGGAGGACGACGAGGGCTCGCGCCAGACCCGTCCGTTCAACGGCTCGTGCATCTTCCAGAACCGTCCGGGCTTCGCGGGCGGCGCGGGCTGCTCGCTGCACATCCTGGCCCTCAAGGAGGGCCGCGAACCGCTGGAGACCAAGCCGGACGTCTGCTGGCAGCTCCCGGTGCGACGGACGTACGACTGGATCGACCGGCCCGACGACACGCGCGTACTGCAGGTGTCGATCGGCGAGTACGACCGGCGGGGCTGGGGCCCGGGAGGCCACGACCTGCACTGGTGGTGCACGTCGGCGACCTCGGCGCACGGCGCGGGCGACCCGGTGTACGTCTCCTACCGGCCGGAGCTGACCGAGCTGATGGGCAAGGCCGGCTACGACCGCCTGGTCGAACTGTGCGAGGAACGCCTCGCCGGGCAGCTCCCGCTCCTCGCCCCGCACCCGGCGGACCCGGCGCGGCCGACGGGCTGAGCGTCCGCGGCGCGCCCGACGGGCCGGGTGCCCGCAGCGCGTCCGGGACGTGTCGCGGGGCGGGTGCGGACGTGGGCGACGGCGTGGGCGAAGACATGAGTGAAGACACGGGCGGCGACATGGCGGACGCGGCTCAGGACGTCGCCGGGCTCGGGGGGTCGCCGTCGCCCGTCGACGGTGGCGGGCTCTCCGGGTCGGTCGGGGTCGGGTCGGCCGGGGTCGGGTCCGGGTCGGAGCCGGACGGCGGCTCGGTGGGGGTCGGGTCCGGGTCGGACGGCGTCGTGGGCGTGGGTTCCGGGTCCGTGGCCGGGGGCGGGCCGCCATGGCCCGGACCGGGGCCGTGCCCCGGACCGCTTCCGGGGGCGGACGGGCCGGCGGCGGTGCCGTGGCCCTCGATCGAGACGACGGCGCCCGCCGGGGCGATCGCCACGCGTGCGTGCCATGACCCGGCGGGCTCGCGCAGGTGATCCACGTACACCTTCACCGTCACCGACTCACCGGGCCGCAGGACGCCCGCTGACCGGCTCAGGTACAGCCAGGGCGCCGCGGTGACCGCCGACCAGCGGACCGGGCCGTCGGCGGCGGCGTCCGCGGTCAGGGTGACGAGGGTGGTGTCGCCGTGAGTGGCGGCCGTCACGGAGAACCGTCCGGCGGCGCTCTCGGCGAGTCCCGTGACGCTGACGACCTCCACGGACACGTCCGGGTCGTCGCCCTTCGCGAGAGGGTTCCGGGGCCTGGTGCTGACGTTCCCCGCGTTCTCGTAGCCGACCTCCGTCTCGCCGTCCAGGCTGTCGGGTCCGTGCGCCTCGCTGACGCCCGCCGGGCGTCCTTCGGCGCCCTCCCCCGTCGGCGTTCCCCGGTAGGCCGCCCACACGGCGAGCACGGGAGCGGCGACGACCGTGGCGACGACGGTTGTCGTCACGGCACGCGCGCGCAGACGCTCCCGGCGGGCGGCGTGGTCCTTGGGGTCCATCGGGAAGCCGCGCCGGTCGTAGCGCGGCACGGCGGTCCGCCGTGCGCGCGGGAGGTGGTTCATGGCCACGTGCAGCCGCGCGCGGGGCGCTTCCAGGACGGGCAGTTCGGCGGGGGTGACGCCGGCACCGGGCCAGTGACCGGGGACGGCGCGTCCGGCGGCCCGGCGACAGTGCGGGCAGTCGTCGACGTGCCGGACGAGCTCACGGCGCAGCACGGCGTTGAGCACGAGTTGGTTCCCGCCGGTCAGTCGCGCCACGCCGGGACATCCGCCGGTCTCGACCACGGCGAGGGCCGCGCGCGTGCGCTCCACCTCGCAGGCGGCCGTGGCGAGCAGTTCGCGGGCGGCGGCGAGGTCCTTGCCGAGGACGGCGGCGACCTCGTGGACGGCGAGGTGATGGCGCACGGCGAGTTCCAGCGCCTCGCGCTGTTCCGGGGTGGTGCCCGCGGCCTCCGGCCAGGCCAGCCGGGAGAGCTCGTGTCTTTGGCGCTCCCGATCGGCGTCGGGCATGGCCGGGGCCGACCGGGCGAACGGCGCGGACCCGGCCGGCGTGGACCCTGGCGGGACGGAGCCGGACGGGACGAACCCTGCCGGGACGGAGCCGGACGGGGGCGCGGGCAGCGGCTGCGGTCCCGCCTGGCGACGGCGGCCGTCGCGGTGCGCGGCGTGTGCGCTGCGGTGGTTCTGTCTGGCTTCGGCGAGCTTGCGCAGGCAGGCCCAGCGGGCCAGGGCGTACAGCCAGGCCCGGCGGTCGCCCGGGGCGTCCGGCCCGCGCTGGCCGCGCCGCTCGGCGAACGTCAGCGCGTCGGCGAGGGCCGCGGTGGCCGCCTCGTGGTCGCACAGGACGGACAGACAGTAGGTGAACAGGCCGTCCAGGTAAGGCTCGTAGCGCGTGGGCGGCCGCTGCGCGAGCGTGCGCGCCGCAGCGCCGTCGCGCGCCTCCCGGTGCGCCCGGTGCGCGCCGGTCGTGCGGGTCGGGGTTTCCGGGCTGCTGCTCATCACCCGTGCGACCGTAGGCGGGACCGAACCAGGTCTTCTTGTCCCTTGAGTCCTTTTAATCCGTACGGGTGAAACGATCCCTCAAAAGGGGACCGTCCAGGGGGGTCCCCTGGCTCGTTCGTGAGGGGACGTGGCTGATTCACAGGGGGCGCCGGCGTTTCGCGCCCCCGTCGTCCACAGGCACGTCCGGCTGTCGGTGCGGGCGGCTACGGTTTCCCCATGGCTGCCCGTACGAAGACCACCAAGGACCGCCCGTCCTACCGCTGCACGGAATGCGGCTGGCAGACGGCCAAGTGGCTCGGCCGCTGCCCCGAGTGCCAGGCCTGGGGCACGGTCGAGGAGTACGGCGCGCCCGCGGTCCGCACCACGGCGCCGGGGCGCGTCACCACCTCCGCCCTGCCCATCGGTCAGGTCGACGGGCGGCAGGCCACCGCCCGCCCCACCGGCGTGGCCGAGCTGGACCGCGTCCTCGGCGGCGGGCTCGTGCCCGGCGCGGTCGTGCTCCTGGCGGGCGAGCCGGGCGTCGGCAAGTCGACCCTGCTGCTGGACGTGGCCGCCAAGTCGGCGAGCGACGAGCACCGCACCCTGTACGTCACGGGCGAGGAGTCCGCCTCCCAGGTCCGGATGCGCGCCGACCGCATCGGCGCCATCGACGACCACCTGTACCTCGCGGCGGAGACCGATCTGGCGGCCGTCCTCGGCCACTTGGACGCGGTCAAGCCGTCCCTGCTGATCGTGGACTCCGTGCAGACCGTGGCCTCCCCGGAGATCGACGGCGCGCCCGGCGGCATGGCCCAGGTCCGCGAGGTCGCGGGTGCCCTGATCCGCGCCTCCAAGGAGCGCGGTATGTCCACGCTGCTGGTGGGCCATGTCACGAAGGACGGCGCGATCGCCGGCCCGCGTCTCCTCGAGCACCTGGTCGACGTCGTCCTGAGTTTCGAGGGCGACCGGCACGCGCGGCTGCGCCTGGTGCGCGGCGTCAAGAACCGGTACGGCGCGACCGACGAGGTCGGCTGCTTCGAACTGCACGATGAGGGCATTACGGGCCTTGCCGACCCGAGCGGACTTTTCCTGACCCGTCGTGACGAACCGGTCCCGGGTACCTGCCTGACGGTGACCCTGGAGGGCCGCCGGCCCCTGGTCGCCGAGGTGCAGGCGCTCACCGTCGACTCCCAGATCCCCTCCCCCCGCCGCACGACGTCCGGCCTGGAGACCTCCCGTGTCTCGATGATGCTGGCCGTCCTGGAGCAGCGCGGCCGGATCACCGCGCTCGGCAAGCGGGACATCTACTCGGCGACGGTCGGCGGTGTGAAGCTGTCGGAGCCCGCCGCGGACCTGGCCATCGCCCTCGCCCTGGCGTCCGCCGCCAGCGACACCCCGCTGCCCAAGAACCTCGTCGCGATCGGCGAGGTGGGCCTCGCGGGCGAGGTCAGACGGGTCACGGGCGTCCAGCGCAGGCTCGCCGAGGCCCACCGCCTGGGCTTCACGCACGCGCTCGTACCGGGCGATCCCGGCAGGATCCCGGCGGGCATGAAGGTCCTGGAAGTGGCCGACATGGGGGACGCCCTGCGGGTCCTGCCGCGCTCCCGTCGCAGAGAGGCCCCGCGGGACGCGGAGGACCGCCGGTAGACTTTGCCCTGGTCTCGCCCGTCCGTACGAACGAGTGCGCGAAACGGGGACGCCCAAGACCCCAGTGACCGGAGGAGTGCAGTGGCAGCCAACGACCGGGCGGCAGCTCCCGGAAAGTCCGGTGGGAGTTCCGGTTCCGACGGCCTGATGCGCGCCGCGCTGAGCGCGGTGGCCCCCGGCACGGCCCTGCGCGACGGCCTGGAGAGGATCCTCCGCGGCAACACCGGCGGGCTGATCGTGCTGGGCTCCGACAAGACGGTCGAAGCGATGTGCACGGGCGGGTTCGTCCTGAACGTGGAATTCGCGGCCACGCGTCTGCGTGAGCTGTGCAAGCTCGACGGCGGCATCGTGGTCTCCTCCGACCTGTCGAAGATCCTCCGGGCCGGCGTCCAGCTGGTTCCCGATCCCATGATCCCCACGGAGGAGACCGGCACCCGGCACCGCACGGCGGACCGGGTCAGCAAGCAGGTCGGCTTCCCGGTCGTCTCGGTCTCGCAGTCCATGCGCCTGATCGCCCTGTACGTCGACGGACAGCGCCGGGTCCTGGAGGACTCCGCGGCGATCCTGTCCCGCGCGAACCAGGCGCTGGCCACCCTGGAGCGCTACAAACTCCGCCTGGACGAGGTCGCGGGAACGTTGTCAGCGCTGGAGATCGAGGACCTGGTGACGGTCCGGGACGTCTCCGCGGTGGCCCAGCGTCTGGAGATGGTGCGCCGTATCGCCACCGAAATCGCCGAATACGTGGTCGAACTGGGCACGGACGGGCGACTGCTCGCCCTCCAGCTCGACGAGTTGATCGCGGGCGTGGAGCCGGAGCGCGAACTGGTGGTCCGCGACTACGTCCCCGAGCCGACGGCCAAGCGTTCCCGCACGGTCGACGAGGCGCTGCACGAGCTGGACGCGCTCACCCACGCCGAGCTCCTGGAACTGTCCACGGTCGCCCGCGCGCTCGGCTACACCGGCTCCCCCGAAGCACTGGACTCGGCGGTCTCCCCGCGCGGGTTCCGCCTGCTGGCCAAGGTGCCGCGTCTTCCGGGGGCGATCATCGACCGTCTCGTGGAGCACTTCAGCAGCCTGCAGAAGCTGCTCGCCGCGAGCGTCGACGACCTCCAGACGGTGGACGGTGTGGGTGAGGCGCGGGCCCGCAGCGTCCGCGAGGGCCTGTCCCGACTGGCCGAGTCCTCGATCCTGGAGCGGTACGTCTGAACCGCCGCCGGCGGTGAGCGACCCGCCGGAGAGGGCGTGCCCCGCGGAGGCGGCGTGCCCCGCGGGTGAAGAGTCAGCGTGAGGGAAGCGGGTGCGTGCGGGGCGCTCAGTCGTCCTTGAGCACGAACGACGTCTGCGCCTTCGCGAAGCCCGGGGCCTGCGCCTCGAGGAGATACGTGCCGGCCTTGGCCGTCCCGGCCGGCGGAGTGGCGCATGCGGGGGCACTCGGCTTGCGGTCCCACTTCACGGTGTAGGTGAAGCTCTGCCCGGCCGGCACCCGGTACAGCAGGCTGCCGGAGGCCTTGGGGCAGTCCGCGGAGGACCAGTAGTCCTTGTCGTCGGCCGCCTGAGTGATCGTCAACACCGCCCGCTTCGGACCGAGATCGACCTTGCAGTCGCTCGCCGAGCTGTTCTTCGCGATCAGCTGGAAGGTCGGCGTCTGGTCGGGCGAGTAGTCGTTGCGGATGCTGCGCAGCGTCCAGGTGACCGCGCCCGCGGTGCAGTTGGGGAGGGTGGTGCCGACGGGCAGCGTCGTGGCCGTACCGCCGCCAACGGAACCGGCACCACCGGCGTCGGCGCCCGCCGCGTTGCCGTCGCCGCTGCCGTTGGCGCCGTCGTCGTTGTCACCGGCGCCGGCCGGACCGCCGTCCGAACCACCGGAGCCGGCGCCCGCGTCCGCGTCCGATCCGCTGGTGGCCCCCGGGCTCGACTCGTCGCGTCCGCCCGGGTTCTGGCTGATCGCGGGTCCGGATCCGGACGGTCCGGGCGTGATGGACGAGGCGGGGTTCTTGCCGTTGCCCTTGCCCGCGCCGTTCCTGCCGGCACCCCCGCCCGAGGTCACGACCCACAGGGTCAGCAGCGCCAACAGGGCGAACGCGGACAGCAGTACGACCCTCCGTCGCCAGTAGATGGAGGAGGGAAGCGGCCCGACCGGATTGCGCAGAGATCCCACGGCGCAAACTGTACGAGAGATCGTCGTGTTCACCGGCCTCACCCGCCGCTGGGAACACAACTTTTCCGGATCATCATTTCGGAGGCCGGTCTCGCGCGCCCCGCTTCGGCCCGCGAGGTCACCGCGCCTTGACGATCACCCTGCCGCGCGCACGGCCTCGCCCCCGGCACGTGGGCGCGCGACGCCCTTGCGCCGGTCCCGGCCGAGTGGCGGTGCACGCGCGCGCGCCGGTGGGCATGGCAGGATCGGAAGAGCCATGACTGCGCCCACGAAGCCCCCGCACAGCAGCCCCGCCCGGGCCGACGCCGACGCCGACGCCCGCGGAGCGGACCTGCACTCCCCCGTGATCGACTGGTTCGACGACCACGCCCGTGACCTGCCCTGGCGACGCCCCGAGGCCGGCGCGTGGGGCGTGATGGTCAGCGAGTTCATGCTCCAGCAGACGCCGGTCAGCCGGGTCCTGCCGGTCTACGAGCAGTGGATCGCCCGCTGGCCGCGCCCCGCCGACCTGGCCGCCGAAGCCCCCGGTGAGGCGGTCCGCGCGTGGGGGCGGCTCGGCTACCCGCGCCGCGCCCTGCGGCTGCACGGCGCCGCCGTGGCGATAACGGAACGGCACGGCGGCGACGTGCCGTCCGACCACGCCCACCTGCTCGCGCTGCCCGGCATCGGCGAGTACACGGCCGCGGCCGTCGCGTCCTTCGCGTACGGGCAGCGGCACGCCGTTCTGGACACCAACGTCCGCCGGGTCTTCGCGCGCGCCGTGACGGGCGTGCAGTACCCGCCGAACGCCACCACGGCCGCCGAGCGCAAACTCGCCCGCGCCCTGCTGCCCGACGACGAGCCCACGGCGGCGCGCTGGGCCGCCGCGTCCATGGAACTCGGCGCGCTCGTGTGCACGGCCAGGAGCGAGACGTGCGTGCGCTGCCCGATCGCCGCGCAGTGCGCGTGGCGGCTCGCGGGCAAGCCGGAGCACGACGGACCGCCGCGCCGCGGCCAGACGTACGCCGGAACCGACCGGCAGGTCAGGGGCAAGCTGCTCGCCGTCCTGCGGGACGCGCACGCGCCCGTGCCGCAGACCGCCCTCGACCGCGTGTGGCACGAGCCGGTGCAACGCGCGCGTGCGCTGGACGGGCTGGTGGCGGACGGACTGGTGGAGCCGCTGCCCGGCGGGCTGTACCGCCTGCCGCTGAGCTGACTGCCGTTGAACCGACTCCCTTGAACCGGCTGCCGTTGAGCCACTGCCGTTGGACCGACTCACCTTGAGCCGGCTGCCGTTGAGCCGACTGCCGCTGAACTGACACATGGCCACTTCACAGACAACGGCCGCCGTCACGGACTTCGTCGAACCCGGCCGCGTCCGTGTCACACACGCCGAGGGGGCAAAACGTCCCGTAGTTGGACCATCGGGCCCGCCTCCCTACCCAGAACTCATTTCCGTTACACAACCGACGGACAGCCGATTGCTAGCCGCAGGCTGCTTCGGACAGCCCCGTGACAACACCTCCGTAGCTTCGTTTGCGTGCCCACCGAGAACACCGGGCCACCGACCACAGCGGGAACCGGCAGGCGACAGCCCGCCGGAAACGGGGAAAAGACGGAGGGGTTCACCATGGCGCAGGGCGAGGTGCTCGAGTTCGAGGAATACGTCCGCACGCGGCAGGACGCGCTGCTGCGCAGCGCCCGACGTCTGGTCCCGGACCCGGTCGACGCGCAGGACCTCCTGCAGACCGCGCTGGCCCGTACGTACGGCCGCTGGGACGGCATCGCGGACAAGCGGCTCGCGGACGCCTACCTTCGCCGGGTCATGATCAACACGCGCACCGAGTGGTGGCGGGCGCGCAAGCTCGACGAAGTGCCGACCGAGCAGCTCCCCGACGCCCGGGTGGACGACTCCACCGAGCAGCACGCCGACCGCGCCCTGCTGATGGACGCGATGAAAGTACTGGCTCCGAAGCAGCGCAGCGTCGTGGTGCTGCGACACTGGGAGCAGATGTCCACGGAGGAGACCGCCGCTGCCCTCGGCATGTCGGCGGGAACGGTCAAGAGCACGCTGCACCGGGCGCTCGCCCGGCTCCGCGAGGAGCTGGAGGCCCGCGATCTGGACGCACGCGCGCTGGAGCGTGAGGAGCGGGAGCGTTGCACGGCGGCCTGACCGACAAGGGCGGTGTCGATGGCCCCGTCGTCCGCCCCGAGGGCGGGCGGCGGGGCGTCGGGGGCTCCTTCGACATGCGCCATGGGCCGATGCCGGCCCGGGGCGCCATCCAGGCGGCGACCACGGCGATGGCCGTACTCGCCGCCCTTGCCCTTTTCGTCTCCGCCTGCGCCACCGGCGGCACCGGCGCACGCGACGAGGGGCCGGCGCACGGCGACGCGGTGGCGGGCGTGACGCCTTTGCCCCAGGCCGCCTCCTCCGAGAGCCTCGACCAGTCGGACGCGGTCCAGCTCGTCAAGGACGACCCGGCGGTCTCGGCCGAGGTCAAGGGCGGGCTCAAGCCCTGCGTGGGCGACGAGTACCCGGTCGACGTCTCCTACGGCAACCTGACCGGCAGTACCGGCGACGACGTCATCGTCAACGTGCTGACCTGCGGTGACGCTGTCGGCGTGGGCTCCTACGTGTACCGCGAGAGCGACGACGGCTACCAGAACGTGTTCAAGGCCGAGGAGCCCCCCGTCTATGCGGAGATAGACCGGGGCGACCTCGTGGTGACCAAGCAGGTGTACGAGAAGGGCGACCCGGTCTCCAGCCCGTCCGGCGAGAACGTGATCACATACCGCTGGACCTCGGGCCGCTTCATGAAGGAGTACAGCTGGCACAACGACTACAGCAACGTCGTCGGCGGGGAACCGGCCCCGGTGCCGGAGACCGGCTGACCCGTACGGCAGCGGGCGATCCAAAAAACCTTCGTCCGGCGTGAACCGATCGGGCTGCCCGGTGCGATCTATGAGTGGACGGGCAAGGCGGCGGCACGGGAAGTGAACGCTCGCCGTGCTCCGTGCGTCCCTCCAAGGGGCGCTCCGACAGGATCCCGACAGCAACACGAGACCGCATACGAGAACTGAGAGCACCGGGATGGCAGACCAGACCCACGTCCTGTTCGTCGAGGACGACGACGTCATCCGCGAAGCCACCCAGCTCGCCCTGGAGCGGGACGGCTTCGCGGTGACCGCGATGCCCGACGGCCTCTCCGGCCTGGAGGCGTTCCGGGCCGACCGCCCCGACATCGCCCTGCTGGACGTGATGGTGCCCGGCCTGGACGGCGTGAGCCTGTGCCGGCGCATCCGCGACGAGTCCACGGTGCCGGTGATCATGCTGTCGGCGCGCGCCGACTCCATCGACGTGGTCCTGGGCCTGGAGGCCGGCGCCGACGACTACGTGACCAAGCCGTTCGACGGAGCGGTGCTCGTCGCCAGGATCCGCGCCGTGCTGCGCCGCTTCGGTCACGCGGGCGGCGGTGACCGCATCGAGCCCGAAGCCGCAGCCGACGGGGGCGTGCTGACCTTCGGTGACCTGGAGATCGACACCGAGGGCATGGAGGTGCGCCGGGCCGGACAGCCGGTGGCGCTGACGCCCACCGAGATGCGGCTGCTGCTGGAGTTCTCCTCCGCTCCGGGCACGGTCCTCTCCCGCGACAAACTGCTGGAGCGGGTGTGGGACTACGGCTGGGGCGGCGACACCCGGGTGGTCGACGTCCATGTGCAGCGGTTGCGGACGAAAATCGGTCAGGACCGCATCGAGACGGTCCGCGGCTTCGGCTACAAGCTGAAGGCCTGAGCGGGGCGGGGACAGGGATATGCGGGGGATGATCGAGCGCCTGGTGCCGGCGCGCGCAGCAGGCGCGGGCATCCGCACGGGGCTGCGATGGAAGCTGAGTGCGGCGATCGCGCTGGTCGGCGCGCTGGTGGCGGTCGCGCTCAGTCTCGTCGTGCACAACGCCGCACGCGTGTCCATGTTGGACAACGCCCGCGACCTCGCCGACGAGCGGGTGCGGATCGCCCAACGCAACTACGAGCAGTCCGGGCGGCTGAACTTCCCCAACATCAAGATCGACGACCCCGGTCTGCCGACGTCCCTGCGGCACAAGATGCAGGAGGGGCGCCGGGCCACGTTCGTCTCCGACCACACCGCCGGAGTGCCCGACATCTGGGCCGCCGTGCCGGTCAAGGACGGACATGTGCTGTCCCTGCACACCGGGTTCACCGACCGCAGCACGGACATCCTGAACGACCTCGACCAGGCTCTGGTGATCGGTTCCATCGCGGTCGTCTTCGGCGGCAGCGCGCTCGGGGTGCTCATCGGCGGGCAGCTCTCCCGCCGGCTGCGCAAGGCGGCGGCCGCGGCCAACCAGGTCGCCAGGGGCGAGTCGGACGTCCGCGTCCGGGACGCCATCGGCGGGGTCGTACGGGACGAGACCGACGACCTGGCGAGAGCTGTGGACGCCATGGCGGACACGCTGCAGGAGCGACTGGAGGCCGAGCGCCGGGTCACCGCGGACATCGCGCACGAACTGCGCACCCCGGTGACGGGACTGCTGACGGCCGCCGAACTGCTGCCGCCCGGCCGGCCCACGGAGCTTGTCCTGGACCGGGCGAAGGCCATGCGCACCCTCGTGGAGGACGTGCTGGAGGTGGCCCGTCTCGACGGCGCCTCGGAGCGGGCCGAACTGCAGGACATCATCCTGGGCGAGTTCGTGGCCCGGCGGGTGGCGGCCAAGGACCCGGAGGTCGAGGTGCGGGTCGTGCACGAGTCGATGGTCACGACCGACCCCCGCCGCCTGGAGCGGGTCCTGTTCAATCTGCTGGCCAACGCCGCCCGGCACGGCAAGCCGCCGATCCAGGTCACCGTCGAGGGGCGGGTCATCCGGGTCCGCGATCACGGTCCCGGTTTCCCGGAGGACCTGCTCGCCGAGGGTCCGAGCCGGTTCCGCACCGGAAGCGTCGACCGCGCCGGGCACGGGCACGGGCTCGGCCTCACCATCGCGGCCGGCCAGGCCCGCGTCCTGGGCGCCCGACTGACGTTCCGCAACGTGCGGTCGGCCGGAGCCGCGGAGCACATACTTTCAGAGGGCGCCGTCGCCGTCCTGTGGCTGCCCGAGCACGCGCCGACCAACACGGGCAGCTACCCGATGAGGCCTTAGTGGCCGTGGCCCGCGGTGGCGCGGGTCGATCCGCGGAGTCCGCGAAAGCGTGGCGGCCCGCAGGTCCCACCTGTCCGCTTGCCCAAGGGCCCCGAAGGCCCCGGAAGGCCCGGACGGGCCCGACGGCGGACAGACGCCTCGGCCGGACGGGCTCGACGACACACCTGGACGCGGCGGACGGAAGACGCGACGGCCGGACAGACGGGCCCGCGGAGAAGGCCCCCCGGGGCTGGCGCCGCCGGGAGGCCTTCGGTGGTCGTGGCCGGGTCAGACGGCCTCGACCACGGGCGACTGAGGGGCCGCGGCGTCGGCCGGGGCATCGGGCTTCTGCGGTCCGGCGCCCTTCAGCGGGACTTCCTTGACGAACACCGCCGCCGCCAGCGCGGCCACCGCCACGACGGCGCCCAGCAGGAACGCCGAGTGCGTGCCGGCCGTCACCGCGTGCTGGTAGGCCTCACGGGCAGCAGCGGGAAGCTTCGCCAGGCTGGCCGCGTCCAGCTGAGCGGACTGCTCGGTGACCTTCGAGCCCAGCGCGCCGGCCCGCTCGCTCATGACGTCCTGGACCCGGTTGTTGAACAGGGCTCCCATGATCGCGACGCCGAACGACGAGCCGAGTGTGCGGAAGAGGGTGGTGGAGGAGGACGCGACGCCCATGTCCTTCATCTCGACGCTGTTCTGGGCGACCAGCATCGTGATCTGCATCAGGCAGCCCATGCCGAGGCCGACCACGGCCATGAACACCCCGGAGGTGAAGCGGCTGGTCCCGGTGTCCATCGTCGACAGCAGGTACAGGCCGATCACCATGAGGACGCTGCCGACGACCGGGAAGACGTAGTACCTGCCTGTGTTCGTGGTGACCCGGCCCGCGACCATCGAGGTGACGAGCATCGCGCCGAGCATCGGCAGGAGCAGCAGGCCGGAGTTGGTCGCGGAGGCGCCCTGCACCGACTGCTGGTACAGCGGCAGGAAGAGGGTGGCGCCGAACATCACGAAGCCGGTGATGAAGCCGATGAGCGACATCAGGGTGAAGTTACGGCTGCGGAAGATGTGCAGCGGGACGATCGGCTCGGCCGCCCTGGTCTGCCAGAACACGAACCCGATGAGGGAGGCGACGCCGATCCCGATGAGCTCCATGATCCGCGAGGACGTCCACGCGTACTCCGTGCCGCCCCAGGTGGTGACCAGGACGATGGAGGTGATGCCGACGGTCAGCAGCGTCGCGCCCAGGTAGTCGATCCTCGACTGCGACCGCTTCTTCGGCAGGTGCAGGACGGCGCTGATGAGGGCCAGCGAGACCACACCCAGCGGCAGGTTGATGTAGAAGGACCAGCGCCAGCCCCAGTTGTCGGTGATGGTGCCGCCGACCAGCGGGCCGCCGATCATCGCGAGCGCCATGACGCCGGCCATCATGCCCTGGTACTTGCCGCGCTCCCGGGGCGGGATCAGGTCGCCGATGATCGCCATGACGCCGACCATCAGACCGCCCGCACCGAGGCCCTGGACCGCGCGGAAGCCGATCAGTTCGCCCATGTTCTGGGCCATGCCGCTCATCGCGGATCCGATCAGGAAGATGACGATCGACGACATGAAGGCGCCCTTGCGCCCGTACATGTCGCCGATCTTGCCCCAGATCGGGGTGGAGGCTGCGGTGGCGAGGGTGTACGAGGTCACCACCCAGGAGAGGTGTTCGAGACCTCCGAGGTCGCCGACGATCGTCGGCATCGCCGTGCCCACGATCATGTTGTCGAGCATCGCGAGCATCATCGTAATCATGAGTGCGAGCAGAACGACCCGCACACTCCTGGGCTGTTTCCCGGCTTCCGTCCCGGACGTCGTCTGCGTGTCCGCCATCTTTCCCACTCCCCTGGCCCACTCACCGCCGGCCACTTACTTGCCGCCCGGCTAGTTCAGTACACTGGGGAAGGTAGACCTGCAACTAGCCGGGCGTCAAGTAAGTTTCTTGCGACGGACCGGCCGGACGGCACCTGGCTTTCCCGCGGGAGCCCGAGAAGTACGAGGACGGACGTCACCATGGACGGCACCAAGCAGCAACGTCGCGGCAACACCCGCCAGCGCATCCAGGACGTGGCACTCGAACTCTTCGCCGAACAGGGCTACGAGAAGACCTCGCTCCGCGAGATCGCGGAGCGCCTGGAGGTCACCAAGGCGGCCTTGTACTACCACTTCAAGACCAAGGAAGAGATCACCGTCAGCATCTTCACGGACCTGACGAAGCCCATCGAGGACCTGATCGAGTGGGGCCGGAGCCAGCCGCACACCCTGGCGACCAAGCACGAACTCGTGCGCCGCTACAGCCAGGCGCTCTCCGAGGCGGCCCCGCTCTTCCGCTTCATGCAGGAGAACCAGGCGACGGTGCGCGAGCTCCAGATCGGCGACTCGTTCAAGGACCGCATGCGGAGCCTGCGCGACATCATCATCGACCCGGAGGCCCCGCTGACCGACCAGGTCCGCTGCGTGAGCGCCATCTTCACGCTGCACGCCGGCATGTTCTTCCTCCAGGACCTCGACGGCGACCCCGAGGAGAAGCGGCAAGCCGTCCTCGAGGTCGCCGTCGATCTGGTGACCCAGGCGCACCAGGGCGCCTGATCACGACGGCGTCAGACCTTCACGCCCTTGGAGTGCAGGAAGGTGACCGGGTTGATCGCCGAACCATAGTTGGCGGTCGTGCGGATCTCGAAGTGCAGGTGCGGACCGCTGGAGTTGCCGGTGCTGCCGGACAGCGCGATCTTCTGGCCGGTCTTCACGACCTGGCCGATCTTCACGTCTATGCGCGAGAGGTGGGCGTACTGCGAGTAGACGCCGTTCGCGTGCTTGATCACGACGGCGTTGCCGTAGGCCGGGCCGTCGCCTGCGCCGTTGCCGCCGGCCTTCACCACGGTGCCGCCGTGCGCGGCCATGACCTTGGTGCCGCTCGGCACGGCGAAGTCCTGACCACTGTGGGTGGACTGCCACATCTTGCCGGCCTGGGCGAACCCGGCGGACAGCGTGTACTTCTTCACCGGGTCGATCCAGGAGGCCGACACGGCCTTCTTGGCGGCGGCGGGCGCCGCGGCGGGGGCGGCGGCGGACGCCACTCCGGTCCCCAGCACGACCGAGGCGCCCACTGCGGCGGCCCCGACGGCCACGCGGGTGCGGAGCAGGGACGTACGGGAAGAACGGAACGTGACGCGCTGGAACATGAAGACCTCGTGTGGGGAGGGGACAGAAGAAACCACCCGGCGTGAACGTCCGCCGGAGTGGCCATCCCTTGGTAACCCCGAGGCCCATGAAGGCTCAAACGTGTGATCTACGACGGAAACTAGTACTCCACCCCAAAAGTTCACACTTCTTGACAGATCGCTCCTTACGGACACTTTCGACATCGCCCATGCCGGAGGCCGCCGGTGCGCCCTGAACTCTCGAGCAGATGTCCCTTTTGCCCGCTTTCACCCTGCGACTATCCGCCCTAGTAGGACCCAAATCGCTTGTGCGGCATGTCACCGGCCGCCCACTTCAAGGCACTTCGGAATGTGACGGCGGCTACTCCCGCGCCTCATAGGGCACTTGTGACCCCGGTCACGTTGCATGCAGGGGTCTGTGACCGGCCTCTCAGTCGGCTCTACCGTCCAGTAACCCGCTGGTTTCCCCCGGTAACCCCTTGGTTCCCCGTAAGTCATCCCCACCGATGAGCATGCTCACGACACCGGCAGCGCAAGGACGCGAGAGGACCCCACACATGACCAGAGGCACCTGGAAGCGCCGCATCGCCATGACCGCCGTCTCCACGGCCGCCGCCACGGCCCTGGCCGTTCCGGTCGGAGCCCAGGCCGCGACGGCCACCGGCGCCGCCACGGCCACCGCCTCGGCAGCCGCCGCGGACGTCGACTACGCGACCTGGCAGCAGGACTGCCAGGCGCTGATGAACCAGGCGCTGCCGGCGCTGAAGCAGCGGATCGCCGACGTCAAGCCGGGCGAGAAGCAGGCGATCGTCTTCGACATCGACAACACCACCCTGGAGACCGACTTCGGCTTCAGCTACCCGGCGCCGGCCAACAAGCCCGTCCTCGAGGTGGCCAAGTACGCCCAGGAGCACGGCGTCTCCCTGTTCTTCGTCACCGCCCGCCCGGGCATCATCTCCGGGGTGACCGACTACAACCTCAAGACCGTGGGCTACAGGGTCTCCGGGCTGTACGTACGCGGCTTCCTCGACCTCTTCAAGGACGTCGCCGCCTACAAGACCGCCCAGCGCGTCACCATCGAGTCCAAGGGCTACACGATCATCGCGAACATCGGCAACAGCGCCACCGACCTCTCGGGCGGCCACGCCGAGACGACGTACAAGCTGCCCGACTACAACGGCCAGTTGTCGTAGGAGCGCATGCGAAAGGGGCCGGTGCCGTGCAGCACCGGCCCCTTTCGCGGGCTCGACCCCTGGCGGGTCAGGCGTCCTTGCTCAGGTTCGGTCCGGCGCCGCCGGCCGCCTGCTCGATCGGCGGGACGTCGGGCAGCGCCGACTTCTCCTCGCCGCGGAAGGTGAAGGTCTTGGTGTCACCCTCGCCCTCGGTGTCCACGACCACGATGTGACCGGGGCGCAGCTCGCCGAAGAGGATCTTCTCCGACAGCGTGTCCTCGATCTCGCGCTGGATCGTGCGACGCAGCGGCCGCGCGCCCAGCACCGGGTCGTAACCCTTCTTGGACAGCAGCTCCTTGGCGGACTGGGAGAGCTCGATGCCCATGTCCCGGTCCTTGAGCCGCTCGTCGACCTTGCCGACCATCAGGTCGACGATCTTGAGGATGTCCTCCTGCGTGAGCTGCGGGAAGACGACCACGTCGTCGACGCGGTTGAGGAACTCGGGGCGGAAGTGCTGCTTGAGCTCGTCCGACACCTTGTTCTTCATGCGCTCGTAGTTGGTCTTCGAGTCGCCCGAGGCCGCGAAGCCCAGGTTGAAGCCCTTGGAGATGTCCCGGGTGCCGAGGTTGGTCGTCATGATGATGACCGTGTTCTTGAAGTCCACGACCCGGCCCTGGGAGTCGGTCAGGCGACCGTCCTCCAGGATCTGCAGCAGCGAGTTGAAGATGTCCGGGTGGGCCTTCTCGACCTCGTCGAAGAGGACGACGGAGAACGGCTTGCGGCGGACCTTCTCGGTCAGCTGGCCGCCCTCTTCGTAGCCCACGTATCCGGGCGGCGAGCCGAACAGCCGCGAGACCGTGTGCTTCTCGCTGAACTCCGACATGTCGAGGGAGATCAGCGCGTCCTCGTCGCCGAAGAGGAACTCGGCGAGCGCCTTGGACAGCTCGGTCTTACCGACACCGGACGGGCCGGCGAAGATGAACGAACCACCGGGACGCTTCGGGTCCTTCAGGCCGGCACGCGTACGGCGGATCGCCTTCGACAGCGCCTTGACGGCGTCGACCTGGCCGATGACCCGCTTGTGGAGCTCGTCCTCCATGCGCAGCAGACGCGAGGACTCCTCCTCGGTCAGCTTGAAGACCGGGATGCCGGTGGCCGTCGCGAGGACCTCGGCGATCAGCTCGCCGTCGACCTCCGCCACGACGTCCATGTCGCCGGCCTTCCACTCCTTCTCCCGCTTGGCCTTGGCGGCGAGGAGCTGCTTCTCCTTGTCGCGCAGGGAGGCGGCCTTCTCGAAGTCCTGCGAGTCGATCGCGGACTCCTTGTCGCGGCGGACGCCGGCGATCTTCTCGTCGAACTCGCGGAGGTCCGGCGGAGCGGTCATCCGGCGAATGCGCATCCGGGAGCCGGCCTCGTCGATCAGGTCGATCGCCTTGTCCGGAAGGAAGCGGTCCGAGATGTACCGGTCGGCCAGGGTGGCGGCCTGGACCAGCGCCTCGTCGGTGATCGAGACACGGTGGTGCGCCTCGTACCGGTCCCGCAGACCCTTGAGGATCTCGATCGTGTGCGGCAGGGACGGCTCGGCGACCTGGATGGGCTGGAAGCGGCGCTCGAGGGCCGCGTCCTTCTCCAGGTGCTTGCGGTACTCGTCCAGCGTGGTGGCGCCGATGGTCTGCAGCTCACCGCGGGCCAGCATCGGCTTCAGGATCGAGGCGGCGTCGATGGCGCCCTCGGCGGCACCCGCACCGACCAGCGTGTGCAGCTCGTCGATGAACAGGATGATGTCACCGCGGGTGCGGATCTCCTTGAGGACCTTCTTCAGGCGCTCCTCGAAGTCACCGCGGTAGCGGGAGCCGGCGACCAGGGCGCCGAGGTCCAGGGTGTAGAGGTGCTTGTCCTTGAGGGTCTCGGGCACCTCGCCCTTGACGATGGCCTGGGCGAGGCCCTCGACGACGGCGGTCTTGCCGACGCCGGGCTCGCCGATGAGCACCGGGTTGTTCTTGGTGCGGCGGGACAGCACCTGCATGACCCGCTCGATCTCCTTCTCGCGCCCGATGACCGGGTCGAGCTTGGACTCACGAGCGGCCTGGGTGAGGTTCCGGCCGAACTGGTCGAGGACCAGGGACGTCGAGGGCGTGCCCTCGGCAGGACCGCCACTGGCGCCGGCGGTCTCCTTGCCCTGGTAGCCGGAGAGCAGCTGGATGACCTGCTGCCGCACCCGGTTGAGGTCGGCGCCCAGCTTGACCAGGACCTGGGCGGCGACGCCCTCGCCCTCGCGGATCAGGCCGAGCAGGATGTGTTCCGTGCCGATGTAGTTGTGGCCCAGCTGAAGCGCCTCGCGGAGCGACAGCTCCAGGACCTTCTTGGCACGGGGGGTGAAGGGGATGTGCCCGGACGGGGCCTGCTGCCCCTGCCCGATGATCTCCTCCACCTGCTGGCGGACCGCCTCGAGCGAAATCCCGAGGCTCTCAAGGGCCTTGGCGGCGACACCCTCACCCTCGTGGATCAGGCCCAGGAGGATGTGCTCGGTGCCGATGTAGTTGTGGTTGAGCATCCGGGCTTCTTCCTGAGCCAGGACGACAACCCGCCGCGCGCGGTCGGTGAACCTCTCGAACATCGTTAATCGCTCCTCAGAGCGGTCAGGCAGTGGGGGGAACTTCCCCTCCCTGTCCTTCCGCAGCTTAGTCCCGCAAGCGGGGACCGCTCATTCCAACTGCCGACACCGTCGATGGCCTCCTGACCCCGAACGCCGACATCTGCTCCAACCCGATGGTGCGAGACGATGTTCCCGCAGGCCAGGCAGTTACCCCAGTCGCCAGTA
Organism: Streptomyces sp. P3; assembly: GCF_003032475.1. NCBI lineage: Bacteria > Bacillati > Actinomycetota > Actinomycetes > Kitasatosporales > Streptomycetaceae > Streptomyces > Streptomyces sp. P3. The sequence continues at coordinate 1,547,751 of NZ_CP028369.1, forward strand.
CGCCGATGGCGAACGTGAGACGTGCCGTGCCTGCGTGTCGCCCCCTCCCACTAGGGATGTCTTACCCGCCGGGACTGACACTCCATGCCGGGGGCCTCGGTTCCCTCCGCTACGGGCGAACAACGTTGCGCCTCACGACACCCGTCCCACCCTGATCGACAAAACGGGGCGCAGTCACGGAAACACCCAGCGTAACCCGGGGGCCTTTCGGACGGTTGGACTTGCCATGGTTGGCTCAGTTCCCTCGTCGAACCCCCCGGCGGCCCGCTCGGTCTGCTCCGTACCGCCCACCGTTCCCCTCCCTCGAAGGCCGTTCGATCCGGCCGACCGGATCCGTGGCTGGTACGAGAACGAACTGGGCTGGCCGACCGTGCCCGGAGAACCGCTCCGGCTTTCGACCGGCGAGCGCTTCGACGTCCTGGACGTCCCGGCCGAGGCGGGGCTCACGGCGCTCCGGCACCTGGCGCCGGACTCGCCGGTGGCCGTGCGGGGCGACCGGATGCTGCTGCTGGTGGCGGCCGGCTGCGCGGAGGAGGTGCCGGGGATCCTGGAGTGGCTGGAGTGGGGCACGCTGCCCCTGGGCCTGACGGCGCTCGGGGCCGGCGGCCTCGTCGAGGCGCCCTGGCCTGCGCACCGGGCTCCCGACCGCGCCACCGGGTCGGACCGCCGACCGGTGCAGGGGGCCGCCGTGTGGTTGCGGCCCCCCGTTGCAGGGTGCGAGGTCGAGGCCTCGCTGCCGACCATGTCGGCGCTGGGGGGCGCGGGAACCGCCCCCGATCTCGTACGGCTGGTGGACACGCTGGCGACGCAATGCCACCGTGTCCGACTGCTGGGCGCGTGCGCTCAGCCGTTGGCCTTCTCGTAGGCCTCGCGAATGGTCGCCGGAACGCGGCCACGGTCATTGACCTCGAAACCGTTCTCCTTCGCCCACGCGCGGATCTGGGCGGTGTCCTGGCTTCCGCCGGAAGCGGCACGCGTCTTTCCACGCCCACCCGCGGCACGGCCGCCGGTACGCCGGCCGCCCTTCACGTAGGGCTCGAGAAGTCCACGCAGCTTGTCCGCATTGGTGGTCGTGAGATCGATCTCGTAGGTCTTGCCGTCCAGCGCGAACGTCACGGTCTCGTCCGCCTCGCCGCCGTCGAGGTCGTCGACAAGAAGGACCTGAACCTTCTGTGCCACCGGATTTCCTTTCATCGAAAACGTGAGGGTCGGGGGTCAGCGGCGTCCGCCGTTTAGCCGCGCCCTGTTATATGCAGTACTGCAGTACGTCGGAAAGCAAACCGCTTTTGCTGGGAAAACACAAACCCTCGGCCAAGGCTGACGGCCCACCCGCCGACCGGAAACGTGCGCGTTTCGGACATAGGGAACCCGGGCAAGGCGGGTCGGCGGGAATGGGAGCGACGATCACAGATGCAGAAGCATCCGGCTGTTGCCCAAGGTGTTCGGTTTCACTCGTTCGAGTCCGAGGAACTCCGCGACGCCCTCGTCATAGGAACGCAGCAGCTCCGCGTAGACATCGGTGTCGACCGGCGTCTCACCGATCTCCACGAACCCGTGCTTGGCGAAGAAGTCCACTTCGAAGGTGAGGCAGAAAACCCGGCGAACACCGAGCCAGCGCGCGGTGTGGACCAACTTCTCCAACAACCGATGTCCGACGCCGGCGCCCTTCAGTCCGGGCTTCACCGCGAGAGTCCGCACTTCCGCCAGGTCTTCCCACATGACGTGCAGGGCGCCGCAGCCCACCACCTCGGCGTTGTCGTCGCGTTCGGCGACCCAGAACTCCTGGATGTCCTCGTAAAGCGTGACCGTCGCTTTGTCGAGCAGGATCCCGCCGCGGACGTAGGCGTCGAGGAGACGGCGCACGACGGGGACATCGCCGGTCCGGGCCCGCCGGACGGTGATGGCATTAGCGGTGACTTCGGGGTTCTCGGCCGAGGGACTCTCTGCTGACATGTACGGACGCTATCGCCCGTCGCGCTCCGTCGCCGAGGCGGGGTTCTCCACGGCGCCGCCCTTACCGGCCTCGGTCTGCGCACCCGGTGCACCGGGTGCGCTCGGCGTTGTTGCGGGTTCTGCGGTTTCCGGGCCTTGGACCATGCGCACGGCGTCGCGCAGCGCATGGCGCTGTTCGTCGCTCATCATCCCGAAGAAGGCGACGAGAGCGGCGGCGGGGTTGTCGCTCTGCGCCCAGGCGTCGTTCATCAGAGCCGCGGCGTAGGCGGCCCGGGTGGAGACGGCCTCATATCGATAGGCCCGGCCTTCGGCTTCACGGCGCACCCAGCCCTTCTGATGGAGATTGTCCAAAACGGTCATCACGGTGGTGTACGCGATGGACCGTTCCTGCTGAAGGTCTTCCAGGACTTCTCGAACGGTGACCGGGCGGTTCCACTTCCACACCCGCGTCATGACCGCGTCTTCGAGTTCTCCCAATGGGCGAGGCACAGCTCAGAACAATAGTGGGAGATCACACCAATCGCGTGCCGGACGGGCACTTTCGCCGACAAACGCCAACAAAAAGGGCGCGCAGCTCCGGATGGAGCCGCGCGCCCCGGGGGCGGCGGAGCATCGCGGGGGCGGTCAGGCCTCCGGGCTCACGGCGGTCTGGCGGGTCCCCTCCGCGCGCGCGAGGGCGGCGTCGACGGCCGCGTCCTCCTTGGCCTTGTTGGCGCCGCCCTGGGTCTTCACGATCACCCTGATCAGGCCGATGAAGAACACCGCCATGACGACGGGGGGCAGCAACGCGGAGACGTAGTCCATGGAACCAGGGTAGCCAGGGAGGAACGCGACACCGGGGCGGGGTGCGCGGGGGTCAGCCGACGGCGAGTCGCCGCTGCTCGGGGTCGGCGGGCGGCGGGGTCGGTCTGCGGCGCGGGAAGACCTCGCCCGGCGTGGGGACGGGCCGGCGGGCGGGCTCCGGGGAGGCGGGCTCGGCGGGCACGGGACCGGGGCCCGGCGTGGCCGGCTTTCCCGCGGGCTTCTTCCGAGGCTCCTCCTGCGGTCGGCCGCCGGGGTCCGCGCCGGCCGCGGAACCCACCGACACACGGACGGGCACCTCCTCGCAGAGGCCTCCCGGAAGGGCCAGGAGGCGCGTACGGGACGCCGGGACGGTCGCGGTGGCCGCCGGGGCCCTGCGGGCCGTACGACGGGCCAGTCGGGCGCGTACGTCCTCCTCGGCGAGCGTCTGGCAGCGTTCCAGGAGGGCCGCGCCCGCCGGGTTGCCGCGCAGGGCGCGCAGAGCGGCGAGGTCGTCGGGATCGGGCCGGTAGCCGGTGGCCAGGACCTCCTCCAGGAGCGCGAGGTAACCGGCGGCGGTGCCGGGAAGGGCTGCGCGGTACCGGCCGAGGTCGGCCACCAGGAACGCCCGGAGCCGGGCGGCCTCGTGCATCGCCTCGTCGAGGGACTCGGCTAGGCGATGGCAGTCCTGGATGTCCTCGGCGGAGACGGGGCCGGGGTGAAGGGCGAGGGCGAGGGCGCGGCGGAGCACGCGCAGCTCCTCCGCGCCGAACGCCAGGCCGCCTCGGGATCCGTAGGGCGTGGGCATGCGGCGACGATACGCGCTAATCAGACAAATTCGACATAGTGGGCGGGTGTGGCGCGCCCGAATCCGCTCCGTCGGCCCCGGCCCCGGCCCCGTCCGGCTCCGTCCGCCGACCTCTGCCGTCGGCCCGCTGTCGGGTCGCCGCTGTCGGGACGCCGCCGTTGCCGCCGACCCGCCCCGACCGCCGACCGACCGCCTCTGCGCGCGGACCGGCCGGGCCCGACCGAGGCCCGTGCGGGTCGCGAGGCCCAGGCAGACGTCGCGAGGCGAGGTTCACGCAGGCCGCCGGTGCCGCGGGTGCCTGGCGAGCACAGGCGGCGGCCGGGCCGGGATCGGCGGGGCCGGGCCCGTTCGGCGCCCTCCCGGCTGCGGGAGGGCGGTCGGCTCACATGCGCGACACGTTCCGCTCGTACACCAGGCGCAGCCCGATCAGCGTCAGCCACGGCTCGTGCTCGTCGATCACCGAGGACTCGCCCAGCACCGTCGGCGCCAGGCCACCGGTCGCGATCACCGTCACGTCGTCCGGGTCCTCGGCGAGCTCCCGGGCCATCCGGGTCACCACGCCGTCGACCTGGCCGGCGAAGCCGTAGAGGATCCCGGACTGCATCGCCTCGACCGTGCTCTTGCCGATCACGCTCCGAGGCCGGGCCAGCTCGATCTTGCGCAGCTGAGCGGCCTTGACGCCCAGCGCGTCCACCGAGATCTCGATGCCGGGGGCGATGACCCCGCCGACGTACTCCCCGCGCGCGCTGACCGCGTCGAACGTCGTCGCCGTCCCGAAGTCGACGACGATCGCCGGACCGCCGTAGAGCTCGTTCGCCGCGACGGCGTTGATGATGCGGTCGGCACCGACCTCCCTGGGGTTGTCGAACAGGATCGGCACCCCGGTCTTCACGCCCGGCTCGACGAGCACGGCGGGCACGTCGCCGTAGTAGCGCCGCGTCACCTCACGCAGTTCGTGCAGCACCGAGGGCACGGTGGCGCAGATCGCGATGCCGTCGATGCCGTCGCCCAGCTCGTCCCCCAGGAGGGGGTGCATGCCCATCAGCCCTTGCAGGAGCACGGCCAGTTCGTCCGCCGTGCGGCGGGAGTCGGTGGAGATCCGCCAGTGCTCGACGATGTCCTCACCGTCGAAGAGGCCGAGCACGGTGTGCGTGTTGCCCACGTCGATCGTCAGCAGCATGGCCGGTCCCCGTTCCCTACTCCGCCGCTCGCAGATCCAGACCGATGTCCAGGATCGGCGAGGAGTGCGTCAGGGCGCCCACGGCGAGGAAGTCGACGCCCGTGTCGGCGTAGACCTTGGCGTTGTCCAGGGTGAGCCGGCCCGACGCCTCCAGCAACGCGCGCTTGCCCACCAGGGCGACGGCCTCCGCGCACTCGGCGGGCGTGAAGTTGTCCAGCAGGATGAGGTCGGCGCCCGCGTCGACGACCTCGCGCAGCTGGTGCAGGGTGTCGACCTCGACCTCGATCGGCACGTCCGGGAAGGTCTCCCGCACCGCCTCGAAGGCCTCGGCGACACCGCCCGCGGCGACCACGTGGTTGTCCTTGACCAGTGCCGCGTCGGACAGCGACATGCGGTGGTTGACGCCCCCGCCGCAGCGGACGGCGAACTTCTCCAGCGAACGCAGGCCCGGCGTCGTCTTGCGGGTGTCGCGCACGCGTGCCCCGGTGCCCTCCAGGACGTCCGCCCACGCGCGCGTGGCGGTGGCGATGCCGGACAGACGGCACAGCAGGTTCAGCGCGCTGCGCTCGGCGGTGAGGAGGTCACGCGTGCGCGTGGTGACCGACAGCAGCTTCTGCCCGGCCTCCACCCGGTCGCCGTCCTCCACGTGCCGCTCGACCTCGAACTCGTCCGTGCAGACGACCGAGACGACGGCCTCGGCGATCCGCAGCCCCGCGGCCACGCCCGCCTCGCGCGCGGTGAAGTCGGCGGTGGCGACCGCCTCCTCGGGGATGGTCGCGACCGTCGTCACGTCGACGCCGTGCGCCAGGTCCTCCTGGATGGCGACGTTGGCGATGTCCTCCACCTCGACGGGGTCCAGTCCGGCGTCGACGAGCAGCTGGGCGAGTGCGGGGTCGAGCCCGCACTCCTCGTATTCGGCGTATCCCTCGTCGGTGAATCCGGCGTCTGCGGCGGCGCCGCAGGCACAGCCGTCGCCGCAGCCGCCGGTCGGGGCGAGGGGAAGGTCGGGGGTGCTCACGTCTGTCACTGCTCCTGGTGGTGCTGCCGGGTCGGGGGGAAGTCTGCGGTATCGGTGGTGTGTACGGCGAGGGTCCGGTCCGGATTCAGCCGTACGACGATGTGGCGGCGCCAGCCGGCGTCGTCACGGTCGGCGTGGTCCTCGCGCCAGTGGCAGCCGCGGGTCTCCTCGCGCAGGAGCGCGGCGGCGACCAGGACGCGCGCGACGCACAGGAGGTTGGTGGCCTCCCAGGTGTCGACGCCGGGCTCGGCCGTCTTGCCGTTCTCGTCGAGGGCGTCGCGGGCCTCGGTGTGCAGCCGCTGCAACTGGTCGGCGGCCCTCTCGAGGGACGCGGCGGAGCGCAGTACGCCCGCGCCGTCGGTCATGATCCGCTGGATGGCGAACCTGGCCTCGGGGGCGAGCAGCGGGTGCGCCGGCCGCTCGGGGCGCTCCACCGGCGTGGGCACCCGCGCGTGCAGTGCGTCGTCCGTCCGGCTCGCGGCGATGTCGGTCACGATGCGCTCGGCGTAGACAAGGCCTTCGAGGAGCGAGTTGGACGCCAGCCGGTTCGCGCCGTGCACACCGGTGCAGGCGACCTCGCCGCACGCGTACAGGCCCGGCACGGTGGTACGGCCGTGGGAGTCGGTGCGCACGCCGCCGGAGGCGTAGTGGGCCGCCGGGGCGACCGGGACGGGCTCGGTGACGGGGTCGATGCCGTGGGCGCGGCAGGCGGCGAGGATCGTCGGGAAGCGGTGCTCCCACATCTCGGCGCCGAAGTGGCGGGCGTCCAGGAACATGTGCTCGGCGTCCTGCTCCTGCATACGGCGCATGATGCCCTTGGCGACGATGTCCCGGGGCGCGAGCTCGGCCAGCTCGTGCCGGCCGAGCATGAAGCGCACGCCGTCCGCGTCGACCAGGTGCGCGCCCTCGCCGCGCACGGCCTCCGAGACGAGGGGCTGCTGGCCCTCGGCGTCCGCGCCCAGGAACAGCACGGTCGGGTGGAACTGGACGAACTCCAGGTCGGAGACCTCCGCGCCCGCGCGCAGGGCGAGCGCCACGCCGTCGCCGGTGGACACCGAAGGGTTGGTGGTCGCCGAGAACACCTGGCCCATGCCGCCGGTCGCGAGGACGACGGCGGGGGCGTGCACGGCCCCCACACCGTCGTGCTGGCCCTCGCCCATGACGTGCAGGGTCACGCCGGCGGTGCGGCCTTCGGCGTCCGTGAGGAGGTCCAGGACGAGTGCGTTCTCGACCGTGCGCAGTCCGCGCGCGCGGACCGCCTCGACGAGCGCGCGGGAGATCTCCGCGCCGGTCGCGTCGCCGCCCGCGTGCGCGATACGGCGACGGTGGTGGCCGCCCTCGCGGGTCAGCTCCAGGCCCCCTTCCTCGGACTCGTCGAAGTGCGCGCCGGTCTCGATCAGCCGTCGCACGGCGTCGGGGCCCTCGGTGACGAGGATCCGCACGGCCTCCTCGTCGCACAGCCCCGCGCCCGCCACCAGCGTGTCGTCCAGGTGCTGTTCGGGCGTGTCGCCGTCGCCCAGGGCCGCGGCTATGCCGCCCTGCGCCCAGCGGGTGGAGCCGTCGTCGAGGCGCGCCTTGGTGACGACGACCGTCCTCAGCCCCGCGGCCTCGCAGCGCAGGGCCGCGGTCAGGCCGGCGACGCCGGAGCCGACGACCACCACGTCCGCGGAGATGTTCCACCCGGGCGCGGGTGCGTGCAGTCGTATGCCTGTGCTGGTCACGAGGCGGCTCCGAAGGTGAGGGGGAGGTTGTCGATCAGCCGGGTCGTGCCGACCCGGGCGGCGACGGCGAGAACGGCCTCGCCGGTGAAGTCGTCCTCGATCTCGGTGAAGTCGGACGGGTCGACGAGCGCGAGGTAGTCCAGCCGCAGCGGGGGGTCGAGCCGCAGGGCCTCGTCCAGGATCTGGCGGGCGGCCGCGCGGACCGCGGCGGGGTTGCCCGGGGCGGCCTTGGCGACGGCGTGCGCGTCGGCGGCCGCGCGGGATTCGCCGATGGCGCTGAGCGCCTCGGCGCGCGCTTGTGTGGCGGGCACCTCCCGCGCGCGGGCCCGCAGTGCCTCCTGCGCCGCGTGCCGGTCACGGCCGGCGAAGAGGGCCTGGGAGAGCGCGAGCGCGGTGCGCCGCTCCCGCGCGGACAGATAGCGGTTGCGGCTGGACAGCGCCAGCCCGTCCTCCTCGCGCACGGTCGGCACGGCGACGACCTCGGTGCCGAAGTTCAGATCCCGGACCATGCGGCGGATCAGGGCGAGCTGCTGGGCGTCCTTCTGCCCGAAGAGGGCGGCGTCGGGCCGGGTGAGGTGCAGCAGCTTGGCGACGACGGTGAGCATGCCGTCGAAGTGCCCGGGCCGTGAACCGCCCTCGAGGCGCTCGCCCATGGGGCCCGCGGAGATCCTGACCTGCGGCTCGCCGCCCGGGTAGACCTCGTCCACGGACGGAGCGAACACGACGTCCGCGCCGGCCTGCCCGGCGATCTCCAGGTCGGCGTCCAGGGTGCGCGGGTAGCGGTCGAGGTCCTCGCCCGCGCCGAACTGCAGCGGGTTGACGAAGACCGTGACGACGACCTCGCCGCCGGGCCCGGCGAGCTCGCGGGCGGTGCGCACCAGGGTGGCGTGCCCCTCGTGCAGGGCGCCCATCGTCATCACGACGGCCCGGCGGCCGTCACGCGTGCGTGCGTGCAGCTCGTCGGCGGTGCGCAGCAGGGCGGCGGTCATCCGGCATCTCCTTCGGCGCCGTGCGGGCCGGGACTGCCGGGGTCGGACGGGGCGCCGTGGGGGTTTCCGGCGAGCACCCCGAGGAGGTCCTCGGCGAGTTCGGGCTTGAGGAGCCCGTGGGCGAGCGCGCGGTCGGCGGTCGCGCGGGCCATCGCGAGATAGCCGGCGACGGCCTGCGGGGCGTGCTCACGCAGCTGCGCGACGTGCGCGGCGACCGTCCCCGCGTCCCCGCGCGCCACGGGCCCGGTGAGCGCGGCGTCGCCCGAACGCAGCGCGTTGTCGAGAGCGGCGCCGAGCAGCGGGCCGAGCATCCGGTCGGGGGCTTCGACGCCGGCCGCGCGCAACAGCTCCATGGACTGGGCGACCAGGGTGACCAGGTGGTTGGCGCCCAGGGCGAGGGCCGCGTGGTAGAGCGGGCGGCTCTCCTCGGCGATCCACTCCGGTTCGCCGCCCATCTCGATCACCAGGGCTTCCGCGGCCATCCGCAGTCCGTCGGGCGCGGTGACGCCGAAGGAGCAGCCGGCCAGGCGCTGGACGTCCACCGGGGTGCCCGTGAAGGTCATCGCGGGGTGCAGGGCGAGCGGGAGGGCGCCGGCGCGCAGGGCGGGGTCGAGGACCTTCGCGCCGTACCGCCCGGAGGTGTGCACGAGCAGTTGGCCGGGGCGTACGGCGCCGGTCTCGGCGAGGCCGTCCACCAGGCCGGGCAGGGCGTCGTCGGGGACCGTCAGCAGCACCAGGTCGGCCCGCCGCAGGACCTCTGCGGGCGGGACGAGCGGCACGTCGGGCAGCAGGAGCCCGGCTCGTCGTCTGGACGCGTCGGAGACACCGGAGACGGCGACCGGACGATGCCCGGCGAGCTGGAGGGACGCGGCCAGGGCAGGACCCACCCGGCCCGCGCCGACGACGCCGACGGCGAGCCGTGCGGGGCGGTCCCTCGGGTCTGGTTGTTGGGCTGTACTCACGCGACGCGGCCTTCCGTTCCAGTCCGCTCGGGGTACCGGACGATTTCTCGTCATGTTAACGCGATCCGTTCGAGAGGCGTCCGGTTGTCCACAGGCTGTGGGCTTTCCCACCCGTTCCCGGCATCGGCCGGGAACGGGTGGGAGAGCTGGGGCACGGGTGGGGGCACGGGTGGTTGGGTCGGGCGGCCGTGTCTGGCGCCGCAGGCCGGAGGTGGGTGCGGGTGAGGGGGCCGGGCGCGGGTCTGCGGGCGGGGCGCGGCAAGGAGGCACTGGCGCGGACCGGACGGGGCTGTGTGGGCCGGCCCGCGTGAGGTGCGGGTCGGCGGGCCCGAGGGGAGGCCGACGGGATATGCGCGTGCTCACGCGCGCGGGGGCACGGCATCATCCGGGGCATGACATACACGACGGACCGAGGAGACGAAAAGACGACGCAGCAGCGCCTCCGGGAGCGGCGGGCGGTCGCCCACCGGGAGGCGCGACGCGTCCTGTCGCGCGCGGGATTCCGCAGCACGCTGCGCGAGCGGCTCGCGCACCTCCACGAGCACGCACCCGACGTCCACGACCTGGACGAACCCGGTGACATGTACGGCGACGGGATCGTGGGAGCCCTCGAGGAGCGGGTCGCCGAACTCCTCGGGACGGAGGCCGCCGCGTTCTTCCCGACCGGCACGATGGCCCAGCAGATCGCGCTGCGCTGCTGGGCGGGCCGTACCGGCAACCCGACGGTCGCACTGCACGCGCTGAGTCATCCCGAGAGGTGGGAACGGGGCGCGTTCACCGCCGTCAGCGGACTGCGCACCGTCCGGGTCACGGGTGAGCCCCGGCTGCCCACGGCCGCGGAGGTGCGCGCCTTCGAGGAGCCCTTCGGCGCGCTGATGCTGGAGCTGCCCCTCCGCGACGCCGGTTACGTGCTGCCCTCCTGGGAGGAGCTCACCGAGACCGTGGAGGCGGCCCGCGAGCGCGACGCGGTGGTGCACTTCGACGGCGCGCGACTGTGGGAGACGACCCGTCGTTTCGGGCGTCCTCTGCACGAGATCGCCGACCTGGCGGACAGCGTCTACGTGTCGTTCTACAAGTCCCTCGACGGTTTCGGCGGTGCCGCGCTCGCCGGTCCGCGGTCGCTGGTGGAGGAGGCGAAGACCTGGCGGCACCGGTACGGCGGCATGGTCTTCCAGCAGTTCCCCACCGCTCTGTCGGCGCTCATCGGCCTGGAGCGCGAACTGCCCCGGCTGCCCGAGTACGTGGACCACGCGCGCGTGGTGGCCGCCGCGCTGCGCGAGGGCCTCGCCGCGACGGACGTGCCGTGGGCGCGCGTGTACCCGGAGCCGCCGCACACCCACGAGTTCCAGGTCTGGCTGCCGTACGAGGCCGACGTCCTCGCCGAAGCGGCGCTGCTCCAGGCCGAGGAGACGGGGACGATGCTCTTCGCGGGCGCCTGGGAGCGGCGTGGGCCGGGGCTGGCCGTCACCGAGGTCGGCGTCCGCTCCGAGGGTCTGACGTGGACGGCGGACGATGTGAAGGCGGCGGTCGCGGACTTCACCACGTGGATCCCCCGGGCGGCCCGGGCCGCCGACGGGGCCGACGGGGCCGACGGGTAGGGGCAGGTGGGCGGGGCACGGGCGCCGGGCCTCCAGGGCCCGTGCCCGCGCGGCAGCCCCGCCCCGGCGGCCGGCCGATCACGGACGTCGGTCGATCACCGACATCGGCCGATCGCGGACGTCGGCCGGGCCGGGGTGTCGGTGGCGGGGTGCACCATGAGGGCATGAGCCTGCGCATCGACGTCGCCGGGCTGCGGCCGGAGAGGGTCTCCGTCGCGCCCTCGCCCCTGGCCGAGCTCGGCATGGCGCTGCACGCGCTGGCCGAGCCGGGGCACCATCCCGGCCTGCAGGGCTGGGTCACCGCGGTCACCGCCGGGCTCGACCCGCATCTGGCCGACCGGATGTGCGAGGCCGACTTCCTGTGGCGGACGACGTTCTCGGACCTGTTCCTGCCCTGCGCGGGCATCCCGGGCAGAACCGCCCTCCCCGGCGCGACGCTGGCCGACGAGCTCGACCTCCTGGACAAGCTGACGGACGAACAGTTCGTGGACTGCGCGCTGGAATTCAGCTGCGCGCCCGGTTACGACCTGCCGAGCGCCGGCGCCCTCTCCGACCCGGAGCTGCGCCGGCGTGCCTTCGACCTGGCCGCCACGCGCGGCCCGCGGCAGGTGCGGTTCACCCGGCGGCTGCTCGACGACCCGCCACACGTGCGTGCGTGGCTGCGCCAGTTCCTGCGGGACTGCGACGAGGCGTTCTTCGCCGACGTCTGGGCGCGGGTGCGGCTCCCGCTCGCCGCCGACGCCCGCCTGAAGACGGACCTCCTGCACCGTAAGGGTCTGGCGGAGACGCTCGCCTCCGTCTCCTCTGCCGTGACACTCGACGAGGAGGCCGCGCGGATCACCGTCGACAAGCTGGTCGTGGGCCGGAGCACGACGGGGGACGGCGGCCTGCTGCTGGTGCCCACGAGCCTCGGCTGGCCGCACCTGATGGTGCTGCACCGGTACGGCTGGCAGCCGGTGCTGCACTACCCGGTCGGCTCGCCGGAGCCGGCCGCACCGCCGTCGGTGGAGCAGCTGGCGCTCCGGATGACCGCGCTGTCCCATCCCGTCCGTATGCGCATCTGCAGGATGCTGGCCCGCAGCGCGTACACCACGACGGAACTGGCCCGGGTGCACGGCGTGTCGGCTCCCGAGATATCCCGGCACCTCACGCTGCTGAAGAAGGCGGGCCTGGTCACCACACGCCGGCGCGGCCGGTACCTGCTGCACCAGCTCGACGTCGCGGTGGTGGCCCGGCTGGGCAGCGATTTCCTGGAGGGAATCCTCCGCTAGCGGGCTGCCCCGACGGTCAGTCGAACCGGATGTGCCTCAGACCCACGCCGACCTGCCGCAGCCGGGTCCGCAGCGCGCCCTCGGTGTGGGGCCTGAGCGTCAGACCGGCCAGGACGGCGATGCGATCGGCCGTCTTCGGCACCGTCGTCTGGTCCGTCCACAGGTGTTCGGCGAACTCCGGCTCGCGCAGGCGCTGCAGGCAGTGGTCGAGCCGCCGGACGGCCCAGGTCTCCCGGCGCAGCCCCGCGTTCCTTCCCACGGCGAACCCCAGGAGGTGCCCCGGGCCGCGTTCACGCAGCCGTCGCAAGATCGTCTCCCGTTGGGCGAGGAGCGTGAAGTGACGCACGTCGTGGCCGAGTTCACGCAGCCTGCCGACGGTCTCGGCGAAGTACACCGGGTCGGTGACGGTCATCGGGGCGACTACCACGCCGTCGTGCTCGCGGAGTGTCAGGTCGAGGACCTCGACGACGCCCTGCCGCCAGGACGCCAGGTCCTGGAAGTCACCGCGCAGGTCCGGCGGCAGCATGCGACGCAGGCCGAACCCGGCGTGCTCGGGGTCGCACACCACGCTGCCGGGCAGCCGGCGCCGGATCTCGTAGGCGGTCTGCGTCTTGCCCCCGCCGAAAGGACCGTTGATCCACAGAAGCATGCGCAGACCCTAGTGCGGGCCCGGCCCGGTCCGACGGAGAGACCCCGAGCCGAGCCGTGCCCGTGACGAAGGGCGGGACGCGGCCTCTGTGAACAGAACACCTAGAAGACCGATGAAGATCTCGCTCCGGCCGCCCGACTCGCCCTGGATTGCCGGTAAATGTCAATCGCCGTCAACCGGTGCAAGCCAGGCGCAATTTCAAGATCTTCAGGGCACTTCTAGTGGCCGCCGGCCCGGACGAGGCCCGTTTCGTAGGCCAGCACAACCACCTGGACGCGGTCGCGCAGGCCGAGCTTGGTGAGGATGCGTCCCACGTGGGTCTTGACGGTCGCCTCGGAGAGCACCAGCCGGGCCGCGATCTCCCCGTTGGACAGCCCCTGGGCCACCAGCACCATCACCTCGCGTTCGCGCTCCGTGAGCCGCTCCAGTTCCTTGTGCCGGGGCTCGCCTCCGGTCGCGGGCAGCATCGGCGCGAACCGGTCCAGGAGGCGGCGGGTGGTGGAGGGCGCGACCACCGCGTCACCGCTGTGCACGGAGCGGATCGCGGCGAGCAGCTCGCCCGGCGGGACGTCCTTGAGCATGAAGCCGGAAGCGCCCGCCTTCAGCCCGGAGAACGCGTACTCGTCGAGGTCGAAGGTGGTCAGGATCAGCACCTTCGGAGGGTCGGGCTGCTCGCAGATGCGCCGGGTGGCCTCCACGCCGTCCAGCTTCGGCATCCGGACGTCCATCAGCACGACGTCCACCTCCGTCGACCGCACCACCTGAAGGGCCTCGACGCCGTCGCCCGCCTCCGCCACGACCTCCATGTCCGGCTGGGCGGCGAGCACCATCCGGAACCCGGTGCGCAGCAGCACCTGGTCGTCGACGAGCATCACGCGGATCGTCATCGAGTCCTCTTCCGTTCTTCTGTCGGGGGAGCGTGGGACGGAGCGGTCGGGTTGGTGCGGTCGGGGTTGGTGCGGGCGGTTCACGGGGGCGTGACAGGTGTCAACGAAGGGCGTGCGTCAGCGTCAATGCGCCGGTTTGAGCGGGAGGAGGGCGCTGATCCGGAATCCTCCGCCCGGTCGCGGGCCCGCGTCCAGGGTGCCGCCCACCATGCCGACCCGTTCGCGCATGCCGATCAGCCCGTGACCGGCGCCGTCGGCCCCGCCCTCCTCGTACAGCTCGTGCGGGGCGCCCTTGCCGTCGTCCTCCACGAGCAGCCCGAGACCGTCGTCGAAGTAGACCAGGCGGACGCTCGCGCCCGTGTTCGGCCCGCCGTGCTTGCGCGTGTTGGTCAGCGCCTCCTGCACGATGCGGTACGCCGTCAGCTCGACTCCGCTGGGCAGCGGCCGGGGCGTGCCCTCGACCTTGAAGTCCACGGGCAGGCCCGAGCCGCGGCACTGCTCGACCAGGTCCTCGATCTGCTCGACGTCCGGCTGCGGCACGTACTCGCCCCCCTCCTGGTGCTCGCCGGTGCGCAGCACGCCCAGCAGCCGGCGCATCTCGGCCAGGGCCTGGCGGCCGGTGGAGGAGATGGTCTCCAGGGCCGCCTTCGCCTGGTCGGGCGCGGCGTCCAGGACGTAGGCGGCGCCGTCGGCCTGCACCACCATCACCGACACGTTGTGCGCGACGACGTCGTGCAGCTCGCGCGCGATGCGGGCGCGCTCGGCGGCGACGGCGACCTTCGCCTGCGCCTCGCGCTCCTTCTCCAGACGGGCCGCGCGCTCCTCCAGCTGGGCGAAGTACGCGCGGCGGGTGCGCATGGAGTCGCCGAGCACCCAGGCGAACGCGAACGGCACCGTCAGGAAGACCACGGCCGCGAGGTTGCCCAACACGCCCGAGGCCTCGTTCGGCCAGCGCAGCTGGGCGGCGGTGGCCGCGCTCAGGCCCATCACGAGCGCCAGCCGGGACGCCCACCGGGCGCCGTTCGCCGCGACCGTGTAGACGATCACCAGCAGGGCGAAGTCGGCGGCGTTGGTCGAGACGTTCAGTACCAGCTGCGCCAGCCCCAGTGCGGAGGCCAGCAGCAGCATCTTCTCGGGCAGCCGCCTGCGCAGCGCGATGACCAGGCAGAGCAGAAGCACGACGGGCACGTACAGCGCCATGGAGTCGGTGCCTCCGCGCTGGTCCCGGCCGGCGGTTCCGGCCGCGACAGAGATCCCGAAGAGGACGAGGGCCCAGAAGCCGTCGACCCCGGTCGGGTTTCTGCGGAGGAAGTCATAGAGGCGCTGCACGTAACCCAGCGTAGGGAAGCCCGACGCGTGCGGGGGTCAACCGGAGGGTCGATCCGGTGGGGGCGCGTGTACTCCGCAAGGTGGATGCCGTGATCACCTTTACGCCTGTCCGTATGCCCGGTCCGTCCGCCTAGTCTGTCCGGATGGACGAGGTCTGGCGGACGAGGTGAGCGCCTCGGGCGAGTGGCGCGGCTGGCGCGCGGCGACGCAGGCCGCGCTGTACGGAGCGGGCGATGAGGGCGCCCCGGGCGCGACGGACGTGACGCGCCCGGCTGACCTGACGTGTCCGAGGCGTCCGGCGGGTCCGACAGGCCCGGCGGGTCCGGCAGATCCGGCGGCGTCCACGGAAGCGCCGGCTTCGACGGGAACGCCGGGCTCGGGCGGCTCGACGGAGGGCTTCTACCGGCGGCCCGAGGGTCCCGCCGGACACTTCCGCACGTCCGTGCACGCCTCGCCGCTCTTCGCCGAGGCCGTGGCCCGCCTGCTGTGCCGGGTGGACGAGGCGTTGGGCCGGCCCGAGTCGCTCGACTTCGTCGACATGGCCGCCGGCCGGGGCGAACTGGTCGCCGCGGTGCTGGCGGCGCTGCCCGCCGACGTGCGCTCCCGCACACGCGCGTACGCCGTCGAGATCGCCGACCGCCCCGAGGGGCTCGCTCACCGGATCGCGTGGCTCCGCGAGCCGCCGCCGGCCGTCACCGGGCTGCTGTTCGCCAACGAGTGGCTGGACAACGTCCCCGTCGAGGTCGCCGAGGTCGACTCCGCGGGGGTGGCGCGACTGGTCCTCGTCAGGGAGGACGGGACGGAGCGGCTCGGGGAACCGGTGTCGGGAGCGGAGGCGGACTGGCTGGCGCGCTGGTGGCCGTCGGGGGGCGAGGAGGGTCAGCGGGCCGAGATCGGGCTGCCCAGGGACCTGGCGTGGGCGTCGGCCGTGGCCTGTGTCGGACGGGGGCTCGCGGTGGCGGTGGACTACGCGCACACCGCGGACGCCCGCCCGCCGTACGGGACCCTCACCGGGTTCCGGGACGGACGCGAGACCGCGCCCGTGCCGGACGGGTCCTGCGACATCACGGCCCACGTGGCGCTGGACGCGTGCGCGCAGGCGGGAGCGGGAGCCGCGGCGCGGACGCACCCGCCGCACACGCTTCCCGGCTCGTCCTCGCGCCTCACCACCGGCACGCACCCCGGCTCCCGCGCGATGGCGGGCCCAGCGGCGCGCACCGGCACACGCCTGCTCACCCAGCGCGCCGCACTGCACGCCCTGGGCCTCTCGGGCGCACGCCCCCCGCTCGCACTCGCCTCCACCGACCCCGCCGCATACGTGCGCGCCCTCGTGAGCGCCGGAGCGGCCGGCGAACTCACCGCGCCGGGCGGCCTGGGCGGCTTCGGCTGGCTGGTCCAGCCGGTCGGCATCCCGAACCCGCTGGTCGCACGGCCGGGCCCGGACGCCGTGGCGGACCCGGAGACCGCCCCGGCGCCCGAAGCCGGCTGACCGTCCCCGGGCCTGCCGCGCCCCGGGCGACCGTCGGCCGGCCGGCCGGAGCGGCGCATGTGCGCGCCGCGCGACCGCGTGACGCCCCGGGGGCGCGGGGGCGCCGTGGCCCGGGGGCCTGACGGCCCGGCTATTTGTCGATGTCTCCCACCACGAAGAACATCGACCCCAGGATGGCCACCATGTCCGCGACCAGCGTGCCGGGCAGCAGTTCGGTGAGCGCCTGGATGTTGTTGTACGACGCCGAGCGCAGCTTCAGCCGGTACGGCGTCTTCTCGCCCTTGCTGACGAGGTAGTAGCCGTTGATGCCGAGGGGGTTCTCGGTCCACGCGTACGTGTGCCCCTCGGGTGCCTTGAGGACCTTCGGCAGCCGTTGGTTGATCGGGCCGGGCGGCAGGTCGGCGAGACGGTCCAGGCAGGCGTCCGCGAGCGCGAGCGCGTTGTACGTCTGCTCCAGGAGGCACTCGAAGCGGGCGAGACAGTCGCCCTCGGTACGCGTCACCACCTTCAGGGTGTCCTGCAGCTCCCCGTAGGCGAGATACGGCTCGTCCCTGCGCAGGTCGAAGTCGACGCCCGAGCCGCGCGCGATCGGCCCGCTCACGCCGTAGGCGTGCACGTGCTCCGGCGCGAGGACGCCGACGTCCCGCGT
Organism: Streptomyces sp. P3; assembly: GCF_003032475.1. Taxonomy (NCBI): domain Bacteria; kingdom Bacillati; phylum Actinomycetota; class Actinomycetes; order Kitasatosporales; family Streptomycetaceae; genus Streptomyces; species Streptomyces sp. P3. Next base: position 1,565,034 of record NZ_CP028369.1, read on the forward strand.
GCGCCCGCGGAAGATCTCGTTGCCGAGCACGAGGTCGTCGAAGACGTCCATACGGGAGCGCACGGCGGCGACCGCCCCGCGTGCGCGGGAGGCCCAGCCGGCCGGCACGTCCTCCTTGAGGCCGCCGACGCGGTTGAACATGTAGTGCATGCGTCCGCCGGAGACCTCCTCCATCACGTTCTGCAGCACCTCGCGCTCACGGAAGGCGTAGAACACGGGCGTGATGCCGCCGAGCTCCAGCGGGTAGGACCCGAGGAACATCAGGTGGTTGAGCACCCGGTTCAGCTCGGCGAGCAGCGTGCGGGTCCACACTGCGCGCTCGGGGACCTCCATGCCGAGCATCCGCTCCACCGCCAGGACCACGCCCAGCTCGTTGGAGAACGCCGACAGCCAGTCGTGACGGTTGGCCAGCATGACGATCTGCCGGTAGTCGCGGGCCTCGAACAGCTTCTCCGCGCCGCGGTGCATGTAGCCGATCACCGGCTCCGCGTGCTGGATGCGCTCGCCGTCCAGCACGAGCCGCAGCCGCAGCACACCGTGCGTGGAGGGGTGCTGGGGGCCGATGTTGAGCACCATGTCGGTGCTCTCCGCGGCGCCGCCGATCCCGACCGTGGTCTCCGTCGTGGGAGTCATGGCACCAGTCTCCCCTACGTACGCTGGGCCCATGGAGACGGGGAGCCCGGTGAGCCCGGGGGGCGCGGGGCCGGCGGAGGCCGGACCGCAGTGGACCGGGCTGCCGCTCGCACTGCTGAGGATGCGGCGGCTGCTGCTGGTGGTGTGGCTGGTGCCGGCCGCCGTCGGCACCGGGCTGCTGCTCGGCCTGCTCGTCGGCCCCGGGTGGGCCGCGTTCGCGCTGCTGCCGCTGGCCGGCATCGGCTGGGGCTGGGTGCTGCTCGGCCGCAACTGGCGCTCCTGGCGGTACGCGGAGCGGGCCGACGACCTGCTGATCAGCCGGGGCGTGCTGTGGCACGAGGAGACCGTCGTGCCGTACGGGCGCATGCAGCTCGTCGAGGTCACCTCCGGCCCCGTCGAGCGCCGCTTCGGGCTGGCCGGCGTCCAACTGCACACCGCGGCCGCCGCGACCGACGCGGCGATCCCGGGGCTCGACCCCGCCGAGGCGGAACGGCTGCGCGACCGGCTCACCGAACTCGGCGAGGCCCGATCGGCGGGGCTGTGACGGAACCGGGCGTGGAGGACGGCGTGCCGCGGGCGCCCGGCGGATCGGGAGCTGGTCCGGCGCCGCTCGCCGCCGAACGCCGGCTGCATCCCGTGACGCCGTTCCGACGGGCCTGGGCGCCCGTCGCCGTCCTCGTCGGCTGGGCGGTGCACGACCCGAACCAGGCGCAGGAGCAGCTCACCCGGCTGACCACGACGACGCTGCTGATCGCGCTCGCCGTCCTCGTCCCCGCGTCCTCCCTCTACGGCTTTCTGACCTGGTGGTTCACCCATTTCGCGGTGACCGACGGCGAGCTGCGCATCCGGACCGGGCTGCTGTTCCGGCGCACCGCGCACATCCGGCTGGAACGCATCCAGGCGGTCGACGTCAGTCAGCCGCTGCTGGCCCGCGTCGCGGGCGTGGCGAAACTGCGGCTGGACGTGGTCGGCGCCGAGAAGAAGGACGAACTCGCGTTCCTGGGCGAGGAGGAGGCCCGCGCGCTGCGGGCCGAGCTCCTCGCCCGCGCGGCGGGCTTCGCCCCGGAGGCGGCGCGTGAGATGGGCGAAGCGCCCGCGCGCGAGGTGCTGCGGGTGCCGGCGCGCGAGCTCGCGATCGCGCTGGCGCTGACGGGCGCCAGCTGGGGCGCGCTGGCCGCCGCGCTCGTCGTGCCGCCCGTGCTGTGGCTGGCCACCCACAGTGTGTGGACGGTCCTGGCGACCGGGGTGCCGCTGCTGGGCGCAGCCGGTGCGAGCAGCGTGGGACGGTTCGTCGGCGAGTACGACTGGACGGTCGGCGAGTCGCCGGACGGGTTGCGGATCGACCACGGCCTGCTGGACCGCACGCACGAGACGGTGCCGCCCGGGCGGGTGCAGACCGTGCGGATCGTCCGGCCGCTGCTGTGGCGGCGGCGCCGCTGGGTGCGCGTCGAGCTGGACGTGGCCGGCTCCGCCAACTCCGTGCTCGTGCCGGTCGCCCCGTACGAGGCCGCGGAGGTCGTCGTCGCGCGCGTGCTGCCCGGGGCGGTCGTCCCGGCCGACGCGTCGCTGGAGCGCCCGCCGCGCCGGGCCGGACGGTGCGTGCCGTTGTGGTGGCGGGGGTACGGCATCACGGTCACGGACACCGTGTTCGCCGCCCGGCACGGCCTGCTGCGCCGCCGTCTGTCGCTGGTGCCGCACGCCAAGGTCCAGAGCGTGCGGCTGACGCAGGGGCCCTGGCAGCGCCTCTGGGGCCTCGCCGACGTCCATGTGGACACGGGGGCAGGAAAGACCGTCACGGCCCGCCTGAGGGACGCGCAGGAGGCCGCGCGACTGCTCGAGGGTCAGGCCGAACGGTCTCGGACCGGGCGCCGCGACTCCCGGCCCGACCGGTGGATGACATGACCCGCTCGCCCTGACCGCACGCCGTCCGGGTCCGAGCGGTGGCGCGGCAGCGGCGTCAGGAGACGGCGCTGCGCAGCTGCTGGAGGTCGATCTGTTCCGTCTCGTCGTGGGCGGTCAGGTCGATCACCTGGCCGACTCCGCGCGACGCCTCGCCCGCCGGCTTGAACGCCGCCTCGGACTCGGCCTTGTGCAGCGCGAGGGCCTCCTGGCCGACGACGTCCGCCAAATCCTCGTTCTGGACGGCTTCGAGGGCGTCCGGCGCCGACTCGCTCTTGGTGCCGAAGAAGTCGAACCCGCCTTCCGCCGTCGGGCGCCGCACCGGCTGAGCGGTCGGCACGACGGCCACGGCGGTGGGCACCGCGAAGTGACCGGACGGCGGCCGCACGGGGGCGGCGGGACGCGGCACGAGCGCGCCGGCCGCACCCGCCGCAGCCTCGACGGCGGCGGGGGCGGTGGGTGCCGGGGCGGCGCCGGGCTCCGGGTCCAGTGGCGGCTCGGGCTGCGGCGCGGTCCGCGCGGCGAGCGGCTCCTCAGGGGACCCGACGGCTTCCGGCGCGCCGGCCGGTGCGCCGGGGTGCTCGCTCTCCGTGGCGATCCCCGGGGCCGAGTTCTCCCACGGCGCCTCGTTCTCCGGCGCCGCTTCGTGCGAGGCCTCGACGTCCTGTGAGGTCCTGTCGTCCTGCGTGACCTCGACGTCCTGCGGTGTCTCGTCGTCGGCTGCCGGATGGGGGGCGGTCGCGCGCGCGTGCTCGTCGACCGCCTCGGGCTTCCCCTGCGCCTCGTCCTCCGGGGCGGCGTTCGCGTCGGCGCCGGCGGCTCCGGCCTCCGCGGAGGCCGCCCGCGCGGGCTCCTCCCCGGCACAGTCAGCGGCGAGGTCCCCGGCGAGGTCCTGGCCCTTCGCGGATTCGCCGCCGTCGGTGTCCAACCGCGCCAGAGCGGCCTGCGCCCGCAGCCACAGCTTCGAGCCCTCGGGCGAGAAGACCGCCGAGAACCGCAAAACGTCCTCGCGGGGCTCACCCGACCCGGCCGCGGCCGACTCCGCCGCCTCGGCCGACTCCGCGCCTTCGGCGGCGTCCGCAACCTTGACGTCGCGATCCTCGGTGGCCTCGCTCGCGGGCGGGCCGGGCAGCGCGGGCACCGCCTCTATCTCGAGCAGACGGCGGCCCTCCAGGGCGCTGGCCCGCTCGGTCTCCGCGGTGGCGTAGCGGCGCAGCAGCGCCGCGTGCTCGTTGCGCAGGCCGGCGAGTTCGGCGCGCTTGGCCCGCAGCCGCTGCTCCAGCTTGACCCGCAGCTCACGCGACTCGTCGAGGTCGCTCTCCAGTTCGGCGACCCGTTCCTCGTAACGCCACTCGTCACTGGCACGCGCGCGCGTGAGGTCGGCGACGTGCTTTCCGGCCTGCATGTCCCAGCGGCGCATCACGACCGCGCCGACGATCGCCGTGACCGCGGCCGCCGCCGCCAGACCACGGAGAGTCGTCTGTTGCGTGAACACCCAGGGGCCGAGAGCGCAGACAAGGGAGACGCCTGCGATCACCGAGGGGGGCAGCAGCCTGTGCAGAGGCGGGGAATGACGGTGACGTCCACGTGGCATGGCCAGAAACTTACCGCGCGTAGGCGAATGTTGGCGCCCCGCCCCACAAAAACTCAGCCATACCGAAGCCTTCACAGAACATCAGGAAACCCGGCTGTCACCGAATTCGGCAAACGACAAGATCGTTTCCGGTCCCGGTCCCCCCGGTCGCTCACCGGCCTCTCACACCCTCACAGGCGCCCGCCGCGACCCACCGCCGCACACCGGTCACGCGCCCGACACCCGTCCCGCCTCGTCCCACCCGACCCGCGCCACCCGCTCACCGCGCGGTGAGCCGCGCGCTGATCCACTCCAGGGTCGGCGGGATCTCCCGGCGCCATGTGTTGAAGTTGTGCCCGCCGCTTTCCAGGATGATCGACGAGATCCTGGTCCTGTGGGTGGACTTCGCCAGCTCTATGAACTTCAGCGTCGGCTTGTAGTTGGATTCACCGGCCTTGCTGCTGGTGACGAGCAGCGAGGTGGCCGGAGCGGAACGATTCTTCAGAAACCAGTGCAAATCCGCTTCGTTACGGAGCTTCTTGTTCCCGTGGAAGAGGTCGCCGGTGGTCGGGTCGCTCGGTGCCTTGTAGTAGGCCGACAGGCCCGCGCCCGCCCCGTAGACCTCCGGGTGGTGCATCGCCAGCTTCAGAGCGCAGTAGCCGCCCGTGGAGTCGCCGATGATGCCCCAGCCGCCGGGCTTCTTGTTCACCCGGTAGTGGGCCGTCACGGCCTCCGGCAGGTCCTTGGCGAAGAACGACTCGGTCTGCGGGCCGTGCGGGATGTCGACGCACTCCGTGTCCCGCGGCGGCGCCACCGTCGGCCGCATCATCACCAGGATCATCGGCTGCATGCGCCCGTTCTTCGCGAGCGTCCGCGCGGTGCTCGGGTAGTGCAGCTTGTTCGCCAGCGCCTCCGCCGTGCCCGGGTAGCCCGTGAGGACCACGGCCGCGGGGAAGGTCCGCGTGCGGTACTGCGGATCGAAGTACTCCGGCGGCAGGTACACGTACGCGGGCGTGGCGATGTCCGTCGTACGCCCGATGACGGCGATCTTCTGGATCTGCCCGCCGAAACGCGGCATCCCGCTGCCGCCGCCGTCCACCCGCCGGGTGTCCACCACCCGCAGCGGGCCCGCCGACGCGCCGCCCTTGGCATGGTCGACCACCACGCCCTGCTCCGTCTCCTGACCGAACAGGTCCGCCCAACTGGCGTAGAAGCCGAACGCCTGGTTGGCGGACAGCCCTATGGACACGAAGAGTGCCAATTGCGTGGCGAGCAGCAGCCCGATGCGCCCGCCGACGGCCCGCCAGTTGCGCTTGGCCAGACGCGGCCACAGCCACACCGTTGCGATGAACAGTAATACGGCGAACAGCACTGACAGCAGCAGCACTTTGTTGCTCGTGAGACCCATGCGGTGTTTCCTGCCTGCTCTCCATTCGGGATCACGCCCGCTCCCCCGACTCCTTCGCGAGGGCTTGTCCCGAACTTTCCCTGGTCTTTTCAACGGCTTTGGCGAGACGAGTGAACCTCTCTCCCCAAGACACCGTCCTAGAGGGCGCAATGTCGCCGGATGCCCGAATCGGCACCGGATCCAAAGTCTCTCGCGGAACTACGGGATGCGATGTCTGTCACTGAAGATGGGGAAATGTCGGGTGGGGTTCCGCCCCGTAGCAGCCGGGTGCGGCGGATAGTGCGAGGTCCGCGCCCCGAGGCCGTGCCGTCCCTCGTCGCCCGGGCCTGTGCCCTCGTGGGCCTGCTGGACGTCGCCGGCGGCGTCTTCCCGCGGTTCCGGCACAGCCGCATGCACAGCTTCGCCGAGGTGCTGCCCGGTTCCTTCGGGCCCTTCGCGGCCGCGCTGTCACTCAGCGCGGGCGTCCTGCTGCTGCTGCTCGCCCACGGCCTCAGGCGGGGCAAGCGGCGCGCCTGGCGAGCCGCCGTGGTCCTGCTCCCGGCGGGCGCGATCTCGCAGTTCGTGTACCGGCACTCCATCGTGGGCGCGCTCATCTCGATCGCCCTCCTCGTCCCGCTGCTGGTGCACCGCGACCAGTTCAGGGCGCTGCCCGACCCGCGCAGCCGCTGGCGTGCGCTCGCCAACTTCGTCCTCATGGGCGCCGGCTCCCTGGGTCTGGGCCTGGTCATCGTCAGCGTCCACCCGGGGCGCCTGATCGGCGACCCGAGCCTGGCCGATCGCATCACGCACGTCCTGTACGGCCTCTTCGGCTTCGAGGGCCCGGTCGACTACCAGGGCAACACCTCCTGGACGGTCGCCTTCTCCCTCGGCGCCCTCGGCTGGATCACCGCCGTCACCACGATCTACCTCGCCTTCCGCCCCGAGCACCCGGCCGCGCGCCTCACCGAGGAGGACGAGAGCCGGTTGCGCGTCCTGCTGGACAAGCACGGCCGGCGCGACTCCCTCGGCCACTTCGCGCTGCGCCGCGACAAGGCCGTCGTCTTCTCCCCCAGCGGCAAGGCGGCCGTCACCTACCGCGTGGTCTCCGGCGTGATGCTCGCCAGCGGCGACCCCATCGGCGACGTCGAGGCCTGGCCCGGCGCCATCGAACGCTTCATGGACGAGGCCAAGGCCCACTCCTGGACGCCCGCCGTCATGGGCTGCTCGGAGACCGGCGGCGAGGTATGGACCCGCGAGACCGGCCTGGACGCCCTGGAACTGGGCGACGAGGCGGTGGTGGACGTGGCGGATTTCTCCCTCGCCGGCCGCGCGATGCGCAACGTGCGCCAGATGGTCAAGCGCATCGAACGCGCCGGTTACGAAACCCGCGTGCGGCGCGTACGTGACCTGGGCGAGGCCGAACTGGAGCGCATCCGGCGGGCGGCGGAGGACTGGCGCGGCACCGACACCGAGCGCGGCTTCTCCATGGCACTGGGCCGCGTCGGCGACGCCTCCGACGGGGACTGCCTCATCGCCACCGCCCACAAGGCCGACGAGGTCCCCGGCGAGTACGGCGATCTGAAGGCGATCCTGCACTTCGTGCCCTGGGGTCCGGACGGCGCCTCCCTCGACCTGATGCGACGCGACCGCTCGGCCGACCCCGGCATGAACGAACTGCTGATCGTCGCCGCTCTCCAGGCCGCACCGAAGTTCGGCATCACGCGGGTGTCGCTGAACTTCGCGATGTTCCGCGCCGCCCTGGCCCGGGGAGAGAAGATCGGCGCCGGTCCCGTGCTGCGCGCCTGGCGCGGGCTGCTGGTCTTCCTCTCGCGCTGGTTCCAGATCGAGTCGCTGTACAAGTTCAACGCCAAGTTCCAGCCGCGCTGGGAGCCCCGCTTCGTCGTCTACCGGGCCTCCGGCGACCTGCCCCGCATCGGCTTCGCCGCCATGCAGGCCGAAGGCTTCGTCAACCTCGCCCTCCCCCTGCCGCGCTTCCTGCGCCGCCGCTCCGCGGCGGCCCGCGTGTGCGCGCACGCCGTGGCGGAGAGAGACGTACGCGCGGCATAGGCCGCATGGGCCCGCGGAGCCACCGCGGTCCCCGGCGGGGCCCTGCCCGGGAACCGCACCGTGGCGCGGCCTACGCCTGGGCCTACGCTGAACATATGAGCAAGCAGAGCGGACGCGGGAGCGTCGTCGGACTTCCGGGATGGGACCGCTGCGCGGTCATGGGAGTCGTCAACGTGACCCCCGACTCCTTCTCCGACGGCGGCCGGTGGTTCGACACCACCGCCGCCGTCAAGCACGGCCTCCATCTCGTCGCCGAAGGCGCGGACCTCGTCGACGTCGGCGGCGAGTCCACCCGGCCGGGCGCCACCCGCGTCGACGAGGCCGAGGAACTCCGCCGGGTCGTCCCCGTCGTCCGCGGCCTCGCCTCCGAAGGCGTCATCGTCTCGGTCGACACCATGCGCGCCTCCGTCGCCGCCCGTGCCCTCGAAGCCGGCGCCGCCCTCGTCAACGACGTCAGCGGCGGCCTCGCCGATCCGGCGATGATTCCCGCCGTGGCGGACGCCGGCGCCCCCTTCGTGGTCATGCACTGGCGCGGTTTCCTCGAGGGCGGCAACGTCCGCGGCGTCTACGCCGACGTCGTCGCCGAGGTCGTCGACGAACTCCACGCGCGCGTCGACGCCGTCCTCGACGGCGGCGTCTCCCCCGACCGAATCGTCGTCGACCCCGGACTCGGCTTCTCCAAGGAGGCCGACCACGACCTGACCCTGCTCGCTCACCTCGACCGGCTGCACGCACTCGGGCACCCACTGCTCGTCGCCGCCTCGCGCAAGCGGTTCCTCGGCCGTGTCCTGGCCGGGCCGGAAGGCGCCCCGCCCCCCGCGCGTGAGCGCGACGCCGCCACCGCCGCCGTGTCCGCCCTCGCGGCACAGGCCGGCGCCTGGGCCGTCCGCGTGCACGAGGTCCGCGCGACGGCCGACGCGGTGCAGGTCGCGCGCGCCGTGGAAGGGGCGCGCGAGGAAAGGCGCACGCCCGGAGCGGGCGCACCCGAACCGGCGCGGCAGGCGATGGACGCATCCGGCACGCCCGGCGGACCCGATCGGGCCGAACCGCCCCACCTGCCCCGCCCGCCCCACGCAGAAGGAGCCCGGTGAGCGCCCCCCACACGGACGTCGAGCAGGTCGAAGCCGCCAACACCGCCTTCTACGAGGCACTGGAGCAAGGGGACTTCGAGGGGGTTTCCTCCTTCTGGCTGACCCCGTCCGATCTGGGCGTGGACGAGACCTACCACGACCCGGCGGACGTCGGCGTGGTCTCCTGCGTGCACCCTGGCTGGCCCGTGCTCACCGGCCGCGGCGAGGTCCTGCGGTCGTACGCGCTGATCATGGCGAACACCGACTACATCCAGTTCTTCCTCACCGACGTGCACGTCTCGGTCACCGGCGACACCGCACTGGTGAACTGCACCGAGAACATCCTCAGCGGCGGTCCGGCGCCGGAGGCCGGCGAGGAGCTCGGACCGCTCGTCGGTCAGCTCGTGGTCGCCACCAACGTGTTCCGCCGGACACCGGACGGCTGGAAGCTCTGGTCGCACCACGCCTCCCCGGTCCTGGCCGAGAACGACGACGAGGACGACGACGAGGAGGAGGACACCCCCTCCTGAGCCGTGCGGAGAACCCCCGGAAGGCGGGCTGCGAGGCGTGCACCGCCCACCCGGGCGAAGAAGTGGTTGGAATCACGAACCGTGGGTAGGGGCGGCTACCAGCCCGTGAGCCACCGGGTTCCCCGAGGGGAACGGCCGGTGAAATCTCGGGCTCCGGCCCGGGCCACCGCGGCCGGTGACCGGGTCCGTCAGTGCTCGCGGGTAGATTCGAGCGGGGCCGGGGTGCCGCCCGCACTCGGCACGCACCGGCCGGAACCGACGACTGCAGGAGTGATTCGCGTGGATCGTGTCGCGCTGCGCGGCCTGAAGGCCCGCGGGTACCACGGCGTGTTCCCCAAGGAACGCGAAGAGGGCCAGACCTTCATCGTGGACCTCGTCCTGGGCCTGGACACCCGACCGGCCGCCGCCGACGACGACCTGGCGAAGACCGTGCACTACGGCATCGTGGCGGAGGAGGCCGTGGCCGTCGTCGAGGGCGAGCCCGTCGACCTCGTCGAGACGCTCGCCGAACGCATCGCCCAGGTCGCTCTGAAGCACGAAGCGGTCCAGGAGGTCGAGGTCTGCGTCCACAAACCGGACGCCCCGATCACCGTCCCCTTCGACGACGTGACCGTCACCATCACCCGGAGCCGAGTATGACCGCGTTCTTCGCCGGGGGTCAGAGCGACCCGACCGTCCAGCCGGTGCCCGCCTCCGTCGTCGAGAGGGTCGACGCCGCCGACACCACCCTGCACAACCCGAAACGCGCCGTGCTCTCCCTCGGCTCCAACCTGGGCAACCGCCTGGAGACGCTGCAGGGCGCCATCGACGCCCTCGAGGACACCCCGGGCGTCCGTATCAAGGCCGTCTCCCCCGTGTACGAGACGGCGCCCTGGGGCGTCGAGCCCGGCAGCCAGCCGGCGTACTTCAACGCGGTGGTCCTGCTGAAGACGACCCTGCCGCCGTCCTCCCTCCTGGAGCGGGCGCACGCCGTCGAGGAAGCCTTCCACCGGATCCGGGACGAACGCTGGGGCGCACGCACGCTGGACGTCGACATCGTCGCCTACGCCGACGTCGTGGACGACGACCCGCACCTCACCCTCCCCCACCCCCGCGCCCACGAGCGGGCGTTCGTGCTCGCCCCCTGGCACGACGTGGAGCCCGAGGCCCAACTCCCCGGCCTCGGCAGGGTCGCCGACCTGCTCGACGCGGTCACCCGCGAGGGCGTCGCCGCACGCAAGGACCTGGAACTCCACCTGCCCGAGTAGTCGTTAAGGTCAACAGGAAGGTCGCAGGACCACTGCGGGGGAGCTGAAGGGACACCGTGAGAGAGCTGCACATCAGGGTGCTGGCAGGCGTGTTCGTCGTGGCCGGCGTCCTGTCCTGGGCGGGCGCCCGCCTCTGGAACTCGGTCGGAACCCTGCCCAGCGTCCCGCTGGCCGCGCCCATCGTGCTCGCCGTGATCGCGGTGATCCTGCTCGCCACGGCGCTCTCGCTGCGCGCGCGCCTCAAGGCCCAGCGCGAGCGCCGCCCCGAGGCGAAGGGCGTCGACCCGCTGATGGCCGCCCGCGCGGTCGTCTTCGGCCAGGCCAGCGCCCTCGTGGCAGCGCTCGTCTCCGGCATGTACGCAGGCACGGGCGTCTTCCTCCTGGAGTCCCTGGACATCCCCGCCCGCCGCGACCAGGCCATCTACGCCGGCTTCTCGGTCCTGGCGGGCATCGCCGTCATAGCGGCGGCCATCTTCCTGGAACGCGTCTGCAAGCTCCCTGAGGACGACGACCACGAGAACGGCGCGGCCTCGACGGCGTGACCCCGCCGCGCTGGAGTGCGGCGGGGTCGGCGAAGGCGGGAGGCCGGTGCGGGCCGGCGTCAGCGGGCCAGTATCAGGCTCATCGCCTCGGCCCGGGTCGTGGCGTCCCGGAGCTGACCCCGCACCGCCGATGTCGTGGTCTTGGCGCCCGGCTTGCGAATGCCACGCACGGACATGCACATGTGCTCGGCCTCGATGACGACGATCGCGCCGCGAGCCTCGAGAATCCGCATGAGGGAATCCGCGATCTGCGTGGTGAGCCGCTCCTGCACCTGTGGCCGACGAGCGAACACCTCCACGAGACGCGCGAGCTTCGACAGGCCCGTGATCTTGCCCGTGTCGGCGGGAATGTACCCGACATGGGCAACACCGTGGAACGGCAGCAGATGATGTTCACAGAGGCTGACGATCTCGATGTCCTTCACCAGGACCATCTCGTCGTGCCCCAGATCGAACGTGGTCGTCAGCACGTCCTCAGGCTGTTGCCAAAGCCCCGCAAGGATCTCCCGGTACGCCCGCGCCACCCGCGCCGGCGTCTCCTGGAGGCCCTCACGGTCCGGGTCCTCTCCGACCGCGATCAGCAGCTCCCGTACGGCGTTCTCGGCGCGCTTCTCGTCGAACTCGCCGATCGAGCCCTCGCCGTCCAGCGTCACGGGGTCGGTCATCTTGTGCCTCGTTCCTGTGCGGGTCGCGCGTATACGTCACGCGCCTCATCTGCGGCATCGAACGTCGTTCAGGAGAAATGCCGCGCCCCCCAGGCTAGAACCTGGGGGGCGCGGCATTCATTCCGGGCCTGGTGAGGCCACCGGGAGCGCGGTCAGCTCTCGGGGCGCTCCTCCGGGCTGGGCTCGGCCACCGGGCCGGCGTCGACCGCGGTGGACTTCGCGGTCGAGATCGCCGGGGTCGCGCCGTTGGCGCCGTTCGTCAGAGCGAGCTCCTTGGGGGAGAGCACCGGCGGACGGGTGGACGGCGTGCGGCGCGAGGAACCGGTCCAGGCGGGCCGCGCCGGGCGCTTGACGATGGACGAGAAGATCTCGGCGATCTCCTCCTTGCCCAGCGTCTCCTTCTCCAGCAGCTGCAGCACCAGGTTGTCGAGGACGTCGCGGTTCTCGACCAGGATCTCCCAGGCCTCGTTGTGCGCGTTCTCGATGAGCTTCTTGACTTCCTCGTCCACCAGCGCGGCGACCTCTTCCGAGTAGTCGCGTTGGTGAGCCATCTCACGGCCGAGGAACGGCTCGGTGTTGTCGCCGCCGAACTTGATCGCGCCCAGACGCTCGGTCATGCCGTACTGGGTGACCATCGCGCGGGCCGTGGTGGTGGCCTTCTCGATGTCGTTCGCCGCGCCCGTGGTCGGGTCGTGGAAGACGAGCTCCTCGGCCGCGCGGCCGCCCAGCATGTAGGCCAGCTGGTCCAGCATCTCGTTGCGCGTGGTGGAGTACTTGTCCTCCTCCGGCAGAACCATCGTGTAGCCCAGGGCACGGCCTCGCGAGAGAATCGTGATCTTGTGCACCGGGTCGGAGTTCGGAGAAGCCGCCGCGACCAGGGCGTGACCGCCCTCGTGGTACGCGGTGATCTTCTTCTCCTTGTCCGACATGATCCGGGTCCGCTTCTGCGGGCCCGCGACCACACGGTCGATCGCCTCGTCCAGCATGTGGTTGTCGATCAGCTTCTTGTCCGAGCGGGCCGTCAGCAGCGCGGCCTCGTTCAGCACGTTGGAGAGATCGGCACCGGTGAAGCCGGGAGTGCGGCGGGCGACGGCGGACAGGTCGACGTCGGGCGCGACCGGCTTGCCCTTCTGGTGGACCTTGAGGATCTCCAGACGGCCCTGCATGTCCGGTCGGTCGACCGCGATCTGGCGGTCGAAACGGCCGGGGCGCAGCAGCGCCGGGTCGAGGATGTCGGGGCGGTTCGTGGCGGCGATGAGGATGACGCCGCCCTTCACGTCGAAGCCGTCCATCTCGACGAGGAGCTGGTTCAGGGTCTGTTCGCGCTCGTCGTGTCCGCCGCCGAGGCCGGCGCCGCGGTGGCGGCCGACCGCGTCGATCTCGTCGACGAAGACGATCGCCGGGGCGTTCGCCTTGGCCTGCTCGAAGAGATCGCGGACCCGGGAGGCGCCGACGCCGACGAACATCTCGACGAAGTCGGAGCCGGAGATCGAGTAGAAGGGGACGCCCGCCTCGCCGGCGACGGCGCGCGCGAGGAGCGTCTTGCCGGTGCCGGGCGGGCCGTACAGGAGCACGCCCTTGGGGATCTTGGCGCCGACCGCCTGGAACTTGGCCGGTTCCTGGAGGAACTCCTTGATCTCGTGGAGTTCCTCGACGGCCTCGTCCGATCCGGCCACGTCGGCGAACGTCGTCTTCGGGGTGTCCTTGGTGATGAGCTTGGCCTTGGACTTCCCGAAGTTCATGACCCGGGAGCCGCCGCCCTGCATCTGGTTCATCAGGAACAGGAAGACGACCACGATGAGGACGAAGGGGAGCAGGGACAGCAGGATCCCGACGAAGGCGTTCTGCTTCGTCGGCGAGACCGTGTAGCCGTCCGGGATCTGCTTGTCCTGGTACTTGGTCTGCAGCGTGTTGGCGATCGTCACGCCCTGATCGCCGATGTAGCTCGCCTGGATCTTCGAGCTGCCCTTGATCTTCACGCCGTCTTTGAGCGTGGCCTTGATGGTCTGCTCGTCACCGGTGGTGAGTTTGGCCGACTCGACCTTGTTGTCGTTGATCGCTGCAATGACCTGGCCGGTGTCCACCGTCTTGTAGCCGCCGGACGAGCCGACGACCTGCATCAACACGACCACGGCAAGGACGGCCAGCACGATCCACATGACCGGCCCACGGAAGTATCGCTTCACGTCCATCCATACGGAGCGGTGTCGCCCCGTCCCTCCTGCCATAGTGAGTTTGATAAGACAGTTCTTCTGACGGTACCCCAGCTTCGTCGCGCAAAGCCGCACGGGACGGCTGGCGCACCCGTCTGCATGCTCCAACGGCGTGAGGCCCGCCGGGGTTCCCGATCTTCGTACGAGGCTTGGGCCTTTCGGGTTCAGCCGCCGTAGACGTGGGGCGCGAGCGTACCGACGAACGGGAGGTTCCGGTACTTCTCGGCGTAGTCGAGGCCGTAGCCGACGACGAACTCGTTCGGGATGTCGAAGCCGACCCACTCGACGTCGATGGCCACCTTGGCGGCCTCGGGCTTGCGCAGCAGCGTGCACACCTTGAGGGAGGCGGGCTCGCGCGAGCCGAGGTTGGAGAGCAGCCAGGACAGGGTCAGGCCGGAGTCGATGATGTCCTCGACGATGAGGACGTGCTTGCCCTTGATGTCGGTGTCGAGGTCCTTGAGGATCCGCACCACACCGGAGGACTGGGTGCCCGCCCCGTAGGACGACACGGCCATCCAGTCCATGGTGACGGGGGTGGACAGGGCTCGGGCGAGGTCGGCCATGACCATCACCGCGCCCTTGAGGACACCGACGATGAGCAGGTCCTTGCCCGCGTACTCCGCGTCGATCTTCGCGGCCAGTTCGGCCAGCTTCGCGTCGATCTCTTCCTTGGTGATGAGCACCTCATTGAGGTCGGTGCCCATGTCTTTCGCGTCCACCCGCATCACTTTCGGTTGTCCCACCGGCCGCCGGGACCGCCCACGACGACCACGTACGCGGTCCTGGCGGAGGGGCCGGATCAGCCTTGCCGAATCACCAGTCTGCCACCCTGGCGCTGGGCGACGACTTTGCCGGGGAGATTGATGACCCCCTGGCCGCGCCATCCGGTGATCAGCCGGTCGACCTCTTCGATGTGCCGGGCGAAGAGGGAACCGGCCGGGGCGCCCGCGTCGATGGCGGCGCGGCGCAGGATGCGGCGGCGCACGGCGGGCGGCAGGGCGTAGAGCTTGGCGCACTCCAGCAGACCGGCCGCGTCCCGTACGGAGGACTCGGCCTGGCCGGCCCACGCGTCGAGCGCGTCGGCGTCGTCGCGGGAGAGCTGGGCGGTCCGGGCGAGCGCTTCGACGACGCCCTTGCCGAGGGCCTTCTCCAGGGCGGGCAGGCCCTCGTGGCGGAGCCGGGAGCGGGTGTAGGCGGGGTCGGCGTTGTGCGGGTCGTCCCAGACGGGCAGGGACTGGACCATGCAGGCCTTGCGGGCGGTCTGCCGGTCGAGCTGGAGGAAGGGGCGGCGGTAGCGGCGGGCGGCCCCCGGTCCGCCGGAGACGGCGGCCATGCCGGACAGGGAGCGGATGCCGGAGCCGCGGGCGAGGCCGAGCAGGACCGTCTCGGCCTGGTCGTCGCGGGTGTGACCGAGCAGGACCGCGGCGGCGCCGTGGCGCTCGGCGGCCGCGTCGAGGGCGCTGTAGCGGGCGTCGCGGGCGGCGGCCTCGGGGCCGCCTTCGCGGCCGACGGTGACGGCGGTGGACTCGACGGGGTCGAGGCCGAGTTCGCGCAGGCGCAGGGTGACTTCGGCCGCGCGCAGGTCGGAGCCGGGCTGCAGGCCGTGGTCGACGGTGACGCCGCCGGCCCGGATGCCGAGCCGGGGGGCCTCGAAGGCGAGGGCGGAGGCGAGGGCCATGGAGTCGGCGCCGCCTGAGCATGCCACGAGCACGAGCGGCGACGGCGGCGGCGGTTCGTGCGCGCTCGCTTCGGGGACGGGGTGGTCGTTGAGGACGTCGTGGAGTACGCGGCGGACCGCCAGGCGTATCGCCGCGACCGCAGGATGGGGACCCATTGTCCGGTTCCCTTCATGAAGTTGTTCGGGGGCTGAGCCCGGGTTCGGTCACTCAGAGTGTGTAGATGGTGACAGAACCGGGGCGCTCCCCGAGCATTGCACGCCTACCCGGGGCCGACGGTCCCTCGGACGGGTGATTGAAGGGGCGTTCGCCTGCCGTCGGACGGATCCGGCTCATCGACGTTTCGCCGGTTCACGACTCGGCCTTGCGGTGCACCCTCGCCACCCAGTCCGCCGGCTTGCCGATCTCGGCCTTGGTCGGAAGTGTGTTCGGGGAGGTCCATACCCGGTTGAAGCCGTCCATGCCGACCTGGTCGACGACGGCCCGCACGAAGCGCTCGCCGTCCCGGTACTGCTTGAGCTTGGCGTCGAGGCCGAGGAGCCGGCGCAGCGCGATGTCGAGCCGGGAGGCGCCCTTGGCGCGGCGCTGCTGGAACTTCTCACGGATCTCGGCGACGGTCGAGACGACTTCGGGGCCGACGCCGTCCATGACGAAGTCGGCGTGTCCCTCCAGGAGGGACATCACGGCGGTGAGGCGGGCGAGGATCTCGCGCTGGGCGGGCGTCTGCACGAGTTCGACCAGGGAGCGGCCCCCGTCGTCCTCCTCGCCCTCGGGGCGTCCGCCGGCGAGGGACTGGGCGGCTTCGCGGACACGCTCGAGGAACGTCGACGGGTCGACGTCGGTCTCGCCGAGGAACGACTGGATCTCGCCCTCGAGATGGTCGCGCAGCCAGGGCACGGCGGAGAACTGCGTGCGGTGCGTCTCCTCGTGGAGGCACACCCAGAGGCGGAAGTCGTGGGGGTCGACGTCGAGTTCGCGTTCGACATGGACGATGTTCGGCGCGACGAGCAGGAGTCGGCCGCCGCCGACCGCGCCGGCGGGGAGTTCGCGGGTGGCCGGGGCGAAGGTCTCGTACTGGCCGAGGACGCGGGAGGACAGGAAGGAGAGCAGCATGCCGAGTTCGACGCCGGTGACCTTGCCGCCGACGGCTCCGAGGACGGCGCCCCCGGGGCTGCTGCCGCGTCGTTCCTGCATCTTGTCCAGGAGGGGCTTGAGGATCTCCCGGAAGCCCGCGACGTTGGCCCGCACCCAGCCGGGGCGGTCGACGACGAGGATGGGGGTGTCGTGGATCTCCTCGGTGGCCATCCGGGTGAAGCCCCGGACGTGTGCCTCCGAGGCCTTGGCGTGCCGGCGCAGTTCCGCGACGACGGCCCGCGCCTCGTCGCGGCTGACTTCCGGACCCGGCCGCACGAGCCGGGTCGCGGTCGCCACCGCCAGATTCCAGTCGACCATCCCCGCAGATGCAGCACCACCGATGCTCGTCATGCGTCAACCGTACGTGAGCACCGCCGCCGGGGGCAGGCCGCGGGAGGCCGGTCAGGGAGATGTCAGGGTCGGTGCGGGGGGTGCCTCAGGGGTGGTGGGCCGCGGCCGCCGTCAGCGGCAGCCGCAGCCCGCGAGCGCCGTGGCCGCCCTGTCCAGCGCCGCCTGCGCCGCCCCCGCGTCGGTCGTGCCATCGGCCAGGAAGGCGAAGGCGAGGAGCCGTCCGTCCTGGTCGACGACCGTGCCGGCGAGGGCGTTGACGCCGGTCAGGGTGCCCGTCTTGGCGCGGACGAGACCGGCCGCGCCGTCCGCGTACCGGTCGGCGAGGGTGCCGGTGAAGCCGGCGACGGGCAGGCCGGTGAGGACGGGGCGCAGGTCGGGACGGGCCGGGTCGCCTGCCTTCACCAGGAGGGCGGTCAGCAGGTTCGCCGTGATCCGGTCCCGGCGGTCGAGTCCGCTGCCGTCGTTGATGCGGACGCCGGCCGTCGGCAGCCCGAGCTTCGTCAACTGGGCGCGGACCGCGGCGCCGCCGCCCGCGAAGTCGGCGCGGACGCCGGTCGCGAGGGCGGTGTGGCGGGCGAGGGCCTCGGCGATGTCGTTGTCGCTGTTGGTCAGCATCCGCTCGACCAGGACCGACAGCGGCGGCGAGGAGACCGAGGCGAGGCTCTTCGCGCGCGTGGTGGCCTTGGAGGGTCCGGGGGACGTGGTGGTGATGCCGTCGGCCTTCAGGAACGCGGCGAACGTGCGGGTCGCGTCGGCCGCGGGGTCGGGCACGCGCGTGACCGGACCGCTGGTGGAGTGGTCGGGGCGGCCCTCGTCGGCGGACAGGGCGGTGACGCGGGCGAGGTTGCCGTTGGGCCCGATGGGGTGAACTTCGCTGCCCGCGTACAGGGTCGTGTCGTACGACAGCGTCAGGTGGGTGAGGCCGCGTTTCTTCAGGGCGGCGGCGGAGGACGCGGCGAGGGCGCGCAGGTCCGCCCAGCCCGCGCCGTGGTCGTCGCGGGCCGTGAGGGTGGGGTCGCCGCCGCCGACGAGGACGAGCTCCCCGGTGTCGGGTTCGAGCACCGTGCGGGTGGTGAGGCGGTGCTCGCCGCCCATCGCGGAGAGCGCGGCGACCGCGGTGGCGATCTTCGTGGTGGAGGCCGGCGTCAGGCCCGTCCCGGCGCCGGCGCCGTACAGGTGCCGGCCGGTGGCGACGTCCACGACCGCGGCGGCGTGCCGGGTGCCGAGGACCGGGTCGGCCAGGAGGGGGTTCAGGACGCTCGCGACACCGACGCCCGTCGGCAGGGCCTTCGGGGCGGACTTGACGACCTGGGCGCCGCCGCCGAGGCCGACCAGGACGGAGCCGGCGCTGGGGGCGGGGCGGGGTGCTCCGGCCGCGGTGCCGGACGTACGGGACGAATCCGCCGTACGCCCGTGATCTCCGCCACCCGTCCGTTCGAGGGCGCTCACGCGGTCCCGCTCGGCCGTACGCTGACCGGTGGAGTCCCAGGGGCCGGCGACGGTCACCACGCCGGCGGCCAGCGCCAGTCCGACGGTCGCCGCGCCCGCGCCGTACTGCCAGGAACGGGCGTTCGGACCGGTCCCGGTGAGCCGGGCGAGCTGCGGCTTCGCGACCCGTGCGAGCCGCGGTCGCGCGGTCGCCGCCACGCGCGCGAGACGCGGCCGTACGATCCCTGCGGCCCGTGCCAGACGCGGTCGTACGGCGTCCGTGAGCCGCACCACGTGCGGTCTCGCGGCCCGCCAAGGCCTCAGCTCTGGCACGAACACCAGCCCCTTTCGCGATCACACACCTGCGTGAGGGACACTTAACCACCAGAACTATGTGTTGATCATGGAGGAGCCACCGGTGGAGTTCGACGTCACGATCGAGATTCCGAAGGGTTCGCGGAACAAGTACGAGGTGGACCACGAGACCGGTCGGATCCGCCTGGACCGTCGACTCTTCACCTCGACCGCCTACCCGACCGACTACGGCTTCGTCGAGAACACCCTCGGCGAGGACGGTGACCCGCTGGACGCGCTGGTCATCCTGGACGAGCCCACGTTCCCGGGCTGTCTGATCCGCTGCCGCGCGATCGGCATGTTCCGGATGACGGACGAGGCCGGCGGCGACGACAAGCTGCTGTGCGTCCCGTCGACGGACCCGCGCGTGGAGCACCTGCGCGACATCCACCACGTGTCGGAGTTCGACCGCCTGGAGATCCAGCACTTCTTCGAGGTCTACAAGGACCTGGAGCCCGGCAAGTCCGTCGAGGGCGCCGACTGGGTCGGCCGCACCGACGCCGAGGCCGAGATCGAGCGGTCCTACAAGCGTTTCAAGGACCAGGGCGGTCACTGAGGCCCGGGTCGCCTGATGTCGTCGAGAGGGCCGCACGCATGCGCGTGCGGCCCTCTCGGGCGTCTGTGCGCATACTGAGGCCCACGGAAGGTGTCGTTCAGGGAGCGTTGCTGAGTGTCGGAGGCGGAGAACCGCAAACCGCAGTCGGACGAGGCGAGGAGCGCCTTCGATCCCGAGATCACGTCCGAGTTCGCCATGCCGGTGGGGCTCACCGTCCCCAGAACCGGCGGGGAACCCGAGACCACCTCGGAGTTCGCCGTTCCGCGGGGGCTGGACGTGGGTCAGCCGGCCGCCGGGGAGGGCGAGGGATCGGCGTTCAGCGTGCCGAGCACCTACAGCGCCCGGGAGGCGCCGGCCGCCTTCACCCCGCCCTCCGGCGTCCCGATGGTGAGCCTGATCAAGGACCTGCCCTGGCAGGACCGCATGCGCACGATGCTGCGCATGCCGGTCACCGAGCGGCCCGCGCCGGAGCCGGGGCCGAAGACGGAGGAGGGCGGTCCGGCCGTCCCGCGCGTGCTCGACCTGACACTGCGCATCGGCGAACTGCTGCTGGCCGGCGGGGAGGGCGCCGAGGACGTGGAGGCCGCGATGTTCGCGGTCTGCCGCTCCTACGGACTGGACCGCTGCGAGCCCAACGTGACGTTCACCCTGCTGGCCATCTCCTACCAGCCGTCGCTGGTGGAGGACCCGGTGACGGCGTCACGGACGGTGCGCCGCAGGGGAACCGACTACACGCGTCTGGCGGCCGTCTTCCAGCTCGTGGACGACCTGAGCGACGCTGACGCCCACCTCTCCCTGGAGGACGCCTACCGGCGTCTCGCGGAGATCCGCCGCAACCGGCACCCCTACCCGACCTGGGTGCTGACGTCCGCCAGCGGACTGCTCGCGGGCGCGGCCTCGGTGCTGGTCGGCGGTGACGTGGTCGTGTTCGTGGCGGCCCTGCTCGGCGCGATGCTCGGCGACCGGCTGGCGTGGCTGTGCGCGGGGCGCGGGCTGCCGGAGTTCTACCAGTTCCTGGTGGCGGCGATGCCGCCGGCCGCCATCGGCATCGCGTTGACACTGGCGGACGTCGACGTGAAGGCGTCCGCGGTCATCACCGGCGGACTGTTCGCGCTGCTGCCCGGGCGGGCGCTGGTGGCGGGCGTCCAGGACGGCCTGACGGGCTTCTACATCACTGCGGCGGCACGCCTGTTGGAGGTCATGTACTTCTTCGTGGGCATCGTGATCGGCGTGCTGGTGATGCTCTACGTCGGGGTGCAGCTCGGCGCGCATCTCAACCCGGACGTGTCGCTGGGCGTCTCCAAGCGGCCGCTGTGGCAGATCGGGGCGTCCATGCTGCTGTCCCTGACGTTCGCGGTGCTGCTCCAGCAGGAACGCTCCACCGTGCTGGCCGTGACGCTGAACGGCGGCGTGGCCTGGTCGGTGTACGGCGCGATGTACTACGCCGGTGACATCTCGCCGGTGGCCTCCACGGCCGTCGCGGCCGGGGTGGTGGGGCTGTTCGGGCAGTTGCTGTCGCGCTACCGGTTCGCGTCCGCGCTGCCCTACACGACCGCCGCGATCGGGCCGCTGCTGCCCGGATCGGCCACGTACTTCGGGCTGTTGTCGATCGCGCACAACGAGGTGGACGCGGGGCTGGTGTCGATCACCAAGGCCGCGGCACTGGCGATGGCCATCGCCATCGGGGTGAACCTCGGTTCCGAGATCTCGCGGTTGTTCCTGCGGGTGGGTTCCGCCGACAAGCGGCGGGCCGCCAAGAGGACGCGGGGGTTCTGACGCCCCCGCGCCCGCGGCCTAGTACCCCTGGTTGTGGGGGTACTGGCCGTTGTGGCCGGCGCCGTCGTACGGCTGCTGTTGCTGCGGGGGCTGCTGCTGCCACTCCTGGGGGTACTGCTCCTGTTGCGGGTACTGCTGGGGGTGCTGCTGCTGTTGCGGGTACTGGCCGTAGTACCCGTTCTCGTACGTCTGGCCCTGGCCGCTCTGGTGGTGGCCCTGGCCGTTCTGGTGGCCCTGCCCGTTCTGGTGGCCCTGGTGGCCCTGGTGGCCCTGGTGCTCGCGGTGGCCCGGGTCGCCGTACGGCTGGTTCTGGTCGACGCGGCGGAGCTGGGTGGTCGCGTCGTCCATGACCGGGGGCGCGCCGTACGGCTGCTGCTGCGCCTGCCGGCGGGCGGGCTCCTGCGCGGCCGGGGCGTTACGGGCTTCCTTGCGGGCCTTGAGGACCTCGATGGCCACCGGGACCACCGAGATGAGGACGATCAGGACGAGGATCGCCTCCACGTTCTCCTTGATGAGGTCGATCTGGCCGAGGAAGTAGCCGGCGACCGTGACGCCCGTGCCCCACAGGATGCCGCCGATCACGTTGTACGTGATGAACGTGCGGTACTTCATGCGGCCGGCGCCGGCGATGATCGGCGCGAAGGTGCGCACGATGGGGACGAAGCGGGCCAGGACGATCGCCTTGGGGCCGTACCGCTCGATGAACTCGTGGGCCTTCTCCAGGTTCTCCTGCTTGAAGAGCTTGGAGTCGGGCCGGCTGAACAGCTTCGGCCCGAAGAACTTGCCGATCAGATAGCCCACCTGGTCGCCGAGGACGGCCGCGATCACTATCAGGGCGCACACCAGCCACAGCGGCTGGTGGATCCACTTGCCGTCGGCGACCAGCAGACCGGCGGTGAACAGCAGGGAGTCGCCCGGCAGGAAGGCGAACAGGCCCGACTCGGCGAAGACGATGACCAGGATGCCGACCAGGCCGAACGTCGAGATCAGGTAGTCCGGAGTAATCCACTCGGGGCCGAGGGCGAGGGTAGTCACGGGTTCCGGGCTCCTGAGGGGTGAAGGCGGTCGGTGGGCGACCTGGCCGCCCAAAGCTATCAACGCGGCGCCGCGGGACCAGGTTCCCAGGGGCTCCCCCAGGATGCACCGTGCCCCTCCTTGGGCAAACCTGTGAACATGGGCATCGATGATTACGGCGGCGGGCAGGGCCCCGAGCCGGACGTACTGGTCGTCACCACGAACGACGTACCCGGCTTCCGGGTGCAGCAGGTCATCGGCGAGGTCTTCGGGCTCACCGTGCGCTCCCGGCACCTGGGCAGCCAGATCGGCGCGGGCCTGAAGTCGATGATCGGCGGCGAGCTCAAGGGGCTGACGAAGACCCTCGTGGAGACCCGCAACCAGGCCATGGAGCGGCTCGTCGAGCAGGCACGCGCGCGGGGCGCCAACGGCGTGCTGGCGTTCCGCTTCGACGTGACGGAGGCGGCCGACGTGGGCACCGAGGTGTGCGCCTACGGGACGGCGGTGGTCCTGGCCCGGGAGTGACCCCGGGCCGGGACCGACGGCCCTCATGGGCCGACCTTACGAGGCGTGCCGAGCCGCGTTCGCCGCGATCGCCTCCTCGAGGTGCGCGGCGAGCCCCGGGCGCATCGAGTCGTAGTACGCCTTGAAGCGCGCGTCGGCGACGTACGTCTCTCCCAGGCACACGTGCATCTCGTGGGGGCAGTCGTAGTACCAGGCGGTGATGTGCCGCCGGTGTTCCTCGGCCATGTCCATGGCCGCCTCGCCGGCGGGCCGCTCCCCCGCGTCCATCAGGGCGACGTAGCGCTCGCTCCAGTCGTCGACCTCGGCCCGGACGCGTTTCCAGTCCGCCTTGGTGTAACCCGCGGCCCGGCGCTGCGACTCGGCGTAGGCCTCGGTGCCGCCCCAGCGCTGCTCGGCCTCCTCGGCGTACTGCTCGGGGTCCTTGTCGCCGAAGACCTCGAACCGCTCCTCGGGTGTGAGGTTGATGCCCATCCTCTTCGCCTCCATGGCGTGTTCCACGGCCTCGGCCATCTTCTGCAGTTTCTCGATCCGGGCGGTCAGCAGTTCGTGCCGGCGGCGCAGACGTGCGCGCGGGTCGGCCGCCGGGTCGTCGAGCAGGGCCGCGACCTCCTCGAGCGGGAAGCCGAGCTCGCGGTAGAACAGGATCTGCTGCAGCCGGTCGAGGTCGGCGTCGTCGTAGCGCCGGTGTCCCGCGTGGCTGCGCCCGCCGGGGACGAGCAGGCCGATGTCGTCGTAGTGGTGCAGCGTGCGCACCGTGACACCGGCGAATCCGGCGACCTGTCCTACGGAGTAGCTCACTTCGTCCGCTCCCTTCTCGGTACGCGTTCCACGGTGCGCCCTCACGCCGCGTGAGGTGCAAGGCCGTTCCCTCCCCGGCCCCTCCCCGACTGCCACGGCCCGGGTGTCGTGTCCGCTTTGCCCGCTTATCGTGATCGCGTGGCCCAGGACACCGCACAGCAGCCGCCCAGCACCCCGGCGACCCCCGCACGCACCCTGCTGCCGTCGATCCTGCCCGCCCTCGCCATCGGCGTGCTGGCGAGCCTGGTGCTCCTGCTGGTGGAGGGGGCGGCCGACCAGCTCCAGCACGTGCTGTGGCGGAACCTCCCGGACGCGCTGGGCGTGGGCCGGTACTCCGTGCTCTGGATGATGGTCATGCTCACCATGACGGGCGTGCTGGTGGGACTGGTGGTGTGGAAGGCGCCGGGGCACGCCGGTCCCGACCCGGCCACGATGGGGCTGGACGCGCGCGTGCTGCCGCCGGCGGTTCTCCCCGGGCTGCTGGTGGCGACGGCGCTGATGCTGGCCGGCGGACCCAGCCTGGGCCCGGAGAACCCGATCATCGCCGTCAACGTGGCGGTCGTCTTCTGGCTGGGCCACCGGTTCCGGCCGCAGGCGCCGGGCGCGCTGTGGGTGATGCTCGCGGAGGCGGCGACCATCGGCGCGCTCTTCGGCACGCCGGTGGCGGCGGCGCTGCTCATCTCCGAAGCGCTGGCCGGACGGCAGACCAGGGGGCCGTTGTGGGACAGCGTCTTCACCCCGCTGGTCGCCGCCGCGGCCGGCGCGATGACGACCACCCTGGTGGCCGATCCGAGCTTCGACATGCACCTGCCGCCGTTCGGCCAGCCCGGCTGGACCGACCTGTTGGCGGCGACGGTGGTCGCGTCGGCGGGCGCGCTGCTCGGCATGTGCGGCGTCTACGCCTTCCCCTACGTTCACGGCGCCTTCGCGCGGCTGCGGCACCCCATGCTGATCCTCCCGGCCGGCGGGGTCGTGCTGGGCCTGCTGGCGGCCCTGGGCGGCCATCTGACGCTCTTCAAGGGGCTGGACGAGGTCGCGGAGCTCGCGGCCGACCCCGACGGCTGGACGGCCGGCCAGTTCGCCACGATGACGGCGGTGAAGATGGCCGCGCTGGTGGTCGCCGCGACCTCCGGCTTCCGGGGCGGGCGGATCTTCCCGGCCGTGTTCGTGGGCTCCGCCCTCGGTCTCACCGCCCACGCGCTCGTGCCGGGCGTCCATCCCGCGGTGGGCGTGGCCACGGGGGTGCTGGGCGTCCTCCTGGCCATCACCCGGCAGGGCTGGGTGAGCCTTTTCGTCGCCGCCGTCCTGGTCGCCTCACCCTCGATCATCGCCCTGCTCTGCATCGCCTCGCTGCCGGCCTGGCTGCTGGTGACGGGGCGGCCGCAGATGCAGTTGCGCGCGGACGGGACCTCGGTGCGCTGACGCCCCGTCCGCTCCGTCGGCGAGCACCCGGCGCCGCCGTCACGGGAGGAGACCGCGGCGACCGGGTTGCGGCACCGGGCGTCAGCGGCTCATGCGGCTGAACTTCCTTACGGCCAGCGGGAAGAAGACCGCGAGCAGGCCCAGCGGCCAGCCCACGGCCGGCCACACGTGGGCGGGGTCCGCGCCCGCGCCGCCGAACAGGTCGCGCACCGCCGTCGCCGTCCGGGACATCGGGTTCTGTTCGACGGCCGTGCCCAGCCAGTCGGGCATGGACGTGGGCGCGGCGAGAGCGTTGGAGAAAAAGCCGACCGGCCAGACGAGGATCTGCACGGTCTGCACCATCTCCGGCCTCCCCGCCACCAGCGCCAGATGGATGCCGACCCACAGCATCGCGAAGCGGAACAGCAGGAGGAGACCCAGCGCGCCCAGGAAGGAGCCGGGTCCGCCCTGGGGCCGCCAGCCGAGGGCCAGGCCGACGGCGATCAGCACGGCCAGGCTCACGGCCGACTGGAGCATGTCGGCCGCCGAACGGCCCACCAGAACCGCGCCGTCGGCCATCGGCATCGCACGGAAGCGGTCGACGACGCCCTTGTCGAGGTCCTGGGTGACGGCGACCATCGTGCCCTCCAGGCCGAAGGCCATGGTGAGCGCGAGCATGCCGGGCATCAGATAGTCGAGGTAGGCGCCGCCGACCCCGCGACCGCCGCCGATCAGGTAGCCGAACATCAGCAGCAGCATCACCGGGAAGACGAACCCGACGGCCAGCCGGCCCGGCCGGCGTGCCCAGTGGGCGAGTTCACGGCGGGTCATGGTCCAGCAGTCGGTCAGCGCGTACGCGTAGCCGCTCACACGGCCTCCTTCACGGGGTCGCCCGCGCGGTCCACGCGGCCGGTCAGGTGCAGGAAGGCCTCGTCCAGCGTGGGGCGGCGCAGGGCCACGTCCTCCGCCTCGACGCCGGCCTCCTCCAGCGCGCGGACGACGCCGAAGAGGGCGGCCATGCGGTCGGTGACGGGTGCGCTGAGAAGCCGCCGGTCGGGGTCGACGGTGACGTCCTCCTCGGGCAGGGGCAGCAGGGCGACCGCCTCCCCCAGGAGGCCCGCGTCGCGCAGGACGACGTCGATGCGGTCGCCGCCCGTCAGCGCCTTGAGCTCGTCCGCCGTGCCGTCGGCGATGACCCGGCCGCGGTCGACGACGCAGATGCGGTCGGCCAGTTGGTCGGCCTCCTCCAGGTACTGGGTGGTGAGCACCACCGTCGTGCCGCCGCCGACCAGCGAGCGGACGGCGGACCAGACCTCGGCGCGCCCGCGCGGGTCGAGCCCGGTGGTCGGCTCGTCCAGGATGAGCACCTCGGGGTCGGCGCCGTGCCGGCCGCCGATGAGGGAGGCCGCGAGGTCCAGTCGGCGGCGCATGCCTCCGCTGTAGGAGCGGACCGGTTTGCGGCCGACGCCTGCGAGGCCGAAGCGGTCGAGGAGTTCGACGGCGCGCACGCGTGCGTGGCGGGCGCCCAGATGGTGGAGGCGTCCGAACAGCTCCAGGTTCTGCCGGCCGTCCAGTTCCTCGTCGAGGGCGGCGTGCTGGCCGAGCAGGCCGATGCGCCGGCGGACCTCCCGGGCGTCGGCCAGGACGTCGTGTCCGGCCACCTCGACACGTCCGGCGTCCGGTCGCAGCAGCGTGGACAGGATTCTGACCAGGGTCGTCTTGCCCGCGCCGTTCGGTCCGAGCACCCCCTGGACGGTGCCGCGGGCCACCGTGAGGTCGAGCCCGTCCAGGGCCCATGCCTCCCCGTACCTCTTGCGGACGCCGTCGACGGTGATCGCCGTGTCGGCCATGGAAGCCCCCACTTCTCGATTAGTCAAACTTGACTACACCATCGAAGGTAACGCGCCTTCCCGTATTCGTCAAAGTTGATTAGTGCCAGTCCCCGGGATGCCGCTCCCTGGTCGCATACGGGTTCTCCTCGCCCGGCGCGAGCACGCCGACGAACGGCTCGCCCTCACCCGCGAAGGTGTACGCCCCGCCCTCGATCCGCGCGATCAGGCCGCGGGCCCACTCCGCCTCGGCGTCGGCCGTGTGGAGCCAGAGGTTCATGATCTCGCCGATGTGGCCCAGCCGGCCGGGTCCCTCCTCGGGGACGTAGTGCTCGGTGACGGCCGATCGCCACGCCTCGATGCCGCGCACGCGCTCCTCCAGGAGCGAGACGGCCTCCGCCCGCGGGAGGTCGACCACGAAGCCGATGGCGGCGGACTTCACGTCCGTCTTCTGGTCGTAGGAGACCAGCGCCTCGCGCAGCAGCCGGAAGTACTCCTCGACGCCCGCCTCGGTGACCTCGTACTCGGTGCGCGGCGGGCCGCCCGCGGTGGACGGGGCCGTCTCGTGCTCACGCAGCAGGCCCTGCTTCGCCATCTGCTTCAGGGCGTGGTAGATCGAGCCCGGCTTGGCGTTGGACCACTCGTGGGCGCCCCAGTACTCCAGGTCGCTGCGCACCTGGTAGCCGTGGGCCCGCCCGTGCTGGCGCACGGCGCCGAGGACGAGGAGACGGATCGCTGACATGGGCCCAGGTTAGGGCGTGGCCTCCGGGTGCCCAGCGGGGCACCCGGACGGCCTCCGCCCGGTACGGACCCTAGAAGGGGAAGCCGCTGCGACCGTGCTGGACCGAGATCCACTTGGTGGTGGTGAAGGACTCCAGGGTGCTCTCGCCGTTGAGACGGCCGACACCGGAGCTCTTCTCGCCGCCGAACGGGACGATCGGCTCGTCGTGCACGGTGGCGTCGTTGACGTGGAACATGCCGGTCACGACCTGCTTGGCGAAGGCGACGCCGCGCTCGACGTCACGGGTGTGGACGGCGCCGCTCAGGCCGTACGGCGTGTCGTTGGCGATACGGAGGGCCTCCGCCTCGCCGTCGAAGGTGTTGATGAAGGCGACCGGACCGAAGACCTCCTGCTGGAGCAGGGCGGAGTCGAGCGGCAGATCGGCGAGGACGGACGGCTCGACGAGGTTGTCGGTGGTCGCTCCGTGCAGCAGGGCGGTCGCGCCCTCGGCGATCGCCTGCGCGACCGCGCCGGAGACGGCCTCCGCCTGCTGGGAGTTGATGACCGGGCCGATGAGGGTCTGCGGGTCGCGCGGGTCGCCGGCCTTCAGCGTCCGCACCTTGGCGACGAACTTCTCGGTGAACTCGTCGGCGAGCGAACGGTCGACCAGGATGCGGTTGGCCGCCATGCAGACCTGGCCCTGGTGGACGAAACGGCTGAAGACGGCCGCGTCCACCGCGTAGTCCACGTCGGCGTCGTCGAGGACGACGAAGGCGCTGTTGCCGCCGAGTTCGATGACGGACCGCTTGAAGTGCGAGGCGGCGACCGTCGCGACGTGCCGGCCGACCTTGTCGGAGCCGGTGAAGGAGATGACCCGCGGGACCGGGTGCTCCAGGAAGGCGTCGCCGATCTCGGCGATGTCGGTCACCACGACGTTCAGCAGGCCCGGGGGAAGTCCGGCGTCCTCGAACAGCTTGGCGATCACCGTGCCGCCGGATATCGGGGTGTTCTGGTGCGGCTTGAGCACCACGGAGTTGCCGAGGGCCAGCGCGGGGGCGACGGACTTCAGCGACAGCAGGAACGGCACGTTGAAGGGGCTGATCACGGCGACCACGCCGACCGGCTCGCGGTAGACGCGGTTCTCCTTGCCGTCGACCGGCGAGGGCAGGATGCGGCCCTCGGGGCGCAGCGACAGGTGGATCGATTCGCGCAGGAACTCCTTGGCGAGGTGCAGCTCGAAGGCCGCCTTGCCGAGGGTGCCGCCGGCCTCGGCGACGAGGATCTCGCTGATCTCCGCCTCGCGCTCCTCGACCAGCCGCAGCACCTTCTCGAACACCGTGCGGCGGGCGTAGGCGTTGGTTGCGGCCCACTGACGCTGCGCGCGGGCGGCTGCCCGGTAGGCCTCGTCGACCTCGTCGACGGTGGCAATGGTGATCGAGGCGAGCTTCTCACCGTCATAGGGATTGAAGTCGATGATGTCCCAGGAGCCCGTCCCCGGACGCCACTTACCGTCGATGTACTGCTGGGCCAGGTCGGTGAAGTAGGACGACGACATGTGCTCCCTCGATCCCCTGCTGCGAACGGCTGCGACCGATCTGCGTCACGATCTGATCACGCGTCATCGTACGGGTGTTTCAAAGGAGTTGGAGGGAAACCGGGAGCCTCCCGGGGATTCCCCCCGGGGGCCGGGGGTCAGGAGAGCTGGATCAGGCCACGGAGCAGGTCCCGGCTCGCGTCCGGTCCGGGGCTGTCCTGCTGCAGTTCCTTCAGGGCGAGTTCGTACTGGGCGACGTCCTCGCGCTTGTCCAGGTAGAGGGCGCTGGTGAGCTGCTCCAGGTAGACCACGTCCGACAGATCGGACTCGGGGAAGCTCAGGATGGTGAAGGCCCCGGACTCGCCGGCGTGCCCGCCGAAGCTGAACGGCATCACCTGCAACCGGACGTTGGGCCGCTCGGAGACGTCGATCAGATGCTGGAGCTGCCCGCGCATCACCTCACGGTCGCCGTACGGCCGGCGCAGCGCGGCCTCGTCGAGGACGATGTGCAGGTCGGGGGCGTTCTCGGCGACGAGGTACTTCTGGCGTTCCAGACGCAGGGCCACGCGCCGGTCGATGTCGGCGGCGCTCGCGCCCCGCATGCCGCGGCTGACGACGGCGTGCGCGTACGCCTCGGTCTGCAGCAGACCGTGCACGAACTGCACCTCGTACACGCGGATCAGGGCGGCCGCGCCCTCCAGGCCGACGTAGGTGGGGAACCAGTTGGGCAGCACGTCCGAGTAGCTGTGCCACCAGCCGGCCACGTTGGCCTCACGGGCGAGGCCGACGAGCGCGTGACGCTCGGCGTCGTCCGTGATGCCGTACAGCGTCAGCAGGTCTTCCACGTCACGGGTCTTGAAGCTCACCCGGCCCAGTTCCATCCGGCTGATCTTCGACTCCGACGCCCTGATCGAGTATCCCGCCGCCTCGCGCGTGACGCCGCGGGCCTCACGCAGCCGCCGTAGTTGCGAGCCGAGCAGCATCCGCCGCACCACCGATCCGGGCTCTCCCGCGCTCACGTTCGCCAGCCTCCCCAACCGTCCTAGGGGCCGCAGTCTGCCACTAAAACACTTCGAGCAGTACTCGTCCGATTACAGAGATGGAACGAACCCAAAGCATACGCACAGCGCGATGCGAAGGAAGAGTGAGGAGAAAGCAAGAGAAGTGGCGGTGATGGGAGAGAAGTTGGCGGAAAAAATGGCCAAGAAGCGGTACGGGCGGGTCCATTTCGGTCACGTGCACGTGCATCTGCCCTTGCATCCGCAGTGCGCATCAGAAACCATGGTCCCGCGCCACCGCTGCATCGCAACGACCGCGAATCCCGGGAGTGCCTCGCATGGGGACGAATGGATCGACCATGCTCGAGCCGTTACGGCAGGGCCTTCCGCCGCTGGATCCCGCGGCCGTGTCCAACGCCGCCTCCTGCGCGCTGCCCGCCCGCTACGAAGCGGTGCGCGAGGCACGCCGGTTCACCGGGCGAACCCTCGGCCAGTGGGACGTGGGCGACCGGTTCGACGACGTCCGTCTGGTCGTCTCGGAGCTGGTGACCAACGCGCTGAGACACGGTCTGTCCTCCGACGACGTTCCGCACGTGCCGGACCGGCAACACCCTCCCGTGCGCCTGCACCTGATGCGCTGGACCGGGCGGCTGGTCTGCGCGGTGCGCGACCCCAGCCACGACAGTCCCCTGCCGCAGGAGAGCGAGGACTTCTCCGCGGAGTCCGGTCGCGGGCTGTTCCTCGTGGACTCGTTCGCCGACAGCTGGGGCTGGCAGCCGCTCTCCGGCAGCCTGGGCGGCAAGGTGGTCTGGGCGCTGTTCCGGCTGCGCACCCCTGCCGAGTGACATAGCGCGGCCCGCGTCGACGCCCTGGTTCTACGCGCGTTGCGGGGCCGTTTTCCGCCGATATATCCGATGCGGATCTCCGGGCGGGGCCGTCAGCCGCCGATCAGGTGGTCGAACTCGCCGTCCTTGATGCCCAGGAGCATGGCCTCGATCTCCGCGCGCGTGTAGACGAGCGCCGGACCGTCCGGAAAGCGCGAGTTGCGCACCGCGACGTCACCGCCCGGCAGTCGCGCGAACTCCACGCAGGAACCCTGCGAGTTGCTGTGCCGGCTCTTCTGCCAGGCAACCCCGTACAGCTGTGTGGCCGTCATGCCGTTGTACACGTCGTGCCCCCCGTCAACGTGGTGGTCCACAGGTCGCTCCCTGGTGGTGCACTGGCTTGTGTGGCCATTGGTGCCGTTGTCAACTGTCCCGGATCATAACCCCGTTCATATGCAGCCGCATGAGCAGATGCACGTGCACGCGCGGTGCCTGAGTGGTTACAGCTGTGACGCCTGCTTTACCGACGTCGTTCCGTCCGGCCGGGCGTCGGGAGGTGCTCTGGAAAGTCGTCCGGATCGAACCACTTGCGTACGGGGACAGACGCGCGCCGGGGCCTTCGTGTTCCGTCGACGCGGAAACGGCACGGAATCGGATCGCACCGCAAGGAGCCGCGCGACCGCGACGAGGGCCGTCGCGAAGGCGGCGGTTCCGGCGGACGCCCGTCGTCCGCTCGGGCCCGCGGGCGACGGTCCGCGGGGCGGCCGGGCCGTGATCCGACCGGGGCCGGGTCAGGGCCCGACGCCACCCACGCCCCTGTGGTGCCCCGCGGCTCCCCCGTTCCCCGGCGCACGACGACGACGGACGCCGCCCCCGCGTACGACGCGGAGGTCGGCGCGGGGGCGGGGTGGGGTGGCCCGACGCATCAGGGCGGGGTCGGCTCGCCGCCGGGGTACGGCTGCGCCTTGGCGGCCAGAGCGAGTAGACGAACGGGGGAACAGCTGCTCGTACGGGTGTGGGAGGCACAGCACGGAGGACGACGGGCCGTGGCTACGGAAGGTGGCGCGTGCGCGCCGGATCCGGGTGGACGGTATGGGCGTGTACAGGACATGTGCGCGCGTCCGACCCGTGACCCAAGCGGCGCGGGAGGCGCTCGGGGCACGGTTCAGCGTGCGGAGGCGCAGGGAGGGGGAGGTACGTCACCCATGTCCGCGCACTGCATGTCGACCGGCGCCCGGCCCGGCTTCGGCAACCGCGTCTCCCGCTCCCACCGGCGCACGTCGCGCCGCTTCGACCCCAACGTCCAGAGCAAGCGGTACCGGCTGCCGGTCGAGGGCCGGCACGTACGGCTGCGGCTGAGCACGAAGGGGATCAGGACCGTCGACGTGGTCGGCGTCGAGGCGGCCGTGGCCCGCATGCGGGCCCGGGGGTGCGGGTCTGACGGCGGTTGCCGGGCCGCTCCCCCGTCGCGCCCGGGCCACCGCCGGGGCTTGCTGGTAGCTTGCTGCGGTCCTTGAGGTCCAGGTTTTTTCGGTCCTAGCTCGGGAGCTTGCAGTGACTTCGGCGATCTTCTCGCGGGGTGCGTCCCGCCGTCCGGTGCGGGCCGCGGCGGTGGCCGCCGCGCTGGCGGGCGCGCTCGCCCTGACCGCGTGCAGCGGCGACGGGGGGTCCGACGACGGCTCCGCGACCACCCCGGCGACGGCGGACGGCAGCGGTCCGAGCGGCGCAGCCGCCTCGCCGTCCGACTCCGTCTCCGCCTCGGACGAGCTGGAGGGCAGCTGGCTGGCCACGACCGACGGCAAGGCCGTCGCCCTGATCATCACCGGGAAGCAGGCCGCCCTGTTCGTGACCGGCGGGAGCGTGTGCAGCGGGACCGCCGGCAAGGAGGCGGGCATGCGGATGATCCACCTGACGTGCACGGTCGGGAAGGACGACCGGGCGACCGGCATGGTCGATTCCGTCGACGCGAAGGCCCTCGAGGTCACCTGGACGGGCGCGGCCGGCAAGGAGACGTTCACCAGGGCGGAGGGCGGCCAGTGGCCGTCGGGTCTGCCCACGGCCGGGATCGGATAGCTTCAGGGCTCCCCCGGACGGACGGGCCCGCCCGCGCCCTCTCCCCGGCCGGTCGGCGGCCCGCGTTTCACGGCGACCCGCCGGCGGCTCGGCCCACGGCGGTCCGTCGGCGGCTTGCCCTTCACGGCGGTCCGTGTGTCAGCGCGACGCCTGTGCCCGCGTGCTCTCGTCGCGGGTCGGAGCCGGGGTGGCGGCGCCTTCGTCCGCCCCCTCTCGAGCCTCCGCCGCGGCGTCGGCTTTCGTGTGCAGCACCGCGCGGGCCTGCTCCGCCGCCCGGATGGTGCTCTCGCTGACGAAGTCCAGGAAGCGGGCGATGTTCTCCAGGCGGGCGGCGGCCGGGGTGGCGGGGCCGAGGATCCCGACGCCCTGCCGCGCGATGTCGATCACCTGGGTGAGAGCCCGGGCGCTGGCCAGCATCGACTGGTACCAGACGTCGTCGTCGACCACGTAGCGCTCGCGGCGGCGTTCGTCGCGCTCCCGGCGGACGAAGGCCTGCTCCTCGAGGTACGTGATCGCCTTGGAGACGGACGCGGGGCTGACCTGGAGGCGCCGCACGAGATCGGACGCGGTGAGGCTGCCCGTGTCGGTGAGGGTGAGGCAGGCCATGACCCTGGACATCATCTTCGGCATGCCCGAGGCCATGAGGACGGTGGTGAACGCCTCCTCGTACTCGCGCACGGCCTCGTCGTCGCGACCGTGGGCCTGCGGGAACGTGTCCGGCCCGCGGGGCGCGGTCTGCCTGCGGCGATGGGCACGGCGCTCGGTCGCCCGATGCGCCAGGTCGGCACGGTAGGCGGTGGGGCCGCCGTTGCGCATCACCTCGCGCGTGATCGTCGAGGTGGGACGGTCCAGACGTCTGGCGATCTCCGCGTAGGCGAGGCCGTCGGCCAGCCCCGACGCGATCTGCTGACGTTCCTGCTGGGTGAGCCTGCCTCCCGGCATCGCGGCCTCCTTCGTGCGCCTTGATGCCGCCAGTTTAGCGTTCATCGACATACATTGCAACGAACGGGAGTCGTCGCGTTGCATTGCCTTTCAATCCATTGCAACAGTTATGCGCCTACCACCTGCATGAATAGCAATTTCGCGCAACGAGCTTGTTGCCCACACAGAGAACGCAACGTAGCTTTTCCTGTGTCGGAAACAGCAACGAACACAGGAGAGTACGATGCAGAAGTTCGCCACCGCCGCCCCGGTCTCCGTCGTCCTCGACGTTCCGGCGGGACGTGTCCGGTTCATCGCCGCCGACCGGGCCGACACCACGGTCGAGGTACTGCCCGCGGACGCCACCAGGAGCCGCGACGTGAAGGCGGCCGAGGAGACCTCGGTGGAGTTCGCCGACGGCGCCCTGCGGATCACGGGCCCCGCGAAGAACCAGCTCCTCGGTGCCTCCGGGGCCCTCGAAGTGACCGTCCAGCTGCCCGTCGGCTCGCACGTCGAGGCGACGACCGCCGCCGGTGAGTTCCGCGGCGTCGGCCGGCTCGGCGACGTCGCCTTCCAGGGCGCGCAGGGCACGGTCAAGATCGACGAGGCCGCGAGCGCCCGGCTCACCCTTCTCGCCGGCGACGTCTTCGTCGGCCGCCTCACCGGCTCCGCCCGGATCAGCACCCAGAAGGGCGACCTGCACATCGCCGAAGCCGTGCACGGCACGGTCGACCTGCGCACCGAGGCCGGCGCCATCACCGTCGGCGCCGCCCGCGGAGTCTCCGCCACACTCGACGCCGGCACCACCTACGGCCGCATCCACAACGCCCTCGCCAACACCGACGGCGCCGCCGCCGGCCTCGCCATCCAGGCCACCACCGCCTACGGCGACATCACCGCCCGCAGCGTCTGAACAGCCGGACGCCGGTCGGGGCGGGGGCGCGCGGCGCGGGACCGGGCGCGTGCGTGATGATCCTTCGAGCACCGTCACCAGATCCGAGGGACCACACATGCGCGCCGTTCCCATCACCGTCACCGCTCTCGCCGCGGCCCTGCTCCTCACCGCCTGCGGAGGCGGCGACGACAGCGGCTCCGGCGGCGACGAGAGCAAGCCCGCGAGCTCCCCCGGGGCCGCCGGATCCGCCTGCGCGGCCGGCGACCTCGGCCAGGAGGTCGGCCCCGTCGACGCCGCGCCCGCCGCCGGGGACACCGGCAACGTCACCGTCACGCTCACCAACAAGGGCAAGGAGTGCACCCTGACCGGCTTCCCCAAGGTCGAGCTCCGGGCCGGCGACGCCTCCGCGACCGCGGCGCAGGACGAGGCCGCCGCACCGCAGCCCCTGACCCTCCCGGCGCAGGGCACCGCCTCCTTCACGATCACCTACGTGCGCGGCGCGGGCAGCGGCGAGAAGTCCCTCGCCGTGAAGACCGTCGAGTACGGCCTGCCGAAGGCCTCGTCCACCGCGGACTTCCCCTGGTCTTACGGTGACGTCGCGCTCAAGAGCGAGGGCGTGGCGGACGCGACGGTCAGCGCCTTCCACCAGGCGGGCGACTGACCGAACCCGCTCGGCGCGCGGTCACGGCAGGCGTGGCCGGGACCGCACGCGGGCCCGGTCCGCCGCCTCGGCGCCCTCGGTCCAGCCCGCCTCGTCGGTGACCCCGCGCAGGCGGGTGGAGACCGTCCGCGGGAACATGCGGTCCGTCGCCGCGGTGACCGCGACCTCGCGTGAGGCGAGGACCGGCAGCAGGTCGTCGCAGACCTGGGTCTCCACGGCGGCCGTGAGGCGGGCGCCGACACGGTGGGCGTACGCGGCCAGGAACGACTGCCGGAAGGTCTTGGTCCGCCGGCGGCCGCTCGCCCGCTGCGCCGACTCCGCCTTCGCCATCGCCGACTGCGCCTGCACCAGCAACGAGGTGTAGAGCAGTTCCACCGCCTCGAGGTCCGCCTCGAAGCCGACGACCGTGGAGAAGGCGAACGGCTCGTTCCACACCGCCCGGCAGTGGTTGGCGTCGGCGACCGCGTCCAGCAGCACCGCCTTGGCCTGCTCGTACGGCGGCTCGACGCCGATCCGGCAGGCGCCGGGCGCGTCCGGGGCCGGCGCCCGGGCGTCGAGCAGCGCCTCGTCGACGCTGTGCCGGGCCATCAGCTCCTGCGCCTTCGCCGTGAGCGCCTCGGCCTCCTCCGGGAAGCCGGTCGCCTCGGCCTTGGCGAGCAGCGCCCGGATACGGGTGAGCATGCGGGCGGAGGAGTCCGCGGGCGACCCGGCCGCCGGCCCCCGCCGGTGACCGCGCCCGTGCCCCGGCTCGTCGAGAGGGTCGAGGCCGGGCAGGCGCAGCAGCAGCCGGTAGAGCTCCAGGACCACCGTGGCGTGCGAGAAACGGTCCGCGGACGGGGGCGGGCCCGCGGGCAGCTCCGCCAGCTGGGCCGCCCACCGGCGACCGCGCGCCCGGTCGTCGCGCGCCTGCGCGCGGACCAGTGCCGCGACGAGGCCCACATGGGCGCCCTCCAGGTCGCGCCGCACGATCCGCACGAGGTCCGCGGGCTGCCAGCCGCGCCGCCAGAGCGCCGCCACGAACTCCGTGCCGCGCCGCGCGAGCGCGGCGTCGGCGGCGGGATCGGCGGCGAGAAGGGACGCGCCGGAGTCGAGGGCGGCGTCGGCCGTGTCGTAGAGGGCGGTCCGCAGGGCGCGTTCGACGGCGCCGGCCGGGTCGCTGCTGGTGCTGCTCACCGTTCGATCGTGCCATGTGCCGTCCGCGCACCCTCACCCTCGCTGTCAGACCCCCCTGCCACACTCGCGGTATGGCCGACCGGTGGGCGCTCGCTCCGGCCGAGGACGGTGGCGTGGAACTCGCCCCCCTCGGTGCGGACGGCCTGCCCGCCGGCCCGTCGCTGCGCGAGCCGGATCTGGCCCGGGCCGTGCGGGAGCGGCCGGGCGTCGTGCGCTGGGTCTGGCGTTCCACGTCCGAGGTCTACCCGCGCCTGCTCGACGCGGGCGTGCGGGTCGACCGCTGTTACGACGTGGAGGACGCCGAGACGCTCCTGCTCGGCCACGAGGGCCGGTTGGGCGAGCCCCGGTCGGCGGCCGCCGCACTGGCCCGGCTGCGCGGCGGGCCCGTCCCGCCGGACCCGCCGCAGCGCTCGGCCGAGCCCGGCGCCCAGTCCTCGCTGTTCGAACCGCGGGCCGCCGCGGGACTGCCGCTGGCGGACCTGCTCGCCGTCTACGCGGAGCAGCAGCGCAGGCACGAGCGGACCGAGCACCCGGCGCGGATGCGGCTGCTGACGGCGTCCGAGTCGGCGGGGATGCTGGTGGCCGCCGAGATGAACCGGGCCGGGCTGCCGTGGAGCGCGCAGGTGCACCGCGAGCTCCTGGACGACCTGCTCGGCGAGCGGTACGCGGGCGGCGAGCCCCGGCGGCTGGCGGAGCTGGCGGACGAGGTGTCGGCCGCCTTCGGCCGCCGCGTCCGCCCCGACCTTCCGGCGGACGTCGTGAAGGCCTTCGGCCAGGCCGGGATCCGGGTGCGGTCCACCAGGCGCTGGGAGATCCAGTCCCTCGACCATCCGGCCGTGAAGCCGCTGCTCGAGTACAAGAAGCTGTATCGCATCCGGGTGGCCCACGGATGGTCCTGGCTGCAGGACTGGGTGCGGGACGGGCGGTTCAGGCCTGAGTTCCTCGCGCACGGCACGGTCACCGGACGCTGGGTCACCAACGGCGGGGGCGCCCTGCAGATCCCGAAGGTCATCCGGCGGGCGGTGGTCGCCGATCCCGGCTGGCGGTTCGTGGTCGCCGACGCCGACCAGATGGAGCCGCGCGTGCTGGCGGCGATCTCCCGCGACCCCGGGCTGATGGAGGTGGCGGGCCGGGAGAGCGACCTCTACCAGTCCGTCTCGGACCGCGCCTTCTCCGGCGACCGCGACCAGGCCAAGATCGCCGTGCTCGGCGCGGTCTACGGACAGACCTCCGGCGACGGCCTGAAGAACCTCGCCGCCCTGCGCCGCCGCTTCCCGCGCGCGGTGGAGTACGTCGACGAGGCGGCCCGGGCCGGCAAGGAGGGCCGGCTGGTGCGCACCTGGCTGGGCCGCACGTGCCCGCCGGCCGTCGGGGCGGTCGAGGCCGAGGAGGCCGGCATCCCCGTCGACGACCCCGGCGGGCCCGCCGAGGAGGAGAGCGCCGACGACCGCCAGTGGACGCCCGGTTACGCCTCCACCGACGCCCGGGCGCGCGGCCGGTTCGCCCGCAACTTCGTCGTCCAGGGCAGCGCCGCCGACTGGGCGCTGCTGCTGCTCGCCGCACTGCGGCGGGCCTGTGCGGACATGGCGGCGGAACTCGTCTTCTTCCAGCACGACGAGGTGATCGTGCACTGTCCGCGGGAGGAGGCCGACACGGTCGTGTCCGCGATCCGGGAGGCGTCCGACCTGGCCGGACGGCTGACGTTCGGGGAGACGCCGGTGCGGTTCCCGTTCACGACGGCGGTGGTGGAGTGCTACGCCGACGCCAAGTGACCGGTCCGGCGCGAAGACGGCCCAGGGCGGGTGCCGGGGTGCTCGCGGGTCCGCCGTAGTCTCGGACGGACCTGACCGCGGGCGGCCCCGTGGGCCTGCCCCTCCGGAGGAGACGCCGTGCCCTTCCGCTGTGCCGTACTCGACGACTTCCAGAACGCCGCGAGAACCGCCGCCGACTGGTCCGTGCCCGGCGAGGAGGTAGAGATCGTCCCCTTCACCGAGCACTTCGGCGACGAGGACGAACTCGCCGCGGCACTGGCCGGCTTCGACTGCGTGGTCACCCTGCGCGAACGCGTCGCCTTCCCCGCGTCGTTGCTGGACCGGCTCCCCCGGCTGCGGCTGCTGATCGCCTCCGGCATGCGCAACTCGGTGATCGACTTCCCGGCGGCGAGGGCGAACGGGGTGACCGTCTGCGGCACCGAGAGCTCGTCGACCCCGCCGGTCGAGCTGACCTGGGCGCTGCTGCTCGGTCTCGCGCGCGGACTGGTGCAGGAGAGCACCGCCCTGCGCGAGGGCGGGCCCTGGCAGTCGACGGTGGGCGCGGACCTGCACGGGCGGCGGCTCGGACTGCTGGGACTGGGGAAGATCGGCGGCCTGGTGGCCCGGGTGGGCCTCGCCTTCGGCATGGAGGTGAGCGCCTGGAGCCAGAACCTGACGGAGGAACGGGCGCGGGAGGTCGGCGTGCGTCCGGCCGCCTCCAAGGAGGAACTGCTGTCCGAGAGCGACTTCGTGTCGGTCCACCTCGCGCTGGGCGAGCGCACCCGGGGGCTGCTCGGCCCCGCCGAACTCGCGCTGCTCAAGCCGACGGCCTACCTGGTGAACACCTCGCGCGCGGCGATCGTCGACCAGGAGGCGCTGCTGACGGCACTGCGGGAGGGGCGCATCGCGGGAGCGGGGGTGGACGTCTACGACGTCGAGCCGCTCC
The DNA here is from genome assembly GCF_003032475.1 of Streptomyces sp. P3. Taxonomy (NCBI): domain Bacteria; kingdom Bacillati; phylum Actinomycetota; class Actinomycetes; order Kitasatosporales; family Streptomycetaceae; genus Streptomyces; species Streptomyces sp. P3. The sequence goes on from NZ_CP028369.1 coordinate 1,604,199, forward strand.
CCGTCGGCCATCCGATGCGGACGGCTCCCCGTCTGCTGGCCACTCCCCATCTCGGGTACGTGTCCCGGGCCAACTACGAGCGCTACTACGGACAGGCGGCGGAGGACATCCGCGCGTACCTGGCGGGGTCACCGGTACGGGTGCTGGGGTAGCCGCCCGGGGCGGGGCGCACACGGCTGCCGGGGCGACGGCCGCGCGGGTTCCGGGCGGCCGGCGGGGGCGGGCTCACGGGGGTGGCGGGGTGCGGTCGGCGGCGCGGGTGAGGCGGGCGGCCAGGGCGCGGAGGTGGTCGCCCAGCTCCGGCGGGTCGAGGACCTCGAAGTCGACGCCCTTGAGGGCGATGTGCAACGCGATCTCGTCCAGGGTCGCGGCGCCCGTGTGGAACAGACAGGAGCGGTCGTCGTACCGCTCCAGACGACCGGCGGTGGGGGAGGTGTGCTCGGCGAGGGCTTCCACCGGGCAGTGGAAGAGGATGGTCGCCCGGCAGCGGTAGGGGGCCGAGGACAGCTTGTCGGTGAGGTAGGCGTTCAGGTCCTCGGCGGGGCCCGGCCGCGGGGTGAACCGGGGCCCGGACTGCGGGGCGGCGTCGACGCGGTCGAGACGGAACGTGCGCCAGTCGTCGCGCTCCAGGTCGAAGGCCAGCAGGTACCAGCGGCGGCCGGTGTGGACCAGCCGGTACGGCTCGACGCGGCGCGTCCTGCCCTGGTAGCCGAAGCGCACGCTCTCGTGTCCCCGGCAGGCGGCGGCCAGCACCGCCAGCAGGTTCGCGTCCACGGCCGGGCCGGACGCCGTCAGCGGCAGGATCGCCGACTGCATCGCCGCCACCCGGTGCTTCAGCCGTGAGGGCAGCACCTGTTCGAGCTTGGCCAGTGCCCTGAGCGAGGTCTCCTCGAAGCCCGCCACCGAGCCGGACGCCGCGGCCCGCAGTCCTACGGTCACCGCGACGGCCTCGTCGTCGTCCAGCAGCAGCGGCGGCAGCGCCGCGCCGACGCCGAGCTGGTAACCGCCGCCGGGGCCGGCCAGGGAACGCACCGGGTAGCCCAGCTCGCGCAGCCGGTCCGCGTCCCGGCGCACGGTGCGCGTCGTCACGCCCAGCCGCTCGGCCAGTTCCGGGCCCGGCCAGTCGGGACGGGACTGCAGCAGGGAGAGCAGCCGCAGTAATCGGGCCGAGGTCTCGAGCATCTGGCGGAAAACTCCTCATCGATCGCACCCGGTCGAGGACAGAACCTGTCCTCGGGGCTTCCTAGTGTCTTTCTTGCCGGCCCGCGAGGGAACGGCCCGCGGCACCGCGGCACTGAACCACCGCCGCACGGAACCACCACGGCACGCAGAACCACAGGCAAGCAGAACCACAGGCAAGCAGAACCACCGGCACAGCAAGGGAGAACGTCATGATCCTCGTCACCGGAGCCACCGGGAACGTCGGCCGTCGCGCACTGGAGATGCTGCTCGCACAGGGCCGCGAGGTGCGGGCCGCGTCGCGCGCCCCGGAGCGGGCGACCTGGCCCGCCGGGGTGCCGACCGTCGCGCTCGACCTGGCCGACCCGGCGTCGCTCGCCACCGCCCTGGAGGGGGTCGAGGCGGTGTTCCTGTTCGCCGCCCCCGGCTGCGGACCGGGCTTCGTCGCCGCCGCCGAGGCCGCCGGCGTACGCCGGGTGGTGCTGCTGTCCTCCGGCTCGGTGGACGACGAGTCGGAGGAACAGGACGGCCCGATCGCCGCCTATCACGCGGAGATCGAGCGGGCGCTGCGCGGCTCCACCCTGGAATGGACCTTCCTGCGGCCCGACGTGTTCGCCGCCAACACGCTGATGTGGGCGGGGCAGACCAAGGGCGGCGGCGACGTGGTCCGCGGCGCCTACGCCGAGGCCACCGCCGCGCCGATCCACGAGGCCGACATCGCCGCCGTGGCCGTGGCCGCGCTCACCGAGGACGGTCATGCCGGAGAGATCCACCGGCTGACCGGCCCGCAGTCGCTGACCCACGCCGACCAGGCCCAGATCATCGGCGAGGTGCTCGGCCGCCCCGTCACCTACCAGGAGTTGCCCGCCGAGACCGTCCGCGAGGCGATGAGCGCGCACGTCCCCGGGCCGGTCCTCGACGACATCCTCAAGGTGTGGGCCGACTCGGCCGGCCGGCCCGCCCTGGTCACGGCCGATGTCGAGAAGATCACCGGCCGGGCCCCCCGCAGCTACCGCGACTGGGTGTCCGAGCACGCCGCCGCGTTCTGACTCGGCCGGATCCCGGGGCGGCCGGACCCCGGGGCGGCCCGTGTCACACCTGCCGCTCCGGGACGTCCACCACCAGACCGTCGATCGCGTCGGTGACCGGCAGCTGGCAGCTGAGCCGGCTGTTCTCCCGGCGCGGGCAGGCCGTCGTGTACAGCAGCTCGTCCTCGATGTCGGACACGGCCGGCAGCGTGACCGGGCTGCCGCGGTCGACGTAGACGTGGCAGGTCGCGCACATGGCGCCGCCGCCGCACTCGCCGACGATGCCGTCGACGCCGCCCACGACCGCCCCCCGCATCACGGAGTTCCCCTCGGGGACGTCGAGGGTCGTCGGGGTTCCGTCCGGACTCCGGTAGGTGATCCTGGCCATGCGTCGTGTCCTCCCTGCGTTCGCGCGTCCGCGCACGTGCCGCGGAGCCGCGCCGGCGTACGTTCCACGGATGCCTGCGGTGCTCTCGCCGCCCACCGTGCCCCGCTGCCCTGGGGAGTCGCTGGGGGCTCGATCGAACGCGGCCTCCGGGGCGCCGCCGCGCCCGCGCTCCAGGCCGGTGCGCCCCGTGCTCCAGGTCGGTGCGCCCGGCACTCCAGGTCGGTTCGAGAGACACGCTGAAGGCTGGCCGGTACGTACGGCACTCATGGCGCACAGGAGGCACCCATGCCGAAGACCGGCGAGCGACTCACGTGGACGGCCGCAGGACCAGGCGAACGCCTGGAGTACGCGACGCTCGAGGTCCCGCTCGACCACGCCGATCCCGGCGGCGCGCAGATCACCCTCGCCGTCAGCCGGCTGCCCGCCACGGATCCCGCACGCCGCCGGGGTGTCCTGATCGGGGTGACCGGTGGGCCCGGCGGTGACGGCGGCCTCGGCACCGGCATGCCCGCCCGGCTGGCCGGCACCCCCCTGGCGGAGGTGTACGACCTGATCGGCTTCGACCCGCGCGGCACCGGCGCCTCGACGCCGCTGCGCATCGAGGTCACCCCCACCACCGCGCCCTTCGACTCACGGCCGCCGGACTCGGCGTTCGAGGCGATGGCCGCCGACATGCGCGAGCGCGAGCAGGGGTGCCTGCGGGCCGGCGGCGACCTGCGCCCGCACGTCAACACCCGCAACCTCGCCCGCGACATGGACGTCATCCGGGTCGCGCTCGGCGAGGAGAAGCTGAACTTCCTCGGCTACGCGTACGGCAGTTACGTCGGCGCCGTCTACGGGACGATGTTCCCCGAGTGCCTGGACCGCAGCGTGCTCGACTCCTGCGTGCATCCCGGCTGGACCTGGCGTGAGCAGTTCCTGGCCCAGGCGCGGGCGGTCCGCGAGAACGTGGACCGCTGGGCGGGGTGGACCGCGCGGCGCGACAACCACTTCGCCCTCGGCACGACGGCGTCGCTGACCGTGGCCGCGGTGGAGGGCGTCGCCGCGCAGCTGGAGAGCCGGCTCGGGGCATCCGTGCGGACGTCGTTCGACGGCATCGTGGGCGGTCTGGCCACCGACCGTTCGGCGTGGGAGCGGCTGGGGCTGCTGGTCGGGGCGCTGCGGGACGCGCTCGCCGAGGGCGCGGACGAGCGGACGGCGGCGCTGCTGGCCGAACACGCCACGGGCGGCTGGGGTGCGCGGGCCAGCGAGCAGTGGAAGCAGAGCGTCCTCGAGGCGGTGACGCTGGAGACGGAGTGGCCGACCGACCTGGAGACCTACTACGCGGACATGCGCACCTGCCGGGAGCGCTACCCCTACGGGCACGGTGTGCTGCGGGCGGCCCCCTGGGTCGGCGCGTTCCGCACCTTCCGGTCGCCCGAGCCGCCCACCGTGCTCGCCCGGGACGGCTATCCGGCGGGCCTGGTCGTGCAGGCCGACGGCGACCCGATGGACCACCGGGAGGGCGGCGAGGCCCTCGCCGAACGCCTCGGCCATCACCTGATCCTGGTGGAGGACTCCGGCGAGCACGAGGTCTATGTACTGAGCGGCGGCAATCCCCGCCTCGAGGCCTATGTGGAGGGGTACTTGGTGGACGGTGTGCTGCCGCCGGCCCGGGTGACCGTGCCCGGCGTGCGCCAGGCGCCGCCGGTTCCCGAGGACGCCTGATCCCCCGCGGATGCCTGAACCCCCGGGGCACACGAACCCCCGGGGGACTCCGAGCCCTCCCGGGCGCCCGACCCCTCGGTGGGACTCCGGCCCCTCCCGCGGGGGCGAGCCGGCCCTCCCCAGGGGCTCGTGAATCCGGCCGACTGCCGCAAGCCTGGGGACTCCTGAAGCCGGCGGACGCCTGAATCCCCCCGGGGGGTCTGCTGAATCCTCCGGGAGCGTCCGGCGCGAAGCGAAGGGGAGGGGCCCGCCGACCGGCCCCTCCCCTTCGCCGTGGTGTGCCGTCCCGTCAGCGGCGTTTGCCCGCCGGGACGACGTACCGGGCGTAGAGCAGCTCGCGCATCACGTCGTCGCCGCCCTCCACGATGGAGACGTAGCGCAGGTCGCGCACCAGTTTCCCGATCGGATGGTCGTGGGTGTAGCCGAGCCCGCCGAACATCTCCGAGCCGGTCGTCGCCACCTCCCAGCCGGCCTGGCCGCAGTACAGCTTGGCGGCCAGCGCCGAGCGCAGGGTGCCCACCCGGTACAGGGCCGCGGCCGGGTTCTCCGCCGCCAGGAACCGGTCGAACTCGGCCGCCGCCGCCCGGCACTGGTTGCGCATCACGTCGATGGTCATTTCCATCTGGCCGAGCTTGGCGGCGAACACGGCGTTCTCGCGCAGCGGAGCGCCCTTGATCCGCTTCTTTGCCGCGTACTCCATGGACAGGTCCCGGATCCTGCGGGCGACGCCGATCGCGGTGGCGGCGATGAGGATGCGGCTGGCGTTGAGCCCGATCTCCAGCAGGCGCAGCCCGTTGCCGCGCAGCCGGCCCGCCGCGGGCACCCGGCAGTCGCGCAGCCGGACCCGGTAGGTGCCCGAGCCGCGGACGCCGAGCATGTCCCAGCGCTTGACGATCTCCACCCCGGGCGTGGCGCGGGGCACCGCGACGACGGCGTAGTCGCCGTCGTCGTCGGCGGACCGGGCGAGCACGAGCAGGGTGTCGGCCGGGTCGGAGTTGGTGGAGAAGTACTTCTCCCCGTCGAGGACCAGGTCGTCGCCGTCGCGGCGGAAGGTGGTGGCGGTGCGGTTGAGTTCGCTGCCCGCGTCCTCCTCGCTGCCGAGGATGCCCAGCCGCCCGCCGTCCCGGACGAGACGCTCCAGGACGGGACGGGCCACCTCCTCGTCGCCGTGCAGCTGGAGCATCACCGTGCCGAGCACCGGCAGGAAGGAGCCGAACGCGAAGCCGGCGTCGCCGTAGGCCAGTTCGGAGACGATGTCCACGCTGTCGGCGAGGGACGCCCCGGCGCCGCCGTACGCGGCCGGGATCCACCAGTTGGCCAGCCCGGCGGCGTGCAGCCGGGCCGACTCGGCGGTGGGCTGCTCGGGCAGTCCGTCGAAGTACTCGCCCTTGGAGAGCAGTTCCGCGCGGACGAACTCCCGGACCCGCTTCAGCACCTCCGCCGTACCGGCCGGGCCGCCTGCGCCCGTCTCGCCGGTGCCCGTCGGACCCGTCGCGGCCGCCCTGCCCGTCGTCGTCCCGGTGGTCTCGATCGTCCCCGTGGGCTCCGTCGTCTCGGTGGTCATGGGGTCCCCCTCACCCGGCCTGGACGAACGCGCGGGCCTTGGCCATGGTGGCGCGGCTGTTCGAGCCCAGCGCGTGCCGCACCGCCTGCCGGGCGTCCGCCAGCGTCTTGGGCGGGTCGGGCAGCGCGTCGATGCCCGCCGGGTCGAGGAGGACCTGGTGGTGCGAGGTGACCTTCACGGTGCCTGCGGGCCCCTCCTCGAACCGCCACTCCCCGTTGTGGGCGTGGAGCACCGGCGGCAGGATCGTCTGCTTGTAGGTGATCCGCCGCAGCGGCTCGCAGACCCGTCCGGACGCCGTGGTGTGCAGCGAGCCGTCCGGGGAGCGGGTGTCCATCTCCATGAACTGCAGTCCGGGCTCCTCCTCGCGGAGTTCGAGCCGTGCCACGTGGGGAAGGCGCTCCGGCCACCGGGACGCCTCGTAGATGAAGGCGTACGCCTCCTCGATCGAGCCGGTGATGGTCTCGGTGTCGGCGAAGTCGAACAGCAGCTCCCGCTCGGCGTCCCCGCGTTCGGCGGCCCGCCGCAGGTGCTCCAGCTCCGAGCGGCTGTTGGTGTCGACGGCACGGCTGATGCGCTCGTGGGCCACCGGATCGCCGTCGACGGCCCGGTAGAAGTGGTCGAGTTCCACCGTGCAGCCGCCGTCGGGCCGCTCGGTGATGCGCCAGGTCCCGCCCATCGCCGCGACCGGTTCGCGCGGCTCGACTTGCGCGAACTCGATCCGGAGCCCGGCCGGGTCCAGCCGGCGGCGCGACTCCCAGGTGCGCAGTTCGCCGTTGGCGAGGGCCCAGATCCGGATGCGTTCGTCCGTCCCGTCGCCGCCGGTGCGCTCGGCCCGCACGGTGGGCGGGAAGTACAGCGGCCACAGGCCGACCTCGGCGACGATCCGGTAGACCGCGCTCGCCGGGGCCGACACCTCGATGCGGTGGGTCACTTCGGTGGTGCCGTCGACGGTGACCTCGGCGGTGCCGTGGACGGTGACGTCGGTGGCGGCTTCGGTGCTGACTTCGGTGGTCACGGTTGCGGCGTCGCGTGCCATCACGCGCCCTCCAGTCCTGAGATGAAGTTGACAAGTGCCCGCGGCGTCGGGTGTTCCAGTACGGCGCCGGCGGGGAGCCGGAGCCCGGTCGCGGCGGTGAGCCTGTTGCGCAGGTCGACACTGAGCAGGGAGTCGAAGCCGAGTTCCTTGAAGGAGTCCTCGGCGCCGACCGCGGACGGTTCGAGGTAGCCCAGCACCTCGGCGGTGTGCGTGCGCACCAGCTGCATGAGGTCACCGCCCGCCGAAGGCGCTGCCGCCGCGGGTGCGGGGGCGGGTGCCGCGGACGGTGTCGCGACGGGGGCCGGGGCGGTGGCCGGCGCCGTGGCCCGGACCGGCACTGCTGCGGCCGTGGACGTGGACGTGGGCACGGGCGCCGGGGCGGCGGGCGCCGGGGCCGCGCCGTTCCGGGGCAGGTCCACCAGCCCCTCGAGCAGGCGGGCCGCACGGCTTCCGGGCCGCAGCTGCTCCGGGGCGAGCCGCAGCGGCACCCGGACCGGAGCGGGCGAGGCCAGGTTCTCGAAGAGGAGCCGCATCCCGTCCCCGCTGTCCAGCGGGGCGATCCCGATGCGGGCCAGCGCGGCGGTGTCGGCCTCGGTCAGATGGCCGGTCATCCCGGTGGGCTGCCGCCACAGGCCCCAGGCGAGAGACGTCGCCTCCAGCCCGCGTGCCCGGCGGTACTGCGCGAGGGCGTCGAGATAGGTGTTGGCGGCCGCGTAGTTCGCCTGGCCCGGGTTGCCGAGCACCCCCGCCACCGACGAGAACAGCACGAACGCCGACAGGTCCAGGTGCTCGGTGAGCCGGTGCAGATGCCAGGCCCCGGCGACCTTGGGCCGCAGCACCGCCCGGAGCTGGACCGGCGTGAGCCCGGTGAGCACCCCGTCGCGCAGCACTCCGGCGGTGTGGAAGACACTGCCGGGCCGGTACTCGGCGACGACCTTCGCGACGGCGTCGCCGTCGGCGACGTCGCAGGCCACGAGGGACACCTCGGCGCCGGACGCGGTCAGTTGCGCGCTCAGTTCCGCCGCGCCCTCGGCGGCCGGGCCGCTGCGGCTCACCAGCACCAGATGCCGGGCACCCCGCTCGGCGACCAGGTGCCGGGCCAGTTCGGCGCCGAGACCGCCGGTGCCGCCGGTGATCAGCGTCGGGCGCAGCGGGTCGTAGGAGCGCGGGGTGGTCAGCACGAGTTTGCCCTGGTGGCGGGCCCGGCTGAGCATCCGCAGCGGGACCCGGCCGTCCCGCACGTCCCAGGTGCGCACCGGCAGATGGCGCAGGGCGCCCGCCTCGAACAGGGCGACGAGCTCCTCCAGGACCTCGCTGATCCGGTCCGGCCCGACACCCAGGATGTTGTACGCCCGGTAGGTGATTCCGGGGTGCTCGGCCTCGGTGGCGGCCACGTCGCGCAGATCGGTCTTGCCCATCTCGGCGAACCGGCCGCCCGGCGCGAGCAGGCCGAGGGAGCGGTCGAGGGCCTTGCCGGACAGCGAGTTCAGCACGACGTCCACGCCCCGGCCGCCGGTGGCCGACCGGAAGGCGTCGGCGAAGTCGAGCGTGCGGGAGGAGGCGATGTGGTCGTCGGGGACACCCCAGGCGCGCAGCGTGGGCTGCTTGTCGGCGCGGGCGGTGGCGAACACGTCGGCGCCCAGGTGCCGGGCGAGCTGGATCGCCGCGAGTCCGACGCCACCGGTCGCGGTGTGGATCAGCACCCGGTCGCCAGGCCGGGTGCCGGCCACGTCGACGAGGCACTGGTAGGCGGTGATGAACACGATGGGCACGCCGGCCGCCTGGGCGAAGCTCCAGCCGTCCGGGAGCGGCTTGACCATGCGTTCGTCGGCGACGGCCACCGGTCCCAGCGAGCGCTCGAACATGCCGAACACCCGGTCTCCGGCCGCGAGGCGGGTCACCTCGGCGCCGACCTCGGTGATCACGCCCGCGCCTTCGCTGCCCATGGTCTTCTCGGTGGCGACAAGGCCGAGGCCGACCGTGACGTCCCGGAAGTTCAGCCCGGCCGCGCGCACCTCGACGCGCACCTGCCGGGGGCCCAACTTGGCTTCCGCCTCCGGGTGTTCGACGAGCGCGAGGTCGTCGAGGGTGCCCTTCACGGTGACGTCGAGCCGCCAGGCGCGGCTTCCGGCCGGGGGCCGCAGTCCGCTCTCGCGGGCGATCCGCAGCCGCGGCCGGTACAGCCGTCCGGCCCGCAGGGCCACCTCGGGCTCACCGCAGGCGAGGGCCTGCGGCAGGGCCGCCAGGGACGCCGGGTCGTCGTCGACGTCGATCAGCAGGAAGGTGTCCGGGTGCTCGGTCTGTGCCGAGCGCACCAGTCCGGTGACGGCCGAGGCGGCCAGGTCGCGGACGGGTTCGCGGTCGGTGACGGCGAGCGCCCCCCGGGTGACCACGGCGAGCCGCGAGGCCGTGAACTGCGAGCCGGCGCGCCAGCTCTGCACGAGGTCGGCGGCGGCCAGGGTCAGCCGCTCGGCGTGCGCCGGGTCGCCGTCCGTGCCGGGGGCGGAGCCGAGCGGGGCGACGACGACCGCCGGCGCCGGGAGCATGACCGACTCCAGGTCGGGGAAGTCCGGGCGGTCCCACAGGCCGCCCGCGCCGACCGTCACCCACGCGTCGGGGCCGGACGCGTGGGTGCCGGACGCGTCCGTGCCGCGCATCCGCTCCCACGCCGGTTCGAGGCTGACGCCCCGGTCCTCGGCGGGCAGCGGCCGCAGCGTCAGCGAGCGCACCGAACCGACGAGCCGGTCCTCGCCGTCGAAGAAGGTCAGCGACAGGTCGTCGCCGTCCGGCCGCGCGTGCACGCGCAGGGTCCGGGCGTCGGTGGGCGTCAGGTCGGCGTCGCGCCAGGCGAACGGCACCAGCAGTCCCGCGTCCGCCCGGAGCACGGCCGGGTGCAGGGCCGCGTCGAGCAGCGCCGGGTGGGCGGTGGCGAAGGCGCCCGGCTCCAGGTCGGGCAGCGCCACCTCGGCGAGGATCTCCGCGCCGCGCGTCCACAGGGCGCGCAGTCCGGCGAACGCCGGACCGTAGTGGTAGCCGCGTTCGGCGAGCAGCGGGTAGGCGTCGGCGACGTCGACCGGGGAGGCGTCCTCGGTGGACCAGCGGGCGGGCTCGGCCGGCGCCCGGTCGCGGCCGGCGAGCGCGCCGGAGGCGTGCCGCACCCAGCCGCCGTCGGCCTGACGTGCGTGCACGCTCAGGGCCCTGCGACCGGCGGCGTCCTCGGGGTCGAGGACGATCCTCAGGTCCGCGGCCACCTGTTCGGGCAGCGGCAGCGGCACGCCCAGGGTGAGGTCGGCCACGACGGGCCGGCCGATCCGCTCGCCGACCTCGCCGAGCAGCGACAGGAACACGGTCGCCGGCACCAGCGCGGCGCCCCGGACCACATGGTCGGCCAGCCACGGGTAACGCTCGCGGTCGACGGTCGCGGTGACGACGGTCTGCCCGGAGGGCAGCTCGGTCGGCGCCGCGGTGAACGCGCCGCCGTCGTCGCCGGCCGCGGCCGACGGGGCCGTCGCCCAGAACCGGGTGCGGTCGAACCGGTAGGACGGCAGGTCGATCTGACGGCCGGCCGGCTGCAGCGCGGCGAGGTCCACCGGTCCCACGGAGTCGGGGAGGGCCGCGGCCGACGCCAGGAACTGTGCCGCGCCGCCGCTGTCCCGGCGCAGGGTGCCGAGCACGGCGCCCGTCACCCCGGCCGCGTCCAGGACCTCCTGGACGCCGAAGGTCAGCACGGGGTGCGGGCTGCACTCGACGAAGGTGCGGTGCCGTCGCTCCACCAGTCCCCGCAGCACCGGCTCGAACCGCACGGTGTTGCTCAGGTTGTCGTACCAGTACGCCGCGTCCATGTCCGCGGTGTCGATGACCGCGCCGGTCAGCGTCGAGTGGAGCCTGACGTCGGAGGAGCGCGGCGAGATCCCGGCGAGGTCGGTGAGGAGGCGTTCCTCCAGCGCCTCCATCGCCTCGGTGTGCGACGCGTAGTCGACCTCGATGCGCCGGGCGTCGACGCCCTGCCGTTCGCAGCGCGCCAGCAGGTCGGTGAGGCCGGCGACGTCCCCGGCGACCACGGTCGAGGTCGCCGAGTTGACCGCCGCGACGCTCACGCCGTCCACGCTGTTGAGGAGCCGCTCGGTCTCCTCGGCGCCGAGCAGGACGGACGCCATGCCGCCGGGGGGCGCGAGCTGCGCCAGGGCCTGGCTGCGCAGGGCCACCACCCGGCAGGCGTCGGCGAGGCTGAGCGCACCGGCCACATGGGCGGCGGCGATCTCGCCCTGGGAGTGGCCGACGACCGCGGCGGGCCGTACCCCGGCCGACTTCCACAGCGCGGCCAGCGACACCATCATCGAGAACAGCGCGGGCTGGACGACGTCGACCCGTTCCAGTCCTTCGCCGCGCAGCGTGTCGGTCAGCCGCCAGCCGCACAGCGGGGCCAGTTCCTCCGCGCAGGCCTCCATGCTCGCGCGGAAGACCGCCGACTCCTCCATCAGCGCGAGACCCATCCCGAGCCACTGGGACCCCTGGCCGGGGAAGACGAACACCGGTCCGGCGAGGTCGCGGTAGGACTCGGTGCGCAGCACGGTGGGCGACCGGTAGCGCCCCGGCACGGCCGGCAGGGGGGCGTCGGAGGCCAGCGCCTCCAGTCCGGTCAGCAGGTCCGCGCGGTTGTCGGCGATCACGACGCCTCGCTGCCGGAACGCGCTGCGGCCGCGCAGCGTGTGCGCGACGTCCTCGGGCGCGTCCTGCGGGGTGCGGCCGACGTGGTCGGCGAGAGCCCTGGCCTGGGCGCGCAGCGAGTCGGCGTGCGGGGCGGAGACCGACCACAGCAGCGGCGCCGTCGCGTCGCCGGCGGGTTGCCGCGCGGGCTCGGGCTCGGGCTCGGCCTCCTCGATGACCAGGTGGACGTTGGTGCCGCTGATCCCGAACGAGGACACCCCGGCCCGCCGGGGCCCGTCCCCCCGCTCCCACGGGCGGGCCCGGGTCAGCAGGGCGAGACCGCTGTGCTCCCAGTCGATGTGGTGGGTGGGCCGGGAGACGTTCGGCGTGGCGGGCAGGACGCCGGCCCGCAGCGCCTGCACCGTCTTGATCACCCCGCCGACGCCCGCCGCGGCCTGGGCGTGCCCCAGGTTCGCCTTCAACGAGCCGATCCAGAGCGGACGTTGCGCGTCGCGGCCCCGGCCGTAGACGGCGGACAGCGCCCGCGCCTCGATGGGGTCGCCGAGTTCGGTGCCGGTGCCGTGGGCCTCGACCGCGTCGACGTCGTGCGGGTCCAGTCCGGCCTGGCTCAGTGCCTGCCGGATGACGTCCTCCTGGGCCGCCCGGTTGGGCGCGGTGAGACCGTTGCTCGCGCCGTCGGAGTTGGTGGCGGTGCCGCGGACCACGGCGAGGACGCGGTGGCCGCGCGCGCGGGCGTCGGAGAGGCGCTCCAGCAGCAGCAGTCCGGCGCCCTCCGCCCAGGCGGTGCCGTCGGCGTCGTCGGAGAAGGGGCGGCAGCGGCCGTCGGGCGAGAGTCCGCCCTGCCGGGTGAAGTCGACGAACATGCCGGGCGTCGACATCACCGCGACACCGCCGGCCAGCGCCAGATCGCACTCGCCGTCGCGCAGCGACCGCACCGCCAGATGGACGGCGACCAGCGAGGACGAGCACGCGGTGTCCACCGTGAGGGCGGGGCCGCGCAGCCCGAAGTAGTAGGCGATGCGTCCGGAGGCGACGCTGGTCGAGCTGCCGGTGATGCGGTAGCCGCCGGCGCCCTGGTTGTCCTCGTACAGGCGCGGCCCGTACTCCTGGGCCATCGCCCCGACGAACACACCGGTGTTGCTGCCCGTGAGGGCGTCCCGGCTCAGCCCGGCGCGCTCGAAGGTCTCCCAGGCCGTCTCCAGCAGGATCCGCTGCTGGGGGTCCATGCCCTCCGCCTCGCGGGGCGAGATGCCGAAGAACTTGGCGTCGAAGCGGTCGGCGTCGTCCAGGAAGCCGCCGCGGGTGGTGGTGGAGCGGCCGTCGGCGAGATCCGCCGCACGCCAGCCGCGGTCGGTGGGGAAGGAGGAGGTGGCGTCGCGGCCGTCCGCGACCAGCTGCCACAGGTCGGCGGGCGTGCGCACACCGCCCGGGTAGCGGCAGCCCATGGCCACGACGGCGACGGCTTCCTGGTCACCGTCCAGTGGTCCGGTCTGGGGAGTCATCGAAACTCGTGACCTTTCGTGTCGTCCGACCGGAGCGCCTCGATGAGCGCCGCCGGAGTGGGGTGGTCGAACAGCAGGGTCGTCGGCAGGACGCGGCCGGTGGCCCTGGCGACGGAGGTGCGCAGCGCGACGGCCATGCGGGAGTCCAGACCGAGGTCGGTGAAGGTGGCGTCCAGGTCGAGGTCCGCGCCCGGCGCGCGGCCGAGGATCTCCACGGTGAGGTCGAGGACCAGGTCCAGCGGGTCGCCGGACCACTGCGGCGCGGCCTCCTCGGCTGCCGGGCCGCCCGCGGCCGTCGTCGTGTCCAGCCAGTACGGGCGCCGCTGGAAGGCGTACAGCGGGAGGTCCGCCGGGCGGGCCTGCGGGCCGTAGACCGCGAGCCAGTCGACCGGCTTGCCCAGCACGAACGCGGCGGCCGCCGCCGTGGCGGCCGTGCCGGGAGCGTCCCCGAGGGCCTGCCGGTCCGGCGGCCGTGTGCTCGGCTCCTGCGGCTGGGCGCCCGGCCGGCCCGTGAGGACGGTCGTCCCGTCCTCACGGGTTCCGTCCCCGTGGGTCCCGTCGGCGAGCTCCCGGAGCCCGGCGACGAGGGCCGGGCACGCGACGGCGACGACGGCGGCGCGTACGGGCAGCGCCGCCCGGGTCGTCGCCGAGGCGAGGCCGAGGTCGCGCAGGTCCACGTCGTCGCGGCCGTCCAGCCGGTCGGCCAGCAGGGCCGCCTGGGCGCGCAGCGCCGCGTCGGTGTGCCCGGAGAGCAGCACGGGCACCGGCTCGTCGGCCGCCGCCCCGGGCTCATCCGGCCCCGGTACGGGTACCGGCACGGCGTCCTGGCGCCGGGGCGCCTCGCCGAGCACGGCGTGGGCGTTGGTGCCGCCGAGGCCGAACGACGAGACGCCGCAGACCAGCGGCCCCTCGTCGGGCTGCCAGGCGCGCCGCCGAGTGCTGACGCGCAGCCGCAGTCCGTCGAGGTCGATGTCGGGGTTGGGCCGCCGGTGGTTGAGGGTCGGCGGGAGCTCGCGGTGGAAGAGGCTCGCCGCGGTCTTGATCAGCCCGGCGATACCGGCCGCGCCCTCCAGATGCCCGATGTTGGTCTTCACGGAGCCGACCAGCAGCGGCCGGTCCGCGGGCCGTCCCCGGCCGAGGACGCCGCCGAGGGCCCGCGCCTCCACCGGGTCGCCGGCCTTGGTGCCGGTGCCGTGCAGCTCCACGTACGCGACCTCGGCCGGGTCGACGCCCGCCCTGCGGTAGGCCTCGGCCAGCACGCTCTGCTGGGCGGTCTGGGTGGGTGTCGTCAGGCTCGCGCCGCCGCCGTCGTTGTTGACGGCCGCGGCCAGCACCGTGCAGTACACCCGGTCCCCGGCGGCGAGGGCCGCCTCGAGGGGCTTGAGCACCAGCACGCCGGCGCCCTCGCCCCGCACGATCCCGTCGGCGCTGCGGTCGAAGGTGTGGCAGCGGCCGGTCGGCGACATCGCCCCGAGCTCCTCGATGAGCCGGTCGCCCGTCGGGGTGAGGTTGAGCTGGACGCCGGCGACCACCGCGCTGGCGCACTCCCCGCGGCGCAGACTGCCCAGCGCCTGGTCGAGGGCGGCCAGCGAGGAGGACTGGCCGGTGTCGACGACCGCGCTGGGGCCGGTGAACCTGAAGAAGTAGGACAGCCGGTTGGCCAGGAAGGTCCGTGCCGTGCCGGTCATCGAGTAGGCGTCCACCACCGCGGACATCCGGCTCATCAGCGCGTAGTCGTCCGAGCAGGACCCGACGAAGACGCCGGTCGCCCCGCCGCCCGTGGGCGCCATGCGCGCGTCCTCCAGGGCGTGCCAGCACAGTTCGAGCAGCAGCCGCTGCTGCGGGTCCATCAGGGCGGCCTCGTGCGGGGAGATCCCGAACAGCTCCGCGTCGAAGAGTTCGACGTCGCGCAGGTATCCGCCGGGGCGGCGGCCCTCGCGCAGCCCGGTGCCCGGGCCGATGGCGTCGCCGCCCCGGCGGAGCAGCCGCCAGAAGCCCTGAAGGTCGTCGGCACCGGGGAAGCGGCAGGCCATGCCCACCACGGCCACGGGTTCCCCGGACGCACCGGTGGTGTCGGTCAGCTCAGTCATGTCGGTCCCGTCGGCTCTGTCAGTGGCCAGGTCGGTCATGGCGGTCTCCGGCGGCGACGAGGGTGAGCCGGCGCCGTACCTCGTCCACGGCCTCGCGGTCGTCGCGGCCGCCGCCCGGCACCAGCGCCTGCACGGAGCTGTGCCCGGCGATCACCCGGGGCTGGCGGCGGGCCAGCCGGCTGAGGCCGTCGCCCGGACCGGCCTCCAGCAGCAGGCAGTCGTGCGCGGCGAGCAGGGCGGTGAGCGCCGGGGCGAAGTACACGGTCCGGGCCGCCTGCCAGGCCCAGAAGTCGGGGTCCAGCGCCTGCTGGTCGGCGAGTCGGCCCGGCGTGTAGGCGGAGTAGAAGGGGAAGGCCGGCCGGCACAGCGGCACCGCGCGGAACCCGGGCAGGGTCGCGCGGACGGCGTCGTCGACCGCGGGGCTGTGGAAGGCCTGTCTGGCCTGCACCGGGCGGCAGATGACGCCCCGTTCGTCCAGCGCGCGGGCGGCCCGGGCCAGCGGCTCGCGCTCCCCGGCGAGGAGGAGCTGCCGGGCGGCGTTCACGGCGGCCAGGTGCACGCCCTCGCCGAGCAGGTCGGCGACGTCGTCGGGGGAGGCCGCGACGGCCAGCATCCCGCCGGGCGGGGTGTCGGCGAAGTGCTCGACCCGGTCGCGCATCAGGCGTACGCCGTCCTCGAAGCCGAGGATCCCGGCCAGGGTCGCCGCGGCGACCTCGCCGACGCTGTGCCCGATGATCGCCGCCGGGCGCACGCCCCAGCCGAGCACCATCCGCCCGAGGGCGTGGTTCACCGCGTAGAGCAGCGGCTGGGCGACCGTCACGTCGTCGTACTCCGCCGACGGCGCCTCGGCGAGCCATTCGCGGCGCAGCCGCGGGCCGTCCGGCGCCAGGAGCCGGAACGCCTCGTCCATCCAGTAGGTGAAGGTCGAGTCGTGCCCGTACAGGCCCGCGGCCATCCGCGGGTACTGCGCACCCTGGCCGGGGAAAACGAGTGCGACCGGTGGATTCGGCTGTTGCGCTGTGAGGGGCATCCGGTACCTTCCTTTCCTGCCTTTCCCGCTGCCGCAATATGGGCCCGTGGATTCGACGTTCGCCTGAGCCTCGATCGAGAGCCGCGGACGGAATACGGCTCCGCCCGGCTTTGAGCCGCCCCCGAGCTGTGCCGTGCAGACTCGACGGCCGAATGCCGTCGGGCGGAGGGAATGGTCGTGCCAGCTGAAGAGGTATTCGTTTCCGGGGTGGGACTTCATCTGCCGCCGGCCATGCCGGCCGAGGAGGCGGTCCGGCAGGGGCTGACCGACGAATGGACCGTGCGGCGCACGCGTATGCGGTCGGTGTGCGTCGGCACGGAGGCCGGGCCGCAGATGGCGGTGCGGGCCGCGCGGGAGGCGCTGCGCCACGCGGACGCGGGACCCCAGGACATCGACCTGGTCCTGCACGCCAGCAGCTACTTCCAGGGCTACGACCTGTGGGCGCCCGCCTCGTACGTGCAGCGCGAGGCCGTCGGCAACACCTGCCTGTCGCTGGCCGTCGAGCAGCTGTCCAACGGCGGGATGGCCGCCTTCGAACTGGCGGTGGCCTACCTGCGCGCGGACGCCCGCCGGCACAGCGCTCTCGTGACCACCGGCGACCGGTTCTGCCTGCCGGGGATCGACCGGTGGACCACCGACCCGGGGACCGTGCTCGGGGACGGCGGCACCGCCGTCGTGCTGTCCACCGAGGACGGGTTCGCGCTGCTGCGCAGTCTGGTGACGGTGTCCGACCCGACCCTGGAGAAAATGGGGCGGGGCGACGATCCCTTCGCCGCGACGCCGCTGGAGACCCGGACCCCGGTCAGCGTGGAGGAGCCCCGTGCCCGTCTGGTCAAGGAGATGGGCATGTCGGAGCTGATCGACCGGCTGCACACCGGCCAGCGGACGGCCTTCGAACAGGCCCTGCGGGAGGCGGACGTCAAGCAGGAGGACCTCGACTGGACGGTGCTGCCGCACCTCGGCCGCGCCAAGATGGACTTCCAGTTCTTCTCGGCGCTGGACCTCGACCCGGAGCGGACCACCTGGCCCTGGGGATCGGGAGTCGGCCACCTCGGCGCGGGCGACATGTTCGCCGGTCTCGCCCACCTCACCCGGACCGGCGCCCTGCGTCCGGGCCAGACCGGCGCCCTGGTCAGCGCGGGTGGCGGCTTCGCGTGGACGGTGGCCGTCCTGGAGATCCTGTCCGCGGCCTGAAAGGCGTCCGGCGGATCACGTCGCGCAGGCACCCCGGTGCCGCGACGTGATCCGCCGGACCCTTCTGCAGTGCCGTGGCCTGCCGTGCCGTGCCCGTCCCCGGGCGGCCCGCCCCCGAGCCGCGAAACCCCCGTCGCCGTGCCCCGCGCCCCCGCGCCCCGCAGGCCGGGCGGCCCGGGTCGCCGAGGCTCGCAACGCCGGGGACCGGAACGCCGGGGACCGGAACGCCGGGGACGATAACGCGGTGCGCGGAGCGCGACGGGTTCCGGAGAACCGTCGCACTCCGCGCTCGCGGTGGGCCCGTTCCGGGCGGACGCGCCGCCGTCAGGCCCCGCGCGGTGCGCCGACGAGCCGGCGGCGGTACCCCACGCCGGCGGCCTCGGCCGCGACCTCCGTCACGTACCTGCCGTACGGCGACTTCATCCCCTCGCCCAGTCTCCGGCACGTGTCGGCGTCGATGAAGCCCATCTGCAGGGCGACCTCCTCCAGGCAGGCGATGCGCACCCCCATGCGCTCCTCCATGGCCTGCACGTAGATGCCGGCCTTCAGCAGCGACTCGGCGGTGCCCGTGTCGAGCCAGGCGAAACCCCGGCCGAGTTCGATGAGCTTGGCCTTGCCGCGTTCCAGGTACCACCGGTTGACGTCGGTGATCTCCAGTTCGCCGCGCGGCGACGGGGTGAGGTTCTTGGCCACGTCCACGACGTCGTTGTCGTAGAAGTACAGGCCGGTGATCGCCCGGTCGGACTTGGGTTCGGCCGGCTTCTCCTCGAGCGAGACGAGCCGCCCCTCGGCGTCGGTCACCCCGACCCCGTACCGCTCGGGGTCCGGCACCGGGTAGCCGAAGAGGACGCAGCCGTCCACGTCGCGGGCGTTGCGGCGCAGCAGCTCCCGGAATCCCGAGCCGTGGAAGATGTTGTCGCCCAGCACCAGGGCCACCGGGTCGGCGCCGATGAAGTCGGCCCCGATGGTGAACGCCTGCGCCAGGCCGCCCGGGCTCTCCTGCGCGGCGTAGCTGAGCGAGATGCCCAGCCGCGAGCCGTCGCCGAGGAGCCGCTGGAAGTACGGCATGTCGGTGGGTGTGGTGATGACGAGGATCTCCCGGATGTCGGCCAGCATGAGCACCGACAGCGGGTAGTAGATCATCGGTTTGTCACTGACGGGGAGGAGTTGTTTCGACACGGCCAGTGTGATCGGATGCAGCCGGGTCCCCGTGCCTCCGGCGAGGACTATCCCCTTCATCGTGGGCCCCGGCCTCAGGCGGCCGGACGGTCCTGGTCGATGACGCGCTCCCGGGTCCGGATCTCGCCGGCCTCGGTGCGCACCAGTTCGTCCACCACGGTGAAGGTCGGCTCGAAGTCCACCTTCCCGGCGGCGTCGGTCCGGGTGACCAGGCAGACGTAGTCCACCCGCCAGCCCTGCGCGGTCTTCTCCACGAGGTAGTGGTCGAACCAGTGCCGGGGCACGACCGACCGGTACCGCGGGAGGGCGGCCCGCATCGCCGCGACCATCGCCGCACGGCCGGCGAGGCGTTCACCGCGGTGCGCGTGGTCGATGACGCCGTCCTCGGTGAAGGTGTCGGCGAACTCCTCGATCTTCAGGGCGTCCATCAGGCGGCACTGTCGGGCGTAGAACCCGAGGATCTCCACGTGCTCCTCGGCCGTCACCTTCTGCCGCTCAGCGGTCTGCGTAGCCACGGTGTGCTCCTCCTCGGGCATGGGTTTCCTTCTCCGGAAGCGTTCTCCGGCGGGCTCGAAACCGGCTGGACTACCGCTGCACCGGAATTCCCCCACCGGGTGTTCCAGTGAGGCTCATGCCGTTCGGGCCACCCTTTCCGGCACATTGCCGCGGCATTTTCTTCACGCGCGCCCGCACCCGGAATTGGAGTCGGTATGACGTTGCAACAGGTCCGGTCGGAAATGCGCGAGGTGGCCCCGTCGGTCTACGCCTGGATTCAGCCCGACGGAGGGTGGTGCCTGAACAACGCGGGACTGATCCTCGACGGGGAGTGCGCGGTGCTGGTCGACACGGCCGCCACCGAGCGCCGTACCCGCGTGCTGGCCGAGGCGGTGGGCGCGCTGGCGCCGGCCGGGCCGGACTTCCTCGTCAACACGCACTTCCACGGCGACCACACGTTCGGCAACTCCTACTTCAAGCCGCGGGCGACGATCATCGCCCACGAGAACTGCGCCCGCGACCAGATGGCCGCGGGCCCGGGGCTGCGCGGGCTGTGGCCGGACGTGGAGTGGGGGGAGACGCCGGTCCTCGGGCCCGACGTGACCTACCGCGGCGACGAGGCCGCCGTCCACTCGGGCGGCCGGCGCATCGCGCTGCTGCATCCCGGGACGGCCCACACCACCGGCGACACGGTGGTGTGGCTGCCCGACGAGGGCGTCCTGTTCACCGGGGACGTCGTGTGGTCCGGGAGCACCCCGTTCTGCCTGATGGGCTCGGTCACGGGGTCGCTGGAGGCGATCGGCCGGCTGCGCGCGCTCGGCGCTCAGACGGTGGTGCCCGGTCACGGGCCGGTCGGCGGCGCCGAGTTGCTGGACGAGACCGCCGCCTACCTGAACTGGCTGCTGGAGGTCGCCCGGTCGGGGCTGCGGGCCGGACGCTCGGCGCTGGAGACGGCCCGGACCACCGAACTGGGTGCGTGGGCGGCCTTCCTCGACGCCGAGCGCATCGTCGGCAACCTGCACCGCGCCTACGCCGAGCTCGCCGGAGCGGTGCCGGGCGCGCCGATCGACGTGGCGACGGCCTTCGGGGAGATGACGCAGTTCCACGGGGGCCTCCCGGTGTGCCGCGCCTGAGGGCGGGCCGGCGGCCACGAAGGGCCGGCCGGCACGCGAAGGGGGTGTGACGCGCTGCGCGTCACACCCCCTTCGCCGGAAAGAGGCCGGGCCCCGCCCTCTGGGCAGGACCCGGCCTCCAGGAGGACCGGACGTCACGGCAGGACCGGACGTCAGGGCAGTTCCGGCCAGCCGACGGCACCGGGGGGCTCCGTCCCGGGCGGCTCCGGTCCGGACCGGCTTCCCCAGCCGGTCGCGGGCGGCGCGTCCGCACCGGACGGGTCCCCCCAGCCGCTCCCGGCCGGCCGGGCCTCCGCGCCCGGCCGGCGCCCCCACACGGTCGTCGCCGGCCGGTCCGGGCCGGGCCAGTCCGCCAGGCCGGCCACGGCCGGCACGTCGGGGGTGAGGCGCTGCGCCCAGTCGGCCACCGCGGACGGATCCGCGGCGGACCGGTGCAGGCGGGTCAGCAGCGCGACGGTGAGGGCGGCGATCTCCTGCTCGGTCGGCCGTCCGGAGCGAATCGTGAACAACGGGTCCGCGGTCATGGCTACATCGGGGGGTTGCCGTGTTTGCGCGGAGCCAGGGAGGCACGTTTGCCCTCCAGCATCTCCAGCGCCCGGACGAGGGTCTCCCGGGTGTGCGCGGGGTCGATGATGTCGTCGACCAGCCCGTGCTCGGCCGCGTAGTAGGGGTGCATCAGCTCCTCGCGGTAGGACCGGATGCACTGCTCCCGGGTCTCCTGCGGATCGCCCGACGCCGCGATCTCCCGGCGGAAGATGACGTTCGCCGCGCCCTCGGCGCCCATCACGGCGATCTCGTTGGTGGGCCAGGCCAGGGACAGGTCGGTCCCGATGGACCGCGAGTCCATCACGATCCAGGCGCCGCCGTACGCCTTGCGCAGGATCAGCTGGATGCGGGGGACGGTGGCCACGCAGTAGGCGTAGAGCAGCTTCGCGCCGTGCCGGATGATCCCCTGGTGTTCCTGCTCACGGCCCGGCAGGAAGCCGGGCACGTCGACCAGGGTGACCAGCGGAATGTTGAACGAGTCGCACATCTGGACGAAGCGCGCCCCCTTGTCGGACGCGTCGATGTCCAGGGTGCCGGCCGAGACCATGGGCTGGTTGGCGACCACGCCGACCAGCCGGCCGCCCATCCGGGCCAGCGCGCAGACGATGTTGCCCGCCCAGTTCGGCTGCACCTCGAAATACTCGCCGTCGTCGACGATCTCCTCGATCACCTTCAGGATGTCGTAGGCCTGGTTCGCCGACGACGGGACGAGGTCGAGCAGGGCGTCGTTCCTGCGGTCCACCGGGTCCGTGCAGGAGACGACCGGGGGCAGCGCCCGGTTGTTGGCGGGCAGCAGCGACAGCAGGTACCGGACGTCGGCGATGCAGGTGTACTCGTCGTCGTAGACGAACGAGGAGACGCCGGAGACGCCGGCGTGGACGTCCGCCCCGCCGAGGCCGTTCATGCTGATGTGCTCGCCGGTGACGGCCTGGACCACGTCCGGGCCGGTGATGAACATCTGGGCCACGTCCCGGACCATGAACACGAAGTCGGTCAGCGCGGGCGAGTAGGCGGCCCCTCCCGCGCACGGTCCGAGGATCACGCTGATCTGCGGGATGACGCCGGACGCCTGGGCGTTGCGGCGGAAGATCCCGCCGTAGCCGGCGAGCGCCGTGACGCCCTCCTGGATCCGGGCCCCCGCCCCGTCGCACAGGCTGACCAGCGGGGCGCCGGCGGCGAGGGCCATGTCCATCAGCTTGTGGATCTTCGCGGCGTGCGCCTCGCCCAGGGCGCCTCCGAACATCCGGAAGTCGTGCGCGTAGGCGAAGACCTTCTGTCCGTGGACCAGTCCCCAGCCCACCACGACCCCGTCGGTGTGGGGGCGCTTGTTCGCCAGTCCGAAGGCGGTCGCCCGGTGCTTGCGGAACGCCTCGATCTCGACGAACGTCCCCTCGTCGAAGAGCAGCTCGATGCGCTCCCTGACGGTGAGTTTGCCCTTGGCGCGCTGGGCTGCGGTCGCCTCGACGCTCGGTCCCTCGCGGATGACCGCCTTGAGCCGGGCGAGCTCCTCGGTGCGGGTCCGCAGGTCGTTGCGTTGGACGGCCTCCTCGAGGTCGTCCGGGAGTATCGCGTTCCCGGACGACTCGGCGACTGACGTCAGCATGAATGCCCTTTCGTTGCGACATGGCGATGACGATGACGGACTGCTGCTGCCGCTCAGCGGAGCTGGCGCACCACCATCGCCGAGTTGAAGCCGCCGTGCCCGCGGGCGACGATCAGCGCCGACCGGATCGGGCCCTGCCGCGGCTCGCCGACCACGAGGTCCATCTCGTACTCGGGCACGGCCTCCCGGACGCCGACGGCGGGCGGGATGGCACTCCAGAACATCGACAGCAGCGCCGTGGCGACGTCCAGGGAGGCTCCGCCGGCGAACAGCCGTCCGGTCATGGTCTTGGGCGCGGCGACCGGGACACCGTGGGGCCCGAAGACCTCCTTGAGGGCCTCCGCCTCCACCTGGTCCAGTTCGGCCTCGCCCACCGCGTCGGCGAAGACGACGTCGATGTCCGAGGCGTCCATGCCGGCGTCGCCCAGCGCCATCTCGATGGCCCGCTGCAGGCCCGGCGGGCGGCCGGGGGTGCCCGGGTCGAAGGTGGAGGCGTACCCGGCGATCTCGCCGAAGACGGTGGTGCCGATCCGTTTCTTCGCGCTCTCCGGCGTCTCCAGCACCATGATCGCGCCGCCCTCGCCGGGGACGTAACCGCCGGCGCGCTCGTCGAAGGGCAGATAGGCCCGCTGCGGGTCGGAGCTGCGGCTGATCCGGCCGGTGGCCTGGTGGGCGACCCACGCCCACGGGCAGAGCGTGCTGTCGATGCCCCCGGTGAGCATGAGGTTGGCGCCGTCCCGCAGCTGCCGCCGGGCGTGGCCGATCGCGTCGATCCCGCCGGCCTGCTCGCTGATCACCACGGCGCCGGGCCCGTGCATCTTGTGGCGAATGGATATCTGGCCCGTGTTGACCGCGTAGAACCACGCGAACGACTGGTAGGCGCTGACGTACTCCGGGCCCTGGTGGTGCAGCTTGGCCAGTTCGCGCTGGCCGAACTCGTAGCCGCCGCCGGAGGCCGCGGTGACCACGCCCATCTCGTCGGTGGGGACGTCGCCGCCCCGCACCCCCGCCTGGCGCAGCGCCCAGTCGGTGGCCACCAGCGACAGCCGGGTGATGTGGTCGGACTGCGGCAGGATGCGGTCCTGCAGATGCCGGTCGGGCACGAAGTCGGGTATCTCGCCGCCGAGTTTGCAGCGGTACTTCGAGATGTCGAACTTGGTCACCCGGCGGATGCCGGACTGGCCGGCCATCAGCGCCCGCCAGTACGACGTCGGACCCAGCCCGTTGGGCGCCGCGATGCCGATTCCGGTCACCACTGCTCGCCTGGTCATCGCTTCGCTCCTCGTACGTTTCGCAGGATCATCGCGCTCTGGAAGCCGCCGAAGCCGCTGCCGACGGTCAGCACGGTGTTGAGCCGCTTCTCGCGGGCCACGTTGGGCACGTAGTCCAGGTCGCACAGCGGGTCGGGTTCGTTGAGGTTGGCCGTCGGCGGGATCAGTCCCTCGCGCATGGCGAGCAGGCAGCCGGCGATCTCCAGCGAGCCGATCGCGCCCAGCGAGTGACCGATCATCGACTTGAAGCCGCTGATCGGCGTGGTGAAGGCATCCTCGCCGAGGCTGCGCTTGAAGGCGCCCGTCTCGTGCAGGTCGTTCTGCTTGGTGCCCGAGCCGTGCGCGTTGATGTAGTCGATGTAGGGGGGCAGGATCCGCGCCTCGTCCATCGCCACCTCGATCGCCGAGGCCATGTCCTTGCCCTCGGACTCGAGACCGGTCATGTGGTACGCGTTGCAGCGCGAGGCGTACCCGGCGATCTCGCCGTAGATCTGCGCGCCACGGGCCCGTGCGTGCTCGAGCTCCTCGACGACGACGATCGCGCAGCCCTCGGCCAGCACCAGACCGTCGCGGGTCTTGTCGAAGGGGCGGCAGGCGTGCTCGGGGTCGTCGTTGCGGGTGGAGCTCGCGCGGAGCACGTCGAAGCAGACCACCGTGATCGGCGACAGCGGGGCCTCCGTGCCGCCGCTGACGACGACGTCGGCGCTGCCCTCCTCGATCAGGCGGGCCGCGTAGCCCACCGAGTCGATGCCGGAGGTGCAGCCGGTGGAGACCAGGGTGACCGGTCCCTCCGCGCCGGTCTGCGTGGCGAGTTCGGCCGCCATCGAGCTGGGGTTCACGTAGTCGTACAGATGGGGGACGGTGTAGCCCTGGTCGACCTCCCAGAGCCGGCCGCCGTCACTGCCGATGGTGAACTCCCGCTCCAGACTGGTGGTGCAGCCGACGGCGGAGCCGAGGGCGACGCCGACCCGGGTGGGGTCCATGACGTCGAACTGCAGGCCCGCGTCCGCGACGGCTTCCCGGCCCGCGACCACGGCGAACTGCGCGGCCCGGTCGAGGCGGCGCACGTCCTGCGGGGTGAGCCCCGACTTCAGCGGGTGGAAGTCGACCTCGCCCGCGATGCGGGAACGGAAGGCCGAGGGATCGAAGTGGGAGATCGCCCTGGTCGCCGTCCTGCCCTCGGCAAGTAGGCTCCAATATTCCTTGACACCTATGGCACCTGGCGAAATGACGCCGAGCCCGGTGATCACAGCGCGACGGGACACCGATGGCCTCCTGGATCAATGCAGGTTGGTTTGTACGAGAATGCGGCGTCTGGCTAGTGACTGACTCGACAATCACCGCACCGGCACTGCGGACACCTCGCGGGCCCGCTTCTCGGCGGCCTGGTGCGCCTGCGCCAGCGACTGCTCGGCGAGCGGCACGAGCGCGGCCATCGCTGGCACCCGGGAGGCCAGCGAGAGCTGGGCGGCGATGATCTCGACGTCCAGGCCGAGGCCGGTGCCGAACACGGTCTGCAGGTACGGGCCGCAGTGGTTGGCCTTCTCCATGGGAGCGCCCGGGCTGTAGCCGCCGCCGTAGCTGGCGACAACGGTCGCGGGACGCCCGGCCAGCGGGCCGGGGCTGCCGTCGAAGGTGATCGTGCGGTCGTTGACCAGCACCTGGTCGAGCCACGCCTTGAGGGTGGAGGGGATCGACCAGTTGTACATCGGGGTGCTCACCAGCAGCGTGTCGGCGGCCAGCAGCTCCTCGACGAGTTCGTCGCGCAGCAGCATGGCGGCGCGCTGGTGACCGTCGTGCGCGGCCGGCGGGACGAACCCCGCGGTGACGCCCGCCTCGGTCAGCGGCGGCACGGGCACGGCGCCCAGGTCCCGGTAGGTGACGACGCCGTCCGGGTTCTCCTTCTGCCACGCCCGGCGGAAGGTCCTGGCCAGTTCCCGGGAAACCGAGCCCCGGGACAAGGCGGAGGAGTCGAT
This sequence comes from Streptomyces sp. P3, assembly GCF_003032475.1. Taxonomy (NCBI): domain Bacteria; kingdom Bacillati; phylum Actinomycetota; class Actinomycetes; order Kitasatosporales; family Streptomycetaceae; genus Streptomyces; species Streptomyces sp. P3. The sequence continues at coordinate 1,629,788 of NZ_CP028369.1, forward strand.
GTGCAGCAGGTGCGGCATGGCTGTCTCCCGAAAGTCTGCGGATGGTGGCAGGGGTCCGTTCACGCCACGGTCGGCCAGCCCGCTCGTGTCACGGCGGACCCCGCCTCAAGCGGCCCCGGCGCCCCGGCATGCGTCAGGGGCGGGACGCCCACGGCGTTCCCACCCCTGTTGCTCCGCTGCGATCCGGCCGTTCCGCGGATCCAGAACGGCCCGCGGGCCCCGGCGACTCCGGCTCCCCGGCGTCCCGGCTTCCCGGCGTCGGGCGCTCCTACGGGACGAGCGCGGTCAGCAGGACCGACTGGTCGCCCTCGATGCTCCGGGCCCCCTGGTAGTCGAGGCCGGCCTGCTCGAACAGCGCCGCGAACTGGTCGACGCTGCGCCGCTTCCCGCCGCCCATGAGCACCATCAGCAGGTCGACGGCGGTGCAGATCTCCTCGAACGGGCTGTCACCGCCCAGCAACATGTCGACGACGACCACCCGGGCGCCGGAGGCCGCGGCCCGCGCCGTGTTGCGCAGGATCGCGACGACCGTGTCGTCGTCCCACATGTACATCATGTGCTTGTACAGATAGGTGTCCGCGCCGCCGGGCACGGACTCTCGGCAGTCCCCGGCGAGCAGTTCGGCACGGGCGGCCAGCGCGCCGCCCGCCCGCAGCCGTTCGTCGACGCCCGGCAGCACCTGCTCCAGCTCGAGCAGCACCCCGTGGATGTCGGGGTACGCCTCCAACAGCTGCAGCAGCAGCTGTCCCTGGCCGCCGCCCACGTCCATCACCGTCTCGCCGGGACGCGGGGCGAGCGCCGCCACCAGGGCGGGGGCGTTGTTGAGCAGGATGGTGTTGGCGGTCATCGCCCGGTTGAAGATCGCGCCGGCCTCGGGGTCGTCGTTGACGAAGTAGCTCTGCGCCTGGGTGCCGAAGACCTTGGGGAAGGCCGCCTCGCCGGTGCGCACGGCGTCCGCGGTGTGGTGCAGCACCGAGACCGGCACGTGCAGCCACCCGAAGCGGATGACGTCGGGGGCGCCCCAGGTGGAGTCCTGACGGATCATCCGCGACAGCTCGGTGTGCCGGAACCGGCCGTCCTCGAGGGCCTCGAAGAATCCGTGGCAGGCCAGCGCGCGCAGCAGCCGGCCGAGCGCGTCCGGGTCGGCGTCGACGGCCTTCGCCAGCTCCTCGGCGCCGAGCGGCTCGTCGTCCAGCGCGTCGGCCACCTTCAGGTCGACGGCGGCCTGGACGAACTGCAGGGCCGCGAAGCCCATGCCGATCCGGTACAGCTTCACCCGGGCTTCGAGGGAGGGAAGTGCGGGAGTGGTCATGGCTCTCTCTGCTCCAATCGTGCCGGTCGTGCCGGTCGTGGGGGCTCGGGTCAGCTGTGCTGTGCCGCGAGCCGGGCGTAGTAGCGGCCGGGGTCGGGCACGTCGTGGCGGATGACCCGGGACCTGGCGCGCAGCCCCTCCGCGGTGCGCACCAGCTCGTCCGTGACGACGCAGCTCGGCTCGAAGGTCACGTCGCCGTTCTCGTCGGTGACGCTGACCAGGCAGGTGGCGGTGACCCGGGTCGCGCCGTCCGGCTGCGGCTCGGCCCGGCGGTTCTCGAACCAGTGCCGGATGGTGCTGCTCCCGTAGCGGGAGATGTTCGCGCGCACGCCCTCCAGCAGGGCGGGGCGGCTGCGCAGCTGCCAGGCGCCCTCGTAGCCGAAGAAGCAGTCCTCGGTGAAGGTCTGCACGAAGGCCTCGAAGTCGCGCCCCTCCAGCAGCGGCATCTGGTGGACGTAGAAGGCGGCGATCTCCGGAGGGAGATGCGTGGGCTGCTCGGTGTGCTGGCCGGTGTGCTGCTCCGAGTGCTGCAGCGTCTGCGACACGGTGCACCCCTTTCGACGGTCCGGTGGTTCGCGGGAACCGCACCGTGCACCCCGCCGCTCCAGAGCGGCTGGAGCGGCGGTGAAACGCCGGCGGCGGGGCCCCGTCCGCGTCGATCACGGCTCCGGGCGGTCCGCGAACCCGGACGCTCCAGCCGGGCGCGACCTCCCTTCGAGACCGCTCCCGCACCCTCGGCACAGCACGATCTTCGATCCCTCGCACAAGGAGCTGACGACATGTCCGACGGGACGCCGACGAAGAGCCAGGAGGTGCGGCTCGTCTCCTACCCGGACGGCGAGCTCTCCCTCGACCACTTCGAGGTCGCCGTGACGGAGCTGGCCGAGCCGGAGCCGGGTCAGGTGGTGGTCCGCAACGACTGGATGTCCCTCGGCACGGTCTACCGCGACCAGATGCAGTCCTCACTGGACATCCCGATCCCCGTGTTCCAGCTGGGCCAGCCCATGTGGGGCCGCACGGTCGGCACCGTGGTGAAGTCGGCCAGCCCCGACCTGGCCGTGGGCGACCTGGTCGAGCACTTCAGCGGCTGGCGCGACCATGTCGTGGGCTACGCCGGGCAGTTCTTCAAGCGGGATCCCGAACTGCTGCCCGGCAGCGAATACTTCCTCTCCAACGGGCCCACGGCCTGGCGCGGGCTCGCCGAGATCGCCAAGGTCCGCGAGGGCGACGTGGTGTTCGTCTCCGGCGCCACGTCCGGCGTCGGCTGCCTCGCCGCCCACATCGCCAAGGCGCTCGGCGCGGTCAAGGTCATCGGCAGCACCGGCTCCCCGCAGAAGATCGACTTCCTGGTCCGGGAGGCCGGCTACGACGCGGCGTTCGACTACCACGACGGCCCGGTCGTCGACCGGCTGCGCGAGCTGGCCCCCGACGGGATCACCGTCTTCTTCGACAACGTCGGCGGCGAGCAGTTCGAGGCCGCGGTGCAGGCGGCCGCCCCCGGGGCCCGCTTCGCGCTCTGCGGCTCGCTGGCCGCACAGCACGGCGAGGACGCCCGCCCCCGGCTGGACCTGCAGAGCCTCATCCCGCGCGAGCTGTCCTTCCAGGGCTTCGCGACCCTGCACACCCCGCAGCAGATCGAGGACTGGAACACACAGTTCGGCGCCTGGCTCGCCGAGGGCCGGATCTCCTTCCCGCACACCGTGGTGGAGGGCGGCGTCGCCGCGCTGCCGCAGGCCATGATCGATCTGATGAAGGGCCGGCTCTCCGGCACCGCGCTGGTGAGGTTGTCCTGACCGTGAGTACCTCCGCAGGCCCGGTCCTGAGTGTGCGGGCGCTCAACCGCGCGCTGATCCACCGCCAGTTGCTCGCCGAGCGGTCCACGATGTCGCCCGTGCGGGCCGTCGCCCATCTGGCCGGGTTGCAGGCCCAGGCCCCCAACCCGCCGTACATCGGGCTGTGGACCCGGCTCGCGGACTTCGCGGTCGAGGACCTGGCGGTCCTGGTCCGGGAGCGGAAGGTGGTGCGCATCGCCCTGATGCGCTCCACCATCCACCTCGTCACCGACGACGACTGCCTCGCCCTGCGTCCGCTGCTGGCCGAGATGCTGGCCCGCACGGTCAAGGGGCAGTTCGGCCGTCAGGTCGCGGGCCTGGACACTGACGAGATCGCCAAGCTGGGCACGGAGCTGGCCGAGGAGCGCACGCTCACCTTCGCCGAGCTGGGCGCGCTGATGGCGCAACGCATGCCGGGCCACGACGCCAACGCGCTGGCCCAGACCGTGCGCAACCTGGTGCCGCTGGTCCAGGTCCCGCCGCGCGGGCTCTGGGGCCACAGCGGTCAGGCCGCGCACACCACCGTCGAGCGCTGGCTGGGCCGCGGGCTCGATCCGGACGCCTCCCTCGACACCTACGTACGGCGCTACCTGGCCGCGTTCGGCCCGGCGAGCGTCAAGGACATGCAGAAGTGGTCCGGTCTGACCCGGCTGAAGGAGGCGTTCACCCGGCTCGGGCCGGCCCTGCGCACCTACCGGGACGAGACCGGGACCGTGCTCCACGACCTGGCCGGGACGCCTTTGCCGGACCCGTCCGAGGAGCTGCCCGCCCGGTACCTGCCCGAGTTCGACAACATCCTGCTCTCGCACGCCGACCGGGAACGGATCATGGCGGCGGAGCACCGTCCGAGGGTCTTCACCAGCAACGGCATCATCCGCGCCACCTTTCTGATCGACGGCTTCGTGCGGGGTCTGTGGCGGATCGACCGTGCCAAGGACGCCGCCACTCTGGTCGTCGAGCCCTTCGTCCCCCTGGCACGCCGGGACGTCGTCGAACTGACCGAGGAGGGGGAGCGGCTGCTGAGCTTCGCCGCCTCCGGGACCGGGCGCCACGACATCCGGTTCGAGACGGTCGGCTGACACCCGCGCGCCCACATCAGAGGAGTCACCCACCATGACCGTCGCCACCCTCTCCACCCGCGACCTGTCGTCGGCGGCCGCCGAGCTGGCCGGCCTGTCGGCCGGGCACGCCGCGGCCGCCGACGCCTGCGGACGTCTGTCCGCGGACGTCGTCACCGCCCTGCGCGCGAGCGGCTTCGCGCGGCACTTCGTCTCAGCGCGCTTCGGCGGGGCCGAGGGGAGCGTCGCCGACTTCGTACAGGGCGTGCTGCGGGTGTCGGCGGCGTGCGCCGCCACCGGCTGGTGCGTCGCGCTGCTGGCCGCGTCCTCCCGCTACGCCGCGCATCTGCCCGAGCAGGGGCACGAGAAGCTGTGGGGGTCGGGCGCCGACGCCCTCATCGCCACCGGTCTGGTGCCGGCGGGCACGGCGGAGCCGTCCGAGAACGGCTACCGGCTCTCCGGCCGCTGGCAGTACATCAGCGGCGTCGACTTCGCGGACTGGGTGCTGCTGTGCGCGAACGTGTCCGAGGAGGACGCGGGGCCGCGCTTCTTCGCGCTGCCCCGCGGGACCTTCGGCGTGGTGCAGTCCTGGGACTGCGTCGGCATGCGGGCCACCGGCAGCCACACCGTGGTCGTCGACGACGTGTTCGTGCCGGCCCATCTGTCCTTCGCCCGCGCGGAGATGGAGACCGGCGTCAACAACTGGTCCCCGCTCCCCGCGCACAACATCCCCTTCCAGGCGATCGGGGCGACCACGTTCGCCGCCCCCGCCGTGGGCGCCGCGCAGGGCGCGCTGGCGGCCGCCGTCCGCGTACTGAAGGGCAAGCGGCTCACCGAAGCGCTCCAGATCGAGCTGGTCCGGGCGACGGCGCGGATCGACTCGGCGCGTCATCTGGTCGAGCAGAACGCCGCCGTGATCGACGACCGCACTTTCACGCCAACCTTTTTGGCACGCAATCAGCGGAATGCCTCGTTCGCCGGCGAACAGGCGGCCGAAGCCGTCACGGCACTGGTGCGCGTGGCGGGCACGGCGGGGCTGAGCGGCTCGGGTGAGCTGCAACGCGTCTGGCGTGACGTCACGACGGCGACGAGCCATGTTGCGCTGCGCTACGACATCACCCGGGCAGCGGCGAACTACAGCACGGCACTTATCGAACAAGCCATCTGAGGAAACTTGCGTACACGGCCAGATTCCGATGCTTGAATGACCACGTGATCAGAGTCTTGCTGGCTGAGGATCTCCACATGCTGCGCAGGGCACTTGTCTCCCTGCTGAGCCTCGAAGGGGACATAGAGGTCGTCGCGGAGCTGTCGAACGGTTCGGAGGTCGTGGCGCGCGCGCTGGAGTGCCGGCCCGACGTCGCCGTGCTGGACATCGACCTGCCGGGCACCGACGGGATCAGCGTGGCGTCCGCGCTGTACACCACGCTCCCGGAGTGCCGCACCCTGATCCTCACCGGACTGGGGCAGCCCGGCCATCTGCGCCGGGCGGTGGCGGCCCACGCCCAGGGCTTCCTGCCCAAGGACGCCGAGCCGGAGCGTCTGACCGCCGCGATCCGGGCCATCGCCAGGGGCGAGCGCGCGTTCGACGCGACGCTCGCCCTCGCCGCGCTGGAGACCGAGCCGGGCGCGCTCACCTCCCGCGAGGTCGAGGTGCTGCGGCTGGCGGCCCAGGGCGAGGAGGCGGCCCAGATAGCGAGGAAGCTCCACCTCGCCACCGGCACCGTGCGCAACTACCTCACCACCGCGGTCACCAAGCTGGGCGCCCGCAACCGGGTGGACGCCATCAGGATCGCCCGCGAATCGGGCTGGCTGTGAGCCGCCCCGCGCCTCCCGCCCCCTAGGGCGTGACCGGGGCGTGCCGCCCGCGCGGCCCGCAGCTCCCCGCCCCGCCGTGCCCTGCGCCAGAGCGTTCCGCCCGCGCGGCCCGCCCCGCGGCGCTCTGTTCCGCAGCGTCCGCCCGCACGTCCCGCCCCCTGGTGTCCCGCCGTCAGGACGGTACGGGTGCCCGGGCCGCCGGGACCTCGCCCAGGGGCATCTCCAGGCGGAGTTCGAACCAGCCGTTGCCGTCGACGCCGGCCGTGAGACGTCCGCCGAGGCGTTCCACGCGGAACGTCAGGTTCTTGATGCCGCTGCCGCCCCCCTGCTGCGCGCCCTGGACCGAACCGGTGCGGGCCACACCGTCGTTGGCCAGCCGGAACCAGACCACGCCGGCCCGGCGGCCGGTCTCGATCTCGCACCGTCTGACCTCGCTGTGCCGCAGGATGTTGGTCAGTCCCTCGCGGAACACCGTGGCCAGTACGGTGTCCACCTCGGTCGACAGCGAGTCGGACGCCACGTCGACCTTCGCCTGCACGCCGAGCGTCGAGAGCATGGCCTGGGCGGCGCGCACCTCGGCGCACAGGGACATCTCCCGGTACCCGTGGGCGACCGCGCGGACGTCGGCGAGCGCCTGGCGGGAGATGTCGAGGACCTCGGAGATCTCCTGCCGGGTCTGTTCGGCGGTCACCGGCGTCAGCCGGTAGGCGAGCTCGCACTTGAGGGTGATCGTGGAGAGGCTGTAGCCGAGCAGGTCGTGCAGGTCCCGGGCGAAGCGCAACCGCTCCTGGGTGACCGCGAACTGCGCCAGCTCGGCACGGGAGCGGTGCACCTCGGAGACCAGGTCGGTGAGCCGGGACAGGCCGAACACCACGAGCCCGGTCAGGATCGTGGACACGGTCGTGTAGGAGACGTTCCGCCAGCCGAGCCCGATACCGAACTGCAGCAGGTCCGTGCTGACGACGATCAGGCCGAACGCCGTCCACCCCTGACGCACCTCGCGCAGCACCAGCAGCGCCGACCCCGCCAGCAGTCCGGGCAACGGCAGCCAGGCCAGCCCGAACTGCAGGAAGGGCACATAGGTCAGCAGCGCCTGCAGAAGCAGCAGGAACCACCGGTGCCGGCCCAGCCGCGACGCCAGCCGGGGCGCCACCCTCGGCAGCAGCCGTGGGAAGGAGATGACGAACTGCAGCGCCAGCACCAGCGCGAGCAGCCCCAGCGCCTCGGCCAGCCGGGCCGCCGAGTGCGGGGCGGCCGTCAGATAGGTGACCGCCACGAAGCCGAAGGCCAGCAGGACGACCGTGGTGATGCCTGCTGCGATCCTGGGTGCGAGCTGCGCGGCCGTCGCTTCGGTCTCGTCGGCCGGCAGATCGTTGGGTTCCATAGGTTCCATGCCGTCTCGACCGCTCCCCGCCCCGAGTCCCAGCTGGTGAAAGCGCACCATACCGGTCTTCCCACAGGCCCTCAAGTACCTCAACTCGGCGGTATACGACTCGAGATGACCATGTCGCCGACGCTGGACTCCACCCGCCAGTCCATACCGACGGCCCGCTGGAAGGCGTCCGCGTCACCGACCGGCAGGACGCGGGACTGCAGCCCCATGGCCCGCGCCACCAGCGTCAACGTCTGCTGGAGCGCTCCCACGTCCTTCAGGACGTTGCTGTAGGCGGTGCCGCTGAACTTGTAGGCGGCGCGCGCGAAACGGGCGGATATGGCGATGAGCACGGTCGGCTCCCCGTCCGGTCCCGCCTCCCCGGTGCGCGCCGCGCCCGCCAGGTCGGCCGCCGCGCCCGGATCGCCGCCCATCCGCTCCAGGCAGTGGTCGAGCGGCTGGTAGTGGTAGGCGCCCGGCGGCAGACAGGACGCCCCCTCGTCGGCCAGGACGTAGACCTCCAGCGCGTAACTGTCGTCGACGCTCAGGTACGGGCGCTCGCTCGTCGGGTAGCCGGCCGGATCGAAGTCGGCCGGCGGCAGCATGGCGCGGACCCGGGCCGCCCGGTACAGCAGTCCGCCGAGCCGGTCCAGCGACAGCTCGCCGTCCTCGACGGCCGGACCGGCGCCGGGCTCCAGCACCGTGGTGAGGGACGCGTCGGCGGTCGCCGGCCCGTCCAGGTCGGGCCGGGCGAGGGCGATCCGGTGCGCGGGGCGGCCCGGGTCGGCCGCGGCCGGCGGCTTGACCACGGGCGGCGGGGGCATCCGGCCTACCTGGGCGAAGGCGGCTCCGCGCGGGCGGCCGAAGCGCTCCCGGCGGCTGCCGGAGTGCACCAGCAGCTCGTCCGGGGACCAGCCGGTGAGCGCGGGATCGCGGTCCTCCGCGAAGGTGGGCTCGTCGCCGCCCGGGCCGAGTCCGGCGGGCTCGTCGGCGACCACCAGCACACCGGCGGCGACCAGATACGAGCGGACCGCCTCCACCACGGGAAGGTGCGGCGCGTCGAAGTCGTCCGCCGAGCCGTCGATCCGGCCCAGCATCCCCATGACGCCCGGGTGGTGCAGCTCCACCTTGTGGTCGACGAGCGAGGACTCGACGGACAGCCCGCCCGGCGCACAGCGGATCACGGCGAACCGCGAGAGCCTGCAGACCCGGCCCAGCAGCGGCTTCAGCCGGGTGAACCGGGCGTGCCCGGAGATCGGCACCACGGAGAGCAGCGGCACCGCGCCGACGGCCAGCGTGCGCACCACCAGGTGCTGCAGCGGCCGGAGTTCGTCCAGCAGCTTCTCGGGCCCGCCGGGGGAGTCCGACGCCGAGGCCAGGATGTTGGGGATCGCCGACGGGCCGAGCTGCATCCGGCGCACGGCCTCGCGCAGGGCGGCGCTGGGCTCCTTGATCCGGAGATCCTCCCAGGGCGTCTCCAGCAGGAGGGCTTCCTCGGGATCGGTGTCCGGATCGACAACGATGTCCTGCCTCAGGGACCACAGATTGACCAATTGGGGGGCGAGACTGCCAAGGTGCACGGCTGATCCAAGGTGGGGGGAAGGTCGCGATCGCGAGGGAATCACGGGGACGGTCACAGGAACAGGGGGACCGGGTTGAGGTCCTCGTAGCGGGTCGGTTCGGTCAGGTCCTTGCTTCGCACCGGCACGTCGTAGAGACGACCGGGTGCGAACCGGGCCCAGTGGGGGCGGAGCCCGGGAACGATGACGCGGGCCACCGGCAGCCCCACGTCGGGACGGGTCTGGTCGAGCACGAGCATGTCGAGTCCGGCCTCGCGGACGATCCGCTCCGCCTCGGCGACATCCTCCCGCAGATCGGCCCGGGGCCGGTACGGGTGGGTGTCCGCGTTCGTCGCGGGTCGCTCCGGATCGGGCCGCAGGTACGGGAGTTCGGCGGCCCGGGCGGTGCGCATCCAGCGCAGCACCTCGGCGTCGTCGGTTCCGTATCCGGTGCCGTCGGCGTGCGCGTCGACGACGTAGGGGAGCATCTGGTTCAGTTCGGTGAGGGCGCGGTGCAGCGCGATCCGGGGGTCGAAGTGCGCGCCGAAGCCGAGCGTGATGTCCTCCCCGGCCTTGTCCGTACGGCGGGACAGCGCGACGACGGTGGGAACGCCGAGGTCGGCCGTGAGGTCGAGGGCCCACACCTCACGGTGCAAGGAGGCGTGGACGGTGCGCAGTTCGGCGATCCAGGGATCTTCGAAGGAGCCCAGGTCCACCCCGGGCCGACGCAGCCGGTTGTACCACCACAGGGCTACCGCGTCCCGCTCGACGAGCTCCAGGAACCCCTGGAGCACCGCGTCCTCGAGGGAGGCGCCCGCGGCCACGCCGTTGGAGGTGGCGAGGCAGTACGGACGGCCCGCGAGGCGGGACGCGCCGAAGTAGAGCAGGGCCGTGGGCAGCAGTCGGCGCCGCTCCTCGGTGAGCGACCACACCGGGGTCCACTCGATCTCCCGGCTCTCGTCGAAGGGCTCGCAGACCTGCTGGAACGCGCCGTGTCCGGCGTTCCAGCGGGCGCGGCCGGTGAACTGGCCGGCGGCGAAGAGCTGGACGGAGTCGGGGTGGACCGCCTCCTCGCCGAGCGCGTCGTACCTCGCGTGCAGCATCGGCTCGTCGCCCTGGAGGTGGCCGCTGTGCCGCTCCAGCACCTCGGCGAGCGCGCTCACCTTCGCCCGCAGCGGAGTGCTGCCCTTTCCGGCGCTGGTGGCGCGCAGTCCGGTGCGCCAGCCGCGCGGGTCGTGGTGGGTCAGGGCCAGGTTGTGCCCGGCGTGGAACACGTTGAGGAAGGCCGGCCCGCGCGGGTCGCGGCGGATCTCCCGGACGAGGCCGGTGAGCGGGTCCACGTGACGGCCGTAGCGCCGGAGCATCTCCTCCGGGCCCAGGGCCCGGTGCCCGCCGCCGGCACTGTCCGCCTTGGGGCGGGACGTCAGCACCACGGGCGCCTCGACCCTGGCGGCGACCAGCGTGGGGTCGCCGCAGTCCGGGCACTGCGGGCGCCGGCTCACCGGATGGTGACCGCCCGTCAGCATCAGCCCGTTCAGGGTCCACAGCGCGTCCTGGCCGGGGTGGCGCAGGCCGGCCAGCCACTTGACCGCCTCCAGCACGGCCAGGTGGAGGCCGGCGAGCAGGCTCGCCGGGACCGCGCAGGGGCGGCGGGGCAGCGGACCGGAGCGGCCCAGCCCCTGCTGGACCCGGGCCTCGACCGGGCGGCTGCGCCACAGCCGCTCGGCCAGGCACGACCAGCACGGGCCGTCCGGCACACCGAGGAACGGGCCGATCCAGGTCTCGGTGCCGTGCAGCTGGATCGGCAGCCAGCAGCGTCCGGCCTCCCGGTACTCCCGGTCGAGTTCGCGCAGCCGGGGATCGAGGTAGTCGTCGCAGGCCACCAGGACCAGGTCCGCCTCGGCGGCCGGCCCGGTGCGCAGGCCGGCCGCCACGGCGGCGGTGTGCAGTGTCTCGGGGCCGACGCCCCCCACCGCCAGCGTGTGCACGGTGGCCGCGGGGCGGGCGGCGCCGCCGTTGAGACCGGCGGCGTCCCAGTACGCGCGCTCCGCGGCGTCGTCGGCCCGCGACGCGGGCAGTTCGGCCAGCAGGCCGGCTTCGGTGAGACGGTCGAGCAGCCGCAGCGTCCGCTCGACCGGCAGTCGCCCGGACGCCTCCGCGAGGATGGCGTCGCGCGTCCTGACGCCGTCCAGCAGTTCCGCGAGGTGGCAGATCTCCGCGCCGTGCAACGTGGTGACGCGTCGCCCGGACATCAGGTAGACCGCTTCCCCGGGGACGATCTGGACCGTCAGGTGTTCCTTGAAGCCCAGGCGGGGCTTCTCCGAAGCCGGCCGGATCACCGTCAGACCCCGCTGTGGTCCGCGATGGCGGGAACCGCCGACTCGGCCCAGCAGACGAAGGAGTCGGTCGGCGCGGCCCACGGGCCGGCCGGGTTGTACTCCTCGATGAACAGGTCCTCGGAAAGGTGCTGTGCGGACATGGTCTCCCCCTCGATCGTCGGTGACCCGCGTCGGGCGACGCGGTCGGTGTGACCGTGCGGTGTGCCGCCGTCCCGCGAGTCGGTGTTATCCGCGGCTTCGGCGTCTGACCAGGAGTCTCGCCGAGAGGAGGAGGGCCGCAGTAGTGCCGCACTCACCGGCCGGTGGTGAAGAATTCATGATCGCCGGATGACGGCTTCAGCAGGCTTCACGCCGGGGCGCGCCGGGGGGTGCCAGGGGGCGGTCGGGCCGCAGCACCACGTGCAGGTCACGGCCCGCGGCCGGCACGTGGTGCGGGCCGCGGCCCGCGGGGGTGTGCCGCCCCGCGGGCCGCGGCCCGGTGTCGTCGCGGTCGGTGACCGTCAGGCGTTCTCCGCCACGGCCTTCGGCTCCGCGCCGGCCTCGCTCTGCTCGCCGTGCGCCGCGTTCTTGCGGGGCAGCAGGAACGTCAGCAGCAGGGTGAGGACCATGCCGCCGATGAACCAGCGCAGCGCGTGGGAGAAGGTGTCGGCGAAGGTGAGCGCGTTGGTGTGCTTGCCCGTTTCGGCGAACACCGCGGCGACCTTCGGGTTGCCGGTGAGCTCGGACGGGGCCTTGGCGCAGCTCGGCGCCTGGACGGTCCAGTCCTTCTCCTTCGCCTGGTCGCTCGTGCACTGCACGAAGTAGTCCACGACCCGGTCCGCGCCCGGCCCCGTGACCGACACGGCGGCCAGGTCCTTGCGCAGCTGCGGGGCCGCCTCCCGGGAGTTGTCGGCCGCGTTGCCGCCCAGGGCGCCGAAGAAGATGACGCTGACCAGGGCCGTGCCGACGGCGAACCCGAGCTGCTGGTTGGTGTTGACCAGGCCGGAGGCCGAGCCCGCGTCCTGCCGCGGAGCCTCGCTGGTGGCCATGTCCGGGATCGGGGACATGACCATGCCGAAGCCGAGTCCGAACAGGGCCAGCGGGAGCGCCATCTTCCAGCTGGTGGCCTCACTGCCGTAGTGCTCGACCACCCAGATGTAGGAGCCGAGGCCCAACAGCACCAGCACCGCGCCGAGTTGCAGGAGCTTGCGCCCCATCTTCGCGGCGAGGAAGGCGTACGACAGCGCCGACGTGACGAAGGTGGTGATGCAGAACGGCAGGCTGGTCAGACCGGCGCGGATCGGGCTCCAGCCCAGGCCGACCTGCATGTACAGGCTCCAGGACAGGAAGAACACGCCCACGCCGACGTTGAACGCCAGCTGCACGCTCAGCGCGGAGGAGAAGCTGCGCAGCCGGAACAGGTTGAGCGCGACCAGCGGCGAGCCGTCCTTGCGGGTACGGGCCTGCTGCTGGCGGATGAACACGAACAGCGACACCGGCGTCAGCGCCAGCAGGACGAAGCCCCAGGCCGGCCAGCCCAGCTCGCGCCCCTGGATGAGCGGGAAGACGAGCAGGAACAGGGTGACGGCGGCGAGGACCGCGCCGAGGATGTCCAGCCGCAGCGCGACCGGCGCCTTGGACTCGACGATGCTCCTCTGTCCGACGATCAGACCGAAGAGGCCGACGGGGATGTTGATGAGGAACACCAGCCGCCATTCCAGGCCGAACAGGTTCCACTCGACCAGCAGGCCGCCGAGGCTCAGTCCGGTGAGCGCGGCGAGACCGGCCACCGTGCCGAACATGCCGAACGCCTTGGCGCGCTCCTGCGGCGGGAAGCTGACATGGATGATGGCCAGGACCTGCGGCACCATGATCGAGGCGAAGCCGCCCTGGGCCAGCCGGGACACGATCAGCATGCCCGGGTCGACCGACACGGCCGCGGCCAGCGAGGCGAGCGTGAAGCCCGCCACGCCGATCTGGAAGATCCGCTTGCGACCGTAGATGTCGCCGAGCCTGCCGCCGAGGATCAGCAGCAGGGCGAAGGCGAGCTGGTAGCCGGCGGTGACCCACTGGATGTCCGCGTAGCCGGCGTCGAGATCCGTTCGGATGGAGGGGATCGCCACGTTCAGGATCGTGCTGTCGAGCATGTCCATGAACGCGGCCACGAGGATCACGGTCAACGCGATCCAGCGCTTGGGATTGAGCTCTCCCTCCTGCTCTCCGGACGACGTTGCTTCCAGAGCGGTCACGATCTTCTCCTTCTATGGGGGGTGTGCGTGCGGCGGGTTGGTCGGTCAGAGCAACACGTAGGGATGCGTGTCGCTCGGCGAATAGGCGTGCGAGGCCACCTCCACCACCTGGGTGGGGCTGAGCGCCATGTAGCTGTGCACGAGGCGCGGATGGACGGTGACGAGGTCCCCGGCGACCAGCACGGTGTCGAAGCGCTGGCCGGTGTCGAGGTCGTAGTACGCGGCTCTCAGTTCGCCGGAGATCACGAACATCACCTCGGTCTTGTCGAGGTGGTAGTGGTTGCCGCGGCACGGTCCGCCCGGCAGGCAGTCCCAGTACGCGGCGAACCGGTAGGTGTCGCCGTTGGCGAACCTCACGAGATCCCCGGCGGGAGAGGAGAGCCTGCCCGGACCGTCGCCGGGTATGACGTCACGGAATTTCGTGATGCGCTCACAGCGCAGCTTGTCGGTGACAGCGGAGTTCATAAGGCCCCTCTCGGGTCGTCCCAGCTCGGAACAGGGTGCTGTGCGGCGCTGGAAGCGGCCTTGTCCGCCGCTCGAACCTCGGCGACCAGCCGGGCGACCGTGAGGGCCCGCTCCTGGTGCCGTTCGCGAAGACTCCGCTCGGCCCCGAGGCCGTCGCGGGTCTGTGGGGTCTGTGGGGGTGGGGTCAGTGGGGTCTGTGGAGACCGCGGGGAGTGCGGGGCGTGCTGGGGCTGGGGGGTCCGTCCCGGCTGTTGGGCCGCCGGCCGGCTCTGCCGGACGGCGTGCGAGAACGCCCGGACCGCCTCGAGGTACTGGTCCCCGGGGCGCAGGACGAGTTCCTCGACGCCCTCCGGCCGCTCCACCCGGATCACCGGGCAGTGGTCGGCGGGCGGCGCGTAGGCGCGCTCCACCCGGATCCGCCCCGCGCTCCCCCACAGCTCGTACCCGGCCCGGTAGGCGTGCTCCATGCCGAACACCACCTGCGCGGTGACGCCGTCCGGGGCGGCCAGCAGGACCGCCCCGCCGGTGTCCACGCCGTGCACGGGGTGCCGGCGCAACCGCGCCCCGCACACCGTGAGGGCGGGGCCGAGGAAGAGGCGGGCGGCGAGCAGCGGATTGACGGCGATGTCCAGCAGGGCGCCGCCGCCGAGGGCCGCGTCGTAGCGGACATCGCCCGGCGGCGGCGCGGGGATGCCGAACTCCCCCGTGAAGCTGCGCAGTTCGCCCACGGCGCCGCCCGCGAGCAGGTCCCGCACCCGCCGGTGCAGCGGGTGGGACGGGAACATGAAGTTCTCGGCGAGCACCAGACCGCGCGCGGCGGCCAGCTCGAACAGCCGGCGGGTGGAGCCGACGTCACCGGTCAGGGGTTTCTCGCCGAGCACGTGCTTGCCCGCCCGTAACGCCCGTTCGATCCAGCGGGCGTGCAGCGCGACGGGCAGCGGCACGTAGACGGCCTCCACCTCCGGGTCGGCGATCAGGCGTTCGTAGCCCGTCACGGCGGCGCAGTCGTACCGGTCGGCCACCTCGCGGGCCCGGCCGCCGTCCCGGCTGGCCACGGCCACCACCCTGCTGCCGGGGTCCGCCGCGAAGGCGGGCAGCACCCGGCGGCGGGCGATGCTCGCGCACCCCAGCACACCGATCCGGACCGGCTCCGAGCCGGGCGCGGGCGACCCGTTCATCACGGCCGCCCGCTCGTCCCCAGCACGCCCTGCAGGAAACGCCCGGTGTGGCCGTCCGACTGTCCGGCCACCTGCTCGGGGGTGCCCGCGGCTACCAGCGCGCCGCCTCCGTCGCCGCCTTCCGGACCGATGTCCACCACCCAGTCCGCCGTCTTGATCAGGTCGAGGTTGTGCGAGACGGCGAGCACGGTGTGCCCCTTGTCCACCAGACTGTGCAGCACCGACAGCAACCGCTCGATGTCGCTGGAGTGCAGTCCGGTGGTCGGCTCGTCGAGCAGGTAGAGGGTGTGCGCGCCCGCCCTGCGCTGCAGTTCGTTGGCCAGCTTGACGCGCTGGGCCTCGCCGCCGGAGAGCGTGGTCGCCGACTGCCCGAGCCGCAGATAGCCGAGACCGACCTCGTCGAGCACCCGCAGCGGAGCCTCGATGGCGGGCTCCCCCGCGAAGAACTCCAGCGCCTCCTCGACGGGCATCGCCAGCACCTCGGCGATGTTCTTGCCGCGGTAAAGGATCTCCAGCGTCTCCGCGTTGTAGCGGGTGCCGTCACAGGTCTCGCAGTGCAGGAAGACGTCGGGCAGCAGCTGCATCTCGATCTTGATGGAGCCGTCGCCGGTACAGGTCTCACAGCGCCCGCCCGCCGAGTTGAAGGAGAACCGGCCCGGCTTGTAGCGGCGCTTCTTCGCCTCCGCGGTCTGGCAGAACACCTTGCGGACGCTGTCGAAGACCCCGGTGTAGGTCGCCGGCGTCGACCGGCCCGAACGCCCGATCGGCGCCTGGTCCACCCTGATCACCCGGTCGACGTGGTGCAGCCCCTCGATCCTGGTGTGGGCGCCCGGCGCCGGCGCGTCGCCGCCCAGCGCGCTCTCCACCGCCGGGTAGAGGATGTCGTCCACCAGAGTGGACTTGCCGGCCCCCGACACCCCGGTCACCGCGATGAACGTACCGAGCGGGAAGGCGACGTCGAACCCGGCGAGGTTGTTCTCCTTCGCCCCGTACACGGCGATCCGGCGATCCGGCGCCCCGGGCCGTCGGCTCGCGGGCACCGCGATGCCGCGCGTGCCGCTGGTGTAGCCGCCGGTCGGCGAGTTCACGTCGCCGAGCAGCTCCTCCGCCGGACCGCTGAACAGCAGCTCGCCGCCGTGCTCGCCGGCCGCCGGACCGAGCTCCACCACCCAGTCCGCGGCTTTGATCATCTGGTGGTCGTGCTCCACGATGAGCACCGTGTTGCCCTGGTCCCGCAGGTCCTGGAGGGTGGCCACCAGCTTCTCGATGTCCCTGGGGTGCAGACCGGTGGTCGGCTCGTCCAGGACGTAGAGCAGGCCGAACATGTCGGTGCCGAGCAGACCGGCCAGCCGGATGCGCTGCGACTCGCCGCCGGACAGGGTGCGCGCCGGACGGTCCAGACTGAGGTACTCCAGCCCCATCCGCGTCAGATGGCCGAGCCGCTGCACGATCTCCTCCAGGGCCTGGCCCACCGCGGCGCGCTCGCGCTCCGCGACGTCCAGCTCCTCGAAGAAGCGCAGCGACACGGAGACCGGCAGCGCCGTCACCTCCGCGATGCCGCGCCCGGCGACCCGGACCGCGAGCTGCGCCGGGTTGAGCCGGCCGCCGCCGCACTCCCGGCAGGGCGCCGGCCGCATGTAGTTCTCCAGCTGCCCGAAGTTCTCGCCGCCGGACTTGCGGTACCGCTCGTAGAGCCAGGGCACCACCCCGGTGAACACGACGTCCTTGACCGGGTCGCCCGGCTTGTCGAACTTGCGGGCCCGGACCTTGATGTCGGTGCCGTGCAGCAGCGTGTGCCGCAGCCCCTCGGAGAGCTCCTCCCAGGGCGTGTTCTCGTCCTCGCCCAGCAGCTGCGCCACCGCGCGGGCCTTCATCCGCTCCGGCTCGGTGAAGGTGGGCCGCCAGGGTGTGATCGCGCCCTCCAGCAGGGAGCGGCCCGGATCGGCGACCAGGGTCGAGGGGTCCACCTCGAGCCGGGTGCCGACGCCCTGGCAGGCGGTGCACTGGCCGAAGGGCAGGTTGAAGGAGAACGCCCCGTTGGTCATCTCGGGCAGCGCGCTGTCGTGGCCCTGCGGGCAGGCGTCGTCGGCCAGTTCGGTCCCGCACACGGTGCAGTGCGGGTGTCCGATCCGCGCGAACACCACCCGCAGCAGGTCGTACACCTCGGTGACCGTGCCCACCGTGGAGCGCGGGCTGCGGGAGGCGGAGGAACGCTGGTCGACCGCGACGGCCGAGCACAGGCCGCCGATGTGGTCGACGTCCGGCTTGTCCATCTGGTGCATGAACTGGCGGGCGAAGGTCGACATGCTCTGCAGCTGGCGCCGCTGGCCCTCGGCGTAGATCGTGGCGAAGGCCAGGGACGACTTGCCCGAGCCGGAGACGCCGGTGAACACCGTGAGGTTGCGGTGCGGCAGGTCCACGTCGACGCCGCGCAGGTTGTGCTCGCGGGCGCCGCGCACCTCGAGCGTCTCCGGCAGCAGGTGCGCGCGGCTGTTGGTGTCGCTCAACGGGGTTTCCTTCCCTACCGTCCCGGCCTGACGCCGGCGAGTTCTTCGATGACGGGCACGACGGACGCGGGGGACGGCATCGCGGCCACCTCCGCGCGCAGCGCCCGGGCCCTGACGCCGTACGACTCGTCCTCGAGCAGGGCGCGGCAGTTCTCCACGACGGCTTCGGGGTCGATGGGCTGCCCCACCAGCTGGCGGGCGGAGCCGTACGCGGTGACGCGGCGCGCGCTGTCGTACTGTTCGGCGACGATCGGCTGCGGGACCAGCAACTGCGGCAGTCCCGCGAGGATCGCCGCCATGGTGGAGCCGCCGCCGCAGTGGTGGACCACCAGGTCGCAGGAGGGCAGCACCGAGGCGAGCGGCAGGAAGCCGGCGGCCAGCACGGCGTCGGGCAGCGGCCCGAGCTCCGGGACGATGTCGTCGGCGACCGCGACGAGCAGCTCCACCCCGAGCGCGGGCAGCGAGTTGACCAGGTCCTTGAGCACCCGGGCGCCGCCGGCCGCCGGTGCGACCGTGCCCAGCGTGAGCAACAGGCGGGGGCGCTCGCGCGCCTCGAACACCCAGGACGGCACGGTGGCCGGCGGGTCGTACTGGACGTAGCGCATCGGGACGCCGTGGGCGCCGCCGGCGGGCAGCAGCGAGGCCGGGCAGGGCTCCAGCGCCAGGTCCGGCTCGGGCAGGGCGCCCAGGCCCAGCTCGGTCAGCTCCGGCGTCAGCTCGTCGGCCCCCGACTTGTCCATCTCGCGGAAGTAGCCGAGGCCGACGCCGTGCTCGATCCAGGGAATGCCCTTCAGCCGCGCCACGACGCCGGCCGCGTAGGTGTGCGGCTCGGCGACGATGACGTCGGGCTTCCACTTCTCGGCGACGTCGAGGAGGCCGGGCAGGGTGCGTGCGGCGAGCCGGCCGAAGCCGCGGCCGGCCTGCTCCAGCATCCGGGGCTCCTCACGCGCGAACGCGATGGGGTTGCCCTGCCGGTCGTGGGCCATGACCTCGCGCATGTGCATCGGCCCGTAGGTCGGGATGAACGGCATCCCCGAGCCGTTGGCCACGGGGGCAAGGCTCTCCGGTGCGGCGACCAGCACGTCGTGACCCGCCGCGCGCAGCGCCCAGGCCAGCGGGACGACCGGACAGTAGAGCCCGTAGCTCGGGCCGGTGCTCACGAGAATCCTCATGCTGGCCACTCAACTCGCTGCCACTCGAGCCGCACTTGAGCCGCCGCCACCAGCGGTGCTCGAGCCGCGTCCCCTAGCTTCGCGGGCCATGGAGATCGAGGAGATGGCCGTGCGGGACGCCTACCGCATCCGGCCGCGAATCCACGGCGACGAGCGGGGCGCGTTCTTCGAGTCCTTCCGGGACGAGGAGTTCACCCGTGTCACCGGCCAGGTGTTCCGGCCGGTGCAGACCAATTTCTCCGTCAACCACCGCAACGTGCTGCGCGGCATGCACGGGGTGAGTCTGCCGCCGGGCCAGGCCAAGTACGTCACCTGCGTCCGGGGCGCGGTGCTGGACGTCGTGCTGGACGTGCGCGTCGGCTCGCCGACGTTCGGCGGCCACGACGTCAGTCTGCTGGAGCCCGGGAAGGGCACGGCGGTGTTCCTGCCCGACGGGATGGCGCACGGTTTCGTCTCACTGACCGACGACTCCTGCGTGAGCTACGTGTTCGACACCCCGTACATCCCGGGCACCCCGTTCGAGATCGACCCGTTCGACCCGGATCTGGCCCTGCCCTGGCCCTCGACGGCGGAACCGGTGGTGGTGGCGCCGAAGGACCTCCAGGCGCCGAGTCTGTCCCGGGCCGCCGGACTCGGCATTCTGCCCCGCTACGAGGACTGTCTGGCGCACTACGCCCGGCAGCGCTCCGCTTTCCTTTCGCATGCGCCTCAGAACGCGATTCAGAGCCGACCTTCTGAATTCGCCGGAGACAAGGAGTAGTCATGTCGGTGAACGCCGCCGAATCCACGACCGAACAGTCGACGTTTCCCTACAAGCGCAAGTGCCCCTTCTCCCTGCCCGAGGAGTACGGGCCCATGATGGAGAAGGGGTCGGTGACGAAGGTCAGCCTCATCACCGGCCTCGAGGTATGGGCGGTCACCGACTACCACCTGATACGCCAGCTGCTGACCGATCCGCGGATCAGCTCCTCGCGCAAGCACGACAACTTCCCCTTCTACTTCGAGGCCCCGCCGGAGTTCCGCACCGAGACCTCCTTCATCGGCTACGACGCCCCCGAGCACACCACCACCCGCCGCAAGGCCGCCGTCACCTTCACCAACCGCCGGGTCCAGCAGCTGCGCGCGAAGATCGCGGAGAACGTGGACCTGCGCCTGGACGCCCTGGAGGCGGCGGGCTCGCCGGCCGACCTGCACGAGATCGTCTCGCTGCCGGTCCCGATGTCGATGATCTGCGAACTGCTCGGGGTGCCCTACGAGGACCACGCGTTCTTCGCCGAGCACGGCACCAACCTGCTCGGCGGCCACAGCACCCCCGACCAGCGGCAGGCCGCGATGGTGGAGGTGGGCAGGTACCTGGAGAAGCTGGTCGGCCTCAAGGAGCGCGAGCCGGGCGACGACCTGCTCAGCCGGGCGATCATCGCCTACCGGGAGTCCGGCGAGGAATACACCACGCGTGACCTGGTCAACCTGTGCCGGCTGCTGATGAACGGCGGGCACGAGACGACCGCCAACATGATCTCCCTGTGCACCATGGCCCTGCTGCGCAACCCCGAGCAGCTGGAGCAGCTCAAGGCCGACCCGTCGCTGATCGGCCCGGCGATCGAGGAACTCGTCCGCTACATCACCATCGGCGACCTGGCCGTGCCCCGGGTGGCCCTGGACGACATCGAGCTCGACGGCGTGACCATCAAGAAGGGCGACGGCATCCTGTGCCTGGCCCTGCCGGCCAACCGGGACGGCTCCGTCTTCGAGCGGCCCGACGAGCTGATCCTGTCCCGCGGCACCCGGCGCCACCTCGGTTTCGGGCACGGCGCGCACTACTGCATCGGCGCGGACCTGGCCCGGGTGGAGCTGGAGATCGCCCTCACCAAGATCTTCGAGCGCTTCCCGGACCTGCAGCTCGCGGTGCCCTACGAGGACATCCGCACCAAGGAGGGCTCCGTCGTCTACGGTGTGTGGTCGCTGCCGGTCAAGTGGTGAACACGACTTGAGGGAGGGGGTGCCCCTGGCACTCCCTCCCTCTGCTGTGTCGTTCAGTTGTGTCGCGCCGTTCGGGTGTCGTACGCGGTTCGGGCGCCCCGGTCGTGCCCGGTTCGGGCGCCGGGCGCGCGACGGCCGAAGCCGTCGCGCGCTCAGTAGTTGCCCAGCCCGCCGCAGACGTTGATCGCCTGCGCCGTGATGGACGCCGCGGTGTCGGTCACCAGGTAGGAGACCAGGCCCGCGACCTCCTCCGGGGTGGAGTAACGGCCCAGCGGGATCTTGGCGTTGAACTTCTCCAGGACGTCCTGCTCCGAGACGCCCCAGAAGTCCGCGTACCCGGACCTGACCCGCTCGGCCATCGGCGTCTCGACGTACCCGGGACACACCGCGTTGACGGTGATGCCCGACTTCGCCAGTTCGAGACCGACGGCCTTGGTGAAGCCGACCACCCCGTGCTTGGAGGCCGAGTAGGGCGACGCGTAGACGACACCCTGCTTGCCCCCGGTGGAGGCGATGCTGACGATCCGCCCGTAGCCGTTCTCGCCCATCCGGCCGGACGCCAGCACCTCCTTGGTCACCCGGAAGACACCGTTGAGGTTGGTGTCGATCACGTCGAGCCAGGTCGGCTCGTCGAGATGCGCGATCTCCCCGCCGCCGCCCCGGCCCGCGTTGTTGACCAGGATGTCGATACGCCCGAAGCGCTCCACGGCCGCCGCCACGGCGGCCCGGACGCCGTCGGTGGAGGTCACGTCGCAGGGGCCGCCGGCGACCTCCAGCCCCTCCGCGGTGAGCTTCTCCAGCGTCTCGGCCAGCTTGTCGGCGTCCCGGGCGCACCCGTACACCGCCATGCCCTGCTCCGCGAGGGTCCGGGTCACCGCGAGGCCGATGCCGCTGCTGGCCCCGGTGACGAACGCTACCCGCCTGTCGCTCATCTGGGTCCTCCCCGTCCCGTCCCGTCGAAGCTGCTCACGCGAGGGACTTGCCGTTCACGAAGTCCGTGATCGCCTGCGGCGTGTTCAGGTGCTCCATGTCGTCGGTGATGTCGACGCCGAACTCGCGCTTGATCAGGGCCGCCGTCTCCAGCAGGGCCAGCGAGTCGTAGCCGAGCTCGCCGAACGTGGTCCCGCCGATGTCGCCGGCGAGCTGCTCCGACTCGTCCTCGCCCGCGCTGATCCGCAGAATGTCCTTGAGCCGGTCGATCGTCAGTTCCGCCATTTCCATCTCCCGTGTCGGAGGGTTGTGCGTGCTCTGAGAATTTGTGCCGGACGACTCGGATCGCGCTCGCAGACGCCTGGAAAACCCACCTTCCGAGCAATGCTCCAGCAGCGCTGCCGCGGAAATCGAGCGGCCCCCTCCAGCGTGGGCCGCCCAACGATTCCCAGCCAACGAGGGTGTGTCGGGTGTGGAAAATCTGAAGCCACGGGAGGACCTCGTTCTTCCCAGCCGACTCGCCGCCTCCGCCCAGCGGACGGCGGGCGTTCAGATGCACATGGACGAATTCGACGCGTGGCTGGCCGAACGGGCGAGTGCGCATGACTTCACGGTCGATCGCATTCCGTTCTCCGGACTGCGCGGCTGGAAATTCGAGAACGACATCGGGAACCTGGTGCACGAAAGCGGCAGGTTCTTCTCCGTGGAGGGCCTCTGTCTGCGCGCCCCCGGATCCGCCGAACGCTTCCAGCCGATCATCAACCAGCCCGAGGTCGGCGTCCTCGGGATTCTCGTCAAGGAGTTCGACGGGGTCCTGCATTTCCTGATGCAGGCCAAGATGGAACCGGGCAACCCGGTGCCGCTGATGCTCTCGCCGACCGTCCAGGCCACCCGCAGCAACTACACGCAGGTGCACCGGGGCGCGAAGGTCAAGTACCTGGAGTACTTCACGGGGCGGCGGCCGACGCGGGTGATCGCCGACGTGCTGCAGTCCGAGCACGGCGACTGGTTCTACCGCAAACGGAACCGGAACATGCTCGTCGAGGCGGCCGCCGACGAGGCCGTCCCGCTCGACGACGACTTCTGCTGGCTGACCCTCGGGCAGATCAACACCCTGCTGGCCAGGGACAACGTCATCAACATGGACTCGCGCACGGTGCTGGCGTGCCTGCCCCCGGTGGGACCGGAGGCGGGGGCGGCCGACCGGTTCAGCCGCTCGCTGGCCGCCTCCCGCGACCCCTGCGCCGGCGCGGTGTCGACGACGGCCGAGCTGCTGGGCTGGTTCACCGGGCTGCGCGCCGACTGCCGGACCGAGGCCGGCCGGCTGCCGCTGGGCGCCCTGCCGGGCTGGCACCGCGACGACAAGGAGATCAGCCGCGACGACGGCCGCCACTTCCGGGTGGTCGCCGCCGACGTACGGGCCGGCAGCCGGGAGGTCTCGTCCTGGTCCCAGCCGCTCGTCGAGCCCGTCGGCAGGGGCCTGTCCGCCTTCCTGGTCAGGGAGTTCGACGGCGTGCTCCACGTCCTCGTGCGGGCCGCGGCCGAGGGCGGCTTCCGGGACGGCGTCGAACTGGCCCCGACGGTCCAGTGCATGTCGGCCGGCGAACTCGAGGAGGAGACCTCGCCGTTCCTCGCCCGGATCCCCGACGCGGGCTCCCCGCGGATCCGCTACGACGCCCTTCACGCCGAGGAGGGCGGCCGCTTCCTGAACGCGGTGAGCCGCTACGTCGTCGCCGAGACCGACACGGCGGCGACCGACGCCCTGCCGCCCGGTCACGCCTGGGCGACGGTGAGCCAGCTCACCGCCCTGCTCCGGCACAGCCAGTACGTCAACGTGCAGGCACGCACCCTCGTCGCCTGCCTGAACTCCCTCGGCTAGTGCGTGGCCGGAAAGGTTGAGCCGGTGAGCCTTTCCGGTCACGGCACTGGACGGGAAGAGCCGGGGAGAGGAGAGGAAAATGGCACCCTGGCGTCCTCGTCCCGTCGTCGCGGTCATGTGGACGGTGGACAGCGACCTCATGCGCTGCGCCGTCGCCCTGGCCGAGGAACACGGCGGCGACCTGGTCCTCGTCCTGGTCGTACGACGGCCGTGGACGCTGCTGCTCGACTGCTCCCTGGCCGCCGCGTTCGACTCCTCCGACCTCGAACTGGAGTCCCTGCTCAAGGTCGGCGCCCTCCTGGAGGGCAGGGCCGTGAAGTGGACCCTGCACACGACCTACAGCGACACCGGCAGAACCGTCGCCGGTCTGGTCCGCCGGAGGGAGCCCGGCTGGGTCGTGCTGGGCCGCCGGCGCTGGCGGCGCACCGCCAGGATGGTGGGCTCTCCCGCCCTCCCCGAGGACACCAAGCTACTGATCGTCTGATCCGTTGATCGCCCGACCGGCCCGTTGATCGTCCGACCCGTTCGCGTCACGCGTATGAAAAACCCATACCTGGGTCCTGTGAACCTCATGCGTATTGGTGACAGCGGCAGTTCCGGGCCTCAATTCCGGTCGTGCATTCTTCGAAGGTAACCGCAGAGGCTGAAAAGAAGCGCCACGTAGAGGGGGAAAAGTTGCTGGAAATAAACGTGCTCGGGCCGATGGAGGCCACCGGGGCCGGCCGGTGCATCGCGCCCACGGCGGCGAAACCGCGCCAGGTCCTCGCACTGCTGGCACTGCGGGCCGGTGAGGTCGTGTCGGTGTCCACCCTGGTCGAGGAGATCTGGGGTGAGAAACCACCGCGGAGCGCGCTGACGACCCTGCAGACCTACATCCTGCAACTGCGCAGACTGATCGGCCGGGTCGTGCTGTCGGGCTCGGCGAAGGACGTCCTGCTGACCCGTTACAACGGCTACCTGTTCGCCCCCGAGGCGGTGATGGTGGACGCCCAGCTCTACGACGGGCTCGTCGACGAGGCCAACCAGGCCTCGGAGAACGGCGACCACGTGGAGGCGTACCGGGTGGCCCGCCAGGCCCTCGACCTCTGGTCGGGGGACGCCCTGATCGACGTCCTGCGCGGGGTCCATCTCAGTATCGAGGCCACGCGTCTGGAGCAGAGCCGGCTGGGCCTGCTCGAGACCCGTATCGCCGCCGAACTGCACCTGGGCAGGCACCACATGCTGCTCGGCGAACTCGCGGTGCTGGTCGCCCGCAATCCCATGCACGAGAACTTCTGCGCCAAGCTCATGATCGCCCTCTACCGCTCGGGGCAGCGCTGGCGTGCCCTGGAGGTCTACCAGCGCGTGCGCGGCGAGCTGGCCGACGAGCTCGGACTGGAACCCTCGGCGCGACTGCAGCAGTTGCAGCACTCGATCCTGTCGGCCGATCCCGCGCTCGACTTCGTCGCCCCGACCGCCCTGTTCACCCAGCCGACATGACCCGGTGCGGGAACGGCGACCCACGCCGTTCCCGCACCCGGCCGTTCACCCCGCGTCGGCTGCCGTCACCTGCAGACGGGCCTCGTACAGCTCCGGGCTCGACACGGCGAGCGCCCGCAGCGCCGCGCTGTGCGGCTGGAACTCCGGCTGCGCCACCGCCGCCCGCAGACTGGCGTTGTCCGCCCAGCGCGCGATGTTCACGTACGACGCCGGATCGCCGAGCCGCCGGTGCAGGGTGTGCTCGACGAAACCCGGCTGGGCCGCGAAGAACTCCGAGGTCGCGGCGAAGACCTGCTCGAACTCCTCGGCCGTCCCCGTCAGCTGGAACCGGTTGACGAGCGTCACGGGGACCGCCTGCGCCGCCGCGGAGACCCGGGCGACGACCTGCTCGTAGCGGGCCAGCGTGTCGCCGGGGCTCGGGCCGTCGAGCGCCGCGTGGATCTGCGGCGCGATCTCACCGTGCCGGTGCAGTCCGCTGTGGGTGAGCGCCACGGTCGTCCGCCCGGCTCCGGCCGGCTCGAAGTCGACCTCGATGAAGCTCGCCTTCTCGTCGTCGAAGATCGGCTGCCAGTGCGGGCCGACCCGCCAGGTCAGCACGATCCGCTTGGACGGGTTCCACTCCACCACCGTGCCCCAGGCGATCTCGGTGCCGTCGGCGCCGACCTCGTAGTAGCGGCCGCCCTCGAAGGGTTCGATGGTGAGCGACACCCGGTCCTCGACGAAGACGTGCCTCTCGGGGAACCATTCGACGGGACGCTCGGCGAAAATGGCGAAGGCCCGGTCCGCGGGCACGTCCACCGTCACCGTCTTGCGCACGTCGGGGACCTTCTGCGCCTCGGTCATGAGTGCTCCTTGGGCGTTGGGATCATGCCTCCACCCTGGTCGACGCGTCTTGAACCTGGACGGAACCCCGATGGAACGCGGATGCCCGCGCGCGTGCCCGCGCGGCGCCGGCAGGGCGGGCCGGCACGGACGGGCCACGACGGGCGTCGATCGCGGGTGTAGGGGTTCTCTAGCGCCCGGGGCCAGCGTGAGCCGCATGCGTATCCTGGTCACCGGCGCGGCCGGCTTCATCGGCTCCCACTACGTGCGAGCGATGCTGAGCGGTGAGTACGCCGGATACGAACAAGCCGAGATCACCGTCCTCGACAAACTCACCTACGCCGGCAACCGGGCGAACCTCCCCGCCGAACACCCCCGGCTGACCTTCGTCCACGGCGACATCTGCGACCGCGACCTGCTGCGCGGCCTCGTCCCCGGGCACGACGCCGTCGTCCACTTCGCCGCCGAGTCCCACGTCGACCGCTCCCTGGTGCGCGCGGCCGACTTCGTCAGCACCAACTGCGTCGGCACGCACAACGTCATGGAGGCGAGCCTCGCCGCCGGCGTGTCCCGCGTGGTGCACGTGTCCACCGACGAGGTGTACGGCTCCATCGCCCACGGCAGCTGGACCGAGGACTGGCCGCTCGCCCCCAACTCGCCCTACGCGGCGTCCAAGGCGGCGAGCGACCTCATCACCCTCGCCTACGCCCGCACCCACGGACTGGACGTGTCCGTCACCCGCTGCTCCAACAACTACGGCCCCTACCAGCACGTCGAGAAGCTCATCCCGCTGTTCACCACCAACCTGCTCGACGGCGTCCCCGTCCCCCTCTACGGCGACGGCGCCAACGTCCGCGAGTGGCTGCACGTCTCCGACCACTGCCGTGCCGTACAGCTGGTGCTGACGGGCGGCCGACCCGGCGAGGTGTACAACGTCGGCGGCGGCACCGAACGCACCAACCGGGAGATCACCGACCTGCTCCTCGACCTGTGCGGGGCCGACCCGTCCCTCGTCGACCGCGCCCCCGACCGCAAGGGCCACGACCTGCGCTACGCCCTGGACGACTCCAGGATCCGCACCGAACTCGGCTACGCCCCCCGGGTCCCCTTCGACGAGGGCCTCACCGCCACGGTCGCCTGGTACCGGGACAACCCCACCTGGTGGCGCCCGCTCAGCCTGACCGGCGCCTGACGAACCCCGTCGGTGCTGCCGTTCTCAGCGAAGATGACCGACGAAAGCACCCCAGGCCCGCGGGGAGAAGGCGATCGCGGGCCTACCGGACCGCTTGCTGTCACGGACGGGAACGACACCGGGGAGGTTGCCGGCGACCTCGACACAATTCCCCTGCCCCCCGCTGTAGCTGCTGGCACGCCACACCGCTCCCGGGAGTGCCGAATGTATGTAGAGGTCTTGGCTCATGCTCGGTACTCCTTGGCGATGCGGCGGATCAGCGTGAGTGATTCCGTCGGTGGCAGCGCGGTGGTGCGGGCGTCGTCGAAGAGGGCGCGGTAGTACGCGACCTCCGGCCCACCCTGACCGAAGTCACCTTCCGCTTGCCCCGTTCCCGTCAGAGCGTGCCGAGATCGCGGGCGACACTGCATGCCGTTTTGGGTGGCTGGGACGTGGACCAAGACGTCCCGGAGTCAGCGGAATGCGGCCATGGACGAGCTACTGACGAACGGCACCCATTCTCTGGGGATGACGAAGAAAGACATGGTCGCGAAGGCCGTCCGAGCCGAATTTGACCTCCGCCGTGAGAAGGCTCGGGCCCGCATGCTGGAGAAGATGCGCAAGCTGGACGGATCCGTGGAATCGAGCCTCTCGCTGCTCACCGGACTGCCACCAGAGCGGACCAAGGAACGCGGTGGAGTGGGAGACGACGACTGATTCCACTTGATCAAGTTCTGGGCGCAGAGGGGATCGGGGTGGTTGCTGACCAGAGCTCCGATCGGACGTCGGGGTTTGGAATCGATCCTCCCGCGTAATTGGGGCCGACCGTCTCGGCCGTCGGTGGCGACAC
Organism: Streptomyces sp. P3; assembly: GCF_003032475.1. NCBI lineage: Bacteria > Bacillati > Actinomycetota > Actinomycetes > Kitasatosporales > Streptomycetaceae > Streptomyces > Streptomyces sp. P3. Next base: position 1,657,739 of record NZ_CP028369.1, read on the forward strand.
CGAGGACTTGGTGACACACGGTGTAGCCACCTCGAAGAAGGCTTGACCGTTGCCGCCGATGAGGAGGCGCACACGGAACTGGTCGGGCGTCTCGAAGTACGTCGCAGGGCTCTTGGCGCTTCGGTTCACACCGAGCTGTCGGTACCCCTCGGCCTTCCAATAGCGCTCCACCACCCCGAGGAAACTACCTCTGCGTTCCGGCGAGATGACGGTCATCACTGCGCGACGCCGCGACACATCACAGCTGCCGACGGTGGTTTCCCCATGAGTCCAATGGACTGCAGGCTTGATGGCAGCGAACGTCCCATCCAGAATGCTGTCCGCATGTTCCGCCGCTTCCTGCATGTTCATCTTCGACTTCCCCTCAGCCGGCTGCTCCGAAGCTCCACATCCTGCCAAAAATAGAATTCCTACCAGGAACGTGATTCTGATGCCTCTCATCGCGGCTGCTCCAAAACGATTTCGTCAGACTTGCCGACCACAATTTTTGCAATATTGTCGGCAGACATCTGATCCTTCGTAGGGGTGAAATATTGCGAGTGCGCATCAAACCCACCCTCGGTCACAGGAGGGCCGTCGTCGACCAGGAAGCGTGTGGCCCCAAACGCCTTGTTCGCCGGATCGGTTCCGAACCAGATCTGACTGGGATCCGTCTGCTGATCTTGAGCCATGTAGCCGGCGACGCCACCCACGACGGTACCGGCTACTCCCCCAACGACTCCACCCGCAGGGCCGGCCATTCCCAATCCCAATACGAGCCCTGCCGATCCTCCACCAGCAGCTCCAGCCCCCATACCACTGGCCTCATTGTGATTAGGGAACTTAGTGACGATGTCGTTGTCGGCCGCGCCGACGAATACATGGTGCTTGCCGACGTTCAGATCATCGGCGGTCTTCGCACCGGTGCCGGGGCTACCGACGAGGATGATGTCGTCCGCTCCGGGGATCCCGCCCTTCTCCTGAGCCGCCAAACCGACGGTCAGGGAACCGTATGAGTGTCCAATGGCCGTAATATGCGGATCCGCGTTCGCGTTCGTCGCCGAGATTCCTGCCATGAAGCTGTTGTACGCAGGGGCTCCGCTTTCGGCGTTTTCTCTGAACATGACGTCCGTGTTGGCGGCGAGGTCCGTTGGGGAGGTCTGAGGTGCGTCGTAGCCGAGCCAGACAATAGACGCGGTGGAGCTGTGAGGGTCGGCCTCACGGGCACCAAGAGCAGTGTCCTGAGCTCGTTTCATTGTGCCACCGACGAACTCGTCGTCCAGCTTTGTCCCAAGTCCAGGGACATACGCGGAGACGTTCTTCGCCGTGTCGGGGTTGCCATAGGAAACAATCGCGCGGCCGTTTCCTTCGTCCCCGATACCCAGGAGATACATCGGAGGAATACTTGGTTCCTGAAGTTTCTCTTGTATCCCTTTCAGTCCGTCCAGCATCGACTTCGACTCATCGTCATTTTTCCCCGAGAGTTTGCCGATGAGAAGCTGGATGTTCTCCCGATTGGCATCGTCCCGCACGGTCGCCGGAATGCCGTCCAGGTTTCCGATCACGTCCGGGTAGACCGCCAGGTACTCCTCCCGTTGCTCTTGAGTGAGGTGGTCCCACCAGTCCTTGCGAGCGGCTGGGGACTCGTCGAGCGGGATCTCGTCCTTCAGGTACTCCGCTGCAGCCTCGCCCACTGCCTTGACATCGGCGGCAGCGTCGGCCCAGGTCTTCGCGTCGACCATCAGTCCAGGCGCTGCCTTGAGCTCGCTCAGGGCCTGCCTGTAGCGTTCGTCGATTTCCCGGGCCTCCCGCAGAGCGTGAGCCATGCGGTCGGCGATGTCCTGCGCCTTGGCGTGGTTGGCGTTGGGGTTGATCAGGCTGGGCGCTCCGGGACCCGTACCGGGGGTGTACAGCCCCTTGTCGCTCGGTGGGTACAACCCGTTGTTGCCCGGCGTCAGCATGCCGTTGTTGCCCACTGCCGAGCCGCCGGGGATCTCTTCCCCGGTCAACTCGTTCTTGCCGCAGGCCGGGTACCCGATGCTTCCGTCCTCGTTCACTGTGTACGACAAGGCAGCGGCGTCGTCCAACGCGTCATTCAACCGCCTCTGAGGGGCACCGAGTTCGGTAGATAGACCGTTCACCGAAGCGCGAATCAGCCCGCACTCGGCGTGGATGTAGTGGTAGTTGCGGCTCAGTCGCCGCAGTCTTCGGACGGCAGCCTTCGCCGATTCGCTCTCCTGGCTCTTGGACAACTTGCCGGCCATCTCGGCATCCACGCGTTCTGCCGAGGCATCCGCATGCTGCGAGACCTTGGCCCAACTGTCGGCCGCGTCATCCAGCTCCGAGAGCTTCAGGTCCCGCAGCTGCTGCCAGGTCAACACCGCTGTCACTGGTCCTTGCCCCCTCCCGAGACTTGTACAGCGCGCGCCTTGGCAGCAACGGCACTGTCAAGCTCACCCATGTCCTTGGCGACGGCGCGCAGCTTGGGCTCCAGCGACTCACACTCGTCCCGCACCGCCTCCAGCCGCTTCTCCCAGGTGGTGAGTACCGTCTTTAACGCAGCCAGGCTCCCGAGGCCTACAGCCCCGGTCGACACACCCGTGTGGCCTGACTGCAGGCTCGTCCTCGTGGACTCGGTGCTGATCTTCAGCTCGTTGGATGTGCCTGCGGCGTGGGTCCATGGCCCGTTCGAGTGGCGCAGCGTACCGGAGCCCCCATCCGATCCGGACTTCGTCCCACCCGTGGGAGCGCCGCCGCCCTGATCAGCCAGCAGTTGGTTCAGCTGCATATGAGTGGAGTGACGCTCGGCCGCCGCGGCCTTGACCTGTTCCCACTCGTCCCAAGCCACCAGCGATCTCTCCCCGTCGTACGCCTCCGCAGCGCGGTCTGTGCCTGCTGTTGCGGACGCTGTCCCGTGTGTCGCAACGCACTGTATCCGCGCGATCTGACAGAGCGACTGAGTACTCCTACTCATGCCGCCTCCAGGATGGTTACGGTGTCGGCCGCCAGCCAGGCGACGCCGTCGCGGCGAACCTTCACAAGAACCGACCCGTTCGTGCCGTGCGTCCTGATCTACGGTGCCATGAGGCACCTGGGACCGGGGAGGAACCGTGCAGCAGTCGAGAGCGGCACTCGCCGAGCGGATCGCGGAGCGCAGAGACGGGGGCGGCGACCCGCGTGCCCTGGTCGGCGAGATGCGGCGCTCGGTGCTGCTGGTGCCGGTGGCCGACGGAGGTCTGTGGTCGGTGCGGTCGGGCGGGGTGCGGTGGATCTGCGGGTTCACCGACGAGAGCGCGCTCGCCCGGTTCGCCCTGCACCACGGACCCGGCGACCGGCCCGTGGACTACGCGGCGCTGCTCGGCGCGCGCATCGTCGACGAGATCGTGCCGGCCCTCGGCGAGCCCGCCGGGCTGGCCGTCGACATCGCCACCGGCGAGGGGTCGATGTTCTTCCCGCCGGTCGTCGGCATCGTCCCGGACGCGGTCGCCGTCGACGCCGGTGCGGCGGCGGGGAGGCGGCCGTGAGCGGCGAGGGAACGGACCTTCGGCTCGGCGAGGCCGCCGTCGCGAAGTTCACCCAGGGCGTGGGCGCGACGATCGACCAGCTCGGCGACCTCGGCGGCGCCACCGGCTCGGTGATGGGCAAGGGCTTCTCGGAGCTGGCCATGACCCAGATGGAGGCCGGGCACCACGGCCTGTCGGCGGACTTCGAGGACTTCTGCGAACGCTGGGAGTGGGGGGTGCGCGCCCTGGTCCACGATGCCAGCGCCCTCGCGAACCGCCTCGGCCTCGCGGCGGGCACCCAGTGGGAGCACGACCAGTACATAGCGGGCTCGTTGAAGGTGGGCGTCAACTCCGTGATGGGCGGCAACCCGCACGCCAGTGAGGCGGAGATCACCCAGCAGGACTGGGGCGACGTCTTCACACCGGACTCCCTGGACCCCGACTGGAGCGGCGAGTCGTTCGACAAGGCCGGTCAGGACATCGAGCAGACCTGGAAGGACACCGGGCGCACCGTCCTCACCGAGGGCGACGGCGGCCGGCGGTCGGAGTTGCTCAACGACGCGCTCGGCATCTCCGACGACCAGTGGAACCAGGCACTGGACGACACCTTCGGCCCGTCGCCGGAGGAACGCGCGCGGCAGCAACAGCAACAGGGCGACTCCGGGGGCAACTGACTGTGGGCATCGGCGACTTCATCAGTGACATCACGCCCGACTCGGTCGAGGACGCGGTCGAGGACGGCGTCGCGTGGGTCGGCGACCGGGTCGAGGACGCCGGCAACTGGACGGCCGACAAACTGGAGGACGCCGGCTGGCAGACCGGCGCGGACTGGGTGCGCGAACAGTCCCGTTCGGTCGCGAACCGACTGGGCGCCGAGGTCGACGAGATGGACCTCGGGCAGACCGAGGACAAGACCAAGCTGATCTACGGCAGCGCCGACAAGATCCGCTCCACCGCCGAGAAGCTCCGCGGCTTCCAGACCTCCTTCGACAGCGCGGGCGAGGGCCTCAAGGGCCTCGACTCGTCCCGGCTCAAGGGCGAGACGGCCGAGGCCCTGCGCACCGCGGTCGGCACCCAGCCGCCCAAGTGGTTCACCGGCGCCGACGCCTGCGAGAAGGCGGCGGCCGCGCTCGAGGCGTTCGCCGGCACCGTCACCTGGGCGCAGGGGCAGGCGCAGACGGCGATCGACAAGTGGAAGGAGGGCGTCAAGGCCTCCGAGGACGCCGCCGACGCCCACCGCAAGAAGGTCGACGACTACAACAGCGCCGTCGACCGCTACAACGCGCAGCCCGCCGACAAGCGCGACCTGTCCACGCTGCCCGCCAAGCCGTCGGCGACCTTCGACGACCCCGGCAAGAAGCTGATGCAGGACGCCCAGGACCTGCTCACCGAGGCCCGCAAGCAACGCAACACGGCGGCCGAGACCGCACGCTCCGCCGTCCGCGCCGCCCGCGACACCGCCCCCGAGAAGCCGTCCTACGCCGAGCAGTTGAACGACGGCATGCAGGAACTGCAGATCATGGGCGACCACGTCGGCGGCGGCGTCATCAAGGGCACCGCCGGCATCCTCAACTTCGTCCGCGGCATCAACCCGATGGACCCGTACAACATCACCCACCCGGCCGAGTACCTCACCTCCCTCAACAGCCTGGCCGCCGGGCTGGTCGTCGCCGCGAACGACCCGGTCGGCACCGGCAAGCAGATGGTCACCGACTTCATGAAGGACCCCGGCGAGGGCCTGGGACGGCTGCTGCCGGACGTCGCGCTGACCGTGGCCACCGGGGGCGGCGGCGCCGCGGTGAAGGGCGTGCGGATAGCGGAGGACGCCGCCGAGGCCGCACGGCTGCGCCGCCTGGTCGACGACGCCCCGGACGGGACGCACAACACCCCGGACGGCGACCGCAACCCCGGCGGCGACCCGGTGGACCTCGCCACGGGCCGGATGTACCTGCCCCAGACCGACCTCCAGCTCCCCGGCATCCTGCCGCTGCAGTTCACCCGCCGCACCGAGTCCGGCTGCACGGCCGGCCGCTTCCTGGGACCCGCCTGGACGTCCACCGTCGACGAGCGCCTGCAGATCGACGCCGTCGGCGTCCTCCACATCACCGCCGACGGACTCCTGATCCCGTACCCGCACCCGGTCCCCGGCGCGCCCACCACTCCGGAGTCGGGCCGCAACCGCACGCGACTCGCCCGGGACGCCGACGGCGACTACACGGTCACCGACCCCGACAGCGGTCTGGTCTTCCGCTTCGCCGCCCCGCCGGGGGCCGAACCCGGCGGCGACGGCGTCGCCTGGCTGTCGGACGTCACCGAGCGCAACGGCCACACGATCACCGTCCAGCGCGACGCGGACGGCCTGCCGCTGGCCCTCGTCCACTCGGCGGGCCACCGGGTGAACCTGTCGTCCGCCGACGGCCTCGTCACCGCCCTGTCCCTGGCCCGCGCGGGCGAAGGCGGCGCCGACCTGCCCCTGATGAGCTACGGCTACCAGAACGGCAACCTCACCACGGTCACCAAGCCGTCGGGCGCCACCACCACCTTCGTCTACGACGACCGCCGCCGCGTCATCGCCTGGATCGACTCCAACGGACACCGCTACGACTACCTCTACGACGACCACGACCGCGTCGTGGCGGAGGGCGGCGAGGCCGGTCACGTCCAGATCGCCCTGACCTACACCGGACCCGATCCCGGGACCGGCCACCGGACCACCACGCTCACCACCGCCGACGGGCACGCGACCCGCCACCTGTTCGGCCCCGGCTGCCGCCTGCTGGCCGTCACCGACCCGCTCGGCCACACCACCCGGTTCACCTACGACCCCCGCGGCAACCTGCTGACACGCACCGATCCGCTGGGCCTCACCACCGCCTTCTCCTACGACGAGGACGGGCGGGTCGTCTGCGCCGTCCGCCCCGACGGAAGCGAACTGCGTACGGTGCGCGGCCCGTTCGGTCTGCCCGTGGAGGTCTTCGGACCGGACGGAACCCGCGTGGTCCACGAGTTCGACGAACGCGGCAACCGCACGGCGGTCACCGACCAGGCCGGGTCCACCACCCGCCACACCTACGACCACGCCGGCCGGCTCACCTCGGTCACCGATGCCCTCGGCGCGACGACCCGCGTGATGTGCGACGCGGCCGGTCTGCCCCTGGAGGTGACCGCTCCCGACGGCGCGGTCACCCGCACGGAGCGGGACGCCCTCGGCAGGCCGGTCCGGGTCACCGACCCGATGGGCGCCGTCACCCGCCTGGAGTGGCACGCCGACGGGCAGCTCGCCCGGCGTACCGGACCCGACGACGCCACGGAGTCGTGGACGTACGACGGCGAGGGCAACCTGCTCGCCCACACCGACGCCTGCGGTGGCGTCTCACGCTTCGAGTACACCCACTTCGACCTTCCAGTCGCCCGGACCCGGCCCGACGGCGCCCGCTACACGTTCGAGCACGACACCGAGCTGCGCCTCACCCGCGTCACCGACCCACAAGGGCTGAACTGGACCTACACGTACGACGCGGCCGGCGACGTCGTCTCCGAGACCGACTTCGACGGCCGCACCCTCACCTACCGGGTGGACGCCGCGGGCCGGCTCGCCGCCCGTACCGACGCGCTCGGCGGGACCATCGCCTTCGAGCGCGACCAGCTGGGCCGGGTGGTCCGCAAGGACGTCGACGGCCGCGTGACCACCTACGTCCACGACCGGGCCGGGCGCCTGCTGGAGGCGGCCGGCCCGGACGGAGAGCTCCGCTACCAGTACGACCGGCGGGGGAAGGTCAAGACCGAGCTGGTGGACGGCCGTCCCGTCTCCTACTCCTACGACGCCCTGGGCCGCCGCAGGCAGCGCACCACGCCCACCGGCCATGTCACGTCCTACGCCTACGGTGACGACGGACGACTGGAGCACCTGGCGACCGGCGGCCACCGGGTGGGCTTCACCCACGACGCCGCCGGCCGGGAACTCGCCCGCGTCTTCGGCGACGCGATCACCGTGTCGTCCACCTGGGACGACGCCGGACGGCTCGCCGCGCAGCACATCACCGCCGGGGTCCGGGCCGTCAACAGCCGCGCCTACGCCTACCGCGCCGACGGCCACCTGATCTCCGTCGCGGACCGGAGGTCCGGCACGCGCACCTTCGACCTGGACCCGACGGGCCGGGTCACCGCCGTCCACGCCCGGGACTGGACGGAGCGCTACGCGTACGACGACGCCGGCAACCAGACCTCGGCGTCCTGGCCGTCCCGCCATCCCGGCAGCGAGGCCACCGGAGCGCGCTCCTACACCGGCACCCGCGTCACCCGCGCCGGAGACGTCCGCTTCGAGCACGACGCCCTCGGCCGGGTCGTCCTGCGGCAGAAGACCCGTCTCTCCCGCAAACCCGACACCTGGCGCTACACCTGGGACCCGGAGAACCGCCTCACCTCCGTCACCACACCCGACGGGACCCTGTGGCGGTACCGCTACGACCCGCTGGGCCGCCGCACCGCGAAGCAGCGCATGGCGTCCGACGGCGAGAGCGTCGTCGAGGAGACCCGGTTCACCTGGGACGGCCTCACCCTGTGCGAACAGACCAGCCACCGGCCGGACGTGCCGCACACGGTCGCCCTCACCTGGGACCACCGCGCCGGCACGCCCCTCGCCCAGACCGAGCGCATCCTCACCGCCGACGCCCGCCAGGAGGAGATCGACCGCCGGTTCTTCGCCATCGCCACCGACGTCGTCGGCACCCCCACCGAGCTGATCGACGAGTCCGGCGGCATCGCGTGGCGCAGCCGCAGCACGCTCTGGGGCACGACCGCCTGGGCCCGGGACAGCAGCGCCTACACCCCGCTGCGCTTCCCCGGCCAGTACTACGACCCCGAGACCGGCCTCCACTACAACTACTTCCGCCACTACGACCCCGAGACCGGGCGCTACACCTCCCCCGACCCCCTCGGACTCGCTCCGGCCCCCAACCCCTGCGCGTACGTGGACAATCCGCTCAGCGGATCCGACCCACTGGGCCTCATGCCCAAGTACACGAAGGAGGAGAAGGCCCAGAAGGCGAGGGACGACGCCCTCAAGGCGATGGACGACGTCATCGAGAGGGCCCAGGACGGCAAATTCAAGAAGGCCGGCAACTACCACGCGGACGACCACGGCTTCAGCGAGGAAATGGTCACGGAGATCCTGAAGAATCCGGACGCCGTGTACCACTCCACCGCGGGCAGCGGAAACCTGATCTTCCGTCAGGGCGACGACATCGTGGTGGTCCGGGCCGACCGCACCGGGGCCGGCAACGTCATCACGGCATACGGGTCGTCCGGCATCAAGGGTCCTTCCGGGGCCGAGGCGCTGGGCGGCCTGCCCAGCGATCCCGGCGGGCCGATCACACACGCGGACGTGGTGGAAGGCAGGATTCCGGCCAAGAACGGCTTCATGGCTCCCGCAGAGCAGGTCAGATGAGGTGGCACGCACGATGAGGATCACCATCGACGACGACTGGACCGCGACGGTGACGGACGATCCGCTCGTCATCCGCCCGCGCTTCGACTTCCGGGACTTCCGGGTGCGTGTCGCGTCGTACGCGGACGTCCAGGAACGCGGACGGTTCCTGCTGGACACCTTCGGCAGTCAGCCCTGGCTGTGGGACACGCCCGACGAGCTCCGGTTCGACAAGGCGGGCCGGCATTTGGTCGGCGCCGAGTTCCAGATCGCCGGTGCGGCCGCCGACCCCGAGGACTCCGCCCGCCTTCCCGCCACACCCGACGTCCGGCCGGGCGGCCTCCGCGCGGACGAGGCCCGGGACTTCCGCCTGGAGGTGACCACGGAACTCTGCCGCGCCCCCGGGGACACCGTGCTCACGTGCCTGCGCGACCTCGACGTCCTGGACGAGCCGCTGGACGCCCGGGTCGGCATCGCCCCCGACGTGGCGCTCCTCGTCCAGCACGGCGCCGTCGTCGGCTGGAGCCTCACCGACCCCGCGCGCTACCTGACCACCGGCTTCGCCGCCCCCGACCCGGCGCCCCCCGCACCGGCCACCCGGCGCCTCCTCACCGACTGCCTGAACCTGATCACCACCGAACACCTCGACGAGGTGCGGGACCGGGTTCCGGCCGCCCTGGACCGGCTGCGGGCACTGGACCGCGCCCTGCGCGAACGGCACGAGGACCGGCACCGCGTCGACGCCCTGCTCTCCTTCGTCGCCGAACTGGTCGAGGACTACGCACCCGAATGACACCCGACCCGACCCCCGCGGCCAGGAGCCTCGGCCGGGCCGTCGACGACGCCGACAGCCACGCGATCAACGAAGCGACGCGTGACTTCGTCGAGAAGCTCACCTTCGCGACGGCCGACGAGATCCTCGCCATGCTGCGGAACGTCCTCACCGAGGACTGGACGGCCCTCCCGCCCTGGGCCCGCACCCTCTCCTACCGCCTGGCCTGCCTGCAGCGCCCCGACGACCCACGCCTCCTCCGGGAGGCAGCCGCGGATCTGCTCTCCTTCGGCCCCGACCAGGACACCGTCGCCGAGGACCTGAAGAGACGCGCAACGCAACTGGAGTAACCCTCGGCTTCCGCGTCCCGGCCCCGACCGGCCCGGCCCCGACCGGCCCGGGCCCGCAGGACACGGACGGCGCATCGGACGCGGACCCGGGCCGGCGCTCAGCTGTCGACGACGGCGAGGTGGTACGTCGTGTCCACCCAGAAACCCCCGGTGGTGCGGGCCTTGATCTCGAGCACGTAGTGGCCGACGGGCAACGGCTCGAACGCACACCACAGCCCCCAGGCGGCGCGCTTGCGCAGTGCCGCACGGAACGGCTTCGAGGTGAACTCCCGCATCGGCAGCGGGACTCCGTTGAGGAACGCCCTGGCGTCGGCGACCTCCATCACCATCGGCTCGCGGGACGCCGGCGTCAGGGGCCGCTGGGTGTTGAACACCGGGAAGAAGACCGGCCGCCCCGCGGGAATGGAACAGCGTCGCTCCACGCGACCGCCGTAGGTACCGGCCAGGAACCAGACATCGTCCGCCTGACCCCAGCCCGCGAACTCCCCCGTCCGATCACTGACAGGACTGCGGTCGTCGGGCGCGGACAACGCCCACTGCCACCAGCGGGCGGCCAGCTCCCCGCCCCGCTCGGGCCCCAGCTCCTCGAAGTCGCCCCCCACCGAAACGGACTCGCTCACGACTCCCCCTCCCCTCGCCCACTCATGCGATCACGCCGGCGAGACCCTACACGGAGGGGACCGACGCAGACGCCACGCACCGGCCTGCCGAGCCGGCTGCAGTCCGTCCCGGGGTTCGGCCGCGCCCCCTGCTCGACAACCTGACCGTTTCCGGCGTCACCACCGCACCAGCGCCGCTGCCGGAGTCCCGGTTCGAGGGGCTGATCCTGACAGTGATCATCACCGCCCCGCGGTTCGGACCGGCTGGCAGGGCCCCGCAGATCGTGAAGGCCACCCCTCTAGCCTGGCCCTATGACGGATGCGGGCGATTTCCGGGTCGGCGACGTGCTGTCGGTTTCCTGCCCCTTCACGCCGGCCGGAGTCGAGCAGGCTGTGCGGTGGGATCACGTGTCGGTGCGATGGCCGTGGTGGGACATCGACGCCGACAGCGATTCCGTGCACTGGAACGGGATCGTCGCCCTGGGCGTGAACAGCGGCGGGCGCACCGCGCCTGAGGTGGAGGTGGAGTTGTTCCGAACCGATCCGCCGCCCGGCCATTTGAAGGCGGGGGACGTCTGCCGGGTCGGAGTTCCACCGACGGTGGTGCACGTGACGGCTGTCGATCACCACGACCCGCCGCTCGAGACGGGCTGGCTGCCGCGCCCCCACCGCACCGTGTCCGTGCTGCGCCGCGGCCTGTCCTACCGTGACTACCCAGACGGAAGCCATCTCGACGGCACGGGCTACGCCCTCCACCCCGACAACGGAATCCCCTACGTCTTCGAGCTGCTGATGCGCCCCTACGCGGCCCTCTCACCCGGCGATGAGGTCGCCGACGCAGCAGGGCGAGCCTGGCAGTTCAAGGGGCCCTGGGACTGGACCGCCTTCGACGGAGCGCCGACCGGAGCGGCCCCCGAGTGGCCGCTCGCCCTTTTGACCCACGCAGGGATGCCGTGTTCCGAGGGAGATGCGGAGGCAGTGGCCGCAAGCACGGCGATCGGTTCCCACCAGGAGACCGTACGCCGGTGGATGTCACTCACCGACGCCTCGCCCACGCCCTGACCGGGACCGGGGCTTCGACAGCCGTACGCAGCCGACGCAGCACACTAACGAGCTCGTGCACAGTAGGCGGTGAGGCGTCGTGAGCCGGGGTGTGGCTCGGCGTTTCACATCGTTCGTGCCGGGCTCAGGTCCGCGATCTGCTGGTGGGACAACAGGGCGGCGACGCGGCTTGCACGGTGTCGCTGATGTGCTCTCGGCGGCCAAGGTGGCGGGCCAGCGCCCGCCAGTTCTTCAGGTGCGCGATGCCGTGCTCGACGCGGATGCGCCGCGAGGAGTGGGCTTTGCGCTGGCGCTCGTGCATCTCCTCGTACCAGTCGGGGGCGTTCTTCTTGAACTTGCGGTGCGGTGGTGTCACCACACGCCCGCCGGTCTGGGCTCCCAGGCCCTGGTAGCCGGCATCCGCGAGAATCTCGGCTGCCGGGCCGCCCTCCAAGAGCCTGACCAGCCCTAACTGGCGGGCATGAGTGATGTCCGCGCAGCTGCCGTGCTCAGTCGGGCTGCAGAACAGCATCCGGCCGTCGCCATCCGTGACGACCATGGTCTTGACCGCGTTCTGCTTGCTCTTGCCGGAGATGAACTTCTCCCGGTCTTTGCGTCCGGCGGCCGGGCGCCTGACTCGTATCTCGGTGCCGTCGATGATGCCGGTCTTCCCGCTGGCGCCGAGATGGTCGACGACCTCCGTGAGTGTCCGGAGCCGCACTCCGGGGGTGATCGTGCAGCCTCGCTCGGCGAGCAGAGGCCGCATCTCACCGATGGCCCGGGTGATGGTGGAGCGGTCGACGCCGAACCAGCAGGCCAGCACGTCGTGCGTGGTGGCGTGACGGAGATGTACGAGCGTGGCCAGGAGACGGCCGACGAACACAGCTGATGCTCAGCGCCGGCGCCCACCGCCCGCTTCCGTGGCCGGGACGCGAGCTTGGCCTGGTGCCGCTCGTGCCACAACGGGCCTACTTCAGCGACGAGTTCAGCAAGCACGTCGGCCGACAGGCCCGTGATCCTGCGATTGCTGATGATCGCTGCACGAGACACGTTCCCCATCACCCGTTCATGATCGACGATCGAGAACGCGACGCCTCACCGCCTACTGTGCACGAGCTCGTTAGGCAAGATCCGAGGTGACCGGGGCCAGGTCGGAGGAGTCCGGCAGCTCGTGACCATGAGCCCACCCAACACCAAGCCACGATCAAGTGCATGAGCACTTGTACTCAGATGGAGCGGGGCGCCCGCTCCGAATGGCCGATAGAAGACCGTGAGTGGCGCAGAGTCGACCTTGACCAGGTCCGTGACAGCTGACCCGCATCTTCCGAGTGATGCGGCTCAAACGTGGGGACCCACGCAAAGGAGCACGGCCAGGACGATGGCGATGGCCACGGGGCCCAACAGTGCGAACCGGGCTGAGCGGGCGAGACGGCCGATGCCAGGGGCGAAGTAGAGGGGACTCAATACAGCCGCAGTGAGGCCAACCTGGATCACGGTCACTTTCACGGACGGGACCACCGACGTCAGCGGCTGCATCCAGGCGACGGACAGCCCAGCCAGGAGAAGGACAGGGCCGAACGTGATGAGTGCTGTACAGCTCCAGAAGAACAGGGCGAGGTAACGACAGGTCGGCCAGTCGGCCAGATCGCGGGGTTTGACGTTCCGGGTGACGCTCACAGCTTCCAGTCTGTGGTAGGCGACCCGATGACGACATGAGTGCGACCACTCATCAGGTCCTCGCCAACTACTCATAGACGGGCCGCGTCACCCGTATGAGTGGAGCGGCAGGATCCCGCACGCCAGAGGCATTCGGGCCCGGCTGGTATCCGCGCCAGGAGAGACCAACCCGCCGAATGAGATGAGCTGTTACGAGTTGGTGCGTGATAGCGGGGTGAAGTGTCGTGCCAGGTGGATGGCATGATCCCGCTGTGGCGATCATGGTCAATCGGGCGGTGCTGGCGCATCGGCTGTTCACGGGGATCTCTCGGCGTCATCTCGCGTGTCTGGTCGAGGAGTTGGCCGAGCCGTGGCAGGCCGGGGTCGAGGGTCGTCGCCATGCGACGCGGGGCGGGGCCAGGAAGCGGGCCGCGGGTGCCGGCGCCAGCCATCAGCTGGTGTTCGTCGACAGACTGGTGGCCACGCTGATCCATCTGCGGCACGACCTGCCGCACTCGGTGCTGGGGCTGCGGTTCGGTGTAGACCGTTCCACCGTCACCCGGGCGATCGGAGAGGTGCGCACGCTCCTGGCGGAGCGGGGGTGCGCGGTTCCCGACCGTCCCGGCCTGCGGCTTCGGACGCTGACGGACGTATTTGCCTATGCCCAGGCCGAAGGCGTCGAGCTGCGTTTGGACGCCACCGAGATCCAGGTCCGCCGGCCACCGGCCAGCCGCGGCGGACGCCGCGCCTTCGTCTCGGGCAAGAAGAAGCAGAACACGATGAAGGCCACCGTGATCGCCGACCGGCAAGGCCGCACGTTGTGGACCGACGCCCTGCGACCTGGGCGTATGCACGACGCCACGGCGGCCCGCAACGAAGGCATCGCCGTCTGCTTCCGGCACTTCCCCGACGTCGAGGTCCTCCCGGACGACGGCTACCTCGGCCTGAGCCGTGACCACCGCGGCCAAGCGATCACACCGCCCAGAAAGCCCCGGCCGGGAGCATTGCCCGGCAGAGTCGAGCAGTGGGAACGCGACCGCCACGAACACTCCTCGGACCGCATCACCGTCGAACACGCCCTCGCCGACCACAAACGCTGGAAACAACTGACCCGCTGGACACATCGCCGCGACCGCCTGCCCGACACCTACCGCGCCATCGCCGGCCTCGTCTCCGACCGCACCGCCAACATCTGAAGGCCGCCGTAAGCAAGGCCAACACACCTCACCCACTATCACGCACCAACTCGTGCGTCCTGCCTCACGTCGGGAAGAACGCCGCCGAGGCCACCGCCAGGCTGGTCCCGCTCCAGCGGAAGACCGGGGCGGAGGAGGCCCGTAAGGCCGCCAAGAAGGCCAAGGACAAAGCGAAAGCCGAGGCCAGGGCCAGGAAGAAGGGCAACCGGAAGAAGCCCAAGAAGTAGGGCGCCGTACCGCTCCGCTCACGCATCGCTCACGCAAGCCATCTCGCGGCACCCCGGCCGTGTGATGCGGCATGCCCCGAACATGAAAAAACCCCAGGTCACGGCGAGTGAGTCCTGGGGTTAATCCGAGCCGCCTTCGGGATTCGAACCCGAGACCTACGCATTACGAGTGCGTTGCTCTGGCCATCTGAGCTAAGGCGGCGCGCTGTCCGCACCATGGTGCGATCAGCAACGTCGGTAAGTCTACACAGTTTCCGGGGGTGCTCCGCACCGGCTCCGGGGGTACGGGGCGCGGAGCCGGTCGAGGGTCTATGAGCAGCGCTTTCCCTTCGCCGGAGGCGTCCCGTGGAGCAGGTATGCGTTGATCGCGGAGTCGATGCAGGCGCTGCCGCGGCCGTAGGCGGTGTGGCCGTCGCCCTGGTAGGTGAGGAGGTGGGCGGAGGTGAGCTGGCGGGAGAGGGATACCGCCCAGGGGTACGGGGTGGCCGGGTCGCGGGTGGTGCCGACGACGACGATCGGCGCGGCGCCCCTCGCCTCGATGCGCTGCGGCTCGCCGGTGGGCGCCACCGGCCAGTACGTGCAGTTCAGAGAGGCCCAGGCGAGACCCTCGCCGAAGACGGGGGACGCCTTCTCGAAGGCAGGCAGCGCCTTCTCCACCTGCTCCGGGGTGGAGAAGGCGGCGGGGAGGTCCAGGCAGTTCACCGCGGCGTTGGCGGCCATCAGGTTGGCGTAGTGGCCCTCGGCGTCGCGCTCGTAGTAGGCGTCGGCGAGGATGAGCAGCCCCGCGCCGTCGCCCTCCTTCATGGCGGAGGCAAGCGCCTCACGCAACTGTTCCCAGGTGCTCTCGTCGTACATGGCGGCGATCACGCCGGTGGTGGCGAGGGCCTCCCCCAGCCTTCGGCCGTCCCGGTCGCCGGCGGGGAGGGGGTGTGCGTCGAGCCTGCGGAAGAAGGCCTTCAGGTTCTCGCCGACCTTGGCGGGAGGGGCGCCCTTCGCGGCGAGCGGGCAGTCGGGCCGGCGTACGCAGTCCTTCGCGAACGACCGGAACGCCGTCTCGAACCCCGCCGTCTGGTCCAGGTTCAGCCGGCGGGCGGGCAACGCCGGATCCATCGCGCCGTCGAGGACGACCCGGCCCACCCGGTTCGGGAACAGGCCCGCGTACGTCGCCCCGAGGAACGTTCCGTAGGACGCACCTACGTACGTCAGTCTTTCGTCGCCCAGGACGGCGCGCAGGATGTCCATGTCCCGGGCCGCCCCGACGGTGGAGACATGACGCAGCAGCCGTGCCGAGCGCGCGCCACAGGCCTCCGCGAACTTCTTGTACGCACCGACGAGTTCACCTCTCTCCCGGCGGTCGTCGGGGGTGGTGTCCGTCTGCGTGTACGCGTCCATCTCCGGGCCGTCGAGGCATTCCACGGGCTCGCTGCGGGCCACACCTCTGGGGTCGACGGCGACCATGTCGTAGCGGGCGCGGACGGCGGCGGGATAACCGATGCCGGCGTACTGCTGGAGGTAGCCGACCGCCGAGCCGCCCGGTCCGCCCGGATTCACCAGCAGCGAGCCGAGGCGCTTGCCCGGGCCCGTCGCCTTCTTGCGGGCGACCGCAAGCCGGACATCGCCCGCGCCCGGCTCGGCGTAGTCGAGCGGCGCCTTCATCGTGGCGCACTCGAACCCTGGGACGCCGCAGCCGCGCCAGCTCGGCTTCTGCGCGTAGTACGGCGCCAGTGCCGACGGCGTGGCCCGCGGGAGCGCGGCGAGCGCCGCCCTCGCCGTCGATCCGGCGGTGCCCGTCGGCTTCCCGGCGGAGCACCCGGAGACGAGCAGCGCGGTGAGCGAAAGAAGGGTGACGCCGATACGGGACCTGCGAAGAGAACGCCTGATGTCCATCCGACGAGCGTAACTGTGAGCGACGAGATGCATGCTTGGCGTACACAAAGTGCTCACGGACGAGTGACGTCGTCAACCCGCGGCCAACGGCTCCCCGGGGTTCAGCACCCCCGGGGCTCAGCAGTCCGTTCAGTGGTCCCCAAGGCTCAGCGGTCCGGGGTCCGGGGTTCGGCGTCCTCGTCAGCCCGCTCTCAGTGCGAGCGTCATCGCCTCCACCGCCAGCAGCGGGGCCACGTTGCGGTCGAGGGCGTCTCTGCAGGCCGCGATGGCGTCGATGCGGCGGAGCGTCGACTCGGGTCTGCTGCTCCGGGCGAGCCGCTCCAACGCGTCCTCGGCGTCCGCGTTGGCGATCGCGACGCGGGAGCCGAGCTGAAGCGCCAGGACATCCCGGTAGAAGGCGGTGAGGTCGGTGAGCGCGAGGTCGAGGCTGTCGCGCTGGGTGCGCGTCCTGCGCCGCTTCTGCTTGTCCTCCAGGTCCTTCATGACGCCCGCCGTGCCGCGCGGCATCCTGCCGCCCTGGACCGCGCCCAGTGCCGCCTTCAGCTCCTCGGTCTCCTTGCCGTCCCGCTCCTCCGCGAGCTGTTTGGCGTCCTCGGCGGCCGCGTCGACCAGCTCCTGGGCCGCTCTGAGGCAGCCGCCGACGTCGTCGACGCGCAGGGGCACCTTCAGCACGGTCGCCCGGCGTTCGCGCGCGGCGGGGTCGGTGGCGAGCCTGCGGGCCCGGTCGACGTGCCCCTGGGTGGCCCGGGCGGCGGCCGCGGCGACGGCCGGCTCGATGCCCTCCCGCCGTACGAGCATGTCGGCGACGGCATCGACGGAGGGCGTGCGCAGGTTCAGATGGCGGCAGCGGGAGCGGATGGTGGGCAGCACGTCCTCCAGGGAGGGCGCGCAGAGCATCCAGACCGTGCGGGGGGCGGGCTCCTCGACCGCCTTCAGCACGGCGTTGGCGGACTTCTCGTTCAGCCGCTCGGCGTCCTCGACGAGGATGACCTGCCAGCGGCCCGTGGCGGGCGACGTGTAGGACTTGCGGACCGTGTCGCGCATGTCCTCGGCGAGGATCTGCGACCCGACCGCGGCGACGGTCGTGACGTCGGCGTGCGTGCCGATGAGCGCCGTATGACAACCGTCGCAGAACCCGCAGCCCGGCACGCCGCCCAACGCCCGGTCCGGACTCACGCACTGCAGGGCGGCGGCGAAGGCCCGCGCCGTTCGGCTGCGGCCGGCGCCCGGCGGGCCGGTGAACAACCAGGCGTGCGTCATCTTCGACGCCTCCGGCGGAGCGGTGCCGGAGCCGGCCGCGGTGACGAACGCGTCGGCGTCCCGAGCGGCGGCGATCAGCTGCTCGCTCACCTTCTCCTGCCCGACGAGGTCGTCCCACACGGTCATGCGTCACGCCGCCCTTTCGTCACGTTCCGCGCTTGCGGGTTCCATTGTGCGGGCCACCACTGACAACAGGTTCCCGGCCGCGAGGGTCTGCGAGGCTGACGGCCCGGTCGGTGCGAGCGGCCACGCGGCCGGGGCCCACCCCGCCTCGAACCGCTCGCCCGACGCTCACCGCTCGAGGCGGGACGTTCGACCTCGCCCGTCCGCCTCCCGCATCCGAGTCCTTCGTCCGGCGTCCTGCGTCCTGCGTCCGACGCTCAGCGGCGACGGCCCCGGCCGCGGCCCTCGCCGCGGTCGTCCTCGTCCCGGTGCGGTCCCAGCAGTTCGTCCGCCAGCGTCGGCAGATCGTCGAGCGGGGTCTCCTCGGCCCAGTCCGGCCGTGGGCGCTGCCTGGGCGCGCCCTCCTCGTCGAACTGCGGCAGCTCGCGCGTCCGGTCGTCGGCGCCGTCCGGACGCGCACCCCCCCGCTCGGCCCGTCCGCTCCGCTCGTCGCGGAAGAAGCCCGGCGGCACCCGGTCCGAGGGGCTCTCGTCCGTGACCGGAGGCAGTACGGCGGTCTCGTCGGCAGGGCCGTGATCACGCACCGGAGGCAGGACGGCCGTCTCGTCCGCGGCGCCTGCCGGGATCGACGGCTGCGGCAGCTCGGTCGTCACCTCGCCGTCGGCCGCGGGCCCGGCCGACGTCCGGGAGGACTGCTCGGGCTCCTTGTCCATCCGGACCGGCGGCAGCACCGCCGTCTCGTCCACCGGGCCGCCCGACGCGTTGGTCGGAGTCACCACCGGCGTCGGCACGGTCACCGCCTCCGGCGGGGCCGCCGAAGCCGCGGCGGCGGCCGGGCGGGGCGGCTTCGGGCCGACCGAGGCCGCAGCGGCCGCCTGCTCGGCCGCACGCCGGGCCTGTTCGGCCCGCAGCAGCGCCTCCTCGGCCTTGCGCTGCTTCTCCAGCCGCCGGGTCTCGGCCTCGGCGCGCAGCCTGGCCTCTTCCTCGGCCTGCTTGCGCCGCCGCTCCTCGTCCGCCTTGCGGCGGGCCTCCTCCTCGGCGCGGGCCTTCTCCTCCGCGAGGAGCCGGACCCGCTCCTCCTCGGCACGCTTTCGCGCCTCCTCTGCGCGCAGCCGGGCCTCCTCGGCCTGCCGTTCGGCCTCGCGGCGCTGCGCCTCCTCCAGCTCGCGCCGCTTGCGCTCCTCCTCCTCGGCGCGCAGCTTGGCGAGCTGCTCCTGGCGCTCGCGCTCGAGGCGCTCCTCCTCGGCCTTGCGCGCGGCCTCCTCCTCGGCCTTGCGGCGGGCCTCCTCCTCGGCCTTCCTGCGGGCCTCCTCCTGGGCCTTGATCTCGGCCTCGGACAGGGGCAGCAACTGGTCGAGCCGGTGCCGGACGACGGTGGTGACGGCTTCGGGCTCCTGTGCGGCGTCGACGACCAGGTACCGCCCCGGGTCGGCGGCGGCGAGGGTGAGGAAACCGGAGCGCACGCGCGCGTGGAACTCCGCCGGTTCCGACTCCAGCCGGTCCGGCGCCTCCGTGAAACGCTCGCGGGCAGCCTCCGGCGACACGTCCAGAAGGACCGTCAGGTGCGGGACCAGGCCGTTCGTCGCCCAGCGCGAGATCCGCGCGATCTCGGTCGGGGACAGGTCACGGCCTGCGCCCTGGTAGGCCACGGACGAGTCGACGTACCGGTCGGTGATGACCACCGCGCCGCGCTCCAGGGCGGGCCGTACGACGGTGTCGACGTGCTCCGCGCGGTCCGCCGCGTACAGCAGTGCCTCCGCGCGGTGGGACAGTCCGGCACTCGAGACGTCGAGCAGGATCGAGCGCAGCCGCTTGCCCACGGGTGTGGCCCCGGGCTCGCGGGTGAGGACGACCTCGTGCCCCTTGGCCCTGA
Source organism: Streptomyces sp. P3 (assembly GCF_003032475.1). Taxonomy (NCBI): domain Bacteria; kingdom Bacillati; phylum Actinomycetota; class Actinomycetes; order Kitasatosporales; family Streptomycetaceae; genus Streptomyces; species Streptomyces sp. P3. Next base: position 1,677,630 of record NZ_CP028369.1, read on the forward strand.
TCCACTCGGCGAGCGCCTCGGCCTGGGTGGACTTGCCGGCGCCGTCGCCGCCCTCCAGGGCGATGAAGAAGCCGTTCGCGGCCGGAAGGGTCTCCGGGTCGTCGCCGCCCAGGAGCGCGTCCCGCAGGTCCTTTCGGAGGGGGACGCCGGAGCGGTCGTCGACCTTGGCGAGCACCAGTGCGGCCACCGGCAGCAGCAGCGCGCCGACCAGCATGAGCACGAAAGCCGCTCCGCCGTGTGCGAAGACGAACCTGCCGTTCTCCAGCCGGTGCGGGCCGATGAGCGCCGCGGCCGCCGGGGCGAGCAGCGCGCCCAGCGCCACCATGACGCGGACCACGGCGTGCAGGTGCTCCGTCGTCCGCGCGCGGCGGTGGTCCTCGGTCTCCTGGTCGAGCAGCGCGTGCCCGGTGTTGGCGGCGGCGCCCGCGCCGACGCCGGCCAGGGTCACGATCAGCAGCACGCTGGTGACGTCCGGAACCAGGCCCGCGGCCAGCAGCGCCACGCCGGTGAAGGCGATCGCCAGCGCGAGCAGCCGGCGTCGCGACAGCGAGACCAGCACCTTCGGGGCGGTGCGGACGCCGATGACTACGCCGCCGGTCAGCCCGAGCACGAGCAGCCCGTACAGGACCGGGCCGCCGCCCAGGTCCATGGCGTGCAGCACGGAGACGGCGACGGCGGCGGCGATGGCCCCGGCGACCGCGGCGCAGGCGAGGACCAGCAGCGGGATGGCGCCCGTGCGCCCGCTGTCGACGCCGGTGGCGGTGCGGGGGCGGCGCAGGCCCTCGAGCGGCGACCGCGCGCGCGGGGTGCGCACTGCGGGCAGTTCGAGGAACGTGACGATGGACAGGGACCCGGCGAAGAGCCCGCCGGCGACGTACGAGGCGAGGGCCGCCTGGTGCTGGTCGAACCAGGCGACGCCGACGCCCAGAAGGTTGTTGAGCAACGCCGCGACGACCAGGGTGACCGCACCCAGCGGGATCGTCACGAAGCCGGTGCGCAGCGACAGACGGCGCAGGGCGTCCATGTGGTCGGGCAACGGCCGTACCGTCGCGCCCTCCAAGGGCGGCGCGGGCAGCAGTGCCGGGGCGGCGCTCTCCCGGGCGACCGTCCAGAACCGTTCGGCGACGCCCGTCACGAACACGGTGACGAGCAGCAGGGGCAGCGCGTCGTCCGGGGTCCAGTCGATCCACAGGGGCGCGACGATCAGCAGCGCGGCGCGCAGACCGTCGGCGGCGACCATGGTCCAGCGCCGGTCGAGCGGGCCGTCGGGCGAGGTGAGCGACGTCAACGGGCCCAGGAGGACCGCCCCGAAGAGCAGGGTGGCCAGAATGCGCACCCCGAAGACGGTCGCCACCGCGAACGCGACGCCGCGGTAGCCGCCTCCGAAGGAGGCCTCGGCGATGGCCGCCTGGAGGACGAGGAGGACGAAGACAAGGAGGGCGAGGGCGTCTCCCGCACCACCCACCAGCTGCGCGCTCCAGAGCCGCTTGAGCTGCGGCTCGCGCAACAGTGCGCGCACGGCGCGCTCGCGGGAGTCCGCCACCAGGGCGTCGTCCGGGGCCGGGTGGTGGGCCGTTGGCTGCTCGGCTCGCATCATGCTTTCAGCCTATCGGCCGCGACTGACAGCCCGTGGCCCCCGTCCGGACGTGCGACCGCCCCGACACCAAAGTGATGCCGGGGCAGTCGTTTCGTGAACGCGTTGTGCGGAAACCGTGTCGGATCCGCCGCCCGTCACGCCCGACAGGCGCCGTATGCCCGAAAGGAGCGATCCGTCCGGATGCGGCAGCGGTCCGGTCAGTCCTCGGACGTCGACCGTGCGGCCGTCGTCTTCGTCGCGGCGCTCTTCTTCGCCGTGGTCTTCTTCGCCGCCGTCGTCTTGGCGGCCGTCGTGGTCTTCTTGGCCGCGGCCTTCTTCGCCGGTGCGGCCTTCTTCGCGGCCGTGGTCTTCTTCGCCGGGGCCTTCTTCGCCGTCTTCTTGGCGGGCGTCTTGGCGCGCTTCTCGGCGAGCAGCTCGTAGCCGCGTTCCGGGGTGATCTCCTCGACGCTGTCGCCGGAGCGCAGGGTCGCGTTGGTCTCCCCGTCGGTGACGTACGGGCCGAAGCGGCCGTCCTTTACGACGACGGGCTTTCCGCTGACCGGGTCGGCGCCCAGCTCCTTCAGCGGCGGCTTGGCGGCGGCCCGGCCGCGCTGCTTGGGCTGGGAGTAGATCTCCAGCGCCTCTTCGAGGGTGATCGTGAAGAGCTGGTCCTCGGTCTGCAGCGACCGCGAGTCCGTGCCCTTCTTCAGATACGGCCCGTAGCGGCCGTTCTGCGCGGTGATCTCCTGGCCCTCTGCGTCCGCGCCGACGACGCGCGGCAGGGACATCAGCTTGAGGGCCTCCTCCAGCGTCACGGTGTCCGGCGACATCGTCTTGAACAGCGAGGCCGTGCGCGGCTTCACGGCGTTCTTGCCGGTCTTCGGGGTGCCCTCGGGGAGCACCTCGGTGACGTACGGGCCGTAGCGGCCCTTCCTGGCGACGATCTGGTGACCCGTAGCCGGGTCGGCGCCCAGCTCGAAGTCGCCGCTGGGCGCGGCGAGGAGTTCCTCGGCCATCTCGAGGGTCAGCTCGTCGGGCGCCAGCTCTTCGGCGATGTCCGCCCGCTGGTGACCCTCCGCGCCCTTCTCCCCGCGCTCGATGTACGGGCCGAAGCGGCCTACCCGCAGCATGATGCCGTCGCCGACGGGGAACGACGACACCTCGCGCGCGTCGATCGCGCCCAGGTCGGTGACGAGTTCCTTGAGGCCGCCGAGGTGGTCCCCGTCGCCGTTGCCGGCGTCGGCGGCACGGCCCTCGGCCGCGCCCTCGCCGAAGTAGAACCTCTTGAGCCACGGCACCGACTGCGCCTCGCCGTTGGCGATGCGGTCGAGGTCGTCCTCCATCTTGGCGGTGAAGTCGTAGTCGACGAGCCGCCCGAAGTGCTTCTCCAGGAGGTTGACCACGGCGAAGGACAGGAAGGACGGGACGAGCGCCGTGCCCTTCTTGAAGACGTAGCCGCGGTCGAGGATCGTGCCGATGATCGACGCGTACGTGGACGGCCGGCCGATCTCGCGCTCTTCGAGCTCCTTGACCAGGCTGGCCTCGGTGTAGCGGGCCGGGGGCTTGGTGGCGTGCCCGTCGACCGTGATCTGTTCGGCGGCCAGCGGGTCGCCCTCGGCGACCTGGGGCAGCCTGCGCTCACGGTCGTCCAGCTCGGCGTTCGGGTCGTCGGCGCCTTCGACGTACGCCTTGAGGAAGCCGTGGAAGGTGATCGTCTTGCCGGAGGCGCTGAACTCGACGTCCCGGCCGTCGGCCGCGGCGCCGCCGATCTTGACGGTCACGCTGTTGCCGGTCGCGTCCTTCATCTGGGAGGCGACGGTCCGCTTCCAGATCAGCTCGTACAGCCGGAACTGGTCGCCGGCCAGGCCGGTCTCGGCGGGAGTGCGGAAACGATCACCGGACGGGCGGATCGCCTCGTGCGCCTCCTGCGCGTTCTTGACCTTCGCTGCGTACGTGCGCGGCTGGGCCGGCAGGTAGTCGGCGCCGTACAGCTGCGTGACCTGGGCACGGGCCGCGGAGACGGCCGTGTCGCTCAGTGTCGTGGAGTCCGTACGCATGTACGTGATGTAGCCGTTCTCGTACAGCTTCTGCGCGACCTGCATGGTGGCCTTCGCACCGAAGCCCAGCTTGCGGCTGGCCTCCTGCTGCAGGGTCGTCGTACGGAACGGGGCGTACGGCGAGCGGCGGTACGGCTTCGACTCGACGGAGCGCACGGAGAACCGCGTGTTCTCCAGGGCGGCGGCCAGGGCGCGGGCGTTCGCCTCGTCGAGCGGGAGGGTGTTCGCGCTCTTGAGTTGTCCCAGGGAGTCGAAGTCGCGACCTTGCGCGACCCGCCTGCCGTCGACGGACTGGAGGCGGGCGACCAGCGACGACGGGTCCGACGGGTCACCGGCGCGGCCGGTCGCGAAGGTGCCCGTCAGGTCCCAGTACTCAGCAGAACGAAACGCGATGCGCTCGCGTTCCCGCTCGACGACGAGACGCGTGGCGACGGACTGGACACGCCCGGCCGACAGACGCGGCATGACCTTCTTCCACAGGACCGGCGAGACCTCGTAGCCGTAGAGACGGTCGAGGATGCGGCGGGTCTCCTGGGCGTCGACGAGCTTCTGGTTGAGCTGGCGCGGGTTGGCCACGGCGGCCCGGATCGCGTCCTTGGTGATCTCGTGGAAGACCATCCGCTTGACCGGGATCTTCGGCTTGAGGACCTCCTGGAGGTGCCAGGCGATCGCCTCGCCCTCGCGGTCCTCATCGGTGGCGAGGAAGAGCTCGTCGGACTCCTTCAGCAGGTCCTTGAGCTTCTTGACCTGTGCCCGCTTGTCGGCGTTGACCACATAGATCGGCTGGAAGTCGTGCTCGACGTCCACACCGAGGCGGCGGACCTCGCCCGTGTACTGGTCCGGCACCTCCGCGGCGCCGTTGGGAAGGTCGCGGATGTGCCCGACGCTGGCCTCGACGATATAGCCGGGGCCGAGATAACCCTTGATCGTCTTCGCCTTGGCAGGCGACTCGACGATCACGAGTCGGCGGCCGCCCTGTGCGGTCTCGCTGGTCGGGGACAACTTCGCTCTTCTCTCCGGTCGAGGCTGGGGCCTCCCCAGGCCTTGTTCCCGGGGTCGGGTCATGGTGACGCTGCGGAGTGTGACGGTACATCCCGCCCCCGTGTCAAACGGGAAAAGCCCGCAACGGCCACTCGAACGGTAACCCGACTACCGCCATTCCTGCCGCCCGGAGTGCCGACCGGCCCTTTTCCGTACGACCGGAAGGCGCCCGCCCCTGATCGGCGTGAGCACCCTCACGTCTGCCGAACGGGTGTGCGACGAGATCGATTCACAGGCGGGCCAGGCACCATACGCCGACCGCCAGCGCCGCACACGAGGCCAGCAGGGCCAGCGCCATCGATGCGACGGGGCTCACACCGTGGGCCACGGGTTCCCGGTGCCCCACCCGGACCGCGGTCCACACCAGCAGAGCGCCCCCGAAGAGAGCGAACACCATTCCCGCGAAGATCATCGGCCCACTTTCCATGGTCGCCGCCGCCCCCTCGTCCGCCCGTGCCTGCCCGGCCACCAGCCCGGCCCCGGCCCGGACGCTGTCACGCGCGGGCGACGACCCGGCGAACCCGAGGTGAACGCCGGGACTACGCAGGGGCGGACACCGCATCACGGGGAGGCCGAGGGCCGGCCGGTTCAGGCAGGGGTGGCGCGGGCGCACGGGCTGGGCAGCGGCAGCAGCGGCGGCAAGGGCTGGCCTGACGGCGGCGCGGTCGGAGGCTTACCCACGAGGACCAGGGCGCCCGCGACCCCAAGGGCCCTCGATCCACAGGGGGCCGAAAGCGCGGAGCCCCGGAGGCCCCGAACGCGAACACGCCAACTCTGCAGGCGGCGCAGCGTGAGGCGTTCGGCGGACTCTCGTGCTCCGCGGAGCCGAGACCGACCCCTCCGTCCCGAGGAGTCGAAATCCGGCCGGTCCGCCGCGTCACTGCGCCGGTTCGAGGAATCCCTGCTCCACCAACAGGCGGATCTGGGCCGGAGTGCGGTCCCGCAGCAGCACCGGGTCCTGGCCCATCAGCTGGGCGATCGCGTCCAGAATGCGGCCGGCGCTCAGCGAGCCGTCGCACACCCCCGCGAAGCCCGCCCCGACCGTGTCGACCTTGGTCGCCCGGCGCATGCCGCGGTGCTGGCGCAGCACCACGTGCTCCGGGTCCTCCGCGCCGGGGAGGCCCACCTGCTCCTGGACGACCTCCGCGACCAGCCTGAAGTGACCGGCCAGCAGAGCCGCGTCATCGTGCGCACGCAGGTAGTCGAGCCGCTCGAAGTGCGCCAGGACGGCATCGCCGAGCGGCTGTTCCACCGGGTGCGGCCACTCCTCCACCGTGATCACGGGCTCCACGGCCGCCGTCCTGCGGAGCGTGATCCAGCCGAAGCCGACGGCCTTCACCTTGCGCGCCTCGAACTCGTCCAGCCACGCGTCGTAGCGCGCCTGGTACTCGGCCCGGTCACTGCGGTGGTCCCCGGCGTCCCTCAGCCAGAGTTCGGCGTACTGCGTGACGTCCTGCACCTCGCGCTGCACGATCCACGCGTCGCACCCACGGGGCACCCACGACCGGAGCCTGTCCTGCCAGTCCTCCCCTTCCACGTGCTGCCAGTTGGCGAGGAACTGCGCGAACCCGCCCTCGTTCAGCCGTTCCCCCGCTCCTTGAACGAGCGAGCGGCACAGATCGTCCCCGCCCATCCCGCCGTCCCGGTAGGTCAGCCGGGCGCCGGGCGAGATCACGAACGGCGGGTTCGACACGATCAGGTCGTAGCTCTCGTCGTCCCGGACCGGTTCGAAGAGCGAGCCCTCTCGCAGCTCGGCCGCCGGGGCGGCGGACAGCGCGAGGGTGAGGGCGGTGATGTGCAGCGCGCGCGGATTGAGGTCGGTCGCCGTCACGCGTGTGGCGTGCCGGGCGGCATGCAGTGCCTGGATGCCCGAGCCGGCGCCCAGGTCGAGCGCGGCGGAGACGGGCCTGCGCACGGTGATGGCGGCGAGGGTCGTCGACGCGCCTCCGACGCCGAGGACGACGCTCTCGTCGTTGCTGCCGATGCCGCCGGCGCCGCCGACCGCGCATCCGAGGTCGGACACGATGAACCAGTCCTCGCCGTCCGGACCGCCGTACGGCCGCACGTCCACGGTCGCGGCCACCTCGTTCCCGCCCGTGGGGACCAGCCAGCCGCTCTCCACGCACGCGCGTACGGGCAGGAACTCCGCCACGCGCGCGTGCGGGACCGGTTGCTGGAGCAGGAAGAGACGCACGAGCGTCTCCAGCGGCGTGTCCCCGCGGGTCGCGCGCAGCGCCGGCACGGTCTCGCTGCGCGCCAGGGCCGCGTAGGCGGGGGCGCCGAGCAGGTCGAGGAGGCCGTCCGCGGTGAAGGAGGCCGCGAGCAGGGCCTCCCGCAGCCGGGCGGCGACGTCGGGACGGTCGGCGGAGGGCAGGGGAGACAGGGTGGCGTTACTCACGCCCCCATTGTCTCCCGTCCGAGGCGCCTCAGCTGTCCGTGGCCGAGGCGGAAGCGGCGGCCTTCTTGCAGCCCTCCTGATCGGCCACCGCCCGCTTCACGTCGCCCTTCTCCAGGTCCTGAAGCGCCTCGACAGCACTCTTGTACTGCGCGCTCACGTTCTTCATCTGTTTCGAGACGCTGTCCAGCCCGGAGGCAAACTTGGCTTGATCCTTGGTTTCGAGCCCGTCCACCTGCTTCTTCAGATTGGCGTAGGCCGTGGACAGGGTCATGAGCTTGGTGACGGCGTCCTGCTGCTTCTTGGCGCCACCGTCGACGCCCGGAGGCGCACCGGCGTTCTGAAGCGCGGTCGCACGAGACCGGAAGCCATCCGCCAGGTCTTGAAAGGCCTGGGAGTCGGCCTTCTGCAGATTCTCCGGCTCAGCATCCTTGGCGGCCTTGGCCAACGTGTCGAAGGCCGACTTGATCTTTGCCTGTTGGGCGGGAACGGTGGCGCAGAGCGTTTTGGCCCAAGCGTCGAGTTCTTTGTTGTCCTTCTCTTCACTGCATCCGGACAGTGCCAGTACCAGTACCGCACCGCCGGACAGTGCGGCCGTGAGCTTCTTGTTCACCGGTTTGGTTCCTTCCATGGCTCTCGGCCCCGGAACATACACGGCATCCGGGCGACAGCCCCAGAACGAATGACCGTTATGGGATCTGGTGAACCATTTACACCAGGGGAGAGAAGGCTCACGGCCGCGTCACACCGACGGCGCAGCGGGCGGGCGACGCGTCAACCCGCGCCGTCCGCCCGCCCTTTGAACTGGCCCGCGGTGAGCCGCGCTAGGAAACCACCGCCGGATCGACCGACTTGGACGCGCTGCCCGCGTTGTTCTCTTCGTCACCCATGGCGATGCCGCGCCGTTTGGAGACGTACACCGCGACCACGATGACGAGGAGCGAGAGCAGCGCGATCACGATGCGCACACCGGTGCTCCTGTCGTCCCCGTAGCTGAACTTGATCACCGCCGGCGCGATGAGGAGCGCCACGAGGTTCATGACCTTCAGCAACGGGTTGATCGCGGGGCCGGCGGTGTCCTTGAACGGGTCGCCGACCGTGTCACCGATCACCGTCGCCGCGTGCGCCTCGCTGCCCTTGCCGCCGTGATGGCCGTCCTCGACCAGTTTCTTGGCGTTGTCCCACGCGCCACCGGAGTTGGCGAGGAAGACGGCCATCAGCGTGCCGGAGCCGATCGCGCCCGCCAGGAACGCGCCGAGCGCCCCGACGCCGAGGGTGAACCCGATGAAGATGGGCGCCAGCACGGCGAGGAGTCCGGGTGTGGCCAGCTCGCGCAACGCGTCCCGGGTGCAGATGTCGACGACCTTGCCGTACTCCGGCTCCTCGCTGTAGTCCATGATCCCGGGGTGCTCGCGGAACTGCCGCCGCACCTCGAACACCACGGCGCCGGCCGACCGTGACACCGCGTTGATCGCCAGCCCCGAGAAGAGGAAGACGACCGCCGCGCCCGCGATGAGACCGACGAGGTTGTTGGGCTGCGAGATGTCCATCATCAGGGTCATCGGCGCGCCCGCCCCGGACAGTTTCTCGCCCACGTCCTGCGCACCGGTCGTGATCGCGTCCCGGTACGACCCGAAGAGCGCCGACGCCGCCAGGACGGCGGTGGCGATGGCGATGCCCTTGGTGATCGCCTTGGTGGTGTTGCCGACTGCGTCCAGGTTGGTGAGCACCTGCGCGCCCGCGCCCTCGACGTCACCGGACATCTCGGCGATGCCCTGCGCGTTGTCGGAGACCGGCCCAAAGGTGTCCATGGCCACGATCACGCCCACCGTGGTGAGCAGACCGGTGCCGGCCAGCGCCACCGCGAACAACGCCAGCATGATCGACGTACCGCCCAGCAGGAACGCCCCGTACACGCCGAGGCCGATCAACAGGGCGGTGTAGACGGCCGATTCGAGGCCGACGGAGATTCCGGCGAGGACCACGGTGGCCGGGCCCGTCAGCGACGACTTGCCGATGTCGCGCACGGGTCGGCGGTTGGTCTCCGTGAAATAGCCCGTCAACTGCTGGATGACGGCTGCCAGAAGAATGCCGATCGCCACGGCGACGAGTGCGAGGACGCGCGGGTCGCCGCTCTTGCCCTGGACCGCCGCGTCGGTGACGCCGTCGAGGTCGGCGTACGTGCCGGGGAGGTAGAGGAAGACGGCCACGGCGACCAGCACGAGCGAGATCGTCGCCGAGATGAAGAAGCCCCGGTTGATCGCCGACATACCGCTTCGGTCGGACCGGCGTGGGGCGACCGCGAAGATCCCGGCCATGGCCGTGAGCACGCCGATCGCGGGCACGAGCAGCGGGAAGGCGAGTCCGGCGTCGCCGAAGGCCGCCTTGCCCAGGATCAGCGCTGCCACCAGGGTCACGGCGTACGACTCGAAGAGGTCGGCCGCCATGCCCGCACAGTCGCCGACGTTGTCGCCCACGTTGTCGGCGATGGTCGCGGCATTGCGCGGATCGTCCTCCGGAATGCCCTGCTCGACCTTTCCGACCAGGTCGGCGCCGACGTCGGCGGCCTTGGTGAAGATGCCGCCGCCGACCCTCATGAACATGGCGATGAGGGCGGCACCGAGTCCGAATCCCTCCAGCACCTTCGGCGCGTCGGCCGCGTACACCAGCACCACGCAGGCCGCGCCGAGCAGGCCGAGCCCCACCGTGAACATGCCGACGACGCCGCCCGTACGAAATGCGATCTTCATTGCCTTGTGCGAGACGGCGGTGAGATCCTTTTCCGGTTCGCCTTCCGCCGGCGTCGCTTCACGTGCCGCCGCGGCGACCCGTACGTTGCTACGCACGGCGAGCCACATACCGATATAGCCGGTGGCCGCCGAGAACGCCGCTCCGATCAAGAAGAACACCGATCGGCCGGCCCGCTGATTCCAGTCGTCCGCGGGCAGCAGCATGAGCAGGAAGAAAACGACGACGGCGAATACGCCGAGCGTGCGCAACTGCCGGGCCAGATAGGCGTTGGCGCCCTCCTGGACCGCAGCCGCGATCTTCTTCATGCTGTCGGTGCCCTCGTCGGCCGCGAGCACCTGGCGCAGCAGTACGCCCGCGACCACGAGTGCGGCCAGGGCCACGACGGCGATGACCACCACCAGGAGGCGGTTGCCGTCGGTCAGCTCCGCGGCTGCGAGGGTTGTCGGGTGATCCAACGGATGAGAGGTGGGAAGCCCCGCCATTCGTCCTCCTTGACGCTTGGGCTGAGCTCAAGATGTGGACGGATTGTAGGTACCGGAACCTGATCAAAACAGTGCCCGGCAAACGAAATTCGCCTTTTCGTCAAGTAATGCCTTCAAGGCATTGATCGTGAATTGCTTCACGAATTGCAGTCGATTTCGGTCGCCGCATGATTCACTTCTGGCGACTGGCTTCTCGTGATTCACTCGACGAGATCACTGCCAGCATGCACGAGCACCCGGGTCCGCGCATGCCAAAGGGCCCCACCTGAGTGGGGCCCCGGGAAACCGAAACGCCGCGAACGACTCGAAACGACTCAGGTCAGCGTGGCCGTCACCGCGGCCGACGGCCAGGTCATACGGATCTGCCCGCCGTGCTCTCCGGCGGTGACCTCCACGTCGTCCACGAGGCCGCTGATGACCGCGAGGCCCATCTCGTCCTCCTCGGCCTCCACGTCCCCGCCGGAACCGGGCGCCCGGTCGCCGGGCGCCGTACGCGGCGCCTCGTCGCCGACCTCGATGGAGAACTGTTTCTCCTCCTCGATCAGCAGCACCTTCACGGGCGCGGTGATACCGCCCGCCTGGTGCAGTCCGACGGCGCGGGAGCAGGCCTCGCCCACGGCGAGCCGGACCTCGTCGAGAACGGCCTCGTCCACCCCGGCCCTGCGCGCCACCGCCGCCGCCACCAGTCGGGCGGTCCTGACGTGCTCGGGCAGCGCGCTGAAGCGGAGTTCAACGGTGGCCATGCGTCCCCCTCGGAACTACGGGCGTGCTGTCAGGGGGGCCGGGCCGCCGAGGCCCGGACCCCCTACGTTGTTCGACCATCCGTGCCGGGCCGCGTGGGCCCGGCAGGGGTGGTCAGTCGGTGGCAGCGACCGCTTCGTCGACCGAGGTGTGAATGGGGAACACCTTGGTCAGACCAGTGATGCGGAAGATCTTCAAAATACGCTCCTGGTTGCAGACCAGACGGAGCGAGCCCTCATGGGCACGCACCCGCTTCAGTCCGCCCACCAGTACGCCGAGCCCGGTGGAGTCGAGGAAGTCCACGCCCTCCATGTCGACGACGAGGTGGAAATTCCCGTCGTTCACCAGCTCGACCAGTTGCTCGCGCAACTTGGGCGCGGTATATACGTCGATTTCGCCACCGACCTCGACGACCGTACGATCGCCGACGGTACGGGTCGACAGGGACAGGTCCACGGATCCTCCAGCACCTTGCTATCGAGCGGTCGTCCCTCGGAACACCTGAACAGGAGCCCCCGGGACGGTACGCCAGCCGCGATGGCATTCAATCACTTACCGGCAGGCGTGCACGACGCCTTGGCTCCATTGTCCGTCACGCCAGTGACACACTCGGTGCCGATGGCCAAGAATCTCCGATCCGATCGATCCTCGCCCGAGACCGCGCCCCGCCTGTCTCCGGGCGCGGTCCTCGACCGGCTCGCCCCCGGACCGAACCGGGCGTCGCGCATCACTCATACGGAGCACTTGCCCCCGCGCGGGGGTCGCCATGCCGTCTGGCCCGACCGGATTCGTTCCGAGGTCGTCGCGGCCGTGCAGGCCTGCGGCATCGAGCACCCCTGGGCCCACCAGGCCCTGGCCGCCGAGCACGCCCTCGACGGCGACTGCGTGGTCGTCGCCACGGGCACCGCGTCCGGCAAGTCGCTGGCGTACCTGGTACCGGTCCTCTCGGCTCTCGTGGACGGCTCCGAGGCCCCCAACGGCCGCGGCGCCACCACCCTCTACCTGGCTCCCACCAAGGCCCTGGCGGCTGATCAGTGCCGCTCGGTGAAGGAACTCTCACAACCTCTCGGCAATGCCGTACGGCCGGCCGTGTACGACGGCGACACGCCGTTCGAGGAACGGGAGTGGATCCGCCAGTACGCCAACTACGTCCTCACCAACCCGGACATGCTGCACCGGGGCATCCTCCCGTCCCACCCCCGCTGGTCCTCCTTCCTGAAGTCCCTGAAGTACGTCGTCATCGACGAGTGCCACACGTATCGCGGCGTGTTCGGCTCCCACGTCGCCCAGGTGCTGCGGCGTCTGCGCCGCCTGTGCGCCCGCTACGGCGCCTCCCCGGTCTTCCTTCTGGCCTCCGCGACGGCCGCCGACCCCGCCGTCGCCGCCGGCCGCCTCACCGGCCTCCCGGTGGTCGAGGTCGCCGACGACGCCTCCCCTCGCGGGGAACTGGTGTTCGCCCTCTGGGAGCCGCCGCTCACCGAGATGGTGGGCGAGAAAGGTGCACCCGTCCGGCGTACGGCCACCGCCGAGACCGCCGACCTACTGACCGACCTCGCGGTCCAGGGCGTGCGCACCGTCGCCTTCGTCCGCTCCCGGCGCGGCGCCGAGCTGATCTCCGTGATCGCCCAGGAACGTCTGGCCGAGGTCGACCGCTCGCTCGCCCGGCGTGTCGCCGCCTACCGCGGCGGCTACCTGCCCGAGGAGCGCCGCGCCCTGGAACAGGCACTCCACTCGGGCGAGCTCCTCGGTCTCGCCGCGACCACCGCCCTGGAACTCGGCATCGACGTCTCCGGACTCGACGCCGTCCTGATCGCCGGCTACCCGGGCACGCGCGCGTCCCTGTGGCAGCAGGCCGGCCGGGCGGGCCGCGCCGGTCAGGGCGCGCTGGCCGTGCTCATCGCCCGTGACGACCCTCTGGACACCTTCCTCGTCCACCACCCGGAGGCGCTGTTCGACCGTCCGGTGGAATCGACGGTCCTCGACCCCGACAACCCCTACGTTCTCGCCCCGCACCTGTGCGCGGCGGCCGCCGAGCTGCCGCTGACCGACGAGGACCTGGCGCTGTTCGGCCCCGAGACGGAAGGCCTGCTGCCGCAACTGGAGGCCGCGAAGCTGCTGCGCCGCCGGACGAAGGCCTGGCACTGGACCCGCCGTGAACGGGCCGCCGACCTGGCGGACATCCGCGGGCAGGGCGGTCGCCCGGTCCAGGTCGTCGAGGCCGGCACGGGTCGACTGCTCGGCACGGTGGACGCCGGGGCCTCCCACACCACCGTCCACGAGGGCGCCGTCCACCTCCACCAGGGCCGCACCTATCTCGTGCGCTCCCTGGACCTGGACGACTCGGTCGCCCTGGTCGAGGAGGCCAGCCCGCCGTACTCGACGGTCGCCCGCGACACGACGTCGATCTCCGTCCTGGAGACGGACGTCGAAGTCCCCTGGGGGCAGGGTCGGTTGTGCTACGGGTCGGTCGAAGTCACCAACCAGGTCGTCTCCTTCCTTCGTCGGCGCGTCATCACCGGTGAGGTCCTGGGCGAGTCCAAGCTCGACCTCCCGCCCCGTACGCTGCGCACGCGTGCCGTGTGGTGGACCGTCACCGACGACCAGTTGGACGCGGCCCGGATCAACCCCGAGATCCTCGGCGGGGCCCTGCACGCCGCCGAACACGCGTCGATCGGCATGCTGCCGCTCTTCGCGACCTGTGACCGCTGGGACATCGGCGGCGTGTCGGTGCCTCTTCATCCCGACACGCTGCTGCCGACGGTCTTCGTCTACGACGGCCATCCCGGCGGCGCGGGCTTCGCGGAGCGCGCCTTCCACACGGCCGACGCCTGGCTGACCGCCACCCGCCAGGCCATCGCCTCCTGCGAGTGCGACGCCGGCTGCCCGTCCTGCATCCAGTCCCCCAAGTGCGGCAACGGCAACGATCCGCTGCACAAGAGGGGCGCGGTCCGCCTCCTCACGGAGCTCCTGCGGGAGGCTCCGCAGGAGAAACCGGAACCGGCCGTGGAAGCGACGGCGGGACCGACCACGCAGGAGGAGACGAAGCAGCGTCCGCAGGCTGAGCCGGGAGTGCGTGCGCAGGAGGAGACGGAGGTGTCCGCGGCGGTTGAGACACCGGAAGGACAGCCGCCTCCGGCGGTCCCGCCCTCGCCCTGACCTCAGCCGCGAACGGTCCGCGTCCCGCGGCCGCCGTCACGTCCGAGATCTGGCCGACCACGGAGCACCGCACCAGCCGCGCGCGTTGTGCCCGGGCCACCCGGTCCGCCCGGGCACAGGCCCGCTCGGCGCCGTCCGACCAGTGGTCCGCCGCCGCGAGCGCCGCGAGGTCGGCGCCGCCCGCGGCCCGGTGACGGGACGTCACGGCCTGCCCGAGGGCGAGTACCGCACCGAACACCACGCACAGCACGGCGATCGCACCCACGCTCCAGACGGTGGCGGAGCCGCAATCCCCTCTGCCGCGCCGGCCGGCCGCGAGACCCCGGAAACGAGTCCGGCCCCCTCCGCCGCGACGAAGGCGCCCGCCCAGGCTTTCCCGCGGGCCACGAATAGGTTTCCTCTCCCCTCCTCCGAAACCACGAATGGTTCTCCCGCCTCCTCCGAGGCCACCGGAGCCCGTCGCGCCCTCTTCAAGGCCACCAGGGCCCGTCCCGCCCTCTCCGAAGCCGCCCAAGCCCGTCGCGCCCTCTCCGTGACCCCGAAAGCCCCTCCGGTCCCGTACAAGGCCACGGAGACGCCCTCCGTCCTCTTCGAGGTGGTGAAGGTTCCTCGCCCGCTCTCCGACGGACCGGCGGCTTCTCGCGTGTTCTGCGAGGTGGCCGAGGCGGCTCATGAGTCCTCCTCCGCGCCCGGAGCGGCAGCGTCCGAGGCGTCATCCGCGCTCCCGTTGCTCCTCGGGGCGCCTGAGCCCTCTGAGCCTTCAGAGTTGTCCGGAGTCTCTGGGGCCTCCGGGTTCTCTGGGGCCTCCGGGTTCTCTGGGGCATCTACGCTCCCCGGGTCCCCCACGACCTCTTCCGCGGCGGCCACTGCCTCTTCCCGTACCTCGAAGGGCAGCCCGCGCAACCCCGGCGGCTTCGCCACGACCACCACGCGAACCTGGTCGCCCTCCCTGCCGACGGTCACCCGCGCCCCGCGGGGCGCCGTGACGCGGGCCACCTCGAGCACCGCGTCGGCCGGATCCTGCCGGGCCGCGGCCCGGGCGCCGGCCCTGGCCGCGTCCACACACTGGATCTGGGCGGACATGACGAGCAGCCCCCAGACCAGCGACATCGCGAAAGCGACCAGCACCGGCAGCACCACGGCCGACTCCGCCGTCACGAACCCGCGGTCCCCGCGGCCGCGTTGCCGTCGGCACCACCGCGAAGACCCGCCCCCGTGCCTACGCGCCCGCACTGAGTGCCCGTTTCACGAGCGCCTGCAATTGCTCCGCGACCACATCGCTCGTGACCACCTGGTAGAGGAGCACCGCGAAGCCGACGGCCGCCACGATTCCCATCGCGTACTCGGACGTCACCATTCCCGCGTCCCGCCGTGCCCCCTGCGCCCCGCACACCAGGGCGAGCAGCCGCGCCCGTACCGTCCTTACCACCCGTGCCGTATTCCTGTTCATTTCAACCCCCGTAATTTCCGGTTCAGTTCGGATAAGTTCAGTTCAGTTCAGTTGCGTTGATCTGTTGTCGTCCGGCGGCTCATGCGCGTCGCCTCGTCACGGCCCACCTCCTCCCATCACCCCGCCCGCCAGTCCGAGCACGATGGGCACCACACCGACCGCGATGAAGGCGGGAAGGAAGCACAGCCCCACAGGCGCGGTGACCATGACGGCCGCCCGGCGGGCCCGAGCCGTCGCCGCGCGCGCCCAGCCGGCCCGGGTGTCGGCGGCGAGCCGGGCAACAGGTGCGGCGGCCGGCATACCCGACACGTCAGCCCGCTCCAGCAGACCGGCCAGCGCTGCCGCGCCCGGCGTCGAGGCCAACCTTCGCCAGGCGGTGCCAGGTTCGCCGCCCAGCCGTACCTCGGCCGCGCCGCGTGCCAGCCCACTCCCGACCGGACCGCCCAGGGCTTCGCCGACCGCCTGTGCCGCGATCACGGGTCCGGCCCCCGCCGTGATGCACGCGGCCAGCAGATCCGCGGCGAGCGGGAGCTGCCGTGCGGCGAGCCCGGCGTCGTCCGCGCTCGCCGTGCCCATAGTCCGCTCCCGACGGCGCCACCGCCCCAGGCCCACCGCGCCCGTCAACCCCAGGGCGAGACCCGTGACTCCGCCGACCGCCACCCAGCCGGCGCCCACCACGAGCGCCGCCGAAAGCACTTCGGGAAGCCACTGCCGTACGACCTCCCGTGGCCGGGAAGGCCGTCTGCCCGACGTCGACTCGAACGGCGGATCCGACGCCGTGCCCGAGGCCAGCAGCCCGGCCAGCCGCCGACGTGTTCCGCGCTCGCGCCGCACGGTCGCCAGCCGCCGCGCCGACCACCACAGGGCCGACGCGATCCCCACGGCCACCCCCAGCCTGTGGAAAACTTCACCGCTCATGCCCCCTCCGTCCACATCGCTCGTCTCCCACGGCCACGGTCCGGGGCACCCCGGCGGTGTCCCACTCACGTTGCCTCCGCCTTGCGCACGATCCGCAGTGCCCACCACGCGCCGGCGCCCTCCAGCACTCCGCCGACGAGCAGGCAGCCCAACCCCGCTCCCGTGTGCAGCAGGACGTGCAGGGGGTCGGCGCCGAGCGCCGCGCCGAGCAGCAGTCCCAGGGCCGGCAGGCCGGCCAGCATCACCACCGTGGCGCGAGGCCCCGCCAACTGGGCTCGCAGGTCCGCCCGTTGGTCCCGCTCGGCACGCAGCGCCGCCTCAAGTCGGTCCAGTCCGACCGCGAGACCCGCACCCTGGTCCACGGCAACCCGCCAACACGCGGCGAGTCCCAACAGCCCCTCGGCTCCCGGCGACCGTGCGGCGAGCGCCAGGGCCCGGGGCACGTCACCGCCGAACCGCGCCGCCGCCAGCACCATGGGCTGCGAATCGCCCAGCCCGCCAGAGTCCCGCGCGGCCCACTGCAACGCCTCCCCGGGCTGCCGGCCCGCGAGCACCTCTCCCGCGAGCGCCGCGCACAGCGCGATCACCGCATCGCCTCGACGTTCCCCCGCCCGTCGTGCCTCGGCAGCCCGCCGCGCCCGGCGCAGCAAGGGCGCTCCGGCCGCCCCCGCGACGAGCGGCAGTGCCGAGCCGCCCAGCACCGCGAGGATCAGGCCGGCGACCGGCGCCCACCATTCGGGCCTCCACCGCCCCCGGATCCTGCGACGCAGCTCGCCGGTCAGCTGCTGCCAGGGCGGGGGTGGCCCACTGCCGACCACTCCTCCTCCCGCGAGGAGCAACTGCGCCCTCCTGGCCCCTGCGTACGGTCCGCCCGTCAACCAGGCCGCTGCCCCGGCACAGGCCACGGCAGCAGCCATGGGCATCTCACTCATCACACCCGCCCACTCCTTCTTCGCTCGTCACAGCCCTCTCCTCCTCCACACCCGTCACGGGTCTCTGTCTTTGCCCACCTGTCACGGGTCTCTGCCTGCGCCCACCCGTCAAAGGCCCACTGCTCGCCCCACCTGTCACCGGCATCTCCCCCCTCTCGTCGCGCATCACGGGCCTGTGCTCCCCCACCCGTCACGCTGCCTTCGACTCCCCCTCCCGTCAGCGATCTCCACGTCCTCGCCCTCCCCACCCCTCACTGCTCACTCCTCATCGCGCGACACGTCGTCCTCCCCGCCCCGCAGCAGCTGCCGCAGCCGCTCCCATCCCCGCTCGGGAGCGAAGGCCTCGGGCGTCCAGCGCAGTGCCGGCACGGTCCGTACCAGTCCGGACGGATCCCGTTCCAGCACATGCACTTCCGCGATCCGCCGTCGGCCTGCCGGATCGCGGGCCAGGTGCAGGACCACCGACAGCGCTGCCGCCAACTGGCTGTGCAGGGCGACCCGGTCGAGTCCCGCCGCCGTGCCGAGCGCCTCCAGCCGCGCGGGGACATCGCTTGCGGCGTTGGCGTGAACCGTGCCGCAGCCGCCCTGGTGGCCCGTGTTGAGCGCGGCCAGCAGATCGACGACCTCCCGCCCTCGTACCTCGCCCACGACAAGCCGGTCCGGCCGCATCCGCAGGGCCTGGCGCACCAGGTCTTCGAGCGTGACGAGCCCCGCCCCCTCCTGGTTGGCGGGCCTGCTCTCCATGCGCACCACGTGTGGGTGATCCGGTCGCAGTTCCGCCGAGTCCTCCGCCAGGACGATCCGCTCCCCCGGCCCGACCAGGCCGAGGAGCGCACTCAGCAAGGTCGTCTTGCCGCTTCCCGTCCCACCGCTGACCAGGAAGGACAACCGTGCTCGCAGCAGTGCCCGCAGCACCCGGTCGCCGCCCGGCGGGACCGTGCCGGCGGCTGCCAGTTCCTCGAGCGTGAAGGCGCGGGGCCGCGCGACGCGCAGCGACAGGCAGGTGCAGCCGACGGCCACCGGCGGCAGCACCGCGTGCAGTCGCGTCCCGTCCGGCAACCGGGCGTCGACCCATGGCCGAGCGTCGTCCAGCCGCCGTCCGGCCACCGCCGCCAGCCGCTGCGCAAGGCGTCGCACGGCCGCCGCGTCCGGGAAGGAGACACCGGTCGGTTCGAGGCCACCGCCGCGGTCGACCCACACCCGGTCCGGGGCGGAGACCAGTACGTCCGTCACCCGAGGGTCGGCCAACAGCGGCTCCAGAGGGCCACTGCCGATCAGTTCGGAGCGCAGATGCTCGGCCGCCCCGAGGACCTCCGCGTCCCCGAGGACCCGGCCCTGTTCGCGAAGGGCCTGCGCCACACGCGCGGGAGTTGGTTCGGCCCCGCTCTCGGCGAGCCACTGACGTACGCCGTCCAGCAGCGCACCGGCCTCTCTCGTCCGTTCGAGGCCGAGCGGCGCGCTCATGACCTGCCCGTCTCGGTGAGCGCCCGCTCCCAGAACTCCTTGCAGAAGCGGGCGAGGGGCCCGCGCGCGGTCGCACCCGGCGGCGCCTTCCCGCCGTCCGGGCGCAGCAGGCTCGTCTCGACGGGCACCTCGCCGGCCAGCGGCAGCCCGAGCAGGCGGGACACCTCACCGTCGTCGAGCCCCGGGCCGTAGGGGCCGCGCACCGCCACCCGCAGGTCGCGCAGCACCATGCCGACGGCAGAGGCCACGCGCCCGGCTGCGGCGACGGCGCGCAGTTCGGCGGGGACCACTAGGAGGCCCAGGTCGAGTTGGGCCAGCACTTCGGCGCCCGAGTCGTCGATACGGCGCGGCAGGTCGACGACGACCGTGCCGCCCCTGCGTCGGGCCGCCGCGAGCACCGCGCGTACGGCCTGGGGCGCGATGGCCACGCAGTCGCCCCGGTCCCAGCTCAGGACGCGCAGGGAGTGCAGCCGTGGCAGCGACTCCTCCAGGGCGCCTCCGCCGACTCGCCCCCGCGATGCGGCGAAGGCGGGCCAGCGCAGTCCCTCGGTGCTCTCGCCGCCGAGGAGCACGTCGAGGCCACCGCCCAGCGGGTCGGCGTCCACCAGCAGGGTGCGCAGCCCGTCGCGTGCCGACGAGACGGCGAGGGCGCAGGCGAGTGTGGACGCTCCGGCGCCGCCGCGACCGCCGATCACGCCGACGGTGAGGGCGGGTCGGCCGATGCCTTCGGCGACGTCGGCGATGCGGTCGACCAGCCACTGCTCGCCGTCGGGAAGCATCAGGACGTGGTCGGCTCCGATCTCCACGGCGCGCTGCCACACCCCCGAGTCGTCCTGGTCGCGACCGACGAGGACCACCCCACGACGGCGGACGGCCCCGCGCACGCGGCGTGCCGCGTCGTCGCCGACCAGGACGAGCGGCGCGGACTCCCAGCTGCCCCGGCGCTCCGGCGTCGAGTGGTGCACCTCCGGTGTGGCGCCGGCCGCCGCGCACAGGCGCAGCAGGTCGTCGAGGAGGTCCGGGTCCTCCGTGACGATCAGAGGCTTGCCCGGGTGCCCTCCGGTGGTGGACGGTGGCTCGTGTGTGACGGCTCCGGTCATGATTTCCCTCCCCCTTCACTGCGGGTCGCGCCGTGTCTGCGATCCCGCGATTCACCAATGAGTGAGGAACCGGCGCGCGGTCCCCGTTTGAGCGGCCGCCGGAAACCGGCGGCAGGCGTCCGGCAAACGGAACCGGCCATGTGAAGCCGGCCCGAGCGGAGGCGTGGGAATCACGGTGCGACGAACCCGGAAATCATGTGGATCTTGGTGGAAAACTGTGGACGAGTGGACAGTTGTGAATATCGCCACCACCCATACCGGTGAGTACCGCACCATCTACCGTGCGACTCCCGCAGAGCAGTACGACGACTACGGAACGTGACGGTTCGCGGGCATGCGGAAGGGGCGGACGCAGCCGCCTCGAAACGGTGCGCCCGCCGTGTTCAGAAAGAGAAAACCCACCCGGACATGCGACGACCCCCGCCGGGGGGGAGAGCGGGGGTCGTCTCCACGGCCGACTCGGGGGGGGAGGAGTCGGACCGGGTTAGCACGGTCGCGAACGATCCGTGACTTCCATGGTGTACCCGAGAGCCCTCTCAGGCAAACCCACGCGCCCACCTTACGCCGAATGGGCTGCCCCTATGCTCTTGGTTGTGGAAAACCACTCCTTGCCCCGCACAGCGGCCTTCTTTGACCTGGACAAGACGGTCATTGCGAAGTCGAGCACGCTCACCTTCAGCAAGTCCTTCTACCAAGGCGGGCTGATCAACCGTCGGGCGGCCTTGCGCACCGCATACGCCCAGTTCGTCTTCCTCGTCGGCGGCATGGACCACGACCAGATGGAACGGACCCGGGAGTACCTGTCCGCCCTCGTGCGCGGCTGGAACGTCCAACAGGTGAAGGAGATCGTGGCCGAGACCCTTCACGACCTGATCGATCCGCTGATCTACGACGAGGCGGCCTCACTGATCGAGGAGCATCACGTCGCCGGCCGTGACGTGGTCATCGTCTCCACCTCGGGCGCGGAGGTGGTCGAGCCGATCGGCGAGCTGCTCGGAGCGGACCGCGTGGTCGCCACCCGCATGGTCGTGGGCGAGGACGGCTGCTTCACCGGCGAGGTGGAGTACTACGCGTACGGTCCGACGAAGGCGGAGGCGGTCAAGGAGCTGGCCGTGTCCGAGGGCTACGACCTCTCCCGCTGCTACGCCTACAGCGACTCGGCGACCGACCTGCCGATGCTGCAGTCGGTCGGGCATCCGCACGCGGTGAACCCGGACCGGGCGTTGCGGCGCGAGGCCGTGGCACGCGGCTGGCCGATTCTCGACTTCCACCGGCCGGTGCGCCTCAAGCAGCGGATCCCCGCCTTCTCCGTGCCGCCCCGCCCGGCACTCGTCGCCATGGCGGCCATAGGCGCGGCGGCGGCCACTGCGGGCCTGGTCTGGTACGCCAGCAGGCGCCGGGCGGCAACGGTCTGAGGCGGACGCCGCAGTTCCGTCCGCGCCGGTCACCCCCGAACCGCTCCACAATGACCGTTTCCTTCGAATTCCCTGTTGTTTGAGAGTAAAAGTAAAGAACTGGCGCCAGGGCTTCCGCTTGTCCGGGTCCTGGAGTACAAATGACTCAACGGCCCGCGAGACCAAGGACATCCGAGAGGATCACCTTAATAACGCATTTGGCCCCACGGACCGCGCATGAGAACCGGGCACCCACGCGACGTCGACCCGTCGATTACGGGCCAGCCGCACCAGGTGACGGGCAAAGTCCCGACCTGATGGGCATATATCGAGGACGCTTGGTAACCGGGTGATCATGCCAGCGGCGGTACGAGGACTCGTACCGCCGCAACCCTTTGCAGGGCCCCACACGGGGCCCTTTTTTCATGCGCCCGCCCCACGCGCGTGGAGCGGCGTGTCCTCACACCGCTCCGCGCGCGTGGGGCCGCCGTCATGCCGCACCGCGCTGCAGCGCCTCGCACACGGCCGTCGACTCGCGGGCGCCGAGCTCCACGGCCTTGCCGCAGTGGGTGATCCAGGCAGCCATACCGTCCGGGGTGCCGGACACGTAGCCGTCCAGAGCCGCGAGATAGGCGGCCCGGCCCAGTTCGGCGTGCCCCACCTCGGCGGGGCATACCGACTTGGGATCGAGGCCGCTGCCGATCAGGACGACACGCTCGGCGGCCCGCGCCACCAGACCGTTGTGGGAGGCGAAGGGGCGGAGCGCCAGAAGTTCCCCGTGCACGACCGCGGCCGTCACCAGGGCGGGCGCGGACCCTCCCGCGATGATCAGTTCGGACAGGCCCTCCAGGCGGCCGGCCAGCTCCTCCGCGCCCGGGAGCGGCAGCTCGATCAACGGTTCGTCGACCGCCTCCCCGGCGCGGCGCGGGCGCCCGACCTCGTCATCGTTGCTCGCGGCGGTGACGAGGTGCAGGCGCGCCAGCACCCGCAGGGGCGACTGCCGCCAGATGGACAGCAACTGACCCGCCTCCGCGGTGAGCCGCAGCGAGGCGCCCATGACGCGCGCCTCACCATCCACGCCGAAGTCGCTGCGTCGGCGCACCTCCTCCAGCGCCCAGTCCGCACCGGACAGCGCCGCGGAGCCGCGGGCTCCGCGCAGGGCGGCCTCCGAGGTGACCGCGCCGCTGCGGCGGCGCATGACACGGTGGCCGTAGACCCGGTCCACGGCCTTGCGGACGGACTCCACGGACTCGGCCACGCCGGGCAACGAGCCCAGGGCCGCAAGCGGATCGGCGGACGCGCCTGTCGTACTCATGAGTACGACCCTACGCAACCGGTGCCCGCACCCCACGAAGGAGTGGTCTTCTTCACGCACTCCTGTCACATACAGCTATGCGTTCGCTACGCTTGGTGAACATGAAAACTGCTTTCGTCGGGAAGGGCGGCAGCGGCAAGACGACCCTGTCCTCCCTGTTCATCCGTCACCTCGCCGCCGCCGGCGCGCCCGTGATCGCGGTCGACGCGGACATCAACCAGCACCTGGGTCCCGCGCTCGGCCTCGACGAGTCGGACGCCGCCGGACTGCCCGCGATGGGCGACCGGCTGCCGTTGATCAAGGACTATCTGCGCGGCTCCAATCCCCGCGTCGCCTCCGCCGAGAAGATGATCAAGACGACCCCGCCCGGCGGGGGCTCACGTCTGCTGCGGGTGTGCGAGGACAACCCGGTGTACGACGCCTGTGCCCGGCCGGTGGAACTCGACGGCGGCACCGTCCGTTTGATGGTCACGGGGCCTTTCACGGAAGCCGACCTGGGGGTCTCCTGCTACCACTCCAAGACAGGAGCGGTGGAGCTGTGCCTGAACCACCTGGTGGACGGTCGTGACGAGTACGTCGTGGTCGACATGACCGCCGGCTCGGACTCCTTCGCCTCCGGCATGTTCACCCGCTTCGACATCACGTTCCTCGTCGCCGAACCGACGCGCAAGGGGGTCTCCGTCTATCGCCAGTACAAGGAGTACGCCCGCGACTTCGGCGTCGAGTTGAAGGTCGTCGGCAACAAGGTGCAGGGCCGGGACGACGTCGACTTCCTCCGCGCCGAAGTCGGCGACGACCTGCTCGTGACGGTCGGGCACTCGGACTGGGTGCGTGCGATGGAGAAGGGCCGGCCACCCCGGTTCGGGCTTCTGGAGGACGCCAACCGTCACGCCCTGGACCTTCTGCGGACGACCGTCGACTCGGCGTACGACAAGCGGGACTGGGAGCGCTACACCCGCCAGATGGTGCACTTCCACCTGAAGAACGCCGAGTCCTGGGGCAACGAACGCACCGGGGCCGACCTGACCGCGCAGGTCGACCCCGGCTTCGTCCTCGGGGAAGGCGTCACCGCCACAGCCTCCGTGTGACGGATCCGGCCGTTCCCCTTCTGCAGGCGCCCCGCCGGTGGCGCCTGCCGTGACCGCCGGCGCCTGCGTCGGCCGGCATCGATGGTCCTGTTGGGCTACTGCCTCACCGCAGGCGCCCCGGGCACTCCCTTGGGTGCGGGGGCCTGACCGCCGGAGAGGAAGGACGCCCAACCCTGCTTCGGGGCCTCGCCCACACCCAGGGTGCGCATCCTGGCGAGGACCGCCGGGTCCTGGGCGTCCAGCCAGTCGGCCAGCTGCCGGAACGACACGCAGCGCACGTCGGGCTGGTTGCAGACATGCTCGACGACCTGCTCGACGGCGCGCATGTACGTGCCGCCGTTCCAGGACTCGAAGTGGTTGCCGATGATCAGCGGGGCGCGATTGCCGTCATAGGCCCGGTCGAAGCCCTTGAGCAGGCTGTCGCGCATCTGGTCGCCCCAGTAGGCGAACTTGGCCCGGTCGCCCTGGGTGGCGGTGCCGGACTGGTTGACCATGTAGTTGTAGTCCATGGTGAGCTGCTCGTAGCGGTGACCGGGGAAGGGCACGAGCTGCATGGACAGGTCCCACAGTCCCTGCTTCCTGTCGGGCCAGACCTGGTTGTTGACGCCGCTGGTGTCGTAGCGGAAGCCGAGCTGGCGCGCGGCCGTCATGAAGTTCTTCTGGCCCTCGAGGCAGGGTGTGCGAGCGCCGACGAGTTCCTTGTCGTAGTCGAAGGGCAGGGGGGCCGCCTTCTTCATGCCGGTGTTGCTTTTCCAGGTCTTGACGAACTGCTTGGCCTGGTCGATCTCGTCCTTCCACTCCTCGACCGACCATTCGCCGACGCCGCCGTTCCTGCCGCAGAAGTGGCCGTTGAAGTGGGTGCCGATCTCGTTGCCCTCCAGCCACGCCAGGCGCAGCTGCTTCACGGTGGCGGCGATGCCCTGCTCGTCGTTGAACCCGATGTCCGAGCGGCCCGGCGAGTGCTGCGGCGGCTTGTACAGCTCGGCCTTCTCCTCCGGCAGCATGTACACGCCGCTGAGGAAGTAGGTCATGGTCGCGTGGTTGTCCCTGGCGACTTTGCGGAAGTGGGAGAACAGCTTCTGGCTGTCCTCGCCTGCGCCGTCCCAGGAGAAGACCACGAACTGCGGCGGCTTCTGGCCCGGCTTCAGGCGTTCGGCCAGGGGCAGGTAGGGCTGCCGTCCGGTGTACGCGGTGGAGCCGTCGCCGATGAGCCGGACGAGGCTCTTGGGCGCCGGAGCCGGCTTCACCTTCTCCGCCCCAGAAACCCCTTCCTCGGAGCCATGGGAACCACCGGTTCCCATGGCGCAACCGGCGAGCGACGCGGCTACGGCCGCGGCGACCACTGCGCCTGCGGCGATCCTCTGGGTGGCGGCCATGTCCGGCCCACCTTCTTCCTTCTCTCGGCCAACGCCGGCGAGGGCGTTCTCTGACGGCGCGCCGGAACGAGCCGACGGCGCCGTCAAGATCGCACGAGACCGAGAGGGAATTAATACGACAAGCCGACGAAAAGGCCACTTCACCCTTCCGGGCGATTTCTTGCCCTATTTGCCGCAAAAATCCATGCTTGACCTTTACTCTGCATTACGATTCGTTTACCGAGCGTTGAAATTCATCCCGCCGCTGCATGCCGTGACCCACGGCCGCGACCGCCCCCGCCACAGCCGGGGGACCACCTGTTCCGCGACCGCGCTGCCCCGGAGGAGACGGGAACCATGTCCGCCTGCGTCCCCACCCGCACCACCGCCCACTCGGCGCTCACGAAGCGCGTCCAACAGCCCCCCAGTCCGCCACCACCCCCTCACCGCCGTTTCCGCGTCGCGGGCGCCGATGTGTCCGCTTCGATCGCGGTGTTCCTGATCGCCCTACCGCTGTCCCTCGGCATCGCCCTCGCCACCGGCGCGCCCCTTCAGGCCGGTCTCGTGGCCGCCGCCGTGGGCGGGCTCGTCGCCGGCTGGATCGGCGGCTCGCCACTCCAGGTCAGCGGCCCCGCGGCGGGGCTGACCGTCGTCACCGCCGATCTCATCCAGCGCTACGGATGGCGGACGACCTGCGCCATCACCGTCCTCGCCGGACTCGCCCAGCTGGGCCTCGGCTGCCTGCGCGTGGCGCGCACGGCCCTCGCCGTCAGTCCCGCCATCGTGCACGGCATGCTCGCCGGCATCGGCGTCACGATCGCCGTAGCCCAGCTCCATGTCGTCCTCGGCGGCAACCCGCAGAGTTCCGTTCTCGACAACCTTCGCAGCCTGCCGCCCCAGTTGGCCGACCTGCAGCCCGCGGCCGTCGCCGTGAGCGCGCTGACGCTGGCCCTGCTGCTGCTCTGGCCGCGCATCCCCGGCAGAGCGGGCCGTCTGCTGAACAAGGTGCCCGCCGCGCTGGTCGCGGTCACCGGCGCCACCACCGTGGCCGCGCTCGCCGGCCTCACCCTGCCGAAGGTCGATCTGCCGTCCTGGAGCAGCCACGCCCTGGCCGGGCTCCCCGAGGGGCCGGTGCTCGGGCTGGTGGCCGCCGTGCTCACCACCACGCTCGTCTGCAGTGTCCAGTCGCTGCTCGGCGCGGTTGCCGTGGACAAGATGATCGCCACCCGTCCCGGCCTGCTCGGCTCCCGCTCCGTCCGCGTCGGCCGCTCCGATCTGGACCGCGAGCTGCTCGGCCAGGGGGCGGCCAACATCGTCTCCGGCGCCCTCGGCGGACTCCCGGTCGCGGGCGTGGCCGTGCGCAGTTCGGCGAACGTCCGATCCGGTGCCGTGAGCCGGAACTCCACGATGCTGCACGGCGTTCTCGTAGTAGCCGCCGCGCTGCTGATGGTCCCGATCCTGGATCTCATCCCGCTCGCCTCACTCGCCGCCCTGGTGATGGCCGTCGGCATCCAGATGGTGTCCCTGCACCACATTCGCACGGTGACGCGCCACCGAGAGGTACTGGTGTACGCCGTCACCACCCTCGCGGTGGTCGTCTTCGGCGTCCTCGAAGGCGTGGCCCTCGGCATCGCCGCGGCCGTCGCGGTGGCCCTGCACCGCCTCGCCCGCACCCGCATCACGCACCACGAGAAGGAAGGAGTCCATCACGTACAGGTCAGAGGCCAGCTGACGTTCCTCGCCGTGCCGCGGCTCAGCCGCATCCTGCACCTCGTCCCCCAAGGCACCCATGTCGTGGTCGAGTTGGACGGCTCCTTCATGGATCACGCCGCGTACGAATCCCTGCAGCACTGGCAGAAGACGCACACCGCACACGGCGGCTCCGTCGACCTGACCGGCCGGCGCTCCGCCTTCGGGGGCAGACTCCTCGAGCCTGCCGCCGCCGAAGGAGCCACCGGCGGCCAGGAAGTGGGCGCCGCCCTCGCCGACTGCCGTTGCCGTCCCTGGACGCCTTGGCGCAACCACCAGTGCGAGCAGCCGCGTTCCGCCCACCTGTTCCTCCACGACGACGGCATCGGCGGCAGTCCCGACCCCTGGTCCGGAACCGGTTCGGGCGGCGAGTCCGGCGGCTCGGAGCCCACGCCGTCGGCCGGGGAGCCGATCGGGTGGCACGGTGAGCCGGAGCACGGCTTCGCGCTCGTCACCGAGTCCGCCGGATCCGCGGCCGAAGCCGCGGCCGACGGGGCCCGGTCCGGGGTCGATGGTCCCGCCTGTGGCGACGGGGCACCCGAAGTCGGCCGCATCCCCGGCAACGGCGTCTTCGCCCGTACCGGAAAGACCGATGACGATCACGGCGACGCCGGGGCCGCCCGATCCGCCGGTGCCGTCAAAGCCGTGGGGCCGGGAAGCGGAACCGAGCAGAGGACGTCGGGGCCGAGCGCACGCCGGCTCGTCCGTGGCATCAGCGCGTTCCAGCGCAACACCGCGCCGCTGGTGCGCGGAGAGCTGGCCCGACTGGCGCGGGAAGGGCAGCAGCCGTCCCAGCTGTTCCTCGCCTGCGCCGACTCACGGCTGGTGACGTCGATGATCACATCCAGTGGTCCCGGCGACCTGTTCGTGGTGCGCAACGTGGGCAACCTGGTGCCCCCGCCCGGCGGGGAGAGCGGGGACGACTCGGTGGCTGCCGCGATCGAGTACGCGGTGGACGTGCTGCACGTGCGGTCCATCACCGTGTGCGGGCACTCGGGGTGCGGAGCCATGCAGGCGCTGCTCAGCTGCGAGCCCGGCGCGGCGCACACGCCACTGAGACGGTGGCTGCGGCACGCTCTGCCGAGCCTGGAGCGGATTGCCGACCGCAGCCGCCCCGCCGCTCGGCTGGCCGGACGGGCCGCGGCCGACACGATCGAACAGCTGTGCCTGACCAACGTCGTCCAGCAGCTCGAGCACCTGCGGACACACCCGTCCGTGGCCCGGGCGATGCAGGCCGGGGCGCTGGAACTGCACGGGCTGTACTTCCATGTGGGCGAGGCCCAGACGTATCTGCTCACGGGGGCCGGGCCGGACGGCGGCGAGGTCTTCGACCACGTCGGGGTGACGGATGTGTCCGCCTGAGCCCCGAAGCCCCTACGTCGACGCACCGGACACCCGAACCCGGTGTCCGAAGCCCACCGCTCGCTGCCTGATGCCCGCCGCACTTCCGGCTCGGACCGGAGGTCGGCGGGCACTGCCGACGGGACGGGCGGTGTGAGAGGCGTTACACCCGCTGAACTCCTCCCGCCCCGCGTCCGTGGGTACGGATGACCCCTGGCCCACCGCCGCCGGGGGCGAGCACCTCGCGTTCACCCGGCCCGCTACCCGTACCGGCCCTTCCCGGCCCGCAACCCCCGGCCCGTAACCCTCGAGCCTGGGCGCCGCACCACCCCGGACAGGTCTAAACCAATCACCCGTCGACCCTTGTCACCGGCCCCTCGGGTCTGATGAGGTGTGGCCTGGGACACAACGGACACGGACACCCTTCGAGAGGGAGATGTCGTGAACAACGAAAGCCTGGCCAACCTGCTGGGGGAGGAGAGTGGCGTATGACCGAGTCTCCTTCACTTTCCAACCTGCTCAAGGAAGAGCGCAGGTTCACGCCGCCCGCCGAGCTGGCGGCCCACGCCAACGTCACGGCGGAGGCGTACGAGCAGGCCAAGGCTGACAGGCTCGGCTTCTGGGCCGAGCAGGCTCGTCGGCTCACCTGGGCCAAGGAGCCGACCGAGACGCTGGACTGGTCGAACCCGCCGTTCGCCAAGTGGTTCAAGGACGGCGAGCTCAACGTCGCCTACAACTGCGTCGACCGGCACGTGGAGGCCGGCCACGGAGACCGGGTCGCCATCCACTTCGAGGGCGAGCCGGGCGACAGCCGCGTCCTCACCTACGCCGAGCTCAAGGACGAGGTGTCCAAGGCCGCCAACGCCCTGCTGGAGCTGGGAGTCCGGAAGGGCGACCGGGTCGCGGTGTACATGCCGATGATCCCCGAGACGGCGGTCGCGATGCTCGCCTGCGCCCGGATCGGCGCAGCACACTCCGTCGTCTTCGGCGGCTTCTCGGCGGACGCGTTGGCCACCCGGATCCAGGACGCGGACGCCAAGGTCGTGATCACGTCCGACGGCGGTTACCGGCGCGGCAAGCCGTCCGCGCTGAAGCCGGCCGTCGACGACGCCGTCGCGCGCGTGGACAACGTCGAGCACGTCCTGGTGGTGCGGCGGACCGGCCAGGAGGTGGCCTGGACCGAGGGCCGCGACGTGTGGTGGCACGAGGCCGTCGACCGGCAGTCGGCGGAGCACACCCCCGAGGCGTTCGAGGCGGAGCACCCGCTCTTCATCCTCTACACCTCCGGCACCACGGGTAAGCCGAAGGGCATCCTGCACACCTCCGGCGGCTACCTCACGCAGACCGCGTACACCCACCACGCGGTCTTCGACCTCAAGCCCGAGACCGACGTGTACTGGTGCACCGCCGACGTCGGCTGGGTCACCGGGCACTCCTACATCGTGTACGGACCGCTCGCCAACGGCGCGACGCAGGTCATGTACGAGGGCACGCCCGACACCCCTCACCAGGGTCGCTTCTGGGAGATCGTGCAGAAGTACGGGGTCACGATCCTGTACACGGCGCCGACCGCCATCCGCACGTTCATGAAGTGGGGCGACGACATCCCCGCGAAGTTCGACCTCGGCAGCCTGCGCGTGCTGGGATCGGTCGGGGAGCCGATCAACCCCGAGGCGTGGATCTGGTACCGCAAGCACATCGGGGGCGACCGCACACCCGTCGTGGACACCTGGTGGCAGACCGAGACCGGCGCCATGATGATCTCGCCGCTGCCGGGCGTGACGGCGACCAAGCCTGGGTCGGCGCAGACCCCGCTGCCGGGCATCTCCGCGACCGTCGTCGACGACGAGGCCAACGAGGTACCGAACGGCGGCGGCGGATATCTGGTCCTGACCGAGCCGTGGCCGTCGATGCTGCGCACCATCTGGGGTGACGACCAGCGGTTCCTCGACACGTACTGGTCCCGCTTCGAGGGCAGGTACTTCGCGGGCGACGGGGCGAAGAAGGACGACGACGGGGATGTCTGGCTCCTCGGGCGCGTCGACGACGTGATGCTGGTGTCGGGTCACAACATCTCCACCACCGAGGTGGAGTCCGCGCTGGTGTCCCACCCGTCCGTCGCCGAGGCGGCCGTCGTGGGCGCCGCGGACGAGACGACCGGGCAGGCCATCGTCGCCTTCGTCATCCTGCGCGGCACGGCGAACGCGGAGGACGAGCATCTCGTCGCCGACCTGCGCAACCACGTGGGCGCCACGCTCGGGCCGATCGCCAAGCCGAAGCGCGTCCTGCCGGTGGCGGAGCTGCCGAAGACCCGATCCGGCAAGATCATGCGCCGGCTGCTGCGGGACGTCGCGGAGAACCGACAACTGGGTGACGTCACCACGCTGACCGACTCCACGGTCATGGACCTCATCCAGGCCAAGCTCCCCGCCGCACCCAGCGAGGACTGAGGCCCCGGAGGGCCCTTTCCCCGGCCCCGCGGACACGCTCTCCACAGGGCCGTCCGGCGCGCACTGCGCCGGGCGGCCCCTCACGCGCCCCCGCACCCGCCCGCGTCCCCGTACCCGCCCACGCCCACGCCTGCGCCTGCGCCTGCGCCTGCGCATCCCCGCACCTGGGGGCCCGTGGGACGCACGAGCCGCGCGCTCGTGATGCGTCCCGCCGTGCCGTGGGTAGGCTCAGGAAGAAACGTGAACCTCAGGTGAGCCGGGAAGTCTGGTCGGCATGTGCTCAGCCCTGCCCACCGACCGGAGGTCCCCCGTGAACGCGCCCCGCCTCCCGCCTCCCGCACCCGCTCCCCGCAAGGTGTTCGGACGGCTCTCGCTGCCCGAACGGAACTTCGTCGCGGACGCCCTGCGCACCGAGACCGTCGGCGGGGTACTGCTGCTCGTGGCCGCCGTGGCCGCGCTGATCTGGGCGAACGTACCCGCACTGCGTGGCGCCTACGAGAGCGTGAGCCACTTCCATCTGGGCCCCGAGGCCCTCGGACTCCACCTCTCCGTGGAGCACTGGGCGGCAGACGGCCTCCTCGCCGTCTTCTTCTTCGTCGCCGGCATCGAACTCAAACGCGAACTCGTCGCCGGTGACCTCAAGGACCCGAGGGCCGCAGCGCTCCCGGTCGCCGCAGCCCTGAGCGGCATGGCCGTGCCGGCACTCGTCTACACGCTCACGAACCTCACGGGCGGCGGCGACGTGAGCGGTTGGGCCGTGCCCACGGCCACCGACATCGCGTTCGCGCTCGCCGTGCTCGCCGTCATCGGCACCTCGCTGCCGAGCGCGCTGCGCGCCTTCCTGCTCACGCTCGCCGTCGTCGACGACCTCTTCGCCATCCTGATCATCGCGGTCTTCTTCACGAGCACGATCGACTTCGCCGCGCTGGGCGGCGCGGCGGCCGGACTGATCGTCTTCTGGCTGCTGCTGCGCTCGGGCGTACGCGGCTGGTACGTCTATGTACCGCTCGCGCTGATCGTGTGGGCGCTGATGTACAACAGCGGCGTCCATGCCACGATCGCGGGCGTCGCCATGGGGCTGATGCTGCGCTGCACGACGCGCGACGACGAGGAGCGCTCTCCCGGCGAGCGGATCGAGCACGTCGTGCGGCCCTTCTCCGCCGGTGTCGCGGTCCCGCTGTTCGCCCTGTTCAGCGCCGGGGTGACCCTCTCGGGCAACGCCATCGCGGACGTGTTCGGCCGACCGGAGACGCTGGGCGTCGTGCTCGGCCTCGTCGTCGGCAAGACGCTCGGCATCTTCGGCGGAACCTGGCTGACCGTCCGTTTCACCAGGGCTTCGCTCAGCGAGGACCTGGCCTGGGCGGACGTCTTCGCCGTCGCGTCCCTCGCCGGCATCGGTTTCACCGTCTCGCTGCTGATCGGGGAGTTGGCCTTCGAGGGCGAGGCGATCCTGACCGACGAGGTGAAGGCCGCCGTCCTGCTGGGCTCGCTGATCGCCGCGTCGCTGGCGACGGTGCTGCTGAAGCTGCGCAACGCCCGGTACCGCCGGATGTGCGAGACGGAGGAGCGCGACGACGACCTCGACGGCATCCCCGACGTCTACGAGCAGGACGACCCGGCGTACCACCTGCGGATGGCGGAGATCCACGACCGCAGGGCCGCCGAACACCGCCGCACGGCCGAGGAGATCAGCCGGCGGATCGCCCAGGAGGACGCCGCCGCGCGCCACGGGCTTGCCGAAGTGCCGGGCGGGGCAGGCGAGGACGGCGACCGTCCGGCATGATCTGACGGGACGGTACAAAAGAACCCGGAAACGAACCCGGAAACAAAGCCGGAAACGAAGCCGGACGGAAGCTGGAAACGCATCCGGTGATCCGGCCCCCCGGAACCGGGAAACACAGAGCAGCAGGAGAGGGAGAACGCGATGAGCGCACCCGACGGCAGCCCGGTCGGCGCCGAACGCAGCATCGGCCAGCTGTTCGCCTCGGCGACGACCGAATTGTCGGCGCTGGTGCACGACGAGATCGCGCTGGCGAAGGCGCAGTTGAAGCAGGACGTCAAGCGCGGCGCGGTGAGCGGCGGGCTGCTCTCGGTGGCCGGCGCGGTCCTGGTGTTCTCGCTGCCGATGCTGAACTTCGCCCTGGCGTACGGCATCCGGACCTGGAGCGACTGGAACCTCGCGATCTGC
Source organism: Streptomyces sp. P3 (assembly GCF_003032475.1). Taxonomy (NCBI): domain Bacteria; kingdom Bacillati; phylum Actinomycetota; class Actinomycetes; order Kitasatosporales; family Streptomycetaceae; genus Streptomyces; species Streptomyces sp. P3. The sequence continues at coordinate 1,710,573 of NZ_CP028369.1, forward strand.
TTCCTGTTGTCCTTCGTCGCGAACTGCTTGGTGGCGGGCGTCCTCGGGCTGCTCGGCGTGGTCTTCGCGAAGAAGGCGCAGAAGGGCAAGGGGCCGCAGAAGGTGGCCGCGTCCATGAAGGAGACGGCGGGCGTCCTGCAGAACGCCAAGCCGCACCCGCGGCCCGAGCTGCCCCAGGAGCGGGCGCCGGAGGCCCTCGAGGCTGTGGCACGCTCGTCGTCATGACGGACCCCGCGCTTCCCTCGCCCCCGCCCGCCTCGCTCGTACGGCCGGACGCGGTCTTCGGCGTGCCGGTCACCCACCGCGAGGTCGCCGCGAACGGTGCGCGGTTCCACATCGCGGAGGCCGGTGACGGTCCGCTCGTCATGCTCGTCCACGGCTTTCCGCAGTTCTGGTGGACGTGGCGGCACCAGCTGGTCGCGCTGGCCGACGCCGGCTTCCGGGCCGTCGCGATGGATCTGCGGGGCGTGGGCGGCAGCGACCGCACGCCCCGCGGTTACGACCCGGCCAACCTCGCCCTCGACATCACCGGCGTGATCCGCTCCCTGGGCGAGCCGGACGCCGCGCTGGTCGGCCACGACCTCGGCGGCTACCTGGCATGGACGGCCGCCGTGATGCGGCCCAAGCTCGTGCGGCGGCTGGTCGTCGCGTCGATGCCGCATCCCCGGCGTTGGCGCTCGGCGATGCTGGCCGACGTCCGGCAGACCGCCGCGAGCTCCCACATCTGGGGGTTCCAGCGGCCGTGGATCCCGGAACGGCAGCTCACCGCCGACGACGGCGAGCTGGTGGGCCGGCTGATGCGGGACTGGTCCGGGCCGCGGCCGCCGGAGGACGACGCGGTGGAGACGTACCGGCGCGCGATGTGCATTCCGTCCACCGCGCACTGCTCCGTCGAGCCGTACCGGTGGCTGGTGCGCTCACTGGCGCGTCCGGACGGCGTCCAGTTCTACCGGCGTATGAAGCGCCCTGTGCGGGTTCCCACGCTGCATCTGCACGGGTCCCTCGATCCGGTGATGCGCACCCGCAGTGCGGCCGGTTCCGGCGAGTACGTCGAAGCGCCGTACCGATGGAGGCTGTTCGACGGACTCGGGCACTTTCCACACGAGGAGGATCCGGTCGCATTCTCCACCGAACTGATCAGTTGGCTGAAGGATACCGAACCCGATCGGTGACCGTTCGATCGCGATCGGTACACCGTTCGGCCGCATCCCGGGCGGGCGGCTCGGCACACCTGTACGACGATCGGCCAATTGCCTGACGCATAGGCCAATTGGCGGCTCCGGAGGCGGTTATCGACCTTGGGGCAGGGGCAGACGTCCGGGTATGGGCTGGACGCACGACTACAGTGACGCAGGACGCAACCGCCGCTCGGCCAGTGGCCTGAGCCCCCACCAGCGGGGCGCGGACCCGCAACTTCCGGATTCCGATCTCCGGGTCGGCATTCCGCGCATCCTGCGCCGCCGGGCCCGCTGGGTCTCGGTCCGTCTGCGCCACCCTCGAGGCTGACGCAGGCCGCGGACGGCCCGAGGAGACCACGGCCGCACCTTTCGTACCGCACGGCAGACCACGGCCGCACCTCTCGTATCGCACGGCAGACCACCGTCGACCTCTCGTAGGCGCGGAAGACGCCGGCCGGTGAGGGCGGTCGAGGGCGGTCAGAGAGCGCAGCTGTCGCTGTCCACCTGCTGGCCCGCGGTACGCCCCGTGGAGATGTCCTGCCGGATCTCGTCCGCGGTGAGGGCGTAGCCGGTGTCGGAGTCGTCCAGGGACTTCGCGAAGACCACGCCGTACACCTTGCCGTCGGTGGTGAGGAGCGGGCCTCCGGAGTTGCCCTGGCGGACGGTCGTGAAGAGCGAGTACACGTCACGGCGCACGGTGCCGCGGTGGTAGATGTCCGGGCCGTTGGCGGTGATGCGTCCGCGCACCCGCGCGGCCCGGACGTCGTACGACCCGTTCTCCGGGAAGCCGGCGACGATCGCGCTGTCGCCGCTCGCCGCGTCCTCGGTGGCGAATCGCAGGGCCGGCGCGTCGAGGTCCGGGACGTCCAGGACCGCGATGTCGCGCTTCCAGTCGTACAGCACCACCGTGGCGTCGTATTTGCGCCCCTCACCGCCTATCTGGACGGTGGGCTCGTCGACCCCGCCGACGACGTGCGCGTTGGTCATGACCCTGCGCTCGCCGAAGACGAAGCCGGTGCCCTCCAGGACCTTGCCGCAGCTTTCCGCGGTGCCCATGACCTTGACGATGGAACGCTGGGCGCGCTTGGCCACCGCACTGTTCGCCAGCGCCGGGTCGGGCGGCCGGACGTCGGTGATCGGCTCGTTGGAGAACGGGCTGAACACCTGCGGAAAGCCGTTCTGCGCGAGGACGGAGGAGAAGTCGGCGAACCAGGTGTCGGCCTGGGCGGGCAGCGCCCGGGACACCCCTTGCAGCACGTTGGAGCTGCGGACCTCCTTGCCGAGGGTAGGCAGGGTGGTGCCGGCCAGGGCGGAGCCGATCAGCCAGGCCACCAGCAGCATCGCCACGACGTTGACCAGCGCGCCGCCCGTCGCGTCCAGCGCGCGGGCCGGGGACCAGGTGATGTACCGGCGCAGCTTGTTGCCGAGGTGCGTGGTGAGCGCCTGGCCGACCGAGGCGCAGACGATCACCACGATGACCGCCACGACGGCGGCCGTGGTGCTCACCTCGGAGTTCTCGGTCAGCGCGTCCCAGATCACGGGCAGCAGGTAGACGGCGACGAGACCGCCGCCCAGGAAGCCGATCACCGACAGGATGCCGACGACGAAGCCCTGGCGGTAGCCCACGACCGCGAACCAGAGGGCGGCGACCAGCAACAGGATGTCCAGCACATTCACGGAGCTCACCCTGTCATGACCGCCAGTCCAGCGGGACCTGCTTCTCACGGTCCCAGGGCAGCTCCCAGCCCGCGAAGTGCAGCAATCGGTCGATCACACCCGCGGTGAACCCCCACACAAGGGCCGATTCGACCAGGAATCCCGGGCCGTGGTGACCGCTCGGATGCACCGTCGTGGCCCGGTTGCCCGGATTCGTGAGATCCGCCACGGGGACCGTGAAGACCCGGGCCGTCTCACCGGGGTCGACGACACCCACCGGGCTCGGCTCACGCCACCAGCCCAGCACCGGCGTCACGACGAAGCCGCTGACCGGGATGTACAGCTTGGGCAGCACACCGAAGAGCTGGACGCCGGACGGATCGAGCCCGGTCTCCTCCTCCGCCTCACGCAGGGCGGCTCTGAGCGGCCCGTCGCCGTGCGGGTCGCCGTCCTCCGGGTCCAGGGCGCCGCCCGGGAAAGAGGGCTGGCCCGCGTGGGAGCGCAGGGAGCTCGCACGCTCCATGAGCAGCAGCTCGGGGCCGCGGTCGCCCTCGCCGAACAGGATCAGGACGGCCGACTGGCGTCCCGCGCCGTTCGCCGGGGGGAGGAAGCGGCTGAGCTGGGGCGGCTGGACGGTCTCCACGGCGCGCACCACCGGGTCCAGCCAGGCGGGCAGGCCTTCCTTGCTGACCGTCACCGAACCGCCCTGGGTATCGCTCGCTCGCGTCATCGCCACACCAACCCCCGTTCTGCCGAGTCCAACGCCCGAACACCGGCAGATCGTTCCGCGGGTCCCGTTTCGAGCACCACGGCGGCAGAGCGGCCCCCGGGCCTCGCCCCGATCTGCGCGGCGGCGAAACGCCGCCCGGCCACCGCCCCGACCCCCGCAGCGGGCCCTGCGGCCGTCAGCCCTCGCGTCATCCGGCCCCCAGCGGAGGGGCCGGCCTGCCGCCCGCGTCCAGGTAGGACCGGGGCGGGTTCAGGCGCTGACCGGGGAAACCGCCCTTCTCGTACTTCAGGAGCTTCTTCGCCTTCTCCGGGTCCGTCTCCCCCTCTCCGTACGCCGGGCAGAGGGGGGCGAGGGGGCAGGCGCCGCAGGCGGGCTTGCGGGCGTGACAGATGCGGCGGCCGTGGAAGATCACGTGGTGCGAGAGCATCGTCCAGTCGCTCTTGGGGAAGAGCGCCGCTATCTCGGCCTCGATCTTGTCGGGCTCCGTCTGCTCGGTCCACTGCCAGCGCCGTACGAGCCGCTGGAAGTGCGTGTCCACGGTGATCCCGGGCCTGCCGAACGCGTTGCCCAGCACCACGAAGGCGGTCTTGCGGCCGACGCCGGGCAGTTTCACCAGGTCCTCGAGCCGGCCGGGGACCTCGCCGCCGAACTCCTCCACCAGGGCCTTGGAGAGGCCTATCACCGACTTGGTCTTGGCCCGGAAGAAACCGGTGGGGCGCAGAATCTCCTCCACCTCCTCCGGGTCGGCGGCGGCCAGATCCTCCGGGGTGGGGTACTTGGCGAAGAGAGCGGGAGTCGTCTGGTTCACCCGGAGGTCGGTGGTCTGGGCGGACAGGACCGTGGCGACGATCAGCTGGAAGGGATCGACGAAGTCCAGTTCGGGGTGCGCGTAGGGGTAGATCTCCGCGAGCTCGCGGTCGATACGGCGCGCACGGCGAACGAGCGCGGTGCGGGACTCCGGCTTCCTGACGACGGCCTTCGCGGCCGTGGCGGCCTTCTCGGCGGCAACCCGCTTGGCCGGCGCCTTCTTCGCCGGAGCCTTCTTGGTCGGCGCTTTCCTGGTGGAAGCCTTCGTGGCCGGCACCTCACCGGCGGCGGTTCCCCCGGCCGGGGCCCCCTTCACCGCTGGTTTCCGGGCCGTCGCCCTCTTCGCCGCAGCGGGCCCCTCCGCGGCTTTCCCGCTGCCGCGCTGTTCCTCCGCGGGCTTCTCGGCGGCTGCTCCACCGGTCGTTTCCACGGCTTTCTCACCAGGCATCTCGTTTGCCACCTTTGCCGTTTTCCTACCACCACCAGAGTTCTGTTCGCCCACAGCGGAAACGCGACGTACAACCACCCGCCCAGCCCCCTAGGCCTGTGCTCTCACCGGCGTTTTGGACACTCGGCCAGCCTAAAGCCCGGGACCGACATCCGCCCCGGACCCTGAAGATCAGCCCCCAATTGGACCCCTGCCGCTTACCTCAGGACATGTGTGCGGCATCCTTGTGACAGATCACACTGTTTGGACCTTCCGGCAGAGTGGGGAACACGGTCCCCTGATACACGGGGGAGCAAGATCCCCCGAGCAGGTCGACAAGGAGAGAACTCGTGGACGACGTTCTGCGGCGCAACCCGCTCTTCGCGGCACTCGACGACGAGCAGGCCGCGGAACTGCGCGCCTCCATGAGCGAGGTGACCCTGGCCCGCGGCGACTCCCTGTTCCACGAGGGCGATCCGGGCGACCGGCTCTACGTCGTCACCGAGGGCAAGGTCAAGCTGCACCGCACTTCCCCGGACGGCCGGGAGAACATGCTGGCCGTGGTGGGTCCCAGCGAGCTCATCGGCGAGCTGTCGCTCTTCGACCCGGGCCCGCGGACGGCGACGGCCACCGCCCTCACCGAGGTGAAGCTGCTCGGCCTCGGCCACGGCGACCTCCAGCCCTGGCTGAACGCCCGCCCGGAAGTGGCCACCGCGCTGCTGCGCGCCGTCGCCCGGCGCCTGCGCAAGACCAACGACGCCATGTCCGACCTGGTGTTCTCGGACGTTCCCGGCCGTGTGGCCCGCGCCCTGCTGGACCTCTCGCGGCGCTTCGGTGTGCAGTCCGAGGAGGGCATCCACGTCGTCCACGACCTCACGCAGGAGGAGCTGGCGCAGCTCGTCGGCGCCTCGCGCGAGACCGTGAACAAGGCCCTGGCGGACTTCGCCCAGCGCGGGTGGCTGCGCCTCGAGGCACGGGCCGTCATCCTGCTGGACGTCGAGCGACTGGCCAAGCGCTCGCGCTAGTTGTTCTGTCCCGGGAGGTTGTGGACGGTGACCGGGGCGTGGCGCCGGTCGCCGTGACGATCCCTGGGGGCCCATCCGCCCTCAGGCCGCCCCCCTCCCCGCCGCTGCTGACACCCCCTCGGCGGCCGCCTCGTCCTCCCGACGGGGGCGGGCCGTTCCACGCACACCTGCGCCTCAACGCCCGCACCCGCACCCGCACCCGAAAAAATGATCGGCGGAGCCGCTCTCCCAGGCCGCACAGTGGCCCCATGGCAGAAACGCTCCCCGCCCGAGGCCTCGACGCCCAGGGGTACATCGCACGCGAAGGCTCCCTCGCGCGCGTGCCGACGGCCTTCCGCCCCGTCGTCGAGGCGGCCCGGGACGGGCTCCTCGGCCTCTTCTCGGCACAGCTGCACAGCGCGTACCTCTACGGATCGATCCCGCGCGGCACCGCGCGCGTGGGCCGCAGCGACCTCGACCTGCTCGCCGTGCTGCGCGAGGAGCCGACCGCCGGGGACAGGGCTGCGGCCGGTGCGCTCGACGCGACCCTCGACAGCGAGTTCGCGCAGGTCGACGGCTGTGGGACGCTCCTGGTAGGTCACCCGCGCGTGCTGAGCGACCTGGAGAGCCACGACCTGGGATGGTTCGTGGCCTGCCTGTGCACTCCCCTGCTCGGCGAGGACCTGGCCGAGCGCCTCCCCCGCTATCGCCCCGACTCCCTCCTCGCGCGCGAGACCAACGGCGACCTCGCCCAGCTCCTGCCGCGCTGGCGCGAGCGCGTCGCCACGGCCGACTCCGAGGGGGCCCGGCGGTCTCTCGTCCGGTTCATGTCCCGGCGGCTCGTGCGGACCGCCTTCACCCTCGTCATGCCCCGCTGGAACGGCTGGACGAGCGATCTCCACGAGATGGCGGAGGCCTTCGGCTCCTACTACCCGCGGCGCGCGGAGCAGCTGCGGGCGGCGGCCGTCCTCGGGTACGAGCCGCGGGGCGACCGCGCCGTCCTCTCGTCCTACGTCGACGACCTGGGCCCCTGGCTCGGGTGGGAGTACACGCGCGTGCACGGCGTGAAGGCCCCGAGACCCGACTGACCGGACCGACCGACGGGCCTGACCGGGCCGACCGAGCGGGGGGCGACCGGGTGCGTCCGCGCGTCCGAGCGGGTGCGCGACCGGTTCCCTGCGGGTGCCGACCGGCTCCGTGCGGGCACGGGTGCGGGTCAGATGAGTCCGTGCTCCGTCAGGTATTCCAGCTGGGCCCGTACCGACAGCTCCGCCGCCGGCCACAGGGAGCGGTCGACGTCGGCGTACACGTGGGCGACGACCTCGGTGGGGCTGCTGCGGCCGTTCTCGACCGCGGTCTCGACCTGGGCGAGGCGGTGGGCGCGGTGGGCGAGGTAGAACTCGACGGCGCCCTGGGCGTCCTCCAGGACCGGGCCGTGGCCGGGCAGGACCGTGTGGACGCCGTCGTCGACCGTGAGGGACCGCAACCGCCGCAGGGAGTCCAGATAGTCGCCCAGGCGGCCGTCGGGGTGCGCCACGACGGTCGTGCCCCTGCCCAGGATGGTGTCGCCGGTCAGGACGGCCCCGTCGGCCGGGAGATGGAAGCACAGGGAGTCGGCGGTGTGGCCGGGCGTCGGAACGACCCGCAGCTCCAGGCCGCCCACGGCGATCACGTCCCCGGCGCCCAGGCCCTCCTCGCCCAGCCGCAGCGCCGGGTCCAGGGCCCGCACCTTGGTGCCGGTCAGTCCGGCGAAGCGGGCGGCACCCTCGGCGTGGTCGGGGTGGCCGTGCGTCAACAGGGTGAGCGCGACGCGCTTGCCGGCCCGCTCGGCGGTGTCCACGACCGCGCGCAGATGGCCGTCGTCCAGCGGGCCCGGGTCGATCACGACCGCCAGATCGGAGTCGGGTTCGGAGACGATCCAGGTGTTGGTTCCGTCCAGGGTCATGGCGGACGCGTTCGGGGCGAGGACGTTGACCGCGCGCGCGGTCGCCGGGCCCGAGAGGGCTCCGCCGCGGGGCTGGCCGGGGAGGGCGGCTGCTTCGGTCATGCCGTGGCCCCTTCCATGCCTCCGGGTGCGAAGCCGGGGTGGCGGTCCACGGCCGGGACGTCCCCGTGCTGCCGACGGATGCCCGTCCCGCGCGGGCGGCCGCACACCGCGCGCGTGCCCGTGACGCGCCGGCCCGTTCCGTGAGCGAGTGGGGCGCGGGCGACCGTCGTGCGGACAGCCGTCGTGCGGACGGCTGCGGTGGGGGCGACTGCGACGGGGACGTCCGTCGTACGGACGACCGGGCGTGGGGCCGCGCGGAGGGACGTCATGCGGGCCCCTTTCCCGCGCCCCCGGCGCCGATCCGCTTGGTGAACTCGTCGTGCCCGGGCCAGGAGAGCACGACCTCGCCGTCCACCAGCCGGGCCTGCGCCAGGACGGGCGTGAGGTCGAGGTCCGGGGCCGCGGCGAGCGCTTGTGCCGCCGTGGCGAACGGGGTGAGCCGGCGCAGGGTCGCGATGGTGGGCGGCATCATCAGCAGCTCGCCCTTGTCGTAGGAGGCCGCGGCGTCCGCCGGGCGGATCCACACCGTGCGGTCGGCCTCCGTGGACGCGTTGCGGGTGCGCTGCCCTTCCGGCAGGGCGGCGACGAAGAACCAGGTGTCGTAGCGGCGGGGCTCGAACTCCGGGGTGATCCAGCGCGTCCAGGCGCCCAGCAGGTCCGACCGCAGGACGAGGCCGCGGCGGTCGAGGAACTCCGCGAAGGACAGCTCACGGGCGGCCACCGCGGCCCGGTCCGTCTCCCAGTCGGCGCCCGTGATGTCACCGACGACCGAGTCGGGCGTCGGCCCCGCGAGCAGGACGCCGGCCTCCTCGTAGGTCTCGCGCACGGCCGCGCACACGATCGCCTGTGCGGCCGTCTCGTCGACTCCCAGGCGTTCGGCCCACCACGCGCGCGTGGGGCCCGCCCAGCGCACGAGGCGGTCGTCGTCGCGAGGGTCGACTCCGCCACCTGGATAGGCGTACGCGCCTCCGGCGAAGGCCATGGAGGCGCGTCGGCGCAGCATGTGCACAACCGGACCGGCGTCGGTGTCCTTCAGGAGCATGACGGTGGCCGCGCGCTTCGGGACGACCGGAGTGAGGTCGCCGTCCGCCAGCGCGCGGATGCGATCCGGCCAGTCCTGGGGAAACCACTGCCCATTCGCCATGGGCGCGAGGCTATCCCGTGGTGCGCGAATGTTCGAGAGCTCCCCGAGGTCAGCGCGCTCCGACGGGACGCCTGCCCGGCACCGGGGACCGGCGGGCAGGCCCTAAGGAGCGAGCTCCACCTGGATCTCGACCTCGACCGGCGCGTCCAGCGGCAGCACCGCGACACCCACCGCGCTGCGCGCGTGCACACCCTTGTCGCCGAAGACCTCGCCCAGCAGCTCGCTCGCGCCGTTGAGCACGGCGGGCTGGCCGGTGAAATCCGAGGCCGAGGCCACGAAGCCGACGACCTTCACCACGCGCGCGACGCGGTCCAGGTCACCCGCGACGGACTTGACGGCAGCCAGGGCGTTCAGCGCGCAGGTGCGGGCCAGCTCCTTGGCCTCCTCGGGGGTGACCTCGGCACCGACCTTGCCGGTGACGGGCAGCTTGCCGTCGACCATGGGCAGCTGACCGGCGGTGTACACGTACGGTCCGGACTGCACCGCGGGCTGGTAGGCCGCGAGGGGCGGCACGACCGCCGGCAGCGTCAGGCCCAGCTCGACGAGCCTCGCCTCGACCGCGCTCACGCCTTCGCCCGCTTCAGGTAGGCGACGAGCTGCTCCGGGTTGTTCGGGCCGGGGACGACCTGGACGAGTTCCCAGCCGTCCTCGCCCCAGGTGTCCAGAATCTGCTTCGTGGCGTGGACGAGCAGCGGCACAGTTGCGTATTCCCACTTGGTCATGAGGGCGACTGTATCCGCTGGCGCCCAGAGCCCTGGTCCACAGGCCATGTGGCCGATTGCCACCCCCGTTGTCCACAGCCTCCCGATTGCCTCGGGCGCCGACTGGTTACGCTCGAAGACGTGAGCAGGCTCCAGGTCGTCAGCGGCAAGGGCGGGACCGGCAAGACGACGGTCGCCGCGGCCCTCGCGCTGGCCCTCGCCACGGCAGGGAAGCGGACGCTTCTCGTCGAGGTGGAGGGCCGGCAGGGCATCGCACAGCTCTTCGAGACACAGGCGTTGCCCTATGAGGAACGCAAGATCGCGGTCGCTTCGGGGGGCGGTGAGGTCTACGCCCTCGCCATAGACCCCGAACTGGCCCTTCTGGACTACCTCCAGATGTTCTACAAGCTGGGAGGCGCCGGGCGGGCACTCAAGAAGCTGGGCGCGATCGACTTCGCCACCACCGTCGCGCCAGGCCTGCGGGACGTGCTCCTCACCGGCAAGGCGTGCGAGGCCGTACGGCGCAAGGACAAGAACGGGCGGTTCGTGTACGACCACGTCGTCATGGACGCTCCGCCCACCGGCCGCGTCACCCGCTTCCTGAACGTCAACGACGAAGTCGCCGGGCTGGCCAGGATCGGCCCGATACACAATCAGGCGCAGGCCGTGATGAGGGTCCTGAAGTCGGAGCAGACCGCAGTGCACCTGGTCACGCTGCTGGAGGAGATGCCCGTCCAGGAGACCGCGGACGGCATCGCCGAGCTGCGGGCGGCGAAACTGCCGGTGGGGCGGGTCATCGTCAACATGGTGCGCCCGGAGGCGCTGGACGAGGACGGTCTGGAACTCGCACGGACCGTGACGCGTTCTTCGGTCGCCCGGTCGTTGTCCGCCGCCGGCCTCGGCGGGGCGCGTCGCGGCGGGCACGCCGAGCGGCTGGTGGAGCCGCTCCTGCGGCAGGCCGAGGAGTACGCGGAGCGGTACGCACTGGAGCGCGAGCAGCGCGCGGTCCTCGGCGAGCTGGATCTGCCGCTGCACGAACTGCCCCTGCTCGCCGAGGGCATGGACCTCGCGGGCCTGTACCAGCTCGCCAACGAACTGCGGAAGCAAGGGATCGCATGAGCACGGACCGGACGCACGACCAGGGGGCCGCCGTTCGCCGTCTCACCCCCGCGCCCGTGCTCGATCTCGATCCGCTGCTCGACGACCCGGCGACGCGCATCGTGGTCTGCTGCGGCTCGGGCGGCGTCGGCAAGACGACGACCGCGGCCGCTCTGGGGCTCAGGGCGGCCGAGCGCGGCCGCAAGGTGGTCGTCCTCACCATCGACCCGGCGCGCCGGCTCGCCCAGTCCATGGGCATCGACTCCCTCGACAACACCCCCCGCCGCGTCAAGGGCGTGGAGGGGGACGGCGAGTTGCACGCGATGATGCTCGACATGAAGCGCACCTTCGACGAGATCGTCGAGGCGCACGCGGACGGCGACCGGGCCGCCGCGATCCTGGGCAACCCGTTCTACCAGTCGCTCTCGGCGGGCTTCGCGGGCACGCAGGAGTACATGGCGATGGAGAAGCTGGGCCAGCTACGGGCTCGGGACGAGTGGGATCTGATCGTCGTCGACACCCCGCCGTCCCGCTCGGCGCTGGACTTCCTGGACGCGCCGAAACGCCTCGGCTCGTTCCTGGACGGCAAGCTGATCCGCGTCCTGCTCGCACCGGCGAAGGTCGGCGGCCGCGCGGGGATGAAGTTCCTGAACGTCGGGATGTCGATGATGACCGGCGCGCTGGGCAAGCTGCTCGGCGGGCAGTTGCTGAAGGACGTGCAGACGTTCGTCGCCGCCATGGACTCGATGTTCGGCGGCTTCCGCACGCGCGCGGACGCCACGTACAAGCTGCTCCAGGCGCCCGGCACGGCGTTCCTGGTGGTGGCGGCTCCCGAGCGGGACGCGCTGCGGGAGGCCGCGTACTTCGTGGAGCGGCTGGCCGCCGAGAACATGCCGCTGGCCGGTCTGGTGCTCAACCGGGTCCACGGCAGCGGTGCCGCCCAGCTGTCCGCCGAGCGGGCGCTAGGCGCTGCGGAAAATCTTGAAGAGCCCGGCATTGTGGATCAGGACGACGGGAAAGCTGGAGTTCGTAACTCTCCCGACTCCTACGGCAGTTCAGCACCCTCCGCACCCGATCCGGAGCGCGACGCCCCCACCGACGCGGCCCGGACCACGGACTCGGACGCCCACACGGACCACCCGGGAGCCACCGGGACGGACCGGACGGCGACCGCTGACGCGCACACCGGCGCGGACGCGGACCGGACCGTGGACAACCTCACCGCGGGCCTGCTCAGACTGCATGCGGAACGCATGCACCTGCTCTCCCGCGAACAACGCACGCGAGACCGCTTCACCGCGCTCCACCCCGAGGTGGCGGTGGCCGAAGTGGCCGCGCTGCCTGGCGACGTGCACGACCTCACGGGGCTGCGCGACATCGGACAGCGCCTCGCGGCCGACCGGCCGGAGCTGCCCGAGACCGCCGGATCCTGAGCCGAGGGTTCCCCTCAGCCCACCGCCGCGAAGGTCTCGTACATCCGGTCGTCGTCGAGCGGCAGGATGCCCGCCCCACGCTCGTACTCCGAACGCGCGGTCTCCAGGAGCCTGCGCCAGGAGGTCACCGTCGGCCGCCTGCGCAGCAGTGCCCGGCGCTCGCGCTCCGTCATGCCTCCCCACACGCCGAACTCGACGCGGTTGTCGAGCGCGTCAGCCAGGCATTCGGTGCGTACCGGGCATCCGGTGCACACCGCCTTGGCCCTGTTCTGCGCTGCTCCCTGAACAAACAGTTCATCCGGATCGGTAGTGCGGCAGGCGGCCTGCGCACTCCAGTCGGTTACCCAGCCCATACCGGCGCCGTCCTCTCCCGAATCGAGGCTCCCCCACGGCGGCAGCGGCATATTCACCGCCGCCAGTTGAGGACGTTACGGAAGGCGGGCACAGCGCAACACCCCCTTCGGGCCCAATCTTGAATGGCCCGAACGGACTATGCGTAAGCGGCAGATCACCCGGGGGAGTGAGCCTGCGACATGTGTGACCTTCCCGACGAACGGGATATTTCAGTTGAGTCACAACGGACGCCGGGTGACACACAAGGCGGATTCGGGCACACCCCCACCAAAAAAGTCGGGGAACCTCCGGAACGATTCGGGGTCGCCGGACGTATTGATACGTAGCCCTGCTGCTGTGACAGTTGCGAGTAGCTTAGGCCAAGGCATTGACGCGTGTCCGGCGAATGAGAACGTAGGCTGCCCTCATGCCAAACAAGCGCTCGGGCGGTGGTCTGTCGCCAACGCAGCAGGCCGCCAAGTTCCTCGGTGTCAGTGTGCTCGCGGGAGCCGTGCTGGCCGGCATCGCCCTGCCCGCCTTCGGCGCGCTGGGCCTGGCCGCCAAGGGGTCGGTGGAGTCGTTCGACGAACTCCCGGCCAATCTCAAGACACCGCCACTGAGCCAGCGCACCACGATCCTCGACTCCGAGGGCGGCCAGATCGCCACCGTCTACTCACGTGACCGCACGGTGGTCGACCTGAAGAACGTCTCGCCCTACATGCAGAAGGCGATCGTCGCGATCGAGGACTCGCGCTTCTACGAGCACGGCGCGGTGGACCTCAAGGGCGTCCTGCGCGCCCTCAACAAGAACGTGCAGAACAGCGGGGTGTCCCAGGGCGCCTCCACGCTCACGCAGCAGCTCGTGAAGAACGTCGCCGTCGAGGAGGCGGGCGACGACCCGACGAAGGTCGCGCAGGCCACGCAGCAGACCATCGGGCGCAAGATCAAGGAGCTGAAGTACGCGATCCAGCTCGAGGAAGAGCTCAGCAAGAAGAAAATCCTCGAGAACTACCTCAACATCACGTTCTTCGGTGAGCAGGCCTACGGCGTCGAAGCGGCCTCCCAGCGCTACTTCTCCACGCACGCCAAGAGCCTCACGCTCCCCCAGGCCGCGTTGCTGGCCGGCATCGTCCAGTCACCCAGCCGCTACGACCCGGTCAACGACGAGGCCGAGGCCACCAAGCGCCGTAACACGGTGCTGAAGCGCATGGCCGAGGTCGGCGACATCTCCGAGGCCGAGGCGGCCACCGCGCAGAGGGCGCCGTTGGGCCTGAAGGTCAAGAAGCCGAAGAACGGCTGCATCACCGCCGTCCAGGGCGCCAGCTTCTTCTGCAAGTACGTGGAACGCGTCTTCCTCAGCGACCCGGTTTTCGGCAAGACCAAGGAGGAGCGGGCGAAGGTCTGGAACCAGGGCGGCCTGACGATCCGCACGACGCTCGAGCCGCAGGCCCAGAAGTCCGTCCAGAGCTCGCTCAAGGACCACGTCTACAAGTCGGACAAGGTCGCCGGAGCCGCGACCCTCGTCGAGCCCGGCACCGGCAAGATCCTCGGCATGGGCCAGTCCAAGCCGTACGGCTACGGCAAGAACGAGACCGAGTACAACTACTCGGTCAACGCCTCCATGGGCGGCTCGAACTTCGGCTTCCCGACGGGTTCGACCTTCAAGCCCTTCGTGGCAGCGGCCGCGCTGGAGGAGGGGCGCCCGGCGAATCAGTCCTACTCGGCGCCGTACCAGATGCCGTACCCGGACACGGTCCAGACGTGCAGCAGCAAGCCGTGGACGAACGACGGCAGGCCGAAGTACACCCTGGAGAACGAGAGCGCGTCCGAGAAGGGTCCGTACCAGCTGCAGAAGGCCATGGAGCTGTCGGTCAACACCTACTTCGTGCAGATGCTCGCCGACATCGGCATGTGCCCCGTGGTGAAGATGACCGACAAGCTGGGCGTCGTCCAGGGCAACGGCACCAAGGTCCCGGAGGTTCCGTCCTCGATGACCCTCGGCTCCACCGGCCTCTCCCCTCTGACGATGGCCACCGCCTACGCCGCCTTCGCCAGCCGTGGCATGTACTGCACCCCGGTCGCCATCGAGTCGATCACCCAGACGGTGGGCGGTACGAAGAAGTCGCTGGAGGTCCCGAAGTCGACGTGCTCGCGCGCGATGAGCGAGAAGACCGCGGACACCATCAACACGCTGCTGAGCGGCGTGGTCGACTCCGGTACGGGCAAGCAGGCCGGCCTGTCCGGTCGCGACAACGCCGGTAAGACGGGTACGACGGACTCCCGCAAGAACGCCTGGTTCGTCGGCTACACCCCGAACCTGTCGGGCGCCGTCTGGGTCGGCAGCGCCACCCAGAAGGTGGAGATGACCAACATCCGTATCGGCGGCGTCTGGCACCCCGAGGTCTACGGCGGCGACACCCCCGGGCCGATCTGGCGCGACGCCATGACCGGCGCGCTCGAGGGCAAGGAAGCCACACCGTTCAACAAGGTCTTCATCCCGAAGCCCCCGGAGAAGGACCGCGGCGACAAGAACGGAAACGGGAACGGAAACGGGAACGGAAACGGCGACAACAGGGACGACGGCGGTTTCCTCAGTGGACTGCTCACCAACGGCGGGAACACCAACGGCGGCACCGCTAACAGGGGCAACACGAACGGCGGCTTCTTCCAGGGCCAGACCAACGGCAACGACAACAGCGGCGGACGCGGCTGACACCGGCTTGGCCGGCTGAGCCGTCTGGGACGAGCCGGTCCGGCTGAGCCGGAGACGTGAAAACGGTCCCTGACTCCCGCAAGGAGAGTCAGGGACCGTCTTGTTTCAGCGCGTGTTTCAGCTCTTGTTTCAGCGCGTCTACAGGCTCGGCCCCGTCGGGTCAGCCCGCGAGAAGCTTCTTGACGACGGCGGCGACGCGGCCGCCCTCAGCCAGACCGGCCACCTTCGGGTTCACGATCTTCATGACGGCGCCCATGGCCCGCGGCCCCTCGGCGCCGGCCGCCTTCGCCTCCTCGACGGCCTGCCCGACGATGTCGTTCAGCTCGTCGTCGCTGAGCTGCTTGGGCAGGTAACCGGCGAGCAGCTCGCCCTCCGCCGTCTCCCGCTCGGCACTCTCGGGGCGACCGCCCTGTGCGAAGGCATCGGCCGCCTCCCGGCGCTTCTTCGCCTCCTTGGCGATCACCTTGAGGATCTCGTCGTCGGAGAGCTCGCGCTTCTCCTTACCGGCGACTTCCTCCTTGGTGATCGCGGTGAGCGTCAGCCGGAGCGTCGAGGAGCGGAGCTCGTCGCGCTCCTTGATCGCGGCGTTGAGGTCTTCCTGCAGCTTCGACTTGAGCGTGGTCATGTGTCTGATTGTCGCAGGTGTGGACGGCGCACCGCCCGGTCATTTACCGGGCGGTGCGGGAAGGTCGACAGACCGGGGGGATCCCACAACCATCAAGGACCAACGACCGCACGCCGCTTGAGGGACAACGAGGCAGCGCGCCGCCGGCAGTCCGCCGTGCCGCGCGCAGCAATGGAGTGCACGGGAGCGGGAGGTACGGGAGTGGAATGTACGGGAGTGGAATGTACGGGAGTGAAGTGCCCGGCGGACGGGACGGCGGAACCCTCGTCCTCGTTCCCGTCCTCGTCCTCGTCCTCGTCCGGCGGACGTGCGGACGGAAGCAGCGGTGCGGTCTGAGACGATGGACGTATGCGCGCGCGATACGGAGTACCTCTGTCCATTGCGGCGGCCGGCGCCGCCGGCCTGGTGTACGCGGCGGGTGTCGAGCCCCGCTCCTTCCGCCTCCGACGGGTCACCGTCCCCGTCCTCCCCGCCGGAATGGGCCCCTTGCGCGTGCTGCAGGTCTCCGACATCCACATGGTCGGCGGCCAGCGCAAGAAGCAGCGCTGGCTGCGCTCGCTGGCCGGACTGCGCCCCGACTTCGTGATCAACACGGGCGACAACCTGTCCGACCCGGAGGGCATCCCGGAGACACTGGACGCGCTGGGGCCCCTGATGGAGTTCCCGGGTGCGTACGTCTTCGGCTCGAACGACTATTACGGCCCGAAGCTGCGCAACCCCGCCCGTTACCTGCTGGAGAAGGCTCAGGGCCGGCACGGCCTGAACGGCAACGCGCCCGCGGTGAACGTCGTCCACAACCCGTGGGAGGACCTGCGCGACGGCTTCGACGCCGCAGGCTGGCTCAATCTGACGAACACCCGGGGCGTACTGAAGGTCGAGGGCACGTCGATCGAGCTGACGGGACTGGACGACCCGCACATCAAGCGCGACCGCTACGCACAGGTGGCGGGCGGTCCGTCGGAGTCGGTCGACTTCTCGATGGGCGTGGTGCACGCGCCGTACCTGCGGGCCCTGGACCCTTTCGCAGCGGACGGCTACCCCCTGATCCTCGCCGGCCACACCCACGGCGGCCAGCTCTGCATCCCCTTCTACGGCGCCCTGGTCACCAACTGCGACCTCGACACGGACCGTGTGAAGGGGCTGTCGACGCACACGGCGGAGGGCCGCACCTCCTACCTGCACGTCTCGGCGGGCTGCGGCGCGAGCCGCTACACGCCGGTCCGCTTCGCCTGCCCGCCCGAGGTGACGCTGCTGACGTTGGTGGAACGGGAGTAACGGGTTTCCTCCCTTCAGGAGGCCGAAGGCATCCCTCGAACGGCTCACCCGTATCGCCCCGTATGTCCGGCCTGCCTAGCGTGAGGGCATGACCGCGCCGATACCCAGGGACCTCCCGGATCTGCCTGCGATTCCGCGGACCCACGCGCTCCTGCCCACCTCCGTCCCGGCGTCGGCGGTGGTGACCCCCGTCCGCCGCCCGCTGGCCGCCGCGTTCCGTCTGCTCCTGGCCGGCACGGCGGCGGCAGGCGTGATCCTCGCGTTCCTGCTGGGCAGCCCGCTGCGGGTGCTGAGCCACTTCGCGATCCAGAGCAACATCCTGTTGGCCCTGGTCACGCTGCTGTCCGCCCGCCGGGCATGGACGGCCCGCCGCCCGCTCCCCGCCGCCCTCACAGGCGCGGCCCTCCTCTACGTCATGATCACCGGCCTCGTCTACCACCTGCTCCTGACAGACGCGGCCGTCCCCTTCTCACTGACCGGCATGACGACCCCGACGGGCCGGCACCTGGTCGCCGTCCATCTCCTGCACACCGTGACTCCGCTGGCCGCCTTCCTCGACTGGCTCCTGCTGACCGCACCGGGCCGACTGCGCCTGCGCCGGGCCGCGACGTGGATGCTGTATCCGGTCCTCTACCTGGTCTTCTGCCTGGCCCGCGCCCAGCTGATCGCACCCGGCGCGCAGGGCCGCTATCTCTACCCCTTCCTCGACGCCGAAGCCCACGGCTACAGGCACGCCCTGGCCAACGCTCTGCTCCTCGGCCTCTCCTTCTACGCCCTCGCGGTCCTCCTCGTGGCCCTCGACCACGCCCGCCCGAACCCCATCAGCCACCGCATCAAAACCGGATTTCGTCTCCGGCCACCGGTGGGCTAAAGTAAACGACGTCGCCGCGACAAGCAGGACAAGCAGCGACATCGGGGTGTAGCGCAGCTTGGCAGCGCGCTTCGTTCGGGACGAAGAGGTCGTGGGTTCAAATCCCGCCACCCCGACAGCCAAAACACCAGGTCAGGCCCGGTTCTGAGAGATCAGAACCGGGCCTGATTTGCTTTGCAACCCTGTTTTGGGAGCCATTTGGGAGCCAACTGGGTGTGATCTTCGAGATCCGGCTCCCGGTGGCTCCCCGAGGAGCGGCCTTCTGCCCCCTCTCGGCGCGGGCGTACCGCATCGCGCCCCGAATGAGTCACTGCACGGCTTGTGCCGAGCAGACCTGAGACGGTACGACGATCGCCATGCACCCTTGGTCTCCGTTAAATGACCGGCAACTCGCACTCCTCACCCGTATCGGGGGCGGAACCGACCCCGTCACGTCGGACAGCCCCGAGCTCGCCGTCACGGCTCGCGCGCTCAGGGACCGGGGCTTGGTGACCATGACCCGGAAGAAGGGGAGGTGGCAGGCGGAGATCACTGACGCGGGGCGCTTCTATCTGGAGCACGGGCATCATCCCGACCGTCCGGAGTTGGCTCCACGCAAGCCTCGCGCTGCGGCGTCTGAATCCGGAGCGCCGGTTGCCGCTGATCCGTCGCAGGATGCCGATCCCCCGACCGAGCCAAAGCCCGCCCCGAAACGGGCTGTGAAACCTCCGCGACCGTCGCCAGCAGCTATCGGGCCGGCACTCATCGCGCAGGTGCAGGAGGCCGGACGATTCCTTCGGATCCCTGACCCCAGCGCAGAGGAACGGGCTCGGTACCGCAGGGCGTTCGATGCGGCGCGGCAGTGCGCTCCGGAGGGGTATCACCTGAAGTACAGCGGGCGGGCAAAGGGGGACTTCTTCCTCGGTCTGCTGAGTGTGTCCGGCGAGGACGACACCGAGTGGAACCGAATCCGGCTGGCGCGAAGCCGAGTGATCACCGATGTCGAGGACGTGCTCGCCGCGGTCACCAAGGACCACAGCGCCTTCGAGATCTCCGACGAGGTCCTGCCGAGGGTGCTCGCGCTGCTCCGGCTGCTCGCCGAACAGGCCCTCGCGCGGTACGGCGAGATCGCGGTGTCCAAGAAGCGCAGGCAGCCGAGGCCGCTGCTCACTGTCCACGGCAGGACGTACGAGGTCGGCTTCCGTGAGCGGCAGAAGCAGGTCCGCTACGTCCCCAAGCAGCCGGGCCGACGCACGTACGACTGGCAGCGGGTCACGCCGGCCCACAAGTTCGAGCCGTCCGGCGAACTGGAGCTGCTGGTCAGCGAGAACTCGGGCTACAGCTACAACTACGGCTGGAAGAAGGAATGGGCCGACACGGCCAAGAAGCCGCTGGAGGAACAGATCGCCTCGATCTTCCGGGCGTTGAAGGCACGCGCGGAGGAGCAGGAGCGGGCCCGGCTAGAACGAGAGGCGGAACAGCGGCGTCTGCGTGAGGAGCGGGAGCGCCAGGAGGCCGAGCGCCGGCGGCTGGAGGCGGAGCGGGAGGAGCGCGAGCGGCGGGAGTGGGAGGCCGCGGTAAGTGCGGCCTCGGTCAAGGCGGTTCACGCGGTACGGGCCGAGCACTTCGGCACGGCCCTGGAGCAGTGGCGTGCCGCCGGTGAGATCCGGGCCTTCTGTGCCGCGCTGGATGACGTCGCCGCCGCATCGGAGGATGCCCTCGAAGTTGAGAGGCTGCGCGAGTGGTCGGCTTGGGGGAACACAGAGGCCGATCAGCTCGACCCCACCACGAACAGCCAGGGCCTGGCCGCCCGTGACTTCCACGCGGAGCCGACGAAGAAGCAACTGCGACCGTTCCTCGACGGCTGGCGGCCGGACCGGCCGGAGAAGGAGCCTCCGCCTCAGCCAACGCCTCCCAAGCCGGAGCCGGACTCGTGGCGCGGCGTCATCGACGCACATCAGGATCAAGGGTGGCGATATGGACGCCAAGGTCGCGCTCAATGGTGGAGGCGATAACGCCGTGACCTCGGTCGCGTAGGGCCCTGACCGCCTTGTCGACGAGTTCTCCGAGCCGGATGACCTCGGCGCGCAGGGCGACCAACTCGTCGTAGCGGTCGGCCTTGTCTTCGCCGCACCAGGCCCGGACGGTTCGCAAGACAGCGGCCTCTGCGTCCAGCTTCCGGTCGTCCCGTCGGCTGTAGGAGTACCAGGAAGACTGGGCACGCTCCTGCTCGATGCCCTGCTGCTTGCGGTCCACCTCCGGAAGGATCTCGTCGGCGAGACGGTCGGCCACTTGGCGGGCGACGCGCTCGGTGACCGGCCACCCAGCCAGACACATGCCGTAGCGGTTCTCGTACACCATGGCGTCGCTGCGGAGTTCGGCTGCGTCCATGCCGATGAGCGGTGCCGTCTCGTCGAGGCGGTTCAGCTCCAGGACCCCGGCGTCGGCCACTGTTCGGCGCAGGCGAAGCCTGTTCTTCGGACGGACGAAGCCGAGGATCATGCGGGCGGCTTCGAAATCCGTGCTGCCCCGGACGTGGCGAGAGGACTCCGCCAGCGCCAGCTCCGCCGCGTCATCCGCACGGAACGTATCAACATCCGCCCACGGCGCTACCAGAGAGCCGGAACTGACCCACTCCTGCAGGCCAGCGGCATCGCCTTCGAGAAACCGCACGTGGATCCAACCAGACCTGCCGGAGCTGCCCACGCGTACGACCTCGACCTGGCGGACCTCGCTACCCAGGTCCTTCGGCCTCGCGCGGTACGCCCAGTGCTCGCCAATCTCCATGTAGCTATTGAGCCAGGTCAGTTGGCGCCACGACGCGGCCTTCGCCGTAATCACCTCGAAGAAGTGACTGCGGCGGGCTGAATGCATCACCATGTGGCATCGGAAGCCGCGAGAGACAGCGGATCAGGCCGACGTCGCGGAGCCCTCGGTAGTACCGTCGTGGGCTCATCAACCAGCGGCGGCAGTCCCTAGATGGTCAGGGCCTGAGAGAGGCTGCTCGCAGATCTCCCGAAACGCGGCTTCGCTGGTGGTGAGCACGGGCATCCAGATCTCTTCAGGCGTGGCTGGGGGCACCTCGAACTGAACGAGGAGGAGCCGGATGACACCTTCGATAGGTATGCGGCCAGTGGGGAAGTGCACATCCTGAAGGGGCTTGCGGTCTCCGAGAACGTCGTGATCGAGACGCCCGTGGATGTTGAGGTGAGCTCGGGGGTGCTCGTCTTTCTGTGCTCGTAGATAGTCGTAGCGAAAGATTTCCGACTGGTCGCCCTCGGTTTCCTGATACTGGAAGGAAGACCGTGGCACTGCGAAGCGATCGTTGCTTGTGATGCGGAGCGTCATCGTGACGCGGAGGAAGCGATCGTCGCGCAGCCGGATGGTGTTGAGCTCGGAGTCGTGAGAACGGCCGACCAAGAGCCGCGTCCGGTTGTCTCCGATCCAGCTCCGGTCGAGACCGACCCGCTGTCCGTCGGCCATGACTGTGAGGCTCAGCAGCTTCTGCGTGAGCTCACAGAACGCCTGGAAACGAGTCTCCTGGCGTCCGGAATCGCGACTCTTTCGAATGAGGGCCCGGACGTTGGCGCACTCTCCGTTAGCGTCAGGCATGGTTGCCGCCTCCCCAGATCGGGTCGTCGTCTGGCAATAGCTCAAGTAGCTGCAGGACGTCCCCGATGAGACCTGGGTTTTGCAGACCACCCTCGCGAAACTCGGTGAGGATCTCGTCCACTGAGGCGTGGCATCGTCGCTTGGCCGCCCAGCTAAGGCGATCAATGATCTCCTCGCGGGAAAGGACCCGGGTGTCATCTTGGGCTGATCGCATGGGTTATGCCCCCTTCCGATCCCCGAGCACTTCAAGGCTATGCCTTCTTCCGCTCGGCGCCTGTTGAGCGGCTGACTTCAACCGTGCGGATACGGCTGGCTGAGTACCGCCACCGGGTACCTGGCCCACGTCAACGACGAGTACCTGCACAACGCGTACCGCGAGCGGGCCCTCCTACCCCAGCGGGATCGAGACGCCGTCTGATCCCAGACGATCAAAGCAGCGGATACCCGAAGCAAGCACTGCGCCGCACGCGGTGAATCGCGTGGGGCGGGTGTCGCGCATCAACCAGGCGTCATCACATTGCGGACCTCCTTTCGCACGTCTAGGAGATCGTTAAGGACGCGCACAGGGGACGCGGGACGTATCGCCAGCCGGGCGTCGAGCGATGCTTCCCACTGCTCGGTCAGTCCGAGCATGAGGCGCTTGCGCATTCCGGGTGTGACGTGGGCGTAGCGCGCGGAGACCGAGCCGTCGATGTGGCCCATGCGGTCGTCCATGAGGACCTTCTCGGTACCGAGGTCCTCCATCACGGTGCGGTGGGTGTGGCGGAGGCCGTGGGGTGTGAGGCCCTTGGCGATCGGGAGCCAGCAGGCGTCGGCACGGTCGCTGGCGCCACGCCCTCGGGCTGGGACGCCGGGCCACGGCTCGCCGAGGAGCGGTACGGGGCGGGCTTCCTGCGGCGCCTTCTTCGGGTACCAGCCGGAGACCGCCGGAGTGAACAGCCAGGTGGCGAAGCCATTTCGGCGCCAGTGGGCTGCGTGCTGCGGTACCGCGCCGCCGCGCACGAACCCCAGGTCTGCGATCGCCTGTTGCACCCTGACCCGCTTGCCTTCGGTTACGCGGTCGGGGTGGTTGAGGACGTTGGACACCGTGCCGGTGGAGACTTCGGCTCGGCGGGCGACGTCGACGAGTTTCGCGCCGTGGTGGCCGCCCGTGCGGGCCGTGCCCTGACCCCGGAAGACGTAGGTCTTGCCGTGACACGGGCAGGGTTTCGGCTTCGTGCGGGCGACGTGGTTGGCGACCAGAGCCGACAGCCAGTCCGTCGCGTCGATGGTTCGGTAGCTGTCGTCCTTGGGCGGACAGCGCACCAGCTCGCCGGTGTCGAGTTCGTACAGCTGCCACTCGACGCGAACGGCACCCGGGCGGGCGAACTCGGACTCCAGGCCGACGAGTTCGCCCCAGCGCATGCCGGTATAGCCCTTGAGGACGACGGCAACGAACTCGTCGTCACGGCCGGAGAGCAGGGCTGCGCGCTCCGCGGTCAGCAGGATGCCGAGCGGGTCGGTGACGACCTTCTCCGGGCCGCGGTCGCGGGAGCGGCCGGCGCGCTTGCCTCGTCCGCGTCGCCTGGCGGCCGGATTGGACGTGATCAGGCCCTCGTCGATCGCGTCCTCGAAGATCAGGTGGAGCGTCGAGCGCCAGGTCTTGACGCTGGAGGCCGCGTAGACGGCCTTCTCCTTTTTCTCCCACAGGTCGACGTCCGTGCGCAGGATGCCGACGAGTGCCTTGTCCTCGAAGTCGGGGAGCAGGTGCTCCTCGATGTGGCGCTTGTAGTTCTGCATGGTTGAGGCGGCCAGGTCCTGCGCCTCGTACCAGCGGTTCGCGTACTCGCCGAAGGTCTCCTGGCCGAGTGCCGGGTCGCGCCAGTCGCCGCGCCGGTACTTGTTCTCGGCCTCGCTCGCGGCTCGCTGGGCCTCGCCCTTGGTGGCGAACCGGATCGCCTTGCCATTGTCGTCGACCACCGTAAGGTGCTTACCGGGCGCGGTCTTGTACCGACCGCGCCAGTAGTTTCCGCGCTTCTCCGCGAAACCCAACTTTCGTCTTCCTCCCCTGCTCTCGGCTTGTGACTGGGTGCGAGCGCGCTACGCGACGGTCTCGTACTGGGTGCGGCGCGGCGGTCGAGCCCGCAGACGCCCTGACGTCGAGGCCGTAGTCGGCTCAGGAGACCGCGCGGCACGAGTTCGTACTGCGGGAGCACTTGTCGCTGCCCGACTCGCCGGCGCGCTGCTGACGGATCGCTTCGGGCGCTCTTCGTGGAGGCGGACGATCTCGGCGAGGTGCGCGGCGGTGAAGCGGTAGGCGCGGCCGACGCGGGTGTGCGGGATGAGTCCGCGTCGGGCCCGGTCCTTGACCCACCAGGCGGAGCAGCCGAGGGCTTCGGCGATTTCTTCGGGGCGGTAGAGGCGGGGCAAGGGGGATCCCCCCTCGGTGCTGGGAAGGCGTCGTACGAGGGCAGGGGGTATCTCGGAGTGGTGCAAGAAGGGCGGGTCCTTACTGGGTGGGGACGTGCTCGGTCAGCGGTGCTGAGCGACCCTCGTCACATGGCGGTCGGCCCCTGCAGCAGCACGACAGGCGAGACCAGGAGGGCTTCGGCGATCGCGACGAGGTCGTCGGCATCACATCGGCGTTGGGCGCGTTCGATGCGGGACAGCACGGTGTTGGACATCGGGTGGCCGAAGGCGGTCACGCGGCCGGCCAACTGGCGTTGCGACAGGCCGAGTTCGGTTCGGATCATTTCGATGGTTCGGGCCGCCTGCATTCCTGCGGGTCCGACTTCCAGTGGGCGTGGGGGCATGGCTCCAATTGAAAGGTGCATTCGCCGGTTTGGGTAACCGGCGATCGTGGTCTATGTTGCGCTCGCGTCGTTCGCCGGGATGCGGTTCCAGGGAGTCGGGAAGAGGCACGGAACAGTACGCCGATCATGGCCTTGACGTGCAGTGTTGTGTTGTAGCTTCCCCGTCTGCGGCTCGTCAATGGCTTGCCGATGTGATGGTTCTGGCTCTGCGGTCCGGGCAACTATTTGGTCAACAGCGGATCGTGCCTTACGGTTTTGCTCCCGCCCGCCACCGAGCCCCCATTTCTCGCGGCTTTTCTGCCGTGAGAGATTGCGCCGGATAGGGCTGGACTTGCGCGACTGGGGTGTGGCTATGTTGACGACATCCCCGGAAACGCAATCGCTTCCCGGCGCGCGTCCGCGCCAACACCCCCTCGAATCCCGCCCCGACCGACGGTGAGCCGCGATGTCCACGCACAGGCCACCGAGTGAGGACCGCCCCGCACTTGGCACGAATCCGCACCATCAAGCCCGAAGCCTTCATCTCCGAGTCCCTGGCCGTCGTCTCCCTGACCGCCGAGCGCACCTTCCTCGGTCTACTCACCCAGGCCGACGACCAGGGCCGCCACCGCGACCACGCCGCGATCATCGCCGGGCAGTTGTGGGTGCTGCGCCCGGAGCACACCCCGTCCGATGTCGAGACGGACCTCGCCCAGCTCGCCGACGCGGGACTGATCTGCCGCTACAAGGGGCCGGATCACAAGCGGTACCTGCACGTCGTGACCTGGCACCAGCATCAGAAGATCAACCGGGCGAGCAAGAGCCGCCTCCCGAGCTGCCCGGTTCACGACGCTTCAGTCGCGTCGGCTCCTACCGTGGGCGCCGGTGTCACGGAGTACTCGCTGCCGCCTCACGCAGTCCTCACTGAGGGCTCCGGCGAGGTCCGTGAGTCCGCGCTGAATCCGAGGCTTGAGAGTGAATTCGCAGGTCAAGAGCGCTTCACGGAGTCCTCCGTGAAGGATCAGGGAGCGCTCGGTGAGGCAGCAGTGACGTCTCACGGTCCGGATCTAGGACCTAGGACCGTGGATCTAGGAGATATCCCTTCGGGGGGCGCAAGCGCCCACGCGCCTGACACCGTCTCGGCCAAGCAGCTCCTCGGCGAGTACGTCGCCGCGTGCAACCACCGCCCGCCAGATGCCTTCCTGAGCCATCTCGGCAAACAGGTGCGCAAGCTGCTCGACGAGGGCATCGCCCCCGCACACCTCCGGGCCGCCCTCGAACGCCACCGGGTCAAGGGCCTGTCCCCGGGCGTCCTGCCCAGCCTCGTCCACGAGGTCATGAACGCCTCATCACCCGCCACGCCCGTCGCCCATCGGGCGTGGACGAACCCCACCGACGTCGTCGCCGCCTACGGAGATGAGCTCTGACCGCCACCCTCACCCGCGCACCCCAGCCCGTCGGCCAGATCGCCGACCGGCTCAACACGATCCTCGCCAACCGCGGCATCGACCCGACCACCGCTGCCGCCCACGAGCCAGCGCCCGAGACCGTCACCGCCCTGGAACTCGCCGACGCCCGCATCCCCGCCCGCTATCACCGCGCCCTGGCCGACCACCCCCAGATCACCGCCTGGGCCGACCAGATCGCCCGCGCCGGACGCCCCGGCCCGACCGGACCCGGTATCGCCGAGGGCCCGTCGCTGCTGATCGCCGGCCCCACCGGCACCGGCAAAACCCACCAAGCGTACGGCGCCGTCCGGGCCCTCCTCACCCGAGGCGTCCGCCTTCGCTGGGAGGCCACCACCTCCGCCGACCTGCACGCACGGCTCCGCCCCCGCGCCGGCCACGACGGTGAACGGGAACTGCAGACGCTGGCCCGCTGCCCACTGCTGCTCCTGGACGACCTAGGCGCGGCCAAGACCAGCGAGTGGACCGAGGAGCTCACTTACCGGCTCGTCAACCACCGGTACGAGCACATGCTCCCCACCCTCATCACCACCAACCTCCCCACCGCCGAGCTCCGCACCGCGCTCGGCGACCGCGTCGCCTCCCGCCTCGCCGAGATGACCGAACGCGTCATCCTCACCGGCCCCGACCGACGCCGCACCGCGCCCTCTGTCTGAACGGCCCGCGGTTCCTTCCCGTCCCACCACTTCACCCGCGCGGGCTTCCGCCTGCCCTCGAACGCGCGGGTCCCTTGGAGAGCCTCTGCATGTCCCCTGGCACCACCACGCTCATCAGCGCCAACGGCGTCGGCATGCCCGCCTTGCCGCACTGGTTCCCTGCGCCTGCTGCCATCGCGGCTCTGCTCGCCGTCGTACTGTCCGTCGCATGGTCCCTGCGGAAGTACCGGCGGAAGCCGAGCGCGGGACAGCGCCGTAGCACCGCCGCGATCCCGGTCGCCGCCGTCGCCGCGATCGGCTGCACCGCCTACAGCGCGGACACCAGCTGGCGATTCGCCGCCGACTATCTCGACATGGGCAGCGCCGTCGAGCGCGCCGCGATGTTCGCCGCCGCCGAACTGGCGCTGTTCGCCACCGCGCTGATGGCGCGGGCGAACCTCAACGGCCCCAAGCAGGCGCCTGGGGTGCCCGGCACTCTCACATGGGTGATCACCTGCGTGCAGATCGTGCCCGCCTACGCCGAGTCCGGGCTGGTCGGCGGAACTGTGCGGGCCTTCGTCGGCCCGGTCCTGGCGGCAGTGCTCTGGCACCTGGCCATGGGCATCGAACTGCGCCACCGCAGCCCGCAAGCAGACTCCCGCAGCCTGACCGCCCTCCTCACCCGACAGGCACGCGAACGGCTGCTGGCTCGTCTGGGGATTGCCGACCGGGACGCGGATGCCGCCCGGATCATCCGCGACCGCGCCCTCGACCGGGCCGTCACCCTGATCCTCCGGGCGGAGACCATGACACCCGGCAAACGCACCAAGTGGCGAGGCCGGCGCCTCACCCGCCGCCTGCACCAGGCTCTGGAGCAGGCTGATGTCGACCGCGACGAGCACCAGGACGAGCTGCTGTTGCGCAAACTCGCCACCCGTCGGCAGGTCGCTGCCCTGGCCTCCATGCCATTGCCCGCGCGTTGGCCCGAACCCTCCGCACGCACGAGGGGCGGCTCCGCGACCGCCCGCCCGCCCGCTACGGCAAGAGAGCGGGCAGAAATTTCGGGCCCCCCGCCCTCCAATGTCGCGGGCGATGACGCCACCGACCGGGCAGCCCGCCCCCTGCCCGAAAATCGCCCGCAACAGCCCGCCCGCACCACCGTCGACCCGGAACCAAAACCGGGCGAGAGGCCGCCGGGCAACGGCCCAGGCACCGCCCCGCGGGCGGAGTCGAAGCGCCCGAGCTCTAAACCGCGCGCGACACGGGACCTCCTCAACAAATACGCCCGTGACCTCTTCCGCAAGCACGGACGTCTCTCCCGCGACCTGCTGGAGGAGGCCGTACGCAAGGACGGCTACAGCGTGGCCAGCGACACCGCAGGCGAGGTGGTCCGCACCGTCAAGGCCGAGCTGCCTACGGCGCCCGTCGACCACCCGCACTGAGACCACCCCCCAACGCCCAAGGAAAGCCACTCAATGCACGAATCGCACCACGAACTCCCCACCTCCCAGGAGGAGATGATCACCGACCCCGACAGCGCAGCAAGTTGTCGGATAAGGAGTCCTTATCCGGCCCCCGCCCTGGAGGGGGCGGAGGCGTCCGGCGCCGAGGCGGCACCGGAGTCGGCCGGCCCAGGGGGGCCAACCGGGACAGGGGGAGCCGAGTCGTCGTCGAGCATGCCGCAGCAGCAGTCTGCGCCGCGTCGCCGTCTGCGTGACAAGCAGCTGCGCGAGCGCCGCGTCCACCCTCGCTACAACGACGACGAGTTCGCCCTGATCGTGAATGCCGCTGCCCTGAGCGGCATGGCCCTTGGCGGCTACGTGGCCGAGTGCTCGCTCGCCGCCGCCCGCACCGACGACCCCACCGCAGCGGTCGCCGACTACCGCGCCATGGTCAAAGCGCTGATGGCCGCCAACGGGCAGCTCGGCATGATCGGCAACAACCTCAACCAGCTCGCCTGGCACCTCAACAAGGACGGTGCCTGGCCCCACCCCGACGCCGTCCAGCGGCTCCTGGAGCGCGTCGAGGCATCCATCGCCGAACTGGATACCGCCATCGCCCAGGTCACTGAAGGGCGGTGAGCGGGTGATACCCAAGATCATCCTGAGCGCGGGCCCGTATGCCACGCGCCGCACGATCGGCTACCTCTTCGGCAAGGGCCGGGCCAACGAACACGTCGACCCCCACCTGGTGGCCTCCTGGAACGGCTTCGCCCCCGACCCCGGCCGCAGCCCCCACCGCGATCCGAAGGACGCGATGGCCCAGCTCGTCGCCCAACTCGACCAGCCCGTGAAGATGCTGGGGGACAAGGCACCCAAGGACACCGTGTGGCACTGCCCCGTCCGCGCCGCCCCCGAGGACCCGATCCTCACCGACGCCCAGTGGGCCGACATCGCCCGCCGGATCGTGGCGGCCGCAGGCATCGCCCCCGAGGGGGACGAGCATGCCTGCCGCTGGGTGGCCGTCCGCCACGCCGACGACCACATCCACATCGCCGCCACCCTCGTACGCCAGGACGGACGACGCCCCGAGCGCGGCTACGACCAGCGCGCCGTCCAACGCGAGGCCCGCAAGATCGAAATCGACTACGGGCTCAGGCAGTTGAAGCAGGGGGACGGCACCGGTGCCAAGCGCCCCACCAGCAAGGAACACTTCAAAGCCAAGCGCCTGGGTCAGGACGCCGCCACCCGCGACGTGCTACGTCTGCGGGTCCGCCGCGCGGTCGCCGCCGCGGCCGACGAAGCCGAGTTCTTCGCCCTGCTGGAAGCCACCGACGTGATCGTGCGCCTCAAGCTCGGCCCCTCCGGCGACGCGCTGGGCTGCAACTTCGCCCTGCCCGCAGACACCAACGACAAGGGCGAGCCGGTGTTCTACGCAGGCTCCACGCTCTCCCCCGACCTGTCCCTGCCCAAGATCCGCAAGAGCCTCGCCACCACCGGTTCCGAACCGGCCACCGCCCGGTCGGGCAACCCGTGGCACCAGGCCACCGCCGCCGCCGAACGCATCCCCCACCACCTCGCGCACGACGACGACCGTGCCGCCCAGGGCCAGCTCGTTGCCCTGGGCACGACGCTGGACCTGCTGCCGGTCGCTGCTCCGGCCGCGCTGAGGACTGAACTCGAACGCGCCGCAGCCGCCTTCGAGCGAGCCACCCGCTCCCGCATCACCGCCGATCTCGCCAGCACCCGCGCCCTACACCGCAGCGTCCAGGTGATCTGGCGCGACCGCCCACAGGAGCGTGACGGCACGGGGCTGGCGATGCTCCTCGACGCCGTCCTCACCGCCGTGGCGTTCGCCGTGCACTGGCACCGCACCCACCAGCACGCCCAACAGGAAGCCGCCGCCGCACAGGCACTCGTCCACCTGCAGATCGCGTACGGGCAGGTCGCCGAGCCGGTCCTGACGGGCCTCGCCCAACGCACCCCCAGTGACCAGACCAAGCGCCGCTTCGCCCATCACCTCCAGGAGGCGGTCCCGGAGCACGCCGAACGCATCCTCAACGACGCCTCCTGGGACGCGCTCGCCACCGTGCTCGCCGAGGCGGAAGCCGCCGGGCACAACGCGGTCACCGTCCTGGACCAAGCCCTCGGACAGCGCACGCTCGACGACGCCCACAGCCCGGCCCGCGCGCTGACCTGGCGCATACGGCGCCTCGGCGAGCGTCATGCCCCCGGCCCCCGCGCCCAAGCGGCCATGGCCGGCAACACCGCACAACGCCCCGGTATCCCCGCAGCCCACCCCACGGCAGGTGTTCCGCTCCAGCAGCAGCCTCCCGCACGGCGGCGCTGACCCACGGCGCGCGGACTGTAGCCGACGATCCCCGGTTACCGAAACCGGGGATCGTCCGGAGCATTTGTGCCCCACCCCCGACTCTCACTTCCCGGAAGGAACCCCCTGCATGGCCCAGACCGACATCCGCCCCCGCGTCGTCATCCTCCTCGCCGACGTAGACCCCTCCCGCCGCGACGAACCCGGTCGCCTGTACCGCCGCGACGGCCGCCCCCTCACCGGTGCCGAGCACGACCTGTTCGCCACCAGCACCTCGGACGAGATAGCCATGGCCGTCGCGCACGGGCTGCCTGATGAGGCCGACTGGATGAGCGAAGCCGACCTGGTCGCGAAGGCCCTCGTCAACCTGTACATGAAGTACGCGTACCAGCTGCCCGACGACTCCCTGGACAGCGTCTACGACCTCATGACCGACGAGGACTACGCCGAGTTCGAGCGTCTGACCGACCTCCAAATAGCCCTGTACGCACGCGAAGAACACGCCGAACTCGAAGAAGACTGACCGACGACACACCAGCGGGCGGCGGTTCAGGACCACGCCCACCAGTCAGCGCCCTCAGCACCACGCACCCATCAACGTGGCCCCTGGCCCCACACATGTCGAAGGCCCGACCAGAAACACCGGCCGGGCCTTCGGCATGCACACGAACTCACACGGTCACACGGGCTTTCGCCACCGCCTCCTCCACATGGGCATCGACCAGCGCGGGCGAACCCGAGACCACCGCAACCACCATCCCCACACGAACAGCCGTCTGCTTAACGACCTGGCTACGTCCTCCTGCCGTGAAGGTAAGCAGTTGGCCCCACTGCTCGTCACCCAACCTCGGGGCGGGCACCTCGTGGGCGGTGACCGTGACGGCCGTGCTGTCGGCGAGGACCCGGTAGCTGGAGCAGGAGGTCATCGCCTCGAAGATCCGGCCCACGCCACTGGAGAGCTCGGCCGCGGTCCCGCTGTACAACTCCTCAGAGACCTCCGAGCCGGTACTGCTTGCGTAGGTGAAGGAGACCTTCGCCCTGCGCGGGAAGCCGAGGCTGCCGCCAGCCGCAGCGTCACCGCCGAGTTCGCTCACCGCGGGGCAGCCGGTCAACGTGACGTCATCGTGCCGACCGGGCTGCTCCGCCTTGCGGGCGTAGCCCTCGCCCAGGTCACCCTCGTCCAGAAGCCTCTTTGCCAGCGCGGCCGAGGACAACGGCCCCGCAGCCGGGGCGTTCCCGCCCTCCTGGCTTCCCGAAACGGAGGCGGAGGCGGAAGACATCGGGTCCGTGGCGCGGGCGCTGTCATTGGAGCAGGCCGTCAGGACCAGGACGGACACAGTGCCCAGGCAGAGCGCGGTCGTGGTGGGAAAACGCATGTGGAACCCCCATGTTGGTGCGGAGCGAACGGTCTGACCAACCCGGCTCTCCGGTGCCGGCGATGTCGAGGGGAGGGGGAGAGGGGGTTTCGGAGGAGTCAGTGGCCGAGATGGCGCAGCCCGTCCTCAAGGGTGGGGTGCCAGTGGTCGGCCGGACCGGAGTGGCGGTTGTACCAGGCCGCGTCCAGCCTCGGCTCCCTAGCCGTATGACCGGCACGGCAG
Organism: Streptomyces sp. P3; assembly: GCF_003032475.1. Lineage (NCBI taxonomy): Bacteria > Bacillati > Actinomycetota > Actinomycetes > Kitasatosporales > Streptomycetaceae > Streptomyces > Streptomyces sp. P3. The sequence continues at coordinate 1,742,444 of NZ_CP028369.1, forward strand.
CGCAGCCACACCGAGTCGTCGCGCAGGCAGAGGACAACCCAGTGCCGGTACGCGCCGCACGCGTGACACTCGTGTACCTCGCCGTCGATGACGAGCGGCTGGTCCCAGCGCATCATGAACCCGACGACGTCCTGGCGGGACGGCGCCCGACATTCCGGCGGCAGGAAGTCTGGGTCCAGCGCAGCGTCTGCGGCGTCCTGGGCGGTCGCGGCGGCCGAGCCGGACGCATCGGGCCAGGGCACTTCGGTGTGCATCTGCAGCAGCACCTGGCCCGCACGCTGAGCGTCACGGAACTCACGGTCGGCGCAAACACGGCGTCGGAATATTCGGAACATACGGGTCTCCTTCATTGCCATCCGGCGAGTCCGGGGAACAGCCCTCTCAGGGACATCGGCGCTCGGCGAGGAGCCGCACGCCAGCCACCCGTGGGGTGTGGGTCGTCAGCTGCGGCGGACGACCATGAGCCGGCCCTCGGCGTCCTTGGGCAAAGTGCGGCGGGACACCACGGCCGGCGAGGCCAGCGAGGAGGCGAAGGCGGCGACCAGATCATTGGGGACACCGGCGCTGAAACTGGCGCACCACAGATACGGGGCGCCGAGAACGGGTTCCGTCCACGCCTGCCAGCCCATCAAGCCAGGGCGCGGATCGGCGTCCTGGACGAGCGGCGGCTGCAGCCCCAGGGAGAAGGTGGCGGAGAACCCGGGGTCCATGGCGGTGGTGTGAGGACTGTCCAGGTCACGGACCCAGCCCTGGGCGCCAAGCGCGTTCAGGACTGTCTCGGGCCCCTCGTAGCCGATGTCGGGCGCCTCGCGGGTGTCGACCGCAACGAGGAGGTCGGCGAGTGCCTCATACGGGATACCGGCGGTGAAGTACGCGTTCCACGATGTCATCACGGAGTCGGCGTCCGGGCGGGCACTCAGTTGCCAGGCCACGGGCAGCCCGCCCAGTTCGAACGGGTAGGCCGCGAGGACCCACTCGGCACCGCACAGCCCGTCCGGGTCCACGTACAACAGGGTGTCGCGGGAGGTGGGCCACATGCGCCAGCCGAGACCGGTCAGGGCGGACCCGATCTGCTCGGCGAGTACGCCGTCGTCACCAGCCAGGTGCCGAGGGGTGACCCAGCACAACGGCTCCTGCGAGTCGGGGCTGAGGGGGTCGCTGGGGTGGTGCGGGTACAGGGGCGCCTCCGTGGGTTCGGGGGTGGGTGTTCTGGCGGGTGTGTACGTTGACATGGCTTGCGGCCGGGCACCAGTCATTTCCGGGGATTTCCTGTCTGCCAATGGCGAACTGTAAAGAAGGCGGACAAATTTGCCCTCGCGCGTAGGGGTCAACCCCTCGTTCTGCCTGAGTACGGAAGAGGCAGACGGCATGACGACGAGCGAGTAAACCGCGTTCCTTCATGCGTCTCTGGCTGCGCGCCCGTCTATTTGATTGCTGCTGTCACTGCCCGCTCCGTATCCTGCTGGGCAACGCGTTGACGGAGACGAGTATCCGCAGATCACGCGAGCAGAGAGAGCCGCTGGAAGCTGGGAAGGCGGTCTCGCGTCCCGTGGTGAAGACCCTCCTGAGCGCGGGGAGGAACGACCCCCGTCTGGTGGTCCAATGCCCCGCCGGCCAGCCCCCGTCACTGGGCCTGAACGAGGTCGTCACCATGTGGCGGCGAAAGTGCGGTGGTACCGCGAGTTGCCCTTCTCGCCCGCACTCCCAAGGGATCATGACGACGTCCTTCGGAGGACCGAATGATCCACAGCCGCGTACCCGTTTCCGACCTGCGAGAACACGTTGGCCGTACCGTTTCCGTCTGCGGATGGGTGAACACACTCCGCCTGCAGCGCCACATGCAGTTCGTCATCGTGCGCGACCACACCGGCATGGTGCAGGTGGTCCACAAGCGCGACAACGGGCCGCTGGAGGCCCAACTCGAAGCTCTCACCCCCGAGTCCGCAGTCAAGATCTCAGGACGCGTCGTCGACGCAGCCCAGGTCAAGCTCGGTGGCCTCGAAATCGTCCCCGAGGCTGTCGAGGTTCTGAACCCGGCCGCGACGCCGCTGCCCATCGACGAGCACACAGGGCTGGAGCAGAGGATGGACTGGCGCTTCCTGGACGTGCGCCGCCGTCCTGCCACTCAGCTCCTGTTCGCCGTGCAGACCACACTGGAACAGGGCATGCGCGAGTACGCCTACGCCCAGTGCGCCACCGAGATGCACACCCCCAAGCTCATGGGCACCGCCTCGGAGTCCGGCGCTGAGGTCTTCGAGGTGGGCTACTTCGGCCGTAGCGCCTACCTGGCGCAGTCGCCGCAGTTCTACAAGCAGATGGCGATCGCGGCCGGCATCGACAAGGTCTTCGAGATCGGGCCGGTCTTCCGCGCGGAGCCGTCGTTCACCTCCCGGCACGCCACCGAGTTCACCGGCGTCGACGTGGAGTTGGCGTGGATCGACGGCGTCGAGGACGTGATGGCGTTCGAGGAGCAGATGCTCGCCCATGCGATTGCCAAGGTCGCCGACGCGCACGGCGAGGCGATCGCCGAGCACTTCGGGGTCGAGGTCACCGTGCCCACGACGCCCTTCCCTCGCATCGCCATGGCCGACGCACAGGAGATCCTGCGTAAGGGTGGCTGGGACCCGGCAGGGGACAAGGAAGACCTGGACCCGGAAGGCGAGCGGAGCATCTCGGCCCACATCAAGGAGGCCACCGGGCACGAGTTCGTGTTCATCACGCACTACCCGGTCGGCATCCGGCCCTTCTACCACATGCGGGCTGCCGACGACCCGAGCGTGACCCTGAGCTTCGACCTGCTCTGGAAGGGCTTGGAGATCACCACCGGCGCGCAGCGCGAGCATCGGTCCGACGTGCTGCTGAAGCAGGCCGCGGAGAAGGGCATGAGCCCCGAGCCGATGCAGGACTACTTGAGCGCGTTCCGGTACGGATGCCCGCCCCATGGCGGCCTCGGCATGGGTCTCGGGCGGGTGCTGATGGTGATGCTCGGTCTGGACTCCATCCGCCAAGCCAGCTTCCTCTTCCGCGGGCCGAACCGGCTCACCCCGTAGCCAGCCGCACTGACAATCCGGGCTTGAGCAGCTTCCAGCGCCTCCTCTCAGCTGGCCAGTCCGCCCCGCCCCCGGCCTTCGGCCGGTGGGGCTCGGACGAACCGATCAGGACGCCCACCTCGTGCAGCCGCTCCAAACTCAGGCCGTAACGGGGTGGGCAGCCTGAGTAGAGTTCAGAAACGGCAGGACGGCGGTGGGTACCCTGCAGTCGGATTATGAAGTGGCTGGTGGCTACCGCCCGTACTTCGGCAAACAGGCGCCTCTCACCGCGCCACTGCTACGGTCGCGTCCATGACGCTCTCGGTCTCCACGGGTCAGGCTGTCGACCTACGTGTACAGCCGGTTGACGAGGTTCTTGACCGCGTCGAGCGGTCTCTCCAAGTGGGGTTGCTCCCAGAGACGATGGTGCGTAAGCGCCGATCCGTGGGGGCCAGAACAGACCGCGACACCTGGGTTCGGATCGAGCGGCGCCTGCTCGACAAGATCTCCGACCAAGGGTGGAACGGGACTGAGAGTGCCGCCCGCCTGAAGGGCATCGCCCAGCCCGAATGGCACGGAAGTGTCGTCTGGCGGGCCACGGACGGGCCGGTGATGTGGCGAGCCGACGAAACCGATCTCCTGCCAGGGGCTCCTGTCGGAAACGCCATCCTGAGTGAAGCCCCGGAGCTGCCGGACGACTGGTGGGGCGCACTGAACGCGTCGTTGGACGCGCTGGCGAAACAGAGCACGAGGCGGGTCGCCACGCCGGACACCGAGACCGTCACCCAGGCCCTTGTCACCGAGTCTGTCCGTGGTGTTTTCTCCGGCGATTTCGATACGACCATCGAGCAGTGGGTGCCGGCCCACGCGGACTTGAACTGGGCCAACATGACGGCTCCGGCGTTCAGTCTCTTCGACTGGGAGGACTGGGGTAACGCGCCGCTGGGGCTGGACTCGGCCTCGCTGTGGGCGAGTTCCCTCGCTGTCCCGGCTCTGGCCGATCGCGTATGGCACGAGCGCCGGTCCGACTTCGAGAGCCGGGACGGCAAGGTGATGACGCTGTTCGCCTGCTCGAAGATCCTCGGGCCGTACGCGCACCCGGAAGACCCTCGGCTGGAACCCGCCCGGCGCATGGCCGAGCAGGTCATCCAGGTGCTTCAGGCCGACTGATCGTGTGAACGGTCTCGCAGGAGACTCCGGTACTCCTGGACTGTTCGTTCCTCGACCTCGCCGACAAGGGCGCCGACGAGTTCGCCCAGATGGGCGGGCTCATCAGTGCCCACAGCCACAGTACCGACTCTCGGCAGGTGATAGGCGGCTATGAACGCCGCCTGCACACAGGAGAGTTGACGGCTGTCACCGAGGAAGACACGGGGATCGATCTTGGCCCACACCGAGTCGCTGGTGCTGCCGCCGAAGGGGCTCATGCCCCATACCTCGCTGGGGTCCAAGTCCCACGCCCTGATGAGGGCGTCCGCGGCATCCAGCGCTCTGACTCCGACCAGAAGGCCGGCGCGGACCATGAGGGTCGCCGGCCTCGGTACGGTCGGGCCGATCAGTCCCACCAGGGATGACGGTTCCCAGGACGCGATGCCCCAGGCGGCACACAGGCCCTTGCTCGTGGCGTCATCGAGGGCAGCGCACGCTTCTGCCAGCACCTCCTGGCCATGCGAGCCGGCCTCGCGGAGCGAGTGTTCCGGATTGTGCAGGAACACCAGATCCGGCTCCTGCCCCAGGTCACCGGCCGCCTGTTCCACGGCCGCGTGCAACCGTATGGGGTCCAGGGAGTGCCCCGCCCCGCCCGGTCCCGGAAAGTAGCCCACCTTCGTGGAGACGCTGAACTTCGACAGCAGGTCTCCGGCCGTCTGCGCGAGGACCTGATGCGAACGGAAGCCGAGGTAGTTGGTGCTGGTGTCGAGTGTCGTGACGCCGAGGTCGAGCGCCCCAGTCAGGACCCGGCGTTCGTGACGAGACCGGTGTAGCCCGAGAACAACTCGGGGGTCAGCACCGCGCACAGCTCCTCCTTCACCAGGATCTCAGCGACGTCCGTTACTTCGGCCCCGGCGACGGCCGCAGCCTGTTCCAGCTCGACCGGCTTGCCGCTGAGCAGCAGACGAAGTGCGGGCAGTGCCTTGGCCGCGAGGGTGAGCGTCTTGCCCGAGGCCACGATGTCGACGGTCTCTCCGTGCTCCTGGATCTGGGGCGGGAAATGGGTGGTGCACACCACGGCGTCGAGCGGCCCGAGTATGTCGAGGAACGGCACGTGCCGAGGCAGGGCCGTCGCCTGCCCGTACGTGTCCAGGAAGTCGGCCGGCGGTCGCTCGCTGACCAGCTGGGCGGCGGCCTCGGTCAGGGCGTCGGTGCCGGTTCCGTGTCGGCGGTCGAGGTCGTGGCGGAAGATCTCGTGTTCGCGGCACCAGTCGGCCAGCCATGCGAGCCAGCTCGCCCCGGTGCGCTTGGTGATGCCGAACGTGACGTGAAGGCTCTTGCCGGAGCCGCTGCCGGTCCGTGTCGCCTGGTGCCAGTGGCCCCGCGGAATGTGCATGACGTCGCCGGTCCGCATCAGACCAGACCAGATGATCTCGTCGCTCGGCGTGCTGTTGGGGTCGGCGTCCCGGTACATCGGGACCGCGCGGGAGGTCGCGCGGACCTCCCACTCCTTCTCACCCGCGAGCTGGACGATGACGACATCGTGGTCGTCCCAGTGCAGGGGGAAGCCGGAGGCGTCGTTCGTGGTCAGGTACGCGTTGACCTGGACTCGCTCGCGGGACCACCACTGCAGGGCCCGGCAGGCGACCTCCATCGTCGGATCGAAGACGTTGGCCTGGTCCATGATCACCGTCGCTCCTTCGCCCAAGAGCCTGCCCAGGCTGCGCATGTTGACCATGGAGATGCTCTGGCCGCGGGGGCTGACGCTGTCGGTGTAGTAAATGGCCGGGTGGACCTCCTCGCCCTTCTGGAAGCACCGGAACTGCGGGCGGTTCAGGCTCCTGCGCATCGCGATATCGAGCAGGCGGTTCGGGGTCATGATGCGGGAGACGAGGGTGGCGTCGTCCATGCTCCCGCGGACGAAGTCCTTGCCCAGCTGCTCGGCCCCGCTCCAGCCGAGTGCTGCCTCGATGGCGCTGATCAACCGGTGTTCCATCGTGTGTCCTCCATGGGTTCGGCCACTGATGCGGACACAGCGGGGGCCGACGCGGCCGACCACGCCGGCCCCCACCGCTTGGTGCCTACTCGCTGTCGTGCAGGTTGCCGTCGCCACCCGGCCACGGCGCGTCGCCAGAACTGCCCTGGTTGTCCGACCGGAGGCTGTCGTAGCGGTCATGGACGGCGGTCAGCTCTGTCACCGCCACCAGGAGGCCGCTCCGGGCCGGAGGCGGTGTCGTGGGCTCTGTCACCTCGTGCTCCTTCCTTTTCGGTTCTCCCGCTGGGAATCCGACGGGAGGTCGATGGCCGCCCCACGGCCGTGGGAGGAGGGGTTGCCGTGGGGCGGCGGTCATTGGGCGCGCGATGAGTGGCAGTCCGGCGCCAAGGGCAGGGCGGGTCAGTGGTGAATCGGCAGGCCGCCGATGTCCTCGCGCATATTGATCTCCAGAACGCGCTGGTCCAGCTCATACAGACAGGCACGGCAGGCGTAGAGGGCCGCGTGCATGCCGCTCGACCGGACGGGCCCGATCCACGTCACCTCGACGTCGTCACGTCCGCACCACAGCCAGCACTCGCCGCGCGCCTGCCACTCGTGGCGGTCCCATAGCGCGTAATCAGTGGGCTCCCTGGTGACGGGGTCGATGTCTCGGCGGGTGGGCCGGAAGACCACGTCGGGATCGGGAAGCGGATTCGCTCGTAAGGTGTGCCGCCCCATCACGCGACCACCAGAGTGAGCGACTCAGGCTCGGCTACCACGCCGTGCTTCGGCCGTAGCGCGAATAATCTGCGCAGAACAGCGGCTCGGATGGCGGGCGCCGCCTTGGGAAGCGCGATCTCCGCCCATACGCGCTTTCCCTGGCCGACTGGCTCCCAGGCACACCGAGAAGCGAGAAACTCGACCAGTGCCAGGCCGCGCCCGCTCTCGTCGTCGGCCTGGGCACAACTCGTCTGTGGGGCACCGGGATTGGCATCGAGGACGTCGATCACCAGACGGCCGGGGCGGTGGTGCAGTGTGACAGTGACGGGCCCTTCCCCATGGACCACGGCGTTGCTGACGAGCTCGGAGGCGACGAGACGGATGGCGTCAGCCGTCTCGTCGTTCAACGGCACACCCCACGCACGCACCTTGTCGACGACCGTGCGCCGGGCGAGGGAGACTTCCCTTTCCTCACCCGCGAGGACGAACCGATGGACGAGCGTGGGCATGGCGGACGCCTCCGAGGAGTTGGAGAGCGGCTCCGTCCCCGACGGGGAAACAGGGGCGGAGCCGCCGATCTGAGAACCGTTCCGGGAGCGGTCGCGATGTGCGGCTCCGTGGACGGCTGATATTCAGTCAACGGCTCCAGCCAGCAAGGCGGAACGTTTCTAGGGGGTTCCTCCTGGGGACGCCCTCCCCGTACGCGGCCACGCGAAGTAGCCTCCCCACTACGCCGCGAGGGGGATGACGGGAGTGATGACATGCCTGGTGAACCGTTGGCGGTCCACCCGCTGAGCTTCCTCCGGCAGACGCGTGGATGGGGCAAGGCCGAGTTCGCCCGACTCATGCAGGCGCACGGGCGGTCACTCGGAATCCCGCTCGCGACCAACCGGACCACCGTATGGAAGTGGGAGCAGGGGCAGGAGCCGGATGCGGACGCCCAGCGCGTCCTCGCCGACCTGCTGCGCGTCCCGTACGAGCAGGCGCGCAAGGAAGGTTGGCCCCGATGGCTTCCGGTCTGGGAGGTCACGGGACTCACCGCCCCGTGGACCGAGGCCGGTACCGTTGAGGCGTTGTCCGAACTCGTCGGGAGTGGCCGCATGGATCGCCGGGGCTTTCTCACCATCACCGGCGCCGCCCTGACGGGCCTCGCGGCGAGCTGGGTGGACGCGCCGTCCGCCTTCGCGTCGGCCCTGGGCGGGGATCAGGTCACGGACACGATGGTCTCGACGATCGAGCAGCGCATCAGCACGCTCCGCACCCTCGATGACCAACTCGGCGGCGCTACGCTCCTGGAGCAGGCGCGCGGCGATCTCGCCCTTGTCACCGGCCTTTTGAGCACGGGGAGGTACACGGAGAACATTCGACTGCGCCTCTACACCCTGGCAGCCCGGGTGTCACACCTGACCGGCTGGATGGCCTACGACGCGGGGCTGCGGTCCGCCGGCCAGCGCTATTACGTCGGCGCCCTGCGCAGCGCCCGTACCGCTGGCGACGACGCGTTCGGCGCCTTCATCCTCGCGGAGATGGGCGTCCACGTCTCCGAGGCCGGACGCACCGCAGAGCGCGTCGACCTCATCTCGACCGCCATCGACAACGCCCCTCGCACGCTGTCGCCGTACACCCAGTCCTTCCTCTACCTGCACAAGGCCGAGGCGCTGTCCCGCGACGGCGACCACGCGAAGGCCGGAACAGCGCTCAACCGCGCCGTGTCCCACTGGGAGCGCCACACGACGGAGGAAAATCCGGACTGGCTCAACTGGTTCGGCGAGGCCCAGCTGAAGTCGACCGAGGGCAAGGTCCTGCTGCGATCCGGACAAGTGGAGCGCGCCACAGGCTCCCTGGAGACCTCCGTGAAGAGCGCGGCTCCCCGGGACAAGGCTGTACGCTCCAGCCGCCTGGCCGAGGCCCGGCTCGCCGGCGGTGACCTGGACGGGGCGCTCGACGCCGCGAACTACGGCACAGAACTCCTGGAGAGCAGTGTCAGTTCCGTACGGGCTCTGGACCGCCTGAAGGAGTTCTCCGCACACCTCGAACCGCGCAAGTCCGACCCCGCTGTCCGCGAGTTCCGCGAGCGCCTCCAGGCCGTGCCCGTCGCGGCGTGACCGTCATCTCTCGGACTTCGAAGCCGAGCCCACCCCCTCGAAGCGCGTAGTCCGAATGCCAGGATGGAGGGCATGACGACGATCCACGGTGAGGTCGCGGCTGGGTTCGAACCGGTGCGTGAGGCGTTCGCAGCGAACTTCGCCCAGCACGGGGACATCGGCGCGGCGGTGTGCGTGTATCAGTACGGCCGACCGGTGGTGGACCTGTGGGGAGGCATCGCCGACCCCGAAACCGGTCGACCGTGGACGCGGGACACGCTGCAGCTCGTCTACTCTGCGACCAAGGGGGCGACCGCGACCGCGGCACACATGCTGGCCGAGCGCGGCGCGCTGGACATGGACGCTCCGGTGGCGAAGTACTGGCCGGATTTCGCCGCGAACGGCAAGGCAGACATCCCGGTGCGCTGGCTGCTATCCCACCAGGCTGGCTTGATCGCGCTGGACCAACCGGTCCCACTGAACGAGGCGTTGACCTGGCACCCGATGGCGGCCGCGCTGGCCGCTCAGCGTCCCCAGTGGACTCCGGGCACGGCGCACGGCTACCACGGCCGTACCTGGGGCTGGCTGGTCGGCGAAGTGATCCGCCGGGTGTCCGGCCAGACACCGGGCCGCTTCTTCGCCGACGAGATCGCCGCCCCCCTCGGACTGGACTTCTTCATCGGACTGCCGGCTCATGAACGCGACCGGGTGAGCCGCATGGTGTACCAGCGCCCGGCTGTGGATCTCACTACCGTGCCCGTCGAGTCGGTTCCTGAGGAACTCCGCGAGCAGGTTGCCGCGTGGCGGGATCCGAAGTCGTTCAGCAACAGGGCGTACGCGGTCACCGACCCCGCCGCGATCGACTTCGACTCACCCGAGGTGCAGGGCGCAGAACTCCCCGCTTCTAACGGCATCGGCACCGCACACGGCCTGGCGCGCATGTACGCCGCGCTGATCGGCGAGGTGGACGGTACGCGCCTGGTTGCTCCGGAGACCCTGGAGTCAGCGACCAAGGAGCAGGCCAGAGGGAAGGACCAGGTGATGCTGATCCCGAGCCGATTCAGCACCGGATACATGTTGCCTACTGAGACCAACCCGATGATTGGGGCAGGCTCTTTCGGCCACACGGGACGAGGCGGCTCGCTCGGCTTCGCCGACTTGGAGCACGGCGTTGCCTTCGGTTATGCGATGAACAACGTCATCGGGGGAGCTGACGATATGCGTGCGCACGCGCTGGTAGACGCGGTGCGAAGGTCGCTCACCTAGGTGCGCGTTGTCTGGACAGCAGGTGCTATCCCCGCACGCATCCGAGCCAACCCGCTCGGCCACCAGGCCCAGGACGTGCGCCTGCTCCTCGTCCTCCAGACCATGCCGGACTGTGAACGCGTTGGCCCAGTCGGCGAGTGTTCCCCGTCGGTCCACGAGTGTGTTGTCGAGTTCGAGGAGAACCAGAGGGCGTCGCACATCTCGCACCATAGTGCTGCAGCGTGTTAGTTCTTCGAGGTCAAGTCCCCTGTAGTGGCGTAATCGTGTCTTCTACGGCTGACTCGGCCGATCATGTGGCTTCTGCGGAGTCCCGCTTCGAGCCCGAAAATGTGTGGCAGCGCGCCCATGCAGCCGGGAGGCCCGGCTCCCGAAAGACACGTCACCGCTACTGATCCAGTCGAGGACGAGGACACACGCACCCCGAGGGTGGAAAATGGGTCGTCCGGGACTCAGCGGGGGGAAAGACACGCGTGCACGCGCAGGAGACCACGTTCAACGAACTCGTCCAGGGCGAGAAGCAGTATCAAGTGCCGCTCTATCAGCGCACCTACAGCTGGCAGCGGGATGAGCTGCGGCAACTCTGGGACGATGTCCAGGAGTTGGTCGAGGAGCACTTGGAAGGACGACCCACCGCGGCGCACTTCCTCGGTTCCGTGGTGCTGGCCCCCGGCCGGATCACTGCCGGCGGCATGCAGCGTTGGCTCGTTGTCGACGGCCAGCAGCGGCTCACCACCCTCATGCTGGCCTTCACGGCGTTGCGCGACCGCCACCGGGAACGCGGCGCGGAGCAGAAGGCCGAGCGCATCCACGACCTTGTGCTCGTAAATAAATACCGGAGCGGCGACGACCACTACCGGCTTCTGCCCACGCAAGCGGACCGCGACTCCTTCACCGCCTGTGTCGAGAGCTCACCCAGGGCGGGCGGCCCAGGCAACGTGGGCGCTGCCTACCGGTTCTTCCTGGGCGCCCTCGCAGAAGGCGAGGAAAACGCCGGTGAGACGTGGACGGACGCGGTGGAGACCGTGCTGAGCGGTCTGCTGTCGATCGTGGAGATCACCGCGTCGGAGGGCGACAACGTCTACCGAATCTTCGAGTCGATCAACAACACCGGGGTCGGACTCAGCCAGAGCGACCTCCTGCGCAACTACCTCTTCATGTGTCTGCCGACCCGGGGCGAGTCCGTCTACCAGAATCTGTGGCTGCCCATGCAGGAACGGCTGGGCCCTGCCAACCTCGAACTCCTCGTCTGGCTCGACCTGGTGGTGGCCGGCAACAGCCGGGCCAAGCAGAGCGAGATCTACCGGGACCAGAAGAAACGCCTGGAGCCTCTGAGCTCCGACGAAGCGGCCCTGGAGGCGGAGATCGCCTCCCTGGCCCGCCGGGCGGAACGTCTGATGCGGATCCTGGAACCCGAGAGAGAGCCCGACCCGGAACTGCGCGAAGTACTGGAGAGGCTCTCCCGGTGGGGCGGTCAGACCCACTACCCGCTGGCACTCCATCTGCTCGACCGCGTGGACGACGGGCAAGCCACACCGCACCAGGCCGCCCGGGCACTGGTGTACGCCGAGAGCTACATGGTGCGGCGCCTGTTCACCGGGCACTCCACCACGGGCAGCAACCGGGTGTTCATGGAGATGGCCAAGGAGATGGAGAAGGACGAGGACCCGGCCGAGGCCGTAAGCCGCTTCCTCTCGAAGAGCAAGACGGGTGCCCGCGTCTGGCCCGACGACGACGCTGTCCGCGAGGCAATCCGTACCCGCCCGTTCTACAAGGCGGGCCGCAGCAACCAGCGGTTCCAGGTGCTGCGCAGGCTGGAGGAAAGTCACGGAGCCAGCGAACCGGTCGACTACGCCAAGGCGCACCTGACCGTCGAGCATGTGCTGCCGCAGAGACCCGCACACCAATGGCTGGACCTGCTGGCCGAGGAGACCGAGGACGGACAGGGCCCCGAGGAACTCCACGCCCTACTGGTCCACACCCTCGGCAATTTGACTCTCTCGGCCGACAACGCGAAGCTCTCCAACCATCCGTTCCGCCGCAAGCAGGAGATCCTGGACTTCAGTTCCCTGCGGATGAACCAGGAGATCGCGGGGCGGGAGCGCTGGGGCAAGGCGGAGATCCTCGATCGTGCCGCCGCCCTCGCCGACCGGGTGGTGCGGTTGTGGCCCGGCCCCGTCGCGGGCACGGTCCCGGTGGACGACGAGTGGTCCGGCTGGAAAGAGCTGCGGGCCGCGCTTCTCGCCATGCCGGCCGGGACGTGGACGACGTACGGCGATGTCGCGGCGCTCATCGGCACCCACGCCGTCGCGGTCGGCCAGCATCTGGCATCCAAGGTGGGCCTGCACGGCGCCTACCGAGTGCTGACAGCAGACGGCCGCGTCGCGGCGGGCTTCAGGTGGCCGGACGGCCAGGACCTCGGTGATGTACGAACCCGTCTGGAGGCCGAGGGAGTTTCCTTCGACGCCCCGGGCCGAGCCCGCCGATCCCACCGCCTGACCACCTCCGACCTGGCGGCCCTGCTGGGCAAGGACGTCTCCGATGAGGCCGAGCCGACACCGCAGGCCGACGGAGATGAGCAGCTGTCGGCTGCCGGCCGGTTCGAAACGCAGCTGCGCGACAACCAGACCGAAGAGACCGTCGACGGCGTCATGAACGCCCTGCGCTTCTGGGAGCAGCAGGGCGGTCATCTCGCCTACGGCCGAGCGAGCGAGACCAGTTGCTTCCCCACAGTGCGCTTCGGCAACGCCCCCGCTTCCCGAGAGCTGTGGCCCCTGGCTCTCTACCCGGTCTCCGGCACCGTCGAGGTCGTGTTCCAGTATCTGAAGAAGCGGCCCCCGTTCGATGACGAGCCGCTGCGGCGCGAGTTGATGAACCGCCTGAACGGGATCGATGGCATCGACCTGGCCGAGGCGAAACTGGACCTTCGCCCGTCCTTCGCGGTGGAGGTCTTCGCCGCGCACAGCGAGGAGATCTGCGCGGTGCTGGAGTGGTTCGCGCATACAGCGGCCCTGGCAGAGGCCCGCCGTATGGTGGACGAGAACCCGGGCACTCCCTGACGCCCTCCGTGCCCCCGTTATGTTCTTCGCGGTCCTGCAAGAGGGCCGCTGGCCTCCGGGCCCGGCATGACTGTGTCCCCCTGTCGAACGGATGACCTGGGGGGTGGTGTCACCGGGCTCGGGAGGTGCCGTCGGAGACGCTGATGAGAGGTCCGGCCACCGCCCGGTCCGGCGCAATGCCGGACAGCTCGCGGGCGGCAGGTCTGCATAACGTGGATGCGCGCGCACGACACCACTGCCGAGGCCGGCACGCTCAACACCCTGGAAAGGGCGCGATGTTCGACACCGAAGACGTGGGCGTGTTCCTCGGCCTGGACGTCGGAAAGAGTGCTCACCACGGCCACGGGCTCACCCCGGCCGGGAAGAAGGTCCTCGACAAGCAGCTGCCCAACAGCGAGCCGAAACTGCGGGCCGTCTTCGACAAACTCAAGGCCAAGTTCGGCACCGTCCTGGTGATCGTGGACCAGCCCGCCTCCATCGGCGCCCTCCCGCTCACGGTCGCCCGGGACACCGGCTGCAAGGTCGCCTACCTGCCCGGACTCGCGATGCGGCGGATCGCCGACCTGTATCCGGGCGAGGCCAAGACCGACGCGAAGGACGCAGCCGTGATCGCGGACGCCGCCCGCACCATGCCGCACACCCTGCGCTCGCTGGAGCTCACCGACGAGATCACCGCCGAACTCACGGTTCTCGTCGGCTTCGACCAGGACCTCGCGGCCGAGGCCACCCGCACCTCCAACCGCATACGCGGCCTGCTCACCCAGTTCCACCCGTCGCTGGAGCGCGTCCTGGGCCCCCGCCTCGACCACCAGGCCGTCACCTGGCTGCTGGAGCGCTACGGCTCCCCGGCCGCACTGCGCAAAGCCGGCCGCCGCAGGCTCGTCGAGCTCATCCGGCCCAAGGCCCCACGCATGGCCCAGCGGCTGATCGACGATGTCTTCGAAGCGTTGGACGAGCAGACCGTCGTGGTCCCGGGCACCGGCACCCTCGACATCGTCGTGCCCTCCCTGGCCCGCTCGCTCGCCGCTGTCCACGAACAGCGCCGGGCCCTGGAAGCCCAGATCAACGCCCTGCTGGAGGCCCACCCTCTTTCCCCGGTCCTGACGTCGATGCCCGGCGTCGGCGTCAGGACCGCCGCCGTCCTGCTGGTCACCGTCGGCGACGGCACCAGCTTCCCCACCGCCGCCCACCTCGCCTCCTACGCCGGCCTCGCCCCGACAACGAAGTCGTCCGGCACCTCGATCCACGGCGAACACGCACCCCGAGGCGGCAACCGCCAGCTCAAACGCGCCATGTTCCTGTCCGCCTTCGCCTGCATGAACGCCGACCCCGCCTCCCGCACCTACTACGACAAGCAACGCAACCGCGGCAAGACCCACACCCAGGCCCTCCTCCGCCTCGCCCGCCAACGCATCAGCGTCCTGTTCGCCATGCTCCGCGACGGCACCTTCTACGAATCCCGCACACCCGCGGACGTCGAGCTCGCCGCATGACCCCAGCAAGACCGAATCACCCCAAAACCGACAGGGGCGCCTTGACGAAGGACATAGAGGCACCCCCCCCCCAGTGGAGTGGGGGGCTACGGCACTCTGCTGGCCCCACGCACGTCACACATGGGGCCAGCAGTCATGGCTTGCGGGACCTATGAACACTACGGACGCGGGTTGACGACCGGCGCTAGGAATGGGCTCGGCGTCCCGTGCCAGGACACCCGCAGCGCCTCGCGCGCCCGCGTGCACGCCACGAATAGCAGGTTCAACTCGCCGTTCAGGTCCTCCTGGTGCTGCTGGGCGTCGACCTCGACCGCGGTGACGGCCGACTTCATCGGCACGGTGCCGTCATTCACCCCGGCGACGGCGACGCAGCGGAACTCCAGCCCCTTCATCCGGTGCATGGTGCCGATCCGGACACCGGCGCCACCGCGCCCGGCGCCGAGCACGCATGCGGCGAGGCCGACCTGCTCCAGAGCTTGGGCGATGTCCCGCCCTAGCTGAACGTAGCGCACCGCCACCCCGATGTCCTCGGCCTGCACCCCTGCGCCGGTCCAGTCCCGCACACGGGCCACCAGCGCCTGGATTTCCTCAGGCTTCGTGGCATACCCGGCCGTCTCCGGTCGCTCTCCGTGCATGGTGGAGCGATACCCCGCCAGCGTCTCGTTCCCGCCGTCCATGTCGTCCGG
This sequence comes from Streptomyces sp. P3, assembly GCF_003032475.1. Lineage (NCBI taxonomy): Bacteria > Bacillati > Actinomycetota > Actinomycetes > Kitasatosporales > Streptomycetaceae > Streptomyces > Streptomyces sp. P3. The sequence goes on from NZ_CP028369.1 coordinate 1,757,902, forward strand.
CTCCTCACCGGTGAGCAGCGAGGCGGACCAGGCCAGGATCTCCTGTGTGGTGCGGTAGTTGATTCGGAGTCGGTGCGAGCGGCCGACGACCTGGATGCCGAGCGAGCGCAGCGACACCCGGTTCCCGTAGATCCGCTGGTAGGTGTCCCCGGCGAGAAACAGATCGTCCTGACCGGGAGCAACTAGGGCCCGCAGGAACCGCCACTGCGCGGGCGGGTCTTGCGCCTCGTCGATCACGACATGGTGGTACGGCCGCTGTTCCCGGCCGTCCAGGACACGTGCCGCCTCCGCACACACCTGAAGGAACGTCCACTCGCCCGCCTGGCGCAACTGCTCCTCGAAAGCGGAGACGGCCCGCCACACCTGAAGGCGTTTCAGCGGTGGGAGCGCGGTGCCGCGGCCGGTGCGCGGCGCCTTCAGGTACTCCTCCGGTTCGGTCAGGGCCTGGGCGAGGACGATCTGACGCCACTCCTGGTCGAGGAAGACGTCCGTGAAGTCGATCCCCAGCCGCTGCGCGATGCTCGTCCAGCGGGCGGTGATCTCCTTCTGGTCGAAGACCAGTTTCAGCGGGGCGCCTCCGCGCTCCGCCCGCACGATCTCGTTGGCCAGGGCGTCGACGTTGACCACCCGGATCCTCGCCCGGACTTCCTCTTCCTCGACCAGCAGCGTCAGACAGCGCTCCAGTTCGGCCGCGAGATCCCTGGTGAAAGTGGTGAGCAGAACGCACCCGTCGGGGGCGCCCTCGGGTAGTTGCCGGGCCAGGTGGTACGCCCGGTGCAGGGCGACCACCGTCTTCCCCGTGCCCGGCCCGCCGGTGACGCGGGCCGGCCCGGCGTAGCCCTCGTGGTACGCCACTCGGTACTGGCTGGGGTGCAGGAAGACCCGCCAGGCGTCGAACGGCCGCTCCAGGATTCCCTGCAGCTCGACGGGGCCCGACACGAGCGCGACCCGGCCACGGGAACGGGCCATCGCGGTGCCCAGCTCGTCACCGTCGTCGGCCGCGGGGGTCCGCGCGGCGGTCCGGGCGTACGCCTGCACCAGTTCCCGGTCGATCGCCTCGGGCTTCATGCCGGTCGCGAGCCCCAGCAGTACGTCGTACTGATGCTCCGGCAGCACCTTGTGCAGTGCCTCCAGATGATCCTCGTCCGGGATCAGCCGGATGATCGGCAGAATCTCCTCGTCCACACCGAGACTGCGCAGCACCTTGTCCGGGTAGTCGGAGGCGGGGAACAGACGGGTCGGTTCCTCGGCGGCCAGCGCACGCAGCCCCGCCGTGGCCCGTTCCAGGGCCACGTCGTTGCGTATCTCGATGCCTTGCGTCGCCTCGTTCACCGACGCGCGGTGCTTGGCGGCCCAGTCGTTGGCCTTGTCATGGGGAAGGACCTTGAGCAGCAGATAACTGTCGCCCGACTCGCCCTTGAGGACGACGCCGCGCCAGAAGCCCGTAATGCGGATGGTCCGAAGCCGTGGATCTTTCTGGTGAGTCAGCTTCTCCAGGTGTAGCCCAGTGTGCGTGGCTGTCGCGAACTTCTCGAACACCTCGAAGACCCGCTTCTGGACCGGTTTCTCCAACGCCGCGAACTCCAACAGGAAGTCCCGGTGCATCCCCAGCGTCGCCATCCCGCGCCCCTCCAGAAGAGTACGATCACCTTACTGACCGGCTCCGATTCGCGAGACCGGTCCGTACGTGCCAAGGCAGCCGGATCGCCTCGATCGCCGTCCGTCTGCGGCGCGGGTCAGTTGACTCGGCGGTTGCCGGGTGGAACCTCACTCCGATGCATCCCCACGACGACGGAGCCCGGCCCGCTGGCGGACAGGCTCTCGCGTATCAGGTCGATGACGTAGTCCCAGCCGGTGCCGCGCGTGCCGATCCATCCGTCCCTGAGCAGCGTGGTGAAGGTGGTGTTGTTCAGGTACCGGGGAACCGACTCCTCGACGATGCGTGTCCCGCCGGACGGCCCGTCGGCTTCGGGGCGTTGAAGCAGTTCCTGGAAGTGCTCCCGCGTCAGATACATGCCGGGGATGAGAGCGGCGGAGTTCATCATGAAGGGCGTGGTTCGGCACAGTTTGACCATGCTGGGCGTGGGGACCAGGCGTGGATCCCCCAGCGTCGTCGGCCCCTCCTGGCTGGTCCGAGCCCACTCGTCCTCGGCCTTGCACTCGTCGTCGACGGTCTCCATCCGCTTCAACTCCCGCTCGCCGGTGGCGTCGTGCCAGTACACCCAGCCGGGCCCGCTCTGACGCATCCGCTTGTACTGGACCATGGCCACGCTTCGGGCGTGCTCGTTCACGTAGATCATGTCGACGCCCATGACGGTCTCGGCGTTCGTGCGGTTGGCGTTGTACACGAACAGCCGATGGTGGGATTCGGAGCTGCGGCGATAGATCCGCCAGCCGACCTGCACGGCGTCTTCGCCCTCCATGCCAGGGAAGCGCAGGTAGTCGTGGACGATCTGCTGGTCCTCGATCTGCCGGAGGTCGGGCATCCCTTCGATGAAGGGGACGGATCGGGAGCGAGGATCGTCCCCGCTGAGCGGCTGCTGCCACGCTTCGAGTGGATCGCGGTCCGCGCCGAACGTCTCCATGACGGTGCCCATCGCGTCCTTCTCAAAGCTCCGCTGTTCTCCTTCGCGACCTGTAGGAGGATTGGCCCCCAGGCTGTTCTCCAGGCCATCCAGCGTCTCGTTCAGTTCCGGCCGCAGATGCCGGATGGCAGCGAGCAGGTTGTCGCCGGCCGCGGGAGACAAACGACCGTCGTCCTTGAGGAATCGGCGGCTGGCCCCCATCGCGCCCTCAAGGTCGACGAGCGGCAGCGGAACCCGGAGTGCGGTGAAGTCGCGGGCGAGCAGGGCGCGTTCGTAGGTACCCGACCGCCTGCCTGGGAAGACGCCGCCCACCCCGATGATCCTGCGCTGCTCATAGCGGGCGTGACGGTCCGTGAAAAAGGCGAGGCACCAGACGCGCGGCTTTCTCCAGTCTTTGTATGGATACGCGAAGGTCCGCTCACCGCGGGTCAGCCATGCCGGAGGCTTTTCGGGGAGCCGCTCCGTCATCAGCGCAGTGCTGTGCACCAGAGCGACGGCGACCATTTGTGACCTCCTGCATCATGTGAAACCGGAGGCTCAATTGTTGGCCAGGTTCCGGCCGTCAGGGCTAAGTGGCCGTCAACCGGCCATGCAAATGGCGATGATTCGACGGTGACGGGACTTCATCAGGCACCTGGCCACCGCGCGAGAACCCCTCGGCGCTGCAACTCCCTTATGTGTTCCGCCATCCGTCCCGGCATGGGACCGCCGTTCAGCAGCACGCCCGCCTCGATGTTGCGCTCGGCGCCGGCCGCCGTGAGGTTGGCGCTGGAAAGAAAGAGGATCCGGTCGTCGGCCACCGCCAGCTTCGCGTGCAACCGGCTTCCGGGAGTGGGGCGTTGACCCGACGGCCAGTGCCAGAGCCGCAGGCCCGGTACGCGGGAGAAGGCATCGGCCGGCTCACGCCCGGAGAGTAGCCCGCCCGCGCCTTCCAGCGTCTCCACGACGATGTCCACTGTGACGCCCCGGGCCACAGCCTCGAACAGCGCTGCCGTCAGCGGTGCGTACGAGCGGGCCGAGTAGGTCACGGCGACGAGCCGGTGCTCTGCGGCGCCGACCACCTCCGTAAGCACCTGGGCGGTAGCGCGGCTGGGTGTCCCAGGCGTGGAAGGGCCGCTCCACACCGCACGGGCCTCGGTGTCCTCGCGCTGCCGGGTCCAGGCCGCCGCGTAACCCCGCAGATACGCCGCTGTCTCCGCCGAGGGAACGCCGTCCTCCGTCATCGACGCCAGCAACGCCGACACGGCTTCCAGCGCGGCCGGCGTCTGAAGCCTGCCGCGGATGTACGCAGGGGAGCGGCCCTGGGAGAGGAGCGTGGCCAGCGCCTTAGTCCGTGTGGGCCCGAGCGACGCGGCGGCCATCGCTGCCGCCGCCTCGAAGCGTCTGCGGCTCACCTGGTCGATCCGCTCACCCGAAGTCCGAGATGAGGGCCAGCGTCTTCGGGTCGCCTGCCAGGTGGGTGATGAACCGCCGGTCCAGGAATCGGTTGCCGCGCTCGCACGTCGTCTCGGACACGAACAAGCAGGAGTGGCAGGCGGCACCGTGCAGGAAGTCCTCCGGCGCCTTGGGAAGACGCTCGCCGCACAGCGGGTCCGAGGAGCACCGCCCCGCCTTGTACAGCGCCGTCCGTACGATCCTGGCCATCCGGTTCTCCCCGGTACTCGGGTCCTGATCGGCGAGGGAGACCAGCCCGCCGAGCGTGCCCTCCGAGTCCGGGACGGCCGTGTAGATGAGGATGCCGGTCCGCCGTTCCTCGGCGTCGCCGCTGTAGATCCGCTCGGCCAGGCTCGCCGAGTTGTAGCCGCACTCCATCGCGATGGTGCGGATGAGCAGGTGGGAGAGCGTGTGCAGGGCGATGTAGCGACTGCCTGGCCAGCCTTGCATCAGGTCGGAGCCATCCTGGATACGTTCCGACCTGCGGTGCTCACGGAACCGGCCGAAAGCCGCGGCGTGTGCGGCGAGAGCGTCGCTCGACGCGACCCGCTGCTCCCACTGCTCGATCAGGTGATCGTCCACCCTCAGAAACAGCCCCTCGCCACGCACCTCACTGGCTGGCACCCAGTCGCGTTCGCGCCGCCCCAGGTCGACGCGGGTGACCAGGCCGGGGTCCTCGGGATCGGGGGCGTCCAGCCGGGTGAAGCCGATGAGGGCCCGCACCTCGCGTAGCCGCTCCACCTGCCGCACCTGGGAGAAGACGGTGGACAGCGGCCCACTGAGCGAGGCGTCCACGAGCGCGAAGTCCTCGGTCGGATCGGCGGTCTTCGCCGCGGACAACACCTGCCACTCGGGGGTCAGCAGGTCCGGAGGGCCCGGCGGCTGCTCGGTCTCGGCCGCATCACCCGACAGGGCCGAGCGGTAGGCGGAGATGGCCTGCCAGACCTGTTCGGGCTCGTAATCGCGAAGGTAGCGGTGGTGCTTCGACTTCTTGGCGAACATGGCGATCTCCGCCTCGTCCTCGAAGTCCTCTAGATCCGGCCAGCGTTCCTCGACGAGCTTGCGCAGCGAGTCGGTCCCGGTGTCAGGCAGTGCCAGTGCGCTGAGCGTCACGGGGAACCACTGGTTAGACGCGCCCACGACCAGCAGATACGGCGTCTCGTCACAGGTGTCGTAGACGCCGTCGAACTGAGGGTGCCGGCCACGGCAGCGGGGCAGGTTCTCGCGGCCCTTGTCGCCCATCGCGTCCCGGATGTTGCGTTTGGCCTTCTTGCACACGAGGCATTCGAGGGAGACGTTGGCCGCGAGGTTGCCGCCGTTGTCGCGCATCCGCAGCGTCGGGTACGTCGTGTCGGGGCAGGCACGCCCCTCGTGCACGAACTCCGTGTAGGGGAACTCGTCGAGGTGGCCCTTGGTGCAGGCGAGCGCGAAGCGGGCGGCCACGGCGAGGGGCTTGCGGCCCTTCTTCTTCCGGTAGCAGTTCTCGTGGTAGAACCGCGCCTCGTCAGGGCGGCGGGCGTTGTTGTTCTCGAACCCCCACTTGCCCGAGCCCAGGGAGGCCAGCTCATTGCACGCCGTGCAGCGCAGCCACTGCGGAAAGGGGGTTACGGGCACACCGATCCGTGCCGCGTTCCCCTTCGGGTCGGTGTCCGTGCCGGGGATCCACGGGGCGGCGCGCAGTTCGCCCACCTGGTTCGGGCCGTAGCGTCGCAGGGCCCGGTTGACGGCCCCGCGGAGCCGGGGCTCCTCGATTACCGGATCGGGCACACCGGCGTAACTCCAGTGGTCGAGGCCCTTGACCATGACGGAGAAGTTGGGCAGGTCGACGAGGGCGCCGACGCCGCCGGTGAACATGAGGTGGCTCGGCCGTACCGCCCCCACCCGCCTGAAGTATCCGCCGCCGCTCATGACCGCCGCCCCCTGGCCGTGCCGTTGTCGTCGCCGTTCCCGTCCGCGTCCGGCGCCTCGCCGAGTTCGTCGCCGCTCGCCGTATCCGGGCCGTCGCCGTTCTCCTCGGGGGGGCCGAACTCCCAAGCAGTGCCGGCCGGGGCCGACAGCACGGTGTCGGCGGACAACAGCATGTTGATCTCATTCTCCGTTTCGCGCATCGACTGCGGGACGGTGAGCACGTCCCATCCGCTGCCGTCCGCGTTGCGCAGCAGGCCCAGCACCGTCTGCTTCTGCCGGGTCTGGCCCCGGTAGCCGAGCCGGCCCTGCTCACCCTTCTTGGCCGTCCAGGCGTCACGCAGGGCGTCGATGCGCTCGGCGAGGTAGCCGCGCGCCCGGTCCCCGTCCACGGCCTCCGCGCGCTCCAGCAGTCGTCGCTCGACGTCCCGCACACGCGGATCGTCGAGGTCCACGCCCCCCGCATCCACGTTGTCGGAGAACTCGTCGCACGCCTGCCGCACGGCGGAGACATACGTGGCGGTGGTGCCCCGGTCGAGCGCCCGGCGCGTGAACGGAGTCACCGACAGCGCCTCGACCTGCCGGTAGAACGTCGCGTGGTAGTGCTCGAAGTCCTCGAAGTGGGCTAGGTCGCGGGGCCGCGCCCAGTTGTAGAGCGTGATCACGATGCCGGGCCGCTTGGCCTGACGTCCGACACGGGAGGACGCCTGAATGTACTCGGCGGTGTTCTTCGGCTGCCCGGTAACGACCATCAGGCCGAAGCGGGAGACGTCGACACCCACCTGCAGCATCGACGTGGCCAGCACGTGGTCGACCGGCCTGCGGTGCAGCGGGGCGGGCAGTACTCGCGGCTCACGGGCCCTCCCCGCATCCCGGAGCTCGTCGACAATCGCCTTCTTGCGCACCGACGTGTCGTGCTCCGGGTTGAACCCGATCTCCAGCCGCTTGAGGGTGGCGCTGATCTCCGCCGACGAGATACGGGAGGTCAGCTCCTGGAGGTTGAGCATGTCGGTGTCGCGCAGCAGCCGGTTGGCGATGCCCCGGCGGCGTCCGTTGGCCCGCAGCCGGCTCGGCACGTCGTCGTCCAGGACCCGCCGCATACCGGCGAGTTCCTTGGTCGCGTTGAAGTACCCGACCACCGTCATGTACGGATCGGCGGGAGCGCCGTAGAGGTCGAACATGTGCTGCCCGGCGAGCAGGAGGATCTCTGCGACACGGATCTCGGCAGCCTTCATACGCACCCCGTGCGCGCAGACGCCGTAGTAACGCCGCCCAGGGTTGTCACGGGTGACGTCGACCTGTTGGGAAAAGAAGGTGTCGCCGACGTCGACCACCTGCGGCGGGAAGATCGCCAGGTCCCGGGCGAACACGCCCAGCACCTGCGCACGGGCGTTGCGAGTGGTGGCTGTCGACGCGACGATCTTCGGCCCGGTGTCCCGGAGCTGCCCGTGTGCATCCTTCGCCCGCCAGGTGCACAACTGGTCAACAGCTGACTCGAACAGCCCCACTGTGGTGCCCAACGCCCCGGAGATCAGGTGCAGCTCGTCCTGGATGATGAGATCCGGAGGCCGCAGCCGCCGCGGCATAGGCCGGCTGGTCACGGCCTTGTGCCAGTCCTTGGCGTTATGCCGGGACCCGCATCCGATCTCCTCGTCGAGGTCGTCGTGGCGGTAGCCATGCCGATCGCAGTAGGCACTCACGCGCCCGAACAACATTCCCGCATAACCGCGCCACGGCAGCTGGGCGAGCTTGTCCACGGTCGCGATCAGCAGGCTCGGCACCAGCCGGTAGATCTCCTCGTCGACCGTGAGGATCGGCAGCCCCTCGCCCCGCGCTCGCATCCGGGAGAACGGACACGGCTCCGCGTCCTCGCCGCGCGGGCAGTACACGATGACGCGCCGCCGTACATCATCAGGCGCCACGTCCCGCCACGCGCGCAGTTCCTCGCCGCACCACGGGCAGGACAGCACCTGGAGGACGTTCGCGTGCCGTCCCGAGGCGGACTCGTTGGCCTCGGCGATCTGCTGCGCAGCGTCCCCATACCAGTTCGGCGAGACACCGGCACCGACCCACAGCCCGATACGGAACGGCCTGCTGCCCCAGACCTCCTCGTCCTCCCTGCGGAGCACCTCCGTCGCACACACCAGGGCGGAGGCCCGTTGGAACTGCTGGGCCGTCAGCAACCGCAGCGTGTAACGCATCAGTACAGCGACGCCGTCCCGCCCCTCACGGGCGTCCTCCCCCTCCCCGACGGCCTTCTGGAGCCGCCGGATAGCGAACGTGTAGGCCGTGAGACCGAGATACGCCTCCGTCTTGCCGCCACCGGTCGGGAAGAACAGGAGGTCAACCGTGGCAGTGCTGTCCGCCCTGCGCTCCTTGTGCACGGGGTCGGTCAGGGAGCACAGGTTGAGGAGCACGAACGCCAGCTGGAAGGGGTACCAGCTTGCGGCCACCGCGCCGCGTCCGTCGACCTCGGCGTAGGCCGCCGCGTATGTGGGCGGCTTTTCACCGCCCTCGGCCCGCAGCGCGGCCGTCGCCGTGGCCCGACGCTGCATGGCCATGGCCCGGTTGGCGAAACGGAACGCCCGTAGCGCGTCGCGGTCGGTGTGCAGCAGCTCGATGCCGAGGGCGATCCGGCCGCACGCATCGCGGGCCTCGTCGACCGCCCGCAGCGCGGTGGTCCGCAGTTCGCCCGACAGCGACTCCGCCTTGGCGGCCTGCTGTTGCAACCAGCCGTCGTAGCCGTCGGCCAACGGCTGCAGGGCCTTCAGCAGTTCGTCGCGCCGCTCCCAGACGGCCAGTTCGGCGAGCTCGTCCATGCTCACCTCAAGACCGGCGAGCAGCGGTTGCCGAGCCGAATTCGGCGCGACCGTGGCCGGCACGTCTTTCACCGGCAGCCAGGTCGTCTCCAACCTGACCGCGCGCCGCCCCTTCGGCAGGACACTCGCGTGCACGGCGACGTTCCGTCCATGCGCGTGCTTCAACTCCTGCCGGTACAGCAGCCGCAGATGCTGTTCCTCGGGGTTCTCCAGGATGTGGCCGGGCTCGTCGTCGGACAACGGGTCGTCGATCGGCAGGAAGACGCTTGACTGCCCGTCGAAGGAGGTAACTTCCAACTTCGTCTGGAACAGCCACTGCCCGTCCCGCAGTTCACGGGACTCCTCCAGCGCGTTGATCAGCGACACGTCGACGAAGCGCAGGTTGTTCGCGCCGTCGACCGTGCCGGGGCGCTCCCGCACGTGCACGTCGAGCCGGATGCAGGGGAGGTCCGGGCCGGTGTCGTCGACGCCCTCCAGAACCTTGCGGACGGTGCCCGGCGAGTCGACATGAATGTCCACCGCGTACCGGATGGGCTCGCGCGACCACGCCCGCACAGCCCGGCCGTCGTCGGTCTTACTGTCGCTCTGCCTGTATCGGCCCCAGGACGCGACAACGCTGAGAATGCCCACATCGGCCGGCACCAGGAAGCTCAGCCCCATGGACGACGCCCACAGCCGTCCGGCGGCCTGTGGGGTGAGTCGCTCTGCGAGCTCAGGGTCCCGCCCGTCCCCCTGAGCGCTGACCTCGGTCTCCGCCTGGCCCGCCGCGACGTTCACGGGCGCGTCGGTCGGTGCGGGCCGGGGCCCAAGTAGCCCAACGAGGTAGCGGTCACGGGGCCCCGCACTGTGCGGCGCCAGCGCCTCGGTCTCGTCCGCCCACGGTCCCAGTAGATCCCGTGAGATCAGATCACCGAGCTCCTCCCGGACGTCGTACGACGTCCCTGACCGGAAGGTCTGCGGGACCTCGTCCACGGGGTGGGGAACGCCCGGCTCTGGAACGGGGGCGTTCTGTGGTGACGACGGCATGCGCGTATCCCTCCCTGGGTGCGGACCGGCACCCGCGAATAACGATAGGGGGACCCACTGACATTGGTGGGGTCACGGTGAGCCGCACAGGGCCGTGCCGGTTCGGCAACGACCCAAAGCCGCCGCGAGGGCCCAGCTGGCTTCGTGGACCCGCCGAGCTACCGCAAGCCCCGCGGTGGGACACCACTTCAGCCTCGGGCTTCATGGCGGCACGACAGGCATTGGTGCGAGCTTGTTCTCCGCCCCTTCGGCCGTGATGCGCCCGGGTCAGCTCCTGGAAGATCAAGCACAACCACGTGAACACGGTCGTCCGCGACGGCCGCGTACCCAGCTGTGGTCGCTGGAGACGCGTGACGCATCAGGCGTTGCGTCATGAGAAGGTCTCTGCCGGAAGAGCGGTAGACCATCGTTCCGTATCGGTGTCTCAGCTGGTGGTAGCGCATTCGGATGCCGATCTTTGCAGCGATCCCGGCGACAGTTCGGGAGACGGATTCGGCACGCGTTCCTTCCCAGAATCTGCCACTTCCCGTCAGGTCGAGTGCCTTCATGACGACCGGTGGCACAGGGATGGTGTCCGTGCGTCCACCCTTGCCTGTCACGCGGAGTATCGCTGTGCCGTCATCGAGAGTTGATAGGTCTTCCCTGGCAAGTTTGGCCGTTTCGTGCGCGCGGAGGCCGCAGAAGGCCCCTAGCAGGACCCAGGTCTTGTGCGCTCCACGTGTGCCTGCGGTAAGCCGCTTGAGTTCATCTTCTGGGAGCGGATGAGGTGTTGACCGGGGTGCTGCGGGCTTGCGTATGCCCTCTATGAGGTCCACTCCCAGCCACTTTCCAAACGCCTGGAGATGGTTTAGGTAGGTTCTGCGCGACCATGGGCGTAAAGGGCGTACGGCGAAGTACGCGATGACGTGATCGACCTTGAGCTGGCCTGCGGTTACGCCGGCAGAGCGGGCTATGGCCTTGATGCAACGTACTCGGGCTCCGATGGTGTTGGTCGAGTAGCCGTCCGCCCGCTGAGCCTCAGTGAACTTGTCGAGTGTCATAGGGAACGTCATGTGCCTGGTTGTGGAGCGCTTACCGTGACGCGATGAGTTTGGCGAGATCCGCCCCTAAATCGTCCTGACCTGCGCTCTTGGCAACCGGCGATCGTCTGGTAGCGAACAAGGGCCAGTCGTTCCAGGGGTCCAACGTGCTGGGGAAGGGCTTCATCGTCACCCCTGAACAGGCCCACGACCTCATCCAACGCGACCCTCGCAACAAGGACGTCCTCTTCCCCTACCTCAACGGCGAGGACCTCAACTCCCGCCCAGACTGCTCAGCCAGCCGCTGGGTGATCAACTTCCATGACTGGAGCGAGGAACGGGCCCGGGGATACCCCGAAGTATTCGCCATCGTCGAAAGAGACGTGAAACCCGAACGGCTCAAGAACACCAACCGTCAACGTCGCGAGATCTGGTGGCGGTTCACCCGTCCTGCAATGGATCTTTACCGTGCCATCTCTAACTTGGACCGTGTTCTGGTGGTAGCGCTTGTCAGTCGAACCGTCATGCCAGCTCGTGTACCCAGCCGCCAAGTCCTCTCTCATAAATTGGGAGTCTTCGCTACGGCCGAGGATAGCGACCTCGCCCTACTTTCGAGTTCATTCCACTCGATTTGGGCATGGCGCAATTCATCAACAATGAAGGCGGATCTCAATTACTCTCCGTCCGATGTTTACGAGACATTCCCTCGATCTGTCACCACTGTCGAAGTCCGAAGCAATGGGGGAATTCTCGACAGGTTGAGATTTGATGTGATGATTGACAGAAGTATAGGACTCACAAAGCTATACAACATGGTCCATGACCCTGCAGCGAAGGATAGTGACATCGAGTCTCTGCGCGAGAGTCACCGGAAGATCGATCAGTCTGTACTCGAGTCCTACAATTGGCAAGATATCGACCTCGCTCACGATTTCTATCCAAATCGACAGGGTACGCGATTCACGGTCGCACCATCGGCTCAGATTGAAATCCTAGACAGGCTTCTTGAGCTTAATCATGCTCAGCATGAAAATAACTCACCACAAAATTCCCCTCACGCAATGGATCGGCATGCCATTGCGGCCGGATCGGCAGTTCATGGTCAGGAACATCTAACTCCGGTGCGCGACGGGGATACCCTGTTCTGACATACTTCTCAGAACAGGGTATCCCCGTGGAGTGCGACGACTCCTTCGCTGTCGCGCATCAGTGATTGCTCCAGTCGTTCACGGCTTGCCGCATCTGTTTCTCGATTGAATCGCGTGTGGTTGAGCTCAAGGAGTCTGTCCAGGATCTCATTTTGCGCAACTGGAGCGACAGTGAAGCGGACCCCATTGCGGGTTTCGTGGAATCCATGACCGAGGTCAAGGTCGCCCCATTCGTAAGCTTCAACAACCGCCTCATCGACAGCTTTATGGCACTCACGGAGCTTATTTATGTCACTAGCAGAAACCTGTGGATCATTGACCAGGTTATAAAGTTTCGTGAGGCCGCATTCTCGGTTCCGCATGATTACAGTGCGATTTTCACTCAGGTTCTTTCCGGGAGATTCCAAGAGAGGGAGATGTTGCGGCATGGGAAATGTTTCAAAGCAATCGGACGGAGTGTACTGAAGGTCAGATTTCAAAGTCGCCGAATATTTCCATGCCCATAGTACGTGAATACTTGAGTTCAGCAGGGCCATTACATCAACACGGTCACTAGCAAAGAGAACGATCTTCTCGTTCAATACCTGACCCGTGGGCACGATGGTCGCCATGGCCGTTCGGCTCACCCGTGCTACCACCAGGACACGATCGAGATCCGCAATCGCCCTGTAGAGCTCAGGACGGCTTCTTTCGTAGAGCCACCAGCGCTCTCGGGCATTCTTGCTGTGTGTAACGCGAAGGCGGATCGGTTTCACGTCTCTTTCGACGATGGCGAATACTTCGGGGTATCCCCGGGCCCGTTCCTCGCTCCAGTCATGGAAGTTGATCACCCAGCGGCTGGCTGAGCAGTCTGGGCGGGAGTTGAGGTCCTCGCCGTTGAGGTAGGGGAAGAGGACGTCCTTGTTGCGAGGGTCACGTTGGATGAGGTCGTGGGCCTGTTCAGGGGTGACGATGAAGCCCTTCCCCAGCACGTTGGACCCCTGGAACGACTGGCCCTTGTTCGCTACCAGACGGTACGGCCGCCCCGAAACCCGAGACCGCGGATCAAGCGACGAAGTGATACCCCGGACCGCGACGCCGTCCAGCACCCGAGTGGCTTCCGCACCCAAACCCGGCTTGGTGGTCCACACAGCGCAGTACTCCAGCGCCGCAGACCGCGAAGGCCAGCGAGCGCTCTTTACTGCTCGGCGTACCTCGATGCCGTCGTCGAGTAGCTGGTCAAGGCCGACCTCCCTAGTGTCGCCCTGGGCAAGGGTGTTGGTAGCGATCAGGCCCGTCTGGCCGCGCTCGCTGAGCAACTGGTGGGCCCGGAGCTCGAAGTATGCGACGAGGTCCGCGCTACCTCGCTGCCCTCGCCCCAGCCCAAGCACGAGGTACTCGCGGTATGCCTGCCCGAGCGCCCCCGTCAGTTTCTGGCCGCCGAGGAAAGGAGGGTTGCCGATGATGGCATCGAAGCCGCTCTGGTCCGGCTCGAAGACCTCGGGGAAGACGAGAGGCCAGTGCACGGGGAGGCGAACGAAGCCGTCTGTGGGGAGATCCTTGCTCAGCCAGTCCAGAGCTCGCCTCCGCGCGTCGTGAATCACGGGGTCGGAGTCCCGGACCGACTCCGAGGCGACCATGCCGGCCAGCTCCGCAGCCTGGATGTAGGTAGCACTCTGCAATGAGTCCCCGCCACCCGCTGAGGCGAGACCAGCCCCCGTCGTGAGGTCGCCGATCAGCCGCAGGCGTTGCAGGTGTTCGTTGGTGGCCGCGAGCAGGCGCCGCTTCTCATCCAGGTCGGCAATGGTGTCGCTCTGGATTCCGGCGATGGCCTGCCGGTTGTCTGCCGCGCCGTGGACGCGAGCACGCGCACGCTCGGTCCACCCCTCCTCGAAGGCTCCCCGGTGGAGTTTGCGGCCCGCCTTCGGATCGAGATGAACGCTCTCGATCTGCTCCAGGTTGGCGATACCCAACAGCGAGTCCCCCGCCACCAACCGGTCGTCCAGAAACGTGAACGGTCGTCCCGGGTCCATGGAGATCAGCCACAGCGACAGCTTGGCCATCTCCACCGCCATGGGATTGATGTCCACCCCGTACAGGCAGTGTTCGATGATCAGGCGCCGGGCGCGGACCATTACCGGGTCGCTCTCCGCGTCCGCCGCCGTCATCGCGCCCGCTTGGTCGCGGTGGCTTCCACGGAACGCTAGGGCCTCCTCGTCCTCTGCCTCGACCCAGGCGTCGACCAGACGGTCCGCAAGGTACCGGCAGGCGGCCACCAGGAAGGCGGCCGAACCCATCGCGATGTCGGCGACCTTGAGCTTCAGGATGTCGTCCGCGCCGATGAGCTTCCACTGCTTGTCGTCCGCCGTCTGGAGCGGGCCCGGACGGTAGACGAGTGGCTCCAGTGCTCCCACTGCGACCTGCTGGGCCAGGACACGCGGCGTGTAGTGGGTGCCGGTGTTCTTGCGGAGGCGGGACTCTGTGACGTACAAGCCGTCTTCCGGGATCACCACCGGCAGACCGCGAAGGTCGTCGCGGAGGAGGCCGTGGAAGGGGAGGATTCGCTCGGCCAGGTCGCGGTCGTTCTCAGTGACCGCGAGCAGGCGGTGGGTCGCCTTGCCCCGCACCTGGTCGTCTCCAGGGGCGAGCAGCTTCTCCATCTTCGACGCCGCAGCTGGCGGCCTGGGGTCCTTCAAGTGCTCGTACAGTTTCTTCGACAGGCCAGGGAGATCGGGCTTCTGACCGGAGACGGCGCGTGCGCCCACTCCGAACGGGGCAGCCAGTTCCTCCAGTTCGGTCAGGCTCACCTCGTGTTCCAACCCGGGCTTGCCGATGAGCCCGAGCACGGTGTCCTGGGCGCGCTTGCCGTCGTACGAGAGGAGGCCCTCGTAGACGTAGCCGATCTGCTCGACGTCGAGGGCGCGGAAGGTCAGCCGGCGCCGCTCCCTGTTGACGACGACGAACTGCACCGAGTCGAGGACGTGTAGGACGGTGCGGTCGTCGATCGGGAGGAGGGAGGTGTGGCCGTCAGCGGCCCGCGTGGCGTCGTCGCCCGTGGCGTCCGCGCCCTCCGGGACTGCCTCCAACCAGGGGAAGCGCTTCGGGTCGAAGATCGAGCCGTCATACGCGGGCAATGTGAGCAGCGGGTGGTCCACTCCGCCGTGGACGGCGTGGAAGAGGGCGATCAGCCGGTGCCAGGCGGCGGTGGTGTGGTCCAGGGAGTCCTCGCCGTCCGCGCGGCGGCGTTTGTCCAGCGTCTCGTACAGCCGGCCAGCCGAGTACGCGTCCGCATAAAGCTCGTTGTCCGCGGGCAGCAGGCCCCGTTCCTCGGCGAAGAGGAGGAAAACGACGCGCATCATGACCGCAACGGCGCCCCGGTAGACCTCGCTCGCCGGTACGCCTGACAATCCCTTGCCGCCGCGTTTGACCATCCGGGCCTCGGCGCGGCCGATGGAGTCCACCAGGAGTTCGACGGCTTGACGGACCTGGATGCCGAGCGCCTCGGTGACGTCTTCCTGACCGTCCAGGCTCTCGCGCAGCAGCGCAGGGAGCAGTTCGTCCACCGGGCGTCCGAAGAACCGACCGCGGCGGAGGAGGGACACCCAGGCGCGGACCGCCACCAGGTCGGCCGCCTCATTCCAGGCGATGGTGTCGAAGGTGGCGCTCGTCGTGACGCCGCCGGGGGGTGCCCAGACCAGGGACCACCAACGGCCGTCGGTGACCAGGCCCAGCTCGACGCCATGGTGGCGCAGGACGTGGGCGAGCCGGTCGACTCCGCTCGCCGCCCAGGAGTCGTCCTTGATACGGCGGGTCGGCACGGTGTCGGGCGGGAGGACCAGGCCGAGGATCGGTACATGCTGGGCGGTGCCAGCAGTATCCGGTTCGGCGGTGGGGTCGGTTCCGGGACGGACGAGGGCGAAGTCGGGGCGGACGGTGGTGTCGGACCCGGGCGGGCTGACGGCGAACCGGTCCAGCAGCGTGTCGTCCTCGGCCAGGCTTTCGCCGTTGTCGCCGAACTGTCCGGCGCCCTCGCGCAGATGCAGGGCGTCGTCCCATTCCAGCAGGGCGCGCAGCTGGAAGTCGATCCAGTTGAGGCGGCCGGCGCCCTTGCGGTCGTCCTGCCAGATGCCGTGGTGGAGGCGGATGTCGGCGCGGCGCCCGCTGGGCACGCCTTCCAGCTGTGGCCAGCTGCGCAGCAGGACCGGCAGGGTGAGGAACGGGCCGGACACCTCGACGAGGTTCAGCCAGTCCAGGTGCTGCTGCTTGCCGTCGGACGCCTTCGCGGCACGGATTGCGGCGGCGGAGGGGCGGCGGCTTCCGGAGCGCGGCGCGGAGCTCATCAGTATGCCTCCTTGGCGGGGATGACGAAGACGACGGCGACGGGGAAGAGATGGTCCTGCGGCTCGCGGTAGCGGGCGGCGATCGCGGCGAGTTCGCGCTCGCGCTCGTCCTCCACGCCGTCGAGCCGGGCCCGCCAGCGCTTGCGGTCGTCGGCGAGCTGGCGGCGTTCGTCGGGATCCTTCAGCTCGTCCAGGCCGAAGAGCGTGTCCATCCCGCCCGTCGGGGAGGCCGCCGTAGCGGAGGAGGTCTCGCCGAGCCGGTTCCGCAGAGTGCGCTGGAGACGGTCGAGGGTGGCGTTGATGCGCTGCTCCTCATCGGCCTGGCGCTCGGCCAGCCGGTCCATCAGGGACACCTTGCGTTCCTTGCCGCGCGCGTCGACGGACTGGGTGAGGCCCTCGTACGTCTTCGGCCAGCTCTGCTGGAGCCGGTGGAGCAGGCGCTCCTTGGCGGGGCGGCCCTCGGTGAGCGCGCGGTCCAGGATCGAGGCGACCGCCTCCACTCCGCGCAGCCGACGCTGCCAGCCGTTGTCGCCGAGCCAGCCACCCGCGTGCAGGATCTCCTCATGGAGGCGCTGCCCGTCCGTGCCGACCAGCACGAAGCGGGCGTACGCGCCGACGAACGTGGTCTCCAGGGCGGGGTCGTCGCTGACGACGGCCGTGATCCGGCGCAGGTCGACGTTGTCCGCGTTCCAGACGGCCGCGCGCAGCAGCCGCGTCGACATGGCTACCAGCGGATGGTTCAGATGGGCCAGCACGATGTCGGGGCGCCCCGAAGCTGCTCGCGCATCGAATGTGACCGGGCGAAGGACGTCGGGGCGGAGCTTGTCGGGCAGGCCGCGGGTGGCGCGCTCCCACGAGCCGGTCAGCGGTGGCACGGTGTACAGGCCCTGCCGGAAGTCGTCCTCGGACGGCGCGTTCTCGTCGAGGCACGGTACGAGGGGCTGCTGGCGGGCCAGGTTCAGCGCAGTATTCACCACGCGGGCGACCCGATCCGGGGTGATGCCGAGTTCCACGGTCGTCTGCTTCAGCTGGGTGCTGAGCCGCCGCACCTGGTCGGTGACGTTCTGTTCGGCGTCCACCTTGCCGCCTGTGGGACGACCCTTGATCTTCTTCGCTCGGGCGTGCTCGATGTCGAAGTCGCTGAGCTGGCCCGTCATCCGCAGCTGTACCTTCTCAGCGAGTACGGCGTTGACCTCGCCGAGGTCCTCCTCCATCTGCGCGACCTTCCGCGCGATGCGGGCGAGGAACTCCAGGTCGGCCTCGTACACGTCCGTCCTGGCCTTGTCCCAGGCGGCGCCGACGAAGTGCATGATCTGCGGGTTGTATCGCTGGCCGTAGCGATCGATGCGGCCGATGCGCTGTTCGAGCTTGTTGGGGTTGAACGGGATGTCGTAGTTGATCAAATGTCGACAATGATCTTGGAGGTCAATTCCCTCGCTTGCGGCGTCAGTAGCGACGAGGATGCGTACCGTGCCCTCGGGGCTGGTGGGCTGTTCCTGGAAGGCGAGCCGGATCTGCTCACGCTCTTCGGCATTCTTCCCGCCGTGGAGGGTGAGGACGCGGCCCTCCTGGGCCAGGCCCTCCTGGGCCAGGCCCTCCTGCTGGAGCAGGTTCAACAGCCAGTCTTGGGTGTCGCGGTACTCGGTGAACACAACGACCCGCTCGTTCCCCCAGTTCCCGCCGGTGAGGCAGATGGCCTTGAGGGTCTTGACGAGCTCCTTGGCCTTGGCGTCAGGGGACGCCTGGTGGGCCTGGCCCCAGCGGGCCATCCGCTCCAGCAGCTCGGCCTCTTCCTCGGAAGATCCCGGGGTGACCGTGGCGGCGCGGGTGATCGCGTCGTGCTCGGCCTCGGCCAGCTCCTCGTCGTCGAGCTCGGCGGCGTAATCCTCGTACTGCGTGATCCACAGCGGGGTCTCGACCGGGGCCGGAACCTCCTTTTTTCCGCCTGACTTCGCCTTGGCGCGTACCGATTCGAGGTGGACACCGACGGTGTGCGCGAAGGCGGCGGGAGAGGAGAACAGCCGCTTCTTCAGCAGCAGGGTGACCAGGTCGACGGCCTTCCGGCCGCCGCGCCGGTCGGGGGTGACCCGCTTCTTGCGCAGTTCTGCGTAGCGAGTGAGGAGGGCGTGGATCTCGCGCTCGGTGTCGGGGTACTCGACAGGCAGCGCCTTCGACTCGCGGACGTGGAAGCGGGGGTTGCCTTCCTCGTCGGTCACGGAGGTCTTCAGACGTCGTACGACGGTGTCGTCGAGGGCGGCCTTGTCCGGCTCGCCGCCGCGGAAGAAGCGCTGGTTGTCGATCAGCTCCAGCAGAGCCGTGTACGACTCCTGGTAGCCGTTGTGCGGGGTGGCGGAGAGGAAGAGCCTGTGCTCGAAATGGGGGGCCAGGCGCCGGATCAGCTTGGTCTGCTGGGAGTCGACGGCGTAGATCTGCTTGGGCGCGCTCGGGGCGACATGGTGTGCCTCGTCCAGGATCAGCAGATCGAAGGTACGGCGCCCGGGGCGTCCCGGCAGCTCCGTCGACCCTCCCGGGGGTAGCACCTCGTCGATAAGCCGCTGCGCCTTGGGCGTGCGCAACCAGGGGAGGCTGACGATGGTCAAGGGGAACACTCGGAACGGGTTGGCGGCGCTGCTGTGCGTGCGGCGCAGTTCGGCGCAGCAGGCAGAGTCGACCACGGTGAAGTCGAGGCCGAACTTGTCGGCCATCTCGTCGCGCCACTTGAGGGTGAGCCCCGCTGGGCAGACAACCATGACGCGATGGGCCCGGCCGCGCAGCCGCAGCTCCTCGGCGACCAGTCCGGCCTCCACGGTCTTACCGAGGCCGACATCGTCGGCGAGCAGCAGATTGACGCGGGGGGCGCCGACGGCGCGAGCGACCGGTTCCAGCTGGTACGGCTCGATGGCCACCCCTGACCGGAAGGGGGCCTGGAGCGTCTTCACGTCAGCGGAAGCGACGGCGGACCAGCGGACGGCGTCGAGGAAGGCCGCGAGCTGCTCCGGCTGGTCGAACGCTCCGGTGGAGGCGTCGGGAAGGGAGCCGGCGGGGAGGACGCGGCGCCCCGGCTCGACCTCCCATATCACGGAGAGGGTGTCGCCGTAGCGGCCATCGGCAACAGACTGTAGATGCACCACAGTGACATCGCCGGCCGGGGCGGCTTCGACTCCGGACACCACCCAGTTCTGGCCGCGCACCTGGACGAGAGCATTCTCCTTCGGCGGCGCGACGATTGCGGAGGCTTCGGAAGTACGGGTGGTTCCGGGCATGCGGACATCCTCCACTATCACTATGGGCGAGACGGCGGTGCCTACCGGAGTGCCTCATACTGACGAGCGATTCGTGCGTTGACCTAGATCACATACTTTCTCTCCTGGTTGTGGACGGGGCGTCGGCGGGTCACTGCGGGAGGCGGAGCGCGCGGGTCAGTCTGCCCAGGCGGCTGACCAGACGCTCCACCTCGGCATGGGCGGGATGGTCGGGAGGCAGCGCGGTCCGTTGGTCGTCGGCGAGGTGGCGCAGAGCCTCCAGGGCTTCACCAGCCGAGCCTGAGCCCGCCAGGAGGGTGGCGATGTCCCGGCGGGTCTCCAACACCTCCGGATCCAGCAGGGGAAGCACCTCCTTCTGGAGATCGAGTGCCTCGCGAAGCTCCAGGAGGGCGGCGGAGTTGTGCCCGAGCCGGCCAAGGCAGCGGGCCGCCATCACCCGGCAAGCCGCGAGGTCCGCGTCCGGCGCGGAACGGGTCGACACGAGGGTTTCCGCGAGCTCCAGGCAGCCCTCGCGTGCCGCTTGCAGTTCCTGCCCTTCGAACTGCAACCGGAGGATGGCCAGTCGGCGGGAGACGACCTCCGGATGGGAGGAGTCGAAACGGGGCAGCACCTCGTTGAGATCCCTGCCCAGCAGCTCCAGTGCCTGTGACAACCGTCCCTCTGCCGCAAGACGTTGCGCGCGCTCGCGCAGGTCCGCCGACTCCGCGGGCGACCCGGCCCCGGAGGTGGACGGCGGTTGCGCTGGCTGAACGGAAGGTTGTGCAGTTGCGAGCGGGGCCGGGGCGTGCTCCGGAACGGATGCGTGCGCTTTGTCCGAAGGAGGATCGTTCGGAAGGTCGCTGCCATCGTGCGGCAGGCGCGCGGTGGCCTTGCCGGGCCTCGGCGTTCCGCCGCGGGCGGCCTTCGGCACCGCCTGCTCGGCCCAGGGCGCGAGGGTCTCCCGGACTTCGGCTGCGTCCGCCGGCCGGTCCTCCGGGCGCTTCGCAAGTAAGCGGGAGACCAGGTAGCACAGTTCGGCTGGTGCGTCGTCACGCAGCCGTTCCAGTGGTACTGGAGTATCGGCGATGTGCTGGACCACCAGGGCCAGTGGCTCGTCGGCCGTGAACGGCGGTCGTCCGCCCAGTATCTCGTACAGCACGCACCCCAGTGCGTACAGATCACTGAGGGGAGTGGCCGCCTGCCCCTTGCCTTGCTCTGGAGAGATGAAGCCCGGAGTACCGGCCACCATGCCGGCGTCGGTCAACCGTGGCCCGTCCGGTGGTTGCAGGGCGGTGGCGATACCGAAATCCAGGACGCGTACCGTGCCATCTGTCGTGAGCATCACGTTGCGGGGCGTCAGATCCCGGTGGACGAAGCCGCGTCCGTGAGCTTGAACCAGCACGGAGCACACCTGGGCGCCCACTGCGGCGGCCCACTCCACGGGAAAGGGTCCGCGCTGGGCCACCAACCGGTCCAGCGTGTGTCCGTACACGCGCTGCATGACCAGATAGAGCCGACTCGCTCGATGGGTGCCTGCATCATGGATGACCGGTACGTACGGATGCTCCAGCTTGGCCATCAGTCGCGCTTCTCTGGTGAAACGGACGACGGCGGGGTCCTGCGGATCGAGCCTGCGCGGCGTCTTGGAGACAGCCGTCCGTGGCGTCAGCAGTTTCACCGCCACAGACCGGTCCAGCCGCTGATCGTACGCCGCCCACACCTCGCCCATGCCACCTCTGCCGAGCAGCTCCGCCAGCTCGTAGCGGCCGTCGATCAGTTCGCCCCTCGTCAGGTGATGGTCCCTCATCGTCTTCCCCGCGCCCTTTTGTCGCCCCGGGTTGCCGGTGGTCGCGGAGAGGCCGAGCCATACGGGGCCTCCCCAAGGTGTGTACGCACCCGGTCCGTCCCGAACCGTCACGGTGGGTGCATGGTCGCTGACGATCCTAGGTCAGCACGAGAGGACCGGGGAGCGGACGAGTAAACCGAAAGTCTCGAAGCTACCGAATCCTTCACCAGCGCCCTGCCCCACGAGAGTTCCCTGCCCTCAGGAGCGGTATACGACTCACGGTGCTACGCCTCAAGGGGACGGGACAGAGTGCTGGGGACTTTCACAGACGCGCCGCACGCACGGGTTCGGGGCAGGTCGCGGGCTGGCGAGATTGGCCCTTGCGTCGTGTGCCCTGTTGTCCGTGCTCTCTACAGTGCGGCTCCTGACCACGTATCAAATCGGGAACCTCCGGCTGTCCGCTCCAGACGACACCAGTCGCCTGAAGGCCGCTTGCGATCCAGGTCCGGTCACAAGTCGTCATCCGGCACACGGGCAGTCGGCGCACGGGGTGGCCACGCCAGCATGGATTACACGGTCGTGCACGAGAACACGGTGCAGCGAGAGGTGAAGCCCATGGCCAAGCTCACGGAGGAGCAAAAGCGGCAACGAGCCGCCAAGCGTGCTCTGCGCTCAGCCCTCGAAGCCGAAGCGGATGACCGGCGGCGCCGTGAGCGGGATGAGCAGTGGGAGCGAGAAGGTACACGCCTCAGCTGGGCGGAGTACGTGGCCGGTGAGCCCTGCCGCGGTTGCGGGCTGCCCATGACGGATGAGCTGGGGAGCTGGCCACCCCTCATGAAGTTGTCCGAGGCGGAGAAGCGCGAATACGAGGAAGCCAACCAGAAGTTCCGCCAGCGGCACACCGACTGCCGGGCCGCCCGGTGGACCGTCAGCGGTTCTCGGGTAACGCACTGCTGTTTCTGTTGCCCGCCACCGCCGATGGGGCCGAAGCAGGTGGAGAAGCTCGCCAGGCTGTTCGCTTCCTGGCCCTCACGAGAGGAACGCAAGAAGGACCTCGATAGTTGGGATCTCACTCTCCGTTGCGACCACGTGGTGCCTTACATTCAGCATCGCGAGAACACCCGCGTCTCCGCCCGCGTCGTCGACTGCCCAGAGTGCGGAGAGCGTCGCGGCGTAGTGAGCAGTGAGCGGGTAGGGCCCGCATATCGCGATGATGGGACCATCCGTGAGCGGGCGGCAGCTGATCGAGAGCGGCTCGCCCAAGAACTGGCAGCCGCCGAGGCGAAGTTGACCCGTCAGCAGAAGAACGCGGCGTCAACCCAACGGCGCATCGCCGAGCTCCAGGAAGAGCTCGGCAGTGAGTCTTGATGAGACGAAACACAGGCGGCGATGCTGTCAGGACTCAGCGGCCGAATCACGCCCCGGCCAGTGCTTCGGCGGGGCGACGGCTGGGTCCGTGATCTGAAGACGCTTCTGCCGGGTCGGGTCGATCGACGTCAGAGAGACGAGACGCTGGCCGTCAGCTGCTTCGAGTTCGGACAGGGCATGAGGAAGGGCCGCGCAGACAGTGGCGATTGCCGTGCCCAGACCCACCAGGCCACCATGCTTGTTGTTCTGGCGGTACTCAATGCGATGCAGGCCCGACTGTGCGATGGCCGCCACTTCGAGTGGCCGACTGAGCTGCTTGGTGTCGTTGGTGATGACGACCTCGAAGCCGTCGGCCTTGGCCTTGGCGTACAGCTCGATGTCCTTCGTGCCCGTCCAGCCCTTGAGGTCGTGGACGTGGACGACTTCATGTGCCTTCAGCAGGATGTGCACAATCTCGGCCATGGGGCGGGGCACGTTCTCGTCGAGCAGCAGTTTCAAGCAACGACCTGCCGGGGCTCGCTGCTGCCATAGCTGTCGACGTACTCACTGAAGTCGGCGGCGTCCCGGGCGGCCTCGGCCGTCACGCCTGGGTAGAACTCACCGATCTGGTCCGGCGGGATGCCGTCTCTTACGAGGGCGGCGACATCTGACGCCGGGATCCTGGTGCCTTGGATAACCGGTTCTCCGCCGCGGACCGACTCGTCGACCGCGACGTGCTCACGGGGGGTGAGCAGAGCTGGAATGCTGCGGCCGTCCTTATAGAAGGGCGCGAGAACATCCACCATCTGGTGGATGACCACGTTGCCACCCTTGATCAGGTCTACGGCGTGGTCGGGCTCGGCCAGATAGATCGTGTCCGGGCCCGCGACGAGTTTGTACGAGGAGAGGTGCTCCGACTCGCCGAGGTCTTCTCGAAGCGTGTTCAGCGCACGGCGGATCTTCTGCAACGAAGCCTCTTCGCGCAGCTGCACACAGATGCGGAGTGCGACAACGTCGCGGAACGAGTAGAGGATCGGCCTCTCGCTGGAGATCTCGGGCACGAGCACGGCGCCCTTGGGTCCGGAGGCTCGGCGCCAGTGGGACAGCTGGCGCAGAGTCGCGCCGGAAAGAGCCGCGGCGAGTTTAGGTTCGTACGACACCGCGTGCCTCCTTCCGTCTTCCGCCCCCATCGATATCGGCCTGAACGTACCCCATTCTCCTGGAGGCCACTCGGCACAGAAACCGAAGGGCCCATTCAGGGTGAGCCGGGGACGCCGGACACCCCCTTGCCGCACACGCCGCTGCAACGGGAATCGCCACAGGCCGGCACACGTCCGTGGCATTTTCGGCCACTCACCGGCGGCGCCCGTATGCGCCGCGTAACCTCACGGGCATGGGGGCATCAGCATCTGGTGCAGGTCAGGACGCCGACGAGGAGGCGCGGCGGCGGCTGAACGCGTACACGTACCTCAGCGCGCCCGAGCGGCTGGAGCACGTCGCGATCATGCGGGTCTTCTGCGGAACGCTGCTGGCGGATCTCGCCGTCCCGGACATCATGGCGAAACTGCGCCAGGCCGGTGGTTCCGCCGCAGGACTCGACGCCGACACCCTCACGGTCCGACTGGAACAGCTGGTCCAGTGGGGAAACCTGCTCCGCAGCAGCCACACGGTGAACGCGTCCAGCATCAGCGAGTACCAGCGATCACGCTCGCGCTACCAGCTGTCGAAACTGGGCGAACGTATCCAGCGGGACGCCGACGGGGTTCTGGCCGAAGCCGACGCCGCCCGTGAGGTGAGCAACGAACTGCTGGCGCTGGTCGAGCGCGGGCTACGGGAGCTGGCCGACCTCGTGACCGCGCCGGGCGGTGTCGAGCCGCAGGACGGACTGGAGCGGATCAGCACGCTGTTCGTGCAGTTCACCGAGTTCGCGGACTCCATACGCGACTTCTACGCCTACCTCGGCCAGGTGCTGTCCCGATACGACCTGGACAGCGCCGAGTACCAGGGCTTCAAGGAGCTGCTCCTGGACTACGTAGAGGCGATCACGGAGGATGTGGCGTTCCGCGCGCCCCGGATCTCGGCGGCGTTGGACACTCTGTGGCCGCACATCCCGGCTCTGCTGGAGCGGCTGGACTCCCACGTCCAGGGGCTCACCGGGCTTTCGGCACAGGGGCAGGCGCAGGGCGAAAGCCGCCCCGAGGTCCGGATCCAGCGCAGCCGGGGCCGCGAATTCGCGGACTGGGAGGGCCTGCGCGGCTGGTTCAGCAATACCGACGGTCAGGGCAGCCAGGTCGACCAGCTACGCGATGCCACCCTGCGCGCGTTGCAGTCGCTGCTCGCCAACGCCAAGCGGATGCTGCGGTCGGCCACCGGGGAGATGTCCCGGCGCAAGGATCTGCTGCGGCTGGCCCGCTGGTTCGACGAAGCGGCGCCGCGGGACGCGCACGACATCGCCGTCGCCGCCTTCGGGCTGTACGGCGCCCGCCATCTGAGCATACCTCCGGCCACCGACGAGGTGGTGCCCGCCTACACGAGCTGGTGGACCGGCCCGGTGGTCGAGGTACCGGTGGCCCTGCGGGAGAGAGGCAGCCGCGCCCAGCGGGGCCGGGCCTCCGCGGTGGAGGACCACTCCGCGCAGAAGCAGCTGCTGAGGGAGGCCGCACGGCAGCGGGCAGCGGCTAGAGCAGCGGCGGCGGACGAACTGCGCAGCGCATCCGGCCGGTTCGCCGAGGTACGCCTCACGTCAGCGGCACTCAGCCTGCTCCTGGAGCTGCTGGCCGCAGCGCTCGGAAACGCACAGCTCAGCAGGCCCGTCAGCACGGACGGGGAGAGGACGGCGGGGTTCGAGCTCGACTCGGCCAGCAGTGAAGACGCCGAACTGCGTATCCGCCTCACCGTGCGCCGGACGGCGGGCATGCGAACGGTGCTGTACTCGGCCGACGGCGACCTGTTGCTGGACGACCTGGAGCTGGACATCGGTCGCACCTCCGCCGCGGTCGACGGCGAAGCGGAGGCGAGCGTGTCATGACCCTCCCCTCGACTCACGACGTAGCCCTGGCAGCCGAGCGCCGCACCGCCGCCCGACTGCTGCTCGCCCACCCGCTGATCGCATCGGACGGCCCCCACGCCGACCTCTTCCCGCTGATCCGCAGGCACGCCGACTGGCTGGGCAAACGGTTCCAGCTGGTGCTCGGCTACCGCCTGCTGGTCGACAGCTCCTACGCCCGGCTGTTCAAGGCGGGGCTGGGGGCGGGTTCGGGTCATCGCCTGGAGCGCTCCACCGGCACCCCGTTCACCCCGCACACGTACGCCTGCCTCGCGCTGGCCCTGTCCGTGCTGGTGACCGCGCCCGGGCAGATGCTGTTGTCACACCTGGTCGCCGATATCAGGGCCGCCGCGGCCGACGCCGGGATCGAGTTGGAGGAAACGGGGCGGGCGGCCGGGAAGCGGACCCTGGTCGCGGCTCTGCGCCAGCTCGTCGACTGGGGCGTGCTCATCGAGACCGAGGGCCATGTGGCCGCGCTTGCGCAGGAGGCGGGCGGAGAAGCCCTGATCACGATAGATCGGGAGCTGGCGCGCGTGGTTGTCGCCGGCCCGCTCTCCCAGGCCCGGGACGGCGCCGATCTGGTCCGGCGTGCAGCGGACCCGGGCTTCGGCGGGCCACGCACCTATGTGCGCCGGATGCTCGTCGAGACACCCGTCGTCCACCTCGATGAGCTGACCGACGCCGAGCGTGACTGGTTGCGCACCAGGCAGCGCCGGGAGGCCCAGGCTTTCTCCGAACTCCTGGGTCTGGAGATGGAGATCCGTGCCGAGGGTGTGGCGCTGGTGGACCCCGAGGAGGAGCTCACGGATCTGCACCTGCCGGGCACCGGGACCGTCGCACAGGCCGCGCTGCTGCTGGCGGAACGGCTCGTGGAACGGCTTCGGCCGCAGGAGCCGGGGCATCCGGCGACCGGTGGGACGCTCGTCATCGGGGTGGCTGTCCCGGACGGCCTGGTGGATGAGGTGCTGGCCGAGCTGATCGCCGAGTATGGGCAGCGCAGCAACTGGCAGCGCGGCTACCTGGAGGACCTTCCCTCTCTGCGGGAGGCCGTACTGGACCTGCTGGTTCGCATGCGGCTGATGGCCTGCGCGGGCCGGCTGCGCGCCGCGGGCGAAGGACTGCCGGAGGGGTACGTCGAAGAGGCGTCGCAAGGACGCACGGTGACCGATGTCCATGGCGCACGGCCCGGCGGCGACGGCTGGGTGCTGCTGGCAGCAGCGGCCCGCTACGCCACCCAGGTCACGGTGCGCCCGGCCACCGCAGCCGGCAAAGGCACGGACGTTCAAGAGGAGTTGCCGCTATGACCACCGACGCGCGTGGCCTCGTTCCGCTGCCGCGTTCCGGCGCTGCGACAGCCGCCGGCCCCGCAACGACCAGCGGCACCCGCTTCCGGCTGCACCGGGCGGGCATCCAGAACGTCTGGCAGTACGACGAGCAGGAGTTCTCCTTCGGCGACGGACGACTGCTCCTTCGCGGCAAGAACGGCGCGGGCAAGTCCAAGGCCCTGGAGATGCTGCTTCCGTACCTTCTGGACGGCGACTCCCGGGCACTGGACGCGACCGGCACCGGCCGGACCACGCTTGCCTGGCTGATGCTGGACGGGTTCGAGCAGACCAACCGTCTCGGGTACCTGTGGGTGGAGTTCCGGGGCACGGCCGACGACGGCGGTCACCGCCACCTGACGCTCGGTGCTGCCATCCGCGCCTCGAAGTCCACGCAGAAGGCGCTGCCGACGTTCTTCGTCACCCGGCTGCGGATCGGTGAGGACCTGCACCTGGTCGAGGCCGGTAAGCCGCTGCCGGTCGACCGGCTCAAGGAGATCGTCGGCTCCGACAACACGACCGACCGTGCGGTCCAGCACCGTGCGCGTGTGGCCCGGGAACTGTTCGGCATCACCGACACGACGCGCTACCGCAACCTCACCCAGCTCCTCCACCGGCTGCGGCGCCCGACGGTCGGCGACCGGATCGAACACGGGGGTCTGGTCTCCCTGCTGAGCGAGACCCTGCCGGGGCTCGACGAGGACGTGGTCGAGAAGGTGGCGCGCAACCTCCACGACCTCGACGCCGTACGGGACGAACTCGGCCGCCTGGAACGCACCGACGCGGCCCTGCGCACGTTCCTCACCAGTTACCGCGGCTACCTGGCCGGCGTCCTGCGCACCTCCGCCCAGAGAGTGAGCCACGAGCTGGGCGTCCTCGCACAGCGGCGCCGGGCAGCCGGAGACGCCGCACAGCGGACGAGCGACCTGAGGACGCAGGAGGAGGAGTCGGAGGGCCGACTGGAGACCCTGCGCGACGAGGAACAGAACGCCCGGACCGACCTGGCCGCCCTGCACGCCAGTCACGCTTACCGCAGCCTGCGCGAGCTGTCGGAGCGCCGCGGCACGGTGGAGGCGTTACACACCGCCGCCGCGGCCGCCTTCACCACCCTGCGCAACGCCCACGACGCGGAGGAGGGCTCGGCGGAGCGGCTGGCCGAAGGCGTCGAACACCTCGGAAGCCGACTGGCCGAGCTGGGAACCGAACACCGGGAGCTGCTGACGCAGGCGGAGAAGGCAGGGCTTCCCACCGGCCATCTCGGCGAGGCGGTGGCTCTGCCGCGCACGGTTCTCGCCCAGGCCACCGAGACCGAGCTGACGACTCCGGACGGGGAGACGCGTACCGTACGGCACCGGTCGGTGGCCCGTGTGGACACGGTCACGGCGCAGGAAGGACTGCGGTCCTGGCAGACCCAGTTGGAGGACGCCGAGGCGGTCGCGAGAAACCGGGCCCGGATGGTTCAGGAGGTGACCCGCCTCATCTCACGGGCGGACGAGGCCCGGGCCGCGGCGGCTCAGGCCGATGGCGAGCGGGAACGGCTGGAGGGCGAGGCGGAAGAGGCCGCCGGCCATGTCGAGGGCAGCCGTGAGAAGGTCGCTGAGGAGAGCGGCGCCTACTCCCGCCAAGTCGCCGAGTGGGCGGCGCGCACTCAGACTGCACTGGGCCCCGACTGCCCGTCCCTGGACGCCGTCCACACCACCGTCGGCCACGAGACCTCTACCGACGCGCCGTTCGCGGACCGCACGCTGCCGCCCGACATCGACGACCAGGCGTGGCGAACCGCTCAGGCCGCGCTCGAACCGTACGGCGAGGAACTCACCGGACGCCGGGACGCCCTGGCACTCGGCGTCAACCGGCTCGGCGAGGAACTCGACCACCTGGCGGAGCAGAAGCAGGACTGGGAGCAACGTACCGACCCCGAGCCGCCGGCCCCGCACCATCGCGCCGCCGCGAGGACGCCGGGCAGTGGAGCCCCTTTCTACCGGCTCGTGGACTTCGTGGACGGCGTGGCTCCGGCCGACCGAGCCGGTCTGGAAGGGGCGCTGGAGGCGAGCGGAATCCTGGACGCGTGGGTGAGTGCGGACGGCGTCCTTCTCGATCCACGCACCCGGGACACCCTTCTCCAGCCGGGTCCCGTGCTGTCCGACGGGCCGACTCTCGCCTCGGCCCTGCGCCCAGCCCCTGAACCGGATTGCGGCGTCACCTCCGAGCAGGTGGGGGGTCTCCTGGCCACCATCGCACTCGCATCGGCACAGGAGACCTCCGCGCACAACGCGGTTTCCTACGACGGCAGTTGGCGTCTGGGCGTACTCCGTGGTCGTCACGACAAGGGCGACACCGAGTACGTGGGGGCCGCCGTACGCGCCGAGACTCGGCGGCGCATCCTCGCCGAGCTGGAGGAGCGGATCGCGCGGACTCAGCAGCGGCTGGCCGATGTCCGCGAGGAGCTCGCCGCAGTCGATGCCATGCGTCGGGCTCTCACGCTCACGGAACGGGACTTCCCCAGGGCACGGAATCTCGCGGACGCCTGGAGCAGGACCGAATCAGCCGAGCGGACCCTGCGCGACCTGACCGCCAAGGCAACCCGGGCTGCGCGGCTGGCCGAGGAGACACGCGCTCTCGCGGTATCGGCGCGGACCGAGGCGGATGCCACCGCGACTGCCCACGACCTGCCCGGCGACTCCTCCTCCCTGGACCGTGTGCGCACCGCACTGGCTGGTCTGCTCAGCGGTATCGGGCATCTACGCAGGGCCGTCAGCGGCACGGGCGAGCGGCTCGGTACGAACCAGGCCGATGCCGACAGGTACGGACGCGCCCAAGAGGATCGCCTGGCCGCGGACGAAAGCTACCGGCTCCACCTCGCCGGGCTGCGCACGGCTGAGCAGGACCTGCGCACCCGCGAGGAGGCCATCGGGTCGTCCGAGGAGGAAATCCTCTCCCGTGAGCAGGACGCCAAGCAACGCATCACGAACGCCGTCCAAGCGCTCCCCGCGGCACAACGAGCTCGCGACGATTTCCACGACCTGCGCGTACGCGCGGAAGAGGACGAGAAACGCCTGCGCGGGACCCTGACGGACCAGGAGACGGCGGTCATCGACACCGGCAGCGCTCTTCGGGGTGCTCTCGGCCGACCGGAGGTGGTGCTCGGCGCCGGCCTCGACCGCTCCTCGCTGCCCGATTACGTGTCGGACGATCCCGGCGCGGACGTGCGCAGCCGTCTGCGAGCACTGCGGGCCCTCGCCGAGGCCGTGGAACAGGCCCTCGGCCGCCCGAAGGGCGAGGTGTCGGACAGCACCCTGCTCAACCGGCACACCGATCTGCGCGACCAACTGGCCGGCGGATTTGACGCGCAGCTGGAGGAGCGCGACGGGGTCAAGGTGTGCCGCCTGGTCGACGACC
Source organism: Streptomyces sp. P3 (assembly GCF_003032475.1). Classification (NCBI taxonomy): domain Bacteria; kingdom Bacillati; phylum Actinomycetota; class Actinomycetes; order Kitasatosporales; family Streptomycetaceae; genus Streptomyces; species Streptomyces sp. P3. The sequence continues at coordinate 1,788,299 of NZ_CP028369.1, forward strand.
ACGGGTCCCATGACGTCGCAGCCGTGGGCGAGCGGATCGCGGTCCAGGCGGCGGAGGCCCGGGGACGGCTCACCGAGCGCGAACGCGAAGTGTTCCAGCGGTTCCTGACCGGTGAGCTCGGCGACCACCTCTCGGCGCAGGTCATCACCGCGGCGAACCTGGTCGCAGCTCTCAACGACACCCTGAAGACCGTACGCACATCCCACGGCCTCGGTGTCGAGCTGCTGTGGAAGCTGGACGAGGACGTGGACGCGGATGTGCGCGCGGCAGTAGAGCTGCTGCGCAGTCCGTCGAGCCTCAGGACGCGCGACCAGACCGAGCAGCTGCGCGAGGTGCTGCAACGCCGGATCGAGGACGCCCGCCGTGCCGACCCATCAGCCGGTTACGCCGCCCATCTGCGGACCGCGCTGGACTACCGCGACTGGTTCCGCTTCCACACCTTCGTGGTCGAGGAAGCGGCTCCGGGCCGCCGTCGGAAACTGACCGGCCGGACCGGTCTCAGCCAAGGCGAACAACGGGTCCTCTCCTACCTCGTGCTCTTCGCCGCAGCAGCTGCCCACTTCACCAGCCTCGCCGAGTCGGCACCGCATGCGCCACGCCTGATCCTCCTGGACGACGCCTTCGCGAAGGTCGACGAACCCACCCATGGCCGGCTGGGCCGTATCCTCGTCGACCTCGATCTCGACTTCGTCCTCACCAGCGAGCGGCTCATGGGCAATTGGCCCGAGGTCCCATCCCTGCACATTTACGAGTGCCTCCGTGATCCCCACGTACGCGGGGTGGCCACCCTCCACTACACCTGGAACGGTCGGCACCGGCGTCTGGTGTCCGTATGAGCGGGCTGCCCGCCGCAACGCGTGACTGGCTGGCGGGACCTGGACTCACCCGACTCTGGCAGGGGGCACGCAAACGCCTGGAGAGCAACGGCGTACAGGCCACGGGGTCGCTCCGGCTGACCGCGATGAACGCCCAGGAACGCAACGACCTGTCTCTCCTGCTGGGCAAACCCCTCACAGGTGCCGCCGTGACCATACGGCTCGACGTGCTCGACGCACGGCTACGCGCCTCGGCCGCCGGACTCGGCCTCAGACAGACCCTGGAGGAACTCGGCCCGCCACTCACCGACCGCCGTGCCGCCCGCGCGGACGTTGCGGCACGGCGGGAACAGGTGTGGTCGTCCCTCGCTTCGTCACTGGACACCTCCCCGCTCGCCGACCAGGAATGGCCCCGGCAGTGGTACGACCTGCTGCGCCGTACCGGCGTTCCGAAGGGAGTGACGCCCGAAGCAGCGATATGGACACTCCAGCAAGCGGTCCAAGTCCTCACCACTCTCCTCGGACCCGAGCGGGGCAGCACACTCGGCCGAGGAGAACTCGCCGCCATGGCGACCGGCTCCGCGCACGGCCTGGACGACGGCACCTGGCTCGCACGTCTCGTCCAACGCGGCGTCGCCCTCGCCCACGGCACTGAGTTCCCCGACGACGCGGCCGGTCGACGAGCTCTGTGGCGGCTGGTGTCCGTCACTCCGGACGAGGTTTCCAGCACGGTCCTGACGTACGGGCTGCGGCCCGACGGCGAGGGCTGGCAGGAGCGCGCCCTACGGGAGCGGGCCGACCATCACGCCGAAGTTCACGTCACACCGCGCGACCTGCATGACCTTCGGCTGCAACTGCCCGCCGGAACGCTGATCCACATCTGTGAGAATCCGCGCGTGGTTGAAGCCGCGGCGGACGCGGCCTGCGTCCAGCCCCTCGTATGCACGTCCGGCAGCGCCGCCACCGTGGTCTTCACGCTTCTCGACGCCCTCGCCGCGACGGGTTGCCGCTTCGCGTACCACGGCGACTTCGACTGGCCGGGGATCGCTCTCGCCAACCGGGTCATCCGCCGCTACGAAGCCCGGCCGTGGCGCATGGGCACCGCGGATTACGAGCACCTGGCCGCTCGCAGTCAGGCCGAGGGCATCCCTCAACTGGCGCTCGACGGCCCGCCGGTCGACGCGGACTGGGACTCGGATCTCGCCCCTGCCATGACCGCCCTCGGCGTCGCGCTCCATGAGGAGGCCACGCTCGACCTCTTGGTGGCCGACCTTTCACGCCTGGCGTAGAGACATCGACACCATGCCGGACTCCGGGAGCCAAGCTGCTCTGAAGTCCCCGGCCTGGGTCGGTTCCCGACTCGGGCACCGCTCCGGAGTCGGAAGCAAGTCCGGACCCAGCCAACTGCCGGGGCCGTAACCTCGACCAACTCCGCTGGATTACTGGGGTTGACGTGTGAAAATGCTGGTCCGACCCGTGCCCGTGCCCACTGGAGATGACGTGACTATCGCGTACCTTGTGGCAGCGCCAGACCGGCAGCAGGCGCCGCTCAAGACTCTGGCTCACGTCGAGTTCCAACTGCGAGTGCTGGGGCTGCTCTGTGCCGCTGCGACCGGAAAACCTTCCTCTTTGACTACACCGGGATCCCTCGATGTCTGGTCCCGCTACATCCTGCTACGGCGTAGTTCTCTGAGATGTGACATCTGTGAATCCGCCGCGCTTGACGTCGCCGACAGCATCAACACCGAGGTCGCTAAAGACACCTCGATCCGCCGAATGCGCAACCAGGTGTTCCATGGCGGCCCGGATCCGGAAAACGTAGACCTCGATGCACTCCATCAGGTTGTCTCAGCCAACGCGGACCACATCGTGGCGATCTATGCACACGGGCACGTCACCGAGCTGGAGCCGTTCTTCATTCCCATCAACGGTGAGCTCGCCGCCCTGCACGATTACTCCGAGGGATCCGCAACCTATTGGCCCCGCCACGGGCACGCGACCGATGTCACGCGGTCGGAGATCCTTGAGGCGCTCCAGAAGCTGGGGCCGCAGCGCGGCGACCGGCTTCTGGAGAGCTTCGCGCTGGACATCCAGAAGGATCTGGACGGTTTCGCCGCACGGGAGTCAATCCAGACTCTCGTCGCCCCGCCCGAGCCAATCGTGGTGCGCTGGGACCTACGCACGTCCGGTGGCACAATCCGGCGCGTCGACCGGTTCGAGCTGAATGCTGATCACGCCCGGGTCTGGCATTCCGAGTCGGGCACAAAGCCGTACAAGGCGTTCCTAGCAGACATCTGCAATTGGGAGCTCCTCAAGGAACGGCTCCTGGAGGAGCTCGAGGAGCAGGTAACGGAAGAGAGTCTGATCAGGGAGGAGCTATTCCCGGATCTCAAGCAGCATGTCCCCGATGTGTCTGCGCGGGTCTGTGTCGCAGATGGTCCGTTCGGAGATGGCAGCGACGTCACCATCACTCAAGCGTGTAAGCGGATCGCCGCCCGGACCGGCATCTACAGCTCGTACACGAACCTCATCACGCTCACCGGCGAGGCCGGATCAGGCAAAACGCATAGCCTGCTGCAGTTTGCTCGGGAGTCACTCGCTCGTGGCGGGGAGCTCGCCCCCATTTCGATCTACATCTCGTCGAGCGGGAAGAGTGCAAACAGCCTCGACACGCTTCTCGACGCCAGTATGGGGCGTACGTTGATTCTCAACTCGCGTTCCGTGCTGGCGCTGTGCCGCGCGGGTCTGGCGATTCTGGTGATCGACGGCTTCGACGAGTTGCTCGGCTTCCGTACCTACGACAACCCACTGAGCGGTCTGAGACCGATCCTGGACGCACTGCGCGGCCGGGGAACAGTGATCCTGTCTGCGCGGTCAAGCTACTCTGAAGCCCGCCTCCGTCAGGACCTGGAACTTCACGCTTCGATGGACTGGCCGCCATATGTGACGACGCTTGAGCTCCTGCCATGGCGGCCGGAACAACTGCGGGAACTCACCCACAGACTCCCTGTCGAGGAGGCCCGGGCCAAGATGTCCCCGGAGATTCGGCAGATGTTGACTACACCGTTCTTCTGTCTGGCCTTCGCGGTCTGGGCACGGACCGATAAGTCGCTGGAGTTCTTGCAGTTTGTCGTCGAGACCTACCTACAGCGCGAACGGCGCAAGCAGCCTGGCCAGGCCGGCGTCGAACTCTTCAGCTCGGGAGTGCTTGCCGACATCTTCTCCGAGGTTGCGGAAATGATCGCCCGGAACGCGGTTGCGGAAGTCTCGGAAGACGATCTTGAGTTGGCAGCGTCACAAGCTCTGGACCGTGACCTCACGAAAGAGGAGAAGCGTCGGCTGATCGCGTTGTGCGGAATGAGCGCCGAATGGGCGGAGAATGAACTCTCGTTCAAGTTCACCCACCTCGCCATCGCCGAGCAGTTCCTCGCCCGGCAGGTTGCCCGGCTGCCGCTCGACCAGGCAGCCTCCCTGTTGTTCAGCGTTGCCATCTCGGGGCTCTGCGCGCAGCTGATCGTCTCTATTTGGCGAACGGAGCGTGGCAACATGCCGACCGAACTGATCGCCGCACTCCAGGAAAAGGTGACCGCCGCCGAGCCCTACGACCAGCGTCTACCTGGGGCGATCAGTCTCGGCGAGCTGTGGGCGAAGGTTCACGGAACCGGTGACGGCCCTCGCTCCGTGCGGCGGATCACGGTCGAGTCTCTAGAGCTCGGTGGTTCCGGCCGGGTTTCACTCGAGGAGGCGCATGTCCAAAACCTGACCGTGGGGCCAGATATTGAGCTTCGGCTGGCCTCCAGCCGCGTCGATCGACTGGATCTGTCGAAGTCGACAGGCGTCGCCCTGGTGGGAGACTCCTACAAGCAGGTGCTCGAGTTGCTGACGCAAGACGAGTTGGCGGTTGGGCAGTCGAGGATCAAACACGCGCTCGGGCTGGCTGACGAAGTTACCGAAGACATCACCGAGATCGACAGCTACTTCAAGTCGAACATCGCCCTCGCCAGGGGGCCAATCATTGTGAACTCGCGTGATTTCGCGCCCGACGACAACCGGCTCAACTGGGTTCGAGAATACGGTCTCGACGCTTGGCAGGGCTTCGTCCGCAGGATGCAGGAGGAAGGAAAAATCACCCTTGAGAAGGTGAATGCGAGTGGGCGCCTGAAAGTGCGACTGCGCCTGACGGAGGCATTCGACGAGCAGTGACGCGGACAGACCCGCCACCGTGCTGGCAGGCGACAGGTCACTTCGGCGGGGCAGCGATCTCCGCTCGACAGGCGTTGTATCACCGAGAACCCAGAAGACCTCAACTCGGCCGTCGACTCGGTGGCATCCGTCGTCACCATCCTGCAGGGACTCACTACTCCTGTGGTTGCGCTACACGGCTGAACCACGTTCGTGCAGGACCCTGGGAGCGATCTGGGAGCCAACCCGCTCTCCAAGCCCCTTCGACACCAACCAACACCGCCCCACACCAACACCCTGACCAGGCAAAACAGCAAACCAACCGCTGAAGATCACGACCGACCCTCATTCGGGACGAAGAGGTCGTGGGTTCAAATCCCGCCACCCCGACAGCTGAATAGCAGATCAGAGGGCCCTTACCGAGTCGGTATGGGCCCTCTGGCGTTGCTGCGTTTCTCACTGCGTGACTATCGATTCCTGCGCGCTTACGACTGCTGCGGAGTGCTCCCGAGGATGCCATCCATGACCACGGCACCGGTCTGGATCATGGGCCGGCTCTGGTTCCGGTAGCACTCTTCCGTCACAGCCGTACCGGAGTGCCCGACGAGCCGGGAGATCTCTTCCAGCGGCACGCCGCGGTCGGAGAGCAGGACACGAAGCTGTGCCGGAGCTCCCGCGGCGTCCACTCGTCTCCGTTGATCAGGCAGCAGACTCACCCGCACGGCGTTCGTCTCGGTCACGTGCACCTTGGCCGGAGCACAGGGTCAGACGAAGGCCCCCCATGTCCTGCACCCCCCGGTGAGCGACTCAGTACGAGACACCGTTCGGGGCCGGAAGAAATAGAACAAGTTAGGACCTGTCGCGGAAGTGCAGGTCGCAGCTACTCATTGAGCGACGGCTGTTGACGGGCCATTCCGTCCGCCGTCTGTACAACGAGAGGGTGTGCGCTGGGCAACCGACAGCTCTAGGGGGTCGGCATCCCGAACAGGAGGACGGTCACCAGTATGGTCACCGGAATAGCCAGGACCACGGCCAGCCCGGCAAGGCAGCCCCAGACAGTCAGTCGAGCACTGGTTCTCATGTAGTCATCGCTCTTCGGCACGCCCATATCCAACAGTGAGAACTCCGACTCTCTACCTACAGAGGCACGTAGCCCCAGGACTGCCATGTGAAAGTGCAGGTCACAGCCACTCATTGAGGGCTGCGATCAACACGGTCGCTTCGTAGCGAACGGCGAGCCTGTCATGGCTGGTGGCCACGGCCCGGTGACGCTTGAGGCGATTGATCCCGCACTCAACCGCGTGCCGCTGCCTGTAGTCGTCCCGGTCGGACTTCGGCGAACGGCCGCCGCGGGACCCGCGCTTCTGCCGGTTGCGGACGCGGTCTGCGGCTACCGGATTGTCCGGTCTTCCGCTTCCCGAGCACACCGTGCGAGCACGGTGGATCGACGGAGAACAACCGACCCGCGAACGATGGCGCCACATGGTGACGACGCGTCGCAATCAACTCGCCACGACCCGTTGGGCGTTCCGCACATGCGCAGATCGCTGGTCGACGAGACGCGACTACGATCGCCGGTCATGGACTGGCTGGAGCGCACCGCAAGGCTGAGGCAGTGGACCAGAAGCGGGACCCGCGCGCCGCACAAGCCGTTGCTGTTGCTGTACGCCCTCGGTCGGTTCCAGCAGGATGCCGTCGGCGAACTGCGGTACAGCGCGGTGGAGGAAGATCTGCAGCGGCTCCTGACCGAGTACGGTCCGCCGAACAGGACGACTCCGGCCTACCCGTTCCACCACCTGGTGAGCGACGGCGTGTGGGAGGTGTGCACCGACCGCGGACCGGGCAGCCCCGGCAGCGGGGTGCGTGAGTTGCGGGCCGCGGGGGCCGTTGGGCGGCTGGCGCCGGAGCTGCGGGCGGCGCTGCGGCGTGAGCCGGCGTTGCTCGGCCGGATGGCGCGAGTCCTGCTCGACCTGCACTTCCCGCCTTCGCTCCACGGCGACCTGTGCGAATTCGTCGGCCTGGGGCTGGAGCCGGCGGAGTCCGGAGAGCTCTCGGCCGCCGTGCGAAGGCGACGGGATCCGCGGATGCGGGAGCGGGTCCTGACGGCATACGAGTACCGGTGCGCCTTCTGCGGCTACGACGGCAGGATCGGCGCGGTGCCAGTCGGGCTGGAGGCGGCGCATGTGCGCTGGTGGGCGTTGGACGGCCCGGACACCGTCGACAACGGACTGTGCCTGTGTTCGCTGCACCACAAACTCTTCGACAAGGGCGTCCTCGGTGTCGGTGACGGCCACCGCGTCCTGGTCTCCCAGCGCTTCGTCGGCCACAGCCCCGCCGCCCGCGAGCACGTCATCGCGCTCGCCGGCCGGCCACTCATCGGCCCCCAACCGGGCGCCCAGCCCGTCGCCACGACCCACCGCTCCTGGCACATCAGCCAGGTCTTCCACGGCAGCCCACGCCCTGCCACGGCCGCCTGAACATCGAATCGTCGGCCGCGCCTGGCCGCGCCTGCGGGCAGCGCAACGCCGGAGGGGCTGCGTGAAGGAGCGAGTCGGTGAGCACGGGCAGAGGCGGCTCCGGGTCTTCGTCCTGGGCTGTGAAGCCCTCTCCCTGGCAGTGCGCGGTGATCGGAAGATGATCGCCCGGCTCGACCTCGCGGCGCGAGGGGAGGCCGAAGTGGTGACGTCGCCGATGGCCCTGGTCGAGGCGTATGACGGCAGAACGACCGAACAGCGCTGGGACTGGGTGCTGTCCCGGCTCCAGGTCGTCGGCATCGGGAAGGACGAGGCCCGCCGGGCACGCCGGCTCCTGACCGACGCCGAGCTGCACGGCCACAAGTACGCGGTCGACGCCGTGCTCGCCGCGATCGCGCGACAGCAGAAGGGACGGGTCACCGTTCACCTCGGACGTCGACGACCTGGACGAGCTGGTCGAGTCCGGTGCGACGGATCTTGGCTTCCTGTTGGGCGGTGCGGCCGTTGGTGACGATCACGCAGGTCCAGTCGGCGGCCCGTGCTCTGCCGAGGGCCTCGCGGGAGACGTCGGCCAGTACGACGCGATCGGCAGCGCCACGGTCGAGCAGGGCGTGGACGGCCGTGGTGGGCACCCTGTCCCGGTACCGGTCGGTCATGGCCGCTGCGACCTCGTGGCGGGCGGTACCGCCGCCGGCGTCGAGATCCATCACCCAGGTGAGGTCGGTGTCGGGCAGGCAGTGCTCGGTGAGGAATGCGGTGACGGCGTCACGGAAGGCGGCGTCGCGGTCGACCAGGGTGTTGCCGAGGTCCAGCATCAGCAACGGCATGATCGGCAGTAGATCACTGGCGATGCCCTCGCCGCCGCCCCGGTGCAGGTCGAACGCACCGGGCGCGACCCGGCACGGCTCCTGAGGTAAGCGGTCGGCCAGCGTGCGCCGGACGACGCGAACTCGCCGGCGCGCGTGCCGGTCTGGCGCATCGAGCGGCTCGCCGCCCGCCCCGTCGAGCCCGCCCCGCACCCGGTGGGCGAGCCCGCCCCGCACCCGGTGAGCGAGCCCGCCCCGCACGAGCCCGCAGCAGCAGGGCGCGAGATCGCTGTCGCGCGGCAGGCGGCGGCAGGGGGCGGCCGAAGAGCGGAGCCCGGCGAGGGTCAGGGTGTCACCGGTGCGTCCACTTCGTCGCGGGCCGACGGGATGTCGCGGATCCGGCGCAGACGGGAGCAGACGAGCCACAGCACCCCGCTGGTCATGCCCACCCCTGCGAACAGCAGCCCGCCGCGGACGCCCAGCCACTCGCCGAGTGCACCGCCGACCACACCACCGACCGGAATGATCCCCCAGATGAGGAACCTGACGCTGGCGTTCATCCGTCCCAGCAGGTGGTCCGGGCACATCGCCTGCCGGAAACTGACCTGCGCGACGTTGTACACCACGAGACCGAACGCGGCGGTGAACCAGGGTACGGCGAAGAACAGCATGCGCCACCCCGGACCGGCGAGCGGGATGAGGAGCACCGTCGGGATGGTCGCCAGGTAGGCGAGCCAGATCACGCGGACCTGGCCCAGGCGTCCCGCGAGGGCGCCCGCCAGGGTGGCCCCGAGTACGCCGCCGACCCCGCCGACGGTCATGAAGGCCCCCGCTGCGGCCTCGGAGAGGCCGACGTCGTGGACGAGCAGCAGGAGTATCAGAGGTGCCTGGACGGCGTAGAAGAAGTTGTACGTGGCTGCCGACCCCACGACGGCGCGCATGAGGGGGTTCTTGAGGACGAAGGACAGGCCGCTCCTGATCTCCTCGCGCATCCTTGCCGTCGGCTTCCGCAAGGGCTCCGCCTCCGGCTTGCGGATGCGCAGCAGCAGGAGGAAGGAGGCGACGTAGCTCACGGCCTGTATCGAGACCGCCGCTGCCGCTCCCACCTGGGCGAGCGCCCCGGCCGCAGCCGGTCCGGCCATCTGTGAGGCGGAATTCGTACTCTCCAACTTCGAGTTGCCCTCGACGAGCCGATCACGTCCGACCACCGCAGGTATGTAGGCCTGATAGGCGATCTCGTAGAAGGTGCGCGCCGCACCGAGCAGCAGGGCCACCACGAGGAGTACGGGGAAGGTGAGCCGGTCCAGCAGCGCAGCGCACGCCAGGATCACCATCAGCACGGCACGGCTGAGGTCGCACACGATCAGGACGGGCCGGCGCCGCATACGGTCGATCCAGGCCCCCGCGGGCAGGCCGAGTACCAGGTACGAGAGGCCGAGGCCGGCCTGGAGCAAGCCCATCTGCAGGGGTGAGGCTGCCAGCGTGGTGACCGCGATCAGGGGGAGTGCGGTGCGGCTGACGGAGGTACCGAGCATGCTCAGGCTCTGTGAGGACCACAGGAGCCGGAACTCCGGCAGTCTGGTGACGCGCGCCTCGTTGCCCACCGTGCTCACCGCCCAACGGTGAGGCCGCGGACCCACAGGCCGGGACAGGCGACGAACGACGTGTGCGAACGGTTGGTGCGCACGGTCCCGTTGTGGCCCTCGATCTGCCGCAACAGGTCGAAGACGTTGCCCGCCACGGTGATGTTCCCGGCGTTGTGGCGTGTGCCGTCCGGGTCTTCCAGCAACGCGTTCGCACCGATGGAGAAGTCGCCGGTGATGCCGTTGGAGGTGTGCACCCCGTTCGCCTGCACCACTCTCAGAAGACGGCGGCCCGGCCGGGGGACATCGCCAAGGGCGCGGCCCACTCGCAGCGAGAGATGGCTGGGCTGGACCCTCGGCATCTCCCCCGCCGCTCCCCGCCAGCCGGAGCCCGCCCGGCCTGCTCCCGCGGACCGGGTGCTGTGCCGGTGGCCGAGGAAGGCACGCAGCCGTCCGTCCCGGACCAGTTCCACGGCTTTGGTGGGGGTTCCTTCGTCGTCCCAGGGCGCGGCGAGCGGGTACTCGGCGGAGGTGGGGTCGTCGACGAGGTCGACGCCGTCGGCGCAGACGGACTCTCCCCATCTCCCTGCCAGCGGCGACCTTCCCTCGACCGCGGTGTCCCACTGGAAGGCCGGGAGCACGAGGGAAAGCAGCTTCACCGCCACCCAGCCGGTGAGCAGGACGTCGTCGTGTTCCCATACGTCCGCGGGTGGTCCGGCGAGCACGGCAGCCAGGGCACAGATCTCCGGCAGGTCCACATCGGCCGCCCGCGCGAGGACGTCCTCCGCCGCGCTTCCGTACATCTGGTGGGCCACGAAGCCGGTGCCGGACGCACTGGCGGTCACCCGGGCCTGGAGTTGAACGAGACCGGTGCGGTAGCCGCGTGGCTCGTGACCGGGCCGTCCGAGTCGTACGGTGCTCCGCTCGGCCTTCACCCTGAGCTCGATGTCCAGTCCGGGGGCCGCCGTGCTGAGCTCACGCACGGCATGCACCGTCTTCTCGTCGAGAGCGGGGCTCGTCTTCTCGTCGCGAGCGGGGCTCGTCCTGTCGTCGAGAGCGGGGCTCGTCGCCGCTCTCGCTGTTCCGGGAGGTGCCGGAGGGTCGGCGGCGGGGGGCGGGGGGAGCCTGCCGGGCAGTGCGCGGGCGACCTCCAGCGCACTCCGCACCAACGAGGGGTCGTCGGAGTCGGGCAGAGCCCGCACGGCGTACCCTTCGCCGCCGTCCCGCCACACCGTCACGGCGGTTACGCCGGACTCGACGTCGCTGCGCCGTTCGACGGCACCACCACGGCAGACGACCTCTTCGGTCTCCCGGTGAGCGGTCCACACCTCGCAGTCGGCCGCCTGCCTCGCGGCCTCGGCGATCAGTGCCCGGATGCCGTCACTCACTCTGTTCCTCCTACGAGCAGGGACCCGACCCGCACCGTGGGTCCGATGACGCCGACGGGCACCCACTGCCCGAACTTCCCGCATTTGGCTGCCCCGACGGTCACGTCGTCCGCCACCGCGTCGATGCCCCGCAGGACGTCCGTGCCGAGCCCGGCGATGGTCGTCTCCCGGACGGGGTCGGTGATCCTGCCGTTCTCGATCAGCCATCCGTTGGTCACGCGGAACGTGAACTCGCCCGTGGCCTCGACGACTTCACCGCCACCCACATGCTCGGCGTAGATACCGAAGGGGGTGTCGGCGATGATCTCGTCGACGGTGGACGTCCCTGCCGCGAGGCAGGTGTTGGTCATCCGGGGCAGCGGCGGCTGCTGCACGGTGCCGCACCGCCCGTTCCCGCTGGGCTGCGTACCGAGTCTGGAGGCCGAGTCCTGGTCCGTCAGGTAGGCCCTGAGCCGGCCCTGCTCGATGACCGTCGTGGAGCGGGCCGCCGTCCCTTCGTCGTCGCAGCCGTAGGAGCCGACCGCGCCCGGTACGGTCGAGTCGTCCCGCACCTCGACCAGCGGAGAGGCGATCTGCTCCCCGAGCCGTCCGGCGTAGACGGACCCGCGTGCGACCTCGTCCCCCTCCAGCGGGTGGCAGCACGCCTCGTGCAGGAGCACCATCCCCCGGCCGCCTGCCACGACCACGGGCATCCGGCCCACCGGGGCGGGCCGGGCGTCCAGGCCGGCGACGGCCCTGCGGGCGACCTCCGCGCCTGAGGCCGCCGCGTCGATCGCGTCGAGCCGCCCGCTGACGCCGGGGGTGTAGAAGCCGGTGGACACCCGGTCGCCGCGGCGTGCGACGACCCGCACGGACAGATAGCTGAGGAGTCGCTGTTCTGTGCGGAGCAGCAGTACGTCCTCTCCGCTCGCCAGGGCCATCTGCTGCTCGCTCAGCTCGAAGTCGATCACGACCTGGGCGATGCTCGGGTCGCAGGAGCGGGCGGCTTCCTCCAACTCGCGCAGGGAGGCCACGATCGCCCCGATCTCCAGCCAGGACGGAGGCGCGTCCGTGGTGGCGCGCGGGCGGTGGCCGCCGGCGTTCCCGAAGCCTTCGAGCCGTGCCGCCCCGGGGTTCAGGCCCGGCACGGCTCGGTGGATCAGACCGTGCTCGCCCAGGTAACGGGCGGAGGTCGCCTCTCCCTGCTGCAGGCTGAGATCGCTGACCGAGCCCTCGGCGAAGCGTCCGCTCACACGGTGCCAGGACTGGACGGCGCCGGAGGAGGGGCGCACACCCCGCGGAGCCCTTCGGCGCATCTCCGCGGCGAGTTCACCCGCCGTGGTCCGCACCGGACCACGGTCCTGAGCCGTGTACGTCACACTGCCTCCTCGATCGACGGGACCGTCCTGATGTGGAAGGCGAGGGCGGCGAGGGCGGCTCGTGCCGAGCCCACTGCCTCCTCGGCGCTCGCCCCGGCTGCGCGCGCGAAGGCGAGGCGTTCCTCGGACGACTCCAGTCCTGCGCAGACCGTGCCCGGCTCGGCCTGTACGACGACCTCCTCGACCCCGGCGGTGCGGCGCGCCTCGTCCACGCCCTCCACCGAGGTCAGCACCCCCGCGGCCGGCGCCGCCGCGAACCAGATCGCCGCGGCGGCAGGTGTCCGTCCGTCGGCCAACTCCTTGCGGAGGCCGGGGAGCACGCGTTCACCGGCGGCCTGTCTGGCTACGAGGTCCGCCAGGTCCACGCCGGTGGCGGACCGTACGAGCGCCGGTATCTCGTCGCCGCCCATGCGCAGGTGTGTCTCGATCACACGCGGGCCGGCCTCGGTGAGCACGATCTCGGTGTGCGTGGCTCCGAAGGCGATGTCGAGCGCGTCGAGCACGCGCGGGACGTAGCCGCGGACCTCGTCCTCCGTCTCCGGCGGGAGCGGCGCGGGTACCACGTGTCCGAGCTCGACGAAGCGGTCGGGGTCGGAGTACTTGCGGGTGATCGCCACGCACACGTGCTCGCCGTCCTCGGAGAATGCCTCGACGCTGAACTGCGGCCCCTCGTGGAAGCGTTCGGCGACGACTCCGGCGCCGGAGAGGCCGTAGAAGTCTCCGCCCGCCCTCGTGAGAGCGGCGGCGAGCTCGTGTTCCTCCGCCGAACGCAGCACGGCGACACCGACGCTGGCAGAGCCGTGCGTCGGCTTCACCACGCACGGCACGCCGTGCGTGGTGACGAAGACGCGCAGCGCCTCCAGGTCTGTCACCTTGGCCGAGGGCGTGGGATCCGTGCCGGTCTCCCGCAGCCGCGCCCGCATGGCTGCCTTGTCGTGGACGAGCGCCACGGTGCGCGGGCTGTGCGTGTGCAGTCCGAGGGCACGGCCGATCTCGGCGCACCGGTCCTGGTCGCGCTCGCCGAACGTGGCGATGCGGGTGAAGGGGTCCACGGCGTGTACGGCGGCGGCGATGGCCACCCATTCCCTGTCGGGGGCATCGTGGCGGACTGCGAGGACACGGCTGTGCGCATCGCGTTCCCGCAGGCGGGAGAGGTAGTCCAGGCGGCAGATCACCGTCGTGCGGTTTCCGGGTGCCGCGGCGCGCACGCGTCCTGGCAGGTCCCGTCCACTGCCGACGACAAGAACGTGCTCGCTCATATCGCCCTCCCGGCCTCGCACCGGCCGTCCCGCGGAGCGTCCTGGCGGGGGCGTACGGCGAAGCGGATACGGGCGGCCGTCGTGTCGAGCAGTGCTGTGGTCTCGGCGCTGTCCCGCCCGGTCACCACGACGTATCCGGCGCGCTCGTGGGAGTTCGAGACGATACCCGTCTCCTTGCCCGGCGCAGTGGCGACGTGGACCTTCACCACCTCCTCCGGCTCTGCCGCCTCCTGTGTGCCCGTCACCGAGAGAACCGTTCCCGGCGGGCAGTTGAGGAATCGGATGGCCGCGTGCCTGTGTGGCTCGCGGTGGGGCACGTCCGTGGAACCGGACAGAACGGTGAGGAGGTCGGCGACGAGTGAACCTCCGTGCGCGAGGTCGATGAGTTCGTGAATGCAGTCCCCCGGCACGCGGCCCGCGCACTCGACGAGGACGGGCTTCGCGCCATCCCGCAGAATCCACTCGGCATGCAGGACCCCTGTCCGAAAGCCGGTGGCTGCCACCAGCCGATCCATGGCCGAGGCGACCCGCTCGGGCACTCCGGGCGGCAGGTCCGCCGGAACCCGATGGCCCATCTCGACGGGGTGCCGACCCGGGCGTACGTCCTTGGCGGTCACGTTGCGGAACAGCACCCGGCCTTCGTGGACCACGCACTCGACGCTGATCTCGGGACCGTCGACGCGTTCCTCCACGAGGAAAGACGCCGGTAGCGGTCGTCTGGCTCGCAGCCGGGGCTCGTCCGCCTCGACCGTGTGCCGCCAGGCCTCGTCGAGGTCATCGGTGGGGTCGAGGAGCTGCACGCCCAGACTGCCCTGTCGGTTGGCGGGTTTGAGGACACACCCCCGGACCTCCTGGTCCCGAAAGGAGCGCACGTCTGCTGCGCAGGTCGCCCTTCGCCACCGCGGCTGCGGCACTCCGGACCGCTCGCAGACCTCCCGCAGCAGGGCCTTGTCCCGCAGGACGCGAGCGGCCGCCGGCCCGGCACCCGGCAGCCCCCAATGGTCGGCGAGGGCCGCGGCCGCGGAGACCCCGTACTCGACACCGGGCAGGACGGCGCGGACGTTCCGCGGTCGTGGCACCGCCGCCAGTACGGCGGACAGATCGTCCTCCTCATGGATGGGTGCCGTGAGGATGCCGGCCACACAGGGGTGGGCGGTGGCCCGTCGGTCGAGGTCGCGGGCCGCGACGACGTCCGGCTCCTCGACGACGAGGAGCGAGCGGGGTGGCAGGCAACGGTCAAGGTCGGGGAGCAGCGCCGCGCCGAACCCGGCCATGACATGGGTGACGGTCTCCGGGGCCCCGTCGTGGCAGTGGCTCATCAGGTGTGCGCCTGCACGGCCGCGGGCTCGGTTCGCACCCGGATGCCCTCCGCGGCGGCCCGGGCGCGGGCCACCGCGGAGTCGGGGTCGGCGCCGGTGGCGATGACGTAGCCGACCCTGTCCGCGCTGGAGCGAACCGGTCGGACCACACCCCCTGGTTCGGCGGTGACGACCACCTCTTGCACCCCTTCGGCCTTCTCGGCCTGCTCTGTTCCCTCGACATCCACGACGCGGCCGGGCTCGGCCCGTACGAACCAGATCGCGGCGGCTCTGGCCGGGACGGGGGGCTCGGGCAGCGGGTCGATGTCCAGGGGCAGCGTGAAGCCGAGGCGTTCCAGATCCGTTCCGTGGGACAGCCGTACCAGTTCGTAGATGCGGTCCCCGCCCATGCGGTTGTGGGACTCGATGCTCACCGGCCCGGTGTCGGTGAGCATCACCTCGGTGTGAGCACAGCCCTCGACCAGCCCGGCCGCGTCCAACAGGCCCAGGACGAGCTTCTCGACGGAGGGCCGGTGCTCAGCACCGACACGGGCCGGCACGACATGACCGCACTCCACGAAGTTCTCGTCGATGAACTTCTCCGTGAGGGCGAGAACACGGTGGCGTCCGTGCTGGGACACGGTCTCGACGCTGATCTCCTTGCCGGCGAGGAACCGTTCGGCCAGCAAGGGCGGTTGCTCCTCCGGGCGGCCGTCGAAGGCCCGCTCCACGTCCTCGTGGGACTCGATGCGCCGTACGTTCTCGCTGCCGGTGCCGTCGCGGGGTTTGAGGACGACCGGGTAGCCGTGGCTCTCGCAGAAGTCCCGCAGTTCGCCGGCGTTGTCGACGAGGGCGCAGGGGTGCGTCTCCACTCCGGCCTCGGCGAGCCGTGCGCGCAGCGCGTGTTTGTCCCGGAGCAGGGCGGAGACGGAAGCAGGATTACCGGGCAGCCCCAGGTGCTCGGTGAGGAGCCCCGCGGGCTCGAGGCCGGGGTCGGTGAAGGAGGCGACGAGCGCGAGCGGAGCCGCCTGGTGCAGACCCGCCACGACGGGGAGGAGCAGGTCGGGGCGCGTGTAGTCGAGCAGGAGGGCCTCGTGCGAGGCGGCGCGATGACGGTCCGAGAAGAGCCCGGTGTGCTGGGCATAGACGACCTCGAAGCCGGCGTCCACGGCGGCCTTGAGCTTTCCCGCCCGCCCGGCGATCACCAGTACCCGCGGTGTGGGACTGTCCTGCTTCATCAACGGACTCCTGTCGTGCGGACGGTCTCGAACGTGACCGTGCGGGCTTCCTCGTCGTACAGCACCCAGTGCGCCTCACGGTCCCCCGCGGCACCCGCGTTCACCAGGCACACACCCGACCGGGGCAGCTGGTAGACACGGCCGGTCTCGGGTTCCAGGCGGAGCGGGGTGTGCTGCCCAGTCGCTTCCAGGCCGGTGGTGAGCCGCCGACGGTGGCTGTGGCCGTGGATGAGGACCGGCCGGTCCGGCAGGGCGTCGAGTACGGGGTGACTCAGATCCTCGCCCTCGCGGAACCAGTTGAAGCGGTGGCCGTGGACGAACCGGGTTGTGGGCGTGGCCCGTTCCGGGGGTGCGGCCAGCAGCGCTTCCAGTGCGTCCGGGACGTCTCGGTCGCGCAGGACGGTGGTGATGCGCTCCTCCTGGTTTCCGCGCACGAGAACGCACGAGGAGAGGGCTTCCCAAAGGGGCGCATCGGGGTCCACGGCGTCCGGGAGCGACCAACAAAGGTCACGGTGCAGGTCCTTCTTGGACACCTTCGCCTCGAGGTAGTCGCCCGTGAGGACCACGGTGTCGACGCGGCCGGCGGCCTTCTCCTGTATCGCCAGCAGGTTTTCGTAGTTCCCGTGCAGATCGGATATGACGGCGAAACGCGCCACCCCAGCCCCCTTGCGGCAATCCCCGTTCTCAGCAGCGCCCCTCGCCGGGCGAGCGGCACGCGGTGAGTGGGCGCTCCACCTACCCGAACTCGCATGCTCCTGAGGGATCCTCACCCAGAAGACATATGGAATCCACGCTTCGAGGGTGGCGCATTGCGTCGTGGCGCAGAGACGACAGGAGGAAAGCGGACCGAGGGGTTTGCCTCAGGGCATAAGCCGCGAACGCGGATCCGCAGCCTGGCCGCTCACGGTCTGGGCCGCTCTGCCGTCGGGTCGGCGAAGACACCTTCTCCGCGTGGGCGCCGTGTCGCAGCTGCCGGCTTCGACGATGCGGTTCCGCTCTCACCGACACCCGTTTCCGACCCGCGATCACCCTCGCGACCAGCTCGAAGAGCCCTACCGGGTGCGCCCGAGCGCCCGGTCCGGCCGCCCTCCCGTGCCGGATCGCGTCTCACGCTGCGGTTGCCTTGTTGACACCCTCGCAGACGGCCTTCTACGTTTTCACGGCAGTTCACGCAGCGTTCATGACTCATGACGGAATCGGTCTCCCGGTGCCCCTGTCGACGATGACCGGGGGATGGTGCCAGCGAGCCTCGGCCCGGAAGAACGAACTCCCTGGAGGAGCGAAGTGATCGACACCCGCGATGTCGACATGCCCTCGGTCCGACCATCGGCGAAGGCGAACACGGAGCCACCGGCATGACGCCGGACGGCAAGCGGGTCGGCCACATCCACGGCAGGAGGTAGGGATCACTCGGATCGCGGGAGTTGTCCTGCGCGGCGGCCACCACGCCGGTCCGGGGACGGCCGGCAAGGGTGACGGCGAGGGCGACGATCCTGTTCCTTCCCTCTCTGTCCCAACAGGCCGGTCCGGTCTTGCGGGACGGTCTAGTTCGGCCAGTCCGGCCGCGCATCGCGTCCCAGGAGGTAGCCCGCATGGAGCCGGTTGGTCGCCCCCAGCTGCGCCATGATCTCGGCGATGTGGCGCTGCACGCTGCGCAGCGACATTCCCAGTCGACGCGCGATCACCCTGTCGTCCTCACCCAGCACAAGGAAACGGATGATCGCCTCCTTGATCTCGTCGGAGATCACACGAACCCGTTCCCTTTGGTATGAATCCGGAAACGGGTTCGCCGCTATCCAGGCCCAGTTGAAACATCTGGTCATGAATTCAACAACTCCGGGGGAGCGCACCAGCAGCGCGCCACGCAGATCCTCCGGAGCGTCGATGAGTGCAATTTTTCGGTCAATGATGATCAGCCGTGGGAACCCGTCGGCAAGTGTGCGGACTTCCGCCCCCAGGCCGGTAACCCATTGAACGTAGGACAATGTCTCCGCACTGAATTGCGCAGTGTGCTGATAAAGCGTCCTCATCCGGACTCCACGCGAAAGCATCAACTCCGTCCGTTCGAAGGATTCCTCCAGCTGGTCGTTCGGCCGCGCCCCGCCCGGCTGCGAGGTGAGCACCTCGGTCTGGCAGGTCTCGCACAGCTCCGTGATGAGGTCGCGGACCTGCTGGAGGTCGGAAATCGGCTCCACACGTTGATCCTGCATGCGATCGAAGAGGGCGTCGGAGTACACGGAGGAGAGATCCATGAGCTCCCGTCGCACCTGGTTGACCTGCATCAACGCCTGAGTGATCTGCCGTTCGGCCCCTCCCAGGAGAAGTGCCTGGGAGAGGTCGGGCGGCAACGCCGCGTACCGGGTCGGCGCGTCTGCGACCCGGGCGAGAAGACGAAGCCCGAGAAGTCGCTCCACGGCGCGATCCAGGTCCTCCTCGGTTACCGAGGAGAGCTCACCCTGTTCCCGTAATTCACATGTCGAGACGGGCGACCGCTTCGCCACGCTTTCATAGAGGGCCACTGCAATTGCATCCAACTCGTATCGCCCCACAACTTCGGCGATGTCTGGTATGTGCATTTTATTCACCCCTCGTCTCTCCGCCAGTCGCGCCCATGATACCCACTTGTCGTTTGTACTGACTTAATATCGGGAAGATCCGTCAGCGCATGCGAAGTTCGCCACATGGGCGAATCATCATAAAGACGCCGCAGAGACATCGGCCAGAAATTCAGAATCAAAAAATAGGGGGAAAAGTGAGCTTTGTGAATGGGTGTGAGGGCGAATCGGACGTCGGCTGGGGAGGCTGACCCGGTCGCCGCCCTCCCCGGTCACGACAAGGCCCGAACACTCCGACGGCAAGGAAGTGGCATGTACCGTTTCAGCGAAACCGGCCGATGTTGGCGCCTGGTGGTCATCGGCGGGGGATCCGCCGCCGCCATACAGGTACGCCAGGGGGACGTACCTCCCCAGGACACTCTGGTCATCGCTGACCGTCTGGGCACGGGAATGGAGTTCCTCGAAGACTTCACCCTGCAGTCCTACGCGGACGAGCTCAGGCTCTCCCGACACCAGGAAACTTCTCGGCTTGGCGTGACCGGGCAACTCCGGCCCAGCGCGGCCCAGTTCGACGCCTACGTCCGCGAGAGCCTGCTCGGCTCCGGCGCCACGCTGAAGAGCGCACGGGTCCTGGAGGTCGAAGGCGAGGCGGGCATGTTCCTCCTCCACGTGCTCAACGGCGACGGCCGCATGTCCTACGAACGTGCCGAGGCAGTCGTCCTGGCGACGGGAAGCACCCCCCGCACCCCACCCCCCGGCTGGGCGGAGGCCGGGGCCGTTTCCCACGACGTGGTCCACCGTGAACACGCCCGGCATCGGACGAGCCGGTGGGCGGGCAGAACCGTCCTCGTGGTGGGCTCCGGGAACTCCGCCATGCAGGTCGCGTCGCTGGTTGCCTCGGAGGCCGCCGAGGTGGTGGTTCTCGGCAACCGCTACGTCGGCATGTTCCCCACGGAGAATCCCGACAAGTACGGCTGGCGCGCCCCCTCCCAGCTCGCCTGCGAGCTGGTCGCCAAATCCGCCCTGGAGTGCGGCCGGCCGGGATGGCACACCACGTGTGTGCGCCACTTGGTCTACGAACGTCTTGACGTGCGTGACGGCGAGATCACATGGACGTACAAGGCCGAGGACAACCGGAACCCCCTGGGCTCCCGGTCCCTCAGCGGCCGGTGCCGGCACGCCCGGGGACGCCTCATCGGTGAGGGTGGCTCGGCCTGGGAGGAGAGCCGCCGGGCCGAGGAGACCGCGGTGGTCTGGGCGACGGGCAGCGAGCCCGTGCTCCCCGGCGGGTCGCTGATCGAGTCACTGGCCCGGCAGGCGGACGGCTCGCTCCTGACCGACGAGGCCGGCCGCACCTCCGTGGACGGCGTGCACGCTCTCGGCGCCTGCGCCGGTCAGCGTGCCGTCAACGAAACCACCCCGGCGCTGGTCCGCGGACGCCTGCCCCTTCCGAAGCTCCTGGCGGGCAGGGGCGTTCCGGTGGAATCCGAGGTGCCCGCATGACGGGAACGGACCGCCCCTACCGGATCATCGCGGTGGAGGGGATCGACGGATCGGGGAAGTCCACCCTGGCCGCCCGCCTGGTGGGTCTCCTCGGACCCAAGGCCCGGTACGAGCGGCTCTCGCCCCGCATGGCGAGCGTCTTCCGCGAACTGGTCGACGAGCCCTCGCAGCATCAGCACCGCTACCAGGACGTCGTCCCCGACGCGCTGCGCCGCAGCGCCTTCCTGGTCGACGCGCAGGCACAGTTCCACTACCTGGAAGCGGAGTACGCGGCGTACGACTGGCTCATCTTCGACCGGTGGCTCACCACGTACGACGTCTATGCCCCGGGCCGCAGTGTGTACGACGACTACTACCGGCTCCTCATGGACGACCTGCCGCGGCCGGACCTCCTCCTCCATGTCCGCACCCCACCGCGGACCGCGTTCGCACGCATCACCCAACGGGGGGACTGGACCGTCGACCACTGGAGCGCCGACCGACTGATGGCCGACCTGGAGAGGCTCGACGCCTCGTACACAGCGCGTCTCGCCGACGTCCCGCACACGGTCGTGGACGGCACGCCGCCCGCCGAGAAGGTCGCCGACCACGTCCTCGGCCTGATCCACGCTCTCGACCGTCGCGGAGACAAAGAGGCAGCCGTCTGATGCCTACGTCGAGCCACAAGTCGAAGAGCCGGCCGATTCTCGTGGGGGTAGCGCAGGATCGCGTGGCGGACGTCGATCTTGCGTCGGGCCAGGGCGATCAGGGGCTGACGATGGCGTTCGCCCTCCGCTCGGCTGCGGTCGTAGGAGGCCCGCGAGGCCGGATCACGCTGGAAGGCAGGACCGCATGAGCACGACACCGATCCTCACCGTCCTCGCCGTCGCCGACGCCTGGCCGCGTTCCCAGCTGGATCCCTTCCTCGCGCACGAGGGATGGCTCGCCGAGCGCGGGGTCTCCGTCCGCCTGCACACCTACGCCGAGGTGCGCAAGGGGGTGCACGGCCTGCGGGGACCTGTCGGAGTGGTGCTGTTCTTCCCGCACCAGTTCTGGGACGCGCGGATCGAGGACAGAGTCGCGGGCGCCTACGGGACACGGGCCTATGCCGATGCCCTCTCCGCGTACCTGCTCAGCTCCGACCGCCTGCTGCGCCGCAGTCTGCCCCAGGGGGTCCACTACCTCAACCCGCCGACGGCGGTCGCCCGCACCCGGGACAAGGCACTGGCGAGACGAGTGCTGGAGCAGGCGGGCATTCCCGTACCCCCGGCGATCGAGAACCCCACTCCGGAGGAGTTGTCGACCGCCCTGGATGCGGGGCGATCCCTCTACGTCAAGGCGGTGTGTGGCTCGATGGGCAAGGGCATCACGCATCTGGCCCCTGGGCGGTGGCGCACCAACTACGCTTATCACGACGGACGGTTGGAGTCCCCCGGCAACACCTTCGGTGAACAGTGGGTCTTCCGGGACGTCGACCCCGGCGACGAGGGCTTCCTGGCGGCGCTCTGCGCCGAGTCAGGCTTCGTCTTCGAGCACGAGGTGGGTATGACCGTCGGGGGAGCCAAGACGGAGCTTCGGGTCACCGTGGCGAACGGGTGTGTGATCGACATCGAGGAACGCCACGCTCCCGCGGGATCGGTCACCACCCGTTCGGTGGAGCACGGCCGCACGGTGGTCGAAGGCCCTATGTCCCGAAGTGCCACGGCCGGGCAGACGGCGCTGTACGCGGCGCGTGCCCTGGGGTTGCGTTACGCCGTCTTCGACATGGTCACCGACGACCTGGACCGCTCCTACGTGTTGGACGCCCAGGCGTTCCCGGCCACCGGGACGGAAGAGGACTTCTGGCGGAAGATCCTCGGCGTACTCGTCCCTCCGACCACCCCCCGGCCGGCCCGCGAGGGCTATCCGAAAGGACTACGAGCGACATGACGACGGACACCGACGAGGCAGGCGGTGCGGTTGCCACGCGTCTTGCGGAGCCCACGCCGATCAGCACCGAAGTCGTCGCGGGCGACGGCTCCGTACACCCGTGGAGCGGGTTCAGCACGGGTCCGCGCGTGCTCGCCGACGAGGAGGTCGAGGAGTACTGCCGGGTTCTGCTCGGGCACGGCATCGCCGACGTGGCGGACAGAGCGGCGCGGGAGCTGCTCCCGTTCGCCGAGGACCGCGCCGCGCAGCAGAGGGTGCCCGCCGTCGTCATGCACTCCGCCACGCGGACCACACGGGGCTTCGAAGGCGACCTGGCCGATGTCGTCGCCGGACGCGATCCCTATGACGTCGCCGGCTATCTGGAGAGCCGGGCGGTCACGCTGGCCCGGGAAGGCGACGTGGCGGTCGGTCGTATCGCTCCGTGGCGTGAGGCCGTGGCCCTCGCCGGCGTCACCGCGATCGACATCGGCGCCCGCGAGTACTACTACCTCTCCGATGCCCTCCTCACCGTCGCGGCGTCGCCCGGGCATTCCGCGCTGCTCCCGCTCCTGGACTGGTACCGCAGGCACCCGAACGCGGTCGTGCGGCTGTACGCCCTCGACCTGGAGACGCAGGTCTTCCTCCTGTGGCTCAAGGCGAGGCTCGGCCTCGACATCCTGCGGGTCGACGCGAACGGGCCCGTCGTGTCCGCCGGTTGGAACCGTAAGGAACACGTCCATCCCACCGTCCCGGACGCGCTGCGAGTCGTGGCGGACGGGCTGGAGCCGGACGACCTGCTGGCCCGCGAGCAACGGATGTCCTCCGCATACCGGCTGCTCGGCATGGAGATTCCGGTCCTCCCCGGCTACCTCGTCCCCCGCGGGGACGACCCGCAGGAATTCGCCGCCGGGGTGTGCGCCGCGGCGCGCCTGCTCCTGGAGCGTTACGGCGTGGAGCGGGGCTGTCTGAAACCGTGCGAGGCGGGCGACGGTGCCCGCATCGTGACCGGCCTGGACCTCCTCGACGAGGAAACGCTCACCCGGCACGCGCGCGAGGCCCACCAGCACGGCGACGCGTACGCCCTGGAGGCGCATGTCGACTTCGCCACCTGTGACATCGCCGGGCGTCGGTTCATCATCACTCCGTCCGGTCACATCCAGGGGGGGCGGGTGACCGAGGGGCTGACCCTCCAGCTCATGAACGGCTGTTCCTGGGAAGGCAACGCGACACTGCTCGCCGAGGACTTCGCCGCCTTCGGAGTGCCCAGGACCGCGTACGCCTCCATGACGGCGGCCCTGCAGGCGATTCTCGACGCGTTCGGGGGCCCGCAGGCCGAGGCGCAGGGGTGCGCGCACAGCCTGGTCACCGGTGGGATCGACTTCGCGGTGGGCCGGATCGGGGGGCGCTTCGGCGACCGGCTCGTCCACGGGGTGATCGACCTGAACCTCTCGTCCCACGGCGCGGTGTACATGCGCGCCTTCCAGGACGCGCTGTCCGGTCCGGCCGGCCCTGTGCACGTGGCCACCCGTGTCTATCGCCCCGCCGCCCTGGCGGACTTGGCGACCACGACCAGTCGGGCGGAGCAGGAGACGGGGCCGGACAGAGCGGTCCGGGTCGTGGCCAGCGTCCCGGACCGCTGGGGCATGGTCGGTGTCTCGGGCACCTCGACGGCGGACGCGGTGTCCGCTGTCGAGGCACTCGTGGCCAGGCTTCACGCGGCAGGCCTAGTACGCGACAGCCCGGCGTGAAGCCGCCTGCGCCAGGGCCCGGAACATCCCTCCCCCGACCGGCGACTCGGTCGGCAGCTCCTCGGGATGCCACTGGACTCCCAGCGCGAACCACGGGCCGTGGGCCTCGATCGCCTCGATCACGCCGTCCGGGGCGTGGGCGACAGCGCTCAGGCCCGCCCCGAGGGCGGAGACCGCTTGGTGATGCCGGCTGTTCACGAGGATCCGCCCGGTGTCCGTCACCTGCCGCAGCCGGCTTCCCTCTGCGACGACGATGTCGTGGAAAGCGGTTCCGGCTTCGTCGCCTCCGTGTCCGCAGACACCCCGCTGGGCCGGCAGGTCCTGCCACAGGGCCCCGCCCTTGGCCGCGTTGAGCAGCTGCGCACCTCGGCAGATACCGAGGACGGGTTTGCCGTCCTCCTCCGCCCAGCGCAGCAGGGCCAGTTCCATGGCGTCCAGCTCCGGCTGGATCTCCGTGGTGGTGTGCCGCTCGTCGCCGTACAACTCGGGCGCGATGTCCATCCCACCGGGCAGGACAAGGCCCTCGCAGAGGTCGTAGAGGTCACGCAGAGCGGGCTCGGCGACCGGTGCGATGCCCAACGGGACGGCGCCGGAGGCTTCCACGGCGCGGAAATACCCGATGCTCTGCATCCAGCGGTCGGTCTTCTCGGGTCTGCGCCAGGGCCTGAGGGATATTCCAATAATTGGCTCTCGCATGGCGAGGAAGCTAGCACGAAATATCATCGGAAAGGCAAGGGAAAACCGGAGTGACATACCGCATAGTGGCTCTCGAAGGAGTGGACGGAAGCGGAAAGTCCACCCTGCTCGAAAGTCTCCACACTTCGCTTTCTGGTTCCGCGGAGGTTGTCCGTGCGAGGCCCACCCGAGCACTCTCCAACGCATTCCGGAGAATCGCCGAGGACGGACGTCCGGAAAAACTGTACCAGGATGCCCTGCCCGCGCCTTTTCGGCATTCTGCCTATCTCCTGGAGAGCGCCGTGCAGTTCCGCTACGAACAGCATCGGTTCGAACAGGCGGACATCGTTCTCTTCGACCGCTGGCGACATACGTGGGCCGTGTACTGCGAGGACGTGGCGGAGCACCGGGACTGGTTCGCTCGCATCGAGACCCTGCTTCCCCGGCCCGACGTGCTGTTCTGGCTGCGGGTCGATCCCGAGGTGGCCTACGAACGGCTCGTCGCGCGCCAGGACCGCTGGGTGGCGGCGTACTCCCCCGGCGGACTGCGCGCCAAGATCACCAGGCTGTGCGAGCGGTACGAGGAGGTCATGCGGGACTCCGGTGCCGTCGTCCTCGACGGCACCCGTCCCGCGGCTGAAGTGCTCGCCCGGGCGCTGGCCGTGCTCGCGGCCCAGCCGGCCGCGTCAGTCGCCTAGCAGGCCCTCCAGGGTGCGGTACAGCGCGGGTCCGCCTTCGAAGAGTACGGCGGTGATCCCCAGCGCACGGGCCGCTCGCACGTTGGCCTCGCGGTCGTCCACGAAGAAGGCCTCCTCGGCGGTGGCGTCGAGGAGGCCGAGGGCTCCCGCGAAGGCTTCGGGGGTGGGCTTGGTCGCCCGGAGCACGCAGGAGAAGGCGAGAGCGTCGAAGCGGTCGTCCACTTCCGCCAGCTGCCGGGGAAGCCCCGAGAGCAGCAGCGCGTCGTTGTCCGTGAACAGGGCCGTGCGGTACGAACGGACGAGATCGGCCGCGGCGAGGACGTCCGGGTCGGGCTCGAAGGCGCCGCACCAGACGCGGCGCAGCTCCGCGGAGGTACCGGGGTAGCCGAGACGCCGCCTGATTTCCCCCTCCACCTCCTGGGCATTTCCGGCTCCGCCGTCCCAGGAGGAGATCAGCCCCGAGGAGTACAGCTCCTCGTCGACTTTCTCCGCAGGAAGGCCGCACGCCTCGCCGAGGATTTCCAGTCGGCGCTCGCGATAAAAGCGGCAGACGACGCCGCCGAGATCGAAAAGGAAAACTCGTGGCTTCATGTGCGGCACATTAGCAAACGGTACCGAAGGAGGGAAAGCCGTCCGATGCATGGCATCAGAAACGACTATGTCGGCGGCGAATTTTGCGTCACGTCACGTACAAGGAATCCAGTCGACTGCAGAAATACTCCGCGGACCACCGCCCTCAACGCTGTGCCCGCATTGGATGTTTTCGTGATCAATGCCCGGTTTACCCCCTGTCGGCCTGTCGCCAGGGCGAGTTGCGAAGGCTCACGGCCCTGGCGTGGCTGTCGGAAGCGCGCTGATGATGAAGGCGTCCGGGCGGCGTCACAGGTTCGAGCCACTGGCCGGCGAGCGCCATCCGTCGATGTCCGCGCTACGCCCCTTCTCCCAGGTCAGGCCGCCGATGAGGCCGCCTCCTGTGCGACGCGCACTGCCACCGAAAGGATCCAACCCCGTGGGCAACGAGGTCGAAGCAGGTACCGAGGTCATCGCGCGCATCAAGCAGATGATCGACGACTCGGGTATCAACGAGAACGCCTTCTACCAGACGCTTCGCAAGGAGCCGCTTCCCAAGGACGTCCTCAAGGAGGTCTTCCAGCAGTACTACTACTACATCCGAACGTTCCCGCAGATCCTGGCCGGACTGGCGGCCCGCGTGGACGACGAGTTCATTCGGCTGAAAAGCGCCCGCACCGTCGTCTCGGAGCTGGGTGACGGCCGCGGCGACGCGCACTACGTGATGTTCGAGAAGGCGCTCGCGGGCATCGGCGTCGAGCTCGACGACTACCGCACGGTCAAGCACGCCCCGGAGGCGGAGCAGCTGGTCGCCAACCTGCGACGCCTGTTCCTGGACGAGTCGTCGAACTACTCGGTCGGCGCGCACTACGTGATCGAAGAGTTCGGGTTCCCGATGATCGTGAACCTCTACGAGGGCTTCCGTCTCTACGACGGCTGGGAGCACGAGGACTACAACTACTTCTACCTCCACATCCTCATCGAGGCCAACCACGTGGACTGGGTCCAGGACGCCCTGCTCACGGCGGCGAAGGAGGAGACCGCTCGCGAGGAACTGATCGAGGGCGCAGCCCAGGTGCTGGAGGCCCTCACCACCTTCTGGAACGGGCTCAACCGCATCGCCACGGCGGCCTGATGAGGCCACCCGGACGGCGCCGGCGTGCCTTGTGTCCGTCCGGGTGTCGTGGACCGAGGAACGGAAGGACACGGTGAGCACCTCCACCTCCACCTCCGCCGAACCGGACAGCCAGGTGGTCGGCGTCTACCAGCGCATGACCGCTCTGGCGGCGGAGCATTCCGCGATCAACCTCTCGCAGGGGATACCGGAACCCGTGTACGACACGGAGTGGCGAGCGGCGCTGGCGGCCGAGGCATCCCTCGCTCACTTCCAGTACACACCGTCCGCGGGAACACCCCGACTGCGGGAGTCCGTGGCAGGCCTGTATCCGGATGGGCTTCCGGCTCCGGTGATCACCTCCGGCTGTACGGAGTCCCTGGCCGCCGTCCTGCTCGGCCTCGCGGACGACGGGTGCGACACCGTCCTGTGGCTGGAGCCCTTCTACTCCTACTATCCCGGGTTGGCCAGGATCGCGGGCATGGACGCCCGCAGCGTCCCGATCGAACTTGCCGAGACCGCCCCTCGCCTGGACATGGACCGATTGGCGGCGGAGCTGGCACCTCTCGGCCGCCGGGGCGTCCTCCTGCTCAACTCCCCGCACAACCCGACCGGGTTGGTCCTCGGCAGCGACGAGTGGACGGCGGTGCGCGAACTCGTCGATCGCCACGGCTGTCATCTCGTGATCGACGACGTGTACCGGGATTTCCGCTACCGCGGTCCGGCCGTACCGTACGCGGCGCTGATGGAGACGGGTCGCACCACGGTCGCCGGCGGAGTCTCCAAGTCCTATGCAGCCGCCGGGCTCCGACTGGGATGGCTGCTGGCACCCGACCGGCTCGCGCGCCGCGCCGAGACCGCTCACATGCACCTGTCCAACTGTGCGCCGGACCTGCTCCAGCGGGCCGCCGTCAGGCTGCTCGCGGAAGTGGACCCCATGCGGCTGGCACGGACGGCGCAGTCCTATCGCCGCAAGCGGGATCACCTGCTTGCCGCGCTCACGGACAGCGGCTTCACCGCGTCCGTGCCCGACGGCGGTCACTTCGTCATGGCCGTGCCTCCCGAGATTCGGTCGTGGGGGCCCGAGCCCGCGGTCGACCTGCTGCGCAACACAGGGGTGTGCGCCCTGCCTCTGGACCACTTCTTCACCAGGCCGCACGCGCCGTGGCTCCGGTTCTCGTTCGGAGTCTCCGTCGGCCAGGTGGAGGAGGCGGCCCGTCGGCTGCGGCGAGCGCCTACCGCGCGGGACACCAGAGACGGGTGAGGTATCCGCCCACGCAAAGGCCCCGGACAGCCGGGTCCGGATTTCACCGGGAGCGAATCGTATGCGAGCAACGCCAATGGGCGCCGATGAGTTCGCCCGGGAGGTGACCGGCTTCGACGTCGCCTCAGCCACCGAGGACGAGATCGGCGAGCTGCGGACCCATCTCCACCGGCACCGGGTACTGGTCCTGCGCGAACAGTCCCTGAGCCCTCATCAATACCAGCTGTTCATGGAGCACTTCGGCCGACCGATTCCCCACGTGCTCCAGAACCTCACTGTGCGGGGTTTCCCGTCGATCCTCACCATCTCGGACTACGTCGAGGCCGACGGCACTCCTACCGGCGTGCTCGACGGCGGGTCCTACTGGCACGCCGACATGTCGTACCTCCAGGACCTCGGCATCGTCACCTCCCTCTACGCGCTGCGCGCTGCCGAGCGCTCCGGCGGCACGGCCTTCGCCGATCTGGCCCCCGCCCTGGAGCTCATGGCGTCCCGTCCGGACCTGCTCGAACTGCTCGGCTGCGAGAGCGTCGACGAGGTGCTCGCTCTCGACGTCGACCATCGCTTCGGCAACCGGAGAGCCCTGCGGGACGACACAGCGGCGAAGCAGTCCCTCTCCAGGGAGCAGCACGCCCAACTACCGGGTGCCCGGCACAAACTGATCGAGACCCACCCCCGCACCGGGACGCCCGGCCTCTTCGCACCCGTAGGGAGCGCCATGTCCGTCGTGGGGCTGTCCGACGCTCAGTCGGATCTCGCGCTCGACGCGCTGGAGGAGTTCGTTCTGAAGGAGCTCCCCGGCTACACCCACCGGTACCAGCCCGGCGACCTGGTGATCTGGGACAACATGAGCACCCTCCATCGCGGAACCGGGGTCGGTGCGACCAGGGACCTCGAAACCAGCCGTCTCCTGCACCGGATCAATGTCAAGTACGGCGGGGCGCCTGCGGAACCGGTCGCTCTGCCGCACCAAAAGAACTCCCTGGCCCGGTTTAACGGGCGAGGGACGCAGTGAAGTCAGTCCGTTCACAGATTGGTGGAGAGATGAATCAGGAAAACAACCTTGCCGAGTTCGACGTGAATGAGTTCACCGAGTCCTCGATCAACAACATGATGCGGTTCACGGACTTCTCGCCGCTGACGCAGTCGGAGCAGGAGTCCGCCGAGCAGGCGATCGCGCTCGGCTGAAACTGATCGATTGATCAGGCTGTCCGGGGTGGGCCCGCATGGCCCGCCCCGGACCGTCGAGAGAGGCCACGGAACGGAGACAGTGGGAATGCCCGGTGCGTTCTATGCGATGAATGGGGTCGGTACCGAGCCGGTCCAAAACGGCGGGGTTTTCGCCGTCAGGGTTCTTGGCCCCGACGTCGAAGGCATGGACAGGACTTCCATCGTGCGCCACATCGAGCGGAAGATACGGACAGCGGCCAGGGGCCGGCACGCCGCGCAGCAGTTGGTCGGCGAACTGCCCGTCGAGTTCGAGGTGACCGACGGCGAGCTGGTCGCAGTGGTCAACACCGGTGATTAGATGGCTGGATGGGTGGTGCTCAAAACTCCGGGTACCGCACTGACCAGGCTCTCCCCTCACCGCACCGTGCTCTGCGACCGTCCCGGCACGCGGCTGGCGTACGTGCCGGCAGAGGCGGCGGACTGCCTGCCTGTAGCCCCATCGCCGCAGTGGGGCACGAGTCCGGAAGGTGCCGGGGAATGACGGGCGGGGACCGGATCATCGTTGTCGACCAGTTCTACGCCGACCCGGACCGGACACGCCGACTTGCCCTGTCCCACGACTACCGAAGCGCCGCGGCCTACAACTACCCGGGCTGGCAGAGCGACAAGATGGTGCAGAGCCCCGCGCTCATCAAGGCCTTCTCCGAGCTCATCGGCGCAGCCGCGGACGTGGATTTCGACTCGTTCACCTTCGGTGGATTCAGACTGGCGACGGAGGAGACCGGACGGCTCGCCAACGTGCACGCGGACCAGGCGGCAGACTGGGCCGGGATGGTGTATCTGACTCCGGATGCCCCGGACAGCGCGGGTACCGGGTTCTTCCGGCATCGGGCAACCGGGCTCGAGTGCCCGCCGACCGATGCGCAGGCGAGGGCCGCGGGCTACGGCGACGCCTTTGAGTTCGAGGAACGAGCCATCATCCCGGACTATGGGGTGGTGACCGCCTGGGAGTTGGTCGAATGGGTGGCTCCTGTTTACAACAGGTTGATTCTCTTCCGGGGTTGCGAGATGTATCACGCCTCGCTCGGTGGATGCGGGGACAGCCCCGAGTCGGCCCGACTCACACACAACTTCTTCTTCAACGAGGTGTCGTCCCAGGGGTTCGTCTCCCTTCACGACGGCCGTTTCAGGCGCTAGGAGGCCGCGATGCGCTCGCTGTTGAGTGTCGCGATGGAATGCCTGCCCGAGCCGACGGAATCGGGCGAACCCGACCTCGCGTTCATCGCGCTTTCAGGTGCTTTGCTCACCTGCGAGGGCGAGAATGTGGTGACACCTGGGTTCAGCAACTCGTGTTTCCGTCCGGCCCTTCCCCTGGTGACCGGAAGGAACGCCGCAGAGCTGCGCGGAACGGGCCTGGGGCTGCGGACCCTCGCCCTGGTCTCAGAGGACTTCGACGGTACGGACGTCCAGACGCTCGTGCTGCTTACCGTCATCGACGGCTGGAACCTGGTACGCCGGCACGGTCAGCGCATCGATCTGCGCAGGGCTGACCTCCGTGGGGCGCAGCTCGCCCACGCCGACCTGCGTGGCGCGGACCTCAG
Source organism: Streptomyces sp. P3 (assembly GCF_003032475.1). Lineage (NCBI taxonomy): Bacteria > Bacillati > Actinomycetota > Actinomycetes > Kitasatosporales > Streptomycetaceae > Streptomyces > Streptomyces sp. P3. Next base: position 1,819,485 of record NZ_CP028369.1, read on the forward strand.
GAGCAGCGACCTGCGGGGCGCCGACCTCGAACGGGCCGATCTTCGCGGGGCGTTGCTTCGGGGAGCCGATCTGCGCGGCACCGTGCTCAGGCGGTCGAACCTGATCGACGCGGACCTGCGAGAAGCGGATCTGCGACGGGCTGATCTGAGCCACAGCGACTTCCGCGGTGCGCGATTGGGGGGCTCTGCGCTCAGGGGCGCGGAGTTGTGGTCGGCGTTCGTCGGCAACGCCTCGATGGAGGACGCGTACCTCGAAGGTGTGGAGCTGTCCCGCGCCGATGAACGCGGCAGCCGGGAGAAGAAGACATCCGCCGCCCCGGAGCCCGTGTCCGTCGGAACGTCCACTCACGGGGAGGCGTGAGCCGACCGTGACCACCGGTGAGTCCCGCACATCCAAGAGGTCACAGGCACTGCCCGCCCCGCATGCACCCCACGCCGACCGGACACCGACGTCGCCACCACCAGCCGCACCCTCCCAGGACGACCGGCCCTCGGCAGCCGCACCCGCGGTCCGGCGTCTTCTGCTCGCGCTCTTTCTCAACTTCGGCATCACCAGCATCGCCTGTTACTCACTGCTCCCTCTGCTGCCGGTCCTCATGGAAGGCTGGCATTCGGGACCCCTCTCCGTGGGCGTCGTCCTCTTCGCGTTCAGCGCACTGCGGTTCTGTGGGTTCATCGTCGTCGACCGGATGGACTTCAGCCGAGTCAGGCCGACGCTGACCCTGTCCCTGGTGGCCGCGGCTTCGCTGATGGGCACGGCGGCTCTCCTGCGAGGCGAACGGACCCTCGTGGTGATCCTCATGTGCGGCGTGGCCGTCGCCATGAGCGTCAACTCGGTGACCGTACGGACCTGTATCGGCGACTACGTGGAGTCGGCCGAGGAACGCGTGGGTGCGTTCTCACGCCTTCAGGTGGTGACCAACCTGTGCTCTGCCGGTGGGCCCATGTTGGGCGCACTGCTGTACTTCCAGTCGCCGGGCAGATGGATGCTCGTCACTGCCCTGATCTTCGCTCTCTCCGCAGCAGCTTGCTTCCTGGCCCTGCCCAAGGGGCTGAAGCTGGCCAAGTCTCCCAAGCCCGGGAGACGGGCCTGGTGGCGAGACGCGGTGCGCAACCGGAGCCTGCGCAGCGTCGCATTGGCCTCGTTCATCTGTTTCACCCTTTACTCACAGCTCTTCTCGGCGATGCCGCTGTACCTCTTCGACATCGCTCACCCCGCTGTCGCCGGCTCGGTGTTCCTCATCAACGCGTTGCTCGTGGTGGTGCTGCAACTGCCGGTGGGGAAGCGGGCCGGGAGGGAGATGACACGAAGCGGCGGCGGATTCCGGATGTTCGCGGCGGTAGCCGTCTGTATGGCCTTCTCGTTCCTCCTCACGGGACTCTCCCGCTGGGTGGCCGCCCTGTTGGTTCTGGCCGTTCTCGTCTTCACCGTGGGGGAGACGATCCTCGGTGCGGTGAACGACCAGGCCTTCATGGAGGTCAAGGGCGATCTGGACACGCTCTCGGCGGTCAAATGCCGAATGCTGATCACGGCGTTGGGCTCGTCGACAGGAGCTCTGGTCGGCGGCAGCGCTTCACTCGTGATGGCCCACGCGTGGCGCTTCGACTACTACTGGTACCTGGTCGCGATCTTCGGGGTGTGCGCCGCGGGTACGTTCTGGAGTCGGAACAGGGGGCCGACCGGCGCACTTCAGGACCGCCCGTGAGGTCGGCCTTTCCTCCACGTCCACGGGGCGATTCCTCCGGCTCGGCGCATACCGGCGGAGAACCTCCCCGATGGTCCGAGCCGGTTCCTTCGGCGGTACCGGAGCCCGGCAGACGGCATCCGCGGCGGTCCCGAGGTCCGATCCTGGCTCCGGGACCTGGTCGATCGTCGGCCCACAGCCCGACCCGATTCGTGATCACGCCCCGAGGAGACGTCGCGTCACATGACCGTCGACAACCAACCACTCAGCTTCACCCAGGCCATGGCCCGCGTTCCGGGTCCCGTGGTGGTGGCGACCACCGTCGATGAGCACGGGCGGCGCTGGGGATTCACCGCGAGTTCGTTCGTCTCGCTGTCCCTCGACCCGCCGCTGGTGATGGTCGGCCTGGACAAGAGGGCCAGCACACACGGGGCCTTCACGGCCGCGGACCATTTCATGATCAACGTCCTGGCATCCGACCAGTCCGCCATCGCCCGTCGTTTCGCGGCATCGGGTGTGGACCGCTTCGCAGCCGGCGACACCGTCCCGCTCGAACTGGGTTTGCCCGGCATACCTCAGGCGTTGGTGCGGCTCGTGTGCCGCATGCACGACGTCGTCGACGGCGGGGATCACAGCATCCTGATCGGTGGGGTTGACGACTGCGTCGGCCCGGAGCACCGCGAGGCGCTGGTGTACGTGGACCGGTCCTTCGTCCGCCCCGCAGGCCCTGCCCTCGCTGTGGCACGTGCCCGCTGACCGGCTGCGGTGTGCGCACTGCACGCAACGGGGGTCCCGTCACAGGATGCTGGTAGACCGACAGCACGCCCGGCCGCGGCACCACGATCGGCATCGTCTTCCCGCTCGACGAGTGACCGCGTTCGGTGACCGGGCTTCTTCGAGTTGGCCACCGATCGGGTGACGGGTCGTGAAGCGCGTCGAGCGAGGCCTCCGAGCTGTTGATCGAGATGTCCGACGTCTCCCAACCACGTCGCTCGGGGGTCTCGTTGGTCGTCCGTCCTGCCGCACTCGACCTGCCGGGGCCGTCGGACGACGGTGGGTCGTGGCCGCCGCCGCCCGCGCGTCTCAGGCCGACTCGGCGCGGACCCGGCCCGTGGCGACGGCGTGGAGCAGGGCCCGGTGGTCGCTTTCGTTCTGGTCGGCGTAGAGCTCGGCGAACGTGGTCAGGGCGCGGTCGAAGGCGTCGCCGGAGCCCAGGTAGGCGGCGATCGCTATACGGTCGCCGGAGCGGGCGTGGGCGCGGGCCAGGGTGGCGCCGCAGAGCCGGCCGAAGAGGGACATCCGGTTCGGCGACATGTTCTCCGGCACGGCGATGCCCTTCCAGTCCCGCAGCTGGCGGACGTAGAAGTCGCGGCGGCGGCCGTCGAGGCCGGTGGTGCGTTCCCAGCCCAGGAAGATGTCGCTGGTCGCCTGCATCAGCCGCTGGCCGGCGACGACCCGCTCGCCCTGGGTGCGGTGGTCGGCGGCGCCCGCGTAGGGGGCGAGCACGGACTCGTCGGCCTCCTTGGCCTGAAGGAAGAGGGGGTCGTCGTCGTCCTTGCCGAGCAGCAGCACGATCCAGCAGCGGGTGCCCACACTGCCCACTCCGACCACCTTGCGGGCGACGTCGGCGACGCGGTAGCCCTGCAGGAGGAACCGGCGGTCGGACTGCAGGGACCCGGCGTACCCACTGACGATCTTGCCGATCCCCCGCTCCATCACGTCGCTCTCGGCGCTCGGCAGCAGGTCGGACAGCCGGACCAGGAGCGGCGGGTCGTTCGCGATCAGCCGCCGGCCGCCGACCACGTGCGTGAGTTTCTCGACGACCTGGAGGTTGTCGTGCTGCCGGGCCCGTTCCCTGGCCTGCCGCCAGCGTTCGCGGTTCTTGGCGCCGAGCTCCGGGGCGTACGTCTCCTGCAGCTCGTCCGCCTCGAAGCGGCTGTACCAGACCTCCAGGTTGCCCATCTCCGCGAAGCCGCGCATCCGTTCGCGGTAGGCCCGCACGGCCGACCGGACCACCGACGCCCGCTCCTTGGAGCTGAAGCCGTTCGCCCGGCCCGCGATGACGAGGCTGGCCGCGAGCCGCTTGACGTCCCACTCCCAGGGGCCGGGCAGCGTCTCGTCGAAGTCGTTGATGTCGAACATCAGACGGCGTTCCGGAGAGGCCAGCAGCCGGAAGTTGAGCATGTGCGCGTCGCCGCACAGCTGGACCCGGATGCCGGTGCGCGGGGTCTCCGCCAGGTCGGCGGCCATGATGGCGGCGGCGCCCCGGTAGAAGCGGAACGGCGACTCGCTCATCCGCCCGTAGCGGATCGGGACGAGTTCGGGGACCCGCTGCGCGGACTGCGTCTCGATGACGTCCACCGGATCGGTGCGTTTCGGCGGCGGCGTGAACTCGGCGTGCGAGGACCTCGGTACGTCGGCACGGGCGGCCCTGCCGCGCTCGGCCCGCTCCCTCGGGGTGCGGTGGCGCCGGTCGCCCTGACCGTTACGGGTCGTGCTGCTCTCGTTCATCTCGGACGCTCCACACGGGACTCGTCGGCCGTTGACGGAGGAAAGGCAAGGGGGCCCCGTTCTGCGGGGCGGGCCGTGCGGTCCTCTTCGGCGGGTGGGACTGCGGGCCGGCCGGGCGACCTGCACCCGTCCTCCAACGTATCGCCGTGCCGGGGCCCCGGCGACTCGGCCGCCCGGCACGCTCGGCGGCTCGGTACTCGGCGCTCGGCGGCTCGGCACCCGGCGGACGGAGGCCCGGGGGTCGGCGGACGGAGGCCCGGGGAACGGAACGCCGACACCGACCCCGGAACCGACGCGTGCCCGGCACCGGCCCAGGGCGGACCGGGACGAACCGGCGCGGGGAACGCCGACGCCGGGCGCAGGCGGGACGACCATGCCGGGCTCGAACGGAATGCGCCGACCCGACCACGCCAGGACAGTGATCCCGCTCACACCGGCGAGGCGGTGGAGAAGGAGGCTCCCGCCGGACCAGCCACCTTGTTAGCCTTGGCCATAGCCCGGTCGCTGGTGCATCCCCCGTCGCCAGCGGCCGGGTCTTTCTGCGCGCCGGCGACCACCGTCCCCGGCGCAGCGCACCCGGCGCCGGTCAGCGATCAGCCCTGTGTCCCACGCTGCGGCTCGACACACCTGGCCCGGCCGGCCGACGCCGATGGCCTGCGACGGGCAGCGTCCGGCCATGACCGCCCCTCCGGGTCGTCGCCCTTGTGCCCGCGGCCGGGGATCACCGCCCCGAACCCCTCCACCACAATGATGACGTATCCCCTGCCTGCCCGGCGGGCAGATCACTCGACCGGACCGGCCGCCACCGCCATCCAGTGCGCGATCCGGCGCAGCGTGGCCTCGTCGACGTGGTCGACCAGGGTGCGGACGGCCGTCACGTCCTCCGCCGCGAGGTCGTAGAGGCCGGCCCTGCTCAGACCCGCCGTGATCACCTGGCGTCGGCGGTCCTCCATGCGTTCCACGTGCCGGGCGTGCCCCGCGCCCGGCTCCGCCGCCTCGACGGAAGCCCCGGAAGCCGCAGGAACCGCCGAGGACACCAGGAGCGCAGGCCTCGCCGGGGCCGCCGGGGTCGGGTCGAACCGTGCCCACTCCCCGTTCTCCCCCGGGCCCCACAGGTCGACGGCCACCTCCTCACCCCGGGCACGCAGGGTCCGGGCCATCTCGCCGATCGCGTACGACACCGGTGCGCGGTCGGGGGCTTCGGCGGCCGACCGCCAGGACGCCGAGGTCGCGTCGTGGAACACGGCCACCCAGCGGGGCGGCCCCGACGGCCGCGGACTGCGCGGAGGACGGGTCGAACGGGTCTCCATGGCGCTCACCCTTCCGTAACGTCAGGACACGGCACGCACGGCATGCACGGCACGTCGGGGGGACCATATCTGACGGACCGTCAGCTCACCAGATGCACAGCCCTCACGGCCTCGAAGACGCACCCAGTCCTGTGGACGCCCGGTGCCACACACACCCGGTGCCAAAGACACCCGGTCGCGTGGACACCCGGTCCCGTGAACGCCCGGTCCCGCCGGTTCTCACTGGGCGCAGGGCCGGGTCGTCGCGTCGTCCGCGCCCTCGCGGGTCAGGGTCGCCTCCCGGTGGCCGTTGCAGCGCGGGAGCGGGGCGTCGCCGGCGGCCGGATGCCTCTGGTGTGCCTGGAGGGCGGCGCTGACCAAAGTCATGAGCAGGTCGATGTCCGTCTCGCACTCCAGGCGGACGGTCACCCAGTGCGAGCCCGGCTGCAGCCGGATCGCGGTGGAGTGCCTCAGGTCGCTCTCGAACCGGCGGATCGCGCGGGCCGTGAGATGCAGGTCGACGCTGCGGGCGGAGTGGAAGTGCACGATCTCCGCCCCGGCCGAGCGCAGAGCCCGGCCGGTACCGCAGCTGGGCCGGTCCTCTGCGAGGTCCCGCCAGTTCACCAGTCGTGCCATGGCACGCAAGGCCGCCGTCATGGCCCCATCATGCGGCGCTCACCGCCCGGCCACCAGGGGGTGCGGAAGGGTTCACCGACCCGGGCGGTCAAGGATTCTTTCGGACGTTCCGCCGGGTGGCGCGGCGGCCACGCTCAGTTGTTCCAGGACTCGTCATAGGGGTCCCGCGGGGCCGGGACCGGACGGGCGTCGGTCACCTCGAGGTAGGGGATCGGGCCGCCGTTGACCGGGTCGTGGACGGTGCGGGGCGTGTAGACGCCGGTGACGGCCAGCCAGGTGTCCGGCTGGAGGACCGGCGGAATGCGGCCGGTCAGGCCGACCTTGACCGGCTGGGCGTCGGCCGCGCAGCAGTTGAGGGCCATACGGACCAGGTAGGGGGTGCCGGCGCGGTCCAGGGCCACGAAGCCGGTCAGCCGGACCGTGCGGCCCACGAGGGTGCGGCCGTGGTCGTAGACGGCGCGGCCCGCGTAGTCGACGACGCTCAGCGGCAGCGGGTCGGCTGCGGACAGCGGCGGATAGGCCAGGGGCTCCTGCAGGGCCGTGCCGGTGCGGGTCGCGCTGTACGAGCCCAGGGCCGGCGGGGCGACGAGGATCAGCGCGAGGAGCGGAAGAACCAGCAGCCAGGACACGCGCGGCTCCGGGTGCGCGTGGCGGCCCTCCTCGTGGTTCCTGGCGGCGTGGCGGCGCTCGTACCACGCCGTCGCCAGCGCCGTGACGATCAGGACGGCGCCGGCCGCCAGCAGCAGCGGGCGCAGACCCGCCTTGACGTAGCGCAGGTACAGGTCGGTGGCGCCGGCGTGCAGCAGGGCCGCGCCGAGCAGGAACAGCACGGCCGACTGGGCCTGTCGGTTCACAGCAGCACCCATCCCGTCAGGACCGCCGACGCGATGGCCAGCGCGAAGGTCGCCGGGGCGAAGCGCAGCGCGAAGCCCCGGCCGAACGTGCCCGCCTGCATCGCGAACAGCTTGAGGTCGATCATCGGGCCGACCACCAGGAACGCGAGTCGGGCGGTCAGGGAGAACTGGGTGAGGGACGCCGCGACGAACGCGTCCGCCTCCGAGCAGATGGAGAGGACCACCGCCAGCACGGCGAGGGTCAGGACGGCGAGCGCCGGGTTGTCGGCCGCGGTGCGCAGCCAGCTCTGCGGGGCGACGGCCTTCAGGGTCGCCGCCGCCATCGCGCCCACGACCAGGAAGCCGCCCGCGTGCATCACGTCGTGCCGGACCGAGTCCCAGAAGGCGGCCCCCCTGGTCTCCCCCTCGTGCGGCGCGTGGGCCGGCAGCCGCAGCCAGTCGGTGCGCCCGAGGCGTTGCCACAGCCAGCCCATCGTGCACGCCGCGACCAGGCTGGCGACGAATCGGGCCAGCACCATCTCGGGATCGCGCGGGAAGGCGACGGCCGTCGCCGTCAGCACGATCGGATTGATCGCCGGGGCGGAGAGGAGGAAGGCGAGGGCCGCGGCCGGTGTCACGCCCCGGCGGACGAGGGCGCCGGCCACCGGGACCGAGGCGCACTCGCAGCCCGGCAGGACCGCGCCCGCCATCCCGGCGACCGGGACGGCGAGCGCCGGCCGGGACGGCAGGGCGCGGGCGAAGAAGGAGGGCGGCACGTAGACCGCGATCGCCGCCGACAGCAGTACCCCCAGGACCAGGAACGGCAGCGCCTGCACCACCACCGCCACGAACACCGTCGTCCAGCTCTGCATCACCGGCGCGGACAGCGCGCGGCGGATCGGGCTCTGCAGCAGCACCATCAGGAGCAGCAGCACGGTCAGGACGAGGGGAGAGGTGAGGCGCTTCGCCTCGGGGCTCTCCGGGGTGTGCTCGCCCGTGGGCGGGGCCTCTTCGACGATGGCCACGGGTCGGGCACCTCCGGGTTCCGCGTGCGCGCTGCCGCCGGTTCCGGTTCCCGGCATGTCCCTGCTGCCGGTTCCCGACCTGCGCCTGCTGCCTGTTTCTGGCATTCCCTCCCCTTTCCTACGGAAGTCCGGCACCCGGTGTTCACCGACGTCGTGGAACCCCGCGTACCGGTGAGGCAGTCTTCTCCCTCGTGGGGAGCCTTCCGAATCAGGGTCAGCCGCCGGGGCCGGGCGCCGCGGGCGCGCACATGGTGGTGTGCGGGGACGACGGTCTGGCGCACCGGCTCGCCGCCGAACTACGGGGCGTGTACGAGGAGCAGGTCACGCTCGTCGTGCCGCCCGCCGAGCGCACGGTGCGGCCGCCGGTCGTCGGGCGGGCCAGGGCGGTGTCGGCGGCGTTGCTCGACCGGGTGGTGAGCGCGGCGGTCAACCGGGCGGCGGCCGGCGGCGCGCCCGCCGCGCCCGCCGCGTCGAGTGAACCCACCGGCGGAACAAGGACGTTGGAGGCAGTCGAGGCCACCGAGGCGGTGCTCGCCGAGGCGGGCGTGGAACGGGCCGCCGCCCTGGCGCTGGTGTACGACGACGACGAGACCAACATCCGGGCCGCCCTCACCGCGCGCCGGCTGAACCCCCGGCTGCGGCTCGTCCTGCGGCTCTACAACCGGCGGTTGGGCCAGCACATCGAGGAACTCCTCGACCAGGCGGCCGCGTTGGCCGCCGCGGCCGACCCCGGCTCCGGGGACGCCGGGCGCCACGGGCAGTCGGGGTATGCCGGCGGTGACGCGTCGACCACCGTGCTGTCCGACGCCGACACGGCCGCTCCCGCGCTCGTCGCGACCGCCGTCGTCGGCACCAGCAAGGTCGTCCAGACGAACGGACTGCTGCTGCGGGCCGTCGAGCGTCCGCCGTACGGTCCTGGCGAGACCGGCGAGCCGGGCCGCCCCACCCTCGCGCTGCTGTCCGCGAACGGCGGCGACCCGGCCTTCGCGGACGGTTCCGAGACCAGCGGCGACCAGGGGCCACTGCTGCTGCCCGACGCGGCCGCGGTGCGGGAGGCGGCCGCGTCCGGCAGGCGCGGGTCGGTCGTGCTGGAGCAGGTCGCCTATTCCGCGGGGCCGAGCCTGCCGTCCGGGCGGGGGGTCGGGGTGCGGGCGCCGTTCGCCTCGCTGTTCTCCCGGCGGCTGCGATGGTCGCTGGCCGGGCTGGTCGGCTGCGTGTTCGCGCTGGCGGTGGCCCTGTGGCTGGTGACCGGGATCCATCCGCTGGGGGCGCTGTACCTGACGCTGCTGGACCTGTTCGCCGTCAACGACCCGGCGATCGGGGCCTCCACCGAGCGGCAGATCCTGCAACTGCTGTCCGGGCTCATGGGGTTGCTGCTGCTGCCGGTGCTGCTGGCGGCGGTGCTGGAGGCGCTCGGGACCTTCCGCGGCGCGGGCTCGCTGCGCCGGCCGCCCCGGGGACTGGGCGGCCATGTCGTGCTGCTCGGCCTCGGGAAGATCGGCACCCGGGTGCTGACCCGGCTGCGGGCGCTGAACATCCCGGTGGTGTGCGTCGAGGCCGGGCCCGAGGCACGGGGGCTCGCGGTGGCACGGCGGCTGCGGGTGCCGGTGGTGCTGGGGGACGTCACGCAGGAGGGCGTGCTGGAGGCCGCGAAGATCCACCGGGCGCACGCGCTGCTCGCGGTCACCAGCTCCGACACCACGAACCTCGAGGCCGCGCTGTACGCGCGGTCGCTGCGGCCCGACCTGCGGGTGGTGCTGCGGCTGTACGACGACGACTTCGCGACCGCCGTGTATCGCACCCTGCGGGCCGCCCATCCGCAGGCGCTGACCCGCAGCCGGAGCGTGTCGCACCTCGCGGCGCCGTCGTTCGCGGCGGCCATGATGGGGCGGCAGATCCTGGGGGCGATCCCGGTGGAGCGGCGGGTGCTGCTGTTCGCCACGCTGGACGTCGGCGGGCATGCGCAACTGGAGGGCAGGACCGTCGGGGAGGCGTTCCGGGCGGGGTACTGGCGGGTGCTGGCGCTCGACTCCGGGCGGGGTGGGGCCGGCGGGGGCGCGGGCGGAGCGTCGGGGCTGGTGTGGGATCTGCCGGACACGTATGTGCTGCGGGGGGCGGACCGGGTGGTGCTGGCTGCGACTCGGCGGGGGCTGGCGGAGTTGGTGCGGCGTCGGCGGCGAGGGGGGTCGGGGGGGTAGGCCCCCGACCCCCCCTCGCCGCCCCCGGACCCACCGGCCCCGGCCCCTCGGGCGGCCCGGCCGGAGTGGCGGCTGCGCCCCGGGTTCTTCGCCCCCGCCTTCCCGTCCCGTCCTCGGGGCTCCGCCCCCGGACCCCCGCTCCTCGAACGCCGGAGGAGCTGGAGGTCACCTCGCGGGGCTGAAGGTCAGCGGCGAAGGGGCTGAAGGTCTGCGGCGAGGGGCTGAATCGGGCGGTCAGCTCAGGTGTTTGTCCGCGAACTCCAGTTCCAGGCGTACCTGCTTGATGCGCTCGTCCACCACCAGGGAGCCGTGTCCGGCGTCGTAGCGGTACACCTCGTGCACCGCTCCGCGGGCCTTCAGGCGCTCGACGTAGTTGTCGATCTGGCGGATGGGGCAGCGGGGGTCGTTCACCCCGGCCGAGATGTAGACGGGGGCCCGCACCTTGTCGACGTACGTCAGCGGGGACGAGGCCTCGAAGCGCTCCGGGACCTCTTCCGGGGTGCCGCCCAGCAGCGTGCGGTCCATCGCCTTCAGGGCCTCCATCTCGTCGTGGTAGGCCGTGACGTAGTCGGCGACGGGGACGGCCGCGATGCCCACGGTCCACGCGTCGGGCTGGACGCCGAGACCGAGCAGGGTGAGGTAGCCGCCCCAGGACCCGCCGGTGAGGATCAGCCGGGAGGGGTCGGACAGACCCGAGCTCACCGCCCACTCCCGCACCGCGTCGATGTCCTCCAGCTCGATCAGACCCACCCGGTGCTTCAGGGCGTCCGTCCAGGCCCGGCCGTATCCCGTGGAGCCGCGGTAGTTGATGCGGACGACCGCGTAACCGTGGTCCACCCAGGCGGCCGGCGCGGCCGCGAAGGCGTCGCTGTCGTGCCAGGTCGGGCCGCCGTGGATGTCGAAGACGGTGGGCAGCGGGCCGTCGGCGCCCTCGGGCTTCTGCACCAGGGCGTGGATGCGGCCGCCGGGGCCCTCCACCCACACGTCCCGCACCGGGACGGAGCCCGGCGACTTCGTGCCGGGCGGGTCGAGGACCACGCCGCCGGCGGTCGAGCGGACGGCCGGCGGCTGCGCGGCCGACGACCACAGGTACTCCACGCTGCCGTCCGGCCGGGCGGTCGCCCCGGACACGGTGCCGGGCGGGGTCGGGATCCGTTCCAGCCGCGCGCTCGCCAGGTCGTAGCGGAACAGCTCACTGCGCGCCTCGAAGCTGTGCGCGACGAGCAGGCCCGAGCCGTCGGGGTACCACTCCGCGCTGACGTCGCCCGGCAGGTCCAGGGCCAGGTCCGTCTCCGAACCGGTGGCCACGTCCCAGACCAGGGGTTCCCAGCGGCCGCGGCGCTGGTGGCCGATGAGCAGCCGGGTGTCGCCGTCGACGGGCGCGAAGCCCAGCACCTCCAGGCCCAGCTCCTCGGCACCGCCCCGGGTGTCGTCCAGCTCGGCGACCGTGGTGCCGTCCGGACGCAGGACGCGCAGCGCCGAGTGCATCGCGTCGCCGTGCTCGGTGTGCTCGACGGCGATCAGCGAACCGTCGTGGGAGAGGTCGCCGACGCCCGCCGACTCGCGGTGGCGGTACAGCTCGAAGGGGGGCTCGCCGACCCGCGCCACATGGATCGTGGTGCCCTCCTCGTCCGTGGAGCGGCCGACCACCGCCGTCCGGCCGTCGCGGCCGAGGGCCAGGCCGGCCGGGTAGGAGGCGTCCAGGCCCGGCGCGGCCAGTTCGTCCTCGCCGCCCTCGAAGCGCTGACGCCGCCAGACGCCGAACTCGTCGCCGTCCTTGTCGTCGAACCACCAGATCCAGGCGCCGTCCGGGGAGAGCACGCCGTCCGTCGTGCCGTTGGCCCGGTCGGTCACCTGACGCTGGTCGCCCGTGGCGCGGTCCCAGGCGTACAGCTCGTAGGTCCCGGTCGCGTTCGACACGAAAAGGCAGTGGTCGGGGGCGTCCTCGGCCCAGTCGGGCAGGGAGACGCGTGCGGCGCGGAACCGCTGCTCCCAGTCCGGCGTCTCCTCGTACGGCTCGGGCACGTCGGACCCGTTGCTCTCAGTCATGGCCCCATATTGCCCGCCCGCGCAGGCAATGAGACGCCACCGTCGTCACCGTGTGCACGACTTCCCACCGACTTCCCACCCGGTTCGCACCCTTGGGCCTCACCCCCGCCCGGCGGGGGCTCGCGTCCGCCCCGTACCGTGGACGACGTGTACCGGTTCCTGCTGACGCCCCGCTGGTGGGGGATCAACGTCTTCGTGCTGCTGGCCATCCCCTTCTGCCTGTTCATGGGGTCGTGGCAGCTGAGCCGGTTCGAGTCGCGGGTGGACGGCCATCGCGAGGCGAAGGCGCAGGCCGCCGCGGCCCGCACCGAGGCGGCCCGTCCGCTGGCCGAGCTGCTCCCCGTGGACCAGGAGACCTCCGGCAGGCAGGTCACCGCCCGCGGACGCTACGGCGACCAGCTGCTCGTGCCGGGCCGGGAGCTGGACGGCCGTGACGGCTTCTACGTGCTGACCCTGCTGCGCACCGACGCCGGAAAGGCGCTGCCCGTGGTGCGCGGCTGGCTGCCCGGCGCCGCCGACGCCGCGAAGGCCCCCGCCGCGCCCTCCGGCGAGGTCATCGTCACCGGCGCGCTGCAGGCCTCCGAGCAGCCCGGCGACAACGGGGTGAGCGCCCGGGGCGGTCTGCCGACCGGACAGACCGCCGCGATCAGCTCCGCGTCCCTGGTCAACCTGGTGCCCTACGACCTCTACGACGCCTGGATCACCCTGGACCGGGCCGACGCGCCGATGACGACGGTGCCGGTGAGCGCGGCCCCGAACAGCGGGCTCGACCTGAAGGCGTTCCAGAACCTGGGCTACACCGGCGAGTGGTTCGTCTTCGCCGGGTTCGTGGTGTTCATGTGGTTCCGGCTGCTGCGCCGCGAGGTGGAGTTCGCCCGGGACGCGGCCCTCGGGATCGTCCCCGAGGGGCTCGCCGGGCCGGCGGTTCAGGACGAGGCGAGCACACCCGTCCGGTAGATCGTCCCGACGCAGGCGTTCGGCACCGTCGCCTTGAGCGTGGGCGCACCGGCGCCGGTCGTGTAGGACACGACGACGCTGCCTTCGGCCGTGCCGGCCGTGCCGTCCTCGGGGAACAGCTGGGCCGCGGTGCCGGAGGTCGTCTCGCCGGTGGTGCCTGCCGGTTCGGAGGGGGTCGGCGAGGGGGACGCCGAGCCTCCGCCGTCACCGCCGGAGCCGCCCGTGGTGGGGCAGGTCTCGGAGGGCGCCCAGGCGAACTTCACCTCGTAGGCGGAGCCGGGCGCGAGGGTGAGCTGCGGAACGTACAGGGAGGGGTCGGGCAGGCCGGCCGCCGCGTCCCCGGAAGCGTGCTCCACCACGGTGATCCTGGCCGCGTCGGCCGCGCCCTGGACGTCGAACGACAGGGCGACGGCGCCGCGGACGCTGCAGCCGGCGGCGGAGGAGTTCTGCACCCGGAAGGCGCCGTACACGATGCCCGCCGCGTCGGGGACGGCGACGGTGGGTGCGCCGCCGTCGAGCTGGTCCGGCGTGCAGGGGGGCGCGGTCACCGGGGCCGAGAAGGTGGGCCCGGCGCCGCTGGAGGCGGTGCCGCCCGCGGACGCCTTGCCCTGGCCGGAGTCGGTGGTGCCGCCCTTGTCCTGTTCACCGGCGCCGCCGGAGGAGTCGCCGACCTTGCCCGAGGAGCCGCCGTCGGGGTTCTTGCCCTGATCCGCGCCCCCCTGCGCCTGTGAGGCCTGGCCGGCGATGGAAGGGTTGGCATCGGAGCCGACCGCGTTCGAGACGTGGAGCACGGCGGGGACTGCGGTGCCGAGGAAGAGGGCGGCGGCCGCCATGCCGACGGCCGCCTGCCGCTTACGGGCCCGGCGGACGGGGACGGCTCGCCGCAGGTGGTCCAGGGCGCCGTCGCGCGGCTCCATCTCCTGGACGACGTCGTGGAGCATCCGGCGCAGTGCCAGCTCGTCCGAGTCGAGCCCTTCGGGGCCCTGGTCGTCGAGGTGGTGGTTCACGGTTGAGTTCCCAGCGTGCGATGGCTTCGGCTCGGGTGTGCGCGGCGGTGCCGTCGGCTGCCGCCGCGCTGTGGTCTCGTCGGGTTGGTGGCCGTCGTGGCTCCCGTGGGAGCCACGCTCTTCGGCTTCCCCGCTCACGCCGGCTCCTCCATGGCTATGCGCAGCGCGGCGATGCCGCGTGAGCCGTACGCCTTGACCGAGCCCAGCGAGATGCCGAGGGTCTCGGCGACCTGCGCCTCCGTCATGTCCGCGAAGTAGCGCAGCACCAGGACCTCGCGCTGACGGCGCTGCAGGCCCTTCATCGCCTTGATGAGCGAGTCGCGCTCCAGCTGGTCGTAGGCGCCCTCCTCCGCGCTGGCCATGTCCGGCATCGGCTTGGACAGCAGCTTCAGGCCGAGGATGCGGCGGCGCAGCGCGGAGCGGGAGAGGTTGACGACCGTCTGGCGGAGGTAGGCGAGGGTCTTCTCGGGTTCGCGGACGCGCTTGCGTGCGGAGTGGACCCGGATGAAGGCCTCCTGGACGACGTCCTCGCAGGAGGCGGTGTCGTCGAGGAGGAGTGCGGCGAGACCGAGCAGCGAGCGGTAGTGGGCCCGGTAGGTCTCGGTGAGGTGGTCGACGGTGGTGCCGACGGCCTTCGCTCCCTCGACCTCTTCCACGCCGTCGCGCTGACCGGGGACGCGGGTGGGCCGCGCTGCGGGCACGGGCGCGATCACCGGCATGCCGCCGGCCGTGCCGGACGCACGCGGGCGGAGGACGCCGAGCGGCGGCCGCAGGGCCGCGCCGCGGGGCGCCATGGGGATTTCGAGTACCTCTGCCACGCCAGTTGGACGCACATCCCCCCTGAGGGGTTGTACGCGTCCGGCGTCACGTTCGCGTCGGCCACGGTCACGCGTACCCGTCTCATGTGTCCCGCTCTTCCCCTGTGTCCCATAGGAACGGGCGTCCCCACGCCCGGACCACCCCGCCCCGTACGCCCCACCGCGACCGGGACGCTGTGATCGTTCACACGTCTGCGCACCCCTGAGGGTGCCGGCAAAGACGCTCCCCGCCCTGCGCACGGTTGCGGAGAGCGGGGAGAAAATCTTCGGATGCGCGAGGTGCCCGATACAAGTGGTCCGGACCGTCGACCGGCTCACATTGCTTGAAAGATCCTACAATTGCGCGCGGCCCCGGCCGGCACCCGCGCCTCGGGCCGGCTCCGCCGCCTCAGGACAGCTCGGCCGCGAGCAGCTCCGCGATCTGGGCGGTGTTCAGCGCGGCTCCCTTGCGCAGGTTGTCGCCGCACACGAACAGCTCCAGCGCCGTCGGGTCGTCGAGGGCCCGACGCACCCGGCCCACCCAGGTGGGGTCGGTGCCGACCACGTCGGCGGGGGTGGGGAACTCGCCCGCCGCCGGGTTGTCGAAGAGGACGACGCCGGGGGCCGTCGCGATGATCTCGCGGGCGCCGTCGACGGTGACCTCGTCCTGGAAGCGGGCGTGGACGGTGACCGAGTGCCCGGTGACGACCGGGACGCGGACGCAGGTCACGGCCACCGGCAGCCTGGGCAGGCCGAGGATCTTGCGGGTCTCGTCCCGCACCTTCATCTCCTCGGAGGACCAGCCGTCCGCGCGCAGCGACCCCGCCCACGGGACGACGTTCAGCGCCACCGGCTCGGGGAACGGCCCGGTGCTGTCGCCGACGGCCCGCCGCACGTCGCCCGGGTGGGTGCCCAGCTCGGTGCCGGCGACCATCGTGATCTGCTGCCGCAGCGTCTCCACCCCGGCCCGGCCGGCCCCGCTGACCGCCTGGTACGAGGACACCACCAGCTCACGCAGCCCGTACTCGGCGTGCAGCGCGCCGAGGGCGACGATCATCGACAGGGTGGTGCAGTTGGGGTTGGCGACGATCCCGCGTGGCCGGCCCCGCACCGCGTGCGCGTTGACCTCGGGCACCACCAGCGGCACGTCCGGGTCCATCCGGAAGGCGCCGGAGTTGTCCACCACGACCACGCCCCGGGCGGCGGCGACCGGCGCCCACCGCGCCGCGACCTCGTCGGGCACGTCGAACATCGCGACGTCGACCCCGTCGAAGACCTCCTCCGACAGGGCCAGCACCTCGACCTCCTCGCCGCGCACGGCCAGCTTGCGGCCGGCCGAGCGCGCCGAGGCGACGAGTCTGATCTCACCCCAGACGTCGGCCCGCTGGGACAGGATCCGCAGCATGACCGTGCCGACCGCCCCGGTCGCCCCCACGACCGCGAGCGTCGGTCGGCGCGTTGCCGAGATCAACGCCCGGTGCCCCCGTAGACGACGGCCTCGTCGCTGTCGGAGTCGAGCCCGAAGGCGCTGTGCACGGCGCGCACGGCCTCGTTGACGTCGTCGGCGCGGGTCACGACCGAGATGCGGATCTCGGAGGTCGAGATGAGCTCGATGTTGACGCCCGCGTCGGACAGGGCCGTGAAGAAGTCGGCCGTGACGCCCGGGTTCGTCTTCATCCCCGCGCCGACCAGGGAGATCTTGCCGATCTGGTCGTCGTAGCGCAGCGAGTCGAAGCCGATGCCGGACTTGTTCTTCTCCAGGGCGTCGATGGCCTTGCGGCCCTCGGCCTTGGGCAGCGTGAAGGAGATGTCCGTCAGGCCGGTGGAGGCCGCGGACACGTTCTGCACGATCATGTCGATGTTGATCTCGGCGTCGGAGATCGTGCGGAAGATCGCGGCGGCCTCGCCCGGCTTGTCCGGCACGCCGACGACCGTGACCTTGGCCTCGGAGGTGTCGTGCGCGACACCGGAGATGATGGCCTGCTCCACCGGCTTGTCCCCTTGCTCGATCGGTGCACTGCTGACCCACGTGCCCTCGTGCCCGCTGAAGGACGAGCGGACGTGGATCGGGATGTTGTAGCGGCGGGCGTACTCCACACAGCGGTGGAGCAGCACCTTGGAGCCGGAGGCCGCGAGCTCCAGCATGTCCTCGAAGGCGATCCAGTCGATCTTGCGGGCCTTCTTCACCACGCGCGGGTCGGCGGTGAACACGCCGTCCACGTCGGTGTAGATCTCGCAGACCTCGGCGTCGAGCGCGGCGGCGAGGGCGACGGCCGTCGTGTCGGACCCGCCGCGCCCGAGCGTGGTGATGTCCTTCTTGTCCTGGCTGACGCCCTGGAACCCGGCGACGATGGCGATGTTGCCCTCGTCCAGCGCGGTCCGGATGCGGCCCGGCGTGACGTCGATGATCCGGGCTTTGTTGTGGACCGAGTCGGTGATGACGCCTGCCTGGCTGCCGGTGAACGACTGGGCGCTGTGGCCCAGGTTCTTGATCGCCATGGCCAGCAGGGCCATGGAGATCCGCTCTCCGGCGGTCAGCAGCATGTCGAATTCCCGGCCGCTGGGCATCGGTGACACCTGCTCGGCGAGATCGATCAGCTCGTCCGTCGTGTCGCCCATCGCGGAAACGACGACGACCACCTGGTGGCCGTTCTTCTTCGCTTCCACGATCCGCTTGGCGACGCGCTTGATGCCCTCGGCATCGGCTACGGAGGAGCCTCCGTACTTCTGCACGACAAGGCCCACGTGCGCTCCTCGCTCAGTTTGTCTCTTTCCGCACATACGCCCTTGTACTGCGGTCGGCTCAGTCTAACGAGCGCCCGAAATCCACCTCCGGGGTACCGCATGGTGAGATGCCGACGCGCTCTGGTGGTCCCTGCCCACTCTCGCGCCGGTGATAGCTGTGAATTAAGTTTCAAGGACTAATGTGCGAGCGTGCACGTACTTCTGGTGGAAGACGACGAGCCGGTCGCCGAATCGCTCCGACGCGGGCTGAAGCGGTACGGCTTCGCGGTCGACTGGGTGAGCACCGGCGCCGCCGCCCTCGCCCACCCCGGCCCCTACGACGTGGTCCTGCTGGACCTGGGGCTGCCCGACACCGACGGCCTCGACGTCTGCAAGGCGCTGCGCGAGCGCGGCGGCGTGCCGATCATCGTGATCAGCGCCCGCAGCGACGAGACGGACCGGGTGGTCGGCCTCGAGCTGGGCGCTGACGACTACGTGTCCAAGCCGTTCGGGGTGCGCGAGGTCATCGCCCGGATACGCGCGGTGATGCGGCGCGTGCAGCCGCGCACGGCCGCCGGCGCCCCGGCCGACCGCTATGGGGCACGCCTCACCATCGACCGCAAGGCGGCCCGCGTCCACGTGGACGGCGCGGAGATCGCGCTCGCGCCGAAGGAGTACGACCTGCTCGCCTTCCTCACCGAGGAGCCGGGCGCGCTGATGTCGCGGGAACAGATCATGGAAGCGGTCTGGGACGCGAACTGGTTCGGCCCGACGAAGACGCTGGACGTGCACGTGGCGGCCCTGCGGCGGAAGCTCGCCGGCGTCGTCGCCATCGCGGCGGTGCGCGGGGTCGGCTTCCGGCTGGAGATCGTCGAGGACGCCGAGTCCGCATGAACCGCCAGCTCATCCGCAGCTACATCCTGCTGGTCGCGGTCGCCATCCTGCTGTTCACGGTGCCGGTCGCCTTCACGCTCACCAAGCAGCTGCGCGACGACACCGAGCTCTCCGTCATGCGCGAGGCCAACACCATGGCGCTGCTGCTGGGCAACGGCGACCGCATCTCGTGCAAGGCGCTGACCGAGGTGGCCGAGGCGTACGGCGAGGGGACCCCCGGCCACGTCCAGGTGACCCCCACCCGCAGCTGCGCCCCGGACCTGCCCGGGCCCGCCGCGGGCCCCGCACTGACCAGGGCCGTGCGGGAGAACAAGCCGACCACGGACTGGGGCTCGGACTTCATCTGGGGCGACCAGCTGACGGTCACCGTGCCCGCCCAGGGCGAGGCGGCCGTGCGGATCGTCTACTCCACCTCGGACATGACCCGGCGGCTGTGGAGCATCTGGGGCTTTCGCGCGGGGCTCGCCGTCCTCGTGCTCGGAGCGGCGGCCGCGATCGGCGCGTACGCCGCCCGCCGGATCACCGCGCCGCTGCGCGCGCTCAACTCGATGGCGAGCAGGTTCAGCGACGGCGACCTCACCGCGCGCTCTCCGGTCACGGGCCCGCCGGAGACGCAGACGCTGGCGCGCACCCTCAACCAGGGCGCGGAACGCCTGGACACCCTGGTCGCCTCGCAGCGCATCTTCGTCGCGGACGCCTCGCACCAGCTGCGGACCCCGCTCACCGCGCTGCGGCTGTCGCTGGACAACATCGCGGACGGGGTGGACGACGAGTTCGTCCGCGAGGACGTGGAGCAGGCCACGGCGGAGGTGGTCCGCATGAGCCGGCTGGTGAACGGCCTGCTGGTGCTGGCCCGCGCCGAGGCCAAGGTGACGGCGGCGGAGCCGCTGCCGCTGAAGGACATCGTGGCCGAACGGCTGACGGTGTGGAGACCGGCCGCCGACGAGCGCGGAGTGACCATCGCGCTCAGGGGGAGTGGTGTCGACGGCCGGCCGTCTGTGCTGGCCAGCCCCGGTCATCTGGAACAGGTGCTGGACAACGTGCTCTCGAACGCCCTGGAGGTGTCGCCGGACGGCGGGCGGATCACCGTCCGGCTGGAGTCCGCGGCGGGCGAGGTGGTCATGTCCGTGGCGGACGAGGGTCCGGGCATGTCGGACGCGGAGAAGTCCCGTGCCTTCGACCGCTTCTGGCGCGGTCAGGGCCTCACCGGGCGCTCCGGGTCCGGGCTGGGCCTCGCCGTCGTCAGACAACTGGTGACGGACGACGGCGGGACGGTGCGCCTCGAGGACGCCCCCGGGGGCGGTCTGCGTGTGTGCTTCACGCTCCGTGCCGCCCCGCGGGCGGGGTGAACCGGGGCGGTCAGCTCTCGGGCATCGCCGACGAGTGGTGGTTGACGATCAGCCACTTGCCGCCGCGCTTCTCGTACTCGTAGGTGTAACGGGCCTGGACGACGTTCTTCTTGCCGGTGGCCGGGTCGGTGAGCGTGAACTGGTACACGCCGCTGTCGAGGGCGGAGTTGCCGTCGAGGACGTTGATGTGCGTCTCGATCTTCTTGCCGACCGGCTTGTTGTGGAGGAAGTGCTCCATGTAGTCGACGATGCCGGCGCGGTCGGTGCGGACCTTGTTGGAGAGGGTGGGCAGCAGGACCGCGTCCTTGGCGTAGCGGTCGGCCACGGTCTTCGGGTCACGGGTCTGCAGCGCGGCGTTCCAGCCGTCGAACAGGGCGGCGATCTGCTTCTTGCTGGGCTTCGAGGGCTTCTCGGAGCCGGCCGAACTGACTCCGACCGACACCGTGGCCGCGGTGACGACGGCAGTGGCGGTGACGAGGGCGGCGCGTATGCGGGTCTTGCGGGTCATCGCAACTCCTGTGCGGCTTGGTGCTGTTGGATGACTCAAGATTCGCGTCCGGCCGGTTAGGGCCGGTGCAGCCGCCGTACAGGGGAGGTTTAAGACCCTCCCAATTCTCGGCCGCCGGCGGCCGGACGGCCCGCGGCGGGCTGCGCTACGGTCGCCGCATGAAGGTTCTGCGGTATGTGGCGTTCAGCGCCGACCCGGCCGGCGGCAACCCCGCCGGCGTGGTGCTCGACGCCACCGGCATCGACGAGAAGACCATGCTGGCGACGGCGGCCGAAGTCGGCTACTCGGAAACGGCGTTCGCCGTGCCGTGCGACGAAGGCGGCCTGTTCGTCCGGTACTTCAGCCCACTCGCCGAAGTGCCGTTCTGCGGCCACGCGACGATCGCCACGGCGGTCGCCCACGCCGAGCGGCACGGGCCGGGTTCGCTGGTCCTGCACACGGGTGTCGGGACGGTCCCCGTCACCACCGCCGTGGCCGACGACGGCAGCACGGTGGCGACCCTGGTGAGCGTCGCCCCGCACACGGAGCCCCTGGCCGACGACGATCTGACGGCACTGCTGGCGGCACTGCGCTGGTCCGCCGACGAGCTCGACCCGGCCCTGCCGCCCCGCGTGGCCTACGCCGGGGCCCGGCATCCGGTCGTCGCCGCGGCCGACCGCGGCCGGCTGGCCGACCTCGACTACGACATGCCCGCCCTGTCCGCCCTCATGGCCCGCCGGGAGTGGACCACCGTCGACCTGGTGTGGCGGGAGTCCCCCACCGTCTTCCACGCCCGCAACCCGTTCCCGCCCGGCGGGATCGTCGAGGACCCGGCCACCGGCGCGGCGGCCGCCGCCCTCGGCGGGTATCTGCGGGAGCTCGGGCTCGTCTCACCGCCACAGACCCTGACGATCCACCAGGGCGTCGACATGGGCCGCCCGAGCACCCTCACGGTGTCCGTGCCCGACGGGCGGGACACGGGGATCGGCGTCACGGGGACGGCCGTGTCCCTCTGACCGGCCCGTCCCCGGAGCCCTGGGCGTACCCGGGCCGCAGCGGCTCACGGCACTGGAAGTGCCCTGAAGATCTTGAAATCACGCCCGGCTCGCACCGGTTCGTGACGATCGACATCTACCGGCGATCCGGGGCGAGCCGGGCGACCGGAGCAAGATCTTCATTCAACTTCTAGGTGCGGGGCCGTACGCCGAGCTGTCCGCCGATCTCCTCGGCCATCACCCGGCCCGCCTCGAACTCCAGGGTCTCGTCGCCCAGCGGGGACTGGTCGGTGTCGAGGCCGTCCAGCTCTTCCAGGGGCTGGTCCAGGCGGATGTGGGCGAGGACCGAGTGCAGGGCGCGCAGCGTCGCCGACGCCGTGGAGCCCCAGTTGGAGAAGTAGGAGAACTGCCACCACCACAGGGCCTCGGTGATGCGGCCCGCGCGGTAGTGGACCATGCCGTGGCGCAGGTCGGCGATCACGTCCGCGAGGTCGTCGGAGATCCGGGCCGGCACGGGCGCCTTGCGGGGCTCGTAGGGGTCGAAGACCTCGGAGTAGACGTCGACCGGGTCCAGCAGGCGGGCCAGGTTCTCGCGGAGCTCGTCGGCGTCCGGTTCGAAGCCCGGGTCGGGCTCGTAGCGCTCGTCGGGGACGATGTCCTCGTGGGCGCCGAGACGGCCGCCGGCCAGCAGGAGCTGGGAGACCTCCAGGAGGAGGAAGGGGACCGCCGAGCCCGGTTCGTCGCCCTTGGCCACCTCGGTGACCGCTACCAGGAAACTCTCCACCTGGTCCGCGATCTGGACCGCGAAGTCGTCCGGGTTCGGGCCGGTCGCGTGCAGCGTGGCGTCAGACATCTAGGAGTCGTCTCCCCTCGAAGGCGCGGCCGAGGGTGACCTCGTCCGCGTATTCCAGGTCGCCACCCACCGGGAGGCCGCTGGCCAGGCGGGTGACCTTCAGGCCCATGGGCTTGATCATGCGGGCGAGGTACGTGGCGGTGGCCTCGCCCTCCAGGTTCGGGTCGGTGGCCAGGATCAGCTCCGTGACCGTGCCGTCCGCCAGCCGCCCGAGGAGTTCCCTTATCCGCAGGTCGTCGGGGCCGACCCCCTCGATCGGGCTGATCGCGCCGCCCAGGACGTGGTATTTGCCGCGGAACTCGCGCGTGCGCTCGATCGCGACGACGTCCTTCGGCTCCTCCACGACGCAGATGCAGGTCGGATCGCGGCGCGGGTCGCGGCAGATGCCGCACAGCTCCTCCTGCGCCACGTTGCCGCAGGTCGCGCAGAAGCGGACCTTCGCCTTGACCTCCAGGAGGGCGTGCGCGAGGCGCCGTACGTCCGTCGGCTCCGCCTGCAGGATGTGGAAGGCGATCCGCTGCGCGCTCTTGGGACCGACGCCGGGCAGCCGCCCGAGCTCGTCGATGAGGTCCTGGACCACGCCTTCGTACAACGGACTGCCGTCCTTCCTGGGGTTCCTTGCGGTACGTACGGTAGTCGGCCGAGGCCGGTCCGCGTAAGGCGGACCGGCCCTAGAAAGGCAGACCCGGAATGCCGCTGCCGCCGCCCAGGCCCTGGGCCAGCGGGCCGAGCTTCTGCTGCTGCAGGGTCTGCGCGTTGTCGTTGGCCGCCTGGACGGCCGCGACGATCAGGTCGGCGAGGGTCTCGGTGTCCTCCGGGTCGACCGCCTTCGGGTCGATCTTCAGCCCGCGCAGCTCGCCGGAGCCGGTCACCGTGGCCTTCACCAGTCCGCCGCCCGCCTGCCCGTCGACCTCCGTGTTCGCCAGCTCCTCCTGGGCGCGGGCCAGGTCCTGCTGCATCTTCTGGGCCTGCTGGAGCAGCTGCTGCATGTTGGGCTGGCCACCACCGGGAATCACGATCAACTCCTGTGTTCTACGACTGTCGGGCGCGTCCTCGAACGGTTTTTTGCCGCTCGGCACGAGCCTACGTGGTCTGTGCGGGTGTCGCCCCAGCACTCTTTCGAGTGAGTTGTGCGGGAGTCCTATACCTGATCAAGGCCCACTTCCAGGCGTCAAAGAGACGAAACCTTCCTCTTCGCCACCCATTGGGAGGTAGGAAAGGTCCGGCGCATCAGTGCCGGGCATCAGGCACGTCGCGGGCGTCACGCAACGTGAGCGGCCGGATCGGCCGGATCGGTCGGGATCGGCCGGATCAGTCGGGATCGGGAGGGAGTGCGGGTGGCTCAGCAGCCGGAGATGCAGCCCGAAGGACCGCCTCAGGACGGGCGGGGCGAGGGCGGCGCGGCCGGGCTGCGGCCGGGCGACCTGACCGGACGGGCGTTCCCCCTGGGGGACTGGGGCGAGCCCGCCGAGCGGCTGGACGAGCTGTACCGGTGGGTGGAGCGGGGAGCGCTGGAGACGGCCGCCTGGTACCTCGCCGACCGGGTGTGGAAGCGGCGGGGCGCGCGGGCCCTGCGTACGGGCGCGGCCGCCGGGGCGGTGTGCGGGGCCGCGCTGCCGCTGCTGGACCTGACCCGGGTGACGGACGGCGTGGCGCCCTGGGGGTATCTGGCGCTGCTGCTGGCGGTGGCGTGCCTGGCGGTGGACCGGTTCTTCGGGGTGACCTCGGGCTGGATGCGGGACGTCGCCACCGCGCAGGCCGTGCAGCGCAGGCTGCAGGTGCTGCAGTTCGAATGGGCCTCGGAGAGCGTCCGGGAGGTGCTGGGCCCGGCCGAGGGCACGGCGAGCGAGGCGGCCGAGCGGTGTCTGGCGGTGCTGCGCCGGTTCTCCGAGGACGTCGCCGACCTGGTGCGAGCGGAGACGGCCGACTGGATGGTGGAGTTCCGCACCGGTCCCGCGCCCCTGGGCATCCAGACGGCGGTCGCCATGGGCGGACGGGTGGACGCGGGCGGCGGCCCGGGCAGGTTCCCCTCGCCGCCGGGAGCGAACGCCCGGCCGAACATGCCCCGCCAACGGCCGCCGGAGCCCCGCTGACACCGGCGGCGCTCTCGAGGGCCCGTCCGCCCATGGCGACCGTCGGGGCGGCGTCGCTCCCGGCCACGCGCCTCGAGCCGGGCAGCGCGCCTCAATCCCGGCCGCGCGCTCATGCCCGGCCGCGCGTCTTCTCTCAGCCGCGGGTGTACGTCAGCTTCTCCCCGGTGCCGGTGTTGACGCGCTGCAGGCTGCCGTCGGGGAGGAGGGTGACCTCCGAGGCGGCGCCGGGGGTGCAGGAGGAGAGGGGCCGGCCTGCGGTGACCTTGGACGGGCCGATCCGCAGCGGGCCGTCCTCGCCGGGACGCCCGGCGAGGGTGGCGCTGAACTCGCAGTGGTAGGAGTCGCCGTCGGCGGCGAGGACGAGCACCGTGTCCCCCACCTCGCCCTGCGAGATGGTCAGCCGGCGCTTGTTGGTGCCGGTGTCGTTCCTGATCGTGGCGGTCCAGTCGCCGAGGTAGGCCGCCGGGACCTCCCCGCTCCGCGACGGGGACGGGGAGGCGGACGTGGAGGGGGACGACGACGGGTCGGCCTCCGGCGAGGAACCCGCGGTGCGGGAGGCCGAGGTGCTGGGCGACGGGCCCGCGGCGCTGTCGTCGTCGCCGTTCATGAACGCGTACACCGAGCCGCCTGCGGCGACCGCGACCACCAGGGCGACCAGGACGAGCAGGACCGTCGCCCGGCGGCTGCGGCCCGGCGGGTCCTGCGGGCCGACGGGTTCGTCCGGCCCGTAAGCGGCGTACGGCGGAGCACCGCCGGGGCCGCCGCCGTCCGCCGCGTACGGGTTGTAGGGGGCCGGCACGCCCGGCGTCGGATGGTGGCCGTAACCGGGGGCGGAGGGCGCCTGCTGCGGATGCCGGGGCGGGAAGCCGTACGCCGGGTGGGCCGGGGCGGGGCCCGCTTGGGACGGGTGCGTCTGCTGCGGCACGCCGCCGGGACCCGCGACCAGCGTGGGCCGGTGGTCCGGCGCGAGCGCGTCGCCGCGCGGCCCGGAGTGCTGGGGCGCGGCCTCGGACGGAGCGGTGGGGCTCCACCGGGCGGTGTCCGCCGAGGTGTCCGCGCCCTCCGGGTCCTCCACCTCCAGCAGCCGTACGGCGTGCCGGCCGAGCTGGGCCACCAGGGCGCCGGGCAGCCACGGGTCGCGGGAGCGGCCGTCGGAGACGGTGTCGTCGACGCCGGTGAGCTCCAGGACCCTCTCGAGGGAGGGACGGGCCCCCGGGTCCTTGCGCAGACAGCCGCGGACCAGGTCGGCGATGCCCTCGGGGACGCCCGCGAGGTCGGGCTCGTTCTCCGCGATGCGGAACATCAGGGCCGGCACACCGCTGTCGGCGGAGCCGAACGGCAGGGCGCCGGTGGCGGCGTAGGTGATGACCGAGCCGAGGCAGAAGACGTCGCTGGCGGGCGTGACCGGGGCGCCCCGCAGCTGTTCGGGGGCCATGAAGCCGGGCGAGCCGATCACCGCGCCGGTCTGGGTCAGCCGGCTGTCGCCGGTCACGCTCTCCAGCGCCCGCGCGACGCCGAAGTCGATGACGCGCGGCCCCTCGATGGTCACCATCACGTTGGACGGCTTGAGGTCGCGGTGGACGATGCCGGCCGCGTGGATGTTGGTGAGCGCGTGCGCGAGCCCGGCGGCGAGGATGCGCACCGACCGTTCGGGCAGCGGGCCGTGGTCGTGGCTCACGACCTGCTGGAGGCTCGGCCCGGCGACATAGCCGGTGGCGACCCAGGGAACGGCGGCCTCGGTGTCGGCGTCGAGGACGGGCGCGGTCCAGAATCCGCCGACCCGCTGCGCGTTGCGCACCTCCTGCCGGAACCGCGCCCGGAACTCCTCGCGCGCCGCCAGTTCCGGCCGCACCAGCTTCACGGCGACCGTCCGCCCGCGGTCCGAGCGGGCGAGGTACACCTGCCCCATGCCGCCCGCACCCAGCCGCGCGAGCAGCCGGTAACCGCCGATGCGCTGCGGGTCCCCCTGGCCCAGCTTCTCCATCGCGGCGCCGCCTTTCCCGCACATGTGTGATCGAGACATGTGCAATCCAGCCGAGAATAATCCGGCCGTTCGGGGAGTTGTGCGGCGCGATGTCTACGGTTGCGTAACGGGCTGCTCCAGTGCGTCCCGCACCTGGGACAGGCGTTCCAGGACGTGTACGGCCTCGGCGAGCTCGCCCCTCCGTACGCCTTCGCCGGCCCGCCGGCCGGCGCAGGCCGCGTGCCCGGGTTCGACGCGGGCGACCGCGGCCCGCGCTTCGCCGTCCCCCTCCCCCACGCCCGACAACCTGTCGCGGAATCGCCCCGCCCACCGAACAGGACGCCGATACCGCTTCCGCATCGCGGACATTTACGCTCACTGACATGACCCCTCAGACCGACCCCCGGGCCGGCGCCGCCGTCAAGGCCGCCGACCGCGCGCACGTCTTCCACTCCTGGTCCGCCCAGGAGCTCATCGACCCGCTCGCCGTGGCCGGCGCCGAGGGGTCGTACTTCTGGGACTACGACGGCAACCGGTACCTCGACCTCACCAGCGGGCTCGTCTACACGAACATCGGCTACCAGCACCCGAAGGTCGTCGCCGCGATACAGGAGCAGGCCGCACGCCTGACCACCTTCGCCCCCGCCTTCGCGATCGAGGCCCGCTCCGAGGCGGCCCGGCTGATCGCCGAGCGCACCCCCGGCGACCTGGACAAGATCTTCTTCACCAACGGCGGGGCCGACGCCGTCGAGCACGCCGTGCGCATGGCCCGGCTGCACACCGGCCGCGCCAAGGTGCTCTCCGCCTACCGCTCCTACCACGGCGGCACCCAGCAGGCCGTGAACCTCACCGGCGACCCGCGCCGCTGGGCCTCCGACACCGCCACGGCCGGCGTCGTGCACTTCTGGGCGCCCTTCCTCTACCGCTCCCGCTTCTACGCCGAGACCGAGGAGCAGGAGACCGCGCGCGCCCTCGAACACCTCGAGACGACGATCGCCTTCGAGGGGCCGGCGACCATCGCCGCGATCATCCTCGAGACGATCCCGGGCACCGCCGGGATCATGGTCCCGCCGCCCGGCTACCTCGCGGGCGTCCGCGAGATCTGCGACCGGCACGGGATCGTCTTCGTCCTCGACGAGGTCATGGCCGGGTTCGGACGCACCGGGGAGTGGTTCGCGGCCGACCTGTCCGGCGTCGTGCCCGACCTGATGACCTTCGCCAAGGGCGTGAACTCCGGATACGTGCCGCTCGGCGGAGTGGCCATCTCCGGCGCCGTGGCGGAGACCTTCGGCAAGCGGCCCTACCCGGGCGGCCTGACGTACTCGGGGCATCCGCTGGCCTGCGCGGCCGCCGTCGCGACGATCGAGGTCATGGCGGAGGAGGGCGTCGTCGAGAACGCGAAGCGCCTCGGCGCCTCCCTCGTCGAGCCGGGGCTGCGGGCACTGGCCGAGCGGCACCCGAGCGTCGGCGAGGTGCGCGGGGTCGGCATGTTCTGGGCGGTCGAACTGGTGAAGAACCGCGAGACCCGCGAACCGCTGGTGCCGTACAACGCGGCCGGCGAGGCCAACGCGGCCATGGCGGCGTTCGGCGCGGCGGCCAGGAAGGCCGGCGTGTGGCCGTTCGTGAACATGAACCGCACGCATTTCGTGCCGCCGCTCAACGTCTGCGAGTCGGAGGTCAAGGAAGGCCTCGCGGCCCTCGACACGGCGCTCTCGGCGGCCGACGAGTTCACCGAGTAGGCCCGGCCGGCGACCCGCCCCCGGGGCCGCTTCCCCGAATCCCGCCGGTTTCCCGACGCTCTCCGGCGGGACCCGGGCGGGATTCCGTCGGGATTCCCTCGAAGGGGGCTCGATTTCATCGAACGCGTAAGCTGGCGTGCTCGTACATAGCGAAGAGCACGCCATTCTTCCGCCCCCGACGAGGAGACGCCTCGACCATGCCCGGCAGCACCGGCAACGGCGCAGTGACGCGCAGCACCCTGCGCCAGCAGATCGCCGACGCGCTTCGCGACGAGGTGCTGTCGGGACGGCTCCAGCCCGGGCAGGAGTTCACGGTGAAGGAGATCGCCGAGCAGTACGGCGTCTCCGCCACCCCCGTCCGCGAGGCCCTCGTCGACCTCTCGGCACAAGGTCTCCTCGACGCCGACCAGCACCGGGGCTTCCGGGTCCACGAGTTCTCCGTCGAGGACTACCGCGGCATGATCGAGGCGCGCAACCTGATCATCGAGGGCATGTTCATCGCCCTCGACGGCGGCCGCCAGGACCAGCGCGACTTCGACGAGCCGCGGACCGCGGCCGCCATCGCCGGGGTGCGCCGCCGCGGCGAGGAGGCGCAGCGCGCCGCCGCCGCGGGCGACCTCACCGTCCTCATCGGCTACGACCTGCGCTTCTGGCGCGAGCTGAGCGCCTTCTTCGGCAACCCCTACCTCGCCGACTTCCTGCACCGGCTGCGCGTGCAGTCCTGGGTGTGCACGGTGCAGCACCTGCGCCGGCTGAGCGATCTGCGCGGCTTCCTGTGGTCCGGCCACACCGAACTCGTCGACGCCCTGTACCGCCGAGACACCGCCGCCGCCCGCAGGATGCTCGCCGCGTACAACACCGAGTCCATCACCCTGATCGAGCGGCTGGCCGCGGGATGAGCCGGGCGGACGCCCCTGCCGCGCACGCCCCCACCGCGCCGTCCGCCGCCCCGGCCGTCGAGCTGTCCGTCGTCGTCCCCGCCTACAACGAGGAGCGACGGCTCGGCCCCACCCTGGACGCGGTCGGCCGCCACCTGGACGCCCCCGGGAGCCCCTGCGGCAGCTGGGAGATCGTGGTCGCCGACGACGGCTCCACCGACGCCACCCGCGAACTCGTCACCGTCCGCCGCGACCCGCGCGTCCGGCTCGTCACCGGCTCCGGCACCGGCCGCCGGGGCAAGGGCCACGCCCTGCGCCTGGGCGTCGCCGCCAGCCGGGGCCGCCGGGTGCTGGTCACGGACGCCGACCTCGCCACCCCCGTCGAGGAGCTGGCCCGCCTGGAGAAGGCCCTCGCCGACGGGCACGCGGCGGCGATCGGCTCGCGGGCCGTCCCCGGCGCCACCCTCGGCAGCCGCCAGCACCGGATGCGCGAACTCCTCGGCGCGGCCGGCAACCTGCTGATACGCCGGACGACGCTGCCCGGGACGCACGACACCCAGTGCGGGTTCAAGCTCTTCGACGGCGACAAGGCGCGCACCGCCTTCGCCGCCTCCCGCCTCGACGGCTGGGCCATCGACGTGGAGGTGCTGCGCCACTTCCGGCGGGCGGACTGGCCGGTCGCCGAGGTGCCCGTGCACTGGTCCCACCAGCCCGGCTCGAAGGTCCGCCCGGCGGACTACCTCCGCTTCCTGCGCGACCTGGTCCGGCTGCGACTCCCCGTACCGAGACCCGCCGACGTCCTGGCGGCCGTCCTCTTCCTCGCGCTGGCGGTCACACTCTTCTCCGGACGCTTCTTCGACCCGGCGCAGCGCTATCTCACCGACTCCCTGCAGGACCAGAACCAGTGGGAGTGGTTCTTCGCGGTGACCGCCGACAACGTCGCCCACCTGCGCAACCCCCTGTTCACCGACCTCCAGGGCTTCCCCGGCGGCGTGAACCTGATGGCCAACACGGCGATGCCGGGCCTGTCGGTGCCGCTCACACCCGTGACCCTGCTGTTCGGGCCCGCCGTCACGCTCAGCCTGGTGATGACGCTCGGTCTGACCGCCACCGCCGTCGCCTGGTACCGGCTGATCGTGCGGCGGCTCGTGGCGCAGCGGGCGGCCGCCTTCACCGGAGCCGCGCTGGCCGCGTTCGCCCCGCCGATGGTCAGCCACGCCAACGCCCACCCGAACTTCGTCGTGCTCTTCATGATCCCGCCGATCATCGAGCGCGCCCTGCGGCTGACGGCCGGACGGCGGACCACCCGCGACGCGGTCGCCCTCGGCCTGCTGACGGCCTACCAGTTCTTCCTGGGCCAGGAGTCGTTGCTGCTCGCCGCCCTGGGCATGTTCCTGTTCGCCGTGGCCTACGGCGCCGTGCGCCCCGAAGTGGCGCGCACGGCGGCCCGCCCGCTGCTGAACGGCCTCGCGATCGCCGCAGCCGTCTGTCTGCCGCTCGTCCTCTATCCGCTGGCCTGGCAGTTCTCCGGGCCGCAGAGCTACACGAGCGTCGACCACGGCTCCGCGCCCGGAGTCACCAACTCCGTGCGGTCGCTGGTCTCGTTCGCCGAGCGCTCGCTGATCGCGGGCGACGCCGACCGCGCCGACGCGCTCTCCCTGAACCCCACCGAGCAGAACGCCTTCTACGGCTGGCCGCTGGTCCTGCTCGCGTTCGCGATCGCCGCGCTGCTGTGGCGGCGGCCCGCGGTCAAGGCGCTGGCCTGCACGGCGCTGGCCGCGGCGGTGCTGTCCCTCGGCGCCCGGGTCGCCGTGCCCCTCACCGGCGTCACCGTGCCCGGCCCCTGGGCCCCGCTGGCCGGCCTCCCGCTCTTCGAGTCGGTCATCGAGAGCCGGGTCGCGCTGGTCTGCGCCCCGGCGCTCGGCATGCTGCTCGCCCTGGCCGTCGACCGGCTGGCCCACGCCCGCCGGCTCGGCACCCAGTACGCCGGGCTGCTGGCCGTCTGCGTCGCCCTGCTCCCCCTCGTCCCGGCGCCGCTGAGGTCCGAGCCGCGCGCCGAGACGCCCGCCTTCTTCGCGGACGGCGTCTGGAAGGCCTACGTCCGGCCCGGCGAGACGCTGGTCCCGGTGCCGCTCGCCGAACCGGAGGACGCCGAGGCCCTGCACTGGCAGACGGCGTCCGGCCTCGGCTTCCGGATGCCCGGCGGCTACTTCAACGGCCCTTACGGGGACGGCGACCGTACCGGCGTCTACGGCGTCCCGCTGCGCTTCACGGCGAGTCTGCTGCGCGACGTGCGCCAGACCGGCGTGGTGCCGGTGATCGACGCCCAGGCCCGCGCCGAGGCCCGCGAGGACTTCGCGTACTGGCGGGCGGGCGTACTGGTGCTGGTCCCTCGGCGCCACGCGGACCGGCTGCGTGAGACCGTGGACGAACTGGTCGGCCGGCCCGGGAGGCGGGTGGCCGGAGTGTGGGTATGGGATCTGCACGAGGGGAGCTGACGCGTGCCGCACCGACTAGTCTTCCCTGACCGGTCAACGTACTGAGTGAGGAGCTCTCTTTGGCCTGTGACCTGTGGCTGGTGCCGCTCGTCGACGTGTTGTGCCACACCCCCGACAACCCCTTCGCGGACGAACTCGCCCAGTACAACAAGGTGCTGGCGGAGGCGGGACTCCCGCCGGTGCCGGTGTACCAGTACATGCCGGGACTGTCCGGGGAGGTCGCCCCGGTCGCGGGCTTCGACTACGACGCCCTGCACTTCCTGCGCCGCGCCTACCTGCTCCAGGTGTGCCAGCTGCCGGTGACTCCGGTGGACGAGCTGGGCGGCGACTACGAGCAGCTGCTGGAGATGTTCCAGGGGACGGCCCAGCAGTCCCACCTGGTCTGGCACTACGACCACGCGGGCGCGTACGTCCCCGTGGACTTCCCGCAGCCGCTGTCGAACGACGAACTCCTCGCGGGCGGCGGCCCCCTGGGCTCCGCCCAGTCGCTGCTGCGGGAACTGGAGTTCGTGGCCCCGTCCATCGGCATCGATCCGGCCAACCCTCCGGCGGCCCCCCAGCCGCCCGCCGGCCCCACGGAGTTGGAGGAGCCGGCTGTCCCGGCGCCGTACGATCCCAGCCCCTTCGCACGTGAGCGGCACGTCTGGCTCGGGCTGCACGCGGCGGCGACGCGGAGTCTGGCGCAGGGGTCGATGATCGTCTTCAGCTGAGCCGGCCGCGGTCCGTCAGCGGCCGAGCTGGGACAGTCCCCTCTGCACGTCCTCCATGTTCATCACCGGTGTGTAGGCGATCTCGGCCCCGAGGTTGAGGAAGAACGGCTCGCTGAGCACGGGCATCTGGGCGCTGTCCTGCATGTCGAAGAACACGTAGGCGGTGCGCTTGCCGTGGTCGGTGGTGAAGTAGGCCGCCTCGGGCTTGATCTGCTCCATCGACTCCTCGATGAGCTTGGCCAGGGTCCCGCTCCGGATGGCCTCGTTCGCCTTCTCCGTGTCCATGGACGCCTTGAGCATCACGCGCATCGCAGTCACCTTCCTCTGATCGGCACACACGGATGTCACCCTCAGAGTAGTCCCGTATGGGGCATTTCTCCCTGCCTGTCCCCGGGGAGAGCGACGAGGAGGACGTGAGCCGAGACGTCCACCCGCCACCGACGGACGGACGCCCGGCCTCGGTCACCGCCGGTGCGGCGGACCGGTCCCGGGCGGCACCGCGGACAGACCACGGGCCGGTCGAGGATGTCCTGACCGGCCCGGGCCGACTACCGCCGACGGTGCTCTTCGCCGCCGCCGGCGGTGCTGTTCGCCGCTGCTACAGGAACGAGTTGATCTCGATCGTCTCGTCCCGGCCCGGGCCGACGCCGATAGCGGAGATCGGGGCGCCGGACATCTCCTCCAGCGCCTTCACGTACGCCTGGGCGTTCTTCGGCAGGTCGGAGAACGACTTCGCCTTGGTGATGTCCTCGGACCAGCCGGGGAGCGTCTCGTAGATCGGCTTCGCGTGGTGGAAGTCGCTCTGCGAGTACGGCAGTTCCTCGACGCGCCTGCCGTCGATCTCGTACGCCACGCACACCGGGATCTGCTCCCAGCCGGTCAGGACGTCGAGCTTGGTCAGGAAGAAGTCCGTCAGGCCGTTCACGCGGGTCGCGTAGCGGGCGATGACCGCGTCGAACCAGCCGCAGCGGCGGTCGCGGCCGGTGGTCACACCCCGCTCGCCGCCGATACGGCGCAGCGCCTCGCCGTCCTCGTCGAGCAGCTCGGTCGGGAAGGGGCCCGCGCCGACGCGGGTCGTGTAGGCCTTCAGGATGCCGATGACCCGGCTGATCTTCGTCGGGCCCACGCCGGCGCCGGTGCAGGCGCCGCCCGCGGTCGGGTTGGACGAGGTGACGAAGGGGTACGTGCCGTGGTCGATGTCGAGGAGCGTGCCCTGACCGCCCTCGAAGAGGACGACCTTGTCGTTCTCCAGCGCCTGGTTGAGGACGAGGACCGTGTCGGTGACGTACGGAGCGAGCTTCTCCGCGTAGCCGAGCAGTTCCTCGACGACCTGGTCGACGGCGATCGCACGACGGTTGTACAGCTTGGTGAGCAGCTGGTTCTTGGCGTCGAGCGCCGCCTCCACCTTCTGCATCAGGATGGACTCGTCGTACAGGTCCTGGACCCGGATGCCGACCCGGTTGATCTTGTCGGCATAAGTCGGACCGATCCCGCGCCCGGTGGTGCCGATCTTGCGCTTTCCGAGGAAGCGTTCGGTCACCTTGTCGACAGTCACGTTGTACGGAGTGATGATGTGCGCGTTGCCGCTGATCAGCAGCTTCGACGTGTCGACGCCGCGCTCGTTCAGACCGCTCAGCTCGGAGAGCAGGACCGACGGGTCGACGACGACACCGTTACCGATGACCGGCGTACAGCCGGGAGACAGGATTCCGGAAGGGAGCAGGTGGAGTGCGTACTTCTGGTCGCCCACGACGACCGTGTGGCCGGCGTTGTTGCCACCCTGGTAACGCACCACGTAATCCACCGAGCCACCGAGCAGGTCGGTGGCCTTTCCCTTGCCTTCGTCACCCCACTGAGCACCGAGCAGCACAAGTGCGGGCACGCGCGTACACCCCTTCCGGGTGGGGCATGTCCAAGGTCGGAGGCGTACGTGGTGGATCGTTCCACCACGTTCACCGCGAGCGCCGCGACCGTCGTTGGTCGCCCGTTGTCGGACCCGGATGCCCCGGAATAGACGAAGCCCCTGGCGCAATAGCGCAAGGGGCTCTTGCACAAAGATGCTACCCGAGGAAGCGAGGCAGGACCGAGGTGGCGACTTTCGCGACGTCCGATCAGCTGCTGGTGATCATCGATCCGGTCTCCCGGCGCGCGGACGGGGAGTCCGTGCGGATCGCGAAAGACGTGCTCAGCGCGGGTGCGTCCAGCACGAAGGTGTGTCTGCCGGAGGACCCGGAGGAATTCGCCCGGGCGCTGGCCCGGCGGGGATCGCGGCGGCCGGTGGTCATCGGCGACGACCGTGCGCTGGCCCGGGCGGTGGCCCTGCTGCACCGGCAGCGGGCCCTGGCCGACTGCGTGCTGTCGGTGGTGCCGGTGGGCGGCTCCGTGGCCGTCGCGCACGCCCTGGGCGTGCCCACGGGCCCGGTCGCGGCGGCGCGGGC
Source organism: Streptomyces sp. P3 (assembly GCF_003032475.1). Lineage (NCBI taxonomy): Bacteria > Bacillati > Actinomycetota > Actinomycetes > Kitasatosporales > Streptomycetaceae > Streptomyces > Streptomyces sp. P3. The sequence goes on from NZ_CP028369.1 coordinate 1,854,093, forward strand.
CGTCCTGGACGGGGCCGAGCGGCGGCTGGACCTGCTGGTCGACGACAGCGACGGGGTGGTGCTGGGGACGCTGCGGATCCCCGCGCCGCCGGCCGCCGGCGGCGTCCTGCCGGCGGACCCCGCGGGGCGGCCCTGGCTGCAGTCGCTGGTCCGCACGCTCGTCCCCGTCAGGCCCTCCCGGCCCTCCCGGCCGGTCGCCGCCCCGCTCCCGCCCGGCCCGGCCCGGCTGCGGGTCGAGGTGGACGGGACGACCCTGGTCGACCTGGACCAGCCGGTGGAGGCGGTGTCGGTGACGCCCGGGGCCTCGGGCTCGGCCGAGGTGGTGGTGCGTCCCTCGTCGGTGGGCGCGGAGGCGGCGCCGCTGCGGGCGTACGGCCGGACGGTGACCGTCTCGGGGGCCGACTTCCGCTACCGGACGGACGCCGCGGTCGCCGGCCCGGTACGCCGGCGGACGTGGACCGTGCGGGAGGGAGCGCTGGCGCTGATGCTGCCGGTGCGGTGAGCGGCGGACCCCGGAAGAACGCGCGTCCCGGGCCGGAACAGGGCGTCCGGGACACGGCACCGGTGCCGTGACCGGAAAGGCCTGCCGGGCCGGTGGACCTGCCCGGGTCACGGCATCAGCCGTCTCCGAAGAGCTGTGCGCGGTGCTGTCGCCAGCGTTCCATCATGGCGGCGATCTCGGTGTCGACGAACTCGAAGAAGGCGAGGGTCTCGGACATCCGGCGTCCCGCGGCGGTGTCGCCGCCGAGGCTCTCGACGCCCTCGCGCAGCGCCCCCTCCCACCGCTTCAGCACGGCCTCGCGGTTGGTCAGCGCCTCGTACCACTGGTCGCTGTGCACGCGGTAGCGCTCGCGCCGGGAACCGGGCTCGCGCTCGCGGGAGACCATGTGCTGCTGGGCCAGGTAGCGCACCGCGCCGGAGACGGCGGCGGGGCTGATCCTGAGCTGTCCGGCGAGTTCGGCGGAGGTCATCGCGCCCTCGTCGGAGGAGAGGAGCGCGGCGAAGACCCGGGCGGGCATGCGCTGCATACCGGCCTCGACGAGTTGGGCGGCGAAGGACTCGACGAACCGCGACACGGCCTCCTCGTCCCGCCCGTCCGCATCAGTTTCGGTCATGGCCCCACCCTATCGACGGTTCACACATTTCCTTAACTTCACAAATTTCTGAAAGAAGCGTACGTTCGGCGCCATGACGAAGGCCATCACGGTGTCCGGACTGCACAAGTCCTTCGGCCGCACCCACGCGCTCGACGGGCTCGACCTGGAGGTCGAGGCCGGGGAGGTGCACGGCTTCCTCGGCCCCAACGGCGCCGGCAAGTCCACCGCCATCCGCGTCCTGCTGGGCCTGCTGCGCGCCGACTCGGGCGCCGCGCGGATCCTCGGCCGCGACCCGTGGAAGGACGCGGTCGAGGCGCACCGGCGCATCGCCTACGTGCCCGGCGACGTCACCCTGTGGCGCAACCTCTCCGGCGGCGAGGTCATCGACCTGTACGGACGGCTGCGCGGCGGCGGCCTCGACACCGCCCGCCGCGCCGAGCTGATCGACCGCTTCGAGCTGGACCCCACCAAGAAGGGCCGCACCTACTCGAAGGGCAACCGTCAGAAGGTCGCCCTGGTCGCCGCGTTCGCCTCGGACGTCGACCTCCTCATCCTGGACGAACCGACGTCCGGCCTCGACCCCCTGATGGAGGAGGTCTTCCAGCACTGTGTGCGCGAGGAACGCGACCGGGGCCGGACGATCCTGCTGTCCTCCCACATCCTCAGCGAGGTCGAGGAACTGTGCGACCGCGTCAGCATCATCCGCAAGGGCCGCACGGTGGAGACCGGCTCCCTGGCCGACCTGCGCCATCTGACCCGCACCAGCGTGACCGCCGAACTGGCCGGCGCCCCCGACGGGTTGGCGCACCTGCCGGGCGTGCACGGCCTGGAGGTGCGGGGCGGACGGGTCCGCCTCCAGGTCGACACCGACCGACTGGACGCCGTGCTGCGGTCGTTGAGCGCGTCGGGCGTGCGGTCGCTGACGTCGACGCCGCCGACACTGGAGGAACTGTTCCTGCGGCACTACCAGGAGGCGGCGCAGTGACCACCGTCCTCGCCGCACCCCGGTTCTCCCAACTCACCGGCACCGCAACGCTGCTGCGCTTCGCGCTCCGCCGCGACCGGCTGCTGATCCCGGTCTGGGTCGCCGTGAACACCCTCATGGTGCTGTCCATGCCCGCCAGCCTCGAGGGCCTGTACGACACTCCGGCCGCCCGGGCCGACCTGCTGCGGCAGATGGACGCCAACTCCTCCTTCCGTGCCCTGATCGGCCCCGTGTTCGACGACTCGCTCGGCGCGCTGACGGCCTGGCGGGTCGGCGTGTTCGCAGCCGCCCTGGCCGCGGTGACGAGCCTGCTGGTCGTGGTGCGGCACACCCGTGACGAGGAGGAGAGCGGCCGTCAGGAGCTGATCGCCTCCGGCATGGTCGGGCGGCGCGCCTCCCTGACGGCGGCCCTGCTCGCGGCGGCCGTCGCCGACGCCGCCCTCGGTCTGCTGGTCACGGCGGGCCTCGCGGGTCAAGGGGCGGCGGGCGCCGCCGCGTTCGGCCTCGGTCTGGCCGCAGCGGGCATGCTGTTCGCGACGACGGCGGCGGTCGTCGCCCAGCTCACGCAGAGCGCACGGCTGGCCCGCGGGCTGACGGCGGCGGTCCTCGGCGCCGCCTTCGTCCTGCGGGCGGCGGGCGACTCGGCCAGGACCGACGGTTCGTCACCGTTGACCTGGCTCTCGCCGCTCGGCTGGCTGGAGAACCTGCGGCCGTTCGCGGACGAACGATGGTGGGTGCTGGGGCTCTTCGCGGCGGCGATCCTCGCACAGGGCGCGCTGGCCTACGGCCTGGCCGGCCGCCGCGACGTCGGCATGAGCTTCCTGCCGACCCTCCCCGGACCCCCCACCGGACGGCTCGGCAGCGCCTTCGCCCTGGCCTGGCGGCTGCAGCGGGGCGGGGTGCTGGGCTGGAGCATCGGTTTCCTCCTCGCCGGCGTCGTCTACGGCGGCCTGACCGAGGGCGCCGCCGACCTGGTCGGCGACAACGACAGGGCCCGCGAGATCATCGAGCGGATGGGCGGGCAGTCCGGGCTGACGGACGCGTTCCTCGCCTCGATGATCGGCATGCTCGGGCTGATCGCGTCCCTCTTCGTCGTCGCGTCCGTGCTCCGGCTGCACGGCGAGGAGACGTCGGGCCGCGCGGAACCCGTGCTGGCGAACGCGGTGGGACGGCTGCGCTGGGCGTCCGGGCACCTGGCGATCGCCTTCGGCGGCGCTGCCCTCATCATGCTGCTGGCCGGCCTCGGCTTCGCCGCCGGCTACGGCAGGCAGACCCTCCCGGTCCTGGGCGCCTGTCTGGTGCAGCTCCCCGCGGTGTGGACGGTCGGCGCCCTGACCCTCGTCCTGTACGGCTGGGCTCCGCGGCTGGCCCCGGCCGGCTGGGGCGTGGCCGCCGCGATCCTCCTCCTCGGCTGGATCGGCCCCGCCCTCGACGCACCGTCGGCGGTTCTGGACGTCTCCCCCTTCGCCCACCTGCCGAAGCTGCCCGGCGGCGAGATGGCATGGGGGCCGGTGCTGGTCCTGCTGCTGTCGGCGCTCGTCCTGTCCGCCGTCGGCCTGGCGGGAGTGCGGCGGCGCGACATGACGACGTGACCGTCCGCCACGCTCGCGGTGACCGGGGCCGTGGTGAAGGCGGTGGGCCGGAGCGGGGGCCGTGACCGTCGCGGTGGCGGGGGTGCCGGTGCCCCGGCCGTGGCGGGGACGGCCACCGGGGCTGGGGCTATGGCGGTGGGCCGGGGCCGGCGGTGGCGGTGGCAGAAGCCGTGGCCGGCGGCGAACCGGACGGGGGCCCGGGACGTCCCCCTGTGCATGGGGCGAAGGGCGGTGGGGTGCGGCGGGTGCGTGATCTCGGTGGCGAGCGCGCTGACGGCCGTCTCCCTGTGGCTCTCCTCGGACCGCACGCGCATCCACCTGGGCAACGGCTTCGAACAGCAGGGCATGGATCTCGGCGTGCTGTTCACCGAGCTTCCGCTGGTGTTCCTCGCGGGAGCCGCCCTGCCGGTCCTCGCCCACGCGGCGGTCGCCGGCCTGCTGCAGGACCGGCAGGACCGGCGCGAACGGCGCGAACGGCGTCGCGGGCGCGCGCCGGTCCGTGGCGGGTCACAGGGTGACCGCTAGGCCCTCCAGACCCCGGATGACGAAGTTCGGCTTGCGACGCGGTTCCGCGGCCGGAGCCAGCGTCGGGGCCCGTTCCAGCAGGGCCGTCATCGACGCGGCGAGCTCGATGCGGGCCAGCGGCGCGCCGATGCAGTAGTGGATGCCCGCGCTGAAGGAGATGTGCGGGTTGTCCGCCCGGGTGAGGTCCAGCCGTTCGGGCTCGGCGAACACCGCGGGATCGTGGTTCGCCGACCCGAAGAGCATCGCGATCTCGGCCCCCCGCGGCACGGTGACCCCGTCGATCTCGATGTCGTCCAGCACCCACCGCTCGAACAGCTGCAGCGGGGTGTCGTACCGCATCAGCTCCTCGACGGCGGACGGCACCAGCGAATGGTCGGCGCGCAGCACGGCCAGCTGCTCCGGGTTGCGGAACAGCGCCCACCACCCGTTGACGGTGGCGTTGACGGTCGCCTCGTGACCGGCGTTCAGCAGCAGCACCGCCGTCGAGATCATCTCCTGCTCGGTGAGCCGGTCGCCCTCGTCGTGCGCCGCGATCAGCCCGGAGACGAGATCGTCCCCCGGCTCCTTGCGCCGCTCCGCGATCAGCTCGCGCAGATAGGCGGTGAACTCGACGGAGGCCCGCACGGCCTTCGCCGCGGTCTCCTGCGAAGGGTTCAGCTCGTACATCCCGCAGATGTCCGCCGACCAGGGCCGCAGCGGCCCGCGGTCCGCCTCCGGGATCCCCAGCATCTCCGCGATCACGGCCACCGGCAGCGGCTCGGCGACGTCGCTCAGCAGATCGCCGCCGCCCGCCCGCACGAGCCCGTCCACCAGCTCGCCGGCCAGCCTTTGCACGTACGGCTTGAGCCGCTCCACGGTGCGCGGGGTGAACGCCTTCGACACCAGCCGCCGGATCCGGGTGTGATCCGGCGGTTCCAGGTCGAGCATCCCGTGGTCGTTCAGCGTGTGGAACGGCTCCTGCTCGGCGGGCGGCGCGGTCCGCCCGAACTCCTCGTGCGTGAACCGGTGCTGGTACGTGCGCCCCAGCCGCCGCTCCCGCAGCAGGGCCGACACGTCCGCGTGCCCCGGCACGAGCCACTGCCCGGTCGGCTCGTAGTAGATCACCCGCCCGCGCTCCCGCAGCTCGGCGTAGGCCGGGTACGGGTCCGCCACGAACGCGGGGTCCCAGGGGTCGAACGAGAGGTCGTCAGCTGCTGCCATGGACGGACGCTAGCCCGCGGACCGGCGTCCTGACCAGGGGGTCCTGGCCGCGCGCTCCCGCCGGGAGATGATCGACGGTGGTCGGCGAGCCGAGGGGCGAAGGGGACGCAGGGCGGTGAACGGGCGGGCGCGGCCCCGGCGCGGCGGGCGCCGGGGCCGCAGCGGGCCGCCGGGGGCACAGCGGGCCGCCGGGGGCACAGCGGGCCGCCGGGGGCACAGCGGGCCGCCGGGGGCACAGCGGGCCGCCGGGGCCGCGGCGGGCACCGCCCGGCCCGCCGGCGGCGGCTAGCCCGGCGTCACCAGCCTCGCCTCGTACGCGAACACCGCCGCCTGGGTGCGGTCCCGCAGGCCCAGCTTCACCAGGATCCTGCTCACGTGCGTCTTGATGGTCGACTCCGCCACCACCAGCCGCTCGGCGATCTCCGAGTTCGACAGGCCCTGGGCGATGAGGACCAGCACCTCCGTCTCCCGTTCGGTCAGGTCGCCGTAGGACGCATGGACGGCCGCGCGGACCGACCCGGGGGTGTCCGAGAGCTTGGAGAACTCCGTGATCAGACGCCGGGTGACGGACGGGGCGAGAAGCGCCTCGCCGGCCGCCACCACCCGCACCCCGTCCGCCAGCTGGCGGGCCGAGGCGTCCTTCAGGAGGAAGCCGGAGGCTCCCGCGCGCAGCGCCTGGTAGACGTACTCGTCGAGGTCGAAGGTGGTCAGGACCAGGACCTTCGACGTGCCGCCCGCCGCGACGATCTCCCGCGTCGCCTCGATGCCGTTCAGCTCCGGCATGCGGATGTCCATCAGGACCACGTCGGGCGCCAGCTCGCGGACCCGGTGCACCGCCTCCCGGCCGTTCACCGCCTCGCCCACCACCTCGATGTCCGGCATCGCGTTCAGCAGGACCGAGAAGCCCTCGCGGACCATCATCTGGTCGTCGGCGATCAGAACCCGGATCGTCATGCCCCGTCCTTGTCCGAAGAAGGCGCGGCGGCGGACACCGTGGACGCCGGCACCGGCAGGAACACCGTCACCTCGTACCCTCCGTCGTGCGTCGCCTCGGCCGTCATCTCGCCGTTCAGCATCGTGACCCGCTCCCGCATGCCCGTGATGCCGTGGCCGGCGCCGGGTGAGGGCTTGATCAGGGTCGGGTTCGGCGGAGCGCCGTTGACGATCCGCAGGCCGAGCCCGCCCAGAACGTACCCGACCTCCACCCGGGCGCTCGCGCCGGGCGCGTGGCGGAGGGTGTTGCTCAGCGCCTCCTGGACGATCCGGTACGCCGACAGCTCCACCCCCTGCGGCAGCTCGCGCACCGCCCCCGTGACCGCCTTCTCCACCTCCAGGCCGGCTTCGCGCACGTTGGCGAGGAGCGCGTCCAGCTCGGCGAGCGTGGGCTGCGGGGCGTCCGGGACGTCGTAGTCCTCGGCGCGGACCACGCCCAGCACCCGGCGCAGCTCGGTGAGCGCCGCCACCGCGTTCACCCGGATGGTCGCGAAGGCCTTCTCCAGCTCCGGCGGCGGGTTCTCCACCCGGTAGGGGGCCGCCTCCGCCTGGATGGCGACCACCGACATGTGGTGGGCGACCACGTCGTGCAGCTCACGGGCGATCGTGGTGCGTTCCTCCAGGAGGGTGCGCCGGGACCGCTCGTGCGCGGTCACCGTCTGCTGGGCCGTGACCTCCTGCCGGGCCTGCTGCCGGATGTGCCACACGGTGACGGCGAGCAGCAGGATCGCGGAGAACACCAGCATGGACGCGATGTTCGTGTCGTAGTGGCCCCAGCCGAAGAGGCTCTCGGCGAAGAAGCCGTAGAACGCCGTGAGCAGCCACATCCAGGCCGCCGTGCGCGGCCGGGTGCGTATCGCCACGACCGTGAGGACCAGCAGGTGGGAGAGGTAGCTGCCGGGCAGCCACGGCCAGTTCCCGTACGTCGTGCCGAGCATGGCGACCGCCGAGGTCGAGGCCAGCGACAGCCAGAACGCGCCGACCGGCCGTACCAGCGTCATCAGCACCGGCGCCAGGACGAGCAGGCCGGTCAGGAACCCCAGCAGTCCGCCGCCGCCGTCCGTGAAGGCGATCATGGCGGACAGCGCGCCGCCCGCCGCGACCACCGTGTGCCGCGACCAGGCCGCGTACTCGCGCTTGCGGCCCTTCCAGTTGCGGGCGAGCCGGCCGACCTCCTCCTTGCGGGGCAGCGGGCGGTAGGCGAAGGCGGCGTCGAACAGGTCCCGCCGCAGGCCGCGCAGGGCGTCCATCGCCGCCCGGAACTCCGGGCTGCGCGGCTGGTAGGCCTCGGAGGAGTCGTCCGGGTCGCCGGGGGGCGTGCTGTGCGTCTGCGTCGTCTCGGTCACGAGGAAAACGGTAGGCGCATCGACAGGGCGCGGTCGTCACCAGTGAGAAGGGTTCCGGCGGATCCCCCTCAAGGACTACGGGCCCGGGAACCCGCCGCCACGGGCCCGAGGAGGTCGCGGTGGCCTCCCTGCCCGGACGGCCCGACGCCGACGGGGCACGCACCGCCGTACGACACGGAACCGACGTGCTCACCAGGCCAGTTGGGCGATCTCCTCCGCCACCACCGCGCACGCGTCCGCCGCCGGGTCGATCAGCGGGAAGTGGCCCACGTCCTCGAGCAGGGTCAGGCCCACCACCTCGCCCGCCTTCGCCGCCGCCTCCGCGTAGGCCTCGGCGACCGCCTGCGGGACGACCTCGTCGGCACGGCCCTGCACCAGCGTGGTCGCGACGCCCGTGGGCAGCAGCAGGGCGGGGTCGGCGTACGGCCGCCGTTCCTCGAAGTGGTCGTCGCCGCCGAGGAGTTGGCGGGCCGCTCCGCCGCACACGTCCAGCTTCCCGGCGACCGCGAAGTCGGCGATCGGGGCCAGGGCGACGACGCCCCGCAGCGAGGTGGGGTCGCCGGTGCGCCAGGGCGCGTCGGCCGGCAGCAGATGCCGGGCCGCCGCCCACAGCGCGAGATGGCCGCCGGCCGAGTGGCCGGTCAGCACCGTACGGCGCGCGTCGGCCTGCGGCACGGCCGTCCGGGCAAGGCCGCCGAGCGCGTCGAGGGCGGCGGCGACGTCGTCGAAGGTGTCGGGCCAGCGTCCGGCGACCGGAGCCGGTCCCGGGTCCGAACTCCCTCCCCCGCGCCGGTACTCGACGTTGGCCACCGCGAATCCGCGCCGGGCCAGATAGCCCGCGAACGGCGTGATGTGCCGCCGGTCGTAGGGCGCCCGCCAGGCCCCGCCGTGCAGCACGACGACGAGCGGGACCGGGCCGCCCGGCCCGGCCTCCGCACGCGGGACGTAGAAGTCGATCACCTGGTCGGGGTGGTCGCCGTACGCCGCGGTGACGTCGGGCTCGACGGGCGGATGCGCGAAGGCCGACGCCTCCTCGGCGGCGGCCCGGGCTGCGACAACGTCGTCCGGCATGCTCCAACCTCTCAGCGGCGAAGAAGATTTGGCGGACCAGGAGAGAATTCGGCCGTTGGCCGGGACGGTATCAGGCCCGTGACGTGCGCGGACACGCGGATGTCACGCACGGTGAGAGGTAAACGGTTCTGCTGTTCCGTCACCCCGGCAGGCCCGCCCGCCGGGAAACCCCCCGGGGCGCACCCCTAGGTACGCCCCGGGGCCCCGGCCGGTTCAGCCGACCGGGTCACTCCGCCAGGTCAGCGCTGTCCCTCCGTCGGGTTCGCCGCCCCTCCGACAGGGCAGCGCCGCCCCTCCGACAGGTCAGCCCAGTTCCCGCGCCAGCGTCCGCGCCGCCCGCTCCACGTCCGCGAACCCGACGTACAGCGGGGTGAAGCCGAACCGGAGCACGTCGGGGCTGCGGAAGTCGCCGACGACCCCGCGCTCGATCAGCCGCTTCATGACGTCGCCGGCGTCCTCGCAGCGCAGCGCCACCTGGCTGCCGCGCTCCTCGTGACGCACCGGAGTCAGCGACTCGACCCGCCCGTCGGGGACGTAGGCGGCGACGCACTCCAGGAAGAAGTCCGTCAGCGCCAGCGACTTGGCGCGCACCGCCGCGATCGACACGCCGTCCCACACCTCGAGGGCCGCCTCCAGCGCGAGCATCGACAGGATGTCGGGGGTGCCGACGCGCCCGCGCGCAGCGCCCGCGGCCGGCTCGTACGCCTCCCGCATCCCGAAGGGCTCGGCGTGCGAGTTCCAGCCGGGCAGCGGGGAGTCGAAACGGTCCTGGAGACCGTGCCGGACGTACAGGTAGGCCGGCGAACCGGGGCCGCCGTTCAGGTACTTGTAGGTGCAGCCGACCGCGAGATCCACACCGTGCTCGTCGAGGCCGACCGGCAGGGCGCCCGCGCTGTGGCACAGGTCCCACACCGAGACCGCGCCCGCCGCACGCACGGCGGCGGTGAGCGAGGGCAGGTCGTGCAGCCGGCCCGTGCGGTAGTCGACGTGGTTGAGCAGCACGGCGGCCGTGCGCCCGGACAGCGCCCCGGGGACCTCTGCCGGGTGCACCGGCCGCAGCGTGCGGCCGGTCAGCCGGGCCGCCGACGCGGCGATGTAGCCGTCGGTGGGGAAGGTGGCGGCGTCGACGAGGATCTCGTCGCGGGCGTCGTCCACCAGGCGCACCGCGCCCACCAGCGCCTTGAGGACGTTGACGCTCGTCGAGTCGCCGACCACGACCTGCCCGGCCGCCGCCCCCACCAGCGGGGCGATCCGGTCGCCGATCCGCTCGGGCGCCGTCCACCAGCCGCTCTCGTCCCAGGAACGTATCCTCAGCGCGCCCCACTGGCGGCGCACGACGTCCTCGACGCGGCCGGGGACGGACCGCGGGAGCGCGCCCAGCGAGTTGCCGTCCAGGTAGACGCCGTCGTCGAGCACGAACTGGGCGCGCTTGACGGCCAGTTCGTCGCCCGCGTCGAGCTGCTGTGCGGTGCGGGCGAGGTCAGACATGGGACCTCGCCGTCCACAGCTCGGGGAAGACGTTCTTCTGCGCGCGCTTCTCCAGCCAGGCCACCCCGGCCGAACCGCCGGTGCCCGCCTTGGCGCCCATCGCGCGACGGGTGGCGACGAGGTGGTCGTTGCGCCAGCGCCACACCAGCTCGGCGACGTCCGTCAGCGCCTCGCCCAGACGGGCGACCTCGTCGGACTCGTCGCCCGCGTACACGGCCGTCCACACCGCCTCGACCTCCGCCGAGGGCTCGTAGCGCCGGGAGACGTCGCGCTCCAGGACGGAGGACGGGATCGCGTGGCCGCGCCGGGCCAGCAGCCGCAGCACCTCGTCGTACAGGCTCGGCTCGTGCAGCGCCTTCTCCAGCTCGGCGTGCACGCGCGGCGCGGCGCGGTGCGGGACCAGCATGGACGCGGACTTGTCGCCGAGCAGGAACTCCATGCGGCGGTACATCGCGGACTGGAAGCCGGAACCCTCGCCGAGCGCCGAGCGGTACGAGTTGAACTGGGCGGGGGTCAGCTGGGCGAGCGGCCGCCAGGAGGCGTTGAGCGCCTCCAGCTCACGGACCGAACGCTTCAGCGCGTCGACCGCCACCGGCACCCGGTCCTCGCGGAGCGCCTGCGCCGCGGTCTCCCACTCGTGGACGATGACCGTGAACCACAGCTCCATCACCTGGGTCGTGACCAGGAAGACCATCTCTCCGGGATCGTCGGAGAGGGTGTGCTGGAGGTGGGTGAGCACGTCCGCCTTGACGTAGTCCTCGTACGGCGTCGTGCCGGCGAAGTCGAGATGCGGGGTCTCGGGCTCCGAAGCCTCATGGGGCTGAGCCTGCTGGGACATCGCTGTCTCCTGTTGTACTCCGGGTAGCGGTCCGCCCCTGCCGTTACCGACACGGGGGCCCCGGTCCCCACGGCCACATAGTGCGCAATGGCATCCGGAAAACGCAAGGCCCGTCCGGTCACACCGGACGGGCCACGCCCGAACCCACGGACGAACGCGCAGGTGAACGGCTGTCTCCGGGTCCAGACCGGTCCAGCCCAGGTCCAGCCCAGGTCTAGCCCAGGGTCTGGGCGGCCGTCGCGGAGGAGTCCTTGAGGAACTGCGAGCAGCGCTCGTACTCCTCCTGCTCGCCGATCGCCTGGGCGGCGCGGGCGAGGGCGTGCAGAGCCCGCAGGAAGCCGCGGTTCGGCTCGTGCTCCCAGGGCACCGGTCCGTGCCCCTTCCATCCACTGCGGCGCAGACTGTCGAGGCCGCGGTGGTACCCCGTACGGGCGTACGCGTACGACTCCACCACACTGCCCCGCTCGAACGCGTCGTCGGCGAGCCGGGCCCAGGCCAGCGAGGACGTCGGGTACTTCGCGGCGACGTCGGCGGGCGCCGTCCCGTTCGCGAGGAGCTCGCGCGGCTCGGGGTCGTCGGGCAGGTGGGTCGGGGGCGGGCCCCCGAGGAGGTTCTCGTGAATCGACATGGCTCCAGTCTCCTCCACTCCCCGCCCCGCGCCAGACGCCCGTCCGCCGCGCCGGTGCCCCTTGCCGCGCCGGACCGATGACCCCCGGTGCGCCTGCGCCGGACCGTCGCCCTCTAACCGAGTCGCTTACGCGCCCGTTGCCCCTCCAGCGGCGGGGCCAGGACGCTGCCGTGCCTCCTGCACTCCGGCCTGCGGCAGTCCGGCGGCGGCCGCCGCACGGTGAGGAACGCCGTCAGCGAGCCCGCCGCCAGCACCGCCGCGCAGATCACCATGGCCTGCCCGAACGCCTCGTCGAAGGCGTCCGCCGAACGGTACGTCTCCGGTCCCATGCCCGTCAGCAGGGGCAGCGCGGCGACGGCGACCAGGCCCGCGGCCCGCGCCGCCGCGTTGTTGACGCCGCTGGCCAGACCGGCCCTGCCGACGTCCACCGAGGCCAGGACGGTCGCGGTAAGCGGGGCGACCAGCGTCACCATGCCCACGCCCAGGACGAGCACCGCGGGCAGCACGTCCGCGACGTAGGAGGCGTCCGGCCCGACCCGCAGCATCAGCAGCATCCCGGCCGCACACAGCAGCGGCCCCACGGTGAGCGGCAGGCGCGGCCCGATCCGCTCGGCCAGCTCGCCGGAGCGCGCGGACAGCAGCAGCATCAGCACGGTCGTCGGCAGCAGTGCCGTGCCGGCGCCGAGGGCCGACCAACCCACCACCGTCTGCAGCTGGACCGCGGAGAGGAAGAAGAAGCCGCCGAAGGCCGCGTACACGCACAGCGTGACCAGGTTGACGGCGGTGAACTGGCGGGACGCGAAGACGTCCGTCGGCATCATGGGGTCCGGCCGCCGTCGCTCCACGACGACGAAGGCCACTCCGGCCGCCACCCCGGCGACGCCCGCCGCCACGACGGCCGGCGAACCGCCCGGGGCCTCGATCAGCGCGTACGTCACCAGCGCGAGGGCGAGCGCCCCGAGCACCGCGCCTAGGACGTCGAACCGGCCGTGCGTGAGCCGGTCCCGCGACTCGGGAACGTGCCGCAGCGCCACCGGCACGCACACCGCGGCCAGCGGCAGGTTCAGCAGGAACACCCACCGCCAGCCCGGACCGTCCACCAGCCAGCCGCCCAGGAACGGCCCGACGGCCGCGCCGACACCCCCGAACCCGGACCACAGCCCCACCGCCCGGCCGCGGTCGTCGGGGTGGAAGGAAGCCTGGATGAGCGCGAGGGAGCCCGGGGTGAGCAGGGCGCCGCCGACGCCCTGCAGCGCCCGCGCGGCCACCAGCACACCCGCGTTCGGGGCCAGCCCGCACAGCAGCGAGGCGGCGGCGAACCACACCACCCCCACCACGAACACCCTGCGCCGTCCGTATCGGTCGCCGAGGGAGCCGCCGAGCAGGATCAGCCCGGCCAGCGTCACCATGTACGCGTTGACGGTCCACTGCAGGGCGGCGAGGTCGGCGTCCAGGTCACGGCCGATGCGCGGCAGCGCCACGTTGACGACGGTCGAGTCCAGCAGGGCCATGCCGGAGCCGAGCACGGTGGTGAGCAGGATCCATCTGCCGCGGGGGGAGGCCAGCCGGACGTCGGGCATACCCCCAGGTATACAGCGAGCCCGGCGCGTCAGACAGGATGCTGACGAACGCCGGGCCCGGTGCGACACGGGTCCTCGCGGTCCCCCCAGGGGGCCGCGCGGGGTTACTTGATCTTCTGGCCCGCGGAGCGCAGGTGCTGCGTGGCCTCGACGACGCGCGCGGCCATGCCCGCCTCGGCCAGCTTGCCCCAGGTGCGCGGGTCGTACGTCGTCTTGGAGCCGACCTCGCCGTCGACCTTCAGGACGCCGTCGTAGTTCTTGAACATGTGGTCGGCGACCGGACGCGTGAAGGCGTACTGCGTGTCCGTGTCCAGGTTCATCTTCACGACGCCGTTGTCCAGCGCGGTCGCGATCTCCTCGGCGGTGGAGCCGGAGCCGCCGTGGAAGACGAAGTCGAACGGCTGGGAGCCGGCCGGCTTGCCGTACTTCGCGGCGACGCCCTCGTTCAGTTCCTTGAGCAGGTCGGGACGGAGCACGACGTTGCCCGGCTTGTACACGCCGTGGACGTTGCCGAAGGACGCGGCCAGCAGGTAGCGGCCCTTCTCGCCCAGGCCGAGCGCCTCGACGGTGCGCACGGCGTCGTCGACCGTCGTGTACAGGGAGTCGTTGATCTCGTGCGAGACGCCGTCCTCCTCGCCGCCGGTCGGGGTGATCTCCACCTCGAGGATGATCTTCGCGGCGGCGGCGCGGGCGAGCAGTTCCTGCGCGATGGCCAGGTTGTCGGCGAGGGTCTCGGCGGAGCCGTCCCACATGTGGGACTGGAACAGCGGGTTGCGGCCCGCCTTCACGCGCTCCTCGGAGACCGCGAGCAGCGGGCGCACGTACCCGTCGAGCTTGTCCTTCGGGCAGTGGTCCGTGTGCAGCGCCACGGTGACCGGGTACTTCTCGGCGACGATGTGCGCGAACTCGGCGAGGGCCACGGAACCCGTGACCATCTCCTTGCTGTACTGGCCGCCCAGGAACTCGGCGCCACCCGTGGAGATCTGGATGATGCCGTCGCTCTCCGCCTCGGCGAAGCCGCGCAGCGCCGCGTGCAGGGTCTGCGTCGAGGTGACGTTGATGGCCGGGTAGGCGAACTTGCCTGCCTTCGCCCGGTCGAGCATCTCGTTGTAGACCTCGGGGGTTGCGATGGGCATCTGTCCGCTCCTTGATTGTGCGGTCGGCGATCTGCGTACTGCGGCCCTGACCTAGACCTTGGGGTTCGACGTCGTCGTCGGCCCCATCTTCCCAGACCTGCACGAATGGTCCAGGCCCTGTCCACAGAGCGGGTCGGGCACCGCCCCGGGGGCGAGGCGAGAGCCCGCGGGCAGGTCGGGCGAGAACCCTGGGCGGGTCAGTCCAGGCCGAGCTCGTCCTTCGAGAAGGCGAACAGGTACGGCACGCCCGCACCCGCGCGGATCTTCTCGTCCGCCCCGGTCGCCCGGTCCACGATGGTCGCCACCGCCACCACCTCGGCGCCCGCCTCGCGCACCGCCTCCACCGCGGCCAGCGGCGAGCCGCCGGTGGTGGAGGTGTCCTCGACGACCAGCACCCGGCGGCCCCTGATCTCCGGACCCTCGACGCGCCGCTGGAGCCCGTGCGCCTTCGCCGCCTTGCGCACGACGAAGGCGTCCAGCCTGCGGCCGCGGGCGGCGGCCGCGTGCAGCATCGCGCCGGCCACCGGGTCGGCGCCCATGGTCAGACCGCCCACCGCGTCGAACTCGAGGTCGGCGGTGAGGTCGAGCAACACCTGTCCGACCAGCGGGGCGGCCTCCCCGTCGAGGGTGACGCGGCGGAGGTCGACGTAGTAGTCCGCCTCCAGCCCCGACGACAGGGTGACCTTGCCGTGCACCACGGCCTTGTCCTTGATCAGCTGCAGCAGCGCGCCGCGTGCGCCGGTCGGCGTTGTTCCGTTGACGTCCGTCATGCCCCTCAGCTTAGAGCCGCGACCAGGACCAGGTCGTCGCGGCCTCGAGCGGCTCCAGCGGTGTGACCAGGCGCGGGAGGGTGTTCAGTCCGTTCGGCGGCCCGGTCTGCGGCTCCACGCACACCGCCGCCTCCTGCTCGTCGTAGACGACGACCCACTTCTCGGGACTGGTCACCTTCAGCTCCAGCTGCCCCGGCCAGGTGAGGGTGACGTCGACGCCGCCGGGCATGCCGAAGCAGTCGTCCCAGGGGCCCGGCTTCGGCTCGACGCGCTCGCCGGTCGGCAGATGGTCGTCGCCGCGCTGCTCCTGCCAGGCCGGGGCGAAGGCGACACGCACGTCCTGGGCGTCCCGGCCGCCCAGGTTGCGGTTGAACCAGGGATGCCAGCCGATCTGCGCCGGGAAGGAGGAGTCGTACGTCTCCACGGCCATCCGGATCGTCAGCGCGTCCTCGGCCAGCGCGACCACCTGGGTGACCAGGCCGGGGTAGGGCCAGGGCGCCACCAGCTCGTACGTCAGCACGACCTCGTCGGCCGTGCGCCGGGCGACTTTCCAGGCGCCGTCGCGGGCGGTGCCGTGGATGGCGTTCGGCGCGGCGTTGAGCGGCATCCGGTGGACGGTCGCGCCGTTGTGGAAGTACCCGTCGCGGATCCTCCCGCACCAGGGGACCATCGGGAAGCAGCCGAACCGCTCGCCCTGGCGCAGCAGTTCGAGGCCGCCGACGCGCAGCCCCCCGACCCGGCCGCCGTTGCCCGGCTGCACGGTCGCCTCCGCGTCGCCCGCGGTCAGCGTGATCTCTTCGTCACTCACGGGACGACCCTACTGGGGCGGTCATCGCCACCTGGGAAGCAGGGCCCGCGGACGGGCCGGACCGGCCCCTGACCGGCGCTAACCGCGTCGGCGCAGCGCCCTGCCGACCACGATCGCGGACGCCACGACCAGTGCGGCCGCCGGGGCCGCCCACCGCAGCGCGCTGTTCGGCATGACGGTCTGCGGGGCGGGGACCGGCGCGTAGCGCCCGCGCGGCGGAGCGTGGTCGACCTCCTCGGCGCTGCGGCCGATCATCGTGCGGCGCGCGTGCGCGGCCTCGGCGGGCGGCTGGGCGGGACCCGTGAGGTCGTCGAGCTCGGAGGGTGGCGCCGCCGTCTCGAAGGCGGCCGCGGGGACCACGGGTTCGTCGACGTCGTCAGCGGCGTTTGGATCGTTGACGTCGTCGGGCGCACCGGCCTCCCGCGCAGCAGCGTCCTGCGCAGCGGCTTCTTGCTCAGCGGCGTCCAGGCCGGCGCCGTCCGGGACGTCGGAGGTGTCGACATCGGAGGCGTCGGAGGCGTCGGAGGCGTCTGCGTCGGAGGCGTCTGCGTCGGAGGCGTCTGCGTTCCGGCCGTCGTGGACACCGTCGCGGTGGTCGGCGTCGCGGTGGTCGGCGTGGCGGCCGGTGACTGCCGGGTCGGTGGTGCCCTCACTCGTCCCGGCTCCTGGCTGCTCGTCGGGTGCGGCCGACGCTCCGAGGTTCCCCGCGAAACGGTTGAGCAGCCGGGCCACCGCCGATTCGACCGCCTCGGCGGGCAGTTCCGCGACCCGGCCGTCCGCCGAGGCCGTCCCCTCGAAGCGGAGCGTGGTGCCCGCGTCGGCCTCTCGCAGATACAGGGCGAGGCTCAGCTTGACCGTCCCGCTGCCGCGAACCTCCGTGCCGCCGCCCTCCACCGCGTAGCCGCCGTTTTCGCGGGGCGAGACGCGTGCCGCCCCCCGGTAGGTGATGGTGTGGCTGCCGATCCGCACCTTCAGCCGGCCCGCGACGGGCTCGGTGCCCGCGTCCTGCTGGAGCCCGGGAACCGCACGGGCCACCTGCGCGGGATCGGCGAGGGCCGCCCTCAGTCGCTCGGCCGGAACCGGAACGAACACCTCTTGCTCCATAGGTCCCGAGCCTACCCACGCGGGGCCGGAAAGCACCCGGCGAAACCGGATTCGCCCTCCCCCGGAACCGGGCAGGTGGTAGGCCCCGCACGAGCCGCGTCCGCGCGCCGCGCCCGTCCGGAGACCGGCCGGTTCGCCCTCCGACAAAGGACGCGTCCCCTCCGACACCGGACGCGTCCCTTCCCGCACGGGCGCGTTGCTCCTTCCCGCACGGGCGCGTTGCTCCTTCCGGCACGGGTGCGGTGCTCCTTCCGGCACGGGTGCGGTGCTCCTTCCCGCACGGGTGCGGTGCTCCTTCCCGCACGGGTGCGGTGCGTTCCCCCTTCGGCTCCTCAGAGACCCGTCGGCAACCGCAGCCGCACCGCCGTCACATCGGCAGCCCGACCGCACCGGCGCCCCGTCAGTATCCCGACCCCGCCACCGTCACGTCAGTAACGCGGATGCACCAGCGTCGAAGCCGGCACTCCGGCCACCCGGTCCGCCTCGGCCGCCCGGGCGTCCGCGATCAGGGCCGCCTGGGTCAGCGTGCGCGGGGGGTGCTCGCGCGGGTCGAGGCGCAGCGGCGGGCGGGCTTCGGCGGCGGCCAGGACGAAGCCCCAGTCGCGGGCGGCCCGGAAGGCGTCGCCGGCGACGCGGTCGGGGCCGCCGGTACGGCCGGTGCCGCGACCGTCCACCCGGTAGGGGGCGGTGTGCAGACCGGCCGCGCGCAGTGTCGCCTCGACCGTCCAGAACGCCCGGGGCCGGCTCGCGACCGGCCCGGCGTGCACGACGAGGCGGCCGCCGGGGGCCAGGACGCGGCGGGCGAGACCGTAGAACTCCTGGGAGTAGAGCCTGGTGCTCGCGGTGCTGCCGGGATCGGGCAGATCCACGACGACCACGTCGTACGTCGCCAAAGGGGCCCCGCGCAGCCATTGGAAGGCGTCCCCGGCGGCCACCCGGACGCGCGGGTCGCCGAAGGCGTGGCCGTTGAGGCTCGACAGGGCAGGGTCGGTGCGGGCCAGCCGGACCAGGCCGGGGTCGGGCGCGACGACGTCGACACGGCGCACGCCCGGTCGGCCGAGGGCCTCGCGGGCGGCCAGGCCGTCGCCGCCGCCGAGGATCAGCACGTGCGCGTGCGGGCCGCTCATCGCCGGCCGGACGAGCGCCTCGTGGTACCTGCGCTCGTCCCGGCCCGCGAAGCGGCGGCGGCCGTCCAGATAGAGGTCGAGGGGGCGGCCGTCGACGCCGCCGGTCAGCACGATCTCCTGGGCGCCCGTCTGCACCACCACCCGCACGTCGGCCCCGTACACCGCCTGCCTCGCCGCCCGTTCGAAGTCGTCGACGAGGACGGCGGCGAAGGCGAGGACGCCGAGGACGGCGATGTTGGCGACGAGCAGGAGACAGCGGGCCCGGCACGTCAGGTCGCGCCGGAACAGCCCCAGCACCAGGGCGGCCCCGGCGACCACGTTGACCGCGCCCACCAGCAGGGAACTCGTCAGCTGGCCGAGGAACGGCAGGAGCAGGAACGGGAAGGCTAGGCCGCCGACCAGCGCGCCCACATAGTCCGCGGCGAACAGGTCCGCCACCGCACCGCCCGCGTCCTGCCGCCGGATGCGCTGGATCAGCTCCATGAGGAGCGGCGCCTCGGCCCCGATGAGCAGGCCGATGGCGAGGGAGAACGCCACGAGGAGGACGCGGGAGCCGTCGGCCCACAGGCCGCCCCAGTCGCCCGTCCAGGCGAACACCGCGTACAGCGCCATGGCACTGCACCCGCCGACCAGGGCGAGGGTCGCCTCCAGGACGCCGAAACCGGCCGCGGCGAACCGGCGCAGCCGTTTCGCGACGAGGGAGCCGAGGCCCATCGCGAAGACCATGACCGACAGCACCACGGAGGCCTGGGTGACGGAGTCGCCCATCAAGCAGGACGCCAGCGCGACCAGTTCGAGTTCGTAGACGAGACCGCAGGCCGCGCAGACGAATACGCACGTGAGGACCATCAGCCGCCCGGTGTCCGGCCGGACGGAGAGCCGCGCGGGACTCCGCCATGGCGGCGGAGTGCCGGGCGGGGCCGGTGCGTACGGTTCGATCACGACTGCGACGTTACGTCACGGCACGGGTACCCTTCGTCACCCACACGTGTGAAACCGGGACGTCCGGGCGGTCACACGTTTGAGTCATCGCAAGGCGGGCCCCCGGCGGCTCCCCCACCCGTCAGGCCCGTCCGGCGTCAGGCCCGTCCGGCGTCAGGCGGCCATCCCCGGCCCCACAGGGCGTCGCCCCGCGCGGCGCGCCCGGGGCCCGGCCCTCGCCCTCCCCCCGCGGCTCGTCACCGCTCCTCACCGGCCCTCGCCGGTGCTCGCCAGCCGGTTCGCGCCTCACCCGCCGGACGGGATCTCGGCGCACACCGGCACGCGCACGCCCACCCGCGTTCTCGTCGCCACCAGTTGACCGTCCTGCGGGTACGCGTGCCAGGTACGCCAGTGGACATGACCCTCGTGGCGCTGGGCTAGCAGTGCGGTGAAGGCGTGCGGGCTGCCGGGGAAGACTCCGACCAGGCCGTACGGATGCTCGGAGACGAGGGCCAGGAGCTCCTGGGCGCGGCCCGCGAACTGATCCGGTGAGAGCTCCTCGACGCGCGCCGCGAACTCGTACTCCCAGCCGCCGACCCGCTTGGCGACGCCCAGCGGGAGCGGGGTGCTGCTGCCGGGGATGCAGGCCACCGTCTCCGAACAACTGGCCTGCTCCTCCTCCAGCAGCACCTGGTGCGAGGCGCCGAGCAGTCTCAACTGAAGCTTGGCACCGTCCAGTTCGAGGTCGAGGGTGGCGAGGGCAGGCAGTGGTTCGCGCCCCAGGGCCCAGGCGAGATCGGCCGCGCGCGTGTCGGTGTAGGAGGTGTTCAGGGTCGTGAGCATGGGTCGGCTCCGCGGAGACGCAAAGAAAAGGAGGAAAGGTCCGGCGCACCCCGGTCGACACCGGGAACCGCCCCGGTCAGCCCGGTCTGGGGAGGTCGTCCGCTCGGGACGCCCGAAGGGTGTGAGGGGCTGCGTCGGTGCTCTAGAGGGAATCATGAAGTGTGGGGCCGCCACAGCGTTTTTACCCAACTTCGTGGGGTTTCCATCCCTCGGGGGGCTCCACAGCTCAACTGTTCAACCTGGGCGTACGCCCAGGCGGGCCGGGCACATGCCATTCGCGCCCGCCCCGGGCACATGGTGTGACCGCGGAGCCCGTGGTAGGCCGGGCCCCGCGGTCCGGATGCGGCTCCCCCCGCGGGAGCTCAGCTGCCCCGTGTCAGCTGCCTCCGCCGCATCCGCCGCCGCCCCCTCCGCAGGACGATCCGCCGCCACAGGACGAGCTTCCGCCGCAGGACGAGGACGAGCCGCCGCACGAGTGCCCGCCGTGATGGCCGCCATGGTGCCCGCCGGAACTCCCCGAACTGCAGGAGGCGCCGCTCCCGCCCGCCGCGCCGCCCGCCCACCAACTGCCCGAGCTGCTGGAGGAGTCGCCGCCGCGCGACCTGCCGCCGCGATGGGACCGCACGGAGCTGCGATTGCTCGCGTTGGCCGCCACGGCCACCACGAACCCGATGACGATCACCGCCAGGACGATGCCGAAGAACATGGCGTCACCCTCCTTCCCTGTCCCCCGAAGCGGCCCCCCGTGGGCGCCTCGCGCGGCGTCCGAGCGCCGCGTGAACGGGGGATGCCCGCCCCGGCCTGCCGCCAAAGCGGAGTTGAGGAACTCCAGAGCTTCGGCGCAGGATGACGAGCATGACCTCTCCCGCGCGCCCCTTCCTGAACCGCCGTCTCGCCGAGTTCGGGACGACGATCTTCGCCGAGATGTCCGCCCTCGCGGCGACGACCGGTTCGATCAACCTGGGCCAGGGCTTCCCCGACACCGACGGCCCCGAGGAGGTCCGGGAAGCGGCCGTGCGGGCGCTGCGGGACGGGCGCGGCAACCAGTACCCGCCGGGCCCGGGCGTGTCCGAGCTGCGCACGGCGATCGCCGACCACCAGCTCCGCCGATACGGCCTCTCCTTCGACCCGGACACGGAGGTCCTGGTCACCGCGGGCGCCACGGAGGCCATCGCCGCGACCCTGCTCGCCCTGCTCGAGCCCGGCGACGAGGTGATCGCCCTGGAGCCGTACTACGACTCCTACGCGGCCTGCATCGCGATGGCCGGCGCCACGCGCGTGCCGGTGACGCTGCGCCCCGACGCCGAGCACCAGCGCTTCCGCCTCGACCTGGACGAGCTGCGCGACGCCGTCACCCACCGCACCCGGCTGCTGCTGATCAACACCCCGCACAACCCGACCGGCACCGTGCTCACCCGCGAGGAGCTGACCGCGATCGCCGAGCTGGCGGTGGAACGGGACCTGCTCGTCGTGACGGACGAGGTGTACGAGCACCTGGTCTACGACGAAGCCGCACACGTGCCGCCGGCCACACTGCCCGGGATGCGGGAGCGCACGGTCACCATCGGCTCGGCCGGCAAGACGTTCTCCTTCACCGGCTGGAAGGTCGGCTGGGTGACGGCGGCGCCCGGACTGGTCGCGGCCGTCCGCTCGGCCAAGCAGTACCTGACGTACGTCGCCTCCGGGCCCTTCCAATACGCCGTGGCCGAGGCCCTGCGCCTGCCCGACTCGTACTTCGCGGGCTTCCGCGCGGACATGCTGGCCAAACGGGACCTGCTCGCGGGTGGCCTGGAGCGGGCGGGCTTCAAGGTCTTCCGCCCGGCCGGCACGTACTTCATCACCACCGACATCCGGCCCCTTGGCGAGAGCGACGGTTTCACCTTCTGCCGTGCGCTGCCGGAGCGCTGCGGGGTGGTCGCGATCCCCAACACGGTCTTCTACGACCACCGCGAGCAGGGCGCACCCTTTGTCCGCTTCGCGTTCTGCAAGCAGACAGGCGTGCTGGAGGAGGCGGCCTCCCGACTCAAGACGCTGGCCGCCTGAACAGCCACAGACGTACCAGCACATGTACCGGCCACACGGCCCTTGCCGTGTCCCGCTATCGCCGAACCAGGGCAAGCCCAGCCGGCTGCCCTGGCCAGGAACGACCATCTCCGACGACAGCGGCGCCGACGGCACGGGCCGGGCCGTACCGGGAGACCTTCGTCAGCGGGCGTCCGCCTCGGGCTCCGGGCGCGGGAGCTCGTCGAGGTCGAGGGTGAAGGTGCGGCCGTCGGCCAGGGGAATGGGGAGCTTGCCTGTGCCGTACGCACGGGTGTGCGCCGTGCTGTAGCCGCTCGTGGTGGGCTCAGTGTGCAGGACGACTTCGCGGGCGTAGGGATCCACGACGAGGTAGACGGGGATGCCGTAGCGGCCGTACTTCGCGGTGCAGTCGTCGTAGTCCTTGCGCGCCGAGGAGGTCGAGACGACTTCCGAGATCAACAGGACGTCTTCGAAGCTGTAGCGCTTGCCCTCCTTGCGCGCGTCCTCGCGCAGGATGGCCAGGTCGGGAGCGGAGTTCTCGTCGGCGGGGAAGTCGATGTAGACGTCGGAGGTGACCTTCGCATGACGGCCGAGGGCGGCGGCCGAGTCGATCTGCATCGACCTGATGGTGCTCGAGTGCTCCTCGCTCTGCGGGGTCATGATCACCTTTCCGTCGGCCCCGAACAGGACCGTGTAACCCTTGGGGAATTCGGTGTGCACGATCGCGTCGACACTCATGAACGGTGCTCCTTCCCGTGTGCGGTCAGGATACGGCGGACAGCGCCCTGGCACCGAGCCCGGCGGTACGGCTGTGAACCTGATCCGGACGACACCGCGACAAACGAATAGGTGTGTGAACGCGGCGTCGGCTGGGTCACGGCGGCGCCCGGACTGGTCGCGGCCGTCCGCTCGGCCAAGCAGTACCTGACGTACGTCGCCTCCGGGCCCTTCCAATACGCCGTGGCCGAGGCCCTGCGCCTGCCCGACGCCTACTTCACGGCTTTCCGTGACGACCTGCGGGCCAAGCTGGACCTGCTGAGCGCGGGGCTCGCCGACGCGGGCTTCCGGGTCTTCCGGCCGACCGGGACGTACTTCATCACCACCGACATTCGTCCACTCGGCGAGTCCGACGGCTTCGCCTTCTGCCGCGCCATGCCGGAGCGCGCGGGCGTCGTCGCCATCCCCAACGCGGTCTTCTACGACCACCGCGCGGCTGGCGCCCCCTTCGTCCGCTTCGCCTTCTGCAAACGCACTGAGGTGTTGACGGACGCGGCGGAACGGCTCCGCAAGGCGTTCGCACACTGACCGCCGCTCTACGGGACGGCCATCGCATCCCTCTTTGCCTGCCGTCTCGCCACCGAACTCTCGTGCCCCCGGAACCGCCCGGTGACGGCCGTCAGTATGCCGCTTGCCACACCACAGGCCTCGACGTACAGTTTCTTGTACGTCAAGGAGGGTTGATCGTGAAGACCATGACCTATTCCGAGTCGCGCGCGCGGTACGCCGAGGTGCTCAACTCCGTCACCGACGACCGCGAAGAGGTCGTCATCACCCGGGCCGGACATGAGCCGGTCGTCATAGTCTCCCTTGAGGACTACGAGTCCCTGAAAGAGACGGCGTACCTGCTGCGGAGCCCGGCCAACGCGCGGCGCCTGCTCGCGTCCATCGACGAGTTGGAAAGCGGCGGCGGCACCGTACGCGAGCTGGCGACCGACGAATAAGGGCCGCAAGTTGAAGATCACCTTCTCCTCCCGTGCCTGGGAGGACTATCTGTGGTGGCAGCATCAGGACCGGAAGATCCTGAAGCGCATCAACACGCTCATCGCGGACATCGCCCGGAACGGCAACGAGGGGATCGGCAAACCGGAACCGCTCAAACACGGATTCCAGGGCTACTGGTCGCGCCGTATCAACGACGAGCACCGGCTGATCTACAAGGCCACCGAGGACGGCGTCCTGATCGCACAGTGCCGCTACCACTACGAGAGCTGACCGGACTCGCCGGGATCGAGCTCCGCCTCTGTCGGCCCCGGTGTCGTGCCGACGATGACGCACGTCGGCACCTCATCGTCGGCGCTGGGATCCGACTTTGGTCGCGGACCTGCGCAGTCGCTTGGCCAGCGCCTTGTCCCGAGCCCTCACAAGCCGCCCTGCCGCCTCCAGCACGGCCCCGGTGGCGGGGTGGCGGCAGCGCCACAGGTCGTCGGCGGCCTGTTCCAGCAGCGGCAGCACCGAGTCCCCCTCCTGTTCCAGGAACATGGCGAGTGCCTCGTCCGCCACGCCGAGCGGGCCCCACAGATGGTCCACGAGCTTCCACAGCTGGAGTTCCGGGCCGTGTCCTCCGGGGGTCTCACCACGGTCGGCCAGCGTGATCGCCGCAGTCTCGGCGCAGCCGGGGACCTGGGAGGCCGCGGCTTTGCGCAGGACCGCGAGCGCTCGCGGTTCATCGAGTTCCGCGAGCACCGGCGCGGCGGCAAGGCGACGGAGGGCGGCATCGGCTTCCAGACCGGCGCAGGCGTCGATGAGCTGGACTGCGGCTGAGCCCTGGCCACGATGACTGATCCATCCGGTGATCTCGGAGCGGGCGGACTCCTGGTCGTAGTCGAGCAGGGCGTCGAGCAAGGTCGGGGCGTCTGCGTCGGCCAGTTCGCCGATGAGAGGAGCGTGGAATCCCTCGGCGAGCAGGTACTCGCGCAGTCCGTGGCGTCCCAGCGGAGTGAGCCGGAGCCGTGTCCCGGCCGGCCGAGTGCCGTCGCCGTCCTCAGCGCTCGCGTCGGTGCCGAGGATACCGAGGATGACGTGATCCCGCTGCCGACTCGTCTCCGGGCCGGTCTCGACCTCCGCCGCCTGATACTCGACGAGGGCAACGGCCGCCTGGTCGAGGATCTGCAGGAGGAACAGTTCTACCAGCCGTGCCTCCTGCTTCGGGAGCCCCTCGCGGAGAGCGCCGACGAGCAGCACGGTGTCCAGCCGGGCCGAGGCCGTCCTCGTCCTCTATGTCCACCGCGCCGAGCAGCACCGGGGACAGGCCGAGGTTCCCGAGGTCGTTCAGATCGTCGAGGTCGTCTCCGAGCGCATCGCACCAGAGTTCCAGTACTCCCTCGTCGTCCGCGGCAGCGGGCAGGCCGGCACCGGGGTGGGCGACGCCCCTGCCGATCTCCACCAGGTCCGCGTACACGGCGAGCCTCCAGGGGTCGTCCAGGCAGGGCAGGTCTCCGGAGCTGCGCAGGCGGGCCAGCCGCTTGTCGCGCTCCTCGGGTCGGAGGGCGCTCAGTTCGTCGTCCTGGGTCCACAGTTCGAGTTCCTGGACGGCCTGGCGGCCCAGTGCGGGCTTGAGCACGTCCCGGGATGTGACGGCTCGTCCGCCCTGGCACCAGTGGGCCAGGCGGAGCGCGGAGGCGATCAGCGGCACCTTCCGGGCGGCCGCGGCGAGTTCCGCGCGCGGTGCGAGGGAGACGGGCCGCACCGGGACGGACCCCATGTCCAAGCCGTCGTCCTCGTCGATGTGGACCTCGCCGCAGGAACAGCGCCGCCCGCCGGGGGCGGCTGCGGCCGGGCCTGGTGCCGGGGAGGCCGTGGGCCGCCGCGGGGCGAGGCCGGCCAGTTCTCGGTCCAGGGCGTCGCGGTCGAAGCGGGCGGGGTCGAAGCCTTCCTCGCGCAAAGTCTCCACCAGGTCGGCCCACGGCTCGGGGGCCGGTGCGCCACGGTCCGCGACGGCGTCGAGTACGGCTTGCAGCCCCCAGGCTCCGCCGATGTCCTCGGCGCGGGGCATGGCGCGGCGACCGCCGGTACAGCCGACGCGTCGGTCGGGGGTGGACGCGGGGAGGATCTTCTCCAGCGTGATCCGGTGCTGCCAGTCGTCGCCGAAGTCGTAGGTGTACTCCAGTCGGCCGCCTTCGTCGGGCAGCACCTCCGCCACGGTCACGGACTCCTCGTCGGCGTCGCGGAAAGGATCGCGGTCCAACGGTGCGTCGAAGTCGACGAACTGGCAGCCCGAGGCAGGTTCGGTGAAGGAGTGCAGGTGCGAGTCGTCCCAGCCGAAGCACGTCTGGACGATGTCGTGCAGGCAACCGAGCGAGGTGTCGGCGGGCAGGGTGACCCGACGCCAGATCGGCGGGCTGGTGTCTCGCAGGACGATCTTCAACTGGTACGTCGGCACGGGCTCGGCGGTCACGGCGGTAAGTTCCTCGAGGCGGAGGCGGATTGCGGCACCGGTA
Source organism: Streptomyces sp. P3 (assembly GCF_003032475.1). Lineage (NCBI taxonomy): Bacteria > Bacillati > Actinomycetota > Actinomycetes > Kitasatosporales > Streptomycetaceae > Streptomyces > Streptomyces sp. P3. Next base: position 1,880,384 of record NZ_CP028369.1, read on the forward strand.
ACGGGCTGCGATCGCGGAGGACCGCGCCGGTTTCCCGGCGGGTGCCCGTGACATCTTTCCGCACTGCGCCGAACGGGCGAAGCGTTTCTGGCGGTCGCTGTCCGTCTGCGTGGATAGCCTTGACCTGCCGAGGGCGCATGGGCTACTACCCGCGCCCTCCCGAACAGTTGCAGGGAGCCTGGCCAGGAGTGGGCGTGAGGGCGAAGGTTGATCCGTCGGCGGAGCCCGAGTCGGCGACCTGGGACCGGGAACGGATGTTTGCCCGGTTGCCGGAGCTCGCCGGGGGCGAGGCGGTGTTCCTTCCCGCGGACCCGCCCCGGACGGGGCGGATGGCGTTCTGGACGCCCGGGAGCAAGCCACCGGACCTCGGGGTGGAGCCCGAGGAACTCACCGTGGTCCGCCCGCACGGTTCGTCCGTGCGCCGGGCGCGGGTGGCCGCCGTGTCGCTCTCCGTGGAGCAGGCGCTGCCGCTGCTGACCCGCTGCCGGGCACTCGGCGCGGACGGCAGCGGGCGAGCGTCGGCCGGTACCGCGTTCTGGGGCACAGCGGCCCTGCTGGGGCTGCGTCTGCTCGCCCGGGGCCGGACACTGCCCGGGGTGTCGCCGGAAGGATTCGACGCCTGGCGGGTCGGCCCGCTGGACACCGAGGACCACGAGCTCTTGGCCACCCTTGCCGCCGCCATGCCGCCGGAGGCTCGCGCGGTCGCGGTTCCCGGATCTTCCCCGCTCACGCTCCCGGCGGCCGAGCCGCTGCTGCGGGCCTTCCTGGACGCCGTGGCCGATTCCCTCGCCCGCCCTCCCGCCGCCCGCCAGGTGACCGGCGGACCGGCGTTCGCGGCGCGCGCCCCGCAGTCCGTACCCGAGCAGCGGAGGTGGGCGGCGGAGGTCGCCGCCGGCCGCGACGCGGGGCTGGCGGTGTCGCTGCGGCTGGAACTGGGCCGTGCGGAATCCTTCCGGGCCGTGGTCCAGCTGCGCAGCCTGGCCGATCCCACGGTGCTCGCCGACGCCGCGGACCTGTGGTCCGGCAGGGCCACCGCCCCCGAACTGTTCGGCCCACGGGCCAAGGTGGACACGCTGCTGACGCTGCGCCGGGCCGCCCGCGCCTGGCCCCCGGCCGGACGGCTGCTGGACTCCGCCGCCCCGGCAGGTCTGGAGCTGTCCGACGAGGAGGCCCAGGCGCTGCTGGGTGACGCGGCGGAAAGCCTTGCCGCCGCCGGGGTCGCGGTGCACTGGCCCAGGGAGCTGGTGCGCGAGCTGACCGCCTCCGGAGTCCTGGAACCCGTACGCCGTCAGGGGACGCAGTCTGCGGCCGAGTCCTTCCTGTCCTCCGGCGGCCTGTTGGACTTCCGCTGGCGGGTCGCCCTCGGGGACCGGGAACTCACCGAGGAGGAGCTGGAACGGCTGGTCCAGTCGCACCGGCCGATCGTGCGGCTGCGCGACCAGTGGGTGGTCGTGGACCAGGAGTTGGTCCGTCGGCTGCGCCGGGCGGCGCAGTCCAGGACGGCCTCGCTCACCCCGATCGACGCCCTGGGTGCCGCGCTCACCGGCAGCGTGGAGGTGGACGGCGAACAGGTGGCGGTCACCGCCGGCGGCGTACTGGAGGAGCTGCGCTCCCGGATCGCCGACCCCGAGGCCCGCGCCGCGCGGGAGCCCCACGGGCCGCCGAAAGCCCTGGCCGCGACCCTGCGCGACTACCAGCTGCGCGGTCTGAACTGGCTGCACCGGATGACCTCGCTCGGCCTGGGCGGCTGCCTCGCCGACGACATGGGCCTGGGCAAGACCGTCACCCTGATCGCTCTCCACCTGCGCCGCCAGGAACGGAAGAGCACCGCCGGCTCCACCCTGGTGGTCTGCCCCGCCTCACTGCTCGGCAACTGGGAGCGCGAGATCCGGCGCTTCGCACCGGCCACCCCGGTGCGCCGCTTCCACGGCCCCGGCCGTGACCTGGCCGGCCTCGACGACGGAGCGGACGGCGGCTTCGTCCTGACCACCTACGGGACCATGCGCCGCGACACCGAACGCCTCACCGGGCAGCCCTGGGGCCTGCTCGTCGCCGATGAGGCCCAGCACGTCAAGAACCCGCACGCGCTCACCGCCCAGGCCCTGCGCCGGATCCCCTCGCGGGGACGGATCGCGCTGACCGGCACCCCGGTCGAGAACAACCTGTCCGAGCTGTGGTCACTGCTCGACTGGACCACCCCCGGCCTGCTCGGCACACTCACCTCCTTCCGTGACCGCTACGCCACGGCCGTCGAGGGCGACCGCGACGAGCAGGCCGCACGACGGCTGGCCGCTCTGGTCCGCCCCTTCCTGCTGCGCCGGCGCAAGTCCGACCCCGGCATCGCGCCCGAACTGCCGCCCAAGACCGAGACCGACCAGCCGGTGCCCCTGACGAAGGAGCAGGTGTCGCTGTACGAGGCGCTGGTACGCGAGCTCATGGCCGAGATCGAGGAGAGGCAGGGCATCGCACGGCGCGGCCTGGTAATGAAGCTGCTCACCGGCCTGAAGCAGGTCTGCAACCACCCCGCGCAGTTCCTGAAGGAACCCGCGGGAGCCAAGCTCCCCGGCCGCTCGGGGAAACTGGAGCTCCTGGACGAACTCCTGGACACCGTCCTGGCCGAGGACGGGTCGGCCCTGGTCTTCACCCAATACGTGGCCATGGGCACGCTGATCGAGCGCCACCTGGCCGATCGCGGCGTGGACACCCTGTTCCTGCACGGAGGCACCACGGTCAAACGCCGCGAGGAGATGGTCGACGCCTTCCAGAGCGGCGAGAGGAAGGTGTTCCTGCTGTCCCTCAAAGCCGCCGGGACCGGCCTGAACCTGACCCGGGCCGGACACGTCATCCACTACGACCGCTGGTGGAACCCGGCCGTGGAGGACCAGGCCACCGACCGCGCCTACCGGATCGGACAGACCCAGCCGGTCCAGGTGCACAAGCTGCTCGCCGAGGGCACCGTGGAGGACCGGGTCGCCGAGATGCTCCGCCGGAAGCGGGAGCTGGCCGACTCGGTACTCGGCTCGGGCGAGGCGGCCTTCAGCGAACTGAGCGACAGCGAACTGGCCGAACTGGTCACGCTGCGAAGGACGGAACGATGACCGGGCGCGGCCGGCCGGGCGAGTCGGCCGCGCGTACCTTCGAGGCACTCCCGCCGGCCAAGGGCAGCCGCGCGCCCTTCGCCGAGTCCTGGTGGGGCCGCGCGTGGCTGCGGTCCTTGGAGGAGTCCTCCCTGGACTCCGGCCGCCTCTCGCGCGGCCGGACCTACGCGCGCGGCGGCGCGGTCGGACCGGTCACCGTCGCCCCCGGCTCGGCCGCCGCCCCGGTACAGGGCAGCCGCCGCACCCCGTACCGTTCCACGGTCCAGGTGGAGCAGCTGACGGACCAGCAGTGGGACCGGCTGCTCGACATGATCGCCGAGCGGGCCGCCAACATCGCCGCACTGCTGGACGGCGAGATGCCCGCCGGGCTCGCCGACGACGCGGCAGCCGCCGGTGTCCCGCTGCTGCCCGGCCCACGGGACCTCGACCCCGAGTGCAGCTGCCCCGACTGGGGCTACCCCTGTAAACACGCCGCGGCCCTCTGCTACCAGGTCGCCCGGCTCCTGGACCGCGCCCCCTTCGTGCTGCTGCTCCTGCGGGGTCGCGGCGAGCAGGAGCTGATGGACGAGCTCGGCCGCCGCAACACCACCCGCGCCTCCGCCGAAGCCGCGGTGTCTGCGACGACGACAGGCGCGGATCCGTACGGGTCCCCGGCCCCGACCGGCGATCCCGCAGCGCTCGCCTTCGCCTCACGCGCCGAACTGCCGCCCCTGCCCTCCCCGCCCCCGCTGCCCGACCGGGCCGGACGCGGCCCCGCGCTGGTGGACTCGGCCGTCCCGGAGCCCGGCGTGGACCCGGCCGCACTCGAACTGCTCGCCGTCGACGCCGCTGTGCGTGCCCACCATCTGCTCGCCGGAGCCCTCGGTACGCGGCATGCCGACACGGCTCCGCCCGTCCCACTCACCGAATGGCAGGACGCCGTCCGCCTCGCCGCCACTCACCCCACCCCGGAAGTCTTCGCCCGGATCGCCGCGAACTGCGGCCGCACTCCCCGCGAACTCGCCGCCGCCACCCGCGCGTGGCGGCACGGCGGCGCCGCGTCCCTGGACGTACTGAACAGCTCTTGGACCCCACCCGCCTCCCGCCTGGAGCGTGACCGCGAGGCGCTGCGAGCGGACTGGGCCGACGGCAGACCGCCCCGGCTCCGCTCCTGGCGCAACCGCTGGACCGTCGAGGGCCGCGACGCCCAACTGCGCCTGGGCCGGGACGGACTGTGGTACCCGTACACCAAGGATCAGGGCACCTGGTGGCCGGCCGGACCGCCTGACGCCGATCCCGCCGTCGTCCTGACCGCTCTCCTCGAAACATGATGCTCGGGGTGCCCCCGCGATCCACCGATTCCGTCCCCGGCCGCACGGTTCGTTCGGTCGCGCGGCGACGAGGCGCGGATCCGGTCGGCGCCCCGACCGGCGACGGCGGACTCCCAGATGAGCCCTGTGCGCCGCATACGAATGAGTGGGTGAACGAGGAGTCGCCCGGGTGACCGGTGAGCAGGCAGCACCGCCCACTCCTGATCGACCGTCACGTCCAGGCGCCGATGAGGTCCTCGGGTGTCAGGCTGAGAACACCTTGGGCGGTGCACCCGCTGCGGGCGACGGCAAGCAGCGGAGTGGAGTCGTCGGCACCGGGCAACTGGCCGCGATGCGTGATGAGCCGGGCGAGGTCACGGTTGTCGAAACCCGTATTCTCCAGCCATTTGACCGAGCCGACAAAGGTGATCTTCTTGGCGATGGGGGAACGGTCCGCACCGACCAGGTCGATTTCCGGATCGTTCGTGCGGGTCCAGTAGCCACCGATCACATGGGTACCCTCGGGCAACCGCTCGTCGGTCAGGCGCCACAGGGCTTCACGGATCACGGGTTCGACGGCCCGGCCACGCCACGACGTCCAACTGGCGCGGACGGACTGGAGGACACGGTCGCCGCGACCTCGTTCGATCACGGGAATGCCAGGGCCGATGAAGGAAAGCCAGAAGCGTAGATAAGGGTCGTCGATCCGATAGCGGGTCTCGCGACTGGGCCTGGTGGACAGGGGCAGGTCTGCTGCGACCATGCGGCGAGCGGTGAGAACGTCGAGGGATCGTTTCGCGGAGCCTGGATTGAGGTCGCCGGCTGCCCGGCCGATGAGGGTGAAAGTGCGTTCTCCGTGTCCGATGGCGCTCAGGACGGTACGGGCTTGTGCCTCGGTGGGAAATTCCGCGGCCAGGGTGCGCTCGCCGCTGACGAGCAGGGCAGAGGTCGGACGGAGCAGGGCGTGTTCGAGGTACTCCCACAACGTGCCGCCGCGCGGCCATTCCTCGAGGATGAGCGGCAGCCCGCCGGAAACCAGGTAGGCGTCGAAGGCGTCGGCGGGCTCCAGCTCCAGCATGGTGGCGACCTCAGCGGGATTGAGCGGAGGAACCACCATCTCGGTGCCGCGCTGATAGAACGGACGACCGTAGGTGTTCAGCTCTTCCATCGTGGCGAGATCAGAGCCAATGAGGACGAGCAGAACAGGGAGCTTGGACAGTGTTCGATCGAACGCTTTCTGCAGCGAGCCCTCGAAACTGGGATCCTCGCGCACGAGGTAAGGCATCTCGTCGAGCACGACCACGCTGGATGCGTCTCTGGGCAGGACACCGGCGAGCAGACTCAGAGCTGCGTCCCAACTCTGTGGGACGGCGAAGTCCGAGATCCGGTCGGCGTCGGCAAGTGGAGAAGCGGCGAGCTCGGCAGTGAAGCCTGCCAGATCCTCGGACTTCGACCCTCCGACGGCGGTGAAAAAGACGTGCGGGAGCGCGGCCCGCTCCAGAAACTCCTCCACAAGGCGGGATTTGCCAACGCGCCGTCGGCCCCGGATCAGTACGGCGCGGCCGGGCCGCCCGCCTCGCCCACCGCTCCTCACGTCCGTCAGTAGCTCGTCAAGGAGGTGAAGCTCCCTACGCCGCCCCACGAATCCGTCCATGCCAGAGTCACCTCGAACGTTCGACACACCTTCCTGCATGAAACTTTCTTTCATGAAACTTGCATGAATGCAAGTTCATGACCCGTGAGGTCAGGGCCACCCGCCTGGGCCGACGTCGCAGGCTGGGAAACACGGGAAACAAATGGGTGCGTGAACGCGGAGCGGGCTGAGTGACGGCCGTTCCGGCGCTCGTCACGGCCGTGCGCTCGGCGAAGCAGTACCTGACGTAGGTCGCCTCCGGGCCCTCCCAATACGCCGTGGCCGAGGCCCTGCGCCTCGGGCCGCGTGCCGTGCCGCACGGCCTTCGGCACTTGACCTTGCAGTCGCCATAACGCTGAAGATGAAGTCATGTTGTCGATCGGCGATTTCAGCGAAATGTGCGATCTGCCGCCGCAGACGCTGCGGTACTACCACTCCGAGGGTCTGCTCGTTCCGGCGGACGTCGATGAGCGGACCGGCTATCGCTCGTACACGTTCGCGCAGGTCGAGCAGGCCATGCTGATCACTGTCCTGCGCGGCACCGGGATGAGCGTGAAGCTGGTGGGTCGTGCTCTCGACGAGCCGGAGGCGGCCCTCGACCTGCTGCGGCAGCACACGCGGGAGGTGCGGCGACAGCGGCAGGCCCAGGACGAGGCGATCGACGAGGCGCGGGAGTTCTTCACCTCGCCTCCCGAGGTGAGCCTGCGCCGGGTGGACCGGATGACCGTGGTGTCCAAGCCGGTGCCGAGCCCGTCGGCCGGGGGCGAACGGTTTGACTGGGACGCGGCCGACGCCGCTGTGGCTGCGACCGTTGAGGCCGTGGTCGAGGCGGTGGAGTCCTCTGGAGCCGTGGTGTCGGGGACGCCGTGGCGGACCTTGGCCGTGGAAACCCCGGAGCAGAAGAGCCGGACCCTTGCCGGTGAGGGGCCGCACTGGCTGGTGAGACTTCCCGTCACGGCGGACGAGGGAGTGCTGGCGTCTTTGCCGCGCGATGTCGAGGTGCAGACCTTCGAGGCCCGGGACGAACTGTCGATCTTCATCCCGGGCAGGAGCTCCATGGCCAAGTACGCCACCGCACTCTCACGTCTGTTCACCCACCCTCTCGACGCCGCCTACGTCGACGCCTCCCGCATGCGCCAGGTGCTGCACGCCGACGGAGTCGAGACCGCCGCGGCGATCCGCGGACTCGACGAACCGAGCGCGTCCGAATGATCCGGGGTGGCCGCGTCACGCCAGCCCTCCGTGCGCGGCGGGCTCCCGGGACGCGGCGCGGGAAGTGCGACTGGCTCCCGGTACGAAACGGACGGTACGGACGGTTTCGTCGCCGCGCGTGCTACCCCGCGAGAACACCCTGCTTCTCCAGCGCCCTGCGCAGTGCCCGCACGGCGTAGAAGGCACGGCTCTTCACGGTGCCGGGCGGGACGCCGAGGTGCTCGGCCGCCTGGGCGACGCTGCACTCCAGGTAGTACATGAGACGGATGACGGTTCGCTGCTGCTCGTTCAGTTCCCGCAGGGCCTGCAGTACCGCATGGGTGGTGATCGTGGATTCCGTGCTGTCCCAGGATGCGTCCAGGTCCTCGACCGGCATGAGCTCCAGCGGCCGGTTCCGCCGGGCCCGATGACGGTCGATGACGAGGTTCCTCGCCACGGTGAACAGCCATGGCCGGATGTGGTCGCCGCGGGTGCCCAGGAACCCGCCGTGCTTCCATGCGCGGGCCGCTGTCTCCTGGAGGATGTCCTGCGCCATGTGCCAGTCGCCGTCGAGCAGCCGCGTGGCGTACCGGACGAGCAGGGGCCCGTACCGGTCGTAGACGTCTCGCACGAAGGCATCGCGGTCGGCGTCCGAGGTGACGTGCCGGGTGTGCGACCGAGGCGGAGCGAGGGTGGTGGTCCCTGCTTCCATGATCCCGTTCATGGGTGGTGCCCGTTCCTGTTCAAGTGTTCTGTGGCCTGCTCTCCCGCATGCGCGGTCGAGTGGCTCAACACTCGTGGGGGACCCTTCCCCGAACCTTGTCGTCTTCTTGTCGTGCTGAAGGGCCGGCCACCCGCCGGCCGCGTTCCGAACCTCTCAGGGCAATACACCTAGTGCGTGGGAGCACCGCTGTGCGGAACCGGGAGGCGATGGCTTCCGACCGCCCTCTCCGGCACGGCGGGCACGGGGTCCGCATCCATGTCCAGGGCGGTGAGCCGGTCGCGGACCTGCTGGGCGCTGTGCCGCATGGCTCGCTCGTCGGCGTTCTCGAGGGCCTTGACCCAGTCCGCCCGTGCGCCTTCGCGGTCGCCCCGGGCAAGCCGGGTGTCCCCGAGTCGCATCAGTGTGCCGATGGCGTTCCTGTGGTCGCCCAGTTCCTCGAACGCCCGGGTCGCCCGCTGGTAGGTGGCCACCGATTCCTCGTAACGGCCGAGCGCACGGAGGGTGTGGCCCACGATGTCCCAACCCTGGGCCAGCTGCCACGGGGCGTCCAGGCGCTGGAACAAGGCGATGCCCTCCTCGCTGTACTGCAGGCTCTTCTCCAGCTGCCCCAGGTTGGAGTGGAACCAGGCGAGTTCGAGCAGGCACTCGGCCAGCCACAACTCCTCACCGGTCCTGCGGGACAGCTCGAGTCCCCGCTCGGAGAACGTCACGGCCTCCTGGATCCGGCCGAACAGGAACAGCGCGCACGCCATGACGTAGTGGGCTCGCGCCTGTTCGCCGGTCGCGTCGAGCTGCTCGAAGATCGTAGTGGCGCGTCGCAGGTGCTGCAGGGCTTCTTCCTGGTGGCCGAGATAGCCGTGGATGCTGCCGAGATGGCGCAGGCAACGGCCTTCTTCGAGCCGGTCGCCCTGGCGCCGGGCCACTTCGAGGGCGGGGGTCAGCGCGGTGATGGCTTCGGGCCAGAACTCCTGGCGTTGGAGATGTTCCTTGAGCGACCAGGCCAGTCCGGTGGTGTGGTGGTCGAGCTGCTGGCTGACGGCGGAGTGGAGCAGGGCGGTCAGCACCCGGTGCTCGGCGGTGAACCACCGGGTTGCCTGCTTGACGCCGGTGAACTTCTCCGGGGCGACGTCCGGGCCGGGCGCCCCGAAGTCGAGTTCGGCCGTCGTGTCCTGCTTGAGGAGTTGGTTGGCCTCGTAGGCGGTGAACATGTAGTGGTCCAGTACCCGCAGGGTGGCGTGGTGGCGTTCCTGGGCGGTGTCGTGGATCTGGGTGAGTTCGCCGGCGTAGGTGCGGAGGAGGTCGTGCAGGCTGTAGCGGCCGGGCAGTGGTTGTTCCACGAGGCAGGAACTGGTCAGGGCGGCGAGTACGCGGCGGGTCCGGGCGAGCGGAAGGCCGACGAGGCCGGCGGCGGCGGGTGCCGTGATGTGGGGGCCGGGGTGCAGGGCCAGGAGGCGGAAGAGCCGGGCGGCGTGCTCGTCCAGGGACCGGTAGGACCAGGAGAAGACGGTGCGCACGTCGGTGCTGCTGTCGAAGCCGGTGAACGCGTCGAGGTCTCCGTGGGTGTGCCGCAGGTCGTCGACCATGGCTTCAAGGGGGAAGGACGGGTCGAGTTCGGCGCGGGCGGCGACCACGGCCATGGCCAGGGGGAGTCGTCCGCACAGGCGGATGATCTCGGTCGTGGCGGTGGGCTCGGCGGCCAGCCTTTCGCTCCCCAGACGTCGTTCGAGGGCTTGGTGGGCCTCGGTCTGTGAGGGCAGCGCAAGCGTGAGGGGTTTGGCGCCGTCGGTGGCGATCAGGCCGGGAAGCTGGTTCCGGCTCGTGATCAGGGTGAGGCAGCCCGCTCCCGCCGGGAGCAGGGGGCGTACTTGCCGCTCGTCACGGGCGTTGTCCAGGACCAGGAGGATGCGCCGGTCGGCGAGGAGGCTGCGGAAGAGCGTGCTGCGGTCCGGTGTGTCTTCCGGTATGCGCTGCGCGGGAACACCGAGGGCGGTGAGAAAGCCGTGCAGAACGGTGCCGGGGTCCACGGCCGGTGCGTGGGGATGGAATCCGCACAGGTTGACGAAAAGCTGTCCGTCGGGGAAGGACGAGGCGATGCGGTGAGCGTGGTGGACGGCGAAGGTGGTCTTGCCGACACCGGGAGTACCGCTGATGACGACGACGGAGGCAGCCGTCGGTCCGGGCCGGTCCGGTGCACCGCTCACGGCCGACAGCCACGCACCCTCGGCGGCCCGTCCCGCGAACACCGGCAGGCTGCCGGGCAGTTGAGCCGGACGCGCCAGGGGCGGCGGCGTGGTTTCCTCCTCCGCGGCCGGCGCGTGGCGTGCGTCGGACCGGTCGTCCGCGTCGGCCCCGTCGCCGGCGGGCGGGTCGGCGGGCGGGTCGGCGGGCGCAACTGCCTCGCCCTCGTCCGACTCCCCCGACCTGGCCGGCCCGCTCGGATCGCGGCCCTGCTCGGTGCCCCCGCCGGGGACGGATGCCGAGCCGAATCCGTTCAGCTCACCGGTTGAGTGAAGGGGCGGCAGGTCGTGGTGGAGGATGCCCTGGTGCAGGGCGCGCAGGGGCGGGCCGGGTTCGAGGCCGAGTTCGTCGGCGAGGTGCCGGCGCAGTTCGGTGTAGCGCTGAAGCGCTTCGGGGTGCCGGCCCGCGAGGTACAGGGCGCGCAGCAGCAGGGCCCAGCCGGTTTCCCGCAGGGGCTGTGCCGTCGTCAACTCCTGTGCCGCTTGCAGGGCTTCGGCTATCCGTCCATGCATGAGCAGTGCGGTGGCGCGGATCTCGCGTGCGGTCTGCCGCAGTTCTTCCAGGCGGGCTGTCTCATGGGTGGCGAACAGGTGGTGCGCCGCGTCGGCGAGCGCGGTACCACGCCACAACTCCAGGGCTTTCCGGGCCTCTTCGACAACGCGTTCGGGCCGGCCCTGGTCCATGAACAGGCGCGCCCGGGCAAGGGACCGCTCGAAGCGTACGGTGTCACGGCTCTCGGGCGGCACCCGCAGGGCGTAGCCCAGAGGCTCGGTGACCAGCAGTTCGAAGGTGCCGTGCCGACGCAGGTGCCGGGGTTCCAGGACCGCGCGCAGCTTGCTGACGTGGGCGTGCAGGGAGTTCATCGCTGCGCCCGGGGTCCGTCCCGGCTGCTGCGGCCACAGTTCCTCGCACAGCGTCTGGGGCGGGACCGCCCGGCCGTCGGCGAGCAGCAGGCGGATCAGCAGCAGCCGCTGTCTGCGCCGGCCCGGATGGAGCAGCGCGCCCGCCCGCCGTACCACCAGCGGACCCAACAGCCCGAAGTCGAGCCCCTGTCCCACAGCTGTCATCGCATCCACCCGGAATCCCGCTCGACGGTGCCACCATCGGGGGCACACCCATGGCCATGGCCCGCGGACATGTGCGCGACCGCTCCCGCGGTGACGGAAACCGGACGTCGGCCCACCCGGCATCCGCGCGACCTTCGTCGCCGTGAGATGTCCGCCGAGATGGGGGGGTGGCCGGTGCGGGTGTCCGGAGCGGCGAGGACCCCGTCGTCCGCTGCCCGCATACCGGACAGGACATTAGCAGGAGCCCTTTCGCCCGATGGCGTCGCAGGCGGCACCGTGCGGCTTTATGCGGCTTCATGCGGCTTCATGGCACGCACCGAGGCCGGCGCCTCCGCCGGTAGGGGCCGCGCACCCGTTGCCGTCATTTCGGCCTGCCGTGGAGCGAAGCGGCGGCCGACGGCTGCCTCGCGCTGCTGAGCCGCGAGCAGCCTGCGCCGGACGGCGGCCCGTCGATCCGCGAAGCGGTGTGAACCGGCGTGAGGTCGCTGCCGTTGTGTGACCGAACGGCCGTCGTCACGAGTGGGGAAAAGTCATGGTCACCGTCGAAGGAACGAGCACCGCACGGTTCGAACCGGTCCGAGCGGCGCTGGCAGCGCACCTGGAGTCCGGCGAGGAGCTGGGGGCGTCGATCGCCGTCGACGTCGACGGAGTCATGGAAGTCGATCTGTGGGGTGGGCACACCGACCTGGCGCGGACCGTTCCGTGGCACCAGGACACGTTGGTCAGCCTGTGGTCGACCACCAAGACCCTCAGCAGTCTGGCGGCCCTCGTCCTCGTCGACCGGGGCGCACTCGATCTTCACCGCCCGGTCGCGCACTACTGGCCCGAATTCGCCGCCCAGGGCAAGCAGGACATCGAGGTGCGGCATGTCCTGGCCCACACCTCGGGGCTCTCAGGCTGGCAGCAGCCCTTCACCGTGGACGACCTGTACGACTGGCCGACCGCGAGCGCCCGACTGGCCGCCCAGGCGCCCTGGTGGGAGCCGGGCAGTGCCTCGGGCTACCACGTGCAGACGCAGGGGCAGCTGATAGGGGAGCTTGTCCGGCGGGTCAGCGGCCGGACCCTGACCGAGTTCGTGGACACCGAGATCGCCGGGCCGTCACAGGCCGACGTCCAGATCGGTGCGCGGCAGGCCGACTGGCCGCGCATCGCCGAACTGGTGGCCCCGTCGCAGCTCTCCGGGATGCCCGCCGGCCTGGATCCCGAGGGGATCTTCGCCAGGACGCTGCTCGGCAGCCCCGCCCGGGACGAGCACGTCGACACCCCCCAGTGGCGCCGCGCCGAACTCGGAGCCGTCAACGGACACGGCAACGCACGCGGTATGGCCCGTGCCCTCTCCGTGATCTCACGACGCGGCCAGGTGAACGGCCGCCGGCTCCTCTCCGCGGACACGGTGGACAAGGTCCTCGCCGTGCAGGCCGACGGAGTCGACCTGTTCCTGGGTGTTCCCGTGCGCTGGGGCATCGGCTTCGCACTCGCCGACGCGAGGACGATGCCGCACATGCCCACCGGGAGGATCTGCTTCTGGGTCGGCCGGGGCGGATCGATCGTCATGATGGACCTCGACCGGCGCGTCACGTTCTCGTACACGATGAACCGGCTGGGCGACGGCATCCTCGGCTCGGAGCGCACCCACGGCTACATGAGGCAGGTCTACGAAGTCCTGGACTCCACCAGCTGAGCACGGACCGAGCACGGGCTGAAGACCGCCCGGTCCGCCCTGAAGGACGCCGAGAACCGCGTCCTGCCCGCGACCAGCGGCTCGATCACATCGGGAGGCTGCCTCTCGATCACATCGGGAGGCGGTCGTACATCGCCGCCCCGCACCGTCGTGCGACGCCCGCGAACGAACAGCGCCGTTCTCGGGGTGAACCGAGCCGGTCCTGCCGTCGTAGGACAGGACGCAGGACATCCCGCCCCGGCGACCGGGGTCGGTGGTGCCCCGGGCCCAGGTGGGGCCGTGGCCGGACAGCCGCCCTTCTCGCCGCTGCGACGCGTCGCCCACCCCTCTCCGGTCCGCCCGGCCACTCGGCGCGGACCGAACACACCAACTCAGTTGTCGACCAGAGGAACTCGGTGCTTCGTCCCTCGAACGCACCGTCCCGTTTCGCCGGGTCCGGTCAGGACCGACGGCCAAGGAAAAAAGGACGTTCACGCATGCGCACCACCCTTCTCAGCCGCAGATCCGCCCTGCTCGGTGTCATGGCGGCCGTAGGGATGTCCGTGGCCGCCGTCACCCTGCCCGGCGTAGCCGGTGCGGCGCCCCTCCGCCCGGAACGACCGACGATCGTGCTGGAGCACGGGGCGTTCGCCGACGCCGCGAGCTGGGACGGTGTCGTCACGCGGCTGCAGCGGGCGGGCTACCCCGTGGTGTCCGCCGCCAACCCGCTGCGCGGTCCGGCGACCGATGCCGCCTACCTGCGCAGCGTCGTCGGCCACATCGACGGGCCCGTGGTCCTGGTCGGCCATTCCTACGGCGGTACCGTCATCAGCCAGGCCGCCGCGGGCCTGGAGGGCAAGGTGAAGGCGCTGGTCTACATCGCCGCGTTCCTGCCCGACACGGGCGAGAGCTCGCTCGGGCTGACGAACAAGTTCCCCGGCAGCACCCTCGGCCAGGCGGTCGAGTCCGTCGACTACACCCTGCCCGACGGCGGTCAGGGCGCGGACGTGTACATCAAGCCGGAGAAGTTCCGCGGCCAGTTCGCCGCGGACGTGCCGGCGGGCAAGGCCGGGCTCATGGCGGCAGGACAGCGTCCGATCGCCGCCGCCGCGCTGGAGGAGAAGTCGACGAAGGCCGCCTGGAAGACGATCCCCTCCTGGTCCCTGGTGACCACGCAGGACCTCAACATCCCGGTGGCCGCCCAGCGTTACATGTCGGCCCGTGCCGGGGCCCGCACCACGGTCATCGCCGCGTCGCACGCGGTGCCGGTGTCCCGCCCCGACGCCGTCGCCCGCATCGTGGAGCGCGCGGCCGACACGGTCCGCTGAGCGACAGGACCGCCTCCGTCACGGCCTCGGAGAACTCCGAAGCCATGACCGGCCGGGCACTTCACCAACGAACCCACCCGGGCACGTCGCCACCCACCGCGCCTCGCGACCCGAGCACTTCACCACCCACCGCATTTCTCATGGAAAGGCAGTAACACCATGGCGTTCATCACCGTCGGCCAGGAGAACTCGACCGGCATCGAGTTGTACTACGAGGACCACGGAACCGGACAGCCGGTCGTGCTGATCCACGGCTACCCGCTCGACGGCCACTCCTGGGAGAAGCAGTCCGCCGCTCTGCTGTCGGCCGGCTATCGCGTGATCACGTACGACCGGCGCGGTTTCGGCCGCTCCAGTCGGCCCACCACCGGCTACGACTACGACACCTTCGCCGCCGACCTGAACACGGTCCTGGAAACCCTCGACCTCGACGACGTCGTCCTGGTCGGCTTCTCCATGGGAACCGGCGAGGTCGGCCGCTACCTGGGCACCTACGGTTCCGGCCGGATAGCCAAGGCGGCCTTCCTCGCCTCCCTCGAACCCTTCCTCCTCAGGACCGACGACAACCCCGGCGGTGTCGACGGCACCGTCTTCAAAGACATCGAAGAGGCCGTCACCGCCGATCGCTACGCCTACTTCACCGCGTTCTACGAGAACTTCTACAACCTCGACGACAACCTCGGCACCCGCATCAGCGAGGAAGCCGTCCGCAACAGCTGGAACGTCGCCGCGGGAGCCTCCGCGTACGCCTCCCTGGCCTGCGTGGCGACCTGGTCCACCGATTTCCGCGCCGACCTGCCCAAGATCGACGTCCCCGCGCTGATCCTGCACGGCACCGCCGACCGCATCCTGCCCATCGAGGCCACCGGCGCCCTCTTCCACCAGGCGCTCCCGCAGGCCGACTACGTCGTCATCGACGGCGCGCCCCACGGCCTGCTGTGGACCCACGCCCGGGAAGTCACCGAGGCCCTCCTGGCCTTCCTGGCCAAGTGACCGACGTCCGAGGGCCTTCCTATCGGATGCGGGCACGCGCCCCGTTACGCGGGGGAGGTGAGGCTGAGACCGCTGGTCCGCGCGTAGGCCGGCGGCCGCTCGTCGGGGGGACCGTGAACCGTGCGCACCCGGCCGCCGTTCCACGACGACGGGCGTCCGTCCACAGGGTGTGGACGGACGCCCGTCGTCGTACAGGCAGGTCGCCGGTGCTACTCGGTGCCCTCGGCACCTTCGGCGCCGTCTTCGGGCTTCTCGTCGGCCTCGTCGACGGCCGACTCCAGGCCCAGCTGCTCCACGAGCCACTTGTCGAACTCGATGGCCGCGCGCACCCAGCTCACCGTCGAGGAGACGAACAGCTCGATGTTGACCCCGGCGCCGATCAGCAGCTGCGCCTCACCGATGAGGCGGACGGTGCCGTCGTCGTGGGTGTGGGTGTAGACCTTCGGCCACAGGGTGCGGCGGTTCCAGTCGTCGATCGACTCGAGCAGCTGCGCCTTGTCTTCGATCTTGTGGGCCCGGTCGAAGAACGTCCGCACCGAGTAGACCGCCTGGTCACCCTCGCCGCGGAACATGAAGTACGTACGGAACTCCTCCCACGGCGCCGCGAGGTCACCCTCGTCGTCGACGACGTACTTCAGCTCCATCTGGTCGAGGAGCTGCTTCACGAGGTCCTGATCCGGGACGACGGGGCCCGCCGGTCCACCCTGGGGCTCCGGCTCTGGCTGGCCCCCGAAGTTCGGAATCGAGGACGGGTCGATGCTCACCGTGATTTTCCCTTCGTACGGATCCTGCCATCCTCCCCCATGCGGGGAGGGGCGTGGCAAGCCCCGCCGGGGCTGTCAGCCCTGAGCTGACATGATCCGGCCTGATGCACCCAAGGGGCGGTGACGGACGGAGGGGGATCGTGTGGCGAAGAACCGGCGAAACCACGCGGGCGAGCGGCCCGGGGCGGGCGGGCGGCCGGGGTCGGCGGGCCGGACCCGGTGGGGTCTGGTGGCGGCGATCCTGGCCCTTCCGGTGCTGCTGGTGGCCGGTCTGCTGGTGCTGGTCGGCATCTGGGTGCTGACCGACGACGCGGAGGCGGACGGGACCCGTCTGAAGGACGTGCCCTGCGCCGAGGCGCTGGCCTTCGGCGGGGCCGGGCTGCCGGCCGACGTCCGGGATGCGAAGTGCACGGTGCAGTCCTGGCTGGACACCGACTACCAGGCCGACTTCCGCATGCCGCGCGGGAGCGTGCGCGCCTGGCTGACGGACGCCTACCCCGAGGCGCCCGGGCCGGGGGGCCCGGGTACCGAGGCCTGCGGGGCCGGCGTGGACTACTGCTTCCAGCTCGACGTCACCGGGCGCCCCGGGGTGGACGCGTACTACGTCAACGTGAACGTGACGTACGAGAACGCCGAGACCGCACGGGTGCGGTACTCGGCGTTCACGACGTGACCTGAGCGGTGGCGGGAACCGGGGCAGCCGCGGGGCGTTACAGCGTCTTGGCCGTCGTGGGGCCGACGATCAGGCCCTCGGCCTCGCCGAAGGTGTCGACGCGGACGGTGTCGCCGTCCTTGACCTCGCCCGCCAGGATCTCCTTGGCCAGCCGGTCGCCGATGGCCGTCTGGACCAGGCGGCGCAGGGGGCGGGCGCCGTACGCCGGGTCGTTGCCCTCGTCGGCGAGCCAGGCGAGGGCCGCGTCGGTGACCTCCAGGGTGAGGCGGCGCTCGGCGAGCCGCTTGGCGAGGCGGTCGATCTGCAGGCGGGCGATCCTGCCGAGCTCGGTCTTGTTCAGGGCCGAGAAGACGACCAGGTCGTCGAGCCGGTTGAGGAACTCCGGCTTGAAGGAGGCCCTCACCACCTCCAGGACCTGTTCCTTCTTCTCCGCCTCGGTGGACACCGGGTCGACGAGGTACTGGCTGCCCAGGTTGGACGTCAGCACCAGGATGGTGTTGCGGAAGTCGACGGTGCGGCCCTGGCCGTCGGTCAGCCGGCCGTCGTCGAGGACCTGGAGCAGGACGTCGAAGACCTCCGGGTGCGCCTTCTCCACCTCGTCCAGCAGGACCACGCTGTACGGGCGCCTGCGCACCGCCTCGGTGAGCTGGCCACCCTCCTCGTAGCCGACGTAGCCGGGCGGCGCGCCGACGAGGCGGGCGACGCTGTGCTTCTCGCCGTACTCCGACATGTCGATGCGGATCATGGCCCGCTCGTCGTCGAAGAGGAAGTCGGCGAGGGCCTTGGCCAGTTCGGTCTTGCCGACGCCGGTCGGGCCGAGGAAGAGGAAGGAGCCGGTGGGGCGGTCGGGGTCGGCGATGCCGGCGCGGGAACGCCGTACGGCGTCGGAGACCGCCTGGACCGCCTCCGACTGGCCGATGAGCCGCTTGCCGAGCTCGTCCTCCATGCGGAGCAGTTTCTGCGTCTCGCCCTCCAGGAGGCGGCCGGCCGGGATGCCCGTCCAGGAGGCGACGACGTCGGCGATGTCGTCCGAGCCGACCTCCTCCTTGACCATGGTGTCCTTGGCGGCCTCCTCCTCGGCCTCGGACGCGGCCTCCAGGTCGCGCTCCAGGGTCGGGATCTCCCCGTACAGCAGCTTGCTGGCGGTGTCGAAGTCGCCGTCGCGCTGGGCGCGCTCGGCCTGGCCGCGCAGGTCGTCGAGCTTCTCCTTCAGCTCGCCGACCCGGTTGAGGGACTGCTTCTCCTTCTCCCAGCGGGCGGTGAGTCCGCGCAGTTCCTCCTCGCGGTCGGCGAGGTCGCGGCGCAGCTTCTCCAGGCGCTCGCGGGAGGCGGCGTCGGTCTCCTTGCTGAGGGCCAGCTCCTCCATCTTCAGCCGGTCGACGGAGCGCTGGAGCTCGTCGATCTCGACCGGGGAGGAGTCGATCTCCATGCGGAGGCGGGAGGCGGCCTCGTCGACGAGGTCGATGGCCTTGTCGGGGAGGAAGCGGGAGGTGATGTACCGGTCGGACAGGGTGGCGGCGGCGACCAGTGCCGCGTCCGCGATCTGCACCTTGTGGTGGGCCTCGTAGCGGCCCTTTAGTCCGCGCAGGATGGCGATGGTGTCCTCGACGGTCGGCTCGGCCACCAGCACCTGCTGGAAGCGGCGCTCCAGTGCCGGGTCCTTCTCGATCCGCTCGCGGTACTCGTCGAGCGTCGTGGCGCCGACCATGCGCAGCTCGCCGCGGGCCAGCATCGGCTTGAGCATGTTGCCGGCGTCCATCGCGGAGTCGCCGCCGGCGCCCGCGCCGACGACCGTGTGCAGCTCGTCGATGAAGGTGATGATCTGGCCGTCGGAGTTCTTGATCTCGGCGAGGACGGTCTTGAGCCGTTCCTCGAACTCGCCGCGGTACTTCGCCCCGGCGACCATGGCGCCGAGGTCCAGCGCGACGAGCCGCTTGTCCTTGAGGGACTCGGGCACGTCTCCCTTGACGATCCGCTGGGCGAGGCCCTCGACGACGGCGGTCTTGCCGACGCCGGGCTCGCCGATGAGGACGGGGTTGTTCTTTGTGCGGCGGGACAGCACCTGCACGACACGGCGGATCTCGGTGTCCCGGCCGATGACCGGGTCGAGCTTGCCCTCGCGGGCGGCGGCGGTGAAGTCCGTGCCGAACTTCTCCAGGGCCTTGTACTGGCCCTCGGGGTCGGCGCTGGTCACCCGGCGACCGCCGCGGGCCTTGCGAAAGGCCTCCTGCAGCTTGTTCGCGGTGGCGCCCTGCCGGGTGAGCACCTCGGCGGCCGGGCCGCCCTTGGCGGCGATGCCGAGGAGCAGGTGCTCGGTGGACAGGTAGTCGTCCCCCAGGTCGCGGGCGCGGCTCTGCGCGTCGGCGACGACGGCCAGCATGTCGCGGTTGGGTTGCGGGGGCGCGACGGTGGACCCGGCCACGCTGGGCAGCGAGCCGAGCACCTTCTCGGCGCCCGCGCGTACGGCGGCCTGGTCGGCGTCGGCCGCGGCGAGCAGGTCGGTGATGTTCTCGTTGTCCTGGCCCTGCAGCAGCGCGAGCAGCAGGTGGGCGGGGGTGAGGTCGGCGTGTCCTTCGGACACGGCCCTGCTGCTGGCCGCGTTGATCGCGTCCCGGCTCCGGTTGGTCAGCTCGGCGTCCACGTTCGCTGTCTCCTCCTTGCGTCAGCGCTCTCCCGGTACTGACTCAGTCAGCGTACACAAAGTTGAGTCTATTCCACTCAAGGCCTATCCGTGTCCTCCGGTGTTCCCCTGGTGTGCGGCGCGGAACCGGGAGGCAGTAGGTTCCGGAGCATGGCCGCACCCCCCCAGGACCCCGCCGCACCCGACGCGCCGTACCTCGCCTTCTGGCGCGAACGACACCTGTGCACGCTGACCACGTCGCGGCCGGACGGCACTCCGCACGTGGTGCCGGTGGGCGTCACCTACGACCCCGAGCACCGCCTCGCCCGGGTGATCGCCGACGGGGCGAGCAGGAAGGTGCGCAACGTCCTGGCGGCGGAGCCGGCCGGGGCGCGGGTCGCGGTGTGCCAGATGGAGGGCCGGCGCTGGGCCACGCTGGAGGGTCTGGCCTTCGTCCGCACGGACCGGGAGCGGGTCGCGGAGGCGGAGCGCCGGTACGCGCAGCGCTACGGACGCGAGCCCAGGCCGAACCCCTCGCGGGTGGTCATCGAGATCGAACTGACCCGGGCGATGGGGCGCGGCTGACCCGGACGGAGCGGACGACGCCCGGACGACGGACCGCCGCCGATCCGGACGACGGGACGCGGCCGACCCGGACGGCCGGGTGGCCGGGTGGCGGCCGGGCGGATGAGGCTGGAGTGACCGGGTGACCGAAACTCGTCCCGTCGATTTCCGGCCAAGGCTCAAGCGGGCCCATACCGGAAATATCCCCGGAAACTGCAGCGGCGTCACCGTGTTCAGGTCACGGTGACGCCGCTGCGGGGGGGAAGCACCTGAGCGATCTGTTACGACGGGGGAATCGCGTCAGGCACTGCGGGGGGTGGCTGAGATGGTCTTCAGGGGCAGAGCCTCGGGCTCCACCAGCCTGTGGTCACGCTGGTCCAGGTTCACAAAGATCATTCCGTACCGGATGGCGCACCGCACGGGCTGCGGCGCACCCCGGGGCTTGCGCAGGCACCGGTAGGCCCGTACGTCCTCGTCCTCGTCGCGGGTCACCACCACCGGCTCGCCGAACACCGTCACCATCAACGAGTCACCACTGTGGGGGATGGCGGTGACCAGGTCGATGAAGTGCCAGCCGGAGCGGTAGGCGGTGGCCATCTCGCGGCGGAAGGAGCGGTCGTCGGGTGGTGTGGTCATGACTCGGCGACCCACGTGCTGTCGCGAGGCGTGATCCACGTACTGTCACCCAGCGCCGACGCCGTGACGACCCAGGTGCTGTCGGCAGGAGCGGACCACGTGCTGTCCGCCGGAGCGGTCCAGGTACTGTCCGCCGGAGCGGTCCAGGTGCTGTCGGCGGGCGCGACCCACGTGCTGTCCGCCGGAGCGCCCCAGGTGCTGTCACCGGCCGTCACGACGGTGCCGGCAGCCGGGCTCCAGGTACTGTCGCCCGCCGTGTCGCCCGTCGTCCCCGCAAGGCCGCTCAGAGCTCCGAAGGCCAAGGCTGCGGAGAAGGCGGCGGCGAGCGCCGAGCGAAGCATTCTCTTATGCATAGTCGGCTTCGTCCTCATTTGAAGGTCACCTCTCCCCCGTCGACTACGACGATGGCCCATTCGGGCACGTCATGGCCACACAATCGATGCATCATGTTCCTGCACGTTCAGGACCCTGGGGGGTGGAGATTTGACGAAAAATGAGGCAAAGCCGACACATCCTCATGCGACCACTGAGCTGTGCGAGGAAGGTCGCCGTCTCTATGGGAACGCTCTTCGGACGGGCCGGGTGGCCCGTGCGGACGTGGAGCCCGCTCCGTGTCTGATGGAGTTCGCCCTGCTCCACGCGGACCCCGACGACGCGAACTGGCTGCGCCCGGTGCCCCCGTCGATCGCCCTGTCCCAGCTGCTCAACCCGATCGAGCGCGAGATCACCCAGCGCAGACGGCTCTCGGTGGAACTCGCCGACGCTTTCGAGCCGTTCATGACCCTCAGCGCCCAGCCGACGCCGACCACGCATTCCATCACGGTGCTGGAGGGCGTCGACCGGATCAACGCGGCGCTCGACCTGGCCACCTCCCAGTGCCAGACCGAGATGCTCACCGTCCAGCCGAGCCGGCGCCGCCTCGAGCACACCCTCGTGCAGGGGCTGGAACGCGACCGCCCGCTGATCGAACGCGGCTGCCGCATCCGGACGCTCTACCAGCACACGGCCCGCTACAGCCCCGAGACGCTGGCGTACGTCTCGCAGTTCACCGACGGCAAGGTGGAGTACCGCACCATCGACGAACTCGTGGAGCGGCTGATCATCTGCGACGAGACCGTGGCCTTCATCCCGACCCGGGACGACGGCCAGGTCGCCCTGGAGCTCCGGCACCCCGGGCTCGTCCGCTACCTGATCAAGGTGTTCGAGTTCATGTGGGGCCGCGCGGTCCCGCTGGCCACCGGCGCCCCCTACGAGACCGCGCCCGACGGCATCACGGACATCCAGCACTCCATCGCCAAGCTCCTCGTGGAGGGGCACGTCGACGAGGCGATCGCCCGTCGGCTGGGCATGAACGTACGCAC
Organism: Streptomyces sp. P3; assembly: GCF_003032475.1. NCBI lineage: Bacteria > Bacillati > Actinomycetota > Actinomycetes > Kitasatosporales > Streptomycetaceae > Streptomyces > Streptomyces sp. P3. The sequence continues at coordinate 1,902,223 of NZ_CP028369.1, forward strand.
CTGCCGGGCACACATCGCCAAGCTCGCCACCGCTCTGGGCAGTGGCAGCCGCGCCCAACTCGGCTTCCTCATCGCCCAGTCGGGAATCCTCAAGCAGCAGCCCTGACGTCCGTCCGCAGAACAAAGGTCATGCATGACGACACCGGAGCACCGGTACGGCCCACAGGGAGCACCGCAGTGAGCGCGCCGCCGCACCACGACCACGGCGTGGAGGACCTGTGCGCCGCCGGCACGCGGCTCTACGAGCAGGCCCTGCGCTGCGGACGCGTCAAGGCCGAGGAGGCCGAGACCGCGGCCCCGTGCCTGCTCTCCCACGGCCTGCTCCACCCCGCCGTGGACGACCTGGCCCAACTCGAGCCCGTGGCCCCGGCGGTCGCCCTGCACCGGCTGCTGCGCGCCTCGGGGGCCCGGATCGCCGAGGAACGACGCCGTGAGGAACGGCTGTCGACGCTCTTCGCCCCTCTGATGCGCAAGGAGGGACAGAACGCCGCGTCCTCCGAACCCGCCTCGCTGCGCATCCTCAGCGGCACCGAGCGGATCAACGAGGCCATCACCGAGGCGATGGCCGAGGCGACGAGCGAAGTGCTCTGCATCCAGCCGCACGTCCACTACAGCGGCCCGCGCGGCGAGCGGGCCCAGCCCGTCGCGATGGACCGCGACCAGGCCCTGCTCGACCGGGGCTGCCGCATCCGCACCCTCTACCAGCACACCCAGCGCCACCAGCCGCTGGTGCTGGCCCGCTACGAGCAGCTCCGGGGGGACGCGGAGGCCCGCACCCTCGACGAGGTCACCGACCGGCTCATCGTCATCGACGGCGCGGTCGCCTTCATCCCCGCCGGCGAGGACGGCCGGCTGGCCCTGGAAGTCCGCCACCCCGCCCTCCTCACCTACTTCACCACCACCTTCGACCGGCTCTGGCGGCTGGCCCTCCCGATGTACCCGCAGGCGGTCCACCGGCTGTCCCGGGGCGGCGTGACACCCCGGCAGCAGGCCATCGCGGCCCTTCTGGTCGAGGGCCTCACCGACGCCGTCATCGCCGACCGCCTCGGCATGAACATCCGCACCGCGCGCGTCCACATCGCCAAGCTCGCCGCCACCCTCGGCAGCGAGAGCCGCGCCCAACTCGGCTACCTCATCGGGCAGTCGGGGATCCTCGACCGGGACCAGCGCCGGAGCCGGGCACAGCCGCCCGAGCCGGCGGCGGAACCGGAGCCACGCCCTAGCCCGTGAGGCTGCCCGCGAGGGGACCGCAGTCCCGCCGGGAGGCGGCCGTCACGCAGGCCCCCCGAGAGGGCCACAGGCCCGGCGGCGCCACGGCCGACGCGCAGGCCCGCGAGAGGGCCGTCGGCCCGCCGGAGCAGCGGCCGACGAGGGAGTCCGCGACGGGCCGGTGGTACCAGGAGGCTTCGCCGGGCCAGAGGCCCGGTGGATCCGGTGACGGCAGGGGGCCAGGACCGGCCGGTGGGCCCCGTGCCGGACGGCTCCGCGCCCCGGTGGAGCCGGTGGCGGCAGGGGGCTAGGACGGGGCCGGGGCCGCGGAAGGGCCGGATTCCGGCGCGGGGACGCCGAGGGAGGCGTCCCTCCCCGCCGGACCGCCCGGCGCAGCCGTCCCCGGTGGAGCGGCCGGTGGAGCCGTGTCCACCGTCCCGTGCGGCGCGCTCGCACTCCGCGGCGCCGTGTCCGCCCCGCTCGCCCGCGGCGCCTCCTCGCCCTCTCCCGAGGGACGGTCGAGGCCCACCTGGGCGATACGCACGCCCAGTTGGGTCCGGCTCGCCGCGCCCAGCGTCTCCGAGAGACGGGCGATGTGGGCCCGGCAGGTGCGGACGCTGATGCCCAGCCGCTCGGCGATCACCGCGTCCTGGTGGCCCTCCGCCAACAGCGCGGCGATGGACTGCTCGCGGTGCGAGATGCCCTCGATGCGGGTGTCGGGGAGCGGAGCGGTCAGCGGGACGGCCAGCCGCCAGAGCCGCTCGAAGACCGTCACCAGGTAGGAGATCAGCGCCGGGTGGCGCAGCTCCAGGGCCATGGTGCGGTCGGTGTTGGCGGGGACGAAGGCGACCGTCCGGTCGAAGAGGATCAGCCGGTCGATGACCTCGTCCAGGGTGCGTGCCTCGACCGTGTCGCCCATCAGCTCCAGGTAGTTGAGCAGGCCCTGGCCGTGCCGGGCGACGTGGTTGTAGAGGTCCCGCATGCGCACGCCGCGGCCACGCAGCTCCAGCGCGCGGTGCAGGCCCTCCGACAGCTCGTGCTCACGCCGGATGCCGCCGGGCTGCACGGTGAGCACCTCGGTCGTGCACGCCTCGGTCGCCGCGTCGAGGGCGGCCTGGATGCGCGAGGCGCCGTCCAGCACGCGGATCGCCGCGCCCTCGCCGGCGTTCGCGCCGCGCGCGGGACCGCCCAGTCCGGCGTACCACTCGAAGGCGGCGACCGCCGAGCCCATCCGCCGTTGACTGGCGCTCACCTCGTCGTAGACTCCGCGCAGCAGACGGGTCATGACCTCCTGCGGGGAGGTCGGCACCAGCCAGTCCATGTCGTCGGGGTCGGGATGCAGGAGGGCCAGCTCCAGGAGGCAGGGAACCGCCTCGGAGTCGGTGCGCGCCACCCGGCCGCGCCGTACGGCCCGGGAATACACGCGATCCCCGGCCTCGCACAGTCGGTCGGCACCGTGTGGATGTTCCTGCGCCCCGTGCCTGGCCATCGCGCATCCCACCCCCGCCGTACGCCGCTTCCGGAGCGCAACTATGCGCGGCCCGGACCGGGTCCGCAACACGGCTCCTCCGGCCCGAGGCTGGAAAAACCACCCGTCTGTGCGATTTTCTCCCGGCCTCCTCCCCTCACGTTGCAACAAGCTGACGGTGGTGCAGGACGGCCGTGACGGTGCATCGTTGATTCCGCTTCCCCCCGGGTGTTCCGCACACGGGGAGACGCAACCGACCCGGCCGGGCCGCGGGGGAGTCCGGCCGGGCAGCCCGAGGGGGGCATGACGGGGGCACGACGGGGGAACCACGGACACCGGCCCGGCGCGGTAGGCGCCGGGCCGGTGGTCTTCTCTCCGGGGTCAGTCTTCCTGAGGTCCCGCCTCGGCCGACGGGGGAACGGGCGTCGGCCGATGCCTCAGATCAGGTTGAGGGCCTCGCAGGCGGACTTGTACTTGGCGGTGCAGATGTCGGAGGCCTTGTAGATGCCGTCGGCGATGACCGTCTGCTGGATGTTCTTCTTGGTCAGCGCGACCACCGTGACCAGCTTGGCCGGAATCGCCTTGTCGGTCGGGCTGTCGACGGTGTCGCGGGTGAGGGCCTCGAACTGGAGGTCACGTCCCTGGACCTTGGCGACGGCGGCCTCCGCGGCGGCCTCGGCCATGGCCGGGTAGGGCTTGTAGACGCTCATGAACTGCTCACCGCTGATGATCCGCTGCACGGCGGGCAGTTCGGCGTCCTGACCGGTGATCGGGGGCAGGTCGGTGTCCTTGACGCCCGCCGCCTCCAGGGCCTTGATGATGCCGCCGGCCATGGCGTCGTTGGCGGAGTAGACGCCGGCGATGTCGGACTTGCCGATCGCGGCGATCGCCTTGGTCATGCTGGCCTGGGCGACCTCGGGGCTCCACTTGTCGGTGTCGTACGACTTCGCGATCGTGACCCGTCCGCTGATCTCGCTGAGCGCGCCCGCCTTGAACTGACCGGCGTTCGGGTCCGCGGGCGAGCCGTTCACCATGACGATCTTGTCGGAGACGTTGGCGTTCGGAATGGCCTCGACGAGGCTGCGCCCCTGCACCTCGCCCACGAGCTCGTTGTCGAAGGAGACGTACGCGTCGATCGGGCCCTCGGCGAGGCGGTCGTAGGCGATGACCGGGATCTTCGCCTCCTTGGCCTTCTTCACCATGGGCGCGATCGCCTTCGCGTCGACGGCGTCCAGCAGGATGATGTCGACCTTGTCGTCGATCATCTTCTGCATCTGCCGGTCCTGGGTCTTCTCGTCCGAGGCGGCGTTGGCGTAGTCGGTCCTGCCCTGGTTCGCCGTGAGCGCCGCGACCTTCTTCTTGATGATCGGGTAGTCGAACTCGGCGTACCGGGTGTTCGTCTCCTCCGGCATCAGCACGCCCACCGTGATCGCGTTGCTCCGGGTCGGTGTCGCGTCGCCGGTCTCCTCCGAGGCCCCCAGCATCCCGCACCCGGCGAGTGAGAGGGACATCGCGGAGGCGATGACGGCTATGGCGATACGACGCATTTCGGGTGCTCACTTCAGGTGCGTTCGGGGCGTTGCGGACCGGGGTGCGGCATTGGTGACCCGGATATCTGAGAAGCCAACGCGGCGGCGACCGCCGTCGTCAAGCAGAACCACTTAACGAAGGAGCAACGTCACACTCCGCTCAGCGTGTGAAGACACATGGAGACGAAGCGGAGGCCCTGAAAAGGTCTGACCGGACAAATCAGGCGAAGGGCGGGCCAAGGAACCACCGGGCCGACGCGGACCTGCAACGGGGCCGGGAGCGGGCAGCGCGCGGCGGCAACGGGCCGACGTCCGTCGAGAGCGGGCCGTCGGGGACTTCCCCGGGGACCTCTCCGGGAGGTGCTCGCCGGGAACCTCGGCGGCGACGGCCGGCACGGGGGCACCGCGCGTCCGGCCGCCGCACGGGGCCGGGGCCCGGAGGAAGAACCTCCGGGCCCCGATCCGTGCCTCGTGCACCGCGCCCTGGCGCCCGCGCCGCCCCGTGCCCCGTTGCTCGTGCCCGGGCGGCGCGGTGTGTCTCAGTCGGGTGCCGGATGCTGCCGCTTCGGCCGCCAGACCACCAGCGCGCTCGTCTGCTGCACCTCCTGGTACGGCACCAGGTCCCGCCGGTAGGAGGCGTGCACCGCCGCCTCCCGCTGCTGCATGGCCGCTGCCGCGCCGTCCAGCGCGGCCTCCAGCTCCGCGGCCCTGGCCTGGAGCGCGGCCACCTGGTTCTCCAGCTCGATGATCCGCTTGATGCCGGCCAGGTTGATGCCCTCGTCCTGCGACAACTGCTGGACGGTGCGCAGCAGTTCGATGTCGCGGGCCGAGTAGCGGCGGCCCCGGCCGGCGGTGCGGTCGGGGGAGACCAGGCCCAGACGGTCGTACTGACGCAGCGTCTGCGGGTGCAGGCCGGAGAGCTGGGCCGCCACCGAGATGACGTAGACCGGGGTCTCCTGAGTCAGTTCATACGGGTTACGACGACGGCCGTCCATCACTCTCAAGCTCCCTTCGCGGCCTCGAACAGCTCCGCCCGCGGGTCCTCGCCCGCGGTCGCCTCGCGATACGCCTCCAGTGCGTCACGAGCCTTCCCCGACAGGTCCTTCGGGACACTCACCTCGACGGTGACCAGCAGGTCGCCGCGGGTGCCGTCCTTGCGGACCGCGCCCTTGCCGCGCGCCCGCATCGTACGGCCGTTGGGCGTGCCGGGCGGGAGTTTCAGGGTCAGCGACGGGCCGCCGAGCGTGGGCACCTTGACCTCGCCGCCGAGGGCCGCCTCGGTGAAGGTCACCGGCACGGTCACCGTCAGGTTGTCGTCCTTGCGTCCGAACACCGGATGGGCGCCGACGTGGACGACGACGTAGAGGTCGCCCGACGGGCCGCCGCGCTCGCCCGGGGCGCCCTTGCCGCGCAGCCGGATGCGCTGGTTGTCCGTCACTCCCGCGGGGATGCGGACCTGCATGGTCCGTGACGACTTCGCACGGCCGCTGCCCTTGCAGTCCAGGCAGGGGTGCTCGGCGATCAGGCCGCGGCCCTTGCAGTCGGGGCAGGGGTCGGTCAGCGAGAAGCCGCCGCCCGAGCCCCGTGCCACCTGGCCGGTGCCGACGCAGGTCGGGCACACGCGCGGTGTGCCGTTCTTGTCGCCGGTTCCCGAACACGCCTTGCACGGGGACTGCGAGGACATCCGCAGCGGGACCGTCGCGCCCTCGATCGCCTCCGTGAACGTGAGCGTGACCTCGGTGTCGATGTCCTGGCCGCGCCGGGGCTGGGTACGGGTCGTGCCCGCGCCGCCGCGGTTGAACAGGCCGCCGAACACGTCCCCGATGCCGCCGCCGAAGCCGCCCTGGGCGCCGCCGCCCTGGGCGCCGCCTCCGAAGAGGTCGCCCAGGTCGAAGTTGAAGGAGCCGCCCGCGCCCGGACCCGGGCGGAAGCCGCCGTTGCCGAAGAGGGCGCGCGCCTCGTCGTACTCCTTGCGCTTCTTGGGGTCGCCGAGGACGTCGTTCGCCTCGGAGATCTCCTTGAAGCGCTCCTCCGCCTTGACGTTGCCCTTGTTGGCGTCCGGGTGGTACTCGCGGGCGAGTTTCCGGTACGCCTTCTTGATCTCGGCCTCGGTGGCGTCCTTGGGGACGCCGAGGACCTTGTAGAAGTCCTTCTCGATGAAGTCCTTGGTGCTCATCCTCGACGTCCCTCCTTCCGCACGCTCATCCGCTCAAGCTCAGCCCTCGTCCGGGCCACCGCTCTCCTTGTCGTCGCCCGCCTCCGCCTCGTCGGCCTTCGCCGCCTGCGCGCCGGGCTGCGGTTCGGCGACGGCCACCCGCGCGGGGCGGATGGTGCGCTCGCCGATCCGATACCCCGGCTGCAGAATCGCCACGCACGTCGTCTCGGTGACGTCGGGCGCGTAACTGTGCATCAGGGCTTCGTGGATCGTCGGGTCGAAGGGCTCGCCCTCCTTGCCGAACTGCTGCAGACCCATCTTCGCCGCGACGGTCTCCAGCGATTCGCCCACCGACTTGAAGCCGCCGACGAACTCGCCGTGCTCCCGCGCGCGGCCGATGTCGTCGAGCACGGGCAGGAGCTCGGTCAGGAGGTTCGCGACGGCGATCTCCTTGACCGCGATCCGGTCGCGCTCGACCCGACGGCGGTAGTTCTGGTACTCGGCCTGGAGGCGCTGGAGGTCGGCGGTGCGCTCGCCGAGGGCGGTGCGCACCTGGTCCAGCTGGGCCACCAGACCGGCGGTCTGGCTCGCGTCCCCGGCCGGGGCCGCCCCGTCCGCCGAAGCGGACGAGGAGGCGGCCTTCGGCTCGGCGTCTTCAGGGGTGGCGCCGGAGGGGACGTCGGGCTTCTCCTCGAAGCCCGGGGTCTCCTCCGTCACGCGGCACCGTCCTTGCGCTCGTCGTCCACGATCTCGGCGTCCACCACGTCGTCGTCGGCCTTCGGGGCGTCACCCTGCGGGGCGCCGGCGCCGGCGCCGGGCGCGGCCTGGGCGTCGGCGTACATGGCCTGGCCGACCTTCTGCGAGACCGCGGCGACCTTCTCGGTGGCCGTGCGGATCTCGGCGGTGTCCTCGCCCTTGAGCGCGGCCTTCAGCTCCTCGACGGCGGCCTCGACCTCGGTCTTGACCTCGCCGGGGACCTTGTCCTCGTTGTCCTTGAGGAACTTCTCCGTCTGGTAGACGAGCTGCTCGCCCTGGTTGCGGGCCTCGGCGGCCTCGCGGCGGCGGTGGTCCTCGTCCGCGTACTGCTCGGCCTCCTGGCGCATACGGTCGACCTCGTCCTTCGGCAGCGAGGAGCCGCCGGTGACGGTCATCTTCTGCTCCTTGCCCGTGCCGAGGTCCTTCGCGGTCACGTGCATGATGCCGTTGGCGTCGATGTCGAAGGCGACCTCGATCTGCGGGACGCCGCGGGGCGCCGGCGGCAGACCGGTCAGCTCGAACATGCCGAGCTTCTTGTTGTAGGCCGCGATCTCGCGCTCACCCTGGTAGACCTGGATCTGCACCGACGGCTGGTTGTCCTCGGCCGTGGTGAAGATCTCCGAACGCTTCGTCGGGATCGTGGTGTTGCGCTCGATCAGCTTGGTCATGATGCCGCCCTTGGTCTCGATGCCGAGGGACAGCGGGGTGACGTCGAGGAGCAGGACGTCCTTGACCTCGCCCTTGAGGACACCGGCCTGGAGCGCGGCGCCGATGGCGACGACCTCGTCCGGGTTCACGCCCTTGTTGGCGTCCTGACCGCCGGTCAGCTCCTTGACGAGCTCGGCGACGGCGGGCATCCGGGTCGAACCGCCGACGAGAACGACGTGGTCGATCTCGGAGAGGTTGATGCCGGCGTCCTTGATGACGTTGTGGAACGGCGTCTTGCAGCGCTCCAGCAGGTCGGCCGTCAGCTGCTGGAACTGGGCGCGGGTGAGCTTCTCGTCCAGGTGCAGCGGGCCCTCGGCGGACGCCGTGATGTAGGGCAGGTTGATCGAGGTCTCGGTGGACGAGGACAGCTCGATCTTCGCCTTCTCGGCGGCCTCGCGCAGACGCTGCAGCGCCATCTTGTCCTTGGCGAGGTCCACGCCGTGGCCGGCCTTGAACTGCTGCACCAGGTAGTCGACGACACGCTGGTCCCAGTCGTCGCCGCCGAGGTGGTTGTCGCCGTTGGTGGCCTTCACCTCGACGACGCCGTCACCGATCTCGAGGAGGGACACGTCGAAGGTGCCGCCGCCGAGGTCGAAGACGAGGATCGTCTGGTCGTCCTTGTCGAGGCCGTACGCGAGCGCGGCCGCGGTGGGCTCGTTGACGATGCGCAGGACGTTGAGACCGGCGATCTCGCCGGCTTCCTTCGTCGCCTGGCGCTCGGAGTCGTTGAAGTACGCCGGGACGGTGATGACCGCGTCGGCCACCTTCTCGCCCAGGTACGCCTCCGCGTCGCGCTTGAGCTTCTGCAGGATGAAGGCGCTCATCTGCTGCGGGTTGAAGTTCTTCCCGTCCAGCTCGATGGTCCAGTCCGTGCCCATGTGGCGCTTCACGGAACGGATGGTCCGGTCCACGTTCGTGACCGCCTGCCGCTTCGCGACCTCGCCCACGAGGACTTCACCGTTCTTCGCGAAGGCGACGACGGACGGCGTGGTCCTGGCACCCTCGGCGTTGGTGATGACGGTGGGCTCGCCGCCCTCCAGAACGCTGACGACGGAGTTGGTTGTGCCCAGGTCGATGCCGACCGCACGTGCCATGGTGATCTTCCTCCAGCTGACTTGAGTGGAACGGACTCAAGTGTGCACGAAGCTCACCGTGCGGTCAACAGACCTGAGTCGGACACACTCAACTCTTATCCGTTCCTTACACGCAAGGAGCCGTCGACCTGCGCCGACACGGGGCGCCCGGCCCGTCGTTCACCGGATTCCGGGTGATCCACACGGGCCTCGGATTGACGCCGGGGCGCATACACGGGCGCGCGCCGCGCCTCCCGGGAGGCGCGGGCCTCCTGCGCCCGCCGGGCGCGACGGACGCCGCGGGGCCGGCGTCCACGCGCGCGTGGCGGCCCGTACACCGGAACCCGCAACAGCCCGAGGACGACGACGAGTGCCCCGCCCGCGACCCATGACACCGCCTGCGCGCCGATGACCCCGGCGTGCACCAGCACTCCCGTGAGCACCGCGCCGAAGGCCGCGAGGCCGAGCAGGACGGCCGCCCCCTGGGCGGTGAGCCCGAGCCGCCGCAGCCGGTGGGCGAGATGGTCGGGCGCGCCGCGCAGCAGGGGCCGTCCGGCCAGCCGCCGCGACGCGGCCACCAGCAGGACGTCCGCCCCGCCGACCGCGGTGAGCGCGAAGAGCACCCCGGTGCCGACGGCCGGATCGTGCCCCGCGCGGGCGAAGACGGCGGCCGAGGCGAGCAGGAAGCCGGCGAAGAGCGAGCCGCAGGCCCCCAGGGCGACACGCGCGGGGGGCCAGTTGTGCATCAGGAAGCCGGTCAGCGCCGCGGCGAGCACGCTCAGCAGCACCACCAGTCCGTCCATGACCTCGACGGCGACGCACGCGGCCACCCCGAAGGCGGTGAGCACGCCGACCGTCCCGGCGACGCCGTCGGCGTGGTCGAGCGCCCGGAAGGCGAGGGCGACGAAGGTGATCCAGCCGACGCCCACCACCGCGGAGACCACCCCGGCGACCGTCCCGGCGTCCGCCCACATCTCTCCGTACGGCACCACGAAGGCCGCCGCGACGGCCGTGCCGACGGCCAGGAAGCGGGTCTTGAGCCGGCACACGTCCGCGACGAGTCCGAGCGCGGCGACGGCGCCGCCCGCGGCGAGCAGCACCCCGATGCCGTCCCCGAGCGGCGCGACGCCCGTGCGGTCGCCGGCGACCGCGACGGCACAGGTGGCGAGCACGACGGCGGCGCCCCCGGACAGGGGTACACGTCGCTGTCGCTGCCGTCGGTCGGTCAGACCGAGTCGCAGGGCGGGTGCGCGCAGCAGCGCGGCGAGGACGGCGGCGAGGAACATGGCGGCGGTGGCGGCAGCGATCCCGTAGAGCACGGATATAAATTAGTCATAAATGTACCAATTTGGCACGAATAACACGGCCGGATTGCGTCCTGATTCTGAGGCAACCCTCAGCGACTCAGATCACTCCGCCCCCCGCTACAGTGCGACGCAGAATAAGGGGTACTCTCAGACGGACTGCATAAGTTACCGCTTAGTAATCTCAGATCGAAGTCCCCTCGCAGGCCCGAGGAGCCCCCGAATGCAACTCGCCGCGATCATCGTGTCGCTGGTCCTGACCGTGGTCGGCGTCGCGCTGCTCGCCCGCGCCATCGGTCAGTTCGTCCGGTACTTCAAGCTGGGCCAGCCGCTCCCGGCCGGCGCCCGGACCGACAACCCCTACGCGCGCAGCGTGACGCTGGTGAAGGAGTTCCTCGGCCACACGCGGATGAACCGCTGGGGCATCGTCGGCTTCGCCCACTGGTTCGTCGCCGTCGGCTTCCTGACGCTGCCGCCGACCCTGGCGCAGGCCTTCGGCCAGCTGTTCCAGGCCGACTGGACGCTCCCCTGGATCGGCGAGTTCCTGCCGTTCGAGCTGTACATCGAGTTCATCGGCGTCATGACGATCCTCGGCATCGCCGTGCTCATCGTGATCCGCCTGCTGAACCTGCCCTCGCGCCCGGGCCGCAAGTCCCGCTTCGCGGGCTCCAAGGCGGGCCAGGCGTACTTCGTCGAGTACGTCATCCTCACCATCGGCCTCGCCATCTACACGCTGCGCGGCCTCGAGGGCGCGATCCACCACGTGGACCACTACGAGGCCGCGTACTTCGCCTCGTACCCCCTGGTGCTGGCCTTCAAGGGGCTGAGCGTCCCCACCCTCCAGACGCTGATCTACTTCACCGCGATGGTGAAGATCAGCACCTCGTTCATCTGGATGATCGTGGTCTCGCTCAACACCAACATGGGCGTGGCCTGGCACCGCTTCCTGGCGTTCCCGAACATCTGGTTCAAGCGCGAGGCGACCGGCGGGACCGCTCTCGGCGCCCTGCAGCCGATGACGTCCGGCGGCAGGCCGATCGACTTCACCGACCCCGGCGACGACGACGTCTTCGGCGTCTCCCAGGTCGAGCAGTTCTCCTGGAAGGGCCTGCTGGACTTCTCCACCTGCACCGAGTGCGGCCGCTGTCAGTCGCAGTGCCCCGCCTGGAACACCGGCAAGCCGCTCTCCCCCAAGCTCCTCATCATGTCGCTGCGCGACCACGCGCACGCCAAGGCCCCCTACCTGCTGGCCGGCGGCGGCAAGACCATGGAGGGCGACGAGAAGGCCTCCGAGGGGCAGCTCAAGGACGTCCCCGCGGCCGCTCTCGCCGAGGCCGAGCGGCCCCTCATCGGCACCGCCGAGGAGAACGGCGTCATCGACCCCGACGTCCTGTGGTCCTGCACCACCTGCGGCGCCTGCGTCGAGCAGTGCCCCGTCGACATCGAGCACGTCGACCACATCGTCGACATGCGCCGCTACCAGGTGATGATCGAGTCCGCGTTCCCGTCCGAGGCGGGCACGATGCTCAAGAACCTGGAGAAGAAGGGCAACCCCTGGGGCCTGGCCAAGAAGCAGCGCCTGGAGTGGCTCAAGGAAGTCGACTTCGAGGTGCCGGTCGTCGGCAAGGACATCGAGGACCTCACCGAGGTCGAGTACCTGTACTGGGTCGGCTGCGCGGGAGCCCTCGAGGACCGCGCCAAGAAGACGACGAAGGCCTTCGCCGAGCTGCTGCACATCGCGGGCGTCAAGTTCGCGATCATGGGCGGCGACGAGAAGTGCACCGGTGACTCCGCCCGCCGCCTCGGCAACGAGCCCCTGTTCCAGGAGCTCGGCATGGAGAACGTCATGGCGCTGAACATGGCGTTCGGCGAGGAGACGGACGACGAGGGCAACGTGACGCCCGAGTCGAAGAAGCCGAAGTCGGCGAAGAAGATCGTCGCCACCTGCCCGCACTGCCTCAACACCATCGGCAACGAGTACCCGCAGCTCGGCGGCGACTACGAGGTCATCCACCACACCCAGCTGCTCCAGCACCTCGTCGACGAGGGCAAGCTGATCCCGGTGACCCCGGTCGAGGGCATCATCACCTACCACGACCCCTGCTACCTGGGCCGGCACAACAAGATCTACACCCCGCCGCGCGAGATCATCGCGAGCGTCCCGGGCCTGCGCAACGAGGAGATGCACCGCCACAAGGAGCGCGGCTTCTGCTGCGGCGCCGGCGGCGCGCGGATGTGGATGGAGGAGCGGATCGGCAAGCGCATCAACAACGAGCGCGTCGACGAGGCCCTCTCCCTCAACCCCGACATCGTCTCGACCGCCTGCCCGTTCTGCCTCGTCATGCTGACCGACTCGGTCAACGGCAAGAAGAACGAGGGCAAGGCCAAGGAGTCCATCCAGGTCGTGGACGTCTCCCAGCTGCTCCTGGAGTCGGTCAAGACGCCGGTCGACGACGAGCCCCCGGCGGGCGAGTCGGAGACCGAGAGCGAGCCGGAGCCCCAGCCGGTGAAGTGACCCGCGCACCGGCCGTGGACCGGCCGGTGAGCAAGCCGGACGGCCGTACCGACGCCCCCGTGTCCCACCCGGACACGGGGGCGCCGCCGTTCCCCTCCGCCCTGCACTCCACACCCCTACGACACCCGTGACACTCCCCGAAGAACCACCCGATCCAGCCCCGTTACTCCCCTTAGGGGATGTCACAGGTCGGCAGCAAAGCCGTGCGTGAACGGCGGCGTTGGCACGTCACCCTGCGGGACCAGGTACGTTCGAAGACGTGGCTGGATTCAGGATCGGACGCGGCGGCCGGGACAACCGGGCCCCGCAAACGCGACCGCAACACCCTCCGTACGGGCAGCAGGCGCCCCAGGGACCGTCGCGGCCCGCAGGACCGTCGGGTCCCGCGGGGCCGTCGGGTTCCTCCGGGCCGTCCTACGGCTACCCGTCGGCCCAGCAGCCGTACCCGCAGCGCCCGCAGTACGGCGGCGCGGGCGGCGGCCAGTGGCCACAGGCGAACGGCGGCGGCCGAGGCGGCGACGAGCCGGAGTACTTCGGCGGCGACGCGCCGTACGGCGCCCCGGGCGGCCCCGGCGGACACGGCGGCGTCCCGCACGACCCGTATGCCGCGAACAACCCGGGGCACACCCAGGCCTTCTCGATCGACGACCACCAGCAGTACGACCAGTACAACCAGGGCGGCACCTACCACGCCGGGTCGGCGCCGGCCGGCCCGGTCGGTCCGCGCCTGCACTGGAAGGCACTGCTGAAGGGCGTCGTCCTCGCCCCCCAGCAGACCTTCCTCCAGATGCGGGACTACACGATGTGGGGCCCCGCCCTCGTCGTCACGTTCCTCTACGGCCTGCTCGCGGTCTTCGGCTTCGACGGCGCACGCTCGGACGCCATAAACGCGACGCTCTCCAACGCCATCCCGATCGTCCTGACGACGGCCGTCGCGATGGTGCTGAGCTCGTTCGTGCTGGGCGTGGTCACCCACACGCTGGCCCGTCAGCTCGGCGGCGACGGCGCGTGGCAGCCCACCGTCGGCCTCTCCATGCTGATCATGTCCCTGACGGACGCACCACGTCTGGTCGTCGCGATGTTCTTCGGCGGCGACGCGTCGTTCGTCCAGCTGCTCGGCTGGGTGACGTGGGTGGCCGCCGGCGCCCTGCTGACCATGATGGTCAGCCGCTCCCACGACCTGCCGTGGCCGAAGGCGCTGGGCGCCTCGTCGATCCAACTGATCGCGCTGCTGTCGATCGTGAAGCTGGGCACGTTCTAGACGGAGCAACTCGTACAACCCCAGTCCCGTCCCGGAGGTCCGATCGAGTGGCACGCGCACACGCGCGCACCACTCGACTCGTCACAAAGGACCTCCTTGGCTTCCGTACACACCACTCGACGTCGTCTCGGCGCCTGCGTCGCCACCGTTCTCGCGGTGACGGCCGGCACCGGCATGCTGGTCGCGCCCGGGGCCGTGGCCGCTCCCGTCGTGACGACCGGGTCCGCCACCGCCACCGCCGGCACCACCGCCGACGAGGCGAACCTGCCCCTCGGCGCCGACATCGTCAGCACCGGTGACACCGGATACCTCACGTCCCGGGTGGACGAATCCGGCGACAGGGTTCTGGAGTGGCACAGGTACGCCGACGGCTCGGTGCTGCCGATCGGCACGGGCGCCACGGGTTACGACAGCGCCTCCGACGTCGTCGTGACCGGCGACGGCGGCGGCACGGTCCATCTGCGGGACATGCGGGAAGGCGCCACCTGGTCCGCGTCCTACGACCTGGCGTCCGAGTTCGCGCCCGGCGCGAAGCTCGTCGGTGTGGTCGGCGACAACCTCTTCGTGAAGGTTCCGACCGGCAGCGGGGGCTACCAGGAGCTGTGGCAGCTCTCCCGGGTCGACGGGGTCTCCCGGAAGACGAAACGCTCGTCCAACCCCTACGGCATGGACTTCAAGGTCGTCGCCTCCACGGGCGACGTGATGATCGTCCTGAGCAGCAACCGGGTCTTCCCCAGTTCGTCGACCTTCCGGACCGAGTACTGGAAGACCCGCGCGGCCGTCGGCGGCGACGCGGTGATCGAGTCGGGCAGCCGGGAGAACACCGCCCCGTGGACCCAGGCCTCGACCGGCGCCCGCACCGCCGACCACGAGGCCTGGGTCGAGTACCGGGCCGGGGCCACCGAACTCGTCGTGGACGGGACGCGCGGCCACCGGAGAATCGCCCTGGACAGCTCCCTGAGCGGCGCCGTCATCGCCGGCATCACCCGGGACACGCTGCTCTACGGCGTCCCCGGCAAGGCGGCCGACGGGACGCCGAGCCCGCTGTACGCCGTGAGCATCACCGACTCCGCCGCCGCGCCGTACACCCTGCTGAAGCACTTCTCCAGCGTGGCCCACGCGCCGGACGGCACTCTGCTCGTGCGCGGCGCCACGGCAGACGCCGACGGGCTGTTCCGCATCCGGGAGGGCGACGGCGGCCTCCCCACCGCCACGCTCGTGGCGGACACGGGCCGGCTCAAGGCCGTCGAGGTGACCGCGTCGAAGGTGCCCACGGCGGTGAGCCTGGAGAAGCCGGGAGCCACGGTCCCCATGGAGTGGACCCTGTCCCGCGCGAACGCCACCGTGGACCTCACTCTCACCCACACGGCCACCGGCGGGAAGCTCACCGAGCACCTGTCCCAGCCGGTGTCCGACAGCCGCTTCGGCTTCGTCTGGAACGGCGTCCTGGAGGGCGCCGGCGCCCCGAACGGCGCCTACACCTGGCAGATCACCGCCACTCCGGCCGACGGCGTCGGCGCCCCGGCGACCGCCCGGGGGAGCATCCAGGTCTCGCGCCGATCCAACCCGCACGACTTCACCGACAACGGCTCCACGGACGTCCTCGCGCGGGACGCCTCGGGCGTGCTGTGGCGGGACGACCTCTTCGACTGGTCGCCGGACGGCCGGGTGACCGTGGCCAAGCGGACGCGGGTCGGCGGCGGTTGGCAGGCCTACAACCAGATCGTGGCCGTGGGCGACCTCGCGGGCACCCCGACGGGCGACCTCGTGGCCCGCGACACCGCGGGCGTCCTGTGGATGTACCAGGGCAACGGCAGGGGCGGATTCACCTCGCGCGTCAAGGTCGGTGCCGGCTGGCAGACGTACAAGAGGATCACCGGGGGCGGCGACCTCACCGGGGACGGCCGGTCCGACCTCCTCGCCGCCGACGCCTCCGGCGTCCTGTGGCTCTACAAGGGCACCGGCAGCTCGTCCGCCCCCCTCGCCCCCCGCGTCCGGCTCGGCGGCGGCTGGCAGATCTACGACCGGATCACCGCCGTCGGCGACCTCGCGGGCACCCCGACGGGCGACCTCGTGGCCCGCGACACCGCGGGCGTCCTGTGGATGTACCAGGGCAACGGCAGGGGCGGATTCACCTCCCGCGTCCGGATCGGTGCCGGCTGGAAGGCCTTCCCCCACCTCGTCGGCGCCGGCGACGTCACCGGCGACGGCCGCCCCGACCTGATCGCCCACGGCCCGAACGGCACGTACGTCTACCGCTCGACCGGCTCGGCCACAGCCCCGTTCAGCCGGCTGACGACCGACCTGTACGCGGGCGAGGGCACCAGGTTCAACACCGTCGCCTGACCGTTCCAGGGCCCGGCCTGGCGATCCGCACCGCCGAGGTGACCGCGGAGGTGACCGCCGAGGTGAGGGGCGAGGTGATCGCCGAAGTGAGGGGCGGCACCCGTGCGCCGCGCGCCGTCGAACCCCGTTCGACGGCCGTCGACGGCACCGGGTGCTGTTCCCGGCACCCGCGGACGCCGATTTGCCGGAACGGCAACAGAGGTCGCGCGACCGGGACGCGATGAGTGACCGTGGGCCCGTGACCGACAACATCGCAGAAACGACGCCCACACCCGACCTCCCCCAGGCCGCCGCAGACGGACCCGACGGATACGTCGGAGACCCTGCGGTGCGAGCGGAGTGGGACGGCCGCTACGCCGACCGGCACCGCTTGTGGAGCGGCCGGCCCAACGGCGCCCTCGTGGCCGAGGTCGCCGGGCTGACCCCCGGGCGGGTGCTCGACGTCGGCTGCGGCGAGGGCGCGGACGCCGTCTGGCTCGCGCGCGGCGGCTGGGACGTGACCGCGCTCGAGGTCTCGGGCGTGGCACTGGAGCGGGCGGCGGGGCACGCGCGGGACGCCGGTGTCACCGTGCACTGGGTACACGCCGAACTCACCGGAGCGGCGCTCCCGCCGGCCTCCTTCGACCTCGTCTCCGCGCAGTACCCGGCCCTGCTGCGCACCCCGGACGCCGCAGCCGAGCGGGCGCTGCTCGCGGCCGTCGCGCCCGGTGGCGTGCTGCTGCTCGTCCACCACGCGGGAATGGACACCCGGCAGACGCACGACGGCGGCTTCGACCCGGCCGACTACGTCTGGCCCTCGATGGTCGCCGCTCTGCTCGACGACGACTGGAGGGTCGAGGTGGACGAACAGCGGCCACGG
Organism: Streptomyces sp. P3; assembly: GCF_003032475.1. Lineage (NCBI taxonomy): Bacteria > Bacillati > Actinomycetota > Actinomycetes > Kitasatosporales > Streptomycetaceae > Streptomyces > Streptomyces sp. P3. The sequence goes on from NZ_CP028369.1 coordinate 1,919,406, forward strand.
CCGGCGCCCGAGGGCGGCGCCGGCGCGCACCACACCGACGACCTGGTGCTGCGGGCCCGCCGACTGCGCTGACGCCCCACCCTCAGCCCGCGCCGGGGGCGCCGAACCGGCCGTCCCCGCCGCCGTCCCCGCCGCGCCGCCGCCGGCGTCGCCGCCGTGGTCGCGCCGCCGCGGAGCAGCGAGTCGGTGATTGGTCAGCATCTGCTCGGCGGTCTACGTGGCACGAGCGCGGCCGTCTGTGGCCAAAGCCGTGGTGCTGTCCGGAAGGGCCGGCTGCGAAGGGGGCGGTGTCCGGGCGGGGGCACGCGCCGCGCAGAAAAGGCCGGAGGGGGCCAGCACCGTATCGCCGTTATGAGATCAGAGCGCTTCCTTGGACGGGGTGACAGGTTCCCCCGACTTACGGACTACAGGCAGCACACTCCACGGGAAGTTGATCCAGTCGTCCGTTCGCTTCCACACGTACTCGCACTTCACGAGCGACTGCGGCTTCTCGTAGACGACGGCGCTGCGCACCTCGGCGACGGCGTCCAGGCAGAAGTCGCGGACGAGTTTCAGCGTCTTCCCCGTGTCGGCGACGTCGTCGGTTATGAGGACCTTCTTGTCGGAGAAGTCGATGACGTCGGGAACGGGCGCGAGCATGACGGGCATGTCGAGTGTGGTTCCGACGCCGGTGTAGAACTCGACGTTCACCAGGTGGAGATTCTTGCAGTCGAGCGCGTAGGCGAGTCCGCCGGCGACGAAGACACCGCCGCGGGCGATGCTCAGCACGACGTCCGGGACGTAGCCGTCGTCCGCGATGGACTGCGCGAGCTCCCGGACGGCCGTCCCGAACTGCTCGTAGGTGAGGTTCTCGCGCGCCGGCTCCGCGTCGCCGCTCACACCTGGGTCCGGTGGAAGTTCAGGAACGACCGGGACGCCGTCGGCCCGCGCTGGCCCTGGTACCTGGACCCGTAGCGGTCGCTGCCGTAGGGGAACTCGGCCGGCGAACTCAGCCGGAACATGCACAGCTGCCCGATCTTCATACCGGGCCACAGCTTGATCGGCAGGGTCGCGAGATTGGACAACTCGAGCGTCACATGGCCGGAGAAGCCGGGATCGATGAACCCGGCGGTGGAGTGGGTGACCAGCCCGAGCCGCCCGAGCGAACTCTTGCCCTCGAGCCGCGAGGCGAGATCGTCGGGAAGGCTGACGACCTCGTACGTGGAGGCGAGAACGAACTCCCCGGGGTGGAGGATGAACGGCTCGTCGCCCTCGGGCTCCACGAGCCGGGTCAGGTCGGCCTGCTCCACGGACGGGTCGATGTGCGGGTAGCGGTGGTTCTCGAACACCCGGAAGTAACGGTCGAGTCGCACGTCGATGCTCGACGGCTGCACCATGGATTCGTCGTAGGGATCGATCCGTACCCGCCCGGCGTCGATCTCGGCCCGGATGTCCTTGTCTGAGAGAAGCACGTCCCGAGGATACGCAAGGCGCGCGGAGCGACCACCATCGGACGACTCCGCGCGCCAGGGCTTCGCGTTTCCCGCCCGCCGCTACCGCTTCTCGAGCATCACCGGCACGGCGCTGCGCAACCGGGCGCACCGAGGACACCGGACGAGCCGTCCGGGACCGAGCCGCTCGGCCTGCTGCATCGGGAACGAAGCGGTGCTGAACACGTGCCCGTCGGCACAACGGACGACGGTGCGCTCCATCAAGTCCATGAGTCCCTTCCCCAAGAGCCGCGTCCGGCTGCTGCTCGCCGGACACTGAAAGCCACATTACGGGACGAACGGGACGACCCTCCAGGCGGCACTCCGACCCCGCCCGACCCCACTTCAACGCGACCACCGTACGCCCCAACTCCGGCCGCCCACACACCGATCCCTCCCCACCGACGCAGGCAGGCCCCGGGGCTTCGACGCCCGGGGCCTGACATGGGGTAGAGTGACGGAGCGTTCCGACACCGGTTCAGACCGGCATCACGCGCGGGTGTAGTTTAATGGTAGAACATCAGCTTCCCAAGCTGAGAGCGCGAGTTCGATTCTCGTCACCCGCTCCATGAATAAGGCCCAGGTCAATGACCCGGGCCTTTTTGCTGTGCGCTGCGATCACTCACCGCGTGCCAGATTCGTGCCAGAAACGTTGATCGTCGAGGGTGGCTGTCGCGGGTTCTGGCACGGCCGCAGCTTCCTGCACTTCCTGGCGTGGCTTACGGACCGTCGCATCGAGGCCGACTGCAACTTCCTGCTGCCGGTCGTCGTCAGAGTGCTGGTAGATCAGCGCGGCTTTCTCGGAGGACTGGCCGACGCGGACCATCGTGTCCTTGAGGGTCGCACCCGACTGAGTCGAGAGCGTGTGTCCGGTGTGACGAAGGTCGTAGAAGCGGAAGCCCTCAGGGACGTCGGCGACTGTACGAGCCTTGCGCCACTTCCGGCCGAACGTGCTCCGCCGGAAGGCCGCACCCTTCTCTCCGAGGAAGACCAGGCCGTTGGGCCCCTTGCCCGCGTAGAGCTCCATGTGGAGGCGGAGCTCCGTGCGGAGGAACTCGGGGAGGTGGACGGTACGTGTGCCTGCTTCGGACTTGGTCTCACCGGGGGCGCGGCGACCGTTCGTGCGTTCCGGTTCGGCGACCCGGACCTTGATCTTCAGTGCCTCGACGTCGATGTCCCGGCGCCGGAGACCGGCCAGCTCCTCGGGGCGCAACGGACCGTATGCGCCGAGGTAGACCATGAGTCGCCAGCGAAGGCCGATGTGGTCGGCAAGGGCGTCGACCTGGGCGACGGTGGCGATACGACGCTCCGCCGCCTTTTCCTTTCCGGCACCCTTGATCCGGCAGGGGTTGCGCTTGATCAGGTCGTCGTCCACGGCCGTCTCCATGACACTTTTCAGGAGGCGGTAGGCCTTTGCGGTCGTGGTCTTGGCTTTGGTCGTGCGGAGGCGTTCGGCGCGCCATTCACGGACGAGGGGCGCGGTGATCTCGTCGAGGTCCGATTCCCCGAAGGTGGGAAGGACGTGGTCCTTGCGCGGGGACGCCTCAGCGGCTCCACCGTGCGGGACCGGATGAACTCCGCGACCGCGCTCTCGGGGATACGGACATGCCGGCCGACCTTCACGTACCGAATCCGCCGCTCCTCGATCAGTCGCCGGGGAAAGCGGGCGGCGTACCGAGCAGCTCGGCGACCTGGTCGACGGACAGATAGCGATCGGTCATCGGGTCGGTTCTCCTTCCGTTCCTGGGGCGGGTTCGAGGGACGCGGGTGGGCCGGTCAGTAACGGCGGCGGCGGAGAGGCTCCGGCCGGGCCGCCGACTCGAGAGGCGCGAGGCCCTCCAGGAGCCGTCGGTAGGCGTCCGGGTCCCGCTCGAAGTCCGTCCCGGATGCGAGGGCGGCCCGGTCGGCGTCCTGCCCCCGGAGCAGGTCGACCGATGCCTGCGCGAACCGCTCCCACAGACCGTGCCGTTCGGCGTCGGCCACCAGCCGGCGCAGCTCGGTGACCGCCACCTCGGCGTCAGCGCGGGCGGCCGGTCCGGCCTGGAGTCTGTTCCGCAGCCCGGCGGCGGGGGCCGCCTCCCTAAGCAGCGGGCGCAGCCGGTTCGCGAGGTCCCGGGCGTCCGCCGCCGCCTTGTGTGCCTGCGGCCCGGCCTCCCGCAGAACCCAAAGGGAGCGGACCAGTTCGAGGTCAGGTGCCGCGTCGAGCGACCCGTGGCGCCCGGCGTCCCGCACCGCATCCACGGCCCGCGCGTAGTCCTCGGCTGCCCACCCGGCAGCCTCGGCCAGCCGGGTCGCGCTACGCACGAGCCGCGCCTCCACACCGAGGACCCGGGGGAGGGCGCGGAGATTGCCGCCGACCAGCCCGATCAGGATGAGCAGTACCCCCAGCAGCAGGAGGGTGTCCGAGGTGGTGAAGTCCTCCTCCGAGGAGGCTTCCAAATCGTCCAGGTCCCCCCGGTTCGGCCCTTCCGTGAACATGAACCCGGACGCCCAGCCGTAGCCCCGACTGTCCGGGTAGTTCGGCGCCTTGAGACTGTCGCTCCGGCCGGCATCGCAGTGGTACGACCCCTCCCGCGTCTTCTTCTCGTACGGGTCGCTCCACTGGACCCGGCAGGTGCCGTCAGCCTTCTCATCGACCACCGCCAAGTCGATCTGGCGCGTCGAGGGCAGCTCCGGATCCGACTCGATCGCGTATAGCCCCGCCGAACACGCGAAGAGCATGAAACCGGCGGTCAGAACCCAGCGGAAGAAAGGTATGTGCCTCATGTCGTCATCCCCCCACCGTCAGCCTCGCACGGCGCATACAGGTGAGCTAGAGGCCAGCTCCGGCAGCGTGTCTCCGCCGTCCCTGCCCGGGTCCGGCAGGGCGGCCGCGTCCGGTCCGCTTCGCTGGACCTGGCCGTCCCTTACGCCGACCACTCCGTCTTTCGCGAACAGTGGCTGCCCCACCACGTGCGCACCAGAGGGACTCCGATTCGTCCAGCAAGCACGGACCCAAGCAACCCGCACAGCCCATGGATCGAACTCCTAAAGCGGCTGTCGATTGCCTCCGCATGCTTCGGTGGAACCGCAGTCGGTCGCTGGCAGCATCCCTCCACGCCGTTGCCGGTTTGGTTCCCCACATCAGGTGGAGGAACGATCATGGGGGTCATGGTGTCAAGCATCGTCGTTCAATACACCGATCTGCTGCGGACCAGCGACTACGACCTATGGAGCCGGTTGCGGGAACTCTTGAATCGCCAGGGACTCGATCCAAACCGGACGGTCGTCGTCGACCTCTTGCAAGAAGGGCCCGATCACGAGGACGGCCAAGTCATCTCCGCAGACGGCAGGGTGTACAGGTTCACCCTCTTCTATGACCAAGTAGCAGAACACGGCGCGGCCAGCGCCTACCTCAGCGACTGGACCGACATCACTGATTCTTGGCGCATCGGATCGCTGGCTACCCGAACAGCAGACGCCCTCGCGTGGATGTCTTCGCCCACCAAGTCGAGTTGACCACTCACGCGGGGCCGTCAGCCCTGGCCCAGTTGAGTGTCTAGCTGCGTGACGACGCCCACGAACAACGACGGACGAGCACGGACGTCTGCGGACTATCAGGCCAGATGAGGGCCACACCAGTGCCAGGCCGGCCCCCGCCCGAGTTGCTTCGGGACGAAGAAGTCATCACCCAAGGTCTCACCGCCACGCTCCCGCCGGCGCGGCTTGCTCTGGTCGGCGGCGTGGCGGCGTGGCTGAGACCGGTGGGGGTGCGGCGAGACATACGCGTGCCTGATCGGTTGGCGCGCCCGCCGTCGTGGCTGACTGTCGTCGGCTGACATTCAGGCGGCCCGCATCAAAGGTGGCTGCCATCCGCCATCGGACCGGACCGTAATGATCAACCCTGGGCCGTCCCTGGGCCGTCCGACGTCCCCCGAGGTCACTCGGCGATGACCGACAGTGACAGGCGAGTACCAGCTGTCAACCCCGAAACCCCGGGTCAGGCGTCCCTGACCAAACGGGTTAACACCCGGGGATGGACCTCACAGGCAAGATGGAGTGTTTCTTACCGCGTCCGGCTTACACATCGTCAAACAACGCAGGAGGCCTCATGAGTACTGTTCACGTACGCATCGGGGACCACCGGACCAAGTACCACACTGACGCCGACTGCCCGTCGTTGAACGGGAAGCAGGACACCTACATGGGTCAAGAGTCCATGTCCGAGGACCAGGCCAAGGAGCAAGGGCTCACAGCCTGCCAGCGCTGCAAGGGGTAGCCGTGCTAACGCACGGCGTTCAGGACGAAGGCGTGAAGCCGGCGGATTGGTCGAGGTGGAACGGGGAGCCCGGAGCCGTCGGAGTCCAACCCTCTCGGAGAGCAAGCTGAATGGCCTGGGCAACGCCGGACGGCAGCACCGGCGTGGCCTCGCGTCCGAACCAGTTGCTCGGATGCGGCTGGTCGGTGGTGACCACGAGCGTCTTGCCCGGGGTGTCCGCATGTTCGACCGCGAACGTGCACGACGACCAGGCCAAGCCCTGGAAGTACGTCGGCCTGCCTCGCAGCCGCCAGCGGTAGGCCGTGCCGTCGACGACGATCCGCCGTGATCCCTTGCGGACCAGTGCCATGGCTCCCCCTTCAACAGCGACGATGCTAGCGAGCCCGACCCCCTCCGTCTCAGTTTCCGTCTCATTCAGCGCCGTTCACGGCCGTTCAGACGGGAGACCGTAACCCGTAGCCGCCCCCACGACCGGCCGCCTCATGAACGCAGGTGAGCGGTTCCATCCGAGGCCCCCGAACCCACCACCGCAGTTGGAAAGCGGGCACTTACTCCCTCGGCAGTGTCGTACTCAATGCGCGGCTGGCGCTGGGAGGTCTCTCCTTGGCCATCGACGAAGCTGACCGTTGGCTAGGTCCCGAGTCGTACGCGGGCCGCCCCCAACAGAGCCGGGGATGCAGCTCGGGATTGCACCTTCCTCGTCTACGATCGCGAGTCCCGTACAGCACTCAGCTGTGCTTCGCGACACCACTCCCTGAATCTTTGTTTAGTGCTTTCTCTAGAGTTCCTCTGATGATGTCGCGGGTGGCGTCTCCGGTAGGTAGTACTGAGAGAACTGCGGTAGCCAATAGGAGCACGCGAATCCCGTCAGCGGAAGCACCCACTCCCGGCAATACCGGAATCACTAGCGCTGCACCAGCAAGCGCCAACGAGGGGACAGCGCTCCGGAAGGTGCGTACTGTCCGAGATACGAGCGAAACCTCAGGTGCACCCTCAAGCAACTCATCCCAATTGCCATATGCAGCCGAGATTGCACCAGCCAACACCGCGGCGCATACGCGATCATACTGCTCAAGAGTGTGAATCGTTGCAACATTCTTGCTGTGCTGACGAAGAGTGGCAGCAACACGCGCATGGTCATGGCGAATATGCCTCCGAAGAGACCGCTCCCTCCAATGCGCCACACGCAGAGGAACGGGGTTAAGTTCAATAATGCGCGCGGTTTCATCAATTCGGGCTCGAGCTTGCCTAAGAACGCTGGGCTTAAGGAAGTTGGGCCTGTACACGCGCAAGAGCCAAGCAAGATAATGCAGGCGCCAAACTACCTGATCAACCGGCTCCTCATACTCGATCCGGGCATGACGATCAAGAATTTGCCACAGCGCGCCTCCTAGGCGGCGTGAGGCTAACCCCAGAACGAAACCTCCACCCAGAAGAATCTGCCATCCGATTGGCCATCGCCCATAGCGAGAAGAGGCTGACAGGGCAGCCCAGGGCAGACCAACGACGGTCACGCCTATCGCGATTACCCAGCCCACCAGTTGGTGATCGAAGCCGCTCTCTGGGGCTGGACTCGGATAGAGCCGTTGCCGGAGGATTGAAAAGACAACGCGCCGACCGGACCATAAACCACCAGCCGCCACCAAAGTGATGAGCAATTCCACTTGAGCGAGTATCGACAGGCCTAAGACCTCCGACGCCTTTCCATTCACAGAAAAGCCTGAAATCTCCCCCCCATTGAGCATCCACAACAGAACAACACCGCCACTCAAAGCAAGAATGACTGCGCCGACCATCGACAATCTGTCATGCCTTTGACGCATTCCCGCCGGCAGGAATACCCCCACGGCAGCCAATTGCACTGCCTCAATTAGACGCTCGCGATCGCAGGCATCCTGGATGGAAAGGTCCAGCGTAATGCGTCGCCGAATTTTCAGATCTTCTTCGCGAGTTTCCTTCTCGTCAACCCTTGTTTGCGGACTACTGGAAGCGAACTGGTACCAATGCCATATTCGAGAACCTACTCCCATGCTCCCCCCAACACGTTCCCTACGCAACGAGCGTGTGAGGTGAAGATCCCACGCTCAGGCTGGTTCCATGCGTAATGTCGAGCTCCACCAACGTCGCACTGCGACTCAGTAGTTCCCACCCTGCGCGTCGACCGGCTAGCTGTTCTGTCAGGGAGGTTGCGGACGGGTGAGTGGAGAGGTTGAGGCTTACCAAGGGGCGCGCCACCCCGATCACCGTCGACGCGCGCGGGGATGTGGACGTCGCCGAGAGCGCCGATCGCCTCATCCACCCGGGGAGGAGTGAAGGACCCCACCAGGTGCGTGTCTAACTGCGTGACAACGCCGACGAACAACAGCGGCCGCGCACGGAGGTCAGCGGACCATCAGCGCAGGTGAGCGCCAAACCAGCCCAAGGCAAAGCCCCCACCCAAGTTGCTTCGGGACGAGGAGGTCGCGAGCTAAACGCCGTCGTTCTCGGCCAGCAGGCCGTCAGGACCAATGCTGTAGAAGCGCGGCGGTCCCATGGCTTCGCCAGCGCTTTGCAGTTCGGCTTGCTGCTTCGCGGGATCAGAGCCGTGTGAATCGCTTACCCAGAAGCCGTGGAGTCGGATGTGGTCCGCGTCGACGTCGTCCGCCTCTGGGCGGCCCTCTTGGACGAAGCCGCAGAGCGCTCGCAGTGCGTCTTCTCCCAGTTCCAAGGGGTGGAAGGGCAGCGGATAGGGCTCTTCGCCTTCGTCTTGCCAGGGGATGATGTCGGCTGAGCGGTCTCCGGCCCAGTAGGGCAGTTCGAATGGGAAGGGTTCGCCGATGTTCTCCATGACGCCGTCGTCCGGGGACAGGCTGAGGGACCGGACGAGCCGGCCGTCTTCCCACACGGCGAATGCAAGCCAGTCGACGACGCTGTGCATGTTGTGCAGGACGAGCCGTCGGCTGGCGCTTGCCGCCACGAGGTGCTCCGGGAGCTGTGAGGGAAGGTCGATCATGATCCCCCGATCACCGATGACCTCCACACCCGGCCACCAGGCCGCATACACCGTCCCCTCCGGGAGGTACACGCCGTCCGAGAGAACTGAGCCCTCGCACTCCTCGACCCCCCTGCCCGGGTAGAGCCGCCGCATCATGGTGGCAGTCCCATCACGGTGCGCTGGCCGGCTTCGAGCGGTATCCCGTCGGACGGGGACTGCCTCCTGCCCCTGGACGAGGGTGAATCACCCTCGTCCAGGGGCACTGCAAGGTCGGGCAACGGAGGCTCAGTGCGCGGCGCGGCGGGCCAGCGCCCCGCGGGAGCGGGTCACCAGCGCGGCCAGCAGGGCGGCGCCGAGGGGCACGGCCACCAGGAGGGCGGCGAGCGTCTCCCAGGGGACGATGATCGGCACGTACGGCGGGGCGTCACCGGCGCCGCCCCAGCCGTTGTCGAGAGCCTCCTGGTAGAAGCGCATCTGCTCGCGCTCCTCGGTGAGCCGCAGCCCGACCGCGGGCAGGACACCGGCCGCCGAGCCGAGGACCACACCCATCGCGGCGACCACACCGCACTGGAAGCCGCTGAGCATGCGGCGCACCCGGGGCGGGGCTCCGACCGCGGCGAGCGTCTTGAGATCGGCCTCCGCGTCGGCCTGGGCGAGACCGGTGGCGATGCCGGCCGCACCGATGGTGACCAGGCCGGCGAAGACGGTCAGCGCGATCAGGACGAGCCCGTTCTCGTCGACCCAGCCCTGCTCCACGGTCAACTCGACGTTGCTGCCGAGCTTGGCGATCTCGGCGTCGAGCTTCTGCCGCTGCTCGGTGCTCGGCATCCGGTCGGTGCTGAAGAAGGCGCCGAGGGGGACAGTGGTCAGCCCGGCGGCCTTGGCGGCGGCGGGACTGAGCACGCTCTGCACTCCGTAGGAGTCGGGCGAGCCGGGCACCTGGTAGGCCGGGAAGGACTTCAGCTCGCCCGGGACCGGCTTGTTCTGCTCGACGGCGCGGTCGGCGGCCTTCGAGTCGGTGATCAGCTTGATGCCGACGGCGCCGTTCCTGTCGACCTGGGGCTTGTGGAAGCTGACGAGCTTTCCGTCGGCGAGGGCCTTGGCCGCGCCCGGGTCGTCGATGCCGAGGACCTTCAGGAGCGGGGCGTCGGCGACGAGGAGACCGCCCTCGACGTAGACGCCGTTGCCGTCGCGCGAGAGGCAGCGCCAGTCCTTGGCGAGCGCGCGCCGCTGCTCCTTGGTGTACTTCTCCGCCGGGTCGGAGCCGTCGGGGGTGCTGACCCACAGCGGGCACTCGTTGGCCGGCGGGGTGACGACCTCGAAGCGGCCACAGCCCTCGCCCTCGCCGTACGGGGCGCAGCCGGGCTTGCCGACGGCGATCCGGAACACGTCGGCGCGGACGTCGACGGGCAGCGTCCGCTGCACGGCGTCGCGGACCGCGGGGACGTCCCGGCCGCCCTCCTCGGTGACGAGCGCGGCGCCGGCCCCGTACGGCAGGCTGGCCCGGTACTCGGCCAGACTCTGGGCGTCGCGGCTCGCGGCGTACGTCGAGACGGCGACGGTGCCCGCGACGGCGGCCAGGACGGCGGCGACAGCGGGTGCCGTACGGCCCCGGTTGCGGACGGCGTCCCGCAGGGCGAGGCGCGGCGAGAGCGGCAGCCAGCGGCTGGCCCGGCCGAACAGGCCGACCAGGGCGGGCGTCATGGCGACCACACCCAGCTCGGCGATGGCCGAGCCGCCCGCGACCAGCACGAACTGGTCGGAGACGACCGAGCCGTACAGGGCGATGGCCGCGCCGAGCAGGACAGCGCCGAAGCCGATCAGCGGCAGCACGCGGTTGCTGCGGCGCACGCCACGACGGCCGGTGAGGGAGGCCAAAACGGTCTGCCGGGAGGCGGTGACGGCCGGGATGATCGCGGCGAGCAGGCCGGTGAGAACGGCGAGCGCGGCGATGGCGAGCAGTTCCAGCGGCCTGACGGTGAAGCCGCCGAACCGCTGCCCCATGTAGTCCTCGAGGAACGGCCGGAGGGCGAAGGTCAGGATCAGGGCGAGGACGATGCCGACCAGGGCCGCCGCGACGCCGATGACCAGGCCGCCGCTCAGCACGATGGCCCGGATGTGGCTGCGGGCACCGCCGTTGGCGCCGACCAGGCCAAGCTGGCGGCGGGAACGACGGGCGCCGACGGCGAAGGCGGGACCGGCGAGCAGGCAGATCTCCAGCATCGCCAGGCCGACGACCGTGCCCACGGCGGCGAGCGCGGCGGCGTCGGCGCCCCCGCTGCTCTCGTAGGTGGCCCAGCCTTCCTTCTGGTAGAGCGGCACCTCGGAGTCGGCGGGCGGGTCGAGGACCACGACGCGCGAGGTGACCAGGACACCCTTGGCGTTGATCGCCTGGACCGTGTTCCACGTGAAACCACCGGCCTTCTTCACCAGATAGGCGGTGGAGATGTCGGGCTTCGACAGTCCGGCCTTCTCGACCGCCTTGGCGTACGGCGCGAGGAAGGCCCCCGGCAGGGCGTTGACCTGCTGTGCCGTGAGGTCGCTGGGCAACTCCTACGAACCGCTGATCACATAGGTGCGGTCGAAGCCGCGGGCGGTGAGGGTGGAGCCGACGGACAGCCCGCTGCTCTCCAGGAACCGGGTGGTCGCGGCGATCTCGTCCTTCGTCTCGGGGAAGCGGCCCTCCTGCAGCCGCATGATGCCCCGGGCGACGGGATCGACGGCGGCCAGCTCACGGACCTCGGTCTGGAGCAGACCGTGCCTGGTGGTCAGCTTGGCGCTGCCCGTGCTGTCGGTCAGCACCGTCGAACCGGCCGGGATGGTCTTGGTGACATCGGTCGGGCCGTCGGGCCAGGGCTTGCCCGGCGAGTCGTAGTCCCCGGCCGGGGTGTGCCTCTCGCCCTCGGGGTCCTGCAGGATGGCCACGCCGGCCGTTCGGGTGTCGGAGAAGCGAGCGTCGGCGGCACCCAGGGTGCGCTCCATCCGCTGCGCGGGGGTGAGTTCGGCGCTGCGCAGGGTCAGATCCAGGGCGCTCACGCCCAGGATCGGCAGCGCGATCATGGCGAGGACGAGGAAGCTGCGGCCCTTGGAGCGCCAGGCGTCACGGCGGGCGATGCGGACCGCGGCCCGCCAGGAGTGGAACCAGGTCGTCACCGCTGGGCCGCCCGGCCGGTCAGGAGCGAGTCGGCGTCGCTGCGCATGGTCTGGTCGACGACGGCGCCGTCCCGCAGGAAGACGACCCGGTCGGCCCAGGCGGCGAACCGCGGCTCGTGGGTGACCATGATGCCGGCGGCTCCGGCGTCGCAGCGGGAGCGCAGCAAGGCCAGCACGGACTCGCCGGTCTCGGAGTCGAGGGCGCCGGTGGGCTCGTCGGCGAGGACGAGCCGGCGGTCGCCGATGAGGGCGCGGGCGATGGCCACGCGCTGCTGCTGGCCGCCGGACATCTCGTCGGGGAACCGGTCGGCGAGTTGGCCGAGGTCCATCTCGGCGAGGGCGGCGAGGGCCTCGGTGCGGGCCTTGCGGGCCGATATGCCGTCCAGTTCGCGGGGCAGGGCCACGTTCTCGGCGGCGGTGAGGGCCGGGATGAGGTTGTAGTCCTGGAAGACGTAGCCGATGCTGCGGCGGCGCAGGGCGGCGAGCCCCTTGATGCCGAGGGCGGTGATGTCGGTGCCCTCGACGAAGACCTGCCCGGAGGTGGGGTTGTCGAGGCCGCCGGCGATGGTGAGCAGGGTGGACTTGCCGGAGCCCGACGGGCCCATGACGGCGACGAGTTCACCGGGTTGGACGTCGAGGTCGATGCCGCGCAGGGCGTGCACCTCGGTGGCGCCGGAGCCGTGGACGCGGGTCAGGTTCCGCAGACTCAGCACGGGCTGCTGCTGTTGTGTGGACATGGTTCCCCCTCGGGCGTACGCGGGCGAACGGCCGGACGTCGGTGTGACGGACGGACGGTCCTTGGCAGCGCCGTGCGTACGGTATGGGTCTGGTCGGGTGGTTCGGAGTCTTCGTGTGGGTCGGGTGGACCGGGTCGGCCCTGTGGGTCCGGTCGGCCCTGTGGGCCCGGTCGTTCGGGTGCTCAGGGTCGGTCGTGAAGGGCGGACGTCACGGGCGGTGGCGTGCGGCCTCCCCTGCCCCTGCCCCGGCCCCCGCCCGCGCCCCCGTCCCCGCCGCTCCCGCTACCGCCCCCGGCGAGACCGGCTCCGGCCCCGCCGCCGGGGCGGTGGACGAGAGACGGATCAGCCGGGACTCGCAGTGGTCGAGCCAGCGCGCCTCGGCCTCGGTCTGGAAGATCAGCTGCTCCAGGACGAGGAGCCAGGCGATGTCGTCCCGCTCCCGGGCCCCGTTCTTCTCCACGGCGGTGAGGGCCTGCGCCTTCAGCCGGGTGTAGTCCTGCATGGCTTTCACGGTGTGCCGGCGCTGGTACTGGATGACGTCACGGATGTCGACCCCGGGCGCCCCGACGGCCATGGCCAGCTTGATGGCCAGTTCGTCACGGGCCGGGCTGGTGCGGTCGACGGGGTTCTCGAACCAGCTGCGCAGTTCGACGCGACCGCTGTCGGTGATCGCGTAGAGCGTGTGGCCGGCCTCGTCCTCGCCGTCCTGCACGACCATGCCGTCGCGTTCGAGCCGGCTGAGCGTCGTGTAGACCTGACCGACGTTGAGCGGCCAGGTCGAGCCGGTGCGGGACTCGAACTCCGTACGGAGCTGTGAGCCGTAGCGCGGACCGCGTTCCAGGAGGGCGAGAAGCCCGTGACGAATGGACATACCGAGTATGTATACCGAGTAAGTCCGCGTGGACAAGCGTCCTGAGAGGGACGCCGGAGGTCCGACTCAAGGGGGACCGGTCCGTCGCATCCGCGCCACGAGGAAGCCGATGCCGAGGCCCGCCAGAGCCAGCCCCACGCCCAGCGTGAGCACGGGAATCCGCCGGTCGGAGAGGTCGAGAGGGGCCTCGGTGCCGGTCCGGTGAGCGGCCGTCGGCAGCCCCGCGGGCGAGCTCTCGGCGGCCGGGGCGTCCGTCTCGGGTACCACCTCGACCCCCTCGTCCGACCTATCGGCGGGCTCCTCCTCTGTTGCCGTTCTGGTACGAGCGGGCTCCACCGGGCTCGTGGAGGACGGCGAGCCGGAGGGGTCGGCCGGTCGGCCGGGCCGCTCCCGGCCCTCCCCCGTCGGCCGCCCGCGAGGGAGGCGGAGTCGCTGGGCGCGGGCTCGTCGGGCGGCCCCGACAGCTCGGGATCCGCCGGACGGGCGGGTCCGGCGGATCCGGAGGAGGGCGACGGGGCGGACGGGCGATCGGGCGATCGGGCGAGGTGGATGCGGCGGTCGTGGCCGCGGAACCGTTGAGAGCGGGGCGCGAGCGGGCTGACCCACACCGCCGGCGTCCCCCTGCGGGCCCAGCTGAAGAACCTCTACGGGGCTGGACGAGATCCGGCCTGCCCGATCGTCACGGTGTGGAGAACAGGCCGGGTCCCGAGGGCGCGGGGCCGTCGGCGCGGGCGCCGCCCGTGACCCGCAGGAACTCCAGCTTCTCCGCGTCGGCGGATCCCGCGGCCACCGTGTAGACGACGAGGCGGATGTCGCAGCCCGGGACGGTGAGCACGTCGCAGTCGCAGATCACCTCACCCACCTGGGGGTGTACGACGGTCTTGCGGGCCGAGACGTGCGGGCCGACCGTGCCCTGGTCCCACAGTCCGGCGAACTCCGCGCTGGTGGAACGCAGTTCCTCGACAAGGCCGGTCAGGCCACGGTCGCGGGGGTAGTCGACGAGGGCTGTGCGCAGGTCGGCGACGAGGTCAATTTTCAAGGCGTCGTCGTCCTGGAGCACGGGCCAGGAAGCGAGCCGGCCGGGCCCTGTGGCGAAGACCGCCCGTGCCAGATTGCGCTCGTCGTGTTTGCGTGCGCTGGGGTCGCCGATCAGTACGGACCATGCGGGGGTCCAGGACAGCAACGTCCAGTCGGCGCTGAAGACTCCGACCGGGAACTCCCCGAGGCGGGCCACCATCCGTTGGACCCCGGCCGGAACATGCGTGGAGACCGTTCCCTCCTGCGGGGGGAGGAGGCCGGCCAGCCGGTAGGCGTGATCGCGCTCCGCGGGCTGCAGCTGCAGGGCCCTGGTCAGGCTCGCGACGACCTGCGCCGAGGGGCTCGTGGCGCGCCCCTGCTCCAGCCGCACCACATAGTCGACCGACAGCCCTGCCAGCTCGGCCAGCTCCTCGCGTCGCAGCCCCGCCGCGCGTCGTCCGGGCCGCGAGGTCAGTCCGACGTCCGCAGGGGAAAGCCGGTCGCGCCAGCGGTGCAGTGCCGTCCCCAGGTTCTCGTCCACTCGGCCATTGTGTCCGTGGGGCAGCTGCTGTGCCTGGTACTGGTTGTCCTACCGTCGCCCAGGGCACTGGTTGTCCTCGCGCCGCGGGCCGAGGCTGAATGCATGACGACTACATTCATCACCGGTGCCAACAAGTCCCTCGGCTACGAGACCGCCCGCCGATTGATCGAGGCGGGCCACACCGTCCTGCTCGGTGCTCGTGATCCGGAGCGGGGCCGGGCTGCCGCCGACGCACTCGGTGCCCGTTTCGTACAGATCGACGTGACCGACGACGCGTCGGTGGCCGCGGCCGCCGCCGACATCGCGGCCCACGAGGGCGCCATCGACGTCCTGATCAACAACGCTGGTGTCTTCGGGCCGCACCTGCCCGCCGACCAGCTCACCGCCGCCGACGCGTCCGCGGTCTTCGAGGTCAATGTCGTGGGGATCGTCCGGGTGACGCACGCGTTCCTGCCGCTGCTGCGCAAGTCCGCGAGCCCGGTCATCGTCAATGTGTCCAGCGGCATGGGCTCGTTCGCGGCCACCCATGACACCGGGCGCGTCGAGGGCCGGGCCGTCGCGCCGCTCTACACGGCGTCGAAGGCCGCCGTGACCATGCTGACCACGCAGTACGCCAAGTCCTGGCCGGACGTGAAGGTGAACGCGGCCGACCCCGGCTACACCGCGACCGACTTCAACGGGCACAGCGGCCCGCAGACCGTGACCGAGGGAACCGACGCCATCGTCGAACTCGCCACCATCGGCGCGGACGGACCGACCGGAACCCTCCGCGACCGTCACGGTGTGCTGGGTTGGTGACCCACCTCCGAACCCGGAGCGAACCCGGAGCGGGCCCGGCACGGACGAGGCCGTCACTGGAACATCGTTTCAGGCTTGACCTGCCGGGTGCCCGCCCGACCGTCCGCGACGAGGAGTCCCGCACAGCGCCGCCGCTGCAGCCGAGGCTTCCCTCATCCACAAGCTGTGCCGCGACGACAACGCCCCGCACAGCCTCGTCGGCTTTCTTCACCCACAACGGGCAGGCAGGCACCGGGTGAACCTGCCGGCGCGGTAAGAGCGCCAGCAGTTCGTCCTCACCGTTGGTGATCTTCTTGACGGCCTCGGGATACTTCGCGCCGCGCTGCCGGGCGAAAGGCGCCACGGCTTTGCGGGCCTTGTCCTCGCCATGTTGTCCAGGACCGTGATTGCGCTACTCGAACGATTCAGGATGCTTGCCATGACCACTGACACGGAGCGGCTCGTGGCGGCTCTTCGCTGACAGGATCGACGCCCGCCGGGTCCTCCGGCGGGCGTCGACGGCAACGTTCTCCCGTGCAGGTCGGGCGTCAGCGGCCCAGGGACGTGTTCAGGATGTACGTCGCGTACAGGAACGCGGTCTCCAGGATGATCTTCTGCAAGTGGTTTTCGCCGTCGGTGAGCCAGCCCACCAGCGGGTGGGAGTCCCTGGTCGCCTTCCCGTCCCGCCGCTTGTGGTCCTCCCGGTTCAGGTCGTTGAAGTGCTTGCTCAATGTGCCCCAGTTGTTCTGGATCTCGACACAGGCGGGGGTGACGTTCCAGGTGCCGCCGGCGTGGCCCATCACGGGAGCGATCCCGTCCCGCTGGGGCCGGATGCGGACCGCCTCGGGGATGAACTGGGTCATCACCAGGGCACCCCACGCCATCTCCCCGGCGCTCGCCGAGTTGTACAGATCCCAGACCGCCGCGTTGATCGTGCCCCGGCTGATCCCCACGCTGGTGCGGGGGCGCCCGGTGATCCGCTCCAGGGCGACGTAGTTCTCGCCGAAGGAGGTCTGCTGCTGCTTCTTGGACTTGCGCCACTTGCCGTTGTCCCAGCGGGAGGACTCAGCCTCATGGGGCTTCCCACCCGGGCCGTTGCGGGTACCCATGTAGTGGTACGTGTCGTGCTTGTCCCACCAGCCGAGCAGGTACAGGTTGGAGCGGCGCAGGTTCAGGCGGACGAAGTGGTCGTTCCCCCACGCCTGGATGTCCACCCGCAAGTACGCGTTGGTTGACTTCGGGTCCTCCGTGGTGGGCGTGTGGTACACCCGGTAGCCGTGGGCTTTCACCACGTCCGAGCTGCTGCCGTCGCTGATGCGGTCGCGTATCGCGTCGATGAAGCGTGTGTAGTCGCTGGAGTCGTCGGTTCCGACCCGGAAGGTCGGGTTGCCGTCGGCCGCGCTCGCGGTCTGCAGGGTACCCAGCGGACCCAGCAGTGTGGCGAAGACCGACAGCACGATGGCGGCGACGATCGAGGTGACGGTGATCCTCCGGGGGCGCTGCCCGGGTCTTGCTTCGATGGTGTCGGCATGGTGCATGGCGCTGTTCTCCGTGTACTCGGAAGCCGGAAACCGGCCTGGCTGTCACCGACGTTCGCAACCGGGTGATTGATTGGCACGCCCCTTTTGTCACAGGAATCAATTCCGCTCGGCGCGACCGTGACCCGTGCCACGTCACCCATTCGTCACCTGCGGTCGACCTTCCCGTTGCGGGGTGACTCGTATGGTCATCGCTCCCGACGCCGCCTCGGCCAGGCTGACGCGGACGTCGGCTCGATGGGCGCGAGCATGCCTTTTGTCACAGCTGAATGCCGACATTCTGGTCTTCCTCGGTATTTGTCAGGACGGTAGGTTGTCGCTGTTTCCGGCTTGTGCGAATCCCGTATGAAGGCCGTCGGCGGTAGGTAAGGAGACGCGTCGTGGGTCGACCCGAAAGACCTGTGGACCCCGAGGCCGGTCCTGTACAACGTCTCGCCGGTCAACTGCGCGAGCTCCGCAAGGCGGCCGGCAACCCGTCGTACCGGAGCATGGCCGAGAGAGCGGGCTTCTCCGCGACAACGCTGTCACAGGCGGCGGCAGGCGAGCGGCTGCCTTCCCTCGCGGTGGTGAGGGGATACGCGCGCGCCTGCGCGGCGGACGTAGGGGAATGGGAGACCCGCTGGACGGAGGCCGAGGCCGAGGCGGCGGGGACGCCGCGCGAGGAGGACGAGGACACGCCGCCGCCGTACCGGGGTCTCGCCCGGTTCGAGCCGGATGACCGGAAGCTCTTCTTCGGCCGGGACAAGCTGGTCGAGGACCTGAACGGGCTGGTATGCGATCACAGGTTCGCGGTGTTGTTCGGGGCTTCGGGCAGCGGAAAGTCGTCCCTGCTCAGGGCGGGTCTCATCCCACGGCTCAGGGACGAGATGGCGACCCGGGGGCGGCCGGCGGTGCTGCGGGTGCTCACCCCCGGGGACCGGCCCGCGCAGACATACGGCCATCTGCTCACGCCTGCCGAGGGCGAGCCGGAGAGCTGGGTGGTGGTCGACCAGTTCGAGGAGGTCTTCACCCGCTGCCGGGACCGCGCCGAGCGCGCCCGCTTCCTCGACCTGCTGCTCGCCGCCCGCGACCCGGACCGCCGGCTGAAGGCCCTCATCGCCGTACGGGCCGACTTCTACGCCCGCTGCGCCGAGCACCGCGACCTGGCGGACGCCCTGTCCGGCGCCGGACTCCTGGTCGGCCCGATGACCGCCGACGAGCTGCGCGAGGCGGTGGTCAGACCGGCGCAGGCGGTCGGGCACCTGGTGGAGCGGGAACTGACCGCGAAGATCGTCGAGGAGGTCCTCGACCAGCCCGGCGGCCTGCCGATGCTCTCGCACGCCCTGCTGGAGACCTGGCGCCGGCGCAAGGGCCGGATGCTGACGCTGGCCGCGTACGAGGCGGCCGGCGGCGTGCGCGGCGCGATCGCGGCGAGCGCCGAGAACGTGTACGCGCAGCTGACCTTGTCCCAGCGGCGCGCCGCCCGCCGTCTGCTGCTGCGGATGATCGAGCCGGGCCGCGGCGCCCCCGACACCCGCCGCCCCCTCACCCGCGCCGAGCTCGACGAGTGGGCCGAAGCGGACGTTCCCGTGGTCGTGGAGCGGCTGGCCCGCGCGCGGCTGCTGACCGCGGACGAGGAGGGCATCCACCTCGCCCACGAAGCGCTGATCACCTGCTGGCCCCGGCTGCACGAGTGGATCGAACGAGACCGTGAACGGCTCCGCCGTCACCGGGCCCTGTCCGAGGCCGCCCGCACCTGGCTGGAGCACGACCGCGACCCCGGCGCCCTCTACCGGGGCGTCCGGCTCGACCACGCCGAGGAGCACTTCCCGGACCACGAGCGGGACCCGGCAATGACCACGACGGAACGGGAGTTCCTGATCGCCGCGTTCGCGGCGCGGGACGCGGAACGCCGGGCGGCCGCCCGCTCCACGCGCCGGGCCCGCACCGCGGCCGGTGTGCTGTCGGCCGTCCTCGTGGTGGCCCTCGTCGCGGGCCTGGCCGCCTGGACCCAGCGGCGGGACAACCAGCGCCGCTCCACCGAGGACACGGCCCGCCGCATCGCCGCCGTCGCCGACGGTCTGCGGACGACCGACCCACGCACCGCGCAACTGCTGGGCGTCGCGGCCTGGCGCACGGCCCGTCTGCCGGAGACCCGCGGCGCGCTGCTGGACTCCCTCACCCAGCCGGAACAGGACACCTTCGGTGACCCGACGACGGGCGACGGACCCACGCGCCGTCTGGTGGACTCCGGACGTACGCTGCTCAGCGCCCAGGGACGCGAGTGGCGGACCTGGGACGTGGCATCGCATCGGCGGACCGGTTCGGGAAGGCTGCCGGAAGGGAGCGGCACCGTGAGCGGGGCGAGTCCTGACGGGCGACTGCTGGCGGTCGACACGGGCGACGGGTCGCGGCTGTGGGACACCGCTGCCGGCCGTTGGAGCGGCGGCCGTCTGCCGGGGTCCTGGGTGTGGTTCTCCTCGAGCAGCTACGTCACGAGCGGCGACGACGACTCCGAGGTGCAGATGCGCTCGGCGGCCGACGGCCGGGTGCGGTTCACCACCCGGGCGGAGAGCCCGACGCTGGTGGCGCCGAGCACGGACGGCCGGCTGGTCGCGTTCTGCCCCGTCGGGGACGGGCCACCGCAGGTGCGCGACGTGAGCAGCGGACGCACCCTGCACGGGCGCTGGGAACGCGACACCGACGCCTGCGGCCGGGAGCGGTCACTGCTCGTGCTCGGCGACGGCGAGCGAAGCGAGAGGGGGGAGCCCCCGGCCGAAGGCTGGGGGAGGCTCGCCGCGCAGACCCCGACCGGGGTGCGGATCTGGGACGTCCGGTCGGGCGAGCAGGTCGCCGACCTCGCGGACACCGGCGTGACGTACATCGCCCTCAGCAAGGACGGAAGGCTCCTGGCAACCGCGGACGCGCAGGAAGTCAGGGTATGGCGGCCGGGCACCGCGGCCCCGGTCTTCCGGCACTCCCTGCACAACCAGCACCTGCAAGGCGGGCTGGCCCTGGACGACAAGTACCCCGTGCTGCGCTACCTGGAGGGCGGCACCGTCCACTCCCTCGACATCTCGGCCGCGGTCACCTCCGCCTGGCAGGACCAGCCTGCGGACCGGGTGCTGCTCAGCCCCGACGGCCGCACCCTGGCCACAGCGCGTCGCATCGGCGACCACTACCGCGTGGAACTGCGCGACACGCTGCACGGCCGCCCGCTGCGCACCCTGCCCTCCCCGCAGCTCCCCGTCTCCACCGACCCCTCCTCCCCGGTGTCCCCGGAGGACACCACAGCCCTGCTGGCGTTCTCCCCCGACGGCGGGACACTCGCCTACGGCATCTCGGCGCCCGGCAGCTGGACGTCCCGGCAGCCCTTCACGATCTGGGACATCACCGAGGGCCGCACCCGCACGACCCTGGACCTGGCCACGAAGACGTCGACGGAAGCCCTGCTCACGATCGCCCTCGGCCCCGACGCCAGTACCCTCTACGCCGGCCGCACGGAGGCCGTCGGCCCCCCGGCCGACGAGGTCTGGGACATCGCACGCCACCGCAGGACGGCGGTCCTCGCCTCCCTGTCCAGCGACCACCTGGCCGTCAGTCCCGACGGCCGCGTCCTCGCCGGTGACAACCGCGTCGCGGCCCTGCCCGCCGGGAAGGTCCTGGCGCGCGATCTGGTGCAGGGCGACGAGATCGGCGCCCTCGCCTTCACCCCGGACGGCTCGCTGTTCGCCGCCGGGGACCAGACGGGCCGGGTCGCGCTGTGGGACGGGAAGCTGCGGCAGCGCGCCGGCATCCTGCGCAGCGTCTTCGCCGCGCTGCCGGACGACATCGGCGACGGCGTATTCGGCGACACCTCGGAGGCGGTCAGCGCCCTCGCCGTCAGCCCCGACGGCAGGACGCTGGCGGTCGGCGGAGAGGCGGGCAGCCTCCAGCTGTGGGACATCGCCACCCAGCAGCCGCTGGGCTCGCCCGTGACCACGCCCGGCGAGGAGATCGACAGCGTCGCCTTCGGCTCCGACGGCGGCACGGTGTACGCGGGCAGCCCGCACGTCCCGCTGCAGCGGTACCCGATCGACCCGGCGCGAGCGGTGGGGACGGTGTGCCAGCGGGCAGGAGGGGGCGGCCTGTCGCGGGCGCAGTGGCAGACCTACCTGCCGGGTGTGCCGTACCGGAACGTGTGCAACGGCTGACCGGACCTGCGTTGATCGCGGTGGCGGAGAGGGTCGCCGATCAACTTCGTGGCTTCGACGATCGTCCCGTCGCTGCACAGACCCACAGCTCGACGGGAGAACCGCCCATGAAGCTCAAGAAGCCCGGCCGCGGAAAACTGTCTGTCCTCGCCCCCGCGCTCGCCCTTCTCCTCGTCCCCCTCTCCGCGGGGACCGCCGGCGCCAACACCAGCCCCGGCTGGGGTGACGACAAGCCGGACGTGATCTGGGACTGCAACCACGGCAAGACCGACCTGTGCCGGTACCACGAGGTGAACGCCTGGACCGCCCTCGGCAAGCGGCGCCAGGTCTCCAACGTGATCAACAACTGCGCCGGCAACCGCGACCTGACCCTCACCCGCACCGACACCAACGCCACGAGCACCCAGTACTCCTTCGAGCGGTCGACGTCCGTGGAGGTGTCCGTCGGGTTCGAGGACAAGATCGTCGAGGGGGTGAAGGCGAGCTCCTCGCAGACCGAGACCTGGACCGTGGGCAGCACCCGCACCGCGACGGAGACCCACACCTCGATCATCCCGGCCGGCAAACGGGGCGCCTGGTGGTTCGCCCCGTACGTCCACCACTCCCAGGGCTGGCTGGAGGTCCACTACGGCAAGCGCAAGAACGGCCACTACTTCTGGTACTACCCCGGCAGGGGCGGCACGGGCGTCCGCATCGACACCCCCGTGTACCTCAAGAGCAACGGCGAACTGAAGGGCCAGTTCTACTGGGCGACCTGGAAGTGCTGACCCGCTGACCCGCCGTAGGGCGGATGCCGTGTGGCCCGCGCGGTGTCTGCGGCACTGATGCCGGGCCAGTCTGCGGCACGCTCAACGCACCCGAGTTCTCGAGGCGCATGACGATCGGGGATCACGTCCTGGCGGTGACGGCAACGTGATGTCTCCGGGGACGATCACGCAGGCGTCGAGGAAGACCGGCTCAAGTCGGTCAGCCCATACCTCCCTCGACCCGGGCACGCCCGTCGCCCACAGCGAGGATGGAGAGTGCGATGCCCGTGGAGGGGTGTGCTTCTGCAAGCCGGTGTGTCAGGAACATCCCGTATCCACAGGTGCAGAACCGCAGTGGAGCAGTCCCGGACGACGATCATCTCCTGGCCGGACCTGACCGGCTGTACGTACCACCACCCGGTGTCTTCGGCACCCGGCGTGTTCGGGACCCTCACCAGCGACTGAGCCGTCGGCCGAGATGCGATGTGCATCCGTCGGTCTGATGGTGGAGTCATGAACCATCACCACCAGTCCCAACGGACGATCGAGATCAACACTCGGCTTGTGAAGACCGGTGCCGTGCTCACGACGGCCGGTGCCGTGGTGGCCTGCGTCGGCATGGCCATCGCGGCCTCCGCCGTCTTCGCGGCAGGCCGCCGCCTGATCCGCGAGATGGACGTGCCCCCGGCACAGCAGGCGGCCATGAAGTGGCGCCAGGCCAAGGAGGCGTCCCGAGCGGGTGTGCAGGCGTGGCAGTCCACGTCCGACGCTCATAACTGATCCCCGCCCGCCGGGTGTGTCGATCGCAGGCGTTGCCGACCTGCCGGGTCTGATCATGGTCTTGAGAAGGGCGCACTCACGTCCGTCCACCTGGCGACGTCCCGGAGTTGGCCTACGGGGACTTTGGCTCAGTCATCGCCCATCAGCAGCAACTCGTCCTCCTGGTCGGTTACTGCGCTCCTGGCAGCCCGTGGAAGGCGCGGCACGAGTCCCTACGACCCGACATTCCCATCAGACGACGTCGTGGATGTTGTGCTCGGTCAGGTCGGATGCATGCCGGGCAACAGCCTGCTTTTCGCACTCTCGTGCAGTCGAAGATTGCAAGATCGAAGAGGAAGAGCCCTCAGACCTGTTCCCCGAGGAAAGCTGCCGGACGGTGCGTCGCATCACCGTACGCAAAGCCTCGTCCGCCAAGTGATCCGGCCGGGCCAGGGCCGAGGTCCGGCAAGCGGGCGCCTCACCCTGGCCCAGCAGACTTCAGCTCATCGCTCGGTGGCGGCGGCCCGGATCCTGGTCGTGTCCCACATCAGCGGCGTGTCGTCGAAGACCACGGCGATCTTCACCTCCCCGGCCGCGAGGCTCTCCGGAAGGGTCACGCTGCCCTTCTGGGCCCCGTCGAAGGGGACCGGACCGAGGTCCGTGGCCTTCCCGTCGGCCGCGAACGCGAAGGCGTGGCCCGTCTTGTCCGCGTGCAGGGCCGTGCCGGCAGGATCCGACGCGACGGCGTTCAGGCGTACGGTGCTGCCCTGTCCGACCGTCCCCGCGAGCAGACGCTGGGACCGCCTGTCCTTCGCCAGGTCAGCGGAGACCGGGGCCTGCTGGACGAGCCGCCATTCCTGCGAGCCGTCCTCGACCGCGTTCTGCAGGGTGAGCGGCGCCCCGGCGGAGGCACCAGTCAGGTACACGTTGGTGTTCTTCGCGGCCTGGAACTTGTAGTACCCGCCCGCTGTCTTGACGAGGTTCCACAGTCCGGCGGGCGTGTCGTCGGCCCACTGGCCGATCCGCTGGCCGACCGTCGCGTTCGCCGTCCAGATGCCGGCGGCACGGCCGCCCGACTTGTTCAGCAGCGTCAGGGCGCCGTCGGCCTTGGTGACCAGGTGCCAGTACTGCGTGTCCTTGTTCGCCGCCGAGCCGGCGTCCTCCAGGCGGACGTCGGGCACGTCCCCGTTGCCGATGTTCGCGTCGTTGGTCTTGTTCCCGGTACCGATCACCTGGCCGGTCCTGCGGTTCACGAGCTGGTAATAGGCCCCCTCGGAACGTCCGAAGTCGACCTCGGCGTAGCGGAGCGTGGAGGTGCCCTGGTGGTTGAGGATGGAGACGCGGCCGGTGCCCTCGACGTACTGGAGGTTGCGGGTGTAGCCGGCCCGTGAGGTCGTCTGGTACTCCTTCCACACGCCGTCGCTGCGTCCGCTCTCGTTGATCCAGACGTTGCCACTGCTGGCGGCGTTGTAGGCGAGGCGTCCGTCGGGAAGCCTGATGAGGACCGGGCTGCCGTTCGTCGCGAGACGACGAGAACCGGCGTCGACCGGCAGTGAGGTGACGCCCGTGCCCGTGGGGGAGCCGAGGTAGAACTTCAGCGGGTCGTCAGCGAGCACGTACCTGGTGTTGGTTCCGCCGCCCCAGTACTCGAAGGTGAGCAGCCACTTGCCGTCCGCGGTCGGGACGACGTTCGTCATGCCCGGCCGTCCGCCACCGATCTCCGTCTTGCCGCCGCCCATGCTCTGGGTCAGGCCCGCCACGTCCACGACGGGGTCGCTCCACTGGGGGCTCCGTCCGTCCCAGGTCTTGTGGGCGAGGATCTGCCCGTGGGAGTCCGGGGCGGTGTCGTTCGCGGCGTCCAGCGTGGGGGCACCGGTGACCGGGTCGAAGCCGGTGTAGTCGTTCTCGTCCGAGTAGTAGCAGACGAGTTGGCCCTTGTAGACCATCAGGTACGGCTCCCACAGGGGGTCCACCTGCTTGTACGTGTTCGCGGCGGCGATGTTCGTGCCGACCGCGCCCGCGCTGCCGCCCTGCCAGCCGCCCATGGCGATGATGTTGAGGACGTCCCATGTCACGCCGTCGTCGGTGCTGGAGTACAGGGCCATCGCCACGTCACTGCGGTCGCCGTCGTTGGACGGCGTCCAGTTCGGGTCGGCCGCCTTGTGCTCAAGGTAGTAGTGGTCGTCGCCCGTCACGACGCTCGCGAGGAGCAGTGTGCCCTTCTTCAGGTCGCCGACGTCCTGCGGAAGCGTGTAGAGGTACGGCGCTCCCCAGTTGCTCGTGTACTTCGCGTACTTGGGGTCGTCGGAGAGGTATGCCGGAGCCTCGACCTCCGACAGCGGCTGCCACGACGTTCCGTAGTCGTCGCTCTTGTAGACGGGCAGGGTCTCGCCGTCGGCGCTTCCCGTCTCCGGCACGACCGTGGCCTTCTCGAACGACGCGACGAGACGCCCGCTCTCCAGCTGCGCCGACTTCACATAGATCGCGCAGTTCCCCCGGCCCTTCAGACAGGGCTCGTTCCCGAGCTGGTACATGACCCCGCCCGTCGGGTTGTACGCCTGCGCACCGGCCGTGGGGATCACCAGCATCGCGGCTGCCGCGGCGAAGGTTCCCAGCGCCTTCGCTGCTTTTCCTCTTTGCATAACCTCTCCATCTTCACGGCGTCGGGTCCCGCGCTCCGCCGTGGAGTCGCAGTCGTACGGCTTCGTATGACCGCGCGGTCATACGAAGCCGTATGACTGCGCGGTCAGGCGGAGTCTGTGGTGGCCTCCACGCCGGAGTCAAGACCCGTGGCACATGATGTTGTGGAATAACGTCGGTGATTGACGATCACTCGAACGAAACCGCACACTTTCTCACCAAAGGCATGGCTACGCGGTCAGCCCCCGGCCGGCTGCATCCTGGAAGCGGAACCAGGCCCCTGTTCCCCGCGGCCCCCTCTGCGGCGGGCCACGCCACCGCTACCCGCAGAGCGGCACGAGGGCAGGGGAGAGGATCCGCGATCATCCTCGTTCCGTGTGCCGACAAGGCGATACGGCTACCGTCCGTACCCCGGGCGCCGCACGGACCTCGTCAGGGGCTTCAACGCTGCCGGGCGGACGTGACGCGGACTCAGCATTCCTGTCGTGGCGTGGCTTCCTGACGAGCCGTCTCGGACGAGGCATACGGGCATCGGCACCCTGCCCGGCCGAATCGTCCGACTTCCAGAGAAGAGCCATGGTCATTCGGTGTCGTGGTCGAAGAGCGGCTGGTTGTCGTCGTGGAAGGGCAGCGGGTTGCGGTTCTGGGCGGACACGCTGCCCGCGAGACATCGGCCGGGTCGGCAGCGCCGCCGACCACCAGGGCCGGGTACGGATGTGGGACGTCGCCGGCCGGCGATGACGGAGTCAGGGCGGATGCCGTGTGGCCGGCCTGCGCGGGACCGAACATATGGTCCCGTTGTCGGCGTCGTGAGTCTTGAGGTCCCGCTTCGTTCGCTGCGGGGCCCGGCTGTGTGGGGCCGGCGGGCGTTCAGGGGGTTCGTTCGGCGAGGAGGGTGAGCTCGTCGAGGAAGGCCTCCGCCAGCAGTTCGGCGTCCTGGCTGCCCGAGTTGGTGGCGACGCTCAGCGTGTGACCCTGGGTGCAGCCGCCCAGCGCGAAGGTGACCGTGCCGGCCGGCGGCACCATGGGGACGACGGTGAGGCGACGCAACGGTCGTCCGGCCAGCGTCTGGCCCTGTTCGCGCAGGTGGACGTAGGAGCAGGCGGCCGGTGCGTACGCGGGAGCGAAGATCTTCCCGCCGGCCAGGGCCATGGTCGCCCCGGGCACCGCCGCGAGCGTGCCCTCGACCAGCTTCTCGGAGGTGCGCCGGGGCCGGGTGACCGGGGTCAGCAGACCGGTGCACGCGGTCAGCCGGGCCGCGGGGTCGGACAGGGTCACCGGCGCCGGCACGCGGACGTTGGCGAACGCGTTGCCGAGGAACTCACCGCAGTCGTCGGGGCGTTCGTCGACCGGGACCGACAGCCAGACCTGCCCCGGCTCCCGCCCCCTCTCCCTCCCCCGGCCCCGGCCCCGGTCGCCGCTGCGGCCCCGGTCACCGTCGGAGGCCGTCCCGGAGACGGGAGGGGCGGTTTCCGCGGCGGACAGGCAGGAGCGCAGAACGCCCGAGACCGCCGCCAGGAACACCTCGTTGGTGGTCGCCGTGCGGGCGGACGCGGCCTCGCGCGCGGCCCGCAGCAGGTCGGCGCGCAGCCGCACGACCGTGTAGGCCGGTTCCCGCGCCCCCCGGTGCGGCAGGGGGATCGCGCGTCCCGCGGTGAGCAGCCCCGGCGGGCCCCCCACGGTCCGGGCCGGCTGGACCGTCCTTCTCCGGGGCCCCGGCACGGCCAGGGAGGCGGCGCCGTCCAGCGGGCCGCCGTCGTCGAGCAGGGCCCGCAGCAGGGTCGTCAGCGAACGGCCGTCCAGCAGGCTGTGATGCATCCGGAAGAGGAGGGAGAACTCCCCCTCGGCGGAGAACGGCAGCAGGTGCAGGCTCCACGGCGGCCGGTCGGCGGGGAACGGCGTGTGGAACCACAGCCGCACGGCGTCCCGCAGGGTGCCGTCAGCGTCGTCGACCTGCCGGCCCAGGTCGTGGCCGTCCCGTCGTGCCCAGCGATGCCGGCCGGTCCACCAGGCGAGGCCCGTCCGGGGTCCGCCGGGGGCGACCAGGGTCTGGGTGAGCCGGGGCAGCGCCTTCCAGCGGTCGCCGACCAGCGCCCGCAGCTCGTCCGGCGTGGGCGCGACGCCCGTGAAGTCCAGGGCGATCCCGGCGTTCGGCGGGCCGAACGGCCAGCGGGCCATACCCTCTTCCATCAAGGGCAGATGCGATCCGGGCATGAGACTGCTCCTGTCGTGGGCGTCCCCGACGGGGGCCGGCCCCGCGCGGGTCCGGCCCCCGGAGGACGGGGGTCCTGTCCCTCCAACGGCCGATCCGGGCGGCGGTCACGTCCTGCGCGGCCCGCGGGTGTCAACGCGCGGCCGTGACGGCTCCCTGATGGGGTGACCCTGCAGCAGGTTTACGGACGCGGACCGTGTCGGAGCGCCTTTAATCGGGACTCCGCGTCCGCCGTCGGGCGCCCCGTCCACCGCCCCGGCCCCGCGCCGGACAGGAGTTGTCTGTCGTGCCTGGTCCTCAACCGCATCCCGCGCACATCGCCGTGTTCAACGTTCCGATGCACGGGCACGTCAATCCGACGCTGGGTGTCGTCGAGGAGCTCGTACGGCGGGGGCACCGGGTCACGTACGCCGTCACCGAGGAGTTCGTGCACCAGGTGAAGGCGGCCGGCGCCGAGCCCGTGCTCTACCCGGACGCGGGGGACGGCTCGGAGGCGCCGGAGGAGATGGGCGAGGGGTTCGCCAGGGTCGTCGACACCGCGCTGGCCTCCCTTCCCGTCCTGACCCGGGCGTTCGACCGGGACCGTCCGGACCTGGTGCTGTGCGACGTCTACGCCTTCGCCGGACTGCTGCTGGGGGCGAGCCGGCAGACGCCCGTCGTCGTGGCGTCCCCCACCCACCTGGCCTACGACGGCATCGTCCCCGAGTTCTTCGGCGTGCCCGGGCTGCCCCAGATCCCGGGCTTCGGGAAGCTGTCGGCCGCCTTCGCGGAACACGGGGTGGACAGTGCGCGGATCCTCGAGCTCGTGCACCCTGAGCACGCCGTCGCGTTCCTCCCCCGCGCCTTCCAGCGCAGGGCCGACACCGTCACGGCACGCAACGTGGCGTATGTCGGACCCGCGCTCGGGGATCGCTCCTACCAGGGCTCCTGGCAGCCCCCGCGGCCGGACCTGCCGGTCCTGCTGGTGTCGCTGGGCTCCCAGTTCACCCGGCGGCCGGACTTCTACCGGTCCTGCGTCCAGGCCTTCGCGGAACTGCCCTGGCAGGTGGTGATGTCCGTCGGCCACGCCGTCGCGCCGGACGAGCTGGGGCCCCTCCCGGACACCGTCGAAGTCCATCCGCACGTGCCCCAGCTGGCCGTGCTCGCCCACGCGGACGCCTTCGTCACCCACGCCGGGATGGGCGGCACGATGGAGGCGCTGCACTACGGCGTGCCTTTGGTGGCGGTGCCGCAGATGGCCGAGCAGCGGGTCAACGCCGCCAGGATCGAACAGCTCCGGCTCGGCGTCCATCTGCCGCGCGAGACCGTCACGCCCGAGGCGCTGCGCGAGGCCGTCCTGCGGGTGTCCTCCGACCGGGACGTCCGTACGGGCGTGGCGGACATGCGCCGGGAGATCACGCAGGCCGGAGGGGCGGGCGCCGCGGCCGATCTGATCGAGCGGGCCCTGTAGACCGCAGTCACCGGGGCCGCCAGCACGGAGCCGCCGCCGAGGCCCCACACTCGACCCTGTTCCGAGGAGCGAACCCTTGATCCACGCCCTGGCGTCCGACCTCCGCCGCACGAGCACCGCGGCGCGCCCGCCCCACGACGCGCCGGACCGCCGGCCGCACCTGTATCTCCGTCAGGTTCGCATGAGCGACCTGGACTCCATGCAGCATGTGAACAACGCACGGCTGCTCGAGATGATCCAGGACGCCCACATCGACCTGTTCTACCTGCGCCCCGGGCTGCCCGGACAGGAGATCCGCCCGCGGTTCGTGTACGCGCGCCACGAACTCGACTACACCGAGCCGCTCGTGCTGGAGCCCGAGCCCGTCACCATCGTCACCACCATCGGCGACCTGCGCCGCTCGTCCTTCCGGCTCACCAGCCGCGTCACCCGTGACGCACGGGTGTTCTGCACCTGCGTCAGCACGGCCGTCGCGTACGACCCCGACGCGCGCCGCTCGCGCCGCCTCGAGGAGGAGGAACTCGCCCTGGCGGCCCGCCACGCCACTCCGGAGCCGGGGCGCTGACCTCGGGTGCGCACCGGGCGGCGCCGGCGGCCTCAGCGCTCGATGCGGACCGGCTTCGTCACGCTCACCTGGTCGACCTCCGAGACCCGCACCGTCACCTTCATCTCCCAGTCTCCGGGAATGGGCAGGTTGACGGCCTCGGCGGCCCAGTAGCCGCCCCTGTCGGTGACCTTGGCGTCGAGAGGGCCGAGGTCCTGGTCCGGGAGGGTGAAGGAGATGCGCAGTTCCGGCACGCTGACGAAGCCGCCGTCGGGGCCGTAGACCACGGCCTGCAGGTTGTTGTCGCCGACCCGCCCCGGGTCGAGGGTGACCTGCGCCTTGCCCCGGACGCTGCTGACGCCGGGTGAGCCGAAGGCGAAGGGGACGTCGATCACGGAGGCCACGGGCAGTCCGACGCCCTGCCCGGCCGCCGCCTGGTCCGCCGCCTCGGCCGCCGCCCGGCCCGGCAGGGTGCCGGTGAGCACGGTCGTCAGGACGAGCACGACGACCGCGACGGCGACCTCGACCAGCACGGACCGGCGCAGCGACCGGCGCGGGTCGACCGGCTTGCAGGTGGCGGCCGAGGTGCGGGCGGGATCGGAGGCGCCGGCGGGGTCGGAGGTGTGGGCCGAGCGGGCGGGGGAGTCCTCGGCGGACGGTTCGTCGGCGGACGGTTCGTCGGCCGGGGGCGCGGCTTTCTCCCCGTTGCTGTCCGTCGGACGGCTGCCCGCGTCGTCGTCGGCCCGGGGCCGGTCCGTGTCGGCGTCAGCGACGGTGTCGGTTACGGCGTCGGTTACGGCCCGGTGAGCGGCGCGGTCCGCGTCGACGTAGGCAGCCACGGCCGCCCGTCCTCCCACCGGTTGCGGCACCCGGGCCTCCCTCTTCACGGTCGCCTCACTGACCGCATCCGCCTCGGTCGCCTCTGCTGCCGCGGTCGCCTCTGCCGCCTCGTTCCCCGGTGTCGTCGCCGCGCTCACCGCGTCGGCCGTCCTCGTCGCCGTCCTCGTCACCGCCGTCGCCGTCGCGTCGCGGACCGTTCGACGCGACCATGCCCCCGCCATCAGCAGGAGCGTCACCGCGGCGAGCTTCGCGAGCAGGACCCGGCCGTACGTCGTGTCCGTCAGCGCGGACGTGGAGCCGAGGCCGCGCCAGGACTGGTAGACGCCGGTGACCACCAGGACGACGACCGAGAGGCCGGCCGTCCGGGAGAAGCGGGTGACCACGTACGAGGGGACGGAGGCGCGGTGGAGCAGGATGAGGAGGGCCGTCAGACCGCCCAGCCAGGCCGCCATCGCCAGCAGGTGGAGCACCGAGGACGTCATCGCCGCCGGTACCTGGATGCCGGCCGACGCGTGCTCCGCGGCGGCCCAGGTCAGGGTCAGGGCCACCGCCAGCGCGCCGCCGGTCACCAGCGACGCGCGCGAGGGCCGCTCCCCCTGCGGAAGCGAGCGCTGCCGCAGGAGCAGCGCCGCGACCGCCGCCAGCAGGACGAGCCGCGCCACCAGGGCCAGGCCGGGACGGGTGCCCAGGGTGCGGGTCAGAGCCGAGGGGTCCAGGGCCTGCGCCGGGCCGGTGCCGGTCTCGTAGGGGGCGCGGAGCAGGAGCAGGAACACCGTCGATCCGGCGAGCGCCCACCAGCCGGCCAGCAGCAGCCTGCGCAGCGGGCGGACGTCCGGCGGGCCGCAGACGGCGACGAAGACGCCGGTGCCGACGAGAAGGGCGGCGGCGAGGTAGGCGACGTAGCGGCCGATGTTGAACAGACCGCTGGTGGCCGGGTCCTCCACCGAGGTGCTGGGCAGGACCGGCGGGACGGCGGACGGCTTGCCCACGGAGAAGGTGAACGCGCCGGCGATCGGGTGGCTGTCCTCGGACACCACGCGCCAGGCCACCGTGAACGTTCCGGTGCCGAGATTGCGGGGCAGGGTGACGCGCGCGGTGTCGGCGCGGCCGTCGGCGTGCCCCGCCCGGCCCGTCTTCACCCGCTGGTTGTCGGGGTCGAAGACCCGGAAGGAGTCGTCGAGCAGGCCCACCGACTCGGTGAAGGTGAGGGTGATCGAGCCGGGGGACGTCTTGACGACGCTTCCGTCCACCGGATCGGCGCCACGAAGGGCCGCGTGGGCCGAGGCCGGTCCGCTGCCGAGGCCGAGCAGGACGAGCACGGCGCCCACCAGCACCAGCCCCCGCAGCCGGAGTCGACGGCCGGCGAGCGGCCCACCACCGAACCTCCCAGCGCCGCCGAACCTCCCAGCGCCGCCGAACCGCCTGCGGCGGGAGCGGCCGAGAGGTCCGCCGCGGGTTCCGCCGTCGGGTCCGCCGCGGGTTACGCCGTGGGGTCCGGGGCCGGGCCCGTCGCCGTGCCGGCCCTGGGGTCGCCCGCCATCGCGCCCTTCGCTCACGTCACCGCTCCGTCTTGCTCGAGACTCGAGACCCACGTACTCCCGTACTGCGGATACGTACGCGTGCAAGGGCCATCCGGTTCACCGCGAGGCCTTACGGGGTGGGCGGGGCCGTCACGCGGGGAAGGCTACCTCCCGGCGCAGAAACGCCAGCTGGGCCTTCTTCTCGGGCAGATACACGTCCGGCAGGTCGATCTCGGGCAGGGTGACGACCGGGCCCGCCTCGAAGCCCTGCCGCAGGAAGCGGGCGATCGCCTTCTCGTTGCGCACGTCGGGGTCCACCACGACCCGCGCCCGGTCGAGGCCCAGCAGGACGTACGAGGCGAGCACACCCATCAGCGCCGACGACCAGCCGCTCCGCGCGCCCCGCGCGTCCGCCGGCGCGAGGAGCAGATGGATGCCGAGGTCGCCGGCGGCCACCTCGTAGCAGTCGCCCACCCGGTCCGCGGCCGGCTCGTAGGTCTGGAAGAGGGCGACCGGGACGTCGTCCAGCTCGACCAGGAACGCATGGTGGGTGTCGAGGCCGGCCATGTGCGCGTAGACGTCGGCGACCTGGTCCCGCGTCAGGCCGTTCATGCCCCAGAACGCGGCCCGCTCCTCGCGGACCCACCCGTGGACGACGTCCGCGTCGGCCTCCGCGTCGACGGGGCGGATGCCGACGACGCCGAACCCGCCGACCGTCTGCCGGTGCAGGTAGGGAGGCGCGGGGGCTTCGTGGGACACGGGGACGTCGTCAGGCGCGGGCACGGGTGCACCTTCGGGTGCCGAAGAGTCGTCCGCCGTCATTGAGCGGTCGTAGTCCATTACGGAACGGTCAGTCATGGTCGCTCTCCTTCTTCAGCTGCGCCCAGTCGGTGACGACGGGAGCCAGCTCGCCCTCGAGCCACAGGGGGAGCTGATCGTGGTGGTGGGGGTGTCCGGGGACGCCGGACGCGCCGTGCGGGACGACCCACAGGCTGTCCTCGCGCCGGGCCAGGTCCCATACGTAGCGGGCGGCCGGGCCGCGGGCGGCGAGGTCGGTCGCGCCGGGCACGGACGAGGTGCACAGCACGCAGTCGTGGTCGCCCGCCAGGGCCGGTCCCCGGTACGAGGGGTCGGGCAGGGCCCGCCAGGGGGCGAGGCGGTGGGTGTCGCCCCAGCGGGCGGCCGGCTGCCCGGCCGTCTCCTCGAGGGCCTCCCGCACCAGTCGCGGCCGGTCGACGCCGTACAACTCCTCGGCGCGCAGCAGGTGCTCGAGGGCGAATCCGATCCGCGGGAGCAGCGCCAGCCAGGGGAGGAGGACGTCCGGGTAGGCGGGCGGGGCCGTCAGGGCGGCGAAGGCCGGGTGCGCGGCGAGTCGGCGGACGACGGCGCCGCGCAGGGCCGCGTACCGGCCGGCGTCCTCGCTGTCGGCGTCCATCCGGCGGTCCCAGCGCAGCAGCCGCTCGCGCAGTGCGGCGGCCGGGCCGGTCAGGTCGTCGAGCGCGGACACGCAGTCCAGCAGTGGCTCGGCGGAGGCGAGACGGGTGTCCGTGTGGACGGCCCGCATGTCGGACGCGGACCAATGCCGCCGGCGTGCCAGCAGCGTCCGGATGCGGTCGGCACGGTGCGGCGCGGCGAACTCGACGCCCAGCCGTGCCGCCGGACCGCGCTGGTTGGCCATCACCGCGACGCCGTCGGTCAGTCCCGCGCGGGGCGTCTCGTGCCAGCCGGTCCACTCGTGGCCGGGCTCCCAGGCGGGCACGACGCGGGTGCCGTTGGCCGCGGCGCGGCGCGGCACCCGGCCCGCGACCCGGTGCAGCAGACCGCCCTCGGTGTCGGCGGCCTGCACGACGTTGACGGGCTCGACCCAGTGGTCGAAAGCCCGGTCCACGTCCGCGACCCGGCGGGCCCGCAGCAGCGGGAGCAGGGTCTGGAAGCCGAGGTCGGAGGTGACGCGGGGCGGATAGCGCAGGCTCACCGCGAGCGGAGGGGTGCCGGGGGCGCCGTCGGGGGTGCCGGGGGCTCGGTCCCGTGAGCCGAGGCCGCCAGGCGTTCCGGGGACTCCGGACGGTTCAGGAGTGCCGGGCACTTCAGGAGTGCCGAGAGCGCCGGGAGTGGCGGGAGCGCCGAGAGTGGCGGGAGCGCCAGGGGTGGCGGGAGCGTCGGAGGTGGCTGGGGTGGCGGGGGTGGCGTCGTCGAGGCCTTCCGGTCCTCCGGCGATCACCGGGCCCCGTTCGGTCTCGAGCACCTCCACCTCGACGGGCTCCTCCCCCGCCACCCGCACGAGTTCGATGTGCCGGGCCACCCGCCGCCAGCAGCCGTCCGGACCGAGCGCCTCGACGCCCGCACCTGTGCGGCGCAGGCGTTCGCGGTAGAGGTCCTGGTAGTCGGCCATGGCGTTGGTGATGGCCCAGGCGACCGTGCCGGTGTGCCCGAAGTGGGCGATGCCGGGGACGCCGGGGACCGCGAGTCCGACGACGTCGAACTCGTCGCAGGCCAGGCGGATCTGCTGATACACGCCGGGGTCCTCGACGAACCGGTGCGGGTCGCCGGCGATGACCGGCCGGCCGGTGACCGTGCGGTCGCCGCTCACCAGCCAGCCGTTGCTGCCGGAGGTGCCGGGCCCGTCCGTGGCGAACAGCCCGACCGCCTCGGGGCCGAGATGCCGGGCGGCCTCCTCGCGCCACAGCTTGGCGGGGAACCCGGCGAACAGGAGGTGCGTGGCCAGCCAGACGGCCAGCGGCGTCCAGGGTTCCCAGCGGCCGGGCTCGAGGCCGACACGCGCGAACTCGGGCGCGCGGCCGGCGCGGGACGTCTCCCGCAGGCCCTCGTTGACGCCGTCGACGTACGCGCGCGTCCAGTCGGCCGTCTCGGGGTCGCGCCCGGCCAGGTCGTCGAAGCAGCGTCGCGCCGTGTCGTCGAGGCGGGCGCGGCGCACGAGAAGGTCCCAGGAGAGGGCGTCGGGTCCGAGGAACGACGCCGAGGTGCCCCGCGCGCGGTGCCGTTCGACCTCGAGCTGCCAGGCGCGGTCCCGTGCGGTCACCAGTCCCTGGAGGCGGGCGAGCGATCGGGCGTCGTCGGCGCGCAGATGCGGGACGCCCCACGCGTCGCGGTAGATCTCGGTGGTCACCCTGCGCCCCAACTTTCCCATAAGGTTAGGCTTTCCTAAGTACTTGCGGCGGAATCGTACGTGAAGGGGGAAGAAGGAATGGCACTTGGGCGGGGCTGGGAGGGCGCGGTCCTCAAGTTGATGCGGGCGAAGGACTTCACCCTCACCGTGACGGCCGCGGAGGACGTCACCGGCGACTACCGCCGGCTGCAGCTGTCGGACGGCGGACTGCTCGCCTCGACCGGCGTCCACCCGACGATGTGGGTGCGGCTCTGGTTCGACAACGCGGGCCGGCCCCATCAGCGCGCCTACACGCTGGTCGACCCCGACCCGGTGGCCGGTGCCTTCAGCCTGGAGTTCGCCCTGCACGACGGTGCCGCCAGCGACTGGGCCCGGGCGGCGAAGCCCGGCGACACCATCGAGGCGACCGTCCAGGGCACCGGCTTCGCACCGCCCGCAGCGGCTCCCTCGCACGTCCTCGTCATCGGCGACCCGGCCTCGCTGCCCGCCATCAACTCGCTGCTCGGCGAGGGCGAGGGCGCGCTCGGCTCCGCACCGGCCACCGTCTGGTTCGAGGGCGAGGCGGACGGCCTGCCCTTCCGGACCGACCCCGCCCGCCACGAGATACGGCACGTGCCCCGCCGCGACGCCGGCGCGGAGCTGGTCGAGCGGGTCAGGGCCGAGCTGCCCGGACTGCTGCGGGCCACCCCCGATCCGTACGTCTGGATCGCCTGCGACACCCACACCACCAGGACACTGTCGGCGTACCTGCGCAAGGAGCTGGACGTCCCGAAGGAGCGGGTGCACGCCCTGGGGTACTGGCGCGCGGGCTGACCGCCCAGGTGGACATCCCAGGCGGACATCCCAGGCGGACACCCCGCGCGGGCTGACCGCCCAGGCGGGATCATCGACCCATGGACGTCACCCTTCACCTCTCCCAGGATCCCGAGGCCGACGAGCTCCTCGGGCGTTCACCGCTCGCCGCTCTGGTCGGGATGCTGCTGGACCAGCAGGTCCCGATGGAGTGGGCGTTCAAGGGTCCCCGGACGATCGCCGACCGGCTCGGCGCCGACGACCTGGACGCGCAGGACATCGCCGTCCGGGACCCGGAGGCCTTCGCCGCGCTGCTCTCCGACAAGCCGGCGGTGCACCGCTACCCCGGTTCCATGGCCAAGCGCATCCAGCAACTCTGCCAGTACCTCGTCGAGCACTACGACGGGGACGCGGCCGCCGTCTGGAAGGACGCCGGCACCGGCGAGGCGCTGCTCCAGCGCCTCGAGGAGCTGCCCGGCTTCGGCAGGCAGAAGGCACAGATCTTCCTCGCGCTGCTGGGCAAACAGCTCGGTGTACGGCCCACTGGCTGGCGGGAGGCGGCCGGCTCCTACGGGGAGCCGAAGTCCTTCCGGTCCGTCGCCGACATCACCGGCCCGGAGTCGCTGGACAAGGTCCGGGCGCACAAACAGGAGATGAAGGCGGCGGCGAAGGCCGCCAAGGCCGCGACCGGTAAGGCCGGGAAAGCGGGGAAAGCGGGGAAACAGGCCGAGAAACGGGAAACGACCGGCTGACCCCGGCCGCTGCTGCGGCCCCTGGCCGCGGCCCTGGACCTGGCCGTTGCCCCTGGCCTGGACCGGGCCCGTCGGTAACGCTTTCGTGCCCCCGCATCCCTGCTCCGAACAGGTGGTTCTCCCGCCCGGCGTGCTGAACGACGAGCGTGTCACGGGGAGATGACCTCCCATGACCACCGCACGAAGGCGCCCCGGCAGCCACACCTGGCTGCGCGTGCTCGTCGTGCTCCTCGCCGTGCTGGGCCCGGCCGCGCCTGCCCAGTTCGCCGAGTTCGCCGCGCCTCCGGCCGCCGCCTCGGAGACCCTCGAGTACGACGTCCCCGACACGCCGCTGCGCACGGCCTCCTGCTGTCACCGCCCCGCCACCCCGCCGCGGCCGGCCCCCCTCCCACCGGGCGGCCCGGCGCCCCGGCCGCTCTCCTCGCCGCCGCACCACCGCCCGCACCTCTTGACCGCCCTGCGCACGGTGGTTCTGCGCTGCTGACCGACGCCGTCCCCCGGACCCGTCAGCAAGCACTCCTGCACCCTGCGAGGAATCACCATGCCCACAGACCCGTACGCCGTGCTGCGCGCACTGCTCCGCGCGGAGGCCGCCCGCACCGCCCCCAAGCCCCCCGCCCGGCAACCGGCCCACCCGCAACAGCCCTTGAGGAAGCGGGAACGGTAGCGCTGACGGTTCCGGTAGCGGTTGCGGTTGCCGTTGCGGTTGCCGTTGCAGAGGTCATCGATGGGGGAGCCGGGTTCCGGGCCCCCTGGGACCCGGGAGGCGAGGCCGGGGCCCTGCAATGGCGAGGGACACGGACCCGGGGGCCCCGGGCAGACATTTCCCGTCCCACAGCAGGGCGCCGAGCTCGGGGGCGGGTCCGCTGAAGGCGTACCCGTCCGCGAGGTCACCGGCGCGCGTCGGCTCGCTCATCGGCAGCCCCTCGTCCCCATTTCCCCCCGTTCATCACGTCTTTTCCAGCGTCGTACTCCG
Source organism: Streptomyces sp. P3 (assembly GCF_003032475.1). Classification (NCBI taxonomy): domain Bacteria; kingdom Bacillati; phylum Actinomycetota; class Actinomycetes; order Kitasatosporales; family Streptomycetaceae; genus Streptomyces; species Streptomyces sp. P3. The sequence goes on from NZ_CP028369.1 coordinate 1,957,271, forward strand.
CCTCCCTGGCTGCGCCCGGAACGTCGGGACCGGTAGGCTTTCCGTGTGATCTTCAAGCGCATCGGAAACGGCCGGCCGTACCCCGACCACGGCCGGGAAAGCACCCGGCAGTGGGCGGACGTCGCGCCGCGCCCGGTCCGCCTCGATCAGCTGGTGACCACCAAGCAGCAGCTCGACCTGGAAACCCTGCTCGCGGAGGACTCCACCTTCTACGGCGACCTGTTCGCGCACGTCGTGAAGTGGCAGGGTGACCTGTACCTGGAGGACGGACTGCACCGCGCGGTGCGGGCGGCGCTCCAGCAGCGACAGGTGCTGCACGCCCGCGTCCTCGAGCTGGACTGAGCCCCGCCGGGCCGTCGCCCGGACTTCCGCCAGACCTCGGCCGGGCCCTCACAGGACCTTGCCCGGACGTGGCCGGACCTCCGTCAGGCTTCTCCGGGCCGCCGTCGGGCTTGGCCGGACCTCCGTCGAGGCCCGGACGAGGCCTCGGGCTGCCTCCGGATTGACCCTTTCGGGTTCTTTCTCGTGCCCCGCGAGGTGTCCGATGATCGTTTATTAGTCACGGCCGCCCGGGCGCACTACGCTGCGCCCATGAGCATGCTGACTCCCCCCGGCATGGGCGGCAAATACCGGATCACGGGGGACAAATACCCCCGCATGCGTCCCCATCGTCGACGCGGCCGGCTTGCCGTCGTGGTCGTCGCCTGTGGCGCCGTGCTCGGCGTGGCCGGCTGGGGCACCCTGCAGCTCATCGACGTCTTCACGGGCGGCGGGGGCACCGCCACGGCGGCGGACGGCTGCCCGAAGAACAAGACCAAGGCGGGACTCGCGGCCTCCCCCTCCGCCTCCGCGTCCGCTGCGACGAGCGGCGGCACGGGTACGGGTACGGGCACGGCAGCCGGAGCGGGTGCGGGACCGGGCGCGGTGCCCAAGCCCGCGCAGATCACGGTGAACGTCTTCAACGCCACCACCCGCAGCGGCCTCGCGAAGACGACCGCGGACGAGCTGAAGAGACGCGGCTTCAAGATCGGCGAGGTGGGCAACGCCGCCAAGCAGTACGACAAGAAGGTCACCGGGACCGGGATGCTGCTCGGCCCCGCGTCCTCGCTCAACACCTCGCTGCCGGTCCTCGCGACGCAGCTCGGCACCGCCGAGCGCCGCACCGACGCCGCCCGCAAGGGCACGGCGGTCGATCTGATCATCGGCAACGGCTTCAAGGCGCTCACCGGCCGTGCGGAGGCGACCAAGGCCCTGGCGGCGCTGGCCGCCCCGCACCCGACGGCAGGCGCCACCACGAAGAAGGGCTGCTGACGGCCGGCTCACCGACCGTCAGCGCGTCCGGACGTTATTCCGCCGCCCCGTACAGCCGGTCTCCCGCGTCGCCCAGGCCGGGGACGATGTAGCCGTGCTCGTTGAGGTGGTCGTCGACGGCCGCCGTGACGACGGTGACCGGAGAGCCCGCGAGCTCACGCTCCATGATCTCCACGCCCTCCGGCGCGGCGAGCAGCACCACGGCCGTGACGTCGTCGGCGCCGCGCCGGATCAGCTCGCGGATCGCGGCGACCAGCGTGCCGCCGGTGGCCAGCATCGGGTCCAGGACGTACACCTGGCGGCCGGAGAGGTCCTCCGGCATGCGGGTGGCGTACGTGGACGCCTCCAGCGTCTCCTCGTTGCGGATCATGCCGAGGAAGCCCACCTCCGCCGTCGGCAGCAGCCGGACCATGCCGTCCAGCATGCCGAGGCCCGCGCGCAGGATCGGCACGACCAGCGGACGCGGGTAGGAGAGCTTGACGCCGGTGGTCGAGGCGACCGGCGTCTTGATGTCGACCTGTTCGGTGCGCACGTCCCGCGTGGCCTCGTAGGCGAGCAGGGTGACCAGCTCGTCGGCCAGCCGGCGGAAGGTCGCGGAGTCGGTGCGCTGGTCGCGCAGGGTGGTGAGTTTGTGGGCGACCAGAGGGTGGTCGACGACGTGGAGACGCATGTCGACAACAGTAACCGGGGCCGTCCTGCCCGGCGCCCCCACACTCGGTGAACCTTTCCCCCGGACTTTTCCCCGGCTTCGGCCGTTCGCTGGCATCTCACCGGCCGTCGGAGGGAAAGTGGGAGGCAGGTATGGAGACGGACCGGGGTACCCGGGGTGTGTGCTGATGCCTGACCTGCCCGACCCGACCGACGGCGACTCGCCGACGAGGCCGCCCGAGACCGACGCGGAGCGCCGCCGGCGCCGCGCCCGGTTTCTGCGCGACCTGGCCGAGGCCCGTGAACTGCGCGACCGGGTTCAGCCGCGACGCGCCAAGACCGCCCGCCTGCGCCACGCGATGCGTATGCGCACGTTCCGCTGGTAGACCCGGCCGTGCAGCGGCCGTACCGGACTTGGGGCATACGGGGAAGATCACCACCGTCAGGGGTGTCGCGCGGTGTCACTCGGGGCAGGCGTGCGTGGGGCCGCAGGGGAAAGCCGCGTACGATCCGCTCGTGGCGGCAACGAGTGCGCTGGTGAGTCGCTCACGGACGTGACCGCGGACGTGCGATCAAAACCACCGGACACAGGGAGCCGAAGACGTCCCCTGGACGCCTTGTTTCTGCCACGATTCCGAGTGGGCGGGTCTCGGAGCCGAGCTCTCCGCCCGTAACCTCCGCCGGGGGGAACCCCAACCGGCACGCCTAGGACCAGTGGGAGAGTCACGGTGTACTTCGCCGCACTGCTCGCGCGCACCGAAGACGGGTGGGAAGCGAGCGACACAGAGCTCGACGATGTGGAAACCCTGTCGGATCTGGCCGACCTGGCCCGGGAGGCCTCCCCGGACGAGGACACGGTGCTCGTGCTGATCGAGCAGGAGGACTCCTGGTTCGGGGTCGTCCGCATCGACGGCGAGGAGGATCCTCGCATCTTCGTCTCCGACGCCGCTGCCGCCGCCCGCAGCTCGTACGGCGAGATCCTGCTCACCGACGAACTGCTCGGAAGGGATCCGGATGACGACGTCCTGGACGCCCTGGATCTCGACGGCACCGAGGACGGTGAGAACGAGGACGAGAACGAGGACGATGACGAGGGCTCCGACGGCGCCACGAGCGTCGGCTCCGCTGAGGCCGTGCCGCACGGCCCGGTCGGCGACGCCGGCATCCTCGACGACCTCGGCGTCACCGAGAAGGAACTGAGGGCTCTGTCCGACGACGCGCTCACCGAGATCGCCGACGCCCTGGGCGCGTCGGCGGTCCTGGAGACGGTCCGCTGACCGCACCGGAGGCGCCGGCCGACCCCGTACGCGACCGCTGGCGGGCCGCGATGCGGCTCGCCCTGGACGAGGCCCGGCTGGCCGCCCGTGGCGGAGACGTCCCGGTCGGCGCCGTGGTGCTGGCCCCGGACGGCACCACCGTCCTCGCCAGAGGTCACAACGAACGCGAGGCCGGCGGCGATCCGACGGCCCACGCGGAGGTGCTCGCCGTCCGGCGGGCGGCCGAGGCGACGGGCGGGTGGCGGCTGTCCGGCTGCACGCTCCTCGTAACCCTCGAACCGTGCACGATGTGCGCGGGCGCCCTCGTGCAGTCGCGGGTGGACCGGGTCGTCTACGGGGCCCGCGACGACAAGGCGGGCGCGGTCGGCTCCCTCTGGGACGTCGTCCGCGACCGACGGCTCAATCACCGGCCCGAGGTGATCGAGGGCGTGCTCGCCAAGGAGTGCGCGCAACTCCTCACGGACTTCTTCCGCGAGCGCTGATCCGCCCGCTCCGGAACCGATTTCAAACCGCGCGCCACCTTGCTGTAAGGTCTCCCTCGGTAGCGTGTCCGAGCGGCCGAAGGAGCTCGCCTCGAAAGCGAGTGTGGCGCAAGTCACCGAGGGTTCAAATCCCTCCGCTACCGCAGGTAGACGAAGGGTCCGGCTCATGGAGCCGGACCCTTCGCGCATCCCCGTCTCAGTTTCCGTCTCAGTTGGCCGGTGCAGCACTCCCGTACTGAGGGCGACTGGTTCTGGTTCCAGCACCTCACGCATGGTCGGCCTGGCGGGTAGGCACCGCTAGGCCGAGCGAGTTGAACCTGAGAGGAGAACCGTGTCCCAGTCGCTCACGGAACATCGCATCATCTTCAAGTGGACTGCGACAGTCCTAGCGGCCGTCGCCGTACTAGTCGGTGCACCGCTGCTACTCGGAAGATTGACGCCAGCGGGAACGAACTGGGAGAGGCTGAGCGACATCAGCCAGACCTACGGCACCCCGCTGTCCATAGCTGCTCTCGCAGGAGTGGCGGTGTCGTTGGTCTATCAGTCCCGTCAAACGGCCGTCACGTACGCGGAAGCCCAGCGTGCCTCTCATCGGCAACTTGTGATCATGGCCATCGATGACCCTGAGCTAATGGTTTGCTGGGAGCCGTTCACTGTCCCTGTGACAGCGTTGGACGCAAAACAGATCGCCTACACGAACCTGATCGTCAGCAACTGGTCTGCGGACTACCGACTAAGACGGTGTCCTACGTGGTGAGGCGGACGAATCGCTTGTAGCAGCACATTGCTGCGGCGAGGCCGAGAAAGGCCAGGTAGTTGCGTGGATCGCGTTCATAGCGAGGGCTGAGTCTGCGGTAGCCGGACAGCCACGAGATCGTGCGCTCGATCACCCACCTTCGTCGGCCCAAGCGTTCGCTGGACTCGATGCCCTTGCGGGCGATACGCACGCCGATGCGCTTGCCCCGTAACCATTTCCGTAGGTGGGGAATGTCGTAGGCCTTGTCCGCGTGTAGGCGCTGAGGCTTGAAGTAGCGGCCGTTGTGGGGGTCGTGTCTCGTTTGGTGACCGGCCACCATGGGCTTCAGCCCTTCGCTGTCGTGGACGTTGGCGGCGGAGACGCCGACGACCAGGGGCAGTCCGTTCGCGTCCGACAGAACGTGCATCTTGGAACCCGGCTTGCCCCGGTCCACGGGGCTCGGACCTGTGTGTCTGCCCCCTTTTTAGCCCGCACGTGGGCGGAATCGAGCACCACGCGGGAGACGTCGATGAGGCCCGCGTCGTCGAGCCGATGCAGGACCGCCTCGTGCAGCCGGCCCCATACCCCGGCCCGCGACCAGATCAGGAATCGGCGATGGGCCGTCGACTTCGATATCCCGAAGCACGGCGGCAGGGCCCGCCAGGCGCACCCGCTGACCAGCACATAGACGATCGCCGCGAACAGCGTCTCATCAGGCGCGTTCGGCGTTCCACCGCCCTGCGGCCGCACCCGGTCCTCCGGAATCAACGGCCTGGCGAGCTCCCACAAGCCGTCCGGAACAATCCAACTCCACTTACCCCGCCCCATGAACAGACCAACGAGCGATCACCACGTAGGACACCGTCTAAAGCGGTTTAACGACGCAGCGCTACGGGTGCGCTGCGAGACGCACTTTCGAGGCGAGATAGCCCGAAAGCACTGGGAGAACGGTGGCGCAGACTGGCGGCGATTCGCCGAAGCCATCGGGACCCCTCGCCTCCGTCGATTCGTCTCGGCGATGGATACGGCATACGCGGCGGCCGTCGCCTCGGGTCCCCCACGTCTTTCAAGCAGCTACTTCGCCCCTCCTGAATAGCCGACGCACACCCTGACGAGCTACTACCGGCCTGAACACGTGGAAGGAACCCGCATCGTGAACCCGGAGCCGGGTCCGGCCGGGCGGGGCGGCGGGTTCCGCGTCCTGTACGACGCCGGGTACGAGATCGACCACATGACCGAGGAACTGTTTGCACGAGTGCCCACGGCCGAAGAGGCCCAGCTGCTCCAGCTCTCTCCGGGTGAGTGGGTGGTGGAGCTCCACCGGACACGCGCACGGCAGATGGAACCGTGGTTGGGTTCGCCATCGGGGTGCACGCGGCGACCCGCTTCGCATGGTCGTACGACTTCAAGGTGCCCGACTCGGCAAAGACAGAGGTGGAGGGCGAGAGCAAGTGATCTCGGCTCAGGCGTGGGCGGACGCTCAGACACTGTGGGACTTCCAGCAGATGGGCCACGAGCCCCGTCCATGCTCCGTGGCTGTCGGTCTCGGCAGTCACGACCTCGGGGTGGCCGACACCGCAGCGGAGCTGTACCACCGGGGCATGTTCCCGCTCGTCGTCTTCACCGGGGCGACCAGTCGTACGACTCAGGAGCGGATGCCGCGCGGCGAGGCCGAGCACTACCGCGAGCGCGCTGTAGAGCTGGGGGTGCCGGCGGGGGCGATCCTCGTTGAGCCCAACGCGCGGAACACGGGAGACAACATCCGCTTTTCTCGCGCGGTCCTGGAAGAGCGGGGCGTGCCTGTCTCGTCCGTTCTGCTGGTCAGCAAGCCGTACGAGGAACGGCGTTCGTACGCGACCGCCCGGAAGCTGTGGCCGGGTGTCGAGTGGGTGTGTGCGTCCACCCCTATGACACTCCCCGAGTACGTCGACTCGATCGGGGACGCGCGCCTTGTACTCGACATGATGGTCGGTGCTCAGCAGCGACTCATGATCTACCCCCGGCAGGGGTTCATGATCGAGCAGCAGATTCCCGACGACGTCCGGGCCGCGTTCGAGCGGCTACGCGACGGCGGCTTCACGAGTCGGCTCGCGCCGGAAACCGCAGATCAGGCCTGACGTGGCCGGGGGCGGCTCCGTCTCAGTTTCCGTCTCATTCACTCCCGTCCGGAGCCGTCCACAGCGGTTCACACTTCGGGCGGGCGGACGGGAATGAACGAGGTTGAACGGGTGCGGATCATGCGCTGAACAGCACGAACAGACCTCGAAAGCGAGTGTGGCGCAAGTCACCGCGCGTCCACCTCCGGACAGTCCGGGAGCGGAGCAGCAGATCAGTCGCCGCTCGACCGGATGAAGTGCCTCCGAGCGGCGATCTTGCGCTTGGGCATGTAACCGTGCACGTTTTCCACCGGCCCACATACCGCACCGGTCACGATGCCCCGGCCGCGCCGGGCAGCCGCGCCGAGGCGGCGGCATCCCGGCGAACCGGTGAACCCTTCCGGCCGCGGCACTCCCCGGAACGGTTCACGAACGCGCCGCAGACGATCAAAAGCGGTGCGTAAATCGCACTTACAGATACACTCGCCGCCGTCAGCGGGGCCCGAGCGGCCACATACAGGGGAGGCCAGGTGGCGGTGAACGCCAAGAAGATCGCCGTCTACGTGCTCGTGGTGTTCGTGCTCTACGTGATCATCACAGACCCGGCGAAGGCGGCGGACTACGTCCAGATAGGCTTCGAGGGCATATCGGACGCGGCCCAGGCCATCGGCGACTTCTTCACCTGGCTCGCCGACGGGGCGCGGTAGCCGAGACCGTCGCACGCACTGGGAGTGCCCATGATCCGCCACCTGGTCCTGTTCAAGCTCAACGAGGGCGTCGAGCGCGACGACCCCCGGGTGGTGCGGGGCGAGGCGGCCTTCCGGGCCCTGGGCGGGCAGATCGACGAGCTGCGCTTCTGGGAGCTGGGCTGGAACATCAGCGAGCGGCCCATCGCCTACGACTTCGCGATCAACTCGGCGGTCGAGGACGCGGACGCCCTCAAGCGGTACCTCGAGCACCCGGCCCACCAGGCGGGCGTCACGCTGTGGCGGGAGTTCGCCACGTGGGTGGTCGCCGACTACGAGGTCTGAGCCGCCCCCTCCTGTCGAACGGAGCCCCCCGCCGGACCGGCGGGGGGTTTTGCGTGCCCTCGCCCAAGGCCGACGCCCGCCTCGTCCCTCAACACGGCGTTATGGGGTGCTTGCACACAGTGCACATGTCTTGTGATGCTATGACCGCTTTTGACGGATGAGTTGACCGATGTTGACCTGACGAAGAGGTGGCGTTGACCTTGTCGGCCAGTACTGCGCCGCCTCAGACAGAGGCGCCCTCGGCACCCGTCACGGCGTCGGCCTCCGCGTCCTTTCCGGGCCCGGTCGCGGCCTCGACCCCGGCCCCCGCTCCCGCGCCCGCCATGGAGGCCGTGGAGGCCACACAGACCGTGCAGGCCCCCCAGGTCGCCCAAGTCCCCCAGGTCGCCCAGGCGGTCGAGGCTCCGCAGGCCGTGGAGGCCATGGAGGCCGCTCCCGCCCCGGAGCGGCGCCGCGGCGCCGACACCCGGGCGCTGACCCAGGTGCTCTTCGGCGAGCTCAAGCAGCTCCAGCCGGGCACACCGGAGCACAACCGCGTGCGCGGGGCGCTCATCGAGGCGAACCTCCCGCTCGTGCGCTACGCGGCCGCCCGCTTCCGCTCCCGCAACGAGCCGATGGAGGACGTGGTCCAGGTCGGCACCATCGGCCTGATCAACGCCATCGACCGCTTCGACCCGGAACGGGGCGTGCAGTTCCCGACGTTCGCGATGCCCACGGTCATCGGCGAGATCAAGCGGTACTTCCGGGACAACGTCCGCACAGTGCACGTACCGCGCCGGCTCCACGAGCTGTGGGTGCAGGTCAACAGCGCGACCGAGGACCTGACGACCGCCTTCGGCCGCACCCCGACGACGGCGGAGATCGCCGAACGGCTGCGCATCGGCGAGGACGAGGTGCTCTCCTGCATCGAGGCCGGCCGCTCGTACCACGCCACTTCGCTGGAGGCCGCCCAGGAGGGCGACGGACTGCCCGGCCTGCTGGACCGCCTCGGCTACGAGGACCCGGCACTGGACGGCGTGGAGCACCGCGACCTCGTCCGCCACCTCCTGGTCCAGCTCCCGGAGCGTGAGCAGCGCATCCTGCTGCTGCGCTACTACAGCAACCTGACGCAGTCCCAGATCAGCGCGGAACTCGGCGTCTCCCAGATGCATGTCTCCCGCCTGCTGGCGCGCAGCTTCCAGCGACTGCGCTCCGCCAACCGCATCGAGGCGTGACCCGGACCCCTGGATCCAGGACCCCTGATCCCGGCTCCCTGGTTCCCGATGCCGGCACCCGGCACCCGGCTCTCATCCCCGGCTCTCAGCTCCCTGATCCCGGCTCCCGGATCCCCCTTCGGCGTCGCTCGACACGTCGCTCGATGGGTTATCGCAAGCACGACCGACAGGTCACCTCTGGGAGCGAATCGTCCACCTTCGCCCTTCCCGGTGGATCTCCTCTGAAATACCGTCACACCCCCTCTTTCCAGGGCTGATTCGTCACTCACATGTCGACATGTCACTACAGCGTGTTGCCGACATGTGACATTCTGCCGGAAGAGCGTTTGCCGGGGCTTCGGCTCCGGTATTCAGGTGAAGGCTGACGTTCCTCAAGCGGGGGCGTTGCGCCGCGACCGTCCCGCGACCCAAAGGGGGTGGCATGTCCGCAGAACAGGGCAGCTCGAAGGTGCTCACGCTCACGCTCACGCCGAGCGAGTCCGCGCCCGTCGCGCCTGTCGAGCCCGACGTGCTCGACGACGTCACAGCCCCCGAGGCCCCCGCGGCCCCGGCTCTCACGGCCACGGGGGCCATCGACACCCGCACCCTGTCCCGCTCTCTGTTCCTGCGACTGGCCACTCTCGCCGAGGACAGCCCCGAGCGCGTGTACGTCCGGGACACCCTCATCGAGCTCAACCTCCCGCTCGTGCGCTACGCGGCGGCCCGCTTCCGCTCGCGCAACGAGCCGATGGAGGACATCGTCCAGGTCGGCACCATCGGCCTGATCAAGGCGATCGACCGCTTCGACTGCGAACGGGGCGTGGAGTTCCCGACGTTCGCGATGCCGACGGTCGTGGGCGAGATCAAGCGCTTCTTCCGCGACACGTCCTGGTCGGTGCGCGTCCCACGCCGGCTGCAGGAGCTGCGGCTGGCGCTCACCAAGGCCAGCGACGAGCTCTCGCAGAAGCTGGACCGCTCCCCGACGGTCGCCGAACTCGCCACGGTGCTGGGCGTCTCCGAGGAGGACGTCGTCGACGGCCTCGCCGTCGGCAACGCCTACACCGCCTCCTCGCTGGACTCCCCGGCGCCGGAGGACGACGGCGGTGAGGGTTCCCTCGCGGACCGCCTCGGCTACGAGGACACCGCGCTCGAGGGCGTGGAGTACCGCGAGTCGCTGAAGCCGCTGCTGGCCAAGCTCCCGCCGCGCGAGCGCCGCATCATCATGCTGCGCTTCTTCGCCAACATGACCCAGTCCCAGATCGGCGAGGAGGTCGGCATCTCCCAGATGCACGTCTCCCGTCTCCTCACCCGGACGCTGGCCCAGCTGCGTGAGGGCCTCATCTCCGACTAGGGCGTGTTCCGTCGGCGCACGCACAGGGGTTCCTCACTGACAGTGCGTCAGACACACTGGCGCGATGCGCAGTCCGACACGGACACATGGCCGCCGGGGCGCCCTCTGGGGCGCGTCGGCGGCCGCCGTTCTCGCGGTGGGAGCGGCGGGCCTGCTCGCCGGATGCGGCGGAGACGGCGGCGGTGGCGACTACGTCGCTCTCGGCTCGGCGGGCGACTCGGTCCGCCCGGGCATGGGCGGCCCCGGAGGGCCGACGGGCGGAATACGCCTCGTTCCGCTGGACGGCGAGAACGGATCCTCCACCGGGAAACCGGGCCAGGACCAGGGTCCGGGTCCGGGTTCACCTTCGGGTTCGGGGCCTCGCCCGGGGACGCCGACCCAGGCCCCCGGCGCCGACAGCGGTGCGGGTGCCGACGCCGACGCCGGGGAAGACAGGGCGGCGGGTGCCTCGAACACCGCCGGCGATCCCGCCGACGGCACGCCCCCGAATCCGCCCACGACCCCGTCCTCGCCCGGCCCCACCGGCCCGTCCGGACCCTCGTCCCCCGCACCAGCCGACCTCACCGTGAGTGAACCGGTCCGCGCGGGCACGGAGCAGCGGTGGTGCGAGGACGTAAGCCTCGTCTTCCACAACTCCGGTGGCAGATCGGTAGTTTCGGGAACGGTCGCGTTCGGCACCCATGTCGTCGACGGACTCGGCATCGACTGGGCCACGCGCGAGTCGACGGTCCCGCTGCCGACCCCGATCAGCGCGGGCGCACGGAAGGAGAAGACCTGGAGGGTGTGCGTCGACGCGTGGCGCGTACCGCTGGGCATGCACATCGAGACCCGGGACGTCACCGTGCAGTGGCACTGACGGCGCCCAATTTTGAGCGCTGGTGCGAGACGCCGGTGCGGGGTGCCGGAGCAGGACACCGGTGCGGGGGCCGGCCGGGCCCGGCGGACCGTTCGCCGACGTGCCAGGTGGCCCGGTGCAAGGTGGCCCGGTATCAGGCCCGGCGTGCCGTGCACCCGCCCGCCGGGACCGCCGCGGCAGTCGGGGGAGGCGGGTGCACCGTGCACCCGTCGCGTGGGTGCACGGAGACGCTCGCGCTACTTCAGCGCCAGCCAGGCGACCGCCGCGACGATCACCAGTGCGGCGACGACGCCCACGATCAGGCCGATACGGGGGCCGGCCTGCGCGGGAGCCGGCGCGGCGGCCCGGGGAGCGCCCTCGTCGACGAACGCGCGGAACATCTGGGTGCTGCCGGCGGGGTCGTGGTTGCCCTGGGGGCCCTGGGTGTTAGCCATGGGCCGAGACACTAGCGAAAACGGGCGGTCGGACCCAAGTGGGGGTCGTGTGGAGCGCCTTGCCGCAGCGGGTTCGGCCCGGTCCGACCGGTGCGGGTGAGGGACGGCCGGGGAGGCCGCTCCTTCCGACCCAGGCTCCCACCTGCAGATTTACCACCGCAATACTTGTCTTTGCCAACTTTTGGCGGACGACCCGGCCGATTTATTTGCCTGTAGCAACCAATCTCTCTATGGTTGCCCTAAGCAACAAATTCGGGAGGTGTCATGGCCGAGCAGGCGCAGTTCGCGGAGCTGGCGCATCAGCTCAGCGCCGTAGGGGCCGTGAAGCGTGACCTCGGGCGGATCCTGCCGCAGGACTGCTCGGCAGGCTCGGCCGCGGTGCTGACGGTGCTGGGCCGCCACGGCGACATGCGCATGAGCGGCCTGTCCGAACTGCTCGCCGTCGACATGTCCGTGACCAGCCGGCACGCCGCGCATCTGGCCGAGCGGGGCTGGATCCTGCGCTCCCCGGACCCGGCGGACAAACGCTCACGCATCCTGCATCTCACGCCCGAGGGCCGGGCGATGCTCGCCGACCTGCACCGCCGCACCACGGAGCTCCTGGCCGAGCGGCTGGGCGACTGGACGGACGCCGATGTCGGCCGGCTCGTCGGACTGCTGACCCGGCTGCGCACCAGCTTCGGCGACTGCCGCACCGTCACCCACCGGCCGCCGCCCCCGCCCGAGTCGCCGCCGCCCGCGGCGCACCGGCCTCCCGGACCCCCGACTCCCGTTCGCGAAGGCGAACGAATGCAGGTATCCGAGACCACCCGTACACCCGCACAAGCGACGTAGGAGAAGGAAGCTCATGGCAACGACCACACCAGCCGGTGTGCGGGCCCACGCGAAGCACGGCGGAGGGACCCACGGCTCCGCCGCGGACGCTCCGATGACCCACCGGCAGATCATGGAAGCGCTGTCCGGGCTGTTGCTCGGGATGTTCGTGGCGATCCTGTCGTCCACGATCGTCTCCAACGCCCTCCCCGAGATCATCGGTGACCTCGGCGGCGGACAGTCCGCCTACACCTGGGTCGTGACCGCCACCCTGCTGTCGATGACGGCGACGACCCCGCTGTGGGGCAAGCTCGCCGACCTGTACAGCAAGAAGGCGCTCGTCCAGATCGCGCTGGTCATCTACGTGCTGGGCTCGGCGGCCGCCGGGCTCTCGCAGAACCCGGGCATGCTGATCGCCTGCCGTGTCGTGCAGGGCGTCGGCGTGGGCGGTCTCTCCGCCCTGGCGCAGATCGTCATGGCGGCGATGATCTCCCCGCGGGAGCGCGGCCGTTACTCCGGCTACCTGGGGGCCACGTTCGCCGTGGCGACCGTCGGCGGTCCGCTGCTCGGCGGCGTCATCACGGACACCTCCTGGCTGGGCTGGCGCTGGTGCTTCTACGTCGGCGTCCCCTTCGCCGTCATCGCGCTGGTCGTGCTGCAGAAGACGCTGCACCTGCCGGTCGTCAAGCGGGACGTGAAGGTCGACTGGGCCGGCGCGTTCTTCATCTCGGCCGCGGTCTCGCTGCTGCTGGTCTGGGTCACCTTCGCCGGGGACAAGTACGACTGGCTCTCGTGGCAGACATACACGATGATCGCGGGCTCGGTCCTGCTCGCGCTGCTGTTCGTGCTCGTCGAGACCAGGGCCACCGAGCCGATCATCCCGCTGCGCCTGTTCCGCAACCGCACCATCACACTGTCGTCGATCGCCTCGATGTTCGTGGGCGTGGCGATGTTCTCCGGAACCGTCTTCTTCGCCCAGTACTTCCAGCTGGCCCGGGACGAGTCCCCGACGATGTCCGGCATCATGACGATCCCGATGATCGGCGGTCTGTTCGTCTCCTCCACCGTCTCCGGGCAGCTCATCACCCGCACCGGAAAGTGGAAGGCCTGGCTGGTCAGCGGCGGTGTGCTCATCACCGCGGGCCTCGGCCTGCTGAGCACGATCCGCTACGACACCGACTACTGGAAGACCGCGGTCTTCATGGCGCTGCTGGGTCTCGGCATCGGCATGATGATGCAGAACCTGGTGCTCTCGACGCAGAACCAGGTGGACCCGTCCGACCTCGGATCGGCCAGCTCCACGGTCACGTTCTTCCGTTCGCTCGGCGGTGCGATCGGCGTCTCGGCGCTCGGCGCCGTCATGGCCAACCGCATCACCGACTACGCCGAGGACGGCATCGCCGACCTCGACCCGAAGTACGCCGCGCTCGCGTCCGGTTCCGGCTCCTCCAGCCAGATCCCGGACATGGACAAGCTGCCCGTGCCGCTTCGCACTGTCATGGAGAGCGCGTACGGCCACGGCATCGCGGACGTCTTCCTGATCGCCTCGGTGCTGGCGCTGCTCGCCTTCCTGATCACCCTGTTCATCAAGGAGGTCCCACTGCGGACCAAGGGCGCGCTGGCGCAGGCGGCGGAGGGCGACACCCCGGCCGCCACGGTAAACCCGGTCGCCACCGAGGCCACGGGCACGGATACGGGCACGGGCACGGATGCGGGCACGGGTACGGGTACGGATGCGGGCACGGCCGTCGGCGGGGAGCACGTCCCCGGCTGGGCGGTCGCCGGGCCGGCCGGCGAACCCGGCCGGGAGGCCGGTCCGCAGGGTGCGCGGCGGTCCTCCGCCCTCGCCACCGCCGAGTCCCGGGAGGCACCCTCGAACGGCGTCCCCGTGCACGGCTTCGTCCGCGGCGCCGAGAACGCACCCGTCCCGCAGGCCGCCGTCACCCTGATCTCGCTGACCGGACGGCAGCTCGGCCGGGCGGTCGCGCAGACCGACGGGTCCTACGCGGTGGACGCGCCGGGCACGGGTTCGTACGTGCTGATCGCCTCCGCGGACGGCTTCCAGCCCCAGGCCTCCACGATCGTGGTGAACGGCGCGGAGCCCGTGGCGTACGACATCCTGCTCAGCGGGACCAGCGGGCTCAGCGGTGTGGTGCGGGCCGCCGAGTCGGGCGAGGGCGTCAAGGACGCCATGGTGATCGTCACCGATGTGCGCGGTGACCTGCTGGCCACCGGAACCACCGGTGAGCAGGGCGGGTTCTCCTTCGCGGAGCTGGTGCCGGGCGCGGTGACCGTTGCGGTGAACGCGGCCGGGTTCCGGCCGCGCGCCCTGCCCGTCGAGATCGGCGTCACGGGCGTGACCCGCGCGGAGATCGTCCTCGACGCGGGCGCCCAGGTCCACGGCGTCGTCCGGGCGCCGCACGGGCCGCTGGCCGACGCGCGCGTGACGCTCGTGGACGCGGCGGGCAACGTCGTCGGCACCGCCACCACCGGCGTCGACGGGGCCTACGCCTTCGCCGACCTCGACGGCGGCGAGTACACGGTCATCGCGACCGGCTACCCGCCGGTGGCCACCGCGCTGACCGTCACGGGAACCGGCGTGGACGGCCACGACATCGAACTCGCCCACCCCGGCGAGTAGTCGCGGGCCGGGACGCTCGCCGGACGCGGGCGGGTGCCGGGCAGGCAGTCGCCAGGCACCCGGCAGGCAGTCGGCCTGCAGCCGGTCAGCGGCCATCAGCCGCCGGCTGCAGGACCGCCGGTCGAGGCCGGTCGAGGCCGGTCGAGGCCGGTCGAGGCCGGTCGAGGCCGGTCGAGGCCGGTCGGCCACTTGTCGCAGATATCGCTCCGGCCCGGTGCGGGGGGTACGCCTCCGCACCGGGCCGGTTCCAGTCGAGGAGTACGTGAGATGGGACTGACCGCGAAGATCCGCACGCGGGACGGGTGGGCCGTGTCGCACGCGGTCGTCACGATGACCGACATGACGGGCGGCCAGGTGCTGCGTGCCGAGGCGGACGCGGAAGGGGCGGTGCGGGACGCGACCGAACTCGCCCCCGGGGCCTACACGGTGATCGTCACCGCCGTCGGGTATGCGCCCGTGGCCTCCAGCGCGATCGTCACGGCGAGCGGACGGGCGGAGGTCGGGACCGTGACCCTGGCCCGGCAGGGCGGGTCGGAGCTGCCCCCGCCCGGCCCCTGGACCGTCGACCCGGCGCACTCCGCCGTCGGCGCGGTCGCCCAGCATCTGGGCATCTCCAGCGTGCACGGCAGGTTCACGGAGTTTGCGGCAGCCGTCGAGGTCGCCCCGGACGACGTCACGAAGTCCCGGGTGGAGGCGGTGATCCGGGCGGCCTCCATCGACACCGGCAACGCCGTGCGCGACGCCCATCTACGCTCGGCGGACTTCCTCGACGTAGAGCGATACCCGGAGATCGGCTACCGCTCGGACGGACTGACCCCGGCCGGCCCCGACCGCTGGACGGTCCACGGCGAGCTGACCATGCGCGGCGTCGCCCGCCCCGTGGACCTCGACCTCGCCTACCTCGGCACGGGCTCCGACCCGTGGGGCGGCACCCGGGCCGCCTTCCGGGCGACCGCGCAGCTAAGGCGCGAGGACTTCGCCATGAACTACAACCAGGTCGTCCAGGCCGGCATCGCGGCCATCGGGGCGACGCTGAAGGTGGAGCTGGACATCCAGACGGTTCAGGGGGACGCGCTGCCGCATACCGAGGCATAGCGAGAGGGACGCACTGCCGCAGCCCAAGGCACAGCGAGAAGGACGCGCTGCCGCAGCCCGAGGCACTGCGACGGGCCAGGCAGGGCGACGACGGGTGGAGGCGGAACGACGACGGCCGCAGGACGGCCACGGTCACACGCAGGACGACGGCCGTAGGCACGGCGACAACCACAGGCGCGTCGTGGCGGCCACGCGCCGGGCGACGGTCCGCCACAGACGTAGGCACATCAGGGTCAGCCGGGCGGGGCGCCCCTCGGCCTAGGCTGAGGGCATGGCACCGAACATCGCGACGAACACCAAGGTCTCCCTGGACGAGCTGCTGGACTTCGTCCGCCCACGCCACCGGGCGATCCTGCTGACCCGGCGTGCCGACGGCAGCCCTCAGGCTTCGCCGCTGACCTGCGGGGTCGACGATTCGGGGCGCATCGTCGTCTCCACGTACCCCGAGCGGGCCAAGACGCGCAACGCCAAGCGGGACACGCGCGTCGGCGTCCTCGTGCTCAGCGACGACTGGAACGGGCCGTGGGTCCAGATCGACGGCGTCGCCGAGGTGGTCGACGCCCCCGACTCCGTCGAACCGCTCGTGGAGTACTACCGCAACATCGCCGGCGAGCACCCCGACTGGGACGAGTACCGCCAGGCCATGCGGAAGCAGGGCAAGTCGATCATCAGGATCACTCCGGAGCGGTGGGGCCCGGTGGCCACCGGCGGCTTCCCGGCGCGCCTGGTCACCGGCGCCGACGAGTAGGACGACCAGGAGGACCCCGACCATCGGGACCACCGGGACCACCGGGACCACCGGGACCACCGGGACCACCGGGACCACCGGGACCACCGGGACCACCGGGACCACCGGGACCACCGGGACCACCGGGACCACCGGGACCACCGGGACCACCGGGACGAGTGAACCGGACAGCGGCGGAGCGCGGGGCGCCGCCGGGTGCGGTCTGTCAGCCGCGCTCGGCCATCGCCTCGATACCCGCGATCAGCAGGTCCAGGGCGAATGCGAAGTCGCGCTCCCACATCTCCTCCACCGTGTCCCCGCCACGCGCCGCCATGATGTCTCCGGCCTCCTTGACCACGTCGGCGGTCGGCGGGACCTGGCTGACCTCGCTCATCGCGCGGCGGAAGCAGTCGTCCGGCGTCATGCCGACGGCGGTGCAGCGGGCGAGGAAGTGGCCCTCGACGGTGCCGAAGCCGTACACGAACTGGAAGACGGCGGCGACGGCCGCCCCGAGGCCGCGCGTCGGGATCCCGGTGCGGCGGACGACGCGCTGCACGACGCGGGAGAAGGCGAGGTGCTCGGGGCCGACGTTGAGAAAAGTGCCGGCCAGCGGTGAAAGCCAGGGATGCCGGACCAGCAGGTCGCGGTAGGCCCGGGCGAGCGCGCGCAGCTGGTCGCGCCAGTCCGCGTCCTCGTCGGACGGATCGGGCAGCAGCTCCGCCAGCTCGCCGAAGGCTGCGTCCAGGGCGAGTTCGAGAAGGTCGTCCTTGGTGTCGACGTACCAGTAGACGGACATCGCCGTCACGTTCAGGTCTGCCGCCAGCCGCCGCATCGAGAACCCGGCCAGCCCCTCGGCGTCCAGCAGCCGCACGGCGGCCTCGGTGATCCGGTCCCGGTCGAGCCCGGAGGGCTGGCCCCCGCCGCGACCGCGGCGACGCGCCCTGCCTCCCAGCCACACGCTGGTGTGTGCGGCGGGATCCTTGACGGTCTCGGCCATCGCGCGGCACCTTCCTGAACTCCCGGTCACTGACGACGATGCTAAGCGGCGGCCGGCGTTCCGCGGCGGGTCGGCCCCACCGGTCCGCGGTCACCGTCCCGGGAGACGGAGACGGAGACGGAGACGGAGACAGGGCGGGGGCACCGAGCCACCGCCCTGTCTCCGCAAACCCGCTTCCTCGAGCCGGCCGCAAACCCGCTTCCTCGAGCCCGTCGTCCTGTCCTCAGGTCGTCCTCAGGTCGCCCTCAGGTCGTTCCCGGGTCGGCTTCGGCCTCCGTCCACGGGACTCTCGTCAGCTGCTCGCCTTCCGGGTCAGGTCGTAGAACGTGGACGAACCGACCGTCACCTTCTTGAAGTTGGCCTCGACCCAGGACGTGATCTGCGAGGACGTGCCGCTGCCGCTGCCGCCCATGCCTCCGCCCATACCGCCGCCGGAACCGCTGCTGATGAAGTAGTGGATCTCGCCGTCGGCCACGTACTGCTTGAACTGCGCCAGCGTCGGGGACGGGTCGGTGCCGTTGAAGCCGCCGATCGCCATCACCGCGTCACCCGTGGCGAGCTGGTAGCTCGCGGCGTTCTGGGCGCCGGTCGCCGCTGCGGCCCACCTGTACTTCCCCGAGTCGGTCCCCAGCAGCTTCTCGGCCTCGGCGGAGACGCTCGCGCCGTTCAGCAGGCCACCGACGCCACCGCCGCCGCCCATGCGGCCGCCGTCACCGGTCTGCCCGCCGGGCATGCCGCCCTGCTGGTTCTGGCCCTGGCCCTGGGTGCTGCCGTTGCCGTTCTGCCCGTTCTGGCCCGGCATGCCGCCACCGGGGAAGCCGGTCGTGCCGCCGCCCTGCTGGTTCTGGCCCTGGTTCCGGCCCTGGTTCTGCGTGGTGCCGTTGCCGTTCTGCGGGCTCTGGCCGCCGGGACCGCCTCCGTTCCCGCCGAAGCCGCCCCGGCCACCGCCGCCGCCCGGACCGCCGCCCATCATGCTCGCGCCGGCCGGACCGGCGGTGACGATGGAGCCGGTGTGGCCCTCCTGCAGCGTGCTGAGGGTGTACGCCGTCGGACCGGCCAGCGCGGCCACGAGGCCGACGGAGGCCGCCGCCAGTGCGAGTCGCCGGTTGATCCGGCCCGCGAAGACCAGGCCGAGCGCGGCGGTCAGCCCGCCGAGCAGCACCGGCCACTTCAGCCAGGGCAGGTAGTCGGGGGTGCGGTTGAGCAGGACGTAGCTCCAGGCGGCCGCCGCCACGACCGAGGCCGCGAGGGTGAGCGAGGCCCAGATCTCGGACCGTTTCTCCCACAGGACGCCGGCGCCCATGCCGATCACGGCCGCCGTGTAGGGGGCGAGGGCCACCGTGTAGTACTGGTGGAAGATGCCCGCCATGTAACTGAAGACGGCCATGGTGATCAGCAGGGAGCCGCCCCAGACCAGGAACAGGCCCCGGGTCGCCGACGTCCGTCGCAGCTTCCGGGTGGCCACCAGACCGCCTGCGAGCAGGACCAGCGCGGCCGGCAGCAGCCAGGAGATCTGGCCGCCGATCTCGGAGTTGAACATCCGGTCCCAGCCGGTCTCGCCCCACTGGCCGGTGTTCCCGCCGCCACCGCCGCCGCCGACGCTGCCGGTCTCCTCGCCGTTGAGGCGGCCGAGACCGTTGTAGCCGAAGGTCAGCTCCAGGAAGGAGTTGTTCTGCGAGCCGCCGATGTACGGGCGGGAGGAGGCCGGCCACAGCTCGACGATCGCGACCCACCAGCCGCCGGACACGATCACCGCGCCCGTGGCGACGGCCAGTTGACCCAGCCGCTTCTTCACCGGCACCGGCGCGCAGACCGCGTGGACGAGCGCGAGCGGCGGCAGGATCAGGAACGCCTGCAGGGTCTTGGCGAGGAACGCGAAGCCGATCGCGACCCCGGCCCACACCAGCCACTTCGTCCGGCCGTCCTCGACCGCGCGGGCCGTGAAGTAGCAGGCCACGGCCATCAGGAGGGCCAGCATCGCGTCCGGGTTGTTGAACCGGAACATCAGCGCGGCGACGGGGGTCAGAGCCAGTACCGCGCCGGCGATCAGACCGGCCGCGGGGCTGAACCGGCGGCGCACCGAGGCGTACACGACGGCGACCGTGCCGACGCCCATCAGCACCTCCGGCGCGAGGATCGCCCACGAGTTCAGGCCGAAGATCCGCACCGACAGCGCCATCGGCCACAGAGAGGCAGGGGGCTTGTCGACGGTGATGGCGTTGCCCGCGTCCAGCGAGCCGAAGAACATGGCCTTCCAGCTCTGACTGCCGGCCTGGACGGCCGCCGAGTAGAAGGAGTTGGCATAGCCCGAGGCGCTCAGGTCGTAGAGGTAGAGGAGGAGCGTGGCGGCCAGCAGACCGAGGAACGCCGGGCGGGCCCAGCGCGGGTCCTCGAGGCGGCCTCGCCACAGTCTGCGGTGCAGGGGCTGCTTCGGTTCACCCGAACCGGGGGCAGGGACGACGGTTTCGCGCGCGGACGCCGGGGAGTTGTCCGGCGGCGCGCCCCAGGCGGCCGTCGGCTGGTCGAGGTGGGTGGTCATCGGGTGTCCCCCGGTTCGGAGTCGTGGGGGAGCACCGGCTGCATCCGCAGGGTGGCGTCCCTCCAGGTGGCGTCCGCGGCTTCGCCGGCGCGGAGGTGGGTCGTGGTACGGGCGGTACCGTGCGGACGGGCGACCGGCCGCTGCGGCGGGCCCGAGCGCTGGGGCAGCGGCCCGAAGGGACCGCCGGCCTGCGAGGACGTGATCGTCCCGTACGTCGTGGGCGTGGTCGTCGGGTACGTCGCCGGGGCTCCGTCCGAGGTCGGATACGTCGCCACGGACGGTCCCGCGGGAGCGGCGGGGGCCCCCGCGGGGGCTGAGGCAGCGGCGGCCCCGGTCGTCGTCGCCGAGTCCTCGCCGTCGCGCCGGTCGGAGAACATCCACACGCGGAAGAGCAGGAAGCGCAGCACCGTCGCCGCGAGGTTGGCGGCGACGAGGACCGCCAGCTCGGTGGAGTGCGCGGGGTCGGAGGTCGCCGCGTTCAGCGCGACGAGCGAGCCGCTGGTCAACGCCAGGCCGATGCCGAGGACGACCAGGCCCTGCGCCTGGTGCTTGACGGCCCCGCCGCGCCCCCGCACCCCGAAGGTGAGGCGCCGGTTGGCCGCGGTGTTGGCGACCGTCGAGACCAGGAGGGCGAGCGCGTTGGCGATCTGCGAGCCGCCGAACTGGCGGAAACCGCTGTAGAGAACGAGGTAGAAGAGCGTGGACAGACCACCGACGACGCAGAACCCGACCAGCTGACGGGCCAGGCCCCCCGGCACGTCCTGGATCTCGCGGTCGCGCGGGTCGTCGCCGAACGGACGGCGGAGCCGGTCGAGGGACAGCGAACCGGAGGCCAGGGCCTTGCCCACGCGCCACACCCCTTTCAGGTCGTCGGTCGCCGTCTTCACGATGTGCACCGTGGAGTCCGGGTCGTCGACCCAGTCGACCGGCACCTCGTGGATTCGGAGACCGGCGCGCTCGGCGAGCACCAGCATCTCGGTGTCGAAGAACCAGCCGGTGTCTTCCACCAGGGGGAGCAGGATCCGTGCGACGTCACGCCGGATCGCCTTGAACCCGCACTGCGCGTCCGAGAAGCGGGCCTGCAGCGAACCGCGCAGGATCAGGTTGTAGGCGCGGCTGATGAACTCCCGCTTCGGCCCGCGCACCACACGGGAGTCGTGGGCCAGCCGGGAGCCGATCGCCAGGTCGGAGTGACCGGAGATCAGCGGCGCCACCAGCGGCAGCAGCGCGTTGAGGTCGGTGGACAGGTCCACGTCCATGTAGGCGAGGATCGGGGCGTCCGAGGCGGACCAGACGGTCCGCAGGGCCCGGCCGCGGCCCTTCTGCTCGAGCCGGAAGTTCCGCACCTCCGGGATCCGCGCCGCCAGCCGGCGCGCCACCGAGGGGGTCGTGTCGGTCGACGCGTTGTCCGCGATCGTGATGCGGAAGGAGTAGGGGAACGTACGCGTCAGGTGCTCGTGCAGTCTCTGGACGCAGGGCTGGAGGTCCTTCTCCTCGTTGAAGACGGGGATCACTACGTCCAGGACAGGCGTACCGGCTGTGGCGGCCGGGAGGTGCTCCCGCGCCGGCAGCGTGCCGGGAGAAGAGTCGGTTCGCATGACGTCGACTCTCGTCAGGCGCCCTGTTGCACCCATGTGGTGGCACTGTGCCCGACCTGTGAGTCCGGTTGCCAGTTCGTTTCGGGGGCGGGCCGGGGTAGGGCCGGCCCGAGCGCGGGCAGGTGCACGGTGAACACGGTCTGTCCGGGAACGCTGTCGACGGTCACGGCGCCGCCGTGCGCGGTCGCGACGGCCTGCACGATGGCGAGGCCGAGGCCGGTCGAGCCGGACGCGCGGGAGCGCGAGGAGTCGCCGCGCGCGAACCGTTCGAAGACGTGCGGCAGCAGGTCCGGCGGAACGCCCTGCCCGTCGTCCTGGACGTCCACGCACAGCCACGGCCCGCGGCGCTGCACGCGCGCGGTGACGGTGGTGCCGGGCGGGGTGTGCGTCCGGGCGTTGGCGAGCAGGTTGACGAGGACCTGCTGCAGCCGCGCCGAGTCGGCGGAGACCAGGGCGGGCTCGTCGGGGAGTTCGAGGCGCCAGACGTGCTCGGTGCCGGCGGCGCGGGCGTCGCTGACGGTGTCGATGACCAGGGGGACGAGATCGGTCTGCTCGAACCGCAGGGGGCGGCCGGCGTCGAGCCGGGCGAGCAGCAGCAGGTCCTCGACGAGGAAGGTCATCCGGCCGGCCTCGGACTCGATGCGGCCGAGCGCGTGCCTGGTGTCGGGCCCGACCTCCTCGCGTCCGCGCCGGGTGAGTTCGGCGTAGCCGCGGATGGAGGCGAGGGGCGTCCGTAGTTCGTGACTGGCGTCCGCGACGAACTGCCGGACCCGCATCTCGCTCTCCTGGCGGGCGTGCAGCGCGCCGTGGACGTGGTCCAGCATCCGGTTGAGGGCCGCGCCGACCTGCCCGACCTCGGTGTGCGGATCGGTCTGGGACTCCGCCACCCGCTCACTGAGGTTCACCTCGCCGGTGTGCAGCGGGAGTTCGGAGACGCGGGTGGCGGTGGCGGCGACCTTGCGCAGGGGCCGGGTGGCGACGCCGACCATGACGGTGCCCGCGAGACCGGCCGCGAGGAGACCGGCGACGGTGAGGCTGATCTCGACCATGATCAGGGTGTTGATGGTCTTGTCGACGTCGGCCGTGGGGATGGCCACGTAGTAGGCGGAGGTGTCGTTGTCGGCGTATTTGACGAGGTAGTCGCCCAGTCCGGGGATCGTCACGGTGTGCGTCTCCTCGTCCCGGGAGACGGAGCCGAGCACCGTGCTCTGGGCTTTCGTGAGCTTCTTGTGGCTCATCGAGAAGTCGTCCTGCGACTTCACGCCGCGCGCGGCCTCGGTGATGGTGCCGTTCACGACCCTGGCCGCGATGGTTCTGTCCGACTGGGGGCCCTCGACCAACTTACCGAGCTCGATCGGCTGTTTATCGGTCTGCGGCCGGCTGAGCGCGGTGGCGTTGGTCTTCGCCGGGCCGGGCGGCCCGGGGAAGCCGCCGCGGGGTGCCGCACGCGCCGCGACCTCACCCAGTCGCTCGTTGAGCTGGTCGTAGAGATGGTCCCGCAGTACCAGAGTGGTCACCGTGCCGATCACCGCGCAGACGACGGCGATCAGGGTCACGGACACGACGACGAGCCGGGTCCGCAGGGTGCGCGGCTTTCCCGCTCGTCTCTTCTGCGGACGCGTCCGTCGTCGCCCGTTCATCACGCGGCGGGCTTGATCAGGTAACCGGCTCCACGACGGGTGTGGATCATCGGCTCACGGCCGACGTCTATCTTGCGCCGCAGGTAGGAGATGTACAGCTCGACGACGTTGGCCTGACCGCCGAAGTCGTACGACCACACCCGGTCCAGGATCTGCGCCTTGCTGAGCACGCGCCGCGGGTTGCGCATCAGGAAGCGCAGCAGCTCGAACTCGGTGGCGGTGAGATGGATGTTGGCGCCGCCCCGGGAGACCTCGTGGCTGTCCTCGTCGAGGATCAGGTCCCCGACCACCAGCATGGAGTCCGATCGCCGGTCGGCGGCGCCGGAGCGCCGGATGAGCCCCCGCAGCCGGGCCACGACCTCCTCGAGGCTGAACGGCTTGGTGACGTAGTCGTCGCCACCGGCGGTGAGCCCGGCGATCCGGTCCTCGACTGCGTCCTTGGCCGTGAGGAACAGCACCGGAACGTCCGGCAGCTCACGCCGCAGCCGCCCCAGGACCGTCAGTCCGTCCATGTCCGGCAGCATCATGTCGAGGACGACGGCGTCGGGCCGGAACTCACGGGCGGTCTGAAGCGCGCCGGTGCCGTCACCGGCGCTCCGGATCTGCCATCCCTCATAACGCAGGGCCATGGACAGCAGCTCGGTGATCGACAGCTCGTCGTCCACCACCAGCACGCGGACGGGGCTCCCGTCCGGCCTCAGCAGTTCGGTGCGCCCCTGGGGCGAGGTCGTGGTCATGGTGAACACCCTCTCGGGGCCCGCTGAGAGCACTCTTTCACTCGTCTGTGATTTCCCTGAGAAACGCACAGGCGCCTCTCAGGCAACACCTGGGAAGCGCTTGCTCCGCTCTCACCCGCTCTTGCCGTGCGGGGCGGACCGCCCGTGAATGCCCTGGTGAGCGCGGCCTCGTGGCGCGACGTCGAGGGCCCCTTCCCCGACGATCCCGCGGGCCGCCGACGGGAAGCCCGGCTGTGCTCCACCTTGGCGACGCACAGGAACACGCGGGTTCGGGGCAGGGAACGGGGGCCGGACGGACGAGCTCACCCCTCCGTCGGAACAAGCCGCCCTACGGCACCGCCACTCCGTCAGAACAAGCCGTCCTGGCGATGCTCCGCCACTTCGTCAGAACAAGCCGTCCTGGCGATGCTCCGCCACTTTGAACTGCCGCACCGGGAAGCTCACTTCGCCGTCTCCCGCAGGAACCAGCCGCCACCCCCGCAGCAACCGTGTGTCGAGCACGATCACCCCGCCCCGGCCGACCGGACGCGGGCCGACGGCCGAAGACGGAGCGGCAGCCGAAGGCGGAGCGGCGATCGAAGAGAGTGCGGCGATCGAGGGCGGGCCGACGGCCAGATGCAGGTCGGGGCCCGCGGCCGCCACCAGCTCGCCGCTCACGGAGCCGCCGGGCACGAGCTCGCTCACCTCGCCGTGCGCGGCCGGAGCCCCGGCGAGCCCGAAGGCCCTTACATGATCGACCGGTTGGAACGGCGTGCGCTCCAACGACTCCGGCCAGTCGCCCAGTCGGACGGCCCGGCCGTACACCTCGCGCAGCTCACCCGCCCGTTCCTCCTCCCCCGTCGGCAGCGTGGACCGCACCGCCCGCTTGACGGCGTACGGGACCCGGTCGGGCACGCGCACCGCGGCCCGCAGCAGTTCCTCGGTGCGCCGGGCGGCCATCAACGGCCCGACGCCCAGCCAACTGAAGCAGACCGCGCCCTGTTCCAGCAGCCGCACCGGCCCCCGCTCCGCCGCCGTGATCCCCACCTTGACGAGCCCGGGCCCGAACCATGCGAGGTACACCCGGTAGGGGCGCGGGTCGTCGGCGATCCCGTCCGCCGCGACGGAGTGCGCCCGGTCCAGCCGCGCGCACTCCTCGCACCGGGCCCCCGTGCTCCTCCCCGGCACGGCCGCCCGCATCGGACACGGATGCCCCCGAGCCCCGACACACTGCCGCACACCGCCCGCCACCACGCCGAACGAGACCCGCTTGCCCCAGGTCAGCGGGCTGGGACGGGCCCCGTCCCAGATCAGCGCGGGGCCCTCCGCCGGCGACCACCGCAGCCCCGCGCACCTCCATGCCTGTGCCATCACCCGCAACGGTAGGCCCCGGCACCGACAACGCGGTGACGGCGGTGCGCCCACACCCGGCGAGCCGGCACCCGGCACACCGCGGATGACCCTCCCGGGCCCACGGATGACCGGCATCCTCAACCGCCGGCGCCGGCTACGTCACCCGCCGCGCCGCTCCCCAGGACCGCCGCCGGGTCCGCATGGCGCCGCACCCTCGGCGGTGGCCAGGGCCTACGCCCTCTACGAGCCGCACCACGTCCGCCTGAACGCCCTCTTCGCCCTCCGCATCCACCTCCACATCCATCCCTCTCCGTACTCATGGATGCGATTAGTCATTTTCTTGAGTAACCTGCGGAGGGGACGGACGGACAAGGGAGGGGGCTGCTTCGATGGCCTTGCGACATGCCGTGCTGGCGGCGCTGCTGGACGGCGAATACAGCGGGTACCAGCTGGCGAAGGCGTTCGACGTAGGCGTGGCGAACTTCTGGCACGCCCTGCCCCAGCAGCTGTACGCCGAACTGGCCAAGCTGGAGAAGGAAGGCCTGGTCGCGGGCCGGCAGGTGATCCAGGAGACCCGTCCCAACAAGCGCCTGTTCCACGTCACCGAAGCCGGCCGTGCCGAGCTGGAGGAGTTCGCCGCAGCCGTGGCGAAGCCCTCGTTCATCCGTGACGATCTGCTGGTCAAGGTCCAGGTCGCCGACCGCGTCGGCACCGCATCGGTGATCGAACAGCTCGAGGAGCGGGCCTCTGCCGCCGAGGCCAAGATCGAACTGCTCGGCCGGTTGCTGCGACAACTGCGCGGCGACACGGACGAAGAGGACTTCCTTCGCCGAGGCGAGCGGATCGGGCCGTACCTGACCTGTCTGCGCGGCCTCGACTTCGAGCAGGGCCACCGGGACTGGTGCCTGCGGATCGCAACCGTCCTGCGGGAAAGGCGGACGACTCATGCCGAGCGGTGACTACGTGCGCTACGTCGCTCTGGGCGACAGCCAGACCGAAGGGCTGGGCGACGGAGACGACACCGTCGGCCTGCGCGGCTTCGCCGACCGGCTCGCCGAGCACCTCGCAGCCGTCAACCCCGGTCTCCAGTACGCCAATCTGGCCGTACGAGGACGCACCGCCGGCCAGGTCCGCGCCGAACAGCTGGGGCCCGCCCTGGCCCTGCGCCCCGACCTGGCCACCGTCGTCGCCGGCGTCAACGACCTGCTGCGGCCCCGGTACGACGCCGCGGAGGTGGCGGGACACCTGGAGGACATGTTCGCCGCGCTCACGGAGGCCGGGACGCATGTGGTGACACTGACGTTCCCCGACGTCGGAAAGATCATGCCGCTGGCCCGGCCGGTCAGGTCCCGCGTGCTCGACCTCAACACCCGTATCCGGGCCGCGGCCGCCCGTCACGGGGTCACGGTCGCCGAAACCGGCCGCCAGGCCGTCACCACCGACCCACGGATGTGGACCGCGGACCGCCTCCACGCCAGCCCCCTCGGTCACGAACGGATCGCCGCGGCCCTCGCCCAGGCCATCCACCTGCCCGGAACGGACGACACCTGGACCCTCCCCCTCCCGCCGCAGAGGGTTCCCTCGCGTCGGCAGGCCGCGGGGGCCGAACTGCGCTGGGCGGCCGCCCACCTCGGCCCCTGGCTCGGACGCCGTCTGCGCGGCCGGTCCTCCGGCGACGGCCGCACCGCCAGACGCCCCCGGCTCCTGCCCGTGAGCCCCACGCCGGGCTCCGCCGCCCAGACCTGTCGACAGGAATCTCCGTAGCGACGGCCTCGCTCCCGGCCGGCGACTCCTTTTCTCCCTTCCCCTGCCTATTCGAGACGGCCCGTTCGGTCGGCGGCCGGACTTCGCGGCTACTGGCGGTGCCGGCGCGTGCCCTGTCGCGGTGGGAGGGTCAGGGTGATCTGGCGGACGAGTTGCTGGAAGCAGGCGAGGGACGCGAGAGCGGGCAGGGAAGCTCCGGCGATACCGGTGAAGGTTCGGTCCGCCTGCGCAATGCACAGCATCATCGCGACGGAGGAGAAGAGCAGAACGATGAACCACGAGTGGAAGGCTCGGCGCTGATGCAGAGCGGTCCGGAGAATGGAGAGGGAGGCCACCATCCAGGGGCCGTACACGAGGAGAGGCCACGACGGGACCATTCCGGGGTCCGCTCCCGACGTGATGTTCTGCAAAGGCCTGTAAGCGACCATGCCACCGAAGACACTGACCATCGCCACGATGACGGCGACGAGTGCGACGATCACGAAGCTGCCGGTCTGCAACCACTTGAGCCGGAGTTTTCGACCTCGGCTCCTGCGATGACCGGCGGAAGAACTACGGGCAGGCGGCAACTGGGCGGTGATCTGCGCGAGGCTCTCCATCGGGTCGTGGAAGTCATCGCCGGACGCGGGCTCACCGCGCGGTGGCGGCACCCTGGTCGTCTGCTCCGCCGTGACGGCCTCCTGCATGAGATAGGCGAGTTCCTCGACCGGATCCCAGCCCGGGTCGGACGCGGCCGGGGAAACCCCCGCTCGCACGCTGTCGGCAGGTCCACCGTTCCAACCGGAGCCTGCCCCGTAGGAGTAGGCGTCTGAATACCATTCACGCTGCGCGTACGAAGGGTCCACGTAGTCGTGATTCACAGGGATGTGCCCGTCGGGCGTCGTCCACGTCACGGCCGGCCGGAGCGTTCCTGGCCGTTCCACCGCAAATCGAGTTCCTTCTGGATGCCCTCCAGCAGGGCGAGGAACTCGCGGAGCAGCGGCTCGGCAACGTGACGTTCGGCCCACACGCTATCTTCGATCACCGAGCCCCGCACCGAAGTCGCGGAGTATTTCATACCGGGTGAAAAGATAAATTTCCCCATTGTCCGATCATGGCCCGCAGTCAGATTATCCGGCCTCGTGTTGCGTTGAGGCAGACTCTGGGACCCTACTTTCGTCATATTCCGCTAACGGCGCAGCCCCTCCTCCAGATGCGCGGCAAATGAGTGACCCGGGCGTAAAGGAATTAATGGGAACAAGGTCTCGTCATTAATGTCATTCACGCACTTCGCACGTTATGAGCAGAGCGAATTTTCCTCTCAGACCCCCGGCCGGAAATATGATTCACCGCCCATCACCCTGCAAGAGCGGTGCCATGTCTGTCCGTCGTCCGTCGTCCGTCGTCGGTCGTCAGTGGGCAGTGGGCACGGTCGAGCAAACTCGGACGGCCCGGTCGGCGGTCCGGTCGGCCCAGCCGTGGATGACATGAACGGCGCAACCGGGGGGAGCATCCCGCCACGCGGTCAACGCTCGTTGGGCCGCCACAGCCAGCGCAGCGCGTCGGGCAGCAGGACGCCGCCGTGGTTGGGGCTGTGGCCGCCGTCTCCCAGGACAAGGCGGAAGTCGTAGCCCGCTTCGGCGAGAGCGGCTGCCACACGCAGGTTTTCGGCGAGCCAGTTCCACTGCGGCTCATTCCAGTGCAGGTCGCGGTGGCCGCCCTGCATGAAGATGCGCAGCGGTTTGCGAGGGGCGCTGGCGATGAGGTCCGGGTAGGGATTGCCGTCCGGTATCTGCGCGAAGCTGGACAGGTAGCCGATGACGCGGCGGAACCTGTCCGGACGCAACCACGCGACGGTAAGGGCGCAGTTGCCGCCGCTGCTCCCGCCACAGATGCCCCATCTTTCGGGCGACCGGGCGATGGCATAGCGCTCCGCGACCTGCGGGATGATCTCGGTGAGGAGGAAGGTGGCGTACCGGTCGTCGAAGGCGTCGTACTCGTTGTTGCGGTTCTTCGGGTCCTCCTCATCGGGGAAGACGCCAGGATCGACGAACACTCCGATGGTGACGGGGAGTTCGCCGCGGTGAACGAGGTTGTCCAGGACGATCGCGCCGCGTACCTCTCCTGCGGGGTCCAGGTACCACCATCCGTCCTGGAACACCATCAAGGATGCCGGTTCCGCTGGGTCGTACCGTGCGGGCACGTGTACCCAGAACTTCCGGAAGGTTCCCGGGTAGACCTCGCTGTCCCTCCACTCGAACTCCACCGTCTCACCGGCGGGCACTCCCGGTTGTGGAACGGAATCAGGTCCGTGGATGTAGCGCACGTCAGACTGGTCGATCGGCAGTGGCTGGTAGGGCATCTCCATGGTCACGGGAAGCAACCGTAGGGCGACCACCGCCCTTGGCCGCAAGGGGATTTCGTCCGGACGCTCCACCTTGCGATGTCAGTGCGAGGTGGGAGGAAGCGCACCGAGTCACCACCCCTTTCACGGGTTCGATCCCCGGCTGCGCTCCGCCGCTCCGGGCGCGCTTCCCGGCTCTGGCTGCGCACGCGCTCCCGCCCCCGACGGGTCGAGGGCTGCCCTAGTTGGTGCCGATCCGTGCCAGCAGGTCCACGATCCTGCTCTGTACTTCCGGGCTGGTCGACCGCTCGGCGAGGAAGAGGACCGTCTCCCCCGACGCCAGCCGCGGCAGGTCCGCCTGGTCGACGGCGGCCGTGTACACGACGAGCGGGGTGCGGTTGAGCTGCCCGTTCGCCCGCAGCCAGTCCAGGATCCCGGCCTGCCGACGATGCACCTGCATCAGGTCCATCACCACCAGGTTCGGCCGCAGCTGCCCGGCGAGCGCGACGGCGTCCGCGTCGCTCGCCGCACGCGCCACCTGCATTCCGCGCCGCTCCAGCGTCGAGGTCAGCGCGAGGGCGATCTCGGCGTGCTCCTCGATGAGCAGCACCCGCGGCGGATGCTGCTCGCTGTCGCGCGGCGCGAGCGCCTTCAGCAGGACGGCGGGGTCGGCGCCGTACGCCGCCTCCCGCGTCGCCTGCCCGAGCCCGGCCGTGACCAGCACCGGCACCTCGGCGGCGACCGCGGCGGTCCGCAGCGACTGCAGCGCGGTGCGGGTGATCGGCCCGGTCAGCGGGTCCACGAACAGCGCCGCGGGGAACGCGGCGATCTGCGCGTCGACCTCCTCGCGCGAGTGCACGATGACGGGACGGTAGCCGCGGTCGCTGAGCGCCTGCTGGGTGCTGACGTCGGGCGCCGGCCACACCAGCAGCCGACGCGGGTTGTCCAGCGGCTCCGGCGGCAACTCGTCGTCCAGCGGCTGCGGTCGCGGCGGATCCGCCACCTCGACGGCCCCGCCGGGCCCGTCGAGCGGTTCGGGGCCCTCGGCGGCGTTCTCGTCCGGGGCTCCTATCGCGTACGACCGTCCGGCCCCCTCGGTGCCCGTCCCACCGGCCACGAGCCGCGACTGACCCGCGAGGGACGGCTGAGACGGCTGGGGCTGCTGTGCCGGCTGCCCCGACGGGGGGACGGGCGCGGATACCGGCGCGGGCATGGGCGCCGCGACGGTATGCGAGGCCGGAGCCGCCCCGGCATGCGGCGCCCCGGCCGACTGCGGCAGGCCGGGCTGACCAACGGCGCTCTGCGGAACGGCGGGCTGCGGAACGGCGCTCTGCTCGGCCGACGGGTGCGGCCGGGCCGTCTGCTCCGGACGCGTCGCCGGGTCGGGCGGGGTACCCAGCTTGCGACGACGTCCGGACCCGCCCGGGGTGTGCGGGGCGGGGGTGGTGGTCGGCTGAGGGGACGCCAGACCGGGCTGGGGGCGCTGTACCGGCTGAGCCTGATGGGCGTGCTGCACCTGGTGGGCGTGCTGGACCTGCTGCACCTGGGCGGCCTGCCGGGTGAAGGGCACACCCTGCCCCAGCGTCCGCACGCTGATCGCCCGTCCCTGCGTCGAGTTGGGGTCGATGGGCGGGACCGCGGCAGCCTCGGCGGGCAACGGCTGCGCCGCCCGCGGCTGTCCGACGACGGCTTCGGGCGGGAGCGGCGTGCCGGTGCTGGGAGTCGACATGACCGGCACGGCCTGGGACGCCGCGGCGGCCGCTGCGGCGGGGAGTGGCAGCCCCTGCCCGGGCGCAGGCTGCGCGACGGGACCGGCCTGCACACCCTGGGCCTGGGCCGGGACCTGCGGTGGGGTCTGGAGCTGGGCCGGGACGGCTTCCGCGGGCTGACCGACCGCCCGTCGTCGGCGGCCGGTGGGCGCGCTGGTCGGGTGCGGCTGCGGCGGGGTGTGGTCGTCGGCCTGGTCGTGCGGGACGGCGTCGTGACGTCCGTGGTCGGCGTCGGGGCCCGCGAAGGGGCCGGAACCCGGCGCGGGCACCTGGACCTGATCGGGAACCGGGGCCTGTGCCGCAACCGGGGCCTGCGCGGCCGTCGGCGCCGGCGCTGGTGCCTGCCCTGGTGTCTGGACCATGCCCGGAGCCTGCATCACGCCAGGCACCGGGACCGGAACGGGGCCACCGGGCTGCACCTGCGCCTGCCCGTGCCCCTGTCCCGGCTCTTGTCCCTGGGCCTGGGCCTGCGCCGGCCCGGCCTGGTGCGTCGTACCGGAACCGTCGGCGAGGCCGACGCCGGAAACACCCGAAACGGGAGAGCCGGAAACGGGAGCAGCAACAGAACCGGAACCGGAGCCCGGCTCCATACCGGGAACGGGGCCGGAAACAGGGCCGGGAACGGGGCCGGGAACGTTGCCGGCAACATCCGCCGTCCGGTCCGCCTCCGCGGGCGGCAGGGCGAAGACGGTGCGGGGCCCCGCCTCCTGCGCGGCGGCACGCTCGTTCGCGGCGGCCAGGGCACGCCGACGGCGCCCGGTCGGCTGTCCGTTCTCCGCCTCGGCGTCGCCCTGGGAGCTCGCATCCGTACCGGTACCCGCGTCCGCGCCGGTCGTTTCTGCGCCCGTGGTCCCGGGGGTCCCGGGGGTTGCGCCGGCCGACGGGCCCGCGAGGGCCGGCAGCGCGGGCGGCAAGGCGTTCTGCGGCTGCTGACCGTCGGGCGCGTGCAGGGCCCGTCGTCCGTCCGGAGCCGGCACGCCCTGCGGCGGAACGGTACCGCCGAGTCCCGTCCCCGAAGCCGCCGTCCCGGACGCGTGTTCCGCGGCCATCACGACGGCTCCCTCGCTCACCCCGGAGTCGGCCCCCGCCACGGCGAGCTCGGCGGAGCGCCCGCGCCGCCGTCCGGTGCCGCCGGAGCCCTCCGGCCCCTCGGCCTCGGCCACCGCCGACGGCAACTCGCCCGGCGTCTCCGCGGCGGGCGCGCCACGCCTGCGCCGGCGTCCGGTCGGAACCGCCGCGTCGGCGTCGGCGCCGCCCTCCGCCGCGGGCACGTCGCTCTCCAGGAAGGCGTCCACGGAGGACCGCCGGGCCCGCCGCCGTCCGACAACGCCCTGCTCCCCCGGGACCTCGTGCCGCACGGCGCCGTCGCCCATCGGCAGGGCGGGCAGCGCGGCGGCCGGCGGAGCCGCGACGGCCCCCGCCCCGCCGCCCAACGGCACCTCGAGCACATACGCGCTGCCGCTCATGCCCGGCACCTCGTGCGTCTGCAGCACGCCCCCGTGGGCCCGGACGATCCCCCGCACGATCGGCTCGTGCACGGGGTCGCCGCCGGCGTACGGTCCGCGCACCTCGATGCGCACGACCTCGCCGCGCTGGGCGGCCGCCACCACGACCGTGTTGTCCATGTAACCGCCCGCCGAGACGGGCGCGTTGCCGGTGGCGTCGACGCCGGCGACGTCCGCGACGAGATGCGCGAGCGCGGTCGCGAGGAGCCGTACGTCGACCTCGGCCTCGATGGGCGGCGCGTGCACGGCGAACTGGACCCTGCCGGGCCCGATGAGCTCCACCGCGCCGTCGACGCCCGCGGCGACGACCGCGTCGAGCATCACCTTCGTCCGAACGACGGTCTGCGCCCCGGTGTCGAGGCGCTGGTATCCGAGCACGTTGTCGATCAGGGTGGTGATCCGCGAATAGCCGGCGGACAGGTGGTGCAGCACCTGGTTGGCCTCCGGCCAGAGCTGTCCGGCGTCGTCCGCGGCGAGCGCGGCCAGCTCCCGGCGCAGCTCGTCCAGCGGTCCGCGCAGGGAGCCCCCGAGCAGGGTGAGCAGCTGGTCGTGCCGCCCGGCGAGCGCCTCGTACCGGTCCTTCTCCCGCTCGCCGAGCGCGGCGTAGCGCTCCTCGCCGGCCGCGATCTCCTCCTCGTGCAGCTCGCGCAGCTCCTCGAGCTCGGCGACGTGCTGCTGGCGCAGTGCGGTGAGGTCGGAGGCGTGCTCCTCGGAGAGCTTCTCCAGCTCCTTGGCGTGCCGCTGCTCGACGGACTCCTTCTCCTCCGCCAGTGCGTCGTACGGCCGGCGGTCGGTGAAGGTCATGACGGCGCCGACGAGTTGGTCGCCGTCGCGCACGGGCGCGGTCGTCAGGTCGACCGAGACCCTGTCACCGCCCTTGGACCACAGCACCTGGCCGCGCACCCGGTGCTTGCGCCCGGAGCGCAGGGTGTCGGCGAGCGGCGACTCGTCGTACGGGAACGGCGAGCCGTCCCCGCGCGAGTGCAGCACGAGGGTGTGCAGCTCCTTGCCGCCGAGATCACTGGCCCGATATCCCAGTATCTGGGCGGCCGCCGGGTTGACGAGCACGATCCGCCCGTCGGTGTCGGTGCCGACGACCCCCTCGGCCGCCGCCCTCAGGATCATCTCGGTCTGCCGCTGCGAGCGCGCCAGCTCGGCCTCGGTGTCGACGGTGCCGGAGAGGTCGCGCACGACGAGCATCAGCAGCTCGTCGGAGGCGGAGGAGTATCCGTAGCCGTCGTAGGCCTGCTGGCCGTTCTCCAGGTTGGCGCTGGTGACCTCGACCGGGAACTCGGTGCCGTCGGTGCGGCGCGCGACCATCCGGGTCGGCTTGGTCCGGCCGCGCGGGTCCATGTGGTCGGGGCGCCGCATGGACCCCGGGATGAGCTTGGAGTCGAACTGCGGCAGCAGATCGAGCAGCCCCCGCCCGACCAGAGCCGTACCCGGCGTCTCGAACGCCTCGAGCGCGATGGTGTTCGCGTTGACGACCGTCCCGTTGGCGTTGACCAGCACCAACGCGTCGGGAAGCGCGTCGAGTATGGCTGCGAGGCGAGCAGCGCCTCGGGATGGCCTGCTGCTCACGAGTCGCTTCCTCCCTGTTACCGCACTCTGCCGACCGCTCGGGCCATATTGCCAACCGGTCCGCAGCCTGTCACGCGAGGGAGTCTAAGGGCTGGGGTCCCGCCGGTGACGCCGGATGAGAGCGAGCTCGCACGACGAAGTGACCCAGAACGTATGTCCTGGCCCGCCCGGACCGGTCCCCGCGCACGTCGGCCCGCTCCGAGTGGCGTTTCCGGCACCGCCCGACTTCGCGGGACCTCCGCGCGACCTTTACGGAACCGGTGC
This sequence comes from Streptomyces sp. P3, assembly GCF_003032475.1. NCBI lineage: Bacteria > Bacillati > Actinomycetota > Actinomycetes > Kitasatosporales > Streptomycetaceae > Streptomyces > Streptomyces sp. P3. The sequence continues at coordinate 1,992,011 of NZ_CP028369.1, forward strand.
TTGCGCCATGCTCGCCGCGCTCGCCCCCGACGGGCGGCTGCCACCCCGGTCAGCGAGCGGGGGGCACCGGCGCCGGAGGCGGGCCGGGAAGGAGCGGCACGAACCGGTCCCACCGCTCGATCCGGCAGCCGTTGCCCCGGTCGAACGTCGCGTCGACGGGACGTCCGGCCCAGCGGCCCGTGACGTGGGCGGTGGCCGGCCCGCCGTATCGCATCGCGCAGAGCTCGCCGCCCGGCACGGGTGCGAAGGCGTCCCGGCCCCACCTGGTGTTGCGGTCCACGGCCGCGCAGGCGCCGTCCGGGTCGGGGTGGCTGCCGCGGCCGGGGTGGCAGTACACCTCGAACGTCCCGTCCGTCCGCCCGCCACTGTGCCGGACGGTGACCGTGAGGTGATCGCCGCTCTTCCGGTCCTCCTCCCGGACCGGCGGCGGCGCGAGCGGCGCACGTCCGCCTGCGGCGGCTGGGACGCCCGCCGTCGTGCCGGCGCTCCCGGGACGCGCGGCGTACGCGCTGACGGAGCCCGCGGCCGACGAGGCGATCACGGTGACACAGACGGCAAGGGCGGTGACGGCGAGGCGTCGAAGCGGGGTGACCTGGACCATGCCGGGACTAACGCCGCGCCGTCGGCGACGTTGCGCCCGGGGAAGTGCTTTGCCCTGCGGCCCGACTGCCTAGTACCGTGGACGTCGATTGGTGACACGACGCTCGACTGTGTCATCATCTGCACGCACCACTCGCACGCACGCGAGCGGTTGTGCTGGAGGCGTCGCCTAGTCCGGTCTATGGCGCCGCACTGCTAATGCGGTTTGGGACTTACATCCCATCGAGGGTTCAAATCCCTCCGCCTCCGCTCGATCACCGAAGCCCCGGTCCACGCGATCGGGGCTTCGTCGTTCCCGACCGCGCTCACGGGGCCCGTTCAGGCCGTTTCCGCAGGTCACAAGGGGTACGACTAACGGATTTCACATGTCGGCGGCAGTCATGTAATGTTCTTCCTGTCGCCGCGAGCGGGCCGGAAGGGCCGGGAAGCAAAGACAGAAAAACCGAATAACAAGCACTCGTAGCTTAACGGATAGAGCATCTGACTACGGATCAGAAGGTTGCAGGTTCGAATCCTGCCGAGTGCACACAGGTCAAAGGCCCCGGAGAGATCCGGGGCCTTTGTCGTTTCGGGGGCGTACAGCAGCGAAGTACAGCAACGGGTGGCCCAAGGGAGTCGGCCGGCTCGCGGACAGGGTCCGCGCAATCCGTATGCGACCGGGGGCCGCGCACGTGCGCGGCAGGGGAGGGGAACTCGTGAAGATCAAGACCGGCAGAGTGGTGCTCATGACCATGGTCCTGGCGGCGCTGGTGGGGTGCGGGCGCAGCACAACCGAGGGAACAGGGGACTCGCCGGCTCGGGCTTCAGGTGCGCCGTCGTCGGCGCAGGACGGTCTCCCACCTGAGGATCTGCAGAGCCGATGGTGGACGTGGGCGATGTCGGAACCCGAAAGCACCAATCCGGTCGCTGACGAGGATGGGAGCGATTGTGAGCGCAACCAGCCGCAGGACGTGTGGTTTCTGGCAGGTACCTTCGGCACTCAGGCCGAGCGCACTTGCCACGTCCCCGAACGGGTCCCTGTCGCGTTTCCCCTGGTGAACCTGATGGGTGAGCCGGCGGACTGCGCAATCTTCATGAGCAAGGCCAAGGGGTCCGCAGTCCTGGACGGCAAGAAGGTCGAATCGGAGACGAACCGCGGAGAGCCGATCTCTGTGCAGGGCGTTGCCTTCAACCCCGTCACAGGCACGGACGAGCGCCTCACAACCACAGGGTGCGGCCTCTGGGTCCAGTTGCCCCCGCTGAAGCCCGGAAAGCACACACTGACAATTCGTGGTCAGGCCCAGGACTTCGCCGTTGATGTGGACTACTCCCTGACCGTGGATGCTGCATAGGCGAACGACGTGCAGGGGAACCCGAGTTCGGGGTCACCTCGAGAGCAGGTCATGGTCAGGAGTCCTCAGCCGGCGCCGCCCATGGCTTCGGACAGCTTGCCCAGTGTTGCCCGCACCTCCTCCTCGCTCGCTTCGGCATAGACCTCCATCGTCACGGCGATCTGCGAGTGACGGAGGATGCGCTGAGCAACCTTCGGGGTGCACCTTCAGGGCGACGAGCAGCGAGCTGCACGTGTGCCGGGTGTTCCGGAGCGGGATCACGCGAAGGTCGGCGCGGCGGGCCCGCAGGGCGAACACGCGGGTGAGGTTCCCGGCTCGATAGGCGTCCCGTACTTCGTGGTGAAGACCAGGCCGCACGTCTCCTGCCACGGATCACCGGCAGCCTTCCGGTTTCCCGCCAAGGCCATCGACGACCGCCAGTTCATGGCCAACGTCGTTGCCTGCATGAGCTTGCAGGCGACCTACCAGGACAAGCCCGCGGACTCCCTGGCACTCGTGACCGCCGCCCAGGACCAGGCCCGCTCAGCCACCGCCACACCCCCGCGCGTCCTGTCGATGCTCTCCATGCGGGAGGCATTCGCCCACGCCACCCTCGGCAGCCAGACGTCCACTCACCGGGCAATCACGGAAGCGCACAACCAGTTCGAGCAAATTCAGGCGCACGACCCTGACCCGTCGTGGGTGGCCTACTTCGACGAGCCGAAGCTCATCGTGGACACCGGCATTGCTCACGGTCGTCTGGGCCAGGCCGCGAAGGCCGAACCGTTGATCGCGGACGCCTTGCGCCGGGAAGCCCACGCCAATCAGCGCGGCCGCGCGTTCCACGCCTTCTGGCTGGCTCGTACGCAGCTGGATCAAGGCAAGCTCGACCAGGCGTGCCACACCGCCACCCAAGCCCTGGAGCCCGCATCGGCGGTTGCTTCGGAGCGAGTGTCAGGCCACCTCAGGGAGTTCTACGACCAGTTGGCCCCGCACAGGCAGGAGCCCGTAGCCCTGGCCTTCGAGGCACGGCTACGGGAGCTCCTGCCACCGGTCAGCGGATCGCTTCATCCATGAGCACGTACAGCAGACCGACGAGGGATCCGCCGCTGACGATCTCGCGGCGGTCGATCATCCCGCGTATCTCGCTGAGCGGGACCCACTCGATGCGGTCGGACTCGTTCTTCTCCGTGGGCGGACCCTCGTAAGTCGCCCCGTCCGCACGGAAGACGTGGTGCTGCGAGTCGGTGATCCCGTTGGCCGGCTCGGCGTAGATCAGAGGCTTGATGGGCCCAGGCCGCCAGCCTGTCTCTTCGAGGACTTCGCGGGCCGCCGCCTCCTCAGGAGTCTCCCCCTGCTCGACCAGGCCCATGGGCAACTCCCAGGCCCAGGAGTCGGTGATGAAACGGTGCCGCCACATCATCAGCACCTCCTGGCGGTCGTTGACCACGGCAGCCACGGCCAGGTGCCGCAGGCGAACGACGTGGTACTCCCACCTGCGTCCGTCAGGCTGTTGGACGTCGACCAGACACAGATTCACCCAAGGGTTGGTGTAGATCTGTCGCTCACCGTGGGTCTTCCACTCCATACCTGCGGACCCTCTCGACCGGTCTCCAGGATCTCAGATCGCCCCCCGAGGACGGCGCAGGTTCAGCCTCATTTCGCGTCACACTGACGAGGTGTAGTGCAAGGCTTGCGCCCGTGGGGAGGAGTCGAGTGCCCAGTGACGAAGTCCCGAAGGTGTCGGCCAAGGACACTCATTGAACCCTCAGTTTGGGAAGCTCGGGTTCTTTGCCAATAATTGCTGCGCTGACCTGCGGCGCAGTGGTTTCGAAGACTGGGACACCTGCGCTGCCAGTCTCCACTGTTCCCCGTGGTTCCCCGCACGATCTGGCACGCGTATGTCATGCGGCTCACCGTGGCTTTGGTGGCCTAGGGACATCCTTGTCGATCAGCCCGTTGATGAACTCGACTGCGAACCGGTGCGATTCGGGTGATACATCTGCGGGTTCGCTGGCGTACCAGCGGAAGGTGCCCAGCTCTCGTTCGGCCGAGTTCAGCCAGTGGGCCAGACGGTGAAGCTGCCCTCCGCTCAGCCTGATGGCGGCCTGGTGGACCCACTCCTCATCTGGCCCGGCGTAGGTCTCCAGAGCCATGACGGCCAGCTCGACCTGGCCCGGCTCAAAGACGAACTGGCAGAGGTCGCGGGCGTCGGGAGAAATCGGCATACGCCGAGGATGCGGCGTCCAGGGCTGTAGGACAACGAAGAGTTGTCGCCGGCCGGCGAAACCCGGACTGTGACACGTGACCTCTTCGTCCCGAACTCTCGGCTGGAGGGTCATGGCGGTCGGGTGGGCTGGTCAGCTAGCCACTGAGGGGCTTTGGCGGTCAGCTCCGGTTGCGGTGGTTGCAGTACTCCGCTGCTGTACAGACCAGATCCGGAGCGCGGCGTGAAGAGCTTTCGGGCGGGTATGTCCTAGGCACGCAACGTCTGGGCAGAGCCGACCGGGGGAGAGGCTTCGAGATGGCGCTGGTTGACCAAGTCCCCACGCTGCTTGGAGTGGTGGTAGGCGCTGCCACCTCCTACCTGGTCACTGTGACCACTGAGCGCTCTCGCTGGCGTCGTCAGCAAGCGGTCAGGTGGGATGAACGCCGCCTGTCTGCGTACACGGACTACGCCAGGGCCGTGAAGGAGGTTTGCATGATCAGCCTCCGCCTTGCGGCCGGTCGTGGCCTCACTGACTACCCATCGCCATTGGAACCTACGTCAGCGGTCCTCAGTGAGGCGGCGGCTGCCGAAGACCGGCGCGGTCACCTCTTGGAGAACCTTCGGCTCTTGACCGACACAGATACGATCACGGCCGCGCGCGTCCTCAACCACGCTCTTTGGCAGTTGTCCTGGATGGCACACGGCAAGGTCCCGGCCACGCGAGAAAGCTGGGCGCAGGCATGGCATGAGTATCGCGATGCGCGCGACGAATATCATCGCTGCGCACGAAAGAGCCTGGGGATCACCGGGAGCGCGGTTGCCCGTGATCAAACCTGGCCGCCACGGTGGATGGTTGCTGGCCGGCAGGAGTGAGTGGCCAAAGGCTTTGAGGTCTGTCCTCATCCTTATCAGGTCGGTCACAGAGGGGCATCAACGTTGGTGATCCGGCCGTGGTCCTCGGGCGATGGTTCGCCAGGGTTCGTCGCTGATCGCTGCCGTCCGGGGCTGTTGGTGTCAGGCGGTGGTGTCAGCCTCCAGGGGCGCACTTGACAGGTGCGCCCCTCACCCTCTCATCTGCGGCACGGTCATCCTCCATACCGATCCGGGGCCCGCCTGGGCCTCAGCCGACGACAGTCAGCCACGACGGCGGGCACGCCGCATGTGCCTCGCTGCATCCCTACCGACCTCAGTCGGGTTACCCGCGACCTTCCAGGGAAAGACCTCGAGTGCATCTCAGCGAGTCGGAGGGGGCTGCTCATGAGCGATACATCACGGGCGCGGCACGACAGGACAGAGCCGGAGCCGCCGCCCGGGCGCGGCTCCGATCGCTTCAGCGATGGTCCCCCTGATCCCCTCGCCTCGCTGCTGGCCAAGGTCAACAAGGGGGAACACATTTCGACCCCCGGAGACAACGCGGGTGCGGAAGACCGTGACCCTCATGACGAGGAATGGCGGGAACATGATCGCCACGGCCCCTATGCGCAGGGGCGTCGCCGGAAGAACTAACGCCTAGGGCGGAGTCCCCATCTGCGGCAGCGCGAGCGGGAACTTGGCGTGAGGACTACCCGCGGGCGGGAGCAAGCTCACGCTGCGTTGGGTAAGTACGAGATTCCGCGGCCGTACTGAGCTGTCGAGCCCTCAGCTTGGGAAGCTAAGGGCGCTCGCGAGAGGTTGCCGAGCCGACCTGTGGCGACGCCGTGTCGGAGCCTGAATCGCCGCCCGCCTGCTCCCCGCTGTTCCCCGTGGTTCCCTGCACGATCTGGCACGGGTCTGGCACGGCCTCGTCCTCAAGCAGTGTGGCAAGTTCTCGTAGGTCGTTCGTGACCATGACTTGGGCGAGGCGCCCGGCGATGGACACGACCTCTGGCCAGGCAGATGACTGGAGATGCTCCGCGTCGGTGTCGTTGGGCGCCTCGGCTGCCGCAGCGTTGAGCGCGGCACCGAGTTCTCGCATGAGGACGACCTCTTCGTCACTTCGGAGGCTGATGCCGAGGTACCGCTCTGGCTCGTCGGCGTCGCAGAAGTCGTCGAAGAGTGTGTGGAAGACGTGGTCCAGGTTTTCGAACGCCGACGGGTCGAGCCAGACGTCCCGCTGCCATGGTGGATTGGCCAGGGCCAGCACAACGGGTACGACGTGGACTCGGTGGTTCGCTATGAGTCGGGCGGCTTCGCTCACGAATACGAGCGTAGTGAGTACGTGCTGATGAGGCGTCGGTGGTCTCGTAGCACCGCTTTAGGAGTTCGATGTCCTCTCACTCTGGATGGGGCCCACCTCAGGCACCGGTGCCAAACGTGGGTGCCGAGTGACGCCGCCGTCCGGGGGCGTTGATGTCAACGTTGGATGTCAGCGGAAGAGCTCCGGCACGGGGCAGGGCTCCAAAGGTTCATCCGGCCGGTCGGCCCAGTTCCACCAGACATGCCGACCAGCGCACCTCCACAACGTCCGACAGGTGCGCCGGCCATCGTCCTCTCGCGCGCACAGGACGAAGCCGCCAGATTTCATGGGCCGGCTGCACTGGAGACAGGTCGGGGTGTCGTCGGTCATTCCGCGCACCTTAACGGAGCGACCCCTTCGTCCCGAAGCAACTTGGGTGGGGGCGCTGCCTTGAGCTGGTGTCCGTCTCACCTGCGCTGATGGTCCGTGGATGTGCGTGGGCGTCCGCTGTTGTTCGTCGGCGTTGTCACGCAGTCAGACACTCACCCCGTGCACGTCGGGCTACAAGTCCGCGGCTCGTTGGGACTGCAAGTGACTGGCCTACACAGCCTTGATCTGTTCCCCTTGCGCGGCAGTGATGGCGCCAGCTTCCAGCGCCACGGCGACGATATCCGTCGCGACCGCCGCCTTCATGGCGGTAACGGCATCGTTCATGCGGTCGGAGTTTCGCGGTGCTCCGACATGCCCAGGCTCCAGGTCACCTGGGAGGAAGTTCGCCACCTCGCCGTCGTGGCCCTCGAATGCGGCCTTGTCCATCCGCACGTGAACGCGTTTGGTGCCTATGGTGACAACGGTCCCGTGTGACCCATGGTGGTAGAAGGGCCTGTCGCTTGGCACTCTTACCGTGACCTTGTCTCCGACTTTGAAGCTGCTCAGGGTCCTTCCACTGCCGAGCACGCGAGCCCCTCTTGGACATGCCGATCAAGAGGCACTTCATAACGCCCCTCTGCCCTATTTGCACACCTGGCTCTGACGCTGCGTGGACAAGACGGAGGGCAGTCGATGTCGCCGGAACATCGAGGAACGCTCAGCCGGCACCGGCGCGGAGCGGACCTCGACGATTCAGGCGCCTCGATTCACCTCGACAGGTCCGCCGGATTCCCGGCCATGAACGAGGAACGGAAGCACCGCTTTAGGAGCGCGGTTGGGCGATCATGGCTATTACCTGCGGATTCTCTGCCTTGCGCGACTGCTGGGCGGGTGCGCCTTGCGTACCCTGATTCCCCGCTGTTCCCGGCTCGTTCTGGCATGAGAGTGGCACGGCCCGGAGACCGTGCCACGAATCCTCGATGCGGTATTTCGCTGTACTGCTCAGCGCCTACGGTTCGAGCCCTCCCCCGGTTCGGCGCCGGTACTTCCACGCGCGAAGCTCAAGCCAGGCGACCCAGCCTACGGACAATGTGATCGCAGTTGCGATCGCCTGCCTCCAAGTCTCCGGGACCCACTTGTGTGCCGCGACCGCCATGAGGCCGAACCATGCGCTCATCAGGAGGTACTCCCGAAGACGGGTCCGCAGGCGGGCGTCTGGCCGTGCCAGGTGCACCATGAAGATCCCCCTCTCTAAAACCGGAGGGTACAACGCGGCCAGAGGCGCGGTTGGCCAATCACGTAGCCAGTTTGGAAGATCGCGTACGCGGATGCGCGCTGACCTGGCGAGACGCTGACCTGCGCGCTTCTGGGACGTTCACCGTCGTTCCCCGGTGTTTCCCGCCGGTCGCCGCTGGGTCGGGCACGCAAGGGGCACGTCTTGGTCAACTTCCATGCCACGCAGTCGCTGTGGTTGCCTTTCCGCCACCGGACTTGGTGGCCGCACTGCTGTTCAGGGCGTGTACGTGTCAGACACAATCGTACGCATGTCGACATCGGACTCACCGTTCCCACTCCGGGCCGCGCAGCCTGCCTCCGCTGACCGTGTCTTCCGATCGCCCGCCGGCATTGCCACAGGAGCAGTGCTCCTTGTCGTCGTCCTGGGGCTCGGCCTCAGCGCGGTCGTCAGCACCGAGGGTGGTATGCCCTGGAAAGCCCTGGCGGGGATGCTGCTGGTGATTCCGCTGCTGATCGCCTTGACTCTGCGGCCCGCGATCTTCGCCAACGACCACCGGCTGCGTATCCGCAACCCCTTCCGCACCGTTACGCTGCCCTGGGGCGCCGTCTCCGGTTTGCGGGCTGGTCACTCCAATGAGGTCTTCGACCAGATCGGCACCAAATACCAGTTGTGGGCCATCCCGGTCTCTGCGCGCGGCCTGAAGCGAGCCAGCCGCGAGCGGGTCAGGCTGGCCGAGTCCTCGCTGAATCCGGGTGGCCCCATCCTGGACCGCCGCGGGCTCTTCGATGCGGGACCGCCCGACCGGCCGAGCGCCGAGGCAGAACGTCTGCGGCCGAGGTCCGACAGAACCATGGAGAGCCTGCGTGCGCTCCATGAGGCAGGTGCCATGACCAAGGAGGGCCAGGGTCAACCGGAGGTTCGCTGGGCGTACGAGATCCTCGGCCCGGCGGCGGCGGGCCTGATGCTGCTGGTGGTCCTGCTCGCTGTGACCTGACCCGAGATTCTCGGCGACTGTCATGAGCCTCAAGCGATTGCACCGTCCTCAACCCACCACTCACCCCAGCTCCCATCCCGTCTGCCGTCGACCCACACACCGTGGAGCGGGCGCGGTTCCTGGCGTCCAGGTGGAGCGCGCCACTGTACGAACGACCTGGAGGCCCTGGGCCGCGACTGCTCGGCTCTGCCTGGGTCGATGGCAGGCGGGATGGGAGCCTCCAGCGCACGCTCTCCACGGGCCGGCACCCGCTGACGGTGCCCCCGCCATCTCGGAGCCTGAGCACCGGAGGCACTGCTGTGACGTGCTGCCGCCCTGTGGTGATCACCCCATGACCCCCGGACCTACCCGCTGTGGGCGCGCGTCGGCGCAGCGCGGGCGGAGCGGGCCGAAGGCAGGAGCGTCGCCCGCGGCGGAGCGGAGCGCAGCCGGGGCTTGAACCCGTGAAGAGGGTTGTAACTCAGTTGGCCAGGCAGAACACGTGCGCTTCACGGTTGCTGGCCCGCAGAGTGTCATGTTGGCCGCGCCGTTGCAGATTTGACGGTAGCTCTGACGGCAACGACGGCACACGGAGGCGCGTGCTCGCCGCCCCTGGGCGAGCGGCTCACAACGTACTGCCCGATCCTACGGATCAGAAGGTTGCCGGTTCGAATCCTGCCGAGTGCACACAGGTCGAAGGCCCCGTCAGTTCAACTGACGTGGCCTTCGACATCAACTGGTGACATCAACGCCCAGCGTGCTGCCTCTTTGGATCTTCGCCTCCAGGGTCCCGGACGAGCGATACAGTGCGCGCCGTGGACATACCCGATTGGTTCGCCTGGATCTTTCTCGGCCTGGTCGTCTTACAGGTCCTCGGTCTCGTGCCCATCCTCCACGGACTGCGCGGACTCGACTCCGCGGTGCGCTTCAAGGCGCGTCTCGACCTGCTGGATGCAGTCGGTGGCCTGCTGCTCTTTGGTGGCTCGTTTCTGAGTTTCGTGGTGGCGGGCCCCTGGGTGTGGATCGCGGTCCCCGGTTGGGTGCTCATGTCCGTTGGCTACGCCATAAAGGGCGTCCACCGGCTGCGCGCCCGTCGGCCCGCTGCCTGATCCGGGCGACAGCCTTGCACTCGTGACCGCCGCCCAGGACCGGGCCCGCTCAGCCATCGACACCACCCCGCGCGTCCTGTCGATGCTCGCCGGGTGCACGTGGTCCGACCGGTGGCGGCCTGGTCGACGCGGACGTATCCGAGGGTCAGGTCACCAGGGCACAACCCCTTTGTCGTCGAACAGTTGGCCGGTAGGGCCGTCGTCCGGCAGGGTCGCCAGCCTGATGGCGATCGCCGAGCCCTGCTCGGGGGTCTGGGTTCCGCTGAATCCGTTGAGGTCGGTGGCCACGTAACCGGGGCAGGCGTTGTTGATCAGGATGCCGGTGCCGCTCAGCTCCTTGGCGTACTGGATGGTGACGGCGTTGAGGTAGGTCTTCGTCGGCGCGTAGCCCCCGCTGATCCCCCCGAGGTCGACGCCGGGCGTGGTCTGCAGTGCCAGGGAGCCGACGTGGCTGGACTGGTTGACGATCCGTGGGTGCTCCGAGCGGCGAAGCAACGGCAGCATCGCGTTGGTGACCCTGATGACGCCGACGACGTTGGTCTCCAGCAGCAGCCGCACGGTCTCGAGGTCGACGGTCGTGGGTTTCTCCGGCCAGCCGCCGGCGACACCCGCATTGTTGACCAGTACGTCGAGCCGTCCTGCCCGCTCCTCGATCAGTTGGACCGCGGCGGTGACACTCTCGCCGTCGGTCACGTCCAGGGGTACGCCGAACGCGTCGGCGCCGGCCGCGCGCAACTTCGCCACGGCGTCCTCCCGGCGTTGCGCGTCCCGTGCGCCGACACCGACACTCCAACCCCGCGCACCCAGCCCGGCCGCGATCTCGTACCCGATTCCCTTGTTCGCACCGGTGACCAGCGCGATCGTCTTCTCGCTCATGAGAGCGAGCATGCTCGTGCTGCGGCCGGGGACCAACACCGTCTCGGTAGTGCAGCGATACCGGGCCGGTATTGATCTGCCGCCTGCCACCCGCCATCTGCGGTCTGCCGTCTGCCGTCATTAGCCTGGACTCATGGAACTACGAGAGCTGCGGTACTTCGTCGCCGTCGCCGAGGAGTTGCACTTCGGCAAGGCTGCCCAGCGTCTCGGGATGGCCCAGCCGCCCCTGTCCCGCGCGATCACCCAGCTCGAACGGCGGCTCGGAACCGCACTACTGGAACGCACCAGCCGCAAGGTCACGCTCACCGCGGCCGGAGGTGTGCTGCTGGCCGAAGGACGCACGATCCTCAGCGCGGTCACCGCAGCTGAGCGGCGTACCCGGCGGGCCTCGACAGCGCACCCCAGCCTTGTCCTCGCCGTGAAGTCCGGCACCGCTGGCGAACTGCTCACGAAACTGCTCGACGCGTACGCCGCGGAACCCGGCGCAGCCACCGTCGAGCTACTGCTCTGCGAGGCACACCAGCACCAACTGCTGCTGCAGGACGGGCAAGCCGACGTGGCTCTGCTGCACCTGCCCTTCGACTCAACAGCCGGGCTGGACACCGAAACCCTGTACACCGAGGGACAGGTCGCGATCCTGCCTGCCTCACACCCGCTCGCCAGCCGCTCCCAGATCCGGATGGCCGACGTCACCACGCTGCCAGAGCTCCCGATGGCGCGCTGGCCCGGTCCCAGCGGCAGCTACCCAGAGGGACCGGGCGCAGAAGTACGGAACCTGACACAACTCTTCCAGCTGGTCGCGCTCGGCCGTACCACCGTGGTCATTCCCGAGTCGGCCGGCGCCGACCTGCACCGGGGCCTCGCCGCCGTACCGGTCCTGGACGCTCCGCCCGTGACAACTGTGATCGCCTGGCCGCCGCACAGCCGCCTTCGTACGGTTGCTGACCTGATCCGCGTTGCAACACGTCTTTGAACTCGGATGAAAGGGGCGGCCCTCCAACCGCAGTCCCCGATCAAGCAACTGGCACCTCGAACGCCTCCCCTGTCCGCCGGCACAACACCGGCGCCGAGTCGACCACCCGCTTCGCACCCGAGTCCCCACCCGGCAGTGGACCGGATCTTCCCGGGCGGCAGGACCCGCCACCGGGGCCGGACCGTCATGTCCGTTCGCCAACGAGGACTCCGGGTTTCGGGGTTGAAGTTGCCGTTGCGGCAGCTTCTACCGTCGTGACCAGGGCCGGAGAGACCGGCCCGGCGACACACGTGCGGGAGTGGTGATGGACCGGCCGATCGCGGAGGTGGCCCGGCTGTCGGGCGTGACCGCCCGGACACTGCGCCACTACGACGAGACCGGCCTGTTGCCACCGGCCCGGATCGGCACCAACGGTCACCGGTACTACGGGGAACGCCAGCTCCTGCGGCTCCAGCAGATCCTCGTACTGCGGGCGCTGGGTGTCGGGCTGCCGGAGATCGGCCGGATTCTGTCCCAGCAGGTCGACGAGGTGGACGCCCTGCGAAGCCACCACCGGCGCCTCCTCGCGGAGCGGGACCGGATCGACGTCCTGGCCGGCACCGTCTCCCGCACGATCGCCGAACTGGAGCAGTCCAGGAAGGACGACCGTCCCATGACCATCAACCGTCCGGAGAACCTCTTCGAGGGCGTGACGCCCGCCCACTACGAGCACAACATGCGCGACTACCCCGAACTCGCCCACGAGGTCGGACAGCGCGCCACCACGATGAGCCAGGCCGGCGCCGACGCCGCGCACCGTGAGCGCACGGCGCAGATGATCCGGCTGGCCGAACTCCTGGCCGCGGGCCAACCGGCCGACGCCGCCCCCGTCCAGGCCGAGATCGATGCCCAGTACCGGGCCCTGGCCGAACTGCGCGCTGTCTCCGCCGAGGACTACCGGGCCCTCGCACGTTCCATCGTCGACAACGAGACCTGGCGCGCCGCATACGAGGCCATCACGCCCGGGCTCGCTGAATACCAGCGCGACGCCATGGTGGCCAACAGCGCCACCCGGCTGGACTGAACCACAACGCATCCTCGGTGCTTTGCTGCTCTGCACCCCCGTGATCAACGCCGTGCAGGTCTTCCCTGGTCGTCGGCTTGCCAAGCCTTCGGCGAGCAAGCGTTCTGCTCCACGGCTTCGGGTCGAGTCGGCCGCCATGGCCATGGCCCTGCTCGGTGCTTCCCTGACGACATGCGGTGTGCCGATGGGTGGCCAGTGGCCCGCGGTGGGAAACCCTCGTGATCCAGCTGGGCCGGAGCGCGGACGACGCGCCCGGCGGGAGGTTCGCAGAAGCGGCAGCCCGCCTCCCGGGTGAGCCGGTGGGCGGGCTGTGTCGGGGTGGGAGCAGTGGCAACGGCGAGAGCCCCGGCCGGGGCCAATTCAAGGGCCGGGGGCTCTCGCCGCTCAGCGAGTTCGGCGAGGTCGGCGAGGTCAGCGAGGTCAGCTGAGCTTGGTCACGTCGAGTTCGCCCAGCCTGTGCGCTTCGCGGATCTTCTTCTTGTCGAACTTGCCCACGCTCGTCTTCGGGACGGCCTCGATGATCGTCCAGCGCTCGGGGAGCTGCCACTTGGCGATGCCGCCCTCTGCGGCGAGGAAGGCGCGCAGGGACGTGAAGTCGGCGGTGGAGCCCTCCCTGAGGACGACCGTGGCCAGCGGGCGCTCGCCCCACTTCTCGTCCGGGACGGCCACTACGGCGGCCTCGGTGACGTCCGGGTGGGACATCAGCGCGTTCTCCAGGTCCACCGACGAGATCCACTCGCCGCCGGACTTGATGACGTCCTTCGCTCGGTCGGTGAGGGTGAGGAAGCCGTCGGGGGAGATCGTGCCGACGTCACCCGTCTTGAGCCAGCCGTCCTCGCTGAACTTGTCGGCGGGGCGCAGGGGTTCGGAGTCGGGGCCGTTGTAGTAGGCGCCCGCGATCCAGGCGCCGCGCACCTCAAGCTCGCCGGCCGACTCGCCGTCCCAGGGCAGGCGTTCGCCGCCGGGGCCGGTGAGGCGGGCCTCGACGCCGGCCGGGAAGCGGCCCTGGGTGAGGCGGTAGGCGAACTCCTCGTCTGTGCCGACCGCGTGGGCCGGCGGACGGGCGATGGTGCCGAGCGGGGAGGTCTCCGTCATGCCCCAGGCGTGACAGACCCGCATGCCCAGCCCGTCGAAGGCGGTCATGAGGGACGGCGGGCAGGCCGAGCCGCCGATGGTGACCTGCGTGAGGCTGGAGACGTCCCGCGGCTTGGCGGTGAGCTCGGCCAGCAGGCCCTGCCAGATGGTGGGGACGGCGGCCGCGTGCGTGGGCTTCTCGCTCTCGATCATCTCGGCGAGCGGCGCGGGCTGCAGGAACCGGTCCGGCATCAGCATGTTCACGCCGGTCATGAAGGTGGCGTGCGGCAGTCCCCAGGCGTTGACGTGGAACTGCGGGACGACGACGAGCGAGGTGTCCTGGTCGGTCAGGCCCATCGACTGGGCCATGTTGACCTGCATGGAGTGCAGGTAGATCGACCGGTGGCTGTAGACGACGCCCTTGGGGTCGCCCGTGGTGCCCGAGGTGTAGCACATGGAGGCGGCCTGGCGTTCGTCCAGCTCGGGCCAGTCGTAGACGGCCGGCTTGCCCGCGACGAGGTCCTCGTACTCGTGCACGCGCGCGTGGGCGCCGTCGAGGAGGGAGCGGTCGCCGGGTCCGGAGACGACGACGTGCTCGACCGTCCTGAGGTGCGGGAGCAGCGGGGCGAGCAGCGGCAGCAGCGACCCGTTGGCTATGACCACCCTGTCGGCCGCGTGGTTGACGATCCACACCAGCTGCTCGGGAGGCAGGCGCAGGTTGAGGGTGTGCAGCACGGCGCCCATCGCGGGGATCGCGAAGTAGGCCTCGACGTGCTCGGCGTTGTTCCACATGAGCGTGGCGACCCGGTCGTCGCCCGACACCCCGAGGTCGTCGCGCAGGGCGTGCGCCAGCTGTGCGGCGCGGTCGCCGATCTCGGCGAAGGAACGGCGGTGCGGTTCCCCCTCGCCCGTCCAGGTGGTCACCTGTGCCGAGCCGTGAATCGTGGCCCCGTGCGTCAGGATCCTCGAGATCAGCAGCGGTACGTCCTGCATGGTGCTCAGCACGGCGTCCTCCCAGGGCGGCGACATTGCCTACGCGGTGGTAACGGTTGTGCTGATTCTGCGCACATACCGCTCGGTATGTCACTAGGAGGCGGTGATCGATCAGATCACGTTAAAGCCCCGGTCAAAACACTATGTCGGCCCGCTATCGCACAAGCCCCAGTTCAGGGTCCTCGCGCAGCTTGCCGAGCGCCCGCGACACGGCCGACTTCACGGTGCCCACCGAGACGCCGAGCACCTCGGCCGTCTGAGCCTCACTGAGGTCCTCGTAGTACCTGAGGACCACCATCGCGCGCTGCCGCGCGGGCAGCTTCGTGATCGCCTGCCACATCGCGTCGTGCAGCGCCTGCTGCTCGGCCGGGTCGTTCCCGCCGGTCACCGGCTCCGGCTCCGGCAGCTCGTCGCACATGAACTCGTCGACCTTGCGTTTGCGCCACTGCGACGTGCGCGTGTTCACCAGGGCACGACGGACATAGCCGTCGAGCGCCCGTTGGTCCTCGATCCGCTCCCACGCGACGTACGTCTTGGCGAGGGCGGTCTGCAGCAGATCCTCCGCGTCGTTCGGGTTCGCCGTCAGCGACCTGGCGGTGCGCAGCAGCACCGGCTGACGGGCCCTGACGTACGACGCGAAGGACGGGTATGGTGCGGGCCGCGTCCTGCCGTTCGACGCGCTGGTGCAGACGAGTGTGGTCATGGCTCCCACGCTAGGTTCGCCTGCCGGGCGTGCGGATCGGCCGCAGGTCCCTAAGACGCGTCCCCCTCAGGTTGTAGGGGTGGCGCCTGCTCCACCCCTACAGGTGGACGAGCCCTCGCCGCCCGTCGGGGATGACCCTGGGCGCCCGGGCGTCGTCCCCGCCCTCCCAGCCGCGCGTCCCCGGGCCCTTGACCTCCCGGCCGTACGCCCGGGCCATGCGTGGGCCTCCCTGCCGTACGCCCGGGCCGCCCCCGGACCGCGCGTGGGGCGTGCGCTCCCGGGCCGTCCTCGGGATGTCAGGCTCTCGGGGCCTCAGGCTCCCGGGGTCTCGGGGTCTCGGGGTCTCGGGCTCCCGGGGTCCCGGGGTCTCAGCCGTCCGAGACCAGCACCAGGCCCGAGGTCGGCACGCCGGTGCCCGCCGTCACCAGCGCCCGTGCGGCCCCCGGCACCTGGTTCACGGACGTGCCCCGCAGCTGCCGTACGGCCTCGGCGATGCCGTTCATCCCGTGCAGGTAGGCCTCGCCGAGCTGGCCGCCGTGGGTGTTCAGCGGCAGCCGGTCCTCCGCCACGAAGCCCGCGGCCTCGCCCGGCGCGCAGAAGCCGAACTCCTCCAGCTGCATCAGTACGAACGGGGTGAAGTGGTCGTACAGAATTCCGACGTCGACGTCGGCCGGCGCCAGCCCGGAGGTCCGCCACAGCTGACGGGCGACCACGGACATCTCCGGCAGGCCCGTCAGGTCGTCGCGGTAGAAACTGGTCATCTGCTCCTGGGCCCGGCCCGCCCCCTGCGCCGCGGCGGCGATCACGGCGGGCGGGTAAGGCAGGTCGCGGGCCCGCTCCACCGAGGTGACGACCAGGGCCTGACCGCCGTCGGTCTCCTGGCAGCAGTCCAGCAGCCGCAGGGGTTCGGCGATCCAGCGGGAGGCCGCGTGGTCGGCGAGGGTGATCGGCCGACCGTGGAAGTAGGCGGCCGGATTGCGCGCCGCGTGCCGACGGGCCGTGACGGCCACCGGACCGAAGGCCTCCTGCCCGGTCAGCCCGTAGGCGTACAGGTACCGCTGGGCCGCCATCGCCACCCAGGACGCGGGGGTGAGCAGCCCGAACGGCAGCGACCAGCCGAGCGCCGCTCCTTCCGCCGACGGCTCGCGGTGCCGCACCCCCGAGCCGAAGCGGCGTCCCGAGCGCTCGTTGAAGGCGCGGTAGCAGACGACGACGTCGGCCACGCCCGCCGCCACCGCCAGCGCCGCCTGCTGCACGGTCGCGCAGGCCGCCCCGCCGCCGTAGTGGACCCGCGAGAAGAAGGACAGCTCGCCCATCCCGCAGGCCTGCGCCACGGTGATCTCCGGGCTGGTGTCCATCGTGAACGTCACCATGCCGTCCACGTCGGCCGGCACGAGCCCCGCGTCGTCCAGTGCGGCCCGTACCGCCTCCGTCGCCAGCCGCAGTTCGCTGCGCCCCGAGTCCTTGGAGAACTCCGTCGCCCCGATCCCGACGACGGCTGCCCGCCCCCCGAGCCGGTCGCGCTCCCGCACGCTCATCTGATCCCCGCCCCCGACTCCGAACCCGACTCCGAACCCGACCCTGGGACGGTGAGTGTGATCGTGCCGGTGACGTGGCGGCCGACGCCGTTGTCCCCGGTGACCCGCACCACTGCGGTGTCCCCGTCGACCTCCTCGACCCGGCCCCGCAACACCATCGTGTCGCCCGGGTGGTTGGGCGCCCCCAGCCGGATGGCCACCCTGTGCAGCACGGTCGTCGGGCCGAACCAGTCGGTGAGGTAGCGGCCGACCAGGCCGTTGGTGGTGAGGATGTTCATGAAGATGTCGGGCGACCCTTTCCGCCGGGCGAGTTCGGGGTCGTGGTGGACGTCCTGGTAGTCGCGCGAGGCGAGGGCGCCGGCCACGATCAGGGTGCGGGTGACCTCGATCTCCAGCGGCGGCAGCACGTCACCGGCCTTCATACGGCTCCCTCCCGCGCGCGGAACACGGGCAGCGTCAACTCGTCGTCGTAGGTGCGGAACTCCAGCTCCACGGGCATGCCGACCCGCACCTTGTCGTAGGGGACGTCCACCACGTCACTGATGACCCGGACACCCTCGGCGAGCTCGATCAGGCCCACCGCGTAGGGCGGGGAGAACGCCGGGAAGGGCGGGTGGTGCATCACGACGTACGAGAAGACCGTCCCCGCACCGCCGGCCTCGACGACGTCCCACTCGGGCGCGCCGCACGCGTTGCAGCCGGGCAGCCACGGGAAGCGGAGGGTGTCGCAGACGGCGCAGCGCTGGATGAGGAAGCGGCGATCGCGGACGCCCTCCCAGAAACCGGCGTTGTCGCGGTTCACGACGGGGCGGGGGCGACGCTCGGGGGGTCGCGGATTCCGCGTGGCCGGGGCGTATTTGAGGATGCGGAAGCGGTGGGTGCCGACGAGCGTCCCGGCCACGCGGACGTCCGTCCGCGTCGTGACGAAGTGCCCGGCGCCCAGCTTGGTGGTCTTGCGCGGCGACACCGACTCGATCACCGTGTCGAAGGCGACCTCGTCGCCCGGCCGCAGGGGACGCAGGTACTCCTGCTCGCAGTCGGTGGCCACGACCGCGGTGCAGCCCGCGTCGTCGAGCAGGGTGAGCAGCTCGTCGTAGGCCTGCGCGCGCCCCTGGTGACCGCTCAGGCCACCCATGATCCATGCCTGCAGCATGGCGGGCGGGGCGATCGCGCCGGGGCCGGTGTACGCCGGGTTGCGGTCGCCCATCGCCTCGCACCAGTGCCGGATCATGGGCGCGTTGACGGGATCCCGGCCGGTGCCGGCGACCGCGGCGGGGCGGCCCTCGTAGGCCTTGAGCCGCCGGTGGAGATCGTCGTCGTCCACGACCGCACTCCTTCCAGGACCGGGACGGGCGATGCGTGCGGACTGCCGGTGACAGAACGGTTTCTGACTGTCCGTCAGATACGAACCGCTGTCAAGCCTCCGACAGGGCCGGCCGGCGCGGCACACCCCGGCACGCACCCCTTCCCTATTTCGAACGCGTGTACGACAATGAAGGCATGGCCACTAGCGACCGGTTCCCCCGGCAGGCCACCACGCTGGCCCTCGCCCACGCCCTGTCGGCCGCCGAACGCGGCCTGGCCGTCATCCCCCTGTCCAGGACCAAGCTCCCGGCCCTGCGCTCCCCCCACCGCGACGAACACCTCGACGAACACCGACATGGCCACCGAGACGTGCGCGTGGACGATCCCGCCGCCCCGCCCTGCCACGGCGAATGCGGCCGCCCCGGCCACGGCGTGTACGACGCCACCACCGACCCCGCCCGCATCCGCGCACTCTTCGCCGCCGCGCCCTGGGCCACCGGGTACGGCATCGCCTGCGGGCTGCCGCCGCACCATCTCGTCGGCATCGACCTGGACACCAAGTCGGGCACGGACTCCTCGGCGGCCCTGCGCGAACTGGCCATGCGGCACCTCTTCACGATCCCGCCGACGGTCGTCGTCCTCACTCCGTCCGGTGGACGGCACCTCTGGCTCACCGGCCCGCCGGACGTCGTCGTCCCCAACTCGGCCGGCCGGCTCGCCCCCGGCATCGACATCCGCGGTGCCGGCGGCTACCTGGTCGGCCCCGGATCCCGCACCGCACACGGTGTCTACGCCGCCGACCCCGGCAGTGCCCACCTCCCGCCGGCACCCTGCCCGCCCTCCCTGCTGCGCCTGCTGGTCCCACCGCCGCGCTCCGCCCGCCAGGGCAGGCGGCCGCCGGCGGGCGGCGCGCACGGCCGGGGCCTGATCCAGTTCGTCCTGGCCGCCCACGAGGGGCAGCGCAACACCCGGCTGTTCTGGGCGGCCTGCCGGGCCCACGAGAACGGCATCGGCGCGGAACTGACCGAGGACCTGATCACCGCGGCCGTCCACACCGGGCTGACGGCCCGGGAGGCCCGGGGGACGATCGCGTCCGCGGCCCGGATGACGGCGCACCGCCCGGCCCCGTGAACCCTCCGGCGCGCCGGCCCGCATCGACCTGTACCTCCGACTGAATGAGCCGATGCTCGGCTTCGCCGCGCGGCAGTCGCTCCTGAGTCGTCCGGCTGGCCTCTCCGGTGAGGACGACGAGAGTGGACAGGCCCGCTGGTACAGCGCCGCCGTGGTGTCGGCCCCCATGCTCCGTGACTGCCGAGACCGGCAGTCACGGAGCGTGAGGGGTCTTACATGCCCGCCTCGCCGGAAGCTCAGGGGCCGTCATCACTCGCCCCCTTGCAGCTGCCGCCGGAAGCCGTTCCGCCGACCGCGCTGTAATCTCGACGCCCCGGATCACCCGCATCGAAAAGCGAGTCTGCCGTGTCCGTACGTGAGACCTTCACCGACCTGTTCAAGCGCACGACGAAGACTGCCGAGGGCGCGTCATTCGCAGTGGAACAGCTCTGCCAGTGCTCGCCGGCATGGCCTGGTCTGGAGACGACAGCGAACGGCTACATGCTCCCCGCCAAGGTGTCCAGCCACTACAGCGTTCTCACCAACCCCGAAGCAGGACCGTTTGTCGCACGCTGCACCGGCTGTCACGCCCGGTACCCCCGCCCGTGGGTGATCCCGCCGGACGCCCCCATGCCGTTCGACTGGGCCCAGGAGTGACAAGCGACGCGCGCCCCGGATCCTGGCCCACAGATGGCCCATAGACGGCCCATACGCACTGGTCAGAGCTGGGATACCGGCGAATCAGGATGAGACAGGGTGAACGCGGAGGGGGTGCCGCTCCGGAGAGTGGCACCCCTTCCGCCCTGCAAGTCTCTGACCTGCGCTGCGGTGGGTGTGGGATTTGAACCCACGGTGACATCGCTGCCACGACGGTTTTCAAGACCGTTCCCTTAGGCCGCTCGGGCAACCCACCTGCGCCCCGGCCCACCTGGGGCGGAGCGGGTACAGACTACCGGGCGCGGGCTGCTCGCGGGGCCCGTGGTCCACACGGGGTCCACTGGCTCTGTTTCGGTCACCAGCGCCCTCCCGCGATCAGCGGCTGCCAGGCCTCACGCCAGTCCGCGGAAAGCACCGTCCGCGAGCACATCAAGGAGTTCGGCACTGCCGAGGACGGCCGGCTCTTTCGCGCGCCCCAGGGCGGCCACCTCCTGTCCAAGGAGTACGGAGAGGCGTGGAAGATCGCCCGGCTCGCGGTACTGACGCAGTCCGAGGCAGCCTCGCCGCTGGCTGACGTCCCATACTCCATGCGCCACGCGGGCGTCTCGCTCTGGCTTGAGTCCGGCGTCTCTCCGGCCGAGGTCGCACGCCGGGCGGGCCACAGCATCGCAGTCCTGTTCCGCTTCTACGCCAAGGCAACTCACCGCAACCAACAGCGCTCGAACGACCAGATCGAACGGGCTTTGAAGGCTGCTGAACGAGAATAGAGAGAGCCGTCCGTTCGCCCAACAGGTGCCATCTTCACCCCCCTGACGGGGAGGGGATGGCACCTTCTTGCGATCGCCTACGCCCTGTGTTCCGCACGATCTGGAGCCCTTGGAGCAAGGGCCTGGCGGCCCGGCTGACACTCCGCCAGCACCCCGCACAGGTGATCGGCAACCCTCGATGCCCCCGGCGTCCGGAGGGGAGTAACAACCCCGGTTCAGTGAAGTCGAGTTGGTCATGTCACGGGACCGTTACGGCGTCGTCTTGGATCAAGGAGCGAGGCATCCGCTCGGCCCCTGGGCCCCTCATAATGATCAAGCACGTGCCGAGGGACGCCCGCACCTCAGCCCCAACCAGTAGATCACGCAGGGGAACTGACACATGATCCGCAACTGCCGCAAGGCCTTCCTTGTCTCCGTCGCGCTCCTGGGCGGCACCCTGCTGATGACGGCGTGCAACCAGAGCGACGCCGACAGCTCCTCCGGCAAGGCCGACGCGTCTGTGGCGGCGAGCAAGTCTGGTGCGACAGGCGTCAGCGGTGCCTCCGCGTCCCCCTCCGGTTCCGGGAACACGTCCGGCGGCAGCACGTCTGGTTCCGGGAAGACGTCCGGTGGCAGCACGTCCGGCGGCAAGACGTCCGGTTCCGGGAACACGTCCGGCGGCAGCACGTCTGGTTCCGGGAGCACATCCGATTCCGGCGAGACCGTCGTGGAAGGCCTCAACAAGGGCAAGGGCGTCAGCGGCACCTGGTACGGCATCGTGCGGTACGTGGCACCCGGCAAGTACCTGGTCGACGGTCCTGCAGCCAAGGGCTCCGGCGGTGAGCAGCAGGCGTTCTTCCTCGCCGAGGACACCGTGATCCTGGGCGGGGGCCAGATCTGCGGCACCGCCGGCTCGAAGGTGGACGCCCCCTGCGAGGAGGCCGACCTGGAGAAGGCCGCCAAGAAGGGCGTGGAGGCCGAGGTCGTGGTCAAGAACGGCACAGCCACTCAGATCACCGACGGTGCGCTCCTCTGATCCGATAGCTCGCAACGAGCAGAGGCGGTCTGCCGGAAGCCACACTTCCGGCAGACCGCCTCACTCATTGCCGTGTCTTGGCACTTCCGGCCTCACACGGTTCTGGGCAACGGTCCATGCTCCAGACCGCAAGGGGTGCTGACCAGTGGGTACAAGGTTCGCTTGTGCCGGACTCCGGTCCACGTCTGGTCCACAGCACTGAGTCACACCGTGACAGAGGTTGATCAAAGTGAGACAGCTCGCCCGCAGAAGGGGCGCCCCTCATCGAGAAGCACCCCTTCTGACCAGCACGTCTATGACCTGCGGAGTGGTCGACACCCGGGCCCATCGGAACGCTGTCACGCTCTCGCGTTTTTCAAGACCGTTCCCTTAGGCCGCTCGGCAACCCACCTGCGCCCCTGCCCACCTGGGGCGGAGCGGGTACAGCGTACCGGCACCGAGTGTTGCGCGGGGGCCGTGGTCCACGCGGAGTCCGCTGTCCCCTTCCTCCGCTCGAAGCCCTGCAACCTTCCGCTCCGTAGGGTCGGGCGCCGCGCCATGAGAAGTGCCTGCGGCCACGCACTCCAGTCGCCGAGGTCAGCGATCACGCGCGCGTGCGTCGGGGATGGCGTCAGCTCCGACCGGATGCCCGGCCACACCGACGGTTGGGACGCAGTGTGTGACGACTCGGGAGAGGATCTGCGCGAGAGCGCCCGTCCATGCGGTGGCGAGAGTGAGAACCGCCGCAAAGGTAATGGCCTGGCGCTTCAGCCAACCACCGCGCGAGCATCGCTGGCACGCTCGCCGCCATCACGCCGAAGCCGGTCAAGGACAAGCGTGGTGCTCCCGCTCCGAAAGTCCTCCGCATCGCGGCTACGAGGCGTCACCCCACCTGCTGAGGAGAGGTGACGCCTCCGCCTTTCACCCAGGTGCTCCGGCTCGGCTGCCACTCGAAACCGGCAAACCGGGAACCTGCGCATCCGTCTCTCCATCCCCATAGTCAACGTGTCCCGAAAGCCGCACCGATCCGACCAACGGGCGGCCGGGATTCATCACAGGGGGAAGGACCCGACTCTTGCGCAACAAGCTCGGCCGTACGATCACCGGCGCAGCAGTGCTCGCCCTCACCGCCGCCGGCGCAGTCACCGGAACGGCGCACGCCTCCACAGACGTCCCCGACGCCACCGGAGCCATAACAGAAACAGCGGACGCCTCCATAAGCGCTGCCGACGACGCCTCCACAGACGTTGGCGACAACACCTCCGCAGCGGTTGCCGATTCCGTGTGGATCTCAAGAGGGTGGCCCGCCCCTTCAACCGATCCGCACCTTCCTGACGCAAACGGCAACATCCCCGCCGATCAGGGGGAGGAGCCGCAGCCGCTCATCGACGAAGGCATCTATCGCCCTGACGCCGACCCGGCGTCCACGTCGCCAGATTCGGCAGATTCGGCAGCCGCAGCCGCAGCCGCAGCCGCAGCGATCAGCGGCAACGGAACGGCCAACTGGGCGTACAACAACCTGGACACTCGGTGGGAGTACAGGACGGACTGCGCGAACTTCGTCTCGAAGGCTCTGTACCACGGGGGCGGGATGAAGATGCGCCCCGGCGGCCGCAAGGCGGACAACGCTTGGTGGCAGGGTAGGTACGGGTTCGGCAAGAGCTGGAGTTGGACGAGCGCGGACTACCTCCGGCGGCACGTGACCAAGTGGCGGAACGGCGCGATCCAACCGCACGAGTACAACGCCAAGGTGGGGGATCTCGTCTTCTTCAAGTGGAAGAAGGAGAGGATTTACAACCACGTGGCGATCGTCTCGTCCATGGTGCAGGGGCACGCGGGGATCGTGCAGCACGGCCTGAAGAATCAGACCACCCTCCACGAGGTAATCACTCGGTACAGTCACACCTCGAACCCGATCGAGAAGGTCACGATCGTCAGGCCCAAGACCCGCTAGCAACAAGGAACATGAGATGCCCAGGTTGAAGCAGAGCCATGCAGCGGCCGGATGGCTGGCAGCAGCAGTGCTGCTGACGTCTGGATGTGCTGTCCTCGACAGCAGCTCTGCCGACGCCAGAGGGCCGGGCGCGTCCTACGAGCAGGCGTACGCCGACCACGAGCCATTGCATGTGGTCGGCTACCCCTCCACCGGCTCGTTGCTGGTGATGCAAGAGCTCGTGTGGGACATCGCCGACGGCAGGACGGCTGAGCTCCGCAAGCTGGCGACGGGCGACAGCAGCGATGCGGTAGCCCAAAAGACCGCCGAGAACTGGATCAAGGGCTTCGGAGCCGGCGCCCGCGGCAAAGTGACAGGCGATTTCTATGACGACGGTTCAGAACGCCAGGTCGTGGTCCTGTACTTCCATGGCACCCACCAGGTCAAAGAGTTCACCGTTCGGCTCGACGGCGATGCGGGCAAGGAGGACTGGCGGGTTCTGATGAAGTCGACCGATTTCAAGGACGCCACCCAAGCTCCCAGCTGGGCGCCGAAGGAGCCGGGAGGAACCGGCTCCACCATGAAGAACAACAACTGATCGCGTGGGCACCCGAGGCCCCCGCAATCCGGAACGAGCCGGAGGGCGGGGGCTTTCCCCCTCCCATTTCACGACGCCCCGCGCCCTCTGGCCCGCAACAGCGCAAACCCTCTGACCAGGCGCTGACGTGCTGTTTGTCTCGCAACGCTGGTCCACGCCTGGTCCACACGCAGACACGTGGGGCGGTGGGTCGGGAGGCCCCGCGCGACGACGAGAACCGACGGCCGTGAGATCCGTCGGCCATGCCGCCCCGCGTGGGAGGAGCGGGCCCGGCTCACCGCCTGTGGCCGGGTGTCACGCGCGCGTACGCCCCTGGCGGGCCGGACGGTCAGTTGTCTCCCTTGCGGGAACCGAGGGTCAGGTCGACGGTGTGGGACTTGCCGTCCCGCTCGTAGGTGATCGTGACCTTGTCGCCGGGCTGGTGGGTCCAGATCTCGCCGATGAGGGTCGGCCCGCTGTCGATCACCATGTCGTCGAGCTTGGTGATGACGTCGCCGGGCTTCAGGCCGGCCTTGGCCGCCGGACCGCCCGACTCGACCGCGGACGCACCGCCCGCCGCCGTGGGGCTGATCTTCGCGCCGCCGGAGGAGTCCTGGAGGGAGACCGACGCCCCGATCTTCGCGTAGACGGGCTCGCCCGTCTTGATCAGCTGCTGGGCGACGTACCTGGCCTGGTTGATCGGGATGGCGAAGCCGAGGCCGATCGAGCCGGACTGCGTGGTGCCGCCCAGACCGCCGCCGCCGGTGGACTGGATCGCGGAGTTGATGCCGATGACGTTGCCCGAGGCGTCCAGCAGCGGGCCGCCGGAGTTGCCGGGGTTGATGGAGGCGTCCGTCTGCAGGGCGCTCATGTAGGAGGCCGAGCTGCCGGTGCTGTCGCTGGAGGCCACCGGGCGGTTCTTCGCGCTGATGATGCCCGTGGTGACCGTGTTGGACAGGCCGAAGGGCGCGCCGATCGCGATGGTCGAGTCGCCGACCGCCACCTTGTCGGAGTCGCCGAGAGTGAGCGGCTTCAGGTTGGAGGGGGCGTTCTTGAGCTTGATGACGGCGACGTCATAGCCCTGGGCGTGCCCCACGACCTCGGCGTTGTACTTCTTTCCGTCCGGGAAGGTGGCCGTCACCTTGCCGCCGTCGACCGCTTCGGCGACCACGTGGTTGTTGGTGACGATATGGCCCTGGGTGTCGAACACGAAGCCGGTGCCGGTACCGCCCTCGCCGCTGCTGGACTCGGCCTGGATGGTCACCGTGCTGGGCAGCGCCTTGGCGGCGACGCCGGCGACGGTGCCCGGGTCGCGCTTGACCTCGCCGCCGTTGGTGGAGGAGGAGACGGTGGTCGAGCCCGTGTCGTCGCCGTTCTTGGCGAGCGTGTAGCCGAGGCCGCCGCCCAGGCCGCCCGCGACCAGCGCGGCGACCAGGATCGCTGCGACGAGCCCGCCACGGCCCCGGCCGGACTTCGGGGCGGGCTGCTGATAGGACGCGCCCCAGACGGCCCCACCGGCGCCTTCTGCACCACCGGCCCCGCCGTCGCCGTACGCGTGCGTGCCCGCCCCGCCGTCGCCGTACGCGTGCGTGCCCGCCCCGCCGTCGCCGTACGCGTGCGTGCCCGCCCCGCCGTCGCCGTACGCGTGCGTGCCCGCATCGGCGTACGCCGGCGTGACCGGGGCCTGGCCCGGCCAGTCGCCTCCGGGGGTGGCCTGAGAGCCGTGTGGGGCGCCGGCGGGCGGTGCCGGGGCCATGGCCGTGGCCGTGTGCGACGCCGAGGGGGCCGGCGGCGGCCAGTCGCCGTCCGTCGGCACCGGGGCGCCCTGCGGCGCGGTGGGCGGCGGCCATCCGGCGTCGGGAGCACCCGCCGCGTGGGCGGGCGCTTCCGGCGCCGGTACGTGCGTCGCCGGGAGCTCCGTGGTGGGCGCGCCCGCGTCCGGCGCGGACTGCTGCGCGGAGGCCGAGGGAGAATCCACCGGCACGGGGGGTGCGGACGGGGCCGGGGGTACCTGGGTGCCCTCGTTCTTGCCCTCGTTCTCGGTGTTCACAGCTCTTCTCCTCGATCCACGGCTGTTGTCGTCGGTCGTACTCAGGTCACGCTCGTCGCGTGCTGAAGCAGTACAGGTGTTCCTGTGTACGTCTCAGCTTTTCCCACGGGCCGTCAGAGCACCATAAGCGGTGGCTGTGGGTCCTTGACCATTCTTTATAAGGGCTATTACGCACAATAAGCGCGCATCTTCGAAAGATCTCAGAGGGTTCTCAGACGACCGCGCGCCGGTGGCACGATGACGCGGTGACTCACGCACGGCAGCACCACATTCAAGTCGTCGCTCACCGAGGCGCTTCCGAGGAGGCCCCCGAGCACACCCTGGCCGCGTACAAGAAGGCGATCGAGGACGGTGCGGACGCCCTCGAGTGCGACGTACGGCTGACCGCGGACGGCCATCTCGTCTGCGTGCACGACCGTCGCGTCAACCGTACGTCCAACGGCCGCGGCGCGGTCTCCGCCCTGGAGCTCGCCGACCTCGCGGCGCTGGACTTCGGCTCCTGGAAGACGAAGGAGGCCCGCGACGCCTGGCAGGCCCGCGAGGAGGACCCGGACTGGGAGGTCCGGCCCGAGGACCGCGAGGAGACCTCCGTCCTGACCCTGGAGCGACTGCTGGAGCTCGTCTCCGACGCGGGACGCAGGGTGGAACTGGCCATCGAGACCAAGCATCCGACGCGGTGGGCCGGACAGGTGGAGGAGCGGCTGCTGGCACTGCTGAAGAAGTTCGACCTGGACGCGCCGGCCTCGGGGGCCGAGTCCCCGGTGCGGATCATGAGCTTCTCGGCCCGCTCGCTGCACCGGGTGCGCGCCGCCGCTCCCACGTTGCCGACCGTGTACCTGATGCAGTTCGTCTCGCCTCGGCTGCGCGACGGCCGGCTGCCCGCGGGCGTCGGGATCGCCGGCCCGTCCATGCGGATCGTGCGCAGCCATCCCGCCTACGTCCAGCGGCTGAAACGAGCCGGGCACCAGGTGCACGTGTGGACGGTGAACGAGCCCGGCGACGTCGATCTCTGCGTCGAACTGGGCGTCGACGCCATCATCACCAACCGCCCGCGCGCGGTGCTCGGACGACTCGGCCGCTGACCCCGGAGACCGCGGGCCCACGCCTCGTGAGCCCGCACCCTCTCAACACCTCCCCTGTGCAGCCCGCACCCTCTCAACCCCTCCCCTGTGCAGCCCGCACCCCCTCAACCCCTCCCTCTGCAGCCCGTGCCGTGCCCTCTCGAACCGCGCCTTCCTCAGGCCGCGCCTCCTCAACCCGCGTCCGCTTCGGCCGCGCCTCCGTCCGCCCGTGCCTCCTTCGGCCCGCGCCTGTTCCGCACGCGGGCGCCAGCCCCAAGCCCGAGGGGAGCCGGAGTCCGTTCGGAGAAAGTCACAGAAGTCCCACAAGCCCCATCCACACCTCTTGACCACACCGCCCACCTGAAGCATTCTCCGTTCCAGCCATACCGTCCAAATTCAGCCACGCACTGAACAGGCGCTCACAGGGAGTGCTCCGGCGCGTTCGCTGCGTGTTCGGCCGTGCCGAATGCGTCGCCGGACCTGCATTGGCCGGTTTCCGGTACAGGCCAATGGGGCATCCACTCCGTGGCGTGGGGCGAAGGAGGTCTCGGGGGTGGCGTTGGTGGTGGCACAGGAGGTGCCCGCGTCGTCGAGCATGGCCGTATCCCATGGCCCTGCGGGCGTGGGCAACGCGAGGCACCGCATGCGCGATCAGTTGCGCAGAGGCGGAGTGTCGGAATCGGTCATCGACGACGCTGTACTGATCCTTTCCGAACTCCTGAGCAATGCCTGCAAGCACGGCAGACCACTGGGCGACGATCTGGCCGGGGACGGCGACGTCCGGGCTGCGTGGCGGGTCGACCCCAGTGGCCGGCTGGTGGTCGAGGTGACCGACGGCGGCGGCCCGACCCGGCCGGCCCCGGCCACCCCGTCCGTCACCGCCCACGGCGGCCGCGGGCTCAACATCATCACGGCGCTGTCCGACGACTGGGGCGTTCGGGACGACGCCCGCGGCGAGGTGACGGTGTGGGCCGTCGTCCACGCCGACGTGTACGACCCGGACGCCGGCTGTCGGCGCGACGACTTCGCGAGCCGGGTCGCGGCACCGTCGGTGGCCGCGATCCCAGGCCTCGACTTCGCGGACGCCTTCGACGACCTGGACTAGGGCAGGACCAGGGGGACACAGAACCGGAACGCGCAGAACCGGGACCGAGGGGCCGGGGGACACGCAGAACCGGGACCGAGGGGCCGGGGGACGCGCAGTGCCGGGACGGGCAGAGCCGGGACGGAGGGGCCGGCACGTGGGGTCGGATGCCGCGCGGGGCGTCGCGCACGACTGCCGCGTTGTCCACAGGTTCCCGTGACGGAGCGTACGAACGGCTAGGCTCCCGCCGTACCAGACGAGCCGTAACCGGGAGACACCCAGATGGCCAAGAAGCGACCCCAGACGACCGCCAAGCGGCCGCAGCCCACCGACGCGGACATCCCGGTCGTCGGCGCGCGGGAGCCCTGCCCGTGCGGCAGCGGCCGCCGCTACAAGGCCTGCCACGGCCGGGCCGCCGCGCATGCGGTGACCGAGCTGGTGCAGCGCCCCTTCGAGGGCCTGCCGGGCGAGTGCGACTGGGTGGCGCTGCGCGAACTGGTGCCGGCCGCCACGGTGGAGCTGACGCTGAAGGGCGGTCTGCCCGAGGGCGTCCCGTCCGTCACGCTCGCCACCGTCCTGCCGATGGCCTGGCCCGCCCTGCGCCGCGACGACGGCTCGGTGCTGCTCGGCCTGCAGAACGACACGCCGTCGGGCGACCTCAGCCGTGACCTGGCGGACACCCTGCAGCGGGCACTGGAGTCGGACCCCGGCACTCCGGTGCAGGCACGCCGCGCCCCGGCGGACGGTTCGCGGATGCAGGATCTGCTCGACCCCGAAGGCGCGTTCGAGCCAGTTGTGCACAGTGGCTTCGAGTTCTGGGTCCCGGACCCGGAGAACGCCGCGCCGGAGGTGGCCGCCTCCCTGGAGCGCGCCAACGCTGCGGCGATCCCGACCGTGAAGCTGACCGGCGTCGACGCCGCGTACTGGTGCGAGACCCCGGACAAGAACCACCTGCGCTGGGTCATGCCGCACCCGGAGGAGCAGCTTCTGGACGCCCTTGCGCGGCTGCACGCGGCGGGCCGCTCCGGCCTCGGCGAGGGCACGCGTCTGGTGGGCTCGTTCCGGGCACACGGCGTGACGGTGCCGGTCTGGGACCTGCCGAGCGCGGTCACCGCGGACGACGTGGAGAAGCCTGCCGCCGAGTTCGCCGAGCGCCTCGCCGAGGCGCTGGCCTCGGACGCGCCGCTCACCGCCGACGAGCGTCGCGCGCGTGGTGGCCTGACCAACCGACAGGTGACGCTCAGCTGACGCAGAGGTCCGGGAGACGGCCGCGCCGACCGGCCGGTCGGCGGCCCGGACGCCGGCGGCCGGCGTGAGCCCGCTCACAACTGCCCCCAGAACAAGGGGAGTCGACGCCTCGAGCGCCGATTCGACGATGTCCGGAAAGCCGACGAAAACAAGAGATCGAATTTGCGTAGCGGCGATCTCTTGTTACCGTTCGAGTAGCCCGGTTGCTGGTGCATCCCCCGTCGCCAGCAACCGGGTTCTTCTGTTTCCGGCCTCACTCACGCGCCTACACCGCACGTCAACTGCCCGTGTCCGAGGGGAAGTTACTGCCGGAGCGCAGCAGCAGCGGGCCGTCGGCGATCGCTTCGGCGAACTCCGTGACCGCCGTGTACGCGGCCGACCCGCCGCGGCTCGGCTCGTGGGGCGTCTCACAGGACTCCGGCTCGTCGTCTGCGGCCACCGTGCACCTCGTCTGCACGGTGCGGCCCGCGGGGCCCATGAGGCTCAGGAAGGCGTCCAGAGCGCGCCCCGTGGCGTTGCGGTAGTAGGTGCGCGCCCAGGTGTCCTCACCCTGGGAGAGCACACAGGTCTGCGCCTCGACTCCGTCGGGGGAGGTCACCTCGGGGCCGCACCGGGCGGCGGTGGTCAGGCCTAGCCCCAGCAGCGGCGACCCGGAGGGCTCGCCGGGAGGCGCCTTGGGGTCCGCACCGCCGGCACCGCGCCCGGCAGCACCTGCGGTCCCGGCGATCGCCCGCCGCTCGACCCCATCAGCCCCTTCGACCCCATCAGCCCCTTCGGCCGCACGCGGCTCGCCCGCTACGGCGACAGCGCCCGTGCGCCGGGCCGCCGAGCCGTCGGCCCACTCGGCGCCGTCGGCCCATTCGCCGGCCGCGTCTGAGGAGCGCCGGCCGGCCGTGTGCACGTCGGCCCGGTCGGACGCGCGTCCGTCCTCGTCGGCCGGCCCCGCGGACGCCATGGCCAGGGGCAGGGCGATCGCACAGGTCACGACGCCCCCGAGGGCGAGCAGACGAAGGTTCATGTAGCGGAAGATAGAGGGCGGACGCGGGCGTCCCGACCGGCGCGCACCCGACACCCCTACAACTCGGGGGCGTTCACACCCGTACGAGTGAGGGCGTCCACCACGGCGTCCACCACGGCCTCGACGTCGGGCACCCAGGGCGAGGCCGAGCCGGGCAGGGGAGCCCGCTCCCACCGGATGTCCCCGCCCCCCGTCACCGACGGGGGCAGGGCGAGGTACCCGCCCTCGCCGTGGAAGCGCAGGGAGCCCGGCACGAAGTCCTTGGCGTAGAGCAGCTCACCCAGCTGCTCCATCGAGTAGGGCCTGACGAGGACGGACCAGCGCGTGGGCGAGGCGACGACCGGCCCGAGGCGCATGCCCTGCTCGTCGAGCGCCACGAGCGCCCGCGACGCCGCGAGGGCGGGGAGGCTGACCGCGCAGGGGGCCGTGCCCCCGGTGGCCAGGATGATCGGTGCGGCCGGCCGGTTGCCCCACCACCAGCGGACCATGCGCGCGTCGCAGGTGGCGGCGAGAAGGCCGGGGTCGAAGGGGTGAGCACCGGGGACCGTGCACTCCGGGTCGGGGCAGGTGCAGCGGGAGGTGCTCCGCTGGTCGGCCGCCGCTCCCGGGAGGACGGGCCACTGCCAGTCCGTCGCGAACGTCAGTGCCGAGTCGATCAACTCGTGTCCCGCGTCGCCTGACTGGGACAGGAGCCTGCGTCGCTTTCCGAGGATCTCGCGCATGAGCGCTCGTTCCTTTCCGTTGCACCGCTGGCAACACCGTGGGCCACATCACACCATGTGTCGATCACTTCACTGTGCGTACCTTTTGGCGCATCACACCCCTGTACCGGACAAGGGGAACCCCTCAGGGTCGAGCGGTGGCTGCTCGCGCGGCCACTCGATCCGACTCGCGTCCATCTGATGCCGGGCGTGGCGTGGGGTGGCGAAGTCTGGCGTTTAACGTCGCACGTATTTCTCTCCGCCTCCGCCACGGGAGGATGGGGCACGGTCGTCGATGACTATGACGCCCGGTGCGGTCACCAGGTTCCGGAGGCTCCTCACGAGCTCCCGACGACCCCTGGCCCTTACCGAGTACGTACCCATCACGACCGCTGTGACGCTCCGTTGAGCAAGGCCAGTCGACCGCAATCAACCGTTACCCGAGGCAGTTTTAAGCCAATCTTGCAATTTCGCAAGGGAGCCGGAAGAACCGTGCGCGATTCTCCCAAAGACCCCGCGGACACCAGCGAGCCCGGCAGGACAATGCTGGACATCCCCTCACGAGTGCGTGTACATGTGGAGACACCGCTAGCGGCGCAGAATGACATGGGGGTTTGCGATGCTTTTGAGCAATACGCTCCGGTCCGAGAGCCGGATGCCATGAACGCCCCTCACCCTCCGAAAGTGGCCGGAATCGATCCAACGGTTCCGTCGCCCGCACACACTGTCCCGCCCGCGCCTGCCGTGCCGGGCGGCTCCGCCGCCCCCGCGGCCGCCTCCGTCCCCCCGGATCCGTCGTCCGGCGCTCCCGGCATGCCGGGAGCGGGAGCCCTGCTGACGGACCGGCTGGCCGGCTGGGTCTCGGACCTCACCACACTGCACGAACTCACCGAACGCCTGGCCCGCACGGCCGTGCTGCAGGACGCCCTCCAGGAGCTGCTGCACGCCGGAGCCGCCCTCGTGGGCGCCCGCCGCGGTCTCGTCGTCCTCGAACCGGCCGACCGGCTGGGCCCCGACACCACCATCGGACTGGGCCTCGGCCGCGCCGACCTCGGCCACATCGAGACCGTCCCCCGCAGCGCCCTGTCCTACGGCCGCATCCTCGACGGGCTGCCCGGCGGCGACGGCGAGATCACCGAGCCCGACCTGCTGTCCGGGGACGGCCTGGACCCCCGTCATCGCGAGGTGGCCGCCCGCCTCGGCTACGCCGCCAGCTACGCGCTGCCACTGGAGACGGACGGCGCGTCCGGCCGGCTGGGCGCGGCCGTGTGGCTCTACGACGAGCCCGCCGAGCCGGGCGAACGCCGGCGCCACCTGATCGGCCTGTACGTCCGGTACGCCGCCGAGCACCTGGCGCGGCTGGTGGAGCTCGAGCGCACACGCGCGTGCATGAAGACCATGTCCGAGGAGCTGCTGCCGTCCCGGCTGCCGCGGGTGCCCGGCGTCCAGCTCGCCGCCCGGCACCGAACCGGCCCGCGCGGGGGCGGCGACTGGTACGACGCGCTGCCGCTTCCGGACGCCGCACTGGGTCTGGCCGTCGGTTCCGTCACCGGGTCCGGGCCGAGCGCCGTCGCCGCGATGGGCCGGCTGCGCGCCTCCCTGCGGGCGTACGCGGTGATGGAGGGCGAGGACCCCGTCGCCGTCCTGTCCGACCTGGAGCTGCTGCTGCGGCTGACCGAGCCCGCGCGGTCCGCCACCGCGCTGTTCGCGTACTGCGAACCCGCGCTGCGCAAGATCACCCTGGCCGGCGCGGGGCACTGCCCGCCGCTGCTGGTCGGGGAGCGGCGCACGGAGTTCGTGGAGACCTCCGTCTCGGCGCCGTTGGGCATGCTGGCCTGCTGGGAGGCGCCGAGCGTCGAACTGGAGGCCGAACCGGGCGAGACGGTGCTGCTCTACACCGACGGACTGCTGCACCGCGCCGGCGACCTGGCCGACCGCGCCTTCGCCCGGCTGCACGCGGCGGCCGCCGGGGTGCCCAAGCCGCTGCGCCGGGACCCCGGGGCGGTCGCCGACCACGTACTGCGCACGATGCTGCCGGACGGCCTGTACGACCAGGACAGCGACGAGGACGTGGTGCTGCTGGCGGCCCGTTTCGAGTAGGGCGGCGACGACAGCGGGTAAGAGGTCATTCGGGCCTGGGCCCCCTTCCGTACGACCGTACGATGGAGGGGGTCCAGTGCCGTATCTAGGAGGATGACCATGGCCGACGAGCCCACCCCGGCTACGCCGGATGACGCTGCCACCGCAGCGGGACCGGAGACCGAGTCCGAGGAGCCCGTCAAGCAGCGCAAGAACGGCCTGTACCCGGGCGTCTCCGACGAGCTGGCCGAGAACATGAAGTCCGGCTGGGCGGACACGGAGCTGCGCGACCTGGAGCCGATCGCCCAGGCCGGCGAGACCGCCGCCCGCCGCGCCGCACTCTCCGCGCGTTTCCCGGGCGAGCGACTGGTGATCCCGGCGGGCAACCTGAAGACCCGCTCCAACGACACCGAGTACGCCTTCCGCGCCTCCGTCGAGTACGCGTACCTCACCGGCAACCAGACCGAGGACGGCGTCCTGGTGCTGGAGCCGGTCGACGACGGTCACACGGCCACGATCTACCTGCTGCCGCGGTCCGACCGCGAGAACGGCGAGTTCTGGCTGTCCGGCCACGGCGAGCTGTGGGTCGGCCGCCGGCACTCGCTCACCGAGGCCGAGAAGCTGTACGGCATCCCGGCCGCCGACGTGCGCGAGCTGGCCGACCGGCTGCGCGAGGCCACCGGTCCGGTGCGCGTCGTGCGCGGTCACGACGCGGGCGTCGAGGCGGCCCTGACCGACAAGGTCACCGCCGAACGCGACGAGGAGCTGCGTGTCTTCCTCTCCGAGGCCCGGCTGGTCAAGGACGACTTCGAGATCGGTGAGCTGCAGAAGGCCGTCGACTCCACGGTCCGCGGCTTCGAGGACGTCGTGAAGGTCCTGGACAGGGCCGAGGCCACGAGCGAGCGCTACATCGAGGGCACGTTCTTCCTCCGCGCGCGGGTGGAGGGCAACGACGTCGGTTACGGCACGATCGCCGCGGCCGGCCCGCACGCCTGCACCCTGCACTGGGTGCGCAACGACGGACCGGTCCGCTCGGGCGACCTGCTGCTCCTCGACGCGGGCGTCGAGACGCACACCTACTACACCGCCGACGTCACGCGCACGCTGCCCGTCGACGGCCGCTTCACCGAGATCCAGAGGAAGATCTACGACGCGGTGTACGAGGCCCAGGAGGCCGGCATCGAGGCCGTCCGGCCGGGCGCCAAGTACCGCGACTTCCACGACGCCGCGCAGCGCGTGCTCACCGCGAGGCTCGTCGAGTGGGGCCTGGTCGAGGGCCCGGTGGAGCGCGTCCTCGAGCTCGGTCTCCAGCGCCGCTGGACGCTGCACGGCACCGGTCACATGCTCGGCATGGACGTCCACGACTGCGCGGCCGCGCGCGTGGAGTCGTACGTCGACGGCACGCTGGAGCCCGGCATGGTGCTCACCGTCGAGCCCGGGCTGTACTTCCAGGCCGACGACCTGACGGTGCCGGAGGAGTACCGGGGGATCGGCGTCCGCATCGAGGACGACATCCTCGTCACCCAGGACGGCAACCGGAACCTGTCGGACGGCCTGCCGCGCCGCTCCGGCGAGGTCGAGGCCTGGATGGCTTCGCTCAAGGGCTGACGGTTCGAACGACGGCCGGGTAGGGGTCCGGGTACCGGTGAGTGCCCGGCCCTTCCCGTGTCCGGGCGACCGCACCGCCGGGGGGCATGTCCAGGGGGGACTTGGTTAACGATTTCTGGTCCGGGGTCGGCGTCGATCTGCATCTCGAGCGGCCGCGGAGATGGGGCA
This sequence comes from Streptomyces sp. P3, assembly GCF_003032475.1. Taxonomy (NCBI): domain Bacteria; kingdom Bacillati; phylum Actinomycetota; class Actinomycetes; order Kitasatosporales; family Streptomycetaceae; genus Streptomyces; species Streptomyces sp. P3. The sequence goes on from NZ_CP028369.1 coordinate 2,027,553, forward strand.
GTCCGCGGGTTCCTGGCAGCTCTCCTTCGACCTGGCCCCGGCCGACCGCGTCGGCGAGTACCAGGGCCTGTTCGGCACCGGCGTCACCGTGGCCCGCACCCTCGGCCCGCTGGTGCTGACCTGGCTGCTGGTCGAGTGGGGCACGCCGGGCTGGCTGCTGCTGGGCGCGGCGATGGTGGCGGCGTCCTACGCCATGGGCCCGGCGGCGCGAAGGGCGGCGGCGCAACGGTGCGCGGAGGAGGACGGGGCGCCGGCGCCGGCCGAGGGGGCGCGGGCGGCGGCGACCGCCCCCGCGACGGCCCCGGCGACGGGGTGACGGGAGTGACGGCGTGACGGCGTGACGAGGCGACAGGGGTGGCGGGGTGGCCGGACCGCGCCGTGACCGCTTCACGCGGCTCCGGTCGCCGCGGCGGGCGGGAGGGAGTCGACGAACAGGGCGCCCGACAGGAGGCCCGCGCTGCCGCGGGGGCTCCACGCGCGCGCGTGGAGGTCGGTGTCGAAGGCGACCAGGGCCTTCGCGCCCGCTTCCGCCGACGTCCCGCCGGCGTCGAGAACCGCCCGGGCGCCCGACTGGACGTGCCGCAGGCCCAAGGGGCCCGCTGTGTGCAGGAGTTCGGTGTCCTGGAGCGTCGACATCACGGTGAGCAGGGCGTCGAGCCGCGCCTCTGCCTCGCCGGCGCCGGCCGTGCGCGCCCGCGCCAGCGCCAGCGCCAGCGCGTCCAACGCCCGGCGCACATGCGGGAATCCGGCGCGGGCCTCACCGCGGGCACCGGCCGCGCCGTACTTCGCCGAGACCGTCGCACCCCGCGAGGGCCGCCGCGGGGCCGCCCGGTCCGGGTGCGCGGCGATCCTCTTGGCGGTCGCGGTGACCTCGACGCCCCGCGCCCGGGGGTCGAGGGCGGCCGCCGCCACCAGCAGGCCGAGCGCCCACAGGGCCCCCCGGTGCCCACCGCCGGCCAGGCCCACCGAGTGCTCGGTGCACCGTCCGATCGCGCCCAACTCCGCGCGGAGCCGGGGCGTCGGCTCGCCGGTGCGGCGGGCGGCCGCGGCCATCGCCGCGAGTCCGGGTGCGAGCGCCTTGGCCGACCAGGTCAGCCCACGGTGGTCCCTGCGGGTGACCCGGGCCGCCAGGTCGCGGGGATCGGGCAGGCCGGGTTTGGGGGCCAGTGCCAGCTGGCCCGTCAGCGCGGCCACCGCCGCCTGCGCGAGCGCCTCGTCCTCACGGCTGTGCATGCTCCGCCTCAGGTGGACGCGGACGCCGTCGGGGCGCCGCTCGGCGGGGTTCCGGTGGGGGCGCCGCTCGGGGGCGTGCCGCCGCCTCCGCCGCCACCGCCCGCGCCGGTGCTCTCGGCGTCGGGGTCCACGCCCAGGGTGAGGGTCCCCTTGTAGCCCTTGGACGGGTCGGCCTTGTGGACGGCCTTCAGGGTCAGCAACCCGCTGGACGCGCCGCCGCCGTCGTAGACCATGTCGTCGGCGAGCACGGTGTAGCTGCCGGTGTGCCGGGCGTACGGCTCCAGGGCGAAGATCTCCTCGGCGACGTCGTCGGGGAAGAACAGCTGGCCGGTGTGGTTGACCTTGCCGCCCTCGTAGGTGCCGTCCTCCTTCTGGCCACCGGTGTGCACCTTGAGGTGGATGTGGCAGGTGCGGGGCGTGTACCAGCCGGGGAAGACCGTCTCGAACTTGACGACCCCGTTGGCGTTGGCGATCTGATAGCCGCGCAGATAGGTGGCGTCGTTCGCGGTGGAGCCGTCCTCGCTCTCGGCCGGCGCGGAACCGCCGGGGTTGGCGGTGGTGTAGCCGGAGTAATAGCCCCAGGCGTCGCAGTGCCAGATCTCGACGGCCGCGCCGGCGACCGGGGTGCAGCCGTCGGTGGCGTCGACGACGGTGAGCCGCAGGGTCAGCGGCACTCCGCTCTTGCCCTCGGTGATGTCCTTGCGCACCAAGGCGCCGTCCAGGTAATACGGCCCCTGCGTGACGCTCGTCATCAGGGTCATGCAGGCGCCGCCCGTCGAACCGGCGGAGGCCGACGCGCTCGCCCCGGCAGTCGTGGCGGCAGTCGTGCCGGTGTCGGCGAAGGCGGCCTGGTAGCCGGCGGCGGCGAGTCCGCCGGCCGCGACCGTGCCGCCGGTGACCGCGAGGGCGCGCCGCCGGGTGATGGAGGTGTCCTTGCGAAGTCCTGTCATGGACAGGAAGGTAGGAACGCCGCCCGTCAGTGGGCTGAATGCCCGCTGGGAGGCACCTGTGAGTGCCGAGAGACCCGAAGCGCCCGTCCGCCGGGTGCGTCTGACGGCCCGAAGCGCGGGCGTCGGCCACGCACACAGGGGCTGTCGGCTCACGACTCCGCCGGCTCACGCCGCGCTGTCGGCTCACACGGCCATCAGCGGGGCGTCCTTGCGCCACTTCAGGATCTTGTCGAAGCTCACGACCGCCCCGCCGAGCCCCGGCTTGTTGCCGATGTGGACGTGGTCGGCGAGCTCCTGGATGAGGAACAGGCCCCGGCCCTGTTCGGCGTCGGCGTTCGTGCGCACCGGCGCGGGAGCGGGGCGCTCACCGGCGAACCCCGGGCCCGAGTCGGCGACCTCGATGCGGCACGTCTCGCCGTCGAGGTAGGCCGTCACGCGGTATGCCTCGGAAGAACCGCCGATCGCGGTGGCCCCGCCGTGCTCGACGGCGTTGGCGCAGGCCTCGCTCAGGGCGACGGAGAGGTCGTAGCTGACGTCGGGATCGACGCCCGCCGTCTCCATCGTGCCGAGCAGCAGGCGGCGGGCGAGCGGCACGCTCGCGGCTTCGCGCCGCAGATGGAGTGACCACCAGATGCTCATGCTCCAGCCTCCTGGCTGCGGCTCGACATACCGATACGTATTGCCGCCCGCAGCCGTATGTAAGCGTGATTTCCGTGTGATGCCGCCTATATGGGGGATGCCCGCAGGCGGGAAATCGGTGTATGTGGGACTCGGCAGCACCAGTCACACCGCTCATCACAGAAGATGATCTTCCGCACCGTGCGGAGCGTGTGGACCTGCCGTAGGGCGGCGGTGCGGCCAGTGCGATGATGAGCCCGCCATGACTGCCCCCTCCAGCGAGCGCTCCGGTCGCGATCTCCGGCTGCTGCGGGCCGCGGTGTTCGCCGCGGTCTGCGTCACGCTGGCCGCGGTCGGGCACACGACGGCCTCCTGTGCCGCCGTTCCGCTGTGGACCCTGGGCGCGGGCTTCCTGGCCGTGCTCGCGGTGGCGGCGCCGCTCGCGGGACGCGCACGCTCGCTGCCGGGCATCGCCGCGCTTCTCGCGGTCGGACAGACCGCGCTGCACACCCTGTTCGGGATCGGGCAGCACGCCGCCTCCGTCTCCGCCGCTGCGTCGACGTCCGTTTCGCATTCGGTTTCCTCCGCTTCCGGCTCCGCCGCGCTGTCCGCGTCCGACGCCTCGCTCGTCGAACGGGCGGCCCGGCTGGTGTGCGGGGCCACGGCGGCGCCGATCAGTCCGGCCCAGGCCCAGAAGATGCTCGTCGACGCGCGGCTCTACTCCCCCGGCGACGTCACGGGCGGCACCGGTATGAGCGGCATGGGTGGGATGGGCTCGATGCGGCATCCCGCGGACGCCCTCGTCACCGCCGGCTCGGCGATGTCGCTGCTGCCGTCCCTGCCCATGCTGCTCGGCCACGTCCTCGCGGCCGTCGCCGCCGGGTGGCTGTTGCGGCGCGGCGACACGGCTCTGCTGCGACTGCTCGCCCTGTCCGCTCACGGAGTCGCCGAGGGGGCGCTCGTGCGGTCCCTGCGCGGAGCGCTCGCGCTGGTGCGCGCCCTGCTCGCTGGGCTGCCCACCGGGCCGGGCACGGGAGTGCGCCTCCCGCGCACCGCACTCCTCACACCGGACCCACCCGGGACCACCGCGCTCCAGCACTCGGTGATCAGACGAGGTCCGCCGGGCGGGTCCGTACTCGTCCTCACTGCCTGACGCGACACGACCAGCACTCCGCACCCGGGGGCGGCCGCCGTCGCGCGGGCATCCGCGCGTGCGCACCCGCGTGCCCGCGCCTCACCCTCGAACTCACTCAGAGTGGAGTGCTCGCTGTCATGAAGGCCTCACGTATCGCTTCCCGTACCGCCTGCCGGATCGCCGCCGCAGGCGCTGCCGCCGGGTGCGCCGTGCTCGTCCTGTCCTCGCCCGCCCTCGCGCACGTCAGCGTCGCCGCCGAGGGCGCCGCGGCGAAGGGCGGCTACGCGGTCGTCGACTTCAAGGTCCCCAACGAGCGGGACAACGCCTCGACCACCAAGCTCGAGGTCGCCTTCCCGACCGACCACCCGCTGGCCTCTGCGATGCCGGAGCCGATCAACGGCTGGACCATCCAGGTCACCAAGGCCAAGCTCGCCAAGCCCATCGAGCTGCACGGCAAGCAGATCTCCGAGGCGGTCTCCAAGATCACCTGGACCGCCACCGGCGACGGCGTCAAGCCTGGCTTCTTCCAGAAGTTCCCGGTCTCCGTGGGCGCGCTGCCCGAGGACACCGACGAACTGGTCTTCAAGGCGATCCAGACGTACTCCAACAAGGAGGTCGTGCGCTGGATCGAAGTCCAGGGGGACGGCGCGGAGGAGCCGGAGAACCCGGCCCCGGTGCTCGCCCTGAGCGCCGCGTCCGAGAACGGCCACCACGGCTCGACCGCCTCGGACGCCGCTGAGGAGTCCGACGACGCCAAGGCCGCCGCCAAGACGACCGAGGCCGCCTCCGACGCGGACGCCAGCGACACCACGGCCCGCGTCCTCGGCGTGGTCGGCATCGTCGTCGGCGTCGCCGGTGTGGCGTACGGCGTGCTCGCCGGCCGCCGCCGGACCACGACCGAGGCCTGAGCCCCCGGTCGGCGCGGGCGGCCGCCACCGCCCGCGCCGGCTCCTCGACGGCGCGCGACCGGGGTGCACGGCCCGTCCGGAGTTCTCGCCGTACACCCGACGCCCGCCCGATTTCATACATCTGGGACATTTTTCTATGCGTAAGAAGACATTCGCCGTGGCCGCGCTGTTCGCCGCCGCCACCCTCACCCTCTCCGCCTGCGCCAGCGACGACGGCGCGAGCCCCGTGGCCGTGGTCTCCGAGGAGGGCAAGCAGCAGGCCGCTACCGTGCTCGACCAGCCCTTCGCCAAGCCCGCCCTGGTCCTCACCGACACCCGGGGCGCCGCGTACGACCTCCGCAAGGAGACGGACGGCCACCCGACGCTGGTCTACTTCGGCTACACAAACTGCCCGGACGTCTGCCCGCTGACGATGAGCAACATCGCCGTCGCCAAGAAGCAGCTGCCCAAGGCGGAGCAGGACGAGCTGCGCGTCGTGTTCGTCACCACGGACCCGGACCGCGACACCCCGGCCGCGCTCGGCGCCTGGCTCAAGGGCATCGACCCCCAGGTCGTCGGCCTCACCGGGAAGTTCGCGACGATCCAGGCCGCCGCCCGCTCGCTCGGCATCTCCGTCGAGGCGCCGCACAAGGACAAGAACGGCAAGATCGTCTCCACCCACGGCACCCAGGTCGTCGCCTTCTCCCCGAAGACGAACGGCGGATACGTGCTGTACGGCGAGGACGCCAAGGTCGACGACTACATCAAGGACCTGCCCGAGATCATCAAGGGTGAGAACCCGTGAGTCCGGCGCCGCCGGATCGGCAGAGGTCCGGCCGGGTGGGGGAGGGCCGGATCAGGTCCGGCAGGGCGGGGCGGACGCGGTTGCTCGCCGCGTCCTGCGCGGTCGTCACCGGAACGCTGTTGTCGGCGGGGTGCGCGTCGGACGCGGACGGCCGGGCGGAACTCTCCGTCCGTGCCGCCTACATTCCGCAGCCGGTCTCCGCCACCATGGCCGCCGGTTTCCTGACCGTCGTCAACAAGGGCGACGCGCAGGACGAGCTGACGTCCGTCACCAGTACCGCGGCGGGCAGCGTCACCCTCCATGAGACCGTCGGGTCGTCGATGCGGGAGGTCGCCTCCCTCGACATCCCCGCCCACGGTCAACTCGTGTTCAAGAGCGGCGGAAACCACCTGATGTTCGAGAAGCTGAAGAGCAGGCCGGTACAGGGCGCGACGGTGACCGTCGAACTCCACTTCACCTCGTCCGACCCGCTCGAGGTCGAGATCCCGGTGAAGTCCGCCACGTACGACCCGACCACCGGCCACTGAGGGAGGGACCACCTTGACGCAGACCATCGCCCCGCGCGTCCGGATGCTCGTGCTGCTGTTCCTGGCGATCGCCGGCGCGCTCCTCGCCGGCGCCGGACCCGCCTCCGCGCACGCCGCGCTGACCGGCAGCGACCCCGCGCAGGGGGTGGTGGTCGACAAGGCTCCCACGCAGGTGACGCTGACCTTCTCCGAGACCGTCTCGATGAACGACGACTCCCTGCGCGTCCTCGACCCCAAGGGCGCCCGGGTCGACGACGGCAAGCCCTCCGAGGTCAGCGGCACCACCTACGCCGTCCAACTGCACTCGGGGCTGCCCGACGGCACATACACCGTGACCTACCAGGTGGTCTCCGCCGACAGCCATCCCGTCGCCGGCGCCTACACCTTCTCGATCGGCTCCCCCTCCGAGACCAGCGTCTCGGTGTCCGGCCAGGAGGCCGGCGGGGGAATCGTCGGCCGGCTGTACGGCTTCGGCCGCTACGTGTCGTACGCCGGGTTCCTCGTGATGGTCGGCGGGGCCGCCTTCGTGCTGGCCTGCTGGCAGCGCGGCACCGGCGTGCGGTCCCTGCAGCGACTCGTCGTCTCCGGCTGGCTCGCGATGACCGCGGCCACCCTGTTCCTGCTGCTCCTGCGCGGCTCCTACAGCCGCTCGGGCACACTCGGCGACGTCTTCGACCTCGACCTCCTGGGCGAGGCCCTGCAGACCAAGACCGGTGCCGCCCTGGTCTCCCGGCTGCTGTTGCTCGCCGCGGCCGCCCTGTTCATCGCCGTGCTCTTCGGCGCCTACGACAAGCGGGAGGACGAGGAGAAGCGGGACCTGACCTTCGGGCTCGCCATCGGCGGAACCGTCGTGGCAGCCGGACTCGCGGCGAGCTGGGCCATGGCCGAGCACGCCTCGACCGGACTGCAACCGGGCATCGCGATGCCGGTCGACGTGCTGCATCTGCTCGCGGTCGCGACCTGGCTCGGCGGGCTCGCCGCACTGCTCGTCGCGCTGTACCGGGCACCCGCCGACCGCCCCGTCGACGCCGCCGCCGTCCGGCGCTTCTCCCGGGTCGCCTTCGGCAGCGTCCTCGTCGTTGTCGCCACCGGCGTCTACCAGTCCTGGCGTCAGCTCGGCTCCTGGTCCGCGTTCACCGACACCCGCTACGGCCGGCTGCTGCTCGTCAAGATCGGGCTCGTGGCGCTGCTGGTCGGCATCGCCTGGATCTCCCGTCGGTGGACGGCTCGGCTGGCGGTCCCGACGGCCGCCGAGGCGGCGGTTCACACGTCGGCCGCCGGGGAGTCCGCGTCCGGGGAGTCCGCGCGAGGGAAAGAGCCTGTCCCGGCGGCGGCGACCGGAGGAAGCGGCGGTGCGGCCGGGGCGGCCTCGGTCGACCCCACCGGGAGCGTCGAGAACCCCAAGCCCGTCAAGGGCTCCACGGACTCCCAGGGCTCCCAGGGTTCCCAGGGCAAGAAGAACGGTTCAGGGGACGCCTTGGAGCAGCGTGTCCCGGGTGACTCCGCAGGCGGCGAGCGGGCCGCGCAGCTCGCCCGTCAGCGGGCAGCCGTGGACGCGGCACGACAGAAGCGGCTGCGTACCGCGGACGGCGAGCGGTTCGGCCTGCGCCGCTCGGTGCTCGCCGAGACCGGGGTCGCCGTCGTCCTGCTGGCCGTCACCACCGTCCTGACGTCCACCGAGCCGGGCCGTACGGAGCAGGACGCCGCCAGGGCCGCCCGGTCCTCCTCGTCCTCGGCTTCCGCGGCGGACTCCGCCTCGGGCGCCCTGACCCTGGACATGCCGTTCGACACGGGCGGCGCCGACGGCAAGGGCGTGGTGAGTGTGGACCTCGATCCCGCACGCGCCGGCGCCAACGAGATGCATGTGTACGTGACGCGGCCCAACGGCCGCGCCTTCGACGTGCCCGAGGTCAAGGTCGCCTTCACCCTCGAGGCCAAGAGCATCGGGCCGCTGCCCGTCGCCCCCGACCACATCACCACCGGCCACTGGTCGGCGAACGCCGTGCAGATCCCCCTGGCGGGCGAATGGAAGATCGCCGTGACCGTGCGGACCTCCGACATCGACCAGGTGACCGTCTCCAAGAACGCGCAGATCGGCTGACCCTCACATGCCCGACCAGTCCCTCCCCGAGGCACCCACCCCCGTGACCCGTTCCACCCGGGCCAGCGCGCCGGAAACACCGGCCCCCGCCGCCGGCCCGGACGGCGAGAGCACCCAGCGGCCCGCCTCGTCGGAGTCCCCCGCCAGGGACCTGACCCGACGCCGACTGCTCGGCGCGGCCGGCGCCTCCGGACTCGTCCTCGGCGCGGCGGGCGCGGCGGCGGGATACGCGGCGGCGCCCGCCCAGGCGACGCCGTTGTCGTCGGTCGGAGCAGGGCAGGCGATGTTCCACGTGAAACATCAGCCCGGCATCACTCAGGGCCTCCAGGCCCGCGGCCACCTCGTCGCCTTCGACCTGGTGGTCGGCGCCGGGCGCAAGGAGGCGGCCGCACTCCTGCGCCGCTGGTCGGAGACGGCCCGGCGACTGATGGCGGGCGAGGCGGCCGCACACGACGACACGGATGTGGCCCGGGACGCCGGACCGTCCTCGCTGACGGTCACCTTCGGTTTCGGCAACAGTTTCTTCACCCGCACCGGACTGGAGAAACAGCGCCCGGCCGCTCTGGACCCGCTTCCCGCCTTCTCCTCCGACCACCTCGACGCGACCCGCAGCAACGGCGACCTCTGGGTGCAGATCGGCGCGGACGACGCGCTGGTCGCCTTCCACGCCCTCCGGGCGATCCAGAAGGACGCGGGGAGCGCGGCGAAGGTCCGCTGGCAGATGAACGGCTTCAACCGGACGCCGGGCGCCACCGCCCATCCCATGACGGCCCGCAACCTGATGGGACAGATGGACGGGACCCGCAACCCCAAACCGGCCGAGTCCGACTTCGACCAGCGCGTCTTCGTCCCGGCGGCCGGCCGGAAGGACCCGGCGTGGATGGCGAACGGCTCCTACGCCGTGGTCCGCCGGATCCGGATGCTCCTCGACGACTGGGAGAAGGCGTCGCTGAAGGCGCAGGAGCAGGTCATCGGGCGCCGGAAGGCTGATGGAGCGGCGTTGTCGGGGGGCGCCGAGACGACCGAGATGGATCTGGAGAAGACGGACGCGAACGGCGATCTGGTCGTCCCGATCAACGCGCACGCCCGCATCACCCGACCCGACCAGAACGGTGGCGCGGCGATGCTGCGGCGACCCTTCTCCTATCACGACGGCATCGACCCGGACGGCACTCCGGACGCGGGCCTGCTGTTCGTCTGCTGGCAGGCGGACCCGCTGCGCGGCTTCGTCACCGTGCAGCGCAAACTCGACCGCGGGGACGCCCTGTCGCGGTACATCCGCCATGAGTCGAGCGGACTGTTCGCGGTGCCGGGCGGGGCGGCCAAGGGCGAGTACGTGGGGCAGCGGCTGCTGGAGGCGTGAACCGGAAGGTCCGGAACCCGGCTCGACGAGAGGGACCGCCGACCGCGACCCTGACGGCGGTCGCGGCGGCGCGAGGTTACGCCTCCGCGTGCGGATTCATTCCTGCGAGGGGGAGTGGTGAGACGCATGCGCCCCGGTACGCAAGGGCCATTAGGGTGAGGTCATGCCAGCGAGCTATGCCTACCTCGGCCCCGAGGGCACCTTCACGGAGGTCGCCCTGCGCACGCTTCCGGAGGCGGCCACCCGCCAGCTGATCCCTTACGTGTCGGTGCAGTCCGCGCTCGACGCGGTGCGCGCCGGCGAGGCCGAGGCCGCGTTCGTGCCCATCGAGAACTCCGTCGAGGGCGGCATCACCACCACGCTGGACGCGCTGGTCGCGGGCACACCTCTGATGATCTACCGCGAGGTGCTTCTGTCGATCACCTTCGCGCTGCTCGCCCGGCCCGGCACGGACCTGTCGGACATCAAGACGGTCTCCGCCCACCCGGCGGCACAGCCGCAGGTGCGCAACTGGCTGAAGGCGAATCTGCCGGACGCTGTGTGGGAGTCGGCCGCCTCGAACGCGGACGCCGCCCGGCTGGTCCAGGAGGGCCGTTACGACGCCGCTTTCGCCGGCGAGTTCGCGGCCGCCCGGTACGGGCTCACCGCGCTGGAGACGGGCATCCACGACGCGGAGAACGCGCAGACCCGGTTCGTGCTGGTGGGCCGGCCCGCCCGGCCTGCCGCGCCGACCGGTGCGGACAAGACGTCCGTGGTGCTGTGGCAGCGGGACGACCACCCCGGCGGTCTGCGAGACCTGCTGGGCGAGTTCGCCACCCGGGGCGTCAACCTCATGCTGCTGCAGTCCCGGCCGACGGGCGCCGGCATCGGCAACTACTGCTTCTGCATCGACGCCGAGGGGCACATCACCGACCGCCGGATGGCCGAGGCGCTCATGGGGCTGAAGCGGATCTGCCGCGAGGTGCGCTTCCTGGGCTCGTACCCGCGTGCGGAGATGAGCGCGGCGGACGTCCCGGCACCACTGCCGGGCACCTCGGACGGGGAGTTCATGGCGGCCTCGGACTGGGTGGCGCGCTGCCAGGACGGCCGTTTCTAGCCAGTCCTACCTGCATATCTTCGTTGTCCACAGAAGTTATCCACAGGCTCGCTTCTCGACCTGGGGACAAGTCGACAACGAAGTGCCACTCAGTCGACAAATCGGCCTGTGCCACCTCAAGGTGAGTCGCAACCCGCACGTCACCCTTCGTCCACCTGTTTCCTTCGATCAATCCTTCGGGGTGACCCAATTCCACCCGAAAGTGGCTGCGAGCGGCGTTCGGGCAAGGAATTCGACCCGGGACGGACAGGCTTCGGAATGATCCATTCTGGTGTCCACAGACCTTTCGCACACCCTGTGGATAACTCACACGAGGTGCGAACCCCTGTGGACAACCCGGCCGCCAAATCCCGCGCACCGCAAGGAAATCGGGTCAATGAGACGCCCGTCACACAATCCGTCCCAGGGAGTGAGACGCGATTTATTGACACGCTGGGCAATTCACCCATAACGCAACGTAAGTAGCGATTCGGAAGACCGGACGACGGCTCGGAATGGGAGTCGTGAGCGCCGACCCCGCACGGGTAGCCTTGGCCGCGTGATTGACCTTCGCCTGCTCCGTGAGGACCCCGACCGTGCGCGCGCCTCCCAGCGTGCCCGTGGAGAGGACGTCGCGCTCGTCGACTCCCTCCTCTCCGCCGACGAGCGGCGCAGGTCGTCCGGCGTCCGCTTCGACGAGCTGCGCAACGAGCAGAAGTCGCTCGGCAAGCTCATCCCCAAGGCCTCCGCGGACGAGAAGGCCGAGCTGCTGAAGAAGGCGAGCCAGCTCGCCGCCGACGTCAAGGCAGCCGACGCCGAGCGCGACGCCGCCGACGCCGAGACCCAGGAGCTCCTGCAGCGACTCGGCAACCTCGTGCACCCCGACGTGCCCGTGGGCGGCGAGGAGGACTTCGTCACCCTCGAGACGCACGGAACGATCCGCGACTTCGGCGCCGAGGGCTTCGAGCCCAAGGACCACCTGGAGCTCGGCCAGATCCTCGGCGCGATCGACGTCGAGCGCGGCGCCAAGGTCTCCGGCTCCCGCTTCTACTTCCTGACCGGCGTCGGCGCCCTGCTGGAGCTGGCCCTGGTGAACGCGGCGATCGCGCAGGCCACGGCGGCCGGCTTCACGCCGATGCTCACCCCCGCGCTGGTGCGCCCGCAGTCGATGGCCGGCACCGGCTTCCTCGGCCAGGCCGCCCAGGACGTCTACCACCTCGACAAGGACGACCTCTACCTGGTCGGCACCTCCGAGGTCCCGCTCGCCGCGTACCACATGGACGAGATCATCGACGCGGACCGGCTGCCGCTGCGGTACGCGGGCTTCTCGCCCTGCTTCCGCCGCGAGGCAGGCTCGCACGGCAAGGACACCAAGGGCATCTTCCGCGTCCACCAGTTCGACAAGGTCGAGATGTTCTCGTACGTCACGCCCGAGGACTCCCAGGCCGAGCACCAGCGGCTGCTCGCGTGGGAGAAGCAGTGGCTGTCCGCGCTGGAGCTGCCGTTCCGCGTCATCGACGTCGCCTCCGGCGACCTCGGCTCCTCGGCCGCCCGCAAGTTCGACTGCGAGGCCTGGATCCCGACCCAGGGCAAGTACCGCGAGCTGACCTCGACGTCGGACTGCACCGAGTTCCAGTCCCGCCGCCTGTCGATCCGCGTCCGCGAGGGCAAGCAGGTCCGCCCGCTGGCCACGCTGAACGGCACGCTGTGCGCCGTCCCGCGCACGATCGTCGCCGTCCTGGAGAACCACCAGCAGGCCGACGGCTCGGTGTACGTGCCCGAGGTACTGCGTCCGTACCTCGGCGGCCGGGAGGTCCTTGAGCCGGTCGCCAAGTGAGCACCGAGCCTGCCGCCGGACGGTTCCCCCACCGTCTGATCGCGACCGACCTCGACGGGACGCTCCTGCGCTCCGACGACACGGTCTCGCAGCGCACCCGTGACGCCCTCGCCGCGGCCACCGCGGCGGGGGCCGTGCACATCGTCGTGACCGGCCGCGCGGTCCCGTGGACCCGGCACATCCTCGACGACCTCGGCTACGACGGCCTCGCGGTCTGCGGACAGGGCGCCCAGGTGTACCACGCGGGCGAGCACCGTCTGCTGACGTCGGTGACCCTGGACCGGCAGCTGGCCGGTGTGGCGCTCGCCAAGATCGAGGCGGAGGTCGGCCCGCTGCACCTGGCGGCCAGCCGGGGCGGTCTGGACGGGGAAGTGCTGGTGGGGCCGGGTTACGCGCTCCGGGGCGCCCTGCAGTCGACCCCGCTGACGGACGCGTCCGACCTGTGGTCGGCGCCCCTGAACAAGATCTTCATTCAGCATCCCGAGCTCTCGGACGACGCGTTGGCCGAGGCGGCCCGCAGAGCCGCGGGAGGTTTCGTCACCGTCGCCGTGGCCGGTGCGGGCATCGTGGAACTGCTCCCTCTGGGCCTCTCCAAGGCCACGGGCCTCTCGCTGGCCGCCCGCCGCCTGGGTCTCAAGGCCGCGGACACGATCGCCTTCGGCGACATGCCCAACGACGTCCCGATGTTCGCCTGGTCCGCTCACGGCGTGGCCATGGCCAACGCTCACGAGGAACTGAAGGCGGTGGCGGACGAGATCACCGCCTCCAACGACGCCGACGGCATCGCCGCCACCCTGGAAGCCCTCCTTCCCTGACCCGAAGCGCCCGGGTAGGGGCGTGCGATCAGCGGCACGGAAGGGACGCTGAGAGAGGGGCGCGGGGAACCGCGCAAAGATCGCCGCGGGCGATCAGGGGCGCGGGGAACCGTGCGACCAGCCCCCACCGGCCCGCACACGGACCAGATACCCGAAGCCCGCCGCCCCTGCCCGCTGCTTTCGGCGCGCCTCAACGGCGCCTGCGTCGAACCTCGCCCAGTCCCAGTGACAAACGTCTCGCGGAGGATGCACGGATCGAACGTGCGCGGGGTCGCCCCCGACCTCGGCTTAGCAAGCCGGTGCCTTGCCTCTCGGCCAATCCTCCGGGTGGGCGGCCCACGCGAGAGCGACATCGCGTGCTCGAAGCGGCCGCCCCGGGCAGCTCCCGTAAGCGGTGCGGTTCGTCGGAGGGGTAACTACTCCGGAACCCGCCGCCGGCTGCCCTGAAGGGAGCTCGACGCACTGCCGTGCATGGACATCGTCGAACTCCTCTCCCGGTCGGGTGACGCCGGATCTCCTCCGGCCGTCCGCGCTCTGCGCCTTGCGCGTACGACCACTCTGCCCGAGGGGCCGACCCGGACGCCACCGAATAAAACAACCGTGCGAAAAGTGGTCCCGGCCGGGCGGGCCCGCCCTACCGCCGGCGCCACCTGCGCCGTCGCGCCTTGCTGAAGAACCATCCGGCGGGCGGCTCGTCCGACCGCCAGGGCTGGGGCTCCGGCTCCTCGGCCCGCCACCGTGCGGCGAGCATCCGGGCCCGGGCGGACGGCTCCGAGGTCCCGGCGCCCCGTACGAAGTCCTCGTCCAGGACGAGGTCGTCCCAGGCCTCGCCCTCCCGGGACCGTCCACGGCCGTCGTCAGCCGCTGTGCCGTCCGCCATCCCGTCCTCCTGGCCGTGTCCTGCCGTGTCCTGCTGTGTCATGTCGGGCCGTGTCATGTCGGACCGGGTCGTGTCGGACCGGGTCGTGCGGGGCCGTGCCGAGCGGGGTCCGTCGGCACGGTGTGCGCAGACGCCGGTGAAGCCGCCGTCAAGAACGACCGGGGCACTCCCGGCGGGGGCCGCTCACTCCTCCCCCGCGAGCGTCAGCGTCCGCAGCTTCCGGCCGGCGTACCAGGTGGCCAGCACGGTCACGGCGACCAGCAGCACCGTGGCCGTGGTAAGTCCGACGTCCGAGGTGACCAGGTCCCCGCCGGCCACCTTGTGGGCGACGGCCAGCGACCACTGCTGGACGCTGAGCGTGCGGGCTCCCGCGACCAGGGAGCCGAACAGGGCCTCCCAGACGAGGGCGTAGACCAGGCCGAAGACCACCGCGTGCCGGGACACCGTGCCGAGCAGCAGGAACAGGGCGGCGTAGGCGATGGAGGAGACCAGCGCGGCCACCGTGTAGGCCACGGCGATCTGCTGGCCGTTGCCGTTGAGGATGAAGCCGGCGATCAGCGTCGGCAGGGCCGAGAAGACCATCGTGACCGCGATCGCCACGATCAGCTTGGTGAAGATGATCGTGGGCCGCTTCAGCGGCTTGGACAGCAGATAGACCACGGAACCGTCGTCGATCTCCGGGCCGATCGCGCCCGTGCCCGCGATGACGCCGATGATCGGGACCATCGTGGCGAGCGCGAGCCCGCCGAGCAGGTCCGACGCCGTCTGGTCGTCGGCTCCGGCCAGGCCGCGCACGACCACGGAGATCGCGATGAGCAGCAGGGGCAGGGCGCCCAGGATGAGGGCCCGGCGTCGGCCGAGCAGGGCCCGGTATGTGAGCCGGGCGACTGTGGGGTCGTACATCTCCAAGGCCTCCTACGCCGCGACCAGGTACGAGAACACGGACTCGAGGGACTCGTCGGACGGCGAGACCGTGAGCAGCCGGATGCCGTGGTCCCTGGCGACCTTGGGCAGCAGCGTGGTGAAGCGGCCGAAGTCGACGGCCTGGACGCGCAACGCGCCCTCCGCCAGGTCGACCTCGATGCCGGAGGTCGACGGGTCGGCGATCAGCGCGGCCGCGAGGGCGCGGTCGTCGCTGGAGCGCACCAGGTAGCGGTGCGGCCGGTCGGTCATCAGGCGGCGGATCTTGCGGAAGTCGCCGCTGGCCGCGTGCCGGCCCGCGACGACCACCTCGATGTGCCAGGCGAGTTGCTCGACCTCTTCGAGGATGTGCGACGAGAACAGCACGGTGCGGCCTTCGTCGCCCATGCGCCGCAGCAGGTCCATCAGCTGCATGCGCTGGCGCGGGTCCATGCCGTTGAACGGCTCGTCGAGGAGCAGCAGCGACGGGTCGTGGACGAGGGCGCTCGCCATCTTCACGCGCTGGCGCATGCCCTTGGAGTACGTGGCGATCTTGCGGTCCTGCGCGTACTCCATCTCGACCGTGGCCAGCGCCTTCTGGGCGGCCTTGGCCCCCAGGCCGTGCAGCTCGGCGTTGGCGACCACGAACTCGCGGCCGGTGAGGAAGTCGTACATCGCCTCGCGCTCGGGGACGACGCCGATGTGCCGGTAGATGTCCTCGTTGCGCCAGACGGTCTGTCCGTCGAGGGTGACCGTGCCGGTGGAGGGCGCCAGGAAGCCGCCCATCATGTTGATGAGGGTGGACTTGCCGGCGCCGTTGGGGCCGAGCAGGCCGGTGACACCGGGACCGATGGTCATGGTGACGTCGTTGACGGCGACCACGTTGCCGAACCAGCGGGAGACGTGGTCGATGCTGAGCGTGGTCACAGGCCCACCTTCCGGTAGCGGCGGATCAGGAGGCCGTAGCTCGCGGCGATCAGGCCGAGGAGGACGAGGACGTAGACCACGCCCTCCCCGTCGGAGGGGCCGACCCCGCCCGGGAAGGCGGAGGTGGCGCCGAGGAACGCCGACTGCACGCCGTCGATCAGCGTGACCGGCGAGAAGAGGCCGATCCAGGCGATGGAGCCGGTGCTGTTCTGGGCCTCGGCGATGGCCTGGAGTGTGGAGACGGCACCGTAGGAGATGGTCAGGACGGCGATGACGGCGGCGATGCCGAAGCCGCGCCGCGGGGTCGCCGAGGCGATGACCAGGCCGATGCCGGCGAAGAGCAGGGAGAGCAGAGCCACGGAGACGATTCCCTGACCGAATCCCTCGGTCTGGTCGGCGAAGTCGAGTTTGGCCAGCAGCGCGCCGATGTAGAGCACGAGCAGCGGGGCCGCGGTGAGGACGAACAGCGCGGAGGCCAGCGCGGCGAACTTGGCGCGCACGTAGTCCGCGGTCTCGATGGGCCGCGAGAAGTACAGCGGCACGGTCTTGAAGCGCAGGTCGCGCGAGACGGACTGGGGCGCCTGCGAGGCGACGTACAGGCTGATGACGGCCTGCATGATGATCGCGTACCGGGTGTAGTCGACCGGCAGTTCCTTGGCCTTCGTGGCGACGGCCACGGCGACCATGATGGCCGCGGGCACGCAGATCACCACGAACAGCAGCATCG
Source organism: Streptomyces sp. P3 (assembly GCF_003032475.1). Taxonomy (NCBI): domain Bacteria; kingdom Bacillati; phylum Actinomycetota; class Actinomycetes; order Kitasatosporales; family Streptomycetaceae; genus Streptomyces; species Streptomyces sp. P3. The sequence continues at coordinate 2,044,333 of NZ_CP028369.1, forward strand.
GCAGCACCTTGGACTTCACCGAGCGGCCGAGGCCGTAGGCGCCGCGCAGGGACTGCGAGTACAGGGAGCGGCGGGCGTAGGCGCGGCCGAGGCGGGGGCCGTCGTAGCTGCGGTAGCCGATGTTGTGGATACGGGTCTGGTCGCCCGAGGGGGCGGTGACCGGGTGCTCAGTTGCCATGGCCGACGGCCTCCTTCCGCTGCTGGTCGCTGCCGGTGTCGCTGTCCTTGAAGACCTCGGAGATGTGGTGCCGCCGCTGTTCCATGCGCACCAGGCCGAGTCCGAGGTCGGCGACCGTGTCGCGGACGACGTCGTAGGTCTCCTCGCCCTGCGCGGTCAGCAGCAGGATGTGGCCGGCGCCCGGCAGGCCGCTGCCGGCCTCCGCGACCTCCACTCCGCGCGCGTGGAGCGCTTCGCGGATCGCGCGGGTGCCGTCCGGGTGGTCGTCGGTGTCGGTGACCTCGATGGCGAGGGTGGTGGTGGTCTGGGTGAAGTCGGTGGTGGAGCTGGAGCGCAGGAGTTTGCCGCCGTCGACGACGACGACGTGGTCGCAGGTGCGCTCGAGTTCGCCCAGCAGGTGGGAGGTGACGAGGACCGAGATGCCGAAGTCGGTGTGGATGCGGCGGATCAGGCCCAGCATCTCGTCGCGGCCGACCGGGTCGAGGCCGTTGGTCGGCTCGTCGAGGAAGACCAGCTGCGGGTCGTGGACGAGGGCCTGCGCCAGTTTCACGCGCTGCTTCATGCCGGTCGAGTAGCCGCCGATGGGACGGTAGCGCTCCTCGTACAGACCGACGTGGCGCAGGGTGTCCGCGGTGCGTTCGCGCGCGGCGGCGGGCGGCAGGCCGGACATGCGCGCCATGTGCACGACGAACTCGGTGGCCGAGACGTCGGGCGGCAGGCAGTCGTGCTCCGGCATGTAGCCGACCCGCTCGCGGATGTCGGCGCCCTTGGTCGCGACGTCGAGGCCGAGCACCTCGGCGCGGCCCTCCGTGGCGGGCGACAGACCCAGCAGGATCTTGATCAGTGTGGACTTGCCGGCCCCGTTGGCTCCGACGAGCCCGGTCACACCGGGCCCGACGTCCACGGAGAGCCGGTCAAGAGCGGTCACCCGGGGGAACCGCTTGCTCAGGCTTTCGGTCGCGATCACAGTCACGTCCACAAAATTAGTGACGCAGGCCACGAATTTCGTCAGACTTCAGAGCCGTCTTCGCCTCAGACCTCAGATGTACGGGCCCGTAGGGGATCCCCTGCCTGAGAGCTATGGAGCGGGTTCGGAGCGGCTCACGCCCGCCCTGTTGACGGCTTCTCTAACAAGTGCCAGATTCAGCGTCGTCGGGATACGGACGCGTACAGCGGTCGGCGCCGGCCGGGGCGGAGGAGAAGTGACGATGCTGGAGGGCGCGCGCGAGCGCCGGGTGCGAACCGGCGGGATCGAGCTGTGCGTCGTCGAACTGGGCGATCCGCGGCTGCCGACGGTGGTGCTGGTGCACGGCTACCCGGACAGCAAGGAGGTGTGGTCCGAGGTCGCGTCCCGGCTGGCAGGCCGCTTCCATGTGGTGCTGTACGACGTCCGGGGCCACGGCCGTTCCGAGGCGCCGAAACCGCTGCGGGGCGGGTTCACCCTGGAGAAGCTGACCGACGACTTCCTGGCGGTCGCGGACGCGGTGAGCCCGGACGAGCCGGTGCACCTGGTGGGGCACGACTGGGGCTCGGTGCAGGCCTGGGAGTTCGTCACCGTCCGGCGCACCGAGGGCCGTATCGCGTCCTTCACCTCCCTGTCCGGGCCGTCCCTCGACCACTTCGGCCACTGGATCGCCGCGCGCGTGAACAGGCCGACCCCGCGCCGGGTCGGCCAACTCCTCGGCCAGGGAGCCAAGTCCTGGTACGTGTACCTGCTGCACACCCCCGCCCTGCCCGAACTCGCCTGGCGGGGGCCGCTCGGCAAGCGCTGGCCGGGCATCCTGCGACGGATGGAAAAGGTTCCCGCCGACGCCTATCCGACGCCGTCACTGCCGTCGGACGCGGCCAACGGCGCCTGGCTGTACCGGGACAACGTCAGGATCCGGCTGCGCCGTCCGCGCGCCGACGCGCACGCGCACGTGCCCGTTCAGCTCATCACGCCTCTCGGCGACCGGTTCCTGTCGGAGCGGCTGTACGACGAACTGGAGCACTGGGTACCGCGGTTGACGCGGCGCACCCTTCCGGCCGGGCACTGGATCCCGCGCACCCGTCCCGACCGACTCGCGTCCTGGATCGACGACTTCGTGACGTCGGTCGACACCGAGCGGAAGAGAAGCGGTACGGAAGGCGGATCCGGGACCGGGCACGACGAGGGCAGCGGGGTCGGCGCTGCGGTCGGGACGGTCGAGAGGCTCGAGGTGGTCGGGAGGCGCCGGAAGAACGGCGGCACACCGGACGGCGGGCGTGCCGCCGAGCGGTATGCCGAGCGATTCGCCGGGCAGTTGGTGCTCGTCACCGGCGCGGGCAGCGGCATCGGACGGGCCACGGCGCTCGCGTTCGCCGAAGCGGGCGCACGCGTCATCGCCGTCGACCGGGATGCGGACAGCGCGGCCCGCACCGCCGAGCTGTCCCGCCGGGCCGGCTCACCGGACGCCTGGGCGGAGGCAGTCGACGTCTCCGACGAGCAGGCGATGGAGAAGCTCGCCTCGAAGGTGCACACCGACCACGGGGTGCTGGACGTGCTGGTGAACAACGCCGGCATCGGTCTGTCGGGCTCCTTCTTCGACACGACGTCCGACGACTGGCGCCGGGTGCTGGACGTCAACCTGTGGGGCGTCATTCATGGTTGCCGTCTTCTCGGCCGGCCGATGGCCGAACGCGGGCAGGGCGGCCACATCGTCAACATCGCGTCGGCGGCGGCTTTCCAGCCCTCCAGGGCGCTGCCGGCCTACAGCACCTCCAAGGCCGCGGTGCTGATGCTGAGCGAGTGCCTGCGCGCCGAACTGGCGGGCCGGGACATCGGGGTGACGGCGATCTGCCCCGGTCTGGTGAACACCGCCATCACCTCCACGGCGACCTTCGTGGGAGTCGACGCGGCGGAGGAACGACGTCGGCAGAAGCGTGCCGCGCGCCTGTACGGGATGCGCAACTACCCGCCGGAGAAGGTCGCGAAGGCGATCCTGCGCGCGGTCGTGGACGACGAGGCGATGGTCACGGTCACTCCGGAGGCGAAGACCGCGAACGCGCTGTCCCGCTTCTTCCCCAGGGCGTTGAGGGCGCTGGCGCGGATGGGTGCGCCACTGTGACGTGCCCGCACGTCCGAACAGGCCGCGCCCACGGGAGCGATGCCCGGCGCTTCCCCAAGTGAAAGGGATTCGCCGGGTGGTTGGGGAAGTCCGGTGAGGAGGAGGCCGGTTGTCCACAGAACCGCCAAATAGCCTGTGGATAACCACAGTTGCTTGTGGATCAAACCTCGCCGTCAAAACAGAATGCGTGATGCGCGTCTCCCCCGTCATGCTGACCGGATGAACGAAAAGGACGGACCCGACAACGACAGGGACGACAGACGCACCGTGAAGGTGTCGAAGTACCTCTCGAAGCACCTGCGCCACCAGCCCGAGCGCATCGGTCTCACTCTCGACGAGGCCGGCTGGGTCGAGATCGACGAGCTCATCTCGGCGTGCGCCGCCCACGGCTTCCGCTTCACCCGTGAAGAGCTGGACCACGTCGTGGCGGCCAACGACAAGAAGCGCTTCGCGATCGACGGCACCAGGATTCGCGCCAGCCAGGGCCACAGCGTCGAGGTCGACCTCGGGCTGGAGCCGGCCGTCCCGCCGTCGTACCTCTACCACGGGACCGTGGCCCGCTCACTGGACGCCATCCGGGCCGAGGGGCTGCGGCCGATGAACCGGCACGACGTACACCTCTCGGCCGACCGGGAGACCGCGACCAGGGTCGGCGCCCGCCGCGGCCGCCCCGTGGTGCTCTCCGTCGACGCGGGGGCCATGCACCAGGACGGCCATGTCTTCCATCTCAGCGCCAACGGCGTGTGGCTGACGAAGGCCGTGCCCCCGCAGTACCTGCGGTTTCCCGAGCGCCACTGAAGCGCGTTCCGGCCGCCGCGCCGGACGGTCCTTGGCATGATGTCAGGTATGGACCACTTACCCACCACCGAAGCGGCAGTCACCGTCCTGCGTGCCCTGGCCGCCGAGTACGCGCTGGAGATCGAGGTCACGCATGACATCGGCGCCGACCAGACCTCCCGTCGCACTGCCGTCGGCGTGGGCGTCACCGCCGACCCCGACGGCTCGTTGCCGCACGAGGCCCACGTGGAACTGGGCGGCCGGCCGAGCGTGAGCGTGCGGCTCTACCCCGACGACGACGCCCTGATCACCGTGGACGGCGTCGAGTGCCCCGACGTCGACCGCGATGACGTCCCCGCCTTCCTCCGCGCCCTCTACGACGGTCACGCCTGGGTGAAGAGCCGGCGCTTTCCCCCGGCCCACTTCCTGATGGTGCCCCTGCCGCAGGACCGGGTGCACAAGGAGTTCATCCTGGTCGGGCTCAGCCCGTGGCTCGCCCGGCGCACACGCTGACGGTTTCACGTGAAACCACCACGAATAGTTTCACGTGAAACCGCGCGTCAGTGGTCGGCCAGACGCCAGCCCTGAAGCCCCGGCCGGGACAGGATGTCGGCGGCCATCCGAGTGGCTTCGGACGTGGTGGTTCCGGGCGGGGCCGTGATCCGGAGGCGGGCCAGGTCGCCCTGGAACTCGCCGACCTCGGCATGCCAGCCCTCCGGGAGGAGAGCCACAAACCGGATCACCGCGGTCTCTGGTGGTGCCCCGGACGGACCGGTGATCGACACCTGATGGGAGAAGCTCATGGACGGCTCCGCATGACGAAGTGAAAGGAGGGTGGTGGGGCAGGCTGCCGTCCCCCACCCCTCGGGGTCCGTGCGCCGACCGTGATCCGGGGGCGGCCACCTGGGCACGGCCGGCCCCGGACAAGGCCTCTGGGAATCGGTCAGTCGGACGAGCCGCCCTTGGCGAGCCGACCGACCAGCACGAGGATGCCGACGGCGAGCGCCGCGCCGACGCCGTAACGGACGCTGTCGGAGGTGTCGCTGCTGATCAGCACCACCTCGACGCAGGCGAGCACGGCCAGAAGCGCGGCGAGGGTGGTACGGGAACGGGAGGCGGTCATCGGAGTTCCTTCCGGATGATGTGGATGGGGGTGTCTCGCTGTACGGGCGGATCTGAGCGGGTGATACGGGTGACGCGGTACTGCCGGCGATGCGGTGGTGCGGGTGGTGCTGTGGTGCGGGTGGTGCTGTGGTGTGGGTGACGCGATGGCGTGGGGGCACGGCGGCGTGGGTGGCGCGGTGGCGTGGGTGGCGCGGTGGCGTGGGTGGCGCGGTGGCGTGGGTGGCGAGGTGGCATGGGTGGCGCCAGGGCCTCGGCCACCCGACTCCCCGTCAGTCCGTCAGTCCGTCAGTCCGTCAGCTTCATGGCCTGGCGGAACGAGAGCTTGCGGTCGGTCTGCAGGAGCGCCCGGCGGTACACCCGGCTGCTCGCCCCGACGATGAGCACCGCGGCGGCGATCGACAGGCCGAGCGCGGCGGCCGGCTCCCACCAGGCGGTCTCTCCCGCCAGGACGCGGGCCGGCATGGTGACGGTCGAGGTCAGCGGGATGAAGGAGAGGATCTCGCGCACATTGCCGGACACCGTCACGCCGACGATGAACACCAGCGCGGTGATCGCGTTCACCGGCGTGGTGGTGGACTGGATGTCCTCGCTGCGGGTGGCGAGCGCACCGGCCGCGGCGAACAGGCAGGCCAGGACGGCAATGCCCACGACGTAGAAGACGAGGAACCAGCCCAGTCCCGAGCTGATGTCGGCGAGGAAGTCCTGCTCGCCCGTGGCCACCAGGCCGCCGACGCCGACCAGGCAGAACAGTGCCATCTGGGCGAGCGCCAGCAGCGTGGAACCGACGATCTTGCCGACGAGCAGCGACCGAAGGGGCACGGAGCTGGCGATGAGCTCGACGATGCGGTTCTGCTTCTCCTCCACGACGCTGGTCGCCAGCGCCGCGCCGAGCAGGACAGCAGCCAGATAGAAGAGGAAGCCGAAGAAGTACGTCGTCATCTGGACCGCGCCCTCGGGCGTCTTGTCGGCCGACAGCAGGACGTGCTTGACCTCCGCCCCCTGGCTGAGGGCCGTCAGGCTGGTGCCGGCGGCCTTCGCGTTCTCCGCGAGGGCGTTCGACTGCACGGCGGCGCCGATCCAGGTGGCGGCGATGTCGTTCTGACCGGTGTCGCCGAGCAGGACCCAGCGGCCGCCTTCGGACAGGAGCCCGGCCTCGGCGTCACCGGACCGCACGGCCTCACGGACCTGATCGGCGGACGACTCCTGCCGGACCGTGATCTCGACGTCCTGGTCCGCCCGGACGGCCAGTTGCTCGGCCTGGCCGGCGATCCGGCCGGCCTGCTGGTCGGCCACCGCGACCGTGATCTTGCCCATCGAGTCGGCCAGGTAGAGCTGCAGCCCGATCGCGCCCACGATCAGGGCGAGGGTGACCAGCGTCGACAGCAGGAAGCCGCGGTTGGTGAGCTTCACCGAGATCTCGCGGGCGGCGACGATCCGCCAGGCGGACGCGGTGGCCGCACGGGTCGGGGTACCGGAAGCCGCGGGCGTGCCCTGCGGATCGGGCGATGTCCCGGACCGGTGCGCGGGGTTCGAGGTCACGGTGCTCATGCGGAAGTCATCTCCCGGTAGACGTCGGCGATGCTGGGAACGACAGGGGTGAAGGCGTGGACGGGTCCGCGGCGCAGGGCCTCCGTCAGGAGCGCGCCGGGATCGGCGTCGGCGGCGAGCCCGACACGCGCTCCGTCGGGCAGCTCCTCGACGTCGGTCACGCCGGGGACGTCGCCGGCCCAGCCGGCCGGCGCACCGGTGACCAGGTGGTACCGGAGCTTGTCGCGGTGCCGGAGCTCGTCCGCGGTGCCCTTGCCGACGACATGACCGGTGGCCATGATCACCAGGTCGTCGCAGAGCCGCTCGACCAGGTCGAGCTGGTGGGAGGAGAACAGTACGGGGATGCCCGCGGCGGCGTACTCGCGCAGCAGCTCGGCCATCGTGTCGACGGCGTGCGGGTCGAGCCCGGAGAAGGGTTCGTCGAGGACGAGCAGCTTGGGGGAGCCGAGCAGGGCGGCCGCGATCTGCACACGCTGCTGGTTACCCAGGGACAACGACTCCAGCCGTGCCTGGCTCTTCTCCGCGAGACCGAGGCGGTCGAGCAGTTCGAGGATGTGCCTGCGGGCGTCGGCGGCACTCTGGCCGCGGAGCCGGGCCAGATAGACGAGCTGGCTGAGGACCGTCTGCTTCGGGTAGAGGCCCCGCTCCTCCGGCATGTAGCCGAAGTCCCTGCGGTCGGCGGCCGTGACGGGGACGCCGTCCCAGCGGATCTCGCCGCCGTTCGCGGCCAGTACGCCCATGATCATGCGCATGGTGGTGGTCTTGCCCGCGCCGTTACCGCCGACGAATCCGGTCAACCGGCCTCTGGACACCCGGAAGGACACCCGGTCGACGGCACGGTGATCGCCGAAGTCTCGTACGAGTTCTTCCAGTTCCAACATCTGTGTCTTCTCTCAGCTCGGTTGAACGGTTGCTCTGGTGGGGGGAATCCAGCGGCGGCGGACCGCCGTCGGGTCAGGGCAGCGGGTGCGGCGCCGCTTCACGCGGGTCGTCCAGCCCGGCGGCGCAGCCGGTGCGCTCGGGCGCCGACGCCAGACGGGGCAGGTGCCAGCTCCACCGGTGCGTCTCGTCCATCCGCAGGCTCTGGTAGCCGGGCGCCAGCACCTTGACGACATGCCAGCCCATGGCGGCGACCGCCCGCGGGAGGCGCGACGTGAGGTCCACGGTCAGAAGACCCGCGCCGTCGGCGGTGAGGGCCCGCCGGATCTCCTCCGCCCCGAGGTCCCGCGCGGGCGAGGGAGCCGGCAGCGGGTCCGGCTCCCGGAAACCGGCGACCCAGTCGCGCACGCTCTCGTAAGCGGGGCGGGTCAGCATGTGGCTGAGCCGGTCGTGCTCCGTCACGATCGGGGCGACGCGCCCGGTCTCACCCCGGCCGCGCAGCGCCCGCAGCGCGGCCCGTACCTGCCACGCCTCCTGGAACGCCTTGGCGGCGGCCTCGGCCGGCCGGGGCGACGCCTTCATGCCGACGGCGGCCAGGGCGCCCGGACCCTCCGGATCGATCAGGAAGCCGGTCATGCACCAGAGCCCGGGCACGGCGGTGGGAATGCGGGCGAGCACGGGGGTCAGCCCCTCCGCGCGGGCCCGTGCCCACATCGCCCGGAGCGCGGTGTCCGCGGGCGACGGGACGTACGTCGGCAGACGCAGTCGGCGGCCCCAGGCGACGGTGAGGGCGTCCCGTTCCGTCACCTCGATCATCGCCGCGGCGAGAGCGGTCTCGTGGCTCGCGCCGGCCGCCGCCCCGGACGGGCTCGGATCGAACAGGTCGGCCCGGCGCGCGGGCCAGTCGACGAGGTCCGCGGGGACCAGGACGGGCCCATCGGTGTCCAGGTCGCGGGCCTCGTACCAGGACAGGGCGGCCGTCTCGGCGTCCGGGTGCGACAGGGCGTGGTCCGGGTGGTGGGCGTACAGCGTCGTGGCGGCGGCTGCCAGGTCGGCGGCGGAGCCGAAGCGGGCGGGGTGGGCGGCCGAGGGGTGCAGGGCACGCCGCTCGACGGCCTCGCCCGCTCCGCGCAGCAGCGCGTCGACCCGGGACGCGCCGCTGGCCCCGGCGAACCGGGCGGACAGCGGGAGGTCGAGGACGTCGGCGCCCGGCCCGGCGGGGGCCGAGGCGGTGACACCCGCGCGAGCGGCCCCCGCACCCGCGGAGCCCGCACGAGCGGGGGAGCCGACGATTGCCTCGAACCCCTCCACCGGATGGAGTTCGACCGCGCTGCTCCACAGCGGATCGCCGTCGTGCGGCGGTGTGACCGCGTACCGCAGGGCGATGCCCGACGCCGGGTCGAGGGTGGTCGGAATGTCGATCACCGTCGCACTCCGGCGGCCGCGGGGGCGAGGAAGGACAGGGCCGGAGCGCCGTCCCGCAGGGCGGCGAGGGCCAGCAGGACTCCGGCCGAACCCGTACCCAGGTCGGTGGAGAGGCGGTAGCCGTAGTTGCCGAGGAAGTCGACGCGGCCGGGCTCGGCGGCTATCGCCTCCCAGCCGAGGGCGTCCAGGTGGAAACGCAGGACGTCCCGCTCGACCTCGCTGCCGCCGTCCTCGAGGGCGAGGAGCTCACCGCTCCGGCCGTGCAGGAGGCCGCACGAGGTGGCGAAGCCGCCACGCCGCAGGGTCCGCAGCCGGTCCACGGCGGCACGTATCCGTTCGTCGTCGGGGGTGTGCCGCAGTGCGGCGCGCAGGGCGATCAGGATGCCCGCCGAGCCTTCGAGTCCGGCGCTGAGGAAGCGGTCGTCGAAGTCGTCGCCCCCGATCCGCTCCAGTTCGGCGTGGAGTTCGGCCAGGGCCCGCTCCAACAGGTCGGTGCGGCCGGTGTGTTCGTACAGGCGCAGCAGCAGGAGAGCGCGGCCGCAGCGACCGTGCAGCAGTCCCACCCGCTGGGGCGCCGGGGTGTCGGGCAGCCGGTCGGCGAGTTCGAGCGCCTGGCGCAGACGCCGGTCGTCGCCGCGCCGGGCGGCCAGGTGCAGCGCGGTCAGGCCGAGGCCGGAGAGGCCGGTCGCCAGGGTGGACCCCACGTTGGCGTCGCAGCCGGCGAAGGCGCGGTCCATGACCGCGTCGGCGGCGTCGGGATGACCGAGCTCCTCCAGGGTGTACGCGACGCCTGCGAGGCCGGTGAGGAAGCCAGGGCCGTCGCCGGTGACCCGCTCGGCCTGGTCGAGGAACCACCGGACGTGTTCGGCGGGCGCCTCGGCGCCGGCGCGGTGCAGCGCCCAGAGCACGCCCGCCGCCCCGTACGCGAAGGTCACGCCACCGTCGTCGACCATGAACTGCGAGACGTCGCCCGGGTAGAGGCGGTCGGTCCGCTCGGGGGTGGCAGCCTCGACGATGGAGCCGGCGATGTCCGCGATCAGGTTCCCGGTCTTCTCCCCGGCGGCGGGCCAGGGCACGCCGTACTCCGTCCGCGCGCCCAGGACGTCGTCGCCGAGGCCGCGCTCGATCTGCCGGACGAAGGACTCGGGGAGGGGGAAGTCACGGGCGGCCACGTCGATCAGGGTGCGGATCTTCTCGGTGCCCCACGGCACGACGTGCGGCATGGGGACGAACATGGTCAGCCGGAGCACGTCGAGCGCGAACAGGTCGACGTCGGGGCCCCGGAGGTGGTCGGGGGCCCGGAAGCCGAGGGAGCCCATGGCCTGCGCGCACATCTCCTCGGCGGGTGTGGCGGTCTCCATGTCGATGAAGGCGACGGTGTCGTCGGGGCGGACGAGGACGTTGCCCGGGTGCAGGTCGCCGAAGACGACCCCGCGCTCGTGCATGGCGGTCACGCCCTCGGCGACCTGGTCGAGGATGTGCAGCGTCCAGGCCGTGTACTCCGCCCGCGCCCGTGCCGTGTTGTCGGTGGTGCCGTAGGGGTGACGCAGGCGGACGAGCTCCGTCAGCGGAGTGCCGTCGACGTAGTCGCGCGCCAGGAAGAGGTGTTCGTTGCCCTTGCGCACGTCCCGCAGGGTGGGCACGGACGGGAGGCCGGAGAGCCGGGACAGCGCCCAGTGCTCGCGCTCGAGGCGGGTGACGGCGTCGTCGCCGGCCGCGTCGAGGCCGGCGAGCGGGCGGGCCTCCTTGAGCAGGACCTCGGTTCCGTCGCGCTTGTCGACGGCGCGGTAGACGCCGCCTCCGTTGGAGAAGTGGAGGGCCTTGTAGACACGGAAGGGGAAGTCGGTGAGGGTGCCGCGGCGCCGTTCGTCGGCCGCCTCCTGCAGGAAGGAGGGGAGGGTGACCCATGCCGGGGGACGGAAGCCGGGGCGCCGCTCGTCGGGGACGAGTTCGCCGTCCGGCGCGGTGATCGCGGGTGCCAGGGTGCCATCCTTGAGGCGGGTGGTCTTCAGCACGAAGCCACCGTAACGCACGTACAACGGCCCCTGCTTCCAACGGAGATCGCTCAGCACGGACGGTGCGGGCGTCCCTCCGACGAGGTCGTCGAGGCCGTCCAGGGCAGTGCGCAGAGCCGCCTCGTCGACGGGGTAGACGGTGATGAACTTCCCGCTGGCGGTGCGGTCCCCGTACTTGCTGCCGCGCCGGCCGAGCGTCTCCAGGTCGGAGATGTACTTGAACATCAGCCCGTGCTCGACGCAGTACGGGACGACGGCGTCGAGGAGTTCGGCGGCGTTGCCGGGGGAGGCCGCGACGTGGATCTTCCAGCCCTGGTCGGGGATCCGGGAGTCCGGCGGTACGCAGACGGTCCATTCCCGTCCTCGGGTGGCGGTCCAGCCCTCGGGCAGGGTCCGGCCCTCGTGGAAGTCCGCGCCGGTGGATTCGGCGGCGGGGGCGTCGTAGAAGAGCGAGTCCGCGCGGCAGAAGTTGATGAACCGGGTGTCGAGCACGGTGTCTCCAGAGTCAGAAGGGCAGGAACGGGAGCACGTAGGTGCGGTGGAGGGACTTCCACAGGGGCACGCTGCCCAGCTCGACCTCGGCGGTGCCGGTGGCCGGCGTCGGGGTGCGGTCGAGGTCCAGGGAGAAGGCCGTCGAGTCCATGCCCACGGCGCTTCCGAGGTCGACGGGGAAGTAGGTGGAGACCGGGACCTCGGTCTGCGCGGCCGGAGCGGATCCCACCCGGGCGGTCGCGACGTCGTCCTGGAGCACCAGGCCGTTCGTCCTGAGCGTCACGCGCTGCCCGGCGTGGATCAGCTCGGCCGAGGAGCCCTGCGGCAGGACGAGCCGGGTGCCGGAGGCGTCGGTGACGTAGGCGGCGGCCACCGTCTGGTGGACGGGCAGGAAGAGCGTGGCGCAGCCGGCGGCGGCGAGCGCGGCGCAGACGGCCCCGACGCGTGCCCGGCGGACTCCGGCGGCCTTCACCTCGGCGGACAGCCGCAGGGCGCCGCGGACCAGCATCCACACGATGTACGAGAGCCCGGAGGCGGCCAGGAGGAGTCCGACCCAGCCGACCCGCTGGAGGGTGCCGAGCCAGGTCTGCAGGGCGGTGCTCAGGAAGTAGACGGGGAAGGCGAGGCAGGCGAAGCCGTACACCACGGTCCACCGGGTGGGCAGTTCACGCCGGTACGTGCCGCCGAACAGGAAGCGGGCGAGGGCGCGGCGGGCGTCGGCCATGGCGCGGTCGCGCAGGTACGGGACGTCCACGTGGCTCATCAGGGCGATGTAGCCGTCGAGTTTGATGAACGGCGTCAGGTTGAGCAGGGCCGTTCCGTAGCTGGTGACGGCGAAGAACAGCAGGCAGGTCTTGGCGGTGCCGTCCGTGAGGGGCCAGGCGGCGAGGGCCGAGGCGGCTGCCAGGGACGTCTGGACCGCGGGCCCGGCGAGGGCGGTGTGCACCCGCTGCCGGCGGTCGGGGAGCCGCCAGGCGTCCGAGACGTCGCAGAAGAACGCCGGCATCAGGTAGAAGAGCATGACGCCGATGCGCGAGGGCCGGCCCCCGTAGCGGATGAGGACGGCGGCATGGCCCAGCTCGTGGAGGGAGACGCCGAGCAGCAGCGCGACGAGCACTCCGGTGAACGAGACCGCGGAGAGCGGGCTGTTCAGGGTCACCGCGACCGCGTCCCGCTGGGCGATCAGGGCGCCGGCGCCGAGCAGGACGCAGAGCATCCCGGCCGCGACCACCCCCCGGGAGAAGAGGCGGGCGAACACGGGGCGCAGGGCCTGCATCGTGCGTCCCGGCCGCAACAGCGTGAGCTGGAGCGTCATCGGGGGGACGATCTGGAAGCGGGGGGCGACGGCGGGCGCCTTGGTCTCGCCGTCGTCGAGCAGTCTGAGGGAGTCGAGCCGGGAGATCGCGCTGCCCACCCGCTCGGTGCTCCAGGCGCCGCCCAGCCGGGCGGCGAGGGTCTCGTGGTCGCGCTCCCCGTCCAGCTCCTGGACGAGATCCGCGACGTGTCCGGTGATCCGCACGTAGCGGGCGCCGTGCTGGAGAACCCAGTCGCCCTGTCCGTCGGCGGGCGAGTGGACCTCGGCGCTCGGGGCGAGGCGGGGGCGCCTCGTGTGGGCCGGGACGGTGGGAGGCGGGGGGCTCGTGACAGCGCTCACTGGCGTTTCCTTTGCGGGACGGCGGCGGGGAGTGGGAGAGCGCGCGGCACCCTTTCGGTGGTCCGGCCGGCCGAAGCAGGCCGGACCACCGCAGATCCTCGGTCTCACCCGGGTCGGGTTCCGAGGTGCGGAGGGAATCCGGTTACTCCGTCTCCCACCGCGTCAGTGCGCTCGCCGGTGTCGCTCTCAGGTGAGGGTGATCGAGGTGGCGACGGAGGCGCTGATGGCCGTGCCGATGGAGACGCCGGTCCAGAAGCCGGGGGCCTCGAGGGTCTCGAGCTCCTGCATCTCCAGCTCGACGAGCTCGGCGTTCTCGATGGCGCCCAGGTTCTCAGCCATGATGGTGTCCTCTCAGTGGTGTTCTACGGGTTGGTGTGAGTGGTGCGGGTGGCGCCTTTGGTGCGGGTGGCGCCTTGGTACAGGTGGTGCGGGTGGTGCCCTTTGGACCCGGTGGTGCGGGGGGCACCGGTAGCGCCGGTAGCGCAGGTGGCGCGGCTCAGGTGAGGGTGACCGAGACGCCGACCGAGACGCCGACGGAGAAGGCGGTGCTGATGGTGCCCCAGCCCGGAGCCTCGAGCGCCTCCAGCTCCTGCATCTCCAGCTCGACCAGGTCGGCGTTGTCGAAGTTCTCGACGGTGCCCGGGTTCTCGTTCATGTCGGTTGCCTCTCTCGGCTGTCGCAGCGGGTGTCGGGTGGGTGGTGCCGTGTGGTGCGGAACGGATCAGGTCAGCGTGATCGAGACACCGACCGAGACACCGGCGGAGAAGACGGCGCTGATGGTGCCCCAGCCCGGAGCCTCGAGCGCCTCCAGCTCCTGCATCTCCAGCTCGACCAGGTCGGCGTTGTCGAAGTTCTCGACGGTGCCCGGGTTCTCGCTCATGTCAGTTGCCTCTCTCGGCTGTTGCGGCGGATGTGCTGCGTGCTGACCCGGGGTTCCGGGGTTCCCCCGGCTGCCGCGCGGTCTACGGGGCCGTGCGGCAGCCGTCGGGGGGTGTCCGGCCGTGCTCGGGGCACGGCACGGTGGATCGGACGGCCGGAGCCGGCTCGATCAGGTGAGGCTCCAGGCGACGGAGACGATCGAGATGCCGACGCTGACGCCGACGCTGGTGGCCCAGCCCGGGGCCTGCACGGCCTCGAGCTCCTGCATCTCCAGCTCGGTGCCGAGCTCCTGCAGCTCCTGCTCGACCAGCGTGTGCTTCGCCATGACGTTCTCCTCGTGTTCGGTGCGCCCCGGCTTCTCCGGGGTGCTGTCCGGTGCGGGTGGTGCGTGGTGCGGGTGGTGCGGGTGCTCCTCCCGGTCGGCGCTCAGGCCGCCGGGAGGGGTTCGGGGGAGCCGGCCGGGAAGGCGGTCGGCTCGGTGGCCTCGGCGAGGAGCGCGACGACGTCGTCGGCGCTCAACCCGGCGAGGGTGGGAAGTCCGGCGCCCCAGGCGCGCACGCTGCGCAGGGCGACGTGGTGGCGCAGGTGCGGGGCGAGGTGCACGGTGCGGTCGATCCGCCAGCGGCGCATCAGCTGCTCGAGGCCGTCGTCGGGCCGTGACGCGAGCCACGGGGCCCGCTGCCCCAGGCGCTCCCAGAGGCGTTGGACGCGGTCGGCGCTGCCGAAGCGGGTGTCCCCTCGCAGGGCCTGCCGCCACACGATGGGCCACAGGGCGGCGACCGCGCGCATCTTGGCCAGGCCCAGCGTGGTGGAGAGCTCGTTGGCGAGGGCCCAGCACTTCACCGCGTAGGGGCTGCGGCCGACGTTGATGGCTCCGCGCTGGCTCTCGGCGCTGAGCCGGGCGACCCGCAGCCGCTCCGGTGCGGGGGCCGGCAGGCCGGCGGCGAGGCGCCGGGCCAGGGCGTCGCCGGCCGTCAGCAGTTCGCCCGCCAACTCCTCTACGGCGGCGTCCTGTTCCGGAAGGTCGAGGGTGTCGCTGCTGTACGGGATGACGGTCCTGAAGATCGCTTCGAGGACGCCGTCCAGGACGAGCGGCCCCGGAAGGGTCTCGGTGGCCTCGGGCACCCGGAGCGCGGCGCGGGGGCGCAGGCACTCCCCCATGGCGATGCGTTTGCCGTCCTGGTGCGGGAAGCAGGCCACGGGCCCCGCCTCGCTGCCGGTGCCCAGGGTGGTGGGGACCGCGAGGACCTCGGCGTGCTCTCCCTCTGAGAGCGGGAGCGCCACGAGGCCGCTGCGCTGCGCGGAGGTCAGGTAGCGCAGGAGTCCGGGGCGACGGCCGACGGCGGCCGAGAGCTTCGCGAAGTCGAGGGTGCTGCCCCCGCCGACGCCGACGACCAGCTCACCGGGAGAGAACCGGGAGGCGTGCGCCTCCACGGCCCGCATCCCACCGTCCGCCGGGGTGACCGCCACGGTGGGCGTGAACCCGGCGCGGACGATCTCGGCGGTGACGTTCCGGGTGACGGTGTGGCCGGCCACGGCCGGGTCGGCCAGGACGGTCACGCCGGTGGGGCGAAGTTCCCGCAGCAGTCCGGGAATCCGGTCGTAGGCGTCGAGAGAGACGGGCATGGGGTCAGCTCCTCGCGGCCAGGGAGGTCGCCGGCAGCAGGCTGTCGAGGCCCTCTTCGACACAGGTCATGAGCTCGGCGACCTCGGCGCGGCGGTACGTCAGGGAGGGCACGAGCTGGATGCCGGAGGGACCGGGGTGCACCAGGGCGCCCGCGTGACGGATCCGGGTGATGAGGTCGGCGACGTCCGTTCCGGCCAGGGCGCGGCCGTCGGGGTGGGTCAGATGCAGGGTGCGGAAGCAGCCGACGCCGGTGGCGTGCGTGGCGAGCGGGTGCCGTTCGACCAGTTCCGCCAGCCCCTGCTGGAGCCACGCGGCGACGTCGCGGCCCGCGTTCACCGCGTCGAGGCGCTCCATCTCGGCGATCGTGGCGCTGATCGCGGCGCAGGCGAGGGCGGTCGCGCCCTGGGTCTCGGCGTGGGCGAACACCGTGTCGTGCTCGACGAGGGCCCGGGTCACCCGGTGGGACATCACCAGGGCGGCGGCGGGGCAGGCTCCGTTGGTCAGGCCCTTGGAGGTGACGAGCACGTCGGGCAGGCCGGGCCAGCTCTCGGAGGCGAAGTAGCTTCCGGTTCGGCCGAAGCCGGTGGCGACCTCGTCGGCGACCAGGAGGAAGCCGTACTCGTCGCGCAGACGGCCCAGTTCGGCCACGAACGATTCGTCGAGCGGGACGGTCCCGGTGCCGACGACGGGTTCCACCACGACGGCGGCGACCTGGCCGCCGAGGGCGGTCATCAGCCGGCCCAGCTCGGCCGTGTCGTTCGGGGTGACGTGGCGGATCAGCCGCTGGTCGACTCCGTAGACCCGTTGCCCCAGGTCCTCCCCGGTCAGGGCGAAGCCGCCGAAGGTCAGTCCGTGGAAGCTGCCCCGCAGGGCGACCACCAGGTTCCGTCCGGGCCGGCCCTGTACGGCGTGGTGGATCCGCGCCAGTTTCATGACCGCGTCGTTGGCGACGCCGCCGCCGGTGGAGAAGAGCACCCGGGCGTAGTGGTCGGGCCCGCAGACCCGCAGCAGGTCCTCGGCGGCGCGGCGGGCGTAACTGTTCTCGAAGCGGAAGGCCCCGAGGTAGGAGGCGTGCGCGGCGGCTTCGGCGACGGCCTCGGCGATCCTCGCGTTGCCGTAGCCGAGGTTCACGTTCCACAGCCCGCTGTCGGCGTCGAGGGCGGTGCTGCCGTCCGCGAAGGTGACGCGGTGTCCGGCCGCGCCGACGGCGCAGAGGCTGTCGTCGCCGTGGCTGGAGGGCGGTATGAGGTAGGGCCAGAGCGCGGTCATCGGGAGGCTTCCGTGGTCAGGAGTGTCACGCGGTGACGCTCGTCGGGCGGCGAGAGGAGCCGGCGGGAGGTGACCGTCAGGCCGGACGCGGCGAGTTCCTCCTCCAGGCGGGGCAGGTCGAGGACGGCCACGCGGTCCGTGCAGACGGTGACGGGGCTGTCGTCCTGCGGCGGGTCGGCGGGGAAGAGGGTGACGGTGCGGCTGTCGGCGCCGGCGGGCCAGTGCTCGTACAGCTCGTAGACGGTGCCGCCGGATCCGGTGGCCCGGACGACCGTCTCGTCGGGGCCGTCGTCGTCGCCCCGTTCCAGGACGGTCAGCAGGAACCGGCCGCCGTCGGCCAGGTGTGCCAGGACGCTGCGGTACAGACCCGCGCGGCCGTCCTCGTCCAGGAGCGAGAGCGAGGTGGTGCCGAGCAGGATGTGCGGGAAGCTCCGGCCCAGGTCGAACCGGGACATGTCGCCCCGCACCACGGTGCAGCGGGCCCGCATCGACGCCGGGGCCCGGTCCAGTTGGGTCCTCAGCAGCGCCAGCATGTCGGTGGACAGGTCGAGGGCGGTGACCTCCCGGCCGGTGGCGAGCAGCGGCAGGGTGAACCGTCCCGAGCCGGCCGCGAGGTCGAGCAGGGGGCCGGGCGTCGTCCGCACGGCGGTCAGCAGGGCCCGGGTCTCCGGGTCGTCGTAGGTGGCGAGGTCGTGGTAGACCGGGGCGCCGAGGGCGTCGTACAGGCCGCAGACGCGAACTCTGTCGCCGAGCTCCGCCGTCCGGCGGGCGGCGAGGACGCCCCCTTCGGTCGTCATG
This sequence comes from Streptomyces sp. P3, assembly GCF_003032475.1. Classification (NCBI taxonomy): domain Bacteria; kingdom Bacillati; phylum Actinomycetota; class Actinomycetes; order Kitasatosporales; family Streptomycetaceae; genus Streptomyces; species Streptomyces sp. P3. The sequence goes on from NZ_CP028369.1 coordinate 2,062,085, forward strand.
AGGGGCATGGCCGGGGCGCTCATCGGGCGGCCGCCGGGACGCGCACCGCTACGGGCAGCTCCAGGCCGTGCGAGGCGAGCAGGTCGGCCAGCTGGTCCACGTGGCCGGCGGGGACGAGGTCGCCCACCGCTCCGGAGGTGGCGAGCAGGCACTCCAGGGTCCGGGCGGCCCGCCGGTCGACGGCGAACAACCTGCTGCCGGCCACGATGTAGGCGTCCTCGTCCCCGTACAGCACGATCGGCAGCGAGGGGTCCGCCAGGTCGTCGCCTGCCGCGGCGAGCCCGGGCGTCAGCCGGGAACCGAACCCGGAGACCTTCAGGCCGGTGGCTCCGCGTGCCATGAGGCTGCGCAGTGCGGCGACCGCCGCGAGATAGCGGGCCAGGAACGGGCGGCTGCGCAGCGCTTCGGCGCGAATCCGCGCCGGCAGTGCCGCGTCCAGCGCGGCGGCGCCGTTGCCGACCCGGGCGAAACGCCCGGCGAGGGCGTCGAGGCCGTCGTCGACCGTGCCGAGCACCGCTCCCGTGGGGCTGGTGGACACCCGCCCGTCCCGGTCGGCGTACAGGCGCAGGGCGGGTCCGTCCGCCGGGTCGTCAGCGCCGCTCAGGGCGGCCGGGTCGGCCAGCAGCACCGAGGAGGTGAGGAGGAACTCGGGGAAGACGCCCTCGGTGAGCGCACGGTCGGCGTCGGCGAGGAAGACCTCGAAGTCGTGTCGGTCGAAGACGCGGACGACGGTCGGCCCGAAGACGGTCATGAAAGGGCTGGCGGCGTAGGCGTGGGTCTGCAGGAAGAAGTCCTGGCCGTTGGAGAACTCGTCGCCGGGCTCCGTGAGGCTGCCCTGGTAGCCGACGGCGCAGGCGAGATCGCGGGTGCCGTCGCCGGGTGCCAGGAGGAGGGTGCGGGGGCCGACGAGTCCGGCGGCCGTGACGGCGGGAACGTGCGCCGCGTCGGCCAGGACGAGCGTGCCGACGCCTGCGCCGGGGGGCCCGGCCAGCGGGGAGGCGGTGGCCCAGGAGATGAGGTGCTGCTTCAGACGCCCACGATCAGTCATGTCCATGCCAGATGATCCTTTACTGGTCTGCTTCCCCTTCTGCCTCGGAGCAGCAGGGAATCGGGGTGCGGTGCGAGGGTGCCGGTCACGACACGACCGGGCGACGGCGGCAGCCGGCGACGAGCGCTTGCCGGCGGACGGCCGGCCGGGCAGCCGACGGCGAACGGTCGGTCAGTGCGGCGCCGAGACGGACCGCAGGATCGCCGACAGGTCCGCGAGCGACTCCTGGGCGCCGAAGAGCTTGCACACGGCGGTGGTGTTCAGGACGATCTCGTCCACTCCCACGTCTTCGTAGACCCGGAGCGCCTTGACCACCTGCGGCAGGTCACCGCCCGCGAACGCACCGGTCTCCACGACACCGCGCGCCACGTCCTCGAGCCGCCCGGAGCCCACGTCGACCCCCGCCCGGCCGAGCATGTCCAGGTAGTGCGGGGCCTGCATGTGCGCCGCGTTTCCGGCCAGCGCCAGCCGTGCGGGCCCGGCGCCCTCCCGCCCCTCCTTCTCCAGTCCCGTCGGGACCATGGCGACGATCCGGGGCAGTGACGTCCGCCCCGCGCGTTCGGCGCCCTCGGCCACCGCGGGCAGGATGACGTCCCGCAGGTATCCGGGCGGCGTCAGCCACGTGATCACCACGTCGGCCACCTCGCCCGCCAGCCGGGCCATCGCCGGCCGCAGCACTCCCAGACCCACGTCGACCCGGGGCGCCGCGACCGGGGCCAACTGGCCCCGGAAGGTCAGCTGCGGACCGTCCATGACGACCGTCTCGCCGTCGAGCAGACGGCGGACCGCCGTCACGTACTGCCGTGCCACCTGGAGCGGTTTCCCGTACGGGGCTCCGAGGATGTTCTCCTGGAAGGCCGTCGATCCCGGGCCGAAGCCCGCGATCACCGGTTCCCCGGTGGCCAGCGCCACGGACCGCGCCTGCAGGGCGGCCTCGTACGGGTGACGCAGAGGCATCAGCGTGACCCCGAAGCCGGTCGGGACCCGGAACCCGGCCCCGGCCAGACCGGTGAAGGTCTGATGAGGCTCCATCACCATGGCCTGTCCCTGCCAGAGGCGGGCCGCCCCGGTCCACCGGACGAGTCCGGCGAAGGGGAGAGCCTGCTCCAGACGGCGGGGGACACAGGGGAGGAGCACGGAGTAGTCGGTCATGGCTTCGGGTTCTCCTCGTCGTCGGGTCGGGTCTGGTCGGCCTCGGCCGCGGACTACTGCCAGTCGTTGTTGTTCTTCGGCAGCGTCACGTCGGGCAGCAGACCGCCGAGGAGGTGGAGCAACCCGCCGAGGCCGGCGGCGGACGCCGCCCCGTTCCCGGTCCCGTGCGCCGTCTCGTTCCCGGTCCCGTGCGCCGCCACGGTCTCCGTCGCCGTCCGGCTCTGCGCCGGCTGCTCGGCGGCGGCGGCCGTTCCCTGGCCGGCCAGGGCGATCGTCACCGCGGTCAGCAGACCGGCGACGACGTGTCCACGACGACGGGACGACAGCGCGCTGCGGGACGTGGAACGGTTCACAGGATGTCTCCTCGGATGCTCGATGCGGTGTTCGTTCTGCGGTGTTCGTTCTGCGGTGTTCGTGCTTCCTTGCGAGAACGACTCTGCCGTCTGGCGGGGGCCGGAACGAGGCCATCTGCGCGCAGCTTGCTGCACCCTCGGATTCCTCAAGCTGCAGCGGCTCTCCCGCCGCGCCGGACCCGCCCCCGGGCCGAGCGCGCATCCGGTACGCAACCGGGGGGACGTATGACGTCAACCCTTCGTTGACAGTCGAGTACGGGCGTCTGAGGATTCCAGGGACCGCGGTGTGATCGATCATCAAACAGGGGGAAAACATGGGCAATCTGCTCGCGTTTCTAGGCGTGAACGACGAGGAGGAGCGGTTGTACCGCGCTCTGCTGCGCCGCGACTCGTCCGCATCCGGGTCCTGGGAGCCCGGTCGGGATGAGCCCACGTCGTCCGAGCAGTCCGCCCTGGACAGGCTGGTGGCGCTGGGGCTCGCCACCCGGAACACCCACGGTGCGATACGCCCGGTCCCGCCGCCCCGGGCCGTGGACGCCCTGATCGACGGGCGCCTGTGCCGTCTGCGGGAGGACCTGGAGAGCGAGGCCGCCCGGCACTCGGTCATCGAGTCCCTGTTCCGGGAGCGCTTGACCGCCGCTCCGTCACCCCGCGCGGACACCGACGACCACAGCCGGATGATCACTCAGCTGCACGGGATCGAGGCGGTCCGGGAGGCCATCGACGAGCTGACCTTCTTCGCCCGGACCGAGGACCTGACCACGGAGCCGACCGGCCGCCTCACCGAGGAGTCGATCGCCGTGTCACACCCGATCAACATGCGGTTGCTGCGCCGTGGCGTGCGCATGCGCATGATCATGGGGGCGGCGATCCTGCAGCACGACACCACGCTCACCTACATGCGTGACCTGGTCTCGCACGGAGCCGAGGTGCGGATCTCCCACCACCCGATCGAGCGTGTGATCATCGTCGACCGGTCCGCCGCGCTGACTCCCATCGACCCGGCCCACACCTCGGTGGGGGCGCTGCTCGTGCGCGAGCCCGGCCTGGTGGCCACCCTGGTCACGCTCTTCGAGCGCATGTGGGCGGCCGCGGAGGAACTCCCCGGTGAGGACACGGACCTGCCGTCCGACATCGAACGCGAGATCCTCGTCATGCTCAGAGAAGCCGACAAGGACGAGACGGCGGCGCGCCGCCTCGGTGTGTCCGTGCGCACCTACCGCAAGCACCTGGCGGTCATCATGCGCCGTCTCGGCGCGGCCAACCGAGTGGAGGCGGCGCTCGTCGCCCTCGAAAAGGGCTGGCTGAGCTGACTCGAGGTCCGGAGCGCGAGCGCGCCCGACTGCCGAGGCCCGTGGACCGGCACCCGAAGTCACCGGTCCGCGGGCCGCGGCCGGACCGCGAGCTCGGCCGGACCGCGGGCTTCGGCTAGTCGGCGAGCTCGACCGGACCGCGCCCGCCCCTCAGCCCAGCCGGGTGAGCGCCTCGGTCGCGATGTCCTCGAAGACGCCCTGGTCCGCGGCGAAGTCGGAGTCCGCGATCGGCCAGTGGACCACTATCTCGGTGAAGCCGAGCTCGCGGTGGCGCCCGGCGAAGTCGACGAAGGCCTCCACGGACTCCAGCGGCCGGCTCCGGTCCGGCGTGAACCCGGTCAGCAGGATCCTGTCCAGCTCCGCGCCGTCCCGTCCGGCGTCGGCGCACGCCTTGGCGAGCTTGTCGAGCTGGCCGCGCAGGGCCGCGTCCGACTGCTCCGCGGTCCCCGCCTCGTACAGCTTGGGGTCGCCGGTCGTCACCCACGCCTGCCCGTACCGGGCCGCCAGCTTCAGTCCGCGCGGCCCGGTCGCGGCCACCGCAAAGGGGAGCCGGGGCCGCTGGACGCAGCCGGGGATGTTACGGGCTTCCTCGGCGGAGTAGTGAGTGCCCCGGTGGCTCACCGCGTCCTCGGTGAGCAGACGGTCGAGCAGCGGAACGAACTCAGCGAAGCGGTCCGCGCGTTCCCGCGGCGTCCACGCCTCCCGGCCCAGCACCTCGGCGTCGAAGCCGTTGCCGCCCGCGCCGATGCCCAGCGTGACCCGGCCACCCGAGATGTCGTCGAGCGAGATCAGCTCCTTGGCGAGGGTCACCGGGTGGCGGAAGTTGGGTGACGTCACCAGCGTGCCGAGACGCAGGCGGTCCGTGGCCGTGGCGGCAGCGGCCAGGGTGGGCAGGGCCCCGAACCAGGGACCGTCCCGGAAGGACCGCCAGGACAGGTGGTCGTAGGTGTACGCGGCGTGGAAGCCGAGCTCCTCGGCGCGCCGCCACTTGGCCCGGCCTCCCTCGCGCCAGCGGTCGACGGGCAGGATCACGGTACTCAGCCGCAGGTTCATGCCCCCGAGCCTACGTCTGGTCCGGAAGTGTCTCCCCGCACCCCCGAAGCGCCTCGACCCCACCCCACTCCCGGCAGGGGCCCACTCGCTGGAGCGCCACGGCCACACACCCGCTCAGGAACCCTGGAGAGCCACGACCACACACCCGGCAGGGCCCACTCTGGAGCGCCACGACCCACCACCCGGCGGGCACCGGAGCGATCGCGCCGGCCCCCGGCATCGGGCCGACCGTGCCGCGTCGCCCCCGCGGAAGGCGGACCCTCGCACGGTCGTGCGGGCAACTGCGGGAGAATGGCCCGGTGACCTCAGCGACCCGACAGCCCGAGACCCCGGCCACCGCCCTCCCGCCCCGACTCATCGCCACCGATCTCGACGGCACACTGCTGCGGGACGACCAGTCCGTGTCCCCGCGCACGGTGGCCGCCCTCGCCGCGGCCGAGGAGGCGGGCATCGAGGTCTTCTTCGTCACCGGCCGCCCGGCCCGCTGGATGGACGTCGTCAGCGACCACGTCCACGGGCACGGCCTGGCGATCTGCGGCAACGGCGCCGCCGTGGTCGACCTGCACGGCGGCCCCGGCGCCCACCGCTTCGTCAAGGTGCGCGACCTGGCACGGGAGAACGCGCTGGACGCGGTCCGGCTGCTGCGCGAGGCCGCGCCCGGGACCATGTACGCCGTCGAGCAGACGTACGGCTTCTACCAGGAGCCGGAGTATCCCAAGATGCACATGGAGATCCCCGACCACCTCGCTCCGGCCGAGCAGCTGCTCGCCCCGGACGCGCCGGGGGCCGGTGAGCCGGTGCTGAAGATCCTCGCGTTCCACCCCACGCTCGACCCCGACGCCTTCCTCACCGTCGCCCGGCTGGCCATCGGCGACCGGGCCAACGTCACCCGCTCCAGCCCCAGCGCCCTGCTGGAGATCAGCGGCCCCGACGTCTCGAAGGCCAGCACGCTCGCCCTGTGCTGTGCGGAGCGCGGCATCTCCCACGAGGAGGTCGTCGCGTTCGGGGACATGCCGAACGACGTCGAGATGCTCACCTGGGCCGGCCGGTCGTACGCGATGGGCAACGCCCACCCGGACGTGCTCGCGGCCGCCTCGGGACACACCGTCGCCAACAACGAGGACGGGGTCGCGGTCGTCATCGAGCGGCTGCTCGCCGAGCGAGGCTAGACCGGCTCGTCCGCTCGCGGGCACGGCTCCCCTCCCGGGCAGCCCCGTGCGCCGCGGCCGGCCGTCCTGACGGCTGTCCCGACGGCGTGCCGATCGTCGTCCCGACGGCCATGGCCGATCGCCGTGCGGTATGCCGGTGCCGACGGCGGCTGTCCGCCGGGCCGCCCGGCCAGGGACGTCCGCTCACCGTGCCGCGGCCAGGAGTTCCGCGGCTTCCTCCCGCTCGGTCATACGGCGCAGCGGGCCGTCCACGGCAGTCAGCTCCGCGTACCGCCCGCGCTGCACCACCCGGCCCCCGTCCAGGACGACCACCTCGTCCACCGCATCGAGGCCGGCCAGCCGATGGGTGACGATCAGGGTCGTGCGGCCCTCGGTGGCCGCCAGCAGGTCGTGGGTGAGCGCGTCCGCGGTCGGCAGGTCCAGATGCTCGGCGGGCTCGTCGAGCAACAGGACGGGGAAGTCGGCGAGCAGTGCCCGGGCCAGCGCCAGACGCTGCCGTTGTCCTCCGGACAGCCGGGCCCCGTGCTCGCCCACCAGGGTGTCGAGCCCGTCGGGCAGACCGTCGGCCCACTCCAGCAGCCGGGCCCGCGCCAGCGCGTCCCTCAGCTCTGCCTCGCTCGCCTCCTTCCGCGCCAGCAGCAGGTTCTCGCGGACCGAGCTGTCGAAGAGGTGCGCGTCCTGGGCGCACAGTCCGACGAACCGGCGCACGTCGTCACCGTCCAGTGAGCGCGCGTCCACCCCGGCCAGCGTGTACGAGCCGGCGCCCGGGTCCAGGAACCGCAACAGCACCTGCGCGAGCGTGGTCTTGCCGGATCCGGAGACGCCCACGACGGCGATCCTGCGCCCCCGTGTCAGCGTGAGGTCGACGCCGGTGAGCGCGTCGCGGTCCTGCCCGGCGTGGCGGGCCGCCAGCCCCTGGACCACGAGCGGGAACGGCGACGTCGGGGCCGTGCCGGGCCGCTCGGGTTCGCGCACCGGTTCTGGGGAGTCCAGCACCTCGAACACCCGCTCCGCGCTCCGGCGCACCCGCTGGCGGTACCGCACGGCCGCGGGCAGTGCGAGCACGGCCTCGAAGGCGGCCAGCGGGGTCAGGACCACCACCGCCATGATCACGCCGGTCAGCCGCCCGTCCGCGACCGCCCGGGCCCCCACGAGTGCCGCGGCGGTCACGGTCAGCCCGGACACCAGCGCGGTCAGTCCGTCGCCGAGCGCGGTGGCGGTCGCGGTGCGTGAGGCGATCCGGGTGAGCACGGAGTCCGCCTCGCGCACCCCGGCGGTACGGGAGGGCAGGGCGCCCGCCACGGTCAGCTCGGCCGTGCCCGTGAGTAGGTCGGCCGTGCGGGCGGCGAGCGCGCCGCGGGCGGGGGCCAGCCGACGCTCCGCCCGGCGCGCCACCGCACCCGTGATCAGCGGGACCCCCACCCCGGCCGCCAGCAGCCCGGCGGCGAGGACGCCCCCGGCCTCGGGCAGCAGCCACGCCGTGAAGGCGACGGACCCCGTCGAGACGACGACGGCGGCGCCGACGGGCAGCAGCCAGCGCAGCCAGTAGTCCTGCAGGGCGTCCACGTCGGCGACGAGTCGCGACAGCAGATCGCCGCGGCGCGTCGTGCGCAGCCCGGCGGGCGCCAGCCGCTCCAGCCGCCGGTAGACGGCGACGCGGGTGTCGGCCAGCATCCGCAGCACGGCGTCGTGCGACACGAGCCGCTCGGCGTACCGGAAGATTGCCCGTCCGATACCGAAGGCGCGGGTCGCCGTCACGGCCACCATCAGGTACAGCACGGGCGGTTGCTGCGAAGCCCGAGAGATGAGCCAGCCGGAGGTGGCCATGAGGCCCACCGCGCTGCCGAGAGCCAGGCTGCCCAGCAGCAGCGCGAGGGTGAGCCGCCCGCGCCTCGCCCCGGCCATGGCACGGACCCGGGCGAGAACGCCGTCGCCGCGCCTGCCGCCGCCAGGGCCATCGCTCTCGTCGCCGTTCCCGCCGCGGTGCGTCCCGAACGCACCCGGGACGGCCACGACCGCCGTCTCCGCCGAAGAGACGTGATCGTCCGCGGGGGCGGCCTCCAGGGGACCGCGCGCCACCTCCCCGGCTGCCGCGTCCGGCCCGGCTCCAGGGCCGGCCTCGGTCTCGGCTGTGGCGCCGCCGGTCCCGGTCACAGCCGGCTCCAGCCGCACCACGCGGTCCGCCACCGCGAGCAACGCGGGCCGGTGCACGACCAGCAGCACCGTCCGGTCGGCGGCCAGCCGCCGCACGGCCGCCACGACCTCCGCCTCGGTCTCCCCGTCGAGCGCCGCTGTCGGCTCGTCCAGCAACAGCACAGGACGGTCCGCGAGGAACGCCCGGGCCAGCGCGAGCCGCTGCCGCTGTCCGGCGGAAAGCCCGGTGCCGTCCTCACCGAGCACGGTGCCGGCCCCGGCGGGCAGGGCGTCGACGAACTCCAGCGCCCCCGCGTCCGCCAGCGCCCGCTGCACGTCCGTGTCGTCGGCATCGGGACGCGCCAGCCGGACATTCTCGGCGATCGTCCCTGCGAAAAGGTGCGGACGCTGGGGCACCCAGGCGACCCGCGACCGCCACTGCTCCAGATCGGCCTCTGCCAGGTCGACTCCCCCGGCCAGCACCCGGCCCTCGGTCGGCCGCACAAAGCCCAGCAGCGTGTTCAGCAGGGTCGACTTGCCCGCGCCGCTCGGACCGACGAGCGCGACGGTCTCACCGGGCCGGACGGTGAAGGACGCGTGCGAGACGGCGTCGGCGGTCCGCCCGGGGTAACGGACGGTCACCTCCTCGAAGGCCAGGCCGGCTCCGGTCACCGCGGCCGTGCCCCGCGGCGGCACCGCCGTCTCCAGTACCTCGAAGATCTCCTCGGCGGCCGCGAGGCCCTCGGCCGCCGCGTGGTACTGCGCTCCGACCTGCCGCAGCGGAAGATACGCCTCGGGGGCGAGCACGAGGATCACCAGCCCGACGTACAGGTCCATCTCACCGTGCACGAGCCGCATGCCGATCGTCACGGCGACCAGGGCCACGGAGAGCGTCGACAGCAACTCCAGCGCGAACGACGAGATGAAGGCGATCCGCAGCGTCCGCATGGTCGCCTGCCGGTACTCACCGGTGATGCGGCGGATCGACTCGGCCTGCGCCTTGGCCCGCCCGAACACCTTCAGCGTGGGCAGACCGGCGACGACGTCCAGGAAATGTCCCGACAGTCGGGACAGCAGTCGCCACTGCCGGTCCATCCGTGACTGCGTGGCCCAGCCGATCAACATCATGAAGACCGGGATCAGCGGCAGCGTCCCGAGGATGATCGCGGCGGAAACCCAGTCCTCGGTCACGATCCGCGCCAGCACCGCGACCGGCACGACCACCGCCAGACCCAACTGCGGCAGGTAGCGCGAGAAATAGTCGTCGAGAGCGTCCACGCCACGCGTGGCGAGGGCGACCAACGAACCCGTGCGCTGCCCGGTGAGCCAGCCGGGCCCCAAGGCGGTGGCCCGCTCCAGCAGCCGACCCCGCAGCTCGGACTTCACGGCGGCGCTGGCGCGGTGCGCGGCGAGTTCGGTGAGCCAGGCGACCAGCGCACGGCCTGTCGCCACCGCCACCAACAGCACCAGCGGGGTGCGCAGTTCGGCGACCGTCATACCGTGCTGGAAGGCGCCGACCACCGCCTCGGCAATCAGCATGGCCTGCGCGATGACCAGCGCCGCTCCGACAGCGCCCAAGCCGACGACCGCCACCAGGAAGAGGCGGGTGGCCCGGGCGTATCGCAGGAGACGCGGGTCGATCGGTTTCACGTGAAACACCCTCTCCTCGACGGGCGTGTTTCACGTGAAACACGCCCTCTGCCCTCGGGCTCAGTGCACCGGCTCGGCGAGGTGCTGCGTGCCGATCCGCTTGCGGAACACCCAGTACGTCCAGCCCTGGTAGAGCAGGACAAGCGGGGTGGCGACCCCCGCACACCAGGTCATGATCTTCAAGGTGTACGGACTCGACGAGGCGTTGGTCACCGTCAGGCTCCAGTTCTCGTTGAGCGAGGAGGGCATGACGTTCGGGAAGAGCGACAGGAAGAGCATCGCCACGGCGGCCACGATAGTCACGCCGGAGAGGGCGAACGACCAGCCCTCCCGCCCCGCCCGGTTCGCCACGAGGGCCGCGATCAGCGCGGCGACCGCCACGACGAGGGCCACCAGGCTCTTGGCGTCACCGCTGTCGACCTGTGTCCATGCCAGGAAGACCAGCGCGAGGACTGCGGTCACGACGCCGACCTTCGACGCCAGCTTCCGGGCCCGCTCCCGGATGTCGCCCACCGTCTTGAGGGCCGTGAACACCGCCCCGTGAAAGGTGAACAGCGTAAGCGTCACCAGTCCGCCGAGCAGCGCGTACGGGTTGAGCAGATCCCAGAAGCCGCCCACGTACTCGAAGTTCCGGTCGATCTTGACGCCCCCCACGATGTTGCCGAAGGCGACGCCCCACAGGAACGCCGGGAGGAGCGAGGTCCAGAAGATCGCGGTCTCCCAGTTGCGCTGCCAGTTCTCCTCGGGCCGCTTCGCCCGGTACTCGAAGGCGACACCACGCACGATCAGGCAGACCAGGATGAGCAGCAGGGGCAGGTAGAAGCCGGAGAAGAGGGTGGCGTACCACTCGGGGAAGGCCGCGAACGTCGCGCCGCCCGCCGTGAGCAGCCACACCTCGTTGCCGTCCCAGACCGGCCCGATGGTGTTGATGAGCACCCGCCGCTCGGGCCGGTCGCGGGCGAGCAGCCTGGTGAGGATCCCGACCCCGAAGTCGAAGCCCTCGAGGAAGAAGTAGCCGGTCCACAGGACGGCGATGAGGACGAACCATACGTCGTGCAGTTCCATGACTGTGCAGCTCCCTCGGCCTAGTAGGAGAAGGCCATCGGCTTGTCGGCGTCCTGGTCGTCGCCGCCGATCTTCGTGGGCGGGTCGAGGTCGGCCTGGGTGAGCTCGGGCGGGCCGGCCTTCACGTACTTGGCCAGCAGCTTGACCTCGACCACGGCGAGGACTGCGTACAGCGCGGTGAAGACGGTCATCGAGAGGAGGACCTCGCCCTGGGAGACTCCGGGGGAGACCGCGTCCCGGGTCTGCAGGACGCCGTAGACGACCCAGGGCTGGCGGCCCATCTCCGTGAAGATCCAGCCCCAGGAGTTGGCGATCAGCGGGAAGCCCAGGGTCCAGATCGCCACCAGCCAGTAGAGCCTGGTGAGCTTGGGGCCGAGCGCCTTCTTCCCGAACAGCACCACGTGCGGCACCTCGTCCTCGCCGACCCTCAGGTGCTGCGGCAGCAGGAACTTGCGGCGGGTGAGCCAGAGTCCGGCCAGCCCGATGGTGAAGGAGGCCATGCCGAACCCGATCATCCAGCGGAAGCCCCAGTAGGCGACGGGGATGTTGGGCCGGTAGTCGCCGGGCCCGAACTTCTCCTGTTCGGCCTTGTTCACGTCGTTGATGCCGGGGACGTACGAGCTGAAGTCGTCGTTCGCGAGGAAGGACAGCAGGCCCGGGATCTCGACGGCGACCGTGTTGTGGCCCTTCTCGACGTCGCCGTAGGCGAAGACGGAGAAGGGAGCGGGTGCCTCACCGTCCCACAGTGCCTCGGCTGCCGCCATCTTCATCGGCTGCTGCTTGAACATCACCTTGCCGAGGACGTCGCCGCTGACCGCCGTGAGCAGACCGGCGATGACCACGGTGACCAGGCCCAGCCGTAGCGAGGTCTTCATCACCGGGATGTGCTTCCTGCGGTACAGGTGGAAGGCGGCGATGCCGACCATGAAGGCGCCACCGGTGAGGAAGGCCGCGGCCAGGGTGTGGAAGACCTGGGCGAGCGCGGTGTTCTGGGTGAGCACGGCCCAGAAGTCGGTCAGCTCGGCCCGGCCCTTCTTCTCGTTGATCCGGTAGCCCACGGGGTGCTGCATCCACGAGTTGGCCGCGAGGATGAAGTAGGCCGACAGGATCGTGCCGATCGAGACCATCCAGATGCAGGCCAGGTGGATCTTCTTCGGCAGCTTGTCCCAGCCGAAGATCCACAGACCGATGAAGGTGGACTCGAAGAAGAAGGCGATCAGGGCCTCGAAGGCGAGCGGTGCGCCGAAGACGTCGCCGACGAAGCGCGAGTAGTCGGACCAGTTCATGCCGAACTGGAACTCCTGCACGATGCCGGTGACGACGCCCATCGCGATGTTGATCAAGAAGAGCTTGCCCCAGAACTTCGTCGCCCTGAGGTACTTCTCGTTCTCCGTGCGCACCCACGCGGTCTGCAGTCCGGCGGTCAGGGCCGCCAGGGAGATCGTCAGGGGGACGAAGAGGAAGTGGTAGACGGTGGTGATGCCGAACTGCCAGCGCGCCAGGGTCTCCGGCGCCAAAGCCAGGTCCACGTCGCCGCTCCTTACTCCACGCTTGTGAATGCGTTCACATTCACAAGTAATTATGCCGCACGGGCTTTCGACATGAGAAGGGGGGTCCCCGCCCTGTCGCGAGAACCCCCTACACCCCACCTGACCAGCTACGACGTACGCCGAACGGCAAGGAACACCCGTACCGGACGCTACAGCTCCTTGCGAAAGCCCTCTGCCGCCTTCAGGAAGATGTCGTTCGCCTCGGTCTCGCCGATCGTCACCCGCACTCCTTCACCCGGGAACGGCCGCACCACGACGCCGGCCTGCTCGCACGCCCCCGCGAAGGCCGCCGTCTGCTCGCCGAGCCGCAGCCACACGAAGTTGGCCTGCGTCTCGGGCACCGTCCAGCCCTGCGCGCGCAGGGCCTCGACCACCCGCAGACGCTCGCACACCAGGGAGCCGACCCGGCCGAGCAGCGCGTCCTCGGCGCGCAGCGAGGCGATCGCGGCCTCCTGCGCGAGCTGACTGACGCCGAACGGCACCGCCGTCTTGCGCAGTGCCTCCGCGACCGGCTCGTGGGCGATGGCGAAGCCCACCCGCAGACCGGCCAGACCGTACGCCTTGGAGAAGGTCCGCAGCACGCACACGTTGGGCCGCTCGCGGTACAGCTCGACGCCGTCCGGCACCTCGGGGTCGCGGATGAACTCGCGGTAGGCCTCGTCGAGCACGACCAGCACGTCCCTCGGCACCCGGTCCAGGAAACGTTCGAGCTCGGCCCGCCTGACGACGGTGCCCGTGGGGTTGTTGGGGTTGCAGACGAAGATCAGCCGCGTCCGCTCGGTGATCGCTTCGGCCATGGCGTCCAGGTCGTGGACGTCCCCCGGCGTCAGCGGCACCTGCACGGCGCGCGCGCCGCTGATCCGCGTGATGATCGGGTACGCCTCGAAGGACCGCCAGGCGTAGATCACCTCGTCGCCGGGGCCGGAGGTCGCCTGGACCAGCTGCTGGGCGACGCCGACCGAGCCGGTGCCGGTGGCCAGATGGGCGGCCGGGACACCGAAACGCTCGGAGATCTCGTTCACCAGCGCCGTGCAGGCCAGGTCCGGGTAACGGTTGAAGGCGGCGGCCGCGGCCGTCACGCTCTCCATCACCCCGGGCAGCGGCGGATAGGGGTTCTCGTTGGAGGACAGCTTGTAGGCCACGGGACCGCCCGCCGCAGCCGGCCTGCCCGGCTTGTAGGTGGGGATACCCTCCAGCTCGGCGCGCAGCTTGGGGCTCGTCTCGCTCACCGCAGTCCTCCTCGTGACACCACCGGCTTCAATACTGCTCACCTTATGAGGATTCGGGCCCGGTGCGAACAGGTGGGGAGCCGGTGACGGAGGACGAGCGGGAGGGAGCGGCCCGGCCGTTCGTCTCGGGACGCGAGGACCTCCGCGACTTCTGAGGACGAAGACGGACGAAGGGGTGGGCACCCCGGGGGCGCGCCGTACATATATCTACGCGCCGGTGGCTCGCGCCGTGGCGCGCATCCCTCGTGCAGGTGAGTTGAGACCTCTTCGAAACATCGGGACGTTGGCAGGCTCATCCGTGCCGACACGTCACGTCCTGGGGTTGAAACCACCAACTGACTTTGTTTCTAGTGCACTTGACCCCCTACGGCCTTGCAGAAACGTGCCTGTCAATGCGTGCATATGCGTCCGCCCTACCCCACCGAATGAGCCCTACTATCGGCTCGCCATGACAGCAGCAGGGAAGCACCAGGTGAGCCGCGCGGAAACCTCACGCCGAGGCAGCCGGCCGGGCCGGGCGGGCATCAGGGACGTGGCCGCCGCCGCCGGAGTGTCCATCACGACCGTCTCGGACGCCCTCAACGGCAAGGGCAGGCTCCCCGACGCCACCCGACGCCATGTCCGCGAGGTCGCCGACCGACTGGGCTACCGCCCCTCCGCGGCAGCCCGAACCCTCCGAACCGGCAAGTCGGGCCTCATCGGCCTGACCGTGACCACGTACGGGGATGAACCTTTCACCTTCACCGAGTTCGCGTACTTCGCGGAGATGGCGCGGGCCGCCACGTCGGCCGCGCTGGCCCGCGGCTACGCGCTCGTCATCCTCCCCGCGACCTCGCGCCACGACGTGTGGTCGAACGTCGCCCTGGACGGCACGGTCGTCATCGACCCCTCCGACCAGGATCCGGTGGTCAGCGAGCTGGTCCGGCAGGGTTTACCGGTCGTCTCCGACGGCCGCCCGGCCGGCACGCTCCCGGTCACCGCGTGGGTGGACAACGACCACGAGGCGGCCGTCCTCGACATCCTCGACCATCTGGCCGACGCCGGCGCCCGCCGCATCGGCCTGCTCACCGGCACCACGACCGACACCTACACGCACCTGTCGACCAGCGCTTACCTGCAGTGGTGCGAGCGGGTGGGCCAGGACCCCGTCTACGAGGCCTACCCCGCACACGACCCGTGCGCGGGCGCCGTGGCCGCCGACCGGCTGCTGGCCCGCCCGGACCGTCCCGACGCCGTCTACGGCCTGTTCGACCCCAACGGCACCGACCTCCTCGCGGCCGCCCGCCGCTACGGACTGCGCGTCCCGGAGGAGCTGCTGATCGTCTGCTGCAGCGAGTCCATGGTGTACGCCAACACCGAGCCGCCCGTGACCACCCTCTCGCTCCAGCCGCGCCGCATCGGGACGGCGGCGGTGCAGCTCCTCATCGACGCGATCGAGGGCGTGGAGTCGGAACGGACGGTCGAGCAGGTGATACCGACCGAGCTGATGGTGCGAACGTCGTCCCAGCGCCGCCCGCCCCGCACGACGGTCAGCCCGCCCCGGGCACCGGAGAAGGGGTGAGCGGCACGACCCGTCGAGGGGTGAGCTCGCCAGGAGGGTGAACCCGCCGGGGGAAGCCGGCGAACCCGCCGGGAGCCGTCGGCGGGTCCGGGCAGAACTCCACGGCGGGGCCCCGGAGGGGCAAGGGCAGTGCGGCGGTCAGGAATTCAGGGAACGGGGGTACGGGGCCACGGGGACCCGGAGGCGCGGGTGTGTGTGGGGGGGTGCCTCTATGTCCTTCGTCAAGGCGCCCCTGTCGGTTTTGGGGTGATTCGGTCTTGCTGGGGTCATGCGGCGAGCTCGACGTCCGCGGGTGTGCGGGATTCGTAGAAGGTGCCGTCGCGGAGCATGGCGAACAGGACGCTGATGCGTTGGCGGGCGAGGCGGAGGAGGGCCTGGGTGTGGGTCTTGCCGCGGTTGCGTTGCTTGTCGTAGTAGGTGCGGGAGGCGGGGTCGGCGTTCATGCAGGCGAAGGCGGACAGGAACATGGCGCGTTTGAGCTGGCGGTTGCCGCCTCGGGGTGCGTGTTCGCCGTGGATCGAGGTGCCGGACGACTTCGTTGTCGGGGCGAGGCCGGCGTAGGAGGCGAGGTGGGCGGCGGTGGGGAAGCTGGTGCCGTCGCCGACGGTGACCAGCAGGACGGCGGCGGTCCTGACGCCGACGCCGGGCATCGACGTCAGGACCGGGGAAAGAGGGTGGGCCTCCAGCAGGGCGTTGATCTGGGCTTCCAGGGCCCGGCGCTGTTCGTGGACAGCGGCGAGCGAGCGGGCCAGGGAGGGCACGACGATGTCGAGGGTGCCGGTGCCCGGGACCACGACGGTCTGCTCGTCCAACGCTTCGAAGACATCGTCGATCAGCCGCTGGGCCATGCGTGGGGCCTTGGGCCGGATGAGCTCGACGAGCCTGCGGCGGCCGGCTTTGCGCAGTGCGGCCGGGGAGCCGTAGCGCTCCAGCAGCCAGGTGACGGCCTGGTGGTCGAGGCGGGGGCCCAGGACGCGCTCCAGCGACGGGTGGAACTGGGTGAGCAGGCCGCGTATGCGGTTGGAGGTGCGGGTGGCCTCGGCCGCGAGGTCCTGGTCGAAGCCGACGAGAACCGTGAGTTCGGCGGTGATCTCGTCGGTGAGCTCCAGCGAGCGCAGGGTGTGCGGCATGGTGCGGGCGGCGTCCGCGATCACGGCTGCGTCCTTCGCGTCGGTCTTGGCCTCGCCCGGATACAGGTCGGCGATCCGCCGCATCGCGAGTCCGGGCAGGTAGGCGACCTTGCAGCCGGTGTCCCGGGCGACCGTGAGCGGGAGGGCGCCGATGGAGGCGGGCTGGTCCACGATCACCAGGACGGTGCCGAACTTGGCCTTGAGTTTGTCGAAGACGGCCCGCAGTTTCGGCTCGCTGTTGGGCAGCTGCTTGTCGAGGACCTTCTTCCCGGCCGGGGTGAGCCCGTGGCCGTGGTGAGCACTCTTTCCGACGTCCAGGCCGAGGAACACGCCCACGTCTTCGGTGTCGAACATCGCGCCCTTTCCAGGGTGTTGAGCGTGCCGGCCTCGGCAGTGGTGTCGTGCGCGCGCATCCACGTTATGCAGACCTGCCGCCCGCGAGCTGTCCGGCATTGCGCCGGACCGGGCGGTGGCCGGACCTCTCATCAGCGTCTCCGACGGCACCTCCCGAGCCCGGTGACACCACCCCCCAGGTCATCCGTTCGACAGGGGGACACAGTCATGCCGGGCCCGGAGGCCAGCGGCCCTCTTGCAGGACCGCGAAGAACATAACGGGGGCGGGAGGTGCGGTACCAGGAGCACGGGACTCGGTCCGGGGTGGACCGCGCGGCGTCAACGCCCGTGAGCGAGCAGCACGTATGGGCGTTTTCCGGCGGGCGGGCAACGGCTCGGCCGGCCGGAGTTCCGACGGTCCGTCAGGCACGGGCCATGGTCCCGGCCGGCCGTCGCGGCAGAACTCGGCGGTTGCTCCGCGCTTCCCGTTCGTCCGTGGTGGTCACCCATCCTCAGCAGTCACCGAAGTCACATGCACCCCAGCCGACGCAACGCCCCCACCGGTCCCCGGCCCCGCGCCCACCCGGCCGACCGGCGGGATCCCACCGGTGGTGCGGTGGTGCGGACACGGTGTGCGGGGGATGGGCGGGGACTGCCGAAGCCCGGGCCAATCGGGGCGAAAGCCGCGACGAACCGGAGCCCCGCCTCGATTCCCCACCCCTGGGTCATCACACGGCGCGATCCGCATTCCTATGATGGGCGCACGGCACCGCGGGCCGCTGCGACCAGGCAGCCCGAAGGGTGCAGATGCGGCGCGATGGTGGAGGGGTCTGATGACTCAGGGGGCCGGTCAGGGACCCGAGGTGGAGCGGACGGCGACGTTGCGTGACTTCCGGGTGCCCGCGTACGTCCACGAGACCGGTCCGTACGACCACGACATCCATCCCGGGAACGCCGCGCCGCCCCTCGAGGAGCCGCTCGAGCACCCGGAGGGCTACACGCCGACCCAGCGCGACCTGCCCGTCATCAACCGTCGCGGCGACACGCTCCAGGTGACCGTGGACCCGGCGGCCGTCCAGGCGCCGGTGACCGCGACCGGTCCGGGTCCGCTGTTCGTCGTCGGCGACGTGCACGGCTACCTCGACGACCTGGTGGCCGCCCTGCGGGAGAAGGGTCTGGTCGACGCGGCCGGCAACTGGTGCGCGGGCACGGCCCGCCTCTGGTTCCTCGGCGACTTCACCGACCGCGGTCCGGACGGCATCGGCGTCATCGACCTCGTCATGCGGTTGTCCGCGGAAGCCGCCGCAGCCGGCGGATACTGCAAGGCCCTCATGGGCAACCACGAACTGCTGCTGCTCGGTGCCAAGCGCTTCGGCGACACCCCGGTCAACTCCGGCGCGGGTACCGCCACCTTCCAGGCGGCCTGGCTGCTCAACGGCGGCCAGAAGCACGACATGGACCGGCTCCAGGACCACCACCTGCAGTGGATGTCCCGTCTGGACGCCATGGAGGAGGTCGACGGCCATCTGCTCGTCCACTCCGACACCACCGCCTACCTCGACTACGGCGACTCGATCGAGGCGGTCAACGACACCGTCCGCGAAACGATCACGCGTAACGACGCGGACGAGGTGTGGGATCTGTTCCGCAAGTTCACGAAGCGTTTCTCCTTCCGCGACGAGGGCGGCGCCGACGCCGTGCGCTCCCTCCTCGATACGTACGGCGGCACCCGCATCGTTCACGGCCACAGCCCGATTCCCTACCTGCTCGGCGAAGTCGGCTCCGAGGAGGGCGAGGACAACAGCGGGCCGCATGTCGAGGGACCGCACGTCTACGCCGACGGGCTGGCCATCGCGATGGACGGCGGCGTGACGATGGCCGGGAAACTCCTGGTGCAGCAATTGCCCCTGAGTATCTGAGCGTTACCGACCGCTCGCGGTGCGTCACCCGTACCGCTGTCGACCCGTCGACGGCGTCGCAGGCCAGGGGCCAATTTCGGCGAACCCCCTGTCACGCCATGCCGTCGCCGCTCTACCATCGGTTCATCCGTAGCAGGCTCCCCTCCGTTTCTGCCCGACGGCTCGTTGGCATGCGAGCCCCAAGCCCTACGGAGCATCGGGGGATGCACATGAACAGCGTTCCGCAGCACCTGCACAGCGAGGACCGCCAGGAGTACGAGCGGATCCTCGACGAGGCGCTGCGCTCCGCCCCACACCACCCGGAACTGGCTGCTGTCGGACAGCGGCTCAACCCCGAACAACTGCGCACCATGGCCCTCAACGCCTCCGCGCTCATCACGGTGGCCGCGGCGGCCGAGTACCAGCACTACGTGAAGATCCGCGAGGAACTGCGCCATCCCGCGCCGACGGACCCGACGATGACGTCGGGTCCCTCGGCCACCGCCGGGACCGGCCCCGCGGAGCCGGGCGCGACCGCCATGGGCATCGCCACCAGCATGGGGGAGGCGGCCCAGGCCGCCGAAGCCGCCGGGGCCGGCGCGGTCGCCGCCGTCCTCACCCCCGTCCTCGCCGGGACCGCCGCGGGGATATTCCTCCTCGTCGGCTACATCCTCAGAGTGCTCGACCCCCAACAGGCGTTCGCCCGGACGATGCTCACGGCAGGCTGGGCCTTCGGGGCCGTGGCCGCGGCCGCGATCCTCGTCGCCACCGTCGCGTTGCTGATCACGGCTCTGCGCAACCGGCCCTCCCTGGAAGCCGGACCGTACGGCGAACTGAGCGAAGAGGTGGACCAGGCCAGGGAAGCCTGGCGGGAAGCCCTGCTGGAGCGCGGCATCCTGCCGTTCCTCCGGGAGGCCCTCACCGCTCCCGGAGCGGTGGCCCCCGTGCACAGCGACCCGGTTCGGCCCGCGCCCGTCAGCCGCCTCCCGAAGATCGGCTACGACCGCCCGGGCTTCAGCAGCCCCGATGACGGCCGCTCGGCCGGCTCACGGCCCAGTTTCAGCAGCCCGGACTACTCCAGCCCGGACTTCGGCGGACCGGACCACCAGCCGGAATAGGGCGTCCGGGCATCCGGGCGTCCGGTTTGCGCCCCCGGCGAACCCGGCCGCCGTGCCGGGAAGTCCGCTGCCCCGCGCCGGGAGCGCAGGCCGCGGACGCGGCGACGCCCGGGTGGCCGGCGGAGCCGGACCACGCCGGCCGCGCTGACGCCGGCTCAGGCAGTACCCGGGGGCCGGGTGTGCCATGGAGCCGACGCCGGGATGGGGTGAGGCCAGGGCGCCGACGCCCGGGTGGGGTGAGGCCAGGGCGCCGACGCCCGGGTGGGGTGAGGCAGGGTGCCGAGGTTCTGATACCGCGGCCCGGGCCGAGGCTCGGCTGTCGCCTGCCCGGCCCCGGGCGGCGGACGGCGGTGAGAGGTCGGGGCGCGTCGAACGGCCGGAAAAGCGGTCAGAGGATGCCGGCCTGCCCCGCGGCCGTGATCCAGCTGGGGAACTCGGAGAGAAGCCGGTCGTACAGCTCCTGGTCCGGGACGTCGGCGATGTCGTCGACGGCGAAGAAGCCCACGTTGTCCACCCGACGCCCGGGCAGCGTGTCGAACCGCTCCAGGACGCCGTAGTTGGACCGCCCGAGTCCCACGAACTGCCAGAAGATCGGCTCCTCGACCGCGGCCCGCAACTCCCGCTCGATAGCCGCGTCCCGGTAGACCCCTCCGTCGGAGAAGAACAGCACCAGCGTCGGAACCGGCGCCGGATTCTCCCGAACGTAGGACCTGACCTGCGCGATCGCCTTCTGCTCCTCGTTCTGGATGCCGACCGAGCGCATGTCGACCTGCCCGGGCTCCATCCCCTTGCGGGGCTTCTTGCCGCGCCGGAACAGGCTCATCTCCCCTCCGCGCACATGCAGCCGCAGCCACTCGGGCAGTTCCCCCAGGCTCAGGTCGGGGAGGCGTGCGGCTTCGCTGGCGAACGTCCAGGCCTGCATCTCGCCGTCGTCGTCGAGTTGCGCCACCACCGCCGCCATCCGCTCCACGACGTCCGCCACCACCCCTCGGGAGTACAGGAACGCCATGGAACCGGAGGCGTCGAGGACGAGCACGACCCGGGCGCTGATCCCGGCCGCCCCCCGCTTGCTCAGGCTGACGGCGACCTGCTCCTTGCGCAGCGACAGGCGCTTGCGCATGTCCACGGGAAGCCGCTCCTCCCCCATGGTCAGACGGGGGCCCGAGGGCCCGGTGACCCCCGCGCCCGTATCCGGCAGACCCGCGCGAACGGGTGTCCTCGAGACCGGCGGGACAGTCGGAGGCACGCCCGGGCTGCCGACCCGCGACGCGTCCGGGCCGGCGACCCGCTGCGCGTCGGGGCGAACCCGAGGCGGCGCGCTCGACTGAGCGGGCGCCTCCTCAGACTCCTCGTCCACCGTGATCCCGAAGTCGGTGGCCAGCCCCGCGAGCCCGGACGCGTACCCCTGCCCGACCGCCCGGAACTTCCAGCGGCCCTCACGCCGGTACAGCTCACCGCCGATGAACGCCGTCTCGGTGTCGGCCTGCATCTCGAAGCGAGCCAGTTCGGATCGCCCGTCCGGGTCCAGCACCCGCAGTGTCAGACCGGTGACCTGCCCGAAGACGCCGCCGTCGGCCGACGCACACAGCACCACCCGCGTGATGACGCCCTCCAGCGCATCGAAGTCCACCTCCACCGTGTCGGTCGTGAAGCCGCCGTCGCGCTGCTTCCCGAGGTGCCGCACAGCGCCGGATGCGTGGCGGGGCTGGTTGTAGAAGACGAAGTCACCGTCGCCCCGCACCCGTCCGTCGGCGGTCAGCAACAGCGCCGAGGCGTCCACGTCCGGCCCCGTGGCCCTCTCGGACCAGCTGAGTTCCACACGAACGGCGTGCGAGTCGACGGCCAGGTTCGCGCCCTTGCTCATGGATCGCGCAGTCATGAGCACAGTGAAGCACCACGGCCCCGGTCCCCGGCCGGGTGAGCCTCCCCGACCGGGAACTTCCCTGAACCGAACCCGAGCCTCAGGACGGCACGGGTCGTCTGTCGGCCACCGCCGTCAGGTGGCCAGGGGCAGATACACCCGGTTCCCACCCTCCGCGAACTCCTTGGACTTCTGGGCCATGCCCTCCTCGATCTCCGTCCTGCTGCCTCCGTGAGGTGGCAGGCCGCGCAGGTTCGTCGCGGCCCGATCCACTCAGAGCAACCGCAGGTCGGGCAGATAGCCGGTCAGGACCACGACGCACACCGGCTTTCCTGTGTTCGCACGTCCCAGCCACACGGGATACGTGCCGTCCCCGCCGGTGCAGAAGGAGACGAGGTCACTGCCGGTCGCCTCGTCCGTGGTGCGGATGTACCCGTCGCTGATGCTCTCTCCTGCATCGTCCTCCTGCTCCACGAGATGGCGTCGGTACTTGTCCGCGAGCACTTCCCACCCCGAGGCATCGGCGAAGGACCCCGCAGCGCCGTCCGTGTCGAAGCCGAAGAACTCATCCTCGCGCAACAGCCTGACGTCGTCCTTCTCGGTGAGCGCCAGCTCCCACGACAACACCGGTTCTTCCCCGAGCAGCAGACGGACAGCGACTTCCTCCTCCACGGGGAAGCGCTCGTCCTCGTACTGGCTCTCATAGGCCACCACGGCAGCCTGAATGAGGTACTCGCCCGGAGGGATCCGCTCGGACAGCTCACGACCAGCGCCGTGGCCCTTGGTGAGGGGGTCCGCGACGGCCAGCCTGCCGCTGGGCACACGCAGAGCCGCGATGTTCCGTATTGGGGTGACCGTCATCTCCGGCTCGAAGCTCGTCACTATGCGTGTGCCTGACTCGAACAACTCCTCGAGATGGGCTGGTCGGGCCGGACGCGGAGGCACCCAGGGAGAAGGCCGGCCATCGGCGAAGCGGTCTGCGCACCATGCCTCGGTCTCGCTCTGAGTGGCGTCCACGAAGTCCAGCTGCTCCCCTGGCGGCAACGTTTGTGACAGGAGCAGCTGCCTGACACCGCATACGCCGAACCCTGATCTGGCATGCCATCGGTTCTCTTCGGGAATGTCCGCGGGCATGTGGCGTGACGGTCCCCGCGCCCCCTTCGGTTCGCTCACCCTGCGCCCTTTGCCGCCCGGAAAGAGGTCCACGTAGGTGCGCCCGGCTTCGAGGGCGAACTCGGTCTGCTCCTCGGTGTCATAGCGCCATCCCCCGAGGTGGCGCAGGAACAGGCGCCCGGGTTCGAGCAGGCGCCAGTCCGCCTCCCTGATTCGCCGTCCCCGATCGTCGTACGCCCATGCGCCCACGTGGGAATCACCCCAGGCCACCAGGTGCACTTCGACTGGTGAGGTTTGGCCCTCCCGCCAGTGCACCATCACATAGGGCTTTCCCACACGGTCCCGTGCCTCGGCCGCAGCAGGCGAGAGCGGGTGGAGCACCGTCCGGGAGACCAGGTCCCACCCCTCGGCGAAAGACACCTTCACCGTCTGCCCAGCATCCCGCACCATGCCTCCCGAGCTGCACCGATCACGCTCCTGCTGTTTCGAGGAACCATAGGGGCGGCATACGACAACGGCCGGCGCTGCCGTGGAGAGCAGTGCGACAGGCGGTGCCCGGATCAGTCGACCGCAGGCACCGCCCGGAGCCTCACTCGGCGAGTGGCAGGTACACCCTGTTCCCGCTCGCCGCGAACTCCTTCGACTTCTGGAGCATCCCCTCCGCGACCTCCTCAGCCGTCGCCCCCGCAGCAGCCGTACCACCGAACTGCGCTGTGATGCTTTGACTAATCTTCATCGAACAGAACTTCGGCCCGCACATCGAGCAGAAGTGCGCCGTCTTCGCGGGCTCGGCCGGAAGTGTCTCGTCGTGGAACTCCCGTGCCGTGTCCGGGTCGAGGGCGAGATTGAACTGGTCCTCCCAGCGGAACTCGAAGCGGGCGTCGGACAGGGCGTCGTCCCATTCCTGTGCTCCGGGGTGCCCCTTGGCGAGGTCGGCGGCGTGGGCGGCGATCTTGTAGGTGATGACACCGGTCTTGACGTCATCGCGGTTGGGCAGACCGAGATGTTCCTTGGGTGTGACGTAGCAGAGCATGGCCGTGCCCCACCAGGCGATCATCGCGGCGCCGATACCGGAGGTGATGTGGTCGTACGCGGGCGCAACGTCCGTCGTCAGCGGGCCGAGCGTATAGAACGGAGCTTCATCACAGATCTCCTGCTGAAGGTCGATGTTCTCCTTGATCTTGTGCATCGGGACATGCCCCGGGCCTTCGATCATCGTCTGTACATGGAAACGCTTGGCGATCCTGTTGAGTTCCCCGAGCGTCCTCAACTCGGCGAACTGCGCCTCGTCGTTGGCGTCCGCGATGGACCCCGGCCGCAGCCCGTCGCCCAGCGAGTAGGTGACGTCGTAGGCGGCGAGGATCTCGCAGAGTTCCTCGAAGTTCTCGTAGAGGAACGACTCCTTGTGGTGGGCGAGGCACCAGGCGGCCATGATCGAGCCACCGCGCGACACGATGCCGGTCTTGCGGTTGGCCGTGAGCGGGACGTACGGGAGACGGACGCCCGCGTGGACCGTCATGTAGTCCACGCCCTGCTCGGCCTGCTCGATGACCGTGTCCTTGTAGATGTCCCAGGTCAGCTCCTCGGCACGGCCGTCGACCTTCTCCAGCGCCTGATACAGCGGCACCGTGCCGATGGGGACGGGGGAGTTGCGCAGCACCCATTCGCGAGTGGTGTGGATGTTGCGCCCGGTCGACAGATCCATGACCGTGTCGGCGCCCCAGCGGGTCGCCCAGGTCATCTTCTCGACCTCCTCCTCGATGGAGGACGTCACCGCCGAGTTGCCGATGTTGGCGTTGACCTTAACCAGGAATCGTTTGCCGATGATCATCGGCTCGATCTCCGGGTGGTTGACGTTGGCCGGCAGCACGGCCCGGCCCGCCGCTATCTCGTCGCGTACCACCTCGGGAGAGACGTTCTCCCGTATCGCCACGAACTCCATCTCGGGGGTGATCTCCCCACGGCGCGCATAAGCGAGCTGGGTGACGGCCTTGCCGTCCCGTCCACGGCGCGGCAGACGCGGCCTGCCCGGGAACACCGCGTCGAGGTTGCGCAGGCCCCCACGCGGCGAGGTGTGCTTGATGCCGTCGTCCTCGGGACGAACGGGACGGCCCGCGTACTCCTCGGTGTCGCCCCGCGAGATGATCCAGTTCTCCCGCAGCGGCAACAATCCCCTGCGCACGTCCGTCTCGACGAGCGGATCGGTGTATGGGCCGGACGTGTCGTACAGCGTGACCGACCGGCCGTTGGTGAGGTGCACCTGTCGGACCGGCACCCGGAGGTCGGGGCGATCGCCCTCGACGTATCCCTTGTGCCAACCGATGGACCTCCCGCCCTCCGCGTTGACGTCGACCGCGTTCTCGTTGGTGACGTCCTGCATGGAGGCAGGCGTGCGTGCGTCCTTGTTGGTCATGAGACCTACTCCCTACGCCGGCATTACCCGGTAACAGGTTCGGCGGTCGACGCAGCGGCTACCGTCTCCCGACGCTCATGGGAAACATCACTCGATTTGAGAGACGTTTCACGTGAAACATCGCGAAGACGGAGGTCAGCGTCCTCTCAGCCCGGTGCTCCGAGCTCCCGCGTGTGCAAAAGGTGGCTCCACGCTAGCGGCTTATGTGGCGCGGTGAACAGTGGGCCTCTTTCGTTCTTGCGATGATCGGGCGGTGACGACACACCAGCCCCCGTACCCACCGCCTGAGCCGCCCCGCCGGCCTGCCGCCGGAAACGGTCCCGGCGGTGGCCCGGGCACCGGTGCCACCAGCGGCTTCGAACAAGGCCCCGCACGCGGCCCCGGAGAAGACCGCGGTGTCGACGACGGCATGGACACCGGTGTCGGCAGCGGTCACTTTCACGAGCGCACCCACGGCTCCGGCCCAGATCATTCTCCGGGATACGCCGGCGGGTTGGGGGGGCTGAGCGGTCTGCGCCGCCAGGGCCGTCAGGGTCGTGGTGCGGCTCCGGGCGGCCAGGACCGGGTTCCCGGCGGCGCTTCTGCGCAGGGTCGCGGGGACGGACAGGCGAACCGGCCGGCACAGGCCGCGGCCGGGGCGGGTTCCGGGCAACCCACCGGCTCCCGCCCCACAAGCGGCTACGACCAGGACCGCGCACACGTGGCCGGGTACGGACACGCCCGACCCGAGCGGGGCAACCCGCAGGGACAGCCGTCCGGGTACGGGCGGGGGCAGAATCCAGGCGACGTACACGAACCGTTCCCCGACGCGGCTCGACCCAGCGGCTGGGGGAACAGCCCCGGCGAGCGCCATGACA
Source organism: Streptomyces sp. P3 (assembly GCF_003032475.1). Classification (NCBI taxonomy): domain Bacteria; kingdom Bacillati; phylum Actinomycetota; class Actinomycetes; order Kitasatosporales; family Streptomycetaceae; genus Streptomyces; species Streptomyces sp. P3. Next base: position 2,088,084 of record NZ_CP028369.1, read on the forward strand.
GCGGCCACGGGCACCGCCACGACGACGCGCAAAGGGCCGGCAACGGCGACGTTCAAGGGTCCGGCAACGGTCACGGCCATGCCTCCCGTCACGGTCATCATGCCGACCACGGTCGTGATTCCGGTGCCGGTCCCGGCGCCGGAGACGACGGCAGCGGCGGAAGCGGCGGACACGGGCCCGGGCATACACACGGCCACAGCCACAGCCACGGTCCCGCCGCCCCCGTCTCCCAGCACCTGCGCAAGGTCATCGCAGCCATCCTCATCCCGTTCGGGGCCGCGGTACTGGTCGGGCTCGTGGTGCTGTGGCCCGGCGGGGCTCCCGCGCACGAGCGCACCGGCGTCGGCTTCGACCGACAGACCCAGCAGGCCACGGTCACCAAGGTGCTCCGGGTGAGCTGCGCGTCGGTGAACGCCTCCGGCGACGCCCCCACCGGGGACACCTCCACGGCCGAAGGGTCCTCCGCCCAGCAGCAGGCGAGCGGCACCTGCAAGAAGGCCACGATCCGGGTGGACACTGGCGACGACAAGGGCCGCACGTTCACCGAGATCGTCCAGCCGGACCAGTCAAGGCAGTTGGAGCAGGGCGAGAAGGTCGTGGTCGCCTACGAGCCCTCGGCGCCGAAGGACCTCCAGTACTCGGTCGCCGACGTGAACCGCCGTGTTCCGATGGCGTTGCTGGCCGTCATCTTCGCCGTCGCCGTCGTGGTCGTCGGGCGGCTCCGCGGCGTCATGGCGCTGATCGCGCTGGCCATCAGCTTCATGGTGCTGAACTTCTTCGTCCTCCCCGCGATCCTGCAGGGCTCCAACCCGCTGGTCGTGGCGGTGGTGGGGTCGAGCGCCATCATGCTGATCGCGTTGTATCTCTGTCACGGCCTGTCGGCCCGCACCTCCGTCGCGGTACTCGGCACACTCATCTCACTGCTGTTGATCGGCGTCCTCGGTTCGCTGTTCATCGACTGGGCCTTCCTGACCGGCAACACGGACGACAACACCGGCCTGATCCACGGCCTGTATCCCTCCATCGACATGAGCGGTCTGCTGCTCGCCGGCATCATCATCGGCTCGCTCGGCGTCCTCGACGACGTGACCGTCACCCAGACGTCTGCGGTCTGGGAGCTGCACGAGGCCAACCCGTCGATGGGCTGGCGCGCTCTCTACCGCGCCGGCATCCGGATCGGCCGGGACCACATCGCCTCCGTGGTGAACACGCTCGTCCTCGCCTACGCGGGCGCGGCGCTGCCCCTGTTGCTGCTCTTCTCGATCGCGCAGAGCAGCGTGGGGACGGTCGCCAACAGCGAGTTGGTCGCCGAGGAGATCGTGCGGACGCTGGTGGGCTCGATCGGCCTGGTCGCTTCCGTGCCCGTCACGACGGCCCTGGCGGCCCTCGTGGTCGCCGCGGACCGCCCGTCATCGGCTGCGGTGCCCACAACGACCCAGAGTGCCTCTCCAGTGGCATCGACGGCTTCGGCGGGCGCGGTGCCCGCCGGTTCGTCCCAGGCCCGGGGCGGCCGGGGCAGACGGCGCAAGCGCTGATCGAGCCGCTGGTACGGGAAGCCCCTCGGGGGCCGACTGCGCCGATCCGTCCGGACGGCGGACGGGGGCAGCCGGACCGGGGGGCAGCCGAGACCGGAGGTAGCCGAGACCGGAGGCGGCCCGGTGGCTCGCCCAGCACGCGCGGCTCATGCAGTAGACGCAGCGCGGACAGCACGAGCAGCGCGGGCGGTGCCCTGTGGTGCGGCCGCACACGCGGCGAGGACTTCGCCCTGGAGATCGACGGTGTGGAACGGCTGTCGTGCACCACAGGGCTGGACGGTGCCGACGGCGCCCAGCAGGGGCGGTACGCCGCCAGGGGCCGGTACGGACCGCGTCGGAACCCGCGGCGCTCACAGCCCTGCCACGCACCGCCAGGAACCGAAGAACCGTTCCTGCACAAAGCCGTCCACAACGGGGCGCCCGATCCGGCGCCGCCCGCCACCGTCACCTCAGCCGGCGTTCTGCTCCTCCGCCAGAATGCGGTTCAGCGCCTCGTCCAGATGCGCGTCGAAGTCGGCGAGCGCACCCTCCTGGCCGAGCGGGACCACTTTGTCGGTGCGGTCGAGGAAAGCCACGAGCGGGGCTGCCGAGGAGCGGAACAGCGCCTGGTCGCCGCCGACCTGAAGCCGGATCAGAACCTCGCTCAGCACGTCGGGTTCCACGGGCGAAACCCGGACGTCTCCCTCTCCACACGGCCTGCCCACCCCGTCGATGAGCAGCTCGCGCCCGAAAGCCCAGGTCACCGGGGCGTCGCCGGGCAGATGGAAGGTGAGCCGCACGGCATAGGGATCGCACGACTCGTACCCCAGTTCCACGGGGATGCGGAACGAGAGCTCCTCGGAGACGAGGAAGCTCATCATGACCTCTGCCTGTACTGCCTGCACGGACTCGCGCATCGCCTTACCCCGTCATTTGCCTTCGACTGTCCGGGAATGGACCATCTGACACTGGACGCATCTTGCAGAAAGTACACAACAGATCACAAGGAGTGAGTTTTCAGATACTGATAGAGATGGCGAGTGACCCCAACAGTCGCCCCACCTCGTTCTGCAGCTCCCGGGCCGCGGGCAGCAACCGGTCGGCGTGATGGGCGGGAAGGGAGATCGCCATGGTGGCGGCCGTGGTGCCCACAGTGATCGGAATTGCGGCGCAGACCGTGCCCAGCGCGTACTCCTGCCGCTCCAGGACGAGGTCCATGCGCCGCATGCGTTCCATGCGCCGCAGTAGAGCGTGGTTGTCCCGCACGGTGTATGGAGTGATCGGCCGCGCCGGGTAGCGGTCCAGATGATCGCGACGCGTGTCCTCGTCCAGCTGGGACAGAAGACACTGGCCGATGGCGTGCGCGTGTGCGGTCTCGCGGAAGTCGGCCCACTCCTCCACCGCCGGGTTTCCCGGGGTGTCCGAGACACACATGATCTCGATCTCGCCGTCGCGGTAGCGGGCGTAGTACACGGGCACACCGATCGAATCGCGCCACTGCGCGAGAGTGTCGGCGACCGTGCTGCGACGTTTCTGCGCCGCTCCGCTGCTGCCGAGCCGCTCGGCGGCCTCGCCGAGGAAGAACAGTCCCTTGTCCCGGCGCAGATAGCCCTCGTGCACCAGGGTGCGGAGCAGGTGGTAGGCCGTGGGCAGCGCCAGACCGGTCTCCCGGGCCAGTTGTTTGGCCGGAGCGCCGTATGCGTGCTCGGCGACGGATTCCAGCAGCCGCATGGCGCGCTGCACCGAGCTGATCAAGGTGGCCGCCGGGTGCGGCGGGCCGGGAAGCCCCGTGTTCGGGGGGCGTTGGAGGGGAGGCGCCGGGGATCGCGGCTGGTCGGGAGGCGCGTGCGGCTCTGCGGATGCGGTGTCAACCATGGCCAAGGGTCACTCTCGAAGGGCGAGGGGCGGTCCGTGCGGGGAACACGGGTAGGGGTGTACGCCGCTCGCGGGGGTCGTCCCCGCGTCGAGTTCCGGACTTTAACCGGCTGCCACCGCGTGCAGACGGGCTGTCAGGAAAACTTCCCCCGGGCGAGGGAACCGGCGAATCGTGTTACCGCTCACCGGTCTCCCGCACCGCTCACCAGTCGCTGCGCGAGGAGGAACTCGACAGGAACTTCCGCACCACGTAGATCAGCCCGCCGACCAGCGCGACGAAGACCAACAGCTTGAAGAGCAGGCCGATCACGAACCCGACGACGCTGGCTATCAGCCCGCCGAACACGACCAGGGCGATGACCGGCACCGCAACCCACTTCACCCACCACGGCAGTCCCGAGAAAATCTCTTGCATCGCCCTTACCCTCATCCTCTTCGGTCGAAGTCCGGCACCCCTGTCGGGCCGGATCATTTCGATGTCCTACCGTCGATGCTAGGGCCGAGGGGGGTGCCCGCGGGGGCCTCGCACCCCTTGTCCTCCCCTGACCGATCCCCTAGGGAACCCCGAGGCCGGGTCTCGGCTGCGAGGCGGAGACGGTCAGCCCTCCGGCGGCGAGAAGACGACGAGGACCCGCAGGTCCTCGCTGATGTGATGGAACTTGTGGGCGACGCCCGCCGGGACGTACACCACACTGCCGCGCGCCACCTGCGTGGTCTCCAGGCCGACAGTGATCGACGCCCGTCCGCTGACGACGAAGTACACCTCGTCCTGGTTGTGCGGATTCTGTGGATCATGCGTGCCGGCGTCAAGTGCGTACAGTCCGACCGACATGTTCCGTTCACGCAGAAACTGCAGGTAGGCCCCGTCGTTGGCGGCACGTTCCGCCTCGAGTTCATCCAACCGGAATGCCTTCATCGACCTAGTCCGCCCTCGTCCGGTGCTCGTTGCCGATCTCTCTGCCACGATCAGACACATGAAGAATTTCGTAGTCAAGACGATCGCCAACGCAGGCGCCCTGGCGGTCGCCGTCTGGCTGCTCGACAAGATCACCCTGACCGGTGACAGCACGGGCAAGAAGATCGGCACCCTCGTCCTTGTCGCCCTGCTCTTCGGCCTGGTGAACTCCCTGGTCAAGCCAATAGTGAAGGTGTTGACCTTCCCTCTGTTCATCCTCACGCTCGGTCTGATCACCCTGGTGGTCAACGCGCTGATGCTGCTGCTCACCTCATGGCTGGCAGACACGTTCGACCTGAGTTTCCACGTCGAGGGTTTCTGGACCGCGGTCCTGGGCGGTCTGATCATCTCGGTCGTGTCCTGGGCGCTCAACGTCGTCCTTCCGGACGGGGACTGACCAGGCGATGACCTACCGTGTCTGTTTCGTCTGCACCGGCAACATCTGCCGCTCGCCGATGGCCGAGTCGGTCTTCCGCGCGCGCGTGGCGGATGCCGGCCTCGAGGCACTGGTCGAGGTCGACAGCGCCGGCACGGGTGGCTGGCACGAGGGCGAGAACGCCGACCCGCGCGCCCTCGCCGTCCTGGAGGGACACGGGTACGCCCTCGATCACACGGCCCGGCGCTTCGAACCGTCCTGGTTCGCCCGCCTCGACCTGGTGATCGCTCTGGACTCCGGCCACCTCAGGACACTGCGCGGGCTCGCCCCCACGCAGGAGGACGCGGCGAAGGTACGGCTGCTGCGGTCCTACGCCCGTCCGGAGGCCGGCCGGCCGCCACGGGCCGCGTCGCCCGCGTCCTCCGGCCCGGCCGACGCCGACCTCGACGTCCCCGACCCCTACTACGGGGGACGGGACGGCTTCGAGGAGTGTCTTGAGATGGTGGAGGAGGCGAGCGACGGCCTGCTCGCCGACGTACGGGACGACGTGGAAGGACAGGTGGCATGAACGAGTCTGCTGCGAACGGGGGCCCTTCGGGAGGCGACGGAGAGGGCACCCGCGCGGTGCGGGCCGGGCTGCCCGAGCCCGTGAAGTGCGAGCCGACCCTCCCCGGTCCGGTGTTCGCGGCCCACTTCCACCTGCCGGGCGAGCCGACGGGCCCCTATACCTACGGACGCGACGAGAACCCGACGTGGACCCTCCTGGAACACGCCATCGGCGAGCTCGAGGCGCCGGGGCAGGACGGCGTCGAGACGCTCGTCTTCGCCTCCGGCATGGCCGCGATCTCCTCGGTGCTCTTCTCCCAGCTGCGCGCCGGCGACGCCGTCGTGCTGCCCGATGACGGCTACCAGGCACTGCCCCTGGTACGCGCACAACTGGAGGCGTTCGGCATCGAGGTCCGTACCGCGCCGACGGCCGGCGACGCGCAACTCGCTCTCCTCGACGGTGCGAAGCTGCTGTGGATCGAGTCGCCGTCGAACCCCGGGCTCGACGTGTGCGACATCGGCCGACTGGTCGAGGCGGCACACGCGCGCGGCGCGCTGGTGGCCGTCGACAACACGCTCGCCACGCCGCTCGGCCAGCGTCCGCTGGCGCTGGGCGCCGACTTCTCGGTAGCCAGCGGCACCAAACAGCTCACGGGACACGGCGACGTCCTCCTCGGCTACGTCACTGGGCACAGCGGCGAGTCGATGGCGGCCGTACGGCGCTGGCGCAAGATCGTCGGGGCGATTCCCGGGCCCATGGAGGCATGGCTCGCGCACCGGTCGATCGCCACCTTGCAGCTGCGCGTCGACCGGCAGAGCGCCGGTGCCCTGGCCGTGGCCGTGGCTCTGCGGGGGAGGCCCGAGGTGAGCGGGCTGCGATATCCGGGACTGCCGGACGACCCCTCGCACAAGGTCGCCTCGCAGCAGATGCGGCGCTATGGCTGCGTGGTCTCCTTCACGCTGCCCACGCGCACGCGTGCCGAGCGTTTCCTCGAGGCCCTGCGCCTGGTGGACGAGGCGACGAGCTTCGGCGGGGTCCGCTCCACCGCGGAGCGGCGTGGACGCTGGGGCGGCGACGCGGTACCGGAGGGGTTCATCCGATTGTCCGTGGGCGCCGAGGACACCGAGGACCTGGTGGCGGACGTGCTACGTGCGCTGGAGGAGTCGGCTCGATGACCGGCTTACGAACCCCCTCCAGGCGTCCGCCGACCACGACGGACGGTCCGAGCCTCCCCCCTCGTGGCTCGGACCGCCCGCGGTTCTGCGCGCGAAGAACCGCGCCCACAAGGCTAGTTGACTCTGTGTCAGTGTCCAATCACTCTAGCGACAGGGGCCTATCGACTTATTTATAGTTGAGCCCTGCCTCAAAGCCGGGAGGGAGTCGGGAAAGAGGAGGAAGCGCCATGGATCTGGCTTTGTTGCGCACGTTCGTGACCGTCCACCGGGCCGGATCCTTCACCCGCGCCGCCGCTCTGCTGGGCCTGTCCCAGCCGGCCGTCACCTCTCAGATCCGCACTCTGGAGCGGCAGTTGGGCCGTCCTCTGTTCCTGCGTCAGGCTCGCGGCGTCACCCCGACCAGCATCGGCGACGAGCTCGCCCACAAGGCCGCTCCCCATCTCGACGCTCTCGCGGAGATCGCTCACACCGGCCTGGACGACGAGTCCGTCGAGCGCACGCTCCACCTCGCCGGACCTCCCGAATTCACCGCCGAGCGAGCCCTGCCCTCGCTCACCGGGCCGCCCCTCGACGACGGACAGGGGTTCACCGTGCGCGCCTCCTTCGGTAACGCCGAGGAGGTCCTGGAGGGCCTGGCCGCCGGACACCATGACCTCGCCATCAGTACGGCCCGGCCACGCGGAGGGCTCCTCACGGCCACCCCGCTGTGCGACGAGGAGCACGTCCTGGTCGCCGCTCCCCAGTGGGACGAGCTGATCGACGCCGGAAAGCTGTGCCGCAAGGGCGCGTCGGCGCTGGAGAACCTGCCCGTCGTCGAGGTTCATGAGTCGCTTCCCCTGGTGTCCCGCTACTGGGCCACTGTCTTCGACTCCCGCCCGGCGGCCTCGGGATCCGTCATCGTTCCCGACCTCCGCGCGGTGCTCGCCTGCGCGATCGCCGGAGCGGGCCTGGCGGTGCTGCCCCGCTATCTGTGCGAGGCCGCTCTCGAGCGCGGCGAGGTCGTCGCGCTGCATGATCCGGTGGTGCCCCCGCTGCGCACCTACGTCCTGGTCGTGCGCGCCGGAACGCTGGCGATGCCCCAGGTGGCAAGGGCCCACGAGCGCTTACTGACGGCCGCTGCCGAGTGGTGCTGACGCCTTTTCCGTGCGATGTCACCGCCTGGACCCGTCCGGTCACGCATCACGATGTTTCACGTGGAACCAGCCGGGCCACATTTCTCCCATGACCGTCCGACCCGTGGTCAAGCGCACCGCACGAGCCGTTCTGCTTGACGGCGACAACCTGATCCTGATCAAACGCACCAAGCCCGGCGTGGATCCCTACTGGGTCACGCCCGGTGGTGGGGTCGAGCCGGACGACGCGACCGTCGTGGACGCCCTGCACCGCGAGGTCCACGAGGAACTGGGTGCCAAGATCACTGATGTGGTCCCCTGCTTCGTGGACACCGTCGAACACATCGGCGACGACGGTGGTGCGACCGGTGTGAAGGTGCAGCACTTCTTCGTCTGCCGTCTGGAGTCCATGGACCCCGCGCAGCGGCACGGCCCCGAGATCGAGGAACCGGCCGGCGAGTACGAGATCGTCCGCGTGCCGTTCACGCGCATCGGGATCGCCTCTGTCCACCTGGTTCCGCTGTCGCTGCGGCACTATCTCGACGGCAACATCGAGGGCGTCCGCGCCATGCACGCACCCGACCTCGGCTGACCGTCCGGATCCTGTAGCGCGACGCGAGGTAGAGGGGGTGCGGGGCCTGACGGCAGTGGCCCGTTCCGAGGAGTGTCGTAGTCGGCAGCGTCGCCGTGGCTGAGTTCACGTGGTTGCGTAATCCGTGGGAGACCTCGGGCGCCGTTCCACGTTTCACGTGAAACACCTAGCCACTTCCAACTCGCGGACAGGGGTATGGCCAAAAGCACGTGCACATGAGAGCAAACGGGTGGACGCCGACAGTGCTGGTCGGACAGCCTGAGCGGCGTGCCGACTCCTTCCCTCTCTGATCTGCCCATCCGTCGTCTGACGCACCGCGATCTCGCCGCCTGCGCCGACTTGTCCGAGGATCGGGGGTGGCCGCGCGAGGAGCACAAGTGGGGCCTCCTCCTGTCAGCCGGAACGGGTTACGGCATCGACGATCCCGACGGCGGCCTTGTCAGTGCCTGCGTCGTCACCGAGTACGGCCCGTACGGCAGTCCCTCCTTCGGGGCCGTCGGCATGGTGCTGGTCGCCGAGCGGCACGCCCGGCGAGGCGTAGGCCGACGCCTGATGCGGCACATCGTCTCCCTGATGGGCACCACACCGCTGACTCTGCACGCGACACCGAACGGCCGTCCGCTCTACGAGGAACTGGGCTTCAAGACCACCGGCCGGGCGGAGATGCTGCGCGGGCGTTTCACGCCGGGCATCACGGCTCCGGGCGGCGCCACCCGCGCCGCCACGGCCGAGGACCTCCCTTCGATCCTCCGCCTCGACGAGGAGATCTTCGGTGCCGACCGCACGCACGTGATCACCCGCCTACCCGCCTTCGCCGACCAGTTGCGGGTCGCCGAGAAGGCCGGCCGGATCATCGGCTACGCGGCCGCCTGGCCCAACATGGACACACAGGTCGTCGGCCCGTTGATCGCCCTGGACACGAAGACCGCACAATCCCTTCTGGTCTCTCTCGCGGACCGCACCGACCGCCCGCTGCGCACGGACATCGACGTACGGCACGAGGAGTTGCTGGCCTGGACGAAGGCACAGGGACTGAAGTCGGTCGCCTTCAACTCCGTGATGACCTATGGCATCCCGGAGTTGCCGGGGGACTGGCGTCGGCGCTTCGCACCTCTGACCGTGGCCGCCGGCTGACGCAGCGCAGACGCGGGCGCGCAGAGAGGCGGGCGTACAGGACAGGGTGGCGGACAGCACCCTGCCGTCAGATCCGGCGCCGTCGGCGACCACGACGCCGGATCGGCCGGAGCCGCCGCCACGGCGCTCCAGTGCGGCGGAGACGACGGCAAGGACGAGAGCACCCGCGGCGGGCGCAGCCCCCACGCAGTTCGGTGCGGTGTATCCCAGACCGGCGATAATGACCGTGCCGCCGAGCCAGGCGGACAGCGCGTTGCCCAGGTTGAAGGCGCCGATGTTCACCGCCGACGCGAGTGTCGGCACGTCGTGCGTCTGATCCAGGACACGCTTCTGCAGGTCGCCGGCGACCTCGGGCAACAGACCCGTGATCACGAACTCGGTCGCTCCGACTCCGAAAGCCCCGATCGCGAGATGCACTACCCGGCCCGTCACCCGGCTCGATGACCTCGGGCCCCTCGAGCGCTTCCTCTGCCCCACCGACCCAACGTCACCGAAGCCGGTCTGATGCTGCTTGCGGCAGCCCGTCCCGTCAACGACACCGCCCTGCGGGAAGCCCGCGCCGAAGCTGCCGAGACCCCAGAGCTGGCCCCCTGGTCCGGGTCGTGGAGTCGCTCAGGGCACCGCTGCCGCCGTATCAAACCTAGGGTGATGCCATGGAAGATCTTGAAATACGAGCTGCCGCCCCTGAGGACGTTCCCGCGATCGTCGGCATGCTCGCGGACGACCCCCTGGGCGCGCAGCGCGAGTCGCCGAACGATCTGGGGCCCTATCTCGCTGCTCTGGACCGGTTGACCGCCGACCCTAACCAGCGGTTGGTCGTCGCTGTACGCGAGGGACGCGTCGTCGGCACCCTGCAGCTGACGATCGTTCCGGGTCTGTCCAGGCGCGGTGCGACGAGGTCGATCATCGAAGGGGTGCGCGTGCACGCCGACGAGCGCGGCAGCGGTCTCGGGACACGGTTCATCGAGTGGGCGATCGAGGAGTCCCGTAAGGAGAACTGCCAACTCGTGCAGCTGACGTCGGACAGCACCCGCACCGACGCCCACCGGTTCTACGAACGACTCGGCTTCACGGCTTCACACGTCGGTTTCAAGCTGCACCTCTGAGACCGGGGCTTCCGAAACGGAACACCAAGTCGGAGGAGGCGCCCTGTTTCACGTGAAACAGGGCGCCTCCCCTTCGTCGGCCTCCGGTCACCCGCCCATTCCGCTCGCAGGACGTCAGGCGATCCCCCGCCATCCCCCGGGGTCGACTCCACCGGGCACTGCGGCCCCCTCGTCGTACGGCTGGCGCGTGAACACGAACGACCCCAGGTCCAGGTGGTCCACGCTCCCATCAGGCCGCCGTACCGCCTTCAGAAGCTCTCCGGCGTAGTAGCCCTCCAGCCCGGTCCAGGTACCGTCCCCGTTCGGCCGGAACCGGGAACGTCGGCTGCCGCCGGCCAGCGGCCCCAGGGAGACGAGCCCGTCGGCCGTGACCCGAAGGGCGAAGGCGCTCGTACCCCAGTACCACGGCCCCGCCAACTCCAGCACGGCCGAGTCGACTTCCGACAACGGGCGCCACGGCTCGGGGATCCGCGGCTCGGCGTCGGCGACGATGCGCACAAGATCGGACGCCACCTGGGACACCATGAGGCCGGAGGTGCAGTTGGCGAGCACCACCGCGGCCACGTCGTCCGCCACCCCGATGGTGAGGGACGCAAGGAAGCCCGGCACCGACCCGGAGTGACCCACGAGCAGGCGGCCGTCACGTTGCTGGAGCTGCAACCCGAGACCGTACGTGACTCCGTCGGCCAGGTCCTCCGGCCCAGCGGGCGCGGACGGCGTCCGCATCTCGCGCAGGCTCTCCACGCCGAGCACCCGGTCGTCGCCGCGCGTCAGAAACGCGGCGAAGCGTGCGAGGTCACCGGTCGTGGACCAGAGCTGTCCCGCGGAGGCCATACGCCCGAAGTCCTCGACAGGCTCCGGCAGCATGACGTCGGCCCAGGGATGCACGGCCCAGGCGCCCGCGGCCGGCACCTGGGACCGGACGCCCGTGCGCTCCAGCCCCAGAGGCTCGATCACCTCACACCGCACTGCTTCTTCCCAGGGCACCCCGCGGAGCTTTTCCACGAGGGCGCCCAGGACGGTGTAGCCCACGTTCGAGTAGTGATACCGCCGTCCGGCCGCGCAGGAAGCGCCCTGGTCGCCCAGGACGTCGGTGAGCGCGGGACGCAGCGAGCCCGGAGTGCGCTCCCACCACGGGCTCGGCGACTCGGCGGACAACCCGGCGGTGTGGGACAGCAGTTCGGCCACGGTGGCCTCACCGGCGCCGGTGCCGGGCAGGTGCCTCTCCAGCGGGTCCTCGAGGCCGAGCACTCCCTCGTCACGCAGCCGCAGTACGAGGACGGCGGTGAAGGTCTTGGTGATCGAGCCGATCCGGTACTGCACGTTCTCGTCCGGTGCGTGTCCCTCGACCGAGGTCCGCGCCCCGTGCCACACGGCCCGCCCGTCCCGTACGACCGCGGCGACGAGCGACGGGGCCCGGCCTTCCGCCTGGGCCACGGCGATCCGGTGGAGCAGCGCCCGCCGGGTGCCGGTCAGCAGGCCTTCCTGAGGTGTCGTCATGGCCTCAGTCCACCCGTCGGAACCCTCGACGTCGAGTTCATTTCGTCCGGGGCTCAAGTACAGGGCTCGCCGATGGCATGTCGATCTTTTGGGACCCGCTGCTTTCCTGTCGTCTCACCGCGAGCTCACCCAGGACCGGTCGCAGAGCGATGCCCATACTCCGGCGGAACGATGAGTCTGCGGCTGAGGCACGGGGCACGAGGACTACATGCGCGCTCAGATCGCGCACCGATGAGTCTCCCGCGCCGCGTCGGTCTGTACGCGGGAGACGGATTCGAGGAAGGCTGGCGCCATGCGGAAACTGATCTACGGCATGAACCTGACCCTTGACGGCTATATCGCCGCGCCCGGCGACGACATCGGCTGGAGCGTGCCGAGCGATGAGCTGTTCCAGTTCTGGTCCGACCAGTTGCAGGCGACCGACCTGTCGCTGTACGGGGGCAAGCTGTGGCAGACGATGAGCTCCTACTGGCCGACCGGCGACCAGCAGCCCGACGCCACCCCGGCGCAGATCGAGTTCGCGCACCGATGGCGGGACATGTCGAAGGTGGTGTTCTCCTCGACGATCGACAAGGTCGAATGGAACACCCGCCTGGTCACCGGCGACGCGGTCGCCGAGATCACCCGGCTCAAGGCCGAGGACGGCGGCCCGATGGACATCGGCGGCGCGACGCTCGCCGGGGCGGCCATGCGGGCCGGGCTGATCGACGAGTACGTGCTGGTCACTGCGCCGGTCCTGGTGGGCGGCGGCACGCCGTTCTTCACCGCACTGGACAGCTGGGTGAACCTGAACCTGTTGGAGACACGGACGCTTCCCTGCGGCGTGATCCTGACCAGGTACGAGACGAGGCGCTGAGGCCGGCGACTCGACCGCCTGCCGGGGTCCACGCGAACGTGGACACCACCAACGCGAATCTGAGCCCCTGCCCAGGGCGGGCGCGGGCTCAGGTCTGGGCCATGTCCACGAACCGCGAGTAGTGGCCCTGGAAGGCGACCGTGATCGTGGCCGTAGGGCCGTTTCGGTGCTTGCCCACGATGATGTCGGCCTCACCCGCGCGCGGCGACTCCTTCTCGTACGCGTCCTCGCGGTGCAGCAGGATCACCATGTCGGCGTCCTGCTCGATGGAGCCGGACTCACGCAGGTCGGACACCATCGGCTTCTTGTCCGTACGCTGCTCGGGGCCACGGTTGAGCTGCGAGAGCGCGATCACCGGCACCTCCAACTCCTTGGCCAGCAGCTTGAGGTTACGGGACATGTCCGAGACCTCCTGCTGACGGCTCTCGGAGCGTTTGGAGCCACCGGCCTGCATCAGCTGCAGATAGTCGATGATCACTAGCTTGATGTCGCTGCGCTGCTTCAGCCGGCGGCACTTGGCGCGGATCTCCATCATCGACAGGTTCGGGGAGTCGTCGATGTAGAGCGGTGCGGAGGAGACCTCGGGCATACGGCGGGCCAGCCGGGTCCAGTCGTCGTCGGTCATGGTGCCGGAGCGCATGTGGTGCAGGGCGACGCGGGCCTCGGCGGACAGCAGACGCATCGCGATCTCGTTGCGGCCCATTTCGAGGGAGAAGATGACGCTCGGCAGGTTGTGCTTGATCGACGCCGCGCGCGCGAAGTCCAGCGCGAGCGTGGACTTTCCCATGGCGGGACGGGCCGCGATGACGATCATCTGGCCCGGGTGCAGGCCGTTGGTGAGCGAGTCGAGGTCCGTGAATCCGGTGGGCACGCCTGTCATCTCACCGCTGCGCGAGCCGATCGCCTCGATCTCGTCGAGAGCGCCCTCCATGATGTCGCCGAGCGGCAGGTAGTCCTCGCTGGTGCGCTGCTCGGTGACGGCGTAGATCTCGGCCTGGGCCCGGTTGACGATCTCGTCGACGTCGTCGTCGGCCGCGTATCCCATCTGGGTGATACGGGTGCCGGCCTCGACCAGGCGGCGCAGTACCGCCCGCTCGTGGACGATCTCCGCGTAGTACTCGGCGTTGGCGGCCGTCGGTACCGTCTGGACGAGGGTGTGCAGATAGGAGGCCCCGCCGACCTTGTTGATCTCACCGCGCTTGGTGAGCTCTGCCGCGATGGTGATCGGGTCGGCCGGCTCACCCTTGGCGTAGACGTCGAGGATCGCCTGGTAGATCGTCTCGTGGGCCGGCTTGTAGAAGTCGTGGCCCTTGAGGACCTCCACAACGTCCGCGATGGCGTCCTTCGACAGGAGCATGCCGCCGAGGACGGACTGCTCGGCGTCGAGATCCTGCGGCGGCACCCGCTCGAAAGGCGTCCCGCCGCCCTCCCAATCGCCGCTGTCCCGGCCCCGCTCGTGCTGCTCCTCGCGGCCACGGCCACCGTCCCCTCGTCGGCGGGAGGCGGGCAGACGATCACTGGGACCGCTGTCGGCCCACGGGTCGTCCAAGGGCTCGGAAATGCTCACCGAGCCACCTCCTCCCGTCCGCCGAGCGGACCTCGCCGTGCATCTGTTCTACGGCACGACACTGACAATTGAGAGGCCCAACTCCGGTTGTTGCGCGTCGGTTTTGTGAGCTTTTACCGGCCGACGGACGGAGCGGGCGCCGGACCACGGTAGGCCCGCGGGCACCGTCAGCCAATCTGGTTATCCACAGGGCATGTGGACGACGGCCCGGATGCTGTGGAGAACTCCGTCAAACCTGTGCACGAGCCGGTGGACAGGCCTGTGAACAAGCCCTCTATTTTTCTTGACCAATGCCGCTGACCTGCACTTTCCCCGTCCACCGGCTGTGTAGAAGAAAAAGTTTCCCGGTCGGACCAAGATCCCTTCGAACGGCGGGCGAGAAGGAGCGGGACACATCATCGAGTAAGGGTCGTAACACAATTGTGTCTCTTACCTGTGGACGATTAGATTAGTGCTCATGACACAGGCTCCCGCGCCCGCCAGGGCCCCACGGCGTCGACACGATCGTGAGATCCTCGCACTGGCCGTGCCGGCGTTCGGCGCACTCGTTGCCGAGCCGCTCTTCGTCATGGCCGACAGCGCGATCGTCGGCCATCTCGGCACCGCCCAACTGGCCGGACTCGGCATCGCCTCCGCCCTTCTCACGACCGCCGTCAGCGTCTTCGTCTTCCTCGCCTACGCCACCACCGCCGCCGTTGCCCGCCGCGTCGGCTCCGGCGACCTTCCGGCCGCCATCCGGCAGGGCATGGACGGCATCTGGCTGGCATTGCTGCTGGGCGCCGCGGTGATCACCGCCGTCCTTCCCGGGGCCCCGTCCCTCGTGGACCTCTTCGGCGCATCGGACACGGCCGCACCGTACGCCACGACCTATCTGCGTATCTCGGCCCTCGGCATCCCGGCCATGCTCGTCGTCCTGGCGGCGACGGGGGTTCTGCGCGGGCTTCAAGACACGAGGACACCTCTCTACGTCGCCGTCGGCGGATTCGTGGCCAACGGCGCACTTAACGCCGCTCTCGTCTACGGTGCGAATCTCGGCATCGCAGGATCTGCCTGGGGCACCGTCATCGCCCAGTGGGCCATGGCCGCGGCCTACCTCGCGGTGGTGGTCCGGGGAGCCCGCCGTCATGGTGCGTCACTGCGGCCCGACGCCGCCGGCATCAGGGCGTCGGCTCAGGCCGGAGCCCCCCTTCTGGTCCGCACGCTGTCCCTGCGAGCCATTCTGATGATTGCCACCGCCGTGGCCGCTCGCCTCGGGGACGACGACATCGCGGCCCATCAGATCGCTCTGGGCCTGTGGAGCCTGCTCGCTTTCGCCCTCGACGCCATCGCCATCGCCGGCCAAGCCATTATCGGGCGGTATCTGGGGGCCGATGACCCCCAAGGCGCACGGGACGTTTGCCGCCGTATGGTCGAGTGGGGCATCGCCGTGGGTGTGGCACTCGGCCTGCTGGTCGTCGCCGCCCGGCCGCTGTTCCTGCCGCTGTTCACCAGCGATCAGGCGGTGAAGGACGCCGCGTTGCCCGCTCTGCTCGTGGTGGCGCTCTCCCAGCCCCTCTGCGGCATCGTCTTCGTACTGGACGGTGTGTTGATGGGTGCGGGAGACGGCCCTTATCTGGCTTGGGCGATGGTGGCCACGCTGGCCGTCTTCACTCCCGTGGCACTGCTGGTGCCGGTCCTCGGCGGTGGTCTGACCGCGCTATGGGGAGCGATGACGTTGATGATGGCCGTGCGGATGGTCACCCTCTGGCTGCGGGCCCGCTCGGGGCGCTGGGTCATCACCGGTGCCGCCCGCTGACCGTTTCACGTGAAACAGAGGGTCGCCCGGACCACGTTTCACGTGAAACAGGTATGCGGAAGGGGCCGCACCATGGGTACGGCCCCTCCTCAGCTCTCAAGCCGATTCCCAGCTCTACGAACCGGGCAAGCGCAGCGATCAGGCCGCGACGACCTCGATGTTGACCTTGGCGGCAACCTCGGGGTGCAGACGCACGGACGTCTCGTGAGCGCCCAGAGTCTTGATCGGCGAGCCGAGCTCGATGCGGCGCTTGTCGACCTCGGGGCCACCGGAAGCCTTGATCGCCGAGGCGACGTCGGCCGGGGTGACGGAACCGAAGAGACGACCGGCGTCGCCGGAGCGGACGGCCAGACGAACCCTGACTCCCTCGAGCTGGGCCTTCACAGCGTTGGCCTGCTCGATGGTCTGGATCTCGTGGATCTTGCGAGCGCGACGGATCTGCTCGACGTCCTTCTCGCCACCCTTGGTCCAACGGATCGCAAAGTTCCGCGGGATCAGGTAGTTGCGAGCGTAGCCGTCCTTGACGTCGACGACGTCGCCCGCGGCGCCGAGGCCGGAGACCTCGTGAGTGAGGATGATCTTCATTTGTCGGTCACCCTTCCCTTATCGCGCCTGGGCGGTGTAGGGCAGCAGCGCCATCTCACGGCTGTTCTTGACGGCCGTGGCGACGTCACGCTGGTGCTGCGTGCAGTTGCCGGTCACGCGGCGGGCACGGATCTTGCCGCGGTCGGAAATGAACTTCCGCAGCATGTTCGTGTCCTTGTAGTCCACGTACGTGACCTTGTCCTTGCAAAAAGCGCAGACCTTTTTCTTAGGCTTGCGCACAGGCGGCTTCGCCATGGTGTTTCTCCTGTGTGATCAAGAAGTTGGGATACGACCCGCCTTCGACCCGATCGGGCCCGGACAAACCCGGGCCCGAAGGCCTAGAAGGGGGGTTCGTCCGAATAGCCGCTGCCGCTGGCGCCGCCGGAGTTGCCACCCCAGCCGCCGCCACCGCCACCGCTGCCGCCCTGGTTGCCACCGGCGGGAGCACCGGTCGCCCAGGGGTCGTCGGCCGGAGCGCCGCCGCCCTGCTGGCCGCCGCCGGAGTTGCCACCCCAGCCGCCGCCACCCTGGCCGCCACCGCCACCGCCGCCGTAACCACCCTGGCCGCCCTGGCCACTGCGGCCGGAGGCCTTGGTGACCTTGGCCGTGGCACTGCGCAGGCTGGCGCCGACTTCCTCGACGTCCAGCTCGTAGACCGTGCGCTTGACGCCCTCACGGTCCTCGTAGGACCGCTGCTTCAGCCGGCCCTGCACGATGACGCGCATGCCTCGCTGGAGCGACTCCGCGACGTTCTCCGCCGCCTGACGCCAGACCGAGCAGGTCAGGAACAGGCTCTCGCCGTCCTTCCACTCGTTCGTCTGGCGGTCGAAAGTGCGGGGAGTGGACGCGACACGGAACTTCGCGACCGCCGCACCGGAGGGGGTGAAGCGCAGCTCGGGGTCGTCGACAAGATTGCCGACGACCGTGATGACGGTCTCGCCTGCCATGGGGGAACCTCTCGGCGGGTTTGCTGCTGGCTGCTGGTGCTGCTACTCGGAATCCCGAGATCAGCTGAGCGTGAGCTCAGTGGGTCTCGGGGCGGAGGACCTTGGTCCGGAGGACCGACTCGTTCAGGTTCATCTGGCGGTCGAGCTCCTTGACGACCGCAGGCTCGGCCTGCAGGTCGATGACCGAGTAGATGCCCTCGGGCTTCTTCTTGATCTCGTACGAGAGACGACGACGGCCCCAGGTGTCGACCTTCTCGACCTTTCCGTTGCCCTCACGGACGACGGAGAGGAAGTTCTCGATCAGCGGGGAGACAGCGCGCTCCTCGAGATCGGGGTCGAGGATGACCATCACCTCGTAGTGACGCATGTGGAACCCACCTCCTTTGGACTCAGCGGCCACGGTCGATCCGTGGCAGGAGGGTTGTGATGCGTACGCAACGGTATCGGCCGCCACTGACAATCGGGGGTCGGCTGGCGACATCCTCGATCTGAGCTGGGCGGACTCCCTGGCATGGCCTGGGCAGACACCGGTGCAGAGGGTACAGAGTACCTGCACACGCGCTTCCGGTTGAAATCCGGCGTGGGTGACCGTCAATCTGTACACGTCGGGTGTGTATGGCGCTACGATGCGCCGCCTTCCGCAGGAGGTGCCGTATGGCACAGGCATTGCGACCCAATACCGCCGGATCTCTCTTCGCCACCGACGACAGACCCCATCCACTCCAGGACGCACTGCTCGCGGTGACGCTGGTGCTCGGACTGACGGCCTTCATCACGTCGTTCTTCCACAGCCTGCATCTGCTCAGCTCCTGGACCGGCCTGGTCGGGATCCTGACGGGCGCGTACGGGCAGTGGGTCTCCGAGACCACCCGTGAACGCTTCGGCCTGATCCTGGGTCTCGGTGCCTCGGGCTTCGGCTTCTTCATCGGCATGGCGCACGGCGGCCTCTTCGGCGGACTCTGGTGACCCGGCCGGCGCCGCCGGTCGCGGCGCCCCGGGTCTCCCACGTCCCTTAGGACACCCGGAACACGCACGAACCCAGACGGAACGCCCCGGCCGCGCACGGGCCGGGGCGCAGGTTCCCCACGCCCAGTCAGGCCGCTCGAAAGGCGCAGTAGGCTTCGGCGCGAGAGCCGGAGCCCCTGAACCCATGGGGACACACCAGCCCGAGGAGCGCCCCGAATGAGCCTGACCCTGAGGACGATCAGCCGCGAGCAGCATCTGGCGTACATCCAGAGCCTGCCGTCGGCGAGCCACATGCAGGTTCCGGCCTGGGCCGACGTCAAGGCCGAGTGGCGTTCGGAGAGCCTCGGCTGGTTCGACGAGCGGAGCGGGGAACTCGTCGGCGCGGGTCTCGTCCTCTACCGCCAGCTGCCCAAGATCAAGCGCTACCTCGCCTACCTGCCTGAGGGCCCGGTCATCAACTGGTATGCGCCGAATCTCACCGAGTGGCTGGAACCGATGCTGGCGCACCTCAAGCAACAGGGCGCGTTCTCGGTGAAGATGGGTCCGCCGGTGATCATCCGCCGCTGGGAGGCCACCTCCATCAAGGCCGGCATCCAGAGCCCGGACGTGAAGCGGCTGCGCGACATCGAGGCCGATTTCATCGAGCCGCGCGCCTTCGAGGTGGCCGACAAACTGCGCCGCATGGGCTGGCAGCAGGGCGAGGACGGCGGCGCCGGTTTCGGCGACGTCCAGCCGCGCTACGTCTACCAGGTGCCACTGGCGAACCGTTCCCTTGAAGAGGTCCACAAGAACTTCAACCAGCTGTGGCGCCGCAACATCAAGAAGGCCGAGAAGGCCGGCGTCGAGGTCGTCCAGGGCGGCTACCACGACCTCGAGGAATGGCAGCGGCTGTACGAGATCACGGCTCTGCGCGACCACTTCCGGCCGCGCCCGCTGTCGTACTTCCAGCGCATGTGGACGGCCCTCAACTCCGAGGACCCCAACCGGATGCGGCTGTATTTCGCCCGCCACAACGGCGTGAACCTCTCGGCGGCCACCATGCTGATCGTCGGTGGACACGTCTGGTACTCCTACGGCGCCTCCGACAACATCGGCCGTGAGTTCCGTCCGTCGAACGCCATGCAGTGGCGCATGCTGCGCGACGCGTACGCGCTCGGCGCCACCGTCTACGACCTGCGCGGCATCTCCGACTCGCTGGACGAGACCGACCACCTCTTCGGCCTGATCCAGTTCAAGGTCGGCACGGGCGGCCAGGCCGCCGAGTACCTCGGCGAGTGGGACTTCCCGCTGAACAAGCTGCTCCACAAGGCCCTCGACATCTACATGTCGCGCCGCTGACGTCAGTCACGTTCAGTGCTTGCATGACTCTGACACTCTGACGCACCTCCCCCACAACCGCAGCCACGAGAAAGGTCCCAGGTCCGGCCATGGCGCTCACGCTCTACGTCGACACCGCGCGCTGGCGGGCGCATCACAAGCACGTGCAGGAGCAGTTCCCGGGGCTCGTACCGGTCTGCAAGGGCAACGGCTACGGCTTCGGGCACGACCGGCTGGCCGAGGAGGCCACCCGGCTGGGTGCGGACGTCCTCGCCGTCGGCACGACGTACGAGGCCGCGCGCATCAAGGACTTCTTCGGCGGCGACCTCCTGGTGCTGACGCCCTACCGGCGCGGCGAGGAGCCCGTGCCGCTGCCCGACCGGGTCGTGCGCTCGGTGTCGTCGGTCGACGGCGTGTACGGGCTCGTGGGTGCCCGTGTGGTCATCGAGGTGATGTCGTCGATGAAGCGGCACGGCATCAGCGAGCAGGACCTGGCGCAGTTGCACGCGGCCATCGAGAACGTCCGCCTGGAGGGCTTCGCCATCCACCTGCCGCTGGACCGGACCGACGGCTCCGACGCCGTCGAGGAGGTCATCGGCTGGATGGACCGGCTGCGGGCGGCCCGTCTGCCGCTGCACACGATGTTCGTCAGCCACCTCAAGGCGGACGAACTCGCCCGACTGCAGCAGCAGTTCCCGCAGACCCGTTTCCGCGCCCGGATCGGCACGCGGCTGTGGCTCGGAGACCACGACGCCACCGAGTACCGCGGTGCCGTCCTGGACGTCACCAAGGTCGCCAAGGGGGACCGCTTCGGCTACCGGCAGCAGAAGGCCGCCTCGGACGGCTTCCTGGTGGTCGTGGCGGGCGGTACGTCGCACGGGGTGGGCCTGGAGGCCCCCAAGGCCCTGCACGGCGTCATGCCCCGCGCCAAGGGCGTCGCACGCGCCGGTCTCGCCACCGTGAACCGGAACCTCTCGCCGTTCGTCTGGGGCGGCAAGCAGCGCTGGTTCGCCGAGCCGCCGCACATGCAGGTGTCCATCCTGTTCGTGCCCTCGGACGCGCCGGAGCCGCACGTCGGCGACGAGCTGGTGGCCCATCTGCGGCACACCACCACCCAGTTCGACCGGCTCGTGGACCGCTGAGCGGCTTACTGACGGCACAGAGGCCGTACGCGGAACCTCCGTGTACGGCCTCTGCCACATCCGCGCGACGCTGTGTTCGCTCACGGCGAACTGTCGATGACATCCTGTTTGCCCCAGTCCACCTGAGGGCCGTCGAAGTGTGAGGCGTGCCGGGGCGGATGGGCGGCCGAACCCAGGACGAAGACGTCCTCCGCTCCGTCGAGCACCCCGCCCGAGGGATCGTCGTCGCCGCCCAGACGCACCACGTCCCGTTCCGGCATCAGGATGTCGCGCACGACAACGCCGCACAGGTAGAGCGTCCCCAGCAGGTGGACGGCGATGGCCCAGTGGTAGCCGTCGGTCGGCAAGCCCTTGTGGGCGTCGCCGCTGGTCGTGTACGCGAGGTACATCCAGATGCCCAGGAAGTAGACGACCTCGCACGCCTGCCAGATCAGGAAGTCCCGCCACTTCGGCCGGGCGAGCACCGCCAGCGGCACCAGCCACAGCACGTACTGCGGCGAGTAGACCTTGTTGGTCAGGATGAAGGCCGCGACGATCAGGAAGGCCAGCTGAGCGAAGCGGGGCCGGCGCGGCGCGGTCAGCGTGAGCGCCGCGATGCCCACGGCGCACAGGACGACCAGGAGCGTGGCGAGCGTGTTGACGCTGTCGGTGGTGAGCGGGTCGCTGGAGTTCTGGGCCAGGATCAGCCAGAAGGAGCCGAAGTCGACGCCCCGCTCCTGGCTGAACCGGTAGAACTTGGACCATCCTTCGAAGGCGAAGAGCATGACCGGCAGGTTCACCACGAGCCAGGCCACGACCGCACCTCCCAGCGCCTTGCCGAAGTCCCGCCACTTCCCGGCACGCCAGCACAGCACGAACAGCGGACCGAGCAGGAAGACCGGGTAGAGCTTTGCGGCTGTGGCAAGCCCCAGCAGAAGACCGAACGCCGGCGCCCGGCCTCGGGACCACATGAGCATGGCCAGGGCCGTCAGGGCGACCGCCAGCAGGTCCCAGTTGATGGTCGCGGTCAGCGCGAAGGCGGGTGCCAGGGCGACCAGCAGGCCGTCCCACGGCCGCCGGGCGTGCGTCCGGGTCACACAGACGGCGATGACGGCGGCGCACGCCATCAGCATCCCGGCGTTGACCATCCAGTACCACTGCTCCTGGTGCTGGATGCTGCCGCTGCCCGGCGTGAGCCAGTTGGCCACCTCCATGAACACGCCGGTCAGTACCGGGTACTCGAGGTAGTCCATGTCGCCCGGGAGCTTGTCGAAGTACGGCACGAGTCCGTCGGCGAAGCCGCGCCCCTGGTAGAGGTGCGGGATGTCCGAGTAACAGGCGTGCGTGTACTGGGAGCTGGCACCGAAGAACCAGCCGCCGTTGTAGCAGGGCGCCTTCTGGATCAGCCCTAGGGCGAACATCCCGATCGCCACGAGCGCGATGATCCGTACGGGGGTCCACCAGGACGTCCCGAGCAAGGCTCGGCGGCCTAGAGGGCCGCCGATCAGCTCGCTGCCGGCCGCGGCCACCGGGTCGTCACTGGTCGGCTTTACCGGATCCGGCTCATTCACGCGGGCCGGCATCGATTCTGCACTGGGCATGGGCGACATCCTGCCGTACAGACCCGGGTAAAAACCGAGGGCCGCCCCACCTGGTGCGGTGGAGCGGCCCTCGTTTCACGTGAAACATGCGCATGTTTCACGTGAAACACCCAAGCCGGACGACGCGCCGGCCGGTCTACGGCTAACCGGCTGGGCCCCCGAAGAACCCCGTACCTCTGGGATCACCCTCGGTCGGCGACGGACTCGGCGATGGGCTGGTGCCGCCACTACCGCCGTTGCCGCCATTGCCGTTCCCGTTGTTCGTCCCGCCGTTGCTCTCGTCGTCACAGCCGAAGAAGCGGTTGCAGGTCTCCGACGCGGAGGGCGAGGGTTCGACCTGTGGCTGACTGGGCGACGGGGACGGAGACGGCTTCTCTTCCTCGGTTTCGGAAGCCGACGGCGACGGCGACGGCGACGGCTCCGCGTTGATGACCTCACCGATGGGCTCGGGCTCCGGGAAGTCCTTCGCCGGGGTGCCCTTCAACGCTTCGGCCATGTAGTCGTGCCAGATCTGCGCCGGGAACGAGGCGCCGTGGATCTTCTTCTGACCACCCGTTCCGAACATCTCCAGGAACGTCCGGTTCTTGTTCGACTCGTCGTCGTCGTAGCGGAACATGCTCACCGCGGTCGACAGCTGCGGGGTGTAGCCCACGAACCAGGCCGACTTGTTGCCGTCGGTGGTACCGGTCTTACCCGCGACCTCACGGCCGGGAAGCTGGGCGTTGGTACCGGTGCCCTTCTCGACCACGGTCTTCAGCACGTCCGTGACGTTGTCGGCGACCTTGTCCGTGAACGCATCCTCGGTCTCGTCCTCGTGCGTGAAGATCTGACCCTTCTCGCTCGTGACCTTCTCCACGGAGTACGGGTCGCGCTGCTTGCCGCTGGCGGCGAAGGTGGCGTACGCGCCCGCCATCCGGATCGCGCTCGGGTCGGAGATGCCGATCGAGAACGACGGGAAGCCACTGTTGGTCAGGCTGGACGGCTTCAGACCCGCCTTCGTCGCGGAGTCCTTCACCTTGTCCAGCCCGACGTCCATGCCCAGCTGCACGAAGGCGGAGTTCACCGACTCCCGCATCGCCTCACGCAGGTCGATCTTGAACTTGGGCGGGGTGCCGAGCGAGACGTTGCCGTCGTTCGTCTGCAGCCACTCCTCGCCCTTCTCGTTCTTCCAGACCGTACCGTCGTAGTTTCTGATCTTGAGCTTGTTCTGCCCGCTGAACAAGCTCTTCGGCGAGACGATGGTGCGCTCGTCCTGCGCCTGCGACGACCCCAGATCCTTGTCGCGCACACCCCAGGTCATCGCGGCCGCCAGCACGAACGGCTTGAACGTCGAACCGACCTGCGCGCCGGTCTGGTCGGCGTTGTCGGTGAAGTGCTTGGTTGCGTCCTCACCGCCGTAGATGGCCCGGATGGCGCCGGTGGACGGTTCCACGGACGCCCCGCCGAACTGCACGTGGGTGTCCGTGTCCGGCCGTTGCTTCGGTTTGATGTTGTCCTTCTGGACCTTCTTCACCGACTCCTCGAGCTTCGTGACCTTGTCCCTGTCGAAGGTCGTGTAGATCGAGTAGCCGCCCTGTTGCAGCGAGTCCGCGGTGATTCCGGTCTTCTTGCTGTTGGTGACCAGGTAACCGTTGGCGAGGTCGACGAGGTAGCCGACCTGGCCCTTGAGGTCGGTGTTCGACCGGGGGTTCTCCCACCGGGGAAGGGTCCTGTACTTGGCCCGTACAGAGGCGTCCAGATGGCCGTACTCGACCATCTTGTCGAGCGTGTCCTGCATCTGGCGCAGAGCCCGCTTGCTGTTGGCGGCGGATGTGGCGCCGACCGGGTCGACCGAGGTCGCGCCGGCCGGGTCGTAGTACGTGGCGCCCTTCAGCATGGCGGCCAGGAAGGCACACTCACCCGGTTCGAGCTTGATCGCGTCCTTGTCGAAGTAGGCGCGAGCGGCGGCCTGGATGCCGTAGGCGTTGCGGCCGTAGTACGCCGAGTTCAGGTAGCCGGCCATGATCTGGTTCTTGTCGACCTCGGCGCCCACCTTGATGGACACGAAGATCTCCTTGAACTTCCGGGAGATCGTCTGCGACTGGTCGTTGAGCATCGCGTTCTTGACGTACTGCTGGGTGATCGTCGATCCGCCCTGCGTCTGTCCGCCCCGGGCCATGTTGAACACGGCGCGGGCGATGCCCTTGGGGTCGATGCCGCTGTCGTCGTAGAAGGTCTTGTTCTCCTGCGAGATCACCGCCCAGCGCATATCCTCCGGGATCTGCGAGAGGTCGATGTTCTGCCGGTTCGTCTCACCACCGGTGGCAACCATCTGGGTGCCGTCTTTCCAGTAGTAGACGTTGTTCTGGGCCGTCGCCGTCTTGGCGATGTCCGGGATGCCCACCATCGCGTATCCGATGCCCGCCACGGCCACCAGGCTGCCGACGAAACCGACGAACAGGCCGGCGACGAGCTTCCAGGACGGCATCCAGCGCTGCCAGCCGTCCTTTCCGGCACGCGGGTAGTCGATCAGACGTTTCCGGTCGGGCGTGGCACGCCCTCGGCCGCGGCCCGGCCCGGTGGAGCCGCCACGGCGGCCTCCCGCGGGCTCGGCTGCTCTACGCCGTCCGCTCGCGTTCCTCTGGGACGTGCGTCGGGCGTCGGCGCGGCTGCCGAGCGGCTGCTCCTCGCCCCCGGCCCCTGGCCCCAACCCGTAGTCGGAAGGAGATCCGGTGGCGCCTCGCGGTGCCGCGCGGCGGCCGGAGGACGGACCGGACTGGCCGCGTCGGGCCGCGGCACGTCCGCCTCCCTGCGGCTGCGGCGGTTTGCGACGGTGCTCGCTCATCGAACGATTACTCCTCGGGCAGGCGCATCCGTGCGCGCCTGGAAAAGGCGGCTGGTTTCCTGTCCCCCCAAAGTACGGACGCGGTCGGTCGCGCATTCACCCGTACTGCACCGAGGACCTCGACGCCCCCCGGCGTCTCGTGGGTCCCGGTGGTGTGCATGGCGCACAGACTACGCACCGCCAAAACCTGCCTAGCCCCGAAGTTCACCCCAAATCAGACAACCTGCCTCCAACTAATCCGTGATGTGATCCCGTTCACCTGTTCCCCTCTTGTCGCATCCGGAAGGCCGTTCTATCGTCGTGATGTATCGAGTCGATACATCAGGGCGAGATACTCAGAGACGAACCGAAGGGAGGCGACGATGAGCCGGCGTTCCGGGATCCTCGAGTTCGCCGTCCTCGGGCTGCTCCGCGAGTCCCCCATGCACGGCTATGAGCTGCGCAAACGACTCAATACGTCACTGGGCGTGTTCCGTGCGTTCAGCTACGGCACGCTCTACCCCTGCCTCAAGACGCTGGTCACCAACGGCTGGTTGATCGAAGAGCCGGGGCACACCTCCGAGGACGCCCTTGCCGCTCCCCTCACCGGGCGACGCGCAAAGATCGTCTACCGGTTGACGGCGGAGGGTAAGGAACACTTCGAGGAACTGCTGTCGCAGACCGGCCCCGACGCGTACGAGGACGAGACCTTCGCCGCTCGTTTCGCCTTCTTCGGGCAGACGTCACGCGATGTGCGCATGCGCGTGCTGGAGGGCCGCCGCAGCCGGCTGGAGGAGCGTCTCGAGAAGATGCGCGCCTCCCTGGTGCGCACGCGGGAGCGCCTCGACGACTACACGCTTGAGCTCCAGCGCCACGGAATGGAGTCCGTGGAGCGCGAAGTGCGCTGGCTGAACGAGCTCATCGAGAGCGAGCGGGCCGGACGGGACCTGAAGGGTTCCGACTCCGGGGGGCCCGCTCAGCAGAACACCACATCTGGATCGACGGGCGTCCTGCCCCGTCCCGGGGACACTCCCGGGACGGATTCGCCCGACGACACCGCCACGTGAGCGCCCACTCAGGGCCTCACTCGTACACACAGGGAGCAACCGGAATGGGTTCGGTTCGCGTAGCCATCGTCGGCGTGGGCAACTGCGCGGCATCGCTGGTGCAGGGCGTCGAGTACTACAAGGACGCCGACCCGGCGACCAAGGTGCCGGGCCTGATGCACGTGCAGTTCGGGGAGTACCACGTCGGTGACGTCGAGTTCGTCGCGGCCTTCGACGTCGACGCGAAGAAGGTCGGCCTCGACCTCTCGGACGCCATCGGCGCCAGCGAGAACAACACCATCAAGATCTGCGACGTCCCGAACAAGGGCGTCACGGTCCAGCGCGGCCACACCCTGGACGGTCTCGGCAAGTACTACCGAGAGACCATCGAGGAGTCCTCCGAAGCCCCGGTCGACGTGGTCCAGATCCTCAAGGACCGGCAGGTGGACGTCCTCGTCTGCTACCTGCCCGTCGGCTCCGAGGCCGCCGCGAAGTTCTACGCCCAGTGCGCCATCGACGCCAAGGTCGCGTTCGTCAACGCCCTCCCGGTCTTCATCGCCGGCACCAAGGAGTGGGCGGACAAGTTCACCGAGGCGGGCGTCCCGATCGTCGGCGACGACATCAAGTCCCAGGTCGGCGCCACCATCACGCACCGCGTGATGGCGAAGCTGTTCGAGGACCGCGGTGTCCGACTCGAGCGCACCATGCAGCTCAACGTCGGCGGCAACATGGACTTCAAGAACATGCTGGAGCGCGACCGCCTCGAGTCCAAGAAGATCTCGAAGACGCAGGCCGTCACCTCGCAGATCCCCGACCGCGAGCTGGGCGAGAAGAACGTCCACATCGGTCCCTCGGACTACGTGGCCTGGCTTGACGACCGCAAGTGGGCGTACGTCCGCCTCGAGGGCCGTGCCTTCGGCGATGTGCCCCTGAACCTCGAGTACAAGCTCGAGGTGTGGGACTCCCCGAACTCCGCGGGTGTCATCATCGACGCCCTGCGCGCCGCGAAGATCGCGAAGGACCGCGGCATCGGCGGCCCGATCCTGTCGGCGTCGAGCTACTTCATGAAGTCCCCGCCGGTCCAGTACTTCGACGACGAGGCCTACGCCAACGTCGAGAAGTTCATCCGCGGCGAGGTCGAGCGCTAACCCGACCCCGAACGGAAATTCGCTCCTGCCAGGGCTGAGAAGGGTCCCCGGGTCATCCGACCCGGGGACCCTCCCCGTATGTGAGGCTGTGCCCATGGCCGTCGTCCGTGATCTGCGCGTCCTGCTGCGCTTCGGGAACTTCCGTCGCCTGCTCGCCGTGCGGCTGCTCTCCCAGTGCGCGGACGGCGTCTACCAGGTCGCGCTCGCCACCTACGTCGTGTTCTCCCCGGAGAAGCAGGCGTCGGCCACCGCGATCGCCTCCGCCATGGCGGTCCTGCTGCTGCCCTATTCGCTGGTCGGTCCCTTCGCCGGCGTCCTGCTGGACCGCTGGCGCCGCCGACAGGTGTTCCTCCACGGCAACCTGCTGCGCGCCCTGCTGGCCTCCGCGACGGCCGCCCTGATGGTCACCCAGGTGCCCGACTGGCTCTTCTACGCCTCCGCGCTGTGCGTCACCGCGGTCAACCGCTTCGTCCTCGCCGGCCTGTCCGCGGCCCTTCCGCGCGTGGTCGACGGCGAGCGCCTGGTGTTGGCCAACTCCCTTTCACCGACGGCCGGGACGCTGGCCACGGTTGCGGGCGGAGGTCTCGCCTTCGCCCTACGGCTGGTGGTCGCGGACTCGGATGCGGCGGTGGTGCTGCTGGCGTGCACGCTGTATCTGTGCGGCGCGCTCATGTCCCTGTCCATGGCGGCGGATCTGCTCGGCCCCGACCGTGCGCTGGTCCGGCCCCGGCTGGCGACCGCGCTCAGGGGCACCGCCCGCGGCCTCTCGGCCGGCGTGCGGCATCTTCGCGAGCCGCGCCGCAAGGAGGCCGCCTGGGCGCTCGTCTCGATCTCCCTGATGCGGTTCTGCTACGGCGCCCTGACCGTCATGGTGCTCATGCTGTGCCGGTACGCCTGGTCGTCCGACCCGGACGACGGGCTGGCCCTGCTGGGAGTCGCGGTGGGCGTCTCCGGAGCCGGCTTCTTCGTCGCGGCGGTGGTGACGCCCGCGGCGGCCGGACGGCTGGGCCCGCTCCGCTGGATCGTCGTCTGCTCCGTGGCGGCCGCCGTCCTGGAGCCCCTGCTGTTGCTCTCCTTCACCCGGACCGCCGCCTTCGTCGCCGCGTTCGCGCTGGGGCTGGCCACCCAGGGTGCGAAGATCGCCACCGACACCGTCGTCCAGTTCTCCGTGGAGGACGACTTCCGCGGCCGGATCTTCTCTCTCTACGACGTTCTGTTCAACGTCGCGTTCGTCGGCGCCGCCGCTGTCTCCGCCCTGATGCTGCCGCCTGACGGCCGTTCCGCTGCGCTGGTGGTCACGATCGCCGTTATCTACGGAGCAAATGCTTGCGCTATAGCCCGCTTTGTACGTAGCCGCGTGTCACATCAATGACACAGACTCCCCCTCGGCTACGGCGTTGTCAGTGGGGCCCGGTAACTTACGTGCGTCTTACTTCGCGAATGTTTTCGCGCCACACCTAAGTTTCTAGGGGGACCCCCAAGTGTCGACTCCGCCGCCCCAGGGCCAGAACCCGTTTGCGCAGCAGGGCCAGCAGCCCTACGGCCAGCCCGAGGGCCAGGCGCCCTACCCGCCGCAGGGCCCCGCACCGCAGGCACCTGTCCCGCCGGCGGCCCCGGGCAGGCGCGTCAGCAAGAAGGTGCTGCGCATCGTCGGCTTCATAGTCATCGCGATAATCATCGCCGTGGTCAAGTGGCAGATGGGTAAGACCGACGCCGAGACCACGTCTGTCGGCAGCTGCATGCACAACAAGGGCAGCCAGTCGAGCCCCGACCTGAAGACGGTCGACTGTTCCTCCGGCGACGCCCAGTACAAGGTCGTCGGCAAGTTCGACGACACGAGCGACGAGAAGAAGTGTGCCACCGCCAAGGAAGCCGAGATCGCGTACACCCAGTCGGGCGACAACCACGACGTCGTCCTCTGCCTGAAGACGATCAAGTAGGCAATGGCAAGCGATGTTTCACGTGAAACGTCGCTCTGAACATGCGAGTGCGCCGCGCCGGCCATGCCCGGTGCGGCGCACTCGCATGTTCAGCAGTCGCGGCGGCTGGGATGGCGGGCATGTTTCACGTGAAACATGCCCGCCATCCCAGTCTCAGCCCTGCTCGGCCCACCACTGCTTGAGGGCGGTCACCGCGGCGTCGTGCTCCATCGGCCCGTGTTCCAGGCGCAGTTCCAGCAGATGCTTGTACGCGTTACCGATGGCGGGGCCCGGACCGATGCCCAGGATCTCCATGATCTGGTTGCCGTCGAGGTCGGGACGGATCGCGTCCAGCTGCTCCTTCTCCTTCAGCTGGGCGATGCGCTCCTCCAGTCCGTCGTACGCCCGCGAGAGCGACGCCGCCTTGCGCTTGTTCCGCGTAGTGCAGTCCGAGCGGGTCAGCTTGTGGAGGCGCTCCAGAAGCGGTCCGGCGTCCCGGACATAGCGACGCACTGCGGAGTCCGTCCACTCGCCCATGCCGTAACCGTGGAAGCGCAGGTGGAGCTCGACCAGCCGTGAGACGTCCTTCACCAGCTCGTTGGAGTACTTCAGGGCCGTCATCCGCTTCTTGGTCATCTTCGCTCCGACCACCTCGTGGTGGTGGAACGAGACGCGGCCGTCCTTCTCGAAGCGCCGGGTGCGCGGCTTGCCGATGTCATGCAGCAGCGCCGCGAGCCGCAGTACGAGGTCGGGGCCCTCCTCCTCCAGGTCCATCGCCTGCTCGAGGACGATCAACGTGTGCTCGTAGACGTCCTTGTGCCGGTGGTGCTCGTCGCTCTCCAGCCGCAGGGCGGGCAGCTCGGGCAGTACATGGTCGGCGATACCGGTGTCGGCCAGCAGGGCCAGCCCCTTGCGCGGGCGCGTGGAGAGGATCAGCTTGTTCAACTCGTCCCGTACCCGCTCGGCGGAGACGATCTCGATGCGGCCGGCCATCTCCGTCATCGCCGTGACGACGTCGGGAGCGACCTCGAAATCGAGCTGGGCGGCGAAACGGGCGGCACGCATCATGCGCAGCGGGTCGTCCGAGAAGGACTCCTCCGGCGTGCCCGGAGTACGCAGAACCCGCGCCGCGAGGTCGTCGAGACCTCCGTGCGGGTCGATGAACACCTTCTCGGGCAGTGCCACGGCCATGGCGTTCACCGTGAAGTCGCGCCGGACGAGGTCCTGTTCGATGGAGTCGCCATAGGACACCTCGGGCTTGCGCGAGGTGCGGTCGTACGCCTCCGAGCGGTAGGTGGTGACCTCGATCTGGAAGCATCGGTCGACGCCTTCGACGCGGGCCTCCTTCTGGACCCCCACGGTGCCGAAGGCGATCCCGACCTCCCAAACGGAGTCCGCCCAGGGCCGCACGATCTTCAGGACGTCCTCGGGCCGGGCGTCGGTCGTGAAGTCCAGGTCGTTGCCGAGCCGGCCGAGCAGAGCGTCCCGGACCGAGCCGCCGACCAGGGC
Source organism: Streptomyces sp. P3 (assembly GCF_003032475.1). NCBI lineage: Bacteria > Bacillati > Actinomycetota > Actinomycetes > Kitasatosporales > Streptomycetaceae > Streptomyces > Streptomyces sp. P3. Next base: position 2,119,150 of record NZ_CP028369.1, read on the forward strand.
GAGGGAGAACCCGGCCTCCTGGAAACGGCGGGCGAGGTCGTCGGCGACGGGGGCGACCCGCAGGAGCTCGCTCACGGCGCGGTGCTGCACCTGACTCAGGGCGCTGAGATTGTCTTCGTTGGCGTTCGGCACAACAGAAGAGGGTACGTGGCCCGGCGAGCCGGGGCCGCCCAGTTTCGGCGCTGCCGGACGTACGCTTGGGTAAGGGTGCAACCCGGTGTTTGCCGCCCATAAAGATCTATAGATACGTCCGCCTGCATACCGGCACACAGCGGGCGGCCCATGGTTCTTTCGCGATCTTGTGGCGCACTCCACGGCACTTCCCCTCAGCGCGCATCGTTACCATGCGTGGACGCACATTCCGACGACCACTGACGACGACGAGGGACGGGCGAACGCGTGGCCGAGGCGGCAGACTTCCCGGGGATGCATCCCTCACCTGCCCGCCGGTGGCTGCGGCGCACCGGCGCACTGCTCGCCGGGGCGCCCTTGCTGGCCGGTCTCCTTCAGCTGCCCGCGCAGGCCGCCGGCCAGTCCGGCGTCAAGGACTCCTCCGACGCGGGAACCGTGGCCGTCGCGGTCGACTCGCTCACCCCCGCCGCTCCCGGCGACGGGGACACCGTGACCGTCTCCGGCACGGTCACCAACAACGGCAAGCAGACGGTCACCGACGCCCACGTGGGCCTGAGTGTGGGCTCCCCGCTCACCACCCGCTCGGCGATCGACAGTGCCGCCGACCACACGGACGCTCTCCCCGCCGACGGCACCGAGGTGGGCGGCAAGTACGTCGCCGAGTTCACCAGGCTCACGCCGGGCGTCGCCGAGCACTTCACCATCGCCGTCCCGGTCGCCAAGCTCGACCTCGACAAGGACGGCGTCTACCCGCTGAGCGTCACCCTGTCCGGCGAGACGTCGGCCAGGCAGTGGGAACAGGTGCTCGGCGTCCAGCGGACCTTCCTGCCGTGGCAGCCCGACACCGCGGACACCCGTACCCGGACGACCGTGCTGTGGCCGCTGACCTCCGGCGTCCACATGACGGCTGAGACCGGCTCGAACGCCCAGCAGACGCCGGTCTTCCTCAACGACGACCTGGCCCGTGAGATCGCTCCCGGAGGCCGTCTCGACCAGCTCCTGAGCCTCGGCAGGGCACTCGACGTCACCTGGGTGATCGACCCGGACCTGCTGGCGTCCGTCGACGCCATGACCGGCAGCTACCGGATCCGCGGCGAGGGCGACACCACAACGGCCGGCACCCGGCAGGCGGTCGCCAAGCAGTGGCTCGCCGACCTGCAGAGCGCGGTGACCGGCAAGGAAGTCGTGGCGCTGCCTTTCGCCGACCCAGACCTGGCCTCGCTCGCGCACAACGGCACCGGCGTCACCGGTTCGCTGAACCAGCTGAAGGCGGCCACCGACGTCGCCGCCACCACGGTGGAGACGGTGCTCCACGTGACCCCGAGCACCGACTTCGCCTGGCCGGTGGAAGGCGCGGTCGACCCCTCGATCGTGAAGGTGGCCACCTCCGCCGGTGCCGACAAGGTGATCGCACGCAGCGACAGCCTGACCGAAGGCGACCTCTCGTACACTCCGTCCGCGGCCCGGCCCATCGGCGGCGGGACCACGGCGGTGGTGGCGGACGCGCGGCTGTCGACGGCGTTCCAGGGCGATCTGACGAGGGCCTCCGCGACCACGCTCGCCGTGCAGGAGTTCCTCGCACAGAGCCTTGAGCTGAACCTGCAGACGGACAAGCAGCGCAGCATCGTCGTCGCCCCGGAACGCATGCAGACCGCCTCCCAGGCCCGGGCACTGGCGCAAGCCCTCACGACGCTCCAGACCAGCACCTGGTCGCAGTCCCAGCAGCTCACGGCAGCCGCCAAGGCCAAGCCCGATCCGCGGGCCAGCACCACGGTGCCGTCGAAGAAGGCGTACCCCTCCGCGCTGCGCAAACAGCAACTGCCCCGCTCGGCCTTCGAGCAGATGGCCGAGACCCAGGAAGAACTCGACAACTTCAAGGTGATCCTCGCCCGGGAAGCCCGCGTGGTGACACCCTTCGGGCGGGCCATAAACCGCGAGATGTCCACGTCCTGGCGAGGCCGCAGCACGGCCGCGAGCGCGTTCCGGCAAAGCGTGCGGGCGTACCTCGACACGCTCACCGGCCAGGTCAAGCTGATCGACAAGTCGGACACGAAGCTCTCCGGGCGCAGCGCCATGATCCCGGTGACCGTGCAGAACAACCTGGTACAAGGCGTCGACCACCTGATCCTTCGGCTCACCTCGACCAACCCGACCCGTCTGGAGATCGGCGGCGACGACTACACCGAGCAGCGGGTCACCGTCTCCGGCGGACACACCTCGACGGTGAAGTTCACCACGTCGGCCAACGTCAACGGCCAGACGCGGGTGATCGCGCAGCTGTACACCGAGGACGGCCGCAAGTACGGCACGGCGGTCGCCTTCGAGGTGAAGGTGACCGAGATCACGGCCACGGTGATGCTGGTCATCGGCGGAGGCGTCCTGCTGCTCGTGCTGGCGGGCTTCCGCATGTACACCCACCGCAAGCGCGCCGCGGCCCGGGAGACCGAGGAGCCGGACGAGGCCCGGGAGACCGGGGAGACCGGTTCCGGGCCGGCGGGCGAGCCCCCCGCCGGCCCGGAGAACCCCGGGGATTCCGTGGAGCATGCCGAGGAGGAGTCCGGCGTCCCGGCCGGGGTGGACGGCGCGCAGCAGCCGAGTGACGGGACACCGGACACCGGAGCGGAAAGCGCGGAGCCGTCCGGCACGGGTGAGAGAGTGGACCGTTGAGGATGTCGTGGCCGGTGGGCCCGGGACGATGAGGTGGGGTAACCATGAACGCGCCGTACGAGGGTGACCGCGGCCAGGCCGCGGGCGGCTCGGGCCCTCCCGAGGGCATGCCGCCCGAGAACGGGCAGGTGCCGCCACAGCACCCCGCGGACATGTACCTCCAGGACGCCTACGACCAGGACCCCTACCGGTCCCAGGACCTCACCGCGCAGGACCCGGTCGCCGAGGCGCTCTACGACCGTGCCGCGCACCCCCCGCCGTCCCCGGGCGCCCACCAGCCGCCGCAGCCGCCGCAGCCGCTGTACGGCACGCCTGAGCAGTCCCCGTACGCCCCCGACCCGCGCAGGTGGGCCCAGACCCCGGCGCCCGAACCGGAGGGCCCCACCCAGTACCTGCCCTACGGCGACGACCCGCGCACCACCCAGTTCGTCGGCGTCGACGACCTGGTGACGCACTCCGGCGAGCAGCAGCACCAGCCCGACGCCTTCGCCCACCTCTTCCGGGACCAGCAGCAGAGCGGTCATCCACAGCAGGCCGGTTCGACGGAGCCCCCGGCCGTGCCGGGCCCGGCCCAGGCTCCCGGCGGACGGTCGGCGGCTGCCCGCTACCAGGCCCCGGCCGCCCCGTCCCCCGCGGTGGACCAGACGATGAACCTCACCGCCACGCCCGACGCGGCGCCCGTGCCCGACGCCGCGGCCGCCCCGAAGAAGGGCGGGCGCGCCGCGGGCCTGCTGAAGTCCAGCGCCGTCATGGCGGCCGGCACGATGGTCTCCCGCCTCACCGGCTTCGTCCGGTCCGCGCTGATCGCCTCGGCACTGGGCGTCGGTGTCCTCGGTGACACCTTCCAGGTCGCGTACCAGCTGCCGACGATGATCTACATCCTGACCGTCGGCGGCGGCCTCAACTCCGTCTTCGTGCCGCAGCTCGTGCGTGCCATGAAGGAGGACGAGGACGGCGGCGAGGCCTTCGCCAACCGCCTGCTCACCCTGGTCATGGCGGCGCTCGGCGTGCTCACCGTCGCCGCCGTCGCCGCCGCCCCCCTCCTGATCCGAGCCCTGTCCCCGTCGATCGCCGGCGACCCGGCGTCCAACGAGGTCAGCGTCACATTCGCCCGCTACTTCCTGCCCTCGATCTTCTTCATGGGCGTTCACGTGGTGATGGGTCAGATCCTCAACGCACGCGGCAAGTTCGGCGCGATGATGTGGACGCCGGTCCTCAACAACATCGTCATCATCGTGGCGCTGGGCATGTTCATCTATGTCTACGGCACCTCCGCCGACTCGGGCATGAAGGTCACGACCATCCCGCCGGAGGCCGAACGGCTCCTCGGCGTCGGGATCCTGCTCGGCTTGGTGGTGCAGGCCCTCGCGATGATCCCGTACCTGCGCGAGACCGGGTTCCGGCTGCGGTTGCGTTTCGACTGGAAGGGCCACGGCCTCGGCAAGGCCGCGACCCTCGCCAAGTGGACCGTCCTGTTCGTTCTGGCCAATCAGGCCGGCGCGCTCGTGGTCACCCAGTTGTCCACGTCGGCGGGCAAGGCCTCACCGGTCGAAGGCACCGGCTTCGCGGCCTACGCCAACGCCCAGCTCATCTGGGGCCTGCCGCAGGCCATCATCACCGTCTCCCTGATGGCCGCGCTGCTGCCGCGCATCTCCCGCTCGGCCGCGGAGGGCGACGGCGGCGCGGTCCGCGACGACATCTCGCAGGGCCTGCGCACCACCGCGGTCGCGATCGTGCCGATCGCCTTCGGCTTCCTCGCGCTCGGCATCCCGATGTGCACGCTGATCTTCGGCTCCACGGGCACCGGTGAGGCCACCAACATGGGCTTCATGCTGATGGCCTTCGCCCTCGGCCTGATCCCCTACTCCGTGCAGTACGTCGTCCTGCGCGCCTTCTACGCCTACGAAGACACCCGCACCCCCTTCTACAACACGGTCATCGTGGCCGCGGTCAACGCGAGCGCCTCGGCGATCTGCTACTTCGTCCTTCCCGCCCGCTGGGCGGTGGTCGGCATGGCGGCCTCCTACGGCCTGGCGTACGCCATCGGCGTCGGCGTCGCCTGGAACCGGCTGCGCAAGCGGCTGGGCGGCGACCTCGACGGCTCCCATGTCCTGCGCACGTACGCCCGTCTGTGCATCGCGTCCGTGCCGGCCGCCCTGATCAGCGGCGCGGCCTGCTACGGCATCGGCCACAGCCTCGGCCAGGGCGTCCTGGGCTCGTTCGCCGCGCTACTGGCCGGCGGGGCGCTGCTGCTCGGTGTCTTCTTCGTCGCCGCCCGCCGCATGCGCATCGAGGAGCTCAACTCGCTCGTGGGTATGGTGCGCGGACGCCTGGGTCGCTGAGACCAGGGGTAGGCGCACAACCATCGGCCGCCGCCGCGTGTCGTGCATAGCGGCGGACTGTGGGCACAATTGGGTTCGGCGTCGGACGGCGCGCACGGGGTCGGACGGCGCGCAATGGATGGGGAGGCAGGAACGACGGTGGCGGAACGGAGCACAGCTGCCGTCGACGTGGCAGACAACAGCGGTGACGAGCCGCTGACCGCACAAGCGGACCAGTCCACGGCCGACGGGGTGGTCAAGAACCGGGAGCAGGACACGGACAGCGACGAGGCACAGGGGAGCAGCGGGACGGAACATCCCGGAAAGGCCTCACCGCCAGAACTGCACAGCGGTCACAAGCTCGCCAGGCGCTACCGCCTCGAAGAGTGCGTCACCCGTCTGGACGGTTTCAGCAGTTGGCGTGCGGTCGACGAGAAACTCCGTCGGGCCGTGGGCGTCCACATCCTGCCCGCGGACCACACACGGGCCCGTTCGGTGCTGGCCGCGGCCCGCTCCTCCGCCCTGCTCGGCGATCCCCGCTTCGTCCAGGTGCTGGACGCCGTCGAGGAGAACGACCTCGTCTACGTCGTCCACGAATGGCTGCCCGACGCCACCGAGCTGACCGCGTTGCTCGTGGCCGGTCCGTTGGAGCCGCACGACGCCTACCAGATGGTCAGTCAGATCGCCTCCGCGATGGCCGCGGCACACCGCGAAGGCCTGTCGCATCTGCGGCTGAACCCCAACGCCGTGCTGCGCACCTCCTCGGGGCAGTGGCGCATCCGCGGCCTCGCCGTGAACGCCGCCCTGCGCGGCGTCGCCACCGACACCCCTCAGCGCACCGACACCGAGGCGGTCGGCGCCCTGCTCTACGCGGCGCTCACGCAGCGCTGGCCCTACGAGAACGACGCCTACGGGCTGTCCGGGCTGCCCAAGGACGTCGGGCTCATCGCACCGGACCAGGTGCGCGCCGGCGTCCACCGCGGGCTGTCGGAGCTGTCCATGCGCGCGCTCGTCAACGACGGCGCGACCGCCTCCCGGCACGAGGCCGCCTGCACCACGCCGGAGGAGCTGGTGAAGGCGATCGGCGAGATGCCCCGCATCCGCCCGCCGGAGCCGGCGTTCACCGCACCGCCGGAATACCAGCGCACGACGTACCAGCAGGGCACCTACGGCCGCCCCGCGCCGCGCCCGGGCGCCACCCAGCCGGTGCCGGTGCCGCCGCCCCCGCTGCAGAGCCGCACCGGCAAAGCCCTGAAGTGGGCGGTCTCCGCCCTCCTCATCGCCGCGCTCGGACTCGGCAGCTGGCAGCTCGCGGACGTCCTGATGGACCGGAGCAAGCCCGACGACACCAACCAGACACAGACGACGGACGAGGGCGACAAGAGCAGCACGGCCCCCAAGCCGGTCAGTGTGCTCAAGATCCACGACGCCGCCGAGTACTACCCGGACGGCACCCCGCAGCACGCCAAAGACGCGAAGCTCACCTACGACGGCGACAGTTCGACGTACTGGCGGTCACGCTCCTTCGACGCCGGGCCCGTGCTCGCGCCGTACAAGAAGGGGGTGGGCATCGTCTACGACCTGGGCTCGGAGACGGACGTCTCGGCGGTCTCGATAGGGCTTCTCTACGGCGGCGACTACACGGCCGCCGACCTGTACGCGGCCAATTCGCTCTCGTCGTCGGCTCCTCTGTCGTCCATGAAGAAGATCGCGGAAGCCCGGACGTCCGGTCGGGAACTCAGGATTTCCGCCAAGACGGCGGTGAAGACGCGGTACGTTCTCGTATGGATCACCGCCGCGCCCAAGAACGCCGGCGACCAGTGGACGGACGGCGGCTACAAGCAGGCCATCACCGACGTGAAGTTCACGGGCTGACGTCTCACCGGAGGGGGAGGAGGCCCATGGCGGACGGCGCCGCACACGACGCAATGAGCGACATGGACCTCCTCGCCCTTCACGTCGAGGGTGATCCCGACGCCTTCGGTGAGCTGGTACGGCGTCATCGTGACCGCCTCTGGGCGGTGGCCCTGCGTACGCTGGGGGACCGCGAGGAAGCCGCTGACGCCGTTCAGGACGCCCTCGTGTCCGCCTACCGAGCCGCTCACACCTTCCGCGGCCAGTCCGCCGTCACGACCTGGCTGCACCGCATCACGGTGAACGCGTGCCTGGACCGCGCCCGCAAGGCCGCTTCCCGCAAGACCTCGCCGGTCGACGACGCCGAGCGGCTGGAGCAGTTGCTGGAGCCGCACGAGTCCGCGTCCGCGCCCGCGGAACGCAACGACCTGCACCGTCAGCTCATCGAGGCGCTCGGCACCCTCCCGCCCGACCAGCGGGCCGCGCTGGTCCTCGTGGACATGCAGGGCTACCCCGTCGCCGAGGCCGCCCGCGTGCTCGACGTGCCGACCGGGACGATCAAGAGCCGCTGCGCCCGTGGCAGAGCGAGACTCCTGCCCCTGCTCGCCCATCTACGGCCGGCCGGTGGTGGCGCAGACAAGAACTCCGAGGGCCCCGGAAGGGAAAGCGGTCCAGGACGGAACCTGGCGCAGGGTGCATCCGTCCCACCGGCAGCGGATCCTCACGCCGAGGGGCCGGACAGCGCCGGGACAGGCGATTCAGCTGCTGTGAAGGGCGGAGGTGGGCGGGCGTGACATCGACGAAGGACACGACCGGGCACCCGGATGTCGCAGAGATCTCCGACCTCACCGAGGGCCTTCTCGATCCCGCCCGGAGCGCCGCGGTCCGTCGGCACCTGAATTCCTGCGCCCTCTGTGCGGACGTCCACTCTTCGCTGGAGGAGATCCAAGGCCTCCTCGGCACTCTGCCCGAGCCGCCGCGGATGCCGGACGATGTCGCCCGCCGTATCGACGCCGCTCTCGCCGCCGAGGCCCTGCTGAGCGCCACGGCCCCCGGTGACCATGACGACGATGCCCACGAGGCGTCCGCCTCCGTCACAGACGACGCGGAAGCGGCCGGTGTTTCACGTGAAACACCGGCGGCGTCGGGCCGCCCCTCGGGGCATGCCCCCAGCGCCACCACGGGGCCGGGCCGGAAACTTCACAAGGGGCAGGAGGGCCAGAGCAACCGCAGAAACCGCAAGCGGCTCGGTCGCCGCCGGGCAGCCGTCCTCGGCACGGTCTTCACTGCGGCGATGCTGGGACTCGGCTCGGTCCTGGTGTCGTCCCTCACGGGCGGCGGGAGCCCGGGCACCTCGGCGCATCAGACCACCGTGCCGGACACCTTCTCCACGAGCAAGCTCGAGGGCCAGGTCGCCGCGCTCCTGAACAAGGCCGGAGACTCCCGCGCTCCGCAGAACAAGGGCATCCTGGGGGAGACCGGCAGCGAGACCGGCAACGGATCGCCCCGAATCCTGCGCCAGCCCACGGTTCCGTCGTGTGTACAACAGGGAATCGGTCGCAGCGATACGGCTCTCGCCACCGAAGTGGGCACGTATCAAGGGAGGGCGGCTCTGCTCGTCGTACTTCCCGACACCTCGGACCGCACACGGGTCGACGCCTACATCGTGGACAGCACCTGTGTGAATCACCCGTCGACGAGTCCGGCCGACGTTCTCCTGACGACCTCTTACCCCCGTCACTGACACGGATTTCCCGCGTCACCGACGCCCGCCTTCCTGCCTCGTCTCTCCTTCGGCGTTCCCTGCGGTCCGTCCCTCCGTGTGCCCGGACACACCGGGAATGCGCGCCCCTTAGGATCCGTTGGGTGGGGTGAGAGTCCAAGTAGCTCCCACCGCTCGACCGATGCAGTCCCCAGAGACGAGGAATCCAGCCGTGAGCGACGTCCGTAACGTGATCATCATCGGCTCCGGTCCCGCCGGCTACACCGCCGCGCTCTACACCGCGCGCGCATCGCTGAAGCCGCTGGTGTTCGAAGGCGCCGTCACCGCGGGCGGTGCTCTGATGAACACCACCGAGGTCGAGAACTTTCCCGGCTTCCAGGACGGCATCATGGGTCCCGAGCTCATGGACAACATGCGCGCCCAGGCGGAGCGCTTCGGTGCCGAGCTGATCCCCGACGACATCGTCTCGGTGGACCTCACGGGTGAGATCAAGACCGTCACGGACACCGTCGGCACGATCCACCGCGCCAAGGCCGTCATCGTGGCCACCGGCTCCCAGCACCGCAAGCTCGGCCTGCCCAACGAGGACGCCCTGTCCGGACGCGGCGTCTCCTGGTGTGCCACCTGCGACGGCTTCTTCTTCAAGGACCAGGACATCGCCGTGATCGGCGGCGGCGACACCGCGATGGAGGAGGCCACCTTCCTCTCGCGCTTCGCCAAGTCCGTGACGATCGTCCACCGCCGGGACACGCTGCGCGCCTCCAAGGCGATGCAGGAGCGCGCCTTCGCCGACCCGAAGATCAAGTTCGTATGGGACAGCGAGGTCGCGGAGATCCACGGTGACCCGAAGCTGGCCGGGCTGAAGCTGCGCAACCTCAAGACCGGCGAGCTGTCGGACCTGGCGGTGACGGGCCTGTTCATCGCCATCGGCCACGACCCGCGCACCGAGCTCTTCAAGGGCCAGCTCGACCTCGACGAGGAGGGCTACCTGAAGGTCGCCGCCCCGTCCACCCGCACCAACCTCACCGGTGTCTTCGCCGCGGGTGACGTCGTGGACCACACCTACCGACAGGCGATCACCGCAGCCGGCACCGGCTGTTCCTCCGCTCTGGACGCCGAGCGCTACCTCGCCGCACTCGCGGACGAGGAGCAGGCCGAGCCCGAGAAGACCACCGTCTGACCCACCTCCCCGCCCCACCGCACAGAGAAGTAAGGAGCCCCCTGTGGCCGGCACCCTGAAGAATGTGACCGACGCCGACTTCGAAGAGGTCGTCCTCAAGAGCGACAAGCCCGTCCTGGTGGACTTCTGGGCCGAGTGGTGCGGTCCGTGCCGCCAGATCGCTCCCTCCCTCGAGGCGATCGCCGCCGAGCACGGTGAGAAGATCGAGATCGTCAAGCTCAACATCGACGAGAACCCGGCCACGGCTGCCAAGTACGGCGTCATGTCGATCCCGACCCTGAACGTGTACCAGGACGGCGAGGTCGCCAAGACCATCGTCGGTGCCAAGCCGAAGGCCGCGCTCGTACGCGACCTGGAGACCTTCATCTCCGAGTGATGCGTGGCGAGTGAAGCCTCGCAAGCTGCACGACATGCGTCTGGGCCGACTCTCTCGGGTCGGCCCACACGTGTTTCACGTGAAACTTCGGCCTGCTGAAAAGGCCGGCGTCTCGACGGCCCCTACAGAGGCCGCAGCGCGGGCTCCTTCTGGACCGCCCCCAGCAGCCGGTCGAGCGCCATCTCCACGTCTTCCTTCCAGGAGAGCGTCGTCCGCAGCTCCAGCCTCAAGCGGGGATGCGCGGGATGCGAGCGCATCGTCTTGAAGCCGACCGCCAGCAGATGATCGGCAGGGAGTACACAGGCCGGCCCGGACCAATGGGCATCGCCGAACGCCTCGATCGCCTTGAAGCCCCGCCGCAGCAGATCCTTGGCGACCGTCTGGACCATCACACGGCCGAGTCCCTGCCCCTGGTACCCCGGCATGATGAACGCTGTCATCAGCTGCACGGCGTCCGGGGAGACGGGGCTCGTGGGAAAAGCCGTCGAACGGGGCACATAGGCGGGCGGCGCATAGAGAACAAAGCCCACGGGGACGTCGTCCACATAGACGACCCTGCCGCACGATCCCCAGTCCAGCAGGACGGCGGAGATCCAGGACTCCTTCTCGACGGCGGATGTCCCCGCCTTTACCGCGGCCTCACCCCTGACGGGGTCCAACTCCCAGAAGACACACGAGCGACAACGTCTGGGAAGGTCCTGAAGGTTGTCCAGCGTGAGCGGTACGAGCCGACGCCCCATGAAGGCTGTTCCTCGCTTCCTTCGCCCGCGGCTTCGCGAGCGGCTGTCAAAGCGCCTCGTTCTTTGAGCAGGCTGCCGACGAATCCGCCGACCGCCCCGAGTCCCAGTCCTGCGCTCACCAGTCCGGTCCGGCTCATCGTTCGCATGCCCTCGCCTCCCGCTCCGAGGTACTGCCAGGTGGATGGGCCACAACCCCTCCGCATCGTATCCACCATGCGAGACCATCGACACCGCCCGCAAGCAAAGAGCGAGCCGTGTTCCGGTACACATCCGGACACGGCTCGCTCACCGGCTCCGCAACCCGCCCGACTGTGCCGAGCTGAGCCACCGCTCAGTCTTCCGTCTCCTCCGCGCCGCCGTCCACGACCCCCTTCTGGAGCACGGGCCCCTCTCCGGGAGCGAGCGTGCCGAGGATGCGCTCGAGGTCCTCCATCGAGGCGAACTCGACGGTGATCTTGCCCTTCTTCTGTCCGAGATCGACCTTCACCCGCGTCTCGAAGCGGTCCGAGAGCCGCGTCGCGAGGTTGGTAAGGGCCGGCGACAGCCGGCCGCCGGCCCGCGGTCCCTTGGCCCGCTGAGCCGCCTGAGGCCGCGAGCCCATCAGGGTCACGATCTCCTCGACCGCTCGCACCGAGAGCCCTTCGGCCACGATGCGGTGGGCCAGCCGGTCCTGCTCCTCCGAGTCATCGACCGAGAGCAGTGCCCGGGCGTGACCCGCGGAGAGCACTCCGGCTGCGACCCGGCGCTGAACCGCCGGCGAGAGCTTCAGCAGGCGCAGGGTGTTGGAGACCTGCGGACGGGACCGCCCGATGCGGTCGGCCAACTGATCATGCGTGCAGTTGAAGTCCTTGAGCAGCTGGTCGTAGGCCGCCGCCTCTTCCAGCGGATTCAGCTGAGCCCGGTGGAGGTTCTCGAGAAGAGCGTCCAGGAGCAGCTTCTCGTCATCCGTGGCCCGCACGATCGCCGGGATCGCCTCCAGGCCGGCCTCGCGGCAGGCCCTCCAGCGCCGCTCACCCATGATGAGCTCATAGCGCCCGGGGCCGAGCTGACGCACCACGACCGGCTGGAGGAGCCCGACCTCCTGGATGGAGGTGATGAGCTCGTGCAGGGCATCCTCGTCGAAGACCTCACGCGGCTGGCGCGGGTTCGGCGTGATGTGGTCGAGGGGGATCTCGGCGAAGTATGCGCCGAGGGGCGGTGCGGGTGTTTCGAGGATGCCACTCGCGGACAAGTCCTCTGTTTCACGTGAAACCGCCGGCAGCGTGGCCACCTTCGCAGCGGCCACCCCCCGGTCGGTCGTCAGCACCGGCATCGCTGCGGGGGAGGTGGACCCTCCGCCGATCGCGGCTTGAGCCGGCGTCTTCTCCGTCGGGGCAGCGGGAATCAGCGCACCAAGACCACGGCCCAACCCCCTCCGTCGCTCACTCACTGGACGCCCTCCACCGTGTTCGGGTTGTTCTGAGCGCCGATATGGGCGTGCGTGGCGTCATAGCTGACCCCGACGCCCTTCAGCGCGAGCTCTCGTGCTGCCTCAAGGTAGGAGAGGGCGCCGCTCGATCCGGGATCGTAGGTCAGCACCGTCTGCCCGTAGCTCGGCGCTTCGGAGATGCGGACCGAGCGGGGAATGCTCGTCCGCAGCACCTCGTCACCGAAGTGGGTACGCACCTCTTCCGCGACCTGCGACGCGAGGCGCGTCCGGCCGTCGTACATGGTGAGCAAAATCGTCGACACATGCAGGGTGGGGTTGAGGTGCCCCCGCACCAGGTCGACGTTGCGTAGCAACTGTCCCAGTCCCTCCAGTGCGTAGTACTCGCACTGAATCGGGATCAGGACCTCGGCACCGGCCACCAGCGCGTTGACCGTCAGCAGGCCGAGGGACGGCGGGCAGTCGATGAGGATGTAGTCCAGCGGCTGCTCGTACGCCTGAATCGCTCTCTGCAGTCGGCTCTCACGGGCCACCAGGGAGACCAATTCGATCTCCGCGCCGGCCAGGTCGATGGTGGCCGGGGCACAGAAGAGGCCTTCTACATCAGGGACGGGCTGGACAACCTCCGCCAGCGGGCGGCTGTCCACCAGTACGTCATAGATGGACGGGACCTCGGCGTGGTGATCGATCCCCAGTGCCGTGGACGCGTTGCCTTGCGGGTCGAGGTCGACCACCAGGACGCGGCCGCCGTGCAGGGCCAAGGACGCGGCAAGGTTGACGGTTGTCGTCGTCTTGCCCACACCGCCCTTTTGGTTGGCGACGACAATCACACGGGTCTGCTCGGGGCGTGGCAGACCCTCGCCGGCGCGGCCCAGAGCCTCCACCGCGAGCTGGGCAGCACGACCGATCGGAGTGTCATCCATCGGAGGCGGTGTTTCACGTGAAACATCCTCCCCGAACGACTCGGTACGGGGACCGGGGACCGGATCGGTCATCGGTCCCGCGATGTTGGCGTCGGACCGCAAGGCTTCACTCTCCTCGACTTCAGGCTCGCAATGAACAGAGCCTCCCATGTCTTCGGGGTCATGAACCAGTGAGGCCTGGTCTTCTGTGGAGAAATCCGCCTCTGCGGACAACTCGCGCACCTCATCGAGTGAACCGAGAGGCTTGCGGTCGCGGGGTTCGGCTGCGGCGCGACCGCGACTGATGATGCCGTGGAGCAGTGAGCGACGTTTCACGTGAAACACGATGCACAGCGCCTGCGGCCGGGCCCTTGCGACACTCCGCGGCAAGGGGATGGGCAGCTTGTGTGGAGTACGCCTCAGCGGCGTCGTCGCGTCCGGCCGGTCCGCGCCGCCTTGGCCCGCTTGGCCGCGAACCTCACGCCGCCCGGGCTCTCCCCGACCTCGACCCGCACCACCGTGGACAGCGGGTCGACCACTCCCTCGCCTACTTGCAGGATGGAGGTGCCCACCGCGCCCAGCTTGCTCAGGGCGGTGGCCGCGCTCTTCAGCTCCTCCTCAGCGGTGTCGCCCTTGAGAGCGAGCATCTCACCGTAGGGTCGCAGCAGCGGGATGCCCCAGGTGGCAAGCCGGTCCAGGGGTGCCACAGCGCGGGCCGTCACCACATGGACCGGTGACATCGAGCCCATGACCTCCTCGGCGCGACCGCGGACGACCGTCACATGGTCCAGGCCCAGAAGCTCGACGACCTCGGTGAGAAAGTTGGTCCGCCGCAGCAGGGGCTCCAGCAGGGTGATCTTCAGGTCCTCCCGCACGAGCGCCAGAGGAATGCCGGGCAGCCCGGCCCCCGAGCCCACGTCGCACACCGTCACGCCTTCCGGCACGACCTCGGAGAGCACCGCACAGTTCAACAGGTGCCTCTCCCACAGGCGAGGCACCTCACGCGGGCCGATGAGCCCACGCTGCACGCCTGCCTCGGCCAGCAGCTCGGCGTATCGGACCGCATCATCGAAGCGATCGCCGAATACCTCGCGTGCCACCTCGGGCGCAGAGGGGAGCTCCGCTGCCTCCGTCACGGGGACCGTCCTTCCGTACCGCATCAGCGCTTCGAGCGCCGACCACCAGAACTACCAGGCTGACAAAGACCGGCCCCGTCTGCACAACAGACGGGGCCGGGGTGATGTACGTACCGAATCAGTTGGGCAGCACGACGACGAAGCGCTGCGGCTCCTCGCCCTCGGACTCGCTGCGCAGGCCGGCGGCCTTGACCGCGTCGTGGACGACCTTGCGCTCGAAGGGCGTCATCGGCTTCAGCCGCACCGGCTCGCCGTTGTTCTTCGCGTCGGCGGCCGCCTTGGCGCCCAGCTCGGAGAGCTCGGCGCGCTTGTTGGCGCGGTAGCCCGCGATGTCCAGCATCAGCCGACTGCGGTCGCCGGTCTCCCGGTGCACGGCCAGGCGCGTCAGCTCCTGCAGCGCCTCCAGCACCTCGCCGTCACGGCCGACCAGCTTCTGCAGGTCACGGGTGCCGGCGTCGCTGATGATGGACACGGAGGCGCGGTCGGCCTCGACGTCCATGTCGATGTCGCCGTCGAGGTCGGCGATGTCCAGCAGACCCTCGAGGTAGTCCGCCGCGATCTCGCCCTCGTTCTCCAGGCGGGTCAGGGTGTCTGCACCCTCGGCGGCGGCGGAGGTGGTGCCTTCCGTCACGGGATGGGCTCCTTCTACTTCTTGGACGGGGACTTGGGGCGCTGCGGGCCGCCCTTGCGCTGCCCGGACTGGGCCTTGCTGCGGCCACTGCTACCGGGCTTGGAAGTGGCCTGCTTGGCGTCGCCGGCGGCCTGGGAGGGCTTGGCGTCCTCCGGCTCGTCGGACTTGGTCAGCGAGGTGGTCTCACCGGCCGCCTTGGGGGCCGTGGACTGGCGCTGGGACTTGGACTGCCGCTTGGGCTGCTGACGCTTGGCGGCCGCGCTCGTCTGCGCACCGTCCTCGGCCTGCGCGACGGCCTGGGCCTCGCCCTTGATCACGGTGCCGTCGGCCTGGGCGGCGAAGCCCACCTTGGTCAGACCGTTGATGAACTTGCGCTCGGCGTCGTTGCGGTCGCGGCCCTTGGCCACGATGGCCTTGACGATGGCCCTCTCGCCGCGGCTGCGGATCTTGCCGTGGTGCGTGACGTGCTTGTACAGGCGCTCCAGGTACGCGGCCTGAGCCTTGGAACCCGGCGTCGGGTTGTTGCGGATCACGTACATCTGCTGGCCCATGGTCCACACGTTGGTGGTCAGCCAGTAGACGAGGACACCGACGGGGAAGTTGATGCCGAACACGGCGAACATGACCGGGAAGACGTACATCAGCATCTTCTGCTGCTGCATGAACGGCGTCTTCACCGAGGTGTCGACGTTCTTCGTCATCAGCTGACGCTGCGTGAAGAACTGCGAGGCCGACATCAGGACGATCATGATCGCGGTGACCACGCGGACGTCCGTCAGCGAGGCGCCGAGCGCCTCCACCTTCGCCGCGCCGTCGGTGAACTTCGCCGCCAGCGGAGCGCCGAAGATGTGCGCCTTACGCGCGCTCTCCAGCAGCTGCTCGTTGATGACGCCGATCTGGTCGCCCGTCGCGATGCCGTTGAGCACGTGGTACAGGGCGAAGAAGAACGGGGACTGCGCCAGGATGGGAAGGCACGAGGAGAGCGGGTTGGTGCCCGTCTCCTTGTACAGCTTCATCATCTCTTCGGACTGACGCGCCTTGTCGTTCTTGTAGCGCTCCTGGATCTTCTTCATCTCGGGCTGGAGCGTCTGCATGGCCCGCGTCGACTTGATCTGCTTCACGAACAGCGGGATCAGGCAGATACGGATCAGAATCACCAGGGACACGATCGACAGGCCCCAGGCCCACCCGGTGTCGGGGCCGAAAATGGACCCGTACACCTTGTGGAACTGGACGATGACCCAGGAGACAGGTGTCGTGATGAAGCTGAAGAGGCTGGCAATCGTGTCCACTAATCATGCTCCTTGGGCATGGGACGGTGTCTCTGCGGCCGGGCTCGAGGCAGTCGGGCCTTCGGTGGCCGTTTCGGCGGCGGAGGTCCCGCCCCTGCGTGTACGCCAGGCGTCACGCAACATTTCGTGCCACCGCGGGCGCTTGCGCGGCGGAACATGGTCCACGCCGCCGAGCGACCACGGATTGCACCGCAGGATGCGCCAGGCGGTGAGTGCCGTTCCCTTGATCGCACCGTGTCGGTCGATGGCCGTGAAGCCGTAGTGGGAACACGACGGGTAGTACTTGCACACCGGCCCGAGCAGCGGACTGATCGTCCACTGGTAGAGCTTGATCAGAGCCAGCAGCGGGTACTTCATCGCGTGCCCCCTCCCAGTAGCCGTTCGAGGGCGGCATCCAGGTCTTGGGCCAGCTGTGCGTGGTCGGCGTCGCCCGCCCCGGGCAACGCCCGTACGACTACCAGGCTACCGGGGGGAAACCGGGTGACTCGCTCGCGCATCAGGTGACGCAGTCTGCGCTTGACCTTGTTGCGCACGACCGCGCCGCCCACAGCCTTGCTCACGACGAAACCCGCACGCGTCGGGGGAGCGCTCTCCCCAGGCGCGTGCGGGTCCGTGGCACCGCTTCGAAAATGGACCACGAGGGTCGGGCGGCCGGCCCGACGACCTCGTCGTACCGCGGTCGCGAAGTCCTCGCGCCGCCTCAGCCGATGCTCGGTAGGCAGCACGACGTCATGACCTGATCAGGCTCAGGCGGACAGGTTCGCGCGACCCTTGCTGCGGCGGTTCGCGAGAATCGCGCGACCGGCGCGGGTGCGCATCCGCAGGCGGAAGCCGTGGGTCTTGGCACGACGGCGGTTGTTCGGCTGGAAGGTGCGCTTGCTCACTCGGGGGCTCCAGAAATCAATCGGTGGTGGCGGGGTGCCGTCCTGGCTGTCACCGTGCGCCCACGAGGTAGCTCGCGGTCAACGCCCGAGTGCACCGCTTCCCGATCACCTGACGCGATCTGTGCCCATCGGAGGCAGGCGGCAGCAGCCATCGACAACTCGACCTGGTTACGGTACGCGCGGCTACGCCATCCGGTCAAACCGGCGGTCACTGGGAGACACTGTCCACAGCCTGGGGACAACAACTTGAACCGTACCCGTCGCCCTGACTACCGTGACTGGACTCCGATTCGTTCCTTTGTCCCTGCCCCCGCCCGAAATGAATCCCGACCGTCCCACACTCACACGTTCGTGGGACCCACGAGAGAGCGTGCCCTGTGGCTGACGTGCCTGCCGATCTTGCCGCAGTGTGGCCACGAGTACTGGAGCAGCTCCTCGGGGAGGGACGCGCCCAGGGCGTCGAGGTGAAGGACGAACGCTGGATCCGCCGCTGCCAGCCGCTCGCGCTGGTCGCCGACACCGCCCTGCTGGCCGTGCCGAACGAGTTCGCCAAGACCGTCCTGGAAGGCCGTCTCGCGCCGATCGTCAGTGAGACGCTGAGCCGCGAGTGCGGCCGCCCCATCCGCATCGCGATCACCGTCGACGACTCGGTCGGCGAACCCCCCTCCCCGCCGGCGCCCCCCGCACAGCAGCACGTGCGCTACGACGAGCCGGAGCCCCCAGCCGGGCCCTACGACGGTCAGGACGGCCGGTACGAGTCCGGGAACCAGTCCGCCTACGAAGGCCGCTACGAGGGCTACGGCCGCCACCGCGCCGACCAGCTGCCGCAGGGGCCCGGCGACCAGCTGCCGGGTTCGCGCGCCGACCAGCCGCCCGGCTCCCGCCCGGACCAGCTGCCCACCGCGCGCCCCGCGTACCCGTCGGAGTACCAGCGCCCCGAGCCGGGCGCCTGGCCGCGGCCGCAGCAGGACGAGTACGGCTGGCAGCAACAGCGGCTCGGCTTCCCGGAGCGCGACCCCTACGCGTCACCCTCGTCCCACGACTCCTACGGCGGGCCCCCGGCCCAGGACCCGTACGGCTCGCCCTCACAGGACTCCTACGGCCCGCCGTCGCAGGACTACCGTCCCCAGCCTGTGGACCGTCCGCCGTACGACCGCAAGCGCTCGGAGTACGAGCCGTCGCGCTCCGACTACGACCAGCGCGACCCCGGCCGGCGTGAGCTGTCCGAGCCGCCGGCCGGTCCCGGGCACCCGCACCGCGGCGGTCCGGCCGGCCCCGGCCAGGGCGGCGCGGGCGGTTCCGCGGGCCCGTCCTCGCAGTCGCCGGCGACGGCCGGTCCCGGCGAGCCGACCGCGCGACTGAACCCGAAGTACCTCTTCGACACGTTCGTCATCGGCGCCTCCAACCGGTTCGCGCACGCGGCCGCCGTCGCCGTCGCGGAGGCGCCCGCGAAGGCCTACAACCCCCTGTTCATCTACGGGGAGTCGGGCCTCGGCAAGACGCACCTGCTGCACGCCATCGGACACTACGCGCGGAGCCTCTACCCGGGCACGCGCGTGAGGTACGTGAGCTCGGAGGAGTTCACCAACGAGTTCATCAACTCCATCCGGGACGGCAAGGGCGACAGCTTCCGCAAGCGGTACCGCGAGATGGACATCCTGCTCGTCGACGACATCCAGTTCCTCGCGGACAAGGAGTCGACGCAGGAGGAGTTCTTCCACACCTTCAACACGCTCCACAACGCCAACAAGCAGATCGTGCTCTCCAGCGACCGGCCGCCCCGGCAGCTGGTGACCCTCGAGGACCGGCTGCGCAACCGCTTCGAGTGGGGCCTGACCACCGACGTCCAGCCGCCGGAGCTGGAGACGCGCATCGCGATCCTGCGCAAGAAGGCGGTGCAGGAGCAGCTGAACGCCCCGCCGGAGGTGCTGGAGTTCATCGCCTCGCGGATCTCCCGCAACATCCGTGAACTGGAGGGCGCGCTGATCCGGGTGACGGCGTTCGCGTCGCTCAACCGGCAGCCGGTGGACCTGGGCCTGACGGAGATCGTCCTCAAGGACCTGATCCCCGGCGGCGAGGACTCCGCCCCCGAGATCACCTCGACGGCCATCATGGGCGCGACCGCCGACTACTTCGGCCTCACCATCGAGGATCTCTGCGGCACCTCGCGCGGGCGCGCGCTGGTCACGGCCCGCCAGATCGCCATGTACCTGTGCCGCGAGCTGACGGACCTGTCGCTGCCGAAGATCGGCGCGCTGTTCGGCGGCCGCGACCACACGACCGTGATGCACGCGGACCGCAAGATCCGCAATCTGATGGCCGAGCGGCGCTCCATCTACAACCAGGTGACCGAGCTGACGAACCGCATCAAGAACGGCTGATCCGGCCGGAGATCGCGTCGCCGTACGCACCGAGGGCGCCCCTGGAAGAAGCTTCCGGGGGCGCTTCTCGTCGTGCTGCGGGTGCGGTTCCGGGGAGGAGTTCCGCGGGGCACACGGACGATCGCCGGGCGGCCGTCACCACCGTCCGGCGGCCGCCCGCAGCCCCTCCAAGGCCCGCACGACCACCGCCCGCGACCCCTTCGCACCCCCTCGCGGCCCGACGGCGACCCCTTCGCGGCCCGACGGCGACCCCTTCGCGGCCCGACAGCGACCCCTACGCGGGCGTTCCGAGGTCTCTCGCGGCACATCCGCCCGTCGTACGCCGGCCGTACACCGCTCACCCACTGTTCGAATAAGAGCCCGGGTTACGGCCTCTCTCCACAGATTCGGTGACTTTCTCCCGTCCACACCCTGGGGACCGGGAAGTTGTTCAGACTGTGTCCACAGACGAACGAGCCGAGGGAGGATCTCACCAGGTCACCTGGCTGTGGATTAGTGGACAAAGGATATCCACAGGCTGTGGATAAAGAAACGGTCCACAGCCTGTGCACGGAGTTGTCCACGGACCGCCCACAGGCTGCGGCCAGTTGTCCCCAGCGATCTTGGGCTTCTCCACACGTCTGTCCACTGTTCGGCAACTCGGCGCGCGTTCTCACCGGCTCGAGTGAAAGGCGTCACACGAAGGTGCCGGAGCGCCCTGTGGGAAACGGCGCCAAACCTGGGGACGGCGCTGGGGAGAACTCGCCCCTCCCTGTGCACGGCGTGTGCAGAACTTTCTGTTCTCCACAGAAGGCCCAAGTTGTCCACCGGCTCCGCCCACAGGGTCGGTGGACAAAATATCGCCTCTGAGCTGCGAAAACGCAGTTATCCACCGTTTCCACAGCCCCTACTACTACTCCCGACTAGAGAGAGCGAGAAATCCGTTTAGAAGGGGGTCCTGTGCACAACTCGCTCTTCGGTGCCCGGCTGCCCCTCGTCACGACTTGACCCCGAGGGGCACCTACTGTCAGTGCGGTGCGTCAGACTGGTCCCCGGTGGTCCTGCCCCACACCGGGGCCGACCACACCGAGACAGCGACGGAAGCCAGGCAGGGCGAGAAGCGCCGGCAACAGCAGGAGGCGGCAAGAGTGAAGATCCGGGTGGAACGCGACGTACTCGCGGAGGCCGTGGCCTGGGCGGCGCGCAGCCTCCCGGCCCGCCCGCCGGCGCCGGTCCTCGCCGGCCTGCTGCTGAAGGCGGAGGACGGGCAGCTGAGCCTGTCCAGCTTCGACTACGAGGTCTCCGCCCGGGTCTCGGTGGACGCCGAGACCGAGGAGGAGGGCACGGTCCTCGTCTCCGGCCGGCTCCTCGCCGACATCTGCCGCGCCCTGCCCAACCGCCCGGTGGAGATCTCCACAGACGGTGTACGGGCGACGGTGGTCTGCGGTTCCTCGCGGTTCACCCTGCACACGCTGCCGGTGGAGGAGTACCCGTCGCTGCCGCAGATGCCGAACGCGACCGGCACGGTCCCCGGCGAGGTCTTCGCCTCCGCGGCCGCCCAGGTCGCCATCGCCGCCGGGCGCGACGACACGCTGCCGGTGCTGACCGGCGTGCGCATCGAGATCGAGGGCGACACCGTCACGCTCGCCTCCACCGACCGCTACCGCTTCGCCGTCCGCGAGTTCCTGTGGAAGCCGGAGAACCCCGAGGCCTCCGCGGTCGCCCTGGTGCCCGCCAAGACGCTCCTGGACACCGCCAAGGCCCTCACGAGCGGCGACAGCGTCACCCTGGCCCTGTCGGGCGGCGGCTCGGGCGAAGGCCTGATCGGCTTCGAGGGCGCGGGCCGGCGCACCACGACGCGCCTCCTGGAGGGCGACCTCCCGAAGTACCGCACGCTGTTCCCGACCGAGTTCAACTCCGTCGCCGTGATCGAGACCGCCCCCTTCGTGGAGGCCGTCAAGCGCGTGGCGCTGGTCGCGGAGCGCAACACCCCGGTGCGGCTCAGCTTCGAGCAGGGTGTGCTCATCCTGGAGGCCGGTTCCAGCGACGACGCACAGGCTGTGGAGCGGGTCGACGCCCAGCTCGAGGGCGACGACATCTCGATCGCCTTCAACCCGACCTTCCTGCTGGACGGCCTGAGCGCCATCGACTCCCCGGTCGCCCAGCTCTCCTTCACGACGTCCACCAAGCCCGCGCTGCTGAGCGGCAAGCCCGCGCTGGACGCGGAGGCGGACGACGCCTACAAGTACCTGATCATGCCGGTGCGGCTGAGCGGCTGAGCGGTCGGCGGCCCGGTCGCCCGACGTCGTCCACAGGCTGTGGCCGAACGGTCCCCGGTCTGTGGACGAAGCCGCAGGTGAGCGACGAGATGGGTGGTACGTCTGAGCGCGTATGCCCACAGGTGTGCGTGAGGGTCCGGGTTTAGGCTCGGACCGGGGCACGAGGTGCCTCACACGCCACACAGCGACCTAAGGAACAACTGATGGAGCTCGGTCTCGTCGGCCTCGGCAAGATGGGCGGCAACATGCGCGAGCGGATCCGCCGCGCCGGCCACACCGTCGTCGGATTCGACCGCAACCCGGACCTCGCCGACGTCCACAGCCTCGAAGAGCTGGTGGGCAAGCTCAAGGGCCCGCGCGTGGTCTGGGTGATGGTTCCGGCCGGCGCCGCCACCCAGTCGACTGTCGACGAGCTCGCCGAGCTGCTGGAGCCCGGCGACGTCGTGGTGGACGGCGGCAACTCCCGCTGGACGGACGACGAGAAGCACGCCGAGGAGCTCGCCGCCAAGGGCATCGGCTTCGTCGACTGCGGTGTCTCCGGCGGCGTCTGGGGCCTGGAGAACGGCTACGCGCTGATGTACGGCGGCGAGGCGGAGAACGTCGCCAAGGTGCAGCCGGTCTTCGACGCGCTCAAGCCCGAGGGCGACTTCGGCGCGGTGCACGCCGGCAGGGTCGGCGCCGGCCACTTCGCCAAGATGGTCCACAACGGCATCGAGTACGCCATGATGCAGGCCTACGCCGAGGGCTGGGAACTGCTCGAGAAGGTCGACTCGGTCACGGACGTGCGCGAGGTCTTCCGCTCCTGGCAGGAGGGCACGGTCATCCGGTCCTGGCTGCTGGACCTCGCCGTCAACGCCCTCGACGAGGACGAGCACCTCGACAAGCTGCGCGGCTTCGCCCAGGACTCCGGCGAGGGCCGGTGGACGGTCGAGGCGGCCATCGACAACGCTGTGCCGCTGCCCGCGATCACGGCCTCGCTGTTCGCGCGGTTCGCCTCCCGGCAGGACGACTCGCCGCAGATGAAGATGATCTCCGCGCTGCGCAACCAGTTCGGCGGCCACGCCGTCGAGAAGAAGTAATCCACAGGGTCGCCCCGCGATCCACAACCCTGGGGGAGGTCGGGACACGACCATGCACGTCACGCATCTGTCGCTGGCCGACTTCCGCTCGTACGCCCGGGTCGAAGTTCCGCTCGACCCGGGCGTCACCGCTTTCGTGGGCCCCAACGGGCAGGGCAAGACGAACCTCGTCGAGGCCGTCGGCTACCTCGCCACCCTCGGCAGCCACCGGGTCTCCTCGGACGCGCCCCTGGTCCGCATGGGCTGCGACCGCGCGATCGTCCGGGCGCAGGTCAGACAGGGCGAGCGGCAGCAGCTGATCGAACTGGAGCTGAACCCGGGCAAGGCCAACCGGGCCCGCATCAACAGGTCGTCGCAGGTCAGACCCCGTGACGTGCTGGGCATCGTACGGACCGTGCTGTTCGCGCCGGAGGATCTCGCGCTGGTGAAGGGCGACCCCGGCGAGCGTCGGCGGTTCCTCGACGAGCTGATCACCGCGCGCTCCCCGCGGATGGCGGGGGTGCGCTCGGACTACGAGCGGGTGCTCAAGCAGCGCAACACGCTGTTGAAGTCCGCCGCGCTCGCGCGCCGGCACGGCGGCCGTTCCATGGACCTGTCGACGCTCGAGGTGTGGGACCAGCACCTCGCGCGCGTGGGCGCCGAGCTGTTGGCCCGGCGCCTGGACCTGGTCGCCGCCCTCCAGCCGCTCGCCGACAAGGCGTACGAACAGCTGGCGCCCGGCGGCGGGCCCGTGGCCCTGGAGTACAGGCCGTCGGCGCCGGGCGAGGCGCACACGCGTGACGACCTCTACGAACAGCTGACGGCCGCCCTCGCGGAGTCCCGCAAGCAGGAGATCGAGCGGGGCGTCACCCTCGTCGGGCCGCATCGGGACGACCTTCTGCTCAAGCTCGGACAACTGCCCGCCAAGGGGTACGCCTCGCACGGCGAGTCCTGGTCGTACGCGCTGGCGCTGCGGCTGGCCTCGTACGACCTGTTGCGGGCGGAGGGCAACGAGCCGGTCCTGGTGCTGGACGACGTCTTCGCCGAACTGGACGCCCGCCGGCGGGAGCGGCTGGCGGAGCTGGTCGCGCCCGGCGAGCAGGTGCTGGTGACGGCCGCGGTCGACGACGACGTGCCCCATGTGCTCGCCGGAGCGCGGTACACGGTGTCCGAGGGGACGGTGGTGCGCGTATGAGCGCCGCCGACGAGCCCGCGCCGAAGCGGGCGCCCGAGCCGTCCGGCGTCGACCTCGCGCGCGTGGCGCTCAGGGCGGCGCGGGAGCAGGCACGCGCGCGTGGGGACGCGGCGCAGCAGAAGAAGCAGGTCCGGCGCGGGGCGGGGCTGCGCTCAGGGGCGCGCGCGGACGGCCGCGACCCGATGGCGCTGGGCGCCGCGATCAACCGGCTGCTCAACGAGCGCGGCTGGGAGGCGCCGGCCGCGGTGGGCGGCGTGATGGGCCGATGGCCGCAGATCGTCGGCGAGGACGTGGCCAAGCACTGTGTGCCCGAGAGGTACGACGACGAGGAGCGGACGCTGATCGTGCGCTGTGACTCGACGGCCTGGGCGACGAACCTGCGGCTGCTCGCCCCGACGCTGGTGGCGCGTCTCAACGAGGATCTGGGGCACGGCGCGGTGCGGTTGATCAAGGTGCTGGGCCCGGGCGGCCCCGTGCGCCGCTACGGCCCCCTGAGGGCCCCCGGAAGCACCGGTCCGGGCGACACCTACGGGTGAGGTGCGTCACGTCTTCGCAAGGCCGGGCGGTCCTGTCGTGACCGCCCGGCCTTCGTTTCGCGCGCCCGCGCACGGGCGCGCGCGGTGACCTGACTCCCAAGTAGCCAAGGGTTGACATCCGAAAGCGCTGAGTGCCGCTGTGAGCCTCTTGGAGCCCCCTTCTGTATATCGGGACCCGGAAGACGCCGGTTGAGGGCGGCACATGCGGACTCAGGTACCGGCAAACCCCCATCAGTGTCAGTGCTACCGGTAGACTGGAAGCCAATCCCGCCCCGAACGTGGGGACCGCCCGGGAGAAGTCGAGCAACGCTGATCAAGGCTGACCAACGCAACATGCCGCAGCCGCTCCGGCAACCCTCCCCGGAGGGGTCCCCAGAGCCTGGCTAGTGCTGTGCCAGAAAGGGCGCTTCGTGGCCGATTCCGGCAACCCCAACGAGAACATCCCGTCCACCGACGCCGGCGTGAACAGCGGGGCGAGCACCTCGAGCCACGAGGTCACCGCCTCCTACGACGCCAGCGCCATCACCGTCCTCGAGGGTCTGGACGCGGTCCGCAAGCGACCCGGTATGTACATCGGCTCGACCGGCGAGCGCGGTCTGCACCACCTCGTGTACGAGGTCGTCGACAACTCGGTCGACGAGGCCCTGGCCGGCCACGCGGACACCATCGACGTGACGATCCTCGCCGACGGCGGCGTGCGGGTCACCGACAACGGCCGAGGCATCCCGGTGGGCATCGTGGCCTCCGAGGGCAAGCCGGCCCTCGAGGTCGTGCTGACCGTGCTGCACGCGGGCGGCAAGTTCGGCGGCGGCGGCTACGCGGTCTCCGGCGGTCTGCACGGCGTCGGCGTCTCCGTCGTCAACGCCCTGTCGAGCAAGGTCGCCGTCGAGGTCCGGACCGACGGCCACCGCTGGACGCAGGACTACAAGATGGGCGTCCCCACGGCGCCGCTGGCCAAGCACGAGGCCATCGAGGAGACCGGTACGTCGGTCACCTTCTGGGCCGACGCCGACATCTTCGAGACCACCGAGTACTCCTTCGAGACGCTGTCGCGGCGCTTCCAGGAGATGGCGTTCCTCAACAAGGGCCTGACCATCAAGCTCACCGACGAGCGCGAGTCGGCGAAGGCCACCGCCGGGGCGGACGAGGCGGGTGCGGACGAGAAGGACGAGGTCAAGACCGTCACGTACCACTACGAGGGCGGCATCGTCGACTTCGTGAAGTACCTCAACTCCCGCAAGGGCGAGGCGGTGCACCCGACGGTCATCGACCTGGAGGCGGAGGACAAGGACAAGAGCCTGTCCCTCGAGGTCGCCATGCAGTGGAACAGCGGTTACAGCGAGGGCGTGTACTCCTTCGCGAACATCATCCACACGCATGAGGGCGGCACGCACGAGGAGGGCTTCCGTGCGGCGCTGACCAACCTGGTCAACAAGTACGCGCGCGACAAGAAGCTGCTGCGCGAGAAGGACGACAACCTCACGGGCGACGACATCCGCGAGGGCCTGACGGCGATCATCTCGGTCAAGCTGAGCGAGCCTCAGTTCGAGGGCCAGACCAAGACCAAGCTGGGCAACACGGAGGCCAAGACCTTCGTCCAGAAGGCGGTCTACGAGCACCTCAACGACTGGCTGGACCGCAACCCGGTCGAGGCGGCGGACATCGTCCGCAAGGGCATCCAGGCGGCCACCGCGCGCGTGGCGGCCCGCAAGGCGCGCGACCTGACGCGCCGCAAGGGCCTGCTGGAGTCGGCGTCCCTGCCGGGCAAGCTCTCCGACTGCCAGTCGAACGACCCCACCAAGTGCGAGATCTTCATCGTCGAGGGCGACTCGGCCGGCGGCTCGGCCAAGTCCGGCCGCAACCCGCAGTACCAGGCGATCCTCCCGATCCGAGGCAAGATCCTCAACGTCGAGAAGGCGCGGATCGACAAGATCCTGCAGAACCAGGAGATCCAGGCGCTGATCTCCGCCTTCGGTACCGGGGTCCACGAGGACTTCGACATCGAGAAGCTCCGCTATCACAAGATCATCCTGATGGCGGACGCCGACGTGGACGGCCAGCACATCAGCACCCTGCTGCTGACCTTCCTGTTCCGCTTCATGCGGCCGCTGGTCGAGGCCGGGCACGTGTACCTCTCCCGCCCGCCCCTCTACAAGATCAAGTGGGGCCGGGACGACATCGAGTACGCGTACTCCGACCGCGAGCGCGACGCGCTGATCGAGATGGGCCGTCAGCGCGGAAAGCGGGTGCGCGAGGACTCCATCCAGCGCTTCAAGGGTCTCGGTGAGATGAACGCCGAGGAACTGCGCGTCACGACGATGGACCAAGAGCACCGCGTCCTCGGCCAGGTCACCCTCGACGACGCCGCCCAGGCCGACGACCTGTTCTCGGTCCTCATGGGCGAGGACGTCGAGGCGCGCCGCGCCTTCATCCAGCGCAACGCCAAGGACGTCCGCTTCCTCGACATCTGAGTCGGTCTCAGCTGACCGCGTCAGAAAGGATTCCCCCCAGCAATGACCGACGAGAACACCCCCGTCAGCCCTGAAGAGGGCGGCGACATCGTCATGCGCATCGAACCCGTCGGGCTCGAGACGGAGATGCAGCGCTCGTATCTCGACTACGCGATGTCCGTCATCGTCTCGCGTGCGCTGCCGGACGTCCGTGACGGCCTCAAGCCCGTCCACCGCCGCGTCCTGTACGCCATGTACGACGGCGGCTACCGGCCCGAGCGCGGCTTCTACAAGTGCGCCCGCGTGGTCGGCGACGTGATGGGCAACTACCACCCGCACGGCGACAGTTCGATCTACGACGCGCTGGTGCGCCTCGCGCAGCCGTGGTCGATGCGCATGCCGCTGGTGGACTCCAACGGCAACTTCGGCTCCCCGGGCAACGACCCGGCGGCGGCCATGCGGTACACCGAGTGCAAGATGGCGCCGCTGTCGATGGAGATGGTCCGTGACATCGACGAGGAGACCGTCGACTTCACGGACAACTACGACGGCCGCTCCCAGGAGCCGACCGTCCTGCCGGCCCGCTTCCCCAACCTGCTGATCAACGGCTCGGCAGGCATCGCGGTCGGCATGGCGACCAACATCCCCTCGCACAACCTGCGCGAGGTCGCGGCCGGCGCCCAGTGGTGCCTGGAGAACCCGGAGGCCTCGCACGAGGAGCTCCTGGACGCGCTGATGGAGCGCATCAAGGGACCCGACTTCCCGACCGGCGCCCTGGTCGTGGGCCGCAAGGGCATCGAGGAGGCGTACCGCACGGGCCGCGGCTCGATCACCATGCGGGCGGTCGTCGAGGTCGAGGAGATCCAGAACCGCCAGTGCCTGGTGGTCACGGAGCTGCCCTACCAGGTCAACCCCGACAACCTCGCGCAGAAGATCGCCGACCTGGTGAAGGACGGCAAGATCGGCGGCATCGCGGACGTCCGCGACGAGACGTCCTCGCGCACGGGCCAGCGCCTGGTCATCGTGCTCAAGCGGGACGCGGTCGCCAAGGTCGTGCTGAACAACCTCTACAAGCACACCGACCTGCAGACGAACTTCGGCGCCAACATGCTGGCGCTCGTCGACGGCGTCCCGCGCACGCTGTCCCTGGACGCGTTCATCCGTCACTGGGTGGCGCACCAGATCGAGGTCGTCGTCCGCCGGACGAAGTTCCGGCTGCGCAAGGCCGAGGAGCGGGCGCACATCCTGCGCGGCCTGCTGAAGGCCCTGGACGCCATCGACGAGGTCATCGCGCTGATCCGGCGCAGCGACACCGTCGACATCGCGCGCACGGGCCTGATGCAGCTGCTGGAGATCGACGAGATCCAGGCCAACGCCATCCTCGAGATGCAGCTGCGCCGACTGGCCGCCCTGGAGCGGCAGAAGATCATCCAGGAGCACGACGAACTCCAGGCGAAGATCACCGAGTACAACGCGATCCTCGCCTCGCCGGTCCGCCAGCGCGGCATCGTCAGCGCCGAACTCGCCGCGATCGTCGAGAAGTACGGCGACGACCGCAAGACGATGCTGGTGCCCTACGACGGCGACATGTCCATCGAGGACCTGATCGCCGAGGAGGACATCGTCGTCACCGTCACGCGCGGCGGTTACGTCAAGCGCACGAAGACGGACGACTACCGGGCGCAGAAGCGCGGCGGCAAGGGCGTGCGGGGAGCGAAGCTCAAGGAAGACGACATCGTCGACCACTTCTTCGTCTCCACCACGCACCACTGGCTGCTGTTCTTCACCAACAAGGGCCGTGTCTACCGGGCGAAGGCGTACGAACTGCCGGACGCCGGGCGGGACGCGCGCGGTCAGCACGTCGCGAACCTGCTGGCCTTCCAGCCGGACGAGGCGATCGCCGAGATCCTCGCGATCCGCACCTACGACGTGGCGCCCTATCTGATCCTGGCCACCAAGGGCGGCCTGGTGAAGAAGACGCCTCTGAAGGATTACGATTCGCCGCGTTCCGGTGGCGTCATCGCGATCAACCTCCGTGAGACGGAGGACGGTTCCGACGACGAACTGATCGGAGCCGAACTCGTCTCGGCGGACGACGATCTGCTTCTGATCAGCAAGAAGGCACAGTCGATCAGGTTCACCGCCACGGACGAAAGTCTGCGGCCCATGGGCCGTGCCACCTCGGGCGTCAAGGGCATGAGCTTCCGCGAGGGAGACCAGCTCCTCTCGATGAATGTTGTTCGACCCGGTACGTTCGTGTTCACTGCCACAGACGGCGGGTACGCGAAGCGGACCGCCGTCGACGAGTACCGCGTCCAGGGTCGCGGTGGCCTCGGCATCAAGGCCGCCAAGATCGTCGAGGACCGTGGCTCCCTCGTCGGCGCGCTGGTGGTCGAGGAGACCGACGAGATCCTCGCCATCACGCTGGGCGGCGGTGTGATTCGTACGCGAGTCAACGAGATCAGGGAGACGGGCCGTGACACCATGGGCGTCCAACTGATCAACCTGGGCAAGCGCGATGCCGTCGTCGGCATCGCCCGTAACGCCGAGGCGGGGCGCGAGGCGGAAGAGGTCGACGGCGGGATCGCCGTGGACGACACCGCCGAGGCGACCACGACCGCCGGCACGGACGAGGGTGAGTCGCCCTCGGCCGAGTAGCACGAGGAGAGAGTCATCGTGAGCGGAGCCACGGGCGCCGGTACGTCTGCCGGCACGGGCAAGAACGGCGGCGGCCGTGGCTCCGCCGCATCGGCGGGGGACGCGCGGACGACCGACGCGCGGGGTGCCGGGGGCGCCGAGGGGCGGGTGGCCGACACCCACACCACCCAGCTGAAGGCCATCAAGGCCCCTGCCGCCGACTCGGCCTCGCCCTCCACCGGCCCGCAGCCGCCCAAGGGGTCCCCTGGATCCTCCGGCGCGCAGGCCGCCCAGACCTCTCAGGCAGGATCCAAGGGCCCTCAGGGGACCCAAGGGGGAACCGTGACGGACACCCGAGGCGCGCAGGGCAAGCAGGAGGCGTCGCCGCTTCCCGGCGAACGGCAGTCTCCGCAGCCGGCGGGGCCGTACCACCCGCCGCAGGCCTATCCCACCCAGGCGCCCCCGGGGGCCGGCACGGTACGCCGCCCGCGGACGGGGGCCCGCACCACGCCCCGCGTGCGCAAGGCGCGGCTGCGGGTGGCGAAGGCCGACCCGTGGTCGGTGATGAAGGTCAGCTTCCTGCTCTCCATCGCGCTGGGCATCTGCACGATCGTCGCGGCGGCCATGCTGTGGATGGTCATGGACGCCATGGGCGTGTTCTCGACGGTCGGCGGCACCATCTCCGAGGCGACCGGCTCGAACGAGTCGAACGGCTTCGACCTGCAGTCGTTCCTGTCGCTCCCCCACGTCCTGATGTTCACGTCGATCATCGCGGTCATCGACGTCGTCCTCGCGACGGCCCTCGCGACGCTCGGCGCGTTCATCTACAACCTCTCCGCGGGCTTCGTCGGCGGCGTCGAACTGACCCTCGCCGAGGACGAGTGACCTCGCTCGTCAGCACGGTCGCGCACCACGGCCGAGGCCCCGTGACTATCGATTTTGGGACTGCCCGCGTCGTGCGCTAATCTTCAGGAGTCAGCGCGCGGGACACACACCGCAGAGCGCGGCGGGGCTATAGCTCAGTTGGTTAGAGCGCATCCCTGATAAGGATGAGGCCACAGGTTCAAATCCTGTTAGCCCCACCAGCCAGAAGACCCCCGGACCATCGGTCCGGGGGTCTTTTGACACCACCATCTGACACCAACGGCGGTGGACGCCGGCGGTCAGCCGATCAGCGGGTCCTCCAGCAGCTCGGCGAGCATCGTCACAGCCTCCCGCTCACTGTCCCCCACCACGTGGGTGTAGACGTCCATGGTCATGCTGATCTGACTGTGCCGGAGGATCGCCTGAGCGACCTTGGGATGCACCTTCAGGAAGGCCAGCAGGGTGCCGCAGGTGTGCCGGGCGAGCCGGACGGTGATGCGGCGGACGCCGACCCGCTTCACGAGGCGATCGAAGGTCCGGGAGAAGCCTGTCGGGTCGATCATGCCGCCGTGCTCCGCGGAGAAGATCAGATCGTGCCCGTCCTGCTGGGCCCAGTGAGCACCGGCGATCTTCCGTTCCAGCTCCTGGAGCTCCCGCCGCTCCTCCAGGACGCGGGCGCAGAACTCAGGCAGCGGGAGCACTGCCTGTGACGACTCAGTCTTGAGGTCTTTGAGGACCAGGCCGACACCCTTCTCGCGCTGCACCTGCTTGACCGGGGTGAACCGGCCGGCCTCGAAGTCGATGTCCTGCCAGCGCAGCCCCAGGACCTCACTGCGGCGGAGGCCGAGGACGAGCACCAGGACGCAGGCCGCGTAGAGGCGGTGTGCGCGGACGGAGCGGAGGAACGCGATCGCCTCCCGGGCATTCCACGCCGTGCCCTTGTCCTTGGAGACCTTGGGCATGTCGACCAGGAGGGCGACGTTGCGCGTCAGCAGTTCCTCACGCATGGCCCGGTTGAGCGCGTTACGGAGGACGCGGAGCACCTCGAAGCGGGTGGCCGCGCCTACCTTCTCCCGCTTCAGCACGGCCATGAAGGCCCGGAGCTGGGCCGGGGTGAGCTTGACCAGAGGCTTCTTACCGAGCTGGGGCAGCAGGTACAGCCGCACCTTCGACTCGTACTTGACGTAGGTGTTGTGCTCGCATTCCGGCTCCACGATGTGCTCAAGCCAGTAGCTCAGCCACTCGCCGAGCGACCAGGAGCGGGACGGCACCGGGACGCCGTTGCGCTCCTGGTCCTGGAGCTTGCCGAGCTTTTCGTTGGCGTCGTCCCACGTGGCCCCGTAGACGGTCTTCCGGACGCGGTTGCCGTCCGTGTCGGTGACGTACGCACGCCCCATGTACCGGCCGTCAGCCCGCTTTGAGATCGTGCCCCCGCCGTTGGGCCGCCTCCTGGCCATCAGGCCGCCTCCCCGATCCCCCGGCGGATGAAGTCGCGTACGGCGTCGTCCGGGATACGGCGGCAGCCGTCGACCTTGATGGAGACCAGGCGGCGAGTGCGGATGAGGTCGTAGACCTTGGTGCGGCCGACCTTGAGCCGGGACATGACCTCAGGAACGGTGAGCAGTTCAGGGGCGGCGGTGGTCATGCTGCGGCTCCTTCCGGGGCGGTCTGGTGGTCGGGTCGCCCGTCGCTGCTGAGGCTGGCTGAGAGCCAGGCTTCGGCGTCGGAGAGGCCGGTGCCGGCGAAGGCCCAGTGGGCGAGGACGTAGGTCGTCTCGGGTCCGGTGTCGGTCGCGTTGGCTGCGGCTTGTGCGCGTTGCCATTCGGCGCGGGCGTCTCGGAGTGCGCCGAGGGTGGTGGAGTAGCGGCGGGACTTGGTGGAGAAGTGGCCGCGGAAGCCGAGCATGTGGGCCCAGGCGCGCAGGCGGAGGTCTTCCAGGTCCTTACGTGCGCCGAGCGCCCAGGCGGTTCGGATGAGGCGGCGGGCATGCTCGCTGATGTCGAGCTGGGCGACTTCGGCGACGAACTTCAGCGGCCGGTCGAGAGCTCCCGTTGCCGTCTCCGCGCCCTTGGTGGCGTACTTGGCGATGTAGGCGGCGACGGCGCGTTCGGTGAGCTCCTGGCCGTCGTTGAAGTCGGCGGACCGGATGGTGCGGACGTCGAGTTGGCGGCCGAAGGCGAAGGCATGGGTGCGGTTGTCGATGGTCGGGCCGTCGACGCGGACCTTGGTCGCGGCAGCGTTGATGGCGTCGGTGAGCAGCTCGGCGGTGGCCCAGGCCGGGGGCGGAGTTTCGCCGCCGCCGGGACCGTCGAGGCGTATGACGGCGTGGAAGTGGACCGCGCCGCGCTTCTGGTACTCGGCGACCTTGGCGAAGGAGACGCGGGCGTGGTCGCGGAGCTCCCGCTGTGACAGGCCGGCGCGCTTGCCGACTTCGCGGCGCAGGTACGTCGAGAAGCGCCGCCAGAGGGGACCGGCGTGCGCGTTCCAGAGGACGGCGGCCTCGTAGTCGTAGGTGCCCGGGTTGAGCGGGGTGCCGAGCGCCTCGTCCTCCTGGTCGTGCCGGACTCCGCAGCGGCAGGGGCGGCCGTCGGTGCGGCGGTTGTGGACCGGGCCGAAGCCGGGGGCGGTGAAGGTGGCGAAGACGCGGGGGTGGGTGGCGACGTGTTCGGGGGTGCCCTTGCCTCCGCGCAGTCCGGCGGTGATCAGTTGGAACGTGTCGCGGCGGTAGACCTCGGAGCAGGCCGGGCAGCGGGTTGTGCGGCGGTTGTTGCAGCGGACGAGGAGTTGGCCGGCCGGGAGGTCCGAGGAGTCGAGGTGGCGGAGGATGCGGCCGATCTCGCCGGTTGTGGTGTCGACGTCGTATTCGGTGCGGTGGCCGTCGAGGCGGATGGGGTGGGTGCAGCCGCCGAGCCCGGAGAGCTGCCGGAGGATACCGGGCAGGGTGCCGCCGGATGCGAGCTTGCTGAGTTCCGGGAGAGGGGGCGGGGTGGCGCGGGCGAAGATGACGGTTCTCCTTCTGACGGGCACTTCAGGAGGGGTGGGCCGCCGGGGCGGCGGATGAGTGGCTGGGTCACGCCGCCCCGGAGGTCTGGCCGCAGATCAGCGGCGGTGGTGGTCGCGGAGCAGGGAGCGCAGGACCACGGCGGCGACGGCGACCGAGATGGCCGTGACGGCGACGGCGGCCAGGAGCGCGGTGAGGACGACTCCGCCGACGAGCACGGCCGCCACGGTCTTCTGATCGAGGGAGACCGACGGGAGCGAGCGCCGGACCGGGGCGGGTGCCGGGTCGGTCGGGGTGTGCGTGTGTGCGGGCGGCGGGGTGGGGTTCTCCGGGTACTTGGGCAGGAACATGACCGGGATCTCCTGTCTACTCGTCTAGATGTGTTGGCCGTTTATGACGGTCACGCCAGAGCGCGTGCCGGACTCGATGGCGGGGGCGAGGAAGGTGTGCGAGAGCCAGAAGCCGAAGAGGGCGATCAGGACGACGATCCAGGTCCGGACGCCGAGGTACTTGACCGCCGCCCAGGCGAAGAAGCCGAGGACGACGACGAGCGGGAGGTTGAGGGTCACGGGGTGCGGGTCCTTTCAGCGGACGGGGCAGCGGTGGGTGCGGGCGGCCAACTCGGCGGCGGCGCGGCTGTCGTAGTCGGCGGAGAAGTTGCAGCGGGGGGCGGTGCAGGCGGCAGTGTGCTTCTCACGGCCCCGGTGGTCGTAGGCGGTACCGACCTGCACGGGGCCGATGCGGGTGACGTTGCGGAAGCGGCGGTTCGCGGACATCGGGCTTCCTCTCAGAGGTGGGCGGCGATGGCGTCGGCCATGGGCGCCGGGACGCCGAGGCGGGCGCGCAGGGTCGGGGTGTCGATCGGGGCACCAGTGCGGGTGTGGTGCTCGGCGGCGACCTTGCGGGCGTGGTCGATTAGGGCGGCCGGGACCGGGACGGCGGGTTGTTCCGGTGATGCCTCGATGGCAGGTCGGTCGGGCGGATCGGGTGTGGGTTCAGGCCGTTCGGGTTCGTCCTCCTGGTCCTCGGTCGTCTCCACGGCCGCAGTCGTCTTTGTGGGCGAGTGTGCGAGGAGGGTGCCGCCGAGGAAGGCGACGGCGGGCCAGCCCGCGACGAGGATGCGCAGCCAGGCCGGGACGTCGCCGAGGTCGAGGAGGCCGGCCGTGGCGACGTTCGCGCCGAGGGAGGCGGCGAGCGCGATGACGAACCAGCACCAGGCCGCACCCTTGGACGACCCGGAGCGCAGTCGACGCCAGGCGGCGACGAGCAGCAGGTCTACGGAGACGGGGTAGGCCCAGGCTTTCCAGCCGTCCTGTCCGGCCGCCACGGCGACGTCGTGAATGTGGGCGAAGGACAGCGCGGCAGCGATGAGCGCTTGTACGAGCACCGCGTCTACCCGGGCCAGTTGGGCGCGCATGAGGGCGTCTCCTTCCGGGTTCAGGCATGGGAGGGGTAGGGACGTGGCGCGAGGCGGTCACGCCGACCGGGGTGGGAGTGGGCTCAGTCCGTGATGGGGCGCGGCTGGACGACAGGCCCCGGTTGTTCGACGGGCGGCGATACGGGCACGTAGGGCCGGAAGGGCTTCAGCGCGGGCAGGTCCGGCACCAGGTGGGCTGTCTCCCGGCAGGCGTCGGCGGCGTCGCCGAGGGAGAGATACGGGGTGCGGATGCGGGACCAGCCGCCGGAGGTGTCGCCCGCGACGGCGAGGCCGGGGCGTTCTGCGGGGATGGCGCAGGCGGCGAGGACCGCTTCCGGCGCGATGTCGCCCAGGGCCATCTTCGCGGAGGCTTCATCGTTCACGCGGTGGCAGACTCGGCCGGTGAGCTGGGCCCGGAGCATGGTCGCGCCCTTGCCGAGTTCGGCCCCGAAGCGCTGCCCGCAGACTTCGAGGTAGATGCCGGCCGCGCGGCCGAGCTGGGCGAGGCGGATGAGCTGGGTGACCATCTCGTCGCGCCGTTCTTCGTCCTTGCGGGTGGCGGTCAGGAAGAGTTCGGCCACCTCGTCGACGAACAGGACGACGGGCACGGGCCGTTCGCTCTCGGGCAGGCCCCAGATGTCCGAGGTGATCTCTTCCTCAGGGGTGCTGGGAGCGATGCCCTGCCGGGCTTTGATCAGGTCGTATCGGTCCTCCATTTCCTTGACCAGGACAGGCAGGAGCTCTGCGGCCTCGTCCGGGTCGGTGGCGAGCGCCGACAGGCGCGCGGCGAACGGGGCCAGCTCGACGCCCCGTTTGCAGTCGATGCCGACCAGTGCGACGTTCTGCGGGGCGAGTCCGGAGACGAGATGGCGCAGGTACATGGACTTGCCCGACAGCGTCGCGCCGAGGGTCAGTTGGTGGGGGACGGCCCGGTAGTCGCGTACGAAGGGCATGGCGTCTTCCCTCAGCGCGACCGGCACCGTGATGAACCCGCCGTCGATCTTGCGAGGCATCCGCACCTTGCGCAGGACGTCGAAGCCGACCAGCCGCAGTTCGACGACGCCCGGCTTGACGGTGGTGACGTAGACGGCGTGGACGCCCCAGGCGTGCCGCAGCCGTTCGGCCGAGGCTGCGACGTCGGCAGGTTCTTGCCCCGGCGCGAGGCGGAGGCGGAGCCGTAAGCCGGTCGAGGTGGGCCGGATGATGCCCCGGCGGGGCGGGACGGGCCGCACCTCCCGCCGGGTGGTGGCCTTGACGGCGAGGATGCGCAGCCGGGACGGGGCGACGGTCAGGCCACAGGCTTCCATGACCGAGGCGTACGAGCTGAGCAGCCGGACAGTGGATATCGGCCCGCCGACGGCGGACCAGTACAGGGCCGGGTGGTTGGCCCGGGTGTAGGCGGCCCCACCGCCGAGCGCGGCGACAGGACCACCCACCTCCAGAAGTGTCGCGAGATCGGTCATCAGGCCGTGGCCCCCATGGCGGCCGGGAAGGCGGCCGGGGTGACGGCGGCGGCGCGGAAGGCGATGCCGTGACGCTGCTGCCCGTTGAACACTGACTCCCACGGCCGGGCGACGAGCCCCGGCAGCGAGACCGGCGCACCGAGGTTCAGCCCCTCCGAGACACCGCCCTCCGGGACGGTGACCTTGATCAGCGAGGACTCCCCGTCCTCGATGTAGACGACGCCCATGGTCATCAGCGCCTCGCCGCTGACGGCGTCCTTGGCGATCTCGCCCGTCTGTCGGTCGCGGACCTTCGGCTCGGGAGCCTCCGTCAGGAGGATCGTCGCGGCAGAGGTCTCGACACGGATGGTACGCACAGTTGCGTTCCTATCTACTCGTCTATACAAGATGCGATCTGCGAACCCGATTTCCCGGGCTCACGACGATCACTCTGACACACAACTTGCCCACTCGTCTATACGAGTAAGCGTGTTGGGGTGTACGAGTCGAGGAGGCACCCCCGCGCACCACCGCCCCTCACCCGCTCACGTGGCCGGGAGCTGGTACGACAGGACGTAGGCGTCCGCCGCCATGACCGTGTCACAGACCTCTACGGGCCGCTTCTCGGTGTCGAAGGCGGTCCGGATCAGGTGGATCACGGGTACGCCGGCCGCCAGTCGCAGAGTGCGCACCTCGTCCGGCGAGGGCATCCGCGCGCGGATCTCCTCCTCGAAGTGGTCGAGGCGGTGACCCAGCTCTTCGAGACGGGCGTAGATGCCGCCGGGGCCGGGGTTCGGTTCGGCGATCTGCGTGCCGCGGGCGATGTCGAGCGGCAGGTAGGAGGTGGCGAACTCGACCGGCCGACCGTCGAGGAGGTAGCGGCGCCGACGTGCGAGAACCCGCCGCACGGAACCGAGCCGCGTGGAGATGTCCTGACTGGCCTTCTCCTCCTTCACCTCGAGGCTGTCGACCTGGGGGTGACTGCCGACGGTGTCCGCCTCGACGATGAACGCGGACTTCCCCTGCTCACGGTGACGACGGGCGAAGCGGTCGGAGGCGAGACGCCGTACGGGCGGACGTGGCCGGACGAAGACGCCCTTGC
Source organism: Streptomyces sp. P3 (assembly GCF_003032475.1). NCBI lineage: Bacteria > Bacillati > Actinomycetota > Actinomycetes > Kitasatosporales > Streptomycetaceae > Streptomyces > Streptomyces sp. P3. The sequence goes on from NZ_CP028369.1 coordinate 2,156,755, forward strand.
CATGCTCGGCGTGGACCAGGCCTTCCCCCTGGAGGATGGAGAAGGAGTTCCTGACCGTCATGCGGGATACCCCGTAGTGGTCGACGAGCTCAGCTTCCGAGGGGAGTTTCTCGCCTTCCCGGAATCGCCCACGGTCGATGGCGTCACGCAGCTGGTCGGCGATCTGTCGGAAGACCGCACGATCACTCGTGGGGTCGAGATCACCGAGCAGGCCCGAGGAAAGAGGGCTCACGTGTGTACTCCTTTAGGTATCTAGACGAGTGGGCGAGTGCTTGTTGCTACGGTGGAGAGCCTAGCCATCCGAGAGGGCCGAGGAACGTGAGCACAGAACGCCCGCACTCCGTCAGCGTGGCCGGGGTCGTCGTCGACGCCCAGGGCCGGGCCCTCCTGATCCAGCGCCGCGACAACGGTCACTGGGAACCGCCGGGCGGCATCCTCGAACGCGAGGAGACCGTTCCTGAAGCCCTTCAGCGCGAGGTCCTCGAAGAGACCGGCATCAAGATCGCGCTTCCCGCGACCCTCACCGGCATCTACAAGAACATGACGGGCCTGATCGTCTCGCTGGTCTTCCGCTGCGAGGCGGCCGACGGCACGCCGACCACCGGCGACGAGACCCGCGCTCTGCGTTGGGTCACCCGTGAAGAAGTCTCCGAGCTCGCCGACGAGGCGTACGCGATCCGCGTCATAGACGCTCTGGACGCGGCGTCCCCGCCGGCCATCCGCGCCCACGACGGCGTGAAACTCGTCTAGCCCGAACCCGCTGCACATGGCGGCCTACCTGCATAAAGGAACTTGTATGCACGAGTATACGAGTACTCCCCGGGTCTGGGGACTGTCTTGCCCAGGATTCCCGGAAGAGGTCAGCCGGGCCCGCCGCTGGACGCGCGATGTCCTGCGTGGCTCCCCTTTTGCCGAGGACGCCGAGCTGATCGTGAGCGAGCTGAGCGCGAACGCGATCCTCCACACCGCCAGCGGCTCGGAGTCCGGCAGCTTCCACCTGGCCGTAGCCGTCTCGACGCAGGTGGTCGCGGTATCGGTGACGGACGACGGAGGCACGGGCACGGCCCCCAAGGTCGAGCACCAGGACCAGGACGCCGAACACGGTCGAGGACTCGGGATGGTCAGCGCGATCGCCCACCGGGTCGTCGTCCACGACAGCGGCGGCGGTCACACGATCACGGCGGAGCTCTTCACGAACGTACGCCGAGGAGGACACCCGTGCTGAAGGCGATGACCAGGCCCGGCTTCTGGTGCGAGTGCTGGACGCAACGGCTGGACGGACGACGCCCGCCGGCGCTCTTCGGATCCTTCGACGCGTACTCGGCGGTCGAGGCGAACAACTGGGTGGCGACGATCCTGCGCACCATCTCGCCGGCCCTCGATACGGCCGCTTCTCAGGAGGCGTGGACGCGACTCCAGGACGACCGCATCGACACGAGGCGAGCCCTCTTGCGCCGGGAGCCCTGGACGGTGTCCATCACGCACGTCAGCACACGCATCACGTGGACGGTTCGACCAGCGCTCTTCCTGCCGATGGCACACCGTCGGATCAGGGAACTTCCCTCGTGCGCGTACGACTTCAAGCCTCACAGCCCCCGAGTGGCCAACTGAGTTACAACTTTCTCTACTGGTTCAAGGCGGCTCGCTCCGCTCCCCGCGCGCGGCCCGGACCCCGGCCGGGCCTGCGCTCCTGCCTTCGTCCCGCTCCAGCCCGGCCGGGGTCCGTACCGCGCAGAGGTGGAGGAGCCGAAGATGGTGAGCGAGTACCGCACGCGAACGGCCATGGTCAGAGCAATGCCTCCGGCGGGGGATCGGCCGGCACCGGGATGGAGGGGGCACCGTTCCCGACTGCGGGTCCGTAGTGGCGTGCGCGGGGAGCTCTCGTCCCGTCCACCGCCGACCCAGGCGGAGCCGAGCAGACGTGGTTCAGGGGCGTCAAGGTCGTTCGTACAGTGGCGCGCTCCACCTTGACGCCCCTGAACCACGCCCGCTCCACGGTGTGTGGGTCGACGGCGGACGGGACGAGAGCTTGGGTGGTTGATGGCTCAGGCTGTGCAGGTCAAGTGACCGAGGCCTTGGGCGCGATGAAGTTCAGCCCATGGGCGATGCCGACATGCGCAATCCTTGCGCTGCCGAGCTGATCAATCGCGTCGAGACGACATCTGTGCAGGTCCGGTGCCCTTAAGCGGTGGAGGGTGGCGGGCACGTTTCACGTGAAACATGGCTTCGCTGGTGTCAAGACTGCTTAGGTGATGGGCCCCGCTGCGTGGTGCGCCTGTCGGGCAGTGGATGTAATGGGCGCTGGGGCGGCCTGAGAAACGGGCTCTGTGAGTCCGGACTACTTTTCCATTTTCGTGATCTCGGTCACTCGCTAAAGTCGGAAAAATGCCCCATAAGCCGTGGGACGCGCGACTATCGTTGCTATAGAGTGCGTCCGATGTCAGTGGCGTGTGATATGACCGCGTATCGCAGCAGGTCAAAGCGGTGGCACTCGGTGCCTCAAAGTGCTTCAACCTAGGTGGAGTTCAACCTCGGTGAGCAACCGTGTGCACGTCGGCGACTTGACCCCGAGAGGCACCTACTGTCAGGCCCGTGCCATACCGTTGGAGCATCAACACCGAAGGGCGCGCCCGCCTTTGGGAAGAGGCTCCGGGCGCGCCCTCCTGACAACCAAGGAGAGCTATGCCCATCCCGGGTCTCGGTGGACTGTCGGTACTTGACAGCCACCTGCTTGCAACTCTCGCACGAGGGACTGACAGTCGCAAGAAAATCATGCTCCTGCTGGCTGTGGCCATGGCGTGCGTGATCAACGGCGACACGATGACGGGCGTTCTGCGCCAGGCCACATGGCTGGTGGTCGCGGTGATCGTGCTGATCGTCGTGCAGGCGATCGACGTGCGCCTTCCGCAGCCGCGTGTCAAGCCCGTTGTGGAGCCTGACACCAACGGCTGACACCAACGGCGGCGAACGCCAGTGGACGAGAGCGGCCCCCAGCGGTCGAGAGGCCGTCGCGAGGCTGGGAACCTTCCAGCTTCCGGGGGACCGTGATCGACCTGATAAGGATGAGGCCACAGGTTCAAATCCTGTTAGCCCCACCAGCCAGAAGACCCCCGGACCATCGGTCCGGGGGTCTTCTGACACGTCCAGTCGACACCAACGGCGGTGAACGGCTGCGGTCAGCCCCTCTCAGCCGATCAGCTGGTCCTCCCCGCCTGGAAGTCGTGGACCGCGAAGCTCGGTAACGAGGCCGGTGGCAAGCTCAGGGCCCGGGAGGCCGTGTACGGCGACTACGGGATCATGTAGGAGAATGTTCACGGCAACACCGCATACCTGTAACGCAGTTGCAAGGCCGGCCCCAAGCAGTACAGGACGGTGTGGGCACCGCGAAGGGCTGGGTCATCCGCCAACCGTCTCGCAGCGCGTCCCGGCTCAGGCCGTGGCGCGTGTCCCCGAGGAGAGTGCCCTTTGGGCCGTTACACCACAGCGCCCGCCCTGCTCGTCCTGCTGTTCACCACAGCCTGCTCGGGAGCCGGCAACGGTGACGCAAGCCCAGCCGCATCAAGCGCCGTCCCCTCCAGCGCCAGGTCGAGCAGCAGCGGCGACGGGGCGCCCAGCCCGGCGGCCACGCGATCGGCGCTCGACCTGCCCGCCGATGCGAAGATCCTCGTGCCTGTGACCAAGGGCAGTGGCAACACCGACCTGCCTGTTTTCACGCCGGAGACAGACGTGTACACCGTCTACGCTAGCTGCACCGGCGAAGGCAGGATGGCAATCGTCGACCGTAACGCTCCGGGAGATGACGCCACCAAGATCGGCTGCAACGGGCCCGTCACCGTCGGGCGTGTCTATACCGACACCACCGTCCAAAGGCTCTCCGTCCAGATACACGGTGGCACCGCGAATTGGACACTGGCCGTCGTGGCCGGTGGGTACTCCGTGTGACTTCGTCGAGTGCGTGCTGAGCGGGAAAACCGGTTCGACACGGGTCTCCACGGTATTCGATCATGCGTTCATGTCCTTGAGAGAGACCCTTGCCCGAGTCGACGCAGACCTGGCCGCCGGCCGGGTTCCGGTCGCGCGCCAGCGTTTGCGCGGTCTCGTCTCGTCCTTCCCGTCCGACCTGACGCTCCGTCGGCGTCTGGCCGAGGTGTACCGGCTCTACGGCGACGCTGCCGAGGCCGGACGCTGGACGTACCTCGAAGAGGACCGCGACGCCGACGAGACAGCCGCCTTCGAGGTCCGGTACGGGTCTCCGGGGCTGCGGATGAAGGCCCTCGCCTGGCGCGGCCCGGAGGCGATGGCTGCCACCTCGTTCGCGATGGGGCAACTGGCCGCGGTGCGGACCGCCTGTGCCGAGGAGTTCGGGCACCCCGTCGACTGGGACGACCCCGTCACCTACCTGGGCGATGTGGAGGACAAGCACGAGGGGCCGTCCGGACCCTGGTCGGTCGGCGGTGTGCTGGCAGGCGTCGGCTGCTTGGTGGCAACCCTTGCGTTCCTCGGGGTCTGGGTGGTCGGAGTCCTGGCCCTCTTCGACTGATCCAGGCCACCGCGGCCGACAGGAGGAGCCCGTAGGACGGCCGACGTCAAACGGCCGCTGAAGGCTCCGGTCAGCCGATGTGCGGGTACCTCGTTCCTCGGCCGTCTCGGCGGTCGTGGCTGCGTTTCCCTGACGACCGGCAGGCGGGGCGCTGGGCAGGTCAGATGGCCGGGCTTCGACGTTCGATCAGGACGACGTCACGCCACACGCCATGGTGCCGGCCAACGCGTTCACGGGTGCCGACGACCCGGAAACCCGCCCGTGCGTGGAGAGCGAGACTGGCGGCGTTCTCGGGGAAGACGCCGGACTGGATGGTCCAGACGCCCGCAGCCTCCGTCGATGTGATCAGTCGGCGGAGCAGGGCCCCGCCGATGCGGCGGCCGCGTGCGGCGGGGTGGACGTACACCGAGTGTTCGACGACACCGCTATGCACGCACAGGTCCGAGACCGGCGCCGCCGCGACCCAGCCCAGTACCTCGCCCAGGTCGTCGAGGGCGACGTACCGATGCCGGGGCAGCTTGGCGGCGTCGAACTCTGCCCAGGTGGGGGCGGTGGTCTCGAAGGTGGCGTTGCCCTCGTCGATGCCGAGTCGGTAGATCTTCAGAATCCCGTCGGCGTGCTCGGGGTTCATGGCGGTGAGGTGGATGCGGTCGGCCGCGCTCATGGCTACGCCTCCGGGACGATCCGTCTCAGCGCGAGCCCGGCGCCCGGGCGACGCGCTCACGCGGTCGCCTCGGCCGTCTGCGCGGGCGCCAGGAACGCGGACAGCCGGTCCAGCGTGCCGGGAAGCGCCCAGTAGTAGACCCATGTGCCCCGGCGCTCGCAGTCGATCAGACCTGCCTGCCGGAGCAGCTTCAGGTGATGGGAGATCGTGGGCTGTGACAGGTCGAAGGCCGGGGTCAGGTCGCACACGCAGACTTCACCGGCCGCCCGTGAGGCGATCATCGACATCAGGCGCAGCCGGACCGGGTCGCCCAGCGCCTTGAAGACCTTCGCCAGCTCGGCAGCCTGGACGTCGTCGAGCGGCGCGGTCGCCAGTCCTGCGCAGCAGGCGACGGACTCGTCGTCCTGACCGATCACCACAAGTTCTTGATTCGACATGCTTCTATGTTGACGTTTTTCGATCCAGGATGCAAGCTCGATATCGACAGTCATCAATGCAAGCAGTTGGGAGTCATGTCATGTCCCGTGCTCAGCTCGCCCTGCGCGTCAGCGACCTCGAAGCGTCGATCGCCTTCTACACGAAGCTCTTCGGCACCGAACCGGCCAAGCGGCGCGAGGGATACGCCAACTTCGCCATCACGGAACCCCCTCTCAAGCTCGTGCTGATCGAGGGCGGGCCCGGCGAGGAGACCCGCCTCGACCACCTCGGCGTCGAGGTCGAGTCCACCGACCAGGTTCACGCCGCCACCACCCGACTCAGGGACGCCGGCCTGGCCACCGTCGAGGAGAACGACACCTCCTGCTGCTACGCCCTCCAGGACAAGGTGTGGGTCCACGGCCCGGGCCGGGAGCCATGGGAGGTCTACGTGGTCAAGGCCGACGCCGACACCCTCGGCAAGGGCGTCGACCCCGACGGCGCCGGCGACGGCTGCTGCACCGGCCAGATCACCGAGGAGGCGGCCCCGGCCGGCGCGGGATGCGCCTGCGGTTGAAGCCCCGAAGCCGTGTAGCCGTGAAGTCCCGGTGTCGTGAAGCCTCGAAGCCGTGAAGTCCCGAAGCCGTGAAACCTCGAAGGCGCGAGCGGCAGTGGTCGGCCACGAAGCTCGTGTTCGTGCAATTCGCTGCCGCGGCCGGTGTGCCGGCCGTCTTGACCATGGCCCCCGGGTCGGACATGGCCGTCGTCGCCGGAGTGGCGTTCAGGGATGGCCCGTAGGGATGAGGAACGCACGGCGCCGGGATGGGGGACCGCGGGGGTGAGGGGCGGGGAGGGGGCGGGCGGCGGGCACGGCGAAGGCCCGGTGGCTCCTGGGGAGCTGCCGGGCCTGCTCGTGCGGGCTGTACGCAAGTTCGCCGTCACGTCGGGGAGGGGCGGGGACTCAGTTCTGCTGGGGGACGGCCGGTTCGGCGGGGTTTTCGGGGGTGCAGGACGTCGTGTGCTCGGCCGGTTCCGTGTCCGGCAGGCCGTGGTGGCGGCAGCTGGGGGACTTGCCGTGTGCCTCGGCGCGGATGCGCTGCTTCATCGTGGGGGGCAGGGAGCGGGCTTGGGACCGGAGCCAGGTCGACGACGACGCGGTAGGCCAGGCCGGCTCTTGCGCGGTGCCGAAGCCCTCCGCGCTGCGTGTCGGCCCGGTCAGGGCCGCGGCCGTCGCGGCGGTCGTCGTGATGAGTCCGAGCGCCGTGCACAGCGCGAGGAAGGCGGTGACGATGGCGGTCCACAGTTTCATGACGCGGTTGTCGGTCATGGTCCCTCACTTTCAGGTTGGGCGATTTGCGTACTTTCCTCATGATGTGTATGAGGGCCGCGAAGTGGTGGACCGACGCTCGCGGCGTGGCGTTGTTCCGATGAACACCACTCGGATGGGTGCAGGAGTGGAGAAATGGTCTGAAGGGTGAGCCAACAGGTGCCATCAGGGGCAAAAGTCACCCTCTGTGGAGATGTGATCACCTTCCGATCGGAGTGGTCCGATCCGCTTCTACTGCGCTACCGAAGGCGGGAGTTGAGGGCGGGCACAGGTCACCGATCGGTATCGGTCGGTGTGTATAGTCGGGCGCCAGAGATCCCCTACGCCAAGGAAAGACGAGGTAGCGCGGTGAAGAAGCTTCTCCTGGTCGCACTGGCCGCCATCGGCGGGCTCCTCGTGTACCGCCAGATCCAGGCGGACCGCGCCGAGCAGGATCTGTGGACGGAGGCGACCGACTCCGTGCCCACGGGTTCGTGAGTACCGACACCGAAGACTGAGCAGACCCCGGCCGCAGCTCGCGGTCGGGGTCTTGTGTTGCGGAACCCCCGCACTGTGGATACGGGCGGCCGGAGGCGGGCTTTTCGGACGCCCGTACGCAATGCGCGGGTGCCACGCGCGCGTGCCGGGCAGGATGGCCCACGTTCGGTCCAAGGGGAGGGGGCGGAGTTGATGACCCGGCGTGCGGGGCGTGGGAGTGCTGGGACGGCCCGATGGCGGACGGCCGTGCGGACCGCCGTCGTGGGAGCGGTGCTGTGCGCGGCCCCGGCGACACTGCCCGGTCCGCCCGCGACGACCCCGACGGCCGCGACTACCGCGGTTTCTGCGACCACTGCGACGACCGTGAGGGCCGCGACAGCGGCCAGGACTGTGACAGCGGCCAGGACTGTGACGGCCGCCAGGACTGCGACGACTGCGACGGCCACGCCGAAGGCCCCGGGCGCCCCGTCCTACGCCTTCGCGGACGACGTCCGCTCCGCACCTGCGGCCACGGGCACCACCGGCGCCGTGAACCTGGACCCCGGCGCGACCTACCGCAGTTCCCTCGAGAGCGAGGGGAAGGCCTACTACCGCCTCGAACTCGACGGCACGTCGAACGCGTACGTCGCCGTCACGGCCGTGCCCCGGGCGGACGCCGAGCTCTCCGTCGGCGACGGCGTCAGCGTCGCCGTGCAGAACGCCGACGGCGCGTCCTGCTCCCGCGACACGGCGACCGTCGGGGCGTCCAAGAGCCCGCAGCCGATCACCGCGTGGGGCGCGCGCGAGCTTGTCCCCGGCAGGGGGCTGTGCCGGAAGGCCGGGACCTACTACGTGATCGTGGAGCGCACCGCCGTCCGCGCGGGCAGCGGCCGCGGAGATGGTGACAGAGGTGTCGGCCCGGGTGCCGGCGGCGAGGGGACGGCTCCCGTCGCGGCGCCCTGGGAGCTGGAGCTCGCGCCCGTCTCCGAGCCCGCCCTGCGGAAGGCGGCCGCCACACGCGGGCCCGAGGCGTGGGACTCCGCGACGCCCACGCCACCCGTTGCCGAACCGGTGGCCGTGCGGGGCGGAGCCGGTTTCACCGACGCCACCGCCGTGCGGCAGGGCGTCTGGCGCGACGCGATCCTCCCCGGCCAGACCCTGTTCTACGAGGTGCCCGTCGACTGGGGCCGCCAGGTGTCCGCCGCGGTCGACCTGGGGAGCGCCGACAAGGACTCCGGCTATGTGGCCGATGCCCTGGGCATGACCCTCTACAACCCGGTGCGAGCCGAGGTCAAGGGCACCGCCGTGGGGTACGGCGGCACCCAGAAGTCGACGGCGCTGCCCCCGCTCCCGCCGGTCGGCTACGCCAACCGCTACGCCTCCACCACCTCCACCAAGTCCCTGCGCTTCGCCGGCGCGTACTACCTGGTGGTGCACCTCGCGGCCCAGGTGGGCGACCGGTTCGGGGAGGGCTCCTACGGGCTGACCCTGCGGGTCACGGTGGGCGGCCGGACACAGGACGGGCCGGGGTACGCGGCGCGGTCGGCGCCGCGCGGGATCTTCGACGTCGGCGCTCCGGACCGGGAGCCGGAGGCGGCCGGGAGCGCGGGCACCGTCGACGCGTCGAGCAGCGGGACGCCGGGCGGTGACCCCGCGATGAAGGCGGTGGCGGTGGGCGGCATCGGCGCCGGCAGCCTGCTGCTCACGGTGCTCGGGGTCTGGACCCTGACCGCGCGGCGCCGGGCCGCGGCTCAGATGCGGGCCAGCGCCCAGAACCCCACCGCGTAACAGGCCAGGGCGAGCAGCAGCAGGGGCACCACGACCTTCACCGGCGGCCCCGGGCGGCCCCGGCGGGCGGCGCGATGCCCCCGGCGGCCGGTCCGCGACGAGGCCGCCGACGCGGCGGGTGCGTGCTGCGGGTGCTGCACGTGTTGTACGTGCTGAGCGGGCCAGGGATCGCGGGCGGTGTACGAGGCGGTCGAGGAGGTGTCGGCCCCCGGCTCACGGGTGGGCAGGGCGAACGTGGACTCGTACGCGGGCCGGTAAGTGGGCTGGTACGAGGGCTCGTACGTGGGCTCGTAGGTGGGCTGTCGGTGAGAGGAAGCGGGGGAGACGGGCGGTGGCGTGTGGCCGGGAGGACGGGACGCGGGCAACTGCCCGGACGCCGGCGCGGAGCGGAACGAGCCGCTCGTCGGCTGCGGCGGCGGCAGAGGAAAGCTTCCGGAGTCCGACATCGACGGGGCGGGCGAGGGGGCCTGCGAATGAGTCGGGGTCGGGATGGGCTCGGGGGGCGTGGCGGACGCGGGAGCGGGACACGGAACGTGCCCGGGACCGGGCGGAGGGGCGGCGGGCCGGGGCGGAGCCTGAGCAGGCGCGGTGGACGGCCGGGACGGCACGGACGCGGCGTTCGGGTGGGTGGGAACCGGTGGGTCGGCGGGCCGGGGCGCGGGGTTCCCGCGACGGGTGGTCGAGTCACCGGACCGGGGCGCGGGGCCGTCGGGACCGAACCCCGCGGGCAGCGGCCCGAGTTGGTCGAATATCTCGATCAGCTCGTCGTCCGGTCCCGGCTCCGGAAGGAGTTCGGCGGCCGCTGCGAGCGCCTTTCGCGCTCCGGTGGCCGTACGGAAGCGCGCCTGCGGGTCCGGCTGCAGGAGGGTGGCCACGACCTGCCACAGGGGCTCGGGGACGTTCTTGGGCGCGCCCGGCGTTCCGTGGTCCGCGAAGTGCTCGACCAGGGCCTTGGCGTCCGGCTTGGCCCCCTCGAGCAGGTACAGGGCGACCAGTCCGACCGCGAACAGGTCGGCCGGGAAGTCGGGGTCGGCGCCCAGCATCTGCTCGGGTGCGAGGTAACCCGGCGTCCCCACCACGAGGTCGGTGTCGGTCAGCCGGGGCTCGCCCAGCCGCATCGCGATGCCGAAGTCGGAGAGCCTGAGGCGCGGCCGGGCCGTCCCGGTGGCCTCCAGCAGGACGTTGGCGGGCTTGATGTCGCGGTGCACGACGCCTTCCGCATGGACCGCGGCGAGCCCGGAGAGCAGTTGGTCGAGCAGCGTGCACACGAACACCGGCGGCAGGGGCCCGTAGTCGCCGATGAGGTGGGCCAGTGAACCGCCGGCCACCAGGTCCATGGTGAACAGGACCTTGTCGTCGTCGGCGGCCCAGCTGGCGGGCGCGAGCACATGGGGATGGTCGATCCGCAGCGCCTGCTCGCGCACGAAGCGCAGCAGCGCGTGCGCGTCGCTCTGCTGGAGCACCTTGGCGGCGACGTAACGGCGGCGGCGATGGTCCCAGGCGCGCCAGACCGCGCCGACCCCTCCGCGGCCGATCGGGTCGGCCAGTTCGTACCGTGCGGCGAAGACCTCACCCATGGCAGTGCGTCGCTCCTCCCCCTCGCCCCTACGGGTTCTCCCCCTTGCTACCCCCGTGACGGGCGATACGACCCCCGTGTCTCCCGCGGACTTCACGAGCCCCGCGCGTCCCGTGAACCCTTTGGTGTCCCCCGTGTCCCCCGTGTCCCCCGTGTCCCTCTTGCGCCCGTGTCCCCCGTCACGTGGTGTTTCCCGGTGCTGATCCGCGGTGCCGGCTGCCGCCCCCGCGGGCTGCCGATCTCCCGGCTGCCGAACCCCCTTCGGCTACCGGGCTCCGCGCTCAGCTCTGGTGGGACTGGTAGTGCGTCACGGCGTCGGAGGTGCGGCCGGCGCCGTACACCCGCAGGAACTCGGCCAGTTCGGGGTGGGTCGGGGCGAGCGAGTCGGCGGCGTCGATGATGTCGCCGGCGGCGGCCACCGAGCGCAGCAGCGACTGGATCTCGCGGACGACCCGCTTGACCGTGGGCGCCCCCGAACCGGTCGTCGACTGTGTGGCGTTGCTGAGCACCGATCCCCCCTGCGACCGTTTGATCTCGTCCATGCGCTCGGTCGCCTCGGCGGCGCTGACGCTGCCGTCCGCGACCTGTGCGGCCAACTCCTGGAGCAGCTGCACCCGCTGCACCACCGCCGGATTGCCGATCTTCGCCCGCTGACCGCTCATCAGCTGCGACAGCATCGGCGCCGACAGTCCCAGCACCCCCGCGAGACGAGCCTGGTTGAGGCCAAGATCGTCGATGAGCTTACGGAAGAGCGCCCCCAGTGGCTCCCCGTACCAGTTCCGCTGCAGATCCCGCGCTCTAGCGGTCGCTTCCTGCTGTGCGGCGTCCATTGCGTCTCCCCATCGCTTCCCCAGAAACCGCGGTTCGCTGTAGCGAACCACGTCCGAGCATCTTACGGAGAGTGGTCATCCGCGGGGACCCCCAATCTTTTTGCGAGATACCCCCGGTGACCCGGTACTCTGGTCTGCGGCGCCCGCCGGGACGAGCTCGATCCGGCCGGACGTCACCTTCCGGGGCCTTAGCTCAGTTGGTAGAGCGCTGTCTTTGCATGGCAGATGTCAGGGGTTCGACTCCCCTAGGCTCCACGACAAAGACCCCTCCCACCTGCGGTGACGCAGATGGGAGGGGTCTTTTGGCGTGCTGGGGCGCGGTGCTGATCCGGTCCGCGGCCGCCCGGCGGCTACCGGCCCGCCATCGGCCGGCCTGCTCAGCCGCGGTCGTCGCGGTTCGCGGCTTCTTCCTCGGCCTGCTTGGCCTGGACCTCGGGGTCCAGAACGGCCGGATCGACGCTGCCGTCGACCGACGTCAGCGTGGTGCCCGAGGCAGGCACCTCCGTGGCAGCCGGCGGCTCGACCAGCCAGTCAGGGTTGGCCTGCTTGTCCCACCACCGGTAGGCCGCGTACGCGCCACCGGCGACGGCGCCCAGCACGGCCAGCGCCTTGGCGAGCTTGCCCGCCCTGGCACGCCGCCGGTGCTTGCGCACCAGTTTCTCGATCTCCTTCGGCGTCACCTGACCGCGCAGGGCGGCCAGCGCGGCGGCGCCACGGGCGGCGGCTTCTTCCTTCACGGGGCCGGCCGCGGCCACCGCCTGCTCGATCTTCGGCCGGGAATAGTCGGCCGCCTGCCGGGCGGCAAGGCGGGTACGGACGGCCGCTTCGTGCGCGGCCAGGTCGACCTTCGGCGGGACGTGCGTCAGGGCCTGCTCCAGGCGCGGGGCGACGTGGGCGCCGTACTGGACGCGGGCCTGTTCGGCGGCCAGCGACACCTTGGGCGCGAGCCGTACACGAGCCTCATGCGCATAGAGCGCGGCCCGTTCCTTGGCCGTGTCGGCGTAGGGCGCCACCACTTCCGCGGCGTGCAGCACGCTTTCCTTCGCCGAGCCGGTCGCGGCGCGCACGCTGTCGATGCGGGTCACGGGTTCCTCCTCCTCGGTGGCGTACGGTATTTCGACTTTCCACCCTTTTACGGATCATGCCTGCCGAGTGCGTTCGCGGCATGTGCGGGCGGGCATACGGGTGCCGATCACGTGCGATAGCGGACGTATACGGGACACATTCCGGGCAATGGCAACAGAGGTCAGACAGAGCGACAAAACCGACGATGCCACGGATCGGCCCCGCTCGCCCCGTCCCGGAGGAACTCCGGCGCGTTTTCCCTGCCGGAAGCGCCTGCTGCGAACCCGGACGGACCCGCCCTCACGGGCACGGACCCGCCCCGGGAAACCAGAAGGACCGGGACGGACCCGGGGGACCCGGAACCGGCGGTTCGGCTTCCGGTGCCCTGGACCGTGCGAGGATCGAGGGGTCACAGGAAGACGACGGAAGGCAGATCAAGATCGTGGCCGAGCACCTGTACGCCACCCTGAAGACCAACCTCGGCGACGTCGAGATCCGGCTCTTCCCGGACCAGGCCCCCAAGACGGTCAGGAACTTCGTCGAGCTCGCCACCGGCGAGCGCGAGTGGGTCAACCCCGCGACGGGCGTGAGGTCCAAGGCCAGGCTCTACGACGGCACCGTCTTCCACCGGGTGATCAGCGGATTCATGATCCAGGGCGGCGACCCGCTGGGCAACGGCACAGGTGACCCCGGCTACTCGTTCGCGGACGAGTTCCACCCGGAACTGCGATTCGACAGGCCCTACCTGCTGGCCATGGCCAACTCCGGCCCGGGCACCAACGGCTCGCAGTTCTTCATCACCGTCTCCCCGACGGCCTGGTTGAACCGCAAGCACACCATCTTCGGCGAGGTCACCGACGCGGCCAGTCAGAAGGTCGTCGACTCCATCGCGACGGTCCGGACCAATCCGCGCACGGAGCGTCCGCTGAAGGACATCGTCATCGAGTCGGTCGTCGTGGAGCGCCGCGCGACCTGAGTCCGGACGCCCGGCGGGCCTTCGGGAACCAAACACCCTGCTGGTCCGTATGGATGAGCAGGGCGGTTCCTTCACCTGCTCCGACGACTTCAGACCACCCACTGGGAGCCCACATGGACCAGGCGTCCGGCAGCCGGCAGGACGACGCACACAGCGGCCTGCCCGTCTGCTATCGGCACCCCGACCGGGAGACCGGCGTGCGCTGCACCCGCTGCGACCGTCCGATCTGCCCGGAGTGCATGGTCAGCGCCTCCGTCGGCTTCCAGTGCCCTTCGTGCGTCCGCGAGGGCTCCGGCACCGGTCACGCCCCGAACGCCTCGCAGCCCCGCACGATCGCGGGCGGCGCGGTGGCCGCCGACCCGCACCTGGTCACGAAGGTCCTCATCGGCCTCAACCTGGCGGTGTTCCTGCTCGTGCAGGTGCGTCCCTCGGTGCTGGAAAACCTTGCGATCATCGGGCAATGGCCGCCCGCGCCCTTCCGACCGACCGAAGGTGTGGCCGAGGGAGAGTGGTACCGCCTGGTCACCTCGATGTTCACGCATGAGGCGATCTGGCATTTCGCGTTCAACATGCTCAGCCTGTGGTGGCTCGGTGGCCCCCTCGAACGGGCCCTGGGGCGGACGCGATACCTCGCGCTCTACTTCGTCTCCGGCCTCGCCGGCAGCGCCCTGGCCTACCTGCTCGCCTCGCCGGGTACCGTCACCTACGGTGCTTCCGGAGCCATCTACGGCCTCTTCGGAGCCACCGCGGTGCTGATGCGTCACCTGCGCTACGACATGCGGCCGATCATCGCGCTGCTCGTGATCAACCTGATCTTCACCTTCAGCCCTGGCACGAACATCTCCTGGCAGGGGCACGTCGGTGGCCTGGTCGCCGGCCTCGTCGTCGGCGCCGCCATGGTGTACGCGCCGCGCGAGCGCCGCGCCCTCGTCCAGTTCGGGACCTGTGCGCTGATGCTGGGCGTGGTCCTCCTCGTCACCCTCCTGAGGACCGCCCAGCTCACCTGAGCGCGCTGTTGTCCACAGTCTGTGGCGAATCTTGTGCACAAAGTGCGGGAACAGCTGCGCCCCCTGCCGTCGAACCGCGTTTCCGCAGTTCAGGCAGGGGGCGAACAGCCTTTCGAGTGAACGTGACAGCCGGTAGTTACGTCACACCGGCGTCAACCTCCCAGAAGTTATCCACAGATCGTCGTTCTTTCCCCAAGTGTGGAAACCGCTGTGGATAACTCTGTGGAGAGCCATGGGCAGAGCTGGTCAGCGGCGTCGGGCGCCCGTCACTTCCACTGGGTGGAGACGCCGAACCCGGCCGCGATGAACCCGAAGCCGACCACGATGTTCCAGTTGTTCAGCTGGTCGATGGGCAGGGTCCCGTCGGTGACGTAGAAGACCACGATCCAGGCGAGCCCGATGATGAACATGGCCAGCATCACCGGTGCGACCCAGGCGCGACTGTTCAGCTTGATCGCGGTCGCCTGCTTCGCCGGAGGGGGCGTGTAGTCGGCCTTCTTGCGGATACGTGACTTCGGCACGAGGGTCTCTCCTGTCGATGCGCTGCGTGGCCGCGCAGGTGCTGGGTCGGGCTCGGGGGCTGCGTACTAGGGGGCTGCTGGGCTCCCCCGGGCGTCCGTTAGCGTAGTGCTTCTACGGCGCTGAAGGAGATAAGGGTACGTTGAGCAATTCTGCCGACTCCCCCCGGACGGGATCAACGGGTTCCACGCCCGATCCCGGACACGATTCTTCATCAGTGTCCTCGGCGGCCCCGGACGCGGTCCCTCCGCTTGCTCCCCCTCCCGGCCGCAGGGGCGGTTTCGGCGGCTTCCGGCCGGTGCGGCTGCTCACCGTGGGCGTCTTCGCCCTGGCCGGCCTCCTCTTCTTCACCAGCTTCACCACCGCCAAGGGCACCAACATCCGCACGGACGCCTCCCTGCTGAAGCTGTCCGACCTCATCCAGGAGCGCAGCCAGAAGAACGGCGAGCTGGACGAGGCGAACGGCGCCCTGCGCGACGACGTGGAATCGCTGGCCGAGGCCGACGACGGCAGCACCCAGGCCCAGGACGACAAGCTCGCCGGGCTGGAGAAGAGCGCCGGCACCCAGAAGGTCAAGGGCCGGGCGGTCACCGTCACACTCAACGACGCCCCGCCGAACGCCACCGCCAAGCTCCCCGGCTACCCGGAGCCGCAGCCGGACTACCTGGTCATCCACCAGCAGGACCTCCAGGCCGTCGTGAACGCGCTCTGGCAGGGCGGTGCCCAGGGCATCAAGGTCATGGACCAGCGGCTGATCTCCACCAGCGCCGTCCGCTGCGTCGGCAACACCCTGATCCTCCAGGGCCGCGTCTACTCCCCGCCGTACAAGATCCAGGCGGTGGGGGACCCGGAGAAGATGCAGCAGGCGCTCGCGGACTCCCCGGCGATCCAGAACTACATGGTCTACGTGAACGTCTACGGCCTCGGCTGGAAAGTCACCGAGGACGGGACGGTGACTCTGCCGGGTTACTCGGGCACAGTGGATCTGCACTACGCCAAGCCTGTGGAGTAGCGGAGCAGCGGCCGCCGGGGGGCGCCTGTGTCGGTGCGGGTGATCGTCAGGACGTTCAGCGAACTGTGCGTCACCGTGGGCGCCGTCATCGTTCTCTTCGTGGTCTATGTGCTGTTCTGGACGGGAGTGCGGGCGGACCGGGCCATGGACGACCAGATCGACGCCCTGCACGATCAGTGGGACCGGCAGGCCGCGGCACCCGACCCGGGCGCGAGCCCCACCGGTGCCACGCGGCAGCCGTCCTATCGCAGCGGCCGGCCCTTCGCGGTGATGTACATACCGCGTCTCGGTTTCACGTGGAACAAGCCGGTGCTCGAGGGGACGTCGACCGGCACCCTCAAGAGGGGGCTGGGCCACTACGCCGGGACGGCCGGACTCGGGCAGACCGGGAACTTCTCCGTCGCCGGCCACCGCCGGACCTACGGTGACCCGTTCAGGGACTTTCCCGAGCTCAGACGGGGCGACGCCGTCGTACTGACGGACGGGACGACCTGGTTCACGTATCGGATCGACAAAGGGCCCTACAAAACAGTGCCCTCGGACGTCGAGGTGATCGACGCTGTGCCACGTAAGTCGGGGTACACGCGTCCGGGCCGGTACCTGACGTTGACCACGTGCGATCCCGAATGGGGCCACAGTCACCGGCTGATCGTCTGGGCGCACCTGGACTCCACCCAGCCCGTGGAGGCAGGCGAACCGAAGGCTCTGCGCCGTTAGTCTGGTGCTGTACGGCGTGAGTCAGGTGCCGTGGTGCGACGGAAGGGACGGCATGTACGGCTGGATCTGGCGGCATCTGCCGGGAAACGCGTGGCTCAAGGCGCTGATCTCGATCGTGCTGGTGACGGCTGTGGTGTACGCGCTCTTCCAGTACGTCTTTCCGTGGGCCGAACCGCTGCTTCCCTTCAACGATGTGACGGTGGACAACCAGTGAGCGCGCGCATTCTCGTCGTCGACAACTACGACAGCTTCGTCTTCAACCTGGTCCAGTACCTGTACCAGCTGGGCGCCGAGTGCGAGGTCCTGCGCAACGACGAGGTCTCCACGGCCCACGCGCAGGACGGCTTCGACGGCGTTCTGCTGTCCCCCGGGCCCGGTACGCCCGAGGAGGCGGGTATCTGCGTCGAGATGGTCCGCCACTGTGCGGACACCGGCGTCCCCGTCTTCGGGGTCTGTCTGGGCATGCAGTCGATGCAGGTGGCGTACGGCGGGGTCGTGGACCGCGCCCCGGAGCTGCTGCACGGGAAGACCTCGCCGGTGGAGCACGAGGGCAGGGGTGTCTTCGCCGGTCTGCCCTCGCCGTTCACCGCGACCCGCTACCACTCGCTGGCCGCCGAGCCGGCGACGGTGCCCGCCGAGCTCGAGGTCACCGCCCGGACCCACGACGGCATCATCATGGGTCTGCGTCACCGGGAACTGCCCGTCGAGGGCGTGCAGTTCCACCCGGAGTCGGTGCTGACCGAGCACGGGCACCGGATGCTGGCCAACTGGCTGGTGGAGTGCGGCGACGAGGGCGCGGTGGCGAGGTCGGCGGGGCTCGCCCCGGTGGTGGGCAGGGCCACGGCGTGACCGCGCTGCGGCCCGAGCGCGAGGACTCGTACGGCGCCGCGTCGTACGAGTCCTTCGGCGGTGATCCGTACGGCGACGACCCCTACACGGAGCAGTCGTACCGGCCGCCCGCCGACGAGGAGACGGTGGCGCTGCGGATTCCCCCGTCGGCCGCGTTCGACCGCGGGCCCGTACCCGCCCCTGGGGCCTCAGTCCGCGCCCCGGCCCCCGGAACCCCTGCGGGCGGTCGAGCGGCCCGCAGGAAGGCTGCCAAGGGGCGCCGTGGGCGTCACGGCGGTCCGAGTGAGGCGTCCGAGTCGTACAACGGCTCCGACGCGCCCGCGCAGGACGAGCGGCCCCTGTCACGCGTCGAGGCGCGCCGCCGGGAGCGGGCGCGCAAGCCGAGCCCGGCGGTGGTCGCCAGCCGCGCGGTCGGCGAGGTGTTCATCACCACGGGCGTGCTGATGCTGCTCTTCGTGACCTACCAGCTGTGGTGGACGAACGTGCGGGCCCACGCGCAGGCGGACCGGGAGGCGAGCAGCCTCCAGGACGACTGGGCCAGCGGCAAGCGCGCTCCCGGCGCGTTCTCGCCGGGGCAGGGCTTCGCCATCCTGCACATCCCCAAGCTGGACGTGGTGGTGCCGATCGCCGAGGGCGTCAGCAACAAGAAGGTCCTCGACAAGGGCATGGTCGGTCACTACGGCGAGGGTCCGCTGGCGACGGCGATGCCCGACGCGAAGACCGGGAACTTCGGGCTCGCGGGCCACCGCAACACGCACGGCGAGCCGTTCCGGTACATCAACAGGCTGCAGGCGGGCGACCCCATCGTCGTGGAGACGCAGAACGAGTACTTCGTCTACAAGATGACGTCGACGCTGCCGGTGACCGCGCCGAGCAACACGAGCGTCCTGGATCCGGTGCCGCCGGGCTCCGGACTCACCGGGCCGGGCCGGTACATCACCCTCACCACCTGTACGCCGGAGTTCACCAGCAAGTACCGCTTGATCGTCTGGGGCAAGATGGTCGAGGAACGGCCGCGCAGCAAGGGCAAGCCGGATGCGCTCGTCGAATAGGCGTGCGGTCCTGTAGACGTGCGGCCTCAGGTGTGCAGCGAGTAGGGGCAGATGAACGTGGCAGCGACCACCGGCGACACCGAGCACGAAGAGCACACGCGCGTGGACGCGTCCGGGCCGGCGCCGCGCCGCAGGGGCGGACGTGTCGCCCAGGCCGTCAGCGTCCTCGGGGAGCTCCTCATCACGGTCGGCCTGGTGCTCGGCCTGTTCGTCGTCTACTCCCTGTGGTGGACCAACGTCGTCGCCGACCGGCACGCGGACCGGCAGGGCGACAGGGTGCGCGACACCTGGGCGCAGAAGGACACCGGCCCGGGAGCGCTCGACACCAAGGACGGCATCGGCTTCCTGCACGTCCCCGCGATGCGGAACGGGGAGGTGCTGGTCGCCAAGGGCACCTCGGCGAAGATCCTCAACGAGGGCGTCGCCGGCTACTACACGGACCCGAGCAGGGCGACGCTGCCGATGACGGGTGAGAAGGGCAACTTCACCCTCGCCGCCCACCGGGACGGCCACGGCGCGAAGTTCCACAACATCGACAAGCTGGAGAAGGGCGACCCTATCGTCTTCGAGACGAAGGACAAGTGGTACGTCTACAAGGTGTACGACATCCTCGACGAGACCTCGAAGTACAACGTGCAGGTCCTCGCCCAGGTCCCGAAGGAGTCGGGGAAGACGAAGGCGGGCCACTACATCACCCTGACGACCTGCACCCCCGTGTACACGTCCCGGTACCGGTACGTGGTGTGGGGGGAGCTGGTACGGGTCGAGAAGGTCGACGCCGACCGCACCCCGCCGAAGGAACTGAGCTGACGGTCCTCGTCGCTTCAGCCTGGTTCGCTTTCGAACCGGACCGCCTCACCCCGATGAAAAGGTGCCGGCCCCCGATCACGAAGGGGGCCGGCACCTTGTTGTCCGTGGAGACCGTCAGCCCTCTTCGAGAGCCGGGGCTTCCGGTTTCCGTGCCCGGCTAGCCGCCGGCTCCGCCGAAGAAGCCGCCGCCGCCGTTGTTGCCGCCGTTGTTGTTCTTGAAGGCGAACAGGTTGACCGTCTGCCCCTTGTTGACCGTGCTGCCGGGGGCCGGGTCGGAGTTGACGACCTGGGCGTCGTCGTCCTGGGAACCGGCGATGTTGCCGACGTTCAGGCCGGCGTCCTGCAGCGCCTTCTTGGCGTCCTTCAGGGACATGCCCTGGAGGTTGCCCGGGACCTGCGTCTGCTCGGGCTGGGTGCTCTTGCCGATCTGGATCTGGACCTTGGAGCCCTTGTCGGCCTTCGAACCGATCGACGGCACGGTCTGGATGACCTTGCCGACCTGGTTCTGGTCCTGGGTGTCGACATCGACGCAGTCGCCCTTGAGGCCGTTCTGCTGCATCTGTGCCTTGGCCTCGTCACAGCTCTTGTTGGAGACGTCGGGGACGGTGGACTTCTCCTCGGCCTTGGCGATGGTGAGGGTGATGGTGGCACCCTTCTCCACCTGCGCACCGAGCTTGGGGTCCTGGCCCGTGACGGTGCCCTCCTCCTCGGTGGACACCTCTTCCTTCGTCTCGACGTTGAACTGGTACTGGTCGCTCTCCAGGATCTTCTTCGCCTCGTCCAGGGTCTTGCCGAGGACGGTGGGGACGACCACCTTCGGCGCGCCTGTGGAGACGACGAGTTTCACGGTGTCGCCCTTGTTGACGTTCTTGCCGAATGCCGGGTCCTGCGTGCAGATGCTGCCCTTGGGCTGGTTCTCGCAGGGGCCCTCGGTGCTCTGCACCGTCAGTTCGACGTTGTCGGCCATCGTCTTGGCGCGATCCAGGGTCTGGCCGACGAAGTTCGGGACGGCGAACGGCTTGTCCGCGGCGCGGTCGCTGACCACCCACTTGCCGATCAGGACCGCGCCCACCAGGACCAGCACCGCGGCGACTACCAGCAGGATCGTCGAGGTGTTCGACTTCTTCTGGCGGCGCCGGTCGGGGCGGTCGTCGTAGCCGTAGCCACCGTCGTCCGGGTTCATGGGCGGCAGCATCGACGTGGCGCCGGCGTCCGCCGAGCGCATCGCCGTCGTCGCCTGGTCGTCGCCGTACCCGCCGTAGCCGACCGAGCCCATCGCGGCCGTGGCGGCGACCGGCTGGCCGTCGAGGCAGGCCTCGATGTCCAGGCGCATCTCGTCGGCGGACTGATAGCGGTAGTTCGGGTCCTTGACCAGCGCCCGCAGGACGATCGCGTCCATCTCGGGGGTGATCTCGGGGTCGAACACGCTCGGCGGCTGCGGCTCCTCCCGGACGTGCTGGTAGGCCACCGCGACCGGGGAGTCCCCGACGAAGGGCGGCCGTACCGTCAGCAGCTCGTAGAGCAGACAGCCCGTCGAATACAGGTCGGAGCGGGCGTCGACCTGCTCGCCCTTGGCCTGCTCCGGCGAGAGGTACTGCGCCGTGCCGATGACCGCCGACGTCTGCGTCATCGTCATGCCGGAGTCGCCCATGGCGCGGGCGATGCCGAAGTCCATGACCTTGACCTGGCCGTTGCGCGTCAGCATGACGTTCGCGGGCTTGATGTCGCGGTGGACGATGCCGGCTCTGTGCGAGTACTCCAGCGCCTGGAGGATGCCGATGGTCATCTCCAGCGTCCGCTCCGGCAGCAGCTTGCGGCCGGAGTGGAGCAGCTCGCGGAGCGTGGACCCGTCGACGTACTCCATGACGATGTACGGGATGGACACTTCGCCGATGTAGTCCTCGCCCGTGTCGTACACCGCCACGATCGCGGGGTGGTTGAGCGAGGCGGCAGACTGGGCCTCCCGGCGGAACCGGGCCTGGAAGGAAGGGTCGCGCGCGAGGTCCGCGCGCAGCGTCTTCACCGCCACGGTGCGGCCGAGGCGGGTGTCATGCGCGAGGTAGACCTCGGCCATGCCACCACGGCCGAGCACGTGGCCCAGCTCGTACCGGCCGCCGAGGCGACGCGGCTCTTCCATAGCTACCTACCAGCCCTCTCCGTCGGTCCCGCCCGGCACACATGTGCGGACGGAGGCTGCCGTCCGGGCATACCGTACCCGGACGGAGCTGTGTGACCTGGCCAAGCCCGTCACCCGATACGAGACCGGTATCGCAACGTGCACCGATGTGTAGGCGACGTGATGGGGGTCACTTCTTGTTGCCGATGACTGCCTTCATCACGTCCCTTGCGATCGGGCCGGCGAGACCGCCGCCGGTGATGTCGCCGCGGTTGGCCGCGCCGTCCTCGACGACGACGGCGACGGCGACCGGCGCGCTGCCGTCGGACAGCTTGGCGTACGAGATGAACCAGGCATACGGCTTCTCGCTGTTGTTGAGGCCGTGCTGGGCGGTACCGGTCTTGCCGCCGACCTTCACGCCGTCGATCTTGGCCTTGCCGCCGGTGCCCTGCGGGTCCTCGACGACGGTCTCCATCATCTGCTGCAGGGCCTGCGCGGTCTTCGCCGAGACGGCCTGGGACAGCTGCTGGGGCTCCGTGGTGTCCAGGGGGTCCAGGTTCGGGGCCCAGATCTGGTCGACCATGTACGGCTTCATCAGCTTGCCGTCGTTGGCGACCGCCGAGGCGACCATGGCCATCTGCAGCGGCGTGGCCCGGTTGGAACCCTGCCCGATGCCGTCCAGCGCGTTCTGCGGGGCGTTGTCCTTGGGGTAGATCGACTCGGCGGCGCGCACCGGGGTGTCCAGTTCGGCCTCGTTGAAGCCGAACTTGCCCGCCTGCTCGATCATCTTCTCGTTGCCGACGTTGTCGGCCATCTTCGCGAAGACGGTGTTGCAGGACACCATGAGCGCGTACCGCAGGTTCGCGTTCTTGCACTCGCCGTGCTCGTTGGTGAGCTTGTTCGAGGACTGCGGCAGCTTGAACGGGTCCGGGGTGTCGGTCTTGTCGTCGATGCTGGCGACCTCGCCGTTCTCCAGCGCCGCGGCGGCCGTGACCACCTTGAACGTGGAACCGGGCGGGTAGGTCTCACGCAGCGCCCGGTTGAGCATCGGGTCGTCGGGGTTGTTCTTCTTCTGGACCTTCTTCCACTCCTCGGCGTCCTTGTCGGAGGACCCGGCGAACTTCGAGGGGTCGTACGACGGAGTGGAGACCAGCGCGAGGATCTTGCCGGTGGACGGCTCGATCGCGGCGACCGCGCCCTTCTTGTCGCCCAGGCCCTGGTAGGCGGCCTTCTGCGCGGCGGCGTTGAGGGTGGTGACGACGCTGCCGCCCTCCTTCTCCTTGCCCGTGATCATGTCCAGGGTGTTGCGGAAGAAGAGCCGGTCGTCGTTGCCGCTGAGGATGCCGTCCTCCAGCTTCTCCAGCTGGTTGGCGCCGAAGGCCTGCGAGGAGAACCCGGTGACGGGCGCCCACATCGCGCCGTTGGTCCAGGTGCGCTTGAACTTGAAGTCGCCGGTCTTGTTCTCCACCGACCCTGTGATGGCCTTGCCGCCGACGATGATGTCGCCGCGCGGAGTGGCGTAGCGGGCGATGTTGACGCGGCGGTTCTCGTCGTCGTCCGCCAGGCTGCCGGCCTTCACGTACTGGAGGTAGTTGTCGCGGAGGAGCAGGGCGAGGACCAGGAGACCGCAGAAGAGCGCGATCCGGCGCACGGGCTTGTTCATGACGGGCGGACCACCTGGGTCATCTCGGCGTCGGGGGTGGAGGCGGGAACAGGGGCCGGTCGGCGTGCGGTGTCGCTGATGCGCAGCAGAATGCCGACCAGCGCCCAGTTGGCGATGACGGAAGAACCGCCGTACGCGACGAACGGCAGCGTCATGCCGGTCAGCGGAATGAGACCCATGACTCCGCCGGCCACGACGAAGACCTGGAGGGCGAAGGCACCGGAAAGGCCCACGGCGAGCAGTTTGCCGAACGGATCGCGGGCGGCGAGGGCTGTTCGCACACCGCGCTCCACGATCAGACCGTAGAGCAGCAGGATGGCCATGACGCCGGCCAGGCCGAGTTCCTCGCCGAAGGTGGCGAGGATGAAGTCGGAGTTGGCGGCGAAGCCGATGAGATCGGAGTTGCCCTGGCCGAGTCCCGTGCCGAGGGTGCCGCCGGAGCCGAACGCCCACAGGGCCTGCATCGCCTGCTCGGAGTGGATGACGCCGTCCTTGGTCCCGGCGCGGCTGAGCAGGTACTCCCCCATCGGGTCCAGCCAGGCCTGCACACGCGTCTGGATGTGCGGTTCGAAACTCGCCACACCGACGGCGCCGACCGCCGACATCATCAGGCCGAAGACGATCCAGCTGGTCCGTTCGGTGGCGACGTACAGCATGATGACGAACATTCCGAAGAACAGCAGCGACGTACCGAGGTCCGTCTCGAACACCAGGATGAGGATCGAGATCATCCAGATGACGACGATCGGGCCGAGGTCCCGGCCACGTGGCAGATACAGGCCCATGAAGCGTCGGCTGGCCAGGGCGAGGGCGTCTCTCTTGACCATGAGATAGCCGGCGAAGAACACCGCGAGAGCGATCTTCGCGAACTCGCCGGGCTGGACCGTGCCCAGTCCGGGGATGCTGATCCAGATCTTGGCACCGTAGATGTTCGCGCCGAGGCCCGGTACGAGCGGAAGGATCAGCAGGAGCAGCGCGCCGGCCATGGAGATGTAGGTGTAGCGCTGCAGGACGCGGTGGTCCTTGAGGAAGATCAGTACGGCTACCAGCAGGGCGACGCCCATCGCGGAGTACAGCAGCTGGCGCGGCGCGGCCTCGACATAGGCCTTGCTCTGCTGAAGCCGCTTCGACTGGTCGAGCCGCCAGATGACGACCAGACCGATGCCGTTCAGCAGCGTCGCCAACGGCAGCAGCAGCGGGTCGGCGTACGGCGCGAACTTGCGGACGGCGAGGTGCGCGACGCCGGCCAGCAGACCGAGTCCGAGCCCGTAGCTCAGCAGCCCGGACGGCACCTGCTCGTTGATCGCCAGGCCCACGTTGGCATAGGCGAACACCGGGATGAGGACGGCGAACACCAGCAGCGCGAGCTCGGTGTTGCGCCGGCTCGGCGTGCCGATCGAGCCGATCGTGGACGTGTGGTGCGTCGGCGAGTTGGTAGTACTGCTCATCGTGTGACGGGGCCTCTCACGGCTTGCCTACTGCTCACCGCACCGCGAGACGACCTTCTGCTCCTCCTCCGAAAGGCTCGGACCGGGGGTGGGAGTGGGGGTCGCGGGTGCGGACGGGGACGCGGTTGCCGAGGGGCTCGGCGATGCCTTGGACGTGAGGGAGACGGTGGTGGTTCCCGAGGCGGTGCCCCCCTGGCCCTCGGCGGTCTTGGAACCGGTCGACGAACCGGTCTTGGAACTGGTCTTCGAAGCGGTGGCGCCCGCCTGCTTCTTGCACGCGGAAGCCTGCACGGCCAGCTCGTCGATCTTCTTCTGGGCGTTCGGGAGACTGCCCTCGGCGATCGTCGCCTCGACCAGCTTCTGCTGGTACTGCGGGAGGTACTTGAGTTCGATCTCGGGGTGGTCCTTCTCCATCTTCGACAACGACACCCACGCCAGATCCTGGCTGATTCCCCGGTACAGGGCGACGTGCTCGCCGCTGGTGCCGACGTAGTACTGCGTCTGCGTCCAGCGGTAGCCGCCGTACAGGCCGCCGCCGATGACGGCGAGCGCGAGCACCCCGTAGAAGGATCTCTTCAGCCACCGGCGGCCCTTGCGCGGCTTGACGAAGTCGTCGTCGGTGTAGTCGCCGAAGCCGTCGGTGGGGATGAAGCCCGTGATGTCGCCGCCGGAGCCGGGCGGGCCGAACTGGCCGCCCCCGCCGTGGCCCTGCTGCCTGCGGCCGAGCCCCGAGGCGCGGCCTGCCGGGGTCTGCATGATGCCGTTGTCGTGCAGCTGGAGCTGGTTCTCGGCGACCGCGCCGACCACGACCGGGGTGTCGGACAGCTGCCCGGCGAGCGTGTCCCCGGTGTCCAGGTCGAGCACGTCGGCGACGATCACGGTGATGTTGTCGGGGCCGCCGCCGCGCAGCGCGAGCTGGATCAGCTCCTGCACGGTCTCCTGTGGGCCCTGATAGCTGGCGAGGGTTTCCTCGAGCGTCTGGTGGGACACCACGCCGGACAGGCCGTCGGAGCAGATCAGATAGCGGTCGCCGGCCCGCACCTCGCGGATCGACAGGTCCGGCTCCACGTGCTCACCGCTGCCCAGCGCCCGCATCAGCAGCGACCGCTGGGGGTGGGTGGTGGCCTCCTCCTCCGTGATGCGGCCCTCGTCGACCAGGCGCTGCACCCAGGTGTGGTCCTGCGTGATCTGCGTCAGTACGCCGTCCCGCAGCAGGTACGCGCGCGAGTCGCCGACGTGGACGAGACCCAGACGCTGCCCGGTCCACAGCAGGGCGGTCAGGGTGGTGCCCATGCCCTCGAGTTGCGGGTCCTCCTCGACCAGCGAGCGCAGCTGGTCGTTGGCCCGCTGGACGGCCGTGCCGAGCGAGGTCAGGACGTCGGAGCCGGGCACGTCGTCGTCGAGGGCGACGATCGTGGAGATGGCCTCCGAGGAGGCGACCTCACCGGCGGCGGCGCCGCCCATGCCGTCGGCGATGGCGAGCAGGCGTGGACCGGCGTAACCGGAGTCCTCGTTGCCCTCCCGGATCATGCCCTTGTGCGATCCGGCGGCGAAACGCAGTGACAGACTCATGCGCACCTCGCCCGTCGGCTCCGGGTACAGCCGGTCGTGTCGAGCCACACTGCCCACCCTCCGGTCGGGAGCACACCGGGGCCCTGAGTGCCGGCCGCCGCCGTGTGCTCGCTCCGCTCGCGCTCACTCATGATGCAGCACTACTTCCGAAGCTCGATGACGGTCTTGCCGATACGGATCGGCGCGCCCAGCGGAATCGGTGTGGGAGTCGTCAGCCGAGATCGGTCGAGGTACGTGCCGTTGGTGGAGCCCAGGTCCTCGACGATCCACTGGCCGTCGCGGTCCGGATAGATCCTGGCATGGCGGCTGGAGGCGTAGTCGTCGTCCAGCACGATCGTGCTGTCGTGCGCCCGGCCCAGCGTGATGGTCTGGCCCTGGAGCGCGACGGTCGTGCCGGTGAGGATGCCCTCGGACACGACCAGCTTCGTCGGTGCGTTGCGGCGCGTGCGGCCCGCGGCGGCGGGCTGCTGGCGCTGCTGCGGTGGCGCCTGCTGGCGCTGGGCCTGCTGTTGCGCCCGCCCGGCCTCCCGGCGCGCACCGCGCTGGGTGACACGCGTACCGAACAGGTCGCTGCGGATGACCTGCACGGCCACGATCACGAACAGCCACAGTACGGCCAGGAAACCCAGCCGCATGACCGTGAGGGTCAGCTCTGACATTGCCCCCGCTTCACCCTTCGGCTTGCCGGTAAATGATGGTGGTGCTGCCCACGACGATCCGCGAGCCGTCGCGGAGCGTAGCGCGGGTGGTGTGCTGCCCGTCCACCACGATGCCGTTGGTGGAGCCGAGATCCTGGATCGTCGAGGGCGAACCGGTCCGGATCTCGCAGTGCCTGCGGGAGACGCCGGGGTCGTCGATCCGCACGTCGGCCTCGGTACTGCGGCCCAGCACGAGCGTCGCGCGGGAGATCTGGTGGCGTGCGCCGTTGATCTCGATCCAGTGGCGGGTGCGTGACCCGGGCTGCGGAGCCCCGGCCAGACCGCCGCCTGCCGCGCCGGGACGCTGTGCGCCCGCGGCGGGCGGGTAGCCGTAGCCGCCGGGACGGGCGCCGGGAGCGCCGGGCGGCGGTGCGGAGGGCATCGGCGGAGCGCCTGCCGCGCCCGCGCCGGGATAGGCGGCGCCACCCGGTCCGCCGGAGCGCTGCCTGCCGCCGGCACCCGGCTGTTCCGGCGCCTGGCTGCTGGAGGAGGCGAGTGTACGGCTGCGCACCCGGTACAGACCCGTGTCGAGGTCGTCCGCCTTCTCCAGGTTGACCTTGATCGGTCCCATGAAGGTGTAGCGCTGCTGCTTGGCGTAGTCGCGCACCATGCCGGCCAGTTCGTCGCCGAGCTGGCCGGAGTAGGGGCTGAGCCGCTCGTAGTCCGGCGTGCTCAGCTCCACGATGAAGTCGTTGGGGACGACCGTGCGGTCGCGGTTCCAGATCGTGGCGTTGTTGTCGCACTCACGCTGGAGCGCGCCGGCGATCTCGACGGGCTGGACCTCGGACTTGAAGACCTTGGCGAAGGTGCCGTTGACCAGACCCTCGAGACGCTGCTCGAACTTCTTCAGAACTCCCATGGGGCACCTCCTCCGTCGTGGCTGCTGTCCCGTGCCGTGCTGCTTGCCTGGTGCTGCTTACCTGTACTGCTTACTGATCGTATCCACGCGCCGGTGAATCGGCTGGTTCCCCCTGTCGGCCCCGTCGACCGGTGTCGACGGCCCGCTTCCGCGCCTGCTGCACATGCTCGCTTCTGCCCAGGATCGTAGAGGCGGCCCGGGACCAGTGTCCCGCACCTGGCTGTGCTCCTCGTCCTGCTCCTGGGGAGACGGCCGCCATAGGTACGAGGTTGATACGTGAACCAGTCCTTGCGGAGACGTACGGGGACGCAGGGGGTCGCCCGGCGGCCTCCCACCTGCTCCCTGCCCGCCCGGAAGGGATGTGAACGCACCCTGGCGCGCGTGCTAATGTTCTGCATGTCGGAAGGCGACAGGCCGCAAAGCCCACAAGCCCGAAGACACACCCAATGCGCGGGTGGCGGAATAGGCAGACGCGCTGGATTCAGGTTCCAGTGCCCGCAAGGGCGTGGGGGTTCAACTCCCCCCTCGCGCACCAGCTGAAAGTCCCGCAGGTCTCAGACCTGCGGGACTTTCGCGTTTCTCCGGCCCGGGCGGTTGTGAGAGTGAGGCCGGAGACTGTGGGTCAGTCAGTGGCCGCTCACCGTGTGTGATGAACGTCTCAGGGGTGGGACGGGTGGGGGTGTGGGGCGGGAGCTCGCTCCGCCGGCCCTCGAAGGTCTCCGGAAACTCCTTGCGGTCGCGGACAGGGCGCGGAGAGTGTTTCACGTGAAACATGCCGGTTGTCGGCGGGTGCCCCCGGGAGTCCGTCACGAGGGAGTTGTCCACATTCTCGAAGTTGTCCACAAGGTATGACGGCTTTCGGCCAGCGGCTGTACGGTCTGCACAAGTTGATGTTCGCTTCGTCGGGCTCGTCACAGAGCTGCTGGGCGTATGGGTGCGGGGGAGGCGGTCATGATGACCGGGACCGGTGGAGCAGAGACCGGAACGAGCGGGACAAGCGGCATGACCGGGACAAGCGGCGTGACCGGAACGAGCGGCGTGACCGGAACGAGTGAAACGGTCGGGGCGCGCCGGATTCCCCGGGTGCGCGGGTTCGCCGAACGGGCCGGTGAGGGGAGAGGTGAGTGCTCCGCCGCGGGGTCCGGCGAGGCGGAAAGTCCCAAAGCGTCGGGCAGGGCACTGCGTGACGTGGTGCCGCGGTCGGCGCACGCCGGGCTCGACCTGGACGCCGGCCGGCCGGACGCGGTGGCCGCGGTCGAGGAGTCCAACCGGGGCCGCATTCCCGACCTGACACCCATAAGGGTCGGCCGGATGGCCGCCACACCGTTCGCGTTCCTGCGGGGCTCCGCCGGACTCATGGCGTACGACCTGGCCCGCACCCCTATGACCGGGATCCGCGCCCAGATCTGCGGTGACGCCCACGCCGCCAACTTCGGTCTGTACGGCGACGCGCGAGGCGGACTGGTCATCGACCTGAACGACTTCGACGAGACCGTCGACGGCCCCTGGGAGTGGGACCTCAAGCGCCTCGCCACCTCCCTCGTACTGGCGGGTCGCGAAGCCGGCGCGGACGAGGACACTTGCCGCAGGGCGGCGCACGGCGCGGCCGGTTCCTACCGCCGCACCATGAGGCTCCTGGCCAAGCTGCCCGTGCTGGACGCCTGGAACGCCATCGCCGACGAAGAGCTCGTCTCCCACGCCGATGCCCATGACCTGTTGGGCACCCTGGAACGGGTGTCGGAGAAGGCGCGGGCCAACACCAGCGGGCGGTTCGCGGCGAAGTCGACCGAACCGACGGAGGACGGCGGCCGGCGCTTCGTCGACGCGGTGCCGGTGCTGCGCCGGGTTCCGGACACCGAGGCCGCGGCGGTGGCCGCGTCCCTGGAGCACTACCTGACCACCCTGTCCGAGGACCGCCATCCTCTCCTCGCCCGTCACTCGATCCACGACGTGGCCTTCCGCATCGTGGGCACGGGCAGTGTGGGGACGAGGTCCTACGTGGTGCTGCTGCTCGATCATCGCGGTGAGCCACTGGTCCTCCAGGTGAAGGAGGCCCGCCCTTCGGCGCTCGTCCCGCACCTGCGGACCGCCGGTTTCGAGACACCGGAGGTGGACCATGAGGGCCGCCGGGTGGTGATCGGCCAGAAGCGCATGCAGGTCGTCAGCGATGTCCTGCTGGGCTGGACGACCGTCGAGGAACGCCCCTTCCAGGTAAGGCAGTTCCGCAACCGCAAGGGGAGCGTGGACCCGGCCGCCCTCGCCGCCGACCAGATCGACGACTACGGCCGCATGACCGGCGCGCTGCTGGCCCGCGCCCACTCCCACAGTGCCGACCCGCGCGTCGTCGCCGGCTACTGCGGCAAGAACGAGGAGCTGGACGAGGCGATCGCCGCGTTCGCCGTCGCCTACGCCGACCGCACCGAGGCGGACCACACGGACCTCGTCGCGGCGGTACGGGCGGGGCGGATCGCAGCCGAGACGGGGGTGTGACACCGCACGGCACGGTGGGGTGCGGTGGAGGGAGATTTCCCGGAGGCCGGCGGCGGTCCTTCGTGGGCGGTGTGCGCCGACGGTTCGTGGGGCTTGGCCTAGGCTGGTCGGGTGACGACCCCCGAAGCTGAGCAGCCCCGGCCGGAGGCACGGCTGGAGCAGGCCGTGCGGGCCGCCGAGCAGGCGTTGATCGAGTTCGAGATCGCGGTGGAGACCTTCCGCGTCGAGGTCGAGAACTTCTCGCGGCTCCACCACCAGAAACTCGGCCCGATGTACGCCCGGCTCGACGAGTTGGACGCGCAGATCGCCGAGGCCCGTGCCGCCCGTACCGGCGACCCCGAGGATCTGCGCAAGGCCGCCGAGGCCCGCGCCAGGGTGCTGCCGATGCCAGGGGTCGAGGAGCTGTTCCACGGCTGGATGGACGGGGAGGGACTGTTCCCGGAGGCCGCGGCGATGCTGACGGACCGGTCGGTCCGGCCTCCTGAGCGGGTACGGCCCAGCGAGGAGGCCCGCAAGCTGTACCGCGAGCTGGCTCGCAAGGCGCACCCCGATCTGGCGCAGGAGGACGCGGAGCGGGCCCGGCGTGAGGAGTTCATCACCCGCGTGAACGCGGCGTACGCCCGTGGCGACGAGGTGCTGTTGCGTGAGCTGGCCGAGGAGTGGGCGGCCGGCCCGGTGCCCGCCGAGCGCAGCCCGAGCCCCAGCGAGGAGCTCTACGCCCGTCTCGAGTGGCTGGCCAAGCGCAAGGAGATGCTGACGCTGGTGGCCAGGGAGCTGGAGGACGGTGCGATCGGTTCGATGCTGCGGATGGCTCCGGACGACCCCGACACCCTTCTGGACGAGATCGCCGAGAAGCTGCTCGCCGATGTCGCCGCACGTGAGGCCGAGCTGGCCGAGCTGGTCGGCTAGATCCGGTTGCGGGTAGCGTCGGGGCCATGAGTTTCGGAGCTGGTGTGCCCACGGTCGAGGTCGGGGACCTCAAGGACGACGACTTCCTGGTGGACGTCCGGGAGGACGACGAGTGGCAGGCGGGTCATGCCGAGGGGGCGTTGCACCTTCCCATCAGCGAGTTCGTGGCCCGTTACGGCGAGCTGACCGAGGCCGCCCCCCAGGATGGGCGGGTGCATGTCATCTGTCGTTCCGGCGGTCGTTCGGCGCAGGTGACCATGTATCTCGTGCAGCAGGGCATCGACGCGGTGAACGTGGACGGCGGCATGCAGGTGTGGGCGGCTGTGGGGCGTCCGGTCGTCACGGACGAGGGCGAGCAGGGTTTCGTCCTGTAGCCGACGCTCCCGTCGTGCGGTGAGCACTCTCGTCCGGCGGCCGTGGGTTTCGTGCTGAAGCGCTGAGTTTCGTGCCGTGGCCACGGGTTTCGTGCCGGGCAGGGGAGTCTCGTGCCGTGGGCAGGGGTTCAGTGCCGGACCGGGCGCCGGCCAGGTTCGGGTCGTCGTGCGGTCAGGCGAGAGGGCAGCCGGGTCGTCGTGCGGTCAGGCGAGAGGGTGGGCGGCCAGGAGGTCGCCCAGGGCCTCCTCGTGGGCCGCCGCCGGGCCGAGTGAGAGCTCCAGGTGTTTGGCCCAGGCGTGGTAGCGGTGCAGGGGGTAGTCGACGTCGGCGCCGAACCCGCCGTGCAGGTGCTGGGCGGTCTGCACGATGCGGCGTACTCCGTCCGAGGCCCAGATCTTGGCCAGGGCGACGTCCCCGGAGGTGGGCAGTGCGCCGGGTGTGCCCGAGGCGATCCGCCAGGCGGCCTGCCACAGGGTGACCTCCATCGCGCGCAGGTCGATGTAGCGGTCGGCGGCCTGGACGGCGACCGCCTGGAAGCTGGCGATCGGGTGTCCGAACTGCTCGCGTTTGCCGGCGTAGTCGCTGGTCATGGCCAGGACGCGGTCGCCGAGGCCGAGGGCCAGCGCGCAGGTGCCGGTGGCCAGCAGCGACCGAAGCCAGTCCCAGGCGCCGTCGGCGGTGATGACGTCGCGGGCCGGGATCCGCGCGGATTCCAGCCGCAGTTCCGCGAGTCGCTCGCCGGTGGTGGAGAACTGCGGCGCGAGTTCGACGCCTTCCTGTCCGCGAGCGACCACGGCGAGGATGCTGCGGTCGTCGGCGGTGTGTGCCGGTACGAGGATGTGGTCTGCCTCATAGGCCCAGGGCACGGCCGTCTGTACGCCGTCCAGCACCCAGGTTCCGCCGCTCGCGGCGTCGTCGGCGGGTGCGCCGTTCGGGTCGTCCTGCCGGGCGGTGACGGCGAGTTCGGCGGCATCATGGCCGGTGCGGCCGCTCGCGGCGACGGTCAGCACGGTCTCGCCCCGGCCGGCGCGGGAGAGCAGGGCGGATCTCAACTCCGGTCCACCGTGGGCCTGTACGGTCGCGGCGGCCGCGCTGGTCTCCAGCAGCGGTACCCGCGCGAGCACCTTGCCCGCCTCGCGCAGCACCAGGCACAGGGCGACCGCGTCCAGGCCCGCCCCACCGGACGTCTCGTCGAGCAGCAGACTCAGCAGGTCTGCCGCGGCGAGTTTGTTCCACAGGTCGCGGTCGAGGTCGTCGGCGACGGCGGCGCCCTGGGTGAGCGCGGGGCTCGGCACGCCGTCCGGAACGACCCCGGCGAAGACTCCGCGGGCCGCCTCGGCCGCGGCCTGCTGCTCCTCGGTGAAGGTGAAGTCCACGGCCGGTCCTCTCGACGGGTCAGCCGATCTGACAGGGCTGGCAGATCTGACGGAGCGTCAAGATAGAACAGGTTCCAGGAGAAGGGAACAGCAGCCTCGGCCCGAGAGGCCCGGCGGCTCAGCGGTCGAAGTCGACCTCCACTGCCTCGGTCAGCGGATGCGACTGGCACGCCAGCACATAGCCGGCCTCCGTCTCCTCCGGCTCCAGCGCGAAGTTGCGGTCCATGCGAACCTCGCCGCCGACGAGGAAGGCCCGGCAGGTCCCGCACACTCCGCCCTTGCACGCGTAGGGGGCGTCGGGACGGTTGCGCAGCACGGTCTCCAGGACCGACTCGCCGTCCCGCACCGGCCAGCTGCCGCCCCGGCCGTCGAGCCGGGCGGTCACGGTGGCGTGCGCGGGCGCGGTCGGGTGCACGGTGGGCGCCGCGCCGTCCACGTGGAAGATCTCCTCGTGGATCCGGGTACGGCCGACCCCGAGCTCTCTCAGCACTCGTTCGGCGCCCTGCACCAGTCCGTACGGGCCGCACAGGAACCATTCCGCCACGTCCGTCACCGGCAGCAGCGCCGGCAGCAGGGCGGTCAGCCGGTCCTGGTCAAGCCGTCCGGAGGGCAGCCCCGCCTGCTGTTCCTCGCGGGAGAGAACGGTGACCAGATGCAGTCGCTCCGGGTACCGGTCCTTCAGGTCGGCGACCTCCTCCAGGAACATCGTCGACGCGGCCGTGCGGTCGCTGCGGATCAGGCAGAACCGGGCGCGGGGTTCGCGGGCCAGCAGGGTGGAGACGATCGACAGGACCGGTGTGATGCCGCTGCCGCCGACGACCGCCGCGTAGAGGCCGGGGGCCGGGGCGAGGGTGAAGCGCCCGGCCGGCGTCATCACCTCGAGTTCGTCCCCGACGTTGATCTCTTTCAGCGCGTAGGTGGAGAACGCTCCGCCCTCGACCAGTCGCACGCCGACGCGTAGCGTGCTCGGTCCCTCGCCAAGGGCGTCGGGCGCGGGCGAGCAGATCGAGTACGTCCGCCGGATCTCGGCTCCGTCGGCCAGGCGGCGCAGGGCGAGGTGCTGCCCGGGCGTGTGCCGGTACTCCTCGCGCAGCTCGTCGGGGACGGAGAGCGTGAGGGCGACGGAGTCGTCGGTCAGCCGGTCCACCGCGGCCACGGGGAGCCGGTGGAAGCGGGCCATCACAACTCCTTGAAGTGGTCGAAGGGTTCGCGGCAGGCCAGGCAGCGGCGCAGCGCCTTGCACGCGGTGGAGGAGAACCGGCTGAGCAGTTCGGTGTCGGCGGACCCGCAGTGGGGGCAGTGCACCGGTTCCGGTTCGCGGGTACCGGCCGCCGGGGCGCGGAGGGCGCGGGTCGGCCCGAGTGCCAGTGGTACGGGTCCCTGCTCGCGCACGGCGCGGGGCGGCGCGATGCCGAACTCCCTTAGTTTGCGACGTCCTTCGGCGGTGATGTCGTCGGTCGACCAGGCGGGCGTGAGGACGGTGCGCACCGTCACCTCACGCATGCCGTGCTCGCGCAGCGTGCGCTGGATGTCCAGGGACATGGCCTCGACGGCCGGGCAGCCGGTGTACGTGGGGGTCAGTTCGACCTCGACGGTGTCCGCGCCGTGGACGTGGACGGCGCGTACGACGCCCAGCTCCTGGAGGGTGAGCACCGGGAGCTCGGGGTCGGGGACCGAGCCGGCGATCTCCAGGAGTTCCGCCTCCAGGGCGGTGGTCGTCGTCACCATGACGCCCCCGGGTGGCTGCGGTGCAGGTGCTGCATCTCGGCGAGCATCGGCCCGAAGGGCTCGGTGTGCAGTCCCTCGCGGCCGGCGCCGGCCCTCCAGGCGCCGGCGCGCGCCCCCTCCGGGACGCTCAGGCCGGCCTGCCCCAGTATCTCCCGCACCGACTCCAGCCAGGCCGATTCCAGGTCTGCCCGGTCGAGCTCGAGGCCCGTCACGGGGTGGAACATCTCTTTGGTGAACCGCCACAGTGCCGTGCACGCACGCTGCATGCGTTCGTGGCTGACGTCGGTGCCGTCGCCGAGGCGCAGGGTCCACTGTTCGGCGTGGTCGCGGTGGTAGGCGACCTCCTTGACGGCCTTCGCCGCGAGCCCGGCGAACGGACCGGTCCCGGCAGCCAGTTGCGCGTACAGCAGGTGCTGGTAGGTGGAGAAGTACAGCTGGCGGGCGATGGTGTGGGCGAAGTCGCCGTTGGGCTGCTCGACCAACTGCACGTTGCGGAATGCGCGTTCCTCGCGCAGGTACGCCAACTCGTCCTCGTCGCCGGCCATCGAGAGCAGGATCCTGGCCTGGCCGAGCAGGTCGAGCGCGATGTTGGCGAGGGCGACCTCCTCCTCGAGCACGGGCGCGTGGCCCATCCACTCCCCCAGGCGGTGGGAGAGCACCAGGGCGTCGTCCCCGAGGGCGAGGGCGGCGGTGCGCGTGTCGGCGGCGGTGTCGCTGTGGGCTGCGGCGCCGCCGTGGGTGTGCGCGGTCGTGGTCGCTGACGTGGTCACAGGTGCTTCACCCCCTCCGGGATCTCGTAGAACGTCGGGTGCCGGTACGGCTTGTCGGCGGCCGGTTCGAAGAACGGGTCCTTCTCGTCGGGCGAGGACGCGGTGACCGCCGAGGAGGGCACGACCCAGATCGAGACGCCCTCACCGCGCCGGGTGTACAGGTCGCGGGCGTTACGCAGGGCGAACTCGGCGTCCGGCGCGTGCAGGCTGCCGGCGTGGGTGTGGGAGAGGCCGCGCCGGGAGCGCACGAAGACCTCCCACAGGGGCCAGTCGGTGTGGGTCATGCCTGCTCCGCTTCCGTCGTCCGGGGAAGGCGTCTGGCCGCGTGGGCCGCGGCCGCCTCCCGTACCCATGCGCCCTCGTCGTGGGCGCGCCTGCGTTGGGTGATGCGCTGCTCGTTGCAGGGGCCGTTGCCCTTGAGGACTTCCTTGAACTCGGTCCAGTCGATGGCGCCGAAGTCGTAGTGCCCGCTTTCCTCGTTCCACTTCAGGTCCGGGTCCGGGAGCGTGAGACCGAGCGACTCGGCCTGGGGGACGCAGATGTCGACGAAGCGCCGGCGCAGTTCGTCGTTGGAGTGGCGCTTGATCTTCCAGGCCATCGACTGCGCGGAGTGCGCGGACTCGTCGTCGGGCGGGCCGAACATCATGAGCGACGGCCACCACCAGCGGTCGACGGCGTCCTGCGCCATCGCGTGCTGCTCCTCGGTGCCTTGGCTGAGGGCCAGCAGCAGTTCGTACCCCTGGCGCTGGTGGAAGGACTCCTCCTTGCACACACGGATCATCGCGCGCGCGTACGGGCCGTAGGAGCAGCGGCACAGGGGGACCTGGTTGGTGATCGCCGCGCCGTCCACCAGCCAGCCGATCGCACCGACGTCCGCCCAGGTCAGCGTGGGGTAGTTGAAGATCGACGAGTACTTCTGGC
Source organism: Streptomyces sp. P3 (assembly GCF_003032475.1). Lineage (NCBI taxonomy): Bacteria > Bacillati > Actinomycetota > Actinomycetes > Kitasatosporales > Streptomycetaceae > Streptomyces > Streptomyces sp. P3. The sequence continues at coordinate 2,193,282 of NZ_CP028369.1, forward strand.
GGCCCGTGTGGAGTTTGTCGAGGAGGTCGTCGCGGCTGGCGCCGAGGGTTTCGGCCGCGCTGTAGAGGTAGAGCCCGTGGCCCGCCTCGTCCTGGACCTTCGCCATGAGGATGGCCTTGCGGCGGAGGGAGGGGGCGCGGGTGATCCAGTTGGCCTCCGGCTGCATGCCGATGATCTCGGAGTGGGCGTGCTGCGCGATCTGGCGTACCAGCGTCGCCCGGTAGGCGTCGGGCATCCAGTCGCGTGGCTCGATGCGTTCGTCCGCGGCCACCGTGGCGTCGAAGAGGCGCTCGTACGCCTCGAGCGCCGCGTCGTCGGACACTCCGCCGTCGCGCCGCGAGGCGTCCTTCTCCGTGCGGGCCGTCCGGTGGGCGGCTGCTGTCGCCATGCGGTCCCCCTTGACCTCGGGCCTCGGCTTCGCGCCGTGGCCTAGGCTCTGCCCGAGCCTTCTCCCGACCGATCGTTCGGTCCGTGCGATTCCATGGTGGGACGGCCGTCGTATGGTGTCAACCGCTGTGGATAACCTGCGGGCGTTCTCCGCGGAGGATCCGCCCCGCCTCCGTCCGGGGTCCGGGCACCGCGGGGGAGGGCTGGGCCGGACGGGTGAGGCTGAGTACCGTTCGCGATTGCGTGACGCAGCGCGCGAAGAGGACCGGTATCGGGGAACGGGGCGGAATGGACGCGTACGACGGAGGCCCAGACGCTCCACGGCGGGCGGACACGCCGGGCGGACCGACCTCGGCGGAGGGACCGGAAACGGCGGAGGAACCGGGCCTGTCGGAGGGGGCGGCCCTGTCGGACGGTCCTGATCCCTCCGGAGTGCCGCACACGGCGGGCGGGGCGGGCCCCTCGGGTGGGGCGAGCCCGTCAGACGGACCGGAAGCGGAGTCGCCGCCGGTCAAGGCCGCCGTGCCCGCGCCGCGCGCCGAACTCCGGGACTCCGGGTCCGTCCGAAGCAGGCAAGCCGCCGATGAGCCGGCCCTCGGTCTCGGCGCCGACACCGGCCCGGACGCCGACCCCTGCCACAGTCCGGATGCAGACCTCGGCCCGGATGCAGACCTCGGCCCGGATTCCGGCCCCAGCCCGGATTCCGACCCCAGCCCGGGTGCCGGCCCCGGCCCGGAGTCCGGCCCGGACCCCGAATCCAGCCCGGACTCCGAATCCAGTCCGGATCCCGGCCTTCTTCCGGACCCTGGACCCGAGCCCGCTTCCGCGGCAGCGCCCCGCCACCTCCCGCCCGGTTCCGGTGTGGCCGCTCTCTCGCCGCGTTACCAGGTCGGCGCGGCGCTGGCGGTGGCCGTCGTCGCGGTCGCCGTGTGCGTGCACGTCGGGATGGTGTTCCTGCACGTCGCGCCGTCGAACACCGTCACGAAGGCGCACGGCAAGGCGATCGACGACTGGATCTACCCGGAGTTCGAACAGAACTGGAAGCTGTTCGCGCCGAACCCGCTGCAGCAGAACATCGCCGTCCAGGTCCGCGCCCAGATCCGCGGCGTGGACGGCGGGTCGCGGACGACCGGCTGGTACGACCTGTCCGCGCAGGACGGCCGGGACATCGACGGCAACCTGGTGCCGAGTCACACGCAGCAGAACGAGTTGCGTCGTGCCTGGGACTTCTTCACCGCCACGCACGACAGCTCCGCCCGGCCCGTCGGCCTGCGCGGCGCCCTCGCCGAGACGTATCTGCGCCGGGTCGTGGTGATGCGTCTGGAGCGCGGCTCGGTCGACGAAGGCGGTGTCGTGGAGCGGGTGCAGGTCCGCTCCCGGACCACCAACGTGACCCCGCCGAAGTGGGGGACCGACAAGGTGTCGACGACTCCGGTGTACCGCGTACTGTCCTGGTGGTCCGTGCCGGACGGTGCGACCGAGGGAGGCGCGAGGTGAACCGGTTCTCCCTATCGGTGTCCGCCGCCGTCGCCCGTCTCACTGGTTCGGCGCTCGGGCCGTATCAGAGCGCCGTGGTCCGGATCGGCTTCAGCGGTACCTGGCTGCTGTTCCTGTTGCGGGAGTTCCCGCACCGCCAGGAGCTGTACGGCCCCGACGGCCCCTGGGACTGGGAGCTGGCCCGGCAGCTGATCGACAGCAACGGGGCGTTCACCGTCCTGATGTGGTCGCACGGGCAGGCGTGGTTCGAGACCGTGTACGCGCTCGCGCTGGTCGCCGCCGTGCTGCTGCTGCTGGGCTGGCGCACGCGCGCGATGTCGGTGCTGTTCATGGTCGGCGTGCTCTCGCTGCAGAACCGCAGCGTCTTCATGGGCGACGGCGGCGACAACGTCCTGCACCTGATGTCGATCTACCTGATGTTCATGCGCTGCGGCCAGGTGTGGTCGCTGGACGCCCGGCGGGCGCTGCGCGGACGGGAGGCACGCGCGCGGGGTGAACGGGTCACGGACCGGGTCGGTCCCGTTCTGTGGGCGGCGTCCGGGACGGTGCTGGTCGCGGTGACCGTGGCGGACCGTTTCCCCAGTGAGTGGACCATTCCGGCGCTGCTGTGGGCGGCGTGGGCCGCGCAGGGGCTCTGGTGGGCCGCCGGACGCCTCGGGAAGTCGGTGCAGCCGCGGATCCTGCTCGACGTGATCGGTAACGTCCTGCACAACGGCGCCCTCGTCGTGATCATGGTCGAGGCCTGTCTGATCTACGCGACGGCCGGCTGGTACAAGATCCAGGGCTCGCGCTGGCAGGACGGCACCGCCGCGTACTACCCCCTGCACCTGGACTACTTCTCGCCCTGGCCCGCGCTCGCCGATCTGGTGACCGCCAGCGGCACGATGGTCCTGCTCGCGACGTACGGGACCGTCATCGTGCAGGTGGCCTTCCCGTTCACCCTGTTCAACCGCCGGCTGAAGAACGTGCTGCTGGCGTTGATGATCGCGGAGCACACGGTGATCGCGGTCCTGCTCGGGCTGCCGTTCTTCTCGCTGGCGATGATCGCGACGGACTCGGTCTTCCTGCCGACGCCGTTTCTGCACCGGGTCGGCGGTTGGGCGGCACGCGCGCGCGAGGCGCTGCTCCCGGACCGTGGGCAGCCTGGTCCCGACGGCGCGCGGACGGAGGAGGCCGAGCCGCAGCCGCGGGATCCGGGAGGCCCCGACCGCCCGGATCCCGAGCACGCACCCGCGGCTTCCACGCCGGGCACGCGCGCGTAGGACCCACGCCGGGCACGCGGCGTGGGGTTCGGGCCGACGCTTTCGGCCCGGGTCCCGCGCCCGTGGCGCCCACGTAGGGTTCACGGCATGACCGACCCCGTGACCGCAGGTCTCGACCCGCTCGGCCGGTGGCGCCGGCTCGCCGACGGCGCCGTCCTGCTCGACGGCTTCCACGCCCTCAAGCACGCCGTGCGCTTCGGCGCGGAGGTTCCGGTGGCGGTCGCCGTCGACCGGGAGGCGGCGCTCGCCCTGGCCGGGGAACTCGCACCCGACGTGCGTGAGGCGCTGGACGGGCTGCTGACGGAGGTCCCGGAGGCGACGTACGCGTCCCTGGTGCCGCGTCCGCATCCCACCGCGGTCGCCGCCCTGGCCGTGCGGCCCTCGCGCGAGGCCCATCTGGACCGGCTCGGGCAGGCGTCCCGCACCACCCCGGTCGTGGTTCTGGACAACCCGCGCAACCTGGGCAACGCGGGGGCGGTGATCCGGCTCGCGGCCGGGTTCGGGGCGACCGGGGTGGTCACCACCGGCACGCTCGACCCGTGGCATCCGACCGTGGTGCGCGGCGGAGCGGGGCTGCACTTCGCGACGGCCGTGGAGCGGCTGACGGTGGACGAACTGCCGGCCGGCCCGGTGTTCGCGCTCGACCCGGAGGGCGACGACATCCGGGGCGTAGAGCTCCCGGACGACGCCCTCCTCGCGTTCGGCTCCGAGCGCAGCGGACTCTCCCCCGAGTTGCGCGCGCGGGCCGACCGTCTCCTCGCCCTGCCGATGCGCCCCCAGGTCTCCAGCTACAACCTCGCGACCAGTGTGGCCATGACGCTGTACCACTGGAGCGCCGCCGGGGGCGCTCCTCACCTCTTCGGAGCCTCGGCCCCGTAAGCGCCCCCGGGGGTCGCCAGGGGGCGCCTGGGCCCCTCGGGGGAGACGCCGGCGCCCTGCCGGTCTTCGGGCGGACGCCGCCTCGGGGACGCTCCCTAGGCGTCCCGGCGGACCTCGACGACGCGGAAGCGGTTCGCGACGAAGGCGCCGTCGGTGAGGGCCGCGTTGGCCGCCGGGTTGCCGCCCGAGCCGTGGAAGTCGGAGAACGCGGCCGTCTGGTTGACGTAGACGCCGCCGGTGAGGTTCAGGGAGAGCTGGGCGGCCTCGTCCAGGCAGACCTCCTGGACGGCCTGCTCGACCTCGGCGTCGGTGGTGTACGCGCCGACCGTCATCGCGCCCTTCTCCCGCACGGTGCGCCGCAGCAGGGCCACCGCGTCGGCCGCGGAGTCGACCGTGACGGCGAAGGAGACGGGGCCGAAGCACTCGCTCATGTAGGCGGCCTCGTCGTCCGGCTTGGCTCCGTCCAGCTTGACGATCACCGGGGTGCGCACGATCGCGTCCGGGAACTCCGGGTTGCCGACCTCGCGGGAGGCGAGGGCGACCTCGCCGAGGCCCGCCGCGGCTTCCAGACGGGCCTTGACGTCGGGGTTGACGATCGCGCCGAGCAGCGCGTTCGCTCGTGCGTCGTCGCCGAGGAGACCGTCGACCGAGCGGGCGAGATCGGCGACGACCTCGTCGTAGGACTTCGGGCCCTCGTCGGTGCGGATGCCGTCGCGGGGGATCAGCAGGTTCTGCGGGGTGGTGCACATCTGGCCGCTGTACAGGGACAGCGAGAACGCCAGGTTGGCGAGCATGCCCTTGTAGTTCGCGGTGGACTCCACGAGCACCGTGTTGACGCCGGCCTTCTCGGTGTAGACCTGCGCCTGACGGGCGTTGGCCTCCAGCCAGTCGCCGAAGGCGGTCGAGCCGGTGTAGTCGACGATCCGGATCTCGGGGCGGGTGGCCAGCGTCTTGGCGATGCCCTCGCCGGGACGCTCGGCGGCCAGCGCGACCAGGTTCGGGTCGAAGCCGGCCGCGGCGAGCACCTCGCGCGCGACGCCCACGGTCAGCGCGAGCGGGAGCACCGCGCGCGGGTGGGGCTTGACCAGGACCGCGTTGCCGGTGGCCAGCGAGGCGAACAGGCCCGGGTAGCCGTTCCACGTGGGGAAGGTGTTGCAGCCGATGAGCAGGGCGACGCCGCGCGGGACGGGGGTGAAACTCTTGGTCATCGCGAGCGGGTCGCGCTTGCCCTGGGGCTTGCTCCACTCCGCCGTGCCGGGGGTGCGGACCTGTTCGGCGTAGGCGTACGCCACGGCTTCCAGGCCGCGGTCCTGTGCGTGCGGGCCGCCGGCCTGGAAGGCCATCATGAAGGCCTGGCCGGACGTGTGCATGACGGCGTGTGCGAATTCGTGGGTGCGGTCGCTGATCCGCTTGAGGATCTCCAGACAGACCACCGCGCGTACCTCCGCGCCCGCGTCCCGCCAGGCGCGCTGTCCGGCACGCATCGCGGGCAGCAGAGCGTCCACGTCCGCGTGCGGGTAGGAGACGCCGAGCTCGGGGCCGTACGGCGAGACCTCGCCGCCCACCCAGCCGTCCGTGCCGGGCTGGCCGAGGTCGAGGCGGGTGTTCAGGACGGCGTCGAAGGCGGCCTTCCCGGCTGCCGCGTCCAGGCTGCCGTTCTCCCCGTAGGCCTTGGGGTGTTCGGGGTGGGGGGACCAGTACGCGCGCGTGCGGATCGCTTCCAGGGCCTGGTCGAGGGTGGGCCGGTGCTGGGCGATCAGAGCGTGCGCGGTCAGTTCGGCGGCGGCCATGCGGGACCAACTCCTCGTCTTGAGAACTCTCCGTCGAGCTCATGACCTGGCGGAAACCTGGGCAGGAACAGCCAGTCACGGCTAGAGTAACCGAACGATCGGTCGGGACAAGGGGGCCTGCCGCATCTGTGGAAATCCCCGTGCGGGAGGATCGCGCACATGACAGGACTCGACCCCAGCAGCGCCGTGGCCGTCGTCGGCACCGGCACCATGGGCCAGGGCATCGCCCAGGTCGCACTGGTCGCGGGACACCCCGTGCGGCTGTACGACGCCGTTCCCGGCCGTGCTCGCGAGGCGGCCGCCGCGATCGGCGCCCGCCTGGACCGGCTCGTCGAGAAGGACCGTCTCGCCGCCGCGGACCGGGACGAGGCACGCGCCCGGTTGCGGCCCGCGGAGAGCATCGCCGACCTCGCGGACTGCTCCCTGGTCGTGGAGGCCGTCGTCGAGCGGCTGGACGTCAAGCAGGAGCTGTTCCGGCAGCTGGAGGACGTCGTCGGCGAGGACTGCCTGCTCGCCACCAACACCTCCTCCCTGTCCGTGACCGCGGTCGCCGGCGCCCTGCGCAACCCGGGGCGCTTCGTCGGCCTGCACTTCTTCAACCCGGCGCCGCTGCTGCCGCTGGTCGAGGTCGTCTCCGGGTACGCCACCGACGTCACCTCGGCCACGCGCGCGTACGAGACCGCCCGCGCCTGGGGGAAGACGCCGGTCGCCTGCGCCGACACCCCCGGGTTCATCGTCAACCGCATCGCGCGGCCCTTCTACGCCGAGGCGTTCGCCGTCTACGAGGCGCAGGGCGCCGACCCGGCCACCATCGACGCGGTCCTGCGCGAGTCGGGCGGCTTCCGGATGGGCGCCTTCGAACTGACCGACCTGATCGGCCAGGACGTCAACGAGTCGGTCACGCACTCCGTGTGGCAGTCCTTCTTCCAGGACGTGCGCTTCACGCCCTCGCTCGCCCAGCGGCGCCTGGTCGAGTCGGGCCGCCTCGGCCGCAAGAGCGGCCAGGGCTGGTACGACTACCGGGAGGGCGCCGAGCCCGCCGAGCCGCACACCGCCGAGAAGGCCCGGCCTCCCGCGTACGTCGTCGCCGAGGGCAACCTGGGCCCCGCGTCGGAGCTGCTCGCGCTGATCCGGGAGGCGGGCATCCAGGTCCGCGAGGAGGACGAGGACCACGGCACCCGCCTGGTGCTGCCCGGCGGCGGCCAGCTCGCCCTCGCCGACGGCCAGACCTCCGTGGAGTTCCGCGACGTCGTCTACTTCGACCTGGCCCTGGACTACCGCAAGGCCACCCGCATCGCCCTGGCCTCCTCCCAGGACACCTCCCCGCAGACCATGTCCGAGGCGGTCGGCCTGTTCCAGGCGCTCGGCAAGGACGTCAGCGTCATCGGGGACGTCCCCGGCATGATCGTCGCCCGTACGGTCGCCCGGATCGTCGACCTCGCGCACGACGCGGTCGCCAAGGGCGTCGCCACCGAGGAGGACATCGACACCGCGATGCGCCTCGGGGTGAACTACCCCCTCGGCCCGTTCGAGTGGAGCCGCCGTCTCGGCCGCACCTGGGCCTGCGCCCTCCTCGACGACCTGCACGAGCGCGACCCCTCCGGGCGCTACGCGCCGTCCCTCGCGCTCTACCGGCACTCCTACGCCACGGAGAAGCGGGAGGGCGCCTCGTGACCACCGCCAAGCGCGACACGTACACCCCGGAGAGCCTGCTCTCCGTCGCCGTCCAGGTGTTCAACGAGCGCGGCTACGACGGCACCTCCATGGAGCACCTCTCCAGGGCGGCCGGCATCTCCAAGTCGTCGATCTACCACCACGTCGCCGGCAAGGAGGAGCTGCTGCGGCGCGCCGTCAGCCGCGCGCTGGACGGACTGTTCGGGATCCTCGACGAGGAGCACGCGCGCGAGGGGCACGCCTCGGAGCGCCTCGAGTACGTCGTGCGGCGCATGGTCGAGGTCCTCATCGGCGAACTGCCGTACGTGACGCTGCTGCTGCGGGTGCGCGGCAACACCGACACCGAGCGGTGGGCCCTGGAGCGGCGCCGGGACTTCGACCACCGGGTCGCCGAGCTGCTGAGGGCGGCCGCGGCCGAGGGGGAGGTGCGCGGCGACATGGAGGTGCGGCTCGCCACCCGCCTGGTCTTCGGGATGATCAACTCGATCGTCGAGTGGTACCGGCCCGGCGGCCGGGGAATGGTCGAGAGCGATGTGGCGGACGCGGTGGTGCGGCTCGTCTTCGAGGGGCTGCGCACGGCCCCGTAGGGCTCAGCCCTGCGGTTCCAGGTCCTCCTCCTCGAACACCAGCAGCGTGCGGGTGCTGAGCACCTCGGGGATCGCCTGCAGACGGGTGAGGACCACCTCGCGCAGCGCCCGGTTGTCGGGTGTGTGCACCAGCAGCAGGACGTCGAAGTCGCCCCCGACGAGCGCGATGTGGGAGGCGCCGGGCAGCCGTCTGAGCTGCTCGCGCACGGTCCGCCAGGAGTTCTGCACGATCGTCAGGGTGATGTAGGCGCTCGTGCCCTGTCCCGCCCGCTCGTGGTCGACGCGGGCGCCGAAGCCGCGGATGACGCCGTCCTCGATGAGCCGGTTGATCCGCGCGTAGGCGTTGGCCCGGGAGACATGGACCCGTTCGGCGACCGAGCGTATGGAGGCGCGGCCGTCCGCCTGGAGCATCTGCAGGATGTCCTGGTCGATGGCGTCGAGCGGACGCGGCGGCGGCAGCGGGGCCCCGGCCGAGGGCGCAGGAGCAGTGCCCGCGGACGGCTGGGGGCCGCCCGGCGCGGAACCCCCCGGCGGCTGGGAGCCGCCCGACCCGGCACCACCCGGCGGAAGCGCGGCACCGCCCGACGGGAGCGCGGCACCGCTCTCCGGCCCTGCGGCCATTTGTTCAGGTGCCATGTCCCCCCGCCTCTCCCGTATGGACGTACTGCACCCATCTCAGGTTGTGGAGAACCGTTTGTCCACAGCCTGAGGGGCCCTGTAGCCAAAATGTGCCGACGACCGAACAATCGGTAGGTGAGGCGCATCACAACTGACGCGCCACCCGTAGCCACTCCTCCGAGGAGGTGCCGTCATGACGGTCATGGAGCAGCGGGGCGCGTACCGGCCGACCCCGCCGCCGGCCTGGCAGCCCCGTACCGATCCCGCGCCGCTGCTGCCCGACGCGGAGCCGTACCGCGTCCTCGGCACCGAGGCGGCCGCACAGGCCGACCCCGAGCTGCTGCGCCGGCTGTACGCGCAGCTGGTTCGCGGCCGGCGGTACAACGTCCAGGCCACCGCCCTCACCAAGCAGGGCAGACTCGCCGTCTACCCGTCCAGCACCGGCCAGGAGGCGTGCGAGGTCGCCGCCGCTCTCGTCCTGGAGGAGCGGGACTGGCTCTTCCCCAGCTACCGCGACACCCTCGCCGTCGTCGCACGCGGCGTGGACCCCGTCGAGGCCCTCACCCTGCTGCGCGGCGACTGGCACACCGGCTACGACCCCCACGAGCACCGGGTCGCACCCCTGTGCACCCCGCTCGCCACCCAGCTCCCGCACGCCGTGGGCCTCGCGCACGCCGCCCGCCTCAAGGGGGACGACGTGGTCGCGCTCGCCATGGTCGGCGACGGCGGCACCAGTGAGGGCGACTTCCACGAGGCGCTGAACTTCGCCGCCGTCTGGCAGGCGCCGGTCGTCTTCCTCGTGCAGAACAACGGCTTCGCGATCTCCGTGCCGCTCGCCAAGCAGACCGCCGCCCCGTCGCTGGCCCACAAGGCCGTCGGATACGGCATGCCGGGCCGGCTGGTCGACGGCAACGACGCGGCGGCCGTGCACGAGGTGCTGGCCGACGCCGTGCGCCGCGCACGGGAAGGCGGCGGCCCGACCCTCGTGGAGGCGGTGACGTACCGCATCGACGCGCACACCAACGCCGACGACGCCACCCGCTACCGCGCCGACGCCGAGGTCGAGACCTGGCGCGAGCACGACCCGATCGAGCTCCTGGAGCGCGAGCTGACCGCGCGCGGGCTGCTCGACGAGGACACCCGGCGCACCGTGCGGGAGGCCGCCGAGGAGATGGCCGCAGACCTGCGCGCCCGGATGAACCAGGACGCTGTCCTCGACCCGATGGACCTGTTCTCCCACGTGTACGCCGAACCCACCCCGCAGCTGCGCGAGCAGCAGGCGATGCTGCGGGCGGAGCTCGAGGCCGAGCAGGAAGGCGCGCACTGATGACGACGGTCGCCCTCAAGCCCGCCACCATGGCGCAGGCCCTCACGCGCGCGCTCCGTGACGCGATGGCCGCCGACCCGACCGTGCACGTCCTGGGCGAGGACGTGGGCGCCCTCGGCGGGGTCTTCCGGGTCACCGACGGGCTCGCGAGGGAGTTCGGCGAGGACCGCTGCACGGACACCCCGCTCGCCGAGGCCGGCATTCTCGGCACCGCTGTCGGCATGGCCATGTACGGGCTGCGCCCGGTCGTGGAGATGCAGTTCGACGCCTTCGCCTATCCGGCGTTCGAGCAGCTCATCAGCCATGTCGCCCGCATGCGCAACCGCACCCGCGGCCGGATGCCGCTGCCGATCACCGTCCGCGTTCCCTACGGCGGCGGTATCGGCGGCGTCGAGCACCACAGCGACTCCTCCGAGGCGTACTACATCGCGACTCCGGGCCTGCACGTCGTCACGCCCGCCACGGTCGCCGACGCCTACGGTCTGCTGCGCGCCGCCATCGCCTCCGACGACCCGGTCGTCTTCCTCGAACCCAAGCGCCTGTACTGGTCCAAGGACTCGTGGAACCCGCAGGAACCGCAGTCCGTCGAGCCGATCGGGCGCGCGGTCGTGCGGCGGCCGGGCCGCAGCGCGACCCTGATCACGTACGGGCCGTCGGTTCCGGTCTGTCTCGAGGCCGCCGAGGCGGCGCGGGCCGAGGGCTGGGACCTCGAGGTCGTCGATCTGCGCTCCCTGGTGCCCTTCGACGACGAGACGGTCGCCGCGTCGGTGCGGCGCACCGGCCGCGCGGTCGTCGTCCACGAGTCGGGCTCCTTCGGCGGCCCCGGCGGAGAGATCGCGGCCCGCGTCACCGAGCGCTGCTTCCACCACCTGGAGGCGCCGGTGCTGCGCGTCGCCGGGTTCGACCTGCCGTATCCGCCGCCGATGCTGGAGCGCCACCACCTGCCCGGCGTCGACCGCATCCTGGACGCCGTGGCGCGGCTGCAGTGGGAGGGCGGGAACTGATGGCACAGGTACTGGAGTTCAAGCTGCCCGACCTCGGAGAAGGGCTCACCGAGGCGGAGATCGTCCGTTGGCTGGTCCAGGTCGGCGACGTGGTCGCCGTCGACCAGCCGGTCGTCGAGGTCGAGACGGCCAAGGCGATGGTCGAGGTGCCCTGCCCGTACGGCGGCGTGGTCACGGCCCGCTTCGGCGAGGAGGGCACGGAACTGCCCGTCGGCGCGCCGCTGATCACGGTCGCGGTCGGCGCCCCCGCGTCCGGCGACGCGCTCGGACCCGCCGGCCCGGCCGGACGGGGTGGGCCGGCCGAGGGCTCGGGCAACGTGCTGGTGGGTTACGGCACCTCAGAGGCCCCGGCACGGCGCAGGCGGGTGCGGCCGGTCCAGCCCACTCCGCCGACCGCGTCCCCGGCGACGAGGCCGGCCGCCGCTCCGCCGACGGCGCACGACCCCTCGCGGGCCGCGACGACGACTCCGGTGGCGAAGCCGCACGCCCTGTCCCACGCCGCTCCGGCTCCCGTGGCTGTGCCGGTCGAGGCCGGTACCGTCGGCGCACCGCACACGGCGTCCGACGGCCCCGTCCCCGTGATCTCCCCGCTGGTGCGTCGCCTCGCGCGGGAGAACGGCCTGGATCTGCGGCAGCTCACCGGGTCCGGACCCGAGGGATTGATCCTGCGGGCCGATGTGGAGAACGCCCTGCGCGCTCCCACCGCACCGGTCGGCTCCCGCGCCGCGCGGCCCGTGCCGGACACCGTCGTGACGCCCGTCGCGGGCGTCACCGCCGACGGCCGCCGTATCCCTCTCAAGGGCGTCCGGGGCGCCGTCGCCGACAAACTCTCCCGCAGCCGGCACGAGATCCCCGACGCCACCTGCTGGGTGGACGCCGACGCGACGGAACTGATGCGCGCCCGCGCCGCCATGAACGCGGCCGGCGGACCGAAGATCTCGCTCCTCGCGCTGCTCGCCCGGATCTGCACCGCGGCCCTGGCGCGGTTCCCCGAGCTCAACTCCAGCGTCGACACGGCGGCCCGCGAGATCGTCCAGTTCGACCACGTCCACCTCGGGTTCGCCGCGCAGACCGAGCGCGGACTCGTCGTACCGGTCGTCCGCGACGCACACGCCCGGGACGCCGAGGGCCTCACCGCGGAGTTCGCCCGGCTCACCGAGGCCGGCCGCGCCGGACGCCTCACTCCGGGCGACCTGACCGGCGGCACCTTCACGCTGAACAACTACGGCGTGTTCGGCGTCGACGGATCCACGCCGATCGTGAACCACCCCGAGGCGGCCATGCTCGGCGTCGGCCGGATCGTGCCCAAGCCATGGGTGCACGAGGGCGAACTGGCCGTGCGCCAGGTCGTCCAGCTCTCGCTCACCTTCGACCACCGGGTGTGCGACGGAGGCACGGCGGGTGGATTTCTGCGCCACGTGGCGGACTGCGTGGAACAGCCGGCGGTGCTGCTGCGCACGCTGTGATCCCGGACGGGCCCACGCGGTCCCGGTGATCCAGGGGAACCGGATGCCCGGAGCGGGCCGCATACTCGTGGGGTGACCTCGAACGAGTCCGTCGTCTACGACGCCGTGGTGCTGGCCGGCGGCGGCGCCCGCAGGCTGGGCGGCGCCGACAAACCGGGTGTGCTGGTGGGTGGGCGCGCGCTGCTGGACCGGGTGCTCGGAGCCTGCGTCGACGCGCGCGCCACCGTCGTCGTCGCCGAGCACCGCCCCACCGCCCGGCCGGTGCGCTGGGCGCGCGAGGACCCGCCCGGGGCGGGCCCCGTCGCCGCGCTCGACGCCGGGCTGCGCCACACCGCGGCGGACGACGTCCTCGTCCTGTCCGCCGATCTGCCGTTCCTCACCGCGGACACCGTGCGCCGGCTGCTGACCGCCCTGCGCACCGGAACGGGCGAGGGCGTGCTGCTCACCGACGGCGACGGCCATGAGCAGCCGCTCGTCGCCGCGTACCGTACGGCGGCGCTCCGCCGCGAACTGGCGGTGCTCACCGCCGACCGGGGCGGCCTCGCCGGGCTGCCCCTGCGCCGGCTGACCGCCGGGCTCGAACTCACCCACGTCCCCGACCCCGTCGCGTCGTTCGACTGCGACACCTGGGACGACATCGCCTCCGCCAGGGCACGGATCAGGGAGCATGGCCACGTGTTGGACGAATGGATCTCCGCAGTCAAGGACGAACTGGGCATCGACCTCGACGTCGACACCGGCGTGCTGCTCGACCTCGCGCGGGACGCCGCGCACGGGGTGGCCCGGCCCGCGGCCCCGCTGACCACTTTCCTGGTCGGCTACGCGGCCGCGCAGGCCCAGGGCGGACCCGAGGCCGTCGCCGAAGCCGCCCGCAAGGCTGCCGCGCTCGCGCTGCGCTGGGCCCAGGAGGCCGAGCAGGACCGAGCCGCAGAACCCGCCGGCCCGGAACCCGCCGGCGCGGAACCCACCGGCTCGGAAAGCAACCGCTCCCGGCCGGACGCCGGATGACCCCCGGCGGCACGGGACAGGGCCTCGACGCCGAGGACCTCGACGTCGAGGAGGCGCTCGCCCTCGTGAAGGACGGCAACAGCCCCGCCCGCCCGACCGGCGACCACGGTCCGGGACGGCGTGCGAGCGAGGGTGCCCCGCCGTCGCGCACCCCGGAGACGGGCCGTGGGGCCGCCGCACAGGAGCGCCGCCACCGGGCGACCCTCTGGCCCGAGGCCCGCGCGATCGCCGCCCGGGCGGCAGGATCCCGCGCCGCCCGCCGCGCTCCCGTCTCGGTGACCCTCGGCGACGCCCTCGGCCTCGTCCTCGCGGCCCCGCTGACCGCCCTCACCGACCTGCCCTCGTTCGACACCTCGGCGATGGACGGGTGGGCGGTCGCCGGTCCCGGTCCCTGGCACGTCCGGGACGAGGGCGTGCTGGCCGGAAGCGCGGCCCCCGCGCCCCTCGCCGACGGAGAGGCCGTCCGGATCGCCACCGGCGCCCGGATCCCCCCGGACACCACCGCCGTGCTGCGCAGCGAGCACGGCCGCACCGACGACAACGGCCGGCTGCACCCCACCCGCGAGATGCAGCACGGCCAGGACATCCGGCCGCGGGGCCAGGAGTGCCGCAGCGGGGACCAGCTGCTGCTCGCCGGAGCGGTGGTGACGCCGGCCGTGCTCGGTCTCGCCGCGGCCGCCGGATACGACACGCTGACCGTCGTCCCCCGGCCCCGGGTCGAGGTGCTCGTCCTCGGCGACGAACTGCTCGCCGAGGGCCGCCCGCGCGACGGACTCATCCGGGACGCGCTCGGCCCGATGCTGCCCCCGTGGCTGCGGGGGCTCGGCGCCGATGTCGTCGCCGTGCGCAGGCTCGGCGACGACGCGAAGGCCCTGCACAAGGCGGTCACCGGTTCGAGCGCCGACCTGATCGTCACCACCGGAGGCACTGCCGCGGGGCCCGTCGACCATGTGCACCCCACACTGCGCCGTATCGACGCCGAGCTTCTCGTCGACGGCGTGAAGGTGCGCCCCGGCCACCCCATGCTGCTGGCCCGTACCAAGGAAGACCAGTACCTCGTCGGGCTGCCCGGCAACCCCCTCGCGGCCGTCTCCGGCCTGCTCACACTGGCGGAGCCGCTGTTGCGGGCCCTGGCCGCCCGCCCTGCGCCCGAGCCGTACGCGCTGCCGTTGCGGGAGACGGTGCACGGGCATCCGCACGACACCCGGCTCGTCCCGGTGTCCCTGCGGGCCGACCACGTCATGCCGCTGCACTACAACGGGCCGGCCATGCTGCGCGGCATCGCGGCGGCCGATGCCCTCGCCATCGTGCCGCCGGGTGGTGCGCGGGCAGGTCAGGAGGCCGAACTCCTCGACCTGCCGTGGGCGGCGGCCGGGGTCGGCGCCTGTTTCACGTGAAACCGGCGGTGTTTCACGTGAAACTTTCCTGTTCCTCGGCGGCCGGTGCGGCCCGGCTGACGGTGATCACACGATCCCCCGACTGGAGACGTGCGAGCCGGGGGTCGGCGTAGTCCAGGAACTGCTTGCCCCGGACGACTGCCACGATCAGGTCCGCGCAGGAGCGCGGCTCCTCTCCCACCTCCGCCTTGGCGACCGGGCGCTCGATGAGGTCCAGGCCGCTGCCGAGGGTCATCAGGGTCTCCAGCGTCTGGGCCACGGTCGGGCTGACCAGTGACACGCCGAGCAGTCGGCCGGCGGAGCTGGAGCTGGTGACCACGGTGTCGGCGCCGCTCTGTTTGAGCAGCGGCACGTTCTCGTCCTCGCGGGCCGCGACGACGATCGTGGCGCGCCGGTTGAGCTGGCGGGCGGTCAGGGTGACGAGGGCCGCGGTGTCGTCGCGCTGAGGGGCCACGATCACCCGTGAGGCATTCTGCACCTCGGCCTTCACCAGGGTCTCCGAGCGGGTCGCGTCCCCCGTCACCGACACCAGTCCGTCGTCGCCGGCCGCGAGCGCGGACTTGCGCTGTGCGTCCACGATCACGATGTTCTCCTTGGCGATGCCCTTCCCGACCAGCGTCTGCACCGCGTGACGGCCCTTGGTGCCGTAACCGACGACCACGATGTGGCCGCTGGTGCGGACCCGCCAGCGGTGGATGCGGACCTGCTGCCGGGTGCGTTCGGTGAGTACCTCGAGGGTGGTGCCGACCAGGATGATCAGGAAGAGGACGCGCAGCGGGGTGATGACGAGGATGTTGATGAGCCGGGCCGTGTCACTGACCGGGGTGATGTCGCCGTAGCCGGTGGTGGAGAGCGTGACGGTGGCGTAGTAGGCGGCGTCCAGGAGGCTCACGGAGCCGTCCGAGTTGTCGTTGTA
Organism: Streptomyces sp. P3; assembly: GCF_003032475.1. Classification (NCBI taxonomy): domain Bacteria; kingdom Bacillati; phylum Actinomycetota; class Actinomycetes; order Kitasatosporales; family Streptomycetaceae; genus Streptomyces; species Streptomyces sp. P3. The sequence goes on from NZ_CP028369.1 coordinate 2,209,094, forward strand.
GCCGTCGTGGTCGGCGTAGACGATCAGTGTGGTGATCGCGAGCACCAGCAGGGCGACGCTGAGGCGGCGCAGCACCTGCAACAGCGGGGGTGCGCCGATCCGTACGGGCATCGTGATGGAGCGGCCCGCCTCGGCGTCGTCCCGGGCCTCGGTGTGTGAGCGGTACCAGAGGGATCTGAAGAGGGACAGCCTGACCGGACGTGCCGGCGGTCGTTCGTGGTCCTTCAACCCGTGCCCCCTGTGATGGTGATCCGAACGGTGGGCACCATGGTTCCCGGCGGGCCGGTGCCCGTCATGCTGCAACACGTGTCCATGAGCCCGCAGATGTCCATGATCCCGGAGGTCCCCTTGCGCGACCACACTGTCGTCGTCGGCTTCGGAACGAAGGGGCGGTCCGCGATCCGGACGGCCTGTGCCTCCGGGCTGCGCAAGGAGCAGGTCGTGGTGATCGACCCGAGCGTGAAGGTGATCGACGCGGCCCGGGCCGAGGGCTACGAGGGCGTCGTCGGCGACGCCACGCGCAGCGACGTGCTGCGGCGGGCGGAGGTGCAGCGGGCGGGGCGCATCGTCATCGCGACCCAGCGCGACGACACGGCCGTGCTGGTGGCGCTGACGGCCCGGCAGCTCAATCCCGGGGCGAAGATCGTGGCGGCGGTCCGTGAGGAGGAGAACGCGCCGCTGCTCCGGCAGTCCGGCGCCGACGAGGTCATCACCAGTGCCGGGGCGGCCGGCCGGCTGCTCGGCCTGTCCGTGCTCAGCCCGGCGGCGGGCAGCGTCATGGAGGACCTCATCCGGCAGGGCGACGGGCTCGACCTCGTGGAACGACCCGTCACCAAGGCCGAGGTGGGCCGGGGGCCGCGGGAGACGGCCGACCTGGTGGTGAGCGTCGTCCGCGGCCACCGGGTGCTCGCCTACGACGATCCGGCGATCGGGGTGCTGGAGCCGACGGACCGGCTGGTCGCGATCGTGCGGATCGGCCCCGGCCCCGGACGGTCCCCACTCGGACCGCCGGGTATGCCCGGCGTTCCGCCGCTCCCGCCGGCCTGAGGCGGGCCGGCGGGAACGGCGGGCCGGCGAGCCACGCGCCGGTCGCGGGGCCGTGCTGCTGCCGCGGGTCTGTGGTGCTGCCTGGGGCCGCGGACTTCGGTGAGGCGGGATGTGCCGGGGCCGAGGGCCAGGGTCGTAGCGGGAGGCGCCGGGGCCGACGGCCGGGGTCGTAGCGGGAGGCGCCGGGGCCGACGGCCGGGGTCGTAGCGGGCTTGGGGCCGCGCTACTTGCGGTTGTAGAGCCGCATCGTGACCGGCCCGAAGACCAGCACGAACAGTCCGGCCCAGCCCAGCGTCCAGGCGATCTCGGCCCCCGGCCAGTCGCCCGCCATCAGGCCGCGCACCGCCGAGGCGAGGTGGGTGACCGGGCTGTTGTTGACGAACGCCTGCAGCCACCCCGGCATGGTGTGCGGATCGACGAACACGTTGGACAGGAAGGTGAGCGGGAAGATCACCATCATGCTGACGCCCATCACCGACTTCTCGGTGCGCAGCAGCAACCCGAACATCGTCCAGATCCACGAGAACGCGAACGAGAAGACGATCAGCAGGGCGATCCCGGCGACCACTCCCGCGACCCCGCCGTCCGGCCGGTAGCCGAGCACGATGCCCACGGTGAGCATGACCACGGACGCGATCGTGTACCGCAGGGCGTCGCCGAGCAGATAGCCGACCATCGTCGACGGCCGCCAGATCGGCAGCGACCGGAACCGGTCGAAGACGCCCTTCTCGATGTCGGTGTTCACCGAGACACCCGTGTACATCGTGATCATCACGACCGACATCACCAGGATGCCCGGCAGCAGGAACTGGATGTACTTCTCCGGGGAGCCGGCCAGGGCGCCCCCGAAGAGATACGTGTACATCAGCACCATCATGATCGGGAAAGCGGTCACGTCGAAGAGCTGTTCCGGGACGTGTTTGATCTTGAGGACGGCCCGCCAGCCGAAGGTCAGGGAGGCGGACAGCGCGCTCGGGCGCGGCGGCCGCTCCTTGGTGACGAGCAGGGCGGCCAGCGACTCGGCGCTGACCGGCGCGAGGTCCTGGACCTCCGCGGTGGTCGTGGTGCTCATGCCGCCTCCTCGCCTTCCCGGGCCGCCCGGCTGTCGGCGTCGGCCTGTGTGTCGTGTCCGGTGAGGGCGAGGAACACCTCGTCCAGGCTGGGCTGGCCCAGGGAGAAGTTGTCGACGGTGACGCCGGCCCGGGCGAGTTCGCCGAGGGCCCGGGCGGCCTGTTCGGCGGCGCCGTCCTGCGCGGCGGCGCTCAGCCGGGCGGTCAGCGCCACGGGGTCCGGCTCGGGCTGGACGTCGGCGTCCAGCGTCAGCCGCAGCACCTGCTCGGCCGTCGCCCGCTGGCCGGCGTCCCGCAGCCGCAGATGGACGGAGCCGGCGCCGACGGACGCCTTCAGTTCGCCCTTCGTGCCCTCGGCGATGACCCGGCCCCGGTCGATGACGGCGATCCGGGACGCAAGCTGGTCGGCCTCGTCGAGATACTGCGTGGTCAGCAGCACGGTGGTGCCCTGGGCGACCACCGCCCGCACGATGTCCCAGACCTGGTTGCGGCTGCGCGGGTCGAGTCCGGTGGTCGGCTCGTCGAGGAAGAGCAGGTCGGGAGTGCTGAGGATGGAGGCGGCGATGTCGATGCGGCGCCGCATGCCGCCCGAGTAGTGCTTGACCTGCTTCGCGGCGGCCTCCGCGAGCCCGAAGGCCGCCAGGAGCTGGCCGGACCGATCCCGCGCCGCCTTCTTGCCGTGGCCGAGGAGCCGCCCGAGGAGCACCAGGTTCTCGGTGCCGGTCAGGTCCTCGTCGACGGAGGCGTACTGGCCGGTGAGACTGACCCGGCCGCGTACCTCGTCGGCCTCGCGGACGACGTCGTGGCCGAAGATCCGGGCCTCACCGCCGTCGGGCCGCAGCAGGGTGGCCAGCATCTTGACGGTGGTGGTCTTGCCGGCGCCGTTCGGGCCGAGGACGCCGTAGACCGTGCCGGTGGGCACGGCGAGGTCGACGCCGTCCACCGCCCTGGTGTCGCCGAACGTCTTCACCAGGCCCGCGGTCTCGATCGCCAGGCCGGCGGTGTGATCGCTCATGGGGTTCCTTCCGCGTACTCGGCTACGCATGGGGAGACCTTTACCTTCGCCGGAACTCATCGGTGATCGCACGTGGGTTTTCGCCCGCGCCCCTCTCCGCGGGCCCGCGGACCATGTTCGGAGGAGGGGAAGTGGGGAGGAGTAGCGTCGCCCCATGCATGCGATCACGATTCCCGAACCCGGTGGTCCCGAGGCGCTGGTCTGGGACGAGGTCCCCGATCCCGTACCCGGGGAGGGCGAGGTCCTGGTCGAGGTGGTGGCCAGCGCCGTCAACCGGGCCGACATCCTGCAGCGGCAGGGCTTCTACGACCCGCCGCCCGGGGCATCCCGCCACCCCGGCCTGGAGTGCTCGGGCAGGATCGCCGCCCTGGGCCCGGGGGTGTCCGGCTGGAACGTCGGCGACGAGGTGTGCGCGCTGCTCGCGGGCGGCGGGTACGCGCAGCGGGTCGCCGTGCCGGCCGGTCAGCTGCTGCCCGTGCCGCAGGGCGTCGACCTGCGCCGGGCCGCCGCGCTCCCCGAGGTCACCAGCACCGTCTGGTCGAACGTCTTCATGATCGCTCACCTGCGGCCGGGCGAGACGCTGCTGGTGCACGGCGGGTCCAGCGGCATCGGCACCATGGCGATCCAGCTGGCCAAGGCCGTCGGCGCGAAGGTGGCCGTCACCGCGGGGACCGCCGAGAAGCTGGACCGGTGCGCCGAGCTGGGCGCCGACATCCTGATCGACTACCGCGAGCAGGACTTCGTCGCCGAGCTGAAGAAGGCCACCGACGGCGCCGGCGCCGACGTCATCCTCGACAACATGGGCGCGAAGTACCTGGACCGCAACGTGCGGGCCCTCGCCGTCAACGGCAGGCTCGCGATCATCGGGATGCAGGGCGGCGTCAAGGCGGAACTGAACATCGGCATGCTCCTCGCGAAGCGGGCCGCGGTCAGCGCGACCTCGCTGCGGGCCCGGCCGCTGGAGGAGAAGGCCGCCATCGTGGCCGCCGTGCGCGAGCACGTCTGGCCGCTGCTCGCGAGCGGCCACGTACGCCCGGTCGTCGACCGCGAACTGCCGATGAGTGAGGCGGCAGCCGCCCACCGAGTCGTCGAGGAGAGCGGCCATGTCGGCAAGGTGCTGCTGATCACCCCATGAGGGCCCCCGAGAGCCCCCGGACCTCCTGAGGACCCCGGGACCCCGGGACCCGTGAGGACGTTCCGGCGACGCCTCGAGGGCCACCCGGGGCGGCCTGCCCGCGGCGCCGGCGCTACCCGCGCCGCAGACGCAGCGCCGCGAGGGCCAGGGCGATGCCCAGGCCGATGAGGACGAGGCCGCTGCCCAGCGGCAGGATCTGCAGCACGGGACCGTCGGCCCGCTCCCCCTGGGCGGCCGCCTGCCGGACGTCGTCCCGCGGCGTGCCCGGGGTCGCGGGAGCGGAGGCTTTCGGCGGCGCGGACGCGGCGGTGTCGTCGTCGGGATCGCCGTCCCCGGCCTCGGTGTCGCCGTCGCCGGCTTCGTCCGGTTCGTCGGGCAGCGCGCCCACGCCGGACGCGTCGTCCGCCGCGTCGGTCTCGTCGGCCGTCCGCCCGGGCCGCTGCCGGCCTTCGCCCGCCCGGCTGCCCGCCCGTTCCGGTTCACGGGCGGAGGGGGACGCGGACGGGCCGACGGGCCGCGGTGCGACGAAGTGCGCGGGGGCGGCCGCGTACGGCGCGCCGCCGCCCGGCAGCAGCAGGAGCGCACCCGCCAGGGCCACCGCCCCCGTCGCCGCAGGCCTCCGCGCGAGCGCGGCCGTGCGCCTCGCCCGCTTCCGTACGCGCGTCTCAGCGCGCCCTCGATCGCCGGTACGCGTCGCGCCCGACGTCCGCTGCCATGGAGTCACGTCAGTGACCCCCTCCCAGTACCCGGTCGCCGAGAGGAGACCTTGGGCGTGTTTCGAGAGTCCCGTCTGCCGGGCGGCGTCCGGCACGCGCTCTCCCGGAGGGGGATCCCCAGCCGCGTTGTCGGGATCGCCCCGATACGACCAGTAACGGGGCGAGCCTCCGCCTTGCGATCGCACGCACCGGACGCTGCCCGGCCTGCCTTTCGGGCAGGCGACACCACTTTCGAAACACGCCCTATTTGCCAAGATAAGGACGCGACAAGCCTCACATTCGTCAAATGGAACCGCATTCCGGATTCCGCCGAACGGGAACGGCGGGCGACTGTCGCGGGGGCAGGAACATGGCGGTGCGGAGCGTGCGCGAGAATGGCGGCATGGAGATGTCGAGGAACGAAAGGTCGCCGGAGAACGCCCAGAAGATCCTGGTCGTCGGCCAGGACGGCATGGCGCTGGGCGGCATCGACGCCGACGAGGACTCCCGTGAGATCCCGGTGACGGAGCAGGTCGAGCAGCCCGCGAAGGTGATGCGCATCGGCAGCATGATCAAGCAACTGCTCGAGGAGGTGCGCGCGGCTCCTCTCGACGAGGCGAGCCGGGCCCGGCTGAAGGAGATCCACTCGAGCTCGGTGAAGGAGCTGGAGGACGGCCTGGCGCCGGAACTGGTCGAGGAACTGGAGCGGCTCTCTCTGCCTTTCAACGAGGAGTCGACCCCGAGCGACGCGGAGCTGCGCATCGCGCAGGCCCAGTTGGTCGGCTGGCTCGAGGGCCTCTTCCACGGCATCCAGACCACCCTCTTCGCGCAGCAGATGGCCGCGCGTGCCCAACTCGAGCAGATGCGCCGCGCCCTGCCGCCGGGCGTCGGCCACGAGGGCGGCGACGACCCGCGCGCGGGCGGCCGCACCGGCGGACCGTACCTGTAGAGCCCGACCCCACCCGAACCGACCCGACGAGGAGTGGGGCCCGGCGTCCAGGACGCCGGGCCCCACTCCTCGTGCTGCTGCCTCGGACCGTTGCGTCAGGAAGCCGGGTTGCCCGTGGACACCTTCAGCTCGATCTCGGGCATGTCCGCCGGGTCGACGTCCGTCCCGGCGGACGGGAACTGGTCCATGACCGCCCCGGCGCCGTACGTGTTCTCGTCCATGTTCGTGACCTTGATTTTCCAGCCGGCGGCCTGGAAGCACTCCTTGACCGAGCCGATGTACTTGAACCTGAAGTTCGGGACCTGGATCTTGTCGGGGTCGTTGTACGACTCCTTCGGCTCGGAGCACTCCGTCGCATCGATCGTCTTGGTGGGGTCCGGTGCGCGGTAGCCCGCTGCCTTGGTCGCCGAGGGCGAGGCGCTGCTCCTGCCGCCCTTGGCGCCGTTGCCGTCCCCGTTCGTGGCGAGGCTGCCCATGAGGCCGCCGACCGCCACCACGGCGACCACGGCCGAGCAGATCAACACCGCCCTGCTCCGGCGGGCGCTGCTCTGGGCCACCGCGGTCGACGCCTGCGGGCTCAGGTGGTACCCGGGCGGGGTGGGCGCATGCTGGTGGTTGTACGCCGGCGCCGGCGTCTGATAGCCGCCCTGCTGCGGGTAGCCGTAGGAGGGCGACGGCGTCGGGGTGCCGTACGGGTTGGGGTTCGGCGCGGGCTGGTAGGGCGTCTGGACGTTTCCCTGGGGTGCCGGGGTGCCCTGGCCGACCGGCGGGAACACCGCGGAGCCGACGCCCGCGCCGCTCGCCGTCTGCGCGCCCGGGACGATGCTCGGCGGGGCCGGCTGGAAGGACGCGGCGACGCGCAGGCACTCGTCGCGCATGGCGACCGCGGTCGGAAAACGCTCGTTCGGGTTCTTCTTCAGCGCGCGCGCGACGAGTGCGTCGACGGCCGGCGGCAGCGCCCGGTTGATCGACGAGGGAGCCACCGGCTCCTCCTGCACGTGCGCGTACGCGATCGCAAGCGGTGAATCCGCCTCGAACGGCAGTCTTCCGGTGACCAGTTGGAACAGCATGATGCCGACCGAGTAGAGGTCGGACCGGGCGTCCACGCCACGCCCCAGGGCCTGTTCGGGCGAGAGGTACTGCGGAGTGCCCACCACCATGCCGGTCTGCGTCATCGAGGTGACGCCGGACTGCATCGCGCGTGCGATGCCGAAGTCCATCACCTTGACCACGCCGCGCTTGGTCATCATCACGTTGCCGGGTTTGATGTCGCGGTGGACCAGCCCCATCTCGTGGCTGATCTCCAGGGCCGCCAGCACGTCCGCGGTGATCTTCAGCGCCTTGTCGGCGGGCATCGCGCCCTGCCGTCGCACGTCCTCGTCGAGCACCGAGCCGAGCGGGCGGCCCTCGACGTACTCCATGACGATGTACGGGGTCGTCAGCCCGTCGACCTCGTCCTCTCCGGTGTCGAAGACGGAGACGATGTTGGTGTGCGTGAGCTTGGCCACGGCCTGGGCCTCGCGGCGGAACCGCTCGCGGAAGGCCTGCTCACGGCCCAGCTCGGTATGCAGGGTCTTGACCGCGACCTGCCGGTCGAGCACGGAGTCGTAGGCGAGGTGCACCGAGGCCATGCCGCCCTCGCCGAGCAGGTCGCGCAGCTGATAGCGGCCGGCGGCGAGCGCCCGCCCCGCGTACCGGCCTTGCCCGCCGTCGTGGCTCATCTTCTGCGTCCCCCGTAGGCCTTCGGCACCGTTGACTGCCGTTGATCCAAAGTGCTATTCCCGGCCAAGTCTGCCGCAGGGCACCGACACGTCAAGTTCGGTGCCCGTTCCGTGACCCTAGGAGGAAGAAGCGTCGCGGAAGCGTTACAGCCGCCGTACGGCAGGTACACAGGATTTGCACGTCGGCACGGGGTGGGGGTTGCATGACCCGTCCGTCCCGGACCCGCGCCCGGGCACGTCCGGGTCGTCATCATGGCGATCGTCCCGGACCGGAGGATTGCGCGGAGGCTGTAGCGTGGCCGACGGAGACCGTGACAACACCGCGCGCACCGCGGGCAGAAACGACGGCGAGGACTGATGGCACAGCAGCGCGCTCAGGGCCCGTCCGACCCCGAGGCGACTGGCGGCGGTATGTCAGATGCGCCGGAGAACTGGGGCAACGGAGGGCTCGTCGGAGACGGCCGGTACCGGCTGACCCGCAGACTCGGCCGGGGCGGCATGGCCGAGGTGTTCGCAGCCGAGGACGTGCGTCTCGGACGCACCGTCGCGGTCAAGCTGCTGCGCGCCGATCTGGCCGAGGACCCGGTGTCCAAGGCCCGCTTCACGCGTGAGGCCCAGTCGGTGGCCGGTCTCAACCACCATGCGATCGTCGCCGTGTACGACTCCGGCGAGGACTTCGTGGGCGGCCAGAGCGTGCCGTACATCGTGATGGAGATCGTCGAGGGACGCACCATTCGCGACCTCCTCCTCAACGCCGAGGCACCCGGGCCCGAGCAGGCCCTGATCATCACCTCCGGCGTGCTCGAGGCGCTCGCCTACTCGCACCAGCACGGCATCGTGCACCGTGACATCAAGCCGGCGAACGTGATCATCACGCACAACGGCGCGGTCAAGGTGATGGACTTCGGCATCGCGCGCGCCCTGCACGGTGCGTCCACGACGATGACGCAGACCGGCATGGTCATGGGCACCCCGCAGTACCTCTCCCCGGAGCAGGCGCTCGGCAAGGCCGTCGACCACCGTTCCGACCTGTACGCGACGGGCTGCCTGCTGTACGAACTGCTCGCGCTGCGTCCCCCCTTCACCGGTGAGACGCCGCTGTCGGTGGTCTACCAGCATGTCCAGGACATCCCGGTGCCGCCGTCGCAGACCTCGGGCGGGGAGTGCCCGCCGGAACTCGACGGGCTCGTCATGCGTTCTCTGGCGAAGGACCCCGACGACCGTTTCCAGACGGCGGAGGAGATGCGCGGCCTCGTCCAGTACGGGCTGCAGATGCTGTACGACCAGGGCGGTCACACCGGCACCTGGAACACCGGGCCCGTGGGCGTCGCCGACGGCCGCGGCACGCCCCCCGGCGGTTACGCGAGCACCACCGTGCTGCCGCACGGCGCGGACGGCTCCAGCACCTCGCAGATCCCGCAGCCGATCCTGCCCACCGGTTACGGCGGCGGCGACGACGGCGGCTTCGAGGGCCACGGCAACAAGGGCAGCGGCCGCGGCAAGCTGTGGATCCTCGCAGTCTTCGCGGTGATCGCCATTGCCGCGGGCGTCGCGCTCGCCCTGAACAACAAGGTGGGCGACAAGGACGGCGGCGGGACCCGCCCGTCGCCCTCGGCCTCGCCGACCGCCTCGGACGTCTCGCCGAGCGCGGAGCCGAGCCAGGAGGAGACCGAAACGTCCACGGGCGACAGCACGGACGACGGCACGGGATCCAACGACAACCACAACTACTCGCCGTCGTACACGCCGTCGCGCTCGCCGTCCTCCTCGCCGTCCCAGTCCGCCACGGGCGAGCCGACGGACGGCGAGACGGCCACCCAGCCGTCGGACAAGCCGTCCGACACGGAGACCGACCCGAGCCCCCCGGCCTCGGAGGACCCGACGGGCGGCGCGGACCAGGGCAACACCACGCTCGGGGGCGCAGGCCTCCCCAACTGAGCGACACCGGGCCGCCCGGCCCCGCGGATGCCGCCACGGTTCCCTGCGGGTGCCGGCCCGCCCGCGTCGTGTCTGCCACGCACACGTGAGCCCGTGAAAGGGCTCCACGCGCGCGTGCTCGTCCGGCGCGGGGCGGTGGTCCGTGGGCGCCGCCGGTGTCCCGGTCAGCCGGTGAACGCGCCGCAGACCGCGTCGTACTCCCGGGTCCACCAGACGGCCAGCGCGGAGGCGGCAGGGAACTGCGGGTCCGCGCGCGTGTCGTCGCGCTCGTAGTGCCAGCGCAGCATCCAGAAGTCGTTGAGCCGCTCCCACCACACGCGATGCACGGCCGCCGCGAGTTCACAGGGTGCGGCGCCGGCCGTGCGCCGGTACGCGCGTGCGTACGCCCTCGCCTTCGGCAGGTCGAGTGTGCCGTCGGGCCGGACGAAGAAGATCGCGGCGGCGCGGACGGCCTCCTCCGCGCGGGGCTGCACGCCGAGCCGGTCCCAGTCGACGATGGCGGCGGGCGCGTCTCCGCGGTAGAGCAGGTTGAAGGGGTGGAAGTCCCCGTGCACCCAGCCGACCGGCCCCGTGTGCGGCGGCCGCCGGTCCGCGTGCCGTTCCAGCAGTGTGCGGCGCTCCAGGAGGCGGTGGCGGGCGAGTTCGTCGAAGGCGTCGGCGGGGCGTCGGCGGCGCACGCGCGCGAGGAGGTCGTCGATGAGGACGAAGGTGTCCGCGGGGTCAGCGCTCGGCTGGGCGGACGTCTGGGGACCGCGTGCCGGAGCGCGTTGCGCGGCGCAAGGAGTGCGCTCCGGCTCGCGCGCCGTGCGCATCACGTGCTCCAGGCTGGCGTGCACCACCCCCAGCAGCGCCCCCAGACGGCCGCACTGGCCTGCGGTGAGCTGGGCGCCGTTGCGGTGCCGGCCCTCGACCCAGGGGTGCAGGGCGTAGACGCGGCCGCCGACGACGGCGACCGTGCGTCCGTCGTGTGCGGACAGCGGGGGAGCGACCGGGACGCCGAGGTCGGCCAGCCGCTCGGTGGCCCGGTGCTGACGGGCGACGGAGACGGGGTCGGCGGTGTCGGGGTCGAAATGGTGCTTGAGGAAATAGCGGCCGCGGGTGGTGCGCAGCCGGTATCCGCGGTTGAGCAGGCCTTCGTCAACGGGTTCGCAGGCGAGCGCCGTACCGGCGGCGTACCGACGGAGCAGGGCGCTCAAAGGGGGCGCGTGGGGCATGGACGGTGGTACACAGGAGCGCGGCACGCGCCCGATGCTAGGGCACGGAGCGAGGCCGTGAGCTGGGCGTTGTCGCAGACAGTCACGGAACGTCACCTGATGTCAACACGTGTCAGAGTTGGTCGTCGGTGATCGCGTCGGGCCGCCCGCGGGTGGCGTCCGGCGGTCTTCGGCGGCGCCCTGAAGAGCCCCGCGGGGCCCGTACCGCCACCCGGTCTCACATACTGACTCTTCCCGTGGCCTGGGTGGCCGGGTTAACGTGCCGTTGCTCCGGCCTCCTGCAAGGCTGTGACCAGGCTCCTTCCCGACTTTGCCGATTTACTTGGAAATCCAAGCAAAAACGCAGGTCAGGAGGGGTTTCACAAGTATGTGGAGCACTGGGTAACGTGATGACTGCAGGGCGCTCGCCGGGGCACCTGTCACGCCTGTTCCGGCCGAGCGGCACCCACCCCGTGCACGGGTGTCGGAACAGGTGAGCCGCTCCCCCAGGCTCCTGAAGAGCCGGGGGACCCCCAGCCACCCGGCAACCCCGGGGGCCGGAACGACGGAGGAGCACACGTGACCGTGGAGAGCACTGCCGCGCGCAAGCCGCGACGCAGCGCCGGAAGCAAGGCCGGCACCACCGGCACCGGGCGCACCACCCGCGCAGGCGCCGGCAAGAGCGCCGAGCCCGAGCTCGTGCAGCTCCTGACGCCGGAGGGCAAGCGGGTCAAGAACGCGAAGAACGCCGAGTTCGCCCAGTACGTCGCCGGCGTCACCCCCGAAGACCTCCGCGGCCTGTACCGCGACATGGTGCTCACCCGTCGCTTCGACGCCGAGGCCACCTCCCTGCAGCGGCAGGGCGAGCTCGGCCTGTGGGCGTCGCTGCTCGGCCAGGAGGCCGCCCAGATCGGCTCCGGCCGGGCCCTGCGCGACGACGACTACGTCTTCCCGACCTACCGCGAGCACGGCGTCGCCTGGTGCCGCGGCGTCGACCCGACCAACCTGCTCGGCATGTTCCGCGGCGTGAACAACGGCGGCTGGGACCCCAACAGCAACAACTTCCACCTCTACACGATCGTCATCGGCTCCCAGACGCTGCACGCGACCGGGTACGCGATGGGCGTCGCCAAGGACGGCGCGGACAGCGCGGTGATCGCCTACTTCGGCGACGGCGCCTCCAGCCAGGGCGACGTGGCGGAGTCCTTCACCTTCTCCGCCGTCTACAACGCGCCGGTCGTGTTCTTCTGCCAGAACAACCAGTGGGCGATCTCCGAGCCCACCGAGAAGCAGACCCGCGTCCCGCTCTACCAGCGCGCGCAGGGCTACGGCTTCCCGGGCGTCCGCGTCGACGGCAACGACGTCCTCGCCTGCCTCGCGGTCACCAGGTGGGCGCTGGAGCGCGCCCGCAACGGCGAGGGCCCCACCCTCGTCGAGGCGTACACGTACCGCATGGGCGCGCACACCACCTCCGACGACCCCACCAAGTACCGGGCCGACGAGGAGCGCGAGTCCTGGGAGGCGAAGGACCCGATCCTGCGCCTGCGCCGCCACCTCGAGGCGTCGAACCACACGGACGAGGGATTCTTCGCGGAACTCGAGGCCGAGAGCGAGGCGTTGGGAAGGCGAGTGCGCGAAGCGGTCCGCGCCATGCCGGACCCGGACCACTTCGCCATCTTCGAGAACGTGTACGCGGACGGACATGCGCTCGTCGACGAGGAGCGGGCCCAGTTCGCCGCGTACCAGGAGTCGTTCGCGACGGAGTCCGACAGCGGCTTCGCCGCGGGTACGGGGGGTAACTGACATGGCGGACAACGCGACCACCAAGAACCTGGCCCTGGCCAAGGCGATCAACGAGTCGCTGCGCCGCGCCCTCGAGACGGACCCCAAGGTCCTCGTCATGGGCGAGGACGTCGGCAAGCTCGGCGGCGTCTTCCGCGTCACGGACGGCCTGCAGAAGGACTTCGGCGAGAGCCGCGTCATCGACACCCCGCTCGCCGAGTCGGGCATCGTCGGCACCGCGATCGGCATGGCCCTGCGCGGCTACCGCCCGGTCGTGGAGATCCAGTTCGACGGCTTCGTCTTCCCGGCCTACGACCAGATCGTCACCCAGCTCGCGAAGATGCACGCGCGCTCGCTGGGCAAGGTCAAGATGCCGGTCGTCGTCCGCATCCCCTACGGCGGCGGCATCGGCGCGGTCGAGCACCACTCGGAGTCCCCCGAGGCGCTCTTCGCGCACGTGTCGGGCCTGAAGATCGTCTCCCCGTCCAACGCCTCCGACGCGTACTGGATGATGCAGCAGGCCATCCAGAGCGACGACCCGGTGATCTTCTTCGAGCCGAAGCGGCGCTACTGGGACAAGGGCGAGGTCAACACCGAGGCGATCCCGGGCCCGCTGCACAAGGCCCAGGTCGTCCGCGAGGGCACCGACCTGACACTGGTCGCCTACGGCCCGATGGTGAAGCTCTGCCAGGAGGTCGCCGCCGCGGCCGCCGAGGAGGGCAAGAACCTCGAGGTCCTGGACCTGCGCTCGGTTTCCCCGCTGGACTTCGACTCGATCCAGACGTCGGTGGAGAAGACCCGCCGCCTGGTCGTGGTCCACGAGGCACCGGTGTTCTTCGGATCGGGCGCGGAGATCGCCGCCCGGATCACGGAGCGCTGCTTCTACCACCTGGAGGCGCCGGTCCTGCGGGTCGGCGGCTATCACGCCCCGTACCCGCCGGCGCGCCTGGAGGAGGAGTACCTGCCTGGCCTGGACCGGGTGCTCGACGCCGTCGACCGTGCCCTGGCGTACTGAGGAGAGGGTCGTGACGACGATGACGGAAGCGTCCGTACGCGAGTTCAAGATGCCCGACGTGGGCGAGGGGCTCACCGAGGCCGAGATCCTCAAGTGGTACGTCCAGCCCGGCGACACCGTGACGGACGGACAGGTGGTGTGCGAGGTCGAGACGGCCAAGGCCGCCGTCGAACTGCCCATCCCCTACGACGGGGTGGTGCGCGAGCTGCGCTTCCCCGAGGGCGCCACGGTCGACGTGGGCATGTCGATCATCGCGGTCGACGTGGCGGGCGGGGCGGGCGGCGCCGGAGCGCTCGCCGCCCCGGTTTCCGCCCCGGTCGCCGAGGTGCCGGCGCAGGCCGCCGTGCAGACGCCGGCCGCCCCGGAGAAGCGACCCGAGGCGCCGCCGGCCCCGAAGCCGGCCGGCTCGGGGCGTCAGCCGGTGCTCGTCGGGTACGGCGTGGCCGCGTCCTCCACCAAGCGCCGTCCGCGCAAGGGCCCGGAGATCACGGTCGCGCGCGTCCCGGACACGCTCCAGGCCGAGCTGAACGGCCACGGCGCAGCGCCGGCCGTGAAGGAGCGGCCGCTGGCCAAGCCGCCGGTCCGCAAGCTCGCCAAGGACCTGGGCGTCGACCTCGCCACGGTGGTCCCGTCCGGCCCGGACGGTGTCATCACCCGCGAGGACGTCCACGCCGCGGCGGCCCCGGCGGCTCCCACGGCGCCGGCCGCACCGGCGGCCGAGCCCGCGTCGCCGCAGACGCAGGCCCCGGGCACCGCCCCTGCCACCGTGCCGACGGCCGCGCCCGCGCCGTCGTACGACACGGCTCGGGAGACCCGGATCCCGGTCAAGGGCGTCCGCAGGGCGACGGCGGCGGCGATGGTCGGCTCGGCGTTCACCGCGCCGCACGTCACGGAGTTCGTGACGGTCGACGTGACGCGCACGCTGAAGCTCGTCGAGGAGCTCAAGCAGGACAAGGACCTGCAGGGCCTCAGGGTCAACCCGCTCCTCCTCGTCGCCAGGGCCCTCCTGGTCGCGATCAGGCGCAACCCGGAGATCAACGCCTCGTGGGACGAGGCGGCGCAGGAGATCGTGGTCAAGCACTACGTCAACCTGGGCATCGCGGCCGCCACACCGCGGGGCCTGCTGGTCCCGAACATCAAGGACGCCCACGCCAAGACCCTGCCGCAGCTGGCGGAGTCGCTGGGCGACCTGGTGTCGACGGCGCGGGAGGGGAAGACCTCCCCGGCCGCCATGCAGGGCGGCACGGTGACCATCACCAACGTCGGCGTCTTCGGCGTCGACACCGGCACACCGATCCTGAACCCCGGCGAGTCCGCGATCCTCGCGGTCGGCGCGATCAAGCTCCAGCCGTGGGTCCACAAGGGCAAGGTGAAACCCCGCCAGGTCACGACGCTGGCGCTCAGCTTCGACCACCGCCTGGTCGACGGCGAGCTGGGCTCCAAGGTGCTGGCCGACCTGGCGGCGATCCTGGAGCAGCCGAGGAAACTGATCACCTGGGGCTGAGCGGCCGGTCCCGGCCGAGCGGCCGGTCCGACGCGAGCCGCGCCCCGGACACCCGGGGCGCGGCTGCCCGCGCGACAGCGGCAGGAGGAAAGGGCGGCCGCGCCGTCCTCGGCCTCAGGCCGGCACGTGCACCGTCTCCACCCGGCTCGCCACCAGCCGCTCCCGCTCCCGCCGGTGCGCCCGACCGCGCAGCCGCAGGATCTGGCTGACGCCCAGGGCCTGCAGGACGAAGACGAAGGAGAAGGCGATCCGGTAGTCGTCACCGGTCGCGTCCAGCAGCACGCCGACCGCGAAGAGCGTCGTCATCGAGGCCACGAAGCCGCCCATGTTCGTGATGCCGGACGCGGTGCCCTGCCGCTCGGGCGGGTTCGCGGGGCGCGCGAAGTCGAAGCCGAGCATGGACGCGGGGCCGCACGCGCCGAGCACCGAGCAGAGCACGACGAGCAGCCACATCGGCGCCCGGTCGCCCGGGTAGGCCAGTGTGCTCGCCCACATCAGCGCCGTCGCGCCCACCGTGCCCAGGGCCAGCGGCAGCCGCGCCCCGTGATGCCGGGCGACGATCTGCCCGTACACCAGGCCGACGGCCATGTTGGACAGGACCACCAGCGTGAGGAGTTCGCCGGCCGTCGCCCGCGACAGCCCCTGCGCCCGGACCAGGAACGGCATGCCCCACAGCAGCAGGAAAACCATCGCCGGGAACTGGGTGGTGAAGTGCACCCACAGGCCCAGGCGGGTGCCCGGCTCGCGCCAGGAAGCGGCGATCTGACGGCGCACGTACGCGGCGCCCCGGTGCGGGAAGGGCGCCGGCTCGTGGCCCTCGGGATGGTCCTTCAGGAAGAGCAGCAGAAGGACCAGGACGACCACACCCGCCAGCGAGCTGCCCGCGAAGGCGGCCGTCCAGCCGACGCCGTGCAGCAGGCGGGCCAGCACCAGGGTGGAGACGAGGTTGCCCGCCATCCCCACCAGGCCGGCGAGCTGCGCCACCATCGGTCCTCGGCGCGCCGGGAACCACCTGCTGCCCAGCCGCAGCACACTGATGAACGTCATCGCGTCCCCGCAGCCGAGCAGCGCGCGCGAGGCGAGCGCCGTGCCGTAGGACGGGGAGAAGGCGAAACCGAGTTGGCTGGCCGTGAACAGCAGGGTGCCGATGGCCAGCACCTTCCGCGTGCCGAGCCGGTCGACCAGCAGGCCCACCGGTATCTGCATGCCCGCGTACACGAGGAGCTGGAGGATCGAGAAGGTGGACAGGGCCGAGGCGTTCACCCGGAAGCGGTCGGCGGCGTCGAGGCCGGCCACCCCCAGCGACGTACGGAAGATGACGGCGACGAAGTAGACCGAGACGCCGATGCCCCAGACGGCCATCGCGCGCCGTCCACCCGGGGGCGCCCCCTCCGGGGGAGGGTCACCCGGAAGAGTGGAGTTCGGGCCGCGGGCCTTGGTGCTCATCGGACCTCCCCGCGGGC
This sequence comes from Streptomyces sp. P3, assembly GCF_003032475.1. Classification (NCBI taxonomy): domain Bacteria; kingdom Bacillati; phylum Actinomycetota; class Actinomycetes; order Kitasatosporales; family Streptomycetaceae; genus Streptomyces; species Streptomyces sp. P3. The sequence goes on from NZ_CP028369.1 coordinate 2,225,621, forward strand.
CAGGTGGGAGAACCAGCCGATGTGCCGGCGCACGATCCGCACGGCCGCGTCGGCGTCGCCGGAGCGCAGCGCCCGGAGCAGTTCCTCGTGTTCGGCGAGGGACTTGGCGATCCGGTCCGGGTGCGAGTGCAGCACGGCGACGCCCATGCGCAACTGGCGGTCGCGGAGCTGGTCGTAGAGCCGCGACAGGATCTCGTTGCCGCCGCTGCGGACGATCTCGGCGTGGAAACAACGGTCCGTCGTGGCGGCCGCGGCAAGGTCGCCCGTCGCCGTCTGCTCCCTCTGTCTCTCGAGCAGTTCCTCCAGGCGCTCGATCAGCCCGGCCGGCGCGGGCACCGCCTTGCGCGCCGCGTGCTCCTCCACCAGCAGCCGGGTCTCCACCACGTCCGCGATCTCCTGCGCGGAGACCGGCAGCACCAGGGCCCCCTTCTTTGGGTAGAGCTTGATCAGCCCCTCCACCTCCAGACGCAGCAGCGCCTCCCGCACCGGAGTGCGCGAGACGCCCACGGCCTCGGCCAGTTCCCCCTCGGTGAGAAGGGCGCCGCCCTGGTAACGGCGGTTCAGGACACCCTGTTTGACGTGCGCGTACACGCGGTCGGCGGCGGGCGGCTGCTTGACGGGGGCGGGAGCGGGAGCGTTGGAGGGAGCGAAGAGGGAGGCGGGCGGAGCGGTGGACTGCATGGCCACAGGATAGATACAACACGTACGCAACGGGGGGCCGGTCCAGGATGCGGACCCTGGAGCGCGGGACCCGGCGGGTATCGGTCACGGGTGCCGACCGGGGGCGTCGATCGGCGTGCCGATCGGGGGTGCCGGTCGCGGGGCTGGGTAAGGAACGGATCAAGAAATCGGAAATTCTGCCCGGCAGACGCACAACTTTGTGTGCTACTTACGTGTCACACATGTGCGGCCCATCTCTTTCCCCCTTGAACTTGGCCGCACCGTAGGGGCATTCGACGTAATCGGGGTATTTCAGTTGATAACCGCCATCAAGGGCATTCGAGTCCGCAGGGCCGCCGCCGTTGCCGTCACCGCCGGCGCAGTGCTCGCGACCGGAGCCCTCACCGCGGCGCCCGCGCAGGCTGTCGCGACGCCCACGATCGCCGCCAAGACCGGCTTCGTGATGAACAACGCGAACGGTGCGGCGCTTTACGGCAAGGGCATGGACACCAAGATGTCCACCGGCTCCACCACCAAGATCATGACGGCGAACGTCGTGCTGTCGCAGGCGAACCTGAACCTGGACACCAAGGTCGTCATCCAGAAGGCATACAGCGACTACATCGTCGCGAACACCGCGTCGTCCGCGCGGCTGATCGTCGGCGACAAGGTCACGGTCCGGCAGCTGCTCTACGGGCTGATGCTGCCGTCCGGTTGCGACGCCGCGTACGCCCTGGCCGACAAGTTCGGCACGGGCACGACGCGGGCCGCGCGCGTGAAGAGCTTCATCGCCAAGATGAACGCCAAGGCCAAGACGCTCGGCATGACGAAGACGCACTTCGACTCGTTCGACGGCATCGGCAGCGGGGCGAACTACTCGACCGCCAAGGACCTGACGAAGCTCGCCAGCAACTCGCTGCGGAACGGCAACTTCCGCGCGATCGTCAAGACCAAGTCGTACACCGCCAAGACGATCACCAAGACCGGCTCCGTCCGCACCATGGGGGCCTGGACCAACACCAACACGCTGCTGAGCAGCTACAGCGGCGCCATCGGCGTGAAGACGGGCTCCGGCCCGGAGGCGAAGTACTGCCTCGTCTTCGCCGCCACCCGTAACGGCAAGACCGTCGTGGGCACGGTGCTGGCGTCCACCAGCGTGACGGTGCGCGCCACCGACGCGACCAAGCTGCTGAACTACGGCTTCGCCAGGCTGGGCTGACCCTCCGGTCGACCGCTGAGCACGGAGAACGGGCCCGTCGTGATCGCACGACGGGCCCGTTGTCGTCGAGTGCCGCACCGTCGTCGGGTCCCGGCCGGCCGCCGAGGCCGGCGTCGGCTACCTGGTGACCGCGAAGTTCCGCAGGACGGCCGCCGTGAGCTCCGGCTCGCCCTCCGCCTTCACCCGGTCGGCGACCGCCTCCGCCGTGACCCGGCCGCAGGCCAGACGGACGAACGTCTCCCAGTCGAGGGTGAACGCGGCGGCGGGGCCGAGCGCGGGCGCCGTCTCCAGGGTGCCACGGCCCTGGATGTCGACGCGGATCGTGCGCAGGAACTCGATCGGGCCGTGCACGTCGAAGACGACCGCGGAACTGCGCGGGGCGTCGGCCTTCTCGGCGACGACCGCCGGGAGTTCGGCCAGCAGCGCGTCACGGGCGATGTGCGCGCCGGGGGAGTCGAGGTTGCCCGGCCGGCCGAGGGCGGTGCGCAGGTCCTGCTCGTGCACCCAGACGTTGAACGCGTGCAGCCGCATCGACTCCTCGAGCGTGAGCTCGGTGCCGAGCGGACCGCGCACCGTCGTGTGGGGCTGGCGCGTCTCGTTGCGCAGCTGCCGGTTGCGGCGGATGACCGTGTACTCCAGCTCGGACGTCATCTCCGGCGCCGTGTGATGACGGCGGACGTCGACCTGCATCTCCATGTAGCGCTGGAAGTCGTTGGTGACGTGGAACAGGTCGCGCGGGAGCGTGTGGATGGGGCGCGGGTCGCCGTACATCTCGCAGTCCAGCCCGATGACGTGCGACACGATGTCGCGGACCGACCAGCCCGGGCACGGCGTCCGGCGGTTCCAGTCCGCCTCCACCAGAGGCTGCACCAGCTCGGATATCGCTTCGATGGAGTGGGTCCAGGCGTCGGCGTAGGGCTGGAGGGTGGGATGCAGACTCACGGAAACGGGACCCCTCGGCGGTCGGTACTCGGGTGGGCTGTGGCGGCGTTGCCAGCGGGAGGTGGCGGGTGTCGGCAGGTGTCGGCGGGTCTCTACGAAACGCTAAGTTACGCTGCTGTGAGGCACCCCGGCAGTGCTTTCGTGTGACGATCGTAGGCCCGTGTGGACTACTCGAATGCCAGGACGGTGGTAGTGTGCGCGCCTCTCTCCTCCAGATCGCTGCAGATGAGGACGAATCGGTCGAAGCGCGACGGTTGCGGGCCGCCGCGCTGGTAAGAGAACAGGCCGGCGCCGACCTCGTGGTGCTGCCGGAGCTGTGGACGACCGGGGCGTTCGCCTACGAGCGGTTCGCCGACGAGGCCGAGCCGTTGAAGGGTCCGACGTACGAGGCGATGGCGAAGGCGGCGAGCGACGCGGGCGTATGGCTGCACGCGGGCTCGATCCCGGAACGGGCGCCGGCCGGGAGCGGCTCCGGCGGGGACGAGGGGCCCCTCTACAACACGTCGCTCGTCTTCTCCCCCTCAGGTGAGCTCGCGGCCGCCTACCGCAAGATCCACCGCTTCGGCTTCGACAAGGGCGAGGCCGTGCTGATGAGCGCGGGCGGGGACCCGGTGACGGTACGCCTCCCCGGGACGACCCTCGGCGTCGCCACCTGTTACGACCTCCGTTTCCCCGAACTCTTCCGCACCCTCGTGGACGCCGGCGCCGAGACCTTCGTGCTCTCCGCGGGCTGGCCGGAGCGCCGCCGGGCGCACTGGACGCTGCTGGCCCGGGCGCGGGCGGTCGAGAACCAGGCGTTCGTGCTCGCGTGTGGAACGGCCGGGACGCACGCCGGAGTTCCGCAGGCGGGTCACTCGATCGTGGTCGATCCGTGGGGCGAGGTGCTGGCCGAGGCGGGCCCCGGCGAGGAGACCCTGACCGTCGACTTCGACCCGGGCGCGGTCGCCACGACCCGTGAACTGTTCCCCGCCCTCAAGGACCGCGTCCTCGGCCTGCGCACCCCGACCCCCTGACCCCGCTGCCTGCTACCCGTCGGCCTTCCGGCCTTCCGGCCTTCCGGCCTTCCGGCCTTCCGGCCTTCCGGCCTTCCGGCCTCCCGGCCCGCCGTTCGCGGGTCCGGGGCGGTCGCACGCCGGTCGCCGCGGACGGCCGGTCCTCGACGTCCGGGTCGCGACGGCCGACGGTCGTCCTTGGGCCGGCCCCGGCGGCGGTTCCGGCGGCGGTCCGCCCCGACGGGCGCCCGCGCCTCAGTCGTCGTGCCGCTCCTTGTCCGCGAGGTGGATCACGCACACCGCCACCGCGATCAGCAGCGCCGGATCCGCGTCCTCGCGCACGACGTCGACGCCGTACGTCTCCCGCACGTGCAGCCACCGCCGTGACACGACGGCCAGGAGTTCGCCGTCGTACTCGACCGCGAACTCCCGGTCGAGGATCTTGCCGCTGACGTCGAGCTCGGTGCGGCCGTCCGCCAGAGCCACCCGGTAGTGGTTGCGCAGCAGCGAAAGCCGCTTGCGCCGGATCGTGGCCAGCGGTTCGCCGTCCCGCTCGATCACCATGGTGTCCCGCAGGGCGAACATCTTCCGGTGGATGTCGATCAGGATCCGTCCGCGGGTGTCCTTCAGCTCGAAGGTGTCCCGCAGCCGCATCGCCTTGCCGTCGACGAGGTAGACCTTTTCGCCGCGGTCGTCCTCGATCCAGTAGTCGTCTCCGAGCCCGAGCAGCCGGTCACGCACGAGAAATCTCATACCGCTACCGCTTCCCCGGCCGGGCGGGACCTTCCCGGCCCGGGCGGGAAATGCCGCGAGGAATGACCCGACTGCGGCAGTGACCGGCGGAAAGGGGGCCGGGGCGTGACTGTCGGGGGCCGGTGGCACCCTTGAGGCATGACCGACTCCTCACCCGCCCCGGCCCCCCGCCGCGTCCGTGTCCGTGCCCCCGAGCTGATCGGCAAGGGTGGATGGCTGAACACCGGTGGGAAGGAACTCACCCTCGCGGACCTGCGAGGTAAGTGCGTTGTTGTTGATTTCTGGACGTTCTGCTGTGTGAACTGTCTGCATGTTCTGGACGAGTTGCGGGAGTTGGAGGAGAAGCACCGGGACACGGTGGTCGTGGTCGGCGTGCACTCGCCGAAGTTCGTCCACGAGGCAGAACACCAGGCGGTCGTCGACGCCGTCGAGCGGTACGGAGTGGAGCATCCGGTGCTCGACGACCCCGAGTTGACGACGTGGAAGCAGTACGCGGTCCGCGCGTGGCCGACGCTCGTCGTCATCGACCCCGAGGGGTACGTCGTCGCGCAGCACGCCGGTGAGGGGCATGCGCACGCCATCGAGCGGCTGGTGGCGGGGCTGGAGGCCGAGCACGCGGCGAAGGGCACGCTGCGGCGCGGGGACGGGCCGTACGTGGCGCCGGAGCCCGAGCCGACCGCCCTGCGTTTCCCGGGCAAGGTCCTTGTGCTGCCCGGCGGGAACCTCCTGGTCAGCGACACCACACGGCACCAGCTCGTGGAACTCGCGGAGGACGGGGAGACGGTGGTGCGCCGGATCGGGTCCGGCGTCCGCGGCCTCGTCGACGGCACGGCGCAGACCGCCGCCTTCAACGAACCGCAGGGCCTCGCCCTGCTCGACGACGGGGCCGTGGTCGTCGCCGACACCGTCAACCACGCCCTGCGCCGGCTCGACCTGGACTCGGGTGCCGTGACGACCCTGGCCGGGACCGGCAGGCAGTGGTGGCAGGGAACGCCGACGTCCGGTCCCGCGCGCGAGGTCGACCTCTCCTCGCCGTGGGACGTGGCGCTCTTCGGCGGCCGGGTGTGGATCGCCATGGCCGGCGTGCACCAGCTGTGGGCGTACGACCCGGCCGACGGCACGGTGGGCGTCGTGGCGGGCACGACCAACGAGGGGCTCGTCGACGGACCGGGCGCCCAGGCATGGTTCGCCCAGCCGTCGGGTCTGGCCGCCGCGCCGGACGGGGAGCGACTGTGGCTCGCCGACTCCGAGTCGTCGGCGCTGCGCTGGGTCGACCGGGCGGGCGCCGTGCACACGGCCGTCGGCACCGGGCTGTTCGACTTCGGGCACCGCGACGGCCCGGCCGGCCAGGCCCTGCTCCAGCACCCGCTGGGCGTCACCGTGCTGCCCGACGGCTCGGTCGCCGTCAGCGACACCTACAACCACGCGCTGCGCCGCTACGACCCGGCGACGGGCGAGGTCAGCACGCTGGCGACGGACCTGAGGGAGCCCAGCGACGCCGTCCTGGTCGGCGAGGACATCGTGGTCGTCGAGTCGGCCCGGCACCGGCTGACCCGGGTGCGGCTGCCGGAGGACGCCGTCACGGTGGACGCGGTGGCCCACCGCACCCGGCGCGCGGCGACCGACGTCGCGCCGGGATCGCTGCGGCTCGACGTGATCTTCCAGGCGCCGGCCGGCCAGAAGCTGGACACGCGGTACGGTCCGTCGACGCGGCTGCTGGTCTCCGCGACCCCGCCCGAACTGCTGCTGAAGGGTGGGGGCGCGGGCACGGACCTGACCCGCGCGCTGGAGCTCGATCCGGCCGTGCCGGAGGGGGTCCTGCACGTCTCCGCGATGGCGGCCTCGTGCGACGACGACCCGGCCAACGAGTACCCGGCCTGCCATGTCCACCAGCAGGACTGGGGTGTCCCGGTCCGCCTCACCGAGGGCGCGGCGGACCGGCTGCCGCTGGTTCTCGCCGGGCTGGACCCACAGGCCTGACCTGCGGCCCGGCCGGGAACACGGCGGGCACGGTCAGGCGCCGTAGCCGTCGCTGTAGCCGTCGCGGTGGTGGTGCCGCTCGGTCTCGACCACCGTGGTCGAGGCGGGAGGCACCATCACGCGGCGGCGCCGGGCGATGCTGCTGAAGGTCGTCACGCCGATCAGGCCGACGATCATCAGGATGACGCCGACCAGGTCGAGGTTGACGCCCTGCATGTCCCAGTCCGTCGCGAACGTGAGGATGGCTCCCACGGCGATGAGGATGATGCATCCGCCGAGGCCCATGGTGTTGCCTCCTGTCCGGTGTACCGGCCGTTCCGGTCACCACCGGACTCCGGGTACCCGGGCGGTCGACTGCCATGCGTCGCGGGCGCGTTCGCCGGCCGGGCCGTCATCCCCGCAGGAACGCCGTGAGCGCGTTGGCCAGCAGGTACGGGTCGGCGTCGCCGCACAACTCCCGTGCGCTGTGCATCGACAGGATGGCCACGCCGATGTCGACGGTGCGGATGCCGTGCCGGGCCGCGGTGATGGGGCCGATGGTCGTGCCGCACGGCATGGAGTTGTTGGAGACGAAGTTCTGGAACGGCACGCCCGCCGTCTCGCAGGCCGCGGCGAACACCGCCCGGCCGGTGCCGTCCGTGGCGTAGCGGTTGTTGACGTTGACCTTCAGGATCGGCCCGCCGTTGACCCGCGGGTGATGCGTCGGGTCGTGCCGCTCCGCGTAGTTGGGGTGTACGGCGTGCCCGGTGTCGGAGGAGAGGCAGACGGTGCCCGCGAAGGCTCTCGCCCGGTCCTCGTAGGAGCCTCCGCGCGCGAAGACCGAACGTTCCAGCACGCTGCCGAGCAGCGGACCGTCCGCGCCGGTGTCGGACTGCGAGCCGTTCTCCTCGTGGTCGAAGGCGGCCAGCACCGGGATGTACGGAGGTTCCGCGTCGCCCGTCGCCACGGCCGCCAGCGCCGCGGTGCCGGCGTGCACGGACAGCAGGTTGTCCATGCGCGGGCCGGCCACCAACTCCTGGTCGCGGCCCAGGTAGGCGGGCGGTTCCACGGAGTGCACCATCAGGTCCCAGCCGGTGACCTGGCCCGGGGCCAGCCCGGCCTCGTCCTCCAGGAAGGCGATCAGGTCGCCGTCGCGCACGTCGCCGCCGAGGCCCCAGACGGGCTGGAGGTGACGCTGCTTGTCGAGCTTGAGGCCGTCGGCGTTGACCGCCCGGTCGAGGTGGATGGCGAGTTGGGGGACGCGCAGCAGCGGGCGGCCGACGTCGACGAGGCGCGTCGTGCCGTCGCGCAGGGTCAGCCGGCCCGCCAGGCCGAGGTCGCGGTCGAGCCAGGAGTTGAGCAGTGGGCCGCCGTAGATCTCCACGGCCACCTGCCGCCAGCCCTGTGTGCCGGTGTCGGGCAGCGGTTTGACGCGCAGGTTCGGGGAGTCGGTGTGCGCGCCGATGATCCGGAACGGCGTGTGCGGCGCCGCGCCCTCGGGCACGTACCAGGCCACGATCGCGCCCCCGCGCAGCACGTACCGGCCGCCGCTGCCGGAGGCGGAGACGCCGTGCGTCTCGGCGTCCCAGGCGTCCGTCTCCGAGACCTGGCGGAATCCGGCCTTCTCGAGCCGCTCGGCCGCGTTCGCCACGGCGTGATACGGCGACGGGCTCGCCGTCAGATACGTCATGAGGTCGTCGGTGTGGCCGCGGTCGAAGCGGGAGGGTTCGCTCATGGTGTTCACCTTAACGACGTACGAGGGCCCGCTCCCGGGGATGGGAGCGGGCCCTCGTGAGGACCGTGTGGAGTGCTGCGCGGTTGTCCTGGTGAGTCCGGGTGAGTCCGATTGCGTCCTGGAACGGACCCGCGGCGGCGGACGCGGAACGGAACCGGACCGGACCCCGAGCGGACCCGGAACATACCCGGACCGGACCCGGAACACACCCGGGCCGGAACCGGAGCGGACGCGAACCGGAGCAGGAGCGGACCTGAACCGGACCCGGAACATGGCCTCGGAGGCGCCCGGAGTGTGACCCCGCAGGTGCCTCCGACCACGCTCCGGAGCTTCCCCGAAGGCGTCCCCGACCACCCTCCGGAGCCGCCCCGGAACGCGTCCCCGGCGCCGGCCGGGGACGGCCCGGAACGCCTCTCCGGTGCTGGACCGGGGGGCGTCCTAGAAGGCGGCCTCGTCCAGCTCCATCAGGTCCAGCTCGACGTCGGCGGCGATCTTGCGGGCCAGGGTGACGCCCGGCAGGACGTTGGCCGCGAAGAACTTCGCCGCCGCGATCTTGCCGGTGTAGAACGGCCGGTCCTTGGCGGAGGCCGTCTCCAGCTTCTCGGCGGCGATCGCCGCGCCCTTGAGGAGCAGGTAGCCGACGATCACGTCGCCGGAGGCGAGCAGCAGGCGGGTGGTGTTCAGGCCCACCTTGTAGATGTTCTTGACGTCCTGCTCGGTGGCCGCGAGGTCGGTCAGCATCAGGCCGACGATGGCCTCCAGCTCGACGGCCGCCTTGGCCAGGTGCTCGCGGGCGCCGGCCAGCTGCTCGCCGCCGGTGCCCAGCGCGAGGAACTTCTTGATGTCCTCGGCGAGGGAGTTCAGCGCCGCGCCCTGGTTGCGGACGATCTTCCGGAAGAAGTAGTCCTGGCCCTGGATCGCGGTGGTGCCCTCGTAGAGGGTGTCGATCTTGGCGTCGCGGATGTACTGCTCGATCGGGTACTCCTGGAGGAACCCGGAGCCGCCGAAGGTCTGCAGCGACTGGGCGAGCTGCTCGTAGCCCTTCTCGGAGCCGTAGCCCTTGACGATCGGCAGGAGCAGGTCGTTGAGCGCGTGCTCGGTCTTCGCGTCCTCGCCGGCCGCTTCCTTGACGGCGATGGCGTCCTGGATCGAGGCCGTGTAGAGGACGAGGGCGCGCATGCCCTCCGCGTACGCCTTCTGCGTGATCAGCGAGCGGCGCACGTCGGGGTGGTGGGTGATGGTGACCTTCGGCGCGGCCTTGTCCATGAAGTTCGCCAGGTCGGGACCCTGGACGCGCTCCTTGGCGTACTCGAGCGCGTTGAGGTACCCGGTGGAGAGGGTGGAGATCGCCTTCGTGCCGACCATCATGCGGGCGAACTCGATGATGCGGAACATCTGACGGATGCCGTCGTGCTTGTCGCCGATCAGCCAGCCCTTGGCGGGGTGGCGGTCGCCGAAGGTCATCTCGCAGGTGTTGGACGCCTTGAGACCCATCTTGTGCTCGACGTTCGTGGCGTAGACGCCGTTGCGCTCGCCCAGCTCGCCGGTCTCGAAGTCGAAGAGCGTCTTCGGGACCATGAAGAGGGAGAGGCCCTTGGTGCCGGGGCCGGCGCCCTCGGGGCGGGCGAGCACGTAGTGGAGGATGTTCTCCGACATGTCGTGCTCACCGGACGTGATGAAGCGCTTGACGCCCTCGATGTGCCAGGAGCCGTCCTCCTGCTGCACGGCCTTGGTGCGGCCGGCGCCCACGTCGGAACCCGCGTCGGGCTCGGTGAGGACCATCGTCGAGCCCCACTGCCGCTCGACGGCGATCTGCGCGATCTTCTTCTGGACGTCGTTGCCCTCGTCGAAGAGGATGCCCGCGAAGGCCGGGCCGGAGGAGTACATCCACACGGCCGGGTTCGCGCCGAGGATCAGCTCCGCGTACGCCCAGATCAAGGACGGCGGGGCGGTGGTGCCGCCGATCTCCTCGGGCAGGCCGAGCCGCCAGTACTCGGAGTCCATGAAGGCCTGGTAGCTCTTCTTGAAGGAGGCGGGGACCGGCGCGGTGTTGGTCTCCGGGTCGAAGACCGGCGGGTTGCGGTCGGCGTCCGTGAACGACTCCGCCAGCTCGTTCTCCGAGAGGCGGGTCAGCTCGTCGAGGATGCTCTTCGCGGTCTCGGTGTCCATCTCCTCGAACGGGCCGGTGCCGTACAGCTTGTCGCGCCCGAGCACCTCGAAGAGGTTGAACTGGATGTCGCGAAGATTCGACTTGTAGTGCCCCATGGCGACGGCTCCCGGAATCCGTTGGAGAGATGGGCGAGGCACTGGATCCTCGCGCTAATTCACATACCGACAAGTAGCAAGTACCTACGATGATGCTACCCGTCGGTAATAAGTTGCAACCCCCAGTCCGCCAAGTGTGAGAAGGGTCTACCTCGCTCCGCCGTCGGCGCGTCTCGGTACTCTTGCGCCCATGTACGGATACGGCCAGCCCATGGACGGCGGTGCTGCACAGCAGCAGTACGCGACGCCGCAGCAGCAGATGCCCGGCGGCCATGGCGGGTACGGCCAGCAGCCGCCCCTCTATCCGGAACCGTCCCCGCCGTCCCTCGCGGACGCGGTACGGGCTTTCACCACGGGGCAGCTGGCCGCCGAGGACTTCCAGCAGGTCTTCGCCACCTCCAAGGTCTACTGCCCGCGCGGCGACAACCCCGGCTTCCTCGCCCTGCACAACACCCAGCAGCCGGTGATCCCGATGTTCACCAGCCTGAAGGAGCTGCGCCGGTACGCGGGCAAGGAGTCCAAGTACTTCGTGATCACCGGCGCGGAGGTGATCGACCTGCTTCCCACCGGCTACGGCTTCGTCCTCGACATGGAGGGCGAGCACCGGATGGTCTTCGACGCGAAGGCCGTGGAGCAGATGGTCGAGTTCGCGATGCGTCGGATGTACGGCTGAGACGGGTCGCCCGTGCGGTGCGATCGGCCCGGAGGGAATGCCCTCCGGGCTTTCGCCGTTATGGGTGGCAGAAAGTTCAATGCTCAACTAAAATGGGACGTACGCCGCCCAAGGAGGTACGGACATGCCCGCAGTGACCGTCGAGAACCCGCTGACCCTGCCGCGCGTCACCGCGTCGGCCGAGGCCGTGGCCCGCCCCGTGCTCGCCGTCACGACCGCGCCCAGCGGTTTCGAGGGCGAGGGCTTCCCGGTGCGCCGCGCGTTCGCCGGGATCAACTACCGTCACCTCGACCCGTTCATCATGATGGACCAGATGGGCGAGGTGGACTACGCGCCGGGCGAGCCCAAGGGCACGCCCTGGCACCCGCACCGCGGCTTCGAGACCGTCACCTACATCATCGACGGCATCTTCGACCACCAGGACAGCCAGGGCGGCGGCGGCACCATCACCAACGGCGACACCCAGTGGATGACGGCCGGGTCGGGTCTGCTCCACATCGAGGCGCCGCCGGAGTCGCTGGTCATGTCCGGCGGTCTCTTCCACGGCCTGCAGCTGTGGGTGAACCTGCCGGCCAGGGACAAGATGATGGCGCCGCGCTACCAGGACATCCGCGGCGGCAATGTGCAGCTCCTCACCACCCCCGACGGTGGCGCGCTGCTGCGGGTCATCGCCGGCGAGCTGGACGGGCACGCGGGGCCCGGCATCACGCACACGCCGATCACCATGATCCACGCGACGGTGGCGCCGGGCGCGGAGGTCACCCTTCCGTGGCGGGAGGACTTCAACGGCCTCGCGTACGTCCTCGCGGGCAAGGGCGCGGTCGGCGCGGAGCGCCGCCCGATCCACCTGGGCCAGACCGCGGTCTTCGGCGCGGGCTCCTCGCTGACGGTCCGCGCGGACGAGAAGCAGGACGCGAACACGCCGGACCTGGAGGTCGTGCTGCTCGGCGGACAGCCCATCCGTGAGCCCATGGCCCACTACGGCCCGTTCGTCATGAACACCAAGGACGAGCTCCAGCAGGCGTTCGAGGACTTCCAGAAGGGCCGCCTGGGCACGATCCCCGCGGTGCACGGGATGACGGCTGAGGGCATCTGACCCTCCGGCCCACCGGAAAGCCGGTACGGTACGACAAGGCCCGAAGCCGCAACGTTGGATTGCGACTTCGGGCCTGCCTCATGTCCCCCGGCGACTACGGCCGCACGTAGACCGGCGCTCCGTCGGCGGCGCAGCCGGTCTGCCGCAGACACCCCCGCTTGAGCAGCATCCGCAGGCAGTCGTGGACCCGGTCGTGCGGCAGCCCCGTGCGCGTGGCGATCTCCTCCACGCGGTACCGGGCCTCGCCGCGCACCAGCGTCGGCGCGAGGACGGCGGCGACCGCGTGCACGTCGTCCGTGACGACGAGGTTCTTCGCCTTCCACCGGGCGAGCAGCTCCTGGGGCGTCAGCACCGCTTCGGAGACGGGACGGGAGCGGTCGGCGCGGCGGCCGAGGGCTTGGACGATGTCGTCCAGCGCGTCCGCCATCCTGCTCTGGCTCCGGTTGATCTGCCGCAGCAGGTCGTTGCGCTCCCCGGCGAAGGCGGCCAGGCTCTCGTCCATCTGCAGGTTGCGTTCTTCGAGGCGCACGAGGGCGTCGACGACCTGCTCCGGCATGACGTACGCGGTGCCGCCGGCGGGGGCGGGCTGTACGGCCGCGGGCTCCAGGGAGTACGAGCCCTGCTGTTGGACGGTCAGGATGACCTCGTCGACCCAGGTCTTGAACGGGACGCACTCGGGTTTGGTGCAGCCGTTGACGAGCCTGATGAGGCCTTTCAGGCTCACCATCCTCATCGACTTCTGCAGCCTGTGACCTGCAAGTTTGCGCGAGGTGTCTGCTGTACAGACGTCTTGTGCAATCTCACCCAGCGACCTTGTGCAATCTGGTGAGACATGCGCTAGGAGCGCCTGGCGTGTGTTCACGTACCCGAGTTCCGTGGCCACGTCCGCCGCCACGAACCAGTGCTCCCCGTCCGGCAACGTGAGCCGCCGCAGCCGCGCCCCCGTCGCCGCGAACACGAAGTCGTTGACGTCGATCGCGTCCTGGTGTGCCGCCGACCGGGTCGGCGGCGGTGTGTTGTTCTGCTCGTACATCGAGCAGAACCTCCGTCTCGGACGGTAGGCATATGCCGGGGCAACGAGCCGCGCTGGCAAGGATGTTCACCCGTTAGGAGCGGACGTTCGATTCCGTGCCCGGGTCATGCCCCGCTCACCCGGGCGGCCGTCAGGTCAGGACAAGTCGGCAGGGCCGTGATCCGCTGGAGCGGTGCATCTGCTCCCGCTTCCCGCGCGCCGGTTCGCCGCCTGGTGCGGCGTGATCCTGCTCGCGTCGGGCGTCGGGTACGTCGGGATCCGGCTGTGCGCGGAGTTGCGCACCGCCGTCACCCCCGTGCTGCTCGCGCTGCTCGGGACGGCGTTGCTGCGGCCGTTGCACCGGCGGATGGTGGCGGCCGGGGTACCGAGGTCGCTTTCGGCCGGGATCACCTGTGTCGCCGTCGTCGCCGTGGTCGGCGGGGCCGTGTACATCGTCGTCGCCGCGCTGATCGACAGCGGAGACCAGATCGTCGCCGCGCTCAGGTCGGCGGGGCGCAGCATCGCCGATCACTTCGGGGCGGCCGGGACCTCGCTCGACGACCTCGCCGCCAACGCGAAGGAACTGCTCGGCAAGTTCGGAGGGACGGCAGCCTCCAACGTCATCAGCGGGGTGAGCGTCGTGGGCGAGAGCATCGCCATGGCGGTGCTGGCGCTGCTGCTCGTCTTCTTCTTCCTGCGGGACTCCGACCGGGCCGTCGGCATGCTGCGCTCCGTCGCTCCGGGGGGCAGCGCCGACGTCCTCGAAGCCATGGCCCGGCGGGCCTTCCGGGCCGTCGAGGGGTTCATGCGGGGGACGACGTTCATCGCCTTCATCGACGCCGTGTGCATCACCGTCGGGCTGCTCGTCCTCGATGTGCCGGGAGCCGTCGGGCTGGGCGCCCTCGTCTTCGTCGGGGCGTACATCCCGTATCTCGGCGCCTTCCTCTCCGGAGCGGTCGCGGTGCTGGTCGCGCTCGCCGACCGGGGGTTCGTCATCGCGCTGTGGGCGCTCGGCGTGGTGCTCGCGGTACAGGTGCTGGAGGGGCATGTGCTGCAGCCGGTGATCCAGAGCAGGACCGTGCAGATGCACCCGGCGGTGGTCATGGTGGCGATCACGGCCGGGGCGTCCGTGGCAGGGATTCTCGGCATGCTGCTCGCCGTGCCCGTGACCGCGGCCGGCTTCGGGATCCTGCACGAACTGCGCACGCGCTACGGCGCTGTCGCCGACGGTTCGTAGAGCTCGAACCAGATGCTCTTGCCCTCGCCCCGCGGCGCCACGCCCCAGGTGTCCGCGAGCAGCTCGATGAGGACCAGACCGCGGCCGGAGGAGGCCAGCTCGCCGGGGCGGCGCATGTGCGGGAGGTCGTCGCTGGTGTCGGTGACCTCGATGCGGAGCCGGCGTTCGCCGGGCGCGCCGGTGACCTCGGCGACCAGCAGCGCGTCGGCGTCGGTGTGGACGAGGACGTTCGTCAGCGTCTCGGACACGAGCAGGACGGCCGAGTCGACCTGGTCCTCGCAGGTCCAGTCGTGCAGCAGCTCGCGCAGTTGCTGACGGGCCACGGCGATGCGCTCCGGTTCGGCCTGCGCGACTGTCAGCATCGAGCGGCGCACGGGCTGCCGTGAGGGCAGCGGCGAGGTGCTCGGACCGCAGCCGCCCTCGCCCTGGCGGCAGAGCAGCAGTACGGCTATGTCGTCCTCGCGGCGGTCTGCCAGCGGACCCGTGGTGTGGTGGGAGGAGGGGCCGTGCACCGCCTGGACCAGGGCGTCGGCCAGTTCCTCGAGGTCGCCCTCGTGCGCCTCCAGGATCTTGTGGACGCGCCGCCAGCCGGTGTCGAGGTCGTGACCGCCGGTCTCGAGCAGGCCGTCGGTGCACAGCATGAGCGCCTCGCCGGGTTCCAGGGCGAGCCGGGTGGTGGGGTAGTCGGCGTCCGGGTCGATGCCCAGGGGCAGTCCGCCCGCGGTGGCGCGGACCAGTACCGTGCCGTCGGCCATCCGGACCGCCGGGTCCAGGTGGCCGGCCCGGGCGGCCTCCAGCACCCCGGTCACCGGATCGACCTCGATGTACAGGCAGGTGGCGAAGCGCAGATCGGCGCCGCCGTCCGCGTCGGCGAGGCCGTGCAGGAATCCGGAGGCGCGGGAGAGGACCGCGTCCGGGCGGTGGCCCTCGGCGGCGTACGCCCTGAGCGCGATGCGCAGTTGCCCCATGAGACCCGCCGCGCGGACGTCGTGGCCCTGGACGTCCCCGATGACCAGGGCGAAGCGGCCGCCCCCGGGGTTCGTCCGGGAGGCGTTGCCGGGCAGCGGGATCATGTCGTACCAGTCGCCGCCGACCTGGAGGCCGCCGCCGGTCGGTATGTAGCGGGCGGCGAGGGTCATGCCCGGTATCTCGGGACCGAGGGTGGGGAGCATGGAGCGTTGCAGGCCGTCGGTCAGCTCGCGCTGGGTCTCCGCCGCGCTCGCGCGGGTGAGGGCCTGGGCGAGCATCCTGGCGACCGTCGTGAGCACGGACCGTTCGTCGGGGGTGAACGCCACCGGGTAGGCGAAGCCGGCCATCCAGGCGCCCATCGTGCGGCCGGCCACGGTCAGCGGCAGAAACGCCCAGGAGTGACGGCCGAAGGGCGCGGCCAGCGGCCAGGTCAGCGGATAGCGCTCCTTGTACCGCTCGGGCGAGGACAGATACACGGCGCGCCCCGTGCGCACGACCTCGGCGGCCGGATAGTCCGTATGGATGGACATCTGGGTGAAGGGGTCCTCGTCGCCGGACTGGTGTCCGTGGTGGCCGATGATCGTCAGCCGGTCGCCCTCCACGCCGAAGACGGCGAGTCCGTCCGGTGAGAAGCCCGGCATCGACAGTCCGGCGGCGACCCGCAGCACCTCCGCCGTGGACCGCGCCTCCGCGAGTGCCCGCCCCGCGTCCAGCAGGAAGGCCTCCCGGGAGCGGCGCCAGTCGCCGGTGACGGCGGTCCGGCCGGCCGGGGTGCCCGGGGTCGGCTCGGTCACCTCCTGGAGGGTGCCGATCAGTTCGTACGCCTTCTTCACCGGGTCGAAGGAGGGCTTGGAGCGGCTGCGGACGACCCGGACCACTCGTCCGCGGTCGTCCATGATGCGGATCCGCACCTCGGCGAGGGTGCTCTCCGCGACGGCGAGCTGGATCACTCCGGTGATCTCGTTCCAGTCGACGGGGTGCAGTCGGGCGCGGGTCTGGGCCTCCGTGAGGACGGTCTCCTCCCGGGGCAGACCGAGCAGCCGGGCCGCCTCGGCGTCGACCGTGACCAGCCCGGTGGCGGTGTCCCAGTGCCACAGGCCGGTCGCGAGGGCGGTGAGAACATCCCCCACGGCAGGCAGCGGCTCGCCAGTGCGCATTGCCCCACTTTAAGAAGACGGGAACGAAGAATGCCACTGATCCCCGGCTGTTCCTGCCGCGCGCGGGCCGTCGCGGGTGCCCGGTAATGGGGGGAGGCGTGCGTGGCGTGCCCGGTACTCTGGGGGTTGTTTCACGTGAAACACGCCCCCGATCCGCGAAGACTGGACGAACGAAGATGCATCGGTACAGGTCCCACACCTGCGGCGAGCTCCGCGCCTCTGACGTCGGCACCGACGTCCGGCTGAGCGGCTGGCTGCACAATCGGCGCGACCTGGGCGGCATCCTCTTCATCGATCTGCGCGACCACTACGGCATCACACAGCTCGTCGCGCGTCCGGGCACGCCCGCGTACGAGGCCCTCGACAAGCTGACCAAGGAGTCGACGGTCCGCATCGACGGCAAGGTCGTCTCCCGGGGCGCCGAGAACGTCAACGCGGACCTGCCGACCGGCGAGGTCGAGGTCGAGGTCGGCGAGGTCGAGCTGCTGGGTGCGGCCGCCCCGCTGCCCTTCACGATCAACGCCGAGGACGGGGTCAACGAGGAGCGGCGTCTGGAGTACCGCTTCCTCGACCTGCGCCGGGAGCGCATGCACCGCAACATCATGCTGCGCACCTCGGTCATCTCGGCGATGCGGCACAAGATGACGGCGCTGGGCTTCAACGAGATGGCGACGCCGATCCTGTCCGCGACCTCCCCCGAGGGCGCCCGCGACTTCGTCGTCCCGTCCCGGCTGCACGCAGGCCGTTTCTACGCGCTGCCGCAGGCCCCGCAGCAGTTCAAGCAGCTGCTGATGATCTCGGGCTTCGACCGCTACTTCCAGATCGCGCCCTGCTTCCGCGACGAGGACGCCCGCGCGGACCGTTCGCCGGGCGAGTTCTACCAGCTCGACGTCGAGATGAGCTTCGTCGAGCAGGAAGACGTCTTCCAGCCGATCGAGAAGCTCATGACCGAGCTGTTCGAGGAGTTCGGCGGTGGCCGCCATGTCACCTCGCCCTTCCCGCGCATCCCGTTCCGCGAGTCGATGCTGAAGTACGGCTCCGACAAGCCGGACCTGCGGGCCCGGCTGGAGCTCGTCGACATCACCGACGTGTTCGAGGGCTCGGAGTTCAAGGCGTTCGCCGGCAAGCACGTCCGCGCGCTGCCGGTGCCGGACGTCGCCGCCCAGTCCCGTAAGTTCTTCGACCAGCTCGGCGACTTCGCGGTGACGCTGGGCGCGAAGGGCCTGGCCTGGGTCCGCGTGGCCGAGGACGGCTCGCTGACCGGTCCGATCGCGAAGTTCCTGACCGAGGAGAACGTCGCCGAGCTGACCAAGCGCCTGTCGCTGGCCGCCGGTCACGCCGTCTTCTTCGGCGCGGGCGAGTTCGACGAGGTCTCCAAGATCATGGGCGCGGTGCGCGTCGAGGCCGCCAAGCGCGCCGGTCACTTCGAGGAGAACGTCTTCCGCTTCTGCTGGATCGTCGACTTCCCGATGTACGAGAAGGACGAGGAGACCGGCAAGATCGACTTCTCGCACAACCCGTTCTCGATGCCGCAGGGCGGTCTGGAGGCCCTGGAGACCCAGGACCCGCTGGACATCCTGGGCTGGCAGTACGACATCGTCTGCAACGGCGTCGAGCTGTCCTCCGGCGCGATCCGCAACCACGAGCCGGAGATCATGCTCAAGGCGTTCGAGATCGCGGGCTACGACCGGGAGACCGTCGAGGACAAGTTCGCCGGCATGCTGCGCGCGTTCCGTTTCGGCGCCCCGCCGCACGGCGGGATCGCCCCGGGCGTCGACCGCATCGTCATGCTGCTGGCCGATGAGCCGAACATCCGCGAGACCATCTCCTTCCCGCTCAACGGCAACGCCCAGGACCTCATGATGGGCGCGCCGACGGAGCTGGAGGAGGCCCGGCTGAGGGAGCTGCACCTGTCGGTGCGCAAGCCGCAGCCCAAGTAGGCGGGTGTCCGGCCCGAGCGGACAGCGCGGGCGCGACCAACGGGAGTGGCCCGGAACCGATGTGTCGGTTCCGGGCCACACCTCTTTGCACCGCATGCCGGTTCCGCGCCACGCCTCTCTGCGCCGCCGACCGACGGCTCTCGCCTTCGCCCCCTGACGGGTGGAAGACCGCCCGGCGCGCACCCCCCGGAGGGCCGGTAGCCGACTGGACATGCCACGTCCGGGGTACTCGCCACCCAGGCGCGCGACGCCCGCCCCCTCCTGGAGACCTCACCGGGAGCCCACAGGAACTCCCCGGGCGGGCACAGCGGGCCACCGGATCATGAAGGAGAAGAGACCAGACCAGACCAGGGGCCGGCGAGGGCTGGGCCGCGAAGGGAGCGGCGATGGATTCCACGGGGTTCGCGATCATGCTGTCGGTGCTGCTGATCGTCGGCGCGGTGGGGTGCGTGGTGGCCCAGCGCCGCGACCGGCGGCGTCCCCCGTCGGGCCTGGACGCGGAGGCCGAGGCCCACCACTGGCTGGTCCGGCTGGCCGGGGGGCTCGTCCCGCCGGACGTGCGGGCCTGGGCGGGGGCGGACGCGGCGGCGGAGCGCTCGATGACCCGTGCGGCGCAATGCCATCGGTCCGCGCGGGCCCGGCTGGCCACGGCCCGCACCGCCGAGGAGTACGAGGAGGCGACCCGGCTGGCGAAGGCGGGACTCGAGCACCTCGCGGTGGCACGTGCGGGTCTGGGACCGGGCCCGGCCGCTCCGGCTCCGCGCGGGTCGTCGCTGTTCGCGGCCAAGTAGGGGCCGGCTGCACGGTCCGTCGCGCGGGTGGACCTGATCGGCGCGGCGGGCCGGGCAGGATGCGTCCAGCCGGGTGCGTCGGCCTACAGAGCCCCGCCGGCCTACAGAGCCCCGCCGGTCTCGCGAGCCCCGTCGGCCTCGTGAGCCGCGTCGGCCTCGTCGGACGTGGCGGCCTCGGTCGGCTGATCGTCGGCACGTCCCAAGGGCGTCCCGTTCACTCGTCCGGTGACGCCCCCTCCTCCAGCAGCCGTTCCGCGATGTCCGTCGACCAGGCCTGGGCCCACGCCCGCAGGTCCGTGAGCTGGTCCTCGGCCAGGCCGTACGCCTCGAACGCCGAGTCCGGGAAGTGGTCGGTGCCCTCCAGCCGGGTCCGCAGGGCGGGCAGGTCGAAGTCGTCCCGGGCGTGACGGCGGGCCAGTTCCTCCAGCTCGGGGTGGGTGAAGCGGGCGGACGCCGCCCTCGCGTCGATCAGGTCGACGGCCAGCCCCCGGTCGTAGAGCGCCCGGATCTTCGTGCCCACCGCGTCCCCCGGAGCGAGCGCCGGCCCGTACGGGGTCGCGACGGGCGGGCTCCAGAATGTCTCCTTGTGCAGAGCCAACCGGAGGACCGTGTCCGCGTCGGGGTCCGGCACGGACAGGTGCGCGGACAGCGGGTCCCTGTCCTCGATCGTCACCCCGTGACGTCCCACGGCGGCGAGCGCCGCACTCAGCGACTCGGCGAGCCGGGGCATCGGCGCGGCGCTCTCCGTCGCCAAGTCCACGTTGGCGTGCGGACGTTGGATCAGACCGTGCGCCTGCAGGGCGTAGCCGCCCGCCAGTGCCCAGGGGGCGCCGGGGGCGGCCGTCCCGAAGACCTCGGCGAGGAGACGGAGGTGGGGTCGGAGAAGGTCCACCGCGTAGTCGTACCAGGCGGCCGGGGCCAGGACGCTATTTCGCCACGAACTGCGTGAGGATCGCCTGGACTTCGTAGATGTCGACGCCCTTGGTGAAGGTCTTCTCGATCGGCATGGACGAGCCGGAGACCCAGATCTTCAGCTCGGCGTCGAGGTCGAAGGTGCCGGCGGTCTCCACGGCGAAGTGGGTGATGCTGCGGTACGGGATGGAGTGGTACTCCGTCTTCTTGCCGGTGATGCCCTGCTTGTCGACGAGGATCAGACGGCGGTCCGTGAACAGGATGGTGTCGCGGATCAGCAGGAACGCGGCCTGCACCTGCTCTCCCTGACCCAGCAGCCGCGCGTAGTCCTGCTGGGCCTGTGCGGGGTCGATGGGGTGCGCGTTGCCGAAGAGTGCCATGTGGGTCCCCAGGTGATGTGTGCCGATGTGTGCGCGTTGCGGCGTACAGGCGTGTCGGCGGGACGGGAGTGTCGGCGGGACGGGCGTGCCGCCGTGTCGCGTCCGCCCTCTTGTGCGGGGGTCGGTCCGGTCCGCCGGTCTGCGGTGATCCCTCCCCCGTGGGGGCCGTTCGCCCCCGATGCGCACCTTAAGGGGGTGGTGACGGAATCGTGAAGGTGTTTGATCGCGCGGCGTGCGGGCCTGCCGAAAAAATTCTCGATCAGCGGCAACTCTTCACCGCACGGCGACCACTGACCGGTCGTAAGCCCGCTCCTCCCGTTAAGGATTCCCCGTGGCAGCTGCTTCCCACCGTCGGTCCCTCCGCTCGCGCCGCGTCCTCGTGGTCACCGCAGCCGCGGTGGCCGCGGGCGTCGGTGCCGGTGTCGTCGTGATGAACGCGAACGCCCAGCCCGTCGACCTGTACCACCAGACGCTCGCCGCCAAGGACGGCTGGGCCTCCTCCGGCACGGGCACCACCGGCGGAGCCAAGGCCGACGCGGCGCACACCTTCACCGTCTCCACCCGCGCACAGCTGGTGAAGGCGCTGGGCTCGGCGTCCGACACCGCTCCCCGGATCATCAAGGTCAAGGGCACGATCGACGCCAACACCGACGACTCGGGCAAGAAGCTGACCTGCGCGAACTACGCGTCCGGCACGGGGTACTCGCTCTCGGCGTACCTGAAGGCGTACGACCCCTCGTCCTACGGCAGGTCGAAGCTGCCCTCCGGCACCCAGGAGAAGGCCCGCGCCGCCGCCCAGTCCAAGCAGGCGAAGAACGTCGTCTTCAAGGTGCCCGCGAACACGAGCGTGGTCGGCGTGCCGGGCACGGCGGCCGGGATATCCGGCGGCATGCTCCAGATCCAGAACGTGGACAACGTCATCGTCCGCAACCTGAACTTCGCCGCCACCGAGGACTGCTTCCCGCAGTGGGACCCGACCGACGGTTCCACCGGCAACTGGAACTCCAACTACGACTCCGTCACCCTGCGCGGCGCCACCCACGTCTGGGCCGACCACAACACGTTCACCGACGCGCCCCACCTGGACAGCGTCAACCCGAAGTACTACGGCCGCGAGTACCAGATCCACGACGGCTCCCTCGACATCACCAAGAGCTCCGACCTGGTGACCGTCTCGCGCAACCAGTTCACCAACCACGACAAGACCATGCTGATCGGCAGCAGCGACAGCGAGCCGGCCGGCAAGCTGCGCGTCTCGATCCACCACAACGTCTGGAAGGGCATCGTCCAGCGCGCCCCGCTGGCCCGCGTCGGCCAGGTGCACATCTTCAACAACCTCTACGACGTGACGCCCCTCAACGGCTACGCGACGCAGTACAGCATCAACTCCCGGGCCAAGGCGCAGGTCGTCGCCGAGAACAACTACTGGAAGCTGCCGTCCGGCGGCAAGGTCGCGAAGCTCCTCAGCGGCGACGGCACCGGCGCGGTCAAGGGCTCCGGCAACCTCGTCAACGGCACGGTGACCGATGTCGTCGCCGCGTACAACGCCGCGTCCTCGAAGGACCTCAAGACGACGGTCAACTGGACCCCGACGCTGACGGCGGGCCTGGAGACGTCGGCGAAGAACCTGCCGACCTCGCTGGCGACGACGACGGGCGCGGGCGTCCTGAAGTAGCACCCCCCCATATACGCGCGAGGGCCGGGAGACCACGAGCCCCCGGCCCTCGCGCCCCCACGCCGCCGGGTGGTTCACGCGCGCGCCGCGCTTCGGGGACGGCTTTCCGTACCGCTTTCAGTACCCCAGGTGGGTGATCTGGACGACGTAGACCCGTTCGCTGCGTACGACGACCTGGTACCTGAACATGCCACCGGGGACGATGACGTCGCCGCCCTTCGGGTCGACGCCTTCATGGGCCCGGCCGTGAACGTGGACGGCTTCCGCGGCTCTTACCAGTTCGTCCGCCTTCCGCTGAACTCCGGAGAGGAACTCGACGGGTGCGGTGTCGGCGGTTTCCTCCGCACCGAAGGCGTACTCCCACTTCAGCTCAACCGCGCACTGCCTTCATGGCTGCGTCCAGGACGGCGCTCAGCTCCCGCAGAGCCTCCTGGGCGATGACAGGATCTTCGTGCTCCAGCCTGCTCTGTGCCCGTGCGAAGCGGGAGGACAGGTCGGGGCGCCGGGCGATCTCGATGTCGCGGGCCCAGGTGAGAACCCAGCTCCGCACGGGGCTGAGGGACTGCCACTCCACGGCCTTGGCGAAGGCGTCGTCCTTCGTGGCCTGCATCTCGTCCAGGCGACTGGGATCGACGAAGGCGAGAGCCGTGCGCAGGGCGTCAGGACTCTGCTCGGGACGCGGGATCAGCTCGTGTCCGTGATCGGCCTGAGTGCTCATGATGTCCTCCACAGGGTGCCCTGGCCAGGGTATCGAGACGAGGCCGCGGAGGAGCCGGACCGGGGGCTGAACGGGCTGCGAGCGGCCTGTCATGGTCGCCCCTGTTCGGCGGGGGAGGGCTCCCCGACAGCGGTGTCGGAGGCACGGAAACCCTGGCCCGTGGAGGCGCAGCCCAGGCAACGGCGGGGGTCGGGGCCGCGGTAGCCGAGGTCGCAGGAGTCGCACACCCGCATGGGGTGCCGGACGGGCGGTGGCGGCTCCGGTGCGCGGAACGGTGGGAGGGGCGGCAGCTTGGCCGTCAGGCGGTGGGCCAGGAAGGCGGCGGGCCGGACCAGAGGCTCCAGGGGCAGGTCGCCGGCCAGGGCCCTGCGTACGGCGGTGGGGGTGAGGTCGCGCTCCAGCCAGGCGGCGACGCCGGGGGCGAGGTGTTCGGCGTCGGTGGCGGAGAGGAGGAGGCGGGGATCGTGGCGGCGGAGGTCGGCGAGGACGTCGGTGGCCGTCTGGAGGAGGGCGGGGGAGGTGTACGCGGGCTTCGGTACGGCGGGGAGGGAGCGGCGGCGTGCGGGTTTCTGCTGCGGGGCGGCGGCCGCGCGGCGGGCCGGGGGCTTGGACGTCTCGCCCGTTTCGGTCGTGGCGTCGCGTCGGCCGGGCTGGTTGCAGGAGACCGTGCGGGTGACGATGCGGCCGGTCGGGGCGCGTTCGCGGGTGCGGCGCAGGTAGCCGTGGGTCTCCAGCTCGCGCAAAGCGGCGGCGATCCGGGTCGGGCCCTCGGGGAAGCGGGCGGCCAGGGTCTTGATGCCGATGGGGGCGCCGGTGGGGAGGGACTGGATGTGGCAGGCCAGTCCGATCGCCAGCAGCGACAGGTCCGGGTGCTGGGCGAGGTGGTTGCCGATCACCGTGAAGCGGGTGGTGTGGCGGGTGTTGTCGTGGGTGACGCCGCCGGGGTGCCCCTTCGCGTGGGCATGCCGGTAGGGGTGGTTTTTCCCGCTGATACGGGACTGGGCGTGCGGGCGCACGCTAGGGTTTTGGGTATCCATCGGGAAGGTTGGATTCCTTGGTGGTCAGGCCCTCGCAGTGGGATGCCAGTCCCCGCGAGGGCCGTTGTATGTCTGGGGTCGTTGTGCCGTGTCGTGCTGCGCTGAGCGTAGAGCAGGCAACCCGGCACCTATCCAGCTCAGTTGCTGATGTTCACCCGGGCGAGTGAGCGTGCGTCGTGGGCGGGAGGGGTGGGGCTTGGTGGGGGTCCTTTCCCTCTCGCGGTCCTTGGGAAAGACGGCCGACGGCACCGGAACCCACACGGTCGGGTTCCGGCGCCCGTGTCGTCATCCGCAGGCCGGGCGGCGGGGCGTGGGTGGACTTTTCGCTGTTCACCTGACCGGGCGTGGCCGCACACGCTTACCGTGAGAAGTGACAGTGCTGATACCTAGGGTGACTGTCCGGAGCTTGTCGGCCGTTGTCCGGACCGCCGGAAAGGGGCCTGCGGGTAAGGGCGTCAGGGCACGGCGGTACGACAGAGGGGTGCGGTATGTCGGTGGACGGCGAGGCGGTACGGCTCCGGACCGAGGCGGACGAGCCGGGGTGGGAGGTGGACCCGGACGACGAGTGGGGCGTGGCCGTACTCGCCACGGTGGGAAGGCAGTTGAGGCTGCGGCGGGAGGCGGTCGGGATGCGGGCCGGCGACTTCGCGGTGGCGGTCGGGTACGGGGAGGACCTGGTCTACAAGGTCGAGGGCGGGAAGCGGATCCCTCGCCAGGAGTACCTGGACAAGGCCGACGGGGTGCTCGGCGCGGACGGACTTGTCGCGGCGGCCTGGGAGGACGTGAAGAAGGTCCGGTATCCGAAGAGGGTGCGGGAATTGGGGAAGTTGGAGGCGCAGGCGGTCGAGGTGGCGCTTTACAGCAACCACAACATCCACGGCCTGCTGCAGACCGAGCAGCACATGCGGGCGCTCTTCGACGCGTGGCTCCCTGCTTACTCGGATGAGGAAACGGAGCGCATGGTCGCCGCCCGGATGGCCCGTCGTTCGATCTTCGAGCGGTCACCGGCACCGGCGCTGAGTTTTGTCCAGGAAGAGGTGACCTTGCGCCGCCCGGTCGGGGGGAGAATGGTTTGGCGGCGACAACTGGAACGCCTGCTGGAGCTTGGGCAGTTGCGGAACGTCTCGATTCAGGTGATGCCGACTGACTGCGAGGAGCACATCGGTACGGGCGGACTGATCGAGGTGCTCAAGTTTCCGGACGGCACGGCGATGGGGCGCTCCGAGGGTGCGTTCGGCGGTCGCCCGGTGTCAGAGCCGAAGCAGCTCAGGATCCTTGAACTGCGCTATGGCATGATCCGGGCGCAGGCTCTTACGCCCCGAGAGTCGCGGGCCCTCATCGTGCAGATGCTTGGAGAGACATGATCAGCACCTCTACAGGCCAGGACACTTCTGCGCTGGTCTGGTTCAAGAGCAGCTACAGCAGCAGCGGCGACGGCAACGACTGCATCGAGATCGCCACGACCCCTGACGTGGTGCGCGTCCGCGATTCCAAGAACGTGGCGGGACCTCAGCTAGCGCTTACGCGCTGTGCCTGGGCCGACTTTGTGGCACACGCGTCGGGAAACTGACACACCTCGGGTCGGTGTCCTGCCGGGAGACCAGGCTCGCGAAACCATGTGCACGTCTCGCGTCGGGTCGGCTCAGGTGTCGTACGTGCCGTCCCACGGCTCCGCGAAGGCGAGGCGGTCCGGGTACAGCTCCGCCCAGGATTCCGGGGTGCCGTCCTCGTCCTCGTCCTCGCGGATCACCAGGCCGAACAGGACGTTCTCGTAGGTGAGCCGGAAGGGGCGCACGGCGATGTCCGTGTAGGAGCGGCGGGGCAGGCTGCGCAGGAGGGTGGCCAGGCGGACGCGGGCACGGGTGAGGACCGAGTCGTCGCCGTGCGGGTCGCGCTGCTGCTCGGCCCAGGTGCCGGCGCACCAGATGTCCGAGTCGCGGTAGCGGCCCTCGGCGTCGAAGGTGTGCAGCACGGTGTAGAGGCGTTTGTGCTCTTCCCAGCCGTCGTCGAGACGGAAGCCCTGGGGGAAGGCGTACGTGACCGACGCGAGGAACTGACCGTCCGCGTACCGTCCGATGGACTCGGTGCGGTGCCTCGGTTCGTAGGCGATCGGAATGACCTCGGGGACTGCCATGGCGGAAACCATACGGCTTGGCGAGAACATGCCGAAGAGGGGGGAACCTCTTCGCCTTTTCCTCTACATCTTCTCCGTTGCGGCTTCTCCCGCGGACGCCCGGGGAGGGACGCGGTACGTCCCTCCCCGGGCGCGGTGTGTCACTCCCCGGTGCCGCCGAAGCGCTCCTTGTACGCCGCCAGGTCCTCGTCCTGGAGCTTGGCGAACAGGACGGGCGGGACGGTGAAGGCGGTGCCGGCGGGGACGGAGGCGAGGGCGCGGGCCTCGTCGGCCGTCACCCAGGTCGCCGTGTCGTCGGCGAGGGAGAAGGCCTCACGCATGACCTTCGCCGTCGCCGGGATGAACGGCTCGGAGACCACCGCGTAGAGGTGGATCAGGTTCATCGCCGTGCGCAGGGTGAGGGCCGCGCCGTCCTTGTCCGTCTTGATCTCCAGCCACGGGGCCTTCTCCTCCAGGTAGGAGTTGCCCGCCGACCACAGCGCGCGCAGCGCGGCGGCCGCCTTGCGGAACTGGAGGGAATCCATCTGCGACTCGTACTCGGCGAGCAGTTCGGCGATCTGCTCCCCGAGCCTCGCCTCCGCCTCGCCGGGCGCGTTGCCCGCCGGGACCTCCTCGCCGAAGCGCTTCTTGGAGAAGGACAGGACGCGGTTGACGAAGTTGCCGAGGGTGTCGGCGAGGTCCTTGTTCACCGTGGCGGTGAAGTGTTCCCAGGTGAAGGAGGAGTCGTCCGACTCGGGGGCGTTGGCGATCAGGAAGTAGCGCCAGTAGTCGGCCGGGAGGACGGCCAGTGCCTGGTCGGTGAAGACGCCGCGCTTCTGGGACGTGGAGAACTTGCCGCCGTAGTAGGTCAGCCAGTTGAAGGCCTTGACGTAGTCGACCTTCTTCCACGGCTCGCGCACGCCCAGCTCGGTGGCCGGGAACATCACCGTGTGGAACGGGACGTTGTCCTTGGCCATGAACTCCGTGTAGCGGACCGGGTTCTCGCCGCCGTCGGCCTCGTACCACCACGACTTCCAGTCGCGGGTCTCACCGGCGGGGGCCGCGTCCGACCACTCCTTCGTCGCGGCGATGTACTCGATCGGGGCGTCGAACCAGACGTAGAAGACCTTGCCCTCGGAGGCCAGCTCCGGCCAGGTGTCGGCCGGGACCGGCACGCCCCAGTCCAGGTCGCGGGTGATGGCGCGGTCGTGCAGGCCCTCGGTCAGCCACTTGCGGGCGATGGAGGAGGCCAGCTGGGGCCAGTCGGCCTCGTGGCGGGAGACCCACTCCTCGACCTCGTGCTGCAGCTTGGACTGGAGGAGGAACAGGTGCTTCGTCTCACGGACCTCGAGCTCGGTGGAGCCGGAGATCGCCGAGCGCGGGTCGATCAGGTCCGTCGGGTCCAGGACGCGGGTGCAGTTCTCGCACTGGTCGCCGCGGGCCTTGTCGTAGCCGCAGTGCGGGCAGGTGCCCTCGACGTAGCGGTCCGGGAGGAAGCGGCCGTCGGCCGGGCTGTACACCTGGCGGATGGCGCGTTCTTCGATGAAGCCGTTCTCGTGGAGGCGGCGGGCGAAGTGCTGGGTGATCTCCACGTTCTGCGGGGAGGAACTCCGGCCGAAGTAGTCGAAGGCCAGCGCGAAACCGTCGTAGACGGCCTTCTGCGCGTCGTGCGCCTGCGCGCAGAAGTCGGCCACCGGGAGGCCCTGCTCCTTGGCGGCCAGCTCGGCGGGGGTGCCGTGCTCGTCCGTCGCGCAGATGTACAGGACGTCGTGGCCGCGCTGGCGGAGGTACCGGGCGTACACGTCCGCCGGGAGCATGGACCCCACCATGTTGCCCAGGTGCTTGATTCCGTTGATGTACGGAAGGGCGCTGGTGATGAGGTGTCGAGCCATCGGAGGCTGCTCCCAGTCGGTCGTTCTTCGGCGGTCCTCTTATGGGCCTTGAACTTGAAATCGTAGCCGACATGGGTGGGCCGCCCGCCTCCCGTTTTACGGGGTGGGAGGCGGGCGGCCGGAGGTACGGGCGGGGCGGCGGCCCCGGTCGGACAGGCCTGTCGAGCCGGGCCGGCTGTCGGGCCGGGCCGGCGGGTCAGGGGCGCCAGGTGGCCAGGACGCCCTCGTAGAGTTCGGCGTCCGTCAGCTCGCGCGGGGTCGGGCCCGCGTGGAAGAAGGACGTGTTGGGGGTCTTCAGCTTGCGGAGGTAGTCGAAGGCCTTGTTGTCGTGCTCGCCGAACGCGACGAAGGAGAAGAAGACGGCCGGGTGGTTCTGCGCGGCGTCCGTGAGGGCCTGGGTCGCCGGGGTCTTCGCGTCCGGGGCGCCGTCCGTCTGGAAGACCACCAGGGCGGGGGTGTCCGGGGCTTCCTTGCCGTGGCGGGCGAGGACTTCCTCCACGGCCGCGTGGTAGCTGGTACGGCCCATGCGGCCGAGGCCGGCGTGCAGCTCGTCGATCTTGTTCTCGTGGTCGGTGAGGGTCAGTTCGCCGGTGCCGTCCAGTTCCGTGGAGAAGAAGACCACGGGGACCGTGGCCGCCGGGTCCAGGTGGGCGGCGAGGGCGAGGGTCTGCTCGGCGAGGGCCTGGGCGGAGCCGTCCTTGTAGTACGCGCGCATGCTCGCGGAGCGGTCGAGCACCAGGTAGACCTTGGCCCGGGTGTCGGCGAGGCCGACGTTCCCGAGGGCGGCGCCGGCGGCGGTGTATGCGGTGCGGAGGGTTGCGGGGACCGCGGCGCCGGTCTCGGCCTCGCCTTCGGCCGCCTCGTCGTCGGATGCGGGTGCACCCTGCGGGGCGGCCGCGGGTTCGGGGGCGGGCTCGGTGTCCGTCTCCGGTGCGGCGTCCGCCGTCGGCTCCTCGGTCGGCGCGACCTCGGCCGCCGGCTCCGCCTCGGCCTCCGCGGCAGCCTCGGGCTCCGCCTCGGCCGGGACCTCGGCCGCGGGCTCGTCCGCCACTGCCGCCGGCTCGGCGGGGGCGTCGGACGTCGGCTCCTCTTCGGCCGTCGGCTCCTCCGCGGCCACCGGCTCGGCCGGCACCTCGGCGTCCTCGGTCGAGTTCTCCGTCGAGGCCTCGGGCGCGGGCTCCTCCGCCTCCGCCTCGGCCTTCGGCTGGGCCTCCGCCTCGGCCTTCGGCTGGGCCTCGGGCTCGGCCTCGGCGGACGGCGTCGTCGGCTCGGGCTCCTCGGCAGGCGCGTCCGCCTCGGCCGGTGCGTCGGCGGTGTCCTGCGCCTCGGTCTCGGTCTTCGGCTCGGCCTCGTGCTCCGCGAGGGCGTCCGACGAAGGCTCCTCGGCGGAGGCCTCGGCCTCGGTGGTCGCTTCGGCCTCGACCTCGACCTCGGCCTCGGCCGTGTCCCCGGCTTCGTCGGCCTTCGCCTGCGGCTCGGCGTCCGCTTCGGCGTCCGCCGTCGGCTCCGCCGGGGCTTCGCCCTCGGCGTTCACGTCGGCAGGGGTCTCGGTCTCGGCGTCGGTGGTCGCTTCGGCCTCGGTCGTGTCGTCGGCCTCGGCTTCGGCGGCTGCCTCGGTCGCGTCGCCGGTCTCGGCCTCGGCGGACGCCTCGGTCGTGGCGTCGGCTTCGGGCTTCACGTCGGTGGTCGCCTCGGGCTCCGAAACGGTGTCGATCGACGCCTCGGGCTCGGGGGCGGCCTCCGTGGCGGTGTTCTCCTCGGACCTCGTCGGCTTGGGGACCGTGACGTTGTCGAAGGCGGCCGCCACCAGGTCGTGCTCGTTCGGGGACTCCGTGCCGGACTCCGTGCGGGGTTCCGGGACCTGGGCCGTCGGGGCGGGCTCGGGAGAGGGGGAGGGGAGTGTCGGTTCCTGCGCCCGCGTCGGTGTCGACGTCGGCGCGGACGGCTCCGCGGCGGCGGTCTGTTCCTGCGAAGGAACCTGTTCCGCACCCTCTGCCTCGGCCGTGTGCCCCTTGCGGGACCTGCCGAATGCATTCCGCAGGAGAGTGAGAATGCCCATTTGCGCAACCCTTCGCATGAGTTGTAGCCGTCAATCCCTGGCCAGGACGGACACGTAAGGTTAGCGGCCCCTGGCGGTGATCTTGGGCAGGGGTGAGTGTGCGGAATCCGGGTGTGTCAACACCGCCTCGGAAAGCCCCCGTCCCCCGCCGTGCTGCCGTCCCCCACCGTGCTGCCGTCCCCCGCCGTGCTGCCGTCCCGCCGTCACGCGGTGGGTGAGGCGATGGCCCGTGCCGCCGCGATCTCCTGGCGCAGCGGCTGCAGGACGCTGTCCGGCGGTCCGGTGAGGTCGGTGCGGACCGGATACAGGATCTCCGTGTCCCGCAGGCCCTCGGCCAGCTCGTCCAGTTGCAGCGTGACCTGGGCGACCTCCTGTCCCGACGGCGGTTCGGCCCCGTGCTTGACGCGGACCCGGGCCGCGGTCGTCGCGTCCACGATCCGTTCCACCGCGACGACCAGCGGCCACCAGGCGGCCGCCCGCCGTCCGGTCGGCGGCGGCTCGGTCAGGGCGCGCTGGAACTCCGTGCGGACGACCGACAGGTCGCGGTAGAGGCGCCGGCGCATGCGGGCGCGGGCGGCGGGCTCGACGTCCGGCCCGAAGGCCGCGTCCGCGTACCGGGCGGTGTCGGCGACCGCGTCGGCCAGCTTGTCGCCGACCCTGGTGTGCCAGCTCTCCGGCCAGAGCAGGTAGCCGGCGACGAGCGCGATGCCGCAGCCGATGAGGGAGTCCGCGAGGCGGGGCAGCAGCAGGGCGGCGCCCTGGTGGTTGAGGGTGTCCGACAGGAGCAGGATGACCGGGGTGATCGCGGCGGTCTGGTAGCCGTAGCCGCGAGGGGTGAGCGCGGGGATGAGCGGGGCGAGCACGAGCATCACCGGCACGTCCCACCACCCCCTGGGCACCTGCGAGAGCACGGCCGCCGCGACCACCAGTCCGGCCACCGTGCCCAGCGCCCGCAGCAGTGCCCGGGAGAACACCGAGCCGAAGTCGGGCTTCAGGACGAAGGTGATGGTGAGGGCGACCCAGTAGGAGCGGGCCACCGGGACCGTGGAGACGAGGACCTGGGCCAGCCCGATGCACAGGGCCAGACGCAGGCCGTAACGCCAGGACGCGGCGGACAGGGCGACGTCCCGGGTGGCGCGGGCGGCCCGTGTCCGCAGCCCCGCCGGACGGCCGAGCCGGTCGTCCGCCGCGCCGGTGCCGGGGCCGCCCGGTTCGATGTCGGGAGCGGCGACCACCTCGGCGGCGTGCCGCAGGGCGTGGTCGACGGCGCGCGAGGTCTCCGAGTCGGGGGCGGGCAGCCGCAGGTCTATCGGGCCGGTGAAGCCGGTCTCCACCGCCCGCGCGAGGTGCAGCACCGCCTCGGGGACCTCCCGGGGCAGCGGGCGGCCGGCCAGATGGGCCGCGGGAGCCGCCTCCACGACCGGGGTGACGGCGTTCAACTGGGCTACCAGACGGGTCAGTTCGGGGCTGCGGCCGTGGTGGCGGGTGCGGCGGGCCAGGATGAGGTCGTACGACTGGTTCAGCGACTGGGTGACGGTGTGCCGGGCGTCCTCGTACGCGTCGGGGACGTCGCTGCCGCAGGCCGCCAGCAGGTCGGCGACCGTGCGGTAGGCGGCGGCGACCGCGCTGCGCTCGGGGACCCCGGAGCGCAGCGGCCAGGCCAGCAGGGCGAGCAGGAGCACGAGCAGTCCGCCGCCGGTCATCAGCAGGGGCGCGAGCCACCAGGGGCCGGGCATGGGCAGCCCGGCCCCGACGACGCAGTTGAGCAGGAGCAGCAGTCCGGACACGGACGCCACGGCCCCGATCGTCGAGATCATCCCGGAGACCAGGGCGACGCCGGTGACGGTGGCCACCGCGGGCCAGCCGAGCCCGTACACGGCGGATCCCAGGGTCACGCCGATCGCGCCGAACAGCTGCGGGACCGCGATGTTCAGGATCCGCATGCGGTAGGCGTCGGCGGTGTCGCCGATGACTCCGGAAAGGGCGCCCATGGAGGTGAGCGCGCCGTACGCGGGCTGTCCCACGGCGAGGCCGACGGCCAGCGGCAGCGTCATCGCGAGCGCGGCGCGGGCGACGGCGGGCCGGTTGACGGGGGCCGCCCGCTGCGGCTGGAGGTTCCGCACCAGCCAGTCGGGAGGGGTGAGGCCGATGGGGAACTCGCGGGACATGCGCCCATTATGGGATGGGCGTGGAGTGGACGGCCGAGGACGGCCGAGGACGGCCGCCGGGCGACCGGCGAGGGAGGCCCACCGAGGTGGGGCCGGGGGACGAGTGCCGAGACGAGGCCGGGGGCGAGCGTCGGGGCGACGGTGGGGGCGAGTGCCGCGGCGATGCGGGGCTACGGCTCCACGGTCGCCAGGAATCGTGCCAGGACCTCGTTGAACTCCGTCGGCCGTTCCAGGTTCGGCAGGTGGGCGGCGCCCCCGACGACGTGCAGCTCGGAGTGCGGGAGCAGGGCGTGCATCGCCTCCGCGTCCGACACCGGCGTGTACGCGTCGTCCTCGCCGACCACGACCAGGGCGGGCACGGCGACCCGGGTCAGCAGGGGCCGGTAGTCGGGGCGTTCGGCCCGGCCGCGCAGGGCCGCCGCGGCGCCCTCCGGGTCGGTGGACGTCATCATGCGGTGGACGTGCGCCTTTACCTCGGGGTGCGCGGTGGGGGCGACCATCTTCTCCAGCACCTCGTTCGCGTAGCCGCGCATGCCCTCGGCGAGCAGACGGTCCGCCATGTCGTTGCGCGCCAGCCGACCGCCGGTGGTCTCCGGGGCGGGGGAGGTGTCGGCCAGGACCAGGCCGCGGACGCGGTCGCCGAAGCGGGCGCAGCACTCCATCGCGATCTGGCCGCCCATCGACAGACCGGCCAGGACGAAGGTCTCCGCCTTCAGGTCGTCGAGCAGTTCCTCCAGGTCCTCGGCGAAGCGGGAGAGCGGGGTGACTCCGGGGACCACCGGGGACGCGCCGTAGCCGCGCAGGTCGGGGGCGATCACCCGGCGGGAGGAGGAGAACGCCTCGATCTGCGGGGCCCACATGGTGCGGTCGAAGGGGTGGCCGTGGACGAGGACGAGGGGGAGCGCCTGAGGCGTATCCGCTCCTTTGTCCTCGTATGCGAGGAAGGGTGCCATGCGGCGACGGTAGGTCGGTCCCGCCGCTCGGTGCAATAAGATCTTTGCTCTCGGTGCAATGAGAGCCTGCGGCGTCGATGGCGTCATCGGCTCGCCGGCGCCCTCTCGAGGAAGGTCCGTGTTCCGATGACCGACTTCCGGTCGATCGCCGACCGCATCGCCGACGACATCGCCGCCGGACGGCTGCGTCCCGGCCAACGGCTGCCCCCGCAGCGGTGGTTCGCCCGACGGCACCGCATCGCGCCGTCGACGGCCGGGCGGGTGTACGGCGAACTCGTGCGGCGCGGGCTGGTGGTGGGCGAGGTGGGACGGGGCACCTTCGTGCGGGCCGCGCCGCCGCCCGCGCAGGGGCGGGCGCTGGTCGAGACGGCCACCGTCGCACCCGTCAACCTCGAGCTCAACTACCCTTCCGCGCCCGGCCAGTCGGAACTGCTCGCCCCGGTGCTCGCGCCGCTGCTGCGGCCCGACGTGCTGGCCGAGGCGCTGGGTCCGGGCGCCGCCGACGGCACGCCGGCCGCCCGCGAGGCCGCCGCCCGGCTGCTCGCCGTCCCCGGCTGGCGGCCGGAGCCGGACCGGTTCCTCTTCACGGGCAACGCCCGCCAGGCCATCGCCGCCGCGCTCGCCTCGCTGGTCCGGCCGGGCGGCCGGGTCGGGGTGGAGGAGCTGACGTATCCGCTGGTCAAGGAGATCGCCGCGCGGCTGGGCGTGGTGCTCGTGCCGCTCGACGGAGACGCGGAAGGCGTGCGGCCCGACGCGATCGCCGCCGCCCACCGCACGGCTCCCCTCTCCGCGCTCTACCTCCAGCCGACGCTCCACAACCCGACGTCCTCGACCACGGGCGAGGGTCGCAGGCGTGAACTCGGGCTGCTCGCGGTCGGGTTGGGGCTGCCCGTCGTCGAGGACCGCATCTGGTCCTTCCTGCACCCGGACGCCGTGCCGCTCGCCGTACACGCACCCGGGCTCGTCCACGTGGTGGACGGGCTGTCCAAACGGGTCGCGCCGGGACTGGCCGTCGGCTTCCTCGTCGTGCCGGAGCACCGGACCCGGGAGGTGGCGGCCGCGGTCCGGTCCGGCGGGTGGAGCGCGGGGCGGTTCGCCGTGGAGGCGGCCGTGCGGTGGGCGCGGGAGGGCGTGGTGCGGCAGCTCGTCGAGCGCAAGCGGGAAGACGCCGCACGTCGGCAGGCGATCCTCGGCGAGCACCTCGACGGGTTCGCCGTCCGCACCGATCCACATGCCTACTACGCCTGGTGGGAGCTGCCCGCGCCGTGGCGGGCGGACGCCTTCACGGCCGCGGCCGCCGCCCACGGCATCGCCGTCACCCCCGGCACCGCCTTCGCGGTGGACCCGCACCGCACCCCGGACGCCGTCCGGCTCGGACTCGCCTCGCCCCCGGAGCGGGAACTCGCGCGGGCGCTGCGGGTGCTGGCCGGCGTCGCGGCGGGCGGTCCTGCGGCGGGCGGTCCTGGGGCGGGCCGTCCTGCGGCGAGCGGGATGGGCTGAGCCGGACCGAACCGAGTCGGATCGAACCGGACTGACCCGACCCGACCCGAATCGAACCGGATCGAACCGGATCGGATCGGATCGGATCGGGCTTGGCCGGACGGGATACCGGACCGGCGGGTTGCCGGAGCGGACGGGTTACGGGACCGGAAGGGATACCGGACCGGACGGGTTACCGGACCGGACCGGCCTGCCGCGGACGTGTCCGTCCCCGGCCCGCGGCTCGAACGTCGCCGCGAGCCGCGTCGCCCTGCCCGTGCCGCCCCGGTGCGGGTTTCCGCGCGTGCGCGTCGCCCCGCGCCGTGTCGCCCTCCGGTCGGGGCAGGGCCCACTACGCCCCGGGTGGTCACACCCTGACGTGTGTCGGCTCCGGAGGCGGTGCCGGGGCGGACGTCGTGGCGGGGGCCACGGGGTGTCGCCGGTGTCGCAGGAGACGGGCCAGGGGGGATTCGGGGCGGCTGAGCCAGGTCGCGGCGGCCACCGTCAGGCCCAGCGCCAGCAGCAGCCAGGAGGCCGTGCGCAGGGTGGCGGTGAGGGCGTCGTAGACCGCGCCGGCGGCCGGCCGGTGCGCCTCGTCGGGGAGGTCGTCGAGGGTCAGACGGCGGCCGAGGGCGATCGCGAGGCCGAGGAACGCGCCGCCGAGCGCGGTGCCGAGGGCGGTCGCCGTGACGGCCCGGCGGCGGCAGGACGCCACCGCGATGCCCGACACGCCGAACACGACGGCCGCCAGAGGCAGCCAGAAGCCTGCGATGTCGAGCACGTGGTAGCCCCTCCGGAGTGCGGCCAGGTCGTGGGACGGGAGCAGTGCCACCTGCGTGTGCTCGACGGGGATCCGTGCGGCGAACGACACGTGATCCAGCGTCAGTCGCTGCTTGAGGGGCGTGGTGACGGTCGCCAGGTCCACGGTGACGGGACGTCCGTCGCGGCCGGCCCGGTCGTCCTGGAGCGCCCGCATGACCGCCGTGTGCGCCGCCTCGTTGCCCGCGTCCCACGCGGTGCGGTAGGCGCGGGTCGCGGTGAACGAGCGGAACGCGTCGCGCAGGAAGAGCGGGTTCATCCCGGCCTCGCGCGCCATTTCGTCGCTCACCGTGTCGGCGACGGCGTCCCGGACGCCGGGGTCGGAGGCCAGCGGCGCCATCGTGGTGACGTAACTGCGCGTGTCGGTGAGGCCGTACGCGACCCAGGCCGCGAGTGCGCCGAACGGCACGAGCAGGCAGCACAGGGCGATGAGGGCGGCCGAGAGAGCGGTCCGCAGGCTTCGGGACACGCCTTCAGGCAACGGGCCCGGGGTGGGGAGCGCGAGCCCATGACGGCCGTACGGGTGGCGTCCCGGTCATGCCCTCCGGTGGAGGGTTCACCCGAACGGGTGTTTCCTGGTTCTGGGGAGAAGGAGGCCGATCATGCGCACCACTGTGGCCCTGCGGACCCTTGCCGCGGCCCTGCTCGCCGGCGGCTCCCTCGCCGTCGCGACGAGCGGCGCCACCGCCGCGCCGGCCCCGCCCACCAGCGGCGGCGGCGACGATCCGGTTCGGGGCACCGTCGTCTCGCGTACCGAGCTGAACGTGCGACAGGAACCCACGGCCCACGCGCCGGTCGTGGCGGCGCTCGCGCCCGGCAGCCAGGACCTGGTGCAGTGCAGGGTCAAGGGCCAGAGCGTGAACGGCGACCCGGACTGGTACTGGCTCTACGGCGCCCAGGGCTGGGCGAGCGCCGCCTTCGTGGACGTCGGTCGCGCTCACGTGCCCGACTGCGCCGACCCGTGCCCGCGGTGGAAGGACGGCGACTGGACGAACTGGGACGACCCGTTCACCGACAGTTCGTTCAGTGTGTCGGGCTCCGGGTCGTTCAGCTTCTCCGGCACCTGGAGCTTCAGTGCCTCCGGGACGTCAGAAGCCTCGTCGGACGGCTGGGAGTGGGTACCGGCCGGCCGATGAGTGGAGGGATGAGGGAAGACCCGGGCCCCGGCGGAACACCGCCGGGGCCCGGGCGCGAGTGTGTCCGCCCCTCCTGCGGACCTCCTAGCGGATGCGGTTTCCGTCCACGTCCTCGCGCGTGTAGAAGCGGAAGAACAGCGCCGCGAAGGTGGACGCCGCCACCGCCAGCGCCCAGCCGGTCGACCGCAGCACACTCGCGCCGGTCTCGCTGTACAGGAAGCCGAAGGCGCAGCCGGCGAACACCGCCCACAGCAGGGCGTGCAGTTCGCGCCGCAACCGCGGGGCGACGGCGTGCACCCCCGTCCAGAGCGCCGCGAACGCGAACGCGCTCACGAAGCCGAGCAGGAGGTTCCAGCCGGTGATGGGGCCTCCGGCGCGGTTGTTGGCCGCGACCCAGTAGCCGTAGACGAGACCCAGTCCCACGGCTGTCGTCCATTCCGCGGCCCGGTGGGTCCGTTCGCTGAATACGTCGGGTGTGCGGGTCGGTGCCGACCGGGTCCGTACGCCTGACGCGGGTGCCGCATGAGCCATGAGAGGACTCCTCTCTCCTCGCCCCTGCCTTCCAGGGCACACCTGGCCGGGAGCGGTGGCAAGTCGGGTGCACGGAGTACGTGCGCCGGGCCGTGCGCCGGACCGGCGCGCCGGACTGCAGGCCGGCTCCCGTGCCGGGCCGGGCCTGCCGGTCCGCGGCGGGCGACGAAGGCCCCGTATGGGGAGGTTTGCAGTCCTGAGGCCCCCCTTCGCAGCAGCAGCGGTTACGGTGCTGAGGTACGTGATCGACAGGGGAGGGGACATGCGGGAGGGGACCATGCCCGGAACCGTGCTGCTGCTCGCGGCCTCGCCCAGGGGCAAGGGGTGTCTGGTCGACGCGGCCTCCGTGCTCCCCGTGCTGGCGGCCGTGCCGCCTCCCGTGCTGGCCGGCGCCGACACCGCGAACGTCGTCGAACTCGCCGATCCGCTGGAGCCGCAGGCCGTGCTCACCCGGCTGCGGGCCGCCGCGGCCGCACCGGGCCCGCTGACCCTGTTCGTGGCGGGGCAGCTGCAGCTCGACCGGCGGCAGCGGCTGCCGCATCTGGCGCTCGCCCGGACGACGCCCTCCACCGTGCGCTACACCGGGTTCCCCTGGCACTGGTTCCGGGAGGAGCTGCGGCTGCGGGCGGCCGGGTCCACGACGGCCGTGCTCGATCTCCGCGCGGACCCGGAAACCTGGCAGTGGCTGCGCGCCAACCCGCTGGACTGCGGGCCCGCCACCGCCGTCTACGGACGGATCGGGCCGCCACCGGGCCGGCGGGAGGTCGCCGCGCCGACGTACATGAAGGCGGTGGCGACGATACTGCGCAGCGGGGGCCGTCCGGCGATCGAACGGCTGCACCAGGCGGCGCTGACCCGGATCGCCGGGGACGGTGAGGTCGGCGACCTGGTGCTCTCGGGTTCAGCCTCCCCGGTAGCCCCGGTAGCCCCGGTAGCCCCGGTCCCAGGGGGCCCGGTCGTGCCAGGGGGCCCGGTCGCGCCGGTCGCCCCGGAGAGCGGGGTCCGGCCCACGTCCTTCGTCGCGCCGCCGGCCACTGCTGTCCCCGCAGCCCCCGGTGTTCCCGCAGTCCCCCGCGTACCGGCTGGTTCCGTCGTCCCCGCCGCGCCGGTGGGCTCGGTCGCCCTGGCGGGCTCCGCCGTGCCTGTCGCCCCCGCCGTGCCTGTCGTTCCGGTGGGCTCGGTCGCGCCGGTCGGCTCGGTCGCGCCGGGCACCCCGGGGCTGCCCGTCGGCTCTGCCGCGCCCGTCTCCGGCACGCCCGCCGACTCGGCTGTAGCCACCGCCTCGGCCGGACCGGCGGCACACCCGGTGCCCGCCGCTTCCGCGTCCGCCGCGCCCGCCGACTCGGCTGTGCCCACTGCCTCCGCCTCCGTCGTGCCCGAGCCCGTCCGCTCTGTTCACGCCGGGTCACACGTGTCCGTGGTGCCCGCCGCCGTCGCCCCTGCACCGCAGGCCGCCGCACCGCAGGCCGTACCCCCCGTCCCCGCCGCGCACGTCGAGCTCCGGGTGCCCACAGCCCCAGCGACCGTGTCCCCCGCGACCCCCCGCCCCCGGATGCCCTCCCCGGTGCCCGGTGGGGAGGGGCAGTCCCGGGGTGGGCGGGAGAGGCGCGACCTCGATCCGCACGCCGCCATCTCCACCGCCGTCCGGTCCGGACGGCACGCCGACGCGGACGTTCTCGCCGCGGGGCTGGAGCACGCAGCCGCCGCGTCGTACGGGTCCGGGTCCGAGGAGGCGTTGCACTGGGCCGAGGTGCGCGCGGACCTGGCGATGTTCGCGGGGGACGCCGAGCGCAGCTGCCGTACCTGGATGACGGTCGCCTTCGCCCGGCTGGAAGCCGGGCAGTCGGCCGACGCGCCCGCCGTGGAGGCGGCGGCCGACCGGGCGCACCACCAGTGGGGGCGGATCCCCGACGTGGCGCGGGCCCGGGCGCTGGGGCGGGCGATCGCGGAGTTGCGGGCCCGGGTCCCGGGCCGGCGTGAGGGTGCGCTGGACCACGTCCAGCGACAGTTGCGGCAGCTGCAGACGACCCCTGGGTGAACCGCTTCTCGCCCGGCCCCGGTGTCAGCGGTGGTCGGCCGCGTCCTGCTGGGCCGTCGACGGGGACGGAGCCGTGTCGGTGGTGGCGGCCGGGCCCGCGTTGGCGGCGGCGACCAGGGCGGTGACGGTCAGCAGTGCGGCCGCGAGGGCTCTCGCATAGGGCGCGGAGGGGCGTGCGGAGGGGCGTGCCGAAGGGTGCGCGGAGGGAGTTCCGGACACGGCTACCTCGCAACGTCGGCGACTGCGATACTCACGTCAGCACGCGGTTAAGCGTGCTTAACTCGCTGTTTAACCTAGGGGCTGGGATGCTCCGACGGCAAGAGGCGCAAAGGCGCTCGGGGGAGCCGGGAGTGGTGGAGCGGGACGAACCGGAGGTCGTCGGACGCCGGGTGCAACGGTTGCGCGTCGAGCGGGGACTGACCCAGCGCCAGCTGGCCGAGCCTACCTACACCCCCGCTTATGTCTCCACGCTGGAGGCGGGCCGGGTGCGGCCCTCCGACGAGGCGCTGAAGCACCTCGCCGGGCGGCTCGGCGTCGACTTCGAGGAACTGGCGACCGGCCGGCCCGCACGCCTCGTCACCGATCTGCGGCTGCGGCTCACCGAGGCCCAGCACGCGCTGGCCACCGGGGAGGCCGAGGAGGCGGCGCGGCGGTACCGCGCGCTGCTCACGGAGGCCGAGCAGCACGGGCTGGACGAGGAGCAGGCCGCCGCGCTGCTCGGGCTCGGCGAGTGCGGGATCGACACCGGGGACCTGGACGCGGCCCGCGACTTCTTCGAGCGGGCCGAGCGCTGTCTCGCCGGCGCCTCGCTGCCCGCGCGCGTCCCCGCCCTGCGCGGCCGCGCCGTCGCCCACTACCTCGCCGGCGAACTGCGGTACGCCGTCTACCTGCTGGAGTCCACCCTCGACGAGCTCAACCGGGGCGGACTGCACGACCCTGACGCTCTCCTGCTCCTCTATGCCTCGGTCATCGGCCCGTACATGGACATGGGGGCGGCGGCCCGTGCGGCGCAGGCGGCCGAGTTCGCCCTGGCGCTCGCGCCGCAGGTCGCCGACCCCGCGCTGGTCGCCCGGATGCACCGGTCGGTGGCCCGTACGCTGCTCGCCGAGGGGCGTCTCGCGGAGGCCGACGCCTCGCTGGCCAAGGCCGCCGAGCTGTACCGCCGGCTCCAACTGCGCACCGAACTCGCCGGCTGTCACTGGATGCGCGGCCACGTCCATGCCCAGAACGGTGAACTGGAGCGCGCCGAGGGCGAGTTGAGGCAGGCCCAGGCCATGCTCCCGGCGCAGCGCGCCGCCCTCCACCGCAGTCAGGTCGCCGTCGAGCTGGCCGACGTGCTGCACCGCCGTGGCAGGTCGGAGGAGGCCGCCGCGCTGCTGAGGGAGGTCCTCGACGACCTCTCCCCCGAGCGTGGCGCCGTGCACGCGGCCGGCGCCCACCGCCTCCTCGGCATCATCGCCGAGGACGTCCGGGACACGGAGGCGGCCGAGGAGCACTATGTGCGCGCGCTCGGCCTGCTGGAGCGCGCGGGTGCGGCAGGCGACCTCGCCGACCTGTGCCGGATGCTGGGGGACCTGCTGCGCCGCACGGGGCGGGTGGAGGCGGCCCTCGACGCGTACCGCACG
This sequence comes from Streptomyces sp. P3, assembly GCF_003032475.1. Classification (NCBI taxonomy): domain Bacteria; kingdom Bacillati; phylum Actinomycetota; class Actinomycetes; order Kitasatosporales; family Streptomycetaceae; genus Streptomyces; species Streptomyces sp. P3. The sequence goes on from NZ_CP028369.1 coordinate 2,266,556, forward strand.
GGCCTCGGCCACCGCACGTCGCCCGGGACGACGACGCTGGGCCCCGCCCCGGCACAGCCACCCCTGTAGCTCCTCGCCCGCTCGCCTCCTCGCCCGCCCGCTTCCTGCCCCCGCTTCCTGGTTCTCCCGCTTCCTGGTCCTTCAGCTTCTTGGTCCTCCCGCCCTGCCGCCTCCCGGCTCCCCCGCCGGTCGGCCCCGCGGCTCCGAGTTTTCGCAGTGTGCCCGGGGTACTCGGCGGGCGGAGCACGTGCCGGGCGGACGGCCGGCCGGGCGGGCGGCCCGGCGGACGGAGGTGACGGCGTGACCGACCAGGAGTGGGACCGGATCGTCGGCGTCGTCGCCCGGGAGACGAGCGACGCCGACGCCCAGGACGTACCGCAGCGGCTGTGCGACGCCGTGCTGAAGCTGCTGCCGGTGAGCGGCGCGAGCGTGTCGCTGCGCGGCGAGGGGATGCCGGTGCCGCTGGGAGCGAGTGGGGAGAGCGCGGCGTACGTGCTGGAGATGGAGGTCACGCTGGGGGACGGGCCCGGTCTGGAGGCCGCCGAGACCGGAGTCGTGGTGGTCGCTCCCGACCTGACCTCGAGGCGGGACGCAGGCCGCTGGCCGGTGTTCGCGCAGCAGGCGGCGGCCGCCGGGGTCCGGTCGGTGTACGCGCTGCCGCTGGGCGACCGCGCGGTGTGCGTGGGCACGCTCGACCTCTACCGTGACGTTCCCGGCGAGCTCGCCGTCGGGGAGGTGCGCACCGCCCGGGTGGTGGCCGACGTCGTGACGGCGGCGCTGCTGGCGCTGCCCCGGGACGAGCAGGCCGGCCCGGGCGGCGACGAGGGCCTCTGGCTCAGCCCGCTGGCCACCGACCACGGCGAGGTGTACCAGGCCGTCGGCATGCTGATGGCCCAGCTCGGCGTCCCCGCGGACGAGGCGCTGGCGCTCCTGCGGGGGCACGCCTTCGCGGGGGACCGCACGGTGCTGGAACTCGCGCACGACGTGGTCGAGCACCGCACCCGGTTCGACGACGACCCGGACTTCTGAGCGGATCACCGCCCCGGAGCGCCCATCGCGCCCCACCCGGCTCGCAGCCCGCTCTTCTCTGTTTGCTCCCTGCTCCCTGCTCCCAGCTTTCTGCGCCCTGCTCCCTGCTTGCTTCCGGCCTGCCGGCAGCTTCGCTCCCGCCCACTCCCGGCTTGCCGCCCGCCTGCTCCACGCTTCCTCGCAGCCCGCTCCCGGCCCGGCTTGGAGTCCGGTCCCCCGCGCGATCCGGCTGCTCCCGCATGGTCCCGCTTGCTCCCCGCCCTGGTCAGATCCGCACCTGCCCCTGCTTCCTGACGTCCTCCAGCCGGCGTACGCCCAGCTGTACGGCCGCCTGGGTCGCGGCGTTGGGGGCGTCGTCGAGACCGCCGTTGGTGAGGGCGAAGGCGTCCTCACCGGCCCGTACGGCGGCGACGTCCAGGGTGAGCACCGTCGGGTCGCCGCCGGCGCTCTCCCCGGCGTTCTCGCCTGCGCCCGCCCAGCGCGTCAGCGTGACCCGCAGGCCCTGCCGCACGTCGCCCACCTCCGGCAGGGGCAGCTCGGAGACCTGCACGTCCAGCACGGCGTCGTCGGCCGCCTTGGCGGTGAACCGGGCGCACGTCTGCGGCAGCGTCCTCAGCCGGGCCAGGCTGTGGTCCACGTCCGTCGGGCGGCTGCCGGTGAGCTGGTAGCGGAGCTGGGCGCCGGAGTCCGGATCGTCGAGCGCGACGACCGCGCGGACCGGTCCGCCGAGCAGCTCGTCGGCGTAGAGGTCGTCGAGGAGCCGCTGGCAGTCGGCGGGCGACGCCGTCACCTTGAGCATCCCGTCCCGCCAGGTCGCGGCGCCGCGGGTCGGGGTCCAGGGCGCGCCGAGGTCCCGATCGGTGATGAGGGCGGCCTGCGCCTGAGCCTTGGTCAGTCCCTTCGAGGCGGCCGGCGCGGACGGCTTCGCCGACGACCGCTCGACGGTGGGGGTGGCCGGAGCGGCGGTCGGCGGATGCTCCAGGCCGAGGGTGGCGCAGCCCGAGGTGAGGGCGGTGACGGCGGTGAGGAGGAGCGTGGAGGCCAGGAGAGGAGGGCGGGTCATCGGGGGTGCCTCCAGGGGTGGGCGCGGGCGCCGGGGCCGGCGACGGCGCCCGCGCCGGGCGAGCCGGGGTGCTTTCTCCCACGTCAGCATCGGTGCAGCGGGGTGACCAGCGCGGCGGTCCGTACGGGTTACCGGCGTTGGTGCGGGCGGGTGGGCGGCGGTGGGAAAAGGGATGGCGTGCCGTGATCCGCCGTTGTTACCGTGGCCGGCATGAAGCGCGCCCAGCCGTCCCTCACGACGACGCCGGAGACCGTCCCGGCGCGCTGAAACACGACTGGATGTCCGAAGCCCCGGGGTGAGTGCCCCGGGGCTTTCGCGTTCCCGGTTCCTCGCCCCGCCCCGAGCGAGGGAGCCCCCATGAACGACCACCACTCCGCCCCCGGCCACCGCCCCGACCGCGGCCACCACCCCGACACCGGTCACGCCTTTGGGCACCGCCCCGACCCCGGGCACGGTCCGGAAAGGGACGGCGAGAGCCCCGACCCGGGTCAGGACCGGGACCACCGCCGTCTCGGCCGCGCGCTCGGCCTGTTCGACACCGACCCCCTGATCGGGGCCGGCCTGCCGTACTGGCTGCCGGACGGGGCGATCGTCCGGCACACCCTGGAGGAGTACGTCCGGGAGACCGAACGGGCCGCCGGCTACCGACATGTGTACTCGCCGGTCCTCGGCAAACGAGAGCTGTACGAGATCTCCGGTCACTGGGCGCACTACAGCGAGGACATGTTCCCGCCGATGGAGCTGGGCGCCGAGGAGGTCGTCCTACGGCCCAGCCTCTGTCCGCACCATGCGCTCATCTACCGCTCGCGTTCCCGTAGCTACCGTGAACTACCTTTGCGTATCGCCGAGTTGGGCGGCATGTATCGCTCGGAGCCGTCCGGGGTGCTGGGCGGGCTGACCCGTGTGCGGGCCATCCAGCTCAACGACGCGCATGTGTTCTGCACCCTGGAGCAGGCGGTCGACGAGGCCCGCGCGGCGCTCGGCCTGATCGCCCGCGCCTACGCCGACCTGGGCATCCGCGCCTCCCGTCACCGGCTGTCGCTGCCCGGCGAGGGCGGCAAGTACGTGGCTGACCCGGAGCTGTGGCGGCGGGCCACCGCGCTGCTCAGGGAGGTCCTGGCCGGCGCCGGCGTGGCCTACGAGGAAGCGGAGGGCGAGGCCGCCTTCTACGGCCCGAAGATCGACGTGCAGATCACCGACCGCGCCGGCCGCGAGGCGACCCTCTCCACCGTGCAGATCGACTTCCACCAGCCCGAACGGTTCGACCTCCACTACGTCGGCGCCGACGGGGCGAGGCACCGCCCGGTGATGGTGCACCGCAGCGTCGTCGGCAGTGTGGAACGGGTCGTCGCCCACCTGATCGAGGAGCACGGCGGGGCGTTCCCGGTCTGGCTGGCGCCGGTGCAGCTGGTCGTGCTGCCGGTGTCGCAGGCGCAGCGGGAGGCGGCGGCGGAGCTGGTGGGCCGGGCGTCGGCCGCCGGGTTGCGGGCGGAACTCGCGGGTCCCGAGCAGGGCAGCCTGGGCGCGCGGGTGCGGGCGGCGCGGCTCGCGCCGTACCAGGCGGTGATCGGGGAGCGGGAGGCCCGCGCGGAGCGGGCCGCCCTGCGGCTGCGCGACGGCCGCCGGCCCGGTGAGCTGCCCGTCGGCGACCTGGTCGGGCGGATCGTCGAGCGGGCGGCGGCGCGCGGTACCGCCCTGTGGGAGTGAGCGCTCCCGCATAGGGTCGTGGTGGACGACCGTGGTGCGGAAGGAGTCCCTGGTGACCGAGGCGAACAAGCCGAGCGAGGCGAACGGGCCGAGCAGGGCGAACGAGGCGAACGGGCCGAGCAGGGGGAACGGGCCGAACGGGCCGAGTGAACTGTCCGAGCAGCCCATTCCCGTGATCATCGACTGCGACACCGGCGTCGACGACGCCCTCGCCCTGCTGTTCGCCGTACGCCATCCCGGCCTGGACCTGCGGGCGGTGACCTGTGTGGCCGGGAACACCGACGTGGACGGGGTGGTCCGCAACACGCTGACCGTGCTGGAGCACGCGGGCGCGGGGGACATCCCGGTCGCCCGGGGCGCCGAGCGGCCGCTGATCGAGCCCGTCCGTACGGCGTCACACGTGCATGGCCAGGACGGCATGGGCGACCTGGGCCTGCCCGCCCCCACCCGCCGTCCGGTCGAGGTGGACGCGGTGACCCTGCTGCGCCGGGAGATCCTGGCCTCCCCGCGCCCGGTGACCCTCGTCCCCACCGCGCCGCTGACGAACATCGCCCTGCTGCTGCGCACCCACCCGGAGGTGACCCGCAACATCGAGCGGATCGTGTTCATGGGCGGTGCGGTGACCACGGGGAACGCCACCCCGGTCGCGGAGTTCAACGTGTGGCACGACCCGGAGGCCGCGGCGATCCTGCTGACCGCGGGCGTGCCGATCACGATGTACGGCCTGGACGTCTTCCAGCGGGTCCTGGTCCCGGCGGCGGACGTGGCGCGGCTGCGGGCGAGCCCGGAGCCGCGTCTGAAGCTCGCGGGCGCACTGCTCGCGCACCGGGACCCGGCGAGCTCCGGCGACCCCACGCCCACCGGGGGCCTGGGCGACGCGGGCGCGCTCTGCGCGGTGGCCGACCCGGCGGGCCTGACCACCGAGCTCCTCCCGGTGGAGGTCTCCCTCGCCCCCGGCCCCGCCCGAGGCCAGACGGTCGTCGACCGCAGGCCGCGCCCCGGCGAGTCCGAGATCCACGAGGGTGCGCGCGAACAGCCCCTTGTGGACGTGGCGTTGGAGGTGGACGTGGAGCGGTACGTGAAGCTGTGGCTGACCGCGGTGGAGGGCGTCTAGGGCAGCGCGACGGCCGTCCGGCCACCCGGTACGGCCGTGCGGTCACCCGGCGCGGGTCGATTCCGGCGCCGGGGCTTTCACCGTCCGTCACCGTCACGGTCACCGACGCCGTCGCCGATTCCGGCACTCGGCTCACGCCGACGCCCGCACCCGCGTGTCCGGTGTGGTGGCGGCCTGCCACGGTCCAGTCGCGGGACACGGACGGCGCGACCTGGAGGCCTACGCCGGCTCAGGACCGGCGTAGGCCTCCGTGTCAGGCGCGCGTGGCCTTGCGGCGCCGGGTGGCGACGACGATCGCCGCGCCGCCCGCCAGCAGTGCGGCCGCGCCGCCCGCGATCAGGGGCGTGTCGCTGCTCGCGCCGGTCTCCGCGAGGTCGCCGCCGCCGCCGTTGGGCGTCGGGGCGGGCGCGGTGGTCGACTCGGAGGCGGACGGGGTCGGCGAGCCGCTGTCGGAGGGCGGCGGGACGTCGCTCACGGACGGGGTCGACGGCGTGCCGGAAGGCGTGCCGGACGCACTGCCCGACGGCGGGGTGACCGGCGGGGTGACCGGCGGGGTGACCGGCGGCGGCTGCTCGGTGACCGTGCAGTCCTTCGTGCCGCCGTTCCAGGCCGCGATCAACTTGTCCTTGATGACCGGACGGTTCGGGCCCTTCGGCAGGTCGCCGTGGACGAGGCCGTCCTTCGCGTCGAGCTTGCCGTCGAACTTGACCGCGCCCCGGTAGAGGTCGATCTGGGCGAAGCAGCCCGCGTCGGGCACGGCGACGTCGAGGCTCTCGGTCTGGCCGGGCTTGACCGTCACGGTGTCGAAGTCGACGAAGACCTGCTCACCGGAGGTGCCGAAGCTGGAGCCGTGGGCGAGGTAGGAGGCCAGGGAGGCGGTGCACGTCGTCGCGTCGCCGGCGGCGCGGACCTTGACGTGGATCTTGCCGTCCTCGGTCGGCTTGAGGTTCTGGTCGTCGACGCGCACCGAGTCGAAGAACTGCGTTCCGTCGAGCGAGAACTGGCAGCGGTCGGTCTGCGTCTCGGTGCCCGCGCCCGTCCCCGGCCGGTAGTGGCCGCCGGACTTCCAGCCGTCGCCGCCGGGCGTCCCGGTGTCCGCGAAGGCGAGGGAGGCGGCGGCGACGGAGGCGGCGCACAGGGTGAGGGAAACGGCGCCCGCCCCCAGCAGGCGGCGGACGGTGACAGTTCGCGCTATGGACATAGGGATCCCGTTCTTGGCGAGTCGCCGGGGCTGACCGGTCGGATCAGGAGACGGCAGCAGCCCAAGGCGTCAGAAGAGCAGCGGAGCAGAAGAGCAGAAGTGTGGCGGAGCAGAAGAACAGCGGAGATGAAGGACAGCGGGGAAGAGCAGCGGAGTAGGTCGCCGGGCTCATCGGTCACGGCTGCCACGAAGGCCACACGTGTCACAGAGGCCACAGCGTGTTCCCATCGTCGTGTGCATGTCGGATGCCTGTCAACCTGCGTCAAAACCCAGGGAGTTCAAGTTTCCACCACATGTTCCCCATCTACGGAATGATCTGTTCCGAAGAGTCCGACGTTCACCTTTCGGGCACAGTGGACAGACTTGCGTGCATGACCGATTTCTCCCCCCACCGTCCCGACTGGTGGCGTCAGGCCGTCGTCTACCAGGTCTATCCGCGCAGCTTCGCCGACGCCGACGGGGACGGCCTCGGGGACCTGCGGGGCGTCACCGGACGGCTCCCCCATCTCGCCGCCCTCGGCGTGGACGCCCTCTGGCTCTCCCCGTTCTATCCGTCCGAGCTCGCCGACGGCGGTTACGACGTCGCCGACCACCGGGACGTCGACCCGCGCCTGGGCTCCCTGGCCGACTTCGACGCCCTCGCCGCCGAGGCCCACCGGCTCGGCCTGAAGGTGATCGTCGACCTCGTGCCGAACCACACCTCCCACCGGCACCCCTGGTTCCGGGAGGCCCTGGCCGCCGGCCCCGGCGCCCCGGCCCGCGACCGCTACGTCTTCCGCGACGGTCGCGGCCCGAGCGGCGAACTGCCGCCCACCGACTGGCAGTCCGTGTTCGGCGGCAGCGCATGGCAGCGCGTCCCCGACGGTCAGTGGTACCTCCACCTGTTCGCCCGTGAGCAGCCCGACCTGAACTGGGACCGCGAAGAGGTCCGCGAGGACTTCCGCACCACACTGCGCTTCTGGTCGGACCGGGGCGTCGACGGCTTCCGCGTCGACGTGGCCCACGCCCTCGCCAAGGACCTGGCCGACCCCCTGCGAGACCTGGGCGCGCCGGAACTCAGCGGCGACGCCGGCCTCGCCCGGCTGGCTCCGGGCACCCACCCCTTCTTCGACCGCGACGAGGTCCACGAGATCTACCGCGACTGGCGGCGCGTCCTCGACGCGTACACCCCGCCCCGCACGGCCGTCGCCGAGGCGTGGGTCCCGGGCGACCGCCGTGCCCTGTACGCCCGTCCCGACGAACTCGACCAGGCGTTCAACTTCGAGTATCTGCAGGCCGGCTGGGACGCGGAGGAGATCCGCGCGGTCGTCACGGACTCCCTCGCCGCAGCCCGGGCCGTCGGCGCCTCGGCCACCTGGGTGCTGTCCAACCACGACGTCGTGCGCCACGCCTCCCGCCTCGTGCTCTCGCCGGGCACGGACCACGACGCCTGGCTGCTGTCCGGCGGCCGCGCCCCACGCGTCGACGAGCGGGCGGGACTGCGCCGGGCCCGGGCGGCGACGCTGCTGATGCTGGCGCTCCCCGGATCGTCGTATCTCTACCAGGGGGAGGAGCTGGGCCTGCCCGAGGTGGCCGACCTGCCCGTGGAGGTCCTCCAGGACCCGGTGTGGGAGCAGAGCGGCCGGGTCCGCAAGGGGCGCGACGGCTGCCGTGTGCCGTTGCCGTGGACGACGACGGGCCCGTCGTTCGGCTTCGGCACGGCAGGGGCGTGGCTGCCGCAGCCGCCGTCCTTCGCGCGTCACTCGGTGGAGGCGCAGGACGGCGTGACGGGTTCCACCCTGGAGCTCTACCGCACGGCGCTGCGCCTGCGCCGCAAGCTGCTCGAAGGCGAGGAGCTCGGCTGGGCGCGGGAGAGCGCGCCGGGCGTGCTGTCCTTCACCCGCCACGACGGCTGGCGCTGCGTGGCCAACCTGTCGGACGCGCCCGTGCCGCTGCCGCCGGGCGAGGTGCTGCTGAGCAGCACGCCGCTGCCCGGCGACGGACGGCTGGGCCCGGACACGACGGTCTGGCTGGCGTAGCCGCCCCGGCGGCGCGGCCCGGCGGCCCGGTTACTGGCTGGTGCCGGGCTGGACGTTGCCGTTCCCGTTGCCGTTCCCGTTCACGACGCCGCTGAGGTCCAGCGGCGTGGAGGTGGCGGTCGGCGGCGGAGGGAGGACGACCATGGGCTGGCCGGCCGGCGGGACCGGGGGAGTCATGTCCGACTGGGGCAGTTTGGGCGGCGTGGTCTGGTTGAACAGCGTGGTGTCGAAGTCGACCAGACCGGTCTTCTCCATCACCGTGATGTGGTCCAGCACGGTGTCGTTGGCCTGGTCGGCGAGGGCGCGGACGAGCGTGTTCTTCGTCGTGGACCGGATCTTGGCGATGGTGTTGAAGATCGAACCGTGCGTCATGCGCAGGATGTTGGCGAAGTCCGTGTCGAACTGCTTGCCGCTCTCCGCCTTCAGCTGGGTGACGAAGCCCTCCTGCTGCGGGCTGGCCACGTTGGGCAGCTGGATGTTCAGCATCGGCGCGATCTTGCGGCAGCTGGTGTCCAGTGCGCCGTGACCGTCGATCAGGTGGTTGCTGGCGGTGCGCACGGCCGGGGTCTGGCTCTTCTGCAGCCCGAGCTGACCCAGCGGGTACTCCCACAGACCGGCGGCCCGGACCTTCACCACGAAGTCTCTGTCGCCCTCGGTCAGGGGTCCCCACTGCGTGTTGGCGATGATCCGGTCACCCGAGGTCGACACGGTGTCCAGACCGAGCATCGACGGGTACGCGAGGGCGCTGAGGGTCAGCGTGAGGGCGCCCCCCACGAAAATAGTTCCCATCATGTTGCGCGAAAGTGCCACCGTTCCTCCTGCCCGTCGGGGAATCCGCCGTCGTGTCGTCGCCCGGTGGGGACCCGGACGAGAAGAAGTACGTACGCGGAGCCGTTCGGACTCATCCACTCCGCCAGAAAGTTGATGGACGGTGCACGGGAGGAGCGAGTAAGTTCCCTCAAGGAACTCACTGGATCGAGAGGGGACCTGCCGTGCAGCAGACCTGGACCGCCGTCGACGCCTACTTCAACGACCTGCTGGTGGAGGAGGACGACGCCTTGCGCGCGGCCGGGGAGGGCAGTGTGGCGGCCGGTCTGCCGCCCCATCAGGTGGCGCCGAACCAGGGCAAGTTGCTGCACCTGATCGCCCGCCTCCGGGGCGCCCGCACCATCCTGGAGATCGGCACCCTCGGCGGCTACAGCACCCTCTGGCTCGCCCGCGCCCTGCCCGAGGGCGGCCGTCTGGTGACGCTGGAGTCGGACGAACGGCACGCGGAGACGGCGGCGGCGAACATCGCGAGGGCGGGGTACGAGGGCGTGGTGGACCTGCGGGTGGGCAAGGCGTCGGACACGCTGCCGCTCCTCGCGGCGGAGCTCGGCGACGAGGGGTTCGACCTGGTCTTCATCGACGCGGACAAGCCGTCCAACCCGCTCTACCTGGAGTGGGCGCTGCGGCTGACCCGGCCCGGCAGCGTCATCGTCGGCGACAACGTGGTGCGCGAGGGCGCGGTGACGGACGCGGCGAGCACCGACCCGCGTGTCCAGGGTGTCCGCACCTTCACCGAACTGATCTCGCAGCACCCGAAGTTGACGGCCACGGCGGTGCAGACGGTGGGCGAGAAGGGGTACGACGGTTTCGTCCTGGCACTGGTGACGGACTGAGACGCGACGGGCGGGGGAATGCGGGCCGCGGGCCACGGGCCACGGGGACGCAGGACACGCGGGACACGCAGGAAACGGCGGGACACGGGACACGACGGAACACGGGACTCGGGACACGGGGGACATGACGGCCATGGGGACGAGCACCGCACAGCTGACGGAGATCACGTACTACCCCGTGAAAGGTTGCGCGGGGACGACGCTCACCGAGGCGACGCTGACGTCGACCGGTCTGCCGCACGACCGCGCCTACGCGATCGCCGACGAGAAGGGCGAGCTGCGCTGGCAGTGGGGAGACCCCCGGATGGCGCTGATCTCCCCGGAGCCGAGCGACGGCGAGGTGACGCTGCGCGCCCCCGGCCGGGACCCGGTGCGGGCCGACAGCCCGGACGTGCACGCCTGGCTCACGGAGTTCCTGGGCGTCCCGAGCACCCTCGTGCGGCCGCCGGCGGGCAACGCCCACCGTCTGCACGTCGTGTCGCGCGCCAGTCTGGACGCCCTGAACCGCCGCCTCGCCGCCCGGGGAGCCGCCCCCCTCCCGATGAACCGCTTCCGCCCCAACCTCGTCGTGGACGGCTGGGACGACCCCCACACCGAGGACCGCGCCGCCCGCCTCGGCGTCGCCGGCACGGAACTGGCCTTCACCGAGGAGACGATCCGCTGCGCCATCACCATGGTCGACCAGCGCACCGGCCGCCGGGCCGGTCCGGAACCTCTGCGCACCCTGGCGGACTACCGCCGGGCGGACGCCCGCGGCATCGCCTTCGGCGCCTACTTCCAGGTCCGGCGGCCGGGGAGGATAGCGGTGGGCGACGAGGTCGCGGTGCGTTGCGGACCGGCCGCGGGAGCGTGACCGGGACGCCCCGGACGCGACCGGGTGCCCGGACGCCCCGGGTGCCGCGGACGTCCCGGATTTCCTAGACGCCCTCCGCGTGCTGGACGTGCTTCGCACCGTCCATGGCCTTCGCCTGGCGGCGGTCCTGGAGGGCGCGGTTGATGGTGTGCACGCGGATCGCGGTGAAGACGACGACGGCCGCGCCGATGGCGGCCATCTTCCACTCGCTGTCCCGGACGGCCGCGTAGAAGAGGAAGCCGCTGAAGAGGACGCCGAAGGCGACGAGCAGGGGTTCGCGCACCCAGAACGGGAGGACGCGGATGACGAGACCGATCATTCGGTCACTTCAGCACTCACAGCCCCACCCTGCTGTGACGGACGCCACAATTCCGGGGTCGATGTGTGCATGACGTGAAGAAGGCGAGCGAAAGGCGCGGGCCGCGGCGGAGACCGAGGGCGGTGAGGGCGAGGGCTGGGGCGTCGGACTTCCGGAGGCGGGGTGGCGCCGACAGGCAGCGCCCCATGGGCAGTTGGCGAACCGTTGACCGCCCGGGTGAAACGTTGACCGCTTCACGGCGGAGTCCGGACGAACGGGAGGGCGAGTCATGAGGATCCTCCGACCTAGATTCGCCGCATGTTCATGCCACAGCGGCCCCATCGGCCCGTCAGGGCTGCCGCCACGCTCCCGGTCCTCCCCTACCGCAAACCCACGAGGGGCCGGGACTACTGGGTGATCGACGACGTCTTCCCCGAGCCCGACGCCGCCGCGATCCGCGCGCGCTGCCTCGCCAGGGACGACTGGGTCGAGGGCCATCCGTACACCTCCGAGAGCTGGCCCGGACTGCGCACCATGCCCGGTCTCGAACCCGGTGAACTCGACCGGGTGGAGCGGTTGGTGCGCGGGGCGACGGGGGCGCGGAAACTGTGGGTGCAGCAGGCGCCCGGCGGCGGCACCCTCAACCACAACTGCGTCCAGGTCGTCGGCGAGGGGGAGAGCGCTCCGCGCCCGCACTCCGACTCGCGGGCACTGTGCCGGTACGCGGCGGTGCTGTATCTCAACCCGGCCGTCCCCAAGGACTGCGGCACCAGTTTCTACCGGCAGTCACTGCCGGGCGGGCGGCTCGGCGGCAACGTCGTCCAGGCCCCGCACAACAACCTCGTCGAGGCCCTCGGTACCCGGTTCGTCGCGCCGGACGCCTTCGAGGAGGACGTACGGGTACCGCACCGGTACAACCGTCTGCTCCTCTACAACGCCAACCTCGTGCACAGCGCGACCGGTTACTCCGGCACCACGCTCGAGGAGAAGCGCATGACGGCCGTCTTCTTCTGGATGGCCTGAGGCGTTTACCCGCCGAGGAGGCGAGAGCCGCCGGGGCGACGGCGCGGGCGGGGCGACGGCGCGGCCAGGGCGGAGCGGACGTCTCCCCGGACCGCGTCAGTACCGCACCGCCCGGGCCGCCTCCGCCTTCACCTCGCCGGAGAGTGCGCGGTGGCTGCGGGCGATGGCCTTGGCGCTCTCGCCGGCCGGGACGTCGGTGACGGTGACGAGCACGGAGTCGAGCAGTTTGCCGCCGGAGTCCTTGAAGTCCACCTCGACGGCGAAGGACTTCGTCGAGTCGGCGCTGTTCTCGACGGTCACCTCGACCGCGCTGCGGTCGCCGTCGGCGGTCGGCGTGCCGAGCTTCACGTCGTCCTTGGCGTCCACGCCGCCCTCGATGCCGTCGAGCTTGCGGCCCACCTCCGCGGTCGCCGACGAGAAGGCCTCCGAGGCTTCCGAGGCGAGCGAGGAGGCGGCGGCGGTGGCCTGAGCGCCCACCGACTGCGCGGCGGAGGCCGCCTTGCTGGCCACGGAGGACGGGCTGTCGTCCCCCGAGCAGCCGGTGAGCGCGGTGAGTGCGGCAAGCGCGGTGAGCCCCGTCAGCAGGGTCACGCCCCGCACCGCCGCCGGACGGGGCTCCCTCGTCCGGCTTCTGCGGTTCGCTGCCATCACGCCTCCAGATCGCTCGCGGGTCCGCCGCGGGTCGTTCACCGGTCGGGCCGGTCCGGGTCGGGTCGGTCCGGGTCGGGTCGCGGGTCGGCCGGGGACCCATGCCCTCGGAATCTCCGAATCTCCAGTGAAGGCGCGGACCGTCCCGCCCGCATGCCGGCCCACCCGAACGGCGCACCCCCCGTGGTGGCGGCCCCCACCCGGACGGATGGTCGAGTGACAGTCGCCGAGACAGAGACGGGGTATCCCCATGAGCGACCAGCCGCACTCCCAGCCGTCGTCGCACGGGTCCCCGGTGTGGGACCCGTCCCACCAGGGCACCGGCACGCCGGCCTGGGCCTCGCCCCCGGCCGGCAGCGGACTGGCCGCCGGCGGGGTCGTCTTCGGCGGCGTGCTGATGTTCGTCAGCGGTGTCCTCGCCATCTTCCAGGGCATCGCCGCGATCGCCGAGGACGACGTCTACTCCCGGGTCGGCAGTTACGTCTACGAGATGAACCTCACCGGCTGGGGCTGGGTCCTGCTGATCGTGGGCATCGTGGCCACGGCGACCGGCTGGGGGCTGCTGATGGGTGTGGAGAAGGCGGAGTGGGCCCGGATCAGCGGCATCGTGCTGGCGTCGCTGAGCCTGATCCTGCAGTTCCTGTTCCTGCCGTACGCACCGGTCTGGGCGGTCATCCAGATCGCCATCGACGTCTTCGTCATCTGGGCCCTGGCCTCCTACCGCCCGAACACGCCCTAGTGTCCGGGGTCAGCGGAGCGCCGACGCTCCGGACACCTGCACGTCCTTGCGGCGCAGCCACGGCAGGGGCGGCACCTGGGACCCCAGGTACGGGGTGATCCGCACCTCGAAATGCAGATGCGGGCCGGTGACGTTGCCCGACCTGCCGGACAGTCCGAGGCGCTGGCCGGCCACCACCCGCTGGCCCCGGCGCACGTCGATGCGGGACAGGTGGGCGTACTGCGTGAAGTAGCCGTCCCGGTGGCGCACCAGGACCTGGTTGCCGAAGCCGTCCCCGCAGGTGGTGACGCGTACGACGCCGGAGCCGACGGCGTACACGGGGGTGCCCGAGTCCACCGCGAAGTCCTGGCCGGTGTGGCGGTGGGCCCAGCGGGAGCCCTTCGCGGCGTAGCCGGCGGAGAGCCAGTAGCGGCGGGTCGGGGCCGTCCAGGCGGAGGGGCGCCGCTCGGGCGGGCGGCTGCGCTTCCCGAACGGACAGTGGCCCGCGCGCCCGGACGGGTCGACGGCGACGGGGTCGCCGGATTCCCTGGCTCCCGCCCACAGCAGGTCCCACAGGTCGGCGCGGACGGCCTTCCGGCGCTCTTCGGCCTGTTCGACGGCAGCGGGGCGGGCGTCGGCCTCGCGCAGCCTGTCGACCCGCTCGCGCGCCTTCTCGTGCGTGCGGACGGCACGGACGGCCCGGTGGCGGTGTCCGTCGCCCCCCGCCGCGGCGGGCGGGGCGGCGAGCGCCGTCAGCAGGAAAGCGAGGAGGGCGAGGAGGGCGGCCCCGGTCGCGGCGCTGAGGCGCGCCCGCGTCCGCGGGAAGCGCGCATGATGTTCTCGTCCCATTTCGGGATCATCGGACCGGTGGTGCGTCCGGGGGCGGCACCCGGCCGGACGAGCGCCCGAGGTTCAGCCGAACGGCCCCGCCGCCCCCGGTCCCGCCCCCGCGCCCACCAGGGAGCGGTAGACGGCCGAGGAACGGGGGTTGTCGGCGCACCGCCACACGCCGTGCGGACAGTAGTCGCTGATGGTCTGGTACAGCGGCCGGTGTTCGGCGAACCAGTCGAGCATGCCGCGCATGTACTCCGGGTCGTCACCATTGCGGAACAGCCCCCACTCGGGATACGACACCGGCTTGCCGTGCGCCCGCGCGAACCGGACGTGCGCGGCCAGGCCGTAGGGCTCGGCGACCTGCTCCGCGAAGGACATGCCGGCGGGCTGGTCGTAGGCGTCCATGCCGACGACGTCGACGTGCGCGTCACCCGGATAGCACGCGGTCCAGGGGACGGCGTCCCGTCCCCGGCTGGGCGTGAACTCGAACCGGAACCCCCGCCCGCCCGGCACCGATCGCACGGCCTCCACGATCCTGACCCAGTACCGCTTCCAGGCCTGCGGATCGGGCCCGCACCGATGGGTGTACGTGGTCCCGTTCATCTCCCAGCCCACCACCAGCACCGTGTCCGGCAGCCCGAGCCCGACGAGCCGCCGGGCCAGCGCCCGGAAGTGGCCGTCGTAGTCGCCGCGCGCCCCCTGGCGCAGTTCCTCCCGCACGGCGGCGTCGGACACGTGGTCCTCGGTCCCCTCCAGCATCGGCACGTTGAGCACGAACATCCGGTCGGAGCGCTCCTGCCGCCACCGCGCCCAGTACTCCAGGTAGCCGGGCGCCCCCTCGATGTTGCTCCACCGGTCCCCCGGCAGATACGCGTGCCCGACCCGGGGCGTGGCGACGCCCAGCCACTCGTCCAGTCGGGCGATCCGCCGCACCCCGGCGTCGTCGTACCCGACGTACGCCCCGAACGCCCCGGTCGCCGCCCCGGTCCCCCGCCCTACGGGCACGCACGCGGGCCCGGTCAGCAGCACGAGGGCGGCGAGCAGCGTGCTCAGGACACGGAGGGCGCGTGGAGAGCGGAACACCGGCAAAGGATGACGCCCCCGCCCGCTCCCCATCCCGTACTCGCCCCGGAATCACCCGGACGGGACCCCCTTCCCGGGCAACCTTTCCACCCCCGGCGGCAACCCACGAAGCAACGGCCGGCCGGAACGGCCGACTGAACGTCGCTCCGAGCACAGCGCACCATGGCACCGACGTCACCGATCGCACCGCACAGCACGTGAATCCCGTACCCCACACGAGGAGTTCACCATGCGCAGGCATCCAGCACGTCCACGTCCCTTCGCGAGACTGCTGACCGTCTTGGCGGCGCTCTCCGCCTTCCTCCTCCACGCCACCGGCTTCGCCGCGCCGCGAGCCGAAGCCGCGAACGAGTGGAACCCGCCCGCCAACCTGGTCCAGCCGCTCAACGAGGTCTGGAACCATGTCTCGACGACCTACCCCGACCTCTACGGCTTCCGCAACTACGGCTGGGACCAGGTCATGGCCAACCGCGGCAGCATCAACTACTGCGTCCGCTGGGAGTCCGACGCACCCGTCAGCGCGGCCCTGCGCGACCGGATCCACGCGGCCCTGAGGAAACAGTTCGCCAAGTGGATGGCCGTACAGGTGGAGAACGGCCGGGGATACGACAACTGGCCCTACACCACCGTCCCGGTCAACATCGTCGGCTGGGCGGTGAAGAACCGCTCCACCCTCCAGTGGACGGACAACTCCGTCGACGTCTACACCAACCAACTCGACGGCGCCGGCGCCCCACAGTGCGCCCCCGACTGCGGCCGGTTCTTCCACCAGGACGCCAACTACTCCAGATGCCCCGGTGGCACCTCCCGCCACTACGACCAGTCCCTCTGGCTCACCAAGGGCTTCGGGGGCGGCGCAGGCGGCGACTGGGGCCAGCGCGTCGGGCAGGAGTACTTCACCTCGGCCCTCAACCAGGAGAACATCCATATCTACCTGCATGAGGTCGGCCACACCTTCGGCCTCGACGACTTCTACGACTGGACCCCTACCGGCCAGTGCTGCTTCGTCATGAACGCCGGCAGCGCCACCCAGATCACCGAGTTCGACAAGTGGATGTTCCGTGACTTCTGGCGCCACCTCAAACCCCGCTACGGCCTCTGAGCCGACGCCCCCGGCACCACCTCACCCCGCCCAGCCCGCACGGCGCCACCTCACCCCGCCCAGCCCGCACGGCGACGGTCCTCACGGCCGCCGCCGTGCGCCGTTTCCGCAGGATCGTCCCGTGATCCGGCCTTCCGGTATTAGAGTCTGACCGCGTATCACATGTGGTGCGCGTCACATGAGCGCGGCCGTGAGGGGGGCTTGTGCACGAGATGGTCAAAGGTGCCAACGTGGGGCTGGCGGCGCTGAGCGAGAACACGGACGCGGTGGTCGTCAGCCTGGGATGGGCCAGTCCGACCGGGGAAGGCGACGCGGACGTCTCGGTGCTGCTGCTGAACGCCGACGGCAAGGTGCGCAGTGACGCCGACTTCTTCTTCTACAACCACCCGGTCGCCCCGGACGGCAGTGTGCAGCTGCTGGGCAAGGCACCCTCGGGCGAGGGCAGTGAGGACCGCATCGGGTTCGACCTGACGGCCATACCGGCCGACGTCGAGCGGATCGTCGTCGCCGCCAGCCGGTACGAGGGCGCCCGCTTCGACGAACTGGATGCTCTTCGAGTCACGTTGGCCGACGGCGACGGGGACGAACTGCTGCGGTTCGCCGTCGACGACGCCGGGCCGGTGAGCGCGTTCATCTTCGGCGAGCTGTACCGGCGTGCGGAGGACTGGAAGTTCCGGGCGGTTGGCCAGGGCTATGAAGCCGGTCTGGCGGGTCTTGCGTCCGACTTCGGGGTCGACATCGAAGACGACGCAGCCGACCTCTCCGCGGAGGATGCCGACGAGGCCGGTGGGCTCGGCGGTGACGGGGCAGCTCCCGCCGACCTCGGCGAAGGTCCAGGTTCCACGACCGCGGGCTCCTCGGAGCCGACCGCCCGTGCCGTCGATTACGACCCACGCACTGCCGACCCGCACCCGAACGACTCCCTCCCGCCCGACTCCATCGCGGCCGTGCCTGCCCCGCGTCCCGCCGGCGACGACCCGGGCGCGGGCAAGGCCGCGGCGCGCCCCCGCACCGCGAAGAAGAAGATCACCCTCCCGAAGACGGCGAAGAAGTCGCTCGCGGAGAACGAGTCATGGAAGGGCGCCCGCCTCTTCCCGGTCTCCGCGCTGAAGAGCGACCGGGACCGCGAGACGCGGGCCACCTCCGTGCTGCTGTCGGTGATGGCGCAGGTTCCTGAGTTCGGGCGGCGGCTCACCGCGGCGTTCGGGGCTCCCGCGGGTCGGATGGAGACGTTCACCGAGGTGTCGCTGCCGCACGGCGACACCCCGCGCCGACCGGACGGGGTCATCCGCGTCGAGCGAGCGGGCAAGCTGTGGACCGCGTTGGTCGAGACGAAGACCAACGGCAACCCCCTGAGGCCCGAGCAGGTGCAGGCCTACATGGACATCGCCGCCCGGCGCGGCTACGAGGCCGTGATCACGATCTCCAACGACGTGGCGCTCGAGGGCAGTCCACTGGTCGACGTCAAGACAGACGGCCGACGCAAGCACAAGGCGGCCCTCCGTCACCTGTCCTGGGCCGAGGTGGCCCACCACGCCCAGCTGCTCATTCGGCACGAGGGTGTCGGCAACAGCGCGCACGCCTGGCTGCTCCAGGAACTGCTGCACTACCTCCAGCACGACAACTCCGGCTGCCACGGCTTCCAGAACATGGGCGCGGCCTGGGTACCCGTGCGCAGGGGCATCGACGACGAGACCCTGTGCCGGGGTGACGCCCGCGCCCTGGAGGTCGTCGAAAGCTGGGAGCGGCTCGTGCGGCAGGTCTGTCTCGGGCTCGGCGGCGAGCTCGGACAGAAGGTGCTGCCCGTGCAGCGCGCTCGGCGCGGCGACGATCCGGGGGCGCGCCGGGCGCGGATGGCCGACGACCTGTGCGACGGGGGAAAGCTGCAGGCGGAGCTTCGGATCGAGGGGACGCCCGGGGTGCTCGCGGTTGGGGCCGATCTGCGCACCGGCAGGCTGCGCACGTCCGTCGAGATCCCCGCGCCCGATCAGGGATATCCGCTGACCTGGGTCAAACGGCTCGTCCGGCGGCTCGCGGAGGCTCCGGCGGACCTGCATGTGGAGACCCTGGTCGAAGACGGTCTCGGCGGCCCCCGCGGCACCTTGGAGCGGCTCCGCCCGGAACCGGCCGATCTGTTGCCGAAGAACGGGGCGAGGATCACCGGCTTCCGGCTCACCCTCTTCAAGGGCATGGGCAGCGGTCGCGGCAATGCCGAGTCCGGATTCATTCGCAGCGTGGACGACGCCGTACAGCGTTTCCACTCCGCGGTCGTCGTCCACCTGGAACATCCGGCACCGCGCAGTTCCCCGGTCGCTTAGGCGAGGCACTGTCGGGCTGAGGCGGCCCGCTCCGCTGCCGCCCCGAGGACGGTGAGCCGACGCCGCGCTCGCTGGGCCTGCCGGACGACGGTCACACGTGCCCGGTGCCGAAGGACGGGCGGTCGAGGCAACCGAAAGTGTGAAGTCGGGGGTCTTCTGAGGCGACAGCGCCTTCTCGGACGTATTCCTGCGTGTGTGCGGGGTTCCGGTGTCCGGCGGTGACCGACGCCGGCGATCCGAGCACGGTGTACGGGGTGGAAACGGCCTAGGCGGAGGGGCGAGCGCCGGTGAGCGGAACGAGAAGGCGTGGGCAGGTGCCGGTGCGGGGGAGCGGTGCGGCGGGACGGGCCGGCGGGACGCGGCTGACCCGGCGCGGGCGCGTCGTCGCCTGGGGCGCGGGGGTGAGCGCCGTCGTCCTCCTCGGGGTCGGCGGGACCGCCGCGTGGATCTGGTACGACCTCAACGACAACATCACCTCCGCCGAGGTGGACGACAAGCTGGGCGGCGACCGGCCGCAGAACCTCAGCCCCGGCTCGAAGAACATCATGGTCGTCGGGTCCGACAGCCGTGACGGCGCCAACGCCAAGTACGGCAAGGACCTGACCACCATGCAGTCCGACACGCTGATGGTGCTGCACATTCCGGCCGACCGTAAGTGGGCGTCGGTCGTGTCCTTCCCGCGTGACTCGTGGGTGGAGATACCCGGGTGCGAGAAGGGCGACGGCACGGCGTCCTCCCCGCACCACTTCAAGATCAACGAGGCCTTCGCGATCGGCGGCAGCAACGGCAAGGTCGGCGAGGCCGCCGCGTGCACCATCAAGACCGTCGAGGCCAACACCGGTCTGCGCATCGACCACTTCATGACGGTGGACTTCTCCGGCTTCAAGGGCATGGTCGACGCGCTGGAGGGCATCGAGGTCTGCCCGAAGCAGGCCATCCACGACGAGAAGGCCCATCTGGACCTGGAGGCGGGGTGCCAGACCGTCAAGGGCGAGAAGGCGCTGGGATACGTCCGCACCCGCTACAGCGTGGGCGACGGCTCCGACATCGGACGCATCGGGCGCCAGCAGGAGTTCATGGACGCGCTGGCCAAGAAGGCCAAGTCCAAGCTCACGAGCCCCGACGCCATGTACGGCTTCCTCCAGTCGGTCACCAAGTCCCTCACCACCGACCCCGACATGGCGGGCATCAAGCCGCTGTACGGGCTCGCGGACGAGCTCAAGGGCATCCCGAGCGACCGTCTGAGCTTCCTCACCGTGCCCAACTACGGGCGCGTCGCCGACCAGCCCACCGACAAGGCCAACGTCGTGTGGCAGTACCCGCAGGCCGCCGACCTGTTCACCTCCCTGGCCAAGGACAAGGAGGTCACCAAGGCGCAGTTGGACGCGTCGAGGAAGAACGTGGTGTACGCCTCCAGCGTGCGGGTCCAGGTGCTGAACGGCACCGGCGTCCCGGGGCGCGCGGCGGCCGTCGCGGAGAAGCTGAAGCAGGCCGGCTACACCGTCACCGGCACGGGCAACGCCCCCGGGACGGTGGCCAGGACGACCGTCACCTGTCCGTCGGGTCTCGAGGGCAAGGCGGCCGTCCTCGCGTCCCGGCTGCCCAACCTGCGGGCCACGGCGGACGGTTCGGCCACCGCCGGCGTCGTCACCCTGGTCGTCGGACCGGAACTGAAGGTCGAGGACGTCGCCTGACCGCTTCGCGGCTCTTCCTGGTCAACGGGGCTCCGGAAATGGGGTAACATTGATCTTGAGCCGGTCACCGGAGAGAAAAAACGGTGAACGACCTCTGCGTTGGTGGTCCAAGGAAAGACGCCCCGCTTCCTGCGGGGAAATGCAGGTGCAAGGCCTGCCCGGCGCTCCATCGGAACGAGCCTCATCCCGTGCTCCACGGGGTGGGGCTCGTTCTCGTTCCCCCGCCGGATACGGCACACGGGATCTCCCGGCGCGCGCGGGCATCCGCGGCCCCGCCCCCGGCCGCGCCGCCTCGACCGTTCGGCCGATACCGCCCGCCGCGTCCGCGCCTACCGTGAACGACATGAGATCAACCTGGCTACGAGGCAGTGCACGGGGCGCGGCCGTCGGCGCGCTGCTGGCAGCCTGCGTCCTGGACCTGGTGATCGCCGACTCGGAGGGCAGTCTCTGGGGTCCCGCGGTCCTCCTCGCCGTCGGCCTGGTCGCGGTGCTGTGGCCCGCCTCGCGCCGCCCCGCACGGCTCACCCCGCAGCTGCGCACCGCCGTGCCCGCTCTGCTGTCCGCCCTGTACACGGCCGCCGCTGTCGTCCAGGGCCACCTGGCCCCCTTCGGGCCGGGCGAGCTCGCGATCCTGCTGTGTCTTCTCTTCGTCGCCGTGCGGCACTGCCCGCCGAACCGGGTCGTCGCGTGTGCCGCGCTGGACGCGCTCGCCTTCCTCGCCACGCCGTGCCGTGAGTTCTGGCCGCCGTGGTCCCAGGAGGGCGAGGGGCTCGCCTACATCGTCGTGGGACTGGTGTTCGTCCTTCTCGTCGGCTCGCTCGCCGTCTACCTGCGCTCGCTCGACTACCGCCGCACCGTCGCCGTCGACGACACCCGCCGCGAGGAACGCCTCGCCATCGCCGCGGACCTGCACGACTTCGTCGCCCACCACGTCACCGGGATCCTCGTGCAGACGCAGGTGGCGCGCATGATGACGCGTGTGGGGCCGGAGCCGGGCGAACAGCTCGACCCCGTCCTCGCCGGCATCGAACGCGCCGCCACCGAGGCGCTCGCCTCCATGCGGCGCACGGTCGGCGTCCTGCGGGACACGCCCGAGGCCGACCGGCGGCCCGTCGGCGACCTGGCCGGCATCACCGGCCTCGTCGAGAACTTCGTGGGCGGACCCGGCCAGCAGGTCGCCCTCCACCGTTCACCCACCGTCTCGGACGACCTCCCGCACGAGGTGCAGGCCGCCGCCTTCCGCGTCGTCCAGGAGGCGCTGACGAACGTGCGGCGGCACGCCGCGGACGCCTCCGCCGTCACCGTCCGCCTGGGGCTCGACGGCGAGCGGCTCGACGTCACCGTGGTCGACGACGGCCACGGTGGCGCCCCCCTGCCCGCCGAGGCCCACGGCGGCGGCTTCGGTCTGGTGGGTCTGCGGGAGCGGGTCACGGCGCTGGGCGGCGACCTGAGCACCGGCCCGCTGCCGTCCGGCCACGGCTGGCAGGTCCGCGCCCTCTTCCCGGCTCGCTGAACCAGCCGGGGCCGGCTTCCCGATCCCCGGCGGTTGCCGGTGAGGTGCTCGGGCCGGCGGATGCGCCTGTCGCTCCCGGCCGGGCGCCGGTCAGGCAGGAGTGACGCAGGTCATGTTCGCTCACCGATCAGTCTTCGCTCCGCCACGAGTCGAAGAGAGGAAGACCCGGTCGACCGAGACGAAGGGACGCGATCGCGATGACCGCATCCGTGCAGGGGCCCGCCGCCTACTTCCCGTCCATCGAGAAGAAGTACGGCCGTCCGGTCGCCGAGTGAAAGACCCTGATCCGTGCCTCGCCGCTGACGCGGCACATGGAACTGGTCTCCTGGCTGAAGACGGAGCACGCCATGGGTCACGGTCACGCCAACGCGCTGGTCGCGCACACCCTGGCGGAGGACGCCGGGCGTGAGTCCGGCGGGGTGTGAGTCCGGCGGGCCCCGGCGTCGGCCGGGCCCGGCCGTGTCCTCAGCGTCCGCCCGTGCCGCTGCCCTTGGCGGGGGAGCGGCGGCGGCCCTGTGCGGGCCGGCGGGGGCGGGAGGCCGAGCCGCCGTGCTCGGAGTTGCCGCGCTGGGAGCCGTTCCGCTCGGAGTTGCCGCGCTGGGCGCCGCCGCGTTCGGAGCCGCCGCCACGGGCCGCGTTCTTGCGGGCGGGCCGGGCTTCCGCGGTGGGCGGCGGGGTGAGCACGACGGGCACGCCGGACGGCGTCTGCGCCCCGGTGATCCGGTTCAGCTCGGTGCCCCCGGAGCGGACCTGGGTGGTCTGCGGGGTGATGCCGGCGTCGGCCATCAAACGGGTCATCTCACGGCGCTGGTGCGGCAGGACGAGGGTGACGACGGTGCCGGACTCGCCGGCGCGGGCGGTGCGGCCGCCGCGGTGCAGGTAGTCCTTGTGGTCGCCGGGCGGGTCGACGTTGACGACGAGGTCGAGGTTGTCGACGTGGATGCCGCGGGCGGCGACGTTGGTCGCCACCAGCACCCGGACGTGCCCGTCCTTGAACTGGGTCAGCGTGCGGGTGCGCTGCGACTGGGACTTGCCGCCGTGCAGGGACGCCGCCCGGACACCGACCGCCAGCAGCTTCTTGGCGAGCCGGTCCGCCGCGTGCTTGGTGTCCAGGAACATGATCGTCCGGCCGTCGCGGGCGGCGATCTCGGTCGTCGTGGCGTGCTTGTCCTCGTCCTCCACGTGCAGCAGGTGGTGATCCATCGTGGTCACCGCACCCGCGGACGGGTCGACGGAGTGGACGACGGGATCGTGCAGGTAGTTGCGCACCAGCCGGTCGACGTTGCGGTCCAGCGTCGCCGAGAACAGCAGGCGCTGGCCGTCGGGACGCACCAGGTCGAGCAGTCGCGTCACCTGCGGCATGAAGCCCATGTCGGCCATCTGGTCGGCCTCGTCGAGGACGGTGACGGCGACCTGGTCCAGCCGGCAGTCGTCCCGGTCGATGAGGTCCTTGAGACGTCCGGGCGTGGCGACGACGACCTCGGCGCCGCCGCGCAGGGCGCTCGCCTGCCGGCCGATGGACAGTCCACCGACGACGGTGGCGATGCGCAGGCGCAGCGCGCGGGCGTAGGGGGTGAGGGCGTCGTTGACCTGCTGGGCCAGTTCCCGGGTGGGGACGAGGACCAGGGCCAGCGGCCGGCGGGGTTCGGCCCGCTGTCCCGCGGTGCGCGCGAGCAGGGCGAGGCCGAAGGCGAGGGTCTTGCCGGAACCGGTGCGGCCACGGCCCAGGACGTCCCGGCCGGCCAGCGAGTTCGGCAGCGTCGCGCCCTGGATCGGGAACGGCGTGGTGACGCCCTCGGCGTCGAGCGCGGCCAGCAGCCGCTCGGGCATGTCGAGTTCGGCGAACGCCTCGACCGGCGGCAGCGCCGGGGTGAGGGTCACCGGCACCGCGAACTCGCCGCCGGACGCGGCGGGTCGGCTCCCGCGTCCGCTCCGCCCGGCTTTGGCCGTACGGGAGGGCGCGCCCTGGCGCCGGTCCGTACGGGAGCGGACCGAGCTGTTGCGGTTCATCCGGTGCCTTTCTCGAAAACTGCCGGACGCCATGAACCGGGGCCCGCACTCAGGAGTGCGGGCCCCGGTCCTGTCGTCCGCTTGAAACAGACTCAGACGACGGTTCAGGCGGGGAGGATGTTCTCCGCCTGCGGGCCCTTCTGGCCCTGCGTCACGTCGAAGGTGACCTTCTGGCCTTCCTGAAGCTCACGGAAGCCGGACGTGGCGATGTTCGAGTAGTGGGCGAAGACGTCCGGGCCGCCACCCTCCTGCTCGATGAAGCCGAAGCCCTTTTCCGAGTTGAACCACTTCACGGTGCCAGATGCCATGCTGTATCTCCTTTGGGGCAATGCCCGGTGCCCGCACCTTGCGGAACCGGTGTCGCAGCATCAGAAAAGCCCCAAAAACAAAAAGAGTGCCCGTCGACGGAAGGTCGAAAGAGCACTCTGAAGCCTCTGGTAACCGAAACTGCCACTTTTCTCACGGTAGCACAGGTCGGGATGAAGAGCCGGAACAGTTTTCCGGGTTCCGGGACGCGTCGTGGTGAGTACCCGTACTCAGGAGGCGAGGGCCCTTCTCGCGGCAGGCTGAGCGCACCACAGCCACACCTTCGGCCGTCAGAGGAGCCCATCGTGAGGAAGAGTGGCTTTCGAGTGCACGTTCGATTTGGTCGCGGACTCGTGCCGGTCGGAGCGGCCGTGGCGGCCGTGGCGGTCACGGCGGCGCTCACCGGCTGTTCCCTGCAGATCGAGGTGGCCGTCTGCGGCCGCGGCCGGTACCCGGTGCTCGCGGTGAACAGCAGTGGCGGCGACTGTGTGCCGGACGGCGAGGAACCGGCCGGGGGCTGGGCCCGCTATCCCGCCGGAAAGGTCCCGGAGAAGGTCGGCGACAAGTGGGACGTGTACGGGGGCACACGCACGCTCGACGGGAAGGGCGCGATCGTGGAACTCCCGGAGGGCGAATAGGCCGGGAGAGGGTCCGCGCGCTTACGGGTGCTGTACGGGTGTCGTGGCGGGTGCCGCTGTATAAACGGATCATGATTTATCACGTAGTGCACCCGGACGAGTGGAACGCCGGAGCCGACCGGCCCTACGCGCCCGACTCTCTCGCCGAGGACGGGTTCGTGCACTGTTCGCCCGACGTGGAGACCACGCTCGCGGTCGTCAACGCGTTCTACCGGACCGGCCGCCGGCCCCTGCTGGCGCTGGTGCTCGACGAGGAACGGCTCGCCGCGAGGTGCGCGTGGGAGGCGGCCGACCCGGCTCCGCCGCCCGGGGTCTCCCCCGGCACCCTGTTCCCGCACGTGTTCGGACCGCTCGACCGGGACGCCGTGGTGCGCGTCCTGGAGGTCCGCTGGGACACGGACGGCCGGGCGACGGGCCTGGCTGACGCCGGCTGACGCCGACTCACCCGAACGCCCGACGCCCGAGCCCTTCCGATACCGGAGCCCTTCCGCTGCCGATGCCCGGCGTTCGGCGTCCGACGGACGCCGGTTGACGTCGTCTCACCCGACGCCCGGCACCCGACGCCCGTCCGGTGCCCGAAGTCCGGTGCCCGAGGTCCGGTCCCGTGCGGCGGGCGTTGCGGGCGTGTGGCCGGTAGGGATCAGAGGTCGAACTCGTGCGGCGGCAGGTCGAGGGTGAAGCACGCCTCCCGTACGACGGCCTGCTCGGTCTTGTCGAAGTCACCGTCGGCGCCGCCGATGACGATGCCGATCTGCACGACCGCTCGGGCCTCGGCCGGCTTCTTCTTCGCCTTGGCGATCTCCTGCAACACGCTGACCTTGCCGAAGGCGAAGTCCGCGACCAGCTTGTCGAGGTTGCCGTCGAAACGCCGCTGCAGGTCGGCTGCGTCGAAGTTCTTCAGCACCTCGTTGGTGGCGATCAGCTGCGCCACGCGGTGCCGCTCGGCCGGGTCCACGGTGCCGTCCGCCGCCGCGACCAGGGCGCACATGGCCATGCTCGCGTCGCGGAAGGCACCGCTCTTGAGGTCGTTCTTCTTCGCCATGAGCTGGGTCTGCATCGTCGACGCGGACTCCTTGAAACGGTCCCAGAGGGCCATGCGAACTCCAGACGATCGGGCCGGACCGCTGTCCGCGCAACAGACGCGACAACGCCCACGGCAACAGCGACAGCACCACGGCGCATCTACACCGACGTGGAAACTCGCGGCCCTCGTGATTGGTTCCGGCTCCGGCGCAGGCCCTCCGCGACGAACGAGGTCAGCCGAGGCAGATCAGGCCCAGCAGGCAGACGTCGGACGGCGAGGTGGCCGCGGTGCCGGAGCCCGTCCCTGAGGACGAGGGCGACGAGGAAGACGTACCCGAAGAGGAGGACGAGGACGACGAGTTCGAGCCCGTGCCCGAGGCGGAGCCCGTGTCCCCGCCCGACCCCGACGTCGAGTCCGCGGCACCCTGGTCGCCGGCCGTGGCCGAGGTGGCGGACTTCTGCCCGGTCGCGCCGGACAAGGCGTCGACCGTCGAGCCGTGACCCCGCTGCTGCCCCGAGGACGCCGGCGTCGAGAGCGCCACCGTGCCGGCGGGCGCCGCGGCGGAGTCCGGGAGGCGGTCCGACGGCGCGTCCTGCTGCCGGGCGTGCCCGTTGGCAGGCGACTGCCGGGGGGAGGTGGCGGACGGCGCGTTCCGATGGCCGTCGGACCGGCTCACCGTGGGGACCGTGTGCTCCAGGGTCGGTTCCTCGCCGCCGGCCGTGGTGGGGGTCTCCGGCGCCGAGGCCGCCTGGGTACGGTCGCCGTTCTGCCGCTCCAGGGCGGCGACCGCCAGCCCGCTGACGAGCGTGACGGCAGTGACGACCACGACCCGCCGCTGGTTCTTCTTCCAGCGGGCCAGTTGCCGCCGCCGTGCCGCCCGGCCCTGCGGCGCCGCGGACACCGCCGCGACGGCCGTCGGGGCCGTCTCGCTCGTGAGGTCGACATCGGCGTCGGCGTCGAGACCGAGGGCGACATCGAGAGCCCGGTCGGCAACGCGTTCCGGAACGCGTTCGGGGAGCGGGCCGGCCAGGGGCGCGGCGGTGACGGGCACGGGGGCGGAAGACGCGGGGGCGTAGGGCGCGGGGGTGAAGTGCGCGGTGGCCGCGTACGGCGACGTCGGCCGTGCGATCCCGGCCCGCACGGTGTGTCCGTGGGTCGGGATCGGGGCGATGTCCGGGGCGTAGGCGCCGCACCCCGGACACACCAGGGCTCCGTTGAGATGCCGACGACACGAGGAGCAGTAGTCCATCTGCGGTCTTCCTATTTGACGTGCCGTCGCTCCGTCGGGGCCGCGACCTGATCACGTTCGCACGGGGGGTCGAACGGCCAGCAACGCTAACGAGTCGCGCGCAGGACTGTGTGCAGCCTGTGTGATGCTCCTGCGCGAATGTGTTGAGGGATGTCGGCACGCGAGGCGTGCACGCCCCGGCCGTGGCCCACCCCGGGCGGCATGGGGCTTTTGCGCCGCCCCCGGCACCCTTGCCGTACATCCATGTGAACAGAAATCAGGTACACGTCTATTGACGTGCTCAGGGCAACGCCCCTAGCTTCCCCGGGGAAAGCGCTTTCCGTACCTCTGGCAGACGACCCGCACCGTCCTGGAGATGGAGAGAACGACATGCTTGTGAGACCCGTCATCGCCTGCGCCGGCCTGGTGGCAGGCGCGCTCGTCGCGTTGTCCGGCACCACGGCGCAGGCCGCCACCACCCGCTACGAGGCCGAGGCCTCCCCGGCGGTCTGCACCGGCACCATCGACTCCGACTGGACCGGGTACTCGGGCAGCGGTTTCTGCAACGGAGCCAACTCGACCGGCGGATACGCCCAGTTCACCGTCAATGCCGCTACGGCCGGCACGGCGACGCTGAGCGTCCGCTTCGCCAACGGCGCCGCGGCCGCCCGCCCGGCCGCGCTGGTCGTCAACGGCACCACCGTGCAGACGCCGTCCTTCGAGGCCACCGGCGCCTGGTCGACGTGGGTCACCAAGACGCTCACCGTGTCGCTCGTCGCCGGCGCCAACACGGTCCGGCTCGATCCCACCACGTCCGCCGGACTGCCCAACGTCGACCATCTCGACGCCGACGTGTCGGGCGCCACGACGCCGCCGGCGGGCTCCGCGCTCTACGTGGCCCCGGGCGGCATCGACGGCGCGGCCGGCACCCAGTCCGCGCCGACCACCCTCACCTCGGCGATCAGCCGGGTCGCCGCCGGCGGAACCATCTACCTGCGCGGCGGCACGTACGCCTACGGGTCGACGGTCACGATCCCGGCCACCAGCAACGGCACCGCGTCCGCCCGCACCACGCTGGCCGCCTACCCGGGGGAGACGCCGGTTCTGAACTTCTCGGCGCAGAGCGAGAGTTCGGCCAACCGCGGGCTTCAGCTGTTCGGCTCGTACTGGCACGTCAAGGGTCTCGTCGTGGAACGCGCCGGGGACAACGGGATCTACGTCGGCGGCAGCGACAACGTCATCGAGCGCACGGTGACCCGCTACAACCGGGACACGGGGCTCCAGCTCGGCCGGATCGCCTCCACCACACCCGCCGCCCAGTGGCCGGCCCGCAACCTGATCCTGAGCGCCGAGTCGCACGACAACGCCGACTCCGACGGCGAGGACGCCGACGGCTTCGCCGCGAAGCTCACCACCGGCACCGGCAACGTCTTCCGGTACGCCGTCTCGCACAACAACATCGACGACGGCTGGGACCTCTACACCAAGACCGACACCGGAGCCATCGGCCCGGTGACCGTCGAGGACTCCCTGTCCTACAACAACGGCACCCTCTCCGACGGGACCGTGAACTCCAACGGCGACCGCAACGGCTACAAGCTCGGCGGCGACGACATCGCCGTGAACCACGTCGTGCGGCGCAGCATCGCCTTCCACAACGGCAAGCACGGGTTCACCTACAACAGCAACCCGGGCTCCATGGCGGTGTCGAACAACCTGAGCGTCGACAACGCCCAGCGCAACTACTCGTGGGACGCCGGGACGGCGGTCTTCCGCGGCAACACCTCGTGCCGGTTCACGGTGAGCGGAGCGAACGACAAGACCGTCGGCGACGCGGACGGCACCAACCAGTTCTGGACGGGCTCCAACGGCAGCCGGTGCGCCTCGTACTCGGGCGCCCTCGGCTGGTCCTTCGCCTCGGACGGCCGCCTGGTCGTGACGCTGGGAGGCAGGCAGGTGACGCTGTAACGGGCACGGCCGGCGCCGTCTCACCGCACGGATCGGGCCGGGCCGAGGGCCCGGCCCGATCCGCCGCTCCGGTGCCCGCAGGCTCACTCACCCGTGACGCGGAACGGTCCGAGCAGTGGCCCCTCCTCAAGCCGCTCGACCGGTTGCGGCTGTGGAACGCGCTGCCCGACAGGCGCCGCACCTGCTTCATCGAGGCCGGTGAGGTAGGTGACATCCGAGGTCACGGCGGAACCCCGGACATCTGTTCCCCGTCAAGAAGGGCGAAGCACGAACAGATGAACGCACGGGACGACATGGGGTGGGCGCGCGGTGGACAGGCGGATCAGGGGGGCGGCGCTGGCCTGCCTTCTGTTGACGGCGGGCCTGGCGACAGGCTGCACGACCGAATCCCGCGCGGACTCCTCGGCCACCCCGGACGCCTCCGCGTCGTCCGGGCGGCCCGGCCGGGGCGAGGCGGGCGCGCGAGCGGGCAAGGAGCCGGACACCAAGGCGGCCATCGCCGCCGCCTACCGCAAGTGGGGGCTCGAACCGCTCGCCGCGCCCCCCGCGCCGCCCGCGACCAAGCCGTCCCGGAAGCCGGCCGAGGGCGGCGGGGTGCCGGTGATCAGCGAGATACCCACCCAGCAGAAGATCGTCTTCCTCACGTTCGACGACGGGGCCGAGAAGGACCCGAAGTTCGTGACGATGATGCGGGAACTGAAGATCCCCTTCACGATGTTCCTGACGGACGCCGCCATCCGCGCCGACTACGGCTACTTCAAGCCGCTCCAGCACCTCGGGGACGGCGTCCAGAACCACACCCTGACCCACCCGAACCTGCGCACCCTTGGCGCGAGCGCCCAGAAGCAGGAGATCTGCGGCCAGCAGACCAAGCTCAAGGCCGAGTACGGCACCACGCCCAGGCTGCTGCGTCCGCCCTACGGCAACTGGAACGAGGACACCCGGGCCGCGGCGGCGTCCTGCGGCCTCGAGGCGATCGTCCTGTGGCGCGAGTCCATGCAGATCACGAACATGCAGTACCAGCGCGGCGACAGGAAACTCCACCCGGGCGACATCATCCTGGCCCACTTCCGCGGACCGTCCGAGCTCAAGGGCACGACGATGACCGAGATGACGGCCAACATGCTGCGCCACATCCAGGAACAGGGCTTCACCGTCGCCCGCCTCGAGGACTACCTGTAGGACCAGGACCAGGACCGGCTCCGGGACCGTCCAGGAGCCGGACCGGTGCGGCCCGGCGGCCCTGCCGGCCGACTCAGGCCGGGTCGGCCGGCAGGGCCTGCTCCGCCCAGATGGTCTTGCCGGCGGGCGTCTGACGGGTGCCCCAGCGCTCCGCGATCTGGGCGACGAGCAGCAGCCCGCGCCCGCCCTCGTCGAAGACCCGGGCCCGCCGCAGGTGCGGGGCGGTGCTGCTGCCGTCGGAGACCTCGCAGATGAGCGACGTGTCGCGGATGAGCCGCAGCACGATGGGGTCGCCGCCGTACCGCACGGCGTTCGTGACGAGTTCGCTGACGATCAGTTCGGTGGCGAACGCCGCCTCCGTCAGCCCCCACGCGGCCAGCTGTTCGCCCGCCAGCTTGCGCGCCCCGGCCACCGCCGCGGGATCCCGTGCCACCTGCCAGGTACGCACCTTCTTGGCGTCCAGCGCGGCGGTGCGCGCCAGCATCAGCACGATGTCGTCGCCGGGACGGTCGCCCAGCACCGTGCGCAGCACGTCGTCGCAGGTCTCCTCCAACGACGCCGACGGTGCGGCCGGGCCGCTCAGCGCCCGGTGCAGCAGGGCGAGACCGGCGTCGATGTCGCGGTCGGCGGCCTCGACCAGGCCGTCGGTGTAGAAGGCGAGCAGGCTGCCCTCCGCGAGCTCCACCTCGACGGACTCGAACGGCAGCCCGCCGAGCCCGAGCGGCGGTCCGGCCGGCGGGTCCAGGAAGCGCACGCCGCCGTCGGGGGTGACCAGGGCGGGCGGCGGATGGCCTGCGCGAGCCAGGGTGCAGCGCCGGGACACCGGGTCGTACACGGCGTACACACAGGTCGCCCCGACCTCCCCCGACGCGTCCTGCGCGCGCCCGCGGGCCTCCGGGCCCTCCTCCCGGTCGAGCCTGAGGACGAGGTCGTCGAGCTGGGTGAGCAGTTCGTCGGGGGCGAGGTCGACGTCGGCGAGGGTCCGTACGGCGGTGCGCAGCCGGCCCATCGTGGCCGAGGCGTGGATGCCGTGGCCCACCACGTCGCCCACGACCAGGGCGACCCGGGCGCCGGACAGCGGGATGACGTCGAACCAGTCGCCGCCCACGTCGGCGCCAGACCCGGCGGGCAGATAGCGGTACGCCACCTCCATCGCCGTCAGCTCCCGCGGCCGCACGGGGAGGAGGCTGCGCTGGAGCGCCAGCGCCGTGCGGCGTTCCCGGGTGTAGCGGCGGGCGTTGTCCACGCTCACCGCCGCCCGGGCGACGATCTCCTCGGCGAGCAGCAGGTCGTCCTCGGTGAAGGCGTCCCCCGTGCGGTGCCGCAGGAAGTGCACCAGACCGAGGGTCACCCCGCGTGCGCGCAACGGGACCAGCATCAGCGAGTGGATCATGTACTTCGAGACGGTCTCGGCGCGGGCCTGGGAGGACCTGATCCATTCCTGTATCCCCGGCTCGCCGGCCGTGTGCCGGGTGCCCCGGCCTGCCGTCAGCGTGCGCGTCGGCGGTGTCATGACGGGATAGCGCACGGCGTCGCCCGGGGCCGCCACCGACTCCGGGCAGCCCTCCAGCACCGACCGCTGCGCCGCGCGGCGCACCACGACGGGCCGGTCCGGCCGCAGCGGCTCCGGTTCGTCGCCCTGCAGGACGGACTCCAGCAGATCCACCGTGACGAAGTCGGCGAACCCTTCGACGGCCACGTCGGCCAGCTCCTCCACCGTGCGGGTCACGTCCAGGGCGCTGCCGATGCGCACGCCCGCGTCGTTGAGGACCGCGAGGCGGCGGCGCGCCCAGTGCTGTTCGGTGGTGTCGAAGACGGCCGCCGAGACCCCGAGCACCCGGCCTGCCTCGTCCTTCAGCGGTGAGATGAACATCGACCAGGCGTGCTCCCGGGTCTCGCCCGGGGCCCTGCCGTGCGCCTCGTGGAACACCGTCTCGCCGGTGCGCAGCACCTGCCGCTGCAGACGGTCGTACTCGTCGAACGGCTTGGTGGGCTCGATCTCCCACAGGGTGCGGCCCCGCATCTCGTCGACGGTCAGGCCCATCACGCGGGACATCGACGCGTTGGCCGACACCATCCGTGCCGCGCGGTCGTAGACCGCCACCGGCACGGGAAGCTGTGCGAGCGTGAGGTCCCACAGGGCCGCCGTGACCGGCTCGGCCCGCCCGGGCTCGCTCGCCGGCCCCGCGCCCGTCACCAGCCAGAGCCGCCCGGAGCCCGCGTCCGCCATCGGCGTTCCCTGCAGCCGCAGCACCACCCGGTCTCCGCCGCGGTGCCGCAGCGCCACCTCACCGGCCGTCCGGCGGCCGGCGGCGACATGACGCCGCGCCGACTCGGGCAGTCGTGCGGCGAGCAGACCGGCGGCCGGCCGGCCCACGACCTCGGCGGCCCCGTACCCCAGTATCCGCTCGGCTCCCGCGCTCCACGCCGTGATCGCCCCACGAGCGTCGACGACGACCGCGAAGTCCTCCGGCACGGGTTCCGGCGCCGTGCCCCGGGATGCGACACCTCTACCGTTCATGGGCCACTCCGCCTCGCTCTCGCCCGGCCGTCGCGGGCCGGGCCGCCGGAACCGCGCCCCGGCATGCCGGCCGCCCGCGCCCGCCGCCCCACCGGGCCGTTCCCGCACCCGGCCCGGGGAACATCCGTCCGGAGCCCGAACCTCCTGACGCGTCCGTCCGCGTCCAGTCTGGCAGCGGCACGACGACTTTGCGGGCGGCTCGGTGGATCTTGGGCGTGCGGGGCCGGGCCGGACGTGCCCGGCATCGAAGCGGCTGTCCCCGTAGGCGGTTCGGCCTAGAATTCCGGTCATGGCCCTGACCATGAGCGACGTGGACCGGTTCGAGGCGGCACGACCCCGTCTGGGAGCGATCGCCTACCGTCTCCTCGGCTCGGCGAGCGAGGCGGAGGACGCCGTGCAGGAGACCTTCCTGCGCTGGCAGGCCGCCGACGTCGAGCGCGTCGAGGTCCCCGAGGCCTGGCTGACGAAGGTGCTCACCAACCTGTGCCTCAACCAGCTCACCTCGGCCCGCGCACGGCGTGAGACCTATGTGGGCCAGTGGCTCCCCGAGCCGCTGCTCGCCGGCGACCCGATGCTCGGCCCGGCCGACACGGCCGAACAGCGCGAGTCGGTGTCGTACGCGGTGCTCGCCCTGCTGGAGCGCCTCTCCCCCAACGAGCGGGCGGTGTACGTGCTGCGGGAGGCGTTCGACTACCCGCACCGGGAGATCGCCGCGATCCTCGACCTCACCGAGTCGGCCAGTCAGCAGATCTTCCACCGCGCCAAGAAGCACGTCGCGGACGGCAGGACCCGCACCGAGATCGACGAGGCCGCCGCCCGGCGGATCATCGACGAGTTCCTGGAGGCCGCGACCAGCGGCCGGACCGAGCCGCTGGTGCGACTGCTGACCGAGGACGTCGTCTCGGTCGGCGACGGCGGCGGAAAGGTCCCGGCCCGCGCCAGGGCCTTCGAGGGCGCCCTCGCCGTCGCGAAGTTCATGCGGGGCCTGTTCAAGCCCGGCAAGGCCAAGCGCGCCCTGGTCGGCG
Organism: Streptomyces sp. P3; assembly: GCF_003032475.1. Lineage (NCBI taxonomy): Bacteria > Bacillati > Actinomycetota > Actinomycetes > Kitasatosporales > Streptomycetaceae > Streptomyces > Streptomyces sp. P3. The sequence goes on from NZ_CP028369.1 coordinate 2,300,335, forward strand.
GTTCGCCCGGGATGTACGCCGCGACCGCCAACGGCGGCCCCGCCGTCGTGGCGGTCGTCGACGGACGGGTCATCGGCGTCATGTGCCTGGAGGTCACCGCCGAGGGCATCGCCGCGTTCCGCAACCAGGTCAACCCCGACAAGCTCGAACGCGCGACCGAGCGGTGGGCGGCCGCAGACCACGGCGAACCCCTGGTCGTCCCCTTCTGACTCCCCTCCGCGTCGATGTGAGGTGCTTCACACTCCGTACCTGTCAGGAAACGGCGGGCCGTCCGGTTCAGGAGGCGAATCCGCTCAAGACAGGAGCAGGGATATGCAGCACCGCATCATCGTCCTCGGAGCCGGATACGCCGGAGCCGTCGTCGCGGGCCGCCTCGCCAGGCGGCTGCGCCCGGAAGACGTCGCCGTCACCCTCGTCAACGCCGAGGCCGACTTCGTCGAGCGCGTCCGTATGCACCAGCTCGCGGTGGGCCAGGATCTTCCGCCCCGGCCGCTCGACGAGATGTTCGCGGGCACCGGCGTCGAGCTGAGGGTCGCGAGGGTCACCGGCGTCGACGTCGACCGCAGGGCCGTGACCGTCGTCGACGCGAACGGCGCCGGGGAGCTGGCCTACGACACCCTCGTGTACGCCCTCGGCAGCGACTGGAACGACCAGGGCGTCCCCGGGGTCGCCGAGCACGCCCACCAGATCGCCGGCCGCCCCGGGGCGCTCCGGCTGCGCGAGCGCCTGGCCGGGCTCACCGCCGGGCAGCCCGTGGTCGTGGTCGGCGGCGGTCTCACCGGCGTGGAGGCGGTCACCGAGATCGCCGAGGCCCGCCCGGACCTCGACGTGGCCCTCGTCGCCCGCGACGGTCTCGGCGACTGGCTCTCGGCCAAGGGGCGCGGGCATCTGCGGAAGGTCTGCGACCGGCTCGGCGTCACCGTGCACGAGCACGCCGCCGTCACCGGCGTCGAGGCCGACCGTGTCACCACCGCCGACGGCGGGTCGGTCCCGGCCGCGGTCACGGTGTGGACGACCGGCTTCGCCGTCCACCCGATCGCGCGGGCCACCGCCCTGGAGGTCACCGACACCGGCCGGATCGTGGTCGACGCCACCATGCGCTCGGTCTCGCACCCGGACGTGTACGCGGTCGGCGACGCGGCCATGGCGAAGGGCGTCGGCGGCAAGCCGCTGCGGATGTCGTGCGCCTCGGGCGTCCCCATGGCGTGGCAGGCCGCCGACGCCGTCGCGGCCCGCCTGACCGGCGGGAAACTCCCGGACACGCCGCTGCGCTACTTCAACCAGTGCATCTCGCTGGGGCGCGGGGAGGGCCTGATCCAGTACGTCACCGGCGACGACCGCGCCGTGCGGGGGGCCCTGACGGGACGGCTCGCCGCCGCCTACAAGGAACTGGTCTGCAAGGGCGCGGCCTGGGGCGTCGCCCACCCGCTGCTCGGGCCGTCCCGGCGCCGGCCCGTCGTGCGGGAGGCCGTGCGGGAGCAGGCGAACCCGGGAGCCCCGGCGAGCCCGTCCGCCCCGACCGGTGCGCCCGATGCGGTCGGGGCACGCGTCCTGACCGGTTCACCCGTCCCGAACGGCCCGGTGGACTCGACGGACCCGGGGGTCGAGGCGCCGGCGTGACGCGCATCCGGACCGGGCGCCGTCGACGTCCGGGCGGCGCCCCCGCGGAGCGGTCCGCGCGGGGGCGTCGCGGCGTCCGGGACGTGTGTCCCTCGAGGGCTGCGCCCGGGCGATCAGTCGGTGCCGCCGGGCGTCCCGTTCGCGGCCCGGTGGTACTCGGCGTTGATGCGCTGGGCCTCCTCGAGCTGGTCCTCGAGGATGACGATGCGGCAGGCGGCCTCGATCGGCGTCCCCCGGTCGACGAGTTCGCGGGCGCGGGCGGCGATCCGCAGCTGGTAGCGGGAGTACCGGCGATGTCCCCCCTCCGAGCGGAGCGGGGTGATCAGCCGCGCCTCACCGAGGGCTCGCAGGAACCCCGGGGTGGCTCCGATCATCTCGGCCGCCCGGCCCATCGTGTATGCGGGGTAGTCGTCGTCGTCCAGACGATCACCGAGAGGGTTGTCCGTTGTCATGTCACCTCGCTGTGCAACGCGTCGAGGGGCCCCGGCGCCGTACGGCACCAGGGCCCCGAGGGAAATTCAACACCATCTGTCGGTCTTGCCGCTGTGCCGACCCTTCGGTTACCGCCGGTCGGCCCGGCGCGGGAGGCGCGGCGCGCCGTCGCTGGGCGTCACTCCCGCTGCTCCGGAGGAACCCCGCCGACCTGCGACAAGAGCCGCGGCCGGGTGGGCGTGCGGGGCGGGTGGCGGCCCCGGCCCGCCCCGCTCCGATCAGCAGCCCGGCCGGTGCCGGCCGCGTCGCCCGGTCCACGTGTTCACGACCGCGGGGCGGTATACGGAGCGGCGACTGCATAAAATGTGCTCTCATGTCGAACCCCGATGAGCTGCTCGTCGCCATCTCCGCCGCGGTGGAGTCCGAGCCGAGCAATCAGATGTCGCTGACCGTGGTCGTGGGCGGCGCCGTCATCACCGGCCGGCTGGCGCCGGAGGCCGTGTGGAGGGAACGGGTGGCGGAGGTCCTGAAGGACTCCGACCGGCTCGGCCCGTTCTCCGAGATCTTCGCCCGTGACCCGCGAGAGGGCAGGACCGGCGGTGAGGCGCCCACGCACCTGCACTTCCATCTGGCCCGCATCCTGCAGGGCAACCTGGGGATCCCCGAGGCGGGAGGCATGTACCGGGTCGCGATCAAGGACGTCGGCGCGTGGACCGTGGGCGACTTCAGCTACTTCGACCGGTGAGTCGCCGGCCCGTCCGCGCGTCCCGAGGGACGCGGCGGCGGCCGACGGTCACGAAGGACCACGCGCGGATCAGTGGGAGAGGGCGAGTCCGCCCGGGGTCCGGGCGTGCTCGCCCGCATCCCCGGGTCGGGCGCCCGACCGGATCCCGTGCGATCGCGGCGATCCGTCCAGGACGTCCCGCAGACGGATCCGGTCCGTGTAGGCGGAACTGCCGCGGAGGGCCGCGAGCCGGGCCAGGGTGACCACGCCCGTGCTCTGGTCGTCCCCGTCGCACACGGTCAGGTACCCGACACGGGCGCCCGCAATGACGGCCAGGGCGACCTCGACCGTCATGTCGTCACAGACCCGGGGCGCGTGCGCGTCGACGACGTCCTCCCTGGTCGCGGTCATGGCCAAGGTCGCGGGGGCGGGGTGCGCGGTGGTGCGGTACTGCGTCTGAGCCGGCGTCAAAGGTGCCTCCTGCGATGAGGGGTCGGGGTCCTGTACGGGCGTGGGTACGCCGGGGCCCAGGGAGGCAGCGCTCTCCCTGGGCCCCGGCGCGGAACAGGTCTCAGGCGGCCGAGTCGAGGTCGGGCCTGCGCGGCGTCCGGCGGCGCACCGCCGCGACTACCGGCCTGCCCTGGCCGGCGCGGTCCCGGCGCCCCCGGGAGGGCGACGACGTACGGCGGGGGCGCTCCACGGCCGGCGCGGTGATGACGACCGGGACGCCGGACGGGGTCCGTGCCCCGGTGATGCGGCTCAGCTCCGCCTCGCCCGACCGGACCGGGGTGACGCGCGCGTCGATGCCGGCGTCGGCCATCAGGCGGGCCATACCGCGGCGCTGGTGCGGCAGGACGAGGGTGACGACGGTGCCGGACTCGCCGGCGCGGGCGGTGCGGCCGCCGCGGTGCAGGTAGTCCTTGTGGTCGCCGGGCGGGTCGACGTTGACGACGAGGTCGAGGTTGTCGACGTGGATGCCGCGGGCGGCGACGTTGGTGGCGACCAGCACCGTGACGTGTCCGTCCTTGAACTGGGCCAGGGTGCGGTTGCGCTGCGACTGGGACTTGCCGCCGTGCAGGGCGGCGGCGCGGACGCCGTTGCCGAGCAGATGGCCGGTCAGCCGGTCCACCGCGTGCTTGGTGTCCAGGAACATGATCACCTTGCCGTCCCGTGCCGCGATCTCGGTCGTCGCCCGGTTCTTGTCCGCGTCGTGGACGTGCAGCACGTGGTGATCCATCGTGGTGACGGCGCCGGCCGACGGGTCGACCGAGTGGACTACCGGGTCGGTCAGGTAGCGGCGGACCAGCAGGTCGACGTTGCGGTCCAGGGTCGCCGAGAACAGCATCCGCTGCCCGTCGGGGCGCACCTGGTCGAGCAGGGCGGTGACCTGCGGCATGAAGCCCATGTCGGTCATCTGGTCGGCCTCGTCGAGGACGGTGACGGCGACCTGGTCCAGCCCGCAGTCACCGCGGTCGATGAGGTCCTTGAGGCGCCCGGGCGTGGCGACGACGACCTCGGCGCCGCCGCGCAGGGCGTGCGCCTGCCGGCCGATCGGCATGCCGCCGACGACGGTGGCGATGCGCAGGCGCAGCGCGCGGGCGTAGGGGGTGAGGGCGTCGGTGACCTGCTGGGCCAGTTCCCGGGTGGGGACGAGGACCAAGGCCAGCGGCCGGCGGGGTTCGGCCCGCTGTCCCGCGGTGCGCGCGAGCAGGGCGAGGCCGAAGGCGAGGGTCTTGCCGGAACCGGTGCGGCCACGGCCCAGGACGTCCCGGCCGGCCAGCGAGTTCGGCAGCGTCGCGCCCTGGATCGGGAACGGCACGCTTACGCCTTCCTGGCCCAGCGCGGCCAACAACGGCTGCGGCAGCGCGAGTTCGGCGAACGACTCGACGGCCGGCAGTGCGGGCGTCATCGTCTTCGGCAATGCGAACTCGGCCGACGCGGCCGACCGGTTTCCGTAGCCGTGGGAGCGGCGCGAAACACCGGAACGGCCGGTGCCACGGCTTCCTCCGGGGCGGCCGTAAGCGCGGTTCGTGCGGTCGCGATTCATACGGGATCTCCTCGATGCGGGCACGTATCAAGGGATTTCCGCAGCAAAGTGAACGGCGCTGAAAATCGCGAGAACGAGCCGGTGATGACAGGGCGGAAACGCCCTGGAAAACAAAACGAGCCGGGGCCCGCACCCTCAGGTGCGGGCCCCAGCTGCGAAGAACGTGTCTGTGCCTGTGTCAGGCGATGACGATGTTCTCGGCCGTCGGGCCCTTCTGGCCCTGCGCGATGTCGAACGACACCTTCTGGCCCTCGAGCAGCTCACGGAAGCCCTGGGCAGAGATGTTGGAGTAGTGGGCGAAGACGTCGGCGCCGCCGCCGTCCTGCTCGATGAAGCCGAAGCCCTTTTCGGCGTTGAACCACTTCACGGTGCCAGTAGCCATTGTGTTTCTCCTTCGGAGACGGTGTCAGGAATACGCCCTGTGCGGATTCCGTGTCGCCGTGATGATCAGCCGTCGGAAAAACCTTCTGGCAACCACACCTGCAACTGACAACGACAGTAGCACGTCGTGATCGACCCTGTGCGGCGAATAACTTCGGGCCGTTCGCGGCCCCAGAAATATTCCTCGGGCGCTGCGCCCATTTCTCATTTCGCAAAAACAGATATTGCTCTCCCGGGCCGTGACGTTGTGGGCCTCGCCGTCGCCGCTCCGGTCGCCGCCCGCGAAGCCTTGGCCGGGGCCCGTCGGACAGTGCTTCACGGCCGGTCGGAAGCGTGTCCGGCAGTGTCCGTGCGGCCCTGTCCGTTCATGCTTCACGGCCGGTCGGAAGCGTGTCCGGCAGTGTCCGTGCGGCCCTGCTCCGTTCGAGCCGCAGCGTCGTTCGCGCGGCTGAGCGGCCGGAGCGGCGGACGGCGACGTCCGACTCGCCGCCGGTGTCGCCGGGTGCGGGGTCGTCGGTACCGAAACGCGTTCCGGCGAAGTCCGCGCACCGCTCCGATAACATGTTCGAACTCGCGACGAACGCCCCTCCTTGTCCCCTACCGGAAGGGCATACCGTGCGGCGCGAAAAGTACCTGTTCAGCCCGCATCTCACACACTGGTCAGACAATTGATACCTATGTCATCACGGGTGTTCTCGCGAATAAAGGGGCCGCAGGCCGTCCTGTGGGCGGCGGTCGGCGTGGCGGCGCTCGGGCTCTTCGTCACGCTGGAGATCGTCGCGCGTCACTACGGTCTGCCGGGGCCGATCACCAGCCAGGCGCGCGAGGTGATATTCCCGCCCAAATCGGGTGGACTGCTGTACGCCAGCATGGCGTTGATGCTGGTGGTGGTGGACTGGCGGCAGCGGTTCATCGCGGTCGGCGCCGCGATCGCCATAGACGTCGGCTTCCTGCTGGTCCGGTGGGCGGCCGACATCAAGGTGACGGAGGGCCATCCCTTCGGCAACGGGGCCCTGTGGGTGACCCTCGGCTGCGCGGTCGTCGCGCTCACGCGCCGCACCGGCCGTGACCGCGCCCTGCTGCTGAAGGGCGCCGGGCTGGCCCTGCTGCTGATGGCCGGCCGCAAGACAGGGGACACCTGGCTGCTCATCACCTCCACGACCCGCCCGACGGTGCTCGACCAGTACGTGGCGATCGCCGACCACGCGCTGGGCAACCCGTCGTGGCTCGTGGGCCGCGCCGTCACGGCCACCGGCTCGATCGGCTTCAACGTCCTCGACTTCGTCTACGGCCAGCTGCCGGTGGCCGCGGTCCTCGTCGCGCTGTACCAACTCCGGAACGTGGCGGTCGAACGCCGCTTTCCGCGCCATCACCTGGTGCGCACGTTCCTGGCGATCGGGCTCCTCGGCCCGGGCATCTACATGATCTTCCCGGTGGTCGGGCCGATCTTCGCCTACGGCGACGGCACCGAACACTGGGCCGCGGTCAGCCTCTGGCAGCAGTCGCACCCCAGCCTGCAGTGGGCGGTGGCCGATCTGTGGCCGACGACGCCCCCGCCGATCAGCCCCCCGCACCCGATGCCGTTCGACGGGGTGACCCCGCGCAACTGCATGCCCAGCCTGCACACGGCGTGGGCCACCGCGATCTTCATCCACACCCGCAAGGGCCCGCGGGCGCTGCGTTACGCCGGCGCGTTCTGGCTGGCCGCCACGCTCGCCGCGACGCTGGGATTCGGCTTCCACTACGGCGCGGACATCCTCGCCGGGGTGGTGTTCACGCTCACGATCGAGGGAGCCCTGCGCGCGCACGACCGCGGTTGGTCGCAGTCGGGCATCAGGCTGGTCGCGTACGGCACGACGGTCTTCGCCGCGCTGCTGCTGTCGTACCGCTACCTGCCGCTGGAGATGGCCGGGCATCCGTGGTTCTACGGCCCGCTCCTCGTCCTGGCGACGGTCTCCGTCGTCTACGCCTATCTGCGGACCACGGTGGCCTGGGAACCGAAGCCGGTGCTGCCCCGGCAGGCGGAGCCGCAGCAACACGCCTCCGCGGTGAAACCGCTGTAGCCCGGTCGGCGGTGCGCAGCGGCGGACGGCGCACCGCGTACGCGGCCGACGCCATCGGCCGCGTCGACAACGCTGCGGGTCAACACACCCGGACCGTGGTCCGCCTGCCCAGTACGACGCCGACGAGCAGGGCGCCGGCGAGGGCGACGACACCGGCGGTGACCATGCCGGCGTGCAGGCCGCCCAGGATGTCGGCGCGGGACGGGACGGCGCCCGACGAGAGGGCGTCGGTGCGGGCGGCGGCGATCGCGCTCAGACCCGAGACGCCGATCGCGGCCACGTACCGCGGCAGCTGCGACAGCCCGCCGACGACGCCCCGGTCCTCCTCGGTGACGCCGGTGGTCATCACGGTGATGAAGGAGACGACGCCGAAGACGTGGCCGAGCCCCATGACGGAGGAGGTGACGAGCAGGGCGGCCAAATTCACGTCCTGGGGCGGGGCGAACATCGCCACCGTGCCGACGCCCTGGAGGAGCAGGCCCGCGGCCAGCACCTTCACCCCGCCGAACCGGCCGAGCAGCCGGGCCACGTACATGCCGCCGAGCGTGGCGGCAGCGCCCTCACCGAGGTAGCTCAGACCGGCCCGGAGGGGGCGCTGAAGCCCAGCACGTCCTGCATGTACAGGCTCAGCAGCACGGTCGTGCCGGCGCACATCCCGAAGGTGATGACGCCGAACAGCCCCGACCACTTCACGGACGGCCGGTTCAGCACGGACAGCGGCACCAGCGGTTCCGGGTGGCGCCGCTCGACCAGCAGGAACGCGACCAGCAGCAGCAGGCCGCCGACGATCGGGCCGAACGCCGCGGGCTGCGTCCAGCCCTCGTCGCCGCCGGTGGAGATGCCGTAGAACAGGCCGAACAGGCCGAACGTGGCGAGGACCGCGCCGGGGACGTCCATACGGCGGGCTGCGCCGGACGGTGAACAGCCGCTTGCGGCCGATCAGGTCGGCGACCCGGGCGAACAGGGGCAGCAGGCTCGCCGACGGCAGCAGGCCGGCGGCCTGACGACCGTACGGCCGTCAGGCAGTATGAGGCCCTGTGACCGGCATCTCCGAGACCCGCGGTGGCGCCGCCGACCCGCTGCGGACCAGGCTGGCTGCGGCCGGCGCCGCGGTGCTGACCGTCGGCGCGGGGCTCGGGCTCCGGGCCGTGGCGGCCGGCGACGTGGCCAAGTACGGCGGGGACGCGCTGTACACCGTCCTGCTGCTCACGCTCGTCGTCGCCCTCGCGCCGCGGGTGTCGCCCCTGACGGCCGCCGGCAGCGCGCTGGCCGTCAGTTGGGCCGTGGAGTTCCTCCAGCTCGGCTCCGTGCCGGCCGACCTCTCCCGGCGCAGCGCCCTCGCCCGCCTGGTGCTCGGCTCCACCTTCAACGCCCCGGACCTGCTCTGGTACGCGGTGGGCGCGGCGGTGGGCGGGCTCGTCCATACGGCGCTGCGGGCCGGCCGCGCGAGCGGAGACCCCGGCACCGGCTGAGGCATCGCCCGCGGTACGCGCCCGGAGGTATGCGCCCAGCGGCATCCGCCGGGCGCCATTCGTGGTACGGCGAGTGGCGGAGCGGACGGCCGTTCCGAGGAGACGCGCCAAGCGCGGCTCCTCAGCGCAGCGCGCTCTTCTGCTGCCATTGGGCCCACGAGAGGTTCCACGTGCCGAAGCCGTTGCCGGGCTCGACCACGCCCTTGGTCTCCTTGCCGGTGATCTCGAACGGGTCGCCCGGCCGCACCTGCCCGTACAGCCAGGCCGCGTTCGCGTCGCTCATTCCTATGCACCCGGAACTGTGGTTGGCGGAGCCGAAGTAACGGGCGTTCCACGGTGCGGCGTGCGCGTACATGCCCGACCAGGTCAGCCGCATCGAGTAGTCGACCATCTTGTCGTAGGCGTTGCCCAGGCCCACCGTCTCGGAGTTCATGTTGATCGTGCCCTCCTTGGCCATGAGCACGGCGGTGCCGTGCCAGGAGCGCTTGTCGCCGCCGGGCGTTCCGCCCGAGACCGGTATGCGCCGCACCGTCTCGCCGTTCCGCTCGAGGGTGAGCTGATGGCTGTCGAGGTCGACCTTGACGATCTGCCGGGCGCCGACGGTGAAGCCGGTCGTGTAGTCACGCACGAACCAGCCGCCGTCCGGTCCCGAGTCGATGCCGTTCAGCTCGGCGTTCAGCGTGACCTTGGTCCCGGGCTTCCAGTACGCCTCGGGCCGCCAGTCCACCCGGTCGCCGCCCGACCAGTCGCGTATCCATCCCCAGGAGCCCTTGGTGCCGTTCGACGTGGTGATCTTCAGCTGCTTCTCGACCTCGGCGCGGTTCTTGACCGGGCGGTCGAAGACCAGGGAGACGGGCTGGGCGACACCGACGGTGGCGCCGGCGCCCGGCCGCCAGTCGACCTTGTTGACCTTGTCCGCCGCAGCCGTGGTGAAGGCGGCCCCGGTGCTCCCCGCGGTGCCGTCGTCGGTCCGGGTCGCCGCCGTCACCGTGTACGCCGCGCCGGGCACGGCCTTGCGGTCGGATACCCACGAGCGGCCGTCGGCGGCGACCTTGCCGGCGAGCCGGCGGCCCTCGGCGTCGGTGACGGTCACCGAGGTGAGCCGGCCGCCCGAGGCCGTGACCGTCACGGGCCGGCCCGCCGCGATCTTCGTACCCGTCGGCGTGACGGTGATCGCGACCGGGCGGCCGGGGGTGCCCGACGATCCCTTGGCGTCGGGGCCGCTCGGGTCGGCGCTCGCCGAGCAGGCGGCGAGCGGAGCCAGCAGGGCGGCCACGACGGCGGCCCGGACACGGGCGTGGGCGAGTACGCGTATGCGGGGCAACAGGACCTCCAAAAAGGATGGGAACGGAGTCGGTGAATCGGTGATGTCGTGACTGTAGAGCCGGAAAACCCGAGGTCAGCGGCTATGGGGCAATGTGACGGCGACTGGTGAGGAATGGTCATGGTCCGGTCACATTCGCCGTGCGGAGCGGTCATGGGCCGCTGTGAGCATCTGCTGTGTCCCCGCGACAGGTCCGGGGAGAAGGAGAGGCTCAGACCGTGTCAGCGCTGCTCGTGCCGCCCAGCCGTGTGTGCCAAGCCCGGGACCGGGGTGTGGCGTTGCGCCCCATCACCGCCGAGACCTACCGCGCCTTCCTCACGACCCCCGACGGGGCCGCCCTCGGCGCGGGCTTCCTCCAGTGCCCGTCCTGGGCCGACGTCAAGGAGGGCTGGCGTTCCCAACTCCTCGGCTGGGGACCGGATCCGGAGGCCGGCGCGCTGACCGGCGTCGCCCTCGTGCTGATGCGGCAGTTCCCCGGCACCCGCAAGTACTTCGCGTACCTTCCCGAAGGCCCCGTCGCCGACTGGAACGCCCCCGACGTCGACAGCTGGCTCGGCCCGCTCCTCGAACACCTGCGCCGCGCGGGCGCGTTCGCCGTGCGCATCGGCCCGTCGCCCGCCTACCGGCGCTGGGACGCCGCCCTGCTCAAGCCGCTCACCGGTCCGGGCCGACGCCTCGGCGACGTCCTCGCCAGCGAGGTCGACCCGCTCGGCACCGCCGTCGCCGAGCGGCTGCGGGCCCGGGGCTGGCGCCGCTGCGGTGGCGAGGGGACCGGCGAGGACGGCGACGCCCAGCCCCGGCACGTCTTCCAGGTGCAGCTCGCCGGACGCACCCCGCAGGACCTGTGGTCCGGGCTCAACCAGGAATGGCGGCGCAATGTGCGCCGGGCCCGGAAGGAGGGTGTGGAGGTGGTGGTCGGCAGCGCGGCCGATCTTCCCGAGTTCCACCGGCTGCTCGGCATCACCGAGCGGCGAGACGGCTTCCGGCTGGGCCGCTCGCTCGCCTACTACGAGCGTCAGTACGCGGCGCTCAACGCCGAGGAACCGGGCCGCATGAGGCTGTATCTCGCCCGTCACCGGGGAGAGGTCCTGGCCGCCCACACGCTGATCACGGTCGGCCGGCGCGCCTGGTACCAGACCGGCGCCTCCGCCGACCACCGTCGCGAGGTCCGGCCCTCCAACGCCCTGCAGTGGCGGATGCTGCTGGACGCCCACGCTCTCGGCGCCGACGTCTACGACATGCGCGGGGTACCCTCCACTCTCGATCCTGACGAACGTGCGTACGGACTGCTGCGCTGGAAGCTCGGCACCGGGGGGCAGGTCGTCGAGACGCTGGGGGAATGGGAGACACCGATGACCGGCAGCGCCAACCACGCGCTCCACCGCGCCTTCCAGGCATACCTGAACCGCCGATGAAGCGGACGACACCGGCGCCGACCACGCCGACCACGCGGACGGCGCCGACGGGAGCGCTCCCGGCGCCGATACCCGGCGACACGGCCGACGCGGGGACCGCGAAGGCGCCGACCACGCCGACGGCGACGCAGACGCCTGGGGCGATGAAGGCGATGAAGGCGAAGGAGACGAAGGGGGCGAAGGCGACCTCCGCGGGACGCAGCAGCGCCGTCATGGCCGCCGGGTCCGTCGTCTCCCGGGCCACCGGCTTCGTCCGGTCCGCCGTGGTCGCGGCGGCGGTGGGCACCATCGGACCGACCGCCGACGGTTACGCCGTCGGCAACGCCCTGCCCACCATCGTCTACATGCTGCTCCTCGGCGGCGCGCTGAACGCCGTCTTCGTGCCCGAACTGGTCAAGGCCGCCAAGGAACACGACGACGGGGGCGCGGCGTACACCGACCGGCTGGTCACCGTCTGCGTCGTCGCGCTGCTGGCGATCACCGCGACCGCGGTGTGGGCGGCTCCCGCGATCGTCGACGTGTACACCGACTACACCGGCCCGCAGGCGGCCATGACCACCGCGTTCGCCCGCTACTGCCTGCCCCAGATCTTCTTCCTCGGACTGTTCACCCTGCTCGGACAAGTCCTCAACGCCCGGGGCCGGTTCGGCGCGATGATGTGGGCGCCGGTCCTGAACAACGTCGTCGTCATGGCCGTCTTCGGCACGTACCTGGCGCTGGCCCTCGGCGGCGGTGACACGCTCACCGCGACCGAGACCGCCGTACTCGGCTGGGGCACGACCGCCGGCATCGCCGTCCAGGCACTCGCCCTCGTCCCCGCGCTGCGCGCGGCCCGCTTCCGCTGGCGGCCCCGATTCGACTGGCGCGGCAGCGGACTGACCCGCCCGCTGCGTTCGGCCGGCTGGCTGGTGCTGCTGGTGCTGGCCAACCAGGCCGCGTACTGGGTCACCACCCGGCTGGCCACGACCGCGGGCCTCGACGGCGGCCCCGGATACGGCGCGTACAACAACGCCTACGTCCTGTGGGTCGTCCCGCACGGCATCGTCACCGTCTCGGTGGTGACCGCGCTGATGCCCCGGATGAGCGCGGCCGCCGCCGACGGGGACACCGCCGCCGTGCGGCGCGACGTCTCCCACGCCCTGCGCGTCAGCGCGTCGGCCGTCGTACCCGCCGCCTGCGCGCTGTTCGCGCTCGGCCGGCCGGTGATGGCCCTCGTCTTCGGGTACGGCAGGACCACCGCCGACGACACCGTCGCCATGGCGGGGATCCTGATGGCCTTCGCGCCGGGGCTCGTCGCCCTGTCGGGCCAGTACGTCCTGTCCCGCACCTTCTACGCGCTCTCCGACACCCGTACGCCGTTCCTGCTCAACCTCGTGATCGTCGCCCTCAACGCGGCACTGTCCGCGGCCGCCGCACACCTGCTGCCGGCCCGCTGGGCGGTGACCGGCATGGCGGCGGCGTACTCGCTGGCGCTGTGCGCGGGCTGGGCGGTGACCGGCCGGGTGCTGAGCCGCCGGCTCGGCGTCGCGCACCCCCTGCGCTCGTCCGCCGTCGGCGCGCACGGACGGCTGCTGCTCGCCGCCGTCCCCGCCACCGCCCTCGGGTACCTGGCGGCCCTCGGCGCGGCGTCGGCGGGCGCCCTGGCCGCCGCAACTGCCGGCGCCGTCGTCGTCGTCCTCACCTTCGCCCTGCTCGCCCGCCCGCTGCGGCTCGCCGAACTCGACACGCTGCTGCGCGGACTGCGCCGGCGACCGGGCCGGACCTGACCACGACGATCACCACCGAGGGAGAACCGCCGATGCCCCGCGTGCTCCTCATCGAGGACGACCCCTCGGTACGCGAGGGGGTCGAACTCGGTCTGCGCCGCCGCGGCCACGAGGTACGGGCGGCCGCGACCGGCGAGGCCGGCCTCGCCGCGCTCGCCGAGTTCCGCCCCGACCTGCTGCTGCTGGACCTGATGCTGCCCGGAATGAACGGCGTGCAGGTCTGCCGGCAGGTCCGCGAGCGCAGCCAGCTGCCGATCATCATGCTCACCGCGCGCGGCGACGACTTCGACGTGGTCATCGGCCTGGAGGCCGGCGCCGACGACTACATCGTCAAGCCCGCCCGCACCGAGGTGATCGAGGCCCGGATCCGGGCCGTGCTGCGCCGCCTGGACGACGGCAACCCGGGCCGCCCCGCCATCGAGGTGTACGGCGCGCTCACCGTCGACCGGGTCGGACTGACCGTCGCCAAAGCCGGCCGGCCGCTCGCCCTCGCCCCCTCGGAGCTCAAACTCCTGCTGCACCTGTGCGCCGCCCCCGAGCAGGTCTTCAGCAGGCAGCAACTGCTGGAGCACGTCTGGGAGCACAGCTACCACGCCGACGCCCGGCTGGTCGACGCGTGCGTGGCACGGCTGCGCGGCAAGATCGAGGACGAGCCCGGCAGCCCGCGCTACGTCCAGACGCTGCGGGGCTTCGGGTACCGCTTCGGGCCGCTGTGATCACCGGCCTCCGGCGCGGCCGGCCGGGCCGCGGCGACGACGACGCGGGACGAGGCGGCCCGCCCGCCGAAGAGCGGTCGCGGGTCAGGGCGTTCGGCCTGCGCACGCGCCTGCTGCTCGCCTTCCTGCTGGTCGCGGCCGTCAGCGCCGGCACGACGGCCGCGCTGACCTACCGTGAGGCCCGCAACGCGCTGCTGGAGACCGCCCAGGACACGGCGATCACGTCGTTCCGCGACCAGGTCCAGCAGACGGGCTTCTCCCTGCCGGTGCAGAGGGAGGGCCTGGAGGAGGTCCTGCGTGACATCGCCCGCAAGGGCAAGCCGCACCCCTGGGTGGTGTTCGCCGAGTACGGCTCGCTGCGCGCCTCCTCGGGCGAGAACCCCGTCTCCACCGTCATCACGCCCGAACTGCGGCGCGCCGCGACGGCCGATCCGCACGGCAGCTTCGAGCGGGTCGTCAAGGAGGGCGTCCCCTATCTCACCATCGCCATGCCCACCGTCTTCAAGGCGAGCGCGTCGAGCGTGCTGCCCAGCGGTCTCGTCCTGTACGCCGTCATGCGGATGACCGACGAGCAGCTCAACGTCGACGCACTCCTCACCGCCGCCCGGGACGGCGCCCTGCCCGGCCTCGTCGTCGCGCTGATCCCCGCCCTGCTCGCCGCGCGCAGCGTGCTGCGCCCGGTACGGGAACTCAGCCGGGCGGCCCGCAGCATGGGCAGCGGCAGGCTCGACACCCGGATCCCGGTGCGCGGCAGCGACGAACTGGCGGACCTGGCACGCACGTTCAACGAGTCAGCGGCCCAACTCGAGCGATCGGTACGGGAACTGCGCGAGGCCGAGGAGCGAGCCCGCCGGTTCGCCTCCGACGTCTCGCACGAACTGCGCACCCCGCTCGCCGGGATGCTCGCCGTCACCGAGGTCCTCGACGAGGACGCCGACGACCTGGACGCCGACACCGCGCGGGCCGTCCGGCTGGTCAGCGCGGAGACCGGGAAGCTCGCCGTGCTCGTCGAGGACCTGATGGAGATCTCCCGCTTCGACGCCCGCGCGGCCGAGCTGAACACCGACGAGGTCGACGTCGCCGAGGCCATCGGCAAGACGCTGCAGCACCGGCACTGGACCGACGGCCGGGTCCGCGTCGAACTTCCCGGCGGCATCCGGGCCCGCCTCGACCCCCGCCGCTTCGACGTGGTGGTCGCCAACCTCGTCGGCAACGCCCTGCGGCACGGCGGCGCGCCCGTCACGGTGCGCCTGCGCACCGAGGAGCGTCCCCCGGGCCCGCCCGTGCTGGTCACCGAGGTCGTGGACAGCGGGCCCGGCATCCGCCCCGAATCCCTCCCGCACATCTTCGACCGCTTCTACAAGGCCGACGCGGCCCGTACCCGCTCGGCCGGCAGCGGCCTGGGACTGGCGATCACCCAGGAGAACGTGAGGCTGCACGGCGGAACGATCGACGCGGGGAACCTGCCGGGCGGCGGCGCCGTCTTCACCGTCGAGATACCGCTCCACGCGGAGGAGGCCGGCGGATGAGGGTTGCGCGGATGCGCCGGCGTGCCGCGGCCGTCGCGGTGGCCCTCGTGCTCGGTGCTCCGCTGCTCGGCGGCTGCGGCATCCCGGAGACCGACGTCATCGAGGCGGGCGGTCCCGCCACCGTCCAGGCCTTCCTCACCCGCGGCGCCGACGTGCTGCTCTTCTTCCGCTCCCCCGACGGCCGGGTGCGGCCCGTGATACGGACGGTGCGGATCCTGACCGTGCCCGTCGGGTCGGGTGCGGCGAACGAGAGCTCCGCCGGGCAGTCGGCGCAGCTGGCGACGGAGAAGATCGTCACGATGCTGCTCGCCGGCCCGCAGGAGGACGACCGCGCCGCCGGCCTGGACACCCGGCTTCCCGCCGCCCTGCCCGGCGTTCCGGTCCGGATCGGATCCGCGAAGGACGGCAGGGCCACGGCCCGCGTGCCCCTCGCCCTGGACGGCCTGGACGACACCGCGCTGCGCCAGCTGACCTGCACGATCGCCTACGGCCTGGACGTCGACGGCCGGACCGCCGTGGACCTGACGGGACAGGACGGCGCGACCCGGTCGGGCACCTGCGGCCTCGCCCCCGGCAGCACCGGGGGCGAGGCGGCGCAGACCGGGACCGGGACCGCACCGCCCGGCTGAGCGTCCGCAGGTGCACGGAACGGAGCGCTTTTCCGAACACGGGCGGCATGCTTGCGATCGCACGCACCAGACGCCGCCCGGCCTGCCCTTCGGGCAGACGACGCTACTTTCGAAACACGCCCTAGGAGGCGGCCCGGACGTCGGGTGCGGCGGTCCAGGTGATGTGCGGGGGCTCGACTCGTGCGCACAGGGGACCGCCCTGCGCGTCGGTCAGGCCGAGCCGTCCGACCAGCAGCCCTTCGCGTGCCGCGGCGGCGAGTACGTCGGCGGGGACGACGTCGAGCATGAGCTTGGCGCGGCGGAACATGGTGAAGACGCCCGCCTCGTCGACCGTCCCCCACGACAGGTAGACGAACCTCCGGCCCAGCCGGTGCTGCACGTACGGCCCGGCGACCTCGGTGCCGGCCGGCGTGGCGCTCGTGGTGCACTCCAGGGTCCAGGTCGCGGACGACGCGTCGGCGGGCTGCGGGTCGAGGAGTTCGGCCGGACGGTCCCGGCGCTGCACGGCGACGTGGATGTTGCGGTAGGCGGGCGTTCTGCCGTCGGCGGAGGCGGGGCGGGTGAGTCCGGGCAGGTCGACGGCGTCGATGCGGATGCGCATGCCGGCCATCCTCCCGCCCTCGTCCCCGCGGGGCGAGGCCGACCCCGGGCGAGCGGGTCGCGGCACAGAGGGATGCGTGCTGTCCTGGAATTATCCGCAGGAGTACACGCCGATGCGCCATTTCCGGAGTTCCGTCTTCGTACCCGCCCGGTCGCCCGCGCCGACCGGAGCGGGCGGTGGCCTGTTGCCGGCGCGGGATCTCGCGGTCGCCTGGCTCCTGGTGGTCATGATCGCGGTGCCCGCCTGGGCGCTCACGATCGCGCAGGCGCGGGACATGGGGGTCGAGGCCGGCACGATGGGGATGGCGCTGCCGCTGTTCCTGCTGCTGTGGGTGACGATGATGGCGGCCATGATGCTGCCGTCCATGGCGCCGGTGGCCATCACGTGGGCGCGTGGGATCGGCCGGCAGTCCTCCGGCTGGACGCGGACCGCGCGTACCGTCCAGTTCGCCTGCGGGTATCTGCTGGTGTGGACCGTTTTCGGACTGCTCGCCTACGCGGCCCTGGCCTTCACCGGCGGCCTGGTGGACGACCATCCGACCGCGGGACGCTGGATCGGCGCGGTCGCCTTCCTGCTTGCGGGCCTGTATCAGCTCGGCCCCCTCAAGCACGTCTGTCTGCGGCACTGCCGCGACCCCATGGCTCACCTCGTGCGCTACGCGGGATTCGGGCAGCCGGCGCGCGATCTTCGGGTCGGCTGCCATCACGGCGCCTACTGTGTCGGCTGCTGCGCGGGACTGATGGTCGTCCTGATCCCGCTCGGCGTGATGAACGTGGCGGCGATGGCCCTGCTGGCGGTGGTGATCTTCGTGGAGAAGCTGTGGTCCCATGGTGCGCTGCTCGGGCGGGTCGTGGGCATCGCGTTTCTCGTCCTCGCCGTGCTCGCACCGTTCCAGGACTGGCTGCTGCCCGGGCTGCAGGAGGCGACGCCGTCGATGGACGGCATGTGACGTCCTCGTCTCCCTGAGTCGCCGGTCGCGGCGGCCCGGTGAGGATCTGCAGCTCGGGGAAGATCCGCAGATCGAGAGCACCGTGCTCCGCCTCCGCCTCCGCCCCGGGCCGAGGCGGAGGCGGAGGCCGGAGCGCCGAAGCCGACGATGATCGTCGACGGGGAACCTGCCCGGCCGGAACGCCACAAGCACGCGACGGCTCTTCGTCAGTCGGGACCGCTCCAGTCGAACCCGAAGTGCTTGCTCGACTTCCCCGAGCGTTCCCAGGAGAAGCCGAACGCGTCGGCGTGGTCGGTGGTGGCCCGTCCCCAGGTCGCGACCTGGCCGGGGCCGACCTCGGCGCCCGGGGCGTTGTGGACCTGGACACGCGCGCCGTCCGGAGTCGTCGGGCCGGTGAGCGCCTCGGCGGCAGCCGTGACCCGGCCGGGAATCTCGGCTCGCCAGGCGGCAAGGTCCTCGTCGATCTCCACGTGGATGGGGGCGACGTCCATACCGCGCATCTCGGGGTGGAACATCTCCCCGAACTGCGCCGGCCAGCCGCCCGCCTCACCGCCGAAGATCGCTCCCAGCGCACCGCGTTGCCGGTCGTCGGCACGTTCGTCGAGGAAGACCGCGGCGTACGGGTCGGTGTGCGTGCCGGCCCAGGGATTGCCGACGAAGGAGCCGAGCATCAGGACGTTGAGACCGTCGAGCCGCACGTCGCCGAAGCTGCCTTCCCGGATGTGCCAGACCAGCACGCCTTCGCAGTCGCCGTAGGTCGGGGCCTGTGCGAACGTGCAGGGGCACGGTATGGCGCACTTGCACACGTCGAACCAGTCACCGGCAAGGCGCCAACGCGTACCGGTGGTGACCTGCTCCGTCATCTCGCATCCCTCCTGCCGGGCCCGTGGGGCCCACTCGGAGTGGCGAGACCGCATGTCCCGAGCCCACTTCCAGGATCGCGAGGCGGTCTCCCTTCCAGCTTGCACCTCACGTGCCGGTAGCGGAACCCGGAGATCGCGTGGCGTTCCGTGTTCGACGGCCGACAGGGAGCGAGCCGGCTCCTCGAACGGTTTTTGGAGGGATCCCGGAAATCGACTCAGGGACGAACCGGGACGGAAACTGAGGCGGACGACGAAGAAGGGCCCCACCGCGAACCTTCTGGCCGGCGCGGAATCGCCCCCTTGCTCCCCGTTCTGCGACCGGGCCGCGGTGAGCGCGGTGACCGGGTCACCGTCGGGTGGTGCCGCGGGCCACCATTCGCCGTCGTCGTCCTGGCGGTAGGGGTACCGGCGGGCGTCGGGGCCCCGACGCAACTGGATGCCGTGGTGGGTGAGGGTGAGGCGGTTGCGCCAGGCTCTGAGACCGCGCCCCGGCTGTCGCTGACCGGACCGACTGCCGGAAACAGCAAGGACGTGGCGCGCATACCGCAGTATGCTTACTGGTATGGCTGACACCACACGCATCACGGTGACACTCCCCACCGAGCAGGTGGCCGAGCTGAAGAAGATCACGGACAACATCTCCGGCTACGTGGCCGAAGCGGTCGCCAGGCAGATCCGGCACCAGCTTCTGGGGGCCGACCTGCGCGGCCACACAGACGAACACGGGGCCTTCAGCGAGGAAGAGCTGGCCGAGGCGCGGGCGCGGATCTTCGGCACCACGCAGGCCGCCGGCGGCGCGAGCGCCGCGTGAGCGGGCACATCGAGACCGTCGTCCTGGACAGCGACGGGTTGTCGGCCTGGGTGGCGCAGGACCGGAAGGTTCTGGCGATGTTCCAGGTGTTCCACGACATGGGAGCGGACCTTGTCGTCAGCGCCAACACCATCGTGGAGGTGAGTCACGCCAGGGTGAACCTGCCCCGACTGCAATGGGCGCTCTCCCGGGTCAAGGTGGAGCCGGTCACCGAGGCGGCGGCCAAGGCGGCGGCACAACTGCTCAAGGGCGCCGGTCTGCACGGACACAAGTACGCGATCGACGCCACCGTCGCCGAAGCGGCCTTGCGTCAGCCTGGCCCGGTCGCCATCCTCACGTCGGATGTCGATGACATGACCCGGCTGTGCGGCAGCAAGGTCCGGATGGTCATGCCCTGACCGCGACGTCGTCCCGCGACCATGGACGAATCCGCGCGGCTCCGCCGAGAACCGGAGTCGCCGCAGTTCAGCCCGCGATGGGTGAACGAGGCATCGACGGATGCGGGGGCATGACCGCGTTCGGTGTCAAAGCCGCTCAGGGCGCAATGCCTGCTGGCAGCTCAGGGCGGCGACGCAACTTCCCCGCCGACTACGACAGCCGAGCCGCCGCGCCTTCGCCACCTTCACCGCCCCCGGCTTCGGCCCGGTCCACAACCGCCGCACCGACGGACCCCCTGCCGCTGCGGCACCCGCCACGACCCGGAGGACGAGGCCCTCGGCTCCCCGCTCGACGTTCGTCTGGGGGTTCGGGGAGGGACGGGGGCGTTCTGACCTGCGGCGGAGCGGCGCTGAGGGCAGGTGGTGGACGGTGCTGAACGGCAGCGAACGCAACCAGAACTGCAACCACCGGGGTTCAGTTCCCGCTCACGTCCTGAGCCAGGCGCCGAGCAGTTCTTGGGGACCGTACACGGCCTGGAGGCCGGAACAACCGACCCCGTTGCGGGAGACCGCGACGAGCGGTACCGGCTGGTCGGTGATCGCTGCCCGGTGCTTCTGCAGTGCGGCCAGGTCGTGGCTGTCGAACGCAGAGTTCTCCAGCCACTTGACCGAGCCGAGGAAGAGCAACTGCTTGGCCACCGGTTGCCGGTCGGCGCCCACCAAGTCGATTTCGACGTCGTTGCTGCGGGTCCAGTACCCGCCGATCGCCGGGGTGTCAGGCAGGAGCCCGTCCGGCAGGAGACGGGCGAGGGATTCCCGCACCAGGGGCTCGACAGCGCGGCCCCGCCAACTCGTCCACTGCTCCTGGATGCGGCTCAGTGTGAGATCCCCCCGCATCCGTTCGATCTCCGCCATGTGCGGATCCAGAAACGCGAGCCAGAACCGCAGGTAGGGGTCTGCCACCCGGTAGCGGCGTTCCTTCGACGGCCTCAGGGAGAGGGGAAGTTCGGCGGCCACGACCCGTTTCTCGGTCAGCACGTCTGTGGCTCGGGTGAGCGTGGTGTGGGCGATGCCGCCGGCCGCGCGCGCGATGTTGGTGAAGGTCCGCTCTCCGGATCCGATGGCCCGCAGTACCTCCCTGCTCATCGCCTGTGGCGGAAACTCCGCGGCCAGTGAGCGTTCGGCGGAGACCAGCAGGGCCGAGATGGGGTTGTCCAGCGATTCGCGGAGGAACTCCCAGACGTCGGCCCCGGCCTGCCACTCCGCGCAGATCAGGGGGAGACCCCCCGTGACCAGCGCGGCGTCGAACGCGGCCGCCGGAGACAGGGCGAGCATCTCGCCGATGTCGGCGGGGTTCAGGGGCCCGACGATCATTTCCCGCCCCCGCTGGTGAAAGGGACGGTCGTAGCTGTTCAGCGCCTCCATCATCGACAGATCGGACCCGACGAGGAGGAGAAGTACCGGCTTTCGGCTGAGTAGCCGGTCCCATGCCCGCTGGAGCATGCCCTCGAAGGCGTCGATTCGGTCCATGAGATACGGAACCTCGTCGATGACCACCACGCTCGGGCTGTCGTCGGGAAGCATCTCCGCGAGCAGCCTCAAGGCCGCGTTCCACTGCGCCGGGGTCTCCTCGGAGAACAGTTCCCGCTCCGGCAGGTTGGATCTGGCGACGGCGTCGAGCAGCTCCGTCAGTTCGTCCTCCGCCGTGCCGCCCGCAGCGGTGAAGAAGAGGTACGGCGTCTCGGTACGCCGGAGGAACTCCTCGACGAGGCTGGACTTGCCGACCCGCCGTCTTCCCCGCATGAGGACGCATTGCCCCGGTTTCGCCGACCCGACGGCATCGTGGACCGCCCGCAAGGCGGTGCCGAGCACGTTCAGCTCGCGATCCCGCCCGATGAAACGACGCATGGCAAGACTCCCGATAGGGATAGTATCGTCATAGATACTATCCCTATCGATACCATCTTTCCCTCATTCGGGCACGGGGCTCATGACGCCGTGGATGCGTGTCGCCAGCGTTGATCGGGACTTCATGGGGGTGCACCTCGTCGGACCGGGGAGTCGCAGTGGGGCGGGAGGCTCGGCGCCGGGTTTCCAGAATGGCGTACCTCATGGTCGGCGGGTGCCGCATCAGGGCAGGTTCCTCCCAGCGGACGCCGGCGCTTGTAGCCTGCCTCGACTGCGGCGCGCGAGGCCCGACCGGAGCTCACCGTGTGGATCCTGGTCGTCGGCAACCGTCGCGAGGTCTACCGCAAGGTTCCGTAGGCGTGCGTCACATAGCCGGTTCGGTCACGAGCGGGAGCGGATCGCGCGGCCGGTGCCGACTGGGAGGGGCAAGGGGTACGTCTTTCGCCTCGCCGGTCGGCGGCAAGTCGGCGACGCTCTCTGAGAACTCCCGGAAACCGATTCAGAGGCGAACTGAGACGGAAGCTGAGACAGGAAACGTCGAAGGGCCCGCTGCAAGCAGCGGGCCCTTCGACATCGTGCCCGGTGAGGCACTGGCGGAGGATACGAGATTCGAACTCGTGAGGGGTTGCCCCCAACACGCTTTCCAAATGTTCGTCTGGGGGTTCGGGGTGGGTCGGGGGCGTTCTGACCTGCGGTGGAGCGGTTCGCTGGACAGTCGGCGGACGCCTCCGGACGGGGGTGAATGCAACCAAAACTGCAACCAGAGGTGCAGCTGTTCTGCCTGGTCAAGACGGGTTTGTATCGGCCCGGCCGGCGGCCGGGGAGGGATGGGCAGAGAAGCCAGGGCGTGGCCGCGGGAGGCTGCGGTGAGTAAGGGAGCTACGCCGCGCTCGACCGGGGCCACCGGCCCGAGCCCCCGAGCCCCGGATCAATGTGCTAGGTCGTGTCTTCAAATGATCTTGAGTGGTGGATCATGGTCGGGTGATACGTCGCCATGAACTGTCTGATGCCGAGTGGGAGTCGTGCGGCCCGCCCACGTCCTGGGCGACAAGGGTTACAGCTCCCGGGCCATCCGCACCTGGCTGCGACGGCGAGGCATCGGCCACACCATCCCGGAGCGGGCCGACCAGGTCCGCAACCGGCTCCGGCGCGGCAGCCGGGGCGGGCGCCCGCCAGCCTTCGACAAGCAGCTCTACAAGCGGCGCAACGTGGTGGAACGGTGCTTCAACCGCCTGAAGCAATGGCGCGGTATCGCGACCCGCTACGACAAGACCGCCGAGTCCTACCAAGCAGCCGTCACCCTCGCATCGCTCCTGATGTGGGCGTGACATTTGAAGACAACTCCTAGCCAGCATGGGCGTGACGGCGCTCTCCGAGCCGCTGCCTGTACCTGCCGATCTCAAGCGGCACGATGTGAATGCGTAGCCGTGCCGGCGTAGAGGGACCGTCGGCTCCGGTCGGAGTGAAGCAACTTCCTTGTCGGTGAAGATCATGATGAAGGTGTTCCGGCGCCGCCGGTCCCGGCACAGTAAGGGGCCTGCTGCATAGAAAACTTGGGGCTCTCTCCTCTCTGATGTCGATGGCGGGTGGCATGATGCCCGGCCATGGGCAACAGAGACGGCAGTGACGAGGCATACGTCGTTGATCTGTGCAGTCAGGTACTTGGTGAACTGGCCCTGACGCAGCACAAGTTTGACTGGCTGCTGGGAGATCCGGGGACGGGTGGGCGGCGAGCGAAACTGCCCGTCGATGCTTACTGGCCGGGCCATCAGCTCGTGATCGAGTACCGGGAGTTGCAGCACGACCAGCCGGTGCCACACTTCGACAAGCCCGATCGGCTCACCGTCAGCGGCGTCCACCGGGGCGAGCAACGAGCCCTCTACGACGCCCGGCGTGACGCCGAGATCCCCGCTCACGGCCTGCGCCTGGTGGTAATCCGTCCCGCGGATCTCGACGGGGACGGCCGTGGGCGTCTGCGCCGCGACCGGGAAGCGGATCTCGTGGCGCTGCGAGCGATCCTGGCACGTGAGAGTGACGAGGACCGGGTCGCTGACGCCTTCCGCACGTGGTTGCTGGCCCAGGGCTGGACCCCGGTCACCCCCACCGACCGCTGGACCGACATCGAGGCGGTTCGCGGCAGGGAGCGGCTGATCTGCGAGGCCAAGGGGCGAACCAGCGAGCCGGGCACCGACGCCGACATCGCCTACGGACAGCTGCTGCGCCGGATGACGAACGAAGTTCCGGACAGCCGGTACGCCCTCATCGTGCCTTCCTCGTCCGTCAAGGCCGTCGAACGCGTCCCCGCGCACGTCCGCAGGCTGCTGCGCATCGACGTGTACGAAGTGACGGACGACGACCGGGTGCTACACCTGCCGACGTAGACGCCCCAGCCCACGGAGTCCTGCCGAAGCGGGCCACTGCGGCGAATCCGCTGACCTTGCCCGAGTGGACCTGGCGAAACTGACATCGCCGAGTGCCACACGGCTACCATGAACGCCTTGGGGCGGGCGGCTGCTGAGTGGAGACAGGGGGGCGCTGATCCATGGGAAAGTCGGCGCGGGTGCTGGGCCAGGAGTTCGGCCTTTCGGCCCGTCAGATGAATGAACTCCTCAAGGAACATGGCTACCTGGACGGGAGCCCCGGTGCTTACGGGCTGACGGATAAGGGGCAGCAGTACGGCGAGGAGCAATACCACTCGCGCGGCACCGGCGGGTACGCGCAGTACAACCCGTACTGGGAGACCCGCACCTGGAACGACGGCACGGCAGCGGCACTGAGGGCCGACATGGCAGCCGCCCCTGTAGGTCGTCCCGTAGCAGAAGACTCTTCCACCAGAGAGGAAGACGTCTTCGGGTACGAGCCCTTCACGGACCACGGCGACGACGGTGGGGAAACCCCTCAGCCCCGGTGGACGGGGCTGGTGATCGGAGGCGTCGTCGTGGGCGCTCTCCTCATCGCTCCTCACGTCAAGCCTTTCTGGAACAACAAGGTGAAACCTGCTGCGAAGAAGCTGCGGAACGGGCTGAAGAAACAGGAACCTGTCGAGCCCGCCGACTCCTGACATCGCCGGGTGGCCGGCGTTCCGCCACTGCACTTGCGACTGCGATCTGCCCGCTCATCCCGAGGTGCTCCTGAGCGGGATTGTCGCCAGGGTGTTCCAGGTGCCCGTCAGGTCCTGCTTGTTGGGATCTGACGGTGCAGGCGATGGGCAGGGGTCAGCCAGCCCGTGTTCGGAGGCTCGACCCTGGCCAGGAAGACGAGGAACTGAGCTCCGTGACACCGCCAGGTCCGGTGCGACCAGACAGCCAAACGGGAGTTCGTCTCAAAGTCCTGTCCCTTGGGCCGGACGAAGGCCACTGCGAACGCCAAGCGGCGGAGTGTGCGGCACCGAGACCGACCGGGCGACGGCTTGCACCTTCGCTGTCCCCAAGGCCACGGTGGGCCTCGTCACGCCCTCGCCCGGATACGTTCCCCGACCTGGCCGAGTACGGCGCGCCTGGCTCCACAGCCTACGACGGCTCAGAGGTCGAGCATGCTTCTGATGGCCGCAAAGCTAACCGGGGCTCCCTGCGCTTCGAGCTTCTGGAACAGGCCGCGGTCCTTCACGTCCTGCTCGACTTTCGCTCTTTCCTTCTGCCGGCTGACGATGTTGTCCAGTTTCTGGTATTCGCGGGACTGGAGGTAGTCGACATCGACGCGACGGTCAACAGGTTCGCCGCCGTATTCGCTCAGCCAGTCCTCCTGATCCCGCTTGAGATCGGCGAGTCGCTTCCCGAGGGTGGGATCGATGGGCCGGTGCGTTGGTACGGACAGTAGGTCCAGCAGGGTGCGGGACTTAATCTGCTGTACCGCATCGAGCGCCTCTTCGGGTCTGTCCAGGCGTACGCACGTCATCACGAGCATGTCGTAGAACGGCAGCATCGCTGACAGGAAGTCGGCACGCTCATTGACTCCGGTCAGCGAGGACCGGGATTCCTCGGTGATCCGAACACACCGGATGAGCTGCTTGTATGCCACCTCGAAGCGCTTCTCGCGCAGGGCGATTCCGGCCAGCCCGGCCCGGCTGGGCCATTCGATCTCGAACTCAGTTCCGGGAGGCATGGTCTCCAGCGCGCGGCCGAACGAGGCCGCCGCGGCCCGGTCGTCCCCGAGGCGGACATGGCACGATGCGGACAGCTGGTGGGCCTGCGCGACGAGCCAGGGCTGGTCCGACAGAACGGTGCTTTCCACGGCACGACCGAAACAGGCCAAGGCCGCTCCCGGGTCGCTGCGATAGAGGGACATGCCGGTGCTGAATTCTCTGACCTGAGCGGCTGCTTCCTGATATTCGGCTGTGTCCCAGAGTTCTTCCGCGCCGGGCAGTTGCGGATTTTCCACCGCGCGGCTGATCAGCTCCAGATGCAGGCGGAGATAGACCGCCGCTTCCTCCTTGCGTCCGGTTGCCTCGCAGGCGAGATGGGCCCACCACGCGGACTGCGCGCGTGGTGGCGGGATCACGGGATGATCCTGCAGCCGGCTTCCCCTGAGCGCGGTCGGCTCCGGATTCCTGGCCAGGATCGGCATGAGCTGGCTGAAGCGGCGGTAGGCCGTCTCGGCGTCGCCGGCCCTCATGTGCACCAGCCCCGAGCGGTGCAGGGAGTGGGCACGGCAGGCCATGGCGCCGATACTCGTTATGGTCAGTTGGAGAGCCGCGTCGGCGTGTGCTGCTGCGGCGCCCAAGTCGCCGCTGTTCATGAGGAGATCGGTGAGGTGCGCGTCCGCCACCCACGCCAGGTACTCCAGACCGGTCGCCGCGACCTGCTCCAGGTTGCGGCGGCCGTCGCCGAGCCGTCCGAGTTGTACCTCCAGTAGCGCCTTGTCCAGGAGGAACAGCGTCGACGCGTACGAGTGCGGGACGTCGCGGCTGGCTTCGACGGCTCTGCCCAGGATGTTGATCGCCTCGTCTGTCCGGTCAAGGTACACATGGATGCATGCGAGCCGGTGGAGCCGGTCGGCAAGTAGTTCCGGCTTGATATCGGTCGGCACGGCCCGGAACGACGCTTCACCGTATTCCCTCGCGCGGTCCACCTGCTCCTGTTCGACCGCGTAGTCGAACATCCTGCTCAGGACCAGGAACTCGTCGCTCTGCGGGCCGCACTCGCGGTAGAGGCCGGCGGCGGCGGACCACGCGGTGAAAGCGGGCTCCACGGCGCCCAATTGCTGGTGGGCGTGCCCCATGGCGTCCAGCAGATCCGCCGATGTTCGCCGGTCGCGGGCCTGCGCGAGTGCGTCGTCGGCGCCGGTCAGCAGGAGTTCGGCTCCCGCCCGCAGATCATCCTCGGCGAGGGACCAGTACATGGTGGCGAGCTGGCCGGTTACCGCCGTGGCGCGGGTCTCATCGGTGATGTCGGCCGCTATGCGCACGCATCGCAGCTGTCCGTCCAGCGCGGCCATTCCCGCGCCCCGTGCCCGGTGGATCCGCACCGTCAACTGCTGGGCGGTCAGCAGGTCCTCCGGGGGCCCGATCCGGCGGTAGATCTCCAGGGCGGCACCGACCGCCTCGGCCGCACTGTCAGGAAGGGCGCCACCAGGGCTGCCTGTGCTACCCGGGCCCGGAGCGGTGGTTCGGTCGAAGGTGTCCAGCAGCAGCCGGCCCTGCCACGTAAGTGCTTCGGCCCGGCCCCGGCTGGTGCCCCCGAGTAGGCTCGCCTGGCTGGCGAGATCGGCCCACCCTGCCGCCTCGTCCCAGTCCTGCTGGATTTCGGCCCGGTAGCTCTCGTTCAGCAGTGCGCCGATCACCCGGTCGTCGATCCGGTCCGCCAAGCGGTCCAGACTGGCGGCGCGGTCCGGCGACCGGGCGATCACTCGAACAACGCCTTCGGCCTGCCGGTCCCGAAGCCACTGCCCGGCGGCGTGGATCCGGCGCGCCACTAGGAGCGTCCGAGTCCGGCGCGTACCTCCTGGTGGAGGTGGGACGGCAGGCCGCGGAACTCCTCGGCTTCGGTCAGGTGGCGTTCCAGCAGTTCCAGCAACTTGCGATGCTTCGCCGGGGACAGCCCGTCGGAACTGATCAGCGCGGCCGACACGGACTTGATCCCGTAGGCATGGTGCGGCAGATCGGTCCTCAGCAGCCGGGCCGCGCGGGTGGTGAGCTGATCTTGGGTGACGCGGCCGGCGCTACCAGCGTCGATCAGGGCGCACAGTTCGGTCCGTACCGTGATCGCCTCACGGCGTGCGCGGCCGAACTCGTCCTCCTTCAGGGCGATGGACGCCAGTACCGCGACGACGTAGACCAGCGCGGGCGCCCAGCCGGAGCGCAGCAGTAGAAGGACCGCGCCGGCTGCCAGCGCCAGGAGTCGGATCACGGTCAGGGCGAGGATCGAGCCGGTGGCGCCGGAACGGCTCCGCCGCATGTCCGCCGCCAGCACCATGCGGCTGAGGCCGTGCGCAGCCGCGCTCACGGCCACCGCTGCTGCCGCCACGATCGCGGCGCCGGCGCCGCCGAGGACGGCGATGAGCGCCAGCCCTGCGAGCAGGACAATGTAGTGCCAGATCCGGTGCATCTCGGTCCTTTCACCAGCGGCCTTTACGCGAGCCGATGGGTCTGGTCTATTTCGTGGCGCTTGCGCAGCAGCGGGATGATTCGGCCGCTACCTTCCAGCGCGACCTGGGCGAGCAGGTTGAACCTGACTAGGAGCTGCGCGCCGGGCGGCGCGCTCACCAGCAGCCGCAACTCGCGTTCGCTGTGCAGGTGTTCGCCGGGAGTGGAGCGGAAGTCCCAGAAGGCGCGGGCGAATCCCCGTCCGGAGGCAAGGATCTGCGGGTGGTAGACAGTGCGGGTGGCAGTCCGCTCCCGCCGGGCCTCGCCTCCGGCTCCGGCGATGACCTCGAACGTCATGCCCGTCGAGACTGTGGTGGTCAGCTCGACCGGGGACTCACCGCGTACGTCCCGCGGCGCCATGTCGCGTACGAGCGCCCCCGGGGTGGCTTTCAGATCCACGATGAGCCGGGTTGAGCGGAAGTGGCAGCCCTGGCTCGGATGGACCACGCACAACAGTGGGATGTCGAAGTGGTCTGCGCCGAGATCGTCCGGGAGTGCGCCCAGTGGCGACACCGGACCGTGCGCCAGGGCGATGCGGTTGCGATGCTGGAACAGAGCCAGATCCCGGTCGTCGATCACCGTCTCACCGCCACGTTGCAGCGCCAGCAAACCCGCGTCGTCGATCTCCAGCGCCGTGTCGAACAGAGGCTGGAATGTCGCATCACCCTGCATCGGTCTTCCCCCACGTGCCTTCCGTTGTTGCCGGTCACCCCGCCACCCGTCACCGCCAGTCGCCGATCAGGACGAACGGAGCCCAGTAAAAGAATGATTCCCAGCCCGCCCGGTCCTTGGTGTCCAAAATCGCCTGGCGCAGCGCATCGGCCTTGAGTCCGTCCGGTCGTCCGAGCAGATGGGTGTAGAACCTTTCCATGAGGAAAGCGGTGGATTCATCGGCTACTGCCCATAAACTGACCAAGACGGATGACGCCCGAGCATAAAGAAAGGCTCGGGTCAGGCCGATGAGTTCGTCGCCGGGGTGATTCTCGCTGACTCCGGTTTCGCAAGCGCTCAACGTCACCAGGTCGGTGTCGATTGCGTCCAGGCCGAATACGTCGGCTGCCGTCATCACATCGGTCCCGGCCAGCTGGATGCCGGACTCCAGTGCGTTCGCCCGGTGGAATTCGGCGTGACCGGCGATGTGGATGATGTCCGCGCCGGTCACCTCGCGTATCAGGTTCTCCCGGGTGACCCGATCGCCGAGAAGCGGTTCGCTCCCCAGCAGTTCGCCGATGCGCGCCGCTTCCACCCGGGCCTGCGGAAGATTGCACCGGGAATCGGCGAACACCGCCGCGCCCCAACCGGACCGGGCGGGGCCGGACGGCCGACGGCGTGACCGGCAGTGATGCAGTACCGAGGCACTCGGGCTGTAGACCACGGGATTGCGCTCGATCAGGTAGGCGCCGTCGATGCGCAGTGCGTGTAGCGGGAGGTAGTGCAACCGGCCGTGCGGAATGAGGCAGATGATGTCATCCGGCTGGGCCCAGCGACTCAGCGGCTGGATCAGGAAGTCATAGGCATGCCACTGGTCTTCCATGCCGTAGTCGAACATGGCTCGCACGGTGTGATGCGAAGAGAAATTCGCGTCGATGAACAACGTCAACTCGGCTTCGTCAACGGTCAGCGCCACCATCTCCGGGCGGTCCCAGTCCTTTCGCACCCCGAAGACGAGCAAACCGTCATCGAAAGCTGCGTACTCGACGAGCAGCACTCCTCTTCCGGACAAGGCACGCCTTCCCCCAGGGCAACCAGGCACTCATGCTATCGGCGGCGCGCTGGCCGTGAAGGGCATTTGAGGCATCCCGCACCGCCCCAGGGGGTGGTGGTCGTGAGCTGGGGCATGGTGGTTGTGTGCTGGGGTCGTGACCTGTAGTGATCGGAGGGCCTCCGGCGCTCGCGACGTGGGCGCGGAAGCGGTCCGTGGACCGCCACACCTTCAGCTCAGCGCGCGGAGGCGGAATCGTCCTGTCGACCATGACCAGTCCGAAGGCCGCGAGCATCAGCAGCACGTCCTCACACATCCGCACCGTGCAGTCCCGTTTGAGGCGGCCACTCGATGTCAGAGCGACCTGTTTGCGGTTGGTGGCGTACTCACGCCATGCCTCGCCGAGCCCGCCGTCGAGCGTGATCTCTTCTGCCTCGATAGCCGCCGCGTGTTCGCGTACGAGACGGTCGACATCCAGGGCGGTGACGCGCCGAGTACCTGGCTCGCGCACCGCACGAGGGGTCGGATAGCACCAAGCTGTCGCTCCGCCGAGAGCCAGCCCGTACACCAGCCGATCAGCTGTTCCGCGGATGCGGAGCCAGTGGCTGGTGTCCGTCACCGCCAGGGGCTAGGTGGGTTCGGCGATCAGCACGAGGCCCGCTGAGCGATCGGCGGTCAGCACCCGAAGTCCGAGGCCGTCGGCCGTCTCGTCGAAGGCAGTGCGCAGGTCAGGGTCGGTGTGGAAGCGGTCAGGAGTCGGCTGTAGAGGTCGTGGCGGGCTGGGGACATGGCGGGGTCGAGGCCGTACCTGAGAGTGCGGGATGTGGCGTTCCGCTGGTCTTGTCATCGCTCGCTGATTGACCCGTTGGCGATCCCGCTAACCAGCGCGCCCATCGCCGACTTCGAGAACAGCAACGGACGACGGTCGATGTCCTTGGAGTCTCGCACTGCGGCGTGTTCGCCCAGCTCCGCGACTTCCACGCAGTCGTTCGCCCCCCCGCTGTATGAGCTCTTCCGCCACCGCGCGTGTGTGAGATCGACGTCGTGTGGAGCTGCCGTGACGTCGTGCGTGGCGGCCATGCTGGGCGTGCTCACTCTTCGAGCTCCTTGCTGATGCGTGCGATGTGGGTGCGAGTCTCCGACGGGTCGAGGGCGCTGTCTTTCAACTGATCGAAGATGTCCGTGTAGTTGGCCACGTCCTCAGGGGACTCCAGATACACGGAGTTCTTGGGATTCTCAAGCCACACCAGGTCCGGCGTCGGGTGCGGGAAGGTCAGGATGACGAACGGGCCGTACAGCCCGGGATGCGCGCCGAGCGAGAACGGCAGCAGCTGTACCGTGACGTTCGGCTGCTCGCTCGCCTCCACCAACTTCCGCATCTGGTCGCGCATCACTTCGACGGAGCCGACCGTCCTCCGCAGCACGGCTTCGTCGAGGATTGCCCAGAACCTGGCTGGGGTCTCACCACCCAAGCGGCTGTTCTGCCGCTCCATGCGGACCCTGACCAGGGACTCGACCTGCGGCGCGGACAGGTCCTTCCTCATCTGGGAGATCACGGCACGCGCGTAGTCCTCGCTCTGGAGCAGCCCCGGCACGAGCATCGGCTGGTAGCTGGCGAGATGCGTCGCGCCGGCCTCCAGCGCAAGGTAGCCGTCGTAGCGGGTCGGGGTGAGCACCGTCGAGTACTTGCGCCACCAGGGCTTTTGCTGCTCCTTGTCCGCCCGTACGAGGTCGAGCACGTCGGCCCGCCGGTGCTCGTCGTCGACGCCGTACAGGTCCAGTAGTGCCCGGACGAGGACCGGTGTTGTACCGCGCTCGCCGTTCTCGATCCGGCTCAGCGACCCCTGGTTGACCTCCAGTTGGTCGGCGACCTCGGTGAGGGTGAGCCCGGTCGCGTCACGTAGTTCCTTCAGCCGTGCCGCGAGCTGTCGCCGGTACACCGACTGCGGGACCAGGCTTCTCTTCAAGGCCATGCCGGAAGTCTCTCCGTACCGGTGACATCTCTACAACCCATACGGGTCAACTTCACCAGACATATTGCCTAGTTGACGGTTGCATCGGCATGCTGTCAGAAGTCACGGCGCTCGTTCGTACGGGCGTACGCCGCAGCCGACCGATGGGCGCGCAGGCCACGACCTCGCTACCGGCACGCGCCTTCGCGTCGGTCCTGCACGCCGCACCAGGAGGGTGGGCCATGCCACGGACAACGCTGCTCCGGCAGCTGCTCCAGCAACTGCACCTGACGACGCACGAGGCTTTCGCCGCCCAGTATGTGCGGGCCGCCGCCCGGCTGGCAGAGCTCGACCGAGACCCCCGCCTGGCCTCCCTCCAGGTTTCTCCACGCCAGTTCGACCGCTGGTACGGCGGAGAGTTGCTGACTCTGCCCCGACCTGACGCCTGCCGAGTTCTGGAGCACATGCTGGGCAGACCCGTGTCCGAGCTGTTCTCCACGGCGTACAACGGCGACTCCGTGCACGACCGCGACGAGGGGTCGAGCACGGGCCAGCAGGCGACGAGTGCGCCTCCGCCACGTGAGGACGACGAGAACCCACTGGACATCGTCACCCGGACCCGGCAGCTCACGGCCAGCAACGCCGACGACGCGACGCTCGCCTTCCTCGACTCCTCCCTGGAGGGCATCGCCAGCCGATACGAACAGGACGGGCCGTACCTCCTCCGCCCCCAGGCCCGCCAGGTACGGCAGCTCGCCCACACCCTCCTCGACGGCCGCCAGCCTCCACGCGCACGCCGGGAGCTCTTCCGCGTCGCTGCCCGCGCCTCCGGCCTGCTCGGCTACATGGCGGTGAACACGGGCGACTTCGCGCTCTCGGAGGCGTACTGCACCGAAGCGCGGGATCTCAGCCGTGAGATCGGTGACCTGGATACCGACCTCTGGGCGTGTGGGACCCTCTCCTTCGGCCTCTACTACGCTGGCCGGTACGACGATGCGGACGCCTGCGCGGCCGCGGCCGTCGAGCGAGCTCCGCGCCACGCCCAGTCCATCCGCTTGCTCGCCAACGGCAGGGCCCGGGCCCTCGGCAAGACCGGCGACCGGCGTGCCGTTGAGCAGGCCGTCGGACAGGCACTCCGCCTCTCCGACCTCCATGAGGTACCCGTCGGGCTGACCTCCTGCATCTCCTTCGAGCCGTACGGACGGGCCCGGACGCTGGCCAACGCCGTCACGTCACACGTGGCGCTGCGCAACACGGCGCAGGTACTGCACGACGCCGAGCACCTCGACGATCTGGTGGAGCACTCGGTCTCCTCTTGGAGCCGCTCTCTCGTGCGCCTCGACGTCGCCACCGCGCTGCTGCAGCAGCGCACGCCCGACATCGCCCACGCGATGGCGCTGGGCCGTGAGGCCCTGCG
The DNA here is from genome assembly GCF_003032475.1 of Streptomyces sp. P3. Classification (NCBI taxonomy): domain Bacteria; kingdom Bacillati; phylum Actinomycetota; class Actinomycetes; order Kitasatosporales; family Streptomycetaceae; genus Streptomyces; species Streptomyces sp. P3. The sequence continues at coordinate 2,333,613 of NZ_CP028369.1, forward strand.
GTTTTGCGGGGACTCGCCGATCAGCTCCGTCTACCAACGCTCCCGTGACCTGCATGAGCAGGCCGGCCCGTGGCGTGATCACTCGGCGGTACGCGATTATGGCGAGGAGTTCCGGACCTGGAGCTCGCAGCCAGCGGCCCTGGCCATGGCGTCATCCGCGTCGTAGACGCCGTCGGTGTCGTCGTGCTCCGGGGCAGTGTGAAGCCGAAGGAGTCCGACGGGTGCCCCTGCTCAGCGCCGATCCCGCCGCGTTCCCCGCCGAGCCCCCTGCCGACACGCATGATCCGGCGGTCACCGCGGCCCACGACTGGGCGGCGTTCAGCGCACTCGACGAGATGACCGACCACTGGGCACGCCCCGGCTGGTCGGACGGCAGCCGGGCGTACTACTGGATGCTGACCTTCCCGGATGATCAGCGGCTCGCAACTCTCGCCGGGCACTGCCAGGAGGAGCTGGCCCTCCTCGGCCTCGACCCGGTGCCGACGGACGGACTGCACATCACCCTCGCCCGAGTCGGAACGCCCGGCGTCGTCACCCCCGGCCAGCTGGACAGCCTGGCGCAGGACGCCGAGGCGCTGCTGCCCTCCGCGTTCTCCGTACGCGCCATGCCGCTGGCCGGATCCCGAGGCGCCGTCCGCCTGTCCCTCGGCCCCTGGGAACCCCTGCTCCGGCTGCACCACGCGCTGGCCAAGGCAGGGAGCAGCGTCGGTCTGCCCCCGAAGAAGCCGACGTCCGCATTCCGGCCGCACCTGAGCCTCGCGTACAACAACCGCCGACGCCCCGCGGCCCCAGTCGTGGAGGCGGTCTCAAGCCTCCGCGCTCTCCCCGCCGTCGAACTCTCCGTGTCCGCCGTCCAGTTGGTGAAGCTCCGCCGTGAGGGGCGGACGTACCGCTGGGATGTACGGAGGAACGTCACGCTCGTGTAGCCCGCTGGCGTCCAGGGCGAGAATTACGACCACTTCCTTGCCGATCGCGGTCGGCCGGACGGACCACGCGGAGGCCAACTCCCCGACGAGCAGCAGTCCGAGACCACTGCCCGTCAACTCGTTCACCGACTCCTCCGCGGAGCGTGCCCGGACTCTGGAGACATCCCGTCCCGCGTCATGGATGCGCAGTACCGCCACGTCTCGGTAGACCTCCACACACATGTAGTCCGGTCCGCCGGCTGTGTGTCTGAGCGCGTTTCCCACGAGCTCCGAGGCGATCAGAACGGCGTCGTCGACCCGCTCGGGCGCGGCACGTCCTTCGAGGAGCTCTCGTACGTGTCTGCGCGCGAGGCCCGAAGGCTCGGTGCAATCGGCCAGCTTCACCCAATGACGCCGTACTGGCGTCCGCCTGCAGAGGCGCTCTTCGTCCACCGCGTCCATCGCCGCTTCTCGTTTCCGCTTGGCACTGGACCGATCAGCCTCGCCACGCGTGAGGCGCGGCGGTACGCCGCGGCTCCGCCTCCTCGCGCGCCGCCGGACGGCGGACAAACGGCGTGCTGACGGCGTACCGCCGCCGACTGCCCCCGACGAGGCTCTTCGTCGAGGCGCCGGACCCTTGGCGTCTCGGCTCACCTGGCTGGAGGTAACGCGGAATGAGCGGCAGTGCGAGGCAGACCGCACCACACGAGGTGCCCCCGGACACGCGCCTGGTGTTGTACGCCTGTCTGCCCGCGTCACTCGGTGGGGCCGCCGACCACAGCGTGGCCAGCGCACGGCGCTACGTGGCCGATGCCGGCTGGGAGGCGATCGAGACGTACGTCGACCGGGCGGCACCGTTCGGAAGCCGCGCCCTGTGCGAGGGCTGGCACACCGCTCTGGCCACGGTCGAGCAGGGGAAGGCGGCCGGGATCGTCACCCCTCTGCTCGTGATGCTGGGGCATCTGGATGAGGACAAGTCGAACCTCGCTGCCTGGCAGGCTCGGACCGGAGCGCTGATCACGACCCCGTGGGCGGTCGTCGATGCCCCAGGCGCCACGGTCGCACGGAGGTCGGCGGCGTGATGGCCCGGATACGGCAACGGCCGCTCCCGCGGCTGCTCGGCCAGGTCGGATGGGTGCTGCGGCATCCGGCGACGTACGTCGGTCGGTTCGGCTTCGGCACCTTCCAGGTTCTGTTCCTGCCCGTCCTGGTGACCGGCACAACGTTGACCACGCTCTACGCGGGCCAGTTCCGGTAGCCCCGGCCCGTGTCCTCGACCCCCCTCTCCGGATGCTCCGAATCCATATCCCCCACGGAATCCGGTCAACCGGAGAGGGGCCGCACCCAAGGTGCGAACGCAGAAACCCGGCCCTTGCGGCAATCCATACGCAGGCCGGGCGGCACAACGAACCGTTCGGATCCTTCCGACAGAAGAGGAAGTGCGATGACCGCAACCATGCTCACCCCGATCACAACGGCCACCACCGGGGCGTCCGCTGCGACGGCCGCCCCCGGAGCGTCCGCCGACCCGTTCGACGTCGACCTGACGATCGTCACGGAGATCGGCGCCGACCTGCTCCCCAAGGCGTGCGGCACCGGCGACGGGTGTGCGCCGTCCTGCGCCTCGTCCTGCGCCAGCGCCGTCTGACGGCGGCTCGTGCAGGGGGTCGGGGGCGCAGCCGCCCCCGACCCCGCTCGTTCACAGCACTGACGGCGGAGGCATGGGGATGGGAAGCGACGGAAAGCTCTACCAGCACACAGGCGCGGCGCTGCTCCGGGCTGCCGCGATGCCGCTGACGGGTCTGCCGACATGGTGGCCTGACCCGTCCGACACGGAGGTGTGCGGCAGGTGGCTGAGGCAGGTGTGGGCCGATGCGCGGTTCGCCGACGCCGTCCGGCAGGCAAGCGGCGATCTCGCCTCTCGGGTCGACGCGATCTGCGCCGGCCAGCCGACACGCTCCAAGCAGGTCCGGCGCGCCGCCATAGCCACGGTTCGCTACCTGTTGCGCGCCACCGGGCGACCAACCCCGTTCGGTCTCTTCGCGGGAGTCACCGCAGCGAGCGTGGGTTCGACGCCGCACGTGAGGTGGGGCGACACACACCAGGCCGTGGCGCGGGTGGATACCGAGTGGCTGGACGATGTCATCGTCCGCCTGGAGGCGTGCCCGATCCTGCTGGAGCGCCTGGATGTCGTCCTCAACAACCTGGCGGCGCGTCGCGGCGGGCGGCTGCATGTCCCGCACGGCGGACCGATGGGGGCCACCGTCCGGCGCACCAGTGCGGTACGCGTGATCGAGCGCCTCGCGGGCGGGCCGGTCCGCTTCGCCGCCCTCGCCGAGCAGTTGGCCGCGGCGTTCCCCCGAACCGAGCCGCAGAACATCCGCACACTGCTCGGCGCGCTGGTGCGCGAGAAGTTCCTGATCACCAGCTTGCGCGCGCCGATGACCGACACCGATCCGCTGTCCCACCTGATCGAGCGGCTGCACGGCGCAGTCGCAGACGCAGGCATGGTGCCGCAGGTCGCGCAGGTTCTGCACGAGCTGGAAGCGGTGCAACGCTCCGTACACGAGCACAACCGGCGCCCGGCGAGCGCGCAAGGGCCGGCTTGGGAGGAACTCACGGGCCGACTGCGGCGGCTCTCCGACGCGGGCCGAAACCCCTTGGCCGTCGACCTGAGGCTGGACGCCGAGGTACAAATCCCCGAGAGCGTCGCGCAGGAGATGGAGAGAGCTGCCGATGCTCTACTGCGGCTCACGCGCCGACCGACGGGCCAGGGCGTGTGGAAGGAGTACCAGGTCGCGTTCTGGGAACGGTACGGCACCGGCACGCTCGTGCCGGTGAAGGAGGTCGTCGACCCGGCGTCCGGGCTCGGCTACCCGGCGGAGTACCCCGGGAGCCGCATGACCGCACCGCCCCCGACAGTCTCCGAGCGCGACGAGCGGCTGCTGGCCCTGGCCTGGCAGGCACTGGCCGACGGCAGCAGAGAGATCGTCGTCACCGACGACCTGATCGACCGCCTGGCCGGCGATGCGCCGACCGGGCAGGAGGCACCACCCCACGTGGAGATGTGCGCGCGCCTGCACGCCGACAGCCTGTCCACCCTGGAGGACGGGGACTTCACGCTCACGGTGACACCGGCCCGCGCCGCGGGCACGCTCACCTCCCGGTTCACTCCGGTGGCCACCGGCACGGGACTCGACGAGGTCTACCGCCAAGTTCCCACGGGCGTCGAGAACGCGCTGACCGCGCAGCTCTCCTTCCCGCCGCTGTACCCGCACACAGAGAACGTCGCCCGCATCCCCGCTTATCTTCCACACGTGATCCCCTTGGGCGAGCACCGCAGCCCGGATGACACCGCGCCGACGGTCATCGACGTCGACGACCTCGCGGTCACGGCCACGCACACCCGGCTGTACCTGGTCAGCATCTCCCGCCGTCGCCTGGTGGACCCGCAGGTCTTCCACGCCATGGCCCTGGACAAGCAACCTCCGCCCCTGGCCAGGTTCCTGGCGCACCTGACCCGCTCCTTCGGCCCTGCCTGGACCAGCTTCGACTGGGGGCCGCACGGCGCACGGCTGCCGTTCCTGCCGCGCGTCCGCTACGGGCGTGTGATCCTCTCTCCCAGTCGTTGGAACCTGACCGCCGACGACCTTCCAAGCCGTGGCGCGGACATGCGGGAGTGGACTGACGCCCTCGGCCGGTGGCGGAAGCGGTGGCACTGCGACGGTGCCGTCGAGCTGCGGGAGGACGATCGGACACGTCGGCTCCAACTCGACGTGCCCGCACACGTCACGGTCCTGCGTGCCCACCTGGACCGGGAAGGCCATGCCGTGCTGACGGAGGCGCCGGCCGAGGAGACCTACGGCTGGATCGGCGGCCACGTCCACGAGATCGCCCTGCCGATGACCAGCACCCGCCGGCCGATACCCGACCCGCTCTCCGGCTTCCTCCCCGTGCTCACCAACAGCACCCTCGGGCCCGTACCGGGGGCGGTGCAGGCACCCTGGCTGAACGCCAAGATCTACAGCCACCCCGATCAGCTCGATGAGCTGCTCGGCACTCACCTCGCGAGGCTCGTGACCCAACTCCCAGGTACGCCCGAGTGGTGGTTCGTCCGCTACCGGACCCCGCACGACCTCGACCACCTGCGCCTGCGCATCCGCACCCGCAGCCCCGGACAGTACGCCGCCTGCGCTGAGCTCGTCGCTGGATGGGCCACCGGGCTGCGCCGCGGGGGGCTCAGCAGCAGGCTCGTGTTCGACACGTACACTCCCGAGATCGGCCGTTACGGCCCAGCCGCCGCCTTGCGCTGTGCCGAGGCGGTGTTCACGGCCGACTCGGCCTACGCCCTCGCCGCCTTGCAGGGTCCCGGAGTCGACGGCGTCGACGGACGGGCGCTGGCCGCGGTCGGCATGGTGGACATCGCCTGCGGCTTGCTCGGCCCCGACGAGGGCATGCGGTGGCTGGCGAACCGGCCCGCGCCTCCGGCTCGCGTCGAGCAAGGCGTCAGCGGCCAGGCCATTCAACTCGTCCGCCACACCACGCCTCGGGCCCGAAACTGGGGCGAAGAGCTCGCCCAAGCGTGGCACCGTCGCGCCGTGGCCCTGGCGCTGTATCGCGAGCACCTCGCCGAGAGCATGGACCTCGACTCCGTCCTGGAATCCTTGCTGCACATGCACCACAACCGCCTGCGTGGCCTGGACCGGGAGGACGAGAGGATCTGCCGCCGCCTTGCCCGTCAGTCCGCCGTCGCATGGGCTGCCTGGCCGGGGGAGAGCCGCTGATGAACTACGACGCGCCGCCCACACCCACCGGGCCCGGCTGGGGGCAGTCGCTGTACTCCGGCGCGGCGGGAGTCGCGCTGCTGCACGCCGTCAGGGCCCACACCGGCGAAGGCGAGAGGGAAGCACTCCGGCCATGGGCCGCCGCCATGCTCAAGGGCCCTATCCAGGCCGCCGCCGAAGCATGCGGTCTGTACGAGGGCGCTCCGGCCGTCGCGTACGTCCTCAGCTTCACGCACACAAACACCGCCACGCGCGCTCTGGCGACCCTGGACACACACCTCGCCGACGTCACAGGCCAACGACTCAAGCGGGCACATGCCCGCATCGATCGTGGCGCGTTGCCTACCCTGGGCGAGTTCGACCTCATCAGCGGACTGACCGGGCTGGGCGTGTACCACCTGCACCGCGGCCACAAGACGGAGCTTCGGGACGTCCTCGCCTACCTGGTGCGGCTGACGGAACCGATCACCATCGAAGCGCAACGTCTGCCCGGCTGGTGGACGGGAGACAGCCCCGATCTGCGACCGACGCCGCGGTGGCCCGGCGGACACGGCAACTTCGGCCTCGCCCACGGCATCGCCGGGCCGCTGGCGCTGCTGGCCACGTCACTGTGCCACGCCCACACGGTGCCTGGACAGACGCAAGCCATCACCCGGATCTGCGACTGGCTCGACCGGTGGCGCAACGGCACCGGCTCGCGCGCTTGGTGGCCGGACCTGATCACCCGAGCCGAACACCGACGCGGCGAACTCCAGCGTCCAGGACCGAAACGCCCGTCCTGGTGTTATGGCACCCCTGGCATCGCCCGCGCCCAGCAACTCGCCGGCCTCGCCCTCGGCGACCGTGACCGGCAACGGCAAGCCGAGCAGGCCCTGGCCGGATGTCTGGCCGACGACCAGCAGCTCGCCCAGCTCACTGACGCATCCCTCTGCCACGGCTGGGCGGGGCTCATACAGACCGTCTCCCGTGCCGCCGCCGACGCCCTCGAAGACGAACTCGCGTCGCATCTACGTCGCCTGAACGTCCGCCTCAACAAGCACCTGGACCACCACGGGCTGCCGGACGGCGCCGGCCTGATGGACGGCACGGCAGGTATCCACCTGGTCCGACTCACCGACCCCGTCAACACGGCGATCACCGCCCCCTGGGACCGCTGCCTGCTCCTGACAGGGTGACGCCGCGAACCGCATCCACACACCAGAACAAATGAGAACGATCTGCCCCTGCCGCAAGCACAGCCGGGCACCTTCCGAAAGGACGCGATGAACACCGCCACTGGCGCCTCCCCCGAGGACCTGCGCAACCGCCTGGTCGACGCCATCCTGAAAGAGGACCTCTCCGGCCTCCGCGACGGACGCGTCGAGACCGCCATGCGGACCGTACCCCGCCACGCCTTCCTCCCCGACGCGCCCCTCGAGGAGGCGTACGCCAACAAGAGCGTGACGATCAAGGAGAACCCCGACGAGGACGCACTCCCGCTGAGCTGCGCCTCCCAACCCGACGTCGTGCACTTCATGCTGGTCCAGCTCGCCGTCCGCGAAGGCGACAACGTCTTCGAGATCGGGGCCGGCACCGGCTACAACGCCGCCCTGCTCAAGCACCTCACCGGGAAGTCCGGCCAGGTCACCACATGCGACATCGCCCCCGACGTGACCGCCTACGCCCGCCGGACGCTGGACGCCAACGGATACGACGGCGTTCGCGTGGTCACGAGGGACGGTGCCCTCGGCGCCCCGGAGTTCAGCCCGTACGACCGAATGATCGCCACGGTCGGCATGTGGGACCTCCCCGGCGCCTGGTGGGACCAGCTCGCCGTAGGCGGACGCCTCGTGGTCCCCCTGCGGTGGCGCGGGCTCTCCAGGGCCGTGGCCTTCCAACGCGAGGAGGGGCGGATGCGGTCCGATTCCGTCAAGATGTGCGGCTTCCTCCCGGTGATCGGCCAGAACGGAGAGCGGAACGATTACATCGACGACGACCGGCTCGTCAGGCTCTACTGGGACGAGGACCAGTCCGTCGCCCCGGAACTCCTTCGCGACGCGCTCACCCGACCGAAGTCGGTCGTCTGGACCGATGTGACGGTCGGCCCCGTCGAGTCGTTCGACGGCGTCTGGCTGCGGTTGAGCGCCACCGAGCGAGTGACCTGCCGCATCACCGCGAAGCCCGCTGCGGTGGAGGCCGGCCTCCACCGGCCCGCGTCACCTGCCCTGAGCCCCGCCCTCGTCGAGGGGGACTCCATCGCGTACCTCACCTTGGAGCGGACCGCCGAAGACCCGGGGGCGGAGCCCCGGTTCCGGCTGGGAGCCGTCGGCTTTGGCCCAGCCGGCGCCGATCTCGCCGAGCGGATCTGCGCGCAGATCCGCGCCTGGAGTCCGGCCCGGACCGCCGAACCTGTGGTCACGGTCTACCCGGCGGACACAGCGGACGAGCACCTCGCCGGCGGAGCCGTGATCGACCGGCCCTCCGTGCGGCTCGTCATCAGCTACTGATCCTGACGCCGGCGGGCGCGGCCGTTGACGGGTGAGGCCGCGCTTACCGGAGCGAGAACAGGGCGATGCACAGAGCGGTGGTCAGCTCTGCGCGAGGTTCGCCTCGCAGTTGGTGCACCGTCGCACGGCCCGCCGTCTGGGGTTGCCCGCGGTGGCGGCCGCCGGAGAAGCACTGCTCAACCGCTCCCAGAGCCCAGGCGGAGGATTCGGGATCCACCCCCAGCGCGGCGGCTGTACGTCGTCCTCGGTCATGTGGTCGCACCATCCGGGCCTGTGCGCGCAGTGGGCCGGGGAGATCAGGATTGTGTCCTCCGGGTGAGTACGCCACTCCGTCTTGACGAACGTGCTCACCGAACGCGGGGCCGCTGACGCCGACGTGGACGAGCCCGGCGGACATTCGCATCCGAGCCCGATGACGACCTTGCTGCCGCACTCGTCGCAGCGCTCTGCCTCCACTGGTCTCGTACCCCCCTCACGCGGTGCCGGAGTCGACCCGGTAGACGATCTTCCCGTCGAACTCGGCGAACCCGAGCGACTTGTAGAAGGCCCGTGCCCCCGGGTTGTCACTGTCGGTCATCCATTCCACGCGGCTGCACCCGGGGCGCGCCGCGGCGATGGCACGAAGTTCGTCCATGAGGCGGGCACCGATGCCCTGCCGTCGGAGCGTGCCACGGACGTACAACTCCTTGAGGAACAGGGAGTGCGAGGAGCCGGCGGCCGGCCAGAGGAACGAGTAGGCGGCGAGTCCGACGAGGTCCCCGGTCTCGTCCTCGACGAGCAGCGCGGAGGCCAGCGGCGGCGAGCCGAACAGCGCCTCTTCGACCTGGGTCCGGCGTTCCTCCAGTGGCTGGATGTCGGTGTCGGTCGCGCCGTAGAACCGCTCGATCTCCTCGATCAGCTCGGCCATGGCCGGGACGTCCCGCTTCTCCGCAGGGCGGATCGTCACGCTCATCGGCACCTCCTGTCGTTCCTCTGTAGCTTCTGTCACTGCTGCACTCATTCGCTCCAACGCGTGATCCCCTCCTGGCGGTACGGCATACGCGTCTACGGCGAGGAGGCCGCCTGCGCATACGGGTCCCAGCCGTGCTGCCGCAGGGAGCCCTGGACGTGTCGGATGAGGTACTCCAGGTCCGCGCAGTAGACAGACGGGTTCCGGTAGCCCTGGGCTTCGCTGAAGCGGTGCGGGAGGTAGCCACCGCCGCACACGTCCACGAGTGGGCAGGCCCGGCACTGCTCGGCGAGCGCCTCTTTGCCGTGCTGCCGGTGCAGCAGCTTCGGGTGCGACAGCGCTTCGTCGAAGGAGTGGCGGAGGACGTCGAGCCCGAGCCAGGTGGCACCCTCTTCGACTGACCTCAGGGTGTCCACGGCTTCGATGGAGCCGTCGGACTCGATCACGACGCTCGTCGGCGGGGCCAGGCCGAGCGTCTCCACCGAGCCGCGAACGCCAGAGCTGAGGGCCACGATGTCCTCCAGCATCCGGACGCTGTGCCTGTACGCGGGCCGGGCGAGCCAGGCGTCGTACACCCTGCTCATCCACAGTCCGTACTCGGGCACGCTCGGGTCGAAGCGGTGCGGCGGGTCGTCGTGGGTCGCGTGCGGCAGGCCGAAGTCGATCACGGGCGGTTCGAACGCCGCCAGGTAGTCGTGGACCTCCACGGGGTCGTTGGCCAGGTCCACGACGGCGAGCAGCCCCGCGAACAGGTGTGGCCGCGACCGCAGGAGTTCGATGCCGCGCACGGCGGAGGCGGCGCTCGACCGCCCGGCGTGCGTCAGCCGGTGCCGGTTATTCGCAGGTGGCGGCCCGTCGAGGCTGACGCCGACCGCAACCTCGTACCGTTCGAAGAGGTCCAGCCAGGCACCGGACAGAAGAGTCCCGTTGGTCTGGAGCTCGAAGAGGACCCGGGTCCCGGCCGGCACGCTGTCCCGGACGGCCAGCAACAGACCGGCCATGTGCGCGACGCCGACGAGAAGCGGCTCCCCGCCGTGCAGGACGACGTGGATGGTTCGAAGGCGGTGTGTGGAGGCGTGCTCACCGATCCGCCGGGCCGCAGCCTGGGCCACAGCGAGGTCCATTCGGGCGGGCAGGCGCCGCGCCGCCTGGTCCTTGGAGTTGAAGACGAAGCAATAGTCGCAGTCGATGTTGCAGCGGTTGGCGACCTTGAGGATGAACGTCCGGAAAGGAACGGGGCCTTCGGGTTCTGTCATCGAGGGGACGTGTTCACAGCGGCCAGGGCCAGATGAGCGAGGCCGCGTGGGCACCGTCGCCTACCCGGGCCGTCGCGCCCTCCTCGGCCTCCAGCCGCTGCCGGACGCGGAAGGCCACGCGGTCCAGGACGGCGGTGCCGGCCACCGTCGGCTCCGCGGACGCCGGGCCGACGGGCGTGATGGCGCGTGGCTCGCTGACGGACGTGGGTGACGGCATTCGACGCTCCTCGTGAGGTACGTGCCGGAGGTGGCACGGTGCGACGGGGCTGAAGCGACAGATCAGCCGGAAACGTAGCATCCTCAACTACCTTCCTGGGACAGGAAATTCGGCCACATGGTCGGCGCCGGCCGGACCGCTACACCAGCAACCGTTCGATGTCGTCCACGGACGCGCTCACTCCCAACCGCCGGTACACGGTCACGGCGGCTCGCAGCGAGTCCACGCCGTGACCTGGCCCGTCAATCGTCCAGGCGCAGCGGCCGATGCCCTCCAGCGCCCGCGCCTCCTCCAGCGGGCAGCGGATGTCCCGCGCGAGCGTGAGCGCCTGACCAAAGCGCCGACGCGCGGCCGTCGCTTCATCGGAGGTGAGCAGCAGCATCCCCCAGTGGTTGAGTACCTCTGCCTCCCCGCACGGGTCGCCCAGGACCCGCAGGATCTCCAAACCGCGTTGGAACGCCTCGATCGCGCCGTCGCGCTCGCCGACGATGCCGCGCGCCGCGCCCAGCTCGCTCAGCGAGGCTGCCTCACCCCCGCGGCTGCCGAGCTCGCGGTAGGCGTCCAGGGCCTCCTCCAGAAGCCGGATCGCCTCTGGCGCATCCCCGGCCATACGCTCCACGACGCCAAGGTGGCGAACGCTGGTCGTGCGGCCGAACCGTTCACCTAGCTCGGTGAAGTGCGTCAGGGCCTGGCTGTGTGCCGTCCGCGCTCCCTCGATGTCTCCGGTCAGCCGTCGGACGACGCCCAACTCGTTCAGCGCGTAAGCCTGGTGCACACGGTCGTCCAGCTCCAGGTAGATGTCGAACGCTTCCTGGTGATGCCGCGCGGCCAGGTCGTACGCGCCCATGAGGCAGTGCACGACGCCCAGGTCCCGCAGGGAGTTCGCCTCCCCGTACCGGTCACCGAGTTCTCGGTAGATCGCCAGGGCCTCACTCTGGGCCTCCACCGCGGCGTCGAACCGGCTCAACTGCCGGTGCGTCATGCCGAGATCCGCGAGCGCGTTCGCCTGCCCGAGCCGGTACCCCAGCTCACGGTAGAGCGCGAGTGCCTCGGTCTGGGCGCGGGCCGCGTCCTCGTTGTCCGCGGTCAGGTACCAGACGATGCCGAGCTGGTTCAGTGCCTCCGCCTTGCCGCGCCGGTCGTCGACGGCTTCGTACGCCGTCACAGCGTCGTTGAGGGCCTCGGTCGCCTGTGGGTAGGCGGCCATGAAGCGGCGTACGACACCCAGCTCGGCGAGGGCATCGCCCAGCGCCCGCTGGTCGCCGGTACGGCGGGCGGCCTCGGCGGCGGTCCGATGGAGCGCGACGGCCTGGTCCCAGGGGCCGGCCTGGCGCAGGAAGGGCGCCATGGCCGCGGCGAGCCGGACGACGAGGTCGTACAGGGCGAGACCGTTCGCCCGCCGGACGCAGGCCAGGATGTTGGCCCGCTCGGTCTCCAGCCAGCTCAGGGCATCCGCCCGCGACTCCAGGGCCGGCGTTTCCACCCGCGAGGCGTCGTCCGGCGCCGGTGGCACCGCGGCCCCGCTGCGCACGGTGTGTCCGTTCGCGGCGGCGAGAGCGGCCAGGTAGTAGGTGCCCACGCGCTGGACGGCCTGTACGTGGTCCATGCTGTCTCCCTCGGCGGCGAGACCGCGAGCGTAGTCGCGCAAGAGGTCGTGCAGCCGGTAGCGACTCCCCGCGTGCTCGTCGATCAGGTGGTCGTCGTAGAGCGCCTCGAGGTGCCGACGGGTCACCACGACCGAGTCCTCGCCCAGAGCCGCACCGACGTGCGGGTCGAGATCGGTGCCGGGGAAGAACCCGAGCTGGCGGAAGAAGCGCTGCCGTTCCGGCGTGAGATCCCGGTAGGAGAGATCGAACGTCGCGGTGACGTCGCGTTCCCCGGCGCGCAGCTCTCCCAGCCGGTCCCGTGCCGCCACCAGCCGCCCGCGCAGGTCCTCGGCGCTCCAGGACGGATGGTGCCGCAGCCGTGCCGCGAGAAGCGACACCCCCAGCGGCAGGCATCCGCACAGCCGCACCAACTCGTCCACCACGTCCCGGCCGAGAGCGTCGGTCGGCCGCCCACTGAGCCGTACGAAGAGGTCGACCGCGTGATCCGGTGGTAGCGCGTCCACCGACATGACCACCTCCTCGTTCGCCACCAGCCGCTTGCGGCTGGTCACCAGTACCAGGCACCCGCTCCCACCGGGGAGCAGCGGTTCCAGCTGCCGGTAGCTGGCTGCGTTGTCGAGAATCAGCAGCGCTTTCTTGTCCGCGAGCCTGCTCCGCCACATGGCGGCCCGGGCCTCCGTGACCGCTCCGACGTCGTCACCGACGGGAATCTGCTGCGTCGGCACGCCGGCGGCCGCGAGAAGCGAGGCGAGCGCCTCGCGGGCCTGTACCGGAGTGCGCCCCGGCGTATGCCCGTTGAGGTTCACGAAGAGCTGTCCGTCGGGGAACCGCTCGGAGAGCAGGTGGCCTGCGTGCACGGCGAAGGTGGTCTTCCCGACTCCCGGCATGCCGTCGATCACGTGCACCGGCAGCCCCTCGCCACGCTCCTGTGAGGCCCGCACCGATCCCACCAGCCGCTCCAGCTCCGCGGCCCGGTCGGTGAACGCGGCGGTGTCGCGCGGCAACGAACGCAGCACCTGGGCGGCCCCCGGTGGCCCCGCTCCATCCTCCGGTCGCCCCGGAGGGGTGGGAGGCCGCGTCTCGGAGAGCCCGGCGAGCAGGGCCGTCAGCCCCGCCATCGCCGCCCCCAACGCGACGAACGAGAACCAGGCGTGCTCCTGTAACCACCCCAGCCAGCCCGGCCACCGCGACTCGTCGGACACGGCGTTCGTCACGAGCCCGACCAGCATGGTGGTCACAGCGCCGCCTCCGGCGACGACGGCGATCGCGATCCCGCGCCGGAGTCTCATACCGAGGCCCCGGCAGCAGCCAGGGGAGCTGCCGATTGCCCCCTGGTGCCGCTGACGAGACACCACGCACTGCCAACCGACCTGGTCACGAAGGCAACCCCCGAGTAGAACGCCCCAACTTCCCTAACGGAACAATCCTCGTAGACCTTGGTCAAGGGCGCATCTGCGCCATGGGGCGCACTGCGAAAGCCGCCGGCGATCAAACATCAAAGCAGCGTGGGCGCGACTCGCTTCTTTGGGTAAGTCTGTCCATTTATTCACTAGTTCACCGCAGGCAGACAGGAAAGATCACAAAATGACTGGTGCGCAGCTGTGCAGCCATGTCAACCTGCAACATCTTGCCGGATGGCCTGGTCAACGAGGTGATGCCGGTGATCCTGGCCGACCAGTGTTCCATCCCACGAGCCCATGGAGGCGCCTCTGCTCCCGCACCACTCCCGACCAAATTTGCCGGACCCGGTCTACTGGGTCACCCCGCGTCATCTGGCCGGTGACGACGGTGTGCTCGCCGAGCGGATCGACGACACCCTGTCCGCCCTCGGCTGGCGCATGTGGCCTACTTCCCGTCACACCCTTCTGTATGTAAGCCCGGACGGGCTGCGTGGGGCCGAGTGGATCCTCGCGGCCTATCCGTTCGAGCTGGGCGGTCTGCCCGTTGCCTGGCAGCTGAGCGCCCGCCGGCATGCCGCCTCCGCGATGCCGGAGTGGAACGCGTACTTCACCACGGGCGTTTCCTACGAGGCGCTTGCAGACCTCCTCGCGGCGATCGATGCCCGTGAGGCGCCCGACGTCGGCGTCGAGGGGCCCGAGACGGTCCTCGACGCGCTGAGCGCCCGGGGTTGGATCCGCGACGTGGACCGCCCCCGCGCCGCCGCCACGGACCCCGGGTTCTCCTCCTGCGTCTCTCTGGAGCTGCTGCCCCCGCTCATTGAGGACGCCGAGCCACGGCCTGACTTGGTGGGTTGGCAGGCATGGGCGGAGCCCGTGATCGGCGCGCCGTATCTGTGGTGTGCCAGCTTCAGCGCCGGCGTCCCTCATGAGCTGGTGGCGGCGTTCGCCTCCTCGCTCGCCTCACCGGTCCCGGTGCCCCGCCGCACCGTTCCCGAGAGCGCCGAGGGGCGGCTCACCGTCGTCCGCTGCAGCTGACGACGCCCCATGCCAGAGAGGCCGCCGTTGTGCGGTTCGTCGCTGATCTTTCGAGTGGTAGCAGGCCAGGCGCGGTGCGTCCCGCGCCCGCCCGATGGCAGAGCGGGCTGTTCCCACGGAAGCACTAGCTCCCGCCCGAGGTCCTCCACGACCGTCCCGGGGCACTCGGACGGTCAGAGTGCCCCGGCACCCACACCTTTGTCCTCGGACGTCACCTCGCCGTCTGCCTTCGCAGCCTGTCAGCCAGCACCCGGCGCTCGACCAGGAGCAGCCACCCGGTGTCCATCGGAACCATGCGGATGGACTTCCCTAACGACGCGACGACGGGCGGGCTGCGCCAGGACCGCATCTTGGACGACGCGAAGAGGCTCAACAGGGCCTATCCCCTGCACCTGATGCGGCTGTTCGACATCACCGCAGACGGCCATGCGCTACATCAAAGCCGCCCCCACCCCGAGCGCACAGCAAAGCTGTCGCGATGACGGCGGCCGAGACGAGGGCTGCGAGCGGCTGCAGCTGCCAGAGCTGACCACCCACGAGGGCGTGGTCGAGCCACACCCAACTGTTTTCAGCCCTGCTCGCTTGCTGCCCCCATTGCCTTGACGTCGGGCGATCGCTTACGTGCCCAAGGCGCCGAGTCCTCTACGAAGGGAGCGTTTCAGCATCTCAGCAAGGCGAAGTCTGAACCCCCGCGCGATCTGTGAACGGCAGCGCAGCCTCGATCTGCAACGGGGCGCCGAAGCAACCATCCCGCAGTTTCAGCCAGGTTTCGAAACGTGTGTGTGGCCTTTGCATGTACCGGAAAGGACCTCGATCGCTTATTCGATCATCGAATGGAAGGTCGTTGCGCGTGCGAAGAAGACTTTTCACCGCCCTGTCCGCCGCCGTAGCCGCCGTTGTTCTGCCGCTGACCACCGCGTCCCCGGCGGCGGCGAGCCCGCCAACGACAAGCTGCCAGATCGAGCACGAGGCCAGGATCATCTTCTGGGGCGTCGCCTGCACACAGCCGGGAGAGCCGGTGATCGGCGCCTTCGCCACCTGGCGAAACGTACCCATCACGTACACCAGCGGCTCGACCGGCGACACGACCGTGTCAGCTGCCAACAACCTCACGATGACGCCCAACACCGAGGGCGGCCTCTTCGCCAACTACGTCCAGGTCGGTCTCTACGCCGAAAAGACCGGTGCATCGACATCCACCTACGGCCCGCGCTGGACAGAACTGGGCGACAGCGGAGGACGCACAGAAGCCATCACGGCCGGCACCAATCCATCCAAGCCGGACGGAACGAACCACACGTACATGGTGCTGCGCCAGGACAACACCGACCAGTGGGACGTGCTCTACGACTTCAACTGGGTCGGCACCACCACCGACCAGCTCGCCGTACCACGGGGCAATGCGAACCGGATCGACATCGGCCTGGAAGTGATGGGCCCTCAATACCTCACGTTTCCGCAGGTCGCCAACCGCGTGCAGTACCTGGCCGAGAACAAGACCTGGTACCGCGCCGCGACCGCCAACACCGCACAGGTCGCCTCGCTGGGCCTCTGCGGTCAGGGCAACACCGCGCCCTACTGCTTCAACATGCAGCTGACCGACAACACCACCTTCACGCAACTCGCCGTGGCCAAACCGGGACCGACAACGCTGCAATCAGCCGACGGCACGGCCGGCCTCGAACAGCGTGTGCCCAACGGGCAGTCCTCAGCAGGAACCATCCCGCTGGTGCCGCGCGGGACCTATAACGGGGTCGACCAGACGGCGCTCGCCGCATGCATGGCGCAGGACCCTGACAGCTGCCTGACCGCCGTTCCCGGACTGGCACAGTGTGTTCAGACCGTGCAGAAGTGCAACGCGACCGCGCTGGCAACGAAGGACACAGACGCAGCCCGGACGTCGGCTTCCAACGTCTCCGGCGCCAGCCGCGAGCAGATCCTGGAACGTGCGGCTGCGTCCTTCGGCGTGCCCGCTCAAGCGTTGGACATCACCTCCGCGGACAGCATCGCAACCGCACTCTCGGCCGCCGGTTCCGCCTCAACGGACGCTGTCTGGACCGTGGAGTCCTCGTCCTCGACGCACGGCCTGGAGCAGCGCGATCGCCTGTTCCACGGCTTCCGAGCCACTTACTCGGCAGTGACCGGCCGACTCCTCGACGCCTGCTGGGGGACGATGTGCAGCTGATACGACTCCACGAAAACCATTGCGCCGCCCCCCAGCTCGCAGGCCGAGCACCCGGCTTCGCCGTCCGTCCAAGACTGATCACCACAGTCCTGGCCGCCTTCGCCACCCTCGTGGCCATCCTGGGGCCGACGTCGAAAGCAGAAGCAGCGACGGACGCTGCGCCGCGACAGCGGACGACTGCTGCGCTGGCTGCCGAGGCCGATGACCTCCGCGCTGAATGCGCCGACCATCCTGAGGCCAACTCCCAGACAGGCTGGGTCAAGAGCCGCTTCGAGACCTGCGTGCACCAGCCCGTCAACCTGACCCTCAAAAATGCCAACCAGCAGATCCTCGGCCACCTGACGTTCGATCTGTGGGTCCTCGGCTTCGCCTACGACGGCTCACGCCGAGTGGACTACGTGAGCAGCATCGAAAACATCGTGCCGGTCTCCGTCAGCGGCGACGACCCCGCCACCTGGGTCCTCAGCCAGCAGTACTCCGACACCGTCAACCTCGGAGACTCCGGCACCAACCCCGTCATCACCCCACCGACAGACACCCTGCGCAGCGCTCCACTCGCCGAATGGGTGGCCCTCCCGCAGTGGATCCTCACCTACACCTCGCCGGACACCGGCGGCTACGACCCGGCCAACTCACAGATCGTCGCCGGCCGGATCACCCTGGCGATGACCCTCACCTCACCGACCGCCGTACCCTGGATCGAACCGGACATGGCCCACTCCAATATCCGCTTCGACTACGCCGGACCGGTGGCCGGCAAGTACCAGGGCACCGTCTTCACCGACGCCCGCGTCGAACTCCAGCTCAGCCTGAGCGATCCCGAAGTCGACCAGAGCGCTCGCCACATCCTCGATGCCCAGCAGTTCCCGGAGCGGACATTCCCCTCATGGCCCGGTAAAACCGTCCCCGGCGCGCAGGAGCCGCTCCACCGGCTGACCGATACCACGCAGAGGGATGCCAACAGGAATCAGGCCATCAAGACCTGCAAGGACGTGTGGGGCGACTACTCTGGAACCGGCCTGGAATGCGATGAATACCCCTTCGCGAGCACCAAGGAGCGTGGAGAGGATAACGAGCGCTACTCGGCCAGACTCATCGACGGAACCGACAACGGAAAGGGAGGCAATCGATTGAACGCCATGTACACGATGAACCGCGTCCTCGACGGTGACGCCTTCTATGTCACCATCGTCCCGTAACACGGAGAAGATTTCCCGATCATGACGCTCATCACGGAGTACCGCACGAGTGCCCGGCCGGACCGCTGTGTGATCGAGGTCTATGACGCCGATGCGTACGAAGGCGACGCCGAAGCCTGGGACCGGGCCGAGACTGAAGTGGTCGCTGGGAACGGCTACCACCTGTATCTCCGCACTCTGCAGCCCGATTTGCGCGTCGAGGTCGCCATCCGAGTCTGGGACGACCCGCAGGATTCCCCCGAGGGCGTCGAAGGCTGGATCAGTATTTGCTTGGAGTCAGAAACCAGCGAACTGGTTGTGAACCAACTCGCTTCCGGTCCGGTCGGCACGACCAGGTTGCCCCGCCCGGGTGTCTACGCCGGTCATGCATGGTGGACTGGCCGACAGGCTGCGGCGGAATACTACGACCAGAACATCCGGGGAGGCTCCCAGCAACTCGACACCGTTGAAGATGTTCGTCGTGTGCTGGAACTGTCACCGGTCGCGGAACGATACACCCTCGACCTGTGGTTTATTCGCGAGTGTGCTCCCGAGGACGAAGAGGGATGAATGACCCAACACCCCGCGCCTGAGAGGCGCGGGGTGTTCCCCTACCGCGACGCACTCGTATTTATCGCGTGATCATCGGCTCTTAAACAGACCCACGCCCAACCACTAACCTGCGCGTTAGGGCACCCGAATTGGGAGAACGACGTGCGACTTTCTCGCGGATTACCCTGCGGGAGTTCTGCTTACCAGCGTGCTTCCACGGTCACGACCCTGAAGCTGCCCGCTCCGAAGCTGGGCGAGGAGAGGTGGGGCCAGCTGCTCACCTTCGCCGTCGGCGGACGCAGCAGCGTGGTCAAGCAGACAGCCGTCCGTACCGGGACGGTGGTCGTGGTGGTCTCTGGCAGCGGGGCCCTGGTTGACGCCCAGGTGGCGAAGGCCGTCGACAAGGCTCACGGCGCGGGCTGAGCCTGCTTTTTGGGGCTATCGCATGCAGCTGCCTCAACATTGCCGGGGCTGGCCCCGCGGGCAACGGTGAACGCATGAGCATCGCCGTCACGGAAGTACGTCGGACGTTGCTGATCGTTCTGCTGTCGCACGACAGCTGAACGATCCTCCTTGAGCAGCTGCCCGGTGGGCCGCCTGGCACCCGCTCAATATCGACGGTCCGTCACACCGCTCGTACGCGCGCATCGTTCATCGCTCGCGGCCGTCTGGCATGCGCCACGGAGTCCGCCAACCGAAGTACTTGTTCGCTCCCGCGCCACGTCCCGGCGGTAAGCGGCAGACCGACAGAGCCTACCTCCGGCGCCGTCAGCGGCCTCGGACCTGTTTGGCCACCCCAGTGGTGTTGTACCGGTACCGGGCCATCTCTTCGGTCACTCCGTAGTGCTCGGCGATCTGTGCCGGCCCCCACTGGCGGCGGACTGCGCCGAGCAGCAGGGGGCGGGGAAGCATGAGTGTTCCGCCAAAGGCAGTGGCTTGTTCTTCCTCGTCGGGGCGGCAGGTCCTGAAGGGCATGCCATTGACTTCGCGGATCTCGGTGAGGTCATGCTTCAGGACGAGGTGGGAGAGCTCGTGGGCCACGTCGCTGGCCCTGCGCCCCGGGGTTCGGAGCGGGTTGGTGACGACGATGTTCCTGCCGGAGACCTGGAAGGTCGCGGCGGAGAAGGCGTACGCCTGGACCCGTTCGAGTTCTTCGAGGCGGGTGTGGCTGACGAGCTTCTCGGCGCTGACGATCTTGACCTTGAGGTGGTCGGCGAGGTCGTCGACGTTCAGGGCATCGGTGTCGCTGAGATCGAGTTCGCGGCGCAGTCGGAGGGCTTCTCGTTCGGCGTTGGCCTTGAAGCCTCGGGGGAGGGTCACAGTTCGCCTGCTTCGACGAGTCGTTCGAGTTCGGTGTTCATGTCGGTGAGCAGGTCGGCGAGCCGCTGGGGGACGCCAGGACGCAGCACCGAGGCAGCCCGGAGGTGGCAGGCAAGGGCGGGTACGGCGGGGACCGCCTCCTTCGCGAGGGCGTCGTAGAGGTCCCGCAGAACAGAGCTGATCTTGTTCGCCGCGTCGTCGGTGAGCCGAGGGTCTGCGTGGAGGTGGGTGATGGCCTGGTCGAGGGGTGACACCTGGCGGGTGGCGGTCGGGGTGAAGAAGCGGCTCGGGGAGACGCCCAGCCAGGCGCAGAGGCGAGTGAAGGTGGCGAGGTCGGGCTGAGCGCCGGCTTCGACCCGGGTGAGCGTGCTGAAGCTGACGCCCGCTTCGGCGGCGGCCTGCCGGAGAGAGAGGGGGCCGCGGTGTTCCTTCAGCAGGCGTCCGAGTTCGGCGATGTCGAACTGTTCGACAGCGTCCGGTCCTGTCGTTTCGGGGTCCGGGAGGGGGAGCTGGCTCCGGTCGGGGCTCATACGGGCAGCGTAGCGCGCAGTAATACGGCGGTGAAGCTTGACTGCATCGACCCGAGGTGATCACACTGGACTCACTGACACTTTGCTGAATCAGTAGAGTGCTCCTGTGTCACCCCGAACGCCTTAGGAGATCGGTATGCCCCAGCCCCGCGAGATCAAGATCACGGTGACCTCCGCCCTCGCCGAGCACCCGTACCAGCACGACTACGACCCGCAAGTGACCGCCACGAGCGTTCTGTCCGACAGCCTCACCGCCTTCGGCTTCGCCAGCGACGGCACCACCCGCTACTACCTGTTCCACGACGGGCACGAGGTCCCTCCCGAGGCAACGGTGGGCGGGCTGGCCGGGCACGCCAAGGCCCTGCACCTGAAGCTGCGCACCGAGACCACCAACGGCTAGAGCCCGGGAATCAGTCGTGGATCTCGAGAGCCGTCTGCGGCTGGCGGGCGACGTCCCGGCGGTCGAGGAGTTCCTCTCCTCGACCGCCGGCCGCCTCCACCACCGCGACCAGGACCCCGACGGCCTGTTCTGGGCCGAGGTGCAACCGAACAACGGTGAGCGCGCAGCGTTCATCGCCCGGATCGAGTGGACGGTCTACCCCGACCGGCCGCCCTCCCTCATCTTCGTCGAGTCGGTCGGCGTCTCCGGAGTCGGAGCATCCAGTGCCTGGCCGGGAGCGAACGGCTACCGGTACGACTCCAATGACGTGTGCAAGCCGTTCACCGCCGAAGGCCAAAGGCTTCACCCCGAGTGGAGCAGCGGGCCGCACTCCTGGCGGAGCTCCGGCAATCCCTTCCTGTACGTGATGGAGAACCTGCAGGACGACGTCGATCGCGTTGACGGGAGGCGTGCCGGATGACCACCGACACGAGGAAGCTGGTGCTGCCGGCCGGCGCTGTCGACCCGGTACTCCAGGAGATTCAGCGCCACGGGCTGGCCGACCAGGAGACCGGCGCGCTGCTGCTGACCGGGCGGTCGGACATGCACGTGCTGGTCGTGGCGGTGGCCGGGACGGCGGGGATCGTGCGGGGTCCGGGGCTGTTCACGGTGAGCGCGGTCGCGTACGACCGGCTGTTCACCTTCGCCGAGGAACGGTCCTACCGGGTGCGGGCGATGATCCACTCGCACCCTGAGAAGGCTTTCCTGTCGCGGACCGACCGCGCGTACTCGTTGCGGGTGCCGGGGTTCGTCAGCGCTGTCGTCCCGACCTACGCAGCGCCGCCCGCCGACCCGGCGTCGTGGGGGTGGTGGCGTTTCGAGCAGGACTGGGTGCCCTGCACCGCTCCGGTTGTCGATCCGGCGCTGTCCCTGATGCGCACGGTGATGTTCGACGAGGAGGGTGTCCGTGAGTACTGACTACAGCCGCAGCGTACGCCTGGGCGGCCTGGCCGCCGGCGTGGAAGACACCACCCTGCGGGAGCGGATGGACGGCATCCTGATCCACCTGACGGCGGACGGGCACCTGCCTGCGGCCGCCGAGACTCTCGAAGTACTGGTGGCGGACCTGCGCCGGTGGCCGGTCCGGCTGAGTCTGGACCCCGGCTGCGGACCGGGACGGCTCGACGACGAACTCATCCGCAGGCTGGTGGAAACGGCGGCCGGGATCGATCCGGACCGGCCGCTCCGCATCGGCGAGGCCCAGAGCAGGGCGCCGCTGCATCTCCACGTGGGAACCGCACCTCCGCTGGGTACTGCGGTGGCTGGCGCGCCGGACGGGCACGGGGTCCGTCTGCGGCACACCGGTCATCCTTTCCCCCGGCTCAACGCGCCCGGCACCGGGCTGGGCGCGGTCCTCACTGCGGCGATGCTGGCCGGCGAGGCGTTCAAGGTCGTTGCCGGGCTGCCGGAGGGGAAGTTCCAGGTGACCCCGGTGGTGGACTTCTGCCCTGTCCTCCCCGGTGAGCAACCCGGGTTCGTCGTTACCCCGTTGCCTGCGCTGGAGCAGGTCCTGCTGGGCGGGGGCGGTGCGATCGGCACCGGCATCGCCCTGGTCCTGGACCTGCTGCAGGTCTCCGGCGAGTTGACGGTGGTGGACAGGGAGGTCTTCGAGAAACCGAACGTCACCTCGTACAGCATCGGTATCCTGGCCGACGCGACTGCGTGCCTACCGAAGGTGCGGTTGATCGACGCACGCCTACGGCGGATCGAGGTGACTCCGTTCCACGGGACGATCCAGGCGTCCATCGAGGCCGTCGATGCGGGCACCCTGCCGTGGCCCCGGATCGTCCTCGGCGGACTGGACAGCGTCGCAGCCCGGCACGACCTGCAGCGGCTGCAGGCCGATCTCACCCTGGACGGCAGCACCGGCGGCCCGGTCGGCACCACTGTTGCCCTGCACGAGGCACTGCCCACCGGCCCCTGCCTGCGCTGCTACTTCAAGGCCAACCACACCGGGAAGAGCGCGGAGCAGCGACTGCATGAACTGACCGGGCTCCCGCTGTCCCGAATCGCCCTCGGGCAAAAGCCGCTGACCGAACGGGACCTGGAAGGCTTGGACGATCAACAGCGGGAGCTCGTCGGGCAGTTCCTCGGACGGCCGGTGTGCGGGCTGATCAACTCGGCTGAGCTGACTGGTAGAACGGACGACGGGTTCCGTCCTTCGGCCGCGTTCGTAGCCCAGCAGGCCGCCTGCCTGGTCGTCGGCGCCTGGATCGCACGCAGCACGGGCCTGGTCACCGGGCCTCCACGACGCATCGAGTACGACACCCGCTTCGGCCCCCGGCCCGACCAGATGATCGACCACCGGCTTCCCACCCCCGGGTGCGTGTGTCAGAAGGACGCTGCTCTCATCAACCACATCCGACAAGCCCGACGCACCCACCGTTGACACCCGGCTGGAGGAAGCAGCAAGGAGCGGAGTGTGCAGGTGGTGACGGGCCCGACCATGGTGCGGTCGGGCCCGTCATCTGTTTACCAGGAGCTATTCGGGCACCCTCAACGCGTTCGTCGTGCCGTGCTCAACGGCGCCGTGCCCGCGATGCCGGTGATACTGGCATCGTCCGCGCGGCAGACATGTGATCGTTGGGCCGGTTGGCCCGGGTGGCTTCCTGGGCTGGGGCGTACAACGGGAGATCCGCGGTGCGGCGCAGACGCCAGACGAGAACGTCGCTGACGGAATCAGCGGTGTCCAGTTCCCGGCCGGCGGCGGCCTCGGCGAGCAGGGCGCGGGGATTGTGGCCGGCGCGTTCGGTGTCGGCGAGGGTGGCGGCCAGGGCGTCCCAGCCGGGCTCGGCCAGCACGGTCTCGGCGAGCCCTGGCAGGGCGGCGCGCACCGTGGTGGCGTGGTGGTGGCGCAGGGATGGAGCGATATGGCGGCCACGTTCGCGCAGCACCATGAGGGGTTCGGCGGCTGCCTGCTGGTAGGCGGCCCGCAGGTGTGTTGCGGCTCGGCGGGCGGCCTCGGCCTGCTGGGCGTGCTGTCGCTGGGCGTGCCAGTGGGCGGCGGCGATGGCGAGGAAGACTAGCGTGTCCAGGACCATCGCGGTGCCGGCCCCGTCCTCGCCCCGGCCGAACGCGGGCCCGCTGTACACGAGGTCACGGGCCGCACGGCGCAGGCCCTGCGCGTGGCGGAACTCGGCGCGGGTATGGGAGCGGGAGGCCCGCTCGAAATCCCAGGCCGCCTGCCGCAGTTCGTTGCGGGTGTGGAGGGCCGAAGTCTTGGCGAGGGCGTCGAGGACCTCGCTGGCGGCGGCGATCTGGGCGGCGGCTGCGCCGTCGTCGCTGCTGTGGTCGAGGACGATTACTGCCGCCCAGGCCGCGTGGGCGGTCGTGCGCCGTGCTGCGGCGGGTGCCGAGAACGCGGTAGCGCGTTCCTGCCGCTCGCTATCGGCGGTCCCCGGTGGGGTGGAGTCGGTAGTGAAGCGTGCCTGGATGCGGGGCAGGGACAGGTCAGGGGCGAGCGTGGAGCCGGCGTAGTAGATC
The DNA here is from genome assembly GCF_003032475.1 of Streptomyces sp. P3. Taxonomy (NCBI): domain Bacteria; kingdom Bacillati; phylum Actinomycetota; class Actinomycetes; order Kitasatosporales; family Streptomycetaceae; genus Streptomyces; species Streptomyces sp. P3. The sequence goes on from NZ_CP028369.1 coordinate 2,357,939, forward strand.
GGTTCCTTGTCCCCGTTGCGGTCACCGGGCAAGGCGACCGTGTAGCCCTTCAGGTCGCCGGAAGGCAGGACCCTGGTGCGTACAAGCAGCCCGGCGTCCTTGAGGCGGTCGAGGAACTCGTCGGTGGAGGCGGCACCGGCGACCGCGCGGCGCACGGTCTCGCGCAGCTCCTCGCGCGCAGCGCGGTCCCAGCCCAGGCGATCGGCTTTGTGCCGCTCGGCGCTGGTGGTGCGCTTCGCCGCTGTGCCGTCGCCGGGGGCAACGCGGTGGAGGTCGTAGTCGGCTTCGATGAGGCGGGCTTCGGCCTGGGCGCGTTTGCCGGAGCGGTGGTGGTCGGGGCGGCGGCCGTCTTCGCGGACGAGGGTGGCGACAATGTGGATGTGGTCGTCCGCGTGGCGGACGGCGGCCCAGCGGCAGCCAGCGCCGTCGCCGGGGTCGATGCCGGTGGCCGCGACGATGCGGCGGGCGATGTCGGCCCACTGGTCGTCGGTCAGGATCGGGTCGTCGGGGGCAGCGCGCACCGAGCAGTGCCACACGTGCTGCTCGGGTCGCTGGTCTGCGTCGAGCAGGTGGAGAGGTTGGTCGAGGAGGTGAGCGAGGTCCTTCTTCGTGGCCGAGGGGTCGCGGCCGGGGTCGGGGGCCAGATGGTCGAAGGAGGCGGCTAGGTGCGGGTCGACATGCTCCTCGTGCGTGCCCTTGCCGTAGAGGTAGTGGAGCAGACCGAGGGTGCTACTGCCCTGCCGGTGGATGCTGGGGATCAAGCCGCCTCACCCCCCTGCTCCTGGCGGTTGGCGACCCGGTCGACGGCCTTCTTCGCAGCATTGGCCGCGCGGTGGACGTCGGCGAGCACTTCCTTGAGGTAGGGCACATCGGCACCGGAGTTGAGCACCTTGGCCACCTGGTTGAGGTTGCTGCCGGCCCAGCCGAGTTGCCGGCGCATGGCGAACAACTCCGTGAGCACATCGCGTTCGGTGGCGATGGTGACGGCGGTACGGGACTGGTCGCGGGCGGCGGCCAGCGCGGAGTGGGCGAGGAAGCCGGCCAGACTCATGCCGACGGCATCGGCGCCGGCCTGGATGATGGCGTGCTCGTGATCGCTGAGGCGGACGCTCTGTGCAGGACGCTGCTTCTTCGCGCGCGGACGCGCCTTCCCCTTGATCTTGGTCCGCCGCGTACGGCCGGCCTTTCCCGGCTGCGATCCGCCCTCGGTCGCAGCCTCCCCGTCCAGCGCCCCCTGGTGCCGGACGGGCCCCGCCACCCCCGGGGCGGGGTCGGGTTCGGGCGCTCCCCCTACGGGGGAGTGTCCGAACCTCCAACTTGCTGTGCTGTCTGGGGCAGGGGTGGTGGTTATTGCCTGCTGGGCGGCGCGGGTTTCGTGGTGAGGGTCGTGCATGGATCGGTTCTCCGTTGGGTGGTGGTGCCGGTTGCCTCGCTGTGCGGCCCCGTGCCCCGTGCTGCTCTGCGCGGGGCCCGGGGGATTCGGATGGGTGAGGCGAACGGTGCGTTTGCGGCGGATCAGGCGGTGCCGACGGGGGCTGCGTCGAGCTCCCTCCGTCGCTCCGAGGTGGCTTCGTCGAGAGGCTCGGCCTGGCCAGTGCGCTCGGCCTGCAGTTGATCGCGCAGGGCGCGGGCGCGGTTCTGCCCGATCCGTAGTGCGCTGCGCAGACGCTCGGCGCTCAGCCGGTCGTCGCTCCAGTCGGCGGTCAGGCGCCGGGCCTCGCCGAGGACTTCGGCGTCGGTGCGGGTGCGGTCGGCGATCGACTTGGCGGTGGCAGGGACCCGACCGGTCGCCCGACGCGGGGCGGCTCCAGTCGACTCCGCCGCAGCGGCCGATCGGTGCGGTCGGGTAGCCGGGACCGACCCGTCGGCCACAGTCGGCCTCGTCACGAGCGCCTCGGCGACCTTCATGGGGGTCGACTCGGTCGGATGCTCGGGGGCCGATGCGGCCTGGTCAGACCTCGACCGTGCGGCCTGCTCGTCAGGTTGCCGACTCACCGATTGGGCAGAGGCTGTTTCGGCAGAGTCGGCCGACTCGGGGTTGTGGTGCAGCACCTTCGCCACGAGGTCCGACCCGAAGTAGATCGACCCGACCGGGAGCGAGGTCGCCAGCAGTACGAGAGCCCAGTTCGCGGGGTCCCAGTCGGCCAGTCGGCCCCACTGCGTCGACGTGCTGTGCAGGGCCGGAATGAGGCCGTGCACGTAGTTCAACAGGAGGCTGGCGATCGTGTAGGTCGCCAGGACCCGCAGCGCGAACTTGCGGTCGGTACCGGTCAGCACGAGCGTGGCGACCAGCGCGAGGGCCATCAGCCCGTCGACGACGATCGGGTAGAGCAGGGCGGCTGTGGAGTCGGCGCCGATGGCGCCGGCCACGTCGGACAGCGCGTTCCACGAGACCCGGAAGGCCATGAGGACGACGGCCACCAGGCCGACGACGAGGATGATGCGTCCCAGGCGGTTCACGCGGCGACCCGCAGCGGGTGCGTGTGCTCGGCGGCTGGGTTGAGCGGGAGCAGGGCGATGCCGGCGTGGCTGCTTCGGTTGCCGCGTATGGCTGCCGGGGCGCTCGGGGCAGGGGAGTGCAAGGGCGGGCTCCAGGGTGGTGCGGTGAGGCTTGTGGCGTGCGAGTGAGGGGCGTTCACGCAGGGGGCGTTCACGCGGGCCCCCTTCTAAAGGGGGCCCCGCGCGTGATCGCTTGCGTGCGTGTACGGCGTGAACGCTCGCGTGATCGCTTGACCTGCGGTTTCGCGATGAGCGTGAGCGCTGTGAGCGGTTCACGGCCCGGTGTTCGAGTGAGGGCCGCGTGTACGGTCGCGTGATCGCTTCCGGGCGCTGTCGCTGGGGCGTCAGCCGACGGCGGTGAGGTGGCGTGCGGAGGCGTAGTAGCGGGTCTGCTGTCCGCCTCCGGCTCCTCCGGCGACGCCGTCGGCCCTGGTGGCCAGGCCGCTGTCGACCAGGCGACCAAGGTGGCGCCGTGCCTTTTCCACGTCGGCGCGGTCGGGGTCGCCCCCGCCGATCAGGGTCACTGCCAGCTCCCGGGCGGTCAGTCCGCCTGGGGCGTTGCGGAGCAGGACGGCGGGGTCCTTGGTGGGGTCGACCGTGGTGGTGCCGCGCACGTGATCGTGGGTGACATCCAGCGGGCCGATCTCCCCGGTGGGGGTCTTGAGGTGGTGCAGGGTGACGGCGGGGTCGCCGGCCTTGCCGGTGACGAACAGGACGCTGCCTGCGCCGGAGACGTACCAGGTGGAGCCGTAGACCTGGTCCAGGCTGGGGCGCTGGCCGCGCGGGGCATCGGCGGTGGCCTTGCGCTGGTGGTGCAGCTCCAGGATCTCCACGCCCTCTCGCAGGGCGCGGTTGCGGGCGTTGTGGAAGGCGACCGCGAGGCTGTCGTCGACCATCGTGCTCACAGCGTCCTTGAGGCTGTCGATCACGATCGTGTCGGCCCGGTGTGCGGCGGCGAGGTCGGCGAGGAGGTCGGGTTCCTTGTCCAGGCTGGCGGGCAGCGGGCCCTGCCAGACGACGAGCCCCTCGCGCAGGATCTTCTCGTCGGAGTCGAAGACTCGGCGGGCCATGGCCTTGGCGATCTGCTTGGGGCGGTCCATGGCTAGGTAGAGCACCCGCCTGCTGGGCGCGACCGGCATCTCCAGGACCGTCTCCGACAGGCCCAGGCGGGCGAATACCACCTGGTGGGCCAGGGTGGTCTTGCCGACCCCAGGAGCGCCGACGATCATCAGGCTCTCGCCCGGTGCCCAGACCGTCTTCTCGCGCGTTCCCCACAGGGGCTCGGCGTCTGCGCCGGTCTCCGTGACGAAGGACCACCCGTCGGTGGCGAAGCGGTTCAGACGTCCCTGACCCGAGGCGAGGGCGCGCTCGCGCTCAGCCCGCATCTCCGCTTCGACCTCGCTGCGTATCGCCTCGGGGTCGGCGCCCGGTTCCTGGGCACGCTGGACGGTCCGCACGGCGGAGGCGAGCAGGCGGCGCAGGTCCGCCTTCTCGCGGATGATCTCGGCGTGGTGCTCCGCGCTGCCGGCGTCGTAGAGCGCACTGGCAAGCTGGTGCAGGTAGCTGGCGCCACCGACACGCTGCAGGTCCCCCTGCTGCTGGAGCAACTCGGCCAGCACGATCGGATCGGTCGGCCTGCCCTCGCGGTGCAGGGCGAGCAGCGCACGCCACACCGTCTCGTGCGCGGGCCGATAGAAGGCGTCCTCGCTCATGATCGGGCGCACCGCGTCGATCACGTCGGCCCTGTGCATGCAGGCGCCCAGGACCGCACGCTCGGCGTCGATATTGAACGGGGCGTGGAGCATGTCCGTCGGCGGCTCGGCGTCAGCGGAGACGGCGGGGGATGGCGGCTGCGGGGTCAGGGGCGTACCCTGTGGCATGAAGCTCCTCTCCTGCGGGCCACATGGGACGGCAATCCCGGCCAGGCAGGTTGATCGCTAGGGATGGCGGTTTCAGAGGTTTGCGCTTTGAACCCCTCGGTGTCGCGCCGAGGGGTTTTCTGTATGTCGGGTCTCCGGTCGGTGTCTGGGCAGGACTACCAGGATGCCACACGATCTGCAAAATGCAATGCATCTCTGCCTAGTGCAGAGAGTGTCGATGATCACCGTCTATGCGTATCGCATAAATCCCCTGCTGAACGCAGAGCGTGTGGTACAGTTTTGATTCCCTGCATATCGCAGGGGTTCCCTGCGACAGGAAGGAGGGGGTGGATGGCAGACGACGAGACCCCCGAGGGGATCTTGCTCAGCGGCGAGGAGAACGCCGCTGTACGGATCAAGCTCGAACGTGAGCGGCGCGGCTGGAGCACGACCGCTCTGTCCGACCGCCTGAACGAGGCCGGCTTCGAAATGAACCCGTCCGCGGTCTGGCGAATCGAGAACCGCAAGCGACGCATCAATCTCGATGAGGCGATCGGGTTCGCCGAGATCTTCGGCGTCGACCTCCGAAACCTTGCCGGCCCTCCGCAGCTCGCTGCGAAGGGCCGCGCCATGGAACTCATCGACAAGGTCGTCGCCGCCCACCAGGAGACCCAGCGCGCCCAGCACGTGTTCACCCGCGCTCGTGACGACTTCGACGCCTACATCGCTGAACACCCCGACATCCGCGAAGAGGCGGAAGCGATGGTCTCCAACGCCATCGCCGAAAGCCTCATGAAGATGAACGCGGAGATCTACGGGCCCCCGCCCGGCACGCAATCCGACCCTGATCACGCAGACTCCGCTCCTGACGCGTAGCGCTTCTGCCGCCCGACCTGGGCCCCGCAAACCCCCAGGCACGGAACCCACCGCACACATCCCGAGATCAACCGGCCAGGCCGGGGTTGCCGCCCCATCGCCTGCCAGGAAACGGACTTCTCCTTGCCCGAAAACGCCCTGCCCATCACCCAGATCGCCCAGCTCCTCGGCGTCTCCGAGACTGAGCTGCGCGCTCTGATGAACCAGCGCGACGCCTCCCACGGCGATGCCACCCTCGTCGGCCTCACCGTCGCCGAAGCCGCACGGCGGATCGGCGTCGGCCGCACCAAGCTGTACGAGTACGTCTCCTCCGGCGAGATCTCCTCCGTGAAGATCGGCCGGCTGCGCCGCATACCCGCCGAGGCGCTGAACGACTTCCTAGCCAGGCGCTCCGACTCGGCGGACTACACGACCGCGGCCTGAAGGGGACGGAATGACCAAGTCCCCGAAGTCCCGCCAGCCCAATGGTGCCTCCACCATCTTCCTCGGCAAGGACGGCCGCTGGCACGGCTACGTCAGTGTCGGCGTCAAGGACGACGGCAGCCCGGACCGCCGCCACGTCAGCCGCAAGACCCGCCCCGAGATCACCAAGGCCGTACGCGACCTAGAGAAGCAGCGCGACTCCACCGGCGTCCGCAAGGTCGGCCAGACCTGGACGGTCGAGACCTGGCTGACCCACTGGGTGGAGAACATCGCCGCGCCCAACGTCGGTGAGAACACCATCGACGGCTACCGCGTAGCGGTCTACCACCACCTCATACCCGGCCTGGGCGCCCACCGCCTGGAGAAGCTGGAGCCCGAGCACCTGGAGCGCTTCTACCAGAAGATGCAGGCGAACGGCAGCGCCGCCGGCACCGCCCACCAGGCGCACCGCACGGCCAACACGGCACTCAACGAGGCCGTACGTCGCCGCCACCTCACTGCCAACCCGGCCTCCATCGCCAAGGCCCCCAAGGTCGAAGAGGACGAGGTCGAGCCGTACACCCTTGAGGAGATCCAGCACCTCCTCCTCGAAGCGGGCAAGCACCGCAACCACGCTCGCTGGGTCATCGCACTCGCGCTCGGCCTGCGCCAGGGCGAAGCCCTCGGCCTGAAGTGGGACGACGTGCACTTCAGGGAAGGCGTGCTCGTAGTGCGCCGGGGTCGCCTGCGGCCCCGCTACAAGCACGGCTGTGGCAACAAGTGCGGCCGCAAGCCCGGTTACTGCCCCCAGAAGATCAACACTCGACGCGAGACGAAGGACACCAAGACCCGCGCCGGCAAACGTTCGATCGGCGTACCCGAGCAGCTGCTGACCCTGCTGCGACGGCACAAGGAGGAGCAGGACCGCGAGCGGACCCTCGCCCGTGACCTGTGGGTGGAGAAGGGGTACGTATTCACCTCGCCGACCGGCGAGCCGCTCAACCCCAACACCGACCACCACAGGTGGAAGGACCTGCTGAAGGCCGCCGGCGTCCGCGAGGGCCGACTCCACGACGCCCGCCACACCGCCGCGACCGTGCTGCTGATCCTCGGCGTCCCGGAGGCGGTCGTCGACCGCATCATGGGCTGGGAGCCCGGCAAGTCCGCCCGGATGCGCCGCCGCTACCAGCACCTCACCGGTACGGTGCTCCAGCAGACCGCCGCGAAGGTCGGCGCCCTGCTGTGGGGGCCGACGCCCTCTACGCCCGCATCGGCCTTCGGAAGTCCCGTGTCCGGCCCGAGCCAGGCCCCCGTCCCGGCGGACCCGACGGTGTACGTCGCCCGGCTCGGCGAACACCTCATCCCGTTCCTGCACCGCGAGCATGCGGAGGCGGTGGCCGTGCAGTGGGGCGCTGACCATCCCAACCACGCGGCAGAGGCGGAGGAATGGGGCCGGGAGAAGTGGGAGGACAAGGGTCCCGGCGGTGCGCGGGCCATCCGCGACAAGATGCCCGACCGCCGGATCGTCCACCACGCCCACGCGGTGTACCTGTCCGGCGGCGACCGGCTCAACACCGGCCGCGATGCCCAATGGTCCGTGATGGCCTGGGAGTTCGAGACCGACCTCTACACGGACCTTCCGGTCCGCTGGCACACCACCCGCCGCCCCGGCCAGGAGGTCGAGGCCCAGGTGCGAGGCACGGACAAGGACGCGGTCGCTACGGCCTACGCCGAGGCTTGTGCACAGGCTGTGGATCGCGCGAAGGACCCCGGCAAGTACGGCGACACGATGATGCTGTTGTGAATCCCGTTGCTGGTCTGGCCCGCGATGCAACCTGCAGGCCACGCACGGGGCATGGGCAGAGACTCGGTCTTTGCTCATGCCCCGTTCAACTGGCGGCAGGCACTCGGGTCACTCGATGATGTCGAGCGGGGGCAGGGCATCGACGATCTTCATCGTCTCCACGCTGACCGTGACGATGCGCTTGAGTAGGTCGATGATGTAGCGGGGATCCTCGGACCAGTCGTTGGGGTCGTTGACGATCCCCGAGTCTTTGTCCGTCTTCACCCAGTAGCGGTCGATGATCCACTCGATCGCGGAGCGGGCGCCAAGCTGGTAGCGGTACGCCTCCTCCGGGATGTTGGTGAGGGTGACCCGGGGGTTGTAGACGATGGCGGTGCGGTCGACCTGGCTCTTCACCCGGAGGAACTTCATCTTCTTGCCGACCCGGAAGAGTTCGCTGGGCGGGGTCGCCGATGTTGCGCCGGAGACCTGCTCGACGATCCCCGCGTACGGCTCTGCCTGCTCGTAGCCGAGGTGCAGCTCGCAGAGAGTGCGGCCGGCCGCGGCGAAATCGTAGAAGCCCTGCACCTTGGGGATGCGCGGGAGGGACTTCTTGAGATCGGCGGCGAACTGCTCGCGGTAGGCCGGGGAGTGGAGCAGGGCGTAGGTGTAGAAGAAGATGTCGTCCTGGACGATATTGGGGTCGGCGTAGGTCTCGCGGTAGGCGGCGAGCGTGGCGTCGGTGATGTTGTCGACACGCTCATAACCCTCATCAGCCTCGGCTGCGGCGAACAGATCGTCACCCTGGCCGAGCTGGCGATAAGTGTAACGGGGGAAGAACTGGCCTCCGCTTCCAGCACCTGTCACGTGGAGGTCTGGAACGGCATTCAGCATGAGTACAGAGAAGGGGACGGCGGACCCGTTGCCTACGTTGTAGATGCCAAAGTTCTCGTGCTCCGGTGTCGGGAACATTCTGGGCAACTGGTTGACGTAGCTATTCATCTGAGAGTTGAAGTACACCCACTCTTTAGTGAATGGGCGATAGCAGGCTACCTGAATGTGCTGGCCGTCATACGAGTAAAGATTTCGCCTGGTTGCCCGAGTCTTGTCAATTCGGTTCCAGCTGATCTTTGTGGGGTCCCGGTCGATGAATGCGTCGACATCGGTAATGCCTGGCGCTGCTACGCCCTTCTCGTTGCAATGCTGAGCAAACTGGGCGACCTGTTTATTGTAGAAGTCGACTGACGATTCCACGTCTTCGCCAAGTTGCGGCTTGGAAAACCTATATACCCAGGCGTCTCGACCCGTCTCCAGCCCGCGAGAGAAAAGTTCGAACAGTGGAGACGACTCTCCCTTGCCCTTGGCTCCGATGGCTGGGAAGAGTGAGAATTGTTCGTCTCGCTGATTGATCCAGTCCCCATCTGCATTCGGCTGCAGGTGCTGCCACTCAACAGAATCCAAGCTCTGCGTGCCGAGGGTGCGCAGTTTATCTTCGCGGCTAAGATAGTCGCCGATATCGCGATAGTTGAGGATGTTGCTGGCAGTGGGGGAGGAACCCTTTACGAGGACGAGAATGGCTACGGTATTCCGGCTGCCCGAGCCGAAGATCTTGCCGCCTTCCTTGCGTGCAAGTTCCCCTGCGGTTCGCTGATTTCCGCGCAAGTTGTAGCAGTAGATTGCGTCGAATTCGTCAACCAGGGACTTTCGGAGTCCGTCCGCCGTGTTTCCATCGATATAGCCACCGTTCGAGACGAACGCGACTACGCCTTCGTCCTGGATCCGGTCTGAAGCCCATCGGATGGCGCGAATATAGGAGTCGTAGAGAGAATTCTTGTTCGTGGCTGTGGACAAAGTGGCATAGGTCTGCTGAATACGTGCGTCGAGCGTCTCATACTTGAGGTTCTGGTTGTTATCGTTCTGGCTGTCCTGGCCTACGGAGTAGGGCGGGTTGCCGATGACAACCGTGATCGGCTGTGCCTTCTGCTTCTTGGCGCGCTCGCTGTTGCCCTCCAGCACATCCATGCCGTCGAGCTTGGCGGCGCCGCCCTCGGCGAGTTGGAAGGTGTCGGTCAGGACAATGCCCTCGAACGGCTGGTACTCGTCGCCCTCGTTGGCGAGTTCGTGGTAGGCGGCCTCAATGTTGACGGCGGCGATGTAGTACGCCAGAAGCACGATCTCGTTAGCGTGCAACTCGCTGGTGTACTTGCGCAGCAGGTCGTCGTGTTTGATCAGGCCGGACTGGAGCAGCCGTACGGGGAAGGTGCCGGTGCCGACGAAGGGGTCGATGATGTGGACGCCCTCGTCGGTCAGGGAGCGGCCGAAATGCTTGTTGAGGGCCTGCTCGGTGGAGCGGACGATGAAGTCGACGACCTCAACCGGGGTATAGACGATACCGAGGGCGTCAGCGGTCTTCGGGAGCGCGGTCTTGAAGAACTTGTCGTAGAGCTCGACGATGACTTGCTGGCGGCCGGCGTGGTTGTCGATGCCCTTGGCGCGGACGCGCACCGAGTCGTAGAAGTCCTTCAGGGTTTTGGTCTCGGACTCCAGGCCCTGGTCGTCGAGGACGTCGAGCATCTTCTGCATGGCCTGGGACACCGGGTTGTGCTCGGTGAAGGCGTAGCCGCTGAATAGGGCGTCGAATACGGGCTTGGTGACGATGTGCTGGGCGAGCATATCGATGGCGTCGGTCTCGGTGACGCCAGGGTTTATGGTCGCGCGGAGCTCGTCGAGAAACTCTTCGAACGCGGCCCGCTTGTCGCTCAACTGCAGCGCAGCCTTGATGCGGGTGACATGCGCCTGGGCGATGGCAGCAACGTCCTTCGCCCACAGCTCCCAGTACTGGCGCTGCCCGACCTTCTCGACGATGCGGGCGTAAATCGCTTCGCGCCAGTTCTCGAGCTTGAGTAGCTCATCCTGAACGTACTGCGCGCCTTGGGCTTCCTGCTGCTGCGCGTTCTGGGCGTCGGCCGGGGTGGTGGAGCCGTCCTGATCACCAATGGCTTCGTCATCCGGGCCGACGACCCCGATGCCAATGTTCTGCGGCGGCTGCTGGTTGAGTGAGATCTGGTTGACGGTGGCGTTGAAGCGTTCGTCGTGGGCACGCAGTGCCTGCAGGACCTGCCAGACGGTGCGGAAGCGATCGTTGTTGGCGAGCGCCTGCGCCGGTGGCATTCCGGCAGGGACGGCAACCGGCAGGATGATGTACCCGTACGACTTTCCCTCGGCGCGGCGCATGACACGGCCAACCGACTGGACGACGTCGACCACGGAGTTGCGAGGGTGCAGAAAGAGCACCGCGTCCAGGCTGGGGACGTCAACGCCCTCCGACAGGCAGCGGGCGTTGGAGAGGATCCGCGCGTTCGCGGGCCCCGGGTCCTGCTTGAGCCAGTCGAGGCGCTGGTTGCGGCGCAGCGTGTTGAACGTGCCGTCGACGTGCTCGACCTCGCAGTGCAGCACTTCGTCGTCGCCTTCGTCGTAGGCGTCGACGATGGCGTTGAAGTTCTCAGCGATGGCCTCGGAGTCGGCGATGGAGCGGGCGAAGGCGACAGCGCGCTTCATCGGGGCTTCGTCCTTGCCGAAGCTCGCACCGTCGGCGAAGGTTCCGGTCCGCTTGGCCATGGCATTCCAGCAGCCGATGATCTTCGCGGCGTCGTCCAGATTCAGCTCGGAGGCCCCGCCCGCGAAGCCCTGCTGGAGGGTCTTGGCGACTATGCCTTCGTCCACGGCGAGGATCAGGACCTTGTAGTCGGCCAGCAAGCCCCCTTCGACGGCCTTACCGAAGCCGAGGCGGTGGAACTCCGGCCCGTACAGTGCCTTGCTGTCCATTGAGGCGACGGCAGCGCTGGAGTCCTTGGCCTGCTGCTGGGTGTCCTCGTTGTAGATGCGCGGAGTGGCCGTCATGTACAGCCGGCGATCGCTGCCGAGGTAGCCGTCGTCGTGGACGCGCACGAACGCTGACTCGTCGGCGCCTGCGATGGTGACGCCGGTCGTACGGTGGGCCTCATCGCAGACGACCAGGTCGAACCGGTCCAGGCCCTTCTTCTGCGCAGCAGCGATAGTGTCGATCGACTGATAGGTGGAGAAGACCACGGTCAAGCCCGGACCCGCCGCCACGCTGGCGATCTGCTTGATCAGCTTGTCCGGGTCGGTCGTGGCCGGCAGCGCCAGGTCGTGCGTCGCCATGTCCTGGCTGTCGTTCGCGGCCTGCTGCTTTCCGACCTTGACGTCGGAGCAGACGGCGAACGGGCGCAGCGTGACCTGAGTCTCTGAGGACCATTCCCGCAGCGTCTGCGAGAGTAGGGCGATCGAAGGCACCAGGAACAGCACTGTGGTGTGTTCGCTCTGGCCGGCCAGGGCGCGCTCACTCTGCAACCGTTCGGCGATCTTCAGGCTGGTGAAGGTCTTGCCGGTGCCGCAGGCCATGATCAGCTTGCCACGGTCGTTCTCGGCGAAGCCAGCAAAGACGTCGTTGATCGCCTCGTGCTGGTGCGGTAGTGGCGACTTCTTCTTGTGCAGTTTCAGGTCGACCTCGAAGGTCACCCCGGACTGTGACGGCAGATGCCATGCGATCGGGCTCGCGGCGATGTCGGACAGGCCGAGGCGGGTTACGGGCGGCTGCTGGCCAGCCATGGTGTCCTCCGCGTTCGGGCCCCACTTCTCAGTCGTAGAGATGATCATTCGGCGGGTGAACCCGCCCTTGCCTGAGGCAGCCAGAAAGGAGTCGATATCCGGCTTCTGCACTGTGTGTGCAGTTTCGTAAAACTTGCACTGGATGGCGCAGAAGCCGCCGGTTTCCCGATCCTGGGCCACTACGTCGATTCCGGTGTCTTTCTTGTTCGCGGCGGCGCCTGGCCAGTCGGCCCAGAGCCAGACCTGGCTGAACTGCTCAGTCCACTGGGGATCGGTGCGCAGGAACTTGACCATGAGCTGCTCGAAGCGCGTACCACGCTCATGGTTGTCCTGAGACGTCTCGCGGATCACCTTCAGGACCTCGTGCACCGTCGTCGTCACAGCCCCTGCCCCTTCGCCGCCGCGTGACCGCGCCCGCCGTTCGCCTACGCATCAATTCCGGGGGGAGCCTATCTGTCCACGGGTGTCATGTTCCGGAGGAACGTACGGTTCCGGTGACCGCGCGAGGTTGCCCTGCTGTTCGAGGGCACCAGGCTCTCGTTCGGGCTCTACAAGCTGTGCCATGAGTCCGCTGGGGCCGGGCTCTGCCGATCGCCCACGGGGCAACTGCAACCAAAACTGCAACCACACACGACGAAGGGCCCCACCGCGAACGGTGGGGCCCTTCGACATCGTGCCCGGTGAGGCACTGGCGGAGGATACGAGATTCGAACTCGTGAGGGTGTGAACCCAACACGCTTTCCAAGCGTGCGCCCTAGGCCACTAGGCGAATCCTCCGCGGCAAACAATACAAGACGTTGAGGAGTGCTCGCGAACTCGTTCCCCCCGCTCGGATCCTGTAGCCTGTGCGGAGCCCCTCACGCGGCGCTATCTGACTGAACTCCCCCAGGGCCGGAAGGCAGCAAGGGTAGGTCGGCTCTGGCGGGTGCGTGGGGGGCGCTTGCGTTCCCGGCCCGGACCGGGCGGGGCCGGAGGCACTGGGCGTGGGTCTGATGTCGGTGGTCGCCTATAACCTCGTACGCGTGTCGTCTCTCGCGCTGTACCGCCGTTATCGCCCGGAGTCGTTCGCCGAGGTCATCGGGCAGGAGCATGTCACCGACCCGCTGCAGCAGGCGCTGCGGAACAACCGGGTCAATCACGCGTACCTGTTCAGCGGGCCGCGTGGCTGCGGGAAGACCACCAGCGCGCGGATCCTGGCCCGGTGCCTGAACTGCGAGCAGGGGCCCACGCCGACCCCGTGCGGGGAGTGCGAGTCGTGCAAGGACCTGGCCAGGAACGGGCCGGGATCCATCGACGTCATCGAGATCGACGCCGCTTCGCACGGTGGTGTGGACGACGCGCGTGACCTGCGGGAAAAGGCCTTCTTCGGGCCGGCGCGCAGCCGCTACAAGATCTACATCATCGACGAGGCCCACATGGTCACGTCGGCCGGCTTCAACGCGCTCCTCAAGGTCGTCGAGGAGCCGCCGGAGCATCTGAAGTTCATCTTCGCCACCACCGAGCCCGAGAAGGTCATCGGGACCATCCGGTCCCGTACACATCACTATCCGTTCCGCCTCGTCCCGCCGGGGACCCTGCGGGAGTACCTCGGCGAGGTGTGCGGGCAGGAGGGCATCCCCGTCGAGGAAGGCGTGCTGCCGCTCGTCGTGCGCTCCGGCGCCGGGTCGGTGCGTGACTCCATGTCCGTCATGGACCAGCTGCTCGCCGGCGCCGGCGACGCCGGTGTGACGTACGCCATGGCCACCTCCCTCCTCGGGTACACGGAGAGCTCGCTGCTCGACTCCGTCGTCGAGGCCTTCGCCACCGGCGACGGGGCCGCCGCCTTCGAGGTCGTGGACCGCGTCATCGAGGGGGGCAACGATCCGCGGCGGTTCGTCGCCGACCTGCTGGAGCGGTTGCGGGACCTCGTCATCCTCGCCGCCGTCCCGGACGCGGCGGAGAAGGGGCTGATCGACGCCCCGGTCGACGTCATCGAGCGCATGCAGGCCCAGGCCGGCGTCTTCGGCGCCGCCGAGCTGAGCCGTGCCGCCGACCTCGTCAACGAGGGCCTCACAGAGATGCGCGGCGCCACCTCGCCCCGTCTCCAGCTCGAGCTGATCTGCGCGCGCGTGATGCTGCCCGCCGCCTATGGGGACGAACGATCGGTCATGGCCCGCCTCGACCGCATCGAGCGCGGAGTGCAGGCGGCGGCGCAGGGCGCACCCGTCCCGCAGACGGCGCCGATGACGGCGACGGCGCCGATGGCACCCGTGACGCCGGCCATGGGCTACGTACCGGGGCCGGAGGTGCACGGCGGCGGGGCCGCGGCGGCCCGTGCGGCCGTCCGGGGCCAGGGACCGGCACAGGGATCGGCACAGGGATCGGCACAGGCGCCTGGCTCGGGGCAGGGGCAGCCGCAGGGGGCCGGCGCTTACGTGCCGGCGCCCGTACAGTCCGCCCCGCCGGCGGCATCGGGCCCGACCGCCGCATCCGCCGGCCCCGCCCCCGCCGTCCAGCCCGCTGTTCCGGCGGCTTCGGAGACGGCCGCGCCGCCTGCGGAGGAAGCTCCCGCCGCGCCCGCCCCCGGCGCCTGGCCGACCGCCACCGCGGCGGGCAGCGGGCGGCGGCCCGGCGGCTGGCCCACGGCCACGCCGGCAGGCGGCGGCCGTCCTGCGGCGGTACCGGCGGCGCCCGCTTCGGCAGCCTCGGCAGCCGCACCGGCCGCGCCTTCCGCACCGGCCGCCGCACCCGCCGGGTACCCGCCGCCCTCCGGTGGCCCGGACCCCCGGATGCTCTGGCCGAACATTCTGGACGCGGTCAAGAACCGCCGTCGGTTCACCTGGATCCTGCTCAGCCAGAACGCCCACGTCGCCGGGTTCGACGGCACGACGCTGCAGATCGGCTTCGTCAGCGCCGGCGCCCGGGACAACTTCGCGAGCAGCGGCAGCGAGGACGTACTGCGACAGGCGCTGTCCGAGCAGTTCAACGTGCAGTGGAAGATCGACGCGGTCGTCGACCCGTCCGGCGGTTCGGCGCCCCCGCCCGCCGGAGGATTCGGTGGAGGTGGCGGCGGTGCCGCGGGCGGCGCCCCGGGCGGTTACGGCAGCACCGGCAACGCCGGTGGGCAGGGCGGCTCCGGCGGTCCGGGCGGCTACGGCGGCGGTTCGACCGGGCCGTCGGCGTCGGCCGCGTCGCCGGCGTCGGCCGCGGCCCCCGGTCCCGCTCGCCAGGTGTCCCCTCCCGGGCCGGCGGCGGCCTTGGCGGCCGACGCCGCCAGACCCGCCCCGCCCCGCCCGGCCGTCCCCGAGCCGGTGGCCCCCGAGGACGACACCCCGGAGGACGACGACCCCGACCTCAACGAGTCGGCCCTCTCCGGTTACGAACTGATCGTGCGCGAGCTCGGCGCGACAGTGGTGGAGGAGTTCACCAACGAGTAGCGGGGCGACTGCAGCGGGGTGACTGGAGGAACGCACGAGTGCGGACTCCCCCGCTCTTCGGAAGCCCGCACAAAGCGTCGCGCGCTCCGCCCGTTAGGCTGACCCCCGTGAACGTCCTCGTCATCGGCAGCGGCGCCCGCGAACACGCCCTGTGCCGCTCACTGTCCCTCGACCCCGCCGTCACCGCGCTGCACTGCGCGCCCGGCAACGCCGGCATCGCCGAGGTCGCCGAGCTGCACCAGGTCGACGCCCTGGACGGCGAGGCCGTGTCGGCGCTGGCCGTCGAACTGGGCGCCGAACTGGTCGTCGTCGGCCCGGAGGCGCCGCTGGTCGCCGGAGTCGCCGACGCCGTGCGCGAGGCCGGCATCCCGGTCTTCGGCCCCTCGAAGGAGGCCGCGCAGCTGGAGGGCTCCAAGGCGTTCGCCAAGGACGTGATGGCGGCGGCCGGCGTGCCGACCGCCCGCTCCTACGTCTGCACCACCCCGGAGGAGACGGCCGAGGCACTCGACGCCTTCGGCGCCCCGTACGTCGTCAAGGACGACGGACTGGCGGCCGGCAAGGGCGTCGTCGTCACCGACGACCTGAAGACCGCCGCGGCGCACGCGGCTGCCTGCGACCGCGTCGTCATCGAGGAGTTCCTCGACGGCCCGGAGGTCTCCCTCTTCGCGATCACCGACGGCGTGAGCGTCGTCCCGCTCCAGCCCGCCCAGGACTTCAAGCGGGCGCTCGACGGCGACGAGGGCCCCAACACGGGCGGCATGGGCGCGTACTCGCCGCTGCCCTGGGCCGATCCGAAGCTGGTCGACGAGGTCCTGGAGACCGTTCTGCAGCCGACCGTGGACGAGATGCGCCGCCGTGGCACCCCGTTCTCCGGGCTGCTCTACGCCGGTCTGGCGATCACCGGCCGCGGTGTCCGCGTCATCGAGTTCAACGCCCGCTTCGGGGACCCCGAGACGCAGGTCGTCCTGGCCCGTCTGAGGACACCGCTGGCCGGTGTCCTGAAGGCCGCGGCCACCGGCGACCTCGCCGACCTGCCGCCCCTGCGCTGGAGCGACGACGCGGCCGTCACCGTCGTCATCGCCTCGCACAACTACCCGGACGCGCCGCGCACCGGCGACCCCATCACCGGCCTCGCCGAGGTGGCCGCCGAGGACGCCCCACACGCGTATGTGCTGCACGCCGGGACGAAGCAGGACGGCGACGCGGTCGTCAGCGCAGGCGGGCGCGTGCTGTCCGTCACCGCGGCCGGCGCCGATCTCGGTGAGGCGCGCGAGCGCGCCTACCGGGCGGTCGCGCGCATCGGACTCGACGGTTCCCAGCACCGCACGGACATCGCCGAGAGGGCGGCGGGCGCGTAACGCTCCGGCCCCGCTCCGCCGCGGGCTGCTCCGGCAGCTCCACCCTTCCCACCAGGCGATTTCCCGCCGGAATCCAGGCCCCGGGCCTCCACGGAACCCCTCACTGAGGGGCCGTGGAACCCGGGGCCTGATCGTTGCCCTGTGTCATACACCTTTCCCCAAAGCCATTCCATCGAGTGAGCGCTGAGCTATCCGGCTGACGGGGGCCGGAGCGCCAACTAGGGTGCGGCGCAAGCGTCCCGGCCGTCGTTCCGGCACTTGGCCCACCGGCATTGCGATGTCGGTGGCGGGTGCCACAGTGGGGGAGTGAGCACTGCGAGACAGCCGGGGGACACAGGACTGCAGGGAGGGGGTGAGCTCCGGTCATGACCGGTATGGGTGTGGAGATGGGCGCGCAGGCGGCGCGCGCCCGGGCACTGGCCGTGCTGCGCATCCGCAGCCGCGCTCTCGCCCTGGCGCTGCTGCCCGCGGCCGCCGCGGTGATCCTGCTCGTGGGCGGGACGGCCGGGCATCTCGTGGGCGCGGGCTGGGAGGCCGCGCGCTGGGCGGTGTCCGCCGTCGCGGTCGTCGTCCTGCTCTCGGCCGGGGTGATCGCGCTGGTGGTCGCCCGCGCCCGGCCCGCGGTCAGCCCCACGGTCGCCGTCGCCGAGCGGGCGGCCCCCGACCTGTACCGGCTGGTCCGCGACCTCGCCGACCGGCTGGACGTCCCCGCGCCCTCCGCGATAGCCCTCACGCCGGACTGCGACAGCTGGCTGGAGGACCGCACGCACCGGGCCCATGGCTCGCCGCCGCCCCGCGGGGCCGACGAGATAGCCGGCCCGGGCGGCTCCCGCGGCACCCTGCACCGCCGTACGGCGACGGCGCCCGTGCTCGTCATCGGCTCCCCGTTCCTGTGGTGGATGCGGGTGGGCGAGCTGCGGGCCGTCCTGGCCCCGGTCGTCGCCGGCACCGGCCCGTCCGCCCACCCCGACATAGCCGCCGCCCGGCGGTACGTGCGCGGGCTGGACGCCGCGGTGGCCGTCTGTGCCGAGCGCGCCGGCCGGAGCGCCGTCCTGCGCCCCTTCTGTTCCGGCGTCGGCTGGGCCGCGCGGCTGATGCTGCGCGGCTGCCAGGTGCACGTCGGCGAGATGGAGCGCGGGGTGGCCGCCGCGGCCGCCGAGCGCGCACAGGCCGTGGACTACGGGCTGCGCATCGTCGCCCAGGAGCAGGTGGGCCTGGCGTACGCGGGCTGGGACCGGCTCCTGACGCGGGTGGCGCTGCCCGCCTGGCGGATGGGCCGTTGGCCCTCCCGGCTGGACGCGGGAGTCGTCGCCGCCCTCACCGAGTTGTCCCGCCGCGACCGGCTCGCCGAGGGCTTCGCGTCCCGCCTCGGCGAACGGCCCGCATGCGACCTGCTGGAAGAGCCCGGCGTGGTCGACGAGGCCGCGTCGCTGCTCGCCGCCCGTCTCTTCCACGGCGGTCCCGCCGAGCCCGGCCCGCACTGGTCGCCGGTGGCCTGGGACGACTACCCGGACGAGGTCGTGGACCGTAAGTGGCGTACCGACGCGGCCCGCCTCCACCGGGTACTGGACGCTCTCGGGGTCCGCCGGGCCCCCGACGCCACGACCGCGGCACACGCCGGCGGGCCCACCCTGGCCCGCGTCCTGGACCACCTGACCCATCCGGCAACCCCGGCGGACGGCCGCTTCCCGGCGGACCCCCTCCGTCCGTCGCCCGCGCTCCCGCCGAAGGACCCGTCCCCGGCGCTGCCGCTGCCGCCGACGGAGGCACCGGGCACGTCTTCCGGCACAGATGTCGGCACCGATGCCGCTGACTCCGCCGCCCGCTTCGCCGCAGGTCCCCCTCCCGCGCCGCTCCCGCCCCCGGACGCGTCCCCGCGACCCGAGGCCGAGGCCGACGGCGACGGCGACGACCTGCCGGCCCCCAACCCCCGCAGCGCCGCCCTCGCCGCACGCATCGGCGTGGAGGTCGGCAAGGAGGAGGCGGCGACCGCCGAGGCGGCACCCGTCGGTCCTCCGGCCCCCGGGCAGGGTCCCGACGCGGCCCTCTGGGACGACGACGCGCTCCCCCTGTTCCCCCTCCAGCCGCCGCGCTCCGACCGGGAGCTCCTCGCCGACCACGTCACGGCGATGGTGTGCTGCGCCGCGATGGACACCGTCGGCGCGACCCCTGGCCTCGACTGGCTCGACGGCCCGACCCTCATGGTCGACGGCGAGCGGGTGGCCGACCTCGCCCCCCGGGTCCTCAGCCTCGTCGAGGACGGCGACGCGGTCCCGTTGCGGACCTGGCTGGTGGAGCTGGGGATACGCCCCGAGAAGCCGGTGCGGCTGGGCTGAGCGCGGCGAAGGGCACGGTGCCCCGCCCGGCGGGACGCACCGGAGCACCGTCTTCCACTTTCGGCCAATCCGCAACGAATCGTGACCGTCTGCGCGCGTTATGTGATGTGCTGGGATCGAACGAGCCCATGGCAAGGGCGCGGGACATAGGACAAGCCGCAGGGGCGGGCGGCGCACGACGGGCGACGGCGGGCTGACGGGCGGCGGCCGGCCGCTGTCGCCCACCCGGCGTCTCGCACCCGGCGACGCGCACAGCGCTCACGTCACGTACGCACGCAGGAGCCACCACCAGGCAGCAAGAGCACGAGGACGAGCAAGAGGACGAGCACGAGCCGCCATGAGTCGCCACGAGCCACCGAGGGGCACAGGGGAGGGGAGCACCATGGGACCCGGACCAGGACCGAAGCACACCCGCCGATGGGAGTCGGGAGCGCTGGCCCACGCCGTGACGGACCCCTTCGGCCAGGGCCCCGTCCCCTGGCTGCGCGGCAGCGAGACGTACTTCGACGACACCGGCCAGGTCGTCCCCTGGTACGTGGACCCGAACCCGTCCCCCGGCATCGCGCGGGGCGCCGGAGGTCCCCGCGTCCCCGCCCCGCGCACCGCGCCCGGTTCCGGCGCTCCCCGGTCTGCCGACGACGTCCGCCGTCAGATCAAGGGGTTCGTCTCCACCGGCGCGGTCGCCCCGGGCGAGGCCCTCGACTTCCACATCACGGTCGACCCGCCGCAGGAGTTCAGCGTCGACGTCTACCGCATCGGCCACTACGACGGCGACGGCGCGGCCAAGATCACCACGAGTCCGCGCCTCTCCGGGATCGTCCAGCCTCCGCCGTTGACCGCCGACCGCACGGTCTCCTGCCACCACTGGTGGCTCTCCTGGCGGCTGCAGGTCCCGTCGTACTGGAACGTGGGCGCGTACGTCGCCGTCCTCACCACCGTCGACGGCTACCGGTCGCACGTGCCCTTCACGGTCCGCGACCACCAGCCCGCCGACCTGCTTCTGGTCCTCCCCGATGTCACCTGGCAGGCCTACAACCTCTATCCCGAGGACGGCCGCACCGGTGCCAGCCTCTACCACGCGTGGGACGACGACGGGCGGCTCCTCGGCGAGGCCGACGCGGCGACCACTGTCTCCTTCGACCGTCCGTACGCCGGCGCGGGCCTCCCGCTGCACGTCGGCCACGCCTACGACTTCATCCGCTGGGCGGAGCGCTACGGCTACGACGTCGCCTACGCCGACGCCCGCGACCTGCACGTCGGCGCCGTCGACCCCACCCGCTACCGGGGCCTGGTCTTCCCCGGTCACGACGAGTACTGGTCGACGCGCATGCGCCGCACCGTGGAACTCGCCCGCGACAGCGGCACCTCGTTGGTCTTCCTCTCCGCCAACTCCCTGTACTGGCAGGTCGAGTTGGGTCCGTCGCCGTCGGGCGTTCCGGGTCGTCTGCTCACCTGCCGCAAACGCAGGGGGCCCGGGCGGCCCGTGCTGTGGCGTGAGGTCGACCGGGCCGAGCAGCAGCTGATCGGCATTCAGTACGCGGGGCGGGTGCCCGAGCCGCACCCGCTGATCGTCCGCAACGCCGGACACTGGCTGTGGGAGGCGACCGGAGCAGGGGAGGGCGACGGCATCGAGCACCTGGTCGCGGGAGAGGCCGACCGCTACTTCCCGCGGACCGCGCTACCGCCCCACGAGGACCGCATCCTCCTCGCCCACTCCCCGTACAGCGACAGCCGCGGCGTCCTGCGTCACCAGGAGACCTCCCTCTACCGTGCCCCTTCAGGCGCCCTGGTCTTCGCCTCCGGCACCTTCGCCTGGTCCCCGGCCCTGGACCGCCCCGGCCATGCGGATCCCCGTATCCAGCGCGCCACGGCCAACCTCCTGGACCGCATCTGCAAACGCGACTGACGTCCGTACGCCCGCTCGCCCCACCCGCTGTCCTCGGCCGATCCCGATGTACGGGACAATCACCCCACTGAGACAGAACCACGGGGAGGAACCGTGTCCGGATTCGTAGAAAAGCCCGAACCCCTTCAGGTGCCGGGCCTGGTGCATCTGCACACCGGCAAGGTGCGCGAGCTGTACCAGAACGAGGCGGGCGACCTCGTGATGGTCGCCAGTGACCGCACGTCCGCCTTCGACTGGGTGCTGCCGACCGAGATCCCCGACAAGGGCCGCATCCTGACCCAGCTCTCCCTGTGGTGGTTCGACCAGTTCGCCGACCTGGTCCCGAACCACGTCCTCAGCACGGAGCTGCCCGCCGGCGCCCCCGCCGACTGGGCCGGTCGCACCCTGGTCTGCAAGTCGCTGCGGATGGTCCCCGTCGAGTGCGTGGCCCGCGGCTACCTCGCCGGCTCGGGCCTCGCCGAGTACAAGGTGTCGCGCACGGTCTGCGGGCTCGCCCTCCCCGAGGGCCTGGTCGACGGCAGCGAACTGCCCGCCCCGATCTTCACCCCGGCCACCAAGGCGGCCGTCGGCGAGCACGACGAGAACGTCTCCTACGAGGAGGTGGCCCGTCAGGTCGGCGCCGACACCGCCGCACAGCTCCGCCGGGCGACCCTCGCCGTCTACGGCCGAGCCCGTGACATCGCCCGGGAGCGGGGCGTCATCCTCGCCGACACCAAGTTCGAGTTCGGCTTCGAGGGCGAGAACCTGGTCATCGCCGACGAGGTCCTCACCCCGGACTCGTCCCGTTTCTGGCCGGCCGACCAGTGGCAGCCCGGACGCGCGCAGCCCTCGTACGACAAGCAGTTCGTGCGCGACTGGCTGACCTCCGCCGAGTCCGGCTGGGACCGGCACGGCGAGCAGCCCCCGCCGGCGCTGCCTCAGCACATCGTGGACGCGACCCGCGCGAAGTACGTCGAGGCCTACGAGCGCCTCACCGGCGTCGGCTGGGAGTGACGGAAAAGGCCCCGGTCGGTGACCGGGGCCTTTCGATGGAGCGGACGACGAGGCTCGAACTCGCGACCTCAACCTTGGCAAGGTTGCGCTCTACCAACTGAGCTACGTCCGCACTGCGCCGGCGTGAACGTGCCGTGGCGCGAGGCCAACTATACCCAACCCCGCTCCCGCGCGAGCCGCACCGCGGCGTGCCGGTTCTCCGCCCCGAGCTTGGAGACGGCCGACGACAGGTAGTTCCGTACGGTGCCCTGCGACAGTGCGGCCCGCTCGGCGATCTCCGCGACGGGCGCGCCGTCGGCGGCGAGTTCGAGCACCTCCGCCTCGCGCGAGGTCAGCGGCGAGTCGCCGGCGGAGATCGCGTCGGCGGCCAACTCCGGGTCGACGTAACGGTTCCCGGCGTGCACCGTGCGGATGATCTCCGCGAGCCGCTGGGCGCTCACCGTCTTGGGGACGAACCCGCGCACACCTGCCGCAAGCGCCCGCTTGAGATGCCCCGGCCGTCCGTGGCTGGTGACGATCAATGCCTGGCACCCCGGCAGCTCGGTGCGCAGGGATGTGGCGACCTTCACACCGTCCGCGCCCGGCATCTGCAGATCCAGGACGGCGACGTCGGGGCGGTGGGCCCGGGCCATCGCCAGCGCCTCCGGTCCGGTGGCCGCCTCGGCGACGATCAGCAGGTCGTCCTCCAGGGAGAGCAGCGCGGCCAAGGCGCCCCGGATGAGGTGCTCGTCGTCGGCGAGCAGCACCCGCACCGTCATGAAGTGACCTCTTTCACAGCACTCTTCCCGCTCAACGGCACCTGGGCGATCACCCGGTACCCGCCGCTCCCGACGAAGTCCGCCCGCAGGGTGCCGTCGACCCGGAGCAGCCGCTCCCGCAGCCCCGCGAGCCCCGACCCACCACGGCCCTCGACGCCGGGTCCCGTGCGGCTGCCGGAGCGCGTGCCGCCGCCGGAGCCGGAGCCGCTCCCGGGTCCCGTGCGGCTGCCGGGGACGCGGCTGTCCGCGCCGCCGGATCCGGATTCGTCACGGACGGTGTCGTGCCGGCCCGTGCCGCCGTGGGTGGTGTCCTGCCGGCCCGTGCCGTCCCGGACGGTGCCGTCCTGTTGTGTGTCCGGTGGGGCGTCCGGCCGGACACCGTCGTTCTCCACCGTGAGCACCACGTATTCGTCCGTCCTGCGCAGGGTCACCGAGCACCGCTCGGCGTCCCCGTGCCGCAGCACGTTCGTGGTGCTCTCCCGCACCACCCAGCCGAGCGCCGACTGCACCTCGGCGGGCAGCGCCCCGACGTCCCCGGTCACCTCGCACGCGATCCCGGCCGCCTCCAACACGCCCTGTGCTCCCGCGAGTTC
Organism: Streptomyces sp. P3; assembly: GCF_003032475.1. Lineage (NCBI taxonomy): Bacteria > Bacillati > Actinomycetota > Actinomycetes > Kitasatosporales > Streptomycetaceae > Streptomyces > Streptomyces sp. P3. Next base: position 2,381,347 of record NZ_CP028369.1, read on the forward strand.
GGCCGCCAGGTCGGCCTCCCGATAGCCCCGGACGACGGCACGCACCTCGCGCTGCGACTCCTGCGCGATGCGCTGCACCTCGATCATCTGCTCCACGGCGTCCGGCCGCCCGCGCCGGGCCAGCTGCACGGCCAGCTCGCTCTTCAGGGCGATCACCGCCAGGTTCCGCCCCATGACGTCGTGCAGATCCCGCCCGAACCGCAGCCGCTCCTCGGCGACGGCGAGCCGGGCCTCGACCTCGCGGGCCCGCTCCGCCTCCCAGAGCACGGACAGGTTCCAGGCGCCGCAGCGGCAGACCAGCAGCGAGAACAGCGCCCCGAACGCGGTGAGCACGCCGACCGCCAGGATGCCGGCGGGGGTCGGTGCGGTCCAGGCGAACGCGACCATGAGGACCACGGCGAGCACGGCGGACCTGCGCAGGAACACCGGGACGGGGGCGACGAGCCCGTACAGCAGTCCGAAGGGCAGCAACGCGGCCCCGACGAACAGCCTGACGCCCACGGCGTCGGTGTCGCCCAGCACGCCGAGCGCGAGGGCCAGCGCCAGTTCCAGGGCCAGCAGGGCGGCTGCGGGGCGCAGCGCGCGGGACGGCAGTTCGGCCCGGCCCAGGTAGTGGTCGAGCGCCGACCGGGTGAGCCGGTTCGTCTCCACGCACTGCAGGGCGCCCACGAGGAGCAGCGACCCGCCGAGCGCCAGCGGCAGGGGTCTGCGGTCGATCTCGCCCACCAGCGGCAGCGCCAGCCAGAACAGGGAGAAGCTCCAGGTCGTGACGTACCAGGTGAGCACGCTCTGCAGCTCGACCCGCTCCGCCTTGCTGCGTTCGCGCCAGTGGCGTCCGTGCCACCCTCGAATCCAGCCGAACACCGCGCCACCGTTCCTCAGCGTCTCGGCTCCCACCGGAACCACCGCCGTACAGCAAACACCGCGAGGACGGTCCAGGCCAGTACGGTCGCCAGGGCGCCGAGGGCCTCGTGGGCGGACAGGCTCCCGGTCCAGCCGCCCCGGATCAGGATGATCACCGGGGACAGCGGCAGCAGTTCGCAGACGGACGCGAGCCGGTCGGGGAGAAGTTCCAGCGGGACGGCCATCCCGGAGCCGGCCATCGACACCAGCACCAGCGGCGCCGTGGTGACCTGGGCGCTCTCCACGGTCCGGGTCAGGGCCGCGGTGAGCGCCGCGAGCGCCGCGCACATCACGAGCCCCGACAACAGCCCCAGGACGGCCGACTGGGGCGCCTTCGGGGCCGGTACGTCGAGCAGGACGGTGGAGCCGGCCACCAGCACCAGAGACTGCACCAGCCCCATGGTGAGGACCGGCAGCGCCGATCCGCACAGGATCTCGGCGTCCCTCAGCTCGCCGGTGCGCAGACGCTTCAGCACCAACTCCTCGCGCCGGGCGGTGAAGACGGACGACAGCGTCTGGTACACGCCGAACAGCAGCGAGAAGCCGATGGCGGCGGGCAGCAGGACCAGGCCGACGCTGAGTCCGACGTCCGCCACGTCCATGCCGTCGACCGCCGAGGCGAGGCCGACCGGCAGCACGAGCGGCACGAACAGGGCCAGGGCGAGCGTGCTCCTGCCGCGCCCGAGAAGCGTCAGCTCGGCCCGGCCGAGGGCGGCCATCCGGCCCAGGGGGGTGGTGTCCGCCCGCCCGCCGGCCCGACCGGCGGCGCCCTCCACGGTGGTCCCGCCCAGGCGGTTCCCGCCGCCCACCCCTCTCGTCCCGCTCATACCGCCCGTCCCGCCCACTCCACTCGTCCCGCTCACACTGCCTGTCCCGCCCACACTGCCTTTTCCATCGGCCCCGCTCACATCACCCGTCCCGTTGGTCCCGCGCGCCTCGCCCATGCCGTGCGTCCCTGTCATGCCGCGACCTCCGTACCCCGGTCGCGTCGGCCGCCGCGGCCGCCCGGGTGGCCCCGGTCGCCTTCGGGCTCGTCCGACGCCTCCCGGGCGATGCCGAGGAACGCCTCCTCCAGCGAGGCCGACCGCACGTCCAGCCGGCGCAGTCGCACCCCGGCCCGGTCGGCCCACACCAGCAGCCCGGTCGCCGTCCGCTGCAACTCCCGTGTGCGCAGCCGTACGACGCGACCGTCGACCTCGTGGCCGCACACGCCGAGCTCCCCCAACGGCGGCAGGTCGCCCACGAAGTACCCCTCGGGCAGCTCGAAGGCGATCCGGGAGGGCTGGGCTCCGGTCACCTCCGCGGGCGTTCCGGAGGCGGCGATGCGGCCCCGGTGCAGGATGGCCAGCCGGTCGGCGAGGTTCTCCGCCTCCTCCAGGTAGTGCGTGGTCAGCAGGACCGTCGTGCCGGCGTCGCGCAGCGCGCGCACCAGGTCCCAGGTGTCGCGCCGGCCCTCGGCGTCCAGGCCGGTGGTCGGCTCGTCGAGGAACAGGACCTCGGGGTCGCCGAGCACCGCGAGCGCCAGGTCGAGGCGTCGCCGCTCGCCCCCGGACAACTGCTTGACCCGGACGTCCGCCCGTTCGGCGAGTCCGACGAGCGCCAGCGCCTCCCCGGCCGGACGGGCGCCGCTCACGCAGCCGGCCCACATCCGCGCGGTCTCGGCGACTGTCAGTTCGGAGGGGAAGCCGCCCTCCTGGAGCATCACGCCGGTGCGCGGCCGTACGGCGGTCCGCTCGGTGTACGGGTCGTGCCCGAGAACCCTGATCCGGCCGCCGTCCGGACGCGCGAGCCCCTCCAGCAGTTCGACGGTCGACGTCTTCCCGGCCCCGTTGGTGCCCAGCAGCGCGAAGACCTCACCGCGGCGCACGTGGAAGGAGATTCCGCGGACCGCTTGGAACTCGCCCCCGTACACACGCCGGAGGCCGGTGACCTCGATCACGTGCTCATTCGTGTCCATGTCCCGAGCCTCCCCGCGAAGGGGAGGGCCCGGCAGTGCGAGGTGTCACCGGTGCGTATGACAAATGTCAGACGACCGCTGCGGCGCGCCCACGGCGATCCGGGCGCCGTAAGCACCCGGGCACACGAAAAGACCCCGGTCCAGTGGACCGGGGTCTGATTCCCGAGCGGACGACGAGGCTCGAACTCGCGACCTCAACCTTGGCAAGGTTGCGCTCTACCAACTGAGCTACGTCCGCATTGCCTCCGACCGGCTTTCACCGATCGGCGCGAGCACCAGCCTACCTGATCCACAAGCGTGGTCGGATCGGCGATGCGGAGCGGGTGACAGGAATTGCACACTGCGCCTTCCCCCTGGAAGGGGGATGTTCTACTACTGAACTACACCCGCGTGTACTCCGTGAGCTGGGCCTTTCGGCCTCGCCCGGCGGCGTGCTCCAGACTCTAGCCGACCGGGAGGGGTACAGCGCAAGTCGGTTCCCGCCGGGGGCGGGTGACCGGCCGTCGGCCCAGCACTCGGAGCGGAGTTCACTGTGCGTCGGTGAACGCCTCGTAGACCTTCTTGGGGATGCGGCCGCGGGCGGGCACGTCCATCTTGTTGGCCTGGGCCCAGGCGCGGACGGCTGCGGGGTCGGGGGCGACCTCCGTCTGCTTGTACGCCTTGCCGGACCTCGACCGCTTGCGGCCGGCGTCCACGTAGGGCGCGAGCGCCTTACGCAGTTTCTCGGCATTGCCTTCATTCAGGTCGATCTCGTACGACTTGCCGTCCAGCCCGAAGGCGATCGTTTCCGCCGCTTCCGAGCCGTCGATGTCGTCAAAGAGAGTGACCACGACCTTCTGCGCCACGAATATCGGTCCCTTCGTGCGACAGCTCTGCGGTGACGTGCCGAGACGCCACGGAGATGTCGACTGTTCGCCTGTTATGGGGCAAAGTATCGGCTATTGACAATTCATTTGTACAGTGCCCGGCATTGCAATGTGAAGCCCGACTAAATCTGTCCGCGTGTCCCGGGGCAATAGGGAACGCGGACGCACCCCGGATCTTTCCCTGAAATTTCCACGAAGGCACTGGTCCGATACCTGATCGTGATGGCGCTCACGTAGATTCCTACAACTCTACTCGCGTAGAAATTTTGTGCGGGTAGTCTGAAGACACCTGTTGGAGACACCTGCAGGAGCCTGCTCAGCACCACACCACCGGGAGTGCCAGTGGCACGCGTCGTAGTCGACGTCATGCTCAAGCCGGAGATCCTCGACCCCCAGGGCCAGGCGGTGCAGCGCGCACTGCCGCGGCTGGGTTTCGAAGGCATCTCCGACGTACGTCAGGGAAAGCGATTCGAACTGGAAGTTGACGGGCCGGTCGACGAGGCCGCCCTCGCCCGCATCCATGATCTTGCGGAATCCTTCCTCGCCAACACCGTGATCGAGGACTTCACCGTCCGGGTCGAGTCGGAAGAAGCCGTCGCGGGGGCCGCGAAGTGACCGCTCGTATTGGCGTCGTCACTTTTCCCGGCAGCCTCGACGACCGGGACACCCAGCGTGCGATCCGGCTCGCGGGCGCCGAGCCCGTCGCCCTCTGGCACAAGGACAAGAACCTCCACCAGGTCGACGCCGTGGTGCTGTGCGGAGGTTTCTCCTACGGCGACTATCTGCGGGCCGGCGCCATCGCGCGTTTCTCCCCCGTGATGGAGCCCCTCATCGAGCAGGCGAAGGCCGGCCTGCCGGTTCTCGGCATCTGCAACGGCTTCCAGATCCTCACCGAGGCCCACCTGCTGCCCGGCGCGATGCTCGGCAACGACCACCTCCACTTCATCTGCCGCGACCAGAAGCTGCGGGTGGAGAACGCGGAGACCGCCTGGACCACCGACTACACGGCCGGCCAGGAGATCCACATCCCGCTGAAGAACATGGACGGCCGGTACGTCGCCGACGAGCGCACGCTCGACGAGCTGGAGGCCGAGGGCCGGGTCGCCTTCCGTTACCTGGCCCGCGACGGAGTCGCCGATGAACGGGGTAACCCCAACGGCTCGCTCCGTGACATCGCCGGCATCACGAACGAGACCGGCAACGTCGTGGGCCTGATGCCGCACCCGGAGCACGCCGTCGAACCCCTCATCGGGTCCGGCCGCACCGACGGTCTGCCGTTCTTCACCTCGATCCTCAAGAAGCTGGTCAACGCATGAGCCGGACGCCTCTGGACACGGTCGAGCACGCGACCGAGACCCCCGACGTCGAGCTGCCCTGGGCCGAGCTCGGCCTGAAGAAGGACGAGTACGAGCGGGTCGTGGAGATCCTCGGCCGCCGGCCCACCGGCGCCGAGCTCGCCATGTACTCCGTGATGTGGTCCGAGCACTGCTCGTACAAGTCCTCCAAGGTGCACCTCCGCCAGTTCGGCGAGAAGGCCCCCCAGTCCGACGCCCTGCTCGTGGGCATCGGTGAGAACGCGGGCGTCGTCGACGTCGGCCAGGGCTACGCGGTCACCTTCAAGGTCGAGTCGCACAACCACCCCTCGTACGTCGAGCCCTACCAGGGTGCGGCCACGGGCGTCGGCGGCATCGTCCGCGACATCATCGCGATGGGCGCGCGCCCGGTCGCGGTCGTGGACCCGCTGCGCTTCGGCGCCGCCGACCACCCCGACACCAAGCGCGTCCTGCCGGGCGTGGTCGCGGGCATCGGCGGCTACGGCAACTGCCTGGGCCTGCCGAACATCGGCGGCGAGGTCGTCTTCGACGCCTGCTACCAGGGCAACCCGCTGGTCAACGCCGGCGCCATCGGTGTGATGCGGCACGAGGACATCCACCTCGCGAAGGCCTCCGGCGCGGGCAACAAGGTCATCCTCTACGGGGCCCGCACGGGCGGCGACGGCATCGGCGGCGCGTCGATCCTGGCCTCCGAGACCTTCGACGACGCCAAGCCGTCGAAGCGTCCGGCCGTACAGGTCGGCGACCCGTTCCAGGAGAAGCTCCTCATCGAGTGCACCCTGGAGGCCTTCAAGGAGAAGCTGGTCGTCGGCATCCAGGACCTCGGCGCGGCCGGCCTCTCCTGCGCCACGTCCGAGCTCGCCTCCAACGGCTCCGGCGGCATGCGCGTCACGCTGGACGACGTACCGCTGCGCGACTCCACGCTCTCGCCCGAGGAAATCCTCATGAGCGAGTCGCAGGAACGCATGTGCGCGGTCGTCGAGCCGGCGAAGGTCGACCGGTTCCTCGAGATCTGCGACAAGTGGGACGTCATCGCCACCGTCATCGGCGAGGTGACCGACGGCGACCGCCTCGAGATCTTCTGGCACGGCGGCAAGATCGTCGACGTGGACCCGCGCACCGTCGCCCACGACGGCCCGGTCTACGAGCGTCCCTACGCCCGCCCGGACTGGCAGGACGCCCTCCAGGCCGACGACGCGAACAAGCTGCCGAGGCCGACGACGGGCGAGGAGCTGAAGGACCAGGTCCTGAAGCTGGTGTCCTCCCCGAACCAGGCCTCCAAGAAGTGGATCACCTCGCAGTACGACCACTTCGTGCAGGGCAACACCGTCCTCGCGCAGCCCGAGGACTCGGGCATGATCCGGATCGACGAGGAGACCGGCCTCGGCGTCGCCATCGCGACCGACGGCAACGGCCGGTACGCCAAGCTCGACCCGTACGCGGGCGCGCAGCTGGCGCTCTCCGAGGCGTACCGCAACGTGGCGACGACCGGCGCCAAGCCGCTCGCCGTCTCCGACTGCCTGAACTTCGGCTCTCCCGAGGACCCGGCGGTGATGTGGCAGTTCGCGGAGGCCATCCGCGGCCTGGCCGACGCCTGCCAGCAGCTCGGCACCCCGGTGACCGGCGGCAACGTCTCCCTCTACAACCAGACCGGCGAGGCGGCCATCCACCCGACCCCCGTGGTCGCGGTGCTGGGCGTCATCGACGACGTGGCGCGGCGCACGCCGGTCGCCTTCCAGGAGGAGGGCCAGCTGCTCTACCTCCTCGGCGACACCCGCGAGGAGTTCGGCGGCTCGGCCTGGTCCCAGGTCGTCCACGACCACCTCGGCGGCCTGCCCCCGAAGGTCGACCTGGAGCGGGAGCGGCTGCTCGCCGAGATCCTGATCTCCGCCTCCCGCGACGGAATGATCGACTCCGCGCACGACCTGTCGGACGGCGGTCTGATCCAGGCGGTCGTCGAGTCGGCGCTGCTCGGCGGCAAGGGCGCGCGGCTGGTCGTCCCGGACGGGCTGGACGCGTTCACGCTCCTGTTCTCCGAGTCGGCGGGCCGTGCCGTGGTGGCCGTCCCGCGGTCCGAGGAACTCCGCTTCAACGACATGTGCGGGGCGCGCGGTCTGCCCGTCACCCGCATCGGCGTCGTGGACGGCGACACGGTCGAGCTCCAGGGCGAGTTCGAACTGCCCCTGGAGGAGCTGCGCGAGGCCCATGAGGGGACGATCCCGGGGCTGCTCGCGTAGGCGGTCGTACGACGGTGAAGGCCCCACCGGATCACGTTGCCGGGCGGGGCCTTCTCGGCTTGTCGGGCGTTCAGCGGACGTAGTTCTTGAGGATCTCCGTGTCGAGCTCGACGTTCATCGGACCGGGGATGCACACCTTCTCGCCGAACTTCGAGGTCTCGATGGTGCGGTAGCCGCCGACCTGCCGGTCCGGGTTGCTGTGCACCGTGACCGTGCAGGAGTCCCGGTCGACAAGGAGGTACAGGGGGATCCCGGCCTGCCCGTACGCGGTCGGCTTCTCGTGCCGGTCCCGTCGGTCGGTGTCCGAGTCGTACGAGGTGACTTCGACGACCATGAGCGCGCCGTCCGGGTCGGCCCACTCGCCCTGGCCCGCAAAGTGGGCCTCTGGTACGAGCACCGCGTCCGGTTTCACCCTGCCTTCCCGATATGCCTCCACCCTGAGCCCTCGGCCCTGGTACAGGTCCAGGTCAGGCCTGGTCTGCATGCAGCGCCGGGCCAGCCAGGTGACGATGGTGTCGTGGTCTCCGTCCGCCACCTTCTTGACTCCGATCCGTCCGTTGATGAATTCCAACGTGACGGTCTCGGGAGCGGCGGAGGCGATCGTTTCGAACTCCTCCACCGACATCTGAGACGTGCGCTCGGCCATAACCGTCATGTTGCACCCCCTTCCAGGCGAAGGCCAGCGTTGTCCGGGCCCGGCGTCGCGGGGCGGCTTTCGCCGTCCAGCACACTCACGGGTGATCGACCTGGGCCTTCTGATCCGTGTGCGTCCGGCCGATGCAGGCCTTGCATCACAAGGCATAGGCTCGCCGTCATGCCTCCGGCCAAGAAGCGCGCCCGCACCTACGACCCCGCCAAAACCCGGTCCGCGGTGACGGCCCAGTTCGGGAACGTGCGACGTGCCGTGGGAACCCTCACGCCCGAGCAGCTCGCACTGCCCACGCGGCTGCCGGGATGGACCGTGCGGGAGCTGGCCGCGCACGTGACCATGGCGGTGGAGACCGTCAGCCGCAACATCGAGCGGGACGAACCCGCGAAGGCGGAGCTCACCCTCCTGGAGTGGCCGTTCGCCACCGCCGCCCGCGCCGCCGAGATCGGCGAGCGCACCCGGGAGCTCGCCGCGGCCGACCCCGATCTGGACGTCCTCTACGCCCGCACCGGGGAGCGCTTCGCCGCCGCCCTCGCCGCCGTCCCCGGCGACCGGCTGCTGGCGACCCGCACCGGCGCCATGAGCCTGGCCGACTACCTCGTCACCCGCACCGTCGAGCTGGCCGTGCACACCGACGACCTGAACGCGGCCGTCCCCGGTCTGGACGTCCCGTACGACCGCCAGGCGCTCGCCGCCGCCACCCGGCTCCTCGCCGACGCCCTCGCCGCCAAGGCACCCGGCGGCGCGACCGAGGTGCGGATCCCGCCGTACGCCGTCGTGCAGTGCGTCGAGGGCCCCCGGCACACCCGGGGCACCCCGCCCAACGTCGTGGAGACCGACCCGCTGACCTGGATCCGGCTGGCCACCGGCCGGGTGACCTGGGAGGACGCCGTCCAGCAGGCGAAGGTCGCGGCGAGCGGCGAGCGGGCGGACCTCGCGGCGCTGCTCCCCCTGATGGGCTGAACCCGGTGCCGGTGCCGGTGCCGGTGCCAGCGCCGGTGCGGTGGCCCTGGCCGGGACGGAACCGACCACCCCACCTGCCCCGTCGAACCGGTATGTCCAGGCAGAGGCACAGCCCCACGCACGCGCACCCGTACCGGCGCCGCACGGCGTTGACCGCCGCCGTCCTGCTCGTCCCGCTCGCCGCGGCCTGCGGAGGCGAGAAGGCGGGCGGCGAGCAGCCCGGCAGCGGCGAGGTGCGCGCCGAACAGCCCGTCACCGGGGTCAGGTGGAACGTCGACAGCGTCACCGTCGACGGGGCCGTCCAGCGCGCCCCTTCCGGCGCGTACGTCGAGATCGAGGACGGGAAGGCGGCCGGCAACTACGGCTGCAACCACTTCACCGCGAAAGCCGCCGTCCAGGGCGACCGCGTCCGGTTCAGCGACGCGCGGTCGACGAGGATGGCCTGCGAGAAACAGCCCATGGCGTTCGAGCGCACACTGGCCGGCACGCTCGCCGACGGGACCCTCACCGCCGAGGTCGACGGCGCCACGCTGACCCTCGGCACCACCGACGGCGACCAGGTCCGACTGACCAGGAAATGAGACCAGGCCGGCGCCCACCACCCCTATTGGTGTGCGACAGCTCACTCATGCCCGCGCATCAGGTGCCCACCGGGTCGCTCCGATGGTCCACCCGATCCCCGAGTGGATCACCGAATCTCGTCCCTGACCTGTGGAAACGCCTTGACCGCGGTCGTCGCGGCCATCCGGTGATCCAGTTACCGGCGGGTATCCCCAATTCGGACCAGTGGTCGATCTCGCCTACACTCGGTGGCGTGCCACGTGGTGACGGTCGACTCAGTCATGATCTGCTCCCCGGTGAGAAGGGCCCCCAGGACGCCTGCGGCGTCTTCGGTGTCTGGGCTCCCGGTGAAGAGGTCGCCAAGCTCACTTACTTCGGGCTCTACGCCCTACAGCATCGAGGTCAGGAATCCGCGGGGATCGCGGTCAGCAACGGTTCGCAGATCCTCGTCTTCAAGGACATGGGCCTGGTGTCCCAGGTCTTCGACGAGACCTCACTCGGTTCGCTCCAGGGTCATATCGCGGTCGGTCACGCCCGCTACTCGACCACCGGCGCCTCCGTGTGGGAGAACGCCCAGCCGACGTTCCGCGCCACCGCGCACGGTTCGATCGCGCTCGGTCACAACGGAAACCTCGTCAACACCGCCCAGCTCGCCGAGATGGTCGCCGACCTGCCCAAGCAGGAGGGCCGCACCCCGCGCGTCGCGGCGACCAACGACACCGACCTGCTCACCGCGCTCCTCGCGGCCCAGGTCGACGAGGGCGGCAAGCCGCTGACCATCGAGGAGGCCGCCCATCAGGTCCTCCCGCAGGTCAAGGGCGCCTTCTCGCTCGTCTTCATGGACGAGCACACGCTCTACGCGGGCCGCGACCCCCAGGGCATCCGCCCGCTGGTCCTCGGCCGGCTCGAGCGCGGCTGGGTGGTCGCCTCCGAGTCCGCCGCGCTCGACATCTGCGGGGCGAGCTACGTCCGCGAGATCGAGCCGGGCGAGTTCGTCGCCATCGACGAGAACGGCCTGCGGACCTCCCGGTTCGCGGAAGCGAAGCCCAAGGGCTGTGTCTTCGAGTACGTGTACCTGGCTCGTCCGGACACCGACATCGCCGGGCGCAACGTGTACCTCTCCCGTGTGGAGATGGGCCGCAAGCTCGCCAAGGAAGCGCCGGTCGACGCCGATCTCGTCATAGCGACACCGGAGTCCGGCACCCCCGCCGCCATCGGCTACGCCGAGGCGTCGGGCATCCCCTTCGGCGCGGGCCTGGTGAAGAACGCCTACGTCGGCCGGACGTTCATCCAGCCCTCGCAGACGATCCGCCAGCTGGGCATCCGCCTGAAGCTGAACCCGCTCAAGGAAGTCATCAAGGGCAAGCGCCTGGTCGTCGTCGACGACTCGATCGTGCGCGGCAACACCCAGCGGGCCCTGGTCCGCATGCTCCGCGAGGCGGGCGCGGCCGAGGTGCACATCCGCATCTCCTCGCCGCCCGTGAAGTGGCCGTGCTTCTTCGGCATCGACTTCGCCACGCGCGCGGAGCTGATCGCCAACGGCATGACCATCGACGAGATCGGCACCTCCCTGGGCGCCGACTCGCTCTCGTACATCTCCATCGAAGGCATGATCGAGGCGACCACCATCGCCAAGCCGAACCTCTGCCGCGCCTGCTTCGACGGCGAGTACCCGATGGAGCTCCCCGATCCCGAGCTGCTCGGCAAGCAGCTCCTGGAGACGGAGCTGGCCGCCGGTCCGGCCGCCACGGCCGCGGCCGACGCGATCCGCCGTCCGTAGACAGCCCGTCACACCCGCCGTACGACACGAAAGTTCTCACCGTCATGTCTGAGACAACTGGTGCCAGCTACGCAGCTGCGGGCGTCGACATCGAAGCCGGCGACCGCGCCGTGGAGCTGATGAAGGAGTGGGTGAAGAAGACGCAGCGCCCCGAGGTCCTGGGCGGCCTCGGCGGTTTCGCCGGCCTCTTCGACGCCTCCGCCCTCAAGCGCTTCGAGCGCCCCCTGCTCGCCTCCGCCACGGACGGCGTCGGCACCAAGGTCGACATCGCGCGCCGGCTCGGCGTGTTCGACACCATCGGCCACGACCTGGTCGCGATGGTCATGGACGACATCGTGGTGTGCGGCGCCGAACCGCTGTTCATGACCGACTACATCTGCGTCGGCAAGGTCCACCCCGAGCGGGTCGCCGCCATCGTCAAGGGCATCGCCGAGGGCTGTGTGCTCGCCGGCTGCGCCCTGGTCGGCGGCGAGACGGCCGAGCACCCGGGTCTCCTCGGCGAGGACGACTTCGACGTCGCCGGCGCCGGCACGGGCGTCGTGGAGGCCGACCGGCTGCTCGGCCCGGATCGCATCCGTACGGGTGACGCGGTGATCGCCATGGCGGCCTCCGGCCTTCACTCGAACGGGTACTCGCTGGTCCGGCACGTCCTGCTGAACGAGGCCGGCCTGTCGCTGGAGGCGCGGATCGACGAGCTCGGCCGCACCCTCGGCGAGGAGCTCCTGGAGCCCACCAAGATCTACTCGCTGGACTGTCTGGCCCTCACCCGCACCACGGACGTGCACGCCTTCTCGCACATCACCGGAGGCGGCCTCGCGGCCAACCTGGCCCGCGTGATCCCGGACGGGCTGCACGCCGTCGTGGACCGCTCCACCTGGACCCCGGCCCCGATCTTCGACCTGGTCGGCAGGACCGGTTCGGTCGAGCGCCTGGAGCTGGAGAAGACCCTCAACATGGGCGTCGGCATGATGGCGATCGTGCCCGAGGAGTCGGCGGACGTCGCGCTCGCGACGCTGGCCGACCGCGGCGTCGAGGCCTGGATCGCCGGCGAGATCACCGAGCGCGCCGAGCACCCGACCGGCGCGGAGCTGGTCGGGGACTACGCCGCGTAGGACCGCCGGACGGCGGGTGGCCACGCAGGCAGCACAAGACCCGGTCGGTGACCGAAGTCACCGACCGGGTGAGTGCTCAGTACAAGGTCAAGCGCCGCGACGGTGTTGCGAGGAGTCCTCGCCGTCATCCTCGTCGTCGTCCCCGTACAGCTCGGCGTACCGTGCGTACGGGTCGTCGTCTTGCTCATCGTCATCATCCTCGAACGGTTGACCGTTCGGCGGAATGTTCGATGGCGATGCGCCCAGCTCTTCGGCCAGGCGCGAGAGATCCGTCCCGCCGCTGTTGTACTTCAGCTGGCGGGCGACCTTCGCTTGCTTGGCCTTGGCCCGGCCGCGCCCCATGGCTCGACCCCCTCAACGACGGGGCTCGACGGCCCCAGGTTGACACGCGTTCATGATCCAGGACGGCCTCTCCATGGAGAGCCCGTCGTAGGGCTCCCACGGTACCTGAGCCCACGCCCGTACGGTACGTCGCCCGTACCACGCGCGTGTGCGCAGCACCCTTCGAGCGCCCCGTCCTCGCTGGTCAGTGGCGATTTTAACCACTTATCGGCGGGCGACCCGCCGGGAGGAGTGAGAGTTCTCTCTAACTTTCCACCGGCCGGTACCGCCGAAACCCCCGGACGGGACGCCCTGAGGCCCCGCCGGAAGATCACCAGCCGCGCGCCCGAGCCGCCTCGTGCATCCGCTGCTCGGCGATCCGGTCGGCCGCCGCGGCCGGCGGAATCCCGTCCTCCTTCGCACGTGCGAAGATTCCGAGTGTGGTGTCGAAGATCTTCGCCGCCTTCGCCCTGCACCGGTCGAAGTCGAAGCCGTGCAGTTCGTCGGCGACCTGGATGACCCCGCCGGCGTTCACCACGTAGTCCGGCGCGTAGAGGATCCCGCGGTCGGCGAGGTCCTTCTCCACGCCCGGATGGGCGAGCTGGTTGTTGGCCGCGCCGCAGACGATTCTCGCCGTCAGCACCGGCACCGAGTCGTCGTCGAGCGCCCCGCCGAGAGCGCAGGGTGCGTAGATGTCGAGACCCTCGACCCGGATCAGCGCCTCGGTGTCCGCGACGGCCGTCACGCCCTCCGGGTGCTGCTCGAGGATCCTGCGCACCGCGTCCGCGCGGACGTCCGTGATCACGACCTGGGCGCCCTCCTCGCGCAGATGCCGGACGAGGTGGTGGCCGACCTTGCCGACGCCCGCGATGCCGACGGTGCGGCCGCGCAGCGACGGGTCGCCCCACAGGTGCTGTGCGGAGGCCCGCATGCCCTGGTAGACGCCGAAGGCGGTCAGTACGGAGGAGTCGCCCGCGCCGCCGTTCTCCGGCGAGCGCCCGGTCGTCCAGCGGCACTCGCGCGCCACGACGTCCATGTCGGCGACATAGGTGCCGACGTCGCAGGCGGTCACATAGCGACCGCCGAGGGAAGCCACGAAACGGCCGTACGCGAGCAGCAGCTCCTCGGACTTGATCGTGTCGGGATCACCGATGATCACAGCCTTGCCGCCGCCGTGGTCCAGCCCGGCCATGGCGTTCTTGTACGACATCCCGCGCGCGAGGTTCAGCGCGTCGGCGACGGCCTCCGCCTCGGTCGCGTACGGATAGAAGCGGGTGCCGCCGAGGGCGGGGCCCAGAGCGGTGGAATGCAGGGCGATGACGGCCTTGAGGCCGCTCGCACGGTCCTGGCAGAGCACGACTTGCTCATGGCCACCCTGGTCCGAGTGGAACAGGGTGCGCAGTACATCAGCAGGTGCGCCGGATACGTCGGTCACTGTGGTGACTCCCGGGTAACTAGCGGCGGTCGGGGCACAGGCACCGTAAGGGTGGCGGGACCTGTGTTCTGAGCGTAGAGCCTGCACGGCCCGCCGATCTCGCAGTGCGTGGGATCACCTTCTCGCGGCGTGCCGCCGTGGGACGATTCGCAGGGGTTTCCCCGTCGGCCGAAGGGGGAGGGAGCAGGCGTGCCCAAGGTGTCCTCGGTGATCGTTCCGTACGCGGTCTATCTGCGCGTGTACGAGCCGCTGGCGGCTTTCCCCGAGCCCGAGCGCACCCACTGGGCCCGCTACGCCCGCCGCCCCGACCTGCCCTCCTACCAGGACGAGCTGCGCCGCTCGCTGGCCGGCCTGCTGCCCACCCCGCCGGTCGCGGCACCGGTGCAGGAGAGCGGCGACGCGTTCGTGACCGAGGTGGACGGCGTGCTCTGCGTCTGCCCCTGGCGCACCCGGCTGCGCGGCTGGCTGGCGCTGGCGGAACTCGACGAGGAACTGCCCCGGCCGGTTCTGGAGGCGGCGCTCCCCGAGGTGGTGCGCCTGCAGGCCGCCCAGGACCACGAACGCTGGCTGGAGAGCAACCCCGACGCCCGCCCGTGGATCCGCATGGCGGTCTGGCAGGTGCCGCTCCACTGGTTCGTGCTGGTCTCCGACGAGGAGCGCGCGTACGAGAAGGGGACCGGGGAGGTCGCCCCGGTGCTGCGCTACCGCACACCGATGGTGCAGGCGCGCCGCCGGGTGGCCCGCTCGCTGCGCACGCTGAAGGACTCCATGGACGAGGGGCCGCTCGTGGAGGGTCTGCTGGACGTGGGCCGCTGGCTGGAGGAGTTCCATCCGCGTTCGCTTGTGGAACTGGATTACGGCGGTCTCGTGCACGTGCTTCCGGCCGGTGATCTCGAGGACGATCACTCGGCGAGGGACGTGGCCGAGGGCATCGAGGCGCTGCGGACCGGGGACGGCGCGGCGGCCGGTGAGGCGTACGCGCGGCTCGTCGAGCGGTGGCGGTCGGTACGGGACCGGCGTTCGGCGAACTGACCGGGCTGTGAACCGGCCGAGCCGTGAACTGACGGTGTGACAGATACGACAACGCTGTCATAAGTGACGTACGTCACGGCCGTGCGGAGGCCGAACAGCGTACGGTCGGCGGCACTTCACGGAACTGACGGGACGTAGGTCCCGATCCGGGCTTTTGTCGCAAGGGTGATGGAGCGCACGTACACGGCCCTTGCGCCGGTTGCCCCTCCTCGTGCCAAAATAGGACAAGGAGTCCGGGGAGGACTCCGTCCGCCTACTTATGTTCCATCGTGGGGGGAATCTCGGTATTGCGTGCTTTGCGGGGCCTGGCGGCTCGCGATCACCCTGTGACTGATCGTCACAGTGGTGTGACTGTCCGCTATGGCATGGTCCATCGGCTTCCGTCGCCGATGAACACCTGGGGGGCAATTCCATCGGTTTGGCCGACGCGGCTGGACGGATGGTGTAGTTGTAGTGCCGAGGACAAGCCGTTCGTCCTATAACCGACTCGACCCGCATCCGCCATTTCGGGCAACGCGGGTCAAGGTGCAGAATTTAGAGGAAAGAACCGAGAACGATCGGTTCTCCCGAGGAGGCCGCTCATGACCGCTCGCACCCCTGATGCTGAGCCGCTGCTGACCCCGGCTGAGGTCGCCACGATGTTCCGCGTCGACCCCAAGACGGTCACGCGGTGGGCGAAGGCCGGCAAGCTCACGTCGATCCGCACGCTCGGCGGGCATCGCCGTTATCGCGAGGCTGAGGTCCGCGCACTGCTCGCGGGTATCCCGCAGCAGCGCAGCGAGGCCTGACAACCGCATATCGGGCAATCCGTCAGGTTCCCCCACCTGAGCGCACGCCCGAGAACTGGCATCAAGCGACGTGGGTCCTGCCCCAACAGGCCCCGCATCCCTAGGGAAACGTCGTCGATCGCGCCGGACTCCGCCGAGTCCGGCGCGATCTTTTTTGTGCGCTCGAGCGCACTTGGGGTCGCTCCCCGGGTGGTATCAAGTGGCTCTGTGAGCGACCTTGTCGGAGTCTGGGGAGGCTCTGGGAGGGTTCCGGGGGGCATCCTCCGGAGTGGTGCAATTGCACATATTAAATTGACCAGTTGTAGGAGCGTGGTAAGAACCCGGGTTTTCAAAACTCATGCAGTGACACCCGTCACATACCAAAGGGCTTGTTACCGGTGAGTCACGTGCGCTAGTAGACGATTGAACTTCACTGTGCCACAGGAGTCCGGTTGTGGGTACGGTCCGCGGCTCGCCGCGTCACACCGGGTGGGCATCGGGGGCGCCCTTCGGGTCGGTCGCGGGTGGGGTGTGGGCCGGGTGCGCGGCGCCGGCCGCGTCCGTGCCGCGGCGGGAGGGGCTCTCGTCCTCGACGGGCCCCGGAGCGGCCCCTTCGAGGGCCTGGGCGCCCCAAGGCGCGCCGTCCATCGCCAGTTTCAGCAAGCGGTGGCAGATCGGGCAGTGCCGGGTCAGGTGCCGGTAGGACGACGCGGCCGACAGGTGCGCGCGGAGCAGGGCCCGCGTCTCGTGCCTGACCGATGCCGTCATGCCCCACCTCCACGCGGGCGCCGCGGGGAACGGGCCCTGAGTTCTGGGGTACCGGCCGAATGTGACGCCGTCAAGGGCGTCGCCGGGCGCTCGCCGCGGCACAGGGGCACGCGGCACGCCCGTGGGGCACGCGGAACGCCCGTGGGGGACGCGAAAGGTTCTCGGGGGAACGCGAAAGAGCCCGGATCCGAAGATCCGGGCTCTCACTGCGGTCCTGACGGGATTTGAACCCGCGGCCTCCACCTTGACAGGGTGGCGAGCACTCCAAACTGCTCCACAGGACCTTGCTTTTGCGGCACTTGATGTTGCGTTGCGCTGCGAGAAGGACTGTACAGGAGGGTGAGCCCGGTGGTCGAACTCACTCTCCGTGAGCGAGCCGTCACGGTGCCGCCGCGTCGATCGCCTTCACGATCCGCTTGTCGGAGACCGGGTAGGCCGTGCCCAGCGCGTGGGCGAAATAGCTGACCCGGAGCTCCTCGATCATCCAGCGGATCTCCAGGACCTGCCGGGGCACCGGCCGGCCCGCGGGCAGCTGTTCCAGCAGCCACGCGTACTCGTCCTGCATCTCGTGGACCTTCTCCATGCGCGCGGTGTCCCGCTGCGCGCCGGTCGGCATCTGCTGCAGCCTGCGGTCCGCGGCCACCAGGTAGCGCATCAGGTCGGGCAGCCGGCGCAGCCCCGCCCAGGTCACGAAGCCGGGCTTCACGAGCGCGTCCAGCTGTGTGCGCACGTCCGTCAGGTTCGCCAGCAGTACGGGGCTGCGCACGCCCTTCAGGCGGCGCTCACAGGACTGCCAGGCCGCGAGGACCTGTTGCACCTGGTCGACGGCCCGCACGGTCGTGTCGACGATCTCCGCGCGCACCTTCTCGTACAGCTTGCGGTACGACTCCTCGTCCCAGGCCGGCCCGCCGAAGTCGGCGATCAGCCGGTCCGCCGCGGCCATCGCGCAGTCGTCGAACAGCGCCTGGACGGACCCGTGCGGATTCGCGGACAGCGCCAGCTTTTGAACGTTCGTCAACTTCTCGGATGCGAACTTTGCCGGGTTGACCGGGATGCTCCGCAGGATCAGCCGGCGGGTGCCCTTCCACATGGCCTCGGCCTGTTCCGCCTCCGTGTCGAAGAGGCGCACGGAGACGGTGTTCGCCGCCGGTCCGTCGTCGACGAGTGCCGGGTACGCCTTCACCGGCTGGCCGGCGCGGCGGGTCTCGAAGACGCGGGTGAGGGTGCCGATCGTCCAGTCCGTCAGGCCCGAGCGCTCCAGGGACTCGCCGCCCTGCCGCTCGGCGGTGGCCGCGGCCGCCTGGGAGATGGCCTGCCTGGCCTTCGGTTTCAGTCGCAGCTTCAGGGACTCCAGGTCCTTGTCCTCGGCCAGCTTGCGGCGTCGCTCATCGACGATCCGGAACGTGATCTTCAGGTGGTCGGGCAGCCGTGACCAGTCGAAGTCGTCGGCCTCGAAGGGGACGCCGACCATCCGCTTGAGCTCCCGGGCCATGGCGGTCGTCAGGGGCTCCCGCAGGGGGACCGCCTGGTCCAGGAAACGCTTCGCGAAGTTCGGCGCGGGCACGTAGTTGCGCCGGATCGGCTTGGGGAGGGAACGGATCAGCTCCGTGACGACCTCCTCCCGCAGCCCGGGGATCTGCCAGTCGAAGCCCTCGTCCGTGACCTGGTTGAGCACCTGGAGGGGGACGTGGACGGTCACGCCGTCCGCGTCCGCCCCCGGCTCGAACTGGTACGTGACACGGAACTTCAGCGGGCCCTGCCGCCAGGAGTCCGGGTAGTCGGCCTTGGTGACCGCCTCCGCCGACTCCCGGATGAGCATCTCGCGTTCGAAGTCGAGGAGGTCGGGCTGCTCGTGCCGTTCGTGCTTCCACCAGGAGTCGAAGTGCGCCCCCGAGACGACGTGTTCCGGCACCCGCTGGTCGTAGAAGTCGAACAGCGTCTCGTCGTCGACCACGATGTCCCGGCGCCGCGCGCGGTGCTCCAGCTCCTCGACCTCGCTGAGGAGGCGGCGGTTGTCGGAGAAGAACTTGTGGTGCGTGCGCCAGTCGCCCTCCACCAGCGCGTTGCGGATGAACAGGTCGCGGGAGGTCTCCGGGTCGATCCGGCCGTAGTTGACCTTGCGCTGGGCGATGATCGGGACGCCGTACAGCGTGACCTTCTCGTCCGCCATCACGGCCGCCTGGTCCTTCTCCCAGCGCGGTTCGCTGTACGTCCGCTTCAGGAGGTGCCCGGCGAGCGGCTCGACCCACTCGGGCTCGATCTTCGCGTTGACGCGGGCCCACAGGCGGCTCGTCTCCACCAGTTCGGCGGACATCAAGAAGCGGGGCTGCTTCTTGAAGAGGGCCGACCCGGGGAAGATCGCGAACTTGGCGCTCCGCGCGCCCAGGTACTCGTTCTTGCCTGTGTTTCTCCCACCCTCCGCTCCGGCGGTCTTCACGTCCTTCATGCCGATGTGGGACAGCAGACCCGCGAGGAGGGAGACGTGGACGCTCTGCTCGGGCGCGTCCTCCTCGTTCAGGTGAATGCCCATCTGCTTGGCGACCGTGCGCAGCTGCGAGTAGATGTCCTGCCACTCACGGATGCGCAGGAAGTTCAGGTACTCCTGCTTGCACATACGCCGGAAGGAGGAGGAGCCCCGCTCCTTCTGCTGCTCGCGGACGTACCGCCACAGGTTGAGGTAGGCGAGGAAGTCGCTCGTCTCGTCCCGGAAGCGGGCGTGCTGCTGGTCGGCCTGCGTCTGTTTGTCGGCCGGGCGCTCGCGCGGGTCCTGGATGGAGAGCGCGGCGGCTATCACCATGACCTCGCGCACACAGCCGTTCCTGTCGGCCTCCAGAACCATGCGGGCGAGGCGCGGGTCGACGGGCAGCTGGGCCAGCTTGCGGCCGGTCGGGGTGAGCCGCCTGCGGGGGTCCTTCTCGGCCGGGTCCAGCGCGTTCAGTTCCTGGAGCAGCTGGACGCCGTCCCGGATGTTGCGGTGGTCCGGCGGGTCGATGAACGGGAACTTCTCGATGTCGCCGAGGCCGGCCGCGGTCATCTGCAGGATGACGCTCGCCAGGTTGGTGCGCAGGATCTCCGCGTCAGTGAACTCGGGGCGGGCGACGAAGTCGTCCTCGTCGTACAGCCGGATGCAGATGCCGTCGCTGGTGCGGCCGCAGCGGCCCTTGCGCTGGTTGGCGCTGGCCTGCGAGATCGGCTCGATGGGCAGGCGCTGGACCTTGGTGCGGTGGCTGTAGCGGCTGATGCGCGCGAAGCCCGGGTCGATGACGTACTTGATGCCCGGGACGGTCAGGGACGTCTCCGCCACGTTCGTCGCCAGAACGATCCTGCGGCCCGTGTGCTGCTGGAAGACCCGGTGCTGCTCGGCGTGCGAGAGCCGGGCGTAGAGCGGCAGGACCTCGGTGCCCTGCCAGTCAGCGCCCCCGGCGCGGGGGTACTTCTTCTTCTCCAGCGCGTCCGCGGTGTCGCGGATCTCCCGCTCGCCGGAGAGGAAGACGAGGATGTCGCCCTGCCCCTCGCCCATCAGTTCCTCGACGGCGTCGGTGATCGCGGTGATCTGGTCGCGGTCGGCGTCCTCGGCGTCCTCCTCGAGGAGCGGCCGGTAGCGGACCTCGACCGGGTAGGTGCGTCCGCTGACCTCGACGATCGGGGCGTCGCCGAAGTGCCGGGAGAAGCGCTCCGGGTCGATGGTCGCGGAGGTGATGACGACCTTGAGGTCCGGTCGGCGTGGCAGCAGCTGGGCCAGATAGCCCAGCAGGAAGTCGATGTTGAGGGACCGCTCGTGGGCCTCGTCGATGATGATCGTGTCGTAGGCGCGCAGCTCGCGGTCGGTCTGGATCTCCGCGAGCAGGATGCCGTCCGTCATCAGCTTCACGAAGGTGGCGTCCGGGTTCACCTGGTCGGTGAACCGCACCTTCCAGCCGACGGCCTCGCCGAGCGGGGTCCGCAGCTCCTCCGCGACGCGCTCGGCCACGGTGCGGGCGGCGATACGACGGGGCTGTGTGTGCCCGATCATGCCGCGGACACCGCGCCCGAGCTCAAGACAGATCTTGGGAATCTGCGTGGTCTTTCCGGAGCCGGTCTCACCGGCGACGATGACGACCTGATGATCACGGATGGCGGCCGCGATCTCGTCCTTCTTCTGGCTGACCGGAAGCTGCTCGGGGTACGACACGGCCGGCACGCGGCCGCGTCGCAGGGCCGCCCGTTCCTCGACCTGTGCGACCTCCGCCCCGATCTCGGCGAGGACGGCGGCACGGGCCTCCGGCTTGCGGATCCTGCGCGCGCCTTCGAGCCTGCGCCCGAGGCGGTGCGCGTCGCGCAGGGACAGCTCGGCCAGGCGGGATGCGAGGCCGCCGAAGTCGGCGGCGGGAGTGCCCGGAACGGAGGCGCCGGGGGCGGGGTGCGTAGACATACGCGATCCAGGATCTCATCCCGGCCGAAGAAGCGGCGAGCGCTTTTGGGCGCGGCCGCCCGGCCCGTCATGACGAAAACCCCCTCCGGAGCCCGGAGAGGGTTTCGTTCTGGTGGCTGGGGCCGGGGTCGAACCGGCGACCTATCGCTTTTCAGGCGATCGCTCGTACCAACTGAGCTACCCAGCCACGAGGTTTCACGTGAAACCTCAGCGGTCCTGACGGGATTTGAACCCGCGGCCTCCACCTTGACAGGGTGGCGAGCACTCCAAACTGCTCCACAGGACCAAGCTGTTGTGTACGACAGTGTCGCACACGGTGTTGCGTGCCCCCAACGGGATTCGAACCCGTGCTACCGCCTTGAAAGGGCGGCGTCCTAGGCCGCTAGACGATGAGGGCTATCGGCCCGCCTGGGCGCTTCTCAGCGCGTCGGGGACGTCATGAGCATATGGGATGCCGGGGGGTATCGCCAAAACGGTTTACGGGGCCTTCCGGGAGGAGGTCCCCGAGGGGACGGCGGCAGGGCTCGGGGAGGGGGCGGAGGGCGGGCCGGAGGGTGAGCCGGAGGAGGGGCTGGGGGACGGGCTGGGGGACGGAGCGGCGCCCGGCTGGTTCTCCTTCGGAAGGTGGCGGCTGACCTCGGCCGTCGTCAGGCCCAGACCGCCGAGCTTGATCTCGTCCCAGGCCTGGAGGCGGCGGGTGCCGCGGTCGAAGTAGAGGATCGACGCCTCGATCGGGTCGGGATACTTGCCCTCCACGGCGCGCAGGCCGCTGCCGCCGGTCGACCCCTCGACGCGCAGCCGGGTGCCGTTCTTCATGACCTCCATCCCCTCGTGGTGGAGGTGACCGGACAGGACGAGGGGCACCTCGCCGTCGGTGCCACGGGCGGCGGAGGGCTCGTGGACGACGGCCACGTCGACGGGGGCGCCGGCCGCCCGCTGCGTGCGCAGGGCCCCGGCCAGTCGCGCGCCCGCCGCCTCCTCCGACTCGGCGGCGCCCGGCGCGGCGGAGCGGTCGGGGGTGAACTGCGGGTCCCCGATGCCGGCGAAACGCAGACCGGCGACGCTGACCGCGCGGCCGCCGTCGAGGACGTGCACGTTCTTCATGCCCTGCAGATAGCGCTGGGTGACGAGGGAGTCGTGGTTGCCCCTGACCCACACGTACGGCGCGCCCAGCGTGGCGATGGGGTCCAGGAAGCCGTTCTCGGCCGCGCTGCCGTGGTCCATGGTGTCGCCGGAGTCGACGATGACGTCGACCTTGTACTGCTCCACCAGCGACGAGATGATCTTCCAGCTCGCGGGGTTGAGATGGATGTCGGAGACGTGTAGGACGCGCACGGTGGTCGGGTCCGGCGAGTAGGCAGGCAGTGTGGAGGTCACGTCGTAGAGCTTGGTGACGTTGGTGACCAGGCGGGCGAGTTCCTGCTGGTAGACGTCGAACTCGGTGACGATGCTGCGCGCGTTGCCGACGAGCGACGGGGCGGAGGACAGCAGACCGGAGAACCGGGGCTCCAGCACCGACTTGGGGTTCCAGGTGGCGTAGGCGCTGGCGCCCGAGGCGGCCAGCAGGGCGAGCGCCAGGCCGCCGGCGGCGAGGGCGCGGCGCGGCCGGCGGTAGACCGCGAGGCCGAGTGCGGTGGCGCCGGAGACGACGGCGACGCAGGAGCGGACCGCGAGGTCCATGGTGCCGTGCTCGACGTCGTGGGCGACCTCGTCCTGGAGCCCGGAGAGGCGTTCGGGGTGGTCGACCAGGGCCTGGGAGCGGGCGGGGTCGAGCTGGTCGACGTTGACGTCGAGGCGGACCGGCGCGAGGTGGCTGTCCAGGCTGAGCGCGCCCAGCGGGGAGACGTTGATCTTCGTCCCGCCGGTGAGGGAGGGGCGCAGGGTCATCGTGGTGTCCATGGGGCCGACGGGGACACGGACGTTCCCGACGACCAGCAGCCCGAGCCAGGCGCCGAGAAGGACGACGGCGGTCATGCCGAAGGCGCGCAGCCACGGCCGTGGAGGAGCGGCGAGTTCGGGGACGGTGTTCCGGCGCCGGGCGGGCTTGAGGCGTCGCAGGGCTGCTGCGGGGAGGCGGACACGGGCCATTGGTGCCGTATGCCCCGGTGCGGGCGCGGTTATGCGGGCCGTTCGTGCCCTCCCCCCGGCGGCGGGGAGGGGCGCTGGGAGATCAGCCCCAGCCCAGTTCATGGAGCCGCGCGTCCTCGATGCCGAAGTGATGCGCCACCTCGTGGACGACCGTCACGGCCACCTCGTGCACCACGTCCTCCGACGTCTCGCAGAAGCGCAGGGTCGGGCCCATGTAGATCGTGATGCGGTCCGGAAGGACGCCGGCGTACCACTCGCCGCGTTCCGTGAGCGGGGTCCCCTCGTACAGCCCCAGTAGCTCCGGGTCGTCGGCGGGCGGCTCGTCCTCCACGAAGACAGCCACGTTGTCCATGACCCGCGTCAACTCCGGCGGGATCTGGTCCAGGGCCTCACTCACCAGTTCTTCGAACCTGTCGCGTGTCATCTCCAGCACAGGCCCATTGTCCGTGAGTGGTCACGTGATCGGAGCACTTACGGAGTCCTGACCTTCCGCCAGGCACACAGCCGGTGCTCAGCCGTCTTGGCTGTCCCGGCCGTTGGTGTGTACCGGTTCGGCCCGGCTGCCGGCAGGTCCTCGCCGTGTCCCTGCTCGTAACGGTGCCCGTCTCCGCCGTCTGCGTGGCCATGGCGGGCCCTGTCATGGCGCCGAGATTCGGTATCGACGACGCCCGGCCGCACGCGCTCGGGTACGGCTGAGCCGTTCGGCGCAGGGGTGCGTGCGGCCCGCGCGTGTCCTCTTGCGGGCGGCGGGAGTTGGGCACCGTGACTTCTTGCGTCTGCCCCGGAGGTGGCCCTGTGCGCCCCTTGTACCTTCCCGTCCGTCTGGCTGTGACGGTGATGGCCGTCGCCGCGGCCGCCGGCTGTATGAGCGTGGGGGACGACGACGGCGGCCGGGCGAAGCCCTCGCACTCGGCCGGCCGGCAGGGCCGTGAGGCGGGGGGCGGCGACGGGCGGGGCCCGGGCGGCGGGTTCGGCGCGGGCGCGGCCGGCGGCGACGGCAGGCACGGACACGGGAAGGGTGCCGGGGGGCGGGCGAGCGCGTCGGCGTCCGCGGGAGCCTCGCCGTCGGCGGGCGGGAGCGCCGCGGCCTCACCCGGGGCCGTCCGGCCCGGGGTGACCGACAGGCCGGGCGCGCCGACGCCGAGCGGGGTGCAGCCGCCCGCGCCCACCCGGTCCCCGGACCCGGTGCCGCCCGTGCCGACGCCGGAGCCGCCGTCCCCCACGCCGGAGCCGACGGTCGCCGAGCCGTCGGCGTCGGCGCACGAGGGCGGCGGGGGGACGGCGCCCCAGCTGCTGGACCGGGAACCGGCGCCGGAGGCCGGCGCGCCCGTCTGGTAGGGCGTGTTTCGGGACCGGTGGGGTTCACCGGCTGGCGGGGTCCGTGGGCCTCGGCCGGGCGGAGCCCCGCGGGCCGCGGGCCGGCTCGGACGGGCGGCTGAGCTGCGACGATGGCTTCGGTTTGCCTTCCGCGACCGGGGTGCGTATGGTAGTAGATCGTTTGATCCCATTTGCCCGGCGCCACTGCAGAGCGCGCCGTGTGGCGCGTACTCTCCCTTGCCGTGGCTGACCGCATAGAGGCGGTCCTTGCAATGCGAACACGGAGTTGACGGGCGCGTGCCGAAGAGACTCCGGAAGGTTTCGCATTCGCATGTCCATTTCCAGTACTGATCACGCCGTCATGCCCGAGAACGACGGCGGGTCGATCGACGAAGCGGCGATCGAGGTCACCGAGGCCGCCGAGGCCTCCGTCGAGACCCCCGAACTCACCTTCGCCGACCTCGGTCTCCCCGAGGGCGTCGTGCGCAAGCTCGCGCAGAACGGCGTGACCAGCCCCTTCCCGATCCAGGCCGCGACCATCCCGGACGCCCTGGCCGGCAAGGACATCCTCGGCCGTGGCCGCACCGGCTCCGGCAAGACCCTCTCCTTCGGTCTGCCGACCCTGGCCACGCTGGCCGGCGGGCACACCGAGAAGCGCAAGCCGCGCGCCGTCATCCTCACGCCGACGCGTGAGCTGGCGATGCAGGTCGCGGACGCGCTGCAGCCCTACGGCGACGTCCTCGGCCTGAAGATGAAGGTCGTCTGCGGCGGTACGTCGATGAGCAACCAGATCTACGCCCTGGAGCGGGGCGTCGACATCCTCGTCGCCACCCCGGGCCGGCTGCGCGACATCATCAACCGCGGCGCCTGCTCCCTCGAGAACGTGCAGATCGCCGTCCTCGACGAGGCCGACCAGATGTCCGACCTGGGCTTCCTGCCCGAGGTCACCGAGCTGCTCGACCAGATCCCCGGCGGCGGCCAGCGGATGCTGTTCTCCGCCACGATGGAGAACGAGATCTCCACGCTGGTCAAGCGCTACCTGAGCAACCCGGTCACGCACGAGGTCGACAGCGCCCAGGGCAACGTCACGACCATGTCGCACCACATCCTGATCGTGAAGCCCAAGGACAAGGCGCCGGTCACCTCCGCCATCGCCTCGCGCAAGGGCCGCACCATCATCTTCGTCCGCACCCAGCTGGGCGCCGACCGTATCGCCGAGCAGCTGCGCGACGCCGGTGTGAAGGCGGACGCGCTGCACGGCGGCATGACCCAGGGCGCGCGCACCCGCACGCTGGCCGACTTCAAGGACGGTTACGTCAACGCGCTCGTCGCGACCGACGTCGCCGCCCGCGGCATCCACGTGGACGGCATCGACCTGGTCCTGAACGTGGACCCGGCCGGCGACCACAAGGACTACCTGCACCGCGCGGGCCGCACGGCGCGCGCCGGCCGCACCGGCACGGTCGTCTCGCTCTCGCTGCCGCACCAGCGCCGTCAGATCTTCCGTCTGATGGAGGACGCGGGCGTCGACGCGGGGCGTCACATCATCCAGGGCGGCGCGGCCTTCGACCCGGCGGTCGCCGAGATCACCGGCGCCCGCTCGATGACGGAGGTCCAGGCCGAGTCCGCGGGCAACGCGGCGCAGCAGGCCGAGCGTGAGGTCTCCGAGCTCACCAGGGAGCTGGAGCGTGCGCAGCGCCGGGCGACCGAGCTGCGCGAGGAGGCCGACCGTCTGGTGGCCCGCGTGGCGCGTGAGCGCGGCGAGGACCCGGAGACGGCCGTCGTCGCGGCCGCCGAGGCTGTCGTCGAGCAGGACGCCGCGGTGGAGGCCCCGGCCGAGGCCGCGGTGGCTCCGGTCTCCGAGCAGCCCGAGGAGCGTCCCGCGTACGAGCCGCGTCAGCGCCGTGACGAGCGGGGCAACTACGAGCGTCGCGACGACCGTCGTGACGACCGCGGCGGCCGTTCCTTCGAGCGTCGCGACAACGACCGCGGCGGCTTCAACCGCGGTGACCGTGGCGGCTTCAACCGTGACGACCGCGGCGGCCGTTCCTTCGAGCGCCGCGACGACCGTCGTGACGACCGCGGCGGCCGTTCCTTCGAGCGTCGTGACGACCGCGGTGGCTTCAACCGCGACCGTGACCGTGACAACAACCGCGGCGACCGTGGCGGCTTCAACCGTGACGACCGTGGCGGCCGTTCCTTCGAGCGCCGTGACGACCGTCCCTCGGGCGGTTTCCGCCGCGACGACCGTCGTGACGAGCGTCCCTCCGGTGGCTTCCGCCGTGACGACCGTCCCTCGGGCGGTTTCCGCCGCGACGACCGTCGTGACGAGCGTCCCTCCGGTGGCTTCCGCCGCGACGACCGTCCCTCGGGCGGTTTCAACCGCGACCGTCGTGACGAGCGTCCGTCCACCCACCGTGGCAGCGACCGTCCGTTCAACCGCGACCGTCAGGGCGACCGCCCGGGCTTCCGCTCCGGTGGCCACGAGCGTCCGTACGGCCGTCGTGACGACCACCGCGGCACCGCGCCCGGCGCCGGCCGCCGCGACGACAAGCCGCGCTGGAAGCGCAACGGCTGACGCCGAGGCAGTCGCCGGCTCATGTGAGTGAACGCCGTGGCCCCCACCGAACTCCGGTGGGGGCCACGGCGTTTCGCGTGTCCGACGTCCGGAAACCCCTTTCACCGGCCTTGCCGGAGGACTGTAGGATCAGCCGACTTGTGAGACGGATGTGAAGGCCGGGGGGCCGGGGACCGTGGACACCGAGGGGCGTCCGGTCCCACCCGTCTCCGTTCCCGGGGAGGGACCCTCTTGCCTCGTCAAGGCTCCGCACGCCTGCGTCTCGTCGCCGCCTCCGCCGTCCTGGCGGCCGGGCTGACCCCGCTGCTCCCTTCGACGGCGGTCGCGGACACGCCCCAGGAAACGGTGGTGCCGGCGACGCTGCGCGACATGTACACCTCGGGTGCCGTCTACGGCGGTTCGTCCTACTCCGGACGGGACGGAGCCGGAGCCCAGGGGGTGTTCCACAGTCTGGAGGGCTCCGGCCTGGTCTGGACGCGTTACGCGGACGGCACGTCCGTCAAGGTGGTTCCTCCTGCGGGCTACACCCGTTACGCCACGACGGGCGGCGACGTCCTCGCCTATTACTTCGCCGACGGCCGGGTCGACCTGTGGAACGCGGCCGACGGCACCACTCGCACGATCCGGACGCCCGAGGGGTTGACGCTGCTCACCGTCCACGCCGATCTCGCGGTCGCCTTCCGGACGGTGCGGGACGAGAACGGCACGACGGTCCGGCGGGACATGCACCTGCTGATCCCGGAGCCGGACGGCAGCACGCGTGACGTGCTCGTGACCGGAGTGCCCGACGGGTACCTCCTCGGCCAGCCTATGGGCGGGGACGCGGACGGGCTGCTCCTCCACGCCGGAAAGGCGGGCGGGCCTTATCTGTCGGTCATGGTCGACCGGCGGACGGGCCAGGTCCAGAGCTGGACCCCGCTGCGCTCCAAGGCCTACGCCCATGCGCAGGTCACCACTGACCACGTGGTCCTCTTCGACCTCGGTGACCCCGTCGTCCAGGTGTTCTCCCGCGCCGACCTGTCCGCCGCCCCAGTCGAGGTCACGCTCGGCAGCGGCGCCACCAACCCGGCTCAGGACCTCGCCGTGGTCGGCGGCTGGCTCGTGACCCGGCCCGGCACCGCGGGCGCGGTGGTCGCCCAGCCCGTCACGGGCGGTCCCTCGAAGACCCTGCTAACCGCGTCGAACATCCACATCTCGGCCGTGTCCGACGGCAGTGCCGTCGTTGTCGGCCGCACCGCAGCCGTCCGGGACGACTGGGGCGTCCAGCGTATCCAGCCCGGTTCCGACGGCAGTCCGGTCGTCACCCAGGTGAAGGCGCTGCCGAAGCCGCCGTACAAGATCCAGGGGCTGTCCCTGGAGCAGGGCGAACTCGTCGTCGCCGACCCCAGCTACCTCGGATACCGCGACACCTACGGGCGGACCGTCGCCGCGACCGGGACGCCGACGTTCGGTAAGCGCTCGTCGTACGACGGGAGGGACACACTGCTGGGCTCCTGCCCGGTGACGGACGTCGGCTGCTCCCAGTTGTTCGGCACGGCCGACGGGCGGACCGTCTGGCTGGACCGGTACCTGGAGCAGTACGACCGCATCCGGATCAACGGGCCGAAGGACTACGACTTCCGGGAAGTCACCGTTCCCGCCGGCGGGCGGATCACCGACGTCTCCGGGGCGTACGTGCTCTACACCACGTCCGGCCAGCAGTACGTCTACGACGTCGAAGGCGGTGCCCCGGTCGTCACCCGTGCACCGGGCCCCGCCGCTCTCTCCGGCGACGCCCTGTGGACGGCCGGCGCCGCCCCCGGCACCCTCACCGCCTTTGACCTGACGGCGAAGAAGACCGCGGAGACGGTCACCATCGACGCGGACTGCGCGCCCGCCGAACTGCAGGCGCTGGGCCGGTGGCTGTACTGGAACTGCGGTGACAAGGCCGGGGTGTACGACCGGACGGCCAAGAAGTCGGTGGCCGTCCCGGCCGACGAGGCCGCGCTCGGTGACGGGTACGTCGTCACGCACGACAAGCGGGCCGGGAAGCTGACGCTCACGGCGGTCGCCGACGGCACGGCCGTGAGCCGGGTGATCGGCGACCTCCCCGACACGGGCGTCTCGCAGCGGAACGTGCGCTGGACCGTCGACGAGTCCGGCGCGAACGCGGCCTGGGTCGACGCCCAGGAGCAGGTGCACCTCGTGCCTTCGGGGGTGAATCAGCAGCCGCTGCGGTTGCTGGAGACGCTGCGGACCGCGGACGCGATCTGGGCGGAGGAGGGCAACAGCACACTGATCACGTCGAGCGAGATCCTGCTGTCGAAGCCCGTGGAGAGCTGGCAGTTCACGGTCCGGAACAGGGCGAGCGGCAAGGCCGTCGTCAGCCGCGGCGGCGGACCGGTGCGCGGCAGCCTGCCGGGGCTGGGGTGGGACGGCACCAGCGGTGGCAGGTATGCCCCGAACGGGCTGTACGACTGGACGGTCTCGTTCACGCCCGCCGACGGCGTCGGCGCAGCGCTCACGGTGAAGGGCACGGTCCGGCTGGTGCACGCAGGCGCGGTCCGCCACGACTACCTGGGCGGCCCGAACTCGCTGTCGGACGGGGTCGGCGATCTGTTCACCGTCGACTCCGGAGGCCGGCTGAACGTCCATCGGGGCACGGACGGCGGCGCCTTCTCCGGACGCGTCGGAGGCTGGGGCTGGGACTCCGGCTTCACTCCGGTGCCCGTGGGCGACCTGAACGGAGACCGCTGCAACGACATGCTGGTGCGGATGAGCAACGGCGACCTGTACGTGTACCGGCTGCCGTGCGTCGTCTCGTCCTCGGGGTGGACCTCGTACACGCGACTCGGGCCCGGCTGGAAGCAGTTCGACGTGCTGACGTCGCCCGGCGACGTGAGCGGGGACGGCCTCCCCGACCTGGTCGCGCGCAACGCCACGACCGGCGCGGTCTACCTCTACAAGGGAACCGCCGCGGGGCGGCTCGCGAGCGCCGTGAAGCTGTACGCGAACTGGAAGGCGTACAAGAAGGTGGTCGCGGCCGGTGACCTGAACGGGGACGGCGTCGGCGACCTGCTGACCCAGGACAGGGCGAACAACCTGTACCGGTTCTACGGGACCGGCAGGGGGACCTTCGGCCCGGCGGTGAAGGTGTTCGCCGGCTGGGGTTCCGCGTACGACACGCTCGTCGGCGTCGGCGACATCACCGGCGACGGCAAGGCGGACCTGGTCGCGCGGGACACGGCCGGCGGGCTGTACCGGATTCCCGGCGACGGCAGGGGCTCCTTCACCACCCGTGTGAAGATCGGCGCCGGCTGGCAGGCCTACAAGGGCATTTTCTAGCCAAGTTGTGACGTGTGTCACGCCCTCGGTGTGGGAATTGCTGGGGGCATGACAGATGACGGCACAGTGGGCGGCGGCTCCTCCGGGAACCTCTCGGACGAAGAGCGGCTGGCCCAGCTCGGCTACACCCAGGTTCTCGCCCGCCGCATGTCGGCGTTCTCCAACTACGCGGTCTCCTTCACGATCATCTCGGTCCTGTCGGGCTGCCTGACGCTGTACCTGTTCGGCATGAACACCGGCGGCCCGGCGGTGATCACCTGGGGCTGGGTGGCCGTCGGCCTCATGACGCTGTTCGTCGGCCTGTCGATGGCGGAGATCTGCTCGGCGTACCCGACGTCGGCCGGCCTGTACTTCTGGGCGCACCGGCTGGCGCCCCCGCGCTCGGCCGCGGCCTGGGCCTGGTTCACCGGCTGGTTCAACGTGCTCGGGCAGGTCGCGGTGACCGCCGGCATCGACTTCGGCGCCGCCTCCTTCCTCGGCGCGTACCTGAACCTCCAGTTCGACTTCGAGGTGACGCCCGGCCGGACGGTCCTGCTCTTCGCCGCCATCCTGCTGCTGCACGGTCTGCTGAACACCTTCGGCGTCCGCATCGTCGCCCTCCTCAACAGCGTGAGCGTGTGGTGGCACGTGCTCGGCGTGGGCGTCATCGTGGGCGCGCTGGCCTTCGTCCCCGACAAGCACCAGTCGACGTCCTTCGTGTTCGGCGAGTTCGTCAACAACACGGGCTGGGGCAGCGGGGTGTACGTCGTCCTGCTCGGCCTGCTGATGGCCCAGTACACCTTCACCGGCTACGACGCCTCCGCCCACATGACGGAGGAGACGCACGACGCGGCGACGGCCGGGCCCAAGGGCATCGTGCAGTCCATCTGGACCTCGTGGATCGCCGGCTTCGTCCTGCTCCTCGGCTTCACGTACGCCATCCAGTCCTACGACGCCGCCCTCGCCTCGCCGACCGGCGCGCCGCCCGCCCAGATCCTGCTCGACGCGCTCGGCGCGACCGCCGGCAAGCTGCTGCTGCTCGTCGTCATCGGCGCCCAGCTGTTCTGCGGGATGGCGTCGGTGACCGCCAACAGCCGCATGATCTACGCCTTCTCGCGCGACGGGGCGCTGCCCTTCTCCCACGTCTGGCACACCGTCAGCCCGCGCACCCGTACGCCCGTCGCGGCGGTCTGGCTGGCGGCCGGCGGCGCGCTGGTGCTGGGCCTGCCCTACCTGATCAACGTGACCGCGTACGCGGCCGTGACCTCCATCGCCGTCATCGGCCTCTACATCGCGTACGTCATCCCGACGCTGCTGCGCATCCGCAAGGGCGACGCCTTCGCGCGCGGCCCGTGGCACCTGGGCCGCTGGTCGAAGGCGATCGGCGTGGTGTCGGTCGCCTGGGTGGCCGTCATCACCGTCCTGTTCATGCTGCCCCAGGTCTCCCCGGTCACCTGGGAGACGTTCAACTACGCCCCGATCGCCGTCCTCGTCGTCCTGGGCTTCGCGGGCGGGTGGTGGCAGCTCTCGGCGCGTGACTGGTTCCTCAACCCCGAGCACGAGAAGACCCTCGCCAGGGAGACGGCACGGGCGGGCACGTCCGGCAAACTGCCCAACCCGTGACGGATCCCCGCCGCTCCCCGTCCTGCGACGCGGCCGTGTCCCCGATACCCGATCGGCGACACGGCCGCCTCCCGCTATGCTCGGGGAGGCAACATCACCGGGGCCCTTAGCTCAATTGGCAGAGCAGTGGACTTTTAATCCATTGGTTGTGGGTTCGAGTCCCACAGGGCCTACCGGTGCAGGAGAGGGTTCACCCCTCTGACCTGCTACGCAGCGCCTGAGTCGGCTTCGGTCGGCTCGGGCGCTGTGGCGTTTTCGGGGTTCTGCGTGAGCGATGCGTGAGCGGATGTTCAGGGTTGCACACCGGGAGAGGTCTGCGCGGCAGTTGGTCGAGGGTCTACGTGGCTGCCGACACGCCGGTGACCACGCGCTTCCGCGGGGCCCACTGGATCTACGGTATGAGCGCGAGACGCAGAGAGCCCGGAAGGGTTCAAGGGACGCGGGCTTTGTGGTCGCGCAGTTCGGAGATGGTCGTGCTGTCGAGCGCGATCGTGTTTACGAACAGACAAGCCGTGACTTTCGGAAGGACCAGTACAACAACCGGGTGGCGCGCAACTTCGTCGCGAGCAGTTACAAACCGGTACTGGATGCGCTACTACAACAGCCGCGGCTACCTCTTCCAGTACTTGTACAGCGCCGGCAGCTGGCTCTACAGCCACGGGTACCTGGCCGGGTGATCCCGGGCCTGCCTAGGACGCTTCCGTCCCGTGACAGGTTGAGCCGCAACCGGGTGCCGGGGCCGGTCCTTTCGTGAGGCCGGCCCCGGCACCGCTGTACCGCCTCCGTATTCGCTCCGACCCCTGCTCTCCCCACCAGACCGTGAAACCCGCCCGCCCACGCCCTCGGGAGACCTCATGCCGCTCAGGACGCACCCCACCCGGCCGACCGCCCTGCTCCTGGCCGGTGCTCTGATGACCGCCGGCCTGACCGGCTGCTCCGCGCTGTCCCCGTTCAACACCTGTGACGACACCGCGGCGCGGCTGAAGGAACTGCGCTCCCAGTCGATCCTCAGCTCCACCCCCGAAGGGGCGACCGCTCCCAAGGGGTTCGAATCGGTTGACTCGGGCTGCATCGACGACAGTGGCGACGCCTGGCTGTACGCCGAACGCATCTACGCCTTCCCCGGCTCCCGACAGAAGGTCGTCGACTTCTACCGCACCACCGCCAAGGCGGACGGCTGGCGCCTACGGCCCGATCCCGTGAACCCGGACGTCGCTGACACCGAGGGCGGACTGTGCTTCACCAGGGGCGGGGACGGTGACGCCCTCCTGTTGACCTTGCGGTTCACCACCGCCCGTCAGTTGAAGATCGAGCACGGTTACGACGCCGGGCCGGAGTTCGACTCGGGCTCCGGATTCGGGATAGAGGTCGGCTCCGAGACGGACGGGGCGAAGACCGGCTGCTGGGACTGAGGTTCTCCAGGGATGCAGCGGCCCTTGGTGGAGCCGGACCTGTCGCACGGACGGGTTCTACGCTCTCGGTTCATGACGACTCCCGACTGCTACACCTGCAGCAAGGAAGACGAGTTCGACGACCTTCCACCGCGCGAGTGCGTCGTGCACGACCAGCACTGGCGGGTGGCCCACTCCTTCAACGCGGCGGTCCCCGGCTGGCTGGTGCTGCTGCCCCGGAGACATGTCACCGCCGTCCACGACCTCACCGATGCCGAGGCATCCGCCCTGGGGATGTGGCAGGTCAAGCTTTCCCGGGCGCTTCGGGTGGTGACGGGTTGCGCGAAGACCTACGTCGTCCAGTTCGCCGAGGCCGAAGGCTTCGCGCACGTGCACTTCCACATCGTGCCGCGCATGGCCGACCTGCGGCCGGAACACCGGGGGCCGGGCGTCTTCGAGCTGCTCCGGCGGCCAGAGGCGGAGTGGGTGACACCCGACCAGGCAGACCAGGTGGCCCGTCTTCTGCGGGCTCAACTTCATTGACGGTCGACCGGTACGTCCTCTTCGGTCTCCTCGGGGGCGTCACCGGGCGGCTGCTCGACGACGAAGGAGCCCTTGCCGCGGACTGTGACGATCAGCCCGCGCTCGCGGAGTTCCTGGGCGGCCCGCCGTGCGGTGAGCCGAGCAACGCCGTACTCCTCGGCGAGGTGGTTCTCCGAGGGGATCGGCCTGTCCGGAGCCAGCTGACCAGTGGCGATCTTCTTGGCGATGACGTCGGCCAGCTGCACGTAGAGGGGCCGCGCGCTCATCGGGTCCAGGGCCGCGTCCGACTCTTCTGTATCGCTCATTTGTCCAACGTAGAGCGGCAGTGATGTGCACGATCGTGTGGATCCCTCTGTACTTGTATGTAGAGGGCTGCAGAGCGGTGTAGCTTCCAGGATGGAAAGACCCCGGCGAGGTGAGCTAGACCTCCCGGGGCGTGGCCAACGCTACAAAGGAGCGTCGACATGCATGACCTTATCCGTCGCACCCTCGAGTGGGTGCGCCTTCTCCTCGCGCCCGGCACCGGGAAACGGCGTCGCACCCACCGTCAACGGCCCCGGCTCTGCCTGCACTTCACCGCCGTACGGCACGAATCCGCACCAGTGGGGCCGCACCTTCCCCTGCACCGTTCCCCGTACGGGCTCGTCGGCTCACTCGACGGCGCGGAGTCCGTTCTCGTGCGCCCCTACCTCGCCGCGCACGACCGGGAGGCCGCGCTCCAGCAGCGTCGTCGGCTCGCCCTCGTCCTGGCCACCGACTTCGGGGTCGACCTGGACGGGCACCTGATCGGCGCGCGGGAGGTGGCCGCGTGATGACACCGGCGTTCTCCTCGCCCCCCAGGCTCCTGCCCTGGTCGTCCCCCGACGGCAAACCCTGTTACCTGGTGACGGACGACCGGGGCAGCCGTCTCTCGCGTCTCGCCGACGAGTTGGAGGCCACACAGCTCGCCCTGGCCGTCGACGTGCTCGGCCTCGCCCGCCCGTTGCTGGACGACCCCGTGTCGCCGTACACCGAGGTGCGTTACGCGGGCCTTCGGCTCGCAGAGTGCCTGAGAGACGCCCTGCGCGTCGCGGAGTCCCGGGGCATGCGCCTGCCCGCGCCGGAGGCCGACGGCGTCGTCAGACCGCGCTGAGGCCGGTGAGGGAGGCCAGCGGCAGCGTGTGCTGGGTCTGCAGAACCTTCGCGCGCAGGTAGCGGACGTTGTGCGGGGTGGTGAAGACGCCGGTCGGCACGCGGTCCTGGACGTCGATGTCCAGATCCCGCAACTGCTCTGCCTTGTCGGGGTTGTTGGACAGCAGGTCCAGGCTCGTGATGCCGAGGGCGCGCAGCATCTGCGCGGCCGACGTGTAGTCACGGTCGTCCTCGGGCAGGCCGAGCGCGGCGTTCGCCTCGTAGGTGTCGAGGCCCTGGTCCTGGAGGGCGTACGCGTCGAGCTTGTTGTAGAGGCCGATGCCGCGGCCCTCCTGGCGGAGGTAGAGCAGGACGCCGCCGGTCGCCGCTATCCGCTCGACCGCCTCGCGCAGCTGGGGGCCGCAGTCGCAGCGGGCGGAGCCGAAGGCGTCGCCGGTCAGGCACTCGGAGTGCAGCCGGACCAGCGGGACCGAGCCCGGGGCCGGCTCGCCGAGGACGACGGCGACGTGCTCCTGACCGTCGACGAGTCCGTGGAAGGTGACCAGCTCGGCGTCGACGGAGTAGCCGTCGTGGAAGCGGAGCGGAACCCGGACGCGGGCGCGCTGGGTGGCGGCGGGGGTGTCGGGCATGAGGGGCTCCCGGGTCCGGAGGGCGGTTGTCAGGGCGATACTGGGCCGGTCTTTGCTTCAGATTTGAAGCAAGTCCGACGAAACGAGACCCTACCCCATGCTTTAAATTTGAAGCAACTGGTTTGTGGCGCGGCTCACGAGGCCCCGGAGGCCCCCGGCGTCCCGGAGCAGGGCGTCGAACGCCGCCGCCACGGGAGCTCCTCGGCTCCGGCCTCGCCGCCCGCGTCCTCCTGGAAACCCTGGACGACCTGCGTGAAGATCTCCGCCAGCTGTCCCACCTGCTCGGGGGTGAGCCGGTCGAACAGGCCGGCGCGGACCGTCTCGACGTGGCCGGGCGCGAGGTTCTCCAGGATCGCCATGCCCTCGTCCGTCAGGACCGCGACGGTGCCGCGCTTGTCCCACCGGCACTCCTCGCGCCGCACCAGCCCGTCCTTCTCCAGCCGGGACACCGCGTAGGTCAGCCTGCTACGGGTGATCTTCAGCTGCTCCGCGAGCTCGGTCATCCGCAGCCGTCGCTCCGGGGTCTCCGAGAGATTGGCGAGAATGGAGTAGTACAGGTGGGGCATGCCGGCCTCCTGCTGGAGCTGCCGGTCGATCGCGTCCTCCAGCAGGAGGTAGCCCGCAACATAGGCGCGCCAGGCGCGCTGCTCCTCGGGGGTGAGCCAGCGAGTCGTCATGCACCCAGTGTAGGTTGTTTCAAACTTGAACCAAGACCCCGCCGATCGAGACCCTGACAATCAAGACCCCCCAGCCAAGACCGCCGTCGGACCGAGCCCGGGAGCACGTCGATGCCGTACCCGTACGTCCTGCTGTCCGCCGCCGTCTCCCTCGACGGCTTCCTGGACGACACCACGCCCGAACGCCTGCTGCTCTCCAGCCCCGCCGACTTCGACCGCGTCGACGCGGTACGGGCCTCCGTGGACGCCATCCTCATCGGCGCCGGAACCATCCGCGCCGACAACCCCCGGCTCCTGGTGAACTCCCCCGAGCGCCGCGCCGCCCGGGTCGCCGCCGGCCGGCCGGCCTACCCGCTCAAGGTCACCGTCAGCGGCTCCGGTGACCTCGACCCGGCGGCGAACTTCTGGCACACGGGCGGCGAGAAGGCCGTGTACACGACCGAGAAGGGCGCCGAACGGGCCCGCGCGCTCGGCATCGCCGCGGACGTCGTCCCGCTCGGCCCCGAGCTGGACTGGCGCCGCCTCCTCACACACCTCCACGACGAGCTCGGCGTCCGGCGCCTCATGGTCGAAGGCGGCGGAACCGTCCACACCCAGCTGCTCCAGCAGGGGCTCGCCGACGAACTCCAGCTCGTCCTCGCCCCGCTGTTCGTGGGCGACCCCGACGCGCCCCGCCTCTTCGGGCCGGGCGGCTACCAGGGCGGACGGCTGCGGCTGGTGGAGACACGGCGCATCGAGGACGTCGTCCTGCACCGCTACGAGCCCACCGCCCCCGGCGCCGGACCGCTCGCCGCCGCGGCCGACCGGCACTGGCTGGCCCTCGCCTGCGAGCTGGCCGCCCAGTGCCCGCCCTCCGGCACGGCGTTCAGCGTCGGCGCGGTGATCGTGGCCGCCGACGGGACGGAGTTGGCCCGCGGGCACTCCCGCGAGGGAGGCGACCCGGTCGTGCACGCCGAGGAGGCGGCGCTCGCGAAGCTCGACCCCGCCGACCCCAGGCTGGCCGCCGCCACCGTCTACAGCAGCCTCGAGCCCTGCGCCCGCCGCTCCTCCCGCCCCGCCCCGTGCGCCCGCCTCATCCTGGACGCCGGCGTGCGCCGGGTGGTCACGGCGTGGCGCGAGCCCGACACCTTCGTGACGGCGGCGGACGGGACCGGCATGCTGGCGGCCTCGGGCGTCGACGTCCTTGTGCTGCCGGAGTACGAGGAGCGGGCGAAGGCCCCGAACCGGCACCTGGTGTGAGGCCCCGGCCGGGCCGCGACAAAGCCTGGTGCTGGGCGTCCCCCGGATGACGTACACTGGAGTCACAACGACGCGGGGTGGAGCAGCTCGGTAGCTCGCTGGGCTCATAACCCAGAGGTCGCAGGTTCAAATCCTGTCCCCGCTACTGAAGGCCGAGGGCCGGAATCCGAAAGGGTTCCGGCCCTCGGTGCGTTCGTCTCCATGGCGTGTCCACGCCCCTTCGTGACCCTTCGTGACCGGGTGGCCGCCCTGTGCGCCGTGCCTGGGCGGCCGCGTCTACGCGTGTGACTGGTGAGGCGCCCGGAACGAGGGTCAACTCGCCCGTTTTTCACCGCTGCTGGCCAGAAAGTCCAGGCCGGAATTGTTGTTGATCAAGAAGAACGGCTTGGAAACGCACCCCCGGGTCTATTAACGTTCGATAACGCAGCGCGGCCGTCCCAGCCGACACAAGAGTCGGCTCCGTGCGCACGCGCCGAATCCCGCAAGGGAACCGGGGAACCACCACCTTGGGGTGAATCACGCGGAAGCCTCCGTGAACTCGCAGAGTCCACGGCCGGTATACGCGCGTAGGAGACCTTCCGACTCCGAACCCGTCAGCTAACCCGGTAGGCGACGGAAGGAAAGGAGCGCGCCCGCGTGGCGTCCAACCCGCCTGCCCCCGAGGCCCCGTACGCGCCGGTCCAGCCCCCCACCGAGACCTTCGGCTACGGCGGCTACCGCACCGACGAGGGCCCCTGGGAGGAGTGGAACCCCACCGCGGAGTCCATTCGCCCGGTACGCGGCAAGCACCGCGTCGCCAAGCAGCGCGGCGGCGGATTCGCCCGCAGCTCCACCGTCCTCGGCGTCGGCGTCATCGCCGCCGTCAGCGCGGGCGGGATGGCCAGCGCCAACACCGGCAAGGCCCCGGTCTCCATCTCCATGCCGGACCTGCCGGGCGTGGGCTCGCTGATCTCCGACGACAAGCCCGCCCCGGAAGCCGCGCCCGCCCTGGCGAGCTTCGGCTCCGAGGCCGCCTTCGACACCGACGCCGACACCGACGTCGACCAGAGCGTCGCCGACGCCGGCGAGGCCCTGCGCAGCCGGATCATGGCCCAGGCCGAGTCGCAGAAGACCCAGGTCGAGGTCAAGGCCGCCGCCGCGGCCGCCAAGGCGAAGGCCGACGCCGTCGTCAAGGCCGAGAAGGAGGCGCTGGCCAAGGCCGCCGCCGCGAAGAAGAAGGCCGCCGAGGAGGCCGCCGCCAAGGTCGAGGCCGCGCGTCTTGCCGAGCTGGCCAAGCAGTACACGCTGCCGACCTCCTCGTACACCATCACCTCGACCTTCGGCCAGGCCGGCTCCCTCTGGTCCTCCGGCTACCACACGGGTCTGGACTTCGCCGCGCCGACGGGCACGCTCATCAAGGCCGTCCACAGCGGCACCATCACCGAGGCCGGCTGGGCCGGTTCCTACGGCTACCGCACCATCCTCACCCTGGACGACGGCACCGAGCTCTGGTTCTGCCACCAGTCGTCGATCAGCGTCAGCGTCGGCCAGAAGGTCGCCACCGGTGACGTGATCGGCCGCGTGGGCGCCACCGGGAACGTCACCGGAGCCCACCTCCACCTCGAGGTCCACGCGAACGGCGACGCCGACGGCATCGACCCGGCGGCCTGGCTGCGCAGCAAGGGCCTCAACCCCTGAGCCGTCCCTCGAGGAGGCCTGAGCCGTCCCTCGAGGAGCTCTGAGGACCATCGAGCAACGGCAGCCCTGACGGCCACCCCCGACGTCAGGGCTGCCGCTTGTTCACCTGTTCTTCGTGTCACGCGAGGAATGGCGTGCCTGCCGCGTCCGTTGAGACGAAGCATGACTTCTCTGCGCACCCTCGGTTCCTCGGACCTCGAGATCTTCCCCCTCGCCCTCGGCGGCAACGTCTTCGGCTGGACCGCGGACGAGGCGGCCTCCTTCGCCGTCCTCGACGCCTACACGGCCGCGGGCGGCAACTTCGTCGACACCGCCGACTCCTACTCCGCGTGGGTCGAGGGCAACGGCGGCGGCGAGTCCGAGACCGTCATCGGCAGGTGGCTGAAGGCCCGCGGCAACCGCGACGACGTCGTGATCGCCACCAAGGTCAGCCAGCACCCCGACTTCCCCGGTCTGTCCGCGGACAACATCAAGGCCGCCGCCGACGCCTCCCTGCGCCGTCTCGGCACCGACCACATCGACCTCTACTACACGCACTTCGACAAGACCGAGGTGCCCGTCGAAGAGATCGTCGGCGCGCTCGACGAACTGGTGAGGGCGGGCAAGGTGCGGCACATAGCCGCCTCCAACATCTCGCCCGCACGCCTTCAGGAGTCCCTGGAGTTCTCCGACCGCGAGGGCCTCGCCCGGTACGTCGCCGTACAGCCCCACTACAACCTGGTCTCCCGCGACACCTACGAGGGCGGCCTCCAGGACCTCGCCGCCCGCTTCGGCCTCGCCGCCGTCCCGTACTTCGCGCTGGCCTCCGGCTTCCTCACCGGCAAGTACCGGCCCGGCACGACGGTCGAGAGCGCCCGCGCCGGCGGCGCCGCCAAGCACCTCGACACGGCCCGGGGCCGCAGCGTCCTCGCCGCGCTGGACGAGATCGCCCGCGCCCATGACGCCCAGGTCGCCACGGTCGCCCTGGCGTGGCTCGCCGCACAGCCGACGGTGGCCGCTCCGATCGCCTCCGCCCGCACGGCCGAGCAGCTCCCGGCGCTGATGGCGGTGGCCGACCTGGAACTGACCGAGGCGGAGGTCACCCGCCTGACCCAGGCATCGGCGTGACCTGACCGGCGCGTCCGGGCTGTCGGCCTGACCGGCTCGGCGCGTCCGGTGCGTCGGCCCGCGTGGGGCGTCCGGCTACTGGTGGGGGTTGGCCGCGGGGTGGGGGCCCGGCGGATACCCGTATCCGTGCCCGTGTCCGGGCGGGTTGCCGGGCTCGTACCCGTACCCGTACCCGGGTGTGTGGCCGTTCCGGTGGCCGTATCCGGGGGCGGGCGGCCGGCCGCCGTAGGTCGGGCTCTGGCCGTACGCCGGTCCTTGCCCGTATCCCGGGCCCGGGCCGTACGCCTGGCCCTGGCCGTACGCCGGGCCCTGGCCGTACCCGTACGTCCCGTACGTCGGCCAGGGCGGCGGGGGCATCCGCACCGGAGGGGCCGTCATGCGGGCCGCGTGGTCCAGGGCGGGCCGGGCGACGTCCTTGCGCCGCCACAGCTCGTTCAGCAACTCCCGTTCGCGGACCAGGAAATCGGCGCCTGCCCGCCCCTGCCGGCCGCGGTGGCGCAGGAACGCGAGGGATGTCGCGTACGCCTCGTACTGTGCCACGACACGGGCCGCGGGCCTGCCGAGGTGACGTCCGGCGTACACCCTGGCCAGCCGCCGGGCCCGCATCGAGCCGAGCGCGAACGGTTCGGCCGGCGCGATCCAGCCGGCGGCCGCGTAGACGGGCAGCTCCTCGCGCACCGTGCGCAGCTCGCGCTGGCGCGTCCACACCACCAGCCAGGTCAGCAGCCCGAACGCGGGCACCATGATCGCCGCGTACACCGCGAGGAACCCGAGTTCGCCGAACGACGAGGAGCCGTTCCACAGGGCGTGCATGCCCATCGCGAGGAGCAGCCCGGACAGCGGAAGCAGCACGCGCCGTGCGTGCCGGCGCTCCCCGGAGAGCGCGGCGACGCCGAAGCCGATGCCGGTCAGGACGGTGAACAGGGGGTGCGCGAACGGCGACATGACGACGCGCACGAAGAAGGTCGCGGCGGTGACGGAGGCGATGCCGCTGTCGCCCGTGAGCTGGTCGGTGCCGAAGGCGGTGCCGAGGTAGAGGATGTTCTCGGTGAAGGCGAAGCCGGTGGCGGTGATGCCGGCTATGACCACGCCGTCGACGATCCCGGTGAAGTCCCGCCTGCGGAAGAGGAAGACGAGCAGGACGGCCGCGGCCTTGGCGGACTCCTCGACGACCGGCGCTATGACGGTCGCGCCCAGGGTGTCCGCGCCGGACGGGTCCGCGGTCGCGGTGGCTATCCATCTGGTCGCGAAACTGTTGGCGATGATGGCTATGAGCGCCGCCGCGCACGCGCCCCAGGCGAAGGCGAAGAGCAGGTTCCGCCACGGGCCGGGTTCGACCCGGTCGAGCCACCGGAAGGCGGCGACGAGCAGCGGTACGGGCAGCACGGCGAGCCCCAGCCCCACGAGGAGGCCCTCGGTGCCGGTCTGTTCGCGGACCAGGGCGAGGATGACCAGCCCGGACAGGGCGAGCAGGGTGATCAGCGCGCCGTACCGGACCCACCTGTGCTGCCACCAGTGAGGCTGCCGGAGCACACCGCCCTCGGGCTCGCGGCCGGGGTGCGGCGGCTGCGGCGGACTGGGCGGAAACGGGGAACTGATGGCCACGGCATCGACCCTAACGAGGGAGGGGACTGTGGTGGAGGGAATTGTTCGGTCAGTGATCCCCGTGCTGGACGCGATGCTGTACGCGCCGGAACAGCAGATCGTTCACCACGTGACCCTTGTCCAGCCCCTGACCCTCGAAACGGGTCAGCGGCCGGAAGTCGGGCCGGGGCGCGAACCCGCCGTCGGCCCGGGTGTTCTCGAAGTCGGGGTGCGCGGTCAGCACCTCGAGCATCTGCTCCGCGTACGGCTCCCAGTCGGTCGCGCAGTGCACGAGCGCGCCGGGCTTCAGCCGTGTCGCCGCCAGGTCGAGGAACTCCGGCTGGATCAGCCGCCGCTTGTGGTGGCGCTTCTTGGGCCAGGGGTCGGGGAAGTAGACGCGCAGCCCGTCGAGCGAGTCCGCCGGCAGCATCTCGCGCAGCAGGATGATCGCGTCGCCGTTGGCGACCCGGACGTTGGTCAGCGCGTTGCGGTCGGCGAGGCTGAGCAGGTTGCCCTGACCGGGCGTGTGCACGTCCACCGCGAGGATGTCGGTGCCGGGGTCGGCGGCGGCCATCCGCGCGGTCGCCTCACCCATGCCGAAACCGATCTCCAGCACGACGGGACGCCCTCCTGCGCCGAACAACTCGGCGAGGTCCACCCCGCGCCCGTCGATGTCCAGCCCCCACTTGGCCCACAGCCGCTGCAGCGCGTCCGCCTGCCCGGCCGTCACCCGGCTGCGCCGGGGCTGGAAGCTGCGGATCCGCCGCTCGAAGTGTGAACCGGCGGGATCGGCCCGCGGCCCGTCGGGGAACCGCGGCTCCCCCTTGGCGCGGGTATGCCGAACAGCCTCCCCCGGGTGGTGCTCACCACGCGGGGAGGACGGGGGGACATCGGGAACGCTCACGGAATCAGCCACAGTGGGGTCGATTTTACGGGGCTGTCCACCGTCCCCCGCGCGAGCGCCCGGGGCCCCGGTGATCCACCCCGCTTCCCACGGGTACCCCGCCGGATCCCGGGCCGGT
Source organism: Streptomyces sp. P3 (assembly GCF_003032475.1). Classification (NCBI taxonomy): domain Bacteria; kingdom Bacillati; phylum Actinomycetota; class Actinomycetes; order Kitasatosporales; family Streptomycetaceae; genus Streptomyces; species Streptomyces sp. P3. The sequence continues at coordinate 2,424,352 of NZ_CP028369.1, forward strand.
CACTCCCGACCGGGGTCGGTCGCCCCGGCCGCCGCGTTCCGCACGACATGCGGCTCCCTCAGACGTCGGTCAGGGGCACGTGTCGGTCAGGGCAACGCGTCGGTCAAGGTCACGTGTCGGCCAGGGCGCCCAAGGCTCTGCGGGCCACCTCGCGGCCGATCGGGAGGGAGGCCGTCGCCGCCGGTGAGGGGGCGTTCAGGACGTGGACCGTCCGTGGACCCTCCCGGATCAGGAAGTCGTCCACCAGGCCGCCGTCCCGCAGGACCGCCTGCGCACGGACGCCGGCCGTCGTCGGCACCAGGTCGTTCTCCTCCACCGCCGGAAGCATTCTTCGAACGGCGTCCACGAAGGCGCCCTTCGAGACCGACCGCCGCAGCTCACCGAGGCCGTACCGCCAGTGCCGGCGGCCCATCCGCCACACGCCCGGCCACGCCGCCGTCGCCACGGCCTCCCGGGGACTCACGACGCCCCAGCCGTATCCCTCCCGGGCCAGCGCCGGCACCGCGTTGGGCCCGACGTGCACCCCCCCGTCGATGCCCCTGGTCAGATGCACGCCGAGGAACGGGAAGGCCGGATCGGGCACGGGGTAGACCAGCCCGCGCACCAGCTCCGGCCGCGCCAGTTCGTAGTACTCGCCCCGGAACGGGACGATCCGCACCTCCGGCTCGTCGCCGGTCAGCCGGGCGATCTCGTCGCAGTACAGCCCGGCGCAGTTCACCAGCACCCGCGCCCGTACGACGTCACCGCGGGCGGTGAGCACGGCCACCCCGCGCTCCGGCCGTCGGTCGATCCGCACCACGCGCGCGCCGTACCGGATCTCCGCCCCGGACGCCTCACCCAGCTGCTGGGCGACGGCCGTGTAGTCGCAGACGCCGGTCGTCCGCACGTGTATGGCGGCGAGCCCCTGCACCTCGGGCTCGTACTCCGCGATCTGGGCGGCGCCCAGTTCCCGCACGGTGATGCCGTTCTCCCGGCCGCGCTGGACGAGCCCGTGCAGCCGGGGCAGCTCGGAGCGCTCGGTGGCGACGATCAGCTTGCCGGTGACGGCGTGGGCGATGCCGTACTCCGCGCAGAACTTCGTCATCTCCGCGGCACCGCGCACCGCGTACCGCGCCTTCAGGGTGCCCGGCCGGTAGTAGATCCCGCTGTGGATGACCCCGCTGTTGCGGCCGGTCTGGTGGCGGGCCACCCCCGGCTCCTTCTCCAGCACCGTGACCCGCGTGCCCGGCGCGGCCCGCGTGATCGCATACGCCGTGGCCAGCCCCACGATGCCGCCGCCGACCACGAGCACGTCACAGTCGTAATCGATCTTCGGCACGTGCACCACCTCCCGGCTTCGATAGTGCACTGCGCCACTGACAATCTCTTCAAACCCGACGCGGGCCGGTACTCCTCGGTAGCCCGGGAACTCGCGCGGCCGACCCCCACGCGCCCACGGATCAAATCGGCTGAAAGCGCCGGAAACGCACCGAGTGACCGTGACCGAAGTCACGGCCGGGCGCGACCGACCAGGACCCCCGCTCCGCGCGCAGCGCTCAGGCGGGGGTCATGAGTAACGGCCGCGCCCTCTCCCGCAGCTCCACCACCCGCGGCTCGTCGCCGTAGGGCTCCAGCCGGTGCAGCAGGTCCTTGACGTACTCCGTGGTCCGGGCGGACGAGATGCGGCCGGCCACCTCCACCGCCCGCACGCCCTGTTCGCAGGCCGCGTCGAGGTTGCCCGACTCCAGTTCGGCGACCGCCGAGACGACGAGCCGCAGTCCGTGCGAGCGCACGAACTCCTCCGTCGGCTGCGACAGCGCCTGCTCGGTGAATCTGCGTACCTGGCGCGGCGCCTTCAGGTCGCGGTAGCACTCGGCGGCGTCGGCGGCGAACCGGTCGTAGGAGTAGAAGCCCAGCCAGGACGGATCGTGGTCGCCGTCGCGGGACCGCTCCAGCCAGCCCTCGGACGCCTTCAGCGCCGCGCCGGCGGCATGCGCGTCCCCCGCGCGTGCGTGTGCGCGTGCCTCCACCAGCCGGAAGAAACTCATGGTGCGGGCGGTGGCCAGCCCCCGGTTGCGCTCCAGTGCCGCCTGCGCGAGGTCGACGCCCTCGTCGCCGAAGCCGCGGTAGGTCGCCTGGAGGGACATGGAGGCCAGGACGTAACCCCCGAGGGGCACGTCGGCCGCCGCGCGGGCCAGCCGTAGCGCCTGGATGTAGTACCGCTGCGCGGCCTCCTGCTGACCGGTGTCGAAGGCCATCCACCCGGCCAGTCGCGTCAGTTCGGCGCTGGCGCCGAACAGAGCCCGGCCGACCTCGTCGGAGTACGAGCCGAGCAGCAGCGGCGCCGCCTCCACCCGCAGGCACTCCGGGACCATCGACGAACGCCAGTCGCCGCCGCCGTACTTGGAGTCCCAGCGTCTGGCGTCCTCGGCGGCCTCTCGCAGCTTCTGCACGTCACTGTGGCCGACTTTGAGCGGTGCGCCGGACCCTTCCAGCAGATGTACGTCGCGGGCGACCGAACTGTCGGCCGGGGTTATCAGCCATCGTGAGGCGGGCGTTGCGTACGCGCTTACTGCGAACGATCCGGCCAGCGACTGCCAGATGCCTCCCGAGCCGGCCCGGCGGCCCGCGAGATCGAGGCGGTAGAGGTCGGTGGCCGAGCGCACGGCCTGGCCGACGTCCCTGGGGAAGGCGAGGCCCACCTCGGGAGCGGGATCCGCGTCCGCCAGGCCGATCTCGTGGAGTGGCACCGGACGGCCGAGCTTCTGACCGATGGCGGCCGCGATGAGGTGGGGCGCGGCACCCTGCGGCACCATGCCCTTCGACACCCAGCGCGCCACGGACGTCTTGTCGTAGCGAAGAGTCAACCCGCGTTGAGCGCCAAGGTCGTTGACGCGTCGGGCGAGTCCTGCGTTGCTGATTCCCGCGAGGGCGAGAACGGCGCCGAGTTTTTCGTTCGGCCCGCGTTGCTCCCTGGACATTGCGCCACCCCTCGACACAGACGGCTGCCGCGCTGGCATAACCATGCGGCATTCGTAAACCCAGCGTAGTTCGCCGCATCCCAAGCGTTAAGGGGCATTCTTCCGGTTGGCGGGATTGTGGTCGGTACGGAAGTGCGGGGCCAGGTACGGACCGTCGCGGCGTGCTCCCGCCCATGTGGCCGTGCGCCCGGCCGTGCGCTCTTCTCCGGCCATCGGGGGAGCGGTTCCATGGGTCGTGCGTGGGTCGGCCCGCTGTACTGGATCCAGTGGGCTGGGGGACACCGCCGCCTACATCCCCGCGGGTGGCGGAAGCGGTCCGGGAGGCGCCTTCCGCCTCCCGGACCGGCGCGGCTTTGCAAGGGCACGCGCGTGCACGGAGCGTTGCGGGAGCCTGCGCGAAAGGCCTCCAACACGGGCCACGGCCACGGGATTTGGCCGAAAATCGACCCTGGGTTCCGTGCGGGACAACGCCTCTCACCACGGAAATCGAGGGCGCACACGGCGTTCTGGGGGAGCGTACGGGGGCGCATTCACGTCGCAGACACCGGGGTGCGCACCAGCGCACCGGTCGGTGCCGACGTCTTCACACAGGCGCATTCCACCGATCGCGAGTGGCGTCGCCTCCGTCTGTGGCGCGTTCTTCGTGGCAGCATGGTGAACCGTTCTTGCGGTGCACTCGGTTGTCCACAGCCTGTGGAGGCGTCGATGCGGTGGTTGGTGGGATGGAGCAGCACCGCCGCGGGCACGTCGGGCGGGTCCGTCGGCTACGACGGCCGGCACGACGCCGATGCGGCGTACGGGGGCCAAGTCGGCTACGAGGGCGAGACGTTGCAGCCGGTCGGCTCCCATCTCTTGTGGGGCGACCCCGATCCGCTGTGGGCTGTCGGCGACTGGCGCCCCGACGAGGTGCGGGTGGTGTCCGCCGACGCGCAGAACCGGATCGCGGTGCTCGGCACGTGCGGCGCGACCGACGAGCAGCTGCGCGTCGGGCTGTCCGCCGCGCGCGGAGGGGCACTTCGGCATCTGACGGCCTGGCCGGGCAGCTACACGGCGATCGTGCGGGTCGGCCGGCGCCTCACCGTCTGCGGCGATCTGGCGGGCGTGCGCCCGGTGTTCCACACCCCCTGGGAGGGCGGCACCGCGTACGCCACGGCCGCGCTGCCGCTGGCCGATCTCGTCGAGGCCAACCTCGACTTCGGCCACCTGGCGGCCCTGCTCGCAGCTCCCGACGTACCCGCGGCCCTGCACGACTCCACTCCGTACGACGGTGTGCGACGTGTGCCGCCGGGGCACGCGCTGATCCTGCGCGCCGGGGCGCGCGAGATCGTCGGGTACGAGCCGGTGGCCTCGCTCGCCGTGGCGGCGCCGCCGGCCGACCCCGACAGCGCGGTCGACGCCGTGCGGGACGCGCTCGTCGAAGCGGTACGCGCGCGTCTGTCCGCGCCCCGCCACGTTCCCGACATCGATCCCGGCCCGGTGCCCGGCATGGGCCCCGCCGAACGGCGTGCCGCGCGCGGGATGCCGATGCCCGGCATCGGCGCCGACCTCTCCGGCGGACCGGCCTCCGGCACGCTGGCACTCCTCGCGGCGGGCCTGCCCGGCATGCCCGGCACGCTGCTCGGCCACGGCACCGGCGCGGGCGAGCGGCTGCTGGCCGTCACCTTCAACGACCTGGCCGTCGGCGGAGGCGAGGACGAACTGCAGCGGGCCGGCGCCCTCGCGGCAAGCCCCCGCCTGCACCACGTGGTGGCGGCGGGCGCCGAGGAGACCCTGCCGTACGCCGACATGGACGGTCCGCTGACCGACGAACCCGGCCCGAGCCTGGTCACGGTCGCCCGGCACCGCGCCCGGCTCGCGGCGGGCAGCGCGGACCACTTCACCGGCTACGGCGCCCGCCAGGTCCTGGACGCCCACCCGGCCCGCCTGGCCGACCTGCTGATGGACCGGAAACGCCGCCACCTCGTGCGGCCCATGGCCGCGCTCACCAAGGCCGACGGCTCCGTGCTCGTCCCCGCGCGCGTGTACGGCGCGGCCCGCCGGCTGGCCCGCACGCCGTACCGCGCGGGCGTGGAGGGTCTCGCCGAACGGCTGCTGCACCGCAGGTTCGGCTCCGACGACTCCGGCGGCGCGCTCGAAGCGTCCCTGGCGGCCCTGACGTGGGGCGGAGCAGGCCCCGCCGCACGCTGGCTGACAGGCGAGGCGCTCGCTGAAGTATCGGTTCGCCTGCAGAGTGCCGCGCACCGCACCGGCGTGGGACCCGGCCAGCGTCCGGGCGACTACCGCGCGCGTGCGGCCCTCACCCGGCACGCCATGGACCTGCGGGTTCTGGAACAGGCCGCGGAGATCCGCTCCCAGCGACTGCACGCGCCGTTCCTCGACAACCAGGTCGTCCGGGCCTGCCGGGCGCTCCCCGAGACCCTGCGCGTGCAACCCGGGGCGCGCGCCGCGATCCTGCGCACCGTCCTCAAGGGCGCGGGCGTCACCGACCTGCCGCCCGGCTGGGGCGCCCCCTCGCAGGCGTCCGCGTCCGCCGCCGCCCGGGCGGGTCTGCGCATGGCCATAGACCCGCTCCTCGGCCTCTTCGAGGCCCCGCTGCTCGCGGAAGCGGGGCTGATCGAGGCCCGGGTGGTCCGCAGGGCCCTGCGCGCGGCGGCGGCGGGCGAGCCCCTCCCGCTGGACGGCCTCGCCGACCTGATCTCGCTGGAGATCTGGCTGCGCCGGCTGCTCTCCCGCCGGGGCACCTGCTGGACCGGCACCCCGGCACGCGCGCGTGCGGTGCCCGCGGGCATCGCTCCTCAGAGGCGGGCGGTCTCCTCCGGAGGGTGACGGGCCGGTCTCCTCCGGGGGGTGACGGACGTTCTTCCTCGGGGGACGGGCGGTCTCCTCCGGAGGGACGACGAGTGCTGTCGCCGCACCTCGCCGGGCGCGGAGCCGCGAGGCGCGGGACGCTGTTGTCCTCGCGTCGCGAAATCGCGTGCCCCACACCTCGCTCCGGACGACAATGACCCGGTGCGGTACAGAATCCTGGGCGTCACCCAGACCGAGGACGACCAGGGCGTCGCCGTCCCCCTGTCCGGGGCCCGCCTCCGCGCCCTTCTCACCGCCCTGGCCCTCCGCCCCGGCCGCCTCACCGCCCCGGAGACCCTCATCGACGAGGTCTGGCCGCGGACGCCGCCCCAGGACGCGCCCGCCGCTCTCCAAGCCCTGATCGGCCGGCTGCGCCGCGCCGTCGGCAGGGACGCCGTGACCTCCGCTCCGGGCGGATACCGGCTCGCCGCCACCGAGGACGACGTCGACCTCTTCGTCTTCGAGCGACTGGTCCGACAGGGCGTCGAAGCCCTGCGGCGGGGCGACGCCTCCGCCGCCGCCGGATCCCTCGACGACGCCCTCGCCCTGTGGCGAGGCCGGGCGCTCGCCGACCTGCCCGACCGCACGCCCGCCGCCCGTCCGGAAGCCCTCCGTCTGGAAGCTGCCCGCACCCGCCTCGAGGCGGACCTGCTCCTCGGCCGCGCCCGCGAGGCGGTGCCCCGCCTGAGGGAACTGACCGCAGCGCATCCTTACGACGAACCGCTGCACGCGCTCCTGATCCGGGCCCTGCGCGACTCCGGCCGCGCCGCCGAGGCCCTCGCCGCCTACGAGACCGCCCGCCGCACCCTCGCCGACGGCCTCGGCACCGACCCCGGCCCCCACCTGCGCGCCCTGCACGCCGAACTCCTCGACCTGGACGACGGGGAGCCCGGCCACGGCGCGAAGCCGAGCGGTGTTGCCAACCCGAGCGCCGGTGCGGAGCGCGGCCGTGGTGCGGAGCCCGGCCGTGGCCAAGAGCCCGGCCGTGGTCCGGGGCCGAGCGGCGGTCCGGAGCCGAGCCATGACCTGCGACCGGCTCCTCACCCCGAGCACGCCGTCCGCTCGGAGCACTCCCGCAGCCCGGAGCGTCCCTTCCGCCCGGAGCACGCCCTCCGTCCGGAGTCGGCCGCCCGCCCAGGACCGGCGCCGTCCTTCCCACCTCATGGCTCCCCCCATCCAGAGCGTCCCGGGGGAACCCCCGGGGCCGGCCCCGGGCGGGGCCGGCCGCGTGCGCCGCACCCCGCGCTCCCATCCGGGCTTCCCGAACGCACCGGCAACATCCGTCCGCGGCTTACCTCCTTCGTGGGCCGGGAACCCGAGATCGCCGCCATCCGTTCCGATGTGCACAGGGCCCGTCTCGTCACGCTCACCGGGCCGGGCGGCTCCGGAAAGACCCGTCTCGCCGAAGAAGCCGCCGCCGGGCTTCCGCAGGCGTGGCTGGTCGAGCTGGCGCCGCTCGACCGGCCGGAGGCGGTGCCCGGCGCGGTGGTCAGCGCCCTCGGCCTGCGCGAGACCGTGCTGATGACCACGGAACTGGCGCCCCAGGACGACCCGGTCGCCCTGCTCGTCGAGTACTGCGCCCCGCGCAGCCATCTCCTGATCCTTGACAACTGCGAACATGTCATCGGCGCGGCCGCCGACCTCGCCGAGACCCTCCTCACCCGCTGCCCCGGGCTCACGATCCTCGCCACCAGCCGTGAACCCCTGGGAGTGCCCGGCGAGTCGGTCCGCCCGGTCGAGCCCCTCCTCCCCGACCACGCGCACCGACTCTTCACCGAGCGCGCGGCCGCCGTCCGCCCGGACGCGGCGACCGCCCTGCGCAACGAGGAGGCGATCGCGGAGATCTGCCGACGGCTGGACGGTCTGCCGCTCGCCATCGAACTGGCGGCCGCCCGCCTGCGGTTGCTCACCCCGCGACAGATCGCCGACCGTCTCGACGACCGCTTCCGGCTGCTCACCTCCGGCAGCCGCACGGTCCTGCCCCGTCAGCAGACCCTGCGGGCGGTCGTCGACTGGTCCTGGGACCTGCTCGACGAACCCGAGCGAACCCTGCTGCGCGAACTGTCCGTCTTCGCGGGCGGCTGGGACCTGGAGGCGGCCGAGGCCGTGTGCACCGGCCCGGTCGCGGAGCTCGTCGGAGCGCTCGTCGACAAGTCCCTGGTCGTGGCCGCCCCGCACGCCGTGCAGGACGGCGACGGCATGCGCTACCGGATGCTGGAGACGATCCACGAGTACGCCCTGGAACGCGCCGCCGAGCAGCCGCGGTCGCGCGCGGCGACGGAGCGACGACACCGCGCGTGGGTGCGTTCGCTGGTCGAGCGAGCCGACCCGTTGCTCCGTTCCGCCGAACAGCTCTCCTGGATCGCCCGTCTGGAGACCGAGTTCGACAACATCCGCGTGGGACTGGACCGTTCACTCACGGCGGGCGACGAGGAGGAGGCCACCGCCCTCTGCCTCGCCGCGGGCTGGTTCTGGTGGCTGCGCAACTACCGCCACGAGGGCGCGGAGTGGACCGACCGGACCCTGCGCCTCGGCGCGGTCCTGGACTCCGTCCGGCCGCCGGGGACGGAGACCTCCGCCGCTCGGGAAGCCGAGCCCTCCGCCGTCGCCCCGGGCCTTGCCGCCGACCTCGCGGCCCGGATGGCCGCCGTCGACCCCGTCGGAGTCTTCCTCGCCGAGCCCGACGGCGAGGGTGCTGCCGGGGACGCTGCCGGAGGTGACGACCACCCCCGGTCCGCGCAGCGGACGAACCTGCGGATGCTGCATCTGTTCCTGCTGTCCGAGTCCGAGCCGACCGACACCTCGACGGATCCGCGCTATCCGGAGTACCTGGCCCGCCTGCGCGCCCGCTACGAGCCGGGCGGTCCGCAGGCGGCGCGCATGCCCGGCCTCATCTGGCCGGTCACGGCCTTCCAGATGCGGGACACGGTGGACGTCCGGGGAATCCTCGACCGGGCGGTCGAGAACTGCCGCCTGTACGGCGGCGACTGGGAGCTCGGCTGCGCCCTGATGTTCCGCACGCACATGGTCGTCGACTCTCCCGGCGGGCTGCACGGCGTCGACGACGACCTGGCGGAGCTGCGCGTGCTGAGCCTGCGCGTCGGCGACCGCTGGATGCGGGCCCAGGTGTGCGGCGCGGCCGCCGAGGCCGAGATGGCGCGCAGTCGTTTCACGGAGGCGGAGCAGGAGTACCGCGAGGCGCTGCGGCTCGCATACGAGGTCGGGGCGTACGCCGAGACCCCGTTCCTCATCGCCCGGCTCGCGGAGATCGCCTACCGCTCGGGGGACGTGGACGGCGCCCTGGCCACCCTGGACGAGGCGAGCAGCGCCGCCGACCGCTACGGCGTGCCGGACGTCCGTGCCTTCGTCCTGCTGCTGCGCTCCCACATCGCGCTGTACGTGGAGGAGGACGCGGCCCGCGCGCGCGTGCTCTGCGACCGGGGCCGGGCGGCGGCCGGCGCGGGGACGCCGCCACCCCAGTTCGCGGCGGCGCTGAGCATGCTCGACGCGGACCTCACGGCCGTCGAGGCCGGGCCGCGGCACGCCCTGCCGATGCTCGCCGACACGCTGCGGCAGGCGATGGCCGACCAGTGCGCCGAGGCGGTCACGTCGTCGATCGTGGACGATGCGGCGGACCTGCTGGCCCGGCTCGGCGACTTTGCGCGTGCGGCGCGGCTCCTCGCGGCAGCCGACCGTCTGCGCGGTCCCCACCCGCGGCCCACCCCGCAGGACACCTGTGCCGAACGCACCGAGGCCGCGATCCGGGAGGCCCTGGGCGCCGAGCGCCATGCGGCCGAGTGCGCCCGCGCGTCCCACATGACGGCCGACGACGCCCTGCGCGAGATCACGGCGGCCGTCCACGACCACCCGATCCCGTCCGCCGGCCTGCCTGACGACCCGCCCGGCGACCCGACGGGCACCCCGCCCGCCGACCCGTCCGGCACCCCGCCCGCCGACCCGGCGGACGCCGGGGACACCGCGGGCACCCAGGCGCCTACGCGCAGGTGAACCTGGAATCCGCCCAGTCCGCGAGGGCCACCGAGCCCAGGGCGTCGCGCGGCTCGACGACCAGTCGCACGGTCGTCCGGCCGACGAGGTCCACATGGACGGGGACGGCCGGGGCGCCGCCCCTGACCTCCCCGGACGACCAGAGCCGGGTCCCGTCGCCGTAGACGGAGAAGGCGACCCCGCCGAGTCCGAGCGTCAGGTCGTCGAGGCCGACCAGTGCGTCGTACGCGGTGCACGCGCGATGGAGGTCGACGGTGACGGAGGAACCGCCGTGTACGGTCACCCCGCCCGCGTACCGCCGGTCCGCCACGGACAGCGCGTGCCGCCGCCACACCCAGCTGCTGCCGCGGAGCCGGATCTCGGGCCCGGCCCCGTCGCCGACGACGTCGAAGGGCAGCTCGCCCAGCGGATGGACGACCTGGGCGGGTGCAGGAGCGGGCACGGGACCGGGCACGGGCGTCCGGGTGGGCGTCGGAGCGGGGGGCGTCGGCTCCGGTGAGGCCGGGGGAGGCGGGCTGGGCGTGGGTGCCGGCGCCGGGGTGGGCCGCGCCTCGGAGGCGGCCGTCGGTGTCGGTGCGGCGGTCGGCACGATCACCCGCGGTTGCGGCTCGGGCCGCCGCGCGCGCGTCGGTGCGCGCGGCGGTGCGGGCGTCGGCTGCCCGGGCTGCGCGACCGGCGCGGAGGCGGAGGCCGCAGGCCGTGCCTCGGGCTGCCGGACGGGCGCGTCGTGGCCGACGAGCGCGAGGGCCACCGCGGCGGCCGCCACCGCGACCACGCCGGCCGCGACACCCGCCTTCACGGGTGCGCCGAGCCCCTCCGAGGCCAGTGCGCCGCCCCCGGCGCCCGCTCCGCCCGAGGAACCGCCTGCCGCGGCCGCGCCCGCCGCCCCCGCTCCGGCGCCGCCGGCGAGGAGCGCGAGAGCCTTGGCGTAGCCGGCCGCGCCGAACCAGCCGATGACCGCGACCGGCACCACGGCGGGGATGCCGCCGGCCACTTCCTCGATCTGCAACGCCGCCAGCCGGCACCTGGAGCACTCCTCCAGGTGCTTGCGCAGCCCCCGTTCGGCGCGGGTGCGCAGTCGGCGACGGGCGTGGGTGCCGAGCTGGTCGGCGTAGCCGGCGCACTCCTCGTCGCTGGTGAGCGTGGAGCTGACATGGGCCTGGAGATAGGCCTGCTTCAGGCCTTCGCGGGCCCGGCTGGCGAGCACCCGGGTGCCGTTGGCGTCGAGGCCGAAGAGCACGGCGACCTCGCTCGGCGACTCGTCCTCGACCTCGGTGTGCCACAGCACGGCCTGCCAGCGCTCGGGAAGGGAGCGGAAGGCCTGCATGGCCATGGACTGCTCGGCCTCGTGCATCGCGCGGACGTCGGCGCCCGGGGCGAGTGCGGCATCGTCCGACATCTCCGAGGCACGGGCGGACCGAGCGGCGAACACCGCGAAGTCGCCCACGAGTTGTTCCCGCTTCGCGGACCGCGTCCAGCCGGCGGCCACCCGCCGCACGCAGGTGAGGAGGTAGGCGCGGACGGCGTACTCGGGTCCGGAGCCGCCGCGCACCGCCTGGAGCATGCGGGCGAACACCTCGGCGGTGAGGTCGTCGGCGGTGTGCGCGTCCCGGCAGCAGGTGCGGGCGTAGCGGCGCACGGCGTCGGCGTGGCGCCGGTAGAGCTCCTCGTAGGCCGTGTCGTCGCCCGAGCGCATCCGGGCGATCAGGTCGGCGTCGGCGGGCGGTAGATCCCTCGGCGGCGGCAGGACGCCGCCGTCGGCACGCCACTCCCGCTGGGCCGGAACCCTGCCCTCGAAAGCGTGACCGGGCGGGGACGCCGCGGGCTCGCCCGCCGGGCCGCTCGCGCGTCCCCCTTGGCTCGGCACCTGTTCGTCCGGACCGTCAACGCTCATCGCGGAAGACTCCCGCCGCCTGCCCCACCCGTCCCGACCACCGGGTCAGAGTGCCATATCGGCTTTCGGCCGGGACCTCGTCGGACGGGCCGACCACTCGTCCACGGGGATTCCTCCGCAGCCCGGCACCCGGCCTCACCCCTCCACGAGGGAGGTGCAACCTCCTTGCCGTGCAGGGCAGTTCGGGCCGAAAGCCGTGGAACCCCGGTCCGCCGGCCGTGGTGAACGGGGCGCGGGGGCCCGCTCGGGACCCCCGCAACCCGTCACCCTCACGAGTCAGGAAGGCCGTGAGCGCAGACCCTCCAGCAGGATGTCCAGCAGCCGCGCCGAAGCCGCCGCCTGCTGCGCCGGATCCGGCAGCGAGGGCGCCGCCGTCGCGATCACCAGCAGCACGTCCGACACGGACACGTCGGCGCGCAGTTCATCCGCCTCCCGCGCCCGCTCCACGAGCCGGCCCACGACCTCGAGCAGCGCCGTCGCGCCGTGGTCGTCGGCAGCCGCCGTCGCGCCGTCCTCCGGGACGAGCCGCAGCTCACCGGAGCCCGGCTGGGTCCGCTGCTGCGGCACTCGTGCCGACCCGACCGCCGGACCCTCCACGTCGTCCTCCGCGACGCCGACCCGCAGTACCTGCGGCGGCAGCAGCCGCCCGGCGCCGGAGGCCACGGACGTCCGCAGGAAGCGCGACAGCGCCGACCACGGCTCGTCCTCCTGCCCGAGCGCAGCGCGCGCCTGGTCCGTCAGCCGGGCGGTCTCCTCCTCGGCTATCCGCCGGACCAGCACGTCCTTGCTGGGGAAGCGCCGGTACACCGTGCCGACGCCGACCCGCGCGCGCCGCGCCACGTCCTCCATCGGCGCGCCGTAGCCCAGCTCGCCGAACACCTCGCGTGCAGCCCGCAGTACGTGTTCCAGGTTGCGCTGTGCGTCCACGCGCAGCGGCGCTGTCCGCGCGCCCTCTCCGCGTCCGCCGCCCAGTGCCGTCCCGACCGCGCCACCGGGCGCGAGGGCCGACGTGGACGCCGTCGACGACCAATGCGAATTCTGCATGTGCATGAATAATCCCCCGGTAATGACGTCTCCCCCCGGAGACTTTCCCCGCCATCGAAAGCCGGGGCGTGGAACACAGGGGACGGCCGCCCCGGGCCCGCCCGTCGCAGACCCGCAGAGCGCTTCCCCCTGACACCCCGTCGTCCCACGAACATAGTTGAGAGAGAGTCAATTCAGAAGGGGGGCGATCCGCACGGGGCGACCCCCGATCGGAGTACCGGCGGCATACGTCCCGATTGCGCCCCCTCCTGCCCCCCACTGCACACCACCTGACCTGCACACCTGTCCCGCATCCCGGTGTTTCGGCCAACCCCTCGGCCACCCGACTCGCGGTCACACAAATTGTCGAGGCTGTGGACAAACGCAAGCGCCGGGTGCGTCATGGGATGGTGAAGGAACGTGCGCGCATTCTCGTTGTCGGCGGCGGCTACGTCGGGATGTACACGGCCCTGCGGCTGCAGCGGAGGCTGAAACAGGAACTGGGCCGCGGCGAGGCCGAGATCACGGTCGTCACCCCCGACCCGTACATGACCTACCAGCCCTTCCTCCCCGAGGCGGCCGCCGGGTCCATCTCCCCCCGGCACGTCGTCGTGCCGCTGCGCCGCGTCCTGCCCCACTGCCGGGTCGTGGTCGGCGAGGTCACCGCCGTCGACCACGCCAAACGCACCGCCACCCTCACCACCCTCGCCACCGAGGAAGAGGGCGCGGGTCCCCAGCAGCTGACGTACGACGAACTCGTCCTCGCGCCCGGCTCCGTCTCCCGCACCCTGCCCATCCCCGGGCTCGCCGACCACGCCATCGGCTTCAAGACCGTCGAAGAGGCGATCGGGCTGCGCAACCACGTGATCGAACAAATGGACATCGCCTCCTCCACCCGCGACCCCGCCATCCGCGACGCGGCCCTCACCTTCGTCTTCGTCGGCGGCGGCTACGCGGGCGTGGAAGCACTCGGCGAGCTGGAGGACATGGCCCGGTACACCACGCGCTATTACCACAACGTCCAGCCCGACGACATGAAGTGGATCCTGGTCGAGGCCTCCGACCGCATCCTGCCCGAGGTCGGCGCCGACCTGGGCCGCTACACGGTCAGCGAACTGCGCCGCCGCAACATCGACGTCCGCCTGAACACCCGCCTGGACTCCTGCGCCGACCGCGTCGCCGTCCTCAGCGACGGCGCCCGCTTCCCCACCCGCACGGTCGTGTGGACCGCCGGCGTCAAACCCCACCCGCTCCTCGCCGCCACCGACCTCCCGCTCAGCGAACGAGGTCGGCTGAAATGCACCCCCGAGCTGACCGTCGACGGCGTCCGGCACGCGTGGGCCGCCGGAGACACCGCGGCCGTCCCCGACGTCACCGTCGACGAGCCCGGCCGGGAGACCGCGCCCAACGCCCAGCACGCCGTCCGCCAGGCCAAGGTCCTCGCCGACAACATCGTGCGCTCCCTGCGCGGCGAACCCCTGCAGACGTACTCCCACAAATACGTCGGCTCGGTCGCCTCACTGGGGTTCCACCAGGGCGTCGCCCACGTCTACGGACGCAAGCTCAAGGGCTACCCGGCCTGGTTCATGCACCGTGCGTACCACCTCAGCCGCGTGCCCACCGTCAACCGCAAGATGCGCGTACTCGCCGAGTGGACCCTCTCCGGACTCTTCAAACGGGAGATCGTCTCACTCGGATCACTCGAACATCCTCGCGCGGAGTTCGAACTCGCTGCCGGTGGAAAGCCTTCTGACGAGTCTTCCGGCGACCCGAAGGGGTCGTCCTGACCGAAACAGGAACTCCACCGGCCGCCCCCACGTCTGACGAATGTCGGCCCGGACGGCGGCCACACTGCCAGACTGCTCCCTGCTCATAGTCCGACCCCGAGCGCCCCAGCCCATCCCGAGCCGCTCCCGAACCGTCCCGGCCCCCCTTCCGCATCCCCTCCGAATCCCTTCACCGCCCCTTCCAGAGCCCCGGCGGGCCGGCGCAGGCTCCCGCCGAACCCACCAGGCCGTCCCCACCAGCTCCACACCCCGGGTGCTGCAACAATGTGCGGCCACCGCCGCGCGGCCCCCGGAGCAGGCCGGGCCCGGAGCCGGCCGACGACGACTACACGAGGCAAGGATTCGTGAACTTCACGCGCTGGAGCGCCCGGCTCCCCGGAACACAGCGCCGCGCCGCCGCGCGGGCCGAGCACCCGGTCACCGCCACGGACCGACGCGGCGAGGGCTCCGTGCCCGCGGCCCGCGCCGAACAACTCGCCGACGCGCCCCCTGTGCCCGCCGTCGACGAACTTCCGGTGCGTGAGGTCCTCGACCGAGTCCCCGCCCTGGTGGCCCTCGTCCACGGCCCCGGCCACCGCCTCGCCTACGTCAATGACGCCTACACGGCGGCCTTCGGCGCACGCCCCTGCGGCGAACCCGCCGCCGAGGCTCTGCCCGAACTCCGCGACCTCGGCCTCTTGCCGCTGCTGGACCAGGCCCTGCGCAGCGGCAAGCCCCGCACCCTGAAGTCGCGCAAAGCCCCCGACGGCCGCCACTACACCTTCACCTGCACCCCCGCCGCCGAGGAAAACGGGGAAGGCGCGGTCCTGATCTTCGCCACCGACGTCACCGACCACGCGGAGGCCGCCGAACGCCTCAGGGCCAGCGAACGCCGCCAGCGCGAGACCGCCGTCACGCTCCAGCGCTCCCTTCTGCCCCAGGACCTCGAAGAGCCCGACGACCTGCGCATCGCCGCCACCTACCAGCCCGGCGGCACCGAAGCCGCGGTCGGCGGCGACTGGTACGACGTCATCACCCTCGGCGGCGGCCGCACCGCCCTCGTCATCGGCGACGTGATGGGCCGGGGCGTCCGCGCGGCCGCCGTCATGGGGCAGCTCCGCACGGCCGTCCGCGCGTACGCCCGCCTCGACCTGCCCCCGCACGAGGTGCTCCAGCTCCTCGACGGCCTCGCCATGGAGATCGACGCCAACCAGATCGCCACCTGCGTGTACGCCATCCACGACCCCAACGAGGGCCGGCTGGTGTACGCCTCCGCGGGCCATCTGCCCATTCTCGTCCGCGACGACAACGGCACCGTCCTGCGCGCCGACGAGCCCACCGGCCCGCCCCTCGGCACCGGCGGCTGGATGCACGCCTCCGGCTCGATCCCGCTCGGCCCCGGCTCGACGGCCGTCCTCTACACCGACGGCCTGGTGGAGCGCCGCAACGAGGACCTGGACGAAGGCATCGCCGCCCTGGAGCGCGCCCTGGCCGGCGCCACCGGCACGCCCCAGGTCGTCTGCGACCGCCTCGTCCGCTCGGCGGGCGTCACCGCCGACCACGACGACGACGTCGCCGTCCTCGTCCTCCAGCACCCCGCCCGCACCGGACCGGACGGAGAACTGTTCCGCAACGCGGCCCTGGAGCTTCTCGGCGGAGTCGAAGCGGCCCCACGCGCGCGTGCCTTCGCCTCGGGCGTCCTCACCAGCTGGCGCTTCCCCGCCGACCTGCACGATCTGGGCGTCCTCGCCACCAGCGAACTGGTCGCCAACTCGCTCCAGCACGGCATCCCGCCCATGCGACTCAGGCTGCGCCGCACCGACCGCCGCCTGATCATCGAGGTCACCGACGGCGACGACCACCTGCCGCGCCAACGCCGCGCGGAACCGGGAGACGAGTCCGGCCGCGGCATCGCGATCGTCGCCACCATCGCCTCCCACTGGGGCAGCAGACGCACCCCGGGCGGCGGAAAGGCGGTCTGGTGCGAGTTCGTCCTGCCGAAACCGACGGAATGACCAGTCAGGGACGACGGGATGACAGCGCGCGGAAAACGGCCGAACACACGATCCCCCGCGCGCGGCACCTAGGCGAACACGCCCCCCGGTGCTACTAGCTCTGCATGGCAGACGCAACGGGCTTTCACCTCAAGGGAAGCGCCCCCGAGCGCTACGAACACTACGTCGCGCCCCTCATGGCGCCCTTCGTCACCGCACTCGTGGACGCCGCGGACCTCTTCCCCGGCGCCACCGTCCTCGACCTCGCCTGCGGCACCGGCTTCGCGGCCCGCGCCGCCGCCGCACAGGCGGGGCCCACCGGCAGGGTCGCCGGCGCCGACCTCAACGAGGCCATGCTCAAGATCGCCCAGGCGTGCCACCCGCGCCTCTACCCGGACATCGAGTTCACCGCCGCCCCCGCCGACGACCTGCCCTACCCCGACGCGACCTTCGACGCCGTCCTCTGCCAGCAGGGAGCCCAGTTCTTCCCCGACCTCGACGCCGCCCTGACGGAGACGGCCCGGGTCACCCGCCCCGGCGGCCGCTTCGCCGCCACGCTCTGGGCCCGGCTGGACGACTCCCCGTACTTCATGGCGCAGTACCGGACACTCGAGCGGTACGACGGCCAGGAAGCCGCGGCGGGCTTCCGGGCCGCCTTCCACGCCGCGGACCGCGTGACCGCCGCCCTCGACCGAGCGGGCTTTCGTTCCACGGCCCGCCGAGACCTCACCTTCGCCATCGACCTTCCCCCACTGGACGACTACATCGCCGGCCACCTCTCCTCGATCCCCTGGGGCCAGACGCTCGTCGACACCGCGGGCGACGAGGCCCTCACCCGGGCCGCCGAGACGATCCGCGCCCAGCTCCCCCCGTCGACGACGACCTTCCCCTTCACGGCGACCCTCGTGACCGCGGTCCGCTGAGCGCACGAAAAAGGAGAGGCGGCCGTCGTCCGGAGAACGACGGCCGCCTCTCCCTGCGCGGCGTGCGCGACCCGCCCGAAGCGCGTCAGGCCTGTGCGGCCACGGGCTGCACGGCGGCCCCACCCCGGGCCACCACCCGCTTGCGCACCAGCCACGGCTGGTCCTGGACGGCGGTCAGCTGCCGCCCCAACCGCAGCGCGAGGTAGGTGATCCCCAGCGAGAACAGCAGGAACGTCACGATGTACGGCGCGTGCAGCGAAGCCCCCATCGGCCCGCCCACCGCCGGCCCCACGGCCAGCGCGAGCTGCTTCACCAGGGCGAACGCCGAGTTGTACTGCCCCGCCAGGCCCGCCGGAGCCAGATCGGCCACCAGCGGCGCGAGCGTCGGCGACAGCATGGCCTCCCCCAGCCCGAACAGCGCGTACGTCGACACGAACGCGGCCGTCGCCATCGCCCGGCTGCCGTGCCCGAGCCCGGCGTACCCCGCCACGATCCACGCCACGGCCCAGAGCAGCCCCACCGCCGCGATCACCCGCGACCGCTTCTGGCGCTCCACGAACTTCAGCACGGCGAACTGCGCCACCACGATCATCGCCGTGTTGGCGGCCAGAGCCGTCCCGAGCGCGGACGTCGAGATGCCCACGGCCTCGACCCCGTACGCGCTCAGCCCGGACTCGAACTGCCCGTAGCAGGCGAAGAACAGCACGAAGCCCAGCACACACAGCTGCACCATGGCCCGGTTGCCGAGCAGCTGCTTCCAGCTGCCCCGCGCGGACTGCGGAGCGCCTTCGACGCGAGGGGCCCGCGGCAGCCGCACCGTCGACATCACCGCGGCCAGCAGCAGGAACATCGCCGACTCGATGCCGAACAGCAGGGTGAAGGAGGAGACCCGCGTCGTGTCGACGAGATGCCCGCCGATCAGACCGCCCACGCCGAGCCCGAGGTTCTGCAGGAAGAACTGCGTGGCGAACGCCCGTGACCGCGTCTGCGCGGTCGAGCAGTCCACGATCATCGTCGCCAGCGCGGGCTGCATCACGGCCTGCCCGGCCCCGAGCGCGACCGCGGCGGCCAGTACGGCGGCGGCGGTGCCGGCCAGCCCCAGGCCCAGCGCGCCCAGCGCGGCGGTGACCAGGGCGGCGAGCAGGACCGGCAGTGGACCGCGCCGCACGATCGCCCGGCCGGCGAACGGCAGCACGATCAGCGCGGCGACGGCGAAGACGGCGAGCACCAGCCCCGCCGTCATGGCCCCCAGCCCCCGCACCTGCGCCACATAGACGTACAGGTAGGGGACGGTGAAACCGAGCCCGAACGCGCTGAGTGCGTTGCCCACGTGGATCCGGCGCATCGCTGCGCCCATCGCCCTGGTCACGTTCACCTCAATCAGGTAGGAGTCCTCAGCCCTTAGGACCGAAGACTTAGAAGCTAAAGTTCGAAGCTAAACTGTACACATCGAAGGACTTCAACACGAACGCGCCCCGTGCGATACTTGTTCCCATGGGCGACAACCCCGGCACGGTCGGCACCGGTCTCGGCAGCGAGCCGACGATCGAAGAGCAGATCGCCGCCTACCAGCGCGAGTTCCAGGACCTTGATCCGCAGGTCGAGAAGATCGTCTCGGCGCTCTCCCGCCTCAACCGCCGGATGAACGTCGCGTACGGCCGCCAGACCGCCGACCTCGGCATCAGCAACGCCGAGTGGGAGGTCCTCAAGGCCCTCGTCCTCTCCGGTGCTCCCTATCGCCTGGGGCCCAGCGACCTGGCGAAGCGGCTCGGCCTGACGCCGGCCGCGATGACCCACCGGATCGACCGCATGGTCACCGAGGGCCTGGTGACCCGTGAGCGGGACGAGACCAACCGGGTCCGGGTGATCGTGGAGCTGACGCCCGAGGGCCGGGAGAAGTGGCTGCGGGCCATGCGCATGGCGACCGTCTTCGAGGAGGATCTCCTCCAGGATCTCTCCGCGGTGGAGCGCACCACTCTCGGCGAGGTCCTGACCAGGCTCCTTCGCCGCGTGGAGCACGCCCAGCCGGATGCGGGCGGCCGGCTCAGCGACCTCGACTGAACGGGCCGAGCCCGTTCGGCCTAAAAGATCTTGACAGGGGTGGTTGACAGCCCCATCCAGGATCCGTAGAGTTCTTCGGGTTGCCGCGGAGCCATAACGGTTCTCCGGCAGCACCTCCGCCGCAGTAGCGGCACCACAAACCACCGCACGATCTCCCTCGGGGTTGAATTCGGCGTGCCCGAATTCAATTCGATCGAGGGTCGGCAGCTCGATTAGCAACTGCCGAACGGATCCGCTAAGGTTTGAGACGTCGGAACGGCCCAACAGCCGCGAAGACGACTCCCGCTGACCGGGAATCAGAACCGAAAGGGTCTGGTAGAGTCGGAACCGCCGGAAAGGGAAACCGCGAGATAAGCGGGAAACCTGGAAAGCACCGAGGAAATCGGATCGGGAAACGGTCTGATAGAGTCGGAAACGCAAGACCGAAGGGAAACTGCCCGGAGGAAAGCCCGAGAGGGTGAGTACGAAGGAAGCGTCCGTTCCTTGAGAACTCAACAGCGTGCCAAAAATCAACGCCAGATATGTTGATACCCCGTCCCCGGCAGTGATAGCCGAGGATGAGGTTCCTTTGAAACAAACACAGCGAGGACGTTGTGAACGCCGGGCTTATTCCGCTCGACGTTCCGCTCTCGTGTGTGCGATCCCGATTACGGGAAAACATTCACGGAGAGTTTGATCCTGGCTCAGGACGAACGCTGGCGGCGTGCTTAACACATGCAAGTCGAACGATGAACCACTTCGGTGGGGATTAGTGGCGAACGGGTGAGTAACACGTGGGCAATCTGCCCTTCACTCTGGGACAAGCCCTGGAAACGGGGTCTAATACCGGATACCACTCCCGCAGGCATCTGTGGGGGTTGAAAGCTCCGGCGGTGAAGGATGAGCCCGCGGCCTATCAGCTTGTTGGTGAGGTAATGGCTCACCAAGGCGACGACGGGTAGCCGGCCTGAGAGGGCGACCGGCCACACTGGGACTGAGACACGGCCCAGACTCCTACGGGAGGCAGCAGTGGGGAATATTGCACAATGGGCGAAAGCCTGATGCAGCGACGCCGCGTGAGGGATGACGGCCTTCGGGTTGTAAACCTCTTTCAGCAGGGAAGAAGCGAAAGTGACGGTACCTGCAGAAGAAGCGCCGGCTAACTACGTGCCAGCAGCCGCGGTAATACGTAGGGCGCAAGCGTTGTCCGGAATTATTGGGCGTAAAGAGCTCGTAGGCGGTCTGTCGCGTCGGATGTGAAAGCCCGGGGCTTAACCCCGGGTCTGCATTCGATACGGGCAGACTAGAGTGTGGTAGGGGAGATCGGAATTCCTGGTGTAGCGGTGAAATGCGCAGATATCAGGAGGAACACCGGTGGCGAAGGCGGATCTCTGGGCCATTACTGACGCTGAGGAGCGAAAGCGTGGGGAGCGAACAGGATTAGATACCCTGGTAGTCCACGCCGTAAACGGTGGGAACTAGGTGTTGGCGACATTCCACGTCGTCGGTGCCGCAGCTAACGCATTAAGTTCCCCGCCTGGGGAGTACGGCCGCAAGGCTAAAACTCAAAGGAATTGACGGGGGCCCGCACAAGCAGCGGAGCATGTGGCTTAATTCGACGCAACGCGAAGAACCTTACCAAGGCTTGACATACACCGGAAACGGCCAGAGATGGTCGCCCCCTTGTGGTCGGTGTACAGGTGGTGCATGGCTGTCGTCAGCTCGTGTCGTGAGATGTTGGGTTAAGTCCCGCAACGAGCGCAACCCTTGTTCTGTGTTGCCAGCATGCCCTTCGGGGTGATGGGGACTCACAGGAGACTGCCGGGGTCAACTCGGAGGAAGGTGGGGACGACGTCAAGTCATCATGCCCCTTATGTCTTGGGCTGCACACGTGCTACAATGGCCGGTACAAAGAGCTGCGAAACCGTGAGGTGGAGCGAATCTCAAAAAGCCGGTCTCAGTTCGGATTGGGGTCTGCAACTCGACCCCATGAAGTCGGAGTTGCTAGTAATCGCAGATCAGCATTGCTGCGGTGAATACGTTCCCGGGCCTTGTACACACCGCCCGTCACGTCACGAAAGTCGGTAACACCCGAAGCCGGTGGCCCAACCCCTTGTGGGAGGGAGCTGTCGAAGGTGGGACTGGCGATTGGGACGAAGTCGTAACAAGGTAGCCGTACCGGAAGGTGCGGCTGGATCACCTCCTTTCTAAGGAGCACTTCTAGGCAGCCGCAAGGTTGTCCAGAGGCCAGTTCATCGGCGAACGTCCGGTGCTGGTTGCTCATGGGTGGAACGTTGATTATTCGGCATTCTCAGTCATCTCGGGCTGCAAGTACTGCTCTTCGGAGCGTGGAAAGCTGATCACGAGTGGCGGGGGTGCCGGGCACGCTGTTGGGTGTCTGAGGGTGCGAGCGTTTTCGCTTGCCCTTCTGATGCCGGCCCCAGTGAACTCCAGCTCAGGTTGGGGGTGATGGGTGGCTGGTCGTTGTTTGAGAACTGCACAGTGGACGCGAGCATCTGTGGCCAAGTTTTTAAGGGCGCACGGTGGATGCCTTGGCACCAGGAACCGATGAAGGACGTGGGAGGCCACGATAGTCCCCGGGGAGCCGTCAACCAGGCTTTGATCCGGGGGTTTCCGAATGGGGAAACCCGGCAGTCGTCATGGGCTGTCACCCATACCTGAACACATAGGGTATGTGGAGGGAACGCGGGGAAGTGAAACATCTCAGTACCCGCAGGAAGAGAAAACAACCGTGATTCCGGGAGTAGTGGCGAGCGAAACCGGATGAGGCCAAACCGTATGCGTGTGAGACCCGGCAGGGGTTGCGCATTCGGGGTTGTGGGATCTCTCTTTCACAGTCTGCCGGCTGTGAGGCGAGTCAGAAACCGTTGATGTAGGCGAAGGACATGCGAAAGGTCCGGCGTAGAGGGTAAGACCCCCGTAGTCGAAACATCAACGGCTCGTTTGAGAGACACCCAAGTAGCACGGGGCCCGAGAAATCCCGTGTGAATCTGGCGGGACCACCCGCTAAGCCTAAATATTCCCTGGTGACCGATAGCGGATAGTACCGTGAGGGAATGGTGAAAAGTACCGCGGGAGCGGAGTGAAATAGTACCTGAAACCGTGTGCCTACAAGCCGTGGGAGCGTCGGATACGTGCTTGCACGTATCTCGTGACTGCGTGCCTTTTGAAGAATGAGCCTGCGAGTTTGCGGTGTGTTGCGAGGTTAACCCGGGTGGGGTAGCCGTAGCGAAAGCGAGTCCGAACAGGGCGTTTCAGTAGCACGCTCAAGACCCGAAGCGGAGTGATCTAGCCATGGGCAGGTTGAAGCGGAGGTAAGACTTCGTGGAGGACCGAACCCACCAGGGTTGAAAACCTGGGGGATGACCTGTGGTTAGGGGTGAAAGGCCAATCAAACTCCGTGATAGCTGGTTCTCCCCGAAATGCATTTAGGTGCAGCGTCGTGTGTTTCTTGCCGGAGGTAGAGCACTGGATAGGCGATGGGCCCTACCGGGTTACTGACCTTAGCCAAACTCCGAATGCCGGTAAGTGAGAGCGCGGCAGTGAGACTGTGGGGGATAAGCTCCATGGTCGAGAGGGAAACAGCCCAGAGCATCGACTAAGGCCCCTAAGCGTACGCTAAGTGGGAAAGGATGTGGAGTCGCAGAGACAACCAGGAGGTTGGCTTAGAAGCAGCCACCCTTGAAAGAGTGCGTAATAGCTCACTGGTCTAGTGATTCCGCGCCGACAATGTAGCGGGGCTCAAGCGTACCGCCGAAGTCGTGTCATTGCGATATATACCCCCAACGGGGATCGTGATGGGTAGGGGAGCGTCGTGTGCCGGGTGAAGCAGCACCGGAAGGTAGTTGTGGACGGTTCACGAGTGAGAATGCAGGCATGAGTAGCGATTCACACGTGAGAAACGTGTGCGCCGATTGACTAAGGGTTCCTGGGTCAAGCTGATCTGCCCAGGGTAAGTCGGGACCTAAGGCGAGGCCGACAGGCGTAGTCGATGGATAACCGGTTGATATTCCGGTACCCGCTGTGAAGCGTCAAACATTGAACCAGGCGATGCTAAGTCCGTGAAGCCGTTCCGGACCCTTCGGGGAATGGAAAGTGGTGGAGCCGACGGACCAGACTTGCAGTAGGTGAGTGATGAGGTGACGCAGGAAGGTAGTCCATCCCGGGCGGTGGTTGTCCCGGGGTAAGGGTGTAGGACGGTGTGTAGGCAAATCCGCACACCACATAGTCTGAGACCTGATGCCGAGCCGATTGTGGCGAAGTGGATGATCCTATGCTGTCGAGAAAAGCCTCTAGCGAGTTTCATGGCGGCCCGTACCCTAAACCGACTCAGGTGGTCAGGTAGAGAATACCGAGGCGTTCGGGTGAACTATGGTTAAGGAACTCGGCAAAATGCCCCCGTAACTTCGGGAGAAGGGGGGCCACGCTTGGTGAGAGGACTTGCTCCTCGAGCTGGGGGTGGCCGCAGAGACCAGCGAGAAGCGACTGTTTACTAAAAACACAGGTCCGTGCGAAGCCGTAAGGCGATGTATACGGACTGACGCCTGCCCGGTGCTGGAACGTTAAGGGGACCGGTTAGTCACTCTTCGGGGTGGCGAAGCTGAGAACTTAAGCGCCAGTAAACGGCGGTGGTAACTATAACCATCCTAAGGTAGCGAAATTCCTTGTCGGGTAAGTTCCGACCTGCACGAATGGCGTAACGACTTCTCGACTGTCTCAACCATAGGCCCGGTGAAATTGCACTACGAGTAAAGATGCTCGTTTCGCGCAGCAGGACGGAAAGACCCCGGGACCTTTACTACAGTTTGATATTGGTGTTCGGTTCGGCTTGTGTAGGATAGCTGGGAGACTGTGAAGCTTGGACGCCAGTTCAGGTGGAGTCGTCGTTGAAATACCAGTCTGGTCGTGCTGGATGTCTAACCTGGGTCCGTGATCCGGATCAGGGACAGTGTCTGATGGGTAGTTTAACTGGGGCGGTTGCCTCCTAAAGAGTAACGGAGGCGCCCAAAGGTTCCCTCAGCCTGGTTGGCAATCAGGTGTTGAGTGTAAGTGCACAAGGGAGCTTGACTGTGAGACCGACGGGTCGAGCAGGGACGAAAGTCGGGACTAGTGATCCGGCGGTGGCTTGTGGAAGCGCCGTCGCTCAACGGATAAAAGGTACCCCGGGGATAACAGGCTGATCTTCCCCAAGAGTCCATATCGACGGGATGGTTTGGCACCTCGATGTCGGCTCGTCGCATCCTGGGGCTGGAGTCGGTCCCAAGGGTTGGGCTGTTCGCCCATTAAAGCGGTACGCGAGCTGGGTTTAGAACGTCGTGAGACAGTTCGGTCCCTATCCGCTGCGCGCGCAGGAATATTGAGAAGGGCTGTCCCTAGTACGAGAGGACCGGGACGGACGAACCTCTGGTGTGCCAGTTGTTCTGCCAAGGGCATGGCTGGTTGGCTACGTTCGGGAGGGATAACCGCTGAAAGCATCTAAGCGGGAAGCCTGCTTCGAGATGAGTATTCCCACCCACTTGATGGGGTAAGGCTCCCAGTAGACGACTGGGTTGATAGGCCGGATGTGGAAGCCCAGTAATGGGTGAAGCTGACTGGTACTAATAGGCCGAGGGCTTGTCCTCAGTTGCTCGCGTCCACTGTGTTGGTTCTGAAACCACGAACAGCCCCATGCCATGGTCACGGTGTGGTGCGGCTGAACAGTTTCATAGTGTTTCGGTGGTCATAGCGTGAGGGAAACGCCCGGTTACATTCCGAACCCGGAAGCTAAGCCTTACAGCGCCGATGGTACTGCAGGGGGGACCCTGTGGGAGAGTAGGACACCGCCGAACAATCATTGCGAAAACCCCCGTGCCATTCGGCACGGGGGTTTTCTGCGTTCAGGGCCGAAAAGGAATTTCCGAGTCGGAGCCCAGGCACTACTGTGCTTTGCATGTACACGTATACGGTTCGGGTGGTGCGGCCGGAAGAGTGGGCCTCGGTCAAGGCGTTGCGGCTGCTCGCGCTCGAGGATCCGGCGGCGCCGCTCGCTTTTCTGGAGACCTATGAGGCGGCTGCGGCCCGACCGGACTCCGTCTGGCAGGAGCGGGCCGCCGGAGCGGCCGAAGGGTCTGTCCGAGCGCGGCAGTACGTCGCCGAGGCGGAGGACGGGCAGTGGGCGGGATCGGTCACCGTGCTCGTGGAGGAGGCGGGCACCGTCGACTGGGCCGGCGAGCCCGTCGAACGACGACAGGGGCATGTCGTCGGCGTCTTCGTGCGGAAGGAGTGGCGGGGAAGCGGGATGACGCGGGCGCTTCTCGACGCTGCCTCGAACTGGGCCTGGGAGCTGGGGTTGGAGCGGGTGCGGCTCCTGGTGCACGAGCGGAACCTGAGGGCGCAAGGGGCCTACCGCAAGGCGGGGTTCACGCCGACCGGGCGGACCGTGTCGTTGGGCGAGGAGTCAGAGGACAACGAGTACGAGTACGCCCTCGAGCGTCCCGGGGCGTCAGACCGGTAGTTCGTGGTGCGGCCAGCGGGCCCGGCCCTGTTCGCGGGAGCGGAGCAGGGCCAGAGTGGGCAGGCCCCGGCCTGTTCCGGCGGCCAGGAGATCCGGAAGCTGGGGGATCGGAGCCACGGCCGCCACATCGTCGAGGACGAGCGTCAGTGGTGGGTCGAGGCGACCGGAGGATGACCGTTCGGCCATGCGCCGGCCGCGCTCGACCACGCTGGAGACGAGAGCCGTCAGGAGCGGCATCGCACCGGGACTGCTCCTGGGGTCCTCGAGAGATTCACCGAGCACATAAAGAGTGCCCCCTTCGTCCACGAAGGAATCCAAGGCGAGGGCATCAGTTCGGTTGGGAGTGCACGCCTCGCGGATGTTCACCGTGGAGAGAGCGGAGAGCGTACGGGCCGTCAGTTCCTGCGCGATGTCCCGCCGTTCGGGGTGGGCGGTCAGGGCGGCTTCGAGCTCGCCGGCCGCACCCGGGGCGGCCTTGGGGTTCGTGCGCAGGGCGCGGACCGCTTCCTGGACGCCGGTGCCCTGGGACCAGCGGTGGACGTGGCGGACCGTGCGGCCGTCGATGGCCGCGGCGTGGAGATAGCTGCGGAGCAGGGTCTCGGCGGTCTCGGCCACCGCCTGGTCCAGGCGTGCCGTGGGGCGCACGGGCGTGAGGAGCGCCGCCGCGCGAGTGGCCGCGGTCGGTCTGTCCTCGCAGCCGGCGATGGGGGACCAGTGGAGGCGGGCCGGGGTGTCGCAGCGGTGCGCCGGGTCGTAGAGGTGGACCGGCCCCAGCTTGGCTCGGCCGTCCTTGGTGTCCTGCCAGAGGGCGGGGTCGGAAGTGAGGACGAGGGCCGGGCCCTCGGCGTCCCGGACGGCTTGGGAGGCGAGGGCGTACCGGGCCGCGGGGGGCGCGTAGTGGACCGTACTGCCGTCGGCGCGGGAGCTCTCCCACCCGTGGGCGGGCGCGAGGACGGCCTCGGGCTGCCGCGTCCCGGCCGGCGATGACGGGTGCGACGAGGAGGACGGCTGCGACGGGGGTAGGGAGGACGGGGATGCCGCCACGGGCTGCCGGTCCGGCGGGGTGGCCGACGCGACGGTTGGCGCGAGGCGTTGCGTGTGCGGGGTCGGCTCGGCTCGGGCGCCCGGGTCCGTCTCCGCCGGCGTCGCCTCGGCCCGTGGGGTGGGCACCTCGTGGTGCGGAGGCTGCGGGGCGGGCCCGGGGGCCGTCCGGTCCGCCCTTCGATGTGCGCGTACCGCCCGCCAGCGGGCCAGCGTGCCCATCACGAACACCGTGAGCACGAGCAGGATCATCAACTGGCCGATGAGCAGGCCCCAGAAGAGGCCGTAGCCGGAGAACTGCGTGGCGTCCGCGTCGGGCCACGCGCCGGGGACGTCGTGGGGCGCGGAGATGAGGTGGCGCATGGCCAGGGGGGTGCGCGTGAAGGTGACCCCGGACGGCCAGGAACCGTGGGCGAGGAGGGCCGACAGTCCGGTGGCCGTCCAGACGAGGAGCGTCATGCCGAGCAGGAAGGCCAGTATGCCGACGAGCAGGCCGTCGGGGATGCCTCCCGGCCCGGGGCCCGGGCCGGAGCCGTGGCTGTCGTGGCGATGCCCGTCACCCGGTCTCATGACCACCCCGCCCTCTACGCCACGGTCGACTCGGACGAGCCGTCCAGGTCGGCGATGTGCTGTTCCATGAAGGCCGCCGCCCGTCGTTCCTGTTCCAGCTCGGCGGCGAGCAGCGCGTCGTCGTCGGCCATGCGGTCGGCGGAGGACTCCGTCATCGCGCGGTCGGTGAAGACCAGCGGGCGTTCCGTCTCGGTGACCAGGTGTTTGACGACCTGGACGTTGCCGTTGACGTCCCACACGGCGATGCCCGGGGTGAGGGTCGGGATGATCTCCACGGCCCAGCGTGGCAGGCCCAGGACGCGGCCGGTCGCTCTCGCCTCGTCCGTCTTCTGGGCGTAGATCGTCCTGGTGGAGGCCATCTTCAGGATGGCTGCGGCCTCCTTCGCCGCCGCGCCGTCCACCACGTCGGAGAGGTGGTGGACGACGGCCACGAAGGACAGGCCGAGACGCCGGCCGAACTTCAGCAGCCGTTGGAAGAGCTGGGCCACGAACGGGCTGCTGATGATGTGCCAGGCCTCCTCGACCAGGAAGATGCGCTTCTTCCGGTCCGGGCGGATCCAGGTGTGCTCCAGCCAGACCCCGACGATCGCCATCAGGATCGGCATGGCGATCGAGTTGCGGTCGATGTGGGACAGGTCGAACACGATCAGCGGGGCGTCCAGGTCGATGCCGACCGTCGTCGGGCCGTCGAACATGCCGCGCAGGTCGCCGTCGACCAGGCGGTCCAGGACCAGGGCGACGTCCAGGCCCCAGGCCCGCACGTCGTCTATGGCGACGTTCATCGCCTCCGCCGACTCCGGTTCGGGGTGGCGCAGTTGCTCGACGATGTCGGTGAGGACCGGCTGGCGGTCGACGATCGTCTCGTTGACGTAGGCGTGGGCGACCTTGAGCGCGAAGCCGGAACGCTCGTCGAGACCGTGGCCCATCGCCACCTCGATGATCGTGCGCAGCAGCGCGAGCTGGCCCGTCGTGGTGATCGACGGGTCCAGGGGGTTGAGGCGGATGCCGTGGTCGAGGGCGGCCATCGGGTCCAGACGGATGGGGGTTATTCCCAGCGCCTGCGCGATGAGGTTCCATTCGCCGACGCCGTCCTCGCCCTGCGCGTCCAGGACGACGACCTGTCGGTCTCGGAAGCGGAGCTGGCGCAGGACGTAGGTCTTCTCCAGGGCCGACTTGCCGTTGCCGGACTCGCCGAGGACGAGCCAGTGCGGGGCGGGCAGCTGCTGGCCGTACAGCTGGAAGGGGTCGTAGATGTAGCCCTTCCCGGAGTAGACCTCGCGGCCGATGATGACGCCGGAGTCGCCGAGGCCGGGCGCCGCCGTGGGGAGATAGACCGCCTGGGCCTGGCCGGTGGAGGTGCGGACCGGAAGGCGGGTCGTCTCCACCTTGCCGAACAGGAAGGACGTGAAGGCGTCGGTGAGGACGGACATCGGGTCCCGCATGTGAAGCCCCTACCTTCGGATTCCGGTGGCGAACGGGAGGGTGTTCACGAACGCACGGTGGTGCTCCCGGTCGCACCACTCCAGCTTCAGGTACGACTTGCCGGCCGACGCCCTGATCGTCCGCTTGTCGCGGGCGAGGGCCTCGGGGTTGCGGGAGGAGACCGTGATGTAGCCGACCAGGTTCACGCCGGCCGCGCCGGACGCCAGGTCCTCGCCGCGCTGGTCGAGACGGGAGTGGGCGGCGACGTCGCGCGGGTCGACGGTCCGGTTCATCTTGGCGGCGCGGCTGGCCTCCGCCTCGTCGTTCGTCTTCTCCGTGAGCATGCGCTCGATGGCGACCTCGGTGGGTTCGAGGTCCATCGTGACGGCGACCGTGCGGATGACGTCCGGGGTGTGGACCAGCAGGGGGGCCAGGAAGTTGACGCCGACCGGGGTCATCGGCCACTCCTTCACCCAGGCCGTGGCGTGGCACCAGGGGGCGCGGGTGGACGACTCGCGGGTCTTGGCCTGGAGGTACGTCGGCTCCATGGCGTCCAGCTCGGCCGGCCAGGCGTTGCGCCTGGTCATCGCCTGGATGTGGTCGATGGGGTGGTCCGGGTCGTACATGGAGTGGACGAGGGAGGACAGCCGGCCCTGGCCCAGCGGCTGGCGGACGCGGATGTCCGCCTCCTGCAGGCGTGAGCAGATGTCCGTCAGCTCGCGGGCCATGACGACGGCGAGGCCGGCGTCGCGGTCCAGTTTGCGGCCCGACCGGGGGTGGGCGGCGCGAGCCATCGCGTGTGCCTCGGCGGCCAGTTCGCGGGTGTAGTGCATGCAGGCGACGAGGTAGGCGCGGTGCTGCTCGCTGCTGGTGGACACCATGGACTGGAGCTGGTCGTAGGAGCGGGCCAGCCAGTCGGGGGACTTCTCGTCCCCGCGGACGGCGACGTCCTTGGCGTGGGCGTCGGGGTCGGCGGGGAGGGTGCGGGCGAGTATCTGCAGCCGGGTGACGAAGCCGTCGCCGTTGGCCACGTGCTTGAGGAGGGTGCCGAAGCGGTCGACGAGGGCTTCCTGGTCCTCGCTGTCGCGCAGGCCGACGCCCGGGCCCTCGATCTCGATGGCGGCGGTCACCGTGCGCCGGTCCGCGTGCAGGAGGACGGCGATCTCGTCGGGACCGAAGGGGGCGGCCAGCCAGCTGATGCGGCCGATGCCCGGCGGGGGGCCGACCTCGACCTCCTGGCCGTCCAGGCGGGTGCCGGCCTCCGAGGCCGTCGAGCGGTACGTGGTGCCCCGGCGGAGGGTGCGCTTGTAGCTGCGGTTGATCTCGAACCACTTGTAGAACGTGCGGTGCTTGTACGGCACGTACACCGCGGCCAGCGCGAGCATGGGGAAGCCGCTCAGCAGGACGATGCGCAGGGCGAGGACGGGGACGAGGAGGCCGCACATCATGCCGAGGAACGCGCCGATGACGATGAGCGCGATCTCGCCGGACTCGCGGTTGCGGCCGACGATCGCGTTCGGCCGGGCGCGGCCGATCAGATATGTACGGCGGGGCGTGATCGCGTGGGACACGTGGGAATCGGTCGTCAACGCCCTTCACCTCCCGTGCGGTTGTTGCTGCTGTTTCGGGTGTTTCCGGCGTGCGGGGTGTTGACGGGGCTGCTCGCGCGGGGTGCGGGTGCGGCGGAGGGGACGGATCCGCCGCCCCCGTTCGAGGTGCGCGAGCTGTGCGCGGCGACCCCGCCGGACACCGGGTTGGCTGGGCGGGCCCCGCTGGATCCGGACGAGCCGCCGTTGTCCGCGCGGGTGCTGTGCGTCTTGATGCCCTGGGCGACCAGGTTCGCCGGGGAGCTGATGACGGCGGCGGCCTTGCCCTCGGCTCCCTGCATGATGCGGTTGTTGCGGCCGTTCGCGATCTCGTCGCCGAAGCCGGGGACGAAGCGGTAGATCATCGCGCTGGCGAAGATGGCGAGCAGGATGATGGAAAGGCCGGAGACGACGGCGGAGAAGGAGTCCGGGCCGTCGGCGGAGGACAGCGCGCCGGCCAGGCCGAGCACTATCACGATGACCGGTTTGACGAGGATGACGGCGATCATGATGCCGGCCCAGCGGCGGACGTGGCTCCACAGGTTCTTGTCGACCAGTCCCGCGTAGACGACCGTGCCGAGCAGCGCGCCGACGTAGAGCAGGGCGGCCCTGATGACGAGCTCCAGCCACAGCACTCCGGCGGCGAGGATCGACACCAGGGACACGACGATCAGCATGATCGGGCCGCCGCCGATGTTCTCGCCCTTGGCGAGGGCCTGCGAGAAGGTGCCGAAGAACGTGTTGGTCTGGTTGCCGGTCGTCTTGGCGAGGACGTCCGTGATGCCGTCCGTGGCGGAGACGACGGTGTAGAGGACGAGGGGGGTGAAGGCGGAGGCGAGGACGGTCAGCCAGAGGAACCCGACGGCTTCGCCGATGGCGGTGGTCAGGGGCACTCCGCGTACCGCCCGCTTGGCGACGGCCAGCAGCCACAGCAGGAGCGTCAGGACGGTCGAGGCGGCGAAGACGACGGCGTACTGCTTGAGGAACCGCTCGTTGGTGAAGTCGACGTTCGCCGTTTCCTTCACGGCGTCGCTGAGCTTGTCCACGGTCCAGGAGGCGGCGTCGGCGCAGCCCTTGGCGAGGGAGGAGAGGGGGTCGAGGGTGTCGGAGACGCCGGGGTTGGTGGTGGACGACGGGTTCTCCCCCTTTTCGCAGTAGTCCCGGGCGGGTCCTCGGATGAGTTCGCTGCAGGCGCTGCTGGAGGAGGACGAGGGCGTCGGATCGGGTGTCGGGTCGGCGACGGCACGTGTGGCCAGCAGCACGGTTGTGGCCTGAAGGGCGGCCAGAGCAGCCGTCACCTTGAGGGAGAGGTGCTTAGCGCGCATACGTGAACCCTCCGAACTCCTCGACGGCCTTCGTCATGTCGTCGGCGGTGGAGGCCCGCTGGTCGCGTCCGACGGGAACGGGACCGTCCTTCTGCTGGAAGCCGGTGATCTTCCAGTCGTTGTCGACCCACGAGAGCTGGTAGGTGGTGGTGAACCAGCTCTCGGAGACGGGGTTGGTCGAGGCCGCGCCCGAGAGGCCGAACAGCGACGTGTACCAGACCTCGACGGTGGCTTTGCTGCTCGTGGCAGCTGTGGCCTTGGTGCCCACGGGAATGACTCGTGAGACGAAGGTCTGGCCCTCGGGGGCGGTGCCGTCCTTGGCGAGTCCGATGTTGCTAAGGAACCTCTCGCTCGCATATGCGGAGTCCAGGGCGGTCTTCTTGGCCGCGGCGGCATCGGGTGTGTAGACGGTGTCGACGATCTGATGCCGGAGATCGGTGAGGAACATGTCCGCCGACCCCAGTGCCACGGCATAGTTGGCCGCGGCACTCTGAGCGCCTTGGGAAGTGTGTGCGTATCCGACCGGGATGCCGCCCGTCTTCGACCGGACCGGCTTCGTGCCGGTGGGGGTCGTGCTGGTGGCGTTCGGTTTGTCGCCGCCGGTCGTAGCGGACGGTCCGGAAGAGGAATCGTCTCCTCCACGGTTCGCGAAGGCGATCGCCGCGATCAGTACCACGACGACCCCGACGACCGTCACCATGCTGCGTGAGGGGCCGCGGGCGGCTCTGCGGGCTCCGCCGTAGGGGTCGTCCTCGGGCAGCCGGAGGCGTGTTCCGCCGTAGCGCGGGCCCTCGTCGGTGCGTGTGGGTTCGCCGTAGTCGTTCTCGTCGCCGGGAGTCATGCCGGGTACGCCCCCTCGTTGCCGTACCGGAACGCGTAGAAGTACGACGGTAGCCGTGCTGGTTCCCGCGCGGGCGCGGTGTGGTGACTCGACATCAGGGACATCAGGGAAACGAAACCTCAGCCGGTGGGCACGACAGGTGGGTGGGGACTGGGGGCCGGGCGTGCCCGGACGGGACTGGGGGTGGTGCGGTGGCCGCAGCTACACGGCCATGCCGTACACGATCGTGAACAGGGTCCCCAGGGAGCCGATGATGAAGACGCCTGTCAGGCCGGCGATGATGAGGCCCTTGCCCTGTTCCGCGCTGAAGGTGTCCCGCAGGGCCGTAGCGCCGATGCGCTGTTTGGCCGCACCCCAGATGGCGATGCCCAGGCAGAGGAGGATGGCGACCGCCATCACGACCTCGATCATCACCTTGGCCTCGTTGCCCAGGCTGCCGAAGGGCCCCCAGTCGGGAGCGATCCCGCCGATGATGGTGTTGATGTCGCCCTTGTCGGCCGCGAACAGCATGTAAGTCACCGCCCCTGGTGGGTAGTTCCGCCGCCCTCTGCCGGTGTGCAGAGGTCACGTCTCATTGTCGCCGACAAAGTCGCCGTCGTATGTCGACTTGGCGTCATTGCCGTGCCGGATTCGTACGAATGGCTCGTATGGTCACTCTGTGTATCACGGCAGGTCACGCCGGGCAACGAGGCCGGAGCGGAACCTGTGGTGTGGTTCCGTCGTTAGCCCACTTCACGGCCCTGCGCGGATTCTGACGGCCGGTCGGGTGAGCCTACGTTTCGATGTTCTCACGAAGAAGGGCGAACGGGCCGCGGCTGGGTGCCGCGGCCCGTTCGCCCTTCGCCACGGGTGGCCCCCACGGCCCACTGTGGCTGTTCGGTGTGACGGGAGGTCAGGTCATCCGGTGAAGGCGTCCGTTCCCTCGGGGGTGCCGAGGCCGGTGGGGCCGTCGTAACCGGAGCGGGCGGTGCAGAGGTAGGAAGCGCTGGACGAGCAGGTGCCGTTGCTGCCGCTGGTGACGTCGTTCAGGGCGGAGGTGCCGGCGGCCGCGTAGGGGTACGAGGCCGGGTAGTCGCTGCTGCCGGGGGTGCCGGCGAGGGCGTAGACGGCGGCGATGACAGGCGAGGAGGCGCTGGTGCCGCCGAAGGTGTACCAGCCGGCGGTGACGCCGTAGGAGTCGTAGACGGAGACGCCGGTCGCGGGGTCGGCCACGGCCGAGACGTCGGAGACGGTGCGCTTGGCGCAGCCGGTGTCGGTCTGCCAGGTCGGCTTGGCGTCGTAGGCGGAGCAGCCCGAGCCGGTGCCCTCGGTGGAACTGGTGTTCCAGACCTTCTCGGTCCAGCCGCGGGAGTTCGAGGACGTGGACAGGGCGGTGCCGCCCACGGACGTCACGTACTTGGAGGAGGCCGGGTACTCGGCCCCGTAGCCCTCGTCGCCCGCGCTGACGGTGATGGCGACGCCGGGGTGCTTGAAGTACGAGGTGTCGTACGAGGTGTCCGAGGAGGACTCGGAGCCGCCGTAGCTGTTGGAGACGAACTTCGCGCCCAGCGCCACGGCCTCGTTCACGCCCTTGCCGAGGTTGGCCATCGAGGAGGAGGTGGCCTCGACGAGCAGTATCTTGCAGTTCGGGCAGACCGCGCTGGCCATGTCGAGGTCGAGGGACTCCTCCTGGGCCCAGCCGCTGTCGGCGGCGGGCAGAGACGTCGTCGAGCCGGTCTGGCTCACCTTCTTGAAGCAGCCGTTGGCCACCGTGCAGGCGGGAAGGCCGTAGTAGGAGCGGTACTTGGCGAGGTCGGCGGCGGCGTTCGGGTCGTCGTACGCGTCGACGATCGCGATGGTCTCGCCGGTGCCGTTGCTCGATGCGGCGTCGGTTAGGCCGTAGGCGTCCTGGAGGTCGGACGGGCCGTAGCCGGTGGGGCCGGCGGCGGCCGCCTTCGGGGTGACGGCGGCGGTCCGGCCGGTGTCGGCGGCGCGTTCCTTCTGGAAGGCGGTGGTGCCGCCGGTGACGCGGAAGGATTTGCAGGTCAGGTCACCCTTGTGCTTGGGGGTGGCACAGGGGGTGGCCGCCCAGGTGACCTTCGGGGACGCCGTGTGGGCGGGGGTCGCGGGTGCCGCGTTCGCCTGGGCCGCGGTGCCGAGTCCGGCGAGCACGAGGGCGGCGGCACCGAGGATCGAGGCACCGGTGCGGCGTTGCCGGCCGAATCTGGCGGGGGAGGCGGGGGAAGTCGTCGTACGCAACGGACAGCTCCTGATGGTGGGGTGGCAGGGGCGGTGCGGGTGGGGGGTGATGCGTGCCACCGGTACGTGGTCCCCGGCGGCGGGCGGCGGCCCACGACGACTGTTCCTTTGTTGAGTACGCGACAACAAGATGCCTGGCGGAATCCTGACTTCCGCAATACCGGAGGGGGTTGGGTGATTGCTGATCAATGGTGGGGTGATGGTGCGGCGATGGCCGCCACTTGACCTGCGGGCGTCAGATGCATCAAGTGGCCTCCGCACGCCGGGACTTCACCTCGCACGGTGACGCCCCGGGGCCGCAGGGTCCGCCGCGCCCGCAGCGCCTGCCGTGCCCGCCGTGCCCATCGGGCTCGCGTGGGCGCCGGGCAGCGGAGCCGGTGGTGACGCCGAGCGCGGGCGGGGGGCCGCGTTCCGGGTGGGCGAGGACTGCGGCCGGGCGGGTCTGAGGGGCTCGCTGGGGGGCACCCGTACCGGAGAGCTGAGGATCCGTACTGGACAGTCGAGCATCCGTACTGGAGAGCCGAGGAGGAACGGTTGTGCGAGCCGAGTGCGGGTAGCGTCGGAAGAGGTATCTGTCGCTTCTCTCACCTTCGTGGGCCACAGTGGATTCGATGAACCGAAACGCCCTGCTCGGTGCGGTCGTGCTGCTGGCCGTCACCTCCGCCTCCGAGGCGGCCGCCGACGGGGGGCCCGGGCCCCTCGGAGTGACGGCCGTCGCCGTGTCGACGCCGCAGTCCGCGAAGGTCGGCGCGCTGTTCGCGGCGGACGACGCGGACGCCGGTGGCCTGGCCGGCGAGCACGTCTGCACCGCCTCCGTGGTGCACAGCCCGCACCGCGATCTCGTCGTCACGGCGGCGCACTGTCTGATCGACGGCGGTGAGGTGGCGTTCGTCCCCGGCTACCGGGACGGTGAGGCCCCCTACGGGATCTGGAAGGTCGCGAGGGTCTTCCTGCCCGACGAGTGGAAGCAGGGGCAGGACGAGGACAGCGATGTGGCGTTCGCCGCGCTCGAGGAGCAGGACGGCGAGGGCGTCGAGGACGTGGTCGGCGGCAACCGGTTCGCGCCGGGCACCGCCACGGGGGCCACGCCCGTGAGCGTCACGGGGTACCCCAATGCCGGTGAGGCGCCGATCCGGTGCGTGAACAAACCCACCGCCCACACCGGCACCCAGCAGCGCATAGCCTGCCCCGGCTTTTCCGGCGGCACCAGCGGGAGCCCGTGGGTGAACGGCTACGGCGAGGTCGTCGGCATACTGGGCGGTCACGAGCAGGGCGGATCCACGGACGACGTCTCGTACAGCGTGGTCCTGGGACCGGAGGCCGCGCAGCTGTACCGGCAGGCTTCCGCCGATTCCCAGGACACGCCCTAGAGGGGCCCTGGAGGGCCTACACGACGGGGTGCACGAGCTGGCTGCTCAGCTCGTAGCGGGCTCCGACGACGGCCAGCTCGCCGGCGGAGATCTTCGCGGCGAGGTCGGGCTCGGCTGCGAGGCGCGAGCGGACGGCCCGGATGTTGGCGTCGATGGTCGAGTCGACGCGGGCGTCGCCGTCCTTCGTGCGATCGATGTTCGGGGATATCTGGTCCGCCAGATACTGGATGTGGGCGGGCAGCCGCTCACCGGACCGGTCCGCCTGCACGGCGGCCTTCACCGCGCCGCACGACTGGTGCCCGAGCACCATGACCAGCGGTATCCCCAGTTCGAGCACGCCGTAGGCCACGCTGCCGAGAACGGCCTCGTCGAGGACCTCGCCCGCGCTGCGGACGGTCATCAGGTCGCCGAGGCCCTGGTCGAACACCAGCTCGGGCGGCACGCGCGAGTCGATGCAGCCGAGGACCACGGCGAAGGGCTGCTGACCCGCCGTCAGACTCGCCCGGACCGCGGGCGTCTCGTCCGGATGGCGCTCGCAGTAGGTGCGCCAGCGCCGGTTGCCCGCGGCGAGTTCCCGCAGTGCCTGGTCGGCGGTGGCGGGCCGGGGCGCGGTACCGCGCGGGGAGGCGCCGCGCGAGGCGGTCGGGCGGGGGGCGGCGGAGGCGGGGGCCGCCGAGAGGGCGAGGCCGCCCAGGGTCGCCGTGCCGGCGAGGCCGCGCAGCAGCGCGCGGCGGGCGGTGGCGGCGGCCGGAGGGCGCTGCACGGATCTGTGGGGGGCGTCTTCAGGATTCACGGGGTGGAACGTATGTCCGAGCCCGAACCCGGTCGCACGGGTTGCCGAATCATGGCCCTGCATGACGATCCGTGGATCGAACGTTGGGCGATGCTTGGCGTCGGCACGGTCCGTCCTTTACCCGCCGGGCACGCTCGCCGTCAGGACACGGCGGACACCGGCGCGCAGGCGTGGGGAACGGGTCGTATGCCTGGCCAACCGATCGATGTGGCAAGGTCGGTTCGGTGGACGTACTGAAGGCTCAGGACCCCGCGCGGATAGGCGCGCACACGCTTCTCGCGAGGCTCGGCGCAGGCGGCATGGGGCAGGTCTACCTCGGGCGCTCGCCCGGTGGACGGCTCGTGGCGATCAAGGTCATCCGGGACGAGATCGTCGACCATCCGGAAGCGCTGGCACGGTTCCGGCGCGAGGTGGAGACGGTGCGGGCGGTCCGCAGTGCGTACACGGCCAACCTCATAGACGCCTCGCTGGACACGGCCCCGTACTGGCTGGCGACGGAGTACGTGCCGGGGCCGACGCTGGCCGGCGCGGTGCGGGAGCGGGGGCCGTTGCCTTCGGACAGCGCGCGGAGGCTGTTCGCCGCTCTGGCCGAGGCCCTGGCAAGCGTCCACGGATACGGAGTGACACACCGGGATCTCAAACCACAGAACGTGATCCTCTCGCCGCAGGGGCCGCTGCTCATCGACTTCGGCATTGCCCGCGGGGCGGCGGACACGGCTCTGACGCAGACCGGACTCGCCCCTGGGACACCCGGATACACCGCACCCGAGGTGTTGATCAGCAATCAGGTGGGCGCGGCCACAGACGTGTTCGCCCTGGGGGCGACGTTGGCCTACGCCATGACGGGGCGTGCGCCGTTCGGGTCGGGGCCCACGCACGCGGTGTCGTACCGGGTGGTGCACGAGGACATCGACGTCGGTGGGGTCGAGCCGGAACTGGCCGAGCTCGTCAGGGACTGCGTGGCCAAGAACCCTGCTCGGCGCCCGGAGCCGGACGAGGTGATCACCCGCTGCGCGGTGACCTCCGCGCTCGCCGAGGACCCGTTCTACGTTCGTCTCACCAGTGACATCGAGGCCGTGCCGCAGGATCTCCCGGCCGCAAGGGCGGCGGGACTGGTCCCACCGGGACATGGAGCGCCTACGCCCCCGGCGTACGCGCCGACCGTGGGGCCCGGCTACGTGCCGACGGCCCTCCCGGGGTATGTGCCCACCTCCGCGCCGTCCGCGCCGACGCCCGTTCCGGGACGACGGTCGCGTCGCACGCCGTGGGTCGTCGCCCTCGCCGTCGTCGTGGTGGTGGGCACGGGGACCGCGGTGACGCTGAAGTTGCTGGAAGGAAACGGGACAGGGGGAACGGGCGGTGGCTCGTCGTCCTCGGCGTCTCCCACTGCGAACACCGCGCCGCAAAAGGCCCCGGAATACATCCTGAACGACCGTGTCTCCCGGGATCGCTGGACCTTGTCGGCCGAGCCGGCCGATGCCGCGCACGGCATCGGCAAGTGCGCTCAGATCGGCGCCGTCAATGCGCCGAAGGAACTCCAGTACGGGGTGGACGACCTCGATGATCCGGACTCACCCACCGTCGTCAGACGCGCGAGAATCACGTTCCGCTTCAAGTACGCGGAGATCGAGGACAAGAAGCCGGCCCCGTACTACGTCTCGGTTGGCGTGAAACCGCCGCACGACATAGACGCCGACACGGGCAAGCCGTACGAAGTGATGGCGGAGAGCAAGAGCGTCGGCTACACGAGCAGACCCGTGGACATCTACGAGCACTGGAAGGACGGCCGTTTCGTCGAGTTGACCTATCCCGACGACTTCCGCAGCCACTTCTCCCCGAGCCAGTCCGAGGCAGCGATCCCCGTGGCCAACGACCCGGGAGACTGGACCGCCGTGTTCTACAACGTCAAGAGCGGTCCGACCGACTACGAGAGCATCGGTTGCACCGGATTCCGGGTGGGAAGCTCATAGACTGACGGGGGCGGGATCCCGCGCGGGCGAGGGGCGGTTGACGGTGCGTAAGGCGTGGATCGGGGCGGGTGCCCTGGCCGGGGCGGGGCTCAGCTTCGTGCTGCTGCTCGTCGTCGGCGTGTACGTCGTCGCAGGGAACATCGTCAACGGCGTGGGCGGCAAGAGCGTGGGGCTTGCCAAGGGGGCCGTGCCGGCCGCGTACCAGGCGCTCGTGCAGAAGTGGGGAAACCACTGCGCGGCGATCAATCCCGCGCTGCTCGCCGCGCAGCTGTACCAGGAGAGCGGATTCAACCCCAACGCCAGGAGTCCGGCGAAGGCCGAGGGAATAGCTCAGTTCATCCCCGGAACGTGGGCCACGCACGGCGTAGACGGCGATGGCGACGGCGACCGTGACGTCTGGGATCCGAATGACGCGATTCCATCGGCGGCGGCGTACGACTGCCAGCTCGCCTCGTACGTAAAGACCGTCCCCGGAAACATCACGCACAACATGCTCGCCGCCTACAACGCGGGACCGGACGCGGTCGTCAAATACGGCGGTGTGCCCCCGTACAGCGAGACCCGGACCTACGTGAAGACGATCACGACGCTCGAGAAGTCCTTTGCCGCTCCTGTTTCTCGGGTGGATCCGTCCAAGCAGGCTGCCGGGGCCATCTACTTCGCGCAGAAGAAGCTCGGCACGCCCTATCTGTGGGGTGGGAACGGCACCGCTGACCAGGGGGGACGGTTCGACTGTTCCGGGCTGACCAAGGCCGCCTACGAGAGCGTCGGTATCACCCTGCCCCGGGTCGCCAACGACCAGTACAACGCCGGGCCGCATCCGAAGCGGAGCGAGTTGCTGCCGGGGGACCTGGTGTTCTTCTCCACCGATCTCGGCAATTCGCGGGCCATCCACCACGTGGGGATCTACGTCGGTGGCGGGTACATGATCGACGCGCCCTACACCG
The DNA here is from genome assembly GCF_003032475.1 of Streptomyces sp. P3. Taxonomy (NCBI): domain Bacteria; kingdom Bacillati; phylum Actinomycetota; class Actinomycetes; order Kitasatosporales; family Streptomycetaceae; genus Streptomyces; species Streptomyces sp. P3. Next base: position 2,464,424 of record NZ_CP028369.1, read on the forward strand.
GGGCCGTCATCCGCTTCGACCCCATCGACACCGCCGAGTACTTCGGAGCCACCCGGGTCACCGAAGATGGCGCGAAAGCGCTCCCGACGACGGTGTGAGGCGGGCCGGAACCCCAGCTCTGAGCTGCGCGGATCTGTCTCTCTTCGATAACGTCTGAGTGATCATTCAGTGGAGAGTGGAACGTATCAACCGGGGCCGTGCGTTCCTGTTGAAGCGGGCGCATGCGAGGCGCGCCGAGCAGAACACGACGAAGGGGCCGCAGCACCATGGCTGGACTCGCCGAATCCGGGTCGAACCCCGACGTCGACCTGCTCTACGACATCAACGGGCTGGCCAAGGACGCGCCGCAGTGGTTCGACCGCATCGTCGAATTCGTCGGTGAGTACGGGCTGTTGCTCGCCATGGTGCTGCTGATCGTGTGGTGCTGGTGGGGAGTGCGCCGCCGGCCGGGCGGGGCCGAGGAGGCCGCCTCCTCGGTGGCCGCCCTGGTGTGGGCGCCGCTCGCCGCCGCCGTCGCCGTCCTGGTCAACGTGCCGATAAGAGGGTTCGTCGAGCGGCCGCGGCCCTTCCGCGATCACCAGGGTCTCGAGGTGCTCGTCTCCGGCAAGACCGACTACTCGTTCGTGAGCGACCATGCCACGCTCACCATGGCCATGGCCGTGGGGCTCTTCGTCGCCCACCGCAGGTTCGGGCTCGTCGGGATAGGGATCGCCCTGCTCGAGGGGTTCTGCCGGGTCTACATGGGCGTGCACTATCCGACCGACGTGATCGGCGGGTTCGCGCTCGGCACCGCCGTGGCGCTGCTGCTGTCGCCGGTCGCCTCCATGCTGCTCACCCCGGTGCTGAGGGCCGTGGACCGGTCGCCCCGGACGGGGTGGCTGGTGCGCAGCCGGTCGGCTCGGGTCGGGGACCTGGAGGGGCTCGGCCGCGGTGCCCGCTCCGAGGTCGCCGCCGAGGAGCGGGACCTCGCCGCCTGACCTCGTCTCCGGGTCTTGCCCGGCGGCCTTGCCCGGCGGCTTCGTCCCGGGCCTCGTCTCCCGGCCTCGCCTCGGCCCTCAGAGGGCCTGGGGGTAGGTGAAGAAGCCGTTGGGGTCGTAGTGCTGCTTCAGCCGGGTCAGGCGGGGGAGCGCGTCGCCGTAGTAGGCCTTGCGCCAGTTCGTCAGGGTCGGGTCCGCGTAGTTCTGGTAGGCCGCGCCCGAGGCGTACGGGGCCATCGCCCGGTGGGCGGTGTCCAGCCAGGCCTGCGCCGCCGTCCCCGCCGTGCCGGCCCGCCAGGACGCGATGTACTGGGCCAGCATGCGTGAGCGGCGGTGGACGAACGCGGTGGCCATCGGCGAGACCCGGTTCACCGCGCCGCCCAGCGCCGTCAGCGCGATGCTGCCCGAGCCGCCCCGCACGGACGTGATCTGCTTCAGCAGGGTCTGGATGCCCGCCGCCGAGAGCGAGACGTCGAAGAAGTCCGAGCGGGCCGCGTACGTCTCCCTGCCCAGCGCGCCCTGCGGGGAGCGGCCCGGCGTGGAGCCCGGCAGGTGGCACTGGGCGTCCGAGGTGAAGGACGAGCAGCCGGCGTAGATCTCCATCGCCGCCTCGTAGGTGCGCCGGCGCAGGGACACGTTCCTCGCGGGGGCGCCCACCCGGTCCGCGAGGCGGTCGACGGCGTTCTCGAGCTGGCCGTACGTACCGATGCAGAACGCGGCGACGGAGATGGTGGGGGTGCCGCCGGGGACGTTCGCCACGTGGAGGGAGGACCAGATCTCGTCGGGCTGGGCCGGACCCCACTCCTGCCACGCCTTCACCACCGCGGCCGCCTTCGACCAGGGCCACGTGAGGTAGCCCGTCACCGCCTGGGGCGCGGGGTGGGTCTTGAACTCCAGCTCCGTGACGACGCCGAAGTTGCCGTTGCCGGCTCCGCGCAGCGCCCAGAAGAGCGCCGTGTTCCTCGTCGCGTCGGCGGTGAGCTGCTTGCCGTCCGCGGTGATGATCGTGGCGCGGGTGAGGCTGTCGCAGGTCAGGCCGTAGGCACGGGAGACCACGCCGTGGCCGCCGCCCAGCACGAGGCCGGAGACACCGACCGTCGGGCAGGAGCCCGCGGGGATCGTCACGCCCTTCGCCGCCAGCGCCCGGTAGACGTCGATCAGCTTGGAGCCCGCGCCGACCACGGCCGAGCCGCCGCTCGCCCGGACCCGGTTCAGCTTGGAGACGTCGATGATCAGCCGGCCGTCGCCGGAGGACCAGCCGCCGTAGGAGTGGCCGCCGTTGCGGATCGCGGCCTTGATCCGGTGGGCGCGGGCGTAGGCCATGACCGTACGGATGTCGTCGGCGTGGGCGACGTAGGCCACCGCCGCGGGCTTGAGGCTGTCGAAGCGGGTGTTGTAGAGCTGGCGGGCCGCAGCCCAGGAGGCCTCGCCGGGGCGGACCAGGGTGCCGTCCAGGCCACGGGCCAGGGCGGCCCAGCCGGCGGGGGCGGAGACGCTGGTCGTCGTGAGGGGGGTCGTCCCGCCGGAGCCGTCGCCGCCGGCGGTTCTGGTGCCGGAGGCGGATCCGCTCGCGCTGCCGCCGTTCGCCCTGCACGCGGTCAGTGCCGTCGCGACCGCGGCACTGCCGCCCGCGATGAACGTACGCCGTTCCATGTTGTGCCTTCCCTCGGCCGCTGTCGGCTTCACGGAGCGAGACGGGGTCATGAGACCACAGGTTCCGACGGCCGCCGGCAGTGACGGAACGGTGACGTCCGCAAAGGTCCGGCGGGCCGCCCCGCGGGGCCTGCCGGCGGTGCGGGGCGGCCCGATCGGCGGTGCCGGCGGCCGGTCAGCCGTGGGCGTGGGTCTCCGCGTCCGATCTGGCCATGCTTCTCGCTCGGCGGGCCGGGCCGCGCCAGCCGCAGGTGCAGCGGGCGAGACAGAAGCGGCCCTGTTCGACGGTCGTGGTGAGGTGTTCCCCGTCCGTGTGGGGGGAGGGCGAGCCGTCCTGCTGCGTCACATGGACAACGTTACCCAGCTGTGGCGTTCCGCTTGGCCCGGTCCGCGTGACGAGGGCACCCAGCCGTCGTTAAGCGGAGCGACGGGGGGTCTGTGACGGACGTACCGGCTGGGAGTAGGCAGGCCATGGCGGAGCGGGGTCGGAGGAAGGCGGGCGCGGCGGTCCTGTCCGGGATCGTGGCCGTGGTCTGCGCGTGCGCCGCGGGGTGCTCCGCCGGCGGGGCCGCCGTCGAGGACGGCCGGGCGACCGACCCCGTGCAGACGTTGCTTCGGGCCGCGGACGCCCTCGTCGCGGCGGGTACGTCGAAGGCGCGAACCTCGATGGAGATGGCCACCGGCGGGACCCTGGTGACCATCCGCGGGCAGGGCGTCTACGACTACCGCAGGCAGCTCGGGCAGTTGAGGGTGCTGCTGCCGCAGGACCCCGCCGGGACCAGTGAGCACCGTCCCATCACCGAACTCCTCGCGCCGGGGGCCCTGTTCATGAAGAACCGGGGAGCCGGGGTCCCGGACGACAAGTGGGTGCGGGTGGAGACGGCGACCCTGTCCGACGGGAACCTGGTGTCCGGCGGGGCCACCGACCCGCTCGCCGCCGCCGAGGTGCTGCGCGGGACGCGCACGGCGAGGTACGTGGGGCGGACCGAGGTGGCCGGGACCACGGTGCGGCACTACCGGGGCATCGCCGACCTGACGGCGGCCGCCGAGGACGCGTCGGCGGGCGGACAGGACGCGTTGCGGGCGGCGGCCAGGGGGTTCGCCACGGCGCGGGTGCCGTTCGACGTCTACCTCGACGACGAGGGGCGGATCCGCAAGATCCGGCACCGGTTCCGCTTTGTGAACGGGCAGCGGAAGGAGGCCGTCGCCGTCGCCTCGACGACCCTGCTCTACGACTTCGGCGCGCCCGTCCAGGTGCGGCTGCCGGCCGCGCACGACATCTACGCCGGACGGATCGCGGAGTAGCGGGCTCCGCCCGGGCGGTGTGTTTTCGGCCACAGGGCGGTCGTAAGGACTAGCCCGTCCGTGCCATGCGCGCCGTGTGGACCGCTCCCTACTCTAGGAAGTCGGTGACGGCAGAGACGAGGTGATGCGCGTGGCTCCGGGCGGCGGCACGGCAGTTCAGGACCACGTGGCCCTCGCCGAGATCGAGCTGTGCGGAGAGCTGATCATCGCGGCTTCGGCGGCCGGGGAGGAACGGCTCAGCATGGAGAGCATCGACCAGGTGCTGCGGGTGGGCGAGGAGCAGGCCGGGAGGGAAGGGGCCGCGGGCTCAGGTGCGCAGTAGGCGGGCGATGGCCTTCGTCGCCTCCTCCACCTTCTCGTCGATCTCGTCGCCGCCCTTGAGGGCCGCGTCGGCGACGCAGTGCCGCAGGTGCTCCTCCAGGAGTTGCAGGGCGAAGGACTGCAGGGCCTTGGTGGAGGCGGACACCTGGGTGAGTATGTCGATGCAGTAGGTGTCCTCGTCCACCATGCGCTGCAGGCCGCGGATCTGGCCCTCGATGCGGCGCAGGCGCTTGAGGTGTTCGGCCTTCTGCTCGTGGTAGCCGTGGACGGCCTTGGCGGGGTGCTCCGAGTGGTTCGAATGCCCCGGGGCGGCAGGGGTGTTCGGGTCGGGGGCCGAGAGGGCTTCCGCGTCGGCCTCGGTGGTCGTCATCGTGTCCTCCAGCGCTCCGGCTCCAGACGTATACCCCTACTGGGTATATGGTACCGAACTTCGGCGGAGCCCGGTTGCCCGGCCGGACAGTCCGGTCGCCCCCCTGCCGGCCGCTCCGGCCGATGGGCGACACTGGGGGGCGGCCCCATTAGCAGTGGCCGGATGATGCGCCTAGCATCAGCCTGACCGAAACCGATGCAGCTTGAGGACCCCAACGTGCGCTTTCGTCTGACCCCCAGGGAGACGAGCTTCTACGACATGTTCGCCGCGTCCGCGGACAACATCGTCACGGGCTCGAAACTCCTGATGGAACTGCTCGGGGCGGACCCCGCCGGCCGGGCCGAGATCGCAGAGCGCATGCGGGCCGCGGAACACGCAGGCGACGACGCGACGCACGCGATCTTCCACCAGCTGAACTCCTCGTTCATCACGCCGTTCGACCGCGAGGACATCTACAACCTCGCGTCCTCCCTCGACGACATCATGGACTTCATGGAGGAGGCCGTCGACCTGGTCGTCCTCTACAACGTCGAGGAACTGCCCAAGGGCGTCGAGCAGCAGATCGAGGTGCTGGCCCGGGCGGCCGAGCTGACGGCCGAGGCCATGCCGAACCTGCGGACCATGGAGAACCTCACCGAGTACTGGATCGAGGTCAACCGGCTCGAGAACCAGGCCGACCAGATCCACCGCAAGCTGCTCGCGCATCTCTTCAACGGCAAGTACGAGGCCATCGAGGTGCTCAAGCTGAAGCAGATCGTGGATGTGCTGGAGGAGGCCGCCGACGCCTTCGAGCACGTGGCCAACACGGTGGAGACCATCGCGGTCAAGGAGTCCTGAACCCTTCATGGACACCTTTGCTCTGATCGTGACCATCGGCGTCGCGCTCGGATTCACCTACACCAACGGTTTTCACGACTCCGCGAACGCGATCGCCACGTCGGTCTCCACCCGGGCGCTGACGCCGCGCGCCGCGCTGGCCATGGCCGCGGTGATGAACCTCGCCGGCGCGTTCCTGGGGAGCGGCGTCGCGCACACCGTCAGCAAGGGGCTGATCGAGACCCCCGACGGTTCCACGGGTATGGCGATCCTGTTCGCCGCGCTGGTCGGGGCGATCGTGTGGAACCTCGTCACCTGGTACTTCGGGCTGCCGTCGTCGTCGTCCCACGCGCTGTTCGGCGGGATGGTGGGCGCCGCGCTCGCGGGCGGGACGGAGGTCATCTGGTCCGGGGTGCTCGAGAAGGTCGTCATTCCGATGTTCCTCTCGCCGGTGGTGGGACTCGTCGCCGGTTATCTTGTGATGACCGCCATCCTGTGGATGTTCAGGCGGGCCAACCCGCACAAGGCCAAGCGGGGGTTCCGCATAGCCCAGACGGTGTCGGCGGCCGCCATGGCGCTGGGGCACGGTCTGCAGGACGCGCAGAAGACGATGGGCATCGTGGTGATGGCGCTCGTCATCGGCGACGTCCAGAGCGCGGACGCTCCCATCCCGGTGTGGGTGAAGATCGCCTGTGCGGTGATGCTGTCGCTGGGGACGTACGCGGGCGGATGGCGCATCATGCGGACGCTCGGACGGAAGATCATCGAGCTGGACCCGCCGCAGGGATTCGCGGCGGAGACCACCGGGGCGTCGATCATGTTCACCACGGCGTTCCTGTTCAAGGCGCCGATCTCCACGACCCACGTGATCACTTCGGCGATCATGGGCGTCGGGGCCACGAAGCGGATCAACGCCGTGCGGTGGGGGGTCGCCAAGAACATCGTGCTGGGCTGGTTCATCACGATGCCGGCCGCCGCGATCGTCGCCGCGTGCGCCTTCTGGATCGTGGATCTGGCCTTCCTGTAGATCCTCCTGCGCAGAGGGAAGGGCCCGCCCCCGGGAACAGGGGCGGGCCCTTCCGTGTGCCTCGCGGTGGCACCGCCATGCAGCACCGCGAGGGGTCCGGTCAGCCGAAGCGGCCTGAGATGTAGTCCTCGGTGGCCTGCACCGACGGGTTGGAGAAGATGCGCGCGGTGTCGTCCAGCTCGATCAGCTTGCCGGGCTGGCCGACCGCGGCCAGGTTGAAGAAGGCCGTGCGGTCCGAGACACGCGCCGCCTGCTGCATGTTGTGCGTCACGATGACGATCGTGAAGCGTTCCTTCAGCTCGCCGATCAGGTCCTCGATGGCGAGCGTCGAGATGGGGTCGAGGGCCGAGCAGGGCTCGTCCATCAGCAGGACCTTCGGTTCCACCGCGATGGCGCGGGCGATGCACAGACGCTGCTGCTGGCCGCCCGAGAGGCCCGAGCCCGGCTTGTTGAGGCGGTCCTTGACCTCGTTCCAGAGGTTCGCGCCCTGGAGGGACTTCTCCACGACATCCGCGAGCTCGGACTTCTTGTAGCTGCCGTTCAGGCGGAGTCCCGCGGCCACGTTGTCGAAGATCGACATGGTGGGGAAGGGGTTCGGGCGCTGGAAGACCATGCCGACCTCGCGGCGGACGGACACCGGGTCCACGCCCGCGCCGTAGAGGTCCTCGTCGTCCAGGAGCACCTTGCCCTCGACCCGGCCGCCCGAGGTCACCTCGTGCATACGGTTCAGGGTGCGCAGGAACGTGGACTTGCCGCAGCCGGAGGGGCCGATGAACGCCGTCACCGAGCGCGGCTCCACGGTCATCGAGATGTCGTCGATCGCCTTGTGGGATCCGTAGTAGGCGGTCAGTCCGCTGACGTCGATTCGCTTGGCCATGTCTTCCACTTCACTTCCCGGTCGTTTGGATCAGTCGCTGCATGGCCGCTTCAGCGACCGGTCTGCGGGGCCTTCCAGCGGGCGATGCCGCGGGCCACCAGGTTCAGGATCATCACGAAGGCGATCAGCGTGAGCGACGCCGCCCAGGCGCGGTCGTAGGCCGCCGTCGAACCCGCGCTCTGCGCGTACTGCTGGTAGATGTACAGCGGCAGCGACGCCTGCGCGCCCTCGAAGGGGTTGGCGTTGATGAACGGGTTGCCGAAGACCAGGAGCAGGACCGGGGCCGTCTCGCCCGCGATACGGGCGACCGCCAGCATCACACCCGTGATGATGCCTCCGATGGACGTCGGGACGACCACCTTCAGGATCGTGCGCCACTTGGGGACGCCCAGGGCGAGCGAGGCCTCGCGCAGCTCGTTGGGGACGAGCTTCAGCATCTCCTCCGTCGAGCGCACGACCACCGGCATCATCAGGATGGCCAGGGCGAGGGAGCCCGCGAAGCCGAACGGCTGCAGGTCGAGCATCAGCATCAGGCTGAGGATGAACAGGCCCGCCACGATGGAGGGGATGCCGGTCATGACGTCGACGAAGAACGTGACCGCCTTCGCCAGGCCGCCCCGGCCGTACTCGACCAGGTAGATCGCCGTCAGGATGCCGATGGGCGCGCCGATCGCGGTGGCGAGCCCCACCTGCTCCAGGCTGCCGAGGATCGCGTGGTAGATGCCCCCGCCGGGCTCGCTGTCCGCGACCACGCCCATGGAGTGCGTCAGGAAGTAGACGTCCAGGACCTTCACGCCGCGCGCGATCGTCGTCCACAGCAGGGAGACCAGCGGGACCACGGCGAGCAGGAAGGCCACCCAGACCAGGCTCGTCGCCACCCGGTCCTTCGCCTGGCGGCGGCCCTCCACCTTCGCGGCGACGCCGTAGGTCCCGAGGACGAAGAGGACGCCGGCGATCAGGCCCCACTGGACCTTGCTGTCCAGGCCGCCCACGACGCCGACACCGACGGCGACGGCGAGGGACCCCGCGGCGACGGCCCACGGGGACCACTTCGGCAGGCTCGCGCCGCGGAGCGTGCTGGGGGACGTGTCGGCTACTGCGCTTGCGTGGCTCATGCGTTGGCCCCCGAGTACTCCTTGCGGCGGGCGATGATCATGCGCGCCGCGCCGTTGACCAGCAGGGTGATGACGAACAGGACCAGGCCGGAGGCGATGAGCGCGTCACGGCCGAACTCCGTCGCCTCGTTGAACTTGCTGGCGATGTTCTGGGCGAAGGTGCCGCCGCCGGGGTTCAGCAGGCTGGCGTGGATGTCGAAGTCGGGGGAGAGGACCGTGGCCACGGCCATCGTCTCGCCGAGCGCGCGGCCGAGGCCGAGCATCGAGGCCGAGATGACGCCGGAGCGGCCGAAGGGGATCACCGCCATGCGGATGACCTCCCAGCGGGTCGCGCCCAGTGCCAGGGCCGCCTCCTCGTGCATCTGCGGGACCTGGCGGAAGACCTCGCGGCTGACGTTGGTGATCACCGGAAGGATCATCACGGCCAGCAGGACGCCCACCGTGAGCATCGAGCGCGGGGCGCCCTGGTCCCAGGAGAAGACGCCGGTCCAGCCCAGGTAGTCGTCCAGCCAGCCGAACAGGCCGTCCATGTGCGGCACCAGGACCAGTGCGCCCCAGAGGCCGTACACGATGGACGGGACGGCGGCGAGCAGGTCGATCACGTACGCGACGGGGCCGCTCAGGCGGCGCGGGGCGTAGTGGGTGATGAAGAGGGCGATCGCGACGGCGATCGGGACCGCGATGAGCATCGCGATGACCGATGAGACCACCGTGCCGAAGGCCAGGACCGCGATGCCCAACTTCGGCGGCACGAGGCTGGTGTTCCACTCGAAGGCCGTCAGGAAGTTGGCCTCGTCCTTGCTGATGGCGAGGCTCGCGCGGTAGGCGAGGAAGACCGCGATAGCGGCCATGATCACCAGCAGGAAGATGCCCGAGCCGCGCGACAGGGCGAGGAAGATCCGGTCGCCGGGCCGGGTGGCGCCGCGTGCCGCGCGCTTGTCCTCGGCCGTCACGGGGGGCGGGGCCGCCGAGGCCGCGGAGAGGGCCGGCGGGCCCTGCGGGGTCGTGGGGCGCGGGGTGTCGTCTGTGTCTGACTTCTGCGTCTCTATGTCCATGGGGGTCTCCGGTCTGCGGAGCCGCCTGTGGGTGTGGGCGGCTCGGGTGGGGCCGGATCGCGGGCGGCGGCCCCTGGCGGCGGTGCACCGGACGGGTGCGGTCCGGACCGGGTCGTCCCCGGCGCCGGACCGCACCGCTCAGATCAGCTCAGGCCCTCGATGGTGGTGCGGACCTTGGCGATGATGGCGTCGGGGATCGGCGCGTAGTCGATGCCCGAGAGGATGCCCTGACCGTCCTGGCTGGCGATGTAGCGCAGGAACGCCTTGGTGGCGGGCAGGGTGTCGGCCTTGTTGCCCTTGTCGCAGGCGATCTCGTACGTCACCAGGGTGAGCGGGTAGGCGCCGTCGGCCTTGGTGTTGTAGTCCAGCTTCAGCGACAGGTCGCTGCCGGTGCCGACGACCTGCGCGGCGGCGACGGCCTTGGTGGCGCCGTCCGAGGAGGGCTTGACCGGGGCCGCGGCGCCGGTGTTGACGGCGACGGTGCCGAGGCCGTCCTTGGCGTAGGACAGCTCCATGTAGCCAATCGCGCCGTTGGTCTGCTTGACGCCCTGGGCGACGCCGGAGGAGCCGGCCGCGGCCTGGCCGCCCTTGGCCTGCCAGGCCTTGCCGCCGGAGTACTTCCAGTCGTTCGGGGCGGCGGCGATCAGGTACTTGGTGAAGTTGTCCGTGGTGCCGGACTCGTCCGAGCGGTGGTACGGCTGGATCTTCAGGTCGGGCAGCTTCGCGCCGGGGTTCAGCTTCGCGATCGCGGCGTCGTTCCAGTTGGTGATCTTGCCGTCGAAGATCTTGGCGATCGTCGCGGCGTCGAGGACGAGGTTGTCCACGCCGGAGACGTTGTAGGCGACGGCGATCGGGCCGGCCACCATCGGCAGGTCGATGCCCTGGCCGCCCTTGCAGACGGACTTGGAGGCGGCGACGGCGTCGGGCTTCAGCGCGGAGTCCGAGCCGGCGAAGGCGACCTGGCCCTGCGTGAAGGCGGTGACGCCCGCGCCGGAGCCGGAGCCCTTGTAGTTGACCTGGACGCCGGAGCAGGCCTGGGTGAAGTTCTTGACCCAGGCGTCGATCGCGTTCTTCTGCGCGGAGGAGCCGTCGGCGAGCAGCTGGCCCTTGGCGTCGTCGCACTTGATGGACCCCGCGGCCGCGGTGGCGGAGGACTTGCCGCCACTGCTGGTGCCGGTGTCGTCCGAGCCGCACGCCGTGAGGGCCAGGGCGCCGGAGACGGCGAGAGCACCGAGGGAGAGAGCCCGCCGGTTCATGCGCTGAAGCTTCACTTGAGGAAGGTCCTTCCAGGAGCCGCCGTCCTGAATCCGGCGGCGTGCGGTGGGTGCGAAGTCTGTTCGGTGTGGACGCGCCCCCTTGGTCGCGTGCCGCACCGGGTAAGGCTGAAATTAGGCAGATCAGGTGAAGGCGCTCACGGACGGGAGTGAACGGGGGGTGAACCCCTGGGGACGGTGCGGTGAGGTCACGGGAAGCTCACGCCGAGGACACGGAGCGGTACCGGCGCGGGGTGGGTCGGGGCCTGGGCGGGGCCGCCGAAACCCCCTGGAATCAGCCGCTGGCCGGGGCGTCCGGTGAGTTGCGGGTTGGGGGGCGGGGGTACGCGTGAGCCTCGGCTGCGGTTTCGGCCTCCGCACCCTTATGCCAGGTGCAGGACCTGCAGCAGCGCGTCCACGAGGGTGCGGTCCCTCGGCTGGGTGAGCCGGACGCGGGCGGCGGGCGGCGGCAGCCAGAGGAGACGGTCGACCTCGTCGTTCGGGGTGAAGGCCCCGGAGACGGCCTCGGCCGCCCAGTAGTGGACCCGCTTCGGGCGGCCGTTCGCCTCGTAGTCCACGGTCGGCAGGGGCGCGCCGGGGGCGGCCCGGTGCCCGGTCTCCTCCTCGACCTCGCGCAGGGCCCCCGTGAGCGGGTCCTCGTCGCGCTTCAGCTTGCCCTTCGGGTGCGACCAGTCGTCGTACTTCGGGCGGTGGACGAGACACACCTCCAGGCCGTCGTCCGTCGGTGCGCGACGCCACAGCACGCAGCCGGCCGCCTGGACGGGGGCGTCGTCGGGGGCGTCGCCGGGGTTCCTCGCCGTGCTCACCGGTACTCACCGCCTGTGGGGTAGGGACGCGTGGTCTGGTCGGTCAGGTGGTCGTGACGGGCTGTCTCTGCCAGGTGCGCTGGAACGCGTACCGCGCCGCCTCCACCTCGTGCCGCTGGTCCGCGTGCAGCACGCCGAGCGCGTACGCCGTCGCGGGCGCGATCCGGGGCGTCCGGGCCGCCTGCGCCGCGGCGGCGGCCGCCTCCGAGGCGTCCCGGTGCCGGTCGAGGGCGGCGCCGGCGGTCAGCAGACGGACGTCGTCCAGGGGTGTGTCCGGGCCGCCCAGGACCTCGCAGGCGTACCGGTGCAGGCGCAGCAGGAGACGGACGTGGTGCCAGGGCGCGTCCTGCGGGTGCGGCGCCGCGTCCCCGGAGAGGCCGTACATGAGGGCCGCCGCGTTGTACGGGCTGCCCGCGGTGACGAGTGGCAGCGCGGCGACGGCGTCGGCGAGGCGTTCCTCGGCGGCGGCGGCGTAGGGGCGCAGATCGGCGGCGGAGGCGGCCGGGGTCAGGGGGACCTCGCTGGCGAGGACGGCGGCCCGGTCCGCGACGGCGTGGAAGCGGGAGGAGCCGAGGGCCTGGAGCGCGGTCGAGTGGGCCCGGGTGCGGGCGAGCGTGAGCTGACGGTCCAGCAGGGCGCCGGCCTTCGCCGCGCCGACGGTGAGGTTGGCGCGGTCGGCGGGCGGGGAGGCGGTCGACTGGGCCGAGGGGGTCGCGGTGGCGGGACGGGAGCCGGCGGCGCGCGGGGCTGTTTCGGCACGGGAGCCGGTCATGGCACGGGAGTCGGCCGTGGTGCGGGCGCCGGCCGGGGCGGCGGTGAGGGTCGCGGCCTGTGGGCCACCCGCGCTCCCCTCGACAAGGGCGCCGCTCGCGGTACGGGTGTCCATCGCGCCGACCGTGGGAGGCGGGGCGTCGGGCAGGACAGGGGCGCCGGGTGCGGATGTGTCGGTGGCACCGGGTGCGGACGGTGCGGCGGGGGCGCTCGTCGTGTCCGGCGTGCCTGGTGCGGCTGCGGCTGCGGCTGCGAACGCTGTGACGGGAGTGCTCTGTGTGGTGCCGGGGCCGCCGATGGCCGCGCCGCCGGAACCGGCCGCGTCGGCCGCCCGACCGGGCGTGCGCACCGGTGCGGACACGGGCGTCGGCACCCGTACCGCCGGTGGTTGCGGGAGCGCGCCGGACAGACGGTTCAGGGCGAGCAGCAGGCGTTCCAGGCGGGCGCCGTAGGCGTGCTCCAGGGCCAACGTGGCGGACAGCCAGGACAGTTCGGGGCGGAGCGCCTGCGACCACTCGGGGTCGAGGAGCGGACGGAAGGTGCGCAGACTGGCGCTGATGCGGCGGGCCGAGCGGCGCAGGGCGCGCGCCGCGTCGTCCCGTTCCTGAGTGCCGCTCGCCGAGGCGTGCGACGTGCCGTGCGACGCCGCGCTCCCCGCCTCGCGGTGCTGGCGCAGCGCGCGGAGGAACTCCGTGGCCTGGGCCCGCAGGTAGCCCTCGAGGGCTTCCCCCGTGGTGACGGGCCCGGCCGCGGAGGCCGTCAGGTCATGGTGTCGCTGTGCCACGCCGGCGCCTCCGGGCGTCTATGAGCATCTCCTGGACGTTGCGCAGGGGGCCGCCTTCCGCGTCGGTCGCGTGCCGGGTCCACTCGCCGTCGGGGCCGAGGTGCCAGGAGGCGGTGGCGTCGGACATGCCCGTCTCCAGGAACCGGTTCAGCGTGGCCCGGTGCGCCGGGTCGGTGACCCTGACCAGGGCCTCGATACGGCGGTCGAGGTTGCGGTGCATCATGTCGGCGCTGCCGATCCACACCTCGGACTCCCCGCCGTTGCCGAAGCCGAAGACGCGGGAGTGCTCGAGGAAGCGGCCGAGGATGGACCGGACCCGGATGTTCTCCGACAGGCCGGGCACGCCCGGGCGCACCGCGCAGATGCCGCGCACCCAGACGTCGACGGGCACGCCCGCCTGCGACGCCCGGTAGAGGGAGTCGATGAGCGCTTCGTCCACGATGGAGTTGACCTTGATGCGCACGTGCGCGGGCCGTCCGGCGCGGTGGTGCTGGATCTCCTTGTCGACGCGGGAGATCAGTCCGTCGCGCAGCGACTTGGGGGCGACGAGCAGGCGTCGGTAGGTCTCGCGGCGGGAGTAGCCGGAGAGCCGGTTGAAGAGGTCGGAGAGGTCCGCGCCGACCTGCGGGTCGGCGGTGAGCAGGCCGAGGTCCTCGTAGAGGCGGGCCGTCTTCGGGTGGTAGTTGCCCGTGCCGACGTGGCAGTAGCGCCGCAGCGTGTCGCCTTCCTGACGGACCACCAGCGACAGCTTGCAGTGCGTCTTCAGGCCGACGAGGCCGTACACGACGTGGCAGCCGGCCTCCTCCAGCTTGCGTGCCCACTTGATGTTGGCGTGCTCGTCGAAGCGGGCCTTGATCTCGACCAGGACGAGGACCTGCTTGCCCGACTCGGCGGCCTCGATGAGGGCGTCCACTATCGGGGAGTCGCCCGAGGTGCGGTACAGGGTCTGCTTGATGGCGAGGACGTCCGGGTCCGTCGCCGCCTGCTCCAGGAAGGCCTGCACGGACGTCGAGAAGGAGTCGTACGGGTGGTGCAGCAGGACGTCCCGGCTGCGCAGGGCGGCGAAGATGTCCGGCGGGGACGCCGACTCGACCTCGGCGAGGTCGCGGTGGGTGCCGGCGATGAACTTCTTGTACTTCAGCTCGGACCGGTCGAGGCCGCTGATGCGGAAGAGACCGGTGAGGTCGAGCGGGCCCGGCAGCGGGTAGACCTCGGCCTCGCTGATCTTCAGCTCGCGCACCAGCAGGTCGAGGACCTCGCGGTCGATGGACTCCTCGACCTCCAGGCGCACCGGCGGCCCGAAGCGGCGTCGCATGAGCTCCTTCTCCAGTGCCTGGAGCAGGTTCTCGGCGTCGTCCTCCTCGACCTCGAGGTCCTCGTTGCGGGTGAGCCGGAAGGCGTGGTGCTCCAGCACCTCCATGCCGGGGAACAGCTCCTCCAGGTGGGCGCCGATGACGTCCTCGATGGGGACGTACCGGCCGGGGGAGCTCTCCAGGAAGCGGGACAGCAGCGGCGGCACCTTGACGCGCGCGAAGTGCTTGTGGCCGCTGACCGGGTTGCGCACGACGACCGCGAGGTTGAGCGAGAGACCCGAGATGTACGGGAAGGGGTGCGCGGGGTCGACGGCGAGGGGTGTGAGGACCGGGAAGATCTGGTGCCGGAACAGGGTGAAGAGGCGGGCCTGCTCCTTCTCCGTCAGTTCGTTCCAGCGGACCAGGTGGATGCCCTCCTCCGCGAGGGCGGGGGCGATGTCCTCGTGGTAGGTCGCGGCGTGCCGGGCCATGAGCTCGCGCGAGCGGGCCCAGATCATCTCCAGCACCTCGCGGGGCTGGAGACCGGAGGCGGAGCGGGTGGCGACGCCGGTGGCGATGCGGCGCTTGAGCCCGGCCACCCGGACCATGAAGAACTCGTCCAGGTTGCTGGCGAAGATGGCCAGGAAGTTCGCCCGTTCGAGCAGGGGCGTGTCGGGGTCCTCGGCGAGTTCCAGGACCCGCTCGTTGAACGCGAGCCAGCTGCGCTCCCGGTCGAGGAAACGACCCTGCGGCAGTTCCGGGCCGTCGTACGGGGCCTCCTCGTAGGTGTCGAGGTCGGCGTCGATGTCGGGCTCCAGATCGGAGACGACGGCAGCCACGGTGTGCGGGCGGTGCGCGGCTATGGAGCCCACGGAGGGCTGCGCGTGCTGGACCTCGGCCTGGGTGTCTGACTGGCTCATGGACCCATTGTTCCGCGCGAACAGCGGGACGGGCGCGTCGGAACGTGCGGGCGGGATCGCGGCGGAGCCTCCGTGGGGCTGATTTCCCTCGGGAGGCGGCGAAGGCTCGGGCACGGCGGGCTTCATTCGCAGAGCGTCGCAAGGTCGTCTTAACCGACGGTTACGGCGACATGGCGTGCGGGATATCGGGGGGCGGCCCGCGAGGGTCGCAGGTGTTCGAATGGTGTTCGAATGGGTGAATGGTGGACGTGCGGACGGGCCTGGGCGGGGCGCGGAAATTGGTGCGACGGATCGTGAACCGATCGGCGGGGCCGATCCGATGAGGTGATGTGAGCGAGAGCGAGACGAGAAGCGACGGGGAACTGCTGCGGGCCATCGCGGCGGACCGGGACCGTCCTGCCTTCGAGGAGCTGTACCGGCGGTACGCGCCCTGGCTGACCGCGCGCATGCGCGGCCGCTGCGCCGACGCGGGGATAGTCGACGACGTCGTCCAGGAGACGTTCCTCGCCGTGTGGCGCGGCACCGCCCGCCATCGCGAGGAGGGCTTCTCCGGCGACGCCGCCGGCTGGCTGTGGCGCATCGCCGCACGCCGGCTGGTCGACGCGGTGCGCGGCGACGGGGCGCGCGGCAGGCTGCGCCAGGCCCTGTCCCGGCTGCGCCACCGCGACGAGGCCTCGGCGGAGGAACGCGTGCTCGCGGGGGTGGAGCACGGGGACCTCGCCGGGGCCCTCACCCGCCTCTCGCCGGAGCTGAGGGCCGTCCTGCAGGCGACCGTCATCGACGGGCTCACCACCCGGGAGGCGGCCGTTCTGCTCGGCATCCCGCCCGGCACCGTCAAGACGCGGGCCCTGCGCGCCCGCAAGCACCTGCGGGAGGCGCTGGCATGAGGCGGTACGTCCGCGGAAGAGACCCGCGCGGCCGCGTGGGCGACGAACGGCCGAGGGAGGCACGGGCATGACGTGGCACGTGGCAGAGGAAGATCTGCGCGCCTACGCGCAGGGCGAGCTGTCGCCGCCGCTGCTGTGGTCGGCCGACACCCATCTGACCGGATGCGCTCGGTGCCGGGCCAGGCTGGCGGAGGCCGCCGACCCGGTAGCGCTGGACGCCGGCTGGGAGCGGCTGGACGCCGAGCTGGACGCGCCACGGCCCAGCCTGCTCGAGCGGATGCTGGTGCGGCTCGGGGTGGCCGACCACACGGCGCGGCTGCTCGCGGCGACCCCGGTGCTCCGCCGGTCCTGGCTGCTGTCGGTGCTGTTCCTGCTCGTCATGACGGTGCTGGCGGTGCGCCTCGCGGACCAGCCCGCACTGTTCCTGGCACTGGCCCCGCTCCTTCCGCTCGCCGGGGTCGCGCTGTCGTACGGCCCGTCCCTCGACCCGACCTACGAGATGGCCGTCGTCTCCCCGACGCACGGCTTCCGGCTGCTCATGATCCGTACGGTCGCGGTGCTCACGGCGGGCCTGGCGTTCAACGGCCTGGCAACGCTCGCCCTGCCGGGATACGGGCTGCTGGCCCTGGCGTGGCTGCTGCCCGCGCTCGCCCTCACCGGGACCGGCCTCGCGCTGACCGCCCGGCTGGGGCCGGTGGTGGGGCCCTCCCTGGTCGGCGTCGCCTGGGTGACGGTGCTGGCGGTGGCCAGGGCCCAGCGGCACGCGCACGACACGCTCGCCCCGTTCACGGCGACGGGCCAGTTCACCGCGGCCGCGGTGGCGGTCCTCGCCGCCCTGCTGCTTCACCAGGCCCGCGACCGCTTCGACACCCGTCCCCTGGGCGGCTTCCCGGCCGGCGGCGTCGGATGACCCGGCCCCCCGTCCCGTCGAGCCCGCCCCCGACCGACCCCAGGATCTCCAGGAGCCCCGCATGACCACCACGCCCACCCCGGGCCCCGCCTCCGGTCCCGCCCAGGGGTCCGCCGCCGGTTCCGTGCCGGGCCGCGTCCCTGGACCCGCCACCGTGACGGCCGTCGACCTGTCCCTGCGCTTCGGGGGGACCCGCGCCCTGGACGGCGTCTCGCTGCGGCTGGAGCGCGGCGTCACCGGGCTGCTCGGGCCCAACGGGGCCGGGAAGACGACGCTGCTGCGGGTGCTGGCCACGGCCGTACCGCCGGACGGCGGTCGGTTCACCGCCCTGGGCCACGATCCCGGCACCGCGCCCGGCCGCCTCGCCCTGCGCCGCACGCTCGGCTATCTGCCCCAGACCCCCGGCTTCCACCCGGACTTCACGGCCTTCGACTTCGTCGACTACGTGGCGATCCTGAAGGAGCTGACCGACCGGGGCGCCCGGCTCCGCGAGGTGCGGCGCGTGCTGGACGCCGTCGATCTCTCCGATGTGCGCGGCAAGCGCCTCAAGCGGCTCTCCGGAGGCATGCGGCAGCGCGTCGCCCTGGCCGCCGCGCTCGTCGGCGAGCCCGGCTTCCTCGTGCTGGACGAACCGACCGTCGGGCTCGACCCCGAGCAGCGCATGCGCTTTCGCGAGCTGATCGCCGAGGCCGGCGAGGGCCGCACCGTCCTGCTGTCCACCCACCAGACCGAGGACGTGGCGATGCTCTGCCACCGGGTGATCGTCCTGGCCGGCGGGCGCGTCCGTTTCGAGGGCACCCCGGCCGAGCTGACCGCCCGTGCCGCCGGCCGGGTCTGGAGCGGCACCCGCCGCGACCCGGCCGCCCTGGCCGGCTGGCGTACCGGCGCCGGCACGTTCCGCAACGTCGGCGAACCGCCCGAGGGCGCCGACCTCGTCGAACCCACCCTGGAGGACGGCTACCTGCTCGTCCTCGACGGCGAGAGCGCGGAGGCGACGGCATGAGCGCCACGACCGCGACGCTCGCGGACCCCGCCCGCACGCTCGGCGAGCCGCCGCGCGAGGCCCGCCGCGCCCGAGCCGTCCTCGACCTCGCCCGCTTCGAGGCCCGTGAGCTGCTGTACCAGGCCCCGATGCTGGTCTTCTTCGTCCTCTACGCCGGCTTCATCGTCCTGCGGCTGATGAGCAGGGACGGCATGGACGCATACCCCGTCCTCAACACGGTCGACCGGCGCACCCAGATGACACCGCTGCTGTTCGCCGTCGCCCTGCTCGTCTGCGCCAACGCGGCCGTGCTGCGCTCGCGCAAGCACGGCACCGTGCAGCAGTTCGGCGTCCTGGCCATGGAGCCGTGGCGGCGCACCCTCGCGCATCTGCTGTCCGTGGTGCCGTACGCGGCGCTCACCGCGGTCGCCGTCGCGGTCGAGTTCGGCTGGGAGGCGCTGAAGCCCGGCGCCGTCGGGCACGGTTCGTTCGGCGAGCTGGCCATCGGCCCTCTGACCGTGCTGTTCGCCGGCGTCGTCGGAGTACTGCTGGCCTGTCTGCTGCCCGCGCCGTTCGTCCCGCTGCTCTTCGTCATCGCCTTCTACGTCGTCGCGGTCCTCGCCTCGGCGGTCGGCGACGCGGGCAGGTGGGAGGGCTGGCTCTCGCCGGTCGTCTTCGGGGCCGACACGGGCGGCGACCCGGTGCCGTCCGATCTGCTCGGCCGCCCCGCCGGCTGGCACGCGCTGTACGTGACGGCGCTGTGCGTTCTGCTGGCCTGCGCGGCGCTGCTCGTGGCCGGCGGCCGCACCCGGGTCGTCAAGGCGGCGACTGCCCTCGCGCTGGCGGCTGTCACGGCCGGCGCGATCGGTCAGTCCGCCCAGGACACGGCGGGCCTGGCGGCTGCGCGCACGACGGCGTCCGACTCCCCGCAGAAGGTCCAGTCGTGCGCGACCCACGACGGCTCGCGGTACTGCGCCTTCCCCGAGTGGAGCGGGGTGCGGTCCGAGTGGGCCGAGGTCGTCGGGCGGGTCCGCTCGCTGGCCGGAGGCGACGCGGCGAACGCCTCTCTGACGGTCCGCCAGCGCATCGACGCCCGGGACGGAGTGGAGGTCGACGCCAGCCTCACGCCCTCCACCGTGCCGGGCCGGGTGACGGTCGGCACCCGCTGGGGCGGCAACCGCGTCCCGGAGTTCGCCGTCGGCGTCGCCACCGTCCTGGTCGCCGGCACCGAGGCGGCGACGGAGGAGGAGATGTGCCGCGACGCCCGCCCGGTCACGATCATGTGGCTGGTTCTGGGCGCGGACCCGACGCCGTCGGACACCTTCCGGCACGTGCGTCTGGACGACAGCACGGAGGGCTCGGCCTCGGTCCTGGCGCCGACCAACGGACTGAGCATGACGGCGGCGCAGACGACGGTGGTCCGCGAACTCCTGGAGCGTCCGCGCGCCGAGGTGACCGCCCGGGTCAAGGCCCACTGGGCGGAACTGACCTCCACGGCGACATCCCCGGCCGAGGCGGCGAAGCTGCTGGGCGTCGCGGCGCCGCAGGAGACGGAGGGACAGTCGTGCGAGGAATGACCGTCCGCGCCCTGGCCGCGCCGGTGTGGCGCAGCCTCCCCTGGCGGGCGCTGGCCGCGGCAGGCGGGCCGGGCCTGCTGCTGGCGGGCGCCGCACGGCTGCCGGACCGGGCGCCGGATCCCGAACTGGGCCGGCTGTTGCTGCGCCTCACGGCGCTCGCCGGCGCCCTCGGCCTGGCCTTCCTGCTGGACGACCCGGCCCGCCGCACGACCGCGGCGACCCCGGTGGGCCGGGCCTCCCGGGCCGCCGTGCGCCTGGCTCTCGCCGCCCCCGTCGCAGCCCTCTGGTGGACGGCGGCCCTGCTCCTCGTGCCGGCCCAGAGCCGCCCGGCGCTGACCCCGGCCACCGTCGAGGCCGCGGCGACGGCCTGCACGGCGCTCGCCCTGGCCACCCTCGCCGTCCGCTTCACGGACACGGCGGAGGTGGGCAAAGGGGCGGCCGTCTGGCTGGGAGCGGCGGCGGGGGTGACGCTCCTGGTCCCCGACCGCTGGGGTCTGCTGGGCACACCGGCCGACCCCTGGTGGCAGGCGACGCAGCTCCGATGGGCGGCCGTGCTGGCACTGACGCTGACGCTGTGCGCGACGGGGACCCGGGAGCCCGTCCGGCGACGGTCCCGAAGACCCGTCCGGGGGCCCGCGCCGTCCGGCTACTGACACCAGGTCCGGGCCGGGGGCGAGGCGGGGCCGGGGGCGGCAGCCGCGGGACGCGGTCGCGGGTTTGCGGTGGTTCCCGCGAGGCGGCGGTCGCGGGTTTGCGGTGGTCACCGGAGGCGGAGGTCACGTGGCAGTCGTCCCCCGGGACAACGGCAACCGGGGGACGGTGGCCAAGGGATGGCGGTTGGTCAGCCGGGGCGGCGGGAACAGGAGCGGCCGTCACCCGGGGGAGGCGGTGCCAAGGAGCAGCGCCACAGGGGACACCCGGCGCGCCCTCTCCCACCGGCCGCCCCGGGGCTTTGGCCCGACCGTGAGCCCTCCGCTCGCTGCCCGCCCGCCCCCGGGAGGGCTGCCTCACGTCTCGGAGCGGTACATCAGGTCCGTCTCATGGGTGAGGAAGCCCAGCCGCTCGTAGACCGACACCGCCGCCTTGTTGTCAACGTCGACGTACAGCATCGCGGTGGGCAGACCCTGGGCCGCGAGATGCCGCAGGCCGATCGTGGTGAGGGCCTTGCCGAGGCCGCCGCCCTGGGCGCCGGGGGCGACGCCGAGGACGTACACCTCGCCCAGCTGCTCCTGGGCGTGGACCTTCGTCCAGTGGAACCCGACGAGCGTGTCGCCGCGGAAGGCGAGGAAGAAGCCGGCCGGGTCGAACCAGGGCTCGGACCGGCGGTCGTCGAGGTCGCGCTGGGTGAGGGAGCCCTGTTCGGGATGGTGGGCGAAGGAGGCGGCGTTGACGGCGAGCCAGGCGGCGTCGTCCTGTCCGGGCACGAACGTACGGACCGTCACGCCCGAGGGCAGCACCGGGTCGGGCAGCTCCAGGTCGGTCAACGGGCGCCGCATCTGGCGCAGTTCGCGGAACAGCGTGAGGCCGAGCACCTGGGCGAGGTGGCGGGCCGCGGAGTGGCCGCCGTGGGCCCACACCCGGAGCCGCTTGCCGGAGGCGGCGAGCAGCGCGGAGCCGAGCGCGCGCCCGTGGCCGTGGCCGCGGTGCGAGGGGTGCACGACCAGTTCGGCGGCGGGCGCCTCGACGGGGTCGGTGTCCTCGAGCTGGGCGTAGCCGACGAGTTCGTCCCCCACGGTGAGGACGAGGTGGGAGACGCCCTCGCGGGATCCTCCGCGCAGCTGCAGCCGTCCCTGTTCGGACACCGCCTGCTGGCCGTCCGCCCGGGCGGCCTCGGCGAGCAGGGCGAGGACGGCCTCGGTCTGTCCGGGGGAGAGCGCGGAGTGGGTCTCGATGGATCGGGAGCCGGGGAGCCGTGCGGTGTCGTCGCTGGTCATGCGTCGAGGGTAAAGGGCGGTTGCCGCAAAACGGGGGCAAAGGACAGGGCAAGGGGAAACCAGGTTGTAACCACGAACCCCCTGTCGCGCTACGCGCGTTGACCTTAGGCTGCGCCGGACGGGAGCCACCGCATTCCAGCCGATCCACAGGGGGGCGCATGCCAGCCACTTCCCAGCCGCAGCCGAGCGACAGACGCGGCCGCCGCCGTACGTACCGTCTTGTCGCGGCCTCCGCCGTTCTCGCCACCGCGGGCGCCCTCGCCGCCGCGCTTCCGGCGGACGCTCACGAGGGCAAGCACTCCAAGCCGCGGCCCAGCCGCTACCAGGACGTGCAACTGCTGTCCTTCAACGACCTGCACGGCAACCTCGAGCCCCCGTCCGGTTCGTCCGGCCGTGTCACCGAGCTGCAGGCGGACGGCACGACGAAGACGATCGACGCGGGTGGTGTGGAGTACCTGGCCACGCATCTGCGCGAGGCCCGCAAGGGCAACGCCTACTCGGTCACCGCGGCCGGCGGCGACATGGTCGGCGCCTCCCCGCTGATCTCGGGCCTCTTCCACGACGAGCCCACCATCGAGGCGCTGAACAAGCTCGACCTGGACGTCACGTCCGTCGGCAACCACGAGTTCGACGAGGGCGCCAAGGAGCTGGGCCGGCTGCAGAACGGCGGCTGTCACCCGACGGACGGCTGCTACAACGGCAAGAAGTTCCGGGGCGCCGACTTCCCGTATCTCGCGGCGAACGTCCTGAACGAGAAGTCCGGCAAGCCGATCCTGAAGCCGTACTGGGTGTGGAAGAAGAAGGACGTCAAGATCGGCTTCATCGGCGTGACGCTGGAGGACACGCCGGGCGTGGTGTCCGCCGAGGGCGTCAAGGGCCTCAGGTTCAAGGACGAGGTCGAGACGATCAACAAGTACGCCAAGGTGCTGCAGAAGCAGGGCGTGAAGTCGATCGTGGCGCTGATCCACGAGGGCGGTCTGCCGGCCTCGGGTTCCTACAACTACAACTGTGACTCGCCGGGCGCGGGGGCGGGCATCTCCGGCCCGATCGTCGACATCGCGAAGAACGTCACGCCGGCGGTGGACGCGCTGGTGACGGGCCACACGCACGCGGCCTACGCCTGTACGATCCCGGACCCGTCGGGCAAGCCGCGCACGGTCACCTCGGCCGCTTCCTTCGGACGTCTGTACACGGACACCACGCTGACGTACGACCGCTACACGGGTGACATCGCGCGCACGGCCGTCAAGTCGGCGAACCACGTGGTCACCCGGACCGTCGCCAAGGCGCCCGACATGACCGAGCTGATCAGCCGGTGGAACACCCTGGCGGCGCCGATCGGCAACCGCGCGATCGGTTACATCTCCGCGGACGTCCCGAGCACGGGCACCGAGTCCCCGATGGGCGACCTGATCGCGGACGCCCAGCTCTGGTACGGCAAGAAGCTCGACGCGGACACGGACCTCGCGCTGATGAACCCGGGCGGCGTGCGGGCCGGCCTCACCTACGCGGCCAAGGGCGCGGAGGGCGACGGCGTGGTCACCTACGCCGAGGGCTTCACCGTGCAGCCGTTCTCCAACACCGTGAACCTGCAGAGTTTCACCGGCGCCCAGCTGATCCAGGTGCTCAAGGAGCAGGTGAGCGGCACGAACACGAGCGCGCCGAAGATCCTTCAGCCGTCCGCCAACCTGACGTACACGCTGGACCTGACGAAGGCGGGCGCGGACCGTGTCGTCACGGACTCCGTCAAGCTGAACGGCGCGGCGATCGACCCGGCCGCCACCTACCGCGTGTCGACGAACAGCTTCCTCGCGGGCGGCGGCGACGGCTTCCCGACGCTGGGTCAGGGCACGAACGACCTGGTCGGCGCCGACGACCTGTCGGCCCTCGAGCAGTACCTGCTCGCCAACTCCTCGGCGGCGGGCCCGCTCGCGCCGCCGGCGACGAACCGCATCACGATCGTGAAGTAGCACCCGGCGCTCTCCGCGGCGCCGGCGCTCCGTGACAGCAGCTCTTCGTCACACCGGTTCTCCGTAACACCGGCTCTCCATGGCAAGAGGCGGCCGCGTCACCGACGCGGCCGCCTCTTCGGCGTGGAGAGCCGGGTCGCGGCCCCTGGGCAAGGGTCAGGACGCGGTGGGCGTCCAGCCGGCGAGCCAGTCCACGACCTCCTGGCCGGCGGCCTGGGCGTCGGAGAGGTGCGGGCGGTCGGTGCTCGCGGCGCCGGCGCCCGCGCCCTTGTTCTGGTACTCCGCGAAGCGGTCGTCCTTCCAGGAGAAGCCGCTCATGTCGGTCCAGGGAGCGGTCCTGATCGCGGCGCTCAGCGTGCTGTTGCGGACGGTGGTCTGCGGGTCGAGGCTCGCGTCGCCTCCGGCGTGCCAGGGGCGGCCGAGGTAGAAGCTGCGGTCCGAGACGTCCCCGCCGATCGTGGTGTTGGCGATCAGGATGCCCTTGCGCCCGGCGACGGTGCTGGGGGCGGTGACGTAGCCGGCGGAGGTGCCGTTGAAGCGCTTCTTCAGTGTGATGACGGACTTGTCGATCACCGCGGTGGCGCGGCCGAAGATGAAGTCGACGTTGCCGACGACGTAGGAGTTCGCCATGTAGACGCGGCCGACCTTGTCCTTGGACGCGGTGTCCACCAGCAGGGTGTCCTGGTCGCCGGTGACGATGATGCCGTCCAGGAACACCTTGTCGGCGGCGGTGCGCAGGGCGACCGCCTGGCCGGCGATGTCCTGGTGGGCGCCCTCGTCGAAGTCGTTGGAGATGGTGAGGTTGCGGGCCTGGAAGTCGTCCGCTTCGACGGCGACGGTCGCGCTGCCGCCGGTGCCGTACGTGCCCCCGCCGGGCTTGGGGGTGCCCGACGCGTTGTTGTAGACGATCGTGGTGTCCTTGCGGCTGCCGCCGGTGCCCCGGATGGTGACGTGCGGCTTGTTGGCGGGCACCTTCACCAGCTCGCGGTACGTGCCCGGCTTGACGGCGATCACCACGCGCGAGGGGTTGTTCGCCGGTACGGCGTTCACGGCGGCCTGCACGGTCGTGTACTGGCCGCTGCCGTCCTTGGCGACGGTGAGCGTCGCGGCGGCGGCCGCCTTCGTCGTCGACCCGGTCGATCCGGCCGAGCCCTTCGAGCCCGTCGAGTTCTTCGCGGAGGCGGTCGGGGCGGCCGTGCCGATGGAACCGCGCGGCCCCGTACCCGACTTGAGGAGCGCCGGGACGTCCGCGGTCCTGTCCAGCGTGTACGGGTAGTACGTCTTCGGGTTCCAGGCCGCGCCCGACCCGCCGCTCTCGTTCTTGCCGCTCGTGCCGGAGAACATGTTGCCGCGCTGGACGAGGGTGGCCGTCGCGTCCCGGACCACGGGATTGGTCATGCCCTGGAAGTAGGAGTTCTCCAGCACCATGTTCGTCTTGCCGCGGGAGTAGTTGCCGTACGACGACTTGATGTCCGTCCCCGCCACGTCCTCCAGGAAGTTGTTGTACAGGTGCGCGTGGGCGACGTTGTCCGTGGACGGGTTGCGCTGCTCGGTCTCGCGCACCCAGTTGTGGTGGATCGTGATGTCGGCGGTGACGTTGGTGGTCCAGCCGATGCCGAACGCCTTGTTCTCCTGGCTCAGCCTGTTCCAGGAGACGGTCAGGTAGGTCGTGTCCTTGCGGCTGTCGATGAGCCCGTCGGCCATGTGCCGGATGTCGTTGTGATCGATCCAGACGTGGTGGGCGCCGTCCATCTGGATGCCGTCGAAATCGTGCTCCTTGTCGTTCCAGACGCCCTGGTAGGCGTCCCGGATCGTCAGGTTCCGGATGATCACGTTGTGGACGCCCTGGCCGAGGAAGAAGCCGCCGCCGACGATCTGTCCGGAGGTCCCGGACCCGACGATCGTCTTGTCCGACTGGACCCTGATCTCCTTGCCGACCGGATTCATGGTGATCGTGGCCGCCACGACGATGACGTACGGCTCACTGGCGGTCGCGTACTTCTCCAGGTCGGCGAGGGTCTTCACGGTGACGGTCTTGCCGTTCCGGCCGCCGTAGGTGCCGTTCTGCCCCAGGGCGTTGACCGAGGCGAAGCCGTCGGCGGAGGCGGTCGCCCATGCGGGGGCGGCGGCCGCGGCCGACGCCGTGTGCTGCGCGCCGCTGCCGAAGGCGCCCAGATCCGTGCCGTAGGCCAGGGCGCCGGCCGCGGTCAGGGTGAGGGGGACGCCCAGTGCGAGAGCCCTGCTGCGCTTGCGGTGCCGACGCCGGGGCGTGCCGCTGATATCGCTCATGTGCGGGATTCCGTTCCGTGGAGAGGACCACCTGTGGGGGTCGGGTCGTGGCATGGTCGCCGCCCGGAACGAAAAGGTTGCCGATGACCCCTAAGACGTCGGCGGCACGTCCTCCGGTGCCCTGGGCGGAGGGGTCGGCGCCCCCGGCAGCCGGACCGTCGCCACCGTGCCACCGCCGTCCGCCCGCTCCAACGTGACCCGGCCGCCCGCCTCTTCCACGGTGCGGGCGACGATCGACAGGCCGAGACCGGAGCCGGGGAGGGAGCGTGCGCCGGGGGAGCGCCAGAAGCGGTCGAAGACGTGCGGGAGTTCGTCGACCGGGATGCCGGGGCCGTGATCGCGCACGGTCAGCGTCCCGCCGACGAGGCGGACGTCGATCGTGCCGCCCTCGGGGCTGAACTTCACCGCGTTGTCCAGGATGTTGACCACCGCGCGCTCCAGCGCGGCCGGCTCCGCCCGGGTGTACCAGGACTCCAGCGACGCCGTGATGGTCAGTTCCGGGCCGCGCAACCGGGCCCGGCGCAGCGCCGACTCGACGGTGTCCTCCAGGGACACCACCTGCACCCGCTCGCCGCGCTGCCCTTCGGAACGGGACAGTTCCTGGAGGTCGCCGATGAGTGCCGCCAGCTCGGTCATCTGCGCCTTCACGGAGGCGAGCAGTGCCTTTCGGTCCGCTTCGGGGAGCGGACGGCCCGTCTCCTCACTGCGGGTCAGGAGCTCGATGTTGGTGCGCAGCGAGGTGAGGGGGGTGCGGAGTTCGTGCCCGGCGTCCGCGATCAGCTGCTGCTGCAGCTCCCGGGAGTCGGCGAGGGAGGCGGTCATCGAGTTGAACGACCGGGAGAGGCGGGCCACTTCGTCGTCGCTGTCGTCCTCCACGGGGATGCGCACGCTGAGATCCTCGGTGCGCGCCACGTGTTCGACGGCCTCGGTGAGCTTGTCGACAGGCCGCAGCCCGGCCCGGGCGACGGCCAGCCCGGCGGCGCCCGCGCCGATCACGCCGATGCCGGAGACGAGGAGCAGGATGAGAGCGAGGTCGTTCAGGGTGGATTCGGTGGCCTTGAGCGGGACCGCGATGAGGACCGCCGCCCTGGGCAGTTGGGGGGACTTGGGGATCAGCGGCACGGAGAGCACCCGGACGGAGTTGCCGTCGGTGTCGGTTCCGTTGCGGAACGTGGGTTCGGTGCCGTTCTTCGCCACCTCCTGGTCCGCCTGGGTGACCTTGACGAGCCCCTCGGAGAAGTCCATGACGCACGACGTTCCGTCCTCCAGGACCACCTGCAAATACGTGTTGCGGGGTCCGAACGGATTGTCCGACGGTGTCTGGGCGCAGTCGTCGACCGCGTCGTTGGCCTGATCCTGGAGCCGCTGCATGGTCGCGGCCTTCCGGAGATCGTCGTTGACCTGTTCGTACAGCTTTCCCTGCACGATGAACCAGCAGGTCACCGAGACCGCGGCCACCGCGAACGCCACAGCGGCGGCGACCAGCATCGACAGCCGGGCCCGGATGGGCAGGGTCCGCAACCGCCGTACGACCCTGTTCACTCGGCCCCGCCCTGTCGCAGCACATACCCGACCCCTCGCACGGTGTGCACGAGGCGCGGTTCACCGCCCGCCTCCGTCTTGCGGCGCAGGTACATCACGTACACGTCCAGCGAGTTGGACGACGGCTCGAAGTCGAATCCCCAGACCGCCTTCAGGATCTGCTCGCGGGTGAGGACCTGGCGCGGGTGCGCCATGAACATCTCGAGGAGGGTGAACTCCGTGCGGGTCAGTTCGACCGGCCGCCCGCCCCGCGTCACTTCCCGCGTCGCGAGGTCCATGCGCAGGTCGGCGAAGGCGAGGGCGTCGTCCTCCTGTACCGCGCCCGCGCCGGCCGCCGGCGTGTAGGAGCTGCGCCGCAGCAGGGCCCGGACCCGGGCGAAGAGCTCGTCGAGTTCGAAGGGCTTGACCAGGTAGTCGTCGGCGCCGGCGTCGAGCCCGGTGACGCGGTCGCCGACCGTGTCACGGGCCGTCAGCATCAGGATGGGGGTGGTGTCGCCCGCGCCCCGGATGCGGCGGGCCGCCGTCAGACCGTCCATGCGCGGCATCTGGACGTCCAGGACCAGCAGATCGGGCCGGTAGGCCGTCGCCTTCTCCAGCGCGTCCGCGCCGTCCACGGCGACCTCCGTGTCGTAGCCCTCGAACGCGAGGCTGCGCTGGAGTGCTTCGCGTACCGCGGGCTCGTCGTCGACGATCAGGATGCGCTGGGTGTCACGGTCGCCTTCGGCGGGGCTCATGGGCGTGGATTCCTCGGGTGCGGGTGGGACGACGGGAGGCTGCTCGTGCTGAACGTGGTGAGTGTCCTCAGCCTCGCACGGTTCCCGACGGGCGCGTACGGAACGGGCGGCGGGTACGGGCCGTACGGAGCGGGCCGTACGGAGCAGGTGGAGCGGAGCAGGTGGAGCGGGCCGGGCGCGTTCAGCCGCGCAGCGCCGCGAGCCGGTTCAGCGGGACCTTGCGCACGTGCGGCCGGCCGGCCGGGGCGCGCAGCCCGGTCAGCTGCGGGGCCACCTCCGGCGCGCGGGTCGACGCGGTCGGCGCGTGCAGCTCGTACGCCACGTCGAGGGCCAGCCCGAGGTCGGCCGCACCGCAACCGGTCACCGTGTGCGATACCTGCTTGATCATGACGTACTCCCTGACTCGGTCGGTGGGGATGGTCAGCTGTCGGAGCCGCCGGCCCGCAGTGTGGCGAGGTCGGACTTGACGGTGTTGACCGGGATGGCGAATCCGAGGCCGACGCTGCCGGCGTCGGAGGAGGACGAGTCGGCCGCGGCGGAGTACATCGCGGAGTTGATGCCGATGATGTCGCCCGCGGCGTTGATGAGCGCGCCGCCGGAGTTGCCGGGGTTGAGGGAGGCGTCCGTCTGGAGCGCCTTGTACGTCGTGGTGGACTGGCCGGTGTCGCCGTTGAACTGCCGGCCGCCGAACTGGAACGGCCAGTTGCCCTCCCCGCCGCCCTGCTGCTGCCCCTGGTTCTCGTCGGTGGAGACGGTCACGTCGCGGTCCAGGGCGGAGACGATGCCGCTGGTGACGGTGCCGGTCAGGCCCTCGGGGGAGCCGATCGCCACGACCGTGTCACCGACCTTGACGCCGTCGGAGTCGCCGAGGGTCGCCGCCTTGAGGCCGGAGGCGTTCTCCAGCTTGATGAGCGCGAGGTCCTTCTTGCTGTCCGTGCCGACGACCTTGGCGGTGTACGACTTGCCGTCGCTGGTCGTCACCTTGATCGAGTTCGCGCCGGAGACAACGTGGTTGTTGGTGACGACCTCGCCGCCGCTGGTGATGATCACGCCGGACCCGGTGGACGTCCCGTTGCTGAGCGTGGCGCTGACCTCGACGACGCTCGGGCTGACCGCCGCGGCGATGGTGGCCACGTCGCCCGTCTTGCTGGACGGCACCACGCTGGTGGTGGTGGACGTGGCGACCGCCTCGTCCTTGCCGGTCAGCTCCTGGATGCCGTAGGCGGTGCCGCCCCCGATCGCGGCCGCGACGATCGCCACGGCGGCGAGCAGCGCGAGCGGACCGCGGGTGCGCTTCTTCCGGGCGTGGGGGGCGGGCTCGGCGGCCGGGGGAGCGAGCAGAGCGGTTCCGCCGCCGTGGCCGCCGCCGCTCGGGGCCGCCTGGGCCTGCCATCCGGTGGCGGGGTCGACCGCCGGCTGCCGCGCGGTCTGCTGCGGGACCGGCTGCCGCGCGGTCTGCTGCGGGTCGTGGGGTGCGGCGGGCCGATGGGCGGGCGGCGGCGGCCACTCCGGGTTCACCGGGGACGAGGTCGCCGGCGACGGGACCGCCGGGGAGGAGGCGTGCTGCCGGGCGCCCTCGTACGGGGCCTGGTACGGGTTCTCGTACTCGCCGCTGCGGCGGATGCTCTCGGTCATGGAACGAAGCCTGCCGCTCGACCATGAGAGCTCCCTGAGTGCTCCCTGAGAAGCCCGCCAGAACCTCGTGTGCCCGATATGAAGCCCGGCGCGGCGGCAGCGCGAGGTCTCTCAGACAGGTCTCATGAAAGCCGTCCGGGAACCGTCCGGACACCATGTGCAGGCAACGTCACGCGGTGGGAGCTGTCACCCGCAGGCACCGTCACGCGCTGTGTGGGCCGGCCGATGTGCCCTGCCCGTCCGAGGGGCCGGGGCGGCTATTCGCAGCCGCAGGAGCGCCGCGCGACCAGGCGCGAGGGGAACACCTTCAGACGCTCGCGCCGGGATCCCGCCACCCGCAGACCGTCGTCGAGGACGAGGTCGACGGCGGCCCGCGCCATCGCCGAGCGGTCCGACGCGATCGTCGTCATGGGCGGGTCGGCCAGGGCCGCTTCCTTGATGTCGTCGAACCCGATGACCGCCAGCTCGCCCGGGACGTCGATGCGCAGCTCGCGTGCGGCGCGCAGCAGGCCGATCGCCTGGTCGTCGGTGGAACAGAAGACGGCCGGCGGCCGGTCCGGGCCCGCCAGGAGCTCGAGGGAGACGCGGTAGGCGTCGTAGCGGTTGTAGGGGGCCTCGAAGAGCCGGCCCCGCGTACTGATCCCGGCCTCGTCCATCGCGCGCCGCCAGCCCTCGACGTGGTCGGAGACCGGGTCGCCGACGGAGGGCGTCTCCGCGGTGCCGCCGACGCAGGCGACGTACGGGTGGCCGTGTTCCAGGAGGTGGCGGACGGCGAGCTGGGCGCCGCCGAGGTCGTCGGTGACGACGGCGACGTCGTCGATGGCCTCGGGGCGCTCGTGCAGCAGCACCACGCGCGCGTCCCAGGCGTCGATCTCGGCGGCCGCCTGGTCGTTCAGGGCGTGGCTGACGAGGATGAGGCCGGAGACCCGCATCCCGAGGAACGCCCGCAGATAGTGGACCTCGCGCTCGGCGACGTAGTCGGTGTTGCCGACCAGCACCATTTTCCCGCGCTCGGAGGCGGCCTGCTCGACCGCGTGCGCCATCTCGCCGAAGAAGGGCTGACGGGCGTCCGGGATGATCAGGCCTATGAGGTCGGTGCGTCGGGACGCCATCGCCTGAGCGACCCGGTCGGGCCGGTACCCCAGCTCCTTGATGGCGGCGAGGACACGCTCGCGCGTGGCCGGGGCGACCGGCCGGGGTCCGTTGTTGATGACGTAACTGACGACGGCGGTCGAAGTCCCCGCCAGCCGCGCCACGTCATCCCGAGTCACCTTTGCCACGCGCGGAGTCTACGCGGATGGACCGGCTCTGGGCAGGGCGTGAAGAACCTTCTGCTTGCGGAAGCAACGCCCTGTCCGAGCAGGTGCGGGGCCTACTGGCGGGTACTACGCCTCCGCCGAGACCTCGGTGGCGTCCAGGGCGGACACGTTGTCCGCCTCGTCCGTCTTTGCCCGCTCCGACCGGTCCGCCTTCTCCTTGGACTCGTCCGTGGAGCGTTCCCCCTTCTCAGGGGTAACGAATCGATAACCGACGTTCCGGACGGTTCCGATCAGCGACTCGTGCTCCGGACCCAGCTTGGCCCGCAGCCGCCGTACGTGGACGTCGACCGTGCGGGTGCCGCCGAAGTAGTCGTAGCCCCAGACCTCCTGGAGCAGCTGTGCGCGCGTGAACACCCGGCCGGGGTGCTGGGCGAGGTACTTCAGGAGCTCGAACTCCTTGAAGGTGAGGTCCAGGACCCGCCCCTTCAGCTTCGCGCTGTAGGTCGCCTCGTCGACCGACAGGTCGCCGTTGCGGATCTCCATGGGGGAGTCGTCGTTGACGATCTGCTGGCGGCCCATGGCCAGCCGCAGGCGCGCCTCGACCTCGGCCGGTCCGGCGGTGTCCAGGAGTACGTCGTCGATGCCCCAGTCGGCGGTGACGGCGGCGAGGCCGCCCTCGGTCACGACGAGGACGAGCGGACAGCCCGGTCCGGTGGAGCGCAGCAGCTGGCACAGGCTGCGGACCTGCGGCAGGTCGCGACGCCCGTCCACGAGGATGACGTCGGCGCCGGGGGTGTCGACGAGCGCGGGGCCTTCCGCCGGGGCCACGCGCACGTTGTGCAGCAGCAGGCCGAGGGCCGGCAGCACTTCCGTCGAGGGCTGGAGAGCGTTGGTCAGGAGCAGCAGAGAACTCATATGTCTGGTTCCTCCTCGGTCCCTGCGTGGGGCCCCTCCCACGCTTGGGGGCGGTGGGGGAGTTCTTGCGGCACTGCGGTCGGCACGGCACTGCTCTGCGTTCCCGGGCCCGTGCACCGACGTTCACCTGGCGTTTCCCGCTCGGTTCCCGTCCGTATACAGCGCGTCCGAAAGCACAAAAGGACCCGGGGGCTGCGCTGCCCGAGTCCTCTGTCCAGCAGAATAGCCCACATGAGCAGCGGTCCGGCAGGTCATGTGCCGCGTTCCACCGTTCGTCCGGATTGCGAGACGGGCACGGGCGCACCATTGCGGACGTTTCTGCCCACCGCCGACGGGGTTTCCATTGATTTCGTATACGAACCGGGTGCGGCCGTATACGAAGCCGACGGGTCGTCCGCCCGTCACCCGGTCTTCGTCGTCGCACACGGGTTCACCGGGGACGTGGACCGGCCGCACGTACGACGGGTGGCGTCCGGCCCTGCCCGGTAGGGCGCCGTCGTCACCTTCTCCTTCCGGGGGCACGGCCGCTCCTGAGGGCACTCCACCGTGGGCGACCGCGAGGTCCTCGACCTGGCCGCCGCGGTGGACCGGGCCCGCTCGCTCGGCACGGGCCACGCCGAGCACGTGGCCGGCGACGGCCCGCTGACCCGCGTCGGGACTGGGCGGTCGCCCGGGCGGGCTAGCCTGACCGTGTACACAGCCGATCGATTGAGGAACCCATGCCCCAGGTCACGGTGCGCTACTGGGCCGCCGCGAAGGCCGCGGCCGGCATTGCCGAGGAGCCGCACGAAGCAGCCACGCTCGCCGAAGCACTCGACGCCGTGCGCGAGCGACACCCCGGCGAACTCGTGCGTGTCCTGCAGCGATGTTCGTTCCTCGTCGACGGCAACCCCGTGGGCACCCGCGAACATGAGACGGTACGGCTGGCCGACGGCGGCACGGTCGAGGTGCTCCCGCCGTTCGCAGGAGGGTGAGATGAGCGACCAGCCGTACGACCATCAGGGTTACCCGGGCCACCACAACCATCAGGGCAGCGAGGGCCACCAGGGCCACGACGTCCAGCAGGACCGCGAGGGCCACCAGGGCCACCAGGGTCAGGCGGACCACGACCCGTACGCCCAGCATCCTCACCAGGCCCAGCAGCAGGCGTGGCCGGGGCAGCAGCAGAGGTACGACGACCCGCAGGCGCACCTTCAGTACACCCAGCAGTGGCAGGGGCAGACCTGGGAGACGAGCGTCCAGCCGCCGGTCACCGCCGCCGACCCGGCCGAAACCGCCTACCTGCCGCCCCAGACGGGCGGGTCCCCCGCATACGGGAACCCGCAGGCCGCCTACGGGGACCCGGCGGCCGCCGCCGCGCCCCTGCCGCCGGAGCACCGCACCCCGGCGGACGGCCGGCACGCCGCCGCCCGGCCGGCGTCCCACGCATCGCACGCGGCCTACGCGTCTCACGCATCCCACGCGCGTGCCGCCGTGCCGGCCTCCGCTGCCGCGGTCTCCCAGTCCGCGGGCGGCAGCGGCTCGGGTTACGGCCCCGCCACGGTGGCAGGCAACGCCCGGGTCACCGACGCCCAGCGGGCCCGTCTGGAGGGACGCTCGCCGATCATCGAGCCGGGGATGCAGCCCGCCGCGCTCACCGCACTGCTCGGTCTGCTGCTCTCCGGCACGGCGGCGATCGGTTCGTACGCCCTGCTCGTCCCGCTCGTCGTCCTCCAGGCGGTGACGGCCGCGGGCTGGTTCCGGCTGAACGGCATGTGGCCGGCCCGGCAGGGCATCGCGCTCGCCTTCCTGGGCGCGCTGGTCGCCGACGCGGTGCTCCTCGCCGCCGGCCGGGAGCACGCGCCCGCCGCCATCCTCGGCACCCTGGGCGTCTGGGTCCTGCTCTGCCTCATCCTCCAGCTGCGCTCGCACGCCGATCCCGACGAGCGCATGTACGGGCTGATGGCGACCGTCACCGCCAGCGCGCTGGCCGTCCTCGCCGCCGGCCACCTCGGCGCCGACCCGGAGGCGGT
This sequence comes from Streptomyces sp. P3, assembly GCF_003032475.1. Classification (NCBI taxonomy): domain Bacteria; kingdom Bacillati; phylum Actinomycetota; class Actinomycetes; order Kitasatosporales; family Streptomycetaceae; genus Streptomyces; species Streptomyces sp. P3. The sequence continues at coordinate 2,498,433 of NZ_CP028369.1, forward strand.
GTCGGTCGGCGCGGCCGCGGTGGCGGTGGCCGTCCTCGCCAGGGCGCTGCCGCTGCCCACCCCGGCCTCCGTCGTGGTGGCCCTGCTCGCCGGGGCGGGCGCGGGCATCGCGGTCGGCGGGATGACCGGTCTGGGCGCGAAGGGCGCGTTGCTCGGCGCGGGCGCGGCGGTCTGCGCGCTCATCGGCCACCGCGTCGCGAGCTACGACTACCCCTCCCGCTTCGTGCACTTCACGGCGGGCGTGGCCCTGCCGCTGGCCGCGGCCGCACCCGCCGTGTACGTGCTGGGGCGGGCGCTGGCGTAAGGAGTCCGGCGTAAGGACGTAAGAGCGGTAAGGGTCTGTCACAGGTGATCGACAATCCGGCGGCGGGCCTTTCCCGAAGGGTTACCTTGAACCGTTGTCAGTGAACTGTTCAGGTCGTCCGGTGGGGGAATATCCGTCATGCGCGCACTACGCATACTTCTGGTCGTCGTCGTGGTCCTGGGCGGCCTGTTCGTGCTCGCGGACCGCCTCGCCGTGAACTTCGCCGAGGGCGAGGTGGCCGACAAACTCAAGGCCAACGAGGGCCTCTCCGCCACCCCTGACGTGTCCATCAAGGGCTTCCCGTTCCTCACCCAGGTCGTCGGCGGCTCGCTGGACGACGTCGAGGTGGGCATCAAGGACTACCAGGCGGCGACCGGCACCAGCGGTCGGACCATCCGCATCGGCGACCTCCAGGCGAACATGAAGGGCGTCGAGTTCTCCGGCGACTACAGCTCCGCGACCGCCGCCAGCGCCACCGGCACCGCCTCCATCACCTACACCGAGCTGCTGAAGACGGCCAAGGCCGAGCCCACCGAGGTGGTGCGGGGCGTCACCGCCAACGTCGTCGGCCTCTCGGACGGCGGCAACGGCAAGATCAAGGTCGCCGTCCAGGCCACCGTCCTCGGCGCCAAGCTGCCGCAGCCCGTGTACGTCCTGAGCACGGTCACCGTCCAGGGCGACACCGTCCGCGTGCACGCCGACTCGCTGCCGAGCTTCGGCGGGGTCCGGGCCGCCGAGAACGAGGTGCGCTCGATCACCGACTTCCAGCAGAAGATCGACGACCTGCCCGGCGGCATCAAGCTCGACAAGGTCCAGGCGGGCAAGGACGGGGTCGAGATCTCTGTGAAGGGTTCTGACGTCAGGCTGGCCGGGTAGGGCTGGACGCCGACGGACGACCGTCGATCCACGGACGGCCGATCCACGCACCGGCCCATGGACGACCGTCGATGGACGCGTGAGCCGTCGATGGACGACAGACGTCCGACAGGCGAGACGCGATCGTCCGTGCGGCACATGTGACGACGGATACAAGCGCCCGGAACCCGTGTCCCCACGGTCCGGGCGCTTCTGCTTTCCCAGTATGCGGACGATCGCGTCTCATCATGCGGAGCGCTGGTGACATGTCCGCCTGTCCGTCCCTACGATCGACGACATGATGCAGCGACAGGCGGATCTCACGAAGCGGCGGGCAGTAGACCTGTGCCGCGTCGCCGCCATGCTCTGTCGCCCCTTCTGAGCGGAAGCGCCGCCGGCCCTCCGCGTCTCCCCCGCCCTCTTCCGAGGGCATCCGTGCGCCGGCCGCCGGCGAGTCCCGGCCGCGCACCCCTCTTTATCTTGCACCCCCCGCCGTAACTGCCCCGGAGGAGAACGAGCATGAGCCGCAGCGACGTACTGGTCGACGCCGACTGGGTCGAGGCCAACCTCGACAACGCCGACATCGCCATCGTCGAGGTCGACGAGGACACGTCCGCGTACGAGAAGAACCACATCAGGAACGCGATCCGGATCGACTGGACCCAGGACCTGCAGGACCCGGTCCGCCGTGACTTCGTCGACCAGGAGGGCTTCGAGAAGCTCCTGTCCGCGAAGGGCATCGCCAACGACACGCTGGTGATCCTCTACGGCGGCAACAACAACTGGTTCGCCTCGTACGCCTACTGGTACTTCAAGCTGTACGGCCACGAGAACGTCAAGCTCCTCGACGGCGGCCGCAAGAAGTGGGAGCTGGACGCCCGCGAGCTGGTCGAAGAGGTGCCCGAGCGCGCGACGACCGACTACAAGGCCAAGCCGCAGAACACGGCCATCCGCGCCTACCGCGACGACGTCGTGGCGGCCATCGGCGTCCAGAACCTGGTCGACGTCCGCTCGCCCGACGAGTTCAGCGGCAAGCTGCTCGCTCCCGCCCACCTGCCGCAGGAGCAGTCGCAGCGTCCGGGCCACGTCCCGTCCGCCCGCAACATCCCGTGGTCGAAGAACGCCAACGACGACGGCACGTTCAAGTCGGACGACGAGCTCAAGGAGCTCTACGCCGACGAGCAGGTCGACCTGGCAAAGGACACCATCGCGTACTGCCGCATCGGTGAGCGCTCGGCCCTGACCTGGTTCGTGCTGCACGAGCTGCTGGGCGTGGAGAACGTCAAGAACTACGACGGCTCCTGGACCGAGTACGGCTCCCTGGTCGGCGTCCCGATCGAGCTCGGCGCCAACAAGTAATCCCACCCGACCGACCTTCTGGTCAGACCCCTCTGGAGAAACACATGTGTGGAGCGAAGGCCGGCGGCCCGGACGCCTCGACGATCAAGCCCGGTGAGACCACGATCCAGGGTCAGGTGACCCGGGACGGCGAACCGGTGGTCGGATACGTCCGACTGCTGGACTCGACCGGCGAGTTCACCGCGGAGGTCCCGACCTCCGCCACCGGACAGTTCCGCTTCTACGCGGCCGAAGGCACCTGGACCGTCCGCGCCCTCGTGCCCGGCGGCACCGCCGACCGCACCGTGGTCGCCCAGCAGGGCGGTCTCGCCGAGGTCGCGATCGCGGTCTGAGCACGACGCGGGGGCCGTGTCCCACGGGTTGGACGCCCGGGACACGGCCCTTCGCCGTGCCCCGGCCTACCCTGGACGTATGTTGGCCCGCCGACGGCACGTCTACTTCGCGATGATGGGCACCTGCATCGCGCTGTTCGTCCTGGCCTGGGCCGTCGTGCGTATCTGGTCGACGCCCGCGGCCGTCGCGATGTGCCTGGTGGCGATGGTCATCCCGCCGGTGGCGGCGATGGTCGCCAACCGCCGCGGCCCCGAGGACCGCTGGTGGGACGACCCCTCGGGCGACCCCAAGTCCGACGAGTGGTGGGACGAGCTCGACGGCAAGAAACGCCGCCCGTAGACAGAGCGCCCCGGGCAGCCCGGCCCCGGCGCCCCGGTACGTGGGGTGCCCCTGTCACCCTCCCTAGTACACGAGCGCCTGCGTGTCGTCGCCCAGTGCCTCCTGGACGAACACCTGCGCCCCCGCGATCCGGACGCCGTCGATGACGTCCTTCTCCGTGATGTCCCGGCGGGCGGCGCACTGGGTGCACAGCGTGAGACGGCCGCCGGCCAGGACGGATTCGAGGAGACCGGGCAGCGGCGCCGCGTGCGGGAGCTCGAACTCCGCGGCCCGGCCCGGCAGCGCGAACCACGCGGACTCCCCGGTCAGCCACAGGGAGACCTCGACGCCGCTGGCCACGGCGACCGCGGCGACCGTGAACGCCTGAGAGCACCGCTCGGGCGCGTCGGCCCCTGCCGTCACCTTGATCACGAGCTTGTTCGCCATACCCGAATCGTAATCAGGTTCCTTACAACCGCCGATCTTGACCACGGGTCTCCTGTGAAGCGCGTCGTGGAAAGCGCTTGAATTCAGAGGGGGATTCTTGTGGAAGATCCGGAAAAAACGGCAGACGACCTCGGCCTCGACCCTGGCTCCGGCCGCCGCCGGCCGCGCGGCCGTACGACGCTGATGATCGCCGGAGCCGCCCTGCTCGGGGTGGTCGCAGGGGTCTGCACCGGCTACGTGATCCAGGCCGGCCGTGCGCCCACCGCGCTGCCGCCGCTCTCCCAGCCCGTCGTGGGACAGGCCGGGGGCGAGGCCGAGCCGCTGTCGGCGGCGCAGGACCGCCGGGTCAGGACCGACGGCGACCTGCGCAAGCTGCTGATCACGCGGCCCAGGGGGGCGAAGGACAGCCGCTTCCCGGTGGGCCGCGACGGCTGGGCGGACCTGGCCTCGTACGCGGGGGAGTACAAAAGCCCGGCCGACGCGTTCGACAGCCTCGCCGGGAGTGAGTTCCGCCGTGCGGCCACGACGTCGTGGCGGGTGGGCGAGAACGACAACGTCGAGATCAACCTCGTGCAGTTCCGTCAGGAGGACGATCCGTCGGCGTCCGAGTGGGCCGATTCCGGCCGTTCCTGGGCCGAGAAGGAGAAGGACACCCGCGACTGGCCCATTCCCGGTACCGGCGACGGGACGGTGTACGTGCACGACACACCCGTACGGAATCCGGGCTACCTCCCGCTGTACGCGGCCGAGGCGCTCGCCTGGCGGGGAGACGTTTACATGGAGGTCCGTGTCACGGACAGCAAGCCGATATCCAAGGCGAAGATGATGGACCTGGCCGTCCGGCAGATGGGGAAGCTGTGAGCGAGAGTCCTGAGAGCATCCCGGCCGAGAGTCCTGAGACCGCCGCGGCCGAGAGTCCTGAGAGTCCCGGGACCACCGCGGCCGAAGCCGAGGCCGCCGTCGTCGGGGAGCCCGCCGCCCCCAAGGCCCGTCGGGCCGGCCGGATCGCCGCCGTGGCCGGGTCCGTGCTGCTGGCCTGCGCGGTCGTCGGCGGTGTCGGCTACACCGTCGTGACCGTCCGGGACGCGGACCGCGAGGTCGGTAGCCCCACCTGGAAGTTCCCGCGCGTGCGCGCCGGGGCCGACGACAAGGCCGGCGGCAACGGGAAGAAGGAGGGCGCCGCAGGATCGGGGCTGAGCGCGCTGCTGCTGCCGTACGGCACCGACGGCTACCAACCCGGTCCGGACCTGGCCGAGTTCGGTCAGGACGCCGAGTTCAGCGGCGCACAGGCCACCGCCCTGCGCAAGGAGTCGTTCAAGGACCTGCCCGGCGCCTCCCGCCGGAAGCTGGAGAAGCTGGTCGACAAGGAGCGCATCAAGGGCGTGGCGATGCGTAGTTACGCCGTCGACTGGTCGGACTACAACATCAAGGACACGATCACCCTGCACGTCACGTTGTCGAGGCAGGAGAACCCGACCGCCGTGCGCCGCTCAGCGACGGCCTTCAACGGCTTCGTCGCCGCGATGGACTTCTTGCGCAAGGGTCCGAAGATCGAGGGCCACCCGGACGCGCGGTGCTTCCTGAGCCCCAAGGGCGAGAGTACGGACCTGGGCACGGCGCTCTGCACCGCCGCCGTGGGAGACGTGCTGGTCAGCGTCACATCGGCGGCGCCTGACCCGATCGGCGGCACGTTCGTCGCCAAGTTCTTCGCCAAGCAACTCGACCGCATCGACGACCCGGGACAGGCCGTATGACCACCGAGCACCCCCGCCTGCAGCCACCGCCCGCCCCGGAACCGCTTCCGAAGCCGTCGGCGGTGCCGGAGCCAGAACAGTCGCCGGAACCGCTTCCGAAGCCGTCGCCGACCGACGCCTGCGGAACGACCCCCGAAACCGTTTCCGACGCGGCTCCCGACCCCCTCCCGGACCGGCAGGACGACCGCCCGGCCGCCCCCAAGGACCGCCGGGTGCTGCGGGCCGTCCTGCGCTGGACCGCCGTCGTCACGGTCTTCGCCGCGCTCGGGGCGGGAACGGCGTACGGGATCACGCGCATGGAGCGCACCGACCTGCCCGGGCTCGCCACCGCGTCGGACGGCCGCTGGGCCTATCCGGACATCGCCATGCCGCCGCTGCCCTCCGGCAGCCCGAGCCCGTTCGACACCGGGAACCATGCCACCGCCCACTACGCGGACCTGCGGGCGCTGCGTCTCCCCGCGCCCGAGGGCTCGACGGAGGACAAGGCGCTGCACGGCGCCGACGGCTGGCTGGCCACGAAGGACTTCCTGCCGGTGTTCGAGGCGAAGGAGGACCGCACCACCGTCGGACAACTGCTCACCGACAACGGCCTGCGGCACATCGCGGCCCGTGGCTGGACCACCCCGGACGGCACCCGCACCGGCGTCTACCTGCTGCAGTTCGACACGGGCGCGGTCGCCGAGCGCGTGTACACCGCGCTCACCACGTTCACCAGCCCGGTGCACGCGGCCCGCGGCGCGACCGAGACGGAGTTCGACGAGGGATACCCCATCGCCGCCGACGTCCCGAACGTCAAACGTCACGTCTACGACGAGGCGAAGCCGTACGGCGCGGAGCAGCTGCGGCAGGCCTACCTGCACGCCGGCGACGTCATCGCCCTGGTGCTGCAGTCCCGCAAGGGCGCCGCGGCGGCCGTTCCGTTCCAGCAGACCGTGGCCCTGCAGAGTCAGCTGCTGAGCTGACGCCCGGGGAGGGCCTACCTCACAAGGAGGGCGGGGTCCCGGCCGCGTAAGCTGGGGCCCGGCCCTGTCGTACGTGTCGCGAGCCGTCCGTACCCGAAGCACGCTCATCCGAGGAGCACCCGTGGAGATCTTCTTCGAAGCCCTGCTGGTCCTGGTCTGCGTCGGCGTTCTCGCCTTCGCCGGTCTGACCGTGAAGAAGCTGTACCAGGGCCAGCGCTGAGACCGACCACCCCCAGGAACTGTCACTCATGATCGAGATTCCGTCCGACCTCCACAAGGACCTCGTCCCCCTCGCCTTCCTGCTCGGCAGCTGGGCGGGCGCGGGCGTGCACGACTTCCCGGGGTCGCAGAAGTGCAACTTCGGGCAGGAGGTCACCTTCGCCCACGACGGCCGTGACTTCCTGGAGTACCACTCCCACACCTGGGTCCTGGACAACGACGGCAACAAGGTCCGTCCGCTGGAGTCCGAGTCCGGCTTCTGGCGCATCGACGCCGACCGCAAGGTCGAGGTGACGATGGTCCGCGACGACGGCGTGGTCGAGATCTGGTACGGCGAGCTCGCCGACAAGAAGCCGCAGATCGACCTCGTCACCGACGCGGTGGCCCGCACGGCCGCCTCCGGCCCCTACACCGGCGGCAAGCGTCTGTACGGGTACGTCAAGAGCGACCTCATGTGGGTCGGCGAGAAGCAGACCCCCGAGGTGGAGCTGCGCCCCTACATGTCGGCCCACCTGAAGAAGGTCGTCACCCCGCAGGACGTCGAACGCTGGGCGAAGGCCCTCCCCGACGACATGCCGGACGACGGAATCGCCTTCTTCAAGTAGTCCCGGACGGACCTAGACTCTTCTGTGTGGTGAGCACTGGAAGCACTGACTGGAAGAGCGACCTGCGGCAGCGCGGATACCGCCTGACGCCGCAGCGCCAGCTTGTCCTGGAGGCCGTGGACACCCTGGAGCACGCGACCCCCGACGCCATCCTCGTGGAAGTGAGGAAGACGGCGTCGGGGGTCAACATTTCCACGGTGTACCGGACCCTGGAGCTTCTGGAGGAGCTCGGGCTGGTCAGCCACGCGCACCTGGGACACGGGGCGCCGACGTACCACCTGGCCGAGCGGCACCACCACATCCACCTGGTGTGCCGCGACTGCGACAACGTCATCGAGGCGGACGTGCAGGTCGCCGCCGAGTTCACGGCCAAGCTGCGGCGGAGCTTCGGCTTCGAGACGGACATGAAGCACTTCGCGATCTTCGGCCGCTGCGAGGACTGCACGCTCAAGGGTTCGACCGTCAAGGGTTCTACCGTCAAGGGTTCCCCTGCCGGGTCGTAGGCTTGGCGCCATGAAGAGCCCTCTGCTGTCCCTGCCCGGCGCCGTCCCCGCCGAGGGTGTGGACGAAGGCGTCGCCGGTCACTACGGCGACCTGTTCCGCGAGCAGCGCGCCCTCGCCGACGGCGCCGGTTTCGTCGACCTCTCGCACCGCGGAGTCGTCGCCGTCACCGGCGAGGACCGGCTGAGCTGGCTGCACCTCCTGCTCACCCAGCACGTCACCGACCTGCCCGTCGGCCAGGCCGCCGAGGCGCTGATCCTCTCCGCGCACGGTCACATCGAGCACGCGCTGTACCTGGTCGACGACGGCACGACGGTCTGGGCGCACGTGGAGCCCGGCACCCAGGACGCGCTGATCGCGTACCTGGAGTCGATGAAGTTCTTCTACCGGGTCGAGGTCGCCGACCGCACCGCGGACACCGCGGTCGTCCACCTGCCCGCCGGGTCGATCGCATCCGTCCCGGCGGGTGTCGTGGTCCGCGAGACCGCGTACGGCCGCGACCTCTTCCTGCCCCGGGCCGACCTGGAGTCGTACGCCGCGCAGGCCGGTCCGCCCGCCGGGATCCTGGCCCTCGAGGCGCTCCGCGTCGAACAGCACCGCCCGCGCCTCGGCTTCGAGACCGACCACCGCACCATCCCGCACGAGCTCGGCTGGATCGGCACCGCCGTGCACCTGCAGAAGGGCTGCTACCGGGGTCAGGAGACGGTCGCCCGGGTCCAGAACCTCGGCAAGCCGCCCCGCCGTCTGGTCTTCCTCCACCTCGACGGCAGCGAGGTCCACCTGCCCGCCGCGGGCACCGAACTCCGCGTCGCCGACGAGGCGCCCGACAGCCGCAAGATCGGCTTCGTCACCACGTCCGCGCGCCACCACGAACTCGGTCCGGTCGCCCTGGCGCTGGTGAAGCGCAACGTCCCGCTGGACGCCCCGCTGCTGGCGGGCACCACGGCGGCGGCCCAGGAGGTCGTGGTCGAGCCGTAGGGAGCCTTCCGCCCGCGCCTCAGACCTCGATCAGCACCGTGAACGGGCCGTCGTTCGTCAGCGACACCCGCATCCGCGCGCCGAACCGGCCCGTCGCCACGGTCGCCCCGAGGGCGCGCAGCTGCGCCACGACCTCGTCGACGAGCGGTTCGGCGACGGGGCCCGGCGCGGCCGCGTTCCAGGTGGGCCGGCGGCCCTTGCGCGCGTCGCCGTACAGCGTGAACTGGCTGATCACCAGCAGCGGGGCGGCGATGTCGCTGCAGGACTTCTCGTCGTGCAGCATGCGCACCGACCAGAGCTTGCGCGCGAGCTGGGCCGCCTTCTCCTTCGTGTCCTCGTGCGTGACGCCGACGAGGACGCACAGCCCCTCGCCGTTGATCTCGCCGACCGTCTCGCCGTCCACGACGACGCTCGCGCCGTCCACCCTCTGCACCACCGCTCGCATGCGGACCATGATGCCGGGTCGCGGGCGTGGAACGGCGACTGGCCCATTTTCGATCCTTAAGCCCCTGTCTGGGGCCGTTCGGGGGGACTCGGTCACATAGTGGCCACTTGGGGTGGCACGATGCTTTCCACACGCCGGTCGAGAGACGGTTGAGGCACATGAGCACACCGAGTACCGAGCGGTCGGCGACACACCGGCCGCCCGCACAGCGCAGCGACAGCCCCATGCTGCCCGTCGAGCCGCCCGAGCAGGAGCTGGCCGGGCTGAGTCTGCCCGAGCTGCGCACCCTGCGCCGGGACGCCCAGCGCGACGAGGCCGACCTCAGTTACGTACGACGGCTGTTGCAGGGCCGGATCGACATCCTGCGTGCCGAGCTGGCCCGGCGTTCGCCGACGGGCGCGGCCTCCGTGGTGGACCGGCTGCCGGAGATCCTCACGGACGCCCCTGCCCGGCACCGTTCCTCCGCACGTCACGTCACCCTGGGCACCCCGCACAGCGAGGAGGGCCGGCGGCTGGCCGCCGACATGCTGGCCGACGTCGAGCTCTCCGACCTCGACGCCCGCACGGACCTCGAGCTCCACGAGGCGATGGCCCGGCTGGTGCGTTACGAACAGCAGGTCTCCAGCCGCCGTCAGCACCTCCAGCGGACGGCCGACGAGTCCGGCACGGAGATCACCCGGCGGTACCGGGAGGGGGAGGCGCAGGTGGAGGACCTGCTGGTGTGAGCCCGGCGGAGCGCCGTGCCGGCCCCAGGCGGCCGACCCGGTGACCGGCGGTGATCGGAGGCCGGCGGCTCGGGGACGGGTGGGTCGGGGGCCTGGTGGCCGGGGGCGGCCGGTCACGGGGCGGCGGAGAAGAAATTGCCCGCGCTGCCCGGCCGTGCCTGCTTACGGTGATGCCATGACCAGCCGAGCCAGCCTTCCTGTCGACGTCGACACCCGTCTGATCACCGACTCCGAACTCCCCGACTGGATACGGGCCCTGGACACGGGCTTCCTGCGCCCACCGGTCCTCACCGAACAGCTGTTGGCGGAACGCCGCGCGGCCATCGCGCAGTCCCGCACCTCGGGCGCCTTCGACGCCGGCCGCTGCGTCGCCACGTTCCGCTCCTTCCCGCAGGAGCTCACGGCCGTCGGCGGCGCCGTCGTCCCGGCCGACGCGATCTCCAACGTCACCGTCTCGCCCACGCACCGCCGCCGCGGCCTGCTCACCCGGCTGATGACCGACGACCTCACGGCCGCGAAGGAGCGCGGGGACGTCGTGGCCACGCTCATCGCGGCCGAGTACCGGATCTACGGCCGCTACGGCTTCGGTCCGGCCACCACGACGACCGAGTGGTCGATCGACGTGCAGCGTGCCGGTCTCGACCCGCGCCGGTCGGGTCAGCCGGAGGAGGGCCGGATCGACCTCGTCGACGGCGACGAGGTCCGCAAGACGGGTCCCGGTCTGCACGAGCGGCTGCGGCGTGCGCAGCCCGGCGCCGTCAGCAGGAGCGAGGCGTGGTGGGACGTCCAGACCGGGGTGGCGAACCCGACCGGCGACCCCTGGACCGAGCCCTTCTACGCGGTGTACCGCTCGCCCGACGGCGAGGTGGAGGGGCTGGTCTCCTACCGGGCCGACGAGAAGTGGAGCGACGCCAAGCAGCCGCTGAACACGGCGTCGGTGCGGTGGCTGATCGCGGTGACCCCGGCTGCCGAGCGCGCCCTGTGGCACTACCTGTGCTCCATCGACTGGATCACCCGGGTGAAGTCGGGCCGGCGCTCGCCGGCCGATCTGCTGCCGCTCTACCTGCCGGACCCGCGCGCGGCGACCGTCACCACGCAGGCGGACTGGCTGTGGGTGCGGATCCTGGACGTCGTACGGGCCCTTGAGGCGCGTACCTACGACATGGCCGGCGAGCTGGTGCTGGAGGTCGTCGACGGGGCCGGCCTGGCCGGCGGCCGCTTCCTGCTGGACGCGACCCCCGACGGGGCCTCCTGCGTGCCGACCGCCCGCAGCGCCGACCTCACTCTCGACGTCGGCGAGCTGGCGACGCTGTGGCTGGGCGACGAGTCCGCGGTGCGGCTGGCGGCCCTGGGCCGGCTCCGGGAAGAACGAGCGGGCGCCGCCCGGGGGGCCGACGCCCTGCTGCGTACGTCCGGGCGGCCTTGGTGCCCGGACATGTTCTGACGGCTCCTCTCGTGAGCGGTCGGTGCGGTGTGGCAGCGGATCCATGGACCTGAACCCCTGGATCCGCTCATCCGTAGCTGTTCAGTTGTGGCTGTGCTTCGTTCTGAAGTTGTGGCTGAGCGGTGCTGTTCAGTTGTGGCTGTACGTCGGCGCCGGCCGCGCGGGCTCCCGGCTCCCCTCCGGAAGGGGGCCCACCGGCCAACCGTCTAGAAGCTTGACCATGTCGTTGAAGTTGGCAGCCAACTTCACTGTACTTATGTCCGCTTGGAAGCGTCCTATAACCATCTCTCTTAGAACTGCCGGAAGATGGCGAGAAGTTGTACTGTGCGGACGTGGAGCCGGAACATGCCTCCGTCAAGGGGCGGAGGGAGGCGGGGCGGCCGTTGCCGTCACACCGTGAGGTGGCCGACGAGTTGCGCACCCGGATCAGAACCGGAGTGCTGCGGCCGGGTCAGCGCATGCCCACACAGGCCAAGCTGGCGAAGGAGTTCGGCGTCGAGCGGGGCGCCGTGCGGCAGGCCCTGCGCATTCTGCAGTCGGAACGGCTTCTGACCAACGTCTCCAAGGGCAGCCCGGCGACGGTCGCGGGGCTGCCGGGGGCGGCCGGCGGGCCGGCCGGGCCCGCCGCGGCGCCGCAGCCCTCGATGGTGGGGCTGCCGCCCCGCGTCACCGCGGCCTTCGCGGCGGAGCACGTCCAGGTCGACGCACTCTGCCTGACCGCGGTGTCACTGACGGCCGCGATCGGTGAACCGCTGCGGCAGATCCACGCGGGGCAGCTGAAACCGGCCAAGATCGACGTCCGGGTCCTGCTGCCGTCCCGGGACATCGACCTCGCCTTTCCCACTCCGGTGGACGGCTCGCCCGGCGGGCGGCTGCAGCGCCGCTGGCTCGCCCACCGCAACGCCCAGGGTCAGGTGCTGCGGCACAACCTGCTCACCCTGCGTTCCACGCACGGCATCGACGTGCACGTGACCTTTCGCGCGCTGCCGTTCACCCCGCCCGTCAAGCTGTATCTGCTCAACGGGACGGAGGCGTTGTTCGCGTACTACACGGTCACCCGGGGCGAGCAGACGATCGACCAGGAGCACCTGGAGCTGTACGACGCCGAGGGCACGCGGTCGCTGCTGTTCGCCTTCGAGGAGGGCGCCGGCCCGCGGGACACGACGTTGGTGGAGCAGTCCCGGAGGTGGTTCGACGCGCTGTGGGACACCATCAGCTCGGAGCTGGTGCTCACGAGCTGACGGCGGGTCCGGTGGCGAGGAGGGCGAGGATCACCGCGCCGAGGGAACTGATGGCAGGGCTCTTGGCCTTGACGCCGACGCTGAGCAGGAGCAGGCCGACGGCGCCGGTGCTGCCGTACTTCCACTGGATGGTCTGTTCGACGCCGACGACGAAGGCGGCGCAGAGGAGGACGAGGGCGGGCATGGGCGGGTTCCCCCCTTCGGAGGCTGGGAGACGGAGTCCCGGATCGAGGGCCGGGTTCGAGGTCCCGGATCGAGGTCCGGACCCAAGTCCACGTTCGTGGTCCCGGACCGTGGTCCGGGAATGGAGGCAAACCTTCCGCCAACTCGCTGAAGTTGGCAACCAACTATGATTATGTTGTCCCCACTTGGTGGCAACTGTTAAACAACTTTCAAACAACTCCCGTCAGATGGATGGAAGTTGTAGCGTTTGGTCGTGACCCAGGAGAACGTGGCAGTGAACGGCAGCGGACGGCTCTCGCCCCAGGAGATCGCCGATGTCCTGCGCGAACGCATCCGCGCCGGGGAGCTCAAGGCCGGTGAGCGGCTGCCCACGCAGGCCGAACTCGCCGACGAGTTCGGCGTGGAGCGCGGCGCCGTCCGCCAGGCCCTGAGGTCACTGCAGGACGACGGACTGCTCACCAACGTGAGCAAGGGCAGCCCGCCCCGCATCGCCCAGCCGTCGTCGCCGGGCCGCGACGAACCCCAGCCCACGATGGTCGGCCTGGCCCCCCGGCTCACCGCCGCCTTCTCCGCGCCCCATGTGCGCATCGACGCCGCCTGCCTCACCGCCGAGAGCCTCATTCCGGCCCTGGGTGAGCCGCTGCGGCTGATCCACGGGGGGCAGCTGAAGCCCGCCAGGATCGACGTGCGCATCCTGCTGCCGTCCCGGGACATCAGCCTCGCCTTCCCGGTCCCGGTCGACGGCCGCGGGGACGACGACCCGGTCCACCAGCGCTGGCTGGCCATGCGCAACGCCCAGGGCCATGTGCTCCGCCACAACCTGCAGACCCTGCGCTCGCACGGCATCGACGTCAACATCACTTTCCGCGCGCTGCCGTTCACCCCGCCGGTCAAGCTGTACCTCCTCAACGGCGAGGAGGCGCTGATGGCGTACTACATGGTCACCCGCCGCGAGGAGGCCACCGACAGCGGAACCCTGGACATGTACGACGTGCTGGGCACCGAGTCGCTCCTCTTCTCCTTCGAGAAGGCGGCCGGTCAGCGCGACGCCGCGTTCGTGGAGGAATCCCAGAAGTGGTTCGACGCCCTCTGGGAAACCATCACGACGGACCTGACACTCTCCTAGTGACCTCTGATACGCAGCAGACCCAACAGGTGACCCCCGACACCGACCCCGACACCGAGACCGCTGACCTGCGGGAAGTGATGGGAAGCGCGCGCGTCGTCCTCTGGGACTTCGACGGGCCCATCTGCCGTCTCTTCGCCGGTCATTCGGCGGACGTGGTGGCCGACGGCCTGGTGGAGTGGCTCGAAGGACGGGGCCTGCACCACCTGCTGACGGAGTCCGAGCGGGACTCGCTCGACCCGCACGTCGTGCTGCGTGCCGTGGACCGCCGGCACCCGGGCAGCGACCTGGTCACCGAGCTGGAGGAACGCCTCACCCAGGAAGAGCTGAGGGCCACGGCCACGGCGATGCCCACGCCCTACGCCGACCCGCTGATACGCACCCTGACGGCCCGCGGCCTGCGGCTGGCGATCACCACGAACAACTCCCCCCGGGTGGTCGCCACCTACCTCGCGTCCCGCGGTCTCACCTCGTGCTTCACGCCCCACGTCTACGGTCGCACCCAGGAGCTGCGCCACCTCAAGCCGCACCCGCACTGCCTGAACCTCGCCCTGCGCGCCATGGGCTCGGCGCCCGGCACCGCGCTGATGATCGGTGACACCCCCTCCGACTTCCTGGCCGCCCGGGAGGCCGGCGTCCCCTTCCTCGGCTACGCGCGTAACGAGCGCAAGGAGAAACTGCTCAGGGGCGCGGGCGCGACACTCGTGGTCCCGTCCCTGGAACCGGTACTGGACGCGGTCAGGTCCGCCTGAGCATCAGGGCCACGAGCACGACGGCCGCCCCGACGGCGAGCACGTCGTGCCGGGCACGCACGCCCACGGCCACGGTGAACAGCAGCAGCACCCCCGCCACCCCCAGTTTGGCCCGTACCGTCAAACCCGCGCAGAACGCGAGGAGTTCCCAGAGCGCCGATAACAGGAGCACGTCCTTCCACCTTCTTGCCAGTCTCTGTGAAACTTTCCATTACCGGTCCAATTGGACTGGTTGCCTTGAAGTGGATTTCCCCTCGCGGGGTGATCCTTAACCAGCCTGTCGTGCAGGGCACTTGAACAGGATCCGACCGGGGACTTGACCGGTGCTGGTTTGCCATTGGCCGGATGGCGGTACGGTCGGCGTGTGGACGTGCAGCAGGGCAGCGACGGTGGGGGAAGGGCGTTCCAGCGGGTCGCCGACGACCTGCGTGCCCGCATGACGGACGGCACCTACTCGCTGCGTTCCTTTCTGCCCTCCCAGCGGGACCTGGCAGAGGAGTACGGGGTCTCCCGCGACACCGTGCAGCGCGTGCTGCGGGAACTGGCCAGCGAGGGCTGGATCGAGTCCCGCCAGGGCAGCGGCTCCCGGGTGGTCAAGATTCAGCGGATTCACTCGTCGACGCCCAGAGCCACTCGGCTGCGCCACGGCGCGACACTGGGGCCGCTGCTCAGCGAGGCCTTCGAGCAGCCCGAAGTCACCCTGGACGTCTACACGCTGACGTCCGAATCGCTGGACGCGCACATCCGGCTGCAGGCCGAGCGGATCCGCGGCGGCTCGATAGCGCCCGAGCGCATCGGCCTACGCATGATCCTGCCTTCCCGGGACCTCGACCTGCCCTATCCGCGGGTCAAGGACGACAAGGGCGACGAACGTCTGCGCAACCGGCTGCTCGACATCACGGACCGTCACACGGAATCGCTGCGCGGGGTGCTGAAGGCCCTGAAGACGGAGAAGTACGTGTCCGCGGTCGACGTCCAGATCCGGCACGCGCCGCTGACACCGGCCTTCAAGCTGTATCTGCTGAACGGTACGGAGGCGCTGCACGGTCCCTACGAGGTGATCCAGCGCCAGATCGAACTGGAGTCCGGCGAAGAGATCACCGCCCTGGACGTGCTGGGACTCGGCGCCACCCTCACCCACCAGGTGAAGGGCCCGGACCCCAACTCGTCGGGCACGGTCTTCGTGGAAACCTGGCGCTCCTGGTTCGACTCCGTCTGGGATCATCTCGCCGAATAGGCCGCTCGCCGTGCGCTAACATTCCCCAACCGCGCGAGAAATCGCCCGCGTCCATACGTATGAGACGGCGAACACGTCAGTCTCGAACGGCCCGACCGCAATGACTGCCATACCACCCATTGGCTCATTCAGCATCGCTCCGGTCGCACGACGCGTTTACCGTTTGCCCTACCCAGCCCAGCGCGAATCTCCGGAGCGGCCAGTGGTCGACCACCTTGTTCCCCCTCTTCAGCTCGGGGAACGAGCCGCTCGGGGAGCACTGCGGGCTTTCTTCAAGGCCGCCGCGTCGACCCGGGAGTCCAGCGGCCATCACAACCGCAACTACGTGCTGCCGCTGACGGAGGACGTCGCCCCGCTCGTGGGCCGCGCCCCCGGCACATCGGTGGTCGTGCGCACCCGGCGCTCCGACGCGCTGCCGGTGGTGATCAGAACCTGGCAGGACGAGGCGGCCATTCTGCACGCCGTCCAGGGGGTCCTGCCGCACGCGCCGGAATGCCTGGTCAAGGCGCACGGCTACGCCCTTCACAGCTATGTGGAGGGCGTGCCGCTCTCCACCGTCTGCGGAAACGGCAAGCCTGTCGACACGCTCCTGCTCAGGGCGCTCGCCGGACTCCTGGGACAGATGACCCAGGTGCGGCGGCAGGCTCTTCCGCCGCTGCCGGGTTCCTGGCCGGCCAGCCACACTGACAGCCAGGGCTTCCTGAAGGTCTTGGCCCACTGTGCCGACGAACAGATCCGCAAACCCAACTGGGCGGAATTCGGCGGTCTGTTCAAAGCGCTGGGCATCTCCGACGACGCCCTGCTCCGCTTCGCCGAGCGAGTGCCCGCGATGACCCGGCGGCCCTACAGCCTGCTCCACGCGGATCTGCACCGGGACAATGTGATCGTGTCGTACGACGGTGCACCGCCTCTGGTCTGCGTCGACTGGGAGCTGGCGACCTACGGGGACCCGCTGCACGACCTGGCCACACACCTGGTGCGTATGCGCTACCCGGATCATCAGTGGCGCGAGGTGATCGATGCGTGGGCGCAGGCCATGCAGGTGTACCGGCCGAGCGCGGTGAAGGGGCTGGCCAGGGATCTGGACCACTACGTCGGCTTCGAGCGGGCGCAGTCGGTCTACCCGGACGTCATGCGGGCCGCGCGGTCGTTGCAGGGGTCGTTCACGCAGAAGAGACTGGACGAGGCGACCACCGAGGTGCGCAGGGCTCTGCTCACGGCGCAGAAACCGTTGAGACTGCAAGACGTGCCGGCGGAGAACGAGATCGAGCGGGCTCTGTTCCGATGGCTGGCGTCACGCGGCGACGAGGCTGTGGGCGGCCGGGAGTGGATCGCCAAGGCCTTCGACTGGGAGCCTGATCCGCGTCTTCCCGAGAACCCCCGGTTTCCGGCGTCCGCCGTGCGTGAGGCGCTGCTCGCGGAGGGAGCAGCTCCGGCGCACCGCGTCTTCAAGGGAACCGCACACCTCAACTCGGTGGTCCGCGTAGGGGATGTGTCGACTCCCGTGGTGGTGCGCCGCAAACTGCCGGACGTCTCACGCCGAGAGCCCAAATACCTGAGCGAGCACGTCGTCCTGCGGGCGATCCAGAATTCGCGTGTCCGGGTGGCGGCGCCCGAGGTCCTCGCGCTGGGGGTGAGTTTCCCGGACGATCTCTTCAGTATTCAGACCTACGTGAGCACCCATATCGACCGGCCGCCCGTCCATCCGGAAAACGGCCTGCTGCCGCACGAGGCGGACGCACTGGTCGATCAGCTGTGTGAACTGACGCGGGTGAACCATGCGTCGATCGATCCGCAGGCCAAGGACGTCGACTTCTGCGAATGGCTGAAGGAACAACTGGTCGGAGTGGTGAGGGACCTCCCGAAGGAGTCGCTGCAACTGGCACGCACGCTGGGGCTGCCCGACGAGTGGCGGTTGCGGGAGATCCTCTCCCGGCACCAGGTGAGTCGCCGGGAGCCGGCCCTGCTGCACGGCGACCTCAACCCGTGGAACCTGGTGCGCCGTGAGGACGACCTGGCGCTGACCATCATCGACTGGGAGATGGCCCTGGTCGGCGACCCGCTCTACGACCTGGTCAGGCACATGCATCTGACGCCGACCCGGTCGGAGATCCGCACCCGCATGTTCCGGCGGTGGGAGGCGAAGCTGCCGAAGAAGCACACCCGGCACTGGGAGAAGGACTGGTCGGTCTACCGGTGGATCGAGATCGTCCGCTCCGCGTACATCGACCTCGACCGCCTGGCGACCGGCGTGAGCCTGGACGCCCCCAACGTCCGTCGGGCCGTCGACTCCTACGCCGCCACGCTCGCGGCCGCCACCGCCATCCTCGGCCTTCCCGTCCCGGCGACCGCGAACCCCTATCTTGCCCGCGCCCTGGCCTAGCGCGACCATGGTCTGATCGAACGTCGAACACGGTTCGGACCAGGGTCAGTTGACGCCCGTCGGGCGTGAGGCGCGAGGGGGTCGGACATGTCCGCGCGGGGGAGCCGTACGACGGGAGAGGGCGGCGTGGGGAACACGCTGCGGCGCTTTCAGGAACGCTTCGAGCCGACGGTCACCCGGATCCTGCTCCTCGGGATCTTCGTCACCGGCCTGACGGCCCAGTTCGTCAAGCCGGTCGGTGACGCCCTGGAGGGGAAGGCCTTCCTCGGCGGCGCCCTCCTCAGCCTGGTCGGCTACGTGCTCTACGACGCCGTCAAGGATCTGGCGACGACGTTGCGCGTCCCGGCCCGCGGGCAGGTGAACTCTCGGGAGCTCGGCCTCTTCGTGAGCGAGGCCTTCCGCGCCCGCACCGTGGACATCGCGTTCCTCGGCTACACCGGGGAGACGCTCTACAACGAGCTGTACCACCGCCTGGAAGGGCTGCTGGAGGACCCCGGTCCCACCCGCAACGTCACCATCCGGGTGCTCATCCCCGACTTCGGGCAGTCGATGACGGTGCCGTCGAGGGTGGGTGCGCGGGGAGTCCCGGTGGACGACCCCGACTTCCGTAAACGCCTGGAAGCCAAGTGCCGGGAGTTCGACGAGACGCTGTACGGGATCGCCGAACGGCTGACGGTCCGCGGCCGGGTCGCCGCCCGCTGCGAGTACCGGCTCTATCCCGGCATACCGCGGGACAAGATCTGCGTCTTCAACCGGGCGCTGGTGCTGCACGGGCTCTACGACGTCGTGGCCCGTACGGTGCTCAGCAGCGCCTCTCCGGAGTACTACGACCCCAAGGGCTACCGCACCGACCTCAACGTCTGGTCCCAGGAGGGGACGGACGACGCCAGGGCCGCGATCGCCGCGTGGAACAAGCACCTCGACGACCTGTGGTCTCTGGCCGCGCCGCCTCCGTGGCGCGGTCCGGGCTCGTGAACCGGCGTTCCGCCCGCCGCTTCCACGGCCCGTAGGCTCATCTCATGAGTGCGACCGGGCTGCGTGAGCGCAAGAGGCAGCAGATGTACAGGGCGGTGTCGGAGGTCGCCGTCCGGCTCTTCCTCGAGCGCGGCTTCGACGCGGTGTCCGTCGCCGAGGTGGCCGCCGCGGCCGAGATCTCCAAGCCGACCCTGTTCCGGTACTTCCCGAGCAAGGAGGATCTGGTCCTGCACCAGATCGCCGATCACGAGCGGGAGGCGGCCCGCGTGGTCGCCGCGGCCCGCGCCGAGGGGGTCGCGCCGCTCGCCGCCCTGCGCCGGCACTTCCTCGACGGGCTGGCCGCCGAGGACCCCGTCACCGGCCTCAACGACCACCCGCAGGTGCGGGCCTTCTACGACCTCCTCTACGGCACCCCCTCCCTGGTCGCCCGGCTGCACGGCTATCTGGAGCGTTCGGAGGCCGCCCTCGCCGAGGCCCTCGCGGACGACCTGCCCACCGCCCTCGACGCCCGGCTGGCGGCCGGCCAGATCATCGCCGTCCGGCGGATCCTCGCCGAGGACACCTGGCGACGGGTCGCGGCGGGCGAGCGACCGGCGGACGTGCGTGGGGAGGCGGTGGCGGCGGCCGAGCGAGCCTTCGACACGTTGGAAGCGGGGCTCCCGCAGCTCGTCCGGACAACCCCTGGCGAGTAGATAACGTGACCGCATAAAAAATGTAACCGAGTTACATTTTTTCGCTATCCTCGTCGTATGACGGCACCCGACCTCGACACCGCCCTGCACGCCGAACGCGCCCACCACGAGGCCTGCCGGGCCGCCTTCGCCGCCATGGTCGAGGGCGCCGACCTCCAGGTCGCCACCGGCGAGGACGTCTCGGCCTCCGGCGCCGACGCCGAAGTCCTCGGCTACCGGCTGCGCAGCCATGCCAAGGCCCTGCACGAACTGCCCGATGGCCCGCTGTTCTTCGGACGGCTCGACTTCGCGCAGGGCACGGGCGGCGCGCACGAGGGCCTCGCCCACCACATCGGGCGGCTCCGCGTCAGCGAGCACCCGGCCGCCCCGCCGCTCGTCGTCGACTGGCGCGCCCCCGTCTCCCGCGCCTTCTACCAGGCGAGCGTGCGCGACCCGCAGGGCGTGGCCGTACGACGACGGTTCGGCTGGGCCCCGGGCAGCCGGGGCGACTCCGCCGACCTGACGGGCCTGGAGGACGAGCGGCTGGACGGGGGCGGCGCGAGCACGGGCGCCGGGGAGGGCGTGAGGGACGACACGGGCACGTCGTCCGACCGCGCCGCCGTGCGCGGACCGGACGGCGGCATCGTCGCGCGCGAGATCGAACGCCCCCGGGTGGGCCCCATGCGGGACATCGCCGCGACCATCCAGCCAGAACAGGACGACCTCGTGCGCGGGGACCTCGCCGCATCGGTGTGCGTGCAGGGCGCCCCCGGCACCGGCAAGACCGCGGTCGGCCTGCACCGCGCCGCCTACCTCCTCTACACCCACCCGCGCCGCATCCGGCGCGGCGGCCTGCTGATCCTCGGCCCCCACCGCGCCTTCCTCTCCTACATCGCCGAGGTGCTCCCCTCGCTCGGCGAGACCGGCGTCCGGCAGTCGACGCTCCAGGACGAGATCGCCGCCGGCCACCGGGTGACCGGCGCCGACCCCGAACGGACCGCCGCCGTCAAGCACGACCCACGGATGGCCGAGGTGCTGCGCCGGGCCGTGTACGGACGGGTGGCGGCCGACCGCGCCGAGGACCTGCACCTTCCCGAGGGCTCCGGTCACTGGCGGATCGCCGGCCGGGTGCTGGCGGAGATCGTCGCCACCGTGCTGGCCGAGGAGCCCCCCTACGACACCGGCCGCGAGCGGGTACGGGCCCGGATCGTGCGCCGGATCCAGGAGCAGGTGGAACGCCGCAGCGGGCCCAGTCCGGCTTCCTGGACACGCCGGATCGAACGGGCCGCGCCGGTGAGCGCCTGCGTGGAGACGGTGTGGCCGAGGGCGCGACCGGCGGAGGTGCTGGCCCGGCTCCTCACCGACCCGCAGGAGCTGGCCCGGGCCGCGGACGGCCTCCTGGACCCCGACGAACAGCGGGCCCTGCACTGGCCGCGCCCGCCCCGCACACCGAAGTCGGCACGCTGGTCGGCCGCCGACGTCGTCCTCCTCGACGAGATCGCCGGCCTGCTGGACCATCCGCGGGGATATGGCCATGTCGTCGTCGACGAGGCCCAGGACCTCTCGCCGATGGAGTGCCGGGCCGTCGCCCGGCGGGTCCGCTTCGGCTCGCTCACGGTCCTCGGCGACCTGGCCCAGGGCACCACGGACTGGGCGGCGTCCTCCTGGCGGGTCCAGCTGACCCACCTGGGCAAGCCGGACGCCACGATCGTGCCGCTGACCACGGGTTTCCGCGTACCGGCCGCCGTGCTCGCCCTCGCGGACCGCCTCCTCGACCGTCTCGACGCCGATGTGCCCCGGGCCCACTCCCTGCGCCGTGACGGCGAACTGCGCGTCCGGCGGGCCGACGGCGACCTCCCGTCGGCGGTCGCCGCCGCCGTCCGCGACGCGCTCACCCACGAGGGCTCGGTCGGCGTCATCGCCGCGGACTCCCAGGCCGACGCGGTCCGTGAGGCCCTCACCGCGTCCGGCGTCCCGGCCGCCGGCCCGCAGGACCCGCCCGCCCGGGTGACGGTGGTGCCCGCGACCCTGGTCAAGGGCCTGGAGTACGACCACGTCGTCGCCGTCGAACCGGCGGCCGTCGCGGAGTCGGAGCGCCGCGGCCTGAACCGGCTCTACGTGGTCCTCACCCGGGCGGTCTCCCGCCTGGACGTGGTGCATGAACGAACCCTGCCGTGGGAGGCGGAGGGCTGAGGAAGGCCGTCCGGCACACCAGTGCGGCACGGCACATGCCGGGCGGGGTCCACGGACGGAGCGGCCCCTCCGGCTGTCCGCCGGTCCCTCAGGCCGCCACGGCCCGCTTCAGCCGCAGCAAAGTGGTGCGCATGCCGGCTCGGTTGGCCGCCGCACGGGCCTCGGGGCGGGTGCCGGTGAACAGGAGTCCGAGCAGCTCCGTGACGCGCGAACCGGCCCCGCTCCGCAGGTCCCGCCAGTACTCGGTGACGAGGGTTCCGTCACCCTCCGGCTCGAGCCGGTAGCCCCACAGGGCCACGGGCAGGCCGAAGGTGCTGACCCGGAACGCGAACTCGCGGGGCGCGTCGGCCACGGTGACCCGGCAGGTCGTGAACCACACCAGAGGGCCCTTGCGGTTGAACCCCACGAATCCGGTCCCCTCACGTGCCGTCGTGCCGCGATGCCACACGTAAAAGCATTCCGGGCTCCATGCCCCCATGTTCCGGAGATGGGACAGCGCCGCGTAGACCTCTGCGCCGGGAGCGTCGACGACGATGCTTTCCTGTATTTCCCACAGGCGTGCCACAGGGTTTCTCCCGAAAGGTCTCTGAATGTGCTGTGCGGGGAAAGGGGTTCCGGTCCGGAACCTCGCGGACAGTAGTGGCATGTCGGCCGGTAAAGCAACGGCCTCATCGGAATTCCGGCCTCCCTTTGGCGCGCTGATCGGGAGTCGGATCGTTTGGAGTCGTGCCCCAGGCGGGCGTCCCTCGTGGGGTTCTTGTACGTCGGAGACGTGTGTGCGAGGTCCGTACGCCCGGGTCGCACGGCGGCGAGCATCCGCGGCAATACGGCCTGAGGTGGCGTGTCCGAATTCCGGCCGGTGAACAGCCGGAGTCGGCCGCACCGCCCGACGGCCGCATTCCCGGCCAAGGGTGCTCATCCGTTCGAGGCCTCTCCTGTCCGCCCCGAGGCCGAAATCCGTCGCAGTGCCGGATCGCAGGAAAAGCGCCGGAGTGAGCGGCGTCGGCCCGAACAGTGACGGTGACCCGTGATCCGTGCCCCGTGACCTGCGACCCTGATCCGTCATCCGTCACCGTTCGGGCCGTTTCCGGAAAGGAAGCGCGGGTTCGTCGAAGTCCCGCGGACACCGGGCGCCGACCTCTGTCCTGCTCGGACTCGGCAGGATCCGGGCGTCACGCCTGCGGTCGGGCGAGTTTGGCGGCCACGGCGTCGAGGACCCAGTCCAGGCCGGTCGCGAAGGATGTCTCGGGGTCCACGTCCGTGCCGTCGTGCACGGCCTTGGCCAGCGCCGGGAAGCGGCCCGTGGCCAGCATTCTCGTCACATGCGGCCCGGAGGCGCGCTGCCAGTCGTGCTTGGACAGGCCCGTGGCGCGCTCGGCCCGCAGGTTCGCGATCTCGCGCCTGATCGCGCCGGTGAAGTAGGCGCTGACGGTCTCCATGGCGCGCATGACGGTGTCGACGTCGGCGAGGCCGTCGAGTGCGGCCAGCGTGGCCTCGGTCAGGGCGAGGCCGTTCGGGCCCAGGGCCGGGCGGCCGCCGAGCAGGTCGGCCAGCCATTCGTGACGGAGAGCGGCCTGCCTGGTGCGGTGGGCGAGGACGCGCAGCGTCTCCCGCCAGTCGTCGGGCTTCTCCTCGGGGAGGATCTCGGCCTGGACCTCGTCCACCATGAGGTCGAACAGCTCCTCCTTGGTGGAGATGTATCCGTACAGCCGCATCGGGCCGGCGTTCAGCCGGGCGGCGACCTTGCGCAGGGACACCGCCTCCAGCCCGCCCACGTCGGCCAGCGCGACGGCGGCGGCGACGATCCGCTCCCGGTCGAGCGGCACGGGGCGAGTCGGCGGCTCAGGCCGGTCCCACACAGTCATGGTCACACCGTACTATTGCGATACAACGTCTGGCATCGATACAGTGTATCGACATGAGACACCGAATCGCAGTGGTCGGGGGCGGTCCCGGCGGCCTCACCCTCGCCCGTGTCCTGCACCGCCATGGTCACCCGGTCACCGTCCTCGAACGCGATCCCGCCCCCGACGCCCGCCCCCCGGGCGGCACGCTGGACCTGCATGAAGGGCTGGGCCAGCTCGCGCTGGACAAGGCGGGGCTGCTGGCGGAGTTCCAGGAGCTGTCCCGTCCCGAGGGGCAGGCCATGCGCATCCTGGACACGGCCGGGACCGTCCTGCGTGACTGGCGACCCGGTCCGGATGACCTGGCCAATCCCGAGATCGACCGCGGGCAACTCCGTGACCTGCTGCTCGGCCCTCTCGACGTCCAGTGGGGGCACGGCGTGACGCAGGTGGTGCCGGGGGCCGGGGGCGGCGTAAGGGTCCATCTCGCGGACGGACGAGAGGAGGCGTTCGACCTCGTGGTCGGCGCGGACGGCGCCTGGTCCCGGACCCGACCGGCGGTCTCGCCGGTGACGCCGCACTACACCGGCGTCACCGGTGTCGAGACCTCCCTCGACGACGTCGACACCCGGCACCCCGACCTCGCCCGGTTGATCGGCGACGGCTCCGTGGCCGTGTACGGCGAGAACCGCAAGCTCGTCGCCCAGCGCAACAGCGGCGGTCATGCCAAGGTGTACGCACAGTTCCGCGCGCCGCTGGACTGGCACACCCACCTCGACCTGGCCGACGTCGAGGCCGTCCGATCGAGTTTGCTTGCTCTGTTCGACGGCTGGGCCGCCCCCGTCCTCGACCTCCTCCACCACGGCACCGCCTTCGTCCACCGCCCCCTCCACGTCCTGCCCGTGTCCCACACCTGGACCCACGTCGCCGGGGTGACGCTGCTGGGCGACGCGGCCCATCTGATGCCCCCGTTGGGGGCGGGCGCGAACCTCGCGATGCTGGAAGGCGCCGAACTCGCGGAGTCCATCGCCGCCGGCCCCGAGGATCTCGACGACGCCGTCCGCGCCTTCGAGGAACGGATGTGGGCGCGGGCCGACAGGTGGGCCAAGCTCACGACGGCCGGCCTGGAGCGCCTCGTGAGCCCGGACCCCGCCGCAGCCCTCACCCTCTTCGACCGGGTACAGCCCTCCTGAACCGGGCGGCCGCCCGGTTCAGGAGTGTGTGCGGTCCTGTCCTGTCCCAGACAACCTGTCGGCATGGGGAGGCCCTGAACTGCTGTGCTTCTGCTGGAGCTGGGTGCGGGAAAGCCGGATCACCAGCCGCACGGGGACAAGGCACGGGTCCTCACACACCCTGCCGGGCATCCCTTCTGCATCGTCACGCGCTGACTGGTGTTACCGCGGCGATGAGTGTGGCTATGCCGTCGGGGTCGCCGAGCCGATACTCGATCTCCGCAGCCGTTGACCTGACGGTTTCCGCTGGCCCGAGCCAGGCCGTGGGAGTCCCGACCCGCCTGACAGGCCAGGTGAGGAGTTCGTCTTCGTCGCGCGACGTCCATAGGCCAGTCCGAACCACTGGGACTCGCCACATCTCCTGGGAACGGACACCTGTCGTGCTCAGTCACACATGGTCACAAGTGGCGTGGCACACTTTTGCAAGCAGGTGCTTGCAAAAGTTAGCGGGGGTGGTGCAAGGTGGAGGCATGGCATCGCTCAACGTCGGCAACCTCGGTGACTACCTGCGCGAGCAGCGGCGCAACGCGCAGCTCTCGCTCCGGCAGCTCGCCGACGCCGCCGGGGTGTCCAATCCGTATCTGAGCCAGATCGAGCGCGGGCTGCGCAAGCCGAGCGCGGAGGTGCTGCAGCAGGTCGCCAAGGCGCTGCGGATCTCCGCCGAGACGCTGTACGTGCGGGCCGGCATCCTCGACGCGGAGCGGGACCGGGACGAGGTCGAGACCCGGGCGGTCATCCTCGCCGATCCCACCCTGACCGAGGGCCAGAAGCAGGCGCTGCTCCAGATCTACGAGTCCTTCCGCAGGGAGAACGGGATCGGGAGCGACGACGGCCGCACGGACGCAACGGGCCCTCGGGCCCACGGGAGCGACGTCGATCCGCAGCAGACGGCCGGCTGACCGGACCAGGGGACCGGCCGCACCACTGCGGAACCGCACGACCCTCAGCCGAGGGCGACGTACTCGGGCGTACTCGGCGCGCACGACCCACAGACGAACACAGACGAATGTGAATCCGGGAGGACCTTCACCATGGCCATCACCGACGACCTGCGCAAGACCCTCAGCGACCCGACTCCGCTCTACTTCGCCGCGGGCACCGCCGACCTGGCCCTCCAGCAGGCGAAGAAGGTGCCGGGTCTGGTGGAGCAGCTGCGCACCGAGGCCCCGGCGCGTCTCGAGGCGGTTCGCAACACCGACCCGAAGTCCGTGCAGGAGAAGGCCAACGCCCGCGCCAAGGAGGCGACGGCCCGCGCCAAGGAGGCGACCGCCCGCGCCAAGGAGGCGCAGGAGTCCCTCCAGGCCAAGGTCACCGACTTCATCACCACCCTCGACGGCGACATCAAGAAGATCGGCAGCACCCTCGACGCCGACCTGAAGAAGCTCGGCGAGTCCGCCCAGGACCTCGCCCTGCGCGGTGTCGGCGTCGCCGCCGAGTACGCCGTCAAGGCCCGTGAGACCTACGAGAAGGTCGCCGAGCACGGCGAGCAGGCCGTGCGGACCTGGCGCGGCGAGGCCGCCGAGGAGATCGAGGAGCTCGCGATCGCCGTCGAGCCGAACGCCGAGCCGAAGACGGCGCCGAAGCCCGAGCCGGTCCAGCTGCGGACCGACGAGCCGAAGACCGCTCCGGCCGAGGCCCGCTCCGAGACCGCCGCGGCGAAGAAGCCCGTCACCCGGAAGGCCCCGGTGCGCAAGCCCGCCGCGAAGAAGACGACGCCCCCCGCCAAGTGAGACCGGGGGCCGGGACGGACACGGCAGAAGACGACATACGGACCCGGGCCGGGCACTGACGAGGTGCCCGGCCCGTTGTACGGGTAGCGGGAGCGCGGTTGCGGGTACGGTGACCGCGTAGGACACGAGCAGGTCGAGTCCGGGACGAGACGCGTCGAATCAGGTGGTGGGCGTTGTGCTGATGGCAGGCTTCGCGGGGCTGATGTGGCTGCTCTACCTCGCCATGTTGGCTTTCGCCGTGGTGGCACTGGTGATGGCCGCGCTGTTCCGCGACGACGCGTATCGTGCCGCCGACAAGCAGAACAAGGGCTTCTGGCTGATCATCCTCGGCATCGCGGTCGCGGTGAACCTCCTGGTGCCGATGCTCTTCCTGCAGCTCGCGGGCCTCGTCGCCTCGATCGTCTTCTTCGTGGACGTCCGCCCGGCCCTCCGGCAGGTCTCGGGCGGCGGCTGGGGCCGCCGGCGCGGCGGAAGCAGCAGCGACGGCCCGTACGGCCCGTACAACGGCGGACGCTAGGGCTCCTCCGCGTCTTCGTCATCCTCCGCGTCTGCGTCATCGAGTCCGGCCCGGTCACGGCACCACCCACGGCAGTAGACGCGGCAGGCGGCGCAGTAACGGGCGCGCGCGTCCCGCGCCTTCCTACGGCACCCGGTCCAGCAGGACCACCGCGACGTCGTCCGTCAGCTCGCCCCCGTTGAGTTCGCGCACCTCGCTCACCGCGGCGCGCAGCAGCGCCTCTCCGCTGAGCCCCTCGGCGAGCTGGCGGCGGATCATCTGCACCATGCCGTCCTGGCCGAGCCGTTCCCTGCCCTCGCCGATCCGCCCCTCGATGAGGCCGTCGGTATACAGCATCAGGCTCCACTCCGCGCCCAGCTCGACCTGCGTCCGCGGCCAGCGGGCGCCCGGCAGCAGGCCGAGGGCGGGCCCGTTGTTGTCGTACGGCAGCAGGCGCGCGGGCCGGTCCGGCCGGGCGATCAGCGGCGCCGGGTGGCCGGCCAGGCAGAGGCCCGCCCGGCGGCCGTCGGGCGCGATGTCCACCGTGCACAGCGTCGCGAAGATCTCGTCGTCGTCGCGCTCGTGCTCCAGCACCTGCTGCAGTGTGTTCAGCAACTGGTCCCCGCACAGGCCCGCCAGGGTCAGCGCCCGCCAGGCGATGCGCAGCTCCACGCCGAGCGCGGCCTCGTCCGGGCCGTGCCCGCAGACGTCGCCGATCATGGCGTGCACGGTGCCGTCGGGCGTACGGACGGTGTCGTAGAAGTCGCCGCCGAGCAGGGCGCGCGAGCGACCGGGCCGGTAGCGGGCGGCGAACCGCAGCGGAGAGCCCTCCAGCAGCGGCGTGGGCAGCAGGCCGCGCTCCAGGCGGGCGTTCTCCTGCGCGCGCAGTTTGCCCTCGGCGAGCCGCCGCTCGGCAGTGTCGGAACGTTTCCGCTCGACCGCGTACCGGATCGCGCGGCTCAGCAGACGGCCGTCCAGTTCGTCCTTGAAGAGGTAGTCCTGTGCACCCACGCGCACGGCCTCGGCACCGCGCTCTGCGTCGCCGGAGGCGGTGAGCGCGAGCACGGCGTGCCGGGGAGCGAGCCGCAGCACGTGTCGCAGCACGGCGAGTTCGTCGTCGCCGGCGGCCGCGGACGTGCGGCCCGGCACGGGCAGCGCGATGTCCAGCAGGATGCAGTGCACGTCGTCGGTGAGCAGCCGCTCGGCCTCGGTGAGGTTGCGGGCGGTGCGCACCCGGATCGGCCTGCCGTCCGAGTCGGGCAGGTCGCGGAAGATCGGCGCGGCCGTGGGATCGTCCTCGATCAGCAGCAGCGTGAGGGGGGTGTGCGCGGCGCCCGCACCGGTCGCGCCAGTACCCGGGGCGGTGACGCCGGTCACGGCGACGACGGGCGCGCTCACGCCTGCGGTGCTCACGCCTGCGGTGTTCACGCCATGGTGGACGCCGTCCACGGGCGGAACGTTGAGCGCTCCGTCATGCGTGTTGCGGTGCGCGCCGCCCTGCGTGTGCGGGTGTGCTCCGCCGCGCGCGTCATGGAGCGCGCCGGAGGGGACGGCGTCGTTCGCCACCGTCGTCTCGTTGCGACAGGCCTGCTCTTCCCGGCGCCCGGCTTCTTCCTCAGAGGGGTGGCCGACTGCGGGCACGTCCTGCGCCTGACCACTTTCCACGGCCGGGATCGCTCTCTGCCGCGGTACGGGTACGGGCATCGTCTTGGATTCCTTCCCTCCCCCCGAGGGCATGGCGGGGGCGAGGGACCTCGACCCACCGACGGGGACCATAGCGGCAGAAGGCGCTGCAACGGAATGGCGTACGGCACGCCGCTCGATCTCTGGCCCCTGTCATATGCCGCGATCCCTACCGCAGTTGGACAGGCCGACACCCGGGAGGGGATGACGAACGTCACGTCGCCCCCGGTTCGACGCGTCCGGGCGGCCGACGGAGGTGTCCTGGATCACACGGACGAGGCCGCGGGCGGGCCGCACGGAGGAGGCGGCGCGGGTCGGACGGGCGAGGTCACGCGTCCGGGCGGACCACTCCGAGAATCGGCATCGTGCCCGCTCCCGCGAGCGTGACCGTGCGGCCCGGGCGCGGGGCGTGGATGATCGCGCCGTCGCCCACGTACATCGCGACGTGGCTGGCGTCGCCGAAGTAGATGATCAGGTCGCCGGGGCGCATGTCCTGGACGGCGACGTGCGGCAACTGCTTCCACTGCTCCTGCGAGGTGCGGGGGATCGGCCGTCCGGCGCTCTTCCAGGCCTCGGAGGTCAGACCGGAGCAGTCGAAGCTCTTCGGCCCCGCGGCGCCCCATACGTACGGCTTGCCCATCTGAGCGGTGGCGAACTGCACGGCCGCCTTGCCCTGTGGGGACGCCGCGCTGTCGATCTCCTTGAGGATGCCGGTGTCCAGCCAGGCGGTCTGCGCCTTCTGCGCGATTTGCGCCTCCAGTTGCTCGAGGCGCTCCTTCTCCTTCTTCTCCAGCCGGGACTCGAGCTTCTCCGCCGCGGCGATCTGCTTCTCGATCTTCTTCTGGGCCGCCGCCTTGGTCTTGCGGCCCGCCTCCAGCTTCTGCCACTGGGTGGAGGCGTCCTTGGAGTACTGCTCCAAGTCCTGCTGGACCTGCGTCAGCTGGCCGATCAGACCCTTGGTCGCGCGCTGGCCCTGGCGGACCCGGCCCGCGCCGTCGAGGAACTCCGACGGGTCGTCGCTCAGCATCAGCTGCGCCTCGTCGGGCAGGCCTCCCGTGCGGTACTGCGCGCGGGCCGCGGCGCCCGCGCGGTCCTTGAGGTCGTCCAGCTTCTTCTGGCCCGCGACGATCTTCTTGGCCAGCTCGACGATCTCCGCGGACTGCTTCTGCGCCGCTTCCTCGGCCGCGTTGTAGGCGTCGGTGGCCACCGCGGCGTCGTGGTACAGCGCTTCGAGCTGGGTGCGGACGGCCTCGAGGTCCTTGTTGGTGGCGGTCGAGGGAAGTGCGGGGGCCGACGAACCCGCCTTCGGCGTAGGGGCCGGCGTGGGGTTCGGGCTGGCGAACGCCGCGCCGGGCGCCCCCAGCACGGTGACCGCGCAGACCACGGTCACAGCTGCAGCGAGCAGGCCGCGCTTCCCCGTTCCCATACCCGTCCCCCATGTGTGATTAACCGTCAGTAACTTACGTGCTCGGGGGATCGTGCCACGTCACGGCCGAAAACGACAGAGGTGACGACGGAACCGGCATCGGCAGTCCTTCCCCTCCCGCCCGCCCCGACATTCGCTCTCCCCGCCTGTGTGACGAACGACTCACGGAGATCGTTCCCGGTGGCCGCCCGGAGATCGTTCCCCATGGTCGCCGGGTGGTCGCCGGG
Organism: Streptomyces sp. P3; assembly: GCF_003032475.1. Taxonomy (NCBI): domain Bacteria; kingdom Bacillati; phylum Actinomycetota; class Actinomycetes; order Kitasatosporales; family Streptomycetaceae; genus Streptomyces; species Streptomyces sp. P3. The sequence continues at coordinate 2,529,081 of NZ_CP028369.1, forward strand.
TGGTCGCCGGGTGGTCGCCGGGTGGTCGCCGGGTGGTCGCCCGCTGACCGCCCGGTGGTCGTCCCCGTGACAAGGGCCGTCAGTCCCGCGGTGCCAATGCCGCCCATCGCACCGTCACTTCGCCCTGCCGCCAGCGCGTCGGCCCGTCCGTCACCGGCCAGCCGGCCGTCAGGTCCCGTACCGCGCGCATCCACCGCTGCCGGGCGCCGTACGACGCGTACGGTGCGGCGGCCGCCCAGGCGCGGTCGAAGTCGCGCAGGAAGGCGTGCACGGGCTCACCCGGGACGTTGCGGTGGATCAGGGCCTTGGGCAGCCGCTCCGCGAGGTCCGAGGGCCGTTGCAGGGAGCCCAGCCGGGTCGCGAAGGTGACCGTGCGAGGTCCTTCCGGTCCCAGCGCCACCCACACGTGCCGGCGTCCGATCTCGTCGCAGGTCCCTTCGACGAGCAGGCCGCCGCGGAACCCGGTCGCCGGGTCGGCCGGCGCGAGCCGCGCGCACAGGCGCCGCCAGACCGCGGCGACCTCGCCCTCGTCGTACTGGCGCAGCACGTTGGCGGCGCGCACCAGGTGCGGCCGCCGGGGGGTCGGGATCTCGAACCCGCCGTGCCGGAAGGCCAGCCCCTCACGCTCGTACGGCCGGGCGGCCGCCACTCGGGCCGGTTCGATCTCGACGCCCACGACACGCGCGTGCGGCGCGACGGAGCGCAGCCGCTCCAGCAGCTCGACGGCGGTCCAGGGTGCGGCCCCGTAACCGAGGTCGACGGCGACGGGATCGGCGGCCCGGCGCAGGTCGCGGCCGTGCGTCGCGGCGATCCAGCGGTCCATGCGGCGCAGCCGGTTGGGGTTGGTCGTGCCGCGCGTGACCGTGCCCACGGGGCGGGTCGGGGCGCGGGACGTCATGCCTACGAGGGTATGCGGTGCGGCCGCGCGGAGTTCCCGCACACGGAACGCGGTCGAACGGTTGAGCGACAGACGGTAATGGCTGGGCAAAAAACGCCGGCGTCGCGGAACACGCCGGAATGGGAATGTGCTCGTCCGGGTTGCAGCTCCGTGGAGGGCGCCCCACACCCTCCGTCAGGCATGCCCGCAGCGAGGAGGACCGCCACGTGAGCTACGTCAACAAGCTCGGGCGTCGCTCTCAGACCGCGCCGCAGCGGCTCAGGCTCCACCGCCGTCCCCGTCGCGTCGCGATGCTCTCCGTGCACACCTCCCCGCTCCACCAGCCAGGCACCGGCGACGCCGGCGGCATGAACGTCTACATCGTCGAGCTCGCCCAGCGCCTCGCAGCCATCAACATCGAGGTCGAGATCTTCACGCGCGCCACGACCGGCGGCCTGCCGCCCGTCGTCGAGCTGGCCCCCGGGGTCCTCGTCCGGCACGTCGACGCGGGCCCTTACGAGGGCCTCGCCAAGGAGGACCTGCCGGCCCAGCTGTGCGCCTTCACGCACGGTGTGATGCAGGCCTGGGCCGGCCACCGCCCCGGCTACTACGACCTAGTGCACTCGCACTACTGGCTCTCCGGCCACGTGGGCTGGCTGGCCGCCCAGCGCTGGGGCGCCCCGCTGGTGCACGCCATGCACACCATGGCCAAGGTCAAGAACGCCAACCTGGCCGACGGCGACACGCCCGAGCCCGCCGCCCGCGTCATCGGCGAGACCCAGATCGTCGTCGCCGCGGACCGCCTCATCGCCAACACGACGGAGGAGGCCGAGGAGCTCGCCCGCCACTACCACGCCGACCCCGGCAAGGTCGCCGTCGTGCACCCCGGCGTCAACCTCGACCGCTTCCGCCCCGCGGACGGCCGCGCCGCCGCCCGTGACCGCCTCGGCCTGCCCCAGGACGCCCTGATCCCCCTCTTCGCGGGCCGCATCCAGCCGCTGAAGGCTCCGGACGTCCTCCTGCGCGCGGTCGCCGTGCTGCTCGACGAGCGCCCCGAGCTCCGTTCCCGCATCGTCGTGCCGATCGTCGGCGGCCCCAGCGGCAGCGGCCTCGCCAAGCCGGAGGGGCTGCAGAAGCTGGCCGCGCGGCTCGGCGTCGCCGACGTCGTGCGGTTCCGGCCGCCGGTCGGCCAGGAACAGCTCGCGGACTGGTTCCGGGCGGCGTCGCTGCTGGTCGTCCCCTCCTACAGCGAGTCCTTCGGACTGGTCGCCATAGAGGCGCAGGCGGCCGGGACACCCGTCCTCGCGGCCGCGGTCGGCGGCCTCCCGGTGGCCGTCCGCGACGGTGAGACGGGCTTCCTGGTGCAGGGCCACGATCCGGCCCGCTACGCGCGCGTGCTCGAGCGGTTCGCCGACGGGCCCGAACTCCCCGCCCGCATGGGCGCGGCCGCCGCCGCGCACGCCCGGTCCTTCGGCTGGGACACCGCCGCGGCCGCCACCGCGGACGTCTACGCGGCCGCGGCCCAGGCCCACCGCCGTGGCGTACGCTCCGAGCATGGGTGACGTGGAGAAGACGGCCGCGCAGGTCATCGAGGACTTCCTGAAGGACGCGGAGCTGGAGTGGGAGAGCCCGTCGCCCGGCTCGTACGTGGTCCAGCTCCCCGGCGCCCGCAAGCTCAAGACGACCGTCTCCCTCATCGTCGGCCGTCACTCCCTCTCCCTGAACGCCTTCGTCGTCCGCCACCCGGACGAGAACGAGTCCGGCGTCCACCGCTGGCTGCTGGAGCGCAACCTCAAGCTGTACGGGGTGAGTTACGCCGTCGACCAGCTCGGCGACGTCTACGTCACCGCCCGGCTGCCCCTCGCCGCCGTCACCGCCGACGAGATCGACCGCCTCATGGGCCAGGTCCTGGAGGCGGCCGACGGCGCGTTCAACACGCTGCTGGAGCTCGGGTTCGCGAGCGCCATCCGCCGGGAGTACGAGTGGCGGGTCTCCCGGGGCGAGCCGACGCGCAACCTGGACGCCTTCGCCCACCTGACCCGCCGGCCGGCCGGACCCTCGCCCGCCTGACCCGCCGGCCCGCCGGCCCGACCCTCGCCCGCCGGACGCCGCCGATCAGCGGCCGGAGGACTTCCGCCCCGCTCCGTACCGCCCCGGCGTGACCCCCACCAGCTTGCGGAGGTACGAGAACGCGGGCGGTGTCCCCTGCCTGCCGATGTTCCGCCAGCCGGTGCTGGTCTTCGAGGGCACGAAGGAGACCCTGAAGTCCGCTCACGCGCGCCTGCTCTCCCGGTCCCTCCCGCGCGCGGTGTTCGCGAGCGACCTCTTCGCCACGGGCAACGACCGCGACAACCGCGCGGCCGTGCGCGCCGTCCCCACGGGTGAGCTGGACCTGGTCGGGCTGGCCGTGTACGGCCCGAAGAACGCGGTGGACAAGGCGCTGAAGGGGGCCCGGATGCACTCCTGACCGCCGCGCGGGCGCCGGGGACCCCCAGCGCCCGCGCACCCGCCCGCCAGATCGGCCCCGTGCCTCAGACGGCGCCGACCTCGGGCTTCGCGGCGGCCACCGGGCTCCCAGTGGCCGGGTTCCCGGTGGCCGGGTTCCCGGTGGCCGGGCTCTCGGCGTCCGAGTTCTCTGCGGCCGGGGAGCCGCCCGTCACCGGGTCGTCGGCGGCGACCGGCTCCTCGTCCGGCAGCCGCCGCATCAGCACGGCGTGCCCGGCGCCCGCGGCCGTTCCGACGACCGCGCACAGCCCCCACAGCCACTCCGCGCCGAACCGGTCGATCACGACACCGGACATCACCGGGGCGACCAGGGACGCCACCGCCCACGACAGCGTGTACATGCCCTGGTAGCGCCCGCGCCCGTGGGTGGGGGAGAGCCGGACGACGATCCCCGTCTGCGTCGGCGCGTTGACGATCTCGGCCAGCGTCCACACACAGACGGTGAGCGCGAAGACGCCGACCGACCCGGCGAAGGCGGTGAGCCCGAAGCCGTACCCCGCGAGGACCGAGGAGATCACCAGGAGCCGTCGCGGATCGCGGTGCTCGATGAACCGCGTCACGGGGATCTGCAGCACGACGATGAGCACGCCGTTCACGGCGATCGCCATGCCGTAGTCGGCCGGCGTGAACCCGGCCGCGCCCATCGCCACGGGCAGGCCCACGCCGCCCTGCTGGAAGACGAGCGCCACGAGGAAGGACAACCCGACGACACTCATGAACCGTCCGTCGCGCAGGACCGTCCCCAGTCCGACCGCGTCACCGTCGCGGACGTCCCTGTCCGTCCGCACGGGCCGCGACTCGGGCAGCTTGAGGAAGACGACGACCGCGCAGACCAGCGTCATCCCCGCCTCGAGGAGGAAGCCGGCCCGGTAGCTGACCTCGGCGATGAACCCGGCGGCCATGGACGAGACGGCGAACCCGAGGTTGATGGCCCAGTAGTTCAGCGAGAACGCGCGGACCCGGTCCTCGGGCCGCACGATGTCGGCCATCATCGCCTGCACGGCCGGGCGGGAGGCGTTGGAGGCCATCCCGACGAGGAAGGCGACCCCGGCGATGGCGACCGGGTGCTCCACGAACCCGAGCAGCGCCACCGAGGCGGCGGTGCAGGTCTGCGCGACGAGCAGCGTGGGCCGCCGTCCGAGCCGGTCGGCCATGACCCCGCCGCCGAGCGACGAGACGACCCCGCCGAGCCCGTGCAGCGAGACGACGAGCCCGGCGTAGGAGGCGGAATATCCGCGGTCGAGGGTCAGATACAGCGCCATGAAGGTCGCGACGAACGCGCCGAGCCGGTTGACGAGGGTGCTGGTCCACAGCCACCAGAACTCGCGGGGCAGCCCGGAGAGCGTCTCTCGGGCGGCGCGTCTCAGGACGGCGACAGGCATGGCGGATCCCCCGGGATGTAAGCGGCGCAGGCGGTACTCAGAACTTACGAGGGAAGCGGGGGGCGGGGCCACTCGATTAACAGAAACGGTCAATCGTCGTCGGCGCGCCCCCGGTATGTCCGCTGTATGAGCGGATGTACGACCGAACGGAGCCGTCGATTACGCTCGGACGCATGGCCGACGCACCGTACAAGCTGATCCTCCTCCGCCACGGCGAGAGCGAGTGGAACGCGAAGAACCTGTTCACCGGCTGGGTGGACGTCAACCTCAACGAGAAGGGCGAGAAGGAGGCGGTCCGCGGTGGCGAACTCCTGAAGGACGCCGACCTCCTGCCCGACGTGGTCCACACGTCCCTCCAGAAGCGCGCGATCCGCACGGCGCAGCTGGCCCTCGAATCCGCAGACCGCCACTGGATCCCGGTCCACCGCTCCTGGCGTCTGAACGAGCGCCACTACGGCGCCCTCCAGGGCAAGGACAAGGCCCAGACCCTCGCGGAGTTCGGCGAGGAGCAGTTCATGCTGTGGCGCCGCTCCTACGACACCCCGCCCCCGGCCCTCGAGGACGGCACGGAGTTCTCCCAGTCGGACGACCCGCGCTACGCGTCGATCCCGCCGGAGCTCCGCCCCCGCACGGAGTGCCTGAAGGACGTCGTCGTCCGCATGCTCCCCTACTGGTACGACGGCATCGTCCCCGACCTCCTCGCCGGCCGCACGGTCCTGGTCGCCGCCCACGGCAACTCCCTGCGCGCCCTGGTCAAGCACCTCGACGGCGTCTCGGACGCCGACATCGCGGGCCTGAACATCCCGACGGGCATCCCCCTCTCCTACGAACTCGACGCCGCCTTCAAGCCCCTCAACCCCGGCGGCACCTACCTCGACCCCGAGGCGGCCGCAGCAGCGATCGAAGCAGTGAAAAACCAGGGCAAGAAGAAGTAGAGATCGCGATCATGCCCCCGAACTGCGGTTTCTCCGCTGGGAGGGGGCTTTTCGCTGTCTCTGGGCCGTCTCTGGGCCGTCGGGGCAACGGGGCCGTGTGCTCTCCGGGCTCCGGCGTCCAGGAGCACCGAGGCGTAAAAGTGGCGGAGGGCGTGCATGCCGTTCTCGCGTGACTCGGCGTACGAGCCGCCCGGCTTCCGCTGAGGGAACACTCCGGCGCCCGCGAGCGCGCGCTTCCGCACCTCCTCGTTCAGGGATCGTTGTCACCCGCTCCCTGCGAAACCTCCAGGTCAGGGAGCCGGAGATTTGCCGGCGTACCTTCCAGAAGGGGTGTTTCCGCCTGTACGCTCGCCGACGCGTCCCCGGTACGGGTGAGGAGTCTCATGGAGCTGTCGCTGTCGAGGCTGAACCGTCTCGCGAACGGCAGCCTCGGGGCGATCCCAGCAGTTGGGGCCGTCGCCTATGCGGTACAGGCCAGTGACGACCTTCCGCGATTCGCGGCTTGCCTCGCCTTGATCGGGTCGGCCGTCATCTCCGTCAGGGGATACCGGCTCGGCGTAACGTGTCAGCACACGACGATGGTGATCCGGGGATACCTGTGCACTCGGGTTATCGCGCGAGAGCACGTCACGCAGATCACGAGCTTTCCGGCGGTCCGATGGACGACTCGCAAGGGGCGTACGCGATGGACCCCCATCATGGCGCTCGTGATGACCGCGAGGGAATCCCCTGCAACCCGACTGCAGAAGGACCACGCCACCAGGAAGCTGCGGCGGTGGGCAGCACAGTAGGAACCGACCCAGCCGGCGGCGTTATTGACCGCCCCTGAGGGTTGCCCGGATCCGACGACAGGCCGCGCTGACATGCTGCGACAAGGAGCGCGGCCGTCTCCGTTTCCGTCTCATTCACCCCCGTTCAAGGCCGTTCAGAGCGGACCGTCGGTCCGGCTCGCCACGCGAGCCGGCCGCCGATGAACCCATGTGAACGCCCCTGTACACGCCCCAACACCCCACCACCGCAAAGTTGGAAGGCGTGTTGGCCGTACGCCGGGTTCAGCATGGAGCGAGAGCGGCCGCCGACGTGTCGTCGCCACCACCCAGCAGCCGTTCGCGGCCATGTGAGAACCATCGACCGGGCCACCGGGCAGGAGGTCTCACCCTGTCTGGTGACGCTCAGCGCCAGCAGGGAGCAGTTCGGGAAGCTCCGTCTCAGTCACGTTGATCCAGCGCAGTGCCTCAGGGGACTCAACGCTTCGGTGTCTCCCAACCCCTACGATCTCGAACCGATGCGCCCCATCGTCGAGTTCGGCACCAGGCGAGCGGCCCCGGATCGATCACGGTCCGGGCCCTTGCCGGTCAGAGAGTTGATCGATCGGGCAGGGCGCGACCGCCGGTGATCGGGTGTGGCTGATCAGACGGGGATCCAGTCAGGCCACTGTGGAGGGACGTTACTCACGGGGCAGAGCCCGGAGTCGCCGGGATAGCCGTCCAGCGTCCCTCGGGTCGTGAAGAGCCACCAGGCCAACGACACCGTCGCGACGACCACCAGCAGCGTCGGCAGTAAGACTCGGACCGCCGTTGGCGCGCGAACCACCAGGCATCGGCCGATGGCCCGCGCCACGAGTCCAACGAGTGCCTCGCCTCCCACGACAAGAGGGAGCAGGAAGTTGAGTTCGAAGCGTCCGCCGGCGTCGTAACCCGCGTCGCAGTATGCGCGCGCCCAAACGGTCAGCGACCAGGCGACGCAGCCTATGGCGGCTCCCAACAACGCGGAGCCTGCCCAGGGGAGGCAGGAGGTGGATCTCGGCTCGGCTGTGTGCACGACATGACACGACATCGAACGCACCATTCACGGTTCCGAGGTGGGCGGGTGAGTGTCCAACTGTGTGACAACGCCGACGGACAACGGCGGACGACCGCGAACGTCTGCGCACCATCAGCACGGGTGAGAGTCACTCCAGCCCAAGGCAACAACCTCGCCCGAGTTGCTTCGGGACGAAGCGGTCGTCCTCCAAGCGCGGCGTCACGTTCCCGTCGGCACAGCTCCCTCATGTGGACGTCGCCGGCAGCGGGTTGGGGCTGGACGGTGCTGACGAGGACGGTGCCCTCCGATACGGTCCAGGGCCATGGCGAGTGGTAATGGTGTGCCGGAGAAGGTGGCGTGGATCCTGGTTCGGGACGACCGGGTATTGGTGACGCGTAGTCACGGCAGAGATCGCTTCTACTTCCCGGGCGGTCATCGTGAGCCGGGCGAGTCCGACGGCGAGACCCTGGTGCGGGAGATCGACGAGGAACTGCAGGCGGCTGTCGACCCTGGTTCCATGGTGCGCTTCGGCACGTTCGAGATCGGCGAGGGCCATCCGGATCACGGCCCCTTCCGGATGATCTGTTACACCGCCGATCACGTCGGCGAGCTGACCCCGTCGAGGGAGATCGCCGAGAAGGCGTGGTTCCGCTACGCCGATCGGGACCGAGTCTCCGCCGTCGACGAGATGGCTTTCGACGCGCTTCACGAGGCCGGGTGGCTTCCCTGATCCCGTGGTTGCTGCGACATCCGCGCTCAGCGGCACCCCTGAGCACCACTCCAGGGCGTGCTCCTGCGAGAGAGGGACCCAGCCTTCGAGGCAGCTCGTCGCGGCCAGCATCCGTCTCATTTCAGCGCCGTTCACGGTTGTTCATCAAAGACCGCGCGCTGAGTTCGCCTCACGGGCCAGACGCCCATGAACGCAAGTGAACGCCCTGGAACCGAGCCCGGATCTCCCCCGACACAGTTGGAAAGCGTGTTGGGGGCAACCCCTCACGAGTTCGAATCTCGTATCCTCCGCTCCCGCCTGACCAGGCGAAGCGAAGAGCTGAGCCGCAATTGCGGCTCAGCTCTTCGCTGTGCGTCGGTTGCAGTTCTGGTTGCGTTTACAGTCGACATTCAGGACATCTCGACAAGCCGACAGGCGCACTCACCGCGACCCCCGGCGAGCGGTCGGCGCCAACCTGCACCGCGGAGGACCTATGGAACTTGGCGGTGGATGTCGCGGCGATTGCCGACGGCCAGGACCCACACGATCAGCTGACCGTCCTCGACGGTGTAGACGACGCGGTAGTCGCCGACCCTGAGCCGCCAGCGGGCGCTGTGCCCCTGGAGGACCTTGACGTCGAAGGAGGCGGCGCCCCCGGCGTCCAGCGCCTTCTGGAGTTCGGTGAGGCGGTACAGGATGCGCAGGGCGTCCGGGCGCGGGATCTTGAGCATGTCCCGCTGAGCGTGCGGCGTGAAGCGCGTGACGTACCCCATGAGGTCAGCCCTGATCGGCACGTAGCAAGGCGGCCATCTCTTCGAGCGAGACCGACCCCTGCGCACCCTCGGACTCGGCTTCGTCGGCAAGTCGGTTGAGCCACGCCTCTTCGGTGTTCTCCGCGATCTCACGTAGGCGCTGGTACTCCTGGATGTCGATCACGACGGCTTCCTGCTTGCCCCGCCGAGTGATGATCGTCGGGGTGTCCTCCCGGCGGGCTCGATCGATGACGTCAGCGAGGTGGCTGCGGACATCCGCCATGGATTCGATCACTGGTTCACTCATGTCATGAATGTAGCAGATGTACATGAATGTGGAAGGTAAGTGGCCGGATGGCCGCGGCGACATCGATCTCCGCGGCGTTCTCATCCGCCTCTCGAGCAAGAGGTGAGTCCCCGCCCCCTGGCATGGACACCGGGTCGGCCCTTGACTGTCAGAGGGCTGCCTCTCGTGGCTCGAAACGCTTCGCTTCCGGGGCACTCCACGACGGCTCCGCCGCCGATCAGGAAGTGCGAACCAGTCGCGCTGCGTAAAGCGATGTCGGCGAACCGTTGTGTGCAGATCGCAAACACGGGCCGAGAAAAACCACTGGTCGCACGATGCCTGGCCGGGATCAGTAGCCGTTGGCGCCACGCCACGTGTTACGGCCCCGGCTCAACTCCGACCTCGCCGGAAAGGTTCCATGCCGAGGCCAGCCAGGTCAGGTCGGCTCCGGCCCGACGGCGGATCGCCCGCTCGCGCGAGAACAGCTCCTCGGTCTTCGTCAGCACCAGCGTGTACGGGCGCCCCTGCCGTCTGGTCTGATGGCCTACGGGCAGCTCGGCCGTGGCGATCCCGCTGTGCACGTGCCGCCGCCCGTCCTTCGCCAGCGGCCACTCCAGCGTCCGCCGCGACCGGGAGCCGAGAAACGCACCCAGGGTGCCGCACAGCTCACAGCCGCACCCGGTCCACGCCACCGACCAGTCATCCCTCGACGGACTCGCCCCCGCCGAGACCCTCCTCCTCGACGCCTTCGCCGAACGCACCGGCGACCGCGTGTGGTCCCTGACCTCCGCCTCGCTGCTCGCCGCCGTCGACGCGGGCCGCGATCTCGCCGAACTCCGACACCATCTGGACGCCAACACCGCCGCTCCGCTCCCGCAGACGATCACCACCCTGCCGGCCGACGCCGCCCGCCGCGTCGGCCAGGTCCGCGACACCGGACCGGTGCACCTCATCGGGTGCGCGGACCCCGCCGTCGCGGCCCTCCTCGCCACCGACCGCCGCACTCGCACCCACTGCACCCGCCTCGGCGAACGCCACCTCGCCGTCCCCCTCGACAAGCTCCCCGCCTTCCGCAGGTCCGCCCTCGCCCAGGGATACCCCGTCAGCTGACACACGCCCTCGTGGGCACCGCACACGGACCGGCACAGTCAGTGGTCTGACCAAGAGGAACCCACTGTCCGCTGGGTTGCAGTTCTGGTTGCATCCACCTCCGTCCATCACCGTCCGCGCACCGATCAACCTCGCACCTCGCCGCTGGTGGATGGGGGTGCAGCGAGGCACATGCTTGCCTGCCGGGTCGGCCGCACCGGGATACCAACGGCCGCGGCGCGAGCGCGGCTCAGGGACGCGTTCGAGACGGGCGCCGTACAGGGACGACGGACCGGGCGTCCTGACGTCGGCCGTTCGTCCCCTGTCAGGTCTTGCTCCGCGCCCGCGGCGCCGGTCTGGCGGCCGTCCAGACCGGCGGAGGACGGGGCGACGTCACGCAGGGGTGCCGAGCGGCGGGTGCTCGAGCACGCGGGGCCTGTACTCGACCAGCTGGATGCGGCCGTCGAAGGTGCGGTGCTCGATCATCTCGAGGGCAACGTCCGGATAACCGTCGTAGATGCGTTCTTCGCCCGTGGCCCCGGTGACCACCGGGAACATCACGACCCGGAAGCGGTCGACGAGTCCGGCTCGTAGCAGGGACCGGCTCAGGCTGAGGCTGCCGATCGTGCTGAGGAGCCCCGAGCCACTCGACTTCATGGCGCGGACCGCCTCGACGGCGTCGTCGCGGACGAGCGTGGAGTTGGCCCACGTCAGTGGCTCCTCGAGTGAGGAGGAGAACACCACCTTGGACGCCTGCGTGAGCTCGTCGACGGACGCCTCTTCTTCCGGCCTGAACTCGTCTTGGCCGGTCGGGACCTCGCCTGCGGCGAAGCCCGACATCAGGCGGTAGGTGTTCGCTCCCATCAGATAGGTGGCCTTGGGCTGTTCGCCGAGCCATGTGAGGTACTCCGGGCCCTCGAGGCCCCAGAATCCGGGCCATCCCTCTCCCGATGCGTGGCCGTCGAGGGAGGTGATGAAGTCGACGAGAAGCTCCGACATGGCGGTTTCCTTTCCTGGGGTGTCACGAGCTTGGACCGGCCGGGAGCCGTAAACTCACCGGCCGCGCTGTGGAGTGAGGGGAAACCCCATGACGGTGCAGCCGATCAGGTGGCGGCGGCACTGCTTCGGAGAGCCGGAGGCCTACACGATTGCACTATGCACGCAGCCGGGAACGATCTCCACGCGTTCGGGAACGGTGCTTCGAGTTCCGTCGAAGCCCCAGCTCAGCCCGATCCGCGAACGGCGGGACGTCCGCCGAAGGATTGTCGACCGGGGCCGCCGCGTAGGCGTCCAGAGCCCAGGCCGGTGGCACAAGGAAGGTGAGCAGCAGCATCGCTCCGCTCAGATGCATGGCGGCGAGGTGCACTGCCGCTCGACGGAGCACCGTCCTGGTACGCCTCGTCGCAGACGTCGACTCGTGATCGCCTGCCCTCATGGTCCTTCCTCGGCGTCTCGCGCACTATGCCCGACAGCGATTGCGGCAACACGGTACGCCGTACCACTCCTGGCACACGCGCCGCTCTCGGTTCCCGTCTCAGTTGTTTGCCCGCTGGGCCGCGTCCCAGGACTGCTGTTGCCAGAACAGGACGAGGAAGAGGGCCAGGACGAGGTCGTCGGACAGCGTGCGGCTCCCGTCGTGCAGCCGCACGCGAACGGGGCGGGAGCCGAGCCGGTCGTAGAAGATCTCGAGCGGGCCGATGCCACGGACACGGCTTCCGCCACGGTCGTGCCTCAGCTCATACGGTCCGATGCTGAGCAGACGGGCGCCGAACCTGCTGCATCCACAGGTCCACTGCCCGACGGTGCGCGGCAGGGTGGACCACCTGCGGTAGGTGATGCCGACACCGCCCACGGCGCGCAGCGTCGCACCGAAGCGCTGGTACTCGAGCGGCCATGGCCCCAAGGCGCGCGGGGTGCTGTCCAGCCACTCCCTTCGGCCGTAGGAGACCTCCACGTCCCCGATGGTGCGCAGCAGCCCTTTCCGGTACGTCAGCTCGACGTCCATACGGTGCCTCACCTGCTCGAGGCCGGGCCGTCAGGCTCGGGAGGTGACGGAACGGGACGGGGCGGGGGTGGAGAGGGTGGTGAAGTAGTCGGACAGGGCTGTTCTCGTGGCGCTCAGGGGGAAGCGGGCCGCCAGGTAGCTGTCGGGGCGGACGACGAAGCCGGTGGGGCCGTCGGGACGGTAGAGGCGGGCGAACTCGTCGGCCGTGTCCCGGTAGGCGGGCACCGGCAGGGCGTCGGGAGCGGACGGCGCGGTGTCGCCGTCGAGTACCGCCACGGTGACGGCGCCCGCGACGGCGGCGGTGTGCAGGCCGGCCTCGGCGATCGCCGCCAGGTCCGTCAGGCCCGCGCCGTACAGGAGGATCACGTGGCCCGGACGGTGGCGCAGCACGTCCAGCAGACGCCAGGGGTAGGCGGAGGCGGGGGCGGTGAGGCCGCGGCAGTCGGGGGCTCGGTCGCCGGGCTGGGGGGCGCCGGGCGGGCCGTGCGGGTCGGTGGCCAGTGGGCCGTCCCGGTAGTCGATCAGGAGCTGCGCCTCGCGCAGCAGCACGGTCCGGGGGTCGTCGGGGTCGGCCTCGATGCCGCGGGTGGCGTGCCGGACCGTCCGCCCCACGACCTCCTCGCCCACCGGCCGGCGCTCCGCGTCGTACGTGGTCAGCAGAGCCGGACCGGCCTCACCGTGGATGACGGACGCCAGTTTCCAGGCGAGGTTGCAGGCGTCCTGGATGCCGGTGTTCATGCCCTGGGCGCCGGTGGGCGGATGGATGTGGGCGGCGTCGCCGGCGACGAAGACGCGCCCTTCGCCGTAGCGGTCGACGATGCGGTGGCTGATGCGGAAGACGGAGGACCAGCGCAACCGGGAGAGCACCGCCGGCCGTGGCGCGAGGCGGTCGACGACGGCCTGGAGGTGGTGCAGCTCCGGCGTGCGGCCGCCTTCCAGACCGTGCGCCACGCCGTCGTCAGCGCCCTCGCCCGCGCCCCCGCCCCCGCCTTCGCCCCCGCCCTGGCCCGCGCCGGCATCGGCGGAGGCACCGCCGTCGGCCCGTCCGGACGATCCGCGCGCCCCCGTGGAGAGCTCCGGCGGGACCAGCATCGACATCCGGTAGCGTCCGTGGCCCGGCAGCGGCACGCAGATCAGCGCGTCGTCCGTGGAACCGTCGGCGGCGTGGTGCAGGGAGCGGATGCCGTAGCCGTGGGGCATGTCCCAGTCGGCCTCGACGTCGCCCAGCATGTACTCCTCGGCGAAGGCCGCCCCCTCGAACGCGAGGCCCAGCCCCTTGCGCACGGTGCTGTGCGCACCGTCGCAGCCGATCAGATAGCCCGCCCTCAGCTCCTCCTCGGCGCCGGAGGCCGTGCGCAGGCGGGCGGTGACCCCGTCCTCGTCCTGGGTGAACGACAGCAGTTCGGTGCCGCGCTCGATGAGGGTGCCGAGGCCGGCCACGTACTCCTCCAGCAGGCGTTCGGTCTCGTACTGCGGCAGGGCGGCGAACTCGTAGGGCACCTCGGGCGGCAGCACGAGGTCGATGCGGGCCTGCTCCCGTCCGTTGACGTAGATCAGCTGACCGCGCAGCACGGCGGCGGCCTCCAGCATCGTGCGGGCCAGGCCCATCCGGTCCCAGATCTCCAGCGTGCGCGGCTGGATGCCGACCGCCTTGGCGTACGGCAGCCGTTCCGGCAGGCGGTCGACGAGGCGGCAGCGCACACCGTGCCGGCGCAGCTCCGCGGCCGCGCTCAACCCGACCGGGCCGGCGCCCACGATCAGCACGTCCGTCGTTCCGGCTGTCTCGGTCGTCGCGGTGCCCGCCACGGGTGCCTCCCAGCGCAGTGCAGTGCCCGAACCCGAACAGAACCACCCCCGGCCCCCGTCCCGTCTCCCATGGTCGCCCCGCTGCCCGGGAACGGCGAGCGGGCGTCTCGTCACCGCCGCGTCACAGATCGACGACCGGCCGAACCTCGTGAGCCGCTCCTTCCGTCTGTGCCGCTGAGCAGTACGGCGAGGGTGAGCGCCCCCGCCGACCGGAAACCTCGGGGGACGGCATGAACGGCATGAACGGCATGAACGACGGCAACGGCATGAACGGCGATCGGCGGACGACCGGCACCGGCACCGGGATTTCGAGCGGGTTCCGGCGTGAGGGCCGGGCCGGGGGCGGGGTCAGGAAGGCCGTGGCTGCCGCCGTCGTCATCTCGGCCGCTCTCGCCGTGACGGCGTGCCGGCCGACCGAGTCGCCGTCGAAGCCCGCGCAGTCGGCGCCGGCGGGTTCCGCGCCCGCCTCGCCTGCCTCTTCGTCCACGAGCTCGCCCACCGCCGCCGCGACGCCCGGCACATCGAGCCCCACCACTCCCGCGACTCCCACCGCCTCGGCGCCCGGCGCCCCCACCGCCCCGTCCCCCTCTGCCTCCACGGCTCCCGAGGCGTCCGCCTCCGCGCCCGCCGCCGTCGCGGCCTGCGCGGCGAAGAGCCTGAAGGTCTCCGCGTGGCAGGCCGCCGAGCGGCCCGTCGGGACCGGGACCGGTGCCGCGATCGTCGAGTTCGTCAACGTCTCCGGCAAGGCGTGCGTGCTCAAGGGCCATCCGTCCGTCGCGGGGGCCGGCAACGGCTCCCCCGAGCACAACTCCCCGCTCGCCGTCACGACCACCGGGACCGCCTCGTCGGTCACCGTGGCCCCGGGAGGCAGGGCGTGGACGAAGCTGACCTTCGTGCAGGTGCACGGCGAGGCCGACGGGTACTGCAAGTCCGGCGCGGTCCCGTCCGTGTACCCGACCGTCGTGGTCGGTCTGCCGGGCTCCGGATCGCACCAAGTGGCTCTGGACGACGGTCAGTTCGCCGAGTGCGACAACACGGTGACCGTCACCGCCGTCTCCTCGGTCAAGCCCTGACGCCTACCCCGGCTCACACCTCGAGCGGCACCGGATGGATCTCGTCCGCCATGTGACCGGTGCGCTCGTGGATGCGGAGCACGGCCTCCGCCGAGGGCGCCTCGGAGAGGCAGTACACGGTTCCGGACTCCGGGTCCGCCCAGGCGCGCTCGAAGTGCACGCTCTCCTCACCCTCGATGGCGAGGTCCGCCCGGTGGGCCTCGAGGAGTTGGTCGGCCGTGATGCCGTGCATGCCGTGGTGGACGTCCATGAAGCGGGTCATGAGTGCCCGCCCCCTTCCGATCTCGCGTCGGTCGGTCTCTTCGCCCCCGCGTATCCATGCTGCGCCCGCCGGCTCACCGGGGCGACCCGGGCGGGCGGCCCCGCGGGCGACGGGAGGCCGGGCGACGGGAGGCCGGGCGACGGCCGGACGTGCGCACCGACGAGGGCTCCGGCGCCGTACGGTCGGCGCCGGAGCCCTCGTCCGGCAATACGTCGCTCGGTCGTCCTCAGCCGCACTGGCAGGGGCTGCCCGCCTGGCAGCCGCAGCCGCACCCGGAGCCGCAGCCGCACGCGCCGATCAGCATGAGGTTCCTGATCTCCGCGGGCTGCTCGGTGGGGTGTTCCTGGGTGGGGTCGGACGTCGGGGTGCTGGGGGACTCGGCCATGGGTTCCTCCCGGAGGCGTAGGGCCTGTGCCCATTCCATGCCCGTTCCCCTGGGCGCATCAACGGCGCACAGTGGCTTGCGCACGCCCTGAGCCGGACCCGGCACGCCCCGGCCCACGCCCCACCCAGGCCCGCGCCCCGGCTCGCACCACTCCCCGCACCGACCCGAGCCGACCTGCCCCGACCCGACCCGACTACGCCTCGGTCCCGGCGCCCGTGCCCGCCGCCGGCTGGATCTCCGGCTGCAGATCCTGCTGGAGCTCGTCCGCGTGCTCGCCCGTCACCAGGAACACCACACGCTTCGCCACGGCCACGGCGTGGTCGGCGAACCGCTCGTAGTAGCGGCCGAGCAGGGTCACGTCGACCGCGGTCTCGATGCCGTGCTTCCACTTGTCGTCCAGCAGGTGCTGGAAGAGCGTGCGGTGCAGCAGGTCCATCTCGTCGTCGTCCTGCTCCAGCTGGAGCGCCAGGTCGACGTCCTTCGTGATGATGACCTCGGCCGCCTTCGCCATCAGGCGCTGCGCGAGCTGGCCCATCTCCAGGATCGTGGCGTGCAGGTCGTGCGGGACCGCGCGGCCCGGGAAGCGCAGCCGGGCCAGCTTCGCCACGTGCTGGGCGAGGTCGCCGGACCGCTCCAGGTCGGCCGACATCCGCAGGGACGTGACGACGATCCGCAGGTCCGTCGCCACCGGCTGCTGCCGCGCCAGCAGCGCTATGGCCCGCGCCTCCAGGTCGTGCTGCAGCTCGTCGACCCGCTGGTCGGCCTCGATCACGCTCTCGGCCAGTTTCAGATCGGAGTCGAGGATGGCGGTCGTGGCGCGTCCGATCGCCGACCCGACCAGCCGGGCCATCTCCACCAGGCTGTCGCCGATCGAGTCCAGTTCCTCGTGGTACGCGTCCCGCATCAGGGTTCCCTCTCGTACGTCGTTCTCGGGGTTCGGTTCGGGTTCGGGCTCGGGTTCGCCGGGGTCCGCTCGTTCTGAAGTCCGGGTCCTTCACGGGCTCCGGGCCCCACGGTGCCACGGTCCGCCCCGTACGCGTCGATTTCCGTCACCCCAAATGAACCACCACTGGCTCCGAGGTGAACTCTGGGCGACGAGTGTTCGAGGTCGCACCTCGGTAGCTGTGGCCGGGACGGATGGCGTGCCTAACCTGAGGGCATGAACGTGAACGCGGCGGTCGCCGCAGCGGCAGCGATCGCCGGTGTGCTCACCGGTGTCATCGCCATGCTGGCGTTCCGCTGGAGCGAGCGCGAGCAGAAGCGCCCAACCCGCACCTCGCTGCACACGGATCCCATGCTTCCGCCCGGCGTGGACACCGTGCTGTCCGTCCTGCGCTCTTCCGCCGTCGTGCTCGACGAGGCCGACGCCGTCGTCAAGGCCAGCTCCGCCGCCTACGCCCTCGGGCTGGTACGCGGCGGCCGGCTCAGCGTGGAGCCCATGCTGAAGATGGCCCGGGACACCCGGCGCGACGGTGAGATACGCCAGGTCGAACTGGACCTCCCCCGGCGCGGGACCGGGCGCGGCGAGGCCCTCGCCGTGTCCGCCCGGGTGGCCCCGCTGGGCTCCCGGCTGGTTCTGCTCCTGGTCGAGGACCTCACCGAGGCCCGTCGCATCGAGGCGGTCCGGCGGGACTTCGTGGCGAACGTCAGCCATGAGCTGAAGACACCGGTCGGCGCGCTGTCCCTCCTGTCCGAGGCCGTCATGGACGCCTCGGAGGACCCGGAGGCGGTGGAGCGCTTCGCCGGCCGTATGCAGATCGAGGCCACCCGGCTGACCAGCCTGGTCCAGGAGCTGATCGACCTGTCGAGGGTGCAGAACGACGACCCGCTCGAGGACGCCGAACCGGTCGGCGTGGCCGAGCTCGTCGCCGAGGCCGTCGACCGCTGCCGGCACCAGGCCGGCGCCAAGCAGATCACCATGGCCTCGAACGTGGGCGCGCCCGACGGGCTCGACCCGTTCGGCGGCCCCTACGAGGACGACGCCGCCGGCCTGCGCGTCTGGGGCAACCGCGGCCAGCTGGCCGCCGCCCTCGGCAACCTCGTGGAGAACGCCGTCAACTACTCGCCCGCCCGTACCCGCGTCGGCATAGCCGCACGCCGGGTGACCGCGCCGGGCGGGGACCAGATCGAGATCGCCGTGACCGACCAGGGCATCGGCATCTCCGACAAGGACAAGGAGCGCATCTTCGAGCGCTTCTACCGCGTCGACCCGGCCCGCTCCCGTGCCACGGGCGGTACGGGCCTCGGACTGGCGATCGTCAAGCACGTGGCCGCCTCGCACGGCGGAGAGGTCACGGTGTGGAGCGCCGAGAACCAGGGCTCCACGTTCACCCTGCGACTGCCGGAGGCGGGCGTGGCCCGTGACCGCACGGATCAGTACCCGGACCCGGACGAGGTCGACGACGTCGACGACCTCGACGAGGTCGCCACCCCCTCTTCCCACCCCTCGCACCGGGCCCCGTCCCGCGCCTCATCCCCCGATTCGACCGCGTACCAGACGCTTTCCGCCCCGGAGGTCCTTCCGTGACCCGAGTGCTCGTCGTCGAGGACGAGGAGTCCTTCTCCGACGCCCTGTCCTACATGCTCCGCAAGGAGGGCTTCGAGGTCGCCGTCGCGACCACCGGGCCCGACGGACTCGACGAGTTCGAGCGCAACGGCGCCGACCTCGTGCTCCTCGACCTGATGCTGCCGGGGCTGCCCGGCACGGAGGTCTGCCGCCAGCTGCGCGGCCGTTCCAACGTCCCCGTGATCATGGTGACCGCCAAGGACAGCGAGATCGACAAGGTCGTCGGCCTGGAGATAGGGGCCGACGACTACGTCACCAAGCCCTTCTCCTCGCGCGAGCTGGTCGCCCGCATCCGGGCCGTCCTGCGCCGGCGCGGCGAACCCGAGGAGGTGACCCCGGCGGCCCTGGAGGCCGGGCCGGTCCGGATGGACGTCGACCGGCACGTGGTGACGGTCTCCGGTTCCAAGGTCGACCTTCCGCTGAAGGAGTTCGACCTGCTGGAGATGCTGCTGCGCAACGCCGGGCGCGTCCTGACCCGTATGCAGCTCATCGACCGGGTCTGGGGCGCCGACTACGTGGGCGACACCAAGACCCTCGACGTCCATGTCAAGCGTCTGCGCGCCAAGATCGAGCCGGACCCGGGCGCGCCGCGCTACCTGGTGACGGTGCGCGGTCTGGGCTACAAGTTCGAGCCGTAGGCCGTGGGCGGCCCGGTGGCGGCCGTGCGGACACGCGAGGAGGGCGGCACCCGGTACGGGGTGCCGCCCTCCTCGCGTGTCCGGGGTGCGGACGCCCTCAGTGGCCCGCCGCCGCGCTGTTCGAGGCGCTCGCGGAGGCCGAGCCGGACGGGGAGGCGGAGCCGGACTCCGCGGCGCCCGCGGACTCCGAGGGCGAGGCCGACGCGCTCTTGGAGGGGGAGGCCGTGGCGGTCGGGATCTTGCTCGGCCCCCAGCCGGAGAAGTAGCCCTCGGCCGGCACGACGAAGGCGGCCAGCTTGACCGCGCCGGTCTTGCTGAAGGTGAAGGTGATGTTCTGCGCGTCGCCGTTCTTGACGGCCTCACGGCTGTTCGGCAGGACGGCGGAGGCGTTGCCGGCGCCGCCGATGACGAGCGAGCCGTGGGCCGGGACCGTCAGCTCGCCCTTGCCCTTGACGGGCTTGAGCTCGGCGGACGTGCCGGTGCCGTCGACGGTGATGGAGTCGAGCGTCTGCGGCTTGTCGTCGGCGTTGAAGACGGTCGCCGAGACCACGGCGGGACCGGTGGACTCCAGGTCGGGCTGGGTGATCACGACGACGTTCTGCAGTTTGATCTCGCCGACCTGGGCGGCGGCGTTGTCCGGCTTGATCTCCAGGGTCTGGGAGTCGTTTCCGGCGCCGCAGGCGGCGAGCGAGGCGATCGAGAACGCGATGGCGGAAGCGGCGAGGGCGCCGCGTCGAAGGCTGCTGCTCACGGCGGCGGCAACTCCTTGAACGCACGGACGGCTCTTCTGTGGACAAGGCCGCCCTAAGGATCAGTCAGGGACCTCAGGTTATCGAGCCGTTCCCGCGCCGCCGCACCCGACCCGCCTCTTCGATGATCCCGGGCCCAGTCGGACGCCCGTGGGTCTTCGTCTCTCTCCGCGCCGAGTGGGCCCCGTCACTTTCGTCACTCGCATCCCAGGAGTCGGAAGCAGCCCATCAGTCACTTTGGCTTCATCCGTCGTCCGCCTGCTCGTCCGTCATTCGCATAAGCGCGACCGACACGCACTCGCGGATTTTCCGTGAAGGAATGCGAGGCCGTCCGGGTAATTGATCACGGCGCCGGCCGAACGCCCGATGATCAATTCCGGAAACGAACGGTAACCGGCCAGGCGTGCCGAACGGAGTAGCGGAAGTCGCACACGCGCAAGCGGACATATGTGGACGTTCGGCCGTTCGGGCGGCCCTCCGGATGCGTGTAACGTACGCGTTTCGCCCCCCTCGGAGAGTGGCTCCGACCTGCGAATACCCGCTCCCGGCGACCCTCCGCAGCACGTTCCTGTCGCAGTTGTCAAGCCCCGAGATATGCCCTGACCTGCGAAAACGCCATTCAGGAACCGCAGTTTCCGTGTTACCCTGGATAGCCACGGAAGGGGTACCTGTCACATGACGTTCAAGGTTGGCGACACCGTGGTCTATCCCCATCACGGGGCCGCGCTGATCGAGGCTATCGAAACTCGCCAGATCAAAGGCGTGGACAAGACCTACTTGGTCCTGAAGGTCGCCCAGGGTGACCTGACGGTACGTGTGCCAGCGGACAATGCGGAGTTCGTCGGCGTGCGTGATGTGGTCGGTCAGGACGGGCTGGACCGGGTCTTCGAGGTGCTGCGCGCGCCGTACGCCGAGGAGCCCACGAACTGGTCGCGTCGTTACAAGGCAAATCTGGAGAAGCTCGCCTCCGGCGATGTCATCAAGGTCGCGGAAGTCGTGCGTGACCTGTGGCGTCGTGAGCGCGAGCGCGGACTCTCCGCCGGTGAGAAGCGCATGCTCGCCAAGGCTCGCCAGATTCTGGTGAGCGAGCTCGCGCTCGCGGAGAACACCAACGAGGACAAGGCGGAAGCCCTGCTCGACGAGGTTCTCGCGTCCTGACGCCGGACCTGGACCGGCCTCAGCACACGGAAGAACACTGAACTGCCGCGGTGCCCGATGACGTATTTCCCGTCGCCGGGCGCTGCGGCATGTCCGCGCCCGGACACCGCCGTGCGCGCCGCACGCTCTGTGTGCCTCCCCGGTGCGCACCGCCCGACGAGTCGACCGGTCCGTACCGCCCCACGAGGGTGATGATCCCCCGATACTTGATGTGCCGGGCCCGGGCTGCCGCCTGACCGGCACGTCACGGAAGGGTCCGGTCAAGGCGTCGCGCCCGGCACTTCCCAGGCCATACCCACGCCAGGACAGCACACAAACCTGACAGGAACCGATGTCTGACGATTCGCGTCCCTCCCCCGCGCCGGCCCGCACGGCGGCGGTGATTCCGGCCGCCGGGCTAGGTGTCCGCCTCGGTCCGGGCGCCCCCAAAGCGCTCCGCACGCTGAGCGGCACGCCCATGCTGATCCACGCGGTGCGCGCGCTCGCCGCGTCCCGCGCGGTCTCCCTCGTGGTCGTCGTGGCCCCGCCGGACGGCACCGCGGAGGTGAAGTCCCTGCTCGACGCGCACGCGCTGCCCGACCGCACCGACTTCCTGGTCGTCCCCGGCGGCGAATCCCGCCAGGAGTCCGTGAAGCTGGGTCTGGACGCGCTGCCGCCCGGCCACGACATCGTGCTGGTCCACGACGCCGCCCGGCCGCTCGTCCCCGTCGACACGGTGGACGCCGTCATCGAGGCGGTACGCGACGGCGCCCCGGCGGTCGTCCCGGCACTGCCGCTCGCCGACACCGTCAAGGAGGTCCGGCCGGCCGAGACCGCGGGCGAACCCGAGCCGGTCGTCGCCACTCCCGAGCGTGCCCGGCTGCGGGCCGTGCAGACCCCGCAGGGCTTCGACCGCGCCACGCTGGTCCGCGCCCACGAGACGGTCACGGAGAACGTCACCGACGACGCGAGCATGGTCGAGCAGCTCGGTCTGACGGTCGTCGTCGTCCCCGGTCACGAGGAGGCCTTCAAGGTCACCCGCCCCCTCGACCTGGTCCTCGCCGAGGCGGTCCTGGCCCGCAGGAGGCTCAACGATGGCTTCTGAGACGCCGTTCGGCGGCGTTCCGCTGCCCCGGGTGGGCATCGGCACCGACATCCACGCCTTCGAGGAGGGCCGCGAACTGTGGTGCGCCGGCCTGAGATGGGAGGGCGAGGGCCCCGGACTGGCCGGACACTCCGACGCGGACGTCGTCGCGCACGCCGCCTGCAACGCGCTCTTCTCCGCCGCCGGACTCGGCGACCTGGGGCAGCACTTCGGCACCGGACGCCCCGAGTGGTCCGGCGCGTCCGGCGTCACCCTGCTCACCGAGGCCGCCCGGATCGTCCGCGAGGCCGGTTTCCTCATCGGCAACGTCGCCGTACAGGTCGTCGGACCCCGCCCCAAGATCGGCAAGCGCCGGGACGAGGCCCAGAAGCTGCTGTCGGAGGCGGCGGGCGCCCCGGTGTCCGTGTCCGGAGCGACGACGGACGGGCTGGGCTTCCCCGGCCGCGGCGAGGGCCTCATGGCGGTGGCGACGGCCCTGGTCGTGCGCCAGGCGTGAGCGCGCCGGGGCGAGGGCCGCAGCGATGCCCGGGACGAGGCTCCGGGCCGAGGCTCCGGGCCGAGGCGCCGGGACGACGGCCCGACCGCCGGGCCCGGCACCGTCGTCCGCCCGCCCCGCGGCGCCCGCGACCGGCAGGCGGACCGCCCGGCGGAGGTGTCGGACATCGCCCCACGCCCACTACCCTGGAGTGGTGACTATTCGCCTGTACGACACCAGCGCCCGGCAGATCCGTGACTTCGCCCCGCTCACACCGGGTTGTGTCTCGATCTACCTCTGTGGCGCCACCGTGCAGGCCGCCCCGCACATCGGGCACATCCGCTCGGGCCTGAACTTCGACATCATGCGCCGCTGGTTCGCCCACCGCGGCTACGACGTCACGTTCATCCGCAACGTCACCGACATCGACGACAAGATCATCGCCAAGTCGCACGACCAGGGCCGCCCCTGGTGGTCGATCGGGTACGAGAACGAGCGCGCGTTCAACGACGGCTACCAGGCGCTCGGTTGCCTGCCGCCCACCTACGAACCCCGCGCCACCGGGCACGTTCCCGAGATGATCGAGATGATGCGCGGCCTCATCGAGCGCGGTCACGCCTACGAGTCCGAGGGCAACGTCTACTTCGACGTGCGTTCCTTCCCGGAGTACCTCCAGCTGTCCAACCAGGAACTGGACAACCTGCTCCAGCCCTCGGGGGACGGCGAGACCGGCAAGCGCGACCGGCGCGACTTCGCCCTGTGGAAGTCCGTCAAGCCGGGGGAGCCGAGCTGGGAGACGCCGTGGGGCCGCGGACGTCCCGGCTGGCACCTCGAGTGCTCGGCGATGGCGCACAAGTACCTGGGCTCCGCCTTCGACATCCACGGCGGTGGCCTCGACCTGATCTTCCCGCACCACGAGAACGAGATCGCCCAGGCCAAGGCCTACGGCGACGAGTTCGCGCGCTACTGGGTGCACAACGCCTGGGTCACCATGAGCGGCGAGAAGATGTCGAAGTCGCTGGGCAACAGCGTCCTCGTCTCCGAGATGGTCAAGCAGTGGCGGCCCATCGTGCTGCGCTACTACCTCGGCACGCCCCACTACCGCTCGATGATCGAGTACAGCGAGGAGGCCCTGCGCGAGGCCGAGTCGGCGTTCGCGCGGATCGAGGGCTTCGTGCAGCGCGTCGTCGAGAAGGCCGGGGGAGTCGTCGAGCCGGCCGCCGAGGTGCCGCCCGCCTTCGCCGACGCGATGGACGACGACCTCGGCGTCCCGCAGGCGCTGGCCGTCGTGCACACCACGGTCCGTCAGGGGAACTCGGCCCTGGCCGCCGACGACAAGGAAGCCGCGGTGGCCCGCCTCGCCGAGGTCCGCGCCATGCTCGGCGTCCTCGGCCTGGACCCGCTGGACGCCCGCTGGGCCGGCGAGGAGAACCGGGGCGAGGACCTGCACGGCGTGGTCGACAGCCTCGTACGGCTCGTCCTCGACCAGCGCGAGTCGGCCCGCGCCCGCAAGGACTGGGGGACCGCGGACGCCATCCGCGACCAGCTCGCCCAGTCCGGCCTGTCCATCGAGGACGGTCCGCAGGGTCCGCGCTGGACACTGGGCCCCCGCTAGTGCCGCGACGGGACTCCCCGCGGAGTCCCGTCCTTGATCGACTGTGCCGCCCGGCCCTCCGGGCGGCACACTGCATACGACACACGTACGAAGCTCACGGAGACGAGAGACACATGGCAGCCAACAACCGCCGCATGTCCGGCAAGAAGGGCGCGCAGGTCGGCAGTGGCGGCCAGCGACGCAAGGGCCTCGAGGGCAAGGGTCCGACCCCGCCCGCCGAGATGCGCAAGAAGCACAAGGCGAACCGCATCGCGAACGCCAAGGCGAAGCAGGCCGTGCGTCGGCCCACGGTGCGCGGCCGCGGCGGCAAGGGCACGTCCGAGATGGTCGTCGGCCGCAACTCCGTCGTCGAGGCGCTGCGCGAGGGCGTGCCCGCGACGATGCTGTACGTCCAGCAGTTCATCGACAACGACGAGCGGGTGCGCGAGGCGCTGCAGCTCGCCGGCGAGCGCGGCGGCATCCACCTCATGGAGGCCCCGCGTCCCGAGCTGGACCGCATGACCAACGGTCTCAACCACCAGGGGCTGGTCCTCCAGGTCCCGCCGTACGAGTACGCGCACCCCGAGGACCTGGCGTCGGCCGCCTACGACAACGGTGAGGACCCGCTGATCGTGGCCCTCGACGGCGTGACCGACCCGCGCAACCTGGGCGCGGTCGTCCGCTCGGTCTCCGCCTTCGGCGGGCACGGCGTCGTCGTCCCCGAGCGCCGCGCGGCCGGAATGACGGCCGGCGCCTGGAAGACGTCCGCCGGTGCGGCCGCCCGCACCCCGGTCGCCCGCGCCACCAACCTCACCCGGGCCCTGGAGGCCTACAAGAAGGCCGGCATCGCGGTGGTCGGCCTGGCCGCCGACGGCGAGCACGAGGTCGGCACGCTGAAGGCGCTGGACGGCCCGGTCGTCGTCGTCGTCGGCAGTGAGGGCAAGGGGCTGTCCCGACTGGTCGGCGAGACCTGCGACTTCCGCGTCCGTATCCCGATGCCGGGCGGCGCCGAATCGCTCAACGCCGGTGTGGCGGCGGGCATCGTGCTGTACGAGGCTGCGCGCCGCAGGAGCTGACGCGGCTCGGGTGGGCTCGGCGACGCACCCGGCGGCACGCCGGGTGACGTGCCCGGCGACATGCCGGGAGACGCGGGGAACGCGCGTCCGCGAGTTCACCCGAACAGGTTAATCCCGGCGCGTAGTGCAACCTTGACGGAGTCCGGACAGATCCGGCGGGTCAAAGCAGTGTCCTAACCACACGTCACTCGGTTAGATGAGTGTGGACACCAGAACACCCCGCACACCCACGGGGGACCGCTCGTCGGGATTCGACGACGCTCCCGCGCTGAGCATGGTGAAGGTGCCGAGCGACCCGGCGCAGATCATCGTCAGCCACGCGAGCTTCCGCGTGCAGCTGGCCGCGTCGACGCGGCGTAACCAATCCCCGCGGATCGCCCGGCACGTGAGCGCCATCGATGACACCGCGCGCATGGCCGCCGTCGGGGCGGTGGGCCGAGCGGGCGCCGCCTCCGCGGGCCGCCGTCGGGCCGTCGTCTGGAGCGGCAAGTCCGCCCCCGACGACACCGGCGCCCACCGACTGCTCCAGGCCGTGCGGGCAGGCAGCATCGGCCACGGCGAACCGCCCGCGGCCGACGCCGGAGCCACCCGGGTCATCCCCCGCGTCGGCGTCGACGACCGCGGATACGACGGCGCCCTCGCCGCACAGACCCTCGAGACCCCCGTCGTCGGCGCCCAGCGCCGGCCCGCCGTCGGCGAACACCGCATCCTGCCGCACATGCCCACCGTGGGCAGCGCCTACGACGAACCCGCCTACGACGACGCCCGGTTCGAGGACTTCGGCCCGACCGGCACCGGCCCCGACCCGGACCGGGCGCGGGCCCCCCGCACCCGGCGGCACGGCGAGGACCCAGCCCGCCACGCCTACTTCCCGGGCCGCCGGATGAACCTCGGCGTGGTCCTGCTCCCGCTGCGCATCTTCCTCGGCTTCATCTCCATCTACGCCGGCATGGGCAAGCTCTGCGACCCGGTCTACTTCGACGGCGGCAAGCGCGGCTCCATGGTGAAGTGGCTGAACACCCTGCACCCCTGGGAAGTCGCCGAACCCCTGCGGCAGTTCGCCCTCCACCACCCCGTCGGCTCCGGCCTCGTCATCGCCTTCCTCCAGGTCGTCGTGGGCGTCCTCACCGTCCTCGGCTGCTGGCAGCGCGTCGTCGCGGTCGTCGGCGCCGGACTCTCCGCCGCGCTCATCGTCACCGTCAGCTGGAAGACCACCCCGGTCTACGACACCCCCCACATCATCTACCTCGCCGCCTGGTCGCCGCTGATCATCGCGGGCGCCCCCGTCTACTCCATCGACGGCCGCCTCGCCGCCGGCGCCTGGCGCCGTCTCGGCCCCCGCTCCGACCTGTGGGAGCTGCGCCGCCACGTCCTGCGCCGCGGCGCCCTCGTCACCGCGATCGTCGTCGGCCTGACCCTGCTGACCGGCTCCCTGCTCGGCGGCGCGGTCCGCGACGCCGACCGCGTGGTCGTGCCCGGCCCCGGCGAGCCCCCTCGCAACGAGCTGCCAGGCTCGCCCCTGCCCGAGAAGTCCGGGAAGCGCAAAACCTCCCGCGAGCCGGCCGCCTCCACCTCGCCCACTCAGGACGCCACCTCGGCCGCCCCGACGGCCGGTGCCGACAGCGAACCCTCCGAGTCCCGCGACAGCGGCACCGCAGGCGCCGGAGCGCCCAGCCAGACCCAGGGCACCGCAGGCCAGGCCCCGCCCGAGCGCTCCGCCCCGCAGGAACATGCCCCCAGCACCAGTTCCGGCCCCGGCTCGGGTGGCTCGACCAGCAGCTCCGGTGGCTCGGACGGCGGCTCGCACGGCGGTGGCTCCACCTCCTCCGGCCAGCCCGGCCTGGTCGGCGGCCTCCTCGGGTAGACCGATCGGCCCGGCCGCCGGCGGGGAGGTTCTGACCGCGCCCACACGGTGGAGCCGCGGACAGAACCCACCCCGCCCCCGGGGAAACGCGAAGGGTGCCGCGCGCTCACAGCGCACGGCACCCTTGTCGGTGTACGGGGCCTCGGTGTCCCCGGGCCGCTGAACCGGTCGGCCGACCCACCGGCCGGCAGCCGAGCAGCGGGGTCCGCACCGGGCCACCCGGGCCCGCGACAGATCACGGACCGCCCGGACCGGCGGGGTGCCCTTCGGCGCCGCTGGGCCGGCCACCCTCGACGTCTGCCGGCGACCCTCAGCGACCCAGCGTCGCGAGTTCCTTCGCCGCCTCCGTCAGGTCCTTCGCGGTGTCGATGGCCCGCCAGTACGCCCCCTGCGGAATCGGGAAGCCCGCCAGCCGCCGCTCACGCGCCAGATGTGGGAACGTCGTGCGCTCATGGTCGCCGCGCTCCGGCAGCAGCCCCGCGAACGCCGGCGAGAAGACGTACACACCCGCGTTGATCTCGTAGGTCGTCGGCGGCGCCTCGATGAAGTCCGTGATGTGACCGAAGCCGTCCGTCCGCACCGCACCCCACGGAATCCGCGGGCGCGCCAGGGCCAGCGTCGCTATGGCGTCGCGCTCGGCGTGGAAGTCGGCCATCTCGCGCAGCGAGAAACGGGTCCAGATGTCGCCGTTCGTGGCGTACCAGGGCTGGTCGGGGTGGGGGAGCCGAGCGGCCGCGTACTTCAGGCCACCGCCACGGCCCAGCGGCTCCGTCTCCACGACCGTGGTGACGGCGACGGGCAGATCGGCCGTCTTCAGCCAGTCCTGCAGCACCTCGGCGAGGTGCCCGCAGGAGACGACCACGTCCGTCACGCCCTCCTCGGCGAGCCAGACGAGCTGATGGCCGATGATCGGCGTCCCCGTACCGGGGATCTCGACCATCGGCTTGGGCCGGTCGTCGGTGTAGGGACGCAGCCGTGACCCCTGGCCACCGGCCAGGATGACGGCTTGCGTGGGACGGGACGCGGCGTGCGGATCGGTCATGACCGCACTGTACGTGCCGACCGTGCGCAGGCAGGCGTGCGGCTCCCCCGGCGGAAGGGGAGCCGCACGGTCCGGAACGGGCCCGAAGCCCGGCGGCCCTCAGCCTCGGGCCGCCAGAACGCCCGAAGCGAAGGCCGTGTCGCACACCGGGCGGGAGTACGACTGCGCCCGTGACGGGCCGTACATCCGGACCGCGGCGCGGCCCAGCGCGCGGGCGATCGACGAACAGTGCCGCGCCAACGACGGCTTGCCGTTCACGGCGGCCTGGAGATGGGTCAGGGCGACGCCCGGGTCCTTCTCCTGGAGCTCGGACAGCAACTGGTCGCGCAGCACGTCCTGCGGGGCCTTGGCGGCCTTCCGTGAGGACTGGTGCATGGCGGAGACGTCGGAGGCGGTGAGCACCGAATCCGAGGGGTTCCCCGACCAGTTGACCCGGGTGACCGCGAGGGTCCCGGAGAGCACCATGACGACGGGCAGGACGAGAGCGAGCGAGCGGCCGATCCGGCGGGCTGGGCCGCCCCGGCCGCTGCGCGTGCGCTGGGTGGTGGAGTGGTTCGCGGAGTGCTTCACGCGTGAGAGGGTAGCGTGCAGTAATGACCCCGCGACAATGAGTCACCCGTACGGGGGATGGAGCTGTGCTCCTTTTCGGGTAGGACGTTGACGGCCGCGTGCCGAAATGTCCGCTGTGCCGGGGATTTCGTACGCACGGAAAAAAGGCCCCGCAGCAGGCTGCGAGGCCTTTTTCACCAACCAGAGTGAATCGCCGGAGTTCAATCAGGCGTCATTCACCGTCGTCGGCCGGTCCGGTCGGGTCCTGCCCGTCCGGTCAGTCCGACAGGCGGGCGCCCGTCGACGTCGAGAACACGTGGGTCTCGCCCGCACGCGGAACGACGTGCAGCGTGCTGCCCTTCTCCGGGACCTCACGGCCGCCGACGCGCACCACGAGGTCCTTCGTCTCGTCGCCGACCTGGGCGCTGCCGTAGACGAAGGCGTCCGAGCCGAGCTCCTCGACCACGTTCACGGTGACCGCGAGACCCTTCTCCACGCCGGTGGCGACGTCGAAGTGCTCCGGGCGGACACCCACCGTGACCGTCTTGTCGGTGGCGGCCGCGAGCGCGTCACGCTGCACCGGCACCACCGAGTTGCCGAACTTCACGCCACCGTCGGTGATCGGCACCTCGACGAGGTTCATCGCCGGCGAACCGATGAAGCCGGCCACGAACAGGTTCGCGGGCTTGTCGTACATGTTGCGCGGGGTGTCGACCTGCTGCAGCAGACCGTCCTTCAGCACGGCGACGCGGTCGCCCATCGTCAGCGCCTCGACCTGGTCGTGGGTGACGTAAACGGTGGTGATGCCGAGACGGCGCTGCAGCGACGCGATCTGCGTACGCGTCGACACACGGAGCTTGGCGTCCAGGTTCGACAGCGGCTCGTCCATGAGGAACACCTGCGGCTCACGCACGATGGCGCGGCCCATCGCCACACGCTGGCGCTGACCACCGGAGAGGGCCTTCGGCTTGCGGTCCAGGTACTCGGTCAGGTCGAGGATCTTCGCCGCCTCCTCGACCTTCTGCCGGATCTCCGTCTTGTTCACGCCGGCGATCTTGAGCGCGAAGCCCATGTTGTCGGCGACCGACATGTGCGGGTACAGCGCGTAGTTCTGGAACACCATGGCGATGTCCCGGTCCTTCGGCGGCAGGTGGGTGACGTCACGGTCGCCGATGCGGATCGCACCGCCGTTGACGTCCTCGAGCCCCGCGAGCATGCGGAGCGAGGTGGACTTACCGCAGCCGGACGGGCCGACCAGGACGAGGAACTCGCCGTCCGCGATGTCGATCTCGAGCGCGTCGACGGCGGGCTTCGTGGAGCCCGGGTAAATCCGGGTCGCCTTGTCGAACGTAACAGTGGCCATGGCTCTGAGGCCCCCTTCTACCGGCAGGAACGTGCCGGACGATCCGTTGTAGGAAGGTGGTTGGTGTAGTCCACATGAGCGAACTGGGTCAGGACGCTACCTCGCGTTCAGCGGATCTGTCAGTACCCGAAGGCATGTGAACTTCGCGGGAATTCTCGAACGGGCCCGGGCGGCCGCCTCCCCGTGGATCCCTCCCCGGGAGCCGGTTCTCGGGACAGCGCGTCGGGCGGATCGACGAACGGTGCACGGATGGTCGCGCACCGTGACGGATGGCCGCACACCGTGTTCGAGTGGCGTGGCGGGGAGAAGTCCGTGGCCTTCGGAATCGGGGGCTGTGTACAGTGGTGCCGCCCTCGCGTGCGGTGTCGTCACGCGCGGTGCCTCCTTAGCTCAGCTGGCCAGAGCGCCGCACTTGTAATGCGTAGGTCGTCGGTTCGAATCCGACAGGGGGCTCATGGAAAGCCCAGGTCAGGATGTTTCTGACCTGGGCTTCATTCGTGTTTCCCGCCCGGCCGGGGTTGTCGTCGGCCTCGCAGGAGGCGGGCGGTCCGCAGCCTTCGCGTCTTCGGGGGGCGGCCGTCCTCGATCTCCCAGAGACAGTCCTGGAGGACCCGGGCGAGGGTCCAGGCGCGGGCCCGTTCGCGGTCGAGGCCGAGGGTCGCGGTCAGCGCGTCGAAGCGCCAGCGCACGTCCGCCGGGTCGTAGCGGTCGGCGATCGCCGGCAGGAGTTCGAAGCCGGGGTCGCCGGCGAGGGGTTTGGGGTCGATGGCGAGCCAGGGGGCGCGGTCGGCGGCGAGGACGTTCTCGTAGTGCAGGTCCCAGTGCAGAAGTCGGTCGCCGGGTTCGCTGACGACCTCGCGCAGGGCGGCCGCGCAGTCGGCGATCAGGCGGCGGTCGGTCGGGTCCGGGACGTGTTCCAGGGCCCGGGGTGTCTGTTCCAGCATGGCGTGGGCGATGTCGTCGAGGCGGCGCATGCCCTCCGGCGCCGGGAGGGCCGTCAGGCGGGTCAGCAGACCGGCGATGACGAGGACCGCCTCGTGGACGTCGTCCAGGTGGGACAGCATGCGGGACGGGTCGAGGCGTTCGAGGAGCATCGTGCCCGTCGGTTCGTCGTGCCGGAGGAGGCGTACGGCGTGGTCGCCGTTCCAGAGACGCAGGGCGACGGGTTCGCCGGCGCTCTCGTCGTCGAGGAGCTGGAGTTTGAGGACGGCTCCCGCGCCGTCGGCGGTGGTGACGGGCAGGACGAGGGCGCACACGCCGTGCATGGAGGGGCCGTCGACCCGTAGTTCCCAGCGGTCGAGGAAGCTCTGGGCGAGGTCCGGGAGGCCGGTGACGAAGGCCTGGCCCGCCGGGCCGTTGTACTTCACCTGTTCTGCGGCGAGTGCGGCCGGAACGTCGATCACCTCGGGGACGATACTGGGCCGGTGAGACGGCTCAGGAGGTTTTCCGGGGTCGGGCAGGCGGTGTGGGCGTACGTCCGCAGTGCGCCCGGTACGTATGTGTGGCTGGCGGTCCTGTTCGTCACCACGGTG
The DNA here is from genome assembly GCF_003032475.1 of Streptomyces sp. P3. NCBI lineage: Bacteria > Bacillati > Actinomycetota > Actinomycetes > Kitasatosporales > Streptomycetaceae > Streptomyces > Streptomyces sp. P3. The sequence continues at coordinate 2,560,640 of NZ_CP028369.1, forward strand.
GCGCTGCACCGTATGTCCCCGGAGTTCGAGCAGGAGTTTCTGCTCCAGCGGTCGACGAACATCCATGAGTTGTCCCGGCATCCGGTGCGGGTGCTGGTGGCGAGTGCCATGTGGATCGACGGCGGGTACTGGGTGCCGTACGCGGTGCTGTACACGGTGTTCCACGCCCGGGCGGAGCGCCGGCTGGGGACGGCGCGGTGGCTGGCGGTGTGCGCGGCGGCGCACGTGCTGGCGACGCTGGCCAGTGAGGGGGCGCTGGCGGTGGCGATCCAGGCCGGGCTCGCCCCACGGTCGTCGGTGGAGACGCTGGACGTGGGTGTGAGTTACGCGCTGGCGGGTGTGGTGGCGGTGCTGTTCCACGGGATGCGTTCGCCGTGGCGGTACGTGTATCTCGTGGTGGTCCTCGTCTTCTACGGTCTTCCGCTGGCGGAGGCGCCGACGTTCACGGACTTCGGACATTTTGTCTCCGTGCTGATCGGGCTGGGGTGTTTTCCGCTGGTCAGGGGGCGGGAAAGGGCGCGCCGGCCGGAGGGGACGGCGGCTGTGCCCCGGGGGTAGGGCCGGTTCGGCCGGGGCGAGGCGGCCGTCGGCGGCTTCGGTGCGGGCCGTCCCGTGGCGGCCGCCGGTGCGACCGATGACGGTGGGGGACGGCGATTGTCAGTGGCGGGGTGCAGCATGGGGCCATGGCGAGGACAGGCACGGGTGCAGGCGACGGCGCGCGCTCGGGAGCGGTGACGGGCGGGGCCGGCGGCAGGCGGCCCGGCGTGGTGAGGGGCGCACGGCGGCCGGAGGTGCGGCTGCCGGTGCTCGAGCCGTTCGCGGACGGGGAGCTGGAGCCCGACGGGGACTACGACGGCGTGGAGTTCCGTGAGCGGGATCTGGCGGAGCAGGACGGCGGGGGCGCCCGGTTCATGGACTGCGCGGTGACGGGGTGCGCGCTGGACGGGACGCGGCTGCGCAAGGCCCGGTTCCTGGACTCCGTCCTCACCGGGCCGCGGGGTGTCGGCACGGATCTGGCGGAGGCGACGCTGCGTGACGTCGAGGTGCTCGACGCCCGTCTGGGGGGTGCGCAGCTGTACGGCGCGGTGCTGGAGCGGGTGGTGGTGCGCGGCGGCAAGATCGACTATCTGAATCTGCGTCAGGCGCGGTTGCGGGACGTCGTCTTCGAGGGGTGTGTCCTGGTCGAGCCGGATTTCGGGGGTGCGCGTCTGGAGCGCGTCGAGTTCGTCGACTGCGCCGTGAAGTCCGTCGACTTCACGGCGGCGACACTGAGTGACGTGGATCTGCGGGGGGCGGTGGAGCTCGGCATCGCGGGGGGTGTGGGCCGGTTGTCCGGCGCGGTGATCAGTGCGGCCCAGCTGCTGGATCTGGCCCCGGTGCTGGCGGGCGAGCTGGGGATCAGAGTGGAGGGGTGACCGGCGTCATTTCGTGCGGGGGAAGCGTGCCTGGAGCGTCCAGACGGCCGGGTTCTCGCCCAGGTCGTCGTGCAGGTCGATGAGGTCGGCGAGCAGGTCGTGCAGGAAGTCGCGGGCCTCGCGCCGGAGTTCGGTGTGCGAGAAGGTCAGCGGGGGTTCCTCGGCCGGCATCCAGTCGGCCTCGACGTCCACCCAGCCGAAGCGGCGTTCGAAGAGCATGCGGTCGGTGGACTCGGTGAAGTCCAGTTCGGCGTACTGCGGGCGGGAGGCGCGGGAGCCCGCGGGATCCTGGTCGATCTGCTCGACGATGTCGCACAGCGCCCACGCGAAGTCCAGTACCGGCACCCATCCCCAGGCTGTGGACACCTCGCGGTCCGCCTTGGTGTCGGCGAGGTAGACGTCCCCGCAGAACAGGTCGTGGCGCAGGGCGCGGACGTCCGCGCGCCGGTAGTCCGTCTGCGGCGGATCCGGGAAGCGGTTGGAGAGGGCGTAGCCGATGTCGAGCACGTAGGCGATGGTGTCACGGCCCCGTGTGCGTGCCGGACGTCCCCATAAGATCACTGGCATGTCCAGATCCGTGCGGTGTGTCCCGATGGTGGCCTGGTTACTGGCCTGCAGCATCGTCCTCACGGCCTGCGACGGGGGCGCGGGGGGCGGCTCCGACGGCGCCTCTGGTGTGGGTGACCCTTACTTCCCGAAGGCGGGCAACGGCGGCTACGACGTCTCGCACTACGGCCTGACGCTCGCCTACGACCCGGACGGCGGGCGCCTCGGCGGCTCTGCCGTCGTCACGGCCCGCGCGACTCGGGATCTCTCCGCCTTCCGGCTGGATCTCGCGGGCATGGATGTGGCCGGGGTGACCGTCGAGGGCGTGGCGGCCGAGTTCCGGCGGGACGGCCAGGAGCTGACGGTCCGCCCGTCGGAGTCCCTGTCCGAGGGCGAGACCTTCGAGGCGACGATCCGCTACTCCGGCAGCCCGCGCACGATCACCGATCCGGACGGTTCGAAGGAGGGCTGGCTGCGCACCGAGGACGGCGCCCTGGCCCTCGGTGAGCCGGTCGGCTCGATGGCCTGGTTCCCGGGCAATCACCATCCGTCGGACAAGGCGGCCTACGACATCGCCGTCACCGTCCCGAAGGGGCTGACGGCCGTCTCCAACGGGGAGTTGCGGAGCCGGAAGGCGGCGGGCGACGGCCGTACGACGTTCTTCTGGCGGACCGCCGAGCCGATGGCGAGTTATCTGGCGACGGTCGCCGTCGGCGACTTCACGGTCACCGGTTCCACGACACGCGACGGTCTCCCGGTGTATGTCGCGGTCGACCCGACGCAGGCGGCGGCGAGCCGTGCGGTGCTCGCCCGGCTGCCCGAGGTCATGGAGTGGGCGCAGAACAACTTCGGCCCGTACCCCTTCTCGTCGGCCGGGGCGATCGTCGACCGCCCGGAGGACGCCGGGTACGCCCTGGAGACCCAGAACCGTCCGGTCTACCCGGGCGCCCCCGATCTGCCGACCCTGGTGCACGAGACCGCGCACCAGTGGTTCGGCGACTCCGTGACGCCGAAGAGCTGGCAGGACATGTGGCTCAACGAGGGTTTCGCGACGTACGCGGAGTGGCTGTGGGAGGAGGACGAGGGCGGTGCCACGGCGGAGCAGACGTTCACCGGGCTCTGCGACCACGGTGTCGAGGAGTACCCGGATCTCTGGGACTTCCCGCCCGCGAAGCCGACGAGCGCCGCCCATGTCTCCGACAAGCCGGTCTATCTGCGCGGCGCGATGGTGCTGCACCGCATCCGGCAGACCGTGGGCGACGACGCCTTCTACGGCATCGTGCAGGGCTGGGCCGCCGCCCACCGGCACGCGAACGCCGACACGGACGCCTTCACGGCGTACGTCGAGAGGACGGCGCCGGACGCGGACTTCGACGACATCTGGGCGGACTGGCTGTACGGGGAAGGCAAGCCGGAGCTCCCCTGAGCTCCCCGATCTCCCTTGAGCTCCCTGGACATCTGCCGAGCGGTGGGGAGGGCGGGACAGCGTGCGGTCCGGTCCGTCCGCCGGGCTTGCCGTTGCGGTCAGGCCGTGCGGTGCGCCGCGTCGTGTGCGTCGAGCAGCCGGGCGAGGTCCGACGGCCACACCGGCTCGGCGGACGCATGCAGTTCCTGCCGGGGCCACCAGCGCCAGCCGAGGATGCCGTCGGCGGCGTGGGCGGCGGCCAGGTCGGGGCCGGCAGGTTCGCGGTGCGGGCCCTCAGTGACGTAGATGTGCTCGTGCTGGCGGATGACGACGTCGAAGCGGGTGAAGTCGTGTTCCCAGGTGCACAGGAGGGGCCCGGGTTCCAGTTCGCTCCAGCCGGTCTCCTCGCGCAGCTCGCGCAGGGCGGCCTCGCGGGGCGTCTCGCCTTCCTCCAGTCCGCCGCCGGGCAGTGCCCAGTGCGGGCCGACGTCGGGGTTGACGTACCGGAAGAGGAGGACGGAGCCGCCGGGGTCGACGACGGCGACGCGCGCGGCTCGGCGCAACCGCGGCAGCGGCTTGCGCAGCACGGCGCAGGGGCGCCCGTGCTGCAGATCCGGACGGTGGCCGATCACCTCGTACCCGAGGGCGGTCCAGAACGCGAGGCCCTTGGGGTTGGCGTCGAGCACGGCGAGCCGGAGGCCGGTGCGGCCGTCCGCCCGGAACCGCTCCTCGATCTGCTCGGCGATCCGGCGGCCGTGCCCCTGCCCGTGCTCGGCGGCGTCGACCATCAGCAGTCCGATCCAGGGGTCCGGGTCGGCGGGGTCGGGATGCCGGGCCAGGGTGACGACCACCCCGACCAGCCTTCCCCCGCTGCGGGCCAGCAGCACCTCCACCCCTTCGGTCGCCGCCTGTTCCGCGAGCCCCGCCGCCACCTGCTCCGGCCGGATGTCGTGCGGATCCGGGAAGTCGCCGCTGAGCGCCTGGAATTCGCGGTTGGACGCGTAGAGGGCGGTCAGTTCGGTGAGGAGGGGGCCCGGGATGTCGTGGCCGGCGGCGAGCGGGAGGGCAGTCAGGTCCATGGGCCGCAGGGTAGGGCCGATCGGCTGGTCACACCCCGACCGATTCCGCTCCGACCTGTCCGCGGGAGAGGAGCATCCGCTCGAGGAGGTTGCGGGTGGCGCGTTCGACGCGCGGGTCGTGGTGGTCCTTGTCCTGGAGGGCGAGGGGCCAGTAGAAGGTGCCGGCGGCGAAGACGAGGGTGCCGCCCTCGTGTTCGGTGAGGCCGGTGTTCTGGATGCGCCGCTTGGGGGGGCTGCCCTTGACGGGCTTGACCCGGTAGGGGGACTCCGAGAGGAGGGTGCGGGTGGCGTCCTTGGGGGACGGCATCTTGCTGTCGTAGCCGTCGGCCTCGACGGCCACGAGGCCGGGTATCTCCTCGCCGTCCTTGAGCCCGGTGCCCTCCCAGAACCAGTGGTCCGGCCGGCGGACGACCAGGGGCGCGGGTTTGGCCAGGATGCCGTTGTACTGGACGCCGAGGACACCTTGTTCGGCGCGGCCGGTCTTCTTGCCGTGCTTGTCCTGCAGGTCACGCCAGCGCTCGGTGGGGCCGTTGGCGTCGGGGGACGGGTCCGGGGCGGTCTTGTAGCAGGCGACGGTGCGGGCGGGTGCTCCGCCGGCCGCGCCGGTGAGCCGGATGTGGAAGTAGACGTTGTTGGCCGCGAGGAAGGCGAGATGGGTGCCGACGTCCACCGCCTTCTCCAGAACGTCCCGCATGGGCTTCGACCAGTACTCGTCGTGGCCGGGGAAGATCATCGCCGTGTAGCGCTCGGGGTCGATCCTGCCCTCGTGCAGGTCGGTGCTCGTCGCGTACGTCACGTCGTGGCCCTCGGCCTCCACCCAGCGCGTGAACGCGACGTCCAGCTCGGCCCATCGGGGCATGCCGTGGTCGGAGTAGGGGCGGTCGAACGACACCTGGAACGCGCGGTGGTTGCTGTCCGCGACCGCGCCGGGGCGGGGGTAGCCCCGGTAGAGGTTCTTGCCGGTGCGGCCGTCCATGGGCCATTGGTTGTAGGCCTGGTAGGTGGTGAAGGGGAGGACCACCAGGAGGTCTGACGCGCGGTTCTGCTCACGGACGACGAACGGGGTGCAGCTGCGGTGGCCGTCCTCGGCCTCGAAGACCGCCACGTAGACACCCGATATCCAGGTGCTGGGGACGAGGTGCGTCCAGGACGGTCGCCAGTCGCACACGATGGCGCCGCTCTCGGAGTGCGGGGCGGGGACGGGGTGCCGCGAGCCGGTGAGCTCCGGTCCGGTGGCCATCAGGCGGCCGCCCTCGCCGTCGTAGTGGCCGAGCCGGTAGAGGGAGATGCGGAAGGGCTGCGGGTTCCGGACGGACACGTGGAAGGAGATGGGTTCCCCGGGGGCGACGGAGGTCGTCGACGCGTATCCGTGGATCTGTCCCAGATGGTCCTTGGTGCTGAGGCGGGCGTCCGCGGGGACTTCCCAGTCGGCCGTTCCCTCGTGCGTGTTCTCGTTCACGACCGGGTTGGCGCCCGTGGCGGTGGCCTTGCGGACGGTCGGCGGGGCCGCGGACGGGGGCTCCGCGGGGGTCTCGCGGTAGGCGTAGGCCGCTCCGACGCCGGCCGCGGCGATCGCCCCCACCCCGAACGTACCCATGACCTTGCGACGACTGACGACGGACATGTGGAACAGGCCCCCCTGGCACCGGCACACGGTCCGCGCACGCGCTGTTCACTCGTCGCACGGCCGTGTGGACTGTCAAACCTCTTGGCTGCGGCGCGACCTCTGTCGCGCTGCAGGTTCGGGGTAGTGACGGTCGAGCGACTGGTCGAGCCGCTGGTCACACGAAGACCGCCCGCCCTCCTGATAGAGGGCGGACGGTCCGGTGAGGTTGCCTGGGACGCCTCGGTTGTTCGAACGCCGGGTGACGTTCGGGTGGATCAGACGCTGACGCCGAAGTCCTGGGCGATGCCCACGAGGCCCGATGCGTAACCCTGGCCGACCGCACGGAACTTCCACTCCGCGCCGTTGCGGTAGAGCTCGCCGAAGACCATGGCCGTCTCGGTGGCCGCGTCCTCCGAGAGGTCGTAGCGGGCGATCTCGGCGCCGCCGGCCTGGTTGACGATGCGGATGTAGGCGTTGCGGACCTGGCCGAAGTTCTGCGAGCGGTTCTCCGCGTCGTAGATCGAGACCGGGAAGACGATCTTGTCGATGTCGGCGGGGAGGCCCGCCAGGTTCACGTTGATCGCCTCGTCGTCGCCCGCGCCCTCGCCGGTGCGGTTGTCGCCGGTGTGGACGATGGTCTGGTCCGGCGTCTGCTTGTTGTTGAAGAAGACGAAGTGACCGTCGGAGTAGACCTTGCCCTGGAGGTTGACCGCGATCGCGGAGGCGTCGAGGTCGAAGTCCGTGCCGGTGGTGGTGCGGACGTCCCAGCCGAGGCCCACGGTGACGGCGGTCAGGCCCGGAGCCTCCTTGGTGAGCGAGACGTTGCCACCCTTGGACAGGCTTACAGCCATGGTTGGGAGTCCTTCCCTCGTTGCGTACGGCTTCGTACGGGCTTCGTACGGGCACGAAGCTACAGCTATCCCTATGAACGCAGCGAAGGGTGCGCAAGGTTCCCCGCCACTCCGCGTTTCTTTACTTTCTTTACCGACCGGATATTCGCGTGACTCGGGCCGGGCCGGAGCGGGAACATGGGGGGCATGTCTGGTCCCTATGTCGTCCGCGGCTCCGTCTCGCTCCCCGAGGCCGAGCTCATGTGGCGTTTCTCGCGGTCTTCGGGGCCGGGCGGGCAGCACGTGAACACCAGCGACTCACAGGTGGAGCTCCGCTTCGACCTCGCCCGCACCGAGGCGTTCCCCGAGGTGTGGAAGGCGCGGGCGCTCGAACGGCTGGCCGGGCGGCTCGTCGACGGCGTCGTCACCGTCCGCGCCTCCGAGCACCGCTCCCAGTGGCGCAACCGCGAGACCGCCGCCGTACGCCTCGCCGCCCTGCTCGCCGAGGCCACCGCCCCGCCGCCCAAGCCGCGTAGGCCGACCCGGATTCCGCGCGGCATCAACGAGCGCCGGCTGCGGGAGAAGAAGCAGCGCTCCGACACCAAGCGGGGCAGGACCGGCCGCGACTGGTCCTGACAGAAGCGGATCAGGTCCCCGCCGTGCCGGTCCGCCGGTCGTCGTGCCGCTCCGCCGGTCGCCGTGCCGGTCCGTCGTGCCGGTACTCCGAACTGACCGGCGGTTCCCCCGTCCCGCTGTTCTGTCACATCTCGCCCGACCCGTCCGTCCTTCCCAGGACGAGTGCGATCGACTGCCGAACCGGGACGAGGGACGAAGGATGCAACCGATGACGACGACGGGTGACGACGATTTCCTGGCCCGGTCCTTCGAGGCGCACCGCGCCCGGCTGCGCGCCGTGGCCCACCGCATGCTCGGCTCCGCCGCCGAGGCCGACGACGCCGTTCAGGAGGCGTGGTTGCGGCTCAGCCGCAGTCACGGCCGCAGCGGGGGCGAGGAGATCGGCAATCTCGGCGGCTGGCTGACGACGGTCGTCGGCCGGGTCTGTCTGGACATGCTCCGCTCGCGCCGCTCCCGTGCCGAGGAGCCGCTGGAGAACTGGTCTCCCGCGCCCTCCTCAGCCCTGCCCGACCCGGCGCAGGACGCCCTGCTCGCGGATTCCGTGGGCGCCGCCCTTCTCGTCGTCCTGGATGCCCTGACCCCCGCCGAGCGGCTGGCGTTCGTGCTGCACGACCTGTTCGGGGTGCCCTTCGACGAGGTCGCGGCGATCGTCGACCGGACCCCGCAGGCCGCCCGGCAGCTCGCCAGCAGGGCTCGCCGCCGGGTGCGCGGAGCGCAGGAGCCCGAGGCCGACCTGGTCCGGCAGCGCAAGGTGGTGGACGCTTTCCTGGCCGCCGCGCGGGAGGGCGACTTCGAGGGGCTGCTCGCGGTTCTCGACCCGGACGTCGTGTCCCGTTCCGAGGCCGGGGTGACGGCCGGCGCCGCGGCGGTCGCGGCGGGTGCGTCCAGTTTCCACCGCGTCGCCCTCGAAGCCCGGCCCGACCTCGCGATCCGGTCCGCCCTGGTGGACGGCGCGGCGGCGGTGGCGGTGCTGGCCGGCGACCGCGTGGAACGGGTGGTGCGCTTCACGTTCGTGGGGGGTGGGCGGATCGCCCTGATCGACGTCGTGAGCGAGCCCGCACGCCTCGCCCGGTTGCAGGTGACCCTCCTGTAGGCCGAGACCGAGACCGAGACCGAGACCGAGACCGAGGGCAAGGCTCAGGTCTGGGCCGACGCCGGTCCGGTGAGGCGGACGGGAGGGAGCGGGAGGTAGGGAGCGGCGGAGGCGACGGGCGGGAGTCGACGAGGAGGGGCGGCGCGGGGCGGGGGTGAGGCGACGAGGGGGCTCGGCGTCGCCTCAGGGCTGGTCCAGGCGCAGGACGCCGACCGTCTCGCCCTCGCTCCTCTCGCCGTTCTTGCGGAACCCCAGCCGCAGATAGAAGTCCTTCGGCCCGTTCTCGCCCTCGTGCCAGGTCACGTACATCTCCCGGGCGTCGCGCCGACGCAGTTCCGCGGCTACCGACTCCACGGCGAACCGGCCGTAGCCGCGGCCCTGTTCACCGGCGGCGATGTTCAGCCGCCACAGGCCGGAGCGGAGCACGGGGACGTCGCCGGCTCCGCCGGTCCAGTCGATGTCGAGGAAGGCCATCAGGAAGCCGACGGGACGGTCGCCGTCCATGATCAGGCGAGGCCAGGCGACGCCCGGCGGGTGGACGTAGGCCTCGGCGAGGGACTTCATGACCGGGGAGACCGCGAACTCCTGGTCGGGGCGGACGCTAATGCCGGTCGCGGCGGCGAAGTTGGCGGGGGTGATCTCAGCGAGGCGCAGTCCGGAAGCCGTCGCGGCGCTCCCGTCGGGTCCGGCGCTCCCGTCGCTCCCGTCGGGTCGGTCGGTCCCGTCGGTACGGACGGTTCTGTCGGGCCGGACTGTCGCTCGCATGCGGGCACCGTAGGCGGACCGGTCGCGGGGCGGCCACGGCATTTCGGTGGCGCCCCGGCACACCTCCCGTGCCGTCAGCCCAACTGGCGGTAGCGGCCTCGGAAGTAGACCAGTGGGCCGCTGTCCGCGCTCGGGGTCGCGGCGGTCAGGACGCGGCCGATCACCAGGGTGTGGTCGCCCGCCGGGACACGTTGCTCGGTGCGGCATTCCAGGGTGGCCAGCGCGCCGCCGACCAGGGGTGCGCCGGTGGCCTCGCCGCGCGTGTACGGGATGTCGTCGAAGAGGAGGCGGTCGCTGATGCGGCCCTTCATGGCGAAGCGGCCGGCGATGTGCCGCTGGCTCTCGGTGAGGACCGACACCGCCCAACGGGGCTGTTCGTCGAGCAGGTCGTCCATCCGGGAGCCGTTGCGCAGGCTGACCATGACCAGTGGCGGGTCCAGGGAGACGGAGACGAAGGCGGTGGCGGTCATGCCGACGTCCTCGCCGTCCGGCGCCCGGGGGTCGTCCGGGTCCAGGGAGGGCTCCCGGGCGGTCACCAGGACCACGCCGTCGGCGAGCCGGGACATGGCGGCGCGGAACTCGTCGTTGCTCACCCCCTCAGCATGCCCGGAGGTGGTCTTCGGCACGGTGTCGATCATGTCTGTGGGCACCCTCGGAACGCTAGTGTCCGTGCGATGCGCGGCGCATCGGACCTCCGCCCGAGTAGGGTCGTAGGACCGTGGACCCATCACCGCGTTCCGTGCGCCGGCGGCTGCTGTCCGTGTTCAGGAAACGCACAGGAAAAACGCGGAAACTCCACTCAAATGTTCACGTTCATCTGTGACTTGAGTCACAAGGCGTACTAATTGTTGACCCTGTGTACCGAGTGAGCAGCGCGCTGTGATTCAGTGGCGGAGGCGTCACAACAAGACACACACCGACAACGAAGCACCAGAAACGACGTTGCGCCGAAGACAACCCTTGATTCGCTGCGAAGTCTCGGGGGGAGGGCGAAACACATGGAGACCGAGTCGGAGCCGTACGTCCGTCTTGCGTCCCTGCGACAGCTGCACCAGGTCATGGCCGACATGAACACGGCCCGCAGCCTGGCCGACACACTGCAGACCGTCGCCGACGGCGTGGTCACGGCACTCGGGTACGAGCTGGCGTGCGTCAACCTCGTGCGCGCCGACGGAGATCTCGTGGTCGCCGCCTTCTCCGGCAACCCGGCGGCCGAGGCCCTCATCACGGGCCGGGTCGGCTCGCGCGAGTCCTGGGAGCGCCGTCTCGGCATGGGCGAGACCTGGGGCGACCTGATCTTCATACCGCACACCGAGGGCTGGGTCCTCGACGACGACGACGTCCCGCAGTGGTACACCGACGGGCCCGCGCCCCGCTTCGAGGACGAATGGCACCCCTCGGACCGGCTCTTCGCCCCCATGTACACGCCCGCCGCCGCCGGCAGCGGTGACGCCTGCGGCGAGCTGATAGGCGTCCTGTCCGTGGACCGGCCGCGCAACGGACGCCGCCCCGGCGCGTGGGGGCGCGAAGCGCTCCAGATGTACGCCTTCCAGGCCGCCATCGCCATCAGCAACGCGCGTCTACGTGCGAACATGCAGCGGGCGCTGGTCCGGCTCGAACGCGAGCAGCAGGCCCTGCGTGCCAGTGAGGAATCCTTCCGGCAGGCCTTCGAGTACGCCCCCTCCGGCATGGCGATAGCCGAGATGGGCGGCGACCAGCACGGGCGCATACTCCGCACCAACGACGCTCTGTGCCGCCTGCTGGGCCGGCCGGCCTCCGCGATGCGCCGCTACTCCTTCTCCGACCTCGTCCACCCGGAGGACATAGGCACCCTGCTCCGCACCTCCGCGGAAGGCGGTCGCGCGGAGCTGCGCCTGGGCCGCCGGGACGGCACCTACCTCTGGGTCAGTCTCCGCAACTCCGTCGTCGCCGACGCCGCCGACGGCCCCCGCTTCCTCCTCACCCATGTCGAGGACATAGAGGAGCGCAAGCGCCGCGAGCTGCAGCTCGCCCACCGCGCCTCCCACGACTCCCTCACCGGCCTGCCGAACTCGGCCGAACTGCGCTCGCGGCTGTCCGCCCGGCTCTGTCAGAGGCCCCTGTCGACCCACCCCGCCGCCGTCGACGCCATGGACACGGCCTACGGCCACGCCGCCTTCGACGCCAACGGCCACGGCTTCGACTACCGGCCCGGCGGTGCCGAGTCCTTCGAGGGCTACGACCACCACGTGCACACCGCCGCCCCCGAGGACGGCCGCGACGACGGCGCCAAGGGGCTCGCCGTCCTCTTCTGCGACCTCGACGGCTTCAAGTCGATCAACGACCGGTTCGGGCACAACGCGGGCGACGCGGTCCTCATCGAGGTCGCCCGCCGGCTCTCCCGCCAGGTCCGTGACGGCGACACGGTCGCCCGGCTCGGGGGCGACGAGTTCGTGATCCTCGCCGACGGCCTCGGCCGCGCCGACGCCGCCGACCTCGCCGTACGTCTGCGCAACGAGATCATCCAGCCGATCCGGGCCGAGGGGCGGGCCGTGCGGGTGGGCGCCAGCTTCGGCATCGGCTGGGCGCACTGCGGGATGACCGCGGACGAAGTGCTGAAGTCCGCGGACGAGCGCATGTACGTAGAGAAACGATCTCGTCCCAAACAGCACAGGCGTGCGGGATGATCACCAGGTCAGCGGTCCCGCGGCCGCGCTGATGCGATCCGAGTCACCCGTTTGGTCGGTGGGGACCGGGTAGGCTCGCAGTTCTCACACGTATGGATACGCGTACGCGTGTCGCATCGACCCCGCACTGTTGAGGAGTACGAAGGGATGACGCCCGGCAATAACGGCGCGAGCACGCCCGAGGACGACGACCCGTTCGGCTACCTCTACGCCGACGGCCAGGCCAACGGCGCGCAGCCGCCCTCCGGCGGTGGTTACGGCTACCCGAACTCGGTCAGCAGGGTGCGTGCGGTCGGCGAGCGCCAGTACGGACAGCAGCCGCAGCAGCAGACCGCGCAGTACGGGCAGCCGGCCACGGTTCCGCAGCAGGGCGCGTACGGTCAGCCGAACGCGCACTACGCCGCGCCCGAGAACTTCGCCGCCGGCGGCGGCCCCTCGACCGGCCGGCAGCCCGTGCAGGGCGGCGGCCGTGGCGGCGGGCCCAACACCAAGGGTCTGCTGATCGGCGCGGTCGCGGTGGTCGCCGCGGTCGTGATCGGCATCGCGGTGGCCATGGCCAACGGCGACAAGGGCACGGACGACGACAAGGCGGGCGGCGGCGCCTCCGCCCCGGCCTCCGCCCCGGCGAGCCCGACGCCCAGCGCGTCCGGCACCGGCGACGCGAACGAGGTCGAACTGCCGGCGGTCGACGCGAAGGCGGTCAGCCTGACGGGCGGCACGACCACGGCGTCCGACGTGAAGGGCGCGAAGGCCGACGGTGGGATCTACGTCACGAACTTCAACGCCGTCGGCGCGGCGATCACCTGGAACGTCAGCGGCATCCCCGAGGACGGCAAGTACACGCTGAACGTGAACTACGGGGTGCCCGGCAAGGACGCCAAGGCCACGCTCACGATCAACGGCACGGCGCAGACCCGTCTGCTGAACCTCGCGAACTTCGCCAATGCCGCGGAGGGCGACTACGCCAAGGGCTGGACCAAAACCTGGGCGAACCTCACCCTCAACAAGGGCACCAACACCATCAAGATCTCCTGTGAGCAGGGCAATTCCTGCGACGCCAACTTCGACCAGCTGTCGCTCGAGGCGGGCTGGCGGAGCTAGAAGACTCATGAAGATCTTGGTGAGTCTTCCAGCGGAACCGGCGGCCTGCCCCGTGGGATCTCGCGGGGGCCGGTTCTGGCCGCTCTTCCCTCGCCGCTGACCGACACCCGCGTCGTCAGCTCCTCGTAGGTCACCGGTCCAGGTCGCCCGCCGTCGGGCCGTCACCTGTCCGGCCTCCTCCGGAGGGTGTGCGTCGACGGCTGGACCTGAGCCAGCGCGGCGTCCGGAGGCCCGAACCTGCCAAAGAGACGGTGGCCGGCCCAGTCCTCGGGCCGGCCACCGTCGTCGTGCGGGCGGGTGTTTCAGGCCAGGTCGGGGGCCACCACCCAGGCGCCCTTGCGCATCACGCCCTTGAGCTCGAAGGCTTCGTCCAGCAGGACCAGGTCGGCGTCCTTGCCGGGCTCCAGGGAGCCGACGCGGTCGGCCAGGCCCAGCAGGCGGGCCGGGTTGGCGGACAGGGCGGCGACGACGTCCTCGACGGGGAGCCGATCGATCGTCACCGCCCGCTGGAACGCGCGGTCCTGGGTGAGGGTGGAGCCGGCGATGGAGCCGCCCTCCGCGAGACGGGCCACGCCCTCGCTGACCTCGACCTCCAGCGGGCCGAGCAGATAGCGGCCGTCGCCGATGCCGGCGGCGCCCATCGCGTCCGTGATGAACGCGACCCGGCCCGGGCCCGCGTGACGGAACGCCAGCTCGAGTGCGGCCGGGTGCAGATGCGTGCCGTCGTTGATCAGCTCGACCGTCACCCGCTCGTCCTCCAGGAAGGCGGCGATCGGGCCGGGGGCGCGGTGCCCCAGGGGCGGCATCGCGTTGAAGAGGTGGGTGGCGACGGTGGCTCCGGCCTCGATGGCCTGAACGGTCTGCTCGTAGGTGGCGTCGGTGTGGCCGACGGCCGCGATCACGCCGTGCTCGGCCAGCAGCCGTACGGAGTCCAGGCCGCCCGGCAGTTCGGTCGCCAGGGTGACCATTCTGGCGTGGCCGCGCGCCGCGTCCACCAGCTTGCGCACCTCCGCCGGGTCGGGGTGGCGCAGCAGCGCCTCGGAGTGCGCGCCCTTGCGGCAGGGCGAGATGAACGGGCCTTCGAAGTGGATGCCGGCGAGGTCGCCCTGTTCGGCGAGTTCGCTCAGCAGGCCGGCCTGGCGGACCAGGACGTCCATGTCGTCGGTGACGGTGGAGGCGACGAGTGTGGTGGTGCCGTGCGCACGGTGGGTGCGGACGGCTTTCAGAACGTCCTCGGCCGAGCCGCAGAAGGAGGCGCCGCCGCCGCCGTGGTTGTGCAGGTCGACGAAGCCGGGCACCAGCCAGTGGCCGGACACGTCGAGCACGTCGATCATGTCGGCGGCGCCCCGCGGAGTTCCGTGCGGGGCTTCGGCCGCGATCTTCGTGCCGATGACGGTGATGCGGCCGTCGGGGACCGTACCCGTCGGCAGCACCACCTTGGCGCCGGTCAGTACCTGCGAGTGGGATGTGGTCGACTGCGCAGTTCCCCGCGCCCCTAGGGGGGTGGCCATCAGGGTGTTACCTCCATGCCGTCGGTCGTGTCGAGGAGATCCCGGGCCAACAGGCCGGCGCCGAGGCATCCGGCGCTGTCGCCCAGGGCCGCCGGGACGATGTCCGGCAGCTTCTGGAAGGTCACCCGCCGCCGGACGGCGTCCCGCAGCGGTGTGAACAAGGCTTCCCCCGCCTCGGCCAGGCCGCCACCGATGACGAGGGTGCGCGGGTCCAGCAGGGTGAGGGCGGTGACCAGGCCGTCGGCCAGGGCGTCCACGGCGCCCTGCCAGACGCGGACGGCTTCCAGGTCGCCGGACGCGAAGGCCTTCGCGCAGTCCGCGGCGTCCGCCGCGGGGTCCCCGACGGCCGCCGCCCACGCCTCGCCGACCGCCGCCGCGGACGCGAACCGTTCCAGGCAGCCGCGCTGCCCGCACGGACAGGGGGCGCCGCCGGGCCGGACGACGATGTGGCCGATCTCGCCCGCGAAACCGTGCGCGCCCGCTTCGACGCGGCCGTCGACGCCGATCGCGCCCGCGATGCCGGTGCCCAGCGCCACGAACAGGAAGCGGTCGGCGCCCCGGCCGGCGCCGATCCGGCCCTCGGCGAGACCGCCGGCGCGCACGTCGTGGCCGAGGGCGACCGGGACGCCGAGGCGTTCGGCGAGCAGGGCGCGCAGCGGGACGTCCCGCCAGCCCAGGTTGGCCGAGTAGACGGCGACGCCGCCGGTCTCGTCGACGATGCCGGGCACGGCGACGCCGGCCGCGGCGGCGGGCTCGCCGTACTCCCGGGCGCCGTGCTCGCGCAGGTCGGCGGCGAACTCCAGGATGCCGGCGACCACGGCGTCGGGTCCGCGCTCGCGGCCGGTGGTCCGCAGGGCCCGGTGCAGCAGTGTGCCTCCCCCGGAGGGGGGACCCCCAGCGCCGATCAGGGCGGCCTTCATCCCGGTGCCGCCCACATCGAGGGCGATGACATGTCTCACGGGGACAGTGTGGACCGAGTACCCGCGAGAGGTCTAGTCCACTTCTGGTTGTGGGGGTAGCGTGCCGGACCCGGGGCCGGAGAGGTCCGGTCCGCATGGGTGGTGTAGACCTTGATCCGAATATCGGTCCATTGGTATGAGCAATCAGTTGGGAGCAGTGCGGTGCAGCGGCGGGCACGGAAGTCAGCAACGATCACGGCGACCGTGGCGGGGGTGACCGCCCTCGGCCTGGCCGCGGTCCTCACCGGCTGAGGACTGGCCTCGGGTTCCGGCGACGTCACTCTCAGACTCGTCGCCGCCGACTACGGCGACAGCAGCGCCAACAGCTCGAAGAAGTACTGGGACGGGCTCGTCGCCGCGTACGAGAAGGACCACCCGGGCGTCACCGTCGACGTCAGCGTGTACTCCTGGAACGACGTCGACGCGAAGGTCAAGGCCATGGTCGACGCGGGCGACGCCCCCGACATGGCCCAGATCGGCGCCTACGCCGACTACGCGGCGGACGACCTGCTGTACAAGGCGGGCGACGTGCTCTCCATCCCCGTCGAGGCGGACTTCGCGCCCCAGCTCGCGCGGGCGGGCCAGGTGCGCGGCGTGCAGTACGGCATGCCGTTCGCCTCCTCCACCCGGTTGCTGTTCTACAACAAGACCCTCTTCGCCGAGGCCGGCATCAGCGCGCCCACCACCTGGGCCGAGCTCGCGAAGGACGCGCGGGCGCTCAAGAAGGACGGCGTGAAGTACCCCTACGCGCTGCCCCTCGGCCCCGAGGAGGCGCAGGCCGAGACCCTGCAGTGGCTGCTCAGCGGGCGGGGCGGCTACACCCAGACGGTCAGCAGCTACAGCTTCGACTCCGCCGAGAACGTCGAGACCCTCGACTGGCTGAAGACCGACCTGGTCGGCAAGGGCCTGACCGGGCCGGTCGCGCCGGGCAGGCTGAACCGGGCCACGGCGTTCGCGGCCTTCGCCGCCGGCGACGTGGGCATGCTCAACGGGCATCCCTCGCTGATGAAGACGGCCGCGGCCAAGGGCGTCGAGTTCGGCATGGTGCCGATGCCCGGCCTCGACGGCCCCAGCAAGACCTCCCTGGGCGTCGCGGACTGGATGACCGCCTTCAAGCGGGGCGGGCACGGCGACGAGATCGGCGACTTCCTCGACTTCGTCTACAGCAAGGAGAACGTGCTGGACTTCTCCCACGAGTACGACCTGCTGCCGGTCACCACCTCCGCGTCCCTGGTCATGGGCGCGGCCAAGGAGGACGCCGACCTCAAGCCGTTCCTCGCGGAGCTGCCGCTGTCGGAGAGCTACCCCGTCGGGCGGACCTCGTGGGCCAGGGTCAGCGCGCAGATCAAGAAGCGGATCGGCCAGGCCGTGACCGCGAACGGCAGCCCCGCCGACGTGCTCGGCGGCCTGCAGACGACCGCGACGACGCTGGAGAGCGCCGCCGGCGAATGAGCCGGATGTCAGCGGCGGGCGTTACCGTGCGGGTCATGGAGTCGGGCACGGAGGCGGGCAGCGGGGTGGGCATGGAGGCGGGCCGGGAACGGCGGGCGGAAGAGGACGGGCTGGGCGTGCGGGAGCGCGGCATCCTCGCCCTCGAACGGCGCGGGTTCCCCGGCCCCGGCGCGAAAGAACGCGCGATACGCGAGGAACTGGACCTGGCGCCCGTGCGCTACTACCAGCTCCTCAACGCCCTCCTCGACGACCCCCGCGCGCTGGCCCACGACCCGGTCACGGTGAACCGGCTGCGCAGAGTACGAGAAGCGAGACGGACGGAACGTTAGCGGCGGCGCTCGCTGGTTATCGTCCCTGTATGGGCACCCCAGAGACGCACTCCACGGCACCCGGCCCCCTTCCCGTTCCGGTCACCCCGGCGGGCCGCGCGGCGCTCGACGCGATCGTCGGCCGCCCGTCGGCCGCCCTCGTCGCCCTCGACTTCGACGGCACCCTCGCCCCGATCGTCGAGAACCCGCAGGACGCCCGGGCGCACCCCGACGCCGTCCCCGCGCTCGCCGAGCTCGCCCCGAAGGTGGCCGGCGTGGCCGTCGTCACCGGGCGGCCCGCCGAGGTCGCCGTACGGCACGGCGGATTCGCCGGGGTCGAGGGGCTGGGCCGGCTCACCGTGCTCGGCCACTACGGCGCCGAGCGCTGGGACGCCCGAACCGGCGCCCTCAGCGCCCCCGAACCGCACCCCGGCGTGGCCGCCGTCCGTGCCGGGCTTCCGCAGGTCCTCGCGGCCGCCGGGGACCGGCCCGGCGTCTGGATCGAGGAGAAGGGCGGCCGGGCCGTCGCCGTGCACACCCGCCGCGCCGACGACCCCCGGGCCGCCTTCGACGCCCTGCGCGGACCCCTCACCGCTCTCGCGACCCGGCACGGTCTGATCGTCGAGCCCGGCCGCATGGTCCTGGAGCTGCGGCCGCCGGGCATGGACAAGGGCGTGGCCCTGCTGGACCACGTCCGCGAGACGGGCGCCCGCTCGGTGCTCTACGCCGGCGACGACCTCGGCGACCTCCCCGCCTTCGCGGCCGTCGAGAAACTGCGCGCCGACGGCGTCCCCGGACTGCTGGTGTGCAGTGGCAGCGCGGAGGTCGGCGAACTGGCCGAGCGCGCGGACCTGGTCGTCGACGGGCCCGCCGGGGTCGTACGGCTGCTGCGGCAGCTGGCGGCACGGCTCGGCTGAGCCGCGTACGGCCGGGCGGGCGAGCCCGCGTACGGGCCGGGGCATGCCGTCGGCGGCCCGCCCCGGCCCGCAGTCGGCCGCTCAGCCCGGCTGCGTCGCGCGCAGGGCGTTCAGCTGGTCCAGGAACCAGCGGGCCGGGGGCAGCGCGGTCGCCGCGGCGGACAGCCGCTTCGTGCGCTCGGCCCGCTCGCCCGGCGGCATGGACAGCGCCTCGTGCAGGGCGCGGGCGGTCTCCAGGACGTCGTACGGGTTCACCGTGATCGCGTCCTCGCGCAGCTCCCAGTACGCGCCCGCCTCCCGGGACAGCACCAGCGCGCAGCCCTCGTCGGAGACGACCGGGACCTCCTTGGCGACCAGGTTCATGCCGTCGCGGATCGGGTTGACCAGCGCGACGTCCGCGAGGCGGTAGGCGGCGAGGGAGCGGGCGAAGTCGTCCTCGAGGTTCAGCAGCACCGGGGTCCAGCCGGGCGTGCCGTAGCCGGTGTTGATCTCGTCCGTCAGGCGCCGCACCTCGGCCATGTAGTCCCGGTAGACGGTGAGGTCCTGGCGGGAGGGGTAGGCGAAGGCCACGTGGACGACCCGTTCGCGCCACTCCGGGTGGTCGTCGAGCAGCTGCCGGTAGGCCAGGAGGCCGCGCACGATGTTCTTGGACAGCTCGGTGCGGTCGACGCGGACGATCGCCTTGCGTCCCTCGCCGATCTCCGCACGGAGGGACGCCATGCGTTCCTCGACGTCCGGCCGGTGCGAGCGCTCGCGCAGGAAGTCGGCGTCCGCGCCGAGCCCGTGCACACCGACCTCGGTGCCGCCCAGGCCCCCGGTGGACTGCTCGCAGCACGCGGTGAAGGCGTCCGCCCAGCGCCGGGTGAGGAAGCCCAGCCGGTCCGCGCCGAGCATGCCCCGCAGCAGCTGTGCGCGGATGTCCCGGGGGAGCAGCGCGAAGTAGTCCGGGGGAGCCCACGGCGTGTGGGAGAAGTGCCCGATCCGCAGGTCGGGGCGCAGCTCGCGGAGCATGCCGGGGACGAGACACAGGTGGTAGTCCTGGACCAGCACGGCCGCGCCGTCCGCCGCCTCCTCGGCGAGCGCCTCGGCGAAGGCCCGGTTGTATGTTTCGTACGCGGCCCACTGGCGGCGGAACTCCGCGTCGAAGACCGGCTCCAGCGGGGTCTGGTACAGCAGGTGGTGGACGAACCACAGCACCGAGTTGGCGATGCCGTTGTACGCGTCGGCGTGCACGTCGGCCGGGACGGGCAGCATACGCACGCCCTCCTCGCCGACCCCGCGCCGGACCGCCTCGCGGTCGCCGTCGGAGAGGGCCGAGCACACCCAGAGCGCACCCGCGTCGGGGCCGATGGCCGACAGACCGGAGACCAGTCCGCCGCCGCCGCGTTTCGTGTGCAGCGAGCCGTCCTCGCGCACCTCGTAGGAGACCGGACCGCGGTTGGACGCGACCAGTACCTCGGCACCCCGGGCGGCAGACGTGTCGTGCGTGGAAGCCATAAGCCTCAACCTAGCCCGCTCTGTAAACACTCAAACGTGCGGCCGCGCCGGGCGGCGGGGCCGTGTCCGGCCGTGTCGCCGCCGCCGGCGCCCTGTCGCGGCGGCCGGGTACGCGGTCAGGCCACCCTGCGGCGCGCGTACTCCGCGATGTCCGTCATCGGCGGTCGCTCCTCCGTGTCCACGGAGTGGGTGTGCGGCTCGAAGCCGTCGGGGCCGCGCTCGAACTGGGTGAGGGCGGGGCGGACGAGATGGCCGCGGGCCAGCCGCAGCTGGGCGGTGCGGTAGATCGCCGCCGCCATCCGGCCCAGGGCCTGGCCGTCCTGGTGGCGGTGCTTGCGCACGCCGACGTCGACCTGGGCGAGGGCACCGAGGCCCACCAGGTGCAGGGCGTCGACCAGCATGCCCAGCTCCACGCCGTAGCCCACCGGGAAGGGCAGCTGCTCCAGCAGGCTCCGGCGGGCCGCGTACTCGCCGCCGAGCGGCTGCACGAACCCGGCGAGCTGCGGCCAGTGCATGTTGAGCAGGGGGCGGGCCATCAGCTCGGTGACCCGCCCGCCCTGACCGGCCGCGCCGCCCAGCGGGCGGTCGTACATGGCCTTGACCAGGTCCACGTCCGGATCGGTGAGCAGCGGGCCGACGATCCCCGAGACGAAGTCCGAGGAGAACTCGCGCAGGTCGGCGTCGACGAAGCAGACCACGTCCCCGCGGGTGACCAGCAGCGAGCGCCACAGCACCTCGCCCTTGCCGGGCACGGCCGGGATGCGGGGGAGTATCTCGTCGCGGTGGACGACGCGCGCGCCCGCCGCCGCGGCGACCTCGGAGGTGCGGTCGGTCGATCCGGAGTCGACGACGACGATCTCGTCGACGAGCGGGACCTGCTGCATGAGGTCGTGACGGATCACGGCGACGATCTCGCCGACCGTCTCCTCCTCGTCGAGCGCGGGCAGCACGACGCTCACCGACTGGCCCGTGCGCTGTTTCGCGGCGAGAATCCGGTGCAGTGGGCGGTCCGTCAGGGACCAGGAACGGGTGCTCAGCCAGCGCTCCACTTCTTCCAGCACGTCGGCGGCTCCTCTGCGTTCTCTCGGCGAGTACGGTCCTGTGTGATCCATCTCGCGGTTCGGACGACTATCTCAACTGTCCTGGCCTTCGGTTACAGTCTTGGACAACGCGGGTGACCATCGCATGTCAGGGTCATCGGCGCCCACAGATCAACAACCGAATACCGCTCATCCAGAGGGGCAGAGGGACACGGCCCGATGAAGCCCCGGCAACCCTCCAGTCGGTTCTCGTAGATCAGTGTTGATCGTTCAGCGAGGCTCCCGGCTCGGGAAGGTGCCAAATCCGTCTCACGGCGAAGTGCGTCGTGAGGAAGATGAGGAGAAAGGGCCTCGCCTCACATGGCTGCGCAGACTGTTGCAAGCACCACGGACTCTACGACCTCCGCTGTCGACCTCGGTCCGGCCACCGCGTTGAGCTGCCGCGAGTGCGGCCACCGCGTCCCCCTCGGTCCGGTCTTCGCGTGCGAGGAGTGTTTCGGCCCGCTCGAGATCGCGTACGACTTCTCCTCCTACGACACGGAGGAGCTGCGCAAGCGCATCGAGGCGGGACCCGCGAACATCTGGCGCTACGCGCCGCTGCTGCCCGTCCCGGCGGACGTGGCCGACAAGCCGAACATCAACCCCGGCTGGACCAAGCTCGTACAGGCCGACAACCTCGCCCGCGAGCTGGGCGTCGACGCCGGGAAGCTCTTCGTCAAGGACGACTCCGGCAACCCGACCCACTCCTTCAAGGACCGGGTCGTCGCCCAGGCCATCGAGGCCGCCCGCGCGTTCGGCTTCACCACGCTCTCCTGCTCCTCCACCGGCAACCTGGCCGGCGCCGTGGGCGCCGCCGCGGCCCGCGCCGGCTTCCGCTCGTGCGTGTTCATCCCGCACGACCTGGAGCAGGGCAAGGTCGTCATGGCCGCGATCTACGGCGGCGAGCTCGTCGGCATCGAGGGCAACTACGACGACGTCAACCGCTTCTGCTCCGAGCTCATCGGCGACCCGGCGGGCGAGGGCTGGGGCTTCGTCAACGTCAACCTGCGGCCCTACTACGCCGAGGGTTCGAAGACGCTGGCGTACGAGATCTGCGAGCAGCTCGGCTGGCGGCTGCCCGACCAGCTGGTGGTGCCCATCGCGTCCGGCTCCCAGCTCACGAAGATCGACAAGGGTCTGCAGGAGCTGATCAAGCTCGGGCTGGTCGAGGACAGGCCGTACAAGATCTTCGGCGCGCAGGCGGAGGGCTGCTCCCCGGTGTCCGTCGCCTACAAGGCGGGACACGACGTGGTCCGGCCCCAGAAGCCGAACACCATCGCCAAGTCGCTGGCCATCGGCAACCCGGCGGACGGTCCGTACGTCCTCGACATCGCGCGGCGGACCGGCGGCGCGGTGGAGGACGTGAACGACGAGCAGGTCGTCGACGCGATCAAGCTGCTGGGGCGCACCGAGGGCATCTTCGCGGAGACGGCCGGCGGCGTGACCGTGGGCGTGACGAAGAAGTTGATCGACAACGGTCTGCTCGACCCGACGAAGACCACCGTCGTCCTGAACACCGGCGACGGCCTGAAGACCCTGGACGCGGTGGCCGGCACCGGACTCACCGCGACCATCCGCCCGAACCTGGACTCTTTCCGAGAGGCTGGCCTCGCATCATGAGCGGGGCGCTCCGCTAGGAGACCGTACGCGCGCTGCGGGCCGGTTGGGGCTGGTCGCGCAGTTTCCCGCGCCCCTGAGGCCGACTACCTGACCGGAGATCACACACCATGAGCGTCACCGTTCGCATCCCGACCATCCTGCGCACCTACACCGGCGGCCGGGCCGAGGTCCCGGCCGAGGGCGCGACCCTCGGCGAGGTCATCTCCGACCTGGAGAAGAACCACACCGGCATCGCCGCGCGCGTCCTGGACGACCAGGGCAAGCTGCGCCGGTTCGTCAACGTGTACGTCAACGACGACGACGTCCGTTTCGAGCAGGGTCTCGAAACGGCGACTCCGGCCGGTGCCGGCATCTCGATCATTCCGGCCGTCGCAGGTGGCTGACCGATGTTCAGTACCCGCCGGTAGTAACCGTCGGTAACAGCGATTACCGAGAGTTCATGCAATTGCTCTCTCCGCGATAGAAGCGGAGGGGGCAATTCAGTGTGGTTGAGCGCGGTACAGTTGGGGAACCCGGTCCTGATCACCGGTTCCGGAGCCTTTTATTTCCGCCCGTGCCCGACAAGAAGCAGCCAAAGTGTGTGCTGCATTTGCGGCATTTGTGGCTTTTGCAGGGCCCGACTTGCCCTGCATTCTGGCGAATTTGCGCCACATTCCGGATCTCGCACGTCCAGAATTCTCGTCCGACTGACCTGTTGCAGACGGCAGTTGGGCAGATACATTCAGCCGCGGTCGACGCGTTCCGGCGCACGCCCCCAACCAACTGGGGGGTGAGGTCTGACCCGGATCCACGAAGTGTGGATCTGTGCAAGGGCCAGTAATAGGGGAGTTAGGCATGGCTCAGGGCACCGTCAAGTGGTTCAACGCGGAGAAGGGGTACGGCTTCATCGCGGTCGACGGTGGTGCGGATGTATTCGTCCACTACAGCGCGATTCAGATGGACGGCTACCGCACCCTGGAAGAGGGTCAGCGGGTCGATTTCGAGATCTCGCAGGGCCAGAAAGGGCCGCAGGCGGACATGGTCCGGCTCGCGACCGGCTGAAGCACGCGCCGACTGACAGCGTCGTTCTTCTGTTTCATCTTCGAAGGGCTCGCGCCTCCCGGGGCACGAGCCCTTCGGCATGCCCCGGTGCGGGGCGCGACCCCGGGTGGCGACCTCCCCGACCCCCGGCCGACGGGCGCGCGGCGGGCCCGGACGCCCCCTGTTCACCTGCGGATCGTCCCGAGGCGCTTGCACTCGGCAGGGGCGAGTGCTAATCATTGGCGTTAGCACTCTGAAGGTGAGAGTGACAACGAAGGACCGGGTCGGTGAGGCCCGCAGGCCAGGTGGGGCAAGGAACCACACGGCCGGCGAGCCGTCCGTCGCGGGCGCGGGCGCGGTCCGAAGGAATCACCCCCAGTCCTGGAGGGACCA
Organism: Streptomyces sp. P3; assembly: GCF_003032475.1. NCBI lineage: Bacteria > Bacillati > Actinomycetota > Actinomycetes > Kitasatosporales > Streptomycetaceae > Streptomyces > Streptomyces sp. P3. The sequence goes on from NZ_CP028369.1 coordinate 2,584,538, forward strand.
CTTCACATGGCCAAGATCATCGCGTTCGACGAGGAGGCGCGGCGCGGCCTCGAGCGCGGCATGAACCAGCTCGCGGACGCCGTCAAGGTGACGCTCGGCCCCAAGGGCCGCAACGTCGTCCTCGAGAAGAAGTGGGGCGCCCCCACGATCACCAACGATGGTGTCTCCATCGCCAAGGAGATCGAGCTCGAGGACCCGTACGAGAAGATCGGCGCCGAGCTGGTCAAGGAAGTCGCGAAGAAGACGGACGACGTCGCCGGTGACGGCACGACCACCGCGACCGTCCTCGCCCAGGCCCTCGTCAAGGAAGGCCTGCGCAACGTAGCCGCCGGCGCCAACCCGATGGCTCTCAAGCGCGGCATCGAGAAGGCCGTCGAGGCCGTCTCCGGCGCCCTGCTCGAGCAGGCGAAGGATGTCGAGACCAAGGAGCAGATCGCCTCCACGGCCTCCATCTCCGCCGCCGACACCCAGATCGGCGAGCTCATCGCCGAGGCGATGGACAAGGTCGGCAAGGAAGGCGTCATCACGGTCGAGGAGTCGCAGACCTTCGGTCTGGAGCTCGAGCTCACCGAGGGCATGCGCTTCGACAAGGGCTACATCTCGGCGTACTTCGCCACCGACATGGAGCGTATGGAGGCCGTCCTCGACGACCCGTACATCCTGATCGCGAACTCCAAGATCGCCAACGTCAAGGACCTGCTCCCGCTCCTCGAGAAGGTCATGCAGGGCGGCAAGCCGCTGCTGATCATCGCCGAGGACGTCGAGGGCGAGGCCCTGTCGACCCTGGTCGTCAACAAGATCCGCGGCACCTTCAAGTCCGTCGCGGTCAAGGCCCCGGGCTTCGGCGACCGCCGCAAGGCGATGCTGAACGACATCGCCATCCTCACCGGCGGCGAGGTCATCTCCGAGGAGGTCGGCCTCAAGCTCGAGAACACGACCCTCGACCTGCTCGGCAAGGCCCGCAAGGTCGTCATCACCAAGGACGAGACGACCATCGTCGACGGTGCCGGTGACTCGGACCAGGTCGCGGGCCGGGTCAACCAGATCCGCGCCGAGATCGAGAACAGCGACTCGGACTACGACCGCGAGAAGCTGCAGGAGCGCCTGGCGAAGCTCGCCGGCGGTGTCGCGGTCATCAAGGCCGGCGCCGCCACCGAGGTGGAGCTCAAGGAGCGCAAGCACCGCATCGAGGACGCCGTCCGCAACGCGAAGGCCGCCGTCGAGGAGGGCATCGTCGCCGGTGGTGGCGTGGCGCTCATCCAGGCCTCCGCCGTCTTCGAGAAGCTGGAGCTCGAGGGTGACGAGGCGACCGGTGCCAACGCCGTGCGCATCGCGCTCGAGGCCCCGCTCAAGCAGATCGCCGTCAACGGTGGTCTCGAGGGTGGCGTCGTCGTGGAGAAGGTCCGCAACCTCCAGGTCGGCCACGGCCTGAACGCCGCGACCGGTGAGTACGTCGACATGATCGCCGAGGGCATCATCGACCCGGCGAAGGTGACGCGCTCCGCCCTGCAGAACGCGGCCTCCATCGCCGCGCTGTTCCTCACCACCGAGGCCGTCATCGCCGACAAGCCGGAGAAGGCCGCCGCGCCCGCCGGCGGCGGCATGCCGGGCGGTGACATGGACTTCTGATCGACCTGACGGTTGATCGCCTGTCCTTCGACCGAGGGCGGCACTTCCCGGAAACGGGGGGTGCCGCCCTCGGGCTTTTCAGTCGGCGAACTGCTTGAGCTGCTCGGTGTCGAGGGTGATGCCTACGGGTGCCGGAAGCGGGACGGTGGCACCCCAGGGGTAGGACACGGACTGCTGGTAGCGGCCGTCCTTGGGCTCACTGAACACGACGGCCGTGTCGTTGTCGCGGTCGATCAGGAGATAGACGGGGATGGCGGCCCCGGCGTAACCGATGGGCTTGTCGACGCGGTCGCGCTGGTCGGTGTCGCGGTCGTGGGAGGTGATTTCCACAGCCATGAGGGCGCCATCGGGGGCGGACCACTCCCCGTCTTCCACGAAGTGATTCACCGGCGCGAGGAATCCGTCCGTGCGGGCGCGACCCTTTCGGTAGGCCTCGGCCTTGACGCCGCGTTCCGGTGCGAGGTCCAGATCAGGGCGTTGGTGCATGCACTGGCGCAGCAACCACATGAAGATCGACGTGTGCATGCCGTCCGGCATTGCCTTGACCTCTAGTTTTCCGTTGACGTACTCCAGCCGGACGGTCTCCGGCGCCCGGCGCTCCAACGCTTCGAAGTCCTCGACGCCGAGGGGGTCCCTGGTGCGGACCCGGCCGTCGACGAACTCGAGCCGCACATGCTCGGGTGCTGCCGCGCTGAGGTCCTCGAAGTCCTGGATCGACATCTGCGGGCGTTCGGCGGTGCTGGGGGTCATGGCTTCGCCTCCTTCCCTCCATCGTGCCCCGGGGGGACGTCGTCGGACCGTGGGAGCCGTCATACGGGTGTCCTCTCCTGCCGTTTCCTGGACATGGCAGCCCGGATCTCCCCCGCGCGGGCATGGATCACGGGGGCGGGCGGGAGTGCGGCGGGGCGCGTGGGCGTGCGCTCGCCGTGACAGCCGCGGCACACGCCTCCCGGCAGGGCCTCGGGTCGTCCCGGCACTCGGCACTCCGCGCACTCCAGCATCCGGCGGGGCGGGCGCGGGGCGGGCGGCTCCGCCGGGAGTTTGTCCGTCAGGCGGCGGCGGAGCAGTGCTGCCGGGCTGTGGACGGGGGTGGGCAGGCCCGCGGTGAGCGCGGCGAGCAGTGTCTCCTCCGTCGCTCCTCGCGCGAACCACTCCTCCGCCAGCGGGGTGAGCTGCGCGCAGTCGGCGGCGGAGAGGGACAGGACGGAGGCCGTGCGGCCGAGGGCGGCCAGGAGGATGTGGGCGCGGGACCGGGTGGTGGGCGGCGCCCGTTCGGGTTCCGGGGCGTCGTCCGGTACGTCCCCTCGCGTGAACGTCACCCACCAGCCGTCGTCGCGTGCGGTGCGGGTGAACCACGTTCGGGTGATCCAGCGGAATTCGCCCGAGGCGGTTTTCAGCCGTTCCCGCCCTCGCCTCAGGTGGCCCGCCCGCTGGATGCGGTTGAGCGCGGTGCGCAGGGCGCACTGACCGTACGGGAGTTGTCCGGCCAGCGACTTCACCGAGATGTCGGCGCCGTCCGGCAGGCGGTCGATGTACGCGGCGATGGCCGCTTCGCGGGGCGGGAGGTGAGTGAAGTCGTTCTTCCGGCGCGGAAGTTGGCCCGCCGCGGCCCGCTTCCCGTAGCCCGGATTGGCCATCGGGTGCGGGGATGCGTGTGGGGGCAGGGGCGCAGTACTAGGCTTCGTGTCAGCCACAGGTCGATGCTCTCGATCGATCTCGTAGGTCAGGCCCCCGTAGGTGTTGGCGCACCGGCGGGGGCTGTTTCGTCGTCCGCACCGTAAAGCCTTGTGACCCTCCGTGGCAAACCGGTCGCTACGCGTCAACTCGCCGGGTGGGGGGGTGGGTTGAGAACCCCACCCAATCCAAGCAAAGAGGGCTCGGAGCTGGACGCTCGAGCTTCGGGGCGGGTGTCGATCAGCCGGCCTTGAGGTTTTCGACGAACGCGGACCAGGCCTCCGCCCGGAACGCGAGCCTCGGGCCCAGGGGGCCTTGGAGTCCCGGACGCGGACAGGGGCGAGGGCGGGCGTGGGGTGGCCGGGGGCGACCTCCAGGCAGTCGGCGCCACTGCCCCCGCTGTAGCTGGAGATCACCGGTCAGCCCACGGAATGGGTGGTGGAGCGCGGCTCTGTCCCGTAGGGGGCGCGTGGCCGGGATCACAGGCTCGGGTTCGCAGGGGGTGGAATGGGCCGGGGGCCCGGGGCGTTGCGTGGGAAGCACACTCGATGCGTGTGCACATACCAGCCGGTTCAACCGCGTTCCGAGGAGTCCCCCACGTGAGCATCACGCCGCCCGCCGCCACGCGCGCCGCCGAGATCCTTTCCCGTCCGGTGTCCATCAACGGACTCACCGTCCCGAACCGGATCGTCATGGCCCCCATGACGCGCATGTTCTCCCCGGACGGCGTTCCCGGCGACGACGTCGTGTCGTACTACGGTCGCCGCGCCGCCGCCGGTGTCGGTCTCATCGTCACCGAGGGCACCTACGTCGGGCACGACTCCGCCGGGCAGAGCGACCGGGTTCCGCGGTTCCACGGGACGGAGCAGCTCGCTGGCTGGGCGAAGGTCGCGGAGGCCGTGCACGCGGGCGGCGGGAAGATCGTGCCGCAGTTGTGGCACATCGGCATGGTGCGCAAGCAGGGTGAGCCGCCGTACCCGGACGCGCCCGCCGTCGGGCCTTCCGGCATCCGGCTGGACGGCACCGAGGGCGCCGGCAAGGCGATGACCCAGCGCGATCTGGACGACGTCATCGGCGCGTTCGCCGAGGCCGCGGCCGCCGCCGAGCGCATCGGATTCGACGGCGTCGAGCTGCACGGCGCGCACGGCTACCTCCTCGACCAGTTCCTGTGGGCCGGTACCAACCGCCGGACCGACGCCTACGGCGGTGACCTGGTGGCCCGCACGAAGTTCGCCGCCGAGATCGTGGCCGCCGTCCGCGCGACCGTCTCTGCCGAGTTCCCGGTCATCTTCCGCTACTCGCAGTGGAAGTCGGACGCCTACGACGCCCGTCTCGCCGAGACCCCGGAGGAGCTGGAGGCCCTTCTCGCGCCGCTCGCCGCCGCCGGCGTCGACGCCTTCCACGCCTCCACCCGCCGCTACTGGCTCCCCGAGTTCGACGGCTCCGACCTCAACCTCGCGGGCTGGACGAAGAAGCTCACCGGCAAGCCCGCCATCACGGTCGGCTCGGTCGGCCTCGACGGCGACTTCCTCAAGGGCTTCGCCGGCGAGGGCGCGCCGGTCAAGGGTCTCGACGACCTCCTGGACCGTCTGGAGCGCGACGAGTTCGACATGGTGGCCGTCGGCCGTGCGCTGCTTCAGGACCCGGAGTGGGCGGCCAAGGTGCTCGGCGGCCGTCTCGACGAGCTGAAGCCCTACGACGCCGCCGCGCTGCGCACCCTGAGCTGAGCGTCTGCTCGCGGGCACCTTCCTGATCCTGACGGGAAGCCGACCGACCGGCCAGAGACGGCTGTCACCCACACGAGGGGTGGCAGCCGTCTTCGGCACTTTCGCCGGTCACCGCCCGTTCCACGAGCAACCGCCTTTTCAGGAGTGATGAATGACGACACCCGACGCCACCGATGTCCCCGGCACCACCGACCGGCTCGTCGCACGCACGACCGCCGGCCCCGTACGCGGTCGCCGGGAGGCGGACCTGACCGTCTTCCGGGGCATTCCCTTCGCCGCGCCCCCGGTCGGCGACGCCCGCTTCCAGGCCCCCCGGCCGCCCCACCCGTGGGACGGCATACGGGACGCGTACGCCTTCGGGCCGCCGCCCCCGCAGGAGTCGGGCATCCAGGGCCGGGCCGGAATCCCGGAAGCCCCGACCGGGGACGACTGGCTGACGGTCAACGTCTGGACCCCTGACGCGGAGCCGGAGCCGTCGGCCGCCCGCCCGGTCATGGTGTGGATCTACGGCGGCGCCTACAAGCTCGGCCACTCCGGCAGCCCGGGCTACGACGCGCAGCACCTCGCCCGCGCCGGCGACCTGGTCGTCGTCACCTTCAACTACCGTGTCGGCATAGAGGGGTTCGCACGGATCGAGGGCGCACCGGCCAACCGGGGGCTGCTCGACCAGGTCGCCGCGCTGGAATGGGTGCGGGACAACATCGCGGCCTTCGGCGGCGACCCGGACCGGGTGACCGTGTTCGGCGAGTCGGCCGGCGCCGGTTCGGTGGCCGCGCTGCTTGCCATGCCGAGCGCCCGGGGCCTGTTCGGGCGGGCCATCTCGCAGAGCGTGCCCGGCACGTACTTCTCCGACGAGCTGGCCCGTGACCTCGCGGGCGCGATCGCCGCGGAGGCCGGTCTGCGGCCGACGGCCGCCGACCTGGCCACGGTGGACCCGCGCACGCTGCCCGAAGCAGGTGCGGCGCTGGCCGCGAAGATGGCGCAACGGGTGGACCGGTGGGGGCAGGTCGCGCCCACGGTCACTCCGTTCTCCCCCGTGGTCGACGGTGAGATCCTGCCGACGACTCCGTGGCAGGCGCTGGCATCGGGCGCCGCTCGCGACGTCGAGCTGATCGTCGGACACAACGCGCAGGAGTACCGCCTGTTCCTCGTCATGGGCGGGCTGCTGGGCAAGGTGACCGGGGAACAGGCGACAGCGGCCCTGCGCCTGTTCGCCCCGGGCGGAGGAGCGGAGGGCGAACAGGCCTACCGGTCGGCCTTCCCGGACGCCGATCCGGGCGAGCTGTACGAGCGGGTGCAGTCGGACTGGCTGTTCCACATACCCTCCCTGCACTTGGCCGAGGCCCAGGTCGCGGGCGGCGGCCGGGCTCACGTCTACGAGCTGACCTGGCCGGCCCCGGGAGCGGGCGGCACCCTGGGTGCGTGCCACGGCCTGGACATCCCGCTGCTGTTCGGCACCTACACGGCAGACCTCGGGAACCTGCTGTTCGCGGGGGTGGAGGTGACGGACGAGGCCCGGGCACTGACGGCGGGCTTCCACCGGTCGTGGACGTCCTTCGCGAGGACGGGAGACCCGGGCTGGCCCGCGTACGACCGGGAACGGAGGCTGGTGCAGGTGCTGGACGTGGAGACCGAGGTGCGCCCCTACCCGGAGGAGACGTCCCGTCGGCTGTGGGAAGGCCACGACTTCCCGCCCCTGCCGCTGCTCGACGGCGGCGTCCGGGACGGGTCGTAGGGCTTGCCCGGAGGACCTGACGCCGTGGACGTCCGGAACGCTTCGGAGCTCTAGAGGTTGCCGAGCGGCTCGATGTCGACCTTCACCGGGGTGCCCCAGATCCGCAGGACCTCGTAGTCGGTGAACTCGTGCACGAGCCGGTAGGCCATCGCGGGACGGGACCCCCGGCGCAGGGCGGCGATGTACAGTTCCGCCTCGCGCCGGTCCCGCCGCGGTGTTCCGCACAGCTGCCACTCCTGGCCGTTCCACAGCTCCGCCAGCCAGCGCTGCTGGGGCTGCGGGCGGTCGGCGCGGGTGCCGTACCGCGAGGGAGTGGGGATGGTGTGGGGCGCCTGCGGCGGCGGACCGTTGAACTCGGCGCGCCGGGCCGCCCGGCGACGTGTCTCGCACAGCAGGCACAGGTCGGCGGCGGCCTTGTCGACCGGGCCGTGCGGGTGTTCGGCACAACGGGTGGTAGGGGCCGCGCCGACCACGCTGTCGTCCAGCAGCTCCAGCGCACGCCGCAGGTCGGCCTTCACCTCGTGCAGCCGGGCGTCCGGGGTGTCGGTCGTGAGGGCTTCCCCGTGTTCGCCGAGAACACGCAGGGCACGGCCGAGCGCGGTGAGCTGGGCGTGGTTCATGGCCCCAAGGGTAGGGCTCGCGCCGAACGACGGCTCTCGCCGGCCGGCGCCCGCGGCGGCCTCGGGGCGTGGGCGGGGTCAGCGGCTCGCCCCGCCGCCGCGACTCGCACCCGGCGCGGACGCCGCTCCGGGCGGCGTTCCCGTGACTGTGGCGGCGGCTGCGCCGGGCGGGGTGGTCGTGACTGTGGCGGCGGCTGCGCCGGGCGGGGTGGCCGGGGCGGGCGGGCGGTCGGGTGTCGGGTGCGGTGGCCGTGCCGGTCATGGGGCCGGGGTGGCCGTGCCGGGTGGGGTGGTCGTGGGAGTCGCGGTGGTCGAATCGGTCAGCGCGGTCGTGCCGGGTGGAGTGGGTGGGCCGGGCTCCGCCGGGGGTGTGGGGGCGGTGGACGTGGCCGCGGGGGACAGGGCCGCGGCGGCCGCTCGGACGCCGCCGAAGGCGTAGGTGGCGGCGAAGCCGACCGCGTATCCCGTCAGCAGGCCACCCGCGTAGACCGCCGCCGTGGCGCCCGGTCCCCGGTCGCCCGCCAGCAGTGGGAACAGGGCCCAGCCGGACGGGCCGATCGCCGTCGCCCCGACCCGGTCGCCGAGCATCGCGAAGAACCCGATGAAGGCGCCGCCGGCCGCCCCGCCCGCGCAGGCGGTGAGGAAGGGGCGGCCCAGCGGCAGCGACACCCCGTAGATCAGCGGTTCGCCGATGCCCAGCAGCCCGGCGGGGAGCGCCGACCTGATCGTCGCCCGCAGCGCCACGTCGTCGCGCAGCCGGACGTACACCGCCGCCGCCGCGCCGACCTGGCCCGCGCCCGCCATCGCCAGCACCGGCAGCAGGACCGTGTACCCCTGCTGCTCGATGAGGGTGGTGTGGACGGGGATCAGGGCCTGGTGGAGGCCCAGCATCACCAGCGGCAGGAAGAGCCCGCCGAGCAGCAGACCGGCGAAGGCGCCCGTCGTCGTCAGCAGCCAGTTCGCCGCCGTGCCGATGGCCGCCGAGACCGCGCCGGCCGCGTACATCAGCCCGTACAGGGTGCCGAGGCCGGCGACCAGGACCGTCAGGGCGGGGGTGAGGAGCACGTCCAGCGTCTCCGGGACCCGGCCCCGGCACCGCCGCTCCACGTACGTCGCCAGCAGCGCGGCCGCCAGCGCGCCGAGGACGCCGCCCTGCCCGGGAGCCAGTGTCACCCCGAACGCCGTCACCTTCGCGACCCCCGGATACACGACGATCGCCGCGACCGCGCCGCCCAGGACCGGTGTGCCGCCGAACTCCTTCGCCGTGTTGTATCCCACGAACACGGCGATCAGCGCCATGAAGCCGGAGGCGATCGCGGTCAGCGCCGGAGTGAGCCCCGTCAGCAGGCCCGCGTTGAGGAGCAAACCGTTGACGCCGGCCAGGATCCCGCAGCCGACGAGGGCCGGGACGAGGGGGACGAAGACGGCGGCGAGGCGGCGCAGGGCGCTCTTCAGCGGGGTCGCGTTGCGCTCGCGCTGTCGCGCCTTCAGCGCGGCGCCGCGTGCCGCCAGCCGGTGCGCGGCCGTCAGCTTCTCGAAGTCGGCCGTCACCCGTGTCACCACGCCCGGCCCGAGGACCACCTGCAAGGCGCCGTCAGCCACCACGACCCCGAGCACCCCGGGCACCGCCCGCAGCGCCTCCTCGTCCGCCCGGGAGGGATCGGCGAGATCCAGTCGCAGCCGGGTCATGCAGTGGGCGACGGAGACGACGTTCGCGGGGCCGCCCACGAGGGGCAGGATCGCGGCGGCTGTGGAGGAGGAGTCGATGCGCACCCCTCGAGCGTGCGGGTCAGCGGCCCGCCGCGGTGAGAGCGGCGCGCAGATGTCCCCCGGACTCCTCCAGAAGGCGGGCAGCGGCCGGCCCGTCCACCCCCGCCAGCACCACCAGGATCGCGGCCTTCACCTCGCCGTCCGCCGCCGCGAGCGCCGCCTCGATCTCGTCGTCCGAGGCGCCCGTCGCCAGGGCGACGATCCGACGCGACCGGGCGCGCAGCTTCTCGTTGGTGGCGCGGACGTCCACCATCAGGTTCCCGTACGTCTTGCCCAACCGGATCATCGTGATCGTCGAGACCATGTTCAGCACCAGCTTCTGCGCGGTCCCCGCCTTCAGCCGGGTCGAGCCGGTGAGCAGCTCGGGGCCCACCACCACCTCGATCGCGTGCTCGGCGGCGGCGGCCAGCACGCTGCCGGGGTTGCAGGCCAGGGCGACGGTCAGCGCGCCCCGGGCGCGGGCGTGCCGTACCGCGCCGACCGCGTAGGGGGTGCGGCCCGAGGCGGAGACGCCGATCACGGTGTCGTCGGGGGTGAGGGAGAGGGCGGCGAGGTCCGCCTCGGCGAGCTCGGTGGAGTCCTCGGCGCCCTCGACCGGGACGGTCATGGCCTGCGGCCCGCCGGCGATCACACCGACGACCCGGCCGGGGGCGGTGCCGAAGGTGGGCGGGCACTCGGAGGCGTCGAGCACGCCGAGCCGTCCGGCGGTGCCCGCGCCCGCGTAGACCAGCCGTCCGCCGCGCGCCATCCGCGTCGCCGTCGCGTCGACGACGGCGGCGATGCGCGGAAGCTGCGTGGCCACGGCGGCGGCGACGCCGGCGTCCTCCGCGTTCATCAGCTGCGCGATGTCGAGCGTGGGGAGGCGGTCGATCTCGGCGAGGTCGGGTCGGAAGGCCTCGGTGGTGAGGGTGTCGAGCGCGGTGCGCAGATCCTGGGAGCCGGCACTGGGGTTCATGGCGATTTCCGGTTCTCTCGTCGGCAGGGGCTCCGCAACACCTACCGGTGGCGATGCGCCGACGCCTCGTACGACGCGGCCGGTGCCGGCGCGCGGCTCGTCAGTGCGGAGCTCGTCCGCGTGCCGGCGCGCGGCTCGTCCGTGTGGAGCTCGTCCGCGCGCAGTCGCCCGGGGAGCCTTCCGCGCGCGGCGCGCCCACGCGGTCGGCACGGCGGTGTGGGCGGTGTGGGTGGCACATGAAACGTATTTTCTGTCCGGGAGCGGGCCGGGAGTGCGCACAATAGGGGCATGGACCCCACGAGCCCCCTGGAACAGACGTTGCACACGGCGCGTGCCCTGGTGCTCGCCGACCTGGCCTCGGGCGAGGTCGCCGCGGCGGACGTGGTGTCGATGGTCGAGGACTCGGTCGTGCAGCGCCGCTGGTGGGTCGAGCAGTGGCCGGACGGCGCGCAGTTCGTGGCCGGTCTGGTGGCCCAGGACGTGCAGGACGCGCTGCTGGAGCGGTACGGGCGATGGCCGCTGTGTCCGGTCTGCGGCTCCGGCGACCCGCACGCCCTCGAAGTCGAGCCCGAACTGGGTCCCGACCCGCACTGGGTGTGCCACAAGGCGGGGGTGAAGGTCGCCTCGGTCGGCTCGCTGGGGTCGGCCATGGACGGGCCGTCCTCGTGAGGCGCTCATGACCGTCTACATCGACCCGCCGAACTGGCCGGGGCACGGCCGGATGTGGTCGCACCTGGTCAGCGACGTCTCGTATGCCGAACTGCAGGAGTTCGCCGACCGGTTGGGCGTCCCGCGGCGGGCCTTCGAACGCGACCACTACGACATCCCGTCCCCCCGCTACGACGAGGTGGTGGCGGCCGGCGCGGTCGAGGTGAGCAGCCGTGAGGTGGTGCGGCTGCTGACGGAGTCCGGCCTGCGCCGGCGCAAGGGCGGTGGCCGCGACGGGAAGCGGGACGGCGGCCGGGACCGCCGGGGGGACGGCCCCCCGGACGGCGGACGCGGGGACGGCGTCGTCAGCTGCTGAAGACCGGCTCCATGGTGTGCCACCAGGCCGCGAGGCTGGAGTGGTCGGGGCCGCTGATCTGGACCAGCGCGGGACGGTCGTAGTACGAGCAGAGGAAGACGTACTGCCCGGTGCTGGAGAGGAAGCAGACGACGTCCCCTGCGGAGTCGCCGGTGTTGTTCTCGCGCCAAGTGCCGTAGGCGTTGGTCTGCGCCTCGCAGTCGCCGGGCCGCAGACGGGCCGCGTAGGACTGGAAGACGGCGTCACGGTCGGATTTGGTCCCGTACATGATGACGCTCGCCTTGCCGGTGCCCGTGACGCCGTACTGGTCGACCGTGGTCACCGTGCAGTACAGGGCGGCGTCCGCGCCCCGCCACTCGGTGTGCGCGCAGCTGTCGCGCGACCACTGGTCGCTGTTGAGTGTGTCGCGCAGGGCACGCTCGTCCGCGGTCAGCCCGTCGCTCCCGCCGGCGTCGGTGCCGCCTCCGGCTGTGCCGCCGCCGTCGGAGCTGCCGTCGGAGCTGCCGTCGGACGTGCCGCCGGAGCCGGACGGTCCGGGGCTGCCGCCGGTCGTGGTCCCGTCGGTCGTCCCCTCCACGGCGCCGTCCGTCGTCGTCCCGTCGGCGCCGCCGTCGCCCGTCGTGGAGCCCGAGCCGGAGTCGCCGCCGGAACCGGAAGCCGAACCGGAACCGGAAGTGGAACTGGAGCTCGAGCCGCCGGTTCCGCCGCCCCCGCCCCCGTGGGACGTCTGATAGAGCCCCACGAGGGCGAGCACCGAGCTGACGACGACCCCGATGATCGCCCACCGCACGTTCTGCCGGGCCAGCCGGTGGGGGTCGGGAGGATCCGGTGGCGTGGACGGGCCGGTCGTACTCATGGCGTTCCCCCGTTTCCCCCGGCGTGCGCGACCGCGCGCGGCGCGGCCGTGTCGGAATTATCCGAAGCGGAGGGCGTGCGCCGGGAGGCGAAGCGACGAAGATCGGCCGCGGCTACGTCAGGTGCGGTCGGTCGCGGAGCTCATACGCGTACTCCCCCTCGCCTTCGCCGACCCGGACGAAGCCGGCCCGTTCGAGCACGGCCCGCGAGGGGGCGTTGAGGTGTTCGACGACCGCGAACAGGCGTCGTACGTCGTCCCGCGCCAGCGCCCATCCGGCGAGCGCGCGCAGTGCCTCGGTCGCGTAACCCCGGCCGCGGGCGGCCTCCACCAGGTCGTAGCCGATCTCCGTGCGGCCGTCGTCGTCGGGAGCGGCGTGGAAGCCCATGCTGCCGACGGCCAGACCGTCCGAGCGCCGTACGAGGACGTACAGGCCGAACTCCGGGCGGTGCACGCCGGCCGCGTACGCCGTGGCCAGCATTCCGGCGGCGTCCCGGGTGCCCTCGAACGGGGAGCCCCCGAGCCAGTCGAAGCCCCCGCCGCCGCCGGCCCGCAGTCCCGCGGCGATCGTGGGGGAGACGCCCACGAGGGTGAGCCGGCCGGCGGGGATGCGCGGGGCCGCGGGCAGGTGTGCGGCGGCGCTCATGAGGCCAGCAGCTCCAGCTCGCCCCGCAGGTTGTAGCGGGCCGTGTCCTCCCAGTGCTCGCTCCCGTACGGCGTCCTGAACAGCCGGGGCAGGGCGAGGAGTTGACGCAGGACGTCCGAACGGCCGGCCCGGAAGGCGTCGTTCGGCACGAAGGAGTACTCCTCGCGGACCGCGGCGGTGTAGGCGGCGTACGCGGAGGGCGGCGAGGCGAGGACCGCGAGGTCGGCGTCGCACAGCACCCGGCCGTCGGGGTCGTCGTCGGCCGGGTCGTGGGTGACCGTGAGCCGGACGAGCCGTGCGACCTCGGCGGTCTTCTCCGCGGGCGCGCCGGCCTCGGCGAGGGCGCGCTCGGCGAGACGGGCGGAGCGCTCCTCGTTCTCGGAGCGGTCGGGGAGGTAGACGGCGTCGTGGAACCAGGCGGCCAGCCGGACGACGTCCGCATCGGCGGCGTGCGCCTGGAGGACGTCGACACGGTCGAGGACGTCGAGGAGGTGGGCCAGCGTGTGGTAGCGGCGCTGCGGCTCCTGCCAGCGGGCGAGGAGGGCGTCGGCGTAGGGCGCGGGGTCGGGGCCGCCGCCCGGGCCCCTGACCCCGTCCAGGGCGTGGCTGAAACGGGTGCGCAGCGCGTCGAGATCGGCCATGGCCTCATTGTCCCGCCGACCCGCGTATTCTTAAATTGGACTAGACCTGTAAAGCGTCCGGGAACGGAACGAGCGCCGCGGACCGCCGGCGACGCCGACGAACGCCGCTGAAACGCCTACGACGACCGATGAAACGCCGATGAACGCCGACGAATGGGGACCCATGAGCAAGCGTGCAGTTCTGGAGGTGATCGCCCTCGACGCCGAGGACGCGGTCGCCGCCCAGGCCGGAGGCGCGGACCGCCTCGAGCTGGTCACCGAGATGGCCGCCGACGGGCTCACCCCGCCGGTCGCGGTGTTCGCCGCCGTCCGGGCCGCCGTCGACCTCTCCCTGCGCGTCATGCTGCGGCTGTCCGACGGCTTCGCGGCCGGGGACGTCGACCGCCTCGTGCGGGCCGCCGCCGATCTGCGGGCGGCCGGCGCGCAGGAGTTCGTCCTCGGCTTCCTCGACGCGGAGGGCGCGGTGGACCTGGCCGCGGTGGAGCGGATCGTCGCCGGGCTGGACGGCTGCCGCTGGACCTTCCACCGCGCCCTCGACCACGCCGCCGACCGCGACGCCCTGCGCAAGCAGCTGGACGGCCTGCCCGGACTGGACGCCTACCTCACCGCCGGCTCCCCGGCCGGCGTCGACGCGGGCCTGCCCACCCTGCTGGCCGAAGCCGCCCGGCACGGTGAGCAGGGCTACGAGCAGCGCCTCCTGGTCGGCGGCGGACTTCGCCTCGGCCACCTCCCGCGGCTGCGGGCCGCCGGGATCGACGCGTTCCACATCGGCGGCGCGGCCCGCCCGCACGGCTGGTCCGGTCCGGTGTCGGCACACGCCGTGCGCGAGTGGCGCCGAGCGGTGGACGCCGGGCACCACGAGACGGCATGGCACCCCGAGCCGGCGGCGGAGGCCGAGCCGGTGGCGCAGGCCGGTGGACCGGCCGGGCGCGTCGACTGAGCCGAGGCCCGCCGGGCCGGCAAGCGGCCCCCAGCCGGCACGGGTGGCCCGGCGGGCCCGGCGGGATGTGCCGAGGGCGGGATGCGCGCGGGGCCGGGCCGGTGTGGCCCGGGGTGGGGACGGTTCGGGCCGGGGCCTCCGTCAGGTGAGTTGTCGGGGGAGGGGGGCCGTGTGGGTGACGAGGAGGCCGGAGACCGCGCGGGTCAGGGTCACGTACAGGCGGCGCAGGCCCGTCCGTTCGTCCGGCTCCCCGTCGACCACGGCCTGCGGCTCGTCCAGGACGACGTAGTCGTACTCCAGACCCTTGGCAAGCGACGCCGGGACCAGGGTGAGGCGGGCTTCGGCCGTCGTCTCCTCACCCGGGGCCAGGCACGGGACGCCCGCCGCCGCCAGCGCCTCGGCCAGCGCCGGGATCCGGGCGTCGGCCGCGATCAGGCCCGTCGAGCCCTCGTTGCGCAGCAGCTCCTCGCAGGCCGCGACGACGTCCGCGGTGTCCGCGACCTCCCGGACGTCGAAGAATCCCGGGTTCTCACGGACCGACGCGACGGGGGCGAGGCCCGGCGCGATGTGAGGCAGCAGCCGGGAGGCGTAGACGATCACGTCCGTCGGGACGCGGAAACCGGCCGTCAGCTCCTCGACCACCGCGTCCGCCTTGCCGAGATGCCCGAGGGCCTCCTCCCAGCTGCGGGTCGCCCACGGGGTGGTGCCCTGCGCCAGATCGCCCAGCACCGTCGCCGAACCCGTCGTGCAACGGCGGCCGACCGCCCGGTACTGCATGGGCGAAAGGTCCTGAGCCTCGTCGAGGACCACATGGCCGAGCGAGTGCGTGCGCTCCACCAGGTCCCTCGCCTCGTCGATCAGCACCGCGTCCGCCGCCGACCACCTGGCCGCCTTCACGGACCGCGCGGGCTTCACCGCCAGGATCGTCTTCTGCTCCAGCTCGCTCAGCACGCCCTCCGCGTGCTCGGCGAGGAACTCCGGGTCCGTCAGCAGCCGCAGCACCAGCTTCGCCGGGTCGACGGCCGGCCAGACCTCCTTCACGGCCGCCTTCACCGCGCTGTTGCGGGCCACGGCGTCCTGCACCCGGTCGTCCGGGGCCTCGCCCGAACGCTCCATCTGCACCAGCACCGCGTGCGCGATGCGCTGCGGCAGGGCCTCGCGGGCTGCCCCGTACCGGATGTCCCGGCCGAGCAACTCCCGCACCATCTCCTCGAGTTCGTACGCCGGAACCCGCCAGCGCCGCGACCCGCGCACCACGACGACCGGTTCGGCCGGCATCCGCACCTGCGCGTAGACGGCCCGCCGCAGCACCCGCGCCATCCGTGCGTCGCCCTTGACCAGCGCCGCCGCCGCGTCGTCCGCGCCCCGCACCTCCACATGGGCCACCAGGTCGTCCACCGTGCCCTGGCGGACCGTCAGCTCGCCCAGCGCCGGCAGCACCTGCTCGATGTAGTGGAGGAAGGACCGGTTCGGCCCGATGACCAGTGTGCCGGTGCGCGCGAGCCGCTCCCGGTGGGCGTACAGCAGATACGCCACCCGGTGCAGACCGACCGCCGTCTTCCCGGTCCCCGGACCGCCCTGCACGCACACCGTGCCGCCCAGCCCGCTGCGCACGATCTCGTCCTGCTCGGGCTGGATGGTGGCGACGATGTCCCGCATCGGGCCCACACGCGGCCGCTCGATCTCCTGCTGGAGCAGCTTGCTGGTGGCGGCGGCCTCGGTGGGGTCGGAGAGGTGCTCGTCCTCGTACGCCGTGATCTGCCCACGCGTGTAGCCGAAGCGGCGGCGCAGCCCGACGTCCATCGGGTCCTTCTTCGACGCCCGGTAGAACGGCTGCGAGACCGGCGCACGCCAGTCGATGACCATGGGGTCGCCATCGCCGTCGTGCACATGACGACGTCCGATGTAGAACTTCTCCCCCTCCGCGCCCTCCGCCCGGTCCGCGCCGGGAGCGTGCAGGTAGTCGAGCCGGCCGAAGAACAGCGGGGTGTCGCTCAGATCGGCCAGCGCCTTGATCCGTTCCCCGATCTGCCGCTCCAGGATCCGGGCGTTGACCCAGTTCGCGGTGACGTCGCTGATGTCGAGGGACTCGACGTCCTCCCGCATCGCGCGCAGGGCGGCCCGGGAGGAGGCGAGATGGCCGCGTTCGCGGGCCAGGGGATCGTCGTCGACGGACGTGCGGGACGAGGACGGCGTGGACAAGGAGGTGCCTCCGGGCCGGCTGGGGGTGGGCTACGGCGATTGCCGTCCGGTTTCCGTCCGGACGGCGGCGCTCCGAGGGGAGGCGGGCAAGAGCGGAGATTCTAGGTGAGCGATTCGAGGCGCGCCAACGCATTTACCCGGCACCCCCGAGGGACGCGCCTGCTACCCGTAGGGGACACCCCCGCCCACAGGTGTACCCAGGGAGTACGCCGAATGGGGACCTGGGACCGATGCCCCCTTTATGCCCCCGCGCGCACCATGGAGACATGAGTACAGCGACCATCACCCCGGCCCCCGGTCGCCCGTCCGGCGCGACCCCGCTGTCCGACCACCACGACCACCACCACCGCCTCGGCGACGCCCTGCGCGCGGTGAAGGTCTTCGTCGGCGCCGCCTTCGACGTGATCGTCCTCGGCGAGTACCGCGAGGAGGCGGGCGTCCGCCGCAGGTGAGACGCCGCCTCCCCGGCCCGGCTGAGTACCCGCGGGCACACCGCGTGAGTATCCGAGCCGATGCCCGGCGCCCCCGCCGAGGGGTTCACTCGGGACATGCCGACAACGCATCGCCCGCTCCGCGACCAGCGTGACCCGCGCGCCCGGGTGGCGCCCTTAGTCGCCACGGTCCTGCTCGTCCCGCTGCTCCCGTTCGCCTTCGTCCTGGGCGCCATGTCCTTCATGGCCACCGACTCCTGCGGACCCGACTCCTGCTCGTCGGCGCTGATGACGTCACTGACCCTGATCTACGGGCTCCTCGCGTGGGGCGGGTTCTTCACGTCCCTCGCGTACGTCGCCCTGTGGGCCCTGCCCCGGACCCGCCGTTGGGCGGCCTGGCGGGCCTGGCTGGCGGCCGCGGCCGTGACGCCGCCGGCCGCCGTGCTGTTCCTGGTGCTCACACTGCCCCGGCCGTAGCCGTCGCGGGCGGCGTCCGGACCCTCAGGCCTCCTCCGCGAGCAGCTCGTCGGCGTCCATGATCCGGTAGGCGTACCCCTGCTCCGCCAGGAACCGCTGGCGGTGCGCCGCGAAGTCCTGGTCGATGGTGTCCCGCGCCACCACCGAGTAGAAGTGGGCCTGATGCCCGTCCGCCTTGGGGCGCAACACCCGGCCCAGACGCTGCGCCTCCTCCTGCCGTGACCCGAAGGTGCCCGACACCTGGATGGCCACCGTCGCCTCCGGCAGGTCGATCGAGAAGTTCGCGACCTTCGACACCACCAGCACGCTGATCTCGCCCTCCCGGAAGGCGTCGAAGAGCTTCTCGCGCTGCGCGTTCGACGTCTCGCCCTTGATGACCGGCGCGTTCAGATGCTCGCCGAGTTCGTCGAGCTGGTCGATGTACTGCCCGATGACGAGGATCTGCTGCCCGGCGAACCGCCGCACCAGCGCCTCCGTCACCTTCCGCTTCGTCGCCGTCGTCGCGCAGAAGCGGTACTTCTCCTCCGCCTCGGCGGTCGCGTACGCGAGGCGCTCCGAGTCGGTGAGGTTGACCCGGACCTCCACGCAGTCGGCGGGCGCGATGTAGCCCTGCGCCTCGATCTCCTTCCACGGCGCGTCGAACCGCTTCGGCCCGATGAGCGAGAACACGTCCGACTCACGGCCGTCCTCGCGGACCAGCGTCGCCGTCAGACCGAGCCGCCGCCGCGCCTGCAGGTCGGCGGTGAACTTGAAGACCGGCGCCGGCAGCAGATGCACCTCGTCGTAGAGGATCAGGCCCCAGTCCCTGGAGTCGAACAGCTCCAGGTGCGGGTAGACGCCCTTGCGCCGGGTCGTCAGCACCTGGTAGGTCGCGATGGTGACGGGCCGGATCTCCTTTCGCGTCCCGCTGTACTCGCCGATCTCCTCCTCGGTCAGCGACGTCCGCTTCACCAGCTCGTGCTTCCACTGCCGGGCGGAGACGGTGTTGGTGACGAGGATCAGCGTCGTCGACTTCGCCTGGGCCATCGCCCCCGCGCCGACCAGCGTCTTGCCCGCACCGCAGGGCAGCACCACGACCCCGCTGCCGCCGTGCCAGAAGTTCTCCACGGCCTGCTTCTGGTACGGGCGCAGCGCCCACCCGTCCTCGGCGAGCTCGATGGGATGCGCCTCGCCGTCGACGTACCCGGCGAGGTCCTCGGCCGGCCAGCCCAGCTTCAGCAGCGTCTGCTTGATCTGCCCCCGCTCGGAGGGGTGCACGACGACGGTGTCCGGATCGAGCCGGGCCCCCACCAGCGGCGCGACCCGCTTCGAGCGCAGGATCTCCTCCAGCACCGGCCGGTCGGTGGTGGTCAGCACCAGCCCGTGCGCCGGATGCTTGCTCAGCGTCAGCCGCCCGTAGCGGTCCATCGTCTCGGCGACGTCCACGAGCAGCGCGTGCGGCACGGGATAGCGGCTGTACTGCACGAGCGCGTCCACGACCTGCTCGGCGTCGTGCCCGGCCGCCCGCGCGTTCCACAGGCCCAGCGGCGTCACCCGGTAGGTGTGGATGTGCTCCGGCGCCCGCTCCAGCTCGGCGAACGGCGCGATGGCCCGACGGCAGTCGTCCGCCTGCTCGTGGTCGACCTCCAGAAGCAGGGTTTTGTCCGACTGGACGATCAGCGGTCCGTTCACGTACGCCATCCCTTCCGCACCGGCCAAACCTCCAGTGTGCCGTACGGCGTGCCGCGACGGTGGTCCGCGCCCTCGGCGCGGACGCATGGCCGGCCTCGGGGAACCGGGCAACCCTGCGCACCCTCCGCGGGTCTGACCGGTCGAGCAGCGCGATGGACGCGACGCGGTGAGGAGAATCACGGTATGTCGGTCCTGTCGTTCCGCAGGGGAGCGGTCGGCGTCGGAGCCGCGGCGGTGCTGGCCGCCACCGGCACCTGGGTGATGTGGCCGGCGGGCGTCGACGCGGGGCTGTGGGCGGAGGTGCGGCCGGTGATCGAGGCGCGGGTCGCGGCGGACTCGCGGGGGGACGGCTACGGGGAGACCGTGCCCGCGTGGAAGGCGCGCTGGTTCTGCCGTGCTGAGGCCCTCGAACTGGAGGAGCACGCGGGCGAGATACGGGCCGGCGTCAACACGCTGTGCGTCGAGTACGGGGTACACGGCCAGAACCTCGTGGAGTGCAGCGCCGGACAGTACCCGCAGGTCGTACGGCTGCAGCGGGACGCCGCGGCCGACGGCGGCTACCGGGTCGTCTCCCGGGAGGAGCCGCCGGACGGCGAGGGGTACGGCCGGTGGACGAAGGCCCACTTCGGCGTCCTCGTCCGGTCCTCCCTCCACCAGCCGATGCCGTCCGCCGCCCTGGAGTCCGCGGCCCGCGCCCACTTCGGCCTGCCCCCGGACGCCTCCGTCGGAGACTGCTGAGCCGCGACGGCCCTCGGAAGCGCAGAGCCGTGACGGCCCTCGGGAACCGCCGAGCCGTGACGGCCGCCGAGGACGCGGTCGTCCGCCAAGAGGTCCGGTAGTCCGCCAAGAGCCCGGTAGTCCGCCGGGACGCGGTCGTACGCCGGAAGCTCAGTCGTCCGCCAGTTCCGCCACCCCGGTGATCCGGTGCAGCGGGTACGTGCGGACCTCGTCCGCCGTGTGGTCGTACCCCGTCACGAAGCCGCCCTCCACCCGCACCGGGGCGATGACGCGCTGACTGGCCGAGCCCTCCGCGTTGACGTAACCGATCCACAGCGCCCCACCGGTGAGGACGGCGGCCTGCATGGTGGCCAGGGTCTCGGCGGAACTGGTGCGGGGCAGCTCGCCCGGGGCGAGCGGGGCCGCGTCCTCCGTCGCCCTGCGCGGGGCGATGGCGGCGGCGTCCCCCGCCCGGACCGCGCGGATCGCCGCGGTGAGCAGTGTGCCGTCGGGAATCGGCGGCCCGTCCGGCACCGGCTCGGGTGCCGTACGGGGCGGCGTGCGGTGGGCGAGTGCGCGGGTGATCAGGACGTCCCCCTCGGCGGACTCGGCGGCGGGCGCGAAACCCATCGCCCGCAGGCCGTCCAGGAGCGTCGCCGGGTCGGCCTGCGCCGCGAGCACCGTGGGAGCCAGGCGGCGCAGCCGCAGGCCGGCGGCGCGCTTGTCGGCGAGGATCTCGTTCAGGATCGTCTCGTCGTCGCAGCGGACGTACGCCGAGGCCGCGCCCACCCGCAGATGGCCGTGCCGGCGCGCCACGTCGTCGATCAGATAGGTCAGCGGCTGCGGCACCGGCGTACGGGAGTGCTCGGCGAGGAAGGCGTGCAGGTCGGAAGCGCTGCGCCCGGCGTCCAGGGCGCGCCGTACGGAGCCGGGGGTGAAACGGTAGACGGTCGCGCCGCCCTTGGACTCGACGTCCGCGAGGACGCTCAGCACGTCGGCCAGCGGCCGCCGCAGCGGGCCCGGCGCGACCGCGGTCAGGTCCGCCTGCAGCAGGACGTGGTCCAGCGGCTCCGGCAGCAGCGGAGCGAGCAACCGTACGGCTGCCGCCGTGGCCGCGGCCTGCTCGGGCGGTGAGAGAGGGGCCGCGACGGCGGTGGCGGCCCGGTGATGGGCGGGCAGTTTGTCGCCCGGGCCGGCCGGAGCGGCGGCCACGGCGGACCGCGCGGTGCGGACGGCGGGCGGCGCGCCGAGCAGGGCCCTGCCGTGCGCCGACAGCGCGCCCCGGCCGGTCACGCCCAGCCGTTCGGCCTCCGCCAGGGTCCAGCGCGCCAGCCGGGAACGGAGGTCCTCGTCACCCTGCGCGGCCCCGGAGAACCCCGCCGCGCCGTGCGGGACCGGCGTCCCGGGCGCCGCCTGCGTGCCCTGCGGCCCCGGCGTGCCGCCCTGTGCGCCGCGCAGCGGACGCTCCCAGCGCAGCCGGGCCAGCACCGCCTCCGCGTCCGGCGCGCCGCCCTCGGGCAGAGCGGACAGCAGCGTCAGCACCCGATGGCGCACCTCGGGCGCGGCGGACCGGTCGAGACCGGGCCCCAGCGCCGACAGCGCCCGCTCCTTGATGTCCCGGCCGCCGACCACCCCCGAGGTCCTGGTCGCCGCCAGCCACGCCTCGGCGAGCTGTGCCCACCGCTCGGCCGGCGGCCGCTCCATCCACTCGTCGTACTCCGGGGTCGCCGCGTACCGCTCGTCGGCCTCGCCGTCCGAGGCGAGCAGTCCCGCCGCGTACGCCAGCTCGACCCAGAACGCGGCCACCGGCTCGGCCACGTCCAGGGCGACGGCCGTCCGCTTGAGGTCGCGGACGCTGATCCCGTTGGCCCGCAGCACCGCGGGACCGCCCTCGTCCCAGTCCTTCAGCAGCTCCTCGACGGTCGCCAGCGCCGTGTACGCCTGACCGGCCGCCGTCGCGTCCACCACCTGCGGCGCGTGCACCGCGAGCGGCTCCACGGCCGGCGGTACCGGTTCGGGCGCCCGGTGCGCGCGGCCCCTGCGCAGATGCAGGGCCACCTCGCGCGGCAGCACGACGGTCCCGGGCGCCGTCGGCAGTAGCAGCGCGCGGTCGAGCAGCCAGCGCAGCCGGGCCGCCGGGTCGGCCGTGACCTGACCGTACGGCGGCCCCCACACCAGCCGCTCCAGCACCTCGAGGGACTCGGCGGGCGCCCCCGCCAGCAGTGCGGCCATCTTCCGGCGATGGGTGAACACAGCGGTGAGCGCGCCCACGGCCGAGACCGAGTCGTGCGTCGAGGGCAGCCCCAGCGTCGCCACGATCTCCTGGATCCGGCCCGGCGACATGCCCGCCGTCGCCTCCCGCACACTCGGCCCGAGGCCCGTCGGCGACGGGTGCTGCGGGGACGGCGCCAGCAGCTCACGGGCGGTGCGCACCAACCGCAGCCGGTCGTCCGCGCCCCACACCAGCGCCTGCTCGCGCAGGGCCGCCAACGCCGCGGGGAGGGCGGCGACCACGGCCGGATCGCCGGCGTCCCCCGCCATCAGACCGAACAGCTCCTCGCGGGTCGCCGGATCGCCGGCCACGGCCAGCGCCTCCGCCGTCTGCAGCACGAACCGGTCGAGCCGCTCCAGCGCGCGCACGACCGAGGCACGGGTGCCGGCGCGGGTGGCGAGCTGTGTGAGGTCGGTGGGGACCGGAGTGATCAGGTCGGGGCGGGCGCGCAGCAGCGCGGCCAGGGAAGCGTCGTCCCGGGCGCGGAGCGCTTCCGCGAGGGACCGGGGGGCCGACTGGTCCTCGGTGCTCATTCTGCCCACGGTAGCGGTTGACGCTCTCGGGAGCCGTCGTCCCCGGACCCGCGGGCCCCGATGCACTAGCGTCTTCGGCGTGGGGATCGAGAGCGACCAAGTCGTCTACGAGTATCTGAGCCGCGTCGGCGACGTCGCGCAGCAGCGGCAGTTGTCGTCGGCCACCCGGATGCGGCTCGTCTCCGAGCTGCGCAACGAGATCGAACGGCGCCGGGCGAAGGCGCCCGTCGACTCGCCCGCCGCCGTCCGCCGCATCATCGACCGCCTCGGCAGCCCCGACGACCTCGTGTCGGCCGCGGCCGAGGGCGGTGGCGCGCCGCAGACGCCGACGGCCTCCGTGCCCGTCCAGCGGGACCGCGGGGCGCAGCCGAAACCCCCCGGGCAACAGAAGCAGCCCAAGCAGCAGAAACAACAGAAACACCCGGAACCGGCGGGGCACCCGGAGCAGCCGGGGCGGACCCGCCGGGCGGACGGGCCCGACCGGCCGGAGCGGCCGAAGGGGATCCGGCGGATCGTGCCGCGCCCCCGCACCGGCGCCGCGCCGCCCGCCGACGTCCCCTCCGACGCGGCGTCCCCGCCCCACCGCGCGCCCGCGCACGAACTGGGCGACGGCGGCGCCGCCCCCGACTGGTGGCTGCACGAGCCGACCCCGTTCGGCCCCGGCGAGGACATTCCCGGGTTCGTCGGCGGAGTCGAGATCCCCGACCTGCTCAAGCCGCCGCCGCGGCCGAAGCCCGAGGGCGAGGACGACGCCGACGACGCCGACGACGCCGAGTCCGATGCCGTCGAGGAGAGCGCCGCACCGGACGACGGCGCTTCCGTCACCCCCGCCCGCCGCCGTCGGCTGAGGCTCTCGCGGGCCGCCGGCGCACCGGCCCGCCGCTGGGCCAACCCCCTCCTCCTGATCGCCGCAGGCTGTCTGGTCGCGGGCGCGGCGCTCGGGAACTGGTTCGTGCTGATCCTGGGGTGGCTCATCGCCTACGCCTCACGCCGGCTGTCCGAGCGGGAGACGAAGGCAGCGGTCTTCTGGCTGCCCGGCCTCGCGCTCACCGCCGGCCTCGTCTGGCTGTGGGGCCGCTCCGAGGGCCGCTGGGGCGCCCCCGTCGCCGAAGGCCACATGAGCGACGCGATCGCCGACACCTGGCCCTGGGTCATCAGGGGCGCCGCCGTCGCCTCGGCCCTCTTCCTGGCCTGGCGCTCACAGCGGCAGCGGTGACCGGCGCGCGGAAAACCCCAGACGCGGGGGGGCGACCGAAGTCGCGCGAGGGGCGGGCGGGTCGAGGCCGCTCGGGCCCACCGGACAGAATGGCCCCCATGACCGTCTCTCCCGCCCTCGCCGTCGGCTTCGACCTCGACATGACCCTGATCGACTCCCGGCCGGGCATCCGGGCCTGCTGGGCGGAGCTGTCGGCGAGAACGGGCACGCACGTCGACGCCGACCTGGTGGTGACGCGACTGGGGCCGCCGCTGGAGGAGGAGATCGGGAACTGGTTCCCCGCGCGGGAGATACCCGCCGTGGCCGGTCTCTACCGGGAGATCTACCCGGCGTTCGCGGTCGGCGGCAGCCTCGAGATGCCCGGTGCCCGTGAGGCCCTCGCGGCGGTCCGGGCGGCGGGCGGGCGGGCGATCGTCGTCACCGCGAAGTGGGAGCCGAACGCCAGGCTGCACATGGAGCACCTGGACCTGCGGCCCGACGCGGTGATCGGCGACCTGTGGGCCGAGCAGAAGGCCCGGGCGCTGCGTGAGCACGGGGCGAGCGTCTACGTCGGCGACCACATCGGGGACGTCCTGGGCGCGCGGGCCGCGGGGGCCCTGTCCGTGACCGTGCCGACGGGCCCGATCAGCGCGGAGGACCTGCGGACGGCCGGCGCGGACGTCGTGCTCACCGACCTCACCGAGTTCCCCGCCTGGCTGGCCGGCCACCTCGAGAAGGCGAACTCCTAGGGCGTGGCCCGTGCCTGACGCCGGCCCGCGGCGACGGACCGCAGAACGCCCGCGCCCGCGATCAGGAATCCGACGCCCATGAGCATGCTCAGTCCGAACATGTACGTGGGAAAGGGCGTCGAGCCGAGGAACAGGGGGGCGACCGTGACCAGGGTGGCCAGGGCGCCGACGAAGAAGACGACGGCCCCGGCACGGATCAGTCGGTCACCGGGGGCGGCGGAATTCGTTGGGGTTTCGTCACGCATCCGACCAGGGTAGTTCCCCGCCCGCGGAGACGACCGGGGGACTTCCCCGGCGCGGCGGACCGAGGACCCGGCTAACGCACTTCCAGCGAGGTCTTCACGAGGTGGCAGGCGTACCTGTCGCCGTCCACCCACGAAACCGGCGTGTCACCGACCGATTTCCGCGTCTTCCACGCGCCGTAGACGGTTATGGAGTAGGGGTACTTGGGCGAGTCGCACTGCGCCTTGACGCGATAGGACCCGAACCCCCTGCTGCAACTGCCGTACCCCCTGTTGCCGTCGGCGATGGAGGTGCTGCAGCCGTCCACGGCCGCCTGGGCGGTGCCGCCGACGGCGGTCAGCGCGCCTCCTGCCACGGCGGCGACCACGAAGACCCGCAGAGCTGTTGTGTACGTCCTCGTTCTGTGCAATGAAGCCTCCGGAAATCGAGTGGGCCGTAACCGGTACGGCGACCACGAGCGGGACGGCACCGCGTGAAGGAATTTCCGCGGCAACTCGCCGCCAGAATAACCAAGTTGATCGGACAGTGAGGGGGAGCGCCCGGCGGGCCCGCCGCGGGTGCGGCCCAATAGGGGCCCCGGCGGCCGGGAGCCCGGCGGCCGGGAGGCCGCGCCGGCGTCCGCGCACGACTTTCGGCCAGTGCCGTAAGCGGGGGCCCGGCATCGTTTTAAGGCGTGCTGGGTTGGAGAGACCCCCGGTAAGCTTGCACGACTGCTAATTCAACGCGTCCGGGCCAGTCCAGGACAGATCGAGGGAGCGTGTGCTTTGCCGACTGGCAAGGTCAAATGGTTTAACAGTGAGAAGGGCTTCGGCTTTCTCTCCCGCGACGACGGCGGTGACGTCTTCGTGCATTCCTCGGTCCTCCCCGCCGGTGTCGAGGCACTGAAGCCGGGCCAGCGTGTGGAGTTCGGCGTCGTCGCAGGTCAGCGCGGCGACCAGGCACTCTCCGTCGTCATCCTCGACCCGACCCCCTCGGTCGCCGCGGCGCAGCGCAAGAAGCCCGACGAACTGGCCTCCATCGTCCAGGATTTGACCACCCTTCTCGAGAACATCACCCCGATGCTCGAGAAGGGCCGCTACCCGGAGAAGACGTCCGGAAAGAAGATCGCCGGTCTGCTGCGCGCCGTCGCCGACCAGTTGGACGTCTGAGCCGGCGCTCGCCGGTCCCTCAGGGGAAATCGAGCGCACCCGGGCCGAGGGGCGGAAGCAGTCCCTCGGCCGCCGCGCGGGTCAGCAGTCCGCGTACCGCCGCGTAGCCGTCCTCGCCCAGTTCGGCCGTGAACTCGTTGACGTACAGACCGATGTGCTGGTCGGCGACGGACGGATCCATTTCCTGGGCGTGTTCCATGACGTACGGCCGGGAGGCCTCCGGGTCGTCCCAGGCGGCGCGCACGGACGCGCGGATCGCGCCGGCGAGCCGGCCGAGGGTGCGCGCACCCAGGGACCGCCTGGCGATGATCGCGCCCAGCGGGATCGGCAGGCCGGTCGTGGCCTCCCAGTGCTCGCCCATGTCCGCGAGCCTGTGCAGCCCGTAGTCCCGGTACGTGAAGCGGGCTTCGTGGATCACCAGGCCCGCGTCGACCTTCCCGTCGCGCACGGCGGGCATGATCTCGTGGAACGGCATGACGACGATCTCGCCGACGCCCCCCGGGACGTGCTCCGCCGCCCACAGCCGGAACAGCAGGTACGCCGTCGACCGTTCGCTCGGCACGGCGACCGTGCGGCCGCTGAGCCCGGCACCGCCGAAGGGCCGCACGGCGTTCCCCGTGCCCGTCCCCGTCCCGGCCTCCTCGCGGGTCAGCACCAGCGGCCCGCAGCCCCGGCCCAGCGCGCCCCCGCACGGCAGCAGCGCGTAGGTGTCGAGGACGTACGGCAGCACCGCGTACGACACCTTCAGCACGTCCGACTCGCCGCGTTCGGCCATGCCGTTGGTGATGTCGATGTCCGCGAACGTCACGTCGAGCGCGGGCGCGTCCGGGATCCGGCCGTGGGCCAGGGCGTCGAAGACGAAGGTGTCGTTCGGGCAGGGGGAGTACGCGATCCGCAGGGGCCGCTCACTGGTCGTCATGCCGGTTCCAACTCTCGAGGACGGGTGTCAGCTTCCCGAACGCCGTCGTCAGCGCGGTCAGCGCGTCGCCGATGCGCCAGGCGGCCCGGTCACGGGGGCCGACGGGGTTGGACACCGCGCGGATCTCCACGACGGCGACGCCGTGCGCGTCGGCCGCCTCGGCGACCCCGAAGCCCTCCATCGCCTCGGCCAGGGCGTGGGGGTGGCGTGCGCGCAGGGCCGCGGCCCGGGTGGCGGTGCCGGTGACCGTGGAGACGGTCAGGACCGTGCCGACGCCGGCCCCGGTGGCGTCCGCGGCCGCCCGGACGAGGGACCGGGGCGGGACGTGGGTGACCCTGCCGAAGCCCAGCTCGGTGACCGGCAGGAAGCCGTCCGCGGACTCCGCGCCCAGGTCGGCGGCGGTGATCCGGTCGGCGACGACGAGGGAGGCGACGGGCGCCTCGGGCAGGAAGCCGCCCGCGATGCCGGCCGAGACGACCAGGCCGTACGGGGCGCCCTCGTACCGTGCGGCGGTCAGCGCGGCGGAGACGGACGCGGCGGCGAGCGCGGGGCCCACCCCGGCCGCGAGCAGGTCACAGGTCCCGGCCGGGCCCTGCAGCCGGTGCACGGTGACGCCGGGCAGGTGCAGCTCCCGGCCGGGCTCGGGGAACGCCCGGGCCACCGCGTCCCGCTCGGCGGGGACCGCGGTGGCCACGAGGACGCGTGCGGGGGACGTGACTAGTCGTCCTTCTTGAGCTTGAAGGACCACAGGCCGGTCGCCGCCTGGCTCTGCTTCTTGCCGTCGCCCGCCTTGATGGTGACGAGGGTGGAGTCGCCCTGGGCGCCGTACTGGGCGTTGAAGAACACGCTGCCCGGGATCGTGCGGTAGGTCTTGTCGCTGTCCTCGGTGAGCGGCTGGCCGTTCATCAGGATCGTCCAGCGCTTGTCGGCCACGTCGGGGTCGACGCCGAAGCGGACGGTCTCGTCCGGGTCGACGCT
The DNA here is from genome assembly GCF_003032475.1 of Streptomyces sp. P3. Taxonomy (NCBI): domain Bacteria; kingdom Bacillati; phylum Actinomycetota; class Actinomycetes; order Kitasatosporales; family Streptomycetaceae; genus Streptomyces; species Streptomyces sp. P3. The sequence continues at coordinate 2,612,287 of NZ_CP028369.1, forward strand.
GATGGACTTGATGTCCTTGTCCGCGAGGCACTTCGCCAGATCGGCGGCCTTGAGGGTGTCGCCCTCTCCGCCGCAGGTGGCCTCGCTGCTGACCGAGTCGCGGCCGACGGTGATCGTGGACAGCGGCGTCGGCTTGTCGCAGGCCGACAGGACGAGCAGGCCGGCACAAACGGCGCCGGCGGCGGCGACGACGCGGCGGCGTCGCACAGCGCCAGGTACATCAGCGGCTCCGCCGCGGGTCATCGTGGTCATGGCGGAAGGCTATCGGGCGCGCCCGGCCGTCCCTTTACGTGGGGTGCGGCGTGGCTGTGTGTCACGCCGCGCGGTTACGCCACGCGGGGCTTCGCGCCGCCGCCGTGCCGCGCCGAGGACAGCAGGCCGCGGACGGTCGTCGCCCAGCCCAGCGCGAGGACCACGGCGGCCACCGACAGGCCCAGCGCGCCGTTCAGCGGCATGACGATGCCGACCGCGCCGCCGAACACCCAGCACACCTGGAGCATCGTCTCGGAGCGGGCGAAGGCCGAGGTGCGGACCAGTTCCGGGACGTCCCGCTGGATCAGCGCGTCCAGGGACAGCTTGGCGAGGGCCTGGGAGAAGCCGGCGACCGCCGCCAGACAGGCCACCAGGAACGCGCCGAAGAACGCGGCCGCCGTGATCGTCGCGCCGAGCACGACGGCGACGACGGCGACGATGATCACCTCTGGTGCTCTGGAGCGCAGCCACGCCCCGACGGCCGTGCCGAGCGCGTTGCCCAGGCCGGCCGAGACGGCCACCATGCCCAGCGACACGGCCGCGCTCTGTCCGGTGATCGGGTGCTCGCGCAGCAGGAACGCCAGGAAGAAGGTCAGGAACCCGGACAGCCAGCGCAGGGCCGCGTTGGCGCCGAGGGCGTGCGTGACGGCGATGCCGACCGTCCGCAGGCCGGGCCGCTTCTGCTGCTGCCGGTGCGGGCCGTGCAGATGCTGCTCGTCGGCGGCGAGCAGGGCCACGTCCTCGCCCTTGGCGGAGTCGACCTTGCGGGGGAGCGAGAAGGACAGGAACGTCCCCGCCACGAAGATGACGAAGGCGCCGTAGAGCGGGTAGCGCGGGCCGAGCGCCTGCAGTCCCGCTCCGACGGGCGCGGCGACACCGGTGGCGAGAAGCCCGCCCAGGGTGACCCGTGAGTTGGCTTTGACCAGGGAGAACCCAGGAGGCAGCAGTCGGGGCACGACGGCGCTGCGGACGACTCCGTACGCCTTGGAGGAGACCAGCACGCCGAGCGCGGCCGGATACAGCTCGATGCTGCCGGTGGCGACGGCGCCGGACAGGACGAGCGCCAGGAGCGCCCGGGCCAGCATCGCCCCGGCCATGGCGGCGCGCCGCCCGTGCGGGAGCCGGTCCAGCAGCGGGCCGATCACCGGGGCGAGGACGGTGAAGGGGGCCATGGTGATGGCGAGGTAGAGGGCGACGCGGCCGCGCGCCTCGTCGGTGGGCACGGAGAAGAACACGGTGGAGGCGAGCGCGACGGTGATCATGACGTCGCCGGCGCCGTTCACCCCGTGCAGTTCGATCAGCTTGCCGAGGCCGGACTCGCCGGCGCCGTGCGCGTGGGTCGCCTTCCTGATCCCGCGGGCGGTGCCGGTGAACGGGAAGTGCAGGGCACGGCCGATCGCGCGGACGGACCCGCTCCTCCGGCCCGAACCGCTCACTCTGCCCCTCCCCTTGGTCCCCTTCGTCGCACCGATCCCGGTGGCGCCCTGGGGTGTTCTCGCGGCTGCCACCCCGTCATAGTGCCCCGAGAAAGCCGTGCATAGTGCGGTTACCGCGCGTATGGCCGTGTGACGGTCGGCGCGCCGGGCCGGTCGGGAGGTGTGCCGGAGGTGTTCCGCGGGGCGGGCCGGCGGGGCCGGGCGGGGGCCGAGGGGGGCCGAGGAGGGCCGAGGAGGGCCGGGGGGAAGGGATGCGGACGGGGGTCTCGTCGAGAGCCTTCGCAGAGCCCCGGGAGGACTTCCGGAGGGGCCCGGGATCTCCCCGGGAGGCCTGCGGGCGGTTCCGGGCGTGCTCAGGGACACTTCCGGACGGGTTCGGGAAGGTTTCGCCAGGGGTTCGGAAGGGGTTCGGGAAGGCTTCGCCAGGAGTTCGGGAGGGGTTCGAGAAACCTTCAGGAGGTCTTCGAAGCGCCTTCGGGAGGTCTTCGGGGGCTTTCGGTGGGTGGGAAACGTCCCGTCGGTGTAGGCCGAGCGTCCGCGAGAAGGTAGCGTGCGTAGCGCGCCGTGGCGATTGTTCTCGGCCGCGCGCCTCCCGGCCATCCCGCAGAATGGATGACAGCAGGCGCGCCCGAGCGCGATCGGGCGCGGACGTCGACGCGGCGCTCCCCCAGTGCCTCAGGCCTGGGAGGTACTCCCAGCCGCTCCGTCCGCACCCGCCGCCTTGAGGGGCGCACCGAGAGACGGCGTAGGAGAGAAGCGATACCTGTGAGCGCAGCGACCACGCGAAGCCGCACCCCCGACCGCCTGTGCGCCGAGGCCGTCGACCTCGCCCGCGCCGCAGCCGAGGAGGCAGCCGCCCCCGGCGTGGTCGGTGAGCACGCGGGCCTCGTCTCGGAGGGCGACCGTGTGGTCACCCACTACTTCGAGTGCAAGGAACTGGGCTACCGGGGCTGGCGCTGGGCGGCGACGGTGGCGCGGGCGTCCCGCGCCAAGATCGTCACCCTCGACGAGGTGGTGCTCCTCCCCGGCCCCGACGCGGTCCTGGCGCCCGAGTGGGTGCCGTGGAGCGAGCGACTGCGCCCCGGCGACATGGGGCCCGGCGACCTGCTGCCCACGGACGCGGAGGATCTGCGCCTGGAGCCCGGCTACAGCGGGGAGGACGAGCCGCTGCCGAACTCGCCCGTCTCCGAGGAGATGGCGCAGCTGGCCGAGGCGGAGGACGCGGACGTGACGCCGGCCGCGCCGGCGAAGCTGCCCACGATCCCGGTCCGGGGCACGATCGCCGCGGTGGCCGAGGAGCTGGGCCTGCGCCGGGCCCGGGTGCTGTCCCGTTACGGTCTGCACACCGCCGCCGACCGCTGGGAGGACGGCTTCGGTCCCAAGACGCCCATGGCCCAGGCGGCCCCCGCGTCCTGTGTGAGCTGCGGTTTCCTCGCCCGCATCGGCGGCTCGCTGGGGCAGGCCTTCGGTGTCTGCGCCAACGAGTTCTCCCCGGCCGACGGGCGGGTGGTCTCCCTGGCGTACGGCTGCGGCGGCCACTCGGAGGCGGCGGTGATGCCCACGCCGCCCCGGCCCGCCCCGCCGGTGATCGACGAGAACCGCGTCGACCCGTTCCCGCTGCGCCCGGCCGCCGACTCGGGCTCGGTCCCGACCGCGGCCGACGAGGAGGCGGCGGAGCTCGGCCACTCGTAGCGCCTCGCCCTCCTCCGCAGGCCGGACCCGGCCGGAGCGGGGGACACGGTCGCTTCCGTGAGCGGTACCTTCGTCCTCACGCCGAGGAGAAGAGTGAACGTGAGCAAGTTCGTGCGGCCGGCGCCCGAGGGCGCGGATCCGTTCGGCACGGCACGCCTGCGCCGTGGAGTGCTGGACGCCTGGGCCACCAGTCCCGCCCGCTTCCGGGAGGACGCCAACGCCGAGGAGGATCTCGTCCTCGGCGGGTACCGGGACCGGCTCGTCGTCGAGCTGGCGCAGAACGCCGCCGACGCCGCGGCCCGGGGCGGGGTGCCGGGGCGGCTGCGCCTCACCCTGCGGGACGGCGTTCTCGTCGCGGCCAACACCGGCGCGCATCTGGACGCCGCGGGCGTGGAGTCCCTCGCCACGCTGCGGGCGTCCGCCAAGCGGGAGGAACGGCAGTCCGCCGTGGCCGTCGGGCGGTTCGGCGTCGGTTTCGCCGCCGTCCTCGCGGTCACCGACGAGCCGGCCGTGGTCGGCCGGTACGGCGGTGTCCGCTGGGACCTGGCCGAGGCCCGGTCGCTCGCCTCCGAGACCGCCCGGCACAGTCCGGGCCTCGGTGACGAGGTGCGGCGGCGGGACGGACACGTGCCCCTGCTGCGACTGCCCTTCGCGGCCCAGGGCACCGCCCCCGACCCGTACGACACGGCCGTCATCCTCCCGCTGCGCGACGCCGCCGCGGCCGATCTCGCCGAGAGGCTGCTCATCGCGGTCGACGACGCCCTCCTGCTCGCCCTGCCGGGGCTGGAGGAGGTCGTCATCGAGGTCGGGGACGGCGCCGCGCGCACCCTGCGTCGTTCCGCCGACGGCGACCTGACCGTCGTCACCGACAGTGAGCGCGGAGTCACCCGGTGGCGGACCGCCGCCGCGCACGGCCCCCTCGGCCCCGAACTGCTCGCCGACCGTCCGGTGGAGGAGCGGCTGCGGCCCCACTGGTCGGTCACCTGGGCGGTGCCCGTCGACGACGAGGGCGCGCCCGTGGCGCCCCGCACCACGCCGGTCGTCCACGCGCCCACCCCCAGCGACGAGCCGCTGGGTCTGCCCGCCCTGCTGATCGCGTCCTTCCCGCTCGACACCACCCGTCGTCATGCGGCGCCGGGTCCGCTGACCGACCATCTGGTGCGGCGCGCGGCCCAGGCGTACGCCGAACTCCTCGCCGGCTGGCGGCCGGTGGGCCCGGGGATCATCGATCTCGTGCCCGGCCCGCTGGGCCGGGGCGCGCTGGACGGGGCGTTGCGCCAGGCCGTCCTGGAGCTGCTGCCGCGCACCGCGTTCCTGCCGCCGGCCGTCGCGCCCGCGCCGGAGGAGGGCGCGGAGGAGCGTGGGGACGAGGGCGAGGTCGCGGTGGGGCTGCCGGAGGCCCTGCGCCCCCGGGACGCCGAGGTCGTCGAGGGCGCGGGCGCCGACACGGTGCGGGTGCTGGCGGAGGTGCTGCCGACGCTGCTGCCCGCCGGTCTCGAGCGGCGCGTGGAGCTGCGCACGCTCGGCGTCGCCCGGATCCCGCTCGCGGACGTCGTCGACCGGCTGGCCGGTCTGGACAAGGAGCCGGGCTGGTGGCACCGGCTCTACGACAGTCTGGCCGGGGTCGACCCGGACCGGCTCACCGGGCTGCCCGTGCCGCTCGCCGGGGGCGACTCGCAGGCCTTCGGCGCCGGTGGCGCAAGGCGGACCGCCATCGGCCCGCGCCAGGTGCTGCTGCCCACCCCGGACTCGGCCGGCCTCGACGCGGACGTCCTCGGCCGGCTCGGCCTCAAGGTCGCCCATGAGGACGCCGCGCATCCGCTGCTGGAGAAGCTGGGCGCCCTGCCCGCCACCCCGCGGGCCGTCCTGACCACCCCGCAGGTGCGGGCGGCTGTCGCCGCGTCCCTGGACGACGACGGCGGCGCGTGGGACGACCAGGGCGCCCCGGACGCCGAGGAGCTCGCCGACGCGGTCCTCGCGCTCGTGCGGGACGCGGGTCTGGAGCCCGGCGACGAGCCGTGGCTCGGTGCGCTCGCGCTGCCGGACGAGGAGGGTGAACTGGCGCCCGCCGGTGAGCTCGTGCTGCCCGGCAGCGCGTTCGCCTCCGTCATCCGGGAAGGCGAAGTCGTTTTCGTCGACGCGGAGTTGGCGGAGAAGTGGGGCGAGCAGCCGCTCGCGGCCTGCGGCGTCCTCGCCGACTTCGCGCTGGTCCGCGCCACCGACGTCGTCCTCGACCCGGACGAACTGGAGCCCCGGGACGGGGACTTCGCCGAGCCGGACGACGCTGGGCTGCTGGACGCCGTCGACGTGTGGTGCGAGGACGTCCTCGACCGCTTCCCCGACAGCCCGGTGCCTCCGGTCGCCACCGAGCTGGTCGCCGTGCGTGACCTCGACCTGGTCGACGAGGACCGCTGGCCGCAGGCGCTCGCCCTGCTCGCGCGGCCGCCGCTGCGGGACGCCCTCGTGCAGCCGCTGCGCGTCCTGCTGCCCGACGGCACCCATGAGACGGTACGGCCGTACACGGCCTGGTGGCTGCGTGGGAACCCGGTTCTCGACGGCCGCCGCCCGGCCGGACTCCTGGCCTTCGGCGGCGACCCGCTGCTGCGCGGCCTGTACGACGAGGCCGACGCCACGGGCTTCGACGACGAGCAGGTGCTGCGGGCCCTGGGGGTGCGCACCTCGGTGGCCGCCCTCCTGGACGAGCCCGGCGGCGCCGCCGAGCTGCTGGACCGTCTCGCCGATCCGGAGCGTCCCGTCACCTCCGCGCAACTGCACGGCCTGTACGGGGCGTTGGCGGAGTTGGATCCGGAGCAGGTCACCCTGCCCGACGAGCTGAGGGCCGTCGTGGACGGCCGGGTGGAGGTGGTGGACGCGGCCGACGCCGTGGTCGTCGACTCACCCGATCTGCTCCCCTTCACGCAGGGTGTCCCGCTGCTGCCCGTGCGGCCGTCGCGGGCCGCCGAACTGGCCGAGCTGTTCCAGGTGCGGCGGCTGAGCGAGTCCGTCACGGGCGAGGTCGACTCCGAGGGCGCCGAGCACGACGTGCCGGAGCCGGTGCGGGTGCTCCTCGGATCGCGCACACCCGCCACCTACGTCGAGCACGAGGAACTGGTCGTCGACGGCGTGGAGATCGACTGGCGGCTGACGGACGGCGGAGTCCTGCACGCCGCCACCCTGGAGGGCATCGCCGCCGGCCTCGCCTGGGCGGCCGGGCAGTGGCCGCGCCGGTTCGAGGTCGCGGCCCTGCTGGAGGACCCGACCCGCACTCAGGAACTGGCCCGCGACCGCTGGTTCGACTGAGAGACGGACGGACCGTCGGCCAGAGAGGGCTGCCCCACCGGTGAATATCCGGTGGGGCAGCCCTGTCCGTCCCCGTCACGGCGGTTTCGTCACTCCAGGACGTGCGCGTACATGGTGCGGTGTCGTGCATACATTCGACCCAGCTCCCACGGGTCGTCCCGGACGTCCAGGAACTCAAGGACGAGCGAGAACAGGTGCCGCACGACCCGCTCGTGCTGCTGCGGGGTCAGGTGATCCGGGTCCTTCCAGCCTCCGAGGTCCAAGTCGGGGAAGAAGTCCAGCAGGACGAGCTTGTGCCAGTAGAAGCTGCTGCACTCACCCCTGCGGACGACCAGCCACTCGGTGAAGCCGCGCAGAATTCCACCAGAGCCGCCGACGTCCATCCCTGTGAGAAACATGGCTGTCGCGTAGTAGGTGTTGTTCAGGCCATGCCCCTCCGGGTTGTCCCGCAACACCTCGATGGTCGTCCTGTCAGTCATTCGTCCCCTAGAACCCGAAGTCGATTAGGTTGTGCTTCGCCCACTGGGCTTTGTACTCGGCGATGGTGTCCCCGCCCCGGCCGGTCCAGGCGTCGTAGACACGGCCGTTGTAGACCACCACCACGTGGAAGTACCACCCCCCGTCCTTGTCGCGGTACTTCGGAAGGATGGCCTCGCCGACGGCTCAACGGTGACGATCGTGCCGCCTTCGGCTCCTTTCCGGAGGGAACATTCGACAGGGCTGTCTCCATGCGGCCCGGCAGGACCTGGACCACAGTCCGGCCTGTCCTCGGCCCTGACTTCAACGGCGACGGGAAGGCAGACCCCGCCGCGCCGATGGCCAACGGCGACCTGCGTTGGTACGCGGGCGACGGCAACGGCGGGCCGGCGGTCAGCAAGAGCATGTGGCCGACGGTCCAGACGCCTGACGGCGCGTCGGGAGGCAACTGGTGGGCGCCGTAAGCCGAACGGGGTCGACCTCGGGTGTTTCGGGGCCGGTCTCTCACTCCCGAAATCCTCCCTCGGCTCGTACAACCATTCTCCTCCGTCACGCATCTCACCGCATGAGCCAACAGGTTCCACGATCATTGACCCCGCGCATGGCGAGCCGTTGGGAGCGCCCACCGCCGGGGCCCTTTCTCCACCGGGGGAATGCATGCGCATACGCGCCACCGTGGTCGCCGTCACCGGCGCCGTGGCCCTCTCCGCCTTCGTCGTGCCGGCCGCACAGGCCGCCGGCGGCGGCGCGCACCGCTCCGTCGACACCCAGAAGGCGCTGCACGCCGCCGCCTCCGGCCGGAGCACCTTCACCGGCTCGACGGGCGGAACGGGCACCCCGTACGCCCTGGACGCCAGGTTCACCGGCGTCAGCGTCAACAACGGCAAGCCGATCGTGGCGGGAACGACCGGCAGGGTCAGCGTCCCCGTCACGTTCAAGGTGACGCACGGCGCCGGCGTCGACGTCACGGCGGGCGACACCGAGCTGGACGTGTTCATCTACCGCGGCTCGTTCGACGAGCCGGCCAACCTCCTTCTCGGTGACTACGCCCCGAGCTGCTCCAACACCTCGGCCACGGTCGCCACCTGCACGGGAACCATCGACATTCTCCCGGGCGAGGAGCTGGAGAACGCCGACGCCACCGGCTGGAGGGCGGCCGGCTACATCGTCGACTGGAACGACGTCGACCCCCGCGCGGACGACATCGACTTCAGCAAGGTCGGCTTCATCGAGAACTCGGCCCTGACGACCGCCAAGCTCCAGCGTCTGTCCAAGCTGACCGTCAATGCCGCGCCGGAGCCGGTGAAGAAGGGCAAGACCCTCACCGTCACCGGCAAGCTGTCCCGCGCCAACTGGGACTCCGGCACGTACGCGGGCTACTCCACCCAGCCCGTGAAGCTGCAGTTCCGCAAGAAGGGCAGCAGCACCTACACCACGGTGAAGACCGTCAAGACCAGCACCACCGGCAGCCTGAAGACCACGGTCAAGGCGACGGTGGACGGCTACTTCCGCTACGTCTTCGCGGGCACCTCGACGACCCCGGCGGCCACCGCCGCGGGTGACTTCGTCGACGTGAAGTGACACCGGGCGCGTGACGGCGGCCGGTCCCGGATCCCCGGGGCCGGCCGCCCCTCCGCGCGCTCGCGGCCCTCACGCTCTCCCGCCTCTCTTTCCTCTCACAGCTCATTGGCTTTCTGGAGAACACCCATGCGCGTACGCGCCCTCGTGGTCGCCGCCTCCGGCGCCCTCGCCCTGTCCGCCCTCGCCGTCCCGGCGGCGCAGGCCGCTCCGGCCGGTCCCGCCGTCACCTTCTCCCAGGTGAAGGTCAACGGCGGCAAGACCATCGTCGTCGGCCCGACCACCAAGGTCACGGTCGCGGCCAGCTACACCGTCACCAAGCCGGCCGGCCTGAACGCGAACTCCTTCATCACCTTCCCGGTCCTCTACCGGGGCGGCACCCTCACCGCGTCCACCCCCGACAAGGACGTCTGGGGCGGCGACGAGCCCGGCACCTGCACGGCGTCCTCCGCGACCGTCCTGAAGTGCACGGCCAAGATCCAGTTCCGTCCCCTGGGGAACACCGACTACGGCGACCTGACCAACGCCCTCGCGGGCGCGTGGAAGATCGGCGCCGCCGCCGTCAACGACAGCGGACTCACCACGGGCAGCAACCTCGGCAGCGCGAAGCTGCAGCGCAAGTCCACCCTCACCACCGACGCCGCGCCGGAGCCGGTGAAGAAGGGCAAGACCCTCACCGTCACCGGCAAGCTGGCCCGCGCGAACTGGGACACCGGCAAGTACGCCGGCTACTCCGCCCAGGCCGTGAAGCTGCAGTTCCGCAAGAAGGGCAGCAGCACCTACACCACGGTGAAGACCGTCAAGACCAGCTCCACCGGCACCCTCAAGGCCACGGTCAAGGCGACGGTCGACGGCTACTTCCGCTACGTCTTCGCGGGCACCTCGACGACCCCGGCGGTCGCCGCCGCGGGTGACTTCGTCGACGTGAAGTGACCCCACGCACGTGACGACGGCCGGACCGGGCATGCCCGGTCCGGCCGTTCGCGTCATGCGGACGGTCTGCGGTCCACCCGGCGCCAGCACACCTCGAGGGCCGCCGAGGCGGCAACCGCCACGCCCACCGCGATCCACGGCATCGTCGGCCCGACCAGCCGCAGCGCGAAGAAGTCCTGCAGCCAGGGGACGATCAGCACCAGCAGGAACGCCGCGCCCATCGAGGCCACCAGCAGCACCCGCCACCAGGTGTACGGCCGGGCGATGATCGCCAGCACCCACATCGAGACCAGGAACAGGGTGAGCGTCGCCGCGCTCGTCTCGGCCTCCAAGGAGCCCGCTCCCGTGTAGTGGTGACGAGCCATCAGATACGTGACGAAGGTCGCGGCCCCGGCGATCACGCCGCCCGGGACCGAGTACCGCATCACCCGCCGTACGAAGTGCGGACGGGCCCGTTCGCGGTTGGGGGCGAGCGCGAGGAAGAAGGCCGGGATGCCGATGGTGAGGGTGGACAGCAGGGTCAGGTGCCGTGGCAGGAACGGGTACTCGACCTGCCAGCACACCACCAGCAGGGCCAGCAGCACCGAGTAGACCGTCTTCACCAGGAACAGCGTCGCCACCCGGGTGATGTTGCCGATGACCCGGCGGCCCTCCGCCACCACCGACGGCAGGGTAGCGAAGCTGTTGTCCAGCAGCACGATCTGCGCGACCGCGCGGGTGGCCTCGGAACCCGATCCCATCGCCACGCCGATGTCCGCGTCCTTCAGCGCGAGCACGTCGTTGACGCCGTCCCCGGTCATCGCCACGGTGTGCCCGCCTGACTGCAGCGCGCCGACCATGTCCCGCTTCTGCTGCGGGGTGACCCGGCCGAACACCGTTGCCTCGTCGAGGGCCCGCGCCATGCCGGGCGGGTCGGGCGGCAGCCGCCGGGCGTCCACCGCGCTGCCGTCCAGCCCGAGCTTCGCCGCCACCGCGCCCACCGACACCGCGTTGTCACCGGAGAGGACCTTGGCGCGGACGTCCTGCTCGGCGAAGTAGCGCAGCGTGTCGGCGGCGTCCGGCCGCAGCCGCTGCTCGAGCACGACCAGGGCGGCGGCCCGGGCCCCGCGCGCCGGCTCGGGATCGTCGAGCTCGCGGGCGGCCCGGGCCAGCAGCAGCACGCGCAGCCCCCGCTCGTTCAGCCGCTCCGTCTCGGCGAGGGCCGGATCGCTCTCGGCCAGCAGCACGTCGGGCGCCCCGAGCAGCCAGGTGCTGCTCTCCCCGTCGCCCTCGTTGAAGCTGGCGCCGCTGTACTTGCGCGCGGAGGAAAAGGGCAGGGACTCGGTGCAGCGCCACTCCTCGGCGTCCGGATAGGCGTCGATGATCGCCTTCAGGGAGGCGTTCGGCCGCGGGTCGGACTCCCCGAGGGCCCCGAGGACCCGGCGTACGTACGCCTCGTCACCGCCGTCGAGGGTGCGCAGCTCGGTGACGTCCATGCCGCCCTCGGTGAGGGTGCCGGTCTTGTCCAGGCAGACGGTGTCGACGCGGGCGAGGCCCTCGATGGCCGGGAGCTCCTGCACCAGGCACTGTTTGCGGCCGAGCCGGATGACGCCGATCGCGAAGGCGACCGAGGTGAGCAGCACGAGCCCCTCCGGGACCATCGGGACGATGCCGCCGACGGTACGGGCCACGGACTCCCTGAGGTCGTTGTCCTTGACGACCAGCTGGGTGACGACCAGGCCGATCGCGGCCGGCACCATCATCCACGTCACGTACTTGAGGATCGTGGAGATGCCGGTGCGCAGTTCGGAGTGGACGAGCGTGAAGCGGGACGCCTCCTCGGCGAGCTGGGCGGCGTAGGCCTCCCGGCCGACCTTGGTGGCCCGGAAGGCGCCGACGCCGGCCACCACGAAGCTGCCCGACATGACCGCGTCGCCGGGCCGCTTGACGACGGGGTCGGCCTCGCCGGTGAGCAGCGACTCGTCGATCTCCAGACCGTCCGCCTCGACGCACACCCCGTCCACGGCGGCCTTGTCGCCCGGGCCGATCTCGATGACGTCGTCCAGGACGAGCTCGGAGGTGGAGACCTCGACGGCCGTCGCGCCACGGCGGACGGTGGGACGCGCCTCGCCGACCAGGGCGAGCGAGTCCAGGGTCTGCTTGGCCCGCCACTCCTGGATGATGCCGATGCCGGTGTTGGCGAGGATCACGAACCCGAACAGGCCGTCCTGGATGGGCGCGACGGCCAGCATGACCAGCCACAGGACGCCGATGATCGCGTTGAACCGGGTGAAGACGTTCGCCCGGACGATCTCGCCGACCGAACGGCTGCTGCGGACCGGCACGTCGTTGACCTGACCGCGGGCGACGCGGTCCGCGACCTCCGCGGCGGTCAGGCCGGTAGCCGTCGGCGCTGCGGCGGGGGCGTCGGTGTGGGCCATGGAACCGACGGTACGTGCGGACTTGGGGGTTCACCCCCCGAGGACGCCGAAGATCCGACCTGGGGAGGACCCGAGTAGTGCCGTGGTTGCAGTGGTCACCCCGACGGGCCCCGGACGGGAGGGCGGGCCCGCGGGCCGGTCCTATGCGCCGCCCCCCGGCTCATACGGCGCAGGCGCACGGGGCGTCACACAAGGGAGGCGTCATACGCGCCGCAGGCGTCCGGCGGCGTCATACGGCGGAGGCGTCCGCCTGCTTCGCCGCCGCGTCCCGTTTGATCGCCGCGTCCCGCTTGCGGACGTACCAGATGCCGATGAGCCCCAGGCCGGCGCCGGCCAGGCAGGTCCACACCCACCACAGGCGGTCGTGGTCCTCGAACCAGCCGTAGAAGGGGAGCTGGACGAGGAAGAGGACGAACCAGAGGATGGTGCCGCCGGTGATGGTGGCGACCACGGGGCCCTCCAGGGGCTCCGGCGCCTCGTGCTTGGGGGTCCACTTCGCCATGGGGACAGCTTACGAGGCCATCACATCTACGCGCGGAGATGGCTGTTAGGGACCTCATATGTTCATACTGAAACCGTTTACCCCTGACCGCTTCTCTTCGTAGGAAACGCCGAAACGATGCCCACGCCGGCCCCCGCCAAGGTCCCCGCCCCTGAACAGCCGGGAGCCACGTCCGTCCACGGCGCTCTCGACCGCCACTTCCGCATCTCCGAGCGGGGCAGCACCCTGTCCCGGGAGATCCGGGGCGGCTTCGCCACCTTCTTCGCGATGGCGTACATCATCGTGCTGAACCCGATCATCCTCAGCAGCGCCAAGGACATGTACGGGCACCAGCTCGACAACGGTCAGCTGGTAACCGCCACCTGTGTGACGGCCGCCTTCACCACGCTCCTCATGGGCGTGATCGGCAACGTGCCCATCGCGCTGGCCGCGGGCCTCGGCGTGAACTCGGTGGTCGCGCTCCAGCTCGCGCCCCGGATGTCCTGGCCGGACGCCATGGGCATGGTCGTGCTCGCCGGGTTCGTGGTCATGCTCCTGGTCGCCACCGGGCTGCGTGAGCGCGTCATGAACGCGGTGCCCTTCGGCCTGCGCAAGGCCATCAGCATCGGCATCGGCCTGTTCATCATGCTGATCGGGCTCGTCGACTCCGGCTTCGTCAGCCGGATCCCGGACGCCGCCCACACCACCGTCCCGCTCCAGCTCGGCGCCGACGGTCACCTGAACGGCTGGCCGGTCCTCGTCTTCATCCTGGGCGCGCTGCTCACGCTGGCCCTGATCACCCGCAAGGTGCCCGGCGCGATCCTCATCTCGATCGTCGCGATGACCGTCCTCGCGCTGATCGTCAACGCGGTCGCGACCGTCCCCTCCTGGGGTCTCACCACCCCCGAGTGGCCCGGCAACCCCGTCGCCACCCCCGACTTCGGGCTGATCGGCGAGGTCAGCCTGTTCGGCGGGTTCGGCAAGGTCGGCGTCCTGACCGGCGTCCTCTTCGTCTTCACGGTCCTGCTGTCGTGCTTCTTCGACGCCATGGGCACGATCATGGGGGTCAGCGACGAGGCCAAGCTGACCAACGCCCAGGGCGAGATGCCCGGCATCAACAAGGTCCTCTTCGTCGACGGCCTCGCGGTCGCCGCCGGCGGCGCCAGCTCCTCCTCCGCCACCACCGCGTTCGTGGAGTCCACGGCCGGCGTCGGCGAGGGCGCCCGCACCGGCTTCGCGAACCTGGTCACCGGCGGACTCTTCGCCGTCGCGCTGTTCCTCACGCCCGTCGCCACGATGGTGCCGTCCCAGGCCGCAACGCCGGCGCTGCTCGCGGTGGGTTACCTGATCCTGGCCGGGTCGGTCAAGGAGATCGACTGGGCCGATCACACCATCGCCGTCCCGGCCTTCATCACCATGGTGATGATGCCGTTCACCTACTCGATCACCAACGGTATCGGCATGGGCTTCATCGCCTTCGTCGTGCTGCGGCTCGCGGCCGGGCGCGGCCGGGAGGTGCCGGCGCCGATGTACGCGGTGTCCGCCGTGTTCGTCTTCTACTACCTGATGCCGGCGCTCGGCCTCACCTGAGCCGCGGAAGCGGTGCCCGGCCTCACCTGAGCCGCGGAAGCGGTGCCAGGCCTCACCTGAGCCGCGGAAGCCGCGGGACGGCGGGTCGGCGGGTCGGCGGCCGGGCTCAGGTGTGCCCGTAGAACTCTTCCGTCTCGTCGACCGCGGTCTGGAACCGCTGGTCGAAGTCATCGCGAATGAGCGTCCGGACGACATAGTCCTGGACGCTCATTCCCCTTTTCGCGGCATGCTTCCGGAGCCGCTCGAGCAGCTCCCCGTCTATCCGCAGGCTGAGCACACTGGTCCCCATGAGACGAGGGTCGCGGGCATGTACCGCACCTCGGCCTCTTTCCGCTGCCTACTCACTCCTTCGAGTGACGCCGGGGTACTCCGTGGCCAGGGTCACGGGAATCCCCCCGTGCGCCAGCTTGTTTAGCCAGGGTAATGAGTTACGCTAAAGAGATGCCTGACCTCACCCATGGCGACGACGCTGCCGCCGTGAACTCCCTGCGATCGGCCGTGATGCGGCTGTCCCGTCGGCTCAAGCACCAGCGGGTCGACGAGTCCCTGAGCCCCACCGAGATGTCGGTGCTCGGCACCCTCTCCCTCTGCGGCAGCGCCACCCCCGGCGAGCTCGCCCGCAAGGAGCACGTGCAGCCGCCCTCGATGACCCGCATCGTGGCGCTGCTGGAGGCCAAGGGCCTGGTCCGGCTGGAGCCGCACCCCGAGGACCGCCGCCAGAAGGTCGTCACCAAGACCGAGCAGGCCGAAGCCATGCTCGCGGAGAGCCGCGCCAAGCGGAACGCCTTCCTGGCCACCCTGGTCGACGGCCTCGACGAGGACGAGTGGGCGAAACTGCGCGCCGCCGCCCCCGTACTGGAGAAGCTCGCCCACCTGTAACCCCGTGCCGAGGAGGCGACCCTTTTGAGTTCGGGACCCGGAGCAGACTCCGCCCCCGCACCGACCACCCACGAGACCCTTGGCGCCAAGCCCGCCAAGCCCGCCAAGCCCGCCAAGCCCGCCAAGCCCGCCAAGCCCGCCGAGTCGTCCGCGTCATCCGCGTCATCCGCGTCATCCGCGTCGTCCATGTTCAGCTCCCTGAGGGTCAGGAACTACCGCCTGTTCTTCGTGGGCCAGGTCGTCTCCAACATCGGCACCTGGATGCAGCGCATCGCCCAGGACTGGCTGGTGCTCAGCCTCACCGGCTCCGCCACCGCCGTCGGCGTCACGACGGCCCTGCAGTTCCTGCCCATGCTGCTCTTCGGGCTCTACGGGGGCGTCCTCGTCGACCGGCTGCCCAAGCGCCGCACCCTGCTGTTCACCCAGTCCGCGATGGCCCTCACCGGCATCGCGCTCGCCGTCCTCAGCCTCTCCGGCCACGTCCAGGTCTGGCACGTCTACGTCGCCGCCTTCGCCGTCGGCCTCGCGACGGTCCTGGACAACCCCGCACGGCAGACCTTCGTCTCCGAGATGGTCGGCCCCGACCAGCTCCAGAACGCGGTCAGCCTCAACTCCGCGAACTTCCAGTCGGCCCGGCTGATCGGCCCCGCCGTGGCCGGCGTGATGATCACCGGCGTCGGCACCGGGTGGGCGTTCCTCTTCAACGGCCTGTCCTTCGTCGCCCCCCTCGCCGGCCTGCTGCTGATGCGCTCGCGTGACCTGCACGTCGTCGAACGCGCCCCGCGCGGCAAGGGCCAGCTGCGGGAAGGCCTCCAGTACGTCGCCGGCCGCCCCGACCTGATCTGGACGATCGTCCTGGTCGGGTTCGTCAGCACCTTCGGGTTCAACTTCCCCGTCTACCTCTCGGCCTTCGCCGACGACGTCTTCCACGCGGGCGCGGGCTCCTACAGCCTGTTCAACACGCTGATGGCGGTCGGCTCCCTCGCGGGCGCCCTGCTCGCGGCCCGGCGCGGCACGGCCCGGATGCGGGTGCTGGTCGCCGGAGCGGTGGCCTTCGGCGTCATGGAGATCGTGGCCGCCGCGGCCCCCTCCCTGTGGCTGTTCGCCCTGCTCATGGTCCCGATCGGGATGTTCGGCATGACGGTCAACGTCACCGCCAACAGCAGCGTCCAGCTGGGCACCGACCCGGCCATGCGAGGTCGGGTGATGGCCCTCTACATGATGGTGTTCATGGGCGGCGCCCCGGTCGGCGCGCCGATCGCCGGCTGGATCACCGACGCGTACGGCGTCCGGGCGGGCATGGCGGCCGGCGGAGCCGTCTCGGCCGCCGCCGCTGTCACCGTCGGCCTGGTCCTCGCCCGGATGGGCGACCTGCGTCTGTCGGTCGGCTGGCACCACGGCCACCCGAGCGTGCGCTTCGTCCCGCGCGCGCAGCGGGAACTAGCCACGGTCGTCTGACGCGGCGGCACGTCACGCGGAGGGTGCGGCGGGCGGCCCCGCCCTCCGGGCCGGCCGGCGGCACGTCACCCGGTGGGCGTGGCCGGCGGCCCCACCCGCCGGGCCAGCACCTGCCCGGGCCACTGACGGTCCCCGACCGTGTACGCCTGCGTCGGAGTGAAGCCGTTGGCCTCGTAATAGGCGACGAGCCTGCGGTCGTCGCCCGCGTAGCAGTCCACCCGCAGCAGGCCGACGCCTGCCCGCCGGGTCTCCTCGGCGGCGTGCTCGAGCAGCGCGCCGCCCACGCCGTGGCCCTTGAAACGCCGGTCCGAGGCCAGCCAGTGGATGTACCGCTCGGGCTCCCCGGGCGGCGGGAGGTGCGCGAGGTACGCGCCGGGCGCGTCGGTGAGCGTGAGGGCGGCGGCCGGCTCGCCGTCCGCCTCGGCGACGAACGCCCAGCCCTCCTCCAGGTACCGGACGACGGACTCGACCGTCTTCGGGTTCTCCGACAGGGGCTTCGTCCCCCACTGGCCGGTCCGGCCCTGCGCGACCAGCCACGCCACGCTGCTGTCGAGCATGGCGAGCATCGCCGGGGCGTCCTCGGGTCCGCCTTCTCTGATGGTGATGCGCATGCCGTCCATATTGCCGGGCGCATTGTCGGGCCCGCCGGGAAAATCGGGGGCATGAGACTCTTCGCCGCCGTGCTGCCCCCGGACGACATCGCCGACGAACTCGCCGCCGAGGCCGACCGGTTGCGCACGCTGCCCGGTGCGGACGGGCTGCGCTGGACGGACCGGGCGGGCTGGCACTTCACCCTCGCCTTCTACGGAGAGGTCGACGACGGCCTCGTCCCGGAGCTGTCGGCCCGGCTGGAGCGGGCCGCGCACCGCGGCGGGCCGTTCCCGCTGGCCGTGCGCGGCGGAGGCCTGTTCGGACACGGACGGGCCCTGTGGGCGGGCGCGGCCGGGGACGTGCCCGCGCTGCGGCTGCTCGCCGACCGGGCGGAGGCGGCGGGGCGGAAGGCGGGCGTGGACATGGGCGGGCACCGCCGCTACACGGCGCACCTGACCCTGGCCCGCAGCCGGGAGGCGGTGGACGTCCGGGCATACGTCGAGGCGCTGGACGCCTTCGAGAGCCGGACCTGGACGGTGGGGGAGCTGGTGCTGGTCCGCAGCAACCTGCCGAAGTCCGGCGTCCCCGGGGAGCAGCCCCGCTACGAACCGGCCGGGCGCTGGCCGCTCGGCGGGGCCGGTTAGGCTCGACGCGTGGACCCGAAGACCCGGAACCGGATCATGGCCGGTGTGCTCGTGCTGTTGTTCGTCGTGGTGGCGGTGGCGGCGGCCGTCGGAAAGTGACCCGAGCGATCTCGGGCCGACCGCCCGACGGCGGCCGCCGTCACCGTGCCCGCCGTGCCTGTGCGGGCGCGGGGCCGCCCGCTACCAGGCGAAGGCCTCCGGAGAGGGTCCCGGGCCGGGGAAGATCTCGTCGAGTCCGGACAGCAGTTCCTCGCCCAGCTCCAGTTCGACCGCGCGCAGCGCCGAGTCCAATTGCTCCGCGGTGCGCGGGCCGACGATCGGGCCGGTCACGCCGGGCCGGGTGAGCAGCCAGGCCAGCGCGGCCTCGCCGGGCTCGACGCCGTGCTTGTCGAGCAGGTCCTCGTAGGCCTGGATCTGCGCGCGTGTCCCGGCGTCGGCGAGTGCGTCGGCGGCCCGCCCGGAGGCGCGGCGACCGCCCTCGGCCTGCTTCTTGACGACGCCGCCCAGCAGTCCACCGTGCAGCGGCGACCAGGGGATGACTCCGAGGCCGTACTCCTGCGCGGCCGGGATCACCTCCATCTCGGCGCGCCGCTCGGCCAGGTTGTACAGGCACTGCTCGCTGACCAGCCCGATCGTGCCGCCGCGCCGCCCGGCGGTCTCGTTGGCCTGGGCGATCTTGTAGCCGGGGAAGTTGGACGATCCGGCGTACAGGATCTTGCCCTGCTGCACCAGCACGTCGACGGCCTGCCAGATCTCCTCGAAGGACGTGTCACGGTCGATGTGGTGGAACTGGTAGAGGTCGATGTGGTCGGTCTGCAGCCGCTTGAGGCTGGCCTCCACGGCCCGCCGGATGTTCAGCGCGGAGAGCTTGTCGTGGTTGGGCCAGGCGTCGCCGTCGGCGGCCATGTTCGCGTACACCTTGGTGGCGAGGACGACCTTGTCGCGCCGGTCGCCGCCCTTCGCGAACCAGTTGCCGATGATCGATTCCGTACGGCCCTTGTTCTCGCCCCAGCCGTACACATTCGCGGTGTCGAAGAGGTTGATGCCTGCGTCGAGCGCCGCGTCCATGATGGCGTGGCTGTCGGCTTCGTCGGTCTGCGGGCCGAAGTTCATGGTGCCGAGGACGAGGCGGCTGACCTTGAGTCCGGTACGTCCGAGCTGCGTGTACTTCATGGAACTCAAGCCAACGTCTTGGAGTGCGCTCGATGCAAGGGGAACCGGCCGGGGGAGGGGGCGGGTCAGTCGCGGGGGAACTCGTCGGTCTTGAGGGTGAGGCCGACGACGGTGCCGGTGAGATCGACGTCGTAGCCGAAGTCGACCTTCGTCTCGGTGACGTACTCGCCGTTCTTGGGCTGGGTGTACACGTGGCATCTGCGCTGACAGGGATCGGCGATCAGGTAGACCGGTACCTCGGCGGTCGCGTAGGCGGTCAGCTTGGGGCCGTAGTCGTTGGCGGCGGTGCCCTTGGAGATCACCTCGGCGACGAACTCGACGTCGTCGTGGCTCCAGCGGCCGTCCTCCGACTTGGCGGCGCTCTCGGCCATCACCGTCACGTCGGTCGCGAACCCGTTCAGATGCCCCGGGTAGTCGATGCGCACGTCGGACTTCACGCGCTTGCGGGGGTACTTGATCCGCAACTGCTCGACGATGTCCAGGATGATCTCCCAGTGGGTGTCCCGCTGCGGCGACATGTAGACGGTCCCCTCGACGATCTCGACCTTGTATCCCTCGGGGACGGGCATCGTCTCGAGCCGCTCGAACATCTCGTCGAGCGTGATCGTGTTGTCGCTCTCGGCCATCGTGATCCTGTCTTCGAGGACGGTCATCTTGGCGCTCCTCCCCGGCCGCACTCGCTCGAGTGCCGCCGCGCGGTACAACGATACGTACGGCTCCGGGGACACGGGGCATGCGCATATGTCAGAAGCAAGGGCGGGCGCGACCCTCAGCCCGTGTACTCCCCGCCCAGTCCCCACCCCTGGTGCATCGCCTCCGCGAAGGCCTGAGCCAGCCGGTGTTCGCCGCTCGCGTTCGGGTGGGTGCCGTCGTAGGTGTCGGTGTCGATGTCCCACGCCGGGGGGATCGAGGCCAGGAGGACGGGGGAGTTCCGTTCGTCCAGGTCGGCTGCCGTCTTGGCGAGGAGTTCGTTGAAGAGGGCGACCTGGGCGGCGAACGGCTCGTCGTCGGCGGCGCGGACGTTGGGGATGACCGGCAGCCACACCATGGCGATCCTGGGGTTCGCGGCACGGGCCTCGGCGGCGAAGGCGCGTGCGTTCGCCGCCGTCTGCTCGGCGTTCGTGTAGAAGCCCAGGTCGATCAGGCCGAGCGAGACCAGGAGCACGTCCGCCCGCGTCGTGCGCACCGCCTCGCGGATCAGCGGGGCCATCTGCTGCCAGCCCTCGCCCCAGCCCGCCAGATGGCCCCGGGGGAATTCGGGGTCGGCGTACGCGTACGACGTGGGCGCGTCCGTCGCCTTGTCGTAGAGCGTCTCGCGGGGGCCGACCAGGGTGCACGGGCCGTCGTACGCAGCGCACAGGTGCCGCCACATGCGGTAGCGCCACGTGTGGTCGCCCGTGCTGCCGATCGTCATCGAGTCGCCTACGGGCATGAACCTGAGCATCCGCTCATGATGATGGATCACGGCGGTGAGCGGGGGTGGGGAGCCCGGCCCGGGGGTGTGAGGCCTACCACGGAGCCTCGAACGCCGGTGCGGGATGGCAGGCTTGTGGGCATGCGCCGATCTTTCGCCGTCCGGGCCGGAGCCCTGTTCACCGGAGTCCTCGCCTCGGGCGCCCTCACCGTGCTCGCCGCGTCCACCGCGCCCGCCGCGTTCGCGGCCGACGGCGACAAGGGCTTCACCGTCGAGGACCCGCGCATCACCGAGTCCAGCGGGCTCGCCGCCTCACGTCAGCACCCCGGGATCTACTGGACCCACAACGACAGCGACGACGGCCCCTACCTGTACGCCGTCGACAGCGCGACCGGGAAGACCGTCGCCCGGATCACCCTGACCGGCGTCGGCACCCCGCGTGACGTCGAGGCGATCTCCATCGGCCCGGGCAACGAGATCTGGGTCGGCGACATCGGCGACAACCTCGGCGGCACCTGGAAGTTCGTGTGGATCTACCGGCTGCCCGAGCCGAAGAAGCTCGTCGACCAGAGGGCGAAGGCCACGCAGTACGTCGTGAAGTACTCCGACGGTCCCCGCGACGCCGAGTCGCTGCTCGTGCACCCGAGGACCGGCCGGGTCTACATCATCGACAAGAAGGAGGACGGCGGGCACCTCTACGAGGGACCGGTGAAGCTCTCCGCCTCCGGGGCCAACATCTTCAGGCCCGTCGCCCCCGTCGACCTGTGGGCCACCGACGCCGCCTTCTCCCCGGACGGCGCCCAGATCGCCGTCCGGGGCTACTTCGGCGGCATCTCCTACGCCTGGAACGGCGGGAAGATCAAGCGCGAGGGGCGGCTCGACGTGCCGCTGCAACGGCAGGGCGAGTCCGTGAGCTACTCGGAGGACGGCTCCAAGCTGATGTACGGGAGCGAGGGCGCCGGGAGTTCGGTGGTGGCGGAGGATGCGCCCGCGGGGGCCTCGTCGAGCTCCAAGTCGCCTTCCGGGGGCGGGGCTTCGAGCGCCTCCGGTGGCGGCGACGGCTCCTCGGCCACGGGCGGCGTCAAGGTCGGCGCGCTCGCCGTCGCCGCGATCTGCGCCGTCTTCCTCGGCTTCCGCCGACTGCGGCGCCGGCGCTGAGGTCGCGCCGGCTCCGAGGGCCCGGTGGCTCCGAGGTCGCGCCGGGGGCGGCGACGGCATCCACGACCGCCGGCCGGGCGGGCCCGCTTTCCCCGGCCGCCGCCGGCTTGCCGGGGCTCTCGACGCCGTTCTGCGTGAACGGGACCGCCGTACTTCTTGACGTGGTCATGGTGTGTCAGTTTCCTGGGAGGTGCGCGGTGGGTGGGAGCGCTCCCATCCGTTCCGGGCCCGCGCCTCCCGAGAGGAAGCAGCGAGATGTTCCGCAGCAGCTTGCGCAGAGTGCTGTGCGGCGTTGCCGCCGCGCTGTTGATACCGCTGGGCGCCGGTTCCGCCGGGGCGGCGATCGATTCCGGTGCGACCGGCGTCTCCGGTGCGACCGGAGTCCGCGCGGCCGACGCCGGGGCCGGTTACTGGCACACCGGCGGCCGCCAGATCCTCGACGCCGCCGGGCAGCCGGTCCGGATCGCCGGGATCAACTGGTTCGGCTTCGAGACCGGCAACCACGTCGTGCACGGCCTCTGGTCCCGTGACTACAAGAGCATGATCGACCAGATGAAGTCGCTGGGCTACAACACGATCCGCCTCCCGTTCAGCGACGACATCTTCAAGAGCTCGACCCTTCCCGACAGCATCGACTTCAGCAGCGGCAAGAACGCCGACCTCCAGGGCCTCAACTCACTCCAGATCATGGACAAGCTCGTCTCGTACGCCGGGCAGGACGGCCTGAAGGTCATCCTCGACCGGCACCGGCCGGACTCCGGCGGGCAGTCGGCGCTCTGGTACACGGCGGCCGTCCCCGAGTCCACGTGGATCGCCAACCTCAAGTCCCTCGCGACCCGCTACAAGGGCCGGGACACGGTCGTCGGCATCGACCTGCACAACGAGCCGCACGATCCGGCCTGTTGGGGCTGCGGAGACACGGCGACGGACTGGCGGCTGGCCGCGCAGCGGGCCGGGAACGCGGTCCTGTCGGTCAACCCCGACCTGTTGATCTTCGTCGAGGGCGTGCAGACCTTCAACGGGGTCTCCGGCTGGTGGGGCGGCAACCTGATGGGCGTCGGCCAGTACCCGGTGCAGCTCGACGTGGCGAACCGGGTCGTGTACTCGGCCCACGACTACGCGACGAGCGTCTCCCAGCAGAGCTGGTTCAGTGATCCGGCGTTCCCGGCGAACATGCCCGGGATCTGGGACAAGTACTGGGGCTACATCTTCAAGCAGAACATCGCACCCGTGTGGGTGGGCGAGTTCGGCACCACACTCCAGTCCACGGTGGACCAGAAGTGGCTGGCCGCGCTGGTGAGTTACCTGCGTCCGACGTCGACGTACGGCGCCGACTCCTTCCACTGGACGTTCTGGTCGTGGAACCCCGACTCCGGTGACACGGGCGGCATCCTGAAGGACGACTGGCAGTCCGTGGACACCGTGAAGGACGGGTACCTGACGAGCGTCAAGGCGCCCGGCTTCCCCGGCACGGGCGGCGGCGGAGGCGGCGGGGGAGGCGGCGGAGGCGGAGGCACCACCGCGTGCAGCGCCGCCTACACCGTCAGCAGCGACTGGGGCGGCGGCTTCAACGCCGAGGTGAAGGTCACCAACACCGGGACCACGGCTCTGTCGTCCTGGAAGGTCACCTGGACCTGGAGCGGATCGCAGCGGGTGACGAACATGTGGAACGCCTCGTACACGCAGAGCGGTGCGACCGTGACCGCGTCCAACGCCGCGCACAACGGCACGGTGGCGGCGGGCGGTTCGACGAGCTTCGGCTTCGGCGGAGCGCCGGGGGGCGGAGGTGCGCCGAGCGTGACCTGCACGGCGGCGTGAGAGCGGGGTGCCCGGTGAGGTGTTCGCCGGGCGCCCCCGACCGTCGTTCGGGTGCCCCCGGCCGTCGGTGCGGCGCCGGCGCACCACGAGATGTGTGCCGGCGTTGTCCCGGCTTTCGGCTGCCGGTGAGAGGCCTGTGAAGCAAACGAGTTCAAAATTGTCGGTCGAAATGCTTCTTGTGGCCGGGCTTCTTCGGAAGGATCCAGCAGGGACCGTGAACCTTCCGGTCCAGCTGAACCCCCCATGGCGTGAAGGAACTTCATGAGAAGAAGCACAGCCGTACTGTGCGGTGCGACCGTCGTGCTCGCCGGAAGCCTCACGGCCGTCCCGGCCGAGGCCACGACGTCGCGGTCCGCGCAGGCCGCCGCCCAGACCGCCGCGCAGGCGACGACGAGGGTGGCCTGGAAGAAGTGCGCCACGGACGACGCCCCGACCCTCCAGTGCGCGTCGGTGAAGGTGCCGCTCGACTACGCCAAGCCGCAGGGCCGGAAGATAACCCTGGCCCTGTCCCGTGTCCCGCACACCGCGCGGAAGTACCAGGGCCCGCTGCTGGTCAACCCCGGCGGCCCCGGAGGCAGCGGTCTGTCCCTCGCCCCGTTCGTCGCGTCCTCGCTGCCGAAGGCGGTCGCGTCCCAGTACGACGTCATCGGCTTCGACCCGCGGGGAGTCGGCAAGAGCCAGCCCGCCCTGGACTGCAAGCCGGGCTACTTCAACCCGGTCCGCCCGGACTCCGTGCCGCGCACCGCCGCGATCGAGAAGGCGAACCTCTCGCGTGCGAGGGCCTTCGCCAAGGCCTGTGGGACGAAGTACGCGTCCGTCCTGCCGTACATCAACACGGTCAACGCCGTGAAGGACATGGACGCGATCCGCAAGGCGCTCGGCGCCCCGAAGATCAACTACTTCGGCTACTCGTACGGCACTTACCTGGGCCAGGTCTACGCGAAGCTTTACCCGACCCGGGTGCGTCGCCTGGTGCTGGACTCGATCGTCGACCCCGGCGGGGTCTGGTACGACGCCAACATCTCGCAGGACTACGCCTTCGACGCCCGCCAGAAGGCGCTGATGGCGTGGATCGCCAAGTACAACGGCACGTACAAGCTCGGCACGGACCCGGCCAAAATCGAGGCCAAGTGGTACGCGATGCGCGCCGCGTTCGCCAAGCACCCGGCCGGCGGCAAGGTGGGCGCCTCCGAGCTGGAGGACACCTTCATCCCCGGCGGGTACTACAACGGCTACTGGCCCACCCTCGCCTCGGCGTTCGCCGCCTACGTGAACGGCAACAACACCGCCCCGCTCGTCTCGGCGTACGAGAGCATCGCGGCGATCGACGCCTCGGGCGACAACGGCTACAGCGTCTACACCGCCGTGCAGTGCCGTGACGTCTCCTGGCCGCGCGACTGGAACCAGTGGCGCAAGGACAACTGGGCGGTGTACAAGAAGGCTCCGTTCATGGCCTGGAACAACGCCTGGTACAACGCGCCCTGCGCCTACTGGCCCACGAAGACGATGAAGCCGGTGGGCGTCGCCAACAGCAAGCTCCCGCCGGTGCTGCTGTTCCAGGCGACGAACGACGCGGCCACCCCCTACCAGGGCGGCGTCGCGGTCCACCGTCTGCTCAAGCACTCCAGCCTGGTGGTGGAGCAGGGCGGCGGCAACCACGGCATCACGCTGAGCGGCAACGCCTGCCTGGACAAGTACCTGGCCAAGTACCTCACCGACGGCACCGTGCCGCGCGGCACCGGGGTGGCGGACGCGGTCTGCAAGAAGACCGCCGACCCGCAGCCGGCGGCCGCGGCGCGGTCCGCCCTGGCAGCGGGTCAGCCGGCCACCGCGGCCCCCGGCGACGCCCTGCACCGGATGATCGGCGTGCGCGGCTGAGCGGCCTGCCGCCGAACTGAACGCGAAGGGCGCCCGGTGCGGTCACCGGGCGCCCTTCCTTCGTGTGCCGGAGTGCGGTTACAGCTTCTCGATCACGTAGTCGACGCACGCCGTCAGGGCCTCGACGTCCGACGGGTCGATCGCCGGGAACATCGCGACGCGCAGCTGGTTGCGACCGAGCTTGCGGTAGGGCTCGGTGTCGACGATGCCGTTGGCGCGCAGCACCTTGGCGATCGCGGCGGCGTCGATCTCGTCCGCGAAGTCGATCGTGCCGATGACCTGGGAGCGCTTGGCCGGGTCGGTGACGAACGGGGCGGCGTGCTTCGACTCCTCGGCCCAGCCGTAGAGGCGGCCGGCGGAGTCCTTGGTGCGGGCCGTGGACCAGGCGAGGCCGCCCTGGCCGTTGATCCACTCCAGCTGCTGGTCGAGCAGGAAGAGAGTGGCCAGGGCCGGGGTGTTGTACGTCTGGTTCTTGCGGGAGTTGTCGATCGCCGTCGGCAGGCTGAAGAACTCCGGGATGTGGCGGCCGGACGCGTGGATGCGCTCGGCGCGCTCGATCGCGGCCGGGGAGAACACGCCGATCCACAGGCCGCCGTCGGAGGCGAAGGACTTCTGCGGGGCGAAGTAGTAGACGTCCGTCTCGGCGATGTCGACCGGCAGGCCGCCGGCGCCGGAGGTGGCGTCCACCAGGACGAGGGAGCCCTCGTCGGCGCCCTGGACACGCCGGATCGGGGCGGCGACACCGGTGGACGTCTCGTTGTGCGTGAACGCGTACACGTCGACGCCCGCCTCGGCGGCCGGCTCGGGGTGCGTGCCCGGGTCGGAGGAGATCACGGTGGGCTCGGCCAGCCAGGGGGCGAGCTTCGCGGCCTTCGCGAACTTCGAGCTGAACTCGCCGAACGTGAGGTGCTGCGACCTGTTCTCGATCAGGCCGTGGGTCGCGACGTCCCAGAACGCGGTCGAGCCGCCGTTGCCCAGGATCACCTCGTACCCGTCCGGGAGCTGGAACAGCTCGGAGATGCCCGCGCGCACCCGGCCGACCAGGTTCTTCACCGGGGCCTGGCGGTGGGAGGTGCCGAGGAGGGACGTGCCGGTGGCGGCCAGGGCGTCCAGCGCCTCCACCCGCACCTTGGAGGGGCCCGCGCCGAATCGACCGTCGGCGGGCTTGATGTCAGCAGGAATCTGGATCTCAGCCACGGAAGGGAGGTTAGCCGGTGCGGGAAACCTGGGCGAAACCTCGTCCGTCGGGTGAGACGCGTTTTCGGCGCGCCGTTTTGGTTTGCTGGACGCATGACGGATCTCCAGGACCTCGAGGGTGAGCTGCGGCGGGTCGTCCGGGGGGACGTGGATTTCGGGGTGACGGCCCGGGCGCTGGTCACCATGGACGCGTCCAACTACCGGCGTGTCCCGCTCGGCGTCGTCGCGCCGCGGGACGCCGACGACGTGGCGGCCGTCCTCCAGGTGTGCCGGTCGCACGCGGTGCCGGTCGTCGCGCGCGGCGCGGGCACGTCCATCGCGGGGCAGGCGACGGGGGCGGGCGTGGTGCTGGACTTCACCCGGCACATGAACCGGCTGGTGTCGCTGGACGCGGGGGCTCGCACGGCCGTCGTGCAGCCGGGGCTGGTGCTCGACCGGCTGCAGGAGGCCGCGGCGCCGCACGGGCTGCGCTTCGGCCCCGACCCGTCCACGCACAGCCGGTGCACGCTCGGCGGGATGATCGGCAACAACGCGTGCGGGTCCCATTCGGTGGCCTGGGGGACCACGGCGGACAGCGTGCGCGAGCTGTCGGTGCTCACCGCGCGCGGGGACCGGCTGCGGCTCGGGCGGGGGTGGGCCGGGGCGCCGGACGGGCTGCGGGCCCTTGTCGAGGGGGACCTCGCGCGGCTGCGGACCGGATTCCCGGACCTGCCCCGCCGGATCTCCGGGTACGCCCTGGACGCGCTGCTGCCGGAGAACGGCGCGGACGTCGCCCGTTCGTTCTGCGGCTCCGAAGGCACCCTGGGCGTCCTGACGGAGGCGGTCGTCGCTCTCGTCGAGGCGCCACGCGCGCGCGGGCTCGCGGTGCTCGGGTACGCCGACGAGGGCGCCGCCGCCGAGGCCGCGGCCGGGCTGCTGCCGTTCGGGCCGCTGACGGTGGAGGGCATGGCGGCCGACCTGGTGCCGCCGGCGACGGCGGTCGCCCTGCCGCGGGGCGGTGCCTGGCTGTTCGTGGAGACCGGCGGAGGGTCGGCGGACGAGGCACACGCGCGTGCGCGGACGATCGTGCGCGCGGCGGACGCCCTGGACGCGCGCGTGGTGACGGACCCCGCCGGGCAGCGGGCGCTGTGGCGGGTACGGGAGGACGCCGCCGGCACGGCGACCCGGATGCCCGGCGGCGGCGAGGCATGGCCCGGCTGGGAGGACTGCGCGGTGCCGCCCGCCCGGCTCGGCGGCTATCTGCGCGACTTCCGCGGGCTGCTCGCGCGCCACGATCTGCGCGGCACGCCCTACGGGCACTTCGGGGACGGCTGCGTCCACGTCCGCATCGACTTCGATCTGTTGTCGAAGGCCGGTGTCGCCCGGTTCCGGCGGTTCTCGGAGGAGCTGGCGGAGCTGGTCGTGTCGCACGGCGGTTCGCTCTCCGGCGAGCACGGGGACGGGCAGGCGCGGGCCGAACTGCTGCCCCGGATGTACGGGGCGGAGCTCGTCGCGCTGTTCGAGCGGGCGAAGGGCGTGTGGGACCCGGACGACCTGCTCAACCCGGGGATGCTGGTGCGCCCCGCGCCCCTCGACGGCAACCTGCGCTTCTCCGTCCTGCCGCGCGAGCCGGTGGACGTGGCCTTCGGGTACCCGTCCGACGGCGGCGACTTCGCGGCGGCGGTGCGCCGGTGCGTGGGGGTCGCGAAGTGCCGTACGACGGCGGGGGCGACGGGACCCGCGGGGGCCGCGGGCGCGGCGGACGCGGCGGGGGTGATGTGCCCGTCGTTCCGGGCCACCGGACGCGAGGAGCACTCCACGCGCGGCCGGGCCCGGCTGCTGCACGAGATGCTGGCGGGCGAGCTGGTGACGGACGGCTGGCGTTCCACGGAGGTCCGGGACGCGCTGGACCTGTGCCTGTCCTGCAAGGGCTGCCGCTCGGACTGCCCGGTGGCAGTCGACATGGCCACCTACAAGGCGGAGTTCCTGCACCACCACTACGCGGGCCGCCGGCGCCCGGCCGCGCACTACAGCATGGGGCGGCTGCCGGTGTGGCTGCGGTGGGCGGCGCGGCTGCGGGCCGCGGCGGCCGTGAACGCGCTGGCGTCCGTGGGACCGCTGGCCCGGCTCGCGAAGCGGGCGGGCGGTATCGCGCCGGAACGGGCGCTCCCGCGGCTGGCGCGCGAGACGTTCGGCGTGTGGTGGCGCAGGAGGGAGACGGGGAGGACGGTGAGCGGGACAGGGAGCGGGACCGCCCCCGGGAGCCGGGAGCGCGGTGACCTGGTCGTCCTGTGGCCCGACACGTTCACCGAGCACCTCTCCCCGTCCGTGGGCCGGGCGGCCGTCCGGGTGCTGGAGGCGGCGGGGCTGCGGGTGGCGCTGCCGCCGACGCTGCGGATGCGGGGGCGGCCGGTGGGCGACGGCCGGTCCCGGAGCGCGGCCGCGCTGCTGACCGCCCGCCGGGGCCGGGTCTGCTGCGGGCTGACATACGTCTCGACCGGTCAGCTCGACCACGCGCGCGTGGTGCTGCGCCGTACGCTCGACCTGATGGGACCGGTGCTGGAGACGGCCGCCCCGGTCGTCGTCCTGGAGCCGAGCTGTGCGGCCGCCCTGCGCACCGACCTGCCCGAGCTGCTGCACGACGACCCGCGCGCGGCCCGCCTGGCGGCCCGTGTCCTCACGTTCGCGGAGACCCTGGAACGGCACGCCCCCGGCTGGGCCCCGCCCCGTCTGGACCGTCCGGCGGTCGGCCAGACCCACTGCCACCAGCACGCGGTGCTGGGCGACGCGGCCGACCGGCGGCTGCGCGCGGCCGCCGGTCTCACCGGCGACCTGAGCGGCGGCTGCTGCGGTCTGGCGGGCGACTTCGGCTTCACGGCCGGCCACTTCGAGGTGTCGACGGCCTGTGCGCAGGAACGGCTCCTGCCGTCCGTGCGGGCCGCCCCCGGGGACGCGCTGGTCCTGGCCGACGGCTACTCCTGCCGCACCCAACTGGAGCAGCTGGCGGGGGTGCGGGGCAGACACCTGGCAGAAGCTCTGGCGGAGGCACTGGAGGACGGGCCGGCCGAGGAGACCGCCGAGGACCCACGCAGCTGCTGAGCCGTCAACCCCCCGATGCGGCCTTGTGGCCCCTTCCGCCGGTGTCGCATCGTACCCAGCAGGCAGGTGACAGCTCTGGGGGTGGGGTGGACGACGACCACAAGCGCGCCGGGAACCAGGACGGCGTCGGCGGCAACGGACACGACAAGGACCCGAACCGGCAGAACGGCGCGAACAACGTCCCGGGAGGGAACGGTCGGGATCCCGAAGTGACGGAGAAACTGGGGGCGTTGGAGAGGAGGATGGCGGAGAGCCGTACCGAACTGCGTTCCCTCGGCGGTGCCGTGGAGAGCCTGGTAGGTCAACTCGGCGGCATGGAGACCAGGCTGGGAAACGTCACCGACGAGATGTCCTCCCTGCGCACGCACGTCACACGCGTCGAGGACGAAGTCCGTGGCGTCCGGGAGGATCTGCGTCGCATGGCCGTGAAGGTCGACGCACGGGCGGAACTCGCCAGGCTGTTGGATCTGCGGGAACGGCGCTTCGCGCAGCGCGACGGGGTCCGCGATCTGGCCCGCAGCCTGGTGGACGCGTTCACCAGGGAGACCTTGGACGACGGGCTGATCGACCGCGAGCTGATCAAGAGATGCGTGAGCGAGAAGCTCCTGTACGAGCGCAGGTTCTGGCTGGCTCCCGCCCTTGCGCACATCGCGGCGACGTGGGAGAGCCGGTCCGACATGAGCCACCTGGCGCGAGGCACGGCGATGCGGCTCAACAAGCACAGGACGTACCTGTTCGTCATCCTCATGGCGGCTCGCACGGGGGACCACCGGCAGGCGGGCAGCACGATGGACCCCTACCTGGACTCCATCGACCCGTCCCGGCTGACCCAGGACTTCCTGGTGGTGCTGGAGGCGATCGCGAACGAGGAACTCGGCCCGCAGGCCGAGAAGTACGCGGTGCGCAGAATGAACCGCTGGTACGCCGAGTCGCGGGCGGCGGCCGACGGAGAGGTCCGCGCGCAGGAGCGGCAGGAGCGCTGGCGGAAACAGATGTGGAGCAAGCGCGTGCCGCTGCGCGAGAAGGACTTCGCGGCGCTGCGCACCGTGTACCAGGGGGAGTGGCCCGCACTCGTGCGGGCGTACGAGCAGGCTGCGGTGGCGGAGGGCACCCTCGCCTACCTCGGCGCCGAGTTCTCCGAAAAGGCCGAACCCCGCGCCGACCTGCGCCACACCGACAGGGCGTTGGAGCACCTGATCAGCCGGCTCGAACCCGACGAGGCGGAGCTCCAGGCGAGGATCGACTGGCAGCAACTGCTCATCGACACGGGCGACGTCGAGGAGGCCGAACGTGAGCGAGAGCTGCGCCGGTCGGTGGACGCGCCGGTCATGACCTTCGAACAACTGCTGGACAACGCCGTGTTCAAGCCGAGCCACGTCGAACTGGGCACGGCGGCACGCAGGTTGGCCCTGCGGTGTGTGTGGCCGCAGATCGAGAGCGTGGCGACGGCGTTCGTCCGGGAGTCCCTGCGGGCGCGCCCGCAGCAGCTGACGATGGTGATAGACGACTGGCAGCACACCCTTCCCACCGACCCCCGCGCGCGCGTCGACGAGGGGCAGCTCCAGTCGGCGCTCGCCGCGAGCGTCGAGGAGGCGACCCGCCGCCGGGTCGAGCGCGTACGGCAGCGCTGGCCCCGGCCCGCCGCCGCGGTGGCGGGCGCGGGCGCCCTGGTGCTCGGTTTCGCCGCCGCGCAGGCCTGGCTGGTCGTGGCGGTTCTGGTGGCGGTGGGGTGGGGCGCCTACGAACTGGGATGGGTGCCCGCGGAGCAGCGCAGGCGGCAGGCCGCGGGAGTGGAGCGCAGCCGGGAGGTGGCGCAGCTGCTGCGGCAGGCCCTGGACCAGCGCCGGCAGCTGTTCGACCGGTGGGAGTGGTACGGGGAGCGGCTCACCGTGCTCACCGACTGGCTGCCGTCCCGCGAGGAGCGGTCGCCGTGAGGGAGGGGCAGGTGCTCGGCGGCCGGTACGTGCTGGAGAGGCTCGTCGAGCGGGGCGGTATGGGCGAGGTGTGGCGTGGCCACGACCCCGACCTGGATCGGACGGTGGCGGTGAAGGCGCTGCCGCTGGATCGCATCGAGCTCCGGGGCGGCACCGAAACGGCTGCGAAGACCCGGCGTCTGCGCATCGACTTCTTCGAACGTGAGGCACGTGCGATGGCCCGGATCGACAGCCCGCGCGTGGCGGTCGTGCACGATCTGGGCCGTGAGGGTGACGTCCTGTTCCTCGTCATGGAGTTCATCGACGGCATCTCGCTCGCGGGGGTCATCGGTGAGGGGGTGCAGCTGACGCTGGAGCAGGTCGTGCGCTGGACGGTGCAGATCTGTGAGGGGCTGGCGGCGGCCCATGGGTGCGGAGTGATCCACCGGGACGTCAAGCCCGCCAACATCATGATCACGAAGGACGGCGACGCCAAGGTCGTCGACTTCGGGATCGCTCGCTTCCAGGACGCGACCCGCTCCCGCAGCGGCTTCGGCACCCTCCTCTACACCGCGCCCGAGCGTTTCGACCGGGAGGGGGAGGAGACGTACCGGGTCGATCTGTACTCGCTGGGCTGCGTCCTGCACGAGATGCTCACCCTGAAGCCCCCCTTCGGCCGGGCCGACTCCTCGGACGCCTATCTCGTCCATCAGCACCTGCACAGGCCGCCGCCCCCGCCGAGCGAGTCCCGCGCCGGGATCTCCCCGGATCTCGACCGGCTCGTGCTGAGACTGCTCGACAAGGTGCCGACGCGGCGGCCCGAGAGCGCCGAGGAGGTGGCCCGGACCATCGAGCGGGTGATCCTGCACGATCCTCGTGCGGTCGTCCGGGCCGACGTGGTCCGCGACTCGGGCGGCGGGCGGCCGCACGTGAACACGGCGTACGTGGAGCAGATCCGTCGCAACGAACGCCGGATCCGGGAGCTCCACGAGTGGGAGGACTGGATGTCGGACGTCGTCCTCGAAGCCCGGGCGCAGCAGGCCGAGCTGACGGGTGAGTCCGGCGACGCCCGCGGAGCCGCCGCCCTGTACCAGAGCCTGGGCGACGACTGTGCCCGCGGGCTCGGCTGGGAGCACGCCCGGGTGAAGCTGGCCTACGTGGCGGCGGCGCGCTGGACCGACCTGATCGACGACGAACCGGAGCTGTGACACCGTCCCGGCGGGACACGGAGGTTCCGCGGGCCCGAGGTCCCGGGAAGCACCGCGGGTGACCTCCTAGGGTGGCCGCACACCGTCGGACGGCGGGTGGGAAGGCTGCCTCGGCGGTCGGGCGAACGGCCGTCCGAACGGCTGTCCGAGCGGTCATGCGAAGGAGCCCCGCGTATGAGTCTGTGTGTCCGGTCCATCAGCCGCGACGAGCACCTGGCGTTCGTCGCGGGTCGTCCGTCGGTCAGCCATATGCAGGTCCCGTCGTGGGGCGACGTGAAGCCGGACTGGCGGGCCGAGAGCCTGGGGTGGACCGACAAGACGGGCGTGCTCGTGGGGGCCGGGCTGGTGCTGCTGCGGCCGTTGCCGAGGCTGCGCAGGTACCTGGCGTATCTGCCCGAGGGTCCGGTCGTCGACTGGCACGCGCCGGATCTCGCCGAGCGCTGGCTGGCGCCGATGCTCGCGCATCTGAGGAAGCGGGGGGCGTTCTCGGTGAAGATGGGTCCGCCCGTCGTCGTGCGGCGCTGGAGCGCCGACGCCGTGAAGGCGGCCATCGCCGATCCGGACGCCCACCGGCTGGGGGACGCCGAGCCGACCTCGTACGACCAGGGCGCCCAGGACGTCGCCGACCGGCTGCGCCGGGCCGGCTGGCGGCCGGCCGGGCGGGGCGGCGAGGAGGGTTTCGCGGCCGGCCAGCCGCGCCACGTCTTCCAGGTGCCGTTCGCGGGGCGTTCGCTGGACGACGTCCACAGCGGCCTGAACCAGCAGTGGCGGCGCAACATCAAGAAGGCCGAGAACGCGGGCGTGAAGGTGGTCCGGGGCGGGGCGGAGGACCTGCCGGCGTTCTACGGGCTGTACACCGAGACCGCCGAGCGCGACCGTTTCGTCCCGCGCCCGCTGTCCTACTTCCAGCGGATGTGGGACGCGCTGAACGCCGAGCATCCCGACCGTATGCGGCTCTACCTCGCGTACCACGACGGCGAGGTACTCGCCGCGGCCACCATGGTGACCGTCGGCGAGCACGTCTGGTACTCCTACGGCGCCTCCACCGTCCGCAGACGCGAGGTCCAGCCCGGCAACGCCATGCAGTGGCGCATGATGACGGACGCCCACGAGCAGGGTGCGGCCGTCTACGACCTGCGGGGGATCACCGACACGCTGGACGAGTCCGACCATCTGCTCGGTCTGCTCCGCTTCAAGGTGGGCACGGGCGGCCAGGCCGTCGAGTACCTGGGGGAGTGGGACTTCCCCCTCAACAAGGTGCTGCACGCGGCGCTGAACCTGTACCTGGCCCGCCGCTAGAACCCGCCCCGTCGCGCGCCCCCCGCCCCCGGCGCCCGGCCTTCCGCCCTGGCGCGCCCCCGGCCGCCCGGCCTCGCCCTCGGCTCCCACCCCTGTTTTCCCTCCCGGCCCGCGGCGTCTCGTAGCCTGAGACAGAGGCAAAAAGGGTTCACACACCTGTCGGGGTCCATTAATCTGGACTCGGCAGTGCAGCACGATGAACACGCCGAGTCGAAGACACCGAGCCGAACACCTGGACCGCCCGTGACCGCCCCCGACGCAGCCGCCGCCACCGTCCCAGCCGCCTCGCCGCCGCCCTCCGGCGCCCCGGCGGCAGGCCCGGGCCGGTTCGGCTCCCTCGGTCCCGTCGGACTGGTGCTCGCCGGCGGGATCTCGGTGCAGTTCGGCGGCGCGCTCGCGGTGACGCTGATGCCGAGGGCGGGCGCCCTGGGCGTGGTGGCCCTGCGGCTGCTGGTGGCCGCCGTGGTGCTGCTGGTCGTCTGTCGGCCGCGGCTGCGCGGCCACTCGCGCGCCGACTGGGGCACGGTCGTCGTCTTCGGCGTCACGATGGCCGCGATGAACGGCCTGTTCTACCAGGCGCTGGACCGCATCCCGCTGGGCCCGGCGGTCACGCTCGAGGTCCTCGGTCCGCTGGCCCTCTCCGTCGTCGCCTCGCGCCGCGCGCTGAACCTGGTGTGGGCCGCGCTGGCCCTCATGGGCGTGTTCCTGCTCAGTGGCGGCGGTGGCGGTCACGGCGGTGGCTTCGGCGCGCTCGACCCGGCGGGCGTCGCGTTCGCGCTGGGGGCCGGCGCGATGTGGGCGGCGTACATCGTCTTCAGCGCCCGCACCGGCCGGCGGTTCCCGCAGGCGGACGGGCTCGCCCTGGCGATGGCGGTGGGCGCGCTGCTCTTCCTCCCGCTGGGGCTCGTCGAGTCGGGCGCGAAGCTCGCCGACCCGGTCACGCTGGGCCTGGGCGCGGGGGTGGCCATGCTGTCCTCGGTCCTGCCCTACACCCTCGAACTGCTCGCCCTGCGCCGCATGCCCGCGTCCACGTTCGCGATCCTGATGAGTCTGGAGCCGGCCATCGCCGCGACCGCGGGATTCCTCATCCTCGACCAGGCCCTGACCACGGTCCAGGCGGCCGCGATCGCCCTGGTCGTGGCGGCGAGCATGGGTGCGGTGCGGACCCAGGTCGGGCGGCGCAGGGCAGTCGCTCCGGAGGCCTGAGCGAAGGCCTGAGCGACAGGCGTGACCGTGGGCGCACGGCACGGGCGGGCGTTGGGCAAGGCTTGACGGCGGCTTGACGCGGGCCTGGTGGAGGTCTTCGGCGTGGGTGGCAGCATGCGCCCATGAGCACGTTCTACGAGTACTTCAGCGCCCCCGACGACGAGGCGGCGTTCACCGAACTGTTCTGGCGGCAGGTCGAGAAGCGCCCCCTGTCGCCCCTGTCCGTGAAGGGCCTCGGCCCCTATGTCGAACTGGGCCAGGGGCAGAGCCTGCTCACCGGTGTGCCGTACGACGAGATCGTCCGGCTGCCGCGCTTCTGCCGGTTCCTCACCGACGAGGCGTCGGAGCAGGCGCTGGTGACCGTGACCGACGAGCTGCGGGACGCCGTCGCGACGGCGACGCCCGACCGCTTCCGCGAGGTCGCCGAGCCCTGGTCGCGCATCGAGGAGTTCTCGCCCGGCTGGTACCCGGAGGACCTGGTCGCGTTCCTGACGGATCTGGCGGAGGTGGCCGTCCCGGCGCGCGCCGCGGGGCACCACCTCTACTGCGAGTTCTCCATGTGATCCCGTTGCGCGTTCTCCGCGCGGCGACGTCACGGAACGGCCGGGGTGCGGCCGGCCCATAAATTCATGCAAGCATGCTTGATTGTTTTCGGGGCCGCTGCCATGCTCCACCCCATGGCCGACCCCACCCCCGTGCTCGACGACCTCCGTGCCGAAAGCGACGAACTCGACGGCCTGGTGGCCGGATCGGGAACGGAGCAGTGGGCGCTGCCGACGCCCGCCCCCGGCTGGACCGTCGCGCACCAGATCGCGCATCTCGCCTGGACCGACCGTTCCTCCGTGCTGGCCGTGACCGACCGGGACGCCTTCGCCCGTGAGGTCGAGAAGGCGCTGGCCGCACCCGGCGACTTCGTGGACAACGGTGCCGAGGAGGGGGCCGCGCAGCCGCCCGGGCAGCTCCTCGCGGACTGGCGGGCCGGGCGCGCCGCCCTGCAGACGGCGTTGCGCGCCGCGCCCTCAGGAGCGCGCTTCCCCTGGTACGGGCCGCCGATGGCCGCCGCCTCGATGGCCACCGCACGGCTCATGGAGACCTGGGCCCACGGCCTGGACGTGGCGGACGCGCTCGGCGTGGAGCCCGTGCCCACCGACCGGCTGCGCCACATCGTGCGTCTCGGCGTGCGCACCCGTGACTTCGCGTTCGGTGTGCACGGGCTGCCCACGCCCTTCGAGGAGTTCCGCGTGGAACTGCGCAGCCCCTCGGGGCAGTTGTGGACATACGGTCCCGAGGACGCCGACGACCGGGTCACCGGCTCCGCCTTCGACTTCTGCCTCCTGGTGACCCAGCGCGCCCACCGCGCCGACCTCGCTCTGCGCGCCGAGGGCGCCGACGCCGACCGCTGGCTGGACGTCGCCCAGGCCTTCGCGGGGCCGCCCGGCGGCGGCCGTCCGCCGAAGGGCACGGCCCCGTGAGCGTGCTGCGCGTGGGCAACGCCTCCGGCTTCTACGGCGACCGCTTCGACGCCCTGCGCGAGATGCTCACCGGCGGCGAGCTGGACGTCGTCACCGGCGACTACCTCGCCGAGCTGACCATGCTGATCCTGGGCCGCGACCGGCTGAAGGATCCCGCCGCCGGATACGCCCGCACCTTCCTGCGACAGCTCGAGGAGTGCCTCGGCCTCGCCCACGAGCGCGGGGTGCGGATCGTCGCCAACGCCGGCGGCCTCAACCCGGCCGGGCTCGCCGACGCCGTGCGGGAGACGGCGGACCGGCTCGGCATCCCGGTGCGCGTCGCGCACGTCGAGGGCGACGACGTCGGCTCCAGGTGGCCCGGCAGCCTCACCGCCCACGCCTACCTCGGCGGCTTCGGCATCGCCGCCTGTCTGCGCGAGGGCGCGGACGTCGTGGTCACCGGGCGGGTCACCGACGCGGCCCTGGTCACCGGTCCCGCGGCCGCCCGTTTCGGCTGGGGGCCGCGGGAGTACGACCGCCTCGCGGGCGCGGTCGTCGCCGGACACGTCCTGGAGTGCGGGACGCAGGCGACGGGCGGCAACTACGCGTTCTTCGCCGACGCCGGCCGTGACCTGCGCCGGCCCGGCTTCCCGCTCGCCGAGATCCACGAGGACGGCAGCTGCGTCATCACCAAGCACCCCGGCACGGGCGGCTTCGTCGACGTCGGCACGGTGACCGCCCAACTGCTGTACGAGACGGGCGGCGCCCGGTACGCCGGCCCCGACGTCACCGCCCGGCTGGACACCGTGCGGCTCACCCAGGACGGCCCGGACCGGGTGCGGATCGACGGCGTGCGCGGCGAGGCCCCGCCACCGGCCCTCAAAGTCGGCCGCACCCGCCTCGGCGGCTTCCGCAACGAGGTCGTCTTCGTGCTCACCGGCCTCGACATCGAGGCCAAGGCGGCCTTGGCGCGCCGGCAGATGACCGACGCGCTCGCCAAGTCGTGCCCGGCGGAGGTCCGCTGGGAACTCGTGCGCACCGACCGGCCCGACGCCGACACCGAGGAGACCGCGAGCGCGCTGCTGCGCCTCGTCGTGCGCGACCCCGAACAGGCCCTCGTCGGGCGGGCGTTGAGCGGGGCGGCCGTCGAGCTGGCGCTGGCCGGCTACCCCGGCTTCCATCTGCTCGCACCACCCGGCAAGGGCTCCCCGTACGGCGTGTTCGAGGCCTCGTCCGTCCCGCAGGGGGACGTCGAGCACGTCGCCGTCCTGCACGACGGCCGCCGACTGACCGTCCCCGCGCCACCGGCCGACGCCACCCGCCCGCTCGAGGCGGCGCCGGAACCCGCCCTGCCCGAGCCGCTGCCGCCCGGCCCCGTGCGGCGCGCGCCCCTCGGGCTGGTCGCCGGCGCCCGCAGCGGCGACAAGGGCGGCGACGCCAACGTCGGCGTCTGGGCACGGACGGACGACGCCTGGCGCTGGCTCGCCCACGAGCTGACGACGGACCGGCTGCGCGAACTCCTCCCCGAGTGCCGCACCCTGACCGTCACCCGGCACGTCCTGCCCCGGCTGCGCGCCCTGAACTTCGTCGTCGAGGGCGTCCTCGGCGCCGGCGTGGCCTCCCAGCACCGCTTCGACCCGCAGGCCAAGGCGCTCGGCGAATGGCTGCGCTCCCGCTGTCTGGACATCCCGGAGGCCCTCCTTTGACGGTCATCACGTCCGCCCTGGACACCCACGGCCCCGACTACCGCGCCCACCGCGAGGCGATGCTCGGCAAGCTGGCCGGTCTCGACGCCGAGCACGCGAAGGCGCTGGCCGGAGGCGGCGAGAAGTACGTCGCCCGGCACCGCGCGCGCGGCAAGCTCCTCGCCCGGGAGCGCATCGAGCTGCTCCTCGACCCCGACACGCCGTTCCTGGAACTGTCGCCGCTGGCCGCCTGGGGCAGCGACCACGCCGTCGGCGCGTCCCTGGTGACCGGCATCGGCGTCGTCGAGGGCGTGGAGTGCCTGATCACCGCCAACGACCCGACCGTGCGGGGCGGCGCCAGCAACCCCTGGTCGCTGAAGAAGGCCCTGCGGGCCAACGACATCGCACTCGCCAACCGGCTGCCCTGCATCAGCCTGGTCGAGTCGGGCGGCGCCGACCTGCCGTCCCAGAAGGAGATCTTCATCCCGGGCGGGGCCGTCTTCCGCGACCTGACCCGGCTCTCCGCCGCCGGCATCCCGACCGTCGCCGTGGTCTTCGGCAACTCGACCGCGGGCGGCGCGTACGTCCCCGGCATGTCCGACCACGTGATCATGGTCAAGGAGCGGGCGAAGGTGTTCCTCGGCGGGCCGCCCCTGGTGAAGATGGCCACCGGGGAGGAAAGCGACGACGAGTCCCTGGGCGGCGCGGAGATGCACGCGCGCGTGTCCGGCCTCGCCGACCACTTCGCCGTCGACGAGCGGGACGCGCTGCGCCAGGCGCGCCGCGTGGTGGCCCGTCTCAACCACCGCAAGGCGCACCGGGACCCCGGCCCGGCCGTCCCTCCCCGGTACGACGAGGACGAACTCCTGGGCATCGTCCCCGGGGACCTGCGCACCCCCTTCGACCCGCGCGAGGTCATCGCCCGGATCGTCGACGGCTCCGACTTCGACGAGTTCAAGCCGCTGTACGGGACGAGCCTGGTCACCGGCTGGGCGACCCTGCACGGCTACCCCGTCGGCATCCTGGCGAACGCCCAGGGCGTCCTGTTCAGCGCCGAGTCGCAGAAGGCCGCCCAGTTCGTCCAGCTCGCCAACCAGCGCGACATCCCGCTGCTCTTCCTGCACAACACCACCGGCTA
This sequence comes from Streptomyces sp. P3, assembly GCF_003032475.1. NCBI lineage: Bacteria > Bacillati > Actinomycetota > Actinomycetes > Kitasatosporales > Streptomycetaceae > Streptomyces > Streptomyces sp. P3. Next base: position 2,651,634 of record NZ_CP028369.1, read on the forward strand.
CATGGTCGGCAGGGAGTACGAGCAGGGCGGCATCATCAAGCACGGCTCGATGATGATCAACGCGGTCTCCAACTCGAGGGTCCCGCACCTGTCGGTGCTCATGGGCGCGTCGTACGGCGCCGGCCACTACGGCATGTGCGGACGCGCCTACGACCCCCGTTTCCTGTTCGCCTGGCCGAGCGCGAAGTCGGCGGTGATGGGCCCGCAGCAGCTCGCCGGGGTCCTGTCGATCGTCGCCCGGCAGTCGGCGGCCGCGAAGGGCCACCCCTACGACGAGGACGCCGACGCCGCCCTGCGCGCCATGGTGGAGCAGCAGATCGAGTCCGAGTCGCTGCCCATGTTCCTGTCGGGGCGGTTGTACGACGACGGCGTCATCGATCCGCGCGACACCCGCACCGTCCTCGGTCTGTGCCTGTCGGCCGTGCACACGGCCCCGTACGAGGGCGCCCGCGGCGGCTTCGGCGTCTTCCGGATGTGAGGCTCATGATTACTTCCGTTCTGGTGGCCAACCGCGGCGAGATCGCCTGCCGCGTCTTCCGCACCTGCCGCGAGGCGGGCGTGCGCACCGTCGCCGTCCACTCGGACGCCGACGCAGGAGCGCTCCACACGCGCGTGGCCGACACGGCCGTACGGTTGCCCGGCAGCTCGCCCGTGGACACCTATCTGCGCGCCGACCTGATGGTGAAGGCCGCCGTCGCCGCGGGCGCGGACGCCGTGCACCCCGGCTACGGCTTCCTGTCCGAGAACGCCGACTTCGCGCGCGCCGTCCTGGACGCGGGCCTCGTCTGGATCGGGCCGCCGCCCGAGGCGATCGAGGCGATGGCCTCCAAGACCCGCGCCAAACAGCTGATGGGCCTCACCACCCCGGCCGCGGACGAGGTGACGGAGGCCGACCTGCCCGTGCTGGTGAAGGCGGCCGCGGGCGGCGGCGGGCGCGGCATGCGCGTGGTGCGCCGTCTGGCGGAGCTGGGCCCCGCGCTGGAGGGCGCGCGCGCCGAAGCCGCGAGCGCCTTCGGCGACGGCGAGGTGTTCGTCGAGCCGTACGTCGAGAACGGCCGCCATGTCGAGGTGCAGATCCTCGCCGACACGCACGGCACGGTGTGGGCGCTCGGCACCCGCGACTGCTCGCTGCAGCGGCGCCACCAGAAGGTGATCGAGGAGGCGCCGGCGCCGGGCCTGCCCGAGCCCCTGGCGGAGGAACTGCGCGCGCTCGCCGTGCGCGCCGCGCGGGCCGTCTCCTACGTGGGAGCCGGCACCGTCGAGTTCCTCGTCGCGGACGGCCGCCCGCACTTCCTGGAGATGAACACCCGCCTCCAGGTCGAACACCCCGTCACGGAGGCCGTCTTCGGGCTCGACCTGGTGGCCGAGCAGATCCGGGTCGCGGAGGGCGCCGCCCTCGCCCCCGAGCCGCCGCCCGCGCGCGGTCACGCCGTCGAGGCCCGCCTCTACGCCGAGGACCCGGCGGCCGACTGGACCCCGCAGACCGGCGTCCTGCACCGGCTGTCCGTTCCCGAGGGCGTCAGGCTGGACACCGGCTACGGCGACGGCGACGACATCGGCGTCCACTACGACCCGATGCTCGCCAAGGCCGTCGCCCACGCCCCCACGCGCGCGGAGGCGATCCGCAGGCTCGCGGGCGCCCTGGAACGCACGGTCCTGCACGGGCCGGTCACCAACCGCGACCTGCTGGTCCGCTCCCTGCGGCACCCGGAGTTCACGTCCGCCCGCATGGACACCGGCTTCTACGGCCGGCACCTCGGCGACCTGACGGCCCCGGCGGCCGACCCGTACGCCCCGCTGGCCGCCGCCCTCGCCGACGCCCGCACCCGCTCACCGTTCGGCGGCTGGCGCAACGTGCCGTCGCAGCCCCAGACGAAGCGGTACGCGGTGGGCGGCGAGGAGGTCGAGGTGGCGTACACACACGGCCGGTCCGGGCTCATGGCCGAGGGCGTCCACGTCGTCCACGCGACCGAGTCCCTGGTCGTCCTGGAGTCCGACGGCTTGCGCCGTCGCTACGAGATCGCCCGCTACGGCGACCGGGTCCACGTCAACGGTGAGACCCTCACGGCCCTCCCGCGCTTCCCGGCCCCGCAGGCCCAGCACGCCCCCGGCTCCCTCCTGGCACCGATGCCCGGCACGGTCGTCAAGCTCGCGCCCGGTCTCGTCACCGGATCGAGTGTCGAAGCGGGTGAACCACTGGTGTGGCTCGAAGCGATGAAGATGCAACACGTCATCTCCGCCCCGGCGACGGGGACGGTGACGGCGGTCCGGGTGACGGAAGGACAGCAGGTCCAGGTGGGCGCCCTGCTGGCCGTAGTGCAGGACGCCTAGCCCCGGTCATGGCCGGGGGCGCGGGGAACCGCGCGACCGGCCACGACGAACCCGCAGCCAGAGGAGCCACAGTGACGACCCTGATCGAATCCGACGAGCACCAGGCACTCCGCGCGGCGGTGGCCTCCTTCGCCAAGGCCCACACCGACACCGCGGACCTCTGGCAGGCCGCCGCCAAGCTCGGCTACATCGGCGTCAACCTCCCGGAGGCCTACGGAGGCGGAGGCGGCGGCATCACCGAACTCTCCCTCGTCCTCGAGGAGATGGGCGCCGCGGGCAACCCGCTCCTCATGATGATCGTCTCTCCGGCGATCTGCGGCACGGTCATCGCCCGCTTCGGCACCGAGGCCCAGAAACAGGCGTGGCTCCCCGCCCTGGCCGACGGCAGCCGGCTCATGGCGTTCGGCATCACGGAACCCGACGCCGGCTCCAACAGCCACCGCATCACCACCACCGCCCGCCGCGACCCGGCGAGCGGCGACTGGCTGCTGACCGGCCGCAAGGTCTTCGTCTCCGGCGTGGACATCGCCGACGCGACCCTGATCGTCGGCCGCACCGAGGACGCCCGCACCGGCCGCCTCAAGCCCTGCCTGTTCATCGTCCCGCGCGACGCGCCCGGTTTCACCCGCCGCCGGATCGACATGGAACTGAACAGCGCGGAAAAGCAGTTCGAGCTCGTCCTGGACGATGTGCGGCTCCCGGCGCAGGCCCTCGTCGGCGAGGAGGACGCCGGCCTGCTCCAGCTCTTCGCCGGACTCAACCCCGAACGCATCATGACGGCCGCCTTCGCGATCGGCATGGGCCGCCACGCGCTCTCCCAAGCCGTCGGCTACGCGCGCGAACGCACCGTCTGGGACACCCCCATCGGTGCCCACCAGGCCATCGCGCACCCCCTCGCGCAGGCCCACATCGACCTCGAACTGGCCCGCCTGATGATGCAGAAGGCGGCCCTCCTGTACGACGCGGGCGACGACGCGGGCGCGGGCGAGGCCGCCAACATGGCCAAGTACGCGGCGGGCGAGGCCTGCGTGAAGGCGGTCGACCAGGCCGTGCACACCCTCGGCGGCAACGGCCTCACGCGCGAGTTCGGCCTCGCCCGGTTGATAACGGCCTCCCGCGTGGCTCGTATCGCCCCGGTGAGCCGGGAGATGATTCTCAACTACGTCTCCCACCAGACCCTGGGCCTGCCCAGGTCGTACTGAACCGGCTCGACGGCCGCACCGGCCCGAAGCGCCCGAACCGGCACACCGACGTGCCCGGGGCCCGAGGAGGAACCATGTTCCGCAGCGAGTACGCAGACGTCCCGCCCATAGAACTCCCCATCCATGACGTCGTGCTGGGCCGTGCCGCCGAGTTCGGGGAGCTGCCCGCCCTCGTCGACGGCACGGACGGCACCACCCTCACGTACGACCAGCTGGACCGCTTCCACCGGCGGGTCGCCGCGGCCCTCGCCGAGGCCGGGGTCGCCAAGGGCGACGTGCTGGCCCTGCACAGCCCCAACACCGTCGCGTTCCCGATCGCCTTCTACGCGGCCACGCGCGCGGGCGCCACCGTCACCACGGTGCATCCGCTCGCCACCGCCGAGGAGTTCGCCAAGCAGCTCGACGACTCGGCCGCCCGCTGGATCGTCACCGTCTCCCCGCTGCTGCAGACGGCCCGGCGGGCCGCCGAACTCGCGGGCGGCGTCCAGGAGATCTTCGTCTGCGACACCGCCCCCGGCCACCGCTCGCTGGTCGACATGCTCGGCTCGGCGGCCCCCGAACCGCAGGTCGCCATCGACCCGGTGGCCGACGTCGCGGCCCTGCCGTACTCCTCCGGCACCACCGGCGTCCCCAAGGGCGTCATGCTCACCCACCGGCAGATCGCCACCAACCTCGCCCAGCTCGAACCGGCGATCTCCGCGGGCCCCGGCGACCGCATCCTCGCCGTGCTGCCCTTCTTCCACATCTACGGCCTCACCGCCCTGATGAACGCCCCGTTGAGGAGGGGCGCCACGGTCGTCGTCCTGCCCCGCTTCGACCTCGAGACGTTCCTCGCCGCCATCCAGAAGCACCGCATCACCGGCCTGTACGTGGCGCCGCCCATCGTCCTCGCCCTCGCCAAGCACCCGGCGGTCGCCGCCTACGACCTGACGTCGCTGAAGTACGTGATCAGCGCGGCCGCACCGCTGGACGCCGCTCTCGCCGCGGCCTGCGCCGAGCGCCTGGACCTCCCGCCCGTGGGCCAGGCCTACGGCATGACGGAACTGTCGCCCGGCACCCACGTCGTCCCCCTGTCCGCCATGCGCGAGGCGCCCGGGGGCACCGTCGGACGGCTCATCGCCGGCACCGAGATGCGGATCGTCTCCCTCGACGATCCCGGCAAGGATCTCGGCGTCGGCGAGGCCGGCGAGATCCTCATCCGGGGGCCGCAGGTCATGAAGGGCTATCTGGGCCGTCCCGACGCCACCGCCGACATGATCGACGACGCCGGCTGGCTGCACACCGGCGACGTCGGGCGGGTCGACGAGGGCGGCTGGCTGTTCGTCGTCGACCGCGTCAAGGAACTCATCAAGTACAAGGGCTTCCAGGTGGCCCCGGCCGAACTCGAGGCGCTGCTGCTCACCCACCCGCAGATCGCGGACGCGGCCGTCATCGGCGTCTACGACGACGACGGCAACGAGGTCCCGCACGCCTTCGTGGTCCGCAGGCCCACCGCCCCCGAACTCGCCGCGGGGGAGGTCGCGATGTACGTCGCCGAACGGGTCGCCCCCTACAAACGCGTCCGCCACGTCACCTTCGTCGACGCCGTACCCAGAGCCGCCTCGGGCAAGATCCTCCGCCGCCGGCTGCGGGAGCGCGCATGACGACGGCCACGGCGCCCCTCATCGGACGCACCCGCACGCGGGGCGTCGAGACGCTCAGCCTCGACGCTCCCGCCACCCGCAACGCCCTCTCCTCGGCGCTCGTCGGAGCCCTCGCCGTCGCCCTCGCGGACTGCGCCGAGGACCCCGGCGTCCGCGCGGTCGTCCTCACCCACACCGGCGGCGCCTTCTGCGCCGGCGCCGACCTGCGCGACCCACCGCACCCGGACGCGTTCGTCGGCCTGCTGCGCCGGATCGTCGCCCTGCCCAAGCCGGTCGTCGCCCGCGTCGCAGGGCACGTCCGGGCCGGCGGGCTCGGCCTGCTCGCCGCCTGCGACGTCACGGCCGCCTCCACCGCGTCGACCTTCGCGTTCACGGAGGTACGGATCGGCGTGGCGCCGGCGGTGATCTCCCTGCCGCTGCTCCCGCGCACCGACCCGCGCGCCCTCGCCCGCTACTACCTCACCGGCGAGCGCTTCGACGCCCCCGAGGCCGCCCGGATCGGCCTGCTGACCGCGGCCGGCGACGACGTCGACGCCGTCCTCGATCCCGTCCTCGCGGGGCTCCGCAGATCCGCCCCGCAGAGCCTGGCCGAGACGAAACGGCTGCTCACGGCTAAGGTGCTGGAGGCATTCGACCGGGATGCCGCCGACCTCACCGCACTCTCGGCCCGGTTGTTCTCCACCGCCGAGGCCCGCGAGGGGATGACGGCCTTCCTCGAACGACGGGATCCCGCATGGGCGCTGTGAGCGCGGTGGACCGCGACCGTGCCCCCAAACAGGACCGCAGCCGGGCCACCCGGCAGCGGCTGCTGGAGGCCGCCGTGGCCTGCCTCGGCGAGCACGGCTGGGCGGGCTCCACGGTCTCCGTCGTCGCCGAACGCGCGGGCGTCTCCCGCGGTGCCGCCCAGCACCACTTCCCCACCCGCGAGGACCTGTTCACCGCGGCCGTCGAGTACGTCGCCGAGGAACGCTCGACCGCGTTGCGCGCGTTGTTCCCGCAGGGCGCGGCCGGCGACCGGCGCGCGGTCGTCCGCGCCCTCGTCGACCTCTACACCGGCCCGCTCTTCCGGGCCGCCCTGCACCTGTGGGTGGCCGCCTCCGACGAGGAGCAGCTGCGCCCGCGGGTCACCGAGCTGGAAGCCCGGGTGGGCCGCGAGACCCACCGCATAGCCGTGGAACTCCTCGACGCCGACGAGTCCGTGCCCGGCGTCCGCGAGAGGGTCCAGGGCCTCCTCGACATGGCCCGCGGCCTCGGCCTCGCCAACCTGCTCACCGACGACGGGCCGCGCCGCGAGCGCGTGGTGGCGCAGTGGGCGGCACTGCTGGACGACGCGCTCGGCTGAGGGCGGTGTCGGTGCCGGGCCCTACGGTGTCGGCATGGGTGACACGTTCCAGACGGTCGTCGACCGCGACGCCGCACCGCGGGGCGCGCCGCGACTCGCGCGGTCCGTGGTGGACCGGTGGGTGGCCGAGGGCATCGTGCTCGCCGACGTGCAACCGGGCGTGGGCCTCAGCGACCTGCAGGGCCATCCGCCCGGACCGCACTGGCACAAGGCCGTCGACGACGCCCGCCGGGGCGCCCCGGAAGGCGTCGTCGTGCACACCGAGCGGCACGTCTTCCACAGCACCTTCCACGGCCGCGACCCGTCGACGAGCTGCCCGCGCTGTGCGGCGGTCGCCGAGGACTCGCTGCTGCTGTCGGAGGCGGTCGCGCGACGGCACCGGACCGGCGAGGCCGACATCCCCTGCCACGCCTGCGGCGAGACCTCCCCGCTGCCCTCCTGGCACTGGTCGGACGACCACCTGGCCTTCGGCCACCTCGGCTTCGAGTTCTGGAACTGGCCCTCGCTCAGCGAGGAGTTCCGCGCCCGGACCGCGGAGTCGCTGCCCGGGCACCGCACCGCGTTCCTCGCGGGCAGGATCTGAGCAGCCCGTCCAGGCAGCCCGCGCCAGTGACCGGTGGTCCGGCGGCGCGTCCCTGCGGCCGTCCGGCAGTCCGTCCGAGCGGCCAGCCCCAGAGGCCGTCCGGCAGTCCGTCCGAGGGGCCGACGGGCGGGCCGCGCCCGCTCAGGGGCTGAGCCGCTCCACCCGCCAGCTGCCGTCCGGCTCCGCCACGTACCGCAGGCGGTCGTGCAGGCGGTTCAGACGGCCCTGCCAGAACTCCACGGACTGCGGCGCCACCCGGAAACCGCCCCAGTGCGGCGGCACCGGCACCTGCTCGCCCTCCGGGTAGCGGGCCGCCAGCTCGGCGTAGGAGGCGTCGAGACCGTCGCGCGAGGCGATCACCGAGGACTGGGCGCTGGCCCACGCGCCGAGCTGGGAGCCGTGCGGCCGGGTGCGGAAGTACGCCGCCGTCTCGTCGCGCCCGGTGCGCCGCGCCACGCCCCGCACGATGACCTGCCGGGCCATCGGATGCCATGGGAAGAGCAGCGAGACGTGCGGGTTCCCGGCCAGGTCGCGGGCCTTGAGGGAGTCGTAGTTGGTGTAGAAGACGAAGCCCTGCTCGTCGAACTGCTTCAGCAGCACCGTGCGGGAGCTGGGCCGGCCCTCGGCGTCCGCGGTGGAGACGACCATGGCGTTCGGCTCGAAGAGGTGGGCCTCCACGGCCGCGTCCTTGAACCAGCGGGCGAACTGCTCCACGGGCGTCGCGGCCAGCTGGGCCTCGGCGAGTCCCTCGACCCGGTACTGCTTGCGCATGGCGGCGGGGTCGAGCGCGGGACCGGGACCGGCACTGAGGCCCGGTCCGGGGGAGGCGGCGTCTGCGTCGGTCACACGGCCATCCTGCCGTATGGCACGCCGAGGCGGACGACCCGCCCAGGCAGGCGCAGAATGGCACTGAGTGCCGCTAGCACTCCCCAAAGGTGGCACTCGCGGATAGGGTGAGATGCCACCCCGGTCGGGTGACCGCCGGCCCTACGGGGCATCACTGGGGAGAGCGCCAGGACCGCGAGTCCCCGCATGTCGACCGGTTCGACGCGCACCGGACCGCGGATCCGCCGGCGCCATCCGTCGCACACTCACGAGGAGCCGCCTGATGTCCGACTTCGTACCCGGACTCGAGGGAGTCGTCGCGTTCGAGACGGAGATCGCCGAACCCGACAAGGAGGGCGGCGCCCTGCGGTACCGGGGCGTCGACATCGAGGACCTGGTCGGCCATGTCTCCTTCGGCAACGTCTGGGGCCTGCTCGTGGACGGCGCCTTCAACCCCGGCCTGCCGCCCGCCGAGCCGTTCCCGATCCCCGTCCACTCCGGTGACATCCGCGTCGACGTCCAGTCCGCGCTCGCCATGCTCGCGCCCGTCTGGGGCCTCAAGCCCCTGCTCGACATCGACGCCGAGCAGGCCCGCGAGGACCTCGCCCGCGCCGCCGTCATGGCCCTCTCCTACGTCGCCCAGTCGGCGCGCGGCCAGGGCACGCCCATGGTTCCCCAGCGGGAGATCGACAAGGCCCGCTCCGTCGTCGAGCGGTTCATGATCCGCTGGCGCGGCGAGCCCGACCCCAAGCACGTGAAGGCGGTCGACGCCTACTGGACGTCCGCGGCCGAGCACGGCATGAACGCGTCCACCTTCACCGCCCGGGTGATCGCCTCGACCGGCGCCGACGTCGCCGCCGCGCTCTCCGGCGCCGTGGGCGCCATGTCCGGCCCGCTGCACGGCGGCGCCCCCTCCCGCGTCCTCGGCATGATCGAGGAGATCGAGCGCACCGGGGACGCCGACGCCTACGTCAGGCAGGCCCTCGACAGGGGCGAACGCCTGATGGGCTTCGGCCACCGTGTCTACCGCGCCGAGGACCCCCGCGCGCGGGTGCTGCGCCGCACCGCCCGCGAGCTCGGCGCGCCCCGGTTCGAGATCGCCGAAGCCCTGGAGAAGGCCGCCCTCGCCGAGCTGCACGCCCGCCGCCCGGACCGGGTCCTCGCGACGAACGTCGAGTTCTGGGCGGCCATCGTGCTGGACTTCGCCGAGGTCCCGGCGCACATGTTCACGTCCATGTTCACCTGCGCCCGCACGGCCGGCTGGTCGGCGCACATCCTGGAGCAGAAGCGCACCGGCCGCCTGGTCCGTCCGTCGGCCCGCTACATCGGCCCCGGCTCCCGCGACCCCCGGGAGATCGAGGGTTACGGCGACATCGCGAACTGAGCCGGGCCGGGCCGCGCGCCCTGCCGCGCCGTGCGGGCCGGGCCGGTGATCACGCGGGGCTGAGCAGCTCCGCGTGATGCCGCTCGGCCACCAGCGGGTGGGCGCGCAGCTTGCCCTTCAGCTCGTTGAAGCCGTACTCGGCGAAGAGCGGGTTGGCGGGGTCGTCGGTCACCCCGGGCGCGGCGGAGGCGTGCGGGAAGGGCAGCGGCTCGACGCGGGCGTCCAGGCGCGGGTTGTAGAAGAACGGCACGGAGTACCGCTCCACCGCGCTCGGCGGCGACACCACCCGGTGGTTGGTGGCCAGGAGGTACCCGTTCGTCGCCACCTCCAGAAGCTCTCCGAGGTTCACCACGAAGGCCCCGTCCAGCGGCGGAACGTCATGGAAGCGGCCGTCCTCCCGTTGCACCTGGAGCCCGCCGACCCGGTCCTGGAGGAGCAGCGTCAGGAATCCGTAGTCCTTGTGGGCCCCCACTCCCTGTCCGGCCCCGTCCCCCGCGCTCCCGGGGTACCGCACGAGCTTCAGGTGCGGATGGGCCCGCTCCCCGAAGACCGGGTCGTAGAAGTCCGCGGGCGCCCCGATGGCGGCGAGCAGCTCGTGCAGCAGCTTTTCGGCGACGGCGCCGAGCCGCTCGATCCAGGCGAGTGCTGCCGTGCGCAGCGAGGGCAGACCGCCGGGCCACTGGTTGGGCCCTTGCAGCCACCAGTACGCGGGTTCGTCCGGTCCCGGTGTCCGCGCGGGTCGCTCCGCCCCGATGTCGAGCTGGTCCCGCCAGTCCTGCCGGCCGCCGGTCCGCTCGTCGCCGGTCCGCGTGTATCCGCGGAAGTGCGGCGAGTTCACGTTGTCGATCGCGAGCCGCTCGCCCTCGGGCAGGGCGAAGAAGGCCCGCATGGCGGTCAGCAGATCCTCGGTCTCGCGCCGGCCGACCCCGTGGCCGACCAGCTGGAAGAAGCCCACGTCGTGCGCGGCGCCGTGCAGCTGCGCGTGCAGCAGAGCCCGCGCCCGGGGTCCGCGGTCGGCGGCCGAGAGATCGATGATCGGCAGTTGTCGGTAGGACGGTTCGGGCTGGTCGGCGCGGTGCGGGAGAGGGGTCACGCTCGTCATGGTGCGTCCGTGGGTGTACGGGGCCCGCGGCCGGCGTGGGGTGGGCCGGCCCATGGGTGCCAGGTGGGCAGAGACGGGGAGAGGCAGAACCGCGAGAACGCGGAGAAACGCGGAGAAACGCGGGAACACGGAGAAACGCGGGTGGCGGTGAGAACCGCGAGGGGGCCGGAAGGCTCAGAAGGAGCGTCGACAGCCCATGCTCGTGACGCGGACGTAGTCCACGTGGCGGCGTCGTACGAGCGAAAGCATGGCGCCAGAGTACTGCGCGACGGGAAATCCGTGCGTGGTGTGGATCACACGCCGAAGGAATCACGGGAACGGGGGCGCAGGCCCCGGCCCGCTCCGAACGGGGTCACGGAGCGCGAACGCAGGCGACCCGCGAGTCTGGTCCTCTCCGAGGAGGGGCCGGCCGGACGTACCGGCGACTCGCGGGTCGGGTGACTGCGTGGGTCTGGCCGGCTGCGTGCATCGCCCACACGCGGGTCCGGCGCCGAACCGAGTACGACGACGGGCTGCTAGCCCGCAGTCACCTCTTCCGTCCGGTATCCATACATCTGCCGAACCACCTCCTTTCCGAAGTGCAGCCACTCTAAGAAGCCCGCCCGGCCGGCTCAACCTTTTTTCCGGGACGGCGACGACGGGACCGGTCCGGAGGGCGGAATGGGCGGGCCCGGGGCCCCTGCCCCGAGGTGGCCGGTCGGCGGCGGGACGATTCCCCGGCAATCTTGCGGGAATCATATGTGGGCTGCGTCACGTTCCAGTTGAATGGGGGTAAGTGAGCGAACCTGCAGGGGGTCCAGGTGAGTGCTTCCCGGCGTAGTGGGACCACCGACGAGCTGGGGCCGGACGAGCCCGAGCAGCCCGGGCGGGCGAAAGACGACGGCCCGACGGCCCCGGACGGCACGGCGGCGGCCGCTCCGGTCGGCCCGGACGGCGCCGACCTGCTCGCCGCGCTGCTGGACGGCATGGACGCGGCGCTTTGCGCCTTCGACGGCGAAGGGGTCGTCACCCACTGGAACCGCGAGGCCGAACGCATCCTCGGCTGGAGCGCCGCCGAGGCCGTCGGCCGGCACGGGTTCGCCGGCTGGGCCGTGCGCGAGGCCGACGCCGCCGACATCGAGGGCCGTCTGATGTCCGCCATGCACGCGCCGGGCCGCCAGGTGCACGAGTTCGCGCTGGTGACGAAGGACGGCGGCCGGGTCCTCGTGCGCACCCAGTCCGCCGCCGTGCACGGCCCCGACGGCAAGGCCGCCGGACTGTACTGCGCCTTCAGCGAGGTGCACGCCCAGATCGACCTGGAACGCTCCATCGCCCTCAGCGAGGCCCTCTTCGAGGACGCCTCCTGGGGCGTCGTCCTGATCGACGCCGACCTGCGCCCCGCCGTCGTCAACGCGCACGCCGCCCGCGCGCTCGGCGCCGGCCGCACCGCGGTCCTGGGCCGCCCGCTAGGCGAACTCCTCACCCGGGGCGCGGAGGAACTGGAGAACGCGCTGACGCACGTCCTCGCCGAAGGCGCCCCGCCCGCGCCCGCCGAGCTGTGGGTCGCGGTGCGCACCCCGGACGGCGAGAAACGGCGCTGCTGGCGCAGCGGCTTCCTCCGGCTGGCCTCGCCGCTCGCCGAGGAGCCGGTGCCGCTCGGGGTGGGCTGGATCTTCCAGGACGTCACGGAGGCCAAGCAGGGCGAGCAGGAGGCCTCGCTGCTGCGTTTCCGCGCCAACCAGCTGCACCGGGCGGCCCGCGCGGCCGCCGAGTGCGAGGACCCCGCCGAGGCGGCCACCGTCCATCTCGACTTCGCGCTGGCCGGGTTCGCCGACCATGCGCTGGTGGACCGGCTGATGGGCGGTGCGTCCGCCGACCCGGAGGCCGCCGGGCGGCTGCGGCTGATGCGGGTCGCGGCCACCCCGACGGGCGGCCCCGGCCCCAGCGTGCTCACCGGGCACGCCGGCCTGCCGCTGCGCTACGCCGAGGGCCACCCGGCGCTGCAGTGCGTCGCCCGGGCCGCTTCGGTGCGGGCCGGCGCGGGTTCGGCGGCGGCCGACGAGGTGCGGGAGTGGGCCCGGGCCCGACAGTGGCCGGAGGGCACGGTGCACGCCCTGTGCGCGGTGCTGCGCAGCCGTGGCCGCACCCTGGGCGTCGTGACGTTCCTGCGCGGCGCCGGCCGGTCCGCGTTCGAGCGCTCCGACGCGACGTACGCCGAGGACGTCGCCGGCCGGATGGCGGCGGCCCTGGACCTGGCGGACCTGGCCGCCGGCGCGGCCGAGGCGGCGGGCCGGGGCGACACCGCCGGCGACTGAGCCCCGCGCGTGAGCAGCCGTGGGGGCGTCCGCGGGGCTCGTCAGCGGCCGTAGAAGATCCGGTCCCGGTACCGCTCCATGATCCGGGCGTTCCAGTCGAGGCCGCCGTCGACGTTGCCGGAACGCAGCAACGGCGGCTCGATGCCCCGCTCCGCGAGGGCGCCGGCCGCGGTGGCCATGACGGCCTGCAGGAGCGCCGAGGTGACGACGGTGGAGGCGGGGGCGAAGGGCGCGGGAACGGTGTCCAGGGTGAGCTCGGAGTCGCCGACCGCGATCTTCGAGTCCAGGACGACGTCGCAGTGGTCCTTCAGGAACGTCCCGGAGGCGTTCCGCGACCCCGTCTGCGAGGCGTAGGCGACCGACGTCACGCCGATGACCTTCACCCCCAGGACGCGGGCCCTGCGGGCCATCTCCACCGGCAGCGCGTTGCGGCCGGACAGCGAGACGACGACGAGGGCGTCGCCCGCGCGGAGGGACGAGGTGTCCAGCGCGGCGCTCGCGAGGCCGTCGACCCGCTCCAGGGCGGAGCCGAGCGGGCCGGCCGCGACCTCGACACCGGGCACCGCGAGGAGGTTCATCAGGGCGAGGCCGCCGGCGCGGTAGACGATGTCCTGGGCGGCCAGCGACGAGTGGCCGGCGCCGAAGGCGAAGAGCCGGCCGCCGGCGGCCACGGTGTCGGCGAGCAGCGTGCCGGCCGCCTCGACTGCGTCGGCCTCCTCGTCGCGGACCCGCTGCAGCAGGGTGATCGCGGCGTCGAAGAACTGGGCGGCGAGCTTGTGGTCGCTCATCCGAGGGGCCCCTTTGCCGTGTCGGTGTCCGGGTGGGTGTCCGTGCCGCGGATCACGGTGCGGTCTGGACCAGTGCGGTGTCAATACGGCGGGTGACGGCGGGTGGACGGCGCCGACGGGTGACGGCGGCCGGCGGGGGCGGCGCCCGGCTCTCTCCGGTGTGCGCGTCCAGGGGCGGCCGTCCGGTTTGGACGGCACGGCACGCTTGTCAGTGGTATCCGGCAGAATTGGGTCCAGGGCCAGCGCACGCGCCGATGTGCCGTCGAGCCTTCGGCAGAGCTAATCGAGGGGCATCAATGTCCGGACTGATCGACACCACGGAGATGTATCTCCGCACCATCCTCGAGCTGGAAGAGGAAGGTGTGGTCCCCATGCGTGCCCGGATCGCCGAGCGCCTCGACCAGAGCGGGCCGACGGTCAGCCAGACGGTGGCGCGCATGGAGCGCGACGGCCTGGTCTCGGTCGCCAGCGACCGGCATCTGGAGCTCACGGACGAGGGCCGGCGGCTCGCCACGCGCGTGATGCGCAAGCACCGCCTCGCCGAGTGCCTGCTCGTCGACGTGATCGGCCTGGAGTGGGAACAGGTGCACGCGGAGGCCTGCCGCTGGGAGCACGTGATGAGCGAGGCCGTCGAGCGGCGCGTGCTGGAGTTGCTGCGGCATCCGACCGAGTCGCCGTACGGCAACCCGATCCCGGGCCTGGAGGAGCTGGGCGAGAAGGACGGCGCCGACCCGTTCCTGGACGCGGGCATGGTCTCGCTGGCCGACCTCGACCCGGGCGCGGAGGGCAAGACGGTCGTCGTCCGCCGCATCGGCGAGCCGATCCAGACGGACGCGCAGCTGATGTACACGCTGCGCCGCGCGGGCGTGCAGCCCGGCTCGGTCGTGAGTGTGACGGAGTCGGCGGGCGGGGTGCTGGTCGGCAGCGGCGGCGAGGCGGCCGAGCTGCAGGCGGAGGTCGCGTCCCACGTGTTCGTCGCCAAGCGCTGAGCCGACGCCGCGGTCACCGGGGCGGCCGGTGATCGTCGCGGAAACGGTGAGCTTTGGCCAACTCCCGAGATGCGTGGGGCAGTTGTGGCGTGGCATCGATCTCACCGAATCGGGGATCGCCTGTGTCGAATCGCAGCGCTCCGCCGCATCCCGTGCCAGGCTGTCGCGTGAGGCATATGACCTGAGGGGGCGGGACGATGTGCCACGGAGCAGCGGAGAGCCCCGGCGCCGTACGGCGCCGGGGCCTGTCCTCCCCTGTGCTGACCCGGAGCCCCGAGCTCCCAGGGTCATTCCCCTCGGACCGTTTTCCCCGAGCGGTCCGCCTCCCGGTGAGAATCTCCCCGCGGTGGCGGGGATCATTCCCGGAGAATGGTCACTCGAACGAGCGGTGTTGTGCGCGGAGAGTGCAATTCTCGAAAGGGCATTCGATAGCCTGAGGTGATTGAAGGCAGTACGAAGGCATCGGCAGCGCATCGGTACGACGGGTAGGGGGGTGCCAGGACCTATGGCGCGACGCATCGACGTGACCGGGGCGGGCGGCGTACGTCTGGCGGCTTGGGAGTTCGGCGACCCGCCCAAGGGGATCCCGTCGCAGTCCACCGGCGGGCGGGAGGAGCGGGCCGAGTCCGAGCAGGCCTCCGGCGTGCTGTTACTGCACGGCCTGATGGGCCGCGCCTCGCACTGGGCGTCCACCGCCCGCTGGCTCTCCGAGCGGCACCGCGCGGTCGCCCTGGACCAGCGCGGCCACGGGCAGAGCGAGAAGCCGCCGCAGGCCGCCTTCACCCGCGAGGCCTACGTCGAGGACGCGGAGGCGGCCCTCGAGCAGCTCGGACTCGCCCCGGCCGTCCTCGTCGGGCACGCCATGGGAGCGCTCACCGGATGGCAGCTCGCCGCCAAGCGCCCGGATCTGGTGCGCGGCCTGGTCGTCTGCGACATGCGGGCCTCCGCGCTCGGCGCGGCCTCACAGCGCGAGTGGGGCGACTGGTTCAACTCCTGGCCCGTCCCCTTCGCCACGCTCGCCGACGTCCGCAAGTGGTTCGGCGAGGACGACCCCTGGGTGGAGCGCCCGAACCCCTCCAGGGGCGAGTTCTACGCCGAGGTGATGCAGGAGTCGTCCGACGGCTGGCGACCTGTCTTCGAGCCCGAGCAGATGCTCAAGTCCCGCGAGACCTGGGTGTACGACGCGCACTGGGAGGAGCTGACGCAGGTCCGCTGCCCGGTGCTCGTCGTCCGCGGCCTCGACGGCGAGCTCGGCCGGGCCGAGGCACAGGAGATGGTCCGGGTGCTGCCCCGCGGCGAGTACGCCGAGGTGCCCGACGCGGGGCACCTGGTCCACTACGACCAGCCGGAGGGGTGGCGGGCGGCCATCGAACCGTTCCTGGACGCCGTGCTCGCCGAGTCGGCCTGACGCGCGCCACGGCCGCATCCGCGCCGGTCGGCGCGCGCCAGGGCCGCTCCCATGCCGGTCGGGGTGTGCCAGGGCTGCTCTCGCGCCGGTTGGCGCGCGGCCACGGCCGCTCCCGTGCCGGTCGGCGCGCGCCAGGGCTGCTCCCGTGCCGGTCGGCGTGCGGCCACGGCCGCTCCCGTGCCGGTCGGGGTGTGCCAGGGCTGCTCCCGTGCCGGTCGGGGTGTGCCACGGCCGCTCCCGTGCCGGTCGGCGTGCGCCACGGCCGCTCCCGCGCGCCGCCGCCGGCGCGTACGGGGAAGGCCGGCGGAGCGGGGCTCGGCGTCGTCAGCCCTTGCTCACCGCCGTCAGGATCTCCGGCAGGCGGGACGCGGTGCGCGGCGCCGCCAGCCGCAGGCCCAGCAGGGTGACGGCCGTGCCGTAGACCGTGCCGCCCGGCAGCAGCAGCCAGGTCCACGCGTCGCCGCCCTCGGTGACGTGCAGCCAGATCGTCACCGCGATGACGGGCGCGCACAGCAGGGCGGCCGAGACCATCCCGCCGAAAATCGCGATCCAGGCGAGACCGGCCTGGCCGGGGGCGACGTTCTTGTGGCCCTCCTGAGGGATCGAGTAGGGGAAGCGCGCCGAGGTCCAGGCACCCGTCGCCAGCATCGCGCCGAGCAGCGCGAAGGACAGGCCGAGCGCCTCGGGGAGCTTCGGCCAGTCACCGAGCATCGCCGTGGTCAGCACGGTCACCAGCGTCGCGTAGGGCAGAGTGATCGTCAGCAGGGCCAACGCCCGCGCGCGCAGCTCGTCGTAGGCGTCCCGGCGCGAGGAAATGGTCATCGCGACCATCCAGAACGCCGAGGTGTCCTGCCCGAACTGGTTGTACATCTGGATGCCGAGCATCCCGGCGGCGAAGCAGGCGAAGTAGATCGAGCCGGTGCCCTGCAACGCGTTGAAGACGGGCACGATCAGCCCGATCGCCAGCGAGGTCACCCACGCGGCCTTCGTCTTCGGGTCGCGCCAGATGTAGCGCAGGGTGCGCTCCATCACCGTGCCCGTGCGCCCGCCGGGCAGCAGCCGCACCAGCCCCGCCGAGTTCCGCCGCTCGCGTGCGGCCGGCTCGGCGGCCTGCAGGGTGGAGCCGTCGGGCGCGGTCATCAGCCGTGTCAGGCTGCGCGACCACCCCGCCACCAGCAGCACCAGCGCCGCGACGCTGACGGCCAGCTGTGCGGCGGCGACCCCGTACGCGCCCTCGCTCACCGAGTCGACCGCGCCGAGCGCCGAGGCGGGCGGCAGCCACCGCAGCACGTCCCCGACGGGTTCCAGCTGCCCCAGCCCGGACGTGCCGAGCCGCTGCGCCCCGAAGTTGACGGCCTGCGCCCCGATCGCGATGACGAGACCGCTCAGCACCGCCAGATCGCGGCCCTTGCGGCTGCTCAGCAACCGGATGTTGGCGGCGGCCACGGCCCGCGCGAACGCCACGCACACCAGCAGCGCCAGCGCGACGGCGAGCACCCCGACCGCCCAGGCGGCCGCCCCGTGCGCCACGGAGATCGCCGACCCCACCAGCAGCAGCAGGGTGAACAGCGGTCCGATGCCCACCAGTGAGGCGGCCAGCAGCGCCCGCACGAGCGGCCGGGGCCGCAGCGGCAGCATCACCAGCCGGGTCGGGTCCAGGGTCTCGTCGCCGCTGGGGAAGAACAGCGGCATCACCGCCCACCCCAGCCCCAGCACCGCCACCAGCAGCACGACCAGGGAGACGGCGTGGTCGTGCCCCCGCAGCGCGATCAGCCCGAGCAGCTGCAACGCGGCGAACAGCAGGGTGACGACGGCGGAGGCGACGTACGCGGCCCGCCGACCGCCCGACTGCCGCAGGCCGTTGCGCAGCAACGACAGCTTCAGCCGGACGACGGTGACGACGAGGTCCGCAGCGGACGCGGCCGGGGGCGAGGCGGCCGCGCGGGAGGCCGGCGCGGGGGAGGGCGGTGCGGGGGTCAGGTCGCTCACCGGCCCGCCCCGCCGCCCAGCCAGTCGAGGTCGGAGCCGGTGTCCCGGCCCTGCGCCCCGACGAGTTCGAGGAACGCCCGCTGCAGCGAGGGCGCCGACCCGCGCACCTCCTCCAGCGTCCCGTGCGCCCGGATCCGCCCGGCCGCCATCACCGCCACCCAGTCGCACAGCGACTCCACGAGTTCCATGACGTGCGAGGAGAAGACGACCGTCGCCCCGGACGCCGTGTACCGCTCCAGCACGCCCCGGATGATCTGCGCGGAGACCGGATCGACGCCTTCGAACGGCTCGTCGAGGAAGAGCACTTCGGGGTTGTGGAGCAGCGCCGCGGCGAGGCCGATCTTCTTGCGCATGCCGGTCGAGTAGTCGACCACGAGCTTGTGCTGGGCGCCGGCCAGATCGAGGACGTCGAGCAGTTGGGCGGCCCGCTTGTCGACCTCTGCACCGGGCAGCCCCCGCAAGCGCCCGCTGTAGCCGAGCAGTTCACGTCCCGACAGCCGCTCGAACAGCCGCAGACCCTCGGGCAGCACCCCGATCCGGGCCTTCACCTCGACCGGGTCCCGCCACACGTCGTGCCCGACGATCTCGACGGACCCCTGGTCGGGCCGCAGCAGCCCGGTCACCATGGACAGCGTCGTCGTCTTCCCCGCCCCGTTGGGGCCGACGAGGCCGATGAACTTCCCCGAGGGCAGGTCGAGATCGATCCCGGCGACGGCGACTTGCTGGCCGAACCGCTTCCAGAGGTTACGCACGCGTACGGACGTCATGCCCCGAACCCTACGGCGGGCGGCGGCGGACGGGGTGGGCAGGAGACCGCGGGCTACCGGTCCCGTCCGCAGGCGTAGGCGAGCGGCGAGATCAGCTCCTCCGCGTCCGGCAGCCAGCGGTTCGCGGCGGTCGGACGGCAGGCCCACTGCACGGCCCCGCGGGACCCGAACCGGGTGGGCGGCGCGGCCACGTACATGCCCTCGCCGAGCGTCACCAGATCGAGGGCGGCCGGCGACCAGCCCAGCTTGCGCACCAGGTCCGGCACCTTCGCCGAGGCGCCCGGCAGCACGAAGAACCGCATCCGGCGATCCGGCGTCAACGTGACCGGACCGAGCGTCAGCTCCATCCGCTCCATCCGCGCCAGCGCGAGAAACCCGGCCGTCTCCGGCACGGAGATCGCGTCGAACGTCCGCCCGGTCGGCAGCAGGATCGAGGCGGTCGGCTGTTGCTGCCACATCCGCCGCGCGACGGTCGCGCTGCCGGTGGCCTGCGTCGCCCAGTCGGGCCGAGCGGGGTGCGCGCCCGGAACCTCGCAGGCCGCTTCGCCGCAGGAGCAGCGCTGCATCCCGCCGACGGCTTCCAGCCAGGTGCCCGGGAACACGTCCCAGTGACGTTCCTCGGCATAGCGAACAGCGGCCTCGAGCAGCGATTCCCCGCGCTGCTTCGGGATTTGAGTGGCGTCGGCGTCCGCCATGGTCTCTTCCACGATGAACACAACTCTAGCGGTCACCAGGGGTTACGCCTGCCACGAATGCGCGGGGGAGGAGCATCGATTCCGCGTCCGGGGCGCATGGGTGCATGGGCGGGGGCGCGCGGGAGGAACGGGCGCGGGAACGGGTAACCAGGGTGAGGGGGGCGGGCTTCCGTCGATAACCCGGCATTTCCCGTATTGCTCGGTAAACATCAGCAATCCGCTCATGCCTCGCATTTTCGGTGCGACCGTGGGGCATCGATCTTCTCGGCCGGAACTTTTCGGTGGAAGACACGTCAACTCGGTGTGTGGGCAGGCACCCGCCGCCCCGGTCACCGCAGCCACAGGGGGTAGTGCCCATGGCCGCAAGGCCGCTAGTCGCGCGGCAGCCGAACGAA
The DNA here is from genome assembly GCF_003032475.1 of Streptomyces sp. P3. Lineage (NCBI taxonomy): Bacteria > Bacillati > Actinomycetota > Actinomycetes > Kitasatosporales > Streptomycetaceae > Streptomyces > Streptomyces sp. P3. Next base: position 2,671,371 of record NZ_CP028369.1, read on the forward strand.
CGGCTGCAGGCGCTCATCCAGGAGGCGGGGTGCTCGAACGCCGGGCTCGCCCGCCGCGTCAACATGTGCGGCGCCGAACACGGCCTCGACCTGCGCTACGACAAGACGTCCGTGGCGCGCTGGCTGCGCGGACAGCAGCCGCGGGGGCGCGCCCCGGCGATCATCGCGGAGGCGCTGGGCCGCAAGCTCGGCCGTACGGTCACGATCGACGAGATCGGCATGGCCAACGGCAAGAACCTCGCCTCGGGCGTGGGTCTCCAGTTCTCGCCGACGGTGTTGGGGGCCATCGAGCAGGTCTGCGAGCTGTGGCGCAGCGACGTGGGCCGGCGGGACTTCCTGTCCGGCTCGTCGGTGGCCGCCTCGGCGCTGGTCGAGCCGAGCCGTGACTGGCTCATCTCGTCGCCCGACGCACAGGTCGCGCGGTCCGCGGGGCCCCGGGTGGGGCTGTCCGACGTGGCGGCCGTCAAGGCCATGACGCAGGCGCTGGTCGACCTCGACCACCAGTACGGCAGCGGTCATGTGCGCCCGGTCGTCGTGCACTACCTCAACAGCGTCGTCTCGGGCCTCCTGGCCGGCTCCTACCGGGAGGCCGTGGGCCGTGAACTCTTCGCCGCCGTCGCGAGGCTGACGGAGCTCGCCGGGTACATGGCCGTCGACACCGGCCAGCCCGGCCTCGCCCAGCGCTACTACATCCAGGCCCTGCGGCTGGCCCAGGCGGCGGACGACCGGGGGTACGGCGGATACGTGCTGGCCGCCTCCATGAGCCATCTCGCGGCACAGCTCGGGAACCCGCGCGAGATCGCGCAGTTGGCGCGCGCCGCGCAGGAGGGCGCCCGGGGTCGGGTGACTCCGCGCGCGGAGGCGATGTTCCTCGCCGCGGAGGCGCGCGGACACGCCCTGCTGGGCGACGCCCGGAGCACACAGACGGCGGCCGGGCGGGCGGTGTCCGCGCTGGACGCCGCCGACCCGTCCGCCGGGGACGACCCGGCGTGGATCGCGCACTTCGACGAGGCCTATCTCGCCGACGAGTTGGCGCACTGCCACCGCGACCTGGGGCAGGCCGAGGCGGCGGCGCGCTGCGCCCAGGAGTCCCTGGCCGGGCATCCGCCGGGCCGTGCGCGCCGGCGTGCGATCGGCTATGTGCTCCTCGCCACCGCGCAGGTGCAGCGACGCGAGATCGAGCAGGCCTGCAACACCGGTATGAAAGCGGTCGAGTTGCTGGAGACGCTCCGCTCCAACCGGGGCGCGGAGTACCTCGACGACCTCCAGCAGCGGCTGGCACCGTTCCGCGACGAGTCGGTGGTGAGGGAGTTCGGAGCGCGGCTGGATCTGCAGACCGCGGCGTGAGCCGTGGCGTGCACGCGGGGGCGCCGCCGCGTGCACGTGCGGGAAAGGACGAGGTCCCGCGCGGGAGGCGACGAACACGGTGCGCGGCGCTGCGGATCTGTCACGGACGGCACCGGCGATCCCGGTGGGAGGGAGATCACGTTCTTGAGCTGCGTGGCACGGGGTTCCGGGGACCCGGTAGCGTGAACCGACGATTCCGAAGGTCCCCCATTCGTAGGAGTCCCGGTGACGCAGAGTGGACAGGGCGAGGAGCCCTCGGCGCAGCCCGCGCGCGAAGGCATCGTGCTGCCCTCCGACGGCGGGGAACCCCTGCTGCCGGGAACGACGCCGGACGTGCGGCGCCAGCCGGCCCGGCCGCAACCACAGCCGGGCACCGCGTCGGAGCCCTACCCCGGCGGGTACGACGGCGGCCCGTACGGACAGCAGCAGTACGGGCAGCAGCAGTACGGGCAGCCGGCGGGGCAGCAGCCTGAGGGGCAGCAGCCGTACGCGCAGCCCGACGGGCAGCAGTCCTACGGTCCGCGGGACCACGGACAGCAGCCGGAGTACGGACAGCAGCCCGGGTACGGGCAGCCGGCGCCGGCCGGTGGACAGACCTGGGGGCAGCCCATGGGTGCGGACCGGCAGTCGCCGGCCCCGCAGCAGCCGGACCAGAGCTGGCCGCTGCCCCCGGACCAGGCACCTCCGCAGCACCAGCCCCGGCAGCAGAACCAGTGGGGCGGCCCGCAGCACGATCCGTGGGACGGGGGCCGGCAGGCGGGAGCCGGGCCGCTCCCGCCCGAGGGCGCACCGGCCCCGGCCGCCCCGGCGTACGGCCAGGGCAGACCGGGCACGCCCCTGCCGCCGGTCGCGACCCCGTTCGCCCCCGCCGACGAGGGCGCCACGCAGTACATACCGCCGGTCCCGGCAGCGCCCGCCGACGAGGGCGCGACGCAGTACCTGCCGCCGATACCGGCGGCCCCCGCCGACGAGGGCGCGACGCAGTACCTGCCGCCCGTCGTGCCGGGCGGGCTGCCGCCCGAGGCTCCGGCCGAGTCGACCCACTACCTGGGCCGCACGCCGCAGACCCCGGGCCCCCGGCAGACGCAGGGCACCCCCGGCCCGATGCCGGGCGGGCATCCCGACGCCGAGGCCACGCAGTACATCCCGCCGGTCGCCGCACAGACCGGCGGCGACCGGCAGCAGCCGCCCGCCGGGTTCGAGAGCCTCTTCCGCGACGAGCCCGCCGGGGACGGCCCGGCCGGCTCGACCCAGCTGCTGCCGCGCTTCGACGAGCCGGACGTCCCCGCACCCGGCGGCCGGCCGGGCCACGGCGGTCCCGCCGCCCGCTCCGCCCGAGCCGGCTACGCCCAGGGCGGCTACGCCCCGCCCGCCTACACCCCGCCCGGCGACCCGTCTGCGAGCGGTCGGCGCGGCGCGCGGGACGACGACGGCGGCCGCGGCCGGGGCGACCGCACCGGTTCGCGGGTGCCGTTGTTCGCGGCGATCGGCGTGGCGCTCGTGGTCGTCGGCGTCGGCGCGGGCGCGATGCTCGGCGGCGGGGGATCGGACAAGGGCGACGACAACAAGACGGTGGCGGCGTCGGCGCCGGTGACCGGGCAGTCCGGGTCGGCGTCCTCGGACGGGGGCCGGGAACAGGCCGCGGAACTGGACAAGCTGCTGGCGGACAGCGGCAGCAGCCGGGCCAGCGTGATCAGCGCCGTCGCCGACGTCAAGGCGTGCGGCGACCTCGCCCGGGCGGCCACGGATCTGCGGGACGCGGCGAGGCAGCGCACCGGCCTGGTCACCCGCCTGTCGGGGCTGAAGGTCGACCGGCTCCCGGACCACACCGCGCTGACCACCGCGCTCACCAAGGCGTGGCAGGCGTCCGCGTCCGCCGACGACCACTACGCGGCCTGGGCCGACCAGGTAGCCGGCGACAAGAAGAAGAACTGCAAGAGGGGATCGGCCCGCACCACCGGCGAGACCCAGGCCGGCAACCGCGCGAGCGGCACGGCGAGCGGCCAGAAGGCGCGGGCCGCGAAGCTGTGGAACGCGATCGCCCGGAAGTACGGGCTGACCGAGCGCCAGCCCACCCAGCTGTAGCGGCGCGGGCCGCCCCGCTACGCACGTCACCCGACACGGACCCGGCGGCGGTCGTCGGCCCCGACCGGCGGTGGCCGGCGCCGGCCGACCGGCGTGCGTCGGCCGACCGGTCTGCGTGTCAGTCGACGTCCGCCTTCTCCAGGGTCCCCGTCACGTCGACGAAGCCCCCCTCGGCGGCCACCAGGCGGCCTTTGCGCACGGTCTGGAGGGTGACGTCGGCGTTGACCAGGCGGGGGAAGCCGATGGAGGCGAGGCGGTCGGTGAACCGCCAGCGCAGGGGCGGTGTGAGTCCGCCCGTGTCGATCTGCAGTCCGCCGTCCAGCGCGTGCCGCACGGTGTCGGCGGTCACCGCGCCGCCGTCCAGCGACTCCACGGCCTGCCGGAGCACGTTGTAGGCGATCCAGGTGGTCTGCACGCCGGTGTCGGCCGGGTCGATGCGGGTGTCGGAGAACGCCTTCTCGCTGATCACCTTCTTCATCGGAGCCCAGGCGGGGTCGCTCGTCACCGGGTACCAGCCGGTGACGTACGCCCCCTCGAAGGGGCCCGAAGCGGCGCCGGCGGCGTTGATCACCGTCTGGTCGACGCTGCCGAGGATGGTGGCGGTGCGCACGCCGGGGTAGTCGTCGCGGCTGCGCCGGAAGGAGTCCATGAAGGTGCCGGTGCGGTCCCCGAGCGCGGTCACCACGCACCCCTGGCCCTTCCTCGACCGGCCCTCGCCCTTGGTCGCCGTCCTCAGGGCGTCCTCGGCCTGGGTCGTGTACTCGGTGGCGTCCTCCGGGGCCGGCTGGTCCGCGGACGCGCCGTGGCCGCCCGCCGTCAGACCGGCGTCGAGCATCACGGGCAGGGAGTCGCCCGCGATGGTGTCGGGGCGGACGAGGGAGACCCGGCCGCACTGCGGGGCCAGTTCCCTGCCGAGGCCGGCCAGGAGGCTGGGCCGGCCTCCGTTGACGGGGTAGGACAGCGGGCTGGTGAACTCGGCGTTCGTCACGCCGAAGCCCCCGATGTACGGGATGCCGGCGCCCTCCAGATGAGGGAAGAACGCGTCGGAGTGCTGGCTGTAGGAGCCGACGACGGCGACCGCGCCCTCCTTGACCGCCCGCCGGGCGCACTGCGCGGCGGCGACGGTGTCGTCGCGGTCGTTGCAGGTCAGCACCTTCAGGTCACGGCCGCCGAGGCCGCCGGTCGCGTTGAGCCAGCGGGCGTAGGCGCGGGCGAAGGCGGGCATTCCGGGTTTGTTGGTCGCGGACGTCCCTTCGGGGGCCCAGGTCATCACGACGATCGGGCCGTCCCCGGAGCCCCCCGCGGCGCCGGGCACCACCCCGCAGGCGACGGCGAGCGACGCGCAGGCGGCGAGGGCCCCCGCGGAGAGGGCACTCGCCCTGACGGACCTGGAGAAACGGAACGATCGAGGGAGGAAGGTGCTTCGCGTGGACGTGCGTCGCCTGCCGGTCATGGACACGCACGATTCCGTCACATGGCCAACCTCGGAGTGACCCTTGTTCAACGCTGGGTGACCGGAAGGTGAATTGCGGGGGTCCGTGCCGCCCGCGAGGCGCGGAAACGTACGATCGGTGACCGTGCAAGGTTCGGAGAACTCTTCCCGTCGCGGCCGTCGCTCCCCCACCATGGGCGGCATGCCACTCAACGACATGCCGTGGTGGCGCTGGCGCAGCAATGTGCGCTCCGCGCTGCACATGCTCTCCGATCCCGCGTTCCAGCGGAACGTCTGGCTGGCCGGCGTCGAGGGATACGGGGACGTCACCGACGCCGTGTACCGCCTCGTCGAGGACACCTGGCTCGACAACTGGTCCGCCGAGAAGTACGTCGGCACGATCTTCCGCGACTCGCAGGAGGCGGCTCTCGTCGACACCGCCGTGCTGCGGGTGCTGAGGATCATGCACCAGGTCGGTCCGGACGCCCCGGTCTCCGCGTACGTCGACAACCAGGGCTGGCCGGACGCCGTGCGGGCGGCGCGGGACGCCCACGTGCGGATGGCGGCGAGCGACGGGGACGACCCGGACGCGCCGCCCCGCACCCTCGAGGTGCTCCGGATCATGACGCGGGCGGCGTAGACCGCGGCGGTGGGCGCGGCCGGCGTGTTCCGGCCTCCGGGACGATTGCCACGGGCGGCAGGCGGTGTGCGACCCTGTCGGGCATGAACGCGCAGTCCGCCCGAGCCGCGGCGACCCCCGCCGACCAGTACGTCCTCACCCTGTCGTGCCCCGACAAAAAGGGCATCGTGCACGCCGTGTCGAGCTACCTCTTCATGACCGGCTGCAACATCGAGGACAGCCAGCAGTTCGGCGACCACGACACGGGTCTGTTCTTCATGCGCGTCCACTTCTCGGCCGAACCCCCGGTGACGGTGGACAAGCTGCGGGCCAGCTTCGCGGCGATCGGCGACTCGTTCCACATGGACTGGCAGATCAACCGGGCCGACGAGAAGATGCGCGTCGTCCTCATGGTCAGCAAGTTCGGGCACTGTCTGAACGACCTGCTGTTCCGCGCGAGCATCGGCGCGCTGCCGGTGGAGATCGCGGCCGTGGTGTCCAACCACACCGACTTCGCCGAGCTGGTGGCCTCGTACGACATTCCCTTCCGCCACATCCCGGTGACGAAGGAGAACAAGGCGCAGGCCGAGGCGCAGCTGCTGGAGCTGGTCCGGGAGCGGGACGTCGAACTGGTCGTCCTGGCGCGCTACATGCAGGTCCTCTCCGACGACCTGTGCAAGCAGCTCAGCGGCCGGATCATCAACATCCACCACTCGTTCCTGCCGAGCTTCAAGGGCGCGAAGCCGTACCACCAGGCGCACGCGCGGGGTGTGAAGCTGATCGGGGCGACGGCGCACTACGTGACCGCCGATCTCGACGAGGGGCCGATCATCGAGCAGGAGGTCGAGCGGGTCGGGCACGGCGTCACGCCCGACCAGCTGGTCGCGATCGGCCGGGACGTGGAGTGCCAGGCGCTGGCGCGAGCCGTCAAGTGGCACGCGGAGCGCCGGATCCTGCTCAACGGGCGGCGGACGGTCGTCTTCCCCTGAGGTCCTGTCGGGCCGGGGAAGGTGCCGTGGGGGCGGATCCCGGCCGCGGCGGGGAGCGGCCCCCGGGCTCGGCCCCGTCCTCGGCGGAGCGTGTCCGTCGCAGGCTCGCCGCGCCTACATCCGGCTGAGACCGGCCGCCGCGAACAGCACGTCCCTGATCGCGTCCCGGTCGCCGACCTGGCCCGCGGCCGCCTCCTCCGGAGACACGTGACCGGCGGCCAGCCGGCAGAACTCCACGTCGTCCATGGCGACATGGGCCACCTCGTCGTCGGCGGGGCCCATCGCGCCGCCGGGGTCCGCGGGTCCGGACCGAACCGGCCGCGCGGGAGAGTCCAGCGGAATCAGCCACTGGCCGCCGCCCGAGCCCTCGATCTCCAGGCGCAGGCTGCGGCCGGGCCGGCCGGCGGTCACCAGGCGCCGGGTGCGTGCGGGCGAGGCGAGTCCGGCGCGACGTCGGGCGGCGAGCGTCTCCGGCAGCATCCGCGCGGCCAGGTCGATCATGCCGTGAAGGTGGCGCGGCGCGGGCGGCGCGTAGGGGTAGTCGACCGCTTCCGCGATGTCCTCGGCGTGCACCCAGCACTCGAAGGCCCGGTCCAGCATCGCGTCCCGCAGGGGGAGTTCGAAGCCGCCGTACGACACCGGCAGGCCGGCCGGGCCCCCTCCGGCGAAGGACACGGTGCGCACCAGGGCGTGGGTCTGCTCGCGCCACGGGCCGCGCACCGAGCGGGAGGGCGGGAAGTGCGCGCCCGCCCAGAACGCCTCGGTGCGCTGGGACGGCGTCCGCGTCCGGCTCTTCGGCCGCCCCTCCGCGTCCGGCTGCTCCGTCGCGTCGCCCGCATCCGCATCCGCGTCCAGGGGGTCGTCCAAACCCAGGGCGACGGCGATCAGGCCGTCCACCGCCAGCAGATGGGCGATGACCCCGGCGACGGTGGTCCGGCGGCTCGTCGCGCTCTCGCCGCGGAACCAGCGCAGCCGCACGGGCGCGTGCCATTCGGCGTCCCCGAAGTCCTGGAGCAGGGCGTCCAGCCGCGCGGTCTCGGCGTCGTACGACGCCGCCCAGGCGGGCACCGGGACGCGCGGCGGACGCCGCTCCAGGCAGCCGTCGAGGACACGGGTGCGCAGGGCGGGGTCGAGGTCGAGGGACTCCGAGCGGTGCAGCAGGCCGACGGCCTCGCGCAGTCGCCGTGCCTCGTCCGCGCACGCGCCGCAGTCGCCGAGATGCATCTCGACGGCGTCCGTCTCCTCGGCCGAGCAGGCCGCCAACGCCCACGCGCCGAGCAGCGACTTGAGGATCGGATGCTCGAGCCTGACCGGTTCCGGTCCGGCCGGCACCCGTGGGTCGGGCAGCGGCAGGCCGCCGTCCTCCACGGAGACACGGGGGAGGGGGATGCGGGGGGCGGGCACGGGCGCGTCCTGCTCGGGCGCGTCCCCGGCCGCCCCGCCCGCACCCTCGGCGCCGCCCACGTTCTCCGCGTCCGGTGCGCTGCCCACGTTCTGCATGCTCCCCGTGCCCGTGCCTTCCGGGTCCCTGCTTCTGCTCCTGCCCTCGTCCCTGCCCTCGTCCGTGTCCTTCCGGTCCTCGTCGTCGTGCGGCTCGAGGCCGTCCGTGTCGCTCACGCAGCACCTCCGTAGCCCGGGGGTGCTCCGGGGGCCGCGGTGTCGTGGGCGGTGGAGAGCAGTTGCAGGCCGAGGCGGAGCCGGCGGCGGGCCTCGTCCTCGGTGACGCCGAGGTCGGCCGCGGTCTGGCGGTAGTCGCGGCGCTGGAAGTAGGCCAGCTCCAGGGCGGCGCGCAGCGGGGCCGGCATGGCCTGGACGATGTAGTCGGCGCGGGCGGCGACGGAGGCGTGCCGCACCCTGCGCTCGAGTTCCTCGGTCGCCTCGGCGGAGCCGTGGCCGGCCTCGGCCAGCGCGGCGGTCTCGGTGGCGCGCAGCCGCTGGACGGCGAGACGGTGGGTCACCGCGGCGACCCAGGTGCGCAGCGGGCCCTGCCCGGGGTCGTAGGTGTCCGGGTGTTCCCAGACATGGGCGAAGACCTCGCGGGTGACACAGTCCGCCGCCCGTTCGTCTCCGAGCACTCGGTGGGCAAGAGAGTGCACCAGTGAAGCGAACCGGTCGTAGAGCTCGCCGAGGGCGGCCGCCTCACCGCGCGCGAGCCGCTGCTGCATCCTGCGGTCCCAGCGGGGCGGTGCGTCCCTCTTCGCCATGCGTCCCCCTCACCCGTGTGCGTCCCGTACCTGCGTGCTCGTGTCCGTGTCCGTGCTCAGCGTGCGTCCACCGTCGGCTCGAATGTAGTCGGCACGCATGACGACGCACGCCCCATTGTTTCAATGTGCGCCCCCTGTCCGCGGCAGGGTGGTATGGGTCGGCGCCTACCCGACACACATGGATCGAACCGGACTTCATATGACAGAAACAAGCCTCATTCTCTCCGTTTCTGTTTTTGCTTCGGAGTTTCGGGGCACGGCCGCTGGGCAGCCGCGCTGCAAGGAAGCGAAGGGACAGCTTCCGTTCACTGCGAGCTACGGCTGGCAACGGCGAGCGAAAGGCGTGGTGGTGGCCTTCAAAGTGACCGGCGGCGAGCAGGGTGGATGGGCCGTGCTGCAGGTGTCGGGCGAACTGGACCTGGTGACGTCGCCGGTGCTGCGACAGCGGGTGCACGACGAGGTGGCCGAGGGCCGCCACAGTCTCGTCCTGGACCTCTCCGAGGTGTACTTCTGCGATTCCAGCGGAGTGGGCGTGCTCATCGCCGCCCGCCGCCTCATCCGCTCCTGCCGGGGGCGGCTGCGCCTGATCCTCCCCGCGCGCGGGGCGGCCGAGGGCTCCCACGTCAACCGGGTGCTGGGCGCGCTCGGCGTGCGCCGCCTCTTCGAGGTGTACGCCGATCTCGCGGACGCCCTGGACGACGGGACGGAACCACTGTCGGCGTGAAGCCGTCGTTTCGCCACACGTTCGTCCCGAATCGCCCCCGGTCCGGGGACAGACGTCCCCTTCCCGCTGTCCGGACGCCGTCCGCGTCGTACGCTCCCTGCCGGAAGCACTCTTCGCAGTGCCTTCCCCGCATTTCCCACAGCACCTCCGCGACGACGTAAGGCGGCCCGAGAAGACATGGTCAACAGCGAGTACGAACGCAGGATCGCCGCCCGGTTCGCCACCTTCGACCAGGACGGCAACGGCTACATCGACCGCGCGGACTTCGCCGCCGCGGCCAAGGCGGTGCTCGCCGAGTTCGGCGTCGCCGCCCGCTCCGACAAGGGGCAGGCCGTCTACGCGGGAGCCGAGGCGTTCTGGCAGGGCATGGCCGGCATCGCCGACCGCGACGGCGACCAGCGCATCACCCGCGAGGAGTTCGTGACCGGCGCGGTCAAGCGCCTGCGCGACAACCCGGGGCGGTTCGCCGAGATCGCCCGCCCCTTCCTGCACGCGGCACTCGACGTGGCCGACGCCGACGGCGACGGCCGGGCGACGGTGGAGGACACCGTGCGGGTGCTCCGCGCCCTCGGCGCGCCCGAGGAGGTCGCCCGGGGAGCCGCCGCGGTGCTGGACGCCGACGCCGACGACAAGGTCGGCGAGGCCGAGATCGTCCCGGCGTTCGCCCGCTACTTCACGGTTCCCGAGTAGCGTTCGCGCAGCTTGTACTTGAGGACCTTGCGGAGCGTGTCGTTGCGCGGCAGGGCGTCCACCAGCTCCAGCTGCTCGGGCAGCTTGTGCACGGAGAGTCCCGCCGCGCGCAGATACGAGGTGACCGCCTCCAGGGTCAGCGCCAGCGCCCCGGCCGGCTGTTCGACGACCGCGCACACCCGTTCCCCGCGCTCGGCGTCGGGCAGGCCGATCACGGCGACGTCCCCGACGCCGGGATGGGCGGCCAGCAGGTCCTCGATCTCCTTGGCGGAGATGTTCTCCCCCTTGCGGATGATGACGTCCTTCAGCCGTCCGGTGAGCACCAGGTGCCCGCTGCCGGTCAGCCGCCCCAGGTCGCCGGTGCGCAGGAAGCCGTCCGCGTCGAACGCCTCGGCGCTCTGGCCGGGATCCAGGTAACCCCGGCACACGGCCTCGCCGCGCAGCCGCACCTCCCCGTCCTCGGCGATGCGTATGTCCATGCCCGCCGGCGGCCGTCCCTCCGTCGTCGCGAGGTTCTCCGCCGTGTCGTCCGGCGCGCCCATGGTGATCATCGGCACCTCGGTCATCCCGTAGCCGTGGGTGAGCTGCACGCCCATCTCGCGCACGACGGCGTGGTACACCTCCGGAGGCTTGGGCGCGCCGCCGCCCGCGAGCAGCCGCAGCGTGGGGATCACCGGGACGCCCGGCTGTCTGCGCTGCTCGGCGAGGAACATCGAGTAGAACGCCGTCGACCCGCCCGCCACGGTCACGCCGTGCCGCCGGTACTCCTCCAGCGCGTCCGGCAGCGCGAAGTGCTCGAACATCACCGCCGGGAAGCCGTAGAGCAGGAGCATGACGGTGTAGTCGGGGCCGGCGATGTGGGCGTACGGGAACGCCATGGAGCCGACGTCGTCCGCCGTGAGGCGCAGCGCGTGGGCGAGGCAGGAGCCGCCCGCGATCAGCGAACGGTCGGTGTGCAGGACGCCCTTGGGGTCGGACGTGGTGCCCGAGGTCCAGTAGATCCAGCGGACCGAGCCGCCCTCGGCGGGCGGGGCGGAGAGCACTGAGGGATCGCCCTCGGGCAGGTCGTCGTAGGCCTCGAAGACGCCCTTCGCGCCGAGCCGCCGGGCCATCTCGGTGTGGTCGAAGCCGCGCCGGACGCCCGGCGTCGCGAAGAACTCCGCCTTCGACTCGCGCAGCGCGAAGCCGACCTCGCGGTCGCGGTAGAAGGGGATGACCGGGGTCTGCACGGCCCCCAGGCGCGCCAGGGCGAAGGAGAGCACGGCCGTCTCGAGGCGGGTCGGCAGCTGCCAGGCGACGACGGTGCCGGGGCGTACGCCCATGTCGTGCAGCCCGGCCGCGGTCCGCTCGGCGCGCTCGCGCAGCTCGCCGAAGGTCAGGGCGCGGTCGCCCTGCAGGAGGACCCGGCGTCCGGGGGTGAGGTCGGCGCGGCGGGCGAGCAGCTCCCAGAGGGTGCGGGAGTCGCTCAGCTCGTGGGCGGTGTCGGTGTCGTTCACGTCGGCCCCCTGGCTAGCTGACGGACAGTCAGATTTGGGCAGAGCGTAGGCCCGGTCGCCTTGTCGGTCCAGGGGGTGCGGGCTAGCCTGCAGGGGAGAGCAGATCTGACGACCCATCAGATGACGCGTCGGGCCGTCCACCGGACCACCGGCGTTCCGCCAGGCGGAGGGAAGCCATGAGCACCGAACTGCCGCGCATCGTCAGCGTGGACGACCATGTGATCGAGCCCGCGCACCTCTTCTCCACCTGGCTGCCGAAGAAGTACCGGGACCGGGGACCGCAGCCCCTCACCGCCGGGATCGGCGAGCTCGCCTACGTCGCCGGGAAGTACCGGATCACGATGGACCCGGACGGCCCGCCCACCGACTGGTGGATCTACGAGGACCTGAAGTTCCCGTACAAGCGCAACATCGCCGCCGTCGGCTTCGACCGCGACGAGATGACCCTCGAGGGCATCACCCGCGAGGAGATGCGGCGCGGCTGCTGGGACCCGAAGGCCCGGCTGGCGGACATGGACCTCAACCACGTCGAGGCCTCGCTGTGCTTCCCGTCCTTCCCGCGCTTCTGCGGGCAGACCTTCGCCGAGGCGCACGACAAGGAGGTCGCGCTGGCCTGCGTGCGCGCCTACAACGACTGGATGGTCGAGGAGTGGTGCGGCGGCAGCGGCGGCCGGCTGATCCCGCTGTGCCTGATCCCCCTGTGGGACGTCGGCCTGGCGGTCGCCGAGATCCGGCGCAACGCGGCCCGCGGGGTGCGCGCGGTGACCTTCTCCGAGATCCCGAGCCACCTCGGGCTGCCGTCGATCCACTCGGGCTACTGGGACCCGTTCTTCGCGGTGTGCGAGGAGACGGGGACGGTCGTCAACATGCACATCGGCTCGTCCTCGCAGATGCCGGCCGCCTCACCCGACGCGCCCCCGGCCGTCCAGGCGTCCCTGTCCTTCAACAACGCGATGGCCTCGATGATGGACTACCTCTTCAGCGGCGTACTGGTGCGGTTCCCGCGCCTCAAGCTGGCCTACTCCGAGGGGCAGATGGGCTGGATCCCGTACGCCCTGGAGCGCGCCGACGACGTCTGGGAGGAGCACCGCGCGTGGGGCGGCGTCCGCGACCTGATCCCCGAACCGCCGTCGACCTACTACTACCGGCAGATCTTCTGCTGCTTCTTCCGCGACAAGCACGGCGTCGCCTCCCTGGACGTGGTGGGGCGCGACAACGCGACCTTCGAGACCGACTACCCGCACGTGGACTCCACCTTCCCGCACACCAAGGAGGTCGCCCTCGACCACGTCAAGGGCCTCGACGACGAGACGGTCTACAAGCTGATGCGCGGCAACGCGATCCGCATGCTGGACCTGGACCTGGACAAGTAGCCGGCCGCGGGGCCGGAGGGCATCAGCACCGGCAAGGCAAGCCAAGGCAGGGCAGCAGATCAGGCAGGGGGATCAGGACATGGACCTCTCGGACAGCCCCGAGGACGCGGAGTTCCGGGCCCGGCTGCGGGAGTGGCTGGGCAAGGTGCTGCCCACGCTCCCGCCGAAGCCCTCGCCGGACGACTGGCCGGGCCGCCGCGCCTACGACCTGGGCTGGCAGCGGGCCCTGCACGACGCCGGATACGCCGACGTCCACTGGCAGGCCCCGCCGGGCGTCCGCCTGATCTTCCTGGAGGAGACCGAGAAGGCGGGCGCGCCCTACGTGGGCGCGGGCTTCGTCGGGCTGCTGCACGCCGGCCCGACGATCGCCGCCGAGGGGACGCCCGAGCAGCGGGCCCGCTGGCTGCCGCCCATCCTGCGCGGCGAGGAGGTGTGGTGCCAGGGCTTCAGCGAGCCCGACGCCGGGTCCGACCTCGCGGCGCTGCGCACGCGCGCGTGGCGCGACGGCGACGCCTACGTGGTGAGCGGATCCAAGATCTGGACCTCGCACGCGGAAGTCGCCGACTGGTGCGAGCTGCTGGTGCGCACCGATCCGGACGCGCCGAAGCACCGGGGCATCAGCTGGCTGGCCATGCCCATGGACGCGCCCGGCGTCACGGTCCGCCCGCTGCGCACCCTCGCCGGGTCAGCCGAGTTCGCCGAGGTGTTCCTCGACGAGGTGCGGGTGCCGGTCGGCAACCGGGTGGGGGCGGAGAACGACGGCTGGCGCGTGACGATGGTGACGCTGTCCTTCGAGCGCGGCACCGCCTTCGTCGGCGAGGTCGTCGCCTGTCGGCGCGTGCTGGGCGAACTCGCGCACCGGGCGCGGCGCACCGGACGCTGGGACGACCCCGTCCTGCGGCGCCGGCTGGGGTCCCTCAACGCCGAGTTCCGCGCGCTGTGGCGGCTGACGCAGTGGAACGTGAGCGCGGCGGAGGCCGCGCACGGCGGGGTGCCCGGCGTCGGCGGCTCGGTCTTCAAGCTCCGCTACTCGCAGGCGCGCCAGGAGCTGTACGACGCCGCCGCCGAGGTCCTGGGCGACGCGGCCCTCGACGCCGACCGGACGTGGACGGCCGACCGGCTCTCGTCGCTCTCGTACACCATCGCCGCCGGCACGTCGCAGATCCAGCGCGACATCGTGGCCGAGCGGATTCTGGGTCTGCCGAAGGGGAGGTGAAGGGTCCGTCATGCGTTTTCTCCTGACGGAGGACCAGCGGGCACTCCGCGACGGGGCGCGGGAGCTGCTCGCGCGCCGTTTCGACCGGGCGGCGCTGCGGGCCGCCGTGGACCGGCCGGGGGTACTGGACCGGGCCCTGTGGCGAGAGTTGGGCGCGGCCGGATTCTTCGCGCTGCGGCTGCCGGAGGCGGACGGCGGGGTCGGACTCGGGCTGCCCGAGGCGGTGCTGGTCTTCGAGGAGGCGGGCCGGAGGCTGCTGCCGGGCCCGTTGGTGGCCACCCACCTCGCGGCCGGGCACGTGCCGGGCGCGGCCGAGGGCGAGACGGTCGTGGCGGCCGCCGACGGCGGCGGGCTGGTGGAGTGGCTGGCGCAGGCGGACGTCGTGCGCGGGGACGTCGACGGGGCCGTGCCGCTGAGGTCGGTGGACCCGTTGACGCCGCTGCACGCCGTCCCCGCGCGCGGCACGGCCGATCCCGCCGCCGTCCTCCTCACCGCGGCGGAGCAGCTCGGCACCGCCACACGCGCGTGCGAACTGGCCGTGCAACACGCCCGGGCGCGTGAGCAGTTCGGTCGGCCGATCGGGGCCTTCCAGGCGGTCAAGCATCTCTGCGCGGAGCTGCTCGTGCGGGTCGAGACGGCCCGTGCGGCGGTCTACGCGGCCGCCGTCACCGCCGACCCGGCCGACATCGCGGCGGCCCGGCTGCTGGCCGACGACGCCGCCGTACGCGGCGCGCGCGACTGTCTCCAGGTGCACGGCGGCATGGGGTTCACCTGGGAGGCGGACGTCCACCTGCTGCTGAAACGGGCCTGGGTGCGCACACGACGTGCGGGTGGGGGCACGGAGAGTGAGGAGCTGCTCGCGGCCGATCTGCTGGCCGGGGCGGACCGTTAGCGGTCCCGGCCTGCGCGGACGGGGGACACGGCGGACGGACGGCCGCGCGGGTGTCGCGGATTGTGGCATACCGGAATCACGGAGCGTTGATATCGGGTTGTGTCCGATGCGTGACCCGTCACGGCCCGGAGTCGGCGGGTCGCTCCGGTACCTTCTGTGGGATGCGAGCGGTTCCGAGCATGAGCCATGCCGGCGGTGCCCCCGGGGCGATGCCGGATCCGGTGGTGCGCGCCGCCGCTCGCTGGGCGGACGGGCGTATCGCCCCCGCCTGTTCGACTCCCCGCAACGAGCGTCGCACAGTATGCCGCACGGGTACTCCTTCGCGCTGGAATATGCCCGAAGCGCTTGTTGAGGTGACTGTACGTCAACCAAGCTGTCTCGTAAGGGATTCACGTTCCGTCACCCTGCCTCTGGCCGTTGTTCTGGTCATGCAGAAAATGGCTACGATCGTGGCCCCCGTCGTCATGGCGCACGCGCGGCTAGCGTGGCTGGCGTGGCGTACGGCCATGTGTCCGCCGGTTCGGATGGTGTGAGCGGTGCAGGTGCTTCAAGTGCAGCTGGAGATCCGGCCCGACCCCGCTGAGGTGGGGCGCGCCCGCAGGTGGGCCCGTTCGCGCCTCGTCGGGTCCGGGATAGGGGACGAGGAGCCGCTCGCCGAGACGTTGATCCTGCTCGTCTCCGAGCTGGTCACCAACGCCGTGGTGCACACCGGCTGTCCGGCCGTGTTGCGGCTCTCCCTGCCGGGCGGGGCGTCCGAGCCGTCCATCGTCCGGCTGGAGGTGGCGGACTCCAGCGACCGGGCCCCGGTGCCCCGCTGCGCGGGCGACGAGGCGACCGGCGGACGTGGCCTGGCCCTCGTCGACGGCCTCGCGGACCGCTGGGGGTGGAGCGTCGAGGGCACAGGCAAACGCATCTGGTGCGAACTGGACCGCTGTGCGACCCCGGCCGAGGTGGCGGTGGACCGTGGCGGTGCGGCCGAGTGCGCGGGAGTCGTCGAGTGCGTGGGCGGCGTCCGCAAGGAGCCCCGGCCGGCGTACGGCGGCCTGGCCTACGGGGCTGTCTGACGGGCCGACGGCGGCGCGCGGCGTACACGCGGGTGCGGAGTGTCCCGGCGGGCCGGCGGCCCGGCACCGCGGAGCCCGGCAGTCGTGGGGCGCGGGCGCAGAAAGCGCTGTCGGTCCGGGCCGGTCCGGGATCGGTGCGCCCGTCCGTGCTTCTGTGCGCGCCCATGATGAATGGGGCGTAAGTAATAAATCCCCTTCCGGGTGTTGACGTTCGTTGTCCGTTTGATCACGCTTGTGGTCAGCGATTCGCCGTGAGGGGACGGCGAGGGCCTCGGTGACGGAGGTCCTTGCCGGGCGCGGATCGTGATTCGGCGTCGGTTCCCTCAGGGGCGAGGGGAGTCGACAGGGGTTCCCCGCCCGGGCGCGGGGAGACACGCCGAAGTCGGATGGCGGTGCGCGGTGCCGTGCTCGGGGCGGGCAGCCGCGCGCCGCCGGCCGACGGGCGCGGCCCGCCCGCACGCGTCCTCACCGTTCGGCCCTCGCACCCTCGCACCCTCGCACCCTCAGAGAATCGCCACCGGGGCCACCGGCGTTCCCGTTCCGCCGACGAACGGCTCGGGCATCGCGGACAACAGGAACGCGTAGCGGCCCACTTCTCCACAGGCTGTGGACAACTCTTCGAGATTCCAGTTCTGGCCCTGAAGCATCCCCATCTCCACGAGATCGAGTGCGTGCACGGGCAGCCACAGATCGTCGATCTCCGGCGGGAAGACCTCGAACGTGAGGGTGTCGTTGGCGACGGCCGCCACGTCGCGCGCGTGGAACCACTGAGGCGTGCGCACCGACAACCCCGGCGAGGGGAACCCGTACCCCTGTCGGTCGCCCGCCAGATAGACCTGGACCTGCCCGGTCCGTACGAGCACGATGTCGCCGGCGCGCACGCGCACGCCGGCGAACTCCTCGGCCGCCTCCAGATCCTCCGGTGTCACCGCGTGGCCGCCCGCCAGCCGGTCGACGCCGCGCGCGCGTGCCACGTCGAGCAGCACCCCGCGCGAGACGACGTGACGCGCCTTGTCGATGCCGCTGAACTCGGCTCCGCCGTGCGCGGTGACGCTGGCCGCCGGGCGGCCGTTGTAGAGCTTCCCCGAGTGCGAGACGTGGGTCAGCGCGTCCCAGTGCGTGCCCGCCTGCAGGCCCATCGTCACGGCGTCGTCGCTGCACGCCACCGTCCCCGGGCCGAAGATCTCCTGGTTGATCTGCACCATGGTGTGCAGGGGGTTGATCCGGCCCGGGATGAGGCCGGTCTGCACCCCGTCCTCCCGCAGCGGGAGGGCGAGCGGTACGCGACGCCCCGAGCGGATCTCGGCGGCCGCCGCGCGGACGACGTCGTCGGTGACGAGGTTCAGCGTGCCGATCTCGTCGCCCGCCCCCCAGCGCCCCCAGTTGTTGACGCGCTTGGCGATGTCGTGGAACTCGGCCGGCAGTGTCATTCCGTGCCTCCCCGGGGCTTGTCCCCGACTGTCCGACAGGTCAATCTGGTCCTCGCATCCAAAATCTAACGGACCGTCAGAAACTGCGGGAGGGGGCTGGGCATGGGGAACTTCCTGGCCGGCAGGAGCATCGCCGTCACGGGCGCGGGACGGGGCATCGGGCGGGCGGTGGCGCTCGCCGCCGCCGCGGAGGGCGCGCGCGTCGTCGTCAACGACTACGGCGTGGCGGTGGACGGGGCCGCGCCCACGAGCGAGGTCGCCGACGCCGTCGTCAAGGAGATCGAGGCGGCGGGCGGGGAGGCCGTCGCCGTCGCCGACGACATCTCCACGATGGCCGGCGGCCGGCGGCTCGTCGACGTGGCCATGCAGTCGTACGGGCGGCTCGACGGGGTCGTGTGCGTGGCCGGCATCCTCCGCGAGCGGATGTTGTTCAACATGTCCGAGGAGGAGTGGGACCCGGTCGTGGCCACCCATCTGAAGGGCACCTTCACCGTGTTCCGGGCCGCGTCGGCGGTGATGCGCGAACAGCGCGGCGGCACGCTGATCGGATTCACCAGCGGCAACCACCAGGGATCCGTGTCGCAGGCCAACTACAGCGCGGCCAAGGGCGGGATCATCTCGCTGGTGCGCAGCGCCGCGCTCGGCCTGCACAAGTACGGGGTGACCGCCAACGCGGTCGCCCCCGTGGCGCGCACGCGCATGTCGGCCGGGGTGCCCACGGAGCTGTCGGAGATCGGCGAACCGGAGGACGTGGCCGCGTTCGTGGTCTACCTGCTGTCGGACAAGGCGCGCGAGGCCAGGATCACCGGGCAGGTGTACACCGTCGCCGGGCCGAAGATCGCGGTCTGGGCGCAGCCGAGGGAACTGCGTTCGGTCTACGCGGAGGGGGGTTCCTGGACGCCGGAACGGATCGCGGAGGCCCTCCCGGCGTCGGTGGGGGTCGATCCGATGCCGATGCTGGCGCGGCTCGAGGAGATGGCGCGGGCCGCGCGGGAAGGGAGCCGGCCCAACGCCCGGTAGCCCGGGTGTGCGAGTGGATCGGCGGGCGCGGGCGCGCGTGCGGGTGCGGGTGCGGGTGCGTCGGGGCGGTCCCCCGCGCCTTTGGACGTACGTGCCGTCGCCCCATTCTCGAGGAGGTCAGCGTGGATTTCGGTTTCACCCCTGCGGACGACTCTTTCCGCGTCGAAGCACGGGACTGGCTGGCCGCACACGCGCCGCAGGCCTCCGGCCGGCGGTCCTGGGAGCGGGCTCTCGGGGCGGCCGGGTGGATCGGGCTCGGCTGGCCGGAGAGCGGATACGGCAACCGGACCGGGAGCCTCACCCAGCAGGTCGCCTGGGCCGAGGAGTACGCCCGGTCGGGCGCCCCGCCGCGCTCCGGGCACATCGGGGAGAACCTGCTCGCGCCCACCATCCTCGCGCACGGCACGGACGAGCAGAAGGCGCGCTTCCTGCCTCCGGTCGCCGCCGGCGACGAACTGTGGTGCCAGGGCTACAGCGAGCCCGGCGCGGGGTCCGACCTCGCCGGCGTCCGCACGCGTGCCGAAGCCGCCCCCGACGGACGGTCGTACCGCGTCACCGGCCAGAAGATCTGGACCTCCCTCGCCCATGAGGCCGACTGGTGCTTCGTCCTCGCGCGCACCGACCCGCACTCCCGCCGGCACCACGGCCTGACGTTCCTCCTCGTGCCCATGGACCAGCCGGGCCGGATCGAGGTGCGCCCGATCCGGCAGCTGACCGGCACCAGCGACTTCAACGAGGTCTTCTTCGACGGGGCGCACGCGCGCGTGGAGCACGTCGTCGGTGTGCCGGGAGAGGGCTGGCGGGTCGCGATGAGCCTGCTCGGCTTCGAGCGCGGCGTGTCGACCCTCGCCCAGCAGATCGGCTTCGCCCGGGAGTTGGAGCGCGTCGTGCACGCCGCCGTGGAGACGGGCGCGGCCGGCGATCCCGTCGTGCGCGAGCGACTGGTGCGGCTGTGGGCGGAGTTGCGGACCATGCGGTGGAACGCGCTGCGGACGCTGGGCGGCACGGGCGGGCCGGGAGCGCCGAGCGTGGCCAAGCTGCTGTGGGCGGGCTGGCACCAGCGGCTGGGCGAGGTCGCCGTGCAGGTGCGGGGGGCGGCGGCGAGTGTCGGCCCGGCCGACTGGACGCCCGCCGCGCCGTACGAACTCGACGACGCGCAACACCTGTTCCTGTTCTCCCGGGCCGACACGATCTACGGCGGTTCCGATCAGATCCAGCGCACGATCATCGCCGAGCGCGTGCTCGGCCTGCCCAGGCAGCCCAAGGGATGAGGCAGAGGGGAGCAGCGTGATGCGAGGTGTGGTGTTCGACGGGAAGCGGGTCGAGGTCGTCGACGACCTTCAGGTGCGTGATCCGGGAGCGGGCGAGGTGCTCGTCGCCGTCTCGGCGGCCGGGCTGTGCCACAGCGACCTGTCGGTCGTCGACGGGACGATCCCCTTCCCGACGCCGGTCGTCCTCGGGCACGAGGGCGCGGGGGTCGTGGCGGCGGTCGGCGCCGGGGTCACGCATGTCGTGCCCGGCGACCATGTCGCGCTGTCCACGCTCGCCAACTGCGGCGCCTGCGCGGAGTGCGACCGCGGCCGGCCCACGATGTGCCGGCGGGCCATCGGGCGTCCCGGGAAGCCGTTCACGCGCGCGGGGCGGCCCCTCTTCCAGTTCGCGTCCAACTCCGCCTTCGCCGAGCGGACGGTGGTCAAGGCCGTGCAGGCGGTGCCGATCCCCAAGGACGTCCCGCTGACGTCGGCCGCGCTGATCGGGTGCGGGGTGCTGACCGGCGTCGGGGCCGTGCTGAACCGCGCGCGGGTCGGGTACGGCGAGAACGTCGTCGTCATCGGGACGGGCGGGATCGGGCTGAACGTGGTGCAGGGGGCGCGGATCGCGGGCGCGTCGCGGATCGTCGCGGTGGACGCCAACCCGGCGAAGGAGGCGGTGGCCCGGCAGTTCGGCGCGACCGACTTCCTCACCTCGGCGGACGCGGTGCGCGAGGTGCTGCCGACGGGCGCCGACCACGTCTTCGAGTGCGTGGGCCGGGTCGAACTGATCCGGCAGGCGATCGACCTGCTGGACCGGCACGGTCAGGCAGTGCTCCTGGGGGTCCCGCCGGCCACCGCCGAGGCGTCCTTCCTGGTCTCCTCGATGTACCTGGACAAGTCGATCCTGGGCTGTCGCTACGGCTCGTCGCGCCCCCAGCGGGACGTCGCCCTGTACGCGGAGCTGTACCGCGAGGGCAGGCTGCTGCTCGACGAACTCGTCACCCGGACCTACCCGGTCGAGGACTTCGAGAAGGCGGCGGCGGACGCCGAGGAGGGGCGGGTGGCGCGGGGCGTGCTGACGTTCTAGCGACCGCCGGCGCTGGGGGCGCGGGTTGGGGGTTGTCGCTTGTCGGTTGTCCACAGGCTGCGGAAAAAGCCCGTGGCGGTGTCGGCGCCTGCCTCTACGGTCGTTCCATGAGTTACCGCGATGTCGCCTCCCGACCGGTCCTGGTCTGGGCCTGCACCGCAGTCGGCGCCCGCATGCCGGTGGCCATGGCTCCGCTGGCCCTGGTGTTCCTGGTGCGCGAACGCCCCGGCGGCTACTCGCTGGGCGCGGCCCTCGCGGCGGCCTACGTCGTCGGTGAGATCGCGGGCGCTCCGGTGCTCGGGCTGCGGCTGCGCCCCGACCGGGCCCGCCTGCACCTGGCCCGGGGGCTGGCCTGCGGCGCCGTCGGGTTCGCGGGACCTGGGCTGGCGCCGGACGCGCATCCGTTGGTGCTGTGCGGTTTCGCGGTTCTGGCCGGAGCCGCTCCGGCTGCCGCCACGGGCGCTCTGCGCACCCTGCTCACCGAACTGGTGCCGGAGCGGGCGGCGGCCCAGGCGCTGTCGGTGGAGTCGATGCTGATGGCCGGGGTCTGGGCCGTGTCCCCGGCCGCCGTCGCCGGTCTGGCCCTCGGCGTCGCTCCGCGCGTCCCGTTGCTGCTGGCCGCCGCGTTGATGGCGTCGTCGATCGCGGGCCTGTGGCTGCTTCCGGCCGCCTGGGGCGGGAAGGCCGGCACGGGGAGCGGCCGGGTGGGCGGGATGCCGCTGCTGCGGGTGCTGACCGGCGTCTGGCCGGTGTACGTCACGGGCGCGGCGAGTCTCGCCCTGCTCGGGCTGGCCGAACTCGTGCTGCCGGCGCTGCTCGAGCAGCGTGGCATCGGCGTGGGGTGGTCCGGCCCGCTGCTGACCGGCATGGCGGTGGGCGGGGGGATCGGCGGCTTCGTCCACGGCCTGCGGGTCTGGCCCGGGCTGCTGCGCACCCGCAGCGTGGTGCTGATGGCCGGGGTGTCGGTCTGCGTGACGACGGCCGCGCTGTCGCCGTCCGCAGCGGTGATCGCCGCGGCGCTGATGGTGGGGGGCACACTCCAGTCGGGTGCGATGCTCACCCGCAACCTGTCGCTGCGCGACGCCCTTCCGCCCGACGCCCTGGCCGCCGGCTACTCGGTCATGTACGCGGCCGCGGGCGCGGGTTACGCGGCGACGGGCTCGCTGGCCGGCGGGCTCCTTCGGGCGGTCGCGCCGTCCACGGCGATGCTGGCGGGGGTGGGGCTGACCCTGGCGCTCACCGCGATCGGCTGGTGGGGCGAGGCACGTGCGGCCGCATGTCTGCCGCGCGGCGCCGACCGGGCCGCGGCCTCCGCCGAGGCGGGGGGCACGGCTCCCGCGCCGGGCCCCGCCGCCGGTGTGGAGGGCATGGGAGCGCGGGGCGTCGAGGGCGGTGGGTAGCTTGCGGGGTGGGAGCGGCGCAGGCGGGGCCCGGGGTCAGCGCACGGCGTCGGAGGGGGCGCCGGCGCCGGTGCGGAAGGTGCGGCGGTAGGCGGTCGGGGTGACGCCGAGTGCCGCCTGCAGGTGCTGGCGCATCGACTGGGCGGTGCCGAAACCGGCGTCCCGGGCGATCCGGTCGACGGACAGGCCGCTGGACTCCAGCAGGTGCCGGGCCCGTTCGACCCGCTGCCGGGTGAGCCACTGGCCGGGGCTGATGCCGACCTCCTCGCGGAAGCGGCGGGTGAACGTGCGCACCGACATGGCCTCCCGTTCGGCCATGTCGCGCAACTGGATCGGCTCGTGCAGGCGGCCGAGCGCCCAGGCGCGGGCGGCGGTCGTGGTCGCCTGCTGCGGGTCGGGCACCGGTCGTGCGATGTACTGGGCCTGACCGCCGTCGCGGTGCGGCGGCACGACGGTGCGGCGGGCCACGTCGTTGGCGACGGCGGTGCCGTGGTCGCGGCGGACCATGTGCAGGCACAGGTCGACGCCTGCGGCGACGCCGGCCGAGGTGAGCACGTCGCCGTCGTCGACGAACAGCACGTCCGGATCGACCTTGATCTGCGGGAAGAGCCGCTGGAGGTGTTCGGCGTCGGCCCAGTGCGTGGTCGCGGGACGGCCGTCGAGGAAGCCGGCCGCGGCCAGCACGTACACGCCGGTGCAGATGGAGGCGAGCCGGGTGCCGGGCCTGACGTGGTCGAGGGCGGCGGCGAGTTCAGCGGTCAGGACGCCCTCCTCGAAGACCGGGCCGAGCTCGTAGCTGGCCGGGACGATCACGGTGTCGGCGGTGGCCAGCGCCTCGGGACCGTGCTCGACCATGATCGCGAAGTCGGCGTCCGTCTCGACGGGGCCGGGCGGGCGCACGGAGCAGGTGACGACCTCGTACAGCAGCCGTCCGCGGGCGTCCTTGGGGCGGCCGAAGATGCGGTGCGGGATGCCCAGCTCGAAGGGGAGCAGGCCATCCAGGGCGAGGACGACGACGCGGTGGGGACGGGAGGCGTGCTCGAGAGGGCCCATGGCCCGATCCTAGCGAACGCTGTCCTCCGGGCCACTCGTCCGTCCCGTGCGGATGTCCGAAGCTCGGTGGCGTGCATCAGACGACCGAGACCCGGGAATCCGCCGGGGAACAGAAGCCCGTGTCCGACCGCCTCCCCGACCGCGTGTCCGGCCGTCGCCACGGCCGGATCCACCGCGCCTGGTTCGTCGCCGCCGTCACCTTCGTCACGATCATCGGCGCGGCGGCCTTCCGCTCGCTGCCGGGCCTGCTCATCGACCCCCTGCACGCGGAGTTCGGCTGGTCTCGCGGCACGATCGGCGCGGCGGTCTCGGTCAACCTGGCGCTGTACGGTCTGACCGCCCCGTTCGCCGCCGCCCTGATGGACCGGTTCGGCATCCGCCGGGTGGTCGCCGTGGCGCTGACCGTGATCTCGGCGGGCTCGCTGCTGACGGTGTGGATGACGGCGGCCTGGCAACTGCTGCTGTACTGGGGCCTGCTGGTCGGCCTCGGCTCGGGCTCGATGGCGCTGGCCTTCGCCGCGACCGTGACCAACCGCTGGTTCACCGAGCGCCGGGGGCTGGTCACCGGCATCCTGACCGCCGCCTCCGCCTCCGGCCAGCTGATCTTCCTGCCGGTGCTGTCCTGGACGGTCACCCGCTACGAGTGGCGCCCGGCGGCCGTCACGGTCGCGCTGGCCGCGCTCACCGTCGTCCCCTTCGTGTGGCTGCTGCTGCGCGACCATCCGGCGGACGTGGGCCAGAAGCCGTACGGCGCGAAGGAGTTCACGCCGAAGCCGCCGCCGGTGCGGGGCGCGGCCCGGCGCACGCTGCGGGTCCTGTTCTCGGCGGTGCGTACCGGCCCGTTCTGGCTGCTGGCCGGCACCTTCGCGATCTGCGGCGCCTCGACGAACGGCCTGGTGCAGACCCACTTCGTGCCCGCCGCGCACGACCACGGCATGCCGGTGACGGCGGCCGCCTCCCTGCTGGCCGTGATCGGCGTCTTCGACGTGGTCGGCACGATCGCCTCCGGCTGGTTCACGGACCGCTTCGAACCGCGCCGGCTGCTGGCGGTGTACTACGCGCTGCGCGGCATGTCGCTGCTGTTCCTTCCGGTGCTGCTGACCCCGTCCGTGCACCCGCCGATGGTCTTCTTCATCGTCTTCTACGGGCTCGACTGGGTCGCCACCGTGCCGCCCACCCTTGCCCTGTGCCGCGAGCACTACGGGGAGGACAGCGCGATCGTCTTCGGCTGGGTGCTGGCCTCCCACCAACTGGGCGCGGCCCTGGTCGCCTTCCTGGGCGGCGTGGCGCGGGACGCGTTCGGCTCGTACGACGTCGTCTGGTACGGGTCGGGCGCGCTGTGCGCGGCGGCGGCGCTGATGGCCCTCGTGATCCGTCGCCGGCCGGTCACGGCGGCCCTCGCGCCGGCGACGTCGTGAGCGGACGGGCATTGCCTGCGCGGACGGGCGTCGCCCCGGGCGTGCGGGCGCGTGCCCGAGGCGGGCGGCGTCGGCTCCCGCCGGTGGCCGGTGGCCGGTGGCCGGTGGCCGGTGGCCGGGACCCGGAGCCGGGAGAGGGAGGGAGGGGTGGGTCCGTCGGGTCGCCCGCGCTGCGCAACCGCGCCCGGGCGGCTACTCCGCGTACTGTGTGGCTACATTCAGTGACGGATGGCCGGGGTAGCCGAGGGTGTCCCGCCGTCCGCTCCCCGTGGAGGCGATCGATGACGTCGTTGGCCCGTCGTGACGTGCTGAAGTGCCTGCCGGCCGTGGCCGGCGCGACCGTGACCGGGACGGCGGCCGCGCGCGCGGCAACGTCGCATGCGGCCGCGCGGTCTGCGGCCGACGCCTGGTTCCCGCAGCCGCAGACGCGCCGGGCGGACCCGGACACGGGGCGGCTGGCCACCAGGCTGACCGTCGCGTTCACCGAGCTGGCGGTGCCCGGGGTGGGCAGTGTGCTCACCCGCACCTACGAGGGGTCGGTCCCGGGACCGACACTGCGGGTGCGGCCCGGGGGGACCCTGGAGATCACGCAGGTCAACGCACTGCCGCCGAACGCGGCGACGCACCAGGACATCAACGTCCCGCATCACTTCAACACCTTCAACCTGCACACGCACGGTATGCACGTCGATCCCGAGGGCGGGTCGGACAACGTCTTCCGCGCCTTCGAGCCCGCCGCCACTCCGGGGGAGACGACCACGTACTGCACCACCGTCGACGTCCCGGCCGACCATCCGGCCGGCACCTTCTGGTACCACCCCCACCACCACGGATCCGCTGCCACCCAGGTGCTGAACGGCATGGCGGGCGTGATCGTCGTCGAGGGCGACGTCGACGAGGTGCCGGAGATCGCGGCGGCCAGGGAGGTCGTCCTGTGCGTCAGCGAGCTCAAGCTGTCCGGCGGGCGGGTGCCGGACCTGACGTCCCACGGCGCCTTCGACGATCTCGCCTCGATCTTCCTGGTCAACGGCGTCAAGCAACCCGTGCTGACCATCGCGCCGGGGGAGGTGCAGCGCTGGCGGGTCGTCAACGCGGGGGCGCTCACCGCGCACTTCCTGCACCTGAGCGGGCAGGAGATGCACCAGATCGCCTGTGACGGGATCACCTTCATGAGTCCCGTCCCCACCACCGGGGTGACCCTCCCGACGGGCGGACGGGTCGACCTGCTGGTCCGCGGCGGCGAACCCGGCACCTACAGTCTCTCCGCCGGCCCCGCCTCCCCGCCGCTGCTGACGCTCGTCGTCACCGGCGAGCCCCGTGCGATGGCGCTGCCGACGAGCCTGCCCGGCAAGGTGGCGAGCCTGCCCGCCCCCACCCGCACCCGGGTGCTGACGTTCCGCAGCTACGACCACGTCCTGTCAGGTGCCTTCCCGAACGCCTACCGCATCCTGGGCGACGGCGAGACCCCCGCGGCCGACCGCCGGGCGGGCCGCGGCGACCACGCCTGGGGGCGCTTCTCGCCCGACTACGTCAACCAGCGCGTCCGGCTGGGCGAGGTCGAGGAGTGGACGATCGTCAACGACGCGCACACCCACAACCATCACCCCTTCCACCTGCACACCAACCACTTCCTGCTCACCGCCGTCGACAACCGGCCGCTGGCCACGCCGGTCTGGCACGACACGGTCAACGTCCCGCCGAAGGGGTCGGTCACCCTGCGGGTGCGCGCCGAGGACTTCACCGGACGCTCGATGCTGCACTGTCACCAGCTCCAGCACGGCGACGAGGGCATGATGCAGATCGTCGACTACGTGCGCTGAGCGGTGCCGCGCCGGCGGTCAGCCGAACCGGCCCCGGTGGAACAGCAGCGGCGGTTCGTCCGCGCCGCCGTCCGTCCCCAGGGCGTTCACCCGCCCGACGACGATGAGGTGGTCGCCGCCCGTGTGGACCGCGTGGATCGTGCAGTCGATCCACGCGAGGGCGCCGGCGAGGCGGGGGGCGCCGGAGACCGGAGCCGGGTCGTGGTCGACGCCGGCGAACTTGTCGGTGCCGCTGGCGGCGAAGGCGCGGCACAGGGCCTGCTGGCCCGCGCCGAGGACGTTGACGCAGAAGACGCCCGCGCGGGCGATCCGGGGCCAGGTCGTGGACGTCCGGCCGACCATGAAGGCGACCAGGGGCGGGTCGAGGGAGAGCGAGGAGAAGGACTGGCAGGCGAAGCCGGCGGGGGCGCCGTCGGCGTCGGCGGCGGGCGCCGTCACGACCGTCACGCCCGAGGCGAAGCTTCCGAGCACGCGGCGGAACTCGCCCGCGTCCACCGGTGCCCGCTCGTCCTCCCGGACACAGCGCAGCTCGGGCCGCGGCAGCGGTTCGACCGGCGGCCTGCCCTCCGCCCTCAGATACCGCACGGCCGCGGCCGCCATTCCCGCATGTCCCATCACATCCCCATTGAAGCTGACGGTTCGTCAGATAGGAAGGGGTGTGCGGGTCCCGGTCCCCTGCGGTCTACGGCGTCAGCGGCCCCCGAAGTCCGCCGCGCGGCGTTCCGTGAAGCTCCGCACGCCTTCCCGGGCGTCCGCCGTCGTCATGTTGATCTCCTGGGCGGCGGCCTCGGCGGCGAAGGCGGTGGTGCGGTCGGCGTCGAGGGAGGCGTTGACGAGCTGCTTGGTCAGGGCGAGGGCGCGGGTCGGGCCGGCCGCCAGCCGGGCCGCCCACTCGCGGGCCGTCTTGTCCAGGTCGCCGTCCGGGACGACCCGGTTGACCAGGCCGAGGCGTTCGGCGTCGGCCGCGCCGAGCGCGTCGCCGAAGAACATCAGCTCCTTGGCGCGCTGAGGGCCCACCAGACGGGGGAGCAGATAGGCGCCGCCGCCGTCGGGGACCAGGCCGCGGCGGACGAACACCTCGATGAAGCGGGCCGACTCGGCGGCCAGCACCAGATCGCAGGCGAACGCGAGGTGCGCGCCGAGGCCGGCCGCCGTGCCGTTCACGGCCGCGACGACCGGCTTCTCGCAGTCGAGGACCGCGGCGATCAGGCGCTGGGCGCCCACCCGGATGGTGCGGGCCACGTCCCCGGCGATCCGCTCGCCCGCCGCCGACCCGCCCCGCAGGTCCGCCCCGGCGCAGAACCCCCGGCCCGTGCCGGTGAGGACCACCGCCCGCACCTCCGGGTCGGCGGACGCCTGCGCGAGCAGCGTGATCAGGTGGTCGCGCTGGTCCGGAACCAGGGCGTTGAGCGCCTCGGGGCGGTTGAGGGTGAGGCGGGTGACGTGGTCGTCCGTCGTGCTCAGGATCGAAGGGGCGGTCATACGTGTCCTCCGTGTCGGCAGGGCGGACCGCCGGGAGACGGCCCCGCCCCTCGTCTCGGCGTCGGCGTCGGCTGCGGCGGTCCGGCCGATCGGGGTCGCAGGGATCGGCGGTGCCTGTTCAGTGCCGGTGAGCGGGGTGCGGTGCGGTCGGCTGCGAGGCGGAGGAGGGCGGCGACGCGATGGGGGTCCCTCCGCCGGAGCGCGGCCGAGCGCGGTGGGGCCGGCAACCGGCGACGACGCCCCGGATGCGCGTGCCGCACCCCGCGTCCGCGGCGTGATCGCCCGGACCGGTCCCGGTCCCCGGCCGGGCGGTGCACCTCACCGGCACACCGCCAGCGCGTCCAGCGCCACCGCGCCCTGCCCGCTCGGCAGCACCACCAGCGGGTTGATGTCGAGCTCGGCGAGGTCGCCACCCAGCTCCAGGGCCATGCGCTGCACCCGCAGCACGACCTCGACCAGCGCGTCCACGTCCGCCGGCGGACGGCCGCGGACGCCGTCCAGCAGTGCCCGTCCGCGCAGGTCGTCGAGCATCGCGCGAGCCTGGTCCTCGCCGAACGGCGGCACCCGCACGGCGGCGTCCCGCAGGACCTCCACCAGCACCCCGCCCAGCCCGACCGTCACCGTCGGCCCGAACAGCTCGTCGTGGGTCACGCCGACCACCGTCTCCACGCCCCGCTCGACCATCTGGCACACCAGGACGCCGTCCAGCGAGACGCCCTCGTAGCGGGCGATGTCGGTCAGCTCGCGGTAGGCGTCGCGGACCTGGCTCGCCGAGGTCAGACCGATCTTCACCAGACCCAGCTCGGTCTTGTGGGCGATCTGCGCGCCGGACGCCTTCATCACCACCGGGTAGCCGACCAGCCCCGCGGCCCGCACGGCCGCCGCCGCGCTGGTGACCAGCTGCTCGCGCGGGACGCGGATGCCGTACGCCCGCAGCAGCTGCTTCGCCGCGTGCTCGCTCAGCTGCTGCCCGGGCCGCATCAGCAGCTGCGCCTTGCGGTAGGACGGCGACAGGGTGCGGGGGGCCTCGTCGAAGGGCGAGCGGTAGTCGCTCACGAAACGGTGGTGCCGCAGATGGGCGCGGACCGCCGTGACGCAGTTGGCGAGGGTGCGGAAGGTCGCCACCCGGGAGGAGCCCAGCAGCACGTCACGGTAGGCCGGTTCGGTGCCCACCGGGGATCCCCAGACCACGCACACCAGCTTGTCGGTCTGCTCGGCCGCGTCCACCAGATCCCGCACGAGACGGTCGCTCAGCGGCGGGAACGGGCCGGTGATCGGGCAGATCAGGACGCCCACCCCGGGGTCGTCGAGAATCGCGTCGATGATCTTCCGGCCGCGTTCGTCGCCGACCGGATGGCCGCCGTTGTCGATGGGGTTGGCCACGTTCAGGTACGCGGGGATCCACTGGTGCAGCTCGGCCTGCTTCGCGGCCGACAGGGTGGGCAGTTCCAGACCGGCCGCCGTGGCCAGGTCGGCCGCGTGGGCGCCGGTGCCGCCCGAGATGGAGTAGATCGCCACGCCGGACGCCCGCGGCGGCCGGGCGCGGGCCAACAGGGCGGCCGTGTCCTGGAGTTCGTCCAGACCGTCGACGCGGATCACGCCGTACTGCCGCATCGCCGCGTCGACGACCTCGTCCGCGCCGGTCAGCTTCCCGGTGTGGGTGGCCGCGGTGCGGGCGCCGGTCTCGGTGCGGCCCACCTTGACCGCGACCACCGGCACCCCGCGCCGGGCGGCGCGGTCGGCGGCGAGGAGGAAGGAACGGCCGTCCTTCAGGCCCTCCACGTAGCAGGCGATCGCGCCGACCTCCGGGCGTTCGGCGAAGTAGGAGAGGAAGTCCGCGGTCTCCAGGTCGGCCTCGTTGCCGGTCGGCGCCCAGTGGGAGAGGCGCACGCCGAGCTCCTGCAGCGCGAAGACCGGGCGGCCCTGGTGCCCGGACTGGGTGATGAGCGCGATCGACCCTCCGGTGAGATCGTCGCGGAACCGCTCGAAGGCGTTGAGGTTGGTGTTCGGGCCGAGGAGGCGGATGCCGGACCGCTCCACGGCCGCCGCCAGACGCTCCTGCTCGGCCACGCCCGCCTCGCCCGTCTCCGCGAAGCCGGAGGCGAAGACGACGGCGAACTTCACCTTCGTCTCGGCGAGCCCTTCGATCACCGGTACCGGGTCGGCGACCAGCAGGACCGCCAGGTCGACCTGTTCGGGCAGCTCGGCGACGGAGGGGAAGCAGGGGATGCCGAAGACGGTCGCACGGGTGGGGTGCACGGGATGCAGCCGCGCCCCCACCCGCTCGGCCCAGTCGACGAGTTGCCGGGTGACACCGGTGTTCGGGCGGCCTTCGGCGTCCGAGGCGCCGACGACCGCGACCGACTCCGGCCGGAAGAACCGGTCCAGGTCGGGGACGTCCGCGTAGAGCGGACGGCCGCTGACGTCGAGGTCGTCCGCCTGGGCCGGCCGGCCGTGGACGGCGGGCCCGGGGTGCTCGCCGCACGCGATGACCCGGGCCCGGCGGGAGTCGGTGGTGAGGGTGCCGTGGGTTGATCCAAGCATCGGTCCGCCCGCTCCTGTGTGACTGCCATGGGTGACTGTCGAGTAACTGACGCTCTGTCAGGTTACATACCTGACGGACCGTCAGGAATGGTCGTGCACACAGTCGTCACACACGTCCGCGCAGTCGTGCCCACCGGAACGAACGGAGACGGCCGGACCGGGCCGTCTCCGCCGTGGCGTCCGCGCCCCGCGCGGGCCCCCGTCTACAGGGCCGCCAGCACCTCCTTGGCCACCCGCTCGCCCGACCGCACCGCTCCGTCCATGAACCCCATCCAGTGGACGGAGGTCTCCGTGCCGGCCCAGTGGATGCCGCCGACGGGCCGGCGCAGGGCCGGACCGTACTGGGTCAGCACGCCCGGCGCCCCGATGGAGACGGGCCCGCCGCGGGTGTACGCCTCGTTGTTCCAGCGTTGCAGGACGAAGGAGGTGGGGGAGGCCGCTTTCGCGCCGAAGTACGTCACGTAGTCCTTCAGGACCGCCGCCTTGACCTCGGCCTCGCTCGCCGCGTCCAGCTTGCGGGCCTCGTCGGCCTCGATGAAGCCCATCAGCGCGCCGTACGAGGCGTCCGGCGGGGAGTTGTCGAAGGTCGAGCTGATCACGCCGGTGTCGCTGACCACCTGGCCGTTGAGGCCGTCCGCCCGCCAGAAGGGGGTGTCGTAGATCGCGATCGCCTTGCCCACCGACGCCATCGGGAGGCGCTGGGTGAGCTGGTCGCGGTCGGCGGGCAGCAGCGGGTCGTACGTGATGCGCGCGGCGAGCGGCGGCGGCACGGCGACGATGACGCGCTTGGCGGTGACGGTGAGGCCGTCGGCCGTGACGACGTACTTGCCGCCGGACCGGCTGATCGTGCGTACCGGCGCGTTCAGCGCCACCCGGTCGCCGAGCGTCGCCGCGAGCTTGACCGGCACCAGCTGGGAGCCGCCGACGAAGCGCCGCTCCTGGGCGCCGTTCGCGGTCTCGGTGAGACGCTCGAGGGTGCCGGGGGTCGACTCGTTGCCGGCGGCGGCGATGTAGAAGAGCACGAAGAGCAGCGAGAGTTCGCGGGGCTCGGCCGAGAAGATCGAGGTGCAGGCCACATCCAGCAGGAACTTGGCGGACGGCACGACGGCGTTGGCGCGCAGCCAGCTCTCGAAGGTCTGCCGGTCCCACTCCTCGGCCTTCGCCGCGGTCCAGGGCGCGTCGACCGGGACCGTCTTGGCCATGTCGTCCAGCGAGGACTGCACGATCGCCGCGTTGGCGAGGCCCGCGACGTCGACGGGTGGGACCGAGCCGAGCGGGCCGTCCGTGGCGTACGGGGTCTTCTTGCCGTCCTTGTAGAGCAGGTTCTTGCCGGTGTTGTACGTGGGGAAGGTGGCCACGCCCAGGGAGTCGGCGAGCGCCTTGATGCGGTCCTGGGTCGGGCCGATGAACTCGCCGCCGCCCTCGGTCACCCCGCCGTTCGCCAGGGGCAGGTTGACCACCCGGCCGCCGACGCGGTCGCGGGCCTCCAGGACGACGACCGTGCGGCCCGCGGCCACCAGGTCGCGGGCCGCGGTGAGGCCGGCCAGTCCGGCGCCGACGATCGCGACGTCGACGTCCCGGGTGGCCGCGGCGGCCGGGCCGCCGGCGGTCGCGGTGAGGGCGGTCGCGCCGGCGGCCACGGCCGCGGTGCGGCCGAGCAGGGAGCGGCGGGACATTCTGGGGGTCGGCCGGCTTTCACTTGCCACGTGCGTCCTCCGACGGGCTTCGGGAGCGAGAGGGGATGAACCTGAAAGGTGAACAGGTCTCACATTCTGGCTCCGTGAGAGGGCGCGCGACAACGCTCTCGCCACATCTTGCACAGGTGTAACGAGCAGGTGATGCAAGGGAGTTACCGGCGGTTACAAAGGGAGTTGCCGACGGTCGTCATGGTTGCGCGCAGTCACCGGCTCCGGCGGCGCACCGCCTTGGCGATCCGCTCGGCGTCGAGCGCCAGTTCGCGCAGCGTCCCGCTGATGGGGGTGGTGTAGCCGGTGAAGAACAGGCCGGGGGCGTCCTTCGGGGTCCGGGAGCCGTGGACGACGGGTCTGCCCGCGTCGTCGAGCACGCCGAGGTGGCCGACCAGGCCTTCCAGGGCGCGGACGTACCCGGTGGCCGCGACCACGGCGTCCGGGGCGATCCGGGAGCCGTCGGCGAGCACGACCTCGCCGCCCTCGAAGCCCTCCACGGCGGCCACGATCTCCACCCGGCCCTTGCGCACGGCGTCGATCAGACCGACGTCCTGCACCGGGATCGCACCCTGGCGGGCCCGGGTGTAGAGACCGGTGTCGGGGCGCGGCAGTCCGTGCGCGGACAGGTCGGGGACGCTCGCCTTCGCCGTCACCCGGGAGATCCGGTCGACGAGGGCGACGGGGAGCCGGCGGATCATGATGCCGCTGTACTGGGCTGCCCACCCGGCGGTCGAGCGGCGCACGATGTGCGGGACCGTGCGCACCGCCAGCCGCACCCGCTCCGCGCCGTTCTCCACCAGGTCGACGGCGATCTCCGCGCCGGTGTTGCCCACGCCGACGACGAGGACGTCCCGGCCCGCGTACTCCTTGCCGCTGCGGTAGTCGGCGGCGTGCACCAGGTCGCCCGTGAAGGCCTCGATGCCGGGCCAACGGGGCAGATGCGGGGTGTGGTTGTAACCGGTGGCGACGACCACCGCCGAGCCGACGAGCTCACGCCCGCCGGTGGCGCGCAGCAGCCAGCCGGTGCCGTCGGGCGTGCGCTCGACGCGGGAGACCTCGACGCCGGTGACGATCTCCAGTTCATGGACCTCGGCGTACTTCTCGAGGTAGCGCACCAGGTCGTCCCGGGCCACCCACCGCCCGAAACGGCGCGGTATCGCCAGCCCCGGCAGGGCCGAGAGGCGCCGGGTGGTGTGCAGGTGCAGCCGGTCGTAGTGGCGCCGCCAGGACGCGCCCACCCCGTCGGCCTTCTCCACGACGACGGCCCGTATGCCCTGGGCACGCAGCGTGTACGCGGTGGCGAGTCCGCCGGGGCCGCCGCCGATGACGTAGACGGGGCGGTCGGCCGGGTTCGCGGCAGTGATCGCCTGGGGGGCCGGGCGCGGTGCGGAGTCTTCCATGAGCGCGAGAGTAATCACGTATGCCGTTGATGGGTCTCGGTCAAGACCGGAATTGGTTGCGGATCGATCACGCATGGGTGAGATGTGGGTGGAGCTGGTGACGTAGGCCACTTGCTTGTGCGCGAACGGAAAAAGAGGGGCGCGACATCAGGAGTCCGGGGCCGCCGTGCCGCCTCGAGCCGACCGAAGCGGTGCGGCGCACTGAGAGCCAGCTCGAGACGCCGGTCGTCCTCTCCCTCGCGCAGGAGATGCGGCGCGGACACGGTGCCCTGTGCGAGCGCCCGTCCGGGTCTGGTGCGCTCGAGTTTCGGAATGCTTGAATGCAACGGTGATCGAATTAGCGGCGATGCTGGTCGTGGCCGGACTGACAGCCCGGTTGTTCTGGAGGAAGGCCAAGCAACGTGAGGATGCTGCTGCTCGGGGAGATGTGATCAAGGTTCCCTGTCTGCTCCGACATCCCGCGTTCGAAGGCCGGTGGCTCCGTGGGTGCATGGTGATCGGCCCCACCTCGATGGCCTGGGAGCACCGCGGCAGGGGCGGCGCGGCAGTGTCTCTCCCGGGAGGGCTGCGCCAGGTCGGCGTCCGTTTCCCTTCGCTGCGTGAAGCAGCTTGGAAGATGAACGGCAGGTCCAGGATCGTAGAGTGCGCCTCCTCCGAAGGAGCCGTCCTGGTCGCGGTGATGCCGAACGAGTTGGACCACGTGCTCACCGCCCTGAGCAGGAACGGCGCCGCGTAGACAACGGCTTTCCATTCCCGCATACGGCCGACAGCGAAGCGCTCCGGACGATGATCCTCGACGTCGACATCAAGGCGGGGAAGGCCGATCACCTGCTCTGAGCCGGCCCCCTGTGCCGCTGGCCGGCAGTAGCCCAGTAGCCCACGCCGACTGCGCGGAGGCGTCCGCCTGTGTGGCGATCGGCGGCCGTTCACGGGGGACCCCGCAGCTTCACTGTCGGCGCACGGGGTGCCTCGTCCGGGATTCGGCGGGGGATCCCGTGGGGTTCCCGGGCGGTGTTGTCTGACGTACCGTCAGATTCATGGATGCGATCTGGCTCGACGGGGCTGAGTGGCTGGCGGTGCTGCGGATCGGGCTCGGACTGTGGTGGCTGGAGAGCTGGCGGCACAAGGACAAGAAGAGCTGGTTCGAGAGCGGTGCCGGCATCGCTTGGGCGGCGGACGTGGCGGCCAAGCACCGCTGGAGCGCCGTTCGTTCCGGGTTCGCCGCGGTGGTGCAGCCGCGCCCGCGCCTCATGGCGTACGTCGTGGTCTACGCGGAGCTGGCGCTCGGCCTCGGCCTGATCCTCGGCTTCCTCACCCCGGTCGCCCTGGTCGGGGGCCTGCTGCTCAACCTCCTCTACCTCGTCCTCATGATCCACGACTGGGCCGAGCAGGGGCAGAACTCGATGATGGCGCTGATCTCGGCGGTGGGGCTGGGCGCGATGGCCTGGCAGACGTGGTCCATGGACAGTGCACTGGGGTGGTTCTGATGGGCACGTCGGCGCGGTTCGACCTGCCGGAGGCCGACGCCTTCACTCGTACGTACTGGGACGCTGCCGCCGAGGGTCGGCTGCTGATCCGGCGCTGCGGCGCCTGCGCGCGGGCCCATCACTACCCACGGGAGTTCTGCCCGCACTGCTGGAGCGAGGACGTCACCTGGGAGGAGGCGAGCGGCCTGGCCACCCTGTACACCTGGTCCGTCGTCCATCGCAACGACCTGCCGCCCTTCGGGGAGCGCACGCCGTACGTCGCGGCGATGGTCGATCTCGCCGAGGGGCCGCGCATGTCGACGGAGCTGGTGGGGGGAGCCGAGCCGCGCGCGGGCATGGCTCTGACGATCGTCTTCCGGGACGGGGCGCCGGTGTTCCGGGCGGTGGCCGAGGGGCCGCCCACGCACGGCCGGACAGGTGTTCAATGACCGGATGACCGAGATCCGTGAGCCCTCCTCAGCGCCCGCCACGCCTGTCACGTCGAGCGACACCTTCCTGTCGTCCGTGTCGCCCGCGCTGCCCGCCGCGCCCGTCCTCGACGGCCACGGGCTCCGGCTGCGAGTCTGGGACCCGGAGTCCGCCGCCGACGTGGACGCCTGGCTGCGCGGGCTCACCGACCCGGAGTTCCTGCGCTGGAACACGCCGCTGCGGACGGTCTCGGACGCCGCCACCGCGCGGGAGTCCCTGGAGAACAAGACGGCGGACGCCGCCGCCGGACAGGCGATGATCTTCTGCGTCACGGACGCGGCCGACGGGACGATCCTCGGACAGGTCGGCGTCAGCGCGATCGAACGCGTGCCGAGCCGCGGCATCGTCGGCTACTGGGTCCTGCCGGAGGCGCGGGGCCGGCACGTTGCCACCCGCTCGTTGCTGCTCGCGGCCCGGTGGGCGTTCGCCGAGGTCGGTCTGCACCGGCTGGAGCTGGGCCACGCCCTCGGCCACGACGCCTCCTGCCGGATCGCCGAGCGCTGCGGATTCCGTCACGAGGGCACTCTGCGCGGGGCGATGTGGGAGGCCGGCCGCCGGGACGCCTTCCGGGACGTCCACGCGCACGGCCGGCTGGCCACCGACCCCCAGCCCGAGTCCCCCTGACCGCGCGGTAATTGACAGGCGGCGAGCGGCCTTCGCGCGCCACGATGGGCCATGCGCCCTGACGACTGGCACCTCACCCACGACCTCGACGCGTTCCTCGAGCGCGCCGGCGAATTCCTGCGCTCCCGCCCCGCGCTGCACACGGTCCCGCTGACCGTCGTCGACAGTCTGCGCCGCAGGGGCCCGCACATATACGGTCCGGAGGACCCGCTCTTCGGCACGCTGGACGTGGCCGGTGACGTGCGCGGGGTGTTCTTCCGCACGCCTCCGCACCGGCTCAACCTCACCTCCCTGACGGAGGAGGGGGCCGAAGCCCTTGCCGAGCGGCTGGCCGCCGACGGGTACCGTCTCCCCGGGGTGTCCGCCGACCGCGACACCGCCGCCTTCTTCGCGGCGGCCTGGAGCCGCAGGACCGGCGTCGATTCACAGCTCGTCGAGCGGCAACGCCTCTACCGGCTGGGTGAGTTGACGTCCCCCGGAGCGGTTCCGGCGGGCCGGGCGCGGGTTGCCGACGCCGCCGACCGCGACCTGCTGATCCGCTGGCACGACGCGTTCATGGACGACACCGGCGCGCACACCGGCCAGGACGCCGGCGCCTGGGCCGACTCCCGGATCGCCTACGGCGGGATCACCCTCTGGGAGACGCCCGACGGTGCCCCCGTCGCCATGTCCGGGGTCACCCCGGAAGTGGCCGGCCAGGTGCGGGTCGCCCCCGTCTACACCCCGCCCGCCCTGCGCGGCCGTGGCTACGCGGGCGCGGCGACCGTCGAGGTGAGCCGCGCGGCGCAGGCCTCCGGCGCGGCGGAGATCCTCCTGTTCACCGACCTCGCCAACCCGACGAGCAACGGCCTCTACCAGCGCATCGGCTACCGCCCGGTCGCGGACTTCGCGGTGTACGCGTTCGCGTAGGGGGTGGGGGCCGGGTGGAGAACGCGGTCGCCGTCTGCCGGCGCGTAGAGCGGTCTCCTCCCTCCTCCCTCCTCCGTTCGGGTGAGGGGGGAGGCGGTGCATGGTGCAGGCGGGAATTTCGAAGTACTTTCGAAGTCATGGCCATCGAAAACGCCGCTGTGAACTTCTCCGAACTGGTGAACAAGAACAAGCAGACGCTCGCCCGGCTCAAGGAGTCGCCTCGGCTGCTGCTGCACCGCAGAGACGGGGAGGATCTCGTTCTCACCACCGCGACTCGGGCCGAACAGGACCAGACCGTGGTGTCCGCCGCCACGCGGATGCTCGCCGCATTGGCGCGCCGGGATCCGGGCAGCATGGAACTCCTCCTGGGCATACTGCCGGACGCCTTCCCCTGGATCCGCTTCCTGGCCGAGGCCGACGTGCACGCGTTCGCCGTCGAACTGGTCGACACCATGAGGGCCGCAGACTCCGTCGGCAACAGCGCGTCCGTCGCCCAGCTGCTCATCGCCTGGGAGCACACGGCCGAGGTCCACTCCGACCCGGAACTGCTGGCCGCGCTGACCAGGAACCACGACGAGGACTACGGCCCCGCCGCGGACCCGCGGGAGGGCCTGTGAGCGCAGGCCGCGGAGACCGCGTCGCACCACCGGCACCCGACGGCCACTGGGAGGTTCGTTTCGCCGACGCGGCCTCGGCGAAGGGCTGGGAGAACCTGACGCAGCAGGCGCGCGAGAACACTTTTCGCGCCTGGACCGTCATGAGAACCGACCCCGCACCGGCCGCCGAGACAACCCGGCACCACCGTCTCAAGGGCAGCCTGGCGCACGGCACCCATCGAGGGCGGACCTGTCAGCAATGGCAGATCGAGGTGACCGGGGCCGGACGCGTCTGGTACCTCCTCGACACGTCCCGCGACACCTGCTGGATCACGTTCGCCGGGACCGGGCACCCACGTGCCACCGACCGTTCCTGACCCGCGGGCTCAGGGCCACAGCCGGTCGGTGGACCAGGCGTCGCCGGTGCGGCGGTAGCGCAGCCGGGTGTGGCGGCGGGCGGCGTCGCCCTGGAAGAACTCCGCCTCCTCCGGCCGTAGTCGGTACAGCGTCCAGGTCGGGGACTTGGCCGTCGGGTGGGTGCGGGCGTGCTCCCAGGCGGCCTCCGACGCCGCCGCGAGTTCCTCCGCCGAGGTCAGGACGTCGCTCTGCCGTCCGGTCAGGGCGGCGGCCAGCGCGCCGGTCGAGCGGGCGTGCAGATCGGCCTGGGCCTCCTCGGAGGGAGCGGACGTGACCGGGCCGCGGACCCGGACCTGGCGGCCCAGCACCGGCCAGTAGAAGGTGAGGGCCGCGTACGGGCGGGCGGCGAGCTGACGGCCCTTGGCGCTGGTGGCGTGGGTGGCGAAGGACCAGCCGTCCGCGTCCGCGCCGTGCAGCATGACGATCCGGGCGTCGGGCAGGCCCTCCTCGTCCGACGTCGACAGGGTCATCGTGTGCGGTTCCCGCTCGCCCGCCGCGACCGCCTGCGCGAACCACCGCGTGAAGAGGGGGATCGGGTCGTGGGGGGCCGACGAGGCGTCGAAGGGCGCCAGCTCCGTCACCTCCGGGTCCCACACCCGCAGCGTCCTCAGCAGTTCATGAAGGTCCTTGGTCATGCACCGAGTATCCGGTCAGTGCCGGGCGAACTGGACCCGGGTCGGCTGCACCGCGTCCGGCCGGACGGCGATCCCCTCGACGGTCAGCCGCTCCCCGTAGATGTCGGTGAGCCGGATCGCGCCGCCGCAGCCGGCGCCGTTCTCGGAGAGGAAGTAGTTGTAGTCGGTGCGCGCCAGCCGGATCCAGGAGCCGCCGCTGCGGACCTCGAGGCGGGCCACCGGGTTGCGGTGGCCGATCGCCTGGATCCCGCACCAGTACTGGCTGGAGCCGATCTTGTAGCGGATCGAGACGGTGTCGGACGTGGCCGGGCTCAGCAGGCTCCACGTGATCGGGATGCGGCCCGCCGAGAGAGGGGCGAGCTTGGCGAAGGCCTGCCGGCTGAGGTCGAGCTGACCGGGTGCGCAGGGTGCCGGGCACTCGTTGGTGATGCGGACCGTGATGGACGCCCCGCCCGCCGCGCGGACGGCCACGTACGCGCCGCACGCCTTCGACGTCTCGTAGTCGGCGGTGTTCATCGCCGCGGTCATCACGTCGGAGGTCGGGCCGAAGGAGCAGGCGCCGCTGCCGTCGCCCGCGTCGTAGGAGGTGGCGACGCCGGTGTAGGAGGCGCCGGGCCGGATCCGTCCGGCGAGCGGCCCCGCCCCCGAGGCCGCCCGGGCGGCGGGCGCGGCGGCCTTCGCCGGGGGCCGCGCGGCCGGGGAGGCCGGGGCGGTCGTCGTCCCGCTCGCGGTCGGACTCGGGCTCGCGGACGCCGAGGACGAAGCGGACGGCGTCGGCGACGCGGACGTCTTCGCCGTCGTCGGCGTCGCCGACCCGCTCACCCGTACGCCGGCGACGGGCGCGCCGGCCTCCCGCACGTCGTCGCTCCCACCGCCGGGGCGGAGGGCCGCGACCAGGGACACGACGAGCGCGACGGCGGCCACGGCCACCACGGCGACCACGGCGACCACGGGGACGCGGACCTTGGGCCGGTCGGGGCGGCGGGAACGGCGGTGCGAGGAAGCTGCCACGGGAGAAGTCCTTACGCGTTTCGGCGGAGCCCGTCCGGCAGACGACCCTCCCGGACGCGAAAGCCTCCGAACACGGAGGCCTCCATCCCCTCAGTGGCCGCCGCCCCACGAAAGGTTGCCGCCCCCGGAGAGATCACCGATCCGGATCTCACCGCGCGCCTCAGCCCCGCCTCGGTCCCGCCTGAACCCCGCCTCAGTCCCGGCCCAGCACCACCGTGCCCGACGAGCAGAACCAGCCGCCGGTGCCGCAGGCCACGCCCAGGCGGGGCGGGTCGCCGTCCCGGGTGCGCACCTGGCGTGGGCCGGCCTCGCCCCGCAGCTGACGCACCGCCTCCACCAGCAGGAACAGGCCCCGCATCCCCGGGTGTTGGGCCGACAGGCCGCCTCCGTCGGTGTTGACCGGCAGCGCGCCGCCCTCGACCCGCAGCCGGCCCTTCTCCACGAACGGGCCGCCCTCGCCCTTCGCACAGAAGCCCAGGTCCTCGAGGGTCACCAGCGTCATGTAGGTGAACGCGTCGTAGATCTGGGCGAAGTCCATCTCGTCCGGGCGCAGTCCGGCGCGGGCGAAGGCCAGCCGGCCCGCGGTCGCCGCCGGGGACACCGTGAAGTCCTCCCACTCGGACATCGAGGCGTGCGAGACGTGCTCCCCGGTCCCCAGGATCCACACCGGCGCCGTGCGGCAGTCCCGCACGTACTCCTCGGCGGCCAGCAGCACCGCCGCGCCTCCGTCGGAGCGGACGCAGCAGTGCAGCTTGGTGAACGGGTCCGCGATCATCGGCCCGGAGAGCACCTCGTCGACCGAGACCGGGGTGCGGAACATCGCCTCCGGGTTCAGCGCCGCGTTCGCCCTCGCCTGTACGGCGACCTCCGCCAGCTGCTCGATCGTGGTCCCGTACTGGAGCATGTGGCGGCGGGCCGCCATCGCGTACTTGGCGACCAGGGTGTGCCCGTAGGGCGCCTCGAACTGGAGGGGGCCGCGTGCGCCGAAGGCGAACGTGCCGCCGCGGCGGCCCGCCCTGATGTCTGCCCGGGGCGTCGCGCCGTACGCCAGCAGGACGGCGTTCGCGTGGCCGGCGGCGATCGCGTCGGCGGCGTGCGCCGCCATCACCTCCCAGGTCGCGCCGCCGACCGAGGTGGAGTCGACCCAGGTGGGCCGCAGGCCCAGGTAGTCGGCCAGCTCGACCGGGGCGAGCGTGCCGAGGCCGGCGGAGGCGAAGCCGTCCACCGTCTCCCGCCCGAGCCCCGCGTCCGCCAGCGCCCGGCGGGCCGCCTGTGCGTGCAGGGTGTACGGGGTCGCCTCGTCGACCCGGCCGCAGTCGGAGAGCGCGACGCCGACCACGGCCACGTTCCGGGTCCGCACGGTCATGAAAGGCCACCTTCCTCTGGGCAACTCGCTGCCGAACTCCTAATATGACGGACCGTCAGATCTGTAGGAAGGGGCGGCCATGGACCCCGGCTTCACCGCCGAGCAGGACGAGATCCGCCGCACGCTGCGCGAACTGCTCCACAAACGCTGCGGCCCCGCGGAACTGCGGGCCGCCCTCGACGCCCCGGCCGGGCACGACCCCGCCCTGTGGGCCGCGCTCGCCGAGCAGCTCGGGCTGCCCGGGCTCGCGCTCCCCGAAGCCCACGGCGGGGTCGGCTGCCTCCGCACCGACCTCGCCCTCGCCGCCGAGGAGACCGGCCGGGCCCTGGCGCCGAGCCCGCTGCTCGCGACCTCCGTGCTCGTCGCGCCCCTGGTCCTCGCCCTCGGGACCGACGCCCAGCGGGCCGGCCTGCTGCCCCGGATCGCCGACGGCACGCTCACCGCCGCGCTCGCCGTGCCCGCGTCCGCCCTCGCCGCGGCCCTCGCCCTGACCGGACCGGGCGGCGGTGACTGGTCCGGCGGCGGACGGGCGGGCGGAGTGCAGGCCCGCCGCTCGGGAGACGGCTGGCGGCTGTACGGCGAGGCCGCGCAGGTACTCGACGGACACAGCGCAGGACTGCTGCTCGTCGCCGCGCACACCGGAGGCTTCGTACGGTCGCGGACCCTGCTGTTCCTGGCGCCGGGGGACGCCGCCGGCGTCGTACGGACGCGGCAGACGGCCCTCGACGCCACCCGGCCGCAGGCGCGGGTGCAACTGCGGGACGTGGCCGCCGAGTTGCTGGGCACGGAAGAGGACGACGTGCCCGAGGCCCTTGCCGACGCGGGGGACTTCGCCGCCGCCTTCCTCGCCTGCGAGGCCGTGGGCACGGCCGGACGGGCGCTGGAGCGGACCGTCGAGTACCTCGGGCAGCGGGAGCAGTTCGGGCGGCCGATCGGTTCCTTCCAGGCGGTGCAGCACCGGCTCGCCGATGTGTACGTGCAGATCCAGGCGGCCCGCTCCGCCGCGTACTACGCCGCCTGGGCGGCAGGCGGGGACGGCCAAGGCGGCGGAGGCGGAGCCGGCCGGCGGGAGCGGGTCGGCGGGCTCGCGCTCGCCCAGGCGCTGGAGGCGCTGCGCCGGGCCGCCGCCGAGGGCGTCCAGCTGCACGGCGGCATCGGTTTCACCTGGGAGCACCAGGCGCACCTGTACTTCAAGCGGGCCGCCGGGGACGAGCTGCTGTTCGGGCCCGTGCACCGGCTGCGCGCCCACGCGGCCGAGCGGGCCGGACTGTTCGCACGTACGGAGGTGACGGTGTGATCGGCGTCAGAGCGGTGCAGAAGGTGTCCTCGACACGGGCCTTCGCGAAGGTGGCCCCGCACGTCATACCGGCCCTCGACCGGGCCGTGCACCGTCTCACCCGGGGAAAGGTGCTGCTCAGCGCCCAGCTCCTGCCGGGCGTGATCCTGACGGCCACCGGCGCGCGGAGCGGACGGCCGCGGCGGACGCCGCTCGCCTGCATGCCCGAGGAGGGCGGCGGCAGCTGGATCCTGGTCGGCTCCAACTTCGGCCGCACCGGGCATCCGGCCTGGACCGCCAACCTCCTCGCCCACCCCGACGCCGAGATCAGCTGGAAGGGCACGGACATCCCGGTCACGGCCGTGCTGCTGGCGGGAGAGGAGCGGGCCGCGGTCTGGAAGAGGCTGCTGACGTTCTGGCCGCCGTACGCCGCCTACCAGGAGCGGGTGGAGCGCGAGATCCGGCTGTTCCGGATCACGCCCCGGCCGCCCTCCTGATCAGTGGGCCGGCGTCCGCCCTCCTGCCCCGCGTCCCGGCGGCCGCCGCCTGGTCGGAGCTCGGGCGGCCGTCCTGATCAGCGGGCCGGACCGGTCCGGGGGTCGCCCGCGGGGCCGGCTCACAGCGTGGCCAGGCGCTGTGCCAGCAGGAACGCGCCGATCCCGAGCATCGCCGCGCCCGAGGTGCGGGTCACCGCGCGGGCCGCCGCCGGGCGGGCGCCCAGCAGCCTGCGGGCCAGGACGCCCACCGTGAGGTAGACGGCCGCGCAGCACGCCATGTGCAGCAGCCCGAGGAGAGCCGTCTGCGCGGCCACCGGCAGGCGTCCGGCCCCGGGGCCGAGGAACTGCGGCAGGACCGAGAGGTAGAGCAGCAGTCCCTTGGGGTTCAGGCCGCTGATCGTCGCCCCGCGCAGGAACACCCGCGGTCCGTCCGCCGCGAGCTCCTCTCCGGCGCCCGGTGTCCCCGGCCGCCGCAGCACGCTCCAGCCCAGCACGACCAGATAGGCGGCGCCCGCTGCCGTCAGTCCGGTCAGCACCGCGGGCGAGCCCGCGACCAGCACCGCGAGGCCCGCCGCCGCCAGCGCCGTGTGCAGCGCGTAGCCGCTCACCAGACCGCCGACCGCCGCGCCCACCGAGCGGCCGCGCAGCCCGGCGGAGACCACGTACGCCCAGTCGGCGCCCGGCACGCACACCAGCAGCAGGTCCACGGCGAGGAAGGAGAGGAGGGATCCCGAGTCCATGGTGGGGACATTAGGCGCGATGCGGCCGAAAGTGTTCCCGATGTTTTCTCGCTCTCTCGCACAATGGGGGAAGATCTGCCTCATGGACGACGTGGACCGGAAGATTCTTGCCGAGCTGCAGCAGGACGGGCGGCTGACCGTGACCGAGCTGGCCGCACGGGTGCGGCTGAGCGTCTCGCCGTGCCACCGGCGGTTGCGGGAGCTGGAGCGCTCCGGGGCGATCAGCGGATACCGGGCGGTGGTGGAGCCGTCCGCCGTGGGGCTGACCTTCGAGGCACTGGTCTTCGTGTCCATGCGGCAGGAGGACCGGGACACCGTCGCCGAGTTCGAGCGGGCGGTGGGCGAGGTGGAGCACGTCCTGGACGCGCAGCGGCTGTTCGGGGAGCCGGACTACCTGCTGCGGGTGGCCACCGCCGACCTCGCGGCCTTCCAGCGGCTCTACGACGAACGGCTCGCGACCCTGCCGGGTGTGCAGCGGCTGACGTCGACGCTGGTGATGAAGCACGTGGTGAAGGGCCGGGCGCTGCCCGCCTAGAGCCGTGCCGGGCGTCGTGGGCCGGTGAACCTTTCCGGTCACGGCACCAGGGGCACGGCCGCACCGGTCCGGCCGGACGCCGGCCTGCGGTGCGGATCGCGGCAGCGCCGCGGAGTGCGGAAGGCGCCGCGGAGTGCGGTAGACGCCGCGGAGTGCGGCAGGCGGCAGCTCACCTGGGTGAACCGCCGCCCGGCAGACAGGACGTGACGTTGTGGAATGGGGCCCGGCCGGCTACTTCGTCGGCTTCTTGCCGGTGATGCCCAGGTGCACCAACAGCGCCAGGTTCGGCTTGAGTTCAGCCTGCTTGACGCCCCACGTCTGGAAGCCCTTCTGGTGCGAGGCGACCGCCGCGAGCATCGCGACGAGCGCGCCGGCGACCGCGGCCGGGTTCACGTCCTTGTCGACCCGGCCCTTGGACTGGAGTTCGGCGACCGCGTCCGAGAGGGAGTTGTTCACCGAGTTGAGGATCTTCATGCGGAGTTTGTAGAAACGCTTGTCGCCTTCGGCCGCGCCGAGGTCGACGACCCTGAGGATCGCGTCGTTCTTCCGCCAGAACTCCAGGAAGCCGTCCACGAGTTCCTGGGCCGTCTGCCAGCCTGCCTTGCCGACCCAGGAGCGCCCCGCGACCAGAGT
This sequence comes from Streptomyces sp. P3, assembly GCF_003032475.1. Lineage (NCBI taxonomy): Bacteria > Bacillati > Actinomycetota > Actinomycetes > Kitasatosporales > Streptomycetaceae > Streptomyces > Streptomyces sp. P3. Next base: position 2,716,291 of record NZ_CP028369.1, read on the forward strand.
GGTCAACTCAGCTCCCTCGGCGGCCATTTGCTCGGCAATCTCCAGGACGGCGCCCTCGACGTCGGGGAAGTACTGGTAGAACGTCGCGGGCGAAGTGCCTGCCTTCCGGGCGACATCGATGACCTTGACGTCCCGGTAAGGAGAGGAGCTGAGCATCTCGCTGAGGCAGTCGAGCAGCTTCTGCCGCGTCGCCTGCCCGCGTCGACCGGCCACGCGGCCGTCGACGGTACGCACTTGTCCTGTCATGCCGTCAGCTTACCGAGGGGTGATCGGAGCGCGATTCGGCCGACTGCAAATGGGGTGCGCGGGGGTGCGGAGGCGGCTGTGCCTGGTCTGCGGCTTGCGTGCAGCGCCGTTAGTTTGGCCTCATGGCCGAAAACAGGGCATCGGTGTACGCGGAGGGTGTCCCCTGCTGGGTGGACGCGCAGCTCCCCGATGTGGACGCGGGCAAGCGGTTCTACGGTGAACTTTTCGGATGGGACTTCGAGGAGGCCTACGGCTCCGCGGTGTGGGCCCGGCTGGACGGCGCCCGGGTCGCCGGGCTCGCCCACAAGACGGACGGGCGGATGCCCACCGTCTGGACGGTCTACTTCGCCACCCCGGACGCGCAGGCGACCGCCCGGCGCATCCAGCGGGCCGGGGGACAGATGGTGACGGCGCCGCTCCCGGTCGACGGGGCGGGCTCCGCCGCGCTGGCGGCCGATCCCGAGGGCGCGGTCTTCGGCCTCTGGCAGGCGGCCGGCCACGCCGGATTCGGCGTGCGGCACCGACCCGGCGCGTTCGCGTGGGCGCAGCTCTACGCCCATGACACCGAGGCCGCCAACACCTTCTACGGGCACCTTTTCCACGAGGCGCTGTTCGGCCCGCGGGCCGAGCCCGACTTCGGGCGGGCGCCGGTCGGCGACGTCTTCCCGGAGATCATGCCGGCGCACTTCCTCGTCCACTTCGGCGTGCGGGACTGCGAGGCCGCCCTGGGAGCGGTGAGCCGGCTCGGCGGGCGGGTGCAGGCGGGTCCGTTCACCGCTTCGTACGGAATCGTGGCCGTCGTCACGGACAATCAAGGGGCGTCGTTCGCGCTTCTGCAGCGTTGAGCCGTGTTTTTTGCTCGTATATGAAATGAGACACCCTTATTGCCCCCGGGTTCGCAACCGGCCGCCCGGCCAGGAAGAATCAGGGTGCGTGCCGCCATGGCGGTGCGGTGGTGAGACGCTGCACGGGGCCGCGCACACACGTGGGTGGCGCGGCTCGTACGGGGAGGTGGCAGGCAAGTGGTGGATCAGCTGACGCAGCACGATCCTCGGCGGATCGGGCCGTTCGAGGTGCTGGGACGGCTGGGTGCCGGCGGCATGGGGCTGGTCTATCTGGCACGTTCGGCCTCGGGCCGGCGCGTGGCGATCAAGACGGTCCGCACGGAGCTCGCCGAGGACCAGCTCTTCCGCGTGCGCTTCACGCGCGAGGTGGAGGCGGCCCGGGCGGTCTCCGGGTTCTACACGGCCGCGGTCGTCGACGCCGATCCGCGTGCCGCCGTGCCCTGGCTGGCCACCGCGTACGTGCCCGCGCCCTCCCTCGAGGAGATAGTGAACGACTGCGGCCCGATGCCGGCCCAGGCGGTGCGCTGGCTGGCGGCGGGCGTCGCCGAGGCGCTCCAGTCGATCCACGGCGCGGGGCTGGTCCACCGTGACCTGAAACCGTCCAACGTGCTCGTGGTCGAGGACGGTCCCCGGGTGATCGACTTCGGCATCGCGTCCGGCGTCTCGAACACGCGTTTGACGATGACGAACGTGGCCGTCGGCACCCCCGCCTACATGTCTCCCGAGCAGGCCAAGGACTCGCGGAGCGTGACGGGCGCGAGTGACGTCTTCTCGCTCGGCTCGATGCTCGTCTTCGCCGCCACCGGCCACCCGCCCTACCGCGGCGCCAATCCGGTCGAGACCGTCTTCATGCTGCTGCGCGAGGGCCCCGACCTGGACGGCCTGCCCGACGAGCTGCGCCCGCTCATCGAGTCCTGTATGCAGATGGAGGCGACGGCCCGCCCCAACCCGGCCGACCTCCAGGCCCAGCTCGCCCCCCACCTCTTCGGTTCCGGCTCGGACGACAGCGGAACCGCGTCGGCGTGGCTGCCGGAGAAGGCCGTCACCCTCATCGAGACGCGCCGCGGCGGCCGTCCCCCGGTGAAGCCCGCGCCCCCGAGCCCCCGCAGCGGCCAGGGCGTGGGAATGGCCCGGCCGGTCCCGCCCGTGCCGCCCCCGCCCCCGCACGACCCCGTGGTCCTCTCCCGCCCGGCGCCCGCGCCCGTCGGGGCCCCCGACACCGGCCCGGTCCGGCTGGCGGGCGCGGCGGTGCCCATCGGGCCCGGTCCCCGGGTCGCCGACGTCCGCGCCACGGCCGCCGTGAAGGCGCCGGTCGCCGAGCCCGGCCTGGTCGCCGGCTGGTCCCGCCCGCGCCCCGGGGTCAACGGCGCCGACACCACCGTGCCCACCCCGCCGACCGCGCCCGCGGAGACCCCGGCGGGCTGGCGGCCCTGGCGGTTCCGCATGTCGAACGACGTGTGGGGCACGCCGTCCGTCTCCGGGGACCTCGTCTACGTCACCTCCTTCGAGGTGCACGCCCTGGACGTGGCGACCGGCCGCCGCCGCTTCAAGACGCGCGACGTGGCCTGGTCGATGGCGGTCGCCGACGGCCGGGTGCACGCCTCCGACGGCCCCACCCTGTTCGCGCTGGACGCCCGCGAGGGCGGCGACCTGTGGCGGCTGTCGACGGACGCCTGGGTGTACTCGCTCAAGGCCGACCGGGGCACCCTCGTCACCGGCACGCGGGGCGGCGGCGTCCAGGCCTGGGAGGCGTCCAGCGGCCACAAGCTCTGGGAGATCACCGGCTGCCAGACCGACTTCGAGTCCCCGGAGGCCGGCCCGGCGCTGCACGACGGCACGGTCTACGTCTGGCGGGACGCCCGGCTCAGAGCCCTGGACGCCCGCACCGGTGAGGAGCGCTGGTCGTACCCGATCGGCGACACGGCCTCGTGCGGCGGCGTCCCGGTCCGCGTCACCCCCGCCCCCGACGGCTATGTCTACCTCTCCGCCGGCACCCGGGTGCTCGCCGTCGACGTGGCGAGCGGCATGGTGCGCTGGCACTTCGAGGCCCCGGCGGTGTTCCTGTCCGCGCCGACGTTCGTGCCCGGCCCGGCGGTCACCGGCGGCGGCGTCTACCTCGCCGACTACCTGGGCACGGTGTACGCGCTCGACGCCACCGACGGCCGCGACCGCTGGCGCATCGCCACCGAGGCCCGGTCCTCCGTCGACCCCGTGCTGGTGGCCGCCGGACATGTCCACGTCGGCAGCGGCAAGGGCCTCTACACCCTGGACGCCGTGACGGGCACCCCCAAGTGGCGCTTCCAGGCGGGCGGCGACATCGTGGGCGCCCCGGCGGTCGCGGAGGGCCGTATCCACTTCGGCTCCACCGACCATCTGCTGTACACCCTGAAGGCCGACGACGGGCGGCTGCGCTGGAAGCTGGCGACCGGCGGCGAGATCACCGGCTCCCCGCTGGTCCGCGACGGCGTCGTGTACGCGTGCAGCAAGGACCGCTGCGTGTACGCGCTGGACGCCGAGAAGGGCACGGGCACGGCCCGCACCGCCTGACCTACCGCGGTGACTTTCCTGATCCGCCCTGATCCGCCCTGAGCGCTGTGACCCGGCCGACCGACTTGACGACCTGACCGGCCCGAGCGGCCCGTGCGGCCGACCTGAGCGGCCCGTGCGGCACCGTCCGGGACGGCCGTCGTGCCGGGGGTACGGAAGGGGTCCGGACGGCGGCCGTCGCTGCGGGGGAGCGGCCCGCCGGTCGCTCTCACCCCGGACGCTACGCCGGAGACCGGCCGGTCGCCATGCGGTGACATGGCCGTGACAGGGTCCCCCTAGGGTGGCGGGCATGGATCGACGGGGACGCAGACTCAGGTTCACAGCGGTCGCGGCGCTGGTGGTACTGGCGCTGACCGGCTTCTCCACGAGCCGGGGCCACGGTCACGGGCACAGCAGCGGTCACGGCAGCGGCGGCGGATGCAGCAGCTCCAGTCAGGACCACGACAGCTCGTCGTCGTCGAGCGGCGGCACGTCCGGCTCGCGCTACCGCGACTACGACGATGACGACGACTACACGGGCGGCACATCCGGCGGCTCCGGCTCCTCGACCCTGTCCGTGACCCTGCGGGACGCCACCGTGAAGCTGATCGACTGCGCGACGCCGAGCCGGCCCTACGCCATGGTCGAGCTCACCAACCCGAACGCGACCGGCGGCTACTTCACCGTCACGGTCGACTTCCTCGACGCCGGTTCGGGGCGTGTGGAGCAACGGAACGAGGACGCGTACGCCGCGGGCAACGCCACGGCGACGGTCCGTGTCGACCTGTCCACCCCGTCCGTCGCGGCGAGGATCGACCACTGCGAGGCGCAGCCGGCGGCACCAGCGCGCTGACCGGACGTCCCTCAACGGCCCGACGCCACCACGGGCGCCTCCGCCCACACCGTCTTGCCCACGGGCACGCGAGGACTCCACCTCCCGCACGGTCCGTTGCTGTGCTTCGAAGCCGCCTCCTGGGCCGCCTTCATAGGCGAGTTGAAGGCCGGGCACTACCGTTCCTGAGGCGGCCGGGCCCGGCCGCGGTCCGCGTTCCGGGCTCACCGGACCCTTGTCCGCGAGGGTCCGGCGGGCCACTGACCTCCTGAGAGAACCGGGGGAAGGAACTTCCCACCGCATCGAGCGCACCTGGCCATGACGGATGGGCGGCCACCTGCCGGCCGTGGGTCCGGCAGCCGTCCACAGGCGGGGCCCCTGAACCGGGGCGTCTGCGCGTCGGGCCCGGGATCGGCTGCTCCGCCGGAGCTCACCGTGTCCGGAACCCTCCGCCCCGGCGGCCGGTGAACAGCTCGGCCTGCTGATCGGAGGGCAGGTTGCCCAGCGCGATGAGGTGCGGGGCCTGCGCGAACGCCGTCGCGCGGGCCGCCTCCCGCGCCGACCACAGCGCCCGCACGGTGCCCTGGACGCCGCCCGGCGGGTACCCGGCGACGACCGCGGCGCAGGCCACGGCGGCCGGCAGCGCACCCCCGGCCTCGGTGAGTTCGGAGACGAGGCCGACCTCGTACGCGCGCCGGGCGGACATCCGTTCCGCGCCGCCCATCAGCATCATCCGGGCGACCTCCCCGTACGGCATCCGCTGCGCGAGCAGCACCGACTCGTACGCGCTGACCATTCCGTAGGTGGTGTGCGGGTCGAAGAACGCGGCGTCGGCCCCCGCGACGACGAACTCGCACTCCCCGAGCAGGTAGTAGGCGCCCCCGCAGGCCATCCCCTCCACCGCGGCGACGACCGGTTTCCACAGGTCGTTCGCCTTGGGGCCGACGGTGAGCAGCGGGTCGTCCTGCATGAAGGGCGAGCCGGGCTGCGGCACCACGGCGTCCCGGTCGATCCCGGTGGAGAACGCCCGCCCGCCGGCCCCGGTGAGGACGACGGCGCGCACGGAGTCGTCGAAGCGCAGCGCGCGCCAGATCCCCCGCAGCTCGTCGGCCGTCTCGAGGTCGACGGCGTTGAGCCGTTCCGGCCGGTCCAGGGTGACGACGGCGACGGCGGTCTTCTCGTCGACGTCCAGACGCACGCTCACGGGCGCTCCAGGACCCACTGCGCAAGCCCGTCCGCGCCGAAGACGGCCTGCACCCGGGCGCCGATGCGCACCCGGTCCGGCGGGACGGAGCCGAGGGCCGCCCCGGGCTCGCTCACCAGGTTGCCGACCAGCCGGATCCGGGGCGCCTCGGCCAGCTCGACGAGGAGCACGACGTAGGGGGCGTGCGCGGCGTAGTCGGGCAGCAGGGGCGGATGCGGGACGACGTAGGACCAGATCCGCCCGCGTCCCGAGGTCGCCCGCCACTCGCTCGCGAACGACCGGCAGTGCGGACAGCAGGGGCGGGGCGGGAAGCGGGGCTCGCCGCAGTCGGCGCAGGCCTGGACACGCAGTTCGCCTCGGGCGGCGTACTCCCAGAAGGGGGCGCCGTCGGCGTCGGGGACGGGGGTGAGCATCGTGGATCGACTCCTCGGCGCGGTCAGTTGCGGAGCAGCAGGGCGGACGTCGGGACGCCTTCGCCGGCGGTGACGAGGCAGGTGGCGGCGCCGGGGACCTGGGAGGTGCTGGTGCCGCGCAGCTGTTTGACGCCCTCGTTGATGAGGTTGAAGCCGTGCACGTAGGCCTCGCTCAGCCCGCCGCCGCCGGTGTTCAGGGGCAGCCGTCCGCCGGTCTCCAGGGCGCCGCCCTCGGTGAACGCGCCGCCCTCGCCCCGGCCGCAGAACCCGTAGCCCTCCAGGGAGAGCGGGACCAGGGGGGTGAACGCGTCGTAGATCTGGGCGACGTCGACGTCGTCAGGGGTGAAGTCGGCGTGTTTCCACAGGTGTCGGGCGGCCGCCCAGGCGGGCCCGGTGAGCGGGTCGTCGTTCCAGTAGTTGACCATGCCGTGATGCTGGGCGGGCAGGCCCTGGGCCGCGGAGTGGACGTAGACCGGGGCGCGGCGGCAGTCCCGCGCCCGCTCCCGGCCGACGATCACGCAGGCCAGCGCGCCGTCGGTCTCCAGGCAGTTGTCGTAGAGGCAGAGCGGTTCGCTGATCCACCGGGCGGTCATGTACATCTCGCGGGTGAGCGGCCGGTCGTACATGATCGCGGCCGGGTTCCGGTTGGCCCGGTTGCGGCAGGCGAGCGCGACGTTGAAGAGGTGGTCGCGGGTGGCGCCGTACTCGTGCAGGTAGCGGCGGGCCAGCATGGCTATCTCGTCGGCGGGCCGCAACAGGCCGTAGGGGCGTGTCCACTGGGCCGGGGTGGGCAGTTGGACGGACGTGTTGGTCCACGGGCGCGGCCCGCTGCCCCGCTTGCGCGAGCGCCAGGCGACGCCCACGGTGGCCTGCCCGGCGGCGATGGCGCCGGCGAGGTGCGCGACGGTGGCGCAGGACCCGCCGCCGCCGAAGCCGACCTTGCCGAAGTAGGTCAGGTCCCCGAAGCCGACGGCCTTCGCCAGCTCGACCTCGTCGGTCTCCTCCATGGTGTAGGAGGCGAGGGCGTCGACCTCGCCGGGGTCGATCCCGGCGTCGTCGAGGGCGGCGAGGACGGCCCGGCAGGCGAGGGCCCGCTCCGACTCCGGGAGGTGCTTGGCGAACGCGGTCTGGCCGATGCCGACGATGGCGGTGGCGTCCTTGAGGGTCACGCTGCACGCACCTCCGCGATGCGAAATGGCGGCTGACAGTCCGTCAGGCTACAGCTAATCTGACGGGTAGTCAGCTAATGGGCGGGAGGCCGTGATGCGCGAAGACGCGGACGTGATGCGCGCGGACGTGGAGTGGGGCAGCATTCCGGGCCTGGTGCGCGCGGCGGCCGAGCGGTACGCCGACGCCGAGGCGGTGGTGGACGGCCGCACCAGGATCGGTTACGCGGAACTCGGCGCCCGGGTCGAGCGTGCGGCGGCGGCCTGCCTGGCCAACGGGGTCGGGGCGGGCGACCGGGTCGGCGTCTGGGCCCCCAACTCGCTGGACTGGATCGTCGCGGCGCTGGGCGCGGTGTCGGCGGGGGCCGTGCTGGTCCCGGTCAACACCCGCTTCAAGGGCGTCGAGGCGGTGGACGTGCTGCGCCGGAGCGGGGCCCGGCTGCTGTTCGTGACGGGCGCCTTCCTCGGCACGTCGTACGTGGCGTCGCTGCGGCGGGCGGCGGGCGAGGGGGAGCGTGCCGGCCCGGGGCCGCTGCCCGGGCTGCCCGCCCTGGAACAGGTCGTCGTCCTCTCCGACGATGCCCCGGCCGACTTCCGGGCCTGGAAGGACTTCCTGGCGAGCGGGGACGGGGTCGGGCGGGCGCGGGTGCGGGCGCGGGCGGACGCGGTGCGCGGGGAGGATCCGTCGGACATCGTCTTCACCTCGGGCACGACGGGCCGCCCCAAGGGCGCGATGATCACGCACGCGCAGACCCTGCGGGCGTACGGGATCTGGACCGACCTGGCCGGGCTGCGGCACGGCGACCGCTACCTGATCGTGAACCCCTTCTTCCACACCTTCGGCTACAAGGCCGGCGTGATCGCCTGCCTGATGCGGGGGGCCACGATGATCCCGCAGCCGGTGTTCGACGTGGAGACGGTGCTGGCGAACGTCGCCGCGGAACGGGTGTCGGTGCTGCCCGGTCCACCGACACTGCACCAGTCGCTCCTGGACCACGCGTCCCGGGACAGGCACGACCTCTCGGCGCTGCGGCTGGTGGTGACGGGTGCGGCGGTGGTGCCGCTGCGGCTGGTCGAACGGCTGCGGGGCGAACTGGGCGTGGAGACGGTCCTCACCGCGTACGGCCTCTCGGAGGCGAGCGGCGTCGTCACGATGTGCCGCCGCAGCGACGACCCCACCGTCGTCGCCGCCACCTCGGGCCGCGCGATCCCGGGCACCGAGGTACGGGTGGACGCGGCGCCTGGGGAGCCCGGCGAGGTGCTGGTCCGGGGCTTCCACGTCATGCGCGGCTACTACGAGGACCCGGCGGCGACGGCTCGGGCGCTGACCCCCGACGGCTGGCTGCGCACGGGCGACGTGGGCGTCCTGGACGCGGCGGGCAACCTGCGTATCACCGACCGGATCAAGGACATGTTCATCGTCGGCGGCTTCAACGCCTACCCGGCGGAGATCGAGCGACTCCTCGGCCTGCACCCGGACGTGGCCGACGTCGCCGTGATCGGCGTGCCCGACCCCCGGCTGGGAGAGGTGGGCAGGGCGTACGTGGTGCGGCGGCCGGGCGCGGTGTCCACGTCCGACGACCTGATCGCCTGGTCCCGGCGCGAGATGGCGAACTACAAGGTGCCGCGGACGGTGGAGTTCGTGAGCGCGCTCCCGCGCAACGCCAGCGGCAAGGTGCTGAAGGGCGAGCTGCGGGGGCGGCGCCGACGTCCCCCGGTGGAGTGAACGGGTCTGCAACCCGCACGGCGAACTTAATGCTTGCATTACGTGGCTCGCCGAGCTCCGCCGGGAGCAGGATCTCACCCAGCGTGACATCGCCGACTCCATGGGGGTGTCCGCCCCCCGGATCTCGGCGATCGAGCACGGGGAGATCGATCGCACGGAGGTCGCCACCCTGCGCTCCTACGTGCGGGCCCTGGGCGGCGAACTCAGGATCGTCGCGGACTTCGGGGACACGCATTACACGGTGGCGTGACCGGCCGCGGCCCGACCGGCTCCGGACACGCCTCGGCCGCGACGGCTCCCCCTCCGCGCCGCCGCGGCCGATCCCCGTGCGATGTGGCTCTGTGTCAGGCCGTCTCGTCGGTCGCGTGGAAGTCGGCCGGCTTGTTCAGCGGCTCGGTCGTGGCGTGGAAGTCCTTGGTGGTGATCTCCTCGCCCGCGGCCTGCGCCGGCTTCGAGTCGGCGACGACCGCCGGGGCCTCGGCCTTCTCGCTCGTCGCGTGGAAGTCGGCGGGCTTGACGGTGCCGGTGTTGTCGGCCATGAGGTGACTCCTAGGAACGTGAAGCGGGATGGAACGGAGTGGGCGGGACCCGCCCGGCAGTTCCCCCGTGAATTGCCGGGCGGGTCTCGCAAGGCCGTTCACCCTAGGGGGTGTCCCGTGGCCTGATGCACAGGACCCCCGCCCACCGGCGCGGCCGTCGTACCGAGCCGTCTGCCCCCCGACACGACGGTCCGGCTCAACTGACACTGCCGGATGGCGATAAACAAACGATGAACGCGTTTCGGGACCGCCGGACGGACACCCCTCGGGACCGCCGGACGGACACCCCTCGGGACCGCCGGACGGACACCCCTCGGGACCGCCGGCCGTGTACCGCGCCGGGCCGCCGGCCGCACGTCCGAGTGGGACGGTCCCCACCCGGTCGGACCCCGCCCGGCCGTGCGGGCGTCCAGCGCCCCGCCGCTCATCCCACCGGCGCCGAGGCCAGCAGCGCGCGGACGTCCGCCGCCTCCGGGGAGCCCAACGTCTCGAACACCGACAGGGCCTCCTGCCAGCACACCCTCGCCCGGTCGAGCTGGCCGACGCCGTGCAGGCCGCGGCCGAGAGCCGTCAGCACGTTGGCGCGCCGCCAGTCCCCGCCGATGCCGTGCAGGACGGCGAGGGCCTGTTCGGCGCAGGCCGCGGCGCGGGCCGGGCCGTGGTCGGCGAGATGCAGCTCGGCGAGCCGGAACAGGGTCATGCCGTGCCACAGCTGCTGCCGGGCGTCCTGGAACATGCCGAGCGCGTCGGTGAGCGCCCGAAGCGCCGGCCCGATCTCGCCGGAGCTGGTCAGGGCCAGCCCCAGCGCGTACTTTCCGTTGGCCAGGCGCAACGCCATGCCGGTGTCGTCGCGCTCGTAGATGGTGACGCCCTGCCGGGCCAGGGACACGGCGCTCTCGGTGCGGCCGGTCGCCAGGTGGACCCGGGACAGGTTGCACAGGGCGCTGGCCTCGCCCGGGGTGTTCCGGTCTGCGCGGAAGGCGGCCAGCGCCTTCGTGAGGTGCTGCTCGGCCTCGTCGTGCCGCCCGTTGTAGAGGGCGATGATGCCCTGCTGGTTGGGCGCCTGGGCGCAGACCACGGGGTCCTGGGCGGCGAGGCCCAGCGTCAGTGCCGCGCCCGCCTCGCGGTCCGACTCCGCGAACTGACCTGACACACCCAGAATGTGACTGTGCATCAGGCGCGCACGGCCCTCCGCGTAGGGGTCCCGGTTCTGCTGGGCGGCCGCGACCACCGCGGTGGCGGCCAGCACGTACTGGCGTGAGCTGATCCCCGACTCCCCGAGGTCGACGGCCGCGAGCAGCAGATCGGCGGCTCGCCGCAGCATGCCGGCCGTCCCGGCCTGCTGCACCGCCGCGAGCAGTCCGCTCGCCTCGGTGAACAGCCAGTCCAGCGCCTGGCCCCGGTCGCGGAAGGCCAGCCCCGGGTAGTCGCCGCGGCTCAGGTGGTCCAGCACCCGCTCCCCGGGCCGCTCGATCGCGTAGACGCCCGTCGCGGTCGCCAGATAGAAGTCGAGCAGCCGCGTCATCGCCACCTCCCTTCCCCCCTGCCCGAAGGGCGTGGGAGGTGCCCCCACGCCGGCCTCCTGCTCGTCGCGTTCCGCGCACGCCCGGGCGTACAGCCGGACCAGATCGTGGTACCGGTAGCGGCCGGGCGCCGCGGACTCCAGCAGGGAGGTGTCCACCAGGGACTCCAGCAGGTCCTCGGCCTCCTCCGGCGGCAGGTCCAGGACCGCCGCGGCGGCCCGCAGGGAGATGTCCGGACCGTCCGCGAGGCCCAGCAGGCGGAACGCGCGGGCCTGGGCCGGCTCCAGCGCCCCGTAGCCCAGCTCGAACGTCGCCTTCACCGCGAGGTCGCCCGCCTGGAGCTCGTCCAGCCGCCGCCGCTCGTCGGCCAGTTTGGCGGCGAGCACCGAGACGGTCCAGGTGCGGCGGGACGCCAGCCGGGACGCCGCGATGCGGATGGCCAGCGGGAGGAAGCCGCAGGCCGCGACCACGTCCAGGGCGGCCTCCCGCTCCGACGCCACCCGCTCCTCGCCCACGATCCGGGTGAACAGGGTCAGCGCCTCGTCCGGGGACATCACGTCCAGGTCGACCAGGTGGGCCCCGGCCAGGTCCACCATCCGCACTCGTGAGGTGACCAGCGCCGCGCAGCCCTCCGTGCCCGGCAGCAGGGGACGCACCTGGGCGGCGTCCCGCGCGTTGTCCAGCAGCACCAGGATCCGGCGCCCGTCCAGGAGCGAGCGGTACAGCGCCGCCCGTTCCTCCAGCGAGTCCGGGATCGCCGACTCCGCGGTGCCGAGGGCGCGCAGGAAGGCGCCGAGGACGGTCTCCGGCTCCGCCGCCCGCGCCCCGGCGCCCTGCAGGTCGACGTACAGCTGACCGTCGGGGAAGACCGGGCGGGCCCGGTGCGCCACGTGCACCGCGAGGGTCGTCTTGCCCACGCCGCCGATGCCCGCCAGCGCCGACACGGCCATCACCCCGCCGGCGCCGCCGCCGCCGGCCTCCGCCAGCACCTCGCTCAGTTCCGCCACGAAGGCCGCCCGGCCGGTGAAGTCCGGCACGTTCGCCGGGAGTTGCGCGGGGCGCACCCGCACCACCGCCGGTTCCGCCGCGGCCGCCGTCGGCTCCGCCAGCTCCGGATCGGCCTGGAGGATGCGGCGCTGCAACTCCCGCAGTCCCGCCCGCGGGTCCACGCCCAGCTCCTCCGCCAGCAGCCGCCGGGTGTCCGCGTAGACCGCCAGCGCCTCCGCCTGCCGGCCGCTGCGGTACAGCGCCAGCATCAGCAGTTCGCGCAGCCGCTCGCGCAGCGGGTAGGCGGCCGTCAGCGCGGTCAGCTCCGACACGGCCTCGGTGTGGCAGCCCTGCTCCAGGTCCATGTCCAGGCGGGATTCCAGCAGCCCCAGCCGCCACTCCTCCAGACGCACGCGCTGCGCCTCCGCGTAGGGCCCGGGGACGCCGGCCAGCGTCTCGCCGTCCCAGAGGCCGAGCGCCCGGTTCAGGGTCTCGCGGGCCCGGCACAGGTCCCCGGCCGCCCTCGCCTTGTCGGCCTCCGCCGCGAACTCCTGTGCCACCGCCAGGTCCAGGGCACCCTCGCCCAGCCCGCGCACGGCGTAGCCGCCCGACTCGCTCACCAGGGTGCCCGGGTCCAGCGTCTTGCGCAGCCGTGAGGCGTACGTCCGCACCGCGGCCAGCGCCTGCGAGGGCGGATCCTCGCCCCACAGCGCGTCGATCAGCTCGCCGGCCGTCGCGGTACGGCCCTCGCGCAGCAACAGGGCGGCCAGCAGCGCGCGTTGCTGGGGACCGCCGGTGGCCAGCTGTTCCTCGCCGCGCCGGGCGCGCACCGGGCCGAGCACATCGAAGCGCAGCGCGGCCGGCTCCTCGGCCGCGCCGGAGCGCCTCTGCTGCGGCACACGCGGGCCGCCGTGCTCTGCGCGGTCGTCCATCAAGGGCTCCCCTTAGGCATCCGAAGTACCGAGGTCCAGTTTGCCCTGTCCATGCCGGAAGCGTCAGTCGCGCGTGACGCCGATCACAGAGTGCTGCACGGGAGTTCACGGACCTCGCACAGTCGTGGGGGCACACATCCGGCCACGGCCGGCCGACGGCGGTGCCCGCACGCTAGCTGACGCACCGTCAGATCGGCGCTACCGTGCCTTCCATGGACTCCTCACCCGCCGCGTCGCCTGCCACCACGCCCGTCGCCGCCTCACCCGTCGCCGCGCCGCTCCCTCGGATCATCTCCGTCGACGACCACACCGTGGAGCCGAGCACCGTCTGGCAGGACCGCCTGCCGAAGAAGTACCTGGACACCGGACCCCGTGTCGTCCGTGCCCCGCTGAAGGAGATGACCTTCCTCGGCGGCCGCTTCAAGCCCGTCATGGGCGATCCCGGCGACGACGGGCCGATCGGCGACTGGTGGGTCTACGAGGACCTGCACCGCCCGCTCACCCGCCTCGACACCGCCGTCGGATTCAGCCGGGACGAGATCAAGCTGGAGGTCATCACCTACGAGCAGATGCGCCCGGGCTCGTACGACGTCCCCTCCCGGCTCGCCGACATGGACGTCAACCACGTCCAGTCCGCCCTGTGCTTCCCCACCTTCCCGCGCTTTTGCGGCCAGACCTTCACCGAGGCCGCCGACCGTGAGCTGGGCCTGCTGTGCGTGCGCGCCTACAACGACTGGACGGTGGAGGAGTGGTGCGGCCCGCAGGCGGCGGGGCGGCTGATCCCGCTCACCCTGGTCCCGCTGTGGGACGCCGAGCTGGCGGCCGCGGAGGTCCGGCGCAACGCCGCCCGCGGGGTGCGCGCGGTCGCCTTCTCCGAGATACCCCCGCACCTCGGCCTGCCCTCCGTGCACACCGACCACTGGGACCCCTTCCTCGCCGCCTGCGACGAGACCGGCACGGTCGTCGCCATGCACATCGGCTCCAGCAGCCGTATGCCGTCCACCTCGGAGGACGCCCCGCCCGCCGTCGGCTCCACCATCACCTTCGCCAACTGCTGCTTCTCGATGGTCGACTGGCTGATGAGCGGCAAGTTCGAGCGCTTCCCGAACCTGAAGGTGATGTACGCGGAGGGCCAGATCGGCTGGATCCCCTACATCCTGGAGCGCGCCGACGTGGTGTGGGAGGAGAACCGCGGCTGGGGCGGGGTCGCCGACAAGGTCCACCGGCCGCCGTCCGAGCTCTTCGCCGACCACGTCTACGGCTGCTTCTTCGACGATGCCTTCGGGCTGCGCAACCTCGACTCCGTCGGCGTCGGCAACGTCCTCTACGAGACCGACTACCCGCACTCCGACTCCACCTGGCCCAAGTCGCGGGAGGTCGGCGAGGCGCAGATGGGGCACCTGCCCCCGGACGTGGTGGAGCGGATCGTGCGGGGCAACGCGATCGAGCTGCTGGGGCTGACCGAGGACGGCCTGTGGAGCCCCCGGTGAGCCTCGCGTACGGCATCCAGCTCCCGGTCCAGTCCCAGTCCACGATGTACGCCGAACCGTGGGAGGCCGACGCCGGGCCCGCCGACCTCGTCGAGATCGCCCGGGCCGCCGACCGGGCCGGCTTCGCCTACGTCGCCGCCTGCGACCACGTGGCGATCCCGCGCCGGCTGGCCGAGGCCATGAGCACGGTCTGGTACGACCCCGTGGCCACCCTCGCCCACCTCGCGGCCGTGACGACGCGCGTCCGCCTGCTCAGCCACGTCGCCGTCGTCGGCCTGCGCCACCCCCTCGTCACGGCCAAGCAGTACGCGACCCTCGACCACCTCAGCGGGGGCCGGCTGGTCCTCGGGGTCGGCGCGGGGCACGTGCGGGAGGAGTTCGAGGCGCTGGGCGCCGACTTCGAGCGGCGCGGCACGGTCCTGGACGAGACGATCGACGCCCTGCGCGTCGCCCTCGGGCCGGACGAGTTCCCCTCCCACCACGGGAAGGCGTACGACTTCGAGGGGCTCGGGCAGCGGCCCCGCCCCGCGCAGGCCCGCGTCCCCGTGTGGGTGGGCGGCTCCTCCCCGGCCGCCGTGCGCCGCGCCGCGCTCCGGGGCGACGGCTGGCTGCCCCAGGGCGACCCGCGGGACCGGCTGTCCGCACAGATCGAGCGGATCCGGCGGCTGCGCGCCGAGGCCGGCGTCGAGGAGCCGTTCACCGTCGGCGCCATCACCGAGCCCCTGTACGTCGGCACGCCGTCCTGGAACGTCGGCCGCCGCACCCTCACCGGGCCCCCGCAGGCCCTCGCCGCGTCGCTGAGCGCCTACCCGCGGATGGGCGTCGACCAGATCCAGGTCCGGTTCCGCTGCCGCGGCCGCTCCGAACTCATCGACCAGATCAGCGCGTTCGGGGCCGAGGTCGCCCCGCACCTGTGAACCCGACGTCACGGAGGACAGCCATGGGCAAGGGCAAGCTGGACGGGCGCGTCGTCATCGTCACCGGAGCCGCACGCGGCCAGGGCGAACAGGAGGCGCGGCTCTTCGCCGAGGAGGGGGCGCGGGTGGTCGTCGCCGACGTCCTTCAGGAACAGGGCCGGGCGCTCGCCGAGGAGATCGACGCCCTGTACGTCCCGCTCGACGTCGGCAGCGAGGAGGCCTGGCGGTCGGCCGTGCGTGCCGCGCAGCAGGCGTACGGGCACATCGACGGCCTGGTCAACAACGCCGGAATCCTGCGCTTCAACGCGCTCACCGACACCCCCCTCGACGAGTTCATGCAGGTCGTGAAGGTCAACCAGGTCGGCTGCTTCCTCGGCGTCAAGACGGTCGCGCCGGTGATGTCCGACGGGGGCACGATCGTCAACACGGCCTCGTACACCGCGGTGACCGGGATGGCGGCGGTGGGCGCGTACGCGGCCACCAAGCACGCGATCCTCGGGCTCACCCGGGTCGCCGCGCTGGAACTCGCGCCGCGGGGCATCCGGGTCAACGCCGTGTGCCCGGGCGCGGTCGACACCGCGATGTCCAACCCCTCGCTGCTGGACCCGGACGCGGATCAGGAGGAGAGCGCGAAGGCCATCGACGGGCTGTACCGCAAGCTCGTGCCGCTGGGCCGGATCGGCCGCCCGGAGGAGGTGGCCCGCCTCGCGCTGTTCCTCACCTCGGAGGACTCCTCCTACATCACCGGGCAGCCGTTCGTGATCGACGGGGGATGGCTCGCCGGCGTCACCATCATCTGACTGTACGTCAGCTATTGACCCTCCTCGCGGGTGGTGCGACAGTCGGGCCAGCTGATCTGACGGACCGTCAGAATCAGATCCGTGGACTTCAGAACCGGGGATGGTGAACCTCCTTGGAATTCGGGCTCTTTGTACAGGGATACGTGGGCAAGCGCGCCGAGACCGATCCGCTCGCCGAGCACAAGGCGCTGATGGAGGAGACCGAGTACGTCATCCAGGCGGACAGGGCCGGGTTCAAGTACGCCTGGGCGTCCGAGCACCACTTCCTGGAGGAGTACTCGCACCTCTCCGCCAACGACGTCTTCCTCGGCTACCTCGCCCACGCGACCGACCGCATCCACCTCGGCTCGGGCATCTTCAACCCGCTGGCCCAGGTCAACCACCCGGTGAAGGTCGCCGAGAAGGTCGCCATGCTCGACCACCTCAGCGAGAACCGCTTCGAGTTCGGCAGCGGACGCGGCGCCGGCTCGCACGAGATCCTCGGCTTCCTCCCCGGCATCACCGACATGAACCACACGAAGGAGATCTGGGAGGAGACCATCGCCGAGTTCCCCAAGATGTGGCTCCAGGACGAGTACGAGGGCTTCCAGGGCAAGCACTGGCAGCTCCCGCCGCGCAAGATCCTGCCGAAGCCGTACGGGAAGTCGCACCCGGCGATGTGGTACGCGGCGGGGTCGCCGCCCTCGTACGCGATGGCCGCCCGCAAGGGCCTCGGCGTGCTGGGCTTCAGCATCCAGAAGGTCTCCGACATGGAATGGGTGCTGGAGCAGTACAAGACGGCCGTCGTGAACGCCGAGCCGATCGGGGACTTCGTCAACGACAACGTGATGGTGACGACGACGGCGATCTGCGCGCCCACCCACGACGAGGCTATCCGGATCGCCGTCGAGGGCGAACTGCACTACCTGCCCTCGCTGGTGTTCCGCTACCACGACACCTTCCCGCGCCCCGAGGGCTTCCCGGTCTGGCCGGAGACCCTGCCGGAGTACAACGCCGAGTTCGTCGAGCTGCTCATCGAGGAGGAGCTGCTGATCTGCGGCGATCCCGACGAGGTGACGCGGCAGTGCAAGCGGTGGGAACAGGCGGGCGCGGACCAGCTGTCCTTCGGGCTGCCGGTGGGGGTGCCCAGGGAGGAGACGCTGCAGACGATCCGGCTGATCGGGGAG
Source organism: Streptomyces sp. P3 (assembly GCF_003032475.1). Taxonomy (NCBI): domain Bacteria; kingdom Bacillati; phylum Actinomycetota; class Actinomycetes; order Kitasatosporales; family Streptomycetaceae; genus Streptomyces; species Streptomyces sp. P3. The sequence continues at coordinate 2,733,603 of NZ_CP028369.1, forward strand.
CACGTCATCCCGAAGATCGACACGGATCCCGTGCACCGCACCACGCGGTTCCGGCAGGGCGCGTAGCCGCTGTCGGCGGACCGGCGGGGCGCGTACGCGCCGTAGGTGTGCGGGCCGTTCGGCGGTCGCGAGCCCGTCGTGGCCGGTCGTGCAGTTCCCCGCGCCCCTGAGCGGTGCTGCCCGCAACGGAGTTGAGGAGGAGCTCTCATGCTCGATCACGTCATCAAGGGAGCGACCGTCGTCGACGGGACCGGTGCGCCCGCCTTCACGGCCGACGTCGGCATCCGGGACGGGCGGATCGCCTTCGTCGGTGAGGTCGCCGAGGAGGCCCGGACGTCCGAGGACGCGGCCGGCCTCGTCCTCGCCCCCGGGTTCGTCGATCCGCACACCCACTACGACGCCCAGCTGTTCTGGGACCCGTACGCCACCCCGTCCCTGAACCACGGGGTGACCACGGTCGCGGCCGGGAACTGCGGCTTCACCCTTGCGCCGCTCAACCCGGCCCGCCCCGGGGACGCCGACTACACCCGCCGCATGATGTCCAAGGTGGAGGGCATGTCGCTGGTCGCCCTCGAGGAGGGCGCGCCCTGGAACTGGAACGGCTTCGGGGAGTACCTGGACGCCCTGGAGGGACGGATCGCCGTCAACGCCGGCTTCATGGTGGGGCACTGCGCGCTGCGGCGGTACGTGATGGGCCCGGACGCGGTGGGCGGACAGCCCGACGAGGCGCAGCTGGCGGAGATCGTCCGGCTGCTGCACGACGCCATGGACGCCGGCGCCTGGGGATTCTCCACCACGCAGTCCTCGACCCACTCCGACGGGGACGGGCGGCCCGTGGCCTCCCGGCACGCCCGGCCCGAGGAACTGCTCGCGCTGTCCCGGGCGGTGGGCGAGCACGAGGGAACACAGATCGAGGCGATCGTCGCGGGCTGCCTCGACCAGTTCAGCGACGCCGAGATCGAGCTGTTCGCGGAGATGAGCGCAGCCGCCGGACGCCCCCTGAACTGGAACGTCCTCACCGTCGACGCGGCCGTGCCGGAACGGGTGCCCCGACAGCTCATGGCGAGCGAACGCGCGCGCAAGGCGGGCGGCAGGGTGGTGGCGCTCACCATGCCGATCCTCACGCCGATGAACATGTCGCTGGGCACGTTCTGCGCGCTGAACCTGATCCCGGGGTGGGGGCCGGTCCTCGCCCTGCCGGTCCCGCAGCGCATCGAGCAACTGCGCGACCCGGCCGTGCGGGCGGAGATGCTGCGGCGGGCGGACTCGAAGGAGGCGGGCGTCTTCCGGCGGCTGAGCGACTTCGGGCGGTACGTCATCGGCGACACCTACAGCGAGGCCAACGCGGGACTCACCGGCCGGGTGGTACGGGACATCGCCGCAGAACGCGGCCTGGACCCCTTCGCCTGCCTGGTCGAGATCTGCGCCGCCGACGGGCTGCGCACCGTCCTGTGGCCGATGCCGACGGACAACGACAGCGACTCGTGGGCCCTGCGGGCGGAGGTCTGGAACCACGAGGACGTCCTGCTCGGCGGTTCCGACGCGGGCGCGCACCTGGACCGCATGTGCGGGGCGCCCTACACCACCCGCTTCCTCGGCGACTGTCTGCGCGGCCGGAAGCTGGCCGGTCTGGAACAGGCCGTGAAGATGCTGACGGACGACCCGGCGAGGCTGTTCGGGCTGCGGGAGCGGGGCCGGATCCAGGAGGGCTTCCATGCCGACCTCGTCCTGTTCGACCCGGAGCGGATCGACGCGGGCAAGGCCACTTTGGTGCACGACCTGCCGGGTGACAGTCCGCGGCTGGACTCCAAGGCCCTCGGGGTGCGCGCGGTGTGGGTGAACGGCGTGGCGGCCATCCGCGACGACGTGGTGACGGGCGCCGTGCCGGGACGTGTGCTGCGCTCGGGGCGGGACACGAGGACGGTGAGCACCAGGTGAACGACGCGCAGGGACCGGTCGTCGGTGAAGCGCAGCGGCTGTTCGTCGGCGGGGACTGGGTCGAGCCCCACGGCGGACACTACGAGGTCCTCGACCCGGCGACCGAGCGGACCGTCGGCCGGGCGCCTGAGGCTTCGCCGGATCAGGTGCGCGAGGCCTGCGCGGCGGCCCGCGAGGCCCTCGGACCGTGGTCGCGCACCCCGCCGGAGGAGCGGGCGGCGGTGCTGGCCCGGGCGGCCGACCTCATCCGGGCCCGGCTGCTGCCGTACGCCGGACTCGCGCAGGCGGAGACCGGCGCCACCACTGCTACGGCGCGCGCGATGCAGGTCGGGGTGGCCGTGGCGCGGTTCCGCCGGTACGCGCGTGTGGAGCCCGCCGAGTGGCCGATCGCACCGCAGATCAACGAGGCCGGACCGATGGGGAGGGCGGGCGTGATGGGGGCGCTCGCCGTGCGCCAGCCGGTCGGCGTCGTCGCCTGCGTCACCTCGTACAACAACCCGTGGGCGAACCCGGCGGGGAAGGTCGCGCCCGCCCTCGCGATGGGCAACACGGTGGTCGTGAAGCCGGCCCCGCAGGACCCCCTGTCCGTCTACCGGATGGCGGAGGCGCTGGAGGAGGCGGGCGTCCCGCGCGGTGTGGTCAACGTCGTCTCCGGGCGCGCGGTCGCGGTCGGCGAGACGGCGGTGTCCTCGCCGGACGTCGACATGGTGAGCTTCACCGGCTCGACGGCCGTCGGACAGCGCATCGCCGAGGCGTGCGGCCGGGACATGCGGCGTCAGCTGATGGAGCTGGGCGGGAAGGGCGCCGCGGTCGTCCTCGACGACGCGGACCTCGCGTCGGCGGTGGCCGGCATCGGTACCACCTTCTCCTTCTACAGCGGCCAGATCTGCACCGCCCCGACGCGGGTGCTGGCGCAGCGCGGGGTGTACGACCGGCTGGTGGAACAACTGGCGCTGTACGCAGGCCGGTTGAAGGTCGGTGATCCGAGGGCGGCGGACACGGTGGTCGGACCGGTGATCTCGGCCGCGCACCGGGACCGGGTGGAGTCGTACGTCGAACTGGGGCGCAAGGAGGGCGCGGTGGTCGTCGCGGGCGGCGAACGCCCGCCGCCGGAACGCGGGTTCTACGTCGCCCCGACCGTCCTCGCCGACTGCACGAACGACATGCGGGCGGTGCGCGAGGAGATCTTCGGCCCCGTGGTGACGGTCGTCCCGTTCGACGACGAGGAGGAGGGCGTCGCCCTCGCCAACGACAGCGACTACGGCCTCATCGACTACGTCTGGTCGGCGGACGTGGCCCGTGCCTTCCGGGTGGCCCGCCGGCTGCGGTCGGGCGGCGTCGGCGTCAACACCGTGGGCCGCAACATGGAGGCACCGTTCGGCGGGTTCAAGAAGAGCGGCGTGGGCCGCGACGTCGGCTCGTACGCGCTGCACGCCTACAGCGAGGTGCAGGCCATCGTCTGGCCGGGCTGAGCCCGATGCGGGGCGCGGGCAACCGTGTTGGGTTCAAAGGGAGTTGAGATTCCCTCCGGGCGGTTCGATGATGTGTGAACACGGCATCGAAAGCCGACGGGGACTGCCGGTTTCCGGCAGTGCGTCACGTGGCGCACGGGGGCGAGGATCCTCGCAGCGAACGCCACACAACGGAGGAACACACTCATGCGACAGCATCGCGCCGCTCTGCTCGTCACGGCCACCGCTCTGGCCCCGGCCCTGCTCTTCACCACCCCGGCGTTCGCCACCGGCACGGCGACGACCACGGCGGCGTCGGCGGCGGCCGCGACGAGCCCCGCGGCGACGACCGACACGCCCGTGGACGAGATGTCGCTGGACGACCTCCGCGTCGCGGTCGTGCGCATCCTCGGCGACAAGGCCTCCGGCAAGGCGGTGGTCCGGGAGGCCAACCGGGCCCTGGACGCCGGCACCGCGGACGCGCTGCGCGCGTTCCTGAAGACCGGGTTCCGTCTCGCCCGGGCCGAGGACGACCGGGTGGCCGTCGCCCGCATCCTGGGCGACAAGGCTTCCGGCAAGGCGGTGGTGCGGGAGGCCAACAGGGCGCTGGACGCCGGTACGCCGGAGGCGCTGCGCGCGTTCCTGGAGACCGGGTTCCGTCTCGCCCGGGCCGAGGACGACCGGGTGGCCGTCGCCCGCATCCTGGGCGACAAGGCTTCCGGCAAGGCGGTGGTGCGGGAGGCCAACAGGGCGCTGGACGCCGGTACGCCGGAGGCGCTGCGCGCGTTCCTGGAGACCGGGTTCCGTCTCGCCCGGGCCGAGGACGACCGGGTCGCCGTCGCCCGCATCCTGGCCGACCCGACCATCAGCAAGGCCCTGCGCGCCGCGGCCGAGAAGGCCATCGACGGCACGCCGGAGGAACTGCGCCACTTCCTGGAGGTCGGCCAGTACGAGGCCAAGGTCAAGGCCAAGGCCAAGGCCAAGCGCTGACGCCCGAGCCGGTGCGCCCGAGGCTCCCCGGGCCTCGGGCGCACCGGCTCCGTACGTCCGCAGCGGTAATGCCGACCAGTCGGTATGGACAGTTGCCGTGCCGCCCGGTACAGATGGGGATCGCACCCGCACGCCCGGGGGTCGCCACCCCGCGACGACGCCGTCGACAGAGCCGCACGCAGCGAAAGGCCCGCCCATGCGCATCGCCGTCACGATCTTCCTCACCGACGAGACGATCACCCCCGTCCGCCTCGCCCGTGAGCTGGAGCAGCGCGGGTTCGCCGGGCTCTACCTGCCCGAGCACACGCACATCCCCGTCGAGCGCACCACCCCCTACCCCGCCGGCGGCGACCTGCCCCGCGAGTACGGCCGCACCCTCGATCCGTTCGTCGCGCTCGGGCAGGCGGCGGCGGTCACACAGACGCTGGGCCTGGGCACCGGCATCACGCTCGTCGCCCAGCACGACCCGATCGACCTGGCCAAGCAGATCGCGACCGTCGACCATCTCTCCGGCGGCCGGTTCACCCTGGGCCTCGGCTACGGCTGGAACGTGGAGGAGGCCGCCGACCACGGGGTGCAGTGGCGGACACGGCGCGAACTGGTCCGGGACCGGATGCGGCTGATGCAGGCACTGTGGGCGGACGAGCCGACGGCGTACGAGGGCGAGTACGCAAGCGTGCGGGCCAGCTCCGCGTACCCCAAGCCCGTGCAGAAGCCGCGCGGACCGGTCGTCGGCCCCCGCACGCTCGTCGGCGGGGCCGCCGGGCCGAAGCTGTTCTCGCACATCTGCGAGTACGCCGACGGCTGGCTGCCGATCGGCGGCCGCGGCCTCTCCGAGTCGCTGCCCGTCCTGCGGACCGCCTGGGCGGACGCCGGCCGCGACCCGTCCGCCCTCCAGGTCGTGCCGTACGCCGTCCATCCGTCCCCGGGCAAGCTCGCCCACTACGCCGAGCTCGGCATCGACGAGGTCGTGGTCCAGCTCCCGCCCGCCGGTGAGGCGGAGGTGCTCGGCCTCCTCGACGGGTACGGCGCGTACCTCACCGACGCCAGCGGCGCCGTGCGATGACCTCGCGCGAGGGACGGGCCGGGCGTCCCGTCGGCTGTGATCAGCCCGAACGTATCCTCAAAGGATGACGACTCCCGAGAGCTCCGGTACCGGCCCCGGCCCCGTCCCGGGCACGAGCCCCGGCCCCACCGAGAACTCCCTGCGTCGCGCCCTCAAACGCGCCCGGGACGGCGTCGCCCTCGACGTCGGCGAGGCGGCCGTCCTGCTCCAGGCGCGCGGCGAGGCCCTCCAGGACCTCGCCGCGTCGGCCGCCCGGGTGCGGGACGCCGGCCTGGCGGCGGCCGGCCGGCCCGGGGTCATCACGTACTCGAAGAGCGTCTTCATCCCGCTGACCCGGCTGTGCCGGGACAAGTGCCACTACTGCACGTTCGTCACCGTCCCGGGCAAGCTCCGCCGCGCCGGGCACGGCATGTTCATGTCCCCCGACGAGGTGCTCGACATCGCCCGCAAGGGTGCGGCCCTCGGCTGCAAGGAAGCCCTCATCACCCTCGGCGACAAGCCGGAGGAGCGGTGGCCCGAGGCCCGGGAATGGCTCGACGCGCACGGCTACGACGACACCATCGCCTATGTGCGCGCCGTCTCCGTCCGCATCCTCGAGGAGACGGGGCTGCTCCCGCACCTCAACCCGGGCGTGATGTCCTGGACCGACTTCCAGCGGCTCAAGCCCGTCGCACCCTCCATGGGCATGATGCTGGAGACCACCGCCACCCGGCTGTGGTCCGAGCCCGGCGGTCCGCACCACGGCTCACCCGACAAGGAACCGGCGGTCCGCCTGCGCGTGCTGGAGGACGCGGGCCGTTCCTCCGTCCCCTTCACGTCCGGGATCCTGATCGGCATCGGCGAGACGTACGAGGAGCGGGCCGAGTCGCTGTTCGCGCTGCGCAAGGTCTCCCGCGCCTACCACGGCATCCAGGAACTGATCATCCAGAACTTCCGCGCCAAGCCGGACACCGCGATGCGCGGCATGCCGGACGCCGAACTCGACGAGCTGGTCGCGACCGTGGCCGTGGCCCGGCACATCATGGGCCCGTCCGCCTGCCTCCAGGCCCCGCCCAACCTCGTCGACAGCGAGTACGAGCGGCTGATCGGCGCGGGCATCGACGACTGGGGCGGGGTCTCCCCGCTCACCATCGACCACGTCAACCCCGAGCGGCCCTGGCCGCAGATCGAGGAGCTGGCCGCGAAGTCCGCGGCGGCCGGCTTCACCCTGCGCGAACGCCTCTGCGCCTACCCGGAGTTCGTGCGGCGCGGCGAGCCCTGGCTGGACCCGCGGCTGCTCCCGCACGTGCGCGCGCTGGCCGACCCGGAGACCGGGCTCGCCCTGCCGGACGCCGTCGTCGAGGGGCGTCCGTGGCAGGAGCCGGAGGAGGCGTTCGTGGCGTCCGGGCGTACGGATCTGCACGCCTCGATCGACACCGAGGGCCGCACCTCCGACCGGCGCGACGACTTCGACGAGGTGTACGGCGACTGGGGCGCGCTGCGCGAGGCCGCCGCCCCCGGCATGACGCCCGAACGCATCGACACCGATGTGCGCCAGGCGCTGCGCACGGCCGCCGACGACCCCACGAAGCTCACCGACGGCGAGGCGCTCGCCCTGCTGCACGCGGACGGCCCGGCCCTGGACGCCGTCTGCCGCATAGCGGACGACGTCCGCCGCTCGGCGGTCGGCGACGACGTCACCTACATCGTCACGCGGAACATCAACTTCACCAACGTCTGCTACACCGGCTGCCGTTTCTGCGCCTTCGCACAGCGCCGCACCGACGCCGACGCGTACACGCTCTCCCTCGACCAGGTCGCCGACCGCGCCGAGCAGGCCTGGGAGCTGGGCGCGGTGGAGGTCTGCATGCAGGGCGGCATCCACCCGGATCTGCCCGGCACGGCGTACTTCGACATCGCGAAGGCGGTCAAGGCCCGTGTCCCCGGCATGCATGTGCACGCCTTCTCGCCGATGGAGGTGGTCAACGGCGCGACCCGCACCGGTCTGTCGGTACGCGAGTGGCTGACGGCGGCGAAGGAGGCGGGCCTCGACTCGATCCCCGGAACGGCGGCGGAGATCCTCGACGACGAGGTCCGCTGGATCCTGACCAAGGGCAAGCTGCCGGCGGCGACCTGGATCGAGGTCGTCACGACCGCCCACGAACTCGGCATCCGGTCGTCCTCGACGATGATGTACGGCCATGTCGACCAGCCCCGGCACTGGCTCGGGCACCTGCGCACCCTGGCCGGGATCCAGCAACGCACCGGCGGGTTCACGGAGTTCGTCACCCTGCCGTTCATCCACACCAACGCGCCGGTGTACCTGGCGGGCATCTCCCGTCCGGGCCCGACCGTGCGGGACAACCGGGCGGTCACGGCGATGGCCCGGCTGCTGCTGCACCCGCACATCCCCAACATCCAGACCAGCTGGGTGAAGCTGGGTACGGACGGCGCGGCGGAGATGCTGCGCTCGGGGGCGAACGACCTGGGCGGCACGCTGATGGAGGAGACGATCTCGCGGATGGCGGGCTCGTCCTACGGCTCGTACAAGTCCGTCAAGGACCTGATCGCCGTGGCCGAGGAGGCGGGCCGTCCGGCGAAGCCGCGCACGACGCTGTACGGCGAGGTGCCCGAGGAGCGGCAGCGGGCCGCCGCGGCGTCGGACGGGCACCTGCCGGAACTGCTGCCCGTGCTCGACTGAGGGACGGTCCTACAGGATCCCCACAGTACGATGATCGGAACCCCTCGTGGTCGGGGGGTCCCGTAGCTGAGGAGATGCGTGCCCGTGCCTGCCCGACGGCTTCCCTCCTGGGCCTGGGTCACCGGCCTGACCGCCGGTGCGATCGCCGCGGTCGTCGTGCTGACGGCACAGGCCGAGAACGGTCCGCACCCGAAGGCGTCGGCGGCGAAGAAGCCGCACGCCTCGGCGTCCGCGAACGTGAGTCCGCCGGCCTCGCCGAAGCCGTCCGCCTCGTCGCAGGCGGCCGGGGCACCCGCGAAGTCGGGCACGGGCCGCAGGGTCGTCTACTCCCTGGGGCAGCACCGCGTCTGGCTGGTCGACGCCGACGACACGGCCCGGCGCAGTTTCACGGTCTGGCCCGGCACGGTGAATCCGGTCGTCGGCAGCTACACGGTGTCGCTCCGCAAGGACGCCCTCAAGGGATCCGACGGCGTGCAGATCGAGCACGTCATGTACTTCACCGTCGCCTCGGGCGTCAACATCGCCTTCTCCAACGCCGTCGACGGCTCCTCACCGCCCCCGGCCGCCGCCGGTGCGCAGACCGGCGGCATCCGGATGGCCAAGGCGGACGGGACGGCGCTGTGGGCGTTCGGCGAGACGGGGACGAAGGTCAGGGTCGTCGAGTAGGACGGGTCCAGCAGCCCGCGCTCACCCTCGGGAGCCGTCCCGCCCGGACGCGGTCGTGCACAGTCGGTCGCCGGCGCTCCACAACCTCACCGGGTCTCCGTCACCCCTCCACCCGTCGGCCGTCGCACCGGCCGGGAACCCGGCGGTGTTCGATTACAGTGACGGACGTCGTACGTACGGACGGTGGCCGGGAGGACTAGGTGGGTGCGACTGCCGGGCCCGTCTGGGGCCGCGCCGAACAGCAGGACTTCCGCAGCAGGGTGCGCGGCACGCTGCTGGGCGCGGCCGTCGGCGACGCGCTCGGCGCGCCCGTCGACGGGCTGGGTCTCGAGGAGATCCGGCAGGGACACGGGCCCGAGGGCGTGGTCGACCTGATGTCCGCCTACGGGCGGCGCGGCGCGGTCACCCACCTCACCCAGCTGACCCTGTTCACGGTGGACGGTCTGATCCGCGCCCATGTACGGCGGGACACCGGCGCCTGGCACCCGCCGACGGATCTGCACCGGGCGTATCTGCGCTGGGCGGCCACCCAGCGCGACTGGGGGCCCGACCTGCGGCGCAAGGACGACGGCTGGCTCGCCCGCGAGGAGTGGCTGTACGCCCGCCGTGATCCGACCCGCACCCTGCTGCTCGGGCTGGGCGACGACGTGATGGGCACCCTCGAATCGCCCAAGAGCCCCGGCGCGGCCGGTCCGGAGGTCGTGCCGCGCTCGGTGCCGTTCGGACTGCTCGTCGGCTGGGAGCCGCAGCTCGTCGCGCAGCTCGCCGTCGAGTGCGCGGCCCAGACGCACGGCCACCCCGCGGCGTATCTCGCGGCGGGCGCGTACGCCGTCACCGTGCACGCGCTGGCGCGCGGCGAGAGCCTGGACGGCGCGGCGCAGCGGGCGCTCGCGCTGCTGGCGGCGAGGCCGGGGCACGAGCCGGTGTCGGAGGCGCTGCGACGCGCGCTGGAGGCCGTGCGGCAGGGGCCGCCGGGTCCGGCGCGGGTGGAGGAGCTGGCGGGGGCGGGGACCGCGGCGGCGGTGCTGTCCGGCGCGGTCTACTGCGCGCTGGCCGCCGAGGACGTCCGGCACGGGCTGCGGCTCGCCGTGAACCACGGCGCCCCCTCGGGCCCGACCGCGGCGCTCGCCGGCGGTCTGCTCGGCGCCCTGCACGGCGAGACGGCCCTCCCGCCGGCCTGGCTGGCCGAGCTGGAGGGCCGTCCCACGATCCTGGAACTCGCCGACGACTTCGCCATGGAGATGACCCAGGGTCCCGCCCTGCACGGCCCCTCGGGGGCTTCACCGGGATGGCTGACCAGGTATCCGAGGGACGGGCAGGGTTGAGGGCGGGGCCGGCTCGTGGTGCGGGCCGGCTCGTGGTACGGGTTCCTCAGACGCCCCCGGAGGGTGCGCCCCCGGACGGGCTGATGAGTTTCCCTTCCACCGTGTCCCGCGGCTCCGGCAGCGCCGCCGCACCCCCCGAGTCCCCGTCCCCGTCCGTGTTGATGGTCTCGATGATCGCGAGGCGCTCCGGGGTGTCCTCGGGCTTGACGAACCCGATGACGATGTAGAGGACCAGCGACACGGCCAGCGGGATCGACACCTGGTACTGGAGCGGCACGCCGCCGTCGACGTTCGAGTCGATCGGGTAGTTGACCAGCCAGAAGGCCAGCAGACCCATCGACCAGCTGCCCAGCGCCGCGGTGGGACCGGAGCGGCGGAAGGGGCGCAGCAGACCCAGCATCATCGGGATCGCCATCGGGCCCATCAGGCCGGCGACCCACTTGATGACGACGGTGATGATGTCCTTGAAGGCGGGGGAGTTGACCTGGGTGGCCGCCGCCATGGACAGACCGAGGAACACGACGGTCGTCACACGCGCCGCGATCAGCCCCGAACGCTGGTTCCACTCCCGTGCCCTGGCCCAGATGACGGGGGCGCAGTCCCGGGTGAAGACCGCGGCGATGGCGTTGGCGTCGGAGGAGCACATCGCCATCGTGTGGGAGAAGAAGCCGACGATGACGAGTCCCAGCAGGCCGTGCGGCAGCAGTTGCTCGGTCATCAGGGCGTAGGAGTCGGAGCCGTCCGGCTTGTTCGACGTCACCAGCAGCGGGGACATCCACATCGGGAAGAACAGCACCAGCGGCCAGACCAGCCACAGCGCGGCCGACAGCCGTGCGGAGCGCTCGGCCTCCTTCGGGCCGGAGGTGGCCATGTACCGCTGGGCCTGGTTCAGCATGCCGCCGTTGTACTCGAAGAGCTTGATGAAGAGGAACGCGAGCAGGAACACCGTGCCGTACTGGGCGACCAGCGGCTTGTCGTGGCCCTGGAGCGCCGGCTGGTCCCAGGCGTCGAGGAACCCGATGCCCTTGTCGTTCAGCTTCAGCACGACGGCGACGAACATCGCGATGCCGGCCAGCAACTGGATGACGAACTGGCCGAGTTCGGTCAACGCGTCCGCCCACAGGCCGCCGATGGTGCAGTAGACGGCGGTGATCGCGCCCGTGATGAGGATGCCCTGGTTGAGGGAGATCCCGGTGAAGACCGACAACAGGGTGGCGATGGCAGCCCACTTGGCGCCCACGTCCACGATCTTCAGCAGCATCCCGGACCAGGCGAGCGCCTGCTGGGTCTTCAGGTCGTAGCGGTTCTTCAGGTACTCCAGCGGGGAAGCCACATGGAGCCGCGACCGCAGCCGGTTGATGCGCGGCGCGAACAGCTTCGAGCCGATCGCGATGCCCAGTGCGATGGGGAAGGACCAGGTGACGAAGGAGGTGACGCCGTAGGTGTAGGCGATGCCCGCGTACCCGGTGAACATCACCGCGCTGTAGCCCGACATGTGGTGCGAGATGCCGGACAGCCACCAGGGCATCCTGCCGCCGGCGGTGAAGAAGTCGCTCACGTCGTCGACGCGTTTGTGCGACCAGACGCCGATCGCGACCATCACGCCGAAATAGCCGATGAGCACGGCCCAGTCGAGACCGTTCATGTGCGCCCTCCCAGGGATCAGCCCGGCGCTCATCGTGGGCGCTGGCGCGTGGACACGACAAGTAACCGTGTGGTCAAAGGGAGGTAAAAGAATTCGGTATGTTGTCTTGCGTTCATCCATGTGAACTCAGCGCATCAGCTCCCCGGCGTTGACCAGCAACGACTGTCCGGTGATGGCCCGCGCCCGGTCCGACGCCAGGAACACCGCCGCATCCGCCACGTCCCCGTCGGTGGCGAGCTCCGGCAACGCCATCCGTCCCGTGAGCCTCCCCAGCACCTCCTCCTCGGGAACCCCCTCGGTCTGCGCGGTGAACTGCACGTACGCCTGCACCGGCGGCCCCCACATCCACCCCGGCAGTACCGTGTTGACCCGGATCCGGTGCGGCCCGAGCTCCCGCGCCAGCGAGTACATCGCGCTCGTCAGCGCCCCCTTCGAGGCCGCGTACGCCGCCTGCCGCACCTGCGAGGGCGCCGCCACGGCCGACTGCGTCCCGATGAACACGACCGACCCGCCCCGCTCCTTCAGCGCGGGCAGACAGGCCCGCGTCATCCGCAGCGTGCCCAGCAGGTTGACGTCCAGCACCGACTGCCACGTCGCGAAGTCGGCGTCCTCGACCCCGCCGAAGTACGAGTCCCAGGCCGCCACGTTCACCACCGCGTCGATCCCCCCGAACCGTTCCCGCGCCAGACCGGCCAGCGCCTCGCAGCTTCGCTCGTCGGTGATGTCGGCGACCCGGTACGCGGTGCGCGCCCCGGCCGGATCGATCTCGGCCGCGCTCTTCGCGAGGTTCGCCTCGGTCCGCGCACCGAGCACGGCGTTCCCGCCGTCCCGCACGACCGCGGCGGCCACCTGGTGACCGAGCCCGGCGCCGACCCCCGACACGACGACGGTCCTGCCCTGGAGCGATGACATGGGGCCTCCCTGCCTCTGGCGCTCTATCTGACGGAGCGTCAGAGTATGGGCCAGTCACCGAGGATGGGGAAGAGCATGAGCGAGGAGACGCACGACGACACGCACAGCGACACGTACGCCGAACTGGCCGCCGTCGGCCCCTACGGGGTACGCCCGGGCCACGCCCTGATCACCATGGTCGAACCGCACCCGGGCCACGAGTACGCCTACAACCGCTGGTACGAGGACGACCACTACTACGCCGGCGCGATGGCCATGCCCTGGATGTACGCGGGCCGCAGATGGGTGGCGACCCGCGACCTGCAACTGCTCCGCTACCCCGAGAAGTCGGCGGTCGCCCAGCCCGTCACCGCCGGCTGCTACCTCTCCACCTACTGGATCACCGACGGACGCCACGGCGACCACATGAAGTGGACCGTCGCCATCAACAAACGCCTCAACCGGGACGCCCGCGTCTACCACGACCGCACCCACGTGTTCACCGCGTTCCAGGACCACGCGACGACGGTCTACCGGGACGGCGCGGCGGGCCCGAGGGACTACCACGCCCTCGACCACCCCTACGCGGGCCTCGTCGTGGAGGTGATCGACGCCGACTCCGCGCAGCAGCGCGCCGAACTCCTGCGCTGGCTGGGCGCCCGCCACCTCCCCCGGCGGCTGGCCGGCTCCCCGGCCGCCATGGTCACCGTCTTCCGCCCCACCCCGCTCCCCGGCGACCGCATGACCTACGTCAAGCAGGTCGAGGGCGTCGACACCCGGCTGACCCTCCTGTGGTTCCTGGAGGCGGCCCCCGGCGACTGCTGGGACCCCTTCTTCACCGGCCTGGAGGAGGCGGTGGCGGAGTCCGGCCTCGGGCGCGTGGAGCTGGTCGCGCCGTTCATCCCGACGGTGCCGGGCACCGACCGGTACGTGGACCGGCTGCGGTGATCACTGCTGGTCCTTCAGCTCGTCCGGGCACGGCGTCCCCCGGGGCAGCTGGTAGGGCGCGGCCAGCCGGTAGGTGCCCGCCCTCGGCGCGAGCAGCACCGTCCACTTGTCGCCGTCCGCGTCCTCCGCCGTCTCGAACAGGCACCCGTTGACGTTGTCGAACGTCTTCGGCTCGCCGTCGGACCGGTCCTTGGACTCCTGCGTCTCCTGCGGCGGCTTCAGGCTCTTGCCCTGCGCGTCCACCACGCTCAGCCACGGCGAGTACGGGATCCGGATCAGGATCCGCCCCGCCCTCTTCACGTCGATCGTCATCTCGCCCTGCTCGGCCCGCTGCACCACCGCGTTCGGCTCGGCGAGCGGGGCGGGATCGACGACCCGGAACAGCTGCCAGTTGGCGTCGCCCCAGATCTGCTCCAGATACGGCAGCCCCCGCTGCACCAGCTGCCGCTCCCGCTCACCGCCGTCCCCGTCCAGCGCCTCCTTGGGGACCACGACGAAGTGCACCGCCCACCGCTGCAGCCAGTCGTGGTAGTTCGCGGAGTTGAGGGTGTCGTCGTAGAAGAGCGGGTTGCGCTCCATGTCGGCCTGGCGGTTCCAGCCGCGGGCGAGGTTGACGTACGGCGCGAGCGCGGACGCCTCGCGGTGCGAGCGGGCCGGGACGACCTCCACCCGGCCCTTCTCCGCGCCGACCCCCTGCAGTTCGTTGACGAGCGGCGCCAGCTCGCGTGCCCAGGAGGCCGCCGGGGTCGTCCGCACGACGTCGTCGACCGACTTGAAGCCGATCCAGCCCACGAACGTCAGCGACGACAGGACGATCACGTACCACTTGCGGCTGCGCGGTACGGCGAACGGCAGCGCCGCCATCAGCACCACGCCCGTGAACATCATCGCGAGCCGCGTGATGTTGGACCCGATCTGCGAGCTGATCAGCCACACCATCAGCACCCCGAGCCCGTACACCGCCGCCGTGATCCGCACCGTCCTCCAGTCGCGCGGGACGACGGCGAAGACGACCAGCGCCGACAGCAGCGGCAGCGACGCCGAGCCGATGGACATCGGCTGGGTGCCGGAGAACGGGAACAGCCAGGCCGAGAGGGCGACGACCACCGTCGGGGCCAGTCCGAGCGCCCACGCGCCCGGCCGCCGCTTCTGCAGGAACATCGCGACGGCGACTATGCCGACGAAGAGCCCGGCCACCGGCGAACCCATGGTGGCGAGCGCGGCGAGCGGCGCGGCGCACAGCGCCTTCGCCCACCGTTTGTAGCGCCAGCGGTGCGGCCAGCAGAACACGACGGCGACCGCGCCCAGCGCGAACATGTTGCCGAGGCCGAACGTCACCCGGCCGGAGGCGGCGTTGCACAGCAGGGCGAAGATCCCCGCGAGCGCGGGCCACACCGGGTTCTTCACCGGCCGGCAGCGCAGCAGGATCAGGGTGAGCAGCCCGGCCGAGATCGTCCCGGCGATCATCATCGTCGTCCGGACACCGAGCAGGGACATCAGGTACGGCGACACCATGCTGTACGACACCGGGTGCATGCCGCCGTACCAGGCGAGGTTGTACGCGGAGTCGGGATGCCGGCCCACGAACTCGGCCCAGGCGTCCTGCGCGGCGAGGTCGCCGCCACTGTTCGCGAACGTGAAGAACCAGACGAGGTGCAGGACGCCGGACAGTGCCGTCATGGAGAGCACGAGATGGCGGCCGAGAGGCCCGCCGAGACGCGTGCCGACCCGGTCGAGGGCGCCGCGCACCCGGGACGTCCCGCGCGCGGACTCCGTACGGCTCTGCGGAGCGCTGTCCGGGACCCGGTCCTGCCCGAGGTCTACCATCGCGCCGTCCGCCGGGTCACGGTCGTGCTCGCCCGACTGGGGTGCGGGCACCCTGGTGCGCGAGCCGGCGTCCCGGTCCGGACCGGCGTCGTCGGCGCGTGTCGGCTCCGCAGTGGCCACCTGAAGGCACTCCCCGTGTCCCGTCTTCTTTTCTCGGCCGCGTACCGTTCGCGTCCGCTTCACGGCTACGCCCTTGCGACCGGCGGCCTGTCCCGTTTCGCGACGCTAGCACGCACCCCGCCGGGCGGCTGCCCGACGGGGTGCGGAAGGCGTGCGGACGGGCGTCGCGGGTCAGCCGACGCGGGTCAGCTTGTCCGAGAAGCCCGGCTCGGCCAGGTCCGTCTGCAGGGCGACCGGCACCTTCACCGCGCTGCTGGAGCCGTCGCCGACGGTGAGCGTGCCCACCGGGGTGCCGGCCTTGGCCGTGTGCGGCACCTCGCCGGCGGTGAACGACAGCTTCACCGTCATGCCCGCCCAGCCGGCCGTCGAGACGTCCTCGGTGATGACGACGGGCGTGTGGCCGCCGAGCCTGTCGTCCACGTACCCGACGACGTCGCCCTTCTTCAGGATCTTCGCCGAGGTGAGCGCGTCCTCGGCGGCGAGCAGCGCCGTCTTGCTGACCGCGTTGACCGTGGCGAGGATCTTCTGCTTGTGCTGGCCGAGGATCGCGCCGACCAGGATCACCGACTTCCCGTCGACCTTCTTGCGGGAGGCGAAGAGCAGGTTGCCGCCGGCCGCGGTGGTACTGCCGGTCTTGATGCCGATCGCGCCGATCTTGAACGGCAGCTCGTTGTAGTTGTTCCAGTACTTGCCGGTCGGGTCGGTCCAGCTCGCCGCGCTGGAGATGGCGACCAGGGCGGGCATCTTCACGAACGCCCGGCCGAGCTTCACCTGGTCCTCGGCCGTGGAGACGGTGGTCTCCTTCAGGCCCGAGGGGTCGGTGTACGTCGTGTTCGTCATCCCCAGTTCCCTGGCGGTGGCGTTCATCTTCTTCACGAACGCCGCCTCCGAGCCCGCGTCCCAGCGCGCGAGCAGCCGCGCGATGTTGTTGGCGGAGGGGATGATGACGGCCGACAGGGCCTGCTTCTCGGTGAGCCTGTCGCCGGCTTTGACGGTGTTGAGCGTCGACTCGTCGCCGGTGACGTCGTAGCCGCCCTCCTTCTCCGCCGTCGCGTCGACCTCGATCTGCGGGCCTTCCTCCCCGGCCTTCATCGGGTGGTCCTTGGCGATGATGTACGCGGTCATGGTCTTGGCGACGGAACCGATGGCCACGGGAGTCTGCTTGCCGAAACTGCCCATCGTGCCGACTCCGTCGGCGTCCATCCAGCCCTGTCCCTCGTTCGGCCAGGGCAACTGCGTCCGGCCGCCCTCGAAGGTGTACGAGCTCTTCGCGGTCAGCGTGAGCGCGGTCGCCGGCAGCGGCCGCATGGCCTGCACGATCGCAAACACGAGGACCAGCAGGAGGACCAGCGGCGTCCAGATCTTGAGCCGCCGTCCGAGGGTGCGCAGCGGGGTCGGCGGGGGCGGCGGGGTGTTCGTCAGCTCGGCCAGCAGGTCCAGCGGCGGCTTCGGCGGCAGCGGCTGCTGCGTGGTCCGCTCGGGGCCGACCTGCGGGACGAACGCGGTGACGTCGGCGGGCGTCTGGGCGGCGGGCTTCGGCGGGCGGGGCTCGTCGAGCGGCTTGAGCGCGACGAACTTGCTCGTCCGCTCGGCCGGCGCCGTGGGCTTCTCGTCGGCGGTGCCGGTCTTCCCGGCGGTGTCGGCCGGGGCGGCGGTGTCGGTCGCGTCGGCCTTCTCCCCGCCCGGGCGGGGCTTGACGTCGCCGAGCTTCAGCATGGTGGTCGGCTGGTCGACGGCGGGCTTGGGCCGGGGGGTCTTGAAGACGGCGGTGGGCTGGTCGACGGGGGAGCGGTCGGCCCTGGCGTCCTCGGGCCCGGCGTCGGGCTTCCCCGCCTTCTCGGGCTCGCCGGCGTCCGACGCCCACTTCGGCGCGCGCTTGGCGGCCGGTCCCGCCCCGGCCTCGTCCTCCACCACGGCGGACGAGGCGGACGCGGCCGACTCGTCCGCGTTCTCGGGCCGCGCGTCCTCGGGCTCGTCGGTGACGTCGGTGTCCGGTCGCTCGTCGGTGTCCTCGGGCCGCCTGTCCTCGGGCTCGTCGGTGACGTCGGTGCCCGGTCGCTCGTCGGACTTCGCGGCGGCGCTCTCCACACGCACGTCGTCGTCGGAGGCGGCATCCGCGTCGTCGTCCGGGGCATCGTCCGAGACGGCATCCGCGTCGTCGTCCGAGACGGCATCCGAGACGGCATCCGAGGTCGCGCCCGCGGGTTCGTCCACGGGTTCGTCCGCTTCCCCGTCGGCCGAGTCGGCCGTGAGGGCCGTGGGGGCGCCCTCGGGGCTCTTGCCGTCCGCCGTGGCGACCCACTGGGCGACAGCCGCCCGCAGACGGTCCTCGCCGCCCTCGGGAGCCTCGCCGGGAGCCCCGGCGGCGTCCTCGGTCCCGTCG
Organism: Streptomyces sp. P3; assembly: GCF_003032475.1. Classification (NCBI taxonomy): domain Bacteria; kingdom Bacillati; phylum Actinomycetota; class Actinomycetes; order Kitasatosporales; family Streptomycetaceae; genus Streptomyces; species Streptomyces sp. P3. The sequence continues at coordinate 2,751,533 of NZ_CP028369.1, forward strand.
TCGCCCTCAGGGGCGTCCCTGGTGCCGTCGGCGCTCTCCCCGGCCGCTGCGGCCGTCCCGGCACCCTTCGTGTCACCGGAGTCGCCCGAGGCGTTCTCGGCGGCCTCAGGCTCCGCTTCCGGCTCCGTCTCCGCTTCCGGCTCCGCGGACCCGTTCCCGCCGCCCTCGGAAGCGTCGGTCCCGGAGGCGTCGGAGGCATCGGAGGCTTCGGCGTCGGTCTCCGCGGCTTCGGCCTTCGCGGACCCGGGCTCCTCGGGCTCCTCGGCCTCCTCGGTCTTCAGATCCCGTACCGAGAACACCCGCGTCGCCGTGTCCACGCCGCCGCCGCGGGCCGGCGAGGGCTCGCTGTCCCGCGCCACCGCGACCCGCGGATCGCGGATCTCGCGAGATTCCCGTGCCTCGGGAACCGTGTCCGCGCTCCCCGACGTCGGTTCTGCCGACGACTCGCGCTGCTTCGACCTGTCGGGGGACTCGCCCGCCACCGATGCCTCCTCGTGTGCCCGCACGCCGTCAGCGCGCCTGCCGAACCGTGAACAGCCCGCCCCGGACCCGCCTCGCGGCGTTGCCCGAACCATGTACCAGTGTCCTGTGTAGAGCGCTTGGCTCCTGCGGTAGACGAGAACGACATACCTACTGGTTCCACTACAAACAGGTCACGCACCCTCGACAGATGAATGTGAGAGGGGTCACCCTGTCATTCATCCACGCGGGGAGGCATGGATGGGCAGGAGCCGCAGAACGATTCCGGAAGAGCTTCTTCTGCTGGCGTTGGACCCGACCACGGGTACCACCGCACAGCCGCAGTCGCTCGACCTTGGTCTGGCCGGAGCGCAGCTAGTGGAGCTGGCGCTGGCCGGGCGGATAGCCCCTGACGGGGATCGTATCGCCGTGGTGTCCCCACGGCCGACTGGAGACCCAACGCTGGACTGCGCGTTGGAGTTGCTGCGAAGGCGTGGCGCTCCCGTACGGGCTGTCCACTGGATCGGCGGGCCGCGTCTCGGGCTACGCCAGATCTACCTCTCGCATCTGGAGCGGTGCGGCATGGTGCATGCCGTGGCGGGTCAGATGTGCGGAGTACTGCCGACGACTCGCTACCAGGCGACGGACACCGACATCAGCCGGGAGATCAAGGCCCGGCTGGACTCCGCGATCCGCACCGGCGTGCCGCCGGACCCGCGGACCGCGGCGCTCGCCGCACTGGCGCACGCGGTCGGCCTCGGCAAGCACCTGTATCCGGGCAACGAGGGACGCTCGTCCCGTTCCCGGTTGCGGGACCTGATCAGGCACGACCCCATGGGCGGCCTCGTGGCGCACGCCGTGATGGACGTCCAGAACGGCGCGGCGGCACAGCCGCGCCGCAACCAGGCGCCCCCCGGCCGGCAGGCCGGACCGGGAGCCAGGCCCGCTCCGGAACCCGCCCGTGGCGTTCCGGCGCAGCCGCACCGCAACCCCATGGCGCGTGTGGTGGCCCTCTGAGCCGTCAGACCTGAGACCTGTTCGGGAGCCGACGCGGCCCGCGCGGGGCGGTGCATCTGCCGCCCCGCGCGGACGTGTGTCGGGAGACGGCGGCAATCCTTCGGGGCCCGGTCCGAACCGGCGCGCAGCGGCCGCATATCCACCGTTTTCCAGCGGTGGAAAGCGCCTTGGTGGCAGTCTGCTGAACAGCAGATACGCAAAGTGTTTGAGACAGACACGCAGCCGGAGGTGCACGTCCCGTGGCGTCCAATGTCAATCCCACCGTCAGACGACGCCGGTTGGGCCAGGAGCTGCGCCGGCTCCGTGAGCTCAAGGGCATGACGGCCGAAGAGGTCGCCGAGCGCCTGCTGGTGTCCCAGTCCAAGATCAGCCGGCTGGAGAACGGCCGTCGCAGCATCAGCCAGCGCGACGTCCGCGACCTGTGCGGGGTGTACGAGGTCGAGGACCAGCGGATGGTCGACTCGCTGATGGAGATGGCCAAGGACTCCCGCCAGCAGGGCTGGTGGCATGCCTTCGGCGACGTCCCGTACAGCGTCTACATCGGTCTGGAGACGGACGCGGCGAGCCTGCGCGTCTACGACCCCCAGGTGGTGCCCGGGCTGCTGCAGACCCGTCAGTACGCGGAGGCGCTGATCTCGGGCGCGCTGCCGGAGACCGCGCAGACGGAGATCGACAAGCGGGTGCAGGTGCGCATGCGCCGGCAGGAACGGGTCTCGTCGGGCGAGAACCCGCTGCGGCTGTGGAGCGTCATGGACGAGTCGGCGCTCCGGCGGGTCGTCGGCGGCCGCGAGTTGATGCGGGACCAGTTGGAACACCTCGTCGAGCAGTCCCAGTTGCCGCATGTCACGGTCCAGGTGATCCCGTTCGAGATGGGTGCGCATCCGGGCCTCAACGGCCAGTACGCCATCCTCGAGTTCCCCGACACGGCCGACTCCAGCGTCGTCTACATCGAGGGCGTCACCAGCGACCTCTATCTGGAGAAGCCGAACGACGTGCAGAAGTACAGCGTGATGTACGAGCACCTGCGCGCCCAGGCTCTGAACGTGGAGCAGTCCCGCCAGTTCATCGCCGACATCGCCAAGGGGTATGTGCGGTGAGGTCCAGCGGGAAGTGGCGCATGATACGCGTTAACCCCACCGGTATGGAAGTTTCCACTGGAATATGTCATCCGGTCGAGTGAATAGTCGCTTCGTCAGTCGATGTTGGCGAGTAGCGTCGATCACGCCATCAAGCAACAAGGTTGGCGTGAAGACAGCAACTCAACAACTGCACTCCGGAGCAAAAATGGCAATTCGTCAGGGCAACGCGCACACGTGGACCAAGTCCTCCTACTCCACGGGCAACGGTGCGTGCGTCGAGGTCAAGTCGCCCGCCGTACAGGCCCTGTTCGTCCGCGACTCCAAGGTCCAGGACGGCCCGACCCTGGTCTTCCCCGCCGACGCGTGGAGCGACTTCGTGGCGTCGGTCAAGGCGTAGGGCGGAGGACTTCCTGACCCTCAGCCGGATACCGAACACAACTGCAGAAGAACCACCCACGGGCCCTCTCGTCCAGATCGCCGTCCTAGCCGAGGGGGCCCGTCGCATGCCCGGGCGGCCCGGCCGCCCGCCCGCTCAGCCCAGGCGGCTCTCGATCTCCGCGACCACCTCGGGGGCCTCCGGCTCGGTCTGCGGGGAGAACCGGGCTACCACGGAGCCGTCCCGGCCGATCAGGAACTTCTCGAAGTTCCAGCGGACGTCACCGGTGTGGCCCTCGCCGTCCGCGAACCCGACGAGCCGCTCGTACAGCGGGTGCCGGCTGTCGCCGTTGACCTCGACCTTCTCGGTCAGCGGGAAGCTCACGCCGTAGGTTGCCGAGCAGAACTCCGCGATCTCCTCGGCGCTGCCGGGCTCCTGCCCCAGGAACTGGTTGCAGGGCACGCCGAGGACGGTGAAGCCCTGCCCGGCGTACCGCTCCTGGAGCCGCTCCAGGCCGCTGTACTGCGGAGTCAGGCCGCACTTGGAGGCCACGTTCACCACCAGCACGACCTGGCCCGTGTACTGCGAGAGCTCCGCGGAGCCGCCCTTGAGGGCGTCGATCTGGACGTCGAGGGGAGAGGTACCGGCATCAGTAGTCATGCTCCGGATGCTAGGGCGTGGAGAGGTTCACCGGCCGACCCGCCCCCCGGCGGCCTTGGCCAGGGCGTCTCCCGCCGCCGTCCGCGAGTACAGCACCGACCGCCCCGCGCGCCGCCGCTGCACCAGGCCCGCGTCCAGCAGCACCCGCAGATGGCGGCCCACGGAGCCGAGGCCCTGGCCGGTCAGGGCGACCAGCTGGGTGGTGCTCAGCGGGCCTGCGAGCAGCACCAGCACCGCGGCGCGGGCCGGGCCCAGCAGCGCGCCGAGCGCGGCCGGCGCGGCACGGGAGCGGTCGCGGCGGTCCTCGGCGAGCACGCCGGTGCACGGGTAGACGACGGCGTACCGCTCCCGCTCCTCCCACGACACCCAGCCGGCCTTCGGCGTGACCGGCACGAACAGCAGCTCGGCCCCGGAGATCTCGCGGGGCGGATACTCGTGCAGGTTCACCTGGAAGCGGCTCTCGCCGAGCCAGCGCGTCCCCGGCCGCAACGAGTCCAGCACGGCCGCCCAGCCGCCTCGGCTGACCTGCGCCGTCCGCGCGCCCACGTCGGCCTCCAGGACGCGCCGGCGGCGCTCCCAGTCCGGCCGTACGGCCGTCTCCCACACGTGTTCCAGCAGCGCGGCCGCCCGCTCGGGCAGGTCGTCCCGGTCCAGGGCGGCGGGCAGCGGCCCGGCCAGTGACATCCGCAGATGGGCCCGGGCGTCCGCCGGGTCCGCCGACCGCACCCGCGCGACGCCCTCCTCGAAGCTCTCGCCGTCCCTCGGCGTGGGCGTGAGGAAATCGGCGATCCATTTCCGCCCGAACCCCGCCCGCACCAGCAGCGCCGTCACCGGGTCGGCGGCCAGCGCGGCCCGGTAGCCGGGGAGGTGGGCGTGCAGCCACTCCCGCTCGCCGGGATGGTGCCCGACGCCCGCGTGCAGCAGCTTCAGACTCGCGAAGGTCTCGGAGAGCGACGAGATCACGAACCGACTGCCCGCCAGGGTGTCCGCGTTCACCTGCCACCAGCCCACGCCGCCCCTCCGTCCTTCCGCCGTCAAGCCGTCCCGCCGGCAAGACGTCCAGCCGTCAAGTCGTCCCGTCCCGGACGACCTTTCGCACGACCGCGAAACAATAACCGGACCGCTCGCGGCCGTCCGAGACTCCGCGCATGCCCCGATACCGACCGCTGTTCCGCACCCCGGAGTTCACCCCCCTCTTCCTCTCCTCCGCCGCGCACACCGCCGCCTCGACGGTGGGCGGGCTGGCGCTCGGCACGCTGGTCTACCGGGCTACCGACTCGCCGCTGCTGTCGGCGATGAGCATGTTCGGTCCCTCGCTCGCCCAGGTGCTCGGCGCGACGCTGCTCCTCTCCGGTTCCGACCGGCTGCCCCCGAGGGCGACGCTGGCGGGGATCTCGCTCGGGTTCGCCGTCACCACCGTCGTCCTGGCCGCCCCGGGCCTGCCGGTCCCCGGCGTCCTCGCCGTCGTCCTGCTGCAGGGGCTGATCGCCTCGCTCGGCGGCGGGGTCCGCTGGGGGCTGCTGAACGAGATCCTCACCAAGGACGGATATCTGCCCGGGCGTTCGCTGTTCAACATCCTGAGCGGGCTGACGCAGATCGCCGGATACGCGGTCGGCGGCATCCTGGTGTCGGCGCTCTCCGCGCGCCGGACCCTGCTGCTCGCCGCCCTGCTCTACGCCGTCGCCGCCGCGGTCGCCCGGCTGGGGCTGACCGCCCGCCCGCCGCGCGCCGCCGGACGTCCCTCCGCCGCAGCGACCCGGCGCACCAACGCCGTCCTGTGGTCCTCCCGCCCCCGCCGCCTCACCTACCTGGGGCTGTGGCTGCCCAACGGTCTGGTCGTCGGCTGCGAGGCCCTGTTCGTGCCGTACGCCCCGGGCGCGGCGGGCACGCTGTTCGCCTGCGCCGCGCTGGGAATGCTGGTCGGCGACGTGACGATCGGCAGGCTGGTCCCGGCGACGGTGCGCACCCGGCTGGCGACCCCGCTGCTGCTCCTGCTGGCCGCGCCCTACGCCCTGTTCGCCCTGCATCCCGCTCTTCCGCTCGCCGCCGCCTGCGCCGCCCTCGCCTCGGTCGGTTTCGGCGCGAGCCTGGTCCAGCAGGAACGGCTGATGGCACTCACCCCGCCCGAACTCAGCGGCCACGCCCTGGGGCTGCACTCGTCCGGGATGCTCACCATGCAGGGCGTGAGCGCGGCCCTGGCGGGCACGGCGGCCCAACTCACCTCGCCGGGCACGGCGATGACGGCGATGGCCCTGACGTCGGTCGCGGTGACCCTGGCGCTGCACGGAGCGGGGCGAGCCGGCGAACGGCTCACGGCCCGCACGGGCCCGGTCGGGTGAGCGCGCCTCAGCCGTGGGCGTGGGTGTGGGCGACGGCGTGGCCCTTGCCACGGGCGATCATCCACTTGTTCACCGGCGTCGTGATCAGGAAGGCCACCGCGAAGCCGCCGAGGAGGGCCGCCCAGAACAGCCCGTCCGACAGCTGCGCGTCCATCGCTCCCGGCGTGAAGGCGACGATCGCGTTGTCGACCAGCTCCATCACGGCGATCGAGACGGTGTCGGCGGCCAGCGCCACCTTGACGGCGGCCCGCAGGTCCAGTCCCGCCCGGCGCACCGAGAGCAGGGTCAGGGAGTAGCCGAACAGGAACGCGAGCAGGATCGCGACGACCATGGTCGGCACATTGCCCCAGCCGAGGGCGGTGCCGACGACCATGCCGAGGATCTCGCCGACGGCGCACCCGGTCAGGCAGTGCAGCGTCGCCGTCACGGCCATGGCCCAGGAGGCGTGGCCGCGGTGCTGCTCGGGCCGCCGGCCGGGCTGCCGGGGACGTCCGGCCGGCTCGTGCCCGCCGGAGTGGTCGTGTCGGTGGGTCCGGTCGTGCTCCGCGTGCGCTTGGTGCTCGTCGTGAGACATACGTCCTGTATACCCCTGGGGGGTATCAAGGGCAAGCCGTGCGGGCTCCCGTCGCGGTACTCGGCGCCCGTACCGGGGCCCCGGGGTACTCGGCGCCCGTACGGGGCCCGCCCGCCGCGACCGCCGACGGTGGGGCGCGACACGGGGAGGCTGCGCCGGCCGAGCGCCGGTCGGCAGGCCTGCGAAAGGCGGCTCCGCGCAGTGCCCCGTGGAATGCTCCCGGTGGAGCCACCGCCGCCCTCTTCCCCCGCGCTCACGTGCGAGGTGTCCTGGTCTGTGCGGGTCGCGCCAGGAAGGCAGCGAACAGGCCGACGACAGCGCGGTCCGGCCGGTTGGTACGAGCACACGACGCGGTTCACCGGCCGCCAGGCCTTCTCGTGGTCACCACGTCGCCGTCGCGATCGGCTCCCTGCTGTGCGCCGGGCGTGTGCGACGGCCTCTGCGCTGGGCGACGGAGCCGAGCGCACACCGGGCCTTCCGGCGCGACGGCGTCGCCCGGGAGCCGCGGTCAGGCCGCGGCGTGACGGACCCGCTGCTGGTCAGGCGGGAGCAGCACCCCGGAATCTCGTCCTCCGGCAGTTCTCGGGGCGTCCGAAAGCGATTTTAAACACCTTCGGAGAACGTTTTCGTTCGCCCCGTTGACACCTTGCGCACCCCCTTTTAGTGTCGCGCCAGCATTCTGACCAGGTGACGAAATTTCGAACGTTTGAGAGGCAAGTGCCCTGCACATCACCGGAGTCAGCACACTCGTGACCGGAAACCGGTGGCACAGCCTGAGGTATTTACAGGTGCGTACCGGCAAACCGGTGAGTGGAGCGGGCGAAATCCGCGTGCGTGGCCACGCGGAGGCGCCGTTCGGTGATCTGCGGACCACCGGGGCGTCCGAAATCCGCCCCGGGCGACCCCCCGGGCGGTCCGCCCCTCGCCGCCCTCGCACCGTTCGTGTTCCTCGCGTCTCTGACGCCCTCCGGCCGACTCCCGCGAGATCCGCCTGCCGCCCACGGCTGTCGGATCCGGCGCACCACGATCCCCGACGACCTCGGCGGCCGCGTGTGCCCGCGAGGACGGCGAGCACCCCGCCGGCGCCGCACCGCGCCACCCGAAGTCCTTACGCCCGGCGTCGAGGCCGGGCCGGGTGCGCGCCGGACACCCGCCCGTGCGGCGCCCCCGCTCCGCAACCCGTTCCCGCACCCCTTCCGGGAACGGGTGCGGCGCGCCCGGCCCGCGCGCGATCCGCTCGCCGACTCCTCCTCGGCCCGCCGCCCCACAGCTTCCTTCCCCACCGACGGCTGACACTCCGTCACTCACCCCCCTCAACGACGAGAAACTAGGAACGATCGCCATGCGCAACCGAAGAGCCTTCCTCGCCGCCATGACGGGAGTCGCCTCCCTGTCCCTCTCCCTGTCCGCCTGCGGCGAGACCAGCAGCAGCGGGGACAAGTCCAAGGGCGGCACCATCGGCATCGCGATGCCGACCCAGGCCTCCGAGCGCTGGCTGACCGACGGAAAGAGCGTCGTCAAGGACCTGAAGGGCTACGGCTACCAGACCCAGCTGGTCTACGGGCAGGACAACCCCAAGACGCAGGTCTCCCAGATCGAGGCGCTGATCAAGCAGGGCGTGGACGCCCTGATCATCGCGGCCATCGACAACAAGTCGCTGAACGGCGTGCTCGAGCAGGCCGCCGCCGCGAAAATACCGGTGATCTCCTACGACCGGCTCATCCTCGGCACCGCCAACGTCGACTACTACGTCTCCTTCGACAACGAGCAGGTCGGCCGGCTGCAGGCCCTTTACATCATCGACAAGCTCGGCCTGGAGGACGGAAAGGGACCGTTCAACATCGAGATCTTCGCCGGTTCTCCCGACGACAACAACACCCAGTACTTCTTCGAGGGCGCGATGCACCTTCTGCAGCCGTACCTGGACAACAAGCAGTTGATCGTCCAGTCCGGCCAGACCGCGCTCAAGGAGGTCACCACCCTGCGCTGGGACGGCCCCACCGCGCGAAAGCGCATGAACGACATCCTCGCCGACTCGTACGGGAGCAAGAAGGTCGACGCGGTCCTGTCGCCGTACGACGGCATCTCCATCGGCGTCCTGAACGCGCTGAAGGCGGACGGCTACGGCTCCAACAGCAAGCCGCTGCCGGTCATCACCGGTCAGGACGCGGAACTGGCGTCGATCAAGTCGATCATCGCGGGCGGGCAGTCGCAGACCGTGTACAAGGACGTCCGCCAACTCGCCTCCGCGGCAGCCGACATGGCCAACGACATCCTCACCGGCAAGACGCCGAAGGTGAACAACAGGCTGGGCTACAAGAACGGCGTCAAGGCCGTGTCCGCCTACCTGCTGCAGCCGACCAGCGTCGACAAGAGCAACTACAACTACGTGCTGGTCGCGGGGGGTTACTACACCGCCGCCGAACTCAAGTAACCGTACGGGGCGGCCGTCCGACGGGCCCGGACGCGAGCCGGCGCCCGGCCTCGGCGGTCGGTCGGCCACGGGCCACGAGAACAGGCGCGCGGGCCATGGCCACGGGGGATGGGGGAGGGGGAACGAGTGGGGAAGGAGCGGCGCCACGCGGCGGACGCGGCGGATCTCGTCGTGGCCGGCTGCGGGTGGCTCCTGACGGTGACCGTCGTCGCCCTGCCGGGACTCCTCCTGGACGACGGGCCCCTGACGGCGTACCTGGTCGTGGTGGGCGGCGTGATCGGCCTCCTGTGGGCCCGCAGCAGGCTGCACCGCTGACGGCGCGCCGGCGGGGCTGGCCCGACCCTGAGCGGCATCCGGCATCCCCTTCAGGGAACGCGCCCGCGTCCGTCCCCTCCGGCGTCGCCCGGATGCTCAGTGACCGGAGGCGGGGAGGCCGGCGGAGCCCGGGGGCCGCGCCGGACCCTGGCCGCTCAGGACCAGTTCCTTGGCCCGGCGGAACTCCTCGTCCGTGAGGTCGCCGCGGGCGCGGATCTCGGACAGCCGGGCGAGCTCGTCGACGCTGCCGGGCCCGCCCCCTGCCGCGGTCTGCCTGACGTAGGCCCTGAACTCCTCCTGCTGCGCACGCGCCTGCGTGATCTCCCGGCGGCCCATGTTCTTCCCGCGGGCCATCACGTAGACGAACACGCCCAGGAACGGCAGGACGATGCAGAACGCCAGCCAGCCGGCTTTCGCCCAGCCGCTCAGGTCGTCGTCGCGGAAGATGTCGCCGATGATCCGGAAGAGCAGCACGAACCACATGACCCACAGGAAGAGCCAGAGCACGCTCCAGAAGACGCTCAGCAGGGGAAAGTCGTACGCCAGATAGGTCTGCGCGCTGTGCTGACCGATGTCACTCATGTCGCCCTCCGTTCCGGGCGCCCGCCCGGGAGGCCCGGGCATCCGGTCCGGTGCCCGGCTTCAGCGTGCGCACGGCGAGGGCGGGGCGGCCTCACCCGGGGCGGGTGAGCATGCGGTCCGGCCCGTGAGCGCCCCGATGCCGGACGGGGGTTGCCGCGCCGCAGGCGAGCACCGCAGGCTCCGGCGGGCGGCGCGCCCCGGTTCCCCGCTTCACCCGCCGCGGGTGAGACGCCGGCGACCGTGGCGTTGTCGAAAGGGACACCGGCCGTGGCGTCGTCGAAGAGGCGCCGCCGCCCCGGCTGCCGGCCGACGCGAACTCCTGGTCGGCCGTGCCGAGCACGCGTGCTGATCCACGGCCCGGCCGTCCCGGGGCCCGGACAGCTGTTTCCGGTCGCCGCACGGCCCGGGAGGACTGCCGGCCGGCCGCCCCACCGCCCTTGGGCGGCCAGTACGGACCCACGATTCGGCCCCATACCGGCCATCACCCCCGCACCCCGGCCCGCCGTGTGATCGGATCGGCCCGTAGCCGTAGCCGTAGCCGTAGCCGTAGCCGTAGCCGTAGCCGTAGCCGTAGCCGTAGGCAGTGGCCCGGGGAGGGCCGCGGGGGAGGGGGAACCTTGATGTGCGCCGTCGCGGGAGAGACGACACGGCCGGGTCCGCAATGCGGCAGCCCGACGCGGACACCAGGTCGACACCACCGGCCCACCCACCTGCGGCGCGCCGGCCTGCTCGGCGGGAAACGCGGGTCGGCCGCGGTGATGCCGCAGGTCCGTCGGACCGAGCGGATCGCGGCGGGACCCGCCCCGGCCCGCACCGTGGTGGCCCGGCGCCCTCCGCGCGACGGCCTCGCGGACCGAGGCCGTCCGACGATGAGGCGACGCTCGGTGGCCGACCCGGCAAGCCCGGCATCGCACCATGCCCACCGCTGATGCCCGCCGGTGATCAGGACGGCGCGTCCTCGTGCCGTTCGTGCCCGGCCTGCCGGCTTCCCAGCGGACCCGTTCACAGCAAACGCGCGTCGGCTCTGTCCGGACCCGTCGCGAAGGGAGACAGTCACGTGGACACCCTCTCGGTAACGCTGGTCTCGGCGTTGACCTCAGGCACCATCTCCGCAGGCCTCGTGTTGCTGACCGGTCGGCAGCAACGGGGGGACAACCGTCGGACGCAGCGCGAGCTCCACAACACGTCGTACCTCAATCCCCTCAGGTGGCACACCGCCGAAGTGCACCACCGGCTCTCCCTCTACGCCACGGCTGCCGACCGGCACGGCTCGTATCGGCCTGCGCAGGTTCTCGGCGAACCGCGGGAGATCGACGACCGGAGCGAAGCCTGGTTCGCCGGAGAGGGCGTCCCGCTGGTCTCCAGCGTCTGGATGACCGCGTGCCTGTTCGCCCAGATGACTCGCACCCGGCACGACATACCGTTCCTGCGTTTGCCGGGGAAGGACGACACGAGACTGGCCGCCCTGATCCTGAAGGTCCACGTGGCTTTCGCCGCCTGCGACGTCTACTACGCGACACAGTCCAGCATCGGCACCGACGTCATCCTCGAACCCGAAGGGCGACTCAGGAGCTACCGGGAGTTCTGCGATCTCCTCCGGCAACCGGATCGCAGGGTGTGGGTCGATCCCCTCATCTGGTTCCATCTCGCCGTCGCCAACGGCGAGCGCCGTCCCGACCTCCGGCGTGTCCTGGACGCCGTCCAGGAACTGTCCGGGTTTCTCGACGAGAGCCTCGCCGGCGGCGCGTCTCTGCGAGCACGCTGGGACGCCGAGCGCTAGAGCAGGTCGCGAGGGCCGGTCCGTGACGAAGCCGGCGGGTGGCCTCCGTCCCGGGAGGTCGCGACTTCCGGGATGCCGTCCAACGACACGTCCAACAGACGAGGTTCGCCCGATTACCTGAAACCGTATGTGCCCATAACTCTCTTATGGACGCATCTGTGGTGGGGGTGTTCGGGGCTGTGGTCGGAGCCCTCGGCGGTCTGGGCGGCGGTTGGATATCAGTCAACGGCCAGAGGCGTCACCAGCGTGAACAACTCCTGGAGGAGCGATCAAAGCGGGTCCACGATGCGCGCATCGAAGCCTACGCTGCCTACATGTCAGCAGTCCGCGTCCTCAACGGAGTGCTGTGGAAGCTCTTCGACGAGCTGACGGCGCCAAGGACATCGCCCGATACCTGGCGGGACTGCCTGTTCGAGATGCACCAGAGCTGGGTGGACCTCAGTGCCACGGCGTCACGGGTATGCATGATCGGCCCGACCAGGGTGTCGACCGAGGCAGAGCTGTTGCATGACGCTATGCGGGCATGGCACGTACTCTGCGCCGAATGGGCACGCGACTCCATACGGGCTGGTTCCGTACGTGGAGATCAGCAGGCCCGGTTCCGAGAGGCGGCAGACGCGAAGCGGGTGCAGATAGGTGTGTTTCAGGAAACCGCCAGACGTGCACTGGGCACCGACACCTGACGCTGCGGCGTTTCGGAGGCTTCCCGGGCCGGCGGAGTCGTCTGCCTGAGCTCGCAGACTCCTGACGGCCGAGTCGTGGCCATCGGGGCGCGGTGATCGGCCCGGCCCGGCCGGCGGCCCCACGACGTCATCCCCGGAAACCGGTGGGCTCGCCGGTCCTTGGGTCCGTACGATTCCCCCGGCCATGAGTCGTTCAGCGGCCCAGGACGTCGCACGGGGGTTCGCCCCTACGCGGAAACCCCGGTTCGAATCCGGGCCATGGCCACCCTCCGCCCGCCCGGCGCGCACTCCACCTGACACCGTGCCCGCCGACGGGCCCCTGACGCCGGACGGGCGAATCCTGACGGGGCTCTGACGCTCAGCCCGTGTGGACCCGGGGGCGGCGCGCGCGGTCGGGTTCCGCCTCACGCAGCACCTCTCGCGTGACCGGGGCGACCTCGCCCTGGCCGAAGAGGAAGAAGCGCAGGAAGTTGTGGAAGGGGCTGCCCTCGGTCCACTCGAAGTACATGTGCGGGGTGCACCCGGTCGTGTCGCGGACGTGGAGGAGCAGTGCGGCGAGGGCGTTGGGGATGGAGGAGGACTCCAGGGTCAGCACGCGGTAGCGGTTGTGCAGGATCTCGCCGCGCACGGTCAGGCCGGCCTCGAATTCCGACGGGTCGAGCACGGTGACCTCGACGAAGACGAAGTCCTCCTGCTCCGGCATGTCGTTGTCCGCCCGGATCTGCTCGATCTTGTCGCGGTACTCGGACTTGTCCCGGCTGCCCGGCTCGTTGGCGATGAACCGTATCTTCCGGCTGGACATGTCCCGGACGAATCGTTCCGCCATGTCGTCGAGCGTCACGCTGGTCACGCGCAGTTCGAAGGCACGGGCCAGTCGGGAGAGGAGGGAGACGAGGACGATGCCGGCGATGAAGCAGGCGCCGATCTTGACGCCGTCGGGGCGTTCCACCACGTTCGCGACCGTCACGTACAGGAGGACCGCCGAGACGGTCGCGAAGCCGATGGTCCAGCCCCGCTGCCCGGCTTTGCGGGCGGCGATGGTCACGGCGATCGCCGCCGAGGACATCAGGACCAGGACGCCGGTGGCGTAGGCGCCGCCCTGGGCGTCGACGTCGGCGTCGAAGATCCAGGTGACGAGGAAGGCGACCAGGGTGAAGACGATGACCATGGGGCGCACGGCGCGGGCCCAGTGCGGGGCCATGCCGTAGCGGGGCAGGTAGCGGGGCATCAGGTTGAGCAGTCCCGCCATCGCGGAGGCGCCGGCGAACCACAGGATGGCGATCGTCGAGACGTCGTAGACCGTGCCGAAGGCGTTGCCCAGGTACTCGTGGGCGAGGTAGGCCAGGGCACGACCGTTGGCCCGGCCGCCGTTCTCGAACTCCTTCTCCGGGATCAGCCAGGTGGTGATGAAGCTGGTGGCGACCAGGAAGACGCTCATGATCAGGGCAGCCGCCGTCAGCAGCTTCTTGGTGTCCCGGATGCGGCCCGCCGGCTGGTCCTCGGTGTCGTCCGGGTCGCCCTGGACGTGCGGCATGACGGCGACGCCGGTCTCGAAGCCGGAGAGGCCGAGCGCCAGCTTCGGGAAGACGAGCAGGGACACACCGATCATCGCGAGGACGTTGCCGTGTTCGGCGGTCAGGGCGCTGGTCCAGTCGGTGACGACGTGCCCTTCGGTGAGTACGTGCCACATGCCGACGATCACGACCACGACGTTGAGCGCGAGGTAGGCCGCCACCAGGGCCACCGCGACGCCGATCGCCTCCAGGAAGCCCTTGAGGAACACCGCGCCGAGCAGTGCCACGAGGACCAGCGTGATGAGCATCTGCCTGCCGTGCAGAGTGCTTTGCAGGTGCGGGTTCTCGACCAGGTGGGTGGAGGCGTCCGCCGCGGACAGGGTGATCGTGATGAGGAAGTCGGTCGCGGCGAACCCGAGCAGGGTCAGGACGAACAGCTTGCCCTTCCAGAAGGACAGCAGCCGTTCCAGCATGGCGATCGAGCCCTCGCCGTGCGGGCTCTCCTCGGCCACCCGCCGGTAGACCGGTAGGGCGCCGGCCAGGGTGACGACCACGAGCACGATGGTGGCGACGGGGGAGAGAAGCCCGGCCGCCAGGGCCGCGATGCCGGGCTGGTAGCCCAGGGTCGAGAAGTAGTCGACGCCGGTGAGACACATGACCCGCCACCAGCGCTGGCCCTTGTGCGGGGGTTCCGGCTCGGCGTGCGGTCCGGTGTGACCCCCGGGCTTGCCCATGTCGGACAGGCCCTGCAACATCCACGTCCGTATCCGGGTCGGAGGCGGGTGTTCCGTGGTGGCCATCGGCGTGCTCCCCTGACGTGCGGCTCGGCGTGTGGTTTCGGCCATCACGCGGACGGCGGAACCAGCGTATGCAGCGAGTGACGTGAGGGCCTGTGGATGAGCCGTCCGAGGGCGTCAATCTTCCGTTAAGAACGGCCCCGCGGTGCGGGCAGCGCATCAGGACGGTGAGGTCGTCGGCGGGTGGGCACCGGCTGAGCCGTTCAGGGGGTGGGACGGGCGGCCGATCAGGAGCGGACACCCCGGGTGACGTCCTGCGGCGTCTCCGTTTCGGGCGGCCTGCCCACCGGTCCCGGTCGGGGGCCGTAAGAGACCCCGTCAAAGGTGCGGGGGCCGCCGTACGCTAGTGTCCTGCGCCAGAGATCCGTCGGCAGAAGCGGGCAAGGGAGTCGAGGATCTCTTGGGCTGTCTTGGTCCAGATGAACGGCTTGGGTTCTTTGTTCCAGTCCTTGACCCATGCCCGAATGTCGGCTTCGAGGGCCTGGATGTTCTTGTGTGCGCCGCGGCGGATCATCTGGTGGGCCAGGTAGCCGAACCACCGCTCGACCTGGTTGATCCAGGAGGAGCCGGTCGGGGTGAAGTGCAGCTCGAACCTGGGGTGTTTGGCCAGCCAGGCCTTGATCGCGGGAGTCTTGTGAGTGCCGTAATTGTCCACGATCAAGTGGACCTGCAGGTGCGCGGGCACCTCCTTGTCGATCCGGATCAGGAACTTCTTGAACTCCACGGCCCGATGCCGACGGTGCAGGGCACTGATCACCTCGCCGGTGGCGACATCGAACGCGGCGAACAAGGTGGTCAGGCCGTTGCGGACGTAGTCGTGAGTACGCCGCTCGGGCATGCCCGGCATTATCGGCAGCACCGGCTGCGACCGGTCCAGGGCCTGGATCTGCGACTTCTCGTCCACCGAGAGGACCACCGCACCCTCGGGCGGGTTGAAGTACAGACCCACGACGTCGTAGACCTTCTCCACGAACAACGGATCCGTCGACAGCTTGAACGTGTCCGCCAGATGCGGCTTGAGCTGGAACTTCCGCCAGATCCGGCCGACCGTGGACTTCGACAGGCCGCTGTGCTCCGCCATCGACTTCCGCGACCAGTGGGTGGCGTTCTTCGGGATCTCCTCCAGCGTCGTGACCACGACCGCCTCCACCTGGTCGACGCTGATGGTGGGCGGCCGGCCCGGCCGGGGCTCGTCGACCAGGCCGTCCAGCCGCTCCGCCAAAAACCGCCGCCGCCACTTACGGACGGTGTCGGCGGCCACCCGCAACTCGCGGGCGACCACGACGATTGGCGGTACCTCCGGACCAGCGCACGCCAGCACAATCCGCGCCCGCAAGGCCACGGCCTGGGCCG
Organism: Streptomyces sp. P3; assembly: GCF_003032475.1. Classification (NCBI taxonomy): domain Bacteria; kingdom Bacillati; phylum Actinomycetota; class Actinomycetes; order Kitasatosporales; family Streptomycetaceae; genus Streptomyces; species Streptomyces sp. P3. The sequence goes on from NZ_CP028369.1 coordinate 2,767,495, forward strand.
ATGTCGCCCTACGCGTCCACCGCTCCAACTCCGCCCGCTCGTCATCAGACAGCAGCAACGGTTCCAGCTTCGGGCCCCGACGAGGAACTGACGCACCAGCAGCAGAAGTCACACAACTACTAACGATCAACTACTGGCGCAGGACACTAGCCGCCGACCGCATCTCCGAGGCCGGCGGCACCCCGCTGCTCGTCGCCCTCGAAGACTCGCGCGGGGCACGGGTGCTCGGCGTCATCCACCTCAAGGACGTCGTCAAGGACGGCATGCGGGAGCGGTTCGACGAGCTGCGCCGCATGGGCATCAGGACCGTCATGATCACGGGCGACAACCCGCTGACGGCCAAGGCGATCGCGGAGGAGGCCGGAGTCGACGACTTCCTCGCCGAGGCGACCCCCGAGGACAGGATGGCGCTCATCAAGCGGGAACAGGCCGGAGGCAAGCTCGTCGCGATGGAAAGCCGATCGCTCTTCGCGGCCCGCCTGGGCGTCGGCGGCCCGGGATGAATCCTGGTGCCGTCAACTCCCCCAGCCATCAAGCAGATCGCCCCGAACAGCTCCCCGTGCCCCATGGCCCGACGTACGACAGGAAGGCGCCCGCCCATGACCCGGGTGCCGGTGATGACGCCGAAGACGCCCTTGACGGAGCCGAGTCCCTGGAGCCCTTCACCGACGGGCGAACCTTCTACCGGCGCCGGGCCGGCTCATCCTTGGCGGCATCCTGCACGACTCCCCGCCATCCCCGCGCACGGCGTGTGTGCCGCAAGCGCAGGAGCCCTCTCGTCCGCTGGACGAAAGGACTCCTGACCTGGTGTTTCTCTGTGCGGGGGACGCGGACCGGGAAAGCGGCAGCGCCTCGGCCGTCGGCCCGGCCGGCGTCCGGTCAGAACTTCAGCACCTCGCGGTCGAGCGGATACCGCGCACGGTGGCGGCCGTCGTACGGCGAGGGCGTGATCGGCAGAACGCCGGTCGGCTGAAGGCCCAGGTTGTCGTCCCAGATCCGGGGTTCGACGTGCCCGACGACGCGGAAGCGCCGGAAGGTGAACGGCGGACTGTCGGTCGGGAAGAAGTGCGCGGTGGTCATCACCTGGAAGTGCAGGTGCGGCGTGGTGGAGTTGCCGCTGTTGCCGATCAGCCCGAGGACCTGGCCGGTTTCGACCCGGTCGCCCTTGCGGACCCTGAGCGAGCCGGGCTTCATGTGGGCGTAGAGCAGATAGCGGCCCGGCGCGACCTGCACGGTGACGTGGTTGCCGACGGTGTCCTCGATCGGCGGGACGGGCGGCGTGAGGGGCGGTGTGTTGTCCGCGATTCCGTCCTGGACCTCCACCACTCTGCCGCCGGCCGAGGCCACGACCGGCTGACGGTAGCTCAGGTAGCTGGTGAGCTGTGCGGGGTCGCCTTCCCAGGTCTGCCCTTGGTCGCCGACCCGGTACCAGTCGATCGCGAAGCGCTGCGGCACATAGAAGCGGCCGTTGATCGGGGCGAGGCCGCGCCGGTGGTGGGTGTTGCCGCAGCACGACTCGCTGGAGTACCAAGTGCCGGGGCGGACCGGCGGGTTCAGGTTCAACGGCGGGATACCGGAGGTCCGGGTGGCCTGCACCGTCTCCTCGAAGGGGGAGGGGCCGGAAGGGGCCAGGACCGCACCCGAGAGACGGTGTTCGAGGACCCTGGGGGCCGGCCGACCGCGGTCGAGGGCCAGGTCCAGCCAGATGATCCACTGCTGGGAGCCCTGGATGACGGTCGGCGTCGGCGCCGGGGGCGGCGGGGTGTACCCGTCCGCTCCCGGCAGGGGGTCGCCCACCGGATTGGCGGCCTCGGCCAGCGCCTGCCCGGTCAGCGTGCCGACGACCCGGTGCGTGCGGGCGTCGCGGACGTCGACACGGTCGAGCCGCACCGACGTGCCGGTGGACAGGGCGCTCGTGGTGAGCAGCTCGTACGAGATGTGCGTCCTGCCGTCCGTGGCGACGAACGGCGTCGGCTCGGTCAGCACTGCCGCTGTCAACGGCGTGAACTGCGCGCCGGGCGGCGGAGTGGCCGCGCCGGCTCCGTGTCCCGCTGAGGCCACCAGCATGCCGGCCGTGAGCACGGCAGCGACGAGCCCGCGAAGTAGCGGGCTGCGGCCAGTGCGGTTGCGTGGGTCGCGCTCTGCCATTGCGCTCTTTCATTCGTCGGATCCGGGGCCGTGAAGGACACCGGCACGCCCCGCGCCGAGGCGCACGCCCATGTAATCCGGCGGCACGCCGCCCGGGGCGCAGGGCGCGGGAGGCAGGTGCCGAACTACACCCGTCCAGCCGCAGCGACCACAAGGTCCTCGCCGGCCTGCGAGGTGTCCCGGCTGGGCCCGTCAAAGGTGGACGAGGATCCACTCGGCCTCGACCTCGACGACCGCGCCTTCCAGGGGAGGCGTCCGGGTCGTGGCGCTGCCGCGCTGCCGAACATATGGCCTTGATCGCTCTTTCCCGCTGCGCCGCGATTTCGTAGGGTCCGATCATTCGAGAACGGCTCTGGGGGGCGGGTGGCTGTTCCTGTGGCGCGGAGTCGTGTTCTGCGCGTGATCCGCGGCGTGGGTTCGTTCCTGAAGGAATTCCTGACGGAGCTCGTCGGTGAGGCGATTCTGTCGGTCATTGTCTGCCTCGCCGTGGCCGGTCTGGCTCTGGCGTTCGTCTGGGGGTGGGAGCGCAGCCCGCTCGTCACCGGCGGTGCAGGTGGTGCCCTGCTGGCCTTCCTCGTCCATGGCGGCTGGGAGCTGCTTCGTCCCTCGAAGCCAGGGCGGCGCGGGCGACTGGCCGGCGCGGCGGCCGCCACGTTCGGCGTGGCGGTCGTATTCATCACCTACGCATGGTCGTGCAATTGCTCCTGAGCAGTCAGGGCACAGACGAGCCTGACCGTCGCCCCGCCGGGCGCGGACCCCTTCGTCCCGGAGCAACTCGCCGGAGCGGGGGCGCCGGCGTAAACCGGGCGATGCCCGTATCTCCAGGAGACGCCTGGGCTGTTTCGAAGCGCCGGCCGGCATGCCCGGCATCGGCACGCCGTCAGGCAGGCCCTACTCGTTCCCGCCCCGGGGCGGCCACCCGATGACGCCTTCCGCTCGAACATCGCGCAGGGACGCTCCCTCGAACCGGGCACCGGTGACGTCGGTCAGCCCGAGCGGGTGCACGCCGGTGTTCACGCTTGCGAACCTGGCATCGCTCAGATCGGTGTCGCGAAGGTCAGCACCCCGTAGATCGCATCCGGCCAGGCTGACCTCGCGCAGTGAAGCCCCGCGCAGGTCTGCGCCGCTGAGGTCGCAGAACGTGAACCAGCACCCGTCCAGGGTGGCGTGGCGTAGATCGGTCCCGACGAACGAGCAGCGGGTGAAGCGCAGTTGCGACGTGCGAGCGGAAGCGAGGTTCTGGCTGGTGAAGTCCTCACCCTTCACAGCCGTATAGCGGTGCAGCGTGGCAAGCCGTTGTCTCGCGGTCAGTGGCGTGGTCATGTGTGCCAGCGTGTCAGCCGGGTCGGTGGCCGTCGCCCGGATATCCGACAGTTCGTCGTCCACCGGCCGATCGCACCGGGCCGGGCTGGTCCGGCAACGGGTGCGGCCACCGGCCACCGGTGCGTGACGACCGCATCGTCCATGCCGTCGAGAACGGTCAACTCATCGTGCGGGTCCTGGCCGTCGGCAACCGCCGCGAGACCTACCGTCAGGTTCCGTAGGAGCCTGGCAGAGCGGGCCGGAATGACTCAGCCCCACCTCTCCCGGATGGAGGGCGGCGACCGCGCCAGCCCGCCTTCGAGGGCGCGGCGGTGTTCGGCGAACTCCAGGGCGATCTCTCTGTCGAGCATGGCGTCTGCTGCTCCTGATCAGTTGATGGCGGTGGAGGCGGGGTCGCTCCTGGCCGGAAGCCACGAAGCCGTACCGGCGCGACCGAGCACGGAGCCGACGGCGCCCTTGACCACGGCGAGGTGCGGGAATCACGGCGATTGCCGCGGACTGAAGCGCGGACAGGGTGACGACGTTGGTCGTGCCGGACGCGACGAGGAGGCGAGGAACACCTCGACGTACGTCAGCACGACGCGCTCGGCGATGTCGGCGATGTCGGCGAGGAGCTTGGGAATTCCGGTGGGTGCGGTCATGGGGGGAGGAATCCTCTCGACGCGTGGATCAGGGCTTGGGGACGCGGAGCTTGGCCCGGCTGGTCGGGCCAGGGATGCCGTCGGCGTCGTCGCCGGGGTAGCCGAGCTTGCGCTGCCAGGCCGCGTAGGAGCGGCGATCGGCCTCGGTCCAGGAGGCGCCGGGCCCCTTGCTGTAGTTGCCGCAGCCCTCGGCGACGAGCCGCTTGCCCATCGCGTGATCAGAGCCGAGCGGTGGCCGGTACGGAAGTAGCCGGCGCCGGGGAACGGCGCGTACTTGGGCTCGTCCTCCGGCGAAGGGCTGCTCGCCGGCTTTCCGCTGAGGTGACGAGCGGCCGCCCCGGGTGCCACCGCCGCGTACGAGCCAGTGGTTCCCCGGCGAGCGGGCCCGCGGAACTCACGGGGCGGAGGACGTGGTCTGTGTCGGCGTCCGTGAGTCGCCGCCCGTCGCCGCCGGGGGTGAGAACGCGAACAGGGCCACCAACGCGGCGACCACCGTCCCCCAGACGCAGATCGCGCCCACGAGATCGCGCGCATGCGGGCCGCCGCCCGTCGCGGCCTGGTCCCTGAGGCGGTATACGGCCACCGCCGCCGCCGTCGCGACCAGCAGGATCAGGACTGCTGTGCCGTCCATTCGCAGTGTCATTGCCGGGCCTTCCGAGGATCGGGGCCTGCCCGCCGGCGTCCGGTGAGGATTCCGGGCGGGAAGGCGCGACCGATGTGCTGCGTCGTGGCCTCGGATCGTGGGACGTAAGGGGCCGGACAGCCGCCGTGCAAGCATCCTGACATCCCGTTTTCACGGTCCGGGGGATTCTCAACTGCCGTCAGTCGCCTGTGAGTTCAGGAGTACCTGACGTATGAGGTCAGAGTAGGGGATTCTCCCGGAGCCTCGTCATGAGCCGTATGTGTACAAACCCGCGGGTCGCACTTTGACGTTTTGCACAAGTCGGTCGGCGCGGGCGACCAGTGCGTCAGGTTCCGGTGCGGCGCGGTGCGTCCCTGCCCGATGTCCGCTCCGCCCCCGGCCCCCGTGCCACGCGGTGCCGGGGCTCGGCCCCGCCCAGGTGCCTCACGCCCCGTTCGGCGGACTGACTGTCCACCGCTACCCCTCCTGGCGCATCTCGTATAGACGAGTGGATGGGAACGTACCTGTGAGCACCATCCGTGTTGAGACCTCCGCCGCGACCTTCACGCGGGTGGCGGCTGACGCAGGGTTGCGGGTGGTCCGGCTGCACGTCGCGTGGCGCGGCTGCGCCACGCTGCTGACGGCGGCCGGCGTCGCGCCTTTGACCTGGTGCCCCCGGCAGGATTCGAACCTGCGACCCCCGCTTCAGGAGTGGGACCGGATCCTTGCCGGGGGGTGCCTCGCGCTGCCGCGCGGTGCTGTTTCCCCTGGTCAGAACCGCACGGCGAGCCACTTGATCCGGCTCATGCCGCCCCGTATCGGGCTGTCCGCTCACGCATCGCTCACGCATCGCTCACGCATCGCTCACGCATCGCTCACGCATCGCTCACGCATCGCTCACGCATCGCTCACGCGCTGCCGGCTGCCGAGCAGCGCATAGCCAGTCAGACCTGCCCGAGGTCGATCTCCACCGGGAAGGGGGCCACTACCTTGAGGACGCCGGTGAAAACGTCTCCGTCCCGGTAGGTCTTCGTTGCGGGGTCGAGAACGTAGGTGTACACGAGAGGAACGCCTGTCGCGGCCTGCTCGATCCGCCAGTGGAAGCCGATGCCCGCCTTGGCGTACTGGTCGACCTTCACGATCCGGTCGGTGGTCTCCGAGCCCGGCGACACCACCTCCGCGACCAGCAGCACGTGCTCAGGGCGGGTGGGGGTGACATCGATCGTGTCTGCGCGGTACACGACGACGTCCGGGCGGCGATTGGTGAGCGGAACGTCCTGAAGCCGGACGTCGAAGTCGGTGTCGGCGTTCCACTCCGGGCCGGCGGCGGCATCCAGGGCGTTCGCCAGAATGCGGGCCGGCCGGTTGTGTCGCTTGGACGCGCTCGGGCTCACGACGACCATCCCGTCCACGATCTCGATGCCGGCGCACTGTTCCTCGGACCAGGAGTCGTACTCCTGCGCCGTGATCTGCTCATGCATCCACGCCGGGGCCACCATCTCGGCCGTCATGAAGCACCTCCCGGACACTGTGCTGCGGGCTCGCTCCCGCTGGGTTCTGCGTACGGTCTGCCACCCGTCCGGCATGCTGACCTCGCTCACGCCCTCCCCGTCGGTGACTAGTGGCCTACTCCGGAGAGGGCGGCAGCGGCCGGCCCGGCGAGTCCCGGCAAAACGGGAGAGGACGCCGCCACCTCGCCGACGTCCTCGAAGTCCTGAAGGTACAGGTGCTTGCGCAGTCGTCGCCCCGGTACGTCACACCCTCCAGCGCACCGCGGCGGAACCCGTCGCATCGACCGCAGGTAACGGAGGATCCCATCGGCGCACGGTCAGCGGTCAGTCGGGGGAGCCGGTGAGTCGTCGGAGTGAGGTGCGGCGGCGTTTCGTCAGACCTTCTCGACTCGCACGGAGTGTCCCGCGAGGAGTTGAGCCATGTCGTCCGGTGTCGGACGTGAAGACGGTTGCCTCAGCTCCCTGCCCGGCTTCCCGCCCTGCCACAGCCGCCAGGATGGCGTCGATGGCGTACTTGTGACCATGCAGACCGGCTGCCTTCAGCATGTCGCGCGCCATGGCGATCATCTGGTCGTCCGTGTGTACGACGCGGATCCGGGACAGTGTCCAGTTCCACAGCGCCTGCTTCGACGTTTCGCGAGGGTCCCATGCTTCCAAGGTCGTGAGCGCCGACGTGACGATCGGGATGTCGAGCCGCGGAGCCGTTTTGATCAGCGCGGCCATCTCCCGATCGCCGTGAACCGACTTGGAGAGGGCCTCGGAGTCGAACACGAAAACGCGCTGTCGCGGCCGGTGCAGTTTCGCTCGGACGGTGCGGCTCACGGGGCCTCGTCTGAATGCGAGTGCTGCTCGTCGTGCCAGCTGTCAATCGCGGCGATACGGTCCAGCGCTGCTTGCTGCTCGTCGTCCGTCACGGCGCCGTGCTCTTCTTCGAGGCGTTCAGCCAACTCGCGCAGTCGGTCCATGGCGTCCTGATGAGCGGCGGCGGCCGCAATGTAACTGGACACCCCGCGCGCATCGACGCGTTCCTTGATCGATTCCACCAGCTCTTCCGGCACGGTGATAGTGATCTTCCGAGTTGCCATACTTCAAATATGGCATGTCTGGTGTGGTGTGGTGTGGTGTGGGTGGCGCCTCGGCTGCCGCTTCACGCTTTGCCCGGGAAGGCCGGAGTCAGGGCGTGAGGGGCGTAGAGACCTTGCGGTGCGCGTGGGTACCTGGTGATTCGCCCGCTCACGCAAACGGCCCCGGACGAGGAGTCCGAGGCCGAGCAAAACCCCTCCCTGGTGGATAAACCCCAGGTCAGAGCGGTAACGCGTTGTGCCCCCGGCAGGATTCGAATCTGCGACACCCGCTTTAGGAGTTTTCCCTGATCAAGGCTGTGACCTGCGGAAACATTGGCGATGTGGTGCCTGGCCTGCGAAAACACCCCTCCGTGGTTCTCACGAGGTTTCCCGGCCTCGTGTGTGCTGAATCCGTTCCGGGCCGGCCACGAGGTGGACGACCTCGCGGGCGCGGCGCGACCAGGGAGGGCGCAGGCTGCGAGCCTGTGGAGACTTGCGCTATGCAATTGAAGGTATATACCGTTGATTGCATGACGGAGCGGTGGGAGATCGAGATCGAAGCCGAAGTGAGGGATTGGCTTGAGCTGCTTCCGTTCCGCCTCTACCGGCGTGTGGAGGACAAGACGGACCGTCTCTTGGACGAGCCGACGACTCTCGGTGAGCCGTACTCGCGGCACCTGGGCGGCAAGCTGCGTGAACTGCGCTTCGAACTGGACGGCGAGGCCGTGCGCATCCCGTACTGGCTCGCTCCCGGGCAGCGGATTGTTCTGCTGACAGTGTTCCGCAAGACGAGGATGCGCGAGGCGGCGGAAGTCGAGCGTGCGCAGCAGGCCCAGAAGGTCTGCGAAGCCGAGCACGGTCGAGCCGAGCACACCTACGATCGCCGCAAGGAGAGTTGATGAATCACAGCACGTGGAGGACGCGCCGGGCCCGGCAGCTTGCGGGTGAGACGGTGGAGTACGACCAGGAGTACGTCGACGCGCGGCTGGCCGGCGATCTCGGGCAGGCGGTCTACGACCGTCGGATCGAGCTTGGCCTGTCCCAGGCTGAACTGGCCGAGCGGGCTGGGATGACGCAGCCTCAGGTGTCCCGGATGGAGGGCGGTGACACTGTGCCCACTCTCCCGCTGCTGCGACGCCTGGCCAAGGCCCTGGACGGCACCCTGAACGTGGCCATCGACGAGGGTGACTCCCACGTCACCTTCACCCCACACGCCGCCTGAAACCGTCCTGGCCGGGGCCGTCGAGGGCATCGTCGACCTGAGTCAGTGAGTGTCGCGGATGCCTCGCCGATGAGGTTGACCGGGCGAGCATGCCGCCGCCGAAGCTCTCGACGAAGAAGTCCTTTCGCTCACGCAAACGGCCCCGGATGAGGATCGCGAGGCCGAGCGGAGGGCTGACCTGGGGGGGGAAACCCCAGGTCAGCTGCTTGATGTGTTGTGCCCCCGGCAGGATTCGAACCTGCGACACCCGCTTTAGGAGAGCGGTGCTCTATCCCCTGAGCTACGAAGGCAGGGGCTTGTGGGTTACCTGTTGAGGATCCTTGGGGTGGATCTTCGACCTGTAGTACAAGCCCGCTGGTCAGACCCGGTGCGACGCTTTCCGCTCTGTTGCCTGAGCGGACGGCGCGGCGTACCGATGACCGACCAGGGACAGCCTAGCGGATGTGCTCCGCGGAGCGTCGTCGGTATGGGGGCGGAGGGTTTTCGCCGGCGTCCCCGCGCCTCCCGGCGTTCCCGCGCCTCCCGGCGTTCCCGCGCCTCCCGGCGTTCCCGCGCCTCCCGGCGTTCCCGCGCCTCCCGGCGTCCCCGCGCCTCCCGGCGTACCGGCGTCCCCGCGCCTCTCGGCGTACCGGCGTACCGGCGCCTCCCGCCGGCCGGGGCCGGCGGGAGGCGCGGGCGGTCATGACTTGCCGAGCAGGCGCCAGATCTGGTTCTTCTTGGTGGTCAGGGTGCTGCCGGTGTCGCAGGTCCACTGGTGGACGAGGGCGCCGGGGGCGGTGGAGATGGTGCTGACGTCGACGCACTTGCCGCTGTGTACGGCGACGAGCTGGTAGTCGTGGCTGTTGCCGAGGGCGGTCACCGGGCGGAGGGTGAACCGCTGGTTGGCGGCGCCGGTGCACGTCCACTGCTGGACGGCGGCGCCGTTGACGGTGGAGACCTGGGAGATGTCGAGGCACTTGCCGCCGGCGTGGTTGACGACGGTGTAGGTGTCGGTGGCGCCGCTGACGGGGTGGAAGTCGAAGATCTGCTCCTGTCCGCCGGTGCAGGTGTTCTGCTGGTACTGGGTGCCGTCGGAGGTGGACTGGGCGGGGTCCTCGAGGCAGAGCGAGCTGTGCTGGGCGACGGCCGTGGAGGAGAAGCCGGTCGCGGCGCCGATGTGCAGGTTCTGCGGGGCGAAGGAGACCTCGTCCAGGTGGGGCGCCGAGCTGGAGCGCATGGGCTGTCCGATGTCGCTGCCGCCGCCGGAGTAGACGACGCCGATGGTCGTGCCGTCGTAGTTGTAGAGCTGTGAGGCGGTGAACTTCACCGTGTTGGCGCCCTGGGCCAGGGTCACCGGGACGGTGTGGGTGCCGAACTGGTTCCAGTGCAGGGTGCTGGCGAAGTTGACGCGGGTGGCGGTGCCGCCGTTGACGCTGACGTCGGCGTGCTCGGCGTACAGGTCGGGGTTGTAGTGGTTGGAGGGCAGTTCCTCGGCGTTGGCGTACCGCATGGTCATGGCGTAGGTGCCGGCCGTGGGCGCGTTGACTGCGAGGGTGAGGGAGTTGGCGGTTCCGTTGCCGATGCCGGTGACGACGCCGCCGTCGGCCTGGGTGTAGGTGGTGTCGGTGGCCGCGGTGCCGGTGAGGGTGCCGTTCTCGGCCTGGTAGGTGACGACGTTGCCGGTGGTGACGGCGTCGCCGGCGCCGAACGGGGTGACGGCCAGGTCGTCCAGGGTCAGGGTGCCGCTGGTGCCGGTGACCGCGACCTTGTTGATGCCGGCGGTCAGGTGGACCCGGTTGGTGGAGGTGGACCAGGCGCTGGTCGTCGTGCCGGAGAGGATCTGGTCGTCGGCGGCCTTGCCGTTGACGGTGAGGCCGGCCCGGCCGGTGTTGCGGTAGCGGGCTGTCAGGTCGGCGTAGCCGTCCTGCGCGGAGTAGACCCAGAAGGTCGCGGACCTGCCGGAGGTGAGGTTGACCGCGCCCGCGCCGGACTGGCCCTGGGAGGCGTAGGTGGCGGTGCCGCTGTCGGAGAGCGTCGCCTGCTCGGCCTCGTAGAGCGTGGTGCCCTGGACGGCGGCGTCCTTGTACCTCAGGTCGATCTTGTCGATGATGGCGTCGCCGGCGGTCTTCGCTCCGTTGTCGCCGGTGGTGGCGAGGGTGATGGTGTGGCTGCCGGCGGTGAGGTGCACGATGGTGTCGCTGTGCCCCCAGACCACCCACTGGAAGCCGACGGGTATGTCGATCCTGGCCGAGGCTCCGCCGTCGACCCGCGCGTACACGTTCGTCGGGCCCTTGACGTCGGCGTCCTTGGCGTAGCTGTTGCCGAACACCGACAGGTCGTAGTCGCCGGTGGTGGGGACGGAGACGGGGAAGGAGATCACCGTGGTCGAGCCGGTGCGCAGACCGCCGACGTCCTTGGTGCCCGAGGTGGCGAACTTACCGACGTTGCCGGTCGTGCCCTCGGTGTTGATGTTGTAGCCGCTGCCACTGAGGGTGGCGTTCTCGGCCTCGTACGTGCCCGTCCAGGTGCTGTCGGAGGCCGTGGCGCTGCCGGTGCCGCCCGGGGAGACGATCACCTGGTACGCGGACATCGCGTCGAGGGTGAGCGGGAGGGTGATCGAGCCGTCGGAGCCCACGGCGACGTCGGCGTCGGAGAGCCGGGTCGGGGTGGCGGCCGCGCCGACGTAGCCGCTGTAGCGGTCCTGGAACACGCTGACGTGCACGGTGCTGCCGAAGACCGCGGGGTCGATGTTCTTGATCACCGTGCTGGAGGCACCGCTGGTGCCGCCGCCGGCGAGGATGACGCGGGCCTGCTTCTTGGCCGTGTCGAGGCTCGCCACGCCCTGGAGGGTGTACGCGGCATTGGCCTCGGTGCTGGTGACCTTGACGGTGCTGCCGCCCTTCATGGAGCTGTACCAGTTGTACAGCCACCACTGGGCGTTGGGGGTGTTCTGGGCGGCGGCCGAGTCGCCGAGGTTGCCGTTGATGTTCCAGTACGGCAGGTTGCCGTCGACCTTCTCGTCCTCGATGGCCGCGATCCACTGGACCATCTGGCCGGGGTCGGTCAGGTGGTAGCGGTGGGCGTACTCGTTGAGGTTGACGGTGATCGGGGAGGTGATCCCCGCGGCGGACTCCACCGCGCGGTAGGAGTTGACGGTGTTGCGCACGTCGGCCGGGCTGCCCAGGGTGTGCCAGGTCACCACGTCGGGCAGGCAGTTGTTGGCCTTGCAGTAGGTGAGGAAGCCGCTGAGGGAGGAGCTGGTGTAGCTGGAGGTGTTGGGTCCGGCCAGCCGTGCTGCGGGCCAGAGGCCCTTGATGAAGTTGTAGGTCTGGCGCCACTCGGCGTTGAAGTTGGCCAGCGCGGTCGAATTGGTGCGCATGCCACTGAACCAGTTCAGGTCGGGCTCGTTGTAGGGGATGAAGACGATGTGGCTCGCGTAGGGGCTGGCCTTCGCCTGCTCGACCTGGGTCTTCATGTTCGCCTGGTATTCCGCGTAGCTCGCGCGCTCGTACGTGTTGCGGTACACGTCCGTCATGTAGATGAACACGTCGCCGCCGCCGCTGTCGACGAAGGGCTTGGCGATCTCCAGCGCGTCCGAGCCGGGGTGCTGCTGTCCGTCCTGGTACTTGGTGTTGGTGGTCGTCAGCCCCATCCCCTCGATGAGGTTGTTCGTCGGCACGTCCGGCCCGTACAGGCCGTACAGCGCCCCGGAGGCGCCGCCGCGGAAGGCTCCGGTGGTGGTGCCGAGGTCGACAGTGAGGGTGGGGGTGGCGGCGGAGGCCGGCGTCGCCGTCACGCTGGTGACGCCGGCGATGACGGTCAGCGGGAGCAGCGTCCTGGTGATGCCGTGGAGAAGGCGTCTCTTGGCCGAGCGCCTTTGCCCGAGTCGTGGCATGTGCTTACGTCCCTTCAGGGATTGGGCTGGATGTTGCTGTGCCGGCCCCCGTGCCGGACGTGTGGGTGGGTCGTCGCTCGTGGTTCAGACGACGGTGGCGGCGCTCTCGGAGGTCCTGGCGTCGCCGCTGCGGCGTTCGTGGTCGCGGGCGAGGAGGAGGTAGCTGCTCGCGGTCCAGGTGTAGGCGCGGTCGCGCAGTCCCTCGCCGGTCAGGGCGTCGAAGTTCTCGGCGAATCCCGAGGCCTCGCACAGTGCGCGGAAGCGGGCGCTGATCTCGTCCGCGAGGCGGGTGTGCCCGGCGCGGCGCAGGCCGTCCTCGATCAGGACGGTGGCGGGGGCCCAGATGGGGCCGCGCCAGTAGCCGTCGGGCTCGTAGTGAGGGGAGGCGGGGTGTTCGGTGGCCAGGCCGAACGCGGTGAGATGGGCCTCGATCCGTTCGGCCAGCCGGTCGCGGACCGCGTGGGGCAGACGGTCGCCGAGCACGATCGGCATCAGGTCCAGCAGACTGGCGCTGGGGGTGCGGGCCCCACCGTGGGCGGGGCGGCTCAGGAACCTTTCGCCGTCCCACAGTTCGTCGAGCAGGGCCGCCTGCAGGGCGTCGGCGGTGGCGGTGCGGAGACCGGCGTCCTCGTGGAAGCCCAGTTCGTCGGCCAGCCGGGCCAGTTCGTCGAGTTGGAGGACCAGCAGGGCGGTGAGTTCGGCGGTGACGGCGAGACGTCCGGGGTCGAAGGTGGTGGCGTTGTCCCAGCCGCTGTCGTTGCCGTGCTGGTAGTGGGGCATTGCGGCGCCGGGTGCGCGCCGCGCGGTGAGCCAGAAGTCCGTCCAGCGGGTGAGCCGTTCGTACGCCTCGGTCAGCTGCGCCCGGGTGAGCGGCTCGGGGAGCCGTCGGCGCAGGTGACCGAAGGCCCAGCCGTGGATGGGCGGTTTGACGAAGTTGTAGAGCACCTCGGAGTGGGTGACGGAGTCGGGGAGCGCGCCGCTGTCGTCCTGGTGGTCGAAGGGCAGGGAGAACTGGTCCCAGGCCAGCTCGGGGCAACCGGGGGCCAGAGCAAGGGCGTTGAAGCAGTGGTCCCAGCTCCACACCTTGTCCATCCAGTGCTTGGACATCAGCACGGCGGGCCGGGTCACCAGACCGGCCGGGAGCACGGTCGCCGACCACACCACGTAGGCGGCGAGTTCGGCGGCCGGGGTGGCGGCCGAGCTCCAGGGGGCGACCGTGTCGGCGAAGCGGGCGAACAGTTCCCGCGCGGCCTCCCGGACCTCGTCGAACGTCGCGGAGGAGTGGAAGGGCACTCGCGCGGTGCCGAGTTCCTCGACCGCGACCTCCCACGAGCCGTCGGCTCCGGCGGTGACCGTGAGACCGCGGTCGCCGGCGCCCAGCGCCTGGGAGCCGGAGACCGCGGTGACCGTGCCCGACAGCACGGTGATCCGGTAACGGCGGCCGGTCTCGTAGGAGGTGAACACGTGCGCGTCGTCCACCGGGTCGCGGTAGAAGTAGGTCCCGCCGAACGGTGTCAGGGCCTGCGCCGCCGCGGTGACCCGCAGGTCCAGTCCCCGGCCGTGCACGCGCACGGTGTCCGGCGACTCGTAGGCGAGGTCCACGCGCCCGGCCGCGCCGGTCCAGCCGAGCAGGCCCGGCGTCGCCTCGACGGCGGTCTCCGCCCGCCCGCCCGTCGCCGCGTCGAGGGGGACGAGGCGCAGGACGGCGTGCATGCCGTTCTGGTGCGAGACGAGATGGAGGTCCTCGGCGCGCGTCCGCTCCGACAGCACGGGGGAGACGCCGAACCAGGAACCGTGCGTGCTGAAGGGTATGTCGTGGACGGAGAAGGCCGGGCCGGCCGGTGCGGCGGTCATGGAGGCGGCACTCATTTCTTGTGCGGGGGTGGTCGGCGGTTCGCGGTCCGTGGTCCGTGGTCCGTGGTCCGCGGTTCGCTCCGCAGGACGGGGCGACGGTGCTCGCGCGACGGCTCGGGGGTGCGCGGTGGCACGGGTGCCGCGGGGCGACAGGGCGACCCGCCGGGGTGGGGTGCGGGACGGCACGGGTGGTGCCGGTGCGGTCGGCGCCGGTGTCAGTCCTTGACGGCGCCCGCGGTCACGCCTGCGGCGACGTACCGCTGGGCCAGGACGAGGATGACCGCGGCCGGCAGCGAGGCCACGACGGCGGTGGCCATGATGGCGTTCCACTGCTGGTTGTTGTTGCCGATGTAGTGGTAGATGCCGAGGGTGATCGGCTCGTGGGCGCCGCCGTTGACGAGGGTGCTGGCGAAGACGAAGTCGGACCAGGACCACAGGAAGGCGAACAGGGACACCGTGACGACGGAGTTGCGGCTCATCGGCAGGACGATCGACCGGAAGGTGCGCAGCGGGCCGGCTCCGTCCGTCTTCGCGGCCTGCAGCAGCTCGCCGGGGATGCCGGACATGAACGCGGTGAAGATGAGGACGGCGAACGGGACGGCCAGCGTCGAGTCGGCGACGATCAGGCCGGGTACCGACTGGAGCATGCCGAGCTGCAGGTAGATGGCGTAGAAGCCCATCGCCATGATGATGCCGGGGATCATCTGCGCGGCCAGCAGGACGAAGCCCAGGATCCCGCGGCCGCGCGGGCGCAGTTTGGCCAGCGCGTAGCCGGCGGGCGCGGCCAGTGCGACGGTCAGGGCCACCGTGCCGAGGCCGATGACGAGGCTGGTGCCGAGGTAGGGCAGTTGCTGGTCGACGACGGCCCGGTAGCCCTCCAGGGTCACGTGGGTGGGGAACAGGTCCGGCGGGCTCTTGCGCATGTCCTGGTCGCGGGTGAAGGACACGTTGAGCATCCAGTAGACCGGGAAGAGCATGACCGCGGTCAGCAGCAGGCCGACGGCCGTCTTCACCCAGGTGCGGCGGCGACGGTTCGGGACCGTCCGTGCGTGCGTCATGACAGTGCCTGCTTTCGCTGGACCCTGACGTGGATCAGGCCGAAGGCCAGGGCGGCGACGACCAGCAGGTTGCCGACGGCCGCTCCGGGGCCGAAGGAGGGCAGCAGGTTGCCGAAGCCGAGTTGGTAGGACCAGGTGGCGAAGGTGGTGGACGAGTCGGCCGGGCCGCCCTTGGTCATGATCCAGATGATGTCGAAGACCTTGAGCGTGTAGACGAGGCCCAGCAGCAGGGTGATCGCGGACACCGGCCGCAGCAGGGGGAAGGTGATGCGCCAGAAGCGCTGCCAGGCGTTCGCTCCGTCGAGCGCGGCCGCCTCGTACAGACCGGCGGGGATGGACTGCAGGCCGCTGTAGAGCACGACCAGGTTGAACGGGACGCCGATCCAGATGTTCGCGATGATCACCGAGGCCAGCGACCAGGACGGCGAGGTCAGCCAGTTCACCGGGCCGATCCCGACGGCGTGCAGGGCGGCGTTGACGATGCCGGAGTCGCTGTTGAGCATCCACGACCAGGTCGACGCCGACACGATGAGCGGCAGCAGCCACGGCACCAGGAACAGCGCGCGCAGGGTGGCGGAGAGCCGGAAGTGCTGGTTGAAGAAGACGGCGAGCGCCAGGCCGATCGCGTACTGGAAGACCAGACACACGGCGGTGAACACCGCTGTGTGCAGCAGCGCGGGAGCGAACGTCGGGTCGTCGAAGACGGTCCGGTAGTTGGCCAGGCCCGTGAACGGCGCGTCGCCCCGGACGAAGGAACGGACGGTGTAGTGGCGCAGGCTCAGGTCGATGTTGCGGTAGAGCGGATAGGCGTAGAAGAGGACGAGGTAGAGGGTCACCGGGGTGAGGAACGCCCAGGCGGTCCACTGAGGGGAGGCGGGACGGCGCCGGGCCGGGGGGCGGTCCGGGATGCGGGCCGGGGGCGGGGCGGCGGTCGCCGCCCCGTTCCGGTCGCGCACCGGCCGGCGGTCCGGCGACGTTGTCGTGTGCTTCATCGGCTGGCCGGGGTCCTGGTCACTTGGCGGCGGACTGGGCTGCGGTCAGCGCGTCCTTCGGGGACGCGGACCCGCTGAGGGCGGACTGCACCGCCTTCCACAACTGCTCCGAGATCTTGGGGTACTTGGTGCCCAGGTCGTCGCTGGTGCGTCCCTTGGCGGCGTGCACCGCGTCGACCCACGGCTTGAGCCCGGGGTCGGCCGCGACCTGCTTGTCCTGGACCTCGGCGGTGGGAGCCACGTAGGACAGCGTCGTGTCGGTGGCGAGCAGGTTCTGGCTGCTGCTCAGGCAGGACACCAGCTTCTGGGTGGTGGCGTAGCGGCCGGTGTCGTCCTGCACCGGGACGGTGACGAACTCACCGCCCGTCGGGGCCGCGGCGTCGCCCCCGGTGGCGGCGGGCACGGGGATGACGCCGTAGTCGAAGCCGGCCTTCGCGGCGTTGCCGAGCTGCCAGGTGCCGTTCTCCGCGAACGCGTAGTCGCCGGTCGCGAACTCCTGCCAGCTGGTCGTCTGGGTGTTGTTGATCACCGAGTTGGGGGCGTAGCCCTTGTCCAGCCAGCCCTTCCACAGCGACAGCGCGGAGACCGCCTGGCCGGAGTCGAGCGCGGTCAGCTGGGCTCCGGAGCCCCAGTACCAGGGCAGGAACTGGAAGCTGCCCTCCTCCGTGCCGATCGCGGAGAACGTGATGCCCTTCTTGCCCGCTCCCTTGACCTTCGCGAGCGCCGCCGTCAGGGACTTCCAGTCCTTGACCGAGGAGATGTCCACCCCGGCCGCCTTCAGGACCGCCTTGTTGTAGTACAGGGCGAGGGTGTTGGCGCCGATGGGCGTGCCGTAGATCTTGCCCTTCAGCTGGCCGGCCGCGATCAGGTTGCGGTCCACGCCCGAGACGGCCAGCTTGTTCTCCTCGGTCGAGGTCAGCACGCCCGCCTCCGCCAGCGTCGACACCACCGGGTTGTCGACGATGAGGAAGTCCGCGGAGTTGCCCTGCTGCGCCGCCAGCAGCGCCTTGTTCGTGAGGTCACTTGTGTCGAACGCGGTCCGCTTGATCTTCACGCCGGCCTCGGTGCCGCAGCCGTCCAGCAGCTTCGCCCACGCCGAGCTCTTGTCGAACTGGGGGTAGGGGTCCCAGATGGTGAACGTGCCGCCGTCCGAGGCCTTCGTGGACGTGTCGCTCGCTCCGGAGGAGCACGCGGTGGCGCCGGCGGTGACGGCGACGACGGTCAGGACTGCGGCGGTGAGACGCCGTCCGGCGGATCTGTTCATGGCGTGTCCTCAAGGGTTTTCGGCACGGATGTGCCCTGGGATCGGCACGGATGTGCCCGGGGGATCGGCACGACGTGGGTGTGCCGTGAAGGCGGCACGGGTGTGCCAGGAGAGGGGTGATCGGGGGCCGCCGGGTTCGTCGAACCGGGTCGGTGAGGTGTGCAGTCGGGCGGTGCGGAAGGTGGGGACGGGCGGGAAGGGAGCGAGGGAGTCAGGGAGCGACCGGGGGAGAGGGGCCGGGGTGCGGCGGGGACGCCTGGGCGCCTGGGGCGCCGGGGAGCCGCCCCCGGTGACGGCTAGGGGTGCGTGGAGGAGGCGGCGGGGTCCTCGCCCGGCTCGGCGGGAGCGGCTCCGGCGGGGGTGTCGCCGGCGGGCGCGGTGCTGGCCCGCAGCGAGATCGGCGGGGCGAGCAGGTGGTGCCGGGCCGGTGTGTCGGGATGGTCGAGCCGTTCGACCAGCAGGTCGACGGCGAGGCGGCCCATCTGTTCCGCCGGCACGTCGGCCGCGGTGAGCTGCGGGGTCACCGTCTCCGCCCACCTTCCGGCCACGACCCCGGTGACGGAGAAGTCGCGCGGCACATGGCGGCCGGCCTGCGCCAGCCCTCGGTAGAGGCCGCCGAGCGCGGCCTCGTTGAGCGTGACCAGCGCCGTGGTGGCGGGGTCGTCGTGCAGGATCCGCTCCAGGCAGGCGAGGCCAGAGGCGGCGTCGTCCCCGCAGCAGTACGTTTTGACGGTGAGGCCGCGTTCCGCCGCGGCCTTGGTGAACCCGTCGAGGCCTCGGTGGGCCGATTCGTAGCCGGCCCGCAGCAGTTGCTCGGGCCGGTTGACGAAGGCGACCCTGCGATGACCCAGGTCCGCGAGGTGGTGCACGCAGGCCGCCGCCAGCGCCGTGTGGTCCAGGCCCACCCACCAGCTGCCCTGCGGGTGCGCGGTGCGGCCGATGGCGACGGAGGGGAAGTCCAGCGCGGTGAGATGGTCGAGCCGGTCGTCCTGCAGCCGGATCTCCATCAGGATCGCGCCGTCGACCCGCCGTTCGCCCAGCAGACGCTGGAACGAGCGGTCGCTGTCCATGCCGCTCGGTGAGAGCAGCACGTCGTAGTCGTGGGCCGCGGCGGCCTCCGTCACGCTGCCGATGAAGTCCAGCTGCATGCCGGTGTAGTGGTTGCCGGCGGGCGGGAAGACCAGACCGATGGTGTTGGTCCGGCCGTTGGCCAGGGCCCGCGCACTCGCGTTGGGCTGGTAGCCCAGCTCGTCGATGACCTGCTGGATCTTGTCGCGGGTCTCCTCGGACACGGGGCGCTTCCCGCTGAGGGCGTACGACACGGTGCTCCGCGAGACACCGGCCTGCTTGGCGATCTCACCGATGTTCACGGGACTCCTTGCCGGGGTTGATCGAACCGGTTCGACTGTTCCGGGGAGCGACATCGGCCGGGTGGCCGATCGTCGAACCGGTTCGCGTGAAGTGAAGGTAGGAGCAACCCGGACGGGTGTCAACGTTTCGCGCCGGATTTCTCGTAACGCCCTGGAAACGCCGGCGGGTGTGGGTGCGCGGCGTGACCCGAGGGTGCACGGACCCGCCTGTCACCGGTCCGCGGGGGTGATGTGCCGGAAGAAAAGCCCTCGTCACGCGGGGTGACCGGCCCTGTCGGCGTGAGGGATCGACTCCGGGTCGCCTCGGGACGATCTCGGCCTCGACGGGCGGGACGGTCCTCGGGGTCGACCTCGGTACGGGCCTCTGGGGCCGCCCCGGGAGTGGCCGCGGGGCCGGAGGAGGGTGACGGAGGGCCGGCGTCGGCGTGACCGGGAGGGCGGAGGGGTCTGTGGAAGGGGTGACGCGCGGAGCGTTGTCGGCTGGTTTCTCCGGTGTTAGGTTCATCGAACCGGTTCGACGAATGTCGAGGGTCGTCGTTCCTGCCGAGAAGCCGATCGGGAGCAGATTCGATCGGATCAGAGCAGATCGGATCAGAGCAGATCGGATCGGATGGCCATGGTTCGGAGGAATCGGTTCCGAGGAATCGGTTCAACTCAGGCCATCGGTGCGGAGTTGTCGGATCGGAGCGGAGGCGACGAGGGCGGTCAGGTCAGAGGGACGTGGGTGAAGCGGGCTGCAGTGTGGAGGTCGGCCTCGATGCGTGAGGCCGTCGACCGCAGGGCGGGGAGGATGTCCCGCACGCATTCCTCGGCCGTACGGCGGGCGACATGGGTGGCCGCGTTCAGGGCGGCGACCGTGCGGCCCGCACGGTCGCGGATCGGGACGGCGATCGCGCGCACCCCCTGTTCGAGTTCCTCGTCCGCCAGGGCGTACGCCGAGGCGGGGTCCGTGGGCGCGGCCAGCAGCACGCGGCCCATCGATGTCGCGTGGGCGGGGAGTTGTGTGCCGACGCCGACGTCCACGCTCATGACGTGGTTCGCGGCGGTGCGCGCGGTGTACCGGATCTCCTCGCGCGACTCGGTCAGCACCGCCAGCGACGTCGTCTCCCGGATGTCGCCCGCCAGCGCCGCCATGTGCGGAGCCGCGATCCGGGGGAGCGAGGTGCGGGAGAGCGGCGGGAAGCCGAGGGCGAGGACCCGTGGGGTGAGGGCGAACGTGCGGGGAGTGGACGGCGTCACCAGGCCCAGGTGTTGGTAGGTGATCAGCGCCCGGCGGGCGGTCGCCCGTGCGAGCCCGGTCGCCTTCGCGACGTCTGCGAGGGTGAGTTCGGCCCTGCCCTCGCCGAACGCCGTGAGGACGGTCAGGCCCCGGGCGAGGGACTCGATGAACTCGCGGCCCAGTTCCTGCTTGGACGCCCCCGTCCAGATGGCCAGCCCCGCGGGCGGCGGCCCGGACTCCGCGGCCGGCGCCCGACGCAGGTCGTCCTCCATCGCCGCGACAGCCGCCCTCAGCCGCGGGAGCAGGGTGGCGCGCAGATCCGCCGCCGTGTGCCGGCTCGTGTGGCTGACGACGCTCGCCACGCACGCGATCCGGCCGGTGCCCGGGTCGCGGACCGGGACGGACACGGCCACCAGGCCCGCTTCGATCAACTGGTCGTCCAGGGCGCAGTCCTCGTCCGCGGCAAGGGCCGTCCGGCGGGCGAAGCCGTCGTCGTCCGAGAGCGCGGGGGGTGGTGGCGGGACGGCCGGGAAGGCCCGGTCGTCCGGGTCCGCCGTGCGGCGGGCGCGCCAGGACCGCCACTCCTCGTCGGTCCACTCGGTGGCGAACAGCGGTCCCGGCGCGGTGCGTTCGGCCGGCAGCAGGTCGCCGATGCGGAAGCTCAGGGACATCGCGCGGCGGCGGGTCGCCTGGTGGACGAAGCGGATGCCGTCGCCGTCGGCGACCGCCAGGGACACCGACTCGTCGAGTTCGTCGGCCAGAGCGTCCGCGGACGCTGACAGCAGCGCCGGCAGGCGCAGCGCGGCCAGATAGGCGTTGCCGAGTTCCATGACGCGGGGGGCCAGCACGGCGTCCCGGCCGTCGAGGCGGACGTATCCCATGCGGGCGAGGGTCGCGACGATCCGGTCGACCGTCGAACGCGCCAGACCGGTGCTGCGCTCCAGTTCACTCGGACTCACCGTGCCGCCGGCGTCGGTCAGTTGCCGCAGCACGGCGACCCCGCGGATCAGCGGCGTGACCGCCTCCGCCGGAGCGGGCGCGGCGGCCTGCGGAGGCGGGGCGGGCGCGGCGGCCCCGGGCGGCGTGGCGGGCGCTGGCGTCCTGGTCGCGGGCATGCGGTGGATTCTCCGATACGGGCGGTACGGCGGTACGGCGGTACGGGGGTGCTCTGGGGGGTGCGGCGTCGGCCCCGGGAACGGGTCGGGGGACGGAGGAAGGGGGACGGAGGAAGGGGGTCGGGGGAAGGGGGTCGAGGGTCGGGGGACGGGGGAATTGGGGACCGGGGGCGCTTCGGGGCGGCGAGGCGGCCTGTCTGCTGCCCTTGCGGTTGCCGCCCTACGTTAGCCCCGGGGCCGTCCCCGGACCGCCCGAGTCACCCGGGGGCTCTGGTCCGGTCCGCCCTGCCTACCGTCGGGTCACCCGCACCCGGTACCCGTCCTCGGGGCCCGCCTCCGTGACCGAGATCCGGATGCCCCTCTTCGGGTCCTTGAAGGTCTCGCCCGGGGTGAAGGGGGCGTCGGAGAGCTCGGCGTGGACGTTGGGGCTGCGGGTGCAGCCGCCGCTGTCGGGGCGGGAGTCGTAGACCGTCACCGGACCCATGCCGGTGTCGACGCCGGCGTTCACCTTGTAGATGAGGACGCCCGGGCGGCACACCGCCTCGTCGTTCCCGCCGCGTGCGCGTGCTTCGACGGCGTACCCGGTGCGGTCGGTGAGCGGGACGAAGACGAGTTTCGGGCCGCCCGCGCGCGCGAGGGGCGTCAGCCGGTGCTCCGTCGTGCCCGGCGTCGCCGCGCAGGAGATCTGGGAGGCGTCCAGCCAGCCCAGCTTCCACTTGTGCCAGCCGAGCAGGTCGTTGTTGGCCCCCCAGTCCTCGCTCATGATGTCCCAGTGTCCGACGGCTCCGCCGCCCTCCTGGGTGTAGAGGTCGGGCAGGCCGAAGACATGCCCGTTCTCATGGGGCAGGACCCGGTAGCCGGTCCGGTCGTAGGAGCCGGATCCGTCGTCCTGGCGGGAGTACACGAAGGAGGCGTTGGCCACCGACACCCCGTCGGCGACCGGTGCCTCCGCGTTCCCCGCGAACGTCACCGACAGGACCGTGTCCAGCGCGGAGGGGCCCGCGTTCGGGGTGATGAGCACGTTCAGGAGGTCGTAGTCGCGGAAGTCCACCGTCGGGTCCGCGGCGCCCACGATGTCCTGGACGAGTTCGCGGTAGCCGGGTTCGAACGGCGCGCCGCGCTCTATGCCGTACGCGTGGAACGACTTGGGCATGCGCAGCCAGTGCCGCACGGGCGTCTCGGCGCGGTAGTCGAGACGGCCGTAGGAAGCCGTGCGGAACCACTGCTCGGTCTGCGGGAAGAACTCGCGGTAGCGGCTCAGGGCGCTGCCCCGGCCGGGCGCGTCGGAGAAGTCGATCATGAGGGTGAGGGCGCGGACGACGCCGGTGGAGCGGGAGTAACCGCCTGCGGTGGGCAGACCTTCGGACATCTGCACGGACGTGCCCCCGCTGATCATGCAGGGGGCGAGGGCGGCGGTGCGGGCCACGGCGAGGGGGGCGGCGCCGGCCGTCGTCGAGCCGGGGTCCGGGGCGAGGTGTCCGCTGCCGGCGGACGAGCTGAGGGCGAGCGTCAGGACGGTGACGGAGACGACTGCGGCGGCGCGGCGCGTGCGTATCCGGCGGCGGCGAAGGTCCCGGGCAGTGCGCGCGGCCTGCGGCTGCATGGGGGGCCTTTCGCTCCGGGCAGCCACCGGTCGCCGGCTGCGTCCTGATCACCTCCTGATCACCCTCTTTGAGGGCGCACGCGGGCGCGCGCTGGAAGAGACCGATCGTGGGTTACCGGCTGGTACGGCATTGCGGCGGGAGCGAGGCGGGGCAAGGCGAGGAGCGGTGCGGACTTCCGCGGGGGAGTCTGCCGAGGTGATCGCGCGGGGAGTCTGCCGGGGTGATCAGGGGAGCCGTGCGGCGAGCCGCTGCCGGGGAGGCCGACTGCCCGGGGGCTCGTGGCCCGGGATCACGGCGGGCGCCGGGAGGTCGAGGGGGTGCGGAGTCGAGTGCGACGGGCCTGTGGTCCAGGTCACACCGAAAACTTCTGGATCCGGGAAA
Source organism: Streptomyces sp. P3 (assembly GCF_003032475.1). NCBI lineage: Bacteria > Bacillati > Actinomycetota > Actinomycetes > Kitasatosporales > Streptomycetaceae > Streptomyces > Streptomyces sp. P3. The sequence goes on from NZ_CP028369.1 coordinate 2,790,757, forward strand.
TAACCGGGGACGCCGTCCCCGTTTAGCTAGGTGTCCGAGTGAAACGGGGATTCGTTCCCCGGATCGCAGCCACAGACGTCCGTGACGCCTCTCGCGTCACACGAGCCTCAGACAGGAGTGCGCCGTGCAGACCGCGACCGCGATCCCCGTAGAGCGCAAGGCGACCCGGCCTCGCGCCGACGCCCTGCGCAACCGGGAGCGGATCGTCTCCGCCGCCCGCGAGATGTTCACCGAGTTCGGCCCCGACGTGCCGCTCGACGAGATCGCCCGCCGGGCCGGCGTGGGCAACGCCACGGTGTACCGCAACTTCCCCGACCGGGACGCGCTGGTCCGCGAGGTCGTCTGCTCGGTGCTGGACCGCACGGTCCGGGCCGGACAGACCGCCCTCGCCGAGACCGGTGACGCGTTCGAGGCGCTGGAGCGCTTCGTGCACGTCTCCGCGGACGAGCGGATCAGCGCGCTGTGCCCGATGATCTCCAGCACCTTCGACGAGCACCACCCCGACCTCGAGGCCGCCCGCGAACGGTGTGAGCGGATCATCGAGGAGGTCATGGACCGTGCGAGGGCGGCCGGGCAGCTCAGGCCCGACGTCGGCGTGGGGGACGTGATGATCGCGGTGGCCCAGCTCAGTCGGCCCCCGGCCGGCACGGCCTGCCCGAGCGCCGACCGCTTCGTCCATCGACACCTGCAGCTGTTCCTGGACGGACTGCGGGCTCCCGCCCCCTCCGTGTTGCCGGGAGCGGCCGTGACCATGGAGGACCTGCGCCAGTGCTGAGCGGCTGGTCCCTCCCTGACCGATTGGTTTCCCGTAGCGCAGCAGCAGTCACCACGTCAGCAGTCACCACGCCCGAAGTCGCCGCCGAACACTCACCACCGAGAACTCGTCACCGGCCGTCACACAAGCGGGCGACCGGACGTCAGTGAAGGGACGCGGCCTCGACGCTCAGCCTCCTCTTCATCGCCGTTCATGCCTTTACGTCAGATTCTTCCGTTTTTTCCGTCACGAAGTCCCGAAGCGGGTATTCCCATGTCTGAAACAGCCCAGAAGGCCTCGGCCCCGTCCTCCGGCAAGGGGGGCGGGCCGGACGCCAACCGCTGGAAAGCGCTGGCCTTCATCGCCCTCGCCCAGCTGATGGTCGTCCTCGACGCGACCATCGTGAACATCGCGATGCCCTCCGCCCAGCAGGACCTGGGCATCTCCGACGGCAACCGGCAGTGGATCGTCACCGCCTACGCCCTCGCCTTCGGTGGTCTGCTGCTGTTCGGCGGCCGCATAGCCGACCTGTGGGGCCGCAAGCGCGCCTTCGTCGTCGGCCTCGGCGGGTTCGCCGCGGCCTCCGCGCTCGGCGGCGCGGCCGTCAACGAGGCGATGATGTTCGGCGCCCGCGCGCTCCAGGGCGCGTTCGGCGCGCTGCTCGCGCCCGCCGCGCTCTCCCTGCTCGCCGTGATGTTCACCGACGCGAAGGAGCGCGCCAAGGCGTTCGGCATCTACGGTGCGATCGCCGGTGGCGGCGGCGCCGTCGGTCTGATCCTCGGCGGCTTCCTCACCGAGTACCTGGACTGGCGCTGGACGTTCTTCGTGAACATCCCGTTCGCGATCGTCGCCGCGGCCGGCGCGTACTTCGTCATCCGTGAGCCGGAGGGCGGTCGCAACCGGTCGCCGCTCGACATCCCGGGCGTCATCCTCTCCACCCTCGGTCTGGTCTCCCTGGTCTACGGCTTCACGCGCGCCGAGTCGGAGGGCTGGAGCGACTCCGTGACCATCGGCATGTTCGTCGCGGCAGCCGTCCTGCTGGCCGCCTTCGTGATCGTCGAGTCGAAGGTCAAGGCTCCGCTGCTGCCGCTGCGCGTGATCACCGAGCGCAACCGCGGCGGGATCTACCTCTCCCTCGGCCTCGCGATCATCGCGATGTTCGGCCTGTTCCTCTTCCTGACCTACTACCTGCAGATCGTGAAGGGCTACACGCCGGTCAAGACCGGTTTCGCCTTCCTCCCGATGATCGCGGGCATGATCACCGGCTCCACCCAGATCGGCACCCGTCTGATGACCCGGGTCGCCCCGCGTCTGCTGATGGGCCCCGGCTTCCTGGTCGCCGCCCTCGGCATGCTGCTGCTGACCCGGCTGGAGATCGACTCCTCGTACACGGCCGTGCTGATGCCGGCGATGCTGCTGCTCGGCCTCGGTATGGGTACGGCGTTCATGCCGGCCATGTCCCTGGCCACGTACGGCATCGAGCCGCGGGACGCCGGTGTCGCCTCCGCGATGGTCAACACCTCGCAGCAGGTGGGCGGCGCGATCGGCACCGCCCTGCTGAACACCATCGCCGCGTCCGCGACGACCTCGTACATCAAGGACCACGTCGCCGGCGCCGCCACCCGGCCCCAGCAGCAGCTGGTGCAGCTGGAGGGCATGGTGCACGGCTACACGAGCGCCATCTGGTTCGCCGTCGGCATCCTGGTGGCGGCCGCCACGATCGCGCTGACCTTCATCAACGCCGGCAAGCCGGACATGGGCGCGGTCGCCGGCTCGGGGTCGAAGGACGCAGAGGACGCGGTGCCGGTGATGGTCCACTGATCCGCCCGGGCACCTGATCCGCCCGGGCACCTGATCCGCCCGGGCACCTGATCCGCCCGGGCGAGTGACCCGCCCGGGCGACTGACCCGTCCTCGGGTCTAGCGGAGCCAGGGCAGGTCCGCACCCGCTTCGTTGGGCTGAAGTCCCTCGGCGATGATCTGCATGATCTCGCCGAGGGACTTCTGCTGTTCCGGGGAGAGCCGGTCGAACAGGGCGTTGCGCACGACGGCGACATGGCCCGGCGCGGCGCGTTTGAGCATGTCCAGACCAGCCTCGGTCAGTACGGCGAACTGGCCGCGCTTGTCGGAGGGGCAGTCCTCGCGGCGCACCCAGCCGTTCCTCTCCAGGCGCGCGACGGCGTGGGAGAGGCGGGAGCGGGTGATCTTGGCATGCATGGCCAGTTCGGTCATCCGCAGCCGTCGGTGGGAGGACTCGGCGAGCTTGACCAGAAGCCCGTAGTAGACGTGCGGCATGCCCGCATCACGTTGCAGCTGCCGGTCCATGTGGTCCTCGAGGAGGGTGGTGGCGTGCACGTAGGAGCGCCAGACGAGCTGCTCCTCTACGGTGAGCCAGCGGGGTTGCGGCTCGTCGACGGATGTGGATGCCTTCTTCATGTACTCCACTGTAGACGCCCACTCCTTGAAGATTAAATTATTTTGGAATATGCTCATGGGCGTTGACGTTTTATATTTCAAGCAACCGCAGTGATCGGCGTCGTCCAGGAACCGCGGCTCGGTCCGAAAGCCTGGAAGGAGTAGCTGCCATGTCCGCCGCAACTCGGGAGGACACCCTCCTCCAGGAACGCATGCCCGCGCTCTACCTCAGTCATGGCGCCCCGCCGCTCGCGGACGACCCCGTCTGGCCCGGCGAACTCGCCGCATGGTCGGCCGGTCTGCCCCGTCCCAAGGCCATCCTGATGGTCTCCGCCCACTGGGAGGAGGCCCCGCTCGCCCTCGGCGCCGTCGATCCCGTCCCCCTGGTCTACGACTTCTGGGGCTTCCCCGAGCACTACTACCAGGTGAAGTACGACGCCCCCGGCGCGCCGGAGCTCGCCGAGAGCGTGCGCAAGCTGCTGCGCGCTCCGGGCATCCCCGTGCAGGACATCCCCGACCGCGGCCTCGACCACGGCGCCTACGTCCCGCTCGTCGAGATGTTCCCGGCCGCCGACATCCCGGTCCTGCAGATCTCCATGCCGACGCTCGACCCCGTCAAGCTCATGGACATCGGCCGCAAGCTCGCCCCGCTCCGCGACGAGGGGGTCCTGATCGTCGGCTCCGGTTTCTTCACCCACAACCTGGCCGCGCTGCGTCACCCGGGCGGGGGAGTGCCCACCTGGTCCTCGGAGTTCGACGACTGGGGCCGGCGCGCACTGGAGACGCGCGACTGGGACGGTCTGCTCGACTTCCTCCACAAGGCCCCGGCCGGCCGGTACGCCCACCCGCGCACCGAGCATTTCGCCCCGCTCTTCGTGACCATGGGCGCCGCGGAGGTGACCGGCGAACTGGACGCGCAGAGGTCCGTGATCGACGGGTTCTGGATGGGGCTGGCGAAGCGGTCGCTGCAGTTCGGCTGAGGGTCCCGCGCGCGCCGGCCGACTCACCCGCGTACGTCGGCTGGGGCGCCGACGCGCGCCCGCCGGTCGGCTGACGGGCCCGGCGCCGGCGCGTCGGCGCTCAGAGGTCCTTCTCGTACCAGGCCACGTCCCAGTAGCGATCGAACTTCCGGCCCACCTCCCGGTAGGTGCCCACGTGCCGGAACCCGAAGCGTTCGTGCAGCCGCGCGGACGCTTCGTTGGGCTGCGCGATGCCCGCGTACGCGCGGTGCAGGTCCTCGCCCGCCAGCGCCTCGAAGAGCGCCTTGTAGAGCAGCGTGCCGATGCCGCGCCGGCCGGCGTCCGGAGCGACGTAGACCGACACCTCCACCGAGGTGGAGTAGGCCGCCTTGGGGCGGTAGGGGCTGGATGTGGCGTAACCCAGGATCGCCTGTGAGACGCCGTGGATGTCCTGTGAGTCCGTTTCCGTGGCAACCATCAGGCGGTACGGCCCGTCTTCAGGGTGGGAGAGCAGCCAAGGACGTCGCTCTTCCGGACTGAAGACCGCGGTGTCGAATGTGATGGGCGTCTCACGTACGTAGTGGTTGTAGAGGCTGGTGAGGGCTTCGAGGTCATCCTCGATTCCCGGCCTGACCTGCACCTCTGTACGTTCCGACGACATCGGTCCTCCTCGCGTGGTCGGACAGGGTACTGCAAGATCATCAAAATCGAGGTGCGGGTTGGGAATTCTGTCCTGATTCCAGTCGTTGTTTCCATCAGATGCCGGGCACACGAGGAGAGTCGCAAGTTCCGAGAGTGACCGGGCGTCTGAAGGGCCACCCGCCGAACCTCCATCGCAAGGGAGCACGCATGGCAACCCGTGCCGTCGCCCGCCGCAAGTCCGCCACCGGCGAGACGAGCGGCGCGGCCCGCAGTGTTCGCGCCCATGGCGGCGAGATCGCCGACCGCGACCTGGTCGGCATGTATCTCGACGAGATCGCGCGCACACCCCTGCTCGACGCCGCGAAGGAAGTCGAGCTGTCCCAGATCATCGAGGCCGGCGTGTTCGCGCAACAGGTCCTCGACGGCGAGGAGGAGTCCAGGGCGGACGCCTCCCGCGAGGAGTTCGAGGCTCTGGTCGCGGAAAGCGAGCGGGCCAAGGACGTATTCATCCGTTCCAACCTCCGCCTGGTGGTCGCGGTCGCCCGCCGCTACCCCCGTAGCGGGCTTCCCCTCCTCGACCTCATCCAGGAGGGCAACGCGGGCCTGGTGCGCGCGGTCGAGAAGTTCGACTACCGCAAGGGCTTCAAGTTCTCCACGTACGCGACCTGGTGGATCCGTCAGGCCATCACCCGGTCGATAGCGGACCAGTCGCGCACGATCAGGCTGCCCGTCCACCTGGTGGAGGAACTCGGCCGCATCCGCCGCGTACAGCGCGAGTTCAACCGGGAGAACGGCCGTGACCCGGAGCCCGCAGAGATCGCCGCGGAGCTCGGCTCCACACCGGAGCGCGTCACCGACGTCCTGGACTGGGCCCGTGACCCGGTCTCGCTGAACATGTCGGTCGACGACCAGGGCGAGACACAGTTCGGCGACCTGCTGGAGGACACTTCCGCGGTCTCGCCCGAGCAGTCCGTCCTCACCCTGCTGCGCAGCGAGGAACTGGACGGTCTGATCGACCGTCTCGACCCGCGCACCGCCTCCATCATCAAGATGCGCTACGGCATCGACGACGGCCGCGAGCGCACTCTGACCGAGGTCGGCAAGGAGCACGGCCTGACGAGGGAGCGCATTCGTCAGATCGAGAAGCACGCCCTGCTGGAACTGAAGAAGCTGGCCCGCGACACGGGCTTCGAGGCGGCGGCGTAGCGGGGCGTCGGCCCCCGACCCTGACGGGAGTTGCCGTGCAGGGCGGGCGCACCGGGTGTGCGGCACTCCGCGGCACCGTGGATCTGTACGGCGGGGGTGGCCGGCGCGGGCACTCCGCCGGGGCGGTGCGGCGTGGTGCCGGTCCGGCGGCTGTGACGTCTTCCGGACGGACGGCGGCGCGGGCGCCGGCCGATTCGGGTTGGCTCGCCTGGCCCGCGACGTGGGCGGAGGACGCGCGGAGGCCGGTTCGCATCGGTCGCGCACGGCCGGCCGACCGTTGCGGGCCGGCTGCGGGCGTGCTGTGGTGTGGGGTTTTCCGCCCGCGTGCGCCGGGCGGGCGGGGACCGCGCAAACATGGCGCGGGAACGCCGCTTCAATCGACGGAAGCGGGGAAAAAGACTTCTGAGCACGGGAGTTCAGGCCGACCGGACCCTGCAGCTCTTTCCGAGATCTTCGCACCACGCGAGTGAGCCACGTCCCGACGCACATCCCCCCGGTGCCGGGACTGTCCAGAGCCGGGCTTCGGCGCCTCTCCCCCCAGGCGCCGGAGCCCGGCCCCTTTTCGACGCGCGGGTTAGCCGGTGCACACGCCCGGCCTTCGACCGCGCCGCACGCGAGCACGCCGAGAGGCGGGGCACCCCGTACCTGAACCACGGGGTGGCCCGCCCGAATGGCAGATTGTGCCACATGGGCATAGCCTGCCGACGTGATCAGCTCGACCCCCTCCGCCGGTTCGGCTTCGCTGACCGAGCGGCGCAAAGCGGCGACCCGAATGGAGATCGCCCGGGCGGCGGCCGCCCTCTTCGCCAGTCGGGGCCTGAAGGCGACCCGCGCCGAGGACATCGCCCAGGCCGCGGGCATCGCCCCGCGGACGTTCTACCGGTACTTCGCGACGAAGGAGGAGGCGGTCGCCCCTCTCTACTCGGCGGGCGCCGAGCGCTGGGCGGAGGCGCTGCGCGAGGCCCCGGCCGAACTGCCGGTTCCGCAGGCTCTCGAACACGCCGTGCAGCACACCCTCGTCACCGGCCGCGGAGTCTCGGCGGCCTCCTGGGAATGGGTGCGCACGCTGATCCGGCTAGCCGGCGCGAGCCCCGCCCTCGGGAAGGTGTGGGCGGAGGTCTGCCACACCTCCGAGACCACGATCGCCGAGGTGCTGGCGGAACGGGCGGCGGCCACCGGGCGCAGGACGTCCTCCCCGACGGCCGCACCCTCTGCCGCCGCCAGAACCGCCGACGCTCCCGCCGCGCCCGGCACTTCGGACGGGGCCGGTGCCTCTGGCGGGCCGGGTACTTCGGGTGGGACCGGCGCTTCGGAGTGGCTCGGCAATTCGGGCGGGGCGGACGCTTCGGACGGACTCGGTGCCGCGGATGGGGTCGACGCCGTAGAGGGGACCGCTGTCGCAGACGTCGCCGCCGACTTGATCGAGGGCCCTGACGTGCCCGGCGCCCCCGTCCCCGGCACATCTCCCGGCGCCCCCGTCCCCGGCACGTCTCCCGGCGCCCCCGTCCGCGGCGCGTCTCCTGCCTCCCCCCGCCAACGCTTCACGGCCGCGGTGGCCACAGCCGCCGTCCGGGTCGCGGTGGAGAGCTGGGCGGCGACCGACGCAGCGCCGACCGGTTCGCAGGGCCCGGCCGAGCTGGCGCTGCACAACCTGCGGGCTCTGCACGGGTTCGGGTGGGAAACGACACCGGCGAAGCGAATGTGACGCGGGGCACCCCCGGCCCGGATCACCGTCTGTGGCCCGGATCACCGTCCCCGGCTCGGGCGGCCGTGGGCCGTGTCCGGGGCTGCCGCTTCCGCGTCGTTCGGCGACCCGGTTTCTGCCGCCCGGCCCAGGCGTCCGCTCAACTCCCTTGCGCAGTCCACCAGTTCCTGCGGCTCCCGGACCGAGAACTCGTACCCCAGCATGGCGAACCGGACCACCACCCACTCCACCGGATCGCTCGTGGTCCCCCGCAGCCGGCATCGGCGCGCACCGCCGTCCGGCCCGCCGTCCTCCCCGTCTTCCGGCTCGGGCGGGTCCGCCGTGACCGACGCGCTCAGCCAGGACGGCAGCCGGGACGCCACCAGCTCGGCGGGTGCGTCGAAGGTGACGTCGTACGCGTACTCGTCCAGGTCGGGGCGTTGTTGGATGGACCGCCGCAGGTATTCCGCCGCACTGCCCGTCGGCATTTCGCGCGGCGCGAAGCGGGAGCCGGTCGCGAAGGGGTCCCGGACCCGGTCGACACGGAAGGTCCGCCAGTCCTCGCGGTCGAGGTCGTACGCCACGAGGTACCAGCGCCGGCCCGTCGACACCAGCCGGTAGGGCTCGGTCAGCCGCCGCGACTCCGTGCCGTCCTTCGCGCGGTAGGCGAACCGCAGCCGCTCGTGCCCGGCGACCGTCGAGGCCATGACGGTCAGCGTCTCGGGTGCGATGCTCGCGCCGTCCCCGCTGGTCAACGGTGTGGTCGCGGCCTGGAGGGTGGAGACGCGGTGGCGCAGTCTGGCCGGCAGCACCTGTTCCAGTTTGGCGAGGGCCCGTACGGAGGCCTCGTCGACGCCCTCCAGCGCGTGCCCCGCGCCGGCCCGCAGGCCGACGGCGATCGCCACGGCCTCCTCGTCGTCGAGCACGAGCGGCGGCATCGCTTTACCCGCGACCAGCCGGTATCCGCCGTCCGAGCCCTTGCTGGCCTCGACGGGATACCCGATTTCGCGCAGCCGGTCGATGTCCCGCCGGACCGTGCGTCGGGAGACCCCGAGGCGGTCCGCGAGCTCGCCGCCGGGCCATTCACGGGGTGTCTGGAGGATGGAGAGGAGTTGCAGCAGCCGAGCCGGAGTGTCCGTCGTCATGCTTCGAGAATGCCGCACCACTAGGACATGATCTGACCTATTGCGGTCCTACAGTCACACCATGAACGACACGGACACCTCCACCGGGAACGAGAACGAGGCCGCGCCCGTCGCTCGGGCCACCGACACAGGAACCGCCGCCACGGCATCGGGCTCGCCGGGCGACCGCCGCCGCTGGTTCGCGCTCGCGATCGTGATGACCGCGGCTTTCATGGACCTCGTCGACGTCACCATCGTCAACATCGCGATCCCCTCCATCCGGGAGGACGCGGGCGCGTCCTGGAGCCAGATCCAGTGGATCACCGCCGGTTACGCGCTCGCCTTCGCTGCCGGGCTCATCACGGGCGGCCGGCTCGGCGACATCCACGGCCGCAAGCGGCTGTTCCTCATCGGCATCGGCGGCTTCACCCTCGCCAGCGCGCTGTGCGGCTTCGCGGTGAACCCGGACATGCTGGTCGCCTCCCGCATCCTGCAGGGCGGCATGGCGGCGATGATGGTCCCGCAGGTGCTGTCGATCGTGCACGCCACCTTCCCGGCGCACGAGCGGGGGAAGGTGTTCGGGCTCTTCGGCGCGATCGTGGGGCTGGGAGCCGTCTCCGGTCCGCTGCTCGGCGCGCTGCTGACGGAGTGGAACCTGTTCGGGTTGGAGTGGCGGCCGATCTTCCTGATCAACCTGCCGGTCGGCATCGCGGGACTGATCCTCGGCAGCCGGTTCATCACGGAGTCCAAGGCCCCGAAGGCGCTGAAGCTGGACCTGGTGGGCGTCGTCCTGGTGACCCTCGGTCTGCTCATGCTCCTGTACCCGCTCACCCGCGGCCGTGAGCTGGGCTGGCCGGTGTGGGGGTTCGTCTCGATGGCGGGCGCGCTGGGAGTCTTCGCCGCGCTGGTCGCCTACGAGCGGCGCAAGGGCGCACGGGACGGCTCGCCGCTGATCGAGCTCTCCCTCTTCCGCGTGCGGAGCTTCGCGGCGGGCGTCGCCGTGCAGACCGTCTTCGGGATCGGCCTCGGCGTCTTCTTCCTGGTGTGGACGCTGTACATGCAGACCGGCCTCGGCTGGAGCCCGCTGAAGGCGGGGCTGACCGGTGTCCCGTTCTCGATCGCGGTGTCGGCGGCCGCCGGGATGTCCGTACAGCAGCTGACTCCGCGCTTCGGACGCAAGGTGCTTCAGGCGGGCGCCCTGACGATGACCGTCGGCGTGCTCCTCTACATCTGGGAATCCGAGCGTTACGGCCTCGGCATCGCACCCTGGCAGATGGCGCTGCCGCTGGTCGTGATGGGCGCGGGCATGGGCCTGATCTTCGCCCCGCTGACCGACGCGGTGCTGTCGGAGGTGCCGCGCGAGCACGCCGGCTCGGCGTCCGGACTCATCAACACCGTGCAGCAGATGGGCAATGCGCTCGGTCTGGGACTCGTCGCGGTGGTCTTCTTCGGCGAGATCGGCGACCGGCTGACCCCGGCCGAGGTCGGCCCCACCTTCGTCAACGCCTTCCAGCACGCGCTGGGCTGGGTGGCGCTGGTGATGTTCGGGATCTTCCTGCTGATGTTCGCTCTGCCGAAGCGGTCGGCGCAGCACCTGGAGGGCTTCGAGGACATCCCGGAGGCGGGCTCCTCCGAGGAGCCGGAGCGGGAGAAGGAGCGCGAGTTCGCCGGCTGAGCATGAGCAGTCCGTGGTCTGATCCCGGGGCCGATCCACGGCTCGTCGGCCGAGCCCGAATCGCGGGTGAACCCGGGTTCGCAGGCCGAGCCGCTGATCGCGTACCCGGCGAGGGGCCCGTCACCGCAACGGTGACGGGCCCCTCGCCGCGTCGGTGACCCTCGCGGGATCGGAACGACATCGAAGGACGGCCATGCCCGTTCATGCCCGTTCATGCCCGAACTTGTTTACTTCTTGGAAATCCGGGCGTAGTCTCCGGGGCGAAACCACAAGTTCGGGCACAAAGTGCGGTAGTGGTGGGAGGGGAGCGGACATGTACGCACCGGAGCGGCAGCAGGAGATCCTGCGGCTCGCCCGCGACGCCGGCCGGGTGGACGTCCTGTCGCTCGCCGAGGAGTTCCAGGTCACCGCGGAGACGATCCGCCGCGACCTGAAGGCCCTCGACCGCGCCGGCCTGGTGCGCCGCGTCCACGGCGGCGCCATACCGGTCGGACGCCTCGACTTCGAGCCGGACCTCGCCGAACGCGAGGGAACCTCGATCGACGAGAAGGACCGTATCGCCAGGGCGGCCCTCGCCGAACTGCCCGCCGAGGGCACGATGATCCTCGACGCCGGCACGACGGTGGCCCGTCTGGCCGCGGCCCTGCCGCTGGAGGCCGAGCTCACCGTCGTCACCCACAGCCTGCCCATCGCGGCCCGTCTTGCGGACCACCCCGGGATGCAGCTCCACCTCGTCGGCGGGCGCGTACGGCACCGCACGCGCGCCGCCGTGGACGCCTGGGCGCTGCGCGCGTACGGCGAGATCCGCGCCGACGTCCTGTTCGTCGCAGCCAACGGCTTCTCCGCCGAGCACGGCCTGACCACACCCGACCTCGCCGAGGCCGCGGTGAAGAGGGCAGCCGTCGCGGCCGCACGACGCGTGGTGCTGCTCGCCGACTCCTCCAAGCACGGCCAGGAACACTTCGCCCGCTTCGGCGACCTGAGCGACGTGGACCTGCTGATCACCGACAGCGGGCTCAGCGACGACGACACGGCCGCCGTCGAGCGCGGCGGCACGGAAGTGATACGAGCATGAGCGGCACCAGTGGCGCCAACGGCAGGAATGACGCAGGCGGCGTCAGGGGAGCCAACGGCGGGAACGGTGCCGCCGTGGACGGTGCGGGCGTGATCCTCACTGTCACCCCCAACCCCTCCCTCGACCGTACCTACGAGGTTCCCGCTCTGGACCGTGGCGAGGTCATCCGCGCCACCGGTGAGCGGATGGACCCGGGCGGCAAGGGCGTGAACGTGTCGCGCGCGGTCGCCGCCACCGGGCGGCGCACGGTCGCCGTGCTGCCCCTGGGCGGCGCACCGGGCGCGCTCGTCGCCGAACTGCTCGACGCGCAGGGCATCGAGGTCGCGCCGGTCCCGGTCGCCGGAGCCACCCGCTCGAACATCGCCCTCGCCGAGTCGGACGGCGTCCTGACGAAGATCAACGCGCCCGGTCCGGAGCTGTCCGCCGAGGAACAGGAACGGCTCCTGGAGACGGTGCGCGAGCAGTCGCGCGGCGCGGACTGGATCGCCTGCTGCGGAAGCCTGCCCCGCGGGCTCACGCCCTCCTGGTACGCCGAGGTGGTCGCCCGTGCGCACGCCGGAGGCGCGCGCATCGCGCTGGACACCTCGGGGCGTGCGCTGCTCGAGGCGCTGCGCGAGCGGCCCGATGTCGTCAAGCCGAACGCCGAGGAGCTCGCGGAGGCCGTCGGACGCCCCCTCGCGACAGTCGGCGACGCGGTGAAGGCCGCCGAGGAACTGCGCGCAATGGGCGCCCGCGCCGTACTCGCCAGCCTGGGCGCCGACGGGCAGCTGCTCGTGGAGGACACCGGCACCTGGTTCGCGAGCGCCCGCGTGGACGTCGTACGCAGCAACGTCGGAGCGGGCGACTCCTCCCTCGCCGGCTTCCTCGTCGCCGGCGGCAGCGGCCCGGCGGCGCTCGCCTCCGCCGTCGCACACGGCGCGGCCGCCGTCCAGCTGCCCGGCAGCGTGATGCCGACCCCGTCCGACCTGGACCCGGCGGCGGTGAGGGTCACGGCACAGGTGCCGGTGGACCGTCGTCTCGAGGAGCCGGTCTCATGACGACCCACGCGCTTCCCTCGGCGCTCGGCGGACCGGCCCGTGAACGGCGAGACGTCCCGTCACCCGCCGCCCCCTACGGACGGCAGGGCGTCCTGAGCCGCCGTGCCGACCAGGGGAAGCAGGACCCGAGCCCTCCTGCGACCCCCCGGAGGCGGGGCTTCCCCGGCCCCGCCTCCGACCTTCCCGGACCGCCCGACGCAGTTCACCGAACCCCCGTCCCGGCCCGCCTCCCCGTCCCCTCTCCCGCCCACCACACCACGCCCCGCGCGATACGCGTGCGAAGGAGCCCGCGATGAGCGACATGATCACCGCGGATCTGGTCGATCTCGACCTGTCCGCCGAAACGAAGGAAGCGGCGGCGCGGTCCCTCGCCGAGCGCATGGTGGCCCTCGGCCGGGTGACCGACCTCGAGGGCTTCCTCGCCGACGTGGCCGCCCGCGAGGCCCAGATGCCGACCGGTCTCGACGGCGGCATCGGCATCCCGCACTGCCGCAGCGCCCACGTCACCGAGCCGACCCTCGCCTTCGGCCGCAGCGCGGAGGGCGTCGACTTCGGCGCCGCGGACGGCCCCGCCGACCTGATCTTCCTCATCGCCGCCCCCGCCGGCGCCGACGACGCCCACCTGACGATCCTGTCGTCCCTGGCCCGCCAGCTGATGAACGCCGAGTTCACCGACGCGTTGCGCGCGGCGGGCGACCCGGCGGGCGCGGCGGCGCTGATCCGCGGCGAGCATGCCCCGGCGGCCACGCCGCCAGAGACCTCCGAGACGGCGCACACCTCCACGGCTCCTGAGGCCCCCGCAGCCGAGGCCGCGGACACCCCCGCAGGCGAGGCCGCGGACGCCCCCACCGCCGAGGCCGCACCCGAAGGCGCCTCCGCAGACTCCGTGCCGGCGTCGGCGGCGGCCTCCGCCGACGCCGGCACGGCTCCCGCCGCCGACCCGGCCGCCCCCGCTCCGGCGAGCGGCCGCCCCTTCCGGATCGTCGCCGTCACCTCCTGCCCCACCGGCATCGCCCACACCTACATGGCGGCGGAGTCCCTGGAGAACGCGGGACGGGAGGCGGGCGTCGACCTGGTCGTGGAGACGCAGGGCTCGGCCGGGTTCACCCGGCTCGACCCGGCGGTCATCGCCGACGCGGACGGCGTGATCTTCGCCCACGACGTGCCCGTACGGGAGAAGGAACGGTTCGCCGGCAAGCCGACCGTCGATGTCGGCGTGAAGGCCGGCATCAACAAGCCCGCCCAGCTGATCGCCGACGTGCGCGGCAAAGCCGAGCGCGGCGAGGTCACGGCGAGCGCCCGGGGCGGCGGCACGCCCGTCGAGCGGGCCGGTGAGTCCGGCGACGGCTACGGCACCAAGCTCCGCAAGTGGCTGATGACGGGCGTCAGTTACATGGTCCCGTTCGTCGCCGCGGGCGGTCTGCTGATCGCTCTGGGCTTCGCGATCGGCGGCTGGGAGATCAACAAGGCGCCCTCGGTCATGGAGCATTTCTCCTGGACCCAGGTCGACAGCTGGGGCGCCCTGCTGTTCCAGACCGGCGGGGTCGCCTTCGGCTTCCTCATCCCGGTTCTCGCCGGCTACATCGCCTACGGCATGGCCGACCGCCCCGGACTCGTCCCCGGCTTCGTCGGCGGAATGATCGCCTCCAACATCGCGGCCGGCTTCCTCGGCGGCCTGGTCGCCGGTCTGCTGGCGGGCGGTGTCGTCCTCGCGATCCAGCGCGTCAGGATTCCGCCGGTGCTGCGCGGCATCATGCCGGTGGTGGTGCTCCCGCTGATCTCCTCGCTGGTCGTCGGCTTCCTGATGTTCGTGGTCGTGGGCAAGCCCATCGCCGAGGCGCAGAAGGGCATGACGGACTGGCTGGCCGGTCTGTCCGGCGCCAACGCCGTCCTGCTGGGCGTGCTGCTCGGCCTGATGATGTGCTTCGACCTCGGCGGCCCGGTCAACAAGGTCGCGTACGCCTTCGCCACGGCCGGCATCGCCGTCCAGGACCCCAGCGACTCGGCGATGAAGGTCATGGCCGCCGTGATGGCGGCGGGCATGGTCCCGCCGCTGGGCATGGCGCTCGCGACCGTCGTCCGCAAGAAGCTCTTCACCCCGACCGAACGCGAGAACGGCAAGGCCGCCTGGGTGCTGGGCGCGTCCTTCATCTCCGAGGGCGCGATCCCGTTCGCCGCCGCCGACCCGCTGCGCGTCATCCCCGCCTCGATGGCGGGCGGCGCGGTCACCGGCGCCCTGTCGATGGCCTTCGGCGCCACCCTGCGCGCCCCGCACGGCGGCATCTTCGTGGTTCCGCTGATCGGCAGCCCGTTCCTGTACCTGCTCGCCGTCGCGGCGGGCGTGTGCGTGACGACGGCCGTGGTCGTCGTCCTCAAGGGCCTGCGCAAGCCGCTCGCCGGTGCGGGGGCGACGGAACCCGGTACGACGGAAGAGGCCGCGGCCACGCCAGGACCGAAGCACCCGGTGGCCGCCTGACCGCTGCCGAGCCCCCGGGCCCCGGGCCTGCGGTCCCGGCCCCGGGCCTGCGGCCTCCTGCACTGCCGTTTCCGCGAGGGGCGACCGCGGATATCCGCCGTTGTGCGTGACCTGCGAGATTCGTCACGGTCCGGGGCCGAAGTCCCGGGCCGTGGTGTGTACTGGCGGTATGCCCGTGCATCTCACGCCCGCACAGTTGACGGCCCTGACCGTTCTCGCCGCGGCGTCCGTCGTCTGGCTGCTCGTCCTGACCCGGGTCCTGCGCCGTATGCGGGCACGCGCCGCGGCTCACGCGGCCCTGCGCGCCGTTCCGGGCATCCCCGCCCTTCCCGCTCTTCCCGTCCTTGGAGGGCGGGAACGGACCGGACCCCACCGGGAGACCGTCGAACTGACCGTGGCGGAGGAGGACGCGTTCGCGGGCCTCGTGCGCCGGCTCGGCGACGGACGCTGATCCCCCGCCGGACGCTCCCGCTCCCTCTCCTCAGGAGACCTGGGCCGCCCGGCGCTCCATCGCGTCGCGTGCCGCGTCCTCCGACGCGTACACCTCGCACATGTGACGACCGTCGGGCGTGGCCGTGTGCTCGACCTCCCACAGGGAGATCTCCCGGCCGTCGCGCAGCAGGAAGGCGTGCTCGTAGAGCGAGTAGCCGAGGCCGATCCGGCCCGCGCGGCAAGGACGTCCGAAAGCCTGGGTGATCTGGTGCGCGAACGCCGACTTCAGCAGCGCGGTCGTGTCCGTGTCGGGCTGATCGGGGTTCTCCGCACGGCGCAGCAGCCTGCGCGCGTGGTCCGCCGAGTCGTCCGGTACGTACGTGTGCCGGGGCGCGGGCACCGGCGACAGCTGTACCAGTACCGGCAGTTCGAAGTCCGGCGTGTCCGACGGCAGGGGCAGCCGGGCGGTGGCGGCGCGCAGCTCCTCCTCGTCGACGTACACCTCGTGCTGCGGCTCGCTGCCCGGCGCGGTGTTGTGCACCAGCTCCCACAGCGTGAGCGCGCAGCCGTCGGCCAGCAGCCAGGTGTGCCGGTAGGTCTCCCGGTGCAGGCCCGCGCTGTGGTGCGCCGAGTGCAGGGAACTGTCGTGGGCCAGCGCGCAGTCGAGCCGGCGCAGGGCCTCGTCGGGCAGTTCGAAGGAGTTCAGGGCGCGACCCAGCAGTCGCGCGAGGTGCTCCTCCGGAGACTCGGGCGACTCGGCTGGTTCGTACGCTGTGGTCTCGTACGGAACGCTCAAGGTTTCTCCCGGCGTTGCTGCATGTCACCTTGTGGGTGCATACCGTAGCCCCTCGGTCGGACATCATGTCCGGGAACCGAGAAAACGTACGTCGAGGAAAACGCTCGGGCCGCGCGATCGGTTCCCGCACGGCCCGACGGACCCTCAAAAACCGCCGGTCATACGGTCAGATTGCGCTGCCGGCCGTCCACTCGGCCCACGACAGGTTCCACCCGTTGAGCCCGTTGTCCGGGGCCACCGTCTTGTCGGGGGAGTTCTTGACGACCACCACGTCACCGATCAACGACTGGTCGTAGAACCATTTGGCGGGCGTGTCGCCCCGCGCGCCCTGCACGTCGGCGAGCCCCACGCACCCGTGGCTGGTGCCGGTGCGGCCGAAGGGCGGATTGCCCTTCCTGTACCAGTAGTTGCCGTGGAGGAACGTCCCGGACGCGGTCAGCCGCATGGCGTGCGGTACGTCCGGGATGTCGTACTCGGAGCCCAGGTCGACCGTCCGGCTGTTCATACGCGTCTGCGTGAACTTCTCGGAGATCACCATGCGGCCGTTGTACGTGGTGTGCTCGGCGTCGCCCGACGAGATCGGGATCGCCTTCAGCGTCCGGCCGTCCCGCACGACCGTCATGGTCTGCGTGTTCACGTCGACCGTGGAGACCTGTGAACGCCCGACCGTGAAGGTGACAGTCTTCTTCTGCACGCCGTGGAGACCGTTCGCGCCCTCCACCCCGTCCAGGTCGATCTTCATCGTGACCTTGGAGCCGGCCTTCCAATACTCCTCGGGCCGGAAGTCCAGCCGCTGCGCTCCGAACCAGTGCCCCACCACCTGCTGTCCGCTGCTGGAGGTGACCGTGATGTGCGACTGCACGGTTTTCCGGTCGCCGATGGCCTTGTCGAAGGTGAACGACACCGGCATCCCCACGCCCACCGTCGTGCCGTTGTCCGGTGTGTACGTGCCGATGAAGCTGTCGGCCGAAGAGACTGTGGTGAAAGTGGAGTTGGCGGCGGCCGTCCTGCCACTCGGGTCCTTCGCGGCCGCCGATATCCGGTACTTCGTCCCGCGCTCCAGCTGTTCCTTCGGCTTCCAGTTGCCGCCGTCCGCCGACAGGACGCCCTCGACGGCCTGCCCTGACCCGGCCACCGTCATCCGCACCTCGGTGAGTCTGCCCTCGCTGACCTTCACCCCGGTCGTGTTGATCGACGCGCCCGTCGAGCCGTCCTTCGCCGAGATGACGATCTTCGCGGTGGACGTCCTGACGGCGCTCGCGCCGTCCTTGCCACCCTTGGCGTCGTCGTCCTCGGCACTGGCGCTGCCCCCGCAGGCGGTCAGGGTCAGGGCGCCGACGATCAGGGCCGCACAGGCTCCCACTGCGCGCCGCGCTGCTTTGTCCGCCGTTGTCACGGGCTGCTCCAACTTCGTGCGAGGTGAGTGATCCGCTCCGGTATCCGATCCGTTATCCGATCCGGTACGTGGACAAGGAGGGAGCCGGTGGCCCACGGGGTTCCCTCCGGTCCCGGTTGGCACCGTCGCGTGACAGAACCCGGACAATGGCCCTCGGAGCGCCCGTCGCGGCGACCATCACCCGTCCCGGAGCGCCCGTCAGCGGTGACAACCGCTTGTGGGCGAGCGCCCGTTGTCGGCCTGTCGGCCTGCGTACCGCTTCGCGGGCGACGGCCGTGTCCGGCCCGGGGACGACCGCCCTTCCCGGCGCACGCTCACGAGCCGTCGGACGACTCCCCGTACAACTCCCCGTACGACGGCCAGGTCCCGCCCGGCACGTCCACCGACTCGGCGGCGCGCACGGCCCGCACGATCGCCCGCGTCACCATGTCCGCGCCCGCCGCGAGCACGTCGTTCAGGGCGAGCGGGTTGCCGGGGTCTAGCGGACGCGTGCCCGTCGCCAGTGTGAAGACCGTGTCGCCGTCATGGAGCAGGTGCACCGGCCGCACGGCGCGCGCGATGCCGTCGTGCGCCGTCCCCGCCAGCTTCTGCGCCTGCGCCTTCGACAGGTCCGCGTCGGTGGCAACCACCGCGAGCGTCGTGTTGAGCGGCGCAGGGGCGTTCCTCGCGGCGCTCTCGGCCAGCCGACGGCGCGCGGCCTCGTGCACCCGCGCCCGAGGGTAGGTCACGCGCCCCTGGAACAGCTCTCCGTACAACACCCCGGTCTCCGGATCCAGCACCGATCCCACGGCGTTGGCCACCACCAGCGCGGCCACTGTGATCCCCGACGCGAGGACGACGCCTGCGGTGCCCACTCCACCCTTCATCGCTCCGACGGCCGCGCCCGTGCCCGCGCCGACGCACCCCTGCGGCACCGGAGCTCCGGGTTCGCAGGCGGCGGCGGCCTCCACGGCCGCCCGGCCGGTGGCCGCGTCCGGCCGGGCCCGGAAGTCGCCGCCCCGACCCAGGTCGAAGACGCAGGCTGCCGGGACCACCGGCACGACGTGCCGCGGGTCCGGGCCGACGGGGATCCCGCGGCCCTGCTCCTCCAGCCAGGCCATCACACCGGACGCCGCGTCCAGCCCGTAGGCGCTGCCGCCGGTCAGCACGATCGCCTCGACCCGCTGGACCAGGTTGCGTGGATCGAGGGCGTCGGTCTCCTTGGTGCCGGGACCGCCGCCGCGTACGTCGACGGCGGCCACGGCACCGCCTTCCGGCGCGAGGACGACCGTGGCTCCGGTCAGCCAACCGTCGCCCGTCCGCGTGGCGTGCCCCACCCGCAGGCCGGCGACATCCGTCAGAGCGTCAACTGTCATGGTGGCAGTCTCGCCCAGCACGCCGGTCTCCCGGCTGCACTCAGCCCTCCCGGCTCTCCGGCGCTTCCAGGCTCGTTCCCGCCGCAGCGCCCTTCCCCGCCTCCGCGTCCTTCCCGGCCTTCGCGCCCTTCCCGGCCTTCGCGTCCTTCCCGGCCTTCGCGCCCTCTCTCGCCTCCGCGTCCTTCCCCGCCGCCCGGTACTCCCGTGCCGACGTGTGCGCCGTCAGTGTCGTCCCGGCCGCGACCGCCAGTGCCGTCACCAGGCCCGCCGCCGGAACCGCCCACTCGCCCAGGAAGGTGCAGCAGATCACCAGCAACGCGGTGACCGGCAGCACCGACTGCTGGGCGGTGCCCACCTTGAAGTGCCGTGCGTGCAAGGCCCAGACCGTCGCCAGGAACAGTGCCGTCGGCAGCGTCACCGCAGCCGACGCGGCCGTCGTCGAGAGGTGGGCCTCGCCGATGGCCTGCTCGACGGCGACCTCCAGACCCGCGCCGATCGCGGCGGCGGAGGCGAAGACGAAGTAGTGCCCGTACCCCCACATGAACGCCTGCCTGCTGGTGCGCAGATGGCCGTGGATGGGCACCACGAAGTAGATCCACCAGGCGGCGAAGACGATCAGCAGCCCGCCCACCGCGATCGGCAGCAGCTCGCCCAACGCGTCGTTCTCGTCGATGCCGGACTTCACCGCGACCGTGGCCGCCGCGATCGTCTCGCCCAGCACGATGATCGTGAACAGCCCGTACCGCTCCGCGATGTGATGCGGATGCCAGGACGTCGGCCGGTCCTTCTCGGCGTAGAGCGGCACGCACACCTCCACCACCGCCATCGCCAGGAACAGCCATGTCCTGCCGCTCTCGGGCAGCATCAGCAGCCCCAGCCAGCCGACCTGGCAGACCAGCACGCCGCCCGCGTACCGCAGCGCGGCCGTCCGCTCCGCGCCCTCCGTCGACAGCGCCACGCGCAGCCACTGGGAGGACATGGCCACGCGCATGATGGCGTAGCCCAGCCAGACGGCCAGGAACTCGTGGTCCTCGAACGCCCGGGACACCCCCGCGGCGAGCACCAGCACTCCGGCGATCTGCACCAGCGTGACGATGCGGAAGAGGACGTCGTCGTTGTCGTAGGCCGAGGCGAACCAGGTGAAGTTCATCCAGGCCCACCAGATGGCGAAGAAGACCATCGCGTAGTTGAGGATTCCCTCGCCAGCGTGGGACTCCGCAACGGAGTGGACCAGTTGGACGCCCGCCTGGGCGACGGCGACCACGAAGCAGAGATCGAAGAAGAGCTCGAGCGGCGAGGCCACCCGATGCGCCTCGTCCCTGCCGCGCGAGGTGAGCCTGCGCACCGGTCTCCTGCGGGCGGGGGTGGGGACAGGTGCGCCGGAGGGGGAGGCCGGCCGAGTCGTACGGGGCGTCATGGGCCCCAGCACAGCAGATAACCGCGGGAAAATCCTCTGCGCGAGCCACCCGCCGTCGGCCGTCGGCAGCCGCGCCGCGGAGTTCGCGTCGGACGGCCCGGCCCGGGCGGGGCCGGTGGGCGGGGCCGTACTCTGGAGGCATGAGCAGCCCCTCCGCCTCCGAGCCGCGCGACCCGAAGACCGCGTTGAACTTCGACGACCCGCTGGACCGGCAGTCCTCGGACGACACCGACCAGGGGTGGGGCGAGCGCCCGGCCGCCGACGGCGACAGCGCCGCGGACCTCAGGCGCTTCCTCGACGAGAAGCCGCCCCACCACATCTGAGGCCGCACAGGCCGTACAGGCCCGGCCGGCCGCAACGGCTGCCGGACGCCCTTCCGCGAGGCCCCCGGCAGCGCCGCCGCTACCGCTGGCTGTGGCCGTTGCCCCGCTGGGCGACCAGGGCGTCGCGGATCTCCTTGAGCACCTCCAGCTCGGTCACCTCGATGATCTCCCGCGTGCCCTCCTTGGCCTTCCTGCGGGCCTCGACCCTCGCCAGGTACTTGGCCATCGGCAGGACCATCAGGAAGTAGACGACCGCCGCGGTGATCACGAACGTGAGGGTCGCGCCGAGGACGGACCCCCACAGGATCCGGACACCGGTCGCGCTGTCTCCCGTCCCGGTGCAGGGCCCCTTGACGCAGGAGTAGTAGCTGTCCAGGTTCTTGGTGCCGACGGTTCCGATGACCGGGTTGATGATCCCCTTCACGACCGAGTTGACGATGTTCGTGAAGGCCGCGCCGATCACCACCGCGACGGCCAGGTCGACGACGTTGCCACGCATCAGGAACGCTTTGAAACCTTGCAGGACGCTTGCCTTCTGTTCGCTCACCTGGGGGACACTCCTCGCATGTGCAGGTTGTGGAACAAACAGCTCCGCAACCTACGTCAACGCTCGACGGGCGTGTCCAGCGAGGTCCCGTTGACGAGACCCCCAAGGGGAGACCTGACGTCACCACAGGGCCACCGAAAGCCGCGCAGCGGCGCTCGCGCCCGCCAGGCGTGCCGCTGTCGACCGGGGCACCGACAGCACGACCAGCGCGCCCGCGTCACTGACCGGCCCGGGACCCCCGGCCGGGGCGTCCAGCGGCTCGGGCACCTTGGTCACGAGTGCTCCACGGGCGATCAGCCGGGCCGTGCCGCCCCGCGCCGTCTGCTCGGCGGCGATGACGTCCACCCGGTCACCGGGGCGCAGCAGCCGGACGGCGGCGGCGTCGGCGATCCGCACCGGGGCCGACACCTTCCGGGCGGCGTGCGCGCCGGGTGAGGGGGCGTGCAGTGCCGACCGCGCGCGGTCGGGCGGGCTTGTGCTGCTCCGTTCCGACGGGTGCCCGCGCACCGGATCACCGATCCGAGGCCCGGCCGCGACCAGCGCGACGGCGGTGACGGCGAGACCGACCGCGAGGGCGCGCCTACGACCTCGGGCCGGCCGGCCCACCGGACCCAGCCGGTACCGCCCGCCGCGAACCCGCACCGGAGGAAAGGGCGGCACCTCCCGGTTGGCGGGCGTCTCCGCACCCGGCGGTCGCGAGGACGCCGGGGACGGGGACGACGTAGGGAACGGTGCCGAAGGGAAGAACGGGCGGCCGGGTGACGGATCCGAGAGGGAGGCCGCGGGACGGACGGGCCTGGCGGGAAGCGGTGCGGAAGGCAGGGGAGCGGAGGGAGGCGTAAGGGACACGACGGGTTCACCACCTGCGACGAGGGACGTGCTTGCACAGCCACGATGGGCCTTCGCGGCGGCCCTCGCCGGAGCCGGTGGACCAGTCACGGATTGTGGACAACTCCCTCACCCGAACGAGGAGTTCCGCCCCCGCGGCCTACACGGCTCCCGCGGCTACGTGGCCCCCCTATACCCCCAGTGCCCCCGCGACCTCCAGGGCTCCCGCGGCCCCCCGCAACCCCCACGCCCCCGGCCTCCGCCGCCCCCCGTCCCCACCCCCGTGGCTACGGCAGCTCGAACCCCGGGTTCATGCCGCCCAGTGCGTTGCCGCACCGGCAGTTGCGGTCCTGCGTCGACGGCAGCGCGGCCACCGCGTCGAACAGCACGCCCCGCAGCCGGTCCACGTTCGCCGCGAACACCCGCAGCACTTCCTCGTGGGAGACGCCCTCGCCGCTCTCGGCGCCCGCGTCCAGATCGGTGACCAGGGTCAACGTGGTGTAGCAGAGCTCGAGTTCACGGGCCAGCGCCGCTTCCGGGTGGCCCGTCATGCCCACCACCGACCAGCCCTGCGCCTGGTGCCACAACGATTCGGCACGGGTGGAGAACCTCGGCCCCTCGATCACGACGAGGGTTCCGGCGTCCACCGGTTCCCACTCGCGGCCGCGTGCCGCCTTGAGCGCCGCGGCCCGTCCGGTGGGGCAGTAGGGGTCGGCCAGCGACACGTGCACCACCTGGGGCACCGTGCCGTCGGGCAGCGGCAGTCCGTCGAAGTAGGTCCCGGTCCGCGACTTGGTGCGGTCGACCAGCTGGTCGGGCACGAGGAGCGTGCCGGGCCCGTACTCGGGGCGCAGGCCGCCCACCGCGCACGGGCCGAGGACCTGACGCACCCCGACCGAGCGCAGCGCCCACAGGTTGGCGCGGTAGTTGATGCGGTGGGGCGGCAGATGGTGGCCGCGTCCGTGCCGGGGCAGGAAGGCGACCCGCCGGCCTGCCACCTCGCCGAGGAAGAGGGAGTCGCTGGGCGGTCCGTAGGGGGTGTCGACCTGGAGTTCGGTCACGTCGTCCAGGAACGAGTAGAGGCCGGATCCCCCGATGACACCGATCTCTGCGTTCGCCTTGTTCGCCATGCGTCGCACCCTAACCGCACGGCGGAACGCCGAGGACCCCGCCGTCGGACGACGACAGGGTCCCGTAAGAAAGGCGAAAGGCGTCCTACGCGGCGGAGCTGCTGCCGGCGGAGGTGCCGCTGCTCGACGACTTGGAGTCCGAGGACGACGACGAGCTCGTGCTCGACGACTTCGCGTCGGAACCGGACGTCGACGACTTCGAGGACGACGACGCCGGCGAGCTGCTCGACGAGGAGCCGCGGCTGTCGTTGCGGTAGAAACCGGAGCCCTTGAAGACGATGCCGACGGCGGAGAACACCTTCTTGAGGCGGCCACCGCAGTTGGGGCACTCGGTCAGGGCATCGTCGGTGAACTTCTGCACCGCCTCGAGGCCCTCGCCGCACTCGGTGCACTGGTACTGATAGGTCGGCACTGTCTTCCTCCTGGCACTCTCACTCAGTGAGTGCTAACGACGGTCTATCTTGACGCATTCCCCGGGTTCAGTCCACTGTCACCGGCACGCGGTGACCGACGCCACGTGCGACGGTGCGTTCGCGGGGGCGCGTCGCCAGCCGCGACCGCAGGGCCAGCAGGGTGATCAGGGCCAGCACCGTGCCGCCCGCCGGGACCAGGAAACCGGAGCCGCCCCAGAGGCGGTCCTCGAGCTGTCCGGCGATCGTGACGGCGGCCGCCTGGCCGAGCGCCACCGCGCCGGTCAGCCAGGTGAACGCCTCCGTGCGGGCGCCGGCCGGGACCAGGCCCTCGACCAGGGTGTAGCCGGTGATCAGCGCGGGCGCGATGCACATGCCGACCAGCAGGCCGAGGCCCGCCAGCACGAGCACCGAGTGCGCCGCCCACAGCCCGGAGGCGACGAGCGCCAGCGCGGCGTAGGCGACGACCAGACGCCGCCGCGGAGCGGCCTTCCAGGCGACGGCGCCGCAGACCAGGCCGGAGAGCATGTTGCCCGCGGCGAAGGTGCCGTAGAGGACGCCGTTGAGGCCGGGTGCGCCGATGGACTCGGTGAACGCGGCCAGCGAGACCTGCATGCCGCCGAAGACGGAGCCGATGCCCAGGAAGGTCACGACCAGCACGCGCACACCGGGGACGCGCAGGGCCGAGGTGTGCTCCACGCGCGCGTGCCCGGCGGGGGCGACCTGGGGCTGCGTGCTCCGCTGCGCGGCGAACAGCAGCCCGCCGAGCAGGGTCAGCGAGGCCTCGGTGAGCAGACCCGCGGCCGGGTGCACGGCGGTGCACAGGGCGGTCGCGAGCAGCGGGCCCAGGACGAAGGTGAGCTCGTCGGTGACGGACTCGAAGGCGGCCGCGGTGGTCATCAGGGGCGAGCCCTTGAGCCGCACACCCCAGCGGGCCCGCACCATGGGGCCGACCTGCGGCACCGAGGCGCCCGTGGGCACGGCCGCCGCGAACACCGCCCACAGCGGCGCGTGGGCGAGGGCGAGGGTGGTGAGCGCCAGGCCCGACACGGTGTGCACGAGGACGCCGGGGACCAGTACGGCGCGCTGCCCGTAACGGTCGGCGAGACGGCCGCTCCAGGGCGCGAACAGCGCCATGGAGACACCGGTGACGGCCGCGGCGGCGCCGGCCGCGCCGTAGGAGCCGGTGGTGTGCTGCACGAGCAGCACGATGGAGAGGGTGAGCATCGCGAACGGCTGGCGGGCGGCGAAGCCGGGCAGCAGGAACGTCCAGGCGCCGCGGGTGCGCAGCAGTTGCCCGTATCCCGGGCGGGCGGAGGCCGACGAGTCGCTCGACGGCTCGGTGGTGACCGTGGATGCCACGGCCCGTGCCTTTCTGCCGCCTGGTAGCGCGCCCGTGCGGGGGCGCCGAGAGCTGTCCTCTTGCGCGTGCTGCGGTAGATGCCGGTCTCCGCTGCGAGGGGTGTCCCGGCCGCCATACGGTCGCGCCAGCTCTGCGTCAGGCAGAGTTGGTTCGATCAAAGTGCCCCTTCATCCTACAGGGATCAAGGGGCACTCCACCTGTGAAAAGGAGCACCGCAGAGCCGGTCGTCCTCGGAAACGCGGGGGTGTGAACGGTGGGAAACACGTGCTTAACGGGTGTCGCCGCCGGCTCAGCGGGTGTCGCCGCCGGTGCCCAGCCATCCGGCGAGCTTGCCGCCGTGCCCGACGGCGCGCAACCGCTTCTCGGCCGCGTCGCGGACCGGGTCGGTGGCCACGACGAGGAGTTCGTCGCCGTGCCGCAGGACGGTCGCCGGCAGCGGCACGAACGACGTCCCGTCGCGCACGACGAGGGTGACGGCGGCTCCGGCCGGCAGCCGCAGCTCGTCGACCTCGACGCCGTGCATCTTCGATCCCTCGGGGATCGCCACGGACAGCAGGTGCCCGCGCAGCCGCTCCAGCGGCGCCGACTCGATGCCCAGGTCGGCGGCCTCGGGGTCGCCGCCCAGCCGCAGCGTGCGCGCCAGCCAGGGCAGTGTCGGCCCCTGGACCAGGGTGTATACGACGACCAGGACGAAGACGATGTTGAAGATGCGGCGGCTGGCGTCGACGCCGTTCACCATGGGGATCGTCGCCAGGATGATGGGCACGGCGCCGCGCAGTCCCGCCCAGGACATCAGCGTCTGCTCCTGCCAGGGGACCCGGAACGGGGTCAGGCACAGCACGACGCTGAGCGGTCGGGCGACCATGGTCAGCACCAGGCCGATGACGAGCGCGGGCAGCACGTCGTCGCCGAGCTCGTGCGGGGTGACCAGCAGGCCGAGCAGGACGAACATCCCGATCTGGGCGATCCAGCCGAGGCCGTCGGCGAACCCGCGGGTGGCGGGCCAGTGCGGCAGTTTGGCGTTGCCCATCACCATCGAGGCGAGGTAGACGCCGAGGAAGCCGCTGCCGTGCGCCAGCGAGCCGGCCGCGTACGCGGTGACCGCGATCGCCATGACGGCGATCGGGTAGAGGCCGGAGGCGGGCAGTGCCACGTGCCGCAGGCCCCAGGAGCCCAGCCAGCCGACCGCGAGGCCGATGGCGGCGCCGATCGCCAGCTCCAGCAGTATCTCGGCCAGAAGCAGGTACCAGTGCTCGACGGGGCCGGCCGTGGAGAAGGCGACGACCAGGATGACCACCGGGGCGTCGTTGAAGCCGGACTCGGCCTCCAGGGTGCCCGTCACGCGGGCGGGCAGGGGGATCTTGCGCAGGACGGAGAAGACCGCCGCCGCGTCCGTCGAGGACACCACCGCGCCGATGATCAGCGCCTGCCGCCATTCCAGCCCCGTCACGAAGTGCGCGGCCGTGGCCGTGACGCCGACGCTCACCGCGACCCCGACCAGTGCCAGCGCCGTGGCGGAGGGCAGGACCGGCCGGATCTCCTTCCACTTCGTGCCCAGGCCGCCCTCGGCGAGGATCACGACCAGGGCGGCGTAGCCGATGACCTGGGTCAGTTCGGCGCTGTCGAAGTGGATGTCGCCGATGCCGTCCTGGCCCATGGCGATGCCGATCCCCAGGTAGACGAGCAGGCTGGGGAGCCCGCTGCGCGAGGAGATCCGGACCGCTGCGACGGCGACGAGCAGCACGAGGGAGCAGGCGAGCAGGAGCTGGTTGAGGTGGTGGACGGTCAGCGGCGGTTCCCTTCACCGGCGCGCGCGCCTCGGGCACGGGCGCACATGTGCACTGGTCACATAGGACACGAAGCTGCACGCCCCGAGCCCCAGGTACTTCATTACCTTACCTAACTCTTGACGATTTCTTGACACTCCGCGACGTGAGATCGAACATCGTTCCGGGCCGGTACCCGACTCCGCG
Organism: Streptomyces sp. P3; assembly: GCF_003032475.1. Classification (NCBI taxonomy): domain Bacteria; kingdom Bacillati; phylum Actinomycetota; class Actinomycetes; order Kitasatosporales; family Streptomycetaceae; genus Streptomyces; species Streptomyces sp. P3. The sequence continues at coordinate 2,817,773 of NZ_CP028369.1, forward strand.
TCAAGTGGCGCGAACCCCTGCGCCTATGGTTGCTCCAGCGCTCATTCAAAGGACAGCCCGCCTGCCGCTCGCGTTAGGACAGCAAGGACAGCGATGCCCCCCAACACCACCGCCACATCGGGTGACAAGCCCGTCAAGTCCGGCAGGAAGAAGGGGCGCAAAGCCCGTTTGATCGTTCTTGTACTGGTGCTGGCGATCATCGGAGGCATCGCCTACGGCGCCTACTGGTCCGTCAGCACGGTCCGCGCGTCCTTCCCGCAGACCACCGGTTCGATCACGCTCAAGGGCCTCTCCGGGCCCGTGAGCGTCCAGCGGGACGGCTACGGCATCCCGCAGATCTACGCGGACTCCGACGCCGACCTGTTCATGGCGCAGGGGTATGTGCAGGCCCAGGACCGGTTCTACGAGATGGACGTCCGCCGGCACATGACCTCCGGGCGGCTGTCGGAGATGTTCGGCAAGAGCCAGGTCGACAACGACGAGTTCCTGCGCACCCTGGGCTGGGACCGGATCGCCAAGAACGAGTACGACGGCAAGCTGTCGGACTCGACCAAGAAGTACCTCCAGGCGTACGCCAAGGGCGTCAACGCCTACCTCGAGGGCAAGGACGGCGCGGACATCTCGCTGGAGTACGCGGCCCTGGGGTTCACCAACGACTACAAGCCCGCCGAGTGGACCCCGGTCGACTCGGTGTCCTGGCTGAAGGCGATGGCCTGGGACCTGCGCGGCAACATGCAGGACGAGATCGACCGCGCCCTGATGACCAGCCGCCTCGGCGGGCAGCAGATCGCCGAACTGTACCCGGAGTACCGCCCCTCCGGCAGCAACCAGCCGATCGTCCAGGAAGGGCAGTACGACAAGCTGACCCAGACGTTCGAGCAGAGCGACGGCGACGGCGGCCGCGGATCCGGCAACGGAAGCGGCTCCGGCTCCGGCGGCTCTTCCGGTAACGGCGACACCTCGGGCGGCTCGGGTTCAGCCCTGCAGAGCCAGCTCTCGGGCCTCTACGACGTCCTGGACGACCTGCCCACCGCCGTCGGCGTGAACGGCAACGGCATCGGCTCCAACAGCTGGGTCGTCGGCGGCGAGCACACGATCACGGGCAAGCCGCTGCTGGCCAACGACCCGCACCTGTCGGCGTCGCTGCCCTCCGTCTGGTACCAGATGGGCCTGCACTGCCGGAAGGTCTCGAGCGCGTGCCGGTACGACGTCGCCGGCTACACCTTCGCGGGGATGCCCGGCGTGGTGATAGGCCACAACGCGGACATCTCCTGGGGCATGACCAACTCCGGCGTCGACGTCACCGACCTCTACCTGGAGAAGCTCTCCGGGGACGACGGCTACCAGTACGACGGCAAGGTGAAGCCGTTCCGCACGCGCGAGGAGACCATCAAGGTCGCCGGCGGCGACTCCAAGAAGATCGTCGTCCGGCAGACCGAGGACGGGATGCCCCTGCTGTCCGACCGGGCCGACGAACTCGTCGACGTCGGCAAGCGGGCCGAGGTCGTGGGCGAGGCGCCCGACCGCGGCGACGGTTACGGCGTGGCACTGAAGTGGACCGCCCTGGAGGAGGGCACCACCATGGACGCCGTCTTCGCCATGAACAAGGCGAAGGACTGGAACGACTTCCGCAAGGCGGCCGAGCTCTTCGACGTGCCCTCGCAGAACCTCGTCTACGCCGACGTCAAGAACCACATCGGCTACCAGCTGCCCGGCAAGATCCCCACGCGCGCGAAGGGCGTCGACGGCTCGATCCCGGCGGAGGGCTGGGACTCCAGGTACCGGTGGCGGCAGTACATCAAGTTCGACGAGCTGCCCTACGAGTACGACCCCGCGCGCGGGTACATCGTCACCGCCAACCAGGCAGTGATCGACAAGGACAAGTACCCCTACACGCTCACCACGGACTGGGGCTACGGCGCACGCAGCCAGCGGATCACCGACCTGATCAAGGGCAAGATCAAGGGCGGCGGCAAGGTCTCCACCGACGACATGCGCCAGATGCAGATGGACGACGACAGCCAGGTCGCGAAGCTGCTGAGGCCGTACCTGCTGAAGATCAACCTGAAGGACCCCGACGTCCGTGAGGCGCAGGACCTCCTGCAGGGCTGGGACTACAGCCAGGACGCCGACTCGGCGGCCGCCGCCTACTTCAACGCGGTCTGGCGCAACATCCTGAAGCTGGCCTTCGGCAACAAGCTGCCCAAGGAGCTGCGTGTCGAGGGCCAGTGCCTGTGGGTCGACCCGGTCAACACCACCGGTCCCGTCGACGACACGGACAAGGTCCGCGAGTGCGGGCAGCGCGAAGCCGACCAGGCGCAGCCGGACGGCGGCGACCGCTGGTTCGAGGTGGTGCGCTCACTCGTGGAGAAGAAGACCAGCCCGTGGTGGACGACGCCCGCCGTCGGCACCCGCCCCGAGGCCGTCAACGACCGGGACAAGCTGTTCGAGCGGGCCATGATCGACGCACGCTGGGAGCTGACCGCGAAGCTCGGCAAGGACATCGACACCTGGAGCTGGGGCCGGCTGCACCGCCTGTTCCTGAAGAACCAGACCCTGGGCACCAGCGGACCCGGCTTCCTGCAGTACATCCTCAACCGGGGCCCCTGGAAGCTCGGCGGCGGCGAGGCGACGGTCGACGCGACCGGCTGGAACGCGGCCGGCGGCTACGGAGTGGTGTGGGTGCCGTCGATGCGGATGGTGGTCAACCTCGACGACCTCGACAAGTCGAAGTGGATCAACCTCACCGGTGCCTCGGGGCACGCCTTCAGCGCCCACTACACCGACCAGACGGGCAAGTGGGCCGACGGTGAGCTGCTCGACTGGTCCTTCCGCAAGAAGGCGGTCGACGGCAGCACGGTCGACACCCTGGTGCTCGAACCCTGAGCGACTCTGCGGACGACGGGCCCTCCACGCGCGCGTGGAGGGCCCGTCGTCGTCTCAGGCGAAGCGGCGCACCCCGGACGGGGTGACCACCGCGTGCACCGGCCGGTCGTGCGGCTCCGCCGGCAGACGGCCGACGACCTCGTCGTCGTACAGGAGCACCACCAGCGAGGGACGTGCGCCGACGGCCGCCAGCCGGGCCAGCACACGGTCGTACGATCCGCCGCCGCGCCCCAGCCGCATGCCGCCCGCGTCGACCGCGAGGCCGGGCAGCAGCACCACGTCCGCGTCCGTCACCGCGTCCGGGCCGAGGCGTTCGCCCGTCGGCTCCAGCAGGGCCGTCCTGCCGCCGTGCCGGACCGGCGCGAGCGAGCCCTCCCCGGCGTACGTGCCCCAGTCCAGGTCGTTGTCCGGCAGCAGGGCGGGGAGCAGGACGCGCACGCCCCGCGCGTGCAGCGCGTCCAGCAGCGTCAGGGTGCCGGGTTCGCCGCCCACGGAGACGTACGCCGCCACCGTGCGGGCGTGCGCCAACTCGGGCAGTTCTCCCGCGCGCTCGGCCAGCGCGAGGGCCGCCGTGCGCACGTCGTCGGTCGTCAACGCGTTCCGCGCGGCGAGGAAACCCCGTCGCAACGTACGTTTGTCAGGCTCCGGTTCGCCTTCGAGATGGCTCATGTGTCGCTCCCGCACCGCTTGCGCACCGCTCGCGCGGCACTCCCACACGCTTCAATATGTTCATATGATCATGAATTGAGCAGAGTCACAGATTCCTCTCAAAGTCACCGGATAGTGTTGCCGCCATGACTCAGTCGCACCCACGGATCAGCAAGGCTGTCATCCCCGCAGCCGGTCTCGGCACCCGGTTCCTGCCGGCGACCAAGGCCACTCCCAAGGAGATGCTGCCGGTCGTGGACAAGCCCGCTATCCAGTACGTGGTCGAGGAGGCCGTCTCCGCCGGCCTCGACGACGTCCTCATGGTCACCGGCCGCAACAAGCGCCCCCTCGAGGACCACTTCGACCGCAACTACGAACTCGAGTCGGCGCTGCAGAAGAAGGGCGACGCCGCGCGGCTCGCCAAGGTGCAGCAGTCCAGCGACCTCGCGACGATGCACTACGTGCGCCAGGGCGACCCCAGGGGCCTCGGCCACGCCGTCCTGTGCGCGGCCCCGCACGTCGGACAGGAGCCGTTCGCCGTCCTGCTCGGCGACGACCTGATCGACCCCCGCGACCCGCTGCTCCGGCGGATGATCGAGGTGCGGGAGCAGCACGGCGGCAGCGTAGTGGCCCTCATGGAGGTCGCCCCCGAGCAGATCCACCTCTACGGCTGCGCGGCCGTGGAGACCACCGTGGACGGCGACGTCGTCAAGGTGACCGGCCTGGTGGAGAAGCCGGACCCGGCGGACGCCCCGTCGAACTACGCCATCATCGGCCGCTATGTGCTCGACCCGGGCGTGTTCGGCGTGCTCCGCGAGACCGAGCCCGGCCGCGGCGGCGAGATCCAGCTCACCGACGCCCTCCAGCAGCTCGCACTGGACGAGAAGGCCGGCGGTCCGGTGCACGGCGTCGTCTTCAAGGGCCGCCGCTATGACACCGGTGACCGCGGCGACTATCTGCGTGCCATTGTCAGACTCGCGTGCGAACGTGAGGATCTGGGTCCGGACTTCCGGTCCTGGCTTCGCCGTTACGTCACAGAGGAGATGCAGCAACTTTGAGCACCGCCGCGCCCCACCCCGCCGCCCAGGACCGCCTCTGGTCGGTGGACGAGCATCTGGACGACATCCTCGCCGCCGTCCGCCCGCTGGAGCCCATCGAGCTGCAACTGCCCGACGCGCAGGGCTGCGTGCTCGTCGAGGACGTCATGGTGCCGGTCGCGCTGCCGCCCTTCGACAACAGCTCCATGGACGGCTACGCGGTACGGGTCGCGGACATCGCGGGCGCGAGCGAGGAGTTCCCCGCGGCACTGGACGTCGTCGGGGACATCGCGGCGGGACACCAGGCCGGCCTGCTGCACGTGGGACCCGGCCAGGCCGCCCGCATCATGACCGGCGCCCCGCTGCCCGGCGGCGCGGAGACCGTCGTCCCCGTGGAGTGGACCGACGGCGGGCTCGGCGAGGGCCCGGTCGCCGGGATGCGGGCCCGCAGCCTCGCCCCCGAGCAGGCCTGCGGGCAGGTGCGCGTGTACCGGCCCGCCGCGGCACGCGCGCACGTCCGCGCGAAGGGCAGCGACGTGCGGGCGGGGGACCGGGCCCTCGAAGCCGGCACCGTCCTCGGCCCGCCCCAGATCGCCCTGCTCGCCGCGATCGGCCGCGGCTCGGTGCGCGTGCACCCGCGCCCGCGCGTGGTCGTGATGTCCACCGGCAGCGAACTCGTCCAGCCCGGCGAGACGCTCGGCAGCGGCCAGATCTACGACTCCAACAGCTTCGCCCTCACCGCCGCCGCCCGCGACGCCGGGGCCATCGCCTACCGGGTCGGCGCGGTCGCCGACGACGCCGACACCCTGCGCTCCACCATCGAGGACCAGCTCGTGCGCGCCGACCTCCTGGTCACCACGGGCGGGGTCAGCGTCGGCGCGTACGACGTCGTCAAGGAGGCCCTGGAGCACGTCGGCGACGAGGACGAGGAGGGCGGCGGTGTCGAGTTCCGCAAACTCGCCATGCAGCCCGGCAAGCCCCAGGGCTTCGGCACCGTCGGCCCCGACCACACCCCGCTGCTGGCCCTGCCCGGCAACCCCGTGTCGTCGTACGTCTCCTTCGAGCTCTTCGTGCGGCCCGCCATCCGCACCCTCATGGGACTCGACGACGTCCACCGGCCCACCACGCGCGCGAAGCTGACCGCCGACGAGCCGCTGACCTCTCCGAAGGGCCGCAGACAGTTCCTGCGCGCCACGTACACAGACGGCGCCGTCCGCCCGGTCGGCGGCGCCGGCTCCCACCTGGTCGCCGCCCTGGCGCACGCCGACGCGCTGATCGTCGTCCCCGAGGACACCGAGCTGGTCGAGCCGGGCGCCGACGTCGAGGTGGTCCTCCTCGGCTGAGACCTCCTGGTTGGGGGTACCGTGTCGCGCACAACAGGCCACCGCGCCGCACCGCGCCGGGCCCGGACCGGGAGCGCCACACGACCATGAGCACGCAGGACCGACTGACGCACATCGATGACGCGGGCGCCGCCCGCATGGTCGACGTCTCCGGCAAGGACGTCACCTCCCGCACCGCACGGGCCAGCGGACGCGTCCTCGTCTCGCCCCGCGTGGTCGAGCTGCTGCGGGGCGAAGGGGTCCCCAAGGGGGACGCGCTGGCCACCGCGCGGATCGCGGGCATCATGGGCGCCAAGCGCACCCCCGACCTGATCCCGCTGTGCCACCCGCTCGCCGTCTCCGGTGTGAAACTGGACCTGTCGGTCGCGGACGACGCCGTGGAGATCACCGCCACGGTGAAGACGACGGACCGCACGGGCGTCGAGATGGAGGCCCTCACCGCGGTCTCCGTCGCAGCCCTCACCGTGATCGACATGATCAAGGCGGTCGACAAGAAAGCCGTCATCTCGGACGTGCGCGTGGAGGAGAAGACGGGCGGCAAGTCGGGCGACTGGAGCCGGACATGACACAGGACGCGAATCCCGACGCGTCGGCGGGCGGCGCGCTGCTTGCGCTGCTCGCGCCGTACAGCGCGCTGGTGGTCACCGCGTCCAACCGCGCGGCCGCGGGCGTCTACGAGGACAGGGGCGGCCCGCTGATCGCCGAGGGCCTGCGCGGTCTCGGGTTCGCGGTCGACGGCCCGCAGGTGGTGCCGGACGGCGACCCGGTCGAGGCCGCGCTGCGGGCCGGCGTCGAGGCGGGCTACGACGTGATCGTCAGCACCGGCGGCACCGGCGTCTCGCCCACCGACCGCACGCCGGAGGCCACCCGCGCGGTGCTCGACCTGGAGATCCCGGGCATCGCCGAGGCCGTACGGGCGTACGGCCGCGACAAGACGCCCACGGCGGCGCTCTCCCGCGGACTGGCCGGCGTGGCGGGCGGCACGCTGATCGTCAACCTGCCGGGATCGACCGGGGGAGTGAAGGACGGCCTCGCCGTCCTGGAGCCCCTGCTGATCCACGCCGTCGACCAGATCCGGGGCGGCGACCACCCCGGACCGAGCCGGGGAGGTGCGAGCTGAACAGCCCGTCCTGGCCCGTGGAACTGGTGGAGGGCGACATCGTCCTGCGGCCCATAAAGCTGCGCGACCAGCGGGTCTGGCGCGAGGTCAACCAGCGCAACCGGGACTGGCTGCGCCCCTGGGAGGCGACCATCCCACCGCCCGCGCCGAGCGGCCCGATCGCGCACCGGCCGACCTACCGTCAGATGGTCCGACACCTGCGCACCGAGGCGCACGCCGGACGGATGCTGCCGTTCGTCATCGAGTACCAGGGGCGGCTCGTCGGGCAGTTGACCGTCGCGGGGATCACCTGGGGCTCCATGTGCTCCGGACACGTCGGTTACTGGGTGGACGAGTCGGTGGCCGGCCGCGGCGTGATGCCGACCGCCGTGGCGCTCGTCGTCGACCACTGTTTCCGCACCGTCGGACTGCACCGCATCGAGGTCTGCATTCGGCCCGAGAACGGGCCCAGCCGCCGGGTGGTGGAGAAACTCGGATTCCGCGAGGAAGGGCTGCGGCCGCGCTATCTCCACATCGACGGGGCCTGGCGGGACCACCTCGTGTTCGCGCTGACGGCGGAGGAGGTCCCGGAGGGTCTGCTGAGCCGGTGGCGGCGCACCCGCTCCACCAGCGTCCCCCGCGACCACCGCAACGCCTGAACCGATCGCCGAGCCGGTCGCCGAGCCGATCGCCTGATCACGAAGCCCCGCCCCCGACCGTCCGGCACCGAACACCCTCGGGGAATGCCGACCGGATTGGCCACGGTCCGGGAAATTGAATAAGTGTTCGAAAATGATCGGAGGTTGACCATCTGGGGCGGGGAATTCGCGCCCTCGGCGGCCTGCTGATCGCATCGGTCACAAAAAAGTTCGAAATATCAGCCGGATCGTGCGACACACCGACTCAATTGGCGGATGGCCTCACGCAAACCCCTCTACCGTGTGAGGCGTGAGCAGCAGCGGCCTCATCTACGCAGTCATCGTCGGGGCCTGGGCCGCCTACTTGGTGCCTATGTGGCTCCGTAGGCAGGACGAGCTGAACGAGGCCCGTCCGACGGAACGCTTCAGTACCGCCATCCGGCTGCTGTCCGGACGGGCGGGTATGGAGCGCCGGTACGCCAGGGACCTGAAGGCGCGTTCCACCGAGGAGGGGGAGCCCGTCGCCGACGCCTCGGACGCCGTCACCGACTCGGTGGACGTCCGGGCCTTCGCCATGCCCCCGACCCGTCCGCAGGCGACGGCACACGTCCACGAACGCGGCCAGGACCGGGGCGTGGACCGCGGCGGGGACCGTGGCCAGGAGCGAGCGCCGGGCCGCTCGGAGCCGTCGCGGGAGCAGACCCGTGAACAGGACCGTGAGCAGGTGCGTGAGCAGGTGCGCGAACCGGCGGGACGGGCCGCGCGGGAACAGCGCGAGCAGAACGCCCGGCGTGCGGCCTCCGCGCAGGCTGCCGCTGCCCGCGCCCAGCGCTCGAAGTCGCTCGCCCGCCGTCGGCGCACCACCGTGATGCTCTTCTTCGCCTTCACCATCGGCGCGATCGTCGCGGCGGTCGGCGGGCTCGCCTTCCTCTGGGCGCCCGCCGTTCCCGCCGTCCTGCTCAGCGCGTACATCGGGTACCTGCGCGCCCAGGAGCGCCGCCGCTTCGCGTTCCAGATGGACCGCAGGCGCGCCGAGGTCGCCGCGCAGCGGCTGCGGGAGCGTCAGCCGCGCCGGCGCGCGCCCGCCCCGGCGAACGCACCGTCCGCCGACCCCGGCCCCGACGCCGGCGCAGAGGAACCGCACGCGGGCCCCGAACCGCAGACCGACCCGGGCCTGCTGGCGCTCGCCGCGGACCGCAGGGCGCTCGTCGAACAGACCGACCACGCCGAGTGGATCGACCAGCAGCGCGAGCGGCAACGCCGCCCCGGCCACGGCGACAGCTGGGACCCCGTCCCGGTGCCGCTGCCGACGTATGTGACGGCTCCGGTCGCGCCCCGGGCGACCTCCGACGTGGATCTCGGAGCGGCGGACGCCTGGAGCTCGGCCCGCTCCAGCTCGGTCGCCCCCGAGCACGAGACGGCGGACGCCGACGACGCGTCGGCCGCCGGGCCGGACGACCCCGACGGTGCGCGGGACGGCGCGGCGACGGAGGACAGGGGCGCGGAGGACGGCGAACGCAGCGACGCCCGGCGCGCGGCCTCGGCCCGGCGCTCCCGCGAGCGCGGACGCACCCCGCTGTTCGACCAGTACGAGGACGGCGAGCGTCGGCGGGCCGCCAACGAATGATCTCCGGCGTCCCGCCTCCGGCCTCGGGGAACGGATTTCCAAGCACGCCGACGGGGATGCTAGAGTTTCACTCGTTGCAAGGGCCTGTGGCGCAGTCCGGTAGCGCACCTCGTTCGCATCGAGGGGGTCTGGGGTTCAAATCCCCACAGGTCCACCGCAGCTCAGAACCCCTGCCGGGGAGACCCGGCAGGGGTTCTTTGGTGTCGTGCAGCGGTGAAGTACAGCAACCGCTCCTCCCGGGCGGGGCCTGAGGCCGCGTGAGCAGCCCCGGGCGCCGAGGGAGTGCGAGGAGGCGAGCGGCCCCTCAGAGGGCGAGCGGCCTCACGGGGTGAGCGACTTGGCGAAGCAGCGGCTCGCGTCGTAGGCGCGGTAGTAGCCGAACTTCGTGCACGGTTCGTACCCGCTGGAGGTGTACAGGGCGATCGCCTCCGGCTGCTCGGTGCCGGTCTCCAGCACCATCCGGATACGGCCCGCGTCCCGCGCGCTCTCCTCCAGCGCGGTGAGCATCCGTCGCGCGAGACCGCGTCCGCGCATGTCCCGCACCACGAACATCCGCTTCAGCTCGGCGTCGCCGTCCTGGTTGCCCTCGCCGTTCTCGTCCTGGCCGCGCCAGCCGCCGGTGGCGACCGGGCGGTCGGCCTCGTCGTAGGCGATGAGATAGACGCCGCGTGGCGACTGGAAGTCGGAGGGCGCAAGGACGGTGGCGTCGCCGCCGTCGCCGTATCGCTCGTGGTACTCGGCCTGGACCTCGTCGTTGAGCTTGACCGCGTCGGGATGGTCGAAGGGGACCGGACGTATTCTCACGCCGAACACAGTACGTGTAGGCACAACCCAACCTTCGGCGCCCCCGTGCGGCAGGGAAGGGGACCAGGTCCGGCCCGGCGACCCGCGGCCGGTATCGTGCCCGGGTGCTGACCGTGACCTCCGTGAACGTGAATGGACTCCGCGCCGCCGCGAAGAAGGGCTTCGTCGAGTGGCTCGCGGACACCTCCGCCGACGTGCTGTGCCTGCAGGAGGTGCGAGCCGAGCCGGAGCAGCTGCCGGAGGCGGTCCGGGCCCCCGAGGGATGGCACGTCACCCATGCCCCGGCCGCCGCCAAGGGCCGCGCCGGCGTCTCCCTCTACACCCGCCGTGAGCCGGACGCCGTCCGCGTCGGCTTCGGCTCGTCCGAGTTCGACGGGTCCGGCCGCTATCTGGAGGCCGACCTGCCCGGTGTGACGGTCGCCTCCCTGTACCTGCCCTCCGGCGAGGTGGGCACCGAACGGCAGGACGAGAAGCTCCGCTTCATGGGCGAGTTCCTCGCGTACCTCAAGGAGCTGCGCGCCCGCGCCGCCGCCGACGGCCGTGAGGTCCTCGTCTGCGGCGACTGGAACATCGCCCACCAGCAGGCGGACCTGAAGAACTGGCGCGCCAACGCCAAGAACTCCGGCTTCCTGCCCGAGGAGCGCGCCTGGCTCACCCGGGTCCTCACCCCGACGGACGGCGGCTACGTCGACGTCGTACGCGAACTGCACCCGGACACGACGGGCCCGTACACCTGGTGGTCCTACCGGGGACGGGCCTTCGACAACGACTCAGGTTGGCGCATCGACCTTCAGGTGGCGACGCCCGGTCTCGCGGCCAGGGCCGTCAAGGCGCTGGTGGAGCGGGCCGCCACACACGCCGAGCGCTGGTCGGACCATGCCCCGGTGACCGTGGTCTTCGACCTGTAGAGCGCCCGGTGGCCGCCGCGGCCCCGTCAGTTCTCCTTGCGCAGCCGTCGGTCCAGGGCGAGGGAGACCTCCGCCTCGACGACGCTGCGGGCCAGGGGGCGCAGGCGGGGGAGTTCCTGTTCGGTGGCGTGGCGCAGGATCAGGTCGGTGAAGAGTTCGGCGAGCGCGTCGGCGTGGGCGCGCACGCGCACGCCCGCCGCCAGGACCTCCGCGAGCGGGATGCCCTCGCGGACCAGGGCGGCGGAGACGTCCAGCAGCCGGCGGCTGATGTGGACGATCTCGTCGCCGTCGGTGCCCAGATAGCCGAGTTCGAGGGCGGTGGCGAGGTTCTCCGGGGTGACCTGGCCCTCGAAGCGGGCGGCGAGCTCCTCGGGGGTGAGGCGGACCGGCTCCTCCTCGGTGGGGCCGCCGACGCCGATGAGGTCGGCGACGTCGCGGCCCTGGTCGAGGGCGTCCGCCAGCTCCGCGATGCCGGTGAGGGTGTGGCCGCGCTCCAGCAGGGCCGCGATGGTCCGCAGCCGGGCCAGGTGATGGTCGTCGTACCAGGCGATACGGCCCTCGCGGCGGGGCGGCGCGAGCAGCTTGCGTTCGCGGTAGAAGCGCAGGGTGCGCACCGTGATGCCGGCCTCGGCGGCCAGTTCCTCCGCTCGGTACTCCCTCTTCTCCGTCACGGCCGAAGCCTATGTTGTACCGCCGGTAACTTTCCTTTTCCCGGCCCTACCCATCGGTACGGAGCTGCTCTACGCTCCCATTGCGCCAGTATTCACTGGCAGAGTCGCGAGAGTCGCACGGCAGGAGGTGTCGGGATGACCGAACACGTACGGGTGGCGGTGATCGGGTCCGGCTTCGGCGGGCTGGGGGCCGCCGTGCGGCTGCGCCGGGAGGGAATCACCGACTTCGTGATCCTGGAACGGGCGAGCAGCGTCGGCGGGACCTGGCGGGACAACAGCTACCCCGGCTGCGCCTGCGACGTGCCCTCCCATCTGTACTCCTTCTCCTTCGCCCCGAACCCCGAGTGGCCGCGCACCTTCTCCGGGCAGGAGCACATCCGCGCCTATCTGGAGCACGTCACGGACGTCTTCGGGCTGCGGCCGCACCTGCGGCTCGACTCCGAAGTACTGCGGATGACCTGGGACGCGCAGGAGCTGCGCTGGGACGTCGAGACGAGCGCGGGGCGCTACTTCGCCGACGTCGTCGTGTCGGCCACCGGGCCGCTGTCCGACCCGAAGATCCCGGAGATCCCCGGCCTCGGCTCCTTCCCCGGCAAGGTCTTCCACTCCGCCCGCTGGGACCACGACGCCGACCTCGCCGGGCAGCGCGTCGCCATGGTCGGCACCGGCGCCTCCGCCATCCAGATCGTGCCCGCCCTCCAGCCCGACGTCTCCCGGCTGACGCTGTTCCAGCGCACCCCGCCGTGGGTGATGCCCCGCGTCGACCGGGCGATCAGCGGCGCGGAGCGCGCCCTGCACCGTGCCCTGCCCGTCACCGCGCAGGCGCGCCGGGGGCTGCTGTGGGGCATCCGGGAACTGCAGGTCCAGGCGTTCACCAAGCGGCCGAACCAGCTCGGTCTCGTGGAGAGGCTCGCCCGGCAGAACATGGCCCGTGTCATCAAGGACCCGGCCCTGCGGGCCAAGCTCACCCCGGACTACCGCATCGGCTGCAAGCGGATCCTGCTGTCCAGCGCCTATTACCCGGCCCTCGCACAGCCCAACGTGGACGTCGTCGCGAGCGGGCTGAGCGAGGTGCGCGGGTCCACACTGGTCGCCGCCGACGGCAGCGAGGCCGAGGCGGACGTGATCGTCTTCGGTACCGGCTTCCATGTGACCGACATGCCGATCGCCGACCGGGTGGTGGGTGCCGAGGGGCGGACGCTGGCGGAGAGCTGGAAGGACGGCATGGAGGCCCTGCGCGGCGCCTCCGCCGCCGGCTTCCCGAACTGGATGACGATCATCGGCCCCAACACGGGCCTCGGGAACTCCTCCATGATCCTCATGATCGAGTCGCAGTTGAACTACCTGGCCGACTATCTGCGCCAGCTGGACGTCCTCGGCGGCCGGGCGGCACTGGACGCCCGCCCGAGCGCCGTGCACGCCTGGAACCGCCGGGTGCAGGACCGGATGCGGCGCACGGTGTGGAACACCGGCGGCTGCACCAGCTGGTACCTGGACGCGAACGGCCGCAACACCACCGTCTGGCCGGGCACCACCTCCGAGTTCAGGCGGGCGACGCGACGGGTGGACCTCGCCGAGTACGAGGTCCTGCGCGCGCCCGCGGCCCCGGCCGCCCCGCGCGCGGCCGGCAGCGAGGTGACGGCGTGAGCGCCCGCCGCGATCTGACCGCCGTCTCCGCCGACGGCACGTCCCTGCACGTCGAGGTGTACGGCCCGCAGGGCGCGCCCGCCGTCGTCCTCGCGCACGGCTGGACCTGTTCGACCGCGTTCTGGGCGGACCAGATCCGGGACCTCGCCGCCGACCACCGCGTCATCGCCTACGACCAGCGCGGCCACGGCCGCACCCCGGCCGGCCCGGTGTGCAGCACGGACACGCTGGCCGACGATCTGGAGGCGGTGCTCACCGCGACGCTCGCGCGCGGCGAGAAGGCCGTGATCGCCGGGCACTCGATGGGCGGCATGACGGTCCTCGCGGCGGCCGGCAGGGACACCTTCAGGGAGCATGCGGCGGCGGTCCTGCTGTGCAGCACCGGCGCCTCGGGGCTGGTCGCCGAGTCCACCGTGCTGCCCCTGCGGCCCGGCCGGCTGCGGACCTGGCTGACCGGGCACGTCCTCGGCTCGAGGGCGCCCCTCGGACCGGTCACGCCCGTCGCGAAGCGGATCCTCAAGTACGCCACGATGGGCGCCGGTGCCGCCCCGCACATGGTGGACGCGTGCGCCCGCATCGTGCACGCCTGTCCGCGCAAGGTGCGGCACGCCTGGTCGAACGTGTTGAGCCTGCTCGATCTCGACCACCGCGTACGGGAGTTGAGCGTGCCGACGGCGGTGATCGTCGGCACCGGCGACCGGCTCACCCCGCCGGTGCACGCCCACCGGATCGCCGCGGCGCTGCCGCACTGCCTCGGCGTCACCGAACTGCCCGGCCTCGGCCATATGACGCCGGTCGAGGCGCCCGGGCTGGTCACCGGCCGGATCAGGCAACTCGTCACCACCTACTCGCAGTTGAAGGAGGGCGCATGAGCAGGGTGAGCCTCGAGGGACAGGTCGCCGTCATCACCGGGGCCGCGCGCGGCGTGGGCGAACTGCTGGCCCGCAAACTCTCCGCGCGGGGCGCGAGGATCGCGCTGGTCGGTCTGGAGCCGGACGCGCTCAAGCAGGTCTCCGAGCGGCTGCACGGCGACAGCGACCACTGGTACGCCGACGTCACCGACCACGAGGCGATGGCCCGGGTCGCGGCGGAGGTGAAGGAACGCTTCGGCAAGGTGGACATCGTGGTCGCCAACGCGGGCGTGGCCAACGGCGGCCCGTTCGCCGACTCCGATCCGCAGTCCTGGCGGCGGGTCGTCGAGGTGAACCTGATCGGCTCGGCGGTCACCGGGCGAGCCTTCCTGCCGTTGCTCAGGGAGAGCCGCGGCTATCTCCTGCAGATCGCCTCGCTGGCCGCGGTCACCCCGGCGCCGATGATGACGGCGTACTGCGCGTCCAAGGCGGGCGTGGAGGCGTACGCGCACTGCCTGCGCGCCGAAGTCGGCCACCAGGGCGTACGGGTGGGCGTCGGCTATCTGTCGTGGACCGACACCGACATGGTGCGCGGGGCCGATCAGGACGAGGTGATGCGGGAGTTGCGGCAGCGGCTGCCCTGGCCGGCGAACAAGACGTACCCGCTCGGCCCGGCCGTCGACCGGCTCGTGGCCGGCATCGAGCGGCGTGCGGCGCATGTGTACGGGCAGGGGTGGCTGCGCGGCATGCAGGGCGTGCGCGGATATCTGCCGGGTCTCATCGGGACGGTCGGACAGCGCGAGATGCGGCGGTTCGCGCCACGGCTGCAGGGGATGCGGACGGGGCTGGTGGGCGCGGGCGGCTCCGCCGACGAGGAGTCGAGGGCTACGCAGCGTAGTTGATCGACATGCGTTCCGTGACCGCCCGTGTGAATCTGGTCGAGGCCCCACCACGGGGCCTCGACCCCCCTCATCTCCTACAGGAGTGAACCCACATGGGTATGAAGGACAAGTTCCAGGACCAGACCGAACAGTGGCAGCAGCAGGCCAAGCAGAAGGCCCAGCAGGCCAAGGAGCAGGTCCAGCAGCGCGGCGGCAAGCAGCGCCCGGGCGAGCGCCCCGGCGAGCGTCCCGCGGACCGCTCCGGCGACCGTCCGGGCGAGCGTCCGGGCGAGCGCTCCGGTCAGCGTCCCGGTGAGCGTCCCGGCCAGGACACCGAGCGGATGCGGCGCGAGGACGACGACCGTCTCGCGCACGACTACGACATGTAGTCGCCGCTGACGAGCCGGCCCAGGCCGGCGACTCGGGGCGCCCTTCTCCCAAGGGGCGCCCCGAGCGCTTTCCGTCTCGGCTTTCCGTCTCAGCCTTCCGCGTCGCGCGGCGGCAGCCGCGGCCGGGACCGGTCGGGCACGCCGGTGAGGTCCGGCGGCGTCGCCGGGGGTGTGAGGGTGAGCAGGTCCAGGGCCAGCCGTACGGCGTCGTCGAGTTGGGCGTAGCGGCCCTCGGCCCAGTCGAGCGGGGTGCGCAGGGCCTCCAGGTCGGGGGTCACGCCCCGGTTCTCCACCGACCAGCCGTACGCGTCGAACCAGGCCGCGTTCATCGGGACGGTGATGACGGTGCCGTCGCCGAGCTGATGGCGGCCGGTCATGCCGACCACACCGCCCCAGGTGCGCTGGCCGACCACCGGGCCCAGTTTCAGCAGCTTGAAGGCGGCCGCGATCATGTCGCCGTCCGAGGAGGTCGCCTCGTCGGCGAGCGCCACCACCGGACCTCGCGGCGCGTTCGAGGCGTATGACACCGGCTGGGCGTCGCGGGTGAGGTCCCAGCCGAGGATCGTGCGTGTCAGTTTCTCCACGACCAACTCACTGATGTGGCCGCCCGCGTTGCCACGCACGTCCACGATCAGCGCGGGTCTGGAGACCTCCATGCGCAGGTCGCGGTTGAACTGGGCCCAGCCCGAGCCGCCCATGTCGGGGATGTGCAGGTAGCCGCAGCGGCCGCCGCTCAACTCGCGGACGACGGCCCGGCGTTTGGCGACCCAGTCCTGGTAGCGCAGGGGGCGTTCGTCGACGAGCGGGACGACGGCGACCCGCCGCGCGCGGCCCGCCTCGCCTTCGGCCGGGGCGAAGGTCAGCTCGACCGTGGTGCCGCCGGCCCCGGCCAGCAGCGGGTACGGGCCGGTCACCGGATCGACCGCCCGGCCGTCGACGTGGGTGAGCACCGCGCCCTCGCGGATGCCGGTGCCGGCCAGCGGCGAGCGGGCCTTGGAGTCGGAGGAGTCGCCGGGCAGGATCCGGCGGACGGTCCAACCGGCTTCCCGGCGGACGAGGTTGGCGCCGAGCAGGCCCTGGAGGCGCTGGTAGTGCGGCGGTCCCTCGTTGCGGCGGGCGGCGGTGACATAGGCGTGGGAGGTGCCGAGTTCGCCCAGCACCTCGCGCAGCAGGTCCGCGAACTCGTCGGGGGAAGCGACGCGTTCGACGAGCGGGCGGTACTGGTCGAGCACCGCGCCCCAGTCGATGCCGCACATTCCGGGGTCCCAGAAGTAGGCGCGGATCAGCCGGCCGGCCTCCTCGTACGCCTGTCGCCATTCGGCGCCGGGGTCCACCTCGTGCAGGATGCGCCGCAGGTCGATCCAGACGGTGGAGTCGGGGTCACCGGTCTCGGCCGAGGGCACCGCCCGCAGGTCGCCCTCGTCGACGACGACCAGCCGGGTGCCGTCACCGCTGAGCGCGAACCAGTCGAGGTGGTCGACGAGTTCGGACCTCCTGGCCTTGCCGATGCTGAAGTGCTCCAGCGTCGGACGGCCGCTGGTGTCGTCCGGGTTCGCGAACGTCTCGCCCAGCGCGCCGGAGATCGGCCAGCGCAGCCACACCAGTCCGCCGCCCGCGACCGGGTGCAGGGCGGAGTACTTGGACGCCGGCACGGGGAAGGGGGTGACCCGGCTCTCCAGCCCTTCGGCCTCGACGGTCACGGTCCCGTCGCCGGTCTCACCGCCCTCGCCGTCCTGCAGCGGGTCCAGTCCGCCGGCGGCCGGACGGCCTTCGGGGGTCAGTGCGAAGGGCGAGGGGGTGGCGGAGGACAGCGGCACCAGGTAGGGGCGGCAGCCCAGCGGGAAGGACAGGTCGCCGGTGTGCACGTCGTACACCGGGTCGAAGCCGCGCCAGGACAGGAACGCGAGGTAGCGGCCGTCCCGGGTGAAGACCGGGTTCTCGTCCTCGAACCGTCCGTCGGTGACGTCGACGATCAGCCGTTCGCCGTTCGCCACGCCGGGCACGCGGGCCATCTTGATCTGCCGCAGGGAGCGCCCGATGCCCGGGTGCGACCAGGTCAGCCAGCTGCCGTCCGGCGAGAACGCCAGGTCGCGGACGGGACCGTTGACCGAGGCGATCAGCTCGGTGACCACGTCGGCGGCGGCCTGCGCGGGGGAGCCGACTGCGGGGTCCTCGCGCACGTCGACGAGCAGCAGCCGGCCGTCGTGCGAGGCGATCGCCAGCCGTTCGCCCTCAGGGTCGGACACCATCTCGAGGACCCGTCCGAGCGTCCCGGAGACCGGCCTGCGCGGTGCGCGGTCGCCGCTGGCGCGCGGCAGGCAGGCGATCTCGACGGCGTCCTCGCCCTCCGCGTCGGTGATGTAGGCGACCTGGCCGCCCGAGCCGAGCATCTCCGGCAGCCGCACCCGCACCCCGGGCGTGTCGGTGATCGTCCGGGCGGGCCCGTCCCGGTGGGTCAGCCAGTAGAGGCTGCCGCGGACGACGACGGCGCTCGCGCGTCCCGTCTCGTCGACGGAGATGCCGTCCACGTGCTGGGCGGCCGGGATCTGGTACGGCCGCCGCCCGGCCCGCGGCCCGCCGAGGCGCACGTCGAGGCGGCGCGGCACGGAGCCGGCGGCCAGGTCGTCGACGATCCACAGCTCGCCGGCGCACTGGTAGACGACGCGGGTGCCGTCGCCGGCGGCGTGCCGGGCGTAGAAGGCGTCGTGGTCGGTGTGCCGGCGCAGGTCGGAGCCGTCGTGGGCGCAGGAGTACAGGTTGCCGACGCCCTCGTGGTCGGAGAGGAAGGCGATGCGGTCGCCGACGAAGAGCGGGCAGGCGAGGTGCCCGTCGAGGCCTTCCAGCAGCCGCCGTCCGTGCAGCCACAGGCGGCCGGTGGCGCCGCCCCGGTAGCGCTTCCAGCCGGCCGGTTCGTGCGGGGGAGTGCCGGTGAGCAGGAGGGTGCGGCGCTCGCCGTCGACGTCGGACACCTGGAGGTCGGAGACCGGGCCCCAGGGGAGCTTGTGGCCGGGTGAGCCGTCGGTGGGGACCTTGTAGGACCAGGTGAAGTAGGAGAACGGCTCGCCGTGGGAGGCGACGGCGAGGATGTCGGCGTTCCCGTCCGGGTCGGGGGGCGTCCAGCCGCGGACCTGGGTGTCGGAGCTGCCCCAGTAGGTGAGGCGCCGCCCCGGACCGCCGTCCACCGGGACCACGTGGATCTCCGGGACCAGGCTGCGCCAGCTCGTGTACGCGATGAGGCGGCCGTCGGGGGAGAAGCGGGGGTGTCCGGCCTTGGTGCGGTCGACGGTGAGCCGCCAGGCCCGTCCGGGGTCGTCGAGGGGGGTCAGCCAGAGGTCGTCCTCGGCCACGAAGCACAACAGGTCACCGCTGAGATGGGGCAGACGCAGATAGCTCACCTCCCCATGCTTTTCCGGGGGATGGACCGGAGCAACTTATGACAAAAGCGCGTCGCGGACGATCATGTGGCGATCACCGGAAGGCCGGGTGGGTGCCCGGGTGAGCGAGGACACGTACGAAACTGTTTCGTTTCGCGACGGGATGCGCTACATTCGGCGTGTGCGAACAGGAGACTGTGGCGGTGCGGAGTGGGAAGGTGAGCGCAATGACCGAGGTCGCAACGGCGCGTCGTAGCCGCATCACTCCCGAGCGCGAGGCCGAGCTGTACGAGGCCGTCCTCGAACTCCTCCGCGAAGTCGGCTACGACGCCCTCACCATGGACGCCGTCGCCGCCCGCACCAGGTCCAGCAAGGCGACGCTCTACCGCCAGTGGGGCGGCAAGCCCGAGCTGGTGGCCAAGGCGGTCCGGCACGGCAAGCCGGGCGGCTCCCTCGGCGCGATCGACACCGGGTCGCTCAGAGGCGACATGCACGCTCTCACCCTGCGTTCGGACGACTGCCAGATGGAGCAGAACTCCGCACTCATGCGAGGGCTGGCCATGGCCGTCCACGACAACCCGGACCTGCTGAAGGCGTTCAAGGAACACCTCGTCGAACCGGAGCTGGCCGAGTTCCGGCGGGTGCTGTCACGGGCGATCGACCGGGGGGAAGTCCGCGCGGACAACCCCGCGACCGAGTTCGTGATGCACATGATGATCGGGGCGTTCGCGGCCCGGACGCTGCTCGACGAGCAGCCCCCTACGCAGGACTTCCTCCTCTCGTACATCGACGCCGTGGTGCTCCCCGCCCTCTGCGCGCCGAACCCCACCACCTGACCGTCCCCACGGTCCGCCCCACCTGACGTCACCGCTCGGTCGTCGGGCCGATCACCCCTGCCTCCCCGCCGGGTTGGTCAACCCTGCCCCCGGTGCCGCGCCGTAACCGCGGCCCCTACACCACGACCTGACCGGGAGTACGCCTCCGTGGCCACGTTCCTCTATCGACTCGGCCGGCTCGCCTTCCGCCGCCGCCACTTCGTCGCCCTCATGTGGGTCGCGCTGCTGACCCTCGCCGGCGTCGGCGCCGCCTCCGCGCCCGCCGCCGGGACGACCTCCTTCTCCATACCGGGAGTCGAGGCCCAGAAGGCCTTCGACCTGCTGGAACAGCGCTTCCCCGGAGCCAGTGCCGACGGCGGGACCGGGCGCGTCGTCTTCAAGGCGCCCGACGGCCAGAAGATGACCGATCCCGCCAACAGGGCGACCGTCGACAGGACGGTCAAGGCCCTGCGTGACGGCTCCGAGGTCACCTCCGTCACCGACCCCTTCACGACGAACGCCGTGAGCAAGGACGGGACGGTCGCCTACACCTCCGTCAAGTACGACGTCCCCGGCATGGAGCTGCAGGACTCGACGCGGGACGCCCTCGAGGCGGCCGGCGACACGGCCCGGGCCACCGGACTGACCGTCGACGTCGGAGGCGACGCCCTCCAGGTCGCGGCCGAACCCGGTGCGATCGGCGAGGTCGTCGGTCTCGCGATCGCCGCCGTGGTCCTCGTCCTCACCCTGGGCTCGCTGGTCGCGGCCGGGCTGCCGCTGCTCACCGCGATCGTCGGCGTCGGCATCGGCGTCTCGACCATCACCGTCCTCGCCAAGGCGCTCGACCTCGGCGACACCACCTCCACCCTCGCGTTGATGATCGGCCTCGCGGTCGGCATCGACTACGCGTTGTTCATCGTCTCCCGCTACCGCAGCGAGCTCGCCGAGGGCCGGGACCGCGAGGAGGCGGTCGGCCGCGCCACCGGCACCGCCGGCTCGGCCGTCGTCTTCGCCGGCCTCACGGTCGTCATCGCCCTGGCCGGCCTCGCGGTCGTCGACGTGCCGATGCTGACCAAGATGGGCCTCGCCGCGGCGGGCACGGTCGTGGTCGCCGTCCTCATCGCGCTGACCATGATCCCGGCGCTGCTCGGCTATGCGGGCGGCAAGGTCAGGGCCACCGGCGAGAAGCGCAGGCCGGCCGCCGCGAAGGGCGATCAGGGCGAGCGGACCAAGCCCGGCCCGGGCGTCCGCTGGGCGAGCTTCGTCATCCGCCGTCCGGCCGCCGTGCTGCTGCTCGGCGTGGTCGGTCTCGGCGCGATCGCCGTCCCGGCCACCCAGCTGGAGCTGGGTCTGCCCGACGACGGCTCGCAGCCGACGTCGACGACGCAGCGCCGGGCCTACGACCTGCTGTCGGAAGGCTTCGGCCCGGGATTCAACGGCCCTCTGATGATCGTGGTCGACGCCGCGGACAGCGACGACCCCAAGGCCGCGGCCGCCTCGGTGACCGACGGGATCAAGAAGCTCGGGGACGTCGCGACGGTCACCCCGGCGATGTTCAACAAGGCCGGCGACACCGCCACCATCACCGTGATCCCCGGCTCCAAGCCGTCCTCGACCCGGACCGAGGACCTGGTGCACGCCATCCGTGACCAGGGCGCCGACGTCAGGGCCGACACCGGTGCGCAGGTGCTGGTCACCGGCACCACCGCGATGAACATCGACTTCTCGCAGAAGCTCAACGACGCGCTGATCCCGTATCTGGGCCTGGTCGTCGGCCTGGCGTTCCTGCTGCTGATCGTGGTCTTCCGCTCCCTCCTGGTCCCGCTGAAGGCGGCCCTCGGCTTCCTGCTCAGCGTGCTGGCCGCGCTCGGCGCCGTGGTCGCGGTCTTCCAGTGGGGCTGGCTCGGCGGCCTGATCGGCGTCGAGGAGACCGGCCCGATCATGTCGATGACGCCGATCTTCATGGTGGGCGTGGTCTTCGGCCTCGCGATGGACTACGAGGTGTTCCTCGTGACCCGGATGCGGGAGGCGTACGTCCACGGCGAGAGCCCGAGCCAGGCCATCGTCACCGGCTTCCGGCACAGCGCCAAGGTGGTGGTCGCCGCCGCGATCATCATGATGGCCGTGTTCGGCGGCTTCATCAGCTCCAGCGAGGCCATCATCAAGACGATCGGCTTCGGCCTCGCGATCGCCGTCTTCTTCGACGCGTTCGTGGTCCGCATGGCGATCGTCCCGGCGGTGCTCGCGCTGCTCGGGAAGAAGGCCTGGTGGCTGCCGAAGTGGCTGGACCGCGCCCTGCCCGACGTGGACGTCGAGGGAGAGGGACTGCGCACCCCCTCCGACGCGGGCGACGAGAACCGCGAACCGGTCCGCGTCTGACGCGTCGGACCGTCCGAAAGACCGCCGGTGAGGGCTCCGTGGGGACGGGGCGCCCTCACCGGCCTTTTTCTTCGCGGCCCGCTCTGTGACCCACTATCGGGTGACGGCCTCAGGCGCGCGGGCCGCGCGGGGCCGGTGGCCCAACGGGTCCGGTGTGTTCAGGACATAGATGGACATGGAAGGCTACTGTCACCGGAATGTGCATGATTCGTAACGTGCAGTGGTATTGAGCCACTTGGGGCGGGCCGGCTGGGCCAATCTGGTTCTGCGGCCGAGGGGCCGCACACCGCACCAAGCAAGGAGACCTTGTGTCCGTTTCCTCTGTTTCCGCCCGTCGTCTCACCGCCGTCGCGATCGTCGCCGCCGCTGTGACCGGGGCGGCGACACTGCCGGCGTCGGCCACCGCGACCTCGCGTCCGAACCGGCCGCAGGTCGAGATCAGCGCAGTGCACTACGACGCCCCGGGTCGCGACGACCGCTCGGCCTTCTCCCTGAACAAGGAGTGGGTGGAGCTCACCAACACCACCCGTCACGCCGTCAACCTGGACGGGTGGACGCTCTCCGACGACCGCGGCGACAAGTACACCTTCCGCCACTACCGCCTGGCCCCGCGCTCCACGGTGCGCGTCCACACCGGCATCGGCCGCGACACCCGCAGCGACCTGTACCAGGACCGCCGTCGCGAGGTGTGGGACAACCGCTCCGACACCGCCACCCTGCGCGACGACCACGGCCGCCGCGTGGACCAGGAGTCCTGGGGCCACAACCGTCACCACGGCGACGACCGCCACCACGGCCACGACCGCCACCACGGCGACGACCGCCGCCACGGCCACGACCACCGCTGACCCGGCCCCACCACGCGCGGCGCGCCCGACCCCTTGCGGGGCGGGCGCGTCGCCATGTCATGCCGCGGACCCTCCCGCGGCCGGTGCTCAGTTGGTGAAGACGATGTACTTCCAGGCGCCGTGCGTCGTCGCGTTGACGTTGTCGCCGGAGGAGCCGTCGATGTACGACGAGCGGATCCGGGCGCGGATGCCCGCCTCGCCCGGCGCCTCCAGTGTGACGGCGGACTTCCCGTTGGGGCCCACCGGGAAGTACTGGGACCCGGAGTCGTACCAGGAACCCTGGTAGTAGACCTGGATCTGCAGGCGCTGCTGGCGGCCCGCGTAGTAGTTCATGGTCGTGGTGAACAACGGGTCGGTGTTCTTGCGGAAGTAGGAGTACGTCGTGGAGCCGATCCGCCCCGTCTTGTAGTGCCGGGAGACGGCGGTCGAGACCTTCGCGTAGGCGCCCGCGGTGGACTTCGCGGTCTTCTCGGCGCTGCGCGCGTCGCCCGCGAAGACGGCGGTGACGGCCGTGTCGCGGGTCATGTCGACGACCACCGACAGGTTGCCCTGCGAGTTGACCTTCGCGTTCTTGACCAGCTTCTTCGGCTTGTCGGAGCCGGCGGGGTCCACGTAGATCGCCACCGTGCGGTTCTTGTACGTCGCGCCCAGATGCGCCGTGAACGTCACGTCCTTGCCGTACGCGTACAGCTTGGCGTTGTTGGTGACGCTGAGCGCGGTCGCCTTGCGCGAGACGGCCACCGTGTCGGAGCCGACGGTGGCCGCGTGGGTGGCGTCGCCCGCGAAGAACACCCGGTAGGTGACCTTGCCGCCGGCGGGCGGGACGTCCGTGAAGGAGAACGAGCCGTCGGCCTTGGTCTTGACGGCGGCGAGGACCTTGCCGCCCGGCGACTCCAGGTCCGCCCGGGTCACCTTGAGGGCGGTGCCCGCCGGAAGCGGCGTCGCCGAGGTCAGTCTGCCGGTGACGGTGAGCTTCTTGGCGCGTTCCGCCTTGGCCGGTGCCGTCACCTTCAGCGCCGGCAGCTCCCTGACCGGGTCCGTCAGCGCGCGCAGGGTGAAGACGTCGGCGGTGTTGACGGAGACCGCGAACACCCGGCTGCTGTCCGGCGCCCAGGCGAGCGCGCCGTCCACGAGGGTGTCGGCGCCGCTGCTGTTGCCGGTGTTGGGGAAGTCGTACTCCCGCACCGGCGTCGTCGCGCCCGGCCGGATGATGTGGACGTCGGGGTCGTACGAGGAGAAGCTGCCGCCCGCGACGCTGCCGTCGGGTGCGACCCGCACGGCGTTCGGGTACGCGTCGATGGCGTAGCCGGGCTGCTCGGCGAGGTCGGTGGCCGAGTAGGCGCCGAGGCCGTAGCCGAACTCGGGCGAGCCCCACGAGGTGAGGACCTGCTTGCCGTCGGGCGTCAGGTCCAGCTGCCTCACGGAGGAGTCCATGTAGCCCTTGGCCCGCAGCGTGGCTCCGTCGGCCGAGAGGTCGTAGACGGCGACCCGGCCGCCGTTGCCCGCCACCAGCACGCCCGGGACGGCCGGGTCGGCGCCCAGGAGAGCGGCGCCGGAGAAGTCGGCGTCCCCGCGCTGGGAGAGGTGGACGACGGGTTCGGCGCCGGAGACGTCGAGCGAGCCGATGTCGGAGCCGTAGCCGAACCAGATCCGGCCGTCCACGACCTCCAGGTCGCCCGGAGCCGCCCCCACCGGGTAGCTGGCGGTCTCGGTGTACGTCCCCGTCTCCACCGAGACGATCCTGTTGCCGTTCTTGACGGCCGCGTACACCTGCCCGGAGTCGGCGGACAGTGCGAGGCCGCTCACGCCGGACAACCCGGTCAGGGTCGCCTTGACGGCGCCCGCGTAGTCGGTGACGACGATCTTGCCGCCGCGCGGGTCGGAGACGTAGACCCGCTGGTGGACGCCGTCCACGACGATGTCGCCGACCGACTCCACCGGAAGGACGTTGGCGGAGTCGGCCACGGCCACTCCCGCCGAACCCGCGGCGAGTACCGCGGAGCTGAGAACGACCGCGAGCGTCGTCGCGGCCGAGATGCTGCGCCTGCGCACAGAAATGGGAACCCCCAGGAAAAGAGCCCGGTGTGTCCGCCGGGCGTGATGAAGCGCCTGCGTCCCCCCTTCGCACCCGCAGCGGGCGCGTGAACGCGGCAGAGCAGCAGCGTATGGCATGCCAATGACAACAGGGGCGCGATTTCCGCGCAGCGCGCGACGCCTACCGGACAATCCCGTGTCCTCGCGGACCGGGGCCTCCTGGCGCACGATGTCGTCCGGGCGGCGGCCGGCGATCCGCGCGCCTCTTCCCTGTCCGTGCTCGCGCACGCCCTCGTCCTGCGAGCGCAGACCCGCGCCGAACTCGCCCTGGTCGCAGCGCTGCGCGAGTCGTCGGTCCTGGCCGGGGCCGCCGCCCGGGGTTGTTCGGCAAAAAGCGGTCCGGGGTGGCGCCCCGTCGCCGCGGGGCTGCCGGTCGTCGGAACGGGTCTGCTGTTCGACCCGGGCCGACGTCCGCCGGCCGGGGACGTCCGCTGGGTGCGGCCGCCCGTTGCGGGGCGCACCCTGGAAGCAGAGGCTTCGGAGGTGGCCGTCATGACGCACACCGCAACACGCACCACAGTCGGATGGCATGTCGAGCTGGAGTTCGAGGAGGACGACCGGCACACGCGTGCGGCCGCGCTGGTACGGCTGCCCGACGGGACCGAGGTGCGGTCCCAGGGGCACGCCAGCCGGCACACCGTGGACGCGGACCAGCCCCGGGTCGGCGAGGAGATCGCCGGCGCCCGCGCGCTCAACGAGCTCGCCATGCAACTGCTGACCAAGGCGCACACCGAGATCGACGACGCCTCGGGACGGACGTCGCACTCGATCAACGTGTAGACGCCGCAGCGGCAGCGGCGGCCACCGCGACCGTCACGATGTCGCCGCGGTCGCCGTCCGCAGCGCCCGGAGCAGTGCCTGTGCCCGCGGGTCCGCCGTCACGCTCGTCCGGAAACCGTTGGTGACATAGGCGAAGGCGATCCCCGACTCCGGGTCGGCGAGGCCGAGGGCGCCGCCGCGGCCCGGGTGGCCGAAGGCGCCGGGGGACAGCAGCGGGGAGACGGCGCCGTGCAGCATGGGGCCGAGGCCGAACCGGGTGTTCACCACCAGGACCCGGTCCGGGCCCGACGACTGCTCGCCGCGCGCGAGTTCCACCGTCTTCGGCCGCAGCAGCCGCACCCCGCCCTCCACCTCGCCGATCAGCGACGCGTAGAAGCGGGCGAGGCCCTCGGCGGTCGCGATGCCGTTGGAGGCGGGCAGGGCGGCGGCCCGGTACGCGGCGTCGTTCTCGTCGGGCAGCGGGGTGATCGCGGCGAAGGCGCGGCGGGTGAGGGAGGCCGGATCGGCGTAGGCGGCCGTGACGGCGGGCCTGGGCCGGGTCCTCAGCGTGCCGGTCTGCGCCGGCGCCTCGA
Source organism: Streptomyces sp. P3 (assembly GCF_003032475.1). NCBI lineage: Bacteria > Bacillati > Actinomycetota > Actinomycetes > Kitasatosporales > Streptomycetaceae > Streptomyces > Streptomyces sp. P3. Next base: position 2,844,064 of record NZ_CP028369.1, read on the forward strand.
CCTGGCCCACGCGCCCCGCGCGCCCGCGCAGCGCCGCCGGCAGTCCGAGCCACAGGTCGGCGCCGAGCGGCCGGGCGATCTCGTCGGCGATCCACTCGCCGACCGGCCGTCCGGTGATCCGCCGTACCAGTTCGCCGGTCAGCCAGCTGTAGGTCTGCGCGTGGTAGCCGTGGTCCGTCCCGGGCTCCCAGACCGGCGCCTGTGCCGCGACCGCCGCCGCGCCGAGGTCGGGGTCGGCGGCCTCCGCGGGCGTCAGCGGCCGGTCGAGGACCGGCACGCCCGCGCGGTGTGCGAGGACATGCCGTACGAGGGTGCGCTCCTTGCCGGCCGCCTTGTACTCGGGCCAGTACGTTCCCACGGGCGCGTCCAGGTCCAGCTCGCCGCGCTGGTGCAGCAGCAGGAGGCCGGCGGCGACCACGCCCTTGGTCGCCGAGCGCACGATCTGGGCGGTGCCTTGCTCCCAGGGGGCCGTGCCGTCGACGTCCTTCGTGCCGCCCCACAGGTCGACGACCTTGCGGCCGTCCCGGTAGACGGCGACCGCCGCGCCCCGGTCGCCGAGCGCCTCGAAGTTCCGTGCGAACGCCTCCCGGACCGGCTCGAAGCCCTCGGCCACCGCACCGTTCACGTCCACGCCCGCACGTCCTCTCGCAGTTCGCCTTCGACTCCTCGGGGAACGCCCGGGGCTGGGCTGCGATTCCTTCGTCCCGTCAGCCGAGAATGATCGTTACATCGATGTTGCCGCGCGTGGCGTTCGAGTACGGGCACACCTGGTGCGCCGCGTCCACCAGCTTCTCCGCGAGACCCGGGTCCAGGACGGGGAGCGAGACGCTGAGCGCGACCGCGAGCCCGTAGCCCTTGGTGCTGTTGGGGCCGATCCCGACCTTGGCCGCCACCGTCGACCCCGTCAGGTCGTAGCCCGCACGGTTGCCGACCAGGATCAGCGCGTTGTGGAAGCAGGAGCTGTAGCCGGCCGCGAAGAGCTGTTCCGGGTTGGTGCCGTTGCCGTCGCCGCCCAGCTGCGGCGGCATCGCCACCTTCAGCTCGATCTGGCCGTCCTGACTGGTCACGAACCCGTCGCGGCCCCCGTGCGCGGTGGCCTCGGCGACGTACATGATCTTCGTCGGACGGGTGTCGGCGGTGCCGGCCGTCCCGGCGGTCTCGGTCGTAGCGGCTGCGGCGCCCTCTGTCACGGCGGTCCCTCCCCAAACATCTTCCCCAATTGCATCGTGCACAAGGTACCGGCCGGTAGGTAGGTGCGTCCCGGGGAGGGGCAGATAACCCTCGGTAACTTCGCCTCGGGCCGCGGACGTGTCCGGCCGGCCGGACAGGCCGCCACAGGGGGAGTCCCGGCGGGTGCGCGCGTGGGGGTGGGTCAGCGGGCACGCGGGGGTGGGTCCTAGCGGGCGCGGTCCGCCATCGGGTGCGCCCGCTCCGCGAGGCCCCACAGCTCCTCGCGCAGCCGCGCGACCTCCGCCGTGTCCAGTCCCGTCGCGGCGAGCAGCGCCCCGGGGACGCGCTCCGCACGCCCCTTCAGCTCCTCGCCGCGACCGGTGCACGCCACCAGCACCGAGCGCTCGTCGTGCGCCGCCCGCTCCCGGCGCACCAGCCCCGCCGCCTCCAGGCGCTTCAGCAGCGGCGACATCGTGCCGTAGTCCAGCCGCAGCGCGGACGCCAGGTCCTTGACCCTCGTCTCGCCGCGCTCCCACAGCAGCAGGAGCACGAGGTACTGCGGGTAGGTCAGGCCCAGCTCCTCCAGCAGCGGCCGGTAGGCGGCCGTCACCGCGCGCTGGGCCGCGTACAGCGCGAAACACAGCTGCTCGTCGAGGAGCAGCAGCGAGCGGTCGGCGGCGGGTTCCTCGTCAGTCACCCGCCCATTGTGGCGGAGCGCGGGTCGAACCCGAAGGGCAGCTCCAGGCGATGGGCGCGCATGAGGGCGTCGTCCGCGAGCAGCTCGCCCGTCGGGCCGTCCGCCGCGATCACGCCCTCGCTGAGGATCAGGGCGCGTGAGCAGAGCTCCAGGGCGTACGGCAGGTCGTGGGTGACCATCAGCACCGTGACGTCCAACCCCCGCAGGATGTCGGCCAGTTCGCGCCGGGAGGCGGGGTCGAGGTTGGAGGACGGCTCGTCCAGGACGAGGATCTCCGGCTCCATGGCGAGGACCGTCGCGACGGCCACCCGGCGCCGCTGCCCGAAGGAGAGGTGGTGCGGCGGACGGTCCTTGAACTCCGCCATGCCCACCTGCGCGAGCGCGTGGTCGACCCGCGCCTCCAGCGCGGCCCCCTTCAGTCCGGCCGCCGCCGGTCCGAACGCCACGTCCTCGCGGACGGTCGGCATGAACAGCTGGTCGTCCGGGTCCTGGAAGACGATGCCGACCTTGCGTCGGATCTCGGCCATGTGCCGCTTGTCCACGGGCAGTCCGGCCACCGTCACCGTGCCGGTGCCGCCGGTCAGGATGCCGTTGAGGTGCAGCACGAGCGTCGTCTTGCCGGCGCCGTTCGGCCCGAGCAGCGCGACCCGTTCCCCGCGCGCGACGGAGAAGTCCACACCGAACAGGGCCTGGTGGCCGTCCGGGTAGGCGAAGGCCAGACCGGCCACGTCGAGGGAGGCCGGCCCGTCGGGGGAGGCCGCCAGGTCGGGGGAAGCCGTCACGTCAGTCACAGGACCCATCCCAACACGCAGACGACGAGAGCGGCGAACGGGAGGGTCAGCGCGTACGACCACTGGGCCCGGGAGGCGGTCACCTCGTCGATCACCGGCATGGAACCGGCGTACCCCCGGCTGATCATGGCCAGGTGCACGCGTTCGCCCCGCTCGTAGGAGCGGATGAACAGTGCGCCCGCCGACTTCGCGAGCACCCCCCAGTGCCGCACCCCGCGGGCCTCGAAACCGCGTGACTCCCGGGCGATCCGCATGCGCCGCATCTCGTCCGCGATGACGTCCCCGTAGCGGATCATGAAGGAGGCGATCTGCACGAGCAGGGGCGGCAGTCTCAGCCGCTGCAACCCGAGCAGCAGCTCCCGCAGTTCGGTGGTGGACGCCAGCAGCACGGACGCGGCGACGCCCAGGGTGCCCTTCGCGAGCACGTTCCAGGCACCCCACAGTCCGTCGACGCTGAGGGACAGCCCGAGGACGTCCATCCGCTCGCCCTCGGCCACGAACGGCATCAGCACGGCGAACGCGACGAACGGCGCCTCGATCAGCAGCCGCTTCAGCAGGAGGCCGGCGGGCACGCGCGCGCGATGCGCGACGAACGCCAGCAGCAGCGCGTACAGGCCGAACGCCCACATCGCCTCCCGGGGCGTCGACACCACGACGACCACGAACGCGAGGACGGCGGCCAGTTTGGTGTGCGGCGGCAGACCGTGCACGGGTGAGTGTCCGTGCAGGTAGAGCCGGTGGGCGTGGCCTGCTCCCATGGCCGTCAGACGTTCTCTACGGCCGTGGGGGACGCGTCGGCGCCGCGTCGCCTGCGCACCGTCCAGAACATCGCGCTGCCCCCGACGACGGTCACGCCGACGCCGATGACGCCGGCGAGGCCGCCGGACAGGCGGGCGTTCGTCACGTCCTTGACGCCGTAGTCGGCGAGCGGGGAGTCGGAGGTCGCGTGCTTCTCGGTCTTCGCGTCGATGCCCTTGTCGGCGGCGACCTTCTCCAGGCCGTCGGGGCTCGCGGAGGCGTAGAAGCTGACGAATCCGGCCAGTACGAGGGAGGTGACGAGGCCCGTCGCCCACAGCGTGCGCCGGGACGTGCGCGCCGCCACCGGGGCGGCGGGCCCGGTGGGCGCCCTGCCGGCCGCCGGGGCGTCGACGAGTTCGCCGTTCACCCGCAGCCGGAGTTTCTGTCGCAGGTCACGGGCGCCGTGGACCAGATCCGGGCGCACGGCGAGCACGGCGCCGACGGTCAGCGCGGTGATCGCCGCCTCGCCGACGCCGATCAGCACGTGCACGCCGATCATGGCGGTGGCGACCTTGCCGATGGCCACGTGGGTGGTGCCGCCGATCCAGTACAGGAACGTGAAGGCCACGGCGGCGGCGGGCACGGACAGCACGGCGGCGACGAAGGACGCGGCCGTGACGGACCGGCGGCTGCGCGGCAGCACCTTCACCAGGCCCCGGAAGACGGCGTAGGCGACGACCGTCGTCACGATGGCCATGTCGGTGATGTTCACGCCGAGGGCGGTGAGTCCGCCGTCGGCGAAGAGGACGCCCTGCATGAGCAGGACCACGGACACGCACAGGATCCCGGTGAAGGGGCCGACGAGTATCGCGGCGAGCGCACCGCCGAGCAGATGGCCGCTGGTCCCCGCCGCGACGGGGAAGTTGAGCATCTGCACGGCGAAGATGAAGGCCGCGACGAGGCCGGCCAGCGGCGCGGTCCGGTCGTCGAGCTCACGGCGCGCGCCGCGCAGGCTCACGGCGATGGCGCCGGCGGCCACGACACCGGTCACGGCGGAGGTCGGGGCGTTGATGAATCCGTCGGGTACGTGCACCCGACGATGATAGGGGCTTGATGCGAACTATTCGCAAGAGCGAGAATCTTGTGTATCGCAGGGTGTTGCAGTGCGACGCATCGCACAGATGAGATCCGTCTGCTCGGACGAGCGTATTACGGCAGATATGGGACATTGGAGGGGAGTGGACGCACAGCTTCCGCACAGGTCACGCTGCGTGAGAGGGTCGGCCGATGTCTGTAGTCGAACAGTACGCGCGAGCCCATATCGTCACGGACGCCGACCAGGTCGAGGAGGAACGGACGGCCGTTCCCGTCGTCCTGCGCTACGACCCGGACAGCGACCCCCGCTCGGTACGGGTCGGACTGCCCGACCGGCACGAGTGGACGTTCTCCCGAACGCTCCTCGAACAGGGCCTGCGCGCCCCGGCCGGCACCGGAGAGGTCCGGGTGTGGCCGTGCGGGCGCGTCCAGGCGATCGTGGAGTTCCATTCCCCTGACGGCGTCTCGGTCGTCCAGTTCGAGTCGAAGACGCTGCTGCGCTTCCTGCGCCGCACCTACACGGCCACCGCCGCCAAGGGCTCGGCCACGGCGCGGCAGCAGCCCGTCAGCCACTAGGGCGTGTCCCGGGCCCGGTGACACACCTTCCGGGACCCCGGGACGGCGGGACCCCGGGATCGCGAGAACGGGACGGGGCCCGCCGGCGCCGTCCCCGAGGGGCCGGCCGTCAGCCGCCCAGGCGCAGCAGCGACGCCACGATCGGGCCGGCCGTGTCCCCGCCGTGGCCGCCCGCCTGGACGACTCCCGCGGCCGCCAGGTCGCCCCGGTAGGCGGTGAACCAGCCGTTGGGCTTGTCCTGGTTGTCGACCTCCGCGGAACCCGTCTTGGCGCCGTAGTCGGGGCCGAGGCCGGACATCGCCTCGGCGGCGGTGCCGGCCGCGGCGGTGTAGTTCATCAGCTCCCGCAGCTGGGACAGCGTGGCCGCCGACATGGTGCGGGAGGCCTTCGCCAGCGTGCGGTCGTCCACCGACGGGGCGACCAGGTACGGCTGGTGGAAGGAGCCCGACTTCACGGTCGCGGCGACCGACGCCATGTTCAGCGGGTTCATCCGGACCCCGCCCTGGCCGATCAGCGACGCCGCCATCTGAGCCTTCGACTGCACCGGCACCGAACCGTCGAAGGACGGGACCCCGATCGCCCAGTTGTTCATCGACAGACCGAACACCTGCTGCGCCTGCTTGGTCAGGCTGTCGTCGTCCAGCTCCGGCGCCTGGCTGATGAAGGCGGTGTTGCAGGAGCGCGCGAAACTCGCCTTGAACGTGCCGTCCTTGATCTCGAAGTCGTCGTCGTTGTGGAACTTCCAGCCGCCGTAGGTGAACGTCTTGGGGCAGGGGTGCGTCTTGTCCGCCGACGCCAGCTCCTTCTCGATGAGCAGCGAGGACGTGACGACCTTCATCGTCGAGCCGGGCGCCAGCGAGCCGTTGAACGCGGTGTTGAAGCCGTGACCGGCGTTGGCCACCGCGAGGATCTCGCCCGTGGAGGGGCGCAGCACGACGACCGACGACTTCGCGGTCTTCGCCACCTGCTGCTCGGCGGCCGCCTGGAGGGCCGGGCTCAGCGTGGTCTTCACGGTGCCCGGAGTGCCCTTGCTCAGCTCCAGCAGCGTCTTGTCGGAGACCTTCTTCGCCTTGGCCGCCTTGCCGCGGACGACCTGGAGCTCGACGCCCGCCTTGCCGCCCGCCTTCTTCCCGTACTTCTCCCGCAACCCGTCCAGGACGGGCGCCAGAGAGGGGTACTTCGCGACGCTGAGCTCACCGCCGTCGCGGTCGACGGCCTTGACCGGCGGAGTGCCCGCCGCACCGGTGACGAGCCGGTCGCCGTCCTGCAGATCCGGGTGGACGACCGACGCGTGCCAGTCGACCTGCGCCTTGCCGTTCTTCGGGTTGCGGACCACGGTGAGCGAGCTGGCGTACGACAGCGGCTTGCTGACGTCCTTGTACGTCACCGTGCCCTTCACCGTGAACGGGATTCTGGTGCCCGTGGCCTCGCCGGCGCTGAGGGCGACGCCGGTGACATGGGCGTCCTTGCCGTAGCCGGTCAGCAGGGCGGAGGCGGCCGCGGCATCGTCCGTGACGGCGGCCGCCCGGGCCACCTCGCCCCCCTGCCAGGCCGTGAGGAACCGCTGGGCCACGGCCTTGGCCTCGTCCGCCGACGGGGGGTCGGTCCGGAACCTGAGCACCTCTCGGCGGTCCCCGGAGGAACCGTCGAGGGCCGCCGCCCCGCCGTACAGCGCGTAGACGCCGATTCCGGCGCCCGCGACCACGACGGCGATCATGCCGCCCACCACGGCGGGACGCCGCCTGCTGCGTTGCTCTTCGACGCGCCTTCTCTTGCCCACTGCGTGCGATCCTCCGGATCCCCAGGGGCTTCCCCCCGCCCCGTTGCCCTCGTTGCCCTCACCGACCCCAACGACGGCAACAGCCTAGAGTCCCGTCCGGTGGATGTGACGTCATAGGTGACGTCGGCCACTCCGGTTCCGGTTCAGCCGGCCCGCAGCACCTCCGCGACGATCGGCCCCGACGCGTCGACTCCGTGGCCGCCGTCCTGGGTCATCGCGGCGGCCGCCACGTCGCCCCGGTAGCCGGTGAACCAGCTGTCGGACCGGGCCTGTCCGTCGACCTCGGCGGAGCCGGTCTTCGCGCCGATGCGGCCGCCCAGACCGGCCATGACCTGGGCCGCGGTGCCGCTGGTCGCGGTGCGGTTCATCATGGAGCGCAACTGCTGGACGGTGCTCGCCGACAGGCCCTTCGCGCGGGCCGGGTCGCGGCCGTCGAGGCTCAGCGGCACGATCACCGGCTGCCGGAAGGCGCCGGTCATCGCGGTCGCGGTCACCGAGGCCATGTTCAGCGGGTTCATCTGGACCTTGCCCTGGCCGATCAGGCCGGCCGCGGTGTCCGGGCCGCCGGCCGCCGGGACGGAGCCGTCGAACGACGGGATGCCGGTCTGCCAGTCGAGGCCGATCCCGAAGCGGTCCCGGGCCTCGTTCGTCAGCGAGTCGACCTTCACCTCGTCCGCGAACTTCACGAACGCCGTGTTGCAGGAGCGGGCGAAGCTCTCGGAGAGGGTCGCGCCCTCGTCGGGCTTCATGCCCTTGATGTTCTTGAAGGTCTGGCTCTCGGAGACGGCCGAGGACGGGCACGGCGCGGGCCCGTTCGCGGTGGTGAGCCCGCTGTCGATGAGGGTGGCCGCGCTGACGATCTTCATGGTGGAGCCGGGCGCGACCTCGCCCAGGAACGCGGCGTTCCAGCCGTCGGCGCGGTTGTTGGCGACGGCCAGGATCTCGCCGGTGCTCGGCTCGAGGGCCACCACCGACGACTCGGGGTGCTTTTGGACCGCCTTCTCCGCCGCCGCCTGCACGCGCGCGCTGAGGGTGGTGGGCAGCTTGCCCGCCTTGCCCTCGGCGAGCGTCAGCAGTGAGGTGTCGGCGGTGTCGGGGGTGGCGTGCCGGATCGCCAGCTCGACGCCCGGCGTCCCGCCCGCCTTCGCCCCGTACTTCGTGCGCAGCTGGTCCAGGACCGGTCCCAGGGAGGGGTACTTCTCCTTCGTCAGCACCTTGCCGTCCCGGTCCACCGCCTCGATCGACGGCGCCGACGAGTCGCCCGTGACCAGGGTGTCGTCCATGCTCTTGAGCGCGGGATGGACGACCGACGGCTGCCAGTCGACCAGCGCCCTGCCGGTGGTGACGCCCCGCACGACCGTCAGCCGGCTCCGGTAGGCGAGCGGCTTGGACTTCCCGTCGTAGGACACCGTCGCCTTCACGGAGAAGGGCACACTGTCGCCGACCGGGCTGCCCGGTGTGATCTGCACGCCCGTGATGTGCGCGGCCTGGCCGTACGAGGTCAGCAGCGGCCCGGCCTTCGCCGCGTTGTCGGTGAGATCGGCGGCGGCCGAGGCCTGCCCCTTCTCCCAGGCCGCGAAGAACGCGGCGCTGGTGTCCTTCACCTCGGAGTCGCTCGGTGGTCCGCTCTTCACGGCCACCGGCTCGGCGCCTCCCGGCCCGCCGCTCCCGTCGGTGTCGCTGAGCGCGCTCACGATGTTGAAGGCTCCATAGCCGGCCCCGCCCACCATCACCGCTAACGCCGAGCCGACTATGGCCGCCTTGGCCCCCTTGCGCATGGTCCGCGTCCTCCCCGTATCCCCGTGGCGACCCTCCCGGGCCTTTTCTGAACGCGTTCAGAAAACCGCGCTCAGCCTCACAGTAAGCGCTAACCGGGCGGACGGGGCGGGAGTTTCCGCAATCGTTAGACCCACGTGTCCAGCCACATCCGTGAACGCCAGTCGTCGATCGGGATGGCCTGGCCGGTGTAGAGGGGCCAGAAGTAGATGAAGTTCCAGGCGATCAGCAGGACCAGGACGCCCGCGCCCGTGGCGCCCGCCACCCGGCGGGTGTCGCTGGAGCCCGGTGGGCCGACGAGGGCGCCGATCATCATCGCCACCGCCAGACACAGGAACGGCAGGAAGACCACGGCGTAGAAGAGGAAGATCGTGCGTTCCTGGTACATGAACCACGGCAGGTAGCCGGCCGCGACGGCGCAGACGATCGCGCCCGCCCGCCAGTCACGGCGGAACAGCCAGCGCCACAGCACGAACAGCACCGCGAAGCAGGCCGCCCACCACAGCAGCGGGGTGCCGATGGCCAGCACCTCCCGCGCGCACTTCTCGCCCGCGTCCGCCGGGCAGCCGTCCACACCGGGCGCCGGCGACTCGTAGAAGTAGGAGACCGGGCGGCCGAGGACGAGCCAGCTCCACGGGTTCGACTGGTACGTGTGCGGCGACGTCAGGTGGGTGTGGAACTCGTAGACCTCGTGCTCGTAGTGCCACAGGCTGCGCCACCAGTCGGGGAACAGCCACGTCCAGCTGCCGCCCCTGCCGTCGGTCGCCGCCCAGTTGCGGTAGTAGCCGCCCCTGCCGTCCGCGGCGGACAGGATCCAGCCCGTCCACGACACCAGGTACGTGACCAGCGCGACCGGCACCGTCGCCAGGAACGCGAAGCCCGTGTCCCGCTTCAGCACCGCCAGGTACGGACGCCGGGCGCCCGCCACCTTGCGCGAGCCGACGTCCCACAACACCGTCATCAGGCAGAACGCCACCATGATGTACAGGCCGTTCCACTTCGTGCCGATGGCCAGGCCCAGCATCAGGCCCGCCCCCCAGCGCCAGGGGCGCCACCCGATGCGGGTCGTCTCCGCGAGGTGCGCGTCCGGACGGCAGCGGCCGTCGGCGTCCGGCTCGAGCGCCGCGGCGAGTCGCGCGCGGGCCCAGTCCCGGTCGGCGACCAGACAGCCGAACGCCGCCAGCACGAAGAACATCAGCACCCCGTCGAGCAGGGCCGTGCGGCTCATCACGAAGTGCAGGCCGTCCACCGCCATCAGCGCGCCCGCGAGACAGCCGAGGAACGTGGAGCGGAAGAGGCGGCGGCCGATCCGGCACAGCATCAGCACGCTGAGCGTGCCGAGCACCGCCGTCATGAACCGCCAGCCGAACGGATCGAACCCGAAGAGCAGTTCGCCCAGCCCGATCACGTACTTGCCGACGGGCGGATGCACGACGTACGCCGCGTTCCCCGAGATCGGGACATGGCCGCCCGAGGACAGGATGGCGTCGTTGGCGTTCTTGTCCCAGTTGACCTCGAACCCGCGGTGGACGAGCGCCCACGCGTCCTTCGCGTAGTACGTCTCGTCGAATATCACCGCCCTGGGGCTGCCCAGGTGCCAGAACCGCAGCACCCCCGCCACCAGCGTGACCAGCAGCGGCCCCAGCCAGGAAGACCAGCGGACGATCCGGTCCGCCCACCCGTACGGGACGCCGAGCGCCTGCCACAGCCGCGGGCCCGGCTGTGCGAACGGCGGCAGCAGACGCTCCCGGACGTCGGCGGAGGGCTGCGCCGGGTAGCCGAAACGGCGCAGCCGCTGCTGCCACGACGGCCGCCGGTCGTGCGGCGCCGGGCCCTGCCGGTAGTCCGTGGAGTCCATGGAGGACGCGGTACTGGTCACCGCGCCATCGTAGGGAACACGTCTGTGTGAGTCCCGCGTCTCTCCCCCTGCGAGGATGGAAACGTGACAGCTACGACCCGAACCGCCCCCGGAGTCCTCGTCCTCGCCGGCACGCCGATCGGCGACGTCGCGGACGCCCCGCCGCGCCTCGCCGAGGAACTGACGGTCGCCGACGTCATCGCCGCCGAGGACACCCGCAGACTGCGCCGGCTGACGCAGTCCCTGGGCGTGACGCCCAAGGGGCGGGTGGTGTCCTACTTCGAGGGCAACGAGTCCGCCCGCACACCCGAGCTGGTCGAGGAACTCGTCGGCGGCGCACGGGTGCTGCTGGTCACCGACGCCGGGATGCCCTCGGTCTCCGACCCCGGCTACCGGCTGGTCGCCGCCGCCGTCGAGCGGGACGTCCGCGTCACCGCCGTCCCCGGCCCGTCCGCCGTGCTCACCGCGCTGGCCCTGTCCGGGCTGCCCGTCGACCGGTTCTGCTTCGAGGGGTTCCTGCCGCGCAAGGCGGGCGAACGGCTGTCGCGGCTGCGCGACGTCGCCGACGAGCGCCGCACGCTCGTCTACTTCGAGGCCCCCCACCGGCTCGACGACACCCTCGCCGCGATGGCCGAGGTGTTCGGCGCGGACCGGCGGGCCGCCGTCTGCCGCGAACTGACCAAGACCTACGAAGAGGTGAAGCGCGGCCCGCTCGGCGAACTGGCCCGGTGGGCGGCCGAGGGCGTGCGGGGCGAGATCACCGTCGTCGTCACCGGCGCGCCGGAACGCGGGCCCGAGGAACTCGACGCCGCGGAACTGGTCCGGCGCGTACGGGTGCGCGAGGAGGCGGGCGAGCGCCGCAAGGAGGCCATCGCGGCCGTCGCCGCGGAAGCCGGACTGCCCAAGCGCGAGGTGTTCGACGCGGTGGTGGCGGCGAAGAACTCCGGTGCGCTGTGACGGCTGGTACCAGGGTGTTGTGAAGGAGCTCACACCCCCTCTGAGCAGGGCGCATGTCGTCTGAGCGTGCGCCCCATGCGCGGGCAAAGGACCCCGGGCCCTGGGGCAAGGGACACCCAAATCGCCTTCAACAGTGCACAGGTCGAGTGCATTCGCCACCGGGGAGGCGTCCACTGGACGACGGGACGTGAGGCGTCCCACCAGCGGACCACGGGAGCGGCCATGAGTGACATCACAGGGCAGACCGGCCTCCGCGGCGGTGCGAGCGCCGTCGTCAACGAGTCGTACTCCTTCGCCTGCATGCGCTGCGGGCACGGCTGGGAACAGTCGTACGAGATCGAGCACCACACCGACGCCGACGGACACGAGTTCGTCCTCTACGTGGCGAACGGGCGTGTCGTACCGTCGCCGCTGAGCCGGCCGGCCTGCCAGAACTGCGACGGGCACATCGTGCGCATCATGCGGGCGGGTCAGGTCTCCTCGGTGCTGAGCGCGGCCCGTCAGCGCAAGGCGCCTCCGGCCGGACCGGTCCGGGCGCCGGTGACGGCGGCCGAGGGACAGCCGCAGCACCACTGGCACCTGTCCGACCTGCTGCACCCCTTCCGCAAGGCGAGCTAGCCGGGAGCAGGCCGGGCGAGGGCGGCCCCTTCCGTAGGATCGGGGCATGTCTTCGAACGCCGGCGACCGCGCCGACAAGAGTGCCGCGCCGCCGCTTCCGGCCCCCCTCGGGGTGCCGGTCGCGGACTCCCACACCCACCTCGACATGCAGTCGGGCACGGTGGCGGAGGCCCTCGCCAAAGCCGCGTCGGTCGGCGTGACCACGGTCGTCCAGGTCGGCTGCGACGTCCGCGGCTCCCGGTGGGCGGCCGAGACGGCGGCGGCGCACGACAGCGTGCACGCCGCCGTCGCCCTGCACCCGAACGAGGCGCCGCGCATCGTGCACGGCGACCCCGGGGGAGGGGGGTCCCGGCAGGGGGCGCGCGGGGCGGGCGGCATGGCGGCGCTCGACGAGGCGCTCGCCGAGATCGACCGCCTCGCCGCGCTCCCGCACGTCAAGGGCGTCGGCGAGACGGGCCTCGACTTCTTCCGCACCGGCCCCGAGGGCAAGGAAGCCCAGGAGAGCTCCTTCCGCGCCCACATCGAGATGGCCAAACGGCACGGCAAGGCCCTGGTCATCCACGACCGCGACGCGCACGCCGACGTGCTGCGCGTCCTGAAGGAGGAGGGCGCCCCCGAGCGGACCGTCTTCCACTGCTATTCCGGCGACGCCGAGATGGCCGGGGTCTGCGCCCGCGCCGGCTACTTCATGTCCTTCGCCGGCAACGTCACCTTCAAGAACGCCCAGAACCTCAGGGACGCCGTCGCCGTGGCCCCCGCGGAGCTGCTCCTGGTGGAGACCGACGCCCCGTTCCTGACCCCGGCGCCCTACCGCGGACGGCCCAACGCCCCCTACCTCATCCCCGTCACCGTGCGCGCCCTGGCCGCCGTGCGGGGCGTCGACGAGGACGTCCTGGCCGCCGCGCTCGCCGCCAACACGGCACGCGCGTTCGGATACTGACCCGCACACGCGCGTCGAACACGACGCTCGGTAGCCGCGCCACTTTGGAGAGTGACCGTCGCTCCGCTAGGTTCTGGGGGCCCGATCCGGACCCCACCCCTGGAGTGTCGGCGTGAGCAACTCGCAGTACCTCGAGTACGGGCCGTACGGCGGCGGTACGCAGGTCGACCTGCACAACGCCGAGACGGTCGCGTACGGCGTGTACGCGGCGCCCGGGACGTACGACGACACGTACCGCCCCTCGTACGAGGAGTACGCGACGGACGACGCGCGCGACGCGTACGAAACGCAGCCGATCCCGGCCGGGCCCGCGCGGACCCTGCAGCTGACCGAGCCGGTGCTCCCCCTCCCCCTCCCCCTCTCCCAACCGCCGCTGCCGGCGCAGGGCGTGGGGCGGCGGGCCGAGCGCCGGCGCCGGGCCCGTGACGCCGAGCGCCCGGAGTCCGCGATGCGCCGGCTGCTCCCGCAGGCCCTCGTCGTCGCGTTCCTGGCCGGCGGCACCACCGCGTTCGTCGCCGACGACAAGGCGGTGGAGCTGACCGTCGACGGCAGGCCGCGCACCCTGCACACCTTCGCCGACGACGTGGGCGAACTCCTCGCGGACGAGGGTGTGCGGGTGGGCGAGCACGACGTGGTCGTACCCGCCCCGGGCTCGGACCTCGCGAGCGGCGACGAGATCACCGTGCACTACGGGCGGCCCGTCCGGCTCACCCTGGACGGGCAGCCGCAAGAGTGGTGGACGACCGCGCACACCGTCGAGGAGGCGCTCCGGCAGCTCGGGGTGCGGGCGGAGGGCGCGTACATGTCCGTGTCGCGCTCCCAGCGCATCGGACGCGCGGGGCTGGCGATGGACGTGCGCACCGAGCGCTCCGTGACCGTCATGGCCGACGGCCGGGCCCGCACCATCCGCACCAACGCGGCGACCGTGCGCGAGGCGGTCGCGGCGGCCGGGATCACCCTGCGCGGCGAGGACACCACCTCCGTGGAGCCCGGCAGTTTCCCGCGCGACGGCCAGACGGTCACGGTGCTGCGGATCACCGGCTCCCAGGAGGTCCGCGAGGAGCAGATCCCGTTCGGCGTACGCCGCACCGCGGACCCGTCGCTGTTCCAGGGCGCGGAGGTGGTGGAGCGGGCCGGTCGGCCCGGACTGCGGCGCATCACCTACGCCCTGCGCTCCGTCAACGGCGTGCGGCAGAAGCCCCGGCGGCTCCGCGAGGAGATCGTGCGCGAGCCGCGCGAGCAGCGGGTGAGGGTCGGGACGAAGCCGCTGCCGTCGTCGGTGCGGGGAGCGGACGGCCTGGACTGGCGCGGCCTCGCGGCCTGTGAGTCGGGCGGCCGGCCCGGCGCCGTCGACCCGTCGGGCACCTACGGCGGGCTCTACCAGTTCGACACCCGAACCTGGCAGAGCCTCGGCGGCCGCGGACGGCCGCAGGACGCCCCGGCGGCGGAGCAGACGTACCGCGCGAAGAAGCTCTACGTGCGACGCGGCGCGAGCCCCTGGCCGCACTGCGGACGGCGCCTGCACGGCTGACCGCGTCGCACGGCGGCGGAGAGGGCGGCGGTGCCGCGGTCGGACCCGGGTCACGGCGGCCGCCCCGGATACGGCGGCCGCCCCGGATACGGCGGTCGCCCCGGATACGGCGCCCCCGGGTCACGGCGGCGGTGCGGGGGCGTCCTCGCAGCCCCGTACCCTTGTTCCGTGAGCAGCAGCCCCCCTTCCGACGCCCTCCTGAGCCCCGCCGACATCCGTGAGCTGGCGGCCGTCCTCGGCGTGCGGCCCACCAAGCAGCGCGGCCAGAACTTCGTGATCGACGGGAACACCGTCCGCCGGATCGTCCGCACCGCGGGGGTGCGGCCCGACGACGTGGTCGTCGAGGTCGGTCCCGGGCTCGGCTCCCTCACTCTCGCGCTGCTGGAGGTCGCCGACCGGGTCACGGCCGTCGAGATCGACGACGTCCTGGCCGGCGCGCTGCCCGCGACGATCGCCGCCCGCATGCCGCGGCGCGCGGAGCGGTTCGCGCTGGTGCACTCCGACGCGATGCACGTGACCGAGCTGCCGGGCCCCGCTCCCACCGCTCTCGTCGCGAACCTGCCGTACAACGTGGCCGTGCCCGTGCTGCTGCACATGCTGGAGATGTTCCCGAGCATCGAACGCACCCTGGTCATGGTCCAGTCGGAGGTCGCCGACCGGCTCGCCGCGGGCCCCGGCTCGAAGGTGTACGGCGTGCCGTCCGTGAAGGCGAACTGGTACGCCGACGTCAAGCGGGCCGGCGCCATCGGCCGCAACGTCTTCTGGCCGGCGCCGAACGTGGACAGCGGGCTGGTCTCGCTGGTGCGGCGGTCCGAGCCGATCAGGACCACGGCCTCCCGGCGCGAGGTCTTCGCCGTCGTCGACGCGGCCTTCGCCCAGCGCCGCAAGACCCTGCGGGCCGCGCTCGCCGGATGGGCGGGGTCGGCGGCCGCCGCCGAAACGGCCCTGGTCGCCGCCGGGGTGTCCCCGCAGGCGCGCGGCGAGGCCCTCACCGTCGAGGAGTTCGCCCGGATCGCCGAGCACCGGCAGAAGGACTCCGCGTGAGCGCCCGCGTCACCGTGCGGGTGCCCGCCAAGGTCAACGTGCAGCTCGCGGTGGGCGCGGCCCGCCCGGACGGCTTCCACGACCTGGCCAACGTGTTCCTGGCGGTCGGCCTGTACGACGAGGTCACGGTGACCCCGGCCGACGCGCTCCGCGTCACCTGCGAGGGCCCGGACGCGGGGCAGGTGCCCCTGGACCGCACGAACCTGGCGGCACGGGCCGCGATCGCCCTCGCCGAGCGGTACGGCCGCACCCCCGACGTGCATCTGCACATCGCCAAGGACATCCCGGTCGCCGGGGGCATGGCGGGCGGCAGCGCGGACGGCGCGGGCGCGCTGCTGGCCTGCGACGCGCTGTGGGGAACCGGTGCCACCCGGGACGAACTCCTCGACATCTGCGCCGAGTTGGGCAGCGATGTGCCGTTCAGTCTGGTCGGCGGGGCAGCCCTCGGCACCGGGCGAGGCGAGAAGCTGACGGCCCTGGAGACCGGCGGCGCCTTCCACTGGGTGTTCGCCATGGCCGGGCGGGGGCTGTCGACGCCGGCGGTGTTCCGCGAGTTCGACCGGCTCACCCGGGGTACGGACGTTCCCGAGCCGGTCGCCTCGAACGCGCTCCTGGACGCCCTCTCCGCGGGCGACCCCGACGCCCTCGCGGCCACCGTCTCCAACGACCTCCAGCCCGCCGCGCTGTCGCTCTTCCCGGAACTCGCCGGCACTCTGGGCGCGGGGCGCGGGGCGGGAGCGCTGGCCGCGCTGGTCTCGGGCTCGGGCCCGACGACGGCGTTCCTCGTCCGTGATCCGGGGGCGGCACGGACAGTGGCCGAGGCCCTGCGCGCCTCCGGCACCTGCCGAGCGGCGCGGGTGGCCTCGGCGCCGGCGGCGGGGGCGACGGTGCTCTGAGGGCGGCCGTGGTCAGAGTTCGTCGATGGCGGTCAGGTCGATGACGATGTCATAGGGCTTGTCGACCTTGACCTGGTCCCGATGCATCCCTGTGTGAACGTACGCCTGGGTGAGCGGGTCCAGCTCGTACACATGGATGACAGCCCTGTTGCTGGTCCCGCTCTGCTCGACTCGCCAGAAATTCGGGATTCCGGCGGCCGCGTACTTCTGTGGCTTGGTCGTGCGGTCCCGGGATTCCGAGTCCGGTGAGACGACCTCCACGGCGAGGAGCACGTCCTCGGCCCGGTAACTCGTCTGATCCGGGCCGGTGACCGCGTCGGCGCGGATCACGCTGACGTCCGGTTCGGGGCCGTTGCGGGTGTCGAGGACGATGGTCATCTCGCGTTTGACCTTGAACTCGGCCGGCAGCCCACCGCGCAGACCAGTGACCAGCAGGTCGATCGCATCGGCGTGGAAAGCTCGCTGGGGACTCACGAAGACCAGGCTCCCGTCGATCAGCTCGGTGTGCGGCGGGAGATCAGGCAGCGTGAACAGGTCGTCCACGGTGTAACCGTCCTGCGGCGGCACCGGCCACTGGACGCGGCGCTTGACGGACTCGGCGGTCATGGTTCCTCCCATGGACGGGATCCTGCTGCCCGACCTTCACGGTAGCGGCCCGATCCCGATCACGTCATCACAAAGAGTGATGGGACCCTCGCGCCCGGTGCCTCACCCGTCAGGCCGTAGGCTTAAAGGCTGTCCGACCCCGATGCGCAGGAGTGAAATGGCCGTCAATCTGGTCAATGTCGAGAACGTCAGCAAGGTGTACGGGACCCGTGCGCTGCTCGACGGCATCTCGCTCGGCGTGTCCGAAGGGGACCGGATCGGTGTCGTCGGCCGCAACGGCGACGGGAAGACCACGCTGATCCGCATGCTCGCCAAGCTGGAGGAGGCGGACTCCGGCCGGGTCACGCACTCCGGCGGGGTGCGCCTCGGCGTGCTCACCCAGCACGACTCGCTGGACTCGACAGCGACCGTCCGCCACGAGGTCATCCGGGACATGGCCGACCACGAGTGGGCCGGCAACGCCAAGGTCCGGGACGTGCTCACCGGGCTCTTCGGCGGGCTCGACCTGCCCGGCTTCCCGCAGGGCCTGGACACCGTCATCGGCCCGCTCTCCGGTGGTGAGCGCCGCCGTATCGCGCTCGCCAAGCTGCTGATCGAGGAGCAGGACCTCATCGTCCTGGACGAGCCGACCAACCACCTCGACGTCGAGGGCATCTCCTGGCTCGCCCGGCATCTGCGCGAGCGCCGCTCCGCGCTCGTCTGCGTCACCCACGACCGCTGGTTCCTCGACCAGGTCTGCACCCGCATGTGGGACGTGCAGCGCGGCGCCGTCCACGAGTACGAGGGCGGGTACTCCGACTACGTCTTCGCGCGCGCGGAGCGTGAGCGCATCGCCGCCACCGAGGAGACCAAACGGCAGAACCTGGTCCGCAAGGAGCTGGCCTGGCTGCGCCGCGGCGCGCCCGCGCGCACGTCCAAGCCGCGTTTCCGCGTCGAGGCCGCCAACGAGCTCATCGCGGACGTGCCTCCGCCGCGCGACAGCAGCGAGCTGATGAAGTTCGCCTCCTCGCGGCTCGGCCGGACGGTCTTCGACCTCGAGGACGTCACCGTCCAGGCCGGACCCAAGGTGCTGCTGCGGCACATCACCTGGCACCTCGGCCCCGGTGACCGCATCGGCCTGGTCGGCGTCAACGGCGCCGGCAAGACCTCCTTGCTGAGGGCCCTGGCCGAGGCCGCGCGCAGCGAGGGCGAGGTGCAGCCCGTGGCCGGCCGGGTCGTCGTAGGCAAGACCGTCAAACTCGCCTACCTGTCCCAGGAGGTCGCCGAACTCGACCCGAACCTGCGGGTGCTGGAGGCCGTGCAGCAGGTGCGCGAACGCGTCGACCTCGGCAAGGGGCGGGAGATGACCGCCGGGCAGCTCTGCGAGACGTTCGGCTTCAACAAGGACAAGCAGTGGACGCCGGTCGGCGACCTGTCCGGCGGCGAGCGCCGCCGACTGCAGATCCTGCGGCTGCTGATGGACGAGCCCAACGTCCTCTTCCTCGACGAGCCCACCAACGACCTGGACATCGAGACCCTCACCCAGCTCGAGGACCTGCTCGACGGCTGGCCCGGCTCGATGATCGTCATTTCCCACGACCGGTTCTTCGTCGAGCGCACGACGGACCGCGTCTTCGCCCTCCTCGGCGACGCCGCACTGCGGATGCTCCCGCGCGGCATCGACGAGTACATCGAGCGCCGGCAGCGCATGGAGGAGGCCGCGGCCGCCTCCGCCGCCCCGTCGGTCACGCAGAAGACCGCGCCCGAGAGGAGCGCCGCCGACCAGCGCGCCGCCAAGAAGGAACTCCAGAAGATCGAGCGGCAGTTGGACAAGGTCTCCGAGAAGGAGACCAAGCTGCACGACCGGATCGCCGCCCACGCCACCGACTTCGCGAAGGTGGCCGAACTCGACGCCGAACTGCGTGCGCTGGCCGGTGAGCGCGAGGAACTGGAGCTGCGATGGCTGGATCTCGCCGAGGACGCGTGAAGGGTGCGTGAAGACGCATAACGACGGCATCACGGGGCGGTCCTCCCTTGGGAACAGGGGTGGAGCGGCCCCGGAAGCCGTCGGCACCGGGTGATAGAAAGAGCCGTCCGAGAACCTTCTGAGGACGGCTCCGGGTGGTCACTGGCCCGGGGGCGTGGCTAAAAATCAGTGACCAGGGGGAACACGCCGATGGCCCAGCCGCCCAGTCAGCCGCCGCAGCCCGGCGGTTTCGGAGCACCGCAGGACCAGCCGCAGCAGCCGTCGCAGCAGCAGCCGCCGCCGCAGGGCGGCTTCGGCGCTCCGCAGATGCCGCCGCAGCCGCCCCAGGGCCCGCCCGCCCAGGCGCCGCAGCCCGGCTACGGCTACCCACAACAGCCGGGCCCCTACGGGCAGCAGTCCCCGCAGCCGGGCCCCTACGGGCAGCCCCAGCAGCCCGGCCCCTACGGGCAGTCGGGTCAGCCCGGCCCCTACGGGCAACCGGGCCCGTACGGGCAGGCCGGCGGCCCCTACGCCCCGCAGCCCGGCTACGGCTACCCGCAGCAGCCCCCGTTCTCCGGCGCGCCCGGCGCCCCGGCGGGCGGACGTAACCCCTTCAAGGGGCGGCCCGCACTGGTCGTCGGGGCCGCGGTCGTGGCGCTGCTGGTGATCGGCGGCGCGGTGTTCGCGGTCACGAACGGCGACGACAAGGACCCGAAGAAGCCCGTCGCCGGACCGAGCGGCGACGGCAAGGCCACGAGCGCGGCGCCGGTCAACCCCGGTGACGGCGGCGGCGACGGCGGCGAGGACGACCAGGACTTCAACGCCGGGCGCAAGTCCGGTGAGGCGAAGGTGCTCTGGTACAAGGAGGCGCCCGACGCACCCGCCTCCGGCGCCGACGCCCCCGGCATGTGGATCACGTCGAAGGCGGCCGTGAAAGCCGCCTACAAGCAGGTCGTCGCGTACAACACGGCGGACGGCAGGCCGACCTGGCCCGCCCTCACGTTCCCTCAGAAGATCTGCGCGGTCACCCCGCAGCGGACCGCCGACGACAAAATCGTCGTCGCGTACATGAGCGGCACCAGCGACCGCGCCAAGTGCAACCAGCTCCAGCAGGTCGACCTCGGCACCGGCGCCAAGGGCTGGACGGGCGTGGTCGCGGACGGCGCGCTGTTCGACAGCGCGATCAGCGTCGAACTGTCGCTGGCCGGCAACACGCTGATGGTGGGCCGCTCGCAGTCCGGCACGGCCTACGACGTCCGCACGGGCAAGAAGCTGTACGACAAGCAGAAGTACGGCGACTCGTGCTTCCCGACGGCGTTCGCGGGCGGAACCCGGCTCCTCTCGGTGGCGTCCTGCGACGCGACCAAGGCCACCGAGCACGACGAGCTCCAGGAGCTGGACCCGGCCACCGGCAAGGTCAAGTGGACCCAGAAGTTCGACAAGGGGTGGAGCGTCGGCAAGACGTACTCCGTCGACCCGCTGGTCGTCTACAGCACCAACAAGGACAAGAACTCCTGGAACATCTCGACGTTCAAGGCGAACGGCTCCTACCGCTCGCAGGTCGGCTTCGACGAGGACTTCGCTCCCGACTGCGACTCCGGCTTCCTGCAGCGCAACCTCACCGGCTGCCAGGGCACCGCGTCCGACGCCAACACGCTCTACCTGCCGACCGACGCGAAGAGCGGTCCCAACGAGATCGTGGCGATCGACCTGGCCACCGGCAAGGAGAAGTGGCGGGTGAAGTCCCCGACCGACGAGGCCATGCAGCCGGTGCGGGTCGACGGCGGGAACCTCGTGGCGTACGTCCAGCCGTCGTACGACGCGCCCGGTCAGGTCGTGGCGATCCCCACGGCGGGGTCCGCGCACACGCCCACGAAGCTGCTCCAACTGCCCGAGAGCACGGTCAAGATCGAGGACGGCTTCTACTCCCGTGACGTCGACTGGGTCGGCGGGCGGTTCTACATCTCCACCACCCGGCTGACGGGCAACGACGACACGAAGGAGAAGCTGATGCTCGCCTACGGCAAGTGAGGCGAGCCCGCCGTCCTCCCGGCTTCCGTCGTCCTCCCGGCTTCCGCCGTCGTCCCGGCCCGTCACCGCGGGCCGTCCGGGCCCGCCTTCCACGGGCTTCCCCGTCTTCTCCGCCTTTCCGGGCTTCCCGAGCTTTCTCCTGAGGTACCCACACCATGACCCAGCCGCCGCCCCCGCCCCCGACCCAGCCCCCGGGCCAGCAGCCCCCGCAGCAGGGCGGCTTCGGCCCGCCCCAGCCGCCGCAGGACGCGACGCCCCCGGACTCCGTTCCGCAGGACGCCGTGCCCCAGGACGCCGTGCCCCCGGACTCCGTTCCGCAGGACGCTCCGCCGCAGGCGCCCGCACCGAACCTGTCGAAGGCCCCGGAGCCGCAGTCCCCGCCCCAGGCCCCGGCCCCGGTGCAGCCCCAGCCCCCGGCTCCGGGGCAGGCGCCGCAGGCTTCCCCGACGCCTCCGCCGCCGGCTCCGTCCGGGCCGCCGCAGCCCCAGCCGGGCTACGGCTACCCGCAGGCCCCGGCCGGACCGGGCGGGCCCGCCGCGCCGCCGGCAGCCCCCGGCTACGGCTACCCGGCCCAGCCCGGCGCTCCCGCTCCCGGCCCTTCCGCGTACGGTCAGCCGCAGCCGAACCCCTACGGTCAGCCGCAACCGAACCCCTACGGCCAGCCGCAGCCCTCTTACGGTCAGCCGCAGACGAACCCCTACGGCCAGCAGCCCGGTTACGGCTACCCGGGCCAGCCGGGGCAGCCCGGTCACGGCTACCCGGGGCAGCCGACCGTGCCCATGCAGCCGCAGGTCATGGGCAGCGGCGGCCCGGCGGGTTCCGGCCGGAAGATCAACGCACAGGTGGCGATCATCGTCGCGGCGGTCGTCGCGATCGCGCTGATCGTCGGCGGCGGCGTCTGGTACGCGAACTCCGACAGCGGCGGCAAGAAGGAGGAGGCGAGCTCCGGCGGCGCGAACGGCGGCGGGGGCGACAAGGGGGACACGGGGGGAGGCACCGGCGGCACGACCTCCGGCGGCAGCGAGAAGGCGCCGGCCGACCCCTCCTCCGACGTGCTCTTCAAGCTGGCGATGCCGGTGGTCAAGAAGGACGACAGCGTAGGCGTCCGGGGTTCCTGGCTGACCGACAAGGCGTACGTGAAGACCGGCGTCAACAGCATCACCGGCTACGACCCGGCCAAGGGCACCAAGCTCTGGTCGATCGCGCTGCCGGGCCCGGTGTGCGAGGCCAGCAGGTTCGCCACCGACGACCACCGCACGGCGGTCGTCTTCCAGGCGAGCACCGCGGAGACGGCCCGCTGCGACCAGATCGCGGCGATCGACCTCGCCGCCGGCAAGCAGTTGTGGAAGAAGACGGTCACTTCCGGCGACTACGCGATCGACTTCGACAACGTCACGGTCAGCGCGAACACGGTCGCCGTGGGGAGCACGGAAGGCGGCGCGGCCTTCGACATCGGCTCCGGCAAGGTGCTGTGGTCGCCGAAGCCAGCCGACACCTGCTACGACGCCGGCTACGGCGGCGGGCCCAAGCTGGTGGCGGTGCGCAAGTGCGGGGCGTACGACAACCCCGAGTTGCACATCCAGACCATCGACCCGGCCTCCGGCAAGGTGCTCTCCGAGTACAAGCTGGCCACGGGCATCGACTACGCGTCCGTCGTCTCCACCGAGCCCCTGGTGGTGGCCGCCGACGTCGGCGACAGCGCCGGTGACGGCAGCGGCATCTCGGACTTCTTCTCCATCGACAACAAGACCGGCAAGCTGCGCACCCGCATCTCGGTGCCGGGGGCCGAGTACGCGGCCGACTGCGAGGGCATCACCAGGATCGAGGCCTGCACGGGCCTGGCCGTCGGCAACGACCGCATCTACGTGCCCACCGAGGAGCACGACAGCAGCGGCACCTACGGCAGGGCGAACGAGATCGTCGCCTTCGACCTGGCCACCGGCAAGCAGACCGGCCAGCGCGCGGACGCCGGTGACGGCTACACGATCTACCCGCTGCGCATGGACGGCGCCAACCTGATCGCCTACAAGAGGCCGCCCTACGACAAGGGCGGACAGGTCGTCAGCATCGCAGGCGGCTCCTTCAAGGAGACCGTGCTGCTGCAGAACCCGGCCACGGACGCGGTGCACGACCTGGAGACCAGCCTGTCCCCGGAGTACTCCGAGGTCCTCTTCGCGCAGGGCCGCCTGTACATGTCGGAGGTGTACGTCGACGACAGCGCCTCCTCGGGCGGCGACCCGGAGTACCTCGCGGTCGGGTTCGGCGGCGCGGGCGGCTGACCGTAACGATCGTCGTGACGGCCCCGTCCCCGAGCAGATTCGCACTCGGGGGCGGGGCCGCCCATTTATCGCGGACGTCGCCCTCGTGAGAGGAATTTCGGCGATCCGGGCAGTTCTCGCCGGTAGGGGGAGCGCAACGTCGAACAAGCGTGTAGCTTCCGGGGGCATGAAGACAGGGGTGCCGGGGGGCGCCCTTTGTTCGTCCGCGTGGGTCGGCGTGGGTGCGTGGGGGTCCGTGTGGATCCGTGTGGGCATCCATGGGGGGACTGGGGGGTTGCTCGATGGGAGTGCGGCTGATGGTGGTCGACGACCACCGCCTGCTCGCCGAGGCGCTGGCCTCGGCGCTCAAACTGCGGGGGCACCGGGTGCTCGCCGCGGCGGCGCCGGCCGCGGGGGCGGCGGAACTGGTGATCACCCGCGCGCCCGAGGTGTGTCTGCTGGGCACGGCGGCTCCGGCCGAACCGGGCGTCTTCGACCCCGTGGTCCGCATCAAGCGGGAGCGCCCGCAGGTGGCGGTCCTGGTCCTCGGCCCGGTGCCGAGCCCGCGCGGCATCGCCGCGGCCTTCGCGGCCGGCGCCTCCGGCTACGTACGCCACGACGAGCGCATAGAGGGCGTGGAGCGGGCCATCATGAAGGCACGGGCGGGTGAGGCGGCGGTGGCGCCGCAGCTGTTGCAGGGCGCGTTCGGCGAACTGCTGAACCCGACGGCCCAGCCGGACGACGAGGGCCAGCGCCTGCTGCAGATGCTCACCCCGCGCGAGGTGGAGGTCCTGGTCCGCGTCGCCGACGGCGAGGACACCCGGCTGATCGCCGCCGGCATGGGCATCGCCCCTTCCACGGCACGCACCCACGTCCAGCGGGTCCTGATGAAACTCGGCGTGGGCTCCCGCCTGGAGGCGGCCGCGCTCGCTGCCCGCACGGGTCTCCTGGACCGCGCCGGACCGCTGCCGCACACGTCCCGCGGCCGGGCGACGGAAGCGGAGTAGGCGCGTGCGTGCACGCACGGTCATCTGGCGCGGCGCGCGCCTCGGCGTGTTCATCGGGGCCTGGCCCGCGGGGACGGTCGGCGTTCTGTGCCTGGTGGCGGCGTTCGTCTTCCTGACCGGCGGCCTGTATGGAACCGCGTGGGAGCTCACGACCGCGGGCGCGTACGCGGCGCTGGCGAGTATGGCGGTGGGCGTCGCCCTGGGCACGGCCACCGGTCTCGCCCTGGCGGTCGCCCCGCGCTGCCTGCTGGCGCGGGCCCCGCTGCGCGGGCTGCTGGCGGCGCTGACCGCGGGGCTGCCGGTCGCGGCGCTGCACGTCGCCTTCCTGACCACAGACGGCTACACCCTGGCGAGTTACCCGCTGTCGACGCACTTCGTCGACTGGGCGGTCATCCTGACGATCGCCCTGGTGGCGGCGGCACGAAGCGGTGAGATCGCCGGGTACGGCACCGATGGGACGACGAACGGGGCGAGAGCCGATACCGGGTCGGCGCAAGCGGAAGCGGAGGGCGGCGCCGACACGGCGCACTGACGGCCGCTGGGACGTGCTGCTCGAGACGGGGGACCCGTCCGAGCCGCGCGCACTGCCGCTGCGCCTGCGTGCGGAGCAGCCGGGGATGGACGCGGCGGCGGCGCGCGTCGACGCGCTGTGCGGCCGCTCGGACCGTCCCACCACGTACCGACTGTGCCTGTTCGTGCCGACGTCCGGTCCTCGCCGCCCGGACGGGGCGCGGGCCCGGCGTAATTCGGGGCGGGCCCGGTCCGCGCTCTCTAGGCTCTCTTCATGCCCACCCCGGAACTGCAGCGGATCAACGCCTTCCTGTCGGCCTTCGCCCGCCGTCAGGCCGCGCGCGTCGTCGACCTCCCGGGCGGGTTCGCCGTGTACGACGACTCCTTCGCGCATTCCCACGCGGACAACCAGGTCGTCGTCGACGCGGCCGTCGACCCCGAGACGCTGCCCGCCCTCGCGGAGCGGGCTCTGGGGCATCTGCCGTTCCGCATGGTCTCCGTCCTCGACGACGACGTCGCCGTCGCGTGCGCGGAGCCGCTGGTCCGGGCCGGGTACACCCACTCCACCCTGCTGGTCATGCTGCACACGGGCCCGGTGCCGACCGACGGCGCAACGGCGCGGGAGGTGGACCTCGACGCGCTCCGCGTCCCCCTCGCCCGGCGCTGGCGGGGCTTCCTCCCGGACGTGGACGACGAGGTCGTCCGCCACCTCGTCGACCGGCGCGAGGCGCGTCGCCGCGGGGCCGACGTCGTCCGGTTCCTCTGTGCCCGCACCCAGGAGGGCGAGGCCGCCTCCTGGGCCGACCTCTATATGGACCCGGCGACCGGTACGGCGCAGATCGAGGACCTGGTCACCTCGGAGGCCCACCTCAGGCGCGGCCACGGCGACGCCGTCCTGAGCACCGCCCTGCGCATGGCCGCCGACCAGGGCTGTGGGACCCGGTTCCTGACCGCGGACGCGGCGGACTGGCCACGCCACTGGTACGAGCGTCGCGGCTTCCGCGTCGTCGGCCGCTCGCACTGCTTCGAACGGAGCTGACTTCCCGCAGACATCCCGCCCGGTCTCGCCGGTAGACCACGGCCCTGACGTGGGGCGGCCTGGGGTTCCGCATGCCCGGATCCCCAAGCCGCCCGCCCCGCCGCTACCCGCCCCGTGGAGGTTCCCCCTCCACCGCCTCGGGCGGGAGCTTCGGGGTGACCGGCGCCGCGGGCCGCAGCTTCAGCCAGGCCAGGAAGAAGAGGCCGAGGGCCAGCATCCCGAGGCCCGTCCACAGGTTGATGTTGATTCCCTGGGCCTTGTCGATCTCCGCGTCACCGTCCGTGAGGCCGGCGATCGTGACGATCACGCCGTAGAGGACGAACAGGCCGCCGATGATGCGGCGCAGGTCGAAGATGCGGGCCGCGGTCGCCGACTTCTCCTCGAGTTCCGTGACCTCGCGCTGGACGTCGGCCTCGGACCAGCCCGCCCGCCGCAGCCGCTCGGCGGCCTCGTCGCGCTCGGACGGTTCGAACTGCTCGGACATGGTGTCTCCATCCTCCCGCGAGATGTCGCGAGGGCTCAGAACGAGAACGGGATGTAGCAGAGGGCGGCCAGGATCACCGCGCTCCAGCCCAGCAGCGCGGGCCGGCGGTACCAGGCGTCGTCGCCCGCCGCGGGCGGCTCGGCCATACCGGGCGAGACGGTGCCGTAGACCAGGCCCTGGAGCTCCTCGTCCGACTTGGGAGCCGTGAACAGCGACACCGCCACCATCACGACCGCGCCCGCCACGAAGCCCGCGATCGCGGAGACGAAGTTGGCGCCCTGGTCGGTGGGGATGCCGATGACGTCCTGCTTGTAGAGGACGAAGTAGTTCACCATCGCCGCCGTGGTGCCCGCCAGCAGCCCCCAGAAGCCCGACTTCTTCGACGCCCGCTTCCAGAACATGCCGACGATGAAGACCACGAACATCGGCACGTTGAAGAAGCTGAACAGCGTCTGCAGGTAACTCATGATGTTCGAGAAGGACGACGCCAGGAACGCCGTGCCCACCGAGGCCGCCACGCCGATCGCCGTGATCAGCCGCCCGAAGCGCACGTAGTACGCGTCCTCCCGCCCCCGCACCACGTACTTCGCCCAGATGTCGGTGGTGAACACCGTGTTGAACGACGACACGTTCGCCGCCATGCCGGCCATGAACGCCGCCAGCAGACCCGTCACCGCGATGCCCAGCACGCCGTTCGGCAGAAGCTGCTCCATCAGGTACGGGATGGCGTCGTTGTACTGGAGGTCGGAGTCCGCGGTGCCGATCTTCGGCACCAGCACGGCCGCCACCAGGCCCGGGATCATCACCAGGAAGACGATGAAGATCTTCGGGAAGGCCGCGATGAGCGGGGTGCGCTGGGCCGCCGAGAGGTTCTTCGCCGACAGCGCGCGCTGCACCTCCGCGAAGTTCGTCGTCCAGTAGCCGAAGGACAGCACGAAGCCGAGGCCCAGCACGATGGTCAGCCAGTTCGCGCCGAGCGGGTTGGCGCTGCCGATGCCGGTGCCGCCCCAGGCGGTGACGAAGTCGTCCCCGTGGGTCGCGGTCAGCTTGTCGGTCAGGCCGTCCCAGCCGCCCACCTTCTTCAGGCCCAGCACGGACAGCGGGATGAGGGCCGCCAGGATCACGAAGAACTGGAGGACCTCGTTGTAGATCGCCGAGGAGAGGCCGCCGAGAGTGATGTACGCCAGCACGAAGAAGCCGGCCACCACGATCGCCACCCACTGCGGCCAGCCCAGCAGCGCCTCGACGACGATGGCCAGCGCGTACAGGTTCACCCCGGCGATCAGGATGGCCGCGAACGCGAACAGGATCGAACTCAGCAGGTGGGCCGCCTTGTCGAAGCGCAGCAGCAGCATCTCCGGGACCGAGCGGACCTTGCTGCCGTAGTAGAACGGCATCATCACCAGGCCGAGGAACACCATCGCCGGGATGGCGCCGATCCAGTACCAGTGCACGGTGTACGCGCCGTACTGTGCGCTGTTCGCGGCCATGCCCAGGATCTCGGTGGCGGCCAGGTTCGCCGAGATGAACGCGAGACCGGTGATCCAGGCGGGCAGCGAGCGGCCCGAGAGGAAGAAGTCGAGGGTGGTCTTCACCGAGCGCCGGGCGGCGAAGCCGATGCCGAGGACCACGACGAAGTAGATGCCGAGGATCGTGTAGTCGAGCCAGTTCGTGGGGAGCCGTAGCTCTGCCGCCAGGCAGGTGGGGGTTCGCATGCACTGCTCGCTTCGCTTGGTGTTCTTTGTTTGGTTGTGATGGTGACTCCCGTGGGGGTTTATGGTTTTATGTGTTCGGTTCTGTTTAAAGCTTCGCTAGGTGTACTGATCCGGGTCCGCGGGCCCGGGGTACGGATGGAGAGTCGCGGTGAAGAAGACCTCGACCCGGCTGGCCGACGGTCGTGAGCTGATCTACTACGACCGGCGCGACGACGTGGTGCGCGACGCGGTGGACAAGCGTCCGCTCGAGCCCACGGTCACCACTTCGGAGGTACGGCGCGACCCGTTGCTCGGCGATTCCGTCGCCGTCGCCTCGCACCGGCAGGGGCGCACCTACCACCCGCCGGCCGACGAGTGCCCGCTCTGCCCCTCCGAGGGCGACCGGCTGAGCGAGATCCCGGACTCGTCGTACGACGCCGTCGTCTTCGAGAACCGCTTCCCCTCCCTCGCCGGCGACTCCGGGCGCTGTGAGGTGGTCTGCTTCACCTCCGACCACAACGCGTCCTTCGCCGACCTCACCGAGGAGCAGGCGGGACTCGTCCTCGATGCGTGGACGGACCGGACGTCCGAGCTGTCGCATCTGCCCTCCGTGGAACAGGTGTTCTGCTTCGAGAACCGCGGCGCCGAGATCGGTGTGACGCTGGGTCACCCGCACGGGCAGATCTACGCCTACCCGTTCACCACTCCGCGCACCGCCCTGATGCTGCGTTCGGTCGCGGCGCACAAGGAGGCGACCGGCGGCGAGAACCTCTTCGACGCCGTCCTCGAGCGTGAACTCGCCGGGACGCGGGTCGTCCTGGAGGGTGAACACTGGGTCGCGTTCGTGCCGTACGCCGCCCACTGGCCGTACGAGGTGCACCTCTACCCCAAGCGCCGGGTGCCCGACCTGCTGGGCCTCGACGAGGACGCGCGCACAGAGTTCCCCAAGATGTATCTGGAACTCTTGAGGCGCTTCGACCGGATCTTCGGGGACGGTGAGTCGCAGACGCCGTACATCTCCGCCTGGCACCAGGCGCCGTTCGGCACGCTCGAGGAGTTCGAGGGCGTCAACCGGGACGACTTCGGGCTGCACCTGGAGCTTTTCACCATCCGCCGCACGTCCGGCAAGCTGAAGTTCCTCGCGGGCTCCGAGTCCGGCATGAACGTCTTCATCAACGACGTGCCGCCGGAGCGCGCGGCCGAGCGACTGCGAGAGGTAGCGAGTTGATGAGCAGCGGCAAGTATCTGGTCACGGGCGGCGCGGGATACGTCGGCAGCGTGGTCGCCCAGCACCTGCTGGAGGCGGGACACGAGGTCGTCGTCCTGGACAACCTCTCCACCGGCTTCCGCGAGGGCGTCCCCGCCGGCGCCGCGTTCGTCGAGGGCGACATCCGCGACGCCGCCGAACACCTCGACGCCTCCTTCGACGCCGTGCTGCACTTCGCCGCGTTCTCGCAGGTCGGCGAGTCCGTCGTGAAGCCCGAGAAGTACTGGGACAACAACGTCGGCGGCACCATGGCGCTGCTCGCCGCGATGCGCGAGGCGGGCGTGCGCAAGCTCGTCTTCTCCTCCACGGCGGCCACCTACGGCGAGCCGGAGCAGGTCCCGATCGTCGAGTCCGCCCCCACGAGGCCGACCAACCCCTATGGCGCCTCCAAGCTGGCCGTCGACCACATGATCAGCGGCGAGGCCGCCGCGCACGGGCTCGGCGCGGTCTCCCTGCGGTACTTCAACGTGGCGGGCGCGTACGGCGCGCAGGGCGAGCGCCACGACCCCGAGTCGCACCTCATCCCGCTCGTCCTCCAGGTCGCGCAGGGCCGCCGCGAGGCCATCTCCGTCTTCGGCGACGACTACCCGACCCCCGACGGCACCTGCATCCGCGACTACATCCACGTCGCCGACCTCGCCGAGGCGCACCTCCTCGCCGTCGCCGCCGCCGAGCCGGGCGAACACCTCATCTGCAACCTCGGCAACGGCAACGGCTTCTCCGTCCGTGAGGTCGTCGAGACGGTCCGCAAGGTCACCGGCCACGAGATCCCCGAGGTCGTGGCCCCGCGCCGCGGCGGGGACCCGGCCGTCCTGGTCGCCTCCGCGGCCACCGCCCGCGAACAGCTGGGCTGGAACCCGTCCCGCGCGGACCTCGCGGGCATCGTCGCGGACGCCTGGGCATTCGCCCAGCAGATCGCCGACAGCACGACGAGGGAGCGGTAATGGGGGCACAGCAGGTCCGGGACGGCTTCGTCGAGCTGTACGGCGCGGAGCCCGAGGGCGTCTGGGCGGCGCCCGGCCGCGTCAACCTCATCGGTGAGCACACCGACTACAACGACGGCTTCGTGATGCCGTTCGCGCTGCCGCACACCGCGGTCGCGGCGGTCTCGCGGCGCGAGGACGGCCGGCTGCGCCTGCACTCGTCCGACATCGAGGGCGGGGTCGTCGAGCTGGAGCCGGACGCCCTGACGCCCGGGTCGGACGCCGGCTGGGCCTCCTACCCCGCCGGCGTCGTCTGGGCGCTGCGCGAGGCCGGGCACCCCGTCCGGGGCGCGGACATCCACCTCGCCTCGACGGTGCCGACCGGCGCGGGCCTGTCCTCGTCGGCGGCGTTGGAGGTCGTGGTCGCGCTCGCGCTGAACGACCTGTACGAACTCGGGCTGCCGGGCTGGCAGCTGGCCCGGCTGTGCCAGCGCGCGGAGAACGTCTACGTCGGTGCGCCCACCGGCATCATGGACCAGACGGCCTCCGCCTGCTGCGAGAGCGGCCACGCGCTGTTCCTCGACACCCGCGACCTCTCCCAGAAGCAGATCCCGCTCGACCTCGCGGCCGAGGGCATGCGCCTGCTGGTCGTGGACACCCAGGTCACGCACGCGCACAGCGGCGGCGAGTACGGCAAGCGGCGGGCCGGCTGCGAGAAGGGCGCGGCCCTGCTCGGCGTCGACGCGCTGCGCGACGTCCCCTTCGACGGGCTCGACGCGGCACTGGCCCGTCTCGGCGACGACGAGGAGGTCCGCCGTCTGGTCCGGCACGTGGTCACCGAGGACGAGCGCGTCGAACGCGTGGTGCGGCTGCTGGAGTCGGGCGACACCCGGGCCGTCGGCCCGGTCCTCACCGAGGGCCACGCCTCCCTCCGGGACGACTTCCGGGTCTCCTGCCCCGAGCTGGACCTGGTCGTCGAGACCGCCGTCGCGGCCGGCGCCCTCGGCGCGCGGATGACCGGCGGCGGCTTCGGCGGCTCGGCGATCGTCCTCGCCGACGCCGCCGACGTCGACACCCTGACCAAGGCGGTCGAGGAGGCCTTCGCGGCCGCCGGGTACAAGGTCCCGCGCGTCTTCGAGGCGGTGCCGTCGGCGGGCGCCCGCCGGCTGGGCTGAGCGGCCGGGAGTCACGGAACCGGGGTGCGGCGGTCTCCCGCCGCACCCCGGTTCTCCTGCGTCACCCCGGTTGCCGAGTCAGCCGCTTCGTCAGCGTGAATTCCGTGACGCCCGGCGGGTAGTCCTCGATCACGCACACCACCTCGTAGCCCTGCCGCCGGTAGAAGTCCGGCGCCTGGAAGTCCCAGGTCTCCAGGCGTACGCGGGTGCAGCCCCGTTCGTCGCGGGCGACGCGCTCCGCCTCCGCGAGGAGCCGGGAACCCAGCCCCGCGCCGCGGTGCCGGGTGTCGACCCACAGATGCGCGACGTGCAGCCACGTCGTCCAGGTGTGGCCCACCAGCCCGCCGGCCAGCCCGCCCGCGCGGTCCGAGGCCCACACGTGCAGCGGGGCCTCGCGTCCGGCCGGGGTGTCGCGCAGCGCGCGCAGGACCGGGGACGCCTGCGTGTTCGCGTCCAGCAGCCGTGAACGGAGAAGATCGCGCCGGGTCCTGTCGACTTCTGTCTCAAGACGAAACATGCGGCACACCATAAACGCACTGGCCAACCAGTTCTGCCATTTGCCTTCCGCTCTTCGCCCACAGCCCTACCCTGTGAACAGCACCGGTGGGGGCCGGTGTTGATCAGGGGGCGAGACAGTCGGGTACGACGCCCGTGGTGGGGTAGCAGTCTCTGCACGGCGGCGGCCGGGCGGTCCTGGCCTCCCCGTCGGGGCGTCGTGCCCGCGGCGGTCGTCCGTTTCCCGTCTCCGGACCTTTGGGGTATCCCCTGCTCCGTCAAGGAGCTCGGGGAAGGGGGTTTCGTGGTTCGCATTCGTGTACTGGTCGTCGACGACCACCGTATCTTCGCCGAGTCGCTCGCCGCGGCGCTGGCGGCCGAGCCCGACGTCGACGTGTCCGCGGCCGGCAGCGGCCCGGCGGCGCTGCGCAGCCTGGAGCGCGCGGTCGCCGAGGGGCGCCGGTACGACGTGCTGCTCGTCGACGCCGACCTCGGCGGCCAACTGCCGGGCATACGGCCGGCGGTGCCGGTGCAGGAGGTGGGGGAGGACGGCCCCGTCGACGGGATCTCCCTGGTCACGGGCGTCCGCGGCGCACAGCCCCACATCCGGATCGTCGTCCTCGCCGAGAAGGACGACCCCCGTCGCGCGGCCCTCGCCCTGCAGGCCGGCGCGTCCGGCTGGGTGGCGAAGGACTGCTCGCTGTCGCGTCTGCTGACGGTGATCCGCGGGGTGCTGCGCGACGAGACGCATCTGCCCGCGGCCCTGCTCACCGGCGTCCTGCGGGAGTTGACGGCCGCCCGCAAGCACCGCACCGAGAGCGAGCGGCTGGTGGAGTCCCTCACGCCGAGGGAGCGGGAGGTGCTGCGCTGCATGGTCGCGGGCCTGGGCCGCAAGGCGGTCGCCGAACGCCTGTTCCTCTCCCCGCACACCGTCCGCACCCACATGCAGAACGTGCTCGGCAAGCTGGGCGTGCACTCCACCCTCGCCGCGGTCGCCCTCGCCCGCCGGGCCGGGGTGGGGCCGGCGGACCTGGGGCAGGCCCTAGCCGGGGATGTTGTCGAACGGGGCGGTCAGCTGGCGTAGCAGGCTCGCCAGGTCGCCGCGCTGGGACGGCGAGAGCTCGGCCAGGATCGCCCGCTCCTGGTCGAGCAGCCCGGCGAGCGCCTGGTCGGCGCGGTCCTTGCCGTCGTCCGTGAGGCGGACCAGCACCCCGCGCCGGTCGCTGGGGTCCGGCAGCCGCTCCACCAGGCCCTTCTTCGCGAGCCGGTCGATGCGGTTGGTCATCGTGCCCGAGGTGACCAGCGTCTGTGTCAACAGTTGCCCCGGCGAGAGCTGGTAGGGCGCCCCCGCGCGCCGCAGCGCCGTCAGGACGTCGAACTCCCAGGGCTCGAGCTGGTGCTCGGAGAACGCCAGCCGGCGTGCCCGGTCCAGATGCCGGGCCAGTCTGCTCACCCGGCTGAGTACCTCCAGCGGCTCCACGTCGAGGTCCGGGCGCTCCCGGCGCCACGCTGCGACCAGCCGATCGACCTCGTCCTCCATGACGATCAGTGTAGTGGTTGTGTCGACATGAAGTCTCTTGATATCAAGTATCTTGACATCGAGATAAAACCGCGCGACAGTGACCTGTATGACGACCAACCCCACCTGGGACCCCGCCCAGTACCTGCGTCACGCCGCCCACCGCGCCCGCCCCTTCGCCGACCTCCTCGCCCGCGTCCCCGACCTGCCCGGCGACCCGCCCCGCATCGCCGACCTCGGCTGCGGCCCCGGCAACGTCACCGCGCTCCTCGCCGACCGCTGGCCCACCGCCCACATCACCGGCTACGACAACTCCCCGCGGATGCTCGCCGACGCCGCGGCCCACGCCGGCCCGCACCTCGACTTCGCCCACGCCGACCTCACCGACTGGACGCCCCCCGAGACCTACGACCTGCTCGTGTCGAACGCCGCCCTCCAATGGGTCCCCGGCCACCTCGACGCCCTCCCCGGCTGGCTCGACGCCCTCGCCCCCGGCGGCGCCCTCGCCCTCCAGGTCCCGTACAACACCGACGCCCCCCTGCACGCCCTCATGCGCGACCTCGCCGACAGCCCCCGCTGGAAGAGCCGCCTCGGCCACGTCCTGCGCCGCGGGGACTCCGTCCACGCCCCCGGCGCCTATCTCGACCGGCTGACCCGCGCCGGCTGCACCGCCGACGTCTGGACCACCACCTACCTGCACGTCCTCCAGGGCGAGGACCCCGTCCTCGACTGGGTCAGCGGCACCGGCCTGCGCCCCGTCCTCGACGCCCTCGCCGACGACCCCGAAGCCCGCGACGCCTTCACCGCCGCCTACCGCGACCTGCTCCGCGAGGCCTACCCGAGCACGCCCCACGGCACCGTCCTGCCCTTCCGCCGCCTGTTCGCCGTGGCCACGAAGGAAGGCGGCCCGGCATGCTGACCGCCGTCGACCACGTCCAGCTCGCCGCCCCGCCCGGCTCCGAAGACCTCCTGCGCCCCTTCTACACCGCCGCCCTGGGCATGACCGAGATCCCCAAACCGCCGGCGCTCGCGGCACGCGGAGGATGCTGGTTCCAGGCCGGGACCGTCCAGCTCCACCTGGGCGTCGAGCCCGGTTTCCGGCCCGCCCGCAAGGCCCACCCCGGGCTGCGGGTCACCGGCATCGAGGCGTACGCGGCCCGGCTGGCGCACCACGGCGTCCGCGTCGAATGGGACGACGCACTGCCCGGACACCGCCGCTTCTACGCCCTGGACCCCGTCGGCAACCGGCTGGAATTCCTGGAACCCGACCCGCCCGGGCCCGGCGACGAGCCGGGAGAGCGGCACGGGGTGCGAGAAGCGCACGGGTTTGAGAGGGGCCCGGCGGGTCACTCGCAGGGGACAGACCGCACGCAGACCTGACTGGGAGTGATGGACAGTGGCAGGCGAGCAGAAGTCCAAGGCGAAGATGGAACGGGCCAAGGGCAAGGCGAAGGAAACGGTCGGGCGCGCCGTGGGCAACGAGAGGCTCGAGGCCGAGGGCCGCGCCGACCAGGCGAAGGGCGACGCCCGGCAGGCCAAGGAGAAGACGAAGGACGTCTTCAAGCACTGAGCCCGTACCGGCATGCGGCAGGCCCCCCGTCCCACGGGACGGGGGGCCTGCCGCACGGTCGGACCGTGCCGCTCCGCGGCTCAGCTCTTGCGGTGCCCGATCAGCCGCGGTTTGGCCTCCAGGCCGTCCAGGCCGTGCCAGGACAGGTTCACCAGGTGCGCCGCCACCTCGGCCTTCTTCGGCCGCCGCACGTCCAGCCACCACTGGCCGGTCAGCGCGACCATCCCGACCAGGGCCTGCGCGTAGAGAGGCGCGAGTTTCGGGTCGAAGCCGCGGCTCTTGAACTCGCGGCCCAGGATGTCCTCCACCTGCGTCGCGATGTCCGAGATCAACGACGCGAAGGACCCCGTCGACTGCGGGATGGGGGAGTCGCGCACCAGAATGCGGAAACCGTCCGTGTACTCCTCGATGTAGTCCAGCAGCGCGAACGCCGCCTGCTCGAGAAGCTCACGCGGATGTCCCGCCGTCAACGACGACGTGACCATGTCCAGCAGCCGGCGCATCTCCCGGTCCACGACGACCGCGTACAGCCCCTCCTTGCCGCCGAAGTGCTCGTACACCACCGGCTTGGACACCCCGGCCTTCGCCGCGATCTCCTCCACCGACGTGCCCTCGAAGCCCTTCGCCGCGAACAGGGTGCGACCGATCTCCAGCAACTGTTGCCGGCGCTCGGCCCCCGTCATGCGGGTGCGCCGTGCGCGCCGCGGCTTGACATCACTGCTGGGACTGGAGTTACTGCTGGGATCGGTCGCCACGCCGTCAATCATGCAGCCTCGGCGGCCGCCTTCCCCTGCCGGGAGCCGTCCCCGTCCGTGATACGGCGTGAATCGATACGCGAGCGTGACGGCCATCGCACGTCGTACGCCCAGCCGAGCATCTCGAACCACCGGATGAACCGGGCCGAGGAGTCCACCTGGCCCCGCATCACCCCGTGCCGCGCCGACGTCGGATCGGCGTGGTGCAGGTTGTGCCAGGACTCGCCGCAGGACAGGACCGCCAGCCACCACACGTTGCCGGAGCGGTCCCGGGACTTGAACGGGCGCTTGCCCACCGCGTGACAGATCGAGTTGATGGACCACGTCACGTGGTGCAGCAGGGCCACCCGCACCAGCGAGCCCCAGAAGAACGCCGTGAACGCACCCCACCAGGACATCGTCACCAGCCCGCCCACCAGCGGCGGAATCGCCAGCGACACCAACGTGAAGAGGATGAAGTTGCGCGAGATCGCACGGATCGCCGGGTCCTTGACCAGGTCCGGCGCGTACTTCTCCTGCGAGGTCTGCTCCTCGTCGAACATCCAGGCGATATGGGCCCACCACAGGCCCTTCACCAGCGCCGGGACCGTCTCCCCGAACCGCCACGGCGAATGCGGGTCGCCCTCCGCGTCGGAGAACTTGTGGTGCTTGCGGTGGTCCGCCACCCAGCGCACCAGCGGTCCCTCGACGGCCATCGAGCCCATGATCGCCAACGCGATCCGCAGCGGTCGCCTCGCCTTGAACGAGCCGTGCGTGAAGTAGCGGTGGAAGCCGATCGTGATGCCGTGGCAGCCGAGGAAGTACATGAAGACCATCAGCCCGAGGTCCAGCCAGCTCACCCCCCATCCCCAGGCCAGCGGCAGAGCGGCCAGCACCGCCAGGAACGGGACGACGATGAAGAGCAGCAGGGTGATCTGCTCGATCGAACGCTTCTGCTCACCACCGAGGGTGGCGAGCGGCGCGGCCCTGTCGTCGGGTGCCTTGGAAGGATCTTCGATCACGTTGGAGCCTGTGGTCATGCGCGTCCCCTGGGGGGTATGGGAATGAGGGAGAAGCCGTACCGCCGGTACCGCACGGTACTTCCTACGGTCCCGTAACCTACGGCATCGTAAGTATGGCAGTGCGCCGCCTCGCGGCAAGAGCCCGCCGACCTGCGCGTCCCCGCGGACACCTATCCTTGGACTCGGTCGGACAGCGCGGTCCGCTTAGTTTTCTTCCCGGATGTCCGACCCCGTATGCGACGCCTGCCCGCGGGGAGGATGTCCGAGTTCCCTCTTGGACGAGCTTCAACACTGCAAGGAGCCGCACCTGTGAGCAGTGCCGACGACCAGACCACGACCAGCCCCGAGCTGCGCGCCGACATCCGCCGGCTGGGCGACCTCCTCGGCGAGACCCTCGTCCGGCAGGAGGGACCCGAGCTCCTCGACCTGGTCGAGAAGGTCCGCCGCCTCACCCGGGAGGACGGCGACGCCGCCGCCGAGCTGCTGCGCGGCATCGAACTGGAGACCGCGGCCAAGCTGGTCCGCGCCTTCTCCACCTACTTCCACCTGGCCAACGTCACCGAACAGGTCCACCGCGGCCGTGAACTGCGTGAACGCCGCGCCGCCGAGGGCGGTCTCCTCGCCCGCACCGCCGACCGCCTCAAGGACGCCGACCCCGAGCACGTCCAGCAGACGGTCCGCCACCTCAACGTCCGCCCCGTCTTCACGGCGCACCCCACCGAAGCCGCACGCCGGTCGGTACTCAACAAGCTCCGGCGCATCGCCGCGCTTCTGGAGACCCCCGTCATCGAGTCCGACCGCCGGCGCTACGACACCCGCCTCGCCGAGAACATCGACCTCGTCTGGCAGACCGACGAACTGCGAGTCGTCCGCCCCGAACCCGCCGACGAGGCCCGCAACGCCATCTACTACCTCGACGAACTCCACGCCGGCGCCGTCGGCGACGTCCTCGAGGACCTCACGGCGGAACTCGAACGCGTCGGCGTGAAGCTCCCCGACGACACCCGACCCGTCACCTTCGGCACCTGGATCGGCGGCGACCGCGACGGCAACCCCAACGTGACCCCCCAGGTCACCTGGGACGTCCTCATCCTCCAGCACGAACACGGCATCAACGACGCCCTCGAGACCATCGACGAACTGCGCGGCTTCCTCTCCAACTCCATCCGCTACACCGGAGCCACCGAGGAACTCCTCACCTCCCTGCGGGCCGACCTCGAACAAATGCCCGAGATCAGCCCCCGTTACAAGCGCCTCAACGCCGAAGAGCCCTACCGCCTCAAGGCCACCTGCATCCGCCAGAAGCTCGAGAACACCAAGCAGCGCCTCGCCAAGGGCACCCCCCACGAGAGCGGACGCGACTACCTCGGCACCGGCGAACTCCTCCAGGACCTCACCCTCATCCAGACCTCCCTGCGCGAACACCGCGGAGGCCTCTTCGCCGACGGCCGCATGAACCGCACCATCCGCACCCTCGCCGCCTTCGGCCTCCAACTCGCCACCATGGACGTCCGCGAGCACGCCGACGCCCACCACCACGCCCTCGGCCAGCTCTTCGACCGCCTCGGCGAGGAATCCTGGCGCTACGCCGACATGCCCCGCGAGTACCGCACCAAGCTCCTCGCCAAGGAACTGCGCTCCCGCCGCCCGCTCGCACCCGTCCCCGCCCCCGTCGACGCCGCCGGCGAGAAGACCCTCGGCGTCTTCCTCACCGTCAAGCGCGCCCTCGAGGTCTTCGGACCCGAAGTCATCGAGTCCTACGTCATCTCCATGTGCCAGGGCGCCGACGACGTCTTCGCCGCCGCCGTCCTCGCCCGCGAGGCCGGCCTCGTCGACCTGCACGCCGGCTGGGCCAGAATCGGCATCGTCCCCCTCCTGGAGACCACCGACGAGCTCAAGGCCGCCGACACCATCCTCGAGGACATGCTCTCCGACCCCTCCTACCGGCGCCTCGTCGCGCTGCGCGGAGACGTCCAGGAGGTCATGCTCGGCTACTCCGACTCCTCCAAGTTCGGCGGCATCACCACCAGCCAGTGGGAGATCCACCGCGCCCAGCGCCGCCTGCGCGACGTCGCCCACCGCTACGGCGTACGCCTGCGCCTCTTCCACGGCCGCGGCGGCACCGTCGGCCGCGGCGGCGGCCCCTCCCACGACGCCATCCTCGCCCAGCCCTGGGGCACCCTCGAAGGCGAGATCAAGGTCACCGAACAGGGCGAGGTCATCTCGGACAAGTACCTCATCCCCTCCCTCGCCAGGGAGAACCTGGAACTGACGGTCGCCGCCACCCTCCAGGCCTCCGCCCTGCACACCGCCCCCCGCCAGTCCGACGAGGCCCTCGCCCGCTGGGACGCCGCCATGGACGTCGTCTCCGACGCCGCCCACGCCGCCTACCGCACCCTCGTCGAGGACCCGGACCTGCCGACCTACTTCCTCGCCTCGACACCGGTGGACCAGCTCGCCGACCTGCACCTGGGCTCCAGGCCCTCCCGCCGCCCCGGCTCCGGCGTCTCGCTCGACGGCCTGCGCGCCATCCCCTGGGTGTTCGGCTGGACCCAGTCCCGCCAGATCGTCCCCGGCTGGTACGGCGTCGGCTCCGGACTCAAGGCACTGCGCGAGGCGGGCCTGGACACCGTGCTCGACGAGATGCACGAACAGTGGCACTTCTTCCGCAACTTCATCTCCAACGTCGAGATGACCCTCGCCAAGACCGACCTGCGCATCGCCGAGCACTACGTCGACACCCTCGTCCCCGACGACCTCAAGCACGTCTTCGACCGCATCAAGGCCGAACACGCCCTCACCGTCGCCGAAGTCCTCAAGATCACCGGCGAACGCGAACTGCTCGACGCCACCCCCGCCCTCAAGCAGACCTTCACCATCCGCGACGCCTACCTGGACCCCATCTCCTACCTCCAGGTCACCCTGCTCAAGCGCCAGCGCGACGAAGCCGCCGCCGGCGCCGAACCCGACCCACTGCTCTCCCGCGCCCTCCTCCTCACCGTCAACGGCGTCGCCGCGGGCCTGCGCAACACCGGCTGACCCCACCCCACACCACGAGGGGCGCCCCCGAGTCCGTACGGACCCGGCGGCGCCCCTCACCCGTCCCCGCTCACACCGTCAGGAACGCCGCCGTCAGCAACGCCACCCCCGACCCAGCCAGCACCCAGCCCGCCCGCACCCGGCCCAGACCCCCCGCCACCACCACCGACGCCAACAACAACGCCCCGCCGAACGGCACCCACGCGTACAACACCCCCGCAGGCCCCGAACGCACCGCACGATCACCGCCCGGCTTCAGCACCACCGTGTACGTCCGCCCCTTGCGCACCGCCACCGACTGATCCAGCACCACCCGCGCCCGCGGCGTCGACCCCGCCGACAACGGCGTGTACGGCCCCGCGCACCTGCCCCCGGCACACCCCGTCACCTCGACCGTGCCCCGCTCCCGCCCCTTCGTCAGCATCACGTGCTGCGCCGAACCCCAGGAACCCCACACCCCCGCCACCAGGATCAGCACCGCCACCGCACCCATCGCCGCGAACCGCCCGAACCGCAGCACCGCCACGGAACCCCCCGCCGCACCCCCGCCGGACCCCGACCCTCTGGCCGACCCCGGGCCCTTGGCCGACCCCGGGCCCTTGGCCGACCCAGGGCCCTCGGCGGACCCGGACCCCGTGGCCGCACCCCTGGCGGACCCCTTGGCCGAGTGCTTCCGTGACGGACCCCCACGGCGGTGCGACGAGACTGCAGAGCCAGACATGGCCGGGATCATCAGCCATCACTGAACCAACGTCAACCTCTGCGGG
This sequence comes from Streptomyces sp. P3, assembly GCF_003032475.1. Taxonomy (NCBI): domain Bacteria; kingdom Bacillati; phylum Actinomycetota; class Actinomycetes; order Kitasatosporales; family Streptomycetaceae; genus Streptomyces; species Streptomyces sp. P3. The sequence continues at coordinate 2,884,616 of NZ_CP028369.1, forward strand.
TGACAAGTCAGGAGTTGTACGTGCTTTGCGCCCGCTCCAACCCCTCCAGCACCAACGCCTCCACCGCGTCCGCAGCCCGGTCCACGAAGTAGTCCAGCTCCTTGCGCTCCGCCGACGAGAAGTCCTTCAGCACGAAATCCGCCACCTGCATCCGCCCCGGCGGCCGCCCGATCCCGAACCGCACCCGGTGGTACTCCGCACCCATCGCCTTCGTCATCGACTTCAGACCGTTGTGCCCGTTGTCCCCGCCGCCCAGCTTCAGCCGCAGCACGCCGTAGTCGATGTCCAGCTCGTCGTGCACCGCCACCACGTTCGCCAGAGGCACCTTGTAGAAGTCCCGCAACGCGTTCACCGGACCGCCCGACAGGTTCATGAACGACATCGGCTTCGCCAGCACCACCCGCCGGCTCCCCGCACCCGGCGGACCGATCCGGCCCTCCACCACCTGCGCCTGCGCCTTCCCCGCCCGCTTGAACCGCCCCCCGATCCGCGTCGCCAGCAGATCGGCGGCCATGAAACCCACGTTGTGCCGGTTCATGGCGTACTCCGGGCCCGGATTGCCGAGACCCACGATCAGCCACGGCGCGTTCGCATCGGTCGTCACCTGCATGTCTCCTCACATACGCGCAGACCGCCGCCCCCCGAAGGGAGCGGCGGCCGACGAAACGGGATACCGGGAAAATCAGGCCTCGGTGGCCTCGGCCTCGGCGTCCGCCGGAGCCTCCTCCGCCTGAGCCGCCAGGACCTGAAGGACGACCGCGTCCTCGTCGATCGCCAGCGTCGTGCCCTTGGGCAGCGGGATGTCCTTGGCCAGGATGGAGGCACCGGCCTCGAGACCCTCGATGGAGACCGTGACCGACTCCGGGATGTGCGTCGCCTCGGCCTCGACCGTCAGCGTGCTCAGCACGTGCTCGAGCAGGTAGGCGCCCGGCGCCAGGTCGCCCTCGGTGTGCACGAAGACCTCGACGTTGACCTTCTCGCCGCGCTTCACGAGCAGCAGGTCGACGTGGTCCAGGAAGCCCTTGATCGCGTCACGCTGCACGGCCTTCGGGATCGCCAGCTGCGTCTTGCCCTCGAGCTCCAGGCTGAGCAGCACGTTCGGGGTACGCAGCGCGAGCTGGAGCTCGTGGCCCGGCAGCGTGATGTGCACCGGGTCGGCACCGTGGCCGTACACCACGGCCGGAACCTTGTTGGCGCGACGGATACGACGGGCGGCGCCCTTGCCGAACTCGGTCCGGGACTCGGCGGCAAGCTTCAGCTCAGCCATGTTCACTCCTCGTAGAACGGGGGAAAGGTGGTCACCCGGCCAACCATCGGCCTGCTACGAAGAGCGCGTCGATAACGGACCGCCGTACACACGCGCCACACACACGCGTACGGCCTCCCTCGCCGAGCAACTGTGACAGCTTACGCAGCGGGAAGGCCGTACACGAAATCGATCTAGAACCTGTCTCTGACGGCAGCCGTCACTGCTCGTCGAACAGGCTCGTCACCGAACCGTCCTCGAACACCTCACGCACCGCGTTCGCGATCGTCGGCGCGATCGACAACACCGTGATCTTGTCGACTTCCAGCTCGCCCGGCGTCGGAAGCGTGTTCGTGAACACGAACTCGCTCACCTTCGAGTTCTTCAGACGGTCCGCCGCCGGACCCGACAGCACACCGTGCGTCGCCGTCACTATGACGTCCTCCGCACCGTGCGCGAACAACGCGTCCGCGGCCGCGCAGATCGTGCCACCCGTGTCGATCATGTCGTCCACGAGAACACAGACACGGCCCTTGACCTCGCCCACGACCTCGTGGACCGTCACCTGGTTCGCCACGTCCTTGTCGCGCCGCTTGTGCACGATCGCCAGCGGCGCGCCCAGACGGTCGCACCAGCGGTCCGCCACCCGCACCCGGCCCGCGTCCGGCGACACCACCGTGAGCTTGTCGCGGTCCACCTTCTGCGCCACGTAGTCCGCCAGCAGCGGCAGCGCGAACAGGTGGTCCACCGGACCGTCGAAGAACCCCTGGATCTGGTCCGTGTGCAGATCGACGGTCAGGATCCGGTGCGCACCCGCCGTCTTCATCAGATCGGCGATCAGCCGCGCCGAGATCGGCTCACGCCCACGGTGCTTCTTGTCCTGACGCGCATAACCGTAGAACGGCACGATGACGGTGATCGAACGCGCCGAAGCCCGCTTCAGCGCGTCGATCATGATCAACTGCTCCATGATCCACTTGTTGATCGGAGCCGTGTGGCTCTGGATCAGGAAACAGTCAGCACCGCGAGCCGACTCCTGGTAGCGAACATAGATCTCACCGTTGGCGAAATCGAAGGCCTTCGTCGGGACGACCCCGACACCCAGCTGGTGGGCGACCTCCTCGGCAAGCTCGGGGTGGGCGCGGCCGGAGAAGAACATCATCTTCTTCTCGCCGGTCGTCTTGATCCCGGTCACAGCACTGTCTCCTCAGAGGTGTCTCAGCTGGATGTCGAGAACCCTTCGCCGCTGGGCGCGACAAGGACGTCTCAGCTGGTAGGTGCGGGTGTGCACTTATCACGGTACGCCGTGTTCGACGTGCCCGTTTCCGGTCAGCTTCCGCTTTCGTCCTGGCGGGACGCCGTCTCGGCCGCCTTCGCCGCCGCGCTGCCCGGACGCTTACGGGCCACCCAGCCCTCGATATTCCGCTGCTGACCACGGGCCACGGCCAGCGAACCGGGCGGCACATCCTTCGTGATCACGGACCCGGCCGCGGTGTACGCGCCGTCCCCGACCGTGACCGGAGCCACAAACATGTTGTCCGAACCCGTCTTGCAGTGCGAGCCGACGGTGGTGTGGTGCTTGCTCTCCCCGTCGTAGTTCACGAACACACTCGCCGCGCCGATGTTGCTGTACTCGCCGATCGTCGCGTCACCCACGTACGACAGGTGCGGAACCTTCGTCCCCTCGCCGAGCGACGCGTTCTTCGCCTCCACGAACGTACCGATCTTGCTCTTCGTCCCCAGCCGGGTGCCGGGACGCAGATACGCGAACGGCCCCACCGACGCGCCCGCCCCGATCTCCGAGTCGTTGGACACCGTGTTGTCGACCCGGGCCCCCGCACCGACCACCGTGTCCTTCAGCCGGCTGTTCGGACCGACCTCGGCGCCCTCGCCCACGTGCGTGCTGCCGTGCAGCTGCGTACCCGGGTGCACCACCGCGTCCCGCCCGAACGTCACCGTGACGTCCACCCACGTCGTCGCCGGGTCGATCACCGTCACCCCCGACAGCATCGCCGCGGTCAGCAACCGGTCGTTCAGTGTCCGGCGCGCCTCGCTCAGCTGCACCCGGTTGTTGATCCCGGCGATCTCACGGTGATCGGCGGCCACGGACGCGCCCACCCGGTGACCGGCCTCGCGCAGAATCCCCAGGACGTCCGTCAGGTACTCCTCGCCCTGGCTGTTGTCCGTGCGCACCTTCTTCAGCGCGTCCGCGAGCAGCGGTCCGTCGAACGCGAACACCCCGGAGTTGATCTCCCGGATCGACAGCACCGCGTCATCCGCGTCCTTGTGCTCGACGATCGCCGTCACGGCGCCGGACGTCTCGTCCCGGACGATCCGCCCGTACCCCGTCGCGTCCGGCACCTCGGCGGTCAGCACGGTGACCGCGTTGCCGTCCGCGTGATGCGTCGCGGCCAGCTCCGCCAGCGTCGCACCCGTCAGCAGCGGGGTGTCGCCGCACACGACCACCACCGTGCCGTCCACACCGCCGCCCAGCTGCTCGAGCCCCATCCGCACGGCGTGCCCGGTGCCGTTCTGCTCCTCCTGCACGGCGGTGCGCACGGCGGCGTCCACCTCGGCGAGGTGCGTGGTGACCTTCTCGCGTGCGTGTCCGACCACCACGACCAGGTTCTCGGGGTCCAGCTCACGGGCGGCGGCCAGCACGTGGCCCACGAGGCTGCGGCCGCAGAGCTCGTGAAGGACCTTCGGTATGTCCGACTTCATACGGGTGCCCTCACCCGCTGCGAGTACGACGACGGCTGCCGGGCGAATGGCGCTCACGGAGTTGCCCTTCGGCTGTGGAGAGGTGGGGACATCCGAAGGATACCGGGGCGTTTCCCGGCGGACATGAGAGCGGGCCCTGACGGTGATGTCAGGGCCCGGATCGTGTACGGCTCCCCCGCCAGGACTCGAACCCGGACATATGGCACCAAAAGCCACAGTGCTGCCAATTACACCACAGGGGAATATTCTCGCCCAATCCGGACATTTGCTCCGGCTGTCGAGTGGCGGTTCCTACTATGCCGTACCACCAGCCCTCGATGCGACGGTGTAGGTCGGCGCTTTGGAGTACGGCCCACCCGTAGGCAACCGTGGTAGCCCTCTCCGGTGTTGGTGCGGTTGGTCTGGGGGTTGTGTTTCTTGAGGCTCGTTTTCAGAAGGTCGTCGACCTTGATGCCGACCCGGTTCGCCCAGTAGGCCTCGGCTGCTGGGACGTTCGCTGATTCGTGGATGGCGACGGAGAGTCGTCGGCGTTCAGAACTCACCCCCAGAAGCTCGAGCCAGGCGAGGAACAGCGCGATCATGCCGGCGTCGCTGTTCACGAAGATGACCCGTCGGTTGGAGCTGGGTTCGGCCTTCGCTCCCTCGGCCCAGTAGAGCCCCACGCCGATGAGGAACAGTTCCCGGTCGCTGATCGACCCGATCTCCGCATACGCCTTGTCGCGTAGCTCGGCCCCCGCTGCGGCGCGACTCTTCACGGCGCGCTGCAATCCCTGCTGTGCCGCCGATGTGTCGGCGGGGCGCGTCCGCTCCGGGCGGGGCAGGTCCCGCACCCGGAGCGACACCGAGCTCTTGGAGCATCCCAGCTCGGCCTGGATCTCGTTGTACGTCCAGCCTTGCTGTCGCAGCTCTCGCGCCCTCTCTCGGAGATGGCTCTTCGCGCGCTTGCCGTTCGCATGTGTCATACGCATACCGTCCGGGCGGAATGCGGGGTTCCGGGGTCGAACGGGGGTGGTTCAGCCGTTCGAGGGATGTCGGTGGGTTTCGAGGCTGTCCGGTTACGGTGCGTGGTGTGGGGCGGGCGCGGAAAGTCGCCGGAAAAGGCGGGGGGTGCGCCCGTAGGCTGGAGGCATGACCATGACGGGGGCAGAGGACACGGCGGTCCGGGGAGGGCCGCTGTGGTGGGCCAGACGGCGCAGCGCGGTGTTCGACTCGGGCCTGGGGCTCGTGTCGGCTGTGGAGTGTGCGGTGGAGGGGGTGCCGTTCGCGCGGGACGCGGGGATCCCGGTGGCGGTGGGGGTGGTGTTCGGCCTGCTGGCCGGTTCGGTGCTGGTGGTGCGGCGTGGGTGGCCGATCGCGGTGGTGCTGGTGGCGATCGCGATCACGCCGGCGCAGATGGGTTACCTGATGGGCATCGTGGGGCTGTACACGCTGGCGGCGTCGGAGCTGCCGCGGCGGATCATCGCCTCGTTGGCGGGGATGCAGTTGGTGGGGACGTTGATCGTGACGTTCGTGCGGGTGCGGCAGAGCCTGGATCAGGGGCGTCTGACGATCGGGGACTGGTTCATTCCGTTCGCGGCGATCACCACGTCGCTGGGGTTGACGGCTCCGCCGCTGCTGCTCGGGCTGTATGCGGGGGCGCGGCGGCGGTTGATGGAGAGCCTGCGGGAGCGCGCGGACAGTCTTGAGCGGGAGTTGCAGTTGCTCGCGGAGCGGGCGGAGGAGCGGGCGGAGTGGGCGCGTAACGAGGAGCGGACGCGGATCGCGCGGGAGATGCACGACGTGGTGGCTCATCGGGTGAGTCTGATGGTGGTGCATGCGGCGGCGTTGCAGGCGGTGGCGCGGAAGGATCCGGAGAAGGCGGTGCGCAACGCGGCGCTGGTGGGTGACATGGGGCGGCAGGCGTTGACCGAGTTGCGGGAGATGCTCGGGGTGTTGCGCAGTGGGGTCGGGGTGGAGCGGGCGGCGTCCGCGTCGGTGGCGGTGGGGGTGGCCGCGGTGGTGGTGGAGGAGGGGGAGGGGCCGTGTCTGGAGGAGTTGGAGGAGTTGGTGGGGCAGTCGGCGGCTGCGGGGATGGTGGTGGATCTGACGGTGGAGGGTGAGGTGCGGTCGTATGCGCCGGAGGTGGAGCAGACGGCGTACCGGGTGGTGCAGGAGGCGTTGACGAACGTCCACAAGCACGCGGGGGGTGCGAAGGCGCAGGTGCGGTTGGCGCATCGGGTGGGGGAGATCGCGATGCAGGTGGAGAACGGGGCGCCGCCGGAGGCGGGGTCGGCGTCGTCGGCGGGGTTGCCGTCGGGGGGCAATGGGCTGGTGGGGATGAGGGAGCGGGTGGTGGCGCTCGGCGGGGTGTTCGTGTCCGGGCCGACGGAGGCGGGTGGTTTTCGGGTGTCGGCGGTGATTCCGGCGTCGTAGGCGGGGGTGGGGGGGGCGGCCGTCCCGTCCGTCGTGTGGTGGGGGTGGTGCGGCGGGGTCCGGGGGCCGGGGTTCGGGTCAGCCTGCGGTGAGGCGGGTGGGTTCGGCGCCGGAGGTGAGGGTGTTGAGGGCGTGGTCGATGTCGGGGCCGAGGTACCAGTCGCCGGTGTGGTCGAGGGCGTAGACGCGGCCTTCGGCGTCTATGGCGAGGAGGGCCCGGTCGTCGGCCTCGGCGCCGAGGGGGGCGACTTCGGTGTCGAGGGCGCGGCCGAGGTCGGCGAGGGTGCGGGCGAGGTGGAGGCCGTGCAGAGGGTCGATGTGGAAGGTGGTGGGGGCGATCTGGCGGCCGGGCCCGGTGGGGGTGATGGTGAGCCCGCCGAATTCGGCCCAGGCTTCGACTGCGGCGGGGAAGACGGCGTGGCGGTGGCCGGCCGGTGAGGTGTGTTCGCGGAGGGTGTCGGCCCAGATTTCGGCTTGTTTGATGTCCCAGCGTCCGGGTTGCCAGCCGGCGGCGCGCAGGGCGGCGTCGACGGGTACGGGGAAGCGCGTGGTGGAGGTGCGGTCGGGGTGCATCTGCCCTTCGTCCGTGCTGTGTCGGGGTGGTGCGGGTGTGCCGGTGGGCTGCTGGGGGTGGGGTTCAGGAGCCGGTCGCGGGGTCGACGACGCGGACGCCGAAGTGGGCGCTGAGGGCGGAGCAGGCGCGGCAGGGGGTGGCGAAGGCGCCGTGGAGGGGGTCGCCGTCCTCGCGGATGTGGCGGGTGGTGAGTTTGGCTTGTTTGAGGGTTTTCCGGGCTTCGCCGTTGGTCATGGGGCGGCGGGCGGCGCGTCTGCTGCGGGCGGCGTCGGCGGTGGTGATGTGGCGGGAGATGAGCAGGGCTTCGGCGCAGCGGCCGGTGGAGCGGTCGCGTTGGGCGCTGGTGAGGGTGTCGAGGAAGTCCTGGACGAGTGGGTGCAGGGGTGGCGGCTGGTCGCCGCGGGCGGCGGTGCCGGTGAGGGTGGCGCCGCGGACGGAGAGGGCGGCGGCGACGGTGGGGAGTATGCCGTCGCGGCGGTGGAGGAGGGCGGGGATGGGGGGTGTGGTGGTGGCGGACCAGCCGATGCGGGGGTCGCCGGTGTGGGCGGTGTGCAGGTTGTCCGGCCTGCCGGTGTGTGGCCCCGTCTGTGTGGTGTTCATGATCGTTTCCCCTCCGTGCATCCCCCCGGAGGTCACAGAGTGCCAAACGGCGGGGCCGGTGCGGAAGCTGGGGCGGTGCGACACGCCCGGGGCGGGGTGGGTCGTCACGGCGGGGTGACGGCTGGTCACGGAAGTGGAGGGCCGGTGACCGCTGTCGTCGTACCGCATAGGCTGTCGCACCGTGAGCGCGCGGTTGACGCGCGTCGGAGATCGTTGGAGACAGTCGATACGGGTCGTGGCGGGTCGGGTCCGGAAGCGGAACCGGCTGTCGCGGGCCGTACAGAGTGCCGCAGGGGGCAAACCGCCATGACGACAGGTCGGCTCGGGCTGGGGGCGCCTCCCGGCCGCCAGGTGGGGGGACAGGGCACGCCGCCGAACGCGGCCTACGCCGGGCAGGTCGTGCATTTCCCGGATCCGGTCCGGGCCGCGCGGCACCCGAGGGGTGTGCGGGTGGACGAGCGGGGTTATCCGGACTTCTCGCCGTATGCGCGGGCGGCCGCGGAGATCGCGGATCCGCCGGAGGGCTTCGGCGTGGACGAGTTGCGGTTGACGGACTACGTGTCGGCGAACGCGGCGTCGGCGGCTTCGGGGCACGAGTTGTGGGACACGGTGCCGGCGGTGGCGACTCCGCACGGCTGGACGTGGCATCACGTGGTGGGTTCGCGGCGGCTGGAGTTGGTTCCGGTCGAGGTGAAGGCGTTGCTGCGGCATCACGGTGGGGTGTCGACGGCGTTGGTGGACCAGGCGAAGCGGGGGACGCGGCCGTTGCAGGAGACGCGTCCGGCGCATTTCGGTCTGCCGAAGTCGGGTGTGGCGGTGTCGGAGCAGCAGGTGCAGGGGGTGGAGGAGGACCTGGGGTATCGGCTGCCGGGGGCGTACCGGTCGTTCCTGAAGGCGGCGGGCGGGTGTGCGCCGGTGGGCGCGGCGCTGGACGCGGAGCTGGGCCTGCTGGTGGATCAGCCGTTCTTCACGGTGCGTGACGAGGCGGCGGTCAACGACCTGGTGTATGTGAACAAGTGTCTGCGGGACCATCTGACGAAGGACTATCTGAGCGTCGGTTTCGTGCAGGGCGGGTTGCTGGCCGTGAAGGTGCGGGGCGAGCGGGCCGGTTCGGTGTGGTTCTGCTCGTACGACGATGTGCGGGACGTGGATCCCGGGTGGTCGCCGGCGGAGCGGATGGAGCGGTTGTTGTTGCCGTGCGGTGAGGACTTCGACGTCTTCCTGTCGCGGTTGGCGGGCAATCCGCCGGAGTTGGCGACGGTGGCGAATCTGATGGTGGACGGCGGGTTCGCGCGGGCGGTGCCGGCGTCTTCGGCGTCTTCGGCGGGGGAGTGAGCTGGACGATGGTGACGTTCGCGCAGGCGCAGGAGCGCGCCGAGGAGTGGGTCAACGGGGATGTGCCGGCGTATCAGCACCGTGAGGTGCGGGTGCGGGAGTTCGAGCTCGGGTTCGTGGTGTGGGCCGAGGACCGTGCGGAGGGCCCGCGTTCGGACGGGGGCGCACAGCGGCTGGTGATCGCCCGGGACAGCGGGGAGGCCACGTTGTGGCCTTCGGTGCCGGTGGGCGAGGTGATTCGCCGGTACGAGGAGGAGTACGGCCGTCCGGAGGGTCCTGCGGACGCGGTGCCGGCGCCCGCGGCGCGGGTGGATCTGAATCAGACGTCGTTCCTGTTGTCGCCGCCGGAGTGGTTGCAGGAGGCGGCGGACAAGCTGGGGATTCCCGACCGGCGGGAGTCCGGTTCGGGGTCCGGGGACGCCGCGTCGACGTCCGGGGCGGCTTCCGGCGCCGGGTCGGGTTCGGGAGCGTCGTCGGGCGCGGGTGCGGGCTCGTTCGGTGCGGGTGCGGGTGCGGGTGCGGGTGCGGGTGCGGGTGTCGGTGGTGATCCGTCGCTGCCTCGGACGCAGGGCGGTGTGCCGGGGAGCCGGCTGCCCGAGACACAGGCCGGGGTGCCGACGGGTCCGGCGGCGGCTGCTCCGGTTGCCGCTCCGGCCGGCGCGACGCCGTGGGCGGGGACGGACACCAACGCCGACGCCGGTGACGACCGTTCGGTACCGCTGCCGGCGACCGTGTTCGCGCCGCCGCTGAGCGGGTCCGACGACGAGGAGGCGGGGCCTCCGACGGCCGCGCCGGACGCCAAGACGGCGTTGATGTCCGGTGGCAGTCAGCTTCCGCCGACGGCGGTCGCCCCCGCGCTCGGTGATTCGGGTGCGCCGGGCGAGCAGGGTGTGCGGCAGACGTCCGGGAGCGGGTCGGCCGGACCGTCCGCGACGCCTCCGCCGGCGGGTCCGACGCCTCCGCCGGCGGGTCCGCCCGGATCGTCGTACGGCTATCCGCAGGGTGTGGGTGCCCCAGGTGCCCCAGGTGCTGCGGGGGCTCCGCAGCCGCAGGCCGGTCCGGGGGCTCCGGCGCGGCCGCTCGCGCCGAACGCCGGTGACATCGCCGACGCGGCGACCAGCAAGGCCGCGCCGCCTCCGCGCCGCAACCGCGGTGCGGGAGCCCCTCCGCCTCCGCCGGGCGTCCCCGGAGCGCCGGGCGCGCGGCCGGGCGGCACGCCTCCGCCGCCGGCCGCGCCGTCCGGCCCGGGTGTGCCGGGCACTCCGGCGGGCGGCTACGTGCCGACACAGCTGATCTCGGCCCTGGAGCCGGGTGCTCCGGGTGGCCCGGCGGCTCCCGGTGCTCCCGCCGCGCCGCAGGTGCCCGGTGCGCCGAACCCGCCCGGGGGGACGCCTCCCGGCGCGGTCCATCACGCCGCGACGATGTTCGCCGACCCGGGTCGGATGGGTCCGGGCGCCGCTCCGCATCCGCCGGGGGCCCATGGCGCACCCGGTGCCCCCGGCGCGCCGCAGGTTCCGGGTGCCGCCCCTGGCGCTCCGGGCGCTCCGGGCGGGAACGGCTCGGCGGGCGGCGGACAGGGCGCTGTCCACCATGCCGCGACGATGCTGGCCGGCCCGTCGGCGGGCGGGCCGGGCGCGCCCCCGCCGCCGCAGGCTCCCGGGGCGCACGGGGTCCCCGGGGCGCCTGGTGCTCCCGGTTTCCCGGGTGGTGCTCCCGGTGTGCCGCCGGGGCCTCCCGGGATGGCTCCGGGCGTCCCGCGGCCGCCGATGCCGCAGCCGCCGATGCCGCCGGGCGCGATGCCGCCGCCGGGCGGGCCGGTACCGGGGCAGCCGCCGTCGTACGGGTACCCGCAGCAGCAGGGGCTGCCGACGGTCGGGCCCGGCTATCAGGCCGTGCTGCGCTTCCGGGCGCAGGACGGTTCGGAGCAGCAGCTGATCCGGCGTTCGGCGCCGGGCACCCCGCACCCGGAGTGGCAGATCTTCCACGAGCTCCGGGCGATGAACGTGCCGCCGGACCAGGTGCTCGAGCTGCACACGGAGCTGGAGTCGTGTGAGCTGCCGGGTGCCTACTGTGCGCGGATGATCCGCGAGCAGTGGCCGCAGGCGCGGATCACGAGCATCGCGCCGTACGGCACGGATCACGCGAGCCGGCAGCAGGGCATGCAGCAGTTGTTGGCGCATCAGGGCGAGTTGCACCAGGTGGCGGACGGTCCCGCGCGTCCGGGGCCGGTGCGGGCGCCGCTGACCGCGGTGCCGCCGGTGCCGCCGGTGCCGCCGGAGGCGATCGGGCAGGAGCTGGCGGCGGTGTTCGGGCCGGCGGTGTTCCGGTTCGAGCAGGCGGCGGTGTCCCGGCAGGGTGTGCCGCCGGTGGTGGCGCACACCCTGGTGGTGGCGGGTCTGCCGGCGGACATGGGGCCGTTCTTCTGGGCGCAGGCCCAGCCGGGGCGGCCGGTGCCGACGCTGGCGGAGCTGGCGGCGGAGCGCGGTGTGCAGCCGGCCTCGGACGCGGGTTCGTACCTCGTCATGGGCAGCGACTTCGGCAAGGCGATCTGCGTGCAGTACGGGACGGCGAACATCGTCGCGGTGCCGGTGGAGGCAGGTCTGGGCGGTGCTCCGGTGCCGCCGCAGTTCGTGAACACGGGGCTGCCGGAGTTCGCGCGCTGTCTGGCGCTGCTGGGGCGGATGTGGCGGCTGCGGTTCGGTCTGAACCAGGAGCAGGCGGGCCGCTGGACCGTCGACTTCCAGGCCCAGCTGGCCTCGCTCGACCCGGCGGCGCTCGGTTCGCCGGAGAGCTGGTGGTCGGTGCTGCTGGAGCAGATGTGGGACGGACTGCTGTGACGGGTGGTCACTGAACCCGCGGGCGCGGGCGCGGGCGCAGGCAACGGCGCCGGACCTGACGCGTAGGGCGGAGAACGGGCCGGGCCCGGTCGGAAGACCGGGTCCGGTCTTGTCGTGTCCGGGTGAGGCCCGCGGTGGTGCCGACCGTCGGCGTGACCTGAACGCGGAGTGTCGCGTTATGAACACTTACACCCGATACATCAAGATATGCGCGAAATCATCATGTCGTGTCCGTCGGGTGGCGAGGGGTTCAAGGATGAGCAGCGCATCGGTGTCACCGCCGGGGTTCGTGACCGTTCGCGGTCGCGGCTACCGCCCTGAGCAGGTAGAGGCGTACACGGCAGCGCTCTGCGCCGACCGGGACGCGGCGTGGGAGCGGGCCGCGCGGCTCACCGTCCTCGCCCGGCAGACGGAGGAGGAGGCCGAGCGGTTGCGCGAGGTCGTGACGGGGCTCGCGCCGCAGACCTACGAGGTGCTGGGAGAGCGTGCGCAGCGCGTTCTCCAGCTCGCGACCGAAGAGGCGGAGGACGTTCGCGCGTGTGCGCGGCGTGCGGCGGCGGACGAGGTCGCACACGCCCGGACGTGCGCCCTCCACGCGCGTGGGGCGGCGCAGGAGGAGGCGGACGCGCTGCGCGAGGAGGCCGAGGAGTGCGCGCGTCGGCTGCTGCTCGCGGCGCGCGCCGAGGCCGACGAGATCCGCATCGGCGCGCGCCGCGAGGTGAAGGAGTACCGGGGCGAGGCGCTGGCCGCCCTGCGCGAGGTGCGGCAGCGCACCGCCGCGATGCTCGACGAGCAGCACAAGGAGCATGCCGAGCGGTGGGCCGCGGTGGAGCACGAGGCCGCCGAGCAGGCCGCCGGCCTCGACGCGCGGCACGCGGACGCGGTGGCGCGCGCCGAGGCGGCGCTGTCCGCGGCGAAGCAGGCGTTCGCCGAGGCCGAGGAGTCGGCCCGCCGCGGTCAGGAGGAGGCACACACGCGTGCGGCCGGCATCCTCACCGAGGCGCGCGCCCGGGAGGAGCGCACCGAGCGGGAGACGGAGCGCGTCCTGCGGGAGCACGCCACGCGCGGGGAGGACGTCCAGGCGCACATGGATCACGTCCGCAACAGCTTGACCGCCCTCACCGGCCGCGCGGTCGACTGACGTTCGCCCGGCAGCCCGCCCGAAAGCCCGGCAGCCCGCCCGGCGGGCGGATCGTCCTTCCCCCCGCCCTTCGGGCCCCCGCCCTTCGGCCCGCCCGCCCGTCCTTCCGCCCGACAGCCCGTCCGACCGCCTGTGTGCTCGTTCGTGGCACCCGCGCGCGTGAGGGGGCGTCGGTCGTGGTGTCAGTGGCCCCTGCGGACGGCGCCCGCCGGGACCCGGCCCTCCACCTCCTCGTACCGGCAGTGCTGTTGCTCCGCCTTGCGGCGGCCCGAGAGCACCCTCCCCGGCCGGCCGAGGGCCAAGCCCAGCGGGAGGGTGACGATGCCGGTGGAGGTGAACGGGAACCAGTCGAAGTCGGTCTCGGGGAAGGCGGACACGGGCGAGCCGGAGACCAGGTTCGCGCGCCCGCGATTGCCGCCTCCCGAGCGGATGACGACGCGGTGGCCCTCGCGTCCTCCGCGTGGCCGTGGGCCCTCGCGTCCCCGAGCGTCTGCGTGCCCCTTGCATCCATCTGTCGGAACCCCGCTTTCCACTTGATCCTCACGCGACGGGAGGGCCCAGCCTGGGTGGGGCCGAGGGTGGAGAGACCCCCGAGTGTCTCTCCACCTGGCGGTGGACAGCCCCTAAGGGTCTCTCCGTACTACGGCCGGGGGCGGGTTCGTTCCGGCGGAGGAGGAGAACCCCCCTGCGCCGTCCTTAACCTGGCTTTACGCCGTCGACGGGGGGCGGACGGGGACCGGCGGGGCGGCCAACCCCACCCACGGGGGGTGGGGTTAACCCCCCGGGAAGACGGGCCCGGGCACCAGCGCGCGGGCCCACCTCCCGCAGACACACTTCTCGACGTGGCGCTTCACCGTCCGGCGTCGCCGGCACACCATCCGGCGACACCGGGGGCGAAGCGCTCGTCCACCGCAGATTTTCGACTGAGGAGACTGACCGTGACTTCGGCTGTGACCATTCCCAGGCACGGGGGCACTGGAGGGCGTACGGCCGTTGCCGCGCGAGCGCGACAGGTCGTCAAGGCGTACGGGTCCGGGGAGACCCGGGTCGTCGCCCTCGACCACGTCGACGTGGACATCACCCGTGGCCAGTTCACCGCGATCATGGGCCCCTCGGGGTCCGGCAAGTCCACGCTGATGCACTGCCTCGCCGGTCTCGACACCGTCTCGTCGGGCCAGATCTACCTGGACGAGACCGAGATCACCGGGCTGAAGGACAAGAAGCTCACCAAGCTGCGCCGGGACCGGATCGGGTTCATCTTCCAGGCGTTCAACCTGCTGCCCACCCTGAACGCGCTCGAGAACATCACGCTGCCCATGGACATAGCCGGCCGCAAGCCCGACAGGGCGTGGCTGAGCCAGGTCGTGGAGACCGTGGGGCTCGCCGACCGCCTCAAGCACCGTCCCACCCAGCTCTCCGGCGGTCAGCAGCAGCGTGTCGCGGTGGCCCGCGCCCTCGCCGCCCGCCCGGAGATCATCTTCGGGGACGAGCCCACCGGAAACCTCGACTCGCGCGCCGGCGCCGAGGTCCTGGGCTTCCTGCGCCGCTCGGTGGACGACCTGGGCCAGACCATCGTGATGGTCACGCACGACCCGGTGGCCGCCTCCTACGCGGACCGGGTGCTGTACCTCGCGGACGGCAGGATCGTCGACGAGATGTTCAAGCCGACCGCCGAGACCGTCCTCGACCGCATGAAGGACTTCGACGCGCGGGGGCGTACGTCATGACCGTGCTGAAGACCTCCATGCGCAACTTCTTCGCGCACAAGGGACGCATGGCCCTGTCGGCCGTGGCGGTCCTGCTGTCCGTGGCGTTCGTCTGCGGGACGCTCGTGTTCACCGACACGATGAACACGACGTTCGACAAGCTCTTCGCCGCCACCTCCTCCGATGTGACGGTGAGCGCGAAGGGCGCCTCGGACACCGGTGAGACGACCGCCGACAACGGCAAGCCGCCGGTCATGCCGGCCTCCGTGCTCGACCGGGTCCGCAGGGTGCAGGGCGTGAAGTCCGCGGAGGGCTCGGTCTTCACCAGCGCGGCGACCGTCGTCGACGCCGACAAGGACAGCCTGTCGCCGTCCAGCGGCGCGCCCACCATCGTCGGCGGCTGGAACGCCAACGAAGCCCGCACCATGAAGATCACCGAAGGCGCGGCGCCCAAGGGTTCCGACCAGGTCATGGTCGACGAGGACACCGCCGACAAGCACCACCTGAAGCTCGGCGACGAGATCGGCGTGATCACCGCGGTCGGCACGCACACCGCGAAGATCTCCGGCATCGCCGCCTTCCAGGTCACCAACCCCGGCGCGGCGATCTTCTACCTGGACACCGCGACCGCCCAGAAGGCGCTGGTCGGCGAGTCGAACGTCTACACGAACGTCAACGTCACGGCCGCGGCCGGGGTCAGCGACGAACAGCTGAAGAAGAACGTGGCGGCCGGGATCGGCGCCGACTACAAGGTGCAGACCGCCAAGGAGACCGCGGACGCCAACCGCGAGGACGTCGGCAGCTTCCTGGACGTGATGAAGTACGCGATGCTCGGCTTCGCCGGGATCGCCTTCCTCGTCGGCATCTTCCTGATCATCAACACCTTCTCGATGCTGGTCGCGCAGCGCACCCGTGAGATCGGCCTGCTGCGGGCCATCGGCTCCAGCCGCAAGCAGGTCAACCGGTCCGTGCTCGCGGAGGCCCTGCTCCTGGGCGTGGTCGGCTCCGTCCTCGGCGTCGGCGCGGGTGTCGGCATCGCCGTCGGCCTGATGAAGCTCATGAGCATGACCGGCATGAACCTCTCCACCGACGACCTGACGGTCGCCTGGACGACCCCGGTGGTCGGCATGGTCCTCGGCATCGTCGTCACGGTGCTGGCGGCCTACCTCCCGGCCCGCCGCGCAGGCAAGGTCTCCCCGATGGCCGCGCTGCGCGACGCGGGCGCCCCGGCCGACGCCAAGGCGGGCGTCGTACGGGCCGTCGTCGGTCTGCTGCTCACCGTCGGCGGCGGCGCGGGCCTCTACCTCGCCTCCGTCGCCGACAAGGCCGCCGAGGGCTCGATGTGGCTGGGCCTCGGCGTGGTGCTGAGCCTGATCGGCTTCGTGGTGATCGGCCCGCTGCTGGCCGGCGGCGTGGTGCGGGTGCTGGGCGCGGTCCTGCTGAGGGCGTTCGGCCCGGTCGGACGGATGGCGGAGCGCAACGCGCTGCGCAACCCGCGCCGCACCGGCGCCACCGGCGCGGCCCTCATGATCGGCCTCGCGCTGGTCGCCTGCCTGTCGGTGGTCGGCTCGTCCATGGTCGCCTCGGCCACCGAGGAACTCGACAAAAGCGTCGGCACGGACTTCATCATCCAGAGCGACAAGGGCCAGCGCATGACCGCCGACGCGGTGACGGCCGTCAAGTCGGTCCCGGCTCTGGAGCGGGTCACCGAGTACAAGGGGACCCGGGCCGACTTCACCACCCCCGACGGCAAGACCCTCGACGACACGTCGATCACGGCGGCCGACCCGACCTACGCGACCGACCTGCGCGTCGAGACCGTCGCCGGCCGGCTCGCCGACGCCTACCGGCCCGACTCCATGTCCGTCCACGAGAAGTTCGCCGAGGACCACCGGATCAAGCTCGGCTCCCAGATCTCCGTGGCCTTCAAGGACGGATCCACCGCCCGGCTCACGGTCCGTGCCATCACCAGCAGCGACGGCGTCATCGACAAGGGCGCGATGTACACCTCCATCGCCACCCTCAAGAAGTACGTCCCGGCCGACAAGGTGCCGCTGGACCAGCTGGTCTTCGCCTCGGCGAAGGAAGGGCAGCAGGACGCCGCGTACACGGCCCTGAAGTCGGCGCTGCACGACTACCCGCAGTACGTCGTGCGCGACCAGACCGACTACAAGCAGGAGCTGAAGGACCAGATCGGTCAGCTGCTGAACCTGATCTACGGCCTGCTCGCCCTCGCGATCATCGTCGCCGTCCTCGGCGTGGTGAACACCCTGGCCCTGTCGGTGGTGGAGCGCACCAGGGAGATCGGCCTGATGCGGGCGATCGGTCTCTCCCGCCGCCAGCTGCGCCGCATGATCCGCATGGAGTCGGTCGTCATCGCCCTGTTCGGCGCTCTGCTCGGCCTCGGGCTGGGCATGGGCTGGGGCGCGACCGCCCAGCAGCTCCTCGCCCTGCAGGGCCTGGACGTCCTCGACATCCCGTGGCCGACCATCATTGGCGTGTTCATCGGCTCCGCGTTCGTGGGCCTGTTCGCGGCGCTGATCCCGGCGTTCCGCGCGGGCCGTATGAACGTCCTCAACGCGATCGCGACGGACTAGCCTTCCCCGAACGGCCCGGCATCGAGAAGGACGGGGGTCTTCTCGATGCCGGGCTCCCGCATGTTCCCGGCCCGTCCGCCGGCGCCGGCGCCCCTCCGCGGGGCACGGGGTCCGGCGAGGCGGGCCGGGAACATGCGGTCCTGCGGGCGAAAAGCCTCCGCGGGCGCGGGGCGAAGGGACCGCGGGGCGGGAAGGATCGGAGCCGGGAAGGCCGTGGGACGGGAAGGGCCGGGCGGGCCGGGAAGGCCGTGGGGCGGAAGGACCGGTCGGGCCGGGAAGGCCGTGCGGCCGAAAGGATCCGGTCATCGCCCCACACCGGCACCCGAGGTTGTCCACAGCCCCCGGCGAACGGCCCCGCCCCGTCGTACCCTGGACACCCCCGGCCCGTGACACGCGTCGGGCCCTTCGCGTTGCCCACCCCGGACCCGGCGCACCCGTGTCACCGCGAGAGACATCCCGCGAGAAACGGACGTGCCCGGGCCCTCGACGGAAAGCCCTTCATGAGCCTGCACGGTCTGCTCGACGCCGTCGTCAAGGACGCCGCCCTCGCGGAAGCCATCCCCGCGGCCGCCGACGGCAACCGCATGCACGTCGACCTGGTCGGTCCTCCGGCGGCCCGCCCCTTCGCGATCGCCGCCCTCGCCCGCGAGACCGGCCGCACCGTGCTCGCGGTGACGGCCACCGGCCGCGAGGCCGAGGACCTCGCCGCCGCCCTGCGCTCGCTGCTCCCGCCGGACGGCGTCGTCGAGTACCCCTCCTGGGAGACGCTCCCGCACGAGCGCCTCAGCCCGCGCAGCGACACCGTGGGCCGCCGCCTCGCCGTGCTGCGCCGGCTGGCCCACCCGCGCCCCGACGACCCGGAGACCGGCCCCGTCTCGGTGGTCGTCGCACCCGTCCGCTCGGTGCTCCAGCCGCAGGTCAAGGGACTCGGCGACCTGGAACCGGTGGCGCTGCGCTCCGGTGGGACCGCCGACCTGGACGAGATCGTCGAAGCGCTCGCCGCAGCCGCCTACGCGCGCGTGGAACTCGTCGAGAAGCGCGGCGAGTTCGCCGTCCGCGGCGGCATCCTGGACGTGTTCCCGCCCACCGAGGAACACCCGCTGCGCGTCGAGTTCTGGGGCGACGACGTCGAGGAGATCCGCTACTTCAAGGTCGCCGACCAGCGCTCCCTGGAGGTCGCCGAGCACGGCCTGTGGGCCCCGCCCTGCCGTGAACTGCTGCTGACGGACGACGTGCGCACCCGTGCGGGCGTCCTCGCCGAACAGCACCCCGAGCTGGGCGAACTGCTCGGGAAGATCGCTGAGGGCATCGCGGTCGAGGGCATGGAGTCCCTGGCCCCGGTGCTCGTCGACGACATGGAGCTGCTGATCGACGTCCTGCCCAAGGGCGCGATGGCCGTCGTCTGCGACCCGGAGCGGGTGCGCACGCGTGCGGCCGACCTGGTGGCCACCTCGCACGAGTTCCTGCAGGCCTCCTGGGCGGCGACGGCCGGAGGCGGCGAGGCGCCCATCGACGTCGGCGCGGCCTCCCTGTGGTCGATCGCCGACGTGCGCGAACACGCGCGCGAGCTGGACATGATGTGGTGGTCGGTGTCGCCGTTCGCGGCCGACGACGAACTGGACGACGCCACGCTGAAGCTCGGCATGCACGCACCCGAGACCTACCGCGGCGACACCGCGAAGGCCCTCGCGGACACCAAGGGCTGGCTGGCCGACGGCTGGCGTGTCGCCTTCGTCACCGAGGCGCACGGCCCGGCCGCCCGCACGGTCGAGGTGCTCGGCGGCGAGGGCGTCGCAGCCCGTCTCGACGGCGACCTGACCGGGCTGAGCCCCTCCGTCGTGCACGTCTCCTGCGGCTCGATCGACTACGGGTTCGTCGACCACGCGCTGCGCCTCGCCGTCCTCACCGAGACCGACCTGACCGGCCAGAAGGCGGCCGGCAAGGACGGCGCGCGCATGCCCGCGCGCCGCCGCAAGACCATCGACCCGCTCACCCTGGAGGCCGGCGACTACATCGTCCACGAGCAGCACGGCGTGGGCCGCTACATCGAGATGGTGCAGCGCACCGTCCAGAGCGCCACGCGTGAGTACCTGGTCGTGGAGTACGCGCCCGCCAAGCGCGGCCAGCCCGGCGACCGCCTCTACATCCCCACCGACCAGCTGGAACAGATCACCAAGTACGTCGGCGGCGAGGCGCCCACGCTGCACCGGCTCGGCGGCGCCGACTGGACCAAGACCAAGGCGCGCGCGAAGAAGGCCGTCAAGGAGATCGCCGCCGACCTGATCAAGCTGTACAGCGCGCGGATGGCGGCCCCCGGCCACGCCTTCGGCACCGACACCCCCTGGCAGCGCGAACTGGAGGACGCCTTCCCCTACGCGGAGACGCCCGACCAGCTCACCACCATCGCCGAGGTCAAGGACGACATGGAGAAGACGGTCCCCATGGACCGCCTGATCTGCGGCGACGTCGGCTACGGCAAGACGGAGATCGCGGTGCGCGCCGCCTTCAAGGCCGTCCAGGACGGCAAGCAGGTCGCCGTCCTCGTGCCGACGACGCTGCTGGTGCAGCAGCACTTCGGCACGTTCAGCGAGCGGTACGCGCAGTTCCCGGTGAAGGTCCGCGCCCTCTCCCGCTTCCAGACGGACGCGGAGGCGAAGGCCACCCTGGAGGGACTGCGCGAGGGTTCCGTGGACGTCGTCATCGGCACCCACCGGCTGTTCTCCTCCGAGACGAAGTTCAAGGACCTCGGACTGGTCATCGTCGACGAGGAGCAGCGCTTCGGCGTCGAGCACAAGGAGCAGCTGAAGAAGCTCCGCGCGAACGTGGACGTCCTGACGATGTCGGCCACCCCGATCCCGAGGACCCTGGAGATGGCGGTGACGGGCATCCGCGAGATGTCGACGATCACCACGCCCCCGGAGGAGCGCCACCCGGTGCTCACCTTCGTCGGCCCCTACGAGCAGAAGCAGATCGGCGCCGCCGTCCGCCGCGAACTGCTGCGCGAGGGCCAGGTCTTCTACATCCACAACCGGGTCGAGTCGATCGACCGGGCGGCCGCGCGACTGCGCGAGATCGTCCCCGAGGCGCGCATCGCCACCGCGCACGGCCAGATGTCGGAGTCGGCGCTGGAGCAGGTCGTCGTCGACTTCTGGGAGAAGAAGTTCGACGTGCTCGTCTCGACGACGATCGTCGAGTCCGGCATCGACATCTCCAACGCCAACACGCTGATCGTGGAGCGCGGCGACACCTTCGGCCTGTCCCAGCTGCACCAGTTGCGCGGCCGGGTGGGCCGGGGCAGGGAGCGCGGCTACGCCTACTTCCTCTATCCGCCGGAGAAGCCGCTCACGGAGACCGCCCACGAGCGGCTCGCCACCATCGCCCAGCACACCGAGATGGGCGCGGGCATGTACGTGGCGATGAAGGACCTGGAGATCCGCGGCGCGGGCAACCTGCTCGGCGGCGAGCAGTCCGGCCATATCGCGGGCGTCGGCTTCGACCTGTACGTGCGGATGGTCGGCGAGGCCGTCGCGGACTACCGGCGTCAGCTGGAGACCGGCGAGATCGAGGAGGAGCCGCCGCTCGAGGTCAAGATCGAGCTGCCGGTCGACGCGCACGTCCCGCACGACTACGCGCCGGGCGAGCGGCTGCGCCTGCAGGCCTACCGGGCCATCGCCTCCGCCAACTCGGAGGACGACGTCCGGGCGGTCCGTGAGGAACTCGTCGACCGGTACGGCAAGTTGCCCGAGCCGGTGGAGAACCTGCTGCTGGTGGCGGGACTGCGGATGCTGGCACGCGCGTGCGGCGTCGGCGAGATCGTGCTCCAGGGCGCCAACATCCGCTTCGCGCCGGTGGAGTTGCGCGAGTCGCAGGAACTGCGCCTGAAGCGGCTGTACCCGGGTTCCGTCATCAAGCCCGCCGCGCACCAGGTCCTCGTACCCCGCCCGAAGACCGCGAAGGTCGGCGGCAAGCCGCTGGTCGGACGGGAACTCCTCGGCTGGGTGGGCGAGTTCCTGGCGACGGTGCTCGGCTCTTGACCTGCTCCTCGGGCTGAAGCCCCGGCCGCGGCGGGGGCGGCGCCGACGTGACACCGTCCGCGGAGCGGCCTGCTCCGCGGACGGTCGCGTCACACCTGCGGACGGTCGCCTCGGGCTTGCGGACAGCCCCGGGGCGATCGGAGGGGTCCCGGAAGGGTTCCCGGCTACGGGTTCTCGGGCCGGTCCTCGTCCATCCCCATGCGCTCGTGCAGCTGCTGCTGCCCGGAGTCGACCTGGGACTCGTACTTGTTGCCCGTCTTCTCGTTGACCCGCCGCTCCGCGGCGTCGGACATGTCCCTGGCTTTGTGCTGTGCCGCCTTGTTGCTCTTGAACCTGTCGAAGATGCCCATGCAGAGCTCCCTTCCCGGAGGTGACTCTCCACCGACGATATTCCCGTGATGTACGAGATGCCCACTTGGGGCCGTTGTGGTCTGGACCTCCCGGCTGCCTCCGAACGCCCCTCGCTAGGGTGTGTGCCAGTCCGCGCCAGGGGAATCCGCCCTGTGCGGGGTGGGTAGCGGCCAGGCAGGGGAGGGGCGCGTGAGGCGTCTGAGGGGTGGGGCGGCGGTCGCCGTCGCGTTGGTGTGCGCCGTGACGGCGGCGGGCTGCAAGGAACAGACCTCCGGCGCGGGCTCCGGCGGCGCGGGCGCCACGGCGGGCGCCGGAAAGGCGGGCGGCGGGGCGGCCCTCGCGGCGGCCGAGTCGCTGCCGGTGAAGGGCCGCGCCCCCAAGACCGGTTACGACCGCGAGCAGTTCGGTTCCGCCTGGGCGGACACCGACTCCAACTCCTGCGACACTCGCGTTATCTCTATGCTTCGCCGAGCGATCGAGCCGTTTGCGCAGTTCATAGGGGGAGTGGTGGGTTGTGCTCATTGAGAGGGACATGAGGCACAGGGGCGCTGGCAACACACGATTCCTTCGCGTCGCAGTGGTGGCAGCCGCCGCCGCGCTCCTTGTCTCGGGATGCGAAGGTCTCGACGAAGGCGCCTCCTCGACCGGATCGGGGCCCGCTGCACCGGATGGACGGGCGGTCAGTCCGCTCAACAATCCGGACGGTACGAAACCGGGACTCGCACCCGTGACGACGGACGCGGACCAGGCTGCCGCCCGCAAGCTCATAGAGGAGGTTTCCACCAAGGGGCGGGGGCCCAAGACGGGCTACGCCCGGGACAAGTTCGGCTATGCCTGGATGGACACGGCCGACGGAGTGCCGCTCGCGAGGAACGGATGTGACACGCGAAACGATCTCATCCACCGCGACGGTCAGAACCTCCGCCTCCGAGCCGGCTCCGACTGTGTGGTCACCGCGATGACGCTGCACGATCCGTACACCGGGACGACCATCGAATGGCGCAAGGCGAAGGCGTCCGAGGTACAGATAGACCATGTGGTGCCGTTGTCGTACAGCTGGCAGATGGGCTCTTCGCGCTGGCCGGTGAGCAAGCGCAAGCAGCTCGCGAACGACGTGCTCAATCTGATCCCGGTCGAGGGGCGCGCCAACAGCGCCAAGGGCGATTCCGGACCCGCCTCCTGGCTGCCGCCGAACAAGCAGATCAGGTGCGCGTACGCGGTCAGGTTCGCCCAGGTCGCCGTCAAGTACGAGATGCCGGTGACGATGGCGGACAAGGCGATGATGCTGAAGCAGTGCCAGGGCTGACAGCGTCCTGCGGCCTGAGGAAACGCGTTCGATCCAGGGCTGCCGGATGCGTACGCTCCATGCCGTGGCTGATCGCATAGAGAAGATCGTGACGAAGCTGCCGGGTTTGAAGAGCGTCACCGACCTCTGGAAGGTGGCCGACCGTAGTCTCGCGGAGGGGGACGCTGCCTTCCTCGCGGACCTCGGCATCGCGCTCGCCGGGACCTACGGCTCCGACCCCAGGCCGATCTGGCAGTACAGGAGCGTTTTCGACCACCTGCTCCGGCTGCTGGCCACCACCCCCGGCCCCGGGAACGTCGCCCAGGCGCTGCGGCTGGTTTCCTCGGTGGAGGCCGCCGACAGGAAGCTGGACCGCTACGCAGCCTCGTTGCTGGCCTCCAGCCAACCGGCAGAGGAACTCGCCGCGGCGTTCACCGGGAACGCCTCTGAGGAACTGCGTGCCTGCCTGGTCCATGAGCTCGTGCTCAGGGGCGTCGCAGTCGCGGAGACGCCGGGGATCGCAGGGTGGGCGACGTCGCCGCACTGGAAGCACCATCCGCTGGGATGGCTGCCGTTGGCGTTGTCGGACGTGGAGGGGCAGCCGGATCTGCCGAGCTACAGCACCCGGGGCAGCAGCCATTCGATGCCGTACGGCCCGTCGGAGAACGGTCGCGTGGCGGTCGAACGCGGGGCGCACGTGCCGCCGGTCGAGGAGACGACGACCCCTGCTGTTGCCAAGGGCATCAGCGCGGCCGTGGCGAACTGGGCAGAGGACTCGAACGGCCGGGTCGAGGCACGAGTCTTCGCCCTGGCAGCTTCTCTGGACATCGAATCGGTACCGAGCGCGTTGCTGGCGTTGGGGCTGGAGTGCCTGAAGGATTCGGGGAGAAAGACTGCCTTCTCGGTCGTGGTCTGTCCGCCAGACCAGGCATGGCGGGTGCTCTTTGCCGCCGCCTCCTCGGGAGGGGCCTACAACTCCGGTGCTCGCGGTGCCTACGGCCGACTGGCCGCGTGGCAGTCCCTGGCCTGCCTCGCCGGGGCCACGGAGGGTGTCCCTGCCGAGGTGGTCGAGGCACGTGTACGGGAGTGTGCCTGGTACGGCTTCGACGTCGACACCAAGTGGTTCGAGCGCGTGGCCTGGGACATCGGCCTGGCCTCGGTCTCTCTGGACGGACGACGACTTGCCGTGTTGGCCGCGACGGACACCGACTGAGCAAGCCCCGCAATTGCCTCGGTGAAGCTTGACCACTGGGCAGACGTTCCTCGTGGCTGTCCGGCTGACGGCATGGGAGCCGGTCGGACAGCCCCGAGACGCGGTCGTGCAGAGCGGGCTACGGGGACGGAACGGCCCGCATGGCGCGGCGGAGACTGGCCCGTGCGGCCGTGAGATCGTCTTCCGTCTCACGCAGGCGGCCCTCCAGGGCGGCGATCCGCTCCCTGGCCTCTGACAATTCCTCGTTCAGGGCGGTGTTCCGCTGCTCCAGTTGTTGCACCCGCTGGATCAGCTCGTTCTGGTCCACTCCGTCCAACTCGGCACCGAGAGACAGCCGAACCCGGTTCAGGAGCCGGTCGCGTTCCCTCTTGAGATCCTTGATCTCTTCGCGTGCCAGGGCGAGGTCCGTCCGCAGCCCGGCAGGAGACACCTGTCGCGCCGCCGGAACCGAGGGGTCCTGGCGTACGTGTTCTCGCTGAGCGATGATGCCGTCCTGAACGGCTTGGTGCACCTGGGGCTGGTTGTAGACGAACCACGGGGACACCGCCGCGTCCCGCGCCACCTGGCTGACGGTGATGCGCCGTCCCGAGCGGAGAAGGCCGTCCACTGCATCGATCGCCCGCCTGGTCTTCTCCTCGCTGTCTTTGGCACGGCTGGCGCGCAGGCGCTCGACCCGTGCGTTCCGGTCATTGCTGCCGGAAGGGGCGGGACTTTTCATTCGGGGCTCCGTGTCGTCAGTGCCTGCAAGGGGACGAAGGCCGCTGCGGATCGGGCCTTGCGCAGCTCGCGCGAGGCGGATTCGACGACGGCCCGCTCCTCGGGAGGCAGCGCGTTGAGCTTCCTCCGCATCTCGTCGGCCGACTTCGAATACGCACGGATCTGGTCGTCGAGATTGCGGACGACCCAGTCCGCGGTCTCCATCGCCAGAGCGGCCTCCTTGTCGGCCCGCAGGTCCGCGATCTGCTGTTCCAGGGCCGGTAGGTAGGAGGGATCGGGCCGGTAGAAGTCGCATCCGGCGCACTGGAAGCGGATGCGGCAGTGCCCCCCTCCGGCCTTGACGTTGCTCGGTTCGGTGCAGCCGCCGTAGGGAACCGCGACGCTCTCCACTTCGTAGGCCAGTGGGTCGCTGAAGCCACGGGATTCTCCGTGCCGGTCGACGGCGAGTGCCGCGACCGTCCGCACGGCTTCCTGTTTCCGGCTGAGGGAGACCTTGTAGTACCCCATGGTGACGTCCAGCGACCGGTGATCCATGAGTTCCCGGAGGACGTCCGGCCGGGTTCCGGCGTCCGCGTGGCGCTGGGCGTAGGCGTGGCGGAAGCCGTAGGGAACGATCTTGGTGCGGTCGTATGCGAGTGGTTCGCCGTTGTTGTCCAGGCGCTCGTCCCAGATGCTGGGGATGAGCTCGTCGACCCAGATGCGGAAGATGCGACTGCAGAACTGTGCCGAGGTGAGGTGGCGACGGCGGGGGCGGTTGCGTTGACCGGGGGAGGGGAACAGCCACTGGGTGCAGGCCGGTACCGGAGGGAGAGCCTCCAGTTCCTTCTGCCAAGCCTCGATCTCCCGGGCGGTGCTCTCGGAGAGCGGCAGGCGGCGGCCATGTCGGCGCCGTTTGTGGTTGTCGTAGATCAGCGTCGGTTTGCCGTCGATCCACTCCAGGCAGTCTCGCCGTAGGCTGGTGACCTCGCCCGGTCGGCGACCTGTGTCCCTCAGGACTGTGTAGACCACCTGGTACATGCGGGCGAAGTCAGCAGTGCTCCAACCGCCGTTTTCGTAGGCCGTGGAAGTGCCCAGCAGATCGATGTGCGCATCGAGTTGGGCGATGACATGCTCGGGAACTGCCCGGCCGATGTCGTCCTCAGTCACCTCGATCGCCGCGATGGTGTGAAAGCGGGGATTCACGGCGAACCCGCCGGGGATGTGGTCCATCATCCCGGCTTGCCGGGCGAACTCCAGGAACGCCCGCCAGCGTCGCAGCAGTGCTCGCCTGTGGCTCGTCGAGTGGTCGTGCCCGTCCTCGGGGCGTTTGGTGATGCGGAAGTGGTCCACTACGGCGTTCATGTCCGCCATCGACAGCCGATCAGGGTCGTCCCCCTCGGGGCGTTGAGACAGCGCGGCCGACGCGATTGTCGCGGCGTACACGGTCTGCCTCAGCTCCAGAACATCGGGTCGTGTAGCGCGCCCGTACTCCTTGACGAGTTCCCGCAGCCACGTCTGTCGTACGGGCCGGAAATCGATCACACCATGAACGGCTTTGTACTTCCTGCCCCGACCTGCAGTGAGGCCCACCAGCGCGCATTCCCAGACGTCGCCCGAGGTGGGGTCGGCGCCTTCGAACTCGGCCCGGGCACATCGGATGTGAAGGAGGACGCTATTGAGAACGCCTCTGGCAGCAGCGGGGAGTTCGGAGGAGAAGCCGGAGTCAAGGCTCAGGAGGGAGTCGAGCTCCTGCGGGAGGCTGGCCACGATGCGGCGCATGCGTTGAGGGACGAGGCTGATTCCGGCGTCGTCGCGTTGTTGAAGCCCATACAGAATCTCGTGTCGCACGGCCGGCGAAACCCGTGCCAGAGAGAACTGGGAGACCCCCGGCTTCACTCCGTCCGTGACGTTCGGCCGTCGACGAGCCACCACCGGGGCGTACGTCGTGTCGAAGTTCGCAGGGTTTCCCCTGAGCAGACGGGCCTTGCGGCAGGCGTCGCAGCGACTTCCATTACTTCCGACGTGCGTCGAGCAAGCCGCGACCACGCAGGTGAACACGTGGGTCGTCGGATTGTCTGGATCAGCTGTGAACAGTGCCTTGGCCGGATCCCATTCAGTCGTTCGCCAACCGGAAGCGAGGCGTTCTGCGAGGCAGGCGGACCAGGCGGTGAGCGCGGTTGAGGGCGAGGGGACCGTGACGAGGGCGGTGCTCGATGTCATCGCGCGATTTCCAGGGTGAGGCTGTCGACGGCCGATCGAAGGTCCTCGTCCTGAGCGTGGAGATAGACAGCCGTGCTGGCCGACGACGCATGCCCCAGCAAGGTCTGTACGACATCGGGCGCCACGCCGCTGCGGATCCAGCGGGTTGCCGCTGTGTGCCGCATCATGTGCGGCCGGGCGCGCAGGCCGCAACGGTCACCGATGCGCTCGATGACCTGTTTCGCGTTCGAGTACGACATCGGACGGCCCGCCCAGCCGCCGACGAGATTCACGAATACGTAGTCACAGCCTGCCGCTCCGGGTACATCTTCCCGCTCGGCCAGATACTCGCGGTACCGGTGAACGGCGGTCTGAGCGAGGGGCACTGCACGGTGCCGGCCGGCCTTCGCACGTGCCCCGTTCTCGTTGTTCTGGCGGGGGCGGACGTGCAGGTGGGCGCCACCTGTCCGGCAGCCGAGGTGCGTGGAGTCGGGGAGCAGATGCATGTCCTCGCGCCGCAGTCCGAGGGCTTCGCCGATACGGAGGCCCGCTTCCACCAGGACGGTCAGCAGCAGCCGGTCACGCGCAGTGTGAGCGGCGTCGATGACCTGCTCCGTCTGGACGCCGGTGAGCGTCTGTGGTGCCCGCTCGATCTCCGGCGCCTTCAGGACGCGGGCTTTGACCATCAGGTGCTGGCCGCCCTCGCCAGGATCGAAGCCGACCGGGGCGTGGGCGAGGAAGCGCGGCTCGCTGAGACGCGCCGCGACCTCGTGATCCACATGTCCCTGGACCGCGCAGTAGCGGAGGAACTCGCACACCGCGGTGAGTGTGGCGTTGACCGTCTTGCCGGACGGAGGCCGCCCGTACTGGGTCGGTGTCCGTTCGACGTAGAACTTGAACAGACTCAAGTCCCCGAGCCGGACGGTCCTCCAGTCGATGCCTCGATCCGCGCACCAGTTGAGGAAGCGGCCGATTCTGGGGATGTACGCGCGCTGTGTCTGTGGCGATCGACCGGCTCCGCGCAGATACAGGGAGAACTCGCGGGCCTCGGGATGAGGCGCGTACGTCTCCTCGTCGACCAGGAGCCAGGTGATGTCGCCGGTGGTGGGCGATACGGCCTTCTCTGTGTGTAACGTCATGGGATTTACTTCCTGTCTCCGATGTCACTCATGTGCCTCATGGCGTGACTGATAACGGCGAGGGACAGGACTGGGTTACGGCTGTGCCTCATGTGCATCGCGTTGAGGAGGGAGATAGAGATAACTCGCGACGACATCCTCAAGCGGGATCTGGAGAAGGTGAAGTTCACCGGCGGCGTCTGCAAGGTGTCCGCCGGGATCCTGGAGTCGGATCCGTACTCGGGGAAGACCGTGACCTACCGGCGCGGCAGCAGCAAGGTCGACATCGACCATGTCGTCGCCCTCTCGGACGCCTGGCAGAAGGGCGCCAAGTACTGGGACGCCGCCAAGCGGATAGCGCTCGCCAACGACCCGCTCAACCTGCTGGCCGTCGACGCGAGCACCAACCGTTCCAAGGGGGACGGTGACACGGCGACATGGGTGCCGCCCAACAAGGCCTACCGCTGCACGTACGTCGCGGCGCAGGTCGCCGTGAAGAAGAAGTACCAGCTGTGGGTCACCGCGGCGGAGAAGTCCGCGATGGAGAAGGTGCTGTCGGCCTGCCCCGGGCAGCGACTGCCCGTCGGGGGCAACCCGACCAAGGCTCCGGACCGCTTCCACGCGGGGTGAGCGCAGCAGGAATCGGCAACCGGTTCACGGCCGGCGGCCGCACGGCTACCGGCCGTACGGGTACCCCTGCTGGTACGGGTTCGGGTGGCCCGTTCCGTACGCCGGAGCCGTCGCCGGCGCCTTCTTGTCGAACATCGCGAACAGCAGCATGCCCGTCGCCATCAGCAGGGTGATGAGGAACATGCCGCCGAAGAAGGCGTCCGAGTCGTCGTTGTCGGAGGCCACCGTGCACGTCACGATCGCCACCTCGTACAGCGCGAACGAGCCGAAGGCCGCCCAGTCCGAGGACAGGCCGCGACGGATCCCCACGTAGAGGAACGGCACCCACGCCAGGAAGCCCAGCGAGAGCCACACCAGCAGCACCCAGGCGAGCCTCTCGAACCAGCCGCCCTCCAGCCGTCTCACCGTGCCGGTCACGGTCGTCGTCGGCATCGTCATGTCGCCCCCCAAGGTCACCAGGGAGCAAGGGTAGGACATGGGCGGCCCACGTCAGGCCACTGCTTCTTTACCGTGACGTAAGTGAATCTTGTGGCGATGCGGATGCCCCGTTTCCCGTTCGCGGGGGCGCCGCGGGTTACGGTGCCATCCGCCTCCGGTGCCCGGACGTCGAGTCGACACCGTATCGTCGTACTGGTCAAGGGGAGACGCATGTACGACACGGCCGCGGCAGCGAGGCCACCGTACGCACAGACGAACGATGGGGTGGGGATGGCATGGCCGAGCACCGGCAGTCCAGGAAGCGCAGATACATCACGTGGGGCGTCGCCGGCGCGGCCGTCCTCGCGGGGGCCGGGATAGCGGCTCAGACCTCGATGGCGGCCACCGTCTGGCCCGCCCAGAAGACGTACACCGGGCGCGCCTTCGACGCCTGCACCGCGCCTTCGCTTGCCGCGATGAAGGCGTGGAAGACCGACGGTTACTACGGGGGCGCCGCCGTCTACATCGGCGGCAAGAACCGCGGTTGCGCGCAGCCCAACCTGACCGCGTCCTGGGTGAAGTCGGTCAACACGCTCGGCTGGAAGCTCATCCCCCTCTACGTGGGCGCGCAACCGCCGTGCCAGACCGGCTCCAGCCCCGAGAAGATCACCGCCTCCACGGCCACCTCCCTGGGCGCGACCGACGCGGCGGACGCCGTCACCAAGGCGTCCGCTCTCGGCATGAAGGCGGGCAGCCCGGTCTACCTCGACATGGAGGCGTACGACATCACGAACAAGTCGTGCAACGACGCCGTGCTGGCCTACGTCCGCTCCTTCAGCAAGACGCTGCGCGCCAAGACGTACCGGGCCGGCTACTACGGGTTCAGCAGCTCCAGCGCCAAGGCGATCGCCACCGCGACGAACAAGACGGACCTGCCGGGCAACCTCTGGTACGCGCTGTGGGACAAGAAGGACACCACGACCACGGACTGGCCGTGGGGCGCCACCCAGTTCACCGGCCACAGCCGCGGCCACCAGTACCTGGTCAACAGCAAGGAGACCCGCGGCGGTTACACGATCACCGTGGACCGCGACTCCTGGGACGCGCCGGTCGCCCTGGTCGGCTGAGAGCGTCCCGGACCCGCCCGGCCGACCGTTCGCACCGACGAGCGGGCGCGGACGGGCGCGGCGGTGCCGGAAGTCCTGGTGAATCGTTGGTCGAATGGGTTGGCCGCAGCCGCGCCACTGCCTAACATCGATCACCGCAAGACCTTGTGCACCGCCGCACAATCTCCTCGGGAGGCTTCCTTGCACCGCCGTCGTCGCACCGCGCTCCTGCTGTCCGCCGCGATCGCGGCGGCCCCTCTCCTCACCGCCTGCGGCAACGACGCGCATCCGGGCGCGGCGGCCGTCGTGGGCGGTCAGCGGATCACCGTCGCGCAGCTGGAGAGCCGGGTGGACGAGGTGCGCGCCGCGCAGCGCGCGGCCGTCACCGACGACACCCAGTACGCGCAGGCCGTCGGTCAGACCGGCGGGCTCGCCCGGGACACCCTGCACGGCATGGTCCTCGACCGGGTGCTGCACCGCGCCGCCGAGGACGCGGGCATCACGGTCACCCCCCGCGAGGTCCAGGAGATGCGGACCGGCCTGGAACAGCAGGCGGGCGGTGCGAAGGGCCTGGAGACGGCGTGGCTGCAGCAGTACGGCATCCCGGCGCAGCGCCTCGACGAGAACCTCCGCCTCCAGCTGGAGGCCCAGAAACTCGCCGCCCAGCTCGGCACGAACACCAGCCAGCCCGCCTTCTGGAACGCCCTGTCCAAGGCGTCCACGTCCCTCGGCGTCGACCTCAACCCGCGCTACGGCAGCTGGGACGAGCAGAAGGTCGCCCGCGTCGACGCGAAGACCCCGTGGGTGCGGGAGGTCACGGCGACCGGGACCAAGCAGACGACATGACCTGCTTTCGACGTGCCCCCGCGCCATCCATGTGACGTTGTGCGATCGACGTGAGGTGCGGCCGACGCACCCACGGCCGACGTGACCATGTGATCGTGTGACCGGCGGGCCTGCCCTGTGGACGACTCCTGGGGTCGCCGGCGGACGTGGGTTACGTTCGGGGTGTGAACGCAATCAGCTCCGCCGATGCCGACGTCGCAGTCCCCGCCCCGGGTCGCGTCGTCCTGCTCACCACCAGCCACCGCGTCGCCCCCGGTCTGCTCTCCTGGCCCGCCTGGCAGGCCCTGCGCGCGGCGGACCGGGTGCTGTGCGCGGACGGCGCGCACCCGCAGCTGCCCTATCTGCGGGACGCGGGCATAGCCGTCGAGGAGACCTCCCCGACCGCCGAGGAACTGGTCGCCGCCTGCGCCGGCGGCCGCACCGCGGTGGTGGTGGCGACCGGCGATGGCGAGCCGGCCCTCACGGACGGTCTGGCCCGGCTGGCGGGCTCCGGCCGGGTGTCGATGCCGGAGCTGGAGCTCCTTCCCGCCTCCTACGACCTCCCCGGCGCCCGCCTGCTCGACCTCGTCCAGGTCATGGACCGCATCCGCGACGAGTGCCCGTGGTCCTCGCAGCAGACCCACCAGGGCCTGGCGAAGTACGCGATGGAGGAGGCGTACGAGCTGGTCGAGGCGATCGAGGACGGCGACCGCGACGAACTCCGCGAGGAGCTGGGCGACGTCCTGCTGCAGGTGGTCTTCCACGCCCGTATCGCCGAGGAGGACGAGGAGTCCCCGTTCTCCGTCGACGACGTCGCGGGCACGATCGTCGCCAAACTCGTCCACCGCCACCCCCATGTCTTCGGCGACGCCACCGCCACCACACCGGAGGAGGTCAAGGAGCACTGGCTGCGCACGAAGGCGGTCGAGAAGCGCCGGGCTTCGGTGACCGACGGCGTTCCGCTCCACCAGCCCTCGCTGGCTCTCGCGGCGAAGCTGACCGCGCGGGCCCGGACGGCGGGGCTGGACGTACCGCTGCCGACCGCCGAGGGCGTCGGCTACGAACTGCTCGCCCTCGCCGCCAGGGCCGAGTCGGAGGGAGTGGACCCGGAGGCGGCGCTGCGGGCGGCGGCCCGGGCCTACCGGGACGCGATCAGGGTCACCGAAGGCCTCCCCGACCGCCCGTCCCCGTCCCCGTCCGCGTCCTCGGGCGGGGGAGAGTGACCGTACACCTCAGGAAGCCCGCTACCGTCGGGGAGTGACCGACCCGACCCACCCGACCCACCCGGCCGAGCAGACTGACCCGGCCCACTCGTCCCGGCAGCCGTCGGCCGACGTGCCGCCCGCGCCTTTGCTCTTCACCTGGGAGTTCGCCACCGACCCCTACCCGGCCTACGCCTGGCTGCGGGAGCACGCCCCGGTGCACCGGACCGCGTTGCCGAGCGGGGTCGAGGCCTGGCTGGTCACCCGGTACGCCGACGCCAAGCAGGCTCTCGCCGACCCCCGGCTGTCCAAGAACCCCGCACATCATGACGAACCCGCCCACGCCAGGGGCAGGACCGGCATCCCCGGGGAGCGCAAGGCCGAGCTGATGACGCATCTGCTCAACATCGACCCGCCGGACCACACCCGGCTGAGGCGGCTCGTGAGCAAGGCCTTCACCCCGCGTCGCGTCGCCGAGTTCGCGCCGCGCGTGCAGGAGTTGACGGACCGGCTGATCGACCGGTTCGCCGCCGAGGGCCGGGCCGACCTCATCCACGACTTCGCCTTCCCCCTCCCCATCTACGCCATCTGCGACCTGCTGGGCGTTCCCGAGGAGGACCAGGACGACTTCCGCGACTGGGCCGGGATGATGATCCGGCACGGCGGGGGCCCCAGGGGAGGCGTCGCCCGGTCGGTCAAGAAGATGCGCGGCTACCTGCTGGAGCTCATCCACCGCAAACGCGCCGCACTCCCCGCCGAACCCGCCCCGGGCGAGGACCTCATCTCCGGTCTGATCCGCGCCTTTGACCACGGGGAACACCTCACGGAGAACGAGGCCGCCGCCATGGCCTTCATCCTGCTGTTCGCCGGCTTCGAGACGACCGTGAACCTCATCGGGAACGGCATGTACGCCCTCCTGACCCATTCCGCCCAGCGCGAGGCCCTGCAGCGGTCCCTCACGGAGGACGGCGGCGACCACGCCCTGCTCGCCACCGGCGTCGAGGAACTGCTCCGCTACGACGGGCCCGTCGAACTCGCCACCTGGCGGTTCGCGACCGAGCCGGTCGTCATCGGCGGCCAGGACATCGCGCCCGGCGATCCCGTCCTCGTCGTGCTGGCCGCCGCCGACCGCGATCCGGCCCGCTTCACCGACCCCGACACCCTCGACCTCGCCCGCCGTGACAACCAGCACCTCGGCTACGGCCACGGCATCCACTACTGCCTGGGCGCCCCGCTGGCCCGGCTTGAGGGCCAGACCGCGCTGGCCACTCTGCTCACCCGGCTTCCCGACCTTCGACTGGCGGTGGAACCAGCCGAGTTGAGGTGGCGCGG
Organism: Streptomyces sp. P3; assembly: GCF_003032475.1. NCBI lineage: Bacteria > Bacillati > Actinomycetota > Actinomycetes > Kitasatosporales > Streptomycetaceae > Streptomyces > Streptomyces sp. P3. The sequence goes on from NZ_CP028369.1 coordinate 2,918,193, forward strand.
CGGCCTCATCATGCGCGGCCTGCGCACGCTGCCGGTCGAGTTCGCCCCGGTGTCCGGCCCGCGCTCCGGCGTCTGACGGTTCCGTCACAGCGGTGCGGGTCTGACCGGACGTCAGCGGATTGTGACCATGTGGCGAAGCAAAGGTGACCGATCCTCAAGTCTGTGATCTTCACGTGATCTGCGCGGCATTAACTTGTGACAAGTGATCGTCTGCCGATACGTTCACTCGTCAGCGCGACGCGTCAGCTCACTCGCCCGCGCCGGCACTGCTGTCCAGAGAAAGGCCCTCGCATGCTCTCCGGGAACGGTCGTCACCGTCGCCCCCGCCAGGCCCCCGCGCTGCTCGTCGCGGCCGGGGTGACCGGCTCCGCCATCGCCATCCCGCTGTTCGCCGCCTCCGGCGCGAGCGCCGCGGACGGCACGGTGTGGGACAAGGTGGCGCAGTGCGAGACCGGGGGCTCGTGGAGTGCCGACGGAGTCGGCGGCGAGTCCGGCGGCCTGAGCCTCACCCAGCAGGACTGGAACGCCTACGGCGGACTCGACTACGCGGCGAGCCCCGACCTGGCCAGCCGCAACCAGCAGATCGCCGTGGCGCAGAAGGTGCTCGCGGCCAAGGGCGTAGGCGCGTGGGGCACGTGCGGGCTGACCTCCGGGCTCACCAAGGAGAACGGCGCGCTGGCCGTGGACACCGGAGTGGCGGGCGATTCGTCGGAATCATCCGGCTCCTCGGGTTTGTCCGACCTGTCCAGGGGGTTGTCGGGTTCGTCGGGCTCGTCGAGCTCCTCGGATTCCGGCGGCTCGACCGGCTCCGGCGACTCCAGCGGTTCGACCGGGTCGTCCGACTCGCCTGACTCGTCCGGTGATTCCACGAGTTCACCCTCGGCGTCACCTTCGTCCCCTTCGTCACCATCGGCCGTCACGGGCGACTCCGACGGCGCCGGCCGTCAGGGAGGCCCGCGGGCGGCCGACGGCTCGCCCACGGGGACACCGGAAGCGGTCAACCCGGACAAGTCGGGCCAGGAGGCGGGTTCCTGGAACCTCGTCGACACCGGTTCCCTCGGCTCCGGCCGCCATCGCGGCACCACGGCCGACGAGCCGGCGGCCAAGGGTGCCGACATCGAGGCGGGCGGTGCGTCCACCGCCTCCGCGGGCCGGCACGCCGCGGCCACCTATGTGGTCCAGGAGGGCGACTCCCTCGCCTCCATCGCCGACTCCCTTGGCCTCCACGGCGGATGGCGTGCCCTCTACGCCGAGAACAAGGACGTCATCGGCGCCGATCCGAGCGACATCGCTCCCGGTCAGACCCTCGACACAGGGGTCCAATAGGGCGCAAAGCCCAAGAAAATCAGCGGGAGTTCACGTCACACTTCGCGGTGAATGTCCGCTTTGGTGAAAGTGTGGGATGAGTCTCAGAAGCCCTGATCGTCTTTGAAATTCCGCGGATCGCGTGTCTACGGTCGTGACCGCTCGGCAACCCGAGCCCCGGCCGTCGCAACGCCGAATCCTGCCAGCGGCTGCCCGGGAACAGTCGTCGCGTCAAGCGCCGTAGGCAGGAGCGGGGGACCCAAGGTAAGTGCCGAACCGGGAAGTCACCGGAGCGGCTTGGGGTGAAGCCACACCTCCACGGAGCGGAAGTCTCCGGCGGAGGAGTGGCCGGGCAACTCACACGGCCCGAACCCGACAGCTCACCTCGCAGGCGTCGGTGAGGGGATCCACCATGCTGTTTTCCGGTAAGGGCAAGCACCGCCGTCCGTCCAAGGCCACCCGTGCCGCCGCTCTGGCCGGCGTCACCGGCGTCGCCATCGCCGCACCGCTGCTGGCGGCCGGCAACGCCTCCGCCGCCACCGCCTCCGAGTGGGACGCGGTCGCCCAGTGCGAGTCCGGCGGCGACTGGTCCATCAACACCGGCAACGGCTACTACGGCGGCCTGCAGTTCTCGTCCTCCACCTGGGCCGCGTACGGCGGCACGCAGTACGCCTCGCAGGCCAACCAGGCCTCCAAGGCCCAGCAGATAGCCATCGGCGAGAAGGTCCTCGCGGGCCAGGGCAAGGGCGCCTGGCCGGTCTGCGGCAAGGGTCTGTCCGGCGCCTCCTACGACGGCGGCAGCGCCGCCTCCTCGAACTCGGGCTCCTCCGGCTCGTCGGACAGCGGCAGCAGCTCCCGCTCGACCGAGCAGAAGAGCAGCTCCCGCTCCACCGACCGTCCGGCGGCCGCCAAGAAGTCCAAGACGGTCACCACCCCGACCGGCAAGAAGGTCAAGAAGGGCGACGGCGAGTACAAGGTCGTCAAGGGCGACACCCTCAGCTCCATCGCCGAGAAGCACAAGGTCGAGGGTGGCTGGCAGAAGCTGTTCGAGCTGAACAAGGACATCGTCCAGGACGCCGACCTCATCTACCCGGGTCAGCAGCTGCACCTGAAGTGACAGCCGGCTGCCGACGCGGCCACCGTGCCCTCCCGATGAAGGTCGGCACCCTGAGAACCGCGTGACGGCCCCCCGTCCCCACGAGCCCCCCGTTCCGGTGCGTGTTCCCCCGTACGCACCGGGACGGGGTTTTCTCTTGCGCTCTTCCGGCCGGCGCGCTCCCGGCCGCCGCTCTTCCGGCCGTCGTTCGTCCAGCCGCCGCGCTCCCGGCCGGCGTTCTCCAGACCGCTTTCCTCCCGGCCGACGTTCTTCCGGCCGCTGCACTTCCGGCCTCCGGGCCTCCCGGCCGCCGTCCTTGCGGTCCTTCCGTTCCTTCGGGTCCTGTGGCAGCCGCCCGTCAGGCAGCCGTCCGTCAGGCCGTCGGCCTCCCGGGCCGCGTGGTGTTTTCCCGGCCTTTCGGGCCGCTTTCCCCAGCCGCTTTGTTCCGGACAGGAACAATGTGTACGGTCAGTCCGTCCACGGGACGGTCGGTCGGTGGCCGACGCCCCGGAGGCGGTTAGGCTCTAGGCGCAAGGCCACGCGCCGCGCACTTTCAGCGTCACATCCCATGAAGGAGATGCTCGTGCCGTCCATCGACGTCGTCGTAGCCCGGGAAATCCTGGACTCCCGAGGCAACCCCACGGTCGAGGTCGAGGTAGGCCTCGACGACGGCAGCACGGGTCGTGCCGCCGTTCCGTCCGGCGCCTCCACGGGTGCCTTCGAGGCCATCGAGCTGCGCGACGGTGACCCGAACCGCTACCAGGGCAAGGGTGTCGAGAAGGCCGTCCTCGCCGTCATCGAGCAGATCGGCCCGGAGCTCGTCGGCTACGACGCCACCGAGCAGCGCCTGATCGACCAGGCCATGTTCGACCTGGACGCCACCGACAACAAGGGCTCGCTCGGCGCCAACGCCATCCTCGGCGTCTCGCTCGCCGTCGCCCACGCCGCCTCCGAGGCCAGCGACCTGCCGCTGTTCCGCTACCTGGGCGGCCCGAACGCGCACCTGCTGCCCGTTCCGATGATGAACATCCTGAACGGCGGCTCGCACGCCGACTCCAACGTGGACATCCAGGAGTTCATGATCGCCCCGATCGGCGCGGAGTCCTTCTCCGAGGCCCTGCGCTGGGGCGCCGAGGTCTACCACACCCTCAAGAAGGTGCTGAAGACCAAGGGCCTGTCCACCGGCCTCGGCGACGAGGGCGGCTTCGCCCCGAACCTGGAGTCCAACCGCGCCGCGCTCGACCTCATCATCGAGGCCATCCAGCAGGCCGGTTACGTCCCCGGTGAGCAGATCGCGCTCGCGCTCGACGTCGCCGCGTCCGAGTTCTACAAGGACGGCAAGTACGAGTTCGAGGGCAAGTCCCGCTCGGCCGCCGAGATGACCGAGTACTACGAGGAGCTCGTCTCCGCGTACCCGCTCGTCTCCATCGAGGACCCGCTGTACGAGGACGACTGGGCCGGCTGGAAGGTCATCACCGACAAGCTGGGCGACAAGGTCCAGATCGTCGGCGACGACCTCTTCGTCACCAACCCGGAGCGCCTGGCCCGCGGCATCGACGAGGGCTCCGCCAACGCCCTGCTCGTCAAGGTCAACCAGATCGGCTCGCTGACCGAGACCCTGGACGCCGTCGAGATGGCCCAGCGCAACGGCTTCAAGTGCATGATGTCCCACCGCTCCGGCGAGACCGAGGACGTCACCATCGCCGACCTCGCCGTCGCGGTGAACTGTGGTCAGATCAAGACCGGCGCCCCGGCCCGCTCGGACCGCGTCGCCAAGTACAACCAGCTGCTGCGCATCGAGGAGATCCTCGACGACGCCGCGGTGTACGCGGGCCGCTCCGCCTTCCCGCGGTTCCGCTCCGCGAACCACTGAGCGCGGCAACGGCTGACCCCACCCGGGGTAAGGCCTAGCCAGTCGCACGAACGTCCCCGTACTCGGTCCCGTACCGTGTGCGGGGACGTACGCACGTGGGAGACGGGAGGCGCAGCACATGGCCGTGAAGGACCGGGACCGTTTCTCCACCGCGACCAGGATCAAGCTGCTCGGCGAGCAGACCGCGGCCCGTGTCTACCGTTCGCAGACCAAGCGCCAGGCCCGCCGCTCCCGCCTCACCGGCCGCGCGGCCCTGCTGGCGCTCGTCCTGTGCACGCTGATCGTGGCCCTGGCCTACCCGATGCGCCAGTACGTGTCCCAGCGCGCCGAGATCGCCGACCTGGAGCGCGAGAAGCAGCAGGCCGCCGAGCGCGTCGAGCAGCTGCGCGACCTCAAGGCGCGCTGGCAGGACGACGCGTACGCCGAGCAGCAGATCCGGCTGCGGCTGCACTACGTACTGCCGGGGGAGACCGGCTTCGTCGTCGTCGACCCGGACGCCGCGAGGCGCTCGCGCGCCGACCTCGGTGGGGCCGACCGCCCCTGGTACTCCAACGTCTGGGACGGGGTCGACAAGTCCGACGCCTCCGACCACTGACCGACCGACCGATGGAAAGACAGGCATGCAGACGCCCCCGCCGACCACTCCGCGCACCGAGCCCACCGACGCGGACGTCGAGGCCTTCAAGCAGCAGCTCGGACGCCCGCCGCGCGGCCTGCGCGCGATCGCGCACCGCTGCCCGTGCGGTCATCCGGACGTCGTCGAGACGGCCCCCCGCCTGCCCGACGGCACCCCCTTCCCGACGCTGTACTACCTGACGTGCCCGAAGGCCAACTCGGCGATCGGCACGCTGGAGGCGAACGGCGTGATGAAGGAGATGACGGAGCGGCTGCAGTCCGACCCCGAGCTCGCCGCGGCCTACCGGGCCGCCCACGAGGACTACGTCCGGCGGCGGGACGAGATCGAGGAGCTGCGGAACTTCCCCAGCGCGGGCGGCATGCCGGACCGGGTGAAGTGCCTGCACGTCCTGGTGGCCCACTCGCTGGCCGCGGGCCCGGGCGTGAACCCGCTCGGTGACGAGGCGCTGGAGATGCTCCCCGAGTGGTGGCGCAAGGGCGCCTGCGTGATCCTTTCCCAGCCGGTCGAGGGGGAGGCCCCGTGACCCGGGTGGCCGCCGTCGACTGCGGTACGAACTCCATCCGGCTGCTCGTCGCCGACGCGGACCCGGAAACCGGCGAACTCGTCGACCTGGACCGCCGAATGACCATCGTCCGGCTCGGCCAGGGCGTCGACCGCACCGGCCGGCTCGCTCCCGAGGCGCTGGAGCGGACGTTCGCCGCCTGCCGGGAGTACGCGGCCGCCGTCAAGGAACTCGGCGCGCAGCGGCTGCGGTTCGTGGCCACGTCCGCCTCCCGGGACGCCGAGAACCGGGACGAGTTCGTGCGCGGGGTGCTGGACATCCTGGGCGTCGAGCCGGAGGTCATCACCGGCGACCAGGAGGCCGAGTTCTCGTTCACCGGTGCCACGAAGGAGCTCACCGGCCGCGACGACCTGGCCCGGCCCTACCTGGTGGTGGACATCGGCGGCGGTTCGACGGAGTTCGTCGTCGGCGACGACCGGGTGCGCGCCGCCCGCTCGGTCGACGTCGGCTGCGTGCGGATGACCGAGCGGCACCTGGTGGTGGACGGGAAGGTCACCGACCCGCCGTCCGAGGAGCAGATCGCGGCGATGCGCGCCGACATCGAGGCCGCCCTCGACCTCGCCGAGCGGACGGTCCCGCTGCGCGAGGCACGCACCCTGGTCGGCCTGGCCGGCTCGGTCACCACGGTCTCGGCGATCGCCCAGAAACTGCCCGCGTACGACTCGGCGGCCATCCACCACTCGCGCGTCTCGCACGACGAGGTCCGCGCGATCACCGGGCGGCTGCTGCGTTCCACGCACGCCGAGCGTGCCGCGATCGGCGCGATGCATCCGGGACGGGTGGACGTGATCGGGGCGGGCGCGCTGGTGCTGCTGGCGATCATGGAGCGCACCGGCGCGCAGGAGGTCGTCGTGAGCGAGCACGACATCCTCGACGGCATCGCCTGGTCGGTCGCGTAGGGCTCGTCGGGGTCGTCGGGTGCACTCTGCTGAGCAGGCAGGATGCGCGGATGAGCAGTCCTGGGGGTCCTTCGGGGCCCCTTCGGCGTGGTCTCGCGACACTCCGCCGGGAAAGTTCGTGAAGTTCTTCACAAGGAATTTGGCCCTGTCGGAGGGCGATTGTGTCCCGGTTGGCCCTTCCGGGGGTCCGGCCCCCGTATGAACGTGTTCAAAAGAGGCGGACGGGGGCGTCTCGCGGGTGTCTCGCAAGGCTCGCCGCGGGGCGCTCACAGAGACCTTCCGGAGCCGGAGAGGCAGCTCACGCGGCATTGACAACGCCATGCCCTACACGCTGGTTCCCGTTCTCCGCCATGAGGTGGATCACGCGAGTCGCGGAGGATAGCACACACCCTCGGGAAGCTTGTGAAGGGGCGCACGAGCGACCCCCCTGAACCAGGTGGATACTCGATGGCATGAGCACCACGGAGCGTCCCAGGATCCTCGTAGTAGGCGGTGGGTACGTAGGCCTGTACGCAGCTCGGCGCATCCTCAAGAAGATGCGCTACGGCGAGGCGACCGTCACGGTCGTCGACCCCCGGTCGTACATGACTTACCAGCCCTTCCTCCCCGAAACCGCCGCCGGCAACATCTCCCCGCGCCATGTCGTCGTCCCGCTGCGACGCGTGCTGCCCAAGGCGGAGGTCCTCACCGGCCGGGTCACCACCATCGACCAGGACCGCAAGGTCGCCACGATCGCGCCGCTGGTCGGCGAGGCGTACGAGCTGCCCTTCGACTACCTGGTGATCGCGCTCGGCGCGGTCTCCCGCACCTTCCCGATCCCCGGCCTCGCCGAACAGGGCATCGGAATGAAGGGCGTCGAGGAGGCCATCGGCCTGCGCAACCACGTCCTCGAGCAGCTGGACAAGGCCGACTCCACGACCGACGAGGAGATCCGCCGCAAGGCGCTCACCTTCGTCTTCATCGGCGGCGGCTTCGCCGGTGCGGAGACCATCGGCGAGGTCGAGGACCTGGCCCGTGACGCGGCCAAGTACTACAAGACCGTGTCCCGCGAGGACATGCGCTTCATCCTGGTCGACGCCGCGGACAAGATCCTGCCCGAGGTCGGCCCGAAGCTCGGCCAGTACGGCAAGGCCCACCTGGAGAGCCGCGGCGTGGAGATCTACCTCTCCACCTCGATGGACTCCTGCGTCGACGGCCACGTCGTGCTCAAGAACGGTCTCGAGGTCGACTCGAACACCATCGTGTGGACGGCCGGCGTCAAGCCGAACCCGGTCCTCGCCCGCTACGGCCTCCCGCTGGGCCCGCGTGGTCACGTCGACACCGCGCCCAGCCTCCAGGTCCAGGGCACCGACTACATCTGGGCCGCCGGCGACAACGCCCAGGTCCCGGACGTCGCCGCCCGCAAGGCCGGCGTCGAGAACGCCTGGTGCCCGCCGAACGCGCAGCACGCGCTGCGTCAGGCGAGGGTCCTCGGCGACAACGTGATCTCCGGTATGCGGGGCTTCCCGCAGAAGGACTACGAGCACTCCAACAAGGGTGCGGTGGCGGGCCTCGGCCTCCACAAGGGCGTCGCGATGATCGTCATGGGCAAGGTGAAGATCAAGCTCAAGGGCCGTCTCGCCTGGTACATGCACCGTGGCTACCACGGCATGGCGATGCCGACCTGGAACCGCAAGATCCGCGTCTTCGCCGACTGGACCCTCGGTATGTTCCTCAAGCGCGAGGTGGTGGCGCTGGGCGCGCTGGAGTCCCCGCGCGAGGAGTTCTACGAGGCCGCGAAGCCGGCCCCGGTCGCCGCGAAGCCGGCCCCCGCGAAGGCCGAGAGCGAGAAGGCCAACGCCTCCTGAGCCCAGGTCGACCGACCTCGGGCCCAAGGGCCCGCGGTCACTGAACATCCCCGAAGGGGCCGTCCGCCATCCGTGGTGCGGACGGCCCCTTCGGCATCCCCGAGCCGGTGCGCGACGCGCCCGGTCACCCTTGGTGGGGACGATCTCCCACGACGCCGGTCACCGTGGCCGGGCGGGCCGGGAAGCCCCGCGCCCGCCGCTGCCGGCGCCACCGGCGTGTGCCGTGTGCAGGTATTTTGCCCAGCCGTGACGGCGTCGTGGGACCGGGCACCGCACCCCCTCGTGTTTACGTGGGGACAGGACATTCCGGGATCACCGTCACGGAGGGGTGCATCATGGCTGACGCCGCGCCGCGGCTCCATGGGCTCGTCGAACAGTTGCTGGGGGCTCCGTTCCCGCTGCGCGTCCGCGCCTGGGACGGTTCGCAGGCGGGCCCGCCGGGCGCGCCCGTCCTCGTCGCGCACCACCGCAGAGCCCTGCGCCGTCTTCTCTTCAAGCCCGGCGAACTGGGCCTCGTCCGCGCCTGGGTGGCCGGCGACCTGGACGTCGAGGGCGACCTGTACACCGCGGTCGACCTGCTCGCCGGCCTCGTCTGGGAGCGCGGCGACGACGCCCGCACCCTCGCCCAGGCCCTGCGCGACCCCCGGTTCCGTGCGGCCGTCCGCGGGCTGCTGAGACTCGCCGGGCCCCCGCTGCCGCCCGCCCCGCCCCGTGAGGAGGTCCGCAGCGCCCGGCACCTGCACAGCCGGCGCTCCGACAGACGCGCCGTCAGCCACCACTACGACGTCGGCAACGACTTCTACGAACTGGTCCTCGGCCCGTCCATGGTGTATTCGTGCGCCTACTGGGAGACCGCGGGCGGCGCCCTCGAGGACGCCCAGCGCGACAAGCTCGAACTCGTCTGCCGCAAGCTCGCCCTGTCGCCCGGTCAGCGCCTGCTGGACGTCGGCTGCGGCTGGGGCTCGATGGCGCTGCACGCCGCCCGCGAGCACGGCGCGAACGTCCTCGGGATCACCCTCTCCCAGGAACAGGCGGCCTACGCCCGCAAGCGGGTCGCCGACGCCGGTCTCACCGACCGGGTCGAGATCCGCGTCCAGGACTACCGGGACGTCGCCGACGGCCCCTTCGACGCCGTCTCCTCCATCGGCATGGCCGAACACGTCGGCTCCGACAAGTACCTCGCCTACGCGCGCGCCCTGCACGCGCTGCTGAGGCCGGGCGGCCGGCTGCTCAACCACCAGATCGCCCGCCCTCCGCAGCGCGACGAGTCGGCCTACGACGTGGACGCCTTCATCGACGCCTACGTCTTCCCGGACGGCGAACTCGCTCCCCTCGGCACCACCGTCGCTCAGCTGGAACGGGCCGGCTTCGAGGTCCGCGACGTCGAGTCGATCCGTGAGCACTACGCCCTCACCCTGCGCCGCTGGGTGACCCGTCTGGAGGACGGCTGGGACCGGGCCGTCCACCTGGCCGGCCCCGGCCGCGCCCGCGTCTGGCGGCTCTACATGGCCGCCTCCGCCGTCGCCTTCGAACGCAACCGCATCGGCGTCAACCAGGTCCTGGCCGTGCGGACCCCCGGGTCCGGGGACTCCGGACTGCCGCTGCGCGCCCGCACCTGGAACTGACGGAACGACAGAAGGGCCCGGCGCCGTGGGGACGACGCCGGGCCCGACCGTGCCTGCCGCTACTCGGACTTGATCGCGCTCAGCATGTTCAGGCGGGACGCCCGCCGGGCCGGCCAGAGCGCCGCCAGGATGCCCACCGCCGCCGCGAGCGCCAGGAAGACCGCCATCCGGCCCCAGGGCAGCACGAGTTCGTAGGTGGCCATCTTCGTGCCGAGCAGTTCGCCCGCCGCCCAGCCGAAGAACACGCCCAGGCCGATGCCGAGCACCCCGCCGAAGAGCGAGATCACCAGCGACTCCAGCCGGACCATCCGCTTGACCGACCGCCGGTCCAGGCCGATCGCCCGCAGCATGCCGATCTCCTGGGAGCGCTCGAAGACGGACATCGCGAGGGTGTTGACGACCCCGAGCACCGCGACGACGACGGCCATCGCGAGCAGTCCGTAGAGCATGTTCAGCAACAGGGTGAACATCTTCGCGATCTGGTCGGAGAGGTCCTGCTTGCTCTGGACCTTGATGGCCGGGTTGGAGCCGAGGGCCTTCTCCAGCCGGTCCTTCGTGTCGCCCGAGACGCCGCCGGACGTCTTGACCATGACCTGCATGTCGGACGGGTCCTCGACGTGCGGGGTCAGCACGGAGTTGTCGAGGAGGATGCCCCGGATCAGCTCGTTGCTCTCGTACACCCCGGCGACCGTCAGCCGCTGCTGCTTGCCGTCCTCGTAGTGCACGGTGAAGACCGAACCGGCCTTCCAGCCCTGGTGCTTCGCGGCGCCCGCGTCCACGACGACCCGCGAGCCGCCCACCGTGAAGGCGCCGTCGTCCATCGGAAGGTCGGTGAGCTCCCCGAAGGCGGAGCCGGTGACGCCGGTGAGGTACTCGGTTTCGCCGTTGATGCGAGCGGGCGCGTTGCGCATCGGGCTGGTGGCGGTCACCCCGTCGGCGGTCTTCAGTTTCGCGTCGACGTCCGGGGAGAGCTCGTTTCCGTTGGCCATCGACACGACGTAGTCGGCCTTGATCGCGGCGGACGCCATCTTGTCGATCGACTTCTGCAGGCTGCCCGCCATCACCGTCATACCGGTGATCAGGGTCAGGCCGATCATCAGCGCGGAGGCGGTGGCCGCCGTGCGGCGCGGGTTGCGCACCGAGTTCTGCCGGGCGAGCTTCCCGGACACCCCGAAGATCCGCAGGACCGGCGCGGACGCCGCGATCAGCGGGCGGGACAGCAGCGGAGTGAGGATGAAGACGCCGATGATCAGCAGGACCGCACCGAGGCCCATGGGAGCCTGGCCGTCGGAGCCGTCCATCGTCGTCGCGGCGAGGACGACGGCGACGCCCGCCGCCGAGAACAGCGCGCCCAGCGTGTTGCGCAGCACCAGCGACCTGGTGGTCGCGGCGGCGTGCACGCTGCTCATCGCGGCGACCGGCGGGATCTTCGCGGCCCGGCGCCCCGGCAGCCAGGCCGCCACCATGGTGATGACGACGCCGACGGCCATGGCGGTGGCGACCGTGCCGGGCGTGACGACGAGCGGACCGTCGGGGACGGTCGCCCCGAGCGTCCCGAGCAGCGAGCGCAGCCCGGCGCCGATGCCGATGCCGGCGACCAGCCCGGTCACGCCCGCGACGGTGCCGACCACGAACGCCTCGATCAGCACGGACCGGGTGACCTGCCGGCGGGAGGCGCCGACGGCCCGCATGAGCGCGAGCTCCTTGGTGCGCTGGGCGACCAGCATCGTGAAGGTGTTGGCGATGATGAAGGTGCCGACGAACAGCGCGATGCCGGCGAAGACCAGCAGCCCCTGCTTCATTCCGCTCATCGACGCGGAGATCGCCTCGGCCTGGTCGTCGGCCAGTTGACGGCCGGTGGTGGTCTCGACCCGGTCCTTGGGCAGGGCGGCGTCCAGCGCGGACTTCAGCGCGCTCTGCGAGGTCCCGGCGGCCGCCCGGACGTCGATCTCGTCGTAGGTGCCGGGCTTTCCGAAGAGCGTCTGCGCGCTCGCCGTGTCGAACAGGGCGAGGCTGCCGCCGGCGGCGACGTTGCCGTCGTCGGTGGTGAACACGCCGACGATCTTCGGGGTGAGGACGGGGCCGTCCACGGAGATCCGCACGGTGTCACCGACCCGGTAGCCGGCCCGTTCGGCGGTCCGCGAGTCGATGAGGACCTCGTTCCTGCCGCTCGGGGCGTGCCCGGAGACGAGCGGGTACCGGCTGTCCTTCGTGCCCCAGTAGTTGCCGCCCTGCGACTGGAAGCCGCCGCCGATGAGCTTGCCGTCCTTGTCGGCGATGGCGGTGAAGCCGTTGACGACGCCGATCGCGGAGGCGGCACCCGGGACCTTCGCGCTCCGCTCCAGCAGGGCCTGGTTCAGCTCGGGCGTCTTGACGATGCGGTCGCCGACGTCGGGCTGGGCCTCGGCGGTGACGGCGACGTCGACCTGGTCGAAGCCCTTGGCGGAGCTGTTCTGGAGGGCGTTGGACAGGGTGTTGGTGAAGACCAGGGTCCCTGACACGAAGGCCACGCCGAGCATCACGGCGAGCACGGTCATCAGGAGCCGGGCCTTGTGCGCGAGCACGTTGCGCAAGGCGGTACGGAACATGGGTGTCGTCTTCTCAGTCCTGCTCGTCGGCGAGCGGTCGGTCCCGGTCCGGGATCAGCTGGTGCGGCCCTTGGCGTCGAAACGCTTCATACGGTCGAGCACCGACTCGGCGGTCGGACCGTGCACCTCGTCGACGATCCGCCCGTCCGCGAGAAAGACGACCCGGTCCGCGTAGGCAGCGGCCACCGGGTCGTGGGTCACCATCACCACGGTCTGCCCCAGCTCCCGCACGGAGTTGCGCAGGAAGCCCAGCACCTCGGCGCCCGAGCGCGAGTCGAGGTTGCCGGTCGGCTCGTCGCCGAAGATGATCTCGGGCCGGGAGGCCAGGGCGCGGGCGACGGCGACCCGCTGCTGCTGACCGCCGGAGAGCTGCGAGGGCCGGTGGCCGAGCCGGTCGGCGAGGCCGACCATGGCGATGACCTTTTCCAGCCACTCCTTGTCCGGCTTGCGGCCCGCGATGTCCATGGGGAGCGTGATGTTCTCGGCGGCCGTCAGTGTCGGCAGCAGGTTGAACGCCTGGAAGATGAACCCGATCTTGTCCCGGCGGAGCTTGGTGAGCTGCTTGTCCTTCAGCGTGCCGAGCTCGGTGTCGCCGATGCGCACGGAGCCGGAGGAGAAGGTGTCGAGACCGGCCACGCAGTGCATCAGAGTGGACTTGCCGGAGCCGGACGGTCCCATGATCGCGGTGAACTCGGCCTGCCGGAAGTCGACCGACACCCGGTCCAGGGCGACCACCTGGGTCTCGCCCTGTCCGTAGATCTTCGACAGGTCCGTGGCGCGCGCGGCCACGGTGGTGGTCCGCTCTGCGAGGGGGCTGGTGGTCACGGGAAACGGGCTCCTGACGGGACGGTGGATGATTCCGGGGGACCGAACCATCGTCCCGCCCGCCTGCCGCCGTGTAGTCAGCCGCTGTTCCGGTTCTGAGGGCAGACTCCGGACGGACCAGGGGCCGCGTTGTCATACCTGGGGATGACATCCCGGCTCCCTGAAGCGGCCCGGCGAGACGATCGTTTGCGGCGATTCCGGGCGGCGGGCGGGCGCGACGATGTGTCAAGAACCGGTGGAGCAACCTTGTCCGGACGGTGAAATTCCGTCATTCCGCATACGCGGGCGTTTCCCGCGCGCCAGGCTACTGGCAAGTGCGGATGGCCGGTGCCATGTACTGATGCACCCTCAGACATCAATAAAATAAGACAACATGAGGTCTGCTCGTCCGCTGTTCGGGGGACGGATCCCGATAGGGTCGGAAGCTCCAGCGGAGCCTTGGGCCTGCCCAGATGGTGGAATGCAGACACGGCGAGCTTAAACCTCGCTGCCCCTACGTGGGCGTGCCGGTTCAAGTCCGGCTCTGGGCACTTCCGCGGTCACCGTGTGTGACGCTCGGAGGCGGTGGGTTGCGAAAGGGGTCGCCGGTCACAGCCGGCCGGCCCCTGATGCGCGTTCGGCCCGGCCCCCCTTCTCCGCGGCGGCGCAGGGCTCCGGGGCCGCCGCGGCCATCCCCTGTCCTCCCGGAGACGGAGCCGCAGACCGTTGACACCCGCGCAGTCGGGGCGCAGACTCGGACGCGGATCACCAAGTGAAGAAATCTTCACTGCGCGAACAACTCCTCGTCCGTCCTCGAAGGGAAACGCCCGATGCGCACGACCGTCGGCATCGTCGGCGCCGGCCCCGCCGGCCTCCTCCTCGCCCGCCTCCTGCACAACGCCGGCGTCGACTCGGTCGTGCTGGAGAGCCGTGACCGCGCCTACGTCGAGCAGCGGCAGCGCGCCGGGATTCTGGAACAGGGCACGGTGGACGTCCTGCGGGCGGCGGGCGCCGGGGAGCGCATGGACCGCGAGGGCCTGCGGCACGACGGCATAGAGCTGCGGTTCGACCGCCGCCGCCACCGCGTGGACTTCCCCGCGCTCACCGGCGGCCGGTCGGTGACCGTCTACGCCCAGACCGAGGTGTGCAAGGACCTCATCGCCCTCCAGCTGAAGGAGGGCGGCCCGCTGCTGTTCGAGGCGGAGGCCCTGGCCGTGGAGGACGCCGACACCGACCGCCCCCGCGTCCGCTTCCGCCACCAGGGCGTCGAGGACGTCCTGGAGTGCGACTACGTCGTCGGCTGCGACGGCTTCTGGGGCGTCGCCCGCAAGGCCGTACCCGCCGAACTGAGCCGCACCTTCGAACGGTCCTACCCGTTCGGCTGGCTCGGCGTCCTCGCCGACGTGCCGCCCTCCCACGACGAGCTGGTCTACGCCCGCCACGACCGCGGCTTCGCGCTGCTGTCCATGCGTTCCCCGTCCGTCTCCCGTCTCTACCTCCAGGTCCCCGAGGGCACGGACGCCGAGTCGTGGAGCGACGAGGAGATCTGGGACGAGCTGGAGCGGCGGTTCGCCACCGACGACGGCTGGCGGCTGGAGCGCGGCCCGATCACCCAGAAGTCGGTCACCCCGATGCGCTCCTACGTCCACGAGCCCATGCGGCACGGCCGGCTCTTCCTCGCCGGCGACGCGGCCCACATCGTGCCGCCCACCGGGGCGAAGGGCCTCAACCTGGCCGTCGGGGACGTGGTCACCTTCGCCCGGGCGCTGACGAGCCTGCGGGAGACGGGGTCGAGCGCGCTCCTGGACGCCTACTCCGCGACCTGTCTGCGGCGCGTGTGGCAGGCCGAGCGGTTCTCCTACGACATGACGACCCTGCTCCACCCGGCGCCGGACGCGGACCCCTTCGAGAGCCGCCTCCAGCTCGCCCGTCTCGAGCGGCTCGCCTCCTCCCGGGCCGCCGAGACCGACCTCGCCGAGGGGTACACCGGGTTCTCGTTCGAATGACCGAACGCCGCGGCCCGTCCGGTCTCCGTGCGGTACCGGACATGTCGCGGCTTGGTCATGATCGGGAACCTTCCGTGCCGGGAATCACGAAGGCACGTAGCGTGTTGCGCAGCAACAAGAGGGAAAGATCCTCCCCAAGCACTAGGGTCAATCCTTTGCCTACCCATTACCCTTGAGCTCAAGGCCGCGCTGTGCGGCCACGGAGGAGTGCAATGAGGAGCAGAAACCCGGTCTTCTCGCGACGGGGGTTCAGCCGCGACAACGGCTACGCGGGCTTCAACGCCGCGCCGCAGGCCGGGGGACCCGCAGTCGGCACGCAGCAGGGCAACCCGTACGCCCAGCCGGCCGGCAACCCGTACGCGCAGAACCCCTACGCCCAGCAGGACCTGCAGCACGGCGCCCCGCCGCAGGCCCCGGCCGCCACCGGCCGGATGACGATGGACGACGTCGTCGCGCGCACCGCGACCACGCTCGGCACCGTGGTCGTCACGGCGATCCTGTCGTGGCTGCTGCTGCCCGTCGACGACGCCAACATCGGCAAGTCGTACGGCATCGCCATCGGCGCCGGTCTGGTCGCGATGGTGCTCGCCCTGGTCCAGTCGTTCAAGCGGCGACCGTCGCCCGCGCTGATCCTGTCGTACGCCGCCTTCGAGGGCGTCTTCCTCGGCGTGATCTCCAGCGCGGTCTCGACCTACATCGCGGACGGCGTCGTCGCCCAGGCGGTGCTCGGCACCATGGCGGTCTTCGCCGGCGTGCTCGTGGCCTACAAGGCCGGCTGGATCCGCGTCAACCGTCGCTTCTACGGCTTCGTGATGGCCGCCGCGATCGGTTTCGTCCTGCTGATGATGGTGAACCTGCTGTTCGCGGTCTTCGGCGGCGGTGACGGCCTCGGCTTCCGCAGCGGCGGCCTCGGCATCGTGTTCGGCATCATCGGCATCATTCTCGGCGCCTGCTTCCTCGCCCTGGACTTCAAGCAGGTCGAGGACGGCGTGGCCTACGGCGCCCCGCGCGAGGAGGCCTGGCTGGCCGCCTTCGGCCTCACGATGACGCTGGTGTGGATCTACATGGAGTTCCTGCGACTCCTGTCCATCCTCAACAGCGACTGAGTCGGCAGCCGCCGACCGGCGCGAGCGCCGGCGCACGACGGTGAGAAGAAGGGCCCCGGGATCACGATTCCGGGGCCCTTCTCCGTGTGTCGCGTGCGCGCTAGAGCAGTTTGCGCGCGGCCCTCCTCAGGTCGTACTCGTGGATGATCGCCTTGGCGTGGCCGTACGCGAGGTTGTGCTCGGCGCGCAGCCAGCTGACCTTCTCCTCGAAGCGGAGAGCGGGGCCTTCGTCGACGGTGCGCAACCAGTCGGCGACTTCACGACCGGTGCAATGGGGGATGCGGGCGAGAATGTTGCGGTGGGTCTCCTCGGAGAGGACATGGGACATCGGCGCCTCCGGTAGCAAAGGGGATGTAAGCCGGTCCTCAGGTCACCGTGCCCGACAGTTCGCCCGTTGGCAACAGTCCCGCTGCGACGCGTAGTCTCGCGGCGTGGCTGATACGACCTCCCTGACCCGTGCGGTGGATCACTTCGCCGATCGTCTGCGTGCCGCCCCGCAGAGCCGGCTGCAGCGGGGCGCGGCCGCCGAGGCGCTCGCCCTGGCGAGGGAGATGGCCCGGCGGACCCAGCTCATCGAGGAGCCCGGAACACCCCTGCGGGAGATGCCCGACGCCGGCATGTTCGCAGCCGCCGACCAGATCACCGTCGCCGCGCACGACCTGGCCCTCGTACTCACGGACGAGGGCCAGGTCGACGAGGCTGTGGAGTTGGTGGCGCAGGCGCAGAAGCGGGCGGGTGTGTGACGTCCGGGATCCGCGGGGCGCTCAGAGGCTCGCTATGACGCGGTCCGCCAGGATGTAGACGTTGTCCCCGCCGCACTGGAACGTCAGGGTGTAGGCGCCGGAGATGCCCGAGCCGCCCAGCAGGAACGGCGTCTGGCCCGCGGTCAGGGCCGCGGAGAGCCGTTCGGCCGTCTCGCGGTGGCCCGGGGTCATGCAGAGCGTGGTGCCGTCGGCGAAGACGTAGACGTCGAGAGTGCCGAGCGGGCCGGGCCGGACGTCGGTCAGCTCGATCTGCGACGAGGCGAGCTCCTCGAGAGCGGCGACCGTGCGTTCGTGGTCGTTGACGACCGGTGACTGCACCGGCACGAAGTCGGGGTGTGACGGGTGCCGGCGGCGGGCCGCGGCCAGTTCGGGCGAGTCCCCGGCCATTTCCCCGGCCAGCTCCCCGGCGAACTCGTCGGCGTCCGCTGCCGACTCGGCCACCGGCTCCAGGCCAAGCAGGTCGGCCTGACGCGGCAGGAACAGCTCGCTGTCCGGCAGGCCCAGCAGCGACGGGGCGTCGGAGGCGTCACGCGCCTCCTGGGCGGCCCAGAACGCGCGCGCCTCGGCGAGCTCCCGCTCCCGCTCCTCCGCGAGCGCCTCGGTGACCGCGGCGCGTATCTCGGCCGCGTCGGCGGTGGTGCGGGCGGCCGGGACGAAGCCGCGCAGGTCCGCCGCGGCGTCCTCGGCGTTCCTGGCGAGCTGGAGGTGCAGGGCGGAGACCTGCCGGCGCAACTGCATGAGGGTGCGCAGGACGGCGACGCCCACGGCGCCCGTGGCGGCCGTGGTGACCAGCAACGCGATCGGCATGGCGCTCACTGACGTACTCCCGGTTTCAAGTCGACCCCCGACTTCCTACAGCAGCTTGAAGGGCGGACTATCCAGCTGTCAGTGCGTAACGTCACGAAACGGGCAGGATTTTGGTCCTCCGGTTTACTGCCGAAAGGCGCTGAGCTGGGTGAACCCCTCCGAGGAGGGAGATAGGTCACATCCTGGGGGAGATTGGATCACAGAATGGCCCGGAGTCCGGGTGCTTTCCGGAGTCCGGGCCATTTCGTCACAGCTGGTGTCGAAGCGGTCACTCAGGGGTGGTTCAGCTGAGGCGCTCGATGACCATGGCCATGCCCTGGCCGCCGCCGACGCACATCGTCTCCAGGCCGAACTGCTTGTCGTGGAACTGGAGGGAGTTGATGAGCGTGCCGGTGATGCGGGCGCCCGTCATGCCGAAGGGGTGGCCGACGGCGATGGCGCCGCCGTTGACGTTCAGCTTGTCGAGGTCGATGCCGAGGTCGCGGTAGGAGGGGATCACCTGGGCGGCGAACGCCTCGTTGATCTCGACCAGGTCGATGTCGTCGATGGTGAGGCCGGCCCGGCGCAGCGCCTGGTTGCTCGCCTCGACCGGGCCGAGGCCCATGATCTCGGGGGACAGGCCGGAGACGCCGGTGGACACGATGCGGGCGAGCGGGGTGAGGCCGAGCTCGCGGGCCTTGGTGTCGCTCATCACGACGACCGCGGCGGCGCCGTCGTTCAGCGGGCAGCAGTTGGCGGCGGTGACCAGGCCGTCGGGGCGGAAGACCGGCTTCAGGCCCTGGACGCCCTCGAGGGTGACGCCGGCGCGCGGGCCGTCGTCCTTGGCGACGACCGTGCCGTCGGGGAGGGTCACCGGGGTGATCTCGCGCTCCCAGAAGCCGTTCTTGAGGGCTTCCTCGGCGAGGTTCTGCGAGCGGACGCCGAACTCGTCCATGTCCTGGCGGGTCACGCCCTTCACGCGGGCGAGGTTCTCGGCCGTCTGCCCCATGGCGATGTAGGCGTCGGGGACGAGGCCGTCCTCGCGCGGGTCGTGCCAGGTGGTGCCCTCCTGGGCCGCGACGGCCGCGGTGCGGGCCTCGGCCTCGGCGAAGAACGGGTTGTGGGTGTCCGGAAGGCTGTCGGAGTTGCCCTTGGTGAACCGGGAGACCATCTCGACGCCCGCCGAGATGAAGACGTCGCCCTCGCCGGCCTTGATGGCGTGCAAAGCCATCCGGCTGGTCTGCAGGGAGGAGGAGCAGTAGCGGGTGATCGTGCAGCCGGGGAGGTGGTCCATCCCCATCTGCACGGCCACGATCCGGCCGAGGTTGTTGCCCTGCTCACCGCCGGGCAGGCCGCAGCCGAGCATCAGGTCGTCGATGTCCCTCGGGTCGAGCTCGGGGACCTTGGCGAGGGCCGCCTGGATGATCGTGGCGGTGAGGTCGTCCGGGCGCAGGTCCTTCAGGGAGCCCTTGAAAGCGCGGCCGATGGGCGAGCGGGCGGTCGAGACGATGACGGCTTCGGGCATCACGGCTCCATTGGCGAGATTCTTACGGGGGACGGCTTCCTGGGAAGTTACCCGTACGTATGGGCTGGGTCACGCGGGTGGCGGTGTGACCCTGGCCGCAATTTACTAAGCGCTTGCTTTTGCGTCCGGCGGCGGGGCCTCCGGCGGCAGGGCCGGAGGCGTGCGGGTGAGGCCGCGGGCGGGGCCTGGGGCTTACCCCGGCCCTCGCCCCCCGACCCTCACGACCCCCGGCGGGCCGACGGGCCCGCGGGGCAGGTGTCGCCGGGTGCGGTCAGGCGTTCGTTGAGGAGGTCGGCTCCGATTCCGACACCCTCCGGCGGCGGCGGCGCTTCAGGAGGGCCCAGGGGCCTCGGGGGCCCGTCGGCATCGCGGCCGTCACCTCGGTACCGGGCTCCGAAGCCGCTTCCGCCGCCGCCCGGGCGACCGGCAGGAAGCCCTCGTGGCGGGAGGCGTCCGGGCGTTCCTCGTCGGCCGGCCAGAGCCCGAGGGCCGCGCAGACCGTGGGCAGGACCGCCATCGCGGCCGTCGCGTACCCCTCCGCCGACGGGTGGTAGTGGTCGGGGCCGAACAATTCGCGCGGGTTCGCCTCGAACTCGGGGCCCAGGAGGTCGCCCAGCGACACCGTGCGGCCGCCCTGCTCGACCGTGCCGATCGTCTGGGCCGCCGCCAACTGGCGCGAGGCCCGCCGGGCCAGCCAGCGCAGGGGCTGCTGGACCGGCTCGATGGTGCCCAGGTCGGGGCAGGTGCCGACGATGACCTCCGCGCCGGCCGTGCGCAGCCGCCGCACCGCCGCGGACAGATGCCGCACCGAGCGGGTCGGCGGCATTCGGTGGGTCACGTCGTTCGCGCCGATCATGATCACGCAGACGTCGGGCGGCCCGTCGGTGTCCGACAGGACCAACGCGACCTGGCGGTCGAGGTCGTCGGACTGGGCCCCGGGCAGCGCCACGTTGCGCAACTCCACGGGGCGTTCGGCGACCGCCGCCAGCCCCGACGCCAGCAGGGCCCCCGGCGTCTGACCGGAGCGGTGCACGCCCTGGCCCGCCGCCGTGGAGTCTCCCAGCATCATCAGCCGCAGCGGTTCCCTGCCGGGCCCGGGGGCGTCGTAGGCGACGCCGTAGCGGCCGTCGGCCTGGGGGACGTGCGGATGCGCCCCGTTGTTCACCTGGCGCCGGGCCAGATGCATCTCCGCCAGCACCAGGCCGGCCGCCGCCGCGCCGGCCAGCCCGAGTCCGCCACCGCCGTAGGCCGCGCCGGCCGCGATGCGCCGGGCCACTCTCGCCCTCGACATGCTCGTCATGCCTCGACGCCACCTCCTCGTGTCCGTACACCCACTCCTTGCCCCGTACGGACGGTCGTCCAATCTCGACGAGGAGTGAACATGCCGCTTCGGTCAGAGCCCGCCCCGTACTCTGGCGGCACCACTACGACCACTGTTTTTGCAAGCAACCGGAGACAACGGTGCAATTCCACGACTCGATGATCAGCCTCGTCGGCAACACCCCGCTGGTGAAGCTCAACAGCGTGACCAAGGGCATCCGGGCGACCGTCCTGGCCAAGGTGGAGTACTTCAACCCGGGCGGCTCCGTGAAGGACCGCATCGCCCTGCGCATGATCGAGGCCGCCGAGAAGAGCGGGGAGCTGAAGCCCGGCGGCACGATCGTCGAGCCGACCAGCGGCAACACCGGTGTCGGGCTCGCCATCGTGGCCCAGCAGAAGGGGTACCACTGCATCTTCGTGTGCCCCGACAAGGTGTCGACGGACAAGATCAACGTGCTGCGGGCCTACGGCGCCGAGGTCGTCGTCTGCCCGACCGCCGTGGACCCCGAGCACCCGGACTCCTACTACAACGTCTCCGACCGGCTGGTGCGCGAGACGCCGGGCGCGTGGAAGCCGGACCAGTACTCCAACGCGAACAACCCGCTCTCCCACTACCACTCCACCGGCCCCGAGCTGTGGGAGCAGACGGAGGGGCGGATCACCCACTTCGTGGCGGGCGTCGGCACGGGCGGCACCATCTCGGGCACCGGCCGCTATCTGAAGGACGCCAGTGAGGGCCGGGTACAGGTCGTCGGCGCCGACCCGGAGGGGTCCGTGTACTCCGGCGGGTCCGGGCGGCCGTACCTCGTCGAGGGCGTCGGCGAGGACTTCTGGCCGACCGCCTACGACCGCACGGTCGCCGACGAGATCGTCGCGGTGTCCGACAAGGACTCCTTCCAGATGACCCGTCGGCTCGCGAAGGAGGAGGGCCTGCTGGTGGGCGGCTCCTGCGGGATGGCCGTCGTGGCCGCCCTGCGCGTCGCCGAGCGGCTCGGCCCGGACGACGTCGTGGTCGTCCTGCTGCCCGACAGCGGCCGCGGTTACCTCAGCAAGATCTTCAACGACGAGTGGATGGCCGACTACGGCTTCCTCGAGGACGAGGGTCCCAGCGCCCGCGTCGCCGACGTCCTCAACGACAAGGTGCACGGCGCCATCCCGTCCCTCGTCCACATGCACCCGGACGAGACCGTCGGCGAGGCCATCGAGGTGCTGCGCGAGTACGGCGTCTCGCAGATGCCGATCGTGAAGCCGGGCGCCGGGCACCCCGACGTCATGGCCGCCGAGGTCGTCGGGTCGGTCGTGGAGCGGGAGTTGCTCGACGCGCTGTTCACCCAGCGGGCCTCCCTCGGCGACCCGCTGGAGAAGCACATGTCCGCGCCGCTGCCGCAGGTCGGCTCCGGTGAGCCGGTCGGCGACCTGATGTCCGTGCTCGGCACCGCCGACGCGGCGATCGTCCTCGTCGAGGGCAAGCCCACCGGGGTCGTCAGCCGCCAGGACCTGCTGGCTTTCCTGGCCAGGGGCGGCAAGTGACGTTTGCGTGACAGGGGTCGTGATTCCGGGGAAACCTGCGGTGAACGGCCCCTCGGGGCGCTGAACTTCCGTTTCCCCACCGAAGTGGTGGACTTCGCGGAAGTGGTACGCGCGCGTCACGTCCACGCAGCACCCGGTTAACACGCGTCCGGCATCTTTGTGGATGTCGGCAGGGAGCGGCTCCCCGGCCGGCACCGAAACGGCGTCACGGACCTCCGGAGCGGCTCCCGGACCTTCCACCGACGCCACGGACGCGGCGACCCGGCCTGACCCGGCCCGCGTCCCTCGCGGGGACCGCCGTCGTCCCGCCCCCCGGCAACGGGGGTGCGGCGGTCCCCGCGCACACCCCTTCCGTGCACGTACTTCTTCCGCGCACCATGTCGGTGTGCGCCCGCCGCTCACCGCGCGCACAGTCCCTTCTCGCACGGTCTCCCCCCGCTCGCTCACGCCCGCCCGCGGGCCGAGGGCGCCTCGAGCCGCCGGTCACTCCTCCCAGTCGCCGTCCTTCGGCGAGCGGCGCCGGCCGGCGAAGAGAGCGGGATTGGTGCGGGCGGCCTGGACCACGTTGACGCCGACGATGCCCACCCAGGAGACGATCAGGCCCCGCAGGCCCGCGGTGCCCGCGCCGACCCCGGACAGCGGGACCGCCAGCACCAGCGAGACGATGCCGAAGCCGAAGCGCTCGCCCCACGAGTCCGTCGCCTTCGGCGAGCGGGAGTGGCGGGCCGCCGCCATCTGCTGCTCCGCGAACTGCCGCCGCACCCGACGCTCCACCGCGCCGTCGATGCGCTGGTCGACCTTCTCCAGGAACGAGTCCACCAGCGCGGACTCGTACTCCTCGCCGAGTTCCCTGCGGGTCTGCAGGGTGGCGTCCAGGTCCTTCTTCAGGTCCGTGTCCCGCGCTTCCATGGTGGTCTCCCGTCCCGTCATGGGCTCCAGGCTAGAGAGCGCGCCCGCCCGTCGCACTGGGGACAGCCCCCCTCTGCGGAGTAGGGGCCGCCGGGCCCTCCCTCCCCGTCTTCGCGCGAGGGTTGCGCGGCTCCGGGCGGTGCGTCCGCGGTGTGCGACCGCCGCCGCGGAAATCCGGTGAACCGATGACCGCACACGGTTAGGCTGTTCGGTCCCGAACAGGCCCGGGAGGTCCTTCACCATGAGCAGCACGCCGTCCCTTCCCGACCGGATCGAGCTCGTGGAAGAAGATCTCGTCCTGCGCGACTGGACGGAGGCGGACCTGGCGGCGATGCCCGATCTGTTCGACCACCCCGACATCGCGTACTGGACGCCGATCGTCTCCCCCTTCGACGCGGCGGCCGCCCGCGCTCGGCTGGACCGGGCCCGGCGGCTGCGGGCGGACGGCACGACCGTCCTGCTCGCCGTCACCGTCGACGGCCACGCACCCCTCGGCGAGGTGATGCTGCGCCGGACGCCAGAGGGCGCGGAGATCGGCTACGCGGTCGGGCCGGCGCACCGCGGCCGGGGGCTGGCCGTGCGGGCGGTACGGGTCATGGCCGCGTACGCCTTCGAGCAGCTGGACGTGGCACAGGTGGTCCTGGAGCTGGAGGCCGAGAACGCCGCGAGCGTCGCCGTGGCCACCAGGGCGGGTTTCCGCCTGCTCGACGTCCCGCTGATCGAGGGGGAGGAGAAGGGGCGGCCCTACGCCCTGCAGACCTGGGGCCTGCGGCGCTCCGCCTGACCTCGCCCCGGTCCGCCCGACGCCCGGTCCGCCGGGCGGGCCTGACCCGGCTGACCGGCATGCCCCGCCTGAGCTGTCCGACCCGCCCGGCGCGCCTTCGGTCTTCTGGGCTCCCTTGCCTGGCTGTATGACGTCATGCAGAGTGCGTGGTAGCTGAATAGTCTTGTGGACGGCTCGGTTCGCGGGCGGCTGAAGGGGGAGCGGGCATGAGCGCGGAGACGGACGCGGGGACGGACGCGGGCCGGTCGGGAGCGGGGACCGGGACGGGGCCGGCGTCCGGAGCGGGGCCGGGCGCGGGCGGGCCGGGTGCGGCGCCGCCGGACAGCCCGGCGGCCCGGCTGCAGGCGCTCTTCGAAGGCCACCGGCTGACGCCGACCCAGCGGCGCATCGCCCACAGCATGGTGCGGCGCGCCGCGGACGTGCCGTTCCTCTCCAGCGTGGAGCTGGCCGAGCTGGCCGGGGTCAGCCAGCCGTCCGTGACCCGCTTCGCGGTCGCCCTCGGCTTCGACGGCTATCCCGCCCTGCGCAAGCACCTGCGCGAGGTCGCCCCCGCCGACCGGACGCCGGGCCCGGCCTCGTTCAACGCCTACCAGCAGGCCGTCCAGGCCGAGATCGAGAACCTGCGGCACCTTGCCGAACTGCTCGCCGATCCGCGGCCCGTGCAGCGCGCCGGAAGGCTGCTGGCGGCCTCCCGGCCGCTGCCGGTGCTCGGACTGCGGGCCGCCGCCTCCCAGGCATACGGTTTCGCCTACTTCGCCGCCAAGGTGCATCCCGACGTACGGCTGCTGCACGAGGGCGGCACGATGATCCACGACCGCATCGACGCCGCCGTCCGGGCCGGCGCCTCGGCGCTGCTCTGCTTCGCCCTGCCGCGCCACCCGCGGGAGGTCGTCGACACCCTGGCCTATGCCAGGGAGGCCGGGCTGAGCGTGGTGACGGTCGCCGACTCCGCGTTCGCACCGGTCGCCAAGGTCTCCGACCTGCTGTTGCCGGCCGCCGTCGGCACCGGGCTCGCCTTCGACACGGCGTGCGCGCCGATGCTGCTGGGGCGGGTGCTGCTGGAGGCGATGTGCGACGACCTGCCCGACGCGCAGGCCCGGCTGGAGGAGTTCGACGCGCGGGCGGCGACGCGCGGCCTCTTCGTGGAGTAGGGGACCCCAGGTGACCGGACTCCCGATTTCTCGGATTCAGGTTCGCCGGACTCTCAGACTCGTCTCACCTTCGCTGACTACGCTGAACGGCCACGAGAGGGAGCCGGAGTGACGAGGAGGCGGACGTGGCGCGCGGAGTGCAGGGGCTGGTTC
Source organism: Streptomyces sp. P3 (assembly GCF_003032475.1). Classification (NCBI taxonomy): domain Bacteria; kingdom Bacillati; phylum Actinomycetota; class Actinomycetes; order Kitasatosporales; family Streptomycetaceae; genus Streptomyces; species Streptomyces sp. P3. Next base: position 2,943,463 of record NZ_CP028369.1, read on the forward strand.
GGGTGGCCGTCGTCGTACGGGCCGGGGCCGCGCCGTTGTGGTGGTGCGGGGTGTTCGCGGCCGGGGTCGGGGTCCTGGTGCCCGGCCTGACCGGGCGGCGGATCGGGGTGTGGGCCGGGGCCGCGTTGTTCCTCGTGGCCGCGGCGGTCACGGCGGTGCGCGGCCGCCGTCGGTTCATGGAGCTCGGGCGTGGCGCGGTCCGCGCGGGCAAGCACGACGTGCTCCAGGACCGGGCGGTGACCGTCCGCGCCTGGCGGCGCGGCCATCGCCGGTGGCTGCTTGCGGCCTTCTTCGCCGCGCTGGGCGCTTCGTTCGCCGTACCCGCGGCCGGCGGCATGCTGCTCGCCGGCTGCGCGGTGGGGCTGTGGCTCAAGGCCGCCTGGCTGGGCCGGCGCGAGCTGGCCGACGACGCGCTGCTGTGGGTGCGCGTCGACTGGCTGGACCGACGCGGCGGACGCCCCGCCGGCAAAACCGTGAAGGCGTACCGCAGTACCGGCATCGCGGCGGGCGACGCGGCTCCGGGGGGATCCCGACGCCGCGCCGCCGCGCTGGTCTAGGGCGCTAGGTCCCTCACACCTCGAGGTCCTCCTCGATCCGCTTCAACTGGTGGCGGGCCATCGCCAGGTTGGCCCGTTTGGCGTCCAGCACCAGGTAGAGGAAGAGGCCGTTGCCGCCGCGGCCGCTGATCAGCCGGATCATGTGGTACTGGTCGGACAGGGTGATCAGGATGTCCTCGATCTGGGCCTTCAGGCCGAGGTGTTCCATGGTGCGCATCTTGGCGCGCACCACGTCGGTGTTGCCGGCGGCGGCGACGTTCAGGTCGAACGTCTTGCCGCCGCCCATGGTGCCCAGCGCCATGCCGCTGGTGTAGTCGACGAGTGCGACTCCGGTGGCGCCTTCGATGGAGGCGAGCGCCTCTTTCAGACAGGTCTCGGTATTGGCCATGACTGTGCTCCTCGGTTCCTTCAACTTTCCGTGGTGGTGCGCGCGTTGGTGGTGGCTGGGCCGCGCGCCGATCTGGTCCGTACGGTCGTGGGCTTCGCGGGCGTCCGCACCGGCGCCTTCACGGGCGGCTTGGGCGGCGCCTTCACGGGGGCGGTCGCCGCGGCCGATCGCGCCGTCGCCTCCCGCGCGTCGACCAGTTCCCCGATGCGGGCGCCGGCCCGGCGTCCCTCGAGGTGCAGCCGGCCGACGTTGACGCGGTCCTGCGCGAGCAGCGTCAGCACGGCGTTCTCGCCGGCCGAGTACGTCGAGACGTAGCCGTACCGGCCGCGCACGAGCAACTCGCGGAAGTCGCCCTGGCCGGTCGTGTCCGCCATCCGCACCGCCACGCCCAGGGCGGCGGCGGTCAGCGCGGCGACCACCTCCGGCTCGACGCCCGGGGTGTCGTGGGCGAGGACGAGTCCGTCCACACCGGCCGCCAGTGCGCCGGTCAGTTGGGGCACCCGCGCCCGCAGTCGCCTCAGCTCGTCGAGTATCTCGGGCGCGGAAGCCATCAGCTCACTCCTCTCGGCGCGCGGTCGCTGCCGTTCAAAGGGCCTCCAGCGCATCCCTGAGCCTCTTCAGCAGAGTGATGTCGGGGTCGTTGACGCGGGGCAGGGCGATGCCCTGCGGGGCGTCGGGGGCGGGGTGTGCGGGGGGTCCCGCGGCGGCCGGGGCTCCGCTCGGGGTGCCGGCCGCCGGCCCTCCGGGTGCGTGCGCTGCGGCCGTGGGGGACCCGGTCGTGGGGAGTGCGTGGCGGGGCGGGAATCCGGTCGGCAGGCGGTGCGGGCCGGGCGGCGGGAAGAGCGCGGTGAGCAGCCCCGCCGCCGCCAGCCGCCGGGCGTCCACCAGCGTGTGGAAGGCCTGTCGGCCCAGCTCGCGGGCGATCTCAGGCGCGGTGCGTATCCCGTCGGCGAGAGCGAGCACCGCGCTCTGCCGGGCGGTCGGCGCGGGCGAGGCGACGGTCTCGGCCCGGCGCAGCGGCGATCCGTCGGTCGCCGGGTCGGGCCACAGCCGCTCCAGCAGCGCCCGGCGGCGCAGTGTCTCGCGCTCGACCGCGCCGACCGGGACGGGGCTGAGGGCGCCGAGCCGGTGCCGGGCACCGTAGTGGAAGCGGCCCGGCGTGCTGCTGGGGGCGAGCGCGAAGTACGCCGCGTCGAACACCGCCTCCAGGTGGCACAGTTCCAGCGCGCCGCGCGGGACACGGCCGGCGTCGAGCAGCAGACGTGCGACGCCGTAGTCCTCGTCGGCCCGGTCGACGGCGTCCTGCCAGACGGCGGCGGAGAGGGTGCCGTGGGTCAGGAGGAGCACGTCGAGGCCGGGGGCGAGGGGACTCTCGGCGTGCACCACCCGCCCCTCGGCGAGGTAGAGCGAGCCTCGCTCGCGCTCCAGGACGCCCGTCGCCCGTTCGGCGGCGAGCCGGTTCAGCATCGGAGACAGCGCGCCGCCCTGCCCCTGCGCCGCCGACTTCTCCCGGACGGGCAGCCGGGGCGGCGGGGTCGTGCCGGGCGGGGTCGTTCTCAGCGCCGTCATCCCAGCACCAGCCGTTCGGCCATCTCGCCCAGCCTGATCCGGGCCAGAGCGAGGTTGCCGTCCGACCGGGCCAGCCACACGTGCAGGAACACGCTGCTGTCGAAGGATGTCGGCACGAACCGGAGCACGTGGTAGCTGTCCCGGTTGCTGATGATCAGGTCCTCGACCGGGGGATCGGCGGGCGCCGCCGGGACGGCCCCGGTCACGCCCTCGCGGTCTTCCCGGCCGAAGGGACCGTCGTGGCCGTCCGGTGTGAACGCCCGCTGCTCCGCCGTCAGCCGGGCGACCTCCGCGGCCTCGGCGGCCGCCGCCTCGTGGTCGCCGCCGGGGAACTCCCCGACCGCGCCCAGGGCCAGCCCGCTAGTCCAGTCGACCAGCGCCGCGCCCCGCGCGCCGGGCAGCCGCATGGCCTCCAGTAGACACTCGTCGATTCCGGGCACAGTTGGCTCCCCTCCCGCCCGCCGTTCGGCTGAGTGATGAAGAAGCTACGCAACGTGTACGCCAGGGGTGAGTCTTCTGGCATTTTCCGGCGGAACATGCGGAGCGGTGACTAAGGTGGGTCGACTGACCACTTTCCGTGCCCGCGGTGCGTCCCGTGTCCCTTCAACACCGCGCCCACCGGTGCGCGCCACGGTGCACGGGTGTACGAAGGGTGGTGACGGCGATGTCGCACGCCCCCGTCGGGGTCCGTCCGGCCGCCCTCCTCTCTCCCCTTCCTTGTCCGCTCCCCGCCTCCCGGTCGCCCCGCGTCGACCGCCTCTCCCGTCGCGCCCGGGCAAGGGCTCCGCCGTGCGGCCGTATTGACTAGCTCTATTCAGCGGGTCAGGATGTGAATAACGGCAGTAAAGCCCGCCGGGATCACCCGTCCGCAAGGAGGCAGACCATGTCAGGACCCCGCCCCGTACGAGCGCCGCGCGGTACGGAACTGAGCGCCCTGGGATGGCAGCAGGAAGCCGCCCTGCGGATGCTGCAGAACAACCTCGACCCCGAGGTCGCCGAACACCCCGACAAACTCGTCGTCTACGGCGGCACGGGCAAGGCGGCCCGGGACTGGCGCTCCTTCGACGCGATGGTCCGTACCCTGCGGACCCTCAAGCAGGACGAGACGATGCTCGTCCAGTCCGGCCGGCCGGTCGGCGTGATGCAGACCCACGAGTGGGCCCCGCGCGTCCTCATCGCCAACTCCAACCTCGTCGGCGACTGGGCCAACTGGGAGGAGTTCCGCCGCCTCGAGCAGCTCGGTCTGACCATGTACGGCCAGATGACGGCCGGTTCCTGGATCTACATCGGCACCCAGGGCATCCTCCAGGGCACCTACGAGACCTTCGCCGCCGTCGCCGCGAAGAAGTTCGGCGGCACCCTCGCCGGCACGATCACCCTCACCGCCGGCCTCGGCGGCATGGGCGGCGCCCAGCCGCTCGCCGTGACGATGAACGACGGCGTCGCGATCTGCGTCGACTGCGACCCGCGCGCCATCGACCGCCGCATCGAGCACCGCTACCTGGACGTCAGGGCCGACAGCCTGGACCACGCGCTCCAACTGGCCGTAGAGGCCCGCGACCAGCGCAAGCCGCTCTCCATCGGCGTCCTCGGCAACGCCGCCGACCTCGTGCCGCAACTGCTCGCCATGGGCGCCCCCATCGACATCGTCACCGACCAGACCTCCGCCCACGACCCGCTGGCCTACCTGCCCACCGGGATCGACTTCGCGGACATGGCCGACGCCGCCGCGAAGGACCCGGCCGGCTTCACCACCCGGGCCCGCGAGTCCATGGCGCGCCACGTGGAGGCGATGGTCGGCTTCCTGGACGCCGGGGCCGAGGTCTTCGACTACGGCAACTCCATCCGCGGCGAGGCCCGACTCGCCGGATACGAGCGGGCGTTCGCCTTCCCCGGCTTCGTCCCCGCCTACATCCGCCCGCTGTTCTGCGAGGGCAAGGGCCCCTTCCGCTGGGCCGCCCTGTCCGGCGAGGCGTCCGACATCGCCAAGACCGACAAGGCGATCCTCGACCTCTTCCCGGAGAACGAGTCCCTGGCCCGCTGGATCAAGCTGGCCGGTGAGCGCGTCCACTTCCAGGGCCTGCCGGCCCGGATCTGCTGGCTCGGCTACGGCGAGCGCGACAGGGCCGGCGAGCGCTTCAACGACATGGTGGCGTCCGGTGAACTGGCCGCCCCTCTCGTCATCGGCCGTGACCACCTCGACTCCGGTTCCGTCGCCTCCCCGTACCGCGAGACCGAGGCCATGCTCGACGGCTCCGACGCGATCGCCGACTGGCCGCTGCTGAACGCCATGGTCAACGTGGCGTCGGGCGCCTCCTGGGTGTCCATCCACCACGGCGGCGGCGTCGGCATGGGCCGCTCCATCCACGCCGGCCAGGTGACCGTCGCCGACGGCACCGCACTCGCCGGCGAGAAGGTCCGCCGTGTCCTCACCAACGACCCCGGCATGGGCGTCATCCGGCACGTCGACGCCGGGTACGACATCGCGGAGTCGGTCGCGGACGAACGGGGCGTGCGGGTGCCCCTGCGCGAAGGTGACGACGCGTGACCTTCCACAGCATGTGGGCGGAGCTGCTGCCGATCGGCCGCGACTCCGCCTCCGGCGGCTACCGCCGGTACGCCTGGACCGCCGCCGACGCGGACTGCCGGGCCTGGTTCCGGGAACAGGCCGAGGCGCGCGGGCTGACCTACGAGGTCGACCGCAACGGCAACCAGTGGGCCTGGCTCGGCGACCCGGCGGCCGGGGACGCCGTGGTGACCGGATCGCACCTCGACTCGGTGCCCGACGGCGGCGCCTTCGACGGCCCGCTCGGCGTGGTGTCCTCCTTCGCCGCCCTCGACGAACTGCGCGCCCGCCGAGCCGGTTTCACCAAGCCGCTCGCCCTGGTCAACTTCGGCGACGAGGAGGGCGCGCGCTTCGGGCTCGCCTGCGTCGGCTCCCGGCTCACCGCCGGACAGCTCACCGTGGCGCAGGCCCACCGGCTCACCGACGGCGAGGGCGTCACCCTCCCGCAGGCCATGGCGGCCGCCGGGCACGACCCGGACGCCATCGGCCCGGACCCGGAACGGCTCTCCCGCATCGGCGCGTTCGTGGAACTGCACGTCGAACAGGGGCGGGCGCTCGACCTGAGCGGCGACCGGGTGGGCGTCGCCAGCGCCATCTGGCCGCATGGGCGCTGGCGGTTCGACTTCCGGGGCGAGGCCAACCACGCCGGAACCACCCGACTCGAGGACCGGCGCGACCCGATGCTGCCGTACGCGGAGACCGTCCTCGCCGCCCGCCGCGAGGCCCGGCTCGCGGGTGCAGTCGCCACCTTCGGCAAGATCTCCGTCGAGCCGAACGGCGTCAACGCCATCCCCTCCCTGGTGCGCGGCTGGCTCGACTCCCGCGCCGCCGACCAGGCCTCGCTCGACACGGTCGTCGACGGGGTGGAGCGGGCCGCCCGCGACCACGCCGCGGCCCACGGCATCGACCTGGACGTCGTCCGGGAGTCGTTCACGCCCGTCGTCGAGTTCGACCACGCGCTGCGCGACGAACTCGCCCGCATCCTCGGCAAGGACAGCGGCGCCCGGCTCACGGTCCCCGTCCTCGGCACCGGCGCCGGACACGACGCCGGAATCCTCTCCGACCGCATCCCGACCGCCATGCTGTTCGTGCGCAACCCCACGGGCGTCTCGCACTCCCCGGCCGAGTTCGCCGCCGAGGACGACTGCGTGGCCGGGGTGCACGCCCTCGCCGACGTACTGGAAGGACTGGCCTGCCGGTGACTCCCACACAGCGGACACGGACGTACTGGCTGGAGCACGCCTGGCTCGGCACGAACGTCGAGCCGGGCGTCGCCCTCACGGTGTCGGCGGGCGGCGGCACCGGCGTGGGGACGGACGGCCGCATCACCGCCCTGCACACCGGCGTCGACGCCCCGCCGCCCGGCGCCGAGATCCTGCGCGGCCTCACCCTGCCGGGGCTCGCGAACACCCACAGCCACGCCTTCCACCGCGCCCTGCGCGGCACCGTCCAGGTCGGCTCCGGAACCTTCTGGACCTGGCGCGAGGTCATGTACGCGGTCGCCGACCGGCTCACCCCGGACACCTACCACCAGCTGGCCCGCGCCGTGTACGCCGAGATGGCGCTGGCCGGCATCACGGCCGTCGGCGAGTTCCACTACCTGCACCACGCCCCCGGCGGCACCCCCTACGCCGACCCCAACGCCATGGGCGAGGCGCTGATCGAGGCCGCCGCCGAAGCCGGTGTGCGCATCACCCTCCTCGACACCGCCTACCTGTCCTCCGGCTTCGGACAGCCCCCCAACGCCCATCAGCTCCGCTTCTCCGACGGCGACGCGGACGCCTGGGCCGAACGCTGTTCACTTCTCAAGGAACGGGATCACGCACGGATCGGAGCGGCGATCCACTCCGTACGGGCCGTGCCCGCCGACCAGTTGGCGGCCGTCGCGCGCTGGGCGGACGAGCGCCGGGCGCCGCTGCACGTGCACCTGTCCGAACAGACCGCCGAGAACGACGCCTGCCGTGCCGCCCACGGGTGCACGCCCACCCGGCTCCTCGCCGAGCACGGGGTGCTCGGGCCGCGCACCACCGGAGTCCACAACACCCACCTCACCGACGAGGACATCGCTCTGCTCGGCCGCTCCCGCACCGGCACCTGCATGTGCCCGACGACCGAACGGGACCTCGCCGACGGCATCGGTCCGGCTGTCGCCCTCCAGGCCGCCGGCTCGCCGCTCTCCCTCGGCTCCGACAGCCACGCCGTCATCGACCTGCTCGAAGAGGCCCGCGCGATGGAGCTGAACGAACGGCTGCGCACCCGCACCCGGGGCCACTGGACGGCGGCGGCCCTGCTGCGCGCCGCCTCCGCCGACGGCCACGCCGCCCTCGGCAACCCGGACGCGGGCGTCCTGGAGGCCGGCGCGCCCGCCGACTTCACGACGATCGCCCTCGACTCGGTCAGGACAGCGGGCCCGCTGCCCCGGCTCGGTGCCGAGACGGCCGTATTCGCGGCGACCGCGGCGGACGTACGGCACACGGTCGTGGCCGGACGGCACGTCGTACGCGACGGGGCGCACACCCTCGTCCCCGACGTGCCGCAGGCCCTCGCGCGGGCCGTCGCGACCCTGCACGCCTGACACCGCCACCGGCCACGGTCGTCGACCGCGCCTCCGCCTCAGCCCCCACCCCCGTCAGCCACGAGGACACGACGATGAGCAGCAGCACCGGCCAGACCGGCACCAGCACCGCCATCACCGACATCGCCACGCTGGTCACCAACGATCCCTCCCTCGGCGACTGCTCTCCTCTGGGCCTGATCCGGGACGCGGCCGTCGTCATCGAGGGCGACCGCGTCGTGTGGACCGGTGAATCAAGCAAAGCACCCGCCACTGACAACCGGGTCCGGGCCGACGGCCGGGCGGTGCTCCCGGGATTCGTCGACTCCCACTCCCACCTGGTCTTCGCGGGCGACCGCACGGAGGAGTTCAACGCCCGGATGTCGGGGCGGGCGTACAGCGCGGGCGGCATCCGCACGACGGTCGCCGCCACCCGGGCCGCCACCGACGCGGAACTGGAGGCCAACCTCACCCGTTTCCTCGCCGAGGCACTCCGCCAGGGCACCACCACCTTCGAGACCAAGTCGGGCTACGGCCTGACGGTCGCCGACGAGGCCCGCGCCCTGCGCCTCGCCGCCGCCCACACCGACGAGGTCACCTACCTCGGCGCCCACATCGTCTCCCCGGACTACGCCGACGACCCGGCGGGCTACGTCGCCCTGGTCACCGGTGAGATGCTCGACGCCTGCGCCCCGCACGCCCGCTGGATCGACGTCTTCTGCGAGAAGGGCGCCTTCGACGGCGACCAGGCCCGCGCGATCCTCACCGCGGGCAAGGCGAGGGGGCTGCACCCCCGCATCCACGCCAACCAGCTCTCCCACGGCCCCGGCGTGCAACTGGCGGTCGAGCTGGACGCGGCCAGCGCCGACCACTGCACCCACCTCACCGACGCCGACGTCGACGCGCTCGCGAGCGGCGACACGGTCGCCACACTGCTGCCCGGCGCCGAGTTCTCCACCCGGGCGCAGTGGCCGAACGCCCGCCGGCTGCTGGACGCGGGCGTCACCGTCGCCCTGTCCACGGACTGCAACCCGGGCTCGTCCTTCACCTCGTCGGTGCCCTTCTGCGTCGCGCTCGCCGTGCGGGACATGGGGATGACGCCGGACGAGGCGGTGTGGTCCGCCACGGCGGGCGGGGCCGCGGCCCTGCGCCGCACCGACGTCGGCCGCATCGCCCCCGGCGCGTACGCCGACCTGACCCTCCTGGACGCGCCGAGCCACGTCCACCTGGCCTACCGGCCGGGCGTGCCGTTGGTCTCGGGGGTGTGGCGGCGAGGCGTGCGGGTCGTCTGAGGCCCCTGGCCGGCGGGGGCGTCGGCGGCCTCCCGCCCCCGGTCCGCCGCCGACCGCCCCCAGGCCGTACCGACGAGCACCAGCAGCGCGCCCGCGAACCCGGGCCATCCCGGCCGGTCCCCGGCGAGCGCGATGCCCACGGCCGCCGCCCACACCGGCTCGGTCCCCAGCAGCAGGCTGACGCGGGACGGCGACGTACGGCGGACGGCCCACATCTGCACGAAGAACGCGAAGAGGGTGCAGAAGACGGAGAGGTAGACCAGGCCGGCCCAGTCCCAGGCGTCGAAGGCCGCCGCGGCGGCCCAGGGCGAGGCTCCCGTCCCCGGCACGGCCACCAGCACGGCGAACACGGCGACGGCGCCGCCCAGTTGCACGGTCGTGAGGGACAACGCGTCCGCGCCACGCACCGACTCCATCCGCGCCATGGCCAGCACGTGCACGGTCCGGGCCACGGCCGCCCCCAGCATCAGCAGGTCACCGCCCGACGGAGCGGTGAACCCGGCCCCCTGGGTCAGCAGGGCCACGCCCGCCACCGACAGGCCCGCGGCCGCCAGGAACGTGCCCGGCAGCCGCACCCCGTGCACCCGGCTCTCCGCGAGGGGCGTGAGGACCATGGTGAGGCTGATGATCAGCCCGGCGTTCGTGGCGGAGGTGTGCACGACGCCGTAGGTCTCCAGCAGGAAGATGCCGGCGAGGATCAGTCCCAGCAGCACGGCCCCCCGCAGTTGCGTGCCGCTGAGCGCGCGCAGCCGCCGCCGTCCGGCGGCCACCAGCACCGGCAGCACCACGGCGAACCGCAGCACGAGCACGGCGAGCACGGTGTCCGCGGTGGTGACGCCCTTGGCGGCGAGGTAGCTGGACCCCCACACGACGGCGACCAGCAGCACGGGGACGTCGGCGAGCCGGCCGAGTCGGGAGACGGCGGAGGAAGGGGATGCGGGGGAGACGGGCACGGGGCTCCTCATGAGCAGGTGACGGCGGCCTGCCCAGCGGCGCTGCTGGTCACAGATGCCGGGTCAGCGTAGCCATCGCGAGGAATCCGGCCAGGGGGTTTTCGCCATGAGGACAGGAGCCGGCCCGGAAGCGTGCGGACTGCGGGGGTGTGGACTCCGGGGTGCGGACCGGCGGACTGCGGACCGACGGAGTGCGGACCGGCGGACTGGGGACCTGCGGATTGTGGACCGGCGGGGTGCGGAGCGTGGACCGCGGACACGCCGACGTCCGCGCCGGGGCGATCGCGCGGACGCTGATCGCCCGGACGCGGACGGCACCGGTGTCCGGTGGACACCGGTGGCAAGGGGCGTTCTCCCGGTCCTGCGGCCGGTGGGCCTACTCCTCGAGCGTCAGGCCCTTCCGCAGCCGCACCAGCGTGCGCGACAGCAGTCGTGACACGTGCATCTGCGAGATGCCGAGTTCCTCGCCGATCTCCGACTGGGTCAGACCCGCGACGAAGCGGAGGGAGAGGATCTGGCGGTCACGGGAGGGGAGCTCGGCGATCATCGGCTTCAAGGACTCCACGTACTCGATGCCCTCGAGGCCGTGGTCCTCATAGCCGATGCGGTCGGCGAGCGCGCCTTCCGAGTCGTCCTCCTCCGGCTGCGCGTCCAGCGACGAGGCGGTGTACGCGTTCGACGCGGCCATGCCCTCGACGACCTCGTCGCGGGAGAGGCCGAGGCGTTCGGCCAGCTCCGCGACGGTGGGCGCCCGGTCGAGCTTCTGCGCCAGCTCGTCGCCCGCCTTGGCGAGGTCGAGCCGCAGCTCCTGGAGCCGGCGCGGGACGCGCACCGACCACGAGGTGTCACGGAAGAACCGTTTGATCTCGCCGATGATGGTTGGCATCGCGAAGGTCGGGAACTCGACGCCCCGCGACAGCTCGAAGCGGTCGATCGCCTTGATCAGGCCGATGGTGCCGACCTGGATGATGTCCTCCATCGGCTCGCTGCGGGAGCGGAACCGGGAGGCGGCGAACTTGACCAGCGCGAGGTTCAGTTCGACGAGGGTGTTGCGGACGTACGAGTACGCGTGCGTGCCCTCTTCGAGGGACTCGAGCCGCGCGAACAGGGTCTTGGACAGGGCCCGTGCGTCGACGGGTGCGATCTCGTCGTACGGGGGGATGTCCGGGAGTCCGGCGAGGAGGTCGGTGGGGTCGACGTCCTGCACCGCGTGCTGTGCGATGGGTTCCAGACTTTTCAGTTCCGGAGGGGGTGTCGACGTCGCTCCGCGGGTATGCGGTGCGTCGAGCCGGGGTGACATGAGTCCTCCATCGTTCTCGGCGTATGGCTGCCGATGCCAGTGAGCGCACTTCGGTGTGCGGCGCCTCCATAGCCGGCCGTGTCGGGTACGTGTTCCCCTTAGCCCTACCCGCTTTACTTGACCGATCGCAAGTGCATTTTGTAGGCTTATGTCCGTTTGTGTGTGATTGTTCAGGTGTGAGGTCACTGGTCGAGGGCGTAGGGTGCGAGAGCGTCAGCAACCAGTTCACGACCCCGGGAGAGAGACGGCATGGACCGCGGGACGGTCGGCAGCGCACAGTCTGGCCGGCTTCTGGTCGAGGTGCGACAGGAAGGCTCGAGTGCCGTGGTGACCCCGGCAGGTGAGTTGGATCACCACACGGCCGATCTGTTGCGCGAGCCACTCGACGACTGCCTTTCCAGAGGCCTCAGCCGGCTGGTGGTGGACTGCGCGCGCCTGGAGTTCTGCGACTCCACCGGGCTCAACGTGCTCCTCGGCGCCCGCCTGAAGGCGGAGGCGGCCGGTGGCGGAGTCCATCTGGCCGGCATGCAGCCCGTGGTGGCGCGGGTCTTCGAGATCACCGGTGCGGACGCGGTGTTCACCGTGCACGACACGGTGGAGGCGGCCCTCGCGGGCGACGAGGGCGAGCGCGACGGGCGTGACGGGGACGGCTGAGCTTCGCCGTCCGTCCGAAACGGGTGGAAACGGGGCGAAGGTGGGGGGTGTTCCCCCGGTTCCCCCGGGCAGGAGACATCCTGAACCCGAACATGTCGGCGGTGGCGTCGACACATACGCCGTTCGGCTACGTACTGAGTGTAGTGATCGACTGTTGAACTGTGAACCGGTTGAATCGGGGAATCGGTGAGGTGAAGCGCTGATGAGCACCACCCGGCCTTACTCACCGGGCGACCGCGGCCCGGAGCCCAGCGGCGCTTCCGGGGCGTCCGAAGGGGGCCCGCAGGAGGCCGGTGCGTCCGGAGGGGGCACGGCAGCCGTGGCCTCCGTGCCGTCCGGCGGCCCTCAGGTACGCAGACTGAGCTTCGAGGACGCCAGCGGCGTCGTCCCGCTCGCCCGCGACTTCGCCCGGCAGGCGCTGTACGCCTGGGGCTGGCTGCCCGCCGCCACCGCCGACCAGCGGGCCGCCGCCGAGGATGTGCTGCTCGTCGTCTCCGAGCTGGTGACCAACGCGTGCCTGCACGCCGACGGGCCGGACGGGCTGGTTCTCGGCTGCGACAAGAAGGTGATCCGCGTGGAGGTCTCCGACCGCGGCACGGGACAGCCGGCCCCGCGCACCCCGCACCGCGCGGGCCGCCCGGGCGGACACGGCATGTTCATCGTCCAGCGCCTCTGCCTCGACTGGGGCGTCATCCGCGCCCCCGGCCTGGCCGGCAAGACCGTCTGGGCGGAACTGGGCGCCCCGGCCTGACCAACCCCACCGGCCCGACGCCCACCCCGAAACCCGTTGGCGCCCCGGCGCCGCCCGCCCTACCCTCGTCAACAACGCGCTGACGGAGGCAAGTAGGTCAGGGTTCGCGAGTACAGAGAGCCGCCGGATGGTGTGAAGGCGGTCTCGCGTCCCCGGTCGAATCCGCTCCCGAGTGCGGGGAGGAAATGCCCCGCCGGCCGGCCCCCGTCACCGGGCCCGAACGAGACCGGTGTCCGACCATCCGGCCGACAGGCGACTGTCCGCCGGGCGGGCGGTACGGCGGTGAAGGCGTGGTGGCACCGCGAGCACCCTCTCGCCCACGCCCCGAGGGACCCACCCCGGGGCGGCGCGTGCCGTTCCGGCAGCACCGGACGGAGCGCGCACCATGCTCGACGTCACCCTCATCCGACAGCATCCCGACCGGGTCCGCGACGCCCTGCGCAAACGCGGGGTCGACGCCGGCCTGCCCGCCTTCCTCGCCCTGGACGCGGAGTTCCGCGCGGCCCGTGCCGCCGTGGAGCGTCTGCGCGCGGAGCGCCGTCGCGTCTCGGCGGACATCGCCACACACCGCCGGGCCGTGGCCCGGGCGGCGGCCGCGCCGCAGGACGACGCCGGGCTGCTCGCCGACGCCGCACGGCTGGCCGACCGGGTCGCCGAGGCCGAGGCCGCTCTCGCCCTGCTAGCCCGGCGCCACCAGGACTTCCTCGACTCCCTGCCCAACCTCCCCGACGACGATGTGCCCGCCGGCGGCAAGGAGGCCAACGAGGTCCTCCGGACCTGTGGCGCGCTGCCCGCCCTCGACTTCCCGGCCAAGGACCACATCACGCTCACCGAGGAGCTCGGCCTCGTCGACCACCGGCGCGGCGCCTCGCTCGCCGGCAGCGGCAACTGGGTCTACCGGGGGCCGGGCGCCGCCCTGGAGTGGGCGTTGCTCAACCACTTCCTCGACACCCACCGCCGGGCGGGCTACGAGTTCGTGCTGCCACCGCACCAACTCGCCTACGAAGCCGGGTACACGGCCGGCCAGTTCCCGAAGTTCGCCGACGAGGTGTACGTCACCGAGCGCGGCGCGGACGGCCGTCCGGAGCGCTTCCTGCTGCCCACCGCCGAGACGGCGCTCGTCTCGCTGCACCGCGGCGAGACCCTCGACGAACGGGATCTGCCGCTCAAGTACGTCTCGTACACGCCCTGCTACCGCAAGGAGGCCGGAGGTTACCGCACGGCCGAACGCGGGACACTGCGCGGCCACCAGTTCAACAAGGTCGAGATGGTGCAGTACGTCCGTCCCTAGGAGTCGGAGGCCGCGCAGCTTGAGCTTTTGGCCCGTGCTGAGGAGTTGGTGGCAGGACTCGGGCTGCGATACCGCGTCGTCAGACTCGCCGCCGGAGACACCAGCCCGGCGCAGGTGAAGACGTACGACGTCGAGGTCTGGCTGCCCAGCCTGGGGGCCTACGCCGAGGTCAGTTCGGTGTCGAACGCCCGGGACTACCAGGCGCGGCGCGGTCTGATCCGGTGGCGACCGGCCGACGGCGGGAAGCCGCAGTACGTGCACACGCTCAACGCGTCGGGGCTGGCCACCAGTCGGCTGCTGCCGGCCCTTCTCGAGCAGCATCAGCGTCCCGACGCGACGGTCGCGGTCCCCGAGGTCCTCCGGCGCTGGGGGGCTCCCGCGCTCCTTCGGGCCCGCTGAACCGGCGCGCCGGATCGTCACAACTCCGGCGCGCACCTTCTCTTCCCTCCTCATCGCCCCGGGCGTACCTTGACGGCTCAATCTGATGCCTCGTCAGTAAGGGCGGGGCGGTGGGAGTGAGGGGACGGGACCGTGTCGAACCGGAAGCGAACCGCCGCGCTCGCGACTGCCGCGGCCCTGGCCGGCGTGGCGGTGGTCTGGACGGCCGCCCCCGCGGCCGTGGCCGAGGTCGTGAACGTCAACTACGCCTGCAGGACCCCGATCGGAGACAAGAGCGCCGTCTCGCCCATCGACATCAAGGCCGTCAAGAGCGGCGACGGCTATCGGATCACCATGTCCTGGCAGAAGGGCGTGTCCTCCAGCCCGGTCGAACTCGGCGCCGGTTCCATGAAGCCGAGCGCCACCGTCAAGCTGGGCGGCGCCGACAGCGGCACCCTGGACGTCACCGGGCCCGCCAACCAGGCCGCGATCCCGGAGAACACCCCCATCAAGATCAACGATCTCAGCGGCACGTACACGCCGAAGAAGTCCGGCAAGGTCACCTTCACGGCCGGCGTGCTCACCATCAAGGCGCTCGGCACGACCACCACGTGCACGCCCTCCAACACCCCGGGCCCCTCCCTCACCCTCGACGTGACGGCGTCCGGCGGCGGATCCGGAGGCGGCAGCTCCAGCGGCGGCAGCACGGGTTCGGGCGGCAGCACCGGATCGGGCGGCACCGGCGGCGATCTCCCGCAGACCGGCCCCGAGGACTCCGCGATCGCCCTCGGCACCCTCGGCGGCACCGTGCTGCTGGCCGGCGCGGCGGGCGCCCTGTGGCTGACCCGGCGCAACCAGCCGGCGCGCGCCCGCCACTGACCGCACCGCACCCCGCGCACGAGTGCTGGAGCCGCCGATGCCGTACCCCGCAGCCCGCGCCCCGCTGCTGTCCTTGCCGCTGGTCCTGCTGCTGTCCCTGCCCCTGCTGCTCGCCGCCGTGCCCGCGGACTCCGGGAGAGGCTGGTCGGCGGCACCCTCGGGAGGAGGACGGCCGTCCTTCTACTGCGAGGGCGAGCCCGGCGCGGTGCTCCAGGACACGGTGTCCGTCATCAACCGGGGCGCCGAGCCGCTCACCGTACGGCTGCGGGCGGCCGGCGACGGTCTGCGCGTCGCCTTCGCCGGGCCGGCCGCCCTCACGGTGCCCGCCCGCACCCGCGCCGAGGTCCCCTTCACGGTGACCGTCCCGGTGGACGCCCGGCCCGGCGACGTCGCCGGTGAGATCGCCGTGCGGGACGCGGCCGGCCGCAAGACCGCGGTGCCGCTGCTGGTCCGGGTCGGCGGTCCGCGGCTGGCCGCGCTGACCGTCGAGCGGGTGGCCGTGCACGGCGACCGCATCACGTACGAGCTGGTCAACCGGGGCACCACGGTCCTCGTCCCGCGGCTCGCCGTGCACGCGGACGGCGTCCTCGGGGCCGTCCTCGACCGGGCCCCGCGCACTCTGCCCGTCCGGCTCCCGCCGGGCAGTCGCCTCGCCCTCGACGAGCCCTGGCCGGACCGCCCCGCCCTGGACGCGGTCACCGTGCGCCTGACGGTCACCGCTCCCGGTGCGGCGCAGGCCATCGGGCACGCGTCGGCCCGTTTCGTGCCGTGGGCCGCGACGGCGGGCGCGGCGGCCGTCGCACTGCCGACGGCGGCGGCCGTGGTGGCCGTACGACGACGCGGGCGCCGCCCGGCCGCCGCGCGAGCCGAGTCGAGAGGAGCGCCGGCGTGAGAGGCAAGCCGCGCAGCACGGCGACGACGCCGGCCGTGCTCCCGTCCCTGCTGCTGTTCCTGGTTCCGGCCCTGCTCCTGCCGTTCCTGTCGCTGCTGCCCGCGGCCGGTCCGGCGGCCGCCGCCGACGGGCCGGCCGTCACGCTCTCCACCGCCCAGGCCGGCACCGGCGGTTCGGTCACCGTCAACGGCAGCGGCTGGCGGCCGCGCACGCTGGTGATGCTGCTGATCTGCGGGCAGGCGACGCCGGCCCGGGGCGTCGTCGGCGGGACCAACTCCTGTGCCAACGCCGACGGCCGCGCCGTCACCACCGACGCCGACGGCCGCTTCAGCCGGCCGCTGCCGGTGGCCGAACCGCCGGCGCCCTGTCCGTGCGTGGTGCACGTGGCCACCGCGACCGGTGCGAAGGCCCAGGCCGACGCGGTGTTCCAGGTGGCCGGGCACCCAGTACGGCCGCTGCCCGCGGCGACGACCGGCGGACGGCTGTCGGTGCTCACCGACACCCGGCTCGAGGGTTCCGGCGGACTGCTCACCTGGTTCGGCGCGCCACCCTCCCGCACGCTCGTCTTCACCGTCGGCAACGTGGGCACCGGTCCTGTCGAGAACCCCGTCTTCCGCGTCGGCACCGCGCACGGGGTGTTCGCCGCGCAATGGGACGAGCGCCAGTGGCACGGCACGATCCGCCCCGGCGGGAAGGCACGCGTCGAGCTGCCCGTGGAGCTCGCCGCCGGCGCGCACGGCGACTACACCGTCTCCCTCGAGTACGGCGGGAAGGTCCTCGCCGAGCAGCCGTGGGGCGTCGGCCGCCCCTGGGGCGTGACCCTCTTCTGGATCCTGCTCTGCCTGGTGGTGCCGACGGCGCTGTTCCGTATCGGGATGGCCGTGGTGGACCGGGTGCGCCCTCGCCCGGCGGCCCGGCAGCCGGCCCGCACCCTCCTTCGGGGACGTCCGCGGCCCGCCCCGGAGCCCGAGCCCTCCGCCCTCTCCCACGCGACCCTGCCGTGGTTCACCCCCGACGGCACTCCGGGCGCGGCGGTCCGCGGCCCCGCCCCGCAACCCGACCGACCGACGCCCCCGGCGACCCTCACCCTTCCCAAGGCCTCCCCGGCTCCCGCGCCTTCTCGGGCCTCCCCGGCTCCCGCGCCTCCTCGGGCCTCCACGGCTCCTGAGAGTCCTTCGACCCTCAGCCCTCCCGCGGCCTCCGGGACTCCCACGTCTCCTCCGGCCCCCAACCCTTCCGCGGACCCCGCGGACCCCGCACCCCCGTCGGCCCCCACGCCTCCTCCGGCCCCGGTGAGCCCGCCGGCCCCCGCACGTCCCACACGTCCCACGAGTCCGACGAGCCCCACGACTCCCCACAGGAAGGGATCCACGTGAGTGAGAGAGCCATACCCTCCGAGCGGGCGCCCGCCCGGAAGCGCGCGGCCGCAGCGGGCGCCGCCGTCATGCTCACCGGTGCGGCCGTCCTGCTGGGCGTGACCGCCGCACCGGCACAGGCAGCGGAGGTCGCCTACGCCACCAAGTGCGTTCCGCCCTCGGGCATCGGTCTGCCCGACGTCAACGGCACCACCAAGGTCGAGATCAGCGCGCCGGCCACGGCGAAGGTCGGCGACACCGTCGACGTCGTCTGGAAGTTCACCCAGGCCGCGTCGAAGAACCCCGACATCATCGACCTGCCCGCGAACTCGGTCCAGCCGTCCGGCACCCTCAAGGCGGCCGGCGCGCAGAGCGCCGACATCGCGATGCAGGGGACCCGGCAGAACCCGGCGATCCCCAAGGGCGGCGCGATGACGCTGTCCGACATGAAGGGCACGCTGAAACTGACGGCGGCCGGACAGGTGACGCTGACGCCGGACGCCTACGTCGTCAACGCGCTGTCGACCGACACCAGGTGCGCGCCGACGGAGGCGGTCCAGCCGGCGGCGACCATCACCGTGACGGCGGGATCGGGGAGTTCGGGATCGGGTTCGTCCTCGCCGAGCACATCCCCCGACCCCTCGCAGAGTCGGTCGCCGTCGCCCGGCGTCACCGCGTCGGCGTCCGGGACCGGCGGCGGCGCGACCGCTTTCACCGGCAAGGTCGTCGACATCCCCTACACCTGCCAGTCGCCGATCGGCGTGAAGAAGGCGACCTCGCCCATCCAGATCAACGCCAGGAAGAACAACGGGAGTTACGACCTCACCGTGCAGTTCAAGAAGTCGGTCATGGACAGCCCCATCGCCATCCCGGCCGGCAAGGTGAAGCCGATCCTGCAAGTCGTGCTGGGCGGCGCGGACAAGGGGTCGGTGAGGGTGGAAGGCCCGCTGAACTCCACGCCGATCCCGCAGAACAGCCCCATCCGGATCCCGGATCTCACGGGCGTCTACAAGCCCGGCGCGACCGGTGAGTCCACGCTCTCCCCGGGTGTCCTCACCGTCGAGGCCATGGGTACGACCACCACCTGCACTCCGGACAGCACGGCCGTCTCCCTCACGCTGAACACCGCGGAGCAGGCGAGCGGCGCGTCCGGCGGCGGTTCGTCGTCCTCGGGCGGGTCGGCGTCGACGAGCGGCGGTCTCGCGGAGACGGGCTCCGGCGACCACGGCGCGCTGAAGGCCCTGGGCCTGGTGGCGGGCACGGCGATCCTGCTGGGCGGCGCGGTGTTCACCTTCATGCCCGGGAGGCGGGCGGACTGAGCCGCGCACCGACGACGACGGGGGGCCGCCGTACCCCACGGGTACGGCGGCCCCCCCCTCAGCTCGGGAACGGACGTCAGTGCACGTCCCCCATGAGCTCCTTGACCTTCTTGCGGTACATCCACACCGCTGCGCCGGCGACCACGGCGAGCACGGCCTCCAGGGCCACGACGCCCGTCTTGTTGAGGTCGACGCCGGCGATGGACAGCAGACCGGTCGTGGCGTCGCCCGCTGTGACGGCCAGGAACCAGACGCCCATCATCTGCGAGGCGTACTTGGCGGGCGCCATCTTCGTGGTGACGGACAGGCCGACGGGGGAGAGGGTCAGCTCGCCGACGGTCTGCACGAAGTAGATCGCCGCCAGCCACAGCGCGGCCGCCTTGTGACCGCCCCCGGCGATCGCCAGCGGGGCCAGGAACAGGAAGAACGACGCGCCGACCAGGACGAGCCCCATGGCGAACTTCGTCGCGGTGCTCGGCTCCTTGCCGCGCCGGGCCAGGGCCAGCCAGGCCCAGGCGAAGAGCGGGGCCAGGGCCATGATCAGGACCGGGTTGACCGACTGGTACCAGGAGACCGGGAAGTCCCAGCCGAGGACGCTGTTCTCGGCGGAGGACTCCGCGAACAGGGACAGCGTCGAGCCGCCCTGGTCGTAGATCATCCAGAACACGGCCGCGGCGACGAAGAACCAGACGTACGCCGTCAGCTTGGACTGCTCGGCGCGGTCCAGCTCCTTGTCCCGCTTCATCCGGGCGATGACGAGCACCGGGATGACCAGGCCGGCCACCGTGATCGGCACCAGCAGCCAGTTCAGGGTGTAGACGCCGGAGACGCCCACCACGGCGTAGAAGACGATCGCGACGGCCGCCCAGAACGCGGCCTTGCGCAGCGTGGCCGCCTTCTCCCGCGCCGACAGCGGCGTGGGGACGACGTCCGAGCGGGGGCTCAGGTGGCGGCCGCCGAGCAGGAACTGGGTGAGGCCCAGGCCCATGCCGAGCGCGGCGAGCGCGAAGCCCAGGTGCCAGTTGACGTTCTCACCGATGGTGCCGATGATCAGCGGCGCGGCGAACGCGCCCAGGTTGATGCCGATGTAGAACAGCGTGAAGCCGCCGTCACGGCGCGGGTCGTCCGGGCCGTCGTAGAGGTGGCCGACCATCGTGGAGATGTTGGCCTTGAGCAGGCCGGAGCCGATGGCGACGAGGCCGAGACCCGCGTAGAAGGTGCCCGCGTTCGGCAGCGCGAGGGTCAGATGGCCGAGCATGATGATCGCGCCGGCCACCGCGACGGTCCTGCGGGGGCCCAGCACGCGGTCCGCGAACCAGCCGCCGGGCAGGGCGAGCAGGTACACGAGCGACAGGTAGACCGAGTAGATCGCGGTCGCCGTCGCGGCGCTGAGGTGCAGGCCGCCGGGGGCGACCAGGTACAGCGGGAGCAGGGCCCGCATGCCGTAGTAGGAGAAACGCTCCCACATCTCGGTCATGAAGAGAGTGGCCAGTCCGCGGGGGTGGCCGAAGAAGGTCTTCCCGGAGCCGGGGGTGCCCGGGCGGACCGAGTCCTTCGTCAGGCTGGACGCCATGTCGTTCCTTGCTGGTCGGGACGCGCCGCGAGAGCTCACGCGCCCGGTGGGGGCTGGCCGGCACCGGCGGACCGCGTCGCCCACCCCTACGCCCGGGGGGAGTCCGCTCCGGGTCTCGAAGCGGTGGACGGCGACCACCGGGATCCACGCCCCCTCGTCGGGGGCCCGGCCACAGGTCGTTCCTTTCGGGGCCGGCGGACCGGCCCGCACACAGAAGAGACCCTCGGCGTCAAGCCGACCGCCAAAGGTCCGTGTGTACTACAGGCGTTCTCTCACCATACGGCAGCACAACGCCGCATATGGAAGGAGTTGAGACACGGATCACAGGTGATCAAGGAATCGTGGCCGCTACTTCGAAGGTCTGAACCAGGATGCCATCCCTCGACCGCAGGTCCGTACCACCACCCACGGTCTCGCGGACCCCGGGCGGCGGCCGGGCTGTCCGGCATGTCCGGGGTAAGAAAGCCCGTGGGCGATCACACTTCGACGGCCGCCCGCCGCGGACTACCATCAGCTCATGACCCGAGTACTGCTCGCCGAGGACGACGCGTCCATCTCGGAGCCGCTGGCCCGCGCACTGCGCAGGGAAGGCTACGAGGTCGAGGTGCGCGAGGACGGCCCCACCGCGCTGGACGCCGGAATGCAGGGCGGCGTCGACCTGGTCGTGCTGGACCTCGGTCTGCCCGGCATGGACGGCCTGGAGGTGGCCCGGCGGCTGCGCGCCGAGGGCCACGCCATTCCGATCCTGATCCTGACCGCGCGCGCCGACGAGGTGGACACCGTCGTCGG
Organism: Streptomyces sp. P3; assembly: GCF_003032475.1. Classification (NCBI taxonomy): domain Bacteria; kingdom Bacillati; phylum Actinomycetota; class Actinomycetes; order Kitasatosporales; family Streptomycetaceae; genus Streptomyces; species Streptomyces sp. P3. Next base: position 2,964,523 of record NZ_CP028369.1, read on the forward strand.
CCTGGACGCGGGCGCGGACGACTACGTCACCAAGCCCTTCCGGCTGGCGGAGCTCCTCGCCCGGGTCCGGGCCCTGCTGCGGCGCGGCGCGTCCGAACCGCAGCAGCCGCCCGCCACGCACGGCGTGCGCATCGACGTCGAGTCGCACCGCGCGTGGATGGGCGAGGAGGAACTCCAGCTCACCGCCAAGGAGTTCGACCTGCTGCGGGTCCTGGTGCGCGACGCGGGCCGGGTCGTCACCCGCGACCAGCTGATGCGCGAGGTGTGGGACACCACCTGGTGGTCGTCGACCAAGACCCTCGACATGCACATCTCCTGGCTGCGCAAGAAGCTCGGCGACGACGCGGCCAACCCCCGCTACATCGCCACCGTGCGGGGTGTGGGTTTCCGCTTCGAGAAGAGCTGACCGCTGCGCCGGGGCCGGCCGGACGACGCGCCACCATCGACCCGGCTCGTGCGGGACGCGCGTCCTCGGCCGGTCGGGTGCCGGTCGCGCAGTTCCCGCACCCCCTGAGGGCGTCGTGCAAACCGCTCTCGTCACGTCACCGCCCCGGAGGGCACCGTGCGCCGCCGTCTGATCCAGTCCACCCTCGCCGTGGTGCTCGTCGTCATCGCGGTGTTCGGGGTGTCCCTCGTCATCGTCGAGACCCGCACGATCAGCAACAGCGCCCAGGAGCGGGTCGACTCCGAGGCACTGCGGCTGGCGAGCATCGTGGACAGCCGGCTGGTCGGCTCGGAGAACGTCACCCCGGCGATCCTGCGCGACCAGGTCACGCAGGACCGTTACGCCGAGATCCGCATTCCCGGCCGGCCGGTCATCGAGGTCGGGACCAAGCCCACCGGCGACGTCATCAAGGCACACGCCAGCGGCGAGGAGGGCGAGACCGTCCTGGTCCAGGAGCCGCGCTCCACGGTGACCCGGGAGGTCGGCCGCACCCTGCTGATCATCGCCCTGGTGGCGCTGCTCGCGGTGGTCGCCGCGGTCCTGCTGGCCATCCGTCAGGCCAACCGCCTCGCCTCCCCGCTGACCGACCTCGCCGAGACCGCCGAACGCCTCGGCTCGGGCGACCCGCGCCCCCGCCACAAGCGGTACGCCGTCCCCGAGCTGGACCGGGTCGCCGACGTCCTCGACTCCTCCGCGGAACGCATCGCCCGCATGCTCACCGCCGAACGGCGGCTCGCGGCGGACGCCTCCCACCAACTGCGCACCCCCCTGACGGCCCTCTCCATGCGCCTGGAGGAGATCACCCTCACCGACGACCCCGACACGGTGAAGGAGGAGGCCACGATCGCCCTGACCCAGGTGGAACGCCTGACGGACGTCGTCGAACGGCTGCTGACCAACGCCCGGGACCCGCGCACCGGCTCCGCCGTCACCTTCGACCTCGACGAGGTCATCCAGCAGCAGCTCGCCGAGTGGCGGCCCGCCTACCGGGGCGACGGCCGGGCCATCGTCAGCTCCGGCAAACGCCATCTGCGCGCGGTGGGCACGCCCGGTGCGGTCGCCCAGGTCCTGGCCGCCCTGATCGAGAACTCCCTCATGCACGGCGGCGGCACGGTGGCGCTGCGCACCCGGGTCACCGGCAACCAGGCCGTCGTCGAGGTGACCGACGAGGGACCGGGCGTCCCCGCCGACCTGGGGGCCCGCATCTTCGAGCGGGCGATCAGCGGCCGCAACTCCACCGGCATCGGTCTGGCCGTGGCCCGCGACCTGGCGGAGGCCGACGGCGGCCGTCTGGAGATGCTCCAGGCGCAGCCCCCCGTCTTCGGCCTGTTCCTGTCCCGCACGGCACCGCAGACGCGCACGGCGAACGACGGGGAACCGACCGTCAGGTGAGGGCAGCGGGCCGCCCCGCGGGCTCGGCGGCCCCGCACGCCCGGCGGCCCCCGCGGCCCAGGCCGGTACCCGGCAGGCTCAGCCGACCCGCTGCGAAGCCTTCGACGCGGGCCTGCGGGCCTGCTCGGCCACCGCGCGGAACGGCTCCGCGCCGGGAGAGAGCTCCGTCACCGGCAGCGTCCGGAAGACCCAGGTGCGGTAGGACCAGAACCGGAACAGCGTCGCGACCCCGATGCCGACGAACTTGAACACGTTGTTCTGCAGCTGGCTGTCCCAGCCGAAGCCGTACGTCGCCACGAACAGCAGCCCGTTCTCGATCACCGCGCCCACCGCGCTGAACAGCAGGAAAAGCGTCAGTTCCCGGGTTCGCCCGCCCTTGTCGCGGTCACGGTAGGTGAAGTAGCGGAACCCGACGTAGTTGAAGAGGATCGACACGAACGTCGCGAGCAGACTGGCCCGCACCACCGGCAGGTCGGTGAGATGGCGGACGAGGTTGAACACGCCGAGGTTGACCAGCAGGCCCGCACCGCCCACGGCTCCGAACTTGGCCAGCTCGTGAACGAGCCTCTTCAGCCCCGAGGAACCATGCGCCATGGTCGTACAGGCCCCCGTCCGGGTTCGGTTTCGTCAACCCAGCCATGCTAACCACCACTCCTGCAGGTTTCCTGTGGTCCCGCTCACCGGACAGCGTCCGACGGGGCAGATGCGGCGATACGGCGGGTATGGGCGCGGGTATGAGCAGGGAAAGGCCCGGGTAAGAGGCGCGGGATCCGGCCGCGGTGGCGTGGCCGATACCCTGGGGGCGTGACGTTCCCGGTAGTCGGCATGGTCGGCGGGGGGCAGCTCGCTCGTATGACACACGAGGCGGGCATCCCGCTCGGCATCAGGTTCAAGCTCCTCAGTGACACCCCACAGGATTCCGCGGCGCAGGTCGTGAGCGATGTCGTCATCGGCGACTATCGCGATCTCGACACGCTCCGCGAGTTCGCGCGCGGGTGCGACGTGATCACCTTCGATCACGAACACGTTCCCACCGAGCACCTCAGGGCGCTGGAGGCGGACGGCATCCCCGTCCGCCCGGGCCCCGACGCGCTGGTGCACGCCCAGGACAAGGGGGTGATGCGCGCCAGACTCGACGCGATCGGCGTCCCGTGCCCACGGCACCGGATCGTGACCGACCCGGCCGACGTGGCCGCCTTCGCGGCCGAGGGCGACGGCTTCCCGGTGGTCCTGAAGACCGTCCGCGGCGGTTACGACGGCAAGGGCGTGTGGGTCGTCGACTCCGCCGACGAGGCCGCGGACCCCTTCCGGGCCGGCGTCCCCGTCCTGGCCGAGGAGAAGGTCGACTACGTGCGCGAGCTCGCCGCCAACGTCGTGCGCTCCCCGCACGGTCAGGCGGTCGCGTACCCGGTCGTCGAGTCCCAGCAGGTCGGCGGCGTCTGCGACACCGTGATCGCCCCGGCCCCCGGCCTGGACGAGGCCCTCGCGCTGCGGGCCGAGGAGATGGCCCTCAGCATCGCCAAGGAACTCGGCGTCGTGGGCCACCTCGCGGTCGAGCTGTTCCAGACCCGCGACGGCCGCGTCCTCGTCAACGAGCTGGCGATGCGCCCGCACAACTCGGGCCACTGGTCGATGGACGGCGCGATCACCTCGCAGTTCGCCAACCACGTCCGCGCGGTCCTGGACCTCCCGCTCGGCGACCCGCGCCCGCGCGCCCCCTGGACGGTCATGGTCAACGTCCTCGGCGGCGACTACCCGGACATGTACTCCGCGTACCTGCACTGCATGGCCCGCGACCCCCAGCTGAAGATCCACATGTACGGCAAGGACGTGAAGCCCGGCCGCAAGGTCGGCCACGTCAACACCTACGGCGACGACCTGGACGACGTCCTCGAACGCGCACGTCACGCAGCCGGTTACCTGAGAGGCACGATCACCGAATGAGCCCTGCCCTCCCGTCGCCCGACCACCACCCCTCAACGAGCGCTGACGCGCCCCCCCTGCCCTTGGTCGGCATCGTCATGGGGTCGGACAGCGACTGGCCCGTCATGGAGGCCGCAGCCCAGGCCCTCGACGAGTTCGAGATCGCGTACGAGGTCGACGTCGTCTCCGCGCACCGCATGCCGCGCGAGATGATCGCGTACGGCCAGCAGGCGGCCGGACGCGGCCTCAAGGCGATCATCGCGGGCGCCGGCGGCGCGGCCCACCTGCCCGGCATGCTCGCCTCCGTGACCCCGCTGCCGGTGATCGGCGTGCCCGTGCCCCTGAAGTACCTGGACGGCATGGACAGCCTGCTGTCCATCGTGCAGATGCCGGCCGGCGTGCCCGTCGCGACCGTCTCCGTCGGCGGCGCGCGCAACGCCGGCCTGCTGGCCGCCCGCATCCTCGCCGCGCACGACGAGGAGCTGCTCGCCCGGATCGTCGAGTTCCAGCAGGAGCTCAACGACCAGGCCAGCGAGAAGGGCAAGCGTCTGCGGGCCAAGGTCGAGGGCTCGAACGGCTTCGGCTTCGGGAAGTGACGGGCGACGTGAGCGAGTCGACCTCACTGGCCGCCGCCCGCGAGCTCCTGCGCGAGTTCCCGGTCGCCGACGGTCACAACGACCTGCCCTGGGCGCTGCGCGAACAGGTCCGCTACGACCTCGACGCCCGCGACATCGCCGCCGACCAGCACGCCCACCTGCACACCGACATCCCCCGGCTGCGCGCGGGCGGGGTCGGCGCGCAGTACTGGTCGGTGTACGTGCGCTCCGACCTGCCCGACGCGGTCCCGGCGACGCTGGAGCAGATCGACTGCGTCCGGCGGCTCGTCGCCCGCCACCCGCGCGACCTGCGCGCGGCGCTGACGGCCGCCGACATGGAGGCGGCCCGCGCGGAGGGCCGGATCGCCTCGCTGATGGGCGCGGAGGGCGGACACTCCATCGCCAACTCGCTGGGCACACTGCGCGGGCTGTACGCGCTCGGCGTGCGCTACCTGACGCTCACCCACAACGACAACGTGGACTGGGCGGACTCGGCGACCGACGAGCCCGCGGTCGGCGGTCTGTCCGCCTTCGGCCGCGAGGTCGTGCGCGAGATGAACCGCGAGGGCATGCTGGTCGACCTCTCGCACGTGGCGGCGACCACCATGCGGGACGCGCTCGACGCGACGAGCGCGCCGGTGATCTTCTCCCACTCCTCCGCGCGGGCGGTCTGCGATCACCCGCGCAACATCCCGGACGACGTCCTGGAGCGGCTGCCCGCCAACGGCGGCATGGCGATGGTGACGTTCGTGCCGAAGTTCGTCCTTCAGGAGGCGGTCGACTGGACGGCCGCGGCCGACGACAACATGCGCGCCCGCGGTTTCCACCACCTCGACACCACCCCCGAGGCGATGAAGGTGCACCGGGCCTTCGAGGAGAACCGCCCCCGCCCGATCGCCACCGTCGCCACGGTCGCCGACCACCTCGACCACATGCGTGAGGCCGCCGGCGTCGACCACCTCGGCATCGGCGGCGACTACGACGGCACGGCGTTCACCCCCGAGGGGCTGAACGACGTCTCCGGCTATCCCCGCCTGATCGCGGAGCTCCTCGACCGCGGCTGGTCGGCCGCCGACCTCGCCAAGCTGACCTGGCGCAACGCCGTGCGCGTGCTGGGCGCGGCCGAGGACGTGGCCCGGGACCTGCGGACCACGCGCGCGGCGTCCCACGCGACGATCGGGTCGCTGGACGGCTGACCCCGTCCGACGCGGGCGGGGGTTGGCCGCCCTCGCCCGCGTATCCCCGAACGCCCTGTCCACCGGGAGCTTGCCGACGGCCTCCGGCTACCGGCACCTGATCGCCGAGCTGCTGGGCCGCGGCTGGCCGGAGACCGACATCGCCCCTGCTTGACCTGGGGCAACGCGCAGCGCGTGCCGCGCTGGGCCGACTTCGCGGCCCGGGCGAGTACCCCGAGTGTCCTGCGGGGGCGTCCGGGCCGGCTGCTCCACGCGGTGGCGTCCGGGCCGGCCGGTTCACGCGTGGTCGATGCGGCAGAGGCAGAAGGGATGGCCGGCCGGGTCGGCGTACACCTGGAAGTCCTTCTTCTCGCGGTCCTCCAGGTCCAGCGGGCGGGCTCCCAGCGCCAGCACCCGCTCGTGGGCGGCGTCCATCTCCTCCCAGGTCGCGCCGCCGTCGAGGTCCAGATGGAACTGCTGCGGGTTGCGGTCCGCGCGTGGCCATTCCGGCGGGGTGTACCCCTCCACCTGCTGGAAGGCGATCCTGGGTCCGTCGGGGACGCGCAGGACGATCCAGTCGTCCTCGCCCTCCTCGCCCTCCCCGGCATCCAGCGAGCCGCCCAGGACCGCCGCGTAGAACCCGGCGAGCGCGCGCGGATCGGGACAGTCGAGGACGACGGAACGAAAACGGGCCACGGGCGGCATGGAACCCTCCTGGATCGGCACGAGCACGGGCAGAACGGGTGCCCGGCCGGATCGGCGTACACACGCCACCCGCGCGAGCCGTCCTCCGTGTCCGCGGCCCCGGCCGGGGCCGCCGGTGCTCGCAGGTCCGCGGGCCCGCGGACCCGCGCCACGATGCGCCGGTCCCGGTCGAAGCAGTTCACCGGCCGTCGCACAGGCCGGTGGTGCAGAATGCAGGAAGACGCCGGTTCGGCCGACTGAGCCTCGGCCGAACCGGCGTCGCCCGCCGCGGCTGCGAGGCCCCTCTTGCCGGCGCGGCCCCGGTGCCCCCTGCCGGACCGGGCTCGGGTGTCAGGCCGTCGGGCGGCCCATCCCCCGGTAGGTCCAGCCGGCCTTGCGCCACAGCTGCGGGTCGAGCGCGTTGCGGCCGTCGAGGATCAGCCGGGTCGTCGCGACCTCACCGAGCGCCGCCGGGTCCAGCTCGCGGAACTCACGCCACTCGGTGAGATGCAGCACCGCGTCGGCGCCCCGCACGGCCTCGAGCGCCGAGGGGGCGTAACCGAGGGTGGGGAAGAGCCGGCGGGCGTTGTCCATCCCCTTCGGGTCGTACACCGTGACCTGACCGCCCTGCAGATGGATCTGCCCGGCCACGTTGAGCGCGGGGGAGTCCCGGACGTCGTCCGAGTCGGGCTTGAAGGTGGCGCCGAGCACGGCGATCCGCCGGCCCAGGAAGGACCCGCCCCCAAGCGCCTGCCGGGCGAGCTCCACCATCCGGCCCCGCTGGCGCATGTTGATCGAGTCGATCTCGCGCAGGAAGGTCAGCGCCTGGTCGGCCCCGAGCTCACCGGCCCGGGCCATGAAGGCGCGGATGTCCTTGGGCAGGCAGCCGCCGCCGAAGCCGATCCCGGCCCGCAGGAACTTCTTGCCGATCCGGTCGTCGTAGCCGATCGCCTCGGCCAGCTTGGCGACGTCGCCGTCGGCCGCCTCGCACACCTCCGCCATGGCGTTGATGAAGGAGATCTTGGTGGCGAGGAAGGAGTTCGCGGACGTCTTCACCAGCTCGGCCGTGGGGAAGTCCGTGACGACGAACGGCGAGCCCTCCCCGAGGGGCGTCTCGTACACCTGCCGCAGCAGCGCCTCGGCCCGCTCGCTGCGCACGCCGACGACGATCCGGTCCGGGTGCAGCGTGTCCTGCACCGCGAAGCCCTCCCGCAGGAACTCCGGGTTCCAGGCGAGCTCGGCGTCCTCACCGGCCGGCGCGAGCTCGGCGATCATGCGGGCCAGCCGGTCCGCGGAGCCCACCGGCACGGTCGACTTGCCGACGACCAGGGCGGGCCGCGTCAGATGCGGGGCGAGCGAGGCGAGGGCGGACTCGACGTACGACATGTCGCACGCGTACTCGCCGTGCTTCTGCGGCGTGTTGACGCAGACGAAGTGGACGTCGCCGAACGCCCCCACCTCGGCCCAGTCCTGGGTGAACCGCAGCCGCCCGCTGGATCCCTCGAACCCGGCGACGTGCCGGCGCAGCAGCTCCTCGAGACCCGGCTCGTACATGGGCGTCTCACCGCGCTCGAGCATCTCGATCTTCTCGCGCACCACGTCGAGAGCGAGCACCTCGAATCCCATCTCGGCCATGGCCGCGGCGTGCGTGGCGCCGAGATAGCCGGTGCCGATCACGGTGATGTTGAGGGCCATGAATGCTCCTGGGGGATGCCGGTCGCTGCGCGCCCGAGCATAGTCGGGGCGTGCGGACGCTCTTCACCGGGCAGATCCCGGGGCGGGACCCCTGTCGCCAAGGTCACGTATCACCAGGCTCGGCGGCGCTTTAAAATTTGAGTTACTTAACGGTAATTAGCACGGTGACCGCAGCGTCTTTGGAGCGTGAGACACCTTGGCCGGATCGGCTGATTTCGACCTGTACCGCCCGTCCGAGGAGCACGACATGCTCCGCGACGCCATCCGCTCGCTCTCGGAGGCGAAGATCGCGCCGTTCGCCGCCGCGGTGGACGAGGAGGCACGCTTCCCGCAGGAGGCGCTGGACGCGCTGGTGGCCAGCGACCTGCATGCCGTGCACGTCCCCGAGGAGTACGGCGGCGCGGGCGCCGACGCCCTCGCGACGGTCATCGTGATCGAGGAGGTGGCCCGCGTCTGCGTGTCCTCCTCGCTGATCCCCGCGGTCAACAAGCTGGGTTCGCTCCCGGTGATCCTCTCCGGTTCCGAGGACCTGAAGAAGAGGTACCTTTCGCCGCTCGCCAAGGGCGACGCGATGTTCTCGTACGCGCTCTCCGAGCCGGACGCGGGCTCGGACGCCGCCGGCATGAAGACCAGGGCGGTCCGCGACGGCGACCACTGGATCCTCAACGGTGTGAAGCGCTGGATCACCAACGCCGGCGTGAGCGACTACTACACGGTCATGGCCGTGACGGACCCGACGAAGCGCAGCAAGGGCATCTCCGCCTTCGTCGTCGAGAAGTCGGACGACGGCGTCTCCTTCGGTGCGCCGGAGAAGAAGCTCGGCATCAAGGGCTCCCCGACCCGCGAGGTCTACTTCGACAACGTCCGCATCCCGGCCGACCGCATGATAGGCGAGGAGGGCACCGGCTTCGCGACGGCGATGAAGACGCTCGACCACACCCGCATCACGATCGCCGCCCAGGCCCTCGGCGTCGCCCAGGGCGCCTTCGACTACGCCAAGGGCTACGTCCAGGAGCGCAAGCAGTTCGGCAAGGCCATCGCCGACTTCCAGGGCATCCAGTTCATGCTCGCCGACATGGCCATGAAGATCGAGGCCGCCCGCCAGCTGACCTACGCGGCGGCCGCCAAGTCCGAGCGCCTGGACTCCGACCTCACCTTCCAGGGCGCGGCCGCAAAGTGCTTCGCCTCGGACGTGGCGATGGAGGTCACCACGGACGCCGTCCAGCTCCTCGGCGGCTACGGCTACACCCGCGACTACCCGGTCGAGCGGATGATGCGCGACGCGAAGATCACGCAGATCTACGAAGGCACGAACCAGGTCCAGCGGATCGTGATGGCGAGGAACCTCCCCTAGCAGGGTTTATGCAGGTCAGAAGCTGTTTCGACGGTCCGGAGGGGTATCCTCGGCTTTCTGTCCGTCGCGGCCCGATCAGGGCCGTTGCCGGGCGTCACGCTGGCGGAATCCTGGGCGGATGCCGGGCTGAGAACAGCCAATGACCTGCACAGACAACACAGCCTCCGGCGCGCTGCCGGGGGCTGTCGTCGTACCCGGATCAGGCGACCTCCGTCGCACGGGCCACTGACACCTCCGACAACGGAAAGCACCTTCTTCGATGACCGCACGACCCCTACGCACCGAGCGCAGCGGTCCACTGACCGCTTCCGTCGTGACCGACCTGCCGTTCAAGCCTCAGCTCGTCAAGGCGGTGTTCCGGGGCGTGACCTCGTTGCACGTCTCCCGGTCGGCCGCGTGGAGCGCCGCGTCGGTGACGCGGACCGTGCTGACGGAGATCATCGAGGGCGCGAGAAGCGCGGCGGCCGAGGAGGCCAGGAAGAGGCTGGTTCCCAGGGACCTCATCTCGGCGATCGACCGGAACGTCGAGGTGGAGGTGGGATCGGAGTGGTACCTGCACAGCCCGACCTTCCACGGCCTGATGGGCGAGGTGCGCGACGCCGATGGCGCGCTCGTGTCCCTTCGTGAACGCCGCGGGGCGCGTACACCGAGTGGTGTGGCCGGCGCCCACCGGTTCGAGGCCGGGGTGAGGAGGCTGCTGGGGAGCCGGGGGGTGAGGGCGGTCCCGGCGATGGTCCGCGACCTGGACGGGATCGCGAGCGTGTTCCTGACGGCCCTGGCCCGGGACGCGGCCATGGTCGTCCGCGAGGGCGGGGTCAAGCGGTTCGGGACGGTCAGTCTGGTGGTGCCGGGCGAGCCGGCCCCGGCCCCGCTGCTGAAGGATCCCCTCCTCGCCCTGTCCACCCGTCGCGGGGACGGGCGGACCGTCGGCGGGGACGACGTCCTGGCCGCCGTCACGATGCAGCTGATCGGCGGTCTCAGACAACGCGCCATCACCGAGGCAGCCGAGATGACGCGGAACACGTCGCCCTGGGCAGACTGCTGAAGTTCATGGGGAAATGCTGGGGCGGGCTCCTCGGGGAGGGGTGTTCGTGCAGGTCAGGGCCGTATGACGGGTAAAGCGCGCAGATTTGTGAAGGCACGAACCAGGTCCAGCGGATCGTGATGGCGGGGAACCTGCCTCAAAGGCGTCCGCTCAGGAAGGAAGGCCCCGGCGGGCGCGTCGGAACCCGAGGCCGAGCAAGGCGTGCCGGGGCTTTCATCGCGCGGTGCCTCAGTCCTCGAGTCCCTCCGAGATCCGGCGCTCGCGCAGTTCCATGATCGCCCGGCGGCGGGCCAGGCGGTGGGTGCGGCGGATCTGGGCCTCCTGGAAGCGCCGCCTGTCGCGTTCCGTCTCAGGAAGGACCGGCGGGACCGTGCGCGGCTTCCCGTCGGCGTCGACGGCGGCGAACACCAGGTAGGCCGAGCCGACCTGGGTGGCCGGTGCGGACTCGTTCCAGCGTTCGGCCAGGACCCGCACGCCGACCTCCATCGACGTCCGGCCGGTCCAGTTGACCTGCGCCTTCACATGGACGAGGTCGCCGACGCGGACCGGCTCCAGAAACGCCATCTCGTCCATCGACGCGGTGACGGCGGGGCCACCGGAGTGCCGGCCGGCCACGGCGCCCGCCGCGTCGTCGACGAGCTTCATGATCACACCGCCGTGCACCGTGCCGAGGAGGTTGGTGTCGTTGTGGGTCATGATGTGGCTGAGGGTGGTGCGGGACGCCGACGTGGGCTTGCCCGGGATGTCCGGGGTGCTGCCCGAGTCCGCTGCGGTGACCTGGTCTGTCATGTCCTCCACCTTATGGTGCGGGGGACAAGCCGGGACTTTGTGTCAGCTTGGCAACAGCAGGGCCCTGATTCTCCGACGGCCCTTGTCCGGCATACAGCACTGCCCTGCACACTGGTCCGCATGAACGATTGGCCCGAGGGATGGTCCGACAGGGACCGCGGCAACCGGTACGGCGGCGGCAGCGCGAACGCGCAGCCCGAGAGCCCGCGAGTCATGCGGCAGGTCCGCCGCGGCCCGGCCGCGCCGCCGCAGGGCGCCGGCGTCCCGCCGCAGCCGTCGTACGTCAACGGCCAGGGATACGGCGACTACACCGACGCCCGCCAGACCGGATACGACAGCGGCTACAACACGGGCCAGGTCTACGGCGGTGACGGCGGCGACGGCGGGGGGAGCGGCGGATACGCCGACGGTGGGCCGCGGCCCGCGCCGAACTGGCGCCGCCGTGTCAAGTGGACGGCGATCACCGTCGTGACCGTGCTGGTCGTGACGACGGTGGGTACCTACTTCTGGGCCGACGGGAAGCTGAAGCGCGAGGTCGACCTGTCGAAGGTCATCGACCGGCCCGAGGGCGGCGACGGCACCAACTACCTGATCGTCGGCTCCGACAGCCGCGAGGGCATGTCCGCCGAGGAGAAGAAGAAGCTGCACACCGGCTCCGCCGAGGGCAAGCGCACCGACTCGATGATGATCCTGCACGTCGGGTCGGGCGGCGACACCCTGATCTCGCTGCCGCGCGACTCGGACGTCGAGCTCCCGACGTTCGTCGGTTCCGAGTCCGGCAAGACGTACAAGGGCACCGGCCGGCACATCAAGCTGAACGCCGCGTACGCCACGGACGGCCCCGAGCTGCTGGTGCGCACGATCGAGTTCAACACCGGCCTGCGCATCGACCACTACGTGGAGATCGGCTTCGCCGGCTTCGCGAGCATCGTGGACGCGGTCGGCGGCGTCGAGATCACCATCGACAAGGCCTTCAAGGACAAGTACTCCGGCGCCGACTTCCAGGCGGGCAAGCAGAAGCTGAACGGCGAGGAGGCGCTGGCCTTCGTCCGCACCCGCCACGCGTTCGCCGCGTCCGACCTGCAGCGCACCAAGAACCAGCAGAAGTTCCTCGCGGCCCTCGCCCACGAGGTGGCGACCCCCGGCACGGTCCTGAACCCCTTCAAGCTGTACCCGACGATGGGCGCCGGCCTCGACTCGCTCATCGTCGACAAGGACATGGGGCTGTACGACCTCGGGTCCATGTTCTTCGCGATGAAGGGCGTCAACGGCGGCGACGGCACCTCGCTGAACATGCCGATCTCGGGCTCCTCCGGCGGCAACCTCGTCTGGGACAAGGCGAAGGTGAAGCAGCTGGTGAACGAGCTGAACAACGACGAGAAGGTCACCGTCACGGGCAACTGACCCGGACCGGCCCGGACCTCCCGCTCGAGGAAAGGGGCGCCCGCACCGGGCGCCCCTTTCCGTGTGCCGGCCGCGGGTGCCGATCCCGTGGTCCGGCCCGCGTTCCGGCGGCGTCGCGTCACATCGTGGCGCCGGCCATCGTGCGGCACATCTCGGCGCAGCGGCGACAGGACTCCGCGCAGCGCGTCATCTGAGGATCGTCCGGCATGGCCATACACGCCTCGGCGCACATGTCGCACGCCTTGGCGCACATCGCGCACATCTCGGTCGCCATGGGCGAGCGCCGCATCATCATGTCGGCGCACATGCGGGTGGTCTCGGAGCAGTCCAGCAGTGCGCGCATGATCTGCATCTGGGCCTGGCCGCCCATCTGCATGCAGGAGCTCATGGTCTCCTCGCACATGCTGTGGCAGGACATGCAGGCCTCGACGCAGTCCTGCATCTGGCTGCTCATGGCGTTCATGGTTCCGGGCTGGGTCATGGCTCCTCCTGGTGGTGAGGGGCCCGTGCGGAAATGAGGGGGCGCCGGGCGGGCCCGATGCGTGCCCTTCCGTCCTACGCCCTCCCACGCGCCCCCGCCATCGGAGCCCCGTCGGCACCGGCGAGGGGGACCTTCGCGACGCACCCCCTAGGAGCAGCCCACCTCGTCGCCGCGTAGGACGGTGAACTCCGCGTGCTCCGGGTCGGTGGCCCGGACCGTGCGCACGCCCCGGAAGTCCGCCCCGGCGGTCACCTTCAGCGTCGGCCCGAGCCCCTTGACGGCCCGCAGCTCACTGTGCGGCAGGGCGGTCGCGAGGGACTTCGCGGAGCGGTCCCAGCGCGGGTCGTAGGCGACGACCGTGCGCCGGACGGTCGGGTCGGCCGCGCTCACCGGCTGCCCGGTCGTGCGGAAGCCCGTCGCCGCGAGCGCCGCGTCCACCCGCCTGCCGAGTCCCGTGGTGCGCGTGCCGTTCTCCACCTGGACGCGGACCTGCTGCGGCGCCACCTCCACGCGCGCGACCCGGCGGTCGAGCCGCCGGGCGTGCGCGGCGAGGGGCTTGTCGTCACGCAGGGCCCGGAAGAGGCGCCGCGACTTCACCGGGTCCCACTTCAGCGTCGAGCCGATACCCTTCACGAAGTACCCCATCTGTCCGATGGGGACGGTGACGAACTCGGAGGAGGACGGGGAGAAGGTGCGCATGGCCCGCCCGAGGTCCAGCAGTTCGTCCGCGCCGAAGCCCCGGTCGGCCCGGACCGAACCGAGCACCGCCCGGGTCACGTCGCGAAACCTCAGCGGGTTCAGCAGCACCCCCGAGGAGGTGGCCCGGTCCAGCAGGGCCGCCAGGAAGCGCTGTTGACGCTTCATCCGGCCGAGGTCGGAGGAGGCGTCGGCGTGCCGTGAGCGCACGTACTGCAGGGCCTCGCCGCCCTCGAGGGTGTGCACGCCCGGCTCCAGGTCCAGGCCGGTGTACGTGTCCTTCAGGTGCGTCGCCGTGCAGATCTTCACGCCGCCGAGAACGTCCACGGTCTTCATGAAGCTGGTGAAGTCGACCTCCAGATAGTGGTCGATCTTGACGCGCGTCATGTTCTCGACCGTGCGGACGGTCAGCTGCGGACCGCCCTCCGCGTAGGCCGCGTTGATCCTGATGGGGTGGCCGCGGTGTTCGTTGCCGGTGACCTGGTCGGTGTGCGGGGGCGTCTCGGCGTAGGAGTCGCGCGGGAGGCTGACCACGCTGGCCCGCTCCCGGTCCTCCGAGACGTGCAGGATCATGATGGTGTCGGTGCAGTGGCAGGGCGCCCCGCCCAGGCGGTACCGGCGGCGCTCCGCCGCGCTGATCCGGTCGCGGCCGTCGGTGCCGACCAGCAGCACGTTCATGCCGTGGCCGGCCCGCGGGCGGTTCTTCATGTCCTTGAAGGGGTCGACCCGGGCGATACCGGCGTCGAGGCTGCTGATCACCGAGTGGCCGATGCCCGCGGAGGCGAGCAGCACCACCGAGAGCGTGGTCGCCGCCCGCGCGGCCCAGCGGGGACGCCGGCGTCGGGCGGGAGGAGGGGGCACGCGGCGCTGCGGGCGGGGGCGGCGCGGGGACCGGGGCGGTGTGGCGGACATGGGGGCACCTCCGGGCGGCGGCCGTGGGTGGGGGAAGCCGTTGGAACGGTAGGCCCATACGATCTGCCGACCGGTGCAGCACACCCGGCGGGGCCGGTGCTGTCCCCCGTTCGCGGTAACGTGAGCCCCCTATGAACGCCAAGCCCGACGTGCAGCTCCCCGCCGTGTCCGTCATCATGCCCGTCCTCAACGAGGAGCGGCATCTGCGCGGAGCAGTCCAAGCGATCCTCGCGCAGGAGTACGCAGGCGAGATGGAGGTCGTGATCGCCATCGGTCCGTCCACGGACCGGACGGACGAGATCGCCGCCCAGCTCGTCGCGGAGGACTCCCGCGTGCACACGGTCCCCAATCCCACCGGGCGCACGCCCGCCGCGCTGAACGCCGCGATCAAGGCCTCCCGCCATCCGATCGTCGTCCGCGTCGACGGGCACGGGATGCTCTCGCCGAACTACATCGCCACCGCCGTGCGGCTCCTGGAGGAGACCGGCGCGCAGAACGTCGGCGGCATCATGCACGCCGAGGGCGAGAACGACTGGGAGCACGCCGTCGCCGCGGCCATGACGTCGAAGATCGGGGTCGGCAACGCCGCCTTCCACACGGGAGGGCAGGCCGGTCCCGCCGAGACCGTGTACCTCGGTGTCTTCCGGCGCGAGGCGCTGGAGCAACAGGGCGGTTACAACGAGGAGTTCATCCGCGCCCAGGACTGGGAGCTGAACTTCCGGATCCGGGAGGCCGGCGGTCTCATCTGGTTCTCGCCGGAGCTGCGGGTGTCC
The DNA here is from genome assembly GCF_003032475.1 of Streptomyces sp. P3. NCBI lineage: Bacteria > Bacillati > Actinomycetota > Actinomycetes > Kitasatosporales > Streptomycetaceae > Streptomyces > Streptomyces sp. P3. The sequence continues at coordinate 2,979,887 of NZ_CP028369.1, forward strand.
TACCGGCCCCGGCCCAGCGTGAAGGCGCTCGCCAAGCAGTACAAGGACTACGGGCGTTGGCGGCACGTCGTGGCCCGCTACCACGAGGGCTCCATCAACCTGCGCTACCTCGCCCCGCCCACGGCGGTGTGCGCGATAGCCGCCGGGATCGTGGTGGGCGCCGCGCTCACCCCGCTGGGCTTCGTGATCCCCGGCGGCTACCTCGCGGCGATCGTCGCCGGGTCGCTGCCGGCCGGCCGGGGTCTGCCGGCGAAGGCGCGGCTGCAGATTCCCCTCGCTCTCGCCACCATGCACATGTCGTGGGGCCTCGGCTTCCTGACCAGCCCGAAGGCGCTGGCCCGGAGGGTCATCGCGTCCCGGCGGCCGGCGGTCCTCAGCGATAGGTGAGGGCCCATGCCCGCCGAGATGCCGGGACCTGCGGGAGAAGGCGGCACCACCGCGTGGGGCTCGCCGTCGAGTGACGGCGAGCCCCTTCGTCGTGTGCCCCTCGGGTCAGGTGCGAACCGGCGCCCGCCGGACCACCGGTGTCCTGGGCGCCGGCCGGGCTACCAGCGGTAGGGCGAGTACACGTCCATGCAGGGAGTGCTGTCCGACCCGTTGATGGCGTCGGCGTTGTCGGGGATGTCCCCGGCCTTCGGCGCCGCCTGCTTGGGATAGGCCGTCCCCGAACGCCAGTCGGCGCCCACGACGACGGTGACCCCCGAGGTGTCGCTGGTGCGTTCCACCGAACCCATCGGAATGCCCAGCGCCTTGGCGACGCGCTGGGCGTCACCCTCCAGGTCCGCGCTGGGGTAGCGGACGACCGTCCTGTCCATGTCGAGCAGTGCCGAGGAGTCCGCCACCGCCTGCGTGAACCCCTTGCCGGTGAGCTGCCTGGCGATCGTGCCGGCCCGCCCGGGCACCGCGGCCCGTGTGCCGCTCCGCGTGCCGTTGCGCACCTGCACGGCGATCTTGTCGTCGGGTGCCGCCGGATCCTTGGAGAGCTTCTCCCCGGTCGCCGGCTTCTTCGCGTCCGAGGCCGATCCGTTGGCGTCGAACGGCACGTCGTCGCGGATCATCGCCCACACCTTCTCGGCGTCGGCGCCGGCCGGCACCACGTGGTTGCGGTCCCGCGGGTCCTCGACGTTCGGCATCGTCGTCATGGTGATGCGGTTCGCCGGCACCGTCTTGAGCTGCATGCCCAGGTCGTACAGCTTCTTGACCGTGCCGATCTCCTCGGAGACCTTCAGGGACTTCGTGGCCGCCTCGGCCAGGTTCATCAGCCGGCCCGTGTCGGTGAAGACGTTCTGGTGCTGCAGCGTGCGGATCATCGAGTTCAGGTACATGTGCTGGGCGCGGGCCCGCAGGAGGTCACTGCCCCAGGCGTGGCGGGTGCGCAGCCACTGGAGTGCCTGCTCGCCCTCGACGTTCTTCGTGCCGGCCTTCATCTTCAGGCCGGAGCCCCCGCGGTCCCACACGTTCTGCTTCACGCAGACCTCGACGCCGCCGATGGCGTCCGCCATGCGCACCACGCCCGAGAAGTCGATCGTCATCCAGTGGTCGATGTAGACACCGGTGAGGTTCTGCCAGGTGGCCAGCGTGCAACCGGCGCCGCCACGGGCCAGCGACTCGTTGATGATGGTGTTGATCTTCGGATAGGTCTTGCCGGTCTCCGCGTCCTTGCACCGGGGGATGTCGACCCGGGTGTCACGGGGGATGCTCACCACCGCGGCGCTCTTGCGGTCGGCGGACAGGTGAATGAGCATCTGCACATCGCCCAGGGGCGGGTTGCCGCGGTTGTCCCTGCTGCCACCGAGCGCCACGTTCTCGTCGGAGTTACGGCTGTCGGAGCCGATCAGCAGGATGTTCAGCGGCGTCTGCCCGGCCGTGTTGGCCGCCGTCTTCTTCGCCTTCGAGTCGCCGCTGCTGCGCTCGCCCTTCTGGATGTTGCCGTTCAGGTGCTGGTAGTACAGGTATCCGGCACCGGCGGTCCCCGATATCACCACCGCGAGCACTATCGCGGACCAGCGAAGTACACGTCGTCTGCGACGAGGCCGGTCGGTTCCGCGGCCCTGTCGGCGACGCCCGTTTCCGCCGGGCCCTCCCGCTTCGGCCGACACGTCGCGATCCTGCGGCGCGAGGGACATCGTGTCCTCGACTGCGGAAGCCTTTCCCTGCTGCACCCTGCTCTGCCCCAACTTCGTGCCCCTCCCCACCCGTTACCCGACAGGCCGTGCTCGGCGCCAGGGCTTCGCCCGGTCGGCGCGAGCGCACCCTGTCGGTCCACCCTTTCCGACACTCGTTCGCAACCTGTCAGACCCTTCCAGGCCCGGACCGGGTTGGCTTCGCGTCGGTAAAATCACGGTCCGGCACCGCTGACCGTGTGCTGCCGGACCGAATCGTCCTCGGCGCAGCGGTGCCGGTTGTCAGACAGACCTGCGTCCCGAATGGTTGCGTTCCGAGCCGGACGGCGCGGCACGGACACCGGCGACCGGGAACCCGAAGGACCCGGCCGCCCGTGCCGTGCGACGTGCGGCAGACCCGCAGGTCACTCGTTTCGCCGAGTCAGCGGGCGCACTGGACCTTGTCCGCCGTGGACTTCTCCACGTCCGGCGTGGCCACGGTGGAGGAGTTCAGCTTCACCCCGGCGCCCTTGAAGTCCTTGCCGAGGACGAGGGTCATCGTCGGCTTTCCCTGGGCGTTGGTGACGCTCTTGCCCGGCTTCATCGCCGCTCCGGACAGGCCCATGATGTCCGCCAGCCGGCGTGCCTGGTCCGCCTGGTCGGGTGCGTACTCGAGCGTCGTCGTGCTCTGGACGGCCCCCGCGTTGCCGGCGTTCTCGGACTTGGTCACGTCCGCCTCGGTCTGCAGCCAGGTCAGCTGCTCCTGCGCACTGCCCCCGGGGGCACCGCCGTTGAGGATCCGCACACGCACGTCCGAGGCGGCGGACTTCGTGCCCTTGAGGCGGGCGGCGATGGCGGCCTTCTCCTTCGCCGCCTCCTTCTTCACCTCGGTGAAGGACGTGTCGCTCGTGATCATCTGGAAGACCTGGGGCGCACGCGTCTGGTCGACGACGACGGTCGCCTTGACCTTCTCGGCCGGGTTGTCGATCACGGGCACCGTCAGGAACGTGATGTTCTTCGGGGGGACCTTCTTCAGCTGCAGCGCCACGTCCTTCAGCGTGCTGACCTTGCCGATGCCCGTGTCGACGGTCAGCGCCTTCGTGGCGGCCTCGGCCAGACTCACCAGTTTCGTGGGGCTGGTGAGGGTGTCGCTGGAGGACATCTTGCGCATGAGGGAACTCAGGAACTGCTGCTGCACCTTGATGCGGTCGAGGTCGCCCTGGTTGCCGAAGCTGTGCCGGGTGCGCACGAACGCCAGCGCCTGCTCACCCTCGACCACCGACTCGCCGGCGGGGAGCTTCAGCTTCGACTCCTTGTCGTTGACGGAGTGCGCGAGGCACACCTCGACCCCGCCCACCGCCGTCGTCAGCGTCTTCACCGCGTTGAAGTCCGCCATCATGAAGTGGTCCACCGTGATGCCGGTGACCTCCTTGACGGTGCGCATGGTGCAGCCCGCGTCCCGGCCGTCCTGACCGAGGCTGGTGTTGAAGCGGACGTTGTGCGTACCCGGGATGTCCTTCTCACTGCCGTCGGGCTGCTTCGTCGGGCAGTTCGGGACGTCGACGATCAAGTCGCGCGGGATGCTCAGCGCGGTCGCGTTCGTACGGTCCTTGGAGACGTGCAGCAGGATGTTGGTGTCGGCGTGACCGACACTGCCCTTGTCGCCGTACCCCTCGTTGCCCTTGCCGGTGCGCTTGTCGGTGCCGATGATCAGGATGTTGAAGGCCTCGTCCTTGCTGAAGCCGCTCTTGCCCGCGCTGCCGACGTCCGTCGTGGTGACGTTGCCTTCGAGGTGCTTGAGGTACAGGTAGCCCGCCCCGGCGACGCCGATCAGGACGAACGCCATGGTGCCGCCGGTCCACACCAGGATCTTCTTCGCCTTCGACTTCTTCTTCACCGGACGCCGGCCGCGCCGGCTCGCCGGCTCCTCCGGCGGTGGTGCGCCACGGCGCCTTCTGGGGCCCGGGAGGTCCGCGTTCTGCGGCTGCTGGGGCGACGACGACTCCCGGTCGGACGCCGCCGTGCGGCCGCGCGCCCGGTCCGGGCCGCCGACCCGGTCCGCGGCGGATCCACGCGGTCGGGGGACGGTCGACTGCGCTCCGGAAGCGCCCAGTCGCAGTTCGTATTCACCGGTGTCCGGGTTGAGTACCCACTGGTCTGCGGGATCGATGTCGTCCGCCCGCCCACGGCCTTGCGCGTCCACGATTGTCCGAATCCTCCGTCGGGGCCACGCGGCGCCTTTACCCCCTCTAAGGCGCTCGGGTCTCGGTCACTCGGTGCGCGACCCCGGGAAGGGCCTGAGGCCCTCGCTGCCGGGTGCACCGGATCGCTCACACTATCCGCCCAGTTCAGCGTCGAGCCACGGCCGTGACAAATTCCACGCCCCTACAAGCGGGCAATCCGCCCCATTTCCTGGAACTCCAGTTCCCCGGGAGGGATCCCCTTGGCAAGCGCTTTACCCGCAGTCGTCCTCGGCGGCGGTGTTGCCGCGGAAGGTGGGAGCGGGCGGAGTGGGCGAAACCGTCCCGAAAGCCGTTCCGGTCGTCCACGCCGATCGATACGCAACGTGGTCGCCCGACCCCGGGAGGGGGGAGCCCGTGGGAATTTTCTGAGAAACCGAGATCGGTGTGTCGGTCCGCAGTCGGTCGAAGAGCTTCTCCGCCTCGGGCCGCACCAGTTGGTCACGGTTCGCGTCGTGGACATACGGCTCACGTGGAACAGTCAGAAACTGCACGTTTTCGGTAGGAATGTGCCGCAGGCCGCGCACCAGTGCGTACAGGCCGCGCAGACTCGCCAGATCCGGGTCGGTGGTGAGCGAGGACGTGGCCGCGTCCAGCAACGGATACAGCTTCACCGGGTTCAGCAGGACGTCATTGCTCTGCACCTTGTTGACGAGCGCCCCCAGGAACCGTTGCTGCCGTTCCATCCGTTCGGTGTCGCTGCCGTCCCCGAGCGACTTGCGGGCCCGCACGTACCCCAGCGCCTGCTCCCCGTTCAACGTGACCTTTCCGGCGGGCAGCCGCAGCTTGGCGGCCTTGTCGCTGATCGGCGCCTTCAGGCAGACCTGCACCCCGTCCACGGCGTCGACCATGTCCTTGAACCCGCTGAAGTCGACGACGACGTGATGGTCGATGCGCACTCCGGTCAGCCTCTCCACCGTCCGGATGGCGCAGGCCGAACCCCCGCTCTGGAAGGCGTAGTTGAACATGGCGAACGTCGGCTCCGCCCGCTTGCCGTCCCGCCGCAGGCACCCCGGCACGTCCACCATCAGGTCACGCGGCAGTGAGACGGCGGTCGCGCTGCGCCGCCCGGCGGCCAGATGCAGCAGGATCGTGGTGTCGGACCGCTCGGTCCCGGAGTCCCGCCCGTACTTCCCGTTCCCGTCCCCCGAACGCGAGTCGGACCCGATGACCAGGATGTTCTGCGCGTCCTTCACCAGCGAGGTCGGCCGTTCCTTCGCGTACCGCGCGAGCTCCGCCGCGGCCGCGTTGTCGGGCGTGATGTTGCCGTCGAGCTTCATGTAGACGGCCCAGCCGGCCACTCCGACCCCCAGTACGACCACGGCCCCCGCCCCCGCCCCGTACCGCGCCCACCGCCGCCGACGCCGCCGCGCGAGCCCCCGCCCGTCGGCGGACGCCCCCGTCCCCGGCCCGAGGGGCCCACGCCCACCACCGGAGTACGTCACGTCCGATCCACCCCTCCCGCACGAGCGCGCAGAGCTGCTCCTACGACGATGACCCGAAGTCCGGGGAGGGGGCGGCCGGAAGTGAGCCGAACGGGCGACGGCAGCGTCGGGTGAGGGTTCGCGCGGCGCACGGAGCCAGCCCGTCCGGCGTGTGGGGCCGAGGTCCCTTCGGTGCCGGCGGCGGGGTCCGGGGGCCTGCGGTCCCCGGCTGCGCCCGCCGCCGACGGCGTCGCCCCACGCCTACCGGGCCGTCGCGGACACCCGCTCCGCCTCGATCCGCCTCGCCACGACCTCCTCGTCGGCCTCCGCCAGGTTCCGGCAGAGCACCACCGACCCCCCGCTCGCCAGCGGCGCGTAGAGCCCGGCGCTGAGCCCCTCCCACGTGTCGTACGGCAGCCCCGACAGCAGCCGCGCCCCGGGTCCCGTCAGGCCCAGCCCCGACGCCTCCGCCCGCGCGCGTTCCACGATCTCCGCGCCGGTGTACTCCGCCCCGGCCACGATCAGCGCGGGCTCCTCGGGGTCCACGGGAGCGTAGGGCGCGAATCGGTCCCCGAAACTCGGGACGTTCACCGCGTAGTCGTCGTAGCCCTCGGGAGGTCCCGGCACGAACCGGCGTCCGAGCGGGGCGAGCGACAGCGCGTACCGCTCGCCCCGGCAAGCCAGCCCCGCCTCGAACCGGCCGGGCCCGGCGACGACGTGGTCGGCGCGTGCGGGGTCCCCCTCGATGTCCGCGACGACGCCGACCGAGGCGCACGCCAGCAGCCACACCGCCGTCTGCCAGTGCGCGGGCAACAGCAGTGCGACCCGGTCGCCGGGCTCGGCGGAGAGGCCGTCCTGAAGGAGGTTGGCGGTCTTGGCCACCCAGTTGGCGAACGTGGCCACGGACAATTCGACCCGCTCGCCCGTGGCGTCGTCGTAGAAGGTCACCAGGGGGCGTGCGGGATCGGCGGCGAGCGCGGAACGCAGCAGGTCGGCAGGGGTGCGATCGGTGGCAGTCACCCGCGCAAGCGTACGCGCCGAGCGTGCCGCGGCACCGGTCGCGGGGCCCGCCCGGGGCCACCGGTTCGGCGGAACGCATCCCGACGGTCCGTCAACTCCCCGATGGACAGAAATGTATGACTATGTCCAGGATCGGTGGCATGCGTGGATTGCTTGCTACCTCGATCGGTGTCACCTGTGCGGCGGCTCTCGCCCTCCCGCTGACGCCGCCCGCCAACGCGGCGACGGTGCGACCCGCGCCGACCGCGGAGGCGGCGCCCACCGGGACGACCAGGGCCACGAGCCCCGACACCGCGACCACGGGATCCGTTCCCGACCGCCCGGAGCTCCGCGAGCTCCCCGACCGTCCAGACCATCCCGAACTCCCGGGCAGCACCCAGTCGCTGCCCCTGGCTCCCCTCGGCCGCGACCGCGCCCTCGCCGGCGCGGTGGTGGAACAGGGCCTGCCCCGGCGGAACGTCCGCCACTTCTCCCTCCTCGGCGTCGTCTGGGACGACCCGGCCCTCGAACTGCACGGCCGCGTCCAGGTCCGCATCCGCCGGACCGGCGCCGACGCCTGGTCCGGCTGGCAGGACGTCGAGACCCACAACGCCGACCACGGCGCCGACCCCGGCACGGCCGAGAGCGCCTCCGGGCGGGTCCGCGGAGCCACCGCCCCGCTGTGGGTCGGCGACTCCGACGGCGTCGAGGTCCGCGTCCACCCGGACACCGAACGCCGTACGCGGAACATGGCCCGGGGCGCTCAGACCCTCACCACCACCGCACCGCTCCCCTCCGGCCTGCACCTGGAACTGGTGGACCCGGGGGCGGCGCCGCCCGCGCAGGCCCAGGCGGGCCCACCGCGCGGCCGCGCGCTGACCGCCGGCACCGGGCGGGCGCCCGCCCCCGAGCTCCCGCAGGCGTCACAGGCCCTGGACGAGTTCGACCCGGCCGACCCGTTCGACCCGTTCGGCCTGTTCGGGACGGCCGACACGGCCGACACGGCCGACGCGGCCGACGCGAACGACACGGACGACACGAAATCGGCGACCGGCCTGTCCGCCGAGGTGGCCGAGGCCTCCGCGGCCAACGCCTCCCTCGCGCCGCTCGGCGCCGAACAGATCCCGGCGCTGGACCGCGCGGACACCGAACGCGAACTGATCGACCTGCGCGGGGCCGAGCTGACCGCGGCCCAGCGGGCGAAGCCGTACATCGGCCCGCGCCCGAGCATCGTCACGCGCCGCGGCTGGGGCGCCGACGAGAAGCTGCGGGAGAGCGGCTTCCGCTACACGACGAAGGTGAAGGCGGCGTTCGTCCACCACACGGCCTCGGGCAACAGCTACTCGTGCTCACAGGCCCCGTCCGTGATCCGCGGTATCTACCGCTATCACGTCAGGAGCATGGGCTGGCGCGACATCGGCTACAACTTCCTGGTCGACAAGTGCGGAAGGATCTACGAGGGCCGCGCCGGGGGAGTGGCGGAGCCGGTCCTGGGCGCCCACACCCTCGGTTTCAACAGCAACAGCATGGGGATCGCCGTCCTCGGCACGTTCACGTCCGCCAAGCCGAACTCCGCCACGGTCAACGCCGTCGCCCGGCTGACGGCGTGGAAACTCGGTCTCTTCGGGGCGAACCCGAAGGGGAAGACATACCTGACGTCCGGGGGCGGCAACCTCTACGCGAAAGGCAGGAACGTACGGCTCAACGTGATCTCCGGCCATCGTGACGGGTTCGCCACGGAGTGCCCGGGCAAACAGCTCTACGGCAGGCTCGGCACGGCCCGCTCGACCTCGGCGGGCTACCAGGGCCGCTGACGCACCCAGGCGCTGACGCGCCGCGACGTCCTGGCCGACCGGTTTCGCAGCCGGTCGGCCTCGTCGTGGGCGAGCCTCGTCGTCCGCGGGGCGCGTCGTGCCGCCGTCCTCGTCGTGCCGCCGTCCTCGTCGTCCGCCGATCTCAGCGTCCCGCCGTCCGGGAACGGCCCGCCGCGACCGGGACGGAACGCCGACGGCCTGGAAGCCGCCACACGACGGTCTGCATACACTGGCCCGCCGAAAGACAGTTCGGCCGATCCCGGCAGGAAGCAGAGACGAAGGTGACAGAAGCGATCCTCCTGGTCGGCGGCAAGGGCACCCGGCTGCGCCCCCTCACGGTGCACACGCCCAAACCCATGGTCAGGGCGGCAGGGGTGCCGTTCCTCGCGCACCAACTGGCGCGGGCGAGAGCGGCCGGCGTGGACCACGTCGTCCTCGCGACGAGCTATCTGGCCGAGGTCTTCGAACCGTACTTCGGCGACGGCTCGGCGCTGGGCCTGCACCTCGAGTACGTGACCGAGGAGGAGCCCCTCGGCACGGGCGGCGCGATCCGCAACGTGGCGTCCCGTCTCACCTCCGCCCCGGAAGCCCCGGTGCTGGTCTTCAACGGCGACATCCTCACCGGACTGGACATCGGACGCCTGGTGACCACGCACGAGACGACGGGCGCGGACGTCTCCCTCCACCTGACCAGGGTGACGGACCCGCGCGCCTACGGTCTGGTGCCCACCGACGAGACGGGCAGGGTCCTCGCGTTCCTGGAGAAGCCGCAGACGCCCGAGGAGATCGTCACCGACCAGATCAACGCGGGAGCGTACGTCTTCCGCCGCTCGGTCATCGACACCATCCCGGCAGGCCGCCCGGTGTCCGTGGAGCGCGAGACCTTCCCCGGCCTGCTCGCGGCCGGCGCCCGTCTCCAGGGCATGGTCGACTCGACGTACTGGCTGGACCTGGGCACCCCGGCAGCCTTCGTCCGGGGCTCGGCGGACCTGGTTCTCGGCCGCGCCCCGTCCCCGGCGGTCCCCGGCCGCTGCGGCGACCGCCTCGTCCTGCCGACGGCACAGGTCGCGGCGGACGCGAAGCTGACCGGCGGCACGGTGGTGGGCGAGGGCGCGTTCGTGGCGGAGGGCGCGCGGATCTTCGGCTCGACGATCCTTCCCGGCGCGGTCATCGAACCCGGCGCGGTGATCACCGACTCCCTGGTCGGGACCCGGGCCCGGGTGGGCGAACGCTCCGTCCTCACCGGCGCGGTGATCGGCGACGGGGCGGTCGTCGGCGCCGACAACGAGTTCCGCGAGGGCGCGCGGGTGTGGTGCGAGGCGAGAATCCCGGCGGGCGCGGTGCGGTTCTCGTCCGACCGGTAGCGCTCAGCCCTGACAGGGGCAGCTCCCCGTGCCGGGCCGGCGTGACATTCCTCCCGGGCGCCCTCGCCCTTCTCGCCGACCCCCGCCCTTCCCGCCGCCCCGACCCCCCGCCCGCGCGGAGCGGGCCCGGCCGGGGGAGCGGGCCCCTCACAACGTCCCGATGTCCCACCGAGGCATCTTCGGGGCCCGCCGAGCCGGCGTCCGCCCGCTCAGCAGGATCAGCCGGGCCGCTCGGTGCCGCTGGCCCGCATACGGCTCCAGCAACTCCAGCATCACCGAGTCGTCGGCGTCGCGGTCCCCGGCCAGCGCCCACCCCACGATCCCCGGCAGATGCAGGTCCCCCACGGTCACCGCGTCCGCCGCGCCGTGACTGCGCTGTACGGTCTCCGCCGATGTCCACGGCCCGATCCCCGGCACCACCTCCAGCCGGGCCTGTGCCGCGGCCGGCTCCATCCGCAGCGACTCCTCCAGCCGCCCCGCCACCCGGACGGCCCGCAGGATCGTCGACGCCCGCTTGTCGTCGACGCCCGCCCGGTGCCACTCCCACGAGGGGATCAGCGCCCATGTCCGCGGCGCCGGCATCACCCACAGCCGTCCGTCGGCCGCGGGTCCGGGCGCCGGCTCGCCGAACTTGCGGACCAGCAGCCGCCACGCCCGATACGCCTCGTCCGTCGTGACCTTCTGTTCCAGGATCGACGGGATCAGCGACTCCAGCACCAGCCCGGTCCGTGTCAGCCGGAGCCCCGGCCGTCGGTGCCGGGCCGTCGCCACCACGCGGTGACGGGGCTCGAAGGCCTCCGGCGCGTCCGCCGCTCCGAGCAGCTCCGGCAACTGCTCCAGCAGCCACTCCGCCCCGGGCCCCCACGCCTCGGCGCGCACCGTCCCGTCGTGGGCGGCCACGCGCAACGTCCCCGGCCCGGCGGGGGTGAGGCTGGCCCGCCACACGGACCCGTCCGGCGTCGCCCGGAACGTCGGATCACCCGGCCCGCGGCGCAGCGGACCGAGCACCAGCCCGAGGTCGAGCGGCCCCTCGGGCGCCCAGTGCCGCACCCTCCCCGGAGCCGGAGCCGGAGCCGGAGCCGGAGCCGGAGCCGGAGCCGGAGCCGGAGCCGGAGCCGGAGCCTGCCGGGGCACCCCGGCGGGCACGCCTACATGACCGCCGCGCACGGTGGTGCGGGTGGGCCGGGGAGAGAAACGTCCTGCCACGAGTGAAGTCCCGGGTCGTGCGAGGAGGGGTCGGACGGTAGGTGGATGTCGGACGAGAGGTCGGGGTCGGGTCCGGGCCCAGGTAGGTCCAGGTCGGACGAGAGTAAGGGCCGGACGAGAGTAAGGGTCGGACGACGGTGCGGTCAGCGCACCTCGACGAAGTCGGCCACCTCCCGCTCCCCGCGCGCCCGCGGCTCCCCGGCCGCGTGTCCGACCGCCACCGCGCCCATCGGGTCCCAGTCCTGCGGCAGTTCGAGGACCTCGCGGACCACGTCCCGGCAGAACATCGTCGACGACACCCACGCGGACCCGAGGCGCTCGCCGGCCAGCGCGACCAGGAAGTTCTGCACGCCGGCGCCGGCCGCCACCACGAACATCTCCCGCTCGGCCGCGTCGCGCCGGGCGTCCCCGTAGGTGTGCGAGCCGTCCATCACCAGACAGGGGACGACGAGATACGGCGCGTGGCGCAGGACGTCGCCCCGCCGCACCCGTTTCGCGATGGACTCCTCGGACTTCCCGTCCCTGCGCAGATCGGCGATCCACGCGTCCCGCATGGCGTCCAGCAGCCGGGTCCTCGACGCCTGCGACTCGAGCAGCACGAACCGCCACGGCGTGGTGTGATGCGGGGCCGGCGCGGTGACGGCCGCGGCCACCGCCCGCCGGACCGCTCCCGGGTCGACCGGCTCGTCGGTGAAGGAGCGCACCGTGCGCCGCTGGGTCACGGCCAGCCGGACCGCCTCGGAGGTCCCGAGGCGGAACATGTCGTCGCGCGCGCCGCGCACCATGGCCCGGGCGCCCGCCGCGGCCTCGATGGACCCCGTCGCGTCGTCCTCGGTCACGACGACGTGTCCGAGTCCGCGCACCACGGCCACGGGGAGCCCGGCCGCCTTGCCCTTCACGAGATCCCCCGCGGCGGCCAGCTCGTCCGCCGTGGCCACGACCGTCGCGCTCAGCGGATTGCCGTGGGCGTCCGTGCCCCCGCGCAGGTCGTCCAGCACCCGTACGCCGGCGGCGCCGATCGCGACGTCCGTGAGCCCGGCCCGCCACGGACGCCCGAAGGTGTCGGTGACGAGGACGCCGACGTCGACACCGAGCGCGTCCCGCAGCCCGTCCCGCAGCGCCCGCGCGGACGCGTCGGGGTCCTCGGGCAGCAACAGCACCGTCCCGGCAGGGGTGTTGGAGGCGTCGACGCCTGCGGCGGCCATCACCAGGCCCTGTCGGTTCTCGACGATCCGCAGCGCTCCGCGCCGGGCCACGACCCGGACCGTCTCGGCGTCGATCGCGGCCTCCCGGTCGTCCGCCCGGACGATCCGGCCCTCCGCCTTGGACACGATCTTGGAGGTGACGAGCAGTACGTCCCCGTCGGCGAGCCGAGGCTCGGCGGAGGCGATCAGCTTGGCGAGGTCGTCGCCGGACCGCACTTCGGGCAGCCCGGCCACGGCCCAGACCCGGTAGCCGTTCCCGGTGGACCCGCTCATGCGGTCCGCACCTCCTCGGCCAGCCGCAACGCCTCCCGCGCCATCTGCGCGGTCGCCTCGAGGTCGGTCATCATCAAAGGGACGGCCCGGCAGCGGACCCCGGCCGCCTCCACCTTCCCGACGGCGCCCGCGTCCACCGTGTCGACGAGCCAGCCGTCGAGCAGCCCCGAGCCGTAGTGCTCGGCCACCGCCGCGGCCGTCGACTCGACGCCGACCGCGGCGAGCACCTTGTCGGCCATGCCGCGCACCGGCGCGTCGCCGACGATGGGGGACAGCCCCACCACCGGCACGCCGGCCTCGGCGATCGCCTCACGGATGCCGGGCACGGCGAGGATCGTGCCGACGGAGACGACCGGATTCGACGGCGGGAAGAGGACGACGTCCGCCTCGGCGATCGCCTCCAGCACCCCCGGCGCCGGCTTGGCCTGCTCGGCGCCGACCGGCACGACGGCCACCGCCGGCACCGACGCGCGCATCCGTACCCAGTACTCCTGGAAGTGCACGGCCCTGCGCTCGCCGTCGACCTCGACGGCGACATGTGTCTCGACCCGGTCGTCCGTCATGGGGATCAGCCGTACGCCCGGCTTCCACCGGTCGCACAGGGCCTCGGTGACCGCGCTCAGCGGATATCCGGCACCGATCATCTGCGTCCGCACGATGTGCGTGGCGAAATCGCGGTCGCCCAGCCCGAACCACCCCGGTCCGGCGCCGTACGCCGCGAGCTCCTCCTTCAGGTGGAAGGTCTCGTCCGACCGTCCCCAGCCCTGCTCCTCGTTGATGCCGCCACCGAGCGTGTACATCACCGTGTCGAGGTCCGGGCAGACCTTCAGCCCGAAGAGATGGATGTCGTCGCCGGTGTTGCCGATGACCGTGACGTCCGCGTCCGGCGCGGCCTGCTTCAGACCGCGCAGGAACCGGGCACCGCCGATGCCGCCTGCCAGAACCACAATGCGCATGAGGGCAAGTCTCGCAGGCGGCGCCGACGGCGCGACGCCCGGTTGTGGACGACGGGCGGCTTGTGGACATCCCGGTCACCCGCCCGAGCGTCCCCGCCTCCCGCCCCCTCCGGCCGACGCCCACCGCAGGACTTTCGACGGGCGTCCGACAGCACGCCCGCGACCGGCATGCCCGCGACCGGCACGCCGACGACGTCGGCGCGGCCGGGCTGCCCGCCGGGGCCCTCGCCTACGCGTCGGCGATGCCCGCGGCTCCCTGCGCGCCGAGGGGTGTGCAGGCCACGGCGGCCGCGTCGGCCGCACCGCTCCGCGACCCGGTGAGCATGGTCATCTCCGTGAGCCCCGGGAAGTACACGTGCAGACTGACCGCGGGCTCCAGCGCGTCGTTGACGACCTCGTGCGCGTACCCGGGCGCGAACACACGCTGCGCGCCGGCCGCGAGCACCCGCTTGCCACGCTCCGTGCGCTCGGTCAGCGCTCCGTCCAGGACCGTGAGCACTCCGGAGGAACGGCCGTGGTCGTGCAGTCCGCTGCCCTGGCCGGGCACCCAGGACAGCAGCCACACCTCGTAGCCGGGACCGGTGCGCAGCCGGTGGTACCAGCGGGTCGTCGCGTCGTAGCGGACCAGGTGCTCCCACTGGGAGCGGTCGCCCGCGAGGGAGCGGGCCAGGCCGACGAACTCGGCCACCGTGGCCGGATGCTCGCGCGGCGCCTGGAGGAGGTGCGGGACTTCGAGGATGTCGCCGGCGATCTGGAGGTCGCTGTCGCTGTTCATGGGGTGCGGTGTTCCTCGGAGGAAGAGGCGGAAAGAAGGGGGGTCGGCGGGATGCCGCGTACCGTCCGCCCGGATCACGGGGGGATCAGCGAGGCCCTGGTGCGGGCCGGAGGAAGACAACGGCCGAGTCGAGGTGGACTCGACGGGTACAGCCGGAGCGCGTTGGGCTCAACAGCTGGAACAGCGACAACAGCTACAGCGAGCGCGGGCAGCACCGTGGGACCCGGCGGAGCCGGTCGAGGTGAGTGCCAAGTTCGCGAGCATGCCCACTAGGACAGCGGCTCACACCTTCACTGTCAACTCGACACCCAGGATGTGGGACGTGGTTCACCTCATCAGGTTCATCTCCGAGGTGAAAGGTTTGTGCACGCGCCGACCGGGACACATGGCGCACATGCCGGGCGCGCAAGCCGTACGGCGATCCGTGATCGGGTTGTGATCCGCTTCGCTTCCGGGCGCGTGCCGCAACGAGATCGAACCTCTGGGCGTCCTTCCCCGTACAAGCACCGCGCGGGGCCGGCGGCCCTCCGGGGCTTCATCTGCCTGTCAAGGTTTATGGCGATTTGAACACTTAACGCATGGCCTTGGTTCCGCAGAGTGAATAAGGGGCCCAATAGCAGATCTCGGCTTGACTCGCCCGGAGCAGCACACTTGTAATTTCACTCGTGTCGTTCAGCCGGAATCGGTAACGGCCACGTCACGGGGACGCGAAAGACAGAGCGAGGGGCGCACATGACCGAGCTGGTGCAGCAACTGCTGGTCGACGTCGACGACGCGGACGAGGAACTCGGCTGGCAGGAGCGCGCGCTGTGCGCCCAGACCGATCCCGAGTCCTTCTTCCCCGAGAAGGGCGGCTCCACCCGCGAGGCCAAGAAGGTCTGCCTCGCCTGCGAGGTCCGCTCCGAATGTCTCGAGTACGCCCTCGCGAACGACGAGAGATTCGGCATCTGGGGCGGCCTGTCCGAGCGGGAGCGCCGCCGACTGAAAAAGGCCGCGGTCTGAGCGCCGCCCGCCGGGCACAGGGGCGGCGGCACGGCATGGCCGGCAGCGAGGCGCAGGGTCCGAACGGCCCGTCGCAGGTGGGTTGTCCACAGGCGGCGGGCCGTCGCCCTGCCCAGCCGATAGTGTGGGCGCTCGTCCGAGACACCCTGCCGTCCCCGCACGGCGCAGGCGTCCACCGCAGTCCAGCGAACCGGGGCCCGTACCTCGATGTCCGTGCACAGCCACACGGCAGCCCGCCAAGACGGCGCTGTCACACCTGAGTTCCCGCGTCATGTAGTGACCGCGGTGATCGTCTCCCACGACGGTGCCCGCTGGCTGCCCGACGCGCTCGCCGGGCTGCTCGGCCAGGAGCGCCCCGTCCAGTCCGTCATGGCCGCCGACACCGGCAGCTCGGACGACTCCGCGCGACTGGTCGCCGAGGCCCTCGGTGACGACCGCGTCCTGCACCTCGCCCGGCGCACCGGGTTCGGTCAGGCCGTCGAGGAGGCCCACCGCACGGCCCCCGTCCTCACCCCCGAGGAACTGCCCTACCTCAAGCGCCCCAGCGGCTGGGACCCGGTCACCCGCACCTGGCGCGACGACGCCTACGACCTGCCGGAACTCCCGCACGGAGAGCCCGTCCAGTGGCTCTGGCTGCTGCACGACGACAGCGCCCCCGAACCCGACGCGCTCGCCGAACTGCTGCGCGTCGTGGAGAACGAACTCGAACTCGGCCGTGACGACGTGGCCGTCGTCGGACCCAAACTCCGCGGCTGGTACGACCGCCGTCAGCTGCTCGAGGTCGGCGTCACCATCGCCCACTCAGGCCGCCGCTGGACCGGCCTGGACCGCCGCGAGCAGGACCAGGGCCAGCACGACCACGTCCGGTCCGTGCTGTCCGTGTCCACCGCCGGCATGCTGATCCGCCGCGACGTCTTCGAACAGCTCGGCGGCTTCGACCGCCGCCTCCCCCTCATGCGGGACGACGTCGACCTGTGCTGGCGAGCACAGGCCGCCGGCCACCGCGTCCTCATCGCCCCCGAGGCCGTCGTACGGCACGCCGAGGCCGCCTCCCGCGAACGCCGCACCGTCGACTGCGCGGGCCGCACCAGCGCCTCACCGCACAAGGTCGACAAGGCCGGCGCCGCCTACACCCTCCTCGTCAACAGCCGCACGGCCCTGCTGCCCTGGGTCCTGGTGCGCCTCGTCCTCGGCACCCTGCTGCGCACCGTCGCCTACCTCGTCGGCAAGGTCCCCGGACAGGCCGTCGACGAGATCCGCGGCCTGCTGGGCACCCTGCTGCGGCCCGAGCGGATCATCGCCGGACGCCGCGCGCGCGGCAGAGCGACCGTCGACAAGGACGAACTGCGCCCCCTGTTCCCGCCGCCCGGCGCAACCGTGCGGGCCACCATCGAACAGGTCGCAGGCGACCTCTTCGGCTCCTCCGACCCCGACGCCGTCTCCGGAGCGGGCCGGCACGGCGGCGCCGTCGAGTCGGGCCCCGGCGGCGACGACGCCGACTTCCTGGAGATCGAGCAGTTCGCCCGCCTCAAGCGCATCGCCCGCAAACCGGGCCCGGTGCTCTTCCTGGTCCTGCTCCTGGTCTCCCTCGTCGCCTGCCGCGACCTCCTCGGCGGCGGCGCGCTCGCCGGCGGCGCCCTGCTGCCCGCCCCGCCGGACGCCTCCGACCTGTGGGCGCGCTACACCGACGCCTGGCACGCGGTGGGCGCCGGCGGCACCGCGTCCGCCCCGCCCTACCTCGCGATCATCGCGACGCTGGCCACCCTGCTCCTCGGCTCGACCGGCCTCGCCCTCACCGTGCTGCTCGTCTGCTCGGTACCCCTGGCCGGCGTGGCCGCCTACTTCGCCTCCCGGCCGCTCGTCGAATCGCGTCTGCTGCGCGCGTGGGCGGCCGTCGTCTACGCCTTCCTGCCCGCCGCCACCGGCGCCCTCGCAGGCGGCCGCGTCGGCACCGCCGTCCTCGCCGTCCTGCTGCCGCTCATCGCCCGCGCCGGCGTCGCCGCCAGTGGCCTGGCACAGCGCTCCGGCGGCCGCGGCAGCTGGCGCGCCACCTGGGCGTACGCGCTGCTCCTGACGATCACCACCGCGTTCACGCCGATCGTCTGGCCCATCACCCTGGTCCTCGGTGTCGCGGTCCTCGCCCTGCGCCGCGGCGACATCACCGCCCACGGCCTGCGCTTCCTGGCCCAGCTCGGCACGCCCCTGCTGATCCTCGCGCCCTGGTCGCTGTCGTTGCTGCCGTTCGGCTTCTTCACCCAGGCCGGCCTCGACCACGGCCCGTCGGCCGCCACCGCCCTCGACCTGCTCGGCGCGAGCCCCGGCGGCCCCGGCACCGTCGAGGGCCTCATGCTCATCGGTATCGTGCTGGCCGCGCTGGCCGCCCTGCTCCGCTCCGAGCGCCACTTCGCCGTCTGGGCGGCCTGGGCGGTCGCCCTGGTGAGCCTCGTCTTCGCGGTCCTGTCCAACAACTCGACCTGGGCCGGCCCCGCCACCCTCGTCTACGGCATCGCCCTCCTCGCCGCCGCCGTCGTCGGCGCCGAGGGAGTACGCACGCGTGTCGCCGAACAGAGCTTCGGCTGGCGCCAGCCGGTCGCCGTCCTCATCGCCTTCGCCTCGGCCGCGGGTCCGCTGCTGGTCGCCGCCGGCTGGATGATCGGCGGAGCCGACGGCCCCCTGGAGCGCCGCGACCCCGTCCAGGTGCCCGCGTTCGTCGCCGAAGAGGCAGGCGGAAGCGATCAGGCCCGCACCCTCGTCCTCGACAGCGACTCCGCGGCACACGTCGGCTACATGCTGGTCCGCGGCTCCGGCGCGCGCCTCGGCGACGCCGAACTCGCCGCGGCCGACGGCGAGAACGCCCAGCTCGACAAGGTCGTCGCCAACCTCGTCGCCGGTTCCGGCGCCGACCAGAGCGACCAGCTCGGCAAGTTCGCCGTGGGCTACGTCCTCGTCCACAAGGGCGCGCCCCGCGAGGTCGCCCGCGTCCTGGACGCCACCCCCGGCCTGAAGAGGCTCAGCCAGCAGGACGGCAGCGCGCTGTGGCGGGTCAACCAGGAGGTCTCCCGCGCGGCCGTCGTCGCCGCGTCCGGCAAGGGCACGCCGGTCCCGGTCGCCGCAGGCCCCGTCGACATCCACACCACCCTCCCGGCCGGCTCCGGCGGTCGCGTCCTGCGTCTGGCCGACACGGCGGCCGACGGCTGGACGGCCACCCTCGACGGCAAGCCCCTCACCCCCACCACCGTCGACGGCTGGGCCCAGGGCTTCGAGCTGCCCGCCTCCGGGGGCACGCTCGACGTCACCTACGACGACCCGTTCGCCCACACCGCCTGGCTGTGGGCACAGGGCCTGCTCGCCGTCGTCCTCGTCGTCCTGGCCCTCCCGGGCCGCCGCCGCGACGTCGACGACGACCTCCCCGAGGAGGACCTCGTCCCCGCCCAGGCCGTCGAGGGCGAGGGCCGCCGCGCCCGCCGTCTGCGCGCGCAGGCCGAGGCCGAGGCCGAGGAGTCCGGCCAGGACGGCGAGTTCCCGGTTCCCGCCCAGGAGGAGCAGCCGCCGGCCGCGGTCCCCCGGCAGCAGTCCTACGGCGACTGGGGCGGGCAGGACCAGCCGACCTACGCGGGCGCCGAGTACGACGGCCACCAGGGCGGCCAGTACTCCGACGCCCAGCAGTACCCGGTGGGCGGCTACGACCAGCAGCAGTCCTACGACCCCTACCAGGCCGGCCAGTACGAGCCGTACGCCTACGACGGCCGGACCCAGGCCCAGCAGGCGCCGTACGACCCGAACCAGCCCCAGCAGGGCTACGACCCGTCGGCCTACGACCCCTCGGCCTACGATCCGTCGGCCTACGATCCGTCGGTCTACGGTCAGGGCGGCTACGACCCCGCCTACGACCCGGCCCAGCACCCCCACGGCACCGGCAACGAGCGCCCCGACGGGAGCCAGCAGTGAACCGCACCACCCTGTCCCTGATCGCCGGCACGGTCGCCCTCGCCGCCGTCACCGGGTTCGCCGCGCTCAACCAGCCGGACGCTCCCGGACAGGACACCGCCAGGGCGGCCGCCGAACTGCCCGTGGAGCGCACCAGCCTGCTCTGCCCCTCGCCCAGCAGCTCCGACCTCGCCGAGACGTCGTACACGTCCTTCACACCCGTCACCAAGGGGACCGCCGGCGGCGGCACGGCCGAACTCACGGCGGCGGCGGGGGATCCGGCGGTCCCGGCGGACACCGCGAGCGGCAAGGCAGGGGACAAGACGGGCGACAAGACGGGGGACAAGGCGAGCGGCAGGAAGAAGGCCGCGAAGCCCGTCGTCGCCCCCAAGGCGCCCGGCACCCCGGCCGTCGGCGTCACCACAGGCGGCGACGCCCCCGCGCTCCTGGGCACCGCCGAGGGGAAGTTCGCCCCCGGCTGGACGGTCCAGGAGACCACCTCGGTCGCCGCCGGCAGCGGCCGCGGCCTGCAGGGCCTCACCTGCAGCGCGCCCGACACCGAGTTCTGGTTCCCGGGCGCCGGCACGTCCGCGGACCGCACGGACTACGTCCACCTCACCAATCCGGACGACTCCGCAGCCGTCGTCGACATCGAGCTCTACGGCAAGGACGGCGCCCTGGCGAGCCCGGTGGGGGAGGACATCACCGTCCCCGCGCACTCCAGCGAGCCGATCCTGCTGTCCACGCTCACCCCCGAGAAGCAGGAGGACCTCACCGTCCACGTCAACGTGCGCAGCGGCCGCCTCGGGGCAGCCGTCCAGGCCCTGGACGCGAAGCTCGGCGGAGACTGGCTGGCCCCCTCCACCGAACCGGCCGCCACCCAGGTCGTCCCCGGCATCCCCAAGGACGCCACCGCCGTCCGCCTCATCGCCTACGCGCCCGGCGACGCGGACGCCGACCTCAGAGTCCAACTGGCCTCCGCCTCAGGCCTGATCACCCCGGCAGGGCACGAGACGCTGCACGTCAAGGCGGGCAAAACGACCTCCGTCGACCTCGGCGACGTCACGCGCGGGGAGGCCGGCTCCCTGATCCTGACCCCGACGGACCAGTCGACGCCCGTGGTCGCCGCCGTACGGGTCCTGCGCGGCAAGGGGGGCAAGCAGGAGTCGGCGTTCATCCCGGCAGCCGCCCCCGTCGGCGCGCGCGCCTCGGTGGCCGACAACACCGCCAAAGCCGCGTCCCTGTCCCTGACCGCCCCCAAGGGCGCGGCCAAGGTCAAGGTCACCGCGTCCGCGGGCAGCGGGGGCGGCACGTCCGTCTCCCAGACGTACACCGTCAAGGCGGGCACCACGCAGGAGGTCCGGCTCCCCCTCCCGGCCGGCCTCAAGGGCACGTTCGCGCTGACCGTCGAACCCCTCACGGCCACCCCGGTCTACGCCGCCCGCACCCTGACGGTCACTCAGGAGGGCGTCCCGGGCTTCACGATCCAGACCCTGCCGGACGATCGGGGAACGGTGGCGGTACCGCAGACCGACGAGGACGTCGCGGTGCTGCAGAGGTGACCCGAAAGGGTGGCTCCGTCCCTCGGCAGGGGGACGGTGGGCGTCGCGGCGCTCAGTCCTCGCCGTAGCGCGGATCCACCGTCTCGGGCGTCAGCCCCAGCAGCTCGGCGACCTGCTCCACGACGACCTCGTGCACCAGCGCGGCCCGTTCGTCGCGGCCCTTGGTGCGGATCTCGACCGGCCGCCGGTAGACGACGACCCGTGCCCGTCGCCCCTCACGCGCGGGGATCGTGCCGCCCAGCGGGACCGCCTCGTCGTTCCACGGTTCCGACGCCGCATCCAGGCGCGGCACCTCCAGGACCATGAAGTCGATGTCGGCGAGCTGCGGCCATCGGCGTTCCAGCCGGTCCACGGAGTCCTGCACGAGGTCCGCGAACACGTCGGCGCGACTGGCGGCCAACGGCACCTGGGGAGGTGCGACAGGCCCCCGCATCCCCCGCCCGTGGCGATCGCGACGACGGGGACCTGGGCCGGCGGCAGGGGGTGGTACGGGGCTCTCCATCACTACTGAAGCGTAGTCCCCGAGGTGTCCCGGCGCCCCGCCCCCCACGGCTCCCCGTCGGCGGGCCACCGCGGCCCCGCCGTCGGCCCACAGATGCCGCTTGTCGCAGGATGACCAATCCAGCCAAGGTTGGGCTCGAATCCGTATCTCTCCGAGACCGGTGAACTCATGACAATTGATGCTGTTTGTGCCGAGTGATGACCGCGAGCAGACAGGTTCCCGCCCTCAACGACTGGTGTTCACGCAGGTCAGCGGGGTATGACTGAACCGGCGCGTGGGGCGTTTCACAACCCGACACGGTGGAGTGACCTGGTGGAGAGTCGTCGCGGCCCGCTCAAGAGTGCGGTACCGTCCAACATCGTGAGCCCTGTACGTCGCTGTTCGCGCACCGCCTGCGGCCGACCCGCCGTCGCGACGCTGACGTACGTCTACGCCGACTCGACCGCGGTCCTCGGCCCGCTCGCCACCTACGCCGAGCCCCACTGCTACGACCTGTGCGCCGAGCACTCCGAGCGCCTCACCGCCCCGCGCGGCTGGGAGGTCGTCCGTCTCCTCGACAGCTCGGCCCCGGCCCGCCCCAGCGGAGACGACCTGGAAGCGCTTGCCAACGCGGTACGCGAGGCGGCCCGCCCGCAGGAGCGCGCGGCCGGAGCCGGCGGCGGCAGGCGCTCGGCGGACCCGATGGAGGTCGCACGCCGCGGCCACCTGCGGGTCCTGCGCTCGCCCGACAACTGAGCAGCCGCACCCGCCACCCCCTCACGCGCTGCCCCACCTCCTTGGGCGCGCGATCCCGGCACACCCTGTCGTGCGGTCGGCCGAAAGAGACCGGCAACCGCTTTCCGATCCGCCGGGCACCGGACCGGACATCACCCGGTCCCACCCGGCGGCCCGCCGCCGCACGCCGGAGCGGCCCGGGTAGTTTGTGGTGACCCACAGGACTTCAGGAAGGTTGGCCGTGGCTGCTGATCTGTCGCAGATCGTCAAGGCGTACGACGTACGCGGGCTGGTCCCGGACCAGTGGGACGAGTCCCTCGCCGAACTGTTCGGCGCGGCCTTCGCCCAGGTGACCGGAGCCCGGGCGATCGTCGTCGGCCACGACATGCGCCCTTCCTCGCCCGGCCTCACCGACGCCTTCTCCCGCGGCGCGGCAGCCCGCGGCGTGGACGTCACCCAGATCGGCCTGTGCTCCACGGACCAGCTGTACTACGCCTCGGGCGCACTGAACCTGCCCGGCGCGATGTTCACGGCCTCGCACAACCCGGCCCAGTACAACGGCATCAAGCTCTGCCGCGCGGGCGCGGCCCCGGTCGGCCAGGACACCGGCCTGACCGAGATCCGCGAACTCGTGGAGCGCTGGACGGACTCCGGCGCCGAAGCCGGTGCAGGGCGACCGGCACGTGACGCGGCACCGCGCCCCGGGACGACGCCCGCCCCGCACGCCGCCCCGCCGCAGGGAACGATCACCCGGGCCGACACGTTGAACGACTACGCGGCACACCTGCGCGCACTCGTCGACCTGACCGGAATCCGCCCCCTCACGGTCGTGGTCGACGCGGGCAACGGCATGGGCGGCCACACCGTCCCCACCGTCTTCGAGGGCCTGCCCCTGACCCTCGTCCCCCTGTACTTCGAGCTGGACGGCACCTTCCCCAACCACGAGGCCAACCCCCTGGACCCGGCGAACCTCGTGGACCTCCAGAAGCGGGTCCGTGAAGTGGGGGCCGACCTCGGCCTCGCCTTCGACGGCGACGCCGACCGCTGCTTCGTCGTCGACGAGCGAGGCGAACCGGTCTCCCCGTCCGCGATCACGGCACTGGTGGCCGTACGCGAACTCGCGCGCAACGGCGGCAGGGGCACCGTCATCCACAACCTGATCACCTCCTGGTCCGTCCCGGAGGCGGTGAAGGAGAACGGCGGCACCCCCGTCCGCACCCGCGTCGGCCACTCCTTCATCAAGGCCGAGATGGCACGCTCCGGCGCGATCTTCGGCGGCGAGCACTCCGCGCACTACTACTTCAAGGACTTCTGGAACGCCGACACCGGCATGCTGGCCGCCCTGCACGTCCTCGCGGCCCTCGGCGGCCAGCAGGGCCCGCTCTCCTCCCTCGTCGCGGAGTACGACCGCTACAGCGGCTCCGGGGAGATCAACTCGACGGTCGCCGACCAGGCCGGCCGCATCGCCGCGATCAAGGCGGCGTACGGCCCCCGCGAGGACGTCACCCTGGACGAGCTGGACGGCCTGACTGTCTCCTCCGCCGACTGGTGGTTCAACGTCCGCCCCTCCAACACCGAACCCCTCCTCCGCCTCAACGCCGAGGCCCGCGACGAACAGACGATGACCAGGATCCGGGACGAGGCCCTGCGCATCATCCGCGCCTGAGACCGGTCCTGTTCGGTCCGCGCCGCCCGCCCCACCAGCACCTCCCCGGCCCACCCCGCGCGCCGCGCCGGACCCCCGCGGCCCCACCCTCACCAGCGGTACGCTGACCAGGCACGTCCGCACCCCGGGCCACACCCGCCCGCCACCTCGAAAGGACACCCCATGCCGCTCGAAGCCGGCCTCCTGGAGATCCTCGCCTGCCCCGCCTGCCACGCCCCCCTCAAGGAGCAGGACACCGAGCTGATCTGCACGGCGCAGGACTGCGGCCTGGCCTACCCCGTGCGTGACGACATCCCCGTCCTCCTGGTCGACGAGGCCCGCCACCCCGCATAACGCGCCCGGCGACCCGCGCCCCCGGGCGCACCGCGTCCGCCGCACCCGCACCCCGGGCCCCGAAACCGATGACGCCCCAGGCGATCGGAGACTGCCGCCATGCTCGACGACTCGCTGCTCGACACTCCGGAAGCCCTCACCGAGGCCGACCGCAGAGCCCTCATGCGCGGCGCCGCCGAAGCCGGCGCCCGCGTCCGCACCGCCGTCCGGCACACGACCGAGGCCGGCGTGGACGACCTGGTACCGGACGGCCGCCCCCGCGCCATCCTCATCGCAGGACCCGGCGCCGCCGCGGTCTGCGTGGCCGACCTCCTCGGCACCCTCGCCGGCGCCGCGTGCCCCGTCATCCGGCTGGCGCCCACCGGCGTCGCCCCCGCCGCCGGTGCCCTGCGCTGGGAACTCCCCGGCTGGGCCGGCTCCGTGGACCTCCTCCTCATCGCCACCCCCGACGGCAGCGAACCCGGCCTCTCCCTCCTCACCGAACAGGCCTACCGCCGAGGCTGCACCGTCGCCGCGGTGGCCCCCGCCCAGTCGCCGCTCAGCGAAGCGGCCGTCGCCGCGCACAGCCTGTTCATCCCCCTGGCGACCGCCCCGTACGAACAGGAGGAGCAGCCCCCCGCGGCCGCCTCCGCGCCCGGCGTCCTGTGGGCCCTGCTCACCCCGCTCCTCGCCCTCCTCGACCGCATCGCCCTGATCTCCGCCCCGCCCGAGGAGCTCGAGAAGGTCGCCGACCGGCTCGACCAGGTCGCCGAACGCTGCGGGCCCGCCGTCGCCACCTACAGCAACCCGGCGAAGACCCTGGCCGCCGAACTCGCCGACGCGCTCCCCGTCATCTGGACCGAAGGGACCTCGGCCGGCCCCGCGGGCCGCCGCTTCGCCGCCGCCCTCGCCGAACTCGCCGGCCGCCCCGCCCTCGTCGCCGAACTCCCCGAGGCCCTCGCCGAGCACAACGCGCTGCTGGCCGGCCCGCTCGCCGCGAGCGCCGACCCGGACGACTTCTTCCGTGACCGCGTCGAGGAGCCGCCCGCCCTGCACGCGCGCGTAGTGCTGCTGCGAGACCGCCCCATCGGCGGCCTGACCGCCGCCCCGACCGCCCGCGAACTGGCCCTCAGCCACGACACGCCGATCAGCGAACTCGAACCCGAGGAAGGCGGCGAACTCGCCACCCTCGCCGAACTCATCGCCACCACGGACTTCGCCGCCGTCTACCTGGCACTCGCCACAGGAGCCTGACGAGACGGCGCCGGGCCTGACGCGAAACAGCCGCCCACGACCGGCCACCCCCGCCCGACGCCGTCACGCCCTCCGCACGACCCACGGCCACGACCGACCGACAACCCACCGACGACGGACGGGCAGGCAGAGAGAGACCGCATGGACCGCCTCGACAACACCGTCCGCCCCTACGCCTGGGGTTCCCCCACCGCGATCCCGCAGCTGCTCGGCGTCGAGCCCACCGGTGAACCGCAGGCCGAGATGTGGATGGGCGCCCACCCCGGCGCACCCTCCCGCACCGACCGCGGCACCCTCCTCGACGTGATCGACGCCGACCCGCGGCGCGAACTCGGCGAACGGACCGTCGCCAGGTTCGGGCCCCGCCTCCCCTTCCTCCTCAAACTCCTCGCCGCCGGCGCCCCCCTCTCCCTCCAGGTCCACCCCGACCTGACCCAGGCCAAGGAGGGCTACGAGGACGAGGAACGCCGGGGCGTCCCCGCCGACGCCCCGCACCGCAACTACAAGGACGCCAACCACAAGCCCGAACTCATCTGCGCCCTCACCGAGTTCGACGGCCTGTGCGGCTTCCGCACCCCGGCACACGCCGCCGACCTCCTCGACGGCCTCGGCGTCGACTCCCTCAAGCCGTACGTCGACCTCCTGCACGCACAGCCCGAGGAAGCCGCCCTGCGCGAGGTGCTGACGGCGGTTCTCACCGCCGACCCCGACGAGATGGCGCACACCGTCGCCGCCGCCACCACCGCCTGCGACCGCCTCGGCGGCGCGTACACCCCCTACGCGGGCATCGCCCACCACTACCCCGGCGACCCGGGCGTCATCGCCGCCATGCTCCTCAACCACGTCCGGCTCCAGCCCGGCGAGGCCCTGTACCTCGGCGCCGGCATCCCGCACGCCTACCTCAACGGCCTCGGCGTCGAGATCATGGCCAATTCCGACAACGTCCTGCGCTGCGGACTCACCCCCAAACACGTCGACGTCCCCGAACTCCTGCGCATCGTCCGCTTCGAGCCCGGCGACCCCGGCGTCCTGCGCCCCGAGGCCGCCCCGGACGGCGAAGAGGTCTACGACACCCCCACCGACGAGTTCCGGCTCTCCCGCTACGTCCTCGCCGCCGCCGGCCCCGCCCACGACCTCACCCTCCCCACCCCGCAGATCCTGCTGTGCACCGCAGGAGCCGTCCGCGCGGGCGAACACGCGCTGACACCCGGCACGTCTGTCTTCGTCCCCGCGGGGCACCAGGCCGAAGTGAGCGGGGCGGGTACGGTCTTCCGGGCCACGGTCGTCGCCTGACCCCGGTCACGACGACCGAATGCAGCGCTGTCGGACGGGGCTGCAACAATGGCCCCCCGGCAAAGGACGGGCAAAGCCGCAACGGGCCGCGCCCAGCACGGCGTACGCACGAAGGCGAAGGGACAACGCGAACACATGAGCGCGTCAGGCGGCACCAGGGCGATCGTGGCGGCACTCGGAGCCAACCTCGCGATCGCGGCATCGAAGTTCGTGGCGTTCGCGTTCAGCGGCTCGTCGTCGATGCTCGCCGAAGGCGTGCACTCGCTCGCCGACTCCGGCAACCAGGCACTCCTCCTCATCGGAGGCAGGAAGGCCCAGCGTGAAGCCACCCCGCAACACCCCTTCGGCTACGGCCGCGAACGCTACATCTACGCCTTCCTCGTCTCCATCGTCCTCTTCTCCGTCGGCGGCATGTTCGCCGTCTACGAGGGCTACGAGAAGATCCAGCACCCGCACGAGATCGAGCACTGGTACTGGCCCGTCGGAGTCCTCGTCTTCGCCATCATCGCCGAGGGCTTCTCCTTCCGTACCGCCATCAAGGAGTCCAACGAACTCCGCGGCAAGCTCTCCTGGTCACAGTTCATCCGACGCGCCAAGGCCCCCGAACTCCCCGTCGTCCTCCTCGAGGACTTCGGCGCCCTGATCGGCCTCGTCCTCGCCCTCGGCGGCGTCGGCGTCGCCCTGCTCACCGGCGACGGCATCTGGGACGGCATCGGCACCGTCTGCATCGGCGTCCTCCTCATCCTCATCGCCCTCGTCCTCGCCGCCGAGACCAAGTCCCTGCTGCTCGGCGAGTCCGCAGGTCTGGAGGACGTCCAGAAGATCGAGGCCGCGATCGTCGACGGCGACACCGTCACCGGCGTCATCCACATGCGCACCCTCCACCTCGGCCCCGAGGAACTCCTGGTCGCCGCCAAGATCGCCGTCGAGCACGACGACACCGCCACCCAGGTCGCCACCGCCATCAACGCCGCCGAGGCCCGCATCCGCGCCGCGGTCCCCATCGCCCGCGTCATCTACCTCGAGCCGGACATCTACAGCGAGGCCGAAGCCGCCAAGGGCCCGGACGCCGAAGCCACCCCGGGCGGCCCCAGTCTGCCCTCGGCCGAGCACTGAGCCCTCTGACACCATCCGACAGGACCCCCGGCACCACCGGCGGGTCCTGTCGCCGTTGCGCGCCCGCACCCTCGGCCCGGCCGGATCGCGTCGGCCCGACCGGCCCGATCGGCCCGACCGACGTGATCCGGCCGGATCCAGCCCGATCCGACGCCATCCGACCGGACGCGGACTGGGGCCGTCCCGCGCCCGCGGTGTAGCTTGGAACGGAGCCAGACGTCGCTGCTGATGGCGGTCGGGCGGTCCCCAGCGGACCGTCCGAGGGAGAGAGGGCCTCCGACGGACTGCGCTGCGCGCACCCGGGCATGCCTGTGTCCTTCTTCGGGCACCCCTGTGTCCACCGACGCGCAGACCAGCCGTACCCACACCTCGCCCCGACCCCCGAGGAGCAGCTCACCATGACGACTGTCGACAAGCGCCAGGACTTCAAGGTCGCCGACCTCTCCCTGGCCGTCTTCGGCCGCAAGGAGATCACCCTCGCCGAGCACGAGATGCCGGGCCTCATGGCGATCCGCAAGGAATACGCCGAAGCCCAGCCCCTCGCCGGCGCCCGCGTCACCGGCTCCCTGCACATGACCGTGCAGACCGCCGTCCTCATCGAGACCCTGGTCGCGCTCGGCGCCCAGGTCCGCTGGGCCTCCTGCAACATCTTCTCCACCCAGGACCACGCGGCCGCCGCCATCGCCGTCGGCCCGAACGGCACGCCCGACAGCCCCCAGGGCGTCCCGGTCTTCGCCTGGAAGGGCGAGACCCTGGAGGAGTACTGGTGGTGCACCGAGCAGGCCCTGACCTGGCCGGACAGCCCCACCGGCGGCCCGAACATGATCCTCGACGACGGCGGCGACGCCACCCTCCTCGTCCACAAGGGCGTCGAGTACGAGAAGGACGGCAAGGTCCCCGCCGTCGACACCGCCGAGAACGACGAACACCGCGTCATCCTCGAACTCCTCAACCGCACCATCAGCGACGGCTCCCAGAAGTGGACCCAGCTCGCCTCCGAGATCCGCGGTGTCACCGAGGAGACCACCACCGGCGTCCACCGCCTGTACGAGATGCAGCGCGACGGCGACCTGCTGTTCCCGGCGATCAACGTCAACGACGCCGTGACCAAGTCGAAGTTCGACAACAAGTACGGCTGCCGGCACTCCCTGATCGACGGCATCAACCGTGCCACCGACGTCCTCATCGGTGGCAAGACCGCCGTCGTCTGCGGCTACGGCGACGTCGGCAAGGGCTGCGCAGAGTCGCTGCGCGGCCAGGGCGCCCGCGTCATCGTCACCGAGATCGACCCCATCTGCGCCCTGCAGGCCGCGATGGACGGCTACCAGGTCACGACCCTCGACGAGGTCGTCGACAAGGCCGACATCTTCATCACCACGACCGGCAACAAGGACATCATCATGGCCGCGGACATGGCCAAGATGAAGCACCAGGCCATCGTCGGCAACATCGGCCACTTCGACAACGAGATCGACATGGCCGGCCTCGCCAAGATCCCCGGCATCGTCAAGGACGAGGTCAAGCCCCAGGTCCACACCTGGACCTTCCCCGACGGCAAGGTGATCATCGTCCTGTCCGAGGGCCGCCTGCTGAACCTGGGCAACGCCACCGGCCACCCGTCCTTCGTGATGTCCAACTCCTTCGCGGACCAGACCCTGGCCCAGATCGAGCTGTTCACCAAGCCCGACGAGTACCCGATCGGCGTCTACACGCTGCCCAAGCACCTCGACGAAAAGGTCGCCCGCCTTCACCTCGACTCGCTCGGCGTCAAGCTGACCACGCTCCGCCCCGAGCAGGCGTCGTACATCGGCGTCCAGGTCGACGGCCCCTACAAGTCGGACCACTACCGCTACTGAGCCCGTAGCCCGGTCCACAGCGCCACAGAGGCAGGCCCCCGCACCCCCGTGCCGGGGGCCTGCCCCTCCGCCCCCAGGACCGGACCGCCGCGGCGCCCCGACCACCCCGCAACACCCCAGGACCCCCATGCCCCGCGGCCGGTATTCGCTCCACGACCCGCACGACCACACCCCCCTCGCACACGAGCACTTCCAATGCGCGCCCGGCCCCTCCGGCTGGCGCTACGTGTCCCGGCTGACCACCCCCACCGGCGATCACACCGGCAGCGTCGACCTCACCCTCGACGACCTCGGACGCCCCCTGCGCCTCGAACTGCACGCGAGCGACTGGCAGGTACGCGGCGCCGCCCTGGACGGCGTCACCTGGGTCCGCACCGACCCCACCGGAGCCCAGGCAACAGAAGGCAACGTCGCAGCCCACGCCTTCACCGGCGCCTCCCCCGCCTTCCTCGTCGCGACCAGCCGACTCCTACGCCTCACCCCCGCCTCCGCGGCAACCCGCGTACGCCTCGTCGCCTTCACCGACCCGGTCCTCGCCCCTCGCACCGTGGACCAGTCCTGGTCCCTGCTGAAGAGCGAAGCACACGCCACTGACAACGGCCCCCTGACCGTGGACGAATACCAGGTCACCGCCCTGGACACCGGCGAACAGCACACCGTGCACCTCGCCGGTGACGTCGTCCTGGCCGCCCCCGGCATCGAGCTCGAAGACCTCGAGACACCCCCCTCGGCCTTCGACTGACCCGCACCCCGGCCTACGCCGGCGGCACGAACCCCGTGCCCGGCCCCGCGGACCCGTCGACAGCCCGCTCCTCCGACGAAACCCCGGCCGCCACGACCGGCGGAACAGGCGGGACCCACGGAACCGGCGGACTGTACGCCGCACCGCCCGCGCCCACCACCGGCGCCGCCACCGGACCGCCCCCGAACGCCCGCCGCGCCTCCCGGACCTGCCGCTCCTGCACGACCGCCGCCAGATACGCGGCCGGCGGCACCCCCTGCGGCACCGGAACCCCCGTGAACGCCGCGAGCTCACCGGCCAGCCGCACCGCCATCGCCCAGCCGACCTGCGGGTCCAGCTGGCCCGTCCGCCCCAGGTACTGCCGGACCGCCAGCCACAGCCCGTCCGGCACGGCCGACAGATCGAGTCCCTGGAACCGACCCGCCAGCCAGGGCGGAGGCGGCGGCACGAAACCGGACCGCGCCGCGGGCACCCGCTCCCGCACCACCAACGTCCCGGCGAAGACGTCACCGAGCCGCCGCCCCCGTGCCGACACGAGCGAAGCGATACAGGCCACCACCCCCAGCGTCAGCAGAATCTCCACCACCCCGATCGCACCCCGCACCAACGCGTGCCGGAACCGGATCGGCCCGCCGTCGTCCCGCACCACCCGCAGACCACAGGCGAGCTTCCCGAGCGACCGCCCATGACTGAGCGTCTCCACCGCTATCGGCCCGCCCACCAGCACCAGCAGGAACGCGGCGATCGACAGAGCGATCTGCGCCGCTTCGTCCAAAGACGCCGTCGTCACCACCACCACCACGCTCACGACGAGATAGGCCGTGAACGCCACCACGAGGTCCAGCAACGTGGCCAACCCCCGGCTGGGCAGCCTGGCGGGCCGCAGCTCCAGCGCCACCGCCTCACCCGTCACCAGCTCACTCACGTCCGACATCCCTTCCCTGGCCTGCCCCGAGAACCGCCAGTCTGCCAAGCTGAGGGCACTTCGCGCCGCAGTACGACAAGCTGACATCCACCGCCGGCCGCCGACGAACAGCCGAGGAGCAGGCACACCGATGGACCTCGACGTCTTCGTCTCCGCCCACCGAGCCGAATGGGACCGCCTCGACGCCCTCCTGCGCCGCCGACGCACCCTCACCGGCGCCGAGACCGACGAACTCGTCACCCTCTACCAGCGCACCGCCACCCACCTCTCCCTCATCCAGTCCAGCGCCCCCGACCCCCAGCTCACCGGACGGCTCACCCAACTCGTGGCACGCGCGCGCAGCACGGTGACCGGCGCCCGCCGCGCCTCGTGGCGCGACGTGACGCGCTTCCTCACCCAGGGATTCCCCGCCGCGGTCTACAGGTCACGCCACTGGTGGGTCCCCACCGCGCTGCTCTCCACCGCTGTCGCCGCCCTCCTGGGCTGGTGGATCGGCACCCATCCGGAAGTGCAGGCATCCATAGCCGCCCCGGACGAACTGCGCGACCTCACCCGGCCGGGCGGCCTCTACGAGACGTACTACTCGAGTCACCAGGCCGCGGCGTTCGCCGCGCAGGTCTGGACGAACAACGCCCAGGCCGCCGCCCTGTGTCTGGTCCTCGGTGTCTTCCTCGGCCTGCCGGTCCTCTGGATCCTCTTCCAGAACATGCTCAATCTCGGCATCGGAGCCGGCCTGATGTCCTCGGCGGGCCGGCTCGACACCTTCCTCGGTCTCGTCCTCCCGCACGGTCTCCTGGAGCTGACGGCGGTCTTCGTGGCGGCCGGCACCGGACTCCGGCTGGGCTGGACCGTCATCGACCCAGGTCCCCGCACCCGGCGCACCGCTCTGGCCGAAGAGGGCCGCGCCGCGGTCGGCATGGCGATGGGACTCGCCCTGGTCCTGTTCGTCTCCGGCGCCATCGAAGGCTTCGTCACGCCCTCCGGCCTGCCCACCTGGGCCCGCCTCGCCATCGGCATCGCAGCCGAACTGGCCTTCCTGGCCTACGTCTACGTCCTCGGCGGCAGGGCCGCCCGGGCCGGCGACACGGGTGACGTCGAGGCGGCCGAGCGCAGCGCGACAGTGCCGACAGCCGCCTGATGTGCGACCGCCCCCGATGAACTGCTAGTCTCCTCTTCGCCTCGCAAACGCCGTTGACACGGAGTGCGTGAGGAGGTAGATTCGAACAGTTGCCTGGAACTGGACAGAGTCCGGTCGGCAAGAGTTAGTATCTGTCAGCCTCGTGAATCTCTGATTCCACAGAGGCCCCCGACAAGTCGGAAATCGAATGGCCGGTCAGACCGCCCTGAAACTTCTGATAAAGTCGGAACCGCCGGAAAGGGAAACCGCGAGATAAGCGGGAAACCTGGAAAGCGCCGAGGAAATCGGATCGGGAAACGGTCTGATAGAGTCGGAAACGCAAGACCGAAGGGAAACTGCCCGGAGGAAAGCCCGAGAGGGTGAGTACGAAGGAAGCGTCCGTTCCTTGAGAACTCAACAGCGTGCCAAAAATCAACGCCAGATATGTTGATACCCCGTCCCCGGCAGTGATAGCCGAGGATGAGGTTCCTTTGAAACAAACACAGCGAGGACGTTGTGAACGCCGGGCTTATTCCGCTCGACGTTCCGCTCTCGTGTGTGCGATCCCGATTACGGGAAAACATTCACGGAGAGTTTGATCCTGGCTCAGGACGAACGCTGGCGGCGTGCTTAACACATGCAAGTCGAACGATGAACCACTTCGGTGGGGATTAGTGGCGAACGGGTGAGTAACACGTGGGCAATCTGCCCTTCACTCTGGGACAAGCCCTGGAAACGGGGTCTAATACCGGATACCACTCCCGCAGGCATCTGTGGGGGTTGAAAGCTCCGGCGGTGAAGGATGAGCCCGCGGCCTATCAGCTTGTTGGTGAGGTAATGGCTCACCAAGGCGACGACGGGTAGCCGGCCTGAGAGGGCGACCGGCCACACTGGGACTGAGACACGGCCCAGACTCCTACGGGAGGCAGCAGTGGGGAATATTGCACAATGGGCGAAAGCCTGATGCAGCGACGCCGCGTGAGGGATGACGGCCTTCGGGTTGTAAACCTCTTTCAGCAGGGAAGAAGCGAAAGTGACGGTACCTGCAGAAGAAGCGCCGGCTAACTACGTGCCAGCAGCCGCGGTAATACGTAGGGCGCAAGCGTTGTCCGGAATTATTGGGCGTAAAGAGCTCGTAGGCGGTCTGTCGCGTCGGATGTGAAAGCCCGGGGCTTAACCCCGGGTCTGCATTCGATACGGGCAGACTAGAGTGTGGTAGGGGAGATCGGAATTCCTGGTGTAGCGGTGAAATGCGCAGATATCAGGAGGAACACCGGTGGCGAAGGCGGATCTCTGGGCCATTACTGACGCTGAGGAGCGAAAGCGTGGGGAGCGAACAGGATTAGATACCCTGGTAG
This sequence comes from Streptomyces sp. P3, assembly GCF_003032475.1. NCBI lineage: Bacteria > Bacillati > Actinomycetota > Actinomycetes > Kitasatosporales > Streptomycetaceae > Streptomyces > Streptomyces sp. P3. The sequence continues at coordinate 3,013,591 of NZ_CP028369.1, forward strand.
TCCACGCCGTAAACGGTGGGAACTAGGTGTTGGCGACATTCCACGTCGTCGGTGCCGCAGCTAACGCATTAAGTTCCCCGCCTGGGGAGTACGGCCGCAAGGCTAAAACTCAAAGGAATTGACGGGGGCCCGCACAAGCAGCGGAGCATGTGGCTTAATTCGACGCAACGCGAAGAACCTTACCAAGGCTTGACATACACCGGAAACGGCCAGAGATGGTCGCCCCCTTGTGGTCGGTGTACAGGTGGTGCATGGCTGTCGTCAGCTCGTGTCGTGAGATGTTGGGTTAAGTCCCGCAACGAGCGCAACCCTTGTTCTGTGTTGCCAGCATGCCCTTCGGGGTGATGGGGACTCACAGGAGACTGCCGGGGTCAACTCGGAGGAAGGTGGGGACGACGTCAAGTCATCATGCCCCTTATGTCTTGGGCTGCACACGTGCTACAATGGCCGGTACAAAGAGCTGCGAAACCGTGAGGTGGAGCGAATCTCAAAAAGCCGGTCTCAGTTCGGATTGGGGTCTGCAACTCGACCCCATGAAGTCGGAGTTGCTAGTAATCGCAGATCAGCATTGCTGCGGTGAATACGTTCCCGGGCCTTGTACACACCGCCCGTCACGTCACGAAAGTCGGTAACACCCGAAGCCGGTGGCCCAACCCCTTGTGGGAGGGAGCTGTCGAAGGTGGGACTGGCGATTGGGACGAAGTCGTAACAAGGTAGCCGTACCGGAAGGTGCGGCTGGATCACCTCCTTTCTAAGGAGCACTTCTAGGCAGCCGCAAGGTTGTCCAGAGGCCAGTTCATCGGCGAACGTCCGGTGCTGGTTGCTCATGGGTGGAACGTTGATTATTCGGCATTCTCAGTCATCTCGGGCTGCAAGTACTGCTCTTCGGAGCGTGGAAAGCTGATCACGAGTGGTGGGGGTGCCGGGCACGCTGTTGGGTGTCTGAGGGTGCGAGCGTTTTCGCTTGCCCTTCTGATGCCGGCCCCAGTGAACTCCAGCTCAGGTTGGGGGTGATGGGTGGCTGGTCGTTGTTTGAGAACTGCACAGTGGACGCGAGCATCTGTGGCCAAGTTTTTAAGGGCGCACGGTGGATGCCTTGGCACCAGGAACCGATGAAGGACGTGGGAGGCCACGATAGTCCCCGGGGAGCCGTCAACCAGGCTTTGATCCGGGGGTTTCCGAATGGGGAAACCCGGCAGTCGTCATGGGCTGTCACCCATACCTGAACACATAGGGTATGTGGAGGGAACGCGGGGAAGTGAAACATCTCAGTACCCGCAGGAAGAGAAAACAACCGTGATTCCGGGAGTAGTGGCGAGCGAAACCGGATGAGGCCAAACCGTATGCGTGTGAGACCCGGCAGGGGTTGCGCATTCGGGGTTGTGGGATCTCTCTTTCACAGTCTGCCGGCTGTGAGGCGAGTCAGAAACCGTTGATGTAGGCGAAGGACATGCGAAAGGTCCGGCGTAGAGGGTAAGACCCCCGTAGTCGAAACATCAACGGCTCGTTTGAGAGACACCCAAGTAGCACGGGGCCCGAGAAATCCCGTGTGAATCTGGCGGGACCACCCGCTAAGCCTAAATATTCCCTGGTGACCGATAGCGGATAGTACCGTGAGGGAATGGTGAAAAGTACCGCGGGAGCGGAGTGAAATAGTACCTGAAACCGTGTGCCTACAAGCCGTGGGAGCGTCGGACGTCAAGCTTGCTTGGCGTCTCGTGACTGCGTGCCTTTTGAAGAATGAGCCTGCGAGTTTGCGGTGTGTTGCGAGGTTAACCCGGGTGGGGTAGCCGTAGCGAAAGCGAGTCCGAACAGGGCGTTTCAGTAGCACGCTCAAGACCCGAAGCGGAGTGATCTAGCCATGGGCAGGTTGAAGCGGAGGTAAGACTTCGTGGAGGACCGAACCCACCAGGGTTGAAAACCTGGGGGATGACCTGTGGTTAGGGGTGAAAGGCCAATCAAACTCCGTGATAGCTGGTTCTCCCCGAAATGCATTTAGGTGCAGCGTCGTGTGTTTCTTGCCGGAGGTAGAGCACTGGATAGGCGATGGGCCCTACCGGGTTACTGACCTTAGCCAAACTCCGAATGCCGGTAAGTGAGAGCGCGGCAGTGAGACTGTGGGGGATAAGCTCCATGGTCGAGAGGGAAACAGCCCAGAGCATCGACTAAGGCCCCTAAGCGTACGCTAAGTGGGAAAGGATGTGGAGTCGCAGAGACAACCAGGAGGTTGGCTTAGAAGCAGCCACCCTTGAAAGAGTGCGTAATAGCTCACTGGTCTAGTGATTCCGCGCCGACAATGTAGCGGGGCTCAAGCGTACCGCCGAAGTCGTGTCATTGCGATATATACCCCCAACGGGGATCGTGATGGGTAGGGGAGCGTCGTGTGCCGGGTGAAGCAGCACCGGAAGGTAGTTGTGGACGGTTCACGAGTGAGAATGCAGGCATGAGTAGCGATTCACACGTGAGAAACGTGTGCGCCGATTGACTAAGGGTTCCTGGGTCAAGCTGATCTGCCCAGGGTAAGTCGGGACCTAAGGCGAGGCCGACAGGCGTAGTCGATGGATAACCGGTTGATATTCCGGTACCCGCTGTGAAGCGTCAAACATTGAACCAGGCGATGCTAAGTCCGTGAAGCCGTTCCGGACCCTTCGGGGAATGGAAAGTGGTGGAGCCGACGGACCAGACTTGCAGTAGGTGAGTGATGGGGTGACGCAGGAAGGTAGTCCATCCCGGGCGGTGGTTGTCCCGGGGTAAGGGTGTAGGACGGTGTGTAGGCAAATCCGCACACCACATAGTCTGAGACCTGATGCCGAGCCGATTGTGGCGAAGTGGATGATCCTATGCTGTCGAGAAAAGCCTCTAGCGAGTTTCATGGCGGCCCGTACCCTAAACCGACTCAGGTGGTCAGGTAGAGAATACCGAGGCGTTCGGGTGAACTATGGTTAAGGAACTCGGCAAAATGCCCCCGTAACTTCGGGAGAAGGGGGGCCACGCTTGGTGAGAGGACTTGCTCCTCGAGCTGGGGGTGGCCGCAGAGACCAGCGAGAAGCGACTGTTTACTAAAAACACAGGTCCGTGCGAAGCCGTAAGGCGATGTATACGGACTGACGCCTGCCCGGTGCTGGAACGTTAAGGGGACCGGTTAGTCACTCTTCGGGGTGGCGAAGCTGAGAACTTAAGCGCCAGTAAACGGCGGTGGTAACTATAACCATCCTAAGGTAGCGAAATTCCTTGTCGGGTAAGTTCCGACCTGCACGAATGGCGTAACGACTTCTCGACTGTCTCAACCATAGGCCCGGTGAAATTGCACTACGAGTAAAGATGCTCGTTTCGCGCAGCAGGACGGAAAGACCCCGGGACCTTTACTACAGTTTGATATTGGTGTTCGGTTCGGCTTGTGTAGGATAGCTGGGAGACTGTGAAGCTTGGACGCCAGTTCAGGTGGAGTCGTCGTTGAAATACCAGTCTGGTCGTGCTGGATGTCTAACCTGGGTCCGTGATCCGGATCAGGGACAGTGTCTGATGGGTAGTTTAACTGGGGCGGTTGTCTCCTAAAGAGTAACGGAGGCGCCCAAAGGTTCCCTCAGCCTGGTTGGCAATCAGGTGTTGAGTGTAAGTGCACAAGGGAGCTTGACTGTGAGACCGACGGGTCGAGCAGGGACGAAAGTCGGGACTAGTGATCCGGCGGTGGCTTGTGGAAGCGCCGTCGCTCAACGGATAAAAGGTACCCCGGGGATAACAGGCTGATCTTCCCCAAGAGTCCATATCGACGGGATGGTTTGGCACCTCGATGTCGGCTCGTCGCATCCTGGGGCTGGAGTCGGTCCCAAGGGTTGGGCTGTTCGCCCATTAAAGCGGTACGCGAGCTGGGTTTAGAACGTCGTGAGACAGTTCGGTCCCTATCCGCTGCGCGCGCAGGAATATTGAGAAGGGCTGTCCCTAGTACGAGAGGACCGGGACGGACGAACCTCTGGTGTGCCAGTTGTTCTGCCAAGGGCATGGCTGGTTGGCTACGTTCGGGAGGGATAACCGCTGAAAGCATCTAAGCGGGAAGCCTGCTTCGAGATGAGTATTCCCACCCACTTGATGGGGTAAGGCTCCCAGTAGACGACTGGGTTGATAGGCCGGATGTGGAAGCCCAGTAATGGGTGAAGCTGACTGGTACTAATAGGCCGAGGGCTTGTCCTCAGTTGCTCGCGTCCACTGTGTTGGTTCTGAAACCACGAACAGCCCCATGCCATGGTCACGGTGTGGTGCGGCTGAACAGTTTCATAGTGTTTCGGTGGTCATAGCGTGAGGGAAACGCCCGGTTACATTCCGAACCCGGAAGCTAAGCCTTACAGCGCCGATGGTACTGCAGGGGGGACCCTGTGGGAGAGTAGGACACCGCCGAACAATCATTGCGTAAACCCCCGTGCCATTCGGCACGGGGGTTTTCTGCGTTTCTGAGTATTCAAAGTTCTTTGCCGGGCCCTCCCATCGGAGGGCCCGTTTTGCGTTAGAGGCGTCCAGCTGCTTTCAGGGCGAGGTAGGCGTCCGCGAGTGCCGGGGCGAGTTCATCCGGTGTGGCGTCGACGACGGTGACGCCGCGCCGGCGGAGCTGCTCGGCCATACGGTGCCGTTCGGTCTGCGCCTGGGCGGCGGCTGCTGCCTCGTACACCGCGTCGGCGTCACCGCGGGAGGCGGCCATGCGGGCGATGTGCGGATCGGCCACCGACGCGACGAGGACCGTGTGGCGTCGGATGAGTTGCGCCAGGACGGGCAGCAGGCCCTCCTCGACCGGCGCGGTGTCCAGTGTCGTCAGCAGAACGATGAGGGAACGACGGGGGGCTGTGCGCAGGGCCGCGGCGGCGAGGCCGCGGGCGTTCGTTTCGACGAGTTCGGGCTCAAGGGTGGCCATGGCGTTGACCAGGGAGGGGAGGACGTCGCGTGCGGTCCGGCCCTGGACGAGTGCGCGCATGCTGCGGTCGTAGGCGAGAAGGTCGACGCGGTCGCCGGCACGGGACGCCAGAGCGGCGAGGAGAAGCGCCGCGTCCATGGAGGCGTCGAGGCGGGGGGCGTCGTCGACACGGCCTGCGGAGGTGCGGCCGGTGTCGAGGACCAGGAGGACGTGCCGGTCGCGTTCGGGACGCCAGGTGCGGACCGCGACCGTGGAGTGGCGGGCCGTGGCACGCCAGTCGATGGAGCGGGTGTCGTCGCCGGGAACGTACTCGCGCAGGCTGTCGAACTCGGTGCCCTCACCGCGGGTCAGGACGCTGGTACGGCCGTCGAGTTCGCGTAGGCGGGACAGTTTCGACGGCAGGTGCTTACGGCTGGTGAACGGAGGGAGGACGCGTACGGTCCAGGGGACCTGGTGGGCTCCCTGGCGTGCGAAGAGGCCGAGAGGGCCGTAGGAGCGGATGGTGACGCGGTCGGCGTGATGATCGCCCCGCCGGGTGGGGCGCAGACGGGTCGTGACGCGGCGGCGTTCGCCGGGCGGGACCGTCAGGCGGTGACGAGAGGCTTCGACCTCCGTGCCCGGCTGCCAGCCGCTGGGAGGCCAGGCGTCGCGCAGGTGCGCGCGCAGGGGGCGGCGGGACGGGTTGGTGACGGTGAGGGTGACGTCCGCGGGGTCGCCGAGGCGGGCGGTGGTGTCGCCGGAGCGGGTCAGACCGAGTCGACGCACGGGGGCGGCCAGCACGAAGTCGCAGGCGCAGGCCAGGGCCAGCGGCGCGTTGACGGCCAGGATGCCCGCCCATCCGGGGCCCCAGATGCCGACGGGGAGAGAGCCGAGGGCCGCGAGGAGCGCGGTGCGTCCGGTGAGTGCCATCAGCGGGGGACAGGGACGTGGGCGAGGATCGCGTTGATGACGGAGTCGGCGGTGACGCCTTCCATTTCGGCCTCCGGGCGGAGTTGGACGCGGTGGCGGAGAGTGGGCAGGGCGAGGGCTTTGACGTCGTCGGGGATGACGTAGTCGCGGCCGGTGAGCCAGGCCCACGCGCGCGAGGTGGCCAGGAGGGCGGTCGCGCCCCGCGGGGAGACGCCGAGGGTGAGGGAGGGCGATTCACGGGTGGCGCGGCAGATGTCGACCACGTAGGCGGTGATCTCCGGGGAGATCGCGGTTTTGGCGACGGCGGCGCGTGCCGCCTCGAGGTCGGCGGGCCCGGCGACGGGGCGTACGCCCGCGGCGCGCAGGTCGCGGGGGTTGAAGCCTTCGGCGTGGCGGGTGAGGACGTCGATCTCGTCCTGGCGGGAGGGGAGCGGGATCGTCAGTTTGAGGAGGAAGCGGTCCAGCTGGGCTTCCGGGAGGGGGTAGGTGCCCTCGTACTCGACGGGGTTCTGTGTCGCGGCGACGAGGAAGGGGTCGGGGAGGGGCCGGGGGGTGCCGTCGACGGTGACCTGCCGTTCCTCCATCGCCTCGAGGAGGGACGACTGGGTCTTGGGCGGGGTGCGGTTGATCTCGTCGGCGAGGAGGAGGTTGGTGAAGACCGGGCCTGGCTGGAAGGAGAACTCTGCGGTGCGGGCGTCGTAGACCAGGGAGCCGGTGATGTCGCTCGGCATGAGGTCGGGGGTGAACTGGACGCGTTTGGTGTCGAGTTCGAGTGCGGAGGCGAGGGCGCGGACGAGCAACGTTTTGGCCACTCCGGGGACTCCTTCAAGGAGAACGTGTCCGCGGCAGAGCAGAGCGACGACGAGGCCGGTCACGGCGGGGTCCTGGCCGACCACGGCCTTGGAGATCTCGGCGCGCAGGGCTTCCAGGGAGGCGCGGGCGCGGCCCTGGTCCCCGGTGGCCCCGGCGTTGTCGGTGGTCGGGTCCATCATGGACGGCGTACCTCTCTTTCGAGGGCGTCGAGTTGGTCGGCGAGGGAGATCAGGGCCGCGTCGTCGCCGGGCGGCGGGCCGAAGAGGAGCGAGTGCAGGGCCTGGCCGTTGCCGTGCAGGTGGGCGGTCAGGGCCGGGACGAGGGCCTCGGGCGTGTGCGCCTGAGGGACGGGGACACCGAGGAGAGGGGCGAGGCGGGTGCGGGTGGTGGAGCGGAGAGCCGCGGCCGCGCGGTCTCGGGCGTCGGCCTTGCGGTAGAGGCGGGCGCGGCCTTCGACGGTCTCGGAGGCGCGGATCGACACGGGGAGTTTCTCGGCGACGAGAGGGCCGAGCCGGCGTGCCCGCCACAGGGCGGCGAGTCCTGCCGCGACGAAGAGTTGCAGGGTGCCCCAGAGCCAGCCGGAGGGGAGCAGGTCGACGAAGGATTTCTCGTCGTCCGGGTCGGTGGCGGTGGCGTCGGCGAGAGAGGGGAGGTACCAGACGAGATGCTTGCGGGAGCCGAGGAGCTGGAGCGCGAGCGAGGCGTTGCCCTGCTGGTCGAGGCGGTTGTTGTAGAGGATGTCCGGTGCGCCGAGCACGAGGGTGTCGCCGTCACCGGTGGTGTCGGGGAGGCGCAGCAGGGTGGCCAGACGCTCGCTGGGATAGCACTCTTCGGCGTCGGGTCGGTGGGTGGTGTAGCGGATGCCGCCGGTGTCGGCGGTGCCGGCGCGGCGCGCTGCGGGCAGGGTGCAGTCGGGGGAGAGCACGGAGTCGTGGCTGTTGGCCGGGTCGGCGGTCACGCCGGGGGCGAGGGTCCCCACGGACCAGCTGCCGGGCGCGACGAGGACGGTGCGGCCGCCGGAGCCCGCCGTCGCCGTGTGCAGCTCCTTTTGTTGACGCTCGGTCAGGAGGTCGGGGGCGGCGACCAGAAGAGTGGTGTCGGGGTCCGCCGCGGCGCGGGCGTCGGCCAGGTCGGTGACCACGCGGGTGGTCACGCCGCGGTCGGCGAGGAGTTCGGCGATCGCGCGGCTGCCGTAGGGGTCGGCGGAGCGCGGGTCGAGGGCGCCGTGGCGGGCGTCGGACTGCAGCGCGGCGAGCGTGATCGCCGCCGCCAGGAGCAGTGCGAAGGCGAGGACGGGTCCTCGGGCGCGGGTCCACAGCCGGAGGGCGGTGGGCGGGGCCGAGGTGGTGGGGAGCGTGGCCTCGGTCGTCATTCGGCGGCTCCCCGGCGGGCGGGGCGGGCCGTCTGGTGGGGGCTGTGGGCCGTCAGCTCGGGTTTCGCGCGCTCCAGGTCGACGTCGAGTGCGGCCATGCGGGTGTACGACTGCCGGGTCGCCCGGCGGCCGCCGTATGTCACGTCGTCGAAGTCGCCGGCGGCGGCGCGCAGCCGGTCGGTGTGGGCGGGCAGGCTGCGGCCGGCTTCGGCGGCGGCCTCGTCGGCCGTGCGGCCGGGGCGGGCGTCGAGAAGGGCGCGTTCCTCCAGGGCGCGGACGACAGCGCGCATGCGTTCCTGGAGGGCCTGGTTCCAGTGGCCCTGGGCGGCGTGTGCTTCGGCGGCCGCGCGGTGTTCGGCGGCGCTGCGGGGACGGTCGTCGAACAGGGCGGGCGTGGAGGTGGGGCGGCGGCCCGGGGTGCCCAGGCGCCACCACAGGGCCGCGACGACGGCGACGACGGCGAGGACGACGACCAGCAGGCCGAGCGTGCCGCCGGGGGTGGCGGTCGAGGCGGTGCCGAACAGGTCGCCGATCCAGTCCCAGAGGGTGTCCAGGGTGCGCTGGACCAGGCCGGGGTCGTTCTGGTGGTACAGGTCCTTGGACAGCTCGCGGCGGGCCGCCTCCCGCGCGGGGTCGCGGGGGACGGTCAGCGGCGGTTCGTCGCCCGAGCGGGCCAGGGACAGCGTCACGCCGTCGCCTGCCCGCAACAGGACCCGTACGGCCTTCTCGGCGGCGCGGCACAGGGCCGTCGGCGCCACGTCGGCGAGGCCGGCCAGTGCCCGTAGGGGCATGCCGTCCGTGTGCGGTACCGCTGTGAGAACTCCCCCCGTCGGTCTCACCGCATCAGCTCCCCGGGGTGGGGCCGGGGGCGAGGGAGCCGTAGTCCTGGAGGCCCGCGGCGCGGGCCAGGTCGAGGTCGAGGGCCTCGCGGCGGATGCGCTGGTCGATGTAGAGGAGCACGATGACTCCGGCCGCGATCGGGAAGGTGATCATGGATCCGATGACCGAGCCGATGCCGCTGATGACCAGGTAGGTCCAGCCGTAGTCGTTGCTCGCCTCGACCATGCCGCTGATGCCGCCGTCACTCAGCGCGGCCCCGAGAAGCGCGAAGGGCACGACGACGATCATCGCGATGATGTTCGCGATGAGCAGGGCGAGCAGTTGGATGCCGAAGACGCGCCACCAGGAGCCGCGGGTGAGTTTCGTGGAGCGGCCGAGGGCCTTCTTGATGCCCTGTTTCTCCAGCATCAGCGCGGGCGAGGCCAGGCAGAAGCGGATGAGCAGCCAGAGCACGAGGACGATCGAGACGAGGATGCCGAAGGCTTTCAGCGCGGCGCCTCCGTCGGTGTTGCCGGCGGCGCTCGCGAGGATGCCCGGCAACAGGCAGACGAGGACGATGCCGGCGGCGATCAGCATGAGCAGGAAGATCAGGCCGAACAGCCGGGGCAGTTGCGGGCGGGCGTCGCGCCATGCCTCTTTGAGGGTGACCGGTTTCCCGAGCACCGCGCGGCTGGTCACGGTGGTGAGCAGGGCGGTCGCCACGACGGTGCCGATGAGGCTGATGAGGAGCACGGGGCCGGAGGCGCGCATGGCGTCGCCCATGGCGTTGAGCTGCTCGTCGGCGGTTGCGCTCGGGTCGCCGAGGGCCGCGGTGTCCGTGGCGTCGTTCAGGATGAGGCCCTGCAGCAGGACGATGAACACCTCGGTGACGACGGCGACGGTCAGGGAGATGCCGAGGACCGTACGCCAGTGGGCGCGCATGGTGGCCACGGCGCCGTCGAGGATCTCTCCCACGCCGAGCGGGCGCAGCGGGATAACGCCGGGCTTGGCGGCCGGCGGCGGGCCTCCCCAGCCGGCGCCCCAGCCACCGGGAGGACCGTAACCGCCGTAACCTCCGGGGCCGCCGTAGCCGGCCGGGCCTCCGGGGTGTCCGCCGGGGCCCGCGGGCGGGTAGCCGCCCCAGTTCTGGGCGGGCGGCGGCGGAGGGGGCGGCGGGGGCTGGGCCGGGTTCTGGAGGCCTGCCGGCGCAGACCACTGGCCGGGAGGCGGCTGTTCCCTGGACCACTTCGTGCCGGGGCTCTGCGGGTTCGCGCTCGCGTCCGGCTGGTCCGCGGGCTGATCGCCGGCGGGCCGGGCCGTCGGCTCGGCGGGGTGGGACGCGCCGGGCTCCTGTCCGTCGGACGGGGCGGATCCGGGCGAGGCCCAGCCCGGAGTGTCTTTCATCGTCGCTCCTTCACGGTGCCCGTCCGCGGGCGCGGCGGCAGGTTGGGAGCCATCGTGCCATGGGGCGCTCACCGGGTGACCGGCCGCGGTACGGGCCGCACACCCTCAATGGTCCCTCGGAAAGGGGGCAGACTGACCTCATGGCTGATCAGTACGCGCAATCCGGCGAGGACAAGCGGCCGGCCGAGATACCTGCGATCCGTTGGGAGGAACTGCCGGAAGGACCCGTGCTGGTCCTTCTCGACCAGACGAGACTTCCCGCCGAAGAGGTCGAAACGGTGTGTACGGACGCGTCCGCGCTGGTGGAGGCGATCCGGTCGCTGGCCGTGCGCGGGGCGCCGTTGCTGGGGATCGCCGGGGCCTACGGCGTCGCGCTCGCCGCCGCCCGCGGCTTCGACGTGGACGAGGCCGCGAACGCGCTCGCCTCGGCCCGCCCCACCGCGGTGAACCTGTCCCTGGGCGTGCGCCGGGCTCGTGCCGCGTACCGGGCGGAGCTCGCCGGGGGCGGCGACCCGGCCCAGGGAGCGCGGGCAGCGCTGGAGGCCGCACGGCAACTGCATCAGCAGGACGCCGAGGCCAGCGCCCGGATGGCCGCGCACGGGCTGGCGCTGCTCGACGAACTGCTGCCCGGCGGCGGGCACCGGATCCTCACGCACTGCAACACCGGGGCACTGGTGTCGGGCGGCGAGGGGACGGCGTTCGCGGTGGCGCTCGCGGCGCACCGGGTGGGGCGGCTGCGCCGGCTGTGGGTGGACGAGACCCGTCCGCTGTTGCAGGGCGCCCGTCTCACCGCGTACGAGGCGGCACGCAACGGCATGGCCTACACCCTGCTGACGGACAACGCGGCGGGCTCGCTCTTCGCGGCGGGCGACGTGGACGCCGTGCTGATCGGGGCGGACCGCATCGCGGGGGACGGGTCGGTGGCGAACAAGGTGGGGAGTTATCCGCTCGCGGTCCTCGCCCGCTACCACCATGTGCCGTTCATCGTGGTGGCGCCGGTGACGACGGTCGATCCCAGGACGCCGGACGGGGCGTCGATCGAGGTGGAGCAGCGTCCGGGGTACGAGGTGACGGAGACCGCGGCACCGCAGGCGCCGGTGACGGGAGCGGGCGGGGGGATGCCGGTGGCGCCACTGGGGACGCAGGCGTACAACCCGGCCTTCGACGTGACGCCGCCCGAGCTGGTGACGGCGATCGTCACGGAGGAGGGCGTGATCTCGCCCGTGACGGCCGACGCGCTCGCCGAGCTGTGCGCCAAAGCCGGCAGGGGGACCGCCGAGGCCGGGGCCGAGGTCGGGGCCGAGGCCGAGGGTGGGGCCGAGGTCGGGGCCGAGGCCGAGGGTGGGGGCAGGGGGCCTGGGCTGTCCTGATCCGGCCGGTTCGACCTCGTCCGGCCGACCCGCCCGACGGTGCGCGGGTCGACGGCGTGGGTCGTGGCGGCAGGTCTACGAGCGGGCGGGCTGGCCGGCGATCAGGAGAGTGGTGCCGGCGGGGCGGAAACCCAGGCGGGCGTAGATGCGGGCGACGGACTCCTGCGCGTAGGCGAGGAACACCGTGTCGACGTCGTGCTCGCGGGCGTGGGCGGCCAGGGCCGCTGTCACGGCGGCGGCCAGGCCCTGCCGCCGGGCGGCGGGAAGGGTGCAGACGCCGCCGATCTCCGTCGCGCCCGTCGCCGGGTGGTAGTGGCCGACGGCCAGGGGGACGCCGTCCGGGGCGAGGGCGGCGAGGAGCGTTTTGTGTCCTGCCCGGAGCGTGGGGCGCACGGCGGCGACCGTGCCGTCCCCGGTCACCTCACGGGTCAGCCTGGACAGCTCCGCACGGTCCGCCGGGCCGGTGCCGGGCTGCTGGGCGAAGGCCAGGCGGGGCAGGGCGAGGGCGGCGGGCAGCGCGGGGTCGTCAGCGGTCAGCACCCGCAGGGTCACGCCGTCCGGGAACGGTGGGGCGGGGAGCGGACGGTGGGCCGGGAGCACCATGAGCGGGCGCTCCAGCACCGTGAGGCCGGGGGCCTCGACCAGGGCGCGCAGGGCCGGCGCGGCCTCGGCCAGCCACTCGAACGCCTCCGGCACACCGAGCTCCCGCTGACGGGCGCGCACCCGCGCGATGTCGTCGGCGCCGACCCGGGCCGCGCCCTGCCGGGTGGGCTGGGCATGGCCGGGACCGCCGTAGTACGGGGCGCCCGGCTCCTCGCGCACGAACAGGCGCAGCGGACCGAAGTCCTCGGCGGCGGCGAAAAGGAGAGGGACGGCCGCGTAGTACTCCTGGATGCGGTCGTGCAGCGGGTCGCTCATGCGACGCATCCCACCACTGGAGGACACCGCACCGCACCAAGATTTTTCTGATCTTCCTGATCGGCGAATCGGCGAAGACGACGACCCGGTCGGGATGAGGATGCGCTGTGGGCGGCGCTCGGCGAGGCGCTCGGCGGACAGTGACGTGAGGCCGAGGGCGGCGGCGAGGACGACGCCGGTCCGGACGGCGTTGTCTCGCGCACGACCTGGAGGCAGGCCCCTGCGGGTGGGAGCTGCGCCGATGAGTGCCGTCGAGGTGTCGGAGGCGCTGTCCGTTCCTCGCCCTCGGAGCCCGCATGCTCACGAGAGCGCCGGATGTGCTGTCCTTGAGCAGTGGCCGCGCGCCGTTTCGGCCGGGCCGCACGACATCGGTGCCGACACCGGTATCGGCGGACCGGGGCAGACAGTGACCGCCCCGTACGACTATCGTCACTGGCCGGTGAGCCTTCTCACCTGCGCCTCCTTCACTGTTACGAGAATGGGATGATGTCGTTTATGAAGGGACGAGTCCTTGTCGTCGACGACGACACCGCACTGGCCGAGATGCTCGGCATCGTGCTGCGTGGTGAAGGTTTTGAACCGTCTTTCGTAGCCGACGGCGACAAGGCGCTGGCTGCTTTCCGTGAGGCGAAACCCGATCTGGTGCTGCTGGACCTGATGCTGCCCGGCCGGGACGGCATCGAGGTGTGCCGCCTGATCAGGGCGGAGTCCGGCGTGCCGATCGTGATGCTCACGGCGAAGAGCGACACCGTCGACGTGGTCGTCGGACTGGAGTCCGGCGCCGACGACTACATCGTGAAGCCGTTCAAGCCGAAGGAGCTGGTCGCCCGCATCCGGGCCCGGCTGCGGAGGTCGGAGGAGCCGGCGCCCGAACAGCTCGCCATAGGCGATCTCGTCATCGACGTGGCCGGCCACTCCGTCAAGCGGGAGGGCCAGTCGATCGCGCTGACCCCGCTGGAGTTCGACCTGCTGGTCGCGCTGGCGCGCAAGCCCTGGCAGGTGTTCACCCGAGAGGTCCTCCTCGAGCAGGTGTGGGGCTACCGGCACGCCGCCGACACCCGCCTGGTCAACGTGCATGTACAGAGGCTGCGCTCGAAGGTCGAGAAGGACCCGGAGCGGCCGGAGATCGTGGTGACCGTCCGTGGCGTCGGATACAAGGCAGGACCCAGCTGACATGTCAGGGGACAGTGCCGCTTCGGCCCCCGGCCGGTCCGGGGCCGGTCGGGAGCGGCCTGTCGGCCGTGGGACAGCGGGTTCACGCTTCGCGCGCCTCCTCGAAGGCGGGCTGCTGCGGGGCGGTGTCAAGGGCAGCCCCGTTCTCAGACTGCTGATGCGGTGGGTACGCCGGCCCCTGTTGCCGGTCATGCGGCTGTGGCGGCGCAACATCCAGCTGAAGGTCGTCGCCACGACCCTGCTCATGTCGCTCGGGGTCGTCCTGCTGCTGGGCTTCGTCGTGATCGGGCAGGTGCGCAACGGCCTGCTGGACGCCAAGGTCAAGGCATCGCAGAGCCAGGCCACCGGCGGGTTCGCGGTGGCCAAGCAGAAGGCGGACGAGGCCGCCGGCACACCCGCCGACGGCGGGACCCCGGCGGACGGCCGGACCTCGCAGAACGTCATCGAATGGATGAGCGAGCTCGTGCTGTCGCTGTCCAGCGGCGGCCAGGGCGCCTTCGACGTGGTCACCCTGCCCCCCGGCTTCGACAACGGCGGCGGATACGGACCGCGAGCCTCCGGATACGTGGACCCCAACAAGAGCGTTCCCGAGAACCTCCGCGCGCGCGTCAACACCGGCACCGGCGCCTTCCAGAGCTACTCCCGCATCGACTACCTCAACGACAAGGAATCCCAGCCCGCCCTGGTCATCGGCAAGCAGGTCAACGACCCCAACGGCGACCCGTACGAGCTGTACTACCTCTTCCCGCTCACACAGGAGGAGAAGTCGCTGAGCCTGGTCAAGGGCACGCTGGCGACCGCCGGACTCTTCGTCGTCGTCCTCCTGGGAGCCATCGCCTGGCTCGTCGTGCGGCAGGTCGTCACCCCGGTGCGGATGGCCGCCGGGATCGCCGAACGGCTGTCCGCCGGGCGACTCCAGGAACGGATGAAGGTCACCGGCGAGGACGACATCGCACGGCTCGGCGAGGCCTTCAACAAGATGGCCCAGAACCTCCAACTGAAGATCCAGCAGCTGGAGGACCTGTCACGGATGCAGCGGCGGTTCGTCTCCGACGTCTCGCACGAACTGCGGACGCCCCTGACGACCGTACGCATGGCCGCAGACGTCATCCACGACGCCCGAGTCGACTTCGACCCCGTCACCGCGCGGTCCGCGGAACTCCTCGCCGACCAGCTCGACCGGTTCGAGACGCTCCTCGCCGACCTCCTCGAGATCAGCCGCTTCGACGCCGGCGCCGCCGCCCTCGAGGCCGAGCCGATCGACCTCAGGGAAGTCGTGCGGCGCGTCGTCAGCGGGGCCGCGCCGCTCGCCGAACGCAAGGGGACGGCCGTACGCGTCATCGGCGACCAGCAGCCCGTCGTCGCCGAGGCCGACGCCCGGCGCGTGGAACGCGTGCTGCGCAACCTGGTCGTCAACGCCGTCGAACACGGCGAGGGCAAGGACGTCGTCGTCAAACTGGCCTCCGCGGGCGGAGCCGTCGCGATCGCCGTGCGCGACTACGGCGTCGGACTCAAGCCCGGCGAGGCCACCCGCGTCTTCAGCCGGTTCTGGCGCGCCGACCCGGCACGCGCGCGTACCACCGGCGGTACCGGCCTCGGGCTGTCCATCGCCCTGGAGGACGCGAGACTGCACGGCGGCTGGCTGCAGGCCTGGGGCGAGCCCGGCGGCGGCTCCCAGTTCCGGCTGACACTGCCCAGGACCGCCGACGAACCACTGCGGGGCTCGCCCATACCGCTCGAGCCCAAGGACTCCCGCCGCAACCGCGGCGAACTCGACGACGCCGGCCGGCCGCGCCACGGCGGCGAGAAGAGCGCCACCGTGCCGGTGCAGCCCGCGCACGAGCAGCAGTCGTCCGCCCGGACACCGTTCGCCCCCCGTACCGCCGCACCAACGGCCGACC
The DNA here is from genome assembly GCF_003032475.1 of Streptomyces sp. P3. Taxonomy (NCBI): domain Bacteria; kingdom Bacillati; phylum Actinomycetota; class Actinomycetes; order Kitasatosporales; family Streptomycetaceae; genus Streptomyces; species Streptomyces sp. P3. The sequence continues at coordinate 3,029,170 of NZ_CP028369.1, forward strand.
CGACGGCACTGCCCGGCAACGGCGCGCGCGTGGTGCCCCGCCCGGGCACGGCGACGGGGACCAACACGACCGGCGCGACACGACACGACGAGTCGCCGGATGACACGACGACGTCGCAATCCGCGGCCGAGGGCGCGGACAGCCAAGGGGAGGCATCTCGTGGGCGCTGAGCAGCGCGAGGAGGGAATCCGGCGCACGCCGGGGCGCGTGATGGCGTACGCCGTCTGCGGAGTGGTCCTGCTGGCCGGGTGCGCCTCGATGCCCGACAGCGGCGACCTGCGCGGCGTCGAATCCACGCCCGGGCAGGACACCCAGGTCCGGGTGTTCGCCATGCCGCCCCGCGACGACGCACAGCCCCTGGAGATCCTCCAGGGCTTTCTCGAAGCGCTCACCAGCGACGACCCCAGCTACTCGACGGCACGCCAGTACCTGACCGGGAAAGCCGCCCAGAAGTGGCAACCCGAATGGTCCACGACCGTCCTCGTGGACGGTCCGGCGACCATGACCGGACCCGCCGGGAACCGCGAGGGCGACGACCGCTCGTACATCCTCTCCGGCTCCAGGGTCGCCGTCGTGGACGCCCAGCAGGCGTACACGCCCGCGTCGGGCGCCTACGGACAGACCGTCCACGTCACCCGCGACAAGAAGAACGGGCAGTGGCGCATCGACGCGCTTCCCGACGGCGTCGTCATGGGCAAGTCGGACTTCCAGCGCAACTACGTGTCCGTCAACAAGTACTACTTCGCCTCGGACACCGCCGTCGAGGGAACCGGGCAGCCCGTGGCCGTCGCCGACCCCGTCTACGTCCGCGGCCGGGTCGACCCCATGACACAGATGGTGCGCTCCGTTCTCAGCGGCCCCACCAGCTGGCTGCGTCCCGTCGTCAGATCCGGATTCCCCACCGGGACGGCACTCTCCAAGGGCGTCACCTCGCTGACTCCCGACGACCAGAACAAGCTCACCGTCCCGCTGAACGACAAGGCCGCCCACATCGGACGGGCCAAATGCGACGAGATGGCGGCCCAGCTGCTGTTCTCCCTCCAGAGCCTGACCCCCACCGTCAGCGAGATCGCCCTGCGCGCGGGCGGCAGCCAACAGTGCTCCCTGTCCGACGACCAGGCGAAGACCGTCGTCGCCCGCGGCTCCCGGAGCGACCCCGGCTACCTGTACTTCATCGACGGCCGGCACCGCCTCGTGCGGATGGCCGGCGGCAGCGGCAACGCCAAGGCCGACCCCGTCCCCGGGCCCCTCGGGGTCGGCGCCACGGCCCTGCGCTCCGTGGCGGTGGCCCGCGACGAACGCAGCGCGGCAGGAGTGGCCCTGGACGGCAAGGCGCTCTACGTCACCTCCACCCTGTCCGGCAGCACCGTCGGCGATCCCGTGCTGCAGAGCACCGGCAAGACCGAGTCCGACCGGCTCACCACCCCCAGCTGGGACGCCGAGGGCAACCTCTGGGTGGCCGACCGCAACCCCGCCGACCCGCGACTGCTCCTGCTCCAGAAGGGCAGCGGGGAGCCGGTGGAGGTGCTCACCCCGGGGCTCGACGGCCGTGTCGACGCCGTACGTGTGGCCGCCGACGGGGTGCGGATCGCCCTCGTCGTGGACAAGGGCGGCAAGCAGTCCCTGCTCATCGGACGCATCGAACGCACCGGCGACGCCGCACCGCCGTCCCTGTCGGTCCAGGAACTGCGTTCCGCGACACCCGAGTTGGAACAGGTCCGGGCGGTGTCCTGGGCCGGGGACAGCCGGCTCGTGGTGGTCGGACGGGAGGCCGGCGGCGTCGAGCAGGTGCAGTACGTGCAGAGCGACGGCTCGATCCCCGAGGCCGGCACACTGCCCGGACTCACCGAGGTCACCAGCATCGCCGCCTCCGAGGACAACGACACCCCGCTCTTCGCCACCTCCAAGAACGGGCTGCTGTGGCTGCCCGGCGGAAGCGGGTGGCGGACGCTGAAGGAAACCGCCTCGATGGCGCTCTACCCGGGATAGATCCTTTCTGCTCCGCTGCCGACATACCCCTTCGAGTTCACCGGACGGTCCCTCTCCCTCGCGAGGCGATGGAGAGGGACCGCCTCTTTTCGGCCGCTGTTTCGTTTGCGTTGGCCAATTGCCCCGACCGTCGTCCTGAACGAAGTCGTCCACAGGAGCTCCGGGCGGTTTTCCACAGAGGTTTTCCACAGGGGTGGTGAACCGCTTCCCAAGTCGGCACAGTGGTCGACGTGGAAGGCGTTCGCACGTGGTGGCACGAACTGACCGGCCTGGTGCTGCCCGCCGAGTGCGGAGGCTGCGGAAGGGCACGCACGGTGCTCTGCCCGCGCTGCCGCGCCGCCCTGTGCCACACCGCGCCGTTCCGGGTGCGGCCCGTGCCGCAACCGCCCGGGCTGCCCGCCGTGCACGCGTCGGCCCGGTACGCCGACGAAGTCCGGGCGGTGCTGCTGGCCCACAAGGAACGCGGCGCGCTGGCCCTCACGCGACCGCTCGGAGCGGCGCTGGCGGGGGCTGTGCGGGCGGGAATGAGGGAGGCGGGGGTGGGGTGGGGGGAGGGGGAGGGGGCCCAGCCCCTCGGAAGCGTCCTGCTGGTCCCCGTCCCCTCCGCCCCCGCCGCCGTCCGGGCCCGTGGTCATGATCCGGCGCGGCGGATCGCGCTCGCGGCGGCCGGTGAGTTGCGGCGGGCCGGGGTTCCGGCGCGGGTGGCGGCGGTGCTGCGGCAGCGGCGGGCCGTGGCCGACCAGTCGGGACTCGACGCCCGGCAGCGGTGGGACAACCTGGTGGGTGCGCTGGCGGTGGCGCCCGGTGGGGCGCGGCTGCTGCGCTGCGGTCCGGTGGTCCTCGTCGACGATCTGGTGACGACCGGCGCTTCGCTGGCGGAGGCGGCCCGCGCGGTCCGGGCGGCGACCCGGGCGGTCGCACGGGCGGCGGAGACCGGGGACGCGGGGTCGCCGGGGTTCGCGGGCGGGCCGGATGCGGCGGCGGGCGCGGAGCCGTCGGGGGCGGCGGGCGGGGCGGACGTGGCACGGCGGCCGGGCCCGGGGCGACGGGCGGAGGTAGGACAACGGGTGGAGTGTGGAGGGGGCGGGGAGGAGATGGCGAGGGAGGTGTGTGGTGGAGATGCGTGGGCCGTGTACGCGGGTGTCGCGAGGGAAGGCAGAAGGGAGGAGTCGTCCGGAGCGAGGGAGGCAGCCATCGACGGGACGGACGAGACGTGTGGGGTGCCGGTGCGATCGGCGGGAGTGACGGGGGCCGGGGTGCCCTCGGGAACCGCGCGAGCCACCAGGGGCGAGAGACCCATGGGCCCGTCCGACGTCGGCCCTTCGGAAGCCGAGGGCGCCGGTGGGGTGCTCTGCGCGGCCGTGGTCGCGGCTTCGCCGGCTCTTTGGAAATAAACCGGAACTGACTCAGAACTTGCGTCGTTGCAGGTAATGAGAGAGCCAATTCACCTGAACGGAGGTACGCCGCAGTAGAGGGTGACGACATCCGTCCGGGCGAGATATGTTCGGTTGTGAGGGAAAGCCGCAGGCCACACCTCTCAAATCCGAATGCCGTGCTGCGGTTTTGGTCATCACCCGCAGCACTTGGGGTGTAGATCTCGTCGATGGGGGAGGAGGAGGTGGAAGTCGCCAAGTCGGAGGTTCCGGTGCTCACCGGGGCCTGGTGCAAAAGGGAGATGCTCCGCCACAGAAGCGGAGTGATCCGGGAACGGAGTTCTGCGTGGACATCGTCGTCAAGGGCCGCAAGACCGAGGTGCCCGAGCGGTTCCGCAAGCACGTGGCCGAGAAGCTGAACCTGGAGAAGATCCAGAAGCTCGACGGCAAGGTGATCAGCCTCGACGTCGAGGTGTCCAAGGAGCCCAACCCCCGACAAGCCGACCGGTGCGACCGAGTGGAGATCACGCTCCACTCGCGCGGCCCGGTGATCCGGGCGGAGGCGGCCGCCAGCGACGCGTACGCGGCACTCGACCTGGCCGCGGAGAAGCTGGACGCCCAGCTGCGCAAGCAGCACGACAAGCGATACACGCGCCGCGGTGCCCGCAGGCTGTCCGCGGCCGAGGTTCCCGACCACGTTCCGGGTGTGGCGACGCTCAACGGCAACGGCCGTCCCGTCCCGTCCGACGAGTCGGAGAGCGTGCCGACGAAGCGCATCGGATCGATCGAGGTGCAGGGCGACGGCCCCCTCGTGGTCCGTGAGAAGACGCACGTCGCGGCTCCGATGACGCTCGACCAGGCCCTCTACGAGATGGAACTGGTCGGACACGACTTCTATCTGTTCGTCGACTCCGAGACGAAGCAGCCCAGCGTCGTCTACCGCCGGCACGCCTACGACTACGGCGTGATCTATCTCGACACCGACCCGATGGTGGCGCAGGCGCACGCACCCGAAGCGGGTGGCGCGCTGGGCGGCTGACGCGCCCGGTGACAGTTCAGCGGTGTGCCCCTGGAGCGCGTGTGCGCCCCGGGGGCACCCGTGTGCGACCCCTCGGGCGAGTCGCTCTGTCGCCGCGTTGTCGTCCGGGCATGGAATCATGGCAGGGCGGCCCAACCGATGGGTCGTTGCCTTGGGTTGGCGATGGCTCAGGACCACGGCCGCAGCCTTCAGGGGGAGGAACGATGGCGGACAGCTTCGGACCGATGCGTGACGAGGGTGCCCACGAGGGTGTCGTCGGCATGGGCCCGGACGCGGGTGATGACGGCACTTCACGCAAGGAGCCGATCAGAGTCCTTGTCGTGGACGACCACGCCCTGTTCCGCCGCGGACTGGAGATCGTGCTCGCGGCCGAGGAGGACATCCAGGTCGTCGGAGAGGCGGGTGACGGCGCGGAGGCCGTGGACAAGGCGGCCGACCTGCTGCCCGACATCGTGTTGATGGACGTGCGGATGCCCAAGCGCGGCGGCATCGAGGCGTGCACCTCCATCAAGGAGGTCGCCCCCAGCGCGAAGATCATCATGTTGACGATCAGCGACGAGGAGGCCGACCTCTACGAGGCGATCAAGGCGGGCGCGACCGGCTATCTCCTCAAGGAGATCTCCACGGACGAGGTCGCGACCGCGATCCGCGCGGTCGCCGACGGGCAGTCGCAGATCAGCCCCTCCATGGCGTCGAAACTGCTCACCGAGTTCAAGTCGATGATCCAGCGGACCGACGAGCGGCGACTCGTCCCCGCGCCACGGCTGACGGACCGGGAGCTGGAGGTGCTCAAGCTGGTCGCCACGGGGATGAACAACCGTGACATCGCCAAGGAGTTGTTCATCTCCGAGAACACCGTGAAGAACCATGTACGCAACATCCTGGAGAAGCTGCAGCTGCACTCCAGGATGGAGGCGGTGGTGTACGCGATGCGGGAGAAGATCCTCGAGATCCGCTGACCTCGGTCCGGTCCGCGGGCCTGGCCGTCGGACCGCACCGTCGGCCGAATCCGTCGGCCGAATCCGGCCTGGCCGTCGGGGTGCGGTCGGTCAGGCGAGTGCGCGGGTGAGTTCCCTGGCGAGCGGCTCGCGCAGCTCAGGGGCGTCCACGCGTTCCACGCGCACGTCCGTGCAGTCCACCCAGGTCGCGGCTTCGAGCAGGGCCTGGGCGACCGCAGGGACCGCTTTCGGGCCGTCCAGGGTGATCTGCCTGGCGACCAGGGTGCGGCCCTCGCGGGCCGGGTCCACGCGGCCGACGAGCCGGCCGCCGGACAGGACGGGCATCGCGAAGTAGCCGTAAACCCGCTTCGGCTTGGGGACGTAGGCCTCCAGGCGGTGGGTGAAGCCGAAGATCCGCTCGGTGCGTGCCCGTTCCCAGATCAGCGAGTCGAAGGGGGACAGCAGCGTGGTGCGGTGGCGACCGCGCGGAGCCGTCTCCAGCGCCGAAGGGTCGGCCCACGCGGGCTTGCCCCAGCCTTCGACCGTGACCGGGACCAGGCCGGAGTCGGCGATCACCGCGTCGACCTGTTCGCCCTTGAGGCGGTGGTAGTCGGCGATGTCCGCGCGCGTGCCCACGCCGAGGGACCGGCCGGCCAGGAGGACGAGGCGGCGCAGGCACTCGGCGTCGTCGAGCTCGTCGTGCAGCAGGGCGGCGGGTACGGCGCGTTCGGCGAGGTCGTACACGCGCTTCCAGCCGCGGCGCTCGACGCAGACCACCTCGCCGTACATCAGGGCACGTTCCACCGCGACCTTGGTGCCGGACCAGTCCCACCACTCGCTGGTCTTCTTCGCTCCGCCCAAGTCCGTGGCGGTGAGCGGGCCTTCGGCGCGGAGCTGCTTGAGGACCTGGTCGTACGTGCCCTCGGGGAGGGCGTGGTTCCAGTGCGGCCGGTTGCGGTAGGCGCGGCGGCGGAAGGCGAAGTGGGGCCACTCCTCGATGGGGAGGATGCAGGCGGCGTGGGACCAGTACTCGAAGGCGTGGGCGCCGTGCCAGTAGGCGTGCTCCGCCGTCTTGCGGCCCACGGCGCCCAGGCGGGCGTAGGGGATCAGTTCGTGGGAGCGGGCCAGGACCGAGATGGTGTCGAGCTGGACCGCGCCGAGCCGGCGGAGCACGCCGCGGACGCCGGCCTTGCGGTCGGGCGTGCCGAGGAAGCCCTGTGCGCGCAGGGCGATGCGGCGGGCTTCGTCTGCGGAGAGTTCGGCGGCGGGGCGCGGGGTCGTCATGGTGCGCACGATAGGCGGTGGGTCCGACAGTGGCCGGTGAGCTGGGGGTTTGTGGGGTTGGCGGGGTGCGGTGCGGTGTTGCGTGGCGGTGGTGCGGTGGTGCTTTCCGGCGTGGTGGGTCAAGTGGGGGAGGGCGGATGTCCGGTGGTCGGTGACGGGGGCGTCAGTCTTTCGACGGGGTGGGTCTGTACGGCGCGGTGGACGGGAGTCCCAGGTCGGAGGGGAGCAGGGAGGCGACCCGGCAGTCTCGTCGTACGCCCTTGTTGACGATGGCCGAGCGCAGGGTGCCCTCCAGGGTGAAGCCGGCGTGCTCCGCCACCGCGAGGGAGGGGGTGTTGCCGACTTCCGCCCGCCATTCGACGCGGTCGACGGAGAGGGTGGTGAAGGCCCAGCGGGTGGCGGTCAGGACGGCCTCGGTGGTGTAGCCGCGGCCGCGGTGCTCCTTGACGGCCCAGAAGCCGAGCTCGGCGGTGCCCGGGGAACGCATGGTGAGGCTGAGGACGCCGGTGAGGGCCCCACCGGGGAGGAAGACGCCGAAGGTGAACATCGCGCCGGTCGTCCAGCCCTCGGGGGCGATCAGTTCGATGAAGCCGCGCGCGTGTTCGGGGAGGTAGGGGGAGGGGATGGTCGTCCAGCGCTGGATGTCGGGGTCCTGGGCCGCCGCGTGCACGGCGTCGGTGTCCTGGGGGCCGAGGGGGCGCAGGACGAGGCGGGCGCTGGTGAGGGTGACGGGCGGGGGGTGCTCCATCGGCCGATTCTGCTCGGAGGGCGCCGGTGGCCGCCATCGGTTTGCGCCGCGTGAGCGGGTGATCACAATTCGCGCACTTCGTCGGGCGGACGCGGCACCATCGGCGGTACCCGGCCGTTGTCCTCTTTGAAGAAGATTTTGGTGGTGCCGCGCAGCGGTGTGCAGTCCTCGTCACGGCAGGCCTCCCGGCGTGGTGGGGTCCTCGCATACGATGGCCGTTGCTCAGTGAGTCTTATGGAAACCGTCCGTCCTAGGCCCGACCGGCAAGGAGACCAACCCCCGTGTCCGTCCTCTCGAAGATCATGCGTGCAGGCGAAGGCAAGATCCTGCGCAAGCTGCACCGCATCGCGGACCAGGTCAACTCCATCGAAGAGGACTTCGTCGACCTCTCCGACGCCGAGCTGCGGGCCCTCACCGAGGAGTACAAGCAGCGGTACGCCGACGGTGAGAGCCTGGACGACCTGCTGCCCGAGGCGTTCGGCACCGTGCGCGAGGCCGCGAAGCGCGTTCTGGGTCAGCGTCACTACGACGTGCAGATCATGGGCGGCGCGGCCCTGCACCTCGGTTACGTGGCGGAGATGAAGACCGGTGAGGGCAAGACCCTCGTCGGCACGCTGCCCGCGTATCTGAACGCGCTGTCCGGCAAGGGCGTCCACCTGATCACGGTCAACGACTACCTGGCCGAGCGCGACTCGGAGATGATGGGCCGCGTCCACAAGTTCCTGGGCCTGGAGGTCGGCTGCATCCTGGCCAACATGACGCCGGCCCAGCGGCGCGAGATGTACGCGTGCGACATCACGTACGGCACGAACAACGAGTTCGGCTTCGACTACCTGCGCGACAACATGGCGTGGGCGCAGGACGAGCTGGTCCAGCGCGGCCACAACTTCGCCATCGTCGACGAGGTCGACTCCATCCTGGTCGACGAGGCGCGCACGCCGCTGATCATCTCGGGCCCGGCCGACCAGGCCACCAAGTGGTACGGAGACTTCGCGAAGCTGGTGACGCGCCTGAAGAAGGGCGAGGCCGGCAACCCCCTCAAGGGCATCGAGGAGACCGGCGACTACGAGGTCGACGAGAAGAAGCGCACGGTCGCCATCCACGAGAGCGGTGTCAGCAAGGTCGAGGACTGGCTGGGCATCGACAACCTCTACGAGTCGGTGAACACGCCTCTGGTGGGCTACCTGAACAACGCCATCAAGGCGAAGGAGCTCTTCAAGAAGGACAAGGACTACGTCGTCATGGACGGCGAAGTCATGATCGTCGACGAGCACACCGGTCGTATCCTGGCCGGTCGTCGTTACAACGAGGGCATGCACCAGGCGATCGAGGCGAAGGAAGGGGTGGACATCAAGGACGAGAACCAGACGCTCGCCACGATCACCCTGCAGAACTTCTTCCGTCTCTACAAGCGCCACAACCACGACGGCAAGGAACAGCCCGGCCTCTGCGGCATGACCGGTACGGCGATGACCGAGGCCGCCGAGTTCCACCAGATCTACAAGCTCGGCGTGGTGCCGATCCCGACGAACCGGCCGATGGTCCGCAAGGACCAGTCGGACCTGATCTACCGCACCGAGGTCGCGAAGTTCGAGGCGGTCGTCGACGACATCGCCGAGAAGCACGAGAAGGGTCAGCCGATCCTCGTCGGCACGACGTCGGTCGAGAAGTCCGAGTACCTGTCGCAGCAGCTGTCCAAGCGGGGCATCCAGCACGAGGTGCTGAACGCCAAGCACCACGAGCGTGAGGCGTCGATCGTCGCCCAGGCCGGCCGTCGCGGTGCGGTCACGGTGGCCACGAACATGGCCGGCCGTGGCACGGACATCAAGCTCGGCGGCAACCCCGACGATCTCGCCGAGGCGGAGCTGCGCCAGCGCGGGCTCGACCCGGAGGAGCACATCGAGGAGTGGGCGGCCGCGCTGCCCGCCGCGCTGGAGAAGGCCGAGCAGGCGGTCAAGGCCGAGTTCGACGAGGTCAAGGAGCTGGGCGGCCTCTATGTGCTCGGCACCGAGCGGCACGAGTCGCGTCGTATCGACAACCAGCTGCGCGGTCGTTCCGGCCGTCAGGGCGACCCGGGCGAGTCCCGGTTCTACCTGTCGCTGGGCGACGACCTGATGCGGCTGTTCAAGGCGCAGATGGTCGAGCGCGTGATGTCGATGGCGAATGTGCCGGACGACGTGCCGATCGAGAACAAGATGGTCACCCGCGCGATCGCGTCCGCGCAGTCGCAGGTGGAGCAGCAGAACTTCGAGACGCGTAAGAACGTCCTGAAGTACGACGAGGTGCTCAACCGCCAGCGTGAGGTCATCTACGGTGAGCGGCGTCGCGTGCTGGAGGGTGAGGACCTGCAGGAGCAGATCCACCACTTCATGGACGACACGATCGACGCGTACGTCGGTGCGGAGACCGCCGAGGGCTTCCCGGAGGACTGGGACCTGGACCGGCTGTGGGGCGCCTTCAAGCAGCTCTACCCGGTGAAGGTGACGGTGGAGGAGCTGGAGGAGGCGGCCGGCGACCGGGCCGGTCTGACGGCCGAGTTCATCTCCGAGTCCATCAAGGACGACATCCGCGAGCAGTACGAGTCGCGTGAGGCGCAGCTCGGCTCGGAGATCATGCGTGAGCTGGAGCGCCGGGTCGTGCTGTCCGTCCTGGACCGCAAGTGGCGTGAGCACCTCTACGAGATGGACTACCTCCAGGAGGGCATCGGTCTGCGCGCGATGGCGCAGAAGGACCCCCTGGTGGAGTACCAGCGTGAGGGCTTCGACATGTTCTCCGCGATGATGGACGGCATCAAGGAGGAGTCCGTCGGCTACCTGTTCAACCTGGAGGTCCAGGTCGAGCAGCAGGTCGAGGAGGTCCCGGTGGAGGACGCGCAGGCCGACCAGGACAAGCAGGACGTGGTGCCGGCGCAGGCGGGTTCCCGTCCGGAGATCCGCGCGAAGGGCCTGGACGCTCCGCAGCGTCGTCAGCTGCACTTCTCGGCGCCCACGGTGGACGGCGAGGGCGGCACGATCGAGGGTGACTTCGAGAGCGACGACGACGAGCCGGTCCGTTCCGCGGCCGACGGTCTCACGCGCGCGGAGCGCCGTAAGCAGGCGAAGGCCGGGCGGCGTCGCAAGAAGTAGGGGAGCGCACAGTCGCTGGGACGGCTGTGCGGCGGTTTGAGGGCCGGGTCACCTGTGGGTGGCCCGGCCCTCGCGTGTGCCGAGGGCCTTGCGGCCTCTCTCAGGGGCGGTGACGGGCACGATGCGGGCGGCTTAGGGCGGCTTAGGGCGGCTTAGGGCGGCTTCGGGCGGCCCGGCAGCGCCCGTCCCGCCGCTCGCAAGTGCCGAGGGCGGGGGTCCGGGGCCGTTCAGTCGTTGCGGGTGGGGGGCCTGCGGGGGCCGTCGAGTTCCACGGCGGTGCAGCGCCAGCGGCGGTCCGTGCCGAGTTCCAGGCGGAAGGCCATCGCGCGCAGGCGGTCGCCGGCGCCGATGCGGGCGAAGGCCTCGATGGCGCCGGGGCGTGGCACGTAGTAGCCGATGTCGCGGACGACGGCACGGACGCCGTGGGCGGTGCGCAGGGGGCCGCGTTCGGCGAGGTGGGCGAGGTCGTCGTAGGCGCGGCCGAGGGTGTGCCGGAGCATGAAGTGGACGGGGCGGCGGCCGGTCAGGACGGCGAGCAGGCGGTCCGCGAAGAGGTCGGTGGGGCGGGGCTGGGTGAGAGGCCGACGGGGGGTCCGGGTGGGCGCGGCGGGGGCCGCGGGTGCGGCGAGGGAGGCGGGTGCGGCCGGGTGGTCGTGTCCTGGGCGTGGACGACTGCGTGCGGCCTGTCCGGTGGCCGGACGGTTCTCGGTCGGTCGGCCGGTCCCTGGACGGTTGTTTCCTGCCGGGGACCCGTCGGCGGGGCGGGCGGGGGAGCCGGGGATGGCCGGGACGGGCGGGCGGTGGCCGGCCGGGGTGCGGGGTGGAGCGGTGCGCGGGGCGCCGCCGTCGGGGGTGCGGGGCGGGGCGCCGGCGGGGCGGCGGATGTCGCGGCGGCCGGGAGGGCGGGCGCCGGGAGGGCGGGTGCCGGGGTGGTGCTGCGTCCTCGTCATGACCTTGTCCATGGGGGTCCCCGTTCGCTGGGCTCTTGGAGCTCTGCTTCTACCGAGCGGTAACTTTCCGCTGTGGATCTTGTACGGGGTGATGGCCCGCTGCGGCAAGGAAGCGCGGGGGTGGGCGTGAGGGGCTGGAGAGTTCACCTATCAGGGGTGGGGCAGGACGTCCGGGGCCCGGCGTCACGGGCCGGGACCGGGTGAGACCAGGGGTGCGGGGTTGACGTCCGGCGGGGTGTGGGCAGGGACCCGAAAGGGGACGCCCGCACGTATCCTGAAGGCCCTCCGGAAGGTGCGGAACCGTGCTTCCCGGGGCACCGAGTCCGAGCCGGCGACCCGAGCCGGCGACCACGAGAAGAGCGGCCAGCCATGCGCGTCTACGTCCCCCTGACCCTCCCCGGCCTCGCCGAGGCGCACAAGACGGGTGAGCTGGGAGCCGGGCCGCTCGTCGCGTACGCCGTCACGCCCGCGCTGCGCGAGTGGTATGTCTCCGACGACACCGAGGAACTGGAGTACGCGGCGCTCGGCAGGGCGGCGCTCGCCTCGCTGCGGCTCCTGGACGCGGACCCGGACGCGCCGCGGAAACGAGTCGTGGTCGCCGTCGACGTGCCGGACCGGATGGCCGCGGTCGGCCCCGAGCGTGGGTCCGAGCGTGGGCCCGACCCGGACGCGCCGGGTGAAGTGCGGGTGAGCGGCGTCGTGCGGCTGGCCAAGGCGGCCGCGGTGCACGTCGACGCCCCCGAGGCGGAGACGGACGTGACCGCCGCCGCGCGGGCGCTCGCCGCGGCGGACGGCGGGGACGACGACGCGCAGGCCGTCGTGGACGGGGCCGAGGACCACGAGCTGCTCTGGTTCGCCCCGCAGGAGATCGCGAGCCTGCTGGGGTCCGGGGTCTGAGCGCGGGCCGCCTCCCGCCACCTCGCCCGGACCTCCCGGACCTCCCGGACCTCCCGGACCTCCCGGACCTCCCGGACCTCCCGGACCTCCCGGACCTCCCGGACCTCCCGGACCTCCCGGACCTCCCGGACCTCCCGGACCTCCCGGACCTCCCGGACCTCCCGGACCTCCCGGACCGTTCCGGGGTCGGCGGTCATCCGACTGTCGGTGGCGGCGGGTACTTTTGCAGACATGGGGAAGCAGCGAGCGGCGCACATCGTCTGGGACTGGAACGGGACGCTGTTCCACGACAACGACGCGATCATCGGGGCGACGAACGCGGCGTTCGTCGAGTTGGGGCTGGAGCCGATCACGCTGGAGCAGTACCGGGCGCTGTACTGCGTGCCGGTGCCGAAGTTCTACGAGCGGCTGATGGGCAGGCTGCCCACCGACGCCGAGTGGGAGCTGATGGACGGGGTCTTCCACCGGTACTACGCCGAGCACCGGGTGCGGTGCGGGCTCACCGAGGGAGCGGCGGAGCTGCTCTCCGGGTGGCGGTCGGCGGGGCACAGTCAGTCACTGCTCAGCATGTACGTGCACGATGAACTCGTGCCGCTGGTCCGGGGATTCGGGATCGAGCCGCACTTCGTCCGGGTCGACGGGCGGATCGGGCCCTCCGGGGGCAGCAAGGCCGAGCACATGGTGCGGCATCTGGCGGCGCTGGCCGGCGTCGAGCCGGCGCGCACGGTGGTGATCGGGGACGCGGCCGACGACGCGGTGGCCGCGCTGCACGCGGGGGCGAAGGCCGTGCTGTACACCGGCGGGTCGCACAGCCGGGCCAGCCTGGAGGGGGTCGGGGCACCGGTGGTGGACACGCTGGGGGAGGCGGTGGAGATGGCGGGGCGTATCGCCGCGTAGGCCTCCGGCGGTGGGGCGGTTCTTGCGGGGTGCTCGGGCGGGGTCCCAGGGTGTCTCGCCCCGCCGCCCCCACCCGTGCCGTCCCGTCCCGGGGCCCCGCCCCTGCACCCCGGGCGGGGACCGCGTCCCCCGCACCCCTGGTGGGGCTGCGCCCCTGCCGCACACGCGGGCGGGCACTGCGTCTCCTGCGGCCCCCGTCTGACCCGTCGGACGGTGTTTCGGCCCTCGCGGGGAGCGGGGGCGGCTATCTGTTGCTGGGGCTCCGGGCCGGGGGCGTGTCCCGGGGCCTGTGGCCGGCGGGGGTCGCGTACACCTGCGGGCCGGGGTCGGGGTCGGTGGCTGTCGGTTCTGTGCAGAACGTCAAAGTTCTGGTCCCTGTTTTGTACACATACGGCTCATGACGGAGGGCCCGGGGGGAGCGATAGCCTTGGTGGCGTGATCAGCGCGATATCTCGCGGGGGCGCTGTTGCCCCTGCCCTGCGCCCGGTGTGTGCGGACCATCTCCGCTACCGGGCGGCGGTCGCTGGTCGGCGCGGGCGGGACAGGGGCGCAAGGTGCCCCGGGACGCCGTACACACCCGGCGGGAAAAGCGTGGCGCGGAGAGCAGCGTCACACGCCGCGGCGGTGTCGAGAATGGCCGATAACCCCCCACTCATCTCACCTTGCGGCATAGCGTCGGAGCAGACCGGAGACCCCGGCCCGTGGCGTCGAGCCGCAGGGGGAGAGCCCGTACTTCCTTCTACGTCACGCAACGGCGCGCGACAGGAGTCAGAGGACAATGCAGACCAAGCTGGACGAAGCCAAGGCCGAGCTGCTCGACAGGGCGGCGCGGGTCGCTGAGAACAGCCCGGTCGGGGGGAATCTACCGACTGGGACGACGGGCGAGGGCACGCCGGGCACCCCGGACCACGCCGCTCTGCTCGCGTTCCTCCAGCGCTACTACCTGCACACCGCCCAGGAGGACCTGAGCGACCGCGACCCGGTCGACGTCTTCGGGGCGGCGCTCTCCCACTACCGGCTGGCCGAGAACCGGCCGCAGGGCACCGCGAACGTGCGGGTGCACACGCCCACCGTCGAGGAGAACGGCTGGACGTGCACCCACTCCGTCGTCGAGGTGGTCACCGACGACATGCCGTTCCTGGTCGACTCCGTCACCAACGAGCTGACCCGGCAGGGGCGGGGCATCCACCTCGTCATCCACCCGCAGGTCTTGGTGCGGCGCGATGTGACCGGCAAGCTCATCGAGGTGCTGAGCGTTCCGCCGGCCGCCGGGAAGCTTCCGCACGACGGGCATGTCGAGTCCTGGATCCACGTCGAGATCGACCGTGAGACGGACCGTGCCGACCTCAAGCAGATCACCGCCGATCTGCTGCGCGTCCTGTCCGACGTCCGGGAGGCCGTCGAGGACTGGGAGAAGATGCGGGAGACGGCGCTGCGCGTCGCCGACGGGCTCCCCGAGGAGCACGTTCCCGGCGACCTGGCGCGGCCCGAGGTCGACGAGGCCCGCGAGCTGCTGCGCTGGCTGGCCGCCGACCACTTCACCTTCCTCGGCTACCGGGAGTACCAGCTGCGCGGGGACGACTCGCTGGCCGCCGTCCCCGGCACGGGGCTCGGCATCCTGCGCTCCGACCCGCATCACGCCGACGGTGACGCCCACCCCGTCAGCCCGTCCTTCGAGCGGCTGCCGGCCGACGCCCGGGCCAAGGCGCGGGAGCACAAGCTGCTGGTGCTGACCAAGGCGAACAGCCGGGCCACCGTGCACCGGCCCTCCTACCTCGACTACGTCGGTGTGAAGAGGTTCGACGAGGCGGGCAACGTCGTCGGCGAGCGACGCTTCCTCGGACTGTTCTCCTCCGCCGCCTACACCGAGTCCGTGGCGCGGGTGCCGGTCGTGCGGCGCAAGGTCGCGGCCGTGCTGGAGGGCGCCGGGTTCTCGCCCAACAGCCATGACGGACGCGACCTGCTCCAGATCATGGAGACCTACCCGCGCGACGAGATCTTCCAGACGCCGGTGGACGAACTGAGGTCCATCGTCACCAGCGTCCTCTACCTCCAGGAGCGGCGGCGGCTGCGGCTCTACCTGCGGCAGGACGAGTACGGGCGCTACTACTCCGCGCTCGTCTACCTGCCCCGCGACCGGTACACCACGGGTGTGCGGCTGCGGATCATCGACATCCTCAAGGAGGAACTGGGCGGGACGAGCGTCGACTTCACCGCCTGGAACACCGAGTCGATCCTGTCCCGGCTGCACTTCGTGGTCCGCGTCCCGCAGGGCACCGAGCTGCCGGAGCTGTCCGACGCCGACAAGGAGCGCATCGAGGCGCGGCTGGTCGAGGCGGCACGTTCCTGGGCCGACGCGTTCCAGGAGGCGCTCAACGCCGAACTCGGCGAGGAGAAGGCCGCCGAGCTGCTGCGGCGCTACAGTCACGCCTTCCCCGAGGGCTACAAGGCCGACCACACGCCGCGCGCCGCGGTCGCCGACCTCGTCCACCTGGAGCGGCTGACCGAGGAGCGGAACTTCTCGCTCAGCCTGTACGAGCCGGTGGGCGCCGCGCCCGGCGAGCGCCGCTTCAAGATCTACCGCAAGGGTGACGCGATCTCCCTGTCGGCGGTGCTGCCGGTGCTGAGCCGGCTCGGCGTCGAGGTGATCGACGAGCGGCCGTACGAACTGCGCTGCGCGGACCGCACGCACGCCTGGATCTACGACTTCGGCCTGCGCATCCCCAAGGCGCTGGCCGGCCCCGGCGGCGACTTCCTCGGCGACGACGGGCGTGAGCGGTTCCAGGAGGCGTTCTCGGCGACCTGGACGGGCAAGGCGGAGAACGACGGGTTCAACGCGCTGGTGCTGGGCGCGGGGCTGAGCTGGCGGCAGGCGGTGGTGCTGCGCGCGTACGCCAAGTACCTGCGGCAGGCCGGGTCCACCTTCAGCCAGGACTACATGGAGGACACGCTCCGCACCAACGTGCACACCACCAGGCTGCTGGTGTCGCTGTTCGAGGCGCGGATGTCGCCCGACCGGCAGCGCGCCGGGCACGAGATCGTCGACGCCCTGCTCGAGGAGCTCGACGCCGCGCTCGACCAGGTGGCCTCGCTGGACGAGGACCGCATCCTGCGGTCCTTCCTCACCGTCATCAAGGCGACCCTGCGCACCAACTTCTTCCAGGAGCGCGCGGACGGCGGGCCGCACGACTACGTGTCGATGAAGTTCGACCCGCAGGCCATCCCGGACCTGCCGGCGCCGAGGCCCGCGTTCGAGATCTGGGTGTACTCGCCTCAGGTGGAGGGTGTGCATCTGCGGTTCGGGAAGGTCGCGCGCGGCGGTCTGCGCTGGTCCGACCGGCGTGAGGACTTCCGGACCGAGGTGCTCGGCCTGGTGAAGGCGCAGATGGTGAAGAACACCGTCATCGTGCCGGTCGGCGCCAAGGGCGGCTTCGTCGCCAAGCAGCTGCCCGACCCCGCCGTGGACCGTGACGCGTGGCTCGCCGAGGGCATCTCCAGCTACAGGACGTTCATCTCGGCACTGCTCGACATCACCGACAACATGGTCGGCGGGGAGGTCGTGCCGCCGGCCGACGTCGTGCGGCACGACGAGGACGACACCTATCTGGTGGTCGCCGCCGACAAGGGCACGGCGACGTTCTCCGACATCGCCAACCAGGTCGCCGAGTCGTACGACTTCTGGCTCGGGGACGCCTTCGCCTCCGGCGGCTCGGCCGGCTACGACCACAAGGGCATGGGCATCACCGCCCGCGGCGCCTGGGAGTCCGTGAAGCGGCACTTCCGGGAGCTCGGCGTGGACACGCAGAGCGAGGACTTCACGGTCGTCGGCATCGGAGACATGTCCGGTGACGTGTTCGGCAACGGCATGCTGCTCAGCGAGCACATCCGGCTGGTCGCCGCCTTCGACCACCGGCACATCTTCATCGACCCGAAGCCGGATGCGGCGACCTCGTACGCCGAGCGGCGCCGGCTGTTCGAACTGCCGCGTTCCAGCTGGGCCGACTACAACGCCGAACTGCTCTCCGCGGGCGGCGGGATCTTCCCCCGTACCGCCAAGGCGATCCCGGTCAACTCCCACATCCGGGAGGCCCTCGGCATCGACGCGGGCGTCACCAAGCTGACCCCGGCCGACCTGATGAAGGCGATCCTGCGGGCGCCGGTGGACCTGCTGTGGAACGGCGGCATCGGCACGTACGTGAAGTCCGCGGCGGAGTCGAACGCCGACGTCGGCGACAAGGCCAACGACCCGATCCGGGTGGACGGCGCCGACCTGCGCGTCAAGGTCGTCGGCGAGGGCGGCAACCTGGGGCTGACCCAGCTCGGCCGGATCGAGTTCGCGCTGCACGGCGGCCGCATCAACACGGACGCCATCGACAACAGCGCCGGCGTGGACACCTCCGACCACGAGGTGAACATCAAGATCCTGCTCAACGGCCTGGTCGCCGAGGGCGACATGACCGTCAAGCAGCGCAACAAGCTGCTCGCGGAGATGACCGACGAGGTCGGCGCGCTCGTCCTGCGCAACAACTACGCGCAGAACACGGCGATCGCCAACGCCCTCGCCCAGTCCAAGGACATGCTCCACGCCCAGCAGCGCTTCATGCGCCACCTGGTGCGTGAGGGGCATCTGGACCGGGCCCTGGAGTTCCTGCCCACCGACCGGCAGATCCGCGAGCGTCTCGGCGCAGGCCAGGGCCTGACCAGTCCGGAGACGGCCGTCCTGATGGCGTACACCAAGATCACGGTGTCGGACGAGCTGCTGCACACCTCGCTGCCCGAGGACCCCTACCTGCGGACGCTGCTGCACGCCTACTTCCCGACGGCGTTGCGCGAGCGGTTCCCCGAGGGCGTCGACAGCCACCCGCTGCGCCGTGAGATCACC
This sequence comes from Streptomyces sp. P3, assembly GCF_003032475.1. NCBI lineage: Bacteria > Bacillati > Actinomycetota > Actinomycetes > Kitasatosporales > Streptomycetaceae > Streptomyces > Streptomyces sp. P3. The sequence continues at coordinate 3,047,292 of NZ_CP028369.1, forward strand.
ACGACCGTCCTGGTCAACGACACGGTCAACACGGGCGGTACGACGTATCTGCACCGGCTGCGTGAGGAGACCGGCGCTTCGCTGGAGGAGATCGTGCGGGCCCAGACCGTGGCCCGGGCGATCTTCAGCTCGGCGCCGGTGTGGGACGCGGTGGAGGAGCTCGACAACCGGGTCGAGGCGGAGGTGCAGACCCGGATCCGGCTGCACTCGCGGCGGCTCGTCGAGCGCGGCACGCGCTGGCTGCTGAACAACCGGCCGCAGCCGCTGCAGCTCGCGGAGACGGTCGACTTCTTCGCCGAGCGCGTCGAGCAGGTGTGGTCGCAGCTGACGAAGCTGCTGCGCGGCGCGGACCTGGAGTGGTGGCAGCGCATCCACGACGAGCTGACCGCCTCCGGCGTCCCGGACGAGCTGGCGACGCGGGTGGCCGGGTTCTCCTCGGCGTTCCCGGCGCTGGACATCGTGTCGGTGGCCGACCGCATGGGCAAGGACCCGCTGGACGTCGCCGAGGTGTACTACGACCTCGCCGACCGCCTGCGGATCAGCCGGCTGATGGACCGGATCATCGAGCTGCCGCGCGCCGATCGCTGGCAGTCGATGGCCCGAGCCTCCATTCGCGAGGACCTGTACGCGGCGCACGCGGCGCTGACCGCGGACGTCCTGGCCGTCGGCAACGGGACCTCGACGCCCGAGCAGCGGTTCACGGCGTGGGAGGAGAAGAACGCGGCGATCCTGGGCCGGGCGCGCACCACGCTGGAGGAGATCCAGAGCTCGGAGACGTTCGACCTGGCCAACCTGTCGGTGGCCATGCGGACGATGCGCACGCTGCTGCGGACGCACTCGTAGGCGGTGAGCCGCAGGCGGTAGGCATGCGGGAAGGGCGCCCCCGATCGATTCGGGGGCGCCCTTCGCGCGTGGGGTGGAGGCGGCTGCGGCTACTTCGCCGCGGGCTTCTTCTTGCCGTCGCCGGTGAAGGCCTCGTACGCCTTGATGACGTCCTCCGCGGGCCCGTCCATGCGCAGTTCGCCGCGTTCCAGCCACAGGGCCCGTTCGCAGGTCTCCAGGATCGAGCTGTTGCTGTGGCTGACCAGGAACACCGTGCCCGCGTGCTCGCGCATCTGGCGGATGCGTTCCGCTGAGCGGCCGCGGAACTTGGCGTCGCCGGTGGACAGCGCCTCGTCGATGAGCAGGACGTCGTGGTCCTTGGCGGCGGCGATGGAGAACCGCAGCCGGGCGCCCATGCCGGAGGAGTAGGTGCGCATCGGCAGGGAGATGAAGTCGCCCTTCTCGTTGATGCCGGAGAAGTCGACGATCTCCTGGTAACGCGCCTTGATCTGTTCCCGGGTCATGCCCATGGCCAGGCCGCCGAGGTAGACGTTGCGCTCGCCGGTGAGGTCGCTCATCAGGGCCGCGTTGACGCCGAGGAGGGAGGGCTGGCCGTCCGTGTAGATCCTGCCGCGTTCCACCGGGAGCAGGCCGGCGATCGCCTTGAGCAGCGTGGACTTGCCGGAGCCGTTGGTTCCGATCAGGCCGATCGCCTCGCCCTTGTAGGCGACGAAGGAGACGTTCTTCACCGCGTGCACGGTGCGCACGCCGGCCGCCCTGTCGGCCTGCTTGCGGCGCACGATGCGGTTGAGGGCGGCCGTCGCGCTGCCCTTGCCGCCGACCGTGCCGTTGACCCGGTAGACGATGTCGACGCTGTCGGCGATGACCGTGGGGGTGCGCTCGTCGGCCACCGCGGGGGTGCGCTCGTCGGCGGGGTCGCGGGTGTCGGTGCGGTTTGCGATGTCAGCCACGTCCGTACGTCTCCTCGGCCTTCCAGAAGTAGATGAACCCGCCGACGCCGGCGACCAGCGCCCAGCCGGTGGCGACCAGCCACACGTGCGGCGGCAGCTGGCTCGCGTGGAAGGTGTCGATCAGCGCGAAGCGCATCAGGTCGATGTAGACGGCCGCGGGGTTGGCCCGGAGGACGTCGGCTGCCCACGCCGGCATGCCGTGGTGGGCCTTGACCAGGTTGTCGAGGCTCCACATCACGCCGGACATGTACATCCAGGTGCGCAGGACGAACGGCATGAGCTGCGCGATGTCCGGCGTCTTGGCGCCCAGCCGGGCCAGGATCATGGAGACGCCGGCGTTGAAGACGAACTGGAGGGCCAGGGCCGGGATCACGAGGAACCAGGAGAAGGCCGGCGGGACGCCGACGCCGAGCAGGATGAACACCAGGGCGGCCATCGAGAACAGCAGTTGCTGCAGTTGCTGCAGGCAGAACGAGATCGGCAGTGCGGCCCGCGGGAAGTGCAGGGCGCGTACCAGGCCGATGTTGCCGGAGATGGCGCGGGTGCCGGTCATGATCGAGGTCTGGGTGAACGTCCAGACGAACACGCCCGTGACCAGGAACGGGATGAAGTCCGCCACCCCCCGCTTGGTGTTCAGCAGCACACCGAAGATGAAGTAGTAGACCGCCGCGTTCAGCAGCGGGGTCATCACCTGCCAGACCTGGCCCAGCTTCGCCTGGCTGTAGGTGGTGGTGAGCTTGGCGGTGGCGAACGCGGTGATGAAGTGGCGGCGCGCCCACAACTGGCGGATGTACTCCGGCAGCGTGGGCCGGGCGCCACTGACCGTGAGGCCGTGTCGGGCCGCCAGGGCCGCGAGGTCGCCGTGGGGCGCGGCCTCCGTGCGGGGCGGTGTGTGGAGGACCTGACTCACATCCGCTGCTTTCACTCGGGGAGGGGGGCTCGGGCGGCGGCGCTCCCGCAGTCGTCCGAGCGTTTCCTTACGCTTTTCTTCACGTTTTCTTACGTCGGAACGGGACCGTATCGTCGCAACGTGAGAGTAGGCCGATTCGACGTCGGAACGCAACCGTTTCGTCGTAACGCCCTATGCTGGGTCGCATGACGACGAACGCGACGAACGCCGACGGACCGGGGGCGCGCCCGCGCCGCCGGGCCCCCGCGGGCGCGGCCGTGCTCCGCGAGGATGTGACGGAAGCCATCCGGGCGGCCGTGTTCGAGGAGTTGGCGTCCGTCGGGTACGCCCGGATGTCCATCGAGGGCATCGCCCGCCGGGCCGGCGTGGGCAAGACCGCGGTCTACCGGCGCTGGCGTTCCAAGCTGCACCTGGTCCTCGACATCGTGTCGTTGGTCGCCGTGCAGGGCCTGCCGGCCCCGGAGACGGGCAGCCTCGAGGGCGACCTGCGCATGCTGTACGAGGTCACCTCCCGGGCGCTGCGCCACCCGGTGGCCTCGCAGATCATCCCCGACCTGCAGGCCGAGGCGGCCCGCAACCCGGACATCGCCGAGGCCCTGCAGAAGGCGCTGAAGGAGGGGCAGGAGGGCGTCGCCCTGAAGATCGTCGCGGCGGCGGAGCGGCGCGGCGAGGTCCGTGCCGGGCTGGGCGAGGAGCTGGCGCTCGACCTGATCTCGGGCCCGCTCTACTGGCGTTCGGTGGTGATCCGCAGCCCGAAGCTGCCCAAGGGGTATCTGGGGGCGCTGGCCCGGGTGACCGCCGAGGCGATCAAGGCGCTGTGACGCCTGCGGCGGCACGGTCCTCGGCCTCGGGCCCGTCAGCGTTCGTCCGGCGGGGACGGTCCGGCGGTGGAGTCCCGCGCCGGGGACCGGGCGGCGGCGACCGCCAGAGGTGACGCTTCGTCAAGGTGTGCTTCGCTTCGGGTGGTACTAGGGATGGATATCGCTTTTGGTCTAATCTGATCGTCATGTGATGTCAGTCCCCGTGACGGGCGCACGCGCCGCGCAGAATCGGCCCGTGGTGTGTACACGCTCGCGGCCGACGAGCCGTACCGAGGTTCTGGCCGTCGCCGTACCGGTGGCGGTCATGCTCGCGGTCGGTCTGTGGGGGCTCGACCGCGGCGGCATGTGGCGCGACGAGGCCGTCACCTTCCAGGTGGCGCGGCGGACGGTGCCGCAGATCTGGCGCCTGCTGCACGGGGTGGACGCGGTGCACGGCCTGTACTACCTCGTCATGCACGCCGTCCTCGCCGTCCGCCCCGGTGAGGTCGTTCTGCGCCTGCCGTCCGTGTGCGCGGCGGCCGCCGCCGCGGGACTGGTCGCCGCGCTCGGGGTGCGGCTGGCCCGGCCCCGGGTCGGCCTCTGGGCGGGCCTGCTGTACGCGGTGACCCCGCTCGCCGGTCACTACGCCCAGGAGGGCCGCTCGTACGCACTGGTCGCGGCGGGCGCGGCCGGTGCGACGCTGCTGCTGGTGCGGGCGCTGGACGGCGGGACCGGGCGGATGTGGTGGGCGCCTGGTGGCGGGACCGGGCGGACGCGGTGGGCGCCGCGCGTCGGGGTTGGACGGGTCCGGTGGGCGCCCGGCGGCGGGTCCGGGCGGATGTGGTGGGCGTACGGAGGCGTCGTCGCCGCGACGTGTCTGCTGCACGAGTTGGCGGTGCTCGTGCTGTGTGCCCACGCGATCACGCTGGCGCTGCTGCGGGCGCCGGGGGCGGTGTGGCGGCGCTGGACGCGCGCGGCCGGCGCGGCGGTCGCCGTGCTGCTGCCGCTCGCGCTGCAGTCGCGGAGGCAGTCGCGTCAGGTGGGGTGGCTGCCGGTGCCGGACTGGGAGAGCGCCGAAAGGCTGCTGCGCGGCTTCACCGCGGGCCCGGAGGGTGCGGTGTTCTGGGGCTGCGTGACCCTGATGGCGGTGGGGCTGCTGGCCGGGCGGTCGACGGCTGTCACGGCACCGGTGATGCTGGCGCCGCCCGCGGTCCTGATGCTGTTCTCCCAGGTGATGCCGCTCTACCACGAGCGGTACGTGCTGTACGCCCTGGCCGGGGCGCCGCTGCTGATCGCGGCCGGAGCCGACCTGGTGGTCCGCCGGCTGGCCGTCCTCACCGGACGCTCCTCGCGCTCACGGACCGTCACCGCGGCCGGCGTCCTGGCCGTGGCGCTCGTCTTCGTTCAGCTGCTTCCGCTGCACCGGTACTACCGGACCCTCGCGCACCGCCCCGACAACCTCGCGGCCGTCTCCGCCCTGGCGGCCGGCGAGGTCCGTCCCGGCGACCCGGTGCTGTTCCTGCCGGCGCTCGGCCGACGGGCGGCGCTGACGTATCCGGACGGGTTCCGAGGGGTGCGGGACCTGGCGCTGAAGGCGCCCGGAGCCCGGTCCGGCACGCTGTACGGCCGCGAGGTCGGCCCGCGTGAACTGCAGCGCAGGCTCGCTCGTGTGGACCGGCTGTGGGTTTTCGCCCAGCGGTACGCGCTGCGCTCGCGCTGGTTTCCGGTCGACCCGACCGAGCGCCTGAAACTGGTCGCCGTGGAGGAGCGGTTCACTCCGCGGTGGGAGCGTGAACGGTCCGGCGTGACCCTGCGCCTCTACGTCCGCCGCCCGGCGGCGGACGCCGGCGGCTTCCCGCCCTCGGGCGGCCCTCCCGGACCGGACGGTCCCCCGGCGCCTGACGGTTGACGGCGCCCGGCCGCCCGGCGGTCTCCCGCGTACTGCGGTTGGCGGCCCGGGTGACCCTCCGGCGGCCGACGACCTGCTGACGGCGCCCCATGGCCCTCGGCGTCCAGTGGCCCTCGGTGTTCGGTCCCCCGCGTCCCGCGTCCCGCGTCCCGCGTCCCGCGTCCCGCGTCCCGCGGTCCCGTCCCCGGCTTACGGCCCTAGCGGTCTTCCGGCGTCGTGTCCTGCGGTGTCGTGTCCTGCGACGTCGCCGTGTCCAGGGCGGTGGTGAGGTGGTCCAGGCGGTCGCGCAGTTCGCCGATCGCGGCGAGGTCGAGGCCGGTGGCGGTGACGATCCTGCGCGGGACCTCCACGGCCCGGTCGCGCAGCGCCGTGCCTTCCTCGGTCAGCCGCACTTCCACCGAGCGCTCGTCGCGGGCGCTGCGCTCGCGGTGCACCAGACCGGCCGTCTCCAGGCGCTTGAGCAGCGGTGAGAGCGTGCCGGAGTCCAGGCGGAGGTGCTCGCCCAGCCGCTTGACGGGCAGGGTGCCCCGCTCCCAGAGGACCAGCATCACCAGGTACTGCGGGTAGGTGAGCCCGAGGTCCTTGAGGATCACGCGGTAGACGCCGTTGAAGGCGCGCGACGCGGCGTGCAGGGAGAAGCAGATCTGGCTGTCCAGGCGGAGCCAGTTCTCCGTGGCGTTCTCATGGCCGACGGGTGGCAGTGGGGCGGTCATGTCTTCAGGATAACTCTTACCCGCTATTTGATTGTGCCCAATTGAATTGTGTGCTCTACTTCTCTCTGTGAGGCGGCCGGACCGGGCCGCCGGATCGACTTGAGAGGGATGGAATCCATGGACGCGCTCTACACCGCTGTCGCCACCGCCACCCACGGCCGCGAGGGTCGCGCGGTCTCCTCCGACGGCAAGATCGACCTGGCGCTGGCCATGCCCGCGGAGCTGGGCGGCAACGGACAGGGCACCAACCCGGAGCAGCTGTTCGCCGCCGGTTACGCCGCATGCTTCGGCAGCGCCCTCGGTCTCGTCGGCCGCCAGGCGAAGGTGAACGTCAGCGACGCCGCCGTGACCGCCGAGGTGGGCATAGGTCAGCAGGGCGAGGGCTTCGCGCTCAAGGTGACCCTGCGCGTCGAACTGCCGGACACGGTGGACGAGGCGACCGGCCGCAAGCTCGTCGAGCAGGCCCACCAGGTCTGCCCCTACTCCAACGCCACCCGCGGCAACATCCCGGTCGAGCTCGTCATCGAGTAGTCCCCAGGGGCCGCCGAGGCCCTGGCGTCGAATGGCCCCCGAAACGAGCGGCCCCCGGAGGAAGCGGTCCCGCTCCTTCCGGGGGCCGCCCGTGTGCGGCGCGGGCGGCCGCGCTACCAGCGCCCCCCGGGCGCGGCCCCGACGTACGGACCGCAGCAGGCGACCGCCAGCGGAACCGCCGCGGTGAGCGCCCACCGGCTCCACACGGCGGCCCGCCGCTCGCGTTCCCAGCCCGCGACGATCGCCGCCGCGCCGACGGCCGCCGCGGCGCACGCGACCGGGTCCACGAGCAGGATCAGCCCGTACAGCGCGCCCAGCCACGCGTACCCCCAGTAACTCCTGAGGCCGTTCGGTCCGAGATAGCGGACCCGGCAGCGCACCGCCCCCGCGCGCGCGGCCGTCGACGCCCAGACCCAGAAGGCGAGCCCCACGGCGAGCGTCGAGGGGTGACCGAGGTCGCCGGCCGCCGCCGTCCAGCCGAGATGTCCGCGCCACACCAGGGCCATGGCGACCAGGCCCAGCGCCGCCGCCCAGGGACGGCCCGTCAGCACGCGCGCGAAGCGGCCGATGCCGGTGAGCAGCACCAGCAGGTTGAACGGGCCCGCCGCCGCCGTGCGGCTCAGGGGGTCGTGCCAGTACGCGAGGGACATCGCCGTCCAGAGCAGGACGCCGGCGAACCGGTAGGGCGTCAGGGGCCAGGGGGTGCGGACAGTGGGGCGCATGCCACGCGCCTTCCCGCTCACGGCGCGTTGTTCTCGGCGGCTAGGCCGCACGGGGGACGTCCCGGCCCGCGGCGGTGGCGCGGCGCGCCCGTGCCGGACCGCCGCCCGGGGGCGTGACAGTCCCTTCGCGCCCTTGCGTTCTCCGCAATGCCCGCGGGCCGGGTCAGCGCAGCTGTGGCCGGCGCGCCGAGCGGTCGACGGCCTTCGGGATCCGGACGACGCCGTCGTCCTGCCGGACGTGGCCGTCACCGTCCTTCCGGCCGTCGTCGCCCTTCCTGCCGTCGTCGTCGCCGTCGGCCGTCGTCGCCTCCGGCGGCTCACCGAGCAGGAACCGCCGGACGACACGCTCCGCGGCCCGCCCGTCGTCGTACTCGCAGAACCGCTCCCGGAACGCGGCGCGCAGCCGGGCCGACTCCTCGTCCCGCCAGGCGCCGGAGGTGAACGCCGTCGCCAGCTCCTCGTCGGACCGCGTCACGTGTCCCGGCGGCTCGGCGGTGATGTCGAAGTAGGCGCCCCGGGTCGCCCGGAAGGCCGCCCAGTCGTCGGCGTGGATCACGATGGGCCGGTCCAGCAGCGCGTAGTCGAACATCAGTGCCGAGTAGTCGGTGACCAGGGCGTCGGCGGCCAGCAGGACGTCCTCGACGTGCGGCTCGTCCGTGACGTCCGTCAGCGCGCCGCGCCGGTGCAGGTCGCGCAGGACCAGCGCCCGTTCGTGATGCGGGGCCAGGCTCGGGTGCAGGCGCACCAGCAGCCGGTGCCCGGGGCCGAGGGACGCGGCCAGCGCCTCCAGGCCGACCCGCCAGACGTGCCGTCCCCGGCGGTAGTCGCGCAGCGTCGGCGCGTAGAGGACGACCGTCTCGTGGGCGTCGATGTCGAGCCGTCCGCGCAGCTCCGCGGCGCGCTCGGCCCCGCCGCTCACCAGGACGTCGTTGCGCGGGCTCCCGCTGCGCAGCGATGCGAAGTGGCAGGGGTAGGCGCGCTGCCAGACCCCCTCGGAGTGCCGGTTCGCGACCAGGCTGACGTCCCACCGGTCGCTGCGCCGGAGCATGCCGCGCACGTTCGTGCCGTGCCGGGCGCCCGGCCGGTCGAGGTCCAGCGCCATGTGCTTGAGCGGCGTGCCGCGGTGCGTCTGCACATGCACCGAACCCGGCCGTTTGACCAGGTCGCCGGCCCAGTTGCAGTCGTTGAACCAGTGTGCGGCGCGCGCCATCACCCGGTAGTAGCGCCAGGACCCCGTCGTCACGCACTCGACGCCCGGCGGCACCTGGTCCAGCGCGTCGGGATGCACCACCCACACGCCCCGCACCCGCGGGGCCAGTTCCGCTGCCTTGGCGTGGATCGCCCACGGGTCGCCGTTCACGGCACGGCTGTGTCCGGCGGAGTACACGGCGAGCCGCGGGTCGAGCGGCCGCCGCAGCTGGATGCGGTACCAGGACCGCTTGACGTGCCGGGCGACGAGGCCGCGCAGCCGGCTCGCCGTGCGGGTGGTCGCCTTGCCGCCGCGTCGCCACAGACAGAGACCGAGGTGGACGCGGTGGTGAGGGGCGAGCGCGAGCAGCCGGATCTCGGCGCGGCGACTGTCCGGCGGCGGCGTGAAACCGGGGGGCACGTGCCGCCGGTAGAAGGCCCGGATGTGCCGGTAGAACTCCTTGCGGTCGCCGCGCAGTACACGTTCGGGGCGGGCCACGGCGAACAGCATGTGGTCCAGGGCCCGCTCGAAGAGCAGCGGTCGCGCCCAGTCGAGGCCGGGCCGCTCGGCGAGGAACGCGAACAGGCCCTCGTACTGTTCGAAGATGTCGAAGTGCCTGCGCCCGGGGGTGCGGGTGATCGCGCCCTGCCGCCGCTGCCGGTACTCGACGCCCACCCGGTCCAGACAGGCGATCCGCTCCGCGGTGACCATGGTCTGGTAGGTGACGGGCGCGTCCTCGTACAGCCCCGGCCGGTACCGGAAACCGTGCCCGAGGAAGAAGTCCCGGCGGTAGGCCTTGTTCCAGGCGACCAGGAACAGCCGCAGGTACTCGGGGGAGCGGCGGACGTCGAAGGTGTCGGCGCCGGCCTGTTCGAGGAGTCCGGCGGCGTCGCTGCGGCCCGCGCGGCCCCACCAGTGGGTGCGCACGTGGTCGAAGACCAGGATGTCGGGGTCGCGGGTCGCCTCGAGACGGTCGGCGAGCGCCCGCAGCAGTCCGGGCGTGTAGCGGTCGTCGCTGTCGAGGAACAGGACGTAGTCGCCGGTGGCGTGCGGCAGGCCGGCGTTGCGGGCACGGCCCAGGCCCACGTTCTGCGGCAGGTGGACGGCCTTGACCCGCGGGTCGCGCGCCGCGTACTCGTCGAGGATCGCGCCGCAGCCGTCGGGCGAACAGTCGTCGACGGCGATCACCTCGAGGTCGTCGAACGACTGCTCCAGCACGGAGTCGAGGCATTCGCGCAGGAATCCCTGCACCTTGAAGACGGGGACGATGACACTGAAGCGGGGCACGAAGGTCAGCTCCTCGAAGAGGTCGTCGCGGTGGCGGGCGCGGGCGCGGGCGTGCGGCGGGGGAGCGGAACGGCGGGCTCGATGCGCTCGGCCGGCTCCCCGAGCAGCACCCGGCGCACCACACGCTCGGCGGCGCGTCCGTCGTCGAACTCGCAGAAGCGCGCGCGGAACCGGGCGCGCAGCTCGGCCGCCTCCGCCGCTGTCCAGCGGCCGGAGCGGAACACCTCGGCCAGCTCCTCGGGGGTGCGGGCGACCGGTCCGGGCGGGGAGCCCGGGAAGTCGAAGGTGACGCCGCGCGTCTCGCGGTACACGTCCCAGTCGTCGGCGTACACGACGACGGGCCGGTCGAGGTTGGCGTAGTCGAAGACGATCGAGGAGTAGTCGGTGACGAGGACGTCCGCCGCGAGGCAGACGTCCTCGGACGAGCGGTGCGCCGTGACGTCGATGATCCGCTCGTCGCGCGGGCGGGCCCGGTCGTCGTCGTGGAAGTAGTGCGCGCGCAGCAGGATCACGAAGTCGTCGCCCAGGGCGTCGCAGAGCGCCCCGAGGTCCAGCCGGGAGTCGGAACCGGCGTCGTGGTCGCGGTGGGTGGGCGCGTACAGGACCGCGATGCGGCCCTGCGGGACGCCGAGCCGTTCGCGCACGCGGCGCACGTCGTCCGCCGACGCGGTGTAGTAGACGTCGTTGCGCGGATAGCCGTACTCGAGCATCTCGTACGAGGACGGGAAGGACCGTTCCCACACCTCGGTGGAGAGCCGGTTCGAGCTGAGGTTGAAGTCCCAGCGGTCGACCCGGCCGAGGAGGCGCTCGAAGCTGCCGGTGGCGGCGGCGACCACCGGATGGTCGGCCTGCTCGACGCCCATCTTCTTCAGCGGCGTGCCGTGCTGCGTCGACAGGTGGACGCTGCCGGGTCGCTTGACGACGGCCCCCTCGAAGTTCGCGTTGTTGATCAGGTACTTGGCGCGGGCCAGCACCTGCCAGTAGCGGCGGCTGCCGATGACGGCGTGCTCGACGCCCTCCGGCAGGGTGTGCGCCTGGTCGGCCTCGACGAGGAACACCGAGCGGATGTGCGGCGCGAGTTCGGCGGCCTTGGCGTGGATCGCGGCCGGGTTGCAGGCGTAACCGCGGCCCCAGTAGGCGCAGTACACGGCCAGATGGGGATCGATGCGGCGGCGCAGCTGACACCGGTAGTACAGGCGGGTGCGCAGCCCCCGCGCGCGCGGTACGCGCAGGGCGGCCGACGACGCTCTGCGGTTGGCGCCGCGCAGCGCCCGGAACGCCGTGTACGCCCCGGCCGCCAGCAGCCGGTGCTGCACCCCGAGGCTGCCGCCCGGCCTGCGGTGACCGGCCGGGCGGTGACGCCGGTACAGCCTGCGCGCGCGGCGGAAGAAGACCCGGCGGCTGCGCGCCGGCAGCCGGGCCGGATGCGCGGCGGTCTTCAGGACGGCCGCGAAGAGCTGGTCGAACAGCGCCCCCGACCGGTCCTCGGACAGCCCCTGCCCGGCCGCCCGGGTCAGCACCAGCCCGGCCTGGTCCAGCAGGTCCAGGTGGTGCCCGCCCGGCCGGTTCAGCGGGTCGCCCTGACGCCGCAGCAGATGCCGTACGACGACCGAACGCGTCACGGCGACGCGGCCCGCGTGCACGGTGACCAGGCCGCCGAAGCCGACGTCCGTGAAGTGCCCCTCGGGGAAGGCGAGTTGGTGCTCGGCGAGGAAGGAGCGCCGGTAGAGCGTGCCCCACACCGGGAGCTGCAGCCCGGTCAGCCGGGGTGCTTCGTCGGGCGCGAAGGCGCCGGCCGGTGTCCTCGCGGGCAGCGCGGCCGCCGGAGCGTCCGGCCCGCCCTCCCACCAGTGGACGCGCTCGTGCTCGGTGTACAGGACGTCCACGTCGCCGGTCTCGGTGAGGCGCGCGTCCAGCGCGGCCAGGGCGCCCGGGGCGAGGGTGTCGTCGCCGTCGAGGAACAGCACGTACGCGCCGCTCGCCGCCCGCATCCCGGCGTTGCGGACGCCGGCCAGGCCCGACGCGGGCGGCGCCTGCACGGGGACCACCCGGGAGTCGCGCGCCGCGTACCCGGCGGCGATGCCCGCGGCCACGGCGTCGGGAGCGTCGGCGACCGGGATCAGCTCGAGATCGCCGTAGGACTGGGCGAGCACGGAGTCCAGCGCCAGGGACAGCCGGCCCTCCCCCAGCCGCGTATCCACTCGGCCGGGGGGACCCCCGTCCCCGTAGGACGGGACGATGATGCTGAAGCGGGGCATGCTGCTCTTTCTCCGTCTGCTCGGTGAGGTGCCTGATGCTCAGGCCGTACGGATCCGGCCGGGGCGCCCGGTCGGGCGCCAGGTGGAGGGCCGGGTCGGAGTGGGCCGCGACGAGCCGGTGGGCATGGGGAACTCCCGGTGGGCGAAAGGCGTTCAGCGGCGTTCGGTGACGGCCGGCGGACCGGACGGGCGCGGCACGGTGGCCAGCGGCGGACGTCCCGGCGCGGCCGGCGTCTCCGTGCGCGCCGCGGACGGCACCGGACGGCGCTCGGCGAGCGGCACGACCGGCGGCACGGCCGTCTCGCCGAGCACCACCCGCCGTACGACGCGCTCGGCGGCGCGACCGTCGTCGTGCGGGCAGAACCGCTCGCGGAACACGGCCCGCAGTTGCGCCGAGCGGGAGCTGCGCCAGTGGCCGGTCGTGAAGATGTCGATCAGCTCGTCCTCGCTGCGCGCGACCGCGCCAGGCGGGAAGGACCGCAGGTCGAAGTAGGTGCCGCGGGCCGCCTCGTACGCCTCCCAGTCGTCGGCGTGGATGACGATGGGGCGGTCCAGGTTGGCGTAGTCGAACATGAGGGACGAGTAGTCGGTGAGCAGGGCGTCCGAGGCCAGGCAGAGGGACTCCACGCTCGGGTGGTCGCTGACGTCGATGACGCCGGGCGTCCCGCGCTCGAGGGGGCTCTCCTGCCAGTAGTGGGCGCGGGCCAGGATGACGAAGCGCGGGCCCATCCGGCGCATGACGCGTTCCAGGTCGAGGTGGCAGCGCTGGACGCGGCGGTAGTCGCGGTGGGTGGGCGCGTACAGCACGGCGACCGTGCCGCGGGGGATGCCCAGGGACTCCCGCAGCCGGGCCACGTCCGCCCCGGTCGCCCGCAGGAGGACGTCGTTGCGGGGATAGCCGTACTCGAGGGTCTCGTAGCGGCCCGGGTAGACCCGCTCCCAGGTGAGGGTGGTGTGGCGGTTCGCCGACAGGACGTAGTCCCACTTGTCGACGCCCCGCAGCAGCTCCGCGAAGTCCGTGTCACGGGCGGCCGCCGGGCGCTCCTGCAGGTCCAGGCCCATGTGCTTGAGGGGGGTGCCGTGCTGGGTCTGCACGAAGACCTGGCCGGGGCGCTTGACCAGCCGGCGGTCGAAGTTGACGTTGTTGACGAGGTACTTGGAGCGGGCCAGCGCCGTCCAGTAGGCGGCGGTGCCGGGGCGCACCTGGCGCGGTCCCGGCGGGACGGCCTCCCGGTGTTCGGGGCGGGCCACCCACGCCGTGCGCACCTGCGGCGCGAAGGTGCGGAACGCGGCCTCCAGCGCACCCGGGTTGCAGCTGTGCCCGCGGCCCCAGTAGGCGGCGAACAGGGCCCGGTCGGCGCGCAGCGGCAACCGCAGCTGCACCCGGTAGTGGGCTTGCAGGACGGCCGCCTTCAGGGCGCGGGCGAGTTTCGACACGGCCTTGTGGGCGCGCCGGCGCACGGTCATGGACGCCTGGAGTGCCCGGTACACGCGGTGTACGCCGAAGTGGACCAGGGTGTGCCGCAGCCGCGAGCGCAGCGGTACCGAGACACCCGCGATGCGGTAACGACGATAGTGGGCGCGGGCCTTGCGCAGGAACTCGGCGCGCGAGCCGCGCGGCAGGCGTTCGCGCTTGGTGAACACCGTCGAGAGGTGGTCGACCATGCGACGGAACAACACCGGCCGCCAGTGCGCGAGTTCGGGGTGCCTTTCGAGGAACGCGAAGACCCGGTCGTACTGTTCGAAGACGTCGAAGTGGCCCCGGCTCGTGGTGGACAGGATGTTGCCCCGGCGGCGCTGGCGGTAGTGCACGCACACCCGGTCCAGCGTCGCGATCGACTGCGCCGACAGCAGCGCCGGATACGTCCACGGGGTGTCCTCGTAGAAGCCGGGCGGGAAGACCAGGTCCACGCCCTCGACGAACTCCCGCCGGTAGGCCTTGTTCCAGGCCACCATCAGCACCCGCAGCAGCCCGGGACGGTCCGCCAGCCGGAACGGGGCCGTGCCCTCCTCGCCGAGCTGTTCGGCGAACTTGTTGCGGACCGACTCACCCGTCCAGTACGTGCTCGCGTAGTCGTAGACCAGGACGTCCGGGTCGCCCGTCTCCCGCAGCCGGTCGGCGATCGCCTGCAGCGCGCCCGGGGTGAGCGTGTCGTCGGAGTCGAGGAACACCAGGTAGTCGCCGGTCGCCCGCTCCAGGCCGGCGTTGCGGGCCCGCCCCAGACCCACGTTCTCCGGCAGGTGCACGGCGTGCACCCGCGCGTCCCGGGCCGCGAACTCGTCGATGATCTCTCCGCAGGCGTCCGGCGAGCAGTCGTCGACGGCGATCAGTTCGAGGTCGGCGCAGGACTGGGACAGCACCGACTCGAGGCACTCGTGCAGGTACGCCTGAACCTTGTACGCGGGAACGATGACACTGAACCTGGGCAAGGGACATCCATGGGTCGGCGCGGGCGGTAGACAGGGCCTTGCCCGGAAACGGCCGATGGAGTGACGTGGTTACGGTTTCTGTGGCATACGGGGGAATCAAGGATGAACGGAGCAGGGCGGACCGGTGACACTGACCGCCCTGCCGTTCGCGGCTACTTGACCGCGCCCGCCATCACCCCCGACACGAACTGCCGCTGGAACGCGAAGAAGACGGCCAGCGGAATCACCATCGAGATGAACGCGCCGGGCGCCAGCACGTCGATGTTGTTGCCGAACTGCCGTACCTGGGTCTGCAGGGCGACCGTGATCGGCTGGCTGCCGGCGTCGCTGAAGACCAGCGCGACCAGCATGTCGTTCCACACCCACAGGAACTGGAAGATGGCCAGCGACGCGATCGCCGGGCCGCCGAGCGGCATCACGACCCGAGCGAACAGCCGGAGTTCGCCCGCCCCGTCGAGACGGGCCGCCTCCAGCAGCTCGCGCGGGATCTCCGCGAAGAAGTTCCGCAGCAGGAACACCGCGAAGGGGAGCCCGAACCCGACGTGGAACAGGACCACGCCCATGATCGACCCGAACAGGCCGATCTTGCCGAACAGTTCGGCGATCGGGATGAGCGCCACCTGCACCGGCACCACCAGCAGTCCCACGACGCCCAGGAACCACCAGTCGCGGCCGGGGAACTCCATCCAGGCGAACGCGTATCCCGCGAGCGAGCCGATGACGACCACCAGGACCGTCGCCGGTACCGTGATCAGCGCGGTGTTGACGAGCGAGTCGGTGATGTCGCCGTTCTCCAGCAGCTTCCGATAGCTGTCGAAGGTCAGCTGGGAGGGCTTGGCGAACACCTCCCACCAGCCGCTGACGCTCATGTCCTCGGGGGGCCGCAGCGAGGAGATCAGCAGCCCCACCGTCGGCACCAGCCAGAACAGGCCGACGACGATCAGGAAGGCGCGGACCAGCCCGCCGTTGAGCTTCTCCATGACCCAGGCGAGTCGCTTCGTCACCGCCGCACCTCCCGCCGCAGCCGCCGCACGTTGAACCACATCACCGGGATCACCAGGAGCAGCAGAAACACCGCGATCGCGCTGGCGACGCCGGGCTGGTCCTCGGAGAATCCCTTGCGGTACAGCTCCAGGGCGAGCACGTTCGCGTCGTCCTGCGAGGAGCCCGGGGCGATGATGAAGACCAGGTCGAAGACCTTCAGCACATTGATCATCAGGGTGACGGTGACGACCGCGAGGACCGGTGCGAGGAGCGGGACGGTGACCCTGCGGAACACCTGCCACTCGTTGGCGCCGTCCACGCGTGCGGCCTCCAGCAACTCGCGCGGCACCCCGGCCAGTCCGGCCGCGATCAGCACCATCGCGAAGCCCGCCCACATCCAGATGTACGAGCCGATGATCGCCGGCGTGACCAGCGAGGGGCCGAGCCAGTCCAGGCCGTTGTACGCCTCCGCGAAGTTGCTCGCGGGGAGCCGGAGCAGGGCGCCGTCGGCCGCGGCCGGGAGGGCGAAGGTGCCGTCGTCGGCGGCCTTCGTCGACGCGACCACCTTGCCGTCCTTCACCGCCTCGACCCTCATCCCGGCATAGCCCAGCTCGGACGCGTCGGGGGTGCCGAGCGTGCCGACGCCCTTGCCGCGGGTGAAGTCCTGCCAGGCGGTCCCGGTGACCTTCCCCGGCTCGGGCCGCGCCGCCACGGCCCCCTTCGCGTCGCCCGGCATCCGGTCGGGCGCCACGCCGACCAGGGGAAGGGCGACCGGCTCACCGGCCCGCACCGCCGACCTCGTGACGAAGCCGCCGCCCTTCTCCGGCCGCAGCGGCGAGTCGCGGCCCGGGTGCGCCTTCGGGAACGCCGACGCCTCGGCGAACGTGTCGTGCACGCCCACCCACACCGCGTTGGCGACGCCTTTGTCCGGGTCCTGGTCGTAGACCAGCCGGAAGATGATGCCGGCGGCGAGCATCGAGATCGCCATCGGCATGAAGACGACCAGCTTGAACGCCGTGCCCCAGCGCACCCGTTCGGTCAGCACCGCGAAGACCAGACCGAGCGCCGTCGCGATCGTCGGCGCGAACACCACCCAGATCACGTTGTTCTTCAGGGCGGTGCGGATGCCGTCGTCCGTGAAGAGGGCTTTGTAGTTGTCGACTCCGGCGAAGCCGTCGCCGGACTGGTCGTAGAAGCTGCGCACGACCGAGTACCCGATCGGGTAGACCACGAGCGCGCCGAGCAGCACGAGAGCGGGCAGCAGGAACAGCGCCGCCACGGTCCTGCGGGTGCCGGTCACGCTCCTGCGCGGACGAGGAGGGGCGGGGGCTCCGGGAGCCCCCGCCGTCGCGGGCGTCGTCACGCCGCGTCAGTTCCCGTACGCCGCGGCCGCGCCCGACTCCAGGGTCGCCTGGGTGCCGGCCACGTTCGTCGGGTTCTTCAGGAAGTCCTGCAGCGCCTTCCACTCGCCCTTGCCGGGGGTCCCGCCGAACGCCTGCGGGGCCTGGTCGGACATGTCGAAGCGGAAGTCGTCGCCGGCCGCGATCAGCGCCTTGGCCATCTTCTGCTGCACCGGGTTCGGGTAGGCCGACTCCGGCACGTTCTTGTTCGGCGAGAGGTAGCCGCCCAACTTCGCCTGGATGGTCGCCGCCTCCGGCGAGGCCAGGAAGGTGGCCAGCGCCTGGGCCGCCTCGGAGTCCTTCAGGATCACCGCCGCGTCACCGCCGGAGACCACCGGCGAGCTGTCGCCGACCGCCGGGAACGGGAACACCTTGGCGTCCGTGCCGACCTTCGCACCCGCCTGCACGATGTTGACCTGCGCGAAGTCGCCCTCGTAGACCATGCCCGCCTTGGGCTGGTCGCCGCCGGAGAACGTCTGCGTCACCGAAGCCGGGAAGTCGGTCTGCAGCGCGCCGGCCGCGCCGCCGGCGACGTAGTCCTTCTTGCCCCACACCTGCGCCAGCGTCGTCAGCGCGGCCTTCACGGACGGGTCCGTCCACTTGATCTCGTGCTTGGCCAGCTGGTCGTACTTCTCCGGGCCCGCCTGGGAGAGGTAGACGTTCTCGAACCAGTCGGTCAGGGTCCAGCCCTCGGCGCCGCCCACCGAGAACGGCGTGACACCGGAGTCGTAGACCGTCTGCGCGGTGGTGAGCAGTTCGGCCCACGTCTTGGGCTCGGAGGCCCCCGCGTTCTCGAAGACCTTGGCGTTGTACCAGATCAACGACTTGTTGGCGGCCTTGTAGTAGACGCCGTACTGCTTGCCGCCGATCTTGCCGATGTCCTGCCAGCCCTGCGAGTAGTTCTTCTGCAGCTCCTTCAGGGCCGCCGCGCCCAGCGGCTTCGCCCACCCCTTGTCGACGGCCTGCTTGATGGCGCCCGGCTGCGGGAGCATCGCGACGTCCGGCGGCTGCCCGCCCGCGACCTTAGAGCCGAGGAAGTTGATGATCGGGTCCTGGGCGGGCACGAAGGTGACCTTGGCGCCCGTGCGCTTCTCGAACTCCGCCAGGACCTTCTTGAAGTTGGCCTGTTCGGCGCCGGTCCAGACGGCGGCCACCTCCAGGCTCTTGCCGTCCAGCTTGGGAAGGGTGACGGAGGCGCCGCTCTCCTTGGCCGTCGCGCCGCCGTCGCTGCTCTTGTCGTCGTCGCTGCCGCAGGCGGTGAGCGAGAGCGCCATGGCCCCCGCCAGGAGCGTGGCCGCCGCCCTCACGGTCCTGCGTGTCCGGATGGTGTTGCTCATACCGCGCATCACTGCCCCGTTCTTCGTTCGTCATCGAACGTTGAGCGCTGTCCCGTGGCAACTGGTCTACGCCGGGTGCCGGGGGTCGGCAAGAGCGCCCACGCTGTCAAGCGGGGGATCGTGACCGCGTCGTGATCGTGAGCGTCGCCCGTCCGGCGGTCCGGCGGCCCTCACACCCCCGACGGGCTGGACGGGGCGGTGTGCCGGCCGGCCGCTCTCTCCAGGGCACTGGCCAGGAGGGCCAGGTCGGTGGGGCCGTTGCCCAGTTCCCGCACCGGTCTGCGGGTGGGCGGATCACCCATGCGACGCCAGTCCAGCGGGACCACGGTGGGGCGCTGGGTCGCCGTGCGGGGGATACGGCCCGTCACCCGACCGCCCTGGAAGGGCGTCGGACGGCCGTCCGCGACGTGGAGGCGGCCACGGCCCGGCGCCGGTTCGTCCGGTCCGGAATTCGGCGCCTCCAGGGTTATGCGCACGGTGGCACGACGGGCCGGCTCGGACTCCGCGGTACGGCCGCCGGGGCCGGTCGCGGCCACCAGGTGGACGCCGAGCCGCTCGCCCTCGCGGGCCACCGCCTCCAGCGCGCGCATCACCGAGCCGGCGGCGGGCCGGCCGGGGGAGCCCAGGGCGGGGGAGACCAGCGCGTCCAGGTCGTCGACGACGACCACCAGGCGGGGCAGCGGGGGCGGCGTCTCGGCCCGCTGACGGGCGGCCGCCCCGGGACGCAGCCGGAGCGTCGCGCTGGGCGGGGTGTCCAGGTCGGCGGCGCCCGCGCCCGCCCCGGCCGGCGGCGCTCCCGGTGTGCGCTGCGGGACGATCCGGCCGGAGACCGCGCGGTGCGTGTGCCACTCCGCGAAGTCGGAGCGGCCCAGCAGTTCGGCCCGCCGCTTCAGCTCGGCGCTCAGCGACTGCGCGAACTCCCGCATCCGGACCGGGTCGTTGGCGGTGAGATGAGCGCTGACGTGCGGGACGTCCGTGCACACCCGCAGGCCGTCGCCGGCGCTGCCCTTGCCGACGGTGTCACGGCCGTCCAGCAGGATCACGGCGAGCCGCTCGGGCCGCTCGGCGGCGGCCAGCGAGGCGACGAACGCCCGCAGCAACTCCGTGCGCCCGCTGCCGCCCGGTCCCTCGATCAGCACGTGCGGGCCCTCGGCCACGAGGTCCACCCCGAGCGGGCCGCGCGGGCCCGCGCCGAGCACGGCCAGCACCCGCCCGCCCAGCGACGCTGCGTCGTCGGCCGCGTCCGCCCAGCGGGCCATCAGGGAGGCGGGCGTCGCCCGCGCGAGACCCAGCTCGTCCAGCAGCCGGGCCGACGGCGGCAGCGGCGCGGACACCCGCGGGTGCCGGTCGCCCGCCCCCGCGCCGTCCGGGCGCAACGGCGCCAGCGCCCGCGCGAAGCGTTCGGCCCAGGCGGCGGAGACCGCGTCCACCGCGCCCACCGTGCCCGGTCCCACCGGGCCGGGCCGCTCCGTGCGTGCACCGGCGGGCGCGACCCGCAGCAGTCGCAGCGCCGTCGCCACATCCCCGCTGAGCAGCGCGACCGCCCCGCACGCGCGGAACGTCGGGGCCGCCGCGCAGGCCGCCTCGTACGTGTCGGTCACCGGCGACGAGGGCGAGGCGGCGGGCGTCTCGGCCAGGCAGACGACGTGTATGCCGGCGCGCGGCCCGGCCGCCGCCAGCCGTGCCACCGCCTGCCGCAGATCGGCGCCGCCGGGGTCGCCGTCCACCACGACCACCGTGTACGGGCCGGTGAAGCCGCCGTCGGCCGGACCCTCCGCCACCGCCCAGGAGGGGCGGTGGGCCGCGTTGCGGGGCGGCGGCACCTGTCCGGGGACGGCACCCCGCGGCTCGCCCGCCCCGCCGGTCTCGTCGGTGTCGCTGGTCCCGTCGGTGTCGCTGGTCCCGCCCGCCCCGCGCGCGTTGTCCGCGAGGCGGTCCTCCAGTCGGCGCAGGAGTTCGTCGGCTCGGGCCGCGGCCTGGTCGCGGTCGTAGGCGAGGAGCAGCCGGCAGTCCTGTCCGTGCCCGGGGCGCAGATGGGGCAGCCAGCCCAGCCAGGACCACTCGGCGGTGCGCTCCTCCTCGGAACGCGCCCGGTCCGTGCTGATCAGGACGATCTCCAGGGCGTCGGGGGAATGCAGTGCGGCGAGCTGGGCCAGCACCGCGCGCGCCAGCCCGGACAGCCGGGGGCGCGGCCCGGCCAGGCCGAGCGCGCCGACCTCGCGCAGGCCCGCCGTGACCGGCACCGCGGGCAGCAGTCCCGAGCCGTCGGGCGCCGGCCGGTCGGCCGTGCCGAGCCGCACGGTGAGCGACTCCGGGTGCCCCGGCCCGCGCTCCCACAGCCGGGGACCCGGGCCGAGCGCCGTCAGCAGCAGCGCCGCCGGGTCCGGCCAGGTCTCGGGCGCGGCGGACACGAAGGCCGACGGCCGGTCCTCGGCCGCGGCCGTCCCCTCGTCGGGCGCGTCGGCGGCGATCTCGTCCTGGCCGCCGCGGGATCCGGCCAGCCGCCGCGCCCAGGCGGAGAGACCTCCGCGGCGGCGCACGCCCGCGGGGACGTCGGTACCGCGCAGGGGGGTGCCTTTGCGGCCGGGGCCGGCGTGGTCGCCCTCCCCGGGGTCGCCGTGACCGCCACCGAGAGGGGAGAGGGAGTCGACGGGCGAGGCGGAGTCGTGGCGTGAACCGGAACCGGAGCCGGAACCGGAGTCTGAGCCGGAGTCGGGGGTCGCGGGGTGGGCGGGGTGCGGTCCGCGGGCGCCCTCGTGGTGCGCGGCTGTGAACGAGCCGAGGCCCGCGTGGCCGCCGTGGGTGGCCGCGGGACCCTCGCCTGCCGCGCGCGCGGGTCCGGCGGAGCGGCTCTCGATGCGCGGCGCCACGCCCTGGCCCGGCACGACGTGGGACGCGAGGGGGACCTCCCGGGCGCCCCGCAGTCGCTCGCCGCCGACGCCCCCAGCGGCGCTCCAGCCCGCGGTGCCGTAGCCGTGGCCGGTCTCGCCGGACGGCCCGATGGACCCGGCGCGGCCGACCGGCCCGGCAGGCCCCACGGCTTCCGTCGGCCCCACCGCTTCCGTCGGCCCCGTCGGGCTCGGCTGACCCGCCGGGCCCGTGGGTGCGTCGCCGGAAGGCCCGGCCGCGGGGTCGGCCGCCGTGTCCCCGCAGGGCACCCGTACGTGCCCTTCGCCGTCCGGCGTCGTGGCCACCCGGGGGCCCGGGCCGCCGGGCGGAGCCAGCCGCAGGGCCGACTCACCGACCCGCAGCAGGGCGCCGGGGGCGAGGCGCACGGGGCGGGCCTGCACGCGCGTGCCGTCCAGCGCGGTGCCGTTGGTGGAGCCGAGGTCGGCGACCGTGACCCGGCCGTCGGCCGAGAGCGTCACCGCGCAGTGCAGCCGGGAGACGTCCGGGTCGTCCAGCGGGATGTCGGCGTCGGCCGAACGGCCCACCCGGACCTGGCCGCCGTGCAGTAGGTGGACCCCGCCCGCGTCCGGCCCGGCCACCACGTGCAGGCGGGCCGGGGCCTCGTCGACCTCGGGATGCGGCTCGGGGTCGGCCGGCGCGCCCAGCGACAGCACCGCGCCGTCGATCAGCGGGGGCTCGCCGAGCGTGCACCGTCGCGCGTCGAGCCGCTCCACACCCGCGTACAGCACGACCGCCGCGGCGGACGGGGAGGAGGCGGAGCCCTCCCCGCAGACGGCGGCGGCCAGCGCGGACGCCACCGCGGCCAGAGCCGTGCCGGCGGGAGCGGTGACCAGTACGTCGCAGCTCACGGCCCGGGCCCGGGCGTCGGCAGGCGGGCCGGGCGGGCCCTGCGGGTCTACGACGGTCAGCCGGATCTGCATCGCCGTCAGCGGTCCCTTCTGCACGGGCGCGGGCTTCCCCCCACCCCACACGAGCACAGCGGCCAGTACTGCAGGCATCCTCGCACCTGTCACTGACAACGCGCCCACCAGCCGGGGGCAAGTGATCTTGAATGGTCGGCTCTGCCCGCAAAAGTGCCGGACAAGTGCCCGGCCGGCGATCAGTTGAGATCGGTCACGTGTGGCTCGGGCAACCAGGACGACCGGGCGAAACGTCTTTCCTTCGAAATGCGACGACAGCCCGGTGTCCGCACGGCGGCACTACAGTGGGTCGGAACACCGGCAGGACAGTCGAGCGGGACCGGCAAGCCCGGCGGATCGGCGGGACTGGCGGGACCGACAGGACTGGCAAGCAAGCAGCAGGGAGCGCATGACGTGCGGCCGGTAGGCAGCAAGTACCTGCTCGAGGAGCCGCTCGGACGCGGCGCCACGGGCACCGTCTGGCGAGCCCGCCAGCGCGAGACCGCGGGCGCCGAGGCGGCCGTGGCCGGCCAGCCCGGGGAGACCGTCGCGATCAAGGTCCTCAAGGAGGAGCTCGCGAACGACCCCGACGTCGTGATGCGCTTCCTGCGGGAGCGGTCCGTGCTGCTGCGCCTGACCCACCCGAACATCGTCCGGGTCCGCGACCTGGTCGTCGAGGGCGACCTGCTGGCGCTGGTCATGGACCTCGTCGACGGCCCCGACCTGCACCGCTATCTGCGCGAGAACGGCCCCTTCACGCCGGTCGCCGCCGCCCTGCTGACCGCGCAGGTCGCCGACGCGCTCGCCGCCAGCCACGCCGACGGCGTCGTGCACCGCGACCTGAAGCCCGCCAACGTCCTGATGATGCAGAACGGCGGGCAGATGCACCCGCTGCTCACGGACTTCGGCATCGCGCGCCTCGCCGACTCCCCGGGTCTGACCCGGACCAGCGAATTCGTCGGCACGCCCGCGTATGTAGCCCCGGAGTCCGCCGAAGGCCGCCCGCAGACCTCCGCCGTCGACATCTACGGCGCAGGCATCCTGCTGTACGAGCTGGTCACCGGCCGTCCGCCGTTCTCCGGCGGCTCCGCGCTCGAGGTCCTGCACCAGCACCTCAACGCCGAGCCGCGCCGCCCTTCCACGGTCCCCGACCCGCTCTGGACGGTCATCGAGCGCTGCCTGCGCAAGAACCCCGACGACCGTCCGAGCGCCGAGAACCTCGCGCGCGGGCTGCGGATCGTCGCCGAGGGCATCGGCGTGCACGCCAACTCGATGCAGATCGCCGCGGCCGAAGGCGTCGGCCATGTGCTCGCGCCCGACCCGGCGCCCGCCGCCGTGCCGGGCAGCGGATACGACCCGAACGCCGCGACCAGCGTCCTGCCGCACACGGGCGGCCCGGCCGGCGCCGCCGACCCCACCGCCGTCCTGCCCCACACGGGGGGTCCGCAGGGCGCGGCCGACCCGACGGCCGTCCTGCCGCCGGTGCCGCCGGGCCAGTACGGGGGGCCTGCCCAGCCGCCCGAGCAGCCGCACCCCTGGCAGACCCAGATGCAGGGCGCCCGCGACCGCAACGAGCAGACCCAGGTCCAGCAGTACCTCGACCCCGGCGACGACCCGCTGCGCCGCCGCCCCCAGCGCCAGGTCTCCCGCCAGCCGCAGCAGGCGCCGCAGCCATACCAGCAGCAGCGGCCCCCGCAGCATCAGCAGCAGCGCCCCCAGCAGCGTCCGCAGCCGCAGGCCGGCTACGGGTACCCGGGACAGTCGCCGCAGCAGCAGTACGCGCCGGCCCAGCAGCCCCAGCAACAGCCCCAGCGGTACGCGCCGGCGCCCACGCCCCAGCAGCAGCCCCGCCAGCGGCCGCAGGCCGAGCCCCGGCAGCCGCGCGAGCCCCGCCAGCGCGGCGCCAACCCGATGAAGATCCCCGGGCTGGGCTGCCTGAAGGGCTGCCTGTTCACCATCGTCATCCTGTTCGTGGCCGGCTGGCTGGTCTGGGAGCTGACCCCGCTGCAGGACTGGATCGGCACGGGGCAGAGCTACTGGAAGCTCATCAGCGGCTGGTTCCACGACATCACCGGCTGGATCGGCGACCTGGGTTCGAGCTCCGGAGGAAGCGGGACCGGCACCGGCACCGGCTGACCGTCCCGTCGGCTCCGAACCGGCCGTGAGCCCCGCGAGTCCGCGAGTCTGTGGACTTGTCGACATCTGGCGGGTGATTTCCGTCTCCGCGGTGAAGGTTGGCTCTCAGGACGCGTACTTTGATGGGCAACACGCGTCTGTAGGAGCAGCCTTGGCACGGAAGATCGGCAGCCGGTACACCGCCCACCAGATCCTGGGACGGGGCAGCGCCGGCACGGTGTGGCTGGGTGAGGGTCCGGAGGGGCCCGTCGCCGTCAAGCTGCTGCGCGAGGACCTGGCCTCCGACGAGGAGCTCGTGGGGCGCTTCGTGCAGGAGCGCACCGCGCTGCTCGGCCTGGAGCACCCCCATGTGGTGTCCGTCCGTGATCTCGTGGTCGACGGCAACGACCTGGCGCTCGTCATGGACCTGGTCCGCGGCACCGACCTGCGCACCCGTCTCGAGCGCGAGCGGCGGCTCGCGCCGGAGGCAGCCGTGGCGATCGTGGCGGACATCGCCGAAGGGCTGGCCGCCGCCCACGCGGCCGGGGTCGTGCACCGCGACGTCAAACCGGAGAACGTGCTCCTCGACATGCAGGGCCCGCTCGGCCCCGGCGGCTCGCACCGTGCGCTGCTGACCGACTTCGGCGTCGCGAAACTGATCGACACCCCCAAACGCACCCGCGCCACCAAGATCATCGGCACGCCGGATTACCTGGCGCCGGAGATCGTGGAGGGCCTGCCGCCGCGCGCCTCCGTCGACATCTACGCGCTGGCGACGGTGCTCTACGAGCTGCTGGCGGGCTTCACCCCGTTCGGCGGCGGCCACCCGGGCGCGGTGCTGCGCCGGCACGTGACGGAGTCCGTCGCGCCGCTCCCCGGCATCCCGGACGAGTTGTGGCAGCTGATCGTGCAGTGCCTGGCGAAGGCGCCGGCGTCCCGGCTGCGGGCGTCCGAGCTGGCCGCCCGGCTGCGCGAGCAGCTGCCGTCGCTGGCCGGGATGCCGCCGCTGGACGTGGACGAGCCGGACACCGAGCCGGAGGGCGGCGAGCCGGACGAGATCACGCCCGCCGCGTCCGCCCCGTCGGCGTCCGCCCGGCGGGAGCGGCGGGGCTCGGTCCCGCTGGTTCCCGGCGCGAAGCCGGACTCCAACCGGGACACCCACACGTCGATGCGGGTGCCCGCGCCGGACGAACTGGCGGGCGGCGCGCACGGCACGGCGCGGGTGCCGAGGGCCGCCGGGGCGCCGCGCCCCGGCTCGGCACGGAACCGTTCCGCCACCCGGCGCCGGCGCATCACGCTGAGCGTGGCGGCCGCGGCGCTGGTCGCGGCGGCCGGCATAGGGACGTGGGCGGCCGTCTCCGGGGACGACGCGGGAGCGCCCCCGCAGGACACGAAGAGCACCTCATCAACGGCAACGCCATAGACAAGCCCCCGAAGCACGCCTCAAAACGCCGAAACGACAGCGGCGGGTTCGATGGATCTTTCGGGCGAGTGGATGGGGGAGGCAGTTAGGGATGTGCTGCGCGGTCTGCGTGCTCCACTCGGCCGTGGGCTGTGCTTTGCGGTGGGTGGGCAGGGCCGGTGGTTTAACAGGGTCGCGCTAATCGAGCGCGGCTCTTGCTGCGGGGCGGCTTGGAGTCCGCACTCCGGTATCGGTGGCGCAGGGCGCTCTTGGCGTGACATTGGAGCGCTGCGTGACGCTGCCTTGACGGGAGGCAACTGAGGGGTTTTGGATGTGAGGATCTTGTGGATCGTGTGACTACGGGGGCATGTCAGTGCAGATTGGGCGGGGCAGTAGAGGTTCAGTGAAATGTCATGCTCATGCCTCATGGAGGGGTTTCAGGGTGGTGTCCGCCGCTTGCGTAGCCCTACTTGCGATCGGTGTCGCGCCCGTTCAAAAGGCGTCCGCTTCTCCCATCGCGGCCACAGCCAGCCCTCTCCTCGAGGGGCAGCAGGCGTTGGCAAGGGCCGAAAAGTCGGGTCGGCAGGTCGAGGTGATGGGGGAGCGTTCAGAGCGGACAACCGTCTATGCGAACCCTGATGGCTTCACCTTCACTTTGCAGGAGTCAGCAGTTCCTGTGCGCGTTGCAAAGCCAGGAGGCGGTTGGACGGCACCAGATGCAACGCTGGTGAAACGTTCTGACGGCTTGGTGGAGCCCAAGGCCGCTGCTGTAGGCATGGTCTTCTCTGGCGGGGGCGTGAAGGCACCGCTTGCCCGGATTGAGGACGAAGGACAGTTGCTGGAACTGCGGTGGCCCGGAATGCTTCCAGAGCCGCAGATCGAGGGGACCAGCGCTTTGTACGTGGGAGTACTGCCCGGTGTGGACCTTAGGGTGAACACGACGCCGGAGAGCTTCCAACCGGTGTTTGTGGTCAAGACAGTCGAAGCAGCGGCGAACGAGAAGCTGAGAAAACTCACTTTCGGACTCAAGGCGGTCGGCTTGGATGTGCGAAAAGGGGCGTCCGGCAACCTTGCCGCCGTGGACGGCAGTGGTCGTACGGTGTTCAAAGCGCCGCCCGCCCAGATGTGGGACTCCAAGGGCGTGGCCTCCGGGACGCAGACGCGGCTGATGGCGGTCGAACGGCCCGGGACCGGTGAGGCGCAGTCGGCTCACCAGTCGGCGACGACGCCGTCGGGTTCCGGATCGGAGCCGGGGCAGGGCGACACCGTGGCCCGTATGGAAGTCGCGGTCGCCAAGGACTCGCTGTCGGTGATCCCAGACTCGGAAATGCTCACGAAATCCAAAGCGTCGGCGTTCCCCATATTCATAGACCCAACCATCACCTGGGGGGAGTCGGAACGCACACTACTGCGGAGCGACGGCTACGAGTCGTACGGTTGGGCCAACGGCGACGATGGCCTTGGGAAAGGTGTGGGGAAGTGCGGCACTTGGAGCGGCTATTACTGTGGTCCGGGCTACACGCAACGCCTGTACTTCGAGTTCTCGCCCGCCAGCCTGAAGGGCAAGAAGGTCCTGGATGCGACGTTTCGGGTGACCGAACCTTGGGCATTTCAGTGTGATCCACGTTGGGTCGATCTGGTTCGCACGAATAACATTTCGTCCTCCACCACATGGTCGACACGGCCGGCAGAGCTGGACCTGATGGTGGATCGCAACGTCTCAGCGGGGCGTGGCTCGCTGTGTGATCCGGATTCGCCGGACGCACCCATCGAGTTTAACGACAACGCGGAGGAAAAGAACGAGAACTTGACGCCGACAGTGCGCGACTTCGCTGCGGGCAAATTCTCTATGCTCACGCTCGAGGTCCGGGCGCACGACGAGTCTGACGCCTCGGCGTGGAAGCGGTTCAAGAACGATGCCGTAATCGCAGTGAAGTACGTGGGTCTACCGGCCCTTCCCACCGAGGTCGGTGTGGTCACAGGCTCTTCTTATGTGTGCTCGAGCAGCTCGGCGTCTCCGAACATGGTGTCCGATCCGACGCCGCTGGTGCAGGGCAAGCCAAGGACTGCCTCCGGCGGTTCGGGCGGCGCCAGTCTCCGAATCCGGTGGCGGACAGAGAAGTACGACGGTACGACGTGGACTGTCGCCCACACGGACATCGACGGCCCGACATCCGGCTATGTCGGGGATTCAGTCAAGCAGTCGAGAAGCCTGCCGACGCTGCAGGAGGGAGTCCTCTACCGGCTGAAGGCTGTGACACTCTCGCACTATGAAGACGGTAGTAACCGCTTGAATTCCGGTTACAGCACGCCCTGCTACTTCAAAGTCGATCCGACCGCTCCTAAGGCTCCGACGGTGACCATCGGTTCCCCGTATACAGAGTGCACGACCAACGCCTGTACGGGCCGGGGTGGACCGGGTGTGAAGGGCACGTTCACGTTTGCGCCTGCGCCGGGGGACACGAATGTCGCGGGCTACCAGTACAGGTTGTCCGGTGAGGAGGCGTGGTCGGCTGACCAGATGGGCTTGACTACGACGATCACCTTCGCGCCCGATAAGTCAGGCCTGATCACGCTGTATGCCCGAGCCAAAGACAGCGTCGGCACCGGCCGCTACGGCGCGGAGATGGCAGTCGATTTCCTGGTGAGCGCAGGCGCGGGGCCGGTCGGGCGGTGGCACTTTGCAGAGACGAGCGGTGCCGCGTTGGACTCGGCGACATCCGATGGTGAGGACAACGCCACGCTGGCAGGTGGCGCAGTGCGCAACGACAAAGGGCGCCGTGGAGTGATCACGAGGGACTCCAGTGGCTTTCCGCTGGAGACGCCGGTCACTGATACAGGCTTGTCTTTGAACGGGTCCACTGCGTACGCCCAGACGAACGCCCGTGTTGTGGAGACCCGCTCAGCATTCACCCTTTCCGCTTGGGTGCGGCTGGAACGCGACGACCGCGACGCCGCTGTGCTCTCGACAAGGGACAGCGTCAGCAGCCCGTTCCTCCTGGAGTACGAGGCGCGTAACAAAACCTGGTGCTTCGGCATCCGGCAGCCGGGTGCCACCGACATGTATACGGGGCAGTATGCGGTCTACCCGGCACAGATCGGCGTGTGGACGCACCTGGCCGGCACATACGATCCGGCGACGGGCAAGCTGATGCTCTATGTGGACGGCCGACGGCAGTACCAGGGCCAGAGCGTGGCGGGCTCGTACGCGTCGACCGCGCCACTGAGTTTCGGACGGCATGAGTTCAGCACGGGCCCCGGGTATTACTTCCAGGGATCGATCGACGAAGTCGCAGTCTGGCAACGGGCGCTGACTGGAGGGGAGATTGCTGAAGAGGCCCGACTAGTGGTGGCGGGTGACACGTTTGCCGGCGTCGAACTGGTAGCGGACTGGAACGCCGAACGCGGCTCGGGTACGTCCATTCCGGACGCCACTTCCGGCTATGGCAAGAGTCTGACTCTGACGGCTGGAGCCACGCTGGAGGAGGGCGCCGCCGTGTTCGACGGGGTCGACGACGCGGCGACCACAGCCGGCCCGGTGATTAACGAGCACGGTGCGTTCACTGTGACGACTCTGGTTCAACTGGATGCCGCGAAGATCCTGGCCAAGGATGTCGGCTATGTGGGGCAAGTGCTGGGGCAGCGCACCGCGGACGGGTCTGCGTGGGGATTCTTTTACCAGCTCACCGGCAAAGAGACCGTATGGGATGAAGAAGCTCTGGAGGAGCGGACCGTTCCTGTCGGGCATTGGCACTTCGGGCGTCTCAACGATGACGGCAGTTTTGCGTCCGTTGTCTCCGACGACGTCGCCGAGTTGGGTAGCCCGGTGCGGTTGACCGGCACGTACGACTCCTTGGAAGGGACGGTCAGTCTCTACCTCGGACACAACCAGAACGGCAGTGCTCGTTCCTTCACGGTCAAGCTCGGCAGTGGCGACTTCACGATCGGCAAGGGCTTCACCGCCGGCGTCTGGAAGCACTATCTGCCCGGTCGGATATGGGAGGTGCGCCTGTGGGCGGGTGCGATGGCCAGTAGCGCGCAAATCGATGAGAGCGTCGGCGACTGAATAAGGCCCGGGGGAGGGCAGCCGAGGCTGCCCTCCCCCGGAACGTCAGACAAATGTGGTAGGGGTCTGAGCGGGGCCATGTCCATATCGAGAACCTGGACGGCGGCGCCGTGCCGCCCGATCCAGCTGCAATCCACTGCTCTTCCGATTTTCGTGGCCGCGAATGTGCGTGCGAGTGGAGGACGGTCGCAGGATAGATGTCACAAATCTACCTGGCGATATTTTGAGGAAAAGGCCGATGACGCGGGTACCGGGTTTGCGTCTGAGCTGGATGTCGATTTGTCTGGTGGTGGCACGCCTACGCTTTCGCGGCGGTCCATCACCAGCTGATTTGTTTCAGTGAACTCTTCGGTCGTCTCCACTATGTTCGATATGTCTTCAATTTTGGCGAACGGGGTCGAAGGGGTCGGGCACGGGGCTGTCCCAGGTAATGCGATTCGTCGCGGCTACCGGTGGGCAGGCTTCGGCTATTCAGGTAGAGGAATCTCCCAGATGCGCTTCTCGGGTTCGAGGAGAGCCCAGTTATCGGGTCGGGCTTCTCGAGAGCGGCACTCACCGGAGCCCGCCGTCAGCCGGGTCCGTTAGGCTGGAGGCGTGGCAGTCGTCGATGTATCCGAAGAGCTCAAGTCCCTCTCCTCGACCATGGAGTCGATCGAGGCCGTTCTGGACCTCGACAAGCTGAGGGCAGACATCGCCGTGCTCGAGGAGCAGGCGGCCGCGCCGTCCCTGTGGGACAACCCGGACGAGGCGCAGAAGATCACCAGCAAGCTTTCCCACCTCCAGGCCGAGGTCAGGAAGGCCGACGCGCTGCGCGGCCGGATCGACGATCTCGCCGTGCTGTTCGAGATGGCCCAGGAGGAGGACGACCCGGACACCCTCGCGGAGGCCGAGTCCGAGCTCGTCTCCGTCAAGAAGGCGCTCGACGAGATGGAAGTGCGCACGCTCCTCAGCGGGGAGTACGACGCCCGCGAGGCGCTCGTCAACATCCGCGCCGAGGCCGGTGGCGTCGACGCGGCCGACTTCGCCGAGAAGCTGCAGCGCATGTACCTGCGGTGGGCGGAGCAGAAGGGCTACAAGACCGAGGTCTACGAGACCTCGTACGCCGAAGAGGCCGGCATCAAGTCGACCACCTTCGCCGTGCAGGTGCCGTACGCCTACGGCACGCTCTCCGTGGAGCAGGGCACGCACCGTCTCGTGCGCATCTCCCCGTTCGACAACCAGGGCCGCCGCCAGACCTCCTTCGCGGGCGTCGAGATCCTCCCCGTGGTCGAGCAGACCGACCACATCGAGATCGACGAGTCCGAGCTGCGCGTGGACGTGTACCGCTCGTCCGGTCCGGGCGGCCAGGGCGTCAACACCACCGACTCGGCGGTGCGCCTGACCCACCTCCCCACCGGCATCGTCGTCTCCTGTCAGAACGAGCGGTCGCAGATCCAGAACAAGGCGACCGCGATGAACGTCCTCCAGGCCAAGCTGCTGGAGCGTCAGCGCCAGGAGGAGCGGGCCAGGATGGACGCCCTCAAGGACGGCGGCAGTTCCTGGGGCAACCAGATGCGTTCGTACGTCCTGCACCCCTACCAGATGGTCAAGGACCTGCGCACCGAGTTCGAGGTCGGCAACCCCGAGGCCGTGTTCAACGGTGAGATCGACGGGTTCCTGGAAGCCGGAATTCGCTGGCGCAAGCAGCAGGAGAAGTAGGTTTGTCGACACGGTAACCGCCCCTGATTCAGGGGCGGTTTGCTTTTTACGTCACATTCACGGCACCAACATCGCGCAAAGCGCCCTGACTTGGACATTGCGTACGCAACGGCCTTGACGCTGCTTTGAAAAATGGGGAGGGTGCAGTGTGGCATGCGCATCTCCGGGGCGCATGTGAACCGGGGGGTTTTCGCTAGATCTCAGCTTCCCCCGTCGATCACAGCCCCCGGCGCGGCCTCATCGACGATTCAGCTACTGGGGGTAGCAACCAGATGACCAAGAAGACGCGTATCCGGGTCGCGCGCATAGCCGCCGGCGCCGTGATCGCCGCGGGCGCCTCGCTGACGGTGGCCGGCGTCGCCTCGGCCACCGGCAACGACGGCGGCCTCAGCGGCCTCGTGTCGACATCCGGTGGAGGGGAAGTCACCCCGCAGACGGGCGAGGAGCCCTGCCCGATCGTGGTCTGCACGGACGGTGGCTCCGAGAACGGTGGCTCCGGCAACGGTGGCTCCGAGAACGGTGGCTCCGGCAACGGTGGCTCCGAGAACGGTGGCTCCGAGAACGGTGGCTCCGGCAACGGTGGCTCCGAGAACGGTGGCTCCGGCAACGGTGGCTCCGAGAACGGTGGCTCCGGCAACGGTGGCTCCGAGAACGGTGGCTCCGGCAACGGTGGCTCCGAGAACGGTGGCTCCGGCAACGGTGGCTCCGAGAACGGTGGCTCCGGCAACGGTGGCTCCGGCAACGGTGGCTCCGGCAACGGTGGCTCCGGCAACGGTGGCTCCGGCAACGGTGGCAGCACCTCTTCCGGTTCCTCCACGTCCGGCTCGTCCTCGACCGGCACCGCGGGGTCGACGGGTAGCACGGGTTCGACCGGCTCCACCGGCGGTTCCGTCACCGGTGGCTCCACCACCGGTGGGCCGGACACCGATGGCACCTCCACTCAGGAGGAGGGCACCTCCGCGCTGACCGACACCTCGGACACCACCTCCGACGCGGCCGCCCAGGGTGGCGGCAAGGAGCTGGCCGAGACCGGTGCGGGCGAGGAGACTACGTTCCTCATCCTCGGCGCCGCCACGATGATCGCCGGCGGCATCGGCTTCCGGGTGCTGCCGCGCCTCGTGGCCGGCCGCGGCGGAGCCGCTGCCTGACAGTGAGCAGCCGTACGCGGACGTGACGTGACAGCGAGGGGTCCGGAGCGATCCGAGCGCTGTTGCTTTATTCGGGGTTTGGCTACTTCGCCCCGTCGACCGTTTGGTCGGCGGGCCGAAGTGCTGTGAAATGGCGGTGCGGGCCCGAGGCATGTCGGCGAAATGGGCGTGGATGCGGGCGAGGCTGATCGCGGCACCTGTGAGTTGGTGCTGGAGGCTGGTCGTCGCTAGGCGCCGGTAGCAGGATCTGCGCATTCCACAGCGCTGGACACCCTGAGAGATGGCGCCTTCGAATCCGGCGGGGCTCTTGTTGGCGTCGGCTGAACTCGGGTTCTGGATCACTTTTGGTGCCGGAGCCACGGAGGGTCACCACGCCCGCGATCATGAGCGGCCTCGCGCCGCAAGGAGGACTCTCTTGGGGAGCAGGTCGAAGTTGGCGCGGCCGAACATCTGCCGCTTGAGCATCTTGATCTTGTTGTTGTGGTCTTCAACGGCACCAGAGCTGTAGAGCAGGCTGAGCCCGGCGACGACGGCGTCGAGGTCCTGGCCGAGGCCGGTGACGAACGCGTGCAGGGCGGGCAGGTCATCGGCCTGGACGCGCTTGATCTATTGGTCCAGCTGCTGTCCTTGGCGGTTGTTCATCAACTCGGCGAAGGAACACACGTGTTCAGCGGTGCGGTCGAGTTCGGGGCAGCGGGCGAGGATCGTCTTGAGCCGCTCGGCCTGGTCGTCGTCCAGGCGGTCGGGGCGGCGGGTGATCCAGCTGGTCACGTCTCGCACGGATGGGTGCTTGCGAGGCGGATCGTCGTGCGGGAACGCTTCACGGAGTTGCTGCACGTACCTCTTCACGACGCTCTCGCCGCCGGGGTAGCCGCGCTCACGCAGTTCCTCGAAGAGGTGGCGGGCGACGGTACGGCCCTGGGCCCACCGCTGATGGAGATAGGGCTTGTAGGGATCGAGGATGCTGCTGCGGCCGGTCCACCGTCCCACCAGCAGTTCGTCCGCGGTGGCCGCGCGGGCTAGGTGTTCTGCCCACGGTGTTGCGGGCCAGGCTGAGCCGGCGGGCGATCGGCCGCATGCCGAGCCCGTCGTCGAGCAGGGCGTGGACGGCTGCGTGTTGTTCGCGCACCCGGTCCGACAGGCGGCCGGAGTGTCGCGGTTCGCCTGAAGGACGCGGCGCGAGCTCAGCGGTCTTCACAGGTGCGGCGGTGCGGATCAGGCTGGTCTCTTCCGGCTCGCGCAGCAGGGCGCGGTGCGGGATGGCCGTCTTCTCGACGGCCTCGACGAGGTTTTTCCAGATGTGCCACCGGTCCGCGACGTGGACCGCGTCCGGGGCGCCGAGCCGTCCGGCCTCAGCGTATGCGGTCGAGCGGTCA
The DNA here is from genome assembly GCF_003032475.1 of Streptomyces sp. P3. Classification (NCBI taxonomy): domain Bacteria; kingdom Bacillati; phylum Actinomycetota; class Actinomycetes; order Kitasatosporales; family Streptomycetaceae; genus Streptomyces; species Streptomyces sp. P3. The sequence goes on from NZ_CP028369.1 coordinate 3,081,169, forward strand.
CGGCAGATCACCTCGACGCCGGGGTGGTCGGCGAGCCAGGCGGACACCGTGGCCGTGGTGCGGTCGGGCAGCAGATAACCGGACGACGCGTGTCGATGTCCACCAGGATCGTGCCGTAGTTGTGGCCCTTGCGCAGGGCGAACTCATCCACCCCCAGCACCCGCGGCGTGTGGACTTGAGGCTCCGGCAGGCGGCGTATCAGCCGCAGCAGTGTCGACCGGCTCGCCTCAACGGCGAGTGTGTCCGCCAGGCGGGCGCCGGCCCGGCCTGCCAGCATCACGGCCACCCGTTGCGGCACCGTCTGCAGCCCGGTGCTTCGCCTCCCGTGCCGGAAGGTCAGCCCATTGACCTGCTCGGCGAACGTGGCCTGCGGGCAGGTGCGGGCGCGGCAGCGGAACCGCCGGGACCTGTAAATCGATCACCATAGGACACCCGGCGACCGCCGTATTGGCGAGGCGGCGTACGTATCGGCTGTGCACCCGGCCCGACGTCGTCTCGCAGGCATGACACGCGGCCTGTTCCGCCGATGCACGGGCTCGCACGAGTACCAACTCGCTCTCGACCACTGCCTTTTCGATCACAACGCCTTCAGCCTGGTGGAATTACAGGTCCTGGAGGAACACATCACCCACGGCCGTTCGTGATCGCGGGCGTGGTGACCCTCCGTGGCTTCGGCACCAAAGGTGATCCAGAACCAGCGTTCGGCCTCGTCGAGATCTCCGCCGCACGACGCGGAGAGCGGAGGCAGGCACACCACGGGCCGCGACGAGCGCCCACACCTGGCGCGGTGCAGGCGGCGGCAGTGTGAGCATCCAGCCGCTGCGCAATATCCTGTACCGCCAGGAAGACGCCTCCTGTTCCGTACGACCGGTCACATTGGCATCACGAATCCCAGGCGTTGTTTGTGTGGCCTTAGACCTCGGCATACAACTGTTGGGTGTTGAACGACCCGGGTAAAAGGGGGACTTGAGATGACCGGGACTGCGCCGAGCGTGCTGGGAGCAATGCCGATCGCGCCGGTTGTCGTACGGGATGTCGGCGGGAGTTGGACGACGGTGAGCCGACGGGAGCCCAACCGGTAGACGCGCTTTTGGTGTGGACGGATCACAGACGCGGCAGCGCTGCGTCCCGGCCTGGAGATGGGGCGTTTTCGCCCCCACGCGTCTGATGCGGTTCGGCGCTCGGGTGCGGTCCCTGTGCGCTCTGAGGTGGCCATGTTCCGGTGTGGTGCGTCCCTTTTGGTCAATGACGTTCAGATGTAGCGAGGGGCGAGCGCCCGCCCGCTTTAGTACCCGTGGCCGCCGCCTGGCAGCTCATCCTTCCTCCCGGAGTGCTCTCGGCATTCCAGACTTATCTGAACGGGGTGTACATCAACCATGTCATTCGATGGGATCGGAAAGAGCCGAGCGGAGAGGGCGAGCCAGCACAGACCATGGTCGCTGGTGGCCGTCGTCGCGCTGTCGCTCGTGATACCGACAGGTATCGCTCCTCTCGCCGAGGCGAGTACCGGCGGCCTGGGCCGTCCGGACTTGCCCGAGCAGCGGGTGAGCAAGGTCAAGGCAGTATCCGGGCAGGGCGCGAAGAAGGCACGGCAGAAGGTCGTCAAGGACAGCAAGGCCAACGCCCAGCAGGCGGAGAAAGCCCGGGCAGAGCGAAAGACTGCCTGGCCGAAGTTCGACGAGGCGACCGTGGAGCTGAAGGGCAAAGGCGAGGCATCGCCCGGTGGTCTGCCGATGGCCGTCAGGCCGAAGTCCAAGGCGCTGGCCGTGGACGGGACCGAGGCACACGTCTCGGTACTCGACCAGAAGGCGGCGGACAGAGCAGGCGTCCTCGGTGTGCTGCTGTCTGTCGAGGCGAGCGCCGCGGGCTCGGTCGATCTGAGCGTCGACTACAGCGGCTTCGCCGGCGCGGTGGGTGGCGGCTGGGCCCAGCGGCTGGGCCTGGTGCGGCTTCCCTCCTGCGCGTTGAGCACCCCGCAGAAGACGGAGTGCCGTAAGCAGACACCGTTGACGTTTCGCAACGACACATCGGACCAGACCGTCTCCGCCCAAGTGCCGGTGGCCGAGGCGAAGAGCGGCGCATCGACTCAGCTCGCCGCCGGGACATCCGCCTCCGTGTTTGCGGTCACCGCGACGGACGCCTCGGGTAAGTCGCCCTCGGGCCTCGGCAACTACACGGCGACCCCCTTGGCGGAGTCCTCTAAGTGGGAGGCGGGAGGCAGCTCCGGCTCCTTCACCTGGTCCTACGACCTCGTGATGCCGCCCGCTGCGGCGGGACCGGTGCCCGGGCTCGCGCTGTCGTACGACTCGGGTGGCATCGACGGGCGCACCGCGTCGACGAACAACCAGAGCACCACGCTGGGTGAGGGCTTCGCCCTGACGGAGTCCTACGTCGAGCGCTCGTACGGAAGCTGTGACCAGGACGGCCACACCGAGGTCTTCGACCAGTGCTGGAAGTACGACAACGCCCGGCTGGTGCTGAACGGCAAGAGCAACCAGCTGGTCAAGGATGGCACTTCGGGCGAGTGGCGGCTGAAGGACGACAACGCCTCGAAGGTCACCCGTGACACTGGCGCGGACAACGGTGACAACAACGGCGAGCACTGGACCGTCGTCACCGGCGACGGCACGAAGTACGTCTTCGGCCTGAACAAGCTCGACGGCGCCGGCGACCAGCGCACCAACTCCACCTGGACCGTGCCCGTCTTCGGCGACGACTCCGGCGAACCCGGCTACGACGCCGGTGACTCCTTCGGGGACCGGGCGGTGACTCAGGCCTGGCGGTGGAACCTCGACTACGTCGTGGACACCCACGGCAACGCGGTCACGTACTGGTACACCAAGGAGACCAACCACTACAAGAAGAACAAGGCCACCACCGCCAACGCCGCCTACACGCGTGGCGGTTACCTTAGGGAGATCAAGTACGGTCTACGCAAGGGCGCGCTCTTCACCGACGACGCCGACGCCAAGGTCACGTTCTCGTACGCCGAGCGCTGTACCGCGTCCGACTGCTCCGAGCTGACCAAGAACACCGCGGAGAACTGGCCGGACGTGCCGTTCGACGCGATCTGCGCGAGCGGCGCCGATGACAAGGACTGCAAGACCTCCGCCCCGTCCTTCTTCACCCGCAAGCGGCTCACGGACATCAACACCTACTCCTGGTCCGCCGCCACCAGTGCCTACGCGGCCGTGGACTCCTGGGTGCTGAACCAGAAGTACCTGGACGGTGGGGACATCGGTGACTCCAGCGACCAGACGCTGACCCTGACCTCGATCAAGCGGACTGGCAAGGCGGGCACCGACATCACCCTGGACCCGCTGTCGTTCACCTACCAGATGCGGCCGAACCGGGTGGACGGGGTCGACGACATCCTGCCGCTGACCCGCCCCCGACTGTCGACGATCACCTCGGAGACGGGCGCGATCACCACGGTGACGCTGTCCTCGCCGGAGTGCGTGCGCAGTGAGGTCGTAGGCGCCGCCGAGGACACCAACACCGGCTCCTGCTACCCGCAGTACTGGAACATCAACGGCGGTTCCGAGGCGTCGGTGGACTGGTTCCACAAGTACCGGGTGCTCGCCGTGGTCGTCTCCGACCCGGCCGGCCAGAACGACACCGTCGAGCATTCCTACGCCTACCAGGGCGCGGCCTGGCGACACAACGACGATCCCTTGACCCCGAAGGACGAGCGGACCTGGTCAGACTGGCGCGGCTACCGTCAGGTGACCTCCTACACCGGGGCCACCGACACCACCCGGTCCAGAACCGTCTCCCTCTACCTCCAGGGCATGCACGGCGACAAGAAGAAGGACGGCACCACGAAGTCCGTCACCCTCGCCCCGCTGACCGCCCCCGACCTCGGTATCGCCTCGATTGCAGACAGCGGGCAGTACGGCGGACAGCTACGCGAGGAGGTCACCTACAACGGCTCCACCCCCGTCTCCGTGACCGTCAACGACCCGTGGTCCAAGGAGACCGCCCGCCAGGACCTGCCCGACGCCTCCGACGCCGTGGCTCGCTTCGTGCGGACCGAGCAGACCACCACGCACACCTATCTGACCGGCCCCAAGACCTGGCGTGCCCGCACGACCACCACCGGCTTCGACTCTTACGGCATGGCCGTCACCGTTGACGACTCCGGTGAGATCGGCAAGGGCGGCGACCAGACCTGCACTCGCACCTGGTACGCCCGCAACGCCGACATCGGCATCACCGCGCTGACGTCGCGGGTGCGTACTGTCGGCCGCTCCTGCTCCGTCACCGACGCGGGGTTGAGCCTGCCGACGAATTCCGAGACGCGCGGTGACGTCCTGTCCGACTCCGCCACCGTCTACGACAGCCCGTCCGCCACCGCCTGGAGCGAGAACCAGCGGCCGACCAAGGGTGCGGCCACCTGGAGCGGACGAGCCACCGGCTACCCGGCGGGGGCGACGAACGGGCAGCGCGTTCCCTTCGGTTGGCAGACCACCGGCAGGACCACCTACGACACCCTGGGCCGCACCCTCTTCGTCGCCGACTCGGCGGGCAACCCGACCACCACCGCGTACACCCCCACCGACGTGGGACCGCCGACTAGGACCGTCACCACCAACGCCATGGGTCACAAGACCATCAACTACCTGGACCCGAGGCGCGGTCAGGTCGACCGCAGTTACGACGCGAACGCTAAGAAGACGGAGTTCACGTACGACGCGCTCGGCCGGATCACCGCCGTATGGCTGCCCAACCGGAACCGGGCCGCCGCCCAGAGCGCCAACGGCACCTTCGCCTACCACCTCAGCAACACCAAGCCGTCCTCGGTGTCGACGTCGACGATCAAGGCCGACGGCAGGACGTACAACACCACGTACGAGATCTATGATGCGCTGCTGCGAAAGCTGCAGACCCAGGCTCCGAGCCCCCAGGGCGGACGCCTGCTCACCGACACCCGCTACGACAGCCGGGGCCTGGCCTACGAGAGCTACGACGAGATCTTCGACAGCACGAACGTCCCGAACGGCACCTACACACGTGCCGAGTACGGCGAGGCGCCCAAACAGACGGAAACGGTTTACGACGGCGCAGAGCGCACCACCGCCAGCACCCTGTACGTCTACGGGGTGAAGAAGTGGACCACGACCACGAGCCACACCGGTGACTCCACCGCCACCACGGCGATCCAGGGCGGCAGCGCCTCGCGGACCGTCACCGACACCCGCGGCCGTACGGTCGAGACCCGCCAGTACGAGGGGACCAGCCCGGCGGACGCCGAATTCGGCACCAGCCCCGGGACGGCGTACGCGTCCGTGAAGTTCGGCTACACGCTGGACGACAAAGAGAAGTCGATCATCGGCGCCGACGGCTCGGCGTGGACCTACGGTTACGACCTTTTCGGCCGCCGTGTCTACGTGGACGACCCGGACAAGGGCAAGGCCGAGACCGAGTACAACGCCCTCGATCAGGCGATCAAGGCGACGGACGCACGTCAGAAGAGCATCCTTACCGACTACGACGCGATCGGGCGGGTCACGGGCACCTGGGCGGGGTCGAAGACCGACGCCAACCAGCTCACCGCGCACACCTACGACACGGTCATCAAGGGAAAGCCGGCCTCGTCCACTCGCTACGTCGGCGGCAAGACCGGCAAGGCGTACACCAAGACGATCACCGCCTACGACAGCCAGTCACGCCCCGTCGCCACCAAGCTCGAACTGCCGGGCGATGATCCACTCGTCAAGGCAGGCGCTCCGTCGGTACTGGAGTCCACCAGCTACTACAACATCAACGGAACCCTACAGAACACCCGGGAACCGGCGCTCGGCGGCCTGCCGCCGGAGATCGTCAGCTACGACTACACGGGCCTCGGCAACGTCACGTCGATCAGCGGCAGCACCGGCTATCTACTGGACGTGGCCTACTCCGCCCTCGGCCAGGCCCAGCAACTGACGCTCGGGGTCGCGAACACCGAGGCGCACAAAAAGGCCTATGCCACCAATACCTATGAGGAGGGAACCGGGCGGCTGACCCGCAGTCGTGTCACGGACCAGACCCACCCGTACATGCTGCAGGACCTCAACTACGCCTTCGATCAGGCCGGCAACGTCACCTCCATCGCAGACCCCGCCACCCTCGGCGGCGGCAGCGCGGCGGAGACGCAATGCTACGCGTACGACGGACATCGGCGTATGACTGAGGCCTGGACCCCGCAGTCCCAGAACTGTGCAGATGCGCGCAGCGCTTCCAGCCTCTCCGGTCCGGCACCGTATTGGACCAGCCACACCTACGACACGGCCGGCCAGCGCACCACCGAGACCACGCACACCACGTCGGGCGCCACCACGACCACCTACTGCTACAAGGGGGACAAGCCGCACGCCCTGACCGGCACCAGCGCCAAGGCCGACTGTGCCGCACCCGACCGGGTCTACGGCCACGACCCGGCCGGCAACACCGAAAGCAGGCCGGGCAAGACGGCGGCCCAGGACCTCAATTGGTCCGACGAGGGCAAGCTGGCCAAGGTCACCGAAGGCAAGAAGGCGACCGACTACCTCTACGACGCCGAGGGGACCCTGCTGATCCGCGGCACCTCCGGCGGCGAGCACGTCCTGTACGCCGGAGCGACCGAACTCCACCTCAGAGCCGACGGCACCATGTGGGCCCAGCGCACCTACGGATCCGGGGACCTCACGGTCGCCGTCCGCAGCAACGAGTCCGGCAGCGAGAAACTCTTCTATCTCGCCGGTGACCACCACGGCACACAGACCCTCGCCCTCACCTACGACACGCAGGGGTTGATCAAGCGCCGTATGACGCCCTTCGGCGCGGAACGCGGCGCCACCACAGGAGGCGACTGGCCCACCGACAAGGGCTTCCTCGGCAAGACGGAGGATGTGACGACCGGGCTGACCCATATCGCCGCCCGGGAGTACGACCCCGAGATCGGCCAGTTCATCAGCGTCGACCCCGCTCTGGAGACGGACAAGCCGCAGACCATGAGCGGCTACGCCTATGCGGCCAACAACCCGGCCACCTACAGCGACCCGACCGGCCAGATCCTCACGGAGTGCTACACCGGCGAAATCAAGTGCGTCGGAGGCAAGCCCGTCACCTCCGAGAAGAGCTCCCGCAGCGGACGTGGGAACAAGGGCGGCCAAAGCGGTGGAGGCACGGCCTCCGGTTCTGGCAGCGGTGGGCACTACGTCGTGGGTAGCGCGCAGGAGCCCTACGTCTACTATCGCGACGACTTCCCCTACGACCCGAGTGCCGAGGCCACGGCGAGCGACTACACTACCTGGCTCAAGTGGCAGGGCAAGAACACAGGCGCCTTCTGGTGCAGTTGGATCAGCGCCTGCGACACCTTCGGGGGCCACGGAGGCGACCTCGGCGACGCGGTCGGCATGTACGCGCACTACATGGACGGCAGTGGGCTGGACGCGGAACTCGACTACGAGAAGGCGTACGACCAGGACAAGGGGATTCGCGCCGCGGTGGACGGGGAGGTCGCGTTGGCCCAGACGTGGGCCGAGAAGATCCAGAAGGCCAACAAGAAGTCGACGTTCGACATCACGGGTAAGGCCACCAACGTCGGCGGCAAGACCTACCCGGACACCGAGAACTGGCAGAAGGCGATCGGTGAGCACAAGATCTGGGGCAGCGCGTCGGTCAAGACCAGTGGTGACTCGTTCACCATGCGGATCACCATCCACGCCAAGGACCGCTACGACTTCAACAAGGGGATGAGCGACATCAACACCGGAACGCCCGATGAGGTCAACGGCAGATTCGCCACGCTCGGGTGGGCCAAGCCCTTCATCAGCCGTGGCACGGTCACCCGAGAGGTCACCTGGCGGCGGGGCGACATCCTGGGCTCCACGCTCGTGTCCGGCGGAGGCCGCGGGTGACCACGCGAGCCGGCGTCGCACTCAGGGGCGCACTCGTCGTCGCCGCGGTCGTCTCGGTGGGCTCCTGCGGTTCCCCGGAACAGCAGGGGTCCGCTCCCGGAACGGACGGCGCCTCGGCGGGATGCGAGGTCCGTGACACCACACAGCAGGTCGCCGACCGTTTCTCCGCACTGGGGAAGGTGGTCAGCACCGAATGGTGTGCGATGGACCTCGCCGGCGGCTCGTCCCGCGTCCCCGGCCCGAGCGACATCAGAATGGTCGGCTACTTCGAGACCACGGCCGCGGATATGAAAGAGATTCTTGGCGGCTCCGGTCGGACATTCGAGAAGGCTCAGCCCGAGGACATTCCCGACCCCCTCAGTGGTTCCGTGGGAGGGAAGACCGAGTGGGTGACCAGCCCCGAAGTGAACGAGGAGATCACGGGCGGTCTGTACACCGCGACGTTTTATTTCGACCGTAATTCCCACAAGGTCCTCTTCGACAGCGTCAACCCGACCCGGACCGAGGATGAGGGGGTCGTGGTCGGAGGCTGAGGCCCCCGCGGGGCCCCGGGAGGTCTGCCCGACGCTGTTGGTTTGCTTCCGCAGCCTGCCGGCCGGTCAGCCCTCGACGAACTGCAACACCAGTACCAGCGCGAGCCGACCCCTGACCAGGCAGACCCGCCCCGCACCGGGAACAGATCGACGAACTTCTCGTCCGTGAATACTGTCGGCCTTCGAGACCACAACCGGGTCTTGAAGGCCGACGTCACATAGGGCGCGAATAAACCAACAGCGCCCGATCAGCTCCGGGCCCCTTGTGATGTGCGTGGTGTGGCTGTGACGGGCGGTCTACGCGGTCTGGTGGGCGAGCAGCGCCACCGCCGCCACCAGCACCGCCAGCAGCGCGATCAGCGCCATCGGGTTCAGCCCCGCGAAGAAGTTCTCCTGTTGCTGCAGCCGCTCGCGGTTCGCGCGGCACACGGGGCACCGGCCCTCGCTCACGGGGGCCGCGCAGTTAGCGCACACCAGCCGGTCGTACGTCATGCGCCTCGCCCTCCTTGCACCGGTTCCATGGAGACAACGCCTCCGGGGGCGCGAACGTTCCCTCTCCACTGTGCCAGGTTCCTCCGGCGACCGCGCGGCTCACTCGAAGAGCGGAGGGCGCACGGAGTCCCGTACAAAAGCGCACAAGCCCCACCCAACCCCTCCCGACGCCTGCGCCGCCCTCCCCGGTTCGCGTATGGTCACGCTCATCTACCCCCGGCGACCCGTGGTGCATCCGTGATCCGATTCGACAACGTCTCCAAGGTCTACCCCAAGCAGACCCGCCCCGCACTCAGGGATGTCTCCCTCGAGGTGGAGAAGGGCGAGTTCGTGTTCCTCGTGGGATCCTCCGGTTCCGGCAAGTCCACCTTCCTGCGGCTGGTGCTCCGCGAGGAGCGGACCAGCCAGGGGCAGGTGCACGTCCTGGGCAAGGACCTCGCGCGTCTGTCCAACTGGAAGGTGCCGCAGATGCGCCGCCAGCTCGGGACGGTGTTCCAGGACTTCCGGCTGCTGCCGAACAAGACGGTGGCGGAGAACGTCGCCTTCGCGCAGGAGGTCATCGGCAAGTCGAAGGGCGAGATCCGCAAGTCCGTGCCGCAGGTGCTCGACCTCGTCGGGCTCGGCGGCAAGGAGGACCGGATGCCCGGTGAACTGTCGGGCGGTGAGCAGCAGCGTGTGGCCATCGCCCGCGCCTTCGTGAACCGGCCCAAGCTGCTGATCGCGGACGAGCCGACCGGAAACCTCGACCCGCAGACCTCCGTGGGCATCATGAAACTGCTCGACCGGATCAACCGGACGGGCACGACCGTGCTGATGGCCACACACGACCAGAACATCGTGGACCAGATGCGCAAGCGCGTCATCGAGCTGGAGCAGGGCCGCCTCGTGCGCGACCAGGCACGCGGCGTCTACGGCTACCAGCACTGATCGCCCCCGCCATCGCCCCCGCCCTCGCGGACGTCCCCGGAAAGGCCTGAACAACACGCCATGCGCGCCCAGTTCGTACTGTCGGAGATCGGCGTAGGTCTCCGCCGCAACCTGACGATGACCTTCGCCGTCATCGTCTCCGTAGCCCTGTCCCTGGCGCTCTTCGGCGGGTCCCTCCTGATGAGCGACCAGGTCAGCGCGATGAAGGGCTACTGGTACGACAAGGTCAACGTCTCCGTCTACCTGTGCAACAAGAGCGACGCGGAGTCGGACGCCAAATGCGCCAAGGGCGCGGTCACCGCGGACCAGAAGAAGGACATCCTCACCGACCTCAAGAAGATGTCGGTCGTCGACACGGTCACGTACGAGTCGCAGGACGAGGCGTACAAGCACTACAAGGAGCAGTTCGGGGACTCCCCGCTGGCCAGCTCGGTCACGCCGGACCAGATGCAGGAGTCGTACCGCATCAAGCTGAAGGACCCGGAGAAGTACCAGGTCATCGCGACCGCCTTCGACGGACGGGACGGCGTGCAGTCGGTGCAGGACCAGAAGGGCACGCTGGACAACCTCTTCGAGCTGCTGAACCTGATGAACCGGGCGGCTCTCGGGGTGATGGCGCTCATGCTCGTCGTCGCCCTCCTGCTGATCGTCAACACGGTGCGGGTCTCGGCGTTCAGCCGTCGGCGCGAGACCGGGATCATGCGGCTGGTCGGCGCCTCCGGGTTCTACATCCAGGCGCCGTTCATCATGGAGGCCGCCGTGGCCGGTGTGATCGGCGGCGGGCTTGCCTGTGTGTTCCTCGTCGTCGGCCGGTACTTCACCATCGACCACGGCATGGCCCTGTCCGAGAAGCTCAACCTGATCACCTTCCTGGGCTGGGACGCCGTGCTGACGAAGCTTCCGCTGATCCTCGCCGCGAGTGTGCTGATGCCCGCCCTGGCCGCTTTCTTCGCGTTGCGCAAGTACCTGAAGGTGTGACACACGCCCCGAGAGCCGTACGGTCAACCGTCCGTACGGCTCTTCGCGTTCCCCTAGACTCACCGCCATGTCAGGCCGTGACCTGTTCTGTCAGCCTCGCCGTTTCGGCCGCGGGGCCGCGCTGACATTGGTGTTCGCGAGCGTCCTCGTCGCCGGTGCGGCGACCGGATCGCTGCCGCGGGGGCCGGGCGACGGGCCGCGGAGCGCCTCGGGCGCCGCACCCGCCACAGCCCCGGCCGGTCACTCGGAGGACGTCGCCCGCGCCGCCGAGGAGGCCGCCGCCGACGGCAAGTCCCCCATGGAGGCCGCCGAACGGGCCGTCAGCCGCAGCGGGGACCGCTGGGCGGCCGTCTACTCCGAGGGCGAGTACGAGCAGTTCGAGGAGTCCCTCGACGGCCGGTACACCGGCGTGGGTCTGGAGACGCGGCGCGAGCGGGACGGCCGGATCGAGGTCACCAAGGTGCAGCCGGGGTCGCCCGCGGCCGCCGCCGGGATCCGCGCGGGCGACCGGTTGCGCACCGTCGACGGGCGGTCCGTCGACGGCCTCCCGGTCACCGACGTCGTCGCGTTACTGCGCGGTGACGCCGGTGACGCGTCCGCCGGCACCCCCGTCCGGCTCGGGCTGCAGCGCGGCACGCGCGCGTGGACCGAGACCGTGCGCCGGGCGCTGCTGTCCACGGACTCCGTCACCGTCCGGGAACTCGCCGACCGGGTCACCGTCGTCACCGTGGCCGCCTTCACCAAGGGCGTCGGCAGCGCCGTGCGGGGCGCCGTCGGCCGGGCCCCGGCCGACGGCAGGATCGTGCTGGACCTGCGCGGCAACTCCGGCGGACTGGTCACCGAGGCCGTCACCACCGCCTCCGTCTTCCTCGACGGCGGCCTCGTCGCCACCTACGACGTCGACGGCGACCAGCGCGCTCTGCACGCCGAGGCGGGCGGCGACACCCGCAAGCCCCTGGTCGTCCTCGTCGACGGCGGCACGATGAGCGCGGCCGAGCTGCTCACCGGCGCCCTGCAGGACCGCGGCCGGGCGATAGTCGTGGGATCGCGCACCTTCGGCAAGGGCTCCGTGCAGATGCCGCGCCGGCTGCCCGACGGCTCCGTCGCCGAGCTGACCGTCGGGCACTACCGCACCCCCTCCGGTCACGGCGTCGACGGCCACGGCATCACGCCCGACCTGGAGGCGGACGAGGGGGCGCTGGGGCGGGCCGAGGCCGTGCTGAGCGGACTCGGGAACGCGTCCTGAACGACCGCCGCCCCGTATCCAGCGGTAGCCGCCGCGGATCCACGGGCAGCCGCGGGGGATCCACTCGTAATCGGCTTTCCCTTCGGGCCCTTCCGGATGCGAAAATGGCGGGACTATGAGCAAGGGAATGTACGTACCGAAGGAGTCCCAGCCGAAGCAGGGCGGGGCGGCAGCGTCCGGCAAGGCCAAGGACGGCAAGCGCAAGATCGTCGCGCAGAACAAGAAGGCCCGGCACGACTACGCGATCATCGACGTGTACGAGGCGGGCCTGGTGCTCACCGGCACCGAGGTGAAGTCGCTGCGCCAGGGCCGCGCCTCGCTGACCGACGGCTTCGTGCAGATCGAGGGCGACGAGGCGTGGCTGCACGCCGCGCACATCCCCGAGTACAGCCAGGGCAGCTGGACCAACCACTCCGCGCGCCGCAAGCGCAAGCTCCTGCTGCACCGCGAGGAGATCGACAAGCTCGCGGTGAAGTCCGAGGAGACGGGGCACACGATCGTGCCGCTCGCCCTGTACTTCAAGGACGGCCGGGCCAAGGCCGAGATCGCGCTGGCGCGCGGCAAGAAGGAGTACGACAAGCGGCAGACGTTGCGCGAGCAGCAGGACCGCAGGGAGACGGACCGGGCGATCGCCGCCGTCAAGCGGAGGCAGCGGCACGCCTAGCGGGCGGCCCGCGGGGAATACGGTGGCATCGGCGTGCGTTGGTCACGTACGATGGCACCTGTGCCCCGCAGCGGGCACGGGCCCTCCTCGGAGGGAGTTTGAAAAATCAACATGGGGATGATCGGTTTCGACAGCGACTGTTGAAGCAGGGGAAGCGTGTCGAGGAAGCGGCAATGATCTCGTAAACCATATGTCGCAAAAAATAATCGCCAATAACAAGAGCGATTCCCAGTCCTACGCCCTCGTTGCCTAATAAGCATCGAGTGTAGGACCCTTAATGGGTGTCAGCCCGGAAGTGTTCCCGGTCCGGATCCTGGCATAATCTAGGGAACTAAACCATTGAGCCCGGTCACGGGGTTCGATGGGAAATCAAACAGTGACTGGGCCCGTCGGCGACTTGTTCGCGTGATCACCGGGGCCGAGAAAATCGCAGCGAACTGCACACGGAGAAGCCCTGATTCTGCACCGTTGGACGCGGGTTCGATTCCCGCCATCTCCACTTCATCCCATGTGACATGAAGACCCCGCTCCCTCAGGGAGCGGGGTCTTTTTGCGTGCGGCCGCGCCTGGCGTCCCGGCCGCTGCGGCAGCCGACGCATCCAGGCACCGATGATCGGTTGGCGTCGGCGCGCGGTCAGAAAAGCAGGCAATCCGACATCCATCAAGGTGTACTTTCCGGCCATGCCTGGAGGGGTGTCCGGTGCGCGCGCCCGGCCGGCCCCTTCGTCCCCTCCCGTCACCGGTGTGACGAAGGGGCTGGTCTCTCCGGCGCCCGCTGAAGACCTGCGCCGCGCCCATCGGTTCCAGGCGGTCGGAATGCCGTGTCGACGGCCCGTACGGGGATGGAAACCGGCCATGGGCATGGGCATGACTTGTGTCCATAAATGACACAACGCGAATGCCGGGCCCAGGCCTGCGTTAGGTTCGTGGATCTGAGCGCAATGGGATAAAAGGGGCGCGAGGGCTGGGTGGGGGCCCGGTTCCGTCGACGTGGGCTCGGGGTCGTAGGCGCACCCGGAAACAGTTCTGTGGGGGGTAGTGCGCACATGAAGAATTGGCGAGAAGAAGCCCAACCGGAGTGGCCCGAGGCAGCAAGCCCGACGAGGGGCGCGCCGGTCGCGGGGGCGGGAGCGGCAGGATCTCGGAGCGCTCCCCGGCTCGGGGGGCGATCCCTGACGCCGATGGCGGGAGGCGGCGGAGGATACGGCTCGCTCATGGACGCACCGCGTGAGAACGGCCTCCTGGCGGCGCCGGCGGATCCGGACGCGGCGCCCGGAAGCGAACCCTCGAGCGACCTGCGGGACCCCTGGGGCGAGAAGCCCGGCGGCCCGGACGGGGAGGGCGCCGATCCCGGCGAGGTGACCGTCCAGCTCGACTCGCTGAAGCAGGGGCGGCCGGACGGCGCCGACGCCGCCTCCGACGTCCCGGTCTTCGTCGACGAGTCCGGTCGCCGCAGCCGGACGTTCCGCCGTATCGGCATCTTCGTGGGCATCGCGTGCGGGGCGTACGCCGTCGTCATCGTGGCCGCGCTGCTCTCGGGCAACGCCGGAGCGCCCTGGCTGCCGGTACCGGTGCCGGGCCAGGCCGACGACAAGCCGGCGGCCGGTGAGGTGGACAGTTCCTCGGCGCCCGACGACTCCGCCTCCTCGGGACCCGGGGCGCCGGGCCCCGTGCGTCCCGGCGGGACGGGAGCCACGGCTTCCGGGTCCGCCACCGAACCGGGCCGGCCGAGGGCGAGCAAGGCGCCGGGCGTCGCGGGGAGCGCCGCGCCGACCGGTGGGGCGTCCGCGACGACCGGGCCCACGGCGAGCGGGGCCGTCCGGCCCAGTGCCGGCCCGACGGCCACCGGGTCCCCGGCGTCGGGTCCGAGCGGCCCGGTGATCGCGCCGCCGGCGTCCACGCCACCGCCGCCGGCCTCCACGCCCGCGGAGTCCCCCTCGCCGGTCTCGTCCCCGTCCCCGGCCGGCGGAGCCTCCACCACCGTGGCCGGCGGCCCCGCGGAACCGACCTCGGCCGCCTCGCCCCCGGCAGCCTGACAGTTCCGTGACCACCGCCCGGCGGTGGGCGGGCGGGGACCGGCGGAGCCCTGCGGGAGCGGACGACCGGGGCCGGGGCGCGGACCCGCGGACCCGCGGCAGGGGCGGGACAGCGGCCCCGTCCCGCCCGACCGAGCGCTGTGCCGGCCTGGCGTGCCCGGGTCCGGCCCGTCCGCGACGGTCCCGCCAGGCCGGTTCCCGTCCGCTCCTCATCACCGGCTCGCCCGGTGCCGCCGCCCGCGCCCTTGATCCCTCCCGCTCTCCGCGCCCCGCCGCCCGCCCGGCTCTCCGCCGTCCGCTCGACGTCCGGGGCCCGCAAGCACTCCCGCTCCGTCCCGCTTCCCGTGTCCGTCCGGCGTCCGTCGCTCGTTCCGCGTCCCGGTCGTCCCGCTCGCAGTCCGTCCCGCTCGCCGCGCGCCCGGCCCGGTCGTCCGACCCGGTCGTCGGGCCGGCGCGGCTCGATGCCGCCGCCGAGGGCGGCGCGAAACCCTCGTCCGACTCTCGTCCCCGGAGAACCAGCTCTCATGGCACCACATACCAGCCGGCGTTCGCCCCGACGGCCCGCAGTCAGGCGTTCCGCGCACGCGTCGGGCGGTCAGACCGCCTCGGTCGCCGCCCCGTCCGGAGGTGAGCCGGACGGTGGGCGAAAGGCCGGCCGGCGGTCCGGCGCACGGCGCGGCCGGGCCGCGCACGGGGCAGCCCCGCCGCCCGGACGGCGCCGACTGATGCCTCCTCTCAGACTGCGCCGTCTGCTGCCGCTGCTCGTGCTCGTCGCGATGATGGCGATGCTGATGCTGCGCGGCTACGTGCACAGCGAGATCCTCGCCGACCACCGCATCCGCCCCGAGGCGGCCTCCGGCACGGTGCCCGAGAAGATCCTCGACGGCGGCCCGGTCGTCGACACCCGCGGCGGACAGGAGACCAGCCTGCAGGTGCCGGACCACCGGATCGTGCTCACCTTCGACGACGGGCCCGACCCCACGTGGACCCCCAGGGTCCTGGACGTCCTGAAGAAGCACCGCGTGCACGCCGTCTTCTTCGTCACCGGCACCATGGCCTCCCGTTACCCGGACCTGGTCCGGCGGATGGTGGACGAGGGCCACGAGATCGGCCTGCACACCTTCAACCACCCCGACCTCTCCTACCAGTCGAAGAAACGCATCGACTGGGAGCTCACCCAGAACCAGCTGGCCCTGGCGGGCGCCGCCGGCATCCGGACGTCCCTCTTCCGGCCGCCGTACTCCTCCAGCGCGGACGCCCTCGACGACGAGTCCTGGCCGGTCACCGAGTACGTCGGCACCCGCGGCTACCTGACCGTCTTCACCACCGCCGACAGCGAGGACTGGCGGCGGCCGGGCGTGCGGCAGATCATCCGCAACGCCACGCCCGAGGGCGGCAAGGGCGCCATCGTCCTGATGCACGACTCCGGCGGCGACCGCCGGGAGACCGTCCAGGCCCTCGACGTCTACCTCCCCGAACTCACGCGGAAGGGCTACGCGTTCGAGAACCTCACCGAGGCCCTGCGGGCGCCCAGCGCGCACACCCCGGTCACCGGGACCGACCTGTGGAAGGGCAAGGCCTGGGTCTTCCTGGTCGGCGCCTCCGACGACATCACCGCCGTCCTGGTCGTCGGCCTCGCCGTCATCGGCGTCCTGGTCTTCGCCCGCTTCGGGCTGATGCTGCTGCTCTCCGCGATCCACACCCGCCGTACCCGTCGCCGAGGCTTCGTCTGGGGTCCCGACGCGCCCGTCACCGAACCGGTCTCGGTGCTCGTCCCGGCCTACAACGAGGCCAAGTGCATCGAGAACACGGTGCGTTCGCTGATGGAGAGCGAACATCCCATCGAGATCCTGGTGGTCGACGACGGCTCCAGCGACGGCACCGCCCGCATCGTCGAGGATCTGCGGCTGCCCGGCGTCCGCGTCGTGCGCCAGCTCAACGCGGGCAAACCCGCCGCCCTGAACCGGGGCATCGCCAACGCCCGGCACGACCTCATCGTCATGATGGACGGCGACACGGTCTTCGAGCCGTCCACGGTCCGCGAGCTCGTCCAGCCGTTCGCCGACCCGAAGGTCGGCGCGGTCGCCGGCAACGCCAAGGTCGGCAACAAGGACACCCTCATCGGGGCCTGGCAGCACATCGAGTACGTGATGGGCTTCAACCTCGACCGCCGGATGTACGACGTCCTGCGCTGCATGCCCACCATCCCGGGCGCCGTCGGGGCGTTCCGCCGCAGCGCGCTCGACCGCGTCGGCGGCATGAGCGACGACACCCTCGCCGAGGACACCGACATCACCATGGCCATCCACCGCGACGGCTGGCACGTCGTGTACGCGGAGAAGGCACGCGCCTGGACCGAGGCCCCGGAGTCCGTCCAGCAGTTGTGGTCCCAGCGCTACCGCTGGTGCTACGGCACCATGCAGGCGATCTGGAAGCACCGACGCGCACTCGTCGAGCGAGGACCCTCGGGCCGCTTCGGGCGGGTGGGCCTGCCGCTCGTCTCCCTCTTCATGGTCGTCGCCCCGCTCCTCGCGCCCCTCATCGACCTGTTCCTCGTCTACGGCCTGCTGTTCGGCCCGACCGGCCAGACGATCGCGGCCTGGTTCGGCGTGCTCACCGTCCAGGCGGGCTGCGCGGCCTACGCGTTCGTCCTCGACCGCGAGCGGCTGACTCCGCTGATCTCCCTCCCGCTCCAGCAACTGCTCTACCGCCAGCTGATGTACATCGTGCTGCTCCAGTCCTGGATCACCGCGCTCACCGGCGGCCGGCTGCGCTGGCAGAAGCTGCGCCGCAAGGGGCAGGTGGCCGCCCCGCCGGGCGCGGTGGCGCCGGGCGCGAGCCTGGACGGGGGTGCGGTCCGATGAGCACCGAGCCGAGGACGGAGCCGGGCGGTCGGCCGGCGGACGACCGGCCGGCGGACAGTACGGCGCGGCTGCCCCAACTGAGCGAGCAGGCCGGGCAGTACGAGCAGGCCGGGCAGTACGAGCAGACGAGGCAGCCGGGTGCGGCCGAGGGTTCGGAGGCGAGGAAGAAGGGCGGCGGGCGCGACCGCTACTTCGACCTCCTGCGGGCGATCGCCCTCTTCCGGGTCGTCCTCTACCACCTGATGGGCTGGGCCTGGCTCCCCGTCGTGTTCCCCTCGATGGGCGTGATGTTCGCGCTCGCAGGCAACCTGATGGCCCGCTCGCTCACCCGGCGCCCCGCGCTGGAGGTCGTGCGCGGACGCATGCGCCGCCTGCTGCCGCCGCTGTGGCTGCTGGGCGCGGTCGGCGTGACGGGCATGCTGGCCGCGGGGTGGGGCCCGGACGAGGAAGGGCACCCCGGCTGGTGGTGGTTGCACCTCGCGTACTGGGTCCTCCCGCTGAGCGACCCGCCGTACGGTGAGTCCCTGCCGGGCGTGTACCACCTGATCGGCGACGACTGGGCCACCGACATCGGGGTGCCCCTGTGGTACCTGCGGGCCTACCTCTGGTTCGTCCTGCTCTCCCCGCTCCTGTTGCGCGCCCTGCGCCGGCTGCCCTGGCCGACGGTCCTCGCGCCGGTCGCGCTGTCGGCCGCGCTGGAGTTCGGCGCGCTGTCGCTGCCCGGCTGGCGGTTGCAGGCCGCCCTCACGGACCTCGGCACGTTCGGCGCGTGCTGGCTGCTGGGCATGGCGCACCAGGAGGGCCTGTTGCGTCGCCTGCCCCGCTATGTGGTGCCGTCCCTGGCCCCGGCGGTGGCGGCGACCGGTCTCTGGTACGCCCTGGGCCACCACCTCAGGGAGGGGCACGACCTCGACGACATGCCGTTCGCGCAGTCCCTGTGGTCCTTCGCCGCGGTGCTGCTGCTCCTGCACATCAGCCCGTCGTGGACCGAGTGGCCGGCCCGGCTGCGCCGCTGGGACCGGTTGATCACCCTGCTCAACTCCCGTGCGGTGACGATCTATCTCTGGCACAACGTGTGCATCGGCGTCGTCGAGGCCCTGTGGGACCGGCTGTGGGCCGTTCCGTGGCTGGAGACCGACGCCCCGTGGGTGCTGGAGAGCCCGTGGCCGCAGCTGCCGTTCGTCTGGCTCCTCACGGCGGCCTGCGTCGTCTGCTTCGGCTGGGTCGAGGACCTGGCGGCCCGCCGCAGGCCCCGTCTGTGGCCGGACGGACGCGTCGGGGCGCACCGGGCGTGACCCGGGGTGTGTCCCGCCCACGCTCCTTCGCCGGACGGGGGTGAGGGGCAGGTCAAACGGGTCGGCCGCCGATCACCGGGGCCGCGGGCGTGTGGAAGACTGCCCGGGTTGCGCGGGTGAACGGTCGTTCGGCTGGTGGGGGAGTGAGTGCCGGTGAGCAAGCGGCAGATGCGAAGCATGCTGAAGTCGATGGCGGGAGGCGGGCCCGTCGAGCTCACCAGCCCGCTGGCCTCGGTGAAGAAGCTGGCCCGGCTCGCCTTCGTGGCCCAGCAGTTCGGGTACGAGTACGCCGACGCAGGACACGGCGGCTCGCAGGGCAACGCGCTGAAGCTGCTGATCGTCCCCGATCCCAGCCCGCAGGCACGTGCGCGTGCCGCGCAGAACTGGGCGCAGTACCCGAACGCGCACGACGGCTTCTCCCTGCCGCCGCTGGTTCCCGACGCCTTCGAACTCCTCAGGACCCGCATCACCTTCGACCTCACCGGCAGGCAGGCCGAGAAGCGGATGGGGTACGGCGCGCTGGGCGCCACCGCGGGCTGCGCCGTCCTCGGGATACGGCTCGGCGCCACGGGCGCCGATTTCGGCGTCGCCGCCGCCGTCTGGGTCGCCCTCATGGCCCTCTGCGGCGTCGGCTTCGCCGTCAACCGGCATCGCAACGCCACGTCCGGGGCCCGGCTGAAGGCCGCCGGCTTCGCCCCGGTGACCGACGCGACGGGCCGCCTGCGGTACCTGCCCCCGGGAGTGGGAGCGGGAACGGGGGCCGGTCACGGCGGGAACCCCTACGGCGCCGGACTCCCGGCCCGGACACCGCCCAGGGCGCCCGCCCACGCCCCGGCCCAGGCGCCGCCGACGCCCCCGGCCCAGCCTCCGTACGGTCCGTACGGCACCGCCCCGGCGGCCGCCCCCGGGTACGGCTACCCGCAGCCGTACCCGCAGGCCCAGCCGCAGTCCGGCCCGTACACGCAACCCCAGCCGCACCCCCACCATCAGCCCGCCCCCTACGCCCAGCCCCAGCAATACCCCCAGCAGCACCCGCACTCTCCCCAGGCCCCCCAGGCCCCGCAGCCCGGGCCCCACGCCCCCTACGGCCCGCCACCCCAGGACTGAGCCCTTTCCGCGACCTCTCACCGGGCGTCCGCGCAAGGTGAGAGCAACGTTCCTTTCCGGTCACTCACAGCCACAGCCCGGAAACGCGCTCTCCCTACCTTCGGGAGTCATCACCGCTCATCCCCCCGGACCATTCGAGCCCGGAGCACGTGGAGGCGTCATGACAGCCCCGAGTACAGCCCCCGCACTGCCGTCCCCCGCCAAGAAGGGGAGCCGCTGGATCGAGGAGTGGGACCCGGAGAACGAGGCCTTCTGGAACGAGAAGGGCGAGAAGATCGCCCGCCGGAACCTCCTCTTCTCCGTCCTGTCCGAGCACATCGGTTTCTCGATCTGGACGATGTGGTCCGTGCTGGTGCTCTTCATGGGCCCCGAGTACGGCCTCACCCCCGCCGACAAGTTCCTGCTGACGTCGATGGTGACGCTGGTCGGAGCGGTGGTGCGGGTGCCGTACACCTTCGCCGTCGCGGTCTTCGGCGGCCGGAACTGGACGATCGTCTCCGCCGCCCTGCTGCTGGTCCCCACCGTCGCCGCCTTCACGGTGATGGAGCCCGGGACCTCCTTCAACACCTTCCTGCTGGTCGGCCTGATCGCGGGCATCGGCGGCGGTAACTTCGCCTCCTCCATGACCAACATCAACGCCTTCTTCCCGCTCCGCAAGAAGGGCTGGGCGCTCGGGCTCAACGCCGGCGGCGGCAACATCGGTGTGCCGGTCCTCCAGTTGATCGGCCTCGCCGTCATCGGCGCGAGCGGCGGCCCGCGCGTGCTGCTCGGGATCTACATCCCGCTGATCGTGATCGCCGCGACCCTGGCCGCGCTGTTCATGGACAACCTGGCGTCCGTGAAGAACGACACCGGCGCCGCGATCGACTCCGCGAAGGACGCCCACACCTGGATCATGTCCTTCCTGTACGTCGGCACGTTCGGGTCGTTCATCGGCTACAGCTTCGCCTTCGGGCAGGTCCTGACGAACCAGTTCGGCCGGACGCCCCTCCAGGCGGCCTACCTCACCTTCATCGGCCCGCTGCTCGGCTCGCTGATCCGCCCGGTCGGCGGCTGGCTGGCCGACAAGTACGGCGGCGCGAGGATCACGCTCTACAACTACGTCGGCATGGCCGCCGCCACCGCCGTCCTCGTCTTCGCCAGCATGCAGAAGTCGCTGCCGCTCTTCGTCGTCGTCTTCGTGGTGCTCTTCGTGCTCAGCGGCCTGGGCAACGGGTCGACGTACAAGATGATCCCGGGCATCTTCCAGGCGAAGGCCGTCGCGAAGGGCCTCCAGGGCGAGGAGGCCGCCGCCTACGGCCGCCGGCTGTCCGGCGCGTCCATGGGGCTGATCGGTGCGGTCGGCGCGCTCGGCGGCGTCGGCATCAACCTGGCCTTCCGGCAGTCGTTCCTCTCCTACGGCTCCGGCACCGGCGCCTTCGTGGCCTTCCTCGCCTTCTACGCCGCCTGCTTCGCGGTGACCTGGGCCGTATACCTTCGCCGCCCGGCCGGCCGGGTGACCGCCACCGGCTCGGCATCCGAGGCGAAGCCGCAGCTCAGCTACGCCGAGGTGTGACGTAACACGGGCGACATGAAGCCGAACCGAGCCTGTCACGCACCGTTGACAGGCTCGTCGGCATGTAGGTCAAACGCGACGTGACTGCGGGACGAGAGCTATGCACCAGGAACAGCAACAACCGGCCACCGGCCATCGGGGCGCCGTCGAACACGGGCCTCTCGCGGGCTTCACCGTGGGCGTGACGGCCGCGCGACGGGCCGAGGAGCTCGGCGCGCTGCTCCAGCGGCGCGGGGCGGTGGTGCTGCACGCGCCCGCCCTGCGGATCGTGCCGCTCGCCGACGACGGCGAACTCCTCGCCGCCACCAAGGAGCTCATCGACCAGGCACCCGACGTGGTGGTCGCCACCACCGCCATCGGCTTCCGCGGCTGGGTCGAGGCCGCCGACGGCTGGGGACTGGGCGAGCAGCTGCTCGCCCGGCTGGGCGGCGTGGAGCTGCTCGCCCGCGGCCCCAAGGTGAAGGGCGCCGTCCGGGCCGCCGGACTCACGGAGGCGTGGTCGCCGTCCAGCGAGTCCATGGCCGAGGTGCTCGACCGGCTTCTGGAGGAGGGCGTCGAGGGGCGCCGGGTCGCCGTCCAGCTGCACGGCGAACCGCTGCCCGGGTTCGTGGAGTCGCTGCGGGCGGCGGGCGCCGAGGTGGTGGGGGTGCCCGTCTACCGGTGGATGCCGCCGGAGGACATCTCGCCGCTCGACCGGCTCATCGACGCCGCCGTCGCGCGCGGGCTGGACGCGATCACCTTCACCAGCGCGCCCGCGGCCGTCTCGCTGTTCTCCCGGGCGGAGGAGCGCGGGCTGCTGTCCGAGCTGCTCACCGCCCTGCACCACGACGTGCTGCCGGCCTGCGTCGGCCCCGTCACCGCGCTGCCGCTGCAGGCGCGCGGCGTGGACACCGTCCAGCCGGAGCGGTTCCGGCTCGGGCCGCTCGTGCAGCTGCTGTGCCAGGAGCTGCCGACCAGGGCCCGGGCGCTGCCGCTCGCCGGTCACCGGGTGGAGATCCGGGGCCATGCGGTGCTGGTGGACGGGGCGTTGCGGCCGGTGCCGCCGGCCGGGATGTCGCTGCTGCGGGCGCTGTCGCGGCGGCCGGGGTGGGTGGTGCCGCGGTCCGACCTGCTGCGGGCGCTGCCCGGGGCGGGACGGGACGAGCACGCCGTCGAGACGGCGATGGCCCGGCTGCGGACGGCCCTCGGCGTGCCCAAGCTGATCCAGACCGTGGTGAAGCGCGGGTACCGGCTGGCGCTCGATCCGGCCGCGGACGCCAAGTACGCGGACGTCTGAGCGGTTTGCCCGCCCCGGGGGGCCGCAACTGCCCCGGGGAGTGCCCCCGGGCGGACTGGTTATCGGCTTCCGGCGCTGGCACTGTGAGGGGAAAGGGTTCTTCCGGGAGAACGCCCAAGGCGGTGGCGCATGGCACTGGGGACGGTCACGGACTTCCACGAGCTGCGGTTCGACGCCGGGCGGTGTTGTCTCGACCTGCTGGCGACCAGTCATCCCCAGGAACATCTCGACGGCGTCGCGCCGTTGTGCGCGTGGATCCGCGGCTGCGGACTCGTCCCGCCGGGCACGCCGCTGACCCAGGCCGACCCGTCCTGGCCGCCGGCCTTCCGGGAACTGCGCCGCAACATAGGACAGTTGGTGCACGAGTGGCTGGCCCATACCGCCGCCGCCCCCCACGACCTCGCGCTGGCCCGGGTCAACGACGCCGCCCGGGTCGCGCCGCCCGTCCCTCGCGCCGTGCGTGGCGAGGACGGCGCGCTGGTGCGCGAGTTGGACCGGCCGCCGGGCTGCGCCGCGCTGCTCGCCGCGGTCGCCCTGGACGCGGTGGAACTGCTCACCGATCCGGTGGCCCGGGCCGGGCTGCGGCAGTGCGCGGGGGACAACTGCCCGATCGTGTACGTCGACACCTCCCGGGGCCGCCGCCGGCGCTGGTGCTCCAGCGAGGTCTGCGGGAACCGGGAACGGGTCGCGCGGCACCGCCGGCGCGCCGCGCTCGCGCGCGCCTGAGGGCCCGTCGGGCGGCCGTGCGGCCGCACTCCGGGTGACCGTCCGCCAACTGCCCTGCCGGGTATGCGGCTTTCGTGGAGCCGTGGCCTGGCGATTGTCGAAGTGATTTCGATTACACACCGTTTACCCCAGGCGGCCGACGGGCAGTCGGCGCGATCTTGTCGGTGTGGCGGATTTGTAAAGAAAAGACGGTGGGAATGTGCCGCCATGTCCCCCTCGTCATGACACCCGGAAGAAAAGTGTCCCCACGGCTTGAACGCTCAACACCCCCCTTGCGTACCCGTCGTCGAGCGACCGAACGGGGGATCCCCCGGACACCGGAGGTGGGCGTGCGCAAAGATGCGGCCGTGGCCAATGAACGTGGATCGAGGGCCCGACATCGCATGTCCCAGCCCTCGGAACCTGACGAGGAGCTGATGCGTGCTCTGTATCGGGAGCATGCCGGACCCCTGCTTGCGTATGTCCTGCGCCTGGTTGCCGGAGATCGGCAGCGTGCCGAGGACGTCGTGCAGGAGACGCTCATCCGTGCCTGGAAGAACGCCGGTCAGCTCAATCGGGCGACCGGATCGGTACGCCCCTGGCTGGTGACGGTCGCACGCCGCATCGTCATCGACGGCCACCGCAGCCGGCAGGCCCGGCCGCAGGAGGTCGACCCGTCGCCGCTGGAGGTCATTCCTGCGGAGGACGAGATCGACAAGGCGCTGTGGCTGATGACGCTGTCCGACGCGCTCGACGACCTGACCCCGGCCCACCGGGAGGTGCTCGTCGAGACGTACTTCAAGGGGCGTACCGTCAACGAGGCGGCCGAGACGCTCGGCATACCCAGCGGCACCGTGCGCTCACGGGTGTTCTACGCCCTGCGGTCGATGAAGCTGGCTCTGGAGGAGCGGGGGGTGACGGCGTGATGAGCATTTACGGGGGGTTCGGAGCAGGTGGGCCGGGTATGTCTGGCCCCATGCAGGGATCTGTGGGATCTCCGAGCCCGAGCGAACACGAGACCGTCGGCGCCTACGCCCTCGGCATCCTCGACGACTCCGAGGCGACCGCCTTCGAGGCGCATCTCGCCGGCTGCGAATGGTGCGCCCAGCAGCTCGACGAACTGGCCGGGATGGAGCCGATGCTGGCCGCACTCGCGGACCTGCCCGGTTCCGGCACCCCGGCGATCGGCGACTCCCTGTCCGCCCGTCCCAGCCCGCGCCTCGCCGAGCGACTGGTCGACGAGATCTCCGAGCGCCGCGCGCTCAAGCGCCGCCGCTCCTTCTTCCTGGTGGCGGCCGCGGCCGCGCTGATCATCGGCGGCCCCCTCACGGTGCTGGCCGCGACCGGCGGCGACGGCGGGAGCAAGGGCGTCCAGGCGGGCTCCACCAAGTCCGCGAACTCCGCCAAGGACGCCTTCGACACGCTCGCCCAGCGGGTCTCCGCGACCGACTCCGCCACCAAGGTCTCCGCGACCGTCGCCATGGGCGAGAAGGCGTGGGGCACCGAGATCGGCGTCGAGCTGAAGAACGTCAAGGGTCCGGAGAAGTGCTCGCTGATCGCCGTCGGCAAGAACGGCGAGCGCGAGACGGTCTCCTCCTGGTCGGTCCCGGAGTGGGGCTACGGCCTCCCCGGAGCCAAGACCGAACAGGCCAAGAACCCGCTCTACGTATCGGGCGGCGCGGCCTTCAAGACCAACGAGATCGACCACTTCGAGGTCATGACGTTCGACGGCAAGAAGCTCGTCCAGGTCGACGCGTAGGCACGCATGGCTTCGCGGGCCCCCTTCGCGTACGGTTGACGGCTGCCCAGCACGTCAGAAGGGGGCCCGGTGGCCGCTCAGGCACAGCAGGAGACCGTGGTCGGATCGGTCGACGAAGCCGCGCAGGATCCCAAGGGGGATTCGGTGCGGGACCGAGAGATCAGCGTCGAACAGGTACACCTCGACCGGGTGTACCGCCGCCTCGAGGAGAAGATCCACGAGGCCGAGTTCCTCATGAACGACGCGGCCCAGCGGGGCCAGGTCGGCACGCCCGGCGCCCTCGCCGAACGGGACGCCCAGGTCTTCCGGGCAGGCGTCCACCTCAACCGGCTCAACAACGAGTTCGAGGACTTCCTCTTCGGGCGGATCGACCTGCTGCTCGGCAGGGACGGCAGGAAGGGCCCGGACGGCGCCTACACCGCCGTCGAGCCCGCCGAGGGCGCCGTCCGCCCCGACAACACGGCCGACATCGCCGAGACGCTGCACATCGGCCGGATCGGCGTCCTCGACTCCGAGTACGCGCCGCTGGTCATCGACTGGCGGGCGCCCGCGGCCGCCCCGTTCTACCGCTCCACCCCCGTCGACCCGGGGCGCGTGGTGCGCCGCCGGGTCATCCGCTCCAAGGGACGGCGCGTCCTCGGCGTCGAGGACGACCTGATGCGTCCCGAGCTGCGGGCGTCCCTGGACGGCGGCGAACTGCCCGTGATCGGCGACGGCGCCCTCATGGCCGCCCTCGGCCAGGCCCGCGGCCACACCATGCGCGACATCGTCGCCTCCATCCAGGCCGAGCAGGACCTCGTCATCCGGGCCCCCGCCGCCTCCGTCACCTACGTCGAGGGCGGTCCGGGCACCGGGAAGACCGCCGTCGCGCTGCACCGGGCCGCCTATCTGCTCTACCAGGACCGGCGCCGGTACTCCGGCGGCATCCTGATCGTCTCGCCCACGCCCCTGCTGGTGGCCTACACCGAGGGTGTGCTCCCCTCCCTCGGCGAGGAGGGCCAGGTCGCCGTCCGCGCCATCGGCTCCCTCGTCGACGGCGCCGAGGCCACCGTGTACGACTCCCCGGCGGTGGCCCGGGCCAAGGGGTCGTACAGGATGCTGAAGGTGCTGCGCAAAGCCGCCCGCGGCGCCCTGGAGAACGGCGACGGCGGCCGCGGCGCGAGGCAGCAGACACAGCTCGGCTTCGACGAGAGCGACGAGCCGGACGAGACCTCCGCGCCCCCGGGCACGCCCGGCCGTCTGCGTGTCGTCGCGTTCGGCCGCCGGCTGGAGCTGGACGCCTCCGACCTGCAGCGGGTCCGGCACAGCGCGCTCAGCGGCACCGCCCCGGTGAACCTCCTGCGCCCCCGCGCCCGCAAGCTGCTCCTGGACGCCCTGTGGGAGCGCTCCGGCGCTTCCGGCCGGCACAGCGACCCGGAGCTCGCCGCCGAGCTGCGCTCCTCCTTCGACGAGGACGTGAGCACCGAGGACGCCTTCATCGCCTTCCTCGACGCCTGGTGGCCCGAGCTCACCCCGCAGGCCGTCCTGCGGGCCATGGCCGACGAACGGCGGCTGGGCCGCTGGGCCCGCCGGATCCTCAACCCCGGCGAGGTCCGCAAGGTCGCCCGCTCCCTCAAGCGGGACGGGCTCTCCGTGCACGACATCGCCATGCTCGACGAGCTCCAGGCGATCCTCGGCGCCCCGGCCCGCCCGCGCAGGAGACGCGAGCTCGACCCGCTGGACCAGCTCACCGGCCTCGAGGAGCTGATGCCGACGCGCGAGGAGACCCAGCGTGAGCGCGCCGAGCGGCTCGCGCAGGAGCGCACCGAGTACGCGCACGTCATCGTCGACGAGGCACAGGACCTCACCCCCATGCAGTGGCGGATGGTCGGCCGTCGCGGCCGGCACGCCACCTGGACGGTCGTCGGCGACCCGGCCCAGTCCTCCTGGTCCGACCCCGACGAGGCCGCCGAGGCACGCGACGAGGCCCTCGGCACCCGCCCCCGCCGCCGTTTCCAGCTGACGGTGAACTACCGCAACCCGGCCGAGATCGCCGAACTGGCCGCCAGGGTGCTGGCCCTGGCCATGCCCGGCGCCGAATCCCCGTCGGCGGTCAGGTCGACGGGTGTCGTGCCCCGCTTCACGGCCGCCCGCGGCTCCCTGGCGCAGACCGTGCGCGCGGAGGCCGAACGGCTCCTCGCGCGCGTGGACGGCACCGTCGGCGTCGTCGTCGCCATGAACCGCCGTGAGGAGGCCAGGCGCTGGCTGGCCGGCCTCGGGGACCGTGTGGTGGCGCTCGGCAGCCTGGAGGCCAAGGGCCTGGAGTACGACGCCACGGTCGTCGTCTCGCCGGCGGAGATCGCCGACGAGTCGCCGGCCGGGCTGCGGGTGCTGTACGTCGCCCTCACCCGGGCGACGCAGCAGCTCACGGTGGTGTCCGGGGAGCGGGACGAGCCGGACGCCCACGGGGTGCCGGACCTTCTGCGCGACTGACTGCCGAGATGTGCCCGCACGGGAATGGCGTTCGGGCATCCGTTTGTTAGCCTGGTCGTGACACCGGCTCGATCCAAGCCCCCGGGCCCAACCTTCGTCGCTACGAGCGACCACTTGCCGCGAGGCGAGCATGGCGGGTCGGTGTCATGAACGAGGGGAGAGGCCCGCATCACCTGTGATGCGGGCCTCTTTCATGCGCCGGGCACGGCCGCGCCCGCCCCTTCGTCGAGAACAAAACGATCGCAATTCGGGGCGGCTTTCCCGTACTCGTCGGTAGGTGCGACGATCGGACCGCAATCCCGCGACCCAGCAGTGCAGAGGAAGTCGGCCATGGCAACGGCGCCCAGCGTCTCCTACTCGATGACGGTCCGGCTGGAGGTGCCCGCGAGCGGTACCGCGGTCTCCCAGCTCACCGGGGCCGTCGAGTCCCACGGAGGCTCGGTGACCGGCCTCGACGTCACGGCGTCCGGCCACGAGAAGCTCCGCATCGACGTCACCATCGCCGCCACCTCCACCTCCCACGCCGACGAGATCGTCGAGCAGCTGCGCGGCATCGAGGGCGTCACCCTCGGCAAGGTCTCCGACCGTACGTTCCTGATGCACCTCGGCGGCAAGATCGAGATGGCGTCCAAGCACCCCATCCGCAACCGCGACGACCTCTCGATGATCTACACGCCGGGTGTGGCCCGCGTCTGCATGGCGATCGCCGAGAACCCCGAGGACGCCCGCCGCCTCACCATCAAGCGCAACTCCGTTGCGGTCGTGACGGACGGCTCCGCCGTGCTCGGCCTCGGCAACATCGGCCCGAAGGCCGCGCTGCCCGTCATGGAGGGCAAGGCGGCCCTCTTCAAGCGGTTCGCCGGCATCGACGCCTGGCCGCTGTGCCTGGACACCCAGGACACCGACGCCATCGTCGAGATCGTCAAGGCGATCGCCCCCGGCTTCGCGGGCATCAACCTCGAGGACATCTCCGCCCCCCGCTGCTTCGAGATCGAGGCCCGGCTGCGCGAGGCCCTCGACATCCCCGTCTTCCACGACGACCAGCACGGCACCGCGATCGTCGTCCTCGCCTCCCTCACCAACGCCCTGCGCGTCGTGGGCAAGGGCATCGGCGACGTGCGCGTGGTCATGTCCGGCGCGGGCGCGGCCGGCACGGCCATCCTCAAGCTGCTGCTCGCCGCCGGCGTCAAGAACGCGGTCGTCGCCGACATCCACGGCGTGGTCCACGCGGACCGGCCGGACCTCGTCGACGCGGCCCCCGACTCGGCGCTGTGCTGGATCGCCGACAACACCAACCCCGAGGGACTCACCGGCACGCTGAAGGAGGCCGTGCGCGGCGCGGACGTCTTCATCGGCGTCTCCGCCCCGAACGTCATCGACGGCGACGACGTGGCCGCGATGGCCGAGGGCTCGATCGTGTTCGCGCTCGCGAATCCCGACCCCGAGGTCGATCCGGCGGTCGCCCGCCAGACGGCCGCGGTCGTGGCCACCGGCCGCTCCGACTTCCCGAACCAGATCAACAACGTGCTGGTCTTCCCGGGCGTCTTCCGCGGTCTGCTGGACGCGCAGTCCCGCACCGTCAACACGGAGATGATGCTCGCGGCCGCGAAGGCCCTCGCGGACGTCGTGAGCGAGGACGAGCTCAACGCGAACTACATCATCCCGAGCGTCTTCAACGACAAGGTCGCGGGCGCGGTGGCCGGCGCGGTCCGCGAGGCCGCCAAGGCCGCCGGAGCGTCGGCCTCGTAGGCTTTGTAGGCTCTGTCGTGCAGCACGCGGGGGCCGGGGCGGTCTGTGACGATCGCCACGACGGCCCCCGCATCGGCGCGTCGTGGAACGGCGCGCCGTGGACGGCCCTCTAGGGTTGCGCCCGAGCCAAGCGCTCTGTGTGACTCCCAAGGGTTGTCTCACGACTCCGAGCGGGTGCCGGATTGGCTTTCCCGCCGCAGGTAGGGGCAGGATGCGTCCCTGGGCGCGAGCACAACGACTTCGCTGTGCCCCACAGGCGGCTCTGCCGCGTGGCACGCCTCAACGGCAAGAAGAACACGGGAGTAACAACATGAACCGCAGTGAGCTGGTGGCCGCGCTGGCCGACCGCGCCGAGGTGACCCGTAAGGACGCCGACGCCGTTCTGGCCGCGTTCGCCGAGACCGTCGGCGAGATCGTCGCCAAGGGCGACGAGAAGGTCACCATCCCCGGCTTCCTGACCTTCGAGCGCACCCACCGTGCCGCTCGCACGGCGCGCAACCCGCAGACCGGTGACCCGATCCAGATCCCGGCCGGCTACAGCGTCAAGGTCTCCGCGGGCAGCAAGCTCAAGGAAGCCGCCAAGGGCAAGTAGGCCTTCGCGTACGCGACGGTATCCGCGTACGAGGCTCAGCAACGCGAATGGGGCGGCTCCCCCTCGGGGGAGCCGCCCCATCGTCGTACGCGGACGGCGGGCCGGCTAGCCGAGCGCCTTGCCCGGCAGTTCCACCTTCGCGCCGAGCTCCATCAGCTTCTCCATGAAGTTCTCATAGCCGCGGTTGATGAGGTCGATGCCGTGCACGCGGGAGGTGCCCTGCGCCGCGAGGGCGGCGATCAGGTACGAGAAGCCGCCGCGCAGGTCGGGGATGACCAGATCGGCGCCCTGGAGCTTCGTGGGGCCCGACACGACCGCGGAGTGCAGGAAGTTGCGCTGCCCGAAGCGGCAGTCGGAGCCGCCGAGGCACTCGCGGTAGAGCTGGATGTGGGCGCCCATCTGGTTGAGCGCCGAGGTGAAGCCCAGCCGGGACTCGTAGACCGTCTCGTGGACGATCGACAGGCCGGTGGCCTGGGTGAGGGCGACGACCAGCGGCTGCTGCCAGTCCGTCTGGAAGCCGGGGTGCACGTCCGTCTCGAGCGCGATGGACTTCAGGTTGCCGCCGGGGTGCCAGAAGCGGATGCCCTCGTCGTCGATCTCGAAGGCGCCGCCGACCTTGCGGTAGGTGTTCAGGAACGTCATCATCGAGCGCTGCTGGGCCCCGCGGACGTAGATGTTGCCCTCGGTCGCCAGCGCCGCCGACGCCCAGGACGCGGCCTCCAGGCGGTCCGACAGGGCGGCGTGGTTGTAGCCGCCGAGCTTGTCGACGCCGGTGATGCGGATGGTGCGGTCGGTGTCCATCGCGATGATGGCGCCCATCTTCTGCAGCACGCAGATGAGGTCCTCGATCTCCGGCTCCACGGCCGCGTTCGAGAGCTCGGTGACGCCCTCCGCCAGGACGGCCGTCAGCAGCACCTGCTCGGTCGCGCCGACCGACGGGTACGGCAGCCGGATCTTCGTGCCGCGCAGCCGCTGCGGGGCCTCCAGGTACTGACCGTCCTCCCGCTTCTCGATCTTCGCGCCGAACTGCCGCAGCACGTCGAAGTGGAAGTCGATGGGCCGGCCGCCGATGTCGCAGCCGCCGAGGCCCGGGATGAAGGCATGCCCGAGGCGGTGCAGCAGGGGGCCGCAGAACAGGATCGGGATGCGGCTGGAGCCCGCGTGGGCGTCGATGTCGGCGACGTTGGCGCTCTCGACGTAGGTCGGATCGAGCACCAGCTCGCCCGGCTCCTCGCCCGGACGGACCGTCACCCCGTGCAGTTGCAGCAGACCGCGTACGACCCGCACGTCACGGATGTCCGGAACGTTGCGCAGCCGGCTCGGCTCACTGCCCAGCAGGGCGGCGACCATGGCCTTGGGTACGAGGTTCTTCGCACCGCGGACCCGGATCTCGCCCTCGAGCGGGGTGCCGCCGTGGACAAGCAGTACGTCGTCAGAGCCGTTGACGGTCATGTGTCTCGCGTTCCATGGATGGTGGATCAGGGCAGGGCCGTTGGGGTGGGGGCAGGGCCAGATGAAACAGAGTAATCGCCGTCGGCCCCTGTGCCGTAAGCCCGAGGACGCCTCAGGATCGTCATGGCTGTGTCACAACACGAACGGTTCCCCGGCGGGCACACAAGGTCACCGCGGCCGGTCCGTGCGGCGTGTGCGCCCGGTCCGCGTCCGTGCGCCGGTCCGGCTCCCGCCGCCCCCCTCGACCGACGTCCCACCGGCCCGCACCTCCCCGTTCCGCCGCGCGCACCCTCGTCCCCCCGCATTGCCTCCCCACTCCGCGGAAAGATGCGGGATCATGTCTGGCATGACCGAGGTGTCCTCGCTCACAGGGCGGCTGCTCGTGGCCACGCCCGCCCTGGCGGACCCGAACTTCGACCGTGCGGTGGTGCTCCTCCTCGACCACGACGAGGAGGGCTCACTCGGCGTCGTGCTCAACCGGCCCACCCCGGTGGGCGTCAGCGACATCCTGGAGGACTGGGCGCAGCTCGCGGGCGAACCCGGCGTCGTCTTCCAGGGCGGCCCGGTGTCCCTCGACTCGGCCCTCGGAATCGCCGTCATCCCGGGCGGCGCGGCCGTCGACGGCGCCCCGCTCGGCTGGCGCCGGGTGCACGGCGCGATCGGCCTGGTCGACCTGGAGGCCCCGCCGGAACTCCTCGCCGCGGCGCTCGGCTCCCTGCGGATCTTCGCCGGGTACGCGGGCTGGGGGCCCGGCCAGCTGGAGGACGAGCTCGTGGAGGGCGCCTGGTACGTCGTGGAGTCCGAGCCGGGCGACGTCTCCTCGCCGTCCCCCGAGCGGCTCTGGCGCGAGGTGCTGCGGCGTCAGCGCAACGACCTGGCGATGGTCGCGACCTATCCGGACGACGCCTCGCTGAACTGATGCGCGTGAGCATCCCGGCCGGGCTTCAGTACGCTTGGCGCCATGAGCACTCTTGAGCCTGAGACCCAGCCCCAGCGAGGCACGGGGACGGGGACCCTCGTGGAGCCGACGCCGCAGGTGTCGCACGGCGACGGGGACCACGAGCGCTTCGCCCACTACGTCCAGAAGGACAAGATCATGGCGAGCGCCCTCGACGGGACGCCCGTCGTGGCCTTGTGCGGCAAGGTCTGGGTGCCCGGTCGCGACCCGAAGAAGTACCCGGTGTGCCCCATGTGCAAGGAGATCTTCGAGTCCATGGCGGGCGGCGGGGACGACAAGGGCAAGGGCGGCGACAAGAAGTAGTCCGCGGAGCTTCCAGGGCCCCCGAGGGCGCGTCGCGGCGCGCTCCGGGGGCTTTCGGCGTGTGCGTCGCCGCACGGGGTGCCCCGGCCCGTCTCGGGGGCTTCGGCGGACGTCGAGCCGCGTCTGGTGGCGTCGGGTGGTGTCGGGTGGCGCCGAAAGGCGGCGGGCGACGGCGGGGTGGCTCCGGGATGTCACAGATTGGTCCAGACCTCTTGTCGGAGTGATCCGCCGGCCCTAGCCTCCTGTGTGCTGCGCGAGCCCGCGGTGTGTCGGGCGCGGGTGCGTGGCGCAGAGCGGCGCGGCCGTGGCGCATAGGCGCACGCACCCGCACGCCGCAACCAGGGGCCCTGCGAAAGCGGTTCCCGGAGCCCCGAAGGACTGACGTGACGTCTGCGATGGATCTCGTCCCCGCGCCCCGCACCGTCGAGGGCCCCCTGGGCCGCGACGTCCCGTTCGACGCGAACACCACCCTGTGGGCCGCTCCCGGCACGGAGACCGCCGAGCGCTGGCTGCGCGGCACGCTCGGCGCGGCGCTCGGCCTGCCCCTGCGGCCCGGACCACGGGACGCCCGCGACGGCGTACGGCTGTGTCTGGACGACACGCTCGCGCCCGAGGCGTACCGGCTGAGCGTCGTCGCGCACGGGGGCGGGGGCGTCGAGATCCGCGGCGGGGGCCCCGCCGGCGTCTTCTGGGGCGCCCAGACGCTGCGACAACTCCTCGGCCCGGAAGCCTTCCGGCGCGCACCCGTCCGGCCCGGGACCAGGTACGCCGTCCCGCACCGGACCATCGAGGACGCCCCCCGGTTCCGGTGGCGCGGCCTGATGCTCGACGTGGCCCGGCACTTCATGCCCAAGGACGGCGTCCTGCGCTGCCTGGACCTCATGGCGGCGCACAAACTCAACGTCTTCCACTTCCATCTGACGGACGACCAGGGCTGGCGCATCGAGATCCGCAGACATCCCCGGCTCACCGAGGTCGGCTCCTGGCGGGCCCGCACCAAAATCGGCCATCGCGCCTCGCCGCTGTGGGACGACAAGCCGCACGGCGGCTTCTACACCCAGGACGACATCCGGGAGATCGTCGCGTACGCGGCGCAGCGGCACATCACCGTCGTCCCCGAGATCGACGTGCCCGGCCACTCGCAGGCCGCGATCGCCGCGTACCCCGAACTCGGCAACACCGACGTCGTCGACACCACCGCCCTCTCCGTCTGGGACACCTGGGGCGTCAACCCGAACGTCCTCGCCCCCACCGACCACACCCTGCGCTTCTACGAGGGGGTCTTCGAGGAGGTGCTGGAACTGTTCCCCTCGGAGTTCGTCCACGTCGGGGGTGACGAATGTCCCAAGGAGCAGTGGCGGCGCTCACCGGCCGCGCAGGCCCGCATCGCGGAACTCGGCCTCGCGGACGAGGACCAGCTGCAGTCCTGGTTCATCCGCCACTTCGACACCTGGCTCGCCGCGCGCGGGCGGCGGCTCATCGGCTGGGACGAGATCCTCGAGGGCGGGCTCGCGGACGGGGCGGCCGTGTCCTCATGGCGCGGCTACGCGGGCGGGATCGCCGCCGCGAAGGCCGGACACGACGTGGTGATGTGCCCCGAGCAGCAGGTGTACTTCGACCACCGGCAGGCGGCCGGCGCGGACGAGCCGGTGCCGATCGGTCACGTCCGCACCCTGGAGGACGTCTATCGGTTCGATCCCGTTCCCACGGAGTTGACGCCGGCACAGGCGCGGCACGTGCTCGGCACGCAGGCCAACCTGTGGACCGAGGCGATGGAGGACCACGCGCGCGTGGACTACCAGGCCTTCCCCCGGCTCGCCGCCTTCGCCGAGGTCGCCTGGAGCGATCTGCCCGCCCCGCCGGAGCGGGACTTCGCCGGCTTCGAGCGGCGGATGCGGGCCCACTACGCGCGGCTCGACGCCCTGGGCGTCGGCTACCGCCCGCCGGGCGGACCCCGGCCGTGGCAGCGGCGCCCCGGCATCCTCGGGCGGCCCCTCGAGGGACGGCCCCCGAACCGGTGATCCGGGGCGTCACGCAGAAACCCCGGCAGGGTCACCGAAGAGAGGCAATTCACGCGCACCGGTGATGCCATGTGAAAACGGACCATCTCCGCGACGAGGTGGGCGAATGCCTCCTAGTGTCCTGCGCCAGTAGTTGATCGTTAGTAGTTGTGTGACTTCTGCTGCTGGTGCGTCAGTTCCTCGTCGGGGCCCGAAGCTGGAACCGTTGCTGCTGTCTGATGACGAGCGGGCGGAGTTGGAGCGGTGGACGCGTAGGGCGACATCGGCCCAGGCCGTGGCCTTGCGGGCGCGGATTGTGCTGGCGTGCGCTGGTCCGGAGGTACCGCCAATCGTCGTGGTCGCCCGCGAGTTGCGGGTGGCCGCCGACACCGTCCGTAAGTGGCGGCGGCGGTTTTTGGCGGAGCGGCTGGACGGCCTGGTCGACGAGCCCCGGCCGGGCCGGCCGCCCACCATCAGCGTCGACCAGGTGGAGGCGGTCGTGGTCACGACGCTGGAGGAGATCCCGAAGAACGCCACCCACTGGTCGCGGAAGTCGATGGCGGAGCACAGCGGCCTGTCGAAGTCCACGGTCGGCCGGATCTGGCGGAAGTTCCAGCTCAAGCCGCATCTGGCGGACACGTTCAAGCTGTCGACGGATCCGTTGTTCGTGGAGAAGGTCTACGACGTCGTGGGTCTGTACTTCAACCCGCCCGAGGGTGCGGTGGTCCTCTCGGTGGACGAGAAGTCGCAGATCCAGGCCCTGGACCGGTCGCAGCCGGTGCTGCCGATAATGCCGGGCATGCCCGAGCGGCGTACTCACGACTACGTCCGCAACGGCCTGACCACCTTGTTCGCCGCGTTCGATGTCGCCACCGGCGAGGTGATCAGTGCCCTGCACCGTCGGCATCGGGCCGTGGAGTTCAAGAAGTTCCTGATCCGGATCGACAAGGAGGTGCCCGCGCACCTGCAGGTCCACTTGATCGTGGACAATTACGGCACTCACAAGACTCCCGCGATCAAGGCCTGGCTGGCCAAACACCCCAGGTTCGAGCTGCACTTCACCCC
Source organism: Streptomyces sp. P3 (assembly GCF_003032475.1). NCBI lineage: Bacteria > Bacillati > Actinomycetota > Actinomycetes > Kitasatosporales > Streptomycetaceae > Streptomyces > Streptomyces sp. P3. The sequence continues at coordinate 3,117,080 of NZ_CP028369.1, forward strand.
GACCGGCTCCTCCTGGATCAACCAGGTCGAGCGGTGGTTCGGCTACCTGGCCCACCAGATGATCCGCCGCGGCGCACACAAGAACATCCAGGCCCTCGAAGCCGACATTCGGGCATGGGTCAAGGACTGGAACAAAGAACCCAAGCCGTTCATCTGGACCAAGACAGCCCAAGAGATCCTCGACTCCCTTGCCCGCTTCTGCCGACGGATCTCTGGCGCAGGACACTAGCGGACCCCCGCGCTCGGGTGTTGCGAAGATGTGCCAGAGTTGCCACGTCCGCCCTGTCAGCACGTACCGTACGGCTTCACAGGTGGGACCAGGTGGGGCAGCGGGAAGGGGCAGCCGGTTTTGAGCACGCACGCACCGCAGGCGGCGCAGGCCGTCACGCTGCCCACGACACTGGACGACGCCGTGGCGGCCCTGGCGGCCATGCCCGCGGCCGTGCCCGTGGCCGGCGGCACCGACCTCATGGCCGCCGTGAACTCGGGTCAGCTGCGCCCCGCCGGGCTGGTGGGCCTCGGCCGGATCAGCGAGATCCGCGGCTGGCAGTACCAGGACGGCCACGCGCTGCTCGGCGCCGGACTCACCCACGCGCGCATGGGCCGCCCCGACTTCGCCGCCCTGATCCCGGCGCTCGCCGCGGCCGCACGCGCCGCCGGACCGCCGCAGATCCGCAACGCGGGCACCCTGGGCGGCAACATCGCCTCGGCCGCCCCCACGGGCGACGCGCTGCCCGTGCTGGCCGCGCTGGAGGCGACCCTGATCGTCGCGGGCCCGGGCGGAGCCCGCCGGGAGGTCCCGGTGTCGCACCTGCTGGCCGGCATGGAGATGCTGCGCGGCGGCGAGCTCATCGGGTACGTGCGCGTGCCCCTGCTGCACGCCCCGCAGGTCTTCCTGAAGGCCACCGGCCGCACCGGTCCGGGCCGCGCGGTGGCCTCCGTGGCGCTGGTCCTCGACCCCGCCCGGCGCGGGGTCAGATGCGCGGTGGGCGCCATAGCGCCGATGCCGCTGCGGCCGCTCGAGGCCGAGCAGTGGGTCGCCCGGCTGATCGACTGGGACAACGGCCGCACGATCGTCCCCGAGGCCCTCACGGCCTTCGGCGAGTACGTCGCCGCCGCCTGCATCCCCGACGCGACGCCCGGCGTGGACGGCTCCGTGCCGGAACTTCCGCCCGCCGTACTGCACCTGCGGCGCACCGTCGCCGCACTGGCCCGACGAGCACTGGGGAGGGCGCTGTCGTGACCGACGACCAGCAGGGACCCGGACACGGACAGGAGAACGGGCAGGACCAGGGCGCGCCGCAGGGCGTCGGCCGCTGGGACCCGTTGCCCCACGGGGACTACGACGACGGCGCGACCGCCTTCGTGAAGCTTCCCGAAGGCGGCATCGACGCCCTTCTCGCGGGCCGCGGCGACAGCCCGCTCGCCGCGCCCGGCCACGGGTACGTGCCGCCGCAGATAGCGGTGGCGCCCCCCGCGGACGACGCCGCCACCTGGGCGGCCCCGGCCGGCGGCAGCGACTGGCCCGTCACGCAGGACACCCCGCAGACGGTGGGCGACGACCGCTTCAGGTACAACCCGGGCGCGACCGGCCAGTGGACGTTCGAGGACGCCTCGGCGGGCCCGGGCGCACCCCCGTCCGCTCCCGCCCCGGGCCACGACGTGACCGGCCAGTGGTCGATCCCCGTGGCCGGCGGCGACCTTCCCGACGAATCGGGCGAGTTCACCGCGTCGTCCCTGGTCGAGCAGTGGGGCAGCACGCCCCCGGCCACCCTGCCCGGCGGCGCGTCCGCACCCTGGGCGACGGAGCCGTCCGGCACGGCGCACCAGGCGTGGGCGCAGCCCGCCGACGAGGCCGGCCCGGCGGCCCCCCGGACGACGGACCCGGCGGCGTACGGCCACGCGCCCGCGCAGCCGCCCCCGCACGAGACGACGGGGACCCCGTTCGCGCCGGAGCACGACCCGTCGGCCACGTCCCCCGACCGGGTCCGCCCCGACGCCGAGCCGGCCGCCCCGCACGCCCACCCGAGCGGCGCGTTCGCCCCGGAGGTCTCCGCCGAGGCCTACACGGTGCCCGCCGACGGCCCCGGCGGAACCGCCCGGCAGGCCACCGCGGCCGAGGAGGCCGCCGAGACGTCCGGGGAGCCGGAGTCCGCCCGCGAAGCCGCCCACGGCCCCGCGGAAGCCGTCCACCGCCCCGCCGAGCCGGCCCCCGCGGACGACGACGCGCCGACCGGCGACGCCCGGCAGCCGCACGCCCCGGACGCCCGCGCCTCCGACCCGCAGCCGGAGCAGGCGGCGGACGAAGGCGCCGACGACGCTCCGCCGCCCTTCCACGAGGAACACCCCCTCGCCGGTTACGTGCTGCGCGTCAACGGCTCCGACCGGCCCGTCACCGACGCCTGGATCGGCGAGTCGCTGCTCTACGTGCTGCGCGAGCGGCTCGGCCTCGCGGGCGCCAAGGACGGCTGCTCGCAGGGCGAGTGCGGCGCCTGCAACGTCCAGGTGGACGGAAGGCTCGTCGCCTCCTGCCTGGTCCCGGCCGTCACCACAGCCGGCAGCGAGATCCGCACCGTCGAGGGGCTGGCCGTCGACGGACAGCCCTCGGACGTGCAGCGGGCCCTCGCCGCCTGCGGGGCCGTGCAGTGCGGCTTCTGCGTGCCCGGCATGGCGATGACGGTGCACGACCTGCTCGAGGGCAATCCGGCGCCGTCGGAACTGGAGGCCCGCCAGGCCCTGTGCGGCAACCTGTGCCGCTGCTCCGGCTACCGGGGCGTTCTGCGCGCCGTCCAGGACGTCGTCGCCGAGCGTCAGGCGCACGCCGACGCCGAGGCGGACGGGGACGAAGCACGTATCCCCCATCAGGCGGGCCCGGGCGCAGGCGGCGTGCACGCGTCGGCGTTCGAGAACCCGGCACAGCCCCACCCGCATGACCCCGCCTACGGACAGGGCCAGGACGGAGGCCAGGCGTGACGAACGAGACAGCCACCGCGACGACTCCCGTGGAGGCCGCGCCGGCCCCCGAGCCGGTCCCGCACGGCCTCGGAGTGTCCCTGCAGCCCGCCGACGCGCGCGCCAAGACGGAGGGCACCTTCCCCTACGCGGCCGACCTGTGGGCCGAGGGCCTGCTCTGGGCGGCCGTCCTGCGCTCACCGCACCCGCACGCGCGCATCGTGTCCATCGACACCTCCCACGCGCGTGAGATGCCCGGCGTGCGGGCCGTCGTCACCCACGAGGACGTCCCGGGCCGCGCGCTGCACGGCCGGGGCACCGCCGACCGGCCGGTGTTCGCCTCCGAGGTGGTCCGCCACCACGGCGAGCCCATCGCGGCCGTCGCCGCCGACCACCCCGACACCGCGCGCATGGCCGCGGCCGCCGTCATCGTCGAGTACGAGACGCTCGACCCGGTGATCGACCCCGAGCTGGCCTTCGAGGCGGAGCCCCTGCACCCCGACGGCAACCTGATCCGCCACATCCCGCTGCACCACGGCGACCCCGCCGCGGCCGGCGTCGTCGTCGTCGAGGGCCAGTACCGCATCGGGCGCGCCGACCCCGCTCCCATCGGCGCCGAGGCAGGCCTCGCGGTGCCCCGCCCCGACGGCGGCGTGGAGCTCTACCTCGCCTCCACCGACCCGCACACCGACCGCGACACGGCCGCCGCCTGCTTCGGCCTCGAACCCGAACGGGTGAAGATCGTCGTCACCGGCGTGCCCGGCGCCACCGCCGACCGCGAGGACCAGGGCTTCCAGCTCCCGCTGGGCCTGCTGGCCCTCAGGACCGGCTGCCCGGTGAAGCTCACGGCGACCCGCGAGGAGTCCTTCCTCGGCCACGCCCACCGCCACCCCACGCTGCTGCGCTACCGCCACCACGCCGACGCCGAGGGCCGGCTGGTGAAGGTCGAGGCGCAGATCCTGCTGGACGCGGGCGCCTACGCCGACACCTCCGCCGAGGCACTGGCCGCCGCCGTCTCCTTCGCCTGCGGCCCCTACGTCGTGCCGAACGCCTTCATCGAGGGCTGGGCGGTGCGCACCAACAACCCGCCGTCGGGCCATGTGCGCGGCGAGGGCGCGATGCAGGTGTGCGCCGCCTACGAGGCGCAGATGGACAAGCTGGCGAAGAAGCTCGGCGTCGACCCCGCGGAGCTGCGGCTGCGCAACGTCATGGCGACCGGGGACGTCCTGCCGACCGGCCAGACGGTGACCTGCCCCGCCCCCGTCGCCGAACTCCTCCAGGCCGTCCAGGAGTTCCCCCTCCCGTCGCTCCCCAAGGACGCGCCCGAAGAGGACTGGCTGCTGCCCGGCGGCCCCGAGGGCGCGGGCGAGCCGGGCGCGGTGCGTCGCGGCGTCGGCTACGGCCTGGGCATGGTCCACATGCTGGGCGCGGAGGGCGCCGACGAGGTCTCCACCGCCACCGTGAAGGTCCAGGACGGCGTCGCGACGGTGCTGTGCGCGGCGGTCGAGACCGGCCAGGGCTTCACCACGCTGGCCCGTCAGATCGTCCAGGAGACGCTGGGCGTCGACGAGGTCCACGTGGCCCCCGTGGACACCGACCAGCCCCCCGCGGGGCCCGGCTGCCGGGGCCGTCACACCTGGGTCTCGGGCGGCGCGGTGGAACGCGCGGCGAAGATGGTCCGCACGCAGCTGCTCCAGCCGCTGGCGCACAAGTTCGGCATGTCCACGGAACTGCTGCAGATCACCGACGGCAAGATCACCTCCTACGACGGCGTCCTGTCGACGACCGTCACGGAGGAGATGCACGGCAAGGAACTGTGGGCGACCGCACAGTGCCGGCCGCATCCCACCGAGCCGCTGGACGCGGCCGGCCAGGGGGACGCCTTCGTCGGCCTCGCGTTCTGCGCGATCCGCGCGGTCGTGGACGTCGACATCGAGCTCGGCTCGGTGCGGGTCGTGGAACTCGCCGTCGCCCAGGACGTCGGCCGGATCCTGAACCCGGCCCAGCTCGCCGCCCGCATCGAGGCGGGCGTGACCCAGGGCGTGGGCATCGCGCTCACCGAGAACCTGCGCACCCCCCGCGGCCTGATCCGCCACCCCGACCTCACCGGCTACGCGCTGCCCACCGCCCTGGACGCCCCGGACATCCGGATCGTCAAACTGGTCGAGGAGCGGGACGTGGTCGCGCCGTTCGGGGCGAAGGCGGCCAGCGCGGTCCCGGTCGTCACCTCGCCCGCGGCGATCGCCTCCGCCGTCCGCGCCGCGACCGGCCGCCCCGTGAACCGCCTCCCGATAAGGCCGCAGGCCGCGGTGGTGACGGACCGGTGAGCGACCCGGCGACGGGCGACCTGCCGGCGGGGGACCCGGCGACGGGCGACCTGCCGGCGGGGGACCCGGCGACGGGCGACCCGTCGGACGAGCGCCGACCCGAAGCCCGGCAGTACGAACCCCCGCCGAGCGCGGGCAAGCTGCTGCTCTGGATCCTCCTGTTCCTGACCGCGGCGCTGGCCGTGGTGCTGGGCGGCGTGTACTTCACCTGACGGGCGCGCACCGACGCCCCCTGAACGCGCTTGAACTCCCGGCTCGGACAGCGGGCTCGAACACCGGGCGATCCGGGCGGGAAGGGAACGCACGGGGCGGACGCGACGTCTTCTGGTGCGGACCGGTGCCGGTGCGCGGGCCAAACCCGGCACGGTCGCGCGTCGCCGCTGGTCACAGCCGTTGTCAGTGGGTCCGCATAGGCTGCGGAGCAGTGGGACGGCGCACGCGAATTCCGCCAGGGGGACCGATGGGCACGACCAGGACCACCACCGCCATGACGACGATCACCTTCACCGAGGACGAGCTGAACCCGTACATCGCACACGCCCCGGCCCGCCGCCGGCTGACCGGCCCGGGCCTGCGCGGCCTGCCGGGCGCCGGCCGACGGGAGACGGATTCCGTCCTGCTCGACGGGATGACGGGAGAGATCCCGACGACGTACTTCTTCCACGACCGCCTCGACCTGATGGACGCCCTGCCGCTCGCCCCTGCCCTGGAGGAGCTGCTCCGTTGCGCCACGGCCGTGGACGAACTGGCGGCCCTGCGCGGCCAGTTCGCCTGCTATGCCGGCCGGCTCGGGCCGCAGGCGGTGGCCGGGGCCTCCCGGCGGCTGCTGGCGGTGTTCGAGGCGGGCGCCGAAGGCCTGGGCGACGCCTCCGCCCTGTTCTGGAAGCTGGCCGCGGTGATCCGTCCGCTGGCCCTGGTGACCGGCCCCGTCACGACGTCCGGCCTGGCCCTGGACCTGCCGGTCCGGTTGCTGGACGAGGAGTTCGGCTCGGCGTGCGTCGTCCGCTTCGAGGGCATCGACGTCCCCGCCGCCCTCACGCACGCTCCGACCCGCCGCTTCCTGCGCGCGACGGGCCTGCCGGAGGAGGCCGCGCTGTTCTCCCTGGAGCCGGACATGCCGCTGCGGACGCTCGCCGAGCACCATGCCGACGACCGGGCCACCGACAACGACCCGGCCGACGACCGCGACGGCGTCGGCGCCGGAAGTGGCCTCCCGGCGCACGCCGACCGCCTCATCCGGCTGGGGAGCCTCGCCGAGGACACCAGCCTCGTCGTGGACGGCGTCACGGGCGCGGTGCTGAGCTGGAGCGAACCGGACCACACCCTGCGTCCGCTCAACGCCGACATCTCCACCCTCGCGTTCACCCTCTGGCTGCTGAGGCACGAGCGCGCCCCCCACGCCGTGCGCGAACTCACCGAGGCCTACGGCCGGCTCGCCGACACGATGTCCCGCAACCTGGCCGCGGTCGACCGGGCCGGGCCGGTGGGCACGGTCGTCGCCCGTGAGGCCACCCCGGCCGATCCCACGGACGCCTGACGAGCCTTCACACACCACGCGCTGCCCGGCCGCCCGGCGGCACCGCCCTCCCGCGTCACCGAACCGGGCAGGTCGGCTTCCCTGTTCGGGGCGGGGCCGCCGGGCTCGTGGTCGGCCGAGACGCCCACTGAGACGGACGATCGACAGGGCGGCACCCCGGCCGGGATGCCGCCCTGTCCTTTCGCCTGGTCGGGCACTGGAGACCGCGACGGGATTCGAACCCGTGTAACTCGCTTTGCAGTCTGCTCACGCAGCCTGGGACTCGTACCGAGTCTGACCAGGCTCGTCCCCTTGGTCAAGCGGTTCAGGACATGGCAGGCGACTTACTCAACTCCGGGCACAGAGGGCCGGAACACAGAAGAACCCCGTAGGCACCAGGGGCGCTGTACGGGGCTCTGAGGGGCTGTCAGGGAGCGGTTCAGCTCTGGCTCTCGTCGTGCACCTGGAGAGCCTGAGAGATGGCACCGACGGACGGGTTACGGGTTTCTCCGCTCCCGGTCTTGTAGGTGAGGTGCGGCTGAATCTGCCGGATGGTGAATCCCTTGTCCCGGAGCGCCACAGCCTGAGCCGTAAGAGCCTCAGTCATGACCGGACGGCGACCACCAACCCGCCCGTTCTTCCGGGCACTCTCAAGGCCGTTCTTGGTCTTCTTCACGATGTCCCGTCGCCGGTCCTCTGCCAGAGCGAAAGCAAGGTCGAGAATCAGGCTGCGCTCTGTGTGCTCACCCTTGGCGATACCGTCCAGGACCTTTACGGCTACGCCACGCTCGAAAAGATCAGTCAGCATCAGCAGTCCCTCAAGGAGGTTCCGGCCGAGCCGGTCAACCTCTTGGACCGTGAGCATGTCTCCCTCTCGCATGTAGTCGAGAGCGGAGAGGAGTCCGGGGCGTTCCGAGACGGTGAGCTTCCCAGAGATCTTCTCCTCAAAGACCTTCACGCAACCGGCGTCGTTCAACGCATCGTGCTGTCGAGCCGTCTCCTGCTTGTCCGTGGAAACCCTCACGAGTCCGACGAGTGCCATGGGAACCCCCTCCGTGTTCATCAAACGCACCGGCCAACAAGATGAACAGTACCAGATAGATGAACGGGTTGATGAACAGATTCGGGCGCTCCATGGGTCAAGTCGGCAGGTGTCGGCTCAGGTTCACCAGACGATCGTTTGATGAACAGTCGCCCGATGGCTCCGAACAGCACTCTTGCTACAAACCTTGAGACAATTGGAGGGAGGGGGAGGCGCACCAGGTAGACGAGACAGACAGGAGATTGATCATGAGCATGGGACCAGGGATGCCGGTGAATATGGACGCGATCGACGCAATGGCAGCGACGGCGACGGCCGGAGCGAGTCAGGGAGATCAGACGCTAGGGAACCTTCAACAAGGCTTCCTGAACTCGGGAGGTGGCCGTACGGCAAGCTTTGGCCAGGGAGCCCTAGAGGGGCGCGCAGTGCTCGCACTGACCATGTGACACACATTCAGACCCTTGCAGGTCAAGGGGTTTGTGTAACAATTTCATGACGAAAAGATCACGAGTTTATTACATAATTACAGTACGTGATCGAGAGGCATTAAAGAGCCCCGACTAATCTACGGACAGTGATAGTCCCTGGTGGTCGGGGCTCTGTGCTGTCCGGGCTCAAACGAAGATGCTGTGCATTCATGGGATAATGGAGTCATAGAAGGGGACGGCCGTAGAGAGACAGACACGACCACCCCGGAGTAGCAATGAGCACAACCCTTGAATACCTGCCTATCTGGCAGGTACGAGACCTCTCTTTCGCAGCCAAGATGACTTGGCTTGCCTTCCATGCCGGAATCCCGGTGCCTGATACGGCATGGCGCGACTACCTATCCAAGATGGGTCAGCCGTACGTACCCAAGGAAGCCTGCCTAGCTGAGCTAGAGGTTTCCGGATGGTTGGCGTAAGGGGTGCAGAGATGACCCCGAAAGCCTACGCCGTACTCAGCCTCATGCAATGGCACCGCGAACGAGGAGAAACCGCCTCCGTGGACGTCCTGGCAGAGGCAACGCGTATGACGTTCCCGGAGCTGGGACAGTGCCTCAGAGAGGTAAGCAAGCACGTTACAGAGACCCTATGGCCGGACGGCCCAAGAACAGCAGCATAGAAGAAAGGAAGCGATGGACGAGACAGACGTAATCGAGCTGAGACGAGAGGCCAGGGTAAATGCCAGAGCGAACATGCTTTGGCTGTACCTGAACTCACTTCCCGTAGAAGAGGAACTGAGATTTTCGCAACCCCAGCTTTGTGAAGCTCTAGGTCTGGGCACAGACGGTCGGAGTCTCAGAGAGGCTGTGACAGCACTGGAAGACAGAGGAAATCTCGTTGTGGACCGTACGCACAAGCCACACCGATACACAATCAATCCACACTGAACTAGGAGAAGAAATATGACCAACAACGCATTCAGTTTCGGAGCCACGGAAACCGACTTTTGGGCTCGACAGATGGACCCGAAGTATCAGGCGCAGCGCGCGGCAGAGAAGGAAGCCAAGGATGCCGAACAGAGAAGAATGATTCAGGCTTACCAGGCAGAGCAGCAGCGTCAAGCTGTCATGTCCTCTGCCGGACCAGCCATTTTGGATCTGATCCAGGGATACCTAAACAGAAACACGCCTGCCGTTGCTCGCAACGTAGAGGCTGACTTTGTGGAGCGTCTACCGGGCACTACTCCCGCTGACTTCCGTACGGCACTTGAGTATTTGAAGCAGGCCGGAAGTGTGCATGAGCTTGTCTCAAGTACTCAAGGTTTCATGGGGGAAAAGACCACGCACCTGTACCCACTGGGGGACTAATGGCAGAACCAGACTTCCCAGTCATCGCATTCTTCACTTACCTGCGTGATCTCGGGGAGCCGTATCCAAGGGAATCATTCGAGAGGGAGTGGCCGGGCATCGACTACGACACAACCCATAGTGAGGCTCTGGAGAAACTGAGGGATGCGGAACTGTCCATCGAACCAGGACAAGCTTTCACTTACGACATGCCTAGGGGAGTTCTGTTTACTCAGAGAAGCGCGAGAATCATTCGGATTGATTAAGGCGAATACAGAAGAACCCTCAAATCCTAGGAAGGGGGATACCTGGATTTGAGGGTTCTTCTGTGCGTTGAACATCAAGCGCTGAGAAGTGCCGGAAACATAGACAGTCGGTACGGTTTCATGCGTCGAATAATGGACCGAGTAGCGAGCAATTCACTAAGAACTAGGATACATCAATCGAGTTCTTTGATGAAACTCACGGGGAGTTCTTGCCGGAAACCGAAATGAACCTTACTTCTGGGATAATAGTCTCAGGAGCAGCAACGACCAATCAAGGAGAAATTAAGGAGCATGATTCAGAACACGAAGATTCTCTACAGAAATGACTTGAGCCTAGGCGCGCGAGTTACTTACTACCTGATTCAGGATGAGGACACCATGCGCTATGAGCGAGCGCACAACCACGGCGACGGAGGAAATCCGCTAGAGCCATTGATTCTCACCAATGAGGAGTTGGCCAAGAGAGTTGGTAAGTCTCTGTACTCCGTAAGGAACTACCTAGACGAACTCAAGGCGGCTGGTCTCATCAAGACTTCGATTCGCAATGCCGGTACTCACTTTAGGTTCGCCCAAGGATTCAATCCCGAGAATGACGCGTACTGGAATGAGCTTTGGGCATAAGAAAACCCCCACAGGAGGATACGGCCTGTGAGGGTTCCCTGGAAGGAGGACAGAAGAGATGAGCGCGCCAAACCTTATCGAAAACCTCTGTACCGATCCAAACCATGCAAGTACTAGAACCTACGTAAAGGATATCAGCTATGCCAGGCAGACCCGATTTCACAGACCGCAAGATCCATGTATTGGAGAACCCGACGGTCAGATACAAGGAAGGTGAGTTCGAGACGTACGCAAAGGCACTACGCCAGGCAATCAAGAGAGGTGAAATCTCCCACCAGGCAGGATGGCTATGGCTAACCATCTCAGAGCTAGCAGGAGACGACAGAGAGGCTTACTCGGGCCAGGAGTACCTAGCCAATGAACTCAATACCTCTGTGCCCTCTATTAAGCGTTGGACCAAGGAACTAGAAGAGACAGGGTGGCTGGTCAAGCAGAACCGTACGGCTACCTCTAACAAGTACTGGACTGCCATTCCTGCTGAGGCTAACGCGCTTCACCAGGACTACACACCACGCCTAACTACGGTTGGCCAGGAGTTGAGCACCCGCAAGCGTTCCACCAGAGCTAAGAGCACTCCTGCCGAGACTCATAAGCTCACTGGTGATCCTATGGAGAATGAGCCTATGGACAGCGTTCATAAGCTCATGGATGAGCCTATGCATAAGCTCACTGGTGATCCTATCGATAAGCTCACCAGCGATCCTCTAACAAGACAGAGCATTAAAGAGACAGAGCATAACCATACAGAACTAGCAAGTTACCAGAGAGTAACTAAATGCCTAGAGGATAACCAGCGATCTCCTCTGGTAGAGACTAAGTCTCCTCTGGTCATCCCTGGTGAAGTACCTATGGAAGAAATCGGTATCTCTCCTCTGGTAGACGATAGTCGCGTCTCCGACGCTCCTGTCTCTCCCTCTGGTGAGACTAAGAAGTCTCGTGCTTCCTTTGTTGTGAAGAAGAGTGCAGCTCCTTCGAAGAAGACAGGTACTTCCCACGTACCCGCGCCCTCTCTGGGCGCTACACGTCCTTACCAGGGCGCTCCACAGCTTTCCAGAACGGAACAGCACCATCTGAACATTCGTCTACAGGGACAGCAGAATATTAAGGCTGCACGCCTAAAGGAAGAGGAGACCGCCAGACGTAAGGCTGAGTTCGCGGCTTACGTGAGCGCAGAGACCATGGAAGGAGTCTGAGTATGACCAAGACATGTAAGAACTGTCAGGAGAAAAAGCCACTCGACAGATTCACCACGGACGGCAGAACCAGGGATGGACTCCGTAAGGTCTGTGAGGATTGCCGTACGGCTGTGCGCCCCTCTGGTGCCTCTGTACTGGCTCCCGTAGAGCCAGAGACCAGGGAGCGGCAGAACGGCTCTCAGACAGCCACTGAGACCCGTAGAAAGGCTCTGGCCGACTACGAGAACACCTTTGCCGACATCGTGAAGGGGTTGGACACCCTGGACACTCTGAATGCCCCTTGGCCATTCGACGACTACTCAATGACAGAGGAGCAGCTAGGCGCAGCAGACGGAATTCTGATTGCCCTATTGCGTGGAGACCTATACGGCTCCCACTACCTGATGGGTCAGGTTTGCAAGACTGCCGAGGATGCGGCCCGTCTCCTTTCTCACTTGACTGAGATTCTGATTGAGTTCGGTGTTGAAGATAAGGAAAAGCTCATTCGGGTGACACAGAACGTAATCAATAGCAGGGTAACCCGAGAAGCAGCATAGTCGGAAACAGGGAAAGTCCAGGGATATGCATTCCCTGGACTTCTCTATTGAATAGTGAATGGGGATCGCCGGCGTGGTACGCAATTCTCATTCTTTCGCAATTGAGCAAGGCTACTGAATTACTAATTCCATGACTATCCGGCTGTGGTGCCTGGTTTTCTGGGTAGTTCCGTAGGTATCTCGCTTTAGATGAGTTACTGCTCTTGATGAGAGTTCCGAGTTCCAGGGCAAAATTTCCGAGAACCCGGATTCCCTCACTACTCCTGTGGAGTTACTTGTTTTCCGGGTAGTGCATGCTCATTACCCGATAGGTCTTCACAACCATCTTAGGCATCTTGTACAGCGATAGAATCAAACACTTCGCTCCTGACTGGTTGGTTGCAGGCTCGATAGCCAAGACTTCAACGGTCTTTCCGTTCTGCAACTTCAGGTAATCGCCTGCCTTCAACTTCTTTGCTGGCTTACGTGGTGGATTTTTAATGTCGTTCCCCTCCTCTCCTTGACTTCCCTTCATCATCTCACCGACCACTGACAAACAGACATGGGCGATTCCGCTTACGGGCACAGAAGAGCGCCCGACTCCGACAGGGGAACCGAGCGCTTATCTGTGGGTCGCCTACTGTGCTCCCAGCACCTTCACCTCACACGTTCGTACCGTTGCGTCTCCGGGACGACGACCGATGACCTTGAAGGTGAGGGACTTTCCAGGCTGGATTGCATCTGTGGTCGTCTGCCCCATGTCCACCTGTCTCCCCTCCCCGTTGAACCAGTAGAGCTGAATCACGTAGGCCGTGACGTCCGGGAAGTCATTGGTTGCCTTGAGTTCCATAGTGGTTCCCTGGTCAGTGCCACAGTGAGTGACCTTTACCGGCTCATCCGATTCACCGCTCTTTTCGTCCGTGCTCCCGCATCCCGCTATGGCGACGCTGGTAAACAGAGCGATTCCCACCAGGTGGGTAAGCGTCCTCTTCTCGTTCCTCATGTTCTCTTCCGATCCTGGGGCTGTGTACAGCCGTCTGCTGACGTAAGAGAGCCCCCGGCGGGGGAATCCGGGGACTCTCGGTCTTATGGCCCTCTCAGGGGCTCTCAGGAGTCCTTACGCCACTCGGCATCAGGTGACGTCAGCTTGGCCACCAGGACACGAGCCAGAATGCGAATGGGAGCCTCATCCGGCTGCACCAGGTGAGCGTGTTCACGGTGCGCCCATACCGTCCAACCGGGGCCGGAATTGCCGTGTTCGTAGGCGACGGGTACCGCGTCCTCTGGCTCTGTGATCAGTCCATCGCAGTACCGGCAGACGTGAAGGGTCTGAGTCACGAATGACCCCCGAGATTCACGTAGTGGTCGGCAAGGGCTCTGACAGACCGTGCGAGCCTCTGAGCGTGCGCTACGCCTGCCGGAAGCGTCCCGTTGGAGGGTTCCAGCCTCAGCCGCATACGGGCCTCTCCAATACACGCCAGAGCGCATGCGCGCGGTACGTCATCCTTGGGGAGCTTTCCGGCCGCTGTCTCTACGTCAGGGATGGCCACCATGATCATTCCCCGGAGTAGGAGAGTCAGGGTCTCGACCTCTTCCAGAGACGGGAGTTCGGCATCCTCCGAGAGCAGACGTGCGGCCGTCTCGCGCATCGCCTCCACATCGATGGGGATGTGTTCAGGCTTGCTCTCGGTGCCACTGTCGGCGGTACGGTGCGCCATGTCGGCTCCTGTAGTCGGCCCACCCGATCACCCTGCATGTGGTCGGGTGGTTTTGCGTCTGTCCACACAACCGATGCGCCGATGCCATAGGGCAGTTGACCAGCGTTGACTACGATGGACGTCAACAGTCAACGGGAGCTGCACCATGATCGACTTTGGGTCTGAGGTACGGACGGCACTCAAGGCACAGGGGAAGAGCCTCAGAGGTGCAGCCAGGGAATTGCACTATGACGTTGCCTATCTGAGTCGCGTACTCAATGGGAAACAGGCTCCCTCAGCCGAGTTGACCCAAGCCGTTAACGAATACCTCGGTCTGTCCCTGACTGTGGAAGACAGCGGCTCTCATGACGATGAGATGGATGCATGGGAGTTGGCTCGACGCGTACAGGCAAGCGACGTAGGAAACGCCACCCTTGAGCGGCTAGAGCGTGCCTTTGATGGTCTGGCTATGGCATACCCGAAAGCCAAGCCGGAAGACCTCTTGCGCCACGTACGTAAGCACACTGCTTATGTGGGGAAGTTGCTCGACAGCAAGAAGACCCTTTCCGAGCACCGACGCTTGTTGGTCATCGGGGGATGGATGTCCCTCTTGGGCGCGACAGTCCATATCGACCTGATGCAAGACGATGCGGCTACGGCTCGATTGGAGACGGCCGCAACGCTCGCAAGGGAAGCCGGGCATCCTGAGATTGAGGCATGGTGCTACGAGACTGAGGCTTGGAGACTCCTCACCGATGGGGATTACGTCCAAGCCGTTGACCTCTCCCGAGCCGCACAGGAGATAGCTCCCGCTGGTTCCTCTGGGCTCATTCAGGCGACCGCACAAGAGGGAAGAGCACACGCACGGCTAGGGAACGGCGCAGAGACGTATTCGGCTATCGAGCGGGTACAGGCTCTCTCTGCTGCTATCGGCGCTCCCGATACGCCAGAGCACCACTACCGCTACGACCCTGCAAAGGCTCTGTCCTACACGGCTACAACGCTTGCATGGCTTGGGGATGCGGCAGCAGAGCCGTACGCCAGGGAAGTAATCAAGAGACTGAGTCCCGGTGAGGATGTAAGCCAATGGCCACGACGTGTGGCTTCCGCGAATATCGACCTAGCCCTAGTACTCCTCAAAGAAGACCGGCTAGACGAAGCGTGCGACTCGGCACAGAAAGCCATTCTGTCCGGCCGTGTGGTCCCCTCCAATCACTGGCGCGCCCTGGAAGTCGTCAAGGCTGTTGAGGCTCGACAGCTACCGGAGAGCGCAGACCTGCGAGAGGCATACCAGGGGCTCAAGGCCATTGAGCCGTAGGGCTACTGCCCAAACCTCTGGAAGCCCTACGCACTCGAAAGACCGGGGTAGCCCGGTCGGAGAGTCGAACGTTGAAGGTAGGGGGTCGTTTTTCCCGAACAACTCGACAGAAAAGCACAGAGCCCAGGTTTCCCCTCTGCGGGAGTTACCTGGGCTCTTGTGTGTCTTGGGTCAGTACCTGTCTCCCAAGCCCTGTACGGCGTTCACAGCCCTTGTGCTGGCCATGTCCGCCCCGTACCTGCGGAGCATTGCGGGAGACTTCCAACCCCGGATAGCCATGATGTGTTCTCCCGAGACTCCAGCCGCTTTGAGGTCATCCGCCCACGTGTGACAGAACGAGTGAGGAGCAACCTGTGCAGGGTCGTAACCCGCATCCTTTGCCCGCTTCTTCACCATGACGTACAGCCCCCTGTACTGGAGTGCTCCCCGTCCCCGCATCCCGAGCCAGAGGAACGGGGTTGAGTCCGCCATGGCGTGAGCGGAGCGCACTCGGAGATACCGAGCTAGAGCCTTTGCCGTCTTGGGCTGGAGAGGGACCACCCGAGCGTCAATGCTGTTCCTGTCTCCCTTCAACGGAATGACCAGCATGGTTCGCGCGGCTAGGTCCAAGTCTTCTACCCGGAGGTTCAGCAACTCCTCTGCCCTCAGCCCCTCTGTGAGGACACGGACGATTGCGTGATCCCGAACGGTCTGGAAGTCACGGACTTTGGGAGAGCCGTTCCCGGTGACCTTGAGTACGTCGGTCACAAACTCTTCAGAGAGCGTCTTGGGCTTACCGAGAGGGGGAGCGGCGTAGCGGTGAAACTTGGGGGAGTCGTACGGGTTGGTGTGGTCGTACTCCTCTGCCAGATAGATGAACAGCGGCCGGAGGTTCCTTTGAAGGGTGTTGGTCCCTCCCGTGTATCCGCCCTTGCCGTCCTGAGACTTCGGGACGTCATGGACTCGGTAGTACCAGCGAAAGAAGCGGTTCAGGGTGGCCACATCACACGTGGTGAAGTCCCCTTCTACTCCGCTCTCGGTCATCCAGTTGTGCAGAGCGACACCAGCGAACTTGTACGCGTTGATGGTCTTGCGCTGGTACGGCCGTCCGAACCTGTTGGTGATCGTGCTCAGGTGAAGGTCGAGTTCATCGAGCATGGCTGTGCGCGCATCCGTGGCTGAGCGTCCGTCAAGGACTCTGAGAGGTGCTGTCGGCTGTGTCGGCTCAGCGCTCTGAGGCTTCCTGAGCGCGCTCCGGAGAGGTGTACGTGCTGGCACTGTGGGCTCCCTTGCGCCGTGTGGCGCTCTGTGGAGCTAGGTCAGTCCGTAGTGGACCAAGCAACTGACCTAGCCCCGTCTTGGACGGGAGTCCCTTGCTGTGAGAGCTGTGTCTGACCTTGAAACATGCAGGTCAGAGACTGTCTTGGAGGCCGTGGCGGGATTCGAACCCGTGTAACTCGCTTTGCAGGCGAGTCCCTGAGCCTCTCGGGCACACGGTCAGGCCGGTGGCGGGGTGTCGGCCCCGCCGGACTTCCTGTGACGACCGTACGGGCGGGGCGGGAAGTGGCTCAAGCAAACGGCCGGTGCTGCAACGGGACTGCCATACGCCGTTCATGAAAGCGGGTCGGGAGGCGGCCGGGGGCCGGTGGAGGGCGGGCGCAGGGTGGGACCTAGTACCGAGGTCCCGGGCGGGGATCAGTCTTCCGACAGGGGTCAAACGCGGTTGTGAACCTTACGCTGGCGGCCATGGCTGCCCTCGAACCCCGCGACGCCGTCGCCGCCGACGCCCCGGAGAACCCCGACACGTCACCGGGACCCGACGAGACCGTCCTCGGACGTCCCTACCGCGCCCTCAGCATCGGCATCGTCTCCGTCGTGCTGCTCATCGCCTTCGAGGCGACCGCCGTCGGGACGGCCATGCCCGTCGCGGCACGGGAGCTCGACGGGGTGTCGCTCTACGCGTTCGCGTTCTCGGGGTACTTCACGACCAGCCTTTTCGGGATGGTGTTCGCCGGGCAGCTCTCGGACCGCCGCGGCCCGCTCGCGCCGCTCGCGGGCGGGATCGCGGCCTTCGCGGCGGGGCTCGTGCTCTCCGGGAGCGCCGGGACCATGTGGGTGTTCATCCTCGGGCGGGCCGTGCAGGGGCTCGGGGGCGGACTGGTGATCGTCGCGCTGTACGTCGTCGTCGGACGGGCCTATCCGGAGCGGCTGCGGCCCGCGATCATGGCAGCGTTCGCCGCGTGCTGGGTCGTGCCGTCCGTGGTCGGGCCGTTGGCCGCCGGTGCGGTGACCGAACGGCTGGGGTGGCGCTGGGTCTTCCTCGGGATACCGGTCCTGGTCGTGCTGCCGCTCGCGCTGGCGCTGCCGCAGATACGGCGTCGGGCGGGCGGCCCGGTGGCGGGCGCGGCCGTCGCGGCCTTCGACCGGCGGCGGATCCGCCTCGCGCTCGGCATCTCCCTCGGCGCCGGACTCCTGCAGTACGCCGCGCAGGATCTGCGGCCGCTCTCCGCGGCGCCCGCCGTCGCGGGGTGCGCGCTGCTCGTCCCCGCCGTGCTCGGACTGCTGCCGCGCGGCACCTGGCGGGCGGCCCGCGGGCTGCCCTCGGTCGTGCTGCTGCGCGGCCTGGCCGCCGGATCTTTCATCGCCGCCGAGTCCTTCGTGCCGCTGATGCTCGTCACACAGCGCGGGCTGAGCCCCACCCTCGCCGGGTTCTCGCTCGCCGCCGGCGGGGGGACCTGGGCGCTGGGGTCGTGGGTGCAGTCACGGCAAAGGGTGACGCCCTACCGGCAGCGCCTCACCGTGCTCGGGATGGTGCTGGCGGCCGCCGCAATCGCCGCCGCCCCCGCCGTGCTGGTGGCTTCCGTGCCCGTCTGGACGGTGGCCGTCGCCTGGGGTTTCGGGTGTTTCGGGATGGGGCTAGTCATCTCCTCGACCAGTGTGCTGCTGCTGCAGCTCTCGGCACCCGAGGAGGCCGGCGCCAACTCCGCGGCCCTGCAGATCTCGGACGGGCTCTCCAACGTGCTGCTGCTCGCCGCCGGTGGCGCGGCCTTCGCGGCGCTCGGCGGCGGCAGCGTCGCGCACCCGGCCGCCGCCGCCGGCTCCTCCCATCCGGCCGCCTTCGCCGCCGTCTTCCTGCCGATGGCCGCGGTGGCGCTCGCGGGCGCCTGGGTGGCGACCCGGCTGCACGAGCGGTCCGCGTGAGCGGGCGTACGGTCCGGTGATCGACGTGGCGTCCGGCGCGGAGAACGGGGCCGCCGCGACCGCGCGGCGGCCCCGGACGCTGTGAGCTGGGTCCCACCCGTGGGCGACGCGGCCTCGTCGGCGCGGCGGCATCCGGGCCGCCGGTAGGGTGGCCCGGTTGTCATACGTAGCCGAGTAACGAGCAGCCCGACCCCCGAACCGGAGACCGTGACTACCACCGCCGCCACCTCCACCTCCCACCACCTGTCGCCCGCCTTCCCCGGCCGCGCCCCCTGGGGCACCGCCGGCAAACTGCGGGCCTGGCAGCAGGGGGCGATGGAGAGATACCTCCAGGAGCAGCCGCGCGACTTCCTGGCCGTCGCCACCCCCGGCGCCGGCAAGACGACGTTCGCGCTGACCCTCGCCTCCTGGCTGCTGCACCATCACGTCGTGCAGCAGGTGACCGTGGTCGCGCCGACCGAACACCTGAAGAAGCAGTGGGCGGAGGCGGCGTCCCGCATAGGCATCCGGCTCGATCCCGAGTACAGCGCCGGACCGCTCAGCAAGGACTACCACGGCGTCGCCGTGACCTACGCGGGTGTCGGCGTGCGCCCGATGCTGCACCGCAACCGCAGCGAGCAGCGCAAGACCCTCGTCATCCTCGACGAGATCCACCACGCCGGCGACAGCAAGTCGTGGGGCGAGGCGTGCCTCGAGGCGTTCGAGCCGGCTACCCGCCGCCTCGCACTCACCGGCACGCCGTTCCGGTCGGACACCAACCCCATCCCGTTCGTCACGTACGAGGAAGGCGACGACGGCATCCGGCGGTCCGCCGCCGACTACACCTACGGGTACGGGTCGGCGCTCGCCGACCACGTCGTGCGGCCCGTCATCTTCCTCTCCTACAGCGGCAACATGCGCTGGCGCACCAAGGCCGGCGACGAGATCGCGGCCCGGCTCGGCGAGCCGATGACGAAGGACGCGATCAGCCAGGCCTGGCGCACCGCGCTCGACCCGCGCGGCGAGTGGATGCCGAGCGTGCTGCGCGCCGCCGACCAGCGCCTCACCGAGGTCAGGAAGGCCATCCCGGACGCCGGTGCGCTCGTCATCGCCTCCGACCAGGACTCCGCCCGCGCCTACGCCAAGCTGATCCGGGAGATCACCGGCTCGAAGGCGACCCTCGTCCTGTCCGACGACACCGGCGCGTCGCGTCGCATCGACGACTTCAGCGGCAGCACCGACCGCTGGATGGTCGCCGTGCGCATGGTGTCCGAGGGTGTCGACGTGCCGCGCCTCGCGGTCGGGGTGTACGCCACCACCATCTCCACACCGCTCTTCTTCGCCCAGGCCGTCGGACGTTTCGTGCGGTCCCGGCGGCGCGGCGAGACCGCCTCCGTCTTCCTGCCGACCGTGCCCGACCTGCTCGGTTTCGCGGGGGAGATGGAGCGCGAGCGCGACCACGTCCTCGACAAGCCCAAGAAGCAGGGCGAGGAGGATCCGTACGCCGAGTCCGAGAAGGAGATGGACGAGGCGAACCGGGAACAGGACGAGGACACCGGCGAGCAGGAGCAGTTCGCCTTCGAGGCGCTGGAGTCCGAGGCCGTCTTCGACCGGGTGACGTACAACGGGGCCGAGTTCGGCATGCAGGCCCACCCCGGCAGCGAGGAGGAGCAGGACTACCTCGGCATCCCGGGGCTGCTGGAGCCCGACCAGGTGCAACTGCTGCTGCAGAAGCGGCAGGCCAAGCAGATCGCGCACAGCAGGAAACGGCCGGACGCCGAGGCCGATCTGCTGGAGCTGCCCGCCGAGCGGCGGCCGGTCGTCTCGCACAAGGAGATGATGGAGCTGCGCAAGCAGCTCAACACCATGGTGGCCGCGTACGTGCACCAGAGCGGCAAGCCGCACGGGGTGATCCACACCGAGCTGCGGCGGGTGTGCGGCGGACCGCCGAGCGCGGAGGCGACGGCGGGACAACTGCGCCAGCGCATCGCCAAGGTGCAGGAGTGGGCGACCCGGATGAAGTGAGTCCCGCCGGGCCCGCGGTGATCGCCGCGGCGTGTTCCTGCGGTCTCGTCCGGCTCCGTCAGTCCCGTCAGTCCCGTCAGTCCCGAGGGGCGCGTACGACGCTGCCACGCTCCGTACGTATCGGGATAAATGCAGGTAGTCCCTACCGGTCGTTGACCGGATTCTGGACGGAGCCTTCCGCTCAGCGAACCGGCTTCGCTACTGTCCCGCTACGCACACGCCCCGTGGCAGCGCCGCCGCGGAGCGCAGCCGTGAAGCGACCGGGCCCGGACACGCCGGGCCCGTCTGTCGATCGGCTGCCTCTGTGGCGCGTCACTGACGGGACTCGGTGACGCCCCCGCCGCGATGGAGGCAGCCGACCTCACCACTTAAGGAGTGGGCGTCGTGACCGCGGAGACCTCTCAGACGCTCGACCGGGGACTGAAAGTCCTCAAGCTGCTGGCCGACACCGACCACGGACTGACCGTCACCGAGCTTTCCAACAAACTGGGCGTCAACCGGACCGTTGTGTACCGGTTGCTCGCCACGCTGGAGCAGCACGCGCTCGTACGGCGTGACCTGGGCGGACGAGCCCGGGTCGGCCTCGGGGTGCTGCGCCTCGGCCGCCAGGTGCATCCGCTGGTACGGGAGGCCGCGCTGCCCGCGCTGCGCTCGCTCGCCGAGGACATAGGCGCGACCGCGCATCTGACGCTGGTGGACGGGACGGAGGCGCTCGCCGTCGCCGTCGTCGAGCCGAGCTGGACGGACTACCACGTGGCCTACCGGGCCGGGTTCCGGCATCCGCTGGACCGTGGGGCGGCCGGCCGGGCGATCCTCTCCGCCCGGCAGAAGACGTCGCGTCACGCGGACGAGCCCGGCTACACGCTGACGCACGGGGAGCTGGAGGCGGGCGCGAGCGGCGCGGCCGCACCGCTGCTGGGTGTGACCGGCGTCGAGGGCAGCGTGGGCGTGGTGATGCTGGCCGACGCCGTGCCGGAGCGGGTCGGCCCGCGCGTCGTGGACGCGGCACGCGAAGTGGCGGAGGCGCTGCGCTGACCGCGGCCGCACGCGCGACCCGCGCGCCGCTCTGGTCCGACCGCGCCGCCCAGGCCGAGGTCGCGCCGCCCAGGTCCCGGGTCGCGGTGACGCACGATTCGGGCCGCGGTGACCGCGTGCGGTCCTGCCGCCCGGGTGCGGTCGCGGTGACCCCGTGCGGCCCGTGCAGCCCACCCTCGGCCCGCACGGCCCGCCGGTGACCGCGTGCGGTTTGCGGCCTGCGGCCTGCGGACGTGAGTGCCTGTGGGCGGGTGGCTCGAGTGTGGGCGCCGTCCAGCCGCGAGCCGCGGCACCACGTCACGTTAGATTGACTCCGTGCTCTCTCGCCTCTCACGCCCCCGGGCTCTCGCCGTCTGCGCCCTGCCCCTCGTGGTGCTGCTCGCCACGGCCGCGTTCGCGCCGCTGCCGTTCTCGGTGGCGCAGCCGGGGATGACGGCGAACGTCCTCGGCGACAACAAGGGCACGCCGGTGATCACGATCTCCGGCGCGCCCGTGCGGGACACCAGCGGGCAGCTGCGCATGACGACGATCGAGGCGACCGGACCCGACGCGCGCGTCACGCTCGGTGACGTCCTCGACGGCTGGTTCCGCACCGACCAGGCGATCATGCCGCACGACGCGGTGTACCCCAGCGGTGAGAGCACCAAGGAGATCGAGCGGCACAACACCGAGCAGATGGAGGACTCCCAGGACGCGGCGACCCAGGCGGCGCTGGCGTATCTGAAGCTGGGCGAGGACGACGTGAAGGTCACGCTGAAACTGGCCGACGTGGGCGGACCCAGCGCCGGGCTGCTGTTCTCGCTCGGCATCGTCGACAAGCTCGACGGCGACGGCGCCGGCGGTGACCTCACGGGTGGCCGCACGATCGCCGGCACGGGCACCATCGACGCCGGCGGCAAGGTCGGCGCGGTCGGCGGGGTGGCCCTGAAGACGCAGGCCGCCCGGCGGGACGGCGCGACCGTGTTCCTCGTCCCGAAGGACGAGTGCTCCGACGCGAAGTCCGAGCTGCCGAAGGGGCTGCGGCTGGTCCCGGTCACCACGCTCAAGGGCGCGGTGAGCGCGCTGGTCGCCCTGGAGAAGGGCAAGGGCGCGGTCCCCAGCTGCTGAGCGGCGGCACCTGACCGACCCCTGGAAGGCCGTCCGCCTCACCGCCCCCGGTCGGCCGCGTCCTCTCCGGGCCGTCCCGGCGACTGCTCAGCCGCCTGCTCCGCCGCCTGCTCCACGAGCGGGATGACCCGCAGCGGGACGGGGTTCTCCATCACGATCGCGGTGGAGGCCCGGACGATGCCGTCGAGGCCGACGACCCGGTCGATCACCCGCTGGAGATCCGCGTTGGAGCGGGCCACCAGCCGGCACAGCATGTCCCCGCTGCCGGTGGTGGTGTGCAGCTCCAGCACCTCCGGCACGGACCCCAGGTGCGCCCGCACGTCGGCCCCCTGGCCCTGCCGGATCTGCAGCGTGGCGAACGCGGTGACCGGGTAGCCGAGGGCCGCCGGATCGACGTCGGGGCCGAACCCCCGGATGACCCCGTTCGACTGCAGCCGGTCGAGCCGCGCCTGCACGGTCCCGCGGGCCACGCCCAGCCGCCGGGACATCTCCAGCACCCCCAGACGCGGCTCCCGTGCCAGCAGCACGATGATCCGGCCGTCCAGACGATCGATCCCCATGCCGTCCGCCTCCACGATGGTCACCCTGTACAGAAAGCCCGCCGAAACCGCCGAGCGGCTGCACAGACTGCCCAGGCGATATGCGAACTATTGCGCACCTTGCAGGGTGGGCGCGAGGCTTTCGTCATGACGCAGACCACACACCTCACTCCCGACACCGCGCGGCAGGCAGACCCCTTCCCGGTCAAGGGAATGGACGCGGTCGTCTTCGCCGTGGGCAACGCCAAACAGGCGGCGCACTACTACTCCACCGCCTTCGGCATGAAACTGGTCGCCTACTCCGGACCGGAGACCGGCAGCCGCGAGACCGCCTCGTACGTGCTCACCAACGGCTCGGCCCGCTTCGTCCTCACGTCCGTCATCAAGCCCGCCACCACCTGGGGCCACTTCCTGGACCGTCATGTGGCCGAGCACGGCGACGGCGTCGTCGACCTCGCCATCGAGGTACCGGACGCCCGGGCCGCCTACGCGTACGCGATCGAGCACGGCGCGCGCTCCGTCGCCGAGCCCTACGAGCTCAAGGACGAGCACGGCACGGTCGTCCTCGCCGCGATCGCCACCTACGGCGAGACCCGGCACACCCTCGTCGACCGCTCCGGCTACGACGGCCCCTACCTTCCTGGCTACGTCGGCGCCGACCCGATCGTCGAGCCCCCCGCCCAGCGCACCTTCCAGGCCGTCGACCACTGCGTCGGCAACGTCGAGCTCGGCCGGATGAACGAGTGGGTCGGCTTCTACAACACGGTCATGGGCTTCACGAACATGAAGGAGTTCGTGGGCGACGACATCGCCACCGAGTACAGCGCGCTGATGTCGAAGGTGGTGGCCGACGGCACGCTCAAGGTCAAGTTCCCGATCAACGAGCCCGCCGTCGCCAAGAAGAAGTCCCAGATCGACGAGTACCTCGAGTTCTACGGCGGCGCCGGCGTCCAGCACATCGCGCTCAACACCAACGACATCGTGCAGACGGTCCGCACGATGCGGGCGGCCGGGGTGCAGTTCCTCGACACCCCCGACTCCTACTACGACACCCTCGGCGAGTGGGTCGGCGACACCCGCGTCCCCGTCGACACCCTGCGCGAGCTGAAGATCCTCGCCGACCGCGACGAGGACGGCTACCTGCTGCAGATCTTCACCAAGCCGGTCCAGGACAAGCCGACCGTCTTCTTCGAGATCATCGAACGCCACGGCTCGATGGGCTTCGGCAAGGGCAACTTCAAGGCCCTCTTCGAGGCGATCGAGCGGGAGCAGGACAAGCGCGGCAACCTGTGACCGACGGGGTGCCGGGCCGCCGGACCGCCGAAGACCACGGCAGCGGCACCCCGTGACCGGCAGACCGCGCCGCGCCGCCGACCGGACCCGGTTCGGTCGGCGGCGCGGGCGGTGCGGTGACAGGCGGCACTAGCCGGGCAGTTCGGCCGGGGGCGGCTCCTCGCCGAGGCCGGCGAGGGCGGCCCGGGCCGCCGGGCCGAACAAGGGGGAGAAATAGGGGTTGATCCGCAACGCCTCCTGGAGGTGCCGCCGCGCCGGGCCGTCCTTCCCCGACCCCCGCTCGATCACCGCGAGGTGGTGGAGGTACGGCGCGCTGTACACCGCGCCCCCGTGCACCCGGTCGGTGGCGATCGAGGCGAACCTCAGCGCCTCCTCGTCGTTCCCGGCCCGGTGCAGCGCCCAGCCCAGCGCGTCCGCGACGGCGACGCCCGGCTGGCGCCGCCACTCGGCCCGCAGCCGCCGTACCGCCGACGCCGGGTCCCCGTGGTCCGCCTCGAACCGGCCGAGCGTCAGCTGCCCGTCCACGCCACCGGCCGACTCCTGCCGGACCAGCGTCCGCAACCGGTCGTACTGCACCCGCGCCGCCCGGGCCCGACCCAGTGACTCGTACAGCTCGCCCAGCTCCAGCGCGTACTGCGGCAGCGGCTGCCGTTCCAGTGCCACCCGGTAGGCGCTCAGCGCCTCCGTCGTCCGCCCCAGTGCCGCCAGCGCCCTGCCCTGCCCGGCCTGCGCGGCCCGCTGGTCCGGGTCGAGCCGGACCGCCTCCTGGAAGTGCCGCAGCGCGTCCTCCCGCTCACCGCGCTCCCAGGCGAGCTGCCCGGCCCGCTCCAGCCACGCCGCCTGCTCGGCGGGGGAGACGGCGCCGGCCGCCGCGTCGGCCAGCGCGGCCTGCGCGTCCTCCCGCCGGCCCCGGTCCCAGTAGACGCCCGCCGCCCGACCCCGCACGGCGGGACCGGAGTGCAACGCCGTCAGCGCGTCCAGTGCCCGCAGCGCCGCCTTGTAGTCCCCCATCCCGGTGTACGCGTCGATGAGCTGCGGATACGTCGTCCAGCGCTTGGGCGCCGCCTTGCGCGCGGCCTCACCCCAGCGCAGTGCGGCGGGGAAGTCCCGGCGGGCGTTGGCCAGCGCGGCCAGACCGCAGAGGGCGTCCGCGTTGCCCCGGGGGCGGGCCTTCAGCGAGTCCCGCAGCGCCCGCTCGGCCTTCGGATACAGGACGGCGACCTCGGCGGTGCGCCGGCCCTGCTCGAGGTACGCCGTGCCGAGCACCGCCCAGGACCGCGCGTCCTGGGGACGCTCCCGTACCGCCCGCTCCCGCTCCTCGACCAGCGCCGCCAGATCGGACAGCGCGGCCGCCACCCCCGCCCGCACCGCCGAGCCCGCCCGCGCCCCCGGAGCCGCCGCCGGCGCGCCGCGTTCCGCCGGCCCCTCGCCGGGCAGGCACACCAGCACCCCGCCGCCCAGCACCAGACACCCCACGAGCGAGCCGACGACCAGACGCCGCCGCCGACGCGCCCGGACGGCTTCCCCCGGAACCTCCCCGGCGGCCTCCCCGGCGGCTTCGTCGGAGGCCTCTGCGACGGGCCCTCCGGCGGCTGCCGCGACGGCCCCGGCGACGGCCTCCGCAGGAGTCCCGTCGGGGGCGGTGCGCTCTTCGGCGGCGCGCTCCTCGTTCTCCATGGCGCTCACTGTGCGTCAGTACGACGACCGTGCGACGTCAGCCGGAGGGTCCCCGGACGGGGGTTCACACCGATGGCCCCCGGTGCGAACCTTTGATCATGAGCCGTTGGGAAGCACCACCCGAAGACGTCACCCCGGCGACGCACGTCACCGCGGCGACCGACGTCCTGCTCGGCCGGCTGCGCGCCGGCCTGCCCGCCGGGTCCGTCCTCACCGACCCGGACGTCACGGCCTCCTACGCCAACGACATGGCCGGCTTCTGCCCGGCAGGCGTCCCGGCCGTGGTCGTGCTGGCGCGCACCGTCGAGGAGGTGCAGCACGTCCTGCGCACGGCGAGCGAGCTGCGCGTCCCGGTCGTCCCGCAGGGCGCCCGCACCGGCCTGTCCGGGGGCGCCAACGCCTCCGACGGCTGCATCGTCCTCTCCCTGACCGGGATGGACCGCATCCTCGAGATCAACCCGGTCGACCGGATCGCCGTCGTCGAACCCGGCGTCGTCAACGCGGCCCTCTCGCGTGCCGTGGGCGAGCACGGCCTGTACTACCCGCCCGACCCGTCCAGCTGGGAGACGTGCACGATCGGCGGCAACATCGGCACCGCCTCGGGCGGTCTGTGCTGCGTGAAGTACGGGGTGACGGCCGAGTACGTCCTCGGACTCGACGTGGTGCTCGCCGACGGGCGGCTGATGTCCACCGGCCGCCGCACCGCGAAGGGCGTCGCCGGGTACGACCTCACGCGCCTGTTCGTCGGCTCCGAGGGCTCGCTGGGCGTCGTCGTGCGGGCCGTCCTGGCGCTGAGGCCACGACCGCCGCAGCAGTTGGTGCTGGCGGCCGAGTTCGCCTCCGGCGCCGCGGCCTGCGACGCGGTGTGCCGGATCATGGTGGGCGGGCACGTGCCGTCCCTCCTCGAGCTGATGGACCGCACGACCGTCCGGGCCGTCAACGCGCTGACCCGCATGGGCCTGCCGGAGACCACCGAGGCCCTGCTGCTCGCGGCCTTCGACACCCCCGACCCGGCCGCCGACCTCGCCGCCGTCGGCGCGCTGTGCGAGACGGCCGGCGCCGTCCGGGTGGTCCCCGCCGACGACGCCGCCGAGTCCGAACTCCTGCTCCAGGCAAGGCGGTCCTCGCTCGTCGCACTGGAGGCCGTCAAGGGCACGACGATGATCGACGACGTGTGCGTGCCGCGCTCCAGACTCGGCGAGATGATCGAGGGCGTCGAACGCATCGCGCGCCGACACGGGCTGACCATCGGGGTCGTCGCCCACGCCGGAGACGGCAACACCCACCCCACGGTCTGCTTCGACGCGGCGGACCTCGACGAGTGCCGGCGCGCCCGCGCGTCCTTCGACGAGATCATGGGCCTCGGCCTGGAACTCGGCGGCACCATCACCGGCGAGCACGGTGTCGGCCTGCTCAAGAAGGAGTGGCTGGCCCGCGAGATCGGGCCGGTGGGCGTCGAGATGCAGCGCGCCGTCAAAGCGGCCTTCGACCCGCTGGGCATCCTCAACCCGGGCAAGCTGTTCTGAGACCGGGCACGCAGTTCCGGGCACCCCGGCTCCCGCCCCGGCGGCTCACTCACCGTCCCGGGACTCGTCCGACGGCCACGGGTCGCTCAGCCACAGGTCGTCCGCGGGCGTCGGGGCGAGCAGCTCGGCCAGCCCGTCGTCGATGCCGAGCCGGTCGCCCTCGGCGCCCGGGGGCACCACCCGCAGCGTCCGCTCCAGCCAGGCCGAGACCTGGGCCGCCGGCGCCTCCAGCAGGGCGTCGCCGTCGGGCGAGCTCAGCGCCATCAGCACCACGCTGCGCCCCTCCGACTTGGTCGGCCACACGCGTACGTCCCCGTAGCCGCACGGCCGGAACACGCCCTCCACCAGCAGCTCGCGGGCGAACGTCCAGCCCACCGGCTGCGCGGAGTTGATGTGGAAGGTCACGTGTACCGCGAACGGGTCGTCGCTGCGGTAGCCGAGCCGGGCCGGCACCGGGACGGCACGCTCCGGCGACAGGATCAGTCTGAGTTCCAGCTCGCGCTCCACCACGGTGTGCTGCATGTCGTTCTCCTCTCGTCGACGGACCCCGTTCGCGGCCCGTGGGCGGGCCCGTGAGTGGGCTCGTACGAGTGGAGAGGGGACAGCGCCGCAACCATTACGCGGATCTGCGGAAATTTTTTCTGCGGACTTTTCCGCACCCCCCGTACCGCACCGGCCCGCACCGCACCGGCCCGCACCGCGACCCTCCGAGTCCCCCGCGGACGGTTCCGAACGTGTGAAGAGCGTGCACGGGGTTGCCCGGAAAGGGGCGGGTAAGGCAGGACTGGCGGTGGGGCTTGCGTCCGTCTGATAGATGTGGAGCCCCCCATCCCACCCCCGAGCAGATACGGGACGACGGACATGAGCGCCCCAACCCCGGCACCCGGCGACGACAGGCCCCGCGAGGGGTACTACCCGGACCCGTCCATCCCTGGATACGTCCGGTACTGGAACGGTTCCGCCTGGGTACCGGGCACCAGCCGGCCGGCGCCCACCGGCGGCCGCCCGCTCACGGCTCCGTCCGACGCGTCCGCGGCCCTCGTGGAGGAGACCGGCCCGCACTTCTTCGACGAGGACCCCGCACCGGCCGGTCCCGCACCGGCGAACCCGTACGGCGGCCACCCGGAGCCCGCCCCCGCGTGGGGCGCCGACCGCTCGCACCAGTCCGGCTTCGGCGGCGACCAGGACCGACGGGTCTCCTGGGGCGCCCCGCCGGCCGCCGACCCGAGGGTACCCTCGCCCGCCCAGGTCCAGCCCGAGGGCGTCTCGACGAGCACCGACGGCACGACGACGATCCCGCCCGCGGAGCCGGAGTCCGGCGCGGGCGCCGGGGAGGTGGTCTCCGGGGGCACGTTCGTCTTCCGCCGGCCTGCCGCGGGCGGCGGGGCAGCGGGGCCGGCCGCGGCACCGGCCGGCCCGGCCCCCTCCGCTCCCGTCGGCCACACCCCGGACCAGGGCACGGTCACCTTCCGCCCGCCGGCCCCGCGCACGGGCGGGCCCGACGGGCACCACCCGCCCGGCCTCCAGGGCCCGACGACCGCACCCGCAGCCGGCGCGGCCCCCGCGTCCCCCGGATTCGGAGCCGGCAAGGCGGCGGCCGACCGGGCGTCGTCCGCACCGGGACCGGGCGTCCGGGCTCCGCAGGGACCCGCGCAGATCCCGTCCCCGCAGAGCCCCGCGCAGGCCGCGGCGACGCCCGCCCCGCAGGGCCCCGGGTTCCCGCCCGCACCCTCCGCGGCGCGGCCCGCCCCCGCGCCGCCGTCGGCCCCGTCAGCACCTCAGCCGCCCGCTCCGGGCGTGCCCCACCAGCCCGCAGGCCCGGGCGCCGGCGCCGTGCCTCCCGCCCTGATGGCCGCGGGGTCCGGGGGCGGCCAGCCCTCCTGGGCGCAGCAGGTGCACCGGCTCACCGGCGCCGAGGACGGACCCGTCGCGCCCTGGAAGCCGCCGGTCGACGACATCTTCCAGGCGGCCGCCCGGCGTCAGGCCGAGGCCCGGCCCGCGGGCCTGGGCAAGCGGCTGGCCGCCCGTCTCGTGGACACGCTCGTCCTCGCGGCCGTCACCGCGGGCGCCGCCCTGCCGCTCGGTGTGCGGGCCCTCGACCACGTCGACGAGAAGATCGACGCGGCCAAGCTGAGCGGAGAGACCGTCACCGTCTGGCTGCTGGACGGCACGACGTCGGTGTACCTGGGGATCGTCCTCGCCGTCCTGCTGGTGTTCGGGATCCTCTACGAGGCGCTGCCGACCGCCAAGTGGGGCCGCACGCTGGGCAAGAAGCTGCTCGGTCTCCAGGTGCGCGACATCGAGGGGGGCGAGCCGCCGTCCTACGGGGCGGCCCTGCGCCGCTGGTTGGTCTACAGCGTGCCCGGGCTGCTCGGCGTCGGCCTGGTGGGCGTCCTGTGGGGCCTGTTCGACAGGCCGTGGCGTCAGTGCTGGCACGACAAGGCGGCGCACACGTTCGTCGCCGGCTGACCGGCGCCCGGCGGACCGGTACCCCGGACGGCCGCTCGCCGGATGCGGAGCCGGGGGGTTCGCGGTCGACTCGGGGGCATGACCAACGAACCGCCTCCCGGCTCCGGCGGCGGCGAGCCGCCGGAGGACGACCCGCTCAGGAAGCGGCCCCCGCGGCAGCCCCCGCACGACCAGGGGCCGCCCCCGTACGGCCAGGGACAGGGCTCGCCGTACGACGCCCCGCGGGACCCGTACTCGGGCGCGTCGGGCGGCGGCGGACCTTACGGCGGTGGACCTTACGGAGGCGGCGGGGACGACCCCTACGGCGGTTACCCGGCGGATCCGCTCGCCGGTATGCCGCCGCTCGCCGACAGCGGCCGGCGCACGCTGGCCCGGATCATCGACATGGTCCTCGTCTTCGTCGTGGTGTCGCTGCTGGCGTGGGCCTTCGGGGTGGCGCAGTACACCGTGGACGCGGACCGGATCGAGTTCGGCAAGACCTTCGGCCGGGAGCTCGTCGCCGCGATCCTGTACGTCGCGTACGACACGGTCCTCACCGCCAGGACGGGGCAGACGCTGGGCAAGAGGTGGCTCGGCATGCGGGTGGCCGACCTCGACAACGGCTCGACGCCCTCCGCGCAGACGTCTTTGGTGCGAGCGCTGGTGCTGTGGGTGCCGTTCGCGTTCTGCTGCGCCTGTCTGTGGACGGCGGTCTGCGGCGGCTGGAGCTACTTCGACAAG
Organism: Streptomyces sp. P3; assembly: GCF_003032475.1. NCBI lineage: Bacteria > Bacillati > Actinomycetota > Actinomycetes > Kitasatosporales > Streptomycetaceae > Streptomyces > Streptomyces sp. P3. The sequence goes on from NZ_CP028369.1 coordinate 3,147,851, forward strand.
CCCTACAAGCAGGGCCTGCACGACAAGGCGGCCAAGACGGTGGTGGTCGGCACCCGTTGAGGCGGGGCGGGCAGAGCACCGGCCGCGGTCCGTGCGACGACGGCGGATCGACGGCCGAGACGGCGGTGCTGCGACGACGAGGCGGCGGTACGACGAGACGGGGTACGACGAAGGGCCCGCGGCCGAAACGCGGGCCCTTCGTCGTACCGTCGTGTGCGGGTCAGGGGGCTGTGGGCTCCCGGACGGGCTCGGGCGCGGAGGCGACCGAGGCCGGGACGGGCAGGGTCACGGACCTGGTCCCGGACGTGTGCGCGGGAACCGCGGCGGGCGCGGGCCGGCTCACGGACCGGGTCGCCGCGGAACGGGCGACGGGTGCTCGCGGGGGCTTCGGCGTCGGCACCGTCATGGCGACGAGTACGCCGAGGGCGACCGCGGCGACCACGACGACGACGATCCCGGGGCCCGAACTGGTCTGTGACAGCAGCAGCATGGCGAGCGTCGAGAAGATGACGGTGCAGGAACCGTACGTGAGCTGTGCGACTGTCGGACGAGGCATGGCAATCGTGTCCTCGGGAGCGGGGGCGGTCTCGACTCTATTCGGCTGCATGCCCGAGCGGAACGAACGGTAAGCGTGACCTAACCCACGGTGCCGGAGCACAGGGGGCGCACGGAGTCATGACGTCCACCAGGTGGACTGCTCGCGCGCCTGTGGGGGCTACGTCAAGTGTCCGTCACGTGTCCGCAATGCGAACGCCGTCTCCTAATAATGCACTTGACCTGTCCAAGTCAAGGTCTGTCTTTTCTTCTAAACCAGTAGTCAAATGGCGTCACTTGACTACACGCGTATAACAGCGCGCGGACTTTCCTTGACAGGAATCCCCCTACCGCGCGGGCTGACGCGTGCGTGGGAGGACATCAAGTGACCAGTAGATCCTGGACGTTCCGCACGGCCGCCACGGTCGTCGCACTCGCGGCGGCCACGGCGACGTTCACGACGTTCGCCGTGGCGCAGGCCGCCGAGAACAACTCGGCGCAGTCCCCGGCGGCGGGCCGGCACGACCCGCAGCCGGCCAAGGCCCGCCAGCACGACTTCGACGGGCCGCTCAGCAAGACGCAGGAGGCGCAGCGCGAGGAGGCGCTCAAGGAGGTCATAGCCGGCCGGACGTCGGTCAAGGACCGCCACGGCTCGAAGGTCGTCCAGCTCAAGAGCAAGAAGGGCGACGGCAAGTACGTCGAACTCGGCCGCGAGAAGACCGACAAGATCTTCACGATCCTCGTCGAGTTCGGCGACCAGGTCGACAGCCGCTACGGCGGCACGCCCGGCCCGCTGCACAACCAGATAGCCAAGCCGGACCGCAAGCAGGACAACTCCACGGCCTGGCAGGCGGACTACGACCAGAAGCACTTCCAGGACCTGTACTTCGGCACCGGCAAGAACGCCGAGTCGCTCAAGAAGTACTACGAGAAGCAGTCCTCGGGCCGCTACTCGGTCGACGGCGAGGTGACCGACTGGGTCAAGGTCCCCTACAACGAGGCCCGCTACGGCTCCAACAAGGCCAACACCGGCGCCTGGTACGCGGTCCAGGACGGCGTCAACGCCTGGGTCGCCGAGCGCGAGGCCGCCGGTGACACGGCCGCCGAGATCAAGGCGGAGCTGGCTCAGTACGACCAGTGGGACCGCTACGACTTCGACGGCGACGGCGACTTCAACGAGCCCGACGGCTACATCGACCACTTCCAGATCGTGCACGCCGGCGAGGACGAGTCCGCGGGCGGCGGCGCCCAGGGCGAGGACGCCATCTGGGCCCACCGCTGGTACGCCTTCGGCACCGACGCCGGCTCCACCGGCCCGGACACCAACAGGCTCGGCGGCACCCAGGTCGGCGACACCGGCATCTGGGTCGGCGACTACACCATCCAGCCGGAGAACGGCGGCCTCGGTGTCTACGCGCACGAGTACGGCCACGACCTCGGCCTGCCGGACGAGTACGACACCTCCGGCGGCGGCGAGAACTCCACCGGCTTCTGGACGCTGATGTCCTCCGGTTCCTGGCTGGGCACCGGCAAGGAGACCATCGGTGACCTGCCCGGCGACATGAACGCCTGGGACAAGCTGCAGCTGGGCTGGCTCGACTACGACGTCGCCACGGCCGGCAAGAAGTCGAACCACACGCTGGGCGTCGCGGAGTACAACACCAAGAACCCGCAGGCCCTCATCGTCCAGCTGCCCGACAAGACGGTCACCACCGAAGTGGTCGCCCCGGCGCAGGGTGCGACGCAGTGGTGGAGCGGCAGCGGCAACGACCTGCGCAACTCCCTGTCCCGCTCGGTCGACCTGACCGGCAAGTCCGCCGCGAGCCTCACCCTCGACGGCTGGTGGGACATCGAGGCCGACTTCGACTACCTCTACACCGAGGTGTCCACCGACGGCGGCGCCAACTGGACGCCGGTCGACGGCAAGCTGGCCGACGGCAGCGCCATCACCCGTGACGGCAGCGGCAAGCCCGCCCTCACCGGCTCGGTCGCGGCCTACCAGAAGCTGACGTACTCGCTGGACGCCTACGCGGGCAAGAAGGTCGACCTGCGCTTCCGTTACCAGAGCGACGGCGGCGTGGCCCTGAAGGGCTTCGCGGCCGACGAGATCACGGTGACCGCGGACGGCGCGACCCTCTTCTCCGACAACGCCGAGTCCCAGGACACCGCCTGGACGGCGAACGGCTTCTCCCGCATCGGCGCGTCCATCACGGACGACTACCCGCAGTACTACATCGCCGAGAACCGCCAGTACACGTCGTACGACAAGACCCTCAAGGTCGGCCCGTACAACTTCGGCTTCTCGACGACCCGTCCGTCCTGGGTCGAGCACTACCCGTACCAGAACGGCCTGCTGATCTGGAAGTGGGACACCTCGCAGGCGGACGACAACACCAGCCAGCACAACGGCACGGGCCTGATCCTGCCCGTCGACGCGCACCCGACGCCGATGAAGTGGGCCGACGGCACGTACATGAACAGCCGGATCCAGTCCTTCGACTCGACCTTCGGCCGCGCCGCGACCGACGCGTTCACGCTGCACAAGGCGGGCGTCGCGACCAAGGTCAAGTCGCGCATCGGCATCCCGGTCTTCGACGACGGCACGTCCACGTACTGGGACCCGAAGACCCCGCTCGCGGGCGTGAAGGTCACTGACACCAACACCCGCATCAAGATCGTCAAGGAGCCGGCGGACGGCTCGACGATCAGCCTGCAGGTCGGACCGTCGGCGAAGTAGTCGGCATCTTCGCAGGTCAGAAGCGTATCGGCGGCAACCCCCTGGCGGGTTGCCGCCGATCGTGTTTAGGTGCCTCCTGTGCCTTCCTTATTGACAGCCCCATGGACACCAGCACCGACACGGACTCCGACCCGCACATCGCCGCCTCGAGCGCCGATGCCGATACCGACGCGCACGGGGGTGTGACCGCATGGCCGCAGGAGGCTTCTGCAAGCTGCCCGACGGCATGGTGGTGGTGGCGCTGAACCTGCCCCGCCCCGCGGCCCGGGAGGGCCTCACGGCCCCCTCCACGGGCGTCCGCTTCCTCGTCCACGCACACAACCGCGCACGGGCCCTGACCCGGCTGCGCAACCTGGGTCTGCGGGCGGTCTACCTGCGCGGCAACGCCGCGCCCCCGACCCCCGACGAGATCACGGCCGTCCTGCACCACCCGGACGGCCTGGTCTGGCGCACCACCCCTGACAACGGTGTCCCCGTCGCCGGCGGGCCCGCGGGCCCCCAGCTGTGGCGCCCCGTCCGCGCCCTGCTCGACTCCGTGGCGGCGTAGCGGCCCCGGCCCGCCGCCCCGGGGCGGTTCAGCGCGCCTCCGTCACCCGGACGTCCTCCTCCGTGACCACCCCGTCCACGATGCGGAACGAGCGGAACTGGAACTCGCCGAGGCCGTCGGTGTCGGCGGTGGAGACCAGGACGTAGTGCGCGCCGGGCTCGTTGGCGTAGGAGATGTCGGTGCGGGAGGGGTAGGCCTCGGTCGCGGTGTGGGAGTGGTAGATGATCACCGGCTCCTCGTCGCGGTCGTCCATCTCGCGGTACAGCTTCAGCAGGTCGCCCGAGTCGAACTCGTAGAACGTGGGGGACATGGCCGCGTTCAGCATCGGCACGAAGCGCTCGGGGCGGTCCGTGCCCGCCGGGCCCGCGACCACGCCGCACGCCTCGTCGGGGTGGTCCTTGCGCGCGTGGGCGACGATCCGGTCGTGCAGGTCCTGGGTGATGGTCAGCATGGTCGCCAGGATAAGCAAAGGGGCCGTTCCGTACCGAGGAGTGGTACGGAACGGCCCACATCGCGGACGGCCCGGGCGTCCCGCCGCAGGGGGCGCCACGAGAGCTCCCTGCGGCACGACGCCCGGGCGGAGTCCGGACGTCGGTCAGCCGACCTTCTCGAACTCCGGCTCGCGCCGGGTGGTGACCTGCGGGTTGCGGCTCTTGAGGACCGCCCAGCCGACACCGAGGGCGGCAGCCCAGCCGGCCATCACGTACAGACAGACCCGCGAGTCGGCGTCGTACGCGATCAGGCCGGTGACGAAGAGCAGGAACACGATGGCCACCCAGCTGAACGCCGAGCCGCCCGGGGCCGGGAAGCCGGACGCGGGCAGCCGGCCCGCGACCACCGCACGGCGGTACAGGACGTGGCTGACCAGGATCATCAGCCAGGTCCAGATGCCGGCCGCGGTGGCGACGGAGGTGACGTAGCCGAAGGCCTTCTCCGGGACGACGTAGTTGAGGATCACGCCGATGCCCATGAACAGCACCGAGATCGTGATGCCGAAGGCCGGCGTCTTGGACGAGGACAGCCGGCGGAACACCGCCGGGGCCTCGCCGCTGTCGGCCAGGTTGCGCAGCATGCGGCCGGTCGAGTACATGCCGGAGTTGCAGGAGGACAGCGCGGCCGTCAGCACGACGAAGTTGACGATGCCCGCGCCCGCCGGAATGCCGATCTTCGCGAAGGCCGCGACGAAGGGCGAGACGCCGGGCGCGAACTCGGTCCACTTCACCACGCACAGGATGACGGTGAGCGCGCCGACGTAGAACAGCGCGATCCGCCACGGCAGCGTGTTGATGGCCTTCGGAAGGGTCTTCTCCGGGTTCTCCGACTCGCCGGCCGTGACGCCGACCAGCTCGACCGCGAGGTAGGCGAACATGACGCCCTGCAGGGTCATCAGGGACGAGCCGACGCCCTTGGGGAAGAAGCCGTCGAAGGCCCACAGGTTGGACACCGCGGCCGTGTCGCCGGCCGAGCTGAAGCCGAAGGTGAGGACGCCCAGACCGATGACGATCATGCCGATCAGCGCGGTGACCTTGACCATCGAGAACCAGAACTCGAGCTCTCCGAACACCTTCACGGAGATCAGGTTCACCCCGAAGAGGATCACCAGGAAGGCCAGGGCCGTGACCCACCGGGGAACGGCCGGGAACCAGTAGTTGACGTAGATCGCGGCGGCCGTCAGCTCGGCCATGCCGGTGACGACCCACATCAGCCAGTACGTCCAGCCGGTGAAGTACCCGAAGAACGGGCCGAGGAACTCGCGGGAGTACTCCGCGAACGAGCCCGACACCGGGCGGTAGAGCAGCAGCTCGCCGAGCGCCCGCATGATGAAGAAGACGATCGCGCCGGCGAGGGCGTACATCACGATGAGACTGGGACCGGCCTTGGCGATGTTCGCCCCGGCGCCCAGGAAGAGACCGACGCCGATGGCGCCGCCGATCGCGATCATCTGGACCTGGCGGCTGCCGAGCCCGCGTTCGTACCCCTCTTCGGGAGTGTCAGTGACGGCGGTGTCAGTGACCTTCTCAGAGGACATGTGTGGTGCGCCTTTCTCCATGCCGATCCGGACCTCTGGTCGGCCTCGGATCGGGTTTCGATCCCCCCGGACTGATGGAGCGATGCCTGGCCGGCGATCAACCGGCTCGGTGGCGCACCCGGCGGAACATACGGGTGGTGTTCGCCGGGCGGTCGTGAAGATCTATCACGCCCGAAACATCGATCAGCGGCGGGACGTGTGGCGCACGACACCAGAAGAAGCGGATGAACGTGACACAAAGAGGACACTCCCGGCCGTCGCGGTGACGCGATCGTTATCCGGATTTGAGCGTCCTCTGAGCGAACGGGAAATGTGGAGGAACCGCCGCACAACGGCTACGGCAGCAGGGTCGTCACCAGGGTCTCCTGGAGGCCGCCCAGCCACAGGTACGCCATCACCATCGGCTTGCGGGGGTCCTCGTCCGGCAGCCGGTAGAGAAGGTCGGTGTCCTCCTCGTCGGTGATCTCCAGCCGGGAGCCGATCGCCAGCCGCAGGTCGTTGAGCGCCCGCAGCCACTGCTGGGACTCCTGCGGCGTCAGCTTCAGCACCGTCCCGCCCCCGGCGGCCGCCTCGGAGGCCAGCGTGTCCAGCGAGCGGACCACGGTGAGGGCGTTCTCCCGCTTGCCGGCCCGCAGGTCGTTCTCCGTGTACCGGCGGAACTCGGCGGAGTGCTCCTTCTGCTCGTCCGCCTCCCGCGGGTCCGCAGTGGCCTGCGGGTCGGTGTAGGCGTCCGGGAACAGCCTTCTGAGCACGGGATCGGCGGGCGGCTCGCTCGGCCCCTCGGCGAAGAGCTCGGCGAGCGGGTCGTCGGGGGCGTCCTCGGCGGGGCCCGGGCCGATCAGCTCCAGGAGCTGCACGGCCAGCGACCGGATGATGGAGATCTCGACGTCGTCGAGCGCGACGGCCGCGCCGCCGCCGGGGAGCGGTTCGAAGTGTCCAGGCATATGAGGGGAGGCTACTTCCGGTCCTGCTGGAGGGTGGCCCACAGGCCGTACCCGTGCATGGCCTGCACGTCGCGTTCCATCTCCTCGCGGGAACCGCTGGAGACGACCGCCCGGCCCTTGTGGTGGACGTCGAGCATGAGCTTGGTGGCCTTGTCCTTGGAGTAGCCGAAGTACGCCTGGAAGACGTACGTCACGTAGCTCATGAGGTTGACCGGGTCGTTGTGGACGATCGTGACCCAGGGGACGTCCGGCTCGGGTACGGCGAAGACCTCCTCCGCCGACTCGGTGCGTTCGATCTCAAGGGGAGCGGGTGACGTCACAAGGCCCATGCTGCCACGCCACACCAAAATCGTCACACCGACGAAAAGGGGGTAGCATCCTCGTCATGAACACAGCGGACCTTGGGCTGCCGGTGCGAGTCCCGTCGACGGCGCTCTTCACGGACCAGTACGAGCTGACGATGCTGCAGGCCGCGTTGAAGGCGGGCACCGCCGAACGACGCAGCGTGTTCGAGGTCTTCACCCGCCGGCTGCCTGACGGCCGGCGCTACGGCGTCGTCGCCGGTACCGGCCGGGTCCTGGACGCGGTGGAGAACTTCCGCTTCGACCCCGACCTCCTCGGCTTCCTGCGCGAACGCGCCATCGTCGACGAGGCCACCCTCGACTGGCTCGCCGGATACCGCTTCTCGGGTGACATCAGCGGCTACCCCGAGGGCGAGGTCTACTTCCCCGGCTCGCCGATCATGCGCGTCGAGGGCTCCTTCGCCGAATGCGTCCTCCTCGAGACCGTCATCCTCTCCATCCTCAACCACGACTCCGCGATCGCCGCCGCGGCCTCCCGCATGTCCTCCGCCGCCGGCGAACGCCCCCTCATCGAGATGGGCGCCCGCCGCACCCACGAACTCGCCGCGGTCGCCGCCGCCCGCGCCGCCTACGTCGGCGGCTTCACCACCACCTCCGACCTCGCCGCAGGCTTCCGCTACGGCATCCCCACCGTCGGCACCAGCGCCCACGCCTTCACCCTGCTGCACGACACCGAGCGGGACGCCTTCCGGGCGCAGATCGACTCCCTCGGCCGGGGCACCACCCTCCTCGTGGACACCTACGACGTCGCCGAAGCCGTCCGCACCGCCGTCGAGGTCGCAGGCCCCGAGCTCGGCGCCGTCCGCATCGACTCCGGCGACCTCCTCCTCGTCGCCCACCGGGTACGCCAGCAACTCGACGACCTCGGCGCCACCGACACCCGCATCATCGTCACCTCCGACCTCGACGAGTACGCCATCGCCTCCCTCGCCGCGGCCCCCGTGGACGCCTACGGGGTCGGCACCCAGCTCGTCACCGGCTCCGGACACCCCACGGCCTCCATGGTCTACAAACTCGTCGCCCGCGCCGAGTCCGACGACCCGTCCGCGCCGCTCGTCCCGGTGGCGAAGAAGTCGTCCGGCGGCAAGACGTCGGTCGGCGGCCGCAAGTGGGCCGCCCGCCGCCTCGACGCGTACGGCGTCGCCGAGGCCGAGATCGTCGGCACCGGCGACGTCCCCGCCGAGCTGGCCGACCGCCAGCTCCTCGTCGACCTCGTCAGGTCCGGCGAGGTCGTCGCCCGCGAGCCGCTCGACGCCGTCCGCGACCGCCACACGGCCGCCCGCGCCGGCCTCCCCCTGTCCGCCACCCAGCTCTCCCGCGGCGAACCCGTCCTCCCCACGGAGTATCTGCACTGCCCGTCGGGTAACTAGTGCCGTGTCCGCGAAGTGACGTCCTCGGCCCCCGGGGGCCGGGCGGGACTCCGCGGACACGACCTGGACCCCGAGCCCGGCGTGCGGGAGCGCGCCGGGCCCTCGCCCGCCCCCTCCCGTACCGTCGGCAAAGTCTCTAGGCTCAATTACTTCACCCTCCTCCGGCTCGGAAGAACCGGTGGACCCCCACCGAAGGACACCGCCCATGCGCCGCGCCTTGATCGTCGTAGACGTGCAGAACGACTTCTGCGAGGGAGGCAGCCTCGCGGTGGCCGGCGGTGCCGACGTGGCCGCCGCCATCACCGAACTGATCGGCCAGGCCCCCGCCGGATACCGGCACGTCGTGGCCACCCGCGACCACCACATCGCGCCCGGCGGCCACTTCGCCGACAACCCCGACTACGTCCACTCCTGGCCCGCGCACTGCGTCGCCGGCACCGAGGGCGTCGGCTTCCACCCCAACTTCGCCCCGGCCGTCGCCTCCGGCGCCGTCGACGCCGTCTTCTCCAAGGGCGAATACGCGGCCGCCTACAGCGGCTTCGAGGGCACCGACGAGAACGGCGTCAGCCTGGGCGACTGGCTGCGGGACCGGCAGATCGACGAGGTCGACGTGGTCGGCATCGCCACCGACCACTGCGTCCGGGCCACCGCCCTGGACGCAGCCCGCGCGGGCCTGCGCACCCAGGTCCTGCTGTCCCTCACCGCCGGCGTGGCCGAGGACACCACCGACCGCGCCCTGGAGGACATGCGCGCGGCGGGCGTCCACCTGACGGGAAAGCCCGTCGTCTGACCTGCCCGCCGCGCCGGGACACGCCACACGGGGCGAATCCGGCACCCGCCCGGCGGGCCGCCGCACCGCAAAGGCCTCCAACGGCGCGATCCCACGCCCCGGACGCATCCCGTCCACCATATGGGATCACACTCCGGACGCCCGACCGGGAATCGATACGATGAGCCCATGGTTCTGAACGACGTGAGCGACAAGACGCCGGGCGCACTGCTCGTGGCGCGGCTGCACGTCGACCTGTGCAGGCTCGCCAGCGCCATCTGTTGACGCAGGCCCTGCCGCCGTGGGCCGTGAGCCGCGGCGTCCCACACGCACGTATTCGCGCTGCCCACACCTTCCGACAGGAGCCCTCAGCCATGGCCATCGAGGTCCGCATCCCCACCATCCTCCGCCAGTACACCGACGGTCAGAAGGCGGTGGAGGGCAGCGGTGAGACCCTCGCCGACCTGTTCACCGACCTCGAGACCCGGCATGCGGGCATCCACGCCCGCATCGTGGACGAAGGCAAGCTGCGCCGCTTCGTCAACGTGTACCTGAACGACGAGGACGTCCGCTTCGTCGACGGCATCGACACCAAGCTGACCGACGGCGACACCGTGACCATCCTGCCGGCCGTCGCCGGCGGCATGGCCTGATCGGCCGCCGGACCCCATGCGTTACGACTCCCCGCTGGCCGCGGTGGGCAACACCCCTCTGGTGCGCCTGCCGCGGCTCTCGCCGTCCGCCGACGTCCGCATCTGGGCGAAGCTCGAGGACCGCAACCCCACCGGCTCCGTCAAGGACCGCCCCGCCCTGCACATGGTCGAACAGGCCGAGAAGGACGGCCGCCTCACCCCCGGCTGCACCATCCTGGAGCCCACCAGCGGCAACACCGGCATCTCCCTCGCCATGGCGGCCAAGCTCAAGGGCTACCGCATCGTCTGCGTGATGCCCGAGAACACCTCGCAGGAACGCCGCGACCTGCTCGCCATGTGGGGAGCCGAGATCATCTCCTCCCCGGCCGCCGGCGGCTCCAACACCGCCGTGCGCGTCGCCAAGGAACTCGCCGCCGAGCATCCCGACTGGGTGATGCTCTACCAGTACGGCAACCCCGACAACGCGGGCGCCCACTACGCCACCACCGGCCCCGAGATCCTCGCCGACCTCCCCTCCATCACCCACTTCGTCGCCGGCCTCGGCACGACGGGCACGCTGATGGGCGTCGGCCGGTTCCTCCGCGAGAACAAGCCGGACGTGAAGATCGTCGCCGCCGAGCCGCGCTACGACGACCTCGTCTACGGCCTGCGTAACCTCGACGAGGGCTTCGTGCCCGAGCTGTACGACGCCTCCGTCCTCACCACCCGCTTCTCCGTCGGCTCGGCCGACGCCGTCACCCGCACCCGGGAACTCCTCCAGCAGGAGGGCATCTTCGCCGGCGTCTCCACCGGCGCCGCCCTGCACGCCGCGATCGGCGTCGGCAACAAGGCGCTGAAGGCGGGGGAGAGCGCCGACATCGCGTTCGTCGTGGCGGACGGCGGCTGGAAGTACCTGTCGACGGGCGTCTACACCGCGGCCACCACGGAGGAGGCGATCGAGACCCTCCAGGGCCAGCTCTGGGCGTAGACCACGGACACCGGTCCGTGGGACGCGGACCCGCGCCGCCCGCGGGCCGCAGGCGCGCAAGGCACGCAAGGGTCCGCCGCGCGCGGCGGACGGAGGGGCCGGGGGCCCCGGGGACACCCGGACCAGGACGGCGGACCTCAGGCGGTCAGATGACGGACCTGGTCCCACAGGGCCGGGTCCACGACCCCCACCCGGCGCCGGAACTCCCGCACCGGGACCTGGCGCAGCTCCTCCGTCTCCAGGAAACTCGGCCGCCCCCGCGCGTCCCCGACCGCGCCCGGCGGCAGCCGGATCACCCCGGGCCGCTCGTCACGGTACTTACTGGTGATCTTCGCGACCGTCACCCGGTTACCGCGCACCGCCAGCACCAGGCACGGCCGGTCCTTGGCCCGCCCGTCCCCCGCCGCCGCACCGCCCGGCGCCGCCCCGGATCCGGGGCCACGGGGCGAGTCCCGCCGGCCCGCCCCCCGCGCTGCCGGCCCGTCCTCGTACGGCACGTTCGCCCACCAGATCTCCGCCGGTTGCGGCCGCCCCGCGCGATTACGCCCCCGCGCCGGCCGTCCCGCCGCCGGACGCTTCGGCCGACCCGGCGGCCGGGTCCCGTCTCCTCGCGGACGCCGCCCGCGACCCCAGCCGTCCACGAGCGCGGCGACCAGCGCCAGCAGTACCACCGCGGCGAGCGCGAGCCACCAGGACGTGTCCATACGACGACGTTACCGGCGGCCCCACCAGCGCGCGACCATCAACGCGCGCCCCGTCCTGCACCCCGCGCGCCCCTGGTCCAGCCGAACCGGTGACAGCACAGGTGAGTTCGCCCACAACGGCCCCTGGCGGAGGAGCGACCCGGGGTTTTGCGCCTTACGCTCGACGAACCGCACGACCCCCGTCGCCCCATGTGACGATCATTCGTTCACGGTCCCTCCCGGACCCTTCCCGGTTACCCGCCAGCGGAGGTTTCTGCTTTATGAAGCTCACCGTCGTCGGCTGCTCGGGGTCGTTCCCCTCCGCGGAATCGGCCTGCTCGAGCTACCTCGTAGAGGCCGACGGCTTCCGGTTGCTTCTCGACATGGGCAACGGCGCCCTGGGCGAGCTGCAGCGCCACTGCGGTCTCTACGACCTCGACGCGATCTTCCTGAGCCATCTGCACGCCGACCACTGCATCGACATGTGCGCGTACTTCGTCGCGCGCTACTACCGGCACGACGGCGGGCGCTGCGACCCCATCCCGGTCTACGGCCCCGAGGGCACCGAGCACCGCCTGACCACCGCCTACGCCGACACCCCCTCGGCCTCCTCCATGAGCGAGGTCTTCGACTTCCACACGGTCAAGCCGTCGACCTTCGACATCGGCCCCTTCACCGTGCACACGGAACGGGTCGCCCACCCGGTGGAGGCCTACGGCATCCGCGTCGAACACGGCGGCAGATCGCTGACGTACTCCGGCGACACCGGCGTCAGCCCCGCACTGCTGGAACTCGCCCGCGACACGGACCTGTTCCTCTGCGAAGCCGCCTTCACCCACGGCAAGGAGGACATCCCCGACCTGCACCTCAACGGCCGCGAGGCCGGCGAGACGGCGAGCCGGGCGGGCGCGCGCAAGCTCGTGCTGACCCACATCCCGCCGTGGACCGACCCCCAGGTCAACCTCGAGGACGCCCGCGCGGTGTTCGACGGCCCGGTGGAACTGGCCGCGCCACGGCAGACGTACGAGATCTGAACCCCCGACACGTCGGACGAAGACCCCCGGAGCGGTTCAGGGCTCCGGGGGTCTTCGCGTGTCGCGCGGGGGAGGGCGCGCGGGCGAGGGTGTCGCCTACGCCTTCGTGAGGTCCTCGACCTCCTCCTCGGGCTCCCGGCCCGGGGTGGGGAGGTTGAACTTGGTGATCGCGAAGCGGAAGACGACGTAGTAGATCGCGCCGAAGACCAGACCCACCGGGATCATCAGCCAGGGCTTGGTGGAGATGCCCCAGTTGATCAGGACGTCGGTGAGGCCGGCCGAGAAGCCGAAGCCCATGTGGATGCCCAGCGCCCAGGTCACCGCCATGGACAGAGCGGTGAGCACGGCGTGGATCGCGTACAGCACCGGCGCGATGAACATGAACGAGAACTCGATCGGCTCGGTCACGCCCGTGATGAAGGAGGTCAGGGCCAGCGACGTCATCATGCCGAGGACGGCCTTGCGGCGCTCCGGGCGGGCGGAGTGCGCGATGGCGAGAGCGGCGGCCGGAAGACCGAACATCATGATCGGGAAGAAGCCGGTCATGAACATACCGGCGGACGGGTCACCGGCGAAGAAGCGAGGCAGGTCACCGTGGAAGACGGTGCCGGCGGAGTTGGTGAAGTCGCCGATCTGGAACCACGCCACGGAGTTCACGAACTGGTGCATGCCGATCGGGATCAGTGCACGGTTGATCAGGCCGAAGAGGGCGGCGCCGAAGGAGCCGAGGCCCGTCATCCACTCGCCGAAGTCGGTGATCACGTCACCGATGGGCTGCCAGCCGAGAACCACCAGAACACCGAGGGCGGTGCCGACGACCGCCGTGATGATCGGCACGAGTCGGCGGCCGTTGAAGAAGCCGAGCCAGTCGACGAGCTGCTTGCGGTGGTACCGCTGCCACAGCACCGCGGTCAGCAGACCGAGGACGATGCCGCCCAGGACGCCCGGGTTCTGGAAGGAGGCGGTTGTCGCGGCCTCGTTGCCCTTCTGCCAGAAGCCGCCGAAGAGACCCGTCGCCGTGTAGGTGGCGCCCTTGTGGCCCTCCTCGATCGGGAATTGGTGGATCACCGCGTAGTAGGTGAGGAAGCTGACCACGGCGGCGAGAGCCGTCGAGCCGTCGGCCTTCTTGGCGAAGCCGATCGCCACGCCTATGCAGAACAGCAGGGGGAGACCGAAGGAGCTGTCGAGCAGGGCACCGCCGGCGCCGGCGAACACCTTCGCGACGTCGGTCGGCAGGTGCAGCTTCTCCTTCACGTCCGGCTGACCCAGCCGCAGCAGCAGACCCGCCGCCGGCAGCACGGCGATGGGCAGCTGCAGGCTGCGGCCGACCTTCTGGAGGCCCTGGAAAAGGCCGGATCCCCGCTTCTTCGCGGGGGCCGCCGTGGGCGCGGTGGCGGTGCTCATAGACTTCCTCCATCGGTGATGGTCTACACCACTCAGTGGTGTAGACCATGTTCTAGCACGATGGTGGCGATATAAGGAACCCGTCAAACACGCAACCGACGAACTACGTCCCGTGCCCGATCTTGGACGTTCCTGCCGTGACGCCCCGCACGCGCGAGGGCCCCCGGAACCGAGTTCCGGGGGCCCTCGCCCAGCACCGCAACCGGCGCCGCGGACCTCCGCTCACGCCTTCGTGACGTCCTCCCGCTCCTCCTCCGGCTCCCGCCCCGGCGTCCTCAGATCGAACCGTGTGATCGCGAACCGGAAGATCACGTAGTAGACGGCCGCGAAACACAGACCGATCGGGACGATCGCCCACGGCCGCGTCGCCAGGTTCCAGTTGATGACGTAGTCGATCAGCCCCGCCGAGAAACTGAACCCGTCATGCACCCCCAACCCCCACGTCACCGCCATCGACACACCCGTCAGCACCGCATGCACCGCAAACAGCAACGGCGCGACGAACAGGAACGAGTACTCGATCGGCTCGGTGATGCCCGTCACGAACGACGTCAACGCCACCGACAGCATCAGCCCGCCGACCTCCTTGCGCCGGCCCGGCCTCGCACAGTGCGTGATCGCGAGCGCCGCCGCGGGCAGCGCGAACATCATGATCGGGAAGAAACCCGAGGTGAACTGCCCCGCGTCCGGATCGCCCGCCAGGAACATGTTGATGTCACCGTGCACCACCGTGCCGTCCGGCTTCGTGAAACTCCCGAACTGGAACCAGATGGGCACGTTCAGGAACTGATGCAGACCGATCACCAGCAACGCCCGGTTCGCCACCCCGAAGATGCCCGCACCCCACGCGTCCAGCCCGTCCAGCCAGTCACTGAAGTTCTCCAGGGCGTCACCGATCGGCGGCCACACCCACAGACACAACGCCGCGAACGCGATCGCGACGAACGCCATGATGATCGGCACCAGCCGCCGCCCGTTGAAGAACCCCAGCCAGTCCACCAGCTTCGTCCGGTGGTACCGCTGCCAGAAGAACGCCGTCAGCAGACCCATCACGATCCCGCCGAACACCCCCGGATTCTGGTACGCGAACGCCCCCACCGTGTTGTCCGTCGCCTGGCACCCGATGTTCGGGATCACCTTCGAACCCGGCGCGCAGTCCTCCGGGAACTGCCGCAACACGTTGTAGTAGACGAGGAATCCCGCCACCGCCGCCAGCGCCGTCGAACCGTCCGACTTCTTCGCCATGCCGATCGCCACACCGATGCAGAACAGCAGCGGAAGCCCGAGGGAACCGTCGAGCAGCGCCGCGCCCGCACCCGCCATCACCTTCGCCACGTCCGTCCAGCCCAGCCCGTCGTCCCCGAACACATCCGGCTGACCGAGCCGGTTGAGGATGCCCGCGGCCGGCAGCACCGCGATCGGCAACTGCAGACTCCGTCCCATCTTCTGCAGACCCTGGAACGCACTCTGCCAGCGCCTGCGCGCAGGACTGACCTCGGACCGGGCGCTCTCGGCACTCATCGTTTGGCGACCGCCTGTCAGGTGGTGTAGACCAACTATGGACGACTGGGGATACTGTGACGCCATCCTTCGGCACACACGCCGCAATCGCTCGCGAAGCTGGGCCGACTGTGGGTTACTGCCACCAGCGGTCCGACACGCAATCACGGCCGGCACCAGGGAATTCAGGGAGACCGAACATGGCCACCAAGGCTGAGAAGATCGTCGCCGGACTCGGCGGGCTCGACAACATCGAAGAGATCGAAGGCTGCATCACCCGCCTGCGCACCGAGGTCAACGACGCCTCACTCGTCGACGAAGCCGCCCTGAAGGCCGCCGGCGCCCACGGCGTCGTCAAGATGGGCACCGCCATCCAGGTCGTCATCGGCACCGACGCCGACCCCATCGCAGCGGAGATCGAAGACATGATTTGAATCCTCCCCTCCCTTGAGGGAAGGGGATTCCTGGCTCAGGCCGCCTCCTGGAGCAGTGCTCCAGGAGGTCTTGCGCCATCGGCACCAGCCGGGTTGAGACCAGCCCGGACGAGCATGACGTGGGCGGAGTTCTTGTCCCGTGGAGACGTGTTTCCGCACGCGGTGCAGGTGTAGGTGCGCTCACCCAGCGGCAGTGCGTGCTTGGCTCTCGCATCGCAGTGCGCGCAGTCCATCGTGGTGTGCGCGGGATGCACGAGGCGGATGTCCCGCCCGTGCTTGCGGCCCATCTCGATCAGCGCGGCCTTGGTGGCGCCGATGGCGGCGTCGGCGGCCTTGCGGGCCATGGTGCTCTTGGCCAGGAACTTCGGACGAAAGTCCTCGACCGCGATGGCGTCGTGGTCGCGGACCACCTTCTTGGCCCACTTACGACCGGTGTCCTCACGCTGCCTGGCGACCTTCTTGTACGCCTTCGCCCGCAGTTCCTTCGCTTCGCGGTAGCCCTTCGATGCGGGCCGGCCCTTCTTCGGTCTACGGCGGGCCATCATCCGGTCGTACCGGGTCAGCTTCGTCTGGGCCTTCCTACCATGCCCGGGATGGGGGAGGTCGTGCGCATCGGATGTGGTGGTCGCCGTCTCCTTCACACCCCAGTCGACGCCGAGTACGCGGCCGGTCTCCGGCAGGGGCCGGACCTGGGCGGGGACGACGAAGGAGCCGTACCAGTGCCCGAGACTGTCCTGGTAGACGCGTACCGAGGACGGCTCGGCGGGCAGTTCCCGCGACCACACCACCGCTAGGACGATGCCGCCCGCCAGGTGAAGACAGCCGTCCTTCAACCGGAAGCCGCGCCGGGTGTAATTGAGGGTCGCCGACGCCTCGTGCTTCTTCTTGTACGCGGGCATACCCGCCCGGCGTGCCATGGGCAGGCGCTCTTCGATGTCCCTGAGCGCCTTGGCGCGGGAGCGGCCGAAGTCGCGGATGACCTGCTGTTGGACAACCGACGAGCCCTCACGCAGCCACGGCGTACGAGCGCGGGCCTGGGTCAGCATCCGGTCGAGTTGGGCGGGGCCGCAGGTGGCCTTCTGGCCGGTGGCCTTGTTGTGCAGGTGTACAGCCCTGGACTTGGCAGCGCATTCGTTCCACACCCAGCGGCAGCGGCCCCACTCCGCCGCCAGAGCGGCGCCGGCAGCGCACGACACGCGCAGCCGGTAGGTGTAGCGGGCACGCCCAGCCTCCACAGCCGCCCTCGCCTGCGCCATCTCGCCCCCTCACGGTCGCCGGCCGGGACACCGTGCCGTCCCGAACCCTCCGAAAGACCATACGTACGACAGCCGCACAAACGCCCCCGATTCCCCAGCGGTCCCCCCGACCGGTGATCGTGGGTACACGCGTTCGTATACCTTGGCGATCGCTACCGCGGTAGGGGCGCTCCGCGCTTGGACCGGATACGGCGACGCTCCACGTCACGACAACCGCATGCGATTCCTCCCCGGCGAGAACGCCGGAGCCTCCTCGCAAGAAACAGGTGAGCCCAGCGCTCACACCCAGCGGCTGACTCCCTGAGGGTGGGGCTCCACCCACCACGGGCGGAGCCCCACCCCGCTACCACTAGGCTCAGCGCCATGTCTCGCATCGACGGCCGCACGCCCGAACAGCTCCGCCCCGTCACCATCGAACGCGGCTGGAGCAAGCACGCCGAAGGCTCCGTTCTCGTCTCCTTCGGCGACACCAAGGTCTTCTGCACCGCCACCGTCACCGAAGGCGTCCCCCGCTGGCGCAAAGGCAGCGGCGAAGGCTGGGTCACCGCCGAATACTCCATGCTCCCCCGCGCCACCAACACCCGCGGCGACCGCGAATCCGTCCGCGGCAAGATCGGCGGCCGCACCCACGAGATCTCCCGCCTCATCGGCCGCTCCCTGCGCGCCGTCATCGACTACAAGGCCCTCGGCGAGAACACCATCGTCCTCGACTGCGACGTCCTCCAGGCCGACGGCGGCACCCGCACCGCCGCCATCACCGGCGCGTACGTCGCACTGGCCGACGCCGTCTCCTGGGCCCAGGGCAGGAAGCTGATCAAGGCCGGCCGCCAGCCCCTCACCGGCACGGTGTCCGCCGTCTCCGTCGGCATCGTCGGCGGCATCCCGCTCCTCGACCTCCGCTACGAGGAGGACGTCCGCGCCGAGACCGACATGAACGTCGTCTGCACCGGCGACGGCCGCTTCGTCGAGGTCCAAGGCACCGCCGAGGCCGAGCCGTTCGCCCGCGACGAACTCAACTCCCTGCTCGATCTCGCCGTTTCCGGCTGCGCCGAACTGACCGCGCTGCAGCGCACGGCACTTGATACCGTCCTCGAAAAGTAAAGAGCACACCAAGAACGGCGGCGGGCGCGGGCAACCGGTCCGCCCGCCGTCGCGTCTAGGCCAGTACACCGACGGGGGCCTCCTGGGCCTGACAAGGGGAGGAACACAGTTATGTCCACGGCCGCGAGCCGACGCCCACTCCGGCGTCGCCGAACCGTCATAGCCGCCACCACGGCGGCCGTCGCCCTCACCCTGGGACTGACGGCCACCGGCTGCGACGCGGTCAACAAGGCCCTCGACTGCGTCCAGACCGCGGACTCGATCGCCGACAGCGTCACCGACCTCCAGCAGGCCGTGGAGAACGCCGCGAACGACCCGACCCAGACGCAGGAGTCGCTGACCTCCATCGAGAACAACCTCGACAAGATAGGCGACAAGACGGACAACGCCGACGTCGACAAGGCCGTCGACGACCTCCGCAAAGCCGTCGCGAACGTCCGCACCGCCGTCAAGAACGGCGACAACACCCCAGACGTCAGCCCCGTCACCGACGCGGCCGGCGAACTGACCAAGGTCTGCACCCCCTAGCGGCCGCGGCACCGGCCCGGGCGGCCGGGATACTGGGCGCATGACCCGCCTGATCCTCGCCACCCGCAATGCCGGAAAGATCACCGAACTCAGGACGATCCTCGCCGACGCAGGCCTGCCCCACGACCTCGTCGGCGCGGACGCCTACCCCGACATCCCCGACGTCAGGGAAACCGGCGTCACCTTCGCCGAGAACGCGCTCCTCAAGGCCCACGCCCTCGCCCGGGCCACCGGCCACCCGGCCGTCGCCGACGACTCCGGCCTCTGCGTGGACGTCCTGAACGGCGCCCCCGGCATCTTCTCCGCCCGCTGGTCCGGCACACACGGCGACGACAAGGCCAACCTCGACCTCCTCCTCGCCCAGCTGTCCGACATCGCCGACGAACACCGCGGCGCCCACTTCGCCTGCGCGGCGGCCCTGGCCCTCCCGGACGGCACGGAACGCGTCGTCGAGGGCCGGCTGACGGGCGTCCTGCGCCACGCGCCCACGGGCACGAACGGCTTCGGCTACGACCCGATCCTCCAGCCCGACGGCGAGACGCGCACCTGCGCGGAACTGACGGCGCGGGAGAAGAACGCGATCAGCCACCGAGGCAAGGCCTTCCGGGGCCTGGTACCGGTGGTGCGGGAGCTGCTGGGCTGAGCGAGGAGAAGGGGCCGCCTGGTGTGGCGGCCCCTTCCGAGGTGTGCGGCCGGTGGGACTCGAACCCACACGGGTATGATTAACCCACTGGGACCTAAACCCAGCATGTCTGACCAAATTCCATCACGGCCGCTCAAAAACGGTCATCGTGCTCGACCGATGGCCCCCAGTGTACGGGCGTCGCAGCTCACCCGGCGAGTGGCACTCCAGCTTTGCGGCGGCACCACGTAGGCGTCAAGGCGTGGCAATTGGGGCACAGATACCGCAGGTTCTCCTCGCGATTGTCCCGCCAGTCGCCGTTGACGTGGTCGATCTGCAGGGTGATCGGGATTTGCGCCATGGGCTGCGCTTGACGAAGTGGCTTGTGCCGAGCCCGTGACGTGTGACGTGTTCTTGCAGCACCCTGCATTGGCCGCCGCTCGACTTGAGGCCGAGTCGTCGCATGAGGTCGGCCCAGCAGCGAGCCTCGGCGACTTCCCGCGCGAGCCGCTCCCTGCTGTAACGGCCCGCCCTCTCTGCCGAGTTCCGCACGCCCATCCGAATCCCCTCCGTCTGCCGACCGCCCGTTCGTGGTCTCGTGCGGAGTAACGAACCGGTTATCGGACAGTCACGCACGGAACGTGAAGCGGCCCGCGTCAGGTGTTCGACGCGGGCCGCTCGGGTGTCGGGGAGGGGGTGTCAGATGCCCAGGTCTTTGATGATCTTGGCGACGTGGCCGGTGGCGCGGACGTTGTAGAGGGCGTGTTCGACCTTGCCCTCCTCGTCCACCACGATCGTGGAGCGGATGACGCCCATGTACGTCTTGCCGTAGTTCTTCTTCTCGCCGAACGCGCCGTACGCGTCGAGGGCGGTCTTCTCGGGGTCGGCCAGGAGGGTGACCTTCAGGGACTCCTTCTCGCGGAACCTGCCCAGCTTCTCGGGGCTGTCCGGGGAGATGCCGAGGACGTCGTAGCCCGCGGCGGTCAGGAGGTCGAGGTTGTCGGTGAAGTCGCAGGCCTGCTTCGTGCAGCCGGGGGTCAGGGCGGCCGGGTAGAAGTAGACGATGACCTTGCGGCCCTTGTGGTCCGACAGGGACACCTGGTTGCCGTCGGCGTCGGAGAGGGTGAAGGCGGGGGCCACGTCCCCGGGCTGCAGTCGCTCGCTCATCGGTCCAGCGTAACCGGGGGTCCCGGCGGTGCGGGCGAGGGTGGAGCTGACAGACTGTCCGGAACAGGACCCAGCCGACTTCGGAGGACTCACCGTGGCGGAGACGTCGGACACCAGAACCCCGGCGCAGATCGAGGCGGACATCAGGGCCCGTCGCGAGGTGCTGGCGGAGACGCTGGACGAGATCGGGGTGCGGGTGCACCCGAAGACCATCGTCGGGGACGCCAAGGCAAGGGTCGTCGCCAACGTCGATCACACCCTGGGCCGGGCTTACGTCCAGGTGAACCGGGTGGTGAGTGAGGTGAGGGCGCAGTTCGTGGACGAGGAGGGCGCGCCGCGACTGGAGCGGGTGGTGCCGGTGGCGCTGCTGGTCGTCGGGGTCGTGGGGCTGCTGGCGTTCGGTCCGCGTCGCCGCAGGGGCTGATCCGCGACGGCGACGGCGACGGTGACGGCGATGGTGACAGCGGTGGCGGTGACCGCCGTGGCTGGCGAACCCGCCCCCGCCCCGTGACACGGCCCGCGCCCGGCTCGGCGCGTACGACTGGGCGCGTCCGCGTACCCCCGCTCGCTCACGGATGCGCCGAGGGCAGGTAGGTTCAGTGGTGTGAGCGCCAAGAGAGACGACCTCGATCCGCAGCACGACAAGCTGCCCATCCGGATGCTGCACGACCGTGTGCTCGTGCGGCAGGAGGCCGGTGAGGGTGAGCGGCGTTCGGGTGGCGGGATCCTGATTCCCGCCACCGCGGCCGTCGGTCGCCGGCTGGCGTGGGCGCAGGTGGTCGCGGTGGGGCAGAACGTGCGGACGGTGGAGCCGGGTGACCGTGTGCTGTACGACCCGGAGGACCGTGCGGAGGTGGAGGTGCGGGGCGTGGCGTATGTGCTGATGCGGGAGCGCGATCTGCACGCCGTGGCCGCGGACCGGTTCGAGGGGTCGGAGGACTCCACGGGGCTGTACCTCTGATCGCAGGGTGAAGAAGGGCCGGTGACTGTCGTCACCGGCCCTTCTTGCTGTGGCTCTGCTGTTTCGAAGGAGCCGGACGAGACGCGCCGTGCCGGGGGTCGGCGGCCGCCGAGGTGCGCGGCCGCCGGGGCTCCGGGCCGGCGGGGTGCCCGGGCCGGGCGTCATTCCCGGCGGGTGGGTGTGAGTTGGGGGCCGACGGTCGTGCCGGCCGAGTTGCCGGCGTCGCTGCCCCCGCCGCCGTCGGCGGTGCCGGTCGACGTGCCGCCGCCGTCGGTGGTGCCGGAGTTGGCGCCGCTGGTCGTCCCGTTGGTCGCCGATCCGCCGTTCGTGGTGCCGGTGGAGGTGCCGCCGTCGGCGGTGTTGCCGCCGGTGGCGCCGGTGCTGGTGTCCCCGGTCGTGTCGCCGCCGGTCGTGGTGCCGCCGCCGGTCTGCCCCTGGCTCTGCCCCTGGGTCTGGCCCTGCGTCTGGCCCTTGGTGCCGGCGCTCGGCGTGCTGTCGCCGGTGTCGTCGTCGGAGGGCTCGTCCGGGTCGTCGGCCGGGTCGGAGGGGGCGGCGGAGTCGCCGCCGCCTTCCTGGAGGGTGAGGTCGAAGTCCTTGGCGGGGCTGCCCTTGAGGGCTTCCTCGGTGAACTGGGCCCAGATCTGGGTGGGGGCGTCGCCGCCGTTGATGCGGGGCAGGCCGAGGGCGCCCTTGAGGGACTTGTGGTGTGCGGTGACCGGGTCCTGGCCCATGACGGCGACGACGGTGGCGAGGTCGGGGGTGTAGCCGGCGAACCAGGCGGCCTGGTCCTCTTCGGCGGTGCCGGTCTTGCCGGCGGCGGGGCGGTCTGCGGCCTGGGCCTTCCTGGCGGTGCCGTTCTGGACGACGCTGCGCAGGACGGAGGTGGTGGTGTCGGCGGCTTCACGGCTGATGACCTGGGAGGCCTTGTACGCGGGCAGTTCCACGACGTCGGAGCCGTCCTTGGTGACCTTGCTGATCATTGTGTACATGCCGTGCTTGCCGTGGTTGGCGAG
Organism: Streptomyces sp. P3; assembly: GCF_003032475.1. Lineage (NCBI taxonomy): Bacteria > Bacillati > Actinomycetota > Actinomycetes > Kitasatosporales > Streptomycetaceae > Streptomyces > Streptomyces sp. P3. The sequence goes on from NZ_CP028369.1 coordinate 3,170,466, forward strand.
GGTGGCGTAGGCCTTCGCCATGTCCAGGACGCTGGCGTTGGCGGTGCCGAGCGCGATGGAGGGGTAGGGCTGCAGTTCGGGGGTGTCGGTGGGCAGTCCGAGGGCGATGGCGGTCTGCTTGACCTTGGCGGGGCCGACGTCGACGGCCATCTGTGCGTACACCGAGTTGACGGACTTGTCGGTGGCGGTGCGCACGTTGATGTCGCCGTAGTTGACGTAGTCCTCGTTCTCGGGGTCGTAGACGGGTCCCGACCAGCCCTGGACGGGGCGTTTGTTGGTGCCGTCGTAGATCGTGTTGGGCGTGATCCTGCGGTTGTCCTGGGTGGTGGAGTCGTTCTGGACGGCGGAGGTGAAGACGAACGGCTTGAAGGTGGAGCCGACCTGGAAGTCCTGCCGGGTGGCGTTGTTGGTGTACTGCTTGACGTAGTCGACGCCGCCGTACAGGGCGAGGATCTTGCCGGTCTTGGGCTCGACGGCGGCTCCGCCGGCGCGGACGTAGGTGTCGACCTTGCGGTTCTTCTTGTCGAGCTTCTTCAGCAACTGGTCGTTGACGGCGTCGACGAAGGCGTTCTGTTTCTTCTTGTCCAGGGTGGTGGTGATGCGGTAGCCGCCGGCGTCGAGTTCCGCCTGGGTGACGATCTTGTTGTCGCGCAGGTAGTCCTTGATGGCGTTGACGAGGTAGCCGCGCTGTCCGGACATGCCGTTGTCGGCGCCGGAGGTCTCCTTGGGGCCCGGGAACTTCATGCCGGTGCGCTGCGACGCGGTGAGCCACCCCTTGGTGACCATGCCGTCGAGGACGTAGTTCCAGCGGGCCTCGGCGGCCTTGCGGTTCTCGGGGTGGGCGATGACGTCGTATTCGCTGGGCGCGTTGACGAGGGCGGCGAGGTAGGCGCCCTGGGCGGGGGTGAGCCTGAGGGCGTCGATGCCGTAGTAGGCCTTGGCGGCGGCCTGGATGCCGTAGGCGTTGCGGCCGAAGTAGCTGGTGTTGAGGTAGCCCTCGAGGATCTCGTCCTTGGACTTCTCGCGGTCGAGCTTGATCGCGATGAAGAACTCCTTCACCTTGCGTGTGGCGGTCTGTTCCTGCGCGAGGTAGTAGTTCTTCACGTACTGCTGGGTGATCGTGGAGCCGGACTGCTTGCCCTTGCCGGTGGCGGTGTTCCAGCCGGCCCGCAGCATCGCCTTGGGGTCGATGGCGGACTCGGTGTAGAAGTCGCGGTCCTCGGCGGCGAGGACGGCGTGCTGGGCGTCCTTGGAGATCTGTGCGAGGTCGACGTTCTCGCGGTTGACCTTGCCGTCGCGGGCGATCTCGGTGCCGTCGGCGTAGAGGTAGACGTTGGACTGCTTGGTGGCGAGGGCGTTGGCCGGCGGGATCTTGACCATGGAGTAGCCGAGGAAGAACAGGCCGGCGAGGAGCAGGACGCCGAGGACGAACGTGCTGAGCACCATCCGCCAGGTGGGCAGCAGGCGGCGCCAGCCGGTGCGCTTGGGTCGCTTCACCTTCTTGCTGCTCCCTCCGTCACCCGCCTCGGGCTCTCCGGGGGCGGTGCCCTCGGTCGGCTGTTGCGGCTGCGGCTCGTCGCTCATGTGTTGCCGGACTCCTGTTTCGCGTCGTACGTGCCCGTACGCCTCGTACGCCTCGTTATTTCTCTGCGCCCCCTGTTGAAGACTCTCGCACCGGGCGTTCCGTTCCCGACAATCCACGCGTGTTGTGCCGGAAAACGCGTGGCACGCGGCGGGGGCGGCGCACTAGGCTCCTGCGCTTCGGTGTCGCAGGGGGCACCCAGGTGACTGATGGGCGAGGAGGAGGGTTGCCTTGGGATCGGCGCGGTTGTACGCGGCCGTCGCGGCGGGGGGCTTCAGAAGGTACGCGACGTATCGGGTGGCGACGGCGGCGGGGGTGTTCACGAACACTGTTTTCGGCCTGATCCTCGTCTACACATATCTGGCGTTGTGGGACGAGCGGCCGCATCTGGGGGGTTACGACCAGGCGCAGGCGGTGACGTATGTGTGGCTGGGGCAGGCGTTGTTCGCGACGCTGGCGATCCAGGGCGGCGGTTTCGAGACGGATCTGATCGAGCGCATCCGCACGGGTGAGGTGGCGGTCGATCTGTACCGGCCGGCCGATCTTCAGGCGTGGTGGCTGGCGACGGATCTGGGGCGGGCGTTCTTCCAGTTGCTGGGCCGGGGGGTGGTTCCGTTCGTGTTCGGGGCGTGGTTCTTCCCGACGGCGCTGCCGGACGAGGCGGGGGTGTGGCTGGCGTTCCTGGTGACGGTGGTTCTGGCGATGGTGGTGAGTTACGCGATCCGGTTCCTGGTGGCGTTGAGCGGGTTCTGGCTGCTGGACGGCACGGGAGTGTTGCAGGTGCTGATGGTCACGGGGGTGTTCTGTTCGGGGATGACGTTGCCGTTGAACGCTTTTCCGCGGCCGTTGGGGGACATCGTGATGCTGCTGCCGTGGTCGGCGTTGTTGCAGACCCCGGCGGACGTGCTGATGGGGCGGGTGGACGTGTGGTCGGCGTTCGCGTTCCAGGCGGGGTGGGCGGTGGTGCTGCTGGCGGTGGGCCGGCTGGTGCAGGGGGCGGCGACGCGGCGGGTGGTGGTGCAGGGTGGGTGAGGGAGGCCGGCTGGTGGAGGGGTTGCGGGCGTACCGGTTGATCGCCGGGATGTGGATTCGTTCGACGTTGACGTACCGGGTGTCGTTCGCGATGACGGTGCTGGGCGGTCTGCTGGTGACGGGGCTGGACTTTGTCGCGATCTTGTTGATGTTCTCGCAGGTGGACGTGTTGGGCGGTTACACGTTGCCGGAGATCGCGCTGTTGTACGGGTTGTCGGCGACGTCGTTCGGGGCGGCGGATCTGGCGATCGGTTCGGCGGGGCGGCTGGGTACGCGGGTGCGGGACGGGACGCTGGACATGTTGCTGGTGCGGCCGGCGCCGGTGCTGGCGCAGGTGGCGGCGGACCGGTTCGCGTTGCGCCGGGTGGCGCGGATCACTCAGGGCGACTTGATCCTGGGGTGGGCGCTGGTGTCGCTGGACGTGGCGTGGACGCCGGTGAAGGTGCTGCTGGTGCCGGTGATGCTGGTGTGCGGCGGGGTCATCTTCTCGGCGGTGTTCGTGGCGGGTGCGGCGTTCCAGTTCGTGGCGCAGGACGCGGCGGAGGTGCAGGCGGCGTTCACGTTCGGCGGGCAGACGCTGTTGCAGTACCCGCCGACGGTGTTCGGCCGGGAGTTGCTGCGTTCGGTGACGTTCGTGCTGCCGTTGGCGTTCGTCAACTGGGTGCCGGCGGCCTATGTGCTGGGGCGGCCGTATCCGTTGGGGTTGCCGGGGTGGGCGGCGTTCGCTTCGCCGTTGGCGGCGCTGTTGTGCTGCGCGGCGGCGGGGCTGGCGTGGCGGGTGGGTCTCAGGTCGTATCGGAGTACGGGGAGTTGAGTGTGACCGAGGACGTGTTCATCGAGGTGGACCGGGTCGAGAAGGTCTTCGACGTGCGCAGGAGGACGGGGTTCCTCAGGCGTGAGCTGCGGCAGGTGCGGGCGGTCGACGGGCTGTCGTTCTCGGTGGCTCGGGGGGAGATGGTCGGCTACATCGGGCCGAACGGTGCGGGTAAGTCGACGACGATCAAGATGCTGACGGGCATCCTGACGCCGAGCGGTGGGCGGCTGCGGGTGGCGGGGATCGATCCGTCGCGGGAGCGGACGCGGCTGGCGCACCGGATAGGGGTGGTGTTCGGGCAGCGGACGACGCTGTGGTGGGATCTGCCGCTGATCGACTCGTACCGGCTGATGCACCGCATGTATCGCATCCCGGACGGGCGTTACCGGGAGAATCTCGACCGGCTGGTGGAACTGCTGGATCTGTCGGCCCTGTTGGAGGTGCCGGTGCGTCAGCTGTCGCTGGGGCAGCGGATGCGCGGTGACATCGCGGCGGCGTTGCTGCACGATCCCGAGGTGCTGTATCTCGACGAGCCGACGATCGGTCTGGACGTGGTGTCGAAGGCGCGGGTGCGGGAGTTCCTGCGTGAGCTGAACACCGAGCGGGGGACGACGGTGCTGCTGACCACCCATGATCTGCAGGACATCGAGCAGTTGTGTTCGCGGGTCATGGTCATCGACCACGGGCGTCTGGTGTACGACGGCGCGCTCGCGGGGCTGCACGAGGTGGGTGAGAGCGAGCGCACGCTGGTGGTGGATCTGGAGCGGGAGTCGCCGCCGATCGATGCGGGGGACGCGGCGCGGGTGGTGAGGGTGGAGGGTCCCCGTCAGTGGCTGGCGTTTCCGGCGTCGGGGTCGGCGGCGGCGCTGGTCGCGCGGATCGCGGCGGAGTATCCGCTGGTGGACCTGTCGGTGCGGGAGCCGGACATCGAGGCGGTGATCGCCAGGATGCTGTACGGGGCGGGGTCCGGGGAAGGGGCGGGTGCGGGGGACGGCGGCGGGTCCGCGGGGGAGCGGGAGACCGTAGTGCCGGGGGCCGGGAACTCGTAGGCTGCCGGTATGACCGACGACGCAGTCCCGGACCGTTCGGACCTCCGTGCCTCCGACGCCGATCGTGAGCGGGTCGCCGAGGTGTTGCGCGACGCGGTCGCCGAGGGCCGGCTGGACATGGTGGAGTTCGAGGAGCGGCTCGAGCAGACCTACGCGGCGCGCACGTACCGGGAGTTGGCGCCGGTCACCCGTGATCTGCCGGTGCCCGGGGTGGCTGCGCCGCCTGTGGTGTCCCTGCACAAGGAGCCGTCCGAGGACGGGAGTTGGGCCGGGCGGATCGTGGGCGGCGAGGGTTCGTCGGCGTGGGCGGTGGCGGTGATGTCGGGCTTCCAGCGCAAGGGCCGCTGGACGGTGCCGCGGCGGTTCACCTGCGTCGCCTTCTGGGGCGGCGGGGAGATCGATCTGCGGGAGGCGGACTTCTCGGCCGGGGAGGTCGAGATCAACTGTTTCGCCGTCATGGGCGGGGTGCAGATCACGGTGCCGCCGGGGGTGGAGGTCGTCGTGCGCGGCATCGGTGTGATGGGCGGTTTCGACCAGCGGGAAAGCGGGGTGGCGGGCGAGCCGGGGGCGCCGCGTGTGGTGGTGACCGGGTTCGCTTTCTGGGGCGGGGTCGGTGTGGAGCGCAAGAAGACGCGGGCCGCCCGGCGGCAGGAGAAGCTGGACCGCAAGGCGGCGCGGCGCGAGCTGCAGGCCTCGTCCCGCGACGAAGCGCAGGAGGCGCACCGGCGGATGCTGGACGGCCACAAGGACCTGCTGCGGGGACACGGGCTCGGGCTCGGGCAGGGTGTCGGGGAGGAGCGCGGGCGCCGGGAGGAGCGGCGGGAGCGCCGCCGCGAGGAGTAGCGCGAGGAGTGGGCGGGTCCACGCGCCGACGGCGCGGGTCGCCGGGGCTGCCGGTGCCGGTGGCCGCTGGTCGTCGTGGGTGCGGGTGGCGGTGGCAGGCGGCCGCCCGGGCGGTCTGTGGCCGTGGCGGCGGGTCTTCGTGGCGGGCGGTCGTCGTCGCGGCAGGAGGGGCGCGGTGAGCGCGGTGCGCCGGCTGGGCGCCGGTGGTCGTCAGAGGCGGGCCCGGGCGGCCGGCCCGGTGAGGTCGCTCAGGTCGACGGTCTGCGCCATCTCCCGGTAGCCGAGGTCGCTGGGGTGCAGATGGTCCCCGGAGTCGTACTCGGAGCGCAGGCTGCGCGGGTCGTAGGGGTCGCGCAGCGCCCTGTCGAAGTCGACGACCTCGTCGAACAGGCCGCCCGCGCGGATCGCCGCGTTGACCTGCTGCCGGACGCGCTCGCGGGCGTCGGTGTAGCCGCGGTGGCCGCGGAACGGCATGAGGGTGGCGCCGACGACCCGGACGCCGCGCGCGTGGGCGCGGTCGACGAGGGTGCGCAGGCCGGCCACGATCGCCTGCGGGCCGGAGGGGTTCGGGTCGCGCAGGATGTCGTTGATGCCGAGGTCGACGACGACGGCCTTCACGTTCGTGCGGTCGAGGACGTCCCGGTCGAAGCGGTGCAGGCCGCTGGCGCCGCGCAGCGGGTCGTCGACGAGGACCCGGTTGCCGCTGATGCCGGCGTTGACGACGCCGTAGCGGGGGATGTCGCCGGCGGTGGACGCGCCGGTGGTGAGCGCGGTGCGCAGCCGGCCGGCGAGGACGTCGGGCCAGCGGCGGTTCTCGCCGGCGGTGGAGGTGACGCCGTCGGTGATGGAGTCGCCGAAGGCGACGAGCGTGCCGTCGGCCTCGTTGCCGAGCACGTCCAGCGCGGTCAGGTAGCGCCAGTAGACGCTGGTGCCGGTGAACGCGGCGCCGGTGACGTCCTCGGTGGACTCGCCGTCGGCGACGTAGCTGGTCTGCCGGGCGCGCGGGTGGTAGGTGACCGGGCCGGCGGAGGTGGGGGAGTAGGTGCTGATCAGGATGTCGGCGTCATGCGGGACGACGACGGCGACGGCGTCGCTGACGGCCTGTTCGCCGGCCGGGACGACGACGGTGGTGGTTCCGCCGAAGGTGAGCCGGCGCAGGGTCGCGGGATCGGCGGCCGCGCTGTCGTCGGCGGCGGCGACGGCGAGCGTGGCGTGGGTGACGGTCAGCGGTCCGCTGCCGCAGAGGTTGGAGAGGGTGATCCGCGCGCTGGTGCCGCCGGCACCGGTGTGCACGACGTTGCGGACGGTGCGGCCGGCCATGCCGTCGGTCTCGGTGCCCGGTTCCCCGCCGGCCGGGGCGGCGCCCCAGGCCCCGACCCACACGCCGGTCGAGACGGGAGCCGCGTTGCCCGGGCCGGGGCCCGCGGCGACCGTGTTCCCGCCGGGGAGACGCCCGGAGTCGGCGCCGTCGCCGGAGGCGACGCCGGCGTAGATGGCGGCGGACAGGCCCACGACGAGGGCGACGATCGCGGCCAGCAGGGCATAACCATGATGCTTGGCGGTCATGCGGGTGTGGTTCTCCTCGTGAGGGGAGCGGTGCTGCTCCGGATGATGCGTGCGTGCACCGACGGGGCACGTGTTCATGCAGGAGTTCACCGTTGAGCTCCCCCGTCTGACAGACGACGGGAACTCTTGTTCCGTTCCAGGAGTCGGTCAGGCAGGGACCATTATCAGCGTGCGGGACGCCGGCGGTGCACGGCCGATCGGAACGGGTGGAGCGGATGGATCGTACGGAGGAACCGGCGGGCGCCGGGGCGGCCCGTGCCGGGGCGGCGCGCGCGATGACGGTGTTCAGCGCCGCCGACGAGGAGAAGCGGCGCGGAGTGCGCCGGATGAAGCTCACCGCGGCGGGGCTGCTGCTGTTCGTGGCCGTGGTGTACGTCCTCGCCGAGTGGGCCACGCACCGGGGCGCGGGTCCGTGGGCGTCCTATGTGGCGGCGGCGGCGGAGGCGGGCATGGTCGGTGCGCTCGCCGACTGGTTCGCGGTGACCGCGCTGTTCCGTCACCCGCTCGGCCTGCCGATCCCGCACACGGCGATCATCCCGAACAAGAAGGACCAGCTGGGCGTCTCGTTGGGTGAGTTCGTCGGGGAGAACTTCCTCTCCGAGGACGTGGTGCGGCAGCGGCTGCGGTCGGTGGGCATCGGCACCCGGCTGGGTTCCTGGCTGGCCGAGCCGGAGCACGCGGACCGGGTGACGGCGGAGCTGGCGACGGCCCTGCGCGGCGCGCTGACGGTGCTGCGCGACGCGGACGTCCAGGCGGTGGTGGGCGAGGCGATCACCCGGCGCGCCGACGCGCAGGAGATCGCGCCGGGCATGGGGAAGCTGCTGGAGCGGATCGTCGGGGACGGCGGCCACCGGCGGGCCGTGGATCTGGTGGTGTCCAGGGCGCACGACTGGCTGGAGCTGCACGCCGACTCGGTGATGGACGCGGTGCAGGGCGGCGCGCCCGGCTGGACGCCCCGGTTCGTCGACAAGCGCATCGGTGAACGCGTCTACAAGGAGCTGCTGCGGTTCTGCGCGGAGATGCGGGACATGCCCTCCCACCCGGCTCGGGGCGCCCTCGACCGCTTCCTCCGGGACTTCGCCACCGACCTGCAGTCCGACACGGACACGCGTGCGCGGGTGGAGCGGCTCAAGGGCGAGGTGCTGGGCCGGGGCGAGGTGCAGGATCTGATCGCGTCCGTCTGGACGGCCGTCCGCTCCATGATCGTGGCGGCCGCGGAGGACGAGCGCAGCGAGCTGCGGCTGCGGGTGCGGGCCTCGCTGCTGTCGCTGGGGGCGCGGATGGCCACCGAGCCCAAGGTGCAGGAGAAGGTCGACAGCTGGGTGGAGGGCGCGGCCGTGCATGTCGTGACGACGTACCGCAAGGAGATCACCTTGCTGATCACCGACACCGTGGCGGGCTGGGACGCGGAGCACACGACGCGCAAGATCGAGGCGAACATCGGCCGTGACCTGCAGTTCATCCGGATCAACGGCACGGTGGTGGGTTCGCTGGCCGGGCTGCTGATCTACACCGTGGCGCGCTCGCTCGGGGCGTAAAGGCGTCGGCGGCGGGAACCCGACCGGCGTTCCGCTCGATGAGGAGCGTGCCGAGGAGGGAGCCCATGACCAGCGCAGAAGCCGCGGTGCCGGCCGAGAGAGACCGCACGATCACCACCGACATCCCCGCCCGCCTCGACCGGTTGCCGTGGTCGCGCTGGCACTGGACCATCGTCTTCGGCCTCGGCACGGTGTGGATCCTGGACGGCCTGGAGGTGACGGTCGTCGGGAACATCGCCGCCCGGCTGTCCGAGCCGGGCAGCGGTCTGCCCATCACCTCCGGTCAGGTCACCGGCATCGCGGCGGCGCTGTACGTGGCGGGCGCCTGTGCCGGTGCCCTGTTCTGGGGCCGGCTGACCGACAAGTGGGGCCGCAAGAAGCTGTTCATGATCACCCTGGCGGTGTATCTGGCGGCCACCGCCCTGACCGCGATCTCCTTCGACACCTGGTGGTTCCTGCTGTTCCGGTTCCTCACCGGTTTCGGCATCGGCGGTGAGTACGCGGCCATCAACTCGGCGATCGACGAGCTGATCCCGGCGCAGTACCGGGGCCGCGTCGACCTGATCATCAACGGCAGCTTCTGGCTGGGCGCGGTCGGCGGTTCGCTGCTGTCGATCGTCGCGCTGAACACGGACGTCTTCGCGGCGGACGTGGGCTGGCGGCTGACGTTCGCGCTGGGCGCCGTCCTCGCCCTGGTGATCCTGCTCGTACGGCGGCACGTCCCGGAGAGTCCGCGCTGGCTGCTGATCCACGGCCGGGACCGGGAGGCCGAGGAGATCGTCGGTTCGATCGAGCGGAAGATCGAGTCGGACAGGGGCGAGCGGCTGCCGCGGGCGGAGGGCGAGCTCACCATCCACCAGCGGCGCAGCGTGTCCTTCGTGGAGATCGCCCGCACGGTGTTCTCCGACTACCGGCGCCGCTCGATCCTCGGCTTCTCCCTCTTCATCGGGCAGGCGTTCCTCTACAACGCGATCACCTTCGGCTTCGGCGCGATCCTCACCAGGTTCTTCGACGTGCCGAGCGGCAACACCGGCTACTACTTCGCCGTCATCGCGATCGGCAACTTCTGCGGCCCGCTGCTGCTGGGCAAGCTGTTCGACACGGTCGGCCGGCGGGTGATGATCTCCTCGACGTATCTGCTGTCCGGTGTGCTGCTCTTCGGCACGGCCTGGCTGTTCGACCAGGGCTCGCTCAACGCGACGACGATGACGGCCTGCTGGTGCGCGGTGCTGTTCTTCGCGTCGGCGGGCGCGTCGAGCGCCTATCTGACGGTGTCCGAGGTCTTCCCGATGGAGACCCGCGCGATGTCCATCGCCTTCTTCTACGCCCTCGGCACCGCTGCCGGCGGCATCAGCGGCCCCCTGCTGTTCGCCAAGCTCACCGACACGGGCAAGGTCGCCGACACGGTCCTCGCCTTCTCCATCGGCGCGACCCTGATGTGCCTGGCGGGCCTGGTCGCGGCGTTCCTCGCGGTCAAGGCCGAGCGACGCTCCCTGGAGGACATCGCCAAGCCCCTGACTGCGGCGGCGACGAAGGCCCGCGAGGCGGCGCAGCCGGCCGACGGCACGCGCAGGGCGACGGCCTGAGCCGCGGCCGCGGAAGCACGGCCGCGGAGGCGTGGCTGCGGAGCGCGTCCGCGGAAGTACAGCCGTGCCGGCGCGGTGGACGCGCGCCGGGGGCTATTCGGCCGTCTTGCGCGCGCGTCCACGGCGGCGCAGCAGCAGCAACCCGCCGGCCAGGGCGGTGATGCCGGTGGCGGCGCTCCAGGCGGCGAGGTCGGTGGCGCCCGTGGAGGCGAGGCCGTCGCCATGGCCCGTTGCGGCGTGCGCGGAGGTCCGGCCGTCCGGGGACGACTGAGCCGTGGGGGACGCCGAGGCGGACGAGTCCACCGCCGAAGCGCCGGCGGAGGCGGCCGGGGAACCGCCCGCGCCGCCCGGGGCCGCCGCCGCCCGGTCCCGGTCCCGGGTGAACGCGAGAGTGCCGAAGCCGAGTTGGTCGTAGCCGCCGCTGTTGGGGCCGTAGTCCCCGCCGCCGCCCTCGGGCGATGCCTTGGCGGCGATCCGGGTGAGGTAGGGGGCGGACAGTCCCCGGCGCTTGGTGTAGTGATTGGCGATCATCGCCCAGATCGGCCGGGTCATCGCCGGGTCGACGCCCGCCGCGCCGGACGCGGTCTCCGTCCCCGACCAGCCGCCGATCGCACCCTTCCGGCGGGAGTTGGCGGTGTAGGACACGTCGCCGCCGAGGCTCCATCTGGCCACGTACTGGGCGCCCTTGAGGAAGCGGCTGTCGTCGTAGCCGTACAGGTCGATGCCCTGGTTCCAGGCCATCTCGCACAACGTGCCCATCAGGCCGACGCCGAGCAGGGCGTGGCCCTGGTCGCGTCCGGCCTCCAGCCACTCGGCGAGGCCGTCGTCCTGCACGACCGGGATGGCCTTCCTGACGGCGCCGAGCCCGGAGCCGTTCTTGAAGTACTCGACGGCCTGATCCACCTTGGCACTGTCGTCGCAGAAGATGCCGGTGGCGAGAACGCAGGCCATGGCGGCGAGGTCCCAGTTGGGCCAGTAGTTGGTGACCACGGCGCCGTTGTGCCCGGTGAGGAAGCTCTCGCTGAGCGGGGAGAAGACGGTCGTCAGCATCTTCTGGAAGCGCGCGAGGTCGAAGCCGGGCTGGTCACGGACGAGTTCGGCGGCGTTGGCGGCCTGGTAGCCGTAGAGCCCGGCCGCGAGGAACCGGTCGGCGGAGCCCGCGAGCGAAGTGAGCTTCGCCGACCAGGCGTTGAGGATCGCGACGGCGGTGTCGGCGTACGCCCTCTCGCCGCTGACGTGGAACCGCAGGCCGTTCTGGTACGCGGCGTGCAGGTCGTTGTAGAGGGCGGCGTAGTTCTGGGGCGAGCCCGCGCCCCGGTACACGGTCGCCTGCGGGTTGGCCGTCCAGCCGCTCTGCGCATGCCGGTTCGCGGTGAGCCTGGCGTATCCGGCCGTGTGGGGCGCGGAGCCGGCCTTCACCTTGGCGGCCATACGGGCCAGGTCCGCGCCGGTGTGCAGGAGCCCGGGGTGGGCGTAGCCGGCCGCGGACGCCGACGGAGTGGCGGTCACACCGACGGCGGTCGCCCCGGCGGCCACACCCGCGGCCTTCAGCATGCTCCGGCGGCTGACGCTGATCTGTCGAGATCGGTTCAGGTGCATGCACGGGAGACGGGCGAGGACGGGCCCGATAACGAAAACCGGGCCGCGGGCTAAGCGCCCGTCGTCGACCCCGGCCGGACGATCATCAAAACCGTCACGGTCGCCCACAGCAGGTTGAACACCCCCGTGGACATGGCCAGTTGGACGGTGGTCTCCCGCACTCCCCGTCCCTCGACGAGCACCTCCTGCCGGGGCAGGACGAGAACGATCAGCACCCCGGCGGCCAGCACGGTCAGCACGATCGACGCGATCAGCCAGGGGTCGCCCGTCACCCCCATCGCGCCCGCCGTGGCGAACCCGAACGCGGGGACGGCGATGCCGACGACGGCGTACACCCGGCAGATGCGGTGCAGCAGCCGCACGGTCTCGGAGGCGCGCACGTCGTCCGGGGTGGCGAGAGCCCGGCGCGCGGCGGGCGGGAACATGCTGGCGGCGACGGTCACGGGCCCGATCGCGACGATCGCGGCGAGGACGTGGACGGCGAGGAGGAACTTGGTCACGGACCGACGGTAGGCGGCACCAGGATCATCGAGAAGTGGCGGAGGTGCCAGGGGTCGACGGATTCCCGCCAGGTCGCCGCCGGGCCGGGTTCCGGGCAGCCCGCCACCCCGCCTGCTGCGGCCGGCCGTCCCCCGGGGGGCTTGCTGCGGCCTGCGGCCGTCACACCCCGCCTGCTGCGGCCAGCCGTCCCACCGCCGTCGGTCGATCCGCCGGGCGGCCGCAACCCTCGGGTCCACCGGCCTCCGGCCGTGCGCGGCGACTCACGGCCCGGCGCGGCGCGGCTCGGTGCGGCCTGGCTTGGCGCGGCCTGGCTTGGCGTGGCCCGGTGGGGCCTGGCTTGGCTCGGGGTGGGCCTGGTTTGGCGGGGAATCGTCGGCTGCCTAGGATCTCGCCATGCACACCGTCGCCGTACTGGCCCTGGACGGGGTCGTCCCCTTCGACCTGTCCGCCCCGATCGACGCCTTCGGCTGGGCACGGCTGCCCGACGGGCGTCCGGCGTACCGGGTGCGGGTCTGCTCGCCGTCCGCGTCCGGGGAGGTGAGCGCGGGGGCGTTCACCGTGCGGGCGCCGTACGGACTCGAGGCGCTGGCGGAGGCCGACACCATCGTCCTGCCCGGTGTCGCCGAGCCGCCGCACGAGCTGCCGCCCGCGGTGGCGGAGGCGTTGCGGGACGCGGCGGCGAACGGTACCCGTATCGCGTCGGTCTGCGTCGGCGCGTTCCTCTTCGCGGCGACGGGCCTGCTGGACGGGCTGCGCGCGACGACCCACTGGTTCGCGGCGCGGGAACTGGCCGAGCGCCACCCCGAGGTGGAAGTCGACCCGAACGTCCTCTACGTGGACCACGGCCAGTTCCTCACCTCGGCGGGTGCGGCGGCGGCCCTGGACATGTGTCTGCACATGATCCGCAAGGACTACGGTTCGGCGATCGCCGCCCAGGCGGCCCGGATGTCGGTCATGCCGCTCGAACGCGAGGGAGGCCAGGCCCAGTTCATCGTCCACGACCTGGCTCCCGCGCCCGCCGGGGCGGCCCTCGAACCCCTGCTGGCCTGGCTGGAGGACCACTGCGGCGACGACCTGACGACGGACCGGATCGCCGAACGGGCGGGCATGAGCACCCGTACCCTCAACCGCCGCTTCCGCGAGCAGACCGGCACGACGCCGTTGCGCTGGCTGCACCGGGCGCGGGTGCGGCGCGCGCAGTACCTGCTGGAGGCGACGGCGTATCCGGTCGAACGGATCGCCGCCCAGGCCGGTTTCGCCTCCCCGACGACGTTCAGGGAGTGCTTCCGCAAGGTCGTGGGGACGAGCCCGCAGGGTTACCGGCGGGCGTTCCGGTCGAGGCCGACGGGGGCATGATCGTCGGGCCGTAAGGCTCGGATAAGGTGTCCCGCCGTGGCACGTGGTTCACGTGCGCACGTGAACCACCGTCACGTACTCGGGGGAGACGTCACCGTGCACACCCGTCACTCGACTCTGTCGTCCAGGCTGCGTTCGGCGCCCAGCCCGCTCGCCGCCGCCGCCGCGCTGGCGGCCGCGTCCCGCCCCGACCGCGTCGGGGACCCGGTCGTCGAGCGCCTCCAGTCCGGTCGCACCTGGGCGGGCGTGGCGGCGTCGGTGGGCCTGCTGTTCGCCTACCCGTTGGCCGAGAGCGGCGAGGACATCCTCCTCGGCAAGGTGCTGGACGTCGTCGTCGGCTGCGGGATCGCCCTGGTTGCCGGACTGATCGCCCTGAGCGTCTTCATCGGCATGGCCCGCCCCTCGCTGCGCGGCGTCTACGCCCGACGGCTCACCGGCCCCGGCACCGCGCTCGGCGTCATCGCGCTGGGCGTGGGCGTGTGCGGCGGCGGCGTCCTGCTGGGCGTGAAGCTGCTGCACGCGGAGATCATCCCGTGGGCGGACATCCGGGCCGCCGGCAACCTCGCCTGGCTCGCGTCGTTCCTGGTGTTCGTCATCGTGATGCTGATCGGCGCGATCGTCCTGGCCGTGGTGGCGCTGTTCACGCTGGCCGCCGGGGTGTTCGCGCTCAACTCCTGCTTCCGGGTCGGCGACGTCCACGATCTGCTGCCCGCGCTGATCTCGCCGTTCCCGGTGTGGGCGCTGTTCGCGCTGAGCTACTCCGACGGCCCCGAAGTGGCCGCCCCGCCGCTCGTCGGCCTCGCCTTCCTGCTGGGCGGCCCGGTCTCGGTGACGGCCCTGTCGGTCTGGGAGGTACGACGGCTGCGGCGCTGCTACGGCGTGACGATGCGCTCGGCACTGGGCCGGGGCGGGGTCCCCGAGCCGACGTACACGCCGGAGCCGCCGCACGCACCGGAGCCGGTACCCGCGTATGCACCGGTGCCGACGTACGTCCCGGGAGCGACCCACTTCCCGGGCGGCCCGGGGCATCTCCCGGGTCCGACCTATGCGCCGGCGCCGCAATACCCGTCGCACGCCCCGCAGTTGCCGTACTCCCCGTAGCCGTAGCCGTAGCCGTGCCGCCGTAGCCGTCGTCGCCCCGTGGAGGCCCATGGGCTCGGGAGGCGGTGTCCGGCAGCCGATCGACCGGCCTTCCTGCGGGCTGTGGACCAGTCGGCCGACGGGCTGTGGACCGGTGGAGAGCCGGTCCGGCCCCTCACCCCCGGCGGTCGGCGACCGCCCACGAGGCCAGGGCCACGGCCCCCGCCACCCCGAACACCGACGGCCACGCGCCCACCTTCTTCGCGAGCGGATGCGACGCCGCGAAGGCGGCGACGTACGCGGCGCTCAGCGCCCCCGCGGCCGTCCCGCCGGCCTGCTGCCGCCACTGCCGCGCGGCCGCGGCCCCCGCGACGGCGAGCACGGCCCCGCCCAGCGGCCGCTGCCTCGTCCACCGGGCCACCCCGTACCCGCCGACCAGCCCGCCCGCCGCGATCACCGCACTGGGAACCTTCGCCATGTCTGCCGCCTCCTCGAACTGATCACCAAGCTCGCCCCCGAGGCTAACGCGCCGGTCCCACCACCCGACGCCCGAGCCCCGTCACCCCCGGCGAGAACGGACCCGGACCCGGACAGTCCCGGGGGCCGGGCCCGCGCCGCGGCGAAGCGGACCCGCTAGCTCATCCCGGACCCGCTAGCTCGTCCCGGAGCCGGAGCCGGAGCCGGAGCCGGAGTGGGAGCGGGTGGCGGAGCCGGACTTGGTTTCCGGATCGGAGCCCGGCTCCTGGCCCTTCCGGTCGACGACGGCCCGTTCCAGAACGGCCCGTGTGTCGAACACCGTCCCCGCCGCGCCCATCGCGGAGTCCCGGCTGAGCACCGTCCGCTCACCGAGGTACTCGAGGGTGCCGGGATCGAAGATCCACTCCGTCCGCAGGCCCATCCTCGTGTCCTCCCGGGCGATGGCGACGCCGTGTCGGCCTGCCGCGTCCACCGCGTCGTCCACCTCGGTCACCCCGGGAATCCGCGCGGTGGCCCGGTAGATCGCGGCGGCCGTGGCGGACGGCATGACCTGCTCCCGGACCAGCTCGCCGATCCGGTCGAACACGGCCTGGTCGTGGTTCTCGCCGTCCTCGACGGGCGTCTCGGCGTAGATCCGCCGCAGCAGCGCGGCCGGATCGGCGGGCAGGGAGGCGAGCCAGGCGTACGTGGGCCGGTCGATGCCGGCCGCCTCACCCGCGGAGCCATCCGGCACCAGGATCCTGATGGGGTAGTCGTCCCCGTTCTCGCGGGTCATGCCGTACTCGGTCAGCGGTTTCCGGTCCTGCGAGAACCAGGTCTCGCGGTCGTGCAGGGAGCCGGGCCGCACCGGCTGCCCCCAGTCGGCCTCGTTCTCGGCGACCCGGGTGCGCACGTACACGTACTGGCCGTCCCGCACCGGTACGACGTTCGTGCGCAGCGCGACGGCGGCGATCCGGTCGAGCGTGACGACGGCACCGCGCCCGGCGCGACCGCCGGTGCCGCGACCACCGTGATCGCCGGTGCCCGGCGTGCCGGCCGCGCTGTGACCGTGCCCCTTCTCCTGCGGCCCGTCGGCCAGTCCGACGGTGAGCGTGGCGGCCACCGCGACGGCGACGCAGGCGGCGAGCAGCACGGGCCGGGAGAAGTGGCGGGGCCGGGAGAAGCGTCCGGTCCGGGACGGAGCCGCGGCGGACGCGTCGCGATCGATGAGCTGCATCAGTAGATCCTTGTGGTGGGAGTGACGCTCAGGCGGCAGCCCCCGCTCGACGGGCACGGTCGGCAACAGCCGTGCCAGCTCCGTGAGTTCGTCGAATTCCTCCGGGGAGTTCATCGGGCTTCCTCCTGAATGGGCAGGACCGCGAACGCGGCCTCACTCTCCACCTCTCCGCGACGCGAGACGGGTTCCTTCCCCCGCGTGAGCGCCTCCCGCTCGACGAACTCCCGCAGCCGCTTCCGCGCCCGGGACAACCTGGAGCGGACGGTCCCCACCGGCACCCCGAGCGCCTCGGCGGCCTGTGCGTAGTCGAGCCCGCCCCACACGCACAGCGCGATGACCTCCCGCTCGTGCCGCCGCAACCGCCCCAGCACCCGCCGTACCTCGGCGAGCCGCCGCGCGTCGTCGATTTGCCCGACGAGCCCCTCGGTGAAGTCGCCGACGACCTCCTCGCCCCCGGCCTCGGCCCGACGCGCGAGGAAGGCCAGCCGCCGCCGCAGGCTCCGGTCGGCGTTGCGAGCCTTGTTGGTGGCGATCCCGAACAACCAGGGCCGCAGCGACCCCCCGTCCGCCTCCACGGCCTCCCGCCCCCGCCAAGCAGCCAGAAACGTCTCCGACATGACCTCCTCGGCGACCGACCAGTCCCCGGTCAACCGCAGGGCATGCTGATAGACGACGCCGGCGTACAGCTCATAGAGCTCGCCGAACGCGGCCCGCTCCCCGCCCCGCACCCGCGCCCGCAACCGACGCCCGTCCTCGTCCCCGGCCTCTTCGATGTCTTCGCTGGACCTCACACAGGAACCTCTCCGCGCGGAGACCCCAGTTCCCGTGGCGTCGATCACACACCAATGATCCGGAACCGTCAGCGGCGGCGCACACTCCCCGTCGGCCCGTCGCAACCCACCCGGGCCCAGACCTCGAGGTACAGCTCAGTGAGGCGCCAGAGCGATCCGGCCGGTCATGAGGACTTCGTCGTTGGCGAAGAGTGCGTCGGTCGTCCTCGCCGTTGAGCCACAACTCTTCACTGATCGTCTCGACGATGACCAGCCGACGGTCGTAGATCCAGAACGCGTGCGGGGCCGTACGGCGTAGCTGCGCGCCGAAGGGGAGGACACCGAGCTCGATCCGACGCTGACCCACCAGGCTGTACAGCCGGTCCAGCTGCTCGGCCATCACGTCCGCAGGACAGGAGCGGTGGTACGGAGCGGCCTCGCATACGAGGAACCGGAGCGACTTCTCGGGGTCGTAGAGAGCCTCTTGGCGGCGCATCCGAGCCTCGACGGCGGCCTCCGTCGTCGGCGTGATGTCCCGGAAGCGCGCATTGGCGTCGAAGATGGCACGGGCGTACTCCGGCGTCTGGAACAGCCCGGGAACGCGCGTCACCTCAAGTCCGCGGATCGTCTTCGTGGCCTCGGTCTGCCGGACGGCGATCTCCTGGCGACCTCGGTGGCCGCCGGCCAACTGCCGCCGCCAGGAGCGGTGCCGCTGCTTCATCTCCAGTCCGGCCCTCAGGCCTTGCAGCTCGGCTTCCACGTCCGGCCGGCCACAGGCTTGCGCCCATGCCGTCAGGTCGTCGGTGGTAGGGGTCTGCTTGCCGTTCTGCAGACGGGAGACCTTGGACGGCTGACAACCCAGCTTGGCCGACAGGTCCTTGCCTTCCAGACCGGCCTCGGGGCGCAGCTCGCGAAGCCGCGCCCCGAGCGCTTCTCTGGCGGTCTGGTAGTCGGTGCTCACACGGCGGAACGTACCCGGTTCGCGAACTCTTCGGCACGTACGGCGTGATGCCAGGCAGTGTCCCTGGCCTGGCAGGCGGCCAGGACTTCGACCGGATCCTCGGTGACGTAGACGCCGAGGGTGGCGTCCTTGTCGTCGAAGGCGAAGCGTACGACCACCTTCGAGTCGAAGAGCCAGAAGTCGAAGTCGGGCAGCCGAAGCTCGTGCGCCCGACTGCGACTCAGGTTGCGGATGTCTTCTCCCGCGGCAACATTGCCGGGCGCGCTCGCAAGAAGGAACTCCTGTCCCCGTGAGGGGGGTTCGTCGACCAGCCGCACACGCTCGAACCGCTTGCCCTGAGCGGTCTGCACACGGACGTTCTCCCGCCACGCATTGTCGGGATCACGAGAGATGTCCTCCCCCGAGAGGAACCGGGCCCACTGGGGACTGTTGCGGTCCGAGGCGGTATCCGCAGCGGGTCTCCAGACGCCAAGCAGTGTGCCTGAAGTCCCGGAAGAGCCCGGAGACGGAGGCGAAGGGCTGAAGCTCCGGGGCTTCGTGCCTGGGCGCGTAGCGAGTCAGCAGGCTGCGCGGGACACGGACGAACGTCTCCGACTCCTTGACGTCCCGCAGTTGCACAAGATGTCCAGGTCGGTCTCCCGCTCACCCTGGACGAGAATCTCGTCCGTCCCCTCGATCTCGTACAGCGTGGGGCAGTCACCGTCATCACTGGTCGTGCCGATGAGCCTGAGTGTCACTTGCCCTCCATCTGCGGTGGTCGGAAGATCAAGGATGAGTGGGCGGAACCGGTGGCGCTCGGGAATTGCGGTCGATTGCGCACGGTGAGCGCTGACCCTGCAATTGCGCGCAAGCACCTCCGGAGTGGGCCTCCGGTCGATGCGCTGTAGGTGTGGATCTCGACGCAACCAAGTACCCGATCAGTCGCCATGGTTGTGCCCAGTGCCATGTAGACCGACCCTCGTCAGCGATCTTCCAGCGTCCCGCATCGCAACGCGGCTACGAAGGAACCCCAAGCGTGCGGCTGTACGGCTATGACCGGACCGCCCGTCTGTTTGGAGTCGCGAACAAGGGTGCCGGACTCCCCTCGCATGCACTCCACGCACTCAGTTCCACTGCCGCCACTATGGGAGGACTTGAACCACTCGGGCGGGGAGAGCGAGGTCATCAGGACTCCTTGCTTATGCGGTCAATGATCTCTGCTGAAGACTCCAGGTCGAGTGCCTGCGCGCTGAGGTACTCGAACGCCAACCTATAGCGCTGCAGTTCTTGCGGCTTCTCCATGAACAGCCCCCCGCCGATCAGGTCCACGTAGACCACGTCCAACTCCCTGGACGGGCCTCGGAGGACGGCGAAACTGCCGACGGCTGCTGCGTGCGCCCCTTTGGAGAACGGCAGTACCTGGACGGTTACGTGGGGACGTTGCGATGTCGCAAGTAGGTGGTGGAGTTGGTCCCGCATGACGTCGTTGCCGCCCACTCTGCGTCGTAGCGCGGCCTCGTCGATCACACACCAGAGGTGAGGCGGCTCCTCTCGGTTCAGTAGTTCCTGCCGCTTCATGCGGATGTCGACCATGTGCTGAACCTCCTGCTCTGAGCACTGCACCTCCGAGGCCCGATGTACGGCTTCGGCATAGGCACGCGTCTGGAGAAGGCCCGGGATGTACATGCAGGCGTAATGGTCCTCGCGGACGACCTCGTCCTCGAGTGTCAGCATGAGGTTCATGGAATCAGGGATGGGGTCGGCCAGCGATCGCCACCAACCCTGGATCTTGGCTCCCTTGGCGAGTTCGACCAACGCGAGCCGCTCTTCCTCGGAGGCCTCGTACTCGCGGCACAGGGCATCGACCGCAGGCCATTTGACGACGCCCTCCTTGGTCTCGTAACGGCTCAGAGTCGCCTTCGAGATTCCCACGCGTGCGCCCGCCTCTTCGAGGGGGAGCCCCCTCGCCTCACGCAGTCGGCGTAGGGCGGCCCCGAGTTGGCGTCTGCGGGTGGTGGGTCCAACTGTCATGGCCAAGGCCCTTCGTGTGGATCGGGTAGATCGTGCGGGTTGTCGGGGTGTGCAGACAAGACGGCGTGCGCGGGGGCGCGTTGCGGAGGTTCGCACTCCTTCCCGGTCAAGATGAGAGTTCCATTTTGAGAGTTTCAATGCAACTCTCAGTGTGTGACCAGTCGCATGGAGCGATCGGTTCCCGTTGGGAGGACTCGCCGTGGTGCACAACGACCAGCGCACGCAGAGGAAGCCGTGGAGCCTTGCGTTCGTAGCGGAGCCGAGGGAGGCAGCGGCGCTCCGTCGGCTGATGCGCCTCCACTTGGGGCTGTGGGGGCTTCCTGAAGTCGTCGAGGACGCTCAACTCTGCGTCACCGAGCTGCTTTCCAACGTCATCGCGCACGTGGGACCGGGTACACCCACCACGCTTTCGGTCTCTATGAACGGTGGCTGTCTTCGCATCGAGATGGAGGACCCGGACACCCGGGCCCTCCCCGTCGTGCTCCAGGCGGGAGCTGACTCCGAAGGCGGTCGGGGGATGGCCCTCATCGACGCCATGGCCGTTCGCTGGGGTGTTGAGCCCCGTACCGATCGGAAAGTGACCTGGTGCGAGTTGGCGGCGGAGCCGGGCCCGTCGCCCTCGACGTACGACGATCCACGCATGAGGAGAGCCGAACGTTTGGTGCACGTCTACGAGGGAGGAGAGACGCCGGACGCCGGGCTCGTCGGCTCCCGGCGGCTGAGCTTGGCCCGAGCGGAGGAAGCGGCAATCGACATCATCGCCGACCTCCTCCACTGGCTTCACAGGCACGGCCGGGACGCGGACGACTTCCTCGACCGGGTGCAGACGCACTTTGAGGCAGAGGCCAGAAGCTCTGCCTGAACTGCGACCGGGTCGGTCAGCTCGTGATGGATGCGTACGAGCTCACGTCGGCAGGGAGCTCGTGTTGTAGGTCCCAGGTGATCGCCATGGGCTTGCTGCCGGTGTGGCCGGCATAGGTGGCTGGTCCGAGAAGCATCCACGGTTCGGCCTTGCCGATGCTGTTGCTCGTGTAACGGCGCAGGAAGAGCAGGACGTGACTGCCTCGCTGGGCGTGATGCCGGTAACGCAGGCCCGTTGCGGAGTCAGCCGGAGTGGTGCTCTGCGACTCCCAATGGAATCGGGTCGGGCTGAGCGCGTAGTCCTTGTAACGGACTGTGGGGGAGAAGTCGCGCTCGCTCTTCTCCAGCGTGATCAGAAGGGCATCCGTGTGCCATTCCTCCACCCACCGCACTCCCTGTCCGAAGGCGCGCGGCATCTGTCCGCCCAGTCGGGCGACTCCTAGCGCGGCGAGGAGCTCGGAGCGGTTGTAGGAGCTGTGGATCTTCAGCGGGATGGGAGCCAGCGGACCATCCAGCGGGAGGGGAAAGTGTTCAGCCCTTTCCAGGGCGTGCGACAGGACCTGCTCCAGCTCGTCACGCAGCGACGGTTGGCCGCGCAGCGATTCGAGCCCATGGCGGTAGCTGGAGAACCCGCCTGCGTTGTCCCACAAGTTGAAGAACAGCATGCGGGCGTATGCCTGGTCCTGCACGGACAACGAGTTGTAGTCGGGGGCGTCATCGGAGACCAGACGCATGTACGCGCGGATCCTGTCCGGATCGTCGACATGCAGGAAGGCGTGAACCCGCTTGAGGAGCTCTGCCTCGCCCGGCGGCTCGTCTTCGCGGATGAACCCCGCCCTACGCAACACTTTGGTCCAGGAGTTGTCGCTCTTGTAGAGCTCTTGGATATCGCGTCTGCTCTCGCGGAGGTAGTCAGCCAGCCGCGGGGTGCTGTAGTCCCTCACTTCCTTGGCCAACGTGGTGATGGTGGCCTTGAGCTGGGTCCGAATGTTGTCGAGGACGAGGTCCTTGGACTTGCCTTCCAGGATGATCTGGCAGCCCGACGGCAACTGGGGGAAACCCTGCTCGATGTTGTCGACCAGACGGTTGCGCGAGAGGTTGGTCAGAGCCCGGAACTGCTCTTCGAAGCGGAACTCGGCTCGATGCTGGCCGATGAAGTCGAGCACGGTGAGGACCGGCTTGTTCGGCGTTCGCCGCAGTCCGCGTCCGAGCTGCTGGAGGAAGACGGTCGCGCTGTTCGTGGGGCGCAGCAGCAGAAGGGTGTCGACGTCGGGGATGTCCAGGCCCTCGTTGAACAGGTCAACGGAGAAGATCACCTGGATGCGACCTGCCCTGAGGTCGTCGAGTGTCCGCTGGCGCACCTCGGGCCTGGAGGCACTGTCGAGTGCCGCTGCCTGAAACCCCGCTCGGCGGAAGCACTCCGCCATGAAGTGCGCGTGGTCCTTGTTCACACAGAATCCCAACGCACGCATCGCTGCGGGGGCCGAGATCTTGGCCTCGACCTGCTTGATAACGATGCGCGCCCGCGCCTCGTCACCCGTGTAGAGGCGGCCGAGCTGATCCCGGTCATAGACGCCTGAACGCCAGTCGAGACGGGTCAGGTTCGTGCCGTCCGGCAGCCCGAAGTAGTGGAAGGGACAGAGCAGATCGTTCTCCAGCGCCTCCCAGAGCCGTAGCTCGGCGGCGATCCGTCCGCTGAAGAACTCGTCCTGCACATTGCGCCCGTCCATCCGCTCCGGGGTTGCTGTGAGGCCCAGGAGCTCGGCCGGCCTGAAGTGCTCGATGACCCGCCGGTACGTCTCGGCCGTGGCGTGATGGAACTCGTCGATGACGATGACGTCGAATCGCTCGGGGTCCAGTTCCTCCAGACGTTGGAGGTTGAGGGACTGGACGCTGGCGAAGACGTGCGTCCAGTCGCGCGGCTCCTTGCCGTGGTGAAGGAGCTCGCCGAAGGAGGCGTTGTCGAGCACCTCTCGGTAGGTGCGCAGAGACTGATTCAGGATCTCCTTGCGGTGGGCGACGAAGAGAAGGCGGGGAAGTTGCCCGCCGCGTGCGTCCCGCATGCTCCGGTAGTCCAGTGCGGCCATGACGGTCTTGCCCGTACCCGTCGCTGCAACGAGCAGATTCCGATGGCGGCCGCGAATGTCGCGCTCAACGCGAAGGCGCTCGAGCATGTCCTTCTGATGGGGGAGCGGATGCACCTCAAGACCAGAGAGGCTGATCTTGATTTCCCCAGTGGGCCCGGTGCCGCCCGCCTGGTCGAGTGCCCGAGCCAGCCGCTCGCCGTCGTGATCGGGGTCGTATGCCTCGAAGGCCGCGTCCGCCCAGTACGCGTCGAAGGTCGCCTCGAACTTGTCGAGCACCCTTGGAGTGGCCACCGAGGACAGCCGTACGTTCCATTCCAAGCCGTCGAGCAAGGCAGCCTTGGACAGATTGGAGCTGCCCACGTACGCCGTATCGAAGCCGGTGTTGCGACGAAACAGCCAGGCCTTGGCATGCAGACGCGTTGACCTGATTTCGTAGTTGACCTTGACCTCTGCGCCGAACTCGCGCACCAACCGGTCCAGAGCGTGGCGATCGGTGGCACCGATATAGGTGGTCGTGATGACCCGGATCGGGACGCCACGTTCCTTGGCCGCGCGGAGCGAGTCCTCGAGAACCCTTATCCCGTACCACTTCACGAACGCGCAGAGCAGATCGATGCGGTCGGCGGTGGCGAGCTCTGCCCGCAACTCCGCACCCAAACTCGGATCATCCGGCGCATTGGTGATCAGTGACGTCTCGGACAGAGGCGTCAGGGGCCTGATGGCGTACACGCCAGGAGCTTCCTGCTCGGCCAGGGCGAGAAGCTGGCGGGGACCATCGACGATGGCCGTTCCGGCCGCATCCACGTCCGGATCCGGGATGCTGCTGACCAGTGATCGCATGATCTCGTTGGCCGCGGCCACCCGTTTGTCATGAGAGAGCTGGCTCAGCCGCCGCTCGACGGCCTCACCGATATGGCGCGCCAGAACATGCGGTGAGGACTCGGCACTCACCTCCGTGTGGATCGGCTTCCAACCGGCCTCGCTCAGCCGCTCGATCTGTTCCCGCATTCCTTCGGTGATGAGCTCCTCGTACACACCCGGAACAGGTTGCGACAGATCTCCTGGCTGAGCCACGCGGGTCCCCCTAGATCGTTTGTTGCGCCACAAACAGTTTTAACAGGGGGCGCTGACACAGAAGGGTTGAGTGCTCCATCGATGAGGGATTGGGCATGGCGGGACATGGGTCGTCGTCCAGCGAAGCCAGGTTGTCCGCAATGAATCCCAACCCCCAACGCGGCGGCCGCAACTTCATCTCCTCACCGGCCGGGTCCCGGAGGTGACCGGCGCTGGCCGAGGACGTGGCGCAGGTGAAGCCGCGGGCCATACCCGTGAGACTCTCGGGCGGGCGCACCCGGTGAACGTCAGCGGTCCACACCCCGGCTGCATGCTTCGGTCACCTCCGGTGAGAAGGCCGGTGCTCGGTCTTAAGCACCCGCTCCGTGGCACCCCTCGTACGCCGCCCCCGAGCCGCACCAGCATGCCGCGCCTCGCTCCGGGGGCCAGCCCGCTGCCCTGCCCCTGGCTGCCAGGGTCGTCGCGTACTGGGGGAGGAGGTCGGGGTCGGCCGGGGACGTGGTCTCCGAGGCGGCGAAGGCCTCGTAGGAGGGGACCGTTCCTGTGACGACGCCGAGGTTGGCGGTGCCGGAGGCGGCGAGTTCGCGTAGGGACGCCTCTATCGTCGACAGGTGTTCCTCGTGGGAGGGGTACTCGTCCGACAGAGTCGGGTACGCCGCCACCAGCTCCGCCAACTCGCCCTTGGGCCAGTGCAGGACCGCCACCGGGAACGGGCGGGACAGCTCCTCACGGTAGGTGCCCAGCTCGGCGCGCAGCCGGGAGATCTCCGCCTGCAGTTCGGCCGGGTTCTCCGAGCCCAGGGACCAGACGCGCTTGGGGTCGTGCAGTTCGTCCAGGGGGACGGGGGAGGAGTGGAGGGTGTCGGCCAGCACGTCCCAGTCGTCGTGGGCGGCTCCCAGCATGCGGCGTACGCGGTGGCGGCCGAAGAGCAGGGGATGGGAGGAGTGCGGCGGGGGTTCCGGGACGTCCGCCAGGAGCAGGGTGACGCCCTCGGTGAACGTCTTCTGCGCGGCCTCCAGCTCGTCGTGGGACTCCAGCGCCTCCGCGACGATCACCCAGGGGGCCGGGTCGCGGGGGGCGGCGGCGCGGATGCCGTCGATGATCGCTCTGGCCTCGGCCTCGTGACCGTACTCCCACAGGTTGGAGGCCTTCAGGGCGCGGATCAGGTGCGGGCTCTCCAGGGTCTCCGGTCCCTCCGAGGTGGACAGGAGGCGGTCGTACAGGGTCGTCGCGGCGGGGCGGTCGCCGGCCAGTTCCAGATGTGCCGCGGCCTGCAGCAGCAGGGCTTCCGCGTCCTCGGGATACAGGCCGGCGGTCCGCTCCAGGCGTGCCGCTTCGGCGGTGTGGTCGACGTTCTCGGCAGGCGTGTCGGGGCGCATGGGTGACACCGTAACGCCGCCCGGCGACAAAGGAGAGATACCTGCAGGCCAGCGACCACAACGCCGCCCCGCCGCCGAGAACCCGTGCTAGATCGTCACCCCGTCCACCTGGAGGGTCTGGACCGCGCCCGCCGCGAACGGCACGCTGATCGACTTGCCGCTCAGGTGCGTGTCCGAGTGGGACGCGTAGAGGTCGCCGGAGCCGCTGGTCACCGTGTTCCAGCGCGGGACCAGTCCGCCCGACCCGCCGCTCACCGTGGTGAAACGGGAGAGGTCGAAGGTGAGCGTCTGGGGCGACGTCGACGTGTTCGCCGCGACGATCACCAGGCGCTTCGCTGTTTTGTCGATGGCCGCCGCCGCGTAGCTCACGCCCGTGTCGAGGATCGTCATGCCGGGCCGGATGTGACGGCTGAACTGGGCCATCACGTAGTACTTCGTGGTGACCGCGCCGGCCGCCAGCGTGTTCTGGTCGTAGCGGATCATCGCCCAGCCCGCCGACGGGTCCATGACCTGCCAGTAGACCCAGGCCGTCGGGTGCAGCCAGCGGAAGTCGTAGAGCAGGTTGCTCGCCATGGTGAGGCCGGTGCCGTCCTTGTCGCCGGTCTCGGAGTTCCACAGCGCCTTCCTGGCCGTCGTCACGACGTCCGTGTACAGCAGGTCGCGTCGGCCGCCGGAGCCCTGGTAGCCGTGGACGTTGACCCGGTTCACGTATCCCTTCGTCGTCGCGGAGAAGGAGTTCCAGGTGGTGCGGGCGAGGTCGTAACTCGTCTCGTCCGAGGCCGAGATCTTCGTCGCCGTCAGGCCCCGCGAGTCCAGCTCGCTGCGCATGTACGGCAGGACGGCCGCCTGGACGGTCGCGTCCATGTGGCAGCCCTCCTGCGTCCCGGTCGCCGTCCACCAGGACGAGGACGGCTCGTTGAAGGGGTCGACCGTCGCGAAGTTCACGCCCCAGTTGTTCTTCGCGCGCAGGGCCACCGCCGCGAGGTGGGAGGCGTGCTGGCGGTAGTTCCAGGACTGGAGGTTGTTGCCGCCGCCCGAGGCGCCGGACGGGTTGTGGTTCAGGCACATCCACCACATGGGGGAGTTGGCGAACAGCTCCGTCGTCGCGCCGCGCGACACGGCCTTCTGCAGCATCGCGCGCTGGTTGGCGTCGGCCGTCCAGTCCCAGGCCGAGGACGTCGGGTCCTCGTTGTTCCAGTCCTGCCAGTAGCCCTCGATCTGCTTGAACCCGGGGATGTTGGGGGACGCCACCATCGACGCGCCGCCCACGGTGTTCCAGCTGCACGCGCCCAGGTTGTAGCGGGCGATGTTGAGGCCGAGGCCCGGCAGGGTGCTGCCGTTGTAGGAGACCGACTTGGTCGTGAAGAAGATGTCGGCGAAGTCGTCCCGGGCGCCGAAGACGTTCGCCCACCAGGCCAGGGAGGTGCCCCAGCCCTCCCATGTGCCGTAGGTCGTCGCGGGGTTGACGGCGATCGTCGAGTCGGCGCGGGCGGTGCCCGTCGCGAGGGTGCTTCCGAGGAGCGCGCCGCCCGTGGCGGCCAGCAGGGTTCTGCGTCGGATCATGACTTCTCCGCTTCATGACAGCGATCGACCGCCGGTCGTCCCCGCCGGCGTCGTATCGGAATGCGGCAGTGCGGCATTGCGGTAGTGGGTGCTTCGGTGCGGCAGTACGTGCGTCGGTGCGTCGTTGCACGCATCGGCGCGTCAGTGCGTCACGAAGCATCGGTTGTGGTCCGTGCGGTTGTCGAGAGTTCTGACAGCCCTTTCTCAAACCTGTGGAGAAAGGGGCGGAACGGGTTCGAGGGGACGAACGGGCGAGGTGGGGACGGTCCGTGTATGTACGGGTCTGGAGACCTTGTCCCCCTCCCCTTATCGTGCCCGCGTGCGGACTTCCCCCGGGCAGTGGACTCCCCTCGGCCGGCGTGTCTCTCTCGGCCGGCGCGTCCCCGTCGTTCGGCACGGCACCCGGCGGCGGCGCGGCCGGTGCCGTCGGGCGCTGTGGACCGGCGCCGAACTCCTCGTCACCGCCGGGGTGCTGGTGCTCCTCCTCGTGGTCCACCAGCTGTGGTGGACCAACCGGGAGGCGAAGGACGGCGCCGAGCGCAGGGTGCAGGCCCTGGAGCGGGAGTGGGGGAGCGGTGGCGCGGACGGTTCGCAAGGCGCCGGCGGTGACGGCGGCCCGGGCGCCGGCACCGCCGCCGGTGACCCGTCCGCCGGCGACGGGGGTGCCGCCGGCCCCGACGGCCGTACCGGCTCGCCGGCGGCGGACGACGCCGCGAGCGGCGTCCCGCGCTCCTCCCAGGCGTACGCCGTGCTGCGCATCCCCCGGCTCGGCCTCCGGGTGCCGGTCGCCGAGGGCACCAGCAAGCAGAAGGTCCTCAACAAGGGGTACGCGGGTCACTACAGCGGCAGTCAACAGCCGGGGCAGCAGGGCAACTTCGCGGTAGCCGGGCATCGCAACACGCACGGTGAGCCCTTCCGTTACCTCAACCGTCTGGGGAGGGGCGACAGGGTGGAGGTGGAGACCCGGGACGCCACCTACACCTACCTCGTCGACAAGATCCTGCCGCAGACCTCACCCCGGGACACGGGCGTCATCGGGCCCGTGCCCCGCTCCGTCACCGAGCCCGGCCGCGGCTACGGCGTCCCCGGCCGCTACCTCACCCTCACCACCTGCACGCCGGAGTACACCTCCCGGTACCGGCTGGTCGTCTGGGGCGTCCTGGTCGCCGAGCGGCCGCGCGGATAGGGGGCCGGGAGCGCGGCGGTCCCCGTGCCCGCCGCGCTCCCGGCCGGCCCCGCAGATGACGAAGGTGACGCTGATCAACAGCGCCCACGAGACCCACTTGGAGAGGGAGACGGGCTCCCAGCCGTCGAGCTGGTACGGGTAGGTCCAGGCGCCGAGGTAGGTGGCGATGTTCTCGGCCAGCCAGAGGAAGAAGCCGATCAGCGTGAAGGCGAGCGCCAGCGGCATCCGGTGCCGCATCCGGCCGACGGTGAAGTGCGCCCACGTCCCCGCCGTGGCGGCCAGCAGCAGTGCGCCGAGCGGCAGCCGCAGGTCCGGCAGCCAGTGATGGCTGAGGAAGTTCACGTACAGGCCGACGGCGAGCACGGCGGTGGAACGGGCCCGGTAGCCGGTCAGGGACAGGTCGAGCAGCCGCCGGGACCGGCAGACGTAGCTGCCGACGGCCGCGTACATGAAACCGCCGTACAACGGCACGCCGGCGATCTTGGTGAGGCCGGGCTCCGGGTAGCTCCACGAACCCACCCGCACCTTGACCAGTTCGAAGGCGAGCCCCAGGACGTGGCAGACGGCCACCACCGCGACCTCCCGGCGGGACTCCCAGCCGAGGAGCCACGCGACCGCGGTGAGCAGCACGCCGTAGGCGAGGAGGAGGTCGTAGCGGGCCACCGGGAGGGCCGGGAGCAGCCTGGAGACGGCCATGCCGCCGAGCAGCGCGACCGCGAAGGCGCAACAGCGCGCCTGTACCCAGCCGAAGCGCGCCAGCTGACCGGCGAACGTCCTGACCCCGCGGGCCACTCTCTCGTGCATGCGCATGGTCGTGTAGAGCGGTCCGGCGGGGCGGACGGTTGCGGACCGCGCCGCGGTGCTCCCGCCCGCGGCGCTACGCCCCCTCCTCCATGGCCTCGCGGACGGCGGCCAGGACGGCGTCGGCGTCGGCGCCCAGGGCGCGGGCGGACGCCGTGAAGTCACGCGCCAGCGTGGCCAGTTGCCCGGGGTCGGGACGGGCCGGGCGGGCACGGGGAGCCGCCACCCTGGAGCCGGCGCCGCGCCGGGTGCGGATCAGCTCGGCGGCCTCCAGTTCGCGGTAGGCGCGGGCCACGGTCCCCGGCGCCAGACCCAGGTCGGCGGCGAGCTGGCGCACGGTCGGCAGTCGCTCGCCCTCCGTCAGCCGGCCGGTGACGATCAGCGCGGCGAGCTGGGACCGGATCTGGTCGTACGGGGGCACCTGGCTGGTGGTGTCGACGCGTACCGCGGGCTCACTCATCGCCCACGGCCCGCGGTGCGACGACGGTGAACAGGCACCAGCCCAGGCTGAACAGGGCGAGCAGCCCCAGGGGGTAGATCACCAGCGCGGTGACGTTGCCCAGCATGCCGGCGCAGGTGGTGTAGGACAGCACCCGGCCGATCATGCCGAGGACGATGAGCAGCTGGCTGGAGACCAGCAGCCCCCAGGCCCCGGTGATCGCCCAGCTGCGGTCGTGGCGTCGCAGGTTGTCGCCGGGGCGGTGCGCGATGCGGCGCAGCGCCCAGACGCAGGCGGCGGTGCCGAGGGCGAGGGCGGCGAGGGCCGGGGCGGCGTAGTGGAGACCGGGCCAGGGGCCCAGGATCCGGGGTCTGCCGGTGGCGCAGATGACGGTGAGGGTGCGGCCGGCCCGGCCGTCGTCGCCGTGGGAGGCCATGAGGGTCCCGATCGTCAGCAGGACGGCGATGCAGGCCGCCTCGAAGGCCAGCAGCGGCGTCATCCGGGGCGGGACGTGGTCCCGGACCCTGCGCGGGGCGAGGGCGGCGGTGCGGACCGCTTCCAGGGGAGCGGGGGTGAGGGAGTCGCCGAGCAGGACCCCGCCGACGGCACACAGCCCGAACGCGGTGACCGCGCTGAGGAAGCGCATGGCGAGGTCGTCGCTGTCCCAGGCGGCCAGCGGCTGCGCGACGACGACGCCGAGGGCCAGGCCGGCCCAGCGGGCGCAGAGGTCGGCGCGCGCCAGCAGCCGCTCGGGCGGGACGGTGTCGAGCATGGCGGACCCCCCGGTCGGTACTTGTATCAAGTGGTGAGTACAAGATGCCGTGAGCCGAATCTTGTGTCAAACAGCTGATACAAGTTGCCTCGCCGGCGGGTTCGGCGGGTTCGGTGCGTCCCGCGGGATCGGCAGGCTCGGCGCGTACGGCCGGAGGCGCGGCAGTTGCGGCATTTCCGCGGTGCTGAGACTCCGGCTCCGGCTCCGGCTCCGGTTCCGGTTCCGGCTGTGGCGGTGGCTCCCGTTCCCGCTACCGCTCCCGTTTCCGCTCCGGCTGTGCCCGCGGAACCATCGCCACCTTCCGGACGTCCTCTTGGGGGCAGGGAAGGAGAGGCATGCCGCGCAACCGGTTCGACGCGCGTCGCGCCGTCATGCCCTTCCTGCTCCTCCTCGTCCTCGACGTGCTGCTCCTCGACTCCGGCAGTCTCACGGCCGCCGTCGCCCTCGCGGCGACCGCCGCCGCCTCCTCCGCGCTCACCGTCTGCACCGTCGTCGCCGCGCGCAGCGCACCCCGCGTGCCGCCCACCCGGGTGCGCACGGCGATCAGGGACCGCGCCCGGCGCACGGCGTTCCTGCCCCAACGCGATCCGGACGCGTCGGGCCGGCCCCGCCCCCGAGCACCCGGTCACGTCCTCCCGGCGACCGCCGCGTAGGGCACGCACGTACGACGTCGTCCTCGTGACCCCGCGCGGGTCGTCATGCCGTCAACCCCGTTGTCCCCGGCACGACGAGACCCCCGGAGGGCTCCTCACCCATGTCCGTTTTCGCCAGCCTGGTCGAGCACCTCGCCGACCTGCTCCAGCCCCTGGTCGGGGCCGCCGCCGCGGCCGCCGCGATCGTCCTGTTCACCGCCCTCGTACGGCTCCTCGTCCATCCGCTGTCCCGCGCGGCCGCTCGCGGGCAGAAGGCCCGCACCGCCCTGCAGCCGAGGATCGCCGAACTGCGCAGCAAGTACGCGAAGGACCCCGAACGCCTCCGGAAGGCCGTGCTGGAACTGCACACCGCGGAAAAGGTGTCGCCGCTCTCCGGCTGCCTGCCCAGCCTGCTCCAGGCGCCCGCGTTCTTCGTGCTCTACCACCTCTTCTCCAGCACCTCGATCGGCGGTGAGAGCAACGGGCTGCTCGGCCACCGGCTGTTCGCCGCGCCGCTCGGCGGCCACTGGGCGGACGCGCTCGCGGGGGGCGGCCCGGTCGGCGGGGCCGGGCTGGTCTACCTCGCGCTGTTCACCGTCGTGGCCGTGATCGCCACCTTCAACTACCTGCGCGCCAAGCGGATGCCACTGCCCGTGACCGGTGGCCAGGACGTGCCCGGGGCCGGCGCCCTCACGAAGGTCATGCCGTTCATGTCGTTCTTCACCCTGGTCACCGTGGCCGTCGTCCCGCTGGCCGCCGCGCTGTACGTGATCACGTCAGCGGCGTGGAGCGCGGTCGAACGGGCCGTCCTGTACCGATGACCGTCCGCGCGTCCGTCCCCGCGTCCGTCCGGTGACGGTCCAGTACGTGAACCGGGTATTGCGGAGCGGACGCCGAGCTTGGACGATCGGCCAGTCCTCCGATGGCTGCACCCGTCGGAGGACGACCCGCGATCCAGGGAGACGGTCATCATGAAGTTGCTGCGAGTCGGTGCGAAGGGAACGGAGCGTCCCGCGCTGCTCGACTCCGAGGGGGTCCTGCGGGACCTCTCCGGGGTGGTCCAGGACATCGACGGGGCGCTGCTCGCCGACGACGCGGCGCTCGGCCGGGTCCGGGCCGCCGCCGAGTCCGGGGCGCTGCCGGCGCTGGACGCCGCCGGGCTGCGGATCGGGCCGCCGCTGGCCCGGATCGGCAAGATCGTGTGCATCGGGCTGAACTACCACGACCACGACCACGCCCGGGAGACCGGGGCCGAGCCGCCCGCCGAGCCCGTGATCTTCTTCAAGGCGGCGGACACGGTCGTCGGGCCGCACGACACCGTGCTGATCCCGCGCGGGTCCGTCAAGACCGACTGGGAGGTGGAGCTGGCCGTCGTCGTCGGGCGCACGGCCCGCTACCTGGAGTCGGCCGAGGAGGGGCTCGCGCACGTCGCCGGGTACGCGGTGGCGCACGACGTGTCCGAGCGGGAGTTCCAGATCGAGCGCGGCGGGACCTGGGACAAGGGCAAGAACTGCGAGACGTTCAACCCGCTCGGGCCGTGGCTGGTGACGGCGGACGAGATCGCCGACCCGCAGGACCTCTCCCTGCGGCTCTGGGTCAACGGTGAGCTCAAGCAGGACGGCACGACGGCTGAGCAGATCTTCGCGGTCGGGGAGGTCGTGCGGTACGTCAGCCAGTTCATGACGCTGTACCCCGGGGACGTCGTCAACACGGGGACGCCGGCCGGGGTGGCCCTCGGGGCGCCCGACCCGAAGCCGTTCCTGCGAGGCGGGGACGTGGTGGAACTTGAGATCTCGCGGCTGGGGCGGCAGCGGCAGGTGTGCGCCGACGCGTAGCGCTCCGCTGGGTTGGCGGGGGGACTGCGGGGGCGGGGCGGGGGTGCGGCTGTTCGTCGGGTGCGGGTGGGAGGTGGCTGATCGCGCAGTTCCCCGCGCCCCTGGGGGGCTGGGCTGTGTGTTCGGGAGTGCCAGCGCCCCTGGGGGGCTGGGCTGTGTGTTCGGGGGTGCCAGCGTCCCTGGGGGGTGGGCCGGGCTGTGTGTTCGGGGGTGCCAGCGTCCCTGGGGGGTGGGCCGGGCTGTGTGTTCGGGGGTGCCAGCGTCCCTGGGGGGTGGGCCGGGCTGTGCGTTCGGGAGTGCCCGTGGCTGGAGGGGGTGTGCCGGCCGTGCGTCGGGTGGCCGGGCCCCTTAGGGGTGGCCGTCGTGTGTTCGGGAGCGCCCGCTGCTCAGGGGGTGGGCCGGCCGTGGGACCGGCTCCGCGCCCCTGAGGGGGTGGCCTGCGCCCCGGGCGCTCCCGGCGTCCGAGTGGGCCGTTAGAGGTACTTCTCCAGGAACTGTTCCAGGGCCGCCACCACGAAGCGGTGATCCTCGAGTTGGGGGAGGCCCGAGACCGTCACCGCGCCGACGATGCCCACGCCCTCGACGTTGATCGGGAAGGAGCCGCCGTGGGCCGCGTAGGCGTCCGGGTCGAGGCGGGAGGCATCCTCGAAGGTCGTCCCCTTGGCGCGGAAACGGGTGCCGACCAGGTACGAAGATGCGCCGAAGCGTTCCACCACCCGGCGCTTGCGGGCGATCCAGGCGTCGTTGTCGGGGGTCGAGCCGGGCAGGGCGGCGTGGAAGAGCTGCTGGCCCGAGCGGTGGATGTCGACGGCCACCGGTGCCTGGCGCTCACGGGCCAGCTCCACCAGCAGTGTGCCGAGCGCCCAGGCGTCGTCGTGGGTGAACTGGCGGAAGACCAGCCGGCGTTCCTGGGTCTGCAGTTCCTCCAGGGTCGGGGTGATCTCCGGAGTGAACTTCGGGGTGATCTCGTGGGTGCCCATTACAGCGTCACCGCCACCTTGTCTCGTGCCGAACGGCGGGCCGCCTCCAGGACGTCGAGGGCGGCGGCCGCCTCGACGGCGGTCACCGGGCCCGGGCCGCCGTCGATCAGTGCCTTGGTCACCGCAGCGTAGTAGGCCGGGTAGTCGCCGGGGAGGGTCCGTTCGGGCCGTCCGCCGCCGGTCGGCGGGGACTCGCCGGCGCCGACCCGGCCCCACAGCTCCTCCGGTTCCGTGCCCCAGCCGGCCGAGCCGCCGGGCCGCAGGCCCTCGCGCAGCGCCGCCTCCTGCGGGTCCAGGCCGTACTTCACGTACCCCGCCCGCGAGCCCAGCACCCGGAAGCGCGGGCCGAGTTGGGCGGTCGTCGCGGAGACGTGGAGGTGGGAGCGGACGCCGTTCGCATGGGTGAGCGCGATGAACGTGTCGTCGTCGGTCTCCGCGCCCGGCCGGCGGACGTCCGCCTCGGCGTACACGAGGACCGCCGGGCCGAACAGCACCAGCGCCTGGTCGACCACGTGGCTGCCGAGGTCGTAGAGCAGACCTCCGATCTCTGCCGGGTCGCCGGACTCCCGCCAGCCGCCCTTCGGCTGCGGACGCCACCGCTCGAACCGCGACTCGAAGCGCTGGACGTCGCCCAGCGCGCCCTCGTCCAGCAGTTTGCGCAGGGTCAGGAAGTCGTTGTCCCAGCGCCGGTTCTGGAAGACGGACAGGAGCAGTCCGCGCTCGTCGGCGAGGGCGGCCAGCGTACGGGCCTCGGCCGCCGTGCCCGCGACCGGCTTGTCGACGACGACCGGCAGACCGGCTTTCAGGGCGGCGGTCGCGAGCGGCACATGCGTCTTGTTCGGGGACGCGACGACCACCAGATCCAGCTCACCGGCCCGGGCGAGGAGGTCGTCGGGGCCGACGGCGAGGCGCACGTCCGGGAATTCGGCGCGGGCCTGCTCCTGCCGCTCCGGGTTCGAGGTGACCACCGTGTCGAGCACGAGGCCCTCGGTGGCGGCGATCAGCGGGGCGTGGAAGACGGAGCCCGCGAGGCCGTAGCCGATCAGGCCCACGCGCACAGGGGTGCCGCCAGTCTTGCGTCCAGTCATGAACCCCACTTTCACAACACTGTTGCCAAAGTGCAAGCAGGGGGAGAATGGGAGACGTGAACAGGACGAACGGCGGCGGCCACCCGACCGGTGTGAATCTGCCGGGGCTGCGCAACCACAATGCCGCGCTCGTGCTCGACCTGCTGCGCACGGCAGGCCGGGACGGCATCAGCAGACTCGAGCTCGCCGAGCGGACCGGCCTCACCCCGCAGGCCGTCAGCAAGATCACCGCCCGGCTGCGGGAGGAGGGGCTGGCGGCGGAGGCGGGCCGGCGCGCGTCGACCGGCGGGAAGCCGCGCACGGTCCTGCGGCTCGTCCCCGGCGCGGGTCACGCCGTCGGCGTCCACCTCGAGCGGGACGAGCTGAGGGCGGTGCTGGTCGATCTCGAGGGGACCGTGGTGGGGGAGCGGGGCGTGCCGCTGGATTTGGGCGCGGGCGCGGAAGCGGTGCTCGGGGCGGTCGTCCGGGAGGCCGTCGCGCTGGTCCGGAGCGCGGGCGGCGCCGCCTTCGGCGTCGGGGTGGCCCTGCCCGGACCGCTCGACCACACCCACGGGGTGCTGCACCGGATCACCGGCTTCCCCGAGTGGGACGGCTTCCCGCTGCGGGACGCGCTGGCGGAGCGGCTCGGGGCGCCGGTCGTCGTCGACAAGGACACCAACGCCGTCGCGCTCGGACTCGCCGTCGGCGGACTGCGCGGCTCCTTCGCCTGCCTGTACCTGGGCACCGGCCTCGGCGCGGGCCTGGTGATCGGCGGGACCGTGCACCGGGGCGCGCGCACCGGCGCGGGGGAGTTCGGGCACCAGGTCGTGCAACTGGACGGACCTCCGTGCCCGTGCGGCAACCGGGGGTGCGTCGAGGCGCTGTGCCTGGCCGCCCTCGACCGGGGGGACGTGGGCGAGGCGGCGCGCGTGCTGGGGGTGGCCGCCGCGAACCTCGTCGGACTGCTCGACATCGACGTCGTCCTGCTGGGCGGCCGGACCGTCGAGGCCGACCCCGAGCCTTTTCTGCGCGGTGTGGCCGCAGTCCTCGACACCCACGCCCGCCGCGAGGGCGCCCCGCAGAACGCCGTGCCGGTACGCCTCGCCCCCGGCGGCCCGCGCAACGTGGCGGAGGGCGCCGCCCAGCTCCTCCTGGCCCCGCTGTTCGGCCGCGAGACCGGCTGACGGGTGCGTCCGTGCGCAGGCGAGTCCGTACGTCCGTGCGCCGGTGAGTCCGTGAGTCGGGCTGCCTCCGCCGAACGAGGGGATGCGTGCCGTCGTGCGGTGCGGCGGGGGCGGTCCGGTCGGATCATCGTGCAGGCTCACGTGTTCATGCGACTGTGCCCGCCCGTCTCCCTCTGTCTCGCCGCGGCCGCCGCCCTCCTCCCCGTGCCCGCGTACGCGGAAGCCGGACCGGGTTGTGCCGGGTCCGGCGCCGACGGCTTCCCGCTCACCACCCGTCTGCGCGGCGGGCCCGACTCCTACCGGCCCGGCGGTGGATTCGGCGCCTGGTACCTCGACCTCACCAACACCACCCGCCGCACCTGTGACGGCGTCCACCCGGTCGTCGTCCTGGTCGACGCCGGGCACCTGCTGAAACCGGATCAGCCGCGCCTGGAGTTCTACGCCGACGGACGGGCGCACCCGGTCCGCTTCGAGCCCACCGACGACGACGAGCTGGTCGGCGTCCTCGCCGACGAGAAGGGGGCGCGCGGCTTCTCCGGGTTCCGTGTGGACCCGGGCCGGACCCTCACGGTGAGAATGCGGATGGCCCTCGCCCCGGACACCGCCCCGAACGTCGTCACCGCCAACGCGGCCGTCGTCCAGCGGCACGGTGACGACGGCGACTGG
This sequence comes from Streptomyces sp. P3, assembly GCF_003032475.1. Classification (NCBI taxonomy): domain Bacteria; kingdom Bacillati; phylum Actinomycetota; class Actinomycetes; order Kitasatosporales; family Streptomycetaceae; genus Streptomyces; species Streptomyces sp. P3. Next base: position 3,206,972 of record NZ_CP028369.1, read on the forward strand.
GTCGGGCAGTCGAACGACTACCGCTTCGCCGTCGAGACCGCGCCCGGCACCCCACCCGACGCGGAACCCGAACCCGACACCGAACCCGACACCGAACCGGGCATCGAATCCGGGGCCGGGAAGGCGGAAGCGGGTTCCGGTTCGGCCGCCCCGCGAACCGCGCTCCCCGCCACGCCCTCTCCGCGCCCCTCCGCCGCCGACACCGGGGCGCTCTCCCTCGCCGACGAGGCCGCCGAGCTGGCCCGCACCGGCCTGGCCTCGCCGGCCGCCCTCGGCGCCGTCGGCGGCTGCTTCCTGCTCGTCGGCGCGGCCCTGCTGCTGGCCCGCCGACGGCGCTGATCTCGAGGGGCGCGTCCCAGCAGGTGGACGGCCCGGAAGCGGCCATTCCCCAAGATCGGCCCTGTGATTAGGCTGGGGCGCACGCAGCGACTGCGTCCTCGCGCACGGCAGGGAGATCCCGCACATGGCAGACCGCAAGCCCATCGAGTCGTGGCTCACCGACATGGACGGTGTGCTCATCCACGAGGGTGTGCCGATCCCCGGCGCCGACGCCTTCCTGAAGAAGCTGCGGGAGTCCGGCAAGCCGTTCCTCGTCCTCACCAACAACTCGATCTACACCCCCCGCGACCTGCACGCCCGTCTGCGGCGGATGGGTCTGGAGGTGCCGATCGAGAACATCTGGACCTCCGCGCTGGCCACCGCCCAGTTCCTCGGCGACCAGCGGCCCGAGGGCACGGCGTACGTCATCGGCGAGGCGGGTCTGACCACCGCCCTGCACGACATCGGTTACGTCCTCACCGACCACGAGCCCGACTACGTGGTGCTCGGCGAGACCCGCACCTACTCCTTCGAGGCGATGACGAAGGCGGTCCGCCTCATCAACGACGGCGCGCGTTTCATCTGCACCAACCCGGACGAGACGGGCCCCTCCGTCGAGGGCGCGCTGCCCGCCACGGGTGCGGTCGCCGCGCTGATCACCAAGGCGACCGGCAAGAACCCGTATTTCGCGGGCAAGCCGAACCCGCTGATGATGCGCACCGGGCTGAACGCCATCGGCGCGCACTCCGAGACCAGCGCGATGATCGGCGACCGCATGGACACCGACGTGCTGGCGGGCATGGAGGCCGGCATGCAGACGTTCCTGGTGCTCACCGGTCTGACCAGGCCCGAGCAGGTCGAGGACTTCCCGTACCGGCCGTCGAAGATCGTGGACTCGATCGCGGACCTCGTCGACCGGGTCTGAAACCCGCGGCGACCCGCCTGTCACCCGTACGGAGCAGCGAAAACCCGCCAGGGGATGCGCCCGGCGGTCCGGTGGGGGACTCTCCAGAGAGCTGGAGGTTCACGATGAGTTCACTGAAAGTCACTCTTTGTACGGGTGTCGCGGTCGCCGCCGCGGCGCTCGCCCCCGCGATGCTCGTCCCCACGGCGCTGGCACCCACGGCGTACGCGTCGGGCGACGGCGACGGTGGCGGAGGCAGGGTTTCGGTCACGCCGTCCAAGCCCGGGCCCGGCGCCGAGGTCACGCTGAAGGTCACGGGCTGCGGCGGCCGCACGGCCACCGCTACCTCGGACGCGTTCGTCTCGGACGCGCGGCTCAGCGGTTCGGGCGGCTCGCTCTTCGGCGACACCCGGGTGCGCTCCTCGGTCGCGGCCGGCGCCTACGACGTGCGGATCACCTGCGTCGACTTCACGGTCAAGGGCCGGATCAGCGTCGTCGCCCCGTCGTTCGCCGAGCCGTCGCGGCCGCGCGAGTCGTCGGGTCCCCCGGCGCAGGACGCCCCGACGGTCCCCGCCTCTCCCGTCGCCCCGGTCCGCGCGGGCGGCGGCGGGGCGGCTCCGCTCGCCTCCGTGGAGGAGGCCCGGGTGGACGGCCCCGGCGCGGTGCAGGCGGTCATCGGCCTGTTGCTGGCGGGCGTCGCCGCGGCCGCCGTCGTCTTCCGCGGTGTGCGGCGGAGACGCAGGACGGACTGAGCCGTGTCCGACCGCGAGCACGCTTCCGGTCGCTTCCTGACCGGCCTGGCCTGGGCGGTGCTGCTGCTCGCGCTGTGGTTGTGGGGCCGCGAGGCGACCGAGGTGCGGCACGGCGGATCCGTCCCGGCGACCGGCGACATGGCCGCGGTGGGCCGTCCACCGGTCCTGCTCCCGCCCGCCGTCGAGCCGTTGGGGCAGGCGCTGCCGCGACGCGTCGACATACCCGAGCTGGGCGTGCGGGCCCCGGTCGTCGCCCGCGGCCTCGACCGGGACGGGGCCGTCGACCCGCCGCCCTTCGACCAGGCGGGCGTCGTCGGCTGGTACGCCGGCGGCACGAAGCCCGGTGCGCGCGGCGCGGCCCTGCTGGTGGGGCACGTCGACACCGAGACCCGTCCCGCCGTCTTCTACAAGCTGAGCACACTCAGAGGCGGCGAGGCGATCCGCGTGGTCCGGGACGACGGGAAGGTCGCCGAGTTCACCGTGGACGACGTCGAGGTCGTCCGGCGCGACCGCTTCGACGCCCGGCTGGCCTACGGCGCCCGCCGGCCGGGCCGCGCCGAACTGCGTCTCATCACCTGCGGCGGAGTCTTCGACCGGACCAGCCACAGCTACACGGCGAACGTGATCGTGTCGGCGTACCTGACCGGCACGAGCGCCGGCCGTGACATGACGTGAGGTGACGTGACGCGGACGCACGAAGGCCCCTCGCTCTCGCGAGGGGCCTTCGTCGTCTGTGCGCCGCCAGGGACTCGAACCCCGGACCCGCTGATTAAGAGTCAGCTGCTCTAACCAACTGAGCTAGCGGCGCTTGCACTGACTCCGTAACTCTACAGGACGCCGGAGAGTGCATCCGACCGTCCGGGGGGTCGCGGGCGCTGGACCGGGAGGGCGCCGCTTACATCATTCGGACCGTCAGCATGCGCGTCGACAAGACGGTTGAGAAACTGGCGAAGGTACGCAGTCGCGGACATTTCCAGCCGAGGTGTGAGGGGAATCGCATGGAGCCTCCGGTATTCGAGGAATTCGATCCCGAGAGCGACTGCGACTGCCCCGGATGCGCGGCACGCCGACGGGCGGCCCGGAATTCCCCGACCGGCCCGTTCGGCTGCCTCCCGCCCGCTCACCGTGCCCTGGTCGTGGCCACCGCGACGGCGGCGGCGCTCGGCGCGGCGCCCGCGGCGCACGTCGCCGCCGCTCCGCGGTCCCCCGACCCATTCGGCGTTCCCGCAGGCGACGAGCCCGAGACCCCCCAGGGAGTGAAGGCCCCGCTGCACGGGCCCGCAGGGCCTTCGGTGCGCCCGGGTGGAGCGGCGGGACCGGTCGTGACGCCCGTGACGACCCGGTCCGACATCATCGGACGGGCCAGGGAATGGGTTTCGGCGCAGGTGCCGTACAACATGAGCGGCTACTGGTGGGACGGCTACCGGCAGGACTGCTCCGGCTTCGTCTCCATGGCCTGGAACCTGCCCCACAACGAGTGGACGGGCAGTCTCCACCAGTTCGGGACGAGGATTTCCAAGGAGGAACTCAGGCCCGGCGACATTCTGCTGTTCCACAATCCGTCCGACCCCGAGAAAGGCTCGCACGTCGTCCTTTTCGGCGGCTGGACGGACTACACGCACAGTTACTACGTCGTGTACGAGCAGACCCGTCCGGCCACGCGCCGCCAGGCCACTCCCTACGCCTACTGGAGTCATTCCGACCGCTACGTCCCCTATCGCTACAAGGGTCTGCGGCCGGCCGCGCAGAGCACCGGGGAGAAGTCCGGCGCCGGGGGCGGGAGCGAGGCCGGGAACCGGGGCGCGATCGCGGAAAGGGACGGGGACAAGCCGCGAGGGCAGCCGGTCGCGCTGCCGGCGCTCCCGGGGCGGTCCGGGGCCGCGTCCGGGTCCGGGGCGGGTGCCGCGGAGCCGGACGCCACTCCCGCCCCCTCGGCGCCGCGCGTCCCCGCCTACCCGGGCCGGGGCGTGTTCCGGCCCGGGGCGCAGAACGTGTACGTCACACAGCTGGGGCGGCAGTTGGTGAAGAAGGGCTTCGGCGGGCGCTACGCGACGGGTCCCGGGCCGCGCTGGGGCGAGACGGACCGGCGAGCGGTCGAGTCCTTCCAGCGCGCCCAGGGCTGGCGCGGCGGCGCCGCCGACGGCTACCCGGGCCCCGAGACCTGGCGGCGGCTCTTCTCGTAGAACCGCCGCCCCCGCCGCCCCGCCCGGGTGCCCCCGCCCTGGCAGTCCCCGCCCACGCGGCCCGGCCCACAGGGGCCGGCCCCCCGGGGTCCGGCCCGAGGATCCCACCCACCCGGCCGCCTGCCCCGCCCACCCGATCCCCTTCACCCGGCCCCGCCCGCCCGGTCCCTCCGATCCCCTTCACCCGGTCCCGCCCGCACCGGTTGCACTCGCACCGTCCACCCACACCGTCCCCCACTGTCATGGCGTATCTGGCGTATCTGGCGCGGAGGCTGGAGGCACGCAATGCACACGACCACTTCCCCCACACCCGAGTCCGAGGGGCCGTCCAGGCCCGCACGGCTCATCCAGAACGAAGCGACGACCGAGATCCCCGTCCACCTGTTGTTCCGCGACGAGCCCGAGCCACGGCCGGTGCCGCTCGGACCCGCCGTGGTGGACGGCCGGGCGGGCACCGGGGAGCAGCCGAGGCTGCGCCGGCCGGTGCTCGCGAAGCCCCGTCCGGGACCGCGGCCGGACCCCGAGCTGGCGGAGCGGCCGGCGCGGGTGCTGCCCGGCGCCCTGGGGGTGCTCGGCGGAGTATGCGGGGTGGCCGGCTGTGTGGCCGTCTCGTGGTGGGCCGGGGTCCTGCCGCCGCTCGCGGTGGCGTCGCTGCGGCTGCCGGAGATCGCGGGCGCGGGCCTCGGTCCGGCGCAGTGGGCGGCGTACGCGGGTGCGGGCACGCTCGCCCTGTTCGGCTTCGGCGGTCTCGCCCGCGGACGGACCGGGCGGGCCTGGGTGCTCGGCCTGTTCGGCCGCTACCGGGGCACGGTGCGGCGCACCGGCCTGCTGTGGGTGAACCCGCTGCCGCTGCGCCGCCTGGTGGACGTGCGGCTGCGGCACTGGCGCAGCGAGCCGATGTCCGCCGCCGACGGCAGCGGGGTCGCGCTGCGGGTGGTGGCCCTGGTGGTGTGGCGGGTGCGGGACACCGCGCGGGCGACGCTGGGGGTGGAGGACCACGAGACGTATCTGCGCGAGTGCGTCGAGGCGGCCCTGGCCCGGATCCCGGTGGAGACGCCGGGCGCGGGCCGGGGTTCGGCGGAGGCGGCGGGGGAGGCGCTGACCCGGCTGGTCGCGCGGGACGCGGGGGTGGTCGGCCTCGAGGTGTTCTCGGTGCAGCCGGTCCGGGTGGAGTACGCCCCCGAGGTCGCCGCGGCGATGCACCGCCGCCGGATCGCCGCGCTCGACGCCCAGCACCGGGCCACCGTGCTGACCTCGGTCGTCGACTCGGTGGAGGACACGGTGACCCGGCTGACCATGCGCGGGCTCGTGGAACTGGACGACTACGAGCGCAAGGCGCTGGTGAAGGACCTGACCGTGGCCTTCTGCGCGGGCCGGGAGCAGTCGCCCTGACGACCCGTCGAACAGAACGGGTGACGGGTATGGACATGTCCCGCGCACGCCCATAACCTCGAACTTGGTCTAGACCTGCACGGCTCGGCTCAGTGAACTCCCCACGTTCTCCAGGAGCGGCAGCATGCGCAAAAGGACCAAGCGGTACGCCGCCGTGCTCGGGCTCACCACGGCGGAAGCCTTCGTGCTCACCGTCGGCGGCGCGAGCGGCCACGGCTACCACGTTCTGAGCGGCCGAATTTCCTGAGCATCGCTTGAGCTCCCCCGGGCCCGCACACGGGTACGTTCCCTGCACGCCGACAGGACCGACCGGCGCCAGGACATCCGGGGGAGCTCATGGAAACGTTCTTCTACATCGTGCCGACCGTCATGATCGTCGGCGTGCTCTTCTTCGCGTACAAGGCCCTCGGCCGCACCCGGCAGGTCCGAGCGGCCTGGGACAGCGGGTTCACGGCCGAGGGCCGCTGTCTGCGGGCCTACACGCGCACGAGCGGCGGGGGCAACGACACCTCGGTGAGCACCACCCTGCACCACGTCTACGAGTTCACCACGAGGGACGGTCGCGCCTTCCGCTTCGACGAGGGCGGCGGTCCGGGCACCGTCATCGAGGGTGACATCGTCACCGTGTACTACGCGCCGGACCACCCGGAGAGGGCCACCGCCCACCGGCCGAACCGGGCGAGGCTCGCCCTGGGCACGGGCTTCCTGCTGGCCTTCTTCGCCGTGTTCATCACCTTCTGCATCGGCTTCATGGTCATCGCCCACACCTTCCTCTCAGAGGCGGACGGCCTGCTGCCCTGACGGCGCGTCCCCTGACCCTCCACATCTGACGGCACGTCAACTACCGTGCCCGCTCATGGAGTCCACCAGGGGAACCGGTACCGTCGCCGAACTCGTGGCCGCCCGCTGGGGCGACCGCCGGCCGGGGCTGTGGTGCGAGGACACGGTCCTCACGCACCACGAGGTGGCCGCCGGCGCCGCCGCCCGGGCGGCTCTGCTGACCGACCTGCTGCCGCCGGACGGGCCGCCGCACCTCGGGCTGCTGCTGGACAACACACCGGAGTTCCCGCTCTGGCTGTCGGCCGCGGCCCTCGCCGGGGCGGCCGTCGCCGGGATCAACTCCACCCGGCGCGGCCCCGAGCTGGCCCGGGACGTCCTGCACACCGAGTGCCGGCTGCTGATCACCGAGCACGCCCACCTGCCGCTGCTCAGAGGACTCGACCTGCCCGGAGTCCGCCTGCTGATCACCGGCACGCCCGCGTACGACGAGCTCCTCGTCCCGTACGCGGACGCCCGCCCGGACCCGTCCCGCGCCACGCCCGCCGACCGGTTCCTGCTCTACTTCACCTCCGGCTCGACCGGCGCCCCCAAGGCCGCGATCTGCACACAGGGCCGGCTGTCGGCCGCCGGGCGCTCCCTGGCCGGACAGTTCGCCGTCGGCCCGGACGACGTGCACTACGTCTGCATGCCGATGTTCCACGGCAACGCGGTGATCGCCGACTGGGCCCCGGCGCTGACGGCCGGCGCCGGGGTGGCGCTGCGCCGGCGCTTCTCGGCGTCGGGGTTCCTGGCGGACGTACGGCGCCACAGGGCGACGTACTTCACCTATGTCGGCCGGGCGATCCAGTACGTCCTGGCCACCGAGCCGGGCCCGGACGACCGGGACCACGTGCTGCGCCTGGGCTTCGGCACCGAGGCGGGAGCGGTGGACGCGGCAGCCTTCGAACGGCGCTTCGGGGTGCGGCTGGTGGAGGGGTACGGCTCCTCGGAGGGCGGGGCGGCGGTGCAGTGGTCGCCCGGCACACCGCCGGGCGCGGTCGGCCGGGCGGGCCCGGGTCTCGTCGTCCTCGATCCGGAGACGGGCGAGGAGTGTCCGCGGGCCGTGTTCGACGCGGCGGGGCGGCTGCTGAACGGCGACGCGGCGATCGGGGAGCTGGTCAACCGGGGCCCGAACCCCTTCGAGGGCTACTGGCGCAACCCGGCGGCGGAGGCGGAGCGGCGCCGGGAGGACGGCGCGTACCGGACCGGCGACCTCTTCTACCGGGACCGCGAGGGCTTCCTCTACTTCGCGGGCCGCACCGACGACCGGCTTCGCGTCGACGGCGAGAACCTGGCCGCCGCGATGATCGAGAACATCCTCGCCCGGTACGAGGGGGCGGACGCCGTCGCCGTCTACGCGGTGCCGGACCCGGTGACCGGCGACCAGGTGATGGCGACGCTGGCCGGGACGTTCGATCCGGCGGGCTTCGCCGGCTTCCTGCTCGCCCAGCCCGACCTGGGCACCAAGATGGCGCCCCGGTTCGTGCGGGTGGTGGACCGGATGCCCGTCACCGCGACGAACAAGATCCACCGGGCCCTGCTGCGGGGCGAGGGGCCGCGTTGCGCCGACCCGGTGTGGTGGCGGCCGCCGGGAGAGTCCGCCTACCGGAGGCTGACGGCGCGGGAGGCCGCGGCGGCCGGACCTGCCGTGCGGACCAGAGGGGCCGGACCGGCCCGGCCGGCCGTGGAGGGAGGGGACGCCGGGAAAGGTGAGGGATCCGGGCAGACCGAGGGGCGATCCGGGGAAGCCGAAGGGCCCCTCGTGTTCACGAGAGGCCCTTCATCTGTGCGCCGCCAGGGACTCGAACCCCGGACCCGCTGATTAAGAGTCAGCTGCTCTAACCAACTGAGCTAGCGGCGCATGACTCTCGCCCTCCGCCTTCGGCGGCCGGCGACGAAGAAAATACTACCCGGTCCGCGGGGGTGCTTCCGACCATGCGGCGGCACCCCCGCGGCCGCGTCTCAGATGGCGAGCGACAGCAGGACCGGCGCCGCGTTCCTGTTCAGGGTCTCGGCGGCCTGGCGGAGCCGGTGGGCGTGGGCGACGGGCAGGGAGAGGGCCAGACAGCCCGCCGTGGAGCCCGCGGTGATCGGGACGGCGGCGCAGACCGTGCCGATCGCGTACTCCTGGAGGTCGAGCACCGGGACGGTGGGCGCCTGGGCCTCCAGACGCGACAGCAGCAGCTTGTCGCTGGTGATGGTGCGCGAGGTGAGCCGGGCCATCTTGTGCCGGGAGAGGTGGTCGCGGCGGCCGTTGTGGTCGAGCTGGCCGAGCAGGCTCTTGCCGAGCGCGGTGGCGTGCGCGGAACGGCGGAAGTCGAACCACTCGTTGACGGACGGCGTGGCGGGGCCGTCCGCGTACTGGGTGATGGTGACCTCGCCGTCCACGTACCGGCTGATGTAGACGGCCGCGCCGACGGAGTCGCGCAGCCGGTCGAGGGTGTGCTGGAGCCTCGCGCGCAGGGCCTGGTCGTGGTCCTCTGCGGAGCCGAGGCGGGTGAGGGCGTCACCGGTCACGTACACCCCGTCGGCGAGTTGCTCGACGTATCCCTCGCGGCGCAGCATCCGCAGGAGCGTGGTCAGGCGCTCCGGGTCGAGGCCGGTCAGGCGGGCGAGTCGGGTGTCGGTGATTCCGGTGGGGTGCCGCGCCACGCTCTCCAGGACGCGCAGCGCGTGCTGGGTCGAGTGGTACGGCGCGGTCGGCTCGTGTTTCAGCGCCACGGTTCCCCCTGCGCTCGCTGTGTCGGCTGCGCTTGCCTATGGGCCGTAATCCGGTCAGTGCACCGCTACCACGATAACCGGGGACGGGCCTGCGGGGAGGGGCGTCGCCGGGATTGCCGGCCCCCTCTCCAGCAGACCGTTCCATCGGCATATGCCATCGGCGGCAACCGGGTCGCCGACGACGCCGGCCCGCTCCCGGCCCACGTCGCCCGCCCGTCCGTCCCGGCTCGGATACGCCCGGCCCGCCCAACCCACGTCGCCCGCCCGGCCGACTTGAGCACACCCGGCCTCCGGTCCACGTCGCCCGCCCGCCGGTACGTGCCCGCCGGTCGGGTCCGGAGCCGTCACAGCACGGCGCTGAGGAACTCCCGCGTGCGCTCCTGCTCCGGATCGCTGAACATCTTCTCCGGCGGACCCGACTCGATGACACGGCCCGAGTCGAACATCAGCACCTGGTCGGAGATGTCCCGGGCGAAGCCCATCTCGTGGGTCACGCAGAGCATGGTGATGTCGGTGGTGCGGGCGATGTCCCGCAGCACGTCCAGGACTCCGGCCACCAGCTCCGGGTCCAGCGCCGAGGTCACCTCGTCCAGCAGCAGGACCTGCGGCCGCATCGCCAGCGCCCGGGCGATCGCCACCCGCTGCTGCTGGCCGCCGGACAGCTGGCTCGGGTACTTGTCTATGTGCTCGGTCAGACCGACCAGTTCGAGCAGCTCGCGCGCCCGCTGTTCCGCCTCGTCCCCGGACAGGCCGAGGACGGTGACGGGGGCCTCGGTGATGTTGCGCAGCACCTTCATGTTCGGGAAGAGGTTGAACTGCTGGAAGACCATCCCGATGTTCTTACGGACCTCGCGGACGTGCCTCTCGCCGGCCGGGACCAGTCTGCCGTCGCGCTCCTCGTGGGTCAGGTACTCGCCGCCCACCCTGATGGTGCCCTCGTCGGGCGTGGCCAGGGTCATCAGCAGCCGCAGGATCGTCGTCTTGCCGGAGCCCGACGGGCCGATCAGCGTGACGTGCTTGCCGGAGTCGACGGAGAAGTCGAGCCGGTCGAGGACGGTGTTGTCGCCGAAGCGCTTCGTGACCTGGTCGAAGCGGATCAGCTCACTGCCGTCCACCGGCGGGTTGGCGAGGGGCTCGAGGGTCTGTGCGGGATCGGTGTCAGCGGACAAGGCGTCGCTCCAGGGCTCGGATCAGAAGGGAGGCGGGGTAGGCGATGACGATGAACGCCACGCCGACGACGGTCAGCGCCTCCGTGGTGAAGGTCTCGTTGCTGAAGGTCTGGGCCTCGCCGAGCATGTCGAAGGCACCGATGGTCGCGATCATCGGAGAGTCCTTGAGCATGGCGATGACGTAGTTGCCCAGCGGCGGGACGACCCGGCGGATCGCCTGCGGGAGGATCACCACCCGCCAGGTGCGGCCCCTGGGCAGGTTCAGCGCCGTGGCCGCCTCCCACTGGCCTGCGGGCACGCCGTCGATGCCCGCGCGGTACACCTCCGCGGTGTAGGTGGAGTAGTGCAGACCGAGGCCGACGATGCCGGTGGTGAGCGGCGACATCGAGGGGCCGAAGTTCGGCACCACGTAGAAGAGGAAGAACAGCTGCACCAGCAGCGGCGTGTTGCGGACGAACTCCGTGACGGCGACGACCGGCCGGCGCACCCACGCCCGACCGGACCGCTGGGCCAGCGCCCACACCAGTCCCAGCGTGAAGGCGATCAGCGTGCCGGCGGCCAGCGCCTGCAGGGTGACGAGCACGCCGTCCCAGAAGCGCGGCATGAAGGCGTCCACGACGTTCCAGTCCCAGCTCATGCCGTGCCTCCTGCCGCGGACCGCGAACCGGCGGACAGGCGTTCGCCGCGCGTGCCGGACCTGCGGGCGGTCCCGCCGGTCTTCTCGGGCCGCCGGCCGATCCCCGCCTTGGCCCTGCGCTCCAGCAGCCGCATGCCGCGGGTGATGAGGAAGGCGAGGACGAAGTACAGGACCAGCAGCAGGGTGTAGACCGGGGTGGTCTCGTTGGTGCCCAGCCGGACCAGGTTGCCGGCGAACGTCATGTCGGCCACCGTGATGACCGAGACCAGGGCGGTGCCCTTCAGCAGCTCGATCAGCAGGTTGTTGAACGGCGGCACCATCTCGGGCCAGGCCTGGGGCAGTTCGATCAGACGCAGCCGCTGCAGCCGGGTGAAGTTGAGCGCGACGCCCGCCTCCTTCTGCGCCGGGGAGACGGCGGCCAGGGACCCGCGGACGATCTCGGAGCCGTAGGCGCCGTAGGTCAGGCCGAGCGCGCTGACGCCGGCCCACATGGGCACCAGCTGCCAGCCGAACAGGGGCAGCGCGAAGAACATCCAGAACATCAGCACCAGCGCCGACATGCCCCGGAAGACCTCGAAGTAGATCCCGGCGAGAAAGCGGACGATCCAGTACCGCGACCCGCGGGCCAGACCGATCCCGAACGAGATGGCCGCGCCGAGGGCCGCCGCGTACACCGTCACCTGGACGGTCACCCAGATGCCCGGCAGGAACCAGGTGGTGAAGAACTCGGAACTCATCATCAGCCGCACAGCTCCTTCGCCGTGAGGTCCGTCATGTCGGCCCTTACGAAGCCGAAGGGGGCGACGATCCCGAGGAGTTCCCGGTAGTCGTCCTTCTTGAGCTCCAGCAGTTCCCCGTTGAACGCGTCACGGAGGTTCTTCTCGGACTGCCGGAAGGCGAAGCCGCCCGCGCCGTACGCCGGTTCGCCGTCCACCACGGGCTGGAACGGCTCGGTCGCGGACACCCGTCCGGAACTCGCCACCGCCGACTTCACCGTGATGCGGGTGCCCGCGAAGGCGTCCACCCGGCCCTGGGCCACCGCGTCCAGACCGGCCACCTGGTCCGGCAGGACCAGCACGTCCTTGATGCCCGCGGCCTTGGCGTAGTCGATCTGGGCGTACGCCTTCCCGGAGGCGAGCTTGAGCCCCTTCTTCTTGACGTCGTCGTACGTCCTGACGCCGTGCGGATTGCCCTTGCGGACGATGAAGGAGTCCAGCATCAGATAGTCCGGGTCGGCGAAGAGCACCTGCTCGCACCGGACCGGATTGATGTACATACCGGCGGACACCACATCGAACTGCCGGGCCTTGAGCCCCGGTATGAGGGCGCCGAAGTCCACCGGCACCGGCTCGACGTCGTCGATGCCGAGCCGCTTGAAGATCACCCGCGCGATCGCGGGCGCTTCCCCGGTGGCCCGTCCGTCGTCCCCGACGTACCCGAAGGGCGGCTCGCTGGCGATGCCGATCTTCACGGACCCCTGCTTCCGCAAAGTGTCCAGAAGACCGCCCCCCAGAACCTTTCCGTCGTCCGGGACGCGGCTGCAGCCTGCCGCCCCCAGACTTCCGGCGGCGCTCAGCGACACCGCCGCCGTGAGCAGTGAGCGGCGGCTGGGTCCTCTGTGGGGTCGGGGGCCGGTTCCTGATCGATGTGCTTGTGGTCGAGCCATGGGCGCGCCGCTACCCGGGTTCCGGCGAGTTATGCGGATCGCTTCCGGCCCCGTTCGTCGCGAAAGGCCTCGCGAAGGACCTCGCCGAGGCTCTCCCGACCCGGACCGCACGGGCGGCCGGCGCGTCGCGTCCCCCGCTGCTCAGAACCCGGGACGGCCGTCGGCGACGACCCGCGCACCGCCGCGGATTGACCCATGGGAACGACCTCCCAATGCACCGTTCGGCGGGTCTCTCGCGGGCCTAGATTCATGGGTGACGGGTCCGACGGCCTCAGCCGCGGACCGCCCGCCGATCTTAGGGAGCCCCCATGAACAGCAGCCCCCTCGTCGTCCGCTCCGGCCAGGCCGAGACCCTCCAGGACGGCGCCCTCAGCCTGATCACGCTGCTCGCCGACGCGGACGCCACCGGCGAGGCCCTCACCGCCAACAAGGCGGCCTTCGCCGAGGGCTCACCCGGCGCTCCCGCGCACTTCCACACCAGGGCGACCGAGGTGTTCTACGTCCTGGACGGCCGGATGCGCTTCCTGATCGGCGACGAGGTGCGCACCCTGGACCGGGGGGATTTCCTGACCGTCCCGCCGACCGTCCCGCACGCCTTCGCGCCGGCTCCCGGCAGCACCGCCGAACTGCTCGTCCTCTTCACGCCCGGACTGCACCGCTTCGACTACTACCGGCTGCTGGAGCGCGTGCACCACGGCGAGGCGGGCGTGGAGGAGATCCGCGCGAGCTCCGAGCGCTACGACAACCACTACGTCGACAGCGCCCTGTGGCGTGACGAGCTGCGCCGGACCGCCCCGGACCACGCCTGAGCCGTCGCTAACACCTGAGCCGCACGGGGCCACACGCCTGAGCACCGGCTCCGGCCATGCCCGAGCCGCCCCGGGCAACGCCTGTGTCGCCCCGGCCGCCGTATGCGCAGCGACGGGACGTCAGTGCCCGGGCACGTATCCGCGCCGCTTGTCGACCACGTTCCGCAGTGGCCGGCCGACCGCCCACCGCTCGAACAACTCGACGAACTGCGCGCCGAGGTCGTCCCGCCAGCCGACCGTGTCACCGCTCATGTGGGGCGAGATCAGCAGACCCGGCACCCGCCACAGCGGGCTGTCGACAGGCAGCGGCTCCGAGGCGAGGACGTCCAGGGCGGCGCCGGCGATCCACCGCCGCTCCAGGGCCCGCACCAGCGCCTCCTCCACGACCAGTTGCCCGCGGCCGACGTTCACGAACCGGGCCGAGGGCTGCATCACGCCGAACCGCCGGAGGTCGAACATGCCCCGCGTCTGCTCGGTGAGCGGCGCGGCCGCGACCACCCAGTCGGCACGGGCCAGCAGCCGGTCCAGGTCGTCGGGGCCGTGGATGCCGGTCCGCGGGACGCGGCCGACGACCGCCGCGGTCATGCCGAGCGCCTTCAGCGTGCGGGCGACGGCACGCCCGATCGGCCCCGACCCGACGACGACGGCCCGGGTCCCGGCGACCCGCCGGCCCTCCCGGTGCCGCCACTCGCCCCGCTGCTGGAGCTCCCAGGTCAGGGGCAGGTCCTTCGCCATCGTCAGCACCAGCGCGGCGACGTACTCGGCGACCGGCTCGTCGAACACGCCGCGGGCGTTCGTCACCACCGTGTCCGACGCGGTGAGTTCAGGACACATCAGGTGGTCCACGCCCGCGCTCGCCGTGTGCACCCAGCGTGGCCGCGGGCCCTCGCCGGGCCAGGCGTCGCGGACCGCGCGCGAGGTGAAGTCCCAGACCAGCAGGACGTCGGCGGCCGGCAGCCGTTCGGCGAGCGAGGCCTCGTCGGTGTGCACCACCCGGACCCGCCCGGTGAGCCGCCCGAGCCGGGGCGGCGGGTCCGCGTCGAGGACGAGGAGCGTGGGAGGGGCGGAAGGGGCGGCGGGAGGCGGCGCGGCGGGGGACGGGGGGACGGCGGCCATCCGGTGTCCCTTCCCCCGCGCGTCCGACGGGCACGGTTGATGACGTGCGCGGATTCCGACGGGCACGGTTGATGACGTGCGCGGATTGACCACGGTGGCATCCGGGCCCACCGTCGTCAACACGGCTGCCACGACCACCCGTTGCCCGTCGGCGTCGTGCGGACCCTGCCGCGTGGGGGACACCCCGGGGGAGCGCCCGGCCGAGGCGGACGTGGCGCCCCCGGCCGGCCGCCCGACCCGCGTACCGCTCATCTCGGCCAACCAGGTGACCGTGTGGGCGGCGTTGCGCCGACTGGGTACCCGGGCGGTGGGACCGTGGAGCGCCGCCGGACAGCCCGGCGCGCGTGCGGCCCACCGAACCGCCGGAGGCCGGCCCCGCCGCGGGACCCGCCGCCGGCACTGCCGGAAGAAGAGCAGCAGGAAAGGCTGGACATGACCGCACTCGGATTCCTCTACCCGGGCCACTCCGCCGAGGACGACTACCCGCGCATCGAGCAGCTCCTGGGCAGCGACGTCCGGCTGGACCTGGTCCACACCGGCGTCGGCGAGGGCACCCACCGGGTCGACGCCCTGCGGCAGAAGGGCGCGACCGAGCAGCTGGCGGAGGGCGTCGCGCAACTGCGGCTCGCGGGCGTCGAGGCGATCGTGTGGGCGAGCACCAGCGGCGGCTTCGTGCACGGCTGGGAGGGCGCCCAGGAACAGGTGCGCACCCTGGCCACCAGCGCCGGAACGCCGGCCTCCTCGACCTCGTTCGCCTTCGTGCGGGCGGCCCGGGAGCTCGGGGCCGCGCGCGTGGCCGTCGCGGCGGCCTACCCGGACGACGTGGCCGCGCTCTTCGCCGACTTCCTCCGGGCGGGCGGCGTCGGGGTGACCGGCGTCCACGGCGCCGGGATCGGCACGGCGGCCGAGGTGGGCGCCTGGGGCGAGGCGGAGGTGTTCGCGCTCGCGCGGGCGGCCGACTCCCCCGAGGCGCAGGCGGTCCTGCTGCCCGGCACCGCCCTGCACACGGCCGCGTACCTGACGGAGCTGGAGAAGGAGCTCGGCAAGCCGGTCCTCACCGCCAACCAGGTCACGGTGTGGGAGGCGCTGCGCCTCACCGACCGGCGGGTGAACGCGCCGGGGCTCGGCGCCCTGTTCACCCGGGAGCCCGTCGTGCAGGTGTGAGGGCCCGGTACGACGCCGGGCGTGCCCGCCTGCCCCGCCGCCGGTCCCGGTCCGCCGGGAATAAGCGGGGACACCCTCCTGTTAGCGCTGCGAGGACAGCACACGGCTGACGACAGGAGGATCCCCGTGGCCGCAGAAGAGACGCCGGCACCGGCCGAGCCGGCGGGCGCGACGACGGCAGGCGGGACGACGGCCGCCGACCGGACCACCGCGAGGGACGGGGCCACGACGGCGGACGAAACCACTGCGGGGGACGGGATCCGCGGCACGGCACGGGGCAGCGCCCCGACCCCCCTGTCCGTACTGGACCTGGTCACCGTCGGCTCCGGCAGCACCGCCGCCGACGCCCTGCGCACCAGCGTCGCCCTCGCGCGGTTCGCCGAGTCGCGCGGCTTCCACCGCTACTGGGTCGCCGAGCACCACTCGATGCCCGGCGTCGCCTCGTCCTCGCCCGCGGTGATCCTCGCCCATCTCGCCGCCCACACCGACCGCATCCGGCTCGGCTCCGGCGGCGTGATGCTGCCCAACCACGCGCCCCTCGTCATCGCCGAGCAGTTCGGCACCCTGGAGGCGCTGGCCCCCCGCCGCGTCGACCTCGGCCTCGGCCGCGCTCCCGGCACCGACCCAGGCACCGCGGCCGCCCTCCGCCGGACCGCCACCCCGCACGAGGGCGCCGACGACTTCCCCGAGCAGCTCGCCGAACTCACCCGCTTCCTCGACGACGACTTCCCCGACGGCCATCCCTACCGCAGGGTGCACGCCATCCCCGGCCCCATCCAGGGCACCTCCCCCGGCGGGGTGCAGTCGGCGCACCGGCCGCCGGTCTGGCTGCTCGGCTCCTCCGGCTTCAGCGCCCGTCTGGCCGGTGTGCTCGGTCTGCCCTTCGCCTTCGCGCACCACTTTTCCGCGCAGAACACCGTGCCCGCCCTCGACCTGTACCGGGCGTCGTTCCGGCCCTCCGAGGTGCTCGCCGAGCCCTACGCGCTGATCGGCGTCTCCGTGCTCGCTGCCGACGACGAACGCGAGGCCCGCCGCCAGGTCCTGGCCACCGGCGTCAACATGGTCCGGCTGCGCAGCGGCCGCCCCGGCCTGTTCCCGTCCCCCGAGGAGGCACAGGCGCACCGACTCGGCCCGCTGGAGCGGGAGTTCGTCGACTCCTGGACGGCGAACATCATCCACGGCACCGCCGACGAGGTCCGCACCGGCCTGGACGACCTGCACAAGCGCACCGGCGCCGACGAGTTGATGCTCACCAGTCACGCCCACCGCGGCGCCCTGCGGCTGCGCTCCTACGAACTCGTCGCGGACGCCTACGGGTTGCCGACCGCGTAGGACTCGGCGGTTCCGCGCAGTTCGGAGATGCGGTCCGGCGACACCGGGCGGGAGTACAGCCAGCCCTGCCCGGTGTCACAGCCGATGCTGCGCAGCCGGGTCGCCTGCGCGGACGTCTCCACGCACTCGGCGGTGACGGTCAGCCCCAGCCGGTGGGCCAGGTCGATCATCGCCTCGACGACCACCTGGTCGGCCGGGTTCGGCGGGGTGGCCCCTTCCTTGTCGCTCTCGTACTGGAAGCCGCGCACGAAGGAGCCGTCCAGCTTCAGCACCGACACCGGCAGCCGGCTCAGGTAGGCGAGGTTGGAGTAGCCGGTGCCGAAGTCGTCGATCGCGATGCCCACGCCCATGTCACTGAGCGCCTGCAACGCCTGCAACGGCCGTCCCGCCGAGCCCATCACCGCCGACTCGGTCAGCTCCAACTGGAGCAGGTGCGGCGCGAGCCCGGTCTCGGCGAGGATCTCCGCCACGTCCGCCACCAGGTCGGAGTCCCACACCTGACGCACCGCCACGTTGACGCTGACGAACAGCGGCGGATCGTCCGGATTGTCCAGTTGCCACTGCCGTGCCTGACGGCAGGCGGTGGCCAGAACCCATCGGCCGAGCGGGACGATCGAACCGTCCTCCTCGGCCAGCGCGACGAACCGATTCGGCGGCAGCGGGCCGAACCGGGGGTGGTCCCAGCGCACCAGCGCCTCCACGCCGCGCAGCCGGCCGTCCGACATGCCGACCAGCGGCTGGTAGTCGAGCCGGAACTCGCCGCGCTCGATGGCCGGACGCAGCGTGGAGGCCAGCGCCTGCCGGGTCATCAGATGGGCGTTGCGCTCGGGGTCGAACAGCGTCCAGCGGCCCTTGCCGTCCACCTTCGCCCAGTACAGCGTGGTGTCGGCGGCCTGCATCAGGCCGGTCGCGGTGGTGCCGGCCGCGGCCCGCTCCACCACCCCGATCGACGCGGACACGTTCAGCCGGTGCCCGGCCAGGTCGAACGGGGCCCGGAGCGTCTTGAGCACGGACTCGGCGAGGTCGGCGAGCTGGTCGGTGCCGGTGGAGTCCTCCACCAGCAGGGCGAACTCGTCCCCGCCGAGCCGGGCCACCAGTGGCACGCTCGGCCTGGTCCGCCCGGCCTCCTCGGCGCACCCGTTCAGCCGCTCGGCGACGGCGGCCAGCAGGCGGTCGCCCACCCGGTGACCGAGGGTGTCGTTGACCGCCTTGAAGCCGTCCAGGTCCAGGTAGCACAGGCCGATCCGGCCGGTGCCGCTCCGCTCGTACGCCTCCGCCTCCGCCTCCAGCGCGGCCGACACCCGCTCGAAGAACAGCGTGCGGTTGGCCAGCCGGGTCACCGGGTCGTGCATCTGCAGGTGCCGCAGCCGCGCCTGCAGATCACGCTGGGCGCTGACGTCGGCCACGGACAGCAGCACCCCGGGCGTCTCCGCCCCCGGCGTCTGGGACGCCTCCAGCGGCGAGACGGTGACCTGCGCCCACAGCGCGTGCCCGTCGGGCTGCTTCAGTCGCCGGGTGCAGCGCAGCTTGGCCCGGCGGCCGCGCAGGACCTCGCGGTAGGCGTGCCGGATCCGGGCGTCGGAGGCCAGGTCCAGCAGGTCGGAGGCGACCCGCCCGACGAGCGGGGCGCTGCCGTCGCCGAGCAGTGCGCCGAGCGCGCCGTTGGCATCGACGATCCGCCCCTCGCCGTCCACGACGGCCATGGCGAGCGGCGCCGCCGCGAAGACGGACCGGTAGGCCGCAGGCCCGCCGCTCGTACTGTTGATGTCACTCTCTGTGACGGCTGACCGGTCGAGGTCTGCCGCGGGCGTCGGCCCTTCGGACGTTCCGCTCACCGCTCGCTCCCGCAGTGCACTCGATCTCTGTCCGTGCAGGAAAGTGTGCCGATCATAGAGGCTGCCCGGGGACCCGCGCAGCCCATGCCCAGTGTCCCGGAACAACCCGGCTTTCTGACAGATCGTTTCTGCCCGCACCTGGCCCGGTTCTGCGGGCCTGCGACCGCTTGTGACGTTCCGTGAGAATTTCGGGGGTGTCGGGGTGATGCCCGCATTCCGCGTCCTCACTCGTCTGGTGCAGAAAAACAGGGCGTAATACGACAAACACACACAGTCTGGGTGGCGGTGTCCCATGAACCGCCCCCGGAGGTCTCTGTGCCGCGACTGCCGCGACTGCCGCGAGCCGTGCGCCTGCTCCCGCGCCCCCGACTGCGCGGTACCGCGGCCGTGTTCACCACCCTCACCGCGCTCGCCGCGACCTCCCTCATCGGCAACCCCTCGGTGGCCGAACCCTTCTCCGCCGCGCCCTGCGCCCTGGCCCGCACCGCGGCCCACCACTCGGAGGGCCTGGACACCTGGAACGCCGCCTACCCCCGACCGGCCCGCTCGCTGGACGCGGTGATGGTGTTCCTGTCGTTCCCCGACCATGGCCCGCTGGCCTCGCCCGCCGAACTGGCCGCCGACCACTTCCCGGCCACCAGCCGCTTCTTCGAGCAGGCGTCGTACGGCAGGTTCAGCCTGCGCTCCCATCCGCTGAAGCGGTGGATCCGCATGCCGAAGCCGTCCACCGCCTACGCCATACGGCGTGACTGGAGTTCCGATGACCGGGCCTCCTACCTGCATGACGCCCTGGCCGCCGCCGACCCCCACGTCGACTTCTCCCGCTATGACGTCGTCTACTTCGTGGCCGACCCGGACGCCCCCGGCGTCGACTCGGACGCCACGAAGGTCGTCAACCTGGACGACCCGCTGCACGCCGACGGAACCGACATCCGCCGGGTCGTCACCGTGTTCGAGAAGCACCCCCCGGACCGGCTCGTTCTCGCCCACGAGACCGGCCATGTCTTCGACCTGCCCGACCTCTACCACCGCCCCGTCGACGGCAAGGGCGACTGGGATACCTACGTCGGTGACTGGGACCTGATGGGCAGCCAGTTCGGACTCGCCCCCGACCTGTTCGCCTGGCACAAGTGGAAGCTGGGCTGGCTGGATCCGCGCCAGGTGCTGTGCCTGCGGGGCCCCGGCCCGACCCGGCTGACGCTGGAGCCGCTCGGCGCCGGACCGGGCGCCCAGGCCGCACGAGCCCCCGGGGAACCGGCCCTCGGTTCCGCGCAGCCGGCCCCGGTCCCCGTGCGGTCGGGCCCCGGGCGGCCGGTCCCCGCCCCTGTGCGGTCGGCCCCCGGGCGGCAGGTCCCCGCGGAGCCGGCCCCCGTGCCCGGCGGCGCCAGGCTCGCGGTGGTCCGCACCGGCCCCGACAGCACGCTCGCCTTCGAGGCGCGCGGCCCGGTGGGCAACGACCGCGCCGCCTGCCGCGCCGGCATCCTCGTCTACCGCGTCAGCAGCGCAGCCCGGTCGGGCCGCGGACCGGTCGAGGTGCTCGACGCCCACCCGCGCACCGAGGCCTGCTGGGAGAACTCCGTCTATCCGCCGCTCGCCGACGCCCCGGTGGCTCTCGGCGAGAGCTTCACCGTGCCGGGCGACGGCGTCCGGGTGGACGTGGAGAGCCGCTCGGCGTCGGGAGCGTGGACGCTGAGGATCACCCCCGGGACGAAGCTGTGAAGGCAAGAGAAAAGGCCCCCCGCTCACGCGAAGGGCCTTTCACTGTCGTGCGCCGCCAGGGACTCGAACCCCGGACCCGCTGATTAAGAGTCAGCTGCTCTAACCAACTGAGCTAGCGGCGCCTGCTGACGTCGTAGACCTTAGCATCCTGGTCGGGGGGAGGAGAAATCGATATGCGCACGGCCGAGCGGGCCGCCCGCACCGCCGCCCACAGCAGGATCTCGGGCCCCGGAAGCCAGGGGTGACGGGTGTCCGGGGCGACCACCCAGCGGGCGCCGCACCCCGGATCGGACGGCACCAGCGCGGGCACGGTCACCGCGTCGCCGGTGCCGTGGCACAGCAGCGGCGGCACGGTCGCGGCACGGCCGTCCTGGCGGCCCTCGGCGCTCCACTCCTCCCACTCCAGCAGCGAGGGCAGCCGCTGTGCCGTGCCCGGCGCCGCGAACAGCAGCGTCCGGCCGCGGAACGCGGCCACCGGCCCGGAGCCCGGCCCGTCGCCCCACAACCGGTCGAGCATCGCCCGCCCGAACACCGCCGGCGCGCTGACGACGTCGAACACCGCGCCGCACGGCAGGACGACCGGCGCCTGCGGCCGCTCCTCCCAGAAGGCGAGCGTGCTGCGCGGATACGTTCCGGCAGAGGCCAGCCAGGCGGCGCCGTCCGGGGTGACGCCGAGGGCTTCGTCGTATGCGCTGCTCATACCGGCATGTCTACCGAACGTGAGCAGGGGAACTCGCAGGGTTGCGGGAAATCGGGACGGGAGAGGCGCGAAAGGAGTATCTTGCCCGCCCGGCATATGCCACCGGTGAGATCGCACGGTGCCGCCGTGTCACACGACTCGACTCACACAGCGCAGACGGCTCACACAGCGCGCACGGCCCATGCGACGCACACGGCTCGCACGCCTCACCCGGGGTCGGCGGGCCCCCGCCCCTCGGCGTCGCCCCGCAGCAGATCCCGGCCGAACTCGACCATCTTCTTCGTGTAGTCCTCGGTCCACTCGGCCCGGTCGGCGATGTCCGCGGTCGTCAGCCGGTCGAAGCGGCGCGGATCGGCGAGCTGGGCCGCCGCCATCGCCTGGAACTCCAGGGCCCGGTCGGCCGCCGCCCGGAACGCGAGCGTGAGCTCCGTCGCCCGGGTCAGCAGCGCGCCCGGATCGTCTATCGACTCCAGGTCGAAGAAGTGCTCAGGGTCACCGGCCGCCTCGGCGGGCTCGAAGAGCAGGGGCGCGGGGCGTAGCCGCGGTTCGTTCCGACGCGGCGTGGGCTCCGCCATGTCTTCTCCTCCTCGTACGGTTCGGATGCAGACCGCCTTCCATTCTCCCCCGATGGCGCAAGAGGCATTCGGCCCCGGACCCTCAAGGCTTCCAGGCGACCCGATGTTCCCCGAGACGCGCCAGCACCGCGTGGTTGGCCTCCCAGCCGTCCGGGAACTTCACGAGGGTGCCCAGCTGCACCGGTTCCGTCGAGGGGTACTCGTCCAGCAGGTCGGCGACGCCCGCCCGGCACACCACCACGCACGCGTGCCGGTGGCGGGAGGCGAGGACGCACAGCCGGCCCGTCTCCAGGTGGAAGGCGGTGGCGTCGGGGCGGCCGGAGAGCGGGTGCAGGATCACCGTGACGTCGAACTCCATGCCCTGCAGCCGGTTCGCGGTGTCCACCGTCACGTCGCGGACGCCGAGTTCCGCCAGTGCCGTCCGTACGGCCGCCGCCTGGTCGCGGTGGGCGGTGCCGACCGCGACCCGGTCGGCCGTGAGCGGGGCCGGGTCGGGGGAGCGCTCCGAGACGGCCGCGCCGCCCCGGTCCAGCAGCCGCCGCACCACCGTGGCGACCGCCCGCACCGCCTCCGGGTCGGTGCGGGGCGTGTGCCGGGCGGGCAGCTCCAGCAGGCCCCAGCCGGACTCCGCCGCCTCGTCGATCACCCGGTCGGGGCCGGAGCCGTCCGACGCAACGGCGAAGGAGAGACGGCGGTCGCCGTGCCCCGTTCCGCTGCGGAACGGCGTGTACGGGTAGAACGCGGCGGAGACCAGCGGCGCGGCCGACGCCGGGAGCCGCCAGGACACCGGCAGCCGGTGCTGCGGCAGCTCCGGGTTGTGCGCGAGGAGGGTGCTCACCGCCGACGCCGACGGGTCGTACGACAGCCCCGCCCACTGCTCGCCGCCGACGATCGAGAACGGGTCCAGCTGCCCGGGGTCACCCACGAACAGGGCCCGCTCGAACAGCCCGGCCACGGCCAGCAGACCGTCCGACCGCATCTGGTACGCCTCGTCCACGATGGCGTGCCGCCACTGCTCGTCGGTCTTCACGTGCGCCCACTTGGCGGCGGTGGAGATCACCACCGGCAGTCCGGCCAGCTCCCCCGCCTTCGCCGACTTCCGCACGTTCGGCAGCTGCTCGAGTGCCTTGTCGTACGGGTCGGCGTCACTGCTGTGCAGCCGGCCCACCGGCAGCTCGGGGCTCTTCTCGGCGAGCCGCAGCACCAGGTCGTCGACCTGCGCGTTGGTCTGCGCGACCACCATCAACGAGCGGCCCGCGTCGGCCAGTTCGAGGGCCGCCCGGACGACGAGCGTGGACTTGCCGGCACCCGGCGGGGAGTCCACGACGACCCCGCGCGCGGTGGCGTGCAGGGTGTCGCGCAGGATCGCTTCGGTGGCGCGGGCGGCGGCGGTACCGGGGTCGACAGCGGCCTCGGCGGTCACAGGACGTCCTCCTGGGTGACGGAGTCGGGGGCTTCGGGCGCCTGCTCACCGGGCGGGCCGCCGTGCGTCCACGGGGTGTCCTCCGGGTCGGGCAGCTTCGCGCCGCCGCGCTGCTCGTGCTCGAAGAGGGTGAAGCAGAGCCGGTCGCCCTTCTCCGGCACGGACCCCGCCTCGGGCTCCTTGCCGCGGCCCATCCTGTCGACGATCCGCAGCACGACCAGGTCCTCCGCGACCCGCTCCACGAACTCGGAGGCCTGCGGCTTCCCGCCCAGCGACCGGTACGCCTTCGCCCGCTCGGCGAGATGCGGACGGTCGTCCGTCCGTACGGTGACCAGCGGACGGGGGCTCGGCCGCCTCCCCTCGGCGTACGCCATGACGACGTCGACGACCTCGCCCGCGAAGGCCTCCCCGGCCAGCCGGCGGCCCGCCATCGCCAGCGGGTCGTCGAGCGCCTCCTGGGCCTCCAGCCGGGCCTGTTCGCGCTCGCGCGTGGCGAGCTTGTTGGCCGCCGTGACCGCGTCGTCCCGGCGCGGCTGCGGGGGTTCGCCGGCGACCACCCGGTCGCGGTGGCCGGTGAACGACCAGCGGTCGCGCGTCCACCGCTCCTCGACGTGCGCGCCTTCGGGCAGGGCCCGCAGCAGGTCCAGGCCCGCCCACACCGCGTTCCAGGTGGGCAGCGTCCGGCTGCGCACCAGCTCGCGGATCTCCCGCTCGGCGGCGGTGAGCGCGCCCAGCCGGTCGTCTGCCTGCAGGCCGTCCTCGGCGGCGGCCAGGGCGGTGCGCGCGCGGTCGTAGCGCTCGATGGCGGGGGCGAGCAGCTTGTTGTCGAACGCCGGGTCGGTGGCCGGACCGGCCGGCGGGCACCGCAACTGCCCGTCGGCGTCCCGTGCGAGCTCCGCGCGCAGCGCCGCCCCGGCGCCGGTCTCGCCGGGCGGCGGGTCGATCCAGGCGAGCAGCGCCCCCAGGTGCTGGTCCTCCAGGCTGGACTGCCCGGTCGCCCAGTGCCGGCCCAGCACCTCCGTGAGGGCCAGCAGCAGCGAGGAACCGGGCACCCGGGACCGCTCCCCGAAGTGCGTCAGCCACCGCCCGAGCAGCGGCACGCGCGGGGGTGCGGGATACGGCGTCTGCGGGTCCTGCTCGGCCGTCCGCCGGAAGCGCATGGAGCGGCCCAGCAGGCGCACGAGGTCGACGCCGGCGCGGCTCGGCACGATCAGCTGGGGCGCGTCCGCGCACAGCTCGACCTCGACCTTGACGCGCTTGCCGGTCTCCGGGTCGGTCTCGGCCCGCTCGGCGCACTCCACGTCGTCGGCGTAGGAGTCGAGGTAGGGCAGGACCACGTCGGCCAGCTCGGCGAGGAACGCGAACCGCAGGTCGCGGTCGCGCGGCTGCGGCACGACGAGCAGTCGCGGCGCGTCCCGCTCGGTGCCGACCAGCGCGCCCAGCGGGGCGCCGGCCTCGCCGGCGGTGGTCAGCGGCACGAACACCAGCGGGCGCTCGGACAGCCGACGGTGGCGGACGGTGGCGGCGGGCTGGGCACGGCCGGTGGCGACGGCCTCCAGCCGGGCCAGGGCTGTGATCAGGGACACATCGCCCCCAGGGCCTCCCGGCGCAGCTCCGCGGCCCGGCGCAGGGCGGCGACCGCCGGGTCCCGCGGATCGCCGGCCTCGCCGTGGGCCGCCGCCAGGACGTCCTCGACGGTGCTCAGCCCGCCCAGTTCGGCCCGCACCGACCGGCCCAGCGAGGTGACCGCGCCGGCCGCGCGGGAGCGGTCACGGCAGTGGAACGCGAGCTCGCAGGCGGCCAGGCACTCGGGCGCGTACGCCGCGGGGACCGCCTCCACGGCCTGCGTCAGCTGCTCGGCGGGCAGCTCGGGGGAGAAGCAGACGCCGTCGGGCAGGGCGTCGGCGATCTCCTGGACGCGGGTGAGGCGTGCGAGCTGGCGGCGGGTGACGGCGCGCTGCTTGCGCACGTCCACGGCGGACGCGGTGGGCAGGTTGGAGAAGTCCTTGGGGCAGACCAGGAGCACCCGGTGGCGCACGCGCGGGGCGGGCTCCAGACGGGCGGCGACCTCCTCGAGGCCCAGCACGTAGACGGCGGCCTGCCGGGCGGCGGCGCCGACCTTCGCGGGGTCCGCCGCGCCGTCCAGCATCGGGAAGGACTTGATCTCCACGACCGTCCAGCCGCCGTCCGGGTGGACCACGACCGCGTCCGGCTCGAGGAAGGCGGGGGAGCCCGCCACGTCGAGGGCGATCATCGGGTGGTCGAGGAGCGTCCAGCCGCCGGCCCCGGCGGATTCCGCGGCGGCCGCGGCGGCCTCGCGCAGCGCCAGCGCCGTACGAGCCGTGCGGCCCTCGGGGCCGATCGCGGACAGGTCGGGAACGGCCGCGCCGACGGGCGGCGGTGCGGCCGGGTCCAGCCGTTCGTGCACCAGTCGCAGCAGCTCCGCGCCGCCGTCCGCCTTGACCTTCGCCTCGAAGGCGTTGCCGCGGGTGAGGGCGAACTGGGACTGTCCGAAAGCCGACGGCGAGCCCAGCGCGCCCGCGAGGGCCGCCTTGTTCACGCCGGCGCCGTCGAGGATGGCACGCCGTTTGCAGCCGGGGTTCGCGGCGAGCGCGGCGAGGGCGCGGGCGTCCAGCGCCTTGGCCGGTGTGTCGGGGCCGCGCAGCTCAGCGAGCCGCTGCCGGAGCGCCTTCCCCCGCGTCCGAGGGAGAGACGTCCGGTTCGACTCCGGGGCGGAGCCGTGACTCGCGCTGCCGTGGAATTCGCTCACCCGGGGAAGTCTGGCATCCGCCACTGACAACCGAGGCCGAAGGGGCGGGAGAGTCCGCCGGGAGACCGGGGGCGAGCGCCGGGACGCGGGAGGCGAACCACGCCCGGGCCCGGTCCGCTGTGCGCATCGCCCAAGGTGTCAGCAGCAGTCCGACGCCCATCACGGCCGCGCCGGCGGCCGCGTCGAGGAAGTAGTGGTTGGCGGTGCCCATCACCACGAGCGTGGTCACCAGCGGGTAGACGACGCCCGCCGTCTTCGCCAGGCGCGTGCCGCCGTGGCGCCACAGCATCACACCGCACCACAGGGCCCAGCCCACGTGCAGGCTCGGCATTGCCGCGTACTGGTTGGTCATGCCGCCCATGCCGCGCGGCGCGCTCGCCTCGCCGCCCCACCAGCCGTACGAGCTGTACTGGGCCATCGTGTCCACGAAGCCGTGCCCCGCCGACAGCAGCCGCGGCGGGCAGGTGGGCATCAGGCTGAAGCCGATGAGGCCGACGGAGGTGGACGCCATCAGCCAGGTGCGGGCCGCCCGGTAGTGCAGCGTCCGCGACCGGAACAGCCACACCAGGATCGCGGGGGTGACCAGGTAGTGCAGTGACGCGTACCAGAAGTCGGCCGGCACGCCGATCCAGGCGTGGGCCGTGAACAGCCGGTTCAGCGGGTGCTCGGCGTTGAGGTAGAGGAGCTTCTCGACGCGCAGGATCGCCAGACCGTGGTCGACGGCGGTGGAGACGTCACCGCGCGCGAGCAGCCGCCCCGCCGAGTAGCAGAGGTACACCAGCACCAGCAGGGGCAGCTCGGTCCACCAGCGCAGCCGGGCTGTCCCCGAGGCCGCCTCGGTGCCTGGTGTCTCGGTCTGCGGCATCCGATCGCCTCCCCCTTCAGGTCACTGTCTGGTCGCTGTCTGCTGCTGGTTCGGTCACTGCGGCGCCGGTGGCGCGGGACGTGCCACTTTACGGCGGAAGGCCGCGCCCCTCGCGAGGGGCCCCGGATCTCAAAGACGCTGAGATCGCCCGCCGGGTTGCCCCTGTTCAGGGTGAGCGATGATGGAGGGGATTCGCCCCCGATTTCCTCCCTGGTCCCCTCCCAGGGTTCTCCCGGAAAGGTCCCCCATGGCACCGCGCATTCTGCTGGCCCGGCACGGGCAGACGGAGTGGTCGCTGTCCGGCAAGCACACCGGCAGGACCGACGTCCCCCTTCTGGAGGAGGGCCGCCGGGGCGCCAAGCTGCTGGGGGAGCGGCTGCACCGGCCGCCCTTCGACGGCCTCGCCGACGCCGAGGTACGCACCAGTCCGCTGGTCCGCGCGCGGGAGACGTGCGCACTCGCCGGCTTCGGCGAGCGTGCCGAGGTCTGGGACACCTTGGTGGAGTGGCACTACGGCGCCTACGAGGGGATGACCCCCGCGGAGATCCAGGCGGTCCGGCCCGGGTGGCTCATCTGGCGCGACGGCGTGCCCGAGGGGGAGACCCTGGCCGAGGTGACGGCCCGCGCGGACGAGATCGTCGCCTGGGCCCGCTCGGCCGACCGGGACGTGCTGGTCTTCGCCCACGGGCACATCCTCCGCTCCATAGGGGCACGCTGGCTGGGTCTGCCGCTGGACTTCGCGGCGCGGATCCGTCTGAACCCCACGTCGGTGTCGGTTCTGGGCTGGGCCTACGGCGAGCCGGCCATCGAGAGCTGGAACGACCTCGGTCACCTCGTCTGACCGAAGGCGCGGACCGCGGGCGCCGACCACGGGCACAGCGGCCGGCCCGGGGGCGGGGCAGCACAGCGGCAGGGGCGCCCGGCCGCGACGGGCCGGGAGAGCGCGGTTCACACCGTCCGCGGTGTCGAGGCGTGCCGCTCGAGGAACGCTGAGACGCCGCCCGCCCTGCGGTGCGGCAGCAGTACCCGTGCCGTCCCCGCCAGCATGGTCTGGATCCGCGACGACTGGACCTGGTCCAGCAGCTCCAGGACCCGCAGTCCGGCGACCGCGGCCTCGTCGGGACGTCCCCCGCGGGCGAGGTCGTCCGCCAGCTCGGCCGTGTACAGGGCGATGTTCCGGGTGAAGTGCGGGTCCTGGAGGTCCGCGGCCCGGCTCGCGTGCCGGGCCGCGCGCGGCCAGTCGCCGAGCGCCGACCAGCACTGCGCCGTGAGCCCCTCCAGCTCGGCCTCGCCGTAGAAGCTCATCCACTCGGGGTCGTGGTCGCAGCGGCCGCGGTCGTAGAGGGCCTGTGCGCGGACGAGCGCCTGCTCGCAGCCGGTCCGGTCGGCGAGCCCCGCCCAGCCGCCCGCCTCGCGCAGCGCCAGCAGCGACATCAGCCGGGGCGAGCCCAGCGGGCGGGCGACGCGCTGGGCGGCCTGGGCGGCGCGGACGGCCTCGCGGGGGCGGCCCGCGTCCCGCGCGAGGAACGCCGTGTTGCAGAAGGCGTGCGCCTCCAGCGCGTCGTCCCCGGTCATCCGGGCGGTCGCCAGGGCCTCGGCGTAGTGCGAGCGCGCGTCGTCGAACCGGCCCGAGTCGTGTGCCAGCCAGCCCACGGAGATGGCGAGCTCCCCGGCGCCCGAGTGGAGCCGGTCGGCGGTCGCCTGCCGGGTGGTCCCGGCGTCCAGCAGAGCGAAGGCGGCGCGCAGCGGAGCGGCCGCGCGCCGGTAGAGGCCGTCGGCCCCGTGCCGGTCGTCCAGCAGCCGGATTCTGCGGACCGCGTCTTCGAGTGCG
Organism: Streptomyces sp. P3; assembly: GCF_003032475.1. NCBI lineage: Bacteria > Bacillati > Actinomycetota > Actinomycetes > Kitasatosporales > Streptomycetaceae > Streptomyces > Streptomyces sp. P3. Next base: position 3,235,672 of record NZ_CP028369.1, read on the forward strand.
CCCGCCTCGCTCGATCCCGCGCGACGTCCCCGGTGTGCCGTCGCCGAAGCGCTGTGGGCGAGGACGAAGGGGCCCAGGGTGGCGGCGGCCATGGTGGCGCCTCCGCCGGTCATGAATGCGCGACGCAGCACGTCGCTCTCCTCGTGGTCGTGGTGCATGTCGTACGGGTCCTGCCTGTCATACGGTTCGTGCGCCCGGCGCGTCTCATCCGTGTGCCGCTCGTCACCGGTGGCGCGCGCCGGTCCGGCGGGGTGCGCGCCGGGGGCTTCCTCGCTGCCGCGCGCCCCTCGGCCACGTACGGACGAGCGGGGTGCGAACCCCAGATCGGCGAGTGTGCGGCCGGGGAACATGTGCAGGAACACCCGTTCGTAGGCGTAGTTGGGGCAGCGGATCTCGCCTGCCTCGACCCGGCCGATGTAGCGCGCGTCACAGCTGACCCGCTCGCCGATCTCGCGGGCGGCCCGCCGTACGAGCGCGGCGAACTCGGCCGGCGAGCGCTGTCCGCGCAGTTGCCGGAAGGCGGAGTTGGGCTGTGCCGGCCGGTCGGGCCGAGCCGGGGTCACCGTTGACGACGCCATGGCCGGGTCCTCTCGTGCGAACCGTCGAACCATGCCGGACCAGGGGTGAGTTGTCCGAGTGGCACCCTTGTTCCCGGCGGGCAAGAACGTACCCGCTGTGGTCGGGCCGCCATGCGGTGTTTGGCAACAAAACGGATATCTCATCCGCGATCTGCCATGAACTGCCATCCTTTGCGGCGGACTTCCGCCGTAGCCCTTGACGCCGTGACGCGTTGAGCCTTGCGGACTACAGGCGGGCTGCGCGGTGGAGGCCGGAATGGAGACCAGTCAGAGCAACGATCGTCGGATGCCGTCGGTGGCGGCATGCGACCTGGTGACGGTGGGGACCCGGCAGGGGTTGGAGGCGGTGGACATCCTGCGGCGGGGGCCGGCCGCGGACGGGGTGGGTCCCGTCCTGCACGACGACGGCGGCGACACGCTCGGCTTCGTGGTGCCGCCCGGCACCGCGGCGGCGTGGGACATGCCGGGCAGCGTCTGCACCAGGACCGAAGGCCGGCGCCTGAGACCCGTCCCCGAGCCGCCCGTCGAGGGCTCGGACTGGCTGGTGCCCCCCGGCGAGGCGGACCTCGCGACGGATCCGGCGGTGCTGCGCCGGGCGTTGGGGGAGGCGGCCCGGCTGATCGAGGCGGCGGACAGCTGCCGTTAGGACGTGTCCGACCTGGGGGTGACCCGGGTCGGGGCCCGCAGGCGGGCGACCGGGTGCCGGGCGCGCGGTGAGCCGTCGGGTCCTGCGAAAATGCTGTCATGGGAAAGTCCAGGAACACCCGGCGCGAGCGGGACGCCGACGCCGTCGTCGAGCCCGTCGACGGCGGACTCGCCCAGCTCGTCCCCGACCGGGACCGGGCACGGGCCTGGACGCTGCTCGTCGACGGCGCCCCGCAGTCGCACGTCGACCTCGACGACCCCGGATACCTCTCCTTCGAGTACCAGCGGCGCCTCGGCCATGTCGTCGATCTCGCCGCCCCGGCCGGCAAGCCCCTGCACGCCGTGCACCTCGGCGGTGGCGCGTTCACCCTCGCCCGGTACGTCGCCGCCACCCGCCCCCGCTCCACCCAGCAGGTCGTCGAACGTGACGCCGCCCTCGTCCGACTGGTGCGCCGGGAACTGCCGTTGGATCCGGGGGCGCGGATCAGGGTCCGGTCGATGGACGCGCGCGAAGGCCTCGCCAAGGTGCCCGACGGATGGGCCGATCTCGTCGTGGCCGATGTGTTCAGCGGCGCCAGGACCCCCGCCCACCTCACCTCCACCGAGTTCCTCGACGAGGTCCGCAGGGCGCTGAGGCCCGGCGGGGTCTACGCCGCCAACCTGGCCGACGGCCCGCCGCTCGCGCATCTGCGGGGCCAGATCGCCACCGCCGCCGCCCGCTTCCCCGAACTCGCGCTGGTCGCCGACCCGACCGTGCTGCGGCGCAAGCGGTTCGGCAACGCCGTGCTCGTCGCCTCCGACCTGCCGTTGCCGATCGCCGAACTGACCCGCCGGGCCGCCTCCGATCCGCACCCCGGCCGGGTCGAACACGGCCGGGCGCTGACCGACTTCACCGGCGGCGCGGTGGCCGTGGTGGACGCGTCGGCGGTGGCCTCGCCCGCACCGCCGCCCTCGGTGTTCCGCTGACGCGTCCGGCCCCGCGCAGCGGGCGTTCGTTCAGACGTTCGGTCCGGCGTTCGTCCCGGGCTCAGTCCCGGCGTCAGTACGTCCCCACCTCCACCCGGGGCGGTCCGTCGTGCCAGGTGCAGAACACCGACACCCGGTCCGCTCCGGAGCTGAACTCCACCCGGATCCACGACTCGGTCTTCCACACCTGCATCGACCAGGCAGCGCCCGGCGTGGCCGAGACCAGCGTCGCCGAGGTCCTCCCGAGGTCGAAGACGACCCGGCCGCCGTCGGTGTCGTAGCTCCTGACGCTGTTCCGCGCCGCACCGGATGCGCCGGGGCCGCTCGGTGCGGGGCCGCCGGCCGGCGTCGAGCTCGACGGCGTGGGCGCGGCGGGCGTGCGGCCCGGGCTGCGGGACGGACCGGCCGACGGTGCGGCCGACGATCCGGGACCGGTCGCGGACGCGGCCGGCGTCTTCGGCTCCCGCACGGCCGAGTCGGCGACCAGCGGCAGGGCGCGCGGCGGGTCGTAGGCCGTGCCCGCCATCACTGTGTGGACGCCCCACCACGACAGCGTGACCGCCGCACCCGTGGCGAGCGACCAGGCCAGTACGTGTACGAGTCCTCTGCGCATCGCCGCCATCCTGCCCCACGCGCCCCGGCCGTGTCCCCGGCCGGGGACCCCGCGGAGTCCGGCGGACCCACCGGTTGTCCACAGACGCGGAGTTGTCCACAGGCCCGAATGACCCTCGCCCGCATGGCGTAGGTTGCGGCGCATGGCAAGTGTGCTCGTGGTCGAGGACGACCAGTTCGTACGCTCGGCGCTCATCCGGCATCTGACCGACGCCGCGCACACGGTGCGCAGTGTCGGCACGGCGCTGGAGGCGTTGCGCGAGGTCGCCCACTTCTCCTTCGACGTGGTCGTCCTCGACCTCGGGCTGCCCGATCTGGACGGGTCCGAGGCCCTGAAGATGCTGCGCGGGATCACGGACGTGCCGGTCATCATCGCCACCGCGCGCGACGACGAGTCGGAGATCGTCCGGCTCCTCAACGCGGGCGCGGACGACTACCTGACCAAGCCGTTCTCGGTGGAACACCTGTCCGCCCGGATGGCGGCCGTGCTGCGGCGCTCCCGCGCCGGCGCCGGGGAGGCGGCGCCGTCCACCGTCCTGCGGGTCGGCGGGCTGACCGTGGACCCGCTGCGCCGTCAGGCCGAGCTGGACGGCGCACGGCTCGACCTGACCCGCCGCGAGTTCGACCTCCTGACGTTCCTGGCGGGCCGGCCCGGGGTCGTGGTAGCGCGCCGGGAACTGCTGGCCGAGGTGTGGCAGCAGTCCTACGGCGACGACCAGACCATCGACGTCCATCTGTCGTGGCTGCGGCGCAAGCTGGGCGAGACGGCGGCACGGCCGCGCTATCTGCACACGCTGCGGGGCGTCGGCGTGAAGCTGGAGCCGCCGGCCTGCGGCCCCGGGGGAGCGGAGCCGCCGCGATGAGATGGGCACTGGTCAAGGTGTGTCTGGCGGTCACCACGATGGTCGTGATCGCCTTCGCGGTCCCGCTGGGGCTCGTCATCAAGGAGATGGCCAGGGACCGGGCGTTCTCCAACGCGGAGCGGGTGGCCGCGGTCGTCGTCCCGGCACTGTCCATCACCACCGACCGCGACCAGCTGGAGCGGGTGGTGGCCGCGGCGGGCTCCGACGACGGGATGGCGGTGCACCTGCCGGCGGGCGAGGGCCGCGCCGCCGTCGACCTCGGCCGGCAGCGCGCGGACGCCGCCGCTGTAGCCGCCGTGCGGAAGCTGGGCCGGGCGTCCATGGCGGAGATCCCCGGCGGTTCCGTGCTGCTCCAGCCGGTCGCGCTGAGCCTGGGGACCGCGGTGATCGAGGTGTACGTCCCCGAGTCCGAGGTGAGCAACGGCGTCGCCACGGCCTGGGCGGTGCTCGCCGCGGTCGGGGCCGCGCTGGTCGTCGGGTCGGTGGCGGTCGCCGACCGGCTCGGCGTGCGGATGGTGCAGCCGGCCAGGCGGCTGGTCGAAGGGGCGCGGGAACTGGGGGAGGGGAAGCTCGGGGCGAGGGTGCCGGAGGAGGGGCCGAGTGAACTGCGCCTCGCCGCCGTGGCGTTCAACTCGATGGCCGATCAGGTCGTCCAACTGCTGGCGAACGAGAGGGAGCTGGCGGCGGACCTGTCCCACCGTCTGCGGACCCCGCTGACCGTGCTCCGGCTCAACGCGGCCTCCCTCGGCGACTCCCCGGCCGCCGAGCAGACCCGCACGGCGGTGGCCCAGCTGGAACGCGAGGTGGACACCGTCATCCGCACCGCGCGGGAGGCCAAGCCGCAGACGGCGGCCGCCGGTCCGGGAGCGGGATGCGACGCGGCGGAGGTGGTCCGGGAACGGATGGCTTTCTGGTCGGCGCTCGCGGAGGACGAGGGCCGCAAGGTGCGCACCGCCGGCGTCGACCGCCCGGTCCGCATCCCGGTGGCCCGCGCGGACCTCGCGGCCGCCCTCGACGCCCTGCTCGGCAACGTCTTCCGCCACACCCCGGAGGGCACCGCCTTCGCGGTCGACGTCCACAACGGCGAGGACGCGGTGATCGTCCTGGTCTCCGACGCCGGCCCGGGCATCCCCGACCCCGTCACGGCGATGGCCCGCGGCCGGGGGTCCGGCACCGCCGGCTCCACCGGCCTCGGCCTGGACATCGTCCGCCGGCTCGCCGAGTCCACGGGCGGCGACGTCCGCATCGGCTCGTCGGTGCTGGGTGGCACGGAGGTCCGCCTCCGGCTCCAGCTGACCGACCGCCGGCCGACCCGCAAGGGCCACCGTGGCACCGTCCGCAGACGGAGACGGACCGCGCTCCGGTGACGACGGGGGCCGCCCGCGCCGGCCTGCCGGGAGCGGCCGAACCGGCCCGTCACGCAGAGGGCGCGGCACGCCCCCACGGCGTGCCGCGCCCCTCCCCCTGCCCCCGGGCCAGGCGGTCTGTGCGGCCGGGCGGCCCCGACTGCGGTCGGGTGCCCTCCGACTTCTCCGGTCGGGCGGTCCCTGCCTCCGTCAGGCGGCTCGGGCCTCCGTCAGACGGTCTCGGCCTCGGGCAGCGAACCGGTCCGCGCCGCCTGGCCGTACCAGAGGGCGCTCGACTTCGGCGTGCGGGTCAGCGTCGCGTAGTCCACGTACACCGCGCCGAACCGCTTCTCGTAGCCGTACGCCCACTCGAAGTTGTCGAGCAGCGACCACAGGTAGTAGCCGCGCACGTCCGCGCCGTCCGCGATCGCCTGCCGCACGGCCGCCAGGTGGCCGCGCAGATAGGCGATGCGCTCCGGGTCGTGCACACGGCCGTCCGAGTCGGGCTTGTCGTCGTAGGCCGCGCCGTTCTCCGTGATGTACAGCGGCAGGCCCGGCGCCTCCCGGGTGTAGCGCATGATCAGCTCGTGCAGGCCGGTCGGGTCGATGGACCAGCCCATCTCCGTGCGGTCGCCGGGGGTCAGGTGGAACGCGACGTCGTCCGCGCCCGGCCACGGCGAGTGGTCGCTCGCGCCGTGACCGTCCGAGCGGGGGCCGCGCACCGACGCGTCAGCCGCCGAGACCAGCGTGGGCGTGTAGTAGTTGAGGCCCAGCGCGTCCAGCGGCTGGTGGATGGCGCGCAGATCGCCCTCGAGGACGTACGACCAGTCCGTCAGCGACGAGGTCGCCGCGAGCAGCGTCTCGGGGTAGGCGCCCCGCAGGATCGGGCCGTGGAAGACGCCGTTGGCGAGGTCGTCGATCTTCTGCACCGCGGCCAGGTCCGCCGGGTCGCCCGGGGACAGCGGGCGCACCACCGAGGAGTTGAGGCTGATCGCCACCGTGTTGCGGGCGGGCATGGCCGCGCGCAGCGCCGAAGTGCCCAGGCCGTGCGCCAGGTTCAGGTGGTGGGCCGCCTTCAGCGAGGCCACCGGCTCCGTACGGCCCGGTGCGTGCACCCCGGACGCGTAGCCCAGGAAGGCGCTGCACCACGGCTCGTTCAGCGTGATCCAGTTCTCCACCCGGTCGCCGAGCGCCTCGCCGACGATCTGCGCGTACTCCGCGAACCGGTAGGCCGTGTCCCGCTCCGGCCAGCCGCCCGCGTCCTCGAGCTCCTGGGGGAGGTCCCAGTGGTAGAGGGTGACGGCCGGCTTGATGCCCTTCGCCAGCAACTCGTCCACCAGACGCCGGTAGAAGTCCAGGCCCACCTGGACCGCGGGACCGCGGCCGGTCGGCTGGACCCGGGACCAGGAGATGGAGAAGCGGTACGCCGACAGGCCCAGGTCCGCCATCAGCGCCACGTCGTCGCGGTAGCGGTGATAGTGGTCGACAGCGATGTCACCGTGCTCGCCGCCCGCCGTCTTGCCGGGTGTATGGCTGAAGGTGTCCCAGATCGAGGGGGTGCGGCCGTCCTCCCGCACCGCCCCCTCGATCTGGTACGCGGAGGTCGCCGCGCCCCAGAGGAAGGCGGGAGGAAAGGTCACCGGAGAAACGGGCTCAGGCATGGAAGCGCTCCCATGAGTGGTCGTCGAGACCGACGGAGGTTGAGGGGGGAAGTGGTGCGAAGGGGGCCGAGGCGGCGGTGACCCGGCCCCCGGGGGATTCATGGACGCGTGACGGCCCGCGCCTGTGCCGCCGACGTCGTGAGTGGTGGGCGTCCCGGCCGCGCGGGGCGGCTCAGCCCTTCACCGCGCCCTGCATGATGCCGCCCACGATCTGCTTGCCGAAGATCGCGAAGACCAGCAGCAGCGGCAGCGTGCCGAGCAGTGCGCCCGCCATGATCAGGGACTGGTCCGGGGTGTAGCCGCGGCCCAGGCCCGCGACCGCGACCTGCACGGTCGGGTTGCCGGTCTGGCTCAGCACCAGGAACGGCCACAGGAAGTCGTTCCAGGTCTGCACGAACATCAGCATGCCGAGTACCGCCATCGCGGGGCGCGCCGCGGGGAACACCACGTGCCACACCACCCGCCAGCTGCTCGCGCCGTCCACCCGGGCCGCCTCGATGATCTCGTCGGGCAGCGCCTGGATGAGGTACTGCCGCATGAAGAACACCCCGAACGCGCTCACCAGCGACGGCAGGATCACCGCCTGGAGCTGGTCCGTCCACTCCAGCTTGGCGACCATCATGTACAGCGGGATGACGCTCAGCTGCGGCGGCACCATCATGGTGCCGATCACGATCAGCATCAGCGCGCCCCGGCCCCGGAAGCGGAGCTTGGCGAAGGCGAACCCGGCGATCGTCGAGAGGAAGACGATCGTCGCCGCCGAGGTGCCCGCGACGATCGTCGTGTTGACGAAGGCCTTGCCCAGGTTCGCGTCGTTCCAGGCCACGTCCAGGTTGTGGAAGAGGTTGGAGCCGAACACGAACGGGGGCGGGTTCTGTGCCAGTCGCTGGTTGTCGCGGGAGGCCGCGATCGCCGTCCACACCAGCGGGAACAGCGACACGATGGTGAACACGGCCAGGATGATGTAGGCGATCGGGCCGCCGTGCATGTGCCCGCCGGCCTGCGCGGACTTGGGGCGCCGCACCTTGCGGGCCGCCGGCACGGTGTCCTCGGGCTCCGCGGTCTTCACGGTCGTTGTCGTCGTCGTCACGGCCGGTACTCCTAACTACTGGCGCGCAGCCGGCGCGAGATGACGTAGTTGACGATGCCGACCGCGATCAGGATCAGGAACATCGTCCAGGCGATCGCCGAGGCCCGGCCCAGGTGCTGGTTGACCCAGCCCTGCTCGTACAGATACAGGCCCAGCGTCTGGAACTGGTGCTCCGCGCCGCCCGACGCGCCCTTGTTGGCGTCGAACAGCAGCGGCTCGCCGAAGACCTGGCTCGCGCCGATCGTCGACACGACGACCGTGAACAGGATCGTCGGCCGCAGTGACGGCAGCGTCACGTGCAGGAACTGCCGCCAGCGGCTCGCGCCGTCCAGCGCCGCCGACTCGTACAGGTCCTGCGGGATGGCCTGCATCGCGGCCAGGTAGATCAGCGCGTTGTAGCCGGTCCACCGCCAGATGACGATCGACGAGACGGCGATCTGCGACGGCCACTTGTCGTTCTGCCAGTCGATCGCGTCGATCCCGACGAAGTGCAGCGCCCAGTTGATCATGCCGTAGTCACGGCCGAAGAGCAGGACGAAGACCAGCGAGGCGGCCGCGATCGACGTCGCGTACGGCGCGAGCATCGCGACCCGGTAGAAGGTCGAGGCACGCAGCTTGTAGTTGAGGATGTGGGCCAGGCCCATGGCCATCAGCAGCTGCGGGACGGTCGAGATGATCCCGATCGTGAGGGTGTTGCGCGCCGCGTTCCAGAAGAAATCGTCGTCGAAGATGCGCGTGTAGTTGCGCATCCCCACCCACGTCATGTCCGTGGGCGCGGTCATCTCCACCTGGTGCAGCGACGCCCAGCCCGTGTAGACCAGCGGGAACAGGCCGAACGCGAGGAAGAGCAGGAAGAACGGCGAGACGAAGGCGTACGGGCTCCAGCGGATGTCCCGCTGCCAGCGGCGCGACAGCCGGTTCCGCCGGCGCTTCTCCGCCTCCGTGGGCGCGGCGGGCGGGCGGCCCGGGGCCGCGCCCCCCTCCTTCACGGGGGGCGCGGCGGTGGTGTGGCGGGTGGCCATGCGGGTCACTTGTCCAGGTTGTTGTCGATGGTCTTGGTGGCCGTCGTCCAGGCCTCCGCGGCCGACTTGCCCTTCGTCACGAGGATGACGCCGTTGTCGGTCAGGCCCTGCTGGATGATCTGGTCCTTCGGGCCGATCACCTGCACCGGAGCGGTCTTGGCGGCCTCGGAGAAGACCGTACCGATCGGCGAGTCACCGGTCATGTCGTTCTTCGCGCCGGTCACCTCGGGCATCGTGTACGCGCTCGGCGTGCTCGGGAAGGAGCCCTGCACCTTGAACAGCTTCGCCTGCTGCTCGGGCGCGGTCAGCCAGGTGATGAACGCCTCGGCCTCCTTCACGTGCTTGCCGCTCTTCGGCACACCCAGGAAGGAGCCGCCCCAGTTGCCGGACTTGGGCGCGACGGCCACGTCCCACTTGCCGGCGTCCTCGGTCTTCGCCTTGCCCTTGATGGTGCCGAGCATCCACGGCGGGCAGGCGATGGTGGCGAACTTGCTGTTGGCGATCGTGGTGTCCCAGGCCGGCTGGAACTGCGTCTGGGCCTGGACCAGGCCCTCCTTGGCGGCCTTCGCGGTCAGGTCGAACGCGGCCTTCACCGCCGGGTTCGTCTTGTAGATGATCTCGCCGGAGGAGTCGTAGAACTTCTCCTTCTCACTGCTGAGGATGGCGTTGATCAGGCCGCCGGGGGAGTCCATGAAGAAGGTGCCCGCCTTGGCCTTCTTCTTGTACTGCTCGCCGGTGGCGACGAACTTGTTCCAGTCACCGGCCCACAGCTTGCCGACCTCGGCGCGGTCGGTGGGCAGACCGGCCGCCTGGAAGAGGTCCTTGCGGTAGCAGAGGGCCATCGGGCCGACGTCGGTACCGAGAGCGATCGTCTGGCCGTCCTTGGTGGTGCCCTGCGACCACTTCCAGTCCAGCCACTTGCTCTTGTCGACGCCCGAGACCTTCGACATGTCCTCGAACTTGGCCGCCTGGGTGGCGACGACCTCGGCTATGTTGCCCACTTCGATGGCCTGGATGTCCTGCAGGCCACTGTTGGTGGTCAGGTGGTTGACCAGCGCCGGGTAGTAGTTCTCGTTCCGCTCCGTGACGTTCTCGGCGATCTTGATCTCGGGGTGGAGCTTCTCGTACTCGGCGTAGAGACCGGCCTCCTTGAAGCCCATCGTGCCGAACAGACCGAGCGTGATCGTGGTCTTGCCCTTGCCGCCGCCGGACGACGAACCGTCGGAAGCCTTGTCGTCGCCGCCGTCGTCGGCACAGCCGGCCAGCAGGCCGGCGCCCAACGACGCGACGGCCGCGAGGACAACCGCCCGGCGGGCGGTTCGGGTACGTGCTCGCATTACGTCCTCCTGTTGCCCTGACGTGCCGACCCCCCGGCCAACTGCAATGTTGGGCCCGTCAGTTACTCGCTGCGGCTCGGGCGGGGAACGTGCGGGATATGTATGTGTCAGGTACCGTGGGAGCGCTCCCACAGGTGATGTGTTGAAGAGTCGTCGGTTCCGGCGGGGGTGTCAAGGGTGGGGGCGCGGAGAGATGCGTTCAGTTATCGGCCTGTTAGCTAATCAGATGAAGCGGAGCCCATAAAGCACAGTTCGGCATAAAAAGCCCGCCCGGTGCCCGAAGCGGCGAGGGCCCGGGCCGGCGGCAGGCGTCGGCGGGGTCATGACCCCCGGTGACCGCAGGGCCCGGCACGCAGGACTGTTAGATTCCAGGCGAGTGCGAACAACGGGAAGGCGGAGCCCATGGCAGGCCACGGAGCACGGGGGCGCAGCGGAGGCCGGCCGACCCTTGAAGAGGTGGCTGCGCGCGCCGGCGTCGGCCGGGGCACGGTCTCCCGGGTGATCAACGGCTCGCCCAGGGTCAGCGACGCGACCCGCGCGGCGGTGGAGGCGGCGGTCGCCGAGCTCGGCTATGTCCCGAACACCGCCGCCCGCGCGCTCGCGGCCAACCGCACGGACGCGATCGCCCTCGTCGTCCCCGAACCGGAGACCCGGTTCTTCGCCGAGCCGTACTTCTCGGACATGCTGCGCGGCGTCGGCGCGGAGCTCGCGGAGACCGAGATGCAGCTGCTGCTGATCTTCGCGGGTAGCGATCGCGAACGGCGCAGGCTGGCCCAGTACCTGGCGGCGCACCGGGTGGACGGCGTCCTGCTGGTCTCGGTGCACGCCGACGACCCGCTGCCCGATCTGCTGTCGCAGCTGGAGATCCCCGCGGTGATCAGTGGTCCGCGTTCCGCCGGGGAGACGCTCCCGTCGGTGGACTCCGACAACTACGGCGGTGGCCGCTCGGCGGTCGAGCACCTGCTGTCCCGGGGTTGTACCCGCATCGCCCACATCACCGGCCGCCTCGACGTCTACGGCGCCCAGCGGCGCGTGGACGGCTACCGGGACGCGCTGCGCGACGCCGGGCACCCGGTGGACGAAGGGCTCATCGCCCTGGGCGACTTCACCGAGGAGGGCGGCCATCGCGCGATGCGCGAACTCCTGGCCCGTACCCCCACGCTCGACGCGGTCTTCGCGGGCTCCGACGTCATGGCGGCGGGCGCCCGGCAGGCGCTGCGCGAGGCGGGACGCCGCATTCCGCAGGACGTGGCCCTGGTCGGCTACGACGACTCGGCGATAGCCCGTCACATGGACCCGCCGCTGACGAGCGTGCGCCAGCCCATCGAGGAGATGGGCCGCAGAATGCTGGACCTCCTCCTCACCGAGATCGCGGACCGCCGTCCGGCGGTCTCCCGGGGCCTGGAGCGCCGGCAGGTGGTGCTGGCGACGGAGCTGGTGGGGCGGGCGTCCTCCTGACGGACGGACGGACGGACGGACGGGCGGGCAGACGGACGGGCGCGGACCGGGTTCCGGAAGGCGGGGAGGCGGGGCGGGGGCGTCAGACGCTTCCGGGGCTTGGGGAACGCCACCTGATCTCGCCGTCCTGCTCCTCCCGCGTCGGGGAGAGCCCGGCTGCGGCGGCCACCGCCGCGGAGGCCCGGTGGTCGGGGTGGACATGGGCGACGATCGTGCGCACGCCCTGGTCCCGCAGCCATTCGACGAGCCCGCGGGCCGCCTCGCAGGCCAGGCCGCGGCCCTGCCAGGGGACGCCCACGACCCAGGCGATCTCGGCCTCGGTCCGGCCGGTCACCGTCGCCTGGACGGTTCCGGCGAGGCGGCCGTCGTCCCGTGTCCGCAGCACCCAGTTGCACCAGGAGACGGCCGGGTCGGGGGAGCCGGCGACGAGGCGTTCGTAGCGGGCGCGCAGTTCCTCGGGCGTGCAGGGCGCGCCGCCGATGAAGGTGTGCAGGGCGGGATCGGCGAGGACCGCCGCCATGCGTGCCGCGTGGTCGACGCGCAGCGGGAGAAGGTCGAGCCGGGCGGTGCCGATCGGCTCGGGGCGGACGGCTGAGCGCATGACTGCTCCCGGGAAACACATCAGCCGGTGACCTCCCTCGCGGGAGGTCACCGGCTGATGACTCAGGGTGAGTGACGGGACTCGAACCCGCGGCATCCTGGACCACAACCAGGTGCTCTACCAGCTGAGCTACACCCACCACGCCCGGCAGTTGGACTTTGCGGTCTCCCTACCGGCCGAGAAAAAGTGTACAGGGTCCGAAGGGGTGCTCGCGCACGGCTTTCTAGGGGGCGGGCAGCACGTGCTTCGCGGCGATCGACTTCGCCGTGTCGGAGTCGGGCCCGGGCTGCGGCACGAAGACGGCCTCGCGGTAGTAGCGCAGTTCCGCGATGGACTCGCGGATGTCGGCGAGGGCGCGGTGGTTGCCGTTCTTCGGGGGGCTGTTGAAGTACGCGCGCGGGTACCAGCGCCGCGCGAGCTCCTTGATCGAGGAGACGTCCACGATCCGGTAGTGCAGGTAGCCCTCGAGGGTCGTCATGTCCCGCGCCAGGAATCCGCGGTCGGTGCCGACGGAGTTCCCGCACAGGGGCGCCTTGCCCGGCTCCTTCACATGCTCGCGGACGTACGCCAGCACCTGCTCCTCCGCCGCGGCGAGCGTCGTCCCGCCCGCCAGCTCGTCGAGCAGCCCGGACGTCGTGTGCATCTGGCGCACCACCTCCGGCATCGTCTCCAGCGCCTCGGCCGGCGGCCGGATGACGATGTCCACACCGTCGCCGAGGATGTTCAGCTCGGAGTCGGTGACGAGGGCGGCAACCTCGATGAGAGCGTCGTCCGACAGCGAGAGGCCGGTCATCTCGCAGTCGATCCACACCATGCGATCGTTCATGCGACCACCCTAAAGCTGACGTCGGCTTTTGATGCGTCCGCGGCGGGCACCGGGCTCGCCGGCCGGGGACGCGGACGCCGGACGGGGCGAGATGCCCGTCCGGCGTCCACAGAATGCCGTCCCGCGGTCACAGGCCGCTGCGCTGCCCCGGAAGACTCGCGCGCGAGGCCAGGTACGCCTCGCGGGCATGCTCGGACGGCAGCGACGCGGACGCGCCCACCGGTCCGGCCGTCGCCGCGGCCGTGCGCCGGACCTGCGGCGGCACCGGGCCGGGCGTCTCCGGGTGCAGCGGCGGTGGCGGCGGCGGTGGCGGTTCGCTGTCCGGCGAGCGTTCGCCCTGTGGCCTGCGCGCCCGGTAGGCCGCCCGGTACGCCGCGGGCGACGAGCCGAGCTGGCGGCGGAAGTGGCCGCGCAGGGCAACCGGTGAGCGGAAGCCGCACCGGCCGGCCACCTCGTCCACCGAGTAGTCCGAGGTCTCCAGCAGCCGCTGCGCCTGCAGCACTCGCTGGGTGATCAGCCACTGCAGGGGCGCGCTGCCGGTGAGCGACCGGAAACGGCGGTCGAAGGTGCGGCGGCTCATGTAGGCGCGTGCCGCCAGCGTCTCCACGTCGAACTGCTCGTGGAGGTGCTCCAGCGCCCAGGCGACGACCTCGGCGAGCGGGTCGGCGCCGATCTCCTCGGGTAAAGACCGGTCGAGATAGCGCTCCTGACCGCCCGAGCGGCGAGGCGGGACGACCAGGCGGCGGGCCAGCGCACCGGCCGCCTCGTTGCCGTGATCCGTCCGCACGATGTGCAGACAGAGGTCGATTCCGGCCGCGGTGCCGGCGCTCGTCAGCACGTCGCCGTCGTCCACGAAGAGTTCTCGTGGATCGACGTGCACCGACGGATAGCGCTTGGCCAGTGTCGGCGCGTACATCCAGTGGGTGGTGGCCGGGCGGCCGTCCAGCAGGCCGGCCGCGGCCAGGACGAACGCGCCGGTGCACAGGCCCACGATGCGGGCGCCCTCTTCGTGCGCCCGGCGCAGTGCGTCGAGCGCGTCCTCCGGCGGCGGCGAGGTGATCGAGCGCCAGGCCGGCACGACGACCGTGCCCGCCCGTGCGATCGCCTCCAGGCCGTGTGGCGCGGTGAGTTCCAGGCCCCCTGTGGTCCGCAGCGGGCCTTCTTCGCCGCCGCACACCAGCAAGCGGTAGCGCGGTACGCCGGCGTCCTGGCGGTCAATCCCGAACACCGACAGCGGTATGGAACTCTCGAAGATGGGACCGCCGCTGAACAGCAGCACCGCGACGATCTCCTTGCGGCGTCGCCCGGAAAGCTTCCGGGCCGCGGCTTCCGGCGCGGCAGTGGAGTCGTGGCTCATACTGCTAAGCCCCCCTCGGTGGTCGCGGCTCCTCGGTTGTGTCGTTCCTGCACGTTTCCCCTCGGTCCTGCACGAGTCCCCCGCCGTAGACAGTCAAGATCGAATCTAACGTGTCGCACAATGCCGGCGTGGCCAGTTCACCACCCGGCGGATTGTCGACATGGCAACTTGGCGTGAAGCATTCGATCACGAAGCGTTGCACTCGTGGGCCGTGCAGGGAAGTGCGCCTCGGTGTGGTGGCCAATCCCCGTAGGGTGCGCAGGGTACCGAAGACCCTTTCCGTGCAGGTGGAACGGGGGGTGGGGGGTGGTTACGGCAAGAGATGCACAGAGACCGGAAGTTGGCTGAAAAGAAGCGGGTCCATGTGTGAAAACCGGTCAACCGACCGGTGAGTTTCCCCCGGAGTGACGACCGCCACGGTGGGCCCCCGTTCCGGTCCGCTGGTGGCGCCCGCGGTGGTGTACCCGCGGCGTCTGCTCCTCGGCGAGCAGCCTGGCCGGGTACCGCTCGGACCGGCGCAGCAGCAGCCGGCAGACGGCGGTGACGGCGGCGAGGCCGAGGGCGGTGCCGGCCGTGCCGGCCGGGGAGGTCCCGTACCAGAGGAGGACCACCGGGACGAGCGCGCAGGTGAAGGCCGCCCAGCGGATCAGGCCGGTGATCCGGTCGTCGCCCGGGTGGTTCTCGGGGCGGACGCGGGGCGAGGGCACGGGGCGGGCTCCTTCCCGGGGGCGGGGGCGACCGGCGGCGGGACGGCGTGGCGGGGCGGGCGACCGGCGGCGGGCGGCGGCGGGCGGGCGGCGGTACAAGGGGTTCAACGTCCGTTCGGGCGGTCGGTCACTGCCGCGGCGCGTCCGGTACGAGCGGACCCTGTGCAAACCGCCTGTACGGGGCAGCAACCATTGCGTTACGGGCGTCCGCTCGTGCATGCTCCCTGGAACCCCCACCGAGGGTGTGCGGGCTCTGGGCCCAGGAGGCGTGCCGCCGTACCCTTGGGGGTATGGGGTGGGGAAGACCATTCCCGGACAGCTCCGCCGCTCACCGCCGTCGCACCCGTATAAGGATCGATACGCCGAGACAGCCATGGCCGGTCACGAATTCTTCGAACCCGCGGACCGCAAGCGGCCCGTCGCCGATCCCACGGCGGCCGAGCCCCTGGCGGCGGAAGAAGCGCGTCATTCCTGCGATCCCGCCTTCAAGCACGGCGTGGTCGTCGGCTTCGACGGCTCCACGTCCAGCGAGCGCGCTCTCGCGTACGCCATCGGCATGGCGCATCGTTCCGGCTCGGGGCTGATCATCGTCCATGTCGCCAACCGGCTGCCCACCACGGTGTGGGCCGGCTGTGAGCCGCCGGTCTTCGTCGATGTGCCGGACCACCGCACCGAGGTGCTCGGTCTGGAGCTGGCGTGCGCGGACTACCTCGCCGAGGTGCCCTGGATCCTGGTCGAGCGGGGCGGCGACATCTGCCACGAACTCGAAGAGGTGGGGCGGGAGTACGAGGCCGACGCGATCGTCGTCGGCTCGACGCACGGCCTCGTCGGCCGGCTCTTCGGGTCCGTCGCGGGGCGGCTCGCCAAGCGGGCGAAGCGGCCCGTCGTCGTCATTCCGTGACCAGCGGCCCCCCCAGGTGGGACGAGATCCGGGGGGCTTGCGGCCCGCCGTGCGCGCAGCGTGAACCTACTGGCGCGTAGAGGTGTTTGTGCCTTTGTGAAGGGCATATATCGCTCACACAACTGCACATGCCTGAAGGGAGCCCCGCCGTGGACAACGACGTCTCTGCGGGAAGCAGCACCACCACGATCGCCGGCCGACTCGCCCTCGGCGTCACCCTGTTGGCCTTCGGTCTCGGGTACACCGACCTCATCGACGGTGTGACGGCTGCGGACGCCGTGACCATCGCCCACTACATCGGCGGCGTCGCACTGTTCGTCGCCGGCCTGTTCGCCCTCCGGGACCGCGACGCGGCCACCGGCACCGCCTACACCGTCCTCGGCGCCTTCTGGTTCACCTGGGCGGTCTCTGCCGGAACCCAGGCCTCCGACAACGCGGCGGGGCTCTTCCTGCTCCTGTTCGCCCTCGTGGCGCTCTCCCTGACCCTCGCCGGCGGCGACCAGCTCGGCCAGGGCTCCTACGGGTTGTTCTGCGCCGGGCTCGTGCTGATGGCCGTCGCCCGGTTCGCCGACAGCGACGCTCTCACCAAGGCGGGCGGCTGGTTCGCCGTCGCGTCGGGCGCGGTCGCCTGGTACGCGGCGACGGCGGCGCTGGCCCACTGGCCCACCGCGTTCTCCCGACGCGCTGCCCGCCCCGGAGTGACGGCCGCGGGCTGAACGGCAGCCGGGGAGCCGGGCGTGCCCGGCGCGAGAACGGCCCCCCGCGTGCAGGTGGCGCACGCGGGGGGCCGCTCGTCGGTGTCCGGTCCGGCTACTCGACCGTCACCGACTTCGCGAGGTTGCGCGGCTTGTCGATGTCCCGGCCGAGCGCCTTCGCCGTGTAGTAGGCGAGGAGCTGGAGCGGGATGCCCATGAGGATCGGGTCGAGCTCGTCCTCGTTCTTCGGGACGACGATCGTCTGGTCGGCCTTCTCCTGGCACTCGTGGGCCACCGCGAGGATCCGGCCGCTGCGGGCCTTGATCTCCTCCAGGGCCGCGCGGTTCTTCTCCAGCAGGTCGTCGTTCGGGACGATCGCGACCGTCGGCAGCGCGGGCTCGATGAGGGCCAGCGGGCCGTGCTTGAGCTCGGAGGCCGGGTAGGCCTCGGCGTGGATGTACGAGACCTCCTTGAGCTTCAGGGAGGCCTCACGGGCCACCGGGTAGCCCCGGACGCGGCCGATGAAGAGCATCGAGCGGGCCTCGGCGAACTCCTCGGCCAGCTTCTTGATCTCCTCCTCCTGGGAGAGGATCTCCGCGATCTGGCCGGGCAGCCTGCGCAGTCCCTCGATGATCCGCTTGCCGTCGCGCACGGACAGGTCGCGGGTGCGGCCCAGGTGCAGGGCGAGCAGCGCGAACGCCACGGTGGTGTTGGTGAAGCACTTCGTCGAGACGACGCAGACCTCGGGGCCCGCGTGCACGTACACGCCGCCGTCCGCCTCGCGGGCGATCGCCGAGCCGACCACGTTGACCACGCCCAGCACCCGGGCGCCCTTGCGCTTCAGCTCCTGCACGGCCGCCAGCACGTCGTACGTCTCACCGGACTGCGAGACGGCGATGTACAGGGTGTCGGGGTCCACCACCGCGTTGCGGTAGCGGAACTCGGAGGCCGGCTCGGCGTCCGCGGGGATGCGGGCCAGCTCCTCGATCATCTGGGCGCCGATCATGCCCGCGTGGTACGAGGTGCCGCAGCCGAGGATCTTGACGCGGCGGATCTGGCGCGCCTCGCGGGCGTCCAGGTTGAGGCCGCCGAGGTGCACGGTGGAGAAGCGGTCGTCGATGCGGCCGCGCAGCACGCGGTCCACGGCGTCGGCCTGCTCGTGGATCTCCTTGTGCATGTAGGTGTCGTGGCCGCCCATGTCGTAGGAGGCGGCCTCCCACTCGACGGTCGTCGGCTCGGCCGTGGTGCGGGTGCCCTCGGTGGTGTACGTGCGGAAGTCGTCGGCCTTGAGGGTGGCCATCTCGCCGTCGTCGAGAGTGACTATCTGACGGGTGTGGGCGACCAGCGCGGCGATGTCCGAGGCGACGAACATCTCCTTCTCGCCGATGCCGAGGACGACCGGCGAGCCGTTGCGGGCCACGACGATGCGGTCGTTGAAGTCGGCGTGCATGACGGCGATGCCGTAGGTGCCCTCGACGACGCGCAGCGCCTCGCGGACCTTGTCCTCGAGCTTCTCCGCCTGGGAGCGGGCGATGAGGTGGACGAGCACCTCGGTGTCCGTCTCGGAGAGGAACTCGACGCCGTCGGCCTCGAGCTTCCTGCGCAGGTCGGAGGCGTTGTCGACGATGCCGTTGTGGACGACGGCGACCTTGAGGTCGGCCGACATGTGCGGGTGGGCGTTCACGTCGGAGGGGGCGCCGTGGGTGGCCCAGCGGGTGTGCGCGATGCCGGTCGTGCCCTTGAAGCGCGCCGGGACCTTGGCCTCCAGGTCACGGACCCGGCCCTTGGCCTTGACCATCTTCAGGCCGGCCGTCTTCGGGGACGTGACGACGATGCCCGCGGAGTCGTACCCGCGGTACTCCAGGCGCTGCAGTCCCTCCAGCAGCAGGGGCGCGACGTCGCGCTTGCCGATGTATCCGACGATTCCGCACATATAAAGGTATCCCCAAGCTTTCGATCAGCCGTAGACGATGCGCCGCAGCTGCCGGAGCGAGAGCTCCGGAGGTGCGACCGCCCGGTATTGCAGGTCCGCCTCGATCCGTATGAAGATCTCCGCGTTCACCAGGCCCTGGGCCTGGAGCTCGCGATGGCGGCGACGGACGTAATTCTCGGTCGTCTCGTCGAAGTAGGCGAGCACATCCTGGATCACCCGCAGCGCCTCGCCCCGCTGGAGGGGCGTGGAACGCGTCAGGTGATCAACAAGTTCGTCGTGCACCCGGTAGATCCTGGGGTACGAGAGCCGGTTTCGCAAGAAACCTGCCCGGTTTCGGGCAGGCCCCTGCCAAGTAGCCGTGGCGGAACACCGAATGTGTTATGAGCCCCCGCGCGCGCATCCGAGTGGCGTCCGGCGGGCCGTCGTCCTCTCGGCCGCTCGCTCCCGCGTGTCGACGTCACCCCCGCCGCCGAGGGCCGCAGGGCCACGCCGGCGGTCCGCGGCGTCGCCGGGAGCGGCGGGCGGGTCGACCACTTCACGGTGGCCCGCAAGGCCAACCAGGACCTTCGGCTGCGGTGCGTCCGGAGGGCGGGGCGCGCCGCAGCCGGATCAGCCGCGCACACGCCCGCGGCACACGCTCCCGCCGCACCCCACCCGGACGTCCACCCGCACGCCCACGCCGGCCGGCGGTCCTCGTCCGCGTCACATGCGGTGCAGGACCGCCTGCTTGGCCAGCGCGAACTCGTCGTCCGTCAGCACGCCGTCGCGGTGCAGCTCACCGAGCTCGCGCAGCCGACGCAGCAGGGCGTCGTGGTCGTGGCCGGGCGCGGGGGAGGGCACAGCCCCCGACGGCAGGCCCGGCGCCAGGGACGCGGACGGCGGCGGCGCCTCCTCGGGGACGGCGGCCGGGTGGGGCAGCCGGGCCTGCACGGCCGCGGCGACGAGCGCCATCAGGGGGTCCTTCTTGAAGCCCCACAGTTCCACGGCGTTGGGGTCGTACTTGGCCGGCGCCTTCGTCGGCGCGTGCCGCAGCCGGAAACGCAGGCAACCGTTCTCGAGACCGACCGCGGGCTGCCACTCCACGCCCTCGATATCGGCGACGCCGATACTGCGGGCGCCGGCCGAGGCCTTGGACTCCTCCGTCTTCCAGTTCCACTCCAGGCGCACCCGTTCACCGTCGAAGCTCGCGGTGCCGTCGCCGGCGGAGACCGACAGGGGCACGGAGGGGCCGGGCAGCAGATAGGCGTCCACCGGGCCGGCCGGGACCCCGTCGAGCAGCAGCGCCCGGCGCACCTCGTCCACCAGGTACTCGGCGACGCCGTACCGGTCGGACTCGACGCTCAGCTGGTAAGGATCGTGCGGTTCGGTCAGCCGGCCGCCGGTCGACTGCAGCAGGGGGTCCGCGCCGTCGCGCAGCCGCAGTCTGAGCCGTCCGGCCTTCTTGCCCTGCTCGAACGAGACGCCGGCCAACGCGCCCAGGGGGACGGTCAGTTCGCCCAGCGTCCGGCGGAGCAGGCTGACGTTCCTGTCCCGGCCCGGGGTCAGCCGCAGGGCGTCGCCGTCGAAGACCCAGGTTCCGTCTCGCTGGATGATTTCCGCCATGGGGGGATTCTTCCAAACACGGCGACGGGCGCCCCCGGGGACCGTACCCGTCGGGCGCCCGTCGCCTCGATCAGAACCCCGCGACGGGATTTCTCAGGGTGCCGATCAGCTGGAGGGCGCCCGACGGGTCCGCGAGGTCCACCATCTGCCGGTTGTCGCGCAGCTGGAGCCGGTTGAGGCAGGACAGGGCGAACTCGGGGGCGAACATGTCGTACTGGCGGAACCTGTCGGCCAGTACGGGGTGCGCGCCCTGGTAGGCGTGGGTGACCTCGGCGACCGTGCGCCAGAAGTCGTCCTCCGCCAGGATCCCCTCGTCGGCCAGGCCGGCGGCGAGGAAGCGGAAGAAGCAGTCGAAGACGTCCGTGAAGACGGACAGCAGCTTCGTGTCGTCGGGCACCTCGACGCGGATGCGCCGGACCTCGGGCGGCAGCACCGCGTCCGGGTCCAGGACGGCGATCTCCTCGGCGATGTCCTTGTAGACCGCCCGCTGCACGACACCGTCCCTGAGCACCAGGATCGTGTTCTCGCCATGCGGCATGAAGACCAGGTCGTAGGCGTAGAAACAGTGCAGCAGCGGTGTGTAGTACGCCTCCAGGTAGGCGCGCAGCCACTCGGTGGGGCGCAGGCCGGACCGCTCGATCAGTACGCCGGCCGCCGACCTGCCCTCGTGGTCGACGTGGAGCAGGGCGGCCATGGTCGCGAGCGACTCGCCGTCCCGGAGGGAGGGGACGGGGCTCTCGCGCCACAGCGCGGCCAGCATCTTGCGGTACGGCGAGTAGCGGTCCGTGGCGGCCTCGTACTCCAGGTGCCGGTAGCCGACGGCCGCCCGCTCCCGGATGATCGACAGGCCGCTCGACTTCAGTACGGGGTCGTTGTCGATGAGCTGCGCCAGCCAGTCGTTGATGGCCGGGGTCGCCTCCATGTAGGCGGCCGACAGCCCCCGCATGAAGCCCATGTTGAGCACGGACAGGGCCGTCTTGACGTAGTGCTTCTCGGGGTGGGACCGGTTGAAGAACGTCCGGATGGACTGCTGTGCCAGGTACTCGTCGTCGCCCTCGCCCAGACACACCAGGTTCCCGCGGGCGATCTCGGCCGCGAAGGTGACGGAGAGCTTGTTCCACCACTGCCAGGGGTGGACGGGGATGAGGAGGTAGTCGGACGGGTCCAGGCTCCGCTCGCGCAGGATCGCGTCGAACCGCTCGACCGTCTCCTCGCCCAGTTCCTCGCGCACGAACGACTCGTACGTGATCCCGGCGCCCGCGGTGAACGCGGCCCGTGAGCGGTGGGCCGCCAGCCACACCAGGCGGACCGGGCTCGCCGTCTCCGGGGCGTACGACAGGTACTCGTGGACGCCGAAGCCGAGCCGCCCGTTGTTGGCGACGAAGCACGGGTGGCCCTCGGTCATCCCGGTCTCGATGGCCTGGAAGCCGCCGCCGACCAGTTCCGCCGACGTGAGCGGCGGTTTGGCCAGCTTGAAGCAGGTGCTGGACAGGGTCGAGGAGATCTCCTCCAGATAGACCGGCAGGATCGCGTCGCTGAGGCCCAGCGTCTTCTGCAGTTCGATGAAGAAGTCCAGTGCCTCCAGCTGGAGTTCGGCCCCCTCGCGGCTGCGGGTGATCGACCCGGCGTCCACCTGCCAGTGGTCCAGGGCGCGCCGGACGGCGGTGAACCGGTAGGCCGTCAGCCCGTCGTCGCTGCGCACGACGTACCGGCCGTCCTGCTCCTCGGGGGTGATCAGGCGTTCGTGCGCGAACTCCGCGAGGGCCTTGCGGACGAGCAGGCGGTTGGCCTTCGCCCAGCGCTCGGGGGAGAGGTGGGTCACGGCGTCGGTGAGGCTCATGCCGTCACCCCCGTGGCCGCGGTGAACTGTTCGCGGGTGCAGAAGCTCAGCAGCGCCCGCTTCTCCGGCTTCTGGATCTCCCGCTCGGGCACGAACCCGACGGCCTCGTTCAGCGCGTGCACGGCCTTGTTGGACACGTCCGGCTCGACGACGACGCGGGCGATGGCCGGGTCCTCGAAGAGACGGGCCATGACGGCGGTGATGACGGCGCGCGTGAACCCGTGCACGGGCCGGTCGGTGGGGGCGACCAGGAAGTGCATGCCGACGTCCCCGGGCCGCGGCTCGTACAGGCCGACCAGCTCCCGGTGGCGGGGGTCGTAGTACTCCATGAGGAACGCGGGCTCGCCGTCGTGCAGGCCGAGCAGCACGTGGTGGTGCTCGTCGGCCGCGATCTCCATGTAGGCCCGCTCGACGTCGACGAGTCGCGCGTCCTGCATCATCCAGTAGGCGGCCTTGGGATGCGTCACCCAGCGGTGCAGCAGCTCGGCGTCCCGGAGGGGGTCGAGGGGGCGGAAGGCCGGCCGGCCGACGGCGGCCGTGGCGGTGACGGTGCTCATACGCCGAACTCCTGGAACGCGATGCTCTTCTCGACGGGGTAGTACTCGCTGCCGAGCAGCTCGCGGATGATGCAGCTGTTGCGGTAAGGGCCCATGCCGAGGTCGGGCGAGGTGACGCTGTGCGCGTGCACGCCCGCGTTCTGCAGGAACACGCCCCGGCCGGTGATGTCGACGGCGTAGTTGCGGCCGACGTCGAAGTTGCCCCGGGAGTCGTGACGCAGTCTGTCCCGGACCGGCGCGAGGAACTCCGGCTCGGCGTACCGGTAACCGGTGGCCAGGACGAGCCCCTGCGAGGTCAGCTCGAAGTCCTTGCCCTGCTCCTCCTGGCGGAAGGACAGCCTGTAGGCGCCGTCGGCGTGGGCCGCGCCGGTGAGCGAGGAGTTGGTCAGCAGCCGGGTGGGCACCGGGCCGCCGAGGTTCTTGCGGTAGAGCAGGTCGAAGATCTCGTTGACGAGCTCGCCGTCGATGCCCTTGAACAGGCCCTTCTGCTCGGCCGCGAGCCGGTAGCGGGTCTGCTCCGGCAGCTCGTGGAAGTAGTCGACGTACTCGGGGGAGGTCATCTCCAGCGTGAGCTTGGTGTACTCGAGCGGGAAGAAGCGTGGGGAGCGGGTGACCCAGTTCAGCCGGTAGCCGTGGACGTCGATCTCGCTGAGCAGGTCGTAGTAGATCTCGGCGGCCGACTGGCCCGAGCCGACCAGCGTGATCGACTCCTTCTTCTGCAGCTCGGCTCTGTGCTCGAGGTAGCGCGAGTTGTGCGTGAAGTCGCCGCCCAGTCCCGCGCAGGCCTCCGGGACGTACGGGGGCGTGCCGGTGCCGAGGACGAGGTGACGGGCGCGGAACTCCTCGCCGGCGGTCGTCCGCACGACGTACAGCTCGTCCTCGTAGGTCACCTCGGCGACGGTCGTGGAGAACCGCACGCTGCTCAGCTGGTCGGCGGCCCAGCGGCAGTAGTCGTCGTACTCGACGCGCAGCGGGTAGAAGTTCTCGCGGATGTAGAACGAGTAGAGCCGGCCCTTCTCCTTCAGGTAGTTCAGGAAGGAGTACGGGGAGGTCGGGTCGGCCAGGGTGACCAGGTCCGACATGAACGGGGTCTGCAGGTGGGCGCCGTCCAGGAACATTCCGGAGTGCCACTCGAAGTGCGGCTTGGACTCCAGGAAGACGCCGTCGAGCGCGTCGATCGGCTCGGTCAGGCAGGCGAGGCCGAGGTTGAACGGGCCGAGCCCGATGCCCACGAAGTCGTGGGTCCGGGTCACGGGGGCGGGTTCAGGAAGCGCGGTCAAGGGAGTCTCCCAGGTACTGCTCGGCGTGGCCGGCGATCAGGTCGAGGACGGCCGTGATGTCGTCGGCCGTCGTCTCGGGGTTGAGCAGGGTGAACTTCAGGTAGTGGCGGGCGCCGACCTTGGTGCCCGCGACCACGGCGTCTCCGGAGGCGAAAAGGGCCTTGCGGGCGTGGAGGTTGGCCCGGTCGATCTCGGCCGGGTCGGTGACGGCGGCGGGGACGTAGCGGAAGACGAGGGTGGAGAGCGACGGCTGGACCACGACGTCGTAGCGCGGGTCGGCGGCCAGCAGGTCGAAGCCCTCGGCGGCCAGGTCGCAGACCTCGTCGAAGAGCCGGCCGATGCCGTCGGCGCCCATGGTGCGCAGGGTCATCCACAGTTTGAGCGCGTCGAACCGGCGGGTGGTCTGGAGGGACTTGTCGACCTGGTTGGGGATGCGTTCGTCCACCATGCGGCGCGGGTTGAGGTACTCGGCGTGGTAGGTGGCGTGGCGCAGCGTGGCCGCGTCCCGCACCAGCACGGCGGACGAACTCACGGGCTGGAAGAAGGACTTGTGGTAGTCGACGGTGACGGAGTCGGCGCGCTCGATGCCGTCGATCCGGTCCCGGTGCTTCACGGAGGCGAGCAGCCCGCAGCCGTAGGCGGCGTCGACGTGCATCCAAGCGCCGAACTGCTGGCACAGTTCGGCGATCTCGGGAAGCGGGTCGATCGAGCCGAAGTCGGTGGTGCCGGCGGTGGCGACGACGGCCATCGGGACGAGTCCGTCCCGCTTGCAGCGCTCCAGCTCGTGGGCGAGCGCGACCGTCTGCATGCGCTTGTCGTGGTCGACGGGGACGGAGACCACCGCGTCCGGCTCGAGGCCCAGCAGCTTGGCGGACTTCCGCACGCTGAAATGGCTGACGTCGGAGGCGAAGACGCGCAGTTTCGCCGGGGAGTCCGACTTCGCCTCCTCGCGGGCGAGCAGCAGGGCCTGGAGGTTGGACTGGCTGCCGCCGGAGGTGAACACGCCGTCGGCGGCGGGCCCGAGGCCGATGCGGGCGGTCGTCCAGTCGATCAGCCTGCGCTCGATGAGGGTGGCGCCCGCCGACTGGTCCCAGGTGTCCAGGGAGGAGTTGACGGCGGACAGCACCGCCTCGCCGAGGACGGCGGGGATCACGACCGGGCAGTTGAGGTGGGCGAGATAGCGGGGGTGGTGGAAGTAGACCGCGTCGCGGAGGTAGACCTCCTCCAGCTCGTCCAGCACGGCGGTGGTGTCGCCCAGCGGCCGGTCGAGGTCGATCGCGTCGATGCGGGGTGCGAGGGCGTCGACCGTGATGCCGGTGAACGGCCGCTCGGTGGAGGCCAGTTTGGCGGCGACCCGCTCTACTCCTTCGGTCACGGAGCGGCGGTACTGCTCAGCGGTCGTGTCATTGAGCAGGTGCGAGCGCATGGGTGGGGTCCTCCGGGGGTGGGGACGGGGTCCGCGGGTGGACGGCGAAAGGCGGAGCAGGAGATTCAACTTAAGTTAGCCTAACCTAAGTTAACTGATCTTGGTCATGCCTGTGCCGTGACCGTGATCACGTCCGTGCGTGCGGCAACTGCCCGCGGGGGCACGGCGGTCGGGGCGCCTACTCCGCCTCGCGGAGCTGTTCCTCGCTCATGCCCCGGCGCCAGTACCCGACGAAGGTGATGCGCCGCCGGTCGATGCCGCGCTCCTGGACGAAGTGCCGCCGCAGCGCCTTCACGCACCCCGACTCGCCCGCGATCCAGACGTACGGACGTTCGGTGGCCGGGAGCCGGGTGGCGCGCACGGCGTCGACGGAGCCCTCCCCGGTCACCCAGGTGACCTCGGCGTCGGCGACCGTCGCCAACTCCGCCACGTTCCCCGCGTCGTGCGTCTCCAGCCACACCCGGGCGCGTTGCCCGGCCGGCAGGGACTCCAGGATCGAGGCGACGGCCGGAAGGGCGCTCTCGTCACCCCACAGCAGCACCAGATCGGTGTCGTGCGGCGGCCGGAATCGGATCGCCCGGTTGTCGGCCACGGCCGGGCCCAGCAGGACGACCCGGTCCCCGGCGGCCGCCCGGGAGGCCCAGGCGGAGGCGGGGCCGGCCGGGGTGTGCAGCACGAAGTCGATGTCGATCTCCCGGGTGCGGCCGAGCGCGTCGCGGCGCAGGGCGCGCAGGGTGTACGACCGCATCACCGCCCTTACCCCGTCGGGCAGTTCACGCCAGGCCTGCCACCATCCGTCGCCCAGCTCGAAGGGCACGGCGGGCGCGTCCTGCCCCGGGTGGGGCAGGAACAGCGACAGCGACTGGTCGCGCCCGTCGGAGAGGAAGTGCCGCAGATCCTCCCCGGCGAAGGTGACCCGCACGAGCGACGACCCGAGGCGGCGGGCGCGCACGACCTGGAGGGGGAAGAACCGGAAGGGTGCGGCGACGGCGGTGGTCACGGGGGTGCTCCTGTGGGCGGGGGGAGGGGTGGCTCACCTGCTTTCGCCCGAGCCACCCGGGGGTCAGGAAACCTTCTTCGCCTTCTCCAGTGCGGCGGCGAGGTTCTCCAGCAGCGGCACGCACTTGTCGTATGACAGGATCGGCTCGGGCGAGCGCGCGATGACCTGACCGGCCTGCACCGCGGGCAGCTTCTTCCAGGTCGCCTCGGTGATGTCGGCGGGCTGGACCGTCGAGGAGCGGTCGTCCATCATGATGATGTCGGCCGGGTACTTGTCGACGTTCTCCCAGCTCAGCGACTCGTACCAGCCGCCGCCCTGGGCCTTGGCGCTCTCCGGCGGCTCGACGAGGTTCACGCCGAGGGACTTGAAGTACTCCAGGTCGACGGAGAGGTTGCTGCCGGAGACGTAGAACAGCTCGGCGCTCGCGGAACCGGCCATCACCTTGATCTCGGGCTTGGCCTTGGCGGCGGCGCGCAGCCGGGCGGCGGCGGCCTCGAACTTCTTCTTCGCGTCGGTGACCGCGGCCGCCGTCATGTCGGCGCCGAGCGACTCGGCCAGCTCCCACACGCGCTGCAGCGGAGCGGTCAGCAGGCGGTCGTAGACCGAGATGCCGACGCTCGGGGCGAGCTTCGCGATCTTGTCCTTGGAGGCTTCGGGGACGTACCAGAGGGTGCCTGCGTTGTCGAACATCGTGGAGATGAGGACGTCGGGCGCGAGGGCCGCGTACTTCTCGACGTTGAACTCGTCCCAGACGTTGCCGAGGACCGTCACCTTGCTGACGTCCATGTCGCCGGCCTGGACGTCCGCCTTGCCCGCGGCGGTCTTCGTCGGGCCGAAGACGCCCTTGACCTGGATCCCGTAGTCGAAGAGGGCGGCGGCGACGCCGGTGAAGGCGACGATGTTCGCGGGGATCGCGTCCAGCTTCACCGTGGTGCCGCGGTCGTCCTTGAAGCTCCAGGGGCCGGACTTGGCAGAGGCGCTCGCCGACGACCCGGAGCCCGTGCTCTTCGCGTCGTCGTTCCCGCAGGCTGCGAGCGCGGCGCCGAGGCCGAGGGCGCCACCGGCGGCGAGGATGCCGCGGCGGGAGGGGCGGGCGACTCTGACGTTGGACATGTCTCTGGCTACTTTCGAACGGGGTGGATCACCCGAGGACGATTCGAATGTAGGTTAGCCTAACCTCATCTGATGTCCAGAAGGTGGCCCCGGGGTGCGGGGCGCCGGGAGCGCTTCCCGTCCGTCGCCCGTGCGCGGCCTGGGTATCGAAGGCGAAGAGGGCGTCAGGTGGGTGGACCGGGTGCGGTCCGGCCGTTCGCCCCGTGAAGCCAAGAACGGCGCGGCGGCCTCGTGGTCTGTCCACGAGGCCGCCGCAGCAGGGGAGTTGTCCGACACGGGAGCATGCCGGGCGCGGAGGGCAGGGCCACTTCCGGCCATCACCGCACGCGACGCGCGCCCGGGAGTCCGGCCCCGCCGGATCAGTCCGTCAGGCCCAACTCGCGGGCGATCAGCATCCGCTGGACCTCGCTCGTGCCCTCGCCGATCTCCAGGATCTTGGAGTCGCGCCACATCCGCGCCACCGGGTACTCGTTCATGAAGCCGTAACCGCCGTGCACCTGCGTGGCGTCCCGGGCGTTGTCGACGGCGATCGTCGACGAGTACAGCTTCGCCAGCGCGGCCTCCTTCTTGAAGGGCTCGCCGGCCACCAGCCGTGACGCCGCGTCCCGCCAGGCGAGACGGGCCGTGTGGGCCTTCATCTCCATGTCGGCGATCTTGAACTGGATGGCCTGGTTGGCGCCGATCGGACGGCCGAACGCGTGCCGTTGCTTCGCGTACCTCACCGACTCGTCCACGCAGCCCTGGGCGAGTCCGGTCGCCAGCGCGGCGATGGCGATGCGCCCCTCGTCGAGGATCCGCAGGAACTGCGCATACCCGCGGCCCTCCTCGCCCAGCAGGTTCGCCGCCGGGACGCGCACGTCGGAGAAGGACAGCTCACGGGTGTCGGAGGCGTTCCAGCCGACCTTCGAGTACGGGCTCGCGACGGTGAAGCCCGGCGTGCCGGACGGCACGATGATCGCCGAGATCAGCGGCCTGCCGTCCGGCTTGCGCCCGGTCACCGCCGTGACGGTGACCAGCCCGGTGATGTCCGTGCCCGAGTTGGTGATGAAGCACTTGGAACCGTTGATGACCCATTCGTCCGTGTCGGGGTCGAGACGGGCCGTCGTGCGCGTCGCGCCCGCGTCCGAGCCGCCGTCCGGCTCGGTCAGCCCGAACGCGCCCAGGATCTCCCCGGAGCACAGGCGCGGCAGCCACTCCCGCTTCTGCTCCGGCGTGCCGAAGAGATGGATCGGCATGGCGCCCAGCGAGACGCCCGCCTCCAGGGTGATCGCCACCGACGAGTCGACCCGCGCCAGCTCCTCCAGCACGAGGCCGAGGGCGAGGTAGTCGCCGCCCATGCCGCCGTGCTCCTCCGGGAACGGCAGCCCGAACAGGCCCATGCGGCCCATCTGGCGGACGATCTCGTACGGGAACTCGTGCCGCTCGTAGAAGTCGCCGATCTTGGGCGCGACGACGTCGTGCGCGAACTCCTCGACGGTGCGGCGGAGTTCCTCGAGTTCGGGGGAGAGACGGTGGTCCATGTCGGGGTCACTGCTCCTTGTGGGGCTGTGTCGTGTTACCGAGGGCTCGTACGGTGCGGGACGGGCTGGGTCGGCCCAGGTGGCCGGCCATCCACTCGCTCGTGGCGACGAGACGGCCGAGGTCGACCCCGGTGTCGATGCCGAGGCCCTGCAGCATCCACACGAGGTCTTCGGTGGCGAGGTTTCCGGTGGCGGACTTTGCGTACGGGCAGCCGCCGAGACCGCCCGCCGACGCGTCGACGGTGGTGACGCCGTGCCGGAGCGCGGCGAGGGTGTTGGCGAGCGCCTGCCCGTAGGTGTCGTGGAAGTGCACGCCGAGCGCGCCGGTGGGCACGCCCTGTTCGTTCAGCGCGGTCAGCAGCGCCCCGACGTGGCCCGGGGTCGCGACCCCGATGGTGTCGCCCAGGCTCAGCTCGTCGCAGCCCTGGTCGAGCAGGGCGCGGCAGACCCGCACGACCTGCTCGACCGGCACCGCGCCCTCCCACGGATCGCCGAAGCACATGGAGAGATAGCCGCGCACATGCACGCCCTCGGCCCTGGCGCGGGTCACCACCGGTTCGAACATGGCCAGCGCCTCGTCCATCGTGCGGTTGAGGTTGGCCTTGGCGAAGGACTCGGTGGCGCTGGCGAAGACGGCGACCCGGCGGGCGCCCAGGGCGAGCGCGCGGTCGAGTCCGCGTTCGTTCGGCACGAGCACCGGCAGGGCCGCGTCCACGTCGTCCAGCAGTGGGAACAGCTGCTCGGCGTCCGCGAGTTGGGGCACCCACTTCGGGTGGACGAAGCTGGTGGCCTCGATGGTGGTGAGGCCCGCGGAGGCGAGGCGGTGCACGAACTCGGCCTTGACGGCCGTCGGGACGGTCGTCTTCTCGTTCTGCAGTCCGTCGCGTGCGCCGACCTCGTGGACGCGCACCCGGGCCGGCAGGCCCGGGTCCGGCACGACCATGGGGAGTGTCATCGCTCCTCCTTCGCCGGGACGGCGGCCGGGTCGGCGGCCGGGGCGATGACGGCGAGCACCTGGTCCATGGCGACCGTCGAGCCCGGCGACACGTCGAGCTCGGCGACCGTGCCGGCGTGCGGGGCGGAGATGACGTGCTCCATCTTCATCGCCTCCACCACCAGCAGGCTCTGGCCGGCGGCCACCTCGTCGCCGACGGCCACCTTGACGACCGTCACCGTGCCCGGCATGGGAGCGGTGAGCGAGTCGGCGCCCGCGTGGGCGCCCCCGGTGAGCGAGGCGGCGACCGGGTCGTGGTCGCGTACGTGCCAGGCGTCGCCGTCGCGCCCGAGCCAGTCGGCGGCGCGGTGGAAGGTGTGCCGGACGCCGTCCAGCGTCACCGACACCCGGTCGCCGGCGACGGAGTGCGTGCCGCGCGGGGTGTGCGCGACGGGGTCGGTGACCCGCAGGTGGAAGGCGGGGGGCCGGGCGGCGCCGCCCAGCCGCCAGCCGCTGGGCACCGAGAACGGGTCGACCCAGCCGTCGCCGGCCGGGCGCAGGGCGTCGAGCCGTACCGCCGCCGCGGCCTCGTACACCGCCTCCGGCACTTCGGTGGAGACGAGCGCCTCCGCCTCCCGCTCCACCAGCCCCGTGTCCAGATCGCCCGCCACGACCGCCGGATGCGCCAGCAGCCGCCGCAGGAACCCGGCATTGGTCTGCACGCCCAGCGTGACCGTCTGAGCCAGGGCCGCACGCAGCCTGCGCAGCGCGGTCTCCCGGTCCGGGCCGTAGGCGATCACCTTGGACAGCATGGGGTCGTAGAGGCTGCCGACCTCGGCGCCCTCGCTGAGCCCGGAGTCGGTGCGCACGCCGTCGCCCTGCGGCTCGTGCAGCCTGAGCACCGTGCCGCCGGACGGCAGGAAGCCGCGCGCGGGGTCCTCGGCGCAGATCCGCGCCTCCACCGCGTGCCCGGTCAGCCGGACGTCCTGCTGGCCGAAGGCCAGCGGCTCGCCGGCCGCCGCCCGCAGCTGCCACTCCACCAGGTCGAGGCCGGTGACCAGTTCGGTGACCGGGTGCTCCACCTGGAGGCGGGTGTTCATCTCCATGAAGTAGTACGCCGACGGGTCGTCGCCCGGCACGATGAACTCCACCGTGCCCGCGCCCCGGTAGCCGCACGAGCGCGCCGCCTGTACGGCCGCCTCGCCCATCGACGCGCGCGTGGCCTCGTCGAGCAGGACGCTCGGCGCCTCCTCGACGATCTTCTGGTGCCGGCGCTGCAGCGAGCACTCGCGCTCGCCGAGGTGCACCACGTTGCCGTGGGCGTCGGCCAGGACCTGGATCTCGATGTGCCGGGGGCGGTCGATCCACCGCTCGACGAGGAGCGTGTCGTCGCCGAAGGAGGCGCGGGCCTCGCGGCGGGCGGCCGCGATCTCCTCGGCCAGCGCCGCGGTGTCCCGCACCAGCCGCATGCCCTTGCCGCCGCCGCCGGCGCTCGGCTTCAGCAGCACGGGCACGCCGATCTCGAGGGCGGCGGCGATCAGCTGGTCGTCCGTCAGGCCGCTGCCGCTCGATCCCGGCACCACCGGGACCCCGGCCTCCCGCACGGTGGCCTTGGCCCGGATCTTGTCGCCCATCAGGGCGATGGCCTCGGCGGGCGGCCCGATGAAGACCAGTCCGGCGTCGGCGCAGGCACGCGCGAAGCCGGCGTTCTCGGCCAGGAAGCCGTACCCCGGGTGGACGGCCCGGGCGCCGGTCCGCGCGGCCGCCTCCAGCAGCCGCTCGACGGACAGATAGCTGTCGGCGGCGGGCGGCGGTCCGATCCGTACGGCCGTGTCCGCCTCCCGGACGTGCCGGGCGTCCGCGTCGGCGTCGGAGAAGACCGCCACCGAGCGCACGCCCATGGCACGCAGCGTGCGGATGACGCGGACGGCGATCTCGCCCCGGTTGGCCACGAGCACTGTGTCAAACATGAAGTCCCCTCCTCACATCCGGAAGACGCCGAACCGGGGCTCGCCCAGCGGCGCGTTGGCGCAGGCCGTCAGGGCCAGGCCCAGCACCTGCCGGGTCTCCTGCGGTTCGACGACCCCGTCGTCCCACAGCCGGGCGGTCGCGTAGTAGGCGTTGCCCTGCCGCTCGTACTGCGCGCGGATCGGGTCCTTGAACGCCTCTTCGTCCGCTGCGGGCCACTCCTGGCCGCCGGCCTCCAGCTGGTCGCGCTTGACGGTGGCGAGGACGGAGGCGGCCTGCTCGCCGCCCATGACGGAGATCTTGGCGTTGGGCCACATCCACAGGAAGCGGGGCGAATACGCCCGGCCGCACATGGAGTAGTTGCCCGCGCCGTACGACCCGCCGACGACGACCGTCAGCTTCGGCACGCGCGTGCACGCCACCGCCGTCACCATCTTGGCGCCGTGCTTGGCGATGCCCCCGGCCTCGTAGTCCTTGCCGACCATGAAGCCGGAGATGTTCTGCAGGAACACCAACGGGATCCCGCGCTGGTCGCACAGCTCGATGAAGTGGGCGCCCTTCTGGGCGGACTCGGAGAACAGGATGCCGTTGTTGGCGACGATCCCGACCGGGTGGCCGTGGATCCGGGCGAAACCGGTGACCAGGGTCTGCCCGAACTCGGACTTGAACTCCGCGAAGCGGGAGCCGTCGACCACGCGCGCGATGACCTCCCGCACGTCGTAGGGGGTGCGGGAGTCGACGGGCACGGCTCCGGTCAGCCCGTGGGGGTCGACCTTGGGCTCCACGGACGGCCGCACCTGCCAGGGCAGCGGGCCGCGCGCGGGGAGCGTGGCGACGATGTTGCGCACGATCCGCAGCGCGTGCGCGTCGTCCTCGGCGAGATGGTCGGTCACGCCGGAGACCCGGGAGTGCACCTCGCCGCCGCCCAGTTCCTCCGCGGTGACGACCTCGCCGGTGGCGGCCTTCACCAGCGGCGGGCCGCCCAGGAAGATCGTGCCCTGACCGCGGACGATGACCGCCTCGTCGCTCATGGCGGGCACGTACGCCCCGCCGGCCGTGCACGACCCGAGGACCGCCGCGATCTGCGGGATGCCGGCCCCCGACATCCGGGCCTGGTTGTAGAAGATCCGCCCGAAGTGCTCGCGGTCGGGGAACACCTCGTCCTGCATCGGCAGGAAGGCGCCGCCGGAGTCGACCAGGTACAGGCAGGGCAGGCGGTTCTCCAGCGCCACCTCCTGGGCGCGCAGGTGCTTCTTCACCGTCATCGGGTAGTAGGTGCCGCCCTTGACGGTGGCGTCGTTGGCCACGATCACGCACTCGCGCCCGCTCACCCGCCCGATCCCGGCGATGACCCCGGCGGCCGGGGCCTGCCCGTCGTACATCCCGTCGGCGGCGAGGGGGGCGAGCTCGAGGAAGGGCGACCCCGGATCCAGGAGGGTGTCGACCCGGTCCCGGGGCAGCAGCTTGCCGCGCGCGGTGTGCCGGGCCCGTGCCTTCTCACCGCCTCCCAGCCGGGCCGCGGCCAGCTTGCCGTGCAGCTCCTCGGCGAGTGCGCGGTGCGCCTCCTCGTTGGCCCGCCAGGCCTCCGACGCGGGGTCGCCCGCGCTCGTCAGCTCCGGTGCCTCTTCCATCCTCGCGGTCCCCTCACGCCAGTGATCGACTGTTAATGAGCGTTAACCATTTCCTTCAGGTTAACGACCGCTAACCTCCCTGTCTAGAATTGCTCCCATGGCCACGAGAACCGACGCCCCCACCCGGCGCGAGCAGATCCTCAGGGAGGCCGCGCGGCTGTTCGCCGAGCGCGGGTTCCACGGCGTCGGGGTCGACGAGATAGGCGCCGCGGTCGGCATCAGCGGCCCCGGTCTGTACCGGCACTTCCCCGGCAAGGACGCGATGCTCGCGGAACTGCTCGTGGGCATCAGCGGGCAGCTGCTGACCGGCGCCAGACGCCGGCTGGCAGAGGCGGGCGCCGACAGGTCGCGGGCGGACGCCTCCCGGGCGGGGGCGGAAGCCGACCGGGCGGGGGCGGAAGCCGACCGGGCGGGGCTGGGCGGCAGCCCGGCGGTGGTGGGTGGCGGCCCGGCAGTGGCGGAGGCGGTCCTCGACTCGCTCATCGAGGGGCACATCGACTTCGCGATCGACGACCGTCCCCTGATCACTCTGCACGACCGTGAGCTGGACCGCCTGCGCGACAGCGACCGCAAGCTGGTCCGCCAGCTCCAGCGGCAGTACGTCGAACTGTGGGTGGAGGCGGTGCGCGCCCTCTACCCGAACCTCGTCGAGCCCGCCGCCCGCTCCGCGGTCCACTCCGTCTTCGGCCTCCTGAACTCCACCCCGCACCTCGGCCGCCCGGGCTCCCTCCCTGGCCGCGCGGCCACGGCGGAACTCCTGCACCGCATGGCCCGCGGCGCGTTCGCGGCGGCGGCGGACGCCTGACGCCCGGCTCGCTCGGACGTGTCGACCGGTACGCCCTTGACCTCAAGTCCGGTTGAGTTTCTACGGTCGAGTTCGAGGAACCGACTCGGACAACGGCAGGGATCATGGCCATGGAGTACTCGCACAGCGACACCGACCTGATCGAACAGCCCATCGGATATTGGAGTTGGGCGGCCTACAAGGCCGTCATCGACCGGACCCGGGCCGCCCTCGCCGGCATCGGCACCACCCAACCGCAGTGGTGGGCCCTCGCGCAGGTGGCAGGCTCCGACACGGTCAAGACCCGTGACGAAGTCTCCCGCCTCCTGCGGAACTACCTCGACGTCGGCCCGGAAACCATGGAGTCGGAGATCGACACGATCATCGTCCAGGGTTGGGTCACCGAGGACGCAGAGGGACGTCTGGGCATCACGGCTGAGGGCAGGGCGTTCTACGGCAAGGCGGCGGCCCTTCAGGACGAACTCCGAGCGGAACGGCACGCGGACATCTCCGACGAGGAGTATCTGACCACCCTCAAGGTGCTGCAGCGGTTCATCCACAACACTGGCGGACGAGCTTGGCACCACTAGTCACCGCGCCTGTCGTCCCGGCGGTAGTTCGGGCGGAGCCGGGTTCAGTCCCAGTCGCCGGGGTCGGTCACCTCGATCAGCGCGGCCAGCTTGGCGCGGTCATGGAAAGCGCCGCTGAGAATCAGCCCGAGCTCCCGCAGCGCCGCCTCGTCGTTACCGTAGACGCACATCATCCCGGCCTCGGGATCGAAACCGCCGATCCGGTCGGCCAGCTCCGGCGCGTGGACGCGCACCGCAGTGCGCGCGACCGCGTCCCAGCTGTAGCCGCTGACCTCCTGGCCGACGGCTTCGAAAAGGTCGCCCGCCTCGGCGAAGTGGTCGTCGCCGAGGATCAGGCTGTAGTTGCCGGGCGATGTGTCGAAGAGCCTCAGGGGCGCGAGGTCCGCGTGATTGATTACTTCCGTCATGCGTGCATCCTGGCACGCCCCACCGACAGGCCCTCCCGCCTGCGGCGTTGCGAGGTCCCGAGCGGCAAACGTACCCGCCGCCCAGTCCCTGGAGCACCCTTAGAGCAGGTGGTCTGCCTTGCCCGCCTTGATCTCCAGGATGAGGGTGCGGAGGGCTTCGCGGGTGTCGGTGAGGGGGGTGTCCTCCTGACCGGCGACGGCGATGGAGGCGTTGCCGTCGAGATCGGTGCCTATGAGTGCATGCCGATATCCGTGGCATTTTCATCGTGGGCATCATCGGTCTTCAGCTGTCCGACTCCGCCCAGTGAGCCGCTGATGCCTGCGGCCGGTCCAACCGACGGCCACCCATGCGGCGAAGAGGACGGTCGCGGCGACGACGCCCGCGACAGTGTTGGTGAAGACGAGTGCAAACAGGACCGAGAT
This sequence comes from Streptomyces sp. P3, assembly GCF_003032475.1. Lineage (NCBI taxonomy): Bacteria > Bacillati > Actinomycetota > Actinomycetes > Kitasatosporales > Streptomycetaceae > Streptomyces > Streptomyces sp. P3. The sequence goes on from NZ_CP028369.1 coordinate 3,271,345, forward strand.
GAGCGTGATCGTCCCGGCCGAGGACGTAGCGAAGGAGTCGGCACGCAGGGCCATGCGCAAGAAACGTGAGGGTGAGGCGTCGGTCACGGCATCTCCACTCTGTGGTACGGGAAGGGTCCGGCCGGGCAGGTCGGCCGGACCCGGGGAGACGCTGGAGCCTGTCGTGATCAATGGGGTTGCAGGAGGCTGCTGATCCAGATGGTCGTTGCGGCGGAGACGCAGTCCGGTAACTCTCAGGTTTTGTCGTATGGGGTCGCGATGTCCCGCCAGGCCTTCATTCCGTTGATGCCGAGTTCGTCTGCCTCCGGGACCTGCTTTCCGGTCTCGATCATGATGCGAACGGTGCCCTCACGGAACGCGGCGTTGTGCGGCTGTTTCTTGGATCCCATGATCCCAACTTCCCTTGGGGCCATGGGATTTACGCTACGACGGGAGGTTGACGCGTCCGGTTCCCCACCGCGCAGACCATGACCGACGATCAAGGTTTCGACGTGCCAACGCCAACCGTTGACGAGCTCGTCAGCGTCCCACGGTGAGGGCCCAGTGAACCTGTGAAGGGGCGGTCACCTTGACGGTGGCGTGTTCGCGGGAAGTCTTCAGGCTCAGTTGGTTGAAGGTGCTGCTGACCTCGCCCTCCACGCATTCGAGGGGTGGGTTTTTGCAGGTCAGGGGCGATAGGGCCGTGCGCTTGCTGGTCGTCGTCGGTCGTCATTGGCCACTGCCCAGGGAGCCCTGGACGCGTCTGGGGCGGCTCTCCTTCGCACGGCGTGGGCCTCGTCCGGTTGGCGGCCGGCACCTTCGTCGCGGTCTGGCTCGGTTTCGGCCGGTGAAAGCGTGCCACGACGGCGCTTCAGTCGGCGGTCAGGGGGGCGCCCCCGGTACGTGACGAGCGTTACGGGTGTCGGGGGCCGAGAGGTCTGGACGCTTTTCACTACCCGCCGGTACGGTGGCTTCTGAGCGAGCGCTTAGCCGTAGGAAACCGCAGCCACACATTGAGGAACCCCCACGGCGAGCAACCACATCCGCGAGAGCGGCGCCGGCTTAGGCGCAGAGAGGGGCCGGCGGTGCGCCGTACGGTGTTCAACGAGGACCACGAGGCGTTCCGGGAGACCCTCCGGGCCTTCATCGAGGCCGAGGTCGTCCCGGTCTACGACGAGTGGTTCGCGGCCGGCCAGGCGCCGCGCGACTTCTACTACAAGCTCGCCGAGCTGGGCGTCTTCGGTATCCGGGTGGACGAGGAGTACGGCGGCGCCGGCATCGACTCGTACAAGTTCGAGGCCGTCCTGTACGAGGAGACGGCCCGCGCGGGCATCACCTTCGGCGGCTCCGGCGTGCACGTGCTGCTCGGTCTGCCGTACATCAAGCTGCTCGCCACCGATGAGCAGAAGAAGCGCTACCTGCCGAAGTTCGTCTCCGGCGAGGAGATGTGGGCGATCGCGATGACCGAGCCGGGCACCGGCTCCGACCTCGCGGGCATGAAGACCACCGCCAAGCTGAGCGAGGACGGCACGCACTACGTCCTCAACGGCTCCAAGACCTTCATCACCGGTGGCGTCCACGCCGACCAGATGATCGTCTGCGCCCGGACCGACGCGCCCAGCGCCGACGACCGCCGGCACGGCATATCGCTCCTCGTGGTGGACACCAAGTCCGAGGGCTACTCGATCGGCCGCAAGCTGGACAAGCTCGGCCTGAAGACCTCCGACACCGCCGAGCTGGCCTTCGTCGACGTCAAGGTGCCCGTCGAGAACCTCCTCGGCGAGGAGAACAAGGGCTTCTACTACCTCGGCCACAACCTGGCCTCCGAGCGCTGGGGCATCGCCTACGGCGCGTACGCGCAGGCCAAGGCTGCCGTCCGGTTCGCCAAGCAGTACGTGCAGGAGCGCACCGTCTTCGGCAAGCCGGTCGCGCACTTCCAGAACACCAAGTTCGAGCTGGCCGCCTGCCAGGCCGAGGTGGACGCGGCCGAGGCCGTCGCCGACCGCGCCACGGAGGCACTGGACGCCGGCGAGCTGACCCCGGCCGAGGCCGCCAGCGCCAAGCTGTTCTGCACCGAGGTCGCCCACCGGGTGATCGACCGCTGCCTCCAGCTGCACGGCGGCTACGGCTTCATGAACGAGTACCCGATCGCCCGCCTGTACGCGGACAACCGCGTCAACCGCATCTACGGCGGCACCAGCGAGATCATGAAGTCGATCATCGCCAAGGACATGGGCCTGTAGGGTCCCGGCCACTACTGCCCGGTACAACTGGACGCCATGAGCCACGCACTGCAGGATCTCCTCGATCTGCTCGACCTCGAGCAGATCGAGGAGAACATCTTCCGCGGCCGGTCCCGGTCCGCCGTCGTCCCGCGCGTGTTCGGCGGACAGGTGGCGGCCCAGGCGCTGGTCGCCGCCGGGCGGACGGTCCCGCAGGACCGGCCCGCCCACTCCCTCCACGCGTACTTCCTGCGTGCGGGGGACCCGGGCGCGCCCATCGTCTACGACGTCGAGCGCATCCGTGACGGCCGTTCCTTCACCACCCGGCGGGTGGTCGCCATCCAGCACGGCCGGCCGATCTTCTCGCTGTCGGCGTCCTTCCAGGCGTACGAGGAGGGCCTCGACCACCAGGCGCCGATGCCGGCCTCGCCGGACCCGGTGACGCTGCCCACCTCCGAGGAGCGGCTGCGCGGGTACGGCCACCTCGACCCGTCGGTCGTCGAGCGGTTCCTGGAGGCCCGAGAGGCCATCGACCTGCGCTACGTCGACGAGCCGCCGTACGGGAAGTTCGGCGAGCCGCGCGAACCGCACTCCCAGGTGTGGTTCCGCACCAACGGCAAGCTGGCCGACGACCCTCTGCTGCACGTCGTCCTCGCCACCTACGTCTCCGACATGACCCTGCTCGACTCGGTCCTGCTCGCGCACGGGCGCGGCGGCTGGGCCGTGGGAGACGTGGTGGGGGCGTCCCTGGACCACGCGATGTGGTTCCACCGCCCGTTCCGCGCCGACGAGTGGCTCCTGTACGACCAGGAGTCGCCCTCCGCGCACGGCGGCCGCGGCCTCGGCCAGGCCCGCATCTACACGCAGGACGGCCGGCTCGCGGTGTCGGTGATCCAGGAGGGCGTGGTCCGCGTCCCCCGGGCGGACTGAGCCCCTGCCCTGAACCGCCGTTCGTGCCCCCCGCCCGTGACTCCCCGTCCTACAGGCCCGCCTCCGCGAGCAGGTAGGCGACCATCGGGTCGTAGTGGCGCGGGCTGACGACGTGGTCGTCCAGGGGGACCGCCACCTGGACGACGCCCTCCGCCTCGCCGATGAACAGCGCCGGGTCGTTGCAGTCGGCGTAGCCGACGGAGTCCACGCCGTGCCGGCCGGCGTAGCCCGCCCAGCCGTGGTCGGCGACGACCAGGTCCGGCAGCGGGCGCCCCGCACGCTCCAGCGCCGTCAGGATCGCCTTCATCGGCTCGCCCGAGTGGGTGTGCCACAGCGTCGCCCCGTGCTCGAGCACCGCCACGTCGGCGACCTGCCAGACGTACCCCTCGTCGGTCTGCAGACCCGGCGGGATGACGACGATCTCGCAGCCCGCCGCGCGCAGGGCGGCGGCGGTCGCGCGGTGCACGTCCAGCAGGCCGCCCGGGTGACCGGTGGCGAACAGCACCCGCTGCCGGCCCTCGGCCGCCTTGCGCAGCCGGGCCGCCATCCGGTTCAGGCCGTCGACCGTCAGCTCGGGGTCGATGGTGTCCTGCCCGTAGCGGTACTCGGGATCGTCGTTGACTCCCACCCGCTCCGCCATCACCGCGAGCACGTCCTGCTCGTCGGTCCAGCGGTCGCCGAGTTCCAGGCCCAGCCAGAAGTTGCGCACGCCGTTCGCGAGGTGGCGGTAGTGCGAGAGGTTGTTCTCGCGCGGGGTGGCGACGTCCCCGGCGATACGGGTTCTGACGAGGTGGTCGACGAGTTCGACGCGGCTGGGCGTCGCGGATATCGGCATGGACTCATTGTGGGGCAGCGGGCTGTGGGCGTCCCGGCTGTTGCGGACGCTGGGACACGCGTCACGCCCCCTGTGCAGGCGTTCGGGGGGCCCTGATCGGTCCTGGTCGCTCCCGGTCAGTCCTGTTTCAGCGCGAACCACAGCTCCATCCGCACGTCGGGATCGTCCAGGTCGGCGTCGAGCAGCGCGGCGCAGCGGGCGATCCGCTGCCGGACGGTGTTGCGGTGCACGGCCAGGGCGACTGCCGTCCGGTCCCAACTGCCGTGCAGGGAGAGCCAGGCGCGCAGCGTCTCGACGAGGGCGGCCCGGCCGGCGAGCGGGGCGAGCTGGGCACGCGCGTGGTCCCGGGCCTCGTCCGCGGGCACCAGGTCCAGCAGCCCGGCCCCCGAGCCGTGGCGCACCAGGGCCGTGCGGGCGGCCAGGGCCCGGCCCAGCGCGCGGGCCGCCTGCGCGTCGGCGGCCGGCCAGCCGGCCGGAGCGGTGTCCGCGCTGACGCCGAGGACCCAGCCCGGCTGCGGCCGCGGCGGGCGGCCGGCCGGCACGAGGACCCGGACGACGTCCTCGCCGAGATCGACCAGCGGCGACCCCAGCCCGGCGCCTAGCGCGGAGGCCGCCACCGGGTCGGGAGTGCGCCCGCCCTGCGGCCGCCCGTGCACGACGAGCCACCGCTCCCCGCCCAGCAGCGGCGCCACCTCCTCGGGCGCGCCGCCCAGCAGCAGCCGTACCAGCGCCGAGGAGCGTGACGCTCCCGACCCGCTCTGTTGCTCGCCGGTGAGCAGGGAGAGCAGCACGGCGGCGACGGAGGCGATGGTGTGGTCGCCGGGACCCCGCCGGGGCGCCGCCACGCCCAGCACGAAGCCGCGCCCGGCGCCGAGCGCGTAGGCGGACAGGTGGACGCCCGCCGGAGTGGTGTCGCCGGCGGTGGCGGGAGGGGCGGCCGAGGACGGGGCGGCGGCCTGCGCGGCGGGAGTGGCGGCGCGGGAGAGGAGCAGCCGGGCGAGCGCGGCGAGCGGGTCGTCCGCCTCGGACGGACTGCCCGCCCCGGCGATCTCCGCGCCCTGCGGGCCGTACAGCACCGCGCGGCCGCCGACCCGCCGGGCGAGCTGCCGCAGCACGGAGGGGACCGGGTCCGGGCGGGAGGCGGCGGCCGCGAGGCTCTGCTGGGCCTCGGTCACCCGGCGCAGTTCGGCCGTGCGGGCGCGCTCGATGAGCTGCCAGACGGCGCGGGCGACCGCCGCGAACGTCGTCTGCGGGGGCACCTCCAGGAGCGGCAGCCCGTGCGCCTCGCACGCGGCGACCAGCGCGGGCGGCACCGTGTCGTGCACCGGCGCGACGCCGAAGCCCAGGGCCGCGCCGCCCGCCGCCACGACCCGCGAGACGTACTCGTCGACGTGCGTCCCCGGGCCTGCCGTCCCCTGCGTCGCCGTCCCCGGCCCCGCCGTCCCCGGGAGGTGCACCCCGGCTGTCAGCAGCAGGTCGCCGCCCAGCAGGTACGGGTACGGGTCGGCCATCTCCGAGGAGTGCGCGCCGTGCAGGACCGGGCCGGCGCCGACCGGTCCGGCGATCTGCCGCAGCCCGAGATCCTTGCGGGCCAGCAGGGCGGCGAGGGGCACGGGCGGAGTGGGAGGGACGGCAGGCGGACCCGGCGACGTCATGTGCGCTTCCTCCACATCAGGACCCCATGATGGATGAAACGTACACTTCGCGGCCGCCGTCCGGCTGCCTAGGGTCGACGGGAGACCCCCGGCCCGACTCCCCCGTAGGGTCGGACGAGAAGCAGCGCATACGCGACGAAGCGTGAGAAAGAAGGCATACGACCATGGACGGCAACGAGACGCCCCGCGGCCCCGTCGACTCCTCCCGCATCCCGCGCTACGCCGGCCCCGCGACCTTCGCCCGGCTGCCCCGCCTCGACGAGGTCGGCCGCGCCGACGTCGCCGTCGTGGGCGTGCCGTTCGACTCGGGCGTCTCCTACCGCCCCGGCGCCCGCTTCGGCGGCAACGCGATCCGCGAGGCGTCCCGGCTGCTGCGGCCGTACAACCCGGCACAGGACGCCTCCCCGTTCGCCCTCGCCCAGGTCGCGGACGGCGGCGACATCGCGGTGAACCCGTTCGACATCCACGAGGCCGTGGAGACGATCGAGGCGGCCGCCGACGACCTGCTCGGCACCGGCGCGCGCCTGATGACCCTGGGCGGTGACCACACCATCGCGCTCCCGCTGCTGCGCTCGGTCGCGAAGAAGCACGGCCCCGTGGCCCTGCTCCACTTCGACGCCCACCTCGACACCTGGGACACCTACTTCGGCGCCGAGTACACACACGGCACGCCGTTCCGCCGGGCCGTCGAGGAGGGCGTCCTCGACACCGAGGCGCTGTCCCACGTCGGCACCCGCGGACCGCTCTACGGCAAGCAGGACCTCACCGACGACGAGAAGATGGGCTTCGGCATCGTCACCTCGGCGGACGTCTACCGGCGCGGCGCCGACGAGATCGCCGACCAGCTGCGCCAGCGCATCGGCGACCGCCCGCTCTACATCTCCATCGACATCGACTGCCTCGACCCGGCGCACGCGCCCGGCACCGGCACCCCGGAGGCCGGCGGCATGACCTCCCGCGAGCTCCTGGAGATCCTGCGCGGCCTCGCCTCCTGCCACCTGGTCTCGGCGGACGTCGTCGAGGTGGCCCCCGCGTACGATCACGCGGAGATCACGTCGGTGGCCGCGTCCCACACGGCGTACGAACTCACCACGATCATGTCCCGACAGATTGCCGAGGCTCGCGCGAAGTGACTCACGACCACGACCTGGTGCTCCGCCCGACCGCCGCGCAGACGGAGGCCGCACTGAACCCTCCCCCCGGCCGCACCGGCGGAGACCTGGTCGTGGAGACCCTGGCCGGGCTCGGCGCGACGACGGTGTTCGGGCTGCCCGGCCAGCACGCGCTCGCCGTCTTCGACGCCCTGCGCCGCTCCTCGCTGCGTTATGTCGGCCTGCGGATGGAGAACAACGCGGGCTTCGCGGCGGACGCGTACGGCAGGATCACCGGGGAGGCCGCGCCGCTGCTGCTGTCGACCGGCCCGGGCGCCCTCACCTCCCTCGCCGCCCTGCACGAGGCCGCGGCGGCCTCCGCCCCGGTCCTGGCGATCTGCAGCCAGGTCCCGACGGCGGGGCTGGGCGGCGGCCGGCGCGGTCATCTGCACGAACTCCCGGACCAGGCGGCCTCGTTCAGGGGTGTCGTGAAGTCCGTCCACCAGGCCCGCACCGCGTCGCAGATCCCTTCGGCGATCGAGGCGGCCTGGAAGTCCGCGCTGACGGTCCCGCACGGCCCGGTGTGGGTGGAGATCCCGCAGGACGTGCTGCTGGCGCGGACGTCGATCCCGGTCGTGACGGGCGGCGACGCGTTCCCCGACGACCTGCCGCCGCGCCCCGAACTGACGGCCCTGGCCGCCGACCTGCTGTCGCGTGCCGAGCGCCCGGCGATCATCGCCGGCGGGGGAGTGGTCCGGGCGGACGCGTCGGGCAAGCTGCGGCAGCTCGCGGAGCGGCTCGACGCGCCCGTCGTCACCACCCCCGGCGGCAAGGGCGCGTTCCCCTGGACGCACCCCCTCTCCCTGCGGTCCTGGCTGGAGGACCGGCACACCACGGACTTCCTGGAGGACGCGGACGTCCTGCTGGTGGTCGGCTCGGGTCTCGGCGAACTGTCGTCGAACTACCACACGTTCACGCCCCGCGGCCGCGTCGTCCAGATCGAGGCGGACCTCGGCAAACTGGAGTCCAACCACCCGGCGCTGGGCATCCACGCGGACGCCCGCCTCGCGTTGCAGGCGCTCCTGGAGACGGTGGAGACGCGGCAGGACGAGACCGCGCCCGGCCGGGTGCGGGACCTGCTCGCGAAGGTCGCCGACCGTATCGCCGCCCAGGACCTCACCCTGGAACAGGAAGTGCTGGCGTCGGTGCGCAGGGCGCTCCCGGCCGACTCCCCGTCCTTCTGGGACATGACGATCCTCGCCTACTGGGCCTGGTCGGCCTTCGACGCCAAGGGTCCCAACCGCCTGCACTCCGCGCAGGGCGCCGGCGGCCTCGGCTATGCCTTCCCCGCGGCGCTGGGCGCGGCGGTGGCCGACCCGACCCGACCGGTGCTGGCGGTGTCCGGCGACGGCGGCGCCCTGTACTCGGTCGCCGAGCTGGCCACGGCCCGCCAGCACGACCTGAACGTCACCTGGCTGATCGTCGACGACGGCGGCTACGGCATCCTGCGCGAGTACATGACGGACTCCTTCGGCGCGGCCACCGGCACCGAGCTGACCCGCCCCGACTTCGCGGCGCTGGCGGAGTCCTTCGGCGTGCCGGGCGTGCGGACGTCCCCGCGGGCCCTGGCGGCGGACCTGGCGAAGGCGCTGTCCGAACCCGGCCCGTCGGTGGTCGTGCTCCCGGCGGTGCTGCGCATGTTCGCGCCGACGCACACCGGGACCGGCGACGGCCGTTGATACCGTCCCGGCATGTCTGAAGCACCCGGACCACCCGGCACCCACCTCGGTCCCGGCGCCCACCTCGGTCCCGGCGCCCACCTCGGTCCCGGCCCTGTCACCGCCGACGACGTGCGGGACGCGGTCCGGGCGGCGGCGGCCGTACTGCGCGGGGCTCGGGAGGCCGACTGGGACGTCAGGGCCGGTTCCCTGGAGTGGAGTTGCTGGGAGACCGTCGAGCACCTCGCCGACGATCTCTTCGCCTATGCCGCCCAACTGGGCCCCGAGCAGCCGCCGTCGGACCGGGAGGTGCCCTTCGTCTGGAGCCCCAGGAGGCCCGGCGGACCGGCCAACGTCGTCTTCGCCGACCGCGGGGCCGGTGCGGCCGGGCTGGTGCAGGTGCTGGAGGCGAGCGGCGCCCTGTTGACGGCCGTGGTGCGCACCGCCGCGCCCGACGTCAGGTCGCACCATGTCTTCGGCGCCTCCGACCCCGAGGGCTTCGCCGCCATGGGCGTCGTCGAGACGCTGGTGCACCTGCACGACGTCGCCGAGGGGCTCGGGGTGCGGTGGGAGCCGGACGCCGGGCTGTGCGAACGGGTGCTGGCGCGGTTGTTCCCGGACGCCCCGGCCGGCGCCGGCCCGTGGCCCACCCTGCTGTGGGCGACCGGCCGGGGCGAGATCCCCGGGCGCGCCCGTCTCACCCGGTGGCGCTGGCACGGTGCTCCCCGCGAGGCCGCCGAAAAGGGCTGAACCCCCTTGTCACCAAGGGAGGTTCAGCCCCTCCGTGCGTTCGTCCCGCGGTCCTACCAGATCGCCTCGACCCACTCCGGGTGGTCGATGAACGGGTTGCGGTTGTGCTGGTAGGTGTCGTAGATGGTCTGGTTGCGCTTCTCCTCGAAGGCGCTCGGCGGGTCCTCGTCGTTCCACTGCTTGAGCACGGAGAGCTTGCCGATGTACGGGTTGCTGCCGTTGTTGACCTTCTCGTTGGGCTCCAGGTCGGCGAAGCCGTCGCCGCCGTCGTAGCGGACCGCCATGTAGAGGATCATGCGGGCCACGTCGCCCTTGTCGGCGTCACGCGGCTCGAAGGAGTCGGAGTCGGTGAGGCTGCCGCCGCCGCCCGAGACGGTGCTGCCGCCGTTGTCGAAGTCCTTGTTGCCGCGGATGCTGTTGACCGTCACGTCCGCGGGACGCAGGTGGTGCAGGTCCGTGCCGGGACCGGTCACCTCGCCGAAGTCGCCGTGCGACTTGGCCCAGACGTGCTCGCGGTTCCAGTCGCCGACGTCGCCGCCGTTGAGGGACTTGCTGCGTGAGACGCCGCTGTACAGCAGGATCACGTTGCTGCTGTTGTTCGGGTCCTGGTCGGTGACCTTCAGGGCGTTCCAGACCGCGGAGTACGAGATCTTCGAGACATTGGCGCTGATGATCGTGTGCAGCGAGGACTTCAGGCTCGTGCCGGTCTTGCCGACCGCGTTCTTGTAGTACGTCGAGTCGTACGCCGTCGTGGTCGCCGCGGCGGGGGACGCGGTGAGCGCGGGGGCGGTGAGGCCGACCAGGACGGCCGTGGTGGCAAGCGCCACCGACTTCCATCGGTTTATGCGTGTCGCCAGCATGTGGGGTGTCCGATCTACGCGGGTTGATTGAAGGCGGCAATCGGGAGAGTGACATGCACATGCGGCCGTGGCAATGAATCTGACATGTCTTTCAGATGACGAGAACCGGCAAACTGTCCTTTGTCTACGCGAGTTGACGTGCGCGAACGGCCCCCGACAGGAGGGCCGGGGCCGTCGCCGCTGTACGGGTGAGGGGTGGTCGGCTCACGTCGCAGGGGTCCAGCCGGTAGACCGTCGACTGGCTGCTCTGCGCGGTGGACGCGGCGTCCGACCCGGTGGCGCCGTCCGAGGCGTCCGACGTCGCGCCGTACTCGCTCGCCTGTCGGTCGCGGCGCGAACTCCCCCTCGTGGTGCGCGATGTGCGTACGTTCTGCGACGAACCTGTCACGAACTCCCGCAGATCGAACGGGAGTACAACTATCGATCAGGCGTGTGAGTCAACGTGGCATGACTCACCGGACCGCAAGAAGCAGAAGGGGACTGGTCGCCACGGCGCTCGGCGCCGCCGTCCTCGTCACCGGCGTGGCCACCGCCGCACCCGCCTCGGCCGCAACGCCCACCGTCACCTGCACGTCGAGCAAGGCCGCTCTGGCCACCAAGCTGAAGAAGGACATCACCGCCGCGCTGGTGGGTCGCAAGGGCACGATCGCCGTGGGTCTCTACGACCGCACCACGAACACCACCTGCACCCTGCGCGCCTCCACCGCCTACGACTCGGCCAGCGTGGTCAAGGTGACCGTCCTGTCCGCGCTGCTGTGGGACGCGCAGAACGCCGGCCGCACGCTGACCAGCCGGGAGAAGTCGCTCGCCACCGCCATGATCACCAAGTCGGACAACGCCTCCACCTCCACCCTGTGGAAGCAGCTCGGCGTGACGAAGATCAAGAAGTTCCTGGCCGCGGCGAAGATGACCCAGACCAAGCCCGGCGCGAACAACTACTGGGGTCTGACCCAGATCACCGTCACCGACGAGCAGAAGCTGCTCAAGCTGATCCACGCCCGCAACACGGTGCTGACCGACGCCTCGCGCACCTATGTCAGCACCCTGATGGGCAAGGTCGTCTCCGCGCAGCGCTGGGGCACCCCGTACGGCCGGCCCGCGAACGTCTCCTGGCACGTCAAGAACGGCTGGCTGTCGCGTGCCACGCAGGGCTGGCGGGTGCACAGCGTCGGCACGTTCAAGGGCGGCGGCCACGACTACGTGATGACCGTCCTCACGCACGGCAACAGCACCATGAACTACGGCATCGCGACCATCCAGGGCGTCGCCAAGGTCGTCCACAAGGATCTGGCCGCCTCCTGAGCGCGCTTCGCGCACCATCCCTTCGGGCGGCCCCCCGGCCCGTCACCGCGGCTCGCCCAAGGTGACGGGCCGATGACCTTCCGTGATCCTTGCAGGCGCGGCCCGCACGCCGGGAAGCGGATCGTTGCGCGGGGATGAAATCCGCGTCCCCGGACGTTGGTGCCTTCCGGCAGATCAGGTCGGATCGAGGAAGCGGAGGCACCGGCGTGAGTGAGCAACGGGGATGGGCACGACGGCTGGCGGGCTACGCCCGGCGCCACCCTGCGGACGTCGCCCTGGCCCTCGGCTCCTCGCTGCTCGGCATGGCCGTGATGGCGCTGGTCCCGCTGGTCACCAAGGTGATCATCGACGACGTCATCGGCGACCACTCCCGTGACATGGCCCCCTGGGCGGGAGCCCTCCTCGGCGCCGCCGTCCTCGTCTACGTCTCCACCTACGTCCGCCGCTACTACGGCGGCCGTCTCGCCCTGGACGTCCAGCACGACCTGCGGACCGACATGTTCGAGACGATCACCCGGCTCGACGGCCGACGCCAGGACGAGCTGTCCACCGGCCAGGTCGTCGGCCGCGCGACCAGCGACCTCCAGCTGATCCAGGGCCTGCTGTTCATGCTCCCGATGACGATCGGGAACCTGCTGCTGTTCCTGATCTCCCTGGTGATCATGGCGTGGCTGTCGCTTCCGCTCACCCTGGTCGCCCTCGCGGTGGCGCCCGCCCTCGCGTACATCGCGGGGCGCAGCCGGACCAAGCTCCACCCCGCCACCTGGTACGCCCAGGCCCAGGCGGCGGCCGTGGCGGGCGTGGTCGACGGCGCCGTCAGCGGCGTACGCGTGGTGAAGGGGTTCGGGCAGGAGGACCAGGAGACCGGGAAGCTCCGCGAGGTGGGCCGCCGGCTCTTCGCCGGGCGGCTGCGCACGATCCGCCTGAACGCCGCCTACACCCCCGCCCTGCAGGCCGTGCCCGCCCTCGGCCAGGTCGCCATGCTGGCGCTCGGCGGCTGGCTGGCCGTGCGCGGCCACATCACCCTCGGCACCTTCGTCGCCTTCTCCACCTACCTGGCCCAGCTCGTCGGCCCGGTCCGGATGCTGGCCGTGGTCCTCACCGTCGGCCAGCAGGCCCGCGCCGGCACCGAGCGCGTCCTGGAGCTCATCGACACCGAGCCGTCGATGCGGGACGGCTCCAAGGTGCTCCCCGCGGACGCCCCGGCGACCGTCGAGTTCGACGACGTCTCCTTCGGCTACGACCCCGAACGTCCCGTCCTCGACGGCCTCAGTTTCGAGATCCGCCCCGGCGAGACCGTCGCCGTCGTCGGCTCCTCCGGCTCCGGCAAGTCCACGGTCTCGCTGCTGCTGCCCCGCTTCTACGACGTCACCCGGGGCGCGGTCCTCATCGGCGGCCACGACGTGCGCGAGCTCACCCTCGACTCGCTGCGGGCCGCGATCGGACTGGTCCCCGAGGACTCCTTCCTCTTCTCCGACACCATCCGCGCCAACATCGCCTACGGCCGCCCCGACGCCACCCAGGAGCAGATCGAGGCGGCCGCCCGCGCCGCCCAGGCCGACCGGTTCGTCGCCGAGCTGCCGGCCGGGTACGACACCAAGGTCGGTGAGCACGGCCTCACCCTCTCCGGCGGCCAGCGCCAGCGCGTCGCGCTCGCCCGCGCGATCCTCTCCGACCCGCGCCTGCTGGTCCTCGACGACGCCACCTCCGCCGTGGACGCGGCCGTCGAGCACGAGATCCACGAGGCGCTGGGGCAGGTCATGCAGGGCCGCACCACACTGCTGATCGCCCACCGCCGCTCCACCCTGGGCCTCGCCGACCGCATCGCCGTCCTCGACGCCGGCCGTCTCGCCGACATCGGCACCCACGAGGAGCTCCAGGAGCGCTCCGCGCTCTACCGCAGGCTGCTCACCGACCCCGACGAACTCGGCGGCGTCTCGCCCGGCCACACCCGGCCGGCCGCCCCCGGCGAGGACACCTCCGTCCGCGACGAGCTGGACGCCGAGTTCGACGCCGAGCGCGGGGTCACCCCCCGGCTGTGGACCGGCGACCGTGAGCCGAAGGACACGGCGCTGTCCGGAACGCCCGCCACGCCCGAGCTCCTCGCCCAGGTCGAGGCGCTTCCCCCGGCCGCCGACACCCCCGGCGTCGACGAACGGCGGGCGGTCCGGCCGGAGGCGTCGTACGGCCTGCGCAGGCTGCTGCACGGCTTCGGCGCGCCGCTCCTGGTCAGCCTCGTCCTGGTCGCCGCCGACGCCGGCATGGGCCTGCTGCTGCCGGTGATGATCCGGCACGGCATCGACCAGGGCGTGTCCCGGGCGGCGCTGGGCGCCGTCTGGACGGCCTCCCTGCTCGCCCTGCTGGCCGTGGTGGCGCAGTGGGCCGCGCAGACCGGTGAGATCCGGATGACCGGACGCACCGGCGAACGCGTCCTCTACACGCTCAGGCTGAAGATCTTCGCCCAGCTCCAGCGGCTCGGCCTCGACTACTACGAGCGTGAGCTGACCGGCCGGATCATGACGAGGATGACGACGGACGTCGACGCCCTGTCCACTTTCCTGCAGACCGGCCTGGTCACCGCCTTCGTCTCGGTCGTCACCTTCTTCGGCATCATGGTCGCGCTGCTGGTGATCGACGTGCAGCTGGCGCTGGTCGTCTTCGCGACGCTGCCGCCGCTGATCATCGCCACCTACTTCTTCCGCAGGGCCAGCGTGAAGGCGTACGAACTGGCCCGCGAGCGGGTCTCGACGGTCAACGCCGACCTCCAGGAGTCGGTGTCCGGGCTGCGGATCGTGCAGGCCTTCCGGCGCGAGCGGGACGGCGCGGCACGGTTCGCGGAGCGCTCCGACAGCTACCGCCGCGCGCGCATCCGGGGCCAGTGGCTGATCTCGGTCTACTTCCCGTTCGTGCAGCTGCTGTCCTCGGTCGCGGCGGCGGCCGTGCTGATCGCGGGCGCGGGGCGGGTCGACGCGGCGACCCTCACCACCGGCGCGCTGGTGGCCTACCTGCTCTACATCGACCTGTTCTTCGCCCCCGTGCAGCAGCTCTCGCAGGTCTTCGACGGCTACCAGCAGGCGACCGTCTCGCTGGGCCGCATCCAGGAACTGCTCCGCGAGCCGACGTCCACCCGGTCCGCCGAACAGCCGCACGAGGTGCGCTCGCTCGGCGGCGAGATCGCCTTCGAGGACGTCCGCTTCCGCTACGGCACGGAGGAGGAGGCCCTCACCGGGATCGACCTGCGCATCCCGGCCGGCCAGACCGTCGCGTTCGTCGGCGAGACCGGTGCCGGGAAGTCGACCCTGGTCAAGCTGGTGGCCCGGTTCTACGACCCCACGAGCGGCCGGGTCACGGTGGACGGCCGGGACCTGCGCTCCCTCGACCTGACCTCGTACCGCCACCGGCTGGGCGTCGTGCCGCAGGAGGCGTACCTGTTCCCCGGCACCGTCCGCGACGCGATCGCCTACGGCCGGCCGGACGCCTCCGACGCCGAGGTGGAGGCGGCGGCGCGGGCGGTCGGCGCGCACGAGATGATCGCCACGCTCGACGGCGGCTACCTCCACGAGGTCGCCGAGCGCGGCCGCAACCTCTCCGCCGGACAGCGCCAGTTGATCGCGCTGGCCCGCGCCGAACTCGTCGACCCGGACGTCCTGCTCCTCGACGAGGCCACGGCCGCCCTCGACCTGGCGACGGAGGCCCAGGTCAACCAGGCCACCGACCGTCTGACGGGCCGCCGCACCACGCTCGTGGTCGCCCACCGGCTGACCACCGCGGCCCGCGCGGACCGGGTGGTGGTCATGGACCACGGCCGGGTCGTCGAGGACGGCACGCACGACGAGCTCCTCGCCCTGGACGGACGCTACGCGCGCCTGTGGCGCACCTTCGTCGGTGCGGCCGAGCCCGAGGAGCCGGTGAGCGCGTCGCGGTGACGGCCGCGCAACCATCGGCACGCCTCGGGCGTCCGTACATCAGTACGGGCATCGCGCGCACGGCCGGAACGGCCGGGCGTCGCGTACGGCGGACGCGGGAGGGGCCAAGACCGTGGGCACAGGTGCGGAACGCGCACGGAGCACGACGGTCCGCAGACTGACCGCGGCGCTGGCCGTGTTGATCGCGGCAGCGGTGCTCGCCGTCGCCGTCCCGGGCAGCGCCCAGGCGGCGACCGCCTCGTCCTGCACGGGACGCAAGGTGCGCACCCTGTCCTTCCCGGCCGGTTCCGTGCTGATCTACCGGGACGGCGGCGTGGTCTGCGCCGTCACCGTCCAGAAGCGGCCCGGCGTCAAGCGGCTGGTCTCGGTGAGCGTCCAGGCTCGCGGGCTGGTCGCCGTGCGCAAGTCGCGGATGGACGCCCGCAGTTCACCGGTCGCCAAGACGTACGCCGGCCACCGACGGGTGCGGGTGACGGCAGCGGTGGGCAGCGTCTCGTACCGGTCGGGCTGGTTCCTGTGCTGACCCGCGCGGCGGCCCGCCGGGCCCCGGCCCCCGCGACGCCGCGCTGACCCGCCGGCCCGCGTGCCGCCCCCCCGATGCGCCAACCCCCTCTGGTGTGACCCGTGTTGCTCCGATAGCTTCCGGCGACGCACATCTGTCTCACAAGGAGGGTGCACGCGCATGCGCAAGGCGCTCAGATGGCTGCTCGCGCTCACGGTGCTCATAGGCACGCTGAGCACGGCGGGAGCGGCGACCGCCGCCCCCACGCCGGAGGCCACCGACATCAAGGACCGGCTGCTCGCGATCCCGGGCATCAGCCTGATCGAGGAGAAGCCGTACCCCGGATACCGCTTCTTCGTCCTGAACTACACCCAGCCGGTGGACCACCGGCACCCCGCCAAGGGCACCTTCCAGCAGCGCATCACGGTGCTGCACAAGGACGTCAGCCGCCCGACGGTCTTCTACACCAGCGGCTACAACGTCTCCACCAACCCCGGTCGCCGCGAGCCCACCCAGATCGTGGACGGCAACCAGGTCTCCCTGGAGTACCGCTTCTTCACCCCGTCCCGCCCGGCCCCCGCCGACTGGTCCAAGCTGGACATCTGGCAGGCCGCCAGCGACCAGCACCGCGTCTTCGCCGCGCTGAAGAAGATCTACGCGAAGAAGTGGCTCGCCACGGGCGGCTCCAAGGGCGGTATGACGGCGACGTACTACGAGCGCTTCTACCCCCGGGACATGGACGGCGTGGTCGCCTACGTCGCGCCCAACGACGTCGTCGACCACGAGGACTCGGCCTACGACCGCTTCTTCGCCTCCGTCGGCACGAAGGAGTGCCGCGACCGGCTGAACGCCGTCCAGCGCGAGGCGCTGGTCCGCCGGGAGCCCCTGGAGCGCAGGTACGCGGCGGATGCGGAGGCGAACGGCTACACCTTCACCACCGTCGGCAGCCTGGACCGCGCCTACGAGGCGGTCGTCCTCGACTACGTCTGGGGATTCTGGCAGTACAGCCTGCTCTCCGACTGCGCGTCCATCCCGGCCGACGCGGCCACCGCGACCGACGACGAGATCTGGAACTCGGTCGACGCGATCTCCGGCTTCTCCGCCTACACCGACCAGGGCCTCGCCACGTACACGCCGTACTACTACCAGGCGGGCACCCAGCTCGGCGCCCCCACCATCCACTTCCCGGCCATCGAGAAGAAGTACATCCGCTACGGCTACCAGCCGCCGCGCAACTTCGTCCCCCGCGACATCCGGATGAAATTCCAGCCGGGGGCGATGCGGGACGTCGACACGTGGGTGCGGCACAACGCCCGCCACATGCTCTTCGTCTACGGCCAGAACGACCCGTGGGGCTCGGAGCGGTTCCGGCCCGGCAAGGGCGCGAAGGACAGCTACGTCTTCACCGCCCCCG
Organism: Streptomyces sp. P3; assembly: GCF_003032475.1. Lineage (NCBI taxonomy): Bacteria > Bacillati > Actinomycetota > Actinomycetes > Kitasatosporales > Streptomycetaceae > Streptomyces > Streptomyces sp. P3. The sequence goes on from NZ_CP028369.1 coordinate 3,288,529, forward strand.
GCCTGAACCACGGCGCGAACGTGGCCGGACTGGTCGCGGACCAGAAGACGCTGGCCACGGCCCGCATCCTGGACTGGGCGGGCGTCGCGGCGCCGTCCGTGGACCGGGCGAAGCCGCTCGCGAAGTTCGACGCGAAGCTGGACGTGCGGGACGTGGAACGGGAGCCCGCGCTGCGCCCATGAACACGCCCGTGACGCGCCCCTGAGGAGCTGAGGAGCGAGGCTGTGGACGCCGGACGCCCGGCGTCCACAGCCTTCGTCGTCCCCGGGGTCAGGTTCAGGTTCAGGTTCAGCGACATTCTTGCGAGGAAGGAACCCCAGGCGTTCACGCCTGGGAGGAATCGCATCGTGTGGTGGCGACGCGGAGCGTCGCGGTGTCCGGGAGTTCGGGCGCGGAGCGCCCGTGGGGCTGTCCGGCGGAGCGGGATGATATCGAACGTACGGTCAGTGGGTCGCTGGATGGTAGGACGGATGTGCGGAAGCTGCCTGTGTGTGCGGGCCGGTGTGTAGGTTCCGGTGTCATGAAGCTGGTGGTGCAGGTCAAGCTGTTGCCGACGCCGGTACAGGCGGCGGCGCTTGAGGCGACCCTGCATGCCTGCAACGAGGCGGCGACCTGGGTGTCCGGGGTCGCCTTCGTCAAGGACGTGAAGCGCAACTTCGCGCTGCGCGAGCACACCTACTCCGAGATCAAGCAGCGCTGGGGCCTGGGTGCGCAGGCCGCCCAGCACACCATCAAGAAGACCTGTGACGCCTACCGAACGCTGGCGGCGAATCTGAAGGCTGGGAACCTGGGCAAGCCGTGGTCGAAGCCGTACCGGCGGGCGGTGGAGAAGCCGATCACGTTCCGGCCCGAGGGCGCACAGCCCTATGACGACCGGATGCTGTCGTGGCAGATCGCCGACCGGACTGTCTCGCTGTGGACCCTGTCCGGGCGGATGAAACAGGTGGCGTTCATGGCTTCCCCGGAACAACTGGCTCGCCTGGCCCTGTACCGCAAGGGCGAGTCCGACCTCGTCGCGCGGGACGGCATGTGGTTTCTGCACGCCACCTGCGAGATCCCCGAAGCACCCCTGAACACCGATCCGGTGGCCTTTTTCGGTATCGATCTGGGGATCGTGAACATCGCCACCACCTCCGACGGTCAAATCATGGCCGGGCGCGCCCTGAACCGGGGACGACTGCGTGAACGCACCCTGCGCACCAAGCTGCAGAAGAAGAACACCCCGTCCGCCAAGCGCCGGCTGAAGAACCGCAGGCGCAAAGAGGCACGGCGGGCCAAGGACATCAATCACAAGATCGCGAAACATGTGGTGGCCGAGGCTGGGGGCACCGCCCACGCCCTTAAGGCAGTGGGGGAGCACCGGACGCGGAATCGCCCTCGAAGAGCTGACGGGCATCCGCGAACGGGTACGGCTTCGCAAGCCCCAACGGGCTACCCACTCCAGCTGGTCATTCGCCCAGTTGGGGGCATTCATCGCGTACAAGGCCAAGAAGGCCGGGGTACCGGTGGTGTATGTCGATCCGGCGTACACCTCCCGCACCTGCGCCGAATGCGGCCACATCGACAGAGCGAACCGGGTCTCGCAGGCCTGGTTCGCGTGCCGGTCCTGCGGATTCGTTGATCACGCAGACCGCAACGGCTCCCGCAACATCCGCGCTCGCGCGGAAGAGTTGTGGCGACGCGGGGCGCAGTCAACCGCCCCAGACCCACCCCCGACACCCGAGGGCGGGACCGGACGCAAACGCAGCACCACAGCCAGTGGCGCCCGCTGTGCAAGCCCGGGACTTTAGTCCCGAGTCGTTGACTACGTCAGGCCGTGTCCGATCGGGTACAGCACGCGGGTCGGGTCGTCCGCCCGCTGCACGGGCACCGGCAGCTTGCCCTGCGGCCGGACCACGCCGGCGATGACGCGTGCGGCGGTCCGCAGTTCGACGTCGGTCCAGCAGTAGGTCGCCAGGCACGCCGTGACGGACGGCAGGTGTGCCACGTCGTAGGGGTTGCGGACCGCCACCGCGATCACCGGCCGGCCAGTCGCCGACAGCCGCTCGACCAGCGTCTTCTGGGCGCTGTCCGCCGTGACGTTGTAGGTCGCGACCACCACCGCGGCCACGCCGTCCGCCGCCGCGACCGCCTGCGCGATCGTCTCGGCGGAGGGGGCCGTGCCGGTGGGCAGCGTCGTCGTGCGGAAGCCCTGCGCGGCGAGGGCGGCGGCGAGGACGCCGGTGGGCGGGCCCGTGGTGCCGGTGGGCGAGGCGGGGTCGGCGCCGACGACCAGCAGCGTGGGGTGGGTGCGGGGCGACAGCGGGAGCACGCCGCCATCGCCCTTCGAGCCGCCCGTCCCGCGCTCGCCGCGCTCGCGGCCCGTGCGGCCTTCGTTGACGAGGAGTGTCGTCGTGCGCTCGGCGAGCAGGTCGGCCGCCGCGAGGTGCTCCGGGGACCCGACGGTCCGGGCGGCCCCGGCCGGGCCGACGTAGGGATCGTCGAACAGCCCCAGCCGTTCCTTCAGCCGCAGGATGCGCAGGACCGCCTCGTCGAGCCGCCCTTCGGTGAGCTCCCCGTCCCGGACCGCCTTCAGGACGGCGTTGAAGGCGACGTCCAGCCTGGGCGGGTTGAGCAGCTGGTCGACGCCGGCCTTGAGTGCGAGCACCGGCACCCGGTCGTCGCCGTACCTGGTGCGCACGCCCGCCATGTCCAGGGCGTCGGTGACCACGACGCCGTCGTAGCCCAGCTCCTCGCGCAGCAGCCCGGTGACGACGGGCCGGGAGAGGGTGGCCGGGTCGCCGGAGGCGTCCAGCGAGGGCAGCACGATGTGCGCCGTCATCAGGCAGTCGACGCCGGCCGCGATCGCCGCCCGGAACGGCGCCGCGTCCAGCGCCTCCCACTCCTGACGGGTGTGCGTGATGACGGGGAAGCCGGTGTGGCTGTCCACGGTGGTGTCCCCGTGCCCGGGGAAGTGCTTGGCGGTCGCCGCGACCCCCGCCGCCCGGTAGCCCTCGACCTCCGCCGCGACCAGCGAGGCCACCGCGTCAGGGCCGGCGCCGAACGAGCGGACCCCGATCACCGGATTGGCCGGGTTCACGTTGACGTCGGCGACGGGGGAGTAGTTCTGCCGGATGCCCATGGCCCGCAGCTCGCGTCCCGCGATCCGGCCGAGGGTACGGGCGTCGTCGCGGGAACCGCCGGCGCCCATCGCCATCGCGCCGGGGAACAGGGTGGCCGGCCGGCCCACCCGGCAGACCGCGCCGTGCTCCTGGTCGGTGGAGATCAGCACCGGCAGACCGCGCGGCTGCCGGAGCGCGGCCCGCTGGAGACCGTCGGAGAGGTCCGCGATCTGCCGGGGCGCGCGGGTGTTGTGCGCCCAGGCGAAGTAGACGACTCCGCCGAGCCGGTAGCGGGCGAGCAGCTCGGCGCCGGTGCGCACGCCGAAGTCGGCGAGGTTGGCGTCGGCGTCGGCCGGGTCGGGGGCGGTCGCCGAGTGGCCGTGCACCCGCGAGACGAAGACCTGGCCAACCTTGTCCTCCAGCGTCATACGGGAGAGGAGGGCGCGCGGCCGGCGCTCGTCCGCGTGCGCGGGGCCGCCGACGGCGAGCGCGGCGGTGACGCCGGCGGTGGCGGCGAGAACGGTGCGTCGGGAGGGCATCGGCACTCCTTCCGGTGGGGGACGGCGGGGTGGGGGACGGCGGGGTGGGGGACCGGTGGCGCACGCTACCCGCGCGAGCGCCGCCGTCGGCGCATTGGACGAAGGCGCGCCGACGGATCCAGAGGCCGGCACCTCCGCCCCGCCGCCCGGCCGCCGAAGGCCGCCCGGCCCGCCGCCCGGCCGCCGAAGGCCGCCCGGCCCGCCGCCCCGCCGTCGGGGGCCGGCCGTCCCCGACACTCCGCCGCGGCCCCGCGGCCGACCTGCCGTGGAACCGCCATCGAGTTGCTGCCGGCCTGCCGTCGGCACGCCGACGACCCGGCCGTTCACCCGCAGGGCACCGTCTCGACGCCCGTCCATCCCGTGGACGTACCGGCGTCGCGGGCGAGCCGCGCGGGATCATGAGGGGCATGGTCCTCGTCGACATCCCCGGTTCCAAGTCCATCACCGCCCGCGCCCTGTTCCTGGCCGCGGCCGCCGACGGCGTCACCACGCTGCAGCGCCCTCTCCGCTCCGACGACACCGAGGGTTTCGCCGAGGGCCTGACGCGGCTCGGCTACCGCGTCGGCCGGACGCCGGACGCCTGGCAGATCGACGGCCGTCCGCAGGGGCCGGCGCTCGCCGAGGCCGACGTCTTCTGCCGGGACGGCGCGACCACCGCCCGATTCCTGCCCGCCCTCGCCGCCGCCGGCCACGGCGTCTACCGCTTCGACGCCTCCCCGCAGATGCGCCGCCGCCCCCTCCTGCCGCTCACCCGCGCCCTGCGCGACCTGGGCGTGGACCTGCGGCACGAGGAGGCGGAGGGCCACCACCCGCTGACCGTGCGGGCGGCGGGCGTCGAGGGCGGCGCGGTGGTGCTGGACGCCGGCCAGTCCTCCCAGTACCTGACCGCCCTCCTCCTGCTCGGCCCGCTGACCCGCACCGGCCTGCGCGTCACCGTCACCGACCTGGTCTCGGCGCCGTACGTCGAGATCACCCTCGCGATGATGCGGGCGTTCGGCGTGACGGTCGGCCGCGAGGGGGACACGTACGTCGTCCCGCCCGGCGGCTACCGCGCCACGACCTACGCGATCGAGCCGGACGCCTCCACCGCGAGCTACTTCTTCGCGGCCGCCGCGCTGACCGGCGGCGAGGTGACCGTGCCCGGCCTCGGCGAGGGCGCGCTCCAGGGCGATCTCGGCTTCGTGGAGGTGCTGCGGCGGATGGGCGCCCGCGTCGACGTCGGCGCGGACCGCACGACCGTGGCGGGGACCGGCGAACTCCGGGGCGTCACCGTCAACATGCGGGACATCTCCGACACCATGCCGACCCTCGCCGCGCTCGCCCCCTTCGCCACCGGCCCGGTGCGCATCGAAGACGTGGCGAACACCCGCGTGAAGGAATGCGACCGCCTGGAGGCCTGCGCGGAGAACCTGCGGCGGCTCGGCGTCGAGGTGGCCACCGGCCCCGACTGGATCGAGATCCGGCCCGACGCGGGCGGCAGGCGTGCGGACGGCTCCGGTGCCGGCGGCGCTCCCACGGGCGCCGACGTGAAGACCTACGGCGACCACCGCATCGTCATGTCCTTCGCGGTGACGGGGCTGCGCGTCCCCGGAGTCACCTTCGACGACCCCGGCTGCGTCCGCAAGACCTTCCCCGGTTTCCACGAGGCGTTCGCGCGGCTGGCGAAGGCACTGCGCGAGGACGGCGTCGGCTGAGCCCCGGACTGCCTGAGAGACCGGCCCTCGAGAGGGGGCCGAGGGGCACACCGCCAGGGGTGCGGAGATCACTGTTCACGTAATGTGTGCTGCCCTACACGTCATCAGGGGGGATTGTGCGAACGAGGGCGAGAGCCGCCGCCTTATGCCTGCTCATGGGGGCTGTCGCGGTCGGTTGTGCCGGTGGCGCGGGCGACACGGCTGACGCGGTCGATACGCGCTCCGCCGACCGACTGCTCGGCGAAGCCGACCGCACCATGAAGGCGCTCACGTCGGTGACCGTCGTCAGGGAGGTCACCACGGCCCGGAACCGGCATTCCAGCCGCCTGACGACCGACCTCAAGAGCAGATGCCGGGTGAAGTCGACCGCATCCTCCGGTTCCGAGATGGAGCAGATCCGGATCGGTGGGACGGACTACATCCGTGGCAACGACGTGTACTTCGAGCTGTGGGGGCGGGAGACGGTCCCCGCGATGCGGCTCAAACCCTGGCTGAAGAGCCCCGTGAGCGCGGCGAAGGGTGCGGACCTGCTGGCCGACTGCGCATGGCGTTTCCTGCCCTCCTCGTCGGGCAAGGCGACCAGGGACGACCCCACCGAGCTCGACGGAGTACAGGTCATTCCCGTGGAAGTGGCGGATGGCGAAGTCGAGGGGGGTGTTTTCACCTACTACGTGGCCGCCGAGGGCAAGCCGTACCTTCTGAGGGTCGACTACAAGGAACGCCACTCCCGCCGCGTCACGAAGTTCAGCGCCTTCAACGACCGTGTGGACATTCAGCCCCCACCGGCGGCCGACGTCCTGGATCTGAGCAGTCTGCCGCCGGACGGTGCCCGGTAGATCGTGTTTTCCGGTCGTGTTTCGCCGCCGTGACCGCACGGAGGGGCGGACGCACACCGCCCGCCCCCGTCTCGGCCGCCGACGTCCGTCCGGTGACGGCTGCCTCACGAGTCGGTCGAAGCCGTTGCGGCGACCGCGGCGACGGAAGCTCTCGGCAGCCGCTCCCAAGCGGCCCTCGCGAGCCCTGGCGCCCCTGGCCTCAGGCGGAGTCGTTCAGCAGCCGTCCGAGATGCGCGCGTCCGGCGTCCAGGAGCCCCTCCAGCGGCGCGGCGGCCTCGTACCAGCGTTTCTCGTACTCCCAGCACAGCCAGCCGTCCCACTCGTGGCGCGCCAGCACCTCCACGCACTCGGCGAGCGGCAGCACTCCGGTGCCGAGCGCCAGCGGCGTGGTGTCGTCGGCCGACGCGATGTCCTTGACCTGTACGTAGCCGAGGTACGGGGCGAGCGCCGCGTACGTCTCCTGCGGCTGTTCGCCGCCCAGCCAGGTGTGCATCACGTCCCACAGCGCGCCGACCTGCCGGTGCCCGACGAGACCGAGCACGCGGGTGGCGTCCGCGCCGGTGCGGTGGGAGTCGTGGGTCTCCAGCAGGACGCGCACTCCGAGGTCGGCGGCGAACTCGGCGGCGACGGCGAGCCGTCGGGCGGCGACCGCGTCGGCCTCGTCGGCGGACTGACCGTCCGCGCCGCCGGGGAAGACGCGGACGAAGGGCGCCCCGAGATCGCGGGCGAGACCGGCGAGGGCGCGGATCTCCTCGACCACGGCCTCGTCGTCTCCCGGCGCGGCGACCCGCGCGTACCCGGCGAGCCCGAGCACCTCGACGCCGGCCGCCTTGAACGCGGCGGCCGCATCGGTCCGCTCGTCGGGACTCAGACCCGGATGGACCGGCTCCTCGGGATGGGCGCGCAACTCCACGCCGTGATAGCCGTGCGCGACCGCGAGCCGCAGCACCTGGGGAAGGGGCATACCGGGAACACCGAGAGTGGAGAAGGCGAACTTCATGCCCCCACTCTCACCCGGACCCGGGGCCGGGTCCAGTAAGGCGGGACGTACGGCCGTCGATGGCGTCGCCCGGCACCGCGCCGTTCCCCCGGGGCCCGGCCCCGGCCGGGGTCCGGCTCACCCCGGGGCGCAGGCGCGGAAGCGGCGCAGTAATTCCCGGCCGGGCGGGCTCTCGCTCTCGAAGTCCTGGAAGCGCATGTCCTCCGGGACGTTCCGCCCCTGGACGCGGGCGCCGTTGCAGCGGAAGCAGAACGCGATCTCCAGGAGCGGCTCGTGGCTTGCGGACTCGTGCAGCCGCAGGCCCCAGCCCGGGACGAAGCAGCGGTACCGCGGGCTGTCGGGCAGAGCGCCGACCAGCGCCAGGGCCTGCGCCGCCTCGTCCTCGACCCAGACGTCGACCACCTCGCCCGTGAGGCCGTGCGCGGTGAAGGGCCGTGCGGCGTCCGACAGCCTGACGACCTCGAGGAGTTCGGCCCTCCCGCAGTCGTCGGGAAGCCTCACCGTTGCCGAGACCCCTGCGCCTCGCCGGACGGCGCCGGCTGTGCCGCCTGCGCCTCGCCCGAAGAGGCGGACTGCCCGGCCCGGGCCGACGGCTCCTCGCCCGCGGCGCCCCCGTGTCCGCCCCGGGCCGTGCGCTTCTCGTCCGACGCTGCTCGCGGCGCGCCCGAGGACCCCCGCACCATCAACTCGCCCCGGACCGTCGCGATCCCACCGGGCGGCGGCTCCTCGCGGCCCATGGCGATGCGGCCCGCCCGTGCTCCCGCCTCGGCCAGCGGCAGCCGCACGGTCGTCAGGGAGGGCACCGCGTCGACGCTGAAGGGCAGGTCGTCGAAGCCGGCCACCGAGACGTCGTCCGGGATGCGCAGACCCGAGTCGCGCAGGGCGGCGCAGGCGCCCAGGGCGACGGAGTCGTTGGCGGCCACCACCGCCGTCAGGGACGGGTCCCGGCGCAGCAGCTCCAGCGTCGCCTCGTAGCCGGCCCGCCGGTCGTAGGGTCCGTGCACGGTCCAGCGCGGGTCCTCCTCGACGCCGGCCGCGGCCAGTGCCGCCCGGTGGCCCTCCAGCCGGTGCCGGGTGGTGGTGCGCTCCTCGGGCCCGGCGATGTAGCCGAGCCGCCGATGACCGAGGCCGAGGAGGTGCTCGGTCAGCTCACGCCCGCCTCCGCGGTTGTCGAAGGTCAGCGCGATCGCCGCGGTCTCGGGCGCCGGCGGGCGCCCGCACAGCACCACGCGGGTGCCCGCCTCGCCCAGCTTGCGCAGCTTGGCCGCGACGGCGGCCGCGTGCGGCTCGTTCTCCATGGCCCCGCCGGTCAGCACGACGGCCGCGGCCCGCTGCCGCTGCAGCAGCGTGAGATAGGTCAGTTCCCGCTCGGGCGAACCCCCGGTGTTGCAGACCACCGCGAGCCGTTCGCCTCCGGCCCGGCCGCCCGGCCCCCCGATCTCCGACTGGATCGCGCTCGCCATGATCCCGAAGAAGGGGTCCGCGATGTCGTTCACCAGGATGCCCACGAGGTCGGAGGTCGCCGCCGCCAGCGCGCTCGCCGGACCGTTCAGCACGTAGTCCAGGTCGTCGACCGCGCGCAGCACCCGTTCCCGGGTGGAAGCGGCGACGGGGTAGTTTCCGTTCAGCACGCGCGACACCGTCGCGGGCGAGACCTGCGCGCGGGCCGCCACGTCCGCCAGGGTCACCGTCATCTCGTCAGTCCTCCGGTCACGCATCTCGTCGTACGTCGTCATCCGCCCAGGTGGGCCGCGGCTCGGTGAGCGCGGTTCCGGGCGTGTCGAGCAGACCTTACGGCCCGGGACCCCTGTTGTTCGCCCCCTCGAACAACTCGGGATGGACACGGTCTTGTCCGGACCACCGGTCAGAGGCTAGCTTCTCCCTGTATAGAAAGCGCTTGCTGTAACGCTGATCAGGAATGAGGCGTACGCGGCGCGCACAACCGCGTACGGAACGCGCAGGCACGCTGCGCACGACGCCTACGAAGGGATCGACGTGACACGCAAGACGGTGCGTATCGCCATGAACGGCGTGACCGGGCGCATGGGTTACCGCCAGCACCTCGTCCGCTCCATCCTGGCCCTCCGCGAACAGGGCGGCCTCGACCTCGGCGACGGCACCGTGCTGTGGCCGGAACCGGTCCTCGTCGGCCGTCGTGAACACGCCCTGAAGGCGCTTGCCGAACAGCACGGACTGGACCCGCGGAACGTCTCCACCGACCTCGACGCGGTCCTCGCGGACCCGACCGTGGAGATCTACTTCGACGCCCAGGTCACCTCGGCCCGCGAGGAGGCGATCCGCAAGGCGGTCGCCGCCGGCAAGCACATCTACACCGAGAAGCCCACCGCCACCGGCCTCGACGGCGCCCTGGAGCTGGCCCGGCTGGCCACCGCCGCGGGCGTCAAGCACGGCGTCGTCCAGGACAAGCTGTTCCTGCCGGGCCTGCTCAAGCTCAAGCGCCTCATCGACGGCGGCTTCTTCGGCCGGATCCTCTCCGTGCGCGGCGAGTTCGGCTACTGGGTCTTCGAGGGCGACTGGCAGGCCGCGCAGCGCCCGTCGTGGAACTACCGGGCGGAGGACGGCGGCGGCATCGTCGTCGACATGTTCCCGCACTGGGAGTACGTCCTGCACGAGCTGTTCGGCCGGGTGAAGTCCGTCCAGGCGCTCACCGCCACCCACATCCCGCAGCGCTGGGACGAGCAGGACAAGCCCTACGACGCCACCGCCGACGACGCCGCCTACGGTGTCTTCGAGCTCGAAGGCGGCGCCATCGCGCAGATCAACTCGTCCTGGACCGTCCGCGTCAACCGCGACGAGCTCGTCGAGTTCCAGGTCGACGGCACCGAGGGCTCGGCCGTCGCCGGACTGCGCAACTGCCGCGTCCAGCACCGCTCCGCGACCCCCAAGCCGGTCTGGAACCCCGACATCCCCGCCACGGAGGTCTTCCGCGACCAGTGGCAGGAGGTGCCCGACAACGGCGAGTTCGACAACGGCTTCAAGGCCCAGTGGGAGCTGTTCCTCAAGCACGTCTACGCCGACGCCCCCTACCACTGGGACCTGCTGGCCGGCGCCCGCGGCGTCCAGCTCGCCGAGCTGGGTCTGAAGTCCTCCGCCGAGGGCCGCCGTCTCGAGGTCCCGGAGGTCACGCTGTGACCCTCCTGCTGCCCGACGTGACCGGCGCCCTGCGGCCCTACGAACCCCGCACCGAGCCGCTCGCCCTCACCACCGGCGCGCCCTTCACCTCCCGCACGGTCTACTCGGCGGCGCACGTCGTCGCCGACCCGTTCGCGGACGTGTCGCCCGACTCGCCCGCCGCCGTCGACTGGGACGCCACCCTCGCCTTCCGCCGCCACCTGTGGTCCCACGGGCTCGGCGTCGCCGAGGCGATGGACACCGCCCAGCGCGGCATGGGCCTGGACTGGGCGGGCGCGGCCGAACTGATCCGCCGCTCCGCCGCCGAGGCCAAGGCCGTCGGCGGGCGCGTCGCCTGCGGCGTCGGCACCGACCAGCTCACCGCCGGCGCGACGCTCGCCGAGGTCCGCGCGGCCTACGAGGAGCAGCTCGCCCTCGTCGAGGCCTCCGGCGCGCGCTCCATCCTGATGGCCTCGCGTGCCCTGGCCGCGGCGGCGACCGGCCCCGAGGACTACCTGCACGTCTACGGCCACCTCCTGCGCCAGTCCGCCGAGCCGGTGATCCTGCACTGGCTGGGCCCGATGTTCGACCCGGCGCTGGACGGCTACTGGGGCTCCTCCGACCTGGACGCGGCCACGGACACCTTCCTCGAGGTCATCGCCGCCCACCCCGACAAGGTCGAGGGCATCAAGGTCTCGCTGCTGGACGCCGGGCGTGAGATCGACATCCGGCGCAGGCTGCCGCGGGGCGTGCGCTGCTACACCGGCGACGACTTCAACTACCCGGAGCTGATCGCGGGCGACGAGCAGGGCTTCAGCCACGCCCTCCTCGGCATCTTCGACCCGCTGGGCCCGCTGGCTGCGGAGGCCGTCCGCGTCCTCGACACGGGGAACGTGACCGGCTTCCGGGAGCTGCTGGACCCGACGGTCGAGCTCTCCCGCCACCTCTTCCAGACCCCCACCCGCTTCTACAAGACGGGCGTGGTGTTCCTGGCCTGGCTGGCGGGACACCAGTCGCACTTCACGATGGTCGGCGGACTGCAGTCGGCCCGCTCCCTCCCGCACTTCGCCCGTGCCTACGAACTGGCCGACGGCCTCGGCCTGTTCCCCGACCCGAAGCTGGCGGAGGAACGGATGAAGAACCTGCTGTCGCTGTACGGGGTGAACCAGTGAGCGCTTCCGGGGACCTGTCCCGCTTCTCGATCAACCAGATGACGGTGAAGCAGCTGTCGCTGCCCGAACTGGTCGCCGCCTGCGGTGACCTGGGCGTGACGAACGTCGGCCTGTGGCGCGAGCCGGTGCAGACGTACGGCGTGGAGGCGACCGCGAAGCTGGTCCGTGACGCGGGCCTGACGGTGACGACCCTGTGCCGCGGCGGCTTCCTCACGGCGACCGACCCGGACGAGCGGGCCGCGGCGCTCGCCGACAACCGCCGGGCGGTCGACGAGGCGGCGGCCCTCGGCACCGAGGTGCTCGTCCTGGTCTCCGGCGGCCTGCCCGCCGGCTCCAAGGACCTGCACGCAGCCCGCGAGCGCATCGCGGACGCCCTCGCCGAACTCGGCCCGTACGCCGAAAAGCACGGGGTGAAGCTGGCCATCGAGCCCCTGCACCCCATGTACGCCGCCGACCGCTGCGTGGTCTCGACGCTCGCCCAGGCGCTCGACCTGGCCGAACGCTTCCCGGCCCACCAGGTCGGCGTCACGGTCGACACGTACCACATCTGGTGGGACGACCAGGCTCCCGCCCAGATCGCCCGGGCGGGCGCGGGCGGCCGCATCCACACCTTCCAGCTCGCCGACTGGACGACGCCGCTGCCCGAGGGCGTCCTGACCGGCCGCGGCCAGATCGGCGACGGCGCGATCGACATGCGCGAGTGGCAGGGCTACGTGGAGGCGGCCGGGTACACGGGCGCGATCGAGGTCGAACTGTTCAACGACGGCCTCTGGGCGCGCGACGGCCGCGAGGTGCTCGCCGAGACCGCGCAACGCTTCGTGACGCACACGGCGAACTGACGGACCCGCGGCCCGCCCGCCTCCGCCACGGGCGGGCCGGCCTCGGCCGTAGGATCGGGCACGACACCCGAACGAACGGATGCCGACGCCCATGTACGTCAGCCGGATCATCGTGCAGGACATCAAGTCCTTCCACGGTCCCCGCGAGGTGGACCTCACTCTGACCCGCCCTGACGGCAGCCACGCCGGTTGGACGGTCCTCGCCGGTCGCAACGGCTCGGGCAAGACGACGTTGTTGCGGGCCATGGCACTGGCGCTCAGCGGTCCCGCGGTGGCCCGAGGCCTGGTGCCGGGCTTCGAGAACTGGGTGACCGAGCACAGCACCGCGGGGCAGGTCAAGGTCGAGATCGTCCGGGACGCGAGCCACGACCGTTTCTCGCAGGGCCGCCCCCCTGCCGGTGCGGTCCCGGCCGGACTCCGCTGGACCACGCCCCGAGACGGGTCGGCCGGCAAGGTTCCCGTCCGCAGAGGTGTCCTTCCCGGTCTGCAGGAGATCAGGTACACCAAGGCTCAGACCAGCATCGCCCGTCGTGGTCCGTGGGCGGACAACCCCGCGGGCTGGTTCAGCGCGGCCTACGGGCCGTTCCGGCGGATGGCGGGTGGTTCCGGCGAGGTGCAGCGGCTGATGCTGACATCCGGGCCGGTGGCCAGGCATGCGAGCCTCTTCCACGAGGACGCCTCGCTCGCCGAAGGCGTCGCCTGGTTGATCGAGCAGCATCTGCGAGCACTGGAACGCCGCCCGGGCGCCGCCAGGCTGAAGCGGTTCGCACTGGCACTCCTCGGAGACGGACTGCTGCCGGACGGATACCGGATCGTCGACGTCGACTCCGACGGCCTGTGGGTGGAGCGGCACGGCAGCCGTTTCCCGATGCGGGAGATGAGCGACGGATTCCGTACCGTGGCCGCTCTGGTCGTCGACATCCTCAAGCAGTTGCACGACGCGTTCGGCGCCGACCTGTGGGAGTTGGAGCTCGCGGAGGTCGGAGACGGTCCGATGCGTCTGATGACGCCCGGCGTCGTCATCATCGACGAGATCGACGCCCATCTGCACGTCTCCTGGCAGCGCCGTATCGGCCCGTGGCTGACCTCCCACTTCCCTCGCATCCAGTTCATCGTCACCACGCACAGCCCCTACATCTGCCAGGCCGCGGATCCCGGCGGTCTGATCAGGCTGCCCGGCGTGGACGAGGCCCTCCCCCCCGAGGTCATCGACCAGGACCTGTACGACCGGGTGGTGTACGGCAGCGGCGACGACGCGGTCCTCTCGGACCTGTTCGGACTGGACACCCCTTACTCGGAGCGCGCCGAACGGGCCAGGGCCGAGTTCGTGGACCTGGAGGCGCAGATCTACGACGGGGCCGGGTCCCGCGAGTCGCTCGCCCGCTACAAGGAACTGAAGGCGCGGCTCGCGAGTTCGCCGGCGGCTCGCGTGAACGAGGTGTCGGCCCACCTCCGTCGGCTGGCGGAGGAGATCGCCGAGGACGCCGAGGACACGAAGGACGCACAGGAGTGATCCGCCTGCGCCGTGCCGTCCTTCCGGCGGACACGACGGAACGACTGAACCGCTACACCTCCGAGATCCGGCAGCGGGCCACGGAGAAGGAACGCAAGGACCGGGCGAAGGAACTCTGGGCTAATCGCCGACAGGTCCGTCCCGCACTCGTCGCGGGGCTCGCGGAGATGGCCCCCGGCCGCGAACGCTGCATGTACTGCGGTGACAGCCAGGGCACCGACATCGACCACTTCGAGCCGAAGAGCCTCGCTCCGCTGCGTACCTTCGACTGGCTGAACCATCTGCTGGCCTGCTCGTTCTGCAACAGCAACCAGAAGCGGAACCTCTTCCCCACCGCGGCCGACGGCAGCCCGCTGCTCGTCGACCCGTCAGCCGAGGACCCGTTGGACCATCTGCGGCTGGTGCTCCCACTCGGCACGTACCGGGGCCTGACCGACCGAGGGGAGGCCTGTATCGAGGTGTTCGGCCTGAACGCGAGAGCGGTCCTGGTGGAGGGACGCAGGGACGCCTACGCGACGGCCAGGCACTCCATCGAGCTGTGGCGCATAGCCATGGACAAGGGGCAGCGTGACAAGGCGACGGAGATCGTCCGGGTCACCTGGAACCGTCCCCTCATCGACGTACTGGTCGCCATGTTCCATCAGTCCGGCCATCCGGCGGCCGATGCCCTGTTCGCGGGGGAGGAGGAGACCCTCGGCCTCCTCCTCGACGCCGAACTGCGGTCCGCGTTCCTGCACTTCAGGGGCGTCAGCTACTGACACGCCCGCCGTAGGTGCGGCCGGACGCCGTTCCTGGCGCTCCCTGTCCGCCGCCATGATCCCGACGCATTCCTCGAGCGCCGCGTGCAACGACGTTACGAACGCGGCGAGTTCGGCGTCGGACGACCTGCCCGCCTCCAGAACAGCCCCGACGACCGTCACCAGGACGGCGGAGGCCTTCATCGCGTGCACGTCTGCCAGGTCCTCCAGCACACCGCCGGGACGCGCGAGCACGAACGCCTCCTCCGGCAGCTCGCCGAGATCCTGCGGGCGCAGATTCGACGCGGCGACTGGCAGCCCGGGCGGATGCTGCCGAGCGAAGCTCAGCTTGTGCAGAGGTACGGCATCGCACGGACGACCGTGCGGCGAGGACTCGGCCTGCTGGCGGACGAAAGCTGGGTGTACGCCGTTCCCCAGCGCGGATGGTTCGTCGCCGACCCCCTGCCGCCCGCCCCCGAGGCGCCTGCCTCGTGAACGGTTGTCAGAAAATTTGCGGAAGCCGTGCAACCCTTGCCGCCGGACGCGTGTCGTACACGGCGTCAGGGCTTCTGGAGGGGGATCCGGGGGGATCGCGGGGGTTCTGATACGGGAGGGGAAAGCCGAGGGGGCCCGGTCCATGGACCGGGCCCCCTCGAAGCTTTCCTCGCCCCGGCCCGGGCGTGCCCCGTGCGGCGGAGCCGCAGGCGTCGTCAGAAGAACACCCCGCATCTGAGCAGCACGTTCGCGTACGGCCGGGCCTCGCCCGTGCGGACCACCAGCCTGGCCCCGGCCGACAGCTCCTTCAGCTCCTCGTGCGAGACGTACGACAGCGCTCGGAAGCGGCCCGCCAGCAGTCCGGCCGCCGCCGGGTTCGCCTCCCTGACCTCCGACGCCGCCGTCGCCCCCTCCACGACCAGTTCGGCCAGCAGCCCGTCGACCACCTCCGCGAACGACGGCACCCCCGCCCGGAAGGCGAGGTCGACGACGCGCGGCCCGTCCGGTATCGGCATGCCGGCGTCGCACACCAGCACCCCGTCCCCGTGCCCCAACTCGGCCAGCGCTCCGGCGAGATGACGGTTGAGGATCCCGGCCTTCTTCACCGGACCCCACCCTCTTCGCCGGCGAGCGCCTCGACCTCGTCCGCCGTCGGGAACGACTCCTGCGCGCCCCGTCGGGTCACGGCGACCGCCCCGACCCGCGCCGCGTACTCCGCGGCCTCGGCCAGGGACGCGCCCGTGCCCAGCTTCCACGCCAGCGCCGCCGTGAAGGAGTCGCCCGCACCCGTCGTGTCCACGGCGTCCACCTTCACGGACGCGATCCGGGCGACGCCCTCCGCGGACGCCACCAGCGCGCCTTGCGAACCCAGCGTCACGACCACGGACTTCGGCCCCCTCGCGAGCAGCAGCCGCGCCCAGTCCTCGGGCGACCCGCCGTCGGCGGTCCCGCCGAGGATCACCTTCGCCTCGTGCTCGTTGACGATCAGCGTGTCGCAGGCGGCGAGCAGCACGGCGGGCAGCGGACGCGGCGGGGAGGGGTTCAGCACGAAGAGGCTGCCCGGCGCCAGGCCCGCCGCCACCGCCACGACCGTCTCCAGCGGGATCTCCAGCTGCGCCGACACCACCCGCGCGGACCGCAGGAGACGGCCGGCGTCCCGCACGTCCGCCGGCGTCAGCCGCCCGTTCGCGCCGGGCGACACCACGATGCTGTTGTCGCCCGACGGGTCCACGGTGATCAGCGCGACACCGGTCGGCGCACCGCCCACCAGGACGCCCGCCGTGTCGACCCCGGCCGCCCGCTGCGAGTCGAGCAGCAGCCGGCCGTGCGCGTCGTCGCCGACCCGGGCCAGCAGGGCCGTGCGGGCCCCGAGACGAGCCGCCGCGACGGCCTGGTTGGCGCCCTTGCCGCCGGGGTGGACCGCCAGGTCGCCGCCGAGCACCGTCTCTCCGGCGCCCGGACGCCGTTCGACGTCGATCACCAGGTCGGCGTTGGCCGACCCCACGACCAGAAGGTCGTAGTCGTACATGGAAGAACTCCCCTGAAACGTGACGTGAGGCGGGCGGACCCGCAAGGGTGACCGCCCGCCTTCGTGTTCGGTGTCAGCCGCTGAACCCGGCCACGTTCTCCTTCGTGACCACCTTCACCGGCACCTTCACCGTCTCCTCGACCTTCTTGCCCCGCAGCGCCTTCACCGCGTTGTCCACGGCGATCTTCCCGAGCTGCGACGGCTGCTGCGCCACGGACGCGTACAGCGTGCCCTGTTCAACGGCCTTCAGGCCGTCCGGAGTTCCGTCGAAACCGACGACCTGGACCGACGTGCCGGCCTTCGCGCCGAGCGCCTTGATCGCGCCCAGCGCCATCTCGTCGTTGGCGGCGATGACGCCCTGCACGTCCGGGTGCGCCTGGAGCAGGTTCGACATCACGTCGAGTCCCTTGGTGCGGTCGAAGTCGGCAGGCTGCTGGGCGAGCACCTGGATGCCCGGGTAGGCCTTCAGCCCCTTCGCGAAGCCCTCCGCCCGCTCCCGGGCCGCCGACGTGCCGGCCTGGCCCTGCAGAATCACGATCTTGCCCGTGCCGCCCAGCTTCTCGGCGACCGTCTTCGCGGCCAGCTCGCCGCCCGCCACGTTGTCGGAGGCGACCAGCGCGTCCACCGTGGCCTTGTTGACGCCCCGGTCGACCGCGATGACCGGGATCCCCGCCTTGTCGGCGGCCTTCACCGAGTTGCCCGCCGCATCCGAGTCCACCGGGTTGACGATGATCGAGTCGAGGCCCGAACTGGTGAAGTTCTGCAGCTGGTTGGCCTGCTGCGAGGCGTCGTTCTGAGCGTCGGTGACCGTCAGGTCCACGCCCAGCTTCTTCGCCTCGGCCTTCGCGCCGGACTGGATCTGCACGAAGAACGGGTTGTTCAGCGTGGACAGCGCCAGACCGATCCGCGGGTTCGCGGTCGACGAACCGCCGCCGTGCAGGAACGAGGTCGCGCCCACGATCGCCACGGTGACGACCGCCGCGAGTCCGTACGTCGCCGCCTGCCGGCCCTTGCTCCCGCCCGCACCGGTCCCGGCCGCCACCGGGGTCGCCCCCGCCTTGCGGCGCACGGTGTCGAGCAGCACCGCCAGCGCGATGACCACGCCGATGACGACCTGCTGCCAGAAGGCGGAGACCGACAGCAGGTTCAGGCCGTTGCGCAGCACCGCGAGGATCAGCGCGCCGATCAGGGTGCCGGAGGCCTTGCCCGTGCCGCCAGCGAGGGAGGCGCCGCCGATGACGACCGCGGCGATCGCGTCCAGCTCGTAACCGTCGGCGGCCTGCGGCTGCGCCGAGGACAGCCGGGCGGCGAGCACGACGCCCGCCACGGCCGCGAACACCCCGGACAGCGCGTAGATCGCGAGCTTCTGCTTCTTCACCCGCAGACCCGACAGCCGGGCCGCCTCCTCGTTGCCGCCGATCGCGTACATCGAACGCCCGATGTACGTGCGGCCGAGCACGAACGCGGCGAGCAGACCCATCACGATCATGACGAGCACCGGCGTCGGCAGCCAGCCGCCGAGTGTGTCCCCGAGGTGCGAGACCGAGTCGGGGAAGCCGATCGGGGAGCCCTCGGAGATCACCAGCGACAGACCGCGCGCCACGGACAGCATCGCGAGCGTCGCGATGAACGGCGGCAGCTTGCCGTACGCGATGAGGAATCCGTTCACCAGACCGGCCGCGATGCCGGTGACGACGGCCAGCGCCACCGCCAGGACCACCGGCACACCGTGCTGGGTCGCGCTCCAGGCGAGCACGGTCGCCGACAGCGCGGCCACCGAGCCGACCGACAGGTCGATGCCCGCCGCGACGATCACGAAGGTCACGCCGAAGGCGAGGATGGCGGTCACGGCCGCCTGGACGCCCACGTTGAGCAGGTTGTCCGTGGTCAGGAAGTCGCCCGACAGCGCCGACATGGCGACGACGAGGACGATCAGCGCGGTGAGCGCGCCGTTGTCGAGGAGCAGTCGGCGGACCGCCGCGGCGCCGCCACCGGTGCCCGATGTGCTCAGATGCGTGTCAGCGGCCACGGCCGGCCTCCGGTTCGGTGGTAGGGGAAGAGTCGGTGGGGAGGGACTTGGTGGGGAGGGGTTCGGTGGGGGGCGGGTCGGAGGCGGCGGACGCGCCGGCCGCCGGGGACGTTCCGGTGGCCGGGGAGCCGCCGGTCACCGCGGGAGCGCTCACCGCGAGGGCCATCACGGCGTCCTGCGTGGCCTCCTCGGCGGAGAGCCGGCCCGCGATCCGGCCCTGGGACATCACCAGCACCCGGTCGCTCATGCCGAGCACCTCGGGCAGATCGCTGGAGACCATCAGGACGGCGGCGCCGGCGGCCGTCAGTTCGTTGATCAGCTGGTAGATCTCGACCTTGGCGCCGACGTCGATCCCGCGCGTCGGCTCGTCGAGGATCAGCACCCTGGTGTCGGCCAGCAGCCACTTGCCGATGACGACCTTCTGCTGGTTGCCGCCGGACAGCGTGCGCACCTGCTGGTGGAGCCCTGCCATCCGCACCCCGAGCTGCGCGGCGATCCGCGCAGCCGCCTCGCGCAGGCCCTTCAGGTCGACCAGCCCGCCGCGGGTCGCGGCCCGCATGGTGACGAGCCCGAGGTTCTCCTCGACCGACTGGTCGAGCACCAGCCCCTGGCCCTTGCGGTCCTCGGGCACCAGCCCGACGCCGGCCGCCATCGCGGCGTTCACGTCGTGGCGCGGCAGCGGCGCGCCCCCGACCTGCACGGTTCCCCGGTCGTAGGGGTCCGCTCCGAAGACGGCCCGGACGACCTCGGTGCGTCCGGCGCCGACCAGCCCGGCGATGCCGACGACCTCGCCGGCGTGCACCTCGAAGCTGACGTCGTGGAAGACGCCGTCCCGGGTCAGCCCTTCGACGGACAGCAGCGCCGCTCCGGTCCCGGCGCGCTCCCTCGGGTACTGCTGCGCGATGGAGCGGCCCACCATGAGCCGGACGAGTTCGTCCTCCGGCGTGGTGGCGGGCGCCTGTCCCACCGAGCGACCGTCGCGCAGGACGGTGACCCGGTCGCCGAGAGCGGCGATCTCCTCCAGGTGGTGCGTGATGAACACGATGCCCACGCCGTCCTCGCGCAGCCTGCGCACGATGGCGAAGAGCTTGTCGACCTCCTCGGAGGTCAGCACGGCGGTCGGTTCGTCCATGATCAGCACGCGGGCGTCCAGACTGAGCGCCTTGGCGATCTCGACCATCTGCAGCCGGGCGATGCCGAGTTCCCGCACACGCGCGCGGGGCGAGACGTGCACGCCCACCCGCTCCAGCAGGACGGCCGCCTCGGCCTCCATCCGCCCCCGGTCGATCATCCCGAACCGGCGGGGCTGCCGTCCCAGGAAGATGTTCTCGGCGACCGTCAGGTCGGGGACGAGGTTGAACTCCTGGTAGATGGTGGCGATACCGAGGCGTGCGGCGTCCTGCGCGCCGTGGATGCGCACCTCCTCGCCGCCGGCCAGGATCCGCCCGGCGTCGGGCCGGTAGGCGCCGGAGAGCATCTTGATGAGGGTGCTCTTTCCCGCGCCGTTCTCGCCGAGCAGCACATGCACCTCGCCCCGCCGCAGGTCGAAGTCGACGCTGTCGAGCGCGACCACGCCGGGGAAGGTCTTGCGTATGCCCTCGATGCGCAGCAACTCGTCCGGGTCGCTCACGTCTGGCTCCTGTTCGTTACGGGGGACGGCTCCTGAGAGGCGGGGAACTCCTCCGGAGCGGGCGGCTCCTGAGAGGCGGGCTCGCCGCACGAGCGGCGCACGACGAGCCGGGCGGGCAGCGTGACGGACTGCGGGGGCCGCCCCTCGATGCGGTCGACCAGCGCCCGCACCGCGGCCCGGCCGAGTTCGCCGGTCGGCTGGGCGATCGCGGTGACCGGCGGGTCGGTGTGCACGAACCACGGGATGTCGTCGAACGCGGCGAGCGCCAGATCGCCCGGCACGCGCAGCCCCCGCGCGCGTACGGCGTCCAGCGCGCCCAGCGCCATCAGGTTGTCGGCGGCGAACACGACCTCGGGTGGCTCTGGCAGGTCGAGGAACCCCTCGGTGACCCGCCGCCCGCTCTCCGCCTGGAAGTCGCCCTGACCGATGTAGGCGTCCGGGAGGGGGAGGCCGTACTCGGCCAGGGCTTCCCGGAACGCGTCGACGCGCTCGCTGCCGGTGGTGGTGGCCGCCGGGCCCGCGATGATGGCGAGCCGCCGGTGTCCGAGCCCGTGCAGATGCGCCACGAGGTCGCGCACCGCGGCCCGTCCGTCCGCCCGCACCACGGGCACGTCGACGCCCGGGATCCACCGGTCGACGAACACCATCGGGGTGCCCCCGCGCGTGGCCTCCAGCATCAGCGGCGAGGCGCCGTCGGTGGGGGAGACGAGGAGCCCGTCGATGCGGCGGTCCAGCAGGTTGCGCACATGGTGGTCCTGGAGGTCGGGCCGCTCGTCGGCGTTGCCGATGATGACGCTGTAGCCGAGCGCGCGGGCCGCCTCCTCGACGGATCGGGCCAGTTCGGTGAAGTAGGGGTTCATCACGTCGCTGATGACCAGGCCGAGGGTGTGGGTCTGGTCGGTGCGCAGCGACCGGGCCACGGCGTTCGGGCGGTAGCCCAGCGTCTGCACGGCGGCCAGCACGCGCGTGCGGGCGTCCGCGCTGACCGACGGATGGTCGTTCAGGACGCGGGACACCGTGGCGACGGAGACCCCCGCCTCGGCAGCGACGTCCTTGATGCTCGCCATCGCCTGCCACCTCCTCGTGGACTCGGGTCGGATATGTGGGACACGCCGGGGAATCGCTGCGCGCGACCAGTGCGCGCAACCAGGCCGTGGAACCAGGTCGCGCAACCATGTCGTGGAACCAATGCGTGGAATCGATTACATCGACGTGTACGGAGGAATGGAATCGATTACACGAGCCGGAATCAACCCCTCCGCACCATCCCGCAACCGGATCGTGATGTGTGGCTCCCTGGGGGACGCCTGACGAGTCCGGGGCCTGTCCTAGGCTGCCCCTGTCCGTCGCGGGTGACATGCCCGCGCCAGTCGACAGGGGAGCAGTGCACATGCGCGCAGGCCGGATACTCGGAGCGACGATCGGGGCCCTCGCCCTGGGACTCGGGACCACCGTCGTCGTCGCGGCCCCCGCGTCCGCGGCGGGCTGCACGGCCAAGGCCGACGAGACGGTCGTCATCCGGGCCACGAAGTCCACCGGAGGCACGGCCCTCGCCCAGCTCAACAAGGGCCAGAGCGCGCCTGCGGACTGCACGATGTACTACGTCAACACCTCGTACGAGAAGTGCGGCATCGTCAGCAAGCGGTGGGTGAAGGTCACCCGGAGCGGCGTCACCGGCTACGTCGTCGGCACCTGTGTGACGATCACACAGAACTGAACCGGCCCGGACGCCGCACACCCCGCCGCCGCTGATCCCGACCGGTCCTGTTGCGCCGGTCCGCCGCCGCTGATCCCGACCGGTTCTGCTGCGCCGGTCCGCCGGTCCGCCGGCCTCGGTGGGACGGCCCGGGCCGGACTGTCGGTGCCGGACGGTACGGTCGGTTCATGTCCCAACAGACGGGGGCCGCCCAGGCGGCGGGCGAGCGGCGGCTGGCCACGCTGGAAGGCGTGCTCGAGCGCATCACTTACGCCAACGAGGAGAACGGCTACACGGTCGCCCGCGTCGACACCGGCCGGGGCGCGGGCGACCTGCTCACGGTCGTGGGCGCGCTCCTCGGCGCCCAGGTCGGCGAGTCCCTGCGCATGGAGGGCCGTTGGGGCTCCCACCCGCAGTACGGCAAGCAGTTCACCGTCGAGAACTACACGACCGTGCTGCCCGCAACCGTCCAGGGCATCCGCCGCTACCTGGGATCGGGCCTGGTCAAGGGCATCGGTCCGGTCTTCGCCGACCGCATCACCCAGCACTTCGGCGTGGACACCCTGAAGATCATCGAGGAGGAGCCCGAGCGGCTCGTCGAGGTCCCCGGCCTCGGCCCCAAGCGCACCAAGAAGATCGCCGACGCCTGGGAGGAACAGAAGGCGATCAAGGAGGTCATGCTCTTCCTGCAGACCGTCGAGGTGTCCACCTCCATCGCGGTGCGCATCTACAAGAAGTACGGCGACGCCTCCATCTCCGTGGTGAAGAACCAGCCCTACCGGCTGGCCGCCGACGTCTGGGGCATCGGCTTCCTCACCGCCGACAAGATCGCCCAGTCCGTCGGCATCCCGCACGACAGCCCCGAGCGGGTCAAGGCGGGCCTCCAGTACGCGCTGTCCCAGGCCACCGACCAGGGCCACTGCTACCTCCCCGAGGAGCGGCTGATCGCCGACGCCGTCAAGCTGCTCCAGGTCGACACCGGCCTCGTCATCGAGTGCCTCGCCGCCCTCGCGGAACCCTCGGAGGAGGGCGAGGAGCCGGGAGTCGTCCGGGAGCGGGTGCCGGGCCCGGACGGCGCGGCGGAACCCGTCACCGCCGTCTACCTGGTCCCCTTCCACCGGGCCGAACTCTCCCTCTCCGCCCAGCTGTTGCGGCTGCTGCGCACCGACGAGGACCGGATGCCGGCCTTTCGTGACGTGTCCTGGGACAAGGCGCTGGCGTGGCTGAAGTCCCGTACGCGGGCGGAGCTCGCGCCCGAGCAGGAGGCGGCCGTCAAGCTGGCGCTGACCGAGAAGGTGGCCGTGCTGACCGGCGGCCCGGGCTGCGGCAAGTCGTTCACCGTCCGCTCGATCGTGGAGCTGGCCCGCGCGAGGAAGGCGAAGGTCGTGCTGGCGGCGCCCACCGGCCGCGCCGCCAAGCGGCTCGCCGAGCTCACCGGCGCGGAGGCCTCCACCGTCCACCGCCTGCTGGAGCTCAAGCCCGGCGGTGACGCGGCCTATGACCGCGACCGCCCGCTGGACGCCGATCTGGTGGTGGTCGACGAGGCGTCGATGCTGGACCTCCTCCTCGCCAACAAGCTGGTCAAGGCCGTGCCGCCCGGCGCGCACCTGCTCTTCGTCGGGGACGTCGACCAGTTGCCCAGCGTCGGCGCGGGCGAGGTGCTGCGCGATCTCCTGGCCGACGGCAGTCCGGTCCCCGCGGTGCGGCTCACGCGCGTGTTCCGCCAGGCGCAGCAGTCGGGCGTGGTGACCAACGCGCACCGCATCAACGCCGGTCAGCACCCGGTCACCGACGGCATGAAGGACTTCTTCCTCTTCGTCGAGGACGACACCGAGGAGACCGGCCGCCTCACGGTGGACGTGGCCGCCCGGCGCATCCCGGCCAAGTTCGGCCTGGACCCGCGCCGGGACGTGCAGGTGCTGGCGCCCATGCACCGCGGCCCGGCCGGCGCCGGCGCCCTCAACGGCCTTCTCCAGCAGGCCGTGACGCCCGGCCGCCCCGACGTCCCCGAGAAGCGCTTCGGTGGCCGGGTCTTCCGCGTCGGCGACAAGGTCACCCAGATCCGCAACAATTACGAGAAGGGGGAGAACGGCGTCTTCAACGGCACCGTGGGAGTGGTGACCTCGCTCGACCCGGTCGACCAGCGGCTCACGGTGCTGACCGACGAGGACGAGGAGGTCCCGTACGAGTTCGACGAGCTGGACGAGCTGGCCCATGCGTACGCGGTGACCATCCACCGGTCCCAGGGAAGTGAATATCCCGCGGTGGTGATCCCCGTCACCACCGGAGCATGGATGATGCTGCAGCGGAATCTTCTGTATACGGCCGTCACCCGCGCGAAGAAGCTGGTCGTCCTCGTCGGCTCCCGCAAGGCGATCGGCCAGGCGGTGCGCACGGTGTCGGCGGGCCGCCGCTGCACGGCCCTGGACTTCCGGCTGGCGGGCCGGTGACCTGAGCCGTCCCGGGGGCGGTGCGCACACGGCGGAAAAATGATCGATCAAATGAGTCGCGAAGGTCACAGAGCACTTCCCCAACCGTGACCAAGGCGGCAGGATGAGCTGGTTGGCGGCACTGAGTGCCGCCGATGAGCCCAATGGTCGACCCCGAGTGCACTCTCGTGCGCCAAATGGGGGATGGTAGAGACAGTCAGGGCAACCTCGAAGAAGAGGCACAACGTCGGTGAGGGATGACGTGAGCGACAACTCTGTAGTACTGCGGTACGGCGACGGCGAGTACACCTACCCGGTGATCGACAGCACCGTCGGCGACAAGGGCTTCGACATCGGGAAGCTCCGCGCCCAGACCGGTCTGGTGACCCTGGACAGCGGCTACGGCAACACCGCCGCCTATAAATCCGCGATCACCTACCTCGACGGCGAACAGGGCATCCTCCGGTACCGCGGCTACCCGATCGAGCAGCTGGCCGAGCGGTCGACCTTCCTCGAGGTCGCCTACCTCCTGATCAACGGAGAGCTGCCGACCGTCGACGAGCTCACCGTCTTCCAGAGCGACATCACGCAGCACACCCTGCTGCACGAGGACGTCAAGAACTTCTACCGCGGCTTCCCGCGCGACGCGCACCCGATGGCCATGCTGTCGTCGGTGGTCTCCGCGCTGTCCACGTTCTACCAGGACAGCCACAACCCGTTCGACGAGAAGCAGCGCAACCTCTCCACCATCAGGCTGCTCGCCAAGCTTCCGACGATCGCCGCGTACGCCTACAAGAAGTCGATCGGCCACCCGTTCGTCTACCCGCGCAACGACCTCGGCTACGTCGAGAACTTCCTGCGCATGACGTTCTCCGTGCCGGCCCAGGAGTACGACCTCGACCCGGTCGTCGTCTCCGCGCTCGACAAGCTGCTGATCCTGCACGCGGACCACGAGCAGAACTGCTCCACCTCCACGGTCCGCCTGGTCGGTTCGTCCCAGGCCAACATGTTCGCGTCGATCTCGGCCGGCATCTCCGCCCTGTGGGGTCCGCTGCACGGCGGCGCCAACCAGTCAGTGCTGGAGATGCTCGAGGGCATCCAGGCCAACGGCGGCGACGTCGACTCCTTCATCCGCAAGGTGAAGAACAAGGAGGACGGCGTCCGCCTGATGGGCTTCGGCCACCGGGTGTACAAGTCCTTCGACCCGCGCGCCAAGATCATCAAGGCGGCCGCGCACGACGTCCTCTCCGCCCTCGGCAAGTCCGACGAGCTGCTGGACATCGCGCTGAAGCTGGAGGAGCACGCGCTCTCCGACGACTACTTCGTCTCGCGCAACCTCTACCCCAACGTCGACTTCTACACCGGCCTCATCTACCGGGCCATGGGCTTCCCGACCGAGATGTTCACGGTCCTCTTCGCCCTCGGCCGCCTCCCGGGCTGGATCGCCCAGTGGCACGAGATGATCAAGGAGCCGGGTTCCCGCATCGGCCGCCCGCGCCAGATCTACACCGGCGTGGTCGAGCGCGACTTCGTGCCCGTCGAGCAGCGCTGACGCCTCCGGCGGGGGCCGGGTCTCCATCAGGTGCCCCTCGCTTGTGATGTTCTGATGTTCGACTGCCCGGGGCCTTGTCCCGGGCAGTCGTGTGTCCGGGGCCGGGCACCCGGGGGCCCAGGGCCCAGGGGGAGAGGTTCGGGGGTCTCGGGGCACGTCTTCGGGTGCGGGTGGGTGGGGCCTGGTCGCGCAGTTCCCCGCGCCCCTGAGGTCGGGATGGTCGGCCGCGTTCAGAGGGGTCCCTGCGCCCGCAGGTCGGGGTGGTCGGCCGCGTCCGGAGGTGCCCGTGCCCTGAGGTCGGGGTGGTCGGCCGCGTCCGGAGGTGCCCGTGCCCTGAGGTCGGGGTGGTCGGCCGCGTCCGGAGGTGCCCGTGCCCTGAGGTCGGGGTGGTCGGCGGCGTTCAGAGGGGTCCCTGCGCCCGCAGGTGGGGGTGGGCGGCCGCGTTCGAGGGTTCGGCGCGCTCACCTGGAGTCGGGGTCGTAGGGCCCTTTCGCGGGCTCCGCTGTACGGGTTCCGATGTGCGGGCAAACGGAAGGCGCCCCGGCGCCAGTCCCCCCACGGGCCGACGACCAGGGCGCCTTCCCATGTCCCGGTGCGGATTCCCCCCACGGGATCCGGCCGGGCGTTGTGAGGACAGCGCCTGAATTCGCTGTTTTCTACGGTATGCGGTTGTTGTGCCTGCGGTTGAGCAGAACGAGCAGAACTGCTCGTACTACCGCAGTGTGCGGTCTGCCGGGACAGCGCACGCTGGGAGGGCCGCTCAAAGCTTCCCGGTGTGCGTGCCCCGGCAACGCATCTCTGAGGAAGTCCCCCAAGACATCCTCAGACGTCAGGGCACGCCCCCCAAGACGTTTCCCGACATCGTCAACTTAGACCTTCGAACCCCTTCGATGGTTTCGTTCGCATCACTGTGATCTGTGTCTCTTGCATATGTCCGTTAGATGCGCAAGAGAACGGATACGGCGATCGAGGCCCAAGCGTAAGGATGATGCGCGAGCCTTGTGAAGAGCTTATGTGAGGTACGGGCAGGACTCCAGGGGTCTCGTCGAAAGGCCGGGACCTACCCGGCGGTATGGTCCGTCCTCACCTGAAGGCGCGCAGCCGCAGGCTGTTGGTGACGACGAACACCGACGAGAACGCCATCGCCGCCCCCGCGATCATCGGGTTCAGCAGGCCGGCCGCGGCCAGCGGCAGCGCCGCCACGTTGTAGCCGAAGGCCCACACCAGGTTCCCCTTGATCGTGGCGAGCGTCCGCCGGGACAGCCGTATCGCGTCCGCGGCCACCCGCAGGTCGCCGCGCACCAGTGTCAGGTCGCTCGCCTCGATCGCCGCGTCGGTGCCCGTTCCCATGGCCAGTCCCAGGTCGGCGGTGGCGAGCGCGGCCGCGTCGTTGACCCCGTCCCCGACCATGGCGACGACCCGCCCTTCGTCCTGCAGCCGCCGCACCACGTCGACCTTGTCCTCCGGCAGGACCTCGGCGACGACCCGGTCGATCCCGACGGCCGCCGCGACCGCCTCCGCGACCGTCCGGTTGTCCCCGGTCAGCAGCACGGGCGTGAGTCCCAGCGCCCGCAGTTCCCGGACCGCCTCGGCGCTGGTCTCCTTGACCGCGTCGGCGACCGCGAGCACCCCGCGCGCCACGCCGTCCCACCCGGCGACGACGGCCGTCATACCGCCCCGCTCGGCCTCGTCCCTGGCGCGCGCCAACTCCTCGGGCAGGGACGCGAACAGGCGCCCCACGGCCACCTCGTGGCCCTCCACCAGCCCGCGCACACCCCGGCCGGGCACGTTCTCGAACCGTTCTGCCGGCGGCAGCTCGCCGACCCGCTCCTCGGCGCCCGCGGCCACCGCCCGGGCGACCGGGTGCTCCGAGGCGTGCTCGAGGGCGCCGGCGAGGCGCAGCAGCAGCCGCTCGTCCACGCCGTCGGCGACGTGCACGTCCTGGAGGGTCATCCGGCCGGTCGTGACGGTGCCGGTCTTGTCGAGGACGACGGTGTCGACGCGGCGCGTGGACTCCAGGACCTCCGGGCCCTTGATGAGGATGCCGAGCTGCGCGCCGCGCCCGGTGCCCACCATGAGCGCGGTGGGCGTGGCGAGCCCGAGCGCACACGGGCAGGCGATGATCAGCACGGCGACGGCCGCCGTGAACGCGGCGGCCGTGTCGCCCGTCGCCACGAGCCAGCCCCCGAAACAGGCGAGCGCGACCAGCAGCACCGCCGGCACGAAGACGCCGGAGATCCGGTCGGCAAGCCGCTGCACCTCGGCCTTGCCGGTCTGCGCCTCCTCCACCAGCTGCGCCATGCGGGCGAGCCGGGTGTCCGAGCCGATCCGGGTCGCCTCGACCGTCAGCCGGCCGCCGGCGTTCACGGTCGCTCCGGTGACGGCGTCGCCCGGCGCGACGTCCACCGGCACGGACTCACCGGTCAGCATGGAGGCGTCCACGGCGGACGTGCCCTGCACGACGGTCCCGTCGGTGGCGATCTTCTCGCCGGGCCGCACGACGAACCGGTCCCCGACCGCCAGCCGGTCCACGGGGATGCGCACCTCGCGCCCGTCCCGCAGCACGGCGACCTCCTTCGCGCCCAGCTCCATCAGCGCCCGCAGGGCCGCTCCCGCGCGCCGCTTGGAGCGGGCCTCGAGATAGCGGCCGAGCAGGATGAAGGCGGTCACGCCGGCGGCGACCTCGAGATAGATCGTCGAGGCGCCCTCCGTGCGGGAGACGGTCAGCTCGAAGGGGTGCCGCATGCCGGGCATCCCCGCGTCGCCGAAGAACAGCGCCCACAGCGACCAGCCGAGCGCGGCCAGCGTGCCGACGGAGACCAGGGTGTCCATGGTGGCCGCGCCGTGCCGCAGGTTCGTCCAGGCCGCCCTGTGCAGCGGTGCCCCGCCCCAGACCACCGCCGGGGCGGCGAGCGTCAGCGAGAGCCACTGCCAGTTGTCGAACTGCAGGGACGGGACCATCGCGAGCAGCACGACGGGCGCGGCGAGCGCGACGGTGACGAGGAGGCGGTGACGCAGGGCCGACAGCTCGGGGTCCCGCGGTGCGTCGTCGGCGTCCTGCGGGGCCGGCTCGGGCGCGGGTTCCTCGGCCGTGTACCCGGTCTTCACCACGGTCGCGATCAGGTCGGCGACCTCGACGCCGGCCGGATAGCTGACCCGTGCCTTCTCGGTCGCGTAGTTGACCGTGGCGGTGACGCCGTCCATGCGGTTGAGCTTCTTCTCCACGCGTGCCGCGCAGGAGGCGCAGGTCATCCCGCCGATCAGCAGCTCGACCTCGGAAGGGGGAGCGGCTGTCGGGGACTCGGTGGCGGTGGCGGTGCTGGTCATGTCCGTACTCCAGGAAACGGACCGGGCCGTACGGAACCAGTATCAGCTGGTCGGCACGGCCCGGTGGATGCCTCGGGATGGGAAAGCGGCTGCTCGGACCCGTGGGGCCTGCTCAGGCCCGGCCGGCCAGCTCGAAGCCCGCCTCGTCGACCGCGGCGCGCACGGCCTCCTCGTCGAGCGGGGCGACGGAGACGACCGTGACCTCGCCGGTGGAGGCGACGGCCTTCACCGAGGTGACGCCGGCGAGCTCCGAGAGCTCGCCGGAAACGGCGCCCTCGCAGTGGCCGCAGCTCATGCCGCTCACCTGGTAGACGGTGGTGACGGAGCCCGGGGTATCGGTTGCAGCGGTCATGTCGTTCTCCTCGTAGCGGCGGCTGGGGCGGGCGGTCGCCGGTGCCGTGACCGGCACGGTGGGCCTGCCGTTGTCGAGTATACCCCTAGGGGGTATGAACCAGAAGGGTCGTCGTTGCCGACGCGCCGCGCACCCGCACCCGCGTTCTCCTCGCGCCGGCCGCCCGGCGACGATGTACCCGCCGACGAGACGGCGACGAGAACGGCGACAGGAGCGCGGATGCGAGCGGTGGTCTTCGAGCGGTACGGCGAACCGGCCGAGGTGCGTGAGGTGCCCGACCCCCGGCCCGCCCCCCATGGAGTGGTCGTGCGGGTGGAGGCCACCGGCCTGTGCCGCAGCGACTGGCACGGCTGGATGGGTCACGACCCGGACATCGCCCTGCCGCACGTGCCCGGTCACGAACTCGCCGGCGTCGTCGAGCAGGTCGGCGAGCTGGTCACCCTCCGGCGGCCCGGCGACCGGGTCACCGTCCCCTTCGTGTGCGGCTGCGGCAGCTGCCCGTCCTGTGCGGCCGGCCACCACCAGGTGTGCGAACACCAGACGCAGCCCGGCTTCACGCACTGGGGCTCCTACGCCCAGTACGTGGCCCTGGACCACGCCGACGTGAACCTGGTCGTGCTCCCCGACTACCTGTCGTACGCGACGGCCGCCTCCCTCGGCTGCCGCTTCGCCACCGCGTTCCGGGCGGTCGTGCAGCAGGGCCGGGTCGCGGCCGGGGAGTGGGTGGCGGTGCACGGCTGCGGAGGCGTGGGCCTCTCGGCCGTGATGATCGCGGCGGCGAGCGGTGCGCGGGTGGTGGCGGTGGACGTCTCGCCGCAGGCCCTGGAGCTGGCGCGGACGTTCGGCGCGGCGGAGTGCGTGGACGCGGCCCACGTGCCGGACACGGCCGAGGCGGTCCGTGAGCTGACCGGCGGCGGCGCGCACCTCTCCCTCGACGCCCTGGGCTCCCCGGCGGTCTGCGCCGCCTCCGTCAACGGCCTGCGCCGCCGCGGCCGTCATGTCCAGGTCGGCCTGCTGCCCTCCGCGGACGGCATGACGTCCGTGCCGCTGGCCCGTGCCGTCGCCCTGGAACTGGAGATCCTGGGCAGCCACGGCATGGCGGCGCACGCCTACCCGGAGCTGCTGGAGCTGGTCCGGTCGGGCGTGCTGCGCCCCGACCTGCTGGTGACGTCCACGATCACGCTCGACGCCGCTCCGGCGGCGCTGGCGGCGTTGGGGGCGAGTCCGGGCGCGGGGATGACGGTCGTCGAGCCGTGGACCTGAGCGGACCACCGGCATACGGGACGGCCGCCGTCGGGCGGACGTTGCGGAGGCACCCGGAAAGCGCCGTGCCCCACGTCACCGGTGGGACACGGTGTGACGCCGGGGATTCCCCCCGGGGTGGTCAGGCCGGCCCGCGGCCGCGGTTGCCCGGGCGGGAGGCGACCCAGGCGCGGACGGTGTCGGCGTACCAGTAGGGCTTGCCGCCCTCGACGTGGTCGGGCGGGGGCAGCAGTCCGTGTTTGCGGTAGGACCGCACGGTGTCCGGCTGCACCTTGATGTGCGCCGCGATCTCCTTGTAGGACCAGAGCCTTCGGTCGGTCATGAGCCGCACCTTCCCTGCGGGCGCGGGGCGGCGGCCGGGAGGCCGCCCGGGGGAGCCCCGCGCTGCGCTGGCGATCAACGAGCCTGTGCCCCGTCAACGAGGCACGGTGACCGAGAGGAGACGGCTGTTGACAGCATGTGACACAAGGCTCACACACACGCGACATGTGTGACAGGAAGGGGGTTTTTGTGACACCGGTGACGCAAAGCCGGGCGTGGGGTCCGCGAGCGGGACGCCCGCCGGTCGAAGGGCCCTGGCCGCCGGGGCAGGCGCCGGGGCCGTCGGTGCGGGCGACAGGAGACGGGCCGGGCCCGCTGCGACAGGCCCGGCCCGACCCCGTTCCCCGCCATCCCCCCGGTACGTTCCCGTCGGCCGGACCGGCCGGATCCACCGCATGGGCCGGAGCAACCGCATGGGTCTGATCGGCCGGTTCGGCCGGAACGACCGGATTCACCTGGCAGGACCCCAGCCTGTATTCAGCCAATGCGTCCGGTCTTGGAAAAATCCGCACCCGGTCCGGACCAACCACCGGCCGGTGTCGGCAGCAGCAGGCTGGTCGCCTCGCCGCCCAGTCGGTCCGCCGCCGGGGACACCGGTTCCGGCAACCGCCTGGCCTGCGCGAACTGCCTCGGCGTGCACCCCGTCATCGCCTTGAACTCGCCGCTGAGGTGAGCCTGGTCGTAGAAGCCGCACAGGGCCGCCGTCTCCGCCGCGCTCCGCCCCTCGGCAAGCAGCCGCCGGGCCCGTTGCAGCCGCAGTACGCGGGCCGCGGCCTTCGGTCCCAGCCCGATCTGCTCGCGGAAACGGCTCTCCAGCTGCCGTACGCTCCAGCCGACCTCCTCGGCCAGCCGGGGGACCGGCAGCGTGCCGTCCGTGCGCACCAGCAGCGACCAGGCCCGTGCCACCCGCTCCGAACCCGGGGCGGCCGCCTGCCGCCAGCGGTCGAACGTGTCGTCGAGCAGCGCGAATCTCCGCTCCCAGCACGGCAACGCGGCCAGGGCGGCGGTGAGTTCGCCGAGGGGCGAGCCGAGGGTGTGGGGCAGCTCGTCCGGATCCACCGTGCGGTTGACGAGCTCGTGCTGCGGCGTGCCGAACAGAGCGAACGCGGTCCAGGGCGTCAGCAGCACCTCGACGCCCGAGAACCGTCCGCAGTGTTCCCCGACGGCGGGCGTGGTGGTGGGCCCGCAGTACACGGAGGCGAGGGTCTCCGGCTCCTGTCCCGCCCGCCAGATCCGCACCGGCTCGTCGAACCCCAGCAGCAGGGTGGAGGCGCCGATGGGCGCCTCGAGCCGCCGCCGGGGCCGGGGCATCGCGAGCCGGATCCCGCGGTAGCTCATCACCCCCGGCCGCAGCCGCGGATGAGGAAACGCGGTGACGAACTCCCAGGATCCGCCCGGCCCTTGCCCGGACCGGGCGTGTACCGCCCGTACAGCCATGGGCGCTTATGTTGCTCCAGCGCGCGCGGCACCGC
This sequence comes from Streptomyces sp. P3, assembly GCF_003032475.1. Taxonomy (NCBI): domain Bacteria; kingdom Bacillati; phylum Actinomycetota; class Actinomycetes; order Kitasatosporales; family Streptomycetaceae; genus Streptomyces; species Streptomyces sp. P3. The sequence goes on from NZ_CP028369.1 coordinate 3,321,186, forward strand.
CAGGGGTCCCGCAGGCCCGCCCCGATCCGCCCTGATCCGCCCCGGTCCCGGCGGGACCGGCGGGACCGGGCCTCCGGGGCCGGGCGGGCCCGCGTCAGGCCCCGCAGCTCCGCAGGAAGGCCCGCGTGCGCTGCGCGATCGGCAGCGGGGTGTCCGGGGCGCACGGGTACATGTCCTGCTCGACGATCGCGAACAGGTCCACGTCCAGCTTCTGCGCCGCCTCCAGCACCGGCCCCAGCGCCGGCACGCCCGCGGGCGGCTCGCACATGACGCCCTGCGCCACGGCAGGCCCGAAGGGCGTCCCCTTGGCGCGCACGTCGGCCAGGATCTCGGGGTCGACCTGCTTGAGGTGCAGGTAGCCGATGCGCTCCCCGTACGTCTCGATCAGCTTGACGCTGTCGCCGCCGCAGTAGGCGTAGTGGCCGGTGTCCAGGCACAGCGACACCAGGTCGGAGTCGGTGCCGTCCAGGAACCGGGCGACGTTCTCCTCGCTGTCGACATGGGTGTCGGCGTGCGGGTGGACGACGATCCGCAGTCCGTACCGTTCCCGCACCTCCCGCCCGAGCCGCTCGGTCAGCGAGGTCAGGTTGCGCCACTGCTCGGCCGTGAGCGTGTCGGACTCCAGCACCTCGCCGGTCTTGTCGTCCCGCCAGAACGACGGGATGACGACCAGGTGCCTCGCGCCCATCGCCTGCGCGAGCACCGCGTTGTCGGCGACGTGCGCCCAGGTCTTCTCCCACACGGCCTCGCCGTGGTGCAGGCCGGTGAAGACCGTGCCCGCCGAGACCTTCAGGCCGCGCCTGGACGTCTCCTCGGTGAGTACGGCGGGGTCGGTCGGCAGGTACCCGTAGGGGCCGAGCTCGATCCACTCGTAGCCGGACTGCGCCACCTCGTCGAGGAAGCGCTGCCACGGGACCTGGGCGGGATCGTCCGGGAACCAGACGCCCCAGCTGTCGGGGGCCGATCCGATCCGGATGCGGGAAAGTGAGGACTGAGGTGACAACGACGTCATGGCCGCCAGAGTGCGGTCTCGCCGAAGGGGTGTCAAGGCCTGGTCCGAATGTCTGGACAAAACATTGACAGGGCCCGCCGTGCGGGGCTACAAAGCCTGAGAGCCGATACGGGACGTGTGCCGAGGACATGCCGCGAGCGGCGTCACGGGGACGACCGACACGAAGGGAAGTCGATGGCGTACGACCTGATCACCATGGGGCGGATAGGGGTGGACCTCTATCCCCTGCAGACGGGCGTCCCGCTCCCGCAGGTCACGTCCTTCGGGAAGTTCCTGGGCGGATCGGCGACCAACGTGGCGGTCGCCGCGGCCCGTCTCGGCCGGTCCACGGCGGTGATCTCGCGCACCGGAGACGACCCCTTCGGCGCCTATCTGCACGAGGCCCTGCGCGGCTTCGGCGTCGACGACCGCTGGGTGACGCCGGTGCCCGGCCTGCCGACGCCCGTCACCTTCTGCGAGGTCTTCCCGCCGGACGACTTCCCGCTGTACTTCTACCGGCAGCCCAAGGCGCCGGACCTGGAGATCGACGCCCACGAGCTCGACCTCGACGCCGTCCGCGAGGCCCGCGTCTTCTGGGTCACCGGCACCGGCCTGAGCGAGGAGCCCAGCCGGACCGCGACCCTCGCCGCCCTCGCCCACCGCGACAAGGCCGGCACCACGGTCTTCGACCTCGACTGGCGCCCGATGTTCTGGAGCGACCCCGACGCCGCCCGCCCGTTCTACGCCGAGGCCCTGAAGCACACCACCGTCGCCGTCGGCAACCTCGACGAGGTGGAGGTGGCGACCGGCGTGCGCGAGCCCCGGGCCGCCGCGCAGGCGCTGCTGGACGCCGGCGTCGAGCTCGCCGTCGTCAAGCAGGGGCCCAAGGGCGTCCTCGCCGTCGACAGCAAGGGCGGGTCCGCCGAGGTCCCGCCGCTGCCGGTGAACGTCCTCAACGGCCTCGGGGCCGGCGACGCCTTCGGCGGCTCCCTCTGCCACGGCCTGCTCGCGGGCTGGGACCTGGAGAAGACCATGCGGCACGCCAACGCCGCCGGCGCCATCGTCGCCTCCCGGCTGGAGTGCTCCTCGGCCATGCCGACGCCGGACGAAGTGGCCGCGGCGATCGAGGCGGGAGCCGTCCTGTGACCACCGTCGACGTCTCCGAACTCGTCCGCCTGCGCAGCCGCCGCCCCGAGGCGATCGCCGAGGCCGCGGCCCGCCGCACCCGCCGGCCGCTGCTCGGCGACTCCGGCCGGCTGATGATCGTCGCCGCCGACCACCCGGCCCGCGGCGCGCTCGGCGTCGGCGGGCGCAGGCTGGCCATGGCCAACCGTGCCGACCTGCTGGAACGCCTCTGCCTCGCCCTGTCCCGCCCCGGCGTGGACGGCGTACTCGCGACCGCCGACATCCTGGACGACCTGCTGCTGCTCGGCGCCCTCGACGACAAGATCGTCATGGGCTCAATGAACCGCGGCGGCCTCCAGGGCGCCGCCTTCGAACTCGACGACCGCTTCACCGGCCACCGCGCCGAGGACATCGAGCGGCTCAACTTCGACGCGGGCAAACTGCTGCTGCGCATCGACTACGACGACCCGGGCTCCCTCACCACGCTCGAGACCACCGCCCGCGCCGTCGACGACATGGCCGCCCGCGGACTCCCCCTCTTCGTCGAGCCGTTCATCAGCCGGCGCACCCCCGACGGCAGGCTCGGCAACGACCTCTCCGCGGAGGCCGTCACCCGGTCGATCGCCATCGCCTCCGGGCTGGGCGGCACCTCGGCCTACACCTGGCTGAAGGTGCCCGTCACCGACAACCCCGACGACATGGCCGAGGTCATGCAGACGTCCACGCTCCCCGCCGTCCTGCTGGGCGGCGAGGTCGGCGACGACCAGGACGGCGCGTACGAGAAGTGGCGCGGCGCGCTGCAACTGCCCACCGTCCAGGGCCTGGTGGTCGGACGTTCGCTGCTGTACCCGGCGGACGGGGACGTCGCCGCCGCCGTGGACACCGCCGTAGGACTGCTGTGAGGACCGCATGAGCCAGGACCTGTACCTCGCGCGCGGGACCACCGCGCACGCCGGCTACGCGCTCGACATCGATCCCGCGCGAGCGGGCTGGGACTACTGCAGCCTGCGGGTCGTCGAGCTGGAGCCGGGCGGCGGGCATGTCTTCGACACGGGTGACAGCGAATGGATCGTGCTGCCCCTCGAAGGCGGATGTACCGTGCGCACAGATCAAGAAGAGTTCCAACTCCTGGGCCGGGAAACGGTGTTCGCGTCGGTCTCCGACTTCGCGTACGTTCCCCGGGACGCCCGGGTCCAGATCGCCTCCGGCGCGGGAGGCCGCTTCGCCCTGGCAGGAGCGAAGTGCGAGCGACGACTCCCCGCCCGCTACGGCCCCGCGCCGGAGGTCCCCGTCGAAGAGCGCGGCAGCGGCACATGCGCCCGGCTGGTGCGCAACTTCGCCTCCGCCGACGCCTTCGACTGCGACAAGCTGATCGCCGTCGAGGTGATCACCCCCGGCGGCAACTGGTCCTCGTACCCGCCGCACAAGCACGACGAGCACCGGCCGGGCGAGGAGGCCGAGCTCGAGGAGATCTACTACTTCGAGATCGACGGCCCGAACGGCTTCGGATACCAGCGGGTGTCCCCCTCGCGCGAGGGCGGCGCCGACGTCCTCGCCGAGGTGCGCTCCGGCGACGCCGTGCTCGTCCCCGACGGCTGGCACGGACCTGCCGTCGCCCAGCCCGGGCACGCCATGTACTACCTGAACGTCATGGCGGGACCGGGGCAGACCCGGGAGTGGCGGATCTGCTTCCACCCGGACCACGTAGAGAGCACAGGGGGTTACCGATGACGGCGCAGACCTCGACGACGCGGCTGACGGTCGCCCAGGCGCTGGTGCGCTTCCTCGCCGCCCAGTACACCGAGCGCGACGGCGTACGGCAGCGGCTGATCGGCGCGACCTGGGGCATCTTCGGCCACGGCAACGTCGCGGGCCTCGGCCAGGCACTGGTCGAGTACGCCGACGAGATGCCGTTCCACCAGGGCCGCAACGAGCAGTCGATGGTCCACGCGGCCGTCGGCTACGCCCGCCAGTCGGGCCGTCTGTCCACCCACGCGGTGACGACGTCGATCGGCCCCGGCGCGACCAACCTGGTCACCGGCGCGGCCCTCGCCACCGTCAACCGGCTGCCGGTCCTGCTGCTGCCCGGCGACGTCTTCGCCACCCGGGTCGCCGACCCGGTGCTCCAGCAGCTCGAAGTCCCCTACGCGGGAGACGTGTCGGTCAACGACTGCCTGCGCCCGGTGTCGAAGTACTTCGACCGGATCACCCGCCCGGAGGCGCTGATCCCGGCGGCGCTGCAGGCGATGCGCGTCCTCACCGACCCCGTGGAGACCGGCGCGGTCACCCTCGCCCTGCCGCAGGACGTCCAGGCCGAGGCCTACGACTGGCCCGAGGAGTTCTTCGCCGAGCGCGTCTGGGCGGTCCGCCGTCCCGGCGCCGACCCCGTCGAACTCGCCGAGGCCGTACGGGCGATCAGGTCCGCCGAACGGCCCCTGGTCGTCGCGGGCGGCGGCGTCCACCACAGCCGCGCCGAGGAGGCCCTCGCCGAGTTCGCCGAGGCCACCGGCATCCCGGTCGCCTCCACCCAGGCCGGCAAGGGCTCGCTGCGCCACGACCACCCGCAGGACGTGGGCGGCGTCGGCCACACCGGCACCGCGACCGCCGACGAACTGGCCCGCACGGCGGACCTGATCATCGGCGTGGGCACCCGTTACACCGACTTCACCACCGCCTCCAACACCCTGTTCGCGGGCGACGGCGTCCGCTTCCTCAACCTCAACATCGCCTCCTTCGACGGCCACAAGCTCGCCGGCCTGCCCCTCGTGGCGGACGCCCGCGGCGGCCTCGGAGAACTGACCGAGGCCCTGCGCCTGCACGGGCACCGGGTCGCGGACGCCTACGTCACCGCGTACTCCGAGGACAAGGAGCGCTGGGAGCAGCGCGTCGACGCCTGCTACGAGGCCGACGAGCCGGACGTCCGCCCGACACAGCCGCAGGTGCTCGGCGCGCTCGACGCCCTCGTCGACGAGTCCGACGTGATCATCAACGCCGCCGGCTCACTCCCCGGCGACCTGCACAAACTGTGGCGGACGCGCTCCCGGGACCAGTACCACCTGGAGTACGGCTACTCCTGCATGGGGTACGAGATCCCGGCCGCGATCGGCGTGAAACTGGCCGCCCCGCAGCGCAACGTCTGGGCGCTGGTCGGCGACGGCACGTACCTGATGATGCCGACGGAGATCGTGACGGCCGTGCAGGAGGGGATCGCGATCAAGATCCTGCTCGTGCAGAACCACGGCTACGCCTCCATCGGCGGTCTGTCGGAGTCGGTGGGCGGCGAGCGCTTCGGCACGGCCTACCGCTACACCGCGGACGACGGCACCTACACCGGCGCCCCGCTCCCCGTCGACCTGGCCGCCAACGTGGCCAGCCTCGGCATGCGGGTGCTGCGCGCGAAGACCGTCCGCGAACTGCGCGAAGCCCTCGCCGAGGCGCGCCGCGCCGACACTCCCACATGTGTCTACGTCGAGACCGAAACGGCCGACACTGTGTCGGGCCCGCCACCCGCGCAGGCCTGGTGGGATGTACCTGTGGCCGAGACCGCGACGCGACCGTCCGCGGTGAAGGCACGTGAGCTGTACGAACGGCACGTCTCTACCCGACGCCGCCATCTGTGAAGGAGCACTCGGTCATGACGAAGATCGTCAACCACTGGATCGGCGGCAAGACCGTCGAAGGCGCGTCGGGTTCGTACGGGCCGGTCACCGACCCCGCGACCGGCGCCGTCACCACGAAGGTCGCCTTCGCCTCGGTGGACGAGGTCGACTCCGCGGTCGCCGCCGCGAAGGACGCCTACGCCACCTGGGGCACCTCCTCGCTGGCCAAGAGGAGCACGATCCTGTTCGCGTTCCGGGCGCTGCTCGACGCGAACCGGGACGCGATCGCCGAGCTGATCACCGCCGAGCACGGCAAGGTGCACAGCGACGCGCTCGGCGAGGTCGCGCGCGGCCTGGAGATCGTGGACCTGGCGTGCGGCATCACCGTGCAGCTGAAGGGCGAGCTGTCGACCGAGGTGGCCAGCCGGGTGGACGTCGCGTCGATCCGCCAGCCCCTCGGCGTCGTCGCGGGCATCACGCCGTTCAACTTCCCGGCGATGGTCCCGATGTGGATGTTCCCCATCGCGATCGCCTGCGGCAACACGTTCGTGCTGAAGCCGTCCGAGAAGGACCCGTCGGCCTCGCTGAAGATCGCCGAGCTGCTGTCCGAGGCCGGTCTCCCGGACGGCGTGTTCAACGTCGTGCAGGGAGACAAGGTGGCCGTGGACCGTCTCCTGGAGCACCCGGACGTCAAGGCCGTGTCCTTCGTCGGCTCGACGCCGATCGCCCGCTACATCCACACCACCGCCTCGGCGAACGGCAAGCGCGTCCAGGCGCTGGGCGGCGCGAAGAACCACATGCTGGTCCTGCCCGACGCGGACCTGGACGCGGCCGCCGACGCCGCCGTCTCCGCCGCGTACGGCTCGGCGGGCGAGCGCTGCATGGCCATCTCCGCGGTCGTCGCCGTCGGCGCGATCGGCGACGAGCTGGTGGAGAAGATCCGCGAGCGCGCCGAGAAGATCAAGATCGGTCCCGGCAACGACCCGACGAGCGAGATGGGCCCGCTCATCACGGCCGTCCACCGCGACAAGGTGGCGTCCTACGTGACGGGCGCGGCGGCCGAGGGCGCCGAGGTGATCCTGGACGGCACCGGCCACACCGTCGACGGCTTCGAGAACGGCCACTGGATCGGCATTTCGCTCCTCGACAAGGTCCCCACCACGGCGAAGGCCTACCAGGACGAGATCTTCGGCCCGGTGCTGACCGTACTGCGCGTCGACACCTACGACGAGGGCATCGCCCTCATCAACGCGTCGCCGTTCGGCAACGGCACCGCGATCTTCACCCGGGACGGCGGCGCGGCCCGTCGCTTCCAGCTGGAGGTCGAGGCCGGCATGGTCGGCGTGAACGTGCCGATCCCGGTCCCCGTCGGCTACCACAGCTTCGGCGGCTGGAAGGACTCGCTCTTCGGCGACCACCACATCTACGGCAACGACGGCACGCACTTCTACACCCGCGGCAAGGTCGTCACCACCCGCTGGCCCGACCCGGCCGACGCCCCGGCGGGCGTGGACCTGGGCTTCCCCCGCAACCACTGACCCCCACGCACGGCGACGCCCTGCCCCGTCCGGGGGGCAGGGCGTCGCCGTGCGTCAGCCGCGTCGCGGGCGCGTGGGCCGACGGGTCCGGCCGCGTCAGCCGGCCGGCGTAGGCGTCGGCCGACGGCGTGGACTTCGGCCGTGGGTGTCGACGTCAGCCGGTGGTGGTCCCGGCACCGGCGCCGGCGCCGGCGGACTTGACCGCCTCGGTGAGGTCGCCGGTCTGCGCGGCGGGCGGCGCCTTGACCGGTGCCGTCTGGCCGAACTTCTCGAAGTCCATGGTGACCTTCATGGTGCCGATCTCCTGGATCATGCGGACCGGCAGGTCCTTGGGGCCGACCCACACCTCCATGGTGATCGAGGTGGCGCCGCCGGTGAGCGAGCCGAAGAGGTTGTCCTTGTCGCCGTAGGCCTTCTTGAACTTGCCCATCCCGGCCTGGTCGATGACGGCCCGGTAGTGCGTGGTGGCCTTGCCGTTGATCTTCTCCGAGCCGAGGTTCTCGACGTCGTCCGCGTACTTCAGGCCCTTCATGGACGCCGACGGGCTGCCGTTGCTGCCGCTGAGCGCCTGCGCACCCTGCTTGCCGAAGACGGCCGAGCTGTCGATCTTCATCCACTCCTTGCCCTTGAGCGGGCCGGCGGCCTGCGGATCGACGTCGTAGTAGTACGCGCCGTCCACGAAGAGCATGCGCATCTTCGGAGCGTCCTGGAGCTGCTGCATCTGCGCGGCCGCGGTGTCCATCAGGACGTCGAACGCGTATCCGTCGCCCCAGGAGTAGGTGCCCTCCATGGCGACCGGAGCGCCCGTGCCCATGGAGGTGGTCATCTTCACCTCCGCCGAACCGAGCTGCTCGGTGCGGTCGGTCGCCCGGCCGAGCGCCGCCATGATCGCGTCCGTGGCGTCCACGGCCTTGGCCGCGTCCTTGGCGGTCTCGCCGCCGCACCCGGCCGTCGTGACCAGGGCCGCCACCGTGACCGCCGTCCAGGCCCCCGCGTACTTCGTCTTCATGAGTCCCCACCCCTGTGCGTAGTCTGTGATCCCCGACCCTAACGGGTCACACTGACACGTCCGGATGCCGGCCGTCGCCCCACTTTCGCGCCGGGAGCCCCGCGGTTCCGGAACCCGCCCGAGCGACCGGAGCGGCCTGACGGGGAACGGCGTGTCCGTGCCCTGCCGAGGCGGCGTCCGCCGGCCGGTGAGCGTCCCGCGGGACGGGCGGGACCGGCCCGCGTGTACCGCGTCCGCAGTATGCGCCCACGGCCGTGTACGCCCCGGGGAGGTCGGCGAGTTCGGTCTGCGGTCGACAACTCCACGACAGGTTGACCCCGTACGGTTGAAGCATGGATCTTCGACTGCCCGGTCTGCGAGGACCACGGCGGCCGCGACGGCTCCTCGCCGCCGTGGCCGCAGTGGCCGTACTCGCCGGTGCCGGTACCTGGACGGCCGTCGCCGCCGACGACGACACGCCCTCGGTGCACCAGACCGACCGGGTCATGGCGGTGGACGGCGTACGCCTGGACACCTCGTACTTCACCTCCGGCGCCACCGGCCGCCGTCCCGCCGTCCTCCTCGCGCACGGCTTCGGCGGCGAAAAGGACGACGTCCGCCGACAGGCCGAGAGCCTCGCCCGCGACGGGTACGCCGTGCTGACCTGGTCCGCGCGCGGATTCGGTGAGTCCACCGGCCGGATCGGGCTGAACGACCCGAAGGGCGAGGTCGCCGACGTCTCCCGGCTGATCGACTGGCTCGCGAAGCAGCCCGAGGTCCGGCTGGACAAGCCCGGCGACCCGCGCGTGGGCATGGCCGGCGCCTCCTACGGCGGCGCGGTCTCCCTGCTCGCCGCCGGGTACGACGACCGCGTCGACGCCATCGCCCCCGCGATCACCTACTGGAACCTCGCGGACGCCCTGTTCCCCGACGGCGTGTTCAAGAAGCTGTGGGCCGGCGTCTTCTTCAACACCGGCGGCGGCGCCGCCCGCTTCGAACCCGCGCTGGCCGCGATGTACGAGCGCGTCGCCGAGTCCGGCGCCCCGGACGCCGCCGCACGCGCCCTGCTAGAAGAGCGCTCGCCGTCCGCCGTCGGCGACCGCATCAAGGTCCCCACCCTCCTCCTCCAGGGCCAGACCGACTCCCTGTTCACCCTCGCCCAGTCCGACGCCGCCGAGAAGGCGATCCGCGCCAACGGCGCGCCCGTCGACGTCGACTGGATCTCCGGCGGCCACGACGGCGGCGACATGGAAGCCTCGCGCGTCCAGGCCCGCGTCGCCTCCTGGTTCGACCGCCACCTCAAGGACGACAGGTCCGCCGACACCGGCCCGGCCTTCCGCGTCACCCGCACCGGAGGCGTCGACTCCACCGACGGCGCCGCCCAGCTCCGGGGCGCGAGCGCGGCCGCCTACCCGGGCCTGACCGGCGGCGACCGCTCGTTCCCGCTGACCGGCCGCCGCGCCGAGCAGTCCTTCGTCAACCCGCCCGGTGCCACCCCGCCCGCCGTCTCCGCCCTGCCCGGCCTCGGCGGCGGCGGCCTCTCCCGGCTCTCCGCTCTCGGCGTCGGCGTCTCCCTCGACTTCCCCGGCCAGTACGCCGCCTTCGACTCGGCGCCGCTCACCGACGACCTGCGGGTCACCGGCACGCCGACGGTCACCGTCCACGTGAGGTCGACGACCGGCACCGCCGTCCTCTTCGCCAAGGTCTACGACGTCGGGGGCAGCGGCAACCAGGTGCTGCCCTCCCAGCTCGTGGCCCCGGTCCGCGTCGACGGAGCCACGGCCGGCAAGGACGTCACGATCACCCTCCCGGCGATCGACCACAAGATCGAGGAGGGGCACCGGCTGCGCCTGGTCCTCGCCTCCACCGACCTCGGCTACGCCTCCCCGATGACCCCGGCGACGTACACCGTGTCGATGAAGGGCGACCTGAAGGTCCCCACCGCCCCGGCCGTGACGACCGCCGCCGCACCGCTGCCGTCCTGGGTCTGGTGGCTCCCCCTCACCGGCGCGGCGCTCGCGCTCGCCCTGCTCCTGACGGCCCGCCGCCGCACCGCCACACCCGCCCCCGACCCGGCGCTCGCCGACGTCCCGCTGCGGATCACCGACCTCAGCAAGAAGTACGCGGGCGGCGACCGCTACAGCGTCCGCGAGCTGTCCTTCCAGGTGGAGAAGGGCCAGGTGCTCGGCCTGCTCGGCCCCAACGGCGCCGGCAAGACGACGACCCTGCGCATGCTGATGGGCCTGATCACGCCCGACGGCGGCGAGATCCGCGTCTTCGGTCACGCCGTCCGCCCGGGCGCCCCCGTGCTCTCCCGCGTCGGCTCCTTCGTCGAGGGCGCGGGCTTCCTGCCGCACCTGACCGGCCGGGAGAACCTCGAGCTGTACTGGCGGGCCACCGGCCGCCCGGCCGAGGACGCCCATCTCGACGAGGCCCTGGAGATCGCCGGCCTCGGCGACGCGCTCGCCCGCGCGGTGCGCACCTACTCCCAGGGCATGCGCCAGCGCCTGGCCATCGCCCAGGCCATGCTCGGCCTGCCCGACCTGCTCATCCTCGACGAGCCGACCAACGGCCTCGACCCGCCGCAGATCCGCGAGATGCGCGAGGTGATGATCCGCTACGCGGCGGCCGGCCGCACGGTGATCGTCTCCAGCCACCTCCTGGCGGAGGTCGAGCAGTCCTGCACCCACCTCGTGGTCATGGACCGCGGCCGGCTGGTCCAGGCCGGTCCGGTCGCCGAGATCATCGGCTCCGGCGACACCCTCCTCGTCGGCACCGCCGTCCCCGTGGACGAGCCGGTCGTCGAGAAGATCGCCGCGCTGCCCGGCGTGTCCTCCGCGCTCCCCGCCGACGACGGCCTGCTGATCCGGCTGGCCGCCGACGGCAGCGCCCGGCACCTGATCGCCGAACTCGTCCGGCTCGACGTGCCGGTGACCTCGGTCGGCCCGCACCGCCGCCTGGAGGACGCCTTCCTCACCCTGATCGGAGGTTCCGCATGAGCACGCTCACCGAGGTCGCCTCCGGCTACCAGCCCGGCCGCACCCTGCCGCTGCGCGTCGAACTGGCCCGCCAGCTCAAGCGCCGCCGCACGCTGGTCATGGGCGGCATCCTCGCCGCCCTGCCGTTCGTCCTGCTCATCGCCTTCGCCATCGGCGGCGAGCCCGGCGGCCGCAACGACCAGGTGACCCTGATGGACACGGCGACCGCCTCGGGCGCCAACTTCGCCGCGGTCAACCTGTTCGTGTCGGCGGGCTTCCTGCTCGTCATCCCGGTCGCCCTGTTCTGCGGGGACACCGTCGCCTCGGAGGCCGGCTGGTCCTCCCTGCGCTACCTCCTCGCCGCCCCCGTGCCCCGGGCCCGCCTGCTGTGGTCCAAGCTCGTCGTGGGCCTCGGCCTGAGCCTGGCCGCGATGGTCCTGCTGCCGGTCGTCGCCCTCGCCGTCGGCAGCGCGGCCTACGGCTGGGGGTCGCTGGAGCTGCCCACCGGCGGCGCGCTCGACCCCGGCACGGCCGCCCAGCGGCTCATCGTGGTCGTCGGATACGTCTTCGTCTCCCAACTGGTCACCGCCGGGCTGGCGTTCTGGCTCTCCACCAAGACCGACGCCCCCCTCGGCGCGGTCGGCGGCGCGGTCGGCCTGACCATCGTCGGCAACGTCCTGGACGCCGTCACCGCCCTCGGCGACTGGCGCGACTTCCTGCCCGCGCACTGGCAGTTCGCCTGGGCCGACGCCGTCCAGCCCACCCCCGAGTGGTCCGGCATGATCCAGGGCACCGCGGTCTCCGTGACCTACGCCCTGGTGCTGTTCGCCCTGGCCTTCCGCGGTTTCGCCCACAAGGACGTGGTCTCGTAGGGCCATTCGCCCGAGCAGGACGACGAACCCCAGGTCACCGGAGGGTCTCCGACCGGTCTCGAAGGCAGCCGGCCGTGCCCACTTCGAGACGTATCCGCAACTCCCCGTGTCGCACGTTCCGGCCCCCTGCCCCGTCACAGTCACAGATGTCGACGGACACAGGGGGCACAGAATGGACAACCGGCTACCACGACTGTTCGCCTGCGCGGCCGCGGCGGCACTGCTGCTGACCGGCTGCGGCGGCTCAGGCGAAGACTCCGGCGGCAGCAAGGCCGCGGACGGAGCGGCCCGCGACAACGGGCCCTTCCCCGCGCCGAACGCACCGCGCGCCGGCGAGGAGCGCGTCGAGGGCGACGAGGGACGCGCGGACCGCCTCTCCACCTTCGCCCTCGACGTGGACACCGCGTCCTACGGCTACGCCCGCCGCACCCTCGCCGAGGGCCGCCGCCCGGACCCCGCCACCGTCCGCCCCGAGGAGTTCGTCAACAGCTTCCGCCAGGACTACGAACGCCCGGACGGCAACGGCTTCTCGGTCACCGTCGACGGCGCCCGCACCGGCGACGACGACTGGTCCCTGGTCCGCGTGGGCCTCGCCACCCGCACGGCCGCGCAGCACGGCGAACGTCCGCCCGCCGCCCTCACCTTCGTCATCGACGTCTCCGGCTCGATGGGCGAACCGGGCCGCCTGGACCTCGCCAAGTCCTCGCTCGGCACGATGACCGACCGTCTGCGCGACGACGACTCCGTCGCCCTCGTCACCTTCAGCGGCGAGGCCGAGACCGTCCTGCCCATGACCCGGCTCGGCGACCACCGCAGCCGCGTGCACGACGCCGTCGACGGCCTGGAACCCACCGACTCCACCAACCTCGGCGCCGGCGTCGAGACCGGATACGCCACCGCCGTCGAGGGACTGCGCCAGGGCGCCACCAACCGGGTCGTCCTGGTCTCGGACGCCCTTGCCAACACCGGTGACACCGACGCCGACGCGATCCTGGAGCGCATCGACACCGCTCGCCGCGAACACGGCATCACCCTCTTCGGCGTCGGCGTAGGCAGCGACTACGGCGACGCCCTGATGGAACGCCTCGCCGACAAGGGCGACGGCCACACCGTCTACGTGTCGGACGAGACCGACGCCCGCAAGGTCTTCTGCGAGGACCTCCCGCGCAACGTCGACCTGACCGCCCGCGACGCCAAGGCCCAGGTCGCCTTCGACCCCGACGCCGTTGCCGAGTTCCGCCTGATCGGCTACGACGACCGCCGGGTCGCCGACGACGACTTCCGCGACGACCGCGTCGACGGCGGCGAGGTCGGCCCCGGCCACACCGTCACCGCCCTCTACGCCGTGCGCGTCAGGCACGGCGCCGACGGACGCCTCGCCACCGCCACCGTCCGCTGGCTCGACCCCGAGACCCGCACCCCGCACGAGACCTCCGGCCGGCTGGAGACCGGCGCCCTGCACGAGGACCTCGCGGGCGCCTCCGCCCGCTTCCGGGTCACGGCGACGGCCGCCTACTTCGCCGACGCCCTGCGCCGCCCGGAGACCCGGCTCCCGGACGCCCCCGACCTGACCGCACTGGAGGAAACGGCCCGCACGTTGGCGAAGAAGACGGAGGACGCGGACGTCACCGCCCTCGCCGAGGCGATCGCCGACGCGAACCGTCTCGACCTCTGATCCCGGCGCCCGTCGGCCCACGCCGGCCCGCACGCCGCGGACGGCACACCCCGGCCCGGCACACGAAACGGCGGGTCACCGAAGAACCGGTGACCCGCCGTCGCGGTACGTGGGGCGAAGGCTCAGCCGTTGCCCGCGCCGTTGCCCGAGAGGGCGGAGATGTCGTCCAGAATGTGCGACAGCGGGTCGTCGCCCTTGGCCTGGGTGCTGTTCTCGACGCACTGCTGGTTCTGCGACGACGACAGGATCGGAACGTCCTGGAGCAGCGTGCCCGTGGTCGTAGCGACGTTGGTCTTGGTCGGCAGAGCGAGGCAGGGCTTGTTCAGCGAACCCTGGATCAGCGAGAGCTGCGGGCTCATGTCGCCGAACGTGGCCGAGTTGCCGAACTCCGACGAGGCGCCGTTACCGCTGGCGGAGGTGGTGCCGCTGTCGTCACCGATGGCGAGGGCCTGCGGGGCGCTCACGGCCGCGAGACCGGCGACCGAGGCGGCGAGAACCGCGGATGCCCACAGCTTCTTCATTTTCGTTCCCTTCCGAAAGGCGCGGACACCGGGGGAGGAGCCGCGTGATCAACAACGCTCCGTCCCCGCCCCGGGTTGCGTGATGTGCCCCGATCGGCGTAGCGCACCGGTCACGCCGACCGTGCGCCCCTCACCTGCACGCGTACGTGCTCCCGCGGACCGGCACCGTGCTGCCGACAACGGTCGGCGGGTCCTTGGGCTCGGGATTCCTGCCCGGCGCGACCAGTGGCCGGTCCTCGCGCAACTTCGTGAAGAGCGCGTCAGCCTTCCGGTCGTCCCAGGCCAGTGCCGAACCGATACCCAGCGAGGCCGGAGCGAACCCGGCGATGGGCACGGTCACGAACTCCGTCGCCGCGTTCGGCAGCCTGCGCAGTGCGGCCGCCTCGCGGGCGAGTTCGTTCAGCGAGAACCCCTGCCGGCCGTCCCCGAGCAGGGTGCGCACCAGGTGCAGGGTGCGCCGCGGGTCGGCGAGCAGTTCGCGCTCCTGCAACTTGCGCAACGCCTGGACCAGAAAGCGCTGTTGACGCTGAATGCGGCCGAGGTCGGCGCTGGTGTCGACATGCCGCGAGCGCACGTACTGCAACGACTGCCCGCCGCCGAGCCGGTGCTTGCCCGGTTCGAGGTCCATCTTGGTCGCGGAGTCCGTCAGACGCCGTGGCGTGCACACCTCGACGCCTCCGACCTCGTCCACGGAGTCCATGAACCGCCGGAAGTCCACCTGGATGAACCGGTCGACGCTCAGCGCGGTCATGGCCTCGACGGTCCTGACGGCCAGCTCCGGACCGCCTTCCTGGAACGCCGCGTTGATCTTCGCCGGATGTGCCTCGCGCTGTCTGCCGTTGGCGTCGCGGTACTGCGGGATGTGCGCCCACGAGTCGCGGGGCAGACCGATCACGCTGACGCGGTCCCGCCGCGCGGAGAGATGGATCAGCATCAGGACGTCGGTGCAGCCACAGGCCTGACCGCCCGCGTGGAACGCGTGCTTCTCGCCGACGGAGATGGTGTTCCGTTCGTCGGTGCCCATCAGCAGGACGTTCATGGCGCGCGGGGCGTGTTCCCGGCCGGGGAGCGAGGAACTGCCGAGCAGTGCGCCCGTGGCTGCCAGGACGATTGAGGGAATCGCCAGCCGGCGTGGCAAAAGGTTTCTCTTCGTCGTCACGCGCCGCACGCTAGAACAGCGGGCCGCCGATGATCCGACGGCCCGCTGTCCGGGCGGAGAAACCACCCGGGCGCTCAGGAACAGAACCCGTTCACCACGTGGGACTCAGTGGTTGCCCGTGCCGTTGCCGGCGAGCACGGAGATGTCGTCGAGGAGGTGCGACAGCGGGTCGTCGCCCTTGGCCTGGGTGCTGTTCTCGACGCACTGCTGGTTCTGCGACGACGACAGGATCGGAACGTCCTGGAGCAGCGTGCCCGCGGTCGTAGCGGTGTTGATCTTGGTCGGCAGGGCGAGGCAGGGCTTGTTGAGGGAGCCCTGGATGAGCGCCAGCTGCGGGCTCATGTTGCCGTAGGTGGCCGAGTTGCCGAACGACTGGCTGGCGCCGTTTCCGCTGGCGGAGGTGGTGCCGCTGTCGTTGCCGATGGCGAGCGCCGGGGATGCGACGGCGGCGGAGACGCCGACGACGGAGGCGGCGACCGCCGCGGCAGCCAGTACCTTCTTGATCACTTGAAATTCCCTTCTGGAAAACCCCGTCCATCGGAGCGCCCTGACCAACTGGCTCCGCTCTGTTTGGTTGCTGCCCTTCACTCTGATGGCCCATTGCGGCGGACGCGGTGAGAAAACCGAAAGAGTGAAGAGCCGCAACCCAGGTCCGGCGCGCCGGGTTGAGTCGGAGACAGGCAGGCACATGGTCCTGTCCTGGAACAGGGAAAGGAACAGGAATATGTTGAAGAAGGCCATTGCAGCTGCGGCGATCGCCGCTTCCGTCGTCGGGATGTCGGCGGCGGCCGCCCCTCAGGCGCTTGCCATCGGTGACGACAGCGGCACCACCTCCGCCAGTGGAAACGGTGCGTCCGAGAAGTTCGGGAACTCCGTGACCAAGGGAGACAAGAGCCCGCAGGCCGCACTGGTCCAGGGCTCGCTCAACAAGCTCTGCGCGGGTCTGCCGACAGCGGCCAATACGAGTACCCTCACCGGTGAAGCGCTGTTGGGCCTCCAGGACTCCCCGATTCTGTCGTCGGCGCAGAACCAGCAGTGTGCCGAGAACAGCACCCAGGCCAAGGGCGACGACCCGCTGTCGCACATCCTGGACGGTATCTCGGCTCTTTCGGGCAACGGGATGCGCAACGGCTGACGCACGCCGGCCCCTTCGCCCGGTCGGTCCCGCCCTCCGTATGGGTCGTACGAATGATTTTCGTCAATGTGCTGTCGGATTCCCTCCGGGTAACTCGAGTGAAAACGGGCCTCTCTCTGGGGCGGATGGGTCACGGTCGGGGCAGTCGAGTGAATCCCTCTGCGGTGTGAGTTTGTCTGCTCATCGGACCGTCTATTTCTCGTGGGTACTCTGCGGGTCATGAGCGAGCCGTTCCAGTTGTTCTCGCTCGGTTTCGACCGCCATCGAGGCGTGACCGCACAGAAGGGAATCACATGAAGAAGACCGCTGTCGTCGTTGCGGGGCTGGTCCTTTCGCTCGGAGCTGCCGCGCCGGCCTTCGCCGACGCTGAGGCCAACGGTGCAGCCATCGGTTCGTCCGGTTTCCTCTCCGGCAACCTGGTCCAGATTCCGACCCACACGCAGACGAATGTCTGTGGCAATTCGTTCGGGCTTTTCAGCCTGCTGAGCCCGAACGTCGGAACCGTCTGCGTCAACGGCTGACGACGCGCCACACCTCAGTACGGCTGGGTCGAGGCCGGCCTTGGACGACTCCGTGTGGTCCGGGGCCGGCTTTCCCACTCCTCCAAGCAGGAAGGCAACGAGATTGCGACGGACCCTGAGCAGGGGAATGGTCGCGGCGGCCGCAGCGACGAGCATCCTGTCCCTGTATGGGGGCGGCTACGCCCTCGCCGACGCGAACGCCGAGGGGGCGGCCAACGGTTCACCGGGGGCCCTGTCGGGCAACCACGCCGAGGCACCGCTGCACGTCCCGGTGAAGGTCTGCGGGAAAACGGTCGACGTCGTCGCCGCGCTTGACCCCGAGTTCGGCAACGCCTGCGCCGAGCACTTCGGCGTCGGCGTGAAACGCGCGCACGGGACACCGCACGCCGACGACGCCCCCCACGCCACGGATTCCGGCTACGGCAAGTCCGACGACGGGGACTCGGGAGACGGGGACTCCGCCCATGGCGAGTCCGACGCCGAAGAGTCCGGCCATGTCGAGCCCGCCCATGTCGAGCCCGCCCATGTCGAGCCCGCCCATGTCGAGCCCGCCCATGTCGAGCCCGCCCATGTCGAGCCCGCCCATGTCGAGCCCGCCCAGGGCGAGTCCGACGACGAAGAATCCGTCCACGCCGAGCCCGCCCAGGGCGAGTCCGACGACGAAGAGTCCGGCTACGGGAGCTCCGGGTACGGCCACTCCGATCAGGGCGGCCACGAGTACGGAGACGACTGCGGTGGCTACGGCGACACGTGCGGCGGCGAAGACCACAGCACGCCGCCTCCGTCGTACGGGGAGCACTCGACGCCGCCGCCGTACGGGGGTCACAGCAAGCCTCCGTCGTACGGGGAGCACTCGACGCCGCCGCCGTACGGGGGTCACAGCAAGCCTCCGTCGTACGGGGAGCACTCGACGCCGCCGCCGTACGGGGGTCACAGCAAGCCTCCGTCGTACGGGGAGCACTCGACGCCGCCGCCGTACGGGGGTCACAGCAAGCCTCCGTCGTACGGGGAGCACTCGACACCTCCGCCGTACGGGGAGCACAGCACACCACCCCCGTACGGCGGGCACAGCACGCCGCCCGGTGGTGGGCACACCAGGCCCGAGCTGCCGCACACCGGCAGCGACAACGCGGCGTTGCTGGCAGCCTCCGGCATCAGCGCGATGCTGATCGCGGGCGGCGCCGTTCTGTACCGGCGAGGCAGGGCCGCCTCCCGGCGGTGAACGCATCCGGTGCCGGCCGCCCGCGCGGCCGGCACCCACGCCCGCGCCCGGGGGCCTGCCGTCCGGATCACGCCGCACCGGTGCGACCTGATCCGGACGGCAGGCCCCCGCCGCGCTCAGCGCCGTACGGCCTTCTCCGCCTCGCGCCGGCCTGCCGGGGGATCGCCGCACCCGGCAGCCCCGTGCGCAACCGGCGCCGGACGCCCCGGAGGAGGGTCCCCGCCGTGAAGTACCGGCATCACGCCGACGGCGAGGGCGACGGTGCGGGTGCGCACGGGACTTCCCGTCGCGTCGGCCACCACGTGCACGTCGATTCAGGCCCGTCCGAGCGAGCGCACGGCACCCGGCGTGCCGTGGTGAAAGGGATTCCGGTCGATCCGCAGGAGAACGGCGGGGACGCGGGTGCCGAGCAGCGACTGAGGCATTTTTCAGTGGATCCGGCGGCTGCGTTCACCGATATGGGCGATCAAGGAACTCGAAAGCCGTATCGGCGGTGGCGCGGGTCCTTTTCGTGTGACTTTTATATGACTGAGTGTCAGTAATGCGCGGGCAGTGCGCGTTACGCCCGAGTGGAGAAAGGAGCAGGTATGGCTCCACGACAGCGACGCGCACGGTCCCGGCGGCTTGCCGTCGTAGCGGCAGCGGTGGCGGCGTCGGCCGCCCTGGCGTCCGGACCTGGATTCGCCGCGGGTGCGGGGGTGGCGCGGGTCGCCGCCCCTCTCGCTCCCGCTCCGACCGCACCGTCGCCCGCCGCGCCCCAACCGGCCGTCCCCGCCCCGGCCACGGTTCCGGCGGTACCGGCGAGCCCGGCGCAGACCCCCGCGCCCCCGGCCCCGCCGGCGAAGGCCGCCGCCCCCGCCTTCGGCGCCTACCTCGACTACGGAGCCCGCGGCGTGGCCCGCATCGCCGAGCTCAGTGCCTGGCTGGGCGGCTCCGACCTGCGCGTCGGCCACACCTACCTGCCGGGCGACCAGTGGCAGAACATCGAGGGCCCGGTCGGCTTCCTCGACGTGTGGGCGGACTGGCGGCGGGAGAAGGACGACCGGATGCTCGTCCTCAACGTGCCCATGCTGGAGCGCAACGAGGAGGGCGTCTCCGACTCCGAGGTGCGCCGGCTGCTGCGGCAGGGCGCGGACGGGGAGTTCGACCACCACTTCACGGCTCTCGCCGAGCGGCTGGTCGCACTGAAGGTGCCGGACACGGTGATCGTGCTCGGCTGGGAGATGAACGGCATCACGTACACCCATCGGTGCGGGCCGGACCCGGCGGCCTGGAAGAAGTACTGGAACAGGATCGTCACCGCCATGCGTGCGGTGCCGGGCCAGAAATTCAGGTTCGACTTCACGCCGACGCGCGGCAAGGACGCCGTCCCGTGGACCGAGTGCTATCCGGGGGACGACACGGTCGACATCATCGGAATGGACTCGTACGACCAGCCGACCGGTCTGTCCTTCGACGAGCAGGTGAGTGAACCCTACGGACTGCAGGCACACGTGGACTTCGCCGCATCCCACGGGAAGCCCGTCTCCTATCCCGAATGGGGACTCTTCCGCAACGGCGACAACACCGAGTACATGCGCCGCATGATCGCCTGGATGGACGAGCACCGGCCGGTGTACAACACGCTGACCGACTACTGCCCGCACGGTGTGTGGCAGTGCGACCAGAACCCGCGGTCGTCCGAGGTCTACCGTTCGCTGCTGTCCGGCCGCACCGACGAACCGGTCACCGAGCCGGCGGCCCCGGCGCCCGTCACCGACCCGACGACCCCGCCTGCCACCGAACCGCCCACCACCGACCCCACCGGCGAACCCCCGGTGAACTGCACGCCGATGGACCTCGGCGACTGGGTCGAGAACTGGCTCGGCGGCAAGCTGTGCATCCGCCTGGGCTGGTGGTCGCGCGACGCGTGAAGCGATGTGCGGTGGCGGCAGGTCCACCTCAGGGACCGCCGCCACCGGCCCGCTCCCTCCGCTGCTCCAGCCGGAGCAGCAGATCCTTGCCCCGGCGCCGCGCGGCCACGTCGCACGCGACCGCCGACAGCAGCGGGGCGGTACGCCGACGGGCCAGCAGCAGCCGCTGGTTGACGACCGGTTCGGGCCGCCAGTGGTGCTTGTACGGCTCGTCGCCGCGCAGCAGACTCAGCGCGGCGCGCCCGCCGTCGCGGGTGTGCTCGGCGCACGCCTCCAGCAGCATCACCGCAACGTCCGCCTTGCGCTCCCGCAGCCGCGGATGGGCGCCGTAGAGGTAGCCGCCGGCCAGCCGCCGTGACAGCAGCGTCAGATCCACGGCCACCACGTCGTCGTCGAGCCGGAACTCGGTGACCACCGCGTCCCCGGAACGCACCATCGGACCGACCGAACGCACCAGATGCTCGCAGAACCGGTCGCGCAGGTGCTCGCCCGTCACCTTGCGCCCCTGCCACTGCAGCCGGTGCAGTTTCAGCAGCCGTCGCAGCGCCGCGTCCACCTCCTCCGGGCGCACCGCCTGGCGCTGCACACCGAGCGCGGTCAGCTTGCGCAGCTTGGCGCGCACCCGCTGGGCCTTCGCCGACGGCAGCCGGGCCACCAGCTCGTCCATCGGTACGGCGGGCAGCTCCAGGCACACCGAGTCGCCGACCCGCCGCCGCGGCCCGCGCCAGTGCTCGTAGACGCTCTCCACCGCACCGCCCGGCCGCACCTCGCGGAAGTCGATCAGCGCGGTGCGGGCGGCCGCCGCGAGGGCGTCGGTGAGCGCGCACACGGCTGCCTCGCCCCGCTCGTCGTCGACCAGGACGTCCCCGTAGTCGGAGATCGCCCCGCCGAGCGGCACGAGCGCGGGCACCGGCCGGCGCACCGCGGTCAGTGGGGCGACGGCCACGAGTTCGGCGCCGTCCCGGACCAGCTGCAGGCGCAGCCGGCCGGGGCGACCGTACGAGAGCCACCACGAGTGCAGCCAGGCGTGGCTCTGGAACGGGGTGGCCGTCGCGCATCGCTGGTACAGCCCGTTCCAGGCCGGGGCGAGAGCGGCGAAGGCCTGTTCGCCGGTGACGACCTCGGTGGTGAACGTCGGCTTCACAGCGCCCCGTGGGCGTCGGCGGCGAGGGCCGGCCCGGGAACGGCGGCGGGGCGCGCGTCCTCCACCTCCCGGCCGCGCTTCGGCCGCACCAGCAGCAGCAGTCCGCCGAGCAGTCCGCCCGCGCTCGCCCCGACCGCGCAGGTCAGCACGGGGGACGGCGAGGAGGGGCCGGTCGGCTTCACCGCGCGGGCGAACTGCTGGAGTTCGACGTTGGTGGTGGCCTGGGAGTTCTTCGCGTGCTGGGTCAGCGAGCGGGAGACCGCGTTGGCCATGTCGGCGGCCAGGTCGGCGCGCGGGGAGGTCGCCGTGATCGAGACCATCGGGGCGTCCGGCGAGGTCGCCGTCCGCACGCTCTGCTGGAGTGTCCTCGCCGGCACACCGGCCCACACCTGAGCGTCCCCGAGCACCGCGAGCTGGGTGGCGACCCGGCCGTAGGCCTGCGCGAAGCCGAGCGCCGAGGCCGGATCGGACTTCGCCGTGGGGACGGCGACGACATACGCGGTGGCCGTGTACACGGGCGGCTCGACGGCCCCGTAGGCGCCGCCGAGCAGGCCGCCGGCGACGGCGCCGGCCGCGAGCAGGGCCCAGGGCGGGAGCCCCTTGGCGCGGCGCGGGACGGCGGGACGGCGAGGGTTCTCGGTCATGGGGAACTGACTCCCTGGGGTGTCGGGGAAGCGGAGGACGACAGGGGTGGTCCGGAAACGGTGGTCGTGTACACGTCCATGAGCTGGGCGGCGCTGCGGGCGATGTCGTAGTGGAGCGCCGCCTCGGGGGCGGTGCGTGGTCCGGGAGGCTGCGCGCGGGACTCGGACAGCGCGCGGACGAACGCGGCGGCGCCGCCGGTCACCCGGCGCGCGCCCGGCGCCGCACCGGCGGGCAACCGCTCGATCGCGGGACAGGAGGCGTAGAGCACGGGCAGGCCCGACGCCAGCGCCTCCACGACGGCCAGCCCGAAGGTCTCCTCGGCGGACGGCGAGACGAACACGTCCATCGCGCAGGCGAGGGAGGGCAGATCGGGGCCGGGGGAGCCGTCCGCGACGTAGGGCCGCTCGCCGGCGAACAGGACCCGGTCGGCCACCCCGGCCTCCTGTGCGACACGTCGCAGCACGTTCTCCTCCGGGCCGCCGCCGACCAGCAGCAGCCAGTGGTCCGGCGGAAGCTGGGCGAGTGCGCGGATGACGACGTCGAAGCGCTTGCCGGCCGTCAGGCGTCCCACGCCGCCCACCACCCGGGCGTCGTCGGGCAGCCCGAGGCGCCTGCGGGTGCGCAGACGGGCCGCCGGATCGAAGCGGAACCGGGCCAGGTCGATGCCGTTGGGGACGACCTCGATACGCGGTTCCGGCACGCCCCAGCCGCGCAGCCGGTCGGCGACGGTGGGGGAGACGGCGACCGTGGTGCGGCCCAGCCGCTCGCTGGCGAGGTACAGCGCGCGCACCCCGGAGGTCAGCGGCCGTCCCTCCATCTGCGAGTCGCCCAAAGAGTGCTCGGTGGCCACCACCGCGCGGACCCCGGCGAGCCGCGCGGCCAGCCGGCCGTAGACGCAGGCCCGGTACAGGTGCGTGTGCACGAGGTCGTAGCCCCCGGAGCGGACGACCCGGACCAGCCGCGGCAGCGCGCCCAGGTCGCGGTTGCCGGCCATGCCCAGATGGACGACCTTGACGCCGTCCTCGGCGAGCCCGTCGGCCACCGGCCCCGGGTTGGTGAGCGTCACCACCTCGCAGTCGACCGGCAGGTGCCGCAGCAGCAGCCGCAACTGCTGCTCGGCGCCGCCCACGCCCAGCCCCGTGATGATGTGCAGCGCCTTCACCGCAGCCCCTCGACGGGTCGCCGGCGCAACCGGTGCAGCCGGTACTTCAGGAACAGCCGGACGGTGTGGTCGTCCTGCCCGACATGGACCCTCGGGAGAGCGTGCAGGCCGTTCAGCGGGCCGGGGTCGATCGCGCAGGCGTAGGAGTAACCGGCCTCGCCCACCGCGTCCACGGCACGCCGGTCGACCGTGCCGTACGGGTAGCAGAATCCGTCCACCTCGGTCCCGAGGAGCTCGACGAGGGCGGCGCGGCTCTCGACCGTCTCCGCCTTCAGGGTGCGGTCGTCGGCCCGGGTCAGGTCGACGTGGGTGAGGCCGTGCGAGCCGATCTCGACGCCCGCACCGGCCGCTCGGCGGATGTCGTCGGCGGTCAGCAGGGGTTTGCGCGGACCCAGCGGATCCCAGGCGTTGTCGCCGCCGAGCCGGCCGGGCAGCACGAACAGGGTCGCGTTGCAGCCCTGCCGACGCAGCACCGGCAGCGCCGCCGTGAGGAAGTCGGCGTAGCCGTCGTCGAAGGTGAGGCCCACCAGGTCGCGGCCCTCGCCCCGGGCGCGGGCGGCCAGCAGCTCGGCCACGGAGACGCCGCGCAGTCCGCGCCGGCGCAGCCACGTCAGCTGCTTCTCCAACCGCTGGGGGGTCACCGTGATGCGGTAGGGATCGTCGGAGCAGACGCTCACCGAGTGGTACATCGCCACCCACGGGACGGGAGCGCGGGTGCTGAGGTCAGGAGCGGCCATGGCAGAGCCTTCGGGTCGCGGAACGTACGGAACGGAATGCGGAGACGACGCCCTGGGCGCCCAGGGCCCGGCCCAGCAGCAGGAAGACGACGGTCACGGCGAGGCCACCGGCGCCGAGCCCCCGCACCGGGTCGTCGAAGCGCGCGGCGGCGAGGGCCCCGGCGAGGGTCGCCACCAGCGCCGCCCGCACCGGCCGGCTCAACTCGCCCAGCACGCCCCGGACGCGGATCGGGACGCTGCGCGGACCCATGCCGGCCAGCAGCAGCAGGGCGGTGACGGTGATGCCGGTCGCGTTGGCGACGGCGATGCCGTACACGCCCCAGGGACCGATGCTCAAGGCGCCGACCCAGGACGTCACGACGATCCCGCCGGCCATCGCGCCGACCGGGTACCAGGAGCCGCGGCCCCCCGAGAAGTACGAGCGGACCAGCACGCCCACCAGGGTCTGGCCGAGCAGCCCGAGCGCGTACACCCGCATGACGCCGGCCGTCGCCGCCGTGTCCCGGGCGGTGAACGCACCGCGCTGGAAGAGCAGTTCGACGATCTGCGGGGCGCACGCCACGACCGCGGCGGTGCCCAGCAGCACGATGCACGACGCCAGTGCCAGATCCCGCTCCACCCGGCTGCGGGCCCGTTCGGCGTCCCCCTCGGCCAGCGCCCGCGCCACCACCGGGAAGGTCACCGTGCACACCATCACCGACAGGATCATCGGCATCTGCGCGACCTTCTGCGCGTAGTTGAGGTGCGAGATCGCCCCCGCCGGAAGCTGTGAGGCGAGGAAGCGCTCGATGAGCGTCTGCGACTGCCGGCACAGCGCGAAGAGCAGGACGGTCGCCAGCAGCGCGGTGTCCAGCGGCCGGGGCTCCTCCTGCCCGAGGGACGCCTCCCCGGCCGTCCGGCCCTTGCGGAGCTGACCGACCAGCGAGGGCAGCTGCACGAGGACCATCAGCAGCCCGCCCACCGCCACCCCGGCCGCCGCCGACCGCACACCCCAACGCCCGCCCAGCACGTACATCCCGGTGACGATGCCCACGTTGTAGGCGACGTAGATCGCCGCGGGCGCCACGTACCGCCGGTGGGCGCGCAGCGCAGCGCTGCAGTACCCGGCGAGACCGAAGGTCACCGCGCAGGTCGCGGTGAGCCGGGCGCAGTCGACGGCGAGCGCAGGGTCGGGGAGACCGGGCGCGAGGACGTCGACGACCTGCGGGGCGGCGCCGACGAGCAGCGCGCCGACCGCGACGAACGCCAGCGACAGCCGGGGCAGCGTGCCGGCGACGAGCGCCCGGACCGGGTCGCCGGGGGCGCCCTGCGAGCGGCGGGCCAGCGCCATGCTGAACGCCGGGACGAGGGCGAACGCCAGCCCGTCCTCGATCAGCAGCGTGGCCGCGAACTCGGGCACGGTCCACGCGACGAGGAAGGCGTCGGTGTCGCTGCCCGCCCCGAAGAGCCGGGCCAGCGCCTGGTCCCGGACCAGCCCGAGCAGGGCCCCGGCCACGGACAGGGCGGCGGTGACGAGCGCGGCCTTGGCGAGGAAACCGCTGGACGCGGCGGGGAGTTCGCCGGCCTCCCCGGCAGCCTCGGGGGCCGTCTCCCCGGACCGCGCGGCGGACCGCGCGGGCGGCACGGACACGGGCCCGTCCGTGCGGGGTGTCCGAGGAGGCGTCACGGTCATCGGGCCTGCGCCTCCTCGAGGCCGCCCGCGCCGACCAGCGCCCACCAGGCGACGATCCCGAAGACGACGGCGGTCAGCACCGTCGACGGTCCGCCGATGTCGGCGTACACGAAGTCGATCAGCTGCCAGACCAGCAGGCCGCAGGCGAACAGCGCACAGTCCAGGCCGCGGCCCGAGCGCCGGGCGCACAGCCACCCCCGCAGCCCGCACGCCAGCAGCGCCAGCCAGCCGCCCGTGAGGGCGAGCAGTCCGATCAGGCCCTGTTCGCCGAGGACCAGCAGATACATGTTGTGCGGGGAGAGCAGCGGCTGGCGGACGAAGCCGGATCCCGCGCCGTCGGTGTCGCTGGCCGAGGACAGCGCGAGGGAGGCGTGCGTGTCCCGGTGTTCGGGGAAGCCCTTCAACCCGACGCCGGTGAGCGGCTGTTCGGCCCACATGCCGACCGCGGACGCCCACAGGGTGTACCGGTCGGTGACCGACTGGTCGGGCGCGTCCGCGACCCGTGTGATGCTGCTGACGCGTTCCTGGAGCATCGCCGAGCCGACGCCGAAGCCGCCCACCAGGACCACCCCGGCGGCGACCACCGCCGCGCCGACCTTGAGCGCCCGGCGCAGTCCTGCAAGGGCCAGCTGGATCGCGCAGGTCAGCGCGGTCGCGATCCACGCGCCCCGGCTGAAGGAGAGCGCGAGCGGCGCCGTCAGGGCGAGCGCGGCCGCGGCGGCGACCGCCCGCTGCCGTACGCCGGAGCCGCCGAGCGCCAGACCGACCGCGCACACCAGCCCGAAGGACACGACGGTCGCCATGCCCATCACGTCCTGCGGTCCGAAGGTGCCGACCGCCCGGATCGTCTCGCCCTGGTAGGAGGCGCCGGTACCGGTGACGAACTGGTGGACGCCGACGGCCCCCTGCCAGCCCGCGAGCCCCACGAACGACCAGGCGAGCACCCGCAGGTCGGCCCGGTCCCGGACGAGCAGCACGACGGCCGCGGGGACCAGCACGAAGATCTGCAGATAGCGCCCGAGGCCGGTGAGACCAGCGTCCGGCGAGGACGCGCCCATCGCCGCGAGCGCGAGTCCGGCGACCGGCGTCCCGAGGATTACGGCCGCCGTCATGGACAGCGGGCGTCGCCGCTGCCGCAGCAGCCGCACCAGGCAGAACAGCACCACCAGCGCGGACAGCGCGTCGGCCGGCCCGGCGCCGCCCTCGCCGCCGGGGGAGGGCGGAAGGCCGAGCAGGGCGACCACGGCGACCACCGGCAGGACCGGCGACAGCGTCCGGGCGCGGGGCAGCGTCAGCGGAAGGTGCGGGGCTAGGGTCATCGGCGGTTCAGCTCCCGGTCGGTCGCACGAGGGCGGCCGCGGTGCGCAGCAGGATGCACACGTCCTGCCACAGCGACCAGTTGTCGATGTACGCGTTGTCGAAGCGGGCCCGGTCCTCGATCGAGGTGTCGCCGCGCAGCCCCTGTACCTGGGCGAGGCCGGTGATGCCGGTCCGCATCCGGTGGCGTGCCGCGTAACCGGGGTAGGTCTGGCTGAACTGGCCGACGAAGAAGGGGCGTTCGGGGCGCGGTCCGACAAGGCTCATGTCGCCGCACAGGACGTTCCACAACTGGAGCAGCTCGTCCAGCGAGGTCTGGCGCAGGAAGCGGCAGAAGTGGCTCATCTCGCGTTCGCCGGCCACGCTCCAGCGGGTCGCCGACTCGTGCTCGTCGACGGGACGGTGGGTGCGGAACTTCAGCAGGGTGAAGGGCCGGCCGTCCTTGCCGATGCGCTCCTGCCGGAAGACCACTCCGGGTCCGTCGGTCAGTCGCAGCACGGCCGCGCACAGCAGCAGCAGCGGGCTCACCAGCAGCAGCAGCACCCCGGAGACCACGACGTCCAGCAACCGCTTGCCGAGGCTGCCCCGCCGCCGGACGCCCATGTCGAGGCGCCGGCAGGAGAACCCGGCCAACTGCTCGGGGCTCGCGTACGAAGGGGTGTCGGCGTCGACCTCCCACACCGTGCAGCCCGATTCGGCGAGCGCCCGCAGCAGGGGGCCCTGCACGCTGCGCACGGCGGGGTGGACGCACAGCACGTCCCGCACGCCGTTCTGGATGAGGGCCCGCTGCACCTCCTGACCGGTGGTCAGCACCGGCAGCCCCTCGTCGCCTCCGGGGCTCTCGGCCACGATCCCCACCGGCCGGACCCCGCACCGGGGATGCCGCAGCACCGCGGCGGCCACCCGCTGCGAGGTCGTGGCGGGACCGATGACGAGCGCGGCGCGCGGCCGGCGCAGCAGCGTCCGGCGCCGGCGCAGGTGCACGACCGCGCGGGCCGTGCAGCCGACCGCGGTCTGTGCCGCGCAGCCGACGACCAGGGTGCGGGCCGAGAGCGCGTGCGCCGGGTTCCACGCCGCGGCGAGCGCGCCGAGCGAGAGCCAGGCCACCGCGATCCGGCCGCACACGGCGGGTAGTTCGTCCAGCACCCCGGCCACCGGGCGCGGGCGCTGCGGGCGCAGCAGTATCGTCGCCGCCACCAGCAGGGCCACCAGCAGCGGACGGCGCTGCACCCCGGTCAGGGCCAGCGCGACCGCGACCGCGGCGAGGCCGTCGGCGAGCAGCAGCGGCAGCGAAGACGCGGGACGCGCCGGAGGCCGACGGGCGGGGAACCGGAATCCCGCTGCGCTTCCTCGCCGCGGGATGACCGAGACGGGTGAGTATCCGGCCTGCGTGCCGGGAGAGGGGACGGTGCTTTCCGCAGTCACGAGTGGATGGGCTCCCTGCACTCGGTGGGCGCGACCCGCGCCCCTTCGGTGGTCGTGAGCAGCTCGCGGTACACGCCCTCGACCGCCTCGGCCGTTCGCCGCACGTCGTGCGCGGCCAGGACGTGCCGACGCCCCTGGTGGCCGAGCGACTCGCGCAGCAGCGGGTCGGACAGCAGTGCGCAGACCGCCTCGGCGAGCGCCGCGGGGTTCTCGGCAGGGGCGACACAGCGCTCCGCGAGTCCGGCCGGCAGGCTCTCCCGGGCGCCGTTCACGTCGGTCACCACCACGGGTCTTCCGCAGGCCATCGCCTCCAGCGGGGCCAGCGCCATGCCCTCCCAGCGCGAGGGCAGCACCACCAGATCGGCCGCCTGGTACCAGGGGACGGCGTCGGCGACGGCCCCCGCGAACAGCACCGACTCCGGTGCGCCGGGCCGCAGGCGTGCCGCGTCGGGACCGTCGCCGACCAGCACCAGCCGGGCGGCGGGCGTCCTGGCCACGATCGTGTCCCAGGCCCGCAGCAGCACGTCCTGCCCCTTCTGCCGGCACAGCCGCCCCACGCACACCACCAGCGGGGCGGCCGGGTCGAGGCCGGGCAGGAGCGAGGCCCGCACGGTGCCGACGGGGGCGGGGTGGAAACGCCCGCAGTCGATGCCGTTGGGGACGACGCTCCATCGTCCGGAGATCCCCGCCCGGCGGCCGGCGGCGCGTTCCGCCTCGCTCACGCACATCAGCCGGTCCGCCCAACGCGCCCCGAAGCGTTCCCAGGTGCGGGCGAGCGCCGCGGTGGTGTCCCCGACGGCCTCGAAGGACCAGGCGTGCGGCTGGAACACGGTCGGGATCCGGCCGCGCACCGCGAGCCGGCCGGCCAGTCCCGCCTTCGCACTGTGCGCGTGCACGAGGTCGGGTCGTACCTCGGCGATCAGGCGTACGAGCTGCCGCACCTCGCCGGGGAGGGAGGGGCCCGGCGACCGTGTGGCCGCCCAGCGCCGGGTCCGCGCGCCCAGGGACCGCAGTTCCCCGGCGAGCCCGCCGTCCGGGCAGGCGACGGTGACGTGCAGACCCGCCGCGAGCTGGGCCCGTGCCAGGTCGGTCACGACCTGGGCGACCCCGCCTTCCACGGGCTGGGTGAGGTGCAGGACCCGGGGCCCGGCGTCGGGTTCTGGCTGGTGCATTGCGCGGATTCCTCGCTCACGGTGGCGCTCGGGACTGCGGGAACGCGCCTGATTACTTCTTCCGTGTGTCGACGGCTGCGAAGAGCGCCCCGGCCCACGCCGCGTCCCGGTGGGAAACGAGCCGCACGGCCAGCTGGTCACCGCCGTGCCGCAAACCCCTGCGGAGATCGAACACATCGGAGTCGTAGCCGAGCGTGTTGACGCACGCCGGTACACGCGCCGCCGGAGCCTCCCCCGGCTCGCTGATCGTGGAGTTCAACACATCGTCAGATGGATTGACCGGGTCGGTGAGCGCGACGGACGGCCGGCCACCGGTCGAGAACATGAGCGAATCACCCGAACGGCCGCGGTCGCCGTCGTAGGCCACGAGCCCGGCCCGGCCGCCCGCGCGGGGCGCGGTGTCCAGATGTCGAAGCCGTTGTCGAGGCCGGCCCCGCCCCGGCGGACGGAAGGGCAGGAGTGCGCCGCGCGGACCTCCGGAGCGGCCCGGCAGCCGATGGCCGCGTTGACCGCGTTGGCCGCGCGGGCGATCCCGCCGTGCCGTGTCGCGGGGTAGCGCTGCCGAAAGGCGAGGCTCGGCGCCTGCGTGGCGGGCGGCGTCCCGCCCGCACGGGCACCGGACGGCACCCAGGGCGAGGCGAGGGCGAGGACACCGGCCGTCGTGCGGCGCGACAGCGGACCCAGGGAAGTACGCATGACCGGCAGTGGCCTTTCGTGCGATTTGCTTGCTATAGGCGTGCGGCGGATGGTGCGCAACTCTAACTTCTGCCCGGATTAATCCGCATAAAAAGGTCAAGTGTGTCGGAATGGTGAAGCGTGGCCTCCGGTGACATCACTCCTTTGGTGGCACAACCCCCGCGGTTCCCGGCGCGTTGACCTCAGCGCCGGGCATCCCCGCCCAGGTGTTTGTGTCAAAACCCCAAGGAGCACCTCTCCATGTCGCGTATCGCGAAGGGCCTGGCCCTGACCTCCGTTGCCGCCGCGGCCGTCGTCGGCGCCTCCGGCATCGCCGCCGCCGACAGTGGCGCGAACGCCGTCGCCGCGCACTCCCCGGGCGTGTTGTCGGGCAACGTCGTCCAGGTTCCCGTCCACATCCCGGTCAACGTCTGCGGCAACACCACCAACGCACCGGGCCTGCTGAACCCGGCGTTCGGCAACATCTGCGTCAACGACTGACGTCACCTCTCCCCGAGGTCACGACACGTCATTCACCGAACAGCCGCCCTCCCGCCAGGAGGGCGGCTGTTCGCGTCTGCGGACAGCGTTACCCTGACCGCGGGCGGGCCGCGACGCGCTCGGTCGATGCCGGCGCTTCCCGCAGTCCGACGGACGCCGCCCGGCAGCTCCGGGCACGTCCGCACGCCGGCTCCGAAAGGACGCCGGGGCGCGGAAATTCCCGTGCGCACGGTTTCCGCACCGGACGGGGCTCGTTAGGCACGGCGTCAGAATTTCCCCTGGTGACGTGCTGTGCCGAGGCGCAGGGTCGCCGATGAAAGGAATCCGATGAAGTCCCTGAAGGCCGCCGTCGTCGTCGCCGGATCCGTGATTCTCGCCGGTGTCGCCGCGCCCGCGTTCGCCGCACCCGCCGACCTCACGCCCACCAGCCTCAACGGCGCCGTGGACACCCTCGCGAGGGGGCCGATCGGCGTGGAGGACGCGCTGCCCCTGCAGCACCAGTCGGACGCGCTCGACACCGAGAACAAGGACTCCGTCCTGCACGCCGTCAACGGCGCCGCCGAGGCCCTCAACACCCGCAACCCGCTGCTCGGCGGGCTGCCGCTGAAGGGCTGAGACGCCCGCCGCCGCAGGGGCCGGTACCCGTCACCGACGGTGCCGGCCCGCGTGCTGTTCGAGGCCGCTCGAGCGGCGGGTCCCTCGTTCGTGTGGAGCAGCGCACCGGCGTCCCCCGGTCGGGTGAGAACGCGCCCGGTGGCCCTCCGGCACGCCGATAAGGTCGCGCGGTGACCTCAACCCCCAGCGCAACCCGGCCCTTCCGTGTGACCGACCTGGGCACCCTCGTGGTGATGCCGTGGAGCGGAGAGGCTCCCGACGGCAGCGACATGCCCTACCTCCTCGCCTATTCACTCGGCGACACCGCGGAGGGCCCCGAGGGGACGGCCCTCGCCGTCGCGCGACTGGCCGGCGACAACGGCATGCGCGTCGGCGGCGTCGTCGACGGCACCGAGCGGCCCAGCCTGCCGTTCAGCCTGCTGGTCGAGTCCGGCGCGGCCGTCCTGAACATGCCGGGCCTCAACGCCCAGTGCCTGCCGCCGCGGGAGTGGCTCGCGGCCGTCGAGCAGCGCGGCTACGCCTACCTCGTCCTCACCTGTCGCGCCTGGCCGGAGGCCATCCCCGGACAGGCCGTCACACCCGAGGCGCTGGCCGCGTTCGCGGGCGCCGAGGAGACCCTGACGGCGGCGGCGCACGTCGTCCTGCCCGCCCGCCGCCTGCGCGGCTGATGAGGCCGCCGCAGCCGACGGCCGTGGGCGGCGGACGCGCGTTCGCCCTGCTGCTGGTCCTGACCGGCGCGGCCGGGCTGCTGGCGTCCTGGGTCATCACCCTCGACGAGTTCAAGCTGCTGGAGGACCCCGGATTCACTCCCGGGTGCAGCCTGAACCCCGTCGTCTCCTGCGGCAGTGTCATGCAGAGCGACCAGGCCTCGGTGTTCGGGTTCCCCAACCCGATGCTCGGCCTGGTGGCCTACGGCATGGTCGTGTGCGTCGGCATGAGCCTGCTCGCCCGGGCCGCCTTCCCGCGCTGGTACTGGCTGACCTTCACCGGAGGCTGCCTGTTCGGCGTGGGGTTCGTGTCCTGGCTGCAGTTCGAGTCGCTGTACCGGATCAACGCGCTGTGTCTGTGGTGCTGTCTGGCGTGGGTCGCCACGATCCTCGTGTTCTGGTACGCCGTCTCGTTCGACGTGCGGCACGGCTTCCTGCCCGTTCCGGCCGGCGTGCGGACGTTCTTCGCCGAATTCACCTGGGTGCCGCCGCTGCTGCACATGGGGGCGATCGGGATGCTGATCCTGACCCGATGGTGGAGTTTCTGGACCGGCTGACCAGTGCGGCGGCAGCAGGGCCACGGCAGTCGGGCGCTTTGCACCGATGCCGTTCTCCAGCTCGTTGCCCGGGTACGGCGCACGGCCCCCCGCCTCCTGCCGAGAGGGACCGTACCCGAGACGAAGTCGACCACCCGAGGGAACCCCCGCCGCAGTGATCACCCGCATGGCCGCCGCCGCGGGCGCGCCGTCCGAACCGCTGACGAACCGCCACGACCACGGGCCCGGACGCCTCGTCCCGGGCCCGTCGCCGTGCCCGCCGCCACACCGCGGCGGGCCGATCGGGGGCCGGGCGGTGACCAGTCGGCCCGCCGGGCGGTTACCCCCACGAAGCAACCCAACAGACCACGGGGACGAGCGATCCCGGACGAGGAGCACACCATGGCCGTCAGCGCCGACGCAGTACCCCTGACCGCGCCGCCGGCGGGCCCGGCAAGACCCGCCACGGCGCGCGGCACACGACGACGCGATCTGCTGCGCGGGCTGCTGGCCGCGTCCGCCGCACTGGCGATCGTCCCCGCCGTCACCGCCACCCGGCCGCGCCGCCGGGCGGACGGCGGCCTCGACTCGTTCGACGAGACCTACCTGGGGCGGCGCATCCGGGGGCTCCTCACCACGGCGGGGACCGCGGGCGCGGGCCACGCCGAGTGGACGGTCACGGTCGACGGCCGTCCGCTGCACCTCATGCGTCGCGCCGACGGCACCTGGCTGAGCATGGTCGACCACTACCGCTCGTACGCCACGCCGCTGGAGGCGGCCCGGGCCGCCGTCGACGAACTCGGCCCCGGACAGCGGCTGCGCGAGGCGGGCCCGGCACACCACGACGACACGCACATCGGGGGACACCATGGCCTACATCCGTAAGGACGTCAGCAAGCTCACCGCCGCCGAACGACGACGCTTCGTGAACGCGCTGCTCGAGATCAAACGGAAGGGGGAGTACGACGAGTTCGTGCGGGTGCACATCGACCACTACGTCTCGGACGGCGAAGGCGGCCTGCGCAGTGCCCACATGGCGCCCTCCTTCCTGCCGTGGCACCGCAGGTTCCTGCTCGACCTGGAGAAGGCGCTGCGCCGGGTCGACTCCTCGGTGACCGTGCCCTACTGGGACTGGACACGCCGGCGCACCGCGACCGCCACGCCCTGGACGGCGGACCTGCTGGGCGGCAACGGGCGGCGCTCCGACCACCGGGTGACCACCGGGCCGTTCGCCTACGCCACCGGTGACTGGACCCTCAGGGAGAACGTCACCGACGGGAAGTTCCTCACCCGGGACCTCGGCCGGGCCGCCGCCCCGATCGCCCTGCCCACCGCCGCCGACGTGGAGTGGGCGCTGAAGGACCCGGTCTACGACGTCCGGCCCTACGACTCGACCGTCACCCGGGGCTTCCGCAACAAACTGGAGGGCTGGGGGACCGGCTCGGGCAGTGCCGCCTGGCGCAACCACAACCGGGTGCACCGCTGGGTCGGCGGGGTCATGCTGAGCGGCGCATCCGTCAACGACCCCGTCTTCTGGCTGCACCACGCCTTCGTCGACCTGCTGTGGACCCGCTGGCAGAGCCGCCACCGCGACCACCGCTATCTGCCGGCCGAACCGCCGGGGCCCGCCAGCAGCCAGTACCGCCGGGTCGTCGCCCGCCGGCAGAAGCTGCCGCCGTGGGACGTGACGCCGGATCAGCTGGAGGACATGTCCCGGACCTACCGGTACGCCTGACCCGAGTACGACCGACCCGGCGAGGGTCACGGGCGTACCGGGGAGCCGGTGCGCGGCGGACAAGACAGGGGGAGAGCCCCGGCGGACAAGACAGGGGGAGAGCCCCGGCGGACAAGAAAGGGGGAGAGCCCCGGCGCTCGAGGTGCCGGGGCTCTCCTGGTGGTACGTACGGCGCGTACGACCGGGGTGTACGCGCGAGGCGTACCGACGAACGTTCAGCCGCCGTAGCCGCTGCCGCCGTGGCTGTGCTTGCCGCCGCCCTTGCCGTGGTGGTCGCCATCGACGTTGGCGCAGGTGTTGCCGAAGGCCGGGTTCAGCAGGCCCGGTGCGTTGATGGTGTTGCCGCAGACGTTGACCGGGATGTGGACCGGAACCTGGACGACGTTGCCCGACAGGACACCCGGCGAGCCCACGGCCGCGCCCTGCGCACCCGCGTCCGCCATGGCCAGGCCGGCTCCGCTGACCACCACGGCGCTGGTGCCGAGGGCAACAGCGGCGACCTTCGCGATGCGAGACATCACGTTCTCCTTAAGTGATTCGGTACGTGCGGCAGCAGAAGGCGCCGCCGCACGCCCCGTTCAACGCCGCCGCCCCCGACCGGTCACGGCACGGCCGTACGGATCACCCTTTTTGAACAGGAAGCAGTACGGACGGGTGGCTAGGGCGACTGGAGACAGGCCGTGACGAAGTCGGCCAGGGTGGCGATGGACTGCAGGCTGTCCAGGCTCAGGTCCAGCGCGGCCACGTCGACGCCGTAGCGCCGGTCGATCGAGCCCAGCAGGGCGACGCCGGCCAGCGAGGTGAGGCCGATGCGCGGACCGAACAGGTCGGCGTCGGCGGGGAGTTCCGCGACGAGGGTCTCGTCCAGGCGGGCGGCCTCGGCGATCATCGAACGGATCTCCCGTTCCACCGCGGCCCGGTCCGGTGTGTCGCTCACGCCTCGGTGTCCTCTCGGTCGGATACGTGCAGCCATGCGGGCGGCTCGGGCAGGTCGCCGTGCAGGGACCTGCCGAGGACCGCGCCCGCGGCGGTGTCGGCGGTGTCGTCCGTGCGGCGCAGGCCCGCCTGGCGGAGCAGCATGCGCATCTCGAGGTTGGCGTCCGTCGGGCGCAGCGTCACCCGGAACTCCTCGGCGCCGGCCGCGCGGGAGCGCTCCATCAGCCGGAACAGGAAGGCGGCCGCCGCACCCCGCCCGGCCACCCGGCAGGAGAGGGCCAGCAGCGGCACGGACCGGACGGCGGGAGCGGTCCCGTCGACGAGGGCGGCGCCGATGACGCCGTAGTCGCCGAAACGGTCCGTCATGGCGGCCGTGAACAGCTCGTGTCCCGCCGAGCCGGCCAGCTCGCGCAGTCGGTCGGGGGTGAGGCCGGAGGAGTTCAGCCGGTGCGTGCGGGCGGCGAGCTCCAGCGCGCGCGGGAGCTCCTCGGGCGTGGCGGCGCCGACGGTGAGGCGCATGCCGCACCAGCGCAGGAACTCCTCGCGGGTGCCCCGGAAGCGGTCGGCCTCGGCCCGGCGGGTCTCCTCGGTGCGGTAGCGCTGAACGCGCGCGCGGGACTCGGGGGTCTCCTCCCGGCCCTCGAAGGCGGCCAGCAGCGCCGGGACCTGCGCGGGGTCGAGGGTGCGCACGCCCGGCAGCAGGGCCTCGACCTCGGCGCGCTCGTAGGGGGAGTCGTCGACCAGCAGCAGGGCCTCCACCGCGATGCCGAGCTCCTTCGCGATCGCGCGCAGCGACTCGCTCTTGTCCTGCCAGGAGACCTGCGGGGCGAGGAAGCGCGCCCGCAGGCCGGGCACGTCGTCCAGCCGGCCGAGGACCGAGGGCGCGCTGCGGCTGGCGATGCTGCTCAGCACGCCGCGGGCCGCCAGCGCGTCGATCGCGGCGAGCATCCGGGGGCGGGGCACGGGCAGCGCGTCGGTGGCCGACTCGAGGGCGATCTCGTCCCACAGTGTGCCGTCGAGGTCCCAGACGACGCACTTGACCCGGTCGGGATCGAAGCCCTCCGGGCCGCTCATCGGACGCCGTCCTGCTCCGGCAGGAACAGCTTCATCGCCAGACTGGTGGGGTCGAAGCCGAACTTGCGGTAGACCGTGCGCATCGGGACGTTGCCCACGTGCACCCGGCCGACGACCTCGGTGATGCCGTTCGCCAGGCAGAACTCCAGGCCCGCGGTGAGCAGGAGTTCCGCGACGTCGCTGCGGTTGTCGACGGGGGACACCGCGAGGGAGCGGAAGTTGGCGTAACGGTCGCCGGTCATCGCGTTCTGGTTGATGCTCACCCAGCACCAGCCGACGGGCTCCTCGCCCGGCCCCTGGGCGACGATCATGCCCTCCTTCGACTTCTCCATGGCACGGCCGAGCCGGGCCGCCCACCGCTCGGGATCGTCGATGGCGTCCTCTCCGAAGGAGACCCGGGCGATCTCGGCCTCGAACCGTCCGATGGCCGGCAGATCGCGCTCGTCGGCCTGACGGGTGGCATACGGCTGCGCCCGGTCGACGAGGGCGGCCCGGTCGTCGTCGCTCGGGGGGCGCCAGCCGTGGACGCGTCCGGAGGGGGAGACGGGGGCGGGTGCGGCGGCGGGCGCCGGAGCGGGGGTGGCGGCGACCGGTGCGGGCGCGGGTGCGGGCTCCGGGGCCGCGAGGGATGTCGGGACCGAGGCCGCGTCCTGCGGGGCAGCCGGGGGCGCCGGTTCCTCTGCCGGGACCAGGCGGCCGGGGCGGAAGGGCCCCTTGCCGCAGTTCGGGCAGCCGTCGGCGCGCAGGGCGGCCACCGACGTCCAGCGGGCGCCGGGGCCGACGCGGATCCGGGCGTCGCACGCCGCGCAGGTGTACTCGCGCTGCCGGGTCCGCTTGTCGCCCGTGTAGAGGGGGCCGCTGAACTCGCCCAGGTGGGAGGGGGCCGTCGAGGTGGTCGTCAGGAGGTGCTGGAAGAAGCCGACCCCGCCGAGGATGCCGCTGCCCTCGTACTCGTTGAAGTTGCGGATGTAGCCGTTGGTGACCAGGCCGAGCGCCATGATCTCCCGCTGCACCTCCAGCATCTCGTCCGGGCTCTTGCCGCCGAAGGAGAAGAAGACGCTGTGCGCCGGACCGGGCCGCAGGCCCTCCACGGCGCGGGAGAGGAAGAGCCGGGCGCCTTCCGGGGTGTACGGCGGGTCGGTCATGGCCACGTCGTGCCGCCCGTGCAGCGCGGCGGGCAGCGGCAGCCGCAGGTCGTGCCGGACGGTCTCCACGCGTGTGCCGAGACCGGCCGCCGTCTTGCGGATGTGGTCGAGGATCTCCTCCGAGATGTCCACGACGGTGACCTGCTCGACGATCGGGCCGCCGAGCACGTCGCCCACCACGGCGACGGCGAGCGAGATCAGGTCGTCGTCCCCGATCAGCAGGAGCGAGCCGCCCGGCAGCGCGCCGGCCGTGAGCAGCGCGAGCACCCGGCGGACCTTGGTCTCGGCCGTGCAGTGCGACTGGTCGATCGCCATGTCGGCGGCGGGACCCGACTCCATCAGCGCGCGCAACCGCCGCACGGCCTCGTCCAGCACGTCGGGGACGACCAGCTCGCGCCCGTCGCAGGCGCGGCAGGTGGCGTCGAGGACGAGGTCCATGCCGAGCCGGGCGACGAGCTCCTGACCGGCCTCGGTCAGCCGCGACGGGCGTTGCGTGGTGACGATGCCCCGCCGCCGCAACTCGTTCCCCAGCGCGGCGACGATCGGGACGGGCAGCCCGGTGGCCCGGCTGAGGTCCTTGGTGGAGGCGGGAGCCAGCCGGCGCAGGGCGCGCAGGACGGACCGCACTCCCGGCGGACCCTCCTGGAGACGGACGGCGTCCGCTACTTCCGTGAGCACGGATTCGGCGGTGCTGCTCCCAGGGTGCCGACGCGCGTTGGTCACAATGCTGCTCCAGGCAAGCTGACGGTGGATTGCGGGAACATCCAGTATACGGGCCGGTAGGCGGCCGACCGGACCCACTCCCGCACCGTGGAAACAGCCGGGTATCGCGGTGCGTAAGGGAAACTCGAGAAAAGTTTCCCGGAGCGTTTCGCCAGCGGTGTCGCAGCGTTTTCGAAGAGTTTCCGGGCGGCTCGGGTAAATAATTTCCTGACGGCTTGTGCAGCGGCTTCCGTAATCGATTCCGTAATGGCTTCCACAACGGCCCGGGCGCAGTGATGCCGGAACGCCCCGAGTGTCCCCGGGCCCCCTTGACAGAAGGGGCGCGCGAGCCGTAGGGCGTCCCGGATGCTACGCTGGGGGCCATCGAGCGCCTATGTGAAAGGAGACGGGGGAAGCAGTTCGCCACCCCCGGTTCCCCATGACCAACTCCGCCAGCCTCGCCACCGAGGGTATAAACGTCGACGATCTGTGCTCTTATGCGGTCGACGTATGGGTGAGCGACCACAGCATCCTGACCGACGAGGAGCGCCTCCTCCAGGTGCTGCGCACGGCCGCCGAAAAGGGAAACGCCACGGTTCTCGGTGAGGCGTCGCACGTTTTCCCGAACGGTGCCGTCACCGCTATTCTGCTGCTTTCCGCATCGCATCTGAGCATTCACACCTGGCCCGAATTCAGCCTGGCCAACGTGGACCTCCTCGCCTACGGCCGGCTGAACGGCGAGCGGATGATGCAGAGCGTGGAACTCGGCCTCTCGCCGACGCGGATCAACGTCACGCGCATGCTGCGCGCCGTGCACTGACCCGTTCCTCTCCCTCCGGCACCGGGCCCGTGATCTCCGTACAGGTCGCGTGGGCGCGCCTCGGCGACGCCCGCGCGGATCTGCTGACGCTCCTCGATCCCGTGGAGCGCGGCCGCCACGACGAGACCGTCGCCCCGGCCGACCGGGCCCGCTTCCTCGTCGGCTGCGCCCTGAGCCGTCTGCTGCTGGGTGAACTGCTCGATCTCCCCCCGGCGGACGTGCCGTTGCGGCGGGTGTGTCCGCGCTGCGGTGGACCGCACGGAAAGGTCCGGCTGGACACGCCGGGCGCCCCTGCGCCGTACGACTTCTCGGTGACCCACAGCGGCGCGCTCGTCGGCGTGGCGGTGTCCTCGGACGGAGCCGTGGGCCTCGACGTCGAGGACTGCGAGGTGCCTGTCGATGTCGAGGGTGCCGCACGGACCGCACTGTCCGGGACCGAGCTGGCCGCCCTTCACGCCCTGCCCCCCGCCGAGCGAGGCCCGGCCTTCCTGCGCGTCTGGACCAGGAAGGAAGCCGTGCTGAAGGCCCTCGGCGTGGGCCTGCGCATGCCGTTGCGCGGACTGAAGGTCTCGTCGCCCGAAGCGCCCCCGGCCGTGCTCGCCTGGCCGCCCCCGCCGTCCGTCCCTCCCGGCCGGCACCCGGCCGACCTGCGGATGGCGGACCTGCTAGTCGACGGCGTGCATCCGGCGACGGTGGCGACGGTGGCGACAGCGGTGACACCGGCGACGGGGCCCGGGACGGGTGGCGCGGTGAGCGGCCCGGGAGAGGTGCGGGTCGTCCCCCGCGACGGCTCGGCCGTACTCGCCGCCCACGACCGCTGAACGCCGGTGGCCGGGTCGGCCGACGGACAGGGCCTTTCGCCGAGAACGTCGACACGTATGCGCCACGACCACCCGCGGAAACCCGGTGACAGCCGGACAGCCCCGGACCCTCCCCATGATCATCGGGGGAGTGTCCGGGGCTTCGTCGTGCCTAGCGAAACGTGCTCTGAACAGCAAAAATGCCCTCCCGGAGGGAGGGCGGAGACTTGCGCCCCCGGCAGGACTCGAACCTGCGGCCAAGCGCTTAGAAGGCGCCTGCTCTATCCACTGAGCTACGGGGGCCGATGTGGTGGCCTCGTACGTGCTGCCCGTGTGTGGGCTGATCCGTGACGTTGCCGGGGACAAGGATAGGGCTCCCGGTTCCTTGTCCCGGTTGCTTCGCCTCCGTGGCTCAATGTGGAGGTTCGGTGAAGCGGTCCTGATAATCGCAGGCAGGTGCGAATCGTGCACCGCTTTTGGCGTCCCTGGCCACGGGTGTTGTGCACTCGTTATGCCTGCGCTGTGCCTCTGCCCCACTCGCACCTTCCGTCCCTTGTGTCCTATCGGCGCGCAGGCGTGCCTATATGCTTCATTAATCCCCTAAAATTGGGCATTCTTCGCGTGTGGTGACCTTGGACGTAAGGCCTCAGCTACTCGACGCACTCTCCGCCCTGCGCGACCGTGTCGCCGCCGCACGCTTCCCGCTGCCCCTGACAGGGGCCCCGCGCGCGCGTGCCAACCGCGACGAACTGCTAGCCCAGCTCGACGACTACCTGGTGCCGCGACTCCGGCAGCCCGACGCGCCCTTGCTGGCGGTGGTGGGCGGCTCCACCGGCGCCGGCAAGTCGACGCTCGTCAACTCCCTCGTGGGGCGGCGCGTCAGCGAGGCGGGCGTGTTGCGGCCGACGACACGGACCCCGGTGCTCGTGTGCCATCCGGAGGACCATCACTGGTTCAGCGGCATGCGGGTGCTGCCCGGCCTCGCCCGCACGTGGGCCTCTCGTCGGGAGTCGGCGGACGATCTGCTGCTCACCGGCGAGGACGGCAGACCCGTGCTGCGGATCGAGACCGCCGACACCCTCCCGCCCGGTCTCGCCCTTCTCGACGCGCCCGACATCGACTCGCTCGTCGCCGACAACCGCGTGCTCGCCGCCGAACTGATCTGCGCGGCCGACATCTGGGTGATGGTGACGACGGCCTCCCGCTACGCCGACGCCGTGCCCTGGCACCTGCTGCGCACCGCCAAGGAGTACGACGTCATGCTCGTGACCGTCCTCGACCGGGTGCCGCACCAGGTCGTCTCCGAGGTGTCCCGGCAGTACGGCGCTCTGCTCACCAAGGCCGGGCTGGGCGAGGTGCCGCGCTTCACGGTGCCCGAACTGCCCGAG
Source organism: Streptomyces sp. P3 (assembly GCF_003032475.1). Taxonomy (NCBI): domain Bacteria; kingdom Bacillati; phylum Actinomycetota; class Actinomycetes; order Kitasatosporales; family Streptomycetaceae; genus Streptomyces; species Streptomyces sp. P3. The sequence continues at coordinate 3,362,331 of NZ_CP028369.1, forward strand.
TCGGCCTGGGGCGGCGGGCTTCTTCCGGCCACCGCCGTGGCGCAGCTGCGCGCCTGGCTCGTCCACCACGCCCAGGACCCGGCCGCCCGCAACCACGCCCTCGCCCGCACCGCCCACGGAGTCCTCGACTCCCTCAAGGCACGGATGCCCGAACTGGCCGGCGCCGCCGCCGCGCAGTACGCGGCGGCACTGCGGCTCACCTCGGCCGTCGAGGGGGCGTACGACAGCGAGCACACGCGCGTGCGGGGTCGTCTCCAGAGCGGCGCGGTCCTCGCCGGTGACGCGCTCAAGCGCTGGCGGGCCTTCCCGCTGGACTGCACCGCCGGTGAACTCCTCGACGCCCTGGTGGAGAGTTTCGCCGCGCTGCTGCTGTGCGCGGTCACCGCCGCCGACGAACGCGTCGACGAGGCCTGGCGCCGCGAACCGGCGTCACAGGCCGCGGCGCCAGCGGACCAAGACGCCTTCCCGGAGAGTGCCGAGCACCGCATCGGCCTCGCCGTCCGACGGTGGCGGCGCGAGCTGGAGGAGTACGCCGAGGACGAGGTACGCGGCCTGGAGCGGGGTGCCACGCCCGACCCGGAGTCGGTCGCCGCTCTCGTCGCCACGGCGCTGCTGGGCGGCCGCAGGGCGCGTTCCGCGGGCGAGGGGCTCGCCGAGCGGATCGGCGCGCACGGGGCGCTGCGGTTGCGCGACCGGGGCGGGCGGCTGCTCGCCGACCATCTCGACCGGGTCATGCACGCCGAACGCGAACGCCGGCTCGCCCCCCTCGACGGACTCGAAGTCCACCCCGAACCCCAGGCCGAACTCATTGCCGCGCTGTCCGTACTGCAGAAGGAGAGGTGACCGGTGACCGCCGTCACTGACCAGGACCACACGGACCACACGGACCGGACAGGCAACGCGGACCAGGAGGGGAAGGAGAATCCGGGGCACGAGAGCCACCAAACCCCCCAGAGCCACCGGGAGCACCAGGAGCACCAGGAGCGCGAGGACCGGCAGCGACACCAGGACGAGCGCGAAGTCCAGGAGTGCACCGAGAGCGCGGGGCCGGAGGGGAAGAGGCCGGAGGACGAGGGCGGCCTGTCCGACGAGGCGGACGCCTCGCCGCAGGAGCCGACCGGCCACGCGCGCGCGGCCGACAGCACCAAGGACGCCCTGCCGCGCCCGGACGCCGACCCGGCCCCGGATCCGTCCACCCGGGCTGCGTTCGCGCGGATGTCCCGTGCGGACGCCGAGGAGGGCTCGGCCGATGCCTGGGACGACGGTCTCATCGCCCGCCGTGTCGACGAGGCCGCCGCCGAGCAGGCGGCGGCCGACAAGGCGGCCCGGACCGGCGGAGGCGGCAGCGCCCTGCCCTCGACCCCGCTCGTCTACGACGCGCCGCTGCGCTCACGGTTGGAGGCGCTGCGCGAACTCGTGGGACTCTCCCGCACGCGTCTCGACAGCAGGACACTCGCCCAGGCCGGCCGGGTCCTGGACGAGGCTGCCGCCCGGCGCCGGCACTCCGGGCAGCACACCGTGGTCGCCCTCGCGGGCGCCACCGGCAGCGGCAAGTCACAGCTGTTCAACGCCCTCGCCGGCGTCACGATCTCGGAGACGGGCGTTCGGCGGCCGACCACGTCGTCGCCCATCGTGTGCAGCTGGAGCGACGGCGCGTCGTCCCTCATCGACCGGCTCGGCATCCCGGGCCGGCTGCGCAGACGGCCGGTGCAGAGCGCGGAGGCGGAGGCCCAGTTGCGCGGGCTCGTCCTGATCGACCTCCCCGACCACGACTCGGCCGCCGTGCAGCACCGTGAGCAGGTCGACCGGGTGCTGGCGCTGGTGGACGCCGTCATCTGGGTCGTCGACCCGGAGAAGTACGCCGACGCCGTCCTGCACGAACGGTATCTGCGGCCCATGGCCGGACACGCGGAGGTCATGTTCGTCGTCCTCAACCAGGTCGACCGGCTGCCCGGCGAGGCCGCCGAGCTGGTCCTCGACGACCTGCGGCGGCTGCTCGACGAGGACGGTGTCGCCCTCGGCGAGTACGGCGAACCGGGCGCCACCGTGCTCGCGCTGTCCGCGCTGACCGGTGACGGCGTCGGTGAACTGCGCGAAGCACTGGGCCAGTTCGTCGCGGAGCGTGGTGCCGCCGCCCGGCGCATCGGGGCCGACGTGGACGCCGCGGCCCGACGGCTGCGGTCCGTCTACGCCACCGGACGACGCATCGGGCTCAGCGAGCAGGCGCGGGACGAGTTCGCCGACCGGCTGGCGGACGCGGTGGGCGCCACAGCGGCGGGCGAGGCCGCCGAGCGCGCCTGGCTGCGCAACGCCAACCGCGCCTGCGGTACGCCCTGGCTGCGGTTGTGGCGGTGGCACCAGGACCGGCGCGAGCCTCCCACCGGGCGGTTGCCGGTCCGCGCCCAGGCCGACGAGGAGGCCACGGCACGGCAACGCGTCGAGCAGGCGGTGCGCACCGTGTCCGAACGGGCCTCGGCCGGGCTGCCGGTGCCCTGGGCGCAGGCCGTCCGGGAGGCGGCGGTACGCGGCGCGCAGGGACTGCCCGAGGCGCTGGACGACCTGGCGGCGCGGGCCGGGCTGCCGCCGGGACGACCGCCCCGGCCGGGCTGGTGGCCGGTCGCCGTCCTGGCGCAGGCGTCCATGACGCTCCTGCAGGTCGTCGGCGGACTGTGGCTGGTCGGGCAGATCGTCGGCGTGATGGCCCCCAACCTGGGGGTCCCGGTACTGCTGATGGTGTCCGGCATCATCGGCGGCCCGCTGGTCGAGTGGAGCTGCCGCATGGCGGCCCGGGGACCGGCCCGGCGGTACGGGCACGACGCGGAACGCCGACTGCGGGAGGCGGCGGCCGGCTGCGGACGGGCCCGGGTGCTGGATCCCGTGGCCGCGGAGCTGCTGCGCTACCGGGAGGTGCGGGAGCAGTACGCCAGGGTCACGGGGGCGGCGGCCGGCGCGGGGTGAAGAGGTGGGCGGTGGCCGGCGCGAGGTGAAGAGGCGCGCGGCGAGCGGGCTGTCGGCGAACGGGCCCGCGGTGGAGCGGTGGTGATGAACAGGGGGCGACAGGAGGTCGGGGGCCCTGATGCCCGCGCGACGGAGCGCATCCGCTGGGGGATCACGGGGCGCGCGCGGGTGCTGATCGCTCGTCCGGGCGGTGGAGTTTTCCACTGGCGGGCGGTCGTCCACAGTGCCCGGCGGGCCCGGCCCGACGGAGGCAGTCTGGCTTCGCGGCGGCCGCGACGGACGCGGTCGCCGCGAACGGCGCTGACGGCACACGGTGAAGACCACCGCGGCCGTCGCGGCGGACGCAGCCGTACGGGAGGGGCTCGTACGCGTGACCGGGCGGCGGGACCGTCCGGGCGAGGGAGGGGTTCGCATGAACGAGACGATGGTCTGCGCAGTGGGCAACGTGGCGACGCAGCCGGTCTACCGGGACCTGGCGGCGGGCGCGTCGGTGAGGTTCCGGCTGGCGGTGACCTCGCGCTACTGGGACCGGGAGAAGAGTGCCTGGACCGACGGCCACACCAACTTCTTCACCGTCTGGGCCAACCGGCAGCTGGCCCAGAACGCGATGGCCTCGCTGAACGTCGGGGACCCGGTGATCGTCCAGGGCAGGCTCAAGGTGCGCGCGGAGTCGTGCGAGGGGCAGCAGGGCCGGACCTCGGCGGACATCGACGCCGTGGCGATCGGCCACGACCTCGCACGGGGCACGTCGGCCTTCCGGCGGCAGGGCCGTGCCGAGCCCGCGACGGCGGGCCAGTCGTCACAGCCCGAGCCCGACTGGGAGACCCCGGTCGCCGGTGCGGCGGACGCGAAGTCGGACGGCGCCCGGCGTCGCGAGCCGGCGGCGGTGACCTGAGCGGGCCCCACGATCCGCAGTGCGGTGCGACGGTGACGGTCGGTCAACGGTGAGCTGTGGCATATCGACGCATCCGCACGGCGTAGCGAAGTGGACAGGTCGACATGGCGCGCTCGTGGTCGATCTTGGGGATAACGATTCCGAGTCGGATCGGTGATCCGACGAGATGACCGGTAAGCGCGGTGCGCGGCGTCTCTAGGATGCCGGACGTAGCTCACTGGGGCTTCTGATTCTGCTGGTGGGACCTGCCCCCACATCAACGGGTCCCGCTCGAAGGGGAATTGTGTGATTTCTTCGATCTCCGCGTTGTTCGCGCGCGGGCGGGGCCCGGTCCGTCTCGCGGCGGCGGCCATGGCGTCCGGCCTCGTCGCCGTCGGCCTGCTCGCCACTGCGGGCACTGCCGCCGCGGCAGAGGTGACGCAGAGTCAGGGCGGGGCCACTGCGACGATCGGCGGTCTCAAGACCTACGGCGCTGCCCTGGTCCACGCCAAGGGCGGGGACCAGGAGGTGTCGGCCGGCCTGTTCGAGATGTCCGTCGAAGGCGGCGGCACCCTGCAGACGTACTGCGTCGACCTCTACAACCCCACGCAGAGGGACGCCAAGTACCACGAGACGCCCTGGAGCGGCACGCTGTTGGCCGCCAACCCGAACGCGGGCCGCATCCGTTGGATCCTGCAGAACTCCTACCCCCAGGTGAACGATCTCGCCTCGCTCGCCGAGAAGGCCGGCATCGGCGGGGGCGGCCTCACCGAGCAGGACGCGGCCGCCGGCACCCAGGTGGCCATCTGGCGCTACTCGGACGGCGCGGCTGTCGACGCCGTCGACCCCCAGGCCGAGCGGCTCGCGGACTACCTGCAGAAGGCCGCACGGGTCGTCGCGGAGCCCACGGCGTCCCTCACCCTCGACGCGCCCGCCATTTCCGGCCGCCCGGGCGAGCTGCTCGGCCCGGTGACGGTCCACACCAACGCAACGAGCGCGACGGTGACGCCGCCGGTGGACGCCGCGACCAGCGGGGTGCGCGTCGTCGGCAAGGACGGCAGGCCGCTCACGGCCGTGTCGGACGGCAGCCAGTTGTTCTTCGACGTGCCCGCCGACACGGCCGCGGGCTCGGCAGAGTTGACCGTGCAGGCCTCCACCACCGTCCCGGTCGGCCGTGCCTTCACCTCCGACAGCCGCAGCCAGACCCAGATCCTGGCCGGCTCCAGTGAGTCCACGGTGTCGGCGACGGCGAGTGCCACCTGGGCCCGGAAGGGCGCCGTACCGGCACTGTCCGCGGCGAAGAACTGCGCGAAGGCCGGCGTGGACATCGCCGCCGCCAACCGGGGCGACGAGGCCTTCACCTTCGCGTTGATGGGTTTGCAGCACACCATCCCCGCCGGCGGGTCCCGAACGGTGACCATCCCGCTGCAGGAGGACCAGGCCTACGACTTCTCGATCGTCGGCCCCCGGGGCGACCAGAACAGATTCACCGGCGTTCTGGACTGCCGGACCCAGGCCGACGAGATCGCCGGCCTGACCACCCAGACCCTGAGCGAACCGAGCCCGGCCACGGTGGGCGGTGTCTCCGCCGCGAGCGACACCGACCTCGCCGCCACCGGTGGCAGCAGTGCCACCCCGCTCATCGCGGGTACGGCCATCGGCCTGGTGGTCATCGGCGGAGCGGCGCTCGTGTTCGTGGGGAGGAAGGAGAACGGCGCGCAGCGCTGACAGGACCGCCAGTACTGACGGAGCTGACGCCGGGCCTCATCGACTCGACCCACTCGACGGACTCGACAGAGCCGACGGACCCGACAGGGCCGGCCGGGTCGGCGGCCCCGGCATCAGGTCGGCGGGCGCAGCCTGTCGTACCCGAGGAAGGTGAGGACGCGTTCGCCCGGCCGCAACGGCCGGGACCGCCCGCGGAAGCGGTGCACGCCCACGGACCGGAACAGCTCCTCCTCGGTGATCCACTCGCCCTCGAAGCCCCGTTCCCCGAACCACCCGCGGATCAGCGGCACCCGGCCCGGGGCCTTGCGACTCCTGGTCCGGATCACCCGGCCTGCGGTCGCGCACAGCCGTGTGCACGCGTCGACGGTCCGTTCGATGTCCGGATCCGTGATGTTTCCGAATACCGCGCAGGGCAGCACGATGTCGGCGGGGGCCATCCCGGCGTAGTGATCGAGGAGCGAGGCGTCGGCGGGCGAGACCTGGACCTGTGCGAGACCGGCCGACCGGCCGAACGGACGGCCTCGCGGGCCGCGTCGACGTTGTTCCGATCAAGCTCCACCAGCCGCGTCCGCGCGGCTGCACGGCGCGGATGACCAGGCAGAACGTCCAGCGGATCGCGTCCCTGTCCCGCGCGGGCGCTCACCACCCGGGGCGGGCCGGGGGGAGAGCCGTCCAGCGCCGGCCGCACCCGTTCCCGCACCGTCCACAGCCGCCGGGCAGGCGGCGAATCCGGGGCGTCGTACCGGTCGTGCCACCTGTTCCGGTCCATCCGCGAGACCCTGGAAGACCCCCGACCGAGGACTCCAGCCGATTTCCACCCCGATCCAGGCGCATACTGAAGGCAATGACAAAACCTTCTGCACCGAAGCGTCACTTGCCCACCAGCCCCTTCAAGGCGCCGGCCACCCTCGTGCCCAAGCACTTTGCCGTGGGTGACCAGGTGACACACGACATGTACGGCCTCGGCCGAGTGATCGGCATCGAGGACGGGATCGCCGCGCTCGTGGATTTCGGCTCGGCACAAGAGCGGATCCTGAGCCCCTACGCCAAGATGACCAAGCTCTGACACCACACAAAACCGCACAGCACCACACGGCACCACGGGCGGCGTGCCGCGACAGAGCACTGCCGCGGCCGCCCGCCGACCACTGGCACCCGCTTGCCGATCAACGGCACCGCCGGCGCCCCGCTCCCGGGACCTCCCGGCGAAAACCCCAGATCAAAGCCCCCTGCCCGGACGGGTTTCCCCCGAGGGGTAGCCGTCCGGCAAGATGGGGTGTATCTGCCCACTGCCAGATTTCAAGCTGCCGGACGGTTTCTCTTGGCTGAGTACATCTACACCATGCGCAAGACGCGCAAGGCACACGGCGACAAGGTCATCCTTGACGACGTAACGCTGAGCTTCCTGCCCGGCGCGAAGATCGGTGTGGTCGGGCCGAACGGCGCCGGTAAGTCCACCGTTCTGAAGATCATGGCGGGACTGGAGCAGCCCTCCAACGGTGACGCGTTCCTGTCGCCCGGCTACAGCGTCGGGATGCTGCTGCAGGAGCCGCCGCTCGACGAGTCCAAGACCGTTCTGGAGAACGTGCAGGACGGCGCGGCTGAGATCATGGGCAAGCTCAGGCGCTTCAACGAGGTCGCCGAGCTGATGGCGACGGACTACTCCGACGCGCTGCTGGACGAGATGGGCAAGCTGCAGGAGGACCTCGACCACGCCAACGCGTGGGACCTGGACACCCAGCTCGAGCAGGCCATGGACGCCCTGGGCTGCCCGCCCGGCGACTGGCCCGTCACCAACCTCTCCGGCGGTGAGCGCCGCCGCGTCGCGCTGTGCAAGCTGCTGCTCGAGGCCCCCGACCTGCTGCTGCTCGACGAGCCCACCAACCACCTGGACGCCGAGTCCGTGCAGTGGCTGGAGCAGCACCTCGCGAAGTACCCCGGCACCGTCGTCGCCGTCACCCACGACCGGTACTTCCTCGACAACGTCGCGGGCTGGATTCTGGAGCTCGACCGCGGCCGGGCCATCGGTTACGAGGGCAACTACTCCACGTACCTGGAGACGAAGCAGAGCCGTCTCAAGGTCGAGGGGCAGAAGGACGCCAAGCGTGCCAAGCGTCTGAAGGAAGAGCTCGAGTGGGTGCGGTCGAACGCCAAGGGGCGTCAGGCCAAGTCCAAGGCGCGTCTCGCCCGGTACGAGGAGATGGCCGCCGAGGCCGACAAGATGCGGAAGCTGGACTTCGAGGAGATCCAGATTCCGCCGGGCCCGCGCCTGGGTTCCATCGTCGTCGAGGTCAACAACCTCTCCAAGGCATTCGGGGACAAGGTCCTCATCGACGACCTGAGCTTCACGCTGCCGCGTAACGGCATCGTCGGCGTCATCGGCCCGAACGGCGCCGGCAAGACGACCCTCTTCAAGATGATCCAGGGGTTCGAAGAGCCCGACTCCGGATCCATCAAGGTCGGCGACACCGTCAAGATCTCGTACGTCGACCAGAGCCGCGAGAACATCGACCCGAAGAAGTCGCTGTGGGCCGTGGTCTCCGACGAGCTCGACTACATCAACGTGGGTCAGGTGGAGATGCCGTCGCGCGCGTACGTCTCCGCCTTCGGCTTCAAGGGGCCCGACCAGCAGAAGCCGGCCGGTGTGCTCTCCGGCGGTGAGCGCAACCGCCTGAACCTCGCGCTCACTCTCAAGCAGGGCGGCAACCTGCTCCTTCTCGACGAGCCGACCAACGACCTCGACGTGGAGACGCTGTCCTCGCTGGAGAACGCGCTGCTGGAGTTCCCGGGTGCGGCCGTGGTCGTCTCCCACGACCGGTGGTTCCTGGACCGGGTCGCGACCCACATCCTCGCCTACGAGGGTGACTCCAGGTGGTTCTGGTTCGAGGGCAACTTCGAGTCGTACGAGAAGAACAAGATCGAGCGGCTGGGTGCGGATGCCGCGCGTCCGCACCGTGCCACCTACAAGAAGCTGACCCGGGACTGATCGATCTTGCGGCACATCTACCGCTGCCCGCTGCGCTGGGCGGACATGGACGCGTACGGCCACGTCAACAACGTGGTCTTCCTCCGCTACCTGGAGGAAGCCCGTATCGACTTCCTGTTCCGCCCGGACAAGGACTTCCAGCAGGGGTCCGTGGTGGCGCGCCACGAGATCGACTACAAGCGGCAGCTCGTCCACCGGCACATGCCCGTGGACATCGAGCTGTGGGTCACGGCCATCAGGGCGGCGTCCTTCACCATCTCCTACGAGGTGAAGGACGACGACGTGGTCTACGTGAGGGCCTCCACCGTCATCGTGCCGTTCGACTTCTCGACGCAACGGCCGCGCCGGATCACCGCCGAGGAGCGCCTCTTCCTCGAGGAGTACCAGGACGACGACGCCGATAAGGCCGTCGCCGCATGACGGTGCTCCACCTCGCCGACGAGGGGGAGGCCGCGGATCTCGCGGCCTTCCTCTCCCGCCTGCTCCACTACGACCGCGGAGCCGCGGTGCGGCTGCAGGCGGCCGGCACCGCGCTCGCCGTCTTCGGACGGCCGCCGTCCTTCGAGGTGCTCGCGATCCGTGCGGTCCGGCTCGCCAAGCCGTACGAGGACGGCCTCGACGTCACCCTGGACGTGACGGTGTCGGCGGGCGAACTGCTGGAGTCCGTGGCCGAGAGCGCCGCCACGGCCGGTGTCCCCGCCGCGGTCACCGGGCCGCCGTGGGCCGGCGTGCTGCCGCCGCGCGGCGGGTGGCGGCCGGAGGCGGGCCTGCCCGCGCCGGACGCGCTGCGGGCGGCGGTCGGTTCGGCCGTCGCCGAATTCCGGTCCCGCACCGAGGAGCTGGCGGCCGAACTGCGGACCCGGGCCGAACTCGACCGGATCGGACGGGAGATCTGGTCCCGGACGATCGGGGACACCGGGCTTCCCGTGCGAGCCGTACACGCGGCCCAGTCGCTCGGTTTCCTCCGGCCCGCGGCCGGACCGGAGGACCTGGCGCTGCTCTCGCTCGGCGCGTGGCTGCGGCTGCGCACCCCGTACGGGTCCGTCGCGGTACGGCGCGCGGGACGGCTGGGAACGCTCGACGTCAGCGTGCGCTGACGCCGTCGCGTTCCGACGCCGTCGTGTTCCGGCGTCGGCGTGTTCTCGTGTCGTCGTTCTCCGACGCCGTCGTGCGCTGATGTCGGCGTGTGCGCTGAGGCCTTCGCGTCCTTCGCGCTGGTGGCCTCGTGTGCTGTGCCGCAGTCGTGCCGTGCGACGCGTCGGCGTCTACTCCGGGGTGTTCACCATCGACGCCGCCGCGTACGTCAGGTACTTCCACAGTGTGTGCTCGTGCTCCTCCGACAGGCCGAGTTCGTCCACCGCGTCCCGCATGTGCTTCAGCCACGCGTCGTGCGCCGCCCGGTCCACGGCGAAGGGGGCGTGCCGCATGCGCAGCCGCGGGTGACCGCGCTGCTCGCTGTACGTCGTCGGGCCGCCCCAGTACTGCATGAGGAACAGCGCGAAGCGCTCCTCGGCCGGACCCAGGTCCTCCTCCGGATACATGGGCCGCAGCAGTGGGTCCTCGGCGACCCCCTGGTAGAAACGGTGGACCAGCCGGCGGAAGGTCTCCTCCCCGCCGACCTGCTCGTAGAAGGTCTGCTCCTGAAGCGTGCCGCGCCGAATCTCTGTCACGCCTCCCATGGTCTCAGACGGCGCGACGGAGGACTCGAGGCGTAGGACCACCCCGATGCTCGCTTCCGGGGGCCGCGCACCGCACAGTGGAGTCATGGGCGCCAACGATCCCGACCCCGCCGGTGTGGCCGGCCTCGCCGCCTCCGCGCGGGCGCTGCTGGTGCGGGAGATCGAGGCGAGCGGTGCGTTCGCCGCAGACCCGCGATGGCGGGAGGCCTTCGCGACGGTGCCGCGCCATCTCTTCGTGCCCTACTACTACGTCGCCGGCGCCGGCGGCTATGAGAGGCGCTGGGGCGAGAGTCCCGACCCGCGCACCAGGGAGCGCTGGATGCGCGGCGCGTACGAGGACGTCCCGCTGGCCACCCGGCTGCGCGACGGCGTGCTGCTCACGTCCAGCAGCCAGCCCTCGCTGATGGCGCTGATGCTGGCCGAGCTGGGGGTCGAGGACGGCGACCGGGTCCTGGAGATCGGCGCGGGCACGGGGTACAACGCCGCGCTGCTGTCGTACCGGCTCGGCGAGGAGAACGTCACCACTGTCGACCTGGATCCGGAGATCACCGAGTCTGCCCGCCGGCATCTCGCGGACGCCGGGTACCGGCCCGCCGTCGTCACCGGGGACGGGGCGCGGGGGGTCCCCGAACGCGCCCCCTTCGACCGGGTCATCGCGACCTGCACGCTGGCGTCGGTCCCGCGCGCCTGGCTCGCCCAGTGCGCCCCCGGGGCCCTGATCCTCGCGCCGCTCGCCACCGGGCTGATCGCCCTGACGGTCCGGGACGCCGGACACGCGGAGGGACGGTTCCTGCACACCCCGGCGTACTTCGTGCCGCTGCGCGGGACGGACCGGCCCGACCCGGAGCCGGTGAACCTCGCGGGGGTGCCGAGCCGGGCCAGGGAGAGCGACCGGTTCCGCTTCCTGCTGACCCTGACCCGGGAGGCCCTCGACCCGCAGGAGGCGTGCTCCCTCTGGGAGCGCGAGGGAATGCCGGGACGGGAGCGCTACGGAGTCACGGTCGGCGACGGACACGTGTGGGCGTGGCTCGACGATCCGGAGGGACCGTACGCATGGCCGCTGCCGGGTTCGTCGGGGCCCGACCCGGTCGAGCGCCGGCCCGGCCTCTAGAACGGGCGGAACGGCACGACGACAGGACCCGCAGAACGGCCCGCGGGACCTGCGGGAGGAGCCAGGACAGGACCAGCAGGACCTACGACAGGGCCGGCGGGACGTCCCGGACCACCGAGCCGTCCGGGACCTGCAGAACCGCCAGGACCTGCAGAGCTGCCAAGATCCGCAGAGCTGTCAAGATCCGCAGGACGTCCGGGGTCTTCAGGGCGTCCGGGACGGCCGAGCCGACCGGGGCCGGCCGGCCTGTGGTCATCCGGCCCGGCCGGCCGCTGGGAGCCGCTGTCAGCCGCGGCGGACGGTGATCGTCGTCCAGGCGCCCACGTGGACCTGGTCGCCGTCCTGCAGAGGCACCGGGACGAACGGCTGGATCGGCTCCTCCGAGCCGTTGACCGTCGTACCGTTCGTCGAGTTCTGGTCGACGACGGCCCAGCTGCCGTCGGGCTGCTGGACCAGCACCGCGTGCTGGTGCGAGACGCCCGGGTCCTCCGGCGGCACCGACAGGTCTATGTCGGGGGTCTCGCCGGTGGAATGGCGGCGGCGGCCGATGGTGATCTGGTTGCCGGTGAGCGTGCGCTGCTGCTCGGGCGAGTACGCGGGCAGGTTCAGGCCCGCGGCCTCGGGACCCGAGCGGTGCATCATCGCCATGAAGTACGAGCGGTCCGGGCCGATGGTCGCCGTCCAGGTCGCCGGCTGCTGTGGGAACGCGGGGTTGGGCGGGGGCGGGGCCTGGGTGGCGCCCGTCTGCGGGTAGCCGTAGCCGCCCTGGGGCGCGCCCTGCCTGGGGTCCCCCTGACCGGGGCCCGTGTGCGACGGCGGGGAGATCACCCAGTCGTCGTCACCGCCGCCGAAGGGCCGGCCGACGGGCTGCTGCCGGCCGGTCTCCTGCGGGTAGCCGGGCGGGGACGGCGGGCCGGACGGCTGGTAGGCCTGCTGAACCCCGGGGCCTCCGGGGCCGCCCTGGCCGCCGTGACCTTGGGGGCCGCCCTGGCCCGGGAAGCCGGGACCTGCCGTGGGCGTGGGCCCGGGAGAGCCCGGCCGCGAGGGCTCGCCGCCGAAGCCCGAGGGACCGCCCTCACCAGGGCGGCCCGGGCCGGGCGGACGGCCGCCGGGTCCGGACGGCTCGCGTCCGAAGGGGTCGCCGGACGGACCGGACGGCTCACGTCCGAAGGGATCGGCGGACTGCCCGCCCTGCTCACGCCGGTAGGGGTCCGAGGGCGGGCCCGAAGGCTGCCCGAAGGGATCGCCGGCCGGGCCGGGAGGGCGGCCGCCGGGTCCGGAGGGCTCACGACCGAAGGGGTCGCCGCCCGGAGCGGTGGGGGGGCCTCCGAAGGCACCCGCCGGGGGACCGCCGGCCGGACCGGAGGCACCACCGGGTCTGCCCGGAGCACCGGGGCCGCCGGGGCCGCCCGGCTCGCGTCCGAAGGGTCCGCCGGCCTGTCCCGCGGGACCGCCCACGCCGCCGGGACCGCTCTGCCGCCCCGACGGGTCGCCGCCGAACGGCGGGCCCGGCGGAATCGGTTCGGCGGGACGGTTCACCTGCGACGGACGGGAACCCTGGTACTCGAAGGAATCACTGCCTCCGTAGGACGGCGGCGGTGGCTGGAACCGCCCGTCCGGACCCGGGCCACCCGGACCCGGCCCGCCGGGACCCATGTGACCGGGGCCGCCGGGGCCGCCCGGGCCGGGGGCCGGCGTGCGCGGGGCGGCCGGGGTGTACGAGGTCGCCGTGTTGGTGAGGAAGTTCCACCGGCACTCCTCGCAGAACGGCGCGCCGCCCTCCCGGGGCGTGCGGCACTGCGGGCAGAGCTCGGGTTCGTGGCCGGGCCCCGAGGCATGGGGGCGCCCGCCGGGCCGCCCGCCGCCCTGGCCGGGCGGGGGCGGCGGGAAGCCGTAGCCGCCGCCTGCGGCGGGGGGCGGTGGGGGCGGGGGCGGAGGTACGGCACCGGCCATGCGGTGACCGCAGACCTCGCACCAGTCGTCGGAACCCGACTGGTGTCCGTTCGGGCAGGTCGGCATGTCGGCGCGTCCCCCTCTCTTCTTCGGTGTCCCGGAAGCCTTCGGTGTCCCAGAAGCTCGTTCAGGTCACTTCTTTACACGAACAGTCTTTGTGGACCGGGTCTCGAGCGTCATCTCGTCGGCGTCCGCGACCTTGGCCTTCAGTCGCACAGTACCCGTCGTGGCATCGACCACGTCCACCACCTTCGCAAGCAGTTTCGCAGTATCCGCGTTCCCCGAGACGCTGGCGAGCTGGACCGCGCGACCCAGTTTGGCCGTCGCTCCGTCCATGTCTCCCGATTTGCGGAGGTCGAGCCCCTGTTGGATGACCTGTGCCAGTTCGGCCTGGCCGGTGTAGTGGGCGACCTGAGGGTTGATCGACGTGGAGGCGGCCATGTCGTCGGTCCAGACGGCCTTCACGAGCCCCTGTGCGCCCAGGTTCCGGACACTGCCCCCGGGCTCCGGGATCACCAGCGAGACCCGTGCGGCGAGCATCTCCTGGCCGACGTTCGCCGCCGGGACCTCGACGCACACGTGGTAGTCACGGGACTCGTCGCCCCAGGAACCGGTGGGGTAGTCGCCCGCGCGCGGGCCCGCCTCCGTGCGGCGTCCGGTCAGCTCCTCGACCGTCGGGGCGACCTGCTTGACGAACTTGACGGCGGTGCCGACCGGGGTCCAGAGCCGCAGCGCGACGTCCGCGACCTCCTTGCCCATCGCCGTCTCCATCATCTGCGTGAAGTCGGCGGCGAGGCCGGCCGGGTCGGCGACGATGTCGGCGGTGCCGAGCAGGGCCGACGCGATCCCTGTGACTTCTTTCACTTCCCAGTCGGTGCCCACGCCGCGCGCGTCACAGGTGAAACGTCCGGCGCAGTCGTCGAGGGCGGCTTTGAGGTCCTGCGGCGACTCGTGCTCGTTGCGGCCGTCGGTCAGCAGGATGCCGTGCCGGATGGCGACGTCCGCCGTGGACAGCAGCCGGTCGGCCAGCCGCAGCCAGGTGCCGATCGCGGTGCCGCCGCCCGCGCTGAGCCGGCGCAGCGCCTGCTTCGCCTGCGCGCGGGTGGTCGCGTCGGCGACCGCGAGCCGGCCCCCGCCGGGGTAGACCTCCCTGGCGACGTGCGTGCCGTCGATCACCGAGAAGTGCACCCCGTCGCGCAGGGTGTCGACGGCGGCGGCGGTGGCGTCGCGGGCGTTGCGCATCTTGGTCGGCGGGTAGTCCATCGAGCCGGAGCAGTCCACCATGATCGCCACCGCGGCCGACGGGCCCTGGCCCGGCGAGTAGAGGTGCGGCGCGGCCGCCGCGCCGCCCACCGTGCCGCCGCCGGTGGCGGTGACCGTCACGATCGCGTTGACCTCGCGGCCGCCCTCCGGCAGGTACTCGTTCTGGTAGACGTCCACCGAGAACTGCGGCACGTTCGACTTCGAGAAATTGGCCATGTCTACTCAAATCCCCCTAGGAAACCCCACGTCGGCAGGGCGATGTCTGGGCGCGGACCGGTCCCCTCCGGTCCGCAGGCGTGCTTCCCCGTGGTTGCCGTGATCACCGTGAATCCCGGGGTTCGCGTGATGCCCGTGATTCCCGGGTTTTCCGTAGTTCGTTCTGCGGCCTCAGGCCGATCCTGCCCCCTGCGCGGGGGCGGGGAACGGCACGACGGCCACTGTTACGTTGTCGTGGCCCCCGCCGTCCAGGGCGTGGCCGACCAGTACGCGTGCGCTGTGCAGCGGCCGGGCCGAGGCGTCCGGCGGAACGACGCCCGCCATCTCCTGAGCGGCCTCCGCGTAGTTCCACAGGCCGTCCGTGCACACCACCACCACACCGGGGCGGTCCGGCTTGAAGGAAGCCGTGTGCGGCTCCAGTTCGTAGGCGTCGGCGCCGAGCCAGCCGGTGATCGCGTGGGCACGCTCGTCGGCGTAGGCCTCGGCCTCGTTCATCAGGCCCGCGGCGACCATCTGCGCGGCCCACGAGTCGTCCTCGGTGAGGCGGGCCGGCGGTGAACTGCGGTCCGCCGGGACCCAGTAGGCACGGCTGTCGCCGACCCACCCGACGACCAGCAGCCCGGCGGTGACCACCGAGCCCACCAGGGTGCAGGCGGGGGCGTTCTGGTGGGGGGCGTGCTCGCGGGCCGTGGCGGGCTCCTCGGCCAGCGCGTTGACCGCGTGCGAGGCGGCGACGATCGCCTCGTGCATGGCCTGCTGGGGGTGCGTGCCCCGCGGCAGGACGGCCAGCAGTGTCTCCCTCGCCGCCTTCGACGCGGCGAGGGAGGCGTCGTCCGGGCGGGTGGCGGAGGACACGCCGTCGCAGACGATGGCCACGAGCGCCGGCGAGCCGTCGGGCAGAGCGGTGCAGCCGAGACCGAAGGCGTCCTCGTTGCGGTGGTGGCGCAGACCGCGGTCGCTGACGGCGGCGATCGGGCCCGACTCCAGTTCCATGTGGTCGCGTTCGCGCGGCTGGGCATGGCCGCAGTTCTCGCAGTACCCGTCGTCGTCGACCCGGCCCGCACGACAGGCCACGCACACCTTCGCGCTCTCCGCCACCACGGCGGCCTCGGCCGCGACCCGCGGGTCCGGCGCCTGCAAGGCGTACTCGTCAGGCTCCGCCGCGGGACGGTCGAACCGGACACCGCAGACGTCACCGACCCCGGGGGCGCCGGAAACACCGGAGCCGGCGAAAGCACCGGAGCCGGCAGAAACACCGGAAACGCCGGGAGCGGTCAGGGTACCCGGAACGCCGGGCGCACCGGGCGCACCGGGAACGCCCGGAGCCGTAGCGGTCCCGGGGGGCGGTTCCTGGGCCCGCCGGGCCTCCCGTGCCTCATGGACTGCGCCGCCGGTCTCCGGGGGAGCCGGCAGGGCCGAGCCGTTCATCGTCAGGGTCGGGTGGTCGTCCGGGCTCGGCGGTACGACGGACAGGTCGTATCCGCACGCACCGCAGAAACGGTCACCCGCGTCGAGCGGCTCCGCGCAGCTCGGACACGTCGGCAGGGCGGCCTGCCGGGGCATCTGCGACATCAACTACACCCACGTCCGGGGGCGGTAACGATTGGCACGTTCCACCAGGTCGACTCTCTCCTCACCGCCGGTCGCCAGCCGGGCCAGCGTGCGGTACGAGCGCTCCAGTCCGAAGCGCAGCCCCCGTTCGTCCAGTTGACTGCCGAGCAGCACCCGGGCGGCCGGTCCCGCGCCCTGGCCACCGGAGAGTATCCAGTCGAGGGCGCAGCCGAGGACTTCGGCGGACAGTTGCTCGCGCCGTGTCGGGTCCAGACCGTACGCGTCCAGCGCCTCGACCTGGGCCGCGGCGGCGGTGAGATCCTCCAGGAAGGGTACGTCGGCGGCGGTTGCGGTCCGCTGCCGGAGCCTCGCGCGCACGGCGGCCACCCGGGCCGCGGTGTAGTGGATGGAGGACTCGGGCACCGACTCCAGCGTCCGTACGGCGCCGGCGCGGTCGCCGGCCGCGAGTTGCACGCGGGCCAGGCCGAAGGCGGAGCTCACATAGCTCGGGTCGGTCGACCACACCAGCCGGTAGTACTCGGCGGCGTTGTCCAGCTGCCCCAGCACCTCCGCGCACAGGCCGAGCGCCAGCTTCGGCGTGGTCTCGCCGGGGAAGGCGTCGTAGATCGCGTCGAAGGCCAGCGCGGCGCCCTCGTGGTCACCGGTGACCAGCGAGGCCATGCCCCGGTACCAGACCACCCGCCAGTCGTCGGGCCGTTCGCCCTCCAGTTTCGACAGTGCCATGAGGGCCGCCTGGTGGTCGCCGTTCTCCAGCCAGGCGCGGATCTGGCGCAGCCGGGTCTCCACCGACGGCGCCGGCGCGGCCGCGAGAGCCGTGATCAGTTCGGCCGGCGCGGACGCCAGCAGACCCGCAAGGAAACCCGCGTTGGGGTCGGTGGGGTCGACATGGGGAGCGGGCAGCGCGAGGGCCGCGGCGGGCGCGGGAACGGCCCGGACGAGACCTGGGGCGACCGGCGTGGCCAGAACGGCGGGCGCGGTCGCACCGCCGGCGCCCGGCAGTGCGCCGCCGGCCGCGACGGGGGACGTGGTGCCCGCGAGAGCGAGAGCGAGAGCGGGTGCGGGTGCGGCGCCGCCCGGCAGCGCGGAGGGCGAACCGGCCGTCGCGGCGGGAGCGGCGGCGAGGGCGGCCGTGCGGCCGGCGCCGCCGGCCGGCGCCGTCGCTGAGCGTGCACCTCCGAACAGCCCCCGGGACGTGACGGCGACGCGCGCGCCCAGCCGCGACACCTCCCCGTCCAGTTTCGGGAACAGCTCGGTGTCCGTGACCTTGACCTCCGGGCCGAACAGCGTCGACAGCGCGGGCCGCGCCCGGCCGCTCTGCAGGGAGACGACCTCGCGCAGCACGCCCGTCAGCTGCTCCGCCATCTCCTGGGCGGAGGCGAACCTGCGGTCCGGATCGGGGTCGGTGGCGCGGACCAGGAACCGGTAGAAGGACTCGTACTGCCGGAAGACCTCGATGTTGTCGGGGTCGGGCAGCGAGTCCACGAAGACGGTCGTGTAGCCCTGGAAGTCGAAGGTCAGGACGGCGAGCGTGCGGCCCACCGTGTACAGGTCGGAAGCGACCGAGGGGCCGACCTCGGCGACCTCCGGCGCCTGGTAGCCGATGGTGCCGTAGATGGCCGACTCGTCGTCGTCCATACGTCTGACCGCGCCCATGTCGATCAGCTTGAGCTCGTCCTGGCTCTGGATCGCGTTGTCGACCTTGAAGTCGCAGTACAGCAGGTTGCGGCTGTGCAGATGACCGAGCGCCTCGAGCGCCTCGATGCCGTACGCGCAGGCCTGCTCGACGGGGAGCGGATCCCGCTTGCCCTGGGGGGTGCGGCGGTCGTTGGCGATCTCCTTGAGGGACTTGCCGCCGATGTACTCCATGACGATGTAGCCGTCGAGGGAGCCGGTGCGCTGGTCGAGGTGCTCGACGAAGCTGTAGATCCGCACGATGCTGGCGTGCTCGATCTCGGCGAGGAAGCGCCGCTCGGAGATCGCCGCGGCCATCGCGTCCTGGTCGCCGGTGTCCAGCAGGCCCTTCAGGACGACCCACCGGTCGCCCACCGGGCGGTCGATGGCCAGGTAGATCCAGCCGAGCCCGCCGTGTGCGAGGCAGCCGACGACCTCGTACTGGCCGTGCACGACGTCGCCGGCCTTCAGCTTCGGCGCGAAGGAGTACGGGTGGCCGCACTTGGTGCAGAAGCCCTCCGTGCGCCCCTCCCGCTCGCCGCGTGAACGGCCCACCGGGGCACCGCAGTCGGAGCGCGAGCAGAACCGCTTGCGCTCGGGCACCTCGGGGTTGTCCAGCACCATCGAGCGCGGGTCCGGCTTCGGCACCTGCGGCACCATGACCAGACCGGCGCCCAGCCGGGCCCGCCCGGAGGAGCTCGACGTCGAGCCGGAACTGCGCACCGACACCGACCGGCCCGTCGACGTGCCGGAGAGCGAGCGCGACAGCCGCCCGGACACCGAGCGGCGGGACTTCGCCGACTGCGACGTCGTACGCGCGCTGGTACGTGAACTGGAGCTGCCCGAAGAGCCCTTGCCGCCGGTCACCCCGGTCGGCGGCGAGCCCACCAGGCCTCCCTCGGCGGCGGGGCCCCCGACCGACACGACGGGGGCCAGACCGCAGGTGTCGCAGTACAGCTCGCCGCCGCCCACGTCCTCGTACGACCCCTCGCAGCCCGGCCGCTGACACGCCTGCCCTGCCTGACTCATGGCTACTGCTCCCCCCTGTGGTCCTGAGGTCCGCCCTGCTCCGGCACGCGTGGCGCGGTGAGCAGTTCGGCGGCCGCCTGCTGGAATCGCAGGACGGCCTGTTCGGCGACGCGCAGATCGCAGGGTGCGCTCCACAGCATGCGGCGCGCCGCGTCGTAGCGCTCGATGAGGAACGGGTCCTCGGCGAGCCCGTGACGGGCGACCTTCGCCTTGTACGCGTCGAGACGGCCGCGCAGCTCCGCGCGGACCGCCAGCGGCTGGGTGACCGCGCCCAACGACTCGCGGGCGCGCAGCAGTTCGTCCTCCGCCTTCTGCTCCAGGGACTCCAGGAGCGGGGACAGGCGGTGCCACTGGGCGTGCCGGCGGTACTCGGCGGCCGTCGCGAGCTGCTCCTGCAGCGCGGTGGGCGGGCCGCTGACCACCGGCACCTCGGTGGCGGCGATCTTCGCCAGCACCTCGCCGCGCGCGGCACGCGCCTCGGCGAGGGTGCGGTCGGCGCGGCTGAGGACGTCCCGCAGCCGTACCAGCCGCTGCTCGGCGTCCTGCCGGACCGTCAGCACGGCGTCGATCTCCCGGCGCACGTCGTCCAGGGCGCGTGCCTCGCGGTCGTACACCGTGGTGTCGGGACGGCCGCCGCCCGGCGCCGAACTGCCCTGCGCCGGCGTCCAGTAGGCGAGCGGGTCCGACACCACCTGCTCGCGCAGGTCGGTCAGCGTGCGGGTGATGCGCTCCAGGTCGTCGCCCGCCGGGTGTTCGCCCGGGCGGACGCCGACGGAGTGCGCCAGCCGGCGGGTGCGCTGCAGCTCCGCGGCCAGTAAATCTATCCGGGCGGGAAGCGCCGACCACACCGCGTCGGCGGCCACGACCATGTCCAGCGACGACGCGTACAGCTCGTTCATCCGGTCGACGAGCGTCGTCAGGGAGAAGGTCTGGCTGAGCTTGCCCGTGCCGTGCAGCGTCGGCGCGTTGGCCGTCGAGGCCGTCGGACCCGCTAGCGATCCGGCGACGGTGACGGACTCGCCGCGCAGCAGTTCCGTCAGCTCCGCCAGGTCCTCGCGGCTGGACCAGCGGCGGCGCGAGCGGATCTCGCGGGCGCCGCGCAGGGCGGCCGTGTACGCGTCGAAGTACGCCCACAGCAGGGTGATCGACGTCTCCGCGGACGCCCAGCGCTCCTTGGTGACGCCGGTGAGCTCGGCGCCCTCGAGGAGTCTGCGGCCCGCGTGGTCCTGCAGGGCGAGAAGCGAGGTCTCGATCGCCTCGTGTTCCGCGCCGAGCCGCGCCAGCGCACGGTCGACCTCGTCCCGGTCCATGACCGGCCCGGGGGGTCCCGTGACGCCCATCGATCACCTCTCGCTGTCGTGTCGGTCCGCTGCTCTGTCCGCTGCCCGTCCTGCCCCGCCGGCCCCCGCCCGTCCTGCTCGTTCTGCCCGGTGCGTCCGCCGGCGGCCGCACCGGTGTGCCCCCCGAGGGCGGCCGTCAGCTCGTGCGCAGATACTGCGGCGGTGCGGGCGGCCTCGACGTGGCCGCGTCACTGCCCAGTGTGGCCGACAGCCACTTGTCGTACGACGTCTGCCAGCCGCTCGCGCTGTACGCCACCAGGATCTGGTTGACCCGGCGTACCAGATCGCTCGCGGTGCTCTTCATCGCCACGCCGTAGTACTCGGTGGTGAACGGGGCGCCCTTGAGTTCCACCGTCGGGTCCTGCGCGGCCTGACTGGCCGCGAGCGCACCGTCGGTGACCACCGCGTCGGCCTCGCCGAGCTGCAACCGCACCAGACAGTCGAGCTGGTTGGGGACGGTGGCGATGGTGGCGCCTGCGGCGAGCCTGCCGGCCTTCTGGTCGTCCGCCAGCCTGGTGTAGGCCGTCGAACCGGCCGCCGCGCAGATCTTCTTCTTCGCCAGTGTGGCGTCGTAGCCGGCCACGGACGAGGACTTGGGGGCGAGGACCTGCTGGCCGGTCTTGAAGTACGGGGCGGAGAACGCGACCTCGCCGAGCCGGCTGCAGGAGATCGTCATGGTGCGCACGATCATGTCGACCCGGCCCTCCTGGATGGCCGGGATGCGCTGGTTGGTCGGGATGGCCTTGAACTGGACCGCCTTCGGGTCGCCGAGGATGTCCTGTGCGATCCGGTGGACCAGGTCGATGTCGAAGCCCTCGAGTTCCGCGACGGAGTTGTTGGGATCGCGGTAGCCCCAGCGGTAGCTGTTCTGGTCGACGCCGACGATCAGCTTGCGCTTCTCGCCCTGCCTGGCCTTGATCGCGGCGATCGTCGGACCGTCCGCGCTCGACGGCGTCAGCGTCTGCTTCTCGGGGTCCTTGCAGGTGGCGTCGGCCGCCGGGGTGGCCGCGGCGACGCCCCGGCCGCCCCGGCCGGCTCCCGCGCCGGCGGCCGGTCCTGAGCCGGTCCACGGCAGCAGCAGCACGAAGGCCAGCGCGAGGGCGCACAGGCCCGCCATCGCGCCGACTCCGCCCCAGCCCCTCAGGCCCGCCCGCACACGTCGCACACGCATCGTCACGCCCCCCATCACCGGTACTCCGACAGCCTGCGGCCGATGCCGAGGACCGCGCCCGCCGCGCCGAGCACGGCGAGTGCCGCGGCACCGACCGGCAGCCCCGTCATCGCGTCCAGACCGCCGCTCGCCGCCTTGCGGAACTCGAGCCGCTCGTGCTCCAGTGCCGTGGCGAGATTGTCGTCGACGCTGTCGAAGCACGCGCCTGTCGCGTCCTTCCCGCCGATCACGAGGGCCAGCGCCTGCTCGTAGTTGCCGTGGTCGTCCTGCTCACGGGCGGCGGTGTGGCGCTCCTTCCACTCCGCCATGTTGCTCTCGGCCGATGTGACCGGCTTCTCGCCGGCCTCGTCGTCGGCGAGCTTCGCCGCCTGGGCGAGACCCTTGCCGAGGTCGGCCATGTCGGTGGTGAAGTCGTGGTCGTACTTGTCGAGCGTCACGTCCTTGCCGTCGGCCGTCACCTTCACCGTCTCGGCGCCGCGCGCCACCAGGGTCAGGTTCTCGTTCCCACGCGCCTTGAGGGAGGCGATCCGCGCGTCGTGCAGTACGTTCAGCGAGCGGACGCCGTGGTCGTAGGAGTCGTCGAGCCCGGCGCGGGCCACACTGTGACCGACCACCAGCCAGAGCAGCACGACCGTCGTCGTGGCCGTCGCGGCGACCAGCCCGTGGTTCAGAACGCGGTTCGTACGGCGGTAGTTGCGGTGCTGCGCCCAGGCCAGGCCGGCCAGCGCGACCACGCCGAGCGCGATCGCCGCCCACGGGTAGGGGGTGGCGTCCCCGTAGTCGTCCTGCAGCCGCCGGTTCTCGCTGTCGTAGAGTTCCTGGGCCGCCGGGAGCATCTCGTCCTGCATCTTCTGGTTGGCGTAGCGCAGATAGGCGCCGCCGACCGGGAAGCCCTGCCGGTTGTACGTCCGCGCGCGCTCCACCAGGCCCTTGTACTCGGGCAGCATCGTGTTCAGCTTGACGATGTACATCGTGGAGGCGGAGTCGGGGTCGGCGCTGTTGGCGGCGTTGACGAGCTTCTCGGCCGCGTTGTCGATGTTCTCCTCGTAGCGCTGCCGGGACGTAGCCGTCTCCTGGCCGCCCGCCAGGAAGCCGTCGGAGGCGGCCGTGTTGGCGCCGGCCAGCGAACGGTAGATGTCCGCCGCGGCCGAACTCAGCGGCTGGCTCTTGTTCAGCACGTCGTCGGCGGCGGCCGCGCGGTCGGTGGTCTGCCACGCGGTCACCGCGCCGAAGGCGAGGACGAGCAGGGCGAGGACGGCGCCGATGACACGCAGCCGCCCGGGCTCGGTGGTCGCCGCGGCTTGGACCCTGTCGACGCCCTCGGCGAACGCCGTCCGGCGCGGGCCGGACGGCGTCGGCACAGGCGCCTTGACCGGCGGTGGTGCCGTGCTGGTTGCCGGATCTGCCACTGTTCGACCTCCCCCATGGTCATCTCCCGCCGGTCAGTATCCCTGGCGGGAGCGGTACTGCGCACCGGCCTTCACTGGATCTTGATCAGATCGCAGTCACCCCTGTCCATGAATACGCCTGGGGCGAGTGTTCGGTTCCTTCCCGGGGGCGTGCGTCGGTTTCGGCGCGCGGGGCGTCGTGGCTGGTCGCGCGCCCGGCTTCCGCGCCGGAGCCGCGCCGCCCGCGACGCCTTCCGCGCCCTCGGCGGAAGGCTCGGCCTTCGAGGCGGGGGTGCCCGACTCCGCGGGGCGGGGGCGTCGAGGATGCCGAGGACGGGGGCGTCGAGGTCTGCCGAGGACGGGGGCGGCTCACCCTTCGAAGAAGGCGCGCGTTCGGTCCTGCGCCGCCGCCTCCGCTCCCGTCCGGTCCAGGCCCAGCAGCGCCGCCCCCAGTACGGGCCGCGCCCGCACCACGTGCGCGACCGCCTTCGGGGCGCGCGCGGCGAGGAGTTCCCGGACCCGGTCGTCCAACTGTCCGTGGCCCGCGGTCAGGACGCCGCCGCCGAGCAGCACCGGCGTCTCCTCCTCCAGCAGGTCCAGTCGGGACAGGGCCACCGCGGCCATCGTCACCACCTCCTGGGCCAGCCGGTCGACGATCGTGCGCGCCACCGGGTCTCCCTCCGCGGCCGTCGCGAAGAGGACCGGGGTCAGTTCGTGGCGGCGGGCCGGCGGGACGCGTTCCAGGTGCAGGGCCTCGATCAGCGCGTACATGGACGGGAGTCCGAAGTGGGCCGGAAGCGCCCGCGCCAGGTCCGTCGGTCCGCCCCTGCCGTCCGCCGCCCGCGCCGCGTGCCAGAGGGCCTCCTCGGCCAGGCCCCAGCCGCCGCCCCAGTCGCCGGACATGCGGCCCAGGGCCGGGAAGCGGGCGGTGCGGCCGTCGGGGCGCATGCCCACGCAGTTGATGCCGGCGCCGCAGACCACGGCCACGCCCCGGGGCTCGGCCACGCCCGCCCGCAGGATCGCGAACGTGTCGTTGCGGACGTCCACCGACGCGCCCCACGCGCGCGCGTGCAGCGCCGCCGCCAGGTGCTCCTCCTCCACGGGCAGGTCCGCGTTGGCCAGACAGGCCGAGACGTGCGACGCCGCCGTCACCCCGGCCGCCCCGTACGCGCGCGTGACGGTGTCGGCGAGGGCGTCCATCGCCGCCGTCACGCCCACCGCGGGAGGACGGAAGCCCTCGCCGCGGGCCGTGGCGAGGACCTCCCCGTCGGCCGCGACCACCGCGACGTCCGTCTTGCTGTTGCCCGCGTCGATCGCGAGGACTCTTGCCGTCAGGCCCACGCGAGGTGCTCCCGGTTGTGTGCGATCAGCCGGTCGGTCAACTGCTCGGCGTACGCGAACTGGCCGATCAGGGGGTGTGCGAGGAGCGCCTTGAACACCCGGTCGCGACCGCCGTGCAGGGCCGCCCGCAGGGCCAGGTCCTCGTAGGCCGTCACCTGCGCCGTCAGACCCGCGCAGAGCGGATCGAGCGGCGTCACGGGGAGCGGGGTCGGGCCCTTCCGGCTCACGGCCGCCTGGACCTCGATCACCGCGTCGTCCGGGAGGAAGGGCAGCGTGCCGTCGTTGCGCGTGTTCACCGCCTGGTAAGGGCTGCCCGTCCCGGTCAGCAGCGCCGCGGCCAGGTCCACCGCGGCCTCCGAGTAGTAGGCGCCGCCGCGCTTCGCGAGGAGCTCCGGCTTCTCGTCCAGCGCGGGATCGGCGTACAGCGACAGCAGCCGGTGTTCCATCTCCGCCACTTCGGAGGCCCGCGAGGGCTTGGCGCGCAGTTCGCGGACGACCTCGTCGTGCGCGTAGAAGTAGCGCAGGTAGTAGGACGGGACCAGGCCGAGACGGTCCAGGAGCGGGCGGGGCAGCCGCAGGTCGGCGGCGATCGTGTCGCCGTGACCGGCCAGCAGGCGGGGCAGGACGTCCTCGCCCTCGGGGCCGTGCAGCCGCACCCCGGTCTCCCAGGTGAGGTGGTTGAGGCCCACGTGGTCCAGGTGGACGTCCGCGGGTGCGACGTCGAGCAGCGCGGCGAACCTGCGCTGGAGGCCGATCGCCACGTTGCACAGGCCGACGGCCTTGTGGCCGGCCTGGAGCAGCGCGCGGGTGACGATGCCGACCGGGTTGGTGAAGTCGATGATCCAGGCGTCCGGGTTGGCCCGGCGGACCCGCTCGGCGATGTCCAGGACCACCGGGACCGTGCGCAGCGCCTTCGCCAGGCCGCCCGCGCCGGTCGTCTCCTGGCCGACGCAGCCGCATTCCAGGGGCCAGGTCTCGTCCTGCTCGCGGGCCGCCTGGCCGCCGACGCGGAGCTGGAGCAGCACGGCGTCGGCGCCCTCGACGGCCCGGTCGAGGTCGTTCGTCGTCACGATCGTGCCGGGGTGGCCCTGGCGGGCGAGGATGCGCCGCGCCAACCCGCCCACCAGCTCGAGGCGTTCGGCCGACGGGTCGACGAGGACCAGCTCCTCGACGGGCAGCGTGTCGCGCAACCGGGCGAAGCCGTCGATCAGTTCGGGGGTGTAGGTCGAGCCGCCGCCGACCACGGTGAGTTTCACTTCGAGCCGCCTCGCTTCGCTGTGCCGGGGTCGGCGATCATCGGCCGGGGGTACGGGGGTTGTTCCCCGTGAGGACTGCGCATGCCTTGTTAACCCTTCACTCCGGTGAGGGTGACACCTTCGACGAACGCCTTCTGCGCGAAGAAGAACACGAGGATCACGGGGGCCATGACCAGCACGGTGGCCGCCATGGTGAGGTTCCAGTCGGTGTGGTGCGCTCCCTTGAAGGACTCCAGGGCGTAGGAGAGGGTCCACGCGTCCGGGTTCTCGGAGGCGTAGATCTGCGGGCCGAAGTAGTCGTTCCAGGCGGCGAAGAACTGGAAGAGGGCCACGGCGGCGATGCCGGGCTTGGCCATCGGCAGGACGACCTTCAGCAGGGTGCGCAGGTCGCCGCAGCCGTCCACCTTCGCCGCGTCCAGGTACTCGCCCGGGATGGTCAGCAGGAACTGGCGCAGCAGGAAGATCGAGAAGGCGTCGCCGAACGCCAGCGGGATGATCAACGGCCACAGGGTGCCGGACAGGTCGAGCTGCTTGGCCCAGAACAGGTACATCGGGATGACGACCACCTGCGGGGGCAGCATCATCATCGAGATCACCAGCATGAGCGTCAGGTTCCGGCCCCGGAAGCGGAACTTGGCCAGCGCGTAGGCGACCGGGATCGACGACACCACGGTGAGGACGGTCCCGAGGCCGGCGTAGATCAGCGTGTTGCGCCACCAGGTGAGGAAGCCCGGGGTGTCGAAGACCTTCCGGTAGTTGGCCCATTCCCAGGTGTGCGGGATCAGGTCCCGGCTGAGCGCCTGCGAGTCGCTCATCAGGGAGGTCAGGAACACGAACACGAACGGGAGGGTGAAGAAGAGCGCGGCGGCGACGCCGAGGGAGTGCACCGCGATCCATTCCAGCAGCGCCCTGCGGCGGGCGGTGCGCTCGGCGGGCGTGGCGCGTGCCGTCAACTCCGCCGGACGGTCGAGTACTTGCGTCATGGGGTCAGTCACCTGCCTGGAGGAGCCCGCCCCGGCGCCGCATCAGCAGCGCGGTGAACGCCATCGACAGGGCGAACAGGACCAGGGCCACGACGCACGCCGAGCCGTAGTCGAAGCGCTGGAAGCCGAGGTTGTAGACGAGCTGGGGGAGGGTGAGGGTGGAGTGCTCCGGGTAACCGGGCTCGAACATGGTGCCCGCGCCCTGGATCACGCCCGAGGCGACCTTTCCGGCGACCAGGGGCTGGGTGTAGCACTGCATCGCCGCGATCACGCCGGTCACGACCGCGAACATGATGATCGGCGAGATGTTGGGGAGGGTGACGAACCGGAACCGCTGCCACGCCGAGGCGCCGTCCAGTTCGGCTGCCTCGTACTGCTCCTTCGGCACGTCGAGCAGGGCGGCCATGAAGATGACCATCAGGTCGCCGACCCCCCACAGGAACATCAGGGTGAGCGCGGGCTTGGACCAGTCCGGGTCGTTGAACCAGCCCGGTGCCGGGATGCCGACGTTCTCCAGCAGCGAGTTGACGGGGCCGGTGCCGGGGTTGAGCAGGAACGCGAAGGCCATGGTCGCCGCCACCGGCGGGGCGAGGTAGGGCAGGTAGAACAGGGTGCGGAAGACTCCGGTGCCGGTCTTGATCTTCGTGATCAGCATGCCGATCCCGAGCCCGAACAGCACTCGCAGGGTCACCATGATCACGACCAGCCACAGGGTGTTGCGCAGCGCCGGCCAGAAGAAGGGGTAGTGCTCGAAGACGTACGTCCAGTTCTTCGTGCCGCTCCAGGTCGGCGGCCGGAAGCCGTCGTAGTGCATGAACGAGAAGTAGACGGTGGAGATCATCGGGTACGCGAAGAAGACCGCGAAGCCGATCAGCCAGGGCGAGAGGAAGGCGAGCGTGCGCAGGGCCGAGCGCCGGTGCTTCGCCCTCAGCGTATGGGTCGTCGCCATCGCTACTTCGCCTGCGCGATGTCCGTGTCGATCTGCGCGGCGGCCTTCTTCAGCCCGGCCGCCAGGTCGGTGACCTTGCCGCTCTCGTAGTCGTAGCCGAGCTGCTGGACGGTCGTCAGGTAGACGCCGCCGTTGACCGAGGCGGGGGAGGTGGTGGAGTTCGGGTTCGCGGCGATGTCCAGGAACGTCTTGAACCGCGGGTCGTACTTCAGGTCGGGGGACTTCAGGGCGTCCAGGGTGGAGGGCACGTTGTGGATGGCGTTGGAGAAGGCGACGACCGCGTCCGTGTCGGTGGTCATGTACTTCACCAGTTCCCAGGCCGCGTTCTGCTTCTTGCTGGTGGCGGCGATGCCGGCGATGGTTCCGGTGATGTAGCCCTTGCCGTACCGGGCCGCCTGGTCGTCCGGGACGGGCAGCGGGGCGACGCCGATCTCGAAGGCGGGCTTGGCCTCCAGGGCCATGCCCAGGCGCCACTCGCCGTCCAGCTGCATGGCCACCTGGCCGGTGTGGAAGGGGTGCTTGGGGCCCCACTCGTCGCCGAGGCCGGCGCGGAAGGTCTCCAGCTTCCTGAACCCGCCGAGCTCGTCGACCAGCTTCTTCTGGGTGGTGAAGGCCGCCGCGACCGCCGGGTCCGTGCCGATGGTCGACTTGCCGGACGCGTCGAAGTAGGTCGGCCCGAACTGGCCCATGTAGTGCTCGGTGGTCGTCTCCCAGCCGTGGTAGTTCGGCATGAAGCCGAGCTGCTTGTAGGTGGCGCCCTGGGTGATCGTCAGCTTCTTGGCGTCGGCCTCGAACTCGGACCAGGTCTTCGGGGGAGCGGTGATGCCGGCCTTCTCGAACGCCGTCCGGTTGTAGTAGAGGCCGTAGGCGTCGCCCAGCAGCGGGACGGCGCACCGGTCGCCCTCGAACTGGGTGTACTCGTTCATCGCCTTCGGGAACGTCGTCGCCGGGTCGATGTTCGCCTTCTTGAAGAAGGGGTTGAGGTCGACCAGGGCGCCCGACGAGCAGAACTTGCCGACGTTGTTGGTGGTGAAGGACGAGATCACGTCGGGCGCCGTGCTGCCGCCGGCCCGCAACGCCTGGTTGATCTTGTCGTCGGTCATGTTGCCGACGACCTTCACATGGACGTCGGGGTGCGTCTTCTCGAAGCCGGCGACCAGCGCCTGCACGGCCTTCACCTCGTTCGGCGCGCTCCAGGCGTGCCAGAAGGTGAGGGTCGTCTCCTTCGACGCGTCGTCGCTCGCGTCGGAGGCGGACTGGCCGGTGCAGGCGGTCGTGCTCAGCAGCAGAGCGGTGGAAACGGTGAGGGCGAAAGCCGCTTTTCGGACTACCTGGGGTATGCGTGTGGGCATGGCGGAGCCTTCCAGGGACAGGACATGACGGGGTGAGGTGAGGTGAAGAGGCGGAGGAGGACTCCGCCGCGGGTCACGGGGTCACGGAATGACGGGTGAGGGGTGCGGGGTGCGGGGTGTGGCTCAGCGCGAGGTGTCGAAGACCTCGTCGCGGGTGGCGGCCAGCGCGCTCTCCAACGCGCCGCGCAGCACGGGCCGTTCGGTGACGTCGCCCATGACCAGCTTCGGCCTGGAGGCGGCCAGCTCCTCCAGTTCGTCCTGGACGAGGGCGCGCAGCAGTTCGCCGCCGGCGGTCAGGGAGGCGCCGCTGAGGACGACGAGTTCGGGGTCGAGCACGGAGACCAGCGAGGCGAGACCGGTCGCGAGCCGGGTCGCGTAGGTCTGCAGCAGCAGCCGGTGCAGGGCGGTGTCCTCGGCGGCGGCCCGCCGTACGAGCGCGGCGGCGACCTCGGCGTACGGCCCCTCGGGGACGTCGTCGATGCCGAGCTCCCGGGCCAGCCGGGGGATGGCCTGCGAGCCCGCGAGCTCCTGGTAGCCGCCGCTGTTGGCCTTGGTCACCTGACGGACCAGGGGCGCGCCCGGAACCGGCAGGAAGCCGACCTCGCCCGCGCCGCCGGTCCACCCGCGGTGCAGCCGGCCGCCGAGGACCAGGGCGGCGCCGAGCCCGCCCTCGTTCCACAGCAGGACGAAGTCCTCGTGGCCGCGGGCCGCGCCGAGCCGCTGTTCGGCGACGGCGGCGAGGTTGACGTCGTTCTCGTACTCGACCGGCATCGGCAGGGCTGCGGCGAGGTCGTCGAGCAGCGCGGGGGAGTGCCAGCCGGGCAGGTGGGAGGCGTAGCGCAGGCGACCGGTGGTGGGGTCGAAGGCGCCGGGGGTGGCGACGACGAGCCGGCGCACGTCGTCCCGGGTGAGGCCGGCGGCCTTGACGGCGCCGTCGAGGGCGTCGGTGACCTGCCGTACGACGGCTCCGGCGGTGTTCCTGCCGGGTGTGGGCACCTCGTGCGCGCCCACGGTCCGGCCGGTGACGTCGGCGACCGAGGCGAGGACGCGTTCGGGGGTGACGTCGAGCCCCGCGGCGTACCCGGCGGCCGGGTTGACCGCGTAGAGCTGGGCGTTGGGGCCGGGCCGCCCCGCGGTGGTGCCGGTCGCGAGGACCAGTCCCGCCGCCTCCAGCCGGGCCAGGAGCTGTGAGGCGGTGGGCTTCGACAGGCCGGTGAGCTTGCCGATGCGGGTGCGCGACAACGGGCCGTGCGTCAACAGGAGGTCGAGCGCGGCGCGGTCGTTCATGGCGCGCAGGACGCGCGGGGTGCCCGGCGTGCCGGCGGTTCCTGCCATGGGGATCGACACCTGCCTCTCTGAACTGCCCAGCTTCTCAAGTCCGCCGGACACACGTCCACATCCGGTCATTGTTAGGAAAGTTTCCTATCGACTGGCAGGAACGTAGACCCGCCGGGAAGGGGACGTCAAGGACTGAAACGGCGAAAGCTCCCGGGTCGACGAAGTCGTTACCCGGGAGCGCCCTGCCTCGAACGTGTGTGCCGAACCGTTCCGCTACATCGGCGAGGGGGTGGTCGTCCCCGCGCGGGGCTGGGCGATCGGCGTCGCCGCCGACGACTGCGGGGACTCCGTGTTGGCGAACGCGGAGGGCGCCGCGACCGCCGCCGAGGAGTCCGCCGGGTCCTCCGTCGCGGGGGCGGTCGCGCCCCCCACGATGCGGATGTCGGCCGCGTCGAAGGCGCGCTTGACCCGCCAGCGCAGTTCCCGCTCGACCGTCAGGGACTTGCCCGGCATCGTCTTCGCGGAGACGCGGACCACCATCGAGTCGAGCAGGACGCTGTCCAGGCCGAGGACCTCGATCGGGCTCCACAGGAGCTCGTTCCAGGGCTCTTCCTTGCTCATCTTCTCGGCGACCTCGTCCAGGGTGGATTTCACCCGGTCGAGGTCCTCGGACGCCTTGACGGTCACGTCGACGCCGGCCGTCGCCCAGCCCTGGGAGAGGTTGCCGATCCGCTTGACCTCGCCGTTGCGGACGTACCAGATCTCCCCGTTGTCGCCGCGCAGCTTGGTCACCCGCAGCCCCACCTCGATGACCTCGCCGGAGGCCACGCCCGCGTCGATCTGGTCGCCGACGCCGTACTGGTCCTCGAGGATCATGAACACGCCGGAGAGGAAGTCGGTGACCAGGTTGCGCGCGCCGAAACCGATGGCGACACCCGCGACACCCGCCGAGGCCAGCAGCGGGGCCAGGTTGATCTCGAAGGTGCCCAGCACCATCAGCGCGGCCGTGCCCAGGATCAGGAAGCTCGCCACCGAGCGCAGCACCGAGCCGATCGCCTGCGAGCGCTGACGCCGCCGCTCGTTGTTGACCAGCAGCCCGCCCAGCGCCGTGCCGTCGACCGAGGCGACGGTGCGGTTCATCCGGTCGATCAGCTTGGTGATCGCCCGCTGCACCACCACTCTCAGCACCACCGCGATCACCAGGATCAGCAGCACCCGCAGACCGATCGCCAGCCAGGTCGACCAGTTCTGCTCGACCCAGCTGGCCGCGTTCGTCGCGCTCTCCTGGGCATCCTGGAGGGACGGGACGGTCACCGCGGTCGGCGACTCCGAGGGAGTCGGCGACGGCGACGCGTCGGCGGCCAGCAGGACGGCGGGCAAGGACACGGCAGGTACCTCCAGGTGCTGCACTGCTCCGTCCGGCGCGGCGGTCGAGGTCGACGCGCCCGGCCAGGTCACGGAAAGGTCACCGGACAGACAGAACCACCACACTAACGGGGCATCGTGCGTGGTTCGGCGCGATCGGTGAAGGAGAGACGGTCCTCACCCGTGCTTGAACAGGCCGTGATCCTGGGGAGACAACAGGGTGTGGTCGAAAACACTCCCAGCCCGTTACCGGGACATGGTGGCGCGGTCAGCGGGCGAGAGGGGAGACTGACCACAGATCGTCCCGGCGCGAGCCACGCGCCGCCGACGCCCAAGGAGGCATCCGTGCCGCACGTCCTGGTCCTCAACGCGTCGTACGAACCACTCGGCGTCGTACCGCTCCGCCGCGCGCTCGTCCTCGTCCTGGAGAACAAAGCGGTCTCCCTCGAGGAATCCGGCGCCTTCCTGCACAGCGCGACCGTCACAGTCCCCGCACCCAGCGTGGTCCGGCTCAAGCGATTCGTCCGGGTTCCCTATCGTGGGCCCGTCCCGCTGACCCGTCGGGCGCTGTTCGCCCGGGACGGGGGCCGGTGCATGTACTGCGGTGGCGTCGCAACCAGCGTCGACCACGTCGTCCCGCGCAGCCGCGGGGGCAAGCACGTGTGGGACAACGTCGTGGCGTCCTGCCGCCGCTGCAACCACACCAAGGCCGACCGGCACCTCGTCGAGATCGGCTGGCGGCTGCGGCACAAGCCTGCCCCGCCCTCCGGCCTCGCCTGGCGCATCATCGGCACGGGCCATCGGGATCCGCGCTGGCTGCCGTACCTGCAGCCGTACGGCGCGGACGACGCCCTGGCCAGGATCGACGGCATCTCCGCCTAGGGTCTGTCAGGCGTCCCGTGCGGCTGTGAGTGCTGCCGGGGCCGCCCGCGGAGCCCGCCCGGGGCTCCGGCGGTCGGCCCACCGGTCGGCCCCGGGCGTCAGGCGGCGACGTTGTGGCTTCTCAGCAGCGCGGTGTACGCCCCTTCGGCGGCGCGTCCCTCGACGGTTCCGGGCGGAGTGTGGGCCAGGAACGTGTGGGTGTCGCCGTGGTGCAGGACGGACCCTCCGTACATGACCGTGACGTGGTCGGCCTCCTCCGCGAGGTCGGCGACGTCGTGCGTGGACAGCAGGACGCGCACGTCACCGGTGAGCCCGCGCAGGATGTCGCGGAACACGCGGCGCTGGTAGGGGTCCATGCCGGCGGTCGGCTCGTCCAGCAGCAGGACCCGGGCGCCGTGCACCAGCGCCCCGGCCACGCCGACGCGCCTCAACTGGCCGCCGGAGAGCTGACTCGTGCGGGCGTCGATCTTGTCGGTCAGCTCCACACGGGCGAGGGCCTTGCGGGCCTGCTTCCAGGCGTCCGTGCGGTTCATGCCCTTGAGCCAGCCGATGTAGGCGACGTACTCGCGGGCGGTCAGCGTCGGCATGGGCACGATGTCCTGCGGCATCCAGGCCACGGCCTGCCGGTACGCCGCGGTCCCCGCCGGCGCGCCGTCCAGGGCGACGCGTCCCTTCTGGGGGGTGGTCACCGAGGCCGCGAGCTTCAGCAGCGTCGACTTGCCGGCCCCGTTGGGACCGAGCAACACGGTGAGGCCTTCCGGCAGGCTGTAGGAGAAGTCCTGGAGGACGGGCTGCTTCCAGCGCCGGTAGCCGTAGGTGCAGTTGCGGAGTTCGAGTGTCACGCTGTTTTCCTCGACGAGCGGATCTGGGCGGCGAGTCCGAGGGCGAACACCACCAGGGAGGCGGCTGCTGCGAACAGGTCGTCCGCAGGGAGCGCGATGACGGTCCACGAGCGCGGGACGTTCCCGCGGAACCCGATGACGGCGACGGTGACCAACCATCCCACGGGGAGCATCACGGCTCCCTGGCCGACCCAGGCGCGTCCGAGCAGCATGAGGCCGGTCAGGAACAGGGCGTTGCGCCCTCCGGTCGTGGCCGTCCCGGTTCCCTGGAGGGCGGCGACGACGACGCTGCACAGTACGGCGGTCGCCACGACCGCGGTGACGAGCAGGTTGTCGAGCCGGGTGACGGACCGTACGCCGGAGACCTCGGCCGCGGGCAGCCGGGACTCCAGCATCGCCATCAGGATGGCGAACAGGGGCACCGGGACGAACAGGGCGAGCGCGACCCTGGGGCTGCCGGTGATGGCCGGCAGCAGCACCGTGGTGTCCTGGACGGCGTAGAGGGCGGCGGTGAAGACGACCAGGGCGAGCGGCAGCAGCGTGTGCCCCCGCCGCGCCTTGAACCACCATCTCACGACGCGTTCGCCTGACAGGTGTCGAGCTTCTGCTTGATCCACTTGGTCTGCGCGGCCGCGGGTTCGGCCAGCACACGCGTGACGTCGGCCTTGATCTGCTTCTCCAACTGCCGGTCCTCGGGGTTCATGCCCTCCTGCTCCCGGCGCATCTGGTAGGCCTCCGCCTGCCCGGTCTTCGTGGCGGCCCACAGCCAGGCCGAGTGCGCGGTGCGGACGTCGACCTCCTTGCAGCGGAACTTCAGCGAGCGCACCACGACCTGGTACACCGCGTCGCCCCGCTGCACGGGCACGGTCAGCATCATGCGCCATTCGGTGTCCGTGGACGCCTTCTGGTGGCGGCCGTCGACGTAGCCGTCGGTGATCAGCCGAGGCCGGGCCGAGGTCGCTCCGGCGTCCCGCAGCACGCTGAGCGCCTTGGCGCTGGCGCTCTGCACCTCGGGCAGATAGCGCTCGTTGAAGTCGGGCACGCACATGCGCGGCGCGCTGCCGGTGCACGCCATCGCCACGTTCCCGGTGGTGATCGGCGGAGTGGCCGACCAGTCGGCGGTCAGCCGGTAGGCCCCGACGGCGCCGGCCACGGCGACCGCGGCGGCGAGGGCGACCCGGAGCAGGCGCCACCCGTAGGGCAGCCAGAGGAGGAGCAGTCCGACGGCGATACCGCCGGCCAGCAGCATCGGGGCAGCCGCCGTGACGAACCGGGGCACCTCGCCGAAGCCGATCGTGCCGAACTGCCCTGACACATGGCGGGGCCAGTACGGCAGCATCGCCCGGGTGAAGGCGACGAGGAGCCAGTCGGCCACGGCCAGGATCGGCGTGGCGATGATGCGGGGAACCCGGCAGCCCACGGCGAATCCCACGATCGCGTGTGCGACGCATATCACCATTGCCGCGAGCGGCAGGCGCAGGCTGTCGAGGCTGGGCATGGTCGTCGACCGTGCGAGTGAGACCGCGGGGGGAAGGAGCAGAACCAACCACGAGAGCGCGATCACCGGGGCCAGGATATTGGCCGCGATCCGGTAGCGCGAACGGGCCGGAGCCAAGGCCCATATCCGTGCGCTTTTCAGGCGGCCACTCTCCCAGCAGGAAAGTCCTGCGGCTGTCGCATAAGCCAGCGCGTACAGCGTCATCAGCGGCTCTGCGACAATGCTCGGCGCGTAATGGAAATAACTCGAGAGAGGGGCTGTCTGGCCTACGACATAGTAAAGGAATGTCAGTAGGAGAATAATGGGTGCAGCCCATCGCACACTACCGCTGCGCAGAGTGGTGCTGAATTTCATGCAGTCTCACCGAACCACTTGTCGGCCGGAGAGGGGCGCCCCGTGCGGGACGCCCCTCAGGGCTGGTCTGTCAGCCGTCTAGTCGGCCTTGGTGGTGTCCACCGACACCGTGCGCACGCTCAGCTGGGGGCCGAAGGTGGAGCCCCCGATCTTCATGAGCTTGAAGTAGTAGTCCCGCATGCCGGAGGGCAGGTCGGTCCACTCGCCGTTGCTCGTACCGCCGTTGAAGCAGGCGGTGAACGTCTTGTTGTCGTAGGCCTCGTCGGGCTGGAACGAGATGTCGTTCCAGATCTGCACGTCGGTGCTCTTCGAGCCGTCGGTGGTGCACCCGGTGAACTTCACCTGCGAGTACAGCTCGTCCGACCAGCGGCGGGACTCGAAGCTGGCGCTGGCGCCGGTTATGGAGCTGCTCCAGTTGGCCTCGGCGATGGGAGCCATCGCCAGAGTGATCACGGCGGCCGTGCCGACGATCGTGGAAATGCGCGTACCGCGCTTCATGCTTTCCCCTGTTCCTTGCGCGTAAAGCACGGGGTCAGGCACTTGTGAAGTTGAGAACACACTTCCCCCACATCCCCCGTCCCCCGTGTGGCTGAGGGTTCTTCAGCCTGTGTCTGGAAAGTATCAGTCCACTTCGTGAAAGGTCAACTTCTTTCAAAGTGTGCGCTGTTGGCCTCATCGCCCTCGTCGAGTTGTCTAAAGTGGGGCGATTTTTCACCGTCTGGATTGTGGCGGGGTGTTCCGAATTCACCCATTGATCTTGTCGGTGTCGGTGTCGGTGTCGGTGGCGCGGCCGCGTTGCTCGGCACCGGTTCGCCGCGTCGCAGGTGTGAACCCGACGCGTCCGCCGCCATGGCACCCGGATGCGGCACGGGGATGTGGCAGCGTGTGACGCGGTGCGTCGGCAGCGGGACGTTCGAGGGGACGTCTGGCCCGGCGTTCGCTGGGTAGGGCTGCGGTAACCGATGTCGTATCCGATGAGGAGGCCACCGTGATCGCGCCGCCCCGGTCCAAACGCCCGGCGGAGCTCTCCGCCGCCACCGAAGACGTCCGTCTGTGCGCCTTCAGCGCCGAAGGCACCTGCGCCGAACCCCCGCTGACCAGCGAACCCCCGTTGCCCGACGCCGAGCCCCTGACCAGCGAGCCGCCGCTCGCCGCCGCGGACTCCGACTCCACGAGGCCGTAGATGACCGCACCCCCCGGGGAAGAGCTCGCCCGGCTCGCAGCGCTGCACGGCGTGGCCACCTCCTACCAGCCCTCCGTGGACCGCACGGTCACGGCCTCCGCCGGCGCCGTCACCCGCGTCCTGACCGCCCTCGGCGTCGACGTGGCCGGACCGCAGGCCGTGCGCGCCGCGCTCGCGGCCCGGGAGGCGGAGCTGCGCGAGCGGCTGCTGCCACCGACCGTGGTGTCCTGGAGCGGCAGCCCGCCCGAGGCGCTCGCGGCTCTCCCCGAGGGCAGTCGGCTGCACGTCGAGACGGAGCAGGGCGAGAGCCGTGACGGCGTCGGGGAACTCCCGCTCGGGGTGCACCGGTTGACGGTCACCGCACCCGACGGGCGCAGGGGCACGTCCCATCTCGTCGTCGCCCCGGCCCGCCTGCCCACGCCCGCGGGACGGTCGTACGGGCTCCTCGTCCAGCTGTACTCGCTGCTCTCGCGCCACTCCTGGGGCATGGGGGACCTGGGCGATCTCGGAGAACTCGCCGGCTGGGCGGGACGGACGCTCGGCGCCGGATTCGTGCAGGTCAACCCCCTGCACGCGGCCGTGCCCGGCTCCCCGACCGATCCCTCCCCCTACCGGCCCTCCTCCCGGCGCTTTCCCGACCCGGTGCACCTGCGCGTCGAGGACGTCCCCGAATACGCGTACGTCCCGGACGACGCCCTGCGCGCCGCGCTGCTCGAGCGGGCGGGCCGACTGCGCGAGGCCGTCCTCGACGGGGGCGAGCTGATCGACCGGGACGCGGTGTGGCAGCTCAAGCGGGAGGCCCTGGAACTCGTCGGCCGCGTGCCGCTCGGCCCCGGCCGGCGCGCCGCCTACTGCGACTTCCTCGCCGAGCAGGGCCGGGCGTTGGAGGACCACGCCACCTGGTGCGCCCTCGCCGAGGTGCACGGTTCGCAGTGGCGGCGATGGCCGGCGGCGCTGCGCGACCCCCGCTCGGCCGAGACCGCCCGCGCGCGGGGCGAGTTGATGGACCGCGTCGACTTCCACTCGCGGCTCGCCTGGCTCACCGACGAGCAGCTCACCGCAGCCCAGCGCGCCGCGCGTGAGGCCGGCATGCCCGTCGGGATCGTGCACGACCTGGCGGTCGGCGTGCATCCCGAGGGCGCCGACGCGTGGGCGCAGCAGGAGTACTTCGCCGCAGGCATGTCGGTGGGCGCCCCACCGGACGCCTTCAACGCCCGCGGCCAGGACTGGGGCCTGCCGCCCTGGCGCCCCGATCGGCTGGCCGCGTCCGGGTACGCCCCCTACCGGCTGCTGCTGCGGGCGCTGTTCCGGTACGCCGGCGCGCTGCGCATCGATCACGTCATGGGCCTGTTCCGCCTGTGGTGGGTCCCGCAGGGCGAGCCGCCGACCGAGGGCGCCTACGTCCGCTACGACGCCGAGGCCATGCTCGCCGTCCTGGTGCTGGAGGCGTCCCGGGCCGGTGCGGCGGTGATCGGCGAGGACCTCGGCACCGTCGAGCCGGGGGTGCGGGAGGCGCTGCGCGAGCGCGGGGTGCTCGGCACGTCCGTCCTGTGGTTCGAACGGGACTGGGAGGGCGACGGACGTCCGCTGTCCCCCGACCGCTGGCGGGCCGACTGCCTGGCCACCGCGACCACCCACGACCTGCCGTCCACGGCGGCCCGGCTCACCGGCGAGCACGTCGAACTCCGCGACCGGCTGGGCCTGCTGACCCGGCCGCTGGAGGAGGAGCGCGCGGCGGCCGCCAACGACACCGCCGAATGGCTGGCCGAGCTCAGCCGGCTCGGACTGCTGGCCGGCACCGGCGGCGGCGACGCCTCCTCGGAGGAGGCCGAGGTCCAGGCCGTCCACCGCTTCCTGGTGCGCAGCCCGGCCCGCATGATCGGCGTCTGGTTGCCGGACGGCGTCGGCGACCGCCGCCCGCAGAACCTTCCCGGCACCTGGGACCAGTACCCGAACTGGCGACTGCCGATCGCGGACGCCGAGGGCCGCCCGGTCACCCTGGAACAACTGGCGGCCTCCCCGCGACTGCACGCGCTGATGGACGTCCTGCGGGAGCGGCATCGGGAACGCCCGTCCGGTGGTCCGTCGGGTGGCCCGGATGGCGGGCCGCCCGGCGACACGGTGGAGCAGCCGTCCGGCGGCCTGCGGGGCGAACCGTTCGGCGACGCCCGGGAGGAGGCGTGACGGCTGTTCCGCGTCCCGGACGGCACCCCGGACGCGCGCGCCCCGACGCCGTTCGCTAACTTGGGCACCGTGGACAAGAAGAACGCCCTGCGCGCCGGCGCCCTGGCTGCCGGTACGACGCTGATGATGCTGCTCATGTCGTCCCCCGCGCTCGCGGCGACCCGCGACGACGGCGACGACCCCGGCCCGGGTCTCAGTGTCGTCGAGACGCTGGGCCTCTACGTCGTGGCCCCTCTCGCACTGTTCGCGCTGATCGCCGGACTGGTGTGGGTCCTGGACAGGTCGAAGGACCGGGGCGACGACACCAGCTCCAACATCTCCGTCCGGGCGAAGGCCGACGCCGCCAAGGCCTAGGCTCCCGTTCTCGGCACGCTTCCCGAGGGCGCCGGTCCCACCGCGCGTACGTACAGACCGTACGCAGCGGGACCGGCGCCCTCGCTGTGCCGGATGCGTGTCCGCTCGCGGCCCGGGTCGGCGACAGGTGTCGGCAGGCGGCCCGAGCCGTGGGCCCGGTCGGGACGCGAAATCCCTCGACGGCCCGGGAAAATGCGTCGACAGGCCGGGAATCCGGCGGGCAGGCTGGTGCGCATGACCCACGGAATCGAGTTCCCCACCGTCCGGTGAGCGCCCCGGACGATCTCCCGCCCGCGCTGTACGAACAGGCGCTGGGCCTGCGACGGCAGTCCCCGGAGGGCCTCCCGCCGGGCCGCGGTTTCGACCTCCCCGGCTCCCCGGCCGAAGCGCGTGCGGGGGAGGCCACGCTGTCCCACAAGGAGGCGGCGGCCGTCGTCCCGGGAGCACTGGACCCGCTGCCGGCGGACGCGGCGGCCCTGCACCGCCGGTTCGCCGAACTCGGCGTCCGGGCCTGCCACCGCAGGGCGGTCCTGCACGCCGTCGCGGCGCTGCCGCTGCCGGCCGAGCAGCGCCCGGCGGCCCGCTCGCTGGCCCGGCAGCTGACCCGGACCGGCACCACCGTGCCCGCCGTCACCGTCGGCCTCGCCCTGCTCGCCCGCGTGGGCGAACCCGAGGACGTCCCGCACGTCTTCGTGCTCGGTCTGGTGCGTTCCCTCGCCGGCCCGGCTCTGCAGGCCCTGGACGTCCTCGACCGCCGGGCCGGCGCCGTCGTCACTCTGGTGTCGTCGGTCGGCCGCGGCGAACTCCGGCCGCTGGTGAGGGCGTTGGCGACGGCGGACGAGGCCGCCGTCCGCCGGGAGCTGACGGCTTTCCCCGCCGGTCCGCACCTCCTCGGTGCCGGGACCGCCCGGCGCATCGCGGAGGCCGCCCGGCTGCACGACCTGCTCGCCGCGCATCCCGCCGACCCGGAACTGCTCGCGCGGGCGGGTCTGCTGCTCGTCCGGATCGCGTGCGCGGGCGACGCGCCGGGCGAACTCCTCGCCTACCGGGACGCGCCCGGCGTGTACGAGACCGTCGTCGGCCGGGCCGGTCTGCTGGCCCCGACCCTCGGACACCACGCCATGCTGCTTTCGCTCGCGCTGAGCCTGAGCAGCGGGACCGCAGTGCTGCTGGACTGGCCGCCCGGCCGCCGCGAGACCCTGCTGGCAGCCCTCGACAGTCTGTTGGCCCGACCGGCGTGGACCTCCCTGACGGACCCCGTCAGCGTGTTCGACCCGGCCGGCGGATCTCCCGAGGCCGCCACGGCGGGCGTTGCCGAGGTGGATCCGGACACCGCTGCTGCCTGGCGGCGGCGGGCCGGCTGGATCCGGCGTACCGGACGGCGGCCGTTCACCGGCGCGGCCACGGCCGGCGGCAGGCTGCGCATCGAGATCGTCGCCGGCGACCCGGAGGGCGAGCGGGCGCCCCTGGAGACCCGCATCCTCGTGGACGGTCGGCCCCTCGTCCCGGCGCTGTTCCCGTTCGGTCCGGCGCACAGTCCGGAGATCCTGCTGGACGAGGGGATGCTCCGGGCGGACACCGAGCCTCGCCGGGTGCGGCTCGCGGAGGCCTGGTGCACCGAGGGGTGCTGCGGTGCGCTGCACGTCACCGTCCGCCGCGACGGCGACGAGGTGGTGTGGGAGGACTGGCGGCGCCCGGCCCTCCCCGGCAGCCGTGGGCCCGCGCCCGCGGTCCCCGCCCTCCGCTTCGACGCGGCCGCCTACGACGCCGAGATCACCCGGGCGCTGACCGACGGCGACTGGTCCTGGCGGGCTCGCCGGACGGCCTGTCTGCTCAAGGCCGGGCTGACGGCACGCCCGGAGCTGCTCGCCCGGTGGGACGCGCGCCGGGGCTGGATCGGCACGGGCTTCGACGACCCGGACACGGTCAAGGTGAACTTCTGGTACCGGCCGGGCCTCGCCGCCGGGCACCCGGAAGGGGACGCCCTGGTGTTCCAGTGGGCCGTTCCGGACGACGGCGCGCCACCGGAGGAGCAGGCGGCGGCCGCCCTGCGCCGGCTGGCCGAGGAGGACCCGAAGCACTACAGCCGGGTCAACGGCGGCACCCGCGAGCGAGCCGAGGAACTCGGCTTCGCCTGGCCCTTCGACACCTGAGCGGAGCGGGCGTCGTCAGCTTCGGGGCGTTTCCGTGGACAACAGCAACTCCCGTAGCAGGTCGGCCAGTCGGCCGGCCTGTTCGGCGTTCAGGGCTGCGGCGAGGGCGTCCGTCTGGACGGCGAGGCCCGCGCCCACGGCACGGTCGACGAGCTCCAGGCCGCGGTCGGTCAGCGTCACCTGGAGGCCGCGGCGGTCGTGCGGGTCGGGGGAGCGGCGCAGCAGCCCGGCCCGTTCCAGCTTGTCGAGGCGGCCGGTCATGCCGCCGGTGGTGAGCATCAGCGTCGCCGAGAGCTGGCGCGGCGAGAGGGTGTAGGGCTCGCCGGAGCGGCGCAGGGTGGCGAGGACGTCGAACTCGCCGCGGGCGATGCCGAATGCCGCGTACGCCTGCTCCGTGCGGTCGCCCATCGCGCGGGCGATCCGGCCGATGCGGCCGAACACCTGCATGGCGGCCGTGTCGAGGTCCGGCCGCACCGTCGCCCACTGCTCGGCGATCGCGTCGACGGGGTCCTTACGCGAAGGGGCCGCGGGCGTGGGGCGCTGGCTGCTCATGGGGTGAGTATCCGCCCGTCTTCGGTGACCCGCAAGAAAGTGGATCACGAACTAGCGGATGAACAGTAAGTGGCTTGCAAGTAAGTAGCTTAGCGCTAAGTTATCTGTATGAAGAGGTCAGCGAACGTCCTGCTCACCGCCCTCGCCCCGGTCTCCTGGGGCACCACCTACGCCGTCACGTCCGAGTTCCTCCCGGCCGACCGGCCCCTGTTCACCGGCCTGATGCGGGCGCTGCCCGCCGGGCTGCTGCTGCTCGCGCTCGGCCGGGTGCTGCCGCGCGGAGTCTGGTGGGGCAAGGCCGCGGCGCTCGGCGCGCTGAACATCGGCGCCTTCTTCCCCCTCCTCTTCCTCGCCGCATACCGGCTGCCCGGCGGCATGGCGGCCATCGTCGGCTCCGTCGGCCCCCTGTTCGTCGTCGGTCTCTCGGCGGTGCTGCTGAGACAGCGGCCCACCGGGCGGACCCTGCTCACCGGGGTGGCGGCCGTGTTCGGCGTCAGCCTCGTCGTGCTGAAGGCGGCCGGGGCGCCGGATGCCCTCGGGGTGGTCGCCGCCCTCGCCTCCACGGCCTCGATGTCGGCCGGGACGGTCCTGACGAAGAAGTGGGGCCGTCCGCAGGGCGTCGGCCCGCTCGCCCTGACCGGCTGGCAGCTGACCGCGGGCGGTCTGCTCATCGCCCCGCTCGCCCTGCTCGTCGAGGGCGCCCCGCCCGCGCTGGACGGCCGCGCCCTCGGCGGCTACCTCTACCTCGCCCTGGCGAACACGGCCGTCTCGTACTGGCTCTGGTTCCGCGGCATCGGCCGCCTCAGCGCCACCCAGGTCACCTTCCTCGCGCCGCTCTCGCCGCTGACCGCGGCCGTCGTCGGCTGGGCCGCGCTCGGGGAGTCGCTGA
Organism: Streptomyces sp. P3; assembly: GCF_003032475.1. NCBI lineage: Bacteria > Bacillati > Actinomycetota > Actinomycetes > Kitasatosporales > Streptomycetaceae > Streptomyces > Streptomyces sp. P3. The sequence continues at coordinate 3,404,685 of NZ_CP028369.1, forward strand.
CCCCCGTGCAACTGACGGGCATGGCGCTGGCGTTCGCCGCGACGGTGGCGGGACAGCTGGCGCCGCGGCGGCCGGCCGTGCCGACCGCGTCCCGCCCCCGCGAGGACCTCGGGGCCGCCGCCGACCGTCCTCCCGCCCGGACGGCCGCTGGGACGGCCGCGGGGAGGTGAGCATGCGGCGAGGGCGCCCGGTGTGAGATCACCGGACGCCCTCGCCGTCGTCCGCGCGCCGACGCACGCGCCGCGTTCCGCACGCGCTCCGGCCCGTGCGCGCCGCGTTCCGCCGTACCGTTGCCGGCTACCGCGCGTCGGCCGCCTGGGCCTTCAGCGCGCGCTCCACGCCGGAGCGGGACTCGGAGACGAGGCGGCGCAGGGCCGCGTTCGGCTCGGCCGAGGCCAGCCAGGCGTCCGTGCTGTCCAGGGTCTCCCGGGAGACCTGGACCGCCGGGTAGAGGCCGACCGCGATCTGCTGGGCGATCTCGTGCGAACGGGACTCCCAGATGTCCTTGACGACCTCGAAGTAGCGGTCGGTGTACGGCGCGAGCAGCTCACGCTGGTCGGTCTGGACGAAGCCGCCGATGACCGCCTCCTGCAGGGCGTTGGGCAGCTTGTCGTCCTCGACGACCTGTGCCCACGCCTCCGCCTTGGCCTCCGGCGTCGGACGCGCGGCCCGCGCGCTCGCCGCGTGCCGCTCGCCGGCCGCCGTGCGGTCGCGCTCGTACTCGGCGGCGATCTCCGCCTCGTCGAACCGGCCGACCGCCGCGAGCCGCTGCACGAAGGCCCAGCGCAGCTCGGTGTCGACGGCGAGGCCCTCGATCGTCTGTGAACCGTCCAGCAGGGAATCCAGCAGGTCCAGCTGCTCGGGCGTGCGGGCGGTGGCCGCGAACGCGCGCGCCCAGGCCAGCTGGTGGTCGCTGCCCGCGGCGGCGGACCGCAGGTGGGCGAGCGTGGCGTCCGTCCAGCGGGTCAGCAGGGCCTCACGGGCCGTCGGGTCGGCGTACAGGTCGACGGCGAGCTTGACCTGACGGTGCAGCGACTGGACCACGCCGATGTCCGACTCCTTGCCGATGCCGGACAGCACCAGGGACAGGTAGTCACGGGCGGGCAGTTCGGCGTCCCGGGTCATGTCCCAGGCCGACGCCCAGCACAGCGCGCGCGGCAGGGACGCCTCGAAGTCGCCGAGGTGCTCGGTGACGAAGGCGAGCGACTGCTCGTCGAGGCGGACCTTGGCGTACGACAGGTCGTCGTCGTTGAGCAGGACGACGTCCGGACGGCGCTTGCCGACCAGCTGCGGAACGGCCGTCAACTCGCCGTCGATGTCCAGTTCCACGCGCTCGTCGCGCAGCAGCTTGCCGCTGTCGCCGTCGAGGCCGTACAGGCCGACGGCGATCCGGTGCGGGCGCAGGACCGGCTCGCCCTTCGCGCCGGCCGGGAGCGCCGGGGCCTCCTGCCGGACGGCGAACGAGGTGATGACGCCCTCGGCGTCCGTCTCGATCTCGGGCCGCAGGACGTTGATGCCGGCCGTCTGCAGCCACTTCTGCGACCAGGTGGCGAGGTCGCGGCCGGAGGTCTCCTCCAGTGCGCCGAGCAGGTCGGACAGCCGCGTGTTGCCGAAGGCGTGCCGCTTGAAGTACGCCTGCACGCCCGCGAAGAACTCGTCCATGCCGACGTACGCCACGAGCTGTTTCAGGACGGAGGCGCCCTTGGCGTAGGTGATGCCGTCGAAGTTGACCAGGACGTCGTCCAGGTCGCCGATCTCGGCCATGATCGGGTGGGTCGAGGGCAGCTGGTCCTGCCGGTAGGCCCAGGTCTTCATGGAGTTGGCGAACGTGGTCCACGAGTGCGGCCAGCGCGAGTTGGGCGCGTACGCCTGGCAGGCGATCGAGGTGTAGGTGGCGAACGACTCGTTCAGCCACAGGTCGTTCCACCACTCCATGGTGACCAGGTCGCCGAACCACATGTGGGCCAGCTCGTGCAGGATCGTCTCGGCGCGCAGCTCGTACGCGGCGTCGGTCACCTTGGACCGGAACACGTACTGGTCGCGGATGGTGACCGCGCCCGCGTTCTCCATCGCGCCCGCGTTGAACTCCGGCACGAACAGCTGGTCGTACTTCTTGAACGGGTACGCGTAGTCGAACTTCTCCTGGAACCAGTCGAAGCCCTGCCGGGTGACCTCGAAGATCGCGTCCGAGTCGAGGAACTCGGCGAGCGAGGGCCGGCAGTAGATGCCGAGCGGCACCGACTGCCCGTCCTTCTCGTACACGCTGTGGACGCTGTGGTACGGGCCGACGATGAGCGCGGTGATGTAACTGGAGATCCGCGGCGTCGGCTCGAAGACCCAGACGTCGTCCTTGGGCTCCGGCGTCGGGGAGTTGGAGACGACGGTCCAGCCGGTCGGCGCCTTCACGGTGAACTGGAAGGTCGCCTTGAGGTCGGGCTGCTCGAAGGACGCGAACACCCGACGGGCGTCCGGCACCTCGAACTGGGTGTAGAGATAGGTCTGTTCGTCGACCGGGTCGACGAACCGGTGCAGACCCTCACCGGTGTTGGTGTACGCGCAGTCCGCCACGACCCGCAGGACGTTGCGGCCCTCCAGCAGGCCCGGCAGGGCGATCCGGGAGTCCTGGAACACCTCTTTTGGGGCCAGTTCCTCCCCGTTGAGCGTCACCTCGTGGACGGTCGGGGCCACCAGGTCGATGAAGGACGCGGCACCGTTTTCGGCCACGTCGAAGCGCACCGTGGTCACGGACCGGTAGGTTCCGCCCTCCCGCGCGCCGGAGAGGTCGAGATCGACCTCGTACGAGTCAACGGTGAGCAGCTTCGCCCGCTGCTGCGCCTCTTCGCGAGTCAGGTTTGTGCCAGGCACGCGGTCATCTCCTCGATATGTGTCGGTTGCGCCATCCTTCCACGAAGTCTGGCCACTGCGCGGTGGCAACAGATTGCCTACCGTTGGTAGCATCGGGAGTATGAAGATCAGTGTGAGCCTGCCGCAGGAGGACGTCGCCTTCGTCGACGAGTACGCGTCCAGAACCGAGGCCGATTCGCGGTCCGCCGTGATACACGCTGCCATCGAACTGCTGCGTGCCGATCAGCTGGAGGCCGAGTACGCCGAGGCATTCCAGGAATGGGACGGGAGCGAGGACGCCGGGTTCTGGGACAGGTTCGCGGGCGACGGGCTGGCTGATGAGACGCGGTGACATCTATCTGGTCGACTACGAGCCGACGCGAGGCAGCGAAGGGAACAAGGCGCGCCCCTCGGTGATCGTCTCCAACGACGCCGCCAACCGGTCGGTCGAGCGCCACGGCCGAGGGGTGATCACCGTGGTGCCCCTCACGTCGAACACGACGCGCGTCCTGACGTTCCAGGTGTTCCTCGGCGCGGACGAGTGCCACTTGCCCAAGGACTCGAAGGCTCAGTGCGAGCAGGTTCGAGCCGTGACTCCGGAGCGGATCCTTGCGCGGATCGGTGCGGTGCCACGACCGCGCATGGCGGAGATCGACGGCGCACTCAGGCGGCACCTCGCTCTCTGAGCGCACCTGAGGGGTGACCGCCGAACACGGGCGGTCACCCCTCAGCAAGTGCGCGAGGCGTCAGCCCCTGAGCTCGTCCGCCACCAGCTCCGCGATCTGCACCGCGTTCAGCGCCGCGCCCTTGCGCAGGTTGTCGTTGGAGATGAACAGGGCGAGGCCGTGCTCCACGGTCTCGTCCCGGCGGACGCGGCCCACGAAGGACGGGTCCTTGCCGGCCGCCTCCAGCGGCGTCGGGATGTCGGTGAGGACCACGCCGGCGGCCTCGGACAGCAGCTCCGTCGCGCGCTCCGCGGACAGCGGACGCGCGAAGCGGGCGTTGACCTGAAGGGAGTGCCCGGAGAATACCGGGACCCGGACACAGGTGCCGGAGACCCTGAGGTCCGGGATCTCCAGGATCTTGCGGGACTCGTTGCGGAGCTTCTGCTCCTCGTCCGTCTCGCCCAGGCCGTCCTCGACGATCGAGCCGGCGAGCGGGACGACGTTGAAGGCGATGGGACGCTGGTAGACCTGCGGCTCGGGGAAGTCGACCGACCCGCCGTCGTGGGTCAGCTTGTCGGCCTCCGGCACCACCTTCTGCGCCTGGCCGTGCAGCTCCGCCACGCCGGCCACGCCCGAACCGGACACCGCCTGGTACGTGGCGACCACCAGCGCCTCCAGGCCGGCCTCCGCGTGCAGCGGCTTCAGGACTGGCATCGCTGCCATCGTGGTGCAGTTCGGGTTGGCGATGATGCCCTTGGGGCGGTTCGCGATCGCGTGCGGGTTCACCTCGGAGACGACCAGGGGGACCTCGGGGTCCCTGCGCCAGGCGGAGGAGTTGTCGATCACGACCGCGCCCTGGGCGGCGACCTTCTCCGCGAGCGCCTTCGACGTAGCGCCGCCCGCCGAGAACAGGACGATGTCCAGGCCCGTGTAGTCGGCCGTCGCCGCGTCCTCCACCGTCACGCCGTCCAGGACCGTCCCCGCCGAGCGGGCCGACGCGAACAGGCGCAGCTGCGTGACCGGGAAGTCCCGCTCCTCGAGGATCCTGCGCATGACCGTGCCGACCTGACCGGTGGCTCCGACGATTCCGACCCTCACGGCGACTCCCTCTGTCCGTCCCATTTACGTGCGTGTTCCCTGGCCGAGGCCATTCCATGATGCGGCCGACCCCGGCCCGCCTGTCCAATTCTTTGCCCCGCATGCCCGAGGGCTGGGACGCCCCGCCGGGAACACCGGTTGCGGAACTCTCTCCCACACCCCGCTGAACTGGAGGAATTCGCCCCGCGCGCACCCCGCACCGCAAGCTGTGCTGCCGCGCGCGCCGGTGTGACGTACGCCTCTGCGCCATTCGTCACGGCTGCGCCGAACGTTTCCGCGGCCCACGACGTCGTAGTGGAGACGCGGTAGGGAGGGGTGGCTGTGCTGCGCAGAAGAGCCCATCGCGCCCAGGGGGACGGGACCGTGTCCGGCGACGATCCCCTGGACGCGGCGCAGGAACGCCGGGTTCGGGCGGTGCTCGCGCTGGGCGGGGTGCCGCAGGCGGACCTGCCGGACGGGGTGCAGCAGGTCCGCCTGCGGTTGCTGGAACGCGCGGCGAACGGCTACGAGGCGCCGCGCGACGTCTCCGCGTGGGCTGCGGTCGTGGCCTCAAACCTGGCCATGGACTGGCATCGCGCCAAGCGCCGTCAGGAGCGGCTGGGGGAGCGGCTCGCCTCGCTGCGCCAGCACGAGCCCGCCTCGGGCGAGGACACCAGCGTGCTCTCCCTCGCCGTCGCCCAGGGCCTGGACGAGCTGCCCGACGCCCAGCGGCAGGTCCTCGTCCTGCGGTTCTACGCCGACCTGCCGGTGCGCTCGATAGCCCGGGAGCTGGGCGTGCCGGAAGGCACCGTGAAGAGCCGTCTGCACACGGCGGTCCGGGCCCTGCGCGCCCGCCTGCACGAGGACGAGGTGGTGTGAGGTGACCGCGGAACACGACGGCCGCGCGGGCCTGGACGCGCTGATGGCGGCGATCGTCGACGAGCCGCTGCCGCAGGAGAGCCGCGCGGACGACGCCTTCATGGCGGAGCACCGCTCGGCGACGGCCGACCTCGCGCTGTTGCGCGAACAGCTCGGCGTCCTCGCGGACGCCCTCACGGCGGAGCCGGCGGTCCAGGCGGAGCCGGCGGAGCAGCGGGCCGCCCCGGCACACCGGCCCGGGCGACTCCGGCGCTCCCGGCCGCCCCGCGCGTCCCGGTTCTCCTCGCCGTCCCGGCCCTCGCCGGGGGCCCGGCTGCGGCCTCTCGTGCTGCGCGCCGCGGGCGTCGCCGCCGCCGGCGCGATGGTTTTCGGGGCCGGGTGGGCGGTCGTCCAGGTGGGACACGGGGCGTCCGACGACGCCGACGCGAAGGCGAGCGCCGCGAGCGACGCGGGCGCGCGCGCCGACGGGCCGGGGGCCAAGGGCACCGAGGACGCCGGCAGCCCCCTCGGCGACCCCGGGTACCTCGTCTGCACGCGGCTCGTGGTGGAGGGCGAGGTGACGGACGTCCGCCCGCTGTCCGGTACGACCCGAGAACGGGTCACGCTGCGCGTCACGCACGCGTACCGGCCGGCCGAGAGCACGCGGGAGGCGGGCTTCGAGATGGAGCGCGACATGGACCCGCTGTTGGCGGCGGGTGACCACGTGCTGGTCGCGCTGGGGCGGGGGTCGGTCACGCCCGACGTCTGGGCGGTCGGCGAGGCCGACATCGCGCCCATGCGGACCGCGCTCGCCCGGGCACTGCCCGAGACGGCCGACCTCACCTGCACAGGAAGCCCGTCCGGCTGACCACGACCGGCTGACCGGGGCCGGGACGGGGTCGGTCGCGGGGCGCGGGCTCCCACGGGGGTCGGTCAAGCCGGGCGGCGCCGGACGGACGCCGGTGAGACGGTGGGAGGGTCGGCCCGCGGGCGGGTACCGGGGCATGGCGCGTGCCCCGGCTGGAGCCGGTCGACGGCGCGGGGAGGGGAAGGGCACGGGGCGGGAACGGCGAGGGGCGGGCGCCCTTTCGGACGCCCGCCCCCACTGCCGTGCACGGTGTCACGGGGTGACCTTGTTACGGGGTGACCTTCTCGATCGCCACGCTGCCGGAGCCCGCGACGGTGCCCCGCGCGTTCACCAGCTGGACCTGGCCGAAGAAGGCCCGGCCCTCGGGCGCGGCGGCCGCGGCGGTGACGGTCGCCTTGACCGACGTCGAGGCGCCCGTGCCGAGCTTCACCGGCGTCGACGCGTCGACGGAGACGGTGCCCAGGGTGGACGAGAAGAACACGTCCAGGTAGTCGTACGCCGTCGTGCCGGCCGGGACGGAGTACCCGGCGACCTCGATGGTGTACGTGCCGGCGGCCGGCGACGGGATGGAGACCGCCTCCTCCGAGTCACCGTCGGCCTGCTGCGCGACCTGCTTGCCGGCCGCGTCGAAGACCGTGAGGTCCAGGTCGGCGGAGGCGTCCGAGACGTTGCCGATGGAGACGTCGAGCGACTTGGCGCCGGCCGGGACCTCGACCGTGGTGGTCTGGGTCGTGCCGTTCGCGATGGTCGGGCGGGTCGCCTTGGACGAGCCGAGCGGGCCGCCGGCCAGCTTGCCGTCGATCGCGGCGAAGTTGTTCGTGACCTTCCAGGAGACGGCGGCCGGGGTGCCGACCTTCGCCTCGGGCACGGTCACGGTCGCCGGGTCGAAGACGGCGCCGTAGACGGTCGCGTCCAGCTTGTACGGGTTGTCCAGCAGCGGCGACGTGCGGCGCGACTCGACCTCGATCTCCCAGACCCCGGCCTGCGGGTTCTGGTACGAGCGCGCGTCCGGCCGGCAGCCGTTGGTGTCGGGGTAGTTGCTGTAGCAGTAGATCGTGGAGCTGTCCTCGACCGCGACGCCGTACGGGTGGATCGAGATGAACCGCGTCTGGCTCTTGTCCTTCAGCCCGCCGATCGCGACCTCGAAGGACTTGGCGCCCTCGGGCACGGTCAGGAAGTACGACTGGAAGCTGTTGCGCTGCACGGAGTTCGACACGGAGAACGTGTGCTTCACCGGCGTCGAGACGACGACCGTGTTGAGGATCTGCTTGTCGACGCCCTCGGTCTTCGGGTCGTCGACCGCCAGGATGGCGCTGGCGATGCCCGCCGCCTTCGGCTTGGCCTGGATCCTGACGGTCACCGGCTTGTTCAGCGGCAGCTTCACCTCGTCGTCGCCGAGGATCCGGAAGGTGCCGGCCGCGTTGTTCTCGAGCTCGAGCTCGTGGCGGACCGCCTTGTCGGGGCCGGACGTACGGGTGATGGTGACGTCGTACGTCTTCTTCTGCCCGGCCTTCAGACCGCTCTCGCGGTCGTAGACGCCGGTGCCGAAGCCCGGGGTCTTCAGTGCCTGGTCGAGCGCGGTGTCGACCGGCGCCTTGACGGTGTAGTCGTGGGCGGTGGCGCCCTTCCTGATGGACTTCCAGGCGTCCACGATGTCGATGGCGCCCGCGCCCTCCTCGTACGCCTGCACACCCTTGATGTGGTGGGCGGTCGAGGTCAGCGCCGTGCGCAGGATCGCCGGGGTGAGCGCGACCTTGTGCTGCTTGGCGGCCGAGATCAGCAGCGCCGAGGCGCCCGCGGCCTGCGGGGACGCCATCGAGGTGCCCTGCAGCATGGAGTAGCCGGCCGGCAGCGGGTAGCCCGCGTCGGCGACCGGGGAGCCCGGCAGCCAGGTCTGGGTGGTGTTGATCGAGGCGCCGGGCGCGACGAGCGTCGGCGTGAAGCCGCCGTCCTCACGCGGGCCGCGCGAGGAGAACGGCAGCAGCGCGTACTTCTTCGTCACCTGCGAGCCGTAGTTGGCGGCCCAGGTCTCCTTGGAGATGGCCGCGCCGACCGAGATCACCTTGTCGGCCAGACCGGGGTCGCCGATGGTGTTCGCGCCGGGGCCCTCGTTGCCCGCGGAGATCACGAGCTGGACGCCGTAGGTGTCGATGAGGCGGGTGTACAGCTCGGCGCGCGCGTTGTTGCCGTCGTTCAGACCCGGCAGACCGCCGATCGACATGTTGACGATGTCGACGCCGCGGTTGACGACCAGGTCGATCATGCCCTCGGTGAGGGCCACGTTGGTGCAGCCCGGGCCGAAGACGCAGGCGCGGGAGGAGACGAGCTTCGCGCCGGGCGCGGCGCCGTTCATGCTGCCGCCGAACAGGCCGTTCGCGGCGGTGATGCCGGCCACGTGGGTGCCGTGCTCGCTGGCGATGAGACCGATGTTGGCGAAGTCGGCCTTCTTGCCGACCCAGTCGCCGCCGAACGGGTCCATCGGCACGTCCTTGCGGATCTGCACGACGAACGGCTGGCGCTCGACGACGTCGGTCGCCGGGTTGTCGGTGCCGAAGTACCCGACCTGGTAACCGTCCTTGTACGGCTTCATCGCGGCGTCGTCGCCGAAGTCGCCGTTGTTGTTCACGTCGACGGTGACGGTGCCGGCGGCCGCGTCGTACAGGACGCCCCACACGTCGGTGGTGTCGCCGTCGCGGTTGACGTCGCCCTTGGCGTCGCCGCCGGCGGTGGCGGACTCACGGAACAGGTTGACCTGGTAGGAGCCGGGCTTCGCGGTCCAGGTGCGGCCGCCGAAGGTGAAGCTGGGGCCGGACACGGAGGTCGTCATCGGGCGCCAGGAGGCGTCGCCGTCGAGGATCGGGTCGGTGGCCGTCACCCAGTCGACGATCTTGCGCTCGCCGGTGGTGGTCTTCTGCAGCGCGGGGTGGCCGAGGTCCACGCCGGAGTCGAGGATGCCGATGGTGACGCCGCGGCCGTCCGCCTTCGGGTTCTTCTCCACGAAGTCGACGGCGCCCGTCTCGAAGGACGGGTTGTACGGGTTCTCGGCGGGCGTCTTCCTGCTCGGCGCCGGGTAGGTCTTCGTCTTCGCGGCGGACCTGCCGGACTTGGCGGTGTCCGCGCTGGGCGCCGGGTCGTCGAGGACGATGTTCTGGCGCAGGTCGATGGCGTGCACCGAGGACAGCTTGGCGGCCGCGGCGATCGCGGAGTCGGCCTTGCCGGTCGGGACGGTGGCGCGGACGTAACCGAGCTTGTCGTAGGACTGGCCCACGGAGCCGCCCTTGACCGCGTTCAGCTCCTCGGCGACCTGCTCGGTCCGGCCGGGGGCGGTCGCGACCATCAGCGTGACGTTCTTGTCGCCGGCGGCCTTGGCCTCGGCGAGGAGGTCGGCGTCGTCGGAACCGAGCTTGTCGTGGGCGGACTTCACGCCCGGGTCGGCCGCGGCCGGGGTCTGGCCGGCGTCGGCGGAGAAGGCCATCGGTATCGGTCCGGCCGCGGACAGCGCGGCCACGAGGCCCGCGGCCACGGCTGTCCGGGCCACGCGTCTTGCGCCCGATATCGGTTCACGCTCGGGGGTGAGGGTCATCGGCATCCCTTGTAGGTAAAGGAACGAGCGACGCGTGATCAGGCCGTTCCTGACTGATCACGGTCCTCCGGAATGCGCTCCCGGATGACCGCAAAGCTTTGCCTAAGAGTCAGTTGTTTGGGGAGAGTTGACCGAATCGATATGGATGCATGGGGAAAACCCTCTACGAGCCGACTGTGTGCGCTGTCCGGCGGCTGTGGGGCCGGAAAACCCCGGTCCGGGCGGACGGGTCCGGCTACCGTCCCGGTATGCGCAAGAAGTTGAGGGTGGCGGCCTACGCCGTCTGTGTCCGCGACGGCCGGCTGCTGCTCGCCCGCTCGCCCGCGCTCGACGGCACCCTCGAGTGGGTGCTCCCGGGCGGCGGCATGGAGCACGGTGAGGACCCCCTCGACACCGTCGTGCGCGAGCTCGACGAGGAGACCGGCTACCGCGTCGAGGTGACCGGTCTGCTCGGCATCGACTCCTCCCGCCGCACCGTCGGCCGCGAGGGCCTGCGCGGTCCCGTGGACCACCACGGCGTCCGCGTCGTCTACGAGGGGCGGGTCGTCGGCGGGGAGCTGCGCCACGAGGTGAACGGCTCCACCGACATGGCCGCCTGGCACGACCTGGACGCGGTGCCCTCCCTCACCCGGGTCCGCCTGGTCGACACCGCGCTCGCGCTGTGGCGGGAACGCCCGGTGAACGGCCGGAGGGTCTTGCCGTCCGGGGAGGCCGTGGCGTCCGGGGAGCCCGTGTCGCCGAAGGAAGCCGTGCCGCCGGAAGAAGCCGTGCCGCCAGTGGAATGAGAGGGCGGTCGAGGGCCTGTCGCCGGCCGCCGGGGACGCCCGGCCGCGGGGCGTCTGTCGTCGGCGTCCGGCGAGGCGGCGCACCGGGTATCCCTCTCGTTCGCGAGGGGAATGGGTCAATGCCGGGGAAGCACCACGACGTACGCGGCCGGGTCGCGGTCGCCCGACGCCATCAGCGCCGTGCGGACCACCGCCGCCTGCTGCTCCCCCGCGTCCCGCAGCTTCTTCGGGGTGACGTACACGACGGTGATACCCAGCCGCTCCAGGTGTTCCCGCTTGCGCGCGTACTCGGACCACAGCGCGTCCTCGTCCTGGCGCGGGGCCCGGGTGTCCAGCTCCACCGCCACCGCCTGATCCGGCCAGTAGGCGTCCAGGCCGCCGAGGTGGAGGCCGCCCGGCAGGCACAGGTCCACGTTCCACACCGGGTCGGGCAGCCCGTGCTCGCGCACCATCGCGTACAGGCGGTCCTCCGCGATCGCGCGTCCCTCCGCGAGCAACGCGTCCACGGCGTCGACCACATGCGGCCGGCTCAGCAGCCTGGCGTCGTTCAGCTCCCGCACCACGGACGCCGGTTCGCAGTGACCCCCGCGCACCGCCTCCGACAGCAGCCGCCGCACCGCTCCCGCGTCCGTGAGCCCGGCCACCGCGTCGGCCAGGGCGCGCGGCACCGGCGCCACCGGGACCCCGGTCGCCTGCTCGGGAGCCGGCAGCGAGGCCGTGCGGACGACGTGCGCGCAGCCCGTCGAGCGCAGCCGGCGCAGTCGCGGCACCAGGACGTCGACGTGCTCCAGCGACGTCAGCGGCGGGGCGGACGCCAGCCCGTGCAGGTTCAGGGCGGCCAGACCCGTGATCATCGCGTCCCGGTACACCGGCCGGTGCGGGTCCCCGGAGACGGGCTGGGGCGGCACCGCGGCCGCCGAGGTCTGGCGGGCCGCGTACATCAGCACCGCGTGCAGCCGCTCCTCGCTGGTGGGCGGTCCCGGGTGGAGCAGGTACACACCGGGCAGCACCTGCTGCCAGGGCCCGCCGGGACGGCACTGCTCGTCGGCCTCGGCGGCCGTCACGCCCTGCGAGCGGAGGCGGGCGGCGGTGGCGACGCGGCGGTGGACGTCAAAGAGGTGGCGGACGGGGCGGGGGGACGCCGAAGGGACGCGGGGGAGCGGGGTGTTGTGGGTCATGCAGAGGGGATTCCGCCCGCGGCGGGCCGACTAACCGCCGTTACACGCCTGTCGGCAAATCGGGACAAGTTCGCCCTAAAGGACGGATGTTCGGATGCCGAGTAGGGGCCGAAAACCCCTGGTCCCGAAGGAGGGTGCCAGGGGTTACGGGTCGGATTGGCTGAATTCCGTAACGGTGACCGTCGGCAAAATTCATGGCCAAAGGTAGAGCCTGCAGGGGGAAGCGCTCGGACGGGAAACGCTCGGAGGGGCTTTCCGAATCACGCCGGAAGCACGCCTCAGTCGGTCGCGGTCCCCGCTTCGGCCCGCGCGTCGCACGCCTGTCCGCGCAGGCCCCGCGCATGGTCGTCCCACGCCTCGAGGACCAGCCGGCGCAGCGCCGGGGGCGCCGAGTCGTGCGCGGCCAGCCAGATGTCCGTCTCCACGAGCGTCTGCGGGGAGTCCTGCAAGGACGGGAACAGGCCCTTGACGATGGTCATCGCGATCTGGATGGAACGCTCGGACCAGACCCGCTCGATCGCCGCGAAGTACTTGTCCCGGTACGGCGCCAGCAGCTCCCGCTGCGAGGGCTGGCCGAACCCGGCGATCGTCGCCTCCACCAGGGCGTTGGAGAGGGCGTCGGACTCCACCACCTGCGCCCACGCCTGCGCCTTGACCGCCGCCGAGGGGCGGGCGGCGAGGCAGCGGACCTGGTGGCGCCTGCCGGACGCCGTGTCGTCGCGGGCCAGTTCGGCCTCCAGCGCCTTCTCGTCCGCGTACCCGTGGGCGGCCAGCGGCTCCAGGAACGTCCAGCGCAGCTCCTGGTCGACCTCCAGCCCCTCGATGGCCGTCGTGCCGTCCAACAGGCCCTGCAGCAGCTCGAAGCGGGCCGGGCTCTCGGCCGTGCCGGCGAAGAACCGCGCCCAGGCCAGCTGGTGCTCGCTGCCCGGCGCGGCGGCGTACAGCTCGCGCTCGGCGCCCTCGGCCAGCAGTCGCGCTCCGGTCTCCCGCAGCGGCGGCGCCACATAGTGCACCAGTGCCGACTCCGCCCACGCGTGCAGCATCTGCAGCACGCCGATGTCCGACTCGCGCCCCGCGAAGCGCAGCACCAGCCCGATGAAGTCCCGCGCGGGCAGCAGCGCGTCCCGCGTCATGTTCCACAGCGCCGACCAGCACAGCGCGCGGGCCAGCGGGTCGGTGATGTCGCCCAGGGAGGAGCGCAGGGCGTCCAGCGAGGTCTCGTCGAAGCGGGTCTTGCAGTACGTCAGGTCGTCGTCGTTGACCAGGACCAGCTCCGGCGCCTCCTGGCCGGCCAGGTCCGGCACGATCGTGCGCGGACCGTCGACGTCCGCCTCGGTGCGCGCGTACCGCACCAGGCGGCCCTCCTCCCGGCGGTACAGACCGACCGCGACCCGGTGCGGTCGCAGCTCCGGATGGGACTCCGGGGCCTCCTGGAGCACCGCCAGCTCGGCGATCCGGCCCGCCGCGTCCAGCAGCACCTGCGGGGTCAGCGAGTTCACGCCCGCCGTCTGCAGCCAGGACCGCGCCCACGCGGCCATGTCCCGGCCGCTGGTCTCGCCGAGGACCGACAGCAGGTCGCCGAGGCCCGTGTTGCCGTACGCGTGCCGCTTGAAGTAGCGGCGGGCGCCCTCCAGGAACGCGTCCTGACCGACGTAGGCCACCAGCTGCTTGAGCACGCTGGCGCCCTTGGCGTAGGTGATCCCGTCGAAGTTGAGCTTGGCCTCCTGAAGGTCGCGGATGTCGGCGGTGATCGGGTGCGTGGAGGGCAGTTGGTCGGCGCGGTAGGCCCAGGCCTTGCGGCGGTTGGCGAAGGTGATCCAGCTGTCGGAGAAGCGCGTCGCGCCGACGCTCGCGAAGGTGCCCATGAAGTCGGCGAAGGACTCCTTCAGCCACAGGTCGTCCCACCACACCATGGTGACGAGGTCGCCGAACCACATGTGGGCCATCTCGTGCAGGATGACGTTGGCCCGCGCCTCGTACGAGGCCCGCGTCACCTTCCCGCGGAAGATGTACTCCTCGCGGAAGGTCACCAGGCCCGGGTTCTCCATCGCGCCGAGGTTGTACTCGGGCACGAACGCCTGGTCGTACTTGCCGAAGGGGTACGGGTAGTCGAAGTGGTCGTGGAAGAAGTCCAGGCCCTGCCGCGTGATCAGGAAGACGTCGTCGGCCTCGAAGTAGGGGGCCAGCCCCTTGCGGCACATCGCGCCGAGGGGGATCTCCAGCGTAGTGCCGTCGCCCAGGTCACGCGTGTAGGTGTCCGTCACGTAGTGGTAGGGGCCGGCCACGACACAGGTGATGTACGTCGAGATCGGCTTCGTCTCCGCGAACCGCCAGACCCCGTCCGCGAGCTCGCCGGCGCCGTTGCTCCACACCGTCCACTCCTCGGGCGCGCGCACCTCGAAGCGGAAGGGGGCCTTGAGGTCGGGCTGCTCGAAGGTGACGAAGACCCGTCGCGCGTCGGCGGGCTCGTACTGCGTGTAGAGGTAGACCTCGTCGTCCTCCGGGTCGACGAAGCGGTGCAGGCCCTCGCCCGTGCGGGAGTAGGCGCACCGGGCGTCCACCACCAGCTCGTTCTCCGCCGCCAGGTCCTCCAGCAGGATCCGGGTGCCGTCGAAGACCTCGCCGGGGTCGAGATCGCGGCCGTTGAGGGAGACGGACGTGACACTCGGCGCGATCAGGTCGGCGAAACTCGACGCGCCGGGCTCGTTGCAGCGGAACCGGATCGCGGTGACCGACCTGAAGGTGCGCGGCCCGTCCTCGGACGGGCCGGCGACCGCCGAACGGACGTCGAGGGACACGTCGTACCCGTCGACGGACAGCAGGGCGGCCCGCTCCCGGGCCTCGTCACGGGACAGGTTCTCACCGGGCACGGGCGGTACTCCCTCACTGCGTGGCGCATGGGTCTGGCGGACAGGAGCGATCCTGCCATGCGCACCTGACGCGGGGCGGCAGGGAATGTGCGGCACGGGTCGCGGTGTTGTAGCGGGAGAGTTGCGTCTGCTGAGGATCTCTAGGGAGAGACATGTCGGAGAAGACCCCCGTCGACTTCTGGTTCGACCCGCTGTGCCCGTGGGCCTGGATGACCTCCCGGTGGGTGCTGGAAGTGGAGAAGGTCCGTGACATCGAGGTCCGCTGGCATGTCATGAGCCTCGCCGTCCTCAACGAGAACAAGCTCGACGAACTGCCCGACGAGTACCGCGAGATGCTGGCGGTCAAGGCCTGGCAGCCGGTGCGCGTGGTCACCGCCGCCTGGCAGCTGCACGGCGAGGGCGTCCTCGGCTCGCTGTACACCGCTCTGGGCACCCGCATCCACAACAACGGCGAGGGCCCGACCCTGGAGGCCGTCGCCGGCGCGCTGAAGGACGTCGGCCTGCCCGCCTCCCTGATCGACTACGCCGAGCAGTCGGACTTCGAGTTCGACGCCCAGCTGCGCTCCTCCCACAAGGAGGGCATAGAGAAGGTCGGCCAGGACGTCGGTACCCCCGTCATCGCCGTGCCCGGACCCGACGGCGAGCAGATCGCCTTCTTCGGCCCCGTCGTCACCCCCGCCCCCCAGGGCGAGGAGGCCGGCCGCCTGTGGGACGGCACTCTCGCGGTGGCGTCGGTCCCCGGTTTCTACGAGATCAAGCGCACCCGGACCAAGGGCCCCGACTTCAGCAACCTGTGAGGCCGTGACGTGCGGCGTCCGCATCAGCACGGCCCGCCGCTCCCGCCCATCGGCCGGCACGGCGGCGTGACCCGCACGCCCCGAGGTCCCCGACCTCACAGGGCACTACACCTGGGGGACCGGCCGCGGCGGCGTCCGGAACTCCTCCGGGAGGTCGAAGCCGGCCCTCCAGTTGAAGTAGGACTGCACCCGCACACAGCCCTGGCGGGTGCAGCGCCGGTATTTGTGGACGTCCGCGCTGTGCACCTGCCCGAGGGCGTAGGCGCGCTCGGCGTCGTGCAGGCGCCGGAAGTGCTGCTCGGTGTCCCCGCAGTTGGGGCAACGTCTCTTCGGAAGACCCATGCGGGCACTGTCGCCCGCGACGGCGTCCGCCGGGAACCCCCCGCGCCGTGCGGGCGTCGCGACTCGCACGGTCGCCGTACGGGAACGGCACGGCAACGGCCCCGCGAGTCCTGTCCTCGCGGGGCCGTCCCGTCACGGCGCGGTCACGCCGCGACGGACGTGTAGTGCGCCGCGCCCCCCTCGGTCGAGTAGCTCTCCTTGCCCTCGACGCCGACCGGGATGTCGCCGGCGAGGGTCACCCGGTGCAGCCGGCGCGGCTGCTTGTCGTAGTTGTGCACGTTGTGCACGTTGAGCGCCTCGCGCAGGGCGGTACGGGCGCCCTCGTCGAGGGGCCCGGCGACGTCGACGCCGCTGACGTGGGCGCCGATGTTCGCGGGGAGCTTGCGCAGGTGGAGGGAGATGGGAGGGTCCTTTCAGACGGTGGCGAGTGTGGGGCCGACGTACTGGTTGGCGGGACGCGGCAGGCCGTACCGCTCGCGCAGGATCGTGCGCGGGCCGTACCCGGTACGCAGCAGCCCTCGGGCGCGCAGGACCGGGACGACGTGGTCGACGAAGGCGTCGAGGCCGGAGGGGAGGACGGCGGGCATGATGTTGAAACCGTCGGCGGCGCCCTGCCGGAACCAGGTCTCGATCTTGTCGGCGACCTGCTCGGGCGTCCCCGCGAAGGTGAGATGCCCGCGGCCGCCGCCGAGCCGCCCGATCAGCTGCCGCACGGTGAGGCGTTCGCGCCGGGCGAGCTCCACCACGAGCGTGTAGCGGCTCTTCGCGCCCTCGATGGCCTCCTCGGACGGCAGAGCGGCGGGCAGCTCGGCATCCAACTCCAGTGTGCCGGGCTCCAGTTGCAGCAGCGACTCCAGCCGCCCGACGCCGTGCGCGTACACGATGTGGTCCTCGAGGACACGTTCGTGTTCCCGTGCCTCGGCCTCCGTGGAGCCGATCACCGGCACGATCCCGGGCAGCACCTTGATGTGGTCCGGATCGCGGCCGCCCGCCGCCGTGCGGGCCTTCAGATCGGCGTAGAAGGCCTGCGCGTCGGCGAGGGTCTGCTGGGCGGTGAACACCGCCTCCGCGTACCGGGCGGCGAACACCTTGCCGTCCTCGCTCGAGCCCGCCTGCACCAGCAGGGGGTAACCCTGCGGCGAACGCGGGACGTTGAGCGCGCCCTCGACGCTGAAGTACGTCCCCCGGTGCCGGGGCGGGTGGATCTTGCGGTCGTCGCCCCAGACGCCGGACGCCTTGTCGGCGACGATCGTGTCGTCCTCCCAGCTGTCCCAGAGCTTCAGCGCCACGTCGAGGAACTCGGCGGCCCGGGCGTACCGCTCGGCGTGCGCGGGCTCGGCGTCGAGACCGAAGTTGCGGGCGGCCTCCGCACCGGCCGTGGTGACGATGTTCCAGCCGGCCCGGCCACCGCTGATGATGTCCAGCGAGGCGAACTTGCGGGCCAGGTTGTAGGGAGAGTTGTAGGAGGTCGACGCGGTGGCGATGAGACCGATGTGCTCGGTCGCCGTCGCCAGCGCGGTGAGCAGCGTGAGCGGCTCCAGCGAACCGGCCGGCCGCTGTGCCAGGTCGCCCCACAGCTGGGGGCCGTCGGCGAGGAACAGCGAGTCGAAGGCGCCGCGTTCGGCGGTCCGGGCCAGCCTGACGTAGTGGCTCAGCTCGACATGGGCGTGCGGATCGCTCTCGGGCAGCCGCCACGAGGCCTCGTGGTGACCGGTGTTCATGAGAAACGCGTTGAGATGAAGCTGGCGGGGCATTGCGTGTCCTTCGGACGGTGGGAGGAGGAATGAACGCTGGGAAGACTCGGCCCGTCCGGCGGCGCCCCCTCTGGGGGGCTCGGGGACGAGGCCTGGCAGGGCCCGAATCGGGGGTCCGGGGGGCGGCGGCCCAAAGCAGGCGGACCGGCCGGCGACCGACCGGCTTCAGCCGATGTCCGCCGTCACGCCCAGCGCCGCAAGCAGCCGCTCGCGGTACTCGCCGAGCAGCGGATCCCGGTACGAGCGCGGATGCGGCCGCTCGACGGTCAGGTCGAGCCCGATCCGGCCGTGCTCCAGGACGAGCACGCGGTCGGCGAGCACCATCGCCTCGTCCACGTCGTGCGTGACGAGCAGCACGGAGGGCCGGTGGCGCTCCCACAGTTCGCGCAGCAGGGTGTGCATCTTGATCCGGGTGAGCGCGTCCAGCGCCCCGAACGGCTCGTCGGCCAGCAGGAGTTCGGGCTCGCGGACCAGGGAGCGGGCCAGTGCGGCGCGCTGCGCCTCACCGCCGGACAGCTCGTTGGGCCAGGCCCGCTCGCGTCCCTCAAGCCCGACCTCGGCGAGCGCCTCTTGCCCCCTGTGCCCGGCCTCCCGGCCGTCGAGGCCCAGCAGGACGTTCTCCAGCACCCGCCGCCAGGGCAGCAGTCGCGAGTCCTGGAAGACGACGGAGACCCGCTCCGGAGCCGTCAGCTCTCCGCCGCCGGCGACCGCGTGGTCCAGGCCCGCGACCGCCCGCAGCAGGGTGCTCTTGCCGGAGCCGCTGTGCCCGAGCAGGGCCACGAACTGTCCGGCGGGGATGTCCAGGTCGACGGCGTCGAGGACCGTGCGTCCGTCGAACGACCGGGTCAGACCGCGCAGTTGGACGCCAGCGGTACGGGTCAGCTGCTCAGTGTACGGCGCCATGACAGCACCCTCCGTTCGACGAGACGGACCGCGCTGTCGGAGATCAGACCGAAGACGCCGTAGATGAGGAGGCCGACCAGGATGACGTCCGACTGGCCGTAGTTCTGCGCCTGGAACATCATGTAGCCGAGGCCGCTGGTGGCGTTGATCTGCTCCAGGACGACCAGACCCAGCCAGGAGCCGGTGACGCCGAGCCGGAGGCCCACGAAGAATCCGGGCAGCGCGCCGGGAATCACGATCTCCCGGATGAATTGCACCCTCGACAGCCCCTGCACCTCGGCGAGTTCGACGAACCGGTGGTCGATGCCGGACAACGCGGCATGGGTGTTGAGGTAGATCGGAATGTAGACGACGATCGCGATGATCGCGATTTTGAAGGTCTCGCCGATGCCCAGCCAGAGGATGAACAGCGGGATCAGGCCGAGCGTCGGGATCGCCCGGTTGAGCTGCACGGTCCCGTCGATCAGCGCCTCTCCGGTCCGGGACAGCCCGGATGCCAGGGCGAGCGCCACGCCGGCGGTCAGGCCGATCGCGAAGCCGTATCCGGCGCGCTCCAGCGAGGTGAGGACGTCGGTGGTGAGCGTGCCGTCGCTCCACAGCCGGGCGCCGGTCTCCAGCACCGTCCAGGGCGCGGGGATCGCCGCGGGGTCGAGCCGCCCGGCGGCGGAGGCGGCGGCCCACAGGGCGAGGACGACGAGCGGTCCGGCCATGCGGGCGGCGGGCAGGCGTTTGCCGGGGGAGAGGCTGCGGCGGCGCCGTCGTCGGGGCGCCGGTTCGGCGGCCGCGAGGGGGGCCGTGCTCAGGGTGGTGGTGGTCATGGCGGTCACTTCCGGTACTCGGCGGCTACGGACTTCGCGGCGATGCCCTCGAAGCGGTGGTCGAAGAGCGAGGAGACGTCGAACTCCTTCACGAAGCCGCCCTCCGCGAGCAGATCCGCGGTCTCCTGCTCCCATCGGACGGCTTCGGCCCAACTGGGCGGGAACAGCGGCTTGTTGGCGAGCGCGGTGATCGCCCGCGCCTGGTCGAGGTTCAGGTTCTGCGTCTTGACGTAGAACTCCTCGTTCCACACGTCCGGGTGCTCGTACTGCCACACCTGGCCCTGCGCCCACTGCGGGATGTACGCGGCGACCGCGGCCGCCTTCGCCCTGTCGTTCAGCACGGACGCCGGCGCCCACAGCAGGTTGAGCAGGTCGACGACGTCGGTGGTGACGGTCCGGGCGCCCTTGGACGCGTACTGCTGGAGGTAGGCGGGCACCTGGGTGTTGCCGAGCGGGGCGACGTCGACCTGGCCGGACTGCAGCGCGGTGAGGAACTGGTTGCTGGTCAGCGGGACGAGCTGCACGTCGTCGTACGCCAGGCCGGCCTTCTTCAGCGCCCGCAGCAGGACCACGCCCTGGGCCTGTCCCTGCGAGAACGCCAGCTTCTTGCCGTGGAAGTCCGCCACGGTGCGGATGTCGCTGCCGGGCTTGGTGGCGAAGAGGTAGTTCGGCTTGCGCGTGATGTCGACAGCGACGATCTTCGCGTCGAAACCCTGGAAATGCGCCTGGATCGGCGGAATTCCCGCGTTGTTGGCGAGGTCCAGGGACTTCGCGCGGAACGCGTTGATGACGTCGGGCCCGGCCCCGATATTGAGCCAGTCCGACACCTCGAACGGCAACGCGGGCAGTTTCGCCAGCTTGAACTGCACCTGCTGGACGTTCTGGAAGGAGGAGATCCTCAGGCTCGTGCCGGCGGGCACCGTTGCCGTGAGCGGGGCGGTGGAGGGGCCCTTCCCGCTCGCGGCGGCGCTGCTCCGGGCGCAACCGCTGAGACCGGCGACACCGGCGGCGGCGCCGAGCAGGGAGGTGAGGAAGACGCGTCGGTCATGGATGGCAGGCACAGCGGGACCCCCAAGGGGAAAGCGGCGGAGAACGCAGACGGAACGCGGGAGCCGTCACGGAAAGACGGTCCGGGCCAGGGGAACGCACGCGCGCAGGATCACGCGGCGTCGGACCGCGTTCTCCCGCCCGCGTCTGTGGAGAACGCGGCAAAGCGGACGGAGAACGCGGCGAGAAGGCGCGCCGGGCGCGCCGACGGCAGACAGTGCGTCAGCGACAGGCGGCGCGACAGCGACAGAGGGCGCGTCAGCGACAGAGGGTGCGACAGCTCATGGAATGTGTTTCCCGTCCACTGGAGCAGTGGGTCGATGTCCGGAGTTGTGAACCACGTGGCTTACGACGTGGCGGGTCCACGTCCGCGCACGCCTCGGGAGAGGCGCCGAGCGACAGCGCCTCAGACCGGCCGACGACAGGTGGCCGTGCCCTGGCGTCGCAGGTCGACATAGCGACGCGACGTGAGGTTCCTGGACTGGGCGAGGGCGAACATGGCTGGAAGCGTAGGGCAGAGAACCTGAATCCCACCAGACCACTAGGATTTCGTTGGCGGGAGTTCACAATCCCGTCGCAGGCGGAAAGGTGAGCGAAACATCCCCACCTCAGTGATCGGCGTCACGCCACACCCGGTGTAATGGGCATCTTTTGTGTGGAGTCCACCACGCCGCGGTCGCACCCTTTGTCGAGCGTTGACGGTGAGCGGCTCGACCGCGCTGGGATAGCGTCGCCGTGTTCCGATCCGCCCCCGATCCCCGCGGAGTCCCCATGAGCACCGCCGCCACCCCCGCACGCCCCGGACAGGTCCTCGCCGACCTGCTCCCGGCCTCCCGCGTCCGGGACCTCGCGCTCGTACTCGGCGGTGCAGCGCTGACCGGACTCGCCGCCCAGATCGCGGTCCCCGTCCCCGGCAGCCCCGTTCCGGTGACCGGCCAGACCTTCGCCGCGCTGCTCGTCGGCACGACCCTCGGCGTCCGTCGCGGAGTCTCCTCGCTCGCCGTCTACGCGCTGGCCGGCCTGGCCGGCGTGCCGTGGTTCGCCGACGGCTCCTCCGGCATCGGCGTCTCCTTCGGCTACATCCTCGGCATGATCCTCGCGACGGCCGTCGTGGGCGCGCTCGCCCGCCGCGGCGCCGACCGTTCCGTGCCGCGCACGGCAGGCGCGATGCTGCTGGGCGAGGCCGTTATTTACGCCGTCGGCGTCCCGTACCTGGCCTACGCCGCCGACCTCTCGGCCTCCCAGGCGATCGCGGTGGGCCTCACCCCCTTCCTGATCGGGGACGCGGTCAAGGCGGCCCTGGCGATGGGCCTGCTGCCGACGGCGTGGAAGCTCGTCAAGCGGTAGGCACCTGCGACGAATTCCGGCCGGCGGGTCCGGTCGGTGCGGAAGAGGTCCGCCCGGGTCGTCCAGCGACGCGCCCCGGCGGACCTCTTCCGCGTTCTTCGGCCCTTGGGCGTTCTGCGGCCCTTCGGGGTTCAGGTCGCCTTCGGCCCGGTCGGACGCCGGGACCACCACAGGCCGGCCGCGCCCGCCGTGAGCAGCGACGCCCCGGCCGCGCCGAGCGGCAGCAGGTCCCGTCCGACGCCGGTCCTCGGCAGTTCGTCGCCGACCGGGCTCACGGGCGTGTTGTCGGTGCCGAGGAGCAGCGGGGTGGCGGGCGCGTTCGGCTACGGGTTCGTCGTGCCGAACGGCACCGGGCCCTGCTGCCAGTACGTCTTCGCGCCGTCGGCGGTCTGGACGGGAAGGCAGATCTTTCCGGTCTTCCCCAGGTCGAAGGTCGCGTCCACCGCAAAGGACCTCGACGCGCCGGCCGCGAGACGGTCGATGGGGCAGGAGAAACCGCTGTTGGATCCTTCCGGCAGGTCTTTCGCCGCGCCCGGCGGTCGGCGGATCGTCCTCACGGACTTCGGCATCGCCGCCATCCAGGACACGAAGGCGCTGGCCATGGTCGGCATGCTGGTCGGCTCCCCCAACTACATGGCGCCGGAGCGCATCTCCGGCCGCCCGCAGGGCCCGCCCTCCGACGTGTGGTCCCTGGGCGCGACACTCTGCGCCGCGCTGGCCGGCCACTCCCCCTTCGCCCGCGACACCACACTGGCCACCCTGCACGCGGCGCTCTACGAGGAGCCCGAACTCCCCGCCGACGCGGGCCCGTTGCGAAACGTCCTCGCCGCGCTGCTGGAGAAGGACCCCGCGGCCCGTCCCACCCTCCCCGCCCTGGAGTCTCTCCTCACCCCCATCGCCTTCCCCCGCCCAGCGTCGGCGCCGGCGGCCGGAGCCCCGCCCCCGCGTTCCGGGATCTCCCTCGCCCGCTTCCAGGCGGTCACGGAACGCAGGTCGATCCCGGACGGGCGCACCGCCCCGGCGTCCGACGCCCCTCGCGCGGAACGAGCGGCGGGGCGGACCCGGGGGCGGACCCGGCGGCAGGCACGCGAACCCGCACCGGGACAGGCGCAGTCGCAGCGCACGGGCAGGACCGCGAGCAGGCGGGCACTCGGAGGGGCGGGCCGTCGGCGTACCGGCCTGTTCGCCGCCCTCGGCGTCGCCGCCGTCGGTGCGGTCGTCGCGGTCGTGCCGGCGACGATCCCCGGCGCACGGAACGGTGCGGACCGGGCCGGCGGCAGGGCGTCCGGCCCGTCCACCGCCGCCGCATCCGTCGCTGGCTCCGCCAGTGGCTCCGCCGCCCACCCGCCGCCCGGCTCGGGCTCCGCGTCCCCCACGGTGCAGCGGACGTTCCGGCCGCCGAGCCTGCCGCCGGGCACGCACGCGGAGGCGGGCGGCTACGCCTGGGCGACGCCGAAGGGCTGGCGGCGGGACGTGAAGACGGGCTCGGAGGTGCATTACACGTCCCCCGACGGCGCCCAGGAACTGGTCGCGAAGTCCTCCCTGGCCCGCGGCGACGTGATGGACGCCTGGCGGACCTCCGAGGAGAACGCCCGCCAGGACCGGGACTACCGCAAGATCCGGCTGGAGGAGACGACGTTCCGCGGCCGGCCGGCGGTGGTCTGGGAGTACGCCTTCACCCTCCGGGGCGACCCCTGGCACGCCCGGCTGCCGGGCTTCGACGAGAGCGGGAAGTCCTATCAGATCAACACCCGGTACCGGCCCGGGAGGGAGGCGGAGGCCCTGCAGACGTACGAGGCCGTGAAGGACAGCTTCACGGTGATGTGAGAGCCCAGCGAAGGGGAGGGGACAGAGGGGAGGGGACAGAGCGGGGGGATGAGGGGACAGAGCGGGGGAGCGGAGCGGTCGGGACGGTCGGCCAGCGCGGCCCGGACACGACGGACGGGGGGCCCGCCGAAACGAGCCCCCCGTCATCGGCCGTCCGGTCGCGGCGCTAGCTCTTGTCGGCGGGGGAGCCGGCGGAGACGGAGGAGCCGACCGCGGGGTCGGCGGGACCGGTGGGGGAGTGGTTGGTCCGCGCCTTCGCGCCGCGCTCCTTCACCACGGCGATGGCGACCACGATCGCGGCGACGAGCAGCGACAGCAGTACCGTCGTCCGCCCGCTGCTCTCCCCCTCGGTGTCGGTCAGCATGTAGCCGAGCACGAAGACGATGAGTGCGGCGGTCGCCCAGGTCAGATACGGGTACAGCCACATCTTCACGACCAGCTTCTCGGGTGCCTCGGCCTGGATGATCTTCCGCATCCGCAGCTGTGAGAAGCAGATCACCAGCCAGACGAACAGCGCCACGGCGCCGCTGGAGTTCACCAGGAAGAGAAAGACGGAGTCCGGGAACCGGTAGTTGAAGAAGACGGCGACGAACCCGAAGACCACGGAGGAGACGATCGCCGCGAGGGGGACGCCACGGCGCGTCGTCCGGGCGAAGGCCTTCGGCGCGTCGCCCCGCTCGCCGAGCGAGAAGGCCATGCGGGAAGCCGTGTAGAGACCGGAGTTGAGGCAGGACAGGACGGACGTCAGCACGATGAAGTTCATGATCTGACCGGCGTGCGCGATGCCGAGCGAGTCGAGGGCGGCGACGTAGGAGCCCTGCTCCTTGATGGACGGGTCGTCCCAGGGCAGCAGCGTGACGACCACGAAGATCGAGCCGAGGTAGAAGACGCCGATCCGCCAGATGATGCTGTTGGTGGACTTGGTCACGGCCCGCTGCGGGTTCTCGGACTCGCCGGCGGCGAGGGTCGCGATCTCACTGCCCATGAAGGAGAACACGACGAGCAGGACGCCGGTGAGGATCGCGCCGGGTCCGTTGGGCAGGAAGCCGCCGTGGCCGGTGAGGTTGCCCAGCCCGGCCTTGTCGCTGTCGGCGCCGGGGAGCACGCCGAACACGGCGAGGCCGCCCACCACGATGAACGCGCCGATGGCGACGACCTTGATGCCGGCGAACCAGAACTCGAACTCGCCGTAGGAGCCGACGGAGACGAGGTTGGTCGCGGTCAGCACGACCATCACGATGAGCGCCCACCCCCACTGGGGAACGGCGGGCATCCATCCTTCGAGGATCTTGGCCCCGGCGGTCGCCTCCACGGCCAGCACCACGACCCAGAAGAACCAGTACAGCCAGCCGATGGAGAACCCGGCCCAGCGTCCGAGTGCGCGGTCCGCGTGCGCGGAGAAGGAACCGGAGGTCGGATTGGCCGCGGACATCTCACCCAGCATGCGCATCACCAGCACCACGAGCGTGCCGACGAGCGCGTAGGAGAGCAGGATGCCCGGCCCCGCGGTGGCGATGCCGGAACTGGAACCGACGAACAGCCCGGCGCCGATGACGCCGCCGATGGCGATCATCGACAGATGGCGGTTCTTGAGGCCTGCCTGAAGTCCGGAACCGGGTTCTCCGGTGCCTCCGGGGCCTGGTTCGGCCTTGGTGAGAGTCGGCTGCGAAGTCATGGGGATGTCTTTCCTTTGCGCCGCGTGAGGGGAATCAGGGGGATCGTGCGGTGGGGGGCGTACGAGCCGGTCCAGTGAATCCGAGGCGAATGAATTCAGGAACCTTTGATTCCAGATTGTTACTTGAGGTTTTCCTGAGCTTCCACGGCATTGTTGAGCGTTTCCAGACGCGGCACCCGGGGCTGCTACCCCGCGGCCCCCATGTCACACTCGTCCCATGCGCGTGTATCTCGGCTCGGACCATGCCGGCTTCGAACTCAAGAACCACCTCGTCGAATGGCTCAAAGCGGCGGGTCACGACCCGGTCGACTGCGGGCCCCACATCTACGACGCCCAGGACGACTACCCGCCCTTCTGTCTCCGCGCGGCGGAGAGGACGGCCGCGGACCCCGACTCCCTCGGCATCGTGATCGGCGGCTCCGGCAACGGCGAGCAGATCGCCGCGAACAAGGTGAAGGGCGTCCGGGCGGCGCTGGCCTGGAGCGAGGAGACCGCGTCCCTCGGCCGTCAGCACAACAACGCCAACGTCGTCGCGGTCGGCGCCCGCATGCACACCGAGGACGAGGTGACGAAGTTCGTCGAGACCTTCCTGGCCACCCCGTTCTCCCAGGACGAGCGCCACATCCGCCGCATCGACATGCTGGCGGACTACGAGACGACCGGCGACCTGCCCCCCGTCCCGCCCCACCACCCCCAGCAGTAACCCTCCGGCCGCAGGCGGAAGACGCCGCCCACCCGACCGGACCCGGCGGGTGGGCGAGACGGATCCCGGACAGCCCGGGGCGGGGAAGGAACACACCGGTGCCGGAAGGCCACACGATCCACCGACTGGCGCAGGACTACGCCCGCTTCACCGGGCGGCCTCTGCAAGTGAGCAGTCCCCAGGGCAAGTTCGCCGCGGCGGCGGCCCTCCTCGCCGACGCCGCGCTGACCCGCACCGAGGCCCATGGCAAGCACCTCTTCCTCGGCTTCACCGCCGACCGGTGGATCCACATACACCTCGGGCTCTTCGGCAAGGTCACCTTCGGTCCGGCCCCCGCGCCGCCGCCCACGGACACCGTCCGGCTACGCCTCGCGGCCCCGGCCTCCTACGTCGACCTGCGGGGCCCCACGACCTGCGCCCTCATCGGGGACGCGGAGAAGCAGGCCGTACACGCCCGCCTCGGCCCCGACCCGCTGCGCGCCGACGCCGACCCGCAGGCCGCGTACGCCCGCATCTCCCGCAGCCGTACGACGATCGCCGCACTCCTCATGGACCAGAAGGTCATCGCCGGCGTCGGCAACGTCTATCGCGCCGAGGTCCTCTTCCGGCACCGGGTCGACCCCTACCGCGCGGGCCGGACGGTCACCCCCGCCGAATGGGACGCGATCTGGTCCGACCTGGCCGCCCTCATGCGCCAGGGCGTCCGTGACAACCGCATCGACACGGTCCGCCCGGAGCACACCCCGGAGGCGATGGGCCGACCGCCGCGGGTCGACGACCACGGCGGCGAGGTGTACGTCTACCGTCGCGCGCACCAGGCCTGCCATCTGTGCGGTGACGCCGTCCGCACCGCCGACCTCGCCGCCCGCAACCTCTTCTGGTGCCCCACCTGCCAGAAGAACTGACCGGCCGCGGCCACGACGGGACCGCGGAACCCGCCGGGACCACGCGCCCGCCGGCTCCCGGGTACCGTCGCAGCGGACAGCGGACAGCGGACAGCGGACAGCGGACAGCGGACAGCAGGCAGTACGGGTAACGCGGTGCCGATACGCAGTTGCGGCACCGCGGCCCTAGAAGCCGTGCGGCAGCCACGGCGCCGTGACCGACCCGAACCCCGACGCCGCCTCCGCCAGTGCTCCCCGCCTGATCTCCCGCACCCGTCCGGCCGCACCCAGTGCCGCCAGGCTCACCCCGCCGAGGTAGGCCGCCCCCAACTCCCGTACCGACAGAGCGAGGTCGGCAGTGTCGGAGGTCCGCGAGCACACCGCGCCCTTGGCGTCCCCGGAGAGCCGCCAACGCCCGGAGTTCCAGGGGCAGAAGGCGTCCTCGACATCGAGCACCACGTCCACCGGCGTCTGGTACGTCCGCGCCTCCAGCGCCGCGCCTACCTCCACGAGCCGCACGTACAACGCGTCCCGCACCCGCAGTTCGCATCGCCGGATGTCGGACACGAGATGCTGCCACCCCTCGTCCACCGGCCGTCCCCGCACCTCGAGCGAGGTGGTGAGGTCGACCTCGAACAGGAACCGCCACAACGCGGCCTGCGACGGCGCGTCGACCGCGGTCAGATCCTGGAGCAGCACCCGCCCGTTCTGCCCGCTGTGCCTCCACTCGGGGCGCACCCGGAACCGGGCGTAACCGGTGACCTCGCCGTCCCGCTCGGCGAGCACGCACTGCAGCGGCGACGCCCCGCCCCGCTCGCTCTCGGGATCGAGCAGCCCCAGCCGTTCCCAGCCGGGCCGCCGCGCGAGCATCCCGGCCCGGCCGGGCACCGTACGCGCGTACACCGCCTCGCACACGGCGAGTTCCGCGCCGGGGTCGGCGTACCGCAGCCGGACCTCGTCCGTCCCGTCCGGGACGGCCAACCGCACCCGGCTGGTGTCGATCTCCGCGTACAGTCCGAAGGTCGCCGCGCCGTACCCGAACCGTCCGTAGATGTCCGGCTCGGAGGCGGTGAGAACGGCGAGCGGGCGCCCCTCCGCGCGCGTGTCGTCCAGCAGCCGCCGCATCATCGACGTCAGAATCCCGCGCCGCCGGTGCGTCGCGCTCACCCCGACCATTGTCACGCCCGCAGCCGGCGTCGACGCCCCGCCGGGCACGGTCAGCCGGAAGTCGTACGCTCCCGCCGTCGCCACGCAGATGTCGCCGTCCCAGACGCCGAGGCAGCGGTCGTACGGGGTGAGCGACCGGTAAAGCTCCCGCTCCTCGAGCGACTCGGGGACCCCGCCGAAGGCGCGCACCAGAGCGTCGTACCAGGTGTCCCATTCGTCCTGCCGCAGCACCCGCATGTCGGTCGCCGCCCGCGCCGCTGCGCCGTGACCCGCCTCACTCGTCATGCACTCATGCGTAGCAGGCCGACGGCGGCCGGGCCAGGCAATTTCGCCCTCTTGCGGCGCGAGCGCTTTCCGTGACGTTCACTGTGAAGTTGAACCTCGGACGGGGGACAAGTGGGACCTCCCGTGCCAAGCGGCGGGTCGGATGGATAGGGTCCCGAACTAATGGCAGCAGGACGACAGCGGCGCGCGGAAGCCGAGACGTTGACGGCCCGGTTGAAGCACTTGATGCACCGGGTCCGCACCGGCGTGCGCCGAAGCGCCGTCGACTACTTCCGTGGTGACGGCTCGGACTGGATCGCGCTCGCCTTCCTGCTGCTCACCGTCCCGCTGATCGCCGCCACCACGCTCGCCAACTCGGTGTGGTGCTCCCCGGCCGCCCTCGTCCTGCCGATCGTCACCGGCGGCCTGCTGCTGCGCCCGTCGAGTCTGCTCGGGCTGTACGCGGCGGCCGCGACGGCCCTCATCGTGGAGTCGGTGCGGCTGGGCCCGTACACGGAGGGCCCCTCCCGGGTCACGCCCGGCGTGGTGCTCGTGGTCGCCGCATGCGGTTTCTTCGGGCTGCTCATCGCCCAGTTCCGCAGCCGTGTCGGCGTCCCCTGGCGGCGCGGCGGCACGATGCTGTTCGACCTGCGCGAACGCATCCGCGTGCAGAGCAAGTTGCCGAGTCTGCCGCCGGGCTGGCACCACGAGATGGCGCTGCGGCCCGCGGGCGGCCAGTCGTTCTCCGGGGACTTCGTCGTCGCGGCCCGCACCAACGGCGGCCGCACTCTCGAGGTCGTCCTCACCGACGTCTCCGGCAAGGGCATGGACGCCGGTTCGCGCGCGCTGCTGCTGTCGGGCGCCTTCGGCGGCCTGCTCGGCTCGCTGCCCCCGCACGCCTTCCTCCCGGCCGCCAACGGCTATCTGCTGCGCCAGGACTGGGAGGAGGGCTTCGCGACCTCCATCCACCTCGTCCTCGACCTCGACTCGGGCGACTACGAGCTCTACTCGGCCGGGCACCCGCCGGGCCTCCAGCTCAGCGCGGGCAGCGGCTGCTGGGAGGAGAAGGCCGCCGAGGGGCCCCTCCTCGGGGTGTACGACGGCGCCCAGTTCGACCCGGTGAAGGGATCGCTGCGCCCCGGCGACGTCCTGATGCTCTTCACCGACGGCCTGGTGGAGACCTCCGACCGGGACATCGTCGAGGGCATCGACCGCCTCACCGGCGCGGCCGACCGCTATGTCGCCGGCGGTTTCCAGGGCGCCGCCTGGCACCTGATCGAGGCCGTCGCGAAGGACGTCAACGACGACCGTGCTCTGCTGCTGATCTGCCACGAGGGCCCGACGACCCAGTCGGCGGCGCTGTCCTGAACCGCGAGCTCGCCGCAACCGTGAGCCCGCCCGACGAGAGGGGACCGTCTTGCTGACCCTGTCCGAGGTCGAGGCCCTCGCCCGGGCCGCCCACGAGGGGCAGACCGACAAGGCGGGCCGCCCCTACGCCGAACACCTCCGGGCGGTCGCGGAGGGGGTGCGCGAGCGTGGCGGAGACGACGAGCAGATCGCTGCCGCCTGGCTGCACGACGCCGTCGAGGACGACGCCCTCACCGAGGCCTGGCTGGCGGCCGCCGCGCTGAGCGACCGCACGAAGGCCGTCGTCCTCGCCGTGACCAAGCGGGTGGGGGAGACGCCCGAGGCGTACGCGACCCGCGTCCTGGCCACGCCGGGCGCCCTGCTGGTGAAGGAGGCGGACCTGGCCCACAACGCGGACCCCGCCCGGCTGGCGGTCCTGGACGCGCCCACCCGCGCACGACTGACGGAGAAGTACGTGCGCATGCGCGCACTCCTCGGCCTCGCCACGCCATTTGAACGGTCCCCCCGGAACGGACCCCCGGGATGAGCCGCCGGGTGTGAGCCCTCGGGCAGGAGTCCCATGGGCATGAACCCCCGGACATACGGGTGTTCAGCCCCCGACCCCGCCCGCGACCGACTCGTCCGTCTCGCGCCTCCGGCTCTCCTCGCGCCGGTCGCCCTTCTCACGCTCGCGGGCGAGCCGGGCGGCGTCCTGCTTGAAGGCCCACTCCATCCTCGGCTCCATCACGAACCGGAAGACGCGTCGTACCGGCGGGGTGCACAACAGGGTGACGGCCACGGCCACGGCGACGCTGACGGCGATCTCCCCGAGCGGCCGGTGCAGCGCGGGGTGCTCGAACCAGCCGCGGTAGTCGGCGGTCTTGATGAGGAAGCCGTGCAGCAGATAGCCGTACAGCGTGCCCGCGCCGAGGACCGTGAACCACATCGTGCGGCCCGGCACCCAGGAGAAGAAGCAGGCCGTCAGCAGCAGGGAGCAGCCGAACAGGGCGAACTGCATCACGGGCCCGGCCCACCAGGGGGCGCCCAGCTCCTGCGCGGAGTCGCGATGGTAGAGCCAGGAGACGTTCATCCGCGGCACCGCCCAGTAGGCGAAGGCGAGCGCCAGCGCGAACACCGGCACGGCCGCGATCCGTACCGGGCGCCGGCGCACCAGCCGGAAGTGCTCGGGCCTGAGGCACAGGCCCAGCACGAAGAACGGCAGGAACTGCAGGACCCGCTGGAGGTCCAGGTCGTCGCCGATGGCGGGGGTGACGGTCGCCAGCATGGCGAGGCCCAGCGCCACCGGCAGCGGATGCCGGACGAGCTTCCAGACGGGCGTGGTGAGCCGCCAGACGAACAGCGCGCACAGGAACCAGGTGAGGTACCAGGGGTCGAGAAGGCTGATCTCCTGGGCGGGGTTGTGGTCGACGTAGCGCCGGAAGACAGGATAGGCGGTCTCGAAGACGACGTACGGCACGGCGACGCCCGTGATCAGGCGCTTGAGCCGGGTGGGGCTGCCGTCGAAACTCCGGGAGAAGAAGCCGGAGACGACGATGAACGCCGGCATGTGGAACGTGTACACGAACATGTAGGCCGCCTGCAGCACCCGGCTGTCGCCCTTGAGGGGCTCCCAGGAGTGTCCCAGGGCCACCAGCACGATCGCCAGGTACTTGGCGTTGTCGAAGAACGCGTCACGCTGCGCGGACGGGCGTGGGGTCGAGCGCTCGGCGGATCTGTCCCGGGCCCGGCCGCGCCGACCGTTGTGACCGTGCTGGTCGTCCTGGTCGTCCTGGTTCGGGGACGAGCGCGTGCTCGGAACGAGAGACGAGGCGGCGTGGAACATTTGAGGCACCCTAGCGTCGTGCGCGGCTATTCGTAAAACGCCCCTGGTCATTCCTCGTTATTACTCTTCGGCGAGGTGGACGGTGGGACGGCCGGGGTGTGGAACCGTCCGTTATGTCACACTTCATTCCGACTAAAGGGTGCATAACGCCGGTTGTGAGCCTGTAGTTGGCGCGGGGCGCCGCACCCGCGGCCGTAATTCGAAATAACTGCGCAGGCATTGTGTGGACACGGAAACGGAGTTCCCCAATTCCCGCTGCCGACACGCGAATCGAGATGTGATCCGAATAACCCGAGGCGTGTGTCGGCCGGCCGGGCCGCGCGATGATGCGTCACGGGCCGCATAGGTGGGCCGGGTTGGTGGCACGATGGTCTCGGGAGTGCGGACCGACCGAGGGTGTGTGATCAGTTGTGGCCATCTCACTGTCAGTGGTGCTGCTGTTGGCGATCATCCTGGTGGTACTGATCCGGGGCGGGTCGATCAAGGCGGGCCCGGCGATCGTCGCCGTCCTGTTCGGCTTCTTCCTCGCCTCGACCGGCATGGCCCCGTCGATCAACCGCTTCCTCGACTCCCTCGCCGACACGATCAACTCGATCAGCTTCTGAGTGGGGCGACCGGGGCGCGAGGGGCGGGAAGAGCCCCCAGGCACGCCGAAGGCCCGGGGAGAGGAAACCGCCCTCTCACCCGGGCCTTCGCCATACAGAGCGGGCGACGGGAATCGAACCCGCGTAGCTAGTTTGGAAGACTAGTGCTCTACCATTGAGCTACGCCCGCACACGACGCGCCGCAGGTCAGCCGACCGCGGCACTGCAGGCATCCTAGCGGGTCGGCGCCCCCTGTCGCACACCGCCTTTCCGCGCCCCCTCGCGGGTCACCCCGGCGCTCGGCAAATGCGGCGGTGGGACGGCCTGCGGGCATGTACCCTACGTGTCGCACCAGACGGGGTGTGGCGCAGCTTGGTAGCGCGTCCGCTTTGGGAGCGGAAGGCCGTGGGTTCAAATCCCGCCACCCCGACCAGTGCCGCGGTTCCCACCCGGCGTCGCCGGCCGTCTCCGCGGTCACCTCGCTTGATCGCCTTTGGGGCGTGTCCCTGCTGCCGTTACTATGCAAGCTGCACGCCCGTGTGCCTCTTCCTGAAGTCCTCCGGGCGGCGAATTTGCGGGAGCCGGTCTGGCTCCGGCGGAAACCAAGATGTCAGCCCCCAAGGAGACCGAACCGTGAAGAGCGCCGTGGAGACCCTGAACCCGACTCGGGTTCGGCTCAGCATCGAGGTGCCCTTCGAGGAGCTCAAGGACAGCCTCGACGCGGCGTACAAGAAGATCAACCAGCAGGTCACGGTGAAGGGCTTCCGCAAGGGCAAGATTCCCGCCCGGGTCATCGACCAGCGCTTCGGCCGTGGCGCCGTGCTGGAGGAGGCCGTCAACGACGCGCTTCCGAAGTTCTACACCGAGGCGGTCAACGAGGCGGAGATCGACGTCCTCGGCCAGCCCGAGGTCGACATCACGGAGCTGAAGGACGGCGAGACGCTGAACTTCACCGCCGAGGTCGACGTCCGTCCCGCCCTCGAGCTCCCCGAGGACTTCTCCTCCATCGAGGTCGAGGTCGACGCCGTCGAGGTGACGGACGAGGACATCGACAAGTCGGTCGAGCAGCTTCGTGAGCGCTTCGCCTCGACCTCCCCGGTCGAGCGTGCCGCCGAGGACGGCGACGTCGTGACCGTCGACCTGGAGGCCAAGGTCGACGGCGAGGTCCTCGAGGACGGCGTCGCCAGCGGCGTCTCCTACACCATCGGCTCGGGCGAGCTGCTGGAAGGCATCGACGAGGCCGTCAAGGGCCTGGAGGCCGGTGGCGAGACCACCTTCACCTCCGAGCTGAAGGGTGGTTCCGCGGCCGGCAAGGAGGCCGAGGTCACCGTCAAGGTCACCCAGGTCGCCGCCCGCGAGCTCCCCGAGCTGGACGACGAGTTCGCGCAGCTCGCCTCCGAGTTCGACACCCTCGACGAGCTCAAGGCGGACAGCCGCAAGCGCCTCGAGAACATGAAGCAGTACGACCAGGCCACGCAGGCCCAGGAGCGCGTCCTCGAGAAGCTGCTGGAGCTCGTCGAGGTGCCCGTCCCCGAGAAGCTGCTCGAGGACGAGGTCAACACCCGCAAGCACAACCTCGAGCACCACCAGCTCGGCCAGATGGGCCTCGACCTCGACAAGTACCTGGAGATCCAGGGCAAGACCGCCGAGGAGTTCGAGACCGAGACCCGTGAGGCCGCGGTCAAGGGCATCAAGACCCAGTTCGTGCTCGACGAGCTCGTCAAGCGCGAGAAGCTGAACGTCAACCAGGAGGAGCTCACCGAGCACCTCATGCGCCGTGCCGCCTCCTCCGGCATGTCCCCCGACCAGTTCGCCCAGGCGGTCGTCGAGGGCGGCCAGGTTCCGCTCCTGGTCGGCGAGGTCGCCCGCGGCAAGGCGCTCGCCACGGTCGTCGAGTCCGCCACGGTGAAGGACACCAACGGCGAGATCATCGACCTGGACGACGAGGACGAGGCCGAGGACACCCCGGAGACCGCAGAGGCCGCCGAGGCCGCTGTCGAGACCGAGGAGCAGCCTGAGGAGAAGCCCGAGGCCTGAGCCTCGAGCAGTTCCTGAAGCAGGTGTGACGGGCCCCGGGACTTCTGTCCCGGGGCCCGTCGTCCTCCCCGGGGACGCGGGAAGCGCGTGAGCCGCCGACGCCCGCCCGCGGCCGGAACACGACCGGTACCCGCCCCGTCGCCCCGGCCCCGGGCTACGCCC
Source organism: Streptomyces sp. P3 (assembly GCF_003032475.1). Classification (NCBI taxonomy): domain Bacteria; kingdom Bacillati; phylum Actinomycetota; class Actinomycetes; order Kitasatosporales; family Streptomycetaceae; genus Streptomyces; species Streptomyces sp. P3. The sequence continues at coordinate 3,438,914 of NZ_CP028369.1, forward strand.
CCGGCGAACACCCAGCTCTCCGGGATTCCCCGAAGGGACCCGCGCGTTAGGGTCCATGAGTACGAGGGCAGGGGAGTCCCCGTTGCCCCCGGCAGTACACGTGAGACGGCCCGGCGCCGTCGCAAGACGAGCAGGTGGATACGACGTGACGAATCTGATGCCCTCCGCCGCCGGCGAGCCTTCCATCGGCGGTGGCCTCGGCGACCAGGTCTACAACCGGCTGCTCAACGAGCGGATCATCTTCCTCGGCCAGCCGGTCGACGACGACATCGCGAACAAGATCACCGCGCAGTTGCTGCTCCTTGCCGCAGCTGACCCCGACAAGGACATCAACCTCTACATCAACAGCCCGGGCGGCTCGATCACGGCCGGCATGGCGATCTACGACACGATGCAGTTCATCAAGAACGACGTGATGACCATCGCCATGGGCCTCGCCGCCTCCATGGGCCAGTTCCTGCTCAGCGCGGGCACCCCCGGCAAGCGCTTCGCGCTGCCGAACGCGGAGATCCTGATCCACCAGCCCTCCGCCGGCCTCGCCGGTTCGGCGTCGGACATCAAGATCCACGCCGAACGGCTGCTGCACACCAAGAAGCGCATGGCCGAGCTCACGGCGCAGCACACCGGCCAGACCGTCGAGCAGGTCACCCGGGACTCGGACCGCGACCGCTGGTTCGACCCCGAGGAGGCCAAGGCCTACGGCCTGATCGACGACGTCATCGCCACGGCCGCCGGCATCCCGGGCGGCGGCGGTACCGGGGCCTGAGAGTCGCCACTGACGGCGGCAGGGCCGCCCAGGGTGCTCCCCGGAGCCCCCTGAGCCCCTGACCCCTCCGAGGCTCCAGGAGCCCGCTGAGGCCTCCCGGAGGCCCGGGAAGCCCTTCCGGGCCCCCGGGTCACCCGGAGCCTCCCAGCGGGGGCCGGAGGGCCCTCGGAAGCCGTCGGCGCCCCTCTCCCCTTCAGTCCACCGCCCCAGCCCTCTCTCCAGGAGACACCGTGAACGACTTCCCCGGCAGCGGCATCTACGCCCGCACCGAGGCCGAATACACCGGACCCCGCGCCGAGTCCCGTTACGTCATCCCGCGCTTCGTCGAGCGCACCTCCCAGGGCATCCGCGAGTACGACCCCTACGCGAAGCTCTTCGAGGAGCGCGTGATCTTCCTCGGCGTGCAGATCGACGACGCCTCCGCCAACGACGTCATGGCGCAGCTGCTGTGCCTGGAGTCGATGGACCCGGACCGGGACATCTCCGTCTACATCAACAGCCCCGGCGGCTCCTTCACGGCGCTGACCGCGATCTACGACACCATGCAGTTCGTGAAGCCCGACATCCAGACGGTCTGCATGGGCCAGGCGGCCTCCGCCGCCGCGATCCTGCTGGCCGCCGGCACGCCGGGCAAGCGCATGGCGCTGCCGAACGCGCGCGTGCTGATCCACCAGCCGTACAGCGAGACCGGCCGCGGTCAGGTCTCCGACCTGGAGATCGCCGCCAACGAGATCCTCCGGATGCGCGGTCAGCTGGAGGACATGCTGGCCAAGCACTCGACCACGCCGATCGAGAAGATCCGCGAGGACATCGAGCGCGACAAGATCCTCACGGCCGAGGACGCGCTGTCGTACGGCCTGATCGACCAGATCATCTCCACCCGGAAGATGAACAACGACAACCTGCGTTGACGCACGTGGTCGTCCGGTGCGGACCCCCCTCGGTACGGTGTGACACGGTCCACGTCGCAGTGAACCGTGCCAAGGGGGGCCCGAACGGGGGGCCGGGCAAGGTACCGTCGGAATAAGGCAGCACCAGGAGCCGCTGGATTCGTAAGCGTCCAGTCGTCTCCCAGGCGAAGGGGAAGCACACCGTGGCACGCATCGGTGACGGCGGCGATCTGCTCAAGTGCTCGTTCTGCGGCAAGAGCCAGAAGCAGGTCAAGAAGCTCATCGCAGGGCCCGGTGTGTACATCTGCGACGAGTGCATCGATCTCTGCAACGAGATCATCGAGGAGGAGCTCGCCGAGACGAGCGAGGTCCGTTGGGAGGAACTCCCCAAGCCTCGCGAGATCTACGAGTTCCTCGAGGGCTACGTGGTGGGCCAGGAGCCCGCGAAGAAGGCCCTGTCGGTCGCGGTGTACAACCACTACAAGCGCGTCCAGGCCGGCGAGAACGGCGGCGGCCAAGGTCGTGAGGACGCCATCGAGTTGGCGAAGTCCAACATCCTCCTGCTCGGCCCCACCGGCTCGGGCAAGACGCTCCTCGCGCAGACCCTCGCCCGCATGCTGAACGTCCCGTTCGCAATCGCCGACGCGACGGCGCTGACCGAGGCGGGATACGTCGGCGAGGACGTCGAGAACATCCTGCTCAAGCTGATCCAGGCGGCCGACTACGACGTCAAGAAGGCCGAGACCGGGATCATCTACATCGATGAGATCGACAAGGTCGCGCGCAAGAGTGAAAACCCCTCCATCACGCGCGACGTGTCGGGCGAGGGCGTGCAGCAGGCCCTGCTGAAGATCCTGGAGGGCACCACCGCCTCGGTACCGCCGCAGGGCGGCCGCAAGCACCCGCACCAGGAGTTCATCCAGATCGACACCACGAACGTGCTGTTCATCGTGGGCGGCGCGTTCTCCGGCCTGGAGAAGATCATCGAGACCCGGGCCGGCGCCAAGGGCATCGGCTTCGGGGCGACGATCCGCTCCAAGCGCGAGCTGGAGTCCAAGGACCAGTTCGAGGCCGTCATGCCCGAGGACCTGGTCAAGTTCGGCATGATCCCGGAGTTCATCGGGCGGCTGCCCGTGATCACCTCGGTCCACAACCTGGACCGTGAGGCGCTCCTGCAGATCCTGATCGAGCCGCGCAACGCCCTGGTGAAGCAGTACCAGCGGCTTTTCGAACTCGACGGCGTGGAGCTGGACTTCGAGCGCGAGGCGCTGGAGGCCATCGCCGACCAGGCCATCCTGCGGCAGACCGGCGCCCGCGGTCTGCGCGCCATCATGGAGGAAGTCCTCCAGGCGGTCATGTACGAGGTCCCGTCCCGCAAGGACGTGGCCCGCGTGGTCATCACGGCGGACGTCGTCCTCTCCAACGTCAACCCGACCCTGATCCCGCGCGACGCCCGCGGCGGCCGCGGCCCGGGCGAGCAGAAGACGGCTTAGTAAAGGCGTCGACCAGCCTTCGACCACCGGGCCGAGGGCGCGTAGGCTGCTCGAAACATAGCGCGTAGGGGTGCCGACGAATTCTCGTCGGCACCCCTACCCGTTGGTGCACAGGCCCTCAGAGAGGCCCGTCGGCTGCCCCAATCTCAGTCGGGGTTTGTTTTCGTGGCGCCGTAGCAGAGACCGGCCAGGGATGAGCCGTTAAGAAGCTCTCCTTGGATCCAGGCAGACACGATGCCCTGGGAATCCGTGGCCGAGGTGTCCCAGGACAATGTGGTCCCCGAGCCTCCTGTGGCCTTGTGGAGGGTCCAGTAATGAGTGTCGCCGTCGCGCTGCTTGGTGACCAGGCGCACTGCGGGCGTGTAGCCGTCGGCTCTTAGATCCGACGCCTCGAGATGAACACCCGTCAATGAGTTGCTGGATGACCAGTTCCATGAGCCGACAGCCCGCCCAGCGATTGGATTGGTCCCGATACTCCCCGCCGTGACGTAGCAGCTGCTTGCTGCCTCGTAGGCAGCCGCGGGGCTTGCCGCGAGAGGAATCGCAAGTGATGCAACGGATGCTGCGATGAGCACGGAATAGCGCCTGCGCACCGTTTCCCCCTTCAGTCGATTGACGTGACCATGCTACGACTTTCGAAGCCGTCAACGATCTCCTTGCGACTCCGGTGGCGTGTCATGGCGCGTGAGGGCCGGTTCGGCGGAGCGGTCGGCGACTACGTGCAGGGTCCTCGGGCGATGTGTCGAAGCCCGGGTCTCAAGGTGCGTCAAGCCTTGACACGGACTTCCTTGCGCACGTCGGCTGCGATGCGCGATGACTCGTCCAGCGTGTAGGTCTTGGCGCCGGCTGTGGGCTCGACGACGCCCATGGTGCTGTAATCGGCCCATATGCACATGTAGGTCTTCTGAGTCTTCTTGGTCAGCTTGTTCGTGCTCTCGGCCAACTGGCACTTCATGACGGCACCGTTCAGGCCCTCGGGGCTCACTGCCTCGGCGTTGCCGATCAACTTGACGTCGTCGTCAGACCCGGACTTCATCTGGGCGATGGTGGCGTCGAGAGCCTGCTCTGGATCCTTCACCGTGCCGTAGACACCGAAGAAGGTGACGTTCTCGGCGGATACCGTCTTGGCGAGTTCACTCGGGTCCGTGGGGTCGATGGAGGTCAGGTCGATGGTGGAGTAGATCGCGCCTACTGAGGTGGCGCCGCTCACCCCCGCCTTGGCGAGGTCCTTCTCGTCGCTCGCGCTCGCCTTCTCCTCCTTCGCGTCGCCCATCCGCTTGTACTTGCTCGACACAAGAGAGGCCGGCGCGGTGAGCTTGTGCGGGCCGTCGTCCTTCAGGCCGCCGGCGCCGCCTCCGCCGATCACGAAGTACGCGCCCACGCCGATCGCCGCCACGACCGCCACCGCGCCGATGATCAGGCCCGTCTTCTTGCCGCCGCCGCTCGGGGGCGGGGGCTGCGGGACGCCGTAGGGCGGCTGGCCGTAAGGAGGCTGCTGGCCGTAGGGCGGGGTCGGGGGCTGGCCGTACGCCGGCTGCTGGCCGTAGGGCGGGGTCTGCGGCGGGACGCCCTGCGGGGGCTGCGCCGGGTAGCCGTAACCGGGCTGCGGAGCGGGGGGCTGCTGGGGGTAGCCGTAGCCGGGCTGGGGCGCCTGCGGCGGCTGGCCGTACGGACCGGGCTGTCCGTAGGGTCCGGGCTGCTGGGGCTGCCCGCCGTACGGGCCCGGCTGGTTGTGACTCATTCCTGGGTTCCCCTCCAGATACTTATGTGATTTTCACATCCTGGCTCAAAGGTGATGCCTGTACGGCGGCGGGGCCCCCACCGTTACACGGCAAACACGTTTCGGGACGGCCCCGTGACACCCCTAAACTGGGCGCGTGACCGAGAACGCTCAGCAGCAGCCATCAGCGCCCCACACCGAACTGCCGACCCAGTACGCGCCGGCCGACGTAGAGGGGCCGCTGTACGAGCGCTGGGTGGAGCGGGGCTACTTCGAGGCCGACGCCAAGAGCGAGAAGCCTCCGTACACCATCGTCATCCCCCCGCCGAACGTCACGGGCAGCCTGCACCTCGGGCACGCCTTCGAGCACACGCTCATCGACGCCCTCACCCGCCGCAAGCGCATGCAGGGCTTCGAGACGCTCTGGCAGCCCGGCATGGACCACGCCGGCATCGCCACCCAGAACGTCGTCGAGCGCGAACTGGGCAAGGAGGGCAAGTCCCGTCACGACCTCGGCCGTGAGGCGTTCGTCGAGCGCGTCTGGCAGTGGAAGGGCGAGTCCGGCGGCCAGATCAGCGGCCAGATGCGCCGCCTCGGCGACGGCGTCGCGTGGTCCCGTGAGCGCTTCACCATGGACGAGGGCCTGTCCCAGGCCGTCCAGACCATCTTCAAGCGGCTCTACGACGACGAGCTGATCTACCGCGCCGAGCGCATCATCAACTGGTGTCCGCGCTGTCTGACGGCGATCTCGGACATCGAGGTCGAGTACCAGGACGACGACGGCGAGCTCGTCTCCATGAAGTACGGCGAGGGCGACGACACGATCGTCGTCGCCACCACGCGCGCGGAGACGATGCTCGGCGACACCGCCGTCGCCGTCCATCCCGACGACGAGCGCTACAGGCACCTCATCGGCAAGCTGATCCGGCTGCCGTTGACGGACCGTTCCATCCCGGTCGTCGCCGACACCCACGTCGACCCCGAGTTCGGCACCGGCGCCGTCAAGGTGACTCCCGCGCACGACCCGAACGACTTCGAGATCGGCCAGCGCCACGACCTGCCGTCGCTCACCGTCATGGACGAGCACGCGGTCATCACCGCCCACGGCCCCTTCCAGGGCCTGGACCGGCTCGAGGCCCGCTCCGCCATCGTCGCCGCGCTGCGCGCCGAGGGCCGGATCGTCGCCGAGAAGCGCCCGTACGTCCACTCCGTCGGCCACTGCTCGCGCTGCAAGACCACCATCGAGCCGCGCCTGTCCATGCAGTGGTGGGTCAAGGTCGGACCGCTGGCCAAGGCCGCCGGAGACGCCGTCCGCGACGGCCGCGTCAAGATCCACCCGCAGGAGATGGAGAAGCGCTACTTCGACTGGGTCGACAACCTCCACGACTGGTGCATCTCGCGGCAGTTGTGGTGGGGCCACCGCATCCCGGTCTGGTACGGGCCGAACGGCGAGGTCGTCTGCGTCGGCCCCGACGACGAGGCGCCGACCGGCGAGGGATGGCGTCAGGACACCGACGTCCTCGACACCTGGTTCTCCTCCGGCCTGTGGCCGTTCTCCACGCTCGGCTGGCCCGAACAGACCGAGTCGCTCGCGAAGTACTACCCGAACTCGGTTCTGGTCACCGGCTACGACATCCTCTTCTTCTGGGTCGCCCGGATGATGATGTTCGGCCTGTACGCGATGGACGGCACCCCGCCGTTCCACACCATCGCCCTGCACGGCATGGTCCGCGACCAGTTCGGCAAGAAGATGTCGAAGTCCTTCGGCAACGCGGTCAACCCGCTGGACTGGATGGACAAGTACGGCTCCGACGCGCTCCGGTTCACCCTCGCGCGCGGTGCCAACCCCGGCGTCGACGTCCCGATCGGCGAGGACTGGGTCCAGGGCTCGCGCAACTTCGCCAACAAGATCTGGAACGCCACGCGCTTCGCGCTGATGAACGGCGCCACGGTCGACGGCCCGCTGCCGGACGCCTCGCAGATGTCGGCGGCCGACCGCTGGATCCTCTCCCGTCTCAACTCCGTCGTCGCCGAAGTCGACGCGCTCTACGAGGACTACCAGTTCGCGAAGCTCTCCGACGCGCTGTTCCACTTCGCCTGGGACGAGGTCTTCGACTGGTACGTCGAGCTGTCCAAGACGACGTTCATGGCCGGCGGCGAGCCCGCGAAGGTCTCCGGCCGCGTCCTCGGCGAGGTCCTCGACGTCACGCTGAAGCTGCTGCACCCGATCGTCCCGTTCGTCACGGAGACCCTCTGGACGACGCTGACCGGCGGCGAGTCCGTCGTCGTCGCCGAGTGGCCGACCGACTCGGGCTTCCGGGACGCCGCCGCGGAGCGTGAGATCGGGAGCCTCCAGTCGGTCATCACCGAGGTCCGCCGCTTCCGTGCCGACCAGGGGCTCCAGCCGGGCCAGCGGGTCCCCGCCCGCCTGACCCTCGACGGCACGGCGCTGGCGTCCCACGAGGCCGCCATCCGGCAGCTGCTGCGCCTGCAGCCCGAGGGCGAGAGCTTCTCCGCCACGGCGACGCTGCCCGTCGCGGGCGCCACGGTCGCGCTGGACCTCTCCGGCACGATCGACGTGGCCGCGGAGCGCAAGCGCCTCGCCAAGGACCTGGCCGCCGCCGAGAAGGAGAAGGCCCAGGCCCAGGCCAAGCTCGGCAACGAGGCGTTCCTGGCGAAGGCCCCGGACAACGTGGTCGACAAGATCCGCACCCGCCTCGCCAAGGCGGACGACGACATCGCCCGCATCCAGGCCCAGCTGGAGCGTCTGCCGCAGGCCTAGGACACCGCGACGGACGAAGGCCCCCGGGACCGGCACGGTCCCGGGGGCCTTCGCCCACCTCCGCCCACCTCTGTCACCGCCCGTCCGTAGACTGGGCCCGTGAGCGAGCTCCCCCCGAACGGCAACCCAGACGACCTGCCCGCCCCCTTCGACCCCCTCGATCCCTTCGACGAGATCATCGCCGAGGAGACCGACCGCGACCCGGATCTCGCGGTCATCGAAGCCGGCAGCCGCACCCTGCGCAGCCAGGGCGGCGCCCCGCAGTCCGACACGCCCGCGCGCCCCGCGGACCCGGAGGTCGACAAGGCCCTGCGCGAGGTCGAGGCCGAGCTGGCCACCCGCTGGGGCGAGACCAAGCTGGAGCCCTCCGTCGACCGCATCGCCGCGCTGATGGACGTGCTGGGGGAGCCGCAGCGCTCGTACCCCTCCATCCACATCACCGGCACGAACGGCAAGACGTCGACCGCCCGCATGATCGAGGCGCTGCTCGGCGCCTTCGAACTGCGCACCGGCCGCTACACGAGCCCCCACGTCCAGTCGATCACCGAGCGGATCAGCCTCGACGGCGCACCCGTCTCCGCCGAGCGGTTCATCGAGACGTACGACGACATCAAGGCGTACGTCGAGATGGTCGACGGCATGCAGGAGTACCGGCTGTCGTTCTTCGAGGTGCTGACCGGCATGGCCTACGCGGCGTTCGCCGACGCGCCCGTCGACGTCGCCGTGGTGGAGGTCGGCATGGGCGGCTCGTGGGACGCCACGAACGTGATCGACGGCGACGTGGCCGTCGTCACGCCCATCGACCTCGACCACACCGACCGGCTCGGAGAGACGCCCGGGGCGATCGCCGCCGAGAAGGGCGGGATCATCAAGCAGGACGCCACGGTCATCCTCGCCCAGCAACCCGTCGACGCGGCGCAGGTGCTGCTGCGCAAGGCCGTAGAGGTCGACGCCACGGTCGCCCGGGAAGGGCTGGAGTTCGGCGTCGTCGCCCGCCAGGTCGCCGTCGGCGGACAGCTCGTCACCCTGCGCGGCCTGGGCGGCGAGTACCCCGAGGTGTACCTGCCGCTGCACGGCCCCTATCAGGCGCACAACGCGGCCGTCGCGCTCGCCGCGGTCGAGGCGTTCTTCGGCGTCGGCTCCCAGCGGCCCGAACCACTCGACGTCGACACCGTCCGCAAGGCCTTCGCCGCGGTGTCCTCGCCGGGCCGCCTCGAGGTCGTCCGGCGCTCCCCGACCGTCGTCCTGGACGCCGCGCACAACCCGGCCGGGGCCCGCGCCACCGCCGAGGCCGTCGGCGAGGCCTTCGACTTCTCCCGACTGATCGGCGTGGTCGGGGCCAGCGCCGACAAGAACGTCCGGGGGCTGCTGGAGGCCTTCGAACCGATCTTCGCCGAGGTCGTGATCACCCAGAACACGAGCCATCGCGCGATGGACGCCGACGAACTCGCCGCGATCGCCGTCGAGGTGTTCGGCGACGACCGCGTCCAGGTCGAACCACGGCTGCCGGACGCCCTCGAGGCGGCGATCACGCTTGCCGAGGAGGAGGGCGAGTTCGCCGGCGGCGGCGTACTCGTCACCGGTTCCGTCATCACCGTCGGCGAGGCCCGACTGCTCCTCGGGAAGGGCTGAGGACCACCATGCGCACGCTCTGCTCCTCGACCCTGATCGGCGAGTTCTTCGTCATCGGCTTCGCCGGCCTGGTCGCCATGAAGGACGCCGACCTGTCCACGTCCACGGTGTGGACGGTCTGCGGCATCGCCATGCTGATCAGCCTGCTGCTGTGCGGGACGGTCACCCGGCCCGGGGGCGTCGCCCTCGGCTGGGCACTGCAGATCGCCCTCGTCGCCTCCGGGTTCTTCGTTCCGATCATGTTCTTCATGGGTGTGCTGTTCGGGGCCTTGTGGTGGGCGTCGGTGCACTACGGCAGAAAGGTCGACGAGGCGAAGGCCCGCTTCGCCGAGCAGGCCGCGGGCCCTTCCCCGGACCCTGCTGACGCTGTGTGACAAACGCCGGGACACGCCCTGTAACCTCATCCCACCGCACACGCCGGCGCCGTCATCAGGCGCCGGCCCATCGGCACAGCACACCGGTAGTAGAAGGAGTCACCTCGTGAGCCAGCGCACCCTCGTCCTGCTCAAGCCCGACGCCGTCCGTCGTGGCCTGACCGGCGAGATCATCAGCCGTATCGAGCGCAAGGCCGGCTGGCGGATCACGGCGCTGGAGCTGCGCACCCTGGACCAGGACACGCTGGAACAGCACTACGGCGAGCACAAGGGCAAGCCCTTCTACGAGCCGCTGGTGCAGTTCATGGCCTCTGGCCCGGTGGTCGCGCTGATCGTCGAGGGCGAGCGGGTCATCGAGGGCGTGCGCGCGCTGGCCGGCCCGACCGACCCGATCGCCGCCGCGCCCGGCTCCATCCGCGGCGACTACGGTGTGATCGTCCGCGAGAACCTGATCCACGCCTCCGACTCCGAGGAGTCCGCCGAGCGCGAGGTGAAGATCTTCTTCCCCGGTCGCGCCTGACCCGCGGGGCTTTCGCAGCGACTGAGCGGGCGATCGAGGGAACGTGAGCCCCCGAACGCCCGTCTCCGGAAGCGAACCCACACAGCATCTGCAAACAATGGCGGAGACCGCTCCGCAGTGTTCGTGCAGGCGCGTTTACGATGGAAGCCTTCACGTCACAGCACCCACCTCGCCGACCTGAAAAGCCCTCAAAGCTCATGGAAGGCCAGTCGAATCCTGATGGGGAACTCAATGTCGTTCATCGGCCGTGACATGGCTGTCGACCTCGGGACCGCCAACACGCTGGTGTACGTCAGGGGTCGCGGGATCGTACTCAACGAGCCGTCCGTCGTCGCGATCAACACCAACACCGGTGGCATCCTCGCGGTCGGCGCCGAAGCGAAGAAGATGATCGGGCGCACCCCCGGCAACATCGTTGCCGTGCGCCCGCTGAAGGACGGCGTGATCGCCGACTTCGAGATCACCGAGCGGATGCTCCGGTACTTCATCCTGAAGATCCACAAGCGGCGGTATCTTGCTCGGCCGCGGGTCGTCGTCTGCGTGCCCTCGGGCATCACGGGCGTCGAGCGCCGTGCCGTCATCGAGGCGTCGACCCAGGCCGGCGCCCGTCAGGTGCACATCATCGAGGAGCCCATGGCCGCGGCCATCGGCTCCGGCCTGCCGGTCCACGAGGCCACCGGCAACATGGTGGTGGACATCGGCGGCGGCACCACGGAGGTCGCGGTCATCTCGCTCGGCGGCATCGTCACCGCCCAGTCCATCCGCGTCGCGGGTGACGAGCTGGACAGCTCGATCATCCAGCACATCAAGAAGGAGTACTCGCTCCTCCTCGGTGAGCGGACCGCTGAGCAGATCAAGATCACGATCGGTTCCGCCTACGACCTCGACGACGACCAGCACACCGAAATCCGCGGCCGGGACCTCGTCTCCGGGCTGCCCAAGACCGTCGTCATCTCGGCCGCCGAGGTGCGCAAGGCGATCGAGGAACCGGTCAACGCGATCGTCGACGCCGTGAAGACCACCCTCGACAAGTGCCCTCCGGAGCTGTCCGGCGACATCATGGACCGCGGAATCGTTCTGACCGGCGGCGGAGCCCTGCTGCGCGGGCTGGACGAGCGGCTGCGCCGGGAGACCGGCATGCCCATCCACATCGCGGAGGACCCGCTGGACAGCGTGGCGCTCGGCTCCGGCAAGTGCGTCGAGGAGTTCGAGGCGCTCCAGCAGGTTCTGGACGCCGCGCCGCGCAGATGACGTAACGCTTCGATTCCGCCGTACGGGATGATCTCCTCTCGTGCGGCGGATCGTTGATCCAGAGGCATAAGCTCCGACAAAAGCGCCCTTGGCCATCCTGGCCCGGGGCTACCCGACTTACCGATTCCGTTCCCCGGAACCGACACCTGCTTCCTGATTCCTGTTCTTGGTTTTTCTCTCGAGGAAGGGCACGGCCGCCGCACGTGAGGGACACACGAGAGAGCCGGCTGCTCCTGGTGCTGCTGATCGCCGTCGCGTTCGCGCTGATCACGGTGGACATCCGCGGCGGTGAGGACTCCCCGGTCGACGGCGCCCGGCAGGCCGCGGCCGCGGCCTTCGGCCCGATCGAGGACGGCGTGGCGTCGGCGGTGGACCCCGTCGGCAACGCCGTCTCCGCCGTCCGCGACTCCGGCGAACGCCATGACCGGCTCACCGCTCTGGAGCAGGAGAACGCGGCTCTCAAGGCGAAGCTCGGCAGCGACGACCGCAACCGCAGCCGGCTGGCGCAGCTCGACAAGACGCTGAAGATCGCCGGCGCCGGCCAGTACGGCATCAAGGGCGCGGAGGTCATCGCGATAGGAGCGGCCCAGGGCTTCTCCTGGACCATCACCATCGACATCGGCGCGCGCGACGGCGTCAGGCGCGACATGACGGTCCTCAACGGGGACGGGCTGGTCGGGCGGGTCACCACCGTCGGCCCGAACACCGCGACCGTACTTCTGGCCAACGACCCCGACTTCACCGTCGGCACCCGGATGGAGGCGTCCGACGAGCTGGGCTTCGCCTCCGGCCAGGGCGACCGGCCGCTGCGCGTCGAACTCCTCAACGGCAAGGCCGACGTGAAGAAGGGCGACCGGCTGGTCACGTTCGGCTCGCAGGCCTCCAAGCCCTTCGTGCCCGGCGTCCCCGTCGGCGTCGTCTCCCGCGTCGACCCCTCCGGCGGCGACCTCACCCGCACCCTCTACGTCACGCCGTACGTCAGCTTCACCAAGCTCGACATCGTGGGCGTCGTCGTCGAGGCCCCGAAGAAGGATCCGCGCGACACCGTGCTCCCCTCGAAGCCCAAACCGGTCCCCACGCCGACGGTGACCGTCACGGTCACGCCGAGCGCGAACGCACCCGAAGACGGCCAGCAGCAGTAGGAGCTGACAACCCCCATGCGCGTCAACCGGATCCTGCTCTCCGCCCCGCTGGTCGTGGTCGCCCTGGTGATCCAGGTGAGCGTCCTCGCCCGGCTCCACCTCCCGGGAGCCGTCCCCGACCTGCTCCTGCTCACCGTCCTGGGCCTCGCCATGGTGTACGGCCATGTCGGCGGCGCCCTCATCGGCTTCGGCGCCGGACTGCTCGCCGACCTGGCGCCCCCCGCCGACCACGCCGCCGGCCGCTACGCCCTCGTGCTGTGCGTGATCGGCTACCTCGCCGGGCTCGTCAAGCCCGAGAACGGGCAGATCAAGTCGGCCACCGGCCCGATGGTCGTCGTGGTCGGCGCCGCCATCGGCTCCACCCTGCTGTACGCCGGGGTCGGCGCCCTCGTCGGCGACACCGCCGCCCGTCATGTCGGCCTCACCGGGCTGCTGTTCACGGCCGCCCTGTACGACCTGCTGCTCGCGCCGTTCGTGGTCCCCGCGATCATGTTCCTGGCGCGGCGCGCCGACAACGACCCCCTCGCGGAGACCAACTCCGCCGCCAAGAGCCCCGACATCTCCTCCGGCTGGCTCTCCTCCGGGACGGGTCTGCGGATCGGCGGACAGCGCGGCGGACTCAAGCTGAAGGCGGCCAGGTCGCGGGCGACCCGGGCGGGCCGCATCAAGGGGGTCAAGCGGCTGTGAGCGCCGACGCCGGCGCGCGGGGCGCGTCCGTGGAGGAATCACCCGAACGGGGCAACGCCAGGCGGAACGAGGCCTCACAGGCTGATCGTTCATCATTCGTCCGCGCACACACGTTCGCGCACCGAGAGGGGGAGCAGCCGCAGTGACCAACATCCCCGAGACCGGTCGGACCCAACGGGTCCAGATCCGGCTCGTCGTGATCCAGATTCTCGTCCTCTCCCTGCTCGGGACCCTCGGCGGCCGCCTGTGGTACCTCCAGATCCGGGAGGGGGCGGCCTACGCCAAGGAGGCCTCCGGCAACCACGTCCAGCAGGTCGTCGAGCCCGCCGTACGCGGCTCGATCCTGGACGCGCGCGGCGTGCCCCTCGCCGACAACGAGACCCGGCTCGTGGTCTCCGCCTCCCGCACCGACCTGCTGAAGCAGAAGGACGACGGCAAGGCGGTCCTGGCCAAGCTCGCGGGCGTCCTCGGCATGAAGCCGGACGAGGTCGCGCAGAAGGTCCGGCTGTGCGACGCGAAGACCCCCCAACCCTGTTGGAACGGCTCGCCGTACCAGCCGATCCCCATCACCGACGAGGCGACGGCCAAGCAGGCCCTCCAGATCCGCGAGCGCGCGGAGGACTTCCCCGGCATCACCGCCGAGCCCGAGGCCGTGCGCCGTTACGCGGCCCCCGGCAACGCCAACACGGCCCAGGTCCTCGGCTACCTCTCGCCGGTCACCGACGACGAGATCACCAAGGCCCAGGACAGCGACTCGCCCTACCTGCGCTCCGACCAGGTCGGCCGCTCCGGCCTGGAGCGCCAGTACGACAAGGAACTGCGCGGCAAGGCCGGCGTCACCCGCTACGAGGTCGACAACCTCGGCCGCGTCATCGGTGAGGCCGAGGCGGACGAGGCGCAGCCCGGCGCCAACCTCGTCACCAGCATCGACGCCCGCGTCCAGCGGGTCGCCGAGTACGAGCTGAGCAACGCGATGAAGGTGGCCCGCCAGTCCTTCGACAAGATCACCGGCGAGAACTACAAGGCCGACTCCGGGGCGGTCGTGGTGATGGAGGCCAAAACCGGCCGCGTCGTCGCCATGGCGTCCGCCCCCGCCTACGACCCCAACGTCTGGGTCGGCGGGATCTCCGCCAAGGACTACAAGAAGCTCACCGGCAAGAACTCCGACTACCCGCTGCTCAACCGGGCCATACAGGGTCAGTCGGCGCCCGGTTCGACGTTCAAGGTGGTCTCCACGGCCGCCGCGGTCGAGGCGGGCTACGAGTGGGACGGCGGCTATCCGTGCACCAGCTCGTACTCGGTGGGCGGCCAGGTCTTCAAGAACTTCGAGGGCGAGAGCTTCGGCCCCATCTCACTCGGCCGGGCCCTCGAGGTCTCCTGCGACACCGTCTTCTACGGCCTCGCGGACCGGGAGTGGAAGAAGGACGGCGGCATCAACCCGAAGAAGGGTGAGCCCAAGGACTACTTCTACAAGGCGGCCCACCAGTTCGGCCTCGGCAAGGAGACCGGCGTCGACCTGCCCAACGAGGTCACCGGCCGCGTCCCGGACCGTCAGTGGAAGGAGTCCTACTGGAAGGCCAACAAGGACTCCTGGTGCAAGTACGGCAAGAAGGGCGGCAGTTACGTCGAGATGATCGCGTACGAGAACTGCCTCGAGGGCAACAAGATGCGCGAGGGCGACTCGATCAACTACTCCATCGGTCAGGGCGACACCCTCGTCACCCCGATCCAGGAGGCCGTGATCTACGGGGCGCTCGCCAACGGCGGCACCATGTACACCCCCACCATCGGCAAGGCCATCGTCAGCGCCGACGGCAGGACCGTCCAGGAGATCAAACCCAAGCCCAAGGGCAGGCTGCCGGTCGACAAGGCCACGATCAAGGGCATGGACGCCGCCCTGGAGGGCGTGGTCACCCGCGGTACCGCCGCCTGGAAGTTCGGCGGCTGGCCGCAGAAGGAGATCCCGCTGCACGCCAAGACCGGTACCGCGGAGGTCTACGGCAAGCAGACGACGTCCTGGCTCGCCACGTACAGCAAGGACTACACGGTCGTCATGACGATCGCCCAGGCCGGTACCGGTTCGGGCGCCTCCGGTGAGGCCGTGCGGCACATCTACAACGCGATGTACGGCGTCTCCGACGACGGCAAGATCGACAAGAGGAACGCCCTGCTGCCCACCCCGCAGGCCGGTCTGCCGAAGATCCAGGCGGACGGCACGATCAAGTCCCCGAAGGTCTCCAAGGACCCGGCCAAGGAGCAGCGCGCCGGCCAGCAGACCGCCCCGAACCCGGGCGGGACACAGACCGCGGCCACCGTCCAGCAGAACACGAACAGCAACCGCGACACGCGCAGGCGACGGCGGAAGAGGGGAAGCCGGAGGATGTGCACATGAGCGGCGCGAACGGTTTCTCCGTCTCCGGATACGGGCCCGAGCGGGCCGGCTGGACCAGGGTCTTCGCCCGTGACTCGCTGGCCCGGCGGCTGGACTGGCCGATTCTGACGTCGGCGATCGCGCTGTCCCTGATCGGCTCGCTCCTGGTCTTCTCGGCGACCCGAAACCGCACCGAGATCAACCAGGGCGACCCGTACTACTTCCTCATCCGGCACCTCATGAACACCGGCATCGGCATCTGCCTGATGATCGGCACACTCTGGCTCGGACACCGCTCCCTGCGCAACGCGGTACCGATCCTCTACGGCCTCTCGCTCATGGGGATCCTGGCGGTGCTGACCCCGCTGGGCTCGACGGTCAACGGCGCACACTCCTGGATCGTGATCGGCGGCGGCTTCTCGCTCCAGCCCTCCGAGTTCGTGAAGATCACGATCATCCTGGGCATGGCGATGCTGCTCGCGGCCCGGGTCGACGCGGGCGACAAGCTCTACCCCGACCACCGCACGGTGCTCCAGGCCCTCGGGCTCGCGGCCGTCCCCATGCTGATCGTGATGCTGATGCCCGACCTCGGGTCCGTCATGGTCATGGTGATGATCGTGCTGGGTGTGCTGCTGGCCTCCGGAGCATCCAACCGGTGGGTCTTCGGCCTGCTCGGCGCGGGCGCGGCCGGCGCCGTCGCCGTATGGCAGCTGCACATCCTGGACGACTACCAGATCGCCCGCTTCGCCGCCTTCGCCAACCCCAGCCTCGACCCCGCGGGCGTCGGCTACAACACCAACCAGGCCCGCATCGCGATCGGCTCCGGCGGCCTCTCCGGCGCCGGCCTGTTCCACGGCTCGCAGACGACGGGCCAGTTCGTCCCGGAACAGCAGACGGACTTCGTCTTCACCGTCGCGGGCGAGGAGCTGGGCTTCCTGGGCGCTGGCCTGATCATCGTCCTGCTCGGTGTGGTCCTCTGGCGCGCCTGCCGCATAGCGCGGGAGACCACCGAGCTGTACGGCACGATCGTCGCCGCGGGCATCGTGGCCTGGTTCGCCTTCCAGTCCTTCGAGAACATCGGGATGACCCTGGGGATCATGCCCGTGACGGGTCTGCCGCTGCCCTTCGTCTCCTACGGAGGCACGTCGATGTTCGCCGTCTGGGTGGCGGTGGGGCTGCTGCAGTCCATCCGGGTGCAGCGCCCGATGTCCGCGTAAGCACGCGCAGACCTCGCGGTTTCCCCGAGTCCGGCCGGTATCCGGGCCCGTACGCCCTGCCGTACGGGCCCGACTCCGACTAGATTCAATTCATGGCGGAGACGAAGCGCGAGATCGAGCGCAAGTACGAATCCGATGACAGCGGACTGCCCGACCTCACCGGTGTGGCCGGGGTCGCGTCCGTCCTCGACCAAGGCGTCGCCGAGCTGGACGCGACCTACTACGACACGTCCGACCTGCGACTGGCAGCGGCGTCCATCACCCTGCGCCGCCGCACCGGCGGCTCCGACGCCGGCTGGCACCTGAAACTCCCCGTCGCCGCCGGCGTCCGGGACGAGATCCGGGCCCCGCTCTCCGACGCCGTGCCCGACGAGCTCGCCGGGCTGGTCCGCTCCCGCGTCCGCGAGGGACAGCTGGTGCCCGTGGTGCGACTCCGCTCGCAGCGTGACATCCGCCTTCTCCTCGACGCCGAGGGCCGGCTGCTCGCCGAGGCCAGCGTGGACGCCGTCCGGGCGGACCGGCTGTTCGGCGGCGAGGGCAGCGCCCAGTGGACCGAGATCGAGGTGGAGCTGGCCGACGGCGGCGATCCCACCCTGCTCGACAAGCTGGACAAGAGGCTGCGGAAGGCGGGCGTGCGGCCCTCGAAGTCGGCGTCGAAGCTGGCGCGGGCCCTCGCCGAGACGGCGCCCAGGAAGAAGCGGGCCAGGGCGAAGGCGGCGGCCGAGGGCGACGAGGCGGCGCCGGCGGCGAAGGGGAAGGGCGACGTCAAGGGCAAGCGCAAGGGGAAGGGCAAGGGCGACGGCAAGGGGAAGGGCCGCGCGGAGGGAAAACCGGCGGTCGTGTCGGAAGCAGCGGGGCGCAAGGCCCCGGACCGGGAGCCCGTGACCGCCGGTGATCATGTGCTGGCATACATCCGTGCGCAACGGGACGCGATCCTCGCCCTGGATCCGGCCGTCCGCCAGGAGACCGAGGACGCCGTGCACGACATGCGCGTCGCCACCCGCCGGCTGCGCAGCACCTTCCGCTCCTTCCGCAAGGTCCTCGACCGGGGCGTCACCGACCCGATCGGCGTCGAGCTGAAGTGGCTGGCCGGCGAGCTGGGCGTGGGCCGCGACCAGGAGGTGCTGGCCGAACGCCTCACCAAGGGTCTCGACGACCTGCCCCGCACCCTCGTCTCCGGGCCGGTCGGCGAACGGCTGCAGAACTGGGCCAAGGCACAACACCGCGGCTCCCGCCGCCGACTGTTGGGCGTCCTCGACTCGGCGCGCTACCTCACCCTGCTGGACACCCTGGACGCGTTCGTCGCCGACCCGCCACTGCGGACGGCGGCCGAGGGCAAGCCGGCCAAGGTGCTCGCCAAGGCGGTGCGCAAGGACCTCGAGAAGGTGTCGGACCTCGTCGAGCAGGCCCTGGAGGAGCCGCCGGGCCACGACCGTGACGGGGGCCTGCACGAGGCGCGCAAGAAGGCCAAGCGGACCCGGTACGCGGCGGAGACGGCCACCCCGGCGATCGGCGGTCCCGCCAAAACGCTGGCCAAGTCCATGAAGTCGCTGCAGAGCCTGCTCGGCGAGCACCAGGACAGCGTCATGGCCCGGCAGACCCTGCGCGAGCTGTCCGCCGTGGCGCACGCGGCGGGGGAGAGCGCCTTCACGTACGGGCTCCTGTACGGACGGGAGGAACGGCGGGCCGAGCTGGTGGAGAAGGAGCTGCCGGCAGCCTGGGACAGGATCCGCGGGGCGGCAGAGGTTTAGCGGCGGGCCGCGGCGGTTCCCTCGCGGGTGGGGGAGGCCTTCGGCCGGGTTAGGCTAGATGGTCACCCCCCAGCCTCCGTCCGGGGGGACCCCCCAGTCCGCTCACGAAGGTGCCCCCGCGATGTCTGTCGAGTCGGTCTTCCCGCAGCTCGAAGCACTGCTCCCGCATGTGCAGAAGCCGATCCAGTACGTGGGCGGCGAGCTCAACTCCACGGTCAAGCCCTGGGAGTCCTGCGACGTCCGCTGGGCGCTGATGTACCCGGACGCGTACGAGGTCGGCCTGCCCAACCAGGGCGTCATGATCCTCTACGAGGTGCTGAACGAGCAGGAGGGTGTCCTCGCGGAGCGCACCTACAGCGTGTGGCCGGACCTGGAAGCGCTGATGCGGGAGCATAACGTCCCGCAGTTCACCGTGGACAGCCACCGCCCGGTGGGCGCGTTCGACGTGTTCGGCCTGTCCTTCTCCACGGAGCTGGGCTACACGAACATGCTGACCGCCCTGGACCTGGCCGGCATCCCGCTGGAGTCCAAGGACCGCACGATCGACGATCCGATCGTCCTCGCGGGCGGCCACGCGGCCTTCAACCCCGAGCCGATCGCCGACTTCATCGACGCGGCGGTCATCGGCGACGGCGAGCAGGCCGTCCTCGACATGACGAAGATCATCCGCGAGTGGAAGGCGGAGGGCCGCCCGGGAGGCCGCGAGGAGGTCCTCCTGCGCCTCGCGAAGACGGGCGCGGTGTACATCCCGCGGTTCTACGACGTCGAGTACCTGCCGGACGGACGGATCGCGCGTGTCGTGCCGAACACCTCGGGCGTGCCGTGGCGCGTGTCCAAGCACACGGTGATGGACCTCGACGAGTGGCCCTACCCCAAGCAGCCGCTGGTCCCGCTCGCCGAGACGGTCCACGAGCGCATGTCGGTGGAGATCTTCCGCGGCTGCACCCGCGGCTGCCGTTTCTGCCAGGCCGGCATGATCACCCGCCCGGTGCGCGAGCGGTCCATCACGGGCATCGGCGAGATGGTGGAGAAGGGCCTGAAGGCCACCGGCTTCGAGGAGGTCGGCCTGCTCTCGCTGTCGAGCGCAGACCACAGCGAGATCGGCGAGGTCGCCAAGGGACTCGCGGACCGCTACGAAGAGGACAAGATCGGCCTGTCCCTCCCCTCCACCCGCGTCGACGCGTTCAACGTCGACCTGGCGAACGAGCTGACCCGCAACGGCCGCCGCTCCGGTCTGACGTTCGCGCCCGAGGGCGGCTCGGAGCGCATGCGCAAGGTCATCAACAAGATGGTCTCCGAAGAGGACCTGATCAGGACGGTCTCCACCGCGTACGGCAACGGCTGGCGTCAGGTGAAGCTGTACTTCATGTGCGGCCTGCCCACGGAGACGGACGAGGACGTCCTGCAGATCGCCGACATGGCGATGAACGTGATCGCCGAGGGCCGCAAGGTCTCCGGCCAGAACGACATCCGCTGCACGGTCTCCATCGGCGGGTTCGTGCCCAAGCCGCACACCCCCTTCCAGTGGGCCCCCCAGCTCTCCGCCGAGGAGACGGACGCGCGCCTGCAGAAGCTCCGGGACAAGATCCGCGGCGACAAGAAGTACGGCCGCTCCATCGGCTTCCGCTACCACGACGGCAAGCCCGGCATCGTCGAAGGCCTCCTCTCCCGCGGCGACCGCCGCATCGGCGCGGTCATCCGGGCCGTCTACGAGGACGGCGGCCGCTTCGACGGCTGGCGCGAGCACTTCTCCTACGACCGCTGGATGAGCTGCGCCGACAAGACGCTGCCCGCCTTCGGCGTGGACGTCGACTGGTACACGACCCGCGAGAAGACCTACGAGGAGGTCCTGCCCTGGGACCACCTGGACTCGGGCCTCGACAAGGACTGGCTCTGGGAGGACTGGCAGGACGCCCTCGACGAGACCGAGGTCGAGGACTGCCGCTGGACCCCCTGCTTCGACTGCGGCGTATGCCCTGCAATGGACACCCATATCCAGATCGGCCCGACCGGCCAGAAGCTGCTGCCGCTGACCGTGAAGCAGCCGGCGGGCAGCGGGCACGCGCACTGAGGTGAGTGGGGCGCTGCGGCGGATCGCTGAGGCTGTGACGGAGGTCGCGGAGGTCGCGGAGGTCGCGGAGGATGAGGTGGCCGCCGCGCTTGGCTCCCTCGGGCGCTGAGGGAGCGGCAGAGTCGGGTGCCGGATGCGTCCAGAACGCCGCTGCCGCCGCCTGGAGGCACGCCGGGGATCCTCTCCGAGGTGGTGGGTCTGATTCCCCGTCGGCTGTCCGAGAACGGTCTCTGTGAACTACTTCTGAGCCCCCTCCTTGATCGGGAGGGGGCTCAGTGGTGTCGGGATCAGCTCTGACAGCCGCAGCCGGATGCTGCCTTTGCCGCACTGACGCTGACGGTGGGCTCTGCCGACGTCTCGACCTCGGTGCAGCAGGCGTGCACTCCGCAGCAAGGGTCCGCCGACGTGTCCGTCCGGGTGTCGGGCAGCGGAGTCGCCGCCGGCTTGGACGCGCGGACGATCGCGGAATGCATGCCGTCGGCGACCGGGTGCGTCGGAACGATCTCGACGCCCGTGAATCCGGCCGCTTCCAGACCTGCGCGGTACTCCTCGAAGGAGAGGGCCCCCGCAATGCACCCCACGTAGTCGCCTCGCTCCCCGCGCTGGGTCGGGGTGAGTGAGTCGTCGGCGACCACGTCGGACACGCCGATTCGACCGCCCGGCCTGAGTACACGGTAGGTCTCGGCGAAGACGGCGGGCTTGTCGGTGGACAGGTTGATCACGCAGTTGGAGATCACGACGTCGATGGTGTTCGCGGGCAGGGGGATCGCCTCGATCGTGCCCTTGAGGAACTCGACGTTCTTCGCGCCGGCCTTCTCGGCGTTGGCCAGGGCCAGGGCGAGCATCTCGTCGGTCATGTCGAGCCCGTACGCCTTGCCCGTGCGGCCTACGCGGCGGGCGGAGAGCAGGACGTCGATGCCGCCGCCTGAGCCGAGGTCGAGGACGCGTTCGCCCTTGCGCAGCTCGGCGACGGCGGAGGGGTTGCCGCAGCCGAGAGAGGCGGCCACGGCCTCGGCGGGCAGGGTCTCGCGCTCGTCGACGGCGTAAAGGGTCGAGCCGAAGTTCTCGTCGACCTCGATGGGCTGCGGACCGCAACAGGCGGCGCCCCCTTCGCTGACCTTCACAGCAGCAGCCGCGTAGCGCTGCCGGACGGTTTCCCGTAGGTCGGTGGACTGGTCGGACATGGATCACTCCTGGGTGAATGGGCATGGCGGTGCCCTGAACGGCTTGTATTGACGTTCGTTGAATCAACCTTGCGCCTTGGTTCGGAAAACGTCAACATAGAAGCATGTCGAATCAAGAGCTGAAGATCCTCGGCCGGAACGGGGATGGTTCCTGCTGTGAGGGACTGGCCACAGCACCCCTGGAGGAAGAGCAGGCGGCAGACCTGGCAAAGATCTTCAAAGCCCTGGGCGACCCGGTGCGTCTGCGGCTGATGTCGATGATCGCTTCGCGGGAGGGCGGGGAGGTGTGCGTCTGTGAGCTGACCCCTGCCTTCGACCTCTCGCAACCGACGATCTCGCACCATCTGAAGCTTCTCCGGCAGGCGGGGCTCATCGACTGTGAACGCCGCGGTACCTGGGTCTACTACTGGGTGCTTCCGACCGCCCTCGACCGCTTGTCCGGGTTCCTGGCCATGCCGCAGACGGCAAAGGCATCCGCGTGAGCGCGCCCCTCGGTCGTCGTGCCGCCGCGGAGGCGGTGGGTTCGGCTGCCCTGGTGGCGGTGGTCGTCGGCTCGGGGATTCAGGCCACCGAACTCTCACGGGACGTCGGGGTCCAACTGCTCGCCAACTCCATTTCCACGGTCTTCGGCCTGGCCGTGCTGATCGTGCTCCTCGGGCCGGTCTCCGGCGCGCACTTCAACCCGGCCGTCACCCTCGCAGCGTGGTTCACCGGCCGGAGGAGCGCAGACGGGCTGAGTCTGCGGGAGGTGGCCGCGTATGTTCCGGCGCAGATCGCGGGGGCCGTCGCCGGGGCAGTCCTGGCCGACGCCATGTTCGCCGAACCCCTGGTGAAGTGGTCCACCCATGACCGCTTCGCAGGACACCTATGGCTCGGGGAAGTGGTGGCGACCGCCGGGCTGATTCTGCTGATCTTCGGCCTGAACCGGACGGGTCACGAGCGATTCGCTCCGGTCGCTGTCGCGTCCTTCATCGGGGCCGCCTACTGGTTCACGTCCTCCACCTCCTTCGCGAACCCTGCCGTGACCATCGGCCGGACGCTTACCGACACCTTCGCCGGAATCGCTCCGACCTCCGTCGCGCCCTTCATCGCGGCTCAACTGGCGGGTGCTGCCGTCGGCCTGGGACTGGTGGTGTTGATCTTCGGGCCCGCCGCTCCTGCCGAAACCGATGTCGTCATGCCGCAGGGCGCCACAGAACTCGCTGCTTCTCCTCACTGAACCGTCTTCCAAGGAACCTCCGACATGAGCGACTCCACTTCGCGCCCCTCCGTTCTGTTCGTCTGCGTCCACAACGCCGGGCGCTCCCAGATGGCCGCCGCCTTCCTCACTCACCTCGCCGGGGAGAAGGTGGAAGTCCGCTCGGCCGGCTCCGCCCCTGCCGCCACGGTCAATCCGGCGGTGCTGGAAGCGATGAACGAAGTCGGCATCGACATATCCGCCGAGACACCGAAGGTCCTCACGGTGGAAGCTGTACAAGCGTCCGATGTCGTCATCACGATGGGATGCGGAGACACCTGCCCCGTCTTCCCGGGGAAGCGATACCTCGACTGGCAACTCGACGATCCGGCCGGCCAAGGCGTCGAAGCCGTCCGCCCGATCCGGGACGAGATCGAGCGGCGCATCCGTGCGCTGGTGAACGACCTGACAGGCTGAACAGCCCAGTTACGTCCGAGGTCTCACAGCTTGCCCGCATTGCCGTGTCGGACTGGCCTGCAGTGGACAGCCATATCCAGATCGGCCCGGCCGGTCAGCAACTGCTGCCGCTGACCGTGAAGCAGTCGGCGGGCAGCGGGCAGCGGGCAGCGGGCAGCGGGCAGCGGGCACGCGCACCGAGTCCGGCGACGGCCTCCTGTCCCGCCGGGAGAGGGGGCCGTCGCCGTCAGGTGGCGTGGCGGAGACTGTCGCCGTCTCCCGGTCCCGGGGAGTTCAACGGCGGCAGGGCCGGGGTCGCCAGCGCGGGGTCGGGACAGGTCAGGGTTGCCCGGCCGGCGACTTGGCGCGCCCTGCAGATGATCTCGAAGACCTGATCCGTGGTGGTCAGGACGTCACGTCGATCTTTTTGATTTCCGCCAGGTCCTGGTTGCCCCGGCTGTGCTCGTTGATCGAGGACCTCGCAGGCGATTCCCGCCGCGCCCCCGCTCGGTACCCGGTCTGGTGCTGAGGTCGGGCGCCGGCGCCGGCGGCCGTCCGTGCTCCCTCGGTGGCAGTGTCCGCCGCCGCCAGGTTTGATCACGTCGGTCGCCAGGATCACGGCGAGCGAAGCCTGCCTGCCTGCTTGCACCTGTGCCCGGCGATCGGCCCGAGGAGGAGTCCGGTCCGAACTCATGCCGCATGTGCGTCCTCCTCGTGGTCGGCCGGTCCGGGTGCATTCCGGCCGTGAGGGCGAGCCTGGACGCAGCGGAACTGCTCGACCGGCGCACCAGGTGGCCCGCATCATCGCCTTCATCGACGTATCGGACCAATCGATGTGCACTGATGGGGTCATTGCGCGCGTGGGACGGGCGGCCGCTGAGCGGGCCTGTGCCACGTTGGCGCCCGTGAAACACCAGACCCTCTGCCTGTGCATGATCGTCAGGGACGAATCGCAGGTGATCGCCCGCTGCCTGGAATCCGTCCGCCCCCTCATCGACTACTGGGTGATCTCCGACACCGGGTCGACGGACGGAACGCGGGAAGTGATCCGCACGGTGCTCGAGGGCATTCCGGGCGAGCTCCACGAGGAACCCTGGGTCGACTTCGGGCACAACCGGACACGGAACATCCGGCACGCCTTCGGCAAGGCCGACTACCTGCTCACCCTCGACGCCGATCACGTCCTGCGGCAGGACGCCGCGCTGCCCCGGCTGACGGCGGACTCGTACATGCTGCGCTACGACACTCCCGGCTCCCAGCACCGCTTCAAGCACCTCATGCGCGGCGACCGCGCCTGGCGGTACGAGGGCGTCACCTACGAGTACCCCTGCACCGACGGCCCCGAACGGCAGGAGAACCTCAACGCGCTCGTCATCGAGGACCACGCGGACGGCGGCTGCCGCGGCGACAAGTTCGAACGTGACGCGCGGCTGCTGCGCGCCGAGTTCGAGCGCGACCCCGCCGACCCGCGCACGGTCTTCTACCTCGCCAACACCGAACGCGACCTGGGGCATGCGGAGGAGGCGATCGCGCTGTACGAGCGGCGGGCCGAACTGGGCGGCTGGGCGGAGGAGGTGTACTGCTCGCTCCTCGAGGCGGGGATCCTCCGGGCGGAGGAGGCCGACGACTGGCCCGGGGCCATGGACGCGTTCTCCCGTGCCTGGGAGTCCCGGCCCACCCGGCTCGAGGCCGTCTACGAACTGGCCTCGCGACTGCGCCTGCGAAGCCGCTACCACACGGCGTACTCCCTGCTCGGCGGGGTCGTCGGCCGCCGCGAGCCGGACGATCTGCTCTTCACCAGGTCCTGGGTGTACCAGTGGGGACTCCTCTTCGAGTTCTCCCTCTGCGCCTACTGGGTCGGCGACCATGCGGCCGCCGTCCGGGCCTGCGACGTGCTGCTGGCCATGCCGGATCTGCCCGATGCGGTCCGCCGCCAGACGGAGACCAACCGGGAGTTCTCCGTTCCCCACGTCAAGTCCGGGGCCTCCACGCTCACCCCGGTACGCCGTCCGAAGGCGTCCCGGGCCGGGAAGACGAAGCGGGTCCGCAAGCGGTAGTCGGCCCTGACGCTCCCTCACGATCCCGTCCGTAGATGCCGGTAGATGCCCGCACCCGTCCGCAGACGCCCGCGTAGGACCGATCGGGTCGGCGTGCCCGCCCTCGGTGCATCCGGCGAGCCCGTTGTGGCGTCTACGTCCACATGGACCTGCAGAAACCGACCGCCGATCCGCCCGTGCGCCAGTCCGCGTCAGGCGGCCGGGCTCCCGAGGGATGTCTGGTCGTCGCGATCCGGCTGCCCGTTCGGATCGTCGTGCTCGTGCTGGTCGTGCCCGTGCGGATGGCGTGGGACCTGTTCGTCGTCGCGGGGCGGTTGCTCCGGGACACCGTGCTGCGGCCGTTCGGGCGGGCCCTGCTCCGGCTGGGGAAGGTGCTGTTCGTCCTGCCGCTGATCGGGCTGTGGCGATACGTCCTGACCCCCGCGGGCAAGGCGCTCGTCTGGCTCGGACACATGCTGCTGGTCGTACCGGCACTCTGGCTGTACCGGTACGTCCTGACGCCGCTGGGGCAGGGTGTCGCCTGGCTGGGGCGGACGGCGGGGGCCGGGCTCCGGTGGGTGTACGCGTGCGTGCTGACGCCCGTGGGACAGGCGCTCGCGTGGCTGGGGAAGGGGATCGGGGCCGTCCTCGCCGCCGTCGGGGCCGGCTCGTACACGGCCGCCGCCTGGCTGCTGCGGCACCTCGTCGTCGTCCCCGCCCGGTGGCTCCACACGTGGGTCCTCGTGCCGGTCGGCCGGGCCGTGGCCTGGTGCGCGCTCGGGTTGCTGCGCCTGCTGACACTGCTGGTCAGCGGGGTCGGGAGGGCCCTGTACTGGACCGCCAGGATCCTGGTCGTGCTGCCCGCGGTCGCCCTGTGGCGCTGGGTGCTCGCCCCCGTCGGCCGCGTCCTCGCGGTCGTCGCCCGGGAGGTGGGGGACGCGCTCGGGCAGGCCTGGCGGATCGCCGGACGCCTCTCGCTGACGGTCGGACGGGCCCTGGGGACCCTCCTGCGGTGGATCTTCGTCGAGCCGGTGCGCTGGGTGTACCGGACCGTCCTCACCCCGGTCGGGCACGTCGTGCGCGATGCCGTGCTGCGGCCCGCCGCCCGCGCCGCGCGCAGCGTGGGCCGTACCACCCGGCAGGCGCTGGCCGCCGCCCGGGAGACGGCACGGCAGGCCCGCGCCGACGTGCGGCAGCTGCTCTTCGGGAAGCCGCGGCAGCCGGCGGCGGTCGGCGGGCGGGAACCATCGACGGGCGAGGCACGTACTCTTGGTAGCAGTACGACCGCTCTCACGAAGGACTGAACGACACTGGGCAAGCGACAGCCCGAAGGCCCGCCGCCCGCACCCGCGGTGCAGCGCATCCGACTGCGCTACACCAAGCGCGGCCGCCTCCGGTTCACCAGCCACCGTGACTTCCAGCGCGCCTTCGAGCGTGCGTTGCGCCGTGCCGAGGTGCCGATGGCGTACTCGGCGGGGTTCACGCCGCACCCGAAGGTGTCGTACGCCAATGCCGCACCCACCGGCACGGGCAGTGAGGCGGAGTATCTGGAGATCGCGCTCACCGAGGCGCGTGACCCGGAGAAACTGCGAGTCCTCCTCGACGAGTCGCTGCCCACCGGGCTCGACGTCGTCGACGCGGTCGAGGCCCGGACCTCGGGGCTCGCCGACCGGCTGACGGCCTCCGTGTGGGAGCTGCGGCTGGACGGCGTGGACCCGGCCGACGCCGATCGCGCGGTGGACGCCTTCAACGAGGCCGACGCCGTCGAGGTCCAGCGCATGACCAAGAACGGCGTCCGGACCTTCGACGCCCGCGCCGCGGTCGCCCGGCTGGAAACGCACAGTGAACCCGCTGATAGGCCGACCGGCCAGCCCTGTGCGATACTGCGGCTGGTTGTTCGGCACGTGACGCCTGCCGTACGACCCGACGACGTCCTGTCCGGTCTCCGCGCCGTGGCCGACCTGGCGCCGCCGGTCCCCGCAGCGGTGACCAGGCTGGCGCAGGGGCTGTTCGATGCAGGGACCGGCACGGTGACCGACCCGCTCGCGCCCGACCGCGAGGCAGTTCGGGCCCCTGAGGCCCGACCCGCTGCCGCCGCGAAGGCGCCCGCGTAGGGAAGGTTCCGCGAAGGAACGTACGCCGTAGCGCCGCCCTCGTACTCGGGAGCCACCTGGGTCGGGCGGCGAACCGACCAGAAGACTTTCGCCAGGCCGTGCGCATTCGGCGTACGGAACCGGCGAGACAGGACACAGAGAGCTCCCGTGCGGCGCCCGCGCCCCGGACGGCGGCACCGCGCATCGCGCGAGCCGCGGACGTCAACGGCGGTCGATCCTTCGTGATCGCCGCCGGACCAGGCGCGGCGCCCGGGAGCCTGACGGGAGAAACGCCCGCATGCTCGAGCCAACCGAATCCACAGAGTCCGTTCCGGACTCCGATGCGAACACCCCCAGCGACACCCTGCCGCCGCGTCGTCGGCGCCGTGCCGCTTCCCGGCCGGCGGGTCCGCCGGTCGCCGCCGCCGACGCCTCGGCCGAGATCACCACGCCGGCCATACCGGCGGTGGAGTCCGCCGAGCAGTTGGCGGAGGAGGACCTCCCGGACGTGACCGTCCCGGAGAAGAAGGTCTCCGCGGAGGCCGAGGCGCAGGAGCCCGAGGCCGCGCCCCGTGCGCGCCGCCGGGCCACCCGCCGTGCCTCCGCGCCCGCCGGTGCGCCGGCCGCCGCCGAGGCCGCCGAGACCGTCGTGCCCGCGGTGGAGGAAGCCCCCGCGGACCAGGTCGCGGCCGAAGCCGAAGAGGCACCTGCCGAGGACGCCGCTCCTCGCCGTGGCCGTCGCCGGGCCACGCGTCGCGTGTCCGCACCGGCCGAGGAGGCCGCGGCCGAGGTCGTCGAGCCCGCCGTCGAGCCCGCGACCGAGACGGCCCTCGCGCAGCCCGAGGCGGAGCCCGAGGTGCCCGTCGAGGCCCCCCGTGCCCGCCGTCGGGCCACCCGCCGGGCGACCGCCCCCGCCGGAGCCCCGGAGGCCGAGGCGCCCGCAGTCGCCGTCGAGGCCGAGGTGCCCGCCGTCGCCGAAGAGGCGGCTGCCGAGCCCGCGCCCCGCACCCGACGCCGCACGACCCGCCGCGCCGCCGCGCCCGTCGAGGCCGAGGTCCCGGAGGTCACCGAGGTCCCCGAGACCGTGACGGTCGCCGAGCCGGCCCAGGCCCCCGCTGCCGAGACGAAGACGGCGGTGGCCGAGGCCCCTGCCGCCGACGAGACGTCCGCCGCCGACGATGACGCCGGTTCCCGGCGTGGGCGTCGGCGCGTGGTCCGCCGGGCCGCAGGCGGCTTCACCGCGCCTGCCCAGGAGCGCTCCGAGTCCGACGCGCCGAGCCGTCCCGCGCGGCCCGCGGTCGCCGTGTTCCAGGCGCCCGTGTTCGCCGAGCCGCAGTTCCAGACCCCGCAGCGGGCCGCCGCCGAGGCCGCCGCCGCGGAGGCCGACGCCGACGAGGCGGAGGCCGAGGAGCACGAAGAGGTCCAGGAGCCGGTGGAGGAGCCGACCGGTTCGCGCCGCCGTCGGCGTCGCCGGGCCGCCGGAGACGAGACCGAGGCCGACCGCACCGCCGCGCCCGTCGCCCGGGCCGCCGCCCCCGTCGTCGAGGACGAGCCGGAGACCGAGCCGGAGGACGCCGACGAGGCCGCCGAGGACATCGCCGACGGCGACGACGAGACCGAGGAGACCGGTTCGCGCCGCCGTCGCCGCCGGGGCGGCCGTCGCCGTCGCCGTGGCGAGGCCGCCGACGGTGACGGTGACTCCGGGGACGCGGACTCCGACGAGTTCGCCGCGGAGCAGTCCGCTCAGGACGCCGAGGACACCGCCGAGCAGGAGGACGAGGACACGGAGGACGACGAGGCGGGCGGTTCCACCGCCGGAAGCCGTCGTCGCCGTCGTCGCCGTCGTCGCGCCGGCGACTCGTCCACCGAGGCAGAGCCCGGCGACGGGGACCCGGAGCGGACGGTCGTCAAGGTCCGCGAGCCGCGCAAGCCCTCCGAGCCGTCCGACGAGGTGCAGTCCATCAAGGGCTCGACCCGTCTGGAGGCCAAGAAGCAGCGCCGCCGGGAAGGCCGTGAGCAGGGCCGCCGCCGGGTGCCGATCATCACCGAGGCCGAGTTCCTGGCCCGGCGCGAGGCCGTCGAGCGGGTGATGGTCGTCCGCCAGAGCGGCGAGCGCACCCAGATCGGCGTCCTCGAGGACAACGTGCTCGTCGAGCACTACGTCAACAAGGAGCAGGCCACCTCGTACGTCGGCAACGTGTACCTGGGCAAGGTCCAGAACGTGCTGCCGTCGATGGAGGCCGCCTTCATCGACATCGGCAAGGGGCGCAACGCCGTCCTGTACGCCGGCGAGGTCAACTTCGAGGCGCTCGGCATGGCCAACGGGCCGCGCCGCATCGAGGCCGCCCTGAAGTCGGGCCAGTCGGTCCTCGTACAGGTCACCAAGGACCCGATCGGGCACAAGGGCGCGCGTCTGACCAGCCAGGTCTCCCTGCCGGGCCGCTACCTCGTGTACGTGCCCGAGGGCTCGATGACCGGCATCAGCCGCAAGCTGCCCGACACCGAGCGGGCCCGGCTGAAGACGATCCTCAAGAAGATCGTCCCCGAGGACGCGGGCGTCATCGTGCGCACCGCCGCCGAGGGCGCGAGCGAGGACGAGCTGCGCCGTGACGTCGAGCGGCTGCAGGGCCAGTGGGAGGACATCCAGAAGAAGGCGAAGAACGGCGGCAACGCCCCGACGCTGCTGTACGGCGAGCCGGACATGACCGTCCGGGTCGTGCGCGACATCTTCAACGAAGACTTTTCCAAGGTCATCGTCAGCGGTGACGAGGCCTGGTCGACGATCCACGGGTACGTCTCGCACGTCGCCCCCGACCTCGCCGAGCGGCTGTCGAGGTGGACCTCCGAGGTCGACGTCTTCGCCACCTACCGGATCGACGAGCAGCTCGCCAAGGCGCTGGACCGCAAGGTCTGGCTGCCCAGCGGCGGTTCGCTGGTGATCGACCGGACCGAGGCGATGGTCGTGGTCGACGTCAACACCGGCAAGTTCACCGGGCAGGGCGGCAACCTCGAGGAGACGGTCACCAGGAACAACCTGGAGGCGGCCGAGGAGATCGTGCGTCAGCTGCGGCTGCGCGACCTCGGCGGCATCATCGTCATCGACTTCATCGACATGGTGCTGGAGTCCAACCGGGACCTGGTGCTGCGCCGGCTGCTGGAGTGTCTGGGCCGCGACCGCACCAAGCACCAGGTGGCGGAGGTCACCTCGCTGGGCCTGGTCCAGATGACCCGCAAGCGGGTGGGGCAGGGGCTGCTGGAGTCCTTCTCCGAGACCTGTGTGCACTGCAACGGGCGCGGCGTCATCGTCCACATGGAGCAGCCGACCGCGGTCGGCGGCGGCGGGAAGCGCAAGAAGCGCGGCCGTGGCGGTGACGGACACGTCCACGAGCACGAGGCGGCGGTCGACGTCGTCGAGCCGCTGGACGTCGAGCAGGAGGCGGAGAGCGAGGCCGAGGTCGCCGCCGAGGTGGCCGAGCCGGTCGCGCTCGCCGCTCCGGAGTTCGCGCCGGACGAGGAGCTGTACAGCAGCATCGCCGAGGCGGAGGCCTCCGCCGGCCGGGGCCGTGGCCGGCGCCGGGCGAGCCGCAGAGCGTCCGCCCCGGCGGGCACGCCGCGAGGCGGCGCGTCGCGCAGGACGGGCGGCTCCGAGGCGTTCGACGCGGCGGAGACCGTCGAGGCGGCTCCCGCGTCGCCCGCGGCTCCCGAGACGCTCGTCGACGCGCCCACCGCGCAGGAGGTCACCGCCGAGGCGGAGGCCGAGCGTCCGGTGCGGCCCGCCGAGGCGGCCGCGGTGCACGCCGAGCCGGTCGCCGTCGAGGACCCGGTGGTCGAGGCCGCGGAGACGCCGAGCGACACGCCGGCCGTCGACGAGGCCGCGCCCAAGGGCCGTACGCGTCGTCGCGCCACCCGCAAGGCGTCCGCGCCGGCCGGGTCGCCCGCGGGCGCCGAGGCCGCCGCTGTCACGGTCACCGAGCCGGCGGTCGCGCCGGCCCCGGTCGCCGAGGCCGCGCAGCCGGAGGCCGCAGCGGGTGACGAGCCCGTCGTCGAGAGCGCGGCTCTGGCCCGCCCGCGACGCCGCGCCGTGCGCAAGGCCACCGCGCCGACCGCGTCCGAGGAGACGGCCGTGGTGGTCGTCCCGTCGGCCGCGCCGGAGGCCGCTGTCGCGCAGGTCACTGCCGCGGAGGCCGTCGGCGAGCCGGCCGACGCCGACACCGGGATGCCCGCCGCCGAGGAGGCGGAGGCCGCTCCGGCGAAGAAGACGGCCGCCCGCAAGACGGCGAAGAAGGCCACGGCCAAGAAGGCCGCCACGAAGACGGTGGTGGCCAAGAAGACGGCCGCGAAGAAGACCGTCGCCAAGAAGACGACGGCCAAGAAGGCGGCGAAGACCGTGTCCAAGAAGACGGTGGCCGCGCAGCAGAGCGCGCCGTCCGTCACGGCCCCGACGGAGGACTGACGTCCCGTGAGGGAGCCTTCGTGAACGCACGTCGACGCGGCCGCCCGGCACCCCGGGTGTCCGCGTCGCCGTGCGTTCACCCGCGGGTTACTCTGTGTTCTGCTTGTGACAGAGCGCACCCATGCGCTGGGTTTCACTGCGATAACCCTGGAGAAAATCGCCGTCCGCGGGCTGGTAACGTGCACTGTGGTCCCGGTGGCCGATGACATGCACACCGTGACCACAGCCGATGGAGCACATCCGGTCTTCCAGCCGGACGCGGCTGACTTCCCGCCAGGAACCCTATGAGGCGGGTCCTGTGTACAAGCCGTTCGCCCGCCCACAGGCATCGGCGGACAACCAGGGATGCGGCCGTGCTGAGCATCGACACGGCTCCTTCCCGACCAGGCAAGACGTGGTGCGCCTTCGAGGTCGCCGTAGAGGAGGGGATGTCGATGACCGACGCCCATGTGTTCATACCGGCCGCCAAGCCTGTGATCGGCGAGGAGGAGATCGACGCCGCGGTACGCGTACTGCGCAGCGGCATGGTCGTCCAAGGACCCGAGGTCGCCGCCTTCGAGGAGGAGTTCTCGGAGCTGGTCGACGGGCGTCACTGTGTCGCGGTCAACTCCGGCACCTCGGCGCTTCACCTGTCGCTCCTCGCCCTCGGCCTCGGCCCGGGCGACGAGGTCATCGTGCCGTCGTTCTCGTTCGCCGCCTCCGCCAACGCGGTCCGGCTGGTCGGCGCCGACGTGGTGTTCGCCGACATCGACCCGGAGACGTTCTGTCTGTCCCCGGCCGCGGTCGAGGCGGCCCTGTCGCCGCGCACCGCCGCGATCATGCCGGTGCACCTGTACGGTCACCCGGCGGCCATGGACCAGATCATGGCGATCGCGCAGCAGCACGGGCTCGCCGTGGTCGAGGACGCGTGCCAGGCTCACGCGGCCGCGCTGAACGGCACCCCGGTCGGCGCGTTCGGCGCCGCGGGCACGTTCAGCTTCTACCCGACGAAGAACATGCACAGCCTCGAGGGCGGCATGATCTCCACCGGGGACGCGCAGACCGCGCGGACCCTGCGCCTGCTGCGCAACCAGGGCATGGAGACGCGCTACGCCAACGAGATCGTCGGCGCCAACGTGCGCATGACGGACGTGTCCGCCGCCATCGGCCGCGTCCAGCGGCGCAAGCTGGACGGCTGGACCGAGCAGCGCATCGCCAACGCCGCGTACCTCACCGAGCACATCACCGCGCCGAACGTGCTCACGCCGAAGGTCGCCGAGGGCGCGCGGCACATCTACCACCAGTACACGGTGCGCATCCAGGGTGACCGCGACGCCGCCATGGCCAAGCTGACCGAGGCCGGCATCGGCAACGCCGTGTACTACCCGACGCCCATCCACCGGCTGAAGCCGTACTGGGAGCCGGACCAGAAGGCGGGTCGTGACTGGGACCTGCCCGAGACGGACCGCGCGGCCGCCGAGGTCGTGTCGCTGCCCGTGCACCCGGCCCTGTCCACGCAGGACCTGGAGCGCATCGTCACCGCTGTCAATGCTCTGGGGGAGCAACTGTGAGTACCGGGAAGTCGCTGCGAGCAGGACTCGTCGGCCTCGGTTCCATGGGGCGTCACCACGCCCGCGTCCTGTCCGGTCTGGACGGCGTCGAACTCGTCGGCGTCGTCGACCCGATGGGTGACAAGTTCGGCGCCGCCCAGGGGGCGCCGATCCTGAACACCGTCGAGGAGCTCATCGCCCTCGGTGTGGACTACGCCGTCGTGGCCTGCCCGACCGCCCTGCACGAGCCGGTCGGCCTGGCGCTCGCCGAGGCCGGGGTCTGCGCGCTGGTCGAGAAGCCGGTCGCCGACACCGTCGAGGGCGCCCGTCGCCTCGTCGAAGCCTTCGAGTCGCGCGGTCTGGTGGCCGGCGTCGGTCACATCGAGCGGTGCAACCCGGCGCTGATGTCGCTGCGGACGCGGCTGGAGGCCGGTGAGCTGGGCGACGTCTACCAGGTCGTCACCCGCCGTCAGGGCCCCTTCCCGCACCGCATCGCGGACGTCGGCGTCGTCAAGGACCTCGCCACCCACGACATCGACCTCACCGGCTGGGTGACGGGGCGGCAGTACGTGTCCATCGCCGCGCACACCGTGTCCAAGAGCGGTCGTGAGCACGAGGACATGGTCTCCGCGGTCGGTCGTCTCGACGACGGCACCATGGTCAACCACCTGGTGAACTGGCTGAGCCCGCTCAAGGAGCGGTTCACCTCGGTCACCGGTGAGCGGGGCTGCTTCATAGCCGACACCCTCACCGCCGATCTGACGTTCCACTCCAACGCCGCGGTGACCACCGAGTGGGAGGCCCTGCGGGCCTTCCGCGGTGTCTCCGAGGGCGACATGATCCGGTACGCGATCGCGAAGCGTGAGCCGCTCCTGGTGGAGCACGAGCTCTTCCGGGACGCGGTGCTCGGCAAGCCCGCCGACATCTGCACCCTCCGCCAGGGCATGCGCACCGTCGAGGTGGCGGCCGCGGTGCTGGAATCGGCGGCCGAAGGCAAGACCCTGCGGTTCGACGACAGCCGCAGCGGAGCGGCCTGACCCACCCGCGTGGCGGGTCGCCGAAAACGCCCGTCCCCGGTTCCCGCCAGATCGTGGAACCGGGGACGCCGAACTTCTGTCTTCCACTCGGAGGAACTCACACATGGAATCCCCTGCCCGCCGGCCGCGCCTTGCCGTGATTGTCGCCAACGGCATCACAGGCGACTCTCGCGTACAGAAGACCGCTGTCGCCGCGGCCCGGGACGGCTGGGACGTGACCCTCATCGGCCGGAGCGACAGCAAGCGCGTCCAGCGGTCGAAGATGGGTCCGATCGAGGTGATCCGTGTCCCGGTGGGCGTGGACTACCTGCGTGAGGTGAACACCCGCAAGGCGCGCCCCCTGCGGGCGGCCGCCACCCAGTTCAACCTGCAGGACCAGGCGGCCCTGAACCGCTACACCGCGGCCTACCGGGCGTGGGTCCGGCAGAAGTCCGCCGAGACCGCGTACGCGGGCACCCCGCGCCGGGCGTCGATCAAGGCCGCGCTGCGGGCCCGCCGGTCGGTGCACCGGCTGCGGGTCAAGGCGTTCAAGTGGGAGCAGCGGCGCAAGTCCAAGGACCCGGCGCCGGTCGGCGACTGGCGCCGGGACTGGCCGCAGGTGGTCGACCTCGACCTCGCCTTCGGACCGGTCATCGAAGAGGTCGAGCCGGACGTCATCCACGCCAACGACGTGACGATGATCGCGACGGCGGCGCTCAGCGCGGCCCGGCTGCGCGCCCGGGGCCGGACCTGCGTCTGGTTGTACGACGCGCACGAGTACATCAGGGGCGTGGAGTGGCCCAACGCCCGCCAGGCCTCCGCGCTGCCCGCGGTGGAGGCCGAGTTCATCGGCCGCGCGGACGCGGTCGTCACGGTCTCCCCGCAGATGGCGGAGCTGCTGAAGAACGACCACAAGCTGGCGAAGTCGCCGCTGGTGGTGGGCAATTCGCCGGTCCGTGAGGTGATCGGCGGCGGCCGGTCCACCGCGTCGGTGCGCAAGGCCTGCGGTCTCGGCCCCGAGACGCCTTTGATGGTCTACGCGGGCTGGATCGGCCCGGAGCGCGGTGTGGACGCCGTCATCGACGGCATGCCTGACCTTCCGGGCTTCCACCTCGCCCTGGTCCACGGCCGGATGACGCCCCTGCTCGAGCAGCTGTTCGCCCGGGCCGAGGCCCTCGGCGTGCGCGACCGCGTGCACCTGGTGCCGTACGTGCCGCAGCACGAGGTCGCCGACTACCTCTCCTCCGCCGACCTCGGCCTCACCCCCTTCCGGCGGGTCCCCAACTGCGAGGTGTCGCTGCCGACGAAGGTCTCCGAGTACCTGCAGGCCGGCCTGCCGCTGGTCACCAGCGACGTGAAGGTCATCAAGGCGTACGTCGAGGAGCGCGGCCTGGGCGAGGTGTGGACCTGGGACGACCCGAAGACGTTCGCCACGGCCGCCGCGCGGGCCATGGAGCGCCGCGCCGAGCTCGCCGGGGCGATCACCGAGGAGGTCCGCTCGGACCTGTCCTGGGAGACGCAGAGCGCCAAGCTGCTGAAGCTGTACCGCGAGCTGTCGAAGAAGACCCCGCCCGGCCCGCGGCCCGAGCTGTCGTGGACGGTGCAGGAGACCCCGGACGCCGTACGGACCGTGGAGATCACCGACGGCGACGGCCAGCCGACCTGGAAGAAGCTCGGCGAGACCCGCGTCCGGCTGGGCCTCGGACCGGCCAACTATGCGGGCCAGGGCGCCGCGTACGCCCAGGCGATCACGCGCGTCAACCCGGACGTGTCGGTCGAGGTCGTCATGAACAAGCAGCCGGAGTCCTTCGACTACCCGGCCGACGTCTACGTCGACGCGACCGCGCTCGGTGAGCTGCCCGTCCAGTTCCAGCAGGTGGAACGGATCGTCGGACGTTATACGCATCTGCTGGTCGACGCGTTCATGCCGGTCTTCGGCAATCTCAACGGCTCCTCGATCGCCGGTGACCTCGACGCGCTGAAGCAGGCCCGAATCAAGGTGGCGCTGCTCGCCCACGGCAGCGAGATCCGGCACCCCGGCAACCACATGGCGCGCCACCCCTTCTCGCTGTTCCACGACGCCCCCAAGGGCATCGCGAAGAAGCTCCAGGCGAAGGCCGAGCGGAACAAGCGGATCGCCACCGAGGCCGGTCTGCCGCTGTACGTCACCACGCCGGACCTGCTGGAGGACCTGCCGACCGCGAAGTGGGCGCCGCTGGTCGTGGACGTCCTCGCCTGGGCCACGGACCGGCCGGTGATGGAGCGCGAGCGGCCGCTGGTGCTGCACGCCCCCTCGAAGCGCTGGACCAAGGGCACCGACCGGATCATCCCCGTGATGACCGAGCTCCACGACAAGGGACTCATCGAGTTCCGGCTCGCCGAGGGCATCCCGTGGGCCGAGATGCGTGAGCTGGTGCAGAGCTGCGACCTGGTGCTCGACCAGTTCACCACCGGCAGTTATGGCACGTTCGCCGTCGAGGCGATGGCTGCCGGTAAGCCTGTCGTCGCCTACATCAGCGATGGTGTGAAGGCCGCGACGGACGGCGCCCTGCCCATCGTCTCCGCCACCCCCGACACCCTCGGCGAGGTCGTGAAGGCCCTCGTCGACGACCGTGAGGGCACGGCCAGGATCGGCCGGGAGTCCGCCGCGTTCGCCCGTATGTACCACGACGGGACCTGGACCGTGCAGGTCCTCAGCGATTTCCTCAAGTGACCGGTTTAGAGAGGCTGTTAATGGAAGCGCAGAGTGCCGGCGCACCCCGCCCCGTCAAGGGTCGCGTCGTCATGCTGGTCGACAACAAGGTCGACGGCGACTCGCGGGTGCAGAAGGCAGCCGAGTCCGCCGCGGCCGCCGGCTGGGACGTGGTGCTGCTCGGTCTCGTCCGCTCCGGCAACGGCCGCAGCTGGAAGCTCGGCGACGCCGAGGTCCGGCTGCTGCCGCTGAAGACCCCGCTGGCCAAGCGGCACGCCGAACGTCACCGCTCGCCGCTGCGCCGTCCGCTCGCCTACCCGCCGGGTCCGATGGCCGCCTACCGCCGCCAGTGGATCAAGGCCTGGCGAGCGGACGTGGCCACCCGCCGTGCCGCGCTGAAGGTCGCGCCGAAGGCGGTCGGTTCCCCCTTGTTCCGCAAGGCCGAGACGGCCCGCCTCACGGTGGCCGGACCGGTGTCGAAGTTCATGCAGAAGTGGGTCGGCTTCCGAGCCCGTCAGAGCAGCCAGGCCCAGAAGGCCGGCCGTGCCCTGAACGGCCCGGTCGACCGGGCCTTCACCGCGACCTGGAAGGCCGTCAAGGGCAAGCGCGCCTGGCGCCGCCTCGAACCGGTGCTGTGGGACTACGAGTTGACGTACGGCGCGGAGATCGACGCGCTCAAGCCCGATCTCATCCACGCCAACGACTTCCGCATGCTGGGCGTCGGCGCCCGCGCCGCCGTCCGCGCCCGCGCCAAGGGCCGCACGGTCAAGCTGGTGTGGGACGCCCACGAGTTCCTGCCCGGCGTACGCCCGTGGGAGGACAACGCCCACTGGATCCCCGGCAACACCGCGCACGAGAGCGAGTACGCCCCGTTCGCCGACGCCGTGGTCACCGTCTCCGAGGGCCTAGCCGACCTGCTGCGCGAGCGCCACGGTCTCGACGAGCAGCCGACCGTCGTCCTCAACGCCCCCGACCGCCCCGTCGAGCGGGACCCGGCGATCGAGGACACCGAGCCGGAGCCGGACCTGCGCGAGCTGTGCGGGATCGGACCGGACGTCCCGCTGGTCGTCTACAGCGGCTCGCCCGGCCCGCAGCGCGGCCTCGGCGACATGGTCGAGGCCCTGCCGAAGCTGGACGGCGTCCACATGGCGTTCGTCGTGCCCGCGCCGGCCGCCGGCTACATCCAGGGCCTGCTCGCGCGCGCCCGGGAACTCGGCGTCGGCGACCGGCTGCACGCGGTGCCGTACGTCAAGCACTGGCAGGTGGTGCGCTTCCTGTCCGCGGCGAACGTCGGCTGCATCCCCATCCACCACTGGCCGAACCACGAGATCGCCCTGATCACGAAGTTCTTCGAGTACTCGCACGCCCGGCTGCCGCTGGTGGTGAGCGACGTGAAGACCATGTCCGAGGTCACCCGTGCCACGGGCCAGGGCGAGGTCTGCCGGGCCGAGGACATCGACGACCTGGCCCGCGCGATCAAGGCCGTGCTGGCCGACCCCGAGAAGTACCGGACGGCCTACGACAAGCCCGGTCTGCTGGACACCTGGACCTGGGAGGCGCAGGCCGAGGTCCTCGACGGGCTGTACACCCGTCTCGTCCCCAGAAACCCGAAGGCGGGATCATGAGGGCGGCTCCGGCTCCCGACGTCACCGTCGTCATCGCCGTGTACAACACCATGCCCTACCTGACGGAGTGCCTGAACTCGCTCCTCGGGCAGAGCATAGGCCGCGAACGTCTCGAGATCGTCGCGGTCGACGACGGCTCCACCGACGACAGCGGCCCCGAGCTGGACCGGTTCGCGGCGCTGTACCCGGACACCGTGAAGGTGCTGCACCAGCCCAACTCCGGCGGCCCGGCCGCGCCCAGCAACCGTGCGCTCGAGGTGGCCACCGGCCGCTACGTGTACTTCATCGGCTCCGACGACTACCTGGGCGAGGAAGCCCTGGAGCGCATGGTGAAGTGCGGCGACAAGCACGGCTCCGACGTCGTCGTCGGCAAGATGGTCGGCACCAACGGCCGGTACGTGCACCAGGCGCTGTACAAGAAGAACGACGCGGACGTCAGCCTGTACGACTCGGCGCTGCCGTTCACCCTCGCCAACACCAAGCTGTTCCGGCGGGAGCTGGTCGAGAAGTACAAGCTGCGCTTCCCCGAGCACCTGCCGGTGGGCAGCGACCAGCCGTTCACCATCGAGGCGTGCGTGCGCGCGGCGAAGATCTCGGTGGTGGCCGACTACGTCTGCTACTACGCGGTCAAGCGGGGCGACGCCAGCAACATCACCTACCGTGCCGACCACCTGGCCCGGCTGCGCGCCACCGCGGAGATCATGGACTTCACGGCCGGCCTCATCGAGGCGGGCCCGCAGCGCGACGCGGTCCTGCGGCGGCACTTCACCTGGGAGCTGGCCAAGCTCGTCCAGGACGACTTCCCGTCCCTCGACCGCGAGCTGCAGCGGCAGCTCTGCGCGGGCATAGCGCGACTGGCCGACACGTACTTCACCGACGGCATCCGCGACGCGATGGACGTCAAGCGCCGGGTGCGGATCGCCCTCGCGCACGCCGGCGCGATCGACGAGCTGGCCGAGGCGATCTCGTCGGAGAAGAAGCCCGGAGCGACCCCGTTCGTCCTCGAGGGCGACCGCGCCTTCGCCCGCTACCCCGGCTTCCGCGACCCGCGCATCGGCCTGGCCGACCGGGTCTACGAACTGCTCGGGGAGTCCGTCCCCGCTCCGCTCGCCGAGGGCACCGAGCTGCTGGCCTCCGCCTGGGAGCAGCAGGGGGAGGCGCTCGCCTACACGGCGTCCGTGCGGGTGCCGGTGGTCGGCGACGTCGACGGCGCCGTGCTGCGGCTCGTCAAGGGGGCCATGCCGAAGTCCGCGGACAAGGCGGGCGCCCGCCGGCTGAAGGCCGACCAGGGCCTGCCCGCCCCGCAGGGCGAGACGACGGTGGAGCCCACCGAGGACGGCGCCGCC
The DNA here is from genome assembly GCF_003032475.1 of Streptomyces sp. P3. Classification (NCBI taxonomy): domain Bacteria; kingdom Bacillati; phylum Actinomycetota; class Actinomycetes; order Kitasatosporales; family Streptomycetaceae; genus Streptomyces; species Streptomyces sp. P3. The sequence goes on from NZ_CP028369.1 coordinate 3,479,188, forward strand.
ACGGCGCTGCACGCCCGGGTCCCGCTGGAGCTCGTCACCGCCGGCCGGGGTGTGCGGGTATACCTGGACGTGGCAGGGTTCACCTACGAGATACCCGTGCGCGGCGAGGGGCTGCCCATGCCGCTGGCCAGGCTGTGGGGTCCGCAGGCGGACCTGTACCGGGCGTCGGCGCTCGTCAACCCCAAGGGACGCGTCGTCGTCGACACGGCCCAGCTCCACCCCCCGAAGAGGACGGTCATCCGGCGGGCGCTGGGGGGCGCCGTCAGGAAACTGAAGTCCCGTTTGAGAAGGAAGTAGCGACCCTCCATGAACATCTGTGTAGTAGCGCTCGGCAAGATCGGGCTCCCGCTGGCGGTTCAGTTCGCCGCCAAGGGCCACCGGGTCATCGGCGCGGACGTCAACGAGAAGGTCGTCGAGCTGGTCAACGCCGGCGTCGAGCCGTTCCCCGGTGAGCACGACCTGGACGTCAAGCTGAAGCAGGCGGTCGACGCCGGGCTGCTGAGCGCGACCACGGACACCGCCTCCGCGGTGGCCGAGTCCGAGGCCGTCGTCGTGGTCGTGCCGCTGTTCGTCGACGCCGAGGGGGTCCCGGACTTCGGCTGGATGGACGCGGCGACCAAGGCGATAGCCCAAGGCCTCAAGCCCGGCACGCTCGTCTCCTACGAGACGACCCTCCCGGTCGGCACCACGCGTACCCGCTGGGCGCCCATGCTGGCCGAGGGCTCGGGCCTCACCGCCGGCGAGGACTTCCACCTGGTGTTCTCCCCGGAGCGCGTCCTGACCGGCCGGGTCTTCGCCGACCTGCGCCGCTACCCCAAGCTGGTCGGCGGCATCGACGAGGCGTCCGGCGCCCGCGGCGTGCAGTTCTACGAGCAGGTCCTCGACTTCGACGAGCGCACCGACCTGCCGCAGCCGAACGGCGTGTGGGACCTGGGCACCGCCGAGGCCTCCGAGCTGGCCAAGCTCGCCGAGACGACCTACCGGGACGTCAACATCGGCCTCGCGAACCAGTTCGCGCGCTTCGCCGACAGCAACGGCATCGACGTCAAGAAGGTCATCGAGGCCTGCAACTCGCAGCCCTACAGCCACATCCACCAGCCCGGCATCGCGGTCGGCGGCCACTGCATCCCGATCTACCCGCGGATGTACCTGTGGAACGACCCGGCCGCCACCGTCGTGCGCTCCGCCCGTGAGGCGAACGCGGCGATGCCGGACTACGCGGTGGACCTGCTGGCGGCCGCCTACGGCGACCTGAACGGTGTGAACGTGCTGGTGCTGGGCGCCGCCTACCGTGGCGGCGTGAAGGAGACGGCCTTCTCGGGCGTCTTCCCGACCGTCGCGGCCCTGAAGGCGCGCGGCGCGGTCCCGTTCGTTTCGGACCCGATGTACACGAGCGAGGAGCTCGTCGCGCACGGCCTCACCCCGCACGCGGGCGAGAAGGTCACCGCGGCGATCCTGCAGGCCGACCACGCCGAGTACCGCAGCCTGACCCCGGCGGACCTGCCGGACGTCACGGTCCTGGTCGACGGGCGTCGCACCACCGACCCGAAGGCCTGGGAGGGCGTGCGCAGGGTCGTCATCGGAGGCTGACACAGCCCGCCGTCGCTCTACGGCCCCGGCCCTGCGGCCGGGGCCGTACGCGTGCGTGGTGCCGGTCCCGACCGCCTGCTCCGGACGGCCGTCTCCGCGGGGTTGGCCCTGTGCCCCCTGTGTGTCTCCCGTATGCTCGCCAGGCGGGAGCCGGGCGCGCCGAAGGCGAGGCGGCGGGGCTCCGCAAGGGGGCAGACGCGGAATTGCGAGCGGTCGGTCCCCCCTCCGTACGGACACACAGCGAGGACGACGAATGTCCCAGACCGACGTCAAGGTCTCGGCCCTGCCGGACGCGCCCGACGCACCCGGAACCGTGCCGCCACGGCAATCCCGGGGCAATCGGCTCTACGCTCTGGACGCGCTGCGCGTCATAGCGGCGCTCTCGGTGCTGATATTCCACTTCACCGGCGTGGACGCGGCGACCAAGGCGAACTGGGGCGTCAATCCCAAGGCGCTGTTCCCGTCGATCTTCCCGTACACCTCGTACGGCTCCTACGGTGTGCAGTTGTTCTTCATCATCAGCGGATTCGTCATCTGCCTGTCCGCCTGGAACCGCACTCCCGGCCAGTTCGTGCAGGCGCGGTTCCTGCGGCTCTTCCCGGCGTACTGGTTCTCGGTCGTCGTAGCCGTCGTCGTCTGGCGGGCGCTGCCCGACGGCGCCCGCAAGGCCCCGAGCGTCAGCGACTCGCTCACCAACCTCACGATGTTCCAGGTGCCGCTCTCGGCACGCCACCTCGTCGGCGCCTACTGGACGCTGTGGGTGGAGCTGACCTTCTACCTGATCTTCCTGGTCGTGCTCTGGAAGGGGCTCGACTACGTCCGCGTCTCGGTCTTCTGCTGGCTGTGGCTGCTCGCGAGCGTCCTGGTGCAGGAGGAGAAGTTCCCGCTGCTCGGGATCTTCGCGCAGCCGCTCAACACCGCACTGTTCGTGTCCGGCATCGCGATGTACCTGATGTACCGGTTCGGTCCGGACCTCAAGCTGTGGGGGCTGCTGGGCGCGAGCTGGCTGGTGATGCAGAGCGACCTCGTCCAGCACGCGGACCATCTGCGTCACGACAAGGGCATGGACCGCTCCCCGTACGTCGCCCTCGCCCTGGTCACGGTCTTCTACCTGCTGGTTCTCGCCGTCGCGCTGCACAAGCTCGACCGGATCGGCTGGAAGTGGCTGTCCACGGCGGGCGCCCTGGTCTACCCGCTGTACCTGCTCCACGAGGAACTGGGCTGGGCGATGATCCGCATCCTGTACGGGCACGTCGGGGCGTGGGCCACGCTGGCCATCACCACGGTGTCGCTGATCGTGCTGGCGTGGCTTGTCCACCGGTTCGTGGAGAAGCCGTCCCAGCGCTGGCTGCGCGACCGCCTGGACAAGGAGTCCCGGAAGCGCGCCGCGGCCGCGGAGGCCTGACCCGAGGCCCCGAAAGCCCCGGCGGGAACAGGAAGGGCGGCCGGTTGCACACCGGCCGCCCTCGGGCTCTGCACGCGTGGAGCCTCAGACGCGCTCGGTGAGGACGCCGTCCTTCGCGTCGTACAGCTCGCCGGTCTGCGGGCACTCCCAGACGTCCGCCTCGCCCGCGCGCTCGACCAGCTTGACGCCGGCCCGGCCGACCCAGCCGACCTGCCGCGCGGGAACGCCGACGACCAGGCCGAAGTCCGGGACGTCCTTGGTGACGACCGCGCCGGCGGCGATCATGGCCCAGCGGCCGATGGTGATGGGCGCGACGCACACGGCGCGAGCCCCGATCGACGCGCCGTCGGCGATCTTCACTCCGACGGCCTCCCAGTCGCCGCCGCGCTTCTGCTTGCCGTCGGGGTCCACGGAGCGGGGGTTGTGGTCGTTGGTGAGGACCACGGCCGGGCCGATGAAGACACCGTCGCCGAGCTCCGCGGGCTCGTAGACGAGCGCGTAGTTCTGCAGCTTGCAGTTGTCGCCCATCCGTACACCCGAGCCGACGTACGCGCCCCTGCCGACCACGCAGCCCTCACCGAGGCGCGCGCCCTCGCGGATCTGCGCGAGGTCCCAGACACTGCTGCCGGCGCCGATCTCGGCACGCTCGTCGACCTGCGCGCTCGGCTGGACCCTGTAGTTCACTTCTGCTGCCTTCCGGTGTGCGGCTTGGTCCGGCGAGCATACGGGGCCTGCGGCGGGCTGGCGGGGCGGGGTTGGAGCCCGGCCCGGCACGGGGCGGGCGGCCGTCGTCGCCCGGCGCCGTGGCGATGCGGCCATGGGGGAGCCAGGCCCGGTTTGACCCCCGAACGGCCGCCCCGTAGCCTTGACCCTCGGCGTGTCGACTGACGCGCCACATCTCCGTAAACCTCTTCCTCCCGGGTACCGGTTGCCTCGGTGGTCGGGAGAGGCCGTCCGTGTTCGTTCCCGGACGGCTGGACTGCGGGGATGCCGTCCCAGAGCGAGAGAGTGAGATCCGCGTGTACGCCATCGTGCGCAGCGGTGGTCGCCAGCACAAGGTTGCTGTCGGCGACATCGTTGAGGTTGACAAGATTTCCACTGCCAAGGTTGGCGACACGGTCGAGCTCTCGACCCTGCTCGTTGTCGACGGCGACGCTGTGACCAGCGACCCGTGGGTGCTGGCCGGCATCAAGGTCCAGGCCGAGGTCGTGGACCACCACAAGGGTGTGAAGATCGACATCCTTCGCTACAAGAACAAGACCGGCTACCGCCGTCGTCAGGGCCACCGCCAGCAGTACACGGCGATCAAGGTCACTGAGATCCCCGCGGCTGCGAAGTAAGGGACTGAGGAGACATGGCACACAAGAAGGGCGCATCGTCCACCCGGAACGGTCGCGACTCCAATGCCCAGCGGCTCGGCGTGAAGCGCTTCGGCGGTCAGGTCGTCAACGCGGGTGAGATCCTGGTCCGCCAGCGCGGCACGCACTTCCACCCCGGCGCGGGCGTCGGCCGTGGCGGCGACGACACGCTGTTCGCCCTGGAGGCCGGTTCGGTGCAGTTCGGCACCCACCGTGGCCGCAAGGTCGTGAACATCGTTCCGGTCGCCTGATCGGAAGCTTTCGCGAGGCGGACCTCACTTCCCGTGCGGGAAGGCGGGTCCGCCTTTCGCGTGTTACGCAGTAGACAGATACGTACGTTTCGTTTTGTAGTCGTTTTGTAGCCAGTGCTGGAGGCACCCACCATGACCACCTTCGTGGACCGCGTCGAACTGCATGTCGCCGCGGGTAACGGGGGCCACGGCTGTGCCTCCGTCCACCGTGAGAAGTTCAAGCCGCTGGGCGGCCCCGACGGGGGCAACGGCGGGCGCGGCGGCGATGTGATCCTGGTCGTCGACCAGTCGGTCACCACGCTCCTCGACTACCACCACAAGCCCCATCGCAGCGCGACCAACGGCAAGCCCGGCGAGGGCGGCAACCGCTCCGGCAAGGACGGCCAGGACCTGATCCTGCCGGTCCCGGACGGCACGGTGATCCAGGACAAGGCCGGCAACGTGCTGGCGGACCTGGTCGGCCACGGCACCTCGTACGTCGCCGCCCAGGGCGGCCGCGGCGGCCTCGGCAACGCGGCGCTGGCCTCGGCCCGCCGCAAGGCCCCCGGCTTCGCGCTGCTCGGCGAGCCCGGCGACCTCCAGGACATCGTCCTGGAGCTGAAGACGGTCGCGGACGTGGCCCTCGTCGGCTACCCGAGCGCCGGCAAGTCCTCGCTGATCTCGGTGCTGTCCGCCGCCAAGCCGAAGATCGCGGACTACCCGTTCACCACGCTCGTCCCGAACCTCGGCGTGGTGACCGCCGGCTCCACCGTCTACACCATCGCCGACGTGCCCGGGCTCATCCCCGGCGCCAGCCAGGGCAAGGGTCTCGGCCTGGAGTTCCTGCGCCACGTCGAGCGCTGCAGCGTCCTCGTGCACGTGCTGGACACGGCGACCCTGGAGTCCGAGCGCGACCCGGTCTCCGACCTCGACATCATCGAGGAGGAGCTCAAGCAGTACGGCGGGCTCGGCAACCGGCCGCGGCTGGTCGTGCTGAACAAGATCGACGTACCGGACGGCAAGGACCTCGCCGAGATGGTCCGCCCGGATCTCGAGGCGCGCGGCTACCGTGTGTTCGAGGTGTCCGCGGTCGCCCACATGGGACTGAAGGAACTGTCGTTCGCCCTCGCCGAGATGGTGGGCGCGGCGCGTGCCGCCAAGCCCAAGGAGGAGGCCACGCGCATCGTCATCCGGCCCAAGGCCGTGGACGACGCCGGCTTCACCGTCTCGCTGGAGGAGGACGGCCTGTTCCGCGTCCGCGGCGAGAAGCCCGAACGCTGGGTGCGGCAGACCGACTTCAGCAACGACGAGGCCGTCGGCTACCTCGCCGACCGGCTCAACCGCCTCGGTGTGGAGGCCGCGTTGATGAAGGCGGGCGCCCGCGGCGGCGACGGCGTGGCCATCGGCCCCGAGGACAACGCGGTCGTCTTCGACTGGGAGCCGTCCGTGACGGCCGGCGCCGAGATGCTCGGCCGCCGGGGTGAGGACCACCGCTTCGAGGAGCCGCGTCCCGCGACCCAGCGCCGCCGCGACAAGCAGGCCGAACGCGACGAGGCGGCCCAGGAGTTCGAGGGCTTCGAGCCGTTCTAGGCGCGGACCGATCCAGGGCTTCGAGCCCGCCCGACCCACGAAGGCCCCGGTGGCGCGCTCTCCCGCCTCCGGGGCCGTGGTGTGCCGCCACATCGGCGCCCGGTCCGCCTCGGCCATGACCCAGGCTGTTCTCAGCGTCCCCCGGCCGACTCTCCTGCCGTTCGCGGCGCGGGGAATGGTTCTCCCGCTCACATCTTCGCCCTCGCCGCGGCTCCTGTTCGTGCTCTCGCGGGACGAAATCCGGTGAAGTCGCGCAGGTGAATTCCGGGAAATGTTCTTCTGACGATCTCTATTTCCGGTGTTTGCGCAACGGCATGATCGGCATATGGAGAACCCGTGCGGTCCCGCCTCACGGAACGTGAAGATCTCGGTGTTCCGGCAGGGCCGTTCGGACGCCTGCCGGGAGGACGCGGCCCCGCCCGGGCGATCACGGGCGCGGGTGTGCGGATGATCGGTGATCCGGTCGCCGTGCTGTCCGTCGGCCCGAGCCCGCCCCGGGAGGGCGTGCCGGTGGACCGCGATCACGGCGGCGCGGACACCCGCCGGGAACCGTTAGAGTCACACTGCCGTCTGCGCCGCTCTCGTCACTCAGGGCAATGCTCGCTCGTTGTGGAGTTACTCACAGGATTTCCTGGGATCATCCCGGGAAGGAGCGTCGCCGTATCGCCAATCGTCAGTGACGGAAGGTGAATGCCAGGTTGCGTGCACATTTGCAGCGAACGGCGCTCACCTTGCATCGAGGTAACCGCAAGTGGGACCATTTTCCCGTCCCTGTCGCCCCAAGGTAGGTCCTCTGTGTCTCAGCACATAGCCAAGCCCCGTACCACCGCAGTGATCCTGGCCGGTGGCACCGGCCAGCGCGTGGGTCTGTCGATTCCCAAGCAGCTGCTGAAGATCGCCGGCAAGGCAGTCATCGAGCACACGCTGGCCACCTTCGAGAAGGCGGACTCGATCGACGAGATCATCGTGCTGATGGCGCCGGGCTACGTGCCCGACGTCGAGAAGATCGTCTCCAAGGCCGGGTTCAAGAAGGTCCGGGCGATCCTCGAGGGCGGCTCCACGCGCAACGAGACCACCGAGCGCGCCATCGCCGCCCTGGGCGAGGGCCTGGCCGACGGCGAGGACGTCAACGTCCTCTTCCACGACGCCGTCCGCCCCCTGCTCTCACAGCGCGTCATCGACGACTGCGTCACCGCGCTGGAGCGCTACCAGGCCGTCGACGTCGCCATCCCGTCCGCGGACACCATCATCGTCACGCGCACGCACGGCGAGGACGGCGAGTTCATCACCGAGATCCCGGACCGCTCCCGGCTGCGTCGCGGACAGACCCCGCAGGCGTTCAAGCTGTCCACCATCCGCCGGGCCTACGAGGTGGCGGCGGGGGACCCCAACTTCCAGGCCACGGACGACTGCACCGTCGTGCTGCGCTACCTGCCGGACGTGCCGATCCACGTCGTCGCGGGCGACGAGTACAACATGAAGGTGACGCAGCCCGTCGACGTCTTCATCGCCGACAAGCTCTTCCAGTTGGCCTCCTCGGCCACTCCGGAGCAGAACGGCGAAGAGGTCTACCGCGAACTGCTCACCGGCAAGACCCTGGTCGTCTTCGGCGGTTCGTACGGCATCGGCAAGGACATCGCCGAACTCGCCGAGTCCTACGGCGCCAACGTCTACGCCCTCGGCCGCTCCACCACCGGCACCCACGTGGAGAACCCGGAGGAGGTCGACGACGCCCTGTCCAAGGCCTACAGCGAGACCGGGCGCATCGACCACGTCGTCAACACGGCCGGCGTGCTGCGCATCGGAAAGCTCGCCGAGACCGACAACGCGACCATCGAGGAAGCGCTGAAGGTCAACTATCTGGCCCCCGTGCAGATCGCCCGTTCGGCTTACAAGTACCTCGCCGAGACGAAGGGCCAGTTGCTGCTCTACACCTCCAGCAGCTACACCCGCGGGAGGGCCGAGTACAGCCTCTACTCCTCGACCAAGGCCGCCATGGTGAATCTCACCCAGGCACTGTCCGACGAGTGGGCCGGTGACGGCATTCGGGTGAACTGCGTGAACCCGGAACGAACCGCCACGCCCATGCGCACCAAGGCCTTCGGCCAGGAGCCGACGGGCTCACTGCTCTCCTCCGAAGCGGTCGCCCGCACCTCCCTCGACGTGCTGCTTTCCGAGCTCACCGGGCATGTCGTGGACGTCCGTCAGCAGGACCCGACGGCGGCCGCGGGCAAGGCTTCCGACTTCGAGCAGGCGCTGGCCGAGGTGCTCGATCGCCAGAACGGCGTGGCATAATCGAGCACAATTAGTCATTGATTTTTCAGGCCTCTGTGGATCCCTGTTTACGGAGAATTCACAGAGGCCTGTATCCGTAAGACTTCCGAAATCTTCACAAAGGATTTTCCGGACTTTTTGGCACCTCTGACCGGCCCCCTCCCAGAGCAGGTTTCTCCGTGATATCCACTGCTATTCGCGTCGCCCGGGTGGGCAGCGTGGCCGAGCTGGCCGCGGCGCTCCTCATGATGCTGGGCTATCCCGGCCTCATGGCGTCCGCGCTCGTCCCGAGCGCCCCCGCCTTCGTCGCCGCGGCCGCCGTGACGTACCTGGCGGACCTCTATCTCCACCACAAGGACAGTCGCCTCATCGGCCTCCTGGTCAAGGTGCGGGCCGGCATGTCCACCCGCTTCCTGGTCCGCGAACTGCTGCTGGTCCTGCTCCTGGCGAGGCTCGGCCTCTCCGAGGATCCGGTCTTCTACGCGGCGATCGCGTGTTTCACGGTGTTCTTCGGGCTCCAGGCTCCGCACAGCGCGCTGATCGCCCTGATCGACAAGCGCCGTCAGATGCCGGTCGTGACCAGGAACGTCGACCTGGCCTCCCGGCTGCGCATCCCGGACGCCCCGCCGCGTTTCCTGCTCGCCGACGCCACCGTGAAGATGCTCCACCTCGACCTCGCCGCCGTCGTGGGCCTGCTCGTCGGCGCGGTCACCGACTCGCAGCGCGCGGGCTTCGCCGGCATCGGCGTCACCCTGGTCCTCGGCATGCTGTACGTCCTCGTGCTCGTGCCGCACCTGCGGGCGAGGCGGCTCCCGCCGAAGGCCGACAAGGTCCTGGGCACGCTCAGTGCCTGGCTGCGCGAGTACCGGCCCGAGACGGTGCTGTACTTCTCCGGCTCCGACGACTCCGCCTACCAGGTCAACATGTGGCTGGAGACCATGGAGCAGATGGAGTCCCGGCCGCTGGTCATCCTGCGTGAGCGCGTCATCCTGGAGAAGATGGCGCCCACGTCGGTCCCTGTCGTCTGCGTGCCCGGGGGGGTGCACCTGATGAACATGGACCTGTCCATGGTGCGGGTCGCGTTGTACTGCGCGAACGTCGGCAAGAACATCCATCTGCTGCGCGTGCCGACGATGAAGCACGTCTTCATCGGCCACGGCGACAGCGACAAGGCCGCCAGCGTCAACCCGTTCAGCAAGGTGTACGACGAGGTGTGGACCGCCGGCCGGGCGGGCCGCGACCGGTACGCCATCGCCGACGTCGGCATCCGCGACGAGGACATCGTCGAGGTCGGGCGTCCGCAGCTGGCCCCGATCCGGGCGGTCGCCCCCGAGGGCGACGTCCCCACCGTGCTGTACGCGCCCACCTGGGAGGGCTGGGACGACAACCCGGGCAACACCTCGCTGCTGCTGGCCGGCGAGAACATCGTGAAGAAGCTGATCGCGGCCGAGCCCCCGGTCCGCGTGCTGTACAAGCCGCACCCCTTCACCGGCACCCGCAGCGCCAAGGCGGCCACCGCCCACCGGAGGATCACGGCCCTGATCAAGAAGGCCGCCGCCGAGCGCGCCGGCAACCCGCGGTTCACCGCGGACCCCGCCGCGCAGGCCGCCGCCAAGGCCGAGCTGACCCGCCTCAAGACCCGGCTGGACGGTCTCGCGCTCGCCTTCGACGCGCGGGCCGACGAGGCCGTCACGAGCCGCGACGGCATCGTCGACGTCCGCAAGCACGAGGAGGCCGCGCGGCTGCGCGCCGACTGGGACGACGCCTACTGGCGTTCCTTCCCGTCCTCCGAGCACCGGGTGATCACGGGCGCGGCGCCCCGGCTGTTCGACTGCTTCAACGCCTGTGCGGCGATGGTCTCCGACATCTCCAGCGTGGTCTCCGACTTCATCGCGAGCGGCAAGCCGTACGCGGTCACGGACTCCGCGGAGCTGGGGGCCGAGGAGTTCCGGCGGCAGAACACCGCGGTGCGCGCGGCCGTCATCCTCGGCAACGACGCGGCCGAGCTGGACCAGTTGCTGGACGCGGTGCGCGACCCGGCCGCCGATCCGCTGGCCAAGGACCGCAAGGAGCTCAAGGAGTACCTGCTCGGGCCCGACGAGCCCACGTCGTTGCAGCAGTTCGACGCCGCCGTCACCCGTCTGGCCCTGAAGGCCGAGGCACGCAACGTCAGCCAGCAGTCCCTCGGGGCAGCGGCGGCGGAGGCCTCGGTGGGCGCCGCACCGGACGACGGAGCCGCGCTGCCCAAGGGAGTCGCGACCGCCTGAGGTCGCACGGCCCGCGGCGCCACCGCGATGCATGACGAGCCGGACCCCCGGAGACCACTCTCCGGGGGTCCGGCTCGTCGTGCATCCTGTGATGTGGAACACGTACGGAAGTGCGAGCAACCCGCCCCGTCAGATCGTCGTCTATCCGGTATCCAAAGCAGTCTTGTCGGAACGTTGTGGTGGTGAGAGGGAAAAGTGGCCGTTGCGCAGCCTGACGTCACGGTGGTCATCGGGGCGTACGAGGCGATGCCGTACCTGGTCGAGTGCCTTGCCTCGGTCGAGGCGCAGACCATGGCCCCCGACCTCATCGAGGTCATAGCCATAGACGACGGTTCGCGCGACGGCACGGGGGAGTGCCTGGAGGAGTTCGCCGCCCGCGCTCCCATGGCCGTCACCGTGATCCGGCAGGAGAACTCCGGCGGCCCCAGCGGCCCGCGCAACGTCGGCCTCGCCAAGGCGACCGGGCGTTACGTCTTCTTCCTCGACGCGGACGACCGGCTCGGCGCCGAGGCCCTGGAGCGCATGGTCGCCATGGCCGACCGCAACGGCACGGACGTGGTCCTCGGGCGTGTCGAGGGCATCAACCGCAACCCCCCGAAGTCGATGTGGGCCAAGACGCTCGAGCGTACGGACGTCTTCTCGTCCAACATCAAGTTCACCCTCAGCGCGCAGAAGCTCTTCCGCCGGGAGTTCCTGCAGCGCCACGACATACGCTTCGACGAGTCCCTGTGGACCGGCGAGGACGCGCTGTTCACCATGGAGGCCTATCTGCGGGCCGACGGCGTCTCCGTGGTCGCCGACTACACCTGCTACTACCTGGTGGGCCGCAGCGACGGCAAGCATGTGACCAAGAGCGGGAGTTACACCCTGCGCTTCGACTCCGCGCGCGCCCTGATGGGCCTGCTGGCGCGGCTGCTCCCGCCGGGCCCCAAGCGGGACGTGCTCATGGTCCGCCCGTTCCTCGTCACCGTGCTGCCGCAGTTCGGGCCCGTCTTCCTCAGGAACGACGAGGAGATCCGGCGCACCAAGATGGAGCTGGCCCGGCCGCTGATGGACGCCTACTGGAACGAGGGCGTCGCCCAGCGGCTCAAGGTCCACGAGCGGCTGCGCCTGGAACTGGTGGCCCGGCAGCGCCCCGACCTGCTCGTGGACGTCCTGGAGTTCATCAGGGCCAAGAGCGAGCCGACGCCCGTCCTGAAGAAGCGCAACACCCAGCTCTACCTGGCCTACCCGCACTACGGCTCGCGCGAGGCCGGTCTGCCCGACCGGATCTACCTCGCGGAGCCCCGCGAGGCCGCGGCCTACCCGGGCTGGCGCAAGGACGCCGCCGAGACGTTCCTGCGCGGTTTCGCCCGCAAGGTCCGCAGGCGGCTGCGCAGACTCCGCCGGCCCCCGATGCGGCCGGGCGGCACCGCGGCGGCCTGAGCGGGCGCGCGCCTCGTGCGCAGGGAGCCCCGACCGGGGTCACCTGCCCGGCTTGAGGGCGCGACGCAGGGGACCGCCCACCGCACGCCTCGCGCGGCGGTAGATCGAGGGGGACGGGATGACCGCGGCGGCCCTGGCCGCGCCCCTCGCGCCGGACCGGCTCCTGGCCAGGTCTCGCCTCAACTGGGCGTTGGTGGAGTCCAGTTCGCTGATCCGCTGCTGGAGCCAGCCGAACCGGCTGGTCAGCGAGGCGAGGTCGGCGTCGTTCCAGGGACGCACGCCCGCCGGGAAGGACAGCGAGCGCAGCTTCGTGTCGAAGGCCCGGCCCCCGTCGCCGTGGGTGAAGGTGTTCTGCAGCCCGTTCCTGTCCAGGAACGCGGTGAACCGGTCGAACCGCTCCTTGTGGTTGCCGGTGAGCCCGCTGAAGTCGGCCTCCTCGTAGAGGTCGGCCGGGTCGAGGTCCGCGGGTGTCTCGCTGAGCAGCCGGTGCGGTATCTCGAAATAGCGGCACAGCTCCAGCGTCCGCGAGTCGAAGGCGAGCACGGTCGCGGGGGTGCCGGCCAGCAGCGCCGCGATGTTGCCGTGGATGCGTGAGCCGAACGAGAAGTCGAACTCGCGCAGGTCGTCCAGCCAGGTGACCGGGTCGATGTAGACCCGTGCCTTGCCCGCCCGGTACATCGGGTGGTCCGGGTGGGTGGGCATCTCGGTGACCCGGCCGCCCACGGAGTCCGTGTCCCGCCAGTACAACTGCCTGGCGTCGGTGAGGTTCTGGCCTATGTAGAGCAGGTTCGGATAGCGCTCGTTCGTCCGGGTGATGATCCGGTGCAGGCCGCCGCCGCGCACCGCGGCGTGCGAGCCGTTGACGGCGATCCGCGACCCGGCGGTGAGCGCCGCCGTCCTCTTCTCCACCGGCAGCCGGTCGCCGTGCAGGAACATCGAGGGGCAGCCGATGACCTCGACGTCCCGGAAGCCCATGTCGTTGAGGTACTGCTCGGTGAACTCGCCCCGCACGCCGATCGTTGCGCTGTGGTCCAGCACCGCCGCGCAGAAGGCGCGCACCGTGGCCTCGATGGGCTTCAGCCGCGCCGCCTCGTAGGTCACCCCGGTCTGCGCGCCGACGCCCAGCACCACGACCGGGATCCTCAGCTTCCCGATGAGCCGGGTCAGCCGTTGCAGAGGCTGCTCGAAGGTCGGCCGGAAGGCGTTCGCCAGCGGGACGACGAAGGCGTCGTACTCCTCGTTGATCCGCGCCGCCGCGTTCGCGTCTGTCCGCATACCGTTCGAGACGACCTCGGTGTCCGGCGCCGTGAGGATCTTGTGCGCTGCGTCACTGAAGATCAGGTTGCCGGAGTTGGTGGCCATGACGTCGCGGTGGAGGGCTTCCTCGACGGGGACGACGTCGAAGGGGCTCTTCCCCGACCTGAGGAGTATGCGCTTCACACCGTGAACTCTAGGTGACCCAAACTTGAAAATAAATTTGTGTTCTCTTCAAATTCGACAGGGAACCGGCACAGCCTCTTTGCCCTAAGCAAATTGTGAGCAAACGGTGACGTTGTGTGCTCGACGGGGTGTCCGCGAAATGAAACCCCGAAGCGCTCCCGGGCCCCGTTCGCGTAGATTGCCGGACAGGGCAGCCGCGGACCTACACAAGGGGCGAAGAACAAGGTGGCAGGGGCAAGGCAGGCCGTGGGCGAGGCCCGCAGGATCGTCGTCAAGGTCGGCTCCTCGTCGCTGACCACCGCCTCGGGCGGCCTCGACGCCGACCGGGTCGACGCGCTCGTCGACGTCCTCGCCAAGAGCCGCAGCGGGGGAGAGAAGGAGATCGTCCTCGTCTCCTCCGGTGCCATCGCCGCCGGGCTCGCCCCGCTGGGGCTGCGTCGCCGCCCCAAGGACCTCGCCCGACAGCAGGCCGCCGCCAGCGTCGGCCAGGGGCTGCTCGTCGCCCGCTACACCGCCTCGTTCGCCCGCTACGCCGTCCGTGTCGGACAAGTGCTTCTGACCAGCGACGACATGAGCCGCCGCGCCCACCACCGCAACGCCTCCCGCACTCTCGACAAGCTGCTCGCGATGGGCGCCTTCCCGATCGTCAACGAGAACGACACCGTCGCCACCGACGAGATCCGCTTCGGCGACAACGACCGGCTCGCGGCCCTCGTCGCCCACCTCGTCCACGCCGACCTGCTGGTCCTGCTGTCGGACGTCGACGGCGTCTACGACGGCGACCCCGGCACACCGGGCACCTCGCGGATCGCCGAGGTGCGCGGACCGGACGACCTCGCGCACGTGGAGATCGGCAGTGCCGGCAAGGCGGGCGTCGGCACCGGCGGCATGGTCACCAAGGTCGAGGCCGCCCGGATCGCGGCCGCCGCAGGCATCCCCGTGGTGCTCACCAGCGCCGTCCACGCGGCGGACGCCCTGAACGGCAAGGACACCGGCACCTACTTCCGTCCCACCGGCAAGCGCTCCGCCGACCGGCTGTTGTGGCTTCAGCACGCCTCCACCCCGCAGGGCTCCCTGACCCTGGACGACGGCGCGGTGCGCGCGGTCGTCGAGCGGCGCACGTCGCTCCTGCCGGCCGGGATCGCGTCCGTCGAGGGGGAGTTCAGCGCGGGCGACCCCGTCGAGCTCCGGGACACCCGGGGGCGGGCGGTCGCCCGCGGTCTCGTCAACTTCGACGCCAAGGAGATCCCCCAGCTGATCGGGCGGTCGACCCGGGACCTCGCCCGCGAACTGGGAGCCGAGTACGAGCGTGAGATCGTCCACCGGGACGACCTGGTGATCCTCCACCCGTAAACGCGCTCGAACGATCCGTACCGGTGGGGGACGTTCCGTGAAACCGCCCCGCGAAGGCGTGCGGCCTGCTCAACTTTGTCTCAGGGACACCGCCGCGGGAGACCGCGGCGAAACGCGGGACATCCGCACGAGCGCTGCGTAAAGGAGGCCGTCGTGAGACGAGTGCGCCCTGGGGTGGCAGCGACTCGTGGGAGTACCGGCGGCGCCGGATCGGCGGCGCCGCGCCCGCCCGGCGAGGAGCGCGCCCTGACCAGCGTGGCCGCCGGAGAGCGCTACCGGGCACAGCAGGTGGCCGAGTCGAAGGGCGGGCAGCCCGTGGAGGTCGCGCGGCTGTGGCACGTCACCCTCAGCGTCTCCGGAGAGGAGGCCCCGGTGCAGGAGGTCCGGCGAGCTCTGGAACAGCTCGCCCACGATCATCCGTTCCTCCTGACCAGCAGATACGCGGGCGATCACGCCGAGATCCGGTACTGGGAGGAGGCCCGCGACCTGCATGACGCGGCCGCCGTCGCCCTGCGCCTGTGGGGTGAGCACCGCCAGACGGCGGGCCTGCCGCCCTGGGAGATCGTCGGTCTCGAGGTCATCGACCGCCAGACGTACCACCAGCGCATCGCCGAGGGCTACAGCCCGGCCCCGGCGACGCCCGTGGGGGTCCACCCCTACTGACGCCGCTCGCCGCCACGGCCGGGGACGCTCCCCGGGGAATCTCGGGGTGTGGAACGAGCGGTGAACGGGCCGGTGCGGCGCACTACCCTTCCTTTATGACCACGCTCTCACCGTACGACTCCATGTCCCCGGTCACCCGGGCCGCCTACCGCGCCAAGGCTGCCGCCGCCGACCTCGCGCCGCTGCCGCGGGCCGCCAAGGACGACGCGCTGCTCGCCATCGCGGACGCACTGGAGGTCCGTACGAGCGAGATCGTCGAGGCCAACGCCAAGGACATCGCCAGGGCCCGCGAGGCCGGCACCAGCGAAGCGATCGTCGACCGGCTGACCCTCACCCCGGAGCGGGTCCGTGCCATCGCCTCCGACGTGCGGGACGTCGTCGCGCTGCCCGACCCGGTCGGCGAGGTCGTCCGCGGCTCCACCCTGCCCAACGGCATCGACCTGCGCCAGGTGCGCGTCCCGCTCGGCGTGGTCGGCATCATCTACGAAGCCCGTCCGAACGTCACCGTGGACGCCGCCGCGCTCTGCCTGAAGTCGGGCAACGCCGTCCTGCTGCGCGGCTCCTCCTCCGCCTACGAGTCGAACAGCGCCCTCGTCCGGGTGATCCGCGACGCCGTGGGCGGGGCCGGGCTGCCCGCCGACGCCGTGCAACTGGTGCCCGGCGAGGGCCGTGACAGCGTGCGCGAGCTGATGCGCGCCCGCGGACTCGTCGACGTCCTCATCCCGCGCGGCGGCGCCTCACTCATCCGGACCGTGGTCACGGAGTCCACCGTCCCGGTCATCGAGACCGGCACCGGCAACTGCCACGTCTACGTCGACGCCCACGCCGACCTCGACATGGCGATCGACATCCTGATCAACTCCAAGGCCCACCGGGTCAGCGTCTGCAACGCCGCCGAGACCCTCCTCGTCCACCAGGACATCGCCCCCACGTTCCTGCCCCGCGCCCTCGATGCCCTCGCGGAGGCCGGGGTGACCGTGCACGCCGACGAGCGCGTGCTGGCGTACGCCGAGGACTCCAAGGCGACCGTCGTCGAGGCGACCCCGGAGGACTGGGAGACCGAGTACCTCTCCTACGACATCGCCGCCGCCGTGGTCGACTCGCTGGACCGGGCCGTCGAGCACATCCGGTTGTGGACCTCCGGCCACACCGAGGCCATCGTCACCACGTCGCAGCAGGCGGCCCGGCGTTTCACCCAGCTGGTCGACTCCACCACGGTGGCCGTCAACGCCTCCACCCGCTTCACGGACGGGGGCCAGTTCGGCTTCGGCGCGGAAATCGGCATCTCCACCCAGAAGCTGCACGCCCGCGGTCCCATGGGCCTGCCGGAGCTGACCAGCACGAAGTACATCGTCACGGGAGACGGACACGTACGGCGCTGACCCCGGCGGTGGGAACGCCTCGAACGGCCGAGTGCGCCACCGCGCGGCGAACGTCGTGAAAGGCGTCTCATCCGGTCGTTGAATTTTCCGTCCGCCTGCCCAAATCGACCCCCCAGGTCTACTCTGGACACGTGCCGGAGGACGTGGGGGGTACGCCGTTCCCTGACGGCTGGGAGCCCGACGACGACCACGACCGCGGGGTGTCGGACGAAGAGTTCGCCTCCGTGGTCTTCGACGAGGCCTTCGTACGGGCGGCCGTGGTGCACGAGCCGACCGCCGTCGAACGCCTCCTTGCCGCCGCCGAGGCGAGAGCCGAGGCCTCGGAGGCCGAGGCCCGCAGAGCCCGCGCCCGGGGTGACCGCTTCGAGGACGTCTACGGTGCGGAAGATTTCGGCCATGATCCGGACCTCGAAGACCCGGACGACGCCGACCTGACCGATGCCTGGGAGCATCACTACGGTGCCCACGGGCCGTACGGCAGACAGGTCCGCTGGCACCGACCCGTGGCCTGGATGCTCGCCCTCGTCATGGGGGTCGGCATGGTCGCGCTGGCTTTCGCGGCGGTCTACCGGGGCACCTCCTCGGGCAGCCGTGACCAGGTGCCGTCGCCCGCCACGACCGGACTCGAACAGGGGAGCGTGCCACCGCCCTCCGTATCCGCCGACCAGTCCCGGCCACCTGTCTCGGCGGCGCCGCACACTCCCTGAACGCCTGTGCGACGCAAGGTCGTACGTGCCGTGCGCACGCGGGCGGGAAGCCGGTGAGCCCTTGTCAGAACTTGTCGTACAGCGGGGCGTTTACCCGAGGTCCGTGCGACCTACCCTGAAGGTATGGCCGGCCCTGGAGACCCACCGGAGGGGACACCCGAGGGCACTCCCGGAGGTGAGGACGAGTACCGATCCGTCGTCTTCGACGAATCGTTCATCCGGGCTGCCCGCATTCAGGAGTACTCCGCACACGAGCGCCTGACCGACCACGCCCCCGCCGTCCGCCGCCGCCCCGTGCGGCGACGCGGCGGTCTGTCCCGGCAGGCCCTGGCCCTGGTCCTGCTGATCGCCATTGCCTTCGGCACCGCCGTCTACATGGGCTTGCGCAACCCCTACCAGACCCAGACGGCCCGCCGCAGCACCGAACCGCTGCGGATGACCGTCATCCCGCTCTCCCCGCAGGGGGCGGTGCCCGGGGCGGCCGACCCCGGATCGCTCTTCGCGCACAGCCCCGCGGCGCAGTTCCGCATCGGCGCCGAGGGCGTCCCGCTGCCCGCCTCCCGGCGCACCGCGCACTTCTCCGACAGCCAGGTCGTGGCCTCGCTGACCACGGCCAAGGAGTACATCGTGCACTCCTCCCTCTATCCGGAGGTGCTCACCGGACAGCAGGTGCGACCCGTGCGGGCGCTGATCGACGCCGACCAGCTCGACCAGTTCGACGAGAGCTTCAGCCGTCCCACCGCCGACGGCCGGCACGCGCCGACCGGCTGGCTGGTCCGCTTCGACCCCGCCCTGGCCCAGCTGGCCGACCGCAAGGTCCGGGTCCAGGGCACCTTGCAGGCTGCGGAGACCGATTCCTCGACCCTCGAGGTCACCGCGGACCACACCCTCGTGTACGCGCTGCGACCCGCGGGCGCCGCCGCCGACGCCCCGGCCTCCCTGTTCACCGTCCGCCGTGAGCTGCAGTTCCGCTTCGACCGTGAGGACCTGCGCACCCACCAGCTCCAGCTGATCGTGTCCTACGTCCAGGCCGGGCCGCTCTCCTGCGCCGAGGACTCCACGAACCACCTGCGGCCACTGCTCGCCGGCCAGACCGCGAAGACGGGCGGCCCGGCCGGCACGGATCCCTATGCGACCGGCGGTGCGACGGCCCTGTGCGGGGCTCTGGCGACGAGCGCGCAGCCCAGGGTGTGAGGCCGCCCGGGGCGTGAGGCCGGGGCGGGGGAGCGGAGCTTCACTTGCCGCCGTGCGGAGGCGTGTCCTTCGGGCCCTGTGCCCCGCCCTCTCCGTCCGCCCGGCCCTCTCGGTCAGCCCCGCCCTCTCCGTCCGCCCCGTCCGAGCCGTTGCGCGGCCGGTCCTCCGCCGGAGTCGGGCCGGTGAAGCCGTCGAAACCGCGCCGGACGCGCCCGCCCAGGCCGCCCGCACCGCCCGCTATGTCGCTGACCAGCTTCATCAACGGGTCCTTGGAGCTCTTGACGCTCGTCGCGTAGTGGGCGGCGGACTCCCGGAAGGAGTCCGTGACCGAGGTGTCCTTGTCCTCGCTGCGCCGCGGGTAGTGGCCGTCCATGATCCGCTGGTGGTCGCGGGACTCCGCCCACTTCTTCAGCTCGGCCGCGCGCACGGTGGTGAAGGGGTGCGTGCGCGGCAGCACGTTGAGGATCTTCAGCACGGAGTCGCGCAGGTCGCCGCCGGACTCGTACTCCTCGGCCTGCTGCAGGAACGCGTCCACGTTCATCTCGTGCAGGTGGTTGCCGCCGGCGATCTTCATGAGACCCCGCATCGAGGCCTTCACGTCCTGGCCGACGAGGAGACCGGCGCGGTCGGCGGACAGCTCCGACTTGCGGAACCACTCGCGCAGCGCCGTCACGATCGCCATGATCGCGAGGTTGCCCAGCGGGATCCAGGCGACCCGGACCGCCAGGTTCGTCAGGAACAGCAGGATCGTGCGGTACACGGCGTGCCCGGACAGCGCGTGACCCACCTCGTGCCCGACGACCGCCCGCATCTCCTCCTCGTCGAGCAGCTCGACGAGGCCGGTGGTGACCACGATGACCGGCTCGTCCAGGCCGATGCACATGGCGTTGGGCTGCGGGTCCTGGTTGACGTACATCGGCGGGACCTTCTCCAGGTCCAGGATGTAACAGGCGTCCCGCAGCATGTCGTTGAGGTGCGCGAACTGCTGGTCGGAGACCCGCACGGAGTCGGACAGGAACAGCAGCCTGAGGCTGCGCTCCGGCAGCAGCCCGCTGAGCGCCTTGAACACCGTGTCGAAGCCGCTCAGCTTGCGCAGCGCCACCAGGGCGGAGCGGTCGGCGGGGTGCTCGTACGCACGCGAGGAGATCCCGGCGAAGCGCCTGCGCTGCCTGCTCGGCACGTTCTCGTGGCCGGCGCCGTCGTGCTTGTGGCCGTCGTCGGACATGTCTTCCCCCATGTGCGTCTGTGTGGCCCTTGTGCGTGACCCTTTACGGACCCTTGTGCGGCCCTTTGCGCCCCCGAAGCAGAGGCCAGCCTAGGCGGAGTTACCTTGGACGGGCACTACACCGAAGGAGTCCCGCCCCATGGAGCACCATCCCGCAGCCGCCTGGCTCTCCGAGGCCGTCGGCGCCGCCCAGCAGCAGGGGCCGGGGAATCTGCTCCGCGTCGTACTGATCGTGATGATCCTGGGCTGTGCGTTCACCGCGTGGTTCCTGTTGCGGGGATACAAGCGGAAAGACGACTGAGCCGACGGGAAGGTTCCCGATGGCGGAGTCGGCGTGATCCCCGCCGGGCCGCCCGTTTACGATGGGCCGACGTCTTTATCCCGCCCTCCCCCACTCTCGACCTCGCTCGAGCGGGGGGACCTCCATCGGATAGGTCCTGCCGAAGATGAGCCTTCACAGCGCCGCTGCCCAGTTGGTCACCCTCGCCGCCGAGGGCGAGGAGAAGGGCGGCAACCACCAGAGCCTCGACCCGTTGGTCACGGGCGGTGGCGCCTTCATCGTCCTGCTGCTCCTGCTGTGGATCACCACCCGCTTCAACCGCGACCGCTGAGCCCCGGTTGTTCGGCGACGGGCAGTCCGGCATAGCGGGGCGCTCCGGGCATCCGCCTGCCGGGGCCCCGCGACCGGGCCGGTAGGGGCCGGTAGGGTCTGCACGCATGGGAGAGCAGGACATGGCCACCGGCCCGTCGAACCCCGGCAGGCGCCGCCTCGGCGTCATGGGTGGAACGTTCGATCCGATCCACCATGGCCACCTCGTGGCGGCCAGTGAGGTCGCCGCACAGTTCCACCTGGACGAGGTCGTGTTCGTCCCCACGGGCCAGCCCTGGCAGAAGAGCCACCGCAGCGTCTCCCCGGCGGAGGACCGCTACCTGATGACGGTCATCGCGACCGCCGAGAACCCGCAGTTCTCGGTCAGCCGCATCGACATCGATCGCGGCGGCCCCACCTACACCGTGGACACACTGCGCGACCTGCGGGCTCTCAACCCCGAGTCCGACCTCTTCTTCATCACCGGCGCCGACGCCCTGGGCCAGATCCTGACCTGGCGGGACAGCGCCGAACTGTTCTCTCTCGCGCATTTCATCGGCGTCACCCGGCCGGGGCACAACCTCATGGATCCCGGCCTGCCCGAAGGCGGCGTCTCCCTCGTCGAGGTGCCCGCGCTCGCCATCTCCTCCACCGACTGCCGTGCGAGAGTCGCCAAGGGCGACCCCGTCTGGTACCTGGTGCCGGACGGTGTCGTGCGCTACATCGACAAGCGCGAGCTGTACCGCGGCGAGTGAGCCGAGAGGGGCACCGGTGAACGACCGACACGACGCCGACCGACACGACGCGGGGTACGGGGGCGACCAGTACGAACTCGTCGGCTACGACGAGTACGGCCAGCCCGTCTACCGGCAGGTCCCGCCCCAGCAGGCCGCACAGCAGTCCTACGACCCGTACGGGCAGCAGCAGTACCGGGCGCCGCAGGGCCAGCCCCAGGGCCACGGGCAGCAGGGGTACGGCTACGACCCGTACGCCACGGGCGGGCAGCAGACACCCGCCTACGACCCTTACGACACCGGCTCCCAGACGCCCGCCCCCGCCTACGACCCGTACGGCACCGCGACGCAGGCCCCCTACGACCCGTACGGGCAGACCGCCGCCGGGCAGCAGTACCGGGCCGAACAGCCACGCACCGCCGAGCGGACCGCCTACATTCCGCAACAGGCCGGCCCGGCCGGGTCACCCGTCGGGGCAGGCGCGGACGGCGACACCCGGCCCGTGCCCGGTGCAGGCACCGCCGACGCCGCGGACGACGCCCAGGACGGCGCAGGCGACGCCGGGCCGGAACAACGGGATTACCGCACCGAGCAGTTCGCGTTCGTGGAGGAGCCCGACGGTGACTCCGAGGACGTCATCGACTGGCTGAACTTCACCGAGAACCGCACCGAGCGCCGCGAGGAGGCCAAGCGACGCGCCCGCAGTCGACTCGTCGCCCTCGTCGTGGTCCTGGCGCTGGTCGCGGTCGGCGGAGTGGGCTACCTCTGGTATGCGGGGAAGCTGCCCGGTCTGTCGTCCTCCGGCTCCGGCTCCGGCACCGGCGGCACGACCGCGGCTGCCGCCCAGAAGCGTGACGTGGTCGTCGTCCACCTGCACGACACGGCCGCAGGCGGCACCTCCACGGCGCTGCTCGTCGACAACACCACGACCAAGCAGGCCACCACGGTCCTGCTGCCCAACTCCCTCGTGCTCCCGCAGGACGACGGCACCACGACCACCCTCGCCAAATCCGTCGACGACGACGGCTCCGACGGGACGCGCGGCGCGCTGGACACCGTGCTCGGTACCAGCATCCAGGGCACCTGGCGTCTCGACACCCCGTACCTGCAGAACCTCGTCGACCTCGTCGGCGGCATCGAGGTCGACACCGACACGGCCGTGCCCGGCCCGAACGCCAAGAAGGGTGAGGCCCCCCTCGTCGCCAAGGGTGAGAACCAGACCCTCAGCGGCAAGATGGCGGTCGCCTACGCCACCCACCGCGCCGAGGGCGAGGCCCAGAACGCCCAGCTGGAGCGGTTCGGCCAGGTCATGCAGGGCGTGCTGCGCAAGGTGTCCTCCGACGCGCAGGGTGCCACCGTCACCGTGCAGACCCTCGCGCAGATCCTCGACCCGTCCCTGACCGACAAGGATCTCGGCGCCTTCCTGGCCAAGCTCGCCGATCTCGCCAAGGGCGGTGACTACAAGACCGCCCTGCTGCCCGTCCAGGCCGACGGCACGCTCAGCGCCCAGGCCAGTGCGAGCGTCGTCAAGAACGTCCTCGGCGGGACCGCGAAGAGCCCCGACAAGGACGCGGCGGTCAGCGTCTTCGTCCAGAACGCCAGTGGCACCAGGGCCAACACCGAAGACGCGCGCGTGGTCCTCCTCAACGGCGGTTTCACCTTCGTGGAGGGCGGGGCCCCGTCCGGCACGAAGGCGGCCTCCCAGGTCCTGTACGGGGACGCCGCCGACAAGGGCAACGCCGTCGAGGTCGCCAAGACCCTGGGGCTGGACGCTGGCGCCGTGAAGAAGGGCGCCGTCTCCGGGAACGCCGACGTGGCGGTCGTCCTGGGCAAGGACTACAAGCGCTCCTCGACCGGATGACCCGACAGGAAGGACGCGCGGGAGGTCCGAGAGCGGCGGGCCTTCGCGGGCGACCGCTCGATCACGTGGGGTGCCGTAATCACGTGGGGTGCCGTCGGCGGTCCGTGAGACCCTTGAGGACAAGTGTCCGCCGACGGAAAGCCACGTAGTGACCGCCACCGACCGCTCCATCGATCTCATCAACACCGCCGCCCAGGCGGCAGCCGACAAGCTCGCGCACGACATCATCGCCTACGACGTCAGCGACGTGCTGTCGATCACGGACGCCTTCCTGCTGGCCTCCGCGCCCAACGACCGCCAGGTCAAGTCGATCGTCGACGAGATCGAGGAGCGCCTGCAGAAGGAGCTCGGCGTCAAGCCCGTGCGCCGTGAGGGCGACCGCGACGCCCGCTGGATCCTCCTCGACTACGTCGACATCGTCGTCCACGTCCAGCACAGCGAGGAGCGCGTCTTCTACGCCCTGGAGCGGCTGTGGAAGGACTGTCCCGAGCTGGCACTGCCCGCCGACGCCCTCGCGACCCGCGGCAAGGCCCAGGAGCACGCCAAACTGCAGGCCGAGGAGGACGAGACCGCCGGATTCGAGGAGCTGCGGTGACAGCTCCGGAGCAGACGACGACCCGTCGGCAACGCCGTGGCCGCCGGGTCATCCTCTGGCGGCACGGCCAGACCGCCTGGAACGTGGAGCGCCGCTTCCAGGGCACGACGGACGTCGAGCTGACCGAGACCGGTGTGGCCCAGGCCCGCCGCGCCGCCCGGCTGCTCGCCTCCCTCAAGCCCGACGCCATCGTCGCCTCGGACCTGTCGCGGGCCGCCCGTACGGCCGCCGAGCTCGCCACGCTCACCGGCCTCGAGGTCACCCACGACGAATCCCTGCGTGAGACGTACGCGGGTGCCTGGCAGGGGCTGACGCACGAGGAGATCATCGCCCGGCACGGTGCGGAGTACGCCGCATGGAAGCGCGGCGAGCCCGTGCGCCGCGGCGGCGGCGAACTGGAGACCGAGGTGGCCGACCGTGCCGCCCCGGTCGTCGTACGGCACGCCGAGAAGCTGCCCGAGGACGGGACGCTCGTCATCGTCAGCCACGGCGGCACCATCCGCACCACCATCGGCCGTCTTCTCGGTCTGGAGGCGCACAGCTGGGAGAGTCTCGGCGGCCTGTCCAACTGCTGCTGGTCCGTCCTCGGAGAGGGCGCCCGGGGCTGGCGTCTGCTCGAGCACAACGCCGGCACCCTGCCCGAGCCGGTACTCGGCGACGACGACTGAGCGACCGCTCGGGCCGGCGGGCCGCGGATTTCACTTTCCGGCAGGTCGCAGGCTAGAGTTCTTCTTGTTCGCACCGCCGAGCGGAGCGAGACACCATGCGGTTTCACCGCGTGGCACGAGGGGCTATAGCTCAGTTGGTAGAGCGCCTGCATGGCATGCAGGAGGTCAGGAGTTCAATTCTCCTTAGCTCCACGGATTGGCCGGTCGGTCAGTCGGTCGACACTCTGTCGAGTTGTCAAAGATCGAAGAGATCGGTCGATATCACTTCAGAAGGATCCCGCCCCTCAGGGGGCGGGATTTTTTGTCGTCCCGCCGTGTAGCAGAGCCGCGCGCCGCTCCGTGCCGTCATCGGGTGAGCAGACGACGATCCTGCACTCCGGCATCCCGTTGCTGACCTCGCACGTCCAGGGCGGCCTGGGTTTCAGCGCGTTGCGCGCCGGTCCCACCTTCGCGCCGACGACGTGGGTGCTCGCCGTGGTCGGACTGACCCGGCGCAGGTGGCCCGCCTCCTGGCAACGGGCCCTGATCCCGTCCGGGTTCGCGCTTCTCGCGTTGTCCGTGGTCGCGGTGGGGCTGCTATTCAGGGGCGGTGAGGACGGGGGCGCCTGGCTCTACGCGGCGTACGCCGGGGTGGGCGTCGGGCTCGCACTCGCCTTCGGCCCGAGCCGACCGGGGCGCCGACTGCCGTGCTGCCCGAGGACGCGGCGGACGTCGGCGGGCTGCCGGCCACGGTCACCCAGCTCGGGCAGCCGATCGATGTGGCCGTCTTCGGCACACTGTTCTTCAACCGCCTTGAGTCACTTGGGGCCCCGGGGGCGTATAGCTCTTCGGAAGCGCTTCTCACATGCATGTTCGCGCTCGCTACGACAGCTGCCCTGGGTGCCGTGTCCGGACTGGTACTGAGGCGTCGCTGACCGTATTGGTCCGGCCGTGGCAGAATCAAACGACCGGAGGGGGCGCGGCCCGACGGGAGGGAGTAGCGATGCCTGCGAGCATCCGCGGAGAGGTCGGTCGTCTCTCCGGAGCAGCGGTGGGACGGGGCAAGGCCACCCGTCTCGGTTGCCCCTCCTGCGGTTCGGCCCATGTGGCTCAGGTTCTCGGCGACAACGGAGGGGTTTCCTACGTGTGCACGGCCTGCGGCCACAGCTGGAGCTGATCGATGGGTGCACACAGGCGGAAATGCGACTGGTGCGGCAGCGGCACTCCGATCGTCCGTGACATGGAGCCGGTCAACCCCGACTACCAGTACTGGTGCGAGGAATGCGCGCGGGCGCTGATCATAAAGGGCGACCCGATCGAGACGTACCGCGAGCTGGAGGGGGAGCCGATCTACGGCCGGCTCCTCGAGGAGCACTGCACGCTCAAGCGGTTCTATTCGTTCGTCACCGCGTGACGTCGCACAAGGGTCGAAATCGGACGGGGCGGAAAGGATTTGGTGGTCCGCCGCCGGACCGGTAAAGTTGGCGTCGCCGCCGGGGAAACCGGGCGGCACGGTCAGGGTCGCGGTTCCGCCGCTTGGCCACGAGGGGCTATAGCTCAGTTGGTAGAGCGCCTGCATGGCATGCAGGAGGTCAGGAGTTCAATTCTCCTTAGCTCCACAGCAGATCCCGCCGGATCGGATGCGATCCGGCGGGATCTTTTTGCGTCCGGACACCTCGTCCCGGACGTGCCGCCAGGAACGACGGATCGGGGCCGCCTGCTCTCAGGCGGCCCCGATCCGTGTGCCGTCGGTGTGCCCCTCAGCGGCCGAGGGCGCGGCGGCCGCGCCCCTGGGAGAGGACCGGGAGGTTGCGTGCGGGCGCCTGCGCGCGCGTGTCCTCCTCGATGCGCAGGGCCAGCGCCGGACAGCGACGCACCGCGCGTAGAGCTTTTGCCTCGGCGTACTGCGGTACCTTCGCCTGCGCCACCGTCGGGAAGCCGTCGGCGCCGAGCTGGAAGACCTCGGGGAGGATGTCGGCGCACAGGCCGTGGCCGCGGCAGAGCGTCCAGTCGACGAAGATCTTCTGACGGCTCGAGCCGCTCTCCTCCGGCGCGTTGCCGCTCGTGATGCCCGCGGGGGCCATGCCCGCCTCGAAGAGCGGCAGAACGCCCTCCACGGGCCGTCCGCAGCCGTTGCCGAGGACGTGGGCCGCGAGGTCGTCGGTGAACGCCTTGATGGTCGACTCCAGGAACATCGCGGAGCCGTCCGGGTGCGAGCAGGCGCCGCGCCGCTTGACGTTCTTGGCGACCTGCTTGAGCGCCTCCAGGGCGGCCGGTCCGCCGCCGTTGATGATGTCCTCCATGCCGCGCGCGGCGGCCGGCAGGCCGAGGTAGCAGGGACCGCACTGTCCCGCGCTCTCGTCGGCCAGCCATTGGGCCACGCGCAGGGACTCGCCGAGCGGGCAGGTCTCCTGGCTGATCGGCAGGATCGCGCCCGCGCCGAGCGCCCCGCCCACCGCGTCGAGAGAGTTCCGGGAGACGACCGCCTCGTTGACGGTCGCCGCGTCGATCCACTTGCCGTGGTATCCGCCGGTCAGCACACCCTGGGGCACCGGCGGGGCGCCCGCGAGCTGGAGGACGTAGCGCAGCGGCACGCCGGTGGGGACCTCGATCACCATCGGGCGGGCGACCGCGCCGGAGACCGTCAGCATGACGGTGCCCGGCTCGTCGTACAGGCCGGTGTTGCCGTACCGCTCCGGGCCGATGCGGGCGGCGATGGCCAGCTGGGCGAACGTCTCCGCGTTGGAGAGGAGGGTGGGCGCGCCGCCGACGCCGTTCTGCGAGGCGCTGACCTTGCGGCCGGGCGGGATCGGCGGGCCGCCGTCGATGGAACGGATCAGCGACGCCGCGGCACCGGTGACCATGCGGATCGGGTTGCGCTGGACGAACGCCTTCAGAGCCGATCTGCGGCCGTTGCTGAGCCCGCGTTCGGAGAGCGCGGCTTCCATGGAGCGCTGAGTGGATTCGCGGGTGACCCCCACCACGAGCGTGCGGGCACCCAGCGCCTCCGCGACGAGCAGCGCGCCGTCCAGGATGAGGTGCGGGGCGCGGTTGATGAGCACCGTGTCCTTGCGGCAGGCCGGTTCGTCCTCGCTGCCGTTGACGACGACGACCGGCCGCACGCCGCGTTTGATCGCGGCCTCGGCGACCGAGCGCAGCTTCTTGTGGAAGGGGAAGCCCGCGCCGCCGCGGCCCTTCAGGTTGATGTTCTCGGAGAGCTTCGCGAGGGCCTCTCCGCCCAGGGGCTCCAGCGGCCCGTGCACCTTCAGATGCATGGGCAGGTCAAGTCTCTCGACAAGGTCGAAACCCGACGTGAGTTGAGGAAGACCGACCACGCGGACTTCTGGGACGTCGGGCAGGGCCTCGTTCACCTATAGCCTCCGGAAGGCGTGTTCCAAGGTTCGCCCGAACCCGGCGCGTCGTACGACGCGCCGGGCGATGGTTCGTTGGCGGGACCGCTGTTGTACGTGTCGTTCTGGTTGTACGTGCCGTACCCGGGGTTCGTCTCACCTGTGTCGTACACGTCACGTCCGCCGGGTCCCGGAGTGCCCGGATTGCCATAGACCGGGATGGTGAATCCCGTGTCCTGGAGCGGGTCGTAGACGGACTGGGGCGCCTCCCCGACCGGCGGCGGGGACGGGATCGGCCAGTTGCCCGAGGTGCTGCCGCCGTTGTCGACCCGAGGGATGGCCTCGGTGGCCTGCTGCAGGTCGAACGGCATGCCCATGCGAGCCGTCTGATCGGCGATGTAGGGCGGTTGCTGGCCGCGCGGCGGGGTGTTGACGGCGCGGTAGGCGGCCGCGAACCCGTTCGCCGGCTCCGGGGTGGCGGGCGTGTCGTACAGCGGAGACGCCGACGGCGGGGTCATCCGGGTGGAGCTCATCGTGTCCGTCAGCGGCGAGCGGCCGGAGCGGCCCTCGTACCCGGGCAGCGCCGACGAACCGGTCTCCGACACGCGCGCGCGTGACGCCTCGAGGCCGTCCAGGGCGGAGCGGTCCGACGCCCCCAGGAGCGTGGTGATCCGGTCGGCGACCTTGCGCTTGAACGGGCGCGGAGCGGCGCGCAGCGCGAGAGCGGCCATGACGCCGGCCAGGCAGAGCTCGTACGAGATCATGAAGAACGGCTTCGCCGCGCGCCCTGCGAACAGGCCGTGGATGAGGGCCGCGCACAGCGCCGGGTAGGCCAGCATGTGCATCGCGCGCCAGCGGGCGGCGACCTCGGCCGGCGCGGCGAACTGGTTGCGCAGCGCGCCGGTGATGCCCACGAAGATCATGAGCAGCGCTGCCAGGGAGCCGAGGCCGATGAGCCCGGCGCTGCCCTTGACGCCCAGGCTGAAGGGGATCAGCGCGGCGATCAGTACGGTGTGCTCCAGCGCCAGCTTGACGGTGATGTGCACCACGAGGAACGCGATGGAGCCGACGGCGGTCACGCGGTGGACGCCCTGCGCGAGGATCCGCTGACGTGTGTTGAGGATGAGCCGGTCCTGGGCGACGAGGCCCCAGATGACCGAGCAGGTGAGGCACACCAGCGACAGGACACCCGCACCGAAGTTGAGGAATGCCTGCAACTGGTCGCCGCCGACCAGCACGACCACAGGTATGAGGACCAGGACGACAGCCGTCGCCAACCCGTAGGCCGACCGGCCGGGCTTGGGGAGCGTGCTGTTACTGGAACGAGGGTTCATGGGGGCAACTCCGAGCAGTTTCGGGAAAGCGGTCCCGCTGCCGAACTCTAAGTGGCTCCATACCGATGGGTACGAGGTTTGAGTTATTGCGTTGTTATGAAACGACGATGTGGCTGTTGTGATGTCCTTTAGCGGCTGTTACGCGAAGTAACCATGACCCTGGGTGCAGCTCTGACCCCCCGTTCTCGGCACAGCAACGTTGTCTCGACCATGCATACGTAAGCGCGTGGCCTCGTGCTCAAGGCCTGCGGTACCCTAACGCCATGCGTGCTGTACGCCTTCTGCTTAGCGAGCCGCGCTGATCAGTCCCGACCGCCGGTGAACGGACGGTTCGGAATCGGCGCGGCGTCCCCTCCTGTGCGAGGGGTTTTTTCGTTTCCTGGACGACAACCCGCTGGCAGAGACGATCGATGGAGCTTTGAGGACCATGAGCGAGACGAACCCCGCTGCCGCCGCTGTCCCGGCAGAGGCCGCGCCGCACCGCTACACGGCGGCCATGGCCGCCGAGATCGAGGCACGCTGGCAGGACTTCTGGGACGCCGAGGGCACCTATGCCGCGCCGAACCCGCAGGGCGACCTGGCCGGTGACCCCGAGACGGTGGCCCGGCCCAAGAAGTTCATCATGGACATGTTCCCCTATCCCTCCGGTGCGGGCCTGCACGTCGGCCACCCGCTGGGGTACATCGCGACCGATGTCTTCGCGCGCTTCCAGCGCATGACCGGCCACAACGTCCTGCACACCCTGGGCTTCGACGCCTTCGGCCTGCCCGCCGAGCAGTACGCCGTGCAGACCGGCACGCACCCGCGCGTGTCCACCGAGGCCAACATCGAGAACATGAAGTCCCAGCTGCGCCGGCTGGGCCTGGGCCACGACAGGCGCCGGTCGTTCGCCACGATCGACCCCGAGTACTACAAGTGGACCCAGTGGATCTTCCTGCAGATCTTCAACTCCTGGTACGACGAGGACGCGGACAGGGCCCGCCCGATCGACGCGCTGGTCGCCCAGTTCGAGTCCGGTGAGCGGTCCGTACCGGGACACACGCGCGCGTGGCACGAGCTGACCGCCGCCGAGCGCGCCGACGTCCTGGGGGAGTTCCGTCTGGCCTACGCCTCCGACGCCCCGGTCAACTGGTGTCCCGGCCTGGGCACCGTGCTGGCCAACGAGGAGGTCACCGCCGACGGCCGTTCCGAGCGCGGCAACTTCCCCGTCTTCAAGGCCAAGCTGCGCCAGTGGAACATGCGCATCACCGCCTACGCGGACCGCCTGCTGAACGACCTGGACGCGCTGGACTGGCCCGAGGCCATCAAGCTGCAGCAGCGCAACTGGATCGGCCGCTCCGAAGGCGCCCGCGTCGACTTCCCCGTGGACGGCGAGCGGATCCCGGTCTTCACCACACGCCCGGACACCCTGTTCGGCGCGACCTACATGGTCCTGGCACCCGAGCACCCGCTGGTCGACAAGTTCACCCCGGAAGTCTGGCCCGAGGGCACGCACGACGTCTGGACGGGCGGTCACGCCACCCCCGTCGACGCCGTCGCCGCGTACCGCGCGCAGGCGGCCGCGAAGTCCGACGTCGAGCGCCAGGCCGAGGCCAAGGACAAGACCGGCGTCTTCACCGGCGTGTACGCGACCAACCCGGTCAACGGCGCGCAGGTTCCCGTCTTCATCGCCGACTACGTCCTGATGGGCTACGGCACCGGCGCGATCATGGCCGTCCCGGCGGGCGACCAGCGCGACTTCGAGTTCGCGCGCGCCTTCGAGCTGCCGATCCACTGCATCGTCGAGCCGACCGACGACCGCGGCACCGACACGTCGACCTGGGAGAACGCATTCGCGTCGTACGACGCGAAGATCATCAACTCGGCGAACGACGAGATCAGCCTGAACGGCCTGGGCGTCGTCGACGCCAAGGCGCGCATCACCGAGTGGCTCGAAGGCCGGGGGATCGGCGAGGGCACCGTCAACTTCCGCCTGCGTGACTGGCTGTTCAGCCGTCAGCGCTACTGGGGCGAGCCCTTCCCGATCGTCTACGACGAGGACGGCGTCGCCCACCCGCTGCCCGAGTCGATGCTGCCCCTGGAGCTGCCGGAGGTCGAGGACTACTCGCCCCGCACCTTCGACCCGGACGACGCGAACACGTCCCCGGAGACGCCGCTGTCGCGCAACGCGGACTGGGTGAACGTCACGCTGGACCTGGGCGACGGCGCCGGTCCGCGCTCCTACCGCCGCGAGACCAACACCATGCCCAACTGGGCCGGTTCCTGCTGGTACGAGCTGCGATACCTGGACCCGCACAACAGCGAGCAGCTGGTCGACCCGGCCGTCGAGCAGTACTGGATGGGCCCCCGCGAGGGGCAGCCGCACGGCGGCGTCGACCTGTACGTCGGCGGCGCCGAGCACGCCGTGCTGCACCTGCTGTACGCGCGCTTCTGGTCCAAGGTCCTGTTCGACCTGGGGCACGTCTCCTCCGCGGAGCCGTTCCACAAGCTGTTCAACCAGGGGATGATCCAGGCCTACGCGTACACCGACTCCCGCGGCGTGTACGTCCCGGCCGCCGAGGTCGAGGAGCGGGACGGCGCATTCCTGTATCAGGGCACGCCCGTGAAACGTGAGTACGGGAAGATGGGCAAGTCCCTGAAGAACGCCGTCACTCCGGACGAGATCTGCGCCGAGTACGGCGCCGACACGCTGCGTCTGTACGAGATGGCGATGGGCCCGCTGGACGTATCGCGCCCGTGGGACACCCGGGCGGTGGTCGGTCAGTACCGGCTGCTGCAGCGGCTGTGGCGCAACATCGTCGACGAGTCCACCGGCGAGGTGACCGTCGTCGACGCCGAGGCCGACGAGCCGACCCTGCGAGCCCTGCACAAGGCGATCGACGGCGTGCGCCAGGACCTGGAGGGCCTGCGCTTCAACACCGCCATCGCCAAGATCACCGAGCTGAACAACCACCTGACCAAGGCGGGCGGGGCGCTGCCGCGCACGGTCGCCGAGGACCTGGTGCTGCTGGCCGCTCCGCTGGCCCCGCACATCGCCGAGGAACTGTGGCGCAAGCTGGGTCACACCGACTCGGTGGTCCACCAGGATCTGCCCGTCGCCGACCCGGCGTACGTCGTGGACGAGAGCGTGACCTGCGTCGTGCAGATCAAGGGCAAGGTCAAGGCGCGCCTGGAGGTCTCCCCGGCCATCTCCGACGACGAGCTGGAGAAGGTCGCCCTGGCCGACGAGGCGGTCGTCAAGGCGCTGGGCGGGGCCGGTATCCGCAAGGTGATCGTGCGGGCGCCGAAGCTGGTGAACATCGTCCCGGCGTAGGGCTTCGTTCGCCGACCGGGCGGTCGTCCACTGTTTTCGGCCGTCCCTTAGGGGTTCCGTGCGGGCAGGTTCGGGGTTCTTCTGGAACTCCGGGCCTGCCCGTCTCGTTTACCGTTTGAAGGGCGGGGCGCCGGCTGCGGTGTGCCGCCTGCGGGGCCGGACGCGTCGTGCAGGTCGAAGGAGGAGCTCGTGGAAGCCGTGATCGCCGTCATCGTCCTGCTCTTCGTGCTTTGCCTGGCGCTCGGCGCCTACGCCACGGTGAAGGTGATCGGTGCCGCCAAGCGGGGCGTCGACCGTACCGTCACGCAGGCCCGCCGCACGGTCGAGGATCACACCCTGCGGGTCAAGTCCTACGCCCAGCCCGGACCGGCCGGCGAGATCGCCCAGCTGCGGCTCGCTCTGCGCACGTCGATGCGGGCCACTCAGGAGGCACTGCACGCGGGCGCCGTGGAGGACGAGTCCCTCAAGGAGTCCCTCGGCCTCTTCCAGCGGCTCAGCGTGCACGGCCACGAACTGGACGGCGAGCTCAAGCGCCTGGAGTCGGAGCCGGACCGTGCGACGCTCGCCGAGCGCCTGCCGTCACTGCGGGAGCGCACCGAGCGCATCACGGGCTCGGCCGACTCGCTGCGCTGGGCCGCCCGTGACCGTGCCGGCCGCTTCGCGCAGGACGATCTCGACTCCCTCAGCGCCCAGATCGGTGTCGAGGCCGGCGCCCTGCGGCACTGGACCACCCCGGAACCCGACCGGACGCCGCCCCCGTGGCCCGAGGCGCCGGCCGTCGACAGCCCGACGGCTGGTCAGACCTGGCCCGAGACCCCCGGCGCACGCACGGCGGACGAGCCGGCCCCGCAGGCCATCACCCCGCCCGCACCGCGTCCGACCTACCCCTGGCAGAAGAAGCCGCGCCCGGAGAGCACCACCTGAGCGGAATCCGGGATCCGACACCGTCGGCACGGCGACCGGGAGCACGGAAGTGCTGTGGTCGTCACGCGGGGACGGGGTCGCGAGACCTGGGTTCGACAGCTCACGGGGCGCCGGCTCGGGCACTGTTCGGCGTGGTATTTGATTCGGTCAAGGGCAGCCCGGCTGCCAGGGGCCGGGCTGCCGCACAGCCGCTACGCCAGGTAACCTCCAGGTCATGTCCTGCCATGTCGCGATCGTCACGGATTCAACGGCCTACCTGCCGCAGCGGACGATGGAGCGTCATGGCATCACCGCGGTGCCCCTGACGGTCGTCCTCGGCGACCAGGCACTCGAAGAGGGCAGCGAGATCTCCACCCGCTCGCTGGCCCAGGCGCTGCAGAAGCGACGCCCCGTCACCACCTCGCGCCCCAGCCCCCAGTACTTCGCCGAGACCTACCGCAGGGTCGCCGAGTCCGGCGCCGCCGGCATCGTTTCCCTCCACCTCTCCGCCGAGCTGTCCGGCACGTACGACGCGGCGGTGGTCGCGGCGCGCGAGGCACCGGTGCCGGTGCGGGTGGTGGACACCGGCATGGTCGCCATGGCGCTCGGCTTCTGCGCGCTCGCGGCGGCCGAGGTCGCGGAGACGGGCGGGACGGTCGACGAGGCGGTCACCGCGGCGGAGAAACGAGCCGCCGGCACGTCCGCCTACTTCTACGTCGACACCCTGGAATACCTGCGTCGTGGCGGCCGGATCGGCACCGCCCAGGCCCTGTTGGGCTCGGCGCTCGCCGTGAAGCCGCTTCTCCAGCTGGACGCGGGGCGCATCGACCTCCTCGAGAAGGTACGTACGGCCTCGAAGGCGATCGCACGTCTGGAAGAGCTCGGCGCCGACCGGGCGGGCAGCGCTCCGGTGGACATCGCCGTGCATCATCTCGCCGCCCCCGACCGGGCGTCGGCCCTCGCGGACCGGCTGCGGTCCCGTGTGCCCGGACTCGTCGACCTGCATGTCAGCGAGGTCGGAGCGGTGATCGGCGCCCATACCGGACCAGGGCTGCTGGGAGTCGTGGTCTCGCCACGCTGAGGGTCTCCCTCACCCCTCCGAGTGGCGAAGTTGTCCACAACCGGGCGTCGGTCCACGGAAATTGAGCAAGATCATCGCGATGTGGCGAAGTGTCCGATCCTCGTCGCATGGCACTTCGATCACGCTCACGCAGCACGTACGCGACCAGTGGCCCCGGGCGGGCCCGCAACTCGGACGGCCGCTCCCGCCACCTTCGTCCACCCGGCGGCCGGGCGGGACACCGCCATGCTCCGGCGGAGGAGAACCGCCGTCGAGCGCAGGCGTTGTTCACCGCACGGTCCCGGGAGGCGAGCGCGCCGGAGAAGTCGGATGTCGGCCCGCCG
Organism: Streptomyces sp. P3; assembly: GCF_003032475.1. NCBI lineage: Bacteria > Bacillati > Actinomycetota > Actinomycetes > Kitasatosporales > Streptomycetaceae > Streptomyces > Streptomyces sp. P3. Next base: position 3,514,021 of record NZ_CP028369.1, read on the forward strand.
GGCGGAGGCGGCGCGGGCGACCGGGGCGGTGGAGGCAGCGGCCGGCCCGGACCCCATGGGAGTGGTGGGGGCAGCCGCCGACCGGGGTTCCACGGGAGCGGTGCTGTCGGCGGCAAGGGGGCCGCGGCCTGCACGGGAGGGGAATGCCCGGAAGACACAGCGGGAGACCTGGGTCCGGAGGATGCGGCACCGGGCGGTCCCGAGGGCGATGGTGCTGACGCGGGCGTCGCCGCAGGAGGTGGTGCTCCCGCGGGCGTCGTCGCGGCGGTGGGCGGTGCGCCCCCCGGGGGTGCCGTCGTCGCAGAGAGCGGTGTGCCCGGGGGCGCGGGCCAGGCGGCACGGGCGGCGTGGGCGGTCCGGGCGGTGTGGTGGGAGCGGGCGGGGCTCGCGCTGCGGGAGCGGATGCCGCTCTGGTTGCAGGCGCGGTGCGGACTGGAACGCAGAAGCGTGCTGGCGCTGGCGGTGCTGCTGGTCGCCGCCGGGGGCTTCGCCGTGCAGCACTTCTGGACCGGACGGGTCCAGCCGGTGAAGGCGCCGGAGGTGGTGCGAGCCGCGGTCCCCTTCGGGGCGGCGGCGGGCGAGCGCGAGCCGGCGGCCGGGCTCGAAGCGTCCGCAGGTCCGCCGGGGCCCGGGACCGCGGCGAGCGCCGGGAGCGCGGCCGGTGGCGAGATCGTGGTGGACGTCAGCGGAAAGGTGCGCAAGCCCGGAATCCACCGTCTGCCGGCCGGGTCGCGGGTCATCGACGCGTTGGCCGCGGCCGGTGGGGTGCGACCGGGTACCGACACCGACGGGCTCAACCGCGCACGGTTCCTCATGGACGGCGAGCAGGTCGTCGTCGGCGGCCCGTTGGCTGCCGGGGCCGGTGCCGGTGCCGGTGCCGGTGCCGGAGCGGGTACGGGATCGGCGGGGTCCGCCGGGGCGGTCGGTCCGGGCGGCGGACCCGCGGTGCCCGTGTCCCTCAACACGTCGACGCTCGACCAACTCGAGGCCCTGCCCGGCGTGGGACCAGTGCTGGCGCAGCACATCATCGACCATCGGGCACGGCACGGCGGCTTCCGGTCGGTGGACGAGCTGCGGGACGTCAACGGTATCGGCGAGCGGCGCTTCGCCGACCTGCGGAATCTCGTGAGGCCATGAGGCGGGCGAACACCGGGCGGAGGATTCCCGGGCCCGGGGGCCGGGTCGGGGAAGAGGACGAGGCCCCTGCGAGCGGAGCCCGGACGGTGCCGGGCCGACGCGGCCGGCAGGCCGTGCACGCCGACTCCGGAAAGCGGCTGGGCGAGGCCCACCCGCATCAGGAGGGGCCGGTGGATCTTCGGCTCGTACCACCCGCGCTCGCGGCCTGGGCCACGGCCGCGCTCACGCTGGACGCGGAGCCCGGGCTGGTGGGCGGGCTCGTGATCATCTGTCTGGCGACCTCCGCGATCCTGCTCGCCGTGCGGCGGGGCAGGGCGAGGAACTCCCCGCGCACGCCGGGCCCCCGGAGCACCGGGCCGCGCGTGATCCCCGAGGCGGCGGTTGTGACGGGCACCGCGGTTCGTCGGAGGGTCTGGCCACGGGTGACCGTCGCCGCCTCGCTGCTCTGTGCGGCCGCGGCCGCCGCGTCGGCCGGGCTGCACGGCGCCGATCTGCGCCGCGGGCCGGTGCCGGCGCTGGCGGGCAGGTATGCGAGCGTCACCGCGGAGGTCGAGCTCACCTCTGACCCACGGCTCACGCGCCCCCGCGTCAGAGGGGACCACGCGATGCCGGACTCGGTGATGATCGAGGCGGAGGTGCGCAGGGTCGAGACCACGGACCGGACGGTAGTGGCGACGCGGACGCCGGTCCTGCTGATCGTGGACGCCGGATCGCGCAGCGGGGGCGACGGCCGCCGCGAGGGGCCAGACGGCCGGGAGGAGTCCGGCGGTGCGAAAGGTCCCGGAGGGAGTGGGGAGCCCGGAGGGAGTGGGAGGGCCGGACGGGGTGGGGAGTCCGGCGGCGCGAAAGGTCCTGGAGGGAGTGGGGAGCCCGGAGGGAGTGGGAGGGCCGGACGGGGTGGGGAGCCCGGCGGTGCGAAAGGTCCTGAAGGGCGGCCGGAGGCGTCGTGGCTCGCGTTGCTGCCGTCCACCCGGCTGCGTGTGGCCGGGCGGCTCGCGCCCGCCCTCGCCCGAGCGGACCGGTTCGCGGCGGTGCTGCGTGTGCGGGACGGGACGGCGCCGTCGGTCGTGGGACGCCCTTCTGCCACACAACGGGCTGCGGGGCGGCTGCGGGCGGGTCTGCGGGTGGCCACCGACGGCTTGCCGGCGGACGCCAGGGCGCTGCTGCCGGGGCTGGTGGTCGGGGACACCTCGAGGATCACGCCCGAACTGGACGAGGCCTTCAAGGAGACGGACCTGGCCCACACTCTGGCCGTCTCCGGAAGCAACCTCACCATCATCCTCGCGCTGCTCCTCGGCCCGCCCGGCCTCGCCCAGCAGGTCGAGCGGCGCGGTCTGGCGCCCCGGCTGGGCGTCCCCCTGCGCGCGACCGCGGTGCTGGGCGCAGCGCTCACGCTCGGCTTCGTGGTGGTGTGCCGGCCCGACCCCAGTGTGCTGCGCGCCGCGGCCTGTGGAGCGATCGTGCTCCTGGCCCTGGCGACCGGCCGACGCCGGTCCCTCGTCCCGGCCCTGGCGACGGCCGTGTTGCTTCTGGTGCTGTACGACCCGTGGCTGGCCCGGAGCTACGGCTTCCTGCTGTCCGTCCTCGCCACCGGGGCCCTGCTGACCCTGGCACCGCGTTGGAGTGCCGCACTGCGCGGGCGGCGGGTGCCGCCGAGGCTCGCGGAGGCGCTGGCGGCAGCCGGAGCCGCGCAGGCCCTGTGCGCACCGGTCGTCGCCGTCCTGTCGGCGCGGGTGAGTCTGGTGGCGGTGCCCTGCAATCTCCTCGTGGAGTTCGCGGTCGCGCCCGCGACGGTGCTGGGCTTCGCGGTGCTGGCGACCGCGCCGGTGACGATGCCGGTGGCCGAGGCGCTGGCCTGGTGCGCCGGTTGGCCCGCCGGGTGGATCGCGGGCGTGGCCCGAACGGGCGCCGCGCTGCCGGGTGCGGCAATCGACTGGCCGGGCAGTTGGGCCGGTGCGCTCTCGCTGGCGGTCGTGACCCTCGTGGTGGTGCTGTTCGCGCGGCGGCTGTCGGGACATCCGTGGCTGTGCGTGGTCTGCGGGGTGTTGCTGCTGCTCGTGGTGGTACGGCCGCCGCCGCTGACGAGGGTGCTCACGGGCTGGCCGCCGCCGGGCTGGCGGCTGGCGATGTGCGACGTGGGGCAGGGCGACGCGAGCGTCCTCGCGGCGGGCGACGGCGTCGGTGTGGTCGTGGACGCCGGTCCGGATCCGGCGCTGGTCGACCAGTGCCTGCGCACGCTCGGCATCACCAGGGTGCCGCTAGTCGTCCTGACCCACTTCCACGCGGACCACGTGGCCGGGCTGCCGGGGGTGCTGCGGGGCCGGGAGGTGGGGGCCGTCGAGACCACGGGCTTCGAGGAACCCGTGGAGCAGGTGAAATTCGTACGACAGGAGGCGAGGGCGCGGAACGTCCCCGTGGTGCGGGCGGTGGCCGGGGAGCGGCGCCGGGTCGGTGCCCTGGAATGGGAGGTGTTGTGGCCACCGCCGCTCCCGGCGCCCGGACCGGAGGGACCCAACGACGCGAGTGTGACGATGCTCGTGCGTTCGGCAGGCCTGCGCATGCTGTTGCTGGGCGACCTCGAGCCCCCGGCGCAGCGGGCGCTGTCGAGATCGCCGGCGGCCGCGCTGGTGCGCGGAGTGGACGTGCTGAAGGTGGCGCATCACGGCTCGGCCTACCAGGACCCGGACCTCATACGGGCAGTGGCGCCCCGGCTGGCGCTGATCAGTTGCGGCGCGGACAACCCGTACGGACATCCCGCGCCCAGCACGGTCGCGGCACTGCGTGCGGGTGGGGCGATGGTGCTGCGGACGGACCGGGACGGGGCGCTGGCGGTTGTCGGAGGCGCGGGCGGGGAGTTGGGGGTGGCGCGAGACTGAGGGTATGAATCCCGCACAGTCGAAGGACGAACCGCTCCGGCCTTCCGTCCCCCGCGACACCGCCCGTCCCTCCGACGTCCGGCACCAGGACGTCCGTTTCCCCGACGCTCGTCTGGTCGCGGCCTATCTCCACCGCCTCGGCCTCGAGCCCCCGCTCCCGCCGCCCCCGACCGCCGGCGTTCTTCGGGACCTGCACCTGAGGCATCTGCGGTCCGTGCCCTTCGAGAACCTGTCGGTGCATCGCGGGGAGGGGATCGTGCTGGAGGAGAGGCGACTGGTCGAGAAGGTCGTCGAGGCGCGGAGAGGAGGGTTCTGTTACGAGCTGAACGGGGCGTTCGGGGCACTGCTGACGGCGCTGGGCTTCGAGGTGACCCTGCTGGCGGCGCGGGTGTACGGCGAGGAGGGCCGGCTCGGTATCCCGTACGACCATCTCGCGCTGCTGGTCAGGACGGTGGACGGCGGGCAGTGGCTGGCCGACGTCGGGTTCGGGGCACACAGCCACCACCCGCTCCGCTGGGGGCAGGACGACGAACAGACCGACCCCGGTGGGACGTTCAGGATCGTCGGGGCCGGTCCGGATCCGGCCGGAGCGCAGGCGGCAGCCGGCGGGACGGTGCAGGCGCGGGACATGGACGTCGTGCGGGACGGCGCGCGGGTGTACCGGCTGGAGGTGCGGCCCCGGGTGCTGGGGGACTTCGCGGCGGGAGCCTGGTGGCACAGCACCTCACCGGAGTCGCACTTCACACGGTCGCTGATCTGCTCGCGGCTCACGGAGGACGGAGGGAGGATCACGCTCAGCGGACGACGGTTCAAGACGACGTCCGCGGACGGAACGATCGGGGAACACGAACTGGAGGCCGACGACGAGGTGTTGGAGGTGTATCGGGAGCGGTTCGGGATCGAGCTGGAGCGGGTGCCCGCGGTCCGCGCGCACGGGTAGTCCCCGCCCGTACGGCCATGCGGGCGGCCCCGTGCCGTCACGCCGCGGTGGATCGCGCCGGCCTCCCGTGCAGCGACCGTCGGGAAGAAGCACCGAATCACCGGGCACCGAATCACCGGAACCGCCGGAAGGAGTCGCCTCGTCGCCGAATCGCCGGAGCCGTCAGGACGGATCACCGCAACTCCCCGAGCTCCCGGAAACCTGAACCCCTCGGCCGGCGCCAAGGTGGTGTGCCTGTGCCGGAAAATGGTGGCGTGAGCGATGTGAGACATGTGCTGGTGCTGCCCGACCGTGACGCTGCGGAAGAGGTGGCCCAGGCGCTCGGGGAGCGGTTCGGCGTCGGCGAGGAGCCGAGGATCGTCCGCGACGCCCTGGCCGGGGAGGACGACGCGGAGGACGCGCAGTGGCTCGTCCTGCTGCACGACGAGGACGGGCGGCTCGACGCGGCGGCGCTGGACGAGTTCGCGGCGGAGTGGGAGGGCTGGCGGGAGGAGCCATAGGGTGCGTCGGCCGCGTTGTCAGTGGCTCGTGGGATGCTTTCGGTGATGGCCAGGAAGACTGCGAATGACGACCCTCTCGCCCCGCTGACGCTCGCCGTGGGCCAGGAGGACCTCCTGCTCGACCGTGCCGTGCAGGAGGTGGTGGCCGCCGCCCGGGCCGCCGACGCCGACACGGACGTACGCGACCTGACCCCGGAGCAGCTGCAGCCCGGCACGCTCGCCGAGCTGACCAGCCCCTCGCTCTTCGCGGAGCGCAAGGTCGTGGTCGTACGCAACGCGCAGGACCTGTCCGCCGACACGGTCAAGGACGTCAAGGGCTACCTCGGATCGCCCGCCGAGGAGATCACGCTCGTCCTGCTGCACGCCGGGGGCGCCAAGGGCAAGGCACTGCTGGACGCCGCGCGCAAGGCAGGCGCCCGCGAGGTGGCCTGCCCGAAGATGACCAAGCCGGCGGACCGGCTGGCCTTCGTCCGACAGGAGTTCCGGGCGACCGGCAGATCGGCCACGCCCGAGGCCTGCCAGGCGCTGGTCGACGCCATCGGCAGCGATCTGCGGGAGCTGGCGTCGGCCGTGTCCCAGCTGGTCGCCGACATCGAGGGCACCATCGACGAGGCCGTCGTCGGCCGGTACTACACCGGGCGGGCCGAGGCGTCGAGCTTCACCGTCGCCGACCGGGCGGTGGAGGGGCGGGCCGCCGAGGCGCTGGAGGCACTGCGCTGGTCGCTGGCCACCGGTGTGGCACCCGTGCTGATCACCAGCGCGCTCGCCCAGGGTGTGCGGGCCATCGGCAAACTGTCCTCGGCGCGCGGCGGCCGTCCGGCCGACCTCGCGCGGGAGCTGGGCATGCCGCCGTGGAAGATCGACCGGGTTCGGCAGCAGATGCGCGGCTGGACACCGGACGGGGTGGCCGTCGCGTTGCGCGCGGTCGCCGAGGCGGACGCGGGAGTGAAGGGCGGAGGCGACGATCCGGAGTACGCCCTCGAGAAGGCCGTCGTGGCCATCGCGCGTGCGGCGCGCTCCGGGGGACGCGGATAACCGCCCTCACGAGTGCCTCCTGCCCAGTGCTGCAGCGGGCCCGGGGGATCCTCCTGGCGGTGACAGCCCTCGGCGTGGGCGTCCTGGGGTGTCAGTCCTGGGGGTGAGCGCCTGGGGTGTCAGTCCTCGGGGTGATCCAGTCGCCGTTCCCCTGCCGGGGAGGAGAATCGGACGTACCAGTCCCACATCGCCGACGCATGCGAAAGGTGGCGATCGACATGGCTGAACACCCGCACGCGGCACTCGTCCGTCAGGGGTACGAGGCCTTCACCCGCGGAGACATGGACACCCTGCGCGGCCTGATGACGGGGGACTGTACGCACCACGTGCCCGGTTCCCACATGCTCTCCGGGGACTTCAAGGGCCTCGACGCGATCACGGACATGTACGGCAGGCTCTTCTCGGAGACGGCCGGGTCCATGAGCGTGGAGTTGCGCAACGTGATGGTCGACGGCCGTGGGCACGCCGTCGCGGTGCACCGCTTCATCGCCGACCGCAACGGCAAGCACCTCGAGGACGACGGTTGCATCGTCTTCCGGATCGTCGGCGACAAGATCACGGATCTTGACGAGTGCATCTCGGACATCGACGCGAGCAACCACTTCTGGTCGTGAGAGCCATGCCGAAGGCCCCGGCTCCCGCCCTGGGGAAGGGCGGAGCGCCGGGGCCTTCGGGGAAAGCCGATCAAGCTGGTGAGCCCGTACCCGCGTGGCGAACGCAGGCCGCGTACAGGCTCGGGGGTTGCCGGACGGGAGCGGATGAGAGGGCCCGCTGAGTCCCTTTCCGGCGATCAGATCAGTGAAGCGGTTCAGCCCTTGAGGGACTCGACCTTGGAAGCAAGCGCCGACTTCTTGTTGGCGGCCTGGTTCTTGTGGATGACGCCCTTGGAGACGGCCTTGTCGAGCTGACGCGCGGCAGCGCGCTGGTACTCGGTGGCCTTCTCGGCGTCACCCGCGGCAGCGGCCTCGCGGGCCTTGCGGATCGCGGTCTTCAGGGAGGACTTCACGGCCTTGTTGCGCAGCCGAGCCTTCTCGTTGGTCTTGTTCCGCTTGATCTGGGACTTGATGTTCGCCACGAATGAGCCTTTTCAGGTTCAGGCACGGAGCCGCACGGGCTCGTACCAGGTGATTTCTTGGGGTGTGTCCCGCGCTGAGAGGGCATGAGACACAGCTGCCCAGACTACCAGTGGCTGCGCGAGTGGCCCAAACCGGTCCCCGGTCGCCACCCGTGGGACCATGGAGCCTACGTATCGATCCGACCCGAGGCACAAGGCGCCTCAAGAGACAGGACCCTGCGTGCCCGCGACCCCTAACAATGTGCCCGAGCCGAGCCGTACCGACCCGGCTCTGATCCGCAACTTCTGCATCATCGCGCACATCGACCACGGCAAGTCCACGCTCGCCGACCGCATGCTCCAGCTGACCGGAGTCGTCGATCAGCGGCAGATGCGTGCTCAGTACCTCGACCGCATGGACATCGAGCGTGAGCGCGGCATCACGATCAAGTCCCAGGCCGTGCGTCTGCCCTGGGCCCCGACACAGGATCCGGGGCACACCCACATCCTGAACATGATCGACACCCCGGGGCACGTGGACTTCACGTACGAGGTGTCCCGGTCGCTGGCCGCGTGCGAGGGCACCGTCCTCCTCGTCGACGCCGCCCAGGGCATCGAGGCCCAGACTCTCGCCAACCTCTACCTGGCGATGGAGAACGACCTCAAGATCATCCCGGTGCTGAACAAGATCGACCTGCCGGCCGCCCAGCCCGAGAAGTTCTCCGAGGAGCTCGCCAACCTCATCGGCTGCGACCCCGAGGACGTGCTCAAGGTCTCCGCCAAGACCGGTCTGGGGGTCGAGGCGCTGCTGGACCGGGTCGTCGCCGACGTTCCGGCCCCGGTCGGCGTCCAGGACGCCCCCGCCCGCGCGATGATCTTCGACTCGGTCTACGACTCCTACCGCGGTGTCGTGACATACGTGCGTGTCATCGACGGCCAGCTCAACAAGCGTGAGCGGATCCGGATGATGTCCACCGGCGCCACGCACGAGCTGCTCGAGATCGGCGTCTCGGCGCCGGAGATGAAGTCGGCCGACGGCCTGGGCGTCGGTGAGGTCGGCTATCTGATCACCGGTGTGAAGGACGTCCGTCAGTCCAAGGTCGGTGACACCATCACCACCCTGCACAAGGGCGCGACCGAGGCCCTCGGCGGGTACAAGGACCCCAAGCCGATGGTGTTCTCGGGCCTGTACCCCCTCGACGGCTCGGACTACCCGGAGCTGCGCGACGCGCTCGACAAGCTGCAGCTCAACGACGCCGCGCTGGTCTACGAGCCGGAGACGTCCGCCGCCCTCGGCTTCGGCTTCCGCGTCGGCTTCCTCGGCCTGCTGCACCTCGACGTGATCCGTGAGCGGCTGGAGCGCGAGTTCGGACTCGACCTCATCGCCACCGCGCCGAACGTGGTCTACCGCGTCGTGATGGAGGACGGCAGCGAGCACACGGTGACCAACCCGAGCGAGTTCCCCGAGGGGAAGATCAACGACGTCCACGAGCCCGTCGTACGCGCCACGATCCTCGCGCCCTCCGAGTTCATCGGGTCGATCATGGAGCTGTGCCAGACCCGGCGCGGCACCCTGCTCGGCATGGACTACCTCTCCGAGGACCGGGTCGAGATCCGCTACACGCTGCCGCTCGCGGAGATCGTCTTCGACTTCTTCGACCAGCTGAAGTCCAAGACGCGCGGTTACGCGTCGCTGGACTACGAGCCCACCGGCGAGCAGGCCTCCAGCCTGGTCAAGGTGGACATCCTGCTGCACGGCGACAAGGTGGACGCCTTCTCGGCCGTCACCCACAAGGACGCCGCGTACGCCTACGGTGTGCGGCTCGTCGCCAAGCTGCGCGAGCTCATCCCGCGGCAGGCCTTCGAGGTGCCGATCCAGGCGGCCGTCGGCTCCCGGGTCATCGCCCGCGAGACCATCCGCGCCATCCGCAAGGACGTCCTCGCCAAGTGCTACGGCGGCGACATCTCCCGTAAGCGCAAGCTGCTGGAGAAGCAGAAGGAAGGCAAGAAGCGGATGAAGATGGTGGGTTCCGTGGAGGTTCCGCAGGAGGCCTTCATCGCCGTCCTGAGCAGCGACGACAACGCGGGATCCGGCAAGGGCAAGAAGTAGCCGCACCTGAGGCCCGTGTTCAGGGTGTGCCCGGGGCCCGTCGTGCTGTCGCGCGGCGGGCCCTTTGGCTGTACTCAGGAGAAAGTGACCGACCGGAGCCCCTTACGCGCTGGCCAGTCGCCCTTTACTCTGATGCCTGCTCGGTAGTTACTCGTGAGTTAAACAACAGCTGCCGTCGAGCACAGCCGTCGTCCAGCACAGCCGTCGTCAACAAGAGCCGCCGTCAACAGCAGCCGCGCGTCGAACGACGCCGCAACGAGCCAGCCGCCGCACCGTCGCGGGCCCCGGAGGATGTCGTGAGCGACACACAGACACTGATCGAGAACCGTCCGCCGTCGGTCGCGGGCCTCTTCCTGGAGCGCGTGGCGGCCACGCCCGACGCGGAGGCGTACCGCCATCCGGTGCCTGCCGCGTCCGGCGAGGGCCCCGACGCCTGGAAGGCGCTGAGCTGGGCGCAGGCCGCAGAGCGGGTCTACGCGATCGCGGCCGGCCTCATCGAACTCGGCGTGCAGCCCGAGCAGCGCGTCGCGCTCGCCTGCTCCACGCGCCTCGAGTGGATCCTCGCCGACCTCGGCATCATGTGCGCCGGAGCGGCCACGACCACCGTCTACCCGCAGACCAACGCCGACGAGTCGGCGTTCATCCTTTCGGACTCCGAGAGCCGGGTGCTGATCGCCGAGGACGCGGCTCAGCTCGCCAAGGCGGTCGAGAAGCGCGCCGAGCTGCCCGACCTCACCCATGTGGTCGTGATCGACCCGGCCGGTGTGGAGACAGCCGACTGGATCCTCACCCTGGACGAGCTGGAGAAGCGCGGCGCGGCCCGGCTGGAGAAGGAGGCCGGGCTGATCAAGGAGCGGGTCGCCGCGATCACCTCCGACCAGCTCGCCACCCTCATCTACACCTCCGGCACCACCGGCCGCCCCAAGGGCGTGCGCCTGCCGCACGACAACTGGTCGTACATGGCGAAGGCGATCGCGGCGACCGGCCTGGTCGGCCCCGACGACGTGCAGTACCTGTGGCTGCCGCTCGCACACGTCTTCGGCAAGGTGCTCACCTCCGGCCAGATCGAGGTCGGGCACGTCACGGCCGTTGACGGTCGCGTGGACAAGATCATCGAGAACCTGCCGGTGGTCCGGCCGACGTACATGGCCGCGGTGCCGCGCATCTTCGAGAAGGTCTACAACGGCGTCGCCGCCAAGGCCCGCGCGGGCGGCGGGGCCAAGTACAAGATCTTCCAGTGGGCCGCCGAGGTCTCCCGCGAGTACGCCAAGGCCGCCCAGGACAACTTCCGGCGCACCGGCAGCGCGTCCGTCCCCTTCGGGCTCGGCGCCAAGCACAAGGTCGCCGACGCGCTCGTCTTCGCCAAGATCCGCGAGGCCTTCGGCGGCAACCTGCGCGCCTGTGTCTCCGGGTCGGCGGCCCTCGCGCCGGAGATCGGTTACTTCTTCGCCGGCGCCGGCATCCACATCCTGGAGGGCTACGGCCTGACGGAGTCCTCCGCCGCCTCCTTCGTGAACCCCGGCGAGGCCTACCGCACCGGCACGGTCGGCAAGCCGTTGCCCGGCACGGAGGTGCGCATCGCCGACGACGGCGAGATCCTGCTGCGCGGCCCCGGCATCATGGAGGGGTACCACAAGCTCCCCGAGAAGACCGCCGAGGTCCTCGAGGCGGACGGCTGGTTCCACACCGGCGACATCGGCGAGCTGTCGCCCGACGGCTACCTGCGGATCACCGACCGCAAGAAGGACCTCATCAAGACGTCCGGCGGCAAGTACATCGCGCCCGCCGAGGTCGAGGGCCAGTTCAAGGCGGTCTGCCCGTACGTCTCCAACATCCTCGTGCACGGCGCCGACCGGAACTTCTGCACGGCGCTCATCGCCCTCGACGAGCCGTCCCTGCTGGACTGGGCGAAGGACAACGGGCTGGCCGGAAAGCCGTACGCGGAGGTCGTGGCCGCACCCGTCACCGTGGAGCTCATCGACGGTTACGTCAAGCGGCTCAACGAGGGCCTCCAGCGCTGGCAGACCATCAAGAAGTTCCGGCTGCTGCCCCGCGACCTGGACGTCGAGCACGGCGAGATCACGCCGAGCCTGAAACTCAAGCGGCCGGTCGTGGAGCGGGAGTACAAGCACCTCATCGACGAGATGTACGCCGGATCGCGCGAGGCGTAGGGCGGGCGCAGTTCCGGCGTGGCGCAGTTCCGGCGGCGCGGCTCCGGCGTGGTGCGGGGCACGGGGGTGGCGCGGATCCCGGTCGGCGGCACCCCGGCGCGAAGGGGAGGGGTGGAGTCCGGATGTTCGGATCCCGCCCCTCATCCGTGCGTCATCGGGCGTCATTTGGCACACGCGTGCTCGCATAGCACGCTTCTCACTCCGGACGGCCCACTTCGGTGACTAAGCGCTCACGGACGGAACCGGTCTGTCACCCTGATGGTGCATTCGACCGTCCGGGGAGCTGCGCATGGGTGCCATTCCGACGCAACGGGAGACCCTCTCCCGGGCCGGCGGCGCGCCCGCGCGCGCGGGTGGGCTCCCGCACGCGCGCGCGATCCTGGCCGGCAGCTCTCTCGCGCCCGGCGCCGCCCGCGATCTGGTACGCACCTCGCTGTCCGAGTGGGCCGCAACCGGTCTGCCCGGCGCCGTGAAGCTGCGCGAGCGCCTCGCCGAGGACGCGATACTCGTCGTCAGCGAGCTGGTCACCAACGCCGTGGTCCACGCCGGCACCGAGGTCGAGCTGGTGTGCCGGCTGGAGGCGGAGTCCGGTCCGTCCGACGGCGGCCTCGCGGTCGTCGTGGAGGTCTGTGACCGGCACCCCTCCCGCACCCCGCGCGACCACGCCGCCGACCCGCCCCACGGCACACCGGAGCACGGCCGCGGCCTGCGCCTGGTGGCCACGCTGGCGGACGCCTGGGGCGTGACGTACCGCAGGGGGGCGAAGACGGTCTGGGCGCGGCTGCTGCCGGCCGCCGAGTCCGCCGAGCCGGGCTTCGCGGGCGGCGGCGCGGCGCAGGCCGCCGAGGGGGGCGGCATGCCCGACGGCGGCGTCGACCCCGAGTGCGACGACGGCCACGGCCACGTCAGCGATCACACCTGCGACCCGCACCCGGACCACGGCTACGACCACGGCTACGGTCATGTCGATTTCTCCGGGCTTCTCGACGCCTTCGCACCCGCACCGGAGCCCAGCGGCCGGGGCGACCCGGACTGGCTCAACCGTGGCGCCCTCTCCTTCCTCGCCGAGGCGTCCGACCTGCTGGCCGGCCAGCTCGACGAGGACCTGGTCGCCGCGCTGACCGGCCAGCTGCTGGTGCCGCGGCTCGCCGACTGGTGCGCGGTGTGGCTGGAGGACGAGGTCAGCGGCCGCGGTGACTGGTCCGGCGGGCCGGGGCCGCGGCTTGCCCGCGTCTGGCACGGCAGCGAGAACCGCATCGAGGAGTTGCGCCGCACCCTGGACAAGGATCCGCCGTGCCCGCCCGACGGCGGTCCACGCTCGGGGCCGGAGCCCTATCCCTGGCCCGCGACGGCGCTCGGCCCGGACGGCGTCTCGCTCGCCTACCGGCTGATCGCCGGCGGCCGGCCACTGGGCACCCTGGTCCTCGGACGGGCCGGACCCGGCGTCTTCCCCGACGAGGTCACCGGGCTCGTGGAGGATCTCGGCCGCCGGGTGGCGCTCGCCATCGGCGCGGCCCGTCAGTACGCCCGGCAGGCCACCATCAGCGCCGTTCTGCAGCGCGGGCTGCTGCCCGGCGCGGTCGCCCAGATCCCCGGTGTGTGCAGCGCCCTCGTCTACGAGCCGCGCGAGCAGGGCGGGCCCAGCGGCGACTTCTACGACCTGTTCCCGGCGGGCGACGGCCGCTGGTGCTTCGCCGTGGGAGACGTCCAGGGCAAGGGCCCGGAGGCGGCCGTCGTCATCGGGCTGGCCCGGCCCTGGCTGCGTCTGCTGGCCCGTGAGGGCTACGGCGTCGCCGACGTCCTGGACCGCCTCAACCAGCTCCTCCTCGACGACGCGACCGAGGCCGCCGACGCCGCCGCCCGCGCCTTTGTCGGCCCCGCCGGGCCCGCGGACGGCCCGCAGACCCGCTTCCTGTCGCTCCTGTACGGCGAGCTGGCACCCTTCGAGGGCGGCATCCGCTGCACCCTCGCCTCCGCCGGACACCCGCTGCCCCTGCTGCTCGGTCCGGACGGCGCGGTCGCCACCGCCGGACGCCCGCAGACCCTTCTCGGGGTCGTCGAGGACGTCGTCTACACCTGCCACAGCCTGGAGCTGCGACCCGGCGACAGCCTGCTGTGCGTCACCGACGGCGTGACGGAACGGCGCTCGGGACTGCGCCAGTTCGACGACGAGGACGGTCTGGCGACGGCGCTGGCGGGCTGCGCCGGACTGGACGCGGAGCTGATCGCGGAGCGGATCCGGCAGTTGGTGCACGAGTTCGGCGAGGAGCCGCCGGACGACGACCTGGCCCTGCTGGTGCTGCAGGCGGAGTAGCGGACCGCAGCGTCGCCGGGCGGTGACGCGGGTGAAGGCACCGGTACGGCGGCGAGGAGCGCCGACGGTGGTCCGGTGACCGCCCAACCGCCGTCGGGCGACGGAACTGCGCGGCGGCGGAGTCGCGGGGCGTCAGGCCGAGCGCCGGGGCGGGGCGGTGCCGCGAAGGTTACGGACCGGGTGGCGAGGGGCGGGGGCCGCGCGGCGAGGGACGCGACCGGGCGCACTCTGCGCATGTATGGTCCGGTTTTGTGCCGAAGGCGAATAATGCCGTAGATGACGCGCCCACCCGCCGCAGCGTCCTGATCGCCGGCGCGGGAATCGGGCTGACCGCGACCGCATGCACCCGCGAGGCCCGCCCGCCGGTGGGCGCGCCCGGGCCAGGGGCCCACGCGGCGCGCCGCCGCCAGGCCGGCGTGACCACCCCGCAACAGGCCACCGCTCTGATCCTGGCGTACGACCTCGATCCCGCCCTGCGCGGTGCGGTGGGCGTACGGCAGCTGAAGGCGGTGTTCGCGAGGTGGACCCACGCCCTTGCGGAGGCTCAGGAGACCGCGGACACCCAGGGGACCGGAGAGACCGTGGACACCCAGGGGACCGGAGAGACCGTGGACACCCAGGGGACCGGGGAGGCCGGGGAAGCCGACGGCGGTCGCACGGCCCGTCTCACCGCCACGCTCGGAGTCGGCCCCGGGTTGCCCGACCGCCTGGGCCTGCGCGCCCCCGACGCCCTGCGCGACCTGCCCTCCTTCCCCGGCGACCGGCTCGACCCCGCCCGCTGCGGCGGCGACGTGCTGGTGCAGCTGTGCGCCGACTCGGCCGACGCCACCGAGGCGACCGCGGTCACCCTGACCCGGCTGGCGGGGGACGCGCTGAGCCCGCGGTGGCGTCAGGGGGGCTTCCTGCCGCCTTCCCCGGACGGCGGAGGCACCCCGCGCGACCTGCTCGGATTCAGGAACGGCAGTGCCAATCCCACCGCCGAGGAGTGCGAGCGCTGGGTGTGGTCGGGCGACGCGACCTACCTCGTCGTCCGGCGTGTCCACCTGCGCGTCGAGGACTTCGCGCGGCTCGCCGTGCACCGTCAGGAGGAGATCGTCGGCCGCCGCCGCGCGACCGGGGCCCCGCTCGACGGCGGCTCGGAGCACGACGACGTCGACCCGCTCGCCAAGGATGCTCAGGGCCGGTACGCCACGCCGCCGCGTTCGCACGTGCGCGCCGTGAGCCCCCGCCTCGACGACGGCGCCCGGATGCTGCGCCGCAGCTACTCCTATGCCGACGGCCCCACCGACCAGGGCCTGCTGTTCCTCGCCTTCATGCGGGACCCGGCGCTGTTCGCCCGGGTCCAGCGCCGTATGGCCGCGCAGGACGACCTGGCCGCGTTCACCCAGGCGCGGGGCTCGGCGGTGGCGTACGTCCTGCCGGGCGCCGGTCCGGGCCGTCCGCTGGGGGCGGAGCTGCTGGGCTGAGGGAGGTCCGGCAGCGGTCGCGGGCCGCAGCCGAGGGGCGGCGCGGACGAGGGGGCGGCGCGGGCGACGGCGTGTGCCGACGCGAGGGTGACGCGGCGGCGAAGCACGCCGACGAGGGCCGGTGCGGGCGTGCGGGACAATGGGCGGTATGCCTTCCGCACTCCCCGACGGTGAGCCGGTTCCCGGCGACGGCACGCTCCCGGCGTCCGCGCTCGCCGGCGCCGCCGACCGCCCCCTCGGGTTCTATCTGCACGTCCCGTACTGCGCGACCCGCTGCGGGTACTGCGACTTCAACACCTACACCGCGACCGAGCTGCGCGGCACCGGCGGCATCCTCGCCTCCCGCGACAACTACGCCGACACCGTGATCGACGAGATCCGGCTGGCCCGCAAGGTCCTCGGCGACGACCCGCGCGAGGTCCGCACCGTCTTCGTCGGCGGCGGTACGCCGACCCTGCTGGCCGCGTCCGACCTGGTACGGATGCTGGGCGCGGTCCGTGACGAGTTCGGCCTCGCGGCGGACGCGGAGGTGACGACGGAGGCCAACCCGGAGTCCGTCGACCCCGCCTATCTGACGGCCCTGCGCGAGGGCGGCTTCAACCGGGTGTCGTTCGGCATGCAGAGCGCGCGGCAGCACGTGCTGAAGGTCCTCGACCGCACGCACACGCCCGGCCGGCCCGAGCGGTGTGTCGCGGAGGCGCGGGCAGCGGGCTTCGACCACGTCAACCTGGACCTGATCTACGGCACCCCGGGTGAGTCGGACGACGACTGGCGGGCCTCGCTGGAGGCGGCCCTGGGCGCCGGACCCGACCACGTCAGCGCGTACGCCCTGATCGTCGAGGAGGGCACGCAGCTGGCCCGCCGGATCCGCCGCGGCGAGGTCCCGACGACCGACGACGACGTGCACGCCGACCGCTATCTGATCGCGGACGAGGTGATGTCGGCGGCGGGCTACGACTGGTACGAGGTCTCCAACTGGGCCACGTCGCGGGCGGCGCGCTGCCTGCACAACGAGCTGTACTGGCGCGGCGCCGACTGGTGGGGCGCCGGGCCGGGCGCGCATTCGCACGTCGGCGGGGTGCGCTGGTGGAACGTCAAGCATCCGGGGGCGTACGCGGCGGCGCTGGCGGCGGGCCGCTCCCCGGGCGCGGGCCGGGAGCTGCTGTCCGACGAGGACCGCCGGGTGGAACGGATCCTGCTGGAGCTGCGGCTGCGTGACGGCGCGCCGCTGGACCTGCTGCGGCCGGCGGGGCTCGCGGCGTCCCGCCGGGCGCTGGGGGAAGGCCTGCTGGAGCACGGACCGTACGACGAGGGACGGGCGGTGCTCACCCTGCGCGGCCGGCTGCTGGCGGACGCGGTGGTGCGGGATCTGGTCGACTGATCGCCTCGCGTCGTGACGCGTCCGCGCCCCGGGTCGTGACGCGGTCCGGGTCGTGACGCGGTCCGGCACGGCGGAGCAGCCCGTGCCGGACGGACGTCAGGCCCCGCCGTCGGTGACGAAGTCGATCAGTTCCTCCACGCGGCCCAGCAACTCCGGCTCCAGGTCCTTGTAGGAGCCGACCCGCTTCAGGATCGCCTGCCACACCGCCCCGGTGTTCTCCGACGGCCAGCCCAGCGCCCGGCACACGCCCGTCTTCCAGTCCTGGCCGTGCGGGACCCGAGGCCACCCCGCGATCCCCAGGGAGGCCGGTTTCACGGCCTCCCAGATGTCGATGTACGGGTGGCCGACGACCAGCGCTTGCTCGCTGGTCACCGCCTGCGCGATGCGCCACTCCTTCGTCCCCGGCACCAGGTGGTCCACCAGGACGCCCAGCTTCGCGTCCGGGCCGGGGCCGAACTCGGCGACGATCGACGGCAGGTCGTCGACCCCCTCCAGGTACTCCACGACCACGCCCTCGACGCGCAGGTCGTCGCCCCACACCTTCTCGACCAGCTCGGCGTCGTGCCGGCCCTCGACGTAGATGCGGCCGGCGCGGGCCACCCGAGCGCGGGCGCCGGGGACGGCGACCGAACCCGAGGCGGTGCGGGCCGGACGTGCGGGGCCCGCGGCGGGTCGCACCAAGGTCACCGCCCTGCCCTCCAGGAGGAAGCCGCGTGGCTCCAGCGGGAACACCCGGTGCTTGCCGAAGCGGTCCTCCAGGGTCACCGTGCCCGCCTCGCAGCGGATCACCGCGCCGCAGAAACCGGTGCCGGGCTCCTCCACCACCAGGCCGGGCTCCGCCGCGACCTCGGGAACCGGCGTCGGCTTCTTCCAGGGAGGTGTCAGGTCGGCGGAGTACTGGCGCATTCGGATGACGATAGGAGAATCCCCTGGGCGGGATTACGTCGACACGCCGAATCGCTCCGCGAGCGCGTCCCGCTGCGCACGCACGAACGCCGCGTCCACCACGGCCCCGTGACCGGGCACGTATCGCGCGTCCTCGCCGCCGAGGTCGAGGAGCCGGTCGAGGGCGGCGGGCCAGCGCGACGGCACCGCGTCCGGGCCGGCCTGCGGTTCACCGGACTCCTCGACCAGATCGCCGCAGAAGACCGTCTCGGGCTCACCGGCGACCGCACCCGGGACGAGGACCACCAGGTCATGGGCGGAGTGGGCGGGGCCCACGTTCGCCAGCAGGACCTGGCGGCCCCCGCCCAGGTCGAGCGTCCACTCCCCGGAGACGAAGTGGCGGGGCCGGACGAGCGTGTCCGCGGCCTCCGTCGCCGCCGCCTCGTCCACGCCCTGCCGGACCGCGTCCTCCCGCAGCTCGTCGGCCGGCACGGAATCGATGCCCACCGCCCCGAACACCTCCGCGCCGGCGAACGCCGCCGCCCCCAGCACATGGTCGAAATGGGGGTGTGTGAGCGCGAGATGGGTCACACGCCCGCCGGCGAGCTCCTCGGCCTGCGCCCGCAGCAGCGCCCCCTCCGCCAGCGTCGACCCGGCGTCGATCACCAGCGCCGCACCCGCCCCGACGACCAGCCCCACCGTGCAGTCCCAGCCCGGCAGCCGGCAGCGGCCCACCCCGGCCGCGACCCGCTCCCATCCCAGCTCTTCCCAAGTCATCGTCATACCGCGACGCTAACTGCGCGGCACCCGTGCAGGGGCCGACCTTGCCCCGGGTGTACCCCACAGCCGTACACTGGCCGGGGAACGCTGGCACTCGAATGTGAAGAGTGCCAAACGCGAAGGCCCAGGGGACTGGGGGACGAGATTCTGGAGGTGTGCGCGCGATGCTGAGTGAACGCAGGCTCCAGGTGCTGCGCGCCATCGTCCAGGACTATGTCGGCACCGAGGAGCCCGTGGGGTCCAAGGCGCTCACCGAGCGCCACAACCTCGGCGTCTCCCCGGCGACGGTCCGCAACGACATGGCCGCCCTGGAGGACGAGGGGTACATCGCCCAGCCGCACACCAGTGCCGGGCGGATCCCCACCGACAAGGGCTACCGGCTCTTCGTCGACAAACTGGCCGGCGTCAAGCCGATGACCGGCCCCGAGCGGCGCGCCATCCAGAACTTCCTGGACGGCGCGGTCGACCTCGACGACGTCGTGGCGCGGACGGTACGGCTGCTCGCGCAGCTCACCCGGCAGGTCGCCGTCGTGCAGTACCCGTCCCTGACCCGTTCGACCGTGCGGCACGTGGAGCTCCTCTCGCTCGCGCCCGCCCGCCTGATGCTGGTGCTGATCACGGACACCGGGCGGGTCGAGCAGCGGCTGGTGGACTGCCCGGCGCCGTTCGGGGAGTCCTCGCTGGCGGATCTGCGCGCACGGCTCAACAGCCGGGTGGCCGGCCGCCGGTTCTCGGACGTGCCGCGGCTGGTGGAGGATCTTCCGGAGGCCTTCGAGGCCGAGGACCGCGGCACCGTCACGATGGTGCTCTCCACCCTGCTGGAGACGCTCGTCGAGGAGAACGAGGAGCGGCTGATGATCGGCGGAACCGCCAATCTCACCCGCTTCGGACATGACTTTCCCCTCACCATCCGGCCCGTCCTGGAGGCCCTCGAGGAGCAGGTCGTGCTCCTCAAGCTCCTTGGCGAGGCGGGGGATTCGGGCATGACCGTACGCATCGGTCACGAGAACGCCTACGAGGGACTCAACTCCACTTCCGTGGTGTCGGTCGGCTACGGTTCGGGCGGCGAAGCAGTCGCCAAACTCGGCGTGGTCGGACCGACCCGCATGGATTACCCGGGAACGATGGGAGCGGTACGAGCGGTGGCACGGTACGTCGGACAGATCCTGGCGGAGTCGTAAGTGGCCACGGACTACTACGCCGTCCTCGGCGTGCGCCGCGACGCGTCGCAGGAAGAGATCAAGAAGGCCTTCCGGAGGCTCGCGCGCGAGCTGCACCCGGACGTCAACCCGGATCCGAAGACCCAGGAGCGGTTCAAGGAGATCAACGCCGCCTACGAGGTGTTGTCGGACCCGCAGAAGAAGCAGGTCTACGACCTCGGCGGCGACCCGCTGTCCCAGGCGGGCGGCGGCGCCGGCGGCTTCGGGGCGGGTGGCTTCGGCAACTTCTCCGACATCATGGACGCGTTCTTCGGTACGGCGTCGCAGCGCGGGCCACGCTCACGCACCCGGCGCGGCCAGGACGCGATGATCCGGCTGGAGATCGACCTCGAGGAGGCGGCCTTCGGCACCACGAAGGACCTCCAGGTCGACACCGCGATCGTCTGCACGACGTGCAGCGGCGAAGGCGCCGCCCCCGGCACCAGCGCCCAGACGTGTGACATGTGCCGCGGTCGCGGCGAGGTGTCGCAGGTGACCCGGTCCTTCCTGGGCCAGGTCATGACGTCGCGGCCGTGTCCGCAGTGCCAGGGCTTCGGCACCGTCGTGCCGACCCCGTGCCCGGAGTGCGCGGGCGACGGGCGCGTGCGCTCGCGCCGCACCCTGACGGTGAAGATCCCGGCCGGCGTCGACAACGGCACCCGGATCCAGCTCGCGGGCGAGGGCGAGGTCGGTCCCGGCGGCGGCCCCGCCGGCGACCTGTACGTGGAGATCCACGAGCTGCCGCACGCCCAGTTCCAGCGGCGCGGCGACGACCTGCACTGCACGGTGACCCTGCCGATGACGGCGGCGTCCCTCGGCACGAAGGTGCCCCTGGAGACGCTGGACGGCCTGGAGGAGGTCGACATCCGGCCCGGCACCCAGTCCGGCCAGTCGATCCCGCTGCACGGCCGGGGCGTCACGCATCTGCGTGGCGGCGGCCGCGGCGACCTCATCGTGCACGTCGAGGTGCAGACCCCGACGAAGCTGGATCCCGAGCAGGAGCGGCTGCTGCGCGAGCTGGCCAAGCTGCGGGGCGAGGAGCGGCCCACGGGGCAGTTCCAGCCCGGGCAGCAGGGCCTGTTCTCGCGACTGAAGGACGCGTTCAACGGGCGGTGACGGTGGGGTGCGGCGGGGGCTGCTTTTCCGCCCCCGCCGCACCTTCCCTTCTCTTCCTTTCCCTTCCCGTCATCAGGGACTGCGCCCCGGACCCCCGCGCCCTCGGGCCCGAAAGGGCCCCGTCCTCAAGCCCCGGGCGGGCCGAGTGTGCGCGCCGGCGGCCGGATCGCCTGGCCCGTGCCGAGGAGAAGGGCCGATTCGGACTTGTTCTGAGGACGTGACAACATGCCGCCATGTCCTCCGCGCTGACCGGTCTTCTCCCTCACCCGATCGTGCAGGCCCCCATGGCGGGTGGTGTCTCCGTCCCGCAGCTCGCGGCCGCCGTGTCCGAGGCGGGCGGGCTCGGATTCCTCGCGGCCGGGTACAAGACGGCCGACGGCATGTACCAGGACATCAAGCAGCTGCGCAGCCTCACCAACCGCCCCTTCGGCGTCAACCTCTTCATGCCGCAGCCCGACTACCCCGGTGCGAGCACCGGCTCCACCGGAGCGGCTGTCGCCGCGCCCCCCGCTGCCGGCGCCGTCGACGTCTACGCCCACCAGCTGGCCGGCGAGGCCGTCTGGTACGACACGGAACTCGGCGATCCGGACAGCGGCCGCGACGACGGGTACGACGCCAAGCTCGCGGTGCTGCTGGACAACCCGGCGCCCGTGGTGTCCTTCCACTTCGGCGTACCGAGCGGCGAGGCGCTGGAGTCGCTGCGCCGTGCGGGAACGTTCACGCTGGTCACGGCGACCACCGCCGAGGAGGCCCTCGCCGTGGAGCGGGCCGGCGCGGACGCGGTCGTCGTGCAGGGGGTGGAGGCCGGCGGACACCAGGGCAGCCACCGGGACAACCCAGAGAACGACGGCTGCGGCATCGGTCTGCTCTCCCTGGTCGCCCAGGTCCGCGAGTCAGTGAGCCTGCCCATCGTCGCCGCCGGCGGCATCATGCGTGGCAGCCAGATCGCCGCGGTCCTCGCGGCCGGCGCGAGCGCGGCCCAGCTGGGCACCGCGTTCCTCGCCACGCCCGAGTCCGGCGCGCACGCCGTGCACAAGGAGGCGCTGACCAACCCCCTCTTCGTGCGCACCGAGCTGACCCGCGCCTTCTCCGGGCGCCCGGCCCGCGGCCTGGTCAACCGCTTCCTGCGCGAGCACGGCCCCTACGCGCCCGCCGCCTACCCGGAGGTGCACCACCTCACCGTGCCGCTGCGCAAGGCGGCGGCCAAGGCGGGGGACGCCCAGGGGATGGCGCTGTGGGCGGGGCAGGGCCACCGGATGGCCCGCGAACTGCCCGCCGGACGACTGGTGGAGGTACTGGTGAGCGAACTCGCCGCGGCACGGACAGCGTTGTCACAGGACTTCCCGGCCGCAGAGGGCGGCGCCCGATGACCGCCCCCGTCTTCGTCGTCGACGAACTCCCCGACGGTCGGCCCGAGTTCGTGCTGGACGGGCCGGAGGGCCGGCACGCCGTCTCGGTGAAGCGGCTGCGGGCCGGCGAGGACGTGGTCCTCACCGACGGCGCCGGACGCTGGGCGCGGGCCGAGGTCGTGGCCGCCGAGGGCAGGGACCGGCTGGTGGTGCGGCTGGGCGAGACGGTCGAGGAGCCCGTCGAGACGCCCCGGATCACCGTCGTGCAGGCCCTTCCCAAGGGTGACCGGGGCGAGCTGGCCGTCGAGACGATGACCGAGACCGGCGTCGACGCGATCGTGCCGTGGGCGGCCGCGCGCTGCATCACCCAGTGGAAGGGCGAGCGCGGCGCCAAGGCACTCGCCAAGTGGCGGGCCACCGCCCGCGAGGCCGGCAAGCAGTCCCGCCGGGTCCGCTTCCCCGAGATCGCGGAGGCCTCGACCGCCCGCCAGGTGGCCGCGCTGCTCGCCCGGGCCGACTTCGCCGCCGTCCTGCACGAGGACCGCGACTACGGCAGCGAGCCGCTGGCCGCCGCCGAACTCCCCGTCGAGGGCGAGATCGTGCTCGTCGTGGGCCCCGAGGGGGGCGTGTCGCCCGAGGAGCTGGCGCTCTTCGAGGAGGCGGGCGCGAAGGCCTACCGGCTCGGCCGGAGCGTACTGCGCACCTCGACCGCCGGCACGGCGGCCGCGGCCCTCGTCCTGGGCCGGACCGGCCGCTGGTCCTGACCCCCGTTCGCCTGTCCGCCCGCTCCTGCGGCGGCCCGCCCGGCGGCCGCCCGTCCACCGGAGGTTTCGTGGAACTCGTCCAAGTCCGGCTGCTGGTCAAGGACTTCCCCCTCTGCTACCGCTTCTACGCCGACGTCCTCGGGCTGAAGCCGCAGTCGGGCGCGGAGCAGGGGCCGTACGAGAAGTTCAGCCCCGCCACCGGGTCGGCGGGCATCGCCATCCAGGACCGCGCCATGATGGCGGAGGTGCTCGGCGAGCTGGGCGACGCGGCGAACGGGCACCGCTCCCTGGTGGTGCTGCGCGTCGACGACCTGGACGCCTACTGCGCGGACGTCCGCGCCCGTGGCGCCGCCGTGATCCACGGCCCCGCCCCGCTGACCGACCGCATGCGCGTCGCCCACCTCAAGGACCCGGAGGGGAACCTGGTGGAGCTTCAGGAGTGGCTGCTGCTGCGCGGCTGAGCGCGACGGCGCTGAACAGCTCCCAGCCGTTCAACTCCCCGTCCAGGGGCAGCAGTCCCCGTCGGACGGCCTCGTCGACGAAGGCGCGCACCACGCCGGGTTCGTGGAGGTTGAGGTGATGGAGGCGATCGCCCACCCCGCCGCTGTGCGCCCCGTAGCCGCCGCCGCCCGAGTAGCGCCCCTCGCCGTCCCGGAAGACGATGCGGGTGCGCAGGCCGTCCCGGTGCAGGGTGAGGATCTCCCGGCACGGCTGCCCGTCCCCGTGCCGATGCCGGACCGTCCACCCGTAGACGGTCTCCTCGTCCACGACCAGGGTTCTGTGACGCCTGCCGCTCATGCGCCCACGGTAACCGCGCGGAATGACCGCATAAGGGCTGTCGCGCGGCCGACCCGAGTGGCACGCTGCTGTCCATGGGGGCATTGAGGCGTAATCGGCTGTTTCCGGCGATGGCTGTCGCGGTGGCGGCGGTCGGTGTCGTGGGGTGCGAGCCCGGCGCGTTGAGCACCATCTCCGTGGCGCACACCACCGACGAGGCCGCGACGGCCGAGATCCAGCGGCGGCACGTGGACGTGCGCTGGCTGACCTGCACGGCGCAGTACAGGGACGAGAAGAAGGCGGGCGCCGTCGCCGCCGTCGACTGCCGGGGCAGGACCACCGACGGACGCGACATCACGGTCGAGGGCCGCGTCGCGCGGGCGGTCGACGGGGCCTGCGTGCGGGGGGACCTCACCGCGGTCGTCGGCCGGAAGCAGCTGTTCCGGGTGAGCGGGCTCGGCGACTGCAAGTCCGCGACGCCGTCGCCGGTCAAGCCGTCCGGTTCCGCCGCGCCCGACGTCCGGCCGACCGTCACCGTGACCGTGACCGTCACCCGGACTGTCGGCGCGGGCGGCGCGGGGAAGTGACCGAAACCCCTGACCAGCGGGCCCGGCGATGCATACAGTGATCCGGTGACCCAGTCCGCGACGCCTGCCGCGTATCTCAGATTCCCGCACCTGCACGGCGAATTGGCGGCCTTCGTCGCCGAGGACGACGTGTGGCTCGCGCCCCTCGACGGCGGCCGCGCCTGGCGGGTCAGCTCCGACAACATGCCGGTCTCCTCCCCGCGCATCTCGCCCGACGGCGCCACCGTCGCCTGGACGTCCACCCGGGACGGCGCGCCCGAGGTGCACATCGCCCCCGTCGACGGCGGCCCCTCGACCCGGCTGACCTACTGGGGCAACGCGCAGACCCGGGTGCGCGGCTGGACCCCGGACGGCCGGGTCCTCGCCGTCAGCACCTACGACCAGGCGACCCTGCGCCGCAGCTGGGCCCGTGCCGTCCCCGTCGACGGCGGACCGGCGACGACCCTGCCGTACGGGCCGGTCGGCACGGTCGCCCACGGCCCGCACACCGTGCTGCTGTCCGCGTCGATGGGCCGCGAGGCCGCCCACTGGAAGCGCTACCGGGGCGGCACCGCGGGCAAGCTGTGGATCGACCGGGAGGGCGACGGGGAGTTCGTCCGGCTGCACGAGGAGCTGGACGGCAACATCGAGTGCCCGGTGTGGGCCGGGGACCGTATCGCGTTCCTCTCCGACCACGAGGGCACGGGCGCGCTGTACTCCTCCCTCGCCGACGGCTCCGACCTGCGCCGGCACACGCCCCACGGGGGCGCCTCCCGCTCGGGCGAAACCGAGAGCGGCGGAGGGTTCTACGCACGCCAGGCCGCCGGCGACGGCACCCGGATCGTGTACATGTCCGCAGGCGAGCTGTGGCTGCTCGACGACCTCGACGGTGCCGAACCGCGCCGCCTCGACGTCCGGCTCGGCGGCCAGCGCGCCGACCGCCGCCCCTACCCGGTCGCCGCCTCCCGGTGGCTGGGCGGGGCCGCGCCCGACCACACCGCACGCGGCAGCGCCGTCGAGGTGCGCGGAACCGTCCACTGGGTCACCCACCGTTGCGGGCCCGCCCGGGCGCTCGCCGCCGAACCCGGCGTGCGGGCCCGGCTGCCGCGCACCTTCCGCACGGAGGGGGAGGAGTGGGCGGTGTGGGTGACCGACGCCGAGGGCGAGGACGCGCTGGAGTTCGCCCCGGCGACCGGCCCGGCCCCCGGCGCCACCCCGCGCCGGCTCGCCGCCGGTCGGCTCGGCCGGGTCCTCGAGCTCGCCATGGCGCCCGACGGCAGCCGGGCCGCGGTCGCCGCCCACGACGGACGGCTGCTGCTCGTCGAGCGGGAGACCGGAGAGGTCCGCGAAGTCGACAGCAGCCCCGACGGCGAGGTGTCCGACCTGGTCTTCTCACCGGACTCGGCCTGGCTCGCCTGGTCGCACCCCGGCCCGCGCCCGCTCAGCCAGCTCAAGCTCGCGAACGTCACCGACCTGTCGGTCACCGAGGCGACCCCGCTGCGCTTCCGCGACTACGCACCGGCCTTCACCCTCGACGGCAAGCACCTCGCGTTCCTCTCCACGCGCGCCTTCGACCCGGTCTACGACGAGCACGTCTTCGACCTCTCCTTCGTGGCCGGCGCCCGCCCGCACCTCATCACCCTCGCGGCGACCACCCCCTCGCCGTTCGGACCGCAGCGGCACGGCAGACCCTTCGAGGCTCCCGACAAGGAGGAGACGCCCGACAGCGAGGGCACCCCCACCACCCGCATCGACCTCGAGGGCCTCGCCGACCGGATAGTGCCCTTCCCGGTCGAGGCCGGCCGCTACTCCGGGCTCGCCGCGGCGAAGGACGGCGTGCTGTGGCTGCGGCATCCCGTGCACGGCGTCCTCGGGGCCTCCCGCGCCACCCCGGACGACCCCGGACCGGACACCGAGCTGGAGCGCTACGACCTCGCCCACCAGCGTGTCGAGCACCTCGCGACGGACGCGGACCGCTTCGAGGTCAGCGGCGACGGCAAGCGGCTGCTGCTGTGGACCGACGGCAAGCTCAAGGTCGTCCCCAGCGACCGGCGCGCCTCCGGCGACGAGGACAGCGACAGCAACGTCACCGTCGACCTCGGCCGCATCCGCCGTGTCGTGGACCCGTCCGCCGAGTGGCGGCAGATGTACGACGAGACCGGCCGGATCATGCGGGACAACTTCTGGCGGCCCGACCTCGGCGGCGTCGACTGGGACGGCGTCCTCGACCGCTACCGGCCCGTGCTGGAGCGGGTCGCGACCCACGACGACCTCGTCGACCTGCTGTGGGAGCTGCACGGCGAGCTCGGCACCTCGCACGCCTACGTCTCGCCCCACGGCGGCCACCGCGGGGGCGCCCGGCAGGGCCTGCTCGGCGCGGACCTCTCCCGTCACGCGGACGGCAGTTGGCGCATCGACCGGGTGCTGCCCTCGGAGACCTCCGACCCCGACGCCCGCTCCCCGCTCGCCGCGCCCGGCGTCGCGGTGCGGGCCGGGGACGCGATCGTCGCTGTCGGCGGGCAGCCGGTGGACCCGGTCACCGGCCCCGGGCCGCTGCTGGTCGGCACGGCCGGCAAGGTCGTCGAGCTCACGGTGTCGCCGGCCGGCGGGGGCGAGCCGCGGCACGCCGTCGTCGTCCCCGTCGCCGACGAGGAGGCGCTGCGCTACCACGCGTGGGTCGCCGACCGGCGGGCGTACGTGCACGAGGCGTCCGGCGGCCGGCTGGGCTATCTGCACGTGCCCGACATGCAGGCGCCGGGCTGGGCGCAGATCCACCGCGACCTGCGGGTCGAGGTGGCGCGGGAGGGCCTGGTCGTGGACGTCCGGGAGAACCGGGGCGGGCACACCTCCCAGCTGGTCGTGGAGAAACTCGCCCGGCGCATCGTCGGCTGGGACGTGCCGCGCGGCATGCGGGCGTCCAGCTATCCGGAGGACGCGCCGCGGGGGCCCGTGGTCGCCGTGGCCAACGAGTTCTCCGGCTCGGACGGGGACATCGTCAACGCGGCGATCAAGGCGCTCGGTATCGGGCCGGTGGTCGGAACGCGCACCTGGGGCGGGACGGTCGGGATCGACAGCCGCTACCGGCTGGTCGACGGCACGCTCGTCACCCAGCCCAAGTACGCCATCTGGCTCGAGGGTTACGGGTGGGGCGTGGAGAACCACGGCGTCGACCCCGACATCGAGGTGGTGTGCGCACCGCAGGACCACGCGGCCGCCCGTGACGTCCAGCTCGACGCGGCGGTGGCGTCGGCACTGGCCTCGCTGGAGTCCACGCCCGCGAAGGTACCGCCCGTTCTGCCCTGACCGGGGCGCGGCCCGCGCCGGAGGACGCCGCACGGGCCGGAGCGACGCGGTCCCCCCGCTACCATGCCCCCGTACTGATCAACCGGCTGAGGAGGAACCCGCATGACAGGGGAAGCGCAGGACGACTGCCTGTTCTGCAAGATCGTCGCGGGGACCATCCCGGCGACGATCGTGCGGGAGACCGGGACGACCGTCGCCTTCCGGGACATCAACCCCCAGGCGCCCACCCACGTCCTGGTGATCCCGAAGGCGCACCACGAGAACGCCGCCGCCCTCGCGGCCGCCGACCCGGCCCTCACCGCCGACCTGCTGCGCGAAGCCCAGGCCGTGGCCGACGAGGACAAGCTGGACAGCTACCGCGTCGTCTTCAACACCGGAGCGGGCGCCGGTCAGACCGTGTTCCACGTGCACGCGCACGTCGTCGGCGGCCGCGGTCTGCACTGGCCCCCCGGGTAGGCCGCCGTGTCCGTACGCGAACTGGTGGTCCTCGGCACCGCCAGCCAGGTCCCCACCCGGCATCGCAACCACAACGGCTACTTCCTGCGCTGGGACGGCGAGGGCCTCCTCTTCGACCCGGGCGAGGGCACCCAGCGCCAGATGCTGCGCGCCCAGGTCGCCGCGCACGACATCCACCGGATCTGCGTCACCCACTTCCACGGAGACCACTCCCTGGGCCTGGCGGGCGTCATCCAGCGCATCAACCTGGACCAGGTGCCGCATCCGGTCACCGCCCACTACCCGCGCTCCGGGCAGCGGTTCTTCGAGCGACTGCGCTACTCCACCGCCTACCGGGAGACCGTCGGCATCACCGAGGCGCCGGTCGACGCGGACGGGCCGCTCGCCGCCGCCGCCTCCTACCGGCTGGAGACCGCCCGACTCTCGCACCCGGTGGAGTCCTACGGCTACCGCCTCGTCGAACCCGACGGCCGCCGCATGCTGCCCGAGCGGCTCGCCGCGCACGGCATCGGCGGACCCGACGTCGGCCGGATCCAGCGGGAGGGCGCGATCGGCGGGGTCTCGCTCGACGACGTCAGCGAGGTCCGCCGCGGGCAGCGGTTCGCGTTCGTCATGGACACCCGGCTGTGCGAGGGCGTGCACGCGCTCGCCGAGGGCGCCGACCTGCTCGTCATCGAGTCGACCTTCCTCGACGAGGACGAGCGGCTCGCCGTGGACCACGGTCATCTGACCGCCGGTCAGGCCGCCCGGGTCGCCCGGGACGCCGGGGTACGGCATCTGGTCCTCACCCACTTCAGCCAGCGCTATTCCGAGCCGCAGGAGTTCGAGCGGCAGGCGCGGGCCGCCGGGTTCGACGGTGAGCTGACCGTCGCCCACGACCTTGCGCGGATCCCGGTTCCGAAACGGCGGTGAAGCGGCCGTACGATGCTCTGATGCCCCTCCCCAAAGCCGAACTGCACCTGCACATCGAAGGAACCCTGGAGCCGGAACTGGCCTTCGAGCTGGCCGCCCGCAACGGGGTCGCGCTGCCCTACGCCGACACCGACGAGCTCCGCGAGGCGTACCGGTTCGAGGACCTGCAGTCCTTCCTGAACCTGTACTACGAGCTCATGACGGTCCTGCGCACCGAGCGGGACTTCGAGGACCTCGCCGAGGCCTATCTCGCCCGCGCGGCCGCACAGGGCGTGCGGCACGCGGAGATCTTCTTCGACCCGCAGGCGCACCTCGCCCGCGGGGTGGACATGGGCACGGTGGTGGAGGGGCTGTGGCGGGCGCTGGGCCGCAGTGAGGTCCGGCACGGCGTCTCCACCCGGCTGATCCTGTGCTTCCTGCGCGACGAGTCCGCCGAGTCGGCCCTGGCGACGCTGGACGCGGCCAAGCCCCACCTCGACCGGATCACCGGCGTCGGACTGGACTCGGCCGAGGTCGGGCACCCGCCGGTCAAGTTCCGCGAGGTCTACACGGCCGCCGCCGCACTCGGGCTGCGGCGGGTCGCGCACGCCGGCGAGGAGGGCCCGCCGGAGTACATCACGCAGGCCCTCGACGTCCTCGGCGTCGAGCGCGTCGACCACGGGCTGCGCTGCATGGAGGACCCGGCGCTGGTGGAGCGGCTGGTGCGGGAGCGGATCCCGCTGACGCTGTGCCCGCTGTCCAACGTACGGCTGCGCACCGTCGACGTGCTGGCGGAGCACCCGCTGCCGGCCATGCTCGACGCCGGGCTCCTGTGCACGGTCAACTCCGACGACCCCGCCTACTTCGGCGGCTACGCCGGTGACAACTTCGACGCCGTGCGCACCGCCCTGGGACTGGACGAGGAGCGGCTGCGCGAGCTGGCCCGCAACTCCTTCGCGGCCTCGTTCCTGGAGGACGACGAGGAGCGGCGGTCGCGCTACCTCGCCGAGGTGGACGCCTACGTCTTCTGACCCGGCGTCCTCGTCGCGGCCCCGGCATGCCCGCTCCCGATCCGGTGTCCCCGTCGCGGCCCCGGCACGCCCCGCTCCGGATCCGGCGTCCTGCGTGCGCCGGCCGGCCCCCGAACGTCGTCCGCGCGTCAACGCCGGCCGGGATCCGGCGTCCTCCGTGCGTCAGCGCCAGTCGGCCGTGCCCGCGGAGCCCGGCGCGGTCGCCTCGATCTTCGCCCTGATCTCCCGCATCACCGCCACGATCCGCTCCTCGTGCTCCGGCGTCAGCCGGGCCACCGGCACCGAGCAGCTGATCGCGTCCTGCGCGGGAGTGTCGTAGCGCAGGGCGAAGCCGAAGCCGACGATGCCGAGGACGCCCTCCTCGCGGTCCACGGCGTGACCGCGCGCCCGTATCTCCGTGAGGTCCGCCAGCAGTGACCGCCTGCTGGTGTGCGAGTGCGGGGTCAGCGCCTCGTAGGGCCCCTCGGGCAGCTCGTCGTCGGGCCGCTGGGCCAGCAGCGCCTTGCCGAGCGCGCCGGCGTGCGCGGGGAGCCGTCTGCCGACCCGGCTGATCGTGCGCAGGTATTCGTGCGACTCCCGCGTGGCCAGATACGCGACCCCCCGGCCGTCCAGCCGCCCCAGGTGGATCGTCTCGCCCAGCGCCTCGGACGCCTCGTCGAGATAGGGGCGCACCAGGCGCACCCGAGGATCGGAGTCGAGGTAGCTCGTGCCCGTCAGCAGGGCGTGGATGCCGATGCCGTAGAGGGACCCGGTGACGTCGGTGCGCACCCAGCCGCGGCCGATCAGGGTCTGCAGCAGCGCGTACATCGAACTGCGCGGCACGCCCAGCTCGTCCGCGAGCTCCTGCAGCCGCGCGGGCCGGTCGCCGCGCGCCGCGAGCAGTTCCAGCAGCTCGACCGTGCGCGCCGCGGACTTCACCTCCCGGACGCCCTCTGTCTCCGACATGAGCCGATCGTAAGGGCGGGCCCCGCTCCATTGACGCCAGGCGTTCGTGTATCTAACCTCCATCTGCATACATGGATGACGTCTACATAGGGAGATGGCAGGGAGATGGTGACGGTGAACCCCGACCAGGACACGGTCCGACGCCTGCGGGACGGCATGGCGCGGGGAGTGCTGTCGTTCCCGCTCACGAGCTTCCACGACGACGGCTCCCTCGACCCGGACGGCTTCCGCGCGCACGTCGCCGTCCAGCTCGCCGCCGCCCCCGGCGCCCTCTTCCCGGCCTGCGGCACCGGCGAGTTCTTCTCCCTCGACGAGGACGAGTACCGGCAGGTGGTGACGATCGCCGTCGAGGAGGCGGCCGGCCGGGTGCCCGTCGTCGCCGGCATCGGCTACGGCTGGGCCCAGGCCGCCCGCTTCGCGCGCATCGCCGAGGACGCCGGCGCCGACGCCCTCCTCGTCCTCCCGCACTACCTCGTCGCCGCCCCGCAGGACGGCCTCGTCGCCCAGCTGGAGCAGATCGCCGCCCGCACCCCGCTGCCCCTCATCGCCTACCAGCGCGGCCAGGTCGCGTTCACCGTCGCCTCCCTGAGACGCGTCGCCGCCCTCCCGACCGTCGTCGGCCTCAAGGACGGCCACAGCGACCTCGACCGCCTCCAGCGGCTCACCCTCGCCGCACCCGAGGACTTCCTCTTCTTCAACGGCGCGGCCACCGCCGAGATCCAGGCCCGCGCCTACGCCGCCGTCGGCGTCCCCGCCTACTCCTCAGCCGTCCACGCCTTCGCCCCGGAGATCGCGAACGCCTTCTTCGCCGCCGTGCGCGACCGGGACGACAAGACGACGGACCGGCTGCTGCGCGACTTCTACGTCCCCCTCGTCGAACTGCGCGACCGGGTGCCGGGATACGCCGTGTCGCTGGTGAAGGCCGCCGCCCGGCTGCGCGGCCGGCGCGTCGGCCCGGTCCGCGCCCCGCTCACCGACCCCTCGCCCGCGGACCTCGACGCGCTCGCGACCCTCCTGACCGCCGGCCTCGCCCTCGTAGGAGCCGCCCAGTGAACCTCACGATCACCGACGTCCGCCTCACCCCGATCCTGGTCGCCGACCCGCCCCTGCTCAACACCCAGGGCGTGCACCAGCCGTACACCCCCCGGCTGATCGTCGAGGTCGTCACCGCCGACGGCACCACCGGCGTCGGCGAGACGTACGGCGACACCAAGTACCTGGAACTGGCCCGCCCGTACGCCGCGAAAGTGATCGGCCGTCAAGCCACAGACCTGAACGGCCTGTTCACGCTCGCCGACGAGGTGGACGTCGACGGCTCCCGGATCCTGGGGCAGGTGGACGTCGGCGGGCTGCGCGGCGTCCAGACCGCCGACAAGCTGCGCCTGTCCGTCGTGTCCGCCTTCGAGGTCGCCTGCCTGGACGCCCTCGGCAAGGCGCTCGGCCTGCCCGTGCACGCACTGCTCGGCGGCAAGGTGCGCGACGCGGTCGAGTACAGCGCCTACCTCTTCTACAAGTGGGCCGCCCACCCCGACGGCGTGCCCGCGGAGAAGGACGACTGGGGCGCCGCCGTCGACCCGGCGGGCGTCGTCGAGCAGGCCCGCCGCTTCACCGAGCGGTACGGCTTCACCTCCTTCAAGCTCAAGGGCGGCGTCTTCCCGCCACAGGAGGAGATCGCCGCCGTCCGCGCCCTGGCCGAGGCCTTCCCCGGGCACCCGCTGCGCCTCGACCCCAACGGCGCCTGGTCCGTCGAGACCTCGCTGAAGGTCGCCGACGAGATCGGCGGGCTCCTCGAGTACCTGGAGGACCCCGCGCTCGGCACCCCGGCGATGGCCGAGGTCGCCGCGCGGACCGACGTGCCGCTCGCCACCAACATGTGCGTGACGACGTTCGCCGAGATCAAGGAGGCCTTCACCCGCGACGCCGTCCAGGTCGTCCTCTCCGACCACCACTACTGGGGCGGACTGCGCAACACCCGGCAACTCGCCGCGATCTGCCGGACGTTCGGCGTCGGCGTCTCCATGCACTCCAACACCCACCTGGGCATCTCACTGGCCGCCATGACCCACGTGGCGTCCACCGTCCCGAACCTCCACCACGCCTGCGACTCCCACTACCCCTGGCAGTCGGAGGACGTCCTCACCGAGCGGCTGACCTTCGACGACGGCAGGGTCGCGGTCTCCGACGCGCCCGGCCTAGGCGTGGAACTCGACCGCGACCGGCTCGCGTTCCTCCACCGGCGCTGGCTCGACGACGACGGCGCCCTGCGCGACCGCGACGACGCGGCGGCGATGCGCGTGGCCGAACCGGGCTGGGAGACGCCCGCCGTCCCCCGCTGGTGACCGGCGCCCCCGCGCGCGAGGCTGGGCGCGTCGGGGGCGCGGCTACCGCGCGGGACGGCCCCACGGCCCGCCGGAGGAGCAGGCCGAGGCTGTTTCGTACCGGTGGGTAGGCATTGCAACCCCGGGCGTGACGGACCCCGCGGTGTCCGCACCGTGGTGCACACTGGCCAGATCGGCACCACGTCAGGGAGCGCACCGTGACCGCGTCCAACGCGTCCACCGGAGAGGGACGCCACCGCCACACCGGCCCGAACGGCCACACCGGCCGCACCGGGCAGGACCGCCACACCGGCCAGAACGGCCACCCGGGACCGGGGCGGCGGGCCGCCCGGGTCGACCCGCTGGGGGAGCGGCGCGTCGCCGGCGACCCGCCGTGGGACGTCTACCTCACCGGGACGGTCTTCCTCGACATCATCTTCACCGGCCTCGACTCCGCCCCGGTGCGCGGGACCGAGTCCTGGGCGCGCGGTATGGGATCGAGCCCCGGGGGCGTCGCCAACATGGCCACCGCCCTCGCCCGCCTCGGCCTGCGCACCTCCCTCGCGGCGGCCTTCGGCGACGACCACTACGGCGAGTACTGCTGGGACGCCCTGGAACAGGGCGAGGGCATCGACCTGACCCCCTCCCGCTCGGTCCCCGGCTGGCACTCCCCGGTCACCGTCTCCATGGCCTACGAGGGCGAACGCACCATGGTCTCGCACGGACACGAGCCGCCGCCCGAGGAGCCGGCGCCCGAGTGCCCGCCGCACGCCCGCGCCGCCGTGGCCTCCCTCGCCCCCGGCGTCCGCGCCCCCTGGATCGCCCAGGCCGCCCGCCGCGGCACCCGCGTCTTCGCCGACGTCGGATGGGACGACACCGGCGCCTGGGACCTCGCCGGCCTCGCCGACCTGGAGCACTGCGAGGCGTTCCTGCCCAACGCACAGGAGGCCATGCGCTACACCCGCGCCGACTGCCCCCGCGCCGCCGCGCACGCCCTCACCGAACACGTCCCGCTCGCGGTCGTCACCCTCGGTGCGGAGGGCGCGTACGCGGTGGACCGCGTGACGGGCGAGAGCGCCGAGGTCCCCGCCATCGCCGTCGAGGCCCTCGACCCCACCGGCGCGGGGGACGTCTTCGTGGCCGGTTTCGTGACCGGCACCCTGGCGGGGTGGCCGCTGGCCGACCGGCTGGCCTTCGCCGGCCTCACGGCGGCCCTGTCCGTGCAGGAGTTCGGCGGCTCGCTCTCCGCCCCCGGCTGGTCCGAGATCGCGGCCTGGTGGCGCAGGGTCCAGTCGGTCGAGGGCCAGGACCCCGAGGCGCTGCGGCGGTACGCGTTCCTGGACGGCCTGCTCCCGGCGCTGCTCCCGGCGGAGGAGGAGGCCGCCCCGTGGCCGCTGCGCAGGGCGGTGCCGACGATCGGTTTCGGCCGGTCAGCATGACCACCGGCACATGACAAAACCCCTGGGGCGTTGTCAGCCCCCTGGCGTACCCTTGAATCGCCAGGCCGCCCTTGTGGCAGGCGAGACGCATCCGGGAGGACGTAGAGGCCTTCGGGCCGGCCTATGACTCAGACACCGACAGCTCACACGCCCGCGCAGGGCAAGGCGAGAGCACAGTTCACCGTTCCCGCCCAGCACCCCATGGTGACCGTGCTGGGATCCGGAGACTCCCTCCTGCGCGTGATCGAGACGGCTTTCCCGGCGGCCGACATCCACGTCCGGGGCAACGAGATCAGCGCGGTCGGCGACCCACGGGAAGTCGCCCTCGTCCAGCGCCTGTTCGACGAGATGATGCTGGTGCTCCGCACCGGGCAGCCGATGACGGAGGACGCAGTGGAACGCTCGATCGCCATGCTGCGGGCGAGTGAGAACGGGACGAACGACGGCCAGGAGACCCCGGCCGAGGTTCTGACGCAGAACATCCTGTCCTCGCGCGGCCGCACCATCAGACCCAAGACCCTCAACCAGAAGCGGTACGTCGACGCGATCGACAAGCACACGATCGTCTTCGGCATCGGACCCGCGGGCACCGGCAAGACCTACCTGGCCATGGCCAAGGCGGTCCAGGCCCTGCAGTCCAAGCAGGTCAACCGCATCATCCTGACCCGCCCAGCGGTCGAGGCCGGCGAACGCCTCGGCTTCCTCCCCGGCACCCTCTACGAGAAGATCGACCCCTACCTGCGCCCGCTGTACGACGCGCTGCACGACATGCTGGACCCGGACTCGATCCCGAAGCTGATGGCCTCGGGCACGATCGAGGTCGCGCCCCTGGCGTACATGAGGGGCAGGACGCTCAACGACGCCTTCATCATCCTGGACGAGGCGCAGAACACCTCGCCCGAGCAGATGAAGATGTTCCTGACCCGGCTCGGGTTCGACTCGAAGATCGTGATCACCGGTGACGTGACGCAGGTCGACCTGCCGAACGGCACCAAGTCGGGCCTGCGGCAGGTCCAGGAGATCCTCGAGGGCCTCGACGACGTGCACTTCTCCCGCCTGTCGTCCCAGGACGTCGTCCGGCACAAGCTGGTCGGCCGTATCGTCGACGCGTACGAGAAGTACGACAGCCACAACGGTACGGAGAACGGCACCCACCAGGGCGGCCGTAACAAGCGGAAGTAGACGAGCAGCGCCATGTCGATCGACGTCAACAACGAGTCCGGAACCGAGGTCGACGAGCAGGCGGTCCTCGACATCGCCCGCTACGCGCTCGCGCGGATGCGCATTCACCCGCTCTCGGAGCTCTCGGTGATCGTCGTGGACGCCGACGCCATGGAGCAGCTGCACATCCAGTGGATGGACCTGCCGGGGCCGACCGACGTCATGTCCTTCCCGATGGACGAGCTGCGTCCGCCGTCGAAGGACGACGACGAGCCCCCGCAGGGCCTCCTCGGTGACATCGTGCTGTGTCCCGAGGTGGCCGAGCGGCAGGGCAAGGAAGCGCCCACGGAGCACTCCATGGACGAGGAGCTGCAGTTGCTCACGGTCCATGGAGTGCTGCACCTGCTGGGCTACGACCACGAGGAGCCGGACGAGAAGGCCGAGATGTTCGGTCTCCAGGCGGCCATCGTGGACGGCTGGCGGGCCGAGAAGGGCCTGACCGGGCCGTCGCCGGCGCCGACCGTCTCATGAGCCCCACCCTCATCGCCGGCGCGATCGCCCTGGTCGTCGTCGCGTGGCTCGCCGCCTGCGCGGAGGCGGGCCTCGCGCGCGTCTCCAGTTTCCGCGCCGAGGAGGCCGTACGGTCCGGCCGGCGAGGCAGCGCCAAGCTCGCGCAGATCGCCGCCGACCCCACCCGCTACCTCAACGTGGCCCTGCTGGTCCGGGTGGCGTGCGAGATGGCGGCCGCGGCGCTGGTCACCTACGAGTGCCTCCAGGAGATCGACGGCACGGCCCCGGCGCTGTTCGCCGCGATCGGCGTGATGGTGCTGGTGTCCTACGTGGCCGTCGGCGTGTCCCCGCGCACCATCGGCCGTCAGCACCCGCTGAACACGGCGACGGCGGCCGCGTACGTGCTGCTGCCGCTGGCCAGGATCATGGGACCGATCCCGTCGCTGCTGATCCTCATCGGCAACGCGCTCACACCCGGCAAGGGCTTCCGCCGCGGTCCGTTCGCCTCCGAGGCGGAGCTGCGGGCGCTGGTCGACCTGGCGGAGAAGGAGTCGCTGATCGAGGACGAGGAGCGCCGCATGGTGCACTCCGTCTTCGAGCTCGGCGACACCCTGGTGCGGGAGGTCATGGTGCCGCGGACCGACCTCGTCGTCATCGAGCGCTACAAGACCATCCGGCAGGCCCTCACCCTCGCCCTGCGCTCAGGGTTCTCCCGGATACCCGTGACCGGGGAGAGCGAGGACGACATCGTCGGCATCGTGTATCTGAAGGACCTGGTCCGCAAGACGCACATCAGCCGGGACGCCGAGGGCGAGCTGGTGTCGACGGCGATGCGGCCGGCCGCCTTCGTCCCCGACACCAAGAACGCGGGCGACCTGCTGCGGGAGATGCAGCAGGACCGCAACCACGTGGCCGTCGTCATCGACGAGTACGGCGGCACGGCGGGCATCGTGACCATCGAGGACATCCTCGAGGAGATCGTCGGCGAGATCACCGACGAGTACGACCGCGAGCTCCCGCCGGTGGAGGAGCTGGGCGACGACCGTCACCGGGTCACCGCCCGCCTCGACATCACCGACCTGGGCGAGCTGTACGGCCTGGAGGAGTACGACGACGAGGACGTGGAGACCGTCGGCGGTCTGCTGGCGAAGGCCCTCGGTCGGGTGCCCATCGCCGGCGCCTCCTCCGAGGTCGAGCTGCCCGACGGGCGCAAGCTGCGGCTGACGGCGGAGGCCGCGGCCGGCCGCCGGAACAAGATCGTGACGGTGCTGGTGGAGCCGGTGGAGCCCGCCGTGCCGTCGGAGGAGGGCGAGGCCGGGTGACTCCCGAGGAGCTGCGCGCTCTCTGCCTGTCCTTCGAGGCGGCGCAGGAGGACTTCCCGTTCCGGCCGGAGATCTCGGTCTTCAAGGTGCTGGGGAAGATGTTCGCGCTGAGCTGGACGGCCGGACGGCCGCTGAAGGTCAACCTCAAGTGCGACCCCGAGGACGCGGTGCGGCTGCGCGGCGAGCATCCGGACCTGATCGCGCCCGGCTACCACATGAACAAACGGCACTGGAACACGGTGACGGTCGACGGCGGGCTCCCCGCCGACCTGGTCCGGGAGCTCGTCGAGGACTCGTACGACCTGGTGGTGGCCGGTCTGCCGCGCGCCGAACGGCTGCGCCTCGACCGTTCCTGAGGACGCTTCGGCGTCCCCGGGACCGGTCCGCGGCCGCGCGGTCCCGGTCTCGTCGGGGGCCGCCGCCGTCGGCGCGCCCGTTCTTCGTATGCTCGGGGCATGACCGACAGCACCGCGCTCGACCCCGAGGACCGCAAGATCGTCACCCTGGCCCGTTCCGCGCGGGCCCGCAACGGTGTGCCCGAGGGGGCCGCCGTCCGTGACGACACCGGACGCACGTATGTCGCGGGGACGGTGGACCTGCCGTCGCTGCGGCTGAGCGCGCTGCGGACGGCGGTGGCGATGGCCGTGGCGTCCGGCGCGCGGTCGCTGGAGGCGGCGGCCGTGGTGACGTCGTCGGAGGAGGCCGCCGGGGACGATCTCGCCGCCGTGCGGGATCTCGGCGGGCCGGGGACGCCGGTGCTGCTGGCTTCGCCGGACGGAACGGTTCGGCGCACCGTCTCCGCCGGCTGACGGCGCGGAGGGCCACACCCCGCAGCCGGGGGCATCCCGGGGTTTCCCGGTGCCGCCGGTGTCCTCCCGGGCCTCCTGTTCCCCCGGTGCCCCTCCGCGGGGCTCCACCTCCCCCCGGTCTTCGCCCCTCAGTCTTCGGACCTCCGGTTCCCCGGACCCTTGGTGCTCCCGGGGCTCCGGTTCGCCGACGTTCTGCGTGGCGTCCGGCCCGTGCGCCGGACGCCGAAGGCGCCGATTCAACTCGGCCGGATTTCGGCCTTGCCGTGCCCCGTCCCTCCCGGGTCAATAAGACCGTAAGTTTCCGACGGACCGTCAGATTCACCCCCCACCGGCACCGGTGTCCGCACCCACCGTCCCGTTTCGGCCGTCCGTCTCCCCACATCCGGGAAGGAGCCGGAAACCCCATGAGAGGCAAGCGAATCGGATCAGGTGCGGCCATGCTGGCCGGGACCCTCGCGGTCACCGGACTGGCGTTCGCGCCCTCTGCCGCCGCCGTCAGCCCGGCGACGGCCACGTTCACCGCGAGCTGCGGTCTCTTCGGCGGTGGGGCGGCCACCCTCACGGCCACCCAGAGCGGCAGCGCCGCCACCCTCACCCTCACCTCGAGCGCGATCACCGCGCCCATCCCGATCAGCGCCAACAGCATCAACTCCACGCTCACGATGGCGAACTCGACCGGAGCCGCGAGGGTCTTCTCCGGCGCGGTGAACCCCGCCATGGCGACCGGCGCGCCGATCACGGTCGGACCGCTCAACGGGACCGTGGCCTCGGGAGACAGTCTCGACATCAACGGCGGCTCGCTGAAGATGGTCATCTTCGGGATCACCGTCACCTGCAAGGCGACCGGCCCGCAGGCGCCGGGGCCGTTCGTTTACGACTGATAGCGGTCGGAAACCGTCCGGGCGGGCCGTCGGTTCTCCTGCTGCAGCAGGAAGCTGACGGTCCATCAGTTCGTTGGCGCGTTTCCATTGACTTCTTGCGCGTTCCGCATCTCAATGCCCCCTGTCGGCGCAGAAGAGCCGCTGCGCCCGCACCCTGGAGGAGGGGGCACCAATGGGTTCGACACCCCGTAGTTCCCGAAGACGGCACTGGGCGTCACTGCTCGGGGCCACCGCGCTCGCGGTCACCGCGGGCGGGGCGCTGGCGTGTCCGGCCGGCGCCGCGACCGACGTCAGCTTCCCGACACACTGTGTTCCGCCGCCCATCGCCGGCATCCCGCCGATCGACGGCACCACCACCGCGAGGCTCGCGGTGAACGACACCACGCCCGAGGTC
Source organism: Streptomyces sp. P3 (assembly GCF_003032475.1). NCBI lineage: Bacteria > Bacillati > Actinomycetota > Actinomycetes > Kitasatosporales > Streptomycetaceae > Streptomyces > Streptomyces sp. P3. The sequence goes on from NZ_CP028369.1 coordinate 3,553,901, forward strand.
GGCGACACCGTCACCGTGACGTACACGGTGGTCTCGCCCGCCGCGAGCAACCCCACCGACCTGGCCCTGCCGGCCGACATCATGACGCCGACGGGCAAGGTCACCCTCGGTGGCGCGCAGACCGGCAGCATTACCCTGACGGGCCCGAAGAAGAACGACCCGGTGCCCGGCAAGGGCGTCTTCCCGTCGTTCTCCATGACCGGCACGTTCACGGTCACCAGCCCCGGCGCGATCACCCTCTCGCCCGGCGACTACAACATCCACACCAGCTACATCCTCGAGCTGGACACCCCCTGCACGGTGACCAACCCGCCCGCCCCGGTGTCGGAGACGGTCACCGCGGCGGACAACCCGCCGGCCAACACCCGAGCCATCCAGCTGGGTTCGGCCTCCGGAAGCCCGGGGGCGAGCGTCGCGGTCACGGGCAGCGGTTTCACGCCGGGCGCGTCGGTCACCCTGGCCGGCCGGTCCGGATCCGCGCAGACCGCGGACACCGCGACCGTGACCGCGAACGGGCAGGGGAACATCTCCGGCTCGCTCGTCGTCAGCGACCTCACCACCAACGGCGTGGTGGCGTACGAGGGGAGCGCCTGGAGCGCCGACCTCGGCGCCGGACCGGTCGCGTACGTCGTCATCGACGACCAGCCCGTGCCGGACGGCAGTCAGAAGGTGACCACCACGGTCCGCGCGGGCACGCTGTCGATGTCCCAGGCCGGGGACGCCGTCCAGCTGTCCAGGGTCGAGTTCGGCCAGGGCGGCGCCTCCACCGGCGCCCTGCAGACGGTCACCGTCAAGGACTTCCGCGGCGGACCCGCCGGCTGGTCCCTGACCGGCAAGGTCACCGACTTCAGCGGCTCCGGAGCCAAGATCGACGCCGGCAAACTGAGCTGGACGCCCGCGTGCACCACCAAGGCGGGCAGCCCGAGCACCTGTCAGGCCGGTTCGGCGGGCACGGTCGGCGCCTCGGGGGCGACCCTGGCGTCCACGCCCGACGGCACGGCCACCGGCGGCGAGTTCACCGCCAACGCGCAACTGTCCCTCGACGTACCGTCGTTCACGCCTCCGGGTACCTACGCCGGCGTCCTGACCCTCACGCTCAGCTGAGTTCACGCACCATGTCCACCGGTGGCCGGGCGCCCGCCCCACAGGTCCGCACCCGCCCGTCCACCCAGCCGTCGCAGCCCGTACGTGGGGGGTCCGCACCCATGCGCAAGCCGTACGTCCTCCTCCTGCCGTTCCTGCTGGGCCTGCTGTTCGCCGCGCCCACGCCCGCACGGGCCGCCGACAACGGCAGCTGGTCCGTGTACCCCGTCGCCTCGGCCGTCGCCGCGCGGCCCTATTTCTACGTCTCGGCCGATCCCGGCCAGACGATCGAGGACAAGGTCGTCGTCGCCAACAAGACCGACGCCCCCCTCACCTTCCGGCTGTACGCGGCCGACGCCTACAACACCGCACGCGACGGCGGGTTCGCCGTCAGGTCGGCGGGGGAGCGGATGCGGGGCGTGGGCGCGTGGGCCGAGCTGTCACGGGACCGGATCACCGTGCCCGGCCGCGGTGCCGTCACCGTGCCGTTCACCGTCCGGGTGCCCGAGGGCGCCGAGCCGGGCGATCATCCGGGGGCCGTCGTCGCCCTCGACGAACGCGTCGAGCGGGGCGACGGCTCGGTCGCGCTCGGCGTGCAGCGGGCGGTCGCCGCCCGTGTCTACCTCCAGGTCGGCGGACCCACCCTGCCCGCGCTCGCCGTGGAGGACGTCGGAATCAGCCACCACCAGCCGCTGGTGCCGGGCTTCGGCGACAGCACGGCGACGATCTCCTACACCCTGCACAACACCGGCAACGTGACCCTCGATCCGAAGGTGCGGCTGACGGCGCGGGGACTGTTCGGCCGCACGCTCCTCGACCGTCGCCTCACGAAGGTCCCCTCCCAGCTCCTGCCCGGCCAGCGCGTCCGCCTCACCGAACGCTGGACCGACGCCCCGCACCTCGACCGGACGGACGTGAAGCTGACGGCGACGGCCACGAGGACGCAGGAGTCGGCGACCGCGTCGTTCGTGGCGGCTCCGTGGCTGGTCCTGGCGGTCGTGGCGATCGGGACCGCGACGGGGGTGTGGCTCTTGATCAGGCGCCGGGGAAGGCGTCCTGAAGGGGCGCGGGGAGCCGGCGCCGGGCGGCTCCGCCGCGGGGCGCGGCCGGCCCCCGCTCACCCGCGGACGAGAATCGGCCAGACCGCCGGAGGCTAGTGCCGTTGCAGTACTAGAGCGCGTCCGGCCCCCGCTCGCCCGTCCGTACCCGGACGACCGTCTCCACCGGCAGCGCCCACACCTTGCCGTCGCCGATCTTGCCGGTGTGCGCGGCGCGCACGACCGCGTCGATGACGGCCTCGGACTCCGCGTCGTCGACGACGACCTCGATACGGACCTTGGGCACGAGGTCGACCTGGTACTCGGCGCCCCGGTACACCTCGGTGTGGCCGCGCTGCCGGCCGTAACCACTGGCCTCGGTCACGGTCAGACCGTGCACGCCGAGCTCCTGCAGGGCCGTCTTGACCTCGTCGAGGCGGTAGGGCTTGACGATCGCGGTGATGAGCTTCATGCCTGTGGCTTGACCTTCTGGGCGGAGGGGACGGAGTGCGCGGAGACCGGGGCGCCGTGGCCCAGGACGCCGTGATCGTATGCCGTCTCGGCGTGCACCGTAAGGTCCAGGCCGGTGTGCTCGTGGTCCTCGTCCGCACGGAGGCCGATCGTGCGGTCGAGCATCCTGCCGATGCCGTAGGTCACGGCGAAGGCGTAGGCGGCGACCGCGAGCACCGCGACCAGTTGCCTGCCGAGCTGCCCCAACCCGCCGCCGTACAGCAGGCCCTCGGGGCCGCCGGTCATGGTGTCCACGGCGAAGACGCCGATCAGGAGCGTGCCGATGACGCCGCCGACCAGGTGGACGCCCACGACGTCGAGGGAGTCGTCGTAGTTCAGCTTGAACTTCCAGCTCACGGCGTAGGAGCAGACGACGCCGGCGGCGAGGCCCACGACCAGGGCGCCGAGGAGGGAGACCGAGCCGCAGGACGGCGTGATCGCCACCAGGCCCGCGACCGCGCCGGAGGCCGCGCCCAGCGTCGTCGGGTGGCCGTCGCGCTGCTGCTCGACGAAGAGCCAGCCCAGCAGGCCCGTGCAGCCGGCCGCCATCGTGTTGAGGAAGGCCGCCGCCGCCAGCCCGTTCGCGCCCAGCGCGGAACCGGCGTTGAAGCCGAACCAGCCGAACCACAGCAGGCCCGCGCCCAGCATCACCATGGGCAGGTTGTGCGGACGCATCGCGTCCTTCTTGAAGCCCAGCCGCGGGCCCAGGACCAGGCACAACGCCAGACCGGAGGCCCCGGACGTGATCTCGACGGGGAGGCCGCCCGCGAAGTCCAGCGCACCGAGCCCCTCGAGGATCCAGCCGCCCGGGCCCCAGACCCAGTGCGCGACGGGAACGTATACGAGCAGGGCCCAGAGGGGTACGAAGACCAGCCAGGCCGCGAACTTCGCCCGGTCCGCGATCGCGCCGCTGATCAGCGCGGCGGTGATGATCGCGAAGGTGAGCTGGAAGGTGGCGAACAGCAGGGTCGGGACCGTGCCCTGGACGCTGTCCGGGCCGAGGCCGGCCATCCCGGCGTGCTCGAGTCCGCCGATGAGGCCGCCGCCGGCGTCCTTCCCGAAGGCGAGCGAGTAGCCGGCCGTCAGCCACACCACCGTGACCAGGGCGATCGACACGAAGCTCATCATGAGCATGTTGAGGACGCTCTTCGTGCGGACCATGCCGCCGTAGAAGAGGGCCAGTCCCGGGGTCATCAGCAGGACGAGGGCGGTGGCGGCGAGCAGCCAGGCGGTGTCGCCGGTGTTCGCGTGGGCGGCGGCCAGAGTCACGATGTCTCCAACGATGCGGGGGCTCGTCAGAGGGTCACCGGCCCGCGTTTCCTCCAGCGCACATGTGTGTTTCCGTGAGGTTTCGTTGCGTGGAGGTTTCCGGGAGCTCACCGCCCGGGGCCCTACCGCTCGTGTGTACGGCGGTGCTTTGCGGATCAGGGAGAATGGGGGCCATGAGCGTTCGCAACCAGTCATCCGAGCAGTCGGCCGAGTCCGTACACCGTGCCGGCTTCGCCTGCTTCGTGGGCCGCCCCAACGCCGGCAAGTCCACCCTCACGAACGCTCTGGTCGGGAAGAAGGTGGCGATCACCTCGAACCGTCCGCAGACCACGCGGCACACCGTGCGGGGCATCGTGCACCGTCCCGAGGCCCAGCTGATCCTGGTGGACACGCCGGGGCTGCACAAGCCGCGCACCCTGCTCGGCGAGCGGCTGAACGACGTCGTGCGCGCCACCTGGGCCGAGGTCGACGTCATCGGCTTCTGCCTGCCGGCCAACGAGAAGCTGGGCCCCGGCGACCGGTTCATCGCCAAGGAGCTGGCCGGGATCAAGCGGACGCCGAAGGTCGCGGTCGTCACCAAGACCGACCTGGTGGACTCCAAGGCGCTCGCCGAGCAGCTCATCGCGATCGACCAGCTCGGCAAGGAGCTGGGCTTCGAGTGGGCGGAGATCGTGCCGGTCTCGGCGGTGGGCGACCAGCAGGTCGGGCTGCTGGCCGACCTGCTCGTGCCGATGCTCCCCGAGAGCCCGCCGCTCTACCCCGAGGGCGACCTGACCGACGAGCCCGAGCAGGTGATGGTCGCCGAGCTGATCCGGGAGGCGGCGCTGGAGGGCGTCCGCGACGAGCTGCCGCACTCCATCGCGGTCGTCGTCGAGGAGATGCTCCCGCGGGAGGACCGCCCCGCCGAGAAGCCGCTGCTCGACATCCACGCCAACATCTACATCGAGCGTCCCAGCCAGAAGGGCATCATCATCGGCCCCAAGGGCAAGCGCCTGAAGGACGTCGGCATCAAGTCCCGCAAGCAGATCGAGGCGCTGCTGGGCACGCCGGTCTTCCTGGACCTGCACGTGAAGGTGGCCAAGGACTGGCAGCGCGACCCCAAGCAGCTGCGCAAACTGGGCTTCTGAGGGTTTCCGGGGGCTCACAGGCGGCGGCCCGGCGCCGTCGGAGGGGGACGAGCCGGGCCCGCGGACCGTACGGCCTGCGCATGTCGTCGGTGTCCGGGCGCGTTCCCCGGGAGTACGGCGACCGTCGGCCGGTGCCTCAGTCCACCCCCCTGATCCGCCCCACCAGCACCGCTCCCGCCAGGCAGATCACGGCGGACACCAGGTACAGCACCCGGTAGCCGCCCAGGTACGTCACGATCGGGGCGGCCAGGGCGGGCGCGGCGACCTGGGGCAGGGCGTTGGCCACGTTGATGACGCCCAGGTCCTTGCCCCGGTCCGCGGCCTTCGGCAGCACGTCCGTCATCAGCGCGAAGTCGACCGAGGTGAACACGCCGAAGCCGACGCCCAGCACCGCCGACGCCACGATCGCCCCCGGCCAGGTCTGCCAGGCGGCCAGCATCGCCGTCGCCACCGCCATCAGCACGCCCGACCAGATCACGAACGGCTTGCGCCGGCCGATCCGGTCCGACCAGACGCCGCCGACGACGACCGTGGCGAGCAGCGTCAGCCCGTTCACCGCGGTCAGGATCAGCACGCCGCCTTCGGGGTCGGCGTGGTGCAGGCGGTCGCGCAGGTAGTAGAGGAGGTAGAGCAGCACCAGCGCGTTGCTCAGGTTCATCAGGAAGCGGGTCAGCCACGCCCACCCGAGGTCGGGGTACCGGCGCGGGCTCAGCCAGAAGCCGGCCGCGAAACCCCGCCAGGACCAGGCCGGCCGGTCCTCCTCCGCCAGCCGCAGGTCCTCGTACCGCAGCACGTACGGCAGCACGCCCAGCGCCGTGAAGACCGCGCACGCCACATATCCCGCCCCGACGCCCCCGGCGGCCGTCGCGAGCCCCGTGCCGCCGACCACGCCGAGGATCTGCGCGACGCCCAGCCAGCCGCCCACCGAGCCCCGCTGGAACCGGGGGACCCGGTCGGGGACGGCCGCCGTCACCGCCGCGAAGGCCGCGTTCAGCGTCAGCTGCACCAGGCACCAGCCCAGCGCCATCGTCCACACCCCGCGCGCGCCCGCGAGCAGCAGCAGCGACAGGGCGCCGCCCGCCGTCCCGGCCACGATCCACGGGGTGCGGCGGCCCCGGCGCGACGTCGTGCGGTCCGACAGCGCGCCGAAGAGCGGGTTCGCCGCCAGTGAGACGACCGCGCCGACGCCCGTCACCCAGGCCAGCATCGCCTCCTTCGACATGCCGGAGCCGGGCGCGAAGTCCTCGGCCTGGGAGGCCAGCAGGATCTGCAGGGGGCCGTACCAGCCCACCCAGATCGCCCCGTTGGCGAGGGACAGGGCCGACGTCCAGCCGCGGCCCACCCGTTCGACGGGCTCGGCCAGCGCGGCCGTCCGGGCCCTGTCCGCCGTGGTCATCCCTGCGCCTGGAGGACGTCCCGCAGCCAGGCGTAGGAGGCCTTCGGGGTGCGGACCTGCGTCGCGAAGTCGACGTGCACGAGGCCGAAGCGCCGTGCGTAGCCCTCCGCCCACTCGAAGTTGTCCAGCAGCGACCAGACGAAGTAGCCGCGCACGTCCACGCCGGCCTCCAGGGCCCGGTGCAGGGCGCGGAGGTGACCGTCCAGGTAGGCGATCCGGGCCTGGTCGTCGAGGCCCTCGTAGGAGCAGCCGTTCTCGGTGATGACGACCGGCGGGAGGCGGTCGCCGTAGCGGTCCTTGAAGGTCGTCAGGAGCTCGGTCAGGCCCTCGGGGACCACCGGCCAGCCGAAGTCGGTCACCGGGACGCCCTCGATCTCCCGCACCGAGAAGGGGAGTTCGGCCGGCATGGTGATCCCGCCGAACTCGATCTCGGTGCCCTGCGGGGCGCCGACCCGGGTCGGGGCGTAGTAGTTGACGCCGTACCAGTCGAGCGGTTCGCCGATGATCTTCAGGTCGGCCGCGACGTCGCCCGGCATCAGTTCGCCGAGGCCCTCCGGGTACGCGCCGAGCAGCAGCGGCTCCGCGAACAGGCGGTTGAGCAGGAGGTCGTAGAACGCCGCCGCCTCCAGGTCGGCGGATTCCTGCGAGGCCGGCCAGGTCGGGCCGTGCGAGTTGGCGATGCCGATGTCCGCGGCGCCGGCCGCGCGCAGCGCCTGCACGGCGAGACCGTGGCCGAGCAACTGGTGGTGGGCGGCCGGCAGCGCGTCGAAGAGGAGCTGCTTGCCGGGGGCGTGGGTGCCGAGTGCGTGGCCCAGCAGGGTGTGCTCGGCGGGCTCGTTGAGGGTGATCCACTTCGTGACGCGGTCCCCGAGCCGGTCCACCACCACGGACGCGTACTGCGCGAACCGGGACGCCGTGTCCCGCTCCAGCCAGTCCAGGTCCGCCGGCAGGTCCCAGTGGAAGAGGGTGGGGACCGGGCGGACGCCCGCCGCCAGCAGCTCGTCCACGAGACGGTCGTAGAAGTCGAGGCCGCCCGGGGCGTTGACCCGCGGCCAGGAGACGGAGAAGCGGTAGGAGTTGACGCCGAGGCCCGCGAGGAGGGCCACGTCCTCGCCGTGGCGGCGGACGTGGTCGCACGCCACAGCCGCCGTGGAGCCGTCCTTCACCCGTCCCGGCTCGGCCGTGAAGACGTCCCACACGGACGGGTCGCGCTCCTCCACCGCGCCTTCGATCTGGTGTGCGGACGTGGACACGCCCCACAGGAAGTCCGCCGGGAACCGGGGGATCGGATGCGCCGCCTCGCGCGGATCGTTCGCCATGGTCGGGATCATCCTTACCGATGGGTAAGGAAGTCAACGTCCTTACGGCAACTGCCGATCAGGCGCCTTCCTTCAGCACTCTCGTGATCAGTTCGCGCTGCTGCGACGTCAGCCGCGGGTCGGCCGCGTGGACGGTCCTCCCGTCCACCGTGATCTCGTATCGGAAGCCGTCCGGCACGCCCTGCGGGGGTGTGCCCCGGCCGGCGGCGACCGCCTGCTCGGCCAGGGCGTGCCACTCGTCGGCGTCGGGCCGCCCCGCCGTGTCCACCTCGGCCTGCCGCTCGATGCCCGCGAACCCGCCCGTGCGCCTCACCTGAATACGCATGGGTCCCTGTGTAGTACGGAACTACAGGATCCGCACCCCGACCTGCTCCCACGCCTTCTCTACGGCCTGGAACTCGTCGCCGCCGTCGCCGAACCGCTCGCGCGCCGCCTTCACCGTCAGTGCGGCGAAGTCGGTGAAGAAGGCCCGGTCGCCGAGCTCGCCGCCGGTCAGGACGTCGTACCAGATCTGCCCCGCCTTCTCCCAGGCGTATCCGCCGAGGGCGGTGGCGGCCAGGTAGAACGCGTGGTTGGGGATGCCCGAGTTGATGTGCACGCCGCCGTTGTCGCGGCCGGTGCGGACGTACTCGTCCATGGTCGCGGGCTGCGGGTCCTTGCCGAGGACGTCGTCGTCGTACGCGGTGCCCGGGGCTTTCATCGAGCGCAGGGCGGTGCCGGTGACGTCCGGGGCGAGCAGGCCCGCGCCGATCAGCCAGTCGGCCTCGGCGGCGGTCTGGCCGAGCGAGTACTGCTTGATGAGCGAGCCGAAGACGTCGGACATCGACTCGTTGAGGGCGCCGGGCTGCCCGTAGTAGGTCAGGTTCGCCGTGTACTGGGTGACGCCGTGGGTGAGCTCGTGCCCGATGACGTCGATGGAGTTGGTGAAGTCGAGGAAGATCTCGCCGTCGCCGTCGCCGAACACCATCTGCTCGCCGTTCCAGAAGGCGTTGTTGTAGCCCTCGTCGTAGTGGACGCTGGCGTTCAGCGGCAGGCCGTCGTCGTCGATGGAGTGGCGGCGGTAGGCCTTCAGATAGAGGTCGAAGGTGGCGCCGAGCCCGGAGTAGGCGCGGTTGACGGTCGCGTCCCGGCCGGGGTCCTGGCCCTCGGAGCGGACCTTCTCGCCGGGCAGGTCGGTGCCGTGCCCGCAGTCGTGGATCGTGCGCAGCGGCTGGTCGGAGGGGGCCTTCACGGCCGGGGCGGCGGCCAGGCGGAATTCGGTGGTCACCTGACGCAGGGCGCGCAGTTCGCTGTCGCGCAGGAGGGTGCGCCGGGCGGGACCGGAGAGCGCGGGGTCGTCGTTGCGCGCCAGCCGGTGGAGGAGGTGCGGCGGTACGACGGTGCAGAAGACGGGCTCGAAGCCCCCGTGGGTCGTCATGCCCGGCACCCTTGCACTGTGTGACGCCCTTGTCACGACAGGCAACCATGATCGGTGAAAAACGGTGACAAACACGGCAGATTCATGGCTTCAAGTGGTATGGAGCACGTTTCGTCCCTTTTCTCTTCAGTTGCTCCCGGTGGTCCCGCATACTGATACGCACCACCGCGACAGATGCGGCTCGGCTAGGCTGCGGAGCACTATGCGTTTCGGGCTGCTTCTCCTTAGCTGCCGCGGCGAGGGCCTGTAGTCGAGGCCGACCCCCTCCCCGCGGAGCTTGGTGTTGCGTGTCGGCCGTCCTTCCGTCCGGACATCCCTCCGGTCACCCCGAGGAGCCAACGCCCCATGGCGAACCGCCAGCAGCCCAGCCAGATGCCGATCCACAAGTACGGGCAGTACGACCAGGTCGACATCCCCGACCGCACCTGGCCGAACAACCGGATCACCGCCGCCCCCCGCTGGCTCTCCACCGACCTGCGCGACGGCAACCAGGCCCTGATCGACCCCATGTCGCCCGAGCGCAAGCGCCGGATGTTCGACCAGCTGGTCAAGATGGGCTACAAGGAGATCGAGGTCGGCTTCCCGGCCTCCGGACAGACCGACTTCGACTTCGTGCGCTCGATCATCGAGGAAGAGGGCGCGATCCCGGACGACGTCACGATCTCCGTACTGACCCAGGCCCGTGAGGACCTGATCGAGCGGACCGTGGAGTCCCTGAAGGGCGCCCGTCGCGCCACCGTCCACCTGTACAACGCCACCGCCCCGGTCTTCCGCCGGGTCGTCTTCCGCGGTTCGAAGGACGACATCAAGCAGATCGCCGTCGACGGCACCCGCCTGGTCATGGAGTACGCGGAGAAGCTGCTGGGCCCGGAGACCGAGTTCGGCTACCAGTACAGCCCCGAGATCTTCACCGACACCGAGCTGGACTTCGCCCTGGAGGTCTGCGAGGCGGTGATGGACGTCTACCAGCCCGGTCCGGGCCGCGAGATCATCCTGAACCTGCCTGCCACCGTGGAGCGCTCCACGCCCTCCACCCACGCCGACCGCTTCGAGTGGATGAGCCGCAACATCTCCCGCCGCGAACACGTCGTGATCTCCGTCCACCCGCACAACGACCGCGGGACCGCCGTCGCCGCCGCCGAGCTGGCGCTGATGGCCGGCGCCGACCGCGTCGAGGGCTGTCTGTTCGGGCAGGGCGAGCGCACCGGCAACGTCGACCTGGTCACCCTGGGCATGAACCTGTTCTCCCAGGGCGTCGACCCGCAGATCGACTTCTCCGACATCGACGAGATCCGTCGTACGTGGGAGTACTGCAACCAGATGGAGGTCCACCCGCGCCACCCGTACGTGGGCGACCTGGTCTACACGTCCTTCTCCGGCTCCCACCAGGACGCCATCAAGAAGGGCTTCGACGCGATGGAGGCCGACGCGGCCGCCAGGGGCGTCACCGTCGACGACATCGAGTGGGCCGTCCCGTACCTGCCGATCGACCCGAAGGACGTCGGCCGCTCCTACGAGGCGGTCATCCGCGTCAACTCGCAGTCCGGCAAGGGCGGTATCGCGTACGTCCTGAAGAACGACCACAAGCTGGACCTGCCCCGCCGTATGCAGATCGAGTTCTCCAGGCTCATCCAGGCCAAGACGGACGCCGAGGGCGGCGAGGTCACCGGCAGCGCCATCTGGTCCGTCTTCCAGGACGAGTACCTGCCGAACCCCGAGAACCCCTGGGGCCGCATCCAGGTCCGCACCGGCCAGTCGACCACCGACACCGACGGCGTGGACACCCTGACCGTCGAGGCCACGGTCGACGGCGAGGACACCGTCCTGACCGGTACCGGCAACGGTCCGATCTCGGCCTTCTTCGACGCCCTGCAGTCCGTCGGCGTCGACGTACGCCTGCTGGACTACCAGGAGCACACCATGAGCGAGGGCGCCTCCGCGCAGGCCGCCTCCTACATCGAGTGCGCGATCGGCGACAAGGTCCTGTGGGGCATCGGCATCGACGCGAACACGACGCGAGCCTCGCTGAAGGCGGTCGTCTCGGCCGTCAACCGCGCGAGCCGCTGACCACCCCGATCGGTGGTTCGGGGCCCCGGTCGCCGTACTCGGCGGCCGGGGCCCCGTCGTATATCGGCCATCCGGCCGTGAAGGTCACGGAGAGGTCTCGTCCCGGGTGCTGACTACACCTCAATGATGTGGCTAACATCACGGGGGCATGCGGCGATGTTGCCGCGGCTGATGGAGGTGCGACGTGCTGCCAGAACGGGGACGAGACGGCCGTGTCACCAGGCGTGCCCGCATCCTGGGCACCCGCACCGCGTGGACGCCCGTCGGCGACGGCGAGTTCTTCTGCCCGGGCTGCGGCGGAGACCGCAACTACCAGCGGCTGACCGGCCAGCGCCGCTTCACCGTGCTCGGCGTGCCCGTCCTGCCGCGCGGCGAGACCGGTCCGGTCGTCGAGTGCGCGGCCTGCCACCTGCACTTCGGCGCCGACGCCCTCGACCGTCCCACCACCGTCCGCTTCTCGGCGATGCTCCGCGACGCCGTCCACACCGTCGCCCTCGCCGTGCTGTCCGCGGGCGGCGGCTGCGCCCGCACCGCCCTCGAGACGGCGGCGGGAGCGGTCCGCGCGGCCGGCTTCGCCGACTGCACGGAGGAACAGCTCGCCGCCCTCGTCGACGCGCTGGCCTCGGACACCGGCCGCAGCTACGGCGAGCCGTACGGCCCCGGGCTCGCCATAGAGCTCCACGAGGCCCTCGACCCGCTCACACCCCACCTCGCACCGGTCGGCCGCGAGTCGATCCTGCTGCAGGGTGCCCGGATCGCCCTCGCGGACGGCCCCTACACCCCGGCCGAACGCGAGGTCCTCGCGACGGTGGGCGCGGCCCTGACGATCTGCGCGGACGACGTGACCCGCCTCCTGGCAGCGGCCCGCACGCCGTCCTGACCCACCCCGGATACTCCCCGGGGAGTAATCCCCCCACCCGGTCACCCCCGGCAGTACGCCCGAACTCGCCCTCACGCGCGACGATCCGCCCCTTCCCCGCCGGAAGTCTGGAGAACGCAACCGGACAGCCGCGCCGAAGGGAGGTCCCGTTTCATGGGGGCCGCAGATTTCATCAGGACCGGACGGACGAAGGGCGGGCGCAGCGCCATCCCCTGGGTGGTGCTCGCGCTGTGGGCGGGAGTGCTCGCGCTGGCCTCGCCGTTCGCCGCCGAACTCGCCGGAGTACAGCACGACCGGGTCACCGACTACCTGCCGGCGAGCGCCGACTCGACCAGGGTCGCCAGGCTCCAGGAGCAGTTGCCCGGCGGTGAGAGCACCGAGCTGGTACTGGTCTACCACCGCGACGGCGGCCTGACCGCCGCCGACCGGACGACCGCGCGGGAGCAACTCGCGCGGATCGCCGGGGACCACACGCTGACCGGGGCCCCGCGAGGCGTCCCGTCCGCCGACGGCACCACGCTCATGTACCCGGTCGCGACCAACGAGCCCGGCACCGACGAGGACAAGCGGGACGCCTTCGTCGAGGACGTACGGGACGTCGCCCACAGCCGGGGCGGACTGACCGTGGAGGTGGGCGGCACGGGCGCGCTGGCCACCGACGCCACCAAGGTCTACGACTCGCTCGGCGGCCCGCTGCTCTACACGACCGTCGGCGTCGTCGCCCTCCTGCTGATCCTCATCTACCGCAGCCCCGTGCTGTGGCTGGTGCCGCTCGCCGTGGCCGGGATCGCCGACTACCTCTCCATGGGCGTCGCCTACGGCCTCAACCAGACCTTCGGCACCACGGTGTCGGGGCAGAGCTCCGGCATCATGACCATCCTCGTCTTCGGCGCCGGCACGGACTACGCCCTGCTGCTCGTCTCCCGCTACCGGGAGGAGCTGCGGCGCTTCGAGCGGCCCCACGACGCCATGCGGGCCGCGCTGCGCGGCTGCGGTCCGGCCGTGCTCGCCTCCGCCGGGACCGTCGCCGCCGGGCTGCTGTGCCTGCTCGCCGCCGACCTCAACTCCAACCGGGGGATGGGCCCGCTGGGCACGGTGGGTGTGCTGTGCGCGCTCGTCACGATGCTGACGCTGCTGCCCGCGCTCCTCGTCCTGCTGGGCCGCCGCGTGTTCTGGCCGCTGATCCCCGCCCACGGCAGCACGCCCAGAGCGCGCCGGACGCTGTTCGCCGCGATGGGCGCCTCGGCCGGGCGGCGCCCGCGGACCGTTCTGGCGGCCGGCGCCGTGCTGCTCGGCGCGCTCGCACTGGGCGCGCTCAACCTGCCCGGCGCGGTCAGGCAGCAGGACTCCTTCGTCGACCGGCCCGAGTCGGTCGTCGCCATGCAGACCCTGGCCGACGCCTTCCCCGAGCAGTCCGCCCAGCCCGTCGACGTGCTCACCCCGGCCGGCCGCGCCGACGCCGCCCTCGCCGCGATCCGGGACACGGACGGTGTCGCCGACGCCCGCCGGGGCCGTACCGCAGCAGGCTGGACGGAGATCGCGGTGACCGCCGCCGCACCGCCGCAGTCCGCCGCCGAGACGGCGACCATCGAGGCACTGCGCAAACGGTTGCCCGACTCCTACGTCGGCGGGCCCAGCGCCCAGCAGATCGACCTCGAGGACGCCAACGCCCGCGACCGGCTCGTGGTCGTGCCGATCGTCCTCGTCTCCGTCCTGCTGATCCTGATGGTGCTGCTGCGCTCCCTGGTCGCGCCGCTGATGCTGGTCGCCGCCGTGGTGGCGGTGTGGGGCGCGGCGCTCGGACTCGGCGGGCTGGTGTTCGGGCCGGTGTTCGGCTTCGCGGGCACGGATCCCGGGCTCGGTCTGCTGTCCTTCGTGTTCCTGGTCGCCCTCGGCGTCGACTACGGCATCTTCCTGATGCACCGGATGCGGGAGGAGTCGCTGCGCGGCGCCGAACCCGACGCGGCGGCGCTGACCGCGCTGCGCACCACCGGCGGGGTCATCGCCTCCGCCGGTCTCGTCCTCGCCGCGACCTTCGCCGTGCTGACGAACATGGGGCTCGTGCAACTCGTCGAGCTGGGCTTCGTGATCGCGGTGGGCGTGCTCCTGGACACCTTCCTCGTCCGGACCTACCTGGTGACCAGCGCGAGCGTCGCGCTGGGACGGACGGTGTGGTGGCCGGGCCGGCTGTCCCGGGCGCCGGAACCCGAAGCCGCCGCCCATGAGCGGCAGTTCGCCTGAACGCCCGGGCGCCCCTCCCTGTCGGAGGGGCGCCCGGGTGCCGCAGGATGGTCCCGTGCAGCCGACCACGACACCAGCGCGTGCCCGGCGGGGCGAGCGGATCATGACGGTGATCAACCGGGATCCCCGCACCGCCCCGCACCGCACCCGCACCGACGCGCTGCTGGCCGCGGCCACCGCCCTGTTCGCCACGGCCATCGCCCTCGCCGGTGGTGACGGCGGCCGTCCCCACGCACTCGGCTGGTCGCTGCTGCTCGCGGGCCACGTGCCCCTCGTGTGGCGCCGCCGCTCCCCGCTGACGGCCCTGCTCGCGGTGGTGGCCTGCATCGTGCCGTACCACGCCCTCGACTACGACCACGCCGCGCCCATCGCCGGGACCATGGTGGCGCTCTACACGGTCGCGGCGAGCGGCACGGCACGCCGCACGCTGCTCACCGGCGTCGCCGTCCTCGGCGTGACGATGGTCGCCAACGCCCTCACCAACCCCGACGGCGTGGTGGAGGTGCTGCGGATCTCCGGCTGGGTCATCGCGGTCCTGTTCTGCGGCATGAGCGCCCGCTTCTACCGCCAGTACGTCGCCGCCATCGTGGAGCGCGCCGAGCGCGCCGAACGCACCCGGGACGAGGAGGCCCGCCGCCGGGTCGCCGAGGAACGTCTGCGCATCGCCCGTGACCTGCACGACCTGCTGGCGCACACCATCACCCTGGTCGGCGTGCAGACCTCCGTCGCCGCTCACGTCCTGACCGCCGACCCCGAACGCCTCGACCGCGCGGCGGTGGCCAGGGCCCTCGACGACATCGCCGAGACCTGCCGCAGCGCGCGCGCCGAGATCCGTACGACGCTGGAGGTGCTGCGCGAGAACGGCGCCCCCGACGCGCGCGGGCCGCTCCCCGGCCTGCACGGCCTGGCCGACCTCGCGCAGACGGCGCGGGCGGCCGGGGCGGAGGTCGACCTGACGGTGACGGTGACGGCGCCGCGGACGCCGCCGTCGGTCGGCGCGGCCGTCTACCGGATCGTCCAGGAGGCGCTGACCAACGCGGTCCGGCACGGCGGACGGTACGGTGCGCCGGTGGGGGTGCGGGTACGGGTGTACGAGGCGCAGGGCGCGGTGCGGGTCGAGATCACCGACGACGGGGCGGGCGCCGACGACGGGGCGGGCGCCGGCGTGCGCGGTGCCGCACCGAGTGCCGAAGTGCGGGGGGTTCAGGGTGTGGACGCGGGCGCCGGCGGATCCGGGGCCGTCGCCGACGCGCCGGGCTTCGGGCTCGTCGGCATGCGCGAACGCGCCCGCAGTGTCGGCGGCAGGCTGACCGCGGGGCCGCGGGACGACGGGAGGGGCTTCGCGGTGAGCGCCGTGCTGCCGACGGGGGAGAGCCGATGAACGAGGGCGGGACGATCCGGGTGCTGCTGGCCGACGACCAGACCCTGGTCCGGGCCGCGTTCGCCATGCTCGTCGACTCCGCACCGGACATGGAGGTCGTCGGGCAGGCCGGCACCGGCCGGGAGGCGCTGGCGGCGGCCCGGGGCGAGCGGCCCGACCTCGTCGTCATGGACGTCCGCATGCCCGATCTCGACGGCATCGAGGCGACCCGGCTGATCGCCGCCGACGAGACCCTGACCGGGGTTCGCGTACTGGTCCTGACCACGTACGACACCGACGCGAACATCGTCGAGGCGCTCCGCGCGGGCGCCTCCGGCTTCCTGGTGAAGGACACCCGGCCCGCCGAACTCCTGGACGCCATCCGCACGGTCGCCGCCGGCGAGGCGCTGCTGTCGCCCGGTCCGACGGCCCGGCTGATCGCCCGGTTCCTGCGCAGCCCCTGCGGCCCACCCGCCGTCGGCGGACCGGAGGGACTCTCCGAGCGGGAACGCGAGGTGCTCGCCCTCGTCGCCCGCGGGCTGACCAACACCGAGATCGGCGAGACGCTGGGCCTCAGCCCGCTCACCGCGAAGACCCATGTCAGCCGGATCATGGGCAAGCTGGGCGCCCGGGACCGGGCCCAACTGGTCATCGTGGCCTACGAGTCGGGGCTGGTCACCCCGGGCAGGGGATGACCGCGTCTACGGCAGCGTGCGGTGGTACGTGCTGTCCGTGTCGGAGTCGTAGACGAGCTTGCCCGCGGCGTCGTAACCCTTCACGTGCGGGGCCAGGGTGACCTGCCGGTCCAGCATTCCCGCGGCCACGAACCAGCCGTGGTCGAGGGCGGCGGCGACCGGGCCGGCGTCGCCGTAGGAGACGGTCACCTTGGCCACCGACGGCTCGACGGTGCCGATGGCCGCCCAGCGGAACGGCAGCTTCCAGTGGCCCTTGTCGAGGAACGACTGCTGGTACAGGTTCCCGCCGTTGACGTCGGGCACGACCACGCCCGCGTCTGCCGAGTTCGCGTCGCTCGAACTGACGCTGATGCCGGTGCCCACGCCGTCCTCGACGTCGCACACCACCCGGAAGCCGGCCGGCTGCTCCTTCACGCCGACGACGTGGAAGCCGTCACCGGGGGCGTTGGAGTCGCCCGTGCTCTTCGCGGCCAGGATGATCCGGTATTCCTCGGCCCTGCCCAGACGGGCCTTCGTCCCGCCCTCCGCCTTCAGACAGGCCGCCAGCCCGTCCGCCGCCTGAGCGAAGGTGATGCCGTCCAGCAACTGGCCGTCCGTGGCCGGCCGCGCGGGCCCGGAGGCGTCGCCGCCCGCCGTCGTGCCCGGCGTCGTGCCCGGGCTCGCCGCCGTGCCGCCCCGGACGCTCGCCGACGCCTGCGGCGCCGCGGTGTCGGAGCCCCGCCCTCCGCTCCCGCCCGCCACGGCGTACGCCCCCACCGGCACGGCGGCCAGCGTCGCCAGCACCGCCCCGGTCAGCGCCACGCGCCGCCGTCGTTCGGCCAGCCCCCGCTGCCTGATCGCCGGGTACGGCGCCGCGGAAGGGCTGATGGTGTACGCGTCCTCCGCGAGCAGCTCACGCATCCGCGCCTCGAACCCGAAGTCCTCTTGCCCGCCTGTCTCGTTCACTGCTGTCTCCCTGCCCCCGACCGTCCGCCGGCGTGCGGCCCGCGGACAGTCCCGGATACGTTCGCAACTTCGCCAGGCCCTTCGACGCCTGGCTCTTGACCGTGCCGGTCGAGCAGCCGAGCACCTCGGCCACCTCCGCCTCGGAAAGGTCCTCCCAGTACCGGAGCACCACCACCGCCCGCTGTCTGGGCGGCAGTTGGGCGAGTCCGGCGAGCAGCGAGCCACGCTCCTCCACCTGCCCCGCGCCCTCGTCGAGCCCTGCGCGGTCCGGCGGCGCCGCGGTCAGCGCCTCGGTGACCCGCCGCTTGCGGAACCGGTCGCTGTTGCACGTGACCAGCATCCGCCGCACGTACGCCTCCGGGCTGTCGCTGCGCGATATCCGCCGCCACGACCGGTACGCCTTGGCCAGCGCGGTCTGCGTCAGGTCCTCCGCGTGGTGGACGTCGCCCGTGAGCAGATACGCGGTTCGCACGAGCCGGGACCACCGCGCTCTGACGAACTCGTGGAACCGGTCCTCTTGTTCGGCCTGCATCAAGCACCCTCCTCGCCCCCCAGACCACCGGCGGGCCCGAATCGGTTGCCCGGTCGCGGCGAACGCGTTGGAATGGAGTGGTGCAGAAGGACACATGGGCATGGAGTGAGGACGCCCCCGGAGTGCTCGCCCTGCCCTCCGGCCGGCTGATCCGCGGCCGCGGTCTGCGCCGCCCGCTCGACCCGGCGGCGCCCGTCCCCGCCTACGGCCTCTACCTGCTGGGCCGCCGCCCTCCGGCGCCGCCCTGGGAGTCCCGCTGGGTGCGCTGGCCCGACTTCCGCCTCCCCGCCGACCGTGAGGACGCCCGCGCGGCCCTCGCCGAGGTGTGGCTCCGGGCGGCCGACGAACGCGTGGAGATCGCCTGCGCCGGCGGCCGCGGCCGCACCGGCACCGCCCTCGCCTGCCTGGCCGTCCTGGACGGCGTGCCCCCGAGGGCGGCGGTCGCTTTCGTCCGCGACCACTACGACCGCCGCGCGGTGGAAACGCCTGGCCAGCGACGATACGTGCACCGTTTCAAACCTGCGGACGACGCCGGGGGGCGGCCCGTTCCGGACACCATGTGAACAGAATTCCTGACTCGGGGATGCCGGGGCGGCGGTGCGCACGTGCTTCCGTCACCCCTCACCCGGGGCCGAGCGCGGTCCACTACGGCTCAGCCACAGGGGTGTGTCCGAGGTCTTCCGGGACGATGGCCGTGCCGGTGAGTATGACTCCCGACGGATCGGCCGCGTTGGCGTGCCCGAGGTAGGCGGCATAGCCCGCCGCGGCGCCGGGTTCGACCAGGACTCCCACGCGGGCCAGGCGGGCGACCGCTTCGAGGATCTCGTCGTCGGTGACGACCACGACGTCGGTCAGGACCTTCCGGCCGATGTCCAGGATGATCGCACCCGCCTCGGGCTCGCCCTCCAGACAGGCCGCCGCCGTGGCCCGCGGTGTGCTGAGGATCCGGCCGTGGTGGAAATGCTCGTAGACCGGCCGGGAGCGAGCCGACTGGACACCGATGATGTGAGGACGCCCGGTGCCGCGCAATCCCGCGTAGAACGTGCCGAGGGCGGCGGCGAGGCCCCCGCCGCCTATCGGCACATAGATCACCTCCAGATCCGGCCGGGCCCGGTGCAGTTCCAGGCCGATGGTCGCGACGCCGTACAGAAACTCCCAGTCGGCCGAGGAGGAGCAGAACAGCATTCCATGGGCCCGGGCGAACTCTCTGGCCCGTACGCCGGCGGCGAAGAACGAGCGCCCGGCCATGTGAACGGCGGCCCCTGCCCGCTTCAAGTGGCCGACTTTGGCGGCCTCGCACTGATCGAGCACGAACACGTGGACCGGGACGGGGAACTTCGCACGAAGTGCGCACAGCGCACGGCCCGTGTTCCCCGAGGACACGGTGACGACGCCGTTGCGGGACGCGGATTCGTCCCCCGCGAGGAGCTTGTTGGCGGCGCCGCGGATCTTGAACGACCCGCCCGCCTGCAGATCCTCTCGCTTGAACAGCACGTTCCCGCGGGCGGCGGTGTGCAACGGCGTCTTCACCGTGACACTCTCGATGCGTGAAGCCGCGGCCTCGATCCCGGCTGTGTGATCCATCGGCTATCGGTTGGTCGCGCGAGGCCGTGGGGGAGGCCTTCGGCCGATCAGGGCGGTCATCCCTTGATAGCCGGGCCGAATGGCGTCCCACACGCCGTGCGAGGCGAAGATCGACCGGAATTCTCCGTACGGGCGGTAGTGCCGTTCGATGTCCGGCATGGTCAGGTGGCATGCCGGAAAGGAGTTTCCCGTTCCCGTTCGGTAACCGGTCGAGCCGACCATGTGGGCCGTGATGAACAGGCCTCCGGGCTTCAGCGACTTCATCAGAGAATCCAGACCGGCGGCGAATACTTCACGGTCGGTGGTTATGGATTCCGCCACGAAGAAGCACAGGACAGCGTCGTATCGCCCGGTGGGAAGCTCGAAAATGCTCCCTTCCTTCACCCTTGCGATGTCGCGCAGGCGCTGGAGGCTCGTTCGGTGGCCCAGCCGCAGGAGGAGATCCTCGAATTTCGTCCACGACGCGGCGCTGCCGTACGCGTCGTCCATGGCTTTCCTCAGATGGCGAAGGTTCGCGGCAGAACGGTCGACAAGCTCGAGTGTGCCGCCGGGAGACATGTACGGAGTGAGCAGGAGGCCGGGGTAGAGGTTCGGCCCGGCTCCTATGTCCGCCGCGTGCCGCATGTGTCCGAACGGGATTCGCAGCTTCTTCAATTCGGTCACCACGAACCGGATGATCTGCTCGTCCTCGGCATGGATCCTGTCGCCGTAGTTCGAAGCCGCGTAGGCCTCGCTGTCGAAGCTGTCCCAGTCGGTCACCTCAGCCCAGCGCCTTCGCCAACACCCCCGCTGTCTCCACGATCAGGGCGTGGTCGTAAGGGGCCTCGCGGTCCGGTTTGGTGAGTTGGACCGCGAGGACGATCGGGGTGCCGTCCGGGGCCCAGGCGATGCCGGCGTCGTTGTTCGCGCCGTACCAGCCGCCGCCGGTCTTGTCGGCGATCGTCCAGGTCGGGGGCAGGCCTGCGCGGAAGCGGTTGGCGCTGGTGACTGTGCCGAGCATCCAATCCGTCAGACGGTGCCGGTCGGGAGCCCGCAAGGCATCGCCGAGGACCAGCCGGGCGTAGGTGCGGGCGATCGCGTACGGGCTCGTGGTGTCCGTGGTCCGCCACGGCTCGGCCGAGTTGAGCTCCGGCTCCCAGCGGTCGAGGCGGGTCACCCGGTCGCCGACGGAGCGGGCGAAGCGGGTGATCGCGGCCGGACCGCCCAGCTCGCGCAGCAGCAGGTTGCCGGCCGTGTTGTCGCTGTGCCAGATCGCTGCGGCGGACAGCTCGGCGATCGTCATACCGTCGGCCACGTGGCCCTTGGTGATCTCCGAGTTCTCGACGACGTCGTCGGCCGAGTAGTGCACGCGCCGGTCCAGCGCCGCCGGGTCCAGGTCGCGCAGCACGGCCGCCACCGCCAGCGTCTTGAACAGTGAGCAGACCGGGAAGAGCTCGTCCGCGCGGTGGCGGACACTGCGGCGGGTGCGCATGTTGTAGGCGAACACCCCGAGCCGGGCCCCGTGTCGGGCCTCCAGTTCGCTCAGGTGGGCGGTGACGGGATCGGCGGCCGCCCGTGCCGGACCGGCGGTGAACAGGGCGGCGCCCGCTCCCGCGCCGACGGCGAGCAGGGTGCGGCGAGTGGTCGAGCCGGTCGAGCGTGAGATCGGTCTCTCCGTCCGTCGGGAATCGCTTCTCCGACAGCACAGACGTCACGGGCCGCCCCGTGGTTGCGGGCGGCGTCGGCGATCGTGACGGTGGGGCACACCCCGGCTCGGCGTAGGCGAGAATGGGGCCATGAGCCTGTTCCGCGACGACGGCATCGTGCTGCGCCCCCAGAAGCCGGGGGAGGCAGGGCGCGGCACGCCGCGGCCGGACGGCGGACCGCGACCCCGGCAGGCCCACGGCGGTGTGCGATGAGTCTGTTCCGCGATGACGGGATCGTGCTGCGCACCCAGAAGCTGGGTGAGGCGGATCGCATCATCACGCTGCTCACGCGCGGGCACGGGCGGGTGCGGGCGGTGGCGCGGGGGGTGCGGCGGACGAAGTCCAAGTTCGGGGCGCGGCTCGAACCCTTCTCCCACGTCGACGTGCAGTTCTTCGCGCGGGGCAGCAGCGAGCTGGTCGGACGCGGGCTGCCGCTGTGCACGCAGAGCGAGATCATCGCCCCCTACGGCGGCGGCATCGTGACCGACTACGCCCGCTACACCGCCGGGACGGCCATGCTGGAGACCGCCGAGCGGTTCACCGACCACGAGGGCGAGCCGGCCGTGCAGCAGTACCTGCTGCTCGTGGGCGCGCTGCGGACCCTGGCCCGCGGCGAGCACGCCCCGCACCTCGTGCTGGACGCGTTCCTGCTGCGGTCGCTGGCCGTGAACGGGTACGCCCCCAGCTTCGGGGACTGCGCCAGGTGCGGGATGCCGGGACCCAACCGGTTCTTCTCGGTCGCCGCCGGCGGCTCCGTCTGCGCGGACTGCCGGGTGGCCGGCAGCGTCGTACCCTCGCCGCAGACCCTGGTCCTCCTGGGCGCGCTGCTCACGGGAGACTGGGAGACGGCCGACGCGTGCGAGCCGCGGCACGTCCGGGAGGGCAGCGGGCTGGTGTCCGCCTATCTGCACTGGCACCTGGAGCGCGGACTGCGCTCCCTTCGGTACGTCGAGAAATAAGCAAGCGAACGTCTAAGGAGACGAGAGGCACATGGTCGTACGCGGGTTCCTGGGGCGGCAGCGTCGGGAGTACAGGACTCCGGAGCCGCACCCGTCCGGCGCTCGGCCGCCGAAGCTCCCCGGTGAGCTGGTCCCCGAGCATGTGGCGATCGTCATGGACGGCAACGGGCGCTGGGCCAAGGAGCGCGGGCTGCCGCGCACCGAGGGGCACAAGGTCGGCGCCGAGCAGGTCCTCGACGTGCTGCAGGGCGCCGTCGAGATGGGCGTGCGCAACATCTCTCTGTACGCCTTCTCCACCGAGAACTGGAAGCGTTCGCCCGACGAGGTCCGCTTCCTGATGAACTTCAACCGCGACTTCATCCGCAAGACCCGCGACACCCTCGACGAGCTCGGCATCCGGGTGCGCTGGGTGGGCCGGATGCCCAAGCTGTGGAAGTCGGTCGCCAAGGAGCTCCAGGTCGCCCAGGAGCAGACCAAGGACAACGACCGGCTCACTCTGTACTTCTGCATGAACTACGGCGGCCGGGCCGAGATCGCGGACGCGGCGCAGGCGCTGGCCCAGGACGTGAAGGCGGGGCGTCTCGACCCGTCCAAGGTCACCGAGAAGACCCTCGCCAAGTACCTGTACTACCCGGACATGCCGGACGTCGACCTGTTCCTGCGGCCGAGCGGCGAGCAGCGCACCTCCAACTACCTGATCTGGCAGAGCGCGTACGCCGAGATGGTCTTCCAGGACGTCCTGTGGCCCGACTTCGACCGCCGCGACCTGTGGCGGGCCTGCGTCGAGTTCGCCTCCCGGGACCGCCGTTTCGGCGGCGCCACCCCGAACGAGGTGCTGCTGTCCCTGGAGGGACGGACCCCGGACCAGGAAGTCACCTCGTAAGCCGTCGTACGCCCCCGGGCGGTGCACCGGCTGTCGCCCCCGGCCGTTACGATCACGGCTCGTCACCGTAGGACCGGGGGAGGGGCCGTGGCCGAAGAGCAGGCTGTGGGAGTGCGGGAGGACGCCGTGGTGCTCGAGTACGAGCATCACCTCGCGGACATGGAGGACGCCGTCAGGCTGGTGTCCCGCAAGAACGGCCGGGTGGGTCTGATCCACCGGCCGGTCTTCCTGGTGTGCGTCGCGCTGGTCGGGGTGTGGATGCTCACGCAGGGCGTGCGGGGCGACGGCGACGGCGCCGACATCCCGTTCGGCGTGATGTGCGTGGTGTGGCCGGTGCTGATGTACTTCGCGCCGCGGATGTCGGCCGCGGGGTTGCTGAAGGCGAACCGGCACCACGGCCGGCTCCAGGTGTCCGTCGGCCCCGAGGGCGTACGCACCGTGAGCGCGCACGCCGATCTGCGCATGGGCTGGGCCAACTACGGCAGCTACGCGGAGTCGGGCCGGGTCTTCGCCCTGCGCAGTCCCGACAAGGCCGGTCGCTGCGCGATCGTGCTGGTCAAGCGGGGCGCCCGGACTCCGGAGGACGTCGACCGGCTGCGGGCCCTGCTGGACAGCCGGCTGCCGCGCGCCTGGGCGCCGCGCACCGGTCCCGCCCGGCCTGGCCCCGTGCAGTCATGACGGTCGGACCGGCACTCGACGGTCGCCCCGGCGGACCGCGCCGCGCGACGGGTCAGCCGCCGGAGGCGCCCGCGCAGTCCGCGCACGTGCCGAAGATCTCCACGGTGTGGGCCACGCTGACGTAGCCGTGCTCCGCCGCGATCGCCTCGGCCCACTTCTCGACCGCCGGGCCCTCCACCTCCACGGCCTTGCCGCAGACGCGGCAGACGAGGTGGTGGTGGTGCTCGCCGGTGGAACAGCGGCGGTACACCGACTCGCCGTCCGACGTGCGCAGGACGTCGACCTCGCCGGCGTCGGCGAGGGACTGGAGCGTGCGGTACACCGTGGTCAGGCCCACCGAGTCGCCCTTGTGCTTGAGCATGTCGTGCAGGTCCTGAGCGCTGCGGAACTCCTCGACCTCGTCGAGCGCGGCCGCCACCGCGGCACGCTGCCGGGTGGAGCGGCCCCTCACAGGCGGTCCAGCGGTCGTCACCGTCGTCTCCTCACGTCTGCGGCTTGCCGGGCCATTGTGCCAGCCCGCGGCTGTGCGCGGTCAGACGCCGACCCCGTCCCCCGCGTCCCGGGTGGCCGGAATCGTGCACTCGGCCGGGTCGCCGGCGGGTCCCTGCGCGGCCAGGGCACGGGCGCGGCGGCGGGCCAGCGGGGCGGCCAGCACGCCGAGCGCGACGAACGCGGCGATGGTCAGCAGGACGATCGTCGCACCGGGCGGAACGTCCTGGTAGTAGGAGGTCACCGTGCCGCCGAGGGCCACCGTCACACCGATCGCGACGGCGATCGCGAAGGTGGCCGCGAAGCTGCGGCTGAGCTGTTGGGCGGCGGCCACGGGGACCACCATCAGCGCGCTGACCAGCAGGAGGCCCACCACCCGCATGGCGACGGTCACGGTCACGGCGGCGGTGACGGCGGTCAGCAGGTTCAGCGCCCGCACGGGCAGGCCGGTCACGCGGGCGAACTCCTCGTCCTGGCTGACCGCGAAGAGCTGACGGCGCAGGCCCACGGTGACCGCCACGACGAACGCCGCGAGCAGGCAGATCGCGGTGACGTCCGACTCGGAGACGGTCGACAGCGAGCCGAAGAGGTACGACGTCAGGTTGGCGTTGGAGCCGCCGGGCGCGAGGTTGATGAACATCACGCCGCCGGCCATGCCGCCGTAGAAGAGCATGGCGAGGGCGATGTCGCCGCGGGTCCTGCCGTACCAGCGGATCAGTTCCATCGCCACGGCGCCCAGGACGGACACGGCGGTCGCCATCCACACGGGGGAGGCGTTGAGGAGGAAGCCCAGGCCGACGCCGGTCATCGCGACGTGGCCGATGCCGTCGCCCATGAGGGCCTGGCGGCGCTGGACGAGGTAGATGCCGACCGCGGGCGCGGTGATGCCGACGAGGACGGCGGCGAGCAGGGCCCGCTGCATGAAGGCGTAGTCGAGGATGTCCATCAGCTCAGCAGTCCCGTGCGGATCGGTTCGACGCCCGCGGGCGCGTGCGGGTGTACGTGGTCGTGGCCGGGGAGGGCGTGCTGCCCGACGGCCGGGGTGGGCGGGCCGTCGTGCAGGACGCAGCCGTCGCGCAGGACGACCGCCCGGTCGATGAGGGGCTCCAGCGGGCCCAGTTCGTGCAGGACGAGCAGGACGGTCGTGCCGGCCGCGACCTGGTCCTTCAGGGTGCGGGCCAGGACCTCCTGGCTGGCGAGGTCGACGCCCGCCATCGGCTCGTCCATGATCAGCAGTTCGGGTTCGGCGGCGAGCGCGCGGGCGATGAGTACGCGCTGGTGCTGGCCGCCGGAGAGGGCGTCCACGTTGTCCTTGGCGCGGTCTGCCATGCCGACGAGGTCCAGGGCCCGGCGGACGGCCGTGCGGTCGGCCTTGCGGAAGACGCCGAAGCGGGTGCGGGAGAGCCGGCCCGAGGAGACGATCTCCGTCACCGTGGCCGGGACGCCGCCCGCGGCCGTGGTGCGCTGCGGCACGTAACCGATCCGCGACCAGTCGCGGAACCGGCGGTGCGCGGTGCCGAACAGCTCGATCTCGCCCGCGTCGATCGCCACCTGGCCGATGACGCTGCGCACGGCCGTCGACTTCCCGGAGCCGTTCGCGCCGAGCAGGGCGACGACCTCACCGCGCCGCACGGTGAGGTCGACGCCCCGCAGCACGGGGCGCGAGCCCAGCCGGGCGCTGACTGCGCGCATCGCGATCACGGGCTCGGCCTTCGCGTCCATGACGCCCTCCGTAGAGATCACTTGGTTCCCAGGGCCGTCTGCAGCGCCTTGAGGTTCGCCTGCTGGACCGAGAAGTAGTCCTCGCCGCGGGACTTGTCCGTGATGCCCTCGATCGGGTCGAGGACGTCCGTCTTCAGTCCGGCGTCGCCGGCGATGGTCTTCGCGGTCTTGTCGCTGACGAGCGTCTCGTAGAACACGGTGGTGACGCCGTCGGCCTTGGCCATCTTCTCAAGCTCCTTCACGCGCGCGGCGCTGGGCTCCGACTCGGGGTCGAGGCCGTTGATGGCCTCCTCGGTCAGGCCGTAGCGCTCGGCGAGGTAGCCGAAGGCGGCGTGGGTGGTGACGAACACCTTCGTCCTCGTGTTCGCCAGCCCCTCCCTGAACTCGGTGTTGAGGTCGCCGAGCCTCTTCACCAGGGTCGCGGTGTTGGTCCGGTAGTCGGCCGCGTGGGCCGGGTCGGCCTTCTCGAAGGCCTTGCCGACGCCCTCGGCGACCTGGGAGTACCTCACCGGGTCGAGCCAGATGTGGGGGTCGAGGCCGGACAGCTCCTCGTTCTCGTGGTCGTCGTGCTCGGCCGCGTGCCCGCCGACCTCGTTGCCGTGCTTCTCCAGCGTGGTGAGGGAGGCCGCGTCGATCTTGGTCTTGACCTCGGACTGGGCCACCGCGTCGTCGACGGAGGGCTGGAGGTTCTTGAGGTAGAGCACCGCTTCGGACTCCTGGAGCGCGGCCGTCTGCTTGGCGCTGATCTCCAGGTCGTGCGGTTCCTGGCCGGGCTGGGTGAGGCTGGTGACGTGCACGTGGTCCCCGCCGATCTGCTCGGCGAGGAAGGCCATCGGGTAGAACGACGCGACGACGTCGAACTTGTCCGTGTCGGCCGCGGCCGCGCTGTCGGAGGAGCAGGCGGAGAGAGTGCCGAGGCCGAGGGCGGTGGCCGCCGCGACGGCCGTGCCGGATATGAGTCGCCGTACGTTCATGACAGTCATTTTCAACAAATATGGAAACCGTTGTCAACAAGCTGTCGGGCAAGGGCCCGGTATGGGCCCGGTAAGCCCCGAAGGGCTGCGGTATGGCCGCTGGGGACCCGGTCCCGGCGGGGGCCCGATTTGGTCGAGGGGGAGTCCCCGCCGGTACCCTGAAGTCTTCGCTGGAAGCATCTCGCTTCGTCGCCCGTCGTCGTTATGAAGAGAGCACCGTGGCCGCCGACAAGATCGACACCATCGTCAGCCTGAGCAAGCGCCGTGGCTTCGTATTCCCCTGCAGTGAGATCTACGGCGGTCAGCGTGCCGCCTGGGACTACGGACCGCTGGGTGTCGAGCTCAAGGAGAACCTGAAGCGCCAGTGGTGGCGCTACATGGTGACGTCGCGCGAGGACGTGGTCGGCATCGACTCGTCCGTCATCCTGGCCTCCGAGGTCTGGGTGGCCTCCGGTCACGTCGCCACCTTCTCCGACCCGCTCACCGAGTGCACCTCCTGCCACAAGAGGTTCCGCGCGGACCACCTGGAAGAGGCGTACGAGGCCAAGCATAAGCGCGCGCCGGAGAACGGCCTGGCGGACGTGAACTGCCCCAACTGCGGCAACAAGGGCCAGTTCACCGAGCCCAAGCAGTTCTCGGGTCTGCTCTCCACCCACCTCGGCCCCACCCAGGACACCGGCTCCATCGCCTACCTGCGGCCCGAGACCGCCCAGGGCATCTTCACCAACTTCGCCCAGGTGCAGACCACTTCGCGCCGCAAGCCGCCGTTCGGTATCGCGCAGATGGGCAAGTCCTTCCGCAACGAGATCACGCCCGGCAACTTCATCTTCCGCACCCGCGAGTTCGAGCAGATGGAGATGGAGTTCTTCGTCAAGCCGGGCGAGGACGAGAAGTGGCAGGAGTACTGGATGGAGCAGCGCTGGAACTGGTACACCGGTCTCGGCATGCGTGAGGAGAACATGCGGTGGTACGACCACCCGCAGGAGAAGCTCTCCCACTACTCCAAGCGCACCGCCGACATCGAGTACCGCTTCCAGTTCGGCGGCAACGAGTGGGGTGAGCTGGAGGGCGTCGCCAACCGCACCGACTACGACCTCTCCGCCCACTCCAAGGCCTCCGGCCAGGACCTCTCCTTCTTCGACCAGGAGGCCGGCGAGCGCTGGACGCCGTACGTCATCGAGCCCGCGGCCGGTGTCGGCCGCGCGATGCTGGCGTTCCTGCTCGACGCCTACGTCGAGGACGAGGCGCCCAACGCCAAGGGCAAGCTGGAGAAGCGCACGGTCCTGCGCCTCGACCACCGTCTCGCCCCGGTGAAGGTGGCGGTCCTGCCGCTGTCCCGCAACCCCGAGCTGTCGCCGAAGGCCAAGGGCCTCGCCGCCGCGCTGCGCCAGAACTGGAACATCGAGTTCGACGACGCGGGCGCGATCGGCCGCCGCTACCGCCGCCAGGACGAGATCGGCACGCCCTTCTGTGTGACGGTCGACTTCGACACCCTCGAGGACAACGCGGTCACCGTCCGCGAGCGTGACTCGATGAAGCAGGAGCGCGTCTCCCTCGACCAGATCGAGGGCTACCTCGCCGCCCGCCTGATCGGCGCGTAGCCGCCCACGGCGTTCAGCACCACGAGGCCGGCCCCGACGGGACTCCCGTCGGGGCCGGCCTCGCGTCAGGACGGGCAGTTCCGCTCGCGCTGGTGGCCGCGGAGCAGGACGTCGGCGTCGGTCTCCGCGCTGCGGTCGTACGCGGCCCGGGCCTCGGCGCGTCGCGTCGCGAGCTCGACGCACTCCGGGCAGTCCGGCACCGGCTCGGGCGGACGGCGCAGGCCCAGCATGAACGGGCCGTCCGTGCGCGCCCGCGCGTTCGCCGCGCGCACGCCCGCGCGGAGCCTCTCGCGCTCGGTCGCCGGCCGCAGCGCCGTCGGGTCGGCCTGCCACTCCCGGCCGCCGCCGACCGGCCGCAGCATCGCGTGGGGGCCGGAACGGTCCTGGTACTCGCCGAACCTGTCGGTGGCCGGGTCGTAGAGGAGGGTGCCGGGTTCGTGCTGCATGTCGTCCGCTCCTTGCACCCAACCTCCGCAAGGAATACAGGGGTTGGGGAATTCGAGGTGGTGGGGGTCGTCGTCAGGATGACCCCCGGGCGAGGCCGACATGCCGTCGACGAGGCCTTCGTCAACTCCCGGCGGCGCAAAATCGACAACTTCCGGGAGCCGGACGCCCGGGGCTGCCTCGTCCGTACCTACAGGTCGACGTCCACGTAGAGCGCCGCGTGGTCCGAGGCCGCGGTGCCCTTGGAGGTCACCGTGTCGAAGGACTTGATGTCCTTCGCGAAGATGCCACGGGTCTCCAGGCCGACGTGCTGGACCTCCGGCCACAGCTCGGGAGAGAGCAGGAGGTAGTCGAGCTTGTCCCGCTCGCTCCGGCACTCACCGTGGGTGCCGGGAAGTCCGCGATAGGCGCGGTGACTCATCACGTCCCGCAGTCCGGTGTCCCGGAGGGCCGTGGCGGAGTCGCTGTCCGGGTCGTCGTTGAGGTCCCCGGCGACGATGACGTGCGGGGTGCGCTCCAGCGCCGCCCGGTAGATCTCCGCGACCCGCTTCGCCTGGGCCAGGCGCAGGCCGGGGTTGTCCTGGAACTTGCTCTTCAGGTGGTTGCCGAGGACCACCAGGGGTGTCCCGTCGAGCCGGACCTCGAACTCGGGGCAGTCGCGGCTGAAGAGGCGCAGGTCGGGACGCTCGGGGTCGGTGTCGAAGAGGTGGGTCCGTACGGACGTGACGGGGTACCGGCTGAGGATGCCGATGTCGATGCCCCGGGGATCGTTGCCGTCGATCAGCAGGGCGTAGGGGTACGGCCGCCGGCCGAGCGCCCCGGCCAGCACCTGCGTGTTGAACCGCTCCAGGGTGAGCCGGTCCTCGACCTCCACGGTGAGCAGGATGTCGGCGTCGACCTCCGAGACCACGCGGCCGGTGTTGCGCACCACGTTCAGTTCGAAGTCGTCCTGACCGAGTTCGGCCCAACCGGCCCACGCGGCACGGCCCTTGGCGGTGACCTCGACCCGGGTGTTCTTTCCGGTGCCCGTCGTCCTGAAGAGCCCGGAGTCCTTGCCCGGCCGTGACTGGTTCACGTAGATCGGCGGCGGGTCCTTCGGGTCGATGTCGTACGCCCGGTGCTTCTCGACGAGCCCGGCGATCTTCTTCTTGTCGTCGTCCGTGTACACCGGCAGGTCGAGGAGGGCGACCAGCGTGGCGAAGTCGTCCAGGATCTCCTCGCGCTTCGCCGGGTCCTCGATGCGGAACGCGGTGGGCCGGCGGAACAGGTTCTCCATGTTGAAGGTGGCGATGCGGATGCTCATGGCAGCCTCCACGGCGGCGCGAAGGGCCGCTCGGTCGGCCGCAGGCGCCGCCGAGGTGACTGCGCACCGACATGTCCCATTGTCCTCGCGTCTCGCGCCCCGTCGACCGGGCGGACCGTGCCGAGGTCCGGGCCGCGAACCGACGGTGACGTGACAAGTGACAGATGACAGATATTGAAATCTGTCACTCGTCATGTCAAGCTGGTGTGCATGACGATGCCAACCCGCTCCCTCGGCCTCACCGGTCCCCAGGTATCCGCCCTCGGCCTCGGCTGCATGGGCATGTCCGCGCTGTACAGCGGCGGGAACCGGGCCGAGGGGATCGCGACCGTCCACGCCGCCCTCGAAGCCGGCGTGACCCTCCTGGACACCGGCGACTTCTACGGCATGGGCCACAACGAACTGCTGATCGGCGAAGCGCTGCGCGGCGCGCCCGCCGCCCGCCGCGAACAGGCCCTGACCAGTGTGAAGTTCGGCGCCCTGCGCGGGCCGGACGGCTCCTGGTCCGGCTACGACGGCCGACCCGCCGCCGTGAAGAACTTCGCCGCCTACTCCCTCCAGCGCCTGGGGGTCGACCACATCGACGTCTACCGCCTCGCACGGCTGGACCCCGACGTCCCGATCGAGGAGACGGTCGGCGCGATCGCCGAACTGGTCGAACAGGGCCACGTCCGGCACATCGGCCTCAGCGAGGTCGGCGCCGAGACCATCCGCAGGGCCGCCGCCACCGCGCCGATCGCCGACCTGCAGATCGAGTACGGGCTGATCTCCCGCGGTATCGAGAAGTCGATCCTGCCGGTGACCCGGGAACTGGGGATCTCGATCACCGCGTACGGCGTGCTGTCGCGCGGGCTGATCTCCGGGCACTTCACGGCTGACCGCAAGCTCGCCGCGGACGACTTCCGGCTCTACTCGCCCCGTTTCCAGGGCGACAACCTCAAGCACAACCTGAACCTGGTGGAGGCCCTGCGGAAGATCGCCGGGCACAAGGGCGTCTCCGTCGCCCAGATCGCGATCGCCTGGGTGCTGGCCCAGGGCGAGGACATCGTGCCGCTGATCGGCGCGCGGAGCAGGGAGCGGCTCGCGGAGTCGCTGGGCGCGCTGGACGTCGTCCTCGATGCCGCCGACCTCGCCGCCATCGAGGAGGCCGTCCCCGCCGGCGCGGCCGCCGGGGAGCGCTACGCGGCCGCCGCGATGGCCCACCTCGACAGCGAGCGCTGACCCGCCCTCCGGGTACGGTCTGAGCATGCCACCGACCACCGAGACCCTGACCGCGGAGCGCATCCTCGAGGCGACCGAGGAGGTGCTGCGCCGACACGGCCCTGCCAAGGCCACCGTGGTCGACGTGGCCCGCGCGCTCGGGGTCAGCCACGGCAGTGTCTACCGGCACTTCCGTACGAAGGCGGCGCTGCGGGCGGCGGTCACGAAGCGGTGGCTGGACCGTACGTCGCAGACCCTGTCCGCCATCACCGCCGACGCGTCACGGGCCCCGGAGACCCGGGTGCGCGACTGGCTCGCGGCGCTGTTCGAGGCCAAGCGCCGCAAGGCGGGCGACGACCCCGAGTTGTTCGCCACGTACATGGTGCTGACCGGGGAGACGGGTGACGTGGTCGACGAACACCTCGCCGACCTGACCGGCCAGCTGACCCGGATCATCGAGGGGGGAGTCGCGTCCGGGGCTTTCACGGCCCCCGACCCGGCGGCCGCCGCCCGCGCCGTCTTCCACGCCACCGGCCGTTTCCACGCCCCCGGCTACCACCGGGTGTGGGAGCGGCCGGGCGTCGAGGACGACTTCACGGCCGTGGTCGACCTGCTGCTGCGGGGGCTGCGCACCTCGCCCTGAGAGCCCCGAGAGCCCTGAGAGCCCCGAGGCTCGCGGCCCCGACGTCCCCGGGGGCGCGGCCCGAACGGCTTGTCCCCGGCGTGCCGGACGGACGCGACTACTCGTCCTCGGGAGGGGCGGTCAGCGCCAGGAACCGGTACTCCGTGGGCGACATCCCGTACGCGGCGCGGAACGCGCGGGTGAAGTCGGAGGCGCGGAGGATGCCCCAGCGGGCGGCGATGACGTGCACCGGCGTGGTGAGCAGCGCGGGGTCGGCCAGATCGCGGCGGGCGCCCGCCAGCCGCTGGCCCCGGATCCAGGCCGCGACCGTCTCGCCCGTCCCCTCCTCCTGGAAGAGCCGGTGCAGGTAGCTGAGGGATATGTGGTGCGCGGCGGCGACGACGGGCGGGCGCAGCTCCGGGTCGTGCAGGTGCTGCCGGATGAACGCCCGTATCCGGGTGACCGTGATGCGGCGGCGGGCCTCCGGCGACAGGGCGGTCTCCGCCTCCAGCTCATGGGCGAGCCATGCCGCCAGCAGGTCGACCAGGACCATGCCCAGACGCGGCGCGTCGGCCGGCCGGAGGGAGGCGGCCTGCTGGTCCAGGCCGGAGAGGAAGCCCGTCAGCAGGGCGCCCGGTCCCTCCCGTCCCGACAGCCGTCTGCCCAGGAGGTCCCGGACCCGGGCGGACGGCAGGGGCAGCAGGCTCTTGGGGACCTCCACACCCACCCCGGTGACCAAGGGGGGCTCCGCGGTGGCCGACGCCCGCATGCCGTGCGGCTCCACGACGTACGGACGTGAGCTGTCGGACAGCCACAGGTCCTGCGGCCCGTACGTCTCGGACCGCCCCACGTGGTCGAAGCCGAGCCCACCGCCCAGCACCAGCGACAGGTGGTACTCCTCGGGATCGGACTGCCGCACCAGCCGCGTGCTCCGCCGGTACCGCGTCGGCACCACGCGGATCGGCCACACCCGCACCGCCCCCAGTTCGAACAGCCGCTGCTCCGCCCGGAAGTCCGCGGCGTAGTCACTGCTGATGTCGCTGGGCGCGATCGTGCGGTCCATCAACTGACGCCAGTACTCGAACCTGTCCGCCACCGGCACGTCCGCGGTGCGGAACGCCGTCCCGATCATTGCGCCCTGCTCTCCGCCCGACTCCCGGGGGCCTCGCCCGGCCCCGCCCTCGACCCCGGCCGCGTCTCCGCCCGTTCGCGTCCGCCGATGCGTCCGCGTCGGCGTCCGCCGGGGTGCTCTGCTTCTGCTTCTGCGGAGGGTACTTCAGCTTGCGGACAGCGGCTCCAGAGCCCCGGAGTCGGTCAACTCGCCGCCGCGCAACGCCGACAATCGCGGCAGAGCGCTCATGAGCCGGCCCTCGGACCGGGAGTCATCGCGACTCGCCGCCGCCTGCCGAGGGATCCACGGTCGCCTGGTGCGCCTGGGCGAGATGCTCCTCCGCCTTCAGCCAGGGCAGGAACTGCGCCCCCGTGCGCCAGCCGCACGTCTCGCAGCTGATGGTGCGCTGCACGCCCGCGCGCCGCACCCGGACGACGTGCTGCCGGCCGTGCTGGTCGAAGCGGCTCACCTTGCTCGTGTTGCTCTCCGGCATGTGACGTCTCCCAGTGTCCGAGGACAGCGCGGCTGCCCCTGCAAGGGCCTCTCGGAGTGTGCAGCACGACCGACATCAACGGGGATTCCGGGGTGACGACTTGACCAAGCCGTGCTCCGACCACCTCTCCACGGCGTCCACCCCGCCGGGCCTCAGCCCACCTTGCGGGGCAGCCGCAGGCTCAGCAGCCCGGTCACGGCCACCCCGGCCAACTGCACGGCCAGCGTGGTCAGCAGGGCGCCCCGCATGCCCATCCCCGGGACCAGGGAGAGGAACAGGGTGCCGAGGGTGGCCACGCCCAGGGCCAGCGAGGCCTGTTGGGTGGTCACCATCACACCGCTGCCGACGCCCGCCCGGGCCGGCGGCACCTCGGACATCACGATCCGCATCACGACGGGCAGTTGGAGCGCCTGCCCCGCACCGGCGACCGCCGCGCCCGGCAGCAGCTCGACGAAACCGACGTCGGGCCAGTCGGCGCGCACCGCCAGCACGATCAGCATGACGCCCGCGCCCTGCAGCACCGCGCCCGCGGTCACCACCCGCGCCCCGAACCGTGCCACCAGGCGCGGTCCGGCCAGCGAGGCGAGGAAGAACATCAGCGCCATCGGTGCGAGCGCGAGACCGGCCCGCACCGGACCCAGCCCCGCCCCGCTCTGCAACGCCACGGCGATCACGAACATGAACCCGCTGAAGCCGACCGCGAGCGGCGCCATGATCGTCAGGCCCCGTCGCAGGGTGGTCAGGGCGAACAGGCTCGGCGGGACCAGCGGCGTGCGGCCCTGCCGGTCGGCCCGCCGTTCCACGGCGTAGAACGCGCCGGTGACCAGCGGGAACGCGGCCAGCGACAGCCAGGTCCACAGCGGCCAGCCTGCCGCCCTGCCCTCGGTGAGCGGGGCGAGCAGGGTGAGGAGCGCGGCGGCGAGGAGCACGGTGCCGGGTCCGTCCACGGGCTCGGGGCGCTGCGAGCGGGTCTCCGGGACGCTACGGACGGCCAGCAGCAGCCCGACGACCACGAACGGCACGTTGACCAGGAACACGGACCGCCAGCCGCTGCCGGCGATGTCCGCGGCGACCAGCACGCCGCCCAGGATCTGGCCCGCCACCATGGACAGCCCGGCGGTCGCGCCGTACAGGCTCATCGCCCTGGCGCGGCGCGGGCCCGCGGTGGCTGACTGGATGGTGGCGAGCACCTGCGGCACCATCGCGGCGGCCGACGCGCCCTGCGCGACCCGGGCCGCGACCAGTGACCACGCGTCGGGAGCGAGCCCGCAGGCCAGCGAGGTCAGGCCGAAGGCGGTCATGCCGCCCAGGAAGAGCCGTCGCCGGCCGAACAGGTCGCCGAGCCGCCCGCCGAGCACGAGCAGTACCGCGTAGGCGAGTCCGTACCCGGCGACGACGAGTTCGAGGACCGACTCGCTCGCGGCGAGGTCCCGGCCCATGGTGGGCAGGGCGACGTTGACGATGAAGAAGTCGATGAGGGGGAGCGCCGCGCCGAGCAGCACCGTGAACAGCCCGAGCGGGCCGAGGACGTGGTCCGGTTCCGGGGCCCCGGCGCCCCGGGGGCCGGGGACGGGGACGGGGACGGTTGATGGGGTCGGGGTTGTCTGGGTCACGCCGCCGAGCCTGCGCCGCCCCGCAGACGGGTACCAGAGTCTCCTTATCCTGGTAGCAGGAGTACCTGGCAACAGGATCCGCGCGGCGGCAGGCTGGAGACATGACGACCATGGCTCAGGAGACGACGAGCACCGCGACCACCGGTACGGCG
This sequence comes from Streptomyces sp. P3, assembly GCF_003032475.1. NCBI lineage: Bacteria > Bacillati > Actinomycetota > Actinomycetes > Kitasatosporales > Streptomycetaceae > Streptomyces > Streptomyces sp. P3. Next base: position 3,589,292 of record NZ_CP028369.1, read on the forward strand.
GGAGCCGCCGGAGCGGTGGGGACGGCGGGAACGGAGGGCACGGCGGGAGCGGCGGGAGCGGCGGGTTCGGCGGGTTCGGCCGGGACGAGGAGGGCGGCCGGTACGGCGGGCACGGCCGGCGCGGCGGGCGGCTCGGAGATCCGGCGCCACGAGCTGGCCGCCTTCCTGCGCAGCCGCCGCGAGCGCATCACGCCCGAGCAGGTCGGCCTCCCGCGCGGAGCGCGCCGCCGCACGCCGGGTCTTCGCCGCGAGGAGGTCGCCCACCTCTCGGCCGTCGGCGTCACCTGGTACACCTGGCTCGAGCAGTCCCGGGACATCCACGTCTCGGTCCAGGTGCTGGACGCCCTCGCCCGCACACTGCTGCTCGACCCGAGTGAACGGGCCCACCTGTTCCAGCTGGCCGGCGCGACCGACCCGACGCCCGCCTCCTCCTGCGCCGGCGTCACCGACGCGGTGCGTCTGCTGCTCGACCAGCTCGACCCGCTCCCCGCCTGCGTCCAGAACAGCCGCTACGACATCCTGGCCTACAACCGCACCTACGCCCATCTGCTGTGCGACCTCGACGCGATCCCGCCGCAGGACCGCAACTGCATGGTCCTCATCCACACCCATCCGCAGTGGCGCGAGTCGGTCGTCCACCTCGACGCGTCCATGCGCCTGATGGCCGCGAAACTGCGCGCCTCGATGGCCGGTCACCTCTCCGAGCCTGCCTGGAAGATGCTGGTCAAGCGACTGCAGGCGGAGTCACCGGAGTTCCGTGAGAACTGGGAGCGCTACGAGGTGGTGGTGGGCCGCAGCAAGACCAAGGAGTTCCGCAACCCGCACGTCGGCCTCCTCACCCTCACCCACACCGACCTCTGGCTGAGCCCGGACCACGGGGCGCGCATGGTGACCTACACGCCGGTGGACGAGGAGAGCCGGGAGCGTCTGGAGAAGCTGCACGTCTACGCCCAGGGCGTGGCCCGGTGAGGTTCGTGATGGTGCCCGGCGGTCGGCAGGGCGGCTGGGTGTTCGGCCCGGTCGCCGCCGAGTTGCGTCGAGGCGGTCACCGCGTCGAGGCGGTGACCCTGGCCGGGCTGGAACCGGACAGGCCGGCCGACGTGCACTGTCCGCGGAACCTGGAGGCCCATGTCGACCAGGTGGCCGAGATCGTCGACCGTGGCGACGGAACGCCCGTCGCGCCGTGCGGGCACAGCTACGGCGCACCGGTGATCGCCGGTGCCGCGGATCGCCTCGGCGACCGTCGCGACCAGCTTGCCCTCGCAGGTTCCGAGATCTCCGTCGGCCATGTCGCCCGTCGTGAACCGCACGGCCGCGCGGCTGTTCCGGGTGCGCCGCGGTCGCGTTCCGCCGCCCGCGCGGACGCCGTCCCCCCGGTCCCGCGCGCTCGGGCGGGTCAGGCGCCGACGCCCGCCGCCTCGCGGACGTCCGGGGCCTCCAGTTGCTCCGCGGTGCGCTCGGCCGTGCGCCGGGCCCAGCGGCCGGTCGTCAGCGCGCCGAGGACGAGGACGACCGCGCCGCAGCCGGTGAGGATCCACCAGCCGGGGACGGCGGCCTCGGTGAAGGTGGCGCGGTACGACGAGGCGCTCACGCCCGCTGCCAGGACCGCGCCGATCACCGCGACGCCGAGGGTCTGGCCCAGTTGACGGCTGGTGGAGGCGACGGCCGCCGCCACCCCGGCCTGACTGCGCGGCATGCCCGACACCGCCGTGTTGGTGATGGGCGCGTTCACGAACCCGAAGCCCACCCCGAACAGCGCGTACCCGAGGAAGAGCGTCGCGTCGGACGTCTCCGCGTCGAACAGGGCGAACAGCAGCCCGCTGAGCGTCATCGCCGTCCCCGCGATCACCAGCGGCAGCCGCGGGCCGCGGGCGCCCACCAGCCGGCCCGACAGCGGGGCGCACAGGAACGTCGGCACCGCCATGGGGAGCATCCACAGCCCGGCGTGCAGGGCGTCGAGGCCCCGCACGTTCTGCAGGTACAGCGTCGACAGGAACAGGAACCCGCCCAGCGCGGCGAACGAGCTGATCGCCACGACGGTCGCCCCGCTGAACGGCGCCGAGCGGAAGAACTGCAGGTCGATGAGGGGTTCGGCGCGGCGGGGCTCGTACCGCAGCAGGCCCAGCAGGGCGGCGACCGCGACGGCGGCGAAGGGACCGCTGGTGGTCGCGCCCGCCTCGGGAGCCTCGATGATCGCGTACGTCAGGCTGCCGAAGAGGACGATGACCAGCAACTGGCCGACCGGATCGGGGCGGCGGGCCTTCGGCGCACGCGACTCGGGGACGTACCGCAGGGTCGCCAGGAGGGCCGCCAGGCCGACCGGCAGGTTGATCCAGAAGATGGAGCGCCAGCCCACCGACTCCACGAGCAGTCCGCCCAGCAGCGGGCCGGCGGCCATCGAGATGCCCACCACCGCACCCCACACGCCGATCGCGCGGGCGCGTTCGCGCGGGTCGGTGAAGGTGTTGGTGATGATCGACATGGCGACCGGGTTCAGCATCGAGCCGCCGACCGCCTGCACCATCCGTGCGACGACCAGCAGCTCCAGGTTCGGGGCGAGCGAGCACAGCAGGGAGCCGGCGGCGAACACGACCAGGCCGGCCATGAACACCTTCCTGCGGCCGATCCGGTCGGCGGTCGACCCGGCCAGCATCAGCAGCGCCGCCAGGACCAGGGTGTAGGCGTCGATCGTCCACTGGAGGCCGGCGGTCGTCGCGTGCAGGTCGCGCTGCATCGCGGGCAGCGCGACGTTCAGGACGGTGACGTCCAGGCTCACGATCAGCAGGCTCATGCAGCAGATCGCGAGGACCAGGAGACGTCGGCGAGGGCTGAGCTCGGGCATGCGTACCATCGTACGCCGATATCGATAGTGCGTCTAACTAATGAGTGTTGCACGATCTCGGGGGAGCCGCATGGTCTCGCGGGGAAACGGGAAGCCGGGCACCCCTTCGCGTACGCGACAATGGAGCAATGTCCACGCCCGTGTCCCCCCTGCAGATCGGCCCGCACACCGTCCGGCCGCCCGTCGTCCTGGCCCCCATGGCCGGGATCACGAACGCGCCCTTCCGTACCCTGTGCAGGGAGTTCAGCGGAGGCAAGGGCCTGTTCGTCAGCGAGATGATCACGACCCGGGCGCTGGTCGAACGCAACGAGAAGACCATGCAGCTGATCCACTTCGACGCGGCCGAGAAGCCGCGTTCGATCCAGCTGTACGGCGTGGACCCGGCCACCGTCGGCAAGGCCGTCCGCATGATCGCGGAGGAGGACCTCGCCGACCACATCGACCTCAACTTCGGCTGCCCGGTCCCCAAGGTGACCCGCAAGGGCGGCGGGTCCGCACTCCCGTACAAGCGCCACCTGCTGCGCGCGATCCTGCGCGAGGCCGTCAGCGGCGCCGGCGACCTGCCCGTCACCATGAAGATGCGCAAGGGCATCGACGACGACCACATCACCTACCTCGACGCGGGCCGCATCGCCGTCGAGGAGGGCGTGACGGCCATCGCCCTGCACGGCCGCACGGCCGCCCAGCACTACGGTGGCACGGCGGACTGGGAGGCGATCGCGCGCCTGAAGGAACACGTCCCGGAGATCCCCGTCCTCGGCAACGGCGACATCTGGTCGGCGCAGGACGCGCTGCGGATGGTCCGCGAGACCGGCTGCGACGGGGTCGTCGTGGGCCGCGGCTGCCTGGGCCGGCCGTGGCTGTTCGCCGACCTCGTGGCCGCCTTCGAGGGCCGCCCGGACGACATCGCCGAGCCGTCGCTGCGCGAGGTCGCCGACGTCATGGTCCGCCACGCGACCCTCCTCGGCGAGTGGATCGGCGACGAGACCAAGGGTGTCGTCGACTTCCGCAAACACGTCGCCTGGTACCTCAAGGGCTTCGCGGTCGGCAGCGAGATGCGCAAACGCCTCGCGATCACGTCCTCCCTCGCCGAACTGCGCGCCGGACTCGACGAACTGGACCTCGACCAGCCCTGGCCCACCGGCGCCGACGGCCCCCGCGGCCGCACCTCCGGCAACAACAGGGTCGTCCTCCCGGACGGCTGGCTGAAGGACCCGTACGACTGCGCGGGCATCAGCGAGGAAGCGGAACTCGACACCTCGGGCGGCTGAGTCCCGGCCCCCGGCCGGACTTTGGGCGGCCGAGGGCCGGGAGCGCGCCTCGCGCCGCCGCCCGGCCCCCCGGCCGGGCGGCGGCGCGGCCACCGTCCCCGCCGGTCAGCCCGTCGGGTGGGGGGTCGAGCCGTAGGCGGTGAGGAACTTGTCGCGGAACGCGCTCATCTTCCAGACCGGGGCGTTGTGGGCCGGCCTGAGGCCGTCCGTCCAGTTCCAGCCGGCGATCTTGTCGAGGACCTTCGGGTCCTTGGCGACGAGGGAGATCGGCACGTCCCGGCTGGCGTTGTCGCCGCTGACCCGCGCGATCGGCTGGTGGTCGCCGAGGACGACCAGGACCGTGTCGTCGGTCCCGTAACGCTCGAGCCACTGGGTGAGCGCGGTCACCGAGTACTGGATCGACTTGCCGTACTCCTCCTTGGACGCGGCGCCGTCGGCGATGACGTCCGACGCCTTCCTGCCGTCCTTCTCGATGCCCTCGAACACCGAGCCGTCACCGAGGGAGTCCCAGTCCACCATCTTCGGGATCGGGGCCCACGGCTGGTGGCTGGAGGTCAGGATGATCTCCGACATCAGAGGCTTGTCGCGGTCGGTGCGGCCGTGCTCCAGCCGCTGGAACGCCTCCAGCGCGTACTGGTCGGGCATCGTCGACCAGCTGAACTTCGGTCCCTGGTAACCCATCTCGAAGGCGTTGTAGACCTTCTCCAGCCCATAGTACTTGGCCTCCGGCCAGCCCTTCTGGATGCCCGGCATCACGCCGACGGTGTCCCAGGCGCCGGTCTTCTTGAAGGCCTTCGTCAGGGACAGGTGGTCGCTGGCCATCACCGAGCGGTAGCGCTGCTGGTTGTCGACCCACAGGCCGGACAGCGTGCTGGAGTGGCCGAGCCAGCTGCTCCCGCCGTACGTGGCCGACGTCAGCCAGCCGCTCTTCGCGTGGAAGCCGGCCTTCGCCAGGGCCTGCGTACTCGTGCCCAACGTCCTGTCGACGCCCGGCGCCATGACCGGGTCCTCGATGGCGCTGCGGCCGTAGCTCTCGATGAACGTGAAGATCATGTCCTTGCCGCGCAGGTCCGGCACGAGCTGGTCGGCCGGGGTGGCCCCGAACGTGTCGTGACGGACCTCCTTGCCGAACGTGGCCTCGTCCTTGATCGTCTGCCGCACCTGCCTGGCCTTCTTCACGAGCGTGTCCGCGCTGCGGTGCGAGGCGACGGGCATGTCGGCTATCTGCAGGCCCACGACGGAGCAGGTGACCCAGGCCGTGGCGGCGATCAGCGTCGCCCGGGTCGCCCGCCGGGTGTCGCGCGCCATCAGGTTGCCGATCCGGACCGTCGCCAGCGCCATGAGCGCGGACAGCAGCACGACGAGCAGGACGAGGCCGACCGCCGCGCCCACGGCCGTGGCCCGGCCCATCGAGTCCGCCACATAGGACTGGGCGTCGTCCAGCAGGCCCCAGTCCAGGACGAGGTCGAAGTCCCGGCCCAGATACTCCGTGAACTCCATGTCGAGCACGTTCAGCACGGTCAGCGCGCCGAGCAGCACCCCGCCCAGCACCGCGACCACCGTCCGCGGCCGCCGGGGCAGCACCAGCAGCAGGGCCGCCCCGATGATCGCCTCCACGGGCAGCCGCGTGAACCTGTTGACCTGGAGCCCGGAGATCCGGTTGGGCAGCAGCAGCGCCCCGAGCACGAGCCCGAACGCGAGGACGGTCACCGTCCACCACACCACCCGGGCGGCCCGCGGGTGCCGGCTCCGCCAGCGCCACCAGCGAACCTCCGCGACGACACCCGCCGCGCCCGGGGTGTCCGCCGCGTCCTCCGAGGCGTCCCCTGCCGCGTCCTGCGGTGCGACCTCCGGTGCGTCCTCCGCGGGTCGCGTCACGGCTTCCCCCACGGCTTCCCCCGCAGGTTCCTTTGCCTCCGCCGCGTCCCCTGTAGCCTCCTGCGCTTCCGCCGCGTCCCCCGTAGCCGGTGCGGGATCGGCGTCGGTCGCGGCCTTCGCCGTGTCTCCTGGGGCGTCCGCCGCTTCCCCCGCGGGCCGCGTCGCGGCTGCACCCGCGCCCGCCGCTTCCCCCGCGGGTTCCACGGCGCTTCCCGTCGCTTCCCCCGCGGCCTCGTCCACGTCCCCCGCAGCCTCGTCCGCGTCCCCCGCGTCCCCCGCGCCTTCCGCCGGGCCGCGACCGGCCGTCTTCGCGGTCCTCGCCGCCTCCTCCGCGGGTTCCGCCGGGGCGGTCTTGGCCGTCGGCGCCTCCTCGGGTTCTGTCGAGTCGGGCAGCGGGGATGAGGGGGTGGAGGTGGAGACAGGCACCCGAGGGTCCTTCCGTACGAAGCCTGGCGATCGGCGGATCCGAGGCGGGCCGGATCCGCCACAGTTTCGTACGGCCTGCCCCCGGCCCGCGTTCAGCCCCCTCGGCCAGCGCTCGGCAAACACCGCGCAAACGCCACGCCAAACACCCCCGCCGCCATCCGGCTACGCGCCGCCGACCGCCGTCAGCAGGGCCAGCGGCGCGGCAGCCGACCGGGACTCCCGCACGCACGCGTGCGGGTACGGCACCGGCTCCGCGTGCGTGTCGCGGCCGTAGCCCGCGAGGACCTCGGGCAGCCGGTGGCCCGTCGCGGCCGCCGCGTCGACCAGCGCGTGCGCGACCGTCCGGGCCTCGTCGTGCAGGCCGTAGCGGGCGAGACCCAGCGTGATCAGCGCGTTGTCGTGCGGCCAGACCGACCCGCGGTGGTAGGAGAGCGGGTGGTACGCGGGCTGCCCGGCCGCCAGCGTGCGCACGCCCCAGCCGGAGAAGAAGTCCGGCTCGAGCAGGCGCCGGCCGACCACTTCCCCGTACTCCTTGTCCAGCAGCCCGGACCACAGCAGATGTCCGGCGTCCGAGGCGAGCGCGTCCACCTGGCGGCCCGCGCCGTCCAGGGCGAGTGCCGGGAAGGACCGGCCCGGCATCCAGAAGTCCCGCTGGAAACGGTCGCGCAGGTCGGCGGCCGCCTGTTCCAGCAGGGCCGCGTACGACGCGTCGCCCCACACCGTGCGCGCCGTCCACGCCGTGCGGCGCAGCGCGTCGTAGGCGTATCCCTGGGCCCCGGCCGCCGTCACGGCCCCGGTCGCGCGGACGCCGTCGGCGGAGCAGATGGAACCGGGGGAGTCCTTCCAGTTCTGGTTGGCCAGACCGCCCTGGTCGGCCCGGTAGACCAGGTAGCCGCGGGTGGTGAGCCCGCCGTGGTCCAGCATCCAGCCGACTGCCGCCCGGGCGTGCGGCTCCAGTTGCCGGGCCAGCGCGGTGTCCGCGGTCCGTTCGACGTACGCGCCGAGCAGGACGAGGAACAGCGGGGTGGCGTCGACCGAGCCGTAGTAACGGCCGAACGGCACCTGCCCGAAGTGCGCGAGTTCGCCGTGCCGTACCTCGTGCACGATCTTGCCGGGCTGGGACACCGTCCGCGGCGACGCCTCGGTGGCCTGGGCCGCGGCCAGCGCCAGCAGCGTGGCCGCGGCCGTGCGGGGGCGGTAGGGGAGCGTGAAGAGGGAGGTGAGGAGGGCGTCGCGGCCCAGCAGGGTCAGGAACCAGGGGGCGCCCGCCGCCGGCACGCGCAGCTCCTCACCGTCCGGACCGCTCGCGAGGACCTGGAGCGCGGCCAGGTCCGCGAGGCCGCGGGCGCAGGCGGCGGCCAGGTCGGGCCAGCCGGTGGGGAACGCCACCCCCTCGGTGAACTCGTCCTCCAGCGCCTGCAGTTGACCGGCCACCGAGGCCGGCGAGCGAGGCACGCGCAAGGCCCGCCGCTCGCCGTGCGGCCGGGCCATCACCCGCAGGACCAGCTCGGCCGCACCGTGCGGTTCCAGCTCCAGCCTCCACACCAGACGGCGCGCCCCGGTGCCGGTCTCCTCCACGCCGTCCGGCGCGGGCTCGGCCGTCACCGTCGTGCAGGACGCCCATGTGCCGCGCCGGTAGCCGAACTCCACCCCGTCGTCGAGGACCTGGCGGCCGCGGACGGCCCCGGTCTTCGCGTAGGTGCGGTGGTCGGCGCGCAGCTCGAACTGGTCGGCGAAGTCGGCGTCGGCGGTGACCGCGAGACGTACCGTCGTCGCCACCGGACGGTTGCTGACCACCCGCAGCGACTCCACGAACGAGCTGTCCCCGACGGCCTGTTCGCGGAAGACCGTGCAGGACGGCGGTTCGTCCCGCCCGCCGCGCGGGACCAGCACGCACCGCGCGACGTCCCCGTCCGTCACCGGCGAGAGCGTCTCCGGCACGGCACCGTCGACGGTCAGCTGCCACCGGCTGAGGTGCCGGGCGTCCCGGACGAACAGCCCCTCCGGGGACCCGGCGGCCGTGCCGGTCCCCCTGACTCCGCTGATGTCCCCGCGGTCGTCCACGGCGGCGAACGTCCCGCCGTACACGAGCAGATGGTGCCGGTCCGTCATACCAGGTCCCCTCCCTCGGTACCGGTGCCCGGCCCGTCCCGGTGGACGAGGTCGAGCGTGAGCGCGGCCGTCCAGCTGAAGCCGGTCGTGCCGCAGGCCTCGCCGGTGTACGGGTCCACGTACTCGGCGAAGTCCGAGGAGCCCGCGAGGTCGAGCACCGCCCGGCGCAGCGCCTCTGCCCCGGCGTGCTCGCCGTGCAGCGCGAGCCCCCGCTCCAGCAGCCAGCTCGTGTTGAACCAGGCCGGGCCGCGCCAGTAGCGCTGCGGGTCGAAAGCCTCGCCGAGCAGGTCGTAGCTGGGCACGAGGCGGGTGGCGGAGCCCAGCCCGAAGTGCGGGCCGCGCAGGGTCCGTACGAGGCCGGCGGCGACCTCGTGCGGCAGCCCGGGCAGCAGGAGCGGGACGAGACCGGAGACGCCGCGCTCCGGCACGAGGTCCCCGCCGATCACGTCCCGGCAGAAGAACATGCCCTCCGCCGGATCCCACAGCCGCTCGACGAGCGCCGCCGTCAGCCGCTCCGCGCGCGTGCGGCGGGCCGCGCCCGTCGCCCCCAGCTCGTCCGCGATGTGCGCGAGCGCGTACTCGGACGCGATGAGCAGCGCGTTGAACGAGGGGTCCTCGACGGCGAAGCCGTCGGCGTGGCCCGTGTCGGTGCGACCTGTGCGGGTGCGGCTTGGCTCGGTGCGACCTGTGCGGGTGCGGTCCGGGTCGGCGTAGCCCGCGTCCCGGTACTCCGTCGCGAGCCGGACGTACCGCCCGTAGTCCAGGTCCGTCGGACGGTCCTCGGCCGCGCCGTGATCGAGGTCGGCGCGGCGGAACGAGCGGGCGGGAGCGGGGGTGATCCGGGCGAGCGGGGCGTCCCAGCTCGGGGAGTTGTCCATACCCTGCTCCCACGGGTGGACGACCGATGCCAGCCCGCCGCCCCCCAGGTCGCGCCGGTGCACCAGATAGCGGTGCCAGGCGGCCAGCCGCGGGTACACCCGGGCGAGGAAGCCGCGGGCCCGTGAGAGCCCCGGATCGGCGCGGTGCACCAGCCAGGCCGCGAGCGCGTGCACCGGTGGCTGCACGATGCCGGAGGTCTGTACGGTGCGCGGGGCGCCCGCAGCGCGCCCCGCGGTCGAGGAACGCCAGAAGTCGGGGCTCGGGAAGTACGCGTCGAGCGGCACGGAGGGGTTGAAGACGATGTGCGGGATGCGCCCGTCGCCCCATTGGGCCTTCAGCAGCGTCTCCAGCTCGGTCTGCGCCCGGCGCGGCGAGACGTGCCGCAGTCCGATGGCGACGAACGCCGAGTCCCAGGACCACTGGTGCGGGTACAGGCCGCGTGAGGGAACCGTCGACGTGCCGGTCCAGTTGGCGTCCAGCACCGCCACCGCCCTCCTGTGCAGAACACGGAGGGATGCCGACCCGCCGCCGGGCGACGCGGTCGCTTCCCCGCCGACCGTGCCTGTGACGCCTGTACCGCCCGTGACGCCTGTGATGCCTGCGGCACCTGTGACACCTGTGAGGCTTGCGTCTTCGGTGACATATGTGACATCCGTGATGTCCGTGACAGCTGCGTCGCCTGAGAGACGTGCGACGGCGGGCTCGGCCGCGTTGACGACGAGCTGGGCGGTGCGATCCACACGGGGCTCCCCGAAGACGACGAGACCACCGCGCGCGGCAGGGCTCGGCGATGGCTACCGTAGAGTTACGTCTATTTAACACGCAGAACCCAATATGTAATGCAGGCTTGATGAACACAAGGGGGTGCGCATGACGGGGCGAGGCCAGGGCAGCGCCGGAGATCTGCTCGAACTGGTCCGCACGGGCCGCGCGACCACCCGCGGCGCCCTCCAGCAGGCCACCGGACTCTCCCGCGCCACCGTGGGCCAGCGCCTGGACCGACTGTTCCGCGCGGGCTGGCTGCGCGAGGGTGCCGGCGGCCCGGTGGACTCCCCGCTGGGTGGCCGCCCCTCCATCACCCTCGAGTTCGACGACGCCCACGCGGTCGTCCTCGCGGCGGACCTGGACACCAGACACGCGCGTGCCGCCGTCCTGACGCTGACCGGGGAGATCCTTGCGGAGCGCGGCGGCACGCTGGTCGTCGAGGACGGCCCGGACGCGGTGCTCGGCGCGCTCGGCGGCTGGTTCGCCGGCCTGCTCGAGCAGGCCGGCCACCTGCCGGAAGAGGTCTGCGGCATCGGACTCGGCGTCCCCGGACCCGTGGACTCCGGGACCGGGCGGGTGGTCCAGCCGCCGATCATGCCGGGCTGGGACGGCTACGACATACGGGGCCGCCTGTCCCGTGCCTTCACGGAGCGGAGCGGCGCACCTGCCGCGGTCCCGGTCCTCGTCGACAACGACGCGAACCTCATGGCATATGGCGAACAGCGCACCGGACACCCCGACTGCTCGGCGTTCGTGCTGGTCAAGGTGTCGACCGGCATCGGCGCCGGAGTGGTGGTCGACGGTGCGATCTTCCGGGGCGTGGACGGCGGGGCCGGCGACATCGGGCACATCCGGGTGGGCGCGGACGCGCTGTGCCGCTGCGGTTCGCACGGCTGCCTCGCGGCCGTCGCCAGCGGAGGCGCCGTGGCCCGCCGGCTGGCGGAGGCGGGGGTGCCGGCGGCGTCCGGCTCGGATGTGCGCGACCTGCTCGCCGCCGGGCACCCCGAGGCGGCCGCGCTGGCCCGCGAGGCGGGCCGCCGCGTCGGGGACGTGCTCGCCACGGTCGTGACGCTGCTGAACCCCGGTGTGCTGATGATCGCCGGGGATCTGGCCGGAACCGCGTTCCTCACCGGCGTGCGCGAGCTGCTCTACCAGCGCGCGCTGCCCCGCTCCACGGCCCGGCTGGACGTGGTGACCTCGCGGTTGGGGGAGCGGGCGGGCCTGGTGGGGGCGGGAGCGCTGGTGGTGGAGCACCTGTACACGCCCGAGCGGGCCGAGGCGCGGTTGCTGGCCCTGGGGGTGTGAGGGACGCTCGTGTGACGGGGTGCTCGCGTGTTGGGTGCTCATGCATCGGGTGCTGGTGCGACGGACCTCGCTCGACGGCTCGTACGACGGATCTCCCGCGTCGGGTGCTCGTGGGTCACGTACTCGTGGGTCGCGTGCTGTCGCGTGCTCGTGTGACGGGCGGGTTTCCGTCGCCCGGCCGCGTTGACGGGGCGTCCGCCGGGGTGTCCGCATGGTGACATGAGGAGGCCTGAAGAAGCGTGATTCTCGCCACCCCTGAGGGGAGTGGTGCTCAGATGAGCAAATCGAGGGCGACTGCACTTCTCCAAGGAGTGGCACTGAGTGCCACCAGGTGATCGTTCATCGATCGAAAACAATCGCGCCACTCGACGCTCATGTGAGCGCAATAGGCGACGGATGGGAGATGCTTGCGTTCAAGAGGTGAAAACATCGACTGCCCTGCGCTTGCCAAGCCTTGACTTTCGATCCGCTGGCGGACGGCTGGTTACGCGCGTATGACGTGCAAGTGGACGTACCCAGAAGCCTTTGATCTGGGTATGTTCCTGCCCGTCAGGGCAGCCACCGCGTCCTCGAGGAGTCGAGACCCGTGTCGGAAAACAAAGATCTTCATGGTGCCGAGCAGGCCGCGAGCGTTGAGGGCGTGAAGTTCGTCTACGACTTCACCGAGGGCAACAAGGACCTCAAGGACCTCCTCGGCGGCAAGGGCGCGAACCTCGCCGAGATGACCAACCTGGGCCTCCCCGTCCCTCCCGGCTTCACCATCACCACCGAGGCCTGCAAGGTCTACCTCGACAGCGGCGAAGAGCCGGCGGCACTGCGTGACGAGGTGAGTGCTCACCTCGTCGCCCTCGAGGACCGGATGGGCAAGAAGCTCGGCCAGGCCGACGATCCGCTGCTGGTGTCCGTACGCTCCGGCGCGAAGTTCTCCATGCCGGGAATGATGGACACCGTCCTGAACATCGGGCTCTCCGACAGGTCGGTCCAGGGGCTGGCCGAGCAGGCCGGCGACGCCCGCTTCGCCTGGGACTCCTACCGACGGCTGATCCAGATGTTCGGCAAGACGGTCCTCGGCGTGGACGGCGAGCTCTTCGAGGACGCCCTGGAGGCGGCGAAGAAGGCGAAGAAGGTCGCCGTCGACACCGAGCTGGAGGCGGCCGACCTCAAGAAGCTGGTCACCCGCTTCAAGAAGATCGTCAAGACCGAGGCCGGCCGGGACTTCCCGCAGGACCCGCGTGAGCAGATGGACCTCGCCATCAAGGCCGTCTTCGAGTCCTGGAACGGCGACCGCGCCAAGCTCTACCGCCGCCAGGAGCGCATCCCCGGCGACCTCGGCACCGCCGTCAACGTCTGCTCGATGGTCTTCGGCAACCTCGGCCCCGACTCGGGCACCGGCGTCGCCTTCACCCGCGACCCCGCCTCCGGCCACCAGGGCGTCTACGGCGACTACCTCCAGAACGCCCAGGGCGAGGACGTCGTCGCGGGCATCCGCAACACCGTGCCGCTCGCCGAACTGGAACAGATCGACAAGAAGTCCTACGACCAGCTGCTCGGCATCATGGAGACGCTGGAGAACCACTACAAGGACCTCTGCGACATCGAGTTCACCATCGAGCGCGGCCATCTGTGGATGCTCCAGACACGCGTGGGCAAGCGCACCGCCGGCGCGGCGTTCCGCATCGCCACCCAGCTCGTCGACCAGGGCCTGATCGACGAGACGGAGGCGCTGCAGCGCGTCAACGGCGCGCAGCTCGCCCAGCTGATGTTCCCGCGCTTCGACGAGGACGCGAAGGTCGAGAAGGTCGGCCGGGGCATCGCGGCCTCCCCGGGTGCGGCCGTCGGCAAGGCGGTCTTCGACTCCTACACGGCCGTGAAGTGGTCGCGCTCCGGCGAGAAGGTCATCCTCGTCCGCCGTGAGACGAACCCCGACGACCTGGACGGCATGATCGCCGCCGAGGGCATCCTGACCAGCCGCGGCGGCAAGACCTCGCACGCGGCGGTCGTGGCCCGCGGCATGGGCAAGACCTGCGTCTGCGGCGCGGAGGAGCTCGAGGTCGACACCAAGCGCCGCCGGATGACCGTGCCGGGCGGCCACGTGGTGGAGGAGGGCGACGTCATCTCCATCGACGGCTCCTCCGGCAAGGTCTACCTGGGCGAGGTACCCGTCGTCCCGTCCCCGGTCGTCGAGTACTTCGAGGGGCGGATGCACGCGGGCGCCGACGACGCCGACGAACTGGTCGAAGCCGTCCACCGCATCATGGCCTTCGCCGACCGCAAGCGCCGGCTGCGGGTGCGCGCCAACGCGGACAACGCCGAGGACGCGCTGCGCGCCCGCCGCTTCGGCGCCCAGGGCATCGGCCTGTGCCGCACCGAGCACATGTTCCTCGGCGACCGCCGCGAGCAGGTGGAGCGCCTGATCCTGGCGGACACGCAGGAGGAGCGCGAGGAGTCGCTGAAGCAGCTGCTCCCGCTCCAGAAGAAGGACTTCGTCGAGCTCTTCGAGGCCATGGACGGCCTCCCGGTGACGGTCCGTCTCCTGGACCCGCCGCTGCACGAGTTCCTGCCCGACATCACCGAGCTGTCCGTACGCGTGGCGCTGGCCGAGTCCCGCCAGGAGTCCCACGAGAACGACCTGCGGCTGCTCCAGGCGGTGCACCGGCTGCACGAGCAGAACCCGATGCTGGGTCTGCGCGGCGTGCGCCTGGGCCTGGTCATCCCCGGCCTGTTCACGATGCAGGTCCGCGCCATCGCCGAGGCGGCCGCGGAGCGCCGCAACGCCAAGGGCGACCCGCGTGCCGAGATCATGATTCCGCTGGTCGGCACGGTCCAGGAGCTGGAGATCGTCCGCGAGGAGGCCGACCAGGTCATCGCCGAGGTCGAGGCGGCCACCGGCGTCGAGCTGAAGTTGGCGATCGGCACGATGATCGAACTCCCGCGGGCGGCCCTCACCGCCGGCCAGATCGCCGAGGCGGCCGAGTTCTTCTCCTTCGGCACGAACGACCTCACGCAGACGGTGTGGGGCTTCAGCCGCGACGACGTGGAGGCCTCCTTCTTCACGGCCTACCTGGAGAAGGGCATCTTCGGCGTCAGCCCCTTCGAGACCATCGACAGGGACGGCGTCGGCTCCCTGGTCAAGGCCGCGGCCGAGGCCGGTCGCGCCACCCGCCCCGACCTGAAACTCGGCGTCTGCGGCGAACACGGCGGCGACCCGGAGTCCGTGCACTTCTTCCACGAGGTCGGGCTGGACTACGTCTCCTGCTCCCCGTTCCGCATCCCGGTCGCCCGCCTGGAAGCGGGCCGGGCGGCGACCCAGTCCACGGGCAGCGACCACCGCTGACCCCTCCGGGCAACGAACCCCGGGACCGCCGCCGGTCCCCGACCCTCACCGATCGACGGTGGCCCCGGCCCACAAGAAGGACGGCACCCTGTGCGGGGGTGCCGTCTTCTTGCGTTCGCGGTGGCATGGCGCGTGCGAACGCCGTCACACGCGAGCCGAGAGTGCCCCTTCTTGTTTCCGACGGTCTGGCTGGAAGTCGATCACCTGATGTGGTGGTTACGCGGTGATAGATCGTTTCTGTCAACATACGCACCGCTACAGTCCGTTACTCAAGGCGACGACAGTGTCGCTGGTGGTGATGGAGGTATGCGTGAAGAGGGCAGTGCTCGGCGTGGCTTCAGTGGGCCTGGTGCTCAGCGCGGCGGTGGCAGCGTTCGCCTCGCCGGCGAGGGGGGAGATTTCGACGCTTGAAACGGCAGGGGTGGCGTTCACGGGGGGATAGTACGTATTCAATCGGCCGGGCGTAAATCACGGGGCGTTTGAATGGTCTGGGCGACTCCTGGATGTGATCTCCAGCGACCGACACAACGTCTACGTCGAGGTAAAGGTTCAGGGGCACGGCTGGGTACGCTATTACGGTAAGCAGCGGAGTGCAGTGGAGCTGCATAAATTCAATTGGAATGGTGCTCAGCGGTATACAGGGGAGGCCAGGCTTCGAGCCTGTCGTGACCGCGGCACCCTTCGGCCGGACAACTGTATGCGATCAAAGATGCTCACCTACGACTGGGATCATGGCTGAGGGCTTCGGAAATCCCGGGTCCAGGTAAATCAACCTGGCCCCGGGCTCCTGATTGGGGAACGAAATCAATACGTCAGAAGTCCTGTCCGCTAGAGGTGTTGATCTCCTCTACGGTGAAACGCTAGCTGTTCGGAACGCTGAGATCTCTCTTGGTCGAGGAGAAGTTGTGGCGATCACTGGGCAGAGCGGTTCTGGAAAGTCGTCCTTGCTCTACTGCCTCGCTGGCGTACTCCCGGTCAGCCGTGGAGAGGTTCGCTTTGCAGGTCGTGCTCTCGGTGATCTCGACGATGAGGGGCTCAGTGCCCTCCGTCGTGAGCAGTTCGGGTTTGTCTTTCAATACGGAGAGCTATTGCCTGAGTTGACGGTCGAGGAGAATGCGGCGCTGCCGCTGCGCCTTGCCGGACAGCGAAAAGCTCAAGCGCTTGCCGTAGCTGGTGAGGTACTTGATCGTCTCGGTCTCGCGAAACTTCGGGAACGTCGCCCATCGCAGGTTTCAGGCGGGCAATGTCAGCGTGTGGCCGTCGCTCGGGCCTTGGTGCACAAACCTGCCGTTGTGTTTGCCGATGAGCCCACTGGTTCGCTCGATAGCGGCAACGCCGCTGCTGTTTTGGAAGAATTCCTGAGCCTGGCGCGCTCGCAGGGGACGGCGGTTGTGCTTGTGACTCATGATTCTCAGGTGGCAGCCCGGGCTGATATTCGCTACACCATGTGCGATGGCGAGCTCAAAGAAGAGGTATGTGAAGCATCGTGAAGGAACTTCTCCTGGGTCTGAGGCTCCTGATGGGCAGTGGTCGAGGAAATCGCGCCCGCTTCCTCCTCATGGCGGCAGGCAGCGCTATCGGGGTGTGTTGCCTTGCCGCCATGCTCGCAATTCCAGGTATTTTGTCCGCGCAGGACGCTCGTAAGGCAGCTCGTGAGCCGGATTGTTCCAACGGCCTGGGGGGATGTATTTCTGAATCCGGAAGGGGGCTAGCGCTTACTAGAGTGGACCCTTACGGAACGGAGCCCCTAACTCGGATTTTCGTGGCAGCAGGAGGTGCGTCGATCGCTCCGCCGCCAGGCCTATCTAAACTTCCCGAACCTGGTCAAGTGATTGTGTCCCCGCGATTGCATGATCTCCTTCGGGGTGATGCGGGCTTGGCTCATCTCTTGCCGGGCCGCGAGGCAGGTGTGATCTCTCACGAGGGGCTGTCTAATCCCGATGAACTCTATGCGTATGTGGGCTCCAGTCGAGAAATGCTCAAGGCGGGTGGGCATTTGTCGAAGTTCGGGCAGGTGGAAACTAGATTTCCGACTGTCGAAGCCTCAACACTCGACATCCTCCGCTTCACTCTCGCTGGCGTCGTCCTGCTTCCGCTGGCGGTGTTCCTTTCCGTCTGCGCTCGGCTGTCGGCCGCCTCTCGAATGAGGCGGCTGGCCGCATTGCGTCTGCTCGGTCTGAGCCGAAAGGGCACGCAGCGTGTCAACGCTGCGGAGACCGTCGCCGCCACCTTGCTGGGCGCCGTTCTCGGTCTGGGGGCGTACTGGGTCGTCAATCAGTTGGTGTCACGAGTGGGGCTGCCTGGATTCAAGTGGTACCCGAGTGATGGTGCGCTGTCTGGGAGTACGTTCCTGGTCTGCCTGGTGGGGTGTCCGGCGCTTGCCTGGTTCGTGGGCAGAGCCGGCGCGAAGAAGGCTGCCGCCAATCCACTGTCCGTGCGGCGCAGCGCGGTGGAGAAGCCACCCCGCTTGTGGGGGTTGCTCCCGCTCGTTCCGGGCATGGGCATCGTCATCGGATATTGCGTGGCTGGAGCGACAGGGCATGCCCCTAGCGAGACCTCGCTTTCCGCGATCCTGATGCCCCTCGCCGTCGTGTTGGTCGGTGCGGGTCTCGTGTTGACGCTTCCGATTCTCTCGCGTGCTCTTGCCTGCAGGGTGGCCCGAGTGACGAGTTCACTGTCCCTCGGTCTGGCCATGCGTCGCAACGAGATGGAACCGGGCGGAGCTTTGCGTGTGGCGACGGGTCTGGTGCTTCTGGTGTATGCAGCCTCCCTTACCCAGGGGGTGCTCATCGAACTGGACCAAGTGTCAAAGAACACCGCACGGGTTCAGCTCTACACAATGCCACTCGGCGGCATGAGTCCTCGTACGGAGCAGACCATGCAACGGGTGTCAGGAGTGCGGGGGCACGCCGTCCTCGCGGACTCGTGGGTCGACCTTGACAGTGAGAAGTTTCCGGAGAGTATCAGTGCGGTGATCGCCACCTGCGACCAGTTGCGCAGAATGGCGTCAGTAGTCGGGAACTGCGTAGAAGGACGTTCCGCGCGACTCATGATTCCGGACTACTCCAATAATGAGTTCAGCAAGGCCGGGAGGCGCTTCCCCTTCCAGTTACAGAACGCGGAGGGTAAGAGCCGCTTCGTGACGGTTCAAGTGCCGTCCCGGACTATTCGTTACCACGACGACACCGCGACGCAGTTGGCTGGCAGTGGCTCAGTCTTGATCCCGCCCTCCGCCCTTCCCAAGGGCTTCCGTCCGCAGACCAGGGCCACGCTTGCCCTCATCAGTAGCTCCGACCCCGACACCGTGCGCTCTGTACTTGAGGGCATCGCAGGAGTCGATCCCACGATCGAGGTTGAGTTGGACGGGGTCGACCCCGCCGCCCTCCAGCAGATCACCGTCATCAAGACCCTCCTCGGGGTGGGCATGATCCTCGGGCTGATCATCGGTGTGGCTGCCTATCTCGTCGCCGCCACCGACAGGGCTGTGGAGCGTCGCCCGCAGGTCACCGCATTGACGTTGCTGGGGGTCAGGCCTCGTACGCTGCAGGCCGTTCAAGTTGCCCAAGTTGTTGTGCCTTTGGCCGTCGGGCTCGTGCTAGCCGTGGTGACTGGGAAGATGGCTGAGTCGAGCTATCTGGTGACCGGTGGCGGAGCCATCTTCTGGGACGGGGACGGGTTGCCGTTGTTGGTTGGGTCGGCGCTCGGGGTCGTCGTCATCGCCGCTCTAGGGTCCTTGCCGTTGGTGGGGCGGCGGATTGATCCGGAGTTGATTCGGCGGGATTAGCGGTGGGGGTGATGACGGGCGGCGGCCGGTGTCGCCGCCCCTCTTCTCGTTGTGCCGCCGGGCCGGCATGCAGGAGTGTGCTGCTTCGTTCGGGCAGCGGGCAGCGGGCAGCGGGCAGCGGGCAGCGCAGGGGTGGTACCAGGGTTGGATCGGGGTTGGCTCAGGGGCCTCCCTGATGGGACGGGGTGTCGGTGCGGATGAGACTGGTGGTGGGCCGGTCGCTTGCCGGTCCGACCACCATCGTCACCCTCATGGAGGGCCCCACAGTGAACAGCTCTGCGCGTCGAACCTGTTGGATCACCCTGGCCGCCTGCGGAAGCCTGCTGGCCACGGCGTTGGCAGCGCCTGCCTCCTCCGCCGCTTCCGGCCCGACGCGCGCTGCCGTCACCGCGCCGTTGCCCGGGCTGGATCCCGTCGCGCTCCAGGCGGCCATCGGCGGATTGCCCAACGCGGACGTCACCGGCGCGCTGTTACGGATCACCGGTCGCGCGGGCCACTGGTCGGGCACCTCGGGTGTGGGCGACCTGAAGGCCGGTCAGGGCGTGCCGTCTGATGCGCACATCCGGATCGGCAGCATCTCCAAGGTGTTCACCGCCACGATCGTTCTCCAGCTCGCCGCCGAGCACCGGCTCGATCTGGACGAGCCCGTACAGCGGTACCTGCCGGGCGTTCTGCCGGCCGGGCTGCCGCCCGTGACCGTCGGCCAGCTGCTCAACCACACCAGCGGGCTTCCGCGCGGCGCCGGTAACCCCGACTTCGGAGACGGCAGTCCCGAGTGGTTCGCCGCCAATCGCCTCAAGAGCTTCACACCGCAGCAGGTGATCGACCTGATGGCGGGCCAGCCCGTGCAGTTCGCGCCGGGTACCGCGCAGCAGTACAACGGGATGAACTACTACGTCGCCGGCCTGCTGGTCGAGAAGATCACCGGGCACCGCTTCGCCGACGAGGTGCGGGCCCGCATCACCCGGCCTCTCGCCCTGCACGACACGTATGTCCCCAACGCCCACGACCCGCGGCTGCCGAGCCCGCACTCCCATGGATATCTGACGGTCAAGTCCTCGGACGGCACTTCGCATCCGGTGGATGTCACGGAGCAGAGTCCCTGGCCCTGGGCCGAGGGCGGCATGATCTCCACCGCCGCTGACCTCGACCGTTTCATATCCGCGCTCTTCCGTGGCCGCTTCCTTCCGCCGGCCCAGCAGGCCGAGCTCTTCGCGGTCCCGGACGTCCCCAGTTTCCGCAGCAGCCAGTGCCGTACCGAGACCGATGCCGGCCGGGCCTGTATGACCATGGGCCTGATGCGGGTGAAGGCATCCAACGGTGCCGTGGTCTGGGGCAAGACCGGCTCCCGTCCCGGCTACACCAGTGGCGTGTTCTCCACCCGCGACCTCTCCCGGAAGATCGTCTACTCGGTCAACCCCACCAACGTGAACGGCTCCGAGATCCGCTATGTCCAGCAGATCGCCGCCGCCTCCTTCGGCACCGTGGTCCCGGCCACGAGCTGACCGTCGAAGAGGAGAGCGTCCGGGGTGCGAGTGGTCAGATCCGGGTCACCGGCGCCTGCAACTCCGTCACCCAGTCGTCGCGGTTCTCGGGGCATTCCAGGTTGATCTCACGGGGGTACCCGATCGACCGGTAGCCGTTGGCGTCGACCCAGCGGGCCAGGGCCTGGGCGGTGGGGAGCACGGTGTCCATCGGGCCGCGGTGCACGATGGTCGCCGCCCGGTCGAGGGGTGGCAGGTCGAGGACGCGGAAGACGCTGTCCTGGAGAGGGGCGGAGACCTGGACGGCGGCGTGGACGCTGATCCTGCCACCGCCCTCCGGGGCGTCCTCGTAGTACGCGACGCCGGGCCCCGTGGGGGTGATGTCCGCCGAGCCCAGGCACCGGAACAGTTCGTCGTAGAGCGGGCCGATGACGGGACCGATGTCCTCGGGCCCGTAACTCGCGGCGGTCGCGGACAGCTCCGCCACCCTGAGGGGAGGGACGCTCTTGAGGACAACGTCGTTCGTGGGCATGTGGCCCTCACTTTCGATGGCTCGGAGTCTCGCCTCGACCTGGACCAGCCGCGCTCCCGCGGCGGCCATCGCGGTCTCCAGCTCGGCCCGCCGCAGCCGCAGCATGCCGCGCAGTTCCTCGAGGCCGACCTTCTCGTCCACGATGTCCCGGACCTGCTGGAGGGTGAATCCGAGGTCCTTGAGGGCGATGACCCTGTTGAGGCGGGCGAGCTGGGAGGCGGTGTAGTGGCGATAGCCGCTGGCGGGGTCGACGTGGGCCGGGCGCAGCAGTCCGGTCGCGTCGTAGTGACGCAGCATGCGGACTGAAACGCGGCCGTGCCGGGCGAAGTCTCCGATGGTGAACATGATGTCTCCGAGTTGACCGCCTCACACGGTGTGAGGGTCAAGAAGCTACTTGGCAGCAGGGGAGGGAGGCCGGACAGCGAGAACACCGGGCTTCGCCGGCGCAGCCGCATCGGGTGCCCGCCCGTGCGTGAGCCGGGCGGTCGAAGAGGAGGCTCGGGGGCATGGGTGACGAAGAGCCGGTGACCGGGGCGGTCGCGGAAGGGTGGCGAGGGAGTCCCGCCGGTGGTGGCCCCTGGACGACTCCGTCGTCCTCTGCGAGCGTCCCGTGGAGCTGCGGTTCGAGAACACGCTGATCACCTACGCGTACGGCTGTCGGGTGACAGGCGGCTGAGGCGCCTCGCGCGGGCCCCGGCCACGGTCGCCGTACGCTGTGCCTGCCAACGAGAGGGTGTGCGGAGGGAGGACGGCCATGGCTGCCTGGGGTGTGCGTGACATGCCTGACCAGGGCGGTCGCACCGCTGTGGTCACCGGGGCCAACAGCGGGCTCGGGTACGTCACCGCGCGGGAACTCGCGCGGCGGGGTGCACGCGTCGTGCTCGCCTGCCGGAGCGAGGCGCGGGGGAGGGACGCCGTCGAGCGGTTGCGCGCAGAAGTGCCGCAGGCCGAGGTGGAGTTGGGCTCGCTCGACCTCGGTGATCTCGCCTCGGTGCGGGCGTTCGCGGCGTCGTTGCCGTACGAGCGGCTCGACCTGCTCGTCAACAACGCCGGTGTGATGGCGATGCCGTACGGCGTCACCGCCGACGGGTTCGAGACGCAGTTCGGGGTGAACCATCTGGGGCACTTCGCCCTCACCGGGCTTCTGCTGCCCACGCTGCTCGCCGCGCCCGGTCGGACCGCCGGACCTCGGGTCGTGACCGTGTCCAGCATGGCGCACCTTCTCGGCGCCGTCGATCTCCGTGACCTCAACTCCGAACGCCGGTATCGCCGTTGGATCGCCTACGGGCGGTCCAAGACCGCCAACCTCCTCTTCACGCACGAGCTCGCGCGCAGGCTCGCGGCGACAGGCGCCGACGTCGTGGCGGCGGCCGCGCACCCGGGCTACGCGTCGACCAACCTCCAGACGGCCGGTCCGCGCGCGGAGGGGCGCCGGGCTGCCGAGCGGATGATGGCACTCGGCAACCGGGTGCTCGCCCAGCCCGCCGAGGCCGGTGCGCTGCCCGCCCTGTACGCGGCGACCGCGCCGGGTGTGCGTCCGGACTCGTTCACCGGCCCGTCGCTGGCGATGTGGCGCGGCGCTCCCGGACCCTCCTGGCGCGCGCCCTGGACCCTCGACGACCGGGTGGCGGCACGGCTGTGGACCGCCTCCGAGGAGCTGACCGGGGTGTCGTACGACGCCCTGAAGAACTGACGTCCCGACTCCCCGACGCCCTGATGTCCCGAACCCCTGAGTTCTCCGGGGCTCGGAGTCGGGGCCCGGAGAGCCGGGCCCCGGAACCGGGTTCGTGTCCCCGCGCCGGGCTGCTCGGCACCCGAAGCCGCCCGGCGTTCTTACGGGGGCCCCCGTCAGCCGCCCTCAGGCAAACCACCCTCAGGCAAGCACCCTCTGACAAGCCACCCTCAGAAGCCGTTGTCTTTCCGGATGTGATCACTGAGTTTCCGCTGCTCAGGCATGGTTCCGGTGTCGTCGTGGGAGCGTTCGGGCGATCAGTTCGTCCTGGATGATGCGGAGGTGGCCGGTGGCGTCGGTGATGGGGTTGCTGGAGGAGCGGGAGGCCGTTGCCCGGGTGCGGGTGGAGGAACTTCAGGTGGAGGCGGACCGGATCTTGTCCGAACTCGCCGCGGCCGAGGCGGTGTTGGAACGCCGGGCGATCGCTCGGGCGGAGCTGGCCGAGGCCCTGGCCGCCCCTGGTGATGCGGCGGATGCGGCCGTGCGGGAGGCGCCAGAACCGGTGCCGGAGACCACAGCGGTGAAGGTCCCGGTTGCGGGGTCGATCGTGCCGCACTTCGGGGAGGGGACGACGGTGGAGGCGCTCGCGCCGGATTACCGGCGGATCGTGGAGGTGGTGGAGTCCGGTCCGGGAGGCGGTGAGGGGGTGCCGGCGAAGGAGATCGCGTCCGGGCTGGGGCTGGAGTTGGTGCCGGCGAAGATCGAGGGGGTGCGGTCCAAGGCGAGGCGCCTGGCCGAGCGGGGCTGGCTGGCGGTGTCGCCGTCTGGACGGTTCACGCCGCGGCAGTCCACTGTGACCGCTCCTGCCGGGGCCGGGAGGCTGTCCGGGCAAGACGGCGGCTCATGAGCATGGCCTGCGAGAAGTAGATGAACGCCTCGCTGGAGGCGGGCAGTGTCTCGAAGTCGCGCACCAGGCGCCGCGAGCGCATCAGCCATCCCAGGGTGCGCTCGACCACCCACCTTCTCGGCAGCACCACGAACCCCTTCATGTCGTCGCTGCGTTTGACGATCTCCAGCGTGAGCTGGAGTTTCTCCTTCGCCCAGTCGACCAGGCAGCCGGTGTAGCCGCCGTCGGCCCACACCAGCGTGATCGTGCGGAACCGCGCCCGCAGATGGGGCAGCATGACGCGGGCGGCCTGCCGGTCGGTCACGTGTCCGGCCGTCACCAGCACCATCAAGACGAGGCCGATGCTGTCCGTGATGACGTGCCGGCGCCTTCCGTTGATCTTCTTGCCGCCGTCGTAGCCGCGTGAGGCGGCGGGCACCGAGGAGGCGCCCTTCACCGACTGCGAGTCGATGATCGCTGCCGTCGGCTCTGGCTGACGGCCCTCGGCCTCACGGACCCTTCCGCGCAGCCGGTCGTGGAACTCCCGGGCCAGGCCCGCCCGTCGCCACCTGCGAAAGTAGGCGTACACGCGGTCCCATGCCGGGTAATCGACAGGCAGGGAGCGCCACTTGATCCCATTGTCGGTGACGTAGAAGATCGCGTCCAGCATCTGCCGGTGGCAGTAGCCCTCCGGCTGTCCGCCCCGGCCCTCCAGCCAGGCCGGGACCGGCATCGCGTCGCGCACCACCGCCCATTCCTCATCCGTCATGTCGGAGGGATACACCGGCGCCCTCTCCGGGCGGTCGGCCGCGTTCCCGAACCGGTGAGCGAGGCAATCGCACGCCGACACGCGGGAGTTGGACGGGAACAGGTCCGTCACGCAAGACTGGGACAACAGGGCCTCCTGGCGCTCGAGTTGGCTTCGCAACCCTCGTGCTGCACCGGAGGTCCTGCTTTCATGCGCCCGCGCGGCCAAGATCACTCGACCTGGGACCCCGTTCGATCAGAACCGCGCTCATGATCGATAGGCATACGGCTTCTCAGGCAAGGGGCCGTCCGGTAAGCCCCTTCGGTAAGCCGCTTACGCTGAGCCGCTTCTCCCGGCCGGGCCGCACCGTTCAGGCCGTGCGGACCTCGTATGTGTGGATGCGTACCGCGTCGTCGTCCAGGCACTCACCGCTGGTCAGGTCGAAGCGCTGCTTGAGCAGGGGGGAGGCGACGAAGGGGCGGCCCCGGTGGGTTCCGGTGAGACCGCGGGAGAGGACGGCCGCGCCGCTGAACGGGTCGCGGTTGTCGACGGCGTACAGCTCGCCGGCGCGGTCGCGGAACAGGGCGACCTGGCGGCCGTCCGGCAGCAGCGCGGCCACGCCCCGGCCGGGGACGAGCAGGCTCAGGTCACAGACCGTGAACCATTCCTCCGCATGCTGCGCCAGCCGGAGCTGGACCTTCAGGTCGGTGGTCTCGGGCGCCAGGGTCATCGCTGGGCACTCCCTTCCAGGGGTCGGTGGCCGATGGTCAGCAGCGGCAGGTCGGGCTTGATCTGGTCGCGCTCGGGGACGAAGCCGACGACCGGGTCGGGGGTGTCCGGCGCGTTCACGAAGGACACGAACCGGGCCAGCTTCTCGGGGTCGTTGATGGTGGTCGCCCACTCGTCGGCGTAGTGCGCCACGTGCGCCGTCATCAGGGACTCCAGCTCCTCGCAGATGCCGAGCGAGTCCTCCACCACCACGTCCCGCACGTGGTCCAGGCCGCCGGGGATGCGCTCCAGCCAGGTCGAGGTGCGCTCCAGGCGGTCCGCGGTGCGGATGTAGAACATCAGGAACCGGTCGATCAGCCGGATGAGTTCGGCGTCCGACAGGTCCTGGGCGAGCAGGTCTGCGTGGCGGGGGGTGGCGCCGCCGTTGCCGCCGACGTACAGGTTCCAGCCGTTGGAGGTGGCGATGACGCCGAAGTCCTTCGACTGGGCCTCGGCGCACTCGCGGGCACAGCCCGACACCGCCGACTTGAGCTTGTGCGGCGACCTGAGCCCCCGGTAGCGCAGCTCCAGGTCGATCGCCATGCGGACGGAGTCCTGGACGCCGTAGCGGCACCAGGTCTGGCCGACGCAGGACTTCACGGTGCGCAGCGACTTGCCGTAGGCGTGGCCGGACTCGAAGCCGGCGTCCACCAACCGGGTCCAGATCAGCGGAAGTTGTTCGACCCGGGCGCCGAACATGTCGATCCGCTGGCCGCCGGTGATCTTCGTGTAGAGGCCGAAGTCGCGGGCGATCTCACCGATCACGATGAGGCCCTCGGGGGTGATCTCGCCGCCGGGGATGCGCGGGACGACCGAGTAGGAGCCGTTCTTCTGCAGGTTGGCCAGGAAGTGGTCGTTGGTCTCCTGCAGTGCCGCCTGCTCGCCGTCCAGGACGTAGCCGCTCGCGCCGATGGTCGGGGCGAGGGACGCGATGATCGAGCCGATCGCGGGCTTGCAGACGTCGCAGCCGTCGCCGCCCCGGGCGCCGTCGCGGCCGTAGCGGTCCAGGAGGTCCTGGTAGGTGTTGATGCGCAGGGCGAGGACGATCTCGTACAGCTCCTCGCGGGTCTGCGAGAAGCAGCCGCACAGGCCCTTGTCGACCTCGACGCCGCTCGCCTCCAGCTCGGCGGTGACCAGTTGGCCGAGCACCTTCACGCAGCTGCCGCAGCCGGTGCCGGCCTTGGTGCACTTCTTGACCTCGGGCACGGTCGTGCAGGAGTGCTCCGTCACCGCGCCGCGGATGGTGCCCTTGGACACGTTGTGGCAGGAGCAGATGATCGCCTCGTCCGGCAGCGCGGACGGGCCGAGCTGGACGGCCTCTCCGGAACCGGCCGGCAGGACCAGCGACTCGGGGGAGACGGGCGGCACGGACCCGGTGAACGCCCGCAGGGTGCCGTAGGCCTCCGCGTCGCCGACCAGGATGCCGCCGAGCAGGGTGCCGTCACGGCCGATGACCAGCTTCTTGTACAGGCCGGAGCGGGAGTCGGAGTAGACGACGTCCAGGCAGTCCTCGGCGGTGCCGTGCGCGTCGCCGAAGGACGCCACGTCCACGCCGAGCAGCTTGAGCTTGGTCGACAGGTCGGCGCCGGTGAAGCTGGCCTCGTCGGCCGCGATCGTCGCCGCCGCGGTCTCGGCCTGCTCGTAGCCGGGCGCGACCAGGCCGTACACCCGGCCGTCGGCGGCCAGCGCGCACTCGCCGATCGCGAAGACGTGCGGGTCGGCGACGGTCCGGCACTGCTCGTCGACGGTGATGCCGCCGCGCTCGCCGACCGTCAGTCCGCAGTCGCGGGCGAGCTGGTCACGGGGACGCACGCCGGCGCTGAACACCACCATGTCGGCGGCGAGTTCGGAGCCGTCGGACAGCTTCATGCCGGTGACCGCGCCGTCCTCGCCGACCACGATCTCCTGGGTGCCGACGCCGGTGTGCACGGACAGGCCCATGTCCTCGATGGTGCGCAGCAGGGCCGCGCCGCCGCCCGCGTCGACCTGGACGGGCATCAGCCGGGGCGCGAACTCCACGATGTGGGAGGTGAGTCCGAGGCCCTTGAGGGCGCCCGCCGCCTCGAGGCCGAGGAGCCCGCCGCCGACGACTGCGCCGGTCGTGGCGCGCGTCTTCGCGTACTCCTCGATGGCGAGGAGGTCGTCGATCGTGCGGTAGACGAAGCAGCCCTCCGCGTCCTTGCCCGGAACCGGCGGGACGAACGGGTAGGAGCCGGTGGCGAGCACGAGGACGTCGTAGTCGACGACCAGTCCGGAGCGGGCGGTCACCCGGCGGGCCTCGCGGTCGACGGTCTCCGCGGGGTCCCCGACGTGCAGTTCGATGCCGTGCGCGGCGATGAACTCCAGGTCGGTGAGGGACAGGTCCTCGGCCGTCTTACCGGAGAAGTACGAGGTGAGGGCGACGCGGTCGTAGGCGGGACGCGGCTCCTCACAGAGCACGACCACGCGGTGGGTGGCGGTCAGGCCGCGCTCGGCGAGCGCTTCGAGGAAGCGCTGGCCGACCATGCCGTGGCCGACGAGCACGATCGTGGGGGTGGCCTCCGTGGCCTCCGGGGTGGCGGTCATCAGGAGCCTCCATCGTTGGTGAGCAGGTGGAGCAGGGGGCCGCCGTCGGAGGGCAGCGGCTCTGCTCCCTCCCAGGCGCGGGCGAGCGCGCCGACGGTGCCGAGTTCGCCGACGAGGACCCCGCCGACCAGGCGGTCGTCGCGGACGACGACCTTGCGGTAGGTGCCCCGGGTGGCGTCGGCGAGTTGTACGACGTCGTCGCCGGGGAGCGGCTCGGTCTCGCCGAAGGCGGCGAGGTCGAAGGCGCTGTTGCCGGCGAGGGTGAGCCGGGTGAGGACGCGGGTGCCGGTGTAGCGGGTCGCCCGCCCGGCGAGCGACTCGGCCAGCGCGTCGGCCTGTTCCAGGGCGGGCGCGGCGAGGCCGTACACCGTCCCGTCGTGCTGCGCGCAGTCGCCGATCGCGCGGATGTGGGGGTCGGAGGTGCGCAGCTCGTCGTCGACGAGGACGCCCTTGCGGACGGCGAGTCCCGCGTCCTTGGCGAGACCGGCGCGCGGCGAGACGCCGCAGGCCAGCACCACCAGGTCGGCGTCGAGGGCGTATCCGTCGGCCATCTCCACCGAGCGGACGGCGCCGCCCAGGCAGCGCACGTCGCGCACCCGGCACTCGGTGTGGACCTCGACGCCGAGGTCCTTCAGGTGCCGCAGGACGAGCCGGGAGGCGTTCGGGTCGAGCTGGCGCTCCATGAGGCGCTCGGCCTGCTGGGCGAGGACGACCTGAGCGCCGCGCACGGCGAGCGCGCGGGCCGCCGAGACGCCGAGCAGTCCGCCGCCGATGACGACCGCCCGGACACCCGGCCGGACCGCCTTGGACAGGCCGAGGCAGTCGTCCATGGTCCGGAAGGCGTGGACGCCCTCCGGCAGGACGTGGTCGGGGGTGAACAGGCCGCGCAGCGGCGGCAGCACCGGGTTGGAGCCGGTGGCCAGGACGAGCGTGCCGTACGCGATCTCGGAGCCGTCCGCGCAGGAGACGGTCCGCCGGTCGCGGTCGATGCCGGTCACCCGGGCCCGGACCAGTCCGGCGGGTGCGGGCAGCGCGATCACCTCGGGGGCGTACCGGCCGGCCAGCACCTCCGCGAGCAGGACCCGGTTGTACGGCCGGTGCTCCTCCTCGCCGACGAGCAGTGCGGGCGTGCCCAGCTCGCCGAGCCGGCGGGCGAGTCGGGCGCCCGCGAGGCCGGCACCGATCACCACCACACGCGAATTCGAGGTCATGTCCAGGAGCGTGCGGTGCCGACGTTACCCGGCCGCATCACGGTTGTTTCCCGCGAGGAACGCTGCCCTCAGCGGAGCCCCGGCCGCGGTGTGAGGGTTCCGGCGTCCAGGCGTCCAGGCGTCCAGGCGTCCCGGCCTCTCGGGGATCCGGCGATCCGGCGGCTCCCGGGGGTGAGCGGTCCCCGGGGCGGGCCGGCGGTCAGCCGCGTGCGGACGTCAGGTGGGCGAACACGACCACGTTGCCCTGGTAGCCGGTCGCCTTCGAGTAGCCCCCGCCGCAGGTGATCACCCGCAGCTCGGGCCTGCTCGCCGGCCCGTAGACCTTCTCGTCGGGGAAGCCGCGGGCCGGGTAGAGCTCGACGGCGTCCACGGTGAACACGGCGACGCCGCCGTCGCGCCGGTCCACCTCGACGGCGCTGCCCCTGCGCAGCGCGCCGAGGTCGTAGAAGACGGCGGGACCGTCGGCGTTGTCGACGTGGCCGGCGACGATCGCGGTGCCCGTCTCGCCGGGGGTGATGCCCGCCTCGTACCAGCCGGCGAGGTTCTCCTTCTCGGCGGGCGGGACGTCGAGGCTGCCGGACGGGGTGAGGGCGAGCCCCGTCAGCGGGGCGTCGACGTGGATCGCGGGGATGCGGATGCGGTCGGGCGGGGAGGGCGGCAGCGCAGCGGCGGACCTGCCCGGGACGTCCGGGCCTGCGGTGTGGGCCTGGGCGGCGGACGGCTGTGGCGGGGCGTGCGTCTCGGTGCCGCTGCGCAGCAGCCACGCGCCGCTGCACAGGGCGGCCGCGGTGACGGCGGCTATGGCGGTGTTGCCGACCCTGCGCATCGGGAGACCCCGTTTCTGTGACGTCCGGCGTGGTGCCGTCGGCTGGTGACGCCCGACGTGATGACGCCCGACGTGGTGGTCCGGCGTGGTGGTCCGGCACGGTGACGTCCGATGTCGTCACGTCCGGCGTGGGTGGCGTCCGGTACGTGGGAGCGTGCGGGAACTCCCGTGTCCCCCTCCGGGTCGCGAGGGGCGTCGGACCCGGAGGGGGAGGGGACATGCGGTACCGGCGGACGGACAGCGGAGGGTGTCCGTCAGATCCCGTCGCCTCTCGCCCGGCGATGCAGGAGCCAGGTACCGCCCGCGGCGGCGACGGCGAGAGCCGCCACGCCGGCCGCGGTCTGTACGGGGTCGGTGCCCAGTGCGCCGCCGACCCCCGTCTTCACACTTCCTCGCGGCTGTGTCTGCTGCCGGTCCGAGGCGAGCACGACCACCAGGTCCCCGGTGATCCGCCGGCCGTCCGCGGCGCACTCCGCGACGATCTCGTAGGTGCCGGGCTGCGCGCTCGGCGGTACCCCGAACCGCCCGGCCGCCTCGCCCTCGTGGGCGTCGGGCGCGAGCGGGAAGCGGCCTGCGCCCACGGCTCCGGCGTCGCCGGCCGCCGCGCCGGCCCCGCAGTCCGCCGTGTTCACCGAGACCTGTCCGCCCGGCACCGCGGTGGCCGGGTACACCTCCAGGCGCCCGGCGTCGGTGCCGCTGCCGGCGGTGACGGCGTGCGCGGGCGCGGCGAAGGCGGCCGCGACGGTGACGGCGAGCGCGGTACCGGTCAGCAGACGGGTGGTCAGCAGACGGGCGGTCCGTCGTCGCATCGATGCTCCTTCGAGCTCGCTCCTCGAGATTCCCTGCCTCTCCGAGGTAAGTGGCAGCGGGACGGACACGCTCGCTGATGGTGTGTCAGGAATGGGATGAACGGGTGTCGGACGTGCTGCGCCCGGAGTGGTCCGCGGTGGCGTTTCACCAGGTCACCTGTGTGGAGACGGAGTCCCCCGGAAATCCGTCCGCAGGGGGTGTGAACGGGTGACCGGTCAGTGCCGGGTGAGCCAGTCGCCGCCCTCGATCGGCTTCCCGCGCACCCGCAGGCCGGCGGCGACGGCCGGCGCGGCCACGTACACCCAGGCGCGGACGGGAGCGGCGCCGGCCGCCCTCGTCACCTCGCGTGCGACGCGCTCGTAGAGGTTGCGCGGGTCGGCGGGCGCGTACTCCTCCAGCCGGTCGAGGTCGGCGAGCAGACGGGCGTACGCCTCGGGGCGGGCCGTCACGAGGTCCCCGGCGACGGTCAGGCCGGCTTCGTCGGGCTCCTCGACGGCGTAGGGGTAGCCGGGCCCGTCGTAGAGCACCGCGCCCGGCAGCCGGGCCGGCTCCTCGCGCAGGGTGCGGCCGTGCAGGAAGCGGTCGTGGTTGACCTGGCCGGGGCGCAGGGTGCCGTAGACGAAGAAGGGGAGTGCGGGGGCGGTCACGGAACCGATTCTCTCTCCTCACCGCCCCTGCACCGGTCCCTCGCGTCGATGCTATGGACATGACATGTCGAGGCCTCTTAAATGCCAGGACGACGTCAGCGCCATCCCCACGCGCGCCCCCACGGCGCCTTCATGAGGAGACCGAAGAGACTGATGAGTCGGATACGGCAGCACGTCCGAGGTTCCCGTCTCGCCACCACCGGCATCGCCGTCACCACGGCCGCACTCCTGGCGGCCGCGCTCTCCCCGGCCGCCGGCGCGGCCGACAGACCGACCCGCGCCACCGCCCTCGACAACGCGGCGGCGGTCCTCGCCGACCGGGCCGCGGCCCTGGGTCTCACCTCCGGGCAGGACACGTCCGTCCGTGACGTGGTGGTCGACAAGGACGGTGTCCAGCACGTCCGTTACGACCGCACCTACCGGCAACTCCCCGTGCTCGGCGGGGACTTCGTGGTCCACATGGCCCCCGACGGCTCGTACCGCAGCGCGGACCGCGCGACCGGGGCGGCGATCTCCCTGCCGACCATCACCCCGAAGGTCTCCGCACCCAAGGCCGCCGACGTCGCCGTGAACGCGCTGCGCGCGTCCAACCTCGGTGAGCGTCTGAACCAGGTGAAGGCCAAGCCGCAGCTGGTCGTCGACGCCCTGCACGGCGCCCCGCGACTGGCCTGGCGGACCAACGCCGTCGGGCTGGACTCGCTCGGCAACCCGGTCGCCCGCACCGTGCTGACCGACGCGCGCACCGGCGCCCAGATCGACGCCTGGGACGCCCTGGAGACGGCGACCGGCGACGGCAAGTCCCTGTACGGCGGCACGGTCCCGCTGCAGACGACCCAGTCCGGCTCGACGTACCAGCTCAAGGATCCGACGCGCGGCAACACGTACACCGGCGACGCCGAGAACAAGACCGACCTGTGCTTCTTCGGCATCTGCTTCAGCCGGGCCCCCGCCACGCTGTTCACGGACGCGGACAACCACTGGGGGACGGGAGCCGCGGCCGACCGTGCGACGGCCGCCGTGGACGCCCAGTACGGCACCGACGTGACCTGGGACTACTACAAGAACGTGCACGGCCGCAACGGCATCGCGGGCGACGGCAAGGGCTCCTACAACCGGGTCCACTACGGCAACAACTACGCCAACGCCTTCTGGGACGACAGCTGCTTCTGCATGACGTACGGCGACGGCAACGCCACGCAGCTCGGCCCGCTCGTGGGGCTGGACGTGGCCGGACACGAGATGTCGCACGGCGTGACGTCGAAGTCGGCGAACCTGACCTACTCGGGCGAGTCCGGCGGTCTGAACGAGGCGACGTCCGACATCTTCGGCTCGCTGGTGGAGTTCTACGCCAACAACTCCTCCGACGCCGGCGACTACCTCATCGGAGAGAAGATCGTCCGCTCCGGCTTCGGCCGGGACGCCCTGCGCTACATGGACAAGCCGAGCAAGGACGGCAGTTCGGCGGACTCCTGGAGCAGTTCTGTCGGCAACCTCGACGTGCACTACTCCTCGGGCGTCGCCAACCACTTCGCCTACCTCCTCGCGGAGGGCAGCGGAACGAAGACGATCAACGGCGTCACCTACAACTCCCCCACCTCCAACGGCTCGACGGTCACCGGCATCGGCCGCGACAAGCTGGGCGCCATCTGGTACCGGGCCCTGACGGTCTACATGACGTCCTCCACCAAGTACGCGGGTGCGCGGACGGCCACCCTGAACGCCGCCCGTGACCTCTACGGCGCCGGCAGCACGGAGTACAACGCGGTGGCGGCGGCCTGGAGCGCCGTCAACGTCAACTGACCTCCACCGCCTGCGACGCCGCGTCCCGCCCCGACGACCTCCCGGGGCGGGACGCGGCGCGATCCCGCTTCCCCGTGGCCTGATCACCCGCTACGCTCCCTCCGCGCGCATCCGGCGCGAGCAGGGGGTACCGGGGGTAATGGGGGACATGACCGAGGAAGTCGCCGCGGCCGAGAAGGGCCCGAACGCGTGGGCTCAGGCCATCGCGGCGCTGGTGGTGGTCGGGGCGCTGGGTGGCGCGCTGTACGTCATCCAGCAGAACGACGCGAAGGCCGCCGCGGAGGCCGCCGACAAGCCGGCCACCTGCCGGGTCGACGACGAGGACGCGAAGGCCGCCGCAGCCGCGAAGGCGGCGCACCGCATCGCCGGGACGCAGTTGTGCGCGGCGCTGAACCGCGCGGACCTGCCGACGCTCCTCGGCACGCCCGCGGAACGGGCGCGGACGGCCTACGGCAGTGACGGCTCGGTCGAGACGGGGGACAAGTCGATCCCGTCCCCCGAGGGGACCGTCCAACTGGACACCTACACGGTGAAGTTGTCGCGGTCCTACGACGGTCTCCCGATCGCCGGGATGCAGGACCTGCTGAACGAGGCGCAGACGAAGACGGTCGCCGGTCACCCCGCGGTGCTCTACTCGAGTCCGACGATCGCCATCCAGTTCAACCTGGGCGGAGGCAAGTCGCGGAGCGCGCCCGGCGGCATCGCCCGCACCCTGGTCGTCGCCCCGGACGCCAAGGACCGCGGCGGCTCCTACGAGCTCTCCATCTGGCGCCAGGACGACGTGCGGCCGGACGACGCGGCACTGCTGCGCGTCGCCCAGCTGGTCCTGCCCACGATCCCGGGCTGGGCCACCGCCCGCTGACGAACCGACCGGCGCCGTCGCACACCGTCCGGTCACGCCGTCGTCCCGGAACCCGGTGAGGGCGGTCGGAGTCCGCCGCACCCACGCCGAAGGCCGGCGCCCTCACGTGGGGCGCCGGCCTTCCCGGTGCGGCAGTCGTGACGGTCAGGCGACCGGCTGCGGTTCCTCCGTGCGGGTGTCGGCGACCGGCTGCGGTTCCTCGGCCCGCGCCTCGGCGACGGGTTGCCGCGGCGTGGCGTCCCGCATGACCAGGGCCGCCAGGACGGCCGCCGCCAGGACGCCGATCGCACTGATCGTGAAGGTCGTCGTCATCGAGGCGGTGAAGGCCTCCCGGGCCGCCCGGACCAGAGTGCGGTCGCCGTCGGCCGCCGTCAGCGCCCCGCCGATCGACTGCCGGGCCGCCTCGGGGGCGTCGGCCGGCATCCCGGCGGCGAAGCCGCTGGTCAGCAGGGAGCCGAGGATCGCGATGCCGAGCGCGGTGCCGGCCTGCTGGACGGTGTCGTTCAGGGCCGAGCCGACACCCGCCTTGTCTGCCGGGATGGTGCCCATCAGCGCGGCGACGGCGGCGGGCATCGCGAGTCCGGCGCCGAGTCCGAGCAGTCCCAGGGCCACGGCCGGGACGGCGAATCCGGAGTCCGCGCCGACCGTGGCGAGGAGTGCGAAGGAGGCGGCCATCACGAGCATCCCGGCCAGCACGACGAACCGGTTGCCGATCCTCCCGGCCAGGTGGACGCCCGCCCCGTTGCCGGCCAGCGCCGCGAGAGCGAACGGCAGGAAGGCGAGACCGGCCCGGACGGGGGAGTAGCCGAGGACGAACTGCAGGTACTGGGTGAGGACCAGCAGCAGACCGCCGTTGCCGATCTGCACCAGGGCCAGCGAGAGCGAACCGCCGCTGAAGTTGCGGTGCTTGAAGAGGACCAGCGGGACCATCGGCGAGGGGGTGACGTTCTCCCAGACCACGAACCCGGCCAGACCGATGACGGCGACCGCGAGGCTGAGGGCGGAGCGTCCGCCGAACGCGCCGTGCAGCGGAAGCTCGATGATCCACCAGACCAGGGCGGTCATGCCGACCGCGGAGAGCACCGCGCCGAGCGGGTCGGGCTTATGCCAGGGCGCCCTGGACTCCGGCATCAGGGTCACGGCGGCGACGACGGCGAGCACGACGACCGGGACGTTGATCAGGAAGATCGAGTGCCAGGAGAAGTGGTCGATGAGGACGCCGCCCAGGACCGGACTGCCGACCAGGCCCAGCATGGACACCGAGCCCCACGCCGCCATCGCCCTGCCGCGCTCCTCCTCGTCGAAGACGGTGATGAGGATGGACAGCGTGGACGGCATGATCAGCGCCCCGCCGACGCCCATCGCGGTGCGGACGGCGATCACCTCGCCGGGGTCGGTGCAGAACGTCGCGGCCAGTGAGGCCGCCCCGAACAGGGTCAGGCCGACCAGCATCACCCGCCGGCGGCCGAAACGGTCACCGAGACTTCCCGAGGTCAGCAGCAGGCCGGCGAAGACCAGGATGTAGGAGTCGAGGATCCACTGGGTGTCCTGGGCGCTCGCACCGATGTCCTCGGTCATCGAGGGCACCGCCACGGTCAGCGCCATGCTGTCGACCGTCAGGACCAGTGTGCTCAGGCACAGCACGACCAGGATCCACCAGCGGCGAGGACTACGGGTTTCCATGACGTCCTGTCCTTTCGTCGTGCGCACGGTGTTCTCGCGATGCGCACACTGTTCCGGCGAGACCTGCAGAGCGCCGCGTACGGCGTTCTGTCGATGCGCACACTGTACGCACAGAGGAACGGTGTGCGCAATGAGGAACTGTGTACGCTGAGAGCGCACGATGTTCGCCCGTCGTCAGTCGACCCCCTTGGGAGCAGAGCCGTGGCCGCCGAGACGAAGAACCCCCGCCCCGTCCCCTCCGTGTGGGCCCGCGGACGCCGCGAGCCCGACCAGCCCGCGCTCAGCCGGGACGCGATCGTCCGGGAGGCGGTCGCCATGCTGGACGCCGACGGCATCGAGGCGCTGAGCATGCGCAAGCTGGGCGCCCGGCTGAACGCGGGCGCGACCTCCCTCTACCGGCACGTCGCCACCAAGGACGAACTGATGGAGCTGGCCGTGGACGAGGTCGCCGCCGAGATCCACGTCCCGTCTGCCGGCGGGTCCGACTGGCGCGCCGCCGTCGCCGGCGCCGCGGGCTCCTTCCGTGCGACCGCGCTGCGGCACCCCTGGCTCGCCTCCGTCCTCGGACAGGCGGGCCTCGCCTACCTCGGCCCCAACCTGATGTCCTTCTCGGAGCGGCTGGCCGCGCTGTTCACGGCCGCCGGGTTCGCCGAACCGGGCCGTGCCATCGAGCCCGTGCTGAGCTACGTCATCGGCGTGAGCACCACCGAGGCGGCCTGGCTCACCACGGTCGCCCGATCCGGCGAGACCGAGGCGGAGTTCGTCGCCCGCCTGATGCCCGCGGCCCAGCAGGCCGCCGCCCCCTACGCCCATCTGGCGAGCGAGTACGCCGCGAACGCCGCCGAGGCGGCCGACCCGGCGGCGCTGCGCGAGGGCAAGTTCGCCTACGGCCTGGACGTCCTGCTGGACGGCCTGGCACTGCGCCTGCCGGAGTGAGGCTTCGGAGCGGGAGCCCGGGAGCCGGAGTCCCTGAGGGGGCTCCGGGAGCGCGGGGACGCGGAGCGGAGCCCGCCGAGCCGAGCAGGGGCTCGCGGAGTCCGAGCGGGAACCCGCCGAGCCGAGCAGGGGCTCGCGGAGTCCGAGCGGGAACCCGCCGCCTCGGCGCAGGGGCTTGTCAGACGGACGGTCCCGCGAGCTCCACCCGCACCGCGCACACCTTGAACTCAGGCATCCGCGAGGTCGGGTCCAGGGCCGGGTTGGTCAGGGTGTTGGCCCGGCCCGCGCCCGGCCAGTGGAACGGCATGAACACGGTGTCCGGGCGGATGCCCGTGGTGATCCGGGCCGGCGCCACCGCCCGCCCCCGCCGGGACACGACCGCCAGCGCATCGCCCTCGGCCGCCCCGAGCCGCGCCGCCAGGCGGGGGTGCAGTTCCACGAACGGGCCGGGTGCGGCGGCGTTCAGCTCGGCGACCCGCCGGGTCTGGGCGCCGGACTGGTACTGCGCGACCACCCGCCCCGTGGTGAGCAGCACGGGGTAGTCGTCGTCCGGTTCCTCCGCGCTCGGCCGGTGCGAGACGGGCGCGAACCGGGCCCGGCCGTCCTCGGTGGCGAACCGGTCGAGGAACAGGCGAGGTGTGCCGGGCGCCGGGCGGCCGTCCTGGCCGGCCGGGCAGGGCCAGAACACCCCGTCCTCCTCCGCCAGCCGTTCGTAGCTGATCCCGGAATAGTCGGCGATCCCGCCCGCGCTGGCCCGGCGCAGTTCCTCGAAGACCTCCTCGGGCTCGACGGGGAAGCCCTTCTCGACGCCCAGCCGCGCAGCCAGTTCGTGCAGCACCGCCAGGTCGCTGCGCACGCCCTCCGGGGCGGTGACCGCCTGCCGGCGCAGCAGTACCCTGCCCTCCAGACTGGTGGTGGTCCCGGTCTCCTCCGCCCACTGGGCGACGGGCAGGACGACGTCCGCCAGGGCCGCCGTCTCGGACAGGACGACGTCGCAGACGGCGAGGAAGTCGAGGGACTTCAGGCGTTCCTCGATGTGCGCGGCGCGCGGCGCGGAGACCACCGGGTTCGACCCCATGAGCAGCAGCGACCGGACGTCGGACCCCAGCGCGTCGAGGAGCTCGTAGGCGCTGCGGCCGGGGCCGGGCAGCGAGTCCGGGTCCACGCCCCACACCTCGGCCACGTGCCGCCGGGCCGCCGGGTCGTCCAGCTTGCGGTAACCGGGCAGCTGGTCGGCCTTCTGGCCGTGCTCGCGCCCGCCCTGCCCGTTGCCCTGCCCGGTCAGACAGCCGTAGCCGCTGAGCGGCCGCCCGGCCCGGCCCGTCGCCAGGCACAGGTTGATCCACGCGCCGACCGTGTCGGTCCCCTTGGACTGCTGCTCGGGGCCGCGCGCGGTGAGCACCATCGCGGCCTCCGGCTCGCAGAACAGCCTCACGGTCTCCCGAAGTTGGGGAACGGACACCCCCGTGATCCGTTCCACGTACTCCGGCCAGTGCGCCATGGCGGCCGCCCGCGCGTCCTCCCAGCCGACGGTGCGCTCGCGCACGTACTCCTCGTCGACCCGTCCCTCGGCGACGATGAGGTGCAGCAGGCCCAGGGCGAGCGCGAGGTCCGTCCCGGGCCGCGGCGCCAGATGCAGGTCGGCCTGCTCGGCGGTCCTGGTGCGGCGCGGGTCGATCACGACGAGCGTGCCGCCGTTCTCGCGCAGCTCGCTGAAGAACCGCAGAGTCGGAGGCATGGTCTCGGCGAGGTTGGAGCCGACCAGGATCACACAGCCCGTGCGCGGGATGTCCTCCAGCGGGAAGGGCAGCCCGCGGTCGAGTCCGAACGCCTTCATTCCGGCCGCCGCCGCGGACGACATGCAGAACCGGCCGTTGTAGTCGATCTGCGAGGTGCCCAGCACCACCCGGGCGAACTTGCCGAGCGCGTACGCCTTCTCGTTGGTCAGCCCGCCGCCGCCGAACACGCCGAGCGCGTCGGGCCCGTGCGCGGCCCGCACCCGGCCCAGCTCGCCGGCGATCCGGTCCAGCGCCTCGTCCCAGGAGGCCGGCACGAGAGAGCCGCCGGACCGCACGAGAGGCGAGGTCAGCCGGACGCCCGGGGCCAGCACCGCCGCCGCCGTGCGCCCCTTGCCGCACAGCGCTCCCCGGTTCACCGGGAAGCCGGTGCGCTCGACCACCTCGACGCCCCCCGCGGGCAGAGGCGACAGGGCCATCCCGCACTGCAGGGCGCAGTACGGGCAGTGGGTGGGCGTCGAGGCGGTCAGCATGCCCCCCAGCGTGCGTCGCCCGTGTTACGCGCCGTGCGGCCTCCTGTTACGGCGGTGTGCTGGCACCCTCCCCGAGCGCCGCGTCCCGGAGTGAGGCACAGGGCGCCCCGCCCTTGAGTCGTCGCCGACCCGCACGAACGTTGCCCCTGTGGACGAAGACGCCACAAGTGACTCATTCCGTGCAGTGGATGTCCGGTTGCGCATGCTTGAAGCTTGAAAAGCCGCCGTTACAGTCGAGTGCGCGCACGACCCCGCAAGGCGCACCACCTCTGCCCCTGCACGGCGCACCATCTCTGCGCGGCGCACGACTCCGCACGGCGTCAGACCGCACGGCGCACAACCCACACCGCGTACGCCCCCGCACCGCGTACGCCCCCCGGGCGAGCCGTCACCGCCGGCCATGTCACCTGCATCCCGAAGCAGCCTGGAGGTCACCCCACCATGCCTCTGCGCCATCTCACCCCCCGTGACCAGGATCTTTTCTGGCGCTACGGCCGCGGCCCCGCCATCGACGTCCCGGACCCGCTGGTCCACCGCGCCGTCGAACGGCACGCGGCCGCCGCCCCGTACGCGGTCGCCGCCGAACACCGCGGCACGAACCTGACCTACGGTGAACTCAACCGGTACGCCGACGCCCTCGCCGCCCGGCTGGTCCACGAGGGCGTCCGCCCCGGCGATCACGTCGGCCTCTTCGTCCGCCGCTCGCTGCCGATGCTCGTCGGCCTGCTCGGCATCCTGAAGGCGGGCGCGGCATACGTCCCCCAGGATATCGGCCTCGCACCCTCCGCCCAGCTCGCGCACGTCGTCCGGGCGGCCGCCACCCGCGTCGTGCTCACCCAGCGCGCGCACGCCGCCCGGATCCCGCGCGGCCCCCGCGTCCTCGCCCTCGACGAGCCCCTCCCGCGCGCCCCCGCGCCGCGCCCCCGCATCGACCCCGACGACGGCTGCTACGTCCTGTTCACCTCCGGTACCACCGGCTGCCCCAACGGCGTGAAGGTCACCCACCGCAACGTCGCCAACCTCCTGTGCACGGAACCCGGCGGCCTCGGTATCCGCCCGGGCGACCGGGTGGCCCAACTCCTCAACATCGCCTTCGACATGGCCGCCTGGGAGATCCTCGGCTGCCTCGCCCACGGCGCCACCCTGGTCGTCCGCGGCAAGGACATCGCGGCGGCCGCCCGCACCGCCACCGTCCTCGTCGCCACCCCGACCGTGCTCGCCGGCATCGACCCGGCGGACTGCCCCCGGGTGCGCACGGTGGCCGTCGCCGGCGAGCCCTGCCCGCGCCCGCTCGCCGACGCCTGGGCGGCCCGGGCCGCCTTCCACAACTGCTGCGGCCCCACCGAGACGACCATCGTGAACACGATGAGCCGCCACGCCCCGGCCGCCCCGCTGCTGACCATCGGCCGCCCCACCCCGAACAACACCGTCTACGTCCTCGACGCCGACCGCCGCGCCCTGCCCATCGGCGAGGTCGGCGAGATGTGGGCCGGCGGCGACTGCGTCTCGGCCGGCTACCTCGGCAACGACGAGCTGAACGCGGAGCGCTACGCCCCCGATCCCTTCCTCGGCAGGGGGCACCGGATGTTCCGCACCCGCGACCTCGGCCGCTGGACCCCCGGCGGCGAGCTCGAACACCTCGGCCGTACCGACGACCAGGTCAAGGTGCGCGGGTTCCGGGTGGAGCTGGACTCCGTGTCGTCGGTCCTCGAAGGAGTTCCGGGCTGCACCCGGGCGGTGACCCTGCGGCGCGACGCCCGCAGCCTGGTCTCCTTCGTCTGCCCGGCCGACGTGGACCCCGACGCGGCCCGCCGCGCGGTGGCGGACGCGCTGCCGTACTACTGCGTGCCTGAGGATGTCATGCCCATGACCTCACTGCCGGAGACCGACCGCGGAAAGATCGACAAGCCGGCGCTGCTGAAGCTGGCCCGCGAGCGGACGGCGGTGGCCTCCCGATGACGACGTCCTCCTCCCCGCCCCCGTCCCCGCCGGCGGCTTCGTCCCCGTCCCCGCTGCCGCCCCCGCCCCGCCCCCGGCCCCCGTCCCGGCTTCCCGCACCCTCCGCCTCCGCACCGACCACCACGCCGCCCCCCGACCGTAGGCCCGCCGAGCTGCCCCCGCTGCTCTCCGCGCCCCGACGTCTGCTCAAACACCCGCGTCTGATGCACCACAACCGCCTCGCGGCGCTGGTGCTGCTGGCCAACCTGGCCTACGCGTACGGGAGCCGGCCGCTGTCCACGGAGGTCCTGGCGCACGCGTCCCTCGCCAACCTCGCCCTGGCCGTCCTCGTCCGCCAGCAGTACGTCATCAACCTGCTGTTCCGGCTGGCGACCTCGGCCCCGACGCACTGGCCGCTGCGGCTGCGCTGGACGCTGGGCAAGGTGTACCACTTCGGGGGACTGCACGTGGGCGGAGCGCTGGCGGGGACCGCCTGGTTCCTGGCGCTGACGCTCCGGACGACCGACGGCTCGCTGCGGGCCGTCGGCTGGACGCTGGTGACGCTGCTCGCCGTGATCGTCGCCACCGCCCTGCCGCCCTTCCGCTCCCGTCACCACGACCACTTCGAGAAGATCCACCGCTTCGGCGGGTGGGGCGCCCTCGCCCTCTTCTGGACGCACACCCTGATGGCCGCTCCCGGCCCCGGACCGGTGTCCGTGCTGGCGCTGGTCACCTTCAGCGTCGCGCTGCCCTGGCTGCGGCTGCGCAAGGTGGACGTACGTCTCGAACGCCCCTCCCGTCATGTGGTGTTGGCGCGCTTCGACCACGGCGTGACGCCCTTCGCCGGCTCCTCTACCGCGATCAGCCGCAGCCCGCTGAAGGAGTGGCACTCCTTCGCCAACGTCCCGGCCCCCGGCGAGTCCGGCTTCCGCCTCACCGTCTCGCGGGCGGGCGACTGGACCGGCGCCTTCATCGACGACCTGCCGCGGAAGGTGTGGACGAAGGGCATCACCACCGCCGGGGTCGCCAACATCGAGGTCCTGTTCACGAAGGTGGTGTACGTGGCGACCGGCAGCGGCATCGGCCCCTGCCTGCCGCATCTGCTCGCCGCCGAGGTCCCCTCCCGGCTGGTATGGGCGACCCGCGATCCACGGGCGACCTACGGCGACGCCCTCGTCGACGAGATCCTCGCCGCCCAGCCGGACGCCGTCGTCCGGGACACCTCACGCGGCGGCAAGCCCGACATGGTGGCGCTCGCGTACGAGGCCTACCGCGACTTCGGGGCGGAGGCGGTGATCTGCATCTCCAACAAGAAGCTGACCTGGCAGGTGGTGCACGGGCTGGAACGGCGCGGCATTCCGGCGTACGGCGCGATCTGGGACTCGTGAGCCCCGGACGGAGCCTGGACAAGAGCCCGGAGAAGAGCCCGGAGCCCGGAAAGGGCCCGGACAGGGACAGGGAAGGCAGCAACACGATGGACAACCTGAAACTGGAACGCGCGGGCGGGGTCGTGACGGTCCGTCTGCACCGACCGCACGTCCTCAACGCGCTGAACGCGGAACTGCTGGGCGAACTCCTGCACGTCCTGCGCCCGTTGGACACGGACGACTCCGTCGGATGCGTCGTCGTCACCGGCTCCGAACGGGCCTTCGCGGCCGGCGCCGACATCAAGGAGATGGCGGGGAAGTCGGCCGTGGAGATGGCACGGGAGGACTACTTCTCCGCCTGGGAGGACTTCGCGGACCTGCGCACCCCGCGGATCGCCGCGGTGAGCGGCGTCGCCCTCGGCGGCGGCTGCGAACTGGCGATGATGTGCGACCTGGTGATCGCGGGGGAGTCGGCGGTCTTCGGGCAGCCGGAGATCAAGCTGGGGGTGATCCCGGGCATCGGCGGCACCCAGCGCCTGACCCGTCTGGTCGGCCGCGCGAAGGCGATGGACCTGGTCCTCACCGGCCGCACGATGGACGCCCGCGAGGCGGAACGCGCGGGCCTGGTCTCCCGGGTGGTCCCCGACGACCGGGTGCTGCCCGAGGCGTGGGAGGCGGCGGCGGCTGTCGCGTCGTACGGGGGCGCGGCGGTGCGGGCGGCCCGCGAGTGCGTGGACAGGGCCCTGGAGACCGGTCTGCGGGACGGCATCCGCTACGAACGCCGCGTCTTCCACGCCCTGTTCGCGACGGAGGACCAGAAGGAGGGGATGGCCGCGTTCCTCGAGAAGCGCCGGCCGCGCTTCACCGGACGCTGACACCCTCGCGCGGCGGGCCCGGGGCGCACGCCTCCCGCCCGCCCGCAGCCCCGTCACCACACCTCACCTGGCTGCCGCCGACGCCCGGGCCACCCCCTGCTCCTTCGGCCCGAGGAACCGGGGATCCGGCTCGAACACCGCGTCCAGGGCGGCCTTTCCGGCCGCCAGGACCTCCCGGGCGCCCCCGTAGTACCAGGTGACGTCGTGCCTGGCGGCGACGCCGACGCCGTAGGAGTCGACGCCCGCCGCCTCGCACAGCGCGACCGCCCGCCGGATGTGGAAGTCCTGGCTGATCAGCACGGCCTCGTCCACGCCGAAGATCTTCTTGGCGCGTACACACGAGTCCCAGGTGTCGAACCCGGCGTAGTCGCTGACGATCCGCCGGTCCGGCACGCCGTGCCTCGTCAGATAGGCGCGCATCGCGTCGGGTTCGTCGTAGTCCTCGCGGCTGTTGTCGCCCGTCACGAGGACGACCTCGATCCGGCCGGCCCGGTACAGCTTCGCCGCCGCGTCCAGCCGGTGCGCGAGGTACGGCGAGGGCTCGCCGTCCCACAGCCCCGCCCCGAACACCACGGCGACCTCCCGGCGCGGCGCCTGCGCCGTCGTGCCGATCCGGTCGGACGTGGACACGTACAGCCAGGTGGCCGGCAGCAGCCCGAGCACGCACCCGGCCATCACGGCCTGCACCAGCCGGCGCCGCCCGGCGCGGGTGCGCGGCAGCCGCGGTCGACGGATGTTCATGAGATCCCCCCGGTCGAAAACCCCTTCGACCAGGGAAGACGCGGCGGGCCGTGATCCGGTTCGCCCTCCCGGCATGTGTCCCGCGCCTCACACCCGGCCCGCCCCGGCGGTGAAGCCCCGGAAAACAGTCGTGACGGTCAGGCAACGGGGGTGCAACCTCGGCCGGGCAGGATGGGTGCATGAGCCAGCCACGCCTCGTCCACCTCGACGGCCGCCGGCGACCCGGCCCGCCCGCGCTGGTCGTCGTCGCCCACGGCAGCCGTGACCCGCGCGCCCTGAGCACCGTCCGCGCGCTCCTGGACGTCGTCCGCGCCGAGCGCCCCGGCCTGGCGGTGCACCTCGGGCACATCGAGCTGAACG
Organism: Streptomyces sp. P3; assembly: GCF_003032475.1. Taxonomy (NCBI): domain Bacteria; kingdom Bacillati; phylum Actinomycetota; class Actinomycetes; order Kitasatosporales; family Streptomycetaceae; genus Streptomyces; species Streptomyces sp. P3. Next base: position 3,632,868 of record NZ_CP028369.1, read on the forward strand.
AGCCCCTGCTCACGGACACCCTGGCCGCTCTGGACGCCGGCGGCACGACGGACGCGGTCCTCGTCCCGCTGCTCCTCGCCCGCGGCCACCACGTCAAGCACGACATCCCCGAGACGGCGGCGCGGGCCCGGCTGCGCACGCGTGTGGCCGCACCGCTGGGACCGCATCCCCTGCTGGCAAAGACCCTGCACGCACGCCTGACCGAGGCCGGCTGGCGCACGCCGGCGACCGAGCGGGAGCGCCGGTCGAGCGCGGTGGTCCTGGCGGCGGCCGGCTCCCGCGACCCCGACGCGGCGACCGACACCCGCCGCACGGCACGACTGCTCGCCGAACGGCTGGGCGTGCCGGTCGTCCCCGCCTACGCGTCGACGGCGGCCCCGACGGTCGCGACGGCGTTGCGGGCCCTGGCCGCTCGAGGACGCGACCGGGTGGCGGTGGCCTCCTGCTTCACGGCCCCCGGCCGTTTCGCGACGGAGGCCGCGCAGGCGGCCCCGTGGATCGCCGCGGCCCCGCTGGGCGTCCACCCCCTGATGGCGGACCTCCTGCTCCACCGCTACGACCGGGCCCTCGCGGCGGACGGCCGGAGCGACGCCGCCTGAGGGGCGCGCGCAAGCACGCCAACCGCCGTGGACGGTACGAACGCGCCCCCCACGGAACCCGGCAGGCGAGGAGCGCCCCGATTGTCACTCCCGCCGCTTACTGTCGAATCATGGAAGGCACCGCACACCCCGACACCGCCTATGACCCGACGTCAGTCGCCCGCTGGGCCCCCGAGCCCGACAAACGCCCCGGCCGTACCGCCTTCCAGCGCGACCGCGCGCGTGTCCTGCACTCGTCGGCGCTCAGAAGGCTCGCGGCCAAGACGCAGGTGGTCACCCCGGGAGAGCGCACCCCGGAGTGGGACGCGACGCCGCGCACCCGCCTCACCCATTCCCTCGAGTGCGCCCAGGTCGGCCGGGAGCTCGGGGCGGCCCTCGGCTGCGACCCGGACCTGGTCGAGGCGGCCTGCCTCTCCCACGACCTCGGCCATCCGCCCTTCGGCCACAACGGCGAGCAGGCCCTCAACGACTTCGCCCGGGACTGCGGCGGCTTCGAGGGCAACGCCCAGTCGCTGCGCCTGCTGACCAGGATCGAGCCCAAGCGCTTCACGGAGGACGGCTCCGTGGGCCTCAACCTCACCCGGGCCACCCTCGACGCCGCCACCAAGTACCCCTGGCCGCGGGGCGGCCACCCCACCGACGCCGGCTCGCCCAAGTTCGGCGTGTACGACGACGACCGGCCCGTCTTCGACTGGGTCCGCGAGGAGGCCCCGGGCACCCGCACGTGCTTCGAGGCCCAGGTCATGGACTGGGCGGACGACGTGGCGTACTCCGTCCACGACGTGGAGGACGGCCTGCACGCGGGCCATGTCGACCCCAACTGCCTGCACGCCGAACCGGAACGCCAGGAGATCTTCCGGGTCGCCGTGGGCCGCTACGTCCCCGCCGGCACCGACCCGGCCGAGCTCGCCGCCGCCCTCGACCGCCTCCAGGACCAGGAGTGGTGGCCGCACGGCTACGACGGCACGGCGGTGGCCCAGGCCCGCCTCAAGGACGCCACCAGCCAGCTCATCGGCCGTTTCTGCCTCGCCGCCGAGGGCGCCACCCGCGCGCGGCACCACGCCGGCCGCCTCACGCGCTACGGCGCCGAACTGGTCGTCCCGCACGAGACGCGCCTGGAGTGCGCGGTCCTCAAGGCCGTCGCCGACCGGTACGTCATGCAACGCGCCGAACAGGAACGCCTGCGCGCCGACCAGCGCGTCGTCATCGGCGAACTCGCCGAGGCCCTCACCGCCCGCGCCCCCGACGGCCTCGACCCCCAGTTCCGCGCGCTGTTCGACCGGGCCGCCGACGACCGTGCCCGCAAGCGCGTCGTCGTCGACCAGATCGCGTCGCTCACCGACGCCTCCGCCCGCTCGCTGCACCGCCGGCTGACGGCGCACAGCAGACGCTGACCGGCAGCGCCCGGTCCGCCCGGTGCGCCCAAACGGGCCGACAACGCGCCACGGCGGGCGTGATCGGGCACGTCCCCCTTCCCCCATCACCCTGCGTGCGGGACGCTCGCATATGGCGGCACGCTCAACGAGGAGGCATCACGTGGTCGACGCGGATCAGACATTCGTCATCGTCGGAGGAGGCCTGGCCGGCGCGAAGGCGGCCGAAACGCTGCGAGCGGAGGGCTTCACCGGCCGCGTGATACTGATCTGCGACGAACGCGACCACCCCTACGAGCGGCCGCCGCTCTCCAAGGGCTACCTGCTCGGCAAGGAGCCGCGCGAGAGCGTCTTCGTGCACGAGCCCGCCTGGTACGCGCAGAACGACATCGAGCTGCACCTCGGCCAGACCGTCGACGCGATCGACCGCACCGCGAAGACGGTCCGCTTCGGCGACGACGGCACACTCGCCCCCTACGACAAGCTGCTGCTGGCCACCGGCGCCGAGCCGCGCCGCCTGGACATCCCCGGCACCGACCTGGCCGGCGTGCACCATCTGCGCCGGCTCTCGCACGCCGAGCGCCTCAAGGGCGTCCTCGCGGCCCTCGGCCGGGACAACGGCCACATCGTGATCGCCGGCGGCGGCTGGATCGGGCTGGAGATCGCGGCGGCGGCCCGCGAGTACGGCGCCGAGGTCACCGTCGTCGAACCCGAGCCGACGCCGCTGCACGGGGTCCTCGGCCCCGAGCTCGGAAGCGTCTTCGCCGACCTGCACCGCGAGCACGGCGTCCGCTTCCACTTCGGCGCCCGGCTCACCGAGATCGTCGGGCAGGACGGCATGGTCCTCGCCGCCCGCACCGACGACGGCCAGGAACACCCGGCGCACGACGTCCTCGCGGCGATCGGCGCGGCCCCGCGCACCGCCCTCGCCGAGGCGGCCGGCCTGGAGATGGCCGACCGGGCCCACGGCGGCGGCGTCGCCGTGGACACGACGCTGCGCACCTCGGACCCTGACATCTACGCCGCCGGCGACGTCGCGTCCTTCCCGCACGGCCTGTTCGACACCCGGCTGCGCGTCGAGCACTGGGCGAACGCCCTGAACGGCGGGCCGGCGGCCGCCCGCGCGATGCTCGGCAAGGACGTCGCCTACGACCGCGTGCCGTACTTCTTCTCCGACCAGTACGACCTGGGCATGGAGTACAGCGGCTGGGCGCCGCCGGGCACGTACGACGAGGTCGTGATCCGCGGCGACGCGGCCAAGCGCGAGTTCATCGCGTTCTGGGTGAAGTCGGGCCGGGTGCTGGCCGGGATGAACGTGAACGTGTGGGACGTCACGGAGCCCATCCAGAAGCTGATCACCGCCAGGGCCCCGGTGGACACGGAGGCACTGGCCGACCCCCACGTCCCCCTGGACGGTCTGCTCCCTTGAGTGTCGGTGCGCCCCCGTAGAATCACCACGTGGCAGGACGGATCAACGACGAGGACGTGAAGGCTGTTCGGGACGCGGTCCCGATCGACGCCGTGGTGTCCGAGTACCTCCAGCTGCGAAGCGCGGGCGGCGGCAACCTCAAGGGCCTGTGTCCGTTCCACGACGAGAAGTCGCCGTCCTTCCAGGTCAGCCCGAGCAAGGGGCTCTTCCACTGCTTCGGCTGCCAGGAGGGCGGCGACACCATCACGTTCGTGATGAAGGTCGACCACCTCACCTTCTCCGAGGCGGTCGAGCGGCTCGCCGCCCAGGCCGGCATCACCCTGCGTTACGAGGAGGGCGGCTACAACCCCTCCCACCAGCGCGGCGAACGCATCCGCCTGGTCGAGGCCCACAAGATCGCCGCCGAGTGGTACGCGGAACAGCTCGCGCTCAGCCCCGAGGCCGACACCGGCCGGCTCTTCCTCGCCGAGCGCGGGTTCGACCAGGCCGCCGCCGTCCACTTCGGCGTCGGCTACAGCCCCCAGGGCTGGGACCACCTCACCCGCTTCCTGCGCGGCAAGGGCTTCACCGACAAGGAACTGCTCCTGTCCGGGCTCGCCCAGGAGGGCCGCCGCGGACCTATCGACCGCTTCCGGGGCCGTCTGATGTGGCCCATCCGCGACATCGGCGGCGAGGTCGTCGGCTTCGGCGCGCGCAAGCTCTACGAGGCCGACAACGGGCCCAAGTACCTCAACACGCCCGACACGGCGATCTACCGGAAGTCCCAGGTCCTCTACGGCATCGACCTCGCGAAGAAGGACATCGCCAAGTCCAGCCGCGCGGTGGTCGTCGAGGGCTACACCGACGTCATGGCCTGCCACCTGGCCGGCGTCACCACCGCCATCGCGACCTGCGGCACGGCCTTCGGCGGCGACCACATCAAGATCCTGCGCCGGCTGCTGATGGACAACGGCAGCGCCCGCGTGATCTTCACCTTCGACGGCGACGCGGCCGGCCAGAAGGCGGCCCTGCGCGCCTTCGAGGACGACCAGAAGTTCGCCGCCGAGACGTACATCGCCATCGCCCCCGACGGCATGGACCCCTGCGACCTGCGCCTCGCCAAGGGCGACGAGGCGGTCGCCGACCTGACCCGGCCCCGCACCCCGCTCTTCGAGTTCGCGCTCCGCCAGATCGTCGTCCGCTACGACCTCGACACCCCCGCGGGCCGCGCCGCCGCCCTCGACGAGGCCGCGCCCATCGTCGCCCGCATCAAGAACAGCGGCGCCCAGCACGAGGTCGCCGTCCAGCTCGCCGGCATGCTCGGCATCCTGGACACCCAGTTCGTCGTCAAGCGGGTCGCCCAGCTGGCCCGTTGGGCCCGCGACCGGGGCGGCAAGGGCCCGGCGCCGGCCGGTCGCGGCCCCCAGCAGTACGAGGCCTCCCCACGCCAGGCCTCGGGCCCGGCGCTCACCCTGCGCAACCCCGTCTACGCGACGGAACGCGAGCTGCTCAAGCTCGCCCTGCAGCGCCCGGAGCTGGTCTCCCCGGCCTTCGACGCGTACGGGGCCGACGAGTTCACCGCCGCGCCCTACGCGGCCGTCCGCCAGGCCGTCCTCGACGCGGGCGGCGCGGAGCCCGGCGTGCAGGACGGCTCGGAGTACCTGGTCCGCGTCCGGGACATGGCCCCCGACGACGCCGTCCGCGCGATGGTCACCGAACTCGCGGTCGAGCCGATCATGCGCCGCACGGTCGACGAGGTGTACGCGGGCAACGTCCTGGTGCAGGTGCGCCGCCGTGCCGTCGAGCGCCGGGTCCAGGAGATCCAGATCACCGTCAAACGGCTGGAGGCGGGCGGCGACCCGGCGCAGCTGGCCGCCGCCAAGAACGAGCTGTGGGTCCTCCAGCAGTACGACCAGGCGCTGAAGGTGCACGGCCCCGACGCCCTCTGAACAGCACGTCACGGTCCGGACTCAAAAAGTCACCGCACGCCCCTCGTGGCGAGGATGTGCCGTACGCCACACTGGGTGCGGTGCCTGAGTCCTCGGAGCGGCCCCCCAGTACCTCCGCCGCTCACCTCAGCAGCGATCATCCTGGAGGTCGCCCCCGTGCAGACCCAGACCCGGACCCTCACCCCGACCGACAGCACCGCCGAAAGCGCGCCCGACGGCACGGAACCGGACGCCGAGACCGACGTCCTGGCAGCGGTCCCGCCGCAGAGCCGAGCCGCGCACCACCCGGAGACCCGGACCGACGTGGAAGCCGCGGCCGGGACCGCCCCCGAAACCGATGCCCAGTCGGACGCCGAGCCCGCGGACCCTCCGCCCGAGGCGCTCGCGGACGGCCCCGAACCCGGCGAGGCGCCGCCCCGCGCCCGCGTCACCGAGAGCGCCGGACCCTCCTCCGACCTGTTCCGCCAGTACCTGCGGGAGATCGGCCGCATCCCGCTGCTCACCGCGGCCGAGGAGGTGGAGCTGGCCCGGCGCGTGGAGGCCGGCCTGTTCGCCGAGGAGAAGCTGGCCGGCTCGGCCGACCTGGCCGGCGAGCTCGCCCTCGACCTCGACCGGCTGGTCGTCATGGGCCGGATGGCCAAGCGCCGCCTCATCGAGTCCAACCTGCGGCTCGTGGTGTCCGTCGCCAAGCGGTACGTCGGCCGCGGGCTCACCATGCTCGACCTCGTCCAGGAGGGCAACCTCGGCCTGATCAGGGCGGTCGAGAAGTTCGACTACGCCCGCGGCTACAAGTTCTCCACCTACGCCACCTGGTGGATCCGGCAGGCGATGTCCCGCGCGCTGGCCGACCAGGCCCGCACCATCCGCGTCCCGGTCCACGTCGTCGAGCTCATCAACCGGGTCGTCCGCGTCCAGCGCCGGATGCTCCAGGAACGCGGCTACGAGCCCACCGCGGAGGAGGTGGCCGCCCAGCTCGACCTGCTGCCGGAGCGCGTCGGAGAGGTCCTGCGGCTGGCCCAGGAGCCCGTCTCCCTGCACGCCCCCGTGGGCGAGGAGGACGACGTGGCCCTCGGCGACCTCATCGAGGACGGCGACGCGGCCAGCCCCGTGGAGTCGGCGGCCTTCCTGCTGCTGCGCGAGCACCTGGAGGCCGTGCTCTCCACGCTCGGCGAACGTGAGCGGAAGGTCGTCCAGTTACGCTACGGACTCGCCGACGGCCGGCCGCGCACCCTGGAGGAGATCGGCCGCATCTTCGGCGTGACACGCGAGCGGATACGGCAGATCGAGTCGAAGACCCTCAACAAACTGCGCGACCACGCCTTCGCCGACCAGCTCAGGGGCTACCTGGACTGAGCCGGCGCCGACCGGGCGGGGCCGCTCGCAGTCACCCGTTGCGAGCGGCCCCCACAGCACGAATGGCACGTCACGCACGACACGGCACGGCACGCATGGCACGGCCACACGCATGGCACGGCCGGCCGTGCGGCCGTCCCCGGTCAGTCGACCTCCGCCACCGCCTCCGCGAACTGCGCCTTGTACAACCGGGCGTAGGCCCCGTCCGCCGACAGCAGGTCGCTGTGCGCGCCCTGCTCGACGATCGAGCCGTTCTCCATCACCAGGATCGTGTCGGCGTCCCGGATGGTCGACAGCCGGTGCGCGATGACGAACGACGTGCGCCCGTGGGCCAGCTTCGCCATCGCCTTCTGGATCAGGACCTCGGTGCGGGTGTCGACGGAGCTGGTGGCCTCGTCGAGCACCAGGATCGTCGGGTCGGACAGGAACGCCCGCGCGATGGTGATCAACTGCTTCTCACCCGCGCTGACCCCGCTGCCCTCGTCGTCGATCACGGTGTCGTAGCCGTCGGGCAGGGTGCGGACGAACCGGTCCGCGTGCGCGGCCCGTGCCGCCTCCTCGATCTCGCCGCGGGTGACCTCCCGCGACGCGCCGTACGCGATGTTCTCCGCGATGGTGCCGCCGAACAGCCAGGTGTCCTGGAGCACCATGCCGATCCCGGCGCGCAGCTCGTCACGGGACATCCGCGCTATGTCGACGCCGTCGAGGGTGATGCGTCCGCCGGAGACGTCGTAGAACCGCATCAGCAGGTTCACCAGCGTCGTCTTGCCGGCGCCCGTCGGACCGACGATGGCGACCGTGTGGCCGGGCTCCACCGACAGCGACAGGTCCTCGATCAGCGGCTTCTGCGGGTCGTAGCGGAAGGAGACGCCCTCCAGCGCCACCCGTCCGCGCAGTTCCTCGGGCCGCACGGCGGTCACCGGGTCCGCCTCCTGCTCTTCCGCGTCCAGGATCTCGAAGACCCGCTCGGCCGAGGCCACGCCCGACTGCACCAGGTTCGCCATCGACGCGACCTGCGTCAGCGGCATCGAGAACTGGCGGGAGTACTGGATGAACGCCTGCACGTCGCCGATGGACAGCGAACCCGACGCGACGCGCAGTCCGCCGACCACCGCCACCAGCACGTAGTTGAGGTTCGACACGAACATCATCAGCGGCTGCATGACACCACTGTTGAACTGCGCCTTGAACCCGGCCTCGTACAGCGCGTCGTTCTGCTCGGCGAACTGCTCGGCCGACTGCTGCTGACGGCCGAACACCTTCACCAGGTTGTGGCCGGTGTACATCTCCTCGATGTGCGCGTTGAGCTTGCCGGTGGAGCGCCACTGCTGCACGAAGTGCGGCTGCGACCGTTTGCCCACGCGGGTGGCGACGACCGCCGACAGCGGCACGGTGACGAGGGCCACCAGCGCCAGCAGCCACGACACCCAGAACATCATCGCCAGCACGCCGATGATCGTCAGCAGCGAGTTGATGAGCTGCCCCATCGACTGCTGGAGGGTCTGCCCGATGTTGTCGATGTCGTTGGTCGCGCGGGACAGCACCTCGCCGCGCTGCCGCTTGTCGAAGTACGACAGCGGAAGCCGCGACAGCTTCGTCTGCACGTCCTCGCGCATCCGGAACATCGTGCGGTTGACGGTCTTGTTCACCAGGCGCGTCGCGACCGCCATCAGCAGCCCGGCGACGAGGAACACCCCGACCGCGACCAGCAGGACCTCGCCGACCGCGCCGAAGTCGATGCCCTTGCCGGGCGTGAAGTCGGTGCTCCTGAGCATGTCGGCGACACTGCTGTCACCGCGGTCCCGCATCGAGTCGAGGACCTGCTCCTTGGACGCCCCGGCCGGCATCTCCCGGCCGACGATGCCCGCGAAGACGAGGTCGGTGGCCCGGCCGAGGATCTTCGGTCCGACCACGTTGAGGCCGACGCTCAGCACCACGCAGAACAGCATCGCGTAGAGCGTCAGCCGTTCCGGCTTGAACTGGGCGAGCAGCCGCCTGCCGGACACCTTGAAGTCCAGCGAGCGGTTCTCGGGACCTCCGCCGGCCATCATGCGCCCCATGGGCCCGGCCATCAGGCAGCCTCCGCTTCCGTGAGCTGGGAGAGCACGATCTCCCGGTAGGTCTCGTTGTCCGCCATCAGCTCGCGGTGGGTGCCCGTGCCGACGACCCGGCCCTCGTCGAGGACGATGATCCGGTCGGCGTCGCGGATGGTCGCCACCCGCTGGGCGACGATCACCACGGTCGCCTCGGCGGTCTCCCGCCCGAGCGCCGCCCGAAGCGCCGCGTCGGTGGCGTAGTCGAGGGCCGAGAAGGAGTCGTCGAACAGGTAGATCTCCGGCCGCTGCACGAGGGTGCGGGCGATCGCCAGCCGCTGGCGCTGACCGCCGGAGACGTTCGTGCCGCCCTGCGCGATGGGAGAGTCGAGGCCGTTCTCCAGCTTGCTGACGAAGTCCTTGGCCTGCGCCACCTCCAGCGCGTGCCACAGTTCCTCGTCGGTGGCGTCCGGATTGCCGTAGCGCAGGTTGGTGGCGACCGTGCCCGCGAACAGGTACGGCTTCTGCGGCACCAGACCGACGGTCCGCGCCAGCAGCACCGGGTCGACCTCGTCGACGGCGACCCCGTCCACGAGCACCTCGCCCTCGGTGGCGTCGAACAGCCGGGGCACCAGCCCGAGGAGCGTGGACTTGCCGCTGCCGGTCGAGCCGATCACGGCCGTCGTCTCACCGGGGCGGGCCACCAGCTCGATGGCCTTCAGGACGGGCTCCTCGGCGCCGGGGTAACGGAACCCGGCCCCTCTGATCTCCAGGTGCCCGTGCCGCCGCAGCTCGGTGACGGGCGCCACCGGCGGAACCACGGAGGACGAGGTCTGCAGCACCTCCTGGATGCGCTCGGCGCACACCTCCGCGCGCGGCACCTGCATGAACATGAACGTGGCCATCATCACGGACATGACGATCTGCATGAGGTAGGCGAGGAACGCGGTCAGATCACCGATCTGCATCTGCCCGCTGTCGATCCGGTGGGCGCCGAACCAGACCACCGCGATCGAGGACAGGTTCACCGTGGTCATGACCACCGGGAACATCAGCGCCAGCATGTTGCCGGTCTTCAGCGAGATGTCCGTGAGGTCCGTGTTGGCCTTCCGGAACCGCTGCTGCTCGTACTCGTCCCGCACGAACGCGCGGATCACCCGGTTGCCGGTGATCTGCTCGCGCAGCACCCGGTTCACGGTGTCCAGCTTCACCTGCATGGACCGGAACAGCGGCCGCAGCCGGCGCACGATCAGCGTCACGCAGATGCCCAGCGTCGGCACGACGGCGACCAGCACCGCGGACAGCGGCACGTCCAGCCCGAGCGCCAGCACGATGCCTCCCACGCACATGATCGGCGCCGACACCATCAGCGTGAACGTCATCAGGGCCAGCATCTGGACCTGCTGGACGTCGTTGGTCGTCCGGGTGATCAGCGAGGGTGCGCCGAAGTGGCCGACCTCCCGGGCGGAGAAGGACTGCACCCGGTCGAAGACGGCCGCCCGCACGTCCCGGCCGAGGGCGGAAGCGGTCCTGGCGCCGTAGTAGACGGCGCCGATGTTGCACACGACCTGCGCCAGCGAGACGGCGATCATCACGCCGCCGAACGTCAGGATGTATCCGGTGTCTCCCTCGACGACGCCGTTGTCGATGATGTGCGCGTTCAGGGTGGGCAGGTAGAGGGTGGCGCAGGTCTGCAGGAACTGCAGCAGCACCAGCAGAGCGATGGGTTTCCTGTAGGGCCTGAGATAGGTCCGCAGAAGTCGTATGAGCACGCTACGTCTCTCGGAGTCGGCGGGAGGGGCATGGGGTAGCCGGGAGGGCATTGGTTGCCCCTGGCCCCTATCGTCCGACACCTCACCCGTGTTACCTCAACCGATTAAGCCGACAGCAGTGCTTTCCCGGCCTCCGGGCGCCCGGTATGAACCATCTGCTCGATCATGCCCGGAAAGCTCCAGGATGGGTCTGCTCCCGCACCGACACGAACTGCTGGCGCACCGCCTGCCCCACGGCCAGGTCCTCACCCGGGTCGAGGACCTGCGCCGCCGCTCCCTGCCAGGCCGGCGGCGTCCGCGGATCGAGCGTGCCCTGCGAGGCCCCGAGCGCCCACGCGGCCTGCCGGGCCGCCCCGATCGCCGCGTAGTCGGCCGGCTGCGGCACCACCACCTGCGCCCCGAACAGCGCGGGCGCCGCCGACTGCACCGCCGGCAGCTCGGCCGCCGCCCCCAGCAGGAAGACCCGCCGCACGTCCACGCCCCGGCCGCGCAGCACGTCCAGCGCGTCCGCGAGCCCGCACAGCATGCCCTCGAAGGCGGCCCGCGCGAAATGCTCCGGCTTCATCGACTCGCGTCGCAGCCCGGCCAGCGTGCCGGCGGTGTGCGGCAGGTTCGGCGTCCGCTCGCCCTCCAGGTACGGCAGCATGACCAGCCCGTGCGATCCCGGCGTGGACTTCATCGCCAGGTCCGACAGCGCGTCCAGATCGGGCGCCCCGACCAGCTCGGCCGCGCCGCGCAGGGTCCGTACGGCGTTGAGCGTGGTGACGACGGGCAGATGCATGCCGGTCGCGTCCGCCAGCGAGGTGATCATCCCGCTCTGGTCGACGAGCGCCTCGGGGTGCACGGCCATCACGGACCCGGAGGCCCCGAGCGAGACCACGGCGTCGCCCATCCCCAGCCCGAGCCCCAGCGCCGCCGCCATCGTCTCGCCGGTCCCGGCGGAGATCAGCAGCCCCTCCGGAGTGGTGCCGGCCGCGTCGGACGGCCCGATCACCTCGGGCAGCATCGCCTGGTGGCCGAGCGCCAACTCGACGAGATCCGGCCGGTATCCGCCGGTGGCGGCCGACCAGTACCCGGTGCCGGACGCCCCGCCGCGGTCGGTGGTTCGCCGCACCGGCCGCCCCAGCAACTGCCACACCAGCCAGTCGTGCGCCTGCAGCAGCACGGCGCTCCGCGCGGCGGCGTCGGGCTCGCTCTTCGCCAGCCAGCGCAGCTTTGTCACCGGCTGCGCCGCCTGGGGCACGCATCCCACCGCCTGCGCCCACGCCTCGCGGCCGCCGAGCGCATCGACCAGATCGGCCGCCGCGACCTGCGCCCGCTTGTCCCCGCCCACCATCGCCGGCCGCACGGTGTTGCCCTGCGAGTCCAGCGGCACGACCGCGTTCTGCTGCGCGGACACGCCGATGGCCTGCACGCCTTCGAGCAGCCCGCCGCCCGCGGCCTCACCCAGGGACAGCAGCCAGGCCTGCGGGTCGACGTCGGACGGCCGGCCGCCGCCCTCGGCGCCTTCCACCGGATGCGGCGCGTATCCCTGCCGGAGCACGGCTCCGGTGTCCGCGTCGCAGACGACGATACGAGTGAAATCGGGCGAACTGTCCAACCCGGCGACTATCCCCATGTCGAAAATTCTGCCGCACGCCGGGCCCGGATGCGGCCGTCGGGCGCTTCCGGGACGGGCGGGACGGCCGAACGGAGCCGCCGCCCGCCGTCACGGCGGCGTCGTCAGGTGTTGCTCGTACCCCAGTCGTCCCCGCCCGCGCCGTTGACGTTGCGGTCGCGCAGCGAACGCACCCGGCCCGCCACCGACTCCGGCATCCGGTCGCCGACCTTGTCGCTGACCGCGTGGTACGCCTTGCCCGCGTACTGGCGGCCCTGATGGGCGGCGGTCTCGGCGGTGTTGCGCACGGCGGGGTTCTGGGCGACCTGCCGCGCCGACTTCTTCAGCTGCTCGTAGCGCTCGCGCCCGGCGCGCGTGCCCAGGACGTAACCGACAGCCAGTCCGACGACGAACGTGAGCTTGTAGCGCATGACTGCCACCCTTCCTCGAGTAGGTCCCCGGCCCGACACCGGCGCCGGGGGGAACCGATTGGCGGAGCACCCCCCTGCTTGCGCTAATGTATGTGTCGCAGCGAGCGAGCGCTTCCTGGCGAATACCCAGCTAGGCACGTTCGATGCGACGAGGCATTCCCCTGTAGCTCAATTGGCAGAGCAGCCGGCTGTTAACCGGCAGGTTACTGGTTCGAGTCCAGTCGGGGGAGCTCGGTCCCCTGTAGCTCAATTGGCAGAGCAGCCGGCTGTTAACCGGCAGGTTACTGGTTCGAGTCCAGTCGGGGGAGCATCGTGAACGAGGACCCCGTGGGGGTCCTTTTTCATGTCGGCGGGAACCGTGCAGGCCAGGGCGCAAGTCCTCCTGGGCGTGCAAGGTCGACCAGCCGGAGCGTGAGATCGTATGTGCGGCTATGCTGCGGCAGACGGCGCGCACACCTGTACGCGACACGCCGCTATGGGGCGGTAGCTCAGCCGGTTAGAGCAGCGGACTCATAATCCGTCGGCCGTGGGTTCGAGTCCCACCCGCCCCACCTTTGCAGGTCTCTGACCTGCGGAAACGTTCATTTTTTGGGTGTCGGAGCGTCAACTGTCGCTCAACGGACCGAATCCGCTGCTCGTGGCTCCGGAGTGCGGTGAAGTTCTTGCCACCCCGCAGGGCAGGCATTGTGCTGACCTGCGGTAATGCCGATGATCAGGGGCCAGGGCCGACGAGCCGACAGCAGCTGCTCTGCTTCGTTTCGTGATCCTGGGGACGTGCTGGGGACACAAGGTTTCGGCAAGGTCTGCGGAGCACTGCCCGCGGGCTCCCTGTCCGGCCGGCCGAGAGGCTTCCGTGCGGCACTGCTGACCAGGTTCGACCTCGCCTTGGAGGAGCCCGATCGCATCGGCACCGGGGAGTGAGGGGCTGGTGCGCATCAGGCGGAAACTGCCCGAACTGAAAACGGCCCGATAAAACCGCCGAACTCACTCACCTGCAAGCGTGGCGACTGGCATCCATCTGGAAGGGACCCGTCCGGGGTGTGTCGTCGGGGCACGTCCCGTGCCGGGCAGCACGCCCGGCACGGGCATGAACGCGGCGATGGCCTTTCTGTGGAACCGGTCGTGCGGGCCGTCCGAAAACGCCCCCGAATGTGTAGCGGCCCCCGGAAGGGCGCTCGGTCTCTCGTGTGCTGCCCTGAACGGCTCCGGGCCTGATGGAGGCTCGGGCCCGTCTCCGGCGACTCCATTCAGCTTCTGCAGATGGACCAGGGCCTGTCCGATCGGCGGGGAGTGATCACCGGACAGGCCCTGGCGTATTGGGGCGCGGGGAGGCCGGCTGGGGTGATCCCGTCGCCGTCGACAGTCAGTCCAGATGCAACAGGACCGTGGTATCCGGCGGCAGCATCCCGTCCTTGGTCAGCGGCCCTGAAGCGAGGAGGGGGCTGCCGGCGTCGGGGAGCGGGTTCGGCTGATCGGAGAGGTTGACCGCGCGCAGCAGGCCGGTGCCGCGTTCGAAGAGGAGGGGGGCGGGCTGTCCAGCCAGCGGAACTCCTCGCCGCGCAGGTCGGGGCTGGTGCGGCGCAGGCGCAGGGAGGTGCGGTCGGCTGGTTGGCTTCGGCGGTGTACGACTTCCAGTCCGCGGGCTGGGGAAGCCAGGGGGTGGCTCTGGTCGTGCTGAAGCCGAAGGGCGGGGTGTCCCCGGTCAGGGGAGGCGGGACGCAGCAGCCGTCGCGGTCTCTGGGCGCTGCAGTAGAACTCCGTGCCCTGCGAACCGTCGACCTCACCCGTGCTTCATCCACTCGGAGACCGTCCACCCCGACCTGCGAGCCGTCAGGTCAGTTGCCGGCCTTCTTGTCGAACCATCCGAGCGACTGGGCGACGGACGCGCCGAACAAGAGGATGCCGGGAGGAACGATCCCGAACCAGACGGCATCGGCTTTCATGGCCGCGAGCAGGGCGATGGCGCCGATGGCCAGCGCCAGGAGCGCGAGCATGCCCAGAAGGACACGAATCTTGGAAACCAACGGAGGACTCTCCAATGTTCAGCTGGGCTCTATTGACTAGACAGCGTTCGCTCCCCGTTGGACCACCGGGGACGTTTGCCCAGTAGGGAGGCAGCAAGGGCCTCGGGGTGACACCACGGCTCCGTCAGAAAGCTCATGGGGCAAGTCTCCCGACGCAAGGTGCTGACTACGGCGATGAGTAGGGGGTACAACGCGAGCACCCGGTCCACGAAGAGCCACAACAGGATGCCCCGGTCGCCAGGCAGGCGATGGTGGCCAGGAAGGCGGCGATGAACATCCGCCGCGCTTCTCCTGTACGTCGATCTCCTTCTTCGGCAGGAAGGTGTGTTCGGGTAGGCCGAAGTTTTCACGGGAAGCCAGTCCGGCGACTTCAGGGGGCGGGGAAACCGGCACGCTCATACAGGCGCCTCGGTTTCGTATCAAAGCGGCCTCGTCAAGGCTGCTTCATTCGGTCGCGTGTTCAATTGGTCGTGTGCTCGATGAGCCGGGCCAGCAGACGGGCGCGGGGGACCATCCGCGCGACCTCGACGTACTCGCTGTCCGCGTGCGCGCCTGCGCCCACGGCGCCCAGGCCGTCCAGCGTCGGACAGCCCACCGCCGCGGTGTAGTTGCCGTCCGAGGCGCCGCCGACGGCGATCCCCCGCAGCGGTTCCTGGCCCAACTCCGTGGCGAGCCGGGAGGCGAGGGCGAACAGTTCGGCGGACGATTCCGGTGTCATGGGTGGCCGTTGCCTGCCGCCCAGCACCTCGAGCCGGGCTCCGGGCGTCCGGGCGTTGAGGCCCCTCATGAGCTCGTCGACCCAGTCCTGTGCCGCAGTCGTCGGCACGCGCACGTCCACCGACACCCGGGCCAGCGCGGGCACCGTGTTGCGGGCAGTGCCGGCGGACAGCAGGGTGGGCGTAACGGTCGCGAGGCCCAGGACGGAGTGGGCGCCGCCGGCGACACCCGACGAGGCTCCGAGCAACGAGGCTCCGAGGCCGGCGACGGACAGCACCTGATGAGCTGCCTCGACCGCCGCGTTGACCCCCTTCTGCGGTTCCTGACCCGCGTGCGCGGCCCGGCCATGCACCACGATCTCGTACCTCGAAGTGCCCTTGCGGGCGGTCTTGAGTGCACCCTCCCCGTCCGCGGACGCCTCCAGTACGAAAGCGGCCCTGCACCCCCGCGCGGCTTCCTCGATCAGTTCCCGGGAGGTCGCGGAGCCGACCTCCTCGTCCCCGCTGACCAGTACGCACACCCCGTCTGGGGAGGGCAGGGAGGCCAGCGCGTGGAGCATCTGCACCAGGCCCGCCTTCATGTCCAGGACCCCGGGGCCGCGGGCGATTCCGTCGGTCACCGACCAGGGGTGGTCCTGGAGAGAGCCGATGGGCCACACCGTGTCGTGGTGTCCCACCAGGAGGACCCGCGGGGTGCCGAAGGTCCACCGCAGGTGGGTCACACCGTCGATCACGATCGTCTCCGGTCCGGCGCCCAGCAGCGCCGTCCCGAGGGCGCCGACCACCTCGGCGCTGCGCGCCACCGCCGCGTGGTCGGCTGAGAAGGACTCGCAGAGCACGAGCCTCTCCAGATCGGCCAGCATCATCGGCAACGAGAGCGCGGCTCCCCGGGTCACCGGTCCCACCCCGTCGCAATCTTCCTTCGGCGCAACACATTTCCCCCTCGGAACTCGTGGGCCACGGGTGCGGCGGGGCGCCTTCCCCCTGCGGACCCCGCCGCACGAACGACGGTATGGGCCGGCTCGGCATACCACCAGCGACTGAATAGCATGGGATCAATGCACTGAAGGAATGTGTCGTGGAGGGATGGCGCTGTGGGAAGGCACATCTCGGAAGGAGAAACGTGTTCGAGATCGACGCGCTGCGGCTGCTGGTGGCCGTGGCCGAGACGGGGTCGTTCACGAAGGCGGCGGTGCGCCTCAGTTACACGCAGTCCGCGGTGTCCCGGCGAATCGCCGCGCTGGAACAGCAGACCGGCGGGCCGCTGTTCGAGCGCCTCCCTCGGGGCGTACGGCTCAATCCCGCCGGCCGTACACTGCACCGGCACGCCATGGAGGTGCTCGACCGGTTGTCGCGGGCGGAGCGGGAGCTGGCCGTGCTGCACGCGGGGCTCGGCGGACTGCTGCACGTAGGCGCGTTTGCCACCGCCAACATCTCGCTGATGCCCACCGCCCTGCGGGCGCTCCGGGACACCAGGCCGGATGTGGAGGTCGTCGCGGTGGAGGGCTGGACCGACACGCTGATGCAGCGCCTTGCGGACGGGGCGCTGGACCTGGCCGTCGTCAGCGACTACCCGTCCGGTCTGCCGTCGGCCGACGGTGTCACGACGACCGTGCTGTGCGAGGACGAGTTGTTCGTGGCTCTCCCACGCGGGCACCGCCTGGCCGGAGCCGGGGCGGTCGACCTGCGTGAACTGCACGACGAGGCATGGCTTCACAGCGCGTACGGCGACCGTCCCACGATGCTCGCCGACGCCTGCGCGCGGGCGGGCTTCACGCCCAGGAAGATCATCCGGATCGCGGAGTGGACGGCGAAGTTCGGTTACGCGGCCGCCGGGTTGGGAGTGGCGCTGGTGCCCTCGCTGGCCGCACGGGCGGTCCCCGACGAACTCGTCCTGCGCCGCCTCACCGACTCGGCCCTGCGCCGGACCGTCCATGTGGCGCTGCCTCTTGCCCCGCTACCGGCGGCGCTGAAACTGCGGGATCTACTGCGCGACGCCGTCGACTGAACCGTCTTAGGAGCGATCAGCCACGGTGCAAGGTCAGTATCGGCCAGACTGTGGTGGTCTTCCGGGTGGTCGTGCGGTGTTCGTGAGGGGTCCTGACTCTCCTGCCGAACGCCCTGCGGTTCCTCCCCGCCGGCTGTCTCGGCGAGGTGGATACGAGGACTTGACGGACACCGACGAACCTCACCGGATCTCCCGCTCGCCGCAGCGTGCCAGCGCCTCCGCGGCCTCGCGTGTACGCGGGTGGCCGCTGCCCTGGACACGGATCATGTCGGCCAGCAGCGAGGTGAGCAGGGTGGCAGCCCCGCCCCTGTCCCCCGAGCGTTCCAGGAGCTCGGCGCGTTGCTGGCGGGTCCGCAACGCACGTGGGTGGTCGGCGCCGAGCACCCTGTCGACCCTGGGCTGCAGTTCGGTCAACTCTGCGAGCGCCATGGCCGGCTCGCCGGCGAGGCCGCGCCAGAAGCTCAGGTTGACGCGGTAAGTGAGCGTGGTCGGATGGTCCGCGCCGAGCGCGCGCTCGGCGTCCTCGGCCGCAGCGGTGAACTCCTCGACGGCGAGCCGGCGTTCGCCCGCCAGTCCCCGCCAGTACGCGAGGTTGTGCCGGGCGATGAGGGTGTCCCGGTGAAGGCGGCCGACGGCGGACTCCAACCGTGCCACCGCCTGCAGGTAGATGTCGACCGCCGCATGCGTGTCGCCCGCCTCGCCGGCCCACCTGCCCAGATCGGTGAGGGCGCTCAGCGTGAGCAGATGGCCGGGGCCGTGCCGCTGTTCCAGCATCTCGACGAGGGCGGCGCAGGCGTCCCGCGCGCCGACGGCGTCGCCGGCCAGGCCCCGGCACAGCGCAGCGTGGCTTCGCGCGTCGAGTACCAGGGCATGGCCCGTGCCGAGGGCTTCGGCTGCCTGGTCGGCGAGTTCGGTGAAGTCGTTCAGGGCGGCGGCCACCGCGCCCTCCTCCATCCGGAGGCGGGTCTCGTGCAGCCGTACCGTCAAGTGCGATTCACGATCGCCGACGCCTTCGAGCCCGAACCTTTCGCGCCCTTCCGGGCCTGGCAGCAGCACCACGTGACCGTCTGCGCGGTGCACCTGGACACCGCCTTCCCGTCCATTCGGGTCGCGCTGCGCGGCGGGGGAGGCAGGCGCATTCGATACGCCCTCGAAGTCGAAACGCTACGGCCGGACTTCGCCGAGGCACTGGTCACCGAGAAGACCATCGAGGCGATGCTGGCCGCAGAGGTGATGGAGTGGTCGATCCAGGGACGGGACGTCCTCACTGTGCTCAGGGACGAGCCGGCCGACACGCAGGACGGTGGAACCGGGGGTCAGCCGGCCGACTACGACCTCGATGCCGTCCGCGTGATCGAGCGGCTCACCGCCCTCATCGGCGGGCTGCCCACCGATCTCGCCCCGTGGGCTGACGACGCCCTGTCGGGCCTGCCCCTGGAGCATTGAGGGGGCGGTTCATGAGTGTATGCAACCGATCCTGTTGTCCCTGATGGTGTGGGCGTAGATGGAGTTTGCCGGTCCGCAGCCGGTCGTCTGTCGGAGCAGCAAGGAGGGGCGGCTGCCGCCTGGTGCGGGCCGGCCGTCCTGGGCCTGGCCGCTTGGTCCTCCTGGCCGTCACGGTGTCGGCAGCAGGGGCCGCTAGCCCCCGGGTGTGTGTGTCCGGCCCCGTCCCGTGGGGACGCGTTGGGGATGCAAGGACGGGAACGGACTGGCAAGGGCCGAGTAACGCTGGCACGACTCACCCCATCTGACCTGCAAAAACGCCACGGATCGGCGTTGATCGGCAAGGGTCGCCAAGATCCTCAAAGGACTCATAATCCGTCGGCCGTGGGTTCGAGTCCCACCCGCCCCACCAGTGCAGGGCTGTGACCTGCGGAAACGTCTCTTTGAGGTGCCGGAACCCCAACTCGGGCTCACGGACTGAATCCGCTGCCCGTCCCTGCGTCGGCGATGGTTCGACACTGCGCTGACCTGCGTGAATGTGTCGGACCGCGGTGTGGTCGAGTCGCGTCAACGGCCTCCGGAAGGGAGCCGGAGGCGAATTCGAGGACGCTGTGAGGACGCAGGTATTGCGAAGGGTGGCCGCGCGGCCCTCTCCACCAGGCTCCGGCCGGTCGGAGTGAGAAGCCCTCTGGTGGACCTTGGGCGTGCCCGCTGGAGAGCATCACTCTTCCTATGTCCATCGCCGGACGAAAGCCCGACCAGGCGTGGCTGGACCGGGTGGTGGCGACCGTCGGTCTGGCCGACCGCCTCGGCCACCGACCCTCCCAGCTCTCGGGCGGCCAGCAGCGGGTGGTCTGCGCCATGAGCGCGGCTCGGTGTCCGGTTCGCCGGCCCGCTCTGCAGCGAGGCACTTCTGCTGTCACCGGCCGTACCACTCGAAGACGCCCGCCTGGGCACATCTGGAACTGCCGCTCGACGAGGACCAGTAGCCCGCGGCCACCAGGACGTCCGCGACGGCCGGCAACGTCAGCGGCAGCTTGGCCGGCGTGTGCGGCCGCTGAGGTCCGGTCCGTGGCCGCGTGGGTCAGTTTCCGTGGAGCGGCGGGTGCATACGTTTCCTTCAACACCCGTGAAGAGGGATGAACGAGGAGGCGGGCCCGTGAAGGCAAACCAGTTCGACACGTGCGTGATCGGGGCGGGACCTGCTGGGCTGGCAGTCGCCAGGGCCCTGGCGGAGCGGAATCTGCCGTACACGCACCTTGAGCGGCACACCGGGCCCGGCGGCATCTGGGACATCGACAATCCCGGCAGCCCCATGTACGAGTCGGCCCACTTCATTTCCAGCAGGACGCTGTCGGGCTTCGGTGGCTTTCCGATGCCCGACCACTTCGCTGACTACCCGCCCCACCGGCAGATCCTGTCGTACCTGCGGACCTTCGCCGACGCCTACGGGTTGACGGACCGCGTCGAGTTCGGCGTCGAGGTGGAGAACGTCGAGAAGAACGCGGACGGAACGTGGACGGTCACCCGGGCCGGCGGGCGGGAAAGCGTGCACGGGCAGGTCGTCGTGTGCA
Source organism: Streptomyces sp. P3 (assembly GCF_003032475.1). Lineage (NCBI taxonomy): Bacteria > Bacillati > Actinomycetota > Actinomycetes > Kitasatosporales > Streptomycetaceae > Streptomyces > Streptomyces sp. P3. Next base: position 3,653,148 of record NZ_CP028369.1, read on the forward strand.
CGGGCTCGCAGTGGCACCCCAACGTCCCCGAACTGCCGGGGGAGTTCAGCGGGGAAGTCCGGCACACCGTCGGCTATCGCAGCGCGGAGGAACTGCGGGGCAAGCGGGTCCTGGTAGTGGGTGCGGGGAACTCCGGCTGCGACATCGCGTGCGACGCGGCCCGGACCGCGGACCACGCGGTGATCAGCATGCGGCGCGGGTACTGGTTCATTCCCAAGCACCTGTTCGGCCGGCCGGTGGACACCCTCGCCAACAGTGGGCCGCACCTGCCGATGTGGCTGGCGCAGCGCGTCTTCGGCGCCCTCCTGCGGATCCTCAACGGCGACCCGGCGCGGCTGGGACTGCCGAAGCCGGACCACAAGCTGTTCGAGACCCACCCGGCCATCAACTCGATGCTGATCCACCACCTCCAGCACGGTGACATCACGGCCAAGCCCGGGATCGCCCGCGCCGAGGGCCGAACAGTGCACTTCACCGACGGAACGAGCGACGACTTCGATCTCATCCTCCTGGCCACGGGCTACGTCCACAGAGTTCCGGTCGCGCAGCGGTACTTCGGCGACGAGCAGCACCCGGACCTGTACCTGTCGTCGTTCTCGCGCGAGCACGAGGGCTTGTTCGGCATCGGCTTCGTCGAGACCAACTCCGGTGCGTACCAGCTCTTCGACTCCCAGGCGCAACTGATCGCCGGGTACGTCCATGACGCGCGGCACCGGTTGCCGAACGCGGAGCGTTTCGCCCGCATGATCCGCTCAGACCGCCCGGATCTGTCCGGCGGATTGCGGTTCGTCGACTCGCCCCGCCACACCGGCTACGTCGACAGCGGGGCCTTCGTGAAGTACCTGGGCAAGGTCGCGGGGGACATGGGCTGGCGTACCGAGGGCCAGCCGCCCCCGGCACGGTCCCTGCGACGCGCGGAGGCTGTGGCATGAGCGGGTTCGACTTCACCGACAAGGTCATGCTGGTGACCGGCGGTGCGGGCGGCATCGGGAGTGCTCTGTGCCGTCGCTTCGCCTCCGGCGGCGCCCGCTGCGTCGTCGTCGACATCGACGAGGCCCGGGCCGAGAAGGTCGCCGCCGGGCTTCCAGGCGCCGGGCACACCGGTATCGGATGCGACCTGATGGACCGCGCCCAGGTGGAGCGCCTCTTCGAACGGGTCTCCGATGCCCACGGTCGCCTAGACGTTCTCGTCAACAACGTCGGTATGACCAGCGCGGAACGCTTCGACGTCCGCAGCGTCGAGAGCATCGAGCGGGAGATCACCCTCAACCTGACCTCACCGCTGGTCGCGACCCGGATCGCCATTCCTCTTCTCACGGCTTCACGGGACGCCCGGGTGGTCACCACGGTCTCCCTCGGCGGGATCTTCCCGCTGGGCGAGACCCCGATCTACACCGCTTCCAAGTTCGGTCTGCGTGGCGCGATGCTCGCCATCGGGCTCGATCTGAGGAGCAGAGGCATTCTGGCCGGGTCGGTGCTCCCGTCGGCGACCGACACCCGGATGCTGCGCCAGGAGGCCGTGGACGGCGGGAACTCCTTGCAGTTCCAGGACCGGCCCCAGCAGCCCGCCGACGTCGTCGCGGCCGTGGTGAGCCTGCTGGACAAGCCCCGGCTGGAGGCCTACCCCCGGCCCGGTGAGTCCCGTCTGGTGCGGTTCGCGATGCTCATGCCGAACCTGCTGCCCCGGGTCTTCCCGCTGTTCCGCAAGCGCGGTGACCGCGGCATGGCCCGCTATCTGGAGGAACTCCGCCGACGCGGACTGGTCCGCCGGACAGAGGGGCGCTGGGAGCTGGTGGAGGAGGCATGACCACGAACGAGACGCTGCTGGTCGTCAACCCCGCCACCGGTGACCCGATCACCACCCTGCCCGCCGCGAGCGCCGACGACGTCGCCAAGGCCGCCGAGCAGGCCCGGCGGGCCCACGACGCCGGGGTGTGGTCGCGGCGGCCGGTCCGGGAGCGCGCCGCGGTGCTGCTGCGGCTGGCCGACCTGATGGAACGCGACGCCGAGATCCTCGCCCGGCTGGACAGCGAGGACGCGGGCAAGCCGATCACGGAGTGCCGTACGGGCGACGTACCGGGCGCGATCGAGACGATCCGCTGGTTCGCCGAGGCGGCCGACAAGGCCTTCGGCCGCATCGCGCCGAGCGCGCCCGACGGTCTCGGTCTCATGAGCCGCGAACCGGTCGGGGTCGGCGCGGCGATCCTGCCCTGGAACTACCCGCTGGCCATGACCGCCTGGAAGGTCGGACCGGCCCTGGCCGCAGGCAACTGTCTGCTGGTCAAGCCCGCCGAGGCGACCCCACGCTCCGCCCTGCACCTGGCCGCGCTCGCAGCCGAGGCCGGCCTGCCCGACGGGGTGCTCACGGTGTTGCCCGGGTACGGTTCCGAAGCCGGGGCAGCCCTCGCCCGTGATCCCCTCGTGGGGGTGCTGTCCTTCACCGGCTCCACCGCGACCGGCCGCCGTATTCTCAAGGACGCGGCCGACAGCAACTTCAAGCGCGTCTCACTGGAGATGGGCGGCAAGAGTCCCCAGGTACTGATGCCCGATGCGCTCGCCTACGGGGACGAGCTGATCGACAACATGATCGAGGCCGCGTTCCTGACCATGGGGCAGAACTGCACGGCCGGCTCCCGGGTCCTGGTTCACCGCAGTATCGCCGAGGAGGTCCTGGAGCGGTTCACGGCCGCGGCGAGAGAGCTCGTCATCGGCCGTCCGGCCGACCCGCGCACGCAGATCGGGCCGCTCATCAACCACGCCGCCTTCGACCGGGTCGCGGGAGCCGTGGAGGCCGCCCGGGACGGGGGAGCCCAGATCCACACCGGGGGCCTGCCCCACGGACTGCCCCCGCGCGGCGCCTACTACCCGCCCACCGTGATCACCCGGGCCCCCGCCGGCAGTGACGTCCTCACCAGGGAGCTGTTCGGTCCCGTCGTCACCGTCCAGACCTTCACCACCGAGGACCAGGCGGTACGTATGGCCAATGCCACCGAGTACGGGCTCGCCGCGTCCGTATGGACACGCGACCTCGACAGCGCGTTCCGGCTGGCACGCGGCATCGAGGCCGGTGTGATCTCCGTGAACGCCTACAGCGAGGGCGACATCACCACCCCCTTCGGCGGCTGGAAGCAGTCCGGATTCGGGGGCGTGGAGAAGTCCACCAACGCCTTCGAGCAGTGGACCCGGGAGAAGGCGGTCTGGATCCGCACCCGCTGATCCCGGCCTCAGAGGCGAGCCGTACGCATCCGCTCCCGCAGCTGGACCGGGGAAGTGCCGTGCCAGCGGCGTACCGCGCGGCGCAGCGCCCGTTCGTCGGAGAACCCCGCCCGGCGGGAGATGTCGCGCAGGGTCAGTTCCGGGCGGAGCAACAACTGCTCGACGCGTTCCCGGCGCACTCCCTCGACGAGTGCCTCGTACGTCGTGCCGCACTCGGCCAGCCGACGGCGCAGCGTCCGCTCACTCGTCGCATGCCGCCGCGCCTGCTCACTGAACGACGGCACCAACGGCAGGCCCTGCGCGACGGAGATCTCCAGCACCTCCAGCAGATCCTGCTGGTCACGGCGGGAAGCCAGCTGCGCGTCGAGCATCTCCAGCGTCGACGCGTAGCTCACGGGATCCCGGCCGGGCATCCGGGTACGCGCCCACGCGGGGTCGATGACCAAGCGATTGACGGCGGCGCCGAAACGGACAGGACAGCCGAACAGGGCCTCGTACATGTCCAGTTGGCGCGGGGACGGAAACGAGAACTCCACCGCCCTCGGCGCGAAGAGCGGACCGACGGACAGCCGGGACAGGGTGACCACGGAGGCGAACGCCTCCTCGCTCAGGAAGCAAGCCACGGCCGGGTCCATGGCGGGATCGGGAAGGTCGGCGCGCAGCACGAAGGCGTCGTCCTCCTCACTCACAGCGGCCGACCACACCACCATCGCGCCGGACAGGTTCTGGTACTTCACCCCGGTCTCGATGGCGTGGTGGAGCGTGTCGTCGGCCATCAGGGCGAAGCCGAGCAGACCCCACGCGGTCAGGTGCTGCGCCGCGCCGACCTTCAGCCCCAGGTGCTCGTCCCCTGTCAGGTTCAGGGCACGACGGATCACCGCGCTGCCCTGCCGGTACGACACCCGCAGCGCGGCGGAGCGCATGACCGTCTCGTCCAGTCCCATCCGCTTCAGCAGGGGCCGCAGATCGACGCCGTGCTCGTCGGCGACCACGACCAGGTAGCGCAGGATGTTCGGCTGGATCGTCGCCGATGTGCTGCGGCTGGTCCCGGGCAGATCTGCCGGGCCGGGGGCAGGGGACATCGCACTCACCTTCTCCTCGGCGACCACCGTAGGCAGCCGACGTCACCGGTCGCGCGCTGTGGCCCCCGAAGTCCCCTGTACGGCCTCTCGTGTCCTGAGGCTGCCCCCGGCGCCTGACTACGGTTTCCGCAACCCGCACGGCGTTCGCCTCGCTGGTCCCCGACTGCTCAGTCCGGCCCCCAAAGGAACGAAGGCGAGACCGCATCATGTCCTGCACTGCTCCAATCCGGGTGAGGGCCGGGCACCCGGTCTCCAAGACCGGCGCCCGAAGGGGCGCGACCCTCGCGTTCGCCGCGCAAGGCGTGTCCGTCGCTGCCGTCTACACGACCGTCCCAGCGGTCACCGAACACCTGAAACTGGCTCCGCTCGTGACAACCACCCTGATGGTCGCGGTGGCGCTGACGGCTGGGGGCGGCAGCTTCCTGGGGCTGGCCGCGATCCGCCACGCCGGTCCCGTCGCCACGATGCGCGGAGCCGTGCTGACGGCCGGCGCCACGCTGGTTCTGATCGGGTGGGCCCCCGACGAGGCGACCGTCGTCTGCGCGTACGTCATCTTCGGGCTTGCAGTCGGTGCCCTGGACGTCGGTGCCAACACCCGGGCAGCAGCGATCGAGCGCGCCTACGGCCGCAGCGTCTTCGGCTCCTTCTACATGGCATGGAGCGTGGGAGGCGTGGTCGCGGCCCTGCTCACGGCGGGGGCTGCCCGGCTGGAGTGGCCCGTGGCCGCCGGCCTGAGCGTGCAGGCCGGCATCGTGCTGCTCCTCGCCGTCTGCGTGCGCACGCATGCCCTGCCCTCTTCCCCCGCGGGGCCGTCGGACAGCCCCACGCAGCCGCCGCTGGGGCGCCGCCTGTGGATCCGGCTCATCCCGTTCGGCCTGGTCCTCCTGGTCGTCTACGTCGTCGACTCCACCGTCTCGGCCTGGTCGGCGGTCTACCTGCGCCGGACCCTCGCCGCGTCCCTCACCGTCGCTCCGCTGGCGTATGCGGCCTACCAGGCCGGCACAGTCATCGGTCGCGTCGCCACGGACAGACTCGTGCAACGGTTCGGAGGGGTCGCCGTCGTACGCACCGCTGCCCTGCTCGTCGCAGGTGCCCTGGCAGGCATGGCCACGGCACCGAGCTGGCCGTTCGCCGTTCTCGCGGCCGGGGTGGTGGGCCTGGGGGTGTCCGTGCTGGCTCCGCTGTGCCTGGCCTCCGCCGCGTGGCTGCGTCCTGCGGCCTCGGCGGCGGTCCTGGCACGCCTGAACCTCTTCAACTACGCCGGTGTCATCACAGGTGGCGCAGTGAGTGGGCTCCTCGGCTCCACCGGCCGGTTCCGTCTCGCCTACGCGGCACCGGCCGCCCTGGCGGTTCTTGTCCTGGCCGCGGCCCGCCACTTCACCCAGCAGCCTCCACGCCCGGCCCGAGCGGAGAATGTCCCTCCCTTCGACCGGGCGGATCCTCAGCCACTGGGCTGAGCGGTCCCACACCGGGTGCCCGATGAGAAGCTTGGCGTCGTCCGTCCGGACGCGCCGGCGCGCGGATGCTTCCCTCGGGCAGCTCGATCTCGGTCACCTCGAAGGGCAGGCCGCCCAGCCCCAGCGGCGGACCCGCACAATGTCGGGGAACACGACGGCGCCGTCCGGGGTGGCCCGCGCGGGTACGGGGGAACCGCCCCTGGGGGCCGTCTGCCCAACGGTCTGCCGGCCCGCAGGTACCGGCAGGTGGCTCGGACCTGCCATCCCCGCGCGCAGCCGACGGAGAGGCCTGCCGAGCGAGGCGTCTGGAACGGCTGGCTGCTCCGGATGCGCTGCTTGCAGACGCGTGGCTCGTGACTGTCGTTACAGAGGCTCTACCCCCCATTTTCGAGGCAGAGCCTCTGCCCGTCGGAAGAGCAATCCGCTGCGGCCGGCTTCGCATCCCGCCCCGAGCCGGCGACTCAGGCCGCTTCCGCCTCCGTTGTCGTCCTCACAGGGCGTGTTGAGGACACGTTGGGGATACAACCACGCGGGCCGGCTGGGCCGTTTGGACGGCGGTGAGGATGTTGCTCGCGAAGATATGGCGGTCCTCTTCCGAGGTGATCGGCAGGTGGACGAACACTCCTGCAGCACCGCGGTAGGTGTCGGTCAGGTCGGCGGGGGAGGAGTGGGCGGCGGCCACGACGCGGGCGCCGTCCACGACGGCCTGCTCGTTGCGGGTCACAGCGGTCACGGACCTGCCCGCGGCCGTGAGGGCGGAGGCGACGGGGCACCCTGGGCGCCGGTGGCGCCGTGAATTGCGAAGCAGTACGCGCAGCCCGGAACGCAGCCGGTACAGGGGTTGATCACATAGTCGTTCGACGGGGTCTTCGACTTCTGGATCAGGGTCTTCGCCTCGATCTCGACCGGTTCCATGAGGGGCTCCCTCTCCGTTGCCGGCCGCCCGCGCCCGGCGCGAGGCGGCTGGACGCCAGACCTGCATCACGAGGAACAATAATCTCTGGAAGTTGATTCCATGGAATCTAAATGGTTTGCTGGGTGGGCAACTGGTCCGGGGCCTCGATCTCCCGCCCCGCAGGCGGGCGCTCGTGAGCCGTTCCGGAGGAGAGCCTCGATCACCCCCGGATCAGCGGCGATCACCCCCGGATCAAGCACACCCCGGAGAGTCATGTTCGTTCCCAAATGGGACTGTCAAGGAGTGAGCGTCATGACCGTTCCCGCCTTCAACTCGGTCGCCTGGTTCGAGTTCGGCACCGACCAGCCGGAGAAGGTCAAGAAGTTCTACGGCGAGCTGTTCGACTGGAACTACGTCGCCAACACCAACACCCCGGGCGTCACCTACCACTCGGTGATGCCGCCCGGTGCCCAGCAGCCGACGGGCGGCGTGTGGGAGTCCGAGGGCGGGTTCCCCAACTATGCGATCTTCTACGTCCTCGTCCAGGACGTCACGACGACCGTCGAGCGCGCCGGTGAACTGGGCGCCGAGGTGCTCATGGAGCCGGTCTCCGACTCCGCGGGCTTCACCTTCGCCCGGCTGAAGGACACGGCCGGCAACCACTTCGGCGTCTTCTCCGTGCCCACCCCCTGACCGGCTGCGCGGGCCGCCGCACGACACCCGCCCGACGGTCTGTCCCGCAGCACGGACGACAGTCCTTCTCCTTCCGCCCCTTCCCTTCTCGTCCCCTCCCCTGCCGGAGCCACCCGCAGGGCTCACGTCCGCACAGTCCCCCGACCGGGAGGCCCCCATGTCCGGCATCAGCGCCGTCAGCGACAGGATCCCCGTCCACGTATACGGCGGCCCGACCACCCTGATCGAGTACGGCGGGCTCAGGTTCGTCACCGACCCCACCTTCGACCCGCCCGGCGAGTACCCCATGCCTCTCCCCGGTGACCACAAGCTCGTCAAGACCGACCCGTCGCCCGTCACCGCCGCAGACCTGGGCGGCATCGACGCCATCCTTCTCTCCCACGACACGCACGACGACAACCTCGACAGCGCAGGCCGGGCCTTCCTGCCCGAGGCCCCCGTCGTCCTCACCACCGAAAGCGGCGCCGGTCGTCTCGGCGGCAACGCGCAGGGGCTGGCCTTCTGGGAGACCGCCGAACTCCGGAGGCCCGACGGCGGCACCGTGACCGTCACGGGCGTCCCCGCGAGGCACGGCCCCGTCGGCTGCGAACCGGTCACCGGCGACGTCGTCGGCTTCGTGCTCACCTCCGACGACCTGCCGCCGGTCTACGTCAGCGGCGACAACGCCGCCCTGGAGCACGTCACGGAGATCGCCGGGAGGTTCGCTCCTGTCGACACCGCGGTCCTCTTCCTCGGCGGAGCCCGCATGGCCTTCGCCTTCGACAACGCTCTGCTCACCCTCGACAGTGCCCAGGGCGCCAGGGCCGCGCAGATACTCGGCGCCCGCCGGGTCGTCCCCGCCCACTACGACAGTTGGGCCCACTTCAAGGAAGGCCGAAACGAGATCGAGGCCGCGTTCACCGAAGCCGGCCTCGCCGACCGCCTCGACTTCGCCCGATAGCCACCGCCCCCGCACAAGAACCCAAGGAGAGCACGACGTGACCAGCGCGAACATCGACATCGCCCGCACCTACTTCCAGGCCGTCCAGACCGGAGACATGGCCGCTCTCGGCGGACTCCTCGACGCCGACATCGTCTGGCACCAGCCCGGAGACAACCAGTTCTCCGGCGAGCACAAGGGCCAGGGCGCCGTTTTCCAGATGCTCGGCAGCATGATGGAGACCAGCCGGGGCACCTTCGCCATCGACAAGATCCACACCCTCATGGGCAACGGGGACCTGGTCACCGCCACCATCCACTTCACCGGCCGCCGCGACAACGCGTCGATGAGCATGGACGGCGTCGACCTCCTGCGCATCGAGAACGGCAAGATCGCCGAGATGTGGCTCTTCTCCGCCGACCCGGCCTCCGAAGACGCCTTCTGGGGCTAGAGCCGTGGTGCCCGGGGCCGACGCGGCCCCGGGCACACCCACGATGTGATCCGTACGCACACGAAAGGCACCCGCATGCGGAAGATGACCGAGCAGCAGTGGCGGGCGTTCGTCACGTACGGCACCCGTACCGGCAAACTGTCGACAGTCCGCGCCGACGGCAGCCCTCACGTGACACCGGTCTGGTTCCTCCTCGATGGCGACGACATCGTGCTCACCACCGAGAAGAACGGAGTCAAGGGCGGCAACCTCGCCCGCGACGGACGGTTCGCCCTCTGCGTCGACGAGGACCGGCCCCCGTACGCGTTCGTCCTCCTCCAGGGCCGCGCGACGATCTCCGAGGATCCGGACGGCATGCTGCGCTGGGGTGGTCTCCTGGGCGCCCGGTACATGGGCGACGACCGTGCCGAGGAGTACGCCGCGCGCAACGGTGGCCCCGGCAGCCTCCTCGTCCGGGGCCGCATCGACAAAGTCATCGCCTTCGCCGGTATCGCTGACTGAACTGTGGGCCGACGGGCCGGGGCTGTGTGTGTCCCGCTCCGGCTCGTCAACCCACGGGCACTGCCGGGCCGTCGCGGCTCACGATGCCGGCCCGCCGGGCTGCTTCGGTGCCCGCATGGCCGGCACCGGAGTCTGTGCGGCGGCCTTCCGCTCCGCGTCCAGGGCGCGTCCGGCTGCTCGCAGCGTGCTGAGGACCGCGGTCACCTCGCGTACGGACCGCTCAGGAATCACCGACCCGATACGCAGTTCCAGCTCCTCCTCGAAGACCTTCAGCGCCCCGTCCACCAGCTTCCGGCCCGCTGAGGTCAGTTCGACGATCGAGGAACGGCGGTCGTTCGGATTGGGCCGCCGCTCACACAGGCCCGCCGCCTCAAGACGATCGACCACCTTGCTCGCGCCGCCCACCGTGATCGAGAACTTCTCCGCGATGTCCTGCACCCGCCGCCCGGGCTGCTGATGCAGCAGGTGCAGCACCTCGAACGAGGTCAGCGGCAGGTCGTACTCGGCCTTCAACCGCCCCTCGATACCGTCCCACAGCTCGATCTCCAGCGAGACCAGCTCCCGGTACAGCAGCTTCAGGTCGGCGTCCGCCATCACTCAACTTCCGTAGAACTATCTTCCATGGACAGTTAATGGTAGCTACTGTCAGACGCGACGCACTCGCGACTTCGGCCCCGGAACCAACAACACCCCGCCCCTGTGTCCTCCAACCTCTGGTGAGCCATGGCATCGCGTCGGCGGTAGTCGCGACAGGCTCATACGTTCCTCGTTCGCGTCGTTCGTGGCGCGCTTGCCGTGGCTGCCCGGGACACGGGTCAGGAGCCGTCGGCCCGGTGGTCGCGGACGCGCTCGGCCAGCGGCGGCGGTGTCTCGTCCAGACCGCCGACCGCACCGCACGCGATGCGGGCGCAGGTTCCACGACAGGCGAGCAGCTGCCTGCCGTCCCGGTGGGAAACCACCACCGCCTCCGTGTCGGGTGCGTTCCGGTAGTCGGTCGTGCAGATGAGGCAGGCCAGTCCGGAAAGCATCTCCGCAGTCGGTTCGGGGCGGCCGCGGCGGTGGCCGGAGATCGAGTCCTGTGAGTACATGCGTCCGCATCCTCTTGATCGGTTCGGGGGGCGTACGCCAGATGCCGGGACGCCTCGGAGGCATCCCGGCAACCGGGGAATCCGCTATCGCGCCGCGCGGCGCCTGACGCTCGAGGGGGTGTGGCTGTACGAGCCAAAAGGCATGGTGCGGCTCTCTTCCGGCCGGCTCCGACGTGCGCCGGCCTGTGCCGTTCTCCGAGGGCGACGCCGAAACGGGTGACGGCGTGCGAGGTGCGCTCAATGCCGCAACCGTACCCCCTGCGCACCCCGCGTGAGCCGGACCCGGACTCCGGGACCGCCGCCGGGAGCGTCACCCGGGCTCCCGCCTGTTCCTGGACCTCCCGGTCCGCCGCGGCGGCGTCGGGGGACGCCGCCGCGGCGGGGGAGGGCCGGTCAGGAGGAGGCGAACGGCGTGGAACCGTCGTCCGCGACGAGGCGCCACAGGTGGTCGGGAGTGCCGTTGTCGTCCCACTGCAGGACCGGGGCGCCGGACGCGGTGGACATGCTCTGGACGCCCAGGACCATGCCGCTGTTCTTGTTGACGATCTTGCTGTAGCCGCCCCCGGCGTCCACCAGGGACCACAGGTGGTCGGAGGTGAGGGTGTCGCCCCACTGGAGTGCGACGGCGCCGGCCGTCTTGGAGGCGTCCTTGATGCCGAGGACCTGGCCGCTGTTGGCGTTGAAGATCTTGTAGTAGCCGTTCTCGGCGGGGACGATCTTCCAGTGGTGGTTGGCCGTGGTGTCGGCCGTCTGCTGCTGGGCGGCACCACCCGCGCTGATCGAGGAACCGGAGATGCCGAGCTCCAGGTTGCTGTTCTTGTTGACGATCTTCACGGCCGGGGTCTCCGGGTACCAGGACTCCAGCTCGGTGACGCCGACGAACTTGCCGGCCTGGGGCGTGAAGACGACCCGGAACTGGGACGTCGTGATCGTCGGGAACGTCACCTCGTTGACGTTGTTCGCGACCGGTGCGGCCGGGCTCCTGGTCTGGTTCGGGACGTTCACCCATGAGCCGTTGTCGAGATACTGGACGGTGTAGCTCGCCGGGACACGGATGTTCGCGCCGTCGTCGTAGGTGTAGAACTTCACCTCGTTGATCTTGCGGGGTGCGCCGAAGTCGACGCCGAGGTGGTCGGTGGAGTTCGGCGAACCGGAGTTGGTCCACCGGTCGTCGGGGGTCTTGTCGTAGCGGATCCAGCCGTCGGTGGCCCGCAGCGGGGCGTCGAAGGTGGTGGGCTTGCAGGTCTGGCCGCTGTGGCAGTGCGGGCCGTTGGAGACGGTGTTGGTGTAGGAGGCGAAGGCCTTCGGGTAGGGCTGGGTGATGGCGCGGCCCAGCCAGTCCTGCTCGGCGGTCAGCGGGTTCGCGGCCACGTTCATCATCCGCGCGGGCTGCGCCGGGGTGACCGGGGAGGCCACGTTCACGGTGGTGTTGCCGAGGGTCGCGGACTGGAGGATACGGCCGCCGTCCTGGAAGACCTGCAGGCCGCTGCCCTTGCCGTAGTGGGTGCCGTCGCGGTCCCAGCGGATCGAGTAGGTGTGCCCGTGGTACGGCAGGCTCTCCACCGCGAAGTAGTCCCAGCCCGCCGGGATCAGCGGCTTCAGGACGAGAGTGTTGCCCGCCTGCGGCTTGATGCCGAGCAGCCCGGTGAGCACGAGGTCGTTGAAGCTGGAGTGGTTGTAGTTCTCGCTGAAGTTGAGGCCGTCGTAGATCCAGTCGCCGGTGTCGCCGTTCGCCGCCTCGGCGATGTAGGGCTTGCCGTCCTTGTGCTGGAGGTCGGCGAACTGGGCCAGCATGGTCGCGTAGTCGGCCTTGGTGACGTAGCTCTGCGCCGGGTAGTCCTGGAGCAGGTTCGCCATGCCGGTGAGGACCTGGCTCGTCTGGTAGGGCCAGCTCGGGCCGTTCCAGTGGCAGCAGTTGGCGTCGTCGCGGTTCTGCTGGGCCGGGATGGCCTGGTAGTTGAAGTACGGGTTCGCCGTGATGCGGTCGAGCTCGGCGAAGCTCGTGCCCTTGGCGAACTTCAGCGTGTTGGCCCCGGCCTTCAACGGGACCTGCACGGTGACGGCCTGCGACTCCGAGAACTTCTGCCAGGCGCCGGTGGGCGCGTAGCTGACGGTGATCGGGTGCGCGGTGTCGTCGTTGACGACGAGCTGGTGGGTGGACGTGCCGCTGGTGCCGTTGGCGTAGTGGACGGTCACCGGGTACGTGCCGGCGCCGGGCGCGTCCACGGTGAACGTGACGTAGCTGTCGGCGAAGTCGATCTGCCCGATGTACTGGCCGTTCGAGGCCGTCGACGAGGTGAACAGGTTGGCGTGGTTGCGGGTGGCCTGCTCGGCCTCGAAGTCGTGCACCCGCTCCAGGGTCGTGGGCCCGAACGGCGCCTTGAACCTCTTGGGGTCCGCCAGGTACTTCCACGCCGACGAGTACTGCGCGTCCGGCAGGTTGAACGCCCAGGGGGCGTAGCCCATCAGCTCGCGCCATGTCGTCCGGGTCTGCTGCAGGGCGCCGTTGGTGCCGTCCGTGTTGTAGACCTGCATGAAGAAGTTGCGCTGCGGGTCCCAGAGCGAGTTCTGCACCGCTGCCTTGAGCTGCGCGGCCTTCGCGTCGTAGTCGTTCGCGGTCGCCGTGTCCCCGGTCATGGTGGCGATCTTGCTGATCGACTGGGCGGCGGCGTACATGTACGCGTTGATCGTGGGCCGGTAACCGCGGCCGCCGCTGAACCAGTTGCTGCTGTGCATCGACGTCTCGGTGTACTCCGTGGCGTCGGACAGCGGGCTCTGGTGGTAGAGGTCGCTGGTCGACTGGGTGCCGTTCACCGTGATGTCGGTGGTGAAGTTGGAGTCCCACCGCTTGTACAGGGCGATGAGGTGCGGGAGAGCCGACTTGATCTGCGCGGCGTCACCGGTCGCGAGATAGCGCTGGTAGGCGGCGCTCGTGATCCACTCGCTGAAGTTCCGTGCGCCCGGGTTGCCCGCGCCGCGCAGCCAGAAGTCCAGGTAGTCACCGGCGTAGTCGCGGTTGTGCAGCCAGCGTCCGTCCAGCAGGTGATAGCCGGTCGCGTCCGGGAGCGCCGTGTACGGGTTGCCGGCGTAGCCGATCGGCACGTCGTACTCGGTCGACACGTACCCCGTGCCCGGGACGGTGTAGCGGAGCGCGCGCTTGTAGGTGCTCCACCGGTAGTAGTAGACGTCGTCGATGTCGTTGTCGGGGGTGTCCACGAACGGGATGTTGTCCTTGTACCACTGCCGCTCGTCGAGCTGGTTGGCGGCGAGGATCGCGTCCTTGTCGAGCGCGACGGCGTTGGGGTCGTCGGCTGCCTGGGCGGCGGTGGCCCCGGGCCCCACGGCCAGCAGGGTCGTGGACAGCAGAGAGCCGCACAGTGCGGCCACCAGACGGTTGCCGGGTCTGAATCTCTGACGCATGTGAGGTGACCTCCATCGGGCACTGATGCGTTGGGTCGGCGTGCGCGGACCGAGATGCCGGCGCTCGCAGCGGAGCGCCGGCATCCGGTCGGGTCGTCGGGTCAGCTCGTGACGCGGAAGGTGGCGTCGCTGCGTCCGGTCGCGGTGGTGATCGGGTCCAGCCGCAGCTCGTAGGCGTAGTGGCGGATGTAGCGGTCGGGGTAGTTGTACGACTGGAAGGACGACCAGGTGGAGTCGGCGAGGCCGGCGACCTGACGGAAGGTCGCGTCCGCGGCGAACTGGGCGGTGCCGTCGTTGTAGGCCAGCTGGAAGTCGAAGTTGGAGTGGCGCAGGAAGTGTCCGGGGAAGTTCACCGACTCGAAGGAGACGGTGCCGGTGCCCGCCAGGCCGGGCCTCATCCGGAACTTGGCGTCCTCGCTGGTGACGTTCTGGTCGATGCGCACGTCGAAGTTGGTGTGCCGGACGTACCGGTCCTGGAAGTTGTACGACTGGAGCCGGTTGGCCGGGGTGTTGGGCCAGCGGGCGAGGACACGGCTCTCCTCGGCGGCCGTCAGGTTCATGATCCAGCCGTGGCGCTTCTTCGTGCCGCCCATGTTGTAGCTGCTCGACGTCTGCTTCTGGTAGGCGGCGGGGTTGGACGGGTCGGTCGTCAGGACCGGCATGTAGCCGCCACCGGTGGCGTACTGGTCCAGGTAGAGGGCCCACTTGTTGGTGCCGTTGAACTTCATCCACATCGGGCCCTCGACCATCGACCCGGTCAGGCCGATGCCGGAGAGGTTGCCGAGGTTGGTCCACGTCCCGAGGATCGAGTTGCTGCCTTCGAGGGTGATCTGACCGTCGCCGGAGGCCCGCACGTAGCGGTAGTTGCCGACACCGGCCGGGACCTCGATGATCTGGGTGTCGATGATCTCCTGGGAGCCGGGGCGCTCGATGTAGGTCTGCGGGGCGCTGATGGTGCGGAAGTCGCTGGTGTGGGCGTAGAAGATGCGGTGCTTGGTCGCGCCGTTGAGGGGCACGTTCGTCGCCCAGTACAGGACGTAGTCGTTGCTGGCCGGGTCCCAGATCGCCTCCGGAGCCCACGCGTTGCGCCCGTCGGGGATCGCGCCGGCGACGTTCAGCAGCCGCGGCTGCGACCAGGTGACGAGGTCGGTCGACTCCCACACCACGAGGTTGCGGCTGCCGTCGTTGATGGACTGGCTCCAGGTCTGTCCGCAGTCGATGCACAGGTCGGTCGCGATGATCCAGTACTTACTGCCGTCGGGGGATCTCACGAACGCGGGGTCGCGCACGCCCTTCGTGCCGACGGTGGAGCGCAGGACCATGCCGCCGCCGTTGAGGTCGCTCCAGTGCACGCCGTCCGTGCTGTGCGAGAGGTACATCTGCTGGTTGGTCGACCCTTCCCCGGTGAAGTGCACCATCAGGTAGCCGGGGTCGGCGGCGGCGGCCGGTTGCGGTGTGGTCAGGGCTTGACCTGTGAAGAGCAGGCACGCGGCGAGCAATATCGCCGACAGCCGTGCGCGCAGCGCGGACATGTACGTCTCCTGTCGTTCTGCGGATGACTGCGTCGGCCTGGTGGTGACCGCTGTGGCGTGGAGGGGATGCCGTCGCGGCCCTCGGGCCGGGAAACCTGCGCCGCCGAGTCCCGTTCGGCCGAGGCAAGTTGTCCGAAATATCGCACAGTGTTCGTATGTTCGGGCAGACGGTAAGTGTGGGAAGCAGGATGCGTCAATACCTCCGACGTCCGTGAATTCCGGGGAGCCGAAGCGGGGGTCGGACTCGACGCGAGCGCCCCGACTCGGGCACCGCCTCTGCGGGGTCCCGTGCCGCGGTCGGACGCTTCGGTGGAGGGCGGTGCGCTCCGTTCTTCCTGGTGGGCGCGGTGGACGCGTAGGCGGCAGGTTGACGCGAGGTCGAACCTACGGGTTTCCGGGGGCGCGGCGGACGGCGTGTGAGAGGTATTGACACCCGCGCAGTCACCTCCTACCTTCCCTTCACGTGAACCGGTTCGACGAAGGAGTCCCGTGAGCCTCGGTGGGACGGCCGCACGGGCCGGTGTCCTCGCGGAGCACCGCGCCACCGGTCGGCGCCCACCGCACCGCACACCAGTCGACGTCACCGGTGGCGCCGTGGAGGCGGCGACCGCCACCGTGACGCCTCCCCGTCTCGGGACGCGAGGGTGAGGAGCATCTTGGCGGCGTGCCGCTCGTAGCGGCCGGGGATTCCGACGGCGCAGCGGACGCCGGCCAAGTCCGGCCAAGCCCGCCCGCCGGGACGGGTGGCGGCGATCGCCTGCGCCATCGGCTCCCGCGCGCGGCCTCGACCGCTCCGCCCCCCGCCTCAGCACCCCGGCCTGTGGCCTCGACCGCCCCGCCCCATCGCCCCGGCGCGCGGCCTCGACCGTTCCGCACTGGCGGTCCCGGCCCGGCAGTACTGCCCTGGCGGTCCCGGCGGCCCTGGCCCGGCCCTCTGCGGCGGTCGGCGCCCACCGGATGCGCGCCTGGTCCGCCCGCGCGATCCTCCGCCGATCGTCGCCTTCGCGAACTCCCGGTGCGCGCAGCCGAATCGGGAGGCTGCGGCGGCTGATCCCGCCGGTGCTGTCGGAGACGGCGGACCGCCTGAGCCGCGAGGTGGCCGGCCTTGACGTCCGCTCGCCGGAGCCGACCTCTCGCGTCGGCGGGGTCGCCGTCCCTCGGAGTCTCGCGCTCACCCACGCGCACCTCGCCGGCCTCGCGCCTCACCACTCCCCGTCCCCACCCGTCCCGGGTCTCCTTCCTCCGTGTGCGGTGACGCATGGGCCCGGGTCCGGCGCGAAGCGCGGCGACGGTGACGGCGGCGCCGGGACCGGGACCGGGAACCCCACGCGGTCACGGGTCTTGTCATCGGTGCGGGTACCGTGCCAGTGTCCGGCCCATGGTTACGTAACCATGGGCGGTTCACACGGGCCCGAGTACCTGTATCCGGACCGGACCCGGACCCTGGTTCCTCACTGCCTCGGCTCAGGTGACGAACCCGCACTCCGCCCCGCGATTTCCGTCACTGGAGACGACATGACCAAGACCCCGACGAGGTCGAGAAGACTGGCCAGTGTGCTCATGGCCGGCTTCGGCGCGACACTCATGCTGCTGACCGCCCCCGCACCCGCCGTCGCCCGGCCGGCCGTCACGACGTCGGCCGACTCGTACGCGCCCACCAAGCCCGCGCCGAAGGGCGGTACCAGTGACTTCCGCGGGGTCAACTGGGCGGACCCGCGGGACAACTACGCCAGTGACGCCGTGGTGCCCAGCGGGCTGAAGGTGACCGACAACTACCGCACGGTGTACCGCACCACCGGCCGTATGGTGAGCGGCTTCAAGAAGAACCTGGGCGCCAACACGCTGCGCCTGCCGATCAACCCGGCGACCGTGGGCACCACCTGGTGGAAGTCGTACCGGGCGACGATCGACGCGGCCACGGCCCACGGTGACAAGGTCATCGTCAGCTACTGGGAGGCCGACACCAGCAAGGACGGCCTGGTCGACGACACGGCCTCCTGGAAGAAGATGTGGAACACCGTGGTGCGGGAGTACAAGCACAACCCGCGGGTCTACTTCGAGCCCATGAACGAGCCGCACGGCTACACCCTGGACCAGTGGGTGTCCGTCACCAGCGGCTGGCTGGCCCAGCACAAGGACGTCCCGCGCGGTCGTGTCGTGATCAGCGGTACCGGTTACAACGACAACGTCACCGGGGTCGGCGCGGCCCGCGCGCTGCGGGGAACGCTGCTGTCGCTGCACTTCTACGGGTTCTGGAACAGCTACACCCAGCAGTCGGACTGGACCGCCGACCTGGAGGCCCGCCTCGGCAAGTACGCCGGCCGGACCATCATCGACGAGGCCGGCGCTCCCATGACCATCGGTCTGAACTACGGCGCGTGGAACGGCAACATCTACACCTCGTATCTCGCGGCCGTGGCGAACACCGCCCGCAGCAAGGGGATGGGACTGGTGTACTGGCCGGGCCTGAGGTTCGGCGACGCGTACTCGATCGAGTCGCTGGACTCAAAGGGCAACCTGGTGGACAACAGCGCAACCGGAGTCGCGCTGCTGCGCTGGGGATACGGCTTCGGCAAGACCCCGCCCGTGAACAACCTGCCGCCCGCGCCTCCCGGTGAGGTTCTGCGCGGAGTGGGCTCCGGCCGCTGCGTCGACGTGCCCGGCTTCAGCACGGCCAACGGCACCCAGCTCGACCTCTGGGACTGCAACGCCGGCGGCAACCAGTCCTGGAACTGGAACGCGGCCAAGCAGTTCACCGTCTACGGCAACAAGTGCATGACGGTGGGCGGCACCGGAGCCTCCGCGGGAGACCCGGTGGTCATCTCCGACTGCACCGGCGCGACGGCGCAGCAGTGGAACGTGAACGCGGACCTCTCGGTGACGAGCGTCGCGAACCCGGCGCTGTGCCTGGACGCGGCCGGAGCGGGCACCGGCAACGGCACGTCGGTCGACGTCTGGTACTGCAACGGAAGCACCAACCAGCAGTGGGCCAGGAGCTGACGCCTGCGCCCGAGGCCCGGGACAGTAGCCCCCCGGCGACCGACCCGACCCGGGGCCCGGGACCTTGACCGGGGGCTCGGGTCAGGGGCTCTGGCCCCTGACCCGGGAGTCTGACCCTCACCACCGACTCGACCACTGATCCGAACCGTGCGGGCCCGGCGATCACTCTCGCCGGGCCCGTACCGGTCAGGGCCGCCGTGCTTCGCCTTCCGGCGAGGACGGCGGCTTTCCGCTGCTCGCGCGGACGATCAGCCGGGTCGGGACCAGGGTCTTGTCGACCAGGTCGGGCCCGGTCCGGTCGATCTTGGTCAGCAGCTTCTGCAGGCTGAGCCGGCCGACCGCGGCGAAGTCCTGCCGCACGGTGGTCAGCGGCGGCCAGAAGGCCTGGGTCTCCTCCATGTCGTCGAACCCCACGACGCTGACGTCCTCGGGAATCCGGCGGCCGAGCTCGTGCAGGGCACGCATGACGCCGAGCGCCATGTGGTCGTTCGCGGCGAAGATCGCCGTGACCTCCGGCCGCCGCCCCAGAGTGAGCCCGTGCAGGTATCCGGAGCGGGTGGTCCAGTCGCCGTGCAGCACCGGGGGCGCGACGATGTCGGCTTCCTGCAGTGTTTGCCGCCAGGACTCGACCCGATGGGCCGCGGAGAACGAGGTCAGGGGTCCGGCGATGTGCCACACCTGCCGGTGACCGAGTTCCAGCAGGTGTTCCGTCGCCTGACGGGCGCCCTGCGCCTGATCGGTGTCCACCACGGTGTAGCCGGGGCCGGTGTCGGAGTCGACGACCACCATCGGCACCCCCGGCGGGAGGCTGAACTCCGCGTCGTCCAGGAGATGCGCCTCGAAGACGAGGATCACCCCGTCGACGGCCGCCTCGCTGAGCCGGTCGTAGGCGCCGGAGAGCCTGCCCATCGTCGGGTCCGGCACGGGGATGAGGGTGACGGCGTACTTGGCGCGCGCGGCTTCCTTGGCGATGGCGTCGAGCGTGCGCGTGTTCCCGAACGTCCTGAGCGTGAAGGTGATGACGCCGATCGTGTTGAACCGGCCGCTCTTGAGCGCGCGTGCGGCTCCGTTCGGCCGGTAGCCCAGCGCCTGCATCGACTCCACGACCCGCTGCCGGGTCGCCGGGTCGACGTTGGTGTGGCCGTTGGACACGCGTGACACCGTCTGCGGCGCGACACCCGCGTGCCGGGCGACGTCCGCCATCGACGGCCGGGGCCGTCCGGACCTGGACCTTTCCCCCATCGCGATGATCCCCTGTTTCCTTGTTCCGCCTGTTTCCCGGGCCCTGACGACAGCCTAGGCCCACTGCCCGGGGGTCTGCGGCACGAGGCCCCGCCCGCCTCCTCGCGCGGGATGCGCACGACCGTGGATCAGGGCCGGGCGCCTTCGCCGAGGGCGTGCCGGTAGGCCTGTTCGTCGTCCTCGCCGAACACGGCGAACACGACGCGGTCGAAACGGCCGAGGTGGGCGTCCAGCCAGTCGGTGACCGCGCGCAGCGCGACGGGGGCGGCCTCGCTCCTCGGGTAGCCGAAGACGCCGGTGCTCACGGCGCAGAAGGCGAGGGTGCGGATGGTCTCCACCTCGGCGGCGAGGTCCAGGCAGGCCCGGTAGGAGGAGGCGAGCACCCGCGCGTCATCGGCCCGTGGACGGCCGTCGACGATCGGGCCGACCGTGTGCAGGACGTACCGGGCCGGCAGATGGTGGCCGCGGGTGATCTTGGCCGTGCCGGGCGCTTCGGGCGCGCCCTGCAGCGTCATGATCGCGTGGCAGTCGTCGCGCAGCCGGGGGCCCGCGGCGTTGTGGAAGGCGTTGTCGATGCAGGGGTGCAGCGGGCGGAAACAGCCCAGCAGGGCGCTGTTGGCGGCGTTGACGACGGCGTCCGCGTCCACAACGGTGAGGTCTCCGCGCCACAGCACGGTGCGGTCTCCGGCCGGGAGGAGGGACCCGGGAAACCGTTCCTCGATCGTGGGCAGAGTCTCCACCCGGACGGTCGGCCGCAGGACGCGCTCCCCGCCCAGGAGCGCGTCCACCGCGTCGTTCGCGCCCTGCGGCAGCGGTCCGGGCCCGCGGACCGTCAGCACCGCACGAAGCAGCTCGCGGGCCGTCGCCGCGTCCATGCCGTCGAGGTTCCCCGGCGAATCGGCCCGCAGCCCCAGCCGGTGTACGGCCGGATCGGCGGCGAGCAGGCGCAGCGCCGCGCGGACGTGAGCGTCCAGCCGGTCGGCGGCCGCGGGGGCCGTCGCCGGCCGGAAGGGCTCGTCCAGGGCGACGGCCTCCCGGTAGGCGGTCAGAGGCAGCGGAGGGGGCACTGCCTCCGTGCCGGCCAGGACGTCGGACTCGGCGCGGGACGCGTTCATCAAGGGCTCCGGGCGGTGCGTACGGACAGGTCGTGCCGACGGCCCGGCGCGTGCACGTCCTCGTGCGCGGGCCGGGCCGTCGGCGGCGGTCAGAGCTGTTCGAGCGTGCCGGCGTGCAGCTCGCCGATCCGGCCCCCGGCCGTCTCGTACGTCCAGAAGGCGTGGACGGTGGAGGTGTTGAGGTTCATCGCGTGGGTGACGGTCATGCCCGACTTCTCCACCCAGCCGAGCAGGAAAACGCCGGGGGCGACCTTGGCCGTGTGCAGGATGACGTCCTCGCTCGCTCCCGCGCCGGGACCGGCGACGGTCTCGTAGTGCAGGGTGGTGCCGTCGGGGCCGTAGGCGTTGTGGAAGACGACGCCGTTGTCGACGCTGAACCGGTACGTCTTGCCCGCGTAGGTGGGGCTGCTCATGCTGTGGCGCTCCCTCGGTGCGTCCGCCGGAGGTCGGGGGTGTCCGGGGTGTCCGGCGGTGTCCGGTGTCGGTCAGAACAGGCCGTTGCCGTGCGGCAGTTCGGACGGTACCGGTGCGATGACGTCCCAGTGCTCGACGATCTTGCCGTCCGCGACGCGGAACAGGTCGTAGTAGGCGACCGCGACGCCGAACTCGCCCTCGGACTGCGTCAGGACGAAGTCGCCCTCGGCGATGACCTTGTGGACCTTCTTGTAGACGAGGTTCTTGCCCTGTTCGGCCCACTTCGCCGCGGCCGCCCCGAAACCGTCGAGACCGTCGGCGGCCTCGGTGTTGTGCTGGTGGTAGGTCTCGGTGGAGATGTAGTCGGTGAGCACCGAGTAGTCGGCACCGACGAGGACCTTCTCGGCGAACCCGGTCACCAGGGCGCGGTTGGCCTCGGTCTTGTCGACGTCGGTGACGGCGGCGGGGCCGTCGGTCTGGGAGCGGCCGGAGACGGTGACCTCGACCTCGGGGGTCAGGGCGTCCCAGTGCTCGGCCAGCCTGCCGTCGGCGTCGACGCGGAAGATGTCGAAGCCGACGAGCGGGTCGGGGCCGAACCCGTGGTAGGTGCCGTGCAGGGCGACCAGGTCGCCGTCGGCGATGACCCGGGCGCCTTCGTAGCGGAAGTCCTCGCCGAGGCCGGTCACGAGTGCGCGCAGCGCCTCGGGGCCGTCGGCGGCGAGGGCGCTGTGCTGCGTGTAGTCCGTGGCCGCCCAGCGGTCCACGGCGGAGGGGTCCTTGTCGCCGAACAGCTCCGAGGCGGCCTGGAGAACGGCGTTCTTTGCGTTGCTCATGACGGTCTTCCTTGCGTGGGGGACCTGTGCGGGATGAACCGGAGGTCGAGTGGCGATATGTTCAAACTAGGCCGCTGCGAGGGGTCAACCGGGGCAGAAAAGGACTTCTGATGCTCAAAAAGCGACAGCTCGAGACTCGTGGGTGCTGACGCGTGTGTGTCAGCCGAGGGCGGCGCGGACGACGTCGGCGAGGGGTGTGGCGGGGTGGCCGGTGAGGCGGGGCACGGCGTCGCTGACGCCGTCGAGCTCGCCGGACGCGATGGCCGTGTAGGTGGACACCCAGGCGTCCAGCTGCCACGGCGGGGCGCCGTAGGAGGCACGGGAGGCGTAGGCCTCCTCGAGCGTCTCCGGCCGGTAGGCGACCGTGCGTCCCAGCTGCTCGGACAGGATCACGGCCGCTTCGTCCAGGGTCAGGGACTCGGGGCCGGTCAGGTCGTAGGCGACGCCGGTGTGGTCGTCCGGACGGGAGAGCACCGCGGCGGCCGCGTCGGCGATGTCGTCCTGGCCGACGAACGCGGCACGCCCCCGTCCGGCCGGACCGCGGATGACGCCGTCCTCACCGACCAGGTCGGGGACGAACTCGGCGTAGAGGTTGTCCCTGAGGAACGTGTACGCCAGTCCGCTCGCCCGGATGTGCTGCTCGGTGTGGAAGTGGTCGCGCGCCAGGGTGAAGGCGGCGTCGGGGGCCGCGCCGTAGAACGAGACGTACACCAGATGGCGCACTCCCGCCTCGGCGGCCGCGTCCACGAACGCCCTGTGCTGGGCGAGGCGGTCCACGCTCTCGGAGGCGGACACCATGAAGACGGTGCGGATACCGGCGAGGGCCTCGGTCACCGCGGCCCGGTCGGCGTAGTCGCCGCGCACGGCCACCGCGCCGGGCAGTCGCGGAGCCCGCTCGGGGCGGCGGACCACCAGGGTCTGCGGGACGCCCCGGTCGGCCAGCCGCCGGGCCACCCGCCCGCCGAGACGGCCGGTGGCCCCGGTGACCGCGATCGTGGGGGCGGACACCTCCGGTGCCGCGGGTGCTGCGGATGTCTCGGATGCCTTGGATGCCTTGGATGCCTCGGACATGAATGGGTCTCCTCGCGTGGTGACGTGGGCGCCCCGCCGGAACCCGTCAGGGATCGAGCCGGTCGAGCAGCCGGTCCGCCCCGAGGGGAACGGACAGGGCCCGCTCGCCGAGGTCTGCGGGTACGTCGGGGTGTCGGGGGTTGATCCGGACGAGCCGGGCCCGGGGCGTCCGGCGCACCACGTCCTCCATGGGCAGGCGGATCACCCCCGGGGTATTGAATCCGGCGCCGAGTTCCAGGACGAGCAAGGTGCTGTCCCTGGGCGCGTCCTCGAGCCACCGCACCAGCCGCCGCCCCGCCGGCAGATAGGCCCGGTCGACGAACTCGGGACCGACCCGGACGTTGGGGAAGACCTCGCCGCCGCAGTTGGGGCACCGAGGCAGCGCCCGGGAGTCGGTCACCCGGCCCGTGTCACGGTCGTAGGCCGCGAGGATCGTGTCGAGGAACGGTTTGCTGGGCCATGTCTCAAGGGTGCACGGGACGGTGCACTGCAGGCGGCCGTAGTCGCCCTGCGGGGTGAAGACCCGGTCGGGGGCGAAACCGCTGCGGGCGAAGAGGGCGTCGACGTTGGACGTCGTCACCCAGTGGTCGCGCTCGCCCACCAGCGTCCTCAGCCGCCGGTACAGGGGGTTGGGGCCCGGGCTGTGACGGATGTCGTCGATGTGCACGGCCCAGTACCCCCACATCATGTCCTTCGGCAGGGGCGCGCCGAGCAGGTAGCGCGAGCGCAGACCGAGCCGGTGGAGCCCGGGCAGCAGTTCCCTGAAGCGTTCCGCGTCGCCGTAGTCGTAACCGGCCGCCGCGCTCAGACCGGCGCCGGCCGCGACCAGGACCCGGTCGGACTCCTCCAGCCACGTGCGGATCGTCTCGTACGCCGCCCCTGCCACCCGCGCCATCGCCCTCCGCCGTCCTTTCCGGATTCCGCCGGGACAGGGAGAATCCGCCCCTTCGGCAGTACGACCAACGTACGAGGACGACAGAGGACGTCCCGATAAACTTGTGACTGATGATGGCCAAAACGCGACACGGTTCGTCGAAGGAGATCCTCGAGGTCCCCTTCGCTCCGCCCGCGGGTACCCCGGCCGGAGTCGAGGTCATGTCACTGGCGGAGCTGCGCCGCCGTGTCTCCGCGCCCACCCTGGGCCGGCCGCTGCGCCCCGACTTCCACCATCTGCTCACCCTCACGACGGGCGGCCTCCGGCACACCGTCGACTTCACCGCTCACGTGCTGCGGCCCGGGTCCTGGCTGTGGGTGCGCCCGGGGCAGGTGCATCAGTGGGGTGCCCTCGGCCGGGCCGAGGGCACGCTGGTCCTCTTCCGGCAGGACGCGCTCGACGCGGCCACCGCGACGGCCGCCCGGGTCGACGACCCGCACGCACCCGTCGTCACCACCCCCGTCGCCGACGACGCGCAGGCCCTGACCATGGCCGCGGAGCATCTGAGCCGCGAGTTCCAGGCACTCGGCCATCTCCCCCTGGAGGTGCACATGGCGGCCCTGCGTCACCTCCTGGCCGTCCTCCTGCTGCGGCTCGCCCACCTCACCGTCCCGGTCGGCAGCGCCGCACCGGAACCCGACGAGACGTACCTGCGGTTCCGGGACGCGGTCGAACGGGACTTCACCCGCACCCGGCGGGTGGAGGACTACGCCCGCACGCTCGGCTATTCGGGCCGCACCCTCTCCCGGGCGACGCTGGCGGGCGCCGGGCTCAGTGCGAAGGAGTTCGTCGACCGCCGGGTCGTGCTGGAGGCGAAGCGGCTGCTGGCGCACGGCGACCGGACCGCGGCCCAGATCTCGGACCAGCTCGGCTTCGTCAACCCCTCCCAGTTCAGCAAGTACTTCCTGCACCGCACGGGCCAGTCCCCGATCGAGTTCCGCAAGGAGGTCCGCGGGCGGGGCGACGGCTGACCCGCCCCCACCGCCGGCGCCGACCAGATGCTGGTGCTGGCCTCCAAGGGGCGCAGGATCTCGGCGCGTGTGGTGGACACGCTGATCGCGTTCGGGGTGGCGTATCTCCTCCTGGTCGGCCTGGCGGGGTCGACGAGCGACGACGGGGCGATTCTGGTCATCGCGTCCGTGAGCCTGGTGGGCGGCGCGCTGCTCTACTACCTGCCCCTGGTGCACTGGTGGGGCACCACCGTCGGCAAGCGGGTCCTCGGGCTGCGGGTGGTCCGGCTGTGGTCGGACGGGACGCTTCCGCCGTCCTGGAAGGACACGTTCCTCCGTGAGTTCGACCGGGCCGCCTTCCTGTCGATTCCGGTGCTGAACGTGTTGGTCGGGGCGATCCTGCTCGCGCAGATGGCCAAGGGCCGGGGGACCTACCACCAGAGCAAGTTCGATCGCGCGGCGCGCACCGTCCTCGTGCGGTGGCCCGGCGTGCGCGCCCGGTCTGTCGCGGCGTAGCCACGGGTTCGCCGCAGGCAGTCCCGGCTGCTCCTCGCTTCGCCCGCCGTCCGACACCCCGCTAGAACAGGCGGGTGTTCCAGGTCAGTTGGCGGGTGAGGTCGTCGTCGCCCGGACGGGGCGGGGGCGGGGCGCCGGTGGGGTGGGGAGCGGGGGTGTGGACGCCGCGGGAGATGTTGCCGCTGACCGTGGTGTTGTGCTCCACGCGGGGGCGGCGGAGCGTCTCGTAGAGGGTGAGCGCGGACTCGGGGTCCGGGGCGTCGCGCAGGCACTTCGCGAGGATCACCGCGTCCTCCAGGGCCATCGACGCGCCCTGTCCGGTCGCGGGGGAGGCCGCGTGCGCCGCGTCGCCGATCAGCAGCGTGCGGCCCGAGCGCCAGGGCGTGCCGTTGGGGATCTCGGTGGCGTCGGTGACCAGCACGGGGGCCTTGGTGGACGCGACGACGTCCGCGGCGGGCGTGCGGTCGGCGCGCAGCAGCGCGACGAGCAGGTCCCGCCAGTGGCCGGGGCCCGCATCCGCGATCTCGTCGGCGGTCAGCGGCTCGGCGGCGTCGACGCGGGCGAACCAGGAGGTTTCCCCGCCCGGTGACGTCATGTGGCCGAAGGCGACCGCGCTGCCGCGGGTCATGGTGATGTACGCCGTCTCGTCGACGCCGCTCACCGGAGCGTCGGCGGTGTAGCCGTAGAAGACGCGCTGCCCCGCGTGACACGGCGCCGCGGTGGGGGCGATGGTCCGGCGGACGGTGGAGTTCAGGCCGTCCGCGCCGAGCAGCAGGTCGCCGGTGGCCGTGCCGCCGTCCGTGAAGTGCGCGGTGACGCCCTCGGGGCCCTCCGAGACGGAGACGAGGCGCGTGCCGTGGACGATCTCGACGCCCCGCCGGACAGCCTGCGCCTGCAGCGCCGCGCTGAGCTCGCCGCGGCGCAGGCACCGGTACCGCAGCCGGGGATCGCCGGCCTCCCCGAGCGGGACGTGGGCCGTCTCGGCGCCCGTCGCGTCCACCACGCGCATCGAGGTGAGCGGGAAGCCGAGCGAGGTCACCGCGTCCGACGCGTCGATCTGGGCCAGCGCCCGCAGGCCGTTGCTCGCGAGGGTGAGGAACGCGCCGACGTCCTCGGCGGAGTCGGGGTGCGCCTCGTACACGACGGCCTGCTGCCCCGCCTTCCGCAGCGCCAGCGCCGCCGCGGTGCCGGCGATCCCGCCGCCGATGACCAGTACGCGCGCCATCCCTGTCCCCGTTCTCTCCGTGTCCGAACGTGTCCGGACGTGCACGGATCGTCCTGCCCGCGATCCTGTGCGGGGGAACGTCCGGGCGGTGGCAGGGAGTTCCCCGGCCTCAGCGCCCGAGGGACGCCAGCAGCGCCGCGAGCTGCCCAAGAGGCTCCGGGCCCACGACGCGCAGGACGACGGTGTCCGCGCCGGAGGCGTGCAGGGCGCGCACGTCGTCGGCGGCCTGCGCGGGCGTGCCGGAGACGGTGAACACCTCGTCCTGAGGGCGGCCGAGCCAGGCACCGTGGCCCTCGGTGTGCGGGTGCAGGGTGCGCGCGACGTCGTCGGCGTCGTCGCCCACGCAGGCGAACGACAGTACGGTCAGGGTGTGTTCGGGACCCGCGCCGCCCTTGGCTGTCAGGGCCCGGGTGTTCTCCAGGTCGGCCGGCCCGTGGCCCTCGGCGATCAGCACGCCGTCCGCGACCCGCCCGGCCAGCTCCAGCGAGCGGGGCCGGACGACGCCCGCGATCACCGGCGGCACCAGGACCGGTGGATGCACCAGCGTGACGCCGTCCAGGCGCACTTCACGGCCGTCGAGCTGGACCCTCTCACCGCGCAGCAGCGTACGCACGGAGGTGATCGTCTCCTCCAGCAGGGCCAGCGGCGACCGGGGCGCGACGCCGACCGACTCCATCCACTCCCGCACCCCGTGCCCGACCCCGGCGACCAGCCGTCCGGGGAACACCCGGGCCAGCGTGGCCAGTTCCATGGCCAGCAGCGCCGGGCTGCGCAGCGGGGCGGGGGCGATGCCGATGCCGACCCGGATGCGTTCGGTGGCTCCCAGCGCCACGGCCGCCGCCGACACCCCGCCGTTCCACCCGAGGTCCTCGACCACCCACAGGTCGTCCACGCCGAGCGCCTCGGCCTCCCGCGCGAAACCGGGCAGGTCCTCGGGCGCCCAGTCCCGGTCGTACATGACACCGAGCCGTACGTTCGCCTCTTTCGCCTCGTTCAAGTGGTTGGAGGTGTTCGAGTCGTTCGAGTCGCTCGTCATCTTCGTCATGGCTCGGAACCTACTTCCTGTCAGGCCGCGAAGGCTCCGCCCCGACGAGTGCCGGGACGGAGCCTCCGGGGTGGGGGGAGTGGGGGGAGTGGGGTGGTCGGGGGTGGGTGGGCCGGCCCGGAGTCAGCCCTTGACCGGCTTGCCGCGGCCCCAGGCCCACGCGAGGCGGTCGGCGCCGGACTGGTTGGTCGTGGCCAGCCAGGGACGGTCGGCTGGGCCCACGAGGGTCTGCACCGAGTAGATGTCGTCGGTGCGCAGGCCCGGCCAGTACACCGAACCCATCTTCAGCTCGCGGAAGGTGTCGGTGACGGCCTGGACGAAGTTGACGAAGTTGTCGTCCGGTGTCTTCACGTTGTAGTTCAGACCGGTCGTCATCGGGGCGCCGAACTCGTCCGCGACGGTACGGCTCGCGCAGTCGCCGATGCGCACCTTCAGGTCGGCCACCCACTGGTCGTAGGTCGCGTAGTCCTTCCAGAACCCGTAGTGGTGCAGGGAGAGGTACGTGCCCTTCAGCCTCGGGTCCGCGCAGACCGTGGTGACGTGGTCGTTGTAGCCCGCACCGCTGACGAAGACGCGGTTGCGCGGCACCTTGGAGTACGTCGACAGCCACTTCGCCGCGATGTCGGCCCACTGGGCGTCGGTGTAGCCGTGCGGCTCGTTCATCGGCTCGAAGTAGACGCGCTCGTCGTTCTTGTAGGTCTTGACGACGGTGTTCCACATCGGCCAGTAGGCGGCCTCGTCGTCGATGAAGCCGTCCTTCTGGGCGCCCGTGCCCTCCCAGTACGAGACGATGACCTTGAAGCCCTGGTCGGAGGCCGCGTCGATGACCCCGCGGTACGACTTCCAGTACGCGCCGTTGACCGTGTACGGGTTGATCGGCAGCCGCACGGTGTTCGCGCCGAGGTTCACGCGGAACGCGGCGATGATCCGGCTCGCCTTGGCATAGGTCTGGCGGTAGCTGTCCGTGGTCTTCAGGCCGGACAGCTGCAGGTGGTCGTCGGCGAAGTTGTCGCGCGGGTCTGCCCAGTTCACGCCCTTGAACTGGGTGGTGTCGGCGGTCGGCCGGGACCCGTGGTGCGCCGGGGCGGCGGGGGTGGCGGAGGCCGGGCTGCCGGCCAGGGTCGCGCCCGTGACGGCGGCGACGGCGACCGCGGCGAAGGCGGCGCGCAGGCGGGGGGAGGCGAAGGACGCTGCGGTGGGGGACTTACGCATCTACGTGCCCTTTCAAGACGATGTTTACGCAACCATCGACTCCGCGGTGACCCCGCGGCACCCCCGAGGCGACCCTGCGGTGGCGGATGTTTACGCAAACATGGCGGCGCCGGAATCGTGGCACCCGGCCAGGTGATCGTCAAGGTTGCGCACATGTGACGCCGGTAAAGCCGAGATGGTCCCGTGCCTGCCGGTGCGTGCCCGTGCGTGCCCGTGCGTGCCCGTGCGCTGCCGTGTGCTCCCGTGGGCGCCGGTGCCCGCCCGTGCGTCCCTCGGCGGCCCCGCTCCCGGGGGCGCGGGGCCGCCCCGTGCCTCGCCTCAGGTGCCCAGTGGGTTCAGGGTCAGCGGTTCGATCCTGCCCTCGAGCATCGCGCCGAGCCCCTGGGCGGCGCAGATGTCGGGGCGTTCGGCGATGTGCACCGGCATCCCGGTGGCCTGACGCAGCATGTGGTCGAAGCCGGGCAGCAGGGCGGAGCCGCCGACCATCATGATCCCGCGGTCGGCGAGGTCGGCCACCAGGTCGGGCGGGCACTCCCGCAGCACTCTGCCGATGCCGTCCAGGACGGCGGTCAGCGGGGTCTCGATGGCGTCGCGGACGGCCGCGGTGTCGACCTGCACGGAGCGTGCGAGGCCGGTGGCGACGTCCCGTCCGTGGATCTCGGTGGACGCGGGGCCCTGCGGGGTGAGGCCGTTGCCGGAGAGGGCGAGCTGCAGCGGTCGTACGGACTGGCTGGGCAGCATCAACTCGTGCTCGTGGCGCAGGTGCTGGACGATCGCGTGGTCCACGGCCTCGCCGCCCACCGGGATGCGCTCGGCGGTCACGATCGAGCCGAGGGAGAGGACGGCGACCTGGGTCGCGGCGGCCCCGCACACCATGATCATGGTGGCCTCGGGTTGCTCCACGGGCAGCCCGCAGCCCACGGCGGCGGCGATGAGGGTGTCGACCAGCTCGACGCGCCGGGAGCCGAGGCCCACCAGGGTCTCGATCGCGGCGCGCTGGGCGAGCGGATCGGCGTCGTGCGGGGTGCAGGCGGCGGCCCGCAGGAACGGCTTGCGGCGCAGTTGCCGGCGGATCTTGTCGCCGATGAGATGACGCAGCATGCGCTGTGCCATCTCGATGTCGACGACCGTGCCGCCGGAGACCGGGCGCATCACGCGGATGTAGTGCGGGGTGCGCCCGGTCATCTTCTCGGCGAGCTCGCCGACCGCGATCAGCGCGCCGGTGCGGGTGTTCACGGCGGCGGCGGACGGCTGGTCGACGACCAGTCCGGCACCCTTGACATAGACCCGCGTCCGCGCCGCTCCCAGGTCGACGGCGAAGTGGCAGCGGCGCAGCTGCTCCAGGCTGGCGGTCATGGCAGGTCCTCCCGAGAGCACAGACCGTGCGGGCCGCCGGTCGGCAGGCCTCCCTACGCATCGTGCTCGGGCGCGGAGGGGGCCGCCTTTTCAGGTGGGCCGGACGAGGCACGGCTGAACGGGGGTTGTTCCGCAAACCTCGCGCGGGGAAAGGGGGTGAGGGGACCCTCGCCCGCCCCACGCGGGCCGGGCCCCGGTCCCCGCCGCCCGCCCGCCACCTGCCGGGCCTCGGTCCGCGCACGTGTCCCGTGGCGTTCGCTGCCCCGCACTGGCGCGGCGGCCCCTGTGCCGTGCTTCGTGCCCCCCTGCCCCTGTGCCTTGCTCCCGCCCCCCGTTCCCCGCCCCCTGCCCCGTCCCGTGCTCGTGGCTGTTTCGTCAGTCGAAGATGCCCTGGCCCGGGGCCAGGATTCCCCGCGGGTCGTAGGTGCACTTGGCGGACTGCAGGCCTGCCCACGCCGGCCCGAAGTGGGCCTGCCAGTCCGCGGGGGTGAGGGGGATGCTGCCGACGGGGTAGTGCGTGCCGCCTGCCGCGGCGACCGTGTCGTAGGCGGAGCGGTTGACGGCCAGGAGGCGGTCGACGGCGGCCGTGTCGTCCGGTGCGGCCGCGCTCAGGATGTCGAAGAGGTACGACACCTCGTCGTCGGAGGTGCGCAGCAGCGGGGTGGTGAGGCGGTCGCGCAGCAGGGGGTAGAAAAGGATGACGGCGCCGGGGCCGACGTCCGCCGGGGTGAGCCCGCCCAGCACCTGTGCGCCGAGCGCCGCCGCGGACGTGCCGGGGAGCATCAGGTTCAGCCACGGGTGGGCGAAGCCCCAGATGCCGGCCTCCTTCATGGCCGCGATGACGGGCGCGAGGCGGTCGAGGAAGTCGTAGTAGGGCTGGTCGGTGATCTGCACGGTGGCCGGGTCGTGGCGCAGGCCGCGCAGCAGAGCCGCGTCGTCGGGGGCCGGCCCGACCGGCGGGCCGTAGGCCACCGCCTCCAGGACGTGGACGCCGAACGCGCCGGCGGCGTCCGCGTGGACCTGACCCTCGACGTAGTCGAAGCGGCCCTCCCGGACGAGGACGCGTTGGTCGTCGAGGAAGGTCGCCAGGTCGCCGTAGGTGAGCTGGTAGCGGCGGACCGTCGTGGGCGCGGGCACCAGACGCAGCGTCGCCTCGACGATGACGGCGCACTGGCCGAGGCCGGCCAGGACGGCACGGAAGAGGTCGGCCCGCCGGGCGGGTGAGCAGCGCACCAGCTCGCCCGCGCCGGTGACGACCTGCAGTTCCGTCACGTTGTCGACCTGGGCGCCGACCCGGTGGGCCTGGCCGCCGAGGCCGCCCACGGACAGCGTGCCGCCGACGGAGAGCTCGAGGTAGTCGGTGAACACGGGCGGGGTCAGGCCCTGGGCGAGGGCGGCCCGGGCGACGGCGCTCCACTTGGCGCCGGCGCCCACGGTGACCGTCCTGGAGGCCGTGTTCACGGAGCCGATGCCCGAGAGCGGGGCGGTCTCGATGACGAGGCCGCCCTCGGCCTGTGCCTGGCCGAACGGGGAGTGCCCCTGGCCGCGCGGCGCGACCGGCAGCCCGTGGTCGTTGCAGAAGCGGACCATGGCGACGACGTCGCGCACCGAGCCCGGGCGCAGGACCGCCGCGGGGCGGTGGTGCACGATGTGCCCGTAGTCGTCGGCGGCGGCGGTGAGCGACGAGGCGTCCGTGAGGAGAGTTCCGTCCAGCCGCGGGACCTTGGCGAGGGTCGCGGATGCCGGTGAGGAGGCGGTCTCGGACTCGGTGGCGGTCGCGGCCCAGGAACGGGACGCCGTGTCGAAGGCGGCCACTGCCGCTCCGGTGACCGTGAGTCCGCGCAGAACGGTACGTCGGGACGGTGTGCGGGGCATGCGCAATTCCACCTCTCGATCTTCATGAAATCTTCAAAACCCTGCCAGCCTAAGCCAGTTCGCCGGGTTTCGATGGTCCGCCCACGCTTCCCCGCCGGTGGCTTCCCGCTCCGCACCCCGCCGCCCCGGCCGCCGTCGGCGACCACCGGGTCAGCCACGGCAGGCGCGCCGGGCAGTGCGGTGAGCGAGGCCGGCAGGGCGTCCGGCGCCGTCCCGGCATGACATGGCACGGGTCGCCACCTCGGGTGAGGTGGCGGGGATGGCCCGCGCCCGCCGCCGCCTGCCGGTCCAGACAGGCGCTGTGGCGCTGCGGCGCTGGTCAGGTGTCCGAGGAGGGCGACCAGGTCAGTTTCACGACGAGATGCCCCTCCGCCGTGCCCTTGGCGATGATCGCGCCCGTCTCCGCGGACAACTTCACGCCGAACTCGATCTCGACGCCGTCGGGTTGCAGCGTCCCGTCCCGGAACACCCGCAGTGCGGACTCGGCGGCCGCGCGCACGCCCTCCAGGGCGCCCTCGAAGGTGCGGGCCGCCTGCACCGTCCCGTCACCGCGGGCCACCAGCCGGGAACCGGGCCGCCCCTCCGCGCCCGCCTCCACGGCGACCACGGTGCCGTCGTCGGTTCTGAACTCCACCAGTCCGTCCACGGTTTCCCCCGTAACCCCTTCTTCTGCTGTTGCCGCTGCTCTTCTCGGCTCCGTGCTACCGCGCGTCCGTCCGCCCGTCCCGTGTCGCGTCTCTGCGTGCCTCCATTGTCACGGACGGTGCGCGCGATTGTCCTGCGTTCCGTGCGCCCGGTCGGTTCGGATCACCCCGAGCTCCGCCAGGTCCTGGGGCCTCAGGCGTAGTTGGTCGGCCGTCGCGTCCACCTCCTGCGGGGGCCGCTTCAGGATCGCGGCCGCCGACTCCGGCGCGATGACGGAGAAGTAGCCGTCCGGGGTCACCCAGGTGCGCCCGGGTGCGGCCAGTGCCAGCGCGCCACCGGAACCGCCCTCGCCGATCACCAGCGTGGTGAGCGGTGTGCGGGCGGTGGCGACCGCGCCGAACAGGTCCGCGATCGCCGCACCGGCGCCCTGTCGCTCCGCCGCCGCGTCGTTGGCCGCGCCCGGCGTGTCCACCAGGGTCAGCACCGGGATGCAGAGCCGGCCGGCGAGCCGGATCAGCCGGGCGGCCGTGCGGTAGCCGGCGGGCCGGGTCGCCGCACCGGTCTGCGCCGCGTACGCGACCGTGCGGCCCCGGTGCAGGCCGAAGCCGCACAGCATCCCCTCCGGGTCGGCACCGCCGCACCGGTCGCCGGAGATCGCCAGCCGGTCGGTGAAGTAGGCGTCCAGGTAGGCCTGCGCACGGGGCCGTTCCGGCGCACGGGCCCGCCGAACGGCGTCCCGTCCGGTACGCGGCAGATCCGTCGCCCCGAGGGCGTCCGGCACGGGGGCGGGTTCGACCGCGGCCTGTGGGCCGGGCGCTGACCCGGACAGGGCGGCGGTGTGCGCTGCTTCCTCCTCCCGGTGGGTGCGCGGCTCGGCGGGGACGGGAGAGTGCCCCTGGAGCGGTTCCGCGGGCTCGTCCGGGGTCTGCGGGCCGGTGGTGCCGTGCTGGTGCGGGCTGAGCCGTGCCGCTGCCGCCCCTCCTGCTGCTGCCGTTGCTGAGTCGGGCGCGTACGGTCCGTCGGGGGCGGCGGGTTCCGCCGGTCGCCCTCCCGCGGCCGGCGTCCCGCCGGTCAGCAGGCGCAGCCAGCGGCCCAGTACCTTCCGCAGCTCCGTCACGGGCACCACCGCGTCCGCCGCACCCGCCGCGAGTTGCGCCTCCGCGGTGTAGGCGGCCGGGTCGGCGTCCGGCGGTCGCACCCGTGAGCCGGCGAAGCCGACCTGCGCGCCCGGCAGCGCCAGCACCACGTCGGCGCCCGCGCCCAGCGTGGCCCAGCCGCCGCCGGTCGTCGGATCCCGCAGGACCGCGATCTGCGCCAGCCCGGCCTCCCGGGTGAGCGCCGACTCGCGTGCCACCCGCTGGAGCTGGGTGAGGGCGAGCATCCCCTCCTGCATCCTGCTGCCACCGGTGGCGACCAACGGCACCACCGGCAGCCGGTGTTCGCGGGCGTATGCGTAGGCCGCGACCAGGCGGTCGCCGGTGCGTTCGCCCAGCGAGCCGCCGAGGAAGCCGAACTCGAAGGCGATCAGCACCGCTCGGACGCCCTCGACGCGGGCGACACCGCAGACGACGGACTCCGACTCGCCGGTGCGCCGGGCGGCGCGCTCGCGCGAGGCGTCGTAGCCGGGCCAGCCGAGCGGCCCGTCCGGCCGGGACTCCCGTTCCACGTGCGGGAGTTCGTGGAACCCGTCGGCGACCAGGGCGATGAACTCCCGCGCGCCCGCCCGCCGCGCCGTCATGCCGGCAGCGCCCGCTTCATGATCTTCCCCATGTCGTTGCGGGGCAGGGCGTCCAGGTATCGGACCGTGCGGGGCCGCTTGTGCGGGGCGAGGCGGCGGGCGACGTGGTCGGCCAACTCGCGCTCACCGGGCGGCGAGTGCGGATCGTCGGGCACCACCCAGGCGACGACCCGCTCGCCGAGGTCCGCGTCCGGCTCACCGGTGACGGCGGCCTCCCGCACCCCGGGATGTTCCAGCAGGGCGTTCTCGATCTCGCCCGCGCCGATCTTGTAGCCGCCGCTCTTGATGAGATCGGTCGCCTTGCGCCCGACGATCCGCACGTACCCGTCGGGGTCGCGGACGGCCACGTCGCCGGTGCGGAACCAGCCGTCGGCGGTGAACGCGGCGGCGGTCGCGTCAGGCCGGTTCAGGTACGCGGTGAACAGGTTCGGCCCGCGCACCTGGATCTCCCCGACGCTCTCCCCGTCGTAGGCCTCGACGGCCGACCCGTCCTCGTCGACGAGCCGGAGCTCCACCCCGGGCAGCGGCACCCCGACGGTGCCCGCCCTGGCCTCGCCGTCGGCCCGCACGGAGGTGTTCATGAGCGTCTCCGTCATGCCGTACCGCTCGATCACCCGCCGTCCGGTGGCCGCCGCGATCCGCTCGTGGTCGTGCACGGGCAGCGCGGCCGAACCGGACACCAGCAGCCGCGCCCCCGCGAGCGCCTCGGCGAGCCCGGGGTCGGACGGCAGGGCCTCGGCGATGCGGTGGTACATCGTCGGCACCCCGAACAGCATGGTCGCGCCGCCGGTCAGCTCCCGTGCGACGCCTTCCGTGTCGAACCGCCCGAGGTGCCGGACCGAACCCCCCCGGCGCAGCGGTCCGAGCACCCCCAGCACCAGCCCGTGCACATGGAACAGCGGCAGCCCGTGCACGAGGACGTCCTCGCCGGTCCACTGCCAGGCGTCGGCGAGCGCGTCCAGGGTCGTGGCGATCGCGCGGCGCGGGATGACCGCGCCCTTGGGCGGTCCGGTGGTGCCGGAGGTGTACACGACGAGCGCGGGCTCCTCGTCGTCCGACGGCTCGTCGCCCCACGGCTCGTCGCGCCCCACCTCGTCGTGCAGCGGCGCGCCGTCAGTCGCCGGACCCGCGTCGCCGCGCTCGTCCACGTCGACGTCGATCCGCGGCAACGAGCGCAACGGCTCGGGCAGTTCGTCGCCGAGGGCCGCGAGCACCGCGCTCGGCGCGCTGTCGGACAGGATGTGCCCGAGCTCCTTCTCGCCCGACTTCGGGTTCAGCGGCACGGCCGCCACCCCGGCGAGCAGCACGCCGACCACGGCCACGGCGGTCTCCAGGGCGGGCGTGGCCCACACGGCGACCCGTCCCCGGTCCCGGCCTCCCTCGGCAGGGTGGACGCCCGTCGCCTCCCGCACGCGTCCGCCGACGGCGCGGGCGGCCGCGGCGAGCTCCGCGTAGGACAGGGAACGCTCACCGAACCGCAGGGCGGGGCGGCCGGACGGATCGTTCGTCAGGGCGGGGAAGAGAGGCGGCACGGGACGGACTCCTTGCACGGCTGAGGTGGGCGACAAGCAGGTTCCTACCCCACGCGCCGCGCCCGCACCTCCCCGCGTCGCCCGTTCCACCACGCCTCGACCGCGCGGCCGCCCGGGCAGGCCGGACCCACGCCTGTTCATGTCGGCCGGCCCACGTCGGCCCCGCCGTGCGCGGCGGGCCCATGGCGGGCGGTCCCAGGTCCGCTCACGCCGGCCGCGGGCCACGTCGGGCGGGCACCTGTCGGCCTGGCCGGTCCACGGCGGCGGGGCGGGTGCGGCGGCCGGCTTGTTAGCCTTCCGGTGCTCGGACAGTCGTACGAACAGGGAGTCCGTCGTGGCCCGAATCGCGCTCGTCACCTACGACCCCCGGCCGGAGCCGAGCAAGGACGCCGACTTTCCGGTGCTGCTGAGCGCGCTGCGCGAGGCAGGCGCGAAGGCCGACGGCGTCTTCTGGGACGACTCGGACGTGGACTGGGCCGCGTACGACCTCGTCGTCATCCGCTCCACCTGGGACTACAGCTGGCGCGCGGACGAGTTCGCGGCCTGGACGCGGAAGGTCGAGGCCGTCACCCGGCTGGCCAACCCGGCCGACGTGGTGCGCTGGAACGCCGACAAGCGGTATCTGGGGGAGCTGGCGGCGGCCGGGGTGCCGACCGTGCCGACGCGCTACGTCGCGCCCGGCGAGCCGGGCGGGCTGCCCGACGGCGGTGAGTACGTGATCAAGCCCGCCTCGGGGGCCGGCGCGCGCTACGCCGCCCGCTACACGCCCGACGGCCACGAGAGGGCCGTCCGCCACCTCGCGCGGATGCACGCGGAGGGGCTGACGGCGATGGTGCAGCCGTACGTGCGCGCCATCGACGCCGGCGGTGAGCGCGCCCTGCAGTTCTTCGGCGGCCGCCTCCTGCACGCCAGCCGCAAGCGTGCGGTCCTCGCCCCCGGCACCGCCTTCGACGCGGACAAGGTCGCCCACCCCGGTCTGGAGCCCTGGACGCCGTCCCCGGCCGAGCTGGCCGTCGCCGAGCGCGCCCTGGCCGCCGTGCCGGACGCGCCCGAACTGCTCTACGCCCGCGTCGACCTGGTGGACGGCGACGACGGGGAACCGCGGGTGATGGAGCTGGAACTGGTCGAGCCGAACCTCTTCCTGTTCCTGCACCCGCAGTCCCTGCCACATGTCGTCGCAGGCATCCTGACGGCGGCCGCGGCCGCGGCCGCGGCTTCTGCTCCGGCTCCTGCTCCGGCTCCTGCTCCGGCTTCTGCTCCGGCTCCTGCGCCGGACGGTGCGCGCGATCCGGGAGCCGCTAATCCCTGACAGCGGTCCGCTGGAGCAGGCCCCAGGTGAACTCGGCGACGACGTCCTGCCGCGCCCGTCCGGCGCGGCGAAGGCCAGTCCCCAGCGGTTGGGGGCGGTGCCCTCCAGGGGGCGGGCCGGGGAGAAGGCGTGGGCGGCCTCGTCGACCGTGCAGGACCAGGGGGTGAGGTCGGCGAGGGACTGCAGGAACGGCGGCCGTGCCCCCGGGGCGCGGACCAGCCACTCGTTCCAGACCGAGCCGTTCGGGGCGAGCAGCACCTCGAAGCGCAGGTCGGGCCAGAGCGGGAGCGGCCACAGCCACGCCTCGCAGTCGAGGTCGCCGACGCGCCGGGTGGTTCTCGACTCGGGTTCGCCGAGTACCGAGCGATACCGTGAAAGGGAACCCCGCGTGTGCGGGGAGTGGACCATCGCCTGCCAGCGTCTGTTGGCCTCCCTCATCTGCGTGAGGGAAACGCCCAGTTCGTGGCGGGCGTTCTCCACCAGATCCGGATTGTGATCGGCCATGCGGCGCAGCAGGACCAGCTGGAAGTCGAGCGGTGAGAACGAGCCCGCGAGGCGTTTCTGGGTCGGCATGCGCTCCATCCTGGCCCACCGCGCGACTCACGACCATTGCCCGCCGCAACACCTTATGACAGCCTGTGTTCGTCATGCCGATCGCCTGTTGATATCTCGAACGCGGGCACTGAGACTACAGACTAAGGGAGGGGGCCGGTCGTGGGACGCCTTGTACCTGCCGTGACCCGAGCTCTCGACATCCTCGAGCTCTTCCTCGACGGGGACGGTTCGCTCTCCGCCCCCGACATCGTGCGCAAGCTCCAGCTTCCGCGCACCACCGTGCACGAACTCGTGACCACCCTCTCCGCCCGGGCGTACATCGTGCCCGTCCCCGGACAACCCGGACGGTACCGCCTCGGGGTGCGTCCCTACCAGCTCGGCAGCCGCTACGCCGAGCAGCTGGACCTCGCCGCCGAGGGTCAGCAGGTCGCCCGCACCGTCGCCGAAACGTGTGACGAGACGGTGCACGTGGCGATCCTGGAGGGGGCCGACGTCATCTACATCGCGAAGGTCGACTCCACGCACGCGGTCCGGATGGTGTCGGCCGCGGGCCGCCGCCTGCCCGCCCACTGCACCTCCGTCGGCAAGATGCTGCTGGCCTCGCTCCCCGAGCAGGAGCTCATGGCGCGCATCCCCGACGACGCCGAACTCGTGCGGATGACCCCGAACAGCATCACCGAGCCGAAGGAGCTGCGGGCGGCCCTGGCCGAGATCCGGGAGCGGGGCGTCGCGGTCGAGAACCGCGAGTCCAATCCGGACGTCAGCTGCGTGGCCGCGCCGGTGCGCGACCGCACGGGGCAGGTCGTCGCGGCCCTGTCCATCTCCGTCCCCATGATCCGCTGGAGCGAGGAGCGCCGCGCGGGTCTGGAGACGCTCGCCCTGAAGGGGGCCGGCGAGCTGTCCGAGCTGCTCGGCTACCGGAGCGCGGCGTGAGGGCAGGGTACGAGGTGGCCGTGCCGGCCGGGGCGACCCTCGGCGAGGGGCCGACCTGGGACCCGGCCGCCGGGCGGCTGCTCTGGATAGACATCCTGGGCGGCCGTCTGCACGCGTACGACCCCGCCACCGGCCGCCGCACGGTCCGCACGACCCACCAGCACGTGGGCGCGGCCAAGCCCCGGGCGGGGGGCGGCCTGGTCCTCAACCTCCGGGACGGCGTGGGCCTCCTCGATCCGGACGGCGGCTTCCGCTGGCTGCGGCACGAGCCCGTCCCGGGCCGCCGCGCCAACGACGCGGCCGTCGCCCCGGACGGCTCGCTGTGGGCGGGCACGATGCGCTACGACGAGGCCCCCGGCGGAGGCACACTGTCCCGCCTCACCGGCGACGGGTCGGCCGAGGTGATCCTCGACGACGTGGCGGTGAGCAACGGAACGGGCTGGAGCCCGGACGGCACGCTCATGTACTACGTCGACTCGCCGACGCGCCGCGTCGACGTCTTCGACTTCTCGGCGGACGGGCGGGCGTCCGGCCGCCGTCCCTTCGTGGGGATCGAGGAGGGGGCCGGGTTCCCCGACGGACTCACCGTCGACGCCGACGGCTGCGTGTGGGTGGCGCTGTGGGACGGGGCCGCGGTACGCCGCTACACGCCCGCGGGCGTCCTGGACCGGCAGATCGACCTGCCCTCCCCGCGCGTCACCGCCTGCGCCTTCGGCGGCCCGGACCTCACCGACCTGTACGTCACCACGGCCCGCGTGGGCCTCGACGCCCCCCACCCGACGGCGGGCTCCCTGCTGGTGCTCCCGAACGCCGGCCAGGGCCTCCCCCAACCGGCCTTCGCCGGCTGACCGACACCCGCCGGCCGAAGACGCCCGCCGCTGACCGCTGCCTCGTCGGCCGGCGGCATCGGCCGACGACGGCCGTCGGCCGTGGACGTCCGCGGGTCCCGCACGGGCCGGTGCCCCGCGCCACCGGGGCGGGGAAGACGCCGCCCGTCTACCGCAGGCCCGCCCGCCGTCGTTCCTCCACCGTCAGCGGGGGGCCGGGCAGGGGTGGCCGGAGGGGGCCGACGGCGGCCGCCGCCAGCGTGGAGGGGCTCAGCAGGACCTGCGGGCCGCGTTCCAGGGACGTCACGTCCGTCACCCGGCGGGCCATGCGGCCGTTGCCGGTGGCGGTGAGCATCAGGCGGCCGACGTACGCGGCCACGAGCCGGTCCCGCCGGGTGGGGCCGGTCTCGGTCGCGCCGGGGTAGAACACGTCCTGGCCGACGGCGAGGTCCCAGGCGGTCGCGACGGGCCGGGCCACCGCCTTCTGCGCGCGCCGGGACAGCCCCGCCGTGCCCCATCCGTGCCGCCGGACGGTGTCGCGCAGGAGCACCGCACTCTGGGCGGCGACCGCGAGGCCGTGCCCGTAGAGCGGGTTGTACGCGGCGAGGGCGTCACCGAGGGCGACGAAGTTGTCGGGCCAGGCCGGCATCCGCTCGTAGAAGTGCCGGCGGTTGACGGTGGACCGGGTGTACGCCACGCCGGACAGCGGCTCGGCCTGTTCGAGGAGTTCCCCGATGACGGGGTGGCGCAGCTCCTCGCGGGCGAAGCGCACGAAGTCGTCGCCGTCGGGGGAGGGTTCGCCGCCCCGGGTGCCGTTGAGGGTGACGATCCAGCGGCCGTCCTCGATGGGCAGCAGGAACCCGGCGCGGCCGGGACCGGCGTCCCGCGGGTCGGGCTGCACGTTGACGATCGGGTACCCGGACCGGGCCGGCTCGGGCGCGAGGTACAGCCGGCTGGCGTAGGCGAGCCCGGAGTCCACCTCGCGCCGTTCCGCGGCGGGCAGCCCCAGCTCCGCCAGCCAGGCCGCCGCCCGCGACCCGCGCCCGCTCGCGTCGACGACCAGGCCGGCCTCGACGATCCGCTCCGCGCCGCCCTCCCGCACCCGCACGCCGGTGACCGCGCCCGCGTCCCCCACCAGGCCCAGGGCCTCGGCCCCCGAGCGCAGTTCGACCCGCTCGTCGGCCAGTACG
This sequence comes from Streptomyces sp. P3, assembly GCF_003032475.1. Taxonomy (NCBI): domain Bacteria; kingdom Bacillati; phylum Actinomycetota; class Actinomycetes; order Kitasatosporales; family Streptomycetaceae; genus Streptomyces; species Streptomyces sp. P3. Next base: position 3,693,919 of record NZ_CP028369.1, read on the forward strand.
TGGGCCCGGACCGTCGCGTCCAGGAGGTCGCGGCCGGCCAGGATCACGTGGTGCGACTCGGGCCAGCGGCGGAACCAGCCGCGCGGGCCGAGGACCACCATGTCCGTGGTGACCGGCGACCGGCGCGCCCCGGCCGCCCGGAGCGCACCGGTGACGTCCGGCAGCAGCTCCTCCACCGCCCGCACCCCGCCCGACCACAGCATGTGGGCGTGACGTGCCTGGGGCAGCCCCTTGCGGGGCGCGGGACCGTCGGGCAACACGTCCCGCTCGATGACGACGACCCGGTCGGCGAGGCCGGTCAGGGCGCGTGCCGCGAGCATGCCCGCATGGGATCCCCCCAGGACTACGGCGGTTCTGGCGGGGTTGGAGGGTTCAGTCATGCGTGGAGATGCTCTCTGCCGGGGCGGCCGCGCGGGTGCGGACCGCCTGGATGTCGTCGGGGTGGCGCAGGGCCTGGGACACGGCCTGGATCTCCCGCAGGAGATACGTGGTGTCCGGGCCGGAGGAGAAGAGGGCGGAGGGAGCGGAATGGGCGGCAGAGGCGGGAGAGGCGGGAGAGGCGGGAGAGGCGGAGCCGGCGGACGCGGGGGAGGGGGAGGCGTCGAGGGGATCCGGGTGAGCGGCGGAAGCCGGGGAGGCGGCTCCGCCGTCGCTCTGCGTGGACCGCGTCGCCTCGGGGGCCGCCGAGGCGTGCTGTGCGCGCTCCCGCGCCTCCACGACGTCCAGCAGCGCCACCGCGGCCGCCAGGGTCTGGGCCCGGCCGCGTTCGACGCCGAGGGCGACGGCGGCGTCGTAGGCCCGGGCGAGCAGGTCGTCGTCCAGGCGGCGGGCCAGCGGGAGGAGGGCGTCCCGGATGAACGTCTCGCGGCGGATCAGCCGCAGTTCCGGGGTGGCGCGCAGGTCGAACGGCTCGCGGCCGCCGGTGACGGTCCGCATCAGCCGGGACAGCGGCTGCAGGCTCCGGTGACGGCGGCGCACCCGCCACCGCTCCTGGAGGTACTGGCCGGCGTGCGGCACGATGAAGCCGATCGCGACGAGCGTGGCGGCGACGCAGGCGGCGGCCGGCGCGATGCCGGTGTTCAGCCAGTCCAGGTCGTGCCCGGTCCAACGCGCGCCGACCGCCGTCAACTTGGCCGCGCTGAACAGCAGGTTCGTCACATAGCCGGCCCCCAGGAAACGCAGTCCCCAGCGCAGCCACGCGTCGAGGCCGTCGGTGCGGCTCCAGTTCCACACCAGGCGGGCCGTGACCGAGCAGGCCACGGTGTGCGCGACCAGGTAGAGCAGGATCTCCTCGCGCATGAAGGGCGTGTTGGCGTAGTAGGTGTCCAGGTCCTGGATCCGCTCCACGGGGACCTCGGCGAGCGCGAACAGCACCCACAGCGCGACCACCACCGCCGCGTAGACGGAGACCACCAGGCGGGTCGTCCGGCGGGTCTGGGCCGAGCGCTCGGACCGGCCGTTGCGCCAGGCGATGATCAGCAGCAGCCAGGACGCGGACAGCGCCGTGAGCAGCGAGTACACCCAGGGCGCGGCGATGTTCGGCACGCCGGTGACCCGGTTGGTCCAGGCGATGGTCTTCGGGGCCGCGAAGACGAAGACCGCACAGCCGAAGACGAGCAGGCCGCCGACCGCGCGCAGCAGCGGGTCCCGCCAGAGCTTGACGATGCTGGGCAGCTTGATGGCGAGGGCTGCCCCCAGCACCACCGTGGGCAGCCAGAAGGAGATGTACAGCCCATGGTTCACCGCAGCGTCCCCCTGCGTCCGCGGTAGCCGAGGGTGCGCTGGACCGCGGCGGTGTCCGCGGCCCCTTGAACGGCGGGCCCGGAGTCGGCGAGGTAGCGCCGGAAGCGGGCCGCGAGCCGGTGGCCGAAGTCGTCGGCCTCGGCCTCGTCGTCCTCCCGGGAGCCGTTGCGGGCGGCGAAGGCCAGGGCGGCGGACTCCCAGCCGGAACGGCCGGCCAGGACGCCCGCGGCGACCGTGCCGAGGCCGTGGTGGTGGTGCCGGTGCCCGGCGTGCAGATGCCACAGTTCATGGCCGAGGATGACCAACTGCTGGACGGCCTCGGCCCGTTCCTCGACGATGACCAGGTCGAAGTCCTGGAACTCCACCCAGAGTCCGGTCACGCCGATCTCGTCGGGGAACCGCTCGAAACGCACCTCCACCGGCCGTCCGCCACGCCGCCCGGACAGTTCCTCGCACAGTGCCCGGCACAACTCCCGGACCCCTTCGGGCCGTTCGGTGCGCGCCCGCAGTGCGGCGGAGAGATCGCCGGTCAGCTCGCGCATGGCCGGGCCGGTCCTCGCGCGCCGCAGCGCCGAGGCGATCCGGGCCGCCGTCCCGCGCGCGCCCGCGACGTCCATCGGCTCCCCCTTCCGGCCGCCCCGCGACGGCCGGTCCGAGACTACGCGGCTGGTTGTGTCCGCGTCACAAGAAGTCGTTGCACGGTCAATGACAGAAAGCGCTGTCAGAAGTCACGCCGAAGGCATTGACGAGCGGCCGTTTCGAAATCTACGGTCCGTTCGAAGTAGCGATCACGTTCCGGCATGTCGAACCGAGCGGCCCACCGGCCCACCAGGCCGCGACGCGACGGAGGAGGTCCGGGGAGGGCCGGCCGCCCGGGCGTCGGGGCGAGACCGAACCCGAAAGGCCAAGATGAGCACCGCCCGCTTCACCCTCGACCCCGCCTTCACCGTCGGCGAGGTCGACCCCCGCCTCTTCGGCAGCTTCGTGGAACACCTCGGCCGCTGCGTCTACACCGGCCTCTACGAGCCCGGCCACCCCACCGCCGACGCCGAGGGCCTGCGCACCGACGTACTGGACCTCGTCCGCGAACTCGGCGTCACCGCGGTCCGCTACCCCGGCGGCAACTTCGTCTCCGGCTACAAGTGGGAGGACTCCGTCGGTCCGGCCGCGGAGCGTCCCCGCCGCCTGGACCTGGCCTGGCACTCGACGGAGACGAACCGCTTCGGCCTCTCCGAGTACATCGGCTTCCTCCGGAAGATCGGCCCGCAGGCGGAGCCGATGATGGCGGTCAACCTCGGCACGCGCGGCGTCGCCGAGGCCCTGGAGCTCCAGGAGTACGCCAACCACCCCTCCGGCACCGCCCTCTCCGACCTGCGCGCCGCCCACGGCGACAAGGAGCCGTTCGGGATCAGGCTGTGGTGCCTGGGCAACGAGATGGACGGCCCCTGGCAGACCGGCCACAAGACGGCCGAGGAGTACGGCCGCGTCGCCGCCGAGACCGCCCGCGCCATGCGGCAGCTCGACCCCGGCGTCGAACTCGTCGCCTGCGGCTCCTCCAGCCAGTCCATGCCGACGTTCGCCGAGTGGGAGGCGACGGTCCTGGCCGAGACGTACGACCTCGTCGACTACATCTCGCTGCACGCCTACTACTGGCCCGAGGACGGCGACGTCGACTCCTTCCTCGCCTCCGCCGTCGACATGGAGTCGTTCATCGACAATGTCGTGGCGACCGCCGACCACATCGGCGCGCGGCTCAAGTCGAAGAAGCGGATCAACCTCTCCTTCGACGAGTGGAACGTCTGGTACCTGCGCGAGTGGGAGGAGCACGCGAAGGGCCTCGAGCAGGAGGACTGGCCGCAGGCCCCGCGCCTGCTGGAGGACAACTACAGCGTCACCGACGCCGTCGTCTTCGGCTCGCTCCTCATCGCGCTGCTGCGGCACGCCGACCGGGTGACGGTCGCCTGCCTCGCCCAGCTCGTCAACGTCATCGCGCCGATCCTCACCGAGCCGGGCGGCCCGGCCTGGCGGCAGACGACGTTCTTCCCGTTCGCGCAGGCGTCCCGGTACGGCCGCGGCACCGTCCTCGACGTGCGGGTGGACTCGCCGACGTACGAGACGCGCAAGCACGGCACGACGGACCTGCTGCACGCCACTGCGGTCCGCGCCGAGGACGGCACGGTCACCGTCTTCGCCGTGAACCGCAGCCGCACCGACGCGCTGCCGCTCCAGGTCGCCCTGCACGGGCTGGAACTGACCTCGGTCGTCGAGCACAGCGTGCTGGCGGACGCCGACCCGGACGCCCGCAACACCCTCGCCGACCCCGAGCGGGTCGCCCCGCACCCGGCCGAGGGCACCGCGCTGACGGACGGCGGGCTGACGGCGACTCTGGAGCCGCTGTCGTGGAACGTGATCCGGCTGGCATGAGCCCGGTCGTCGCCGGAACGGGGTCGGCGGCGGGCTCGGCCGGCCGCTGACCCCACCTGGTTTCCGGGCAGGGCGCCCGGTCCTTCCGGCAAAGTCCTTCACCCGGCCGAGGCACCCGGCACGGACACGGTCATCGGCGTCTACCGGGGCGTCACCGTCACCCCTGCGGACAGCCGGTGCCGGAGGGACGACATCGCCCAACCAGCGGTCGAGCGTCCGTGAACCTCGGCCCCACCGGGTTGGAGCCCCCCTCTGTCAAGAGGGGAGGATGTCAAAATGGACGCATGAGGATCTCGGCAAGAGCGGACTACGCGGTGCGGGCGGTGCTGGAGCTCGCGGTGCGGCAGGGCGGCGACCCGGTGAAGGCGGAGGCGATCGCCGCCGAGCAGGACATCCCGCACAAGTTCCTCGAGGGGATCCTCGGCGACCTGCGGCGCGGCGGCATCGTCGACAGCCGGCGCGGCGGTGGCGGAGGGTACCGGCTGGCCCGCGACCCGGCGGCGATCACCGTCGCGGACGTCATCCGGGCGGTGGACGGCCCGATCGTGTCCGTGCGCGGCGAACGCCCGACGGGACTGTCGTACACGGGGACCGCGCAGCCCCTGCTGCCGCTGTGGATCGCGCTGCGGGCCAACGTGCGCCGCATCCTGGAGGGCGTCACGATCGCCGACATCGCCGCCGACGCGCTGCCGGCCCCGGTGAAGGAACTGGCGGCGGAACCGGCGGCCTGGGAGAACCCGTGAGCACGGGGGCCCGGGTCAGGGGCCGGGTTCCGCTCTGAGCGGTACGGAGATCCGTGGCCCCGGACTGTCCGGATCCCGCCGTGGACGCAACGGTGAACTCCCGTTGTTTCCAGGCGAGTTCGGGCATCTCGGTGGGGGTGTGAACGGGACTGGGTGAATGGCCGGAGTTCTACCTGGCCGCACCTCATCGGCCTCCCTACGATGCCATCGCCCCCCCAGTTCTTCACAGGAACTCCACAGGTCTTCCGTTGAACCAAGGAGAGTGACCATGGCAAGTGGGCTGCTTCTGGGCGGCGCTGTCGCCGCTCTGATCACCGCGGCGGTGCCCGCGCACAACTCGTCCCCCGTGTTCGACAACCCGCCGCCGGACAGGATCGTCATCGACGTCGCCACGGTGAACGGCTCCGGCTGTCCCGCGGGCACGGCCGCCGTCGCCGTGTCCGAGGACAACACCGCCTTCACCGTGACCTACAGCGACTACCTCGCCCAGGTCGGCGGGGGCTCCAACCCCACCGCGTTCCGCAAGAACTGCCAGCTCAACCTGGTCGTCCACGTCCCCTCGGGCTTCACGTACGCCATCGCCAAGGCGGACTACCGCGGCTACGCCTCGCTCCAGCCCGGCGCGAGCGCCGTGCAGCGGGCCTCGTACTACTTCCAGGGGTCGTCGCAGACGGTGTTCAAGACCCACAACTTCCCCGGCTCCTACAACGACAACTGGCAGGCCACCGACATCACCGACTGGGCCCAACTCGTCTGGGCCCCCTGCGGAGTCCAGCGCAACTTCAACATCAACACCGAACTCCGCGTCAACGCCGGCTCGTCCTCGCCGAGCAAGGTCAGCTTCATGACGATGGACTCGACCGACGGCGACCTCAGCACGATCTACCACATGGCCTGGCAGCAGTGCCCGGCTAAGTAGGCGGAGAAGGGGTCGCCCGGCTCCTTTCGGAGTGGGCGGCCCCGACGCTCATTTCGCCGCGTAGGCGATGAAGTCGGGGTCGGAGATCTGCAGCACGAGGTCGATCAGTCCCCGTGTGACCTCCGTGTGCCGTCCCCGTTCCGCGCCCTCTCGACGAAGGCGGCCGGAGGCTGCTCCTCGTCGACGCGCTCGCCGCCCGCTGGGAGGTGCCGGACCGTGCCCGGCACCCGGCAGGACGGTGCGAGCGGAGGTCGAACTCCCCAACTGGCAGACTCTGGCGAAGAGGTTGCCGGTCGCCTGGGCGATCATGGGGCCTCGGCTCGCCGCGCGGCGGGCGGAGGGGGCCGGTGGGGCATGGGTCGCAACGCGGTGGTCGTCGGCGGGGGCATCGGCGGGCTGGCCGCCGCGATCGGGCTGCGCCGGATCGGCTGGGACGTGACGGTCCTGGAACGCGCCCCCGCCTTCGCCGACGTGGGCGCGGGCATCTCCCTGCACGCCAACGGGGTGCGGGCGCTGGACGCGCTGGGCGTCGGCGAGGCGATCCGCACCGTCGTGCGCCCCTTGTACACGGGCGGCACCTTCACCCCCGACGGCCGCCTGCTGTCCCGGATGGACGGAGCGGCCCTCGAGCGCCGGCTCGGCGCGCCGGTCGGCGGTGTCCTGCGCGCCGACCTGCACCGCGTCCTGCGCGAGGCGCTGGCCGCGGGATGTGTGAAGACCGGGGTGGAGGTGACCGGCGTCGACGGCGTGGGCGCGGACGCCGATCTCGTCGTCGCCGCCGACGGCGTCGACAGCCGGCTGCGCGCGGAGCTGTTCCCGGGGCATCCGGGCGCGGTCCACAGCGGCTCGACGGTCCTGCGGGCCGTCACCGCGAGTCCGCTCCGCGACCTGCCCGCCGACCTGGAGCTGACCTGGGGCGCGGGGGCCGAGTTCGGGCACATCCTGTTCGCCGACGGGCGGGCGGAATGGCACGCGGTGCTCACCGCCCCGCCGGGCGTCCGCCACCCCGATCCCCTCGCCGAGATGCGCCGCCGCTTCCACGGCTGGCACGACCCCGTCCCGGCGCTCCTGGACGCGACCCGTCCGCACGACGTCCTGCACCACGACATCAGCGAACTGGTCACCCCGCTCCCCACGTTCACCGTAGGCCGGGTCGCGCTCCTCGGCGACGCGGCGCACGCGATGACCCCGAACCTCGGGCAGGGAGCCAGTCAGGCGCTCGAGGACGCGGCCGTGCTCGCCTTCTGCCTCGCGGCCGAGCCCACCACCGCGTCCGCGCTGCGCCGCTACGACGCCCTACGGCGACCGCGCAGCCAGTCCGTGGCCCGCGCCGCCCGGCAGGCCGGCCGGATGGGGCACCGGCTGACGCATCCCCTCGCCATGGCCCTGCGCAACACCGGGGTGCGGCTGGTGCCGTCCGCGGTGATGCTGCGCGTCGCGCTCCGGCACGCCGACTGGACGCCACCGCACATCGGGTGACGTCCCGTCGGACGTGAGTGTTCCTGGGGGAGGGTGGAGTGGCGCGGGTGGCCACCCCCGGCCCCGTCGACTGCTCCCAGGCGACTGGGTGTCTAACCCGCCTGGCCCATCCCCGCGGCGTTCGGCCAGCTCTGGGCGTTGGGCCAGCCGGTCGCGGCGGCGGGGGAGAGGCCGTTGGTACCTCTGACCTGCGCGGCCGTGAGACCGCCGCGGGCCGGGACGCCGGGCGGGGTCGGGCCCATCGGCGGCGCGGGAGCGACCGGCGCCATGGGCGGGGCCATCGCCGGGGACATCGCCGCGGGCGACATGGCGGCCGGAGACATGGGCGGAGGTGCCATGGCGGCCGGGGACATGGCGGCCGGGGACATCGGCGGAGGTGCCATGGCGGCCGGGGACATGGCGGCCGGGGACATCGGCGGAGGTGCCATGGCGGCCGGGGACATCGCCACCGGGGACATCGGCGGCGGTGCCATGGCCGCCGGGGACATCGCCGCCGCCGGGGCCATGGGGGCCGGCGCCGGAACGGGGGCCGGGGCGGGCGCTGGTGCCGGCGCCGGTGCGGGCACGGACTGGGGGAAGATCTGTGCCGCGGCGGGCAACGGCACCCCGGCGCCCTCGGACGGCGCGGGAGCGGGCATCGCCGGGGCGGCGGCCGGGGCGGCTGCCACCAGTCCCGGCGGCGCGACACCCATGGCCTGAGCGGCGAGGCCGTGCATGCCCGCCCCGTTGGTGACCAGCCGGTCCACCGCCGCCGTGCCCGAGCTGTAGCCGGCGCCGGGGCTCAGCTCGGGCACGGGGGCTCCCCGTCTGGTCCCGTAGAGCACCTGCTCCATGCCGGACACCAGTCGGCGCACGTCCACCTGGGGGCGCACCACGAGCCTCAGGAAGCGGCTCGACGAACCGATCTTGTTGCCGCACTCACGGACCAGGATGCGGTGCTCGGCGAGCAGCCGGTCGCGGACCACGGTGCCCTCGGCGCCGACGGGCAGGCGCACGAAGAGGAAGTTCCCCTGGGAGGGGTAGACGGTCAGGCCCGGCAGGGCGCTGAGCTGGCTTGCCATGTCGAGGCGGTCCCGGCGTATCTGCTGCAGGCTCTGCGCGTACTCGGCGCCGTGCTGCTTGAGCATGAACACCACGTGTTCGGCGAAGGAGTTGAGGTTCCACTTCGGGAGCATCGAGCGGACCCGGCCGGCCAGCGCCGGGTTGGCCACCAGGTAGCCGAAGCGGATGCCGTGCAGGCCGAAGTTCTTGCCCAGGCTGCGCAGGACGACCACGTTGGGCCGCAGCATCGCCTCCTGGACGACGCTCGGCTCGGCCTCGGCGTCCGCGAACTCCAGGAACGACTCGTCGATGACGATCAGGTCCAGGTCGGCCATCGCGTCCATGAACTGGACGATGGCGTGCTTGTGCAGGAACCCGCCGTCGGGGTTGTTCGGGTTGCAGATGACCGCGGCCCGGGTGCCCCGCGCACGGATGAACTCGGCGTACTGAGCGAGGTCGAGGGCGAAGCCGCTGGATTCCTGGAGCGGGAACATGTCGACCCGCTTGCCGGTCTCCATGGGCTGGTCGGTCCAGCGCCCGAAGGTGGGGACCGGGACGGCGAGCGACTCACGGACCAGGAGATGGTCGATCCAGGTGATCAGCTCCGTCGAGCCGTTGCCCATGGCGACGGCCTGCGGCGGGAGTTGCAGCAGGCTGCACAGTTCCGCGGTGATGGTGTCGGCGCTGCTCGGGTAGTAAGTGATGATGTCCCGCAGCCGGGCCGCCATCTCGTCGAACATCGCCGGAGTGGGGAAGTAGGGGTTGCAGGGTATGCAGAAGTCCACCGGGCCGACCCCCTCGCCGCCCTCCCGTGTCAGCGCCGCCATCGACGGGCTGTGCGCCGCGTTGTTGCGGAACAACGAGGAGACGTTGTCGGCCATGGAACCTCCGTATGGGGCGGGCCCGGCGGGGACGACCGGGCCCGTCGTCATTGGGTGGCCCGCGCGGGGGAGCACGGGCCGTCCTTACATACGGGGGTTCGGGTGACGGTGTTCAACCGACGGGAAGTCGGTGGGAAATTGTGGTTTAACTGTGAAGCAGATGTCAAAACAAGCTGCTGACGGGTCAGGAGCAGCCGAACGAGTGGATCGTCGTCGACCGGTACGTCTGACCGGGGCGCAGCACCGTGGAGGGGAACGACGGCCGGTTCGGCGCGTCCGGGAAGTGCTGGGTCTCCAGGCAGAGCGCGTCGCCCTGACGGTAGGTGCGGCCGCCGGTCCCGACGAGCGTGCCGTCGAGGAAGTTGCCCGAGTAGAACTGCAGCCCCGGCTCGGTGGTCGCGATGCGCAGGGTGCGGCCGGAGGCGGGGTCCCGCAGGACGGCGACCGGTTCCGGCCGGGCGGTGACGCCCTTGTCGAGGACGTAGTTGTGGTCGACGCCCTTGCAGTGCAGCGACTGCTCGTGTGCGACGCGCAGGTCCCGGCCGACCGCCTTGGCCGTGCGGAAGTCGAAGGGGGTGCCGGCGACGTCGGCCAGTTCACCGGTGGGGATGAGCCCTTGGTCCACGGGCAGGTAGCGGGCGGCGGCGATCTCCAGCTCGTGGTCGTGCACGGAGCCGCTGCCCTCGCCGGCGAGGTTCCAGTAGACGTGGTTGGTGAGATTGACGACGGTGGCCCTGTCGGTGGTGGCCTCGTAGTCGATCCGCCAGTCGCCGCCGCCGGTGAGGGTGTACGTCACCTTCACCTCGAGCGTGCCGGGGTAGCCCATCTCGCCGTCGGCGCTCGTCAGGCGCAGACGCAGACCGACGTCCGGTCCCTCGGTGAACGGCTCGACGTCCCAGACGCGCCGGTCGAAGCCCTCGGCGCCGCCGTGCAGACTCCGGTCCCCGTCGTTGAGGGGCAGTTGGTGGCTCTCGCCGTCCAGGGTGAAGCGGCCCGCGGCGATGCGGTTGCCGAAGCGGCCGATGAGCGCCCCGAAGTAGGGGCTGCCCGCCACGTAGTCGTCGAGGGTGGAGAACCCGAGGGAGACGTTGGCGTACCGGCCGTCCCGGTCGGGGATCTCCAACGACTGCACGATCCCGCCGTAGTCGAGGACCTTCAGTCGGGTCCCGCCGTTCTCCAGCGACCAGCTGGAGACCTCGGTGCCGTCGGCCAGCACGCCGAAGAGCGTCTGCACTGTTTCCCGCCTTCCACTTCCTGTTGCCGCCCGCCCCTGGAAACACGAGCGGGCCCCGCCGTGAAGGCGGGGCCCGCTCGTCGGTTCAGGAACCGGACTTGCGCTTGTTCCACACGTCGAAGCCGACCGCGATCAGCAGGGCGAGACCCTTGATGACCTGCTGCCAGTCGCTGCCGACGCTGAGGAGGTTCATGCCGTTGTTCAGCACACCGAGGACGAGACCACCGATGATCGCGCCGAGGACGGTGCCCACACCGCCGCTCATGGACGCGCCACCGATGAACGACGAGGCGATCGCCTCGAGTTCGAAGCTGAGGCCCGCCTTGGGCGACGCCGCGTTCAGACGGGCGGCGACCACGAGACCCGCCAGGGCCGCGAGCACGCCCATGTTCAGGAAGACGAGGAAGGTGACCTTCTTGTCCTTCACGCCCGACAGCTTCGCCGCCGGCAGGTTGCCGCCGATCGCGTAGATGTGCCGGCCGAAGACCGCGTTGCGCATGATGTAGCCGTAGCCGACGACCAGCAGACCGAGGATGATCAGGATGATCGGCGCGCCCTTGTAGCTGGCGAGCAGCATCGTGACCGTGAGGACCGCGGCGGCGATGGCGACGAGCTTGAGCAGGAAGAGGTTCCTGGGCACCACGTCGAGGGCGAACTCCTGCTGCCGCTTGCGGTCGCGGACCTCCTGCAGGACCACGAACGCCAGCAGGGCGAAGCCCAGCAGCAGCGTCAGGTTGTGGTAGTTGGTGTTCGGGCCGACCTCCGGCAGGAAGCCGTTGCCCATCTTCTGCAGACCGTCCGGGAACGGGCCGAGGGTCTGGCCCTCCAGGAGGATCTCCGTCAGACCGCGGAAGAGCAGCATGCCCGCGAGGGTGACGATGAAGGAGGGTATGCCGAGATAGGCGATCAGGAAGCCCTGCACCGATCCGGCCACCGCGCCCACGACCAGGCACAGCACCAGCGCCACAGGCCATGACACGTCGTGCTGGACGGTGAGGACGGCCGCGAAGGCGCCGGTGAACGCCGTCACCGAACCGACCGAAAGGTCGATGTGGCCCGCGATGATCACCAGCATCATGCCGATCGCGAGGATCAGGATGTAGCTGTTCTGCAGGACCAGGTTGGAGACGTTCCGGGGGAGCAGCAGGTCGCCGCCGGTCCACACCTGGAACAGGACGACGAGCAGGCCGAGCGCGATCAGCATGCCGTACTGGCGCATGTTGCGGCGCAGGCCGTCGAGCATCACCTGCAGCAGCCCGCCGCCGGAGGCTGAGCCCCCGCTCTTCCCGGGCGGCGCGGCCGCCGGGCTCTTGTCGGTCACGTCCGTGCTCATCGCGTTACCTCTTTGTCCTTCGTCATCTGACGCATCAGCACTTCCTGCGTGGCCTCGGCCCGCGGGAACTCGCCCGTGAGCCGTCCGGCGGCCATCGTGTAGATGCGGTCGCACATGCCGAGCAGTTCCGGCAGCTCGGAGGAGATGAAGACGACCGCCTTGCCCTGGGCGGCCAGCTGGTCGATGACCGTGTAGATCTCGAACTTGGCGCCGACGTCGATACCGCGCGTCGGTTCGTCCAGGATCAGCACGTCCGGACCCGCGAAGATCCACTTGCTGAGGACGACCTTCTGCTGGTTGCCGCCGGACAGCTTGCCCACCGGTTCGAAGACGGTCGGGGCCTTGATGTTCATCGACTTGCGGTAGCCCTCGGAGACCTGCCGCTCCTCCTGCTCGTCGACCACGCCCCGCTTCGCGACCTTGTTCAGGGCGGTCAGCGAGATGTTGCGGTTGATCGTGTCGATGAGGTTGAGGCCGTAGTGCTTGCGGTCCTCGGTGACGTACGCGATCCCGTGGCCGATGGCCTCGGCGACCGTCTTCGTACGGATCTCCTTGCCGTCCTTGAGGACCGTGCCGCCCGCGTGCCGGCCGTAGGAGCGCCCGAAGACGCTCATGGCGAGCTCGGTGCGGCCCGCGCCCATGAGGCCGGCGATACCGACGATCTCCCCGCGGCGCACCTGGATCGACACGTCGTCGACCACCTTGCGCTGCTGGTCGATCGGGTGGTGCACGGTCCAGTCGCGGATCTCCAGGGCCGGAGCCGCGTCCTTCTCCGCCGCCTCGTGCGGGGTGCGCTCGGGGAAGCGGTGGTCGAGGTCGCGGCCGACCATGCCGCTGATGATCCGGTCCTCGGTCGTCTCCGCCGACTTCACGTCGAGCGTCTCGATGGAGTGCCCGTCGCGAATGATCGTCACCGAGTCCGCGACCTTGCGGATCTCGTTGAGCTTGTGGGAGATGATGATCGAGGTGATGCCCTGGCGCTTCAACTCCAGCATCAGATCAAGGAGCTTGCCGCTGTCCTCGTCGTTCAGCGCCGCGGTGGGCTCGTCGAGGATGAGCAGCTTCACCTTCTTGGAGAGCGCCTTCGCGATCTCCACGAGCTGCTGCTTGCCCACGCCGATGTCGGCGACGCGGGTCTCCGGGTGGTCGTCGAGACCCACCCGGCGCAGCAGCTCAGTGGCGTGCCGCAGAGTCTCCCGCCAGTCGATGAACCCGCCCTTGGCGTGTTCGTTGCCGAGGAAGATGTTCTCCGCCAGGGAGAGGTACGGCGACAGCGCCAGCTCCTGGTGGATGATCACAATGCCGTGCTGCTCGCTCGCCCGGATGTCCTTGAACTGGACGACCTCCCCCTCGAAGAGGATGTCGCCCTCGTAGCTGCCGTGGGGATGGACGCCGGAGAGCACCTTCATCAAGGTGGACTTTCCGGCGCCGTTCTCACCGCAAATGGCGTGGACCTCGCCCTGACGGACGGTCAATGAGACGTCTGACAGCGCCTTGACGCCGGGAAAGGTCTTGACGATCGAGCGCATTTCCAGGACGGGTCCCGCCATGGTCGTGCCTTCCAATCCGTAAGGTTCGACGCTTACTTGAGCTGGTCCGCGGTGTAGTAGCCGCCGTCGACGAGTTCCTTCTGGTAGTTCGTCTTGTCGACGCTCACCGGCTGCAGCAGGTAGGCGGGGACGACCTTGGTGCCGTTGTCGTACGACTTGGTGTCGTTGATCTCGGGCTTCTTGCCGTTCAGGGTGGCGTCGACCATGTCCGTGGCGACCTGGGCGAGCTTGCGGAGGTCCTTGTAGACGGTCATCGACTGCTGGCCGGCGATGATCGACTTCACGGACGCCAGCTCGGCGTCCTGGCCGCTGATGACCGGCAGGGGCTTGGCGGCGGTGCCGTAGCCGTCCGACTTCAGCGCGGCGATGATGCCGATGGAGATGCCGTCGTAGGGCGACAGCACCGCGTCGACCTTGCCGCTCTTGTAGGACGAGGTGAGGATGTCCTCCATGCGCTTCTGGGCGGTGGCGCCGTCCCAGCGCAGGGTGGTGACCTGGGTCATCTTGGTCTGGCCGGACTTGACCACGAGCTTCTTGCTGTCGATGTACGGCTGGAGCACGCTCATCGCGCCGTTGAAGAAGTACTTCGTGTTGTTGTCGTCGTTGGAGCCGGCGAACAGCTCGATGTTGAAGGGGCCCTTGCCGGACGCCACGCCCAGCTTGTCCACGAGGTAGGTGGCCTGGAGCTTGCCGACCTTCTCGTTGTCGAAGGACGCGTAGTAGTCGACGTTCTTCGAGCCGAGGATCAGGCGGTCGTAGGAGATGACCGGGATCTTGGCGTCGGCGGCCTGCTGGAGGACGTTGTTCAGCGACTTGTTGTCGATCGCCGCGATGATCAGGGCCTTGACGCCCTGGGTGATCAGGTTCTCGATCTGCGAGACCTGCTGGTCGGGGTCGTCCTCGCCGAAGACCAGCTTGGTCTTGTAGCCCTTGGCCTTGAGGTCCTTCTCGACGTTGGCGCCGTCGGTGATCCAGCGCTCGGAGGACTTGGTCGGCATCGCGATGCCGATGGTGCCGCCCTTGGCGTCGCCGGCCTTCTCCTCACTGCCGCCCTCACCGGACTGTCCGCAGGCGGACAGGGTGAGGGCGAGGGAGGCGGCTCCGGCTATGGCGGCGAGGGCGGCTCTGCGGTTACGCATGATCAACATCCTTGATGTGTGTGCAGGGATCGGTCTCGCGCTGCGAAGGACGCTCCCGGAGCGACGCCGGAAAGACCGAGAAGCGATGTGTGGGATTCTGCGCGCCTGTGTCGGCTTCTGTGAAGCAAGGTTTCCGGAACGTTATGACCCGGCGTCGAACCTGTGCAGTTCGCCGGGCAGTCTCGAGCCGAGGGGGGCCATGTCTCCGTCCGCTCCGTGACGGGCGAGCAGGTCGAGGGCCAGACGTCCGCGACGCACCCGTTCCCGGGCTGTGGCGAGCGCCACGTCGCGCATGTGGTGACCGTAAGGGTAGATGCCCGGCGCCTTGGAGAGGCCGAACTTCAGGTAGAGCGGTGCGCCGCGCCGGATCAGCTCGGCGACCTCGTACATCCGAATGTACCCGCCGAGATCGTCGGGGGCCTCGATGTACATGTCCATGGGGGCGGCCGACGCCCGCCGGATCTCCGTGAGGTGATCCAGCGTCAGGTCGCTGGGCACGTTCACGGAGTCGGCGCCGAGACGCTCGTACACCGCGTACGCGGCCGGATTGACGGGGCCGATGAGCGCCGACACCTTCAGCGTCGTGTCGGCCGGGATGACGCCGGCCGTGCGGGCGCGGTGCAGCGTCCACAACACGCCCTCGTCGGCCACGAGCAGACACTTTACGCCCAGCTCCGTCGCCCGCAGGGCGTCCTCGACGCATCCGGCGACGGCGTCGTGGCCGCGGGCACGCAGTCCGCCGCCCCGGGAGTCGGTACGCGTCGAGCCGCCGATGTCCCAGGTGCCGCGGGGGCCGGTGAACAGGCACAGCTCGATGTCACGCTCTGCGGTGGAGTCGACCATGTCGGTGATCTCCGCGTCGGTCAGCATCCACACGCCGCTGCCCTGGCTGATCCGGTGGATCGGCACGTCGAGGCGTGAGGCCTCTTTCAGGATGACGGCCAGCGCTTCGGGGCCCTCGCACGAAGGGACCTCGGTGCGCCAGCGGCCGCCGCCCGGGAACCCGTGGGGTGAGGCGTCGGCGGGATCGAGAGCGGGCGCACCCAGGCCGAGCGCGGCGAGCGCCTGCTCACCAGGTCGGCGAGCTGCCGTGGTGGAAGCGTCGGTGGTCACATGCCGTCCTTCGTGTTCGATATGTCGGTCAAGGTTCGCAGCTCAGGTCGTGCGGGGCTGGGTGTACACCGGCCCGGGGCGGGTCAGGGCGCCCCGAGCCGGCGTACGGCTTGGCGGGGGCCTACGGCCTGAGCAGCACCTTGCCCACCTTCGGATCACCGGAGCCGACCAGCTCGATGGCTTCGGCGAACGCGGTCAGCGGCAGCTCGTGCGTGACGAGCGGCAGCGGATCGAGCAGTCGGGCCCCGAACACCCGGACCGTGTAGGCCCAGGCGTCCGGTGGAGCCCCGAAGACGGTGTGCACCTCCAGTTGCCGTACGACGAGGTCCGTCGGGTCGAGCCCGGCCGCACCGGGCGCCGGGATCCCCGTCAGGACCAGCCGGCCGCCGCGCCGAAGGAGCGAGGCGGCGGTGCGTGCGGCGGTGGTGGACCCGGCGGTCTCGATGACGACGTCGATGTCGTCCGGGAGATCCTGGTCACAGGTGCGGAAGTCGGTGGCGCCGAACTGCCGGGAGAGCGACTCCCGGTCGCCGCGCGTGCCCACGACCAGCAGTTCGGCGGGCGAGCCCGCCTTGAGGAACTGCACGGCGAACATGCCCAGCGTCCCGGTGCCGACGACGGCCACCCTCTCGCCCGGCAGGGCGTGCGCCTTGATCGCGGCGGCCGCGACGCAGGCCGCCGGTTCCAGCAGGGCCGCCGCGGTGAGGTCGGCGTCGTCGGGGAGGGCGTGCAGCAGCCGTGCCGGGAGCGTGAGGGTGGCGGCCATCGCCCCCGGCTGGGTGAAACCGGTCTCCTCGTAGCCTTCGGTGCACAGCGTCGTCGCGCCCGTGTGGCAGCGGTCGCAGACCTGGCAGTTGCGAAAGCCCTCGCCCACCACCTTGCGGTCGAGGAGCGAGGGGGGAACGCCGGCGCCGACCTCCTCGACCGTCCCGGACCACTCGTGGCCGGGGGTCACCGGGTAGCGCACGTACCCCTCGGGCCGGTTGCCGTGGTACACCTCGCGGTCGCTGCCGCAGATGCCGGTCGCGTGGACGCGGACCAGCGCCTCGCCGGGTTCCGGCCGGCGCGGTTCGTGCGGGACGATGCGATGCTCGCCCGGCGCCTCCACCACGACGGCGGTGCTCACTGCTCGGCGGCCTTCGGCTTGCGCTGTTCCCAGCCCTCGGCCCAGAGGTCGAAGCGCGCCTGCTGCTGCGGGAACTCGGCTGCCGCCTCCACGTCCAGCTCGACGCCGAGACCGGGCTCGTCGGAGAGGTGGAAGTAGCCGTCGATCACTTCGGGCGCGCCCTTGACGACCTTCTTGATCTCCGCGTCGGCGAAGTCGTTGAAGTGCTCGAGGATCTTGAAGTTCGGGGAGGTGAACCCGACCTGCAGGGAGGCGGCGGTGAGGACCGGCCCGCCGACGTTGTGCGGGGCGACGAGCACGTAGTGCGCCTCGGCGGTGGCGGCGAGCTTGCGGGTCTCCCAGATACCGCCGATGTGACCGACGTCCGGCTGGATGACGTCGACGGCCTGGCTCTCGAACAGCTCGCGGAACTCGATGCGGTCGTGGATGCGTTCACCGGTGGCGACCGGGATGTCGACCTTGGCGGCGATCTTCTCCAGGGCCTTCAGGTTCTCCGGCGGGCAGGGCTCCTCCAGCCACGCGGGCTTGAAGGGCGCGAGCTCCTTGGCCAGCCGTACGGCGGTGGCGGGGGAGAAGCGGCCGTGCATCTCCAGCATCAGCTCGGCGTCCGGCCCGATGGCGTCGCGCACGGCCTCGATCAGCGAGACGGCGTAGAGGCTCTGCTGGTGGTCCAGCTCGAAGTGCCCGGTGCCGAAGGGGTCGATCTTGAGCGCCTGGTAGCCGCGTTCCATGACGCTCCTGGCGGCCTTGTGGTAGGCCTCCGGGGTCCGCTCGGTGGTGTACCAGCCGTTGGCGTAGGCCTTGACCTTGTCGGTGACCTTCCCGCCGAGGAGCTGCCAGACCGGCACGCCGAGCGCCTTGCCCTTGATGTCCCAGCAGGCCATCTCGACGACGGCGATGCCCGACATCACGATCTCGCCGGCCCGCCCGTAGTCGCCGTACTTCATGCGGCGCGTGAGGTCCTCGACAGCGAACGGGTCGGAGCCGAGAATGTGGTTGGCCTCGGCCTCCTTCAGGTAGCCGATCAGCGCGTCGGTGTGGCCCAGCATGCGGGTCTCGCCGACGCCCGTGAGGCCCTCGTCGGTGTGCACCAGGACGTAGGTCAGGTTGCGCCACGGCGTCCCGACCACATGCGTGCTGATTCCGGTGATGCGCACGGAAGTTAACCCTTCGAAGCTGTTCGAGATTTCGTCACGCGTTCGAAATGCTGACCAGACAGTAGGGACCGCGTGAGCGGGGTGTCAATGGGGCGACCGGGCATCGCTTTCGATAGTTTCGATGACGGTTTCGGACGGTGAATCGACCTCCTGTGGGGTAGGTCACTCTACTTGACGCGCCGTATGGCCTGTTTCCCACACAACTTTCACACGTGTGTTCGGGAACGGTCGCTTCCGGGAACTTAGTCTCTCCGCGTCATGGACTACTGCCACCCGTGCCGACGGCACCTCAACGGCGCCCTCGCCTGCCCGGGGTGCGGCGCACCTGCCGACCGGCTACGCGCGTATCCGCACGACGCGCACCAGCCGGAGCAGTACGAGCCGGAGCCGCTCCCCTACGAGCCCGGGCCGGAGCCGCTCCCCTACGAGCCCGGGCCGTACGGCGACTCGTCGCCCACGGACTCGCCGGACGACCGCACCGCTCACGACGGGCCCGGCCGTCACGGCGAGGCCGGTGATCACGACGGGCCCGGTGATCACGCCCGGTCCGGCGTCGCCGGCGACGAGGCGCGGGGGCGGGCCGCGCGCCGCCGGGAACAGGGCAGGGGTGGCCGACGGGGGCCGGGTGGCACGCCTGCCGCACCGGACGCGAGCCGTCGCGACCGCAAGGCCTCCGCCCACCGACGGCGCCGCAGGCGCGTGATCCTGATCGGTGTCGGTTTCGTGCTGGCCGCGGGCGGCCTGAGCCTGGCCGAGCTCGGCGTGGACGCCCCGGGCTTCTCCTCGCCGTCCCACCCGGCGGCGGCCGGCGGGGAATCGTCCGAGGTCGACGGGTCGGCGGTGGAGTCGAGTGCGTCCGGGCGGCCCCTGGACGACCGGACGGACACGGGCCGGGCCTCACCCTCCCCGGACCCCTCGGCGTCGGCGTCCGCCTCCGCCTCCGCGTCGGCCTCCCCGTCCCCGACGGCCGGGACCGCGACGCCGGGCCCGGACAAGGAGACCCAGTCGGGCTCCCGCCCCGGCTCCTCCGGGTCGACGGCTCCGTCGGACGACGACTCGGGCTCCAGTCCGACCTCCGGCGCGTCGGCGCCGGCCTCGTCCCCGAAGCCCTCGCCCTCGGAGACCTGCACCCGGTTCCTGTGGTGGTGCTCCTGAGCCTCCGGACGGGCGTTCCGGTGACCCCTCGATGGTTGATTCTGTGCGCAGTTGTGCGGTTCGCCGGCCTGTTTGGACATCCTGTCCAGGGCGACGCGCGGGACGTCCCCCGTGTGGCGAACGCCGTCCGGAGTGGCCCCGCCGAGGTCCCGTCCGGACGCGCGGACCCTCGTCGGGCCTCCGCCCGGCATCACCGCCCGGAACCCTCGATAGGGCTGTGACCTGGCACGATGCGTAATTCGTCCATATCGCGTTATGGAACCGTGACGACCATTGGCCGCAACCCTCTTGACCGCCATGAATTGTTAGCGCTCACAATGACCTCCGCGTTCACCAGTCAACGCCCAGCGTCGGCAGGGAAGGTCGAGCGTCGTGCGCACAGCGTCCCGACTCGTCATTTCCGTCGTCTGCGTTGGGCCCTCCGGGACTCCGGAGTGACATCCGCGGAGCGGAGCAGTCCGCCCGCATCGCAGGTCTTACCCACGAACGAGAGCCGAGGAGGGGCGTACGTGGCACACATCGGGCTCCGGCCCCCCACCATGGCCGACGTGGCACGCCAGGCCGGCGTGTCCCACCAGACCGTGTCCCGTGTGCTGGGGGATCACCCCAACGTGCGGGAGGAGACACGGGCCAGAGTGCTCCGAGCGATCGAGGAGATGGGCTACCGCCGCAACTTCTCCGCCCGGGCCCTGGCGACCCGGCGCACCCGGACACTGGGCGTGGTCGCCTCGGACACCACCCTCTACGGGCCGGCCAGCACGCTGTTCGCGCTCGAGGAGGCGGCACGTTCCGAGGGGTATCTCGTCTCGACGGTCAGCCTGCGCAAACTGACCATGGAGACGCTCTCCGAGGCCCTGGACCACCTCAGCGAGGGCGGGGTCGAAGGCGTGGTGGCCATCGCTCCGCAGCGGTCCGCGGTGGACGCGCTGGCCGAACTGCGCCACCCGTTCCCCGTGGTGATCGTGGGGGGCGGATCGGGGGGGGAGATCCCGAGCGTCGGCGTGGACCAGCACCTGGGGGCGCGGCTGGCGACGGGTCATCTGCTGGCCGCCGGCCACCGCAGCGTCTGGCATCTCGCCGGGCCCGAGGACTGGCAGGAGGCGGCCGACCGGGCCGCCGGCTGGCGGGCGATCCTCGAGGAGGCGGGCGTGGAACCGCCCATGACGCTGTGCGGCGACTGGAGTCCGCTGTCGGGCTACCGTGCGGGCCAGGAACTGGCCGGCTGGGTGGGCCGGGGGCTGACCGCGGTCTTCGCCGCCAACGACCAGATGGCGCTGGGGGTGTTGCGGGCCCTGCGGGAAGCGGGGGTCCGCACGCCCCAGGACGTGGCGGTGGTCGGCTTCGACGACATCCCGGAGTCGGAGTACTTCGCACCTCCCCTGACCACCGTCCGGCAGGACTTCGCGGCGGTGGGCAGGCGCGGCATCGCACTGCTTCTGGAGCTGATCGAGGGGCGGCCGCCCGCCACCACGCCTCGCATCGCTATCGAACCCCAACTCGTGGTCCGCGCGAGTACGTTCCCTCAGGCCGCTCAACCCGAGGGCGTACCCCGCTGACCGACCGTCGGCCGACAAGCGCAGCCGTGTGGCCGAAATTCCGAACAATGATCGACAGGCTGGACGCACTGCAGCCGGTCCCCTCAAGTACCAGCAGGTCCGTCCCCGGGCCGGCTCTTCAAAGGAGAAGCACATGCTCAGCAGAAGGAACTTCCTCACCGTTGCGGTCGGCGTGGCGGCGGCGGGCGGCCTGACCGCCTGTGCCAAGAAGGACGACAGCTCCTCCGACTCCTCCTCCGGCGGCAGCAAGACGATCACGCTGGGCTTCTCCCAGGTCGGCTCGGAGAGCGGCTGGCGCAGCGCCAACACGGACTCCGTGAAGTCGGCCGCCAAGGAGGCCGGCTACAAGCTGCAGTTCTCCGACGCGCAGCAGAAGCAGGAGAACCAGATCTCCGCGATCCGCAGCTACATCACCCAGAAGGTCGACGTCATCGCCTTCTCCCCGGTGGTCGTCACCGGCTGGGACGCGGTCCTCAAGGAGGCCAAGGCCGCGAAGATCCCGGTCGTCCTCACCGACCGCTCCGTGGAGACCTCCGACGACTCCCTGTTCGTCACGCTCGTCGGCTCCGACTTCACCGACGAGGGCCGCCGCGCCGCCAAGATCCTCGAGAAGGTCATCGCCAAGGCCGGTCTCAAGGCCCCGGTGAAGATCGCCCAGCTGGAGGGCACCACCGGCGCCGCCCCGGCCATCGAGCGCGCCAAGGGCTTCAAGGAGGTCATGGACGCCGAGCACAAGGACGACTGGAAGGTCGTCGTCAGCCAGACCGGTGACTTCACCCGCGCCGGCGGCAAGCAGGTCATGGCGGCGTTCCTGCAGTCGAACCCGGACATCAACGTCCTGTTCGCGCACAACGACGACATGGCCATCGGCGCCATCCAGTCCATCGAGGCGGCGGGCAAGAAGCCCGGCAAGGACATCCTCATCGTCTCGATCGACGGTGTGAAGGACGGCTTCGTGGCCATGTCCGAGGGCAAGATCAACGCCATCGTCGAGTGCAACCCGCTCCTCGGCCCCCAGCTCATGGACGTCGTGAAGAAGGTCAAGAACGGCGAGAAGGTCGAGCGCTGGATCAAGACCAAGGAGGGCGACTTCATGCAGGACCAGGCCAAGGCCGCGCTCCCGAGCCGCAAGTACTGACCGACGCACCCACCGGCAGGGAGCCTCCGGCCGACCGAGAGCCATCGGTCCCGGGGCTCCCTGCGGGCCTGAACCAAATGAAGAGGAGCGCTGCCATGGCAGAGCCGCGGCCCGTCCTGGAGATGGCGGGCATAGTCAAGGAGTTCCCGGGGGTACGGGCTCTGTCGGGCGTCGACTTCCGGCTCTTCCCCGGCGAGATCCACGCCCTCATGGGCGAGAACGGGGCGGGCAAGTCCACCCTGATCAAGGTGCTGACCGGGGTCTACTCCCTGGACGGCGGCACGATCACGCTGGACGGCGCGTCCGTGCGCATCGCCAGCCCGCTGCAGGCCCAGCAGGCCGGCATCAGCACGGTGTACCAGGAGGTCAACCTCTGCCCCAACCTGTCGGTGGCGGAGAACATCTTCATCGGCCGTGAACCCACCCGCATGGGCCGCATCCAGTGGAAGCGGCTGCGCCGGGAGGCCGCGGAGCTGGTGGACCGGCTCGGACTCGACATCGACGTCTCCGCCCCGCTGGAGTCGTACCCCCTGGCCGTGCAGCAACTGGTCGCGATCGTCAGGTCGTTGAACACCGGCGGCGGCGACGGACCGGGCACCAAGGTGCTCATCCTCGACGAGCCGACCTCCAGTCTCGACCGCGACGAGGTCCTGCAACTGTTCGCGCTGATGCGCCGGTTGAAGGACGAGGGCGTGGCGATCCTGTTCGTGTCGCACTTCCTCGACCAGATCTACGAGATCTGCGACCGGATGACGGTGCTGCGCAACGGCACCCTGGTCGGCGAGCACATGGTGAGCGACCTCGACCAGGTCGGCCTCGTCCAGCTCATGCTCGGCAAGGCCATGGGCCAGCTCGACGAGCTCCAGGAGCAGCAGCAGCGCGCCGAAGCGGGCGAGGCCCTGCTGCAGGCGGAGGGCCTCGGCAAGACCGGCCGTATCGCGCCGTTCGACATGGAGATCAAGAAGGGCGAGGTGATCGGCCTCGCCGGCCTGCTCGGTTCGGGACGCACCGAACTGGCCCGCCTGCTCTTCGGCGCCGACCAGCCGGACGCCGGCACGGTGTCCATCGACGGCAAGCAGGTCTCGATGAGCGCCCCGAACGACGCGATCGGCGCGGGCGTCGCGTTCTGCTCCGAGAACCGCAAGAGCGAGGGCCTGGTGCCCGACCTCACGGTGCGGGAGAACATCATCCTGGCGCTGCAGGCCTCGCGAGGCTGGACCCGGCCCATCCCGGCCGCCCAGCGCGACGAACTGGTCGCCAAGTACATCAAGGCCCTGGACATCCGCCCCGCCAACCCCGAGGCCAGGGTGGGCCAGCTCAGCGGCGGCAACCAGCAGAAGGTGCTGCTGGCCCGCTGGCTGATCACCCAGCCGAAGCTGCTGATCCTGGACGAGCCGACGCGCGGCATCGACATCGGCGCGAAGGCGGAGATCCAGAAGCTCGTCGTCTCCCTCTCCGAGGACGGGATGTCCGTGCTGTACATCGCGGCCGAGCTGGAGGAGGTACTCCGGCTCAGTCACACCATCGGAGTGCTGCGCGACCGCCGGCTGGTGGCGCAGATCGCCAACGGGCCCGAGATCACCACGAGCCGGATCCTGGAGACCATCGCGAGCGGAGAGCACCAGTGACCACGTCTTCGACCACCTCTTCCCGGTGGCGGGCGCTGACCCGGCACCATCTGTTCTGGCCGGTGGCGGTGCTCGTGCTCCTGCTGCTCGTCAACGTCCCGTTTACGCCCGACTTCTTCTCGATCAAGATGGCGGACGGCCACCTCTACGGCAGCCTCGTGTCGATCGTGCTGTTCGGGTCGCCGCTCATCCTGGTGGCGGTCGGCATGACCCTGGTCATCGCCACCGGCGGCATCGACCTCTCCGTCGGCGCCGTGGTCGCCATCACCGGAGCACTGGCCTGCTCGTACATCAGCGACCAGAAGGACCAGGGCGCGCTGTCCGGAGTGCTGCTCGCCATGGGCCTCGGTCTGCTGGCCGCGGTCGTCTGCGGTCTGTGGAACGGCTTCCTCGTTGCCCGGATGGGCATTCAGCCGATCATCGCCACCCTGATCATCATGGT
Source organism: Streptomyces sp. P3 (assembly GCF_003032475.1). Taxonomy (NCBI): domain Bacteria; kingdom Bacillati; phylum Actinomycetota; class Actinomycetes; order Kitasatosporales; family Streptomycetaceae; genus Streptomyces; species Streptomyces sp. P3. The sequence continues at coordinate 3,717,720 of NZ_CP028369.1, forward strand.
CGCCGGCCGCGGTGTCGCCCAGCTGATCACCGACGGCCAGATCATCACCATCAACAGCGAGCCGTACAAGCTGATCGGCGGCGGCTACTGGCTGACGCTGCCGTTCTCCATCTTCGTGGTGGCCGCGGTCGTGGCCGTCACCGGTGCGCTGACCCGCCGTACGGCGCTCGGCCTGCTGGTGGAAGCGGTCGGCGGCAACGCCGAGGCGAGCCGCCTGGTCGGCATCAGGTCCCGTCGCATCAAGATCCTGGTCTACATGTTCTGCGCGCTCTGCGCGGGCATCGCCGGCCTGATGATCAGCTCCAACACCTCGGCCGCCGACGGCAACAACGCCGGCCTGTGGATCGAACTCGACGCGATCCTCGCCGTGGTGATCGGCGGCACCTCGCTGCTCGGCGGCCGGTTCTCCATCGGCGGCACGGTGGTCGGCGCCCTCGTCATCCAGACGCTCACCACCACGATCTACACCATCGGCGTGCCGACCCAGACCAACCTGGTCTTCAAGGCCGCCGTCGTCATCGTCGTCTGCCTGCTGCAGTCCCCGAAGTTCCGCGACAAGGTCTTCGGCGCGAAGTTCGCCGCCCGGTTCCGCGCGAAGGCCGGCGCCAAGACGGCCGCGACCCCGGCGGACTCCGCCGCGCCGACCGAGGCCGCTCCCAAGATGGAGGTGTCGTGATGAGCGCGACCACCCAGAGCCCCACGGCCTCCGAAAGCCGTACCCCGTCCAAGGCCGCGCGTCTGCTCGGCGACCGGCGGCTGCCCGTCGGCGTGACGGCCCTGCTCTTCCTCGTGATGTACGGGGTGGGCCTCGGCCGGTACCAGTTCTACGGCTTCGCCGAACCGCAGGTCTTCCTGAACCTGTTCATCGACAACGGCTATCTGCTGGTCGCCGCGGTCGGTGTCACCTTCGTCATCCTGTCCGGCGGCATCGACCTCTCCGTCGGGTCGATGATCGGCTTCACGACGATGTTCACGGCCTGGCTGGTGGAGCGCCAGGGGCTGCCGATCGTGGTCGTGATCCCCATGGCGCTGGCGGTGGGGGCCTTCGGCGGCTTCCTGATGGGCTATGTGATCCACAACTTCGAGATCCAGCCCTTCATCGTGACCCTCGCCGGCCTCTTCCTCTTCCGCGGTCTGTGCCTGGTCATCAGCAAGGAGTCGATCTCCATCAGCGACGCCTCGGTGAGCAGCATGGCCCAGGCGCAGGTGTCGCTGGGGATGGGCTTCGTGTCGATCGGCGCGGTCGTCTCGCTGGTGGTCCTCGCCGTGGCGTTCTACGTCCTGCACTACACGCGCTTCGGGCGCCGGGTGTACGCGATCGGCGGCAACGAGCAGTCGGCCATGCTGATGGGCCTCCCGCAGGGCGGCACGAAGATCGCGGTGTACACGGTGAGCGGGTTCTGCTCGGCGCTCGCCGGCCTCATGTTCACCCTCTACATCCAGTCCGGCGACCCGCTGCACGCGACCGGCATGGAACTCGACGCGATCGCCGCGGTCGTCATCGGCGGCACGCTGCTGACCGGCGGCTCCGGCTATGTGCTGGGGACCCTGTTCGGCGTGCTGGTGCTCGGCCTCATCAAGAGCATCATCCAGTTCGAGGGCACGCTGAGTTCCTGGTGGACGAAGATCGCCACCGGTGTGCTGCTGTGCGCGTTCATCCTGGTCCAGCGCTTCATGACGACCCGGAAGAAGACCTGATCCGAGGAGCGGCCCCAGAGCGGTCCCGCACCACCTGAAGCGGTCCCGAGCGGTCCCGAGCGAGCTGTAGCGGCCGCTCGGGGCCGCTTTCGTCGTCACCCGTCCGGCGACAGGAGGGCGGTGCCGTACGCCTTGCAGGTGGCCCTGTCGACGACGAGCCGGCCGAGCCGGTCGAGTCCTGCCACCGCTGGACGGCGGCACGCGGCACGCCCCTGGCCGGGCGCCGCCGGAGCGGGGCCGGCGACCCCGCCCTGCTGACCGAGCTCGGCCACCCCGCCCCGGGTGGTCACGGACCGCGTCCGCGCCCCATCCGGAACCACGGCAGGAGCCGCAGGGTCACAGAGGCCGCAGGAGTCGAGGAGCCGCGGGGGTCACGGAGCCGCAGGGCCGGACGGCTCCTGAGGGCGCTCGCCCTCCGCTGCCAGCATCCGCCGCAACAGCCCCCGCAGCACCGCCCGCTCCTGCTCCGCCAGTCCGGCCAGCGGCTCCCGGGCGAACCGCAGCGACTCGCGCAGCCCCTTGGCGACGTCGCGGCCCTCGTCCGTCGCCGCCGCCAGTTTCACCCGGCGGTCGGCCGGGTCGGGGCGGCGTTCGACCAGGCCGCGGGATTCCAGGCGGTCGACGATGCCGGTCACGTTGGACGGCTCGCACTTCAGCTTCTGCGCCAGCTTGCGCATCGGCAGCGGCTCCAGCGAGAGCAGACTCAGCAGCCGGGCCTGTGCGCCGGTGAGGGAGTGGCCGGCGGCGGCCTCCTCGTAGTCCTCGTAGAAGCGCGCCACGACCTCGCCGATCAGCTCGACGACTTCCATGGTCAGGGCGTCGGGCAGCGGGGGCGGACCAGCTGGACGAGAGGTCGGATGTGAGGCGGGCATGGATCCAGGGTACCCGTTTACTTGACATCCTGAAATATTCAGGAGCATGGTTGTTTCAGGTAGTGAAGCATTTCCGTACCGACGTAATCTCCCGCACGTGAAAGGCAGCCCCCCATGACTGACTCGGCCCTCCCCGCCACCGGCCGCGAATGGCGTCTGCTCAGCCGTCCCGTCGGCTGGCCGAAGCCCGAGGACTTCGAGCTGGCCGAGACGGAGATCCGCCGGCCCGGTCCGGGTGAGGTGCTGGTGCGCAACGCGTACGTCTCCGTCGACCCCTACATGCGCGGCCGTATGAGCAGCGCCAAGTCCTATGTCGCCCCCTTCGAGCTGGGCAAGGCCATGCAGGGCGGGGCGGTGGGCGAGGTCGTCGCCTCCGAGGCCGAGGGCATCGTGGCCGGCGACCACGTCCTGCACTTCGGCGGCTGGCGCGAGTACGCGGTGTTCGACGCCAAGCAGGCCGTCAAGGTCGACCCCGACGCCGCGCCGCTGTCCACCTACCTGGGCGTCCTCGGCATGACCGGCCTCACCGCCTACGCCGGACTGCTGCGCACCGCCGCCTTCAAGGAGGGCGACTCCGTCTTCGTGTCGGGCGCGGCCGGCGCCGTCGGCAGCCAGGTCGGCCAGATCGCCCGGCTCAAGGGCGCTTCCCGGGTCATCGGTTCGGCCGGCTCCGACGAGAAGGTCAAGCTCCTGGTCGAGGAGTACGGCTTCGACGCCGCCTTCAACTACAAGAACGGCCCGGTCGCGGAGCAGCTGCGCGCCGCCGCCCCCGGCGGGATCGACGTCTACTTCGACAACGTCGGCGGCGATCACCTCGAGGCGGCCATCGGCTCCCTCAACGAGAAGGGCCGCATAGCGATCTGCGGCATGATCTCCGTCTACAACAACACCGAGCCGGCCCCCGGCCCGAAGAACCTCGCCCGCCTCATCCAGACCCGCGGCCGCATCGAGGGACTCCTCGTGGGCGACCACTACGACCTGCAGCCGCAGTTCGTCCAGGAGGTCGGCGCCTGGGTCCGCTCCGGCGAGCTGAAGTACCGCGAGACGGTCGTCGAGGGCATCGAGAACAACCTCGAGGCGTTCCTCGGCGTCCTGCGCGGCGACAACACCGGCAAGATGATCGTCAAGCTCTGACCCGGCCGGCCCTCGGGCCACGTCGGCAGGGCCGCGCCTTCGGCCGGCCCGTGACGTGCGGCCCGGTGGTCACGCGCCGCGCGGGCCGCACCCCTGGACGTGGGGTGCGGCCCGCGCCGCCGCAGGCCGTGAGACCTCGTCGTGCACCGCCCGCCCTGTCGCCCCCACCGGCCACCCGCCGTCAGGAGTGTGCCAGGGCCGCGGTGTGCGCCGCCTTCGCCAGCCGGTCGTTCTCCGGCGCCGCGCCGCCCGGGAAGGCGAACCGGCGGCGCGTGTAGCCGTAGGCCAGAGCGCTGCGCGGGTCGGCGAAGGCCTGGCAGCCGCCCGCCCCGCTGTGCCCGAACGCGCCGGCGCCCAGGAACGGGTACCAGGTGTCCGCGGTCGCCTGGAAGCCCAGCCCGTACGCCTTGTGCGAGCGGGCCACCACGTCGTAGCCCACCGAGTGCAGCTGCCCGAACTCCGCCGCCGTGTCCTCCTTCAGCAGCGGGGCCTTCCCGTCGGTCTCGCTGATCGCCGCCGCGTACATGCCGGCCAGCCCGCGCGCCGACGCCACCCCGCCCACCGAGGCCGGGCCCCGGGCCCGGATCAGCGGGTCGTTGGGCAGCAGCTCGAGGTCGGTCGGCTGGGCGCCGTGGCGGTTGAAGGCGATGGCGGCCAGGGTGTGCGGTCCGCCGGGCAGGGCGTCCAGCAGCGCCCGCTGCTCGGCGGTCGGCGCCATCGGCTGCGCGGTGCGGAACCGTGGTTCGTGCGCCGGCGGCAGCCCCAGGAAGAAGTCCAGCCCGTACGGGACGCGCACCCGCTCCGCGTACACCTCCTGGAGGGTGCGCCCGGTGGCCCGCCGGACGACCTCGCCGGTGAGCGCCCCGATGACCAGCGCGTGGTAGCCGAAAGCGGTGCCCGGCCGCCAGAACGGCCGCTGGTCGGCCAGGCGTTCGGCGAGCTGCCGGTCGTCGGCCAGCTCCTGCGGCGAGAATCCGCCGTCCGTGCCCACCACCCCCGCCCGGTGCGCGAGCAGCTCCCGCAGGGTCAGCGCCCCCTTGCCCTCGGCGGCGAACTCCGGCCAGTAGTAGGTGACTTTGCGGTCCAGTTCCAGGGTGCCCTCCTGGACCAGCAGTGCGACCACCAGATGGGCGGCGCCCTTGGTCGAGGAGTAGACGCCGTAGAGGGAGTCGGGTCCGGCGCCGTCCGCGGACGCCCACAGGTCGACGACCCGGCGGCCGTGCACATACACGCACAACTGGCCTTCGTAGTCGGGCTGTTCCTCCGCCACGAACGCGGCGAACTCCTCCCGCACCGCTTCGAATCCGTCGGCGACGCTGCCGTGGATCTCCTTCGTCGTCCGAGTCAATCGAGTCATCCGTTCTCCTCAACCAGCCCGCTGCTTGCGTGTGTCCTGATGATCGACGCCTGTGCGACCTGCGGGAACTGCCCTTCGGACGATCCCGGACATGAGCTTCCGGGATCGTTGCTTCCGGAGATCGGTACGGCGAGGTGTGCCTGTTCGACTCAACTGCGGCAGGGAGGCGTTGGTGTCACCCATGCCCCGGATGGCCCATCGGGGCCCCTCGGGCGCCCGGTTGTGAGGTGAGCATGGCCGATAGAGTTCGGTCATGCGCGATCTCGGGGTGGGTTTCCGGTACCTGTTGAAGGGCCAGCGGTGGGTGGCCCGGCACGGTAGGCAGTACGGGTTCGGGCTGGTCCCCGGCCTGATCACGCTCGTCCTCTACGTCGCGGCCCTGGTGGCGCTCGCGGTGTGGGGCGAGGACTTCGTGGGGTGGGCGACACCGTTCGCGGACGACTGGTCCAGCCCCTGGAGCGGACTGTTCCGCGGTTTCCTCACGGCCGTGCTGTTCGCTCTCGGCCTTCTCCTCGCAGTCCTGACCTTCACCGCCGTGACCCTGCTGATCGGGCAGCCCTTCTACGAGAGCCTCTCCGAGCGGGTCGACCGGGACGTCTCGCCCGACGGCACGGCCCCCGAGTCCGGGCTGCCGCTCTGGCGGGAACTGTGGATCTCCGCCCGGGACAGCCTGCGCGTGCTGGCCCGCGCGCTGGTGTGGGCGGTGCTGCTGTTCGCCCTCGGGTTCGTCCCGGTCGTCGGCCAGACGGTCGTGCCGGTGCTCGGCTTCTTCGTCACCGGCTTCTTCCTCACCGAGGAGCTCGCCGCCGTCGCCCTCCAGCGCCGTGACGTCGACCTGCGCGCCCGGCTCGCCCTGTTCCGCTCCCGCAAGACGCTGATCTGGGGCTTCGGCACTCCCCTCGGGCTGGCCTTCCTGGTGCCCTTCGTCGCCGTGTTCCTGATGCCGGGCGCGGTCGCCGGCGCCACCCTGCTCGCCCGTGAGCTGCTCGGCGAGGAGATCTCCGAAGGAGACGAGCCGGACGACGCGGACGCGGCGGACGACGGGGACGGCGCCGCCGCGTCCCACGCGTCCGGGCGGCCCGGCGCGGCGTACCGGTGACACCGTCGCCCGTGAAGGCAGCCAACCTGGGCCTCCTCTTCCTGATCGAGCTGGGCGCCCTCGCGGCCGTCTCCTACTGGGGCTTCTCCACCGCCCACCCCTGGCTGCTGGGGCTCACGGCCCCGGCGACGCTGATCGCGCTCTGGGCGCTGTGCGGATCGCCGCAGGCCCGGTTCAAGACGCGCGGCGCGGTCCGGGCCGGTTTCGAACTGGCCTGGTTCGGCAGCGGCGTCGTCGCACTCTGGGCCGCCGGCGCCCATGGACTCGCGTCGGCCTTCGCGCTCGTCTGCGCGGCGAGCAAGGTGCTCGCCCTCAAGTGGGACCAGTAGCGCGAGCGTTCAGCGGTGCAGGTCCGGGGGAGGGCGCAGAGCCCGTCGTCGTGCGGCTCTCGGCCGCGCCCCCGGGACGGGGGAGGAGGCGGACGGCCGGTGGTTCGTTGTGAAGGGTTCGTACGAAATCCAGGCGGGCCGCTCGAACGCCGACCGGGGGATCGCCGCGACGGTTAACGTGTGATCAGGTGATCGTCGCCTCCTTGAACAGCCCCGGTCCGGGACCTGACCCCTGGACCGGGGCAATGTCGTTCCCGGCCCGGTCGCCGGAGTCTCCCCGGGCGTTCCCGGGCCTGTCCGTCCCCTCGGCCTCCGCGGCCTACCGGGCCGAGAAGCCGTACACCGTCTGCGACCGGTAGACCCCGCCCGGCCGCAGGACGGTGCTCGGGAACTCCGGGCGGTTCGGCGAGTCGGGGAAGTGCTGGGTCTCCAGCGCGACGCCGTCGCCGGGCGCGAACGGCTCGCCGAGGTGGTCGGCGGTGTACAGCTGGAGCCCCGGCTCGGTCGTCGCCACCGTCAGCACCCGCCCGGACGCCGGGTCGTGCAGCTCGGCCACCTCGACCGGCGCGTGGGTGACGCCCTTGTCGAGCACGAAGTTGTGGTCGTAGCCGGCGTCGACCTTGCGCGACGCGCGGAAGTCGAAGCGGGTGTCCGCGACCGTCGCGAGCTCACCGGTCGGGATCAGGTCGGCGTCCACCGGCGTGTAACGGGAGGCGGCCAGCCGCAGCTCGTGCCCGGCGGCGCCGCCGCTGCCGGGGCCGCCGAGGTCGAAGTAGCTGTGGTTGGTCAGGTTGACCGTCGTCGGCGCGTCCGTGACCGCCTCGTACGCGAGGCACAGCGCCCCCGACGCGTCCAGCGTGTACGTCGCCGACACCTCCAGACGGCCGGGGAAGCCCTCCTCACCGTGCGCGCTGACCCGGCTCAGCCGCAGCCCGTGCTCGACCGGCTCCACCTCCCACACCCGTTTGTCGAAGCCGCGGGCGCCGCCGTGCAGGGAGTTCGGCGCGTTGTTGGGCTCCAGCGCGTACGTCAGGCCGTCGAGGTGGAAGCGGGCGTGCGCGATCCGGTTGGCGTAACGCCCGACCAGCGCGCCGAGGTAGGGCTCGGGGTGGGCGAGATAACCGTCCAGATCCGCGAACCCCAGGACCACGTTCGCCGGGTGGCCGTCGCGGTCGGGGACCTCTACGGACTGCACGATCCCCCCGTAGGACAGCACCCGCACCCGGGTGCCCGCCCGCTCCAGGGTCCAGCGGTGCACCGGAGTGCCGTCGGAAAGTGTTCCGAAGTGTTCGCTCATGGGCGGAACTTTAGGTCACGAGGTCTTCGCGGTGACCTTGCGATACGCCATCTCCGCGAGCCGCGCCTGCCCGTCCTTGCTCGGATGGAACCAGTCCCAGTGACTCAGCTGGTCCGTGCCGAACCGGAAGTCGTACACCGCACCGCCGTCGAACCGGCACCGCGCGTCCTTCGCGCAGACCTCCTTCAGCACCCTGTTGTACTCCTCCACCCGTTTCTGGACGGTCGCCCGCCGCAGCGTCGCCGCCGAGTCCAGCGCGTCCGCGTCGCCCAGCATCGACGGGCAGATGCCCAGCTTCCACACCTGCTTGCCCAGCGCGTTCGTGCGCCCCTGCGACCACAGCCGCTTGAGGTTCGGCACGCTCGCCACGTACACCTGCGTCCTCGGCAGCGCGCGCCGCAGCGTGCGGAGCGCCTCCTCGAACTGGGCGCGGAAGTCCGCCACCGGCGTCATCGCCGCCGTCGACCGCCGGCACGCGTCGTTCGCGCCCGCCATCACCGCCACCAACTGCGGCTTCTGCGCCGCCGCCCGGACCATCTGGGCCGGCAGGTCCGCCATCCGCGCCCCGGTCTCGGCATGGTTCCAACTGTGCGTGGCCGCCTTCGCGGCGCCCAGCAGCCGGACGGCGAGACTGTTCACCTCGGCGCTGCTGCCGGTCGCCCAGGACACCTCGGGACAGTCCGCGAGGACGCCGCAGGCGTCGAAGCCGCGGGTGATCGAGTCACCCACCGCCGCCACCGAGTCGGGGCTGGCGTCCCACAGCGACGTCGGCGACGGCTTCGCCTGCCGGGCCCGGGTGGCGGACGCCCCCGCGTCGTCGCCTCCCTGGGCGTCACAGCCGGCCAGCCCCAGGACGGCCGCCGTCGTGCCCGCGAGCAGGGCCCGCGCGTGCCGGTTTCGCATCCGCATCCGCTGGTGTTCCCCTCGACTCCGCCGACTCTGTCCGATCTTCGAACACGCTCTCCTCATGACAACGCGCGGGAGTTCCCGGCGAATGACACCCACAAGATGGAACGCTCCATGCCCGCACAGGCGTCCTGCCGAGTGAAAGGCGGACGCTAAACGGCACCTGGACCGACGGTACGTCACACTCCTTGCGCCGCCGCACGGTAGCCTCGCCATCAGCGCGGCTGCCTGCCACCGCCGCCATGTCAGCCTGCAAGACTGTCCCGCTCTGCCCGGAGGTCCCGGTGACGACACGTGGAGTTCTGTACGTGCACTCCGCGCCGCGCGCGCTGTGCCCGCACGTCGAATGGGCCGTCGCCGGGGTGCTCGGCACGCGCGTCAGCCTCGACTGGATCCGGCAGCCCGCCGCGCCCGGCACCTGGCGCTCGGAGTTCTCCTGGAAGGGCGAGCCCGGTACGGCCTCCAAGCTGGCCTCCGCGCTGCGCGGCTGGCAGATGCTGCGCTTCGAGGTCACCGCCGAGCCCTGCGCCACCGCCGAGGGCGAGCGCTACAGCTGCACGCCGGACCTCGGCATCTTCCACGCCGTCACCGGCATCCACGGCGACATCCTGATCCCGGAGGACCGGCTGCGCGCCGCCCTGCTGCGCAGCAGGCGCGGCGAGACGGACCTCGAGGCCGAACTCGCCAAGCTCCTCGGCAAGCCCTGGGACGACGAGCTGGAATCGTTCCGGCACGCGGGCGAGGGAGCTCCGGTGCGCTGGCTGCACCAGGTGGTGTGACCCGCCCGTCTCCCGGAGGCGCGCAGAACCGCCCGATCAGCCCCGCCGGCTCACGACCGGCCCCCGACGCGCAGTGGCCCGGACCCCCCGCGGGGGGTCCGGGCCACTGCGCGTCGGGGGCGCGGATCAGACCGTCCGGAACGCCAGGACGACGTTGTGCCCGCCGAACCCGAACGAGTCGTTCAGGGCGGCGATACGGCCCTCGACGGGCAGCTTGCGCGCCTCGCCGCGCACGATGTCCGCGTTCGCCTCGGCCTCGGGGTCGAGGTTCTCGACGTTGATGGTGGGCGGGGCGATCCGGTTGTACAGCGCGAGCACCGTGGCGACGGACTCGACACCGCCCGCGCCGCCCAGCAGGTGACCGGTCATGGACTTGGTCGCGGAGACCGCGAAGTGGTCCGCGTCGTCGCCGAAGACCTTGCGCAGCGCCTTGAGTTCGGCCACGTCACCGGCCGGCGTGGAGGTGGCGTGCGCGTTGACGTGCACGATCTCCGCCGGGTTCAGGTCGGTGTTGTCCAGCAGGTTCTGCAGGGCGTGCGCGATGCCGCGGCCCTCCGGCTCCGGCTGCACGATGTCGTGGCTGTCGGCGGAGATGCCCTGGCCGACGGCCTCGGCGTAGACCCGGGCGCCGCGCGCGGCGGCGTGCTCCGCGGACTCCAGGACGATCACGCCGGCGCCCTCGCCCATGACGAAGCCGTCGCGGGCGACGTCGTAGGGCCGTGATGCCGCCTGCGGGTTCTCGTTGTTCTTGGACATCGCCATCATGTTGCCGAACGCGGCGATGGGCAGCGGGTGGATCGCCGCCTCCGTGCCGCCGGCCACGACGACGTCGGCGCGGCCCGTGCGGATCATCTCGATGGCGTAGCCGATGGCCTCAGCGCCCGACGCGCACGCCGAGACCGGCGTGTGCACGCCCGCGCGGGCGCCCACGAGCAGGCCCACGTTGGCGGACGGGCTGTTCGGCATCAGCATGGGCACGGTGTGCGGGGAGACGCGGCGGACGCCCTTGTCCTTCAGCACGTCGTACTGGTCGAGCAGGGTGGTCACGCCGCCGATGCCGGAGGCGATGACCGCGCCGAGCCGGTCGGGGTCGACCTTGCCGTCGCTGCCGTCCTCACCGGCCTTGCCGGAGAACCCGGCGTCCTTCCAGGCTTCCTGGGCCGCGATCAGCGCGAACTGCGCCGAGCGGTCCAGCTTGCGGGCCTGCGGCCGCGGAATGACCTCGAGGGGCTCCACCGCGACCGGGGCCGCGATCCGGACGGCCTGTTCGGCCGCCCACTCCTGGTCCAGTGCCTTGACGCCGGACTTGCCGGCGACGAGGCCCTCCCAGGTAGAGGCTGCGTCGCCACCCAGCGGTGTGGTTGCGCCGATACCGGTGACGACCACGGTGCGATTGGTCGGGCTCACGGATTCTTTCTCCAACGTTGCGAGGAGGACTGCCCCCGCCTCAGCGGGGAGAACGGCGCCACCGCCGGGTGGCGGGGCAGTTCAGCCCAGGTGATCGGTAGATCAGGCCTGGTGCTTGAGGATGTAGCTCGTCGCGTCGCCGACGGTCTTGAGGTTCTTGACGTCCTCGTCCGGGATCTTGACGTCGAAGCGCTCTTCGGCGGCGACGACGACCTCGACCATGGACAGCGAGTCGACGTCCAGGTCGTCGGTGAAGGACTTGTCCAGCTGGACGTCCTCAACCGGGATGCCGGCGATCTCGTTCACGATGTCGGCGAGACCGGCGACGATCTCTTCCTGAGTGGCGGCCATGTGGCGCTCCTTCTTTACTGTTCCAGAGGGTGTGGCATGGGCTGTTTTCCGTCCCGGACCGGATGATCCGGCACGGAGTGCCTAGGGGAGGGTAACGACAGTGGCGGCGTAGACGAGACCCGCCCCGAATCCGATGACGAGCGCGGTGTCGCCGCTCTTCGCCTGACCGGTCGCCAGAAGCCGCTCCATCGCGAGCGGGATCGAGGCGGCCGAGGTGTTGCCGGTGGTGCGCACGTCACGGGCGACCGTGACCGTCTCCGGCAGTTTGAGGGTCTTCACCATCGAGTCGATGATCCGCTCGTTGGCCTGGTGCGGGATGAAGACGTCCAGTTCGTCGGCGGTGATGCCGGCGGCGTCCAGCGCCTCCTTGGCGACCTTCGCCATCTCGAACACGGCCCAGCGGAAGACCGCCTGGCCCTCCTGCGTGATGGCGGGGAACTTCGCGACGTGGCCGTCGCGGTAGTCCGTCCACGGCACGGTCTGCTTGATGGTCTCCGACTTGTCGCCCTCGGAGCCCCACACCGTCGGTCCGATGGCCGGTTCGGAGGAGGGGCCGACGACGACCGCGCCCGCGCCGTCGCCGAACAGGAAGGCCGTCGCACGGTCCTCCAGGTCGGTCAGGTCGGACAGCCGTTCCACGCCGATGACGAGCACGTACTCGGCGGAACCCTCCACCACCATGCCCTTGGCGAGGGTCAGGCCGTAGCCGAAGCCCGCGCAGCCGGCCGAGATGTCGAAGGCGGCGGCTTTGTTCGTGCCGAGCTTGTCGGCGATCTCGGTCGCCACGGCCGGCGTCTGCTTGAAGTGCGAGACGGTCGAGACGATCACCGCGCCGATCTGCTCGGCGGTGATCCCGGCGTCGGCGATCGCCTTGCCGGACGCCTCGACCGACATGGCGGCGACGGTCTCCCCGTCGTTCGCCCAGTGCCGGGTCTCGATGCCGGAGCGCGAGCGGATCCATTCGTCGGACGAGTCGATCGTCTCCAGGATCACCTCGTTGGGCACGACGCGGGTCGGCCGGTAGCCGCCGACGCCCAGGATGCGCGCGTACGGGGAGCCCTTACTGGGCTTGATCTTCGCCATCAGGGCTCCTCAGGCGACGCCGTGCTCGGCGATGAGCTCGCGAGCGGCGTCGAGATCGTCGGGGGTCTTCAGCGCGAGCGTCTTCACGCCGGGCAGGGCGCGCTTGGCGAGGCCGACCAGGGTGCCGCCGGGGGAGACCTCGATGATCGCGGTCACGCCGAGCTCCTTGAAGGTCTCCATGCACAGGTCCCAGCGGACCGGGTTGGCGACCTGGCCGACCAGCCGGTCCAGGATCTCCGCGCCGGTGGACACGGCCTGCCCGTCCTTGTTGGAGACGTAACGGACCGTCGGGTCGGCCGGCGTGAGCTCCGCGGCCGCCTTCGCCAGGGACTCGACGGCCGGCGCCATGTGGCGGGTGTGGAACGCGCCGGCGACCTTCAGCGGGACGACCTTGCGGACGCCCTCCGGCTTGTCCTCGGTCAGCGCGGCGAGTTGCTCCAGCGTGCCCGCGGCGACGATCTGGCCCGCGCCGTTGATGTTCGCCGGGGTCAGCCCCAGCTTCTCCAGGTGCGCCACGGAGACCTCGGGGTCGCCGCCGAGCAGCGCCGACATGCCGGTCTCGGTGATCGCGGCGGCGTCGGCCATGGCCAGGCCGCGCCTGCGGACCAGGCTCAGCGCGGCGGTGTCGTCGAGGACGCCCGCGAAGACGGCCGCGGTGATCTCGCCGACGCTGTGGCCCGCGACGGCGCCGGGCGTGACGTCGCCGAGTGCCGTGGCGGAGACGAGCCCGGCCGCCACGAGCAGCGGCTGGGCGATCGCGGTGTCGCGGATCTCGTCCGCGTCGGCGTTCGTGCCGTAGTGCACCAGGTCGAGGTCGATGGCCGCCGACAGGGTACGCAGACGGTCCTCGACACCGGGAAGGTCGAGCCAGGGAGTCAGGAAGCCGGGCGTCTGGGCGCCCTGGCCGGGAGCGACGAGTACGAGCACTCTCACACTCTCTCTTGGGGACGGCCGAAGCCGCCCGTGGGGACAGGGACGAAGAACGGCAGGGGGTTTTGTGGACCCCCGACAAAAAGCTAGCTTTGGGGATCTCCGTCGACCAGACGCCCCAGGATCAGCGCGATCCGGAGCGTGAACGCGGAGCGTACATCCGAAGGCGACCAGCCGGTGACGTCAGTCACACGTCGAAGCCGGTAGCGCACGGTGTTCGGATGCACGAAGAGCATCCGGGCGGCCCCTTCGAGACTGGACGCCTGTTCGAGATAGACGGAGAGCGTCTCCAGGAGCGCCGACCCCGCCTCCTCCAGCGGTCTGTAGATCTCCTCCACCAACTGCTCACGCGCGCCGGGATCGCCGGCGATCGCGCGCTCCGGGAGGAGATCGTCCGCCAGGACCGGCCGGGGTGCGTCCTGCCAGGCGGAACACGCCTTGAGTCCGGCCGCGGCGGCCTGTGCGGACCGGGTCGCCGCGAGCAGGTCGGGCACGACGGGCCCGGCCACCACCGGGCCGGCGGCGAACGGCCCGATGAGGGACTTGGCGACGGCCAGCGGGTTGTCGCTGCCGCCGGCGATCACCACCAGCCGGGAGCCGAGGACCCCGGTGAGCACCTGGAGCTTGGAGTGCCGCGAGGCCCGCCGGATGGCCTCCACGGTCAGTTCGGAGTCGCCGTCCGGGGCGTTGCCGAGGACGACGCACACGTGCTCCGGCGAGTTCCAGCCGAGCGCGGCGGCCCGGCTCACGGCCCCCTCGTCGGCCTCGCCGCTGAGGACGGCGTTCACGACGAGCGACTCGAGCCGGGCGTCCCAGGCGCCGCGGGCCTCGGCGGCCTGGGCGTAGACCTGGGCGGTGGCGAACGCGATCTCCCGGGCGTACACCAGCAGCGCCTCGCGCAGCACGTTCTCGTCACCGGGGGCCGCGACCTCGTCGATCGCGGACTCCATGACCTCGATGGTGGTGCGCACCATCTCCACCGTCTGCCGCAGCGTGATGGCCCGGGTCAGCTCGCGCGGCGCCGTGCCGAACACGTCCGTGGAGATGGCCTGCGGGGCGTCCGGATGCCGGAACCACTCGGTGAAGGCGGCGATGCCCGCCTGGGCGACCAGCCCGATCCAGGAACGGTTCTCCGGTGGCATCGCCCGGTACCACGGCAGGGTCTCGTCCATCCTCGCGATGGCCTGGGCGGCGAGGCTCCCGGAGGACTTCACCAGCCGCTTCAGCGTCGCGGGGTGGGAGTGGACGGCGTGCGCCGCGGGTTCGGGATGACTGGTTTCGGGTTCGGGCACGGGACAAGACTGCCTCATCGGGGCGGTGGCGTGTGCCGCCGGGTCGCAGGTGGGGACGTCCCGCCGCGGCCGGACGGACCTCTTGCGGCCCGCTCCCGGCCTTTTCCTCCGCGCGCCCCTCGCGGCCCGGCCCCGGACGACCGGTGGCGGGTCTACCGTGGTCGCGTGATGGACGTACGGCGCGCCGACGAGCGTTTCCGGGGCGGGGACCTGGCGGCCGGGATCGAGACCCGGCACGCCTTCTCCTTCGGCCCCCACTACGACCCCGACAACCTGCGCTTCGGCGCGCTGATCGCCTGCAACGAGGAACGCCTCGCGCCCGGGGCCGGCTTCGACGAGCATCCGCACAGCCACACCGAGATCGTGACCTGGGTGATCGAGGGGGAGCTGACCCACCGCGACTCGGCCGGCCACGAGACGCGGGTCCGGCCCGGCGACGTGCAGCGGCTCAGCTCCGCGGCCGGCGTACGGCACGTGGAACGCAACGACGCCGACGTCCCGCTGGTCTTCGTGCAGATGTGGCTGGCCCCGCTGGACGACGGCGGCGACCCGGCCTACGAGATCGTCCGCGGCATCGCCGACTCCACCCCGTACGCCGTCCCCGGGGCCGGCGCGATGCTGCACGTGCGGCGCCTCGGAGCGGGGGAGCGGACGGCCGTCCCGGACGGGGAGCACGTGTACGTGCACGTCGTGCGCGGCGAGGTGCGGCTGGACGGCGAGACGCTGGGACCGGGCGACGCGGCCCGGGTCACGGACGCGAAGGACCTCGAGGCGCTGGGGCTGGGCAACGCCGAGCTGCTGGTCTGGGAGATGACAGCCGGGTAGCCCGCCCGCGCACTACACCTCGGCCAGCACCGCGTCCGTGAACGGCGGCCAGGCCTCGACGGCCCACGGTCCGAAGGCGCGGTCGGTGAGCGCGACGGCCGCGACGCCGGCCCCGGGGTCCACCCACAGGAACGTGCCGGACTGACCGAAGTGCCCAAACGTGCGCGGTGACGACGAACTCCCGGTCCAGTGCGGCGACTTGGAGTCGCGGATCTCGAAGCCGAGTCCCCAGTCGTTGGGGTTCTGGTGCCCGTACCCCGGCAGGACGCCCTTCGTCCCCGGGTACTGCACGGTCGTCGCCGCCGCCACCGTCCGCGGATCCAGCAGCCGCGGCGCCTGCAGTTCGGCAGCGAACCGCAGCAGGTCCGTGACGGTCGACACGCCGTCCTTGGCCGGCGAGCCCTCCAGGGAGGTCTGCGTCATCCCGAGCGGCTCCAGCACCGCCTGCCGCAGGTACTCCGCGAACGGGATGTCCGCCGCCTTCGCGATGTGGTCGCCGAGCTGCTCGAAACCGGCGTTGGAGTACAGCCGCCGTTCGCCCGGGGCGGCGGTCGTCCGGTGCTCGTCGAAGGCCAGCCCGGAGGTGTGCGCGAGCAGATGACGCACCGTGGAACCGGCCGGCCCCGCGGGCTCGTCCAGCTCCACCGCGCCCTCCTCGTACGCGACGAGGGCGGCGTACGCGGCGAGCGGCTTGGTGACGGAGGCCAGCGGGAAGCGCCGGCCGACCGGCCCGTGGGTCCCGAGGACCGTGCCGTCGGCCCGTACGACGCCCGCCGAGGCGGAGGGAACCGGCCAGTTGTCGATCAACGCGAGGCTCTTCAGCGACATGCGGACGAGCCTATGCCGTCCGCTCCGCGCGCCTCACGGCAGCAGCTCCGTCAAGGCCGCCGGGGGCGGGGCCGGCGGGCCGGGGGCCGGCGCGGAGCGGAAGCCCGGCGACGCGTACCAAGGTTCCCGGACCGCCCGGTCCGGTACCGGGACGTCCCGCGGCCGGCGTGGGCCACGCAGACCGGCGCGATCTCGCCGCGACGCCCGGTTTTCTTACCGGGTTCGCTTGCTTCGAGCGCACTCCAAGGCCATAGCGTGGTGGCCATGACGGTGTTGCAGACCACGCCCGTGACCATCGAGCAAAACCCGAGCCCCGCAGACGTCTGCTCCGCGCCACCCCCGCGGCACCCGCGCCCCGACGGACAGGACAGCTACACGATCAGCGAGGTCGTCGCCTTCACCGGGCTCACGGCCCACACCCTGCGCTGGTACGAGCGGATCGGGCTGATGTCCCACATCGACCGCTCGCACACCGGCCAGCGTCGCTACAGCAACCGCGACCTGGACTGGCTGGACCTCGTCGGCAAGCTGCGGCTCACCGGCATGCCGGTCGCCGACATGGTGCGGTACGCCGAGCTGGTGCGCGAGGGCGAGAGCACGTTCGCCGAGCGTCACGAGCTTCTCGAGGCGACCCGGCGGGACGTCCGGGCCCGGATCGCCGAACTCCAGGACACGCTGGCCGTGCTCGACCGGAAGATCATGTTCTACGCGGACGCCACCCGCGCCCCCGAAGGCGAAAGGACCGACCGATGACCGAC
Source organism: Streptomyces sp. P3 (assembly GCF_003032475.1). Lineage (NCBI taxonomy): Bacteria > Bacillati > Actinomycetota > Actinomycetes > Kitasatosporales > Streptomycetaceae > Streptomyces > Streptomyces sp. P3. Next base: position 3,734,665 of record NZ_CP028369.1, read on the forward strand.
CGCAGGATACCGACGGCACCACTCGGCGAGCACGGCCCCGAGGTCGGCGTCCAGGGACTCGGCTGCATGGGGATGAGCTTCGCCTACGGCCCCGCCGACGCCGACGCGTCCCGGGCCACCCTGGAACGCGCCCTCGAACTCGGCGTCACCCTCTACGACACGGCGGACGCGTACGGCGCGGGCGAGAACGAGAAGTTCCTCTCCCCGTTCTTCAGGGCGCACCGCGACGAGGTCGTGATCGCGACGAAGTTCGCCCTGGCGATCCCGCCGGACGACCCGACCCGGCGGGTCATCCGCAACGACGCGCCCTACATCCGTGAGGCCGTCGAGGCGAGCCTGCGGCGCCTGGACGTCGACGTCATCGACCTTTACTACATGCACCGGCGCGATGTGAGCGTGCCGATCGAGGACACCGTCGGCGTGATGGCGGAACTGGTGCGCGAGGGCAAGGTGAAGCAGCTCGGCCTGAGCGAGGTGACCGCCGCCGAGCTGCGGGCGGCGCACGGTGTGCACCCCATCGCCGCCGTCCAGTCGGAGTGGTCCCTGTTCAGTCGCGACATCGAGGCGCAGGTCGTCCCGGCGGCCCGCGAGCTCGGTGTGACACTGGTGCCGTACTCGCCGCTCGGCCGGGGGTTCCTCACGGGCTCCTTCGCCGACGCCGCGACGGACCTGACCGCCGGTGACTTCCGCCGCCAGCAGCCCCGCTACCACGGTGCCAACGCGGCCGCCAACGCCGTACTCCTGGAGCCGATCCGCGCGGTCGCCGAGGCCCATTCGGTGACGCCGGCCCAGATCGCCCTGGGCTGGGTCCAGCAGCAGGTCCGGGTGCACGGCCTGCCGGTCGTCCCCATCCCGGGCACCCGCAGGCCGGGCCGGGTGGAGGAGAACGCGGCGGCGACGGCCGTCGAGCTGACGCGGCAGGAACTGGCGCTGCTGGAGCCGATCGCGGACAGGGTGGCCGGCGACCGGTACGCGGACATGTCGTTCGCGTCCGCCGGCCGCGAGTGATCACAGCTCCGACAGCAGCTCCGCCTTCTTCACGGAGAACTCCTCGTCGGTGACGAGTCCGGCCCGGTGCAGCTCCCCGAGGTGACGGATGCGTTCGGCGATGCCGGAGGGATCGCGACGGGGGACCGAGGCCGTCACCATGGCCGCGGGCCCCCGGTTGCGCACGGCCGCCAGCACCGCCGCCGCGAACGGCAGCGACTCGTGCACCGGTCCGTAGCCGAGGCCGAAGACGACCGTCGCCGGGTCCTGGTCGGCCGCCGCCGTGGCGGGCTCGCCGCCCAGCAGCCGCAGATGCCCCTCGAACAGCTCCGGCGAGCGCCACTCCACGCCGGTCAGCTCGGACACGGCGAAACTCTGGTCGCCTGCCTTCCACTTCGCCGACGACGCGCCCGTCCAGAACCACCGGAAGCGCACCGTGCGCCCGTCGAACGAGGCCTTGCCGTCGTACGCCTTGAACGACAGCGGCCCCTCGGGGGCGTCCACCAGGAAGCGGTCCGCAGGACCGGAGCCGGTCAGCCGCGCCCGCAGCTCGTCGGCGTAGTACTCGGCGAGCGTCTCCCGTTCGGCGGGCAGCACCAGCCGGTACGGATCGCACCCCTCCTTCAGCTGCCCCGCGGCCGCCTCCATCAGCGGATCGGCGCCGGGCCGCGGCTCCGCGCGCAGCACGACCGTCCCGCGCCGTCCCGGGGTCAGCGTCACCCGGGCGATGGCCGCCACCGGGATGCGGCGCTCTCCCAGCGCCGACAGCAGCTTGGGCGTGCGCAGCCCCCGTTCATGACGGATGAGGACGGAGTCGGAATCGAACTCCCAGGCGGCATGAAATCCGGCCAGTACGTCACCCATGCGGCTCATCGTATGCGGGACACCCATTTCCCGTCCCCTCCCCGCGCGCACCGCAGTTCCTGCGTCTCTACGCGCGTCCGGCCTTCGTCGTGTCGGACAAACCCGTCGTGCAGGCGTCATCGTCGCGGGCGCACTCCACCGAGTCGTACGCCCCGGTGCCGATCTCGGCGAAGTTGCGCAGGCTGTCGGTCCCCGGCTCGAAGTAGCCGCCGTGACCCTTGGCCCCCCGGGCCGACAGCACCCGCGCGCCGAACTCCCGCGCCATCGGGTCCTCGCCGTGCCCGAGGCCGCCGACCTCCAGGTGCGGAACGTCCTGGATCCAGTCGTCGGCGTCCCGCATCGCCCACACCCGGGCGTCGGTGCCCAGCTCGGCGGCGTTCTCCACACGCATCCCGGGACTGCCCGCCACCGCGATGTCGGCCACCCGCTCGGCCATCGTGCGGGCGGCGACCCCGCAGACCACGGAGCCGTAGCTGTGGCAGAACATCGACACGGGCGCGCTGCCCGGCAACGCGCCGACGAGGGCGTTCAGTCGGACCGCGCCGTTCACGGCGCGCATCGCGGTGGCCGAGTCGATGCCCAGCCCGTCGGGAGAGGTGTAGTCGGCCCAGGCGATCACGGCCGTGCGCGTCGAGGGGCTCGCCTCGCGCTCGGCCGAGTACAGCGCCTGGGCCATGCCCACCGGCGCCGAGTACCTGCGGTTGGTGCGCTGGAAGGTGAGCAGGTCGGTGTCGACGCCGGGGACGACGATCGAGATCCGGTCCGCCTCGTCGAGGCCGCCGAACACCTCGGCGGCCCGGCCCGAGCCCGCCGGATCGAAGGCGAGGATCTGCCGGTCCGGGGCGCTCAGCGCCTCGTAGCGGTGCATCCGGCGTTCGGCCAACTGCTGCCCGGCGGGCGAGAGCCGGCTGTCGCGCGTCCGGGTCCGCTCGATCGCCACCTGCCGCAGCAGCGCGAGGCGGTTGGCGTGATAGCGCAGCCGGGTGGGGGCGCCGTTCATGTTGCCGACGGCGAGCGGGTACTCCCGCGCGAGGGCGGTGCGCTGCGCCGCGCTGAGCGAGGCGAAGAAGCGGGCGAGCCGCGCGGGGCCGGAGTCGGGGTCCGGCAGCGGGCGGCCGGCGAGCCGGCCGTGCTCCCAGGCGGTGCGCGAGGTGTACAGGGCCCCGGTGTCGTGTTGCTGGCGGACGGCGGTCCAGCCGGTGGTCGCCAGCATCACGAACACCACGGCCAGGGTGGCCAGGGTGCGCCAGACGCCGAGTTGCGGGGAGGTGTCGAAGGAAGTCACTGAAAGGACACACTAGGAGAACGAGACGGTCTCGAGTGACCTGAGTGACAGGGATCACGTTTCGTTCGGGGTGGGAATGGTCATAAAGACCTTCAGGCCTTGCGCCGGAAGCCGGTTCAGGCCGTGCGCCAGTCTCCCAGCAGTGCGGGTCCCACCCCGTCGAGGTACTCCGCGGTCAGCGCGCGGATCCCCTCCAGGCTGAAGTCGTCGCCGGTGGACCACTGTCGCTCCGTCACCCGCATCACGCCGCTGAAGACGGCCACCGCCAGCCGGGGCCGGGGATCGCCGTCCATGTCGAGCCCCTCGCGTGCGGCGATCACCCCGGCGAGGTCCTCCTCGACCTCCGCGGACCGCCGCAGATGTGCGGCGAGCAGCACCGGCGTCGACTCGATCACCCGGTACATGCGCAGATACAGCTCCACCGGCGCGACCGACTCCACGACCTCGTTGATCGAGTCCCAGCCGTCCAGCACGGCCTGCCGCAGTGCCTCCAGCGGCGGCTCGTGCGGCGGACGTGCGCGCACCGCCTCCACGAACCGGTCCACCGTCATCTCCACCAGCGCGAGCGCCGCCTCCTCCTTGCCGGCGAAGTAGCGGAAGAAGGTGCGCTGCGAGACGTCGACCGCCTCGGCGATCTGGTCGACCGTCGTCTCGTCGTACCCGTGGGAGGTGAACAGCTCCACGGCGGCTCGCAGCAGCGCGTCCCGGGTGCGCCGTTTCTTGCGTTCGCGCAGTGTCGTCGGCATGTGTGTCAGTTACCGACTTGTGAACTCGTTTGTCAATTGTCAGCGGCTGTCACTAGCCTCGAACACATGACTAGTCAGACCACCATCGACTCGACGGGCCCGGGGGGCAAGGCGCCGGCGGACCGGTCGGACGGGCCGCCCGCGAAGGGGCTGCGCGGCCACCCGTGGCTCACCCTCATCACCGTCGCCGTCGGCGTCATGATGGTGGCCCTCGACGGCACCATCGTGGCCATCGCCAACCCGGCCATCGCCAGCGACCTGGGCGCCACCTTCGCCGAGGTGCAGTGGATCACCAACGCCTACTTCCTCGCCCTCGCGGTCTCCCTGATCACCGCGGGCAAGCTCGGTGACCGCTTCGGCCACCGCCAGACGTTCCTGATAGGCGTGGTGGGCTTCGCCGCAGCCTCCGGCGCGATCGGCCTCTCCGGCAGCATCGGCGCGGTCGTCGCCTTCCGGGCGCTCCAGGGTCTGTTCGGCGCCCTGTTGATGCCGGCCGCGCTCGGCCTGCTGCGCGCGACCTTCCCGGCGGAGAAGCTCAACATGGCCATCGGCCTGTGGGGCATGGTCATCGGCGCCTCCACCGCCGGCGGCCCGATCCTCGGCGGCGTCCTCGTCGAGCAGGTCAACTGGCAGTCGGTGTTCTTCATCAACGTGCCGGTCGGCGCCCTCGCCCTGGTGCTCGGCGTGCTGATCCTGCTCGACCACCGGGCGGAGAACGCCCCGCGCTCCTTCGACGTCCCCGGCATCGCCCTGCTCTCCGGCGCGATGTTCTGCCTCGTCTGGGCCCTGATCAAGGCTCCGGCCTGGGGCTGGGGCGACGGGCGGACGTGGGCGTTCGTCCTCGGCTCCGCGGTGCTCTTCACGGCCTTCGCCGTGTGGGAGTCGAAGGTGCGCGAGCCGCTGATCCCGCCGGCGCTCTTCCGGTCGGTCCCGCTCTCGGCGGGTGTGGTCCTCATGGTGCTGATGGCGATCGCCTTCATGGGCGGCCTGTTCTTCGTGACGTTCTACCTCCAGAACGTGCACGGCATGAGCCCCATCGACGCGGGCCTGCACCTGCTTCCGCTGACCGGCATGATGATCGTCGGCTCCCCGGTGGCCGGCGTGCTGATCACCAGGCTCGGCCCGCGCATCCCGCTGGCCGGCGGCATGGCGGCCACCGCGATCGCCATGTACGGCATGTCCACCCTGGAGACGGACACCGGCAGCGGTGTCATGTCCGTGTGGTTCGCGCTGCTGGGCTTCGGTCTCGCCCCCGTCATGGTCGGCGCGACCGAGGTCATCGTCGGCAACGCCCCGATGGAGCTGTCGGGCGTGGCGGGCGGTCTCCAGCAGGCCGCCATGCAGATCGGGGGCAGCCTCGGCACGGCCGTGCTGGGCGCCGTGATGGCCTCCAAGGTGGACGGCGACCTGCCGGGAAACTGGAAGGACGCGGGCCTGCCCGAGCTCACCCCCGCCCAGCTGGACCAGGCCTCCGAGGCGGTCCAGGTCGGCGTGGCGCCGGTGGCCAAGGGCACCCCCGAGGCGGTCGCCGCGAAGATCGCGGACGTCGCGCACGACACGTTCATCTCCGGCATGAGCCTGGCCTCGCTGGTCGCGGCCGGAGTGGCGGTCGTCGCCGTCTTCGTCGCGCTGCTCACCAAGCGCGGCGAGAACGCGGAGGCGGGCGCGGGCGTCGGTCACATCTGACGGGATCTCGACGACTTTCCCCCATCAGGGTGACGCGCCAAAGGTTTCTCGCCTCCGGCACGCGTCGCAGGTCACAGTGGGTCAGGCCCTCCGGATGGCAGGGCCTGCCAGGGCCGTGGCGCGCTGTCGGAGGGGGACAGCGCGCCGACCGCCCGCCGACTTGCGGGGCATGGACCGCGTGCCACGGGTTACCCGTTCATCGAAACATCCCCGGAATCCAGGGAGTTGACGATGGCCGGATTCGGAAACGGCGCCCGCAGGTACCCCCGCTCGCCTGGCCGCACCAGGTCAGGGACCGGGCCGGACAGCGCGACGCTCGGCATCATCGGCCTCGTCTGCGCGGTCGCCGGATTCTTCGCGCTGGGGATCGTCCTCGGCCCCGCAGCGATCGTGTGCGGCTGGCTGGCCATGGGCCGCACCTGGGCGGGCCCCCGCCCGGTACCGGCCCTGGTCGCCGTCGTCCTCGGCGCGATCGACACCCTGCTGGCCCTCGTCTGGCTGACCGGAGCGGGCGGCCCGGGCAACGGGCTGCTCTGACCCCGCCTCGGCCGCCACAGCCCCCGCCGCCCCGGCCTCCGGCTCGCCCCCGTCGCCGGCCCGCAGCGGTCGTGAACGGTCGCGGTGGCTCCCGTCCGCCGCCGTGGCTCTCCGCTAACGGGGCGGATGGCCGGCGGTCAGGGACGGGGCCTTGCGGGCGCCGTCCCGCAGCGCCGCGACCTCGCGCCGCAGCGCCCTCACCTCCTCGGTCAACGCCAGGATCGCCTCCGTCTGCGCACGTTCCTCGACGTCGTCCTTCTCGAACCGCTCGATGAACCACGCCGCGATGTTCGCGGTCACCACACCCAGCAGAGCGATTCCGGAGAGCATCAGCCCGACGGCGATGATCCGCCCCAGGCCGGTGGTCGGCGAGTGGTCCCCGTACCCCACGGTCGTCATCGTGGTGAACGACCACCACAGCGCGTCACCCAGTGTCCGGATGTTCCCGCCCGGCGACCCGCGCTCGACCGACAGCACGGCGAGCGAGCCGAACATCAGCAGTCCGACGACCGCGCCCACGACGTAGGTCGTCATCCTGATCTGCGAGGCCATCCGCGCCCGCCGGCCCACCAGCAGCAGCGTCGAGACCAGTCGCAGCAGCCGCAACGGCTGGAGCAGCGGCAGCACGACCGCGCACAGGTCCAGCCAGTGCGTGCGGACGAACCGTCGCCGATCGGTCGTCAGGGACAGCCGTATCAGGTAGTCCGCGGCGAACGCCCCCCACACCGACCACTCGACCGCGGTGCACACCAGCGTCGTCGAGTGGGCGGCCGAGGTGTCCACGATCGGCACCGCGTAGGCGACGGCGTACATCACGGCGAGGGCCAGCAACGGCCGTTGCGTCCACTGTTCCCACCGGTCCTGCCGGTCCTGCCGGTCCTGCAGGGTCTGCAGGGTCTGCGCCGTTCCTTCGTGCATGCTCGCATCGTAAAGAACGCGTAAGGGCGGTGAAGCCCGAAGGGCGGTGGAGCCCGAAGACTCCACCGCCCCTCGTCCGCCCGTCGCGCGGAGGCTACGCGTCGCCCCCGGCGGCCCCCGGGTCCGCCGCCGAGACGTCCAGCAGCTGGTACCGGTCGATGGCCTGCTTCAGCAGCGACCGGTCGACCTTGCCCTCCCGCGCCAGCTCGGTCAGCACCGCCACGACTACCGACTCGGCGTCGATGTGGAAGAAGCGGCGTGCCGCCCCGCGGGTGTCGGCGAAGCCGAAGCCGTCCGCGCCCAGCGACTGGTACGTGCCCGGCACCCAGCGGGCGATCTGGTCCGGCACCGACCGCATCCAGTCCGAGACGGCCACGAACGGCCCCTCGGCCCCGGAGAGCTTGCGCGTCACGTAGGGCACCTGCTGCTCCTCCTCGGGGTGCAGCAGGTTGTGCCGCTCGACCTCGACGGCCTCGCGCCGCAGCTCGTTCCAGGAGGTCGCCGACCAGACGTCGGCCTTGACGTTCCAGTCCTCGGCGAGGATCTTCTGCGCCTGGAGTGCCCACGGGACGGCCACGCCGGACGCGATGATCTGCGCCGGGATGGACCCCGAGGTGCCCGCGCTGAAGCGGTGGATGCCCTTGAGGATGCCCTCGGCGTCCACGTTCTCCGGCTCGGCGGGGTGCCGGATGGGCTCGTTGTAGACGGTGAGGTAGTAGAAGACGTCCTCGCCGTGCGGGTGCTCGGCGGAGCTGCCGTACATCCTGCGGAGCCCGTCCTGCACGATGTGCGCGATCTCGAAACCGAAGGCCGGGTCGTAGGCGACGCAGCCCGGGTTGGTCGAGGCGAGCAGCTGGGAGTGGCCGTCCGCGTGCTGGAGGCCCTCACCGGTCAGGGTCGTACGACCCGCGGTGGCGCCCAGTACGAAACCGCGCGCCAACTGGTCCGACATCTGCCAGAACTGGTCACCGGTGCGCTGGAAACCGAACATCGAGTAGAAGACGTAGACCGGGATCAGCGGCTCGCCATGTGTGGCGTAGGCCGAGCCGGCCGCGATCAGGGAGGCCGTGCAGCCCGCCTCGGAGATGCCGTCGTGCAGCATCTGCCCGGTCGGCGACTCCTTGTACGCGAGCAGCAGCTCCCGGTCGACCGACTCGTACTGCTGGCCGAGCGGGTTGTAGATCTTCGCACTCGGGAAGAAGGAGTCCATGCCGAAGGTGCGGTACTCGTCCGGCGCGATCAGCACGAACCGCTTGCCGAGCTCCTTGTCCCGCATGAGGTCCTTGAGGAGCCGCACAAAGGCCATGGTCGTCGCGATGGACTGCTGACCCGAGCCCTTCTTCACCGTCGCGTACGTCTTGTCGTCGGGCAGCGCGAGCGGCTTGGAGCGCACCACACGGGTCGGGACGTAGCCGCCGCAGCTCTTGCGGCGGTCGTGCATGTACTGGATCTCCTCCGAGTCGCGGCCGGGGTGGAAGTACGGCGGCGCGCCGCCCTCCAGCTCCTTGTCGGAGATCGGCAGGTGCAGCCGGTCGCGGAAGGCCTTCAGGTCGGCGGCCGTCAGCTTCTTCATCTGGTGCGTGGCGTTGCGGCCCTCGAAGTTCGGGCCCAGTGTCCAGCCCTTGACCGTCTTGGCGAGGATGACCGTCGGCTGGCCGGTGTGCTCCACGGCCGCCTTGAACGCCGCGTAGATCTTGCGGTGGTCGTGACCGCCGCGGCCCAGGTGCAGGATCTGGTCGTCGGTCATGCCCTCGACCATCGCGCGCAGCCGGTGGTCGTCACCGAAGAAGTGGTCCCGGATGTAGGCGCCGGACTCGGTGGCGTACGTCTGGAACTGACCGTCCGGCGTCGTGTTCATCCGGTTGACGAGCGTGCCGTCGCGGTCCTGGGCGAGCAGCGGGTCCCACGACCGGTCCCAGATCAGCTTGATCACGTTCCAGCCGGCGCCCCGGAAGACCGACTCCAGCTCCTGGATGACCTTGCCGTTGCCGCGCACCGGCCCGTCGAGCCGCTGGAGGTTGCAGTTGACCACGAAGGTCAGGTTGTCCAGGCCCTCCCGCGCGGCGATCGTCAACTGGCCGAGCGACTCCGGCTCGTCCATCTCGCCGTCACCGAGGAACGCCCACACGCGCGACTTCGACGTGTCGGCGATCCCGCGCGCGTGCATGTAGCGGTTCATCCGCGCCTGGTAGATGGCGCCGATCGGGCCGAGGCCCATCGACACCGTCGGGAACTCCCAGAAGTCGGGCATCAGACGCGGGTGCGGATACGAGGACAGCCCGTGCGGCGCCTTCGACTTCTCCTGGCGGAACCCGTCGAGGTTGTCCTCGCTGAGCCGGTCGAGAAGGAACGCGCGCGCGTAGATGCCCGGTGAGGCGTGGCCCTGGAAGAAGACCTGGTCGCCGCCGTCGCCCTCGTCCTTGCCGCGGAAGAAGTGGTTGAAGCCGACGTCGTAGAGGGACGCCGAGGAGGCGAAGGTGGCGATGTGGCCGCCCACGCCGATGCCCGGCCGCTGAGCCCTGGACACCATCACAGCCGCGTTCCAGCGGGTGGCGTTGAGGATCTTGCGCTCGATCTCCTCGTTGCCCGGGAAGAACGGCTCGGCCCTGGTGGGGATGGTGTTGACGTAGTCCGTGCTGCGCATCTCGGGCACGGCCACGCGCTTCTCGCGGGCCCGCTCGATCAGGCGCAGCATGAGATAGCGGGCCCGCTCCCGGCCGCGCTCGTCGATCGCGGCGTCGAGGGAGTCGAGCCACTCCTGGGTTTCCTCGGGATCGAAGTCAGGAACCTGACTCGGAAGGCCGCCAATGATGATCGGGTTGCGATCGGATCCGGAAGCCACGCTGTTCCTTACCTGTCAGAGGGGCGGTGTGGGGGCTGGGTGGGTCTATGGGTCCCGCTCGGTGCCTCGCGGGCGTCACGCGGATGGCTCCGCCTGTTTCTCGGGCGTATGCACCGCCCCATCGTGTACCTACGCGCCGCAAACGTCATCTCTACCCCTAGGTAACAGCAGCCCGTTCGGATCTCGTACCCTTGGATGGTTCTCAAATGCGCAAACAGGGCAGATAGGTGTGGTGTACGTCACGATCCGTCCGCACCGTGTGCCTGGAGTTGCGTCGAGACGGCCAGGATCGTCACCGTTTCGGCGGTCCGAACCGCCGGGTACTTGCGCGATCCGTCCCGTCCGTGTGGACTACGGCCAATGCCTCGCGCACGCGCGTGGCTGAGTTTCCCCCCAGCCCTGGACGGGCCCGGGGGAACCCCATCCGAATCAAGATCAGGAGGCAACCCGTGAGCGCGACCGCGGACCACGCGGAGGAGCGGACCAGCCCTGCCGTCAGGCTGGGTTTCCAGCCCGAGCAGGTGGTCCAGGAGATCGGCTACGACGACGACGTCGACCAGGAGCTCCGCGAGTCCATCGAGGAAGTCATCGGCAGCGATCTGGTGGACGAGGACTACGACGACGTCGCCGACGCCGTGGTGCTCTGGTTCCGCGACGATGACGGAGACCTGACGGATGCGCTGGTGGACGCCACCACGTACATCGAAGAAGGCGGGTCGATCCTCCTCCTGACGCCGAAGACCGGCCGTACGGGATACGTGGAGCCGAGCGACATCTCCGAAGCCGCGACGACTGCGGGTCTGTCGGCCAGCAAGAGCGTCAGCGTCGGCAAGGACTGGAGCGGCAGCCGGCTGGTGACGCCCAAGGCGGCCAAGTCCAAGAAGTGATGTGACGTGCGGACGGGCCGGGCTCACGCCTTCGGCCCGTCCGTCGGCCTTCGGCGGGGCGCTGCGTAGGGTGGGTCTCACCCAGACAGCCCATCCGAAGGGACATCCAGGCATGGCGATCCAGGTCGGCGACAAGGCCCCCGACTTCGAGCTCAAGGACAACCACGGCCGGGCCGTGAAGCTCTCCGACTTCCGGGGCGACAAGAACGTCGTCCTGCTCTTCTACCCCTTCGCCTTCACCGGCGTGTGCACCGGGGAGCTGTGCGAGGTGCGCGACCACCTGCCGCAGTTCGCCGACCGCGACACCCAGGTGCTCGCCGTTTCCAACGACTCGATCCACACCCTGCGCGTCTTCGCCGAACAGGAGGGCCTGGAGTACCCGCTGCTGAGCGACTTCTGGCCGCACGGCGAGGTGTCCCGCGCCTACGGCGTCTTCGCCGAGGACAAGGGCTGCGCGGTGCGCGGCACCTTCGTCATCGACAAGGAGGGCGTCGTGCGCTGGACGGTCGTCAACGCCCTGCCGGACGCGCGTGACCTCGGCGAGTACGTCAAGGCGCTCGACACCCTGTGATTCTTCGGCCCCAGGGCCTGCGTGCTTCGGGAACCCGTCACTAGGATCGACTCGTTGATCCGATATCCGACGCATCACGGGGCTCCCCGCCCCGGAAACCAATGGAGGAGCTCGTGGGAGTCAGCCTCAGCAAGGGCGGCAACGTATCGCTGACCAAGGAGGCCCCGGGCCTGACCGCGGTCATCGTCGGTCTGGGGTGGGACGTCCGCACCACGACCGGCACCGACTTCGACCTGGACGCCAGCGCGCTGCTGGTGAACAACGCCGGCAAGGTCGCCAGTGACGCCAACTTCGTCTTCTTCAACAACCTGAAGAGCCCCGACGGCTCGGTCGAGCACACCGGTGACAACACCACCGGTGAGGGCGAGGGCGACGACGAGGCGATCAAGGTCAACCTCGCCACGGTCCCCGCCGACGTCGACAAGATCGTCTTCCCGGTGTCGATCTACGACGCCGAGAACCGGCAGCAGTCCTTCGGGCAGGTCCGCAACGCGTTCATCCGCGTCGTGAACCAGGCCGGCGGGGCCGAGATCGCCCGCTACGACCTCAGCGAGGACGCGAGCACGGAGACCGCGATGGTCTTCGGCGAGCTGTACCGGCACGGCGCCGAGTGGAAGTTCCGTGCCATCGGCCAGGGCTACGCCTCAGGCCTGCGCGGCATCGCGCAGGACTTCGGCGTCAACGTCTGAGTCACCCGCGCAGGACCCGATTCATCTGGACGCCAGGCGCCGCACCGTCTCTACGGGCGGCGCCTGGGGGGTCCCCCTCCGGGGGAGTCCAGGACAACCGAAGAGACTGCCTGAGCATGACCTAGGGGAGGACCAGCAATATGGGCGTCACGCTCGCCAAGGGGGGCAACGTCTCCCTGTCCAAGGCCGCGCCGAACCTCACGCAGGTGATGGTCGGACTCGGCTGGGACGCGCGCTCCACCACCGGAGCCCCCTTCGACCTGGACGCCAGCGCCCTGCTGTGCACCGGCGGGCGGGTCATGGGGGACGAGTGGTTCGTCTTCTACAACCAGCTCCAGAGCCCGGACGGCTCGGTGGAGCACACCGGCGACAACCTGACCGGCGAGGGCGAGGGCGACGACGAGTCGCTGATCGTGAACCTCCTCAAGGTTCCGCCGCAGTGCGACAAGATCGTCTTTCCCGTCTCCATCCACATGGCCGACGAGCGGGGCCAGACCTTCGGTCAGGTCTCCAACGCGTTCATCCGCGTCGTCAACCAGGCCGACGGCCAGGAGCTCGCCCGCTACGACCTCAGCGAGGACGCCGGCACGGAGACCGCGATGATCTTCGGCGAGTTGTACCGGTATCAGGGCGAGTGGAAGTTCAGGGCCGTGGGACAGGGGTACGCGTCGGGTCTGCGGGGCATCGCCCTCGACTTCGGGGTGAACGTCTCCTAGCAGTCCCGGATTCCGCACGGAGGCCGACTACCGATCGGTACGGGGCCCGCCCGCCCCTTACGGAGCAGTCGACCCTTAGACTTCGCAGCTGAAAGTCAATGTTTCGTAAAGCCGAGTACGGCGCGGGGGAGACCCGCCCTCAGATCCGTCTGAGGGGACCCCCAACACAGGATTGGGTAGCCAGTGCTTCTGAAAACTTTCGGCTGGTCGTTCGCGATCACCGCGCTCGGCCTGGTCGCAGCGGCCTTCTACGGGGGGTGGGAGGCGCTCGGCATCGTGGCGATCCTCTGCATCCTGGAGATCTCGCTGTCGTTCGACAACGCGGTGGTCAACGCCGGGATCCTGAAGAAGATGAACGCCTTCTGGCAGAAGATCTTCCTCACGATCGGCGTGCTGATCGCGGTCTTCGGCATGCGGCTGGTCTTCCCCGTCGTCATCGTCGCCATCAGCGCCAAGATCGGTCCGATCGACGCGGTCGACCTCGCGCTCAACGACAAGGACCAGTACCAGCAGCTCGTCACCGACGCCCACCCGTCGATCGCCGCGTTCGGTGGCATGTTCCTGTTGATGATCTTCCTGGACTTCATCTTCGAGGACCGGGACATCCAGTGGCTGCGCTGGATCGAGCGCCCGCTCGCCAAGCTCGGCAAGGTCGACATGCTGTCGGTCTGCATCGCCCTGATCGTCCTGCTGATCACCTCCTTCACCTTCGCCGCCCACGCCCACCAGCACGGCGGGGCGCACGTCGACAAGGCGGAGACGGTCCTGATCTCGGGCATCGCCGGCCTGATCACGTACATGATCGTCGGCGGCCTCTCCGGCTACTTCGAGGACAAGCTCGAGGAAGAGGAGGAGCGGGAGCACGAGGAAGAGGAGGAGGCCGCGCGCACCGGTAAGCAGCGCCCGGCGATCGTCCTCGCCGGCCAGGCCGCCTTCTTCATGTTCCTCTACCTCGAGGTCCTCGACGCCTCCTTCTCCTTCGACGGAGTGATCGGCGCGTTCGCGGTCACCAACGACATCGTCCTGATGGCCCTCGGCCTCGGCGTCGGCGCCATGTACGTCCGGTCCCTCACCGTGTACCTGGTCCGCCAGGGCACCCTCGACGACTACGTCTACCTGGAGCACGGCGCCCACTACGCCATCGGCGCCCTGGCCGTGCTCCTCCTGGTCACCATCCAGTACCAGATCCACGAGGTCATCACCGGCCTGATCGGCGTTCTGCTGATCGCCTGGTCCTTCTGGTCCTCCGTACGACGCAACAAGGCGCTGGCAGCGGCAGAGGGAAAAGCGACGGCCTCGGACGAGAAGACTGAGGTGTCGTCCGGGGTGTGATCACCTTCTGCGTGAGGAACGCTCTGAGCGGGGCGGCCGGTGAGGAAACTGTCCTCCACGGCCGCCCCGCCGGTTTTCATCGTGGACGTGGGGGCGGGGAATGGGCATCTTCGACGGGCTGCTGGGCAGCCGCGCGACCGACTTCGACTCGGGCAACGCGGCCACGAACGCGATCGAGCTGACCAAACGGCACAGCCAGGTCTCCCTCACCAAACAGGGGGCCGCCACCGGCAACCTGCGCGTCAACCTCGCCTGGCGGATGCGGACGTCCGACATCGGCGGGCCGCAGCGGGAGAGCCTGCTGCGCCACCCCTTCAAGGCGCTGCGGCCCCCGGAGGTCGTCGGGCACAGCCAGAGCATGGTCAACGTCGACCTCGACCTCGGCTGCCTGTACGAACTGGCCGACGGCACGAAGGGCGTCGTGCAGCCGCTCGGCGGACTGCTGGGCGACGTGAACGCGGCGCCGTACGTGAAGCTCAGCGGCGACGACCGGTTCGGCTCGGCGTCCGGCGAGACGATGTACGTCAACCTCGACCACCGCGACGAGATCAAACGGCTGCTGGTCTTCGTGTACATCTACGACCAGACACCGGCGTTTGACCGCACCCACGCGATCGTCACGCTGTACCCGAGCAACGGGCCGCGGATCGAGATAGGCCTCGACGAGCGGCACCCGCAGGCCCGCTCCTGCGCGGTGGTGATGATAGAGAACGTCAAGGGCGAGCTGATGGTGCGACGCGAGGTGCGGTTCGTCTACGGCTTCCAGGCGGAGCTGGACCGACTGTACGGGTGGGGGCTGCAGTGGGGGCGCGGCTACAAGACGAAGGCCGAGCGGTAGGGGCCCGGCCGGGGCCTTCCGCCCCTCACCGTCCGACGAACTGCGGCCCCTGCGGCGGCAGCCGGAACGAACCGTCGGGGTAGCCGTAGCCGTAGGTCGGCAGGCTGGCCGGGTAGCCGTAGGCCGGCGGCTGCTGCGGGACGGCCGACGTGGGCCGCTCCGGCGGCAGCGGCTGCGACAGGCTGGGCGTGCGCGGAGCCGACGCGGCGGCCTCGGGGACGTCGGCCTCCTCGGACTCGTCGACCGAGATGCCGAAGTCGGTGGCCAGCCCCTTGAGGCCGTTGGAGTAGCCCTCACCCAGTGCGCGGAACTTCCAGCCCTCCCCGCGCCGGTAGAGCTCGCCGCAGATGAGAGCCGTCTCCTGGCCCGTCTCCGGGCGGATGTCGAAGGTGGCCAGCGGCTCCCCGTCGGTCGTCGCGTCGTACAGCGCGATGGTGAGGGAACGTACGCGGTCGAAGGTGACGCCGTCCGCCGAAGCGGTCAGGAGAATACGGCCGACACCGGACTCGACACCGGACAGATCGGTCTGGATCGTGTCGGTGAGGCCCTCGGCAACCCGCTTCTTGCCGAGCCGCCACACCTTCCCGGAGGGGTGCCGGGGCTGGTTGTAGAAGACGAAGTCCTCGTCGGAGCGCACACGACCGTCGAGACCGAGGAGCAGCGCGGAGGCATCGACGTCCGGGACCCCCTGCCCGGGGGTCCAGCGCAGCACGGCGCGCACCGTGGTGGCTTTCAGCGGGACGTTCGACCCCTTCAGCATCGCGTGCGTCATGCGGTCATCCTGCCTTCTCGGGCCTGCTCACGACAACGCGGGGTACTCGGCGACCTACATGGTCGAGTTACCTGAAATTCATGCCCCGGGGGAACCTGGGACATGGATCCCTACGTACTATTACCGGCCACCTCTTGCCGAATCCATGCCATACCTTGCACCACGGGGGAGATTTATGCGTCATTTCGGGCACCTCGCCCCTGAGGTGCGGCAGCGCCTCTTTCACCGGGAGCCGTGCGTCTTCACGGCGGACTCACCGGCCAGGCTGCTCTCCGCGGCCCTGGGCGCCACGCTCTACAGCCCGGCCACCCGGCCCCGGCTGGCGGACGACGTCGTCAAGCAGACCGGGCGCGGCGTGGTGTCGATGGTGCTGTGCCTGGAGGACTCCATCGGCGACGAGGACGTCGCGGCCGGCGAGGAGAACCTCGTCCGCCAGTTCGCCGAGCTCGCGGACCGCACGGACGGGGAGCTGCCGCTGCTCTTCATCCGGGTGCGCACGCCCGAACAGATCCCCGACCTGGTCCGGCGACTCGGCGGCAACGCCGGGCTGCTCAGCGGGTTCGTGTTCCCGAAGTTCACCGAGGAGCGCGGCGTCCCGTTCCTGGAGGCGCTGGCCGGCGCGGAGGCGGCGAGCGGGCACCGCCTGTTCGGCATGCCCGTGCTGGAGACGCCGGAGCTGATGTACCGCGAGTCGCGGGTGGACGCTCTGGAGGGCATCGCCCGTGCCGTCGACAAGTACCGCAGCCGGGTCCTCGCCCTGCGCCTCGGCGTGACCGACTTCTGTTCCGCGTACGGACTGCGCCGGGCGCCCGACATGACCGCCTACGACGTCCAGATCGTCGCCTCGGTGATCGCCGACGTGGTGAACATGCTGGGACGGGCCGACGGCAGCGGGTTCACCGTGACCGGACCGGTGTGGGAGTACTTCCGGGTCCCCGAGCGCATGTTCAAGCCGATGCTGCGCCACAGTCCCTTCCTGGAGGGGCAGGCGGTGGAGCTGCGCGAGAGACTGATCGAGCACGCGATGGACGGTCTGCTGCGCGAGATCTCCCTCGACCAGGCCAACGGCCTGCTCGGCAAGACCTGCATCCACCCCTCGCACGTGCCGGCCGTGCACGCGCTGTCCGTGGTCAGTCACGAGGAGTACAGCGACGCGGCGGACATCCTGCGGCCGGAACGCGGCGGTGGGGGTGTACTGCGGTCGCAGTACACGAACAAGATGAACGAGGTGAAGCCGCACCGCGCCTGGGCCGAGCGCACCATGCTGCGCGCGGAGGTCTTCGGCGTCGCGCACGAGGACGTCAGCTTCGTCGACCTGCTCGCAGCCGGCATACCCGGCTAGGGTCTCCTGTTCGGGTCGGGGCGGTCGGGGCGCGATGCCGGGGCCCGCGAGCCCGGTCCGGCCCGAACGAGAGCCCCTCACCCACCTCACGATCTAGGGACGCATGAGAAACGCAGTGAACAACGGGGTCTGGTCCGGGACCTGGGTCGCCGAGCGGCTCGGACTGGAGCTGGTGGGCGACGACGCGCTGCCGGAGATGCTGGGGCTGGCCCTGCGCCGCAACCCCAAGCGGGCGCATCTGCTGGTCTCCCACGTCCTGGGCAAGCACGTCCCGCAGTCGCCGGCGGTCGTCCACGGCCACGGCCTCGCCCTCGGCCGCCGGGTGCGGGAGCTGCTCGGCCCCGAGGAGGCGGCGAGGGCGGTCGTCCTCGGCTACGCGGAGACGGCCACCGGTCTCGGCCACAGCGTCGCCGACGGCGTCGGCGTCGCCCCGTACCTGCACTCCACCCGGCGTCCGGTCCCGGGCGTCGCGACGGCGGGCGGTTTCGAGGAGTCCCACTCCCACGCCACCTCCCACCTGCTGCTGCCGGAGGACCCGACCCTGCTGGTCGGCGACGGCCCGCTGGTGCTGGTGGACGACGAGTTCTCCACCGGCAACACCGTGCTGAACACGATCCGCGACCTGCACGGGCGCTATCCGCGGGACCGGTACGTCGTCGTCGCCCTCGTCGACATGCGCTCGGCGGCCGACGCGGGCCGCCTCGACGACTTCGCCCGCGAGATCGGCGCCCGGGTGGACCTGGTCGCCACCGCCTCGGGCGCGGTCCGCCTCCCGGAAGGGGTGCTGGAGAAGGGGCAGGCCCTGGTCGCCCGGTACGAGGCCGCGGCCGCCGCGAGCGGTGAGCGGTCGTCCGCGGGCTCGTCGGGGCCGGCCGCACCGGACCCGCACCCGGCGGACGACCGCACCGGGCAGCCGGGCGCCCGGGACAGCGCGACCCGCGTGGACCTGCACTGGCCGCGCGGCCTGCCGGACGGCGGCCGGCACGGCTTCACCCCCGCCCACCGGGGCCGGCTCGAGGCCGCCCTCCCCGCCATGGCGGCCCGCCTCGCGGAAGCGATACCCGCCGACGCGCGGAGCGTCCTGGTGCTCGGCTTCGAGGAGCTGATGTACACGCCGCTGCGGCTGGCGCGGGAGCTGGGGGAGACCGTCTCCGCCGAGGTGCGCTACTCGACCACCACCCGCTCGCCCGTCCTCGCGGTCGACGACCCCGGCTACGCGATACGCAGCCGGATCGTCTTCCCCGCCCACGACGACCCCGCAGACGGCCCCGGCGAGCGCTATGCCTACAACGTCGCAGGCGGCGGCTTCGACGCCGTCGTCGCCGTCGTGGACTCGGTGGCGGACACCCCGCCGCTGCACGCCCCCGACGGCCTTCTGTCCCGGCTGGCCGCGCACACCCCGCACGTCGTCCTCGCGGTCGTCCCCTCGTACGTCCCCGAGCCGCTGTACGCAGCCGCACTGCCCGAAAAGAGACCCGTCATGCTGCCCGAGCCCCTTCGCGGCCCCGCCTTCTCCTCGTACGCGCCCGAGGAGGTCGGCTGGCTGCTCCAGGACCTCTCGGACGTGACGCTGGAGGCGCCGACCGAGGAGCGGGAGGAGGCCATCCAGAGCGGCGGCGCGCACTACGCCGAGTCGCTGCCCGTCGAGTACCAGCCCAGCGAGCAGTACCAGGAGCTGTTCCACGCGGCCCTCGAGACCTCGGCGGAGCGGATCGCGCGGGCCGTGGGCGTCGTCACCGAGACCGTGATCGCGGAGCGCTCGCCGCGGCCCGTCCTCGTCTCGCTGGCCCGGGCCGGGACCCCGGTCGGCGTGCTGATGCGCCGCTGGGCGCAGTTCCGGCACGGCCTCGACCTGCCGCACTACGCCGTGTCGATCGTGCGCGGCCGGGGCATCGACGCCAACGCGCTGCGCTGGCTCGCGGCCCATCACGACCCGCGGGACGTCGTGTTCGTCGACGGCTGGACCGGCAAGGGCGCGATCACCCGGGAACTGGCCGCGGCGATCGAGGAGTTCGAGGCGGGCGGCGGCGCGGCCGGCTTCGACCCGGAGATCGCGGTGCTGGCCGACCCCGGCTCGTGCGTGCGGACGTACGGCACCCGGGAGGACTTCCTCATCCCGTCCGCCTGCCTCAACTCGACCGTCTCCGGGCTGATCTCACGGACCGTCCTGCGCGCCGACCTGGTCGGGCCGGACGACTTCCACGGCGCGAAGTTCTACCGGGAGCTCGCCGGCGTGGACGTCTCTGCGGACTTCCTGGACGCCGTGGCCGCCCGCTTCCCCGAGGTCGCGGAAGCCGTCGGCGGCGCGGTGAAGGAGCTGCTCGCCGGTGACCGCACGCCGAGCTGGCAGGGCTGGGCGGCGGTGGAGCGGATCAGCGAGGAGTACGGCATCCACGACGTGAACCTGGTCAAGCCGGGCGTCGGAGAGACCACGCGGGTGCTGCTGCGCCGGGTGCCGTGGAAGATCCTGGCGCGGGCCGGGGCGGGCGCCGACCTGGACCACGTACGGCTGCTCGCCGGACAGCGAGGGGTGCCCGTCGAGGAGGTCGGTGACCTGCCGTACACCTGCGTGGGTCTGATCCACCCGCAGTTCACCCGCGGTGCGACCGGCGCCGACGGCAAGGCGGTGACGGTCTGATGCCGGTTCTGGTGGCGAGCGACCTCGACCGTACGCTCATCTACTCGGCGGCGGCGCTGGCGCTGACCATGCCGGACGCCCGGGCTCCGCGGCTGCTGTGCGTGGAGGTGCACGAGGCGAGACCGCTGTCGTTCATGACCGAGACGGCGGCGCAGCTGCTCACCGACCTCGGGGACGCGGCGCTGTTCATGCCGACGACGACCCGGACGCGCAAGCAGTACCAGCGCATCAACCTCCCCGGGCCGCCGCCGAAGTACGCGATCTGCGCCAACGGCGGCCATCTCCTCGTCGACGGGGCGACCGACCACGACTGGCACGCGCGCGTGCTCGCGCGGCTGGCCGACGAGTGCGCGCCGCTCGCGGAGGTGCAGGAGTACCTGGCGAAGACGGCGGACCCGCTCTGGCTGCGCAAGCAGCGGGTCGCCGAGGACCTGTTCGCCTACCTCGTCGTGGAGCGCGAGCTGCTGCCCGAGGAGTGGGTGAAGGAACTGGCGGCCTGGGCGGAGAACCGCGGCTGGACCGTGTCGCTCCAGGGCCGCAAGATCTACGCCGTGCCGAAGCCGCTCACCAAGAGCGCCGCCGTGCGTGAGGTGGTCCGCCGCACCGGCGCCGAACTGACGCTGGCGGCGGGCGACTCGCTGCTCGACGCCGACCTGCTGCTGGCCGCGGACCGCGGCTGGCGTCCGGGCCACGGCGAGCTGGCGGACGCGGCCTGGGCGGCCCCGCAGATCACCGCCCTGCCGGAGCGTGGCGTGCTGGCCGGGGAGCGCATTCTGCGGGAGTTCCTCAGGGATTGTCGCGGAATCCGACCCGCGTAAAGGGCTGCCGCGGCACATGGCCGACGGAAAGGGTTTCCGTCGGTAACACGGTCAGGAGCAGCAGCCCCCGCCGCAGCAACCGCCTCCGCCCCCGCCGCCCGCTTGTGGCGCGGGGGCGGATTTCGTGCCGCCGACTGCCACCGTGGACAGGAGTTTGACCGTATCGTCGTGCCCGGCGGGGCAGTCCGCGGGGTCGGCGGACTGCGCCATCGGACGGCTCAGTTCGAAGGTGTCGCCGCAGGTCCGGCAGCGGTACTCGTAGCGAGGCATGCGGTCAGACTAAGCCCCTATGCTCGGAGACGGTGTCAGCAGTTTTACCTCTGTTCGCTTCTGTCACTTTCTTATGTGGAGAATTTGCGAAGAGCGCTGGTAATTTGAGAGCGCCGCGCTGGACCCCTAGGTCGGAGGGTTCACTGTTTGCGGCCGCGTCAACGGCAACCATGTCAGGCCCTCGGAAGTCTGTACGTCTGCCTGCGAGCAATACGGAGTGCGGGAGGGAGACGGGTCGTGACCCAGGCGGGGCAGGGGGAGGAGCCCCAAGAACCGGACGCCACCATGCAGTTGAAGGTGCCGGCCGCTTTCCAGGCGGACGAGACCATGCAGCTGCGCGTGTCGGACATACCGGTCGACGCGGATATATTCCAGGGGGGTGCCGACGGCGAGGCACGTTCGTCGAAGAATCGGCGCAAGGCCCCCCGCCCTCCCCTGCATGTCCGCATTTCTGCGGCTCTGGGCCCTCGACTCGCCCCGCTCCTCGCCGTGCTGGCGCCGTATGTGTCTCGTGTCACTCCGTACGTCCGCAAACTGCGCCCGCAGTACCCGCGGCCCGGCCGTGACGGCTGGCGGCGCTGGATACCCTCCTGGCGTCAGTGGCTCGGCGGGGTCCTCGGCTCCATAGGTCTGACCGGCATGTTCCTGGCCGTTGCCTACGCCGCCACCGACATCCCGGACAATCTCAACACCTATGCCACACAGCAGGACAACGTGTACTTCTGGGCCGACGGGACGCCGATGGCCCGCACCGGCTGGGTGCAGCGGCAGGCGATGCCGCTGAAGGACATCCCCGAGGACGTCCGCTGGGCCGTGCTCTCCGCGGAGAACGCGAGCTTCTACAGCGACCCCGGCATCTCCTTCAAGGGCATCAGCCGGGCCCTGTTCCGCACCATCGGCCAGGGCGACACCCAGGGCGGCTCCACGATCACCCAGCAGTACGTGAAGAACGTCTACCTGAACCAGAACCAGACGATCAGCCGCAAGTTCACCGAGGCGATGATCTCCCTCAAGCTCGACAACCAGATGAGCAAGGACGACATCCTCGAGGGCTATCTCAACACCAGCTGGTTCGGCCGCGGCACCTACGGCATCCAGCGCGCCGCCCAGGCCTACTACGGCAAGGACGTCGGCGAGCTCAACGCCAGCGAGGCCGCGTTCCTCGCCTCGCTCCTCAAGGGCGCCGGCCTGTACGACCCGACCCTCAACTCCGCCAACCGCGCCAGGGCCGTCGAGCGCTGGTCGTGGACCCTGGACCGGATGGTCGAGATCGGCAAGCTGTCGAAGGCCGAGCGTGCCACCTACAGGAAGTTCCCCGAGCCGCTCAAGGCCAACCCGCTGTACGACACCGGTGAGCAGAGCGACTACCTGGTGGAACTCGCCGCCCAGTACGCCAAGAAGGCCGGGAACATCTCCGACAAGGACTTCGACCTCGGCGGCTACCAGATCTACACGACCTTCGACAAGAAGCGCGAGGCCCAGCTCACCGAGGCCGTCACCAAGGCCCGCGACAAGGCCCTCAAGGGCGATCCGAAGAACGCGAAGGCCGCCCACTACGGCGCGTCCTCGGTGGCCGCCGACGGGCGGATCCTCGCCGTGTACGGCGGCCCCGACCACCGTACGCAGGGCTACAACGAGTCCAACGCCACCACCGTCCCGGCCGGCAGCGCCTTCCTGCCGTTCGTCTACGCGGCCGGCCTGGAGCACGGCGTCCACAAGACCCGCGAGGGGGGAACCACGCCTGTCACCGGGGAGTCGCTGTACGACGGCAACGACAAGGTGCTGGTGAAGACGCCCGAGGGCCCCTACTGGGACCGCAGCGGCAATCCGGTGGCCGCGAAGAACGACGGGGGCAGGTCCTACGGGCAGATCTCCCTGCGGCGGGCGCTGGAGCTGTCGGTGAACACGCCGTTCATGCAGCTCGGCATGGACACCGGCCTGGACCTGGTGCGTGCCACCGCCGAGAAGTCCGGGCTGCTGCCCTCCAGCTTCGGGGCGCAGGTGCCGGCCCTGACCACGGGCAGCGCCACGCCCAGCGCGATCCGCATGGCCAGCGGCTACGCCACCTTCGCCGCGGACGGCAAGCACACCGAGCCGTACTCGGTGCGGCTGATCACCAAGAACGGCGCCAAGCTCGTCCTGGAGACCCCGAGCGCCGACCGGGCGATGAGCGCGCGCGTGGCCAGGGAGGTCAGCTCGGCGCTCGCCGACTCCTTCCGCACGGCCCACCCCGGGGACACGCCCGACACGCCGTCCCGGGTGGCCGGGAAGGCGGGCACCACCCAGAACGACACCGCCGCCTGGTTCGTCGGCACCGCCAAGTCCGTCTCCACGGCGGTCGTCGTCTACCGCATCGACCTCACCAAGAGCCTCGAACCGCTTCCCCTGAAAGGCATCGCAGGCACGTCCCAGAAAAGCGTCCCGTACGGCATCTGGTCAGGTGCCATGAGCCCGCTCGGCTGACCACCGAGCAGGCCGCCCGTGTCCCCAGAATCCGGAGAATGAGCCGCACATGAAGTCACCGTCGGGCCGCCGCCGCAAGGCCCCGGCAACAACGCGCCGCCCCGCTGCCACGCACCCGGGGTTCCTGACGCTGGCGGCGCTGCTCGTCGTCGCGTCCCTGGTGGCCGGATATCTGGTGCTCAACAGCACAACGAACACCGAGCCGACCGCGTCGTCGGGGGACAGCAAGAAGGCGTCGGCGGGGGCGACCGAGGAGCCGGCGTGGGACGGCAAGACGCATGTGCTGGGGGACGGATCCACCTCGTACACCGGTCCGCAGAAGGGCGAGCTGAAGCCGGTCCCGCTCAAGCCGGGGGAGAAGCCGCCCCAGTTCGTGGTCTTCTCCTGGGACGGCGCGCTCATGGGCGACGACGGTCTCTTCGAGCACTACCGGAAGATGGCCGAGCAGTACAACGCGCACATGACCTTCTTCCTCACCGGCATCTACCTGCTGCCCAAGAGCAAGAAGGACCTGTACTCCCCGCCGCAGCACCCCAAGGGCTCCGCCGCGATCAGCTTCCCCACCGACGAACACATCCGCACCACGCTGGAGCAGCTCGGCGAGGCGTGGAAGGAGGGGAACGAGATCGGCACCCACTTCAACGGCCACTTCTGCGGCGCCAAGGGCGGCAAGGACTGGAGCGTCGAGGAGTGGAAGAGCGAGATCGACCAGTTCTACAAGTTCGTGGAGAACTGGAAGACCAACACCGGCTACCAGGACATCGCCCCGCTGCCCTTCGACTTCAAGAAGGCGGTCGTCGGCGGCCGGGCGCCCTGCCTGGAGGGACAGGCGAACCTGCTGAAGGCCGCCAAGGGCTACGGCTGGCGCTACGACGCGTCCTCCGCCGGCGACTTCCAGATCTGGCCGACGAAGAAGAACGGCATCTGGGACTTCCCGCTGCAGATGCTCCCGTACGAGGGCGGCAAGTACCAGGGCCTGTCCATGGACTTCAACTTCCTGTACAACCAGACCAAGGGGGAGGTCCACGGCAACCCGGCCGAGTACCCGCAGTGGGAACAGGAGACCGCCGACGCCTACATGGCGGGCTTCAACCGCGTGTACTACGGCAGCAGGGCGCCGCTCTTCATCGGCAACCACTTCGAGGACTGGAACGGCGGCATCTACATGAAGGCCGTCGACCGGACCATCGAGAACGTGTGCACCAAGAAGGACGTCAAGTGCGTCTCCTTCAAGGAGCTCGCCGACTGGATGGACGTCCAGACACCCGCCACCCTGGAGCGGCTGCGCACGCTGGATCCCGCGCAGAGCCCGGACTGGTCCACGGTCGTCAAGTGACCGCCGGGGGACGGCGGGTGAAGTAACCAAACCTCAACCGCAACCCCCTTCACAACAGCCACACACCCCGTGCGAGGATGCCCTCCTCGGCATCCCATCGCCGGGGCAAGAGGGGAAACATCAGTGAAGTCAAGGAAATTGAAGGCGACACGCCGCCGCGTCGCGATACTCGGGGCCGCCGCCACCTCGGTCGTCGCCGGAGTGGCGTTGCTGCCCAACTGGTCCGCGGGCGCCGCGGTCGTCGACGACCCCAAGGTCGACGCCAGGACGAAGGCCACCTTCCAGAGGCTGGCCGACGCGGTCTTCACCGACCGTACCGACGCGCTGGTCACCGGCGCGCAGGGTGACCGGTCGAAGCCGCTGACCAACGGTTTCTCGGGCGACGTCAAGCTGAGCTCCGGCACCGCCCGCACGGAGGACGCCGCGCTCTCCACGCTCGGCGAGCGCAAGGACAAGCTGGCGAAGGCCGGCGAGAAGTACAGCAAGGCCACCACCACCGTCACCCTGAACGCCACGCGCGTGACGGGCCGTACGGCCAAGGCCGCGGTCACCGAGACCACGACGCTGACCTACGCCCAGACGCGCGGCAACGCCCCGAAGACCACCGGGTTCCAGGCCAAGCACGAGCTGACGTTCAAGGCCGACCGGCAGGGCAACTGGCAGCTCACCACCATCCGGGACACCGACCAGGGTGGCCTCGCGGTGAACACGCTCTCCAAGCCGACGCCCACGGTGAAGGTGACGACCGCGGACGACACCATGCCGAACGCCCCGCGCGCGGCGACCACCCGCAATCCGGCCGCCGCCCCGAAGACCGGCACCGCCTACGACTACAAGGCGATGGCGGCCTACGCCGAGAAGTACGTGTACACGTACAACAAGGACTACCCGGACTTCAACAACCACACCGCGGGCGGCGACTGCACCAACTTCGTCAGCCAGTCCCTCAAGGCCGGCGGCTGGAAGCACGTCCCGGGCTACGTGTACGACTACACCCGGTGGTTCGGCAACGCCGACATCCAGTCCGACTCGTTCGTCGGCGTCAACGAGTGGTCCTGGTTCGCCCAGAACTCCAAGCGCACCACCCCGCTCGCCAACGTCTACCAGCTCGAGGTCGGCGACGTCCTCCAGATGGACTTCGACCGCGACGGGTCCAAGGACCACACGATGATCGTCACCGCCAAGAGCAACGGCGTGCCGTACGTGACGTACCACTCGAACAACACGCTGCGTAAGTCGTTGTCGAGCCTCCTCGCGCAGAACCCCAACGCGTACTACTACGCCTACCGCACCTGATCGGGGCCCACCGCCCCGGATCCGGCCGGCCCGTCACTCCCCTCGGGGTGGCGGGCCCGCCAGTACGGGTTGTCGTGCGGCAGGGCGGACCCCACCCTGCCGTACATCCCGAACACCATCAGCAGAATGCCGATCACGAAGCTGAGCATGCAGTTCTGGATCTCGAAGGCCAGGAAGTTGTAGTCCGTCTCCAGCAGGGCCATGTTCAGGAACCCGCTGAGGATGAACAGCACCCCGAAGACCATGTTCAGCGTGGACGCGACGTTCCCGCCGATCACCAAGCCCGCGAAGAGCAGCAGCCCGACCGCGACCGACAGCCAGCTCAGCGCGCCGTTGGTGTTGAGGCTCCACACCTCGTCCCCGCCGGTGTCGAAGAAGCCGATCCTGTCGATGATCCCGAAGACGCCGAAGACGATCAGACCCAGGCCCATCAGCCCGGCGCCGATCCGGTAGACCAGGTTCAGCCGGTGGTCGACCGGCAGATGGTCGTCGATCCTGATCCGCCGTTTCGAGCCGGAACGCAGTGCGTGCGTCGCCATCTCCGCCTCCCGATAGGTGAGACATGCCGACAGAAGGACGTCACGTGCCCGGAACGTCCGCACGTGTCCTCGTCATCCAATATCCGCCCGTCGAGCGGCGGGGGCAATGTCAGTGCCCGGTGCCGCGCTCCTCGCGGATCCGGGCCACCGTGCCGGCGACCGCCTGCCGGACGGCCTCCGTCTCGGTGAGGAAGTGCCAGTAGTCGGGGTGCCGGCCCTCCAGCGTGGCGATCGCCCGCTCCAGCCGCGCCACCGACTCGTCCAGCGGACGCGCGTGCCGGGGGTCGGGCGTGTTGCGCCCCGCCATGGCCAGCCGCTGGGCGTCCCGGATCGCGAACCGGGTCCGGTCGATCTCCGCCCGCGGATCCTTCTGTACCGCGTTCAGCCTGGTCAGCCGATCTCCGGCGGCCGACACCGCCTCGTCCGTGGTGTTCAGCAGCGCCCGCACCGTGGACAGCAGCGCGGTGGCGTCGGGCCAGCGCTGAGCGTCCCGTGCGGCCTGCGCCTCGGACAGCTTCTCCTCGGCCTGCCGGACGTTCTCCCCGGCCTGGTCGGGAACGTGCTGGAGATCCTGCCAGCAGGCCGCCGTGAACCGCCGGCGCAGCTCGCTGAGCACCGGATCCACCTGTCCCGAGCGGGTGGTCAGCGCCTGCGCGCGGGTACGCAACGAGACCAGCCGGTGGTCGATCTCGGCGGCCCGCTCCGGCAGCCGTCCGGCCTCCGCGCGGACCGCCTCCGCCTCCCGCGCGACCCGCTCGGCGCGCTCCAGGGTCTGTGGCAGCCCGTGTTTGCCCGCACCCTGGTTCAGCATCGTCAGCTCCGGCGCGAGCGCCGCCAGCCGGGCCGCCAGGTCGTCCGCCCGCAGGCCGCTTCCCCGGGCCGCGTCCAGTGCGCCGGAGGCGGCCAGCAGCGCCTGCCGGGCCCGCTCCACGGCCGGCGCGAGCCGGGCCAGTTGCGTCTCGGCCTTGCCGAGCAGCGGGCCCAGTCCGGCGGCGAACCGGTCCAGCTCCTGCTTGACCCGGCCCAGCTCCTCCTTGGCGCGGGTCAGCCGGTCGCGCGCCTGGGCGGCCGCCGACGCCTCCAGGTCGTCCCGGTCGAGATCGTGGGCGTCCACCGCTTCGATGTACTGGTGGCTGGCCTCGTCGATGCGCCGGCCGACGGCCTCGAAGTCGGACACCGCGCGTCCGGCGGCCGGCGAGTCGTCCACCGCCTTGATGGTCTCGATCGAGATGCGCAGATCCCGCTGGGCGCTGTCCAGTTCGTAGAACGCGGCGGCCGCCGCGTCCTTCGCGGCCTGGGCCTCGGCGCGCTGCTCCTCCGAGCGCCCGCCGAACCAGCGCCGGGTGCCGCCGCCGGCGAACGCGGCGGGCAGCGCCAGCGCGACCGTCAGGGGAAGGGCGACGAGGATCAGGGTGTCCTTCAGCGCGGTGAGCGCGGGACGGTCCGCGCGCGACGGCGACGGCGAGTACGGCCGTACTGGTGTCGCCGTCACATCCCTCTCCCGTGCTGTGATCCGCCCTGCCCGGTGTCATTCTCCCACCGGTTAAGGACGAACACACGGGCCGATCAGTTCGCGTTCCGGACGGTGACTTTGCCGTCGGCGGTGCGCGCGTTCACCACATGGGCGCTGGACTCGTCGCGCGGCACGGACACGTCCACCCCGCCGTCGTCCGTCTCGGTCGTCACCCGGTACGTGGCCGCGGGCAGCGCGATGGTCACCGAGCCGTCGTCGCTGACGGACTCCACCCGGTCCGGGACGGTGCTGAGGGTGAGGCGCACCGAGCCGTCCTGGGTGTGCGTGGTCACCGAGCGGGAGGCGACCTCGGCGCGGACCGAACCGTCGTCCGTGCGCAGCTCCAGCGGTCCCGTGGAGTCGGTGACGTGTACGGAGCCGTCCTCGGAGTGGACGCTCAGCGCGTCCCGGAAACCGCGCGCCAGGACGCTGCCGTCGTCGTCCTCGACCTTCACCGCGACCCCCCGGGGCACTTCGATGCGGTGCTTGGCCGAGCAGTCGGCGACCAGGCCGGAGCAGTGCGTGCGCAGCGTCAGCCGGTCGTCCTTCATCGACCAGGTCACCCTCGGATTCCCGCCGAGGACGACCGAGCCCTCGAACCATCGCGTGACGTCGACCTTGCCCGCCTCGGCGTCCTTGGAGGCGACGATCTCCAGCGCCGAGTCGTCGGAGTCGATGGTGAGGGTGGCGCCCGAGATGCCGAACGTCCGGTGGTCGGGGTGGTCGTCGTCCGCGGCGGAGGCGCCGCAGGCGGTCACGCCTGCCGCGAGGGCCACGACGGCCCCGGCGACGAGGACCGAGCGGGCTGAACGGGTGGTGCGGACCATGGCGATCTCCCCCTGCGCTGTCTGACGATGCACTGACGACGGTAGGCAGCCGCGGGCCCTGGGACGATCCGGCACACTCCCGGATCCGAGGTGGGGGTAACCCCCGATACGGGTTTGCGGGGCACGTGCCGCGGCCATGTAGGCTGTCGACTCGTCCTGGGTGCGTAGCTCAGGGGTAGAGCGCCTGCCTTACAAGCAGGATGTCGGCGGTTCGAAACCGTCCGCGCCCACCAAGGACGACGACCCGCCTCCCGGGTCGTCGCCACCGACGGCCCTCCGTTTCCCGGGGGGCCGTTCTCGTGTCGGGGTCAGGCCTGTCCGGCAGCGGGGTCGGGGGGTGGGTCGGGGGTGTGCTTGAGGGCCATGCGGGCCTCGACGCGGTCCGCCGCCGCGACCTCCGCCCAGAAGCGGTGGCAGGTCACGAACACCGCGAGCTCGTGCTCCCGCCGCCGCAGCTTCTCCACCTCCGCCTGCTCGTCCGCCGTCCAGCCGGGCGAGGCGGGCCGCTCGGCCTTGCGCCAGCCGCCGGTGTCGCTGTAGCCGTCCAGGGGCTCCACCGACCAGGGAAGCCGCTTCAGCAGGGCCGACAGCTCGGCCCGGACCTGATGCAGCTCCTCCTGACCGGCGCGCAGGTCGCTGGGAAAGTCATAGGTCGTAGCCACACGGCAATGGTACGCCTGTTCGATTTTGAGTAGCGAGCTCCTTTGGGGTGTTCGTGTGAACGAGTGTTCGAATTAACGGGGTCTGGAGCGAGGGTGGGATGGCTCAGTCGGCGGTCCGGTCCTGCCCCGGCTCCCGGCCCCTGCCCTGGCCGAGCAGCGTGACGCCCAGCCGGTCCGTCTCCTCCGGTTCCGCGTTGAGGCGGTGGACGACCACCCAGCTCCCGTCGTCCTCGGCCCCGGCGAACAGTGAAGCGAGACGGGTCGCCCCGTTGTGCCAGACCAGCGAGCCGGTCCGTATCCAGGAGGGCGCGGGGTCACCCAGCCGCCGCTCCACGAGCAGTCGCACGACCAGGTCGGCCACGGCGCGGGGAGTCGCCCACAGGCCCCCCGCCGGCAGGATCGCCCCGTCCATCGTCCAGGGCCTGCGGGAAGCGCCGAACAGCCCCGGGGCCTGCAGGCACCGCTCGGGGGCGGGGCGTGCGGTCATCTCCACGATGTCCAGCGGGCCCAGCACGTACGCCGTCGCCAGCTCCTCGTAGGTCGTCCCGGCCGCGGCGGTCAGGGCAGCGCCCAGGATCGCGTAGCCGAAGTTGGAGTACTCCTCCCTGCTCCCCGGCGGAGCGTCGGCCAGCGTGTCCAGCCGGGGGAGGAGCGCGTGCAGTGCGGGGAGGTCGAAGGCGGCGTACGGATCCCGGTCCGGCAGGGGGCCCGGCGGCAGCCTGGGGAGGCCGGAGGTGTGCCGGGCGAGGTCGAGCAGGGTGATCCCGGTGGCGGGGGCCGCGGGCAGCCACCGCTCGACCGGATCGTCGAGGGCGAGCACTCCCGCCGCGGCCATCCGGGTCAGCGCCGTGCCGGTGACGACCTTGGTCAGCGAGGCGATCGGCACATAGCGGTCGACGGCGTGCCCGTCGCCGAGAGACGGCGGACCTGCGTTGCCGAGCACACAGGTCGGAACGCGGCGGCGCATGAGCGACGCCGCCCGCGACACGGCGCCGAGAACGGGAACGGGCATGCGTCATTCTTCCTTCGGTCGTGAACGGGGCGACGGCGGGGCCGAGTTCGCCCGGGAGCCTCATGATCGTAACGACCCGCCGTCACGACCGCCGCCCGTGTCGTACCCCATACCTGGGATGACGGCCATGGAGGGCAAGGGGACGCGTACGGCCCGCCCCCGCTCCTACCGAGGAGCGCCGGGCGGGGTGGCGCCCGGTCGGGCAACGGCCGCTCCGTGGGCGTCCGTCAACTCCCTCACCAGACGCGCCGTCACCGGCGCCGGCACCCCCTGCCGTGCGGCCGCGCGCAGCAACGCCCCGCCGATCGCGTCCAGTTCGAGAGGCCGGCCGGCCTCGGCGTCGCGCTGCATGGAGGACTTCATGGCCGGGGCGAAGACGTCGTAGCGTGCGAGGGCCGTCGCCGGGTCCACGGGTGCGCCGCAGGCGGTGCTGACGGCGGCGGTCTCCTCGACCAGCGCGGCCAGCTCCTCGCGATGCCGGGTGCGCACCTCGCCCAAGGGCAGTGCGTGGCGGGTGGTGAGCAGGGCGAAGGGCGCGAGGAACGACATCTTCGCCCACAGGGCGGCCGTCTCGTCCGGCAGGACGCGGACCGTCGGGCCGGCCGCCGTCAGCGTCCGCGCGAGCGCGACCAGACGCGGGCGCGGCACGGTGTCGCCGGTCAGGTCGATCTCCGCGAACGAGCTCCCGTGTTCGATCACTCCCGGGGCGACCCGGGTGGACTCCACGCGGATCACGGCGGGGGCCACCCCGTCGGGGCGGTGGTGCGCGCGCAGGGCGGCCGGGTGCTCGACGCCGTTCAGCAACGGCACGAGCAGGGTGTCCTCGGCGAGCGCCGAGGCGGGGATGCGGGCCAGAGCCGCGTCGAGCGCCGTCTGCTTGACGGCGATCAGGACCGCGTCGACCGGAGCGCGCAGTTCGGTGTCCGCGTCGACGGGGGCGGTGAACTCCCCGAACGTGGCGCTGTGCACGCGGATGCCCTGGGTGCGCAGGACCTTCGCGGTGTCCTCGCCGGCCAGGCAGGTCACCCGGAGCCCGGCGCGGGACAGCAGGGCGGCGAGCAGTCCGCCCACCCCGCCGGGGCCGAGGACGGCGACGGTGCGTATGTCGTGCGGCATGGTGCTGTCGTTCCTCTCGTCGGTCGGCCCCGCGGGAGCGGTGGCCGCCACAGAGGCGATCGTGGCACAGGAGGGGGACGCGGGGGCAGACTGTGGGCATGTGCCGGAGTATCAAGACGTTGCGTCCGCCCGCGTTGCCCGAGGAGGCGACCGAGGACGAGGTGCGCGCCGCAGCGCTGCAGTACGTCCGCAAGGTGTCCGGTTTCCGGGCCCCGGCCGAGCACAACCGGGAGGTGTTCGAGCGGGCGGTGGACGCCGTCGCCGCGGCCACGGCGGAACTCCTGGACGGCCTCGAGGTGCGCGGCGCGTCCCGCGGTGACGCCGCGGCGCGGGCGTAGTCGGCCCGGCCACGGCGGTCGGCCGCCACCACCCGTCCTGGACGGCCTGTGCCGTGCGGGCTTGCGCCGCGCGATCGGCCCGGCGGGCCCTGCCCGGTCCACCCGGGGCCGCTCAGGGCGTCCGGGCGGCTTGATGTCCGCCGTGGCGGCCCGCGGCGCCTGGCGCACGGCCCCGGAGCAGGGACGTGGGCCGGTTCGGGTAAACGGCTCCCGCCCGGGGCGGTCCCGGCCCGCGTGCCACCGTGCCGAGCTGCCCGAGCCCGTACCGGCGACCCCGTGGCGCGGTCGGTGGACCGCGTGGTGCCTGGGGCCGGCCGCGCGGGGCCCGGCCGGGCCCTTACGCCGGCTGGCGGCGCATGACGAAGCCGGCGGCGGCGCCCGCGCCGAACAGGGCGAGGACCGACACCCCCGTCGCCAGCCAGGTCGTGCCCAGCCAGTGGGCGCCGAAGTAGCCGAGGGCGGCGCTGTAGCCCGCCCAGGACAGGCCGGCCAGCGCGGACCACGGGAGGAACTCGCGCGGGCGGCGGTGCGCGGCGCCCGCGATCAGCGAGACGACGGAGCGGCCCGCCGGGGCGAACCGGGCCAGCACGACCAGGGCGCCGCCGCCACGGGCCAGTGCCTCACCGAGGCGTTCCTGCGCGGTGGTCAGCCGACGGGAGCGGGAGATCGCCCGGTCCAGGCGCTCGCCGCCGCGCCAGGCGAGCCGGTAGGCCACCAGGTCGCCCAGCACCGAGGCGGTCGCCGCGGAGAGGATCAGGACCATGACGTCGGGCACGTCGTGCGGGACCTGTCCGGTCGCCGCGCCCGAACCCGCCGCGGCGGCCGTGGCCGCCGTGATGACGAGCACCCCGCTGGGCAGCACCGGCAGGAACACGTCCAGGAGGACCGACAGGCCCACCACCGCGTAGATCCAGGGGCTGGCGAGCAACGCCCCCACACTCTCGAACACCGCGAACTCCCCGTGTCTCCCCCGTGA
Source organism: Streptomyces sp. P3 (assembly GCF_003032475.1). Taxonomy (NCBI): domain Bacteria; kingdom Bacillati; phylum Actinomycetota; class Actinomycetes; order Kitasatosporales; family Streptomycetaceae; genus Streptomyces; species Streptomyces sp. P3. The sequence continues at coordinate 3,767,481 of NZ_CP028369.1, forward strand.
CGACCGACCGGTGCCGCTGTGTCGCGGGGGAGCGGCAGATGCGGCCAATGACAGCCATACAGCGTACGCCCGGGGTGTGACAGCGGATTCACGGGGGGCTCGTGTGTTCGGCACACCACATTCACCCTTGGGATGCCCCGCCCCCCCCGACAGCCGCCCGGCAGCCATCTGGGCGGGCGGCTGCCGGGGGGCGGGACGGCGTGCTCGTGGGACGCCGTGCTCGTGGGACGGGCGCGCCGGCCGGGTCAGACGGAGACCGTGGCCTGCTGCGAGGCGGGCTCCCGCCTCGTGGCCGTGCGGCTCGCGACCAGGCGGTCCAGGCCGAGGGCTCCGGAACCGGTGAACACCAGCAGCAGGAAGGCCCAGCAGAACATCGCCGACGCCTCGCCGCCGTTCTCCATCGGCCACAGGGCGTTGGGCTGGTGCACCTTGAAGTACGCGTACGCCATGGAGCCCGAGGCGAGTAGGGCGGCGGGCCGTGTGCCGAGGCCGACCAGCACCAGGCTGCCGCAGACGAGCTGGATCACGGCCGCGTACCAGCCGGGCCAGGCGCCGGTGTCGACGGTGCGGCCGGCGGCCTCCGCGCCGAGGACGCCGAAGAGCGAGGCCGCGCCGTGGCAGGTGAAGAGCAGGCCGACGACGATGCGGTAGAGACCGACCGCGTACGGCTGTGCGGTGTCGAGACGAGCGGACATGGTGGGGGGTGCTCCTTCGGTGTCGGGCGGGCCGGTCCTGAAAAGGGGAGTGGACCGGACCCGTCGTCGGGGGCGGCGGTACCGAACGAGCCGTCAACGCTAGGGGGAGCGAACTGATGCTTGCTAGTTCAACTTGAGCCATCACTGACGCATAAGAGGGCAACCACCTTACGTTTTACCCTTTTTGACGAGTAATCAGATGACTGTCCGTCGTAGATCGAACGCCTCAGGAGGTGAGGTCGGACTCCGCCACCGTCGCGAGCGCCCCGTCCTTCTGCGCCTGCTCCAGCCGCAACCGGGCGGAACGGCCGCGCAGGGTCAGCGACATGAGCTGGTTGCCGAACCACGGCCCGCCCTTCCTGCGCCAGCTGACGGGAAGCCGCGGGCAGCGGCCGTGCCGGCGCAGCCGCCGGCCGAGCGCGCGGGCCACGGCGCTCCAGCCGAAACGGAAGCCCACCCGGATCGACAGGGGGACCGAGTTGTGGACGGGGGAGCAGGTGAGCTGCAGCACCCGGGCGGCCGGTCCGGGCGTGTCGCGCCAGCGCGCCTCGGCCACGTAGGCGTGGTGCACGTCCCCGGAGAGCACCAGCACGCTCGCCGGCGCGTCCGCCCCGGCCCCCGTGTCGGCGATCAGCTCCGCCAGCTCGGTGAAGGACTCGGGGAAGGCCGCCCAGTGCTCCAGGTCCGCGCCGCGCCGCAGCTTCTCCCCGAAGCGGGCCCAGCGCGCGCCGCGCTCGCCCCGGCACAGGGCCGCGTCCCATTCCTCGGCGTCGTGCACCAGGTGCGGCAGCAGCCAGGGCAGCGAGGAGCCGAGGAGAAGGTGGTCGTAGGAGCCGGGACGGTCGAGCACCTGGTCGCGCAGCCAGGCCCGCTCGCCCTCGTCGAGCATGGCGCGCCGGCCCTCGTCGAGGACCCGCGCCGCCCGGCTGTCGACGATCAGCAGCCGCACCCGCCCGAAGTCGCGCCGGTAGCTCCACCGCACGGACGCCGGGTCGGTGTCCGCCCGGTCGGCGAAGGCGCGCAGCACGTCGGTGCCGTCGGGCGCGTCGCGTACGGCCGCGTAGAGCGGGTCGGTGGCCAGTTCGGCCGGTGACAGGTTCCCCAGGTGCTGGTGCACCCAGTACGACATCAGACCGCTCAGCACCCGCTCGCGCCACCAGGCGGTGCCCCGCATGTCGGCCAGCCATGCCACGGAGGTGTTCCAGTCGTCGATCACGTCATGGTCGTCGAAGACCATGCACGTCGGCACGGTGGACAGCAGCCAGCGCACCCCGGGGTCGCGCCAGGACTCGTAGTAGAGCCAGGTGTACTCCTCGTAGTCCGCGACCTCGGCGCCCGGCGGATCGGTCAGGCCGCGGCGGGCGTCGATCCGCTCCCGGGTCGCGTCGGAGACCTCGTCGGCGTACACCTGGTCGCCCAGCAGCAGCAGGACGTCCGGGCGTTCGGCGGTCGGGTCGGCGGCGAGGCGCGCCGCCAGGCCGTCCAGGGCGTCGGGGCCGACCGGGTCGTTCCCGCCGGCCGGGGGCGCCGCCCAGCGGCAGGAGCCGAACGCCACCCGGACGGCGTCGCCGCCGGGCGCGTCCCCGTCCCCGTCCCCGTCCTCGTCGCGTTCGGCGGCGGGGGAGTGGATCTCGGAGGGCGGGAAGGGGGAGTCGGGCGGCGGCCACACGCGTGACCCGTCGAGGAGGACCTCGTAGGCCGTCGAGGTGCCGGCCGTCAGGCCGCTCACCTCGACCAGCGCGTAGTGGTGGCCCGCCACCTGGAAGGTGCGGGCGGCGCCGCCCGCACCGTCGGCGCAGCGCACCTCGGCGGCGCACGGACGGCTCGCCTCGACCCATACGGTCGCGGACGAGCCGTCGGCGTATCTCAGCAGTGGTCCCAGCCGCAGTCCGGCCACGTGATCGCCCTCCTCCGTCGCACCGTACGGTACGGAACGGCGAGGGTCCGCGGGGAGTGCCGGGCGGCCGCGGACCGGTCAGCAGGCGGCGAGATAGCTCGTCAGCGCGCTCTTCTCGGCGGAGTCCACCGAGAGGCCGTAGTAGTACTTCACCTGCACCCAGGCGCGCACGTAGGTGCAGCGGTACGAGGTGACCGACGGCATCCACTCGGCCGGGTCCTGGTCGCTCTTGGACTGGTTCACGTTGTCCGTGACGGCGATGAGCTGCGGGCGGGTCACGTCGTTGGCGAAGGACTGGCGCCGGGCGGTGGTCCAGGCGCTCGCCCCGGAGTCCCAGGCTTCGGCGAGCGGGACCAGGTGGTCGATGTCGAGGTCGGAGGCGGCGGTCCAGGTGGCGCCGTCGTAGGGGCTGTACCAGCTGCCGCTGGTGGCGGTGCAGGCGGAGTTGGTGACGACGTTCGTGCCGTCCCGCTTGAGGATGTACTCACGGGTGTTGCAGGTGCCGCTGATGGTGATCCAGGTGGGGAACAGGTCGCGGTCGTAGCCGGTGCGGTTCTCGGCCTTCACGGTGAGTGAGGCGAGGTAGGTGCGGGCGGTGGCGGCGGAGACCGGGGTGGGGAGGGCGGCGGAGGCGGTCGGGGACTGGAACAGCCCGACCGAGGCTATGAGGGCGGTGAGGACGGCTGTTGCGCTCAGCCGTCCACGCGCGTAGAACTTCGACATGCGAACTCCGTTGGGGAGGCGGGGTGTTGCGGTGCGGGCATGGGAATGCTCGCGCCGCCGCGTTGCGGGGAGATGTGCGTTCGATGAGAAGCTAGTGACGAGTGCATGACACGACAAGGTCTACGGCGGAACGATCTCGTACACTGGACGGCGCAGAAGGGGAGTAGCTCTTCGCCGGGACCGTCGACATACTGCTCAGCTCGTCTGAGCCGGCGCCCGGAGGCGAGTCCGTGATGACGGGGCCCGCCGGCGAGACCTTCGGCAAGCAGTGCCCATCCGTGCCGCACGGCACGGATGACGTGTGCTGCCGTGCCGAGGCGTCTTCGTGAGGATCTTCGCAAGGACTGCAGCACTCTCGGCGGGGCGGCCCCGACCGATAGAGGAACCTTGATCAGCATTACCGTGACGGCGCTCGTCTTCGGCGTCGTCTTCCTGGCGGAGCTGCCGGACAAGACCGCCCTGGCCGGGCTCGTCCTCGGCACCCGCTACCGCGCCTCGTACGTCTTCGCCGGCATCGCCGCCGCCTTCGCCCTGCACGTCACGCTCGCCGTCGCGGCGGGCAGCGTGCTCACCCTGCTGCCACAGCAGATCGTGCACGCGCTGACCGGCGTCCTCTTCCTCGGCGGCGCGGCCGTGCTGCTGCTGAAGAAGGACGAGGGCGACGAGGAGGTCCGGCGGCCGCAGGGCCAGTCCTTCTGGAAGGTCGCCGGTGCGGGCTTCATGCTGATCCTCGTCGCCGAGTTCGGCGACCTCACCCAGATCATGACGGCCAACCTGGCCGCCCGTTACGACGACCCGCTCTCCGTGGGCCTGGGCGCGGTGCTGGCGCTGTGGGCGGTGGCCGGGCTCGGCATCGTCGGTGGAAAGGCCCTGATGAAGCGGGTGCCGCTGAAGCTGATCACCCGCATCGCGGCCCTGCTGATGCTGCTGCTGGGCGTGTGGAGTCTCTGGGAGGCGATCACCGGCTGAGGCGCGACGAGGGGTGCCGGGCGACGCAGGGTGCCGGGCGCCGTGCGGATCCGGGGCGCCGGGCGGGGTGGCGCCGGGGGGCCATTGTTTTGTACCGTAGGGGAACAAAGTGGCTCCCGCTCGTTTTCCCTGACCGGCGGGCGGGGCCGCCTTGTCTTTGGTGCGAGAGCCGCCGACGCGAGGTACGAGAGCCGTCCGAGAGTCACTGATGACGTACGGGAGTCACTGATGCCGGTCCTCACCGCCCACGCCCTCCTGCTCGACATGGACGGCACCCTCGTGAACTCCGACGCCGTCGTGGAGCGGATCTGGCGGCGCTGGGCCGACGCGCACGGACTCGACGGCGACGAGGTCATGAAGGTCGTCCACGGTCGGCAGGGGCATGCCTCGATGGCTTTGCTGCTGCCCGGCCGGCCCATGCGGCTGAACCTCGAGGACAACGCGCGGATGCTGGCGGCGGAGACCGCCGACCTCGACGGCGTCGTCCCGGTGCCCGGCGCACCCGAGTTCCTCGCCTCCCTGCGCGGTGTCCGGCACGCGCTGGTCACCTCGGCGGACGTTCCGCTGTCGACGGCCCGGATGGCCGCGGCGGGGCTGGAACTCCCCGAGGTGCGCGTGACCGCGGAATCGGTGGGCGCGAGCAAGCCGGACCCCGAGGGCTTCCTGAAGGGTGCGGCGGAGCTTGGGGTCGACCCGGCGCAGTGCGTCGTCTTCGAGGACTCCGGTGCGGGCGTCGCCGCGGGGCGGGCCGCCGGGATGCGGGTCGTCGGCGTGGGGGCGCGAGCGGCGGCACACGGGCCGGACGCGGTCGTGCGTGATCTCCGCGAGGTGCGGGTGGAGGCCGCGGGGGGCGCGGAGGAGGCGGCGGTACGGATCCGGGTCGGCTGAGCCGTCCTGGGCCCGCGCCCTGGTCGTCCTCCGGTTCCGAGGGCGGCTACGGCTCCTTCGTCTCCGATTCCAGGCGGGCCCGGGTCACCGGGCCGTACACGCCCGGTCCGTCCTCCGTCGTCCCCCGGGACCACTGGTAGTTGCGCAGGGCGTCCTCGACCTCGCCGCCGAAGGAGCCGTCGGCCTCGCCGTCGTAGAAGAACAACGCCTTCAGCCGCAGTTGCAGTTCGGTCACCTCGGCGCCCTGGTCGCCGCGCCGCAGGGAGACGACGCCGACGGAGCCGTTCTGGGCCGCGTCGGCCGCCTTGTCGGGGCCCGGGGCGCGGGAGGCGTCGGCGCTCGGAGTCGCCGGGCTCGCCCCGGTCGACGGGGACGCGGACGGCGAGGCGCTCTCCGGTGTCGCGGACGGCGACGGGCGCTCGCTCTCGGGGGGCGGCGGCGGGGCCTCGGAGGCGGACGGGGACGCGGAGCGGCTCGCCGACGGTGACGCGGAGGCCGCGCTGACACTCGGGGCGGGCACGGCGGCCCGCACGTCTTCGGGGGCGGCGCTCTCGCGGGTCGGCTTCTCGTAGGAGAACAGCCCGGCGGCGAACCCGGCCGCCGTCACCACGGCGACGACGGCGCCGGTCGTCGCGACCAGCAGGAGCCGGCGGCGGCGCGGACGGGGGCGCGCTTCCTCGTCGTCGGAATGGGCCGCACCGGCGTACGCCGTTTCGAACAGTCGTAGATCGGTCGTGCTGGGCTCGGAGCCCGCGGGGGTGAGCGGTGTGGGCAGCGCCGCCGTGGCGTCCGGCGGCGGCCCTGCCGGTTCCACGCGGCGCAGGGGCATCGTCGCGTCGGCCGGAACCGCCGCCATCGGCATCGTCACGTCGGCCGCACCGGGAACGTCGCTCGCGCCGGTCGTGCCCCGCCCGTTCACGCCCCGCCCGTTCACCCCGTCAGGTTCTGCCTCGTCGAGTTCCACGTATGGACGTATGCGCAACGGATCGAAGTCCTCCGCGGCGGCCGCCTCCGCCGTCCGCGTGTCACGCAGGGCGTCGGAGGCCCGCCGGGCGCAGGCGCAGGACGGGGTGTTGTCGGGCGCGCGGAGCGCTCCGCACTCCGGGCAGGGCAGTCCCGACCGTCCCGGTCGCCTCTGCCGCCCCGTCGGATCGATCACGTGTTCGGCCCTCCCCTTTCAAACTCCAGAGATTATGCAGATCCTCCACACAATCGGTCGTCCACGGCCCCCGGAACGTCAAATTCCGTTAGGAGTCGGGAGGACTCAAGAGGCCATAACGGGTCACACCGATCACGATGGAAAGGGTCACCGAGCCTCAGGAGGCATCCATGGCGTTGGACGCGCACAGCCGTACGGCGGATCCGCGTCAGGAACACGTGTCCGGAAACGTGCTCGTCTCGATCGGCGCCCTGCTGCTCGGCATGCTCCTCGCCGCCCTCGACCAGACGATCGTGTCGACCGCCCTGCCGACGATCGTCAGTGACCTCGGTGGTATGGAACATCTGTCCTGGGTGGTCACGGCATATCTGCTGGCGTCGACGGCCGCGACCCCGCTGTGGGGCAAACTCGGTGACCAGTACGGGCGCAAGCGACTGTTCGAGGCGGCGATCGTCCTCTTCCTGATCGGTTCGGCGCTGTGCGGAATGGCGCAAAACATGCCGCAGTTGATCGCCTTCCGTGCGCTCCAGGGCCTGGGCGGCGGCGGGTTGATGGTGTTGTCCATGGCGATCGTGGGCGACATCGTGCCGCCGCGCGACCGAGGGCGCTACCAGGGCCTGTTCGGCGCGGTGTTCGGCGCCACGAGCGTCCTCGGGCCGCTGCTGGGCGGCCTGTTCACCGAACACCTCAGCTGGCGCTGGGTGTTCTACGTCAACCTGCCCGTCGGCGTCGTGGCCCTCGCCGTCATCGCGGCCGTGCTGCGCATCCCGCACAGGTCGACGAAACACGTCATCGACTATCCGGGCACCTTCCTGATCGCCTCCGTCGCCACCTGTCTGGTGCTGGTGGCCTCGCTCGGCGGCACCACCTGGGACTGGGGCTCGCCGCAGATCGTCGCGCTGGCGCTGCTGGGGGCCCTGCTGGCGGTGGCGTTCGTGGCCGTGGAGCGGCGGGCGGCCGAACCGGTGCTGCCGCTCAAGCTGTTCCGCGTCCGCACCTTCACCCTCTCCGCCGTGATCAGCTTCATCGTCGGCTTCGCGATGTTCGGCGCGATGACCTACCTGCCGACCTTCCTGCAGGTGGTGCACGGCGTCTCGCCGACCATGTCCGGCGTGCACATGCTGCCGATGGTGGTCGGCATGCTGCTCTCCTCCACCGGGTCCGGCCAGGTCGTCAGCCGCACCGGCCGCTGGAAGGTGTTCCCGGTCGCGGGCACCGCCGTCACGGCGCTCGGTCTGCTCCTCCTGCACCGGCTCGACGAGCACAGCTCCACCTTCGAGATGAGCGTCTGCTTCTTCGTCTTCGGCCTCGGCCTCGGCCTGGTCATGCAGGTGCTGGTGCTGATCGTGCAGAACGCGGTCCCCTACGAGGACCTCGGCGTCGCCACCTCCGGCGCCACCTTCTTCCGCTCGATCGGCGCCTCCTTCGGCGTCGCGATCTTCGGCACGGTCTTCGCGGCCCGCCTCGGCGACAAGCTCGCCGACGCCTTCGCGGGCGTCCGGCTCCCGCCCGGAGTCTCGGCCGACGCGCTCGAGTCCGACCCGCGCGGCATCGAGGGCCTGCCGTCCGACCTGCGTCCGAGCGTCCTGGACGCGTACGCCTCCGCGATCACCGACGTCTTCCTGTACGCCGCGCCCGTCGCCGTGGTCGGCTTCGTCCTGGCGTGGTTCCTGCGGGAGGACCCGCTGCGCGCCTCGGTCACCGCACCCGACGTCACCGAGACCCTCGCCAGCAACCCGGTGGAACGCTCCTCGTACGACGAGGTGTGCCGGGCGCTGTCCGTCCTCGGCACCCGCGAGGGCCGCCGTGAGATCTACCGGACGATCACCGCCCGCGCCGGCTACGACCTCGTCCCCGCCGCGAGCTGGCTGCTGCTGCGCATCAAGCGGTACGGCAGCGTCGAACCGTCGCTGGTGGCCGAGCGCAGCTCCGTCCCACTGCCCGTGGTCATCGAGGCGGCCCGGCAGATCGAGGGACGGGGTCTCGTCGTCCGCCAGGGCCTGGACATGGTGCTGACCGACGAGGGCCGAGTGACCGCCGAACGGCTCGCCGCGGCCCGTGAGGAGTCGCTGGCCGAACTGCTCGGCGACTGGTGGGGACCGGACCGGCCCACCGACCTCGTCCAGCTGGTCAGGGAGCTGACCGGCGAGCTGTGCGGCTCGGACCGGGAGCAGCCGCACGACGGTCGCCCGGTGAACCGGCTCAACTGAGCTGCGGGGAGAGAGATTTCTCGAACCAGTGGTCGGCGTAGAGGTTGGCGTTGTACGGCTCGGTCTCGGCGTACCCCAGCCGGGCGTACAGAGCGCGGGCCTCGACCAGGTCGCCGCGGGTGTCGAGCACCATCCGGTTCGCGCCGAGAGCGCGGGCGGCGTCCTCAGCGGCCCGTACGAGCAGCGGAGCGCCGCCCCTGCCGCGCACCCCCTCCCGCACGAAGACCCGGGTGAGCTCGGCGGTCGACGCGTCCAGCATCCGTACGCCCGCGGTGCCCGCCGGTTCGCCTTCGTACCGGCCCACCAGCAACCGCCCGGTGGGCGGGGAGAGTTCGGCACCGGAGCGAGCGGCGATCTCCCGGTCGAGCTCCTCGAGTCCGGTACGGCGCCCCTCGTGCAACAGGTAGTAGCGGTCGCTGACTTCGGTGTAGTACGCCCGCCAGAGCGCCACGGCGTCGGGGGAGTCGAAGGGCACGGGGGCGATGGTCCACGGCGTCGGAGCCGGAGCCGGAGCCGGGGTCCGGGTCGGGGTCGGGCCGGGGGTCGGGGTCGTCATGCGGACATTGTCGGGAGACGGCCCGGCCGCCCCGCAAGCGAATTCGCCCGGCCGCCGGGGGTCCGTTCCGAAGGCCGTGGACGCTCGCGCCGAGCCCGTTCCGGGGCCGTGCGGAGCCCGTTCCGGGGGCGGCGCGGGGGCTGTTCCGGGGCCGGCTCCCCGGTCCGCGTCGTTTGGGAGAGGCCGTCCGGGCAACCCGAGTCAGGAACCGGCCCGTGGGGCCGACACACCGGAAGGCAAGGCATGTCCACAGGAGTGATCATCGCTCTGATCGTGGTCGTGGCGGCCGTAGTCGCCGTCGCGGCCGTCCTGGCCGTGCGGGCCCGCGGCTCGCACGGCGGACGCAGCCTGAAGCACCGCTTCGGGCCCGAGTACGACCGGGCGGTTGCCCGGCACGACGGAGACGTCAAGGCCGCGGAGCGGGAGCTCGACGCTCGCGTGGAGCGGCACGGCGGGCTGCGCGCGCGTCCGCTGGAGGCCGCCGAACGCGAGCGCTTCGAGGCTCGTTGGACGGCCGCCCAGGAGCGGTTCGTCGACTCGCCCCGCGAAGCGGTCGCCGAAGCGGACCGGCTGATCGCGGAAGTCGCCGGCGCCCGGGGCTTCCCGGACGGAGGCCAGTACGAGGAGCAGCTCGCCGCGATCTCCGTCCACCGCGCGCACCGCGTCGACGGCTACCGCCGGGTCCACCGAGTCGCCCGCTTCTCCGCAGGCGGCGACGGCACGCGGCACCCGGGCTCGGCCGACGTCCCGGGGGCCGACGGCGGGCACGCACCCGGCACCGAGGACATGCGGGCCGCCATGGTCGAGGCCCGCGCCCTCTTCGACGACCTCGTCGGCCCGGCCGGCCGCGACCCCGGCCACGACCGCGCGGCCCGGCCCGCGACCACCGGGGAGCGCTCCGGCCACCAGCTGCCGTGGGGCTTCCACCGCCACGCGAAGGAAGGCTGACCGCCATGCCGGACATGACACCGAACAAGGGCACCGGCCCGGAGGACCGCGGTCAGGCGGCCACAACCCCCGCTCCCGACGCCCCCCTCACGACAGCGCCCGACACCATCGCCGGTGCCGCCGATCGGACCGGTACCGTCGACCCGACCGGCACTGCCGACCGGACCGGCGCCACCGGCTCGGCCGGGGCCGACCGTGCGCCCGGCGCGGCGGCGGGTGCGGCGGCCGTGAAGCCGAAGCCGCTCCGCCCCGAGCCCGGTACATCCGCGAACGGCGCGGACGGAACGGGAATCGCCCCCGGTACGGACGCCGGTGCTACAGGCACGGGCGCCGACGGTGCCGGCACCGGCCGTACAGGCGTTGGCGGTACCGTCAGCAGTCGTACAGGCGCCGGCGGCAGTACGGCGGCCGCGACCCGCGACGTGGTCGACGCGGCCGGTCGTCACGACGCCCGCGGCGCGTCGTCCCTGCTCCCGGACGAGGAGTGCGACCGGATGGCCACCCGTCTGCGGCACGCCGTCGTCGGGTTCGTCGACGGTCCCCGGGACGCCGTGGTGGAGGCCGACGAGGTGCTGGAGGAGCTCGCCGGGCGCCTCACCGAGGCGGTGGACCGCCGCCGCCGTACCCTGCGCGGCTCATGGCAGCAGGAGGACGGCGGAAAAGCGCACGGCAGCAAGGACCGTGGGCCGGCGGCCGCCACGGCCGTCGACACCGAGCAACTGCGGCTCGCCCTGCGGGACTACCGCGAGCTCACCGAGCGGCTGCTGCACCTCTGACCGCTCCCTGACACCGCCGCCGCCGCTCAGTCCCGCGGCTCCCGCGGCACGTCCCCGGCCGCCGCCCGACGCTCCCGCCACTCCTGTACGACCGCTTCGGCGTCGTACGGTTTCATGCCCAGCGGGGGGCCGGGCGGCGGCTTGAACATCATGTCGCGCAGTTTCACGTTGACGTCCGTGATGATCTTCCGGACGAGGCGTTCCGACGGAGCCGCGTAGGCCGCCGCGAGGGCGTCCTCCGCCTCCTTGCGCAGTGCGAGGGTCGGCGGCAGCACGGAGAGCCCCTCGCGGGCCATCTTCCGCTTGATCCACCACAGTTCGTCGTACGACGTGTCGGTGACGGCGGGCAACGGCTTTCCCGCGCCCGGCAGTCGGTCGAACTCGCCGCGCCGCTGGGCGTCGCGGATCTGCTTGTCGACCCAAGACTCGAACGGCACACCCGGTGGCTTTCGCTCGGTCATGCGTCCATTGTGCCGGACGCCGTGGGCCCGGGCGATTTATCATGCGGCGGCTGTACCCGCACACTTAGGACACAGGACGCCGACAGGCATGCCGCAGACATCTCAAGGGGAGCGCACGTGCTCGAACTGACCATGGCCACCGTCTCCGGGACGGAAGAGGGCGCCACGGCCGGCATGCTGATGGCCGACTCGCCGAGCGACCCGGGCGCCGTGCTGAGGGTGGGCCGGGACAGGTCCGTGTGCCGGCTGGCGACCCCCGACGACTGGCTGTTCGTCTCCCGTGTGCACCTGGAGTTCCTGTGCGGTCCCGACGGCACCTGGCAGGTGTCGTGGCTGCGCGGCTCGCAGGACGAGCCCTCCTCCGAGGTGCGGCTCCTCGTCGGTCAGCACACCCAGCCGCTCGCCTACGGGGGGACCGTGCCGCTCGCCCGCGGCGGTGCCGGTGAGATCGTCGTCCTCGACCGCACCGGGCCGCGCAGCGTCAACGTGGGCTTCTACCACGAGGCCTGAGCCCTCCGCCGGGCCGCCCTCCGCCCGCCCGCCCGCTCCGCCGCCCGCCCGTACGGTGTCTCGTCGTCCGCCAGGCGGTGCCGGAGCTCGACACGCGCTGTCGTGGGGCGGCGGCGGAGGGGCTACGCGAGGACGCGCGCCAGCGCGAAACCGTCGTAGCCCTTCGCTCCAGCGGCGGCGGAGGGGCTACGCGAGGACGCGCGCCAGCGCGAAACCGTCGTAGCCCTTCGCTCCAACCGTCTGGATCGCCGTGCCGCTCAGCCGCGGATGCGAGCCGATCAGCTCGACCGCGCCGCGGCTGCCGCGCACGTCCTCCGCGTCGCTGTGCGCGTCGGCGACCCGGCCGCCGCGGACGACGTTGTCGACGACGATCAGACTGCCCGCGCTGGTGAGCCTCAGCGCCCACTCCAGATAGTGCACGTTGTTGCCCTTGTCGGCGTCGATGAAGACCAGGTCGAAGGGGGGCGGGTTCTCGTCCGCCAGCCGCGGCAGCGACTCCAGCGCCGCGCCGACCCGCACCTCGACCACCTTGTCGAGGCCCGCGCGGGCGATGTTGCGGACGGCGACCTCCGCGTGCCGGGGGTCGTACTCCAGGGAGATCAGCCGGCCGTCGGCGGGCAGCGCGCGGGCCAGCCAGATCGTGCTGTAGCCGCCCAGCGTGCCGATCTCCAGGATCTGCCGGGCCCCCTGCACCTCGGCGAGGAGCTGCAGCAGCTTGCCCTGGTTCGCCGTCACGCTGATGTGCGGCAGCCCGGCGGCCTCGCTGTCCCGCAGCGCGGCCGCCATCACCTCGTCGTCCGGGGCGAGACGGCCGGTGAAGTAGGCGTCGACGGCGTCCCAGACCTGCGACTCGCTCATGCGCTCAGCCTCTCGTGTGCCTGACATGTCGGGCGGCATGTCGCTGACAAATGGTTAGGCATGCTAACAAGCCATGTCAACGACGCCCGCCGCGGACGACGCCCGTCCGCCCGCTCCATAGGGCTCCGTACGGCTGGAATTCACCCGTTCGGAGCAGGAGGAGCGGAGAACTGTCGAAGGGGCTGCCCGGGGGACGGCCCGCGTGACGTGGCGGAGGTACCTGAGCCGGACGCGCCGCCGTGAACGCACCCCACCTCGTATCACTCCGCCACTCTCCGTACTCCCCGCCGCGCGCGGGGTGCCACGAAGGTACGGCGCGGGAGCCCGTTCCGTCCGCGCGGTGATCCGGATACCGCCCCTCGCGGAAGCGCCGCGTCCGGGGGACGCACTATCCTCTACCGGACAAAAGGAGAGAAGACGTCAGGTGGAACGGGGGGCCGGCGTCTCCGTGCGGGGGGAGACGTGCGCCTCATGAGAGGCGCCGGACGATCCGCGCGACGCGCGTGGACGAACGGGCGGGAGGCCACAGAGCGTGGCGAATGCGGAACACAGCGGGCGGACGGCGGAACCCTTCCTCCCAGGGGCCGGCAGCACCGACCCGGCCGGGGCGCGGCTGCGCGCGGCCCGCCTCGGCCTCTGGCTGGTGGCGGCCCTCCTCGCCGTACGCCAGGTGGCCGCCGTCCTCGGCACCCCGCGCGGGGAACGGCTGACGGACCTCGGGACCTGGGTCGGACCCGACGGCGTGCTGCACGTCAACGGCTCGCTCTACGACTCCGCACGCTTCACCGGCACCCCGTTCGGCGGGCTGGTGCTCAAACCCCTCACCCGGGCGGCCGAACAGGCCCTCGGGTGGGGCTGGACCTTCGGCACGCTGCTGCTGGTCGCCGCCCTCGGGGTGATCGCCGCCCGCAACCTGCCCCGGCCGCTCGGCAGACGGACGTCGCTGCTCGCCGCCCCCGTCGCGACCAGCCTGCTCATGCTGTCGCTGCCCGTGCGCAACGCGTTCTGGCTCGGCCAGACCGGCATCATCACGGTCCTGCTCGTCGCCCTCGGCTGCTTCGTCGCCCGGGACTGGCGGACCGCCGGCGTCCTCATCGGCGTGGCCGCCGCCCTGCAGCCCGCGGTCCTGCTCTTCGCCGCCCTGCTCTGGTTCACCGGCCGCCGCCGCGCCGCGGCCGCCTCCGGGGCCGCCTTCGCCGGCCTCACGCTGCTCACCTGGGCGGCCATGCCGCGCGACTCGTACATCTACTGGGTGCACCACATGGCGGGCGCCGGCCTCGGCGGCGAGGCGGACGCCCTCGCCAACCAGTCCCTGCACGGCGCCCTGCTGCGCCTCGGCCTCGCCGGGCCGCTGGAGATCGGTCTGTTCCTGTCGCTCGGCGCGGCGGTCGCGGTCCTCGGCGTGCGCCGGGCGGTCCGCTACGCACGCGACGGCCAGCTGCTCCTCGCGGTCGCCGTGACGGGCTGCGCGGCGATCGCCGTCTCGCCCACCACCTGGCAGCACCAACTGCTGTGGGTGCTGCCGGCGGTGGTCGGCCGGGTCGGCCGGCGCGCCGCCGACCGCTATGTCTGGCCGGTGGCGGTCATCGTGGTGATGACGCTCCCCGGGGCCATGCTGCTGCCGCACATGGCCGCCCTGTTCCCGCTGCGCGACAACGCGGTGCTGCTGGCCGCGGTCGCCGCCGCCACGGTCGTCCCGTTCCTGTCGCGGACGTCCCCTCGCTACCGGACGCCGATTCCGGCGGAGCAGACCCCGCCGGTTCCCGCGCGCTTGGGGCGCGTGCCGCTGCTGCCGTTCCTCGAACGCGTCCTGACCCGCCCCAACCTGCTGTTGGAGCTGCTGCTGATCCGTGTCACCTACGCGGCCTACCAGCGGGTCCGGCTGGCGGCGACCGGCGGCACGAACTCCGGCGGGCGGGCGCGCGCGGAGACGCACGGACAGCAGATCCTCGACATCGAGCGGTTCCTGCACCTCGACGTGGAGCGCGCGGTCAACCACTGGGTGACCGGCGTCGGTTGGCTGCGGGACTTCTTCGACTTCTACTACACGTCCTTCCACTTCGTCGTCCCGCTGACCCTCCTCGCGGTGCTGTACGTGCGCCGCCCGGCCGACTACCGCTGGGCCCGCGCGTCCCTCGGCTTCGCGACCCTGCTGGCCCTCGTCGGCTTCTGGCTCTACCCGCTGGCCCCGCCCCGCCTGATGCCCGGCCTGGGCGTCATCGACACGGTGCACGGCGTCCAGGACTTCTCCAAGCCGGACTACGGCACCCTCACCGCGCTCACCAACCAGTACGCGGCGATGCCGTCCCTGCACTTCGGCTGGTCCCTGTGGTGCGGGCTGGTCATCGCGATCGTCGCCCGGAGACGGTGGGTGAAGGCCCTCGGCCTGCTGCACCCGCTCCTCACCGTCTCGTCCATCGTGACCACCGGCAACCACTGGGTGCTGGACGCGGCCGGCGGCGCCACGGTGGTGCTGGCCGGCTTCGCCCTGTCCTACCTCCTGATGGGCCCCCGGGCGCAGGCCGCCACGGCGGCGACGGCGGCGGCGACGGCGAGGACGGCGATGACGGGCTCGGCGGCGGAGGCCGAAGTCGGGTCGGAGGCCGAAGTCGGGTCGGAGGTCGAGGCGGAGGCGGCGGCGAGGGGGAGGAGGGCGGCCGAGCCGGTGCGGGTGTCCCGGAAGGACCCGGCGCCGAGGTGATCACCCCGCCGTGTCCCGCTCCCCTCGGGCCAGCCGTTCCTGGAGACGGGCGTGGCGGAACTGGTAGACGGGGCCCGTCGCCCGCAGCAGGTTGCGGCGGCGGGCGTCCTCCAGGAAGTGCACCAGTCGTAGCGGAGTGCCCTCCTCGTAGTGGAGCTGCACGGCCGTCAGGGCGGTGGCGACGGCGAGGTTGCCGGCGAGGCCCGAGGTGGCGCCGGTCCACACCAGGGCCGTCACCCCGAACATCACCCCCAGCAGGGGGGACTGGGACCAGGCCACGATCGGGCCGACGTACAGCGCGAGGGCGAGGCCGGTGAGCAGCCCCAGGAACAGGCGCAGCCCGAGGTGGTGGCGCCACACGTCGCGCGGTCCCACCGACCGGGTGTCGAGCACCGAGGGCCGAGAGTAGTGCTCGCGCACCGGATCGTAGTGACGGCCCGTTCCCAGGGAGAGGAACGGGGCGCCGGAGACGATCTCGTATCCGCGGCCGGTGACCAGCACCTCGCTGAAGCCGAGCGGCAGCGTGACCAGATACCACAGCCACCACGGCGGAGTGTCGTCGATCAGCGGTACGACGGGTATGACAAGGCAGAGCAGGGTGCCCACGAACAGCCATTGTGTGATGCCGGAGCCGACCGTCCTCCGGGTGAAGATGTCGCGCCATCCCGCGCTCGACAGCGGCTGCGGGACGCTGAACCGGGCGAGACGCCGGGCGATCTCGTGCCCGCCGGCGATCGCCCCGAGAGGGACGACGACGGCCGTCAGGAGGGTCGGGCTGAGGCTCCAGGCCATGATCGCGCCGGGCGTGCCGCACACCACCGCGGCGACGATCCACACGGCGATCGTCCGGGGCCGCCGGCCCGTCCAGCCGGGGACATGCCACCAGCGCAGATCGCGCGTGCCCTCCGCGGTGAGGCGGGCGGCGATGTGGCGGAGCGTGCGCTCGGCGGTCCTGGCGGAGTAGCGGGGACGTGGGTGCCCGGGACGCCGTGTGTAGGCAGCGGCCACCGCATGGTCGAGGAGATGGTTCTCCACGGCGCGAGCGGTGGGGAAGCGGGCGGTGTCGAGGAGTTCGTCGACGGGGTCGTCGTCGCCGTACACGTCACGCAGCAGGGCGATGGCGAGCGGCCCGGAGAGCGCGGCGGCGAGCGGGTCGGCGAGGGGGCCCGCAGAGGCGGGACCGGGGCCGGTCTCCGACAGGAGCCGCCCGGTGAGCGCCCGCCAGGCGGGCGAGGGCGCGGCGGGCAGCCGGTCGAGCAGGTACTCGGCGGCGTCGGCCGGCCGCACGGGCTGGATCTCCAGCGCGAGCGCGCCGCCCAGCCGCGCCTTTTTCGCGGTGAGCACCGCCTCCTTCGCCCGGGACACCAGCACCAGCCGGAAGGGCGCTGTCTCCAGCGCGCTGACCATGGCCCCGCGCAGTCTGCCGGTGACCTCGTCGAGACCGTCCAGGAAGAGGGCGACCCGTCCCTGTTCGAGGAGCCGCCGGGCGCGGGCGCGGCCGCCCCGCCCGTGGAAGAGGGTGTACTGACGGCTGAGCCGGTCCGCGGCCCAGTCGGTGGCGCTCTCCTCGGCGGGGTCCCATCCGTCGAGGGACAGCAGAACGGGCACGGGGACGCGGGCGCGGTCGGCGGCCGAGGGCCGCGCCGCCCGGTGCGCGAGGGCGTCCAGCAGCAGAAGGACGGCGGTGGCGGACTTGCCGGCGGCGGGCGGCCCGACGAGCAGCAGCCGTCCCGAGGCCAGGCCGCCGTAGACGGCGTGCAGTTCGGCGAGCCCGCCGCCGGCGCGGACCCCGGCGCGGGTGGTCGGCCCGATGCCGGGCAGGGGACCGAACCGCGCCCGGGCCGCCCCCTCTCCGGTGGCCGCCACGACCCGTCCCGCGGCCTTGCGCTCACTCACCCGCCACCGCACGGGCAGCGGCGCGGGATCCGTCAACCGCCGCAGCGCGGCCTCCTCCTGCCACTGCGCGCCGACCACACGAGCGAGTTCGTCGGCGGCGGTGTCGAGGACGTCCCCGGCGGTGAGGACGGCGTGATGATGGACGACCTGGACGTTGTGGTCGCCTGCCTGGAGGGCGGCGGGCCCGTGGAAGACGTTGCCGGAGACCTCGGGACCACTGCCGTCGGGTTCGGTCATCTCCCCGGCCCGAAGTGGTTCTCCTGCCGGTTGTGATCGCCGGTCTGCACGGCGGTGGGCCCGTGGAAGGTGTTCCCGGTGACGACGCCGCGTGAAATGTCGTCGGTCGCCGTGACATCCGCGGTGAGCCGGGCGAGTTGATCGAGGAGCCGTTCGCGTTCCGCCTCGCCGAGCGCTTCGAGCAGCGACGCGAACTCGCCCTGCCACAGCACGGCGTGCACCGCCCGCACGCGTGCCCGTTCCCTCTCGTCGGCGGCGTCCAGGACGGCTGCGGTCCGGTCGAGCCGCTCGAGCGCCTCGCGTTCGGCGTCGCCGTCCCCCCGCCCGACGAGCCGGGCACACCGGGCCCGGAACCAGGCCCAGCTGTCCGATCCGGCCGCCTGCACCACGGCCATCCCCCCACCGGCCGCAGCCGCGGTCAACGCCTCGCCGAGCATTCCCGGTCCCTCCCCTGGTCCGTGTGAAACGGCATGCTACAGAGCTGAGTTGGAGAGGGCGCCGACTTCGGACGGAGCCCGGACGCCCGCCGGGACCGCCGCCCGCCGGACGCCGCCCACCCCTGTACCCTCGCCCGGGTGAGTGCGGGGAGGGCGGGGGGAGTTCGAGGGGGCGGCGGTATGAGCGACGGCGAGACCGCCGGGTGCGCCGCAGGTGTCCCCGACCGCATCCCTGCCACCGCCGCTGCCGTCGGTGCGCGACTCGGCCGCCATCACCCTGTCCTGTGGTTCCTGCTCTCGGCACTGTCCGGCGCCGTGACGTTCTTCGTCTGGCTGTGCGGAATCTTCTCCGGCGGCCTGGACGTGGGAGAGACGTGTGCCCTGCGGGGACAGACCTACGACGACGCCTACCGCAGCGAACACTGGCGCGAGCCGAGCCGGTTCTTCCCCCTGCACGACAAGTGCAACGCGTCCTACGACCTGGTCCCGGTCTGGGTCAACCCGGCGCTCGTCCTCTTCTCCCTCGTCGCCGTGGGCAGCCTCCTTGCGGCCTGCTGGACGACGTTCGTCCGGGTCCGGCGGTTCTGGCGGACGCGGCGGACTGCCCGCTGACGTCGCTCAGCGGGCGGCGGTCCCCGCCACGTCCGAGGACGGGCGGGCGGGTGCGGAGGGCCGGCCCCCCACGAGACGCCGAAGCCGGCGTTCCGCGGGGTGCTCGACGCAGTGGTAGGCCACGGCGGCCAGGGCCAGGCTGGTGACCAGGACACCGGCCCAGAACACGAGCGTGTCGCCGCCGGGAGCGGGCTTGCCCCAGCGGAAGACGGCCAGGCGGAGCACGATCTCGTGGAGGAGGTACCAGGCGAACGACCAGTGCCCGAGCCTGATCATCCAGGTCCCGCCCAGCCCCGTGCGCCGGCCGTCCAGGTCGGCACGGGCGGCGGCGCAGATCAGGACCGCGAAGACGGGCGCGGAGAGCAACTGGGAGGCGGAGTAGGGGCTGTACCAGAGGGCGTCCGGCACCGCCCTCGACCAGGGGAGCAGGACGAGGTGCCAGGCGACGACGAGTCCGGCGGCCACCGGCAGCGACACGGGAGGCCGCCAGCCGCGCTTGAGCGCCAGCCCGGCCACCACGCCCAGCACGAACTGCAGGAAACGGGTCAGCGGCAGGTAGTCGAGCGCCCAGCTCCGGGTGGCGGGCGGCAGACCGGACAGGACCGGCCACAGCACGAGGGCCGCGCAGGTGACGCCGACCGCGGTCCAGACCCACACCCGGGCACGCCGGCCCGCGAGGAGGGTCAGCAGAACGGGGAAGGCCAGGTAGAAGAAGGCCTCGTCGCTGAGTGACCAGGCCGCCGGGTTGCCGCCCGCGTTGATGACCCGCTGCGGGAACCACGCGTGCACCAGCAGCAGGTTCGCGACCACGGCCTTGGCCGACACGGCGCGGTCCATGTACAGGTACGCGGCCACGGACGCCGCGACGCCTACCACGAGCAGCGGCCAGATCCGGGCGAAGCGCCGCCAGAAGAAGACCCGGGCGGGCACGTTCGCGCCGTCGTACGTCCAGGCGAGGACGACACCCGACAGCACGAAGAAGAACGTGACGCCGCTGCGCCCGTACCAGACGGCGTCGCTCACCCCCGGCACCTTCCCCGCCTGCCGGGACAGGTGGTAGAGCACGACGAGCAGAGCCGCCCAGAAACGCAGCCCCGTGAGCGAGGGCAGCCGATCGCGACCGGCTCCCGGTATGGAGATCAACGGCGGTCCTTCGTCGACGGGTTGGCGGCACAGGCGCGAGGCACCTACTCGGACGACACCCCCCACCCCGACACAAGGAGCCCCGACACAAAGGGCTGAGGCTAACACCGGCACTGAGTAGAACCCGCCGCCGACGCCCGCAGCCCACTCAGCGCACTTTCGGCCAACGGGCCGCCGTCAGACAGTGCCTGTGCTCGAACTTGTCCGCTTTTTTCGACGCGAATTCCAGTCGGGTGGAGTACCAGGGAGTGATCGTGCGGTCGTGTCCCCTGACATGGTGCAGGCGATCAATCTCGGTGGTGTTGGGGAGTGCGGGGGCGCTTTCACCGGCTGGGTGGGGTAGATCTGATCCATGTTGCCTTCGGGTGGGTAGCGGCGGGGAAAGGCGATCCACTCGTCGTGCATCTCGAGGAGCACGGCGGTCACTGGTGCTGTGACCGCGAAGGTTCACCGGCACAGACGCAGACGATCACCGACTACACTCCGTGCGATTCGCTGTTCGAGCGCGGGGAGTGTCATGTCGTCCAACCGGGGCAGTCGCTCCCGCATTGCCGCTGCCGTCGGTGCTGTGCTCACTCTTGTCGGCGGCTGCGCTTCAGGAGGGGACGACACGGCTGACGAGTCCGCGTCGTCGACTCCTGCCCTGTCGCCGAGGCCGTCGGCGACGGTGGGGCGGCCCCTCACCGCTGCGGAGTTGGCGGCGGCGCTTCCCGAAGAAGGCGCTCTGCCGGGCTACAGCGTCATCAGCACTCCTGAGACGAAAACCGGCGGCGAGAAGTCCGATCACAGCGTGCGGCCTGCGGCATGCCAACTGCTTGAGGACGCCAGGTCTGGCGTCTTTGCCGACTCAGTGGCCAGTGCCTGGGTCAACATATCCGCCCCGGGGTTTGCTCCGTCGACCGAGAGGCTTACCTTCACCAGCTATCGCTCCCGAGGCGCTGGCGCGTACCTTGCCTCCTTGGACACGGCGCTCGACGCATGTCCGTCGCTGTCCTTGCTGGACCGCGACGGCGACCGCGTGAATGCAGGCGTCGAACGAGTCAAGGACCAGGTATCGGTGGGTGACGCCTCGGTGAGCTTCCGGATGCACTGGGCTTTGAATATCGGCGGGTTCAAGTCAGAGACGTATTCCCTGGTCACAACTGTCCGCTCAGGAGAAGCGACCATCACTGTCGTAACGGACAGCAGTTTCGGTAGCCAACTCTCTGACGCGAAGAAACGCGCGTTCCTTCCGAAGCTGGACCAGCAGCTATTGAAACGTCAAGCCGACGCCCTCGGTGAAGCACAGCACAGCTGAGTTCCCGGCACGTTCACCCGACCGTCGCGTCGTGCGGCTCACCGTGTTCCGCAGGACCAGGACGCGCGAGCAGGCCGAAGTGGACCGCGCGCACGCCGCTCGACGGCTGTGCGAAGCCAGGCACCAGGCAGCCGCCGAACACGTCCTCTACAGCCGCGCCTTCAAGGAGAGCTGTCCTACTCGGTCGGCATGAAGAATCCGGCGGGCCCGATCCTCGCGGCTGAGCCCGCCGGGTTCTCGGTGTTTCTGGGGTGGGTTACAGCCGTTGGATGATCGTGCCTGTTGCCAGGGCGCCGCCTGCGCACATGGTGATCAGGGCGAACTCCTTGTCCGTGCGCTCCAGTTCGTGCAGGGCCGTGGTGATCAGGCGGGCGCCCGTCGCGCCGACCGGGTGGCCGAGGGCGATCGCGCCGCCGTTGACGTTGACCTTGGACAGGTCGGCGTCGAAGACCTTCGTCCAGCTCAGCACCACCGACGCGAACGCCTCGTTGATCTCGACCAGGTCGATGTCCTTCAGGGTCATGCCCGCCTTGCCGAGGACGGCCCTCGTCGCGTCGATCGGGCCGTCCAGGTGGAAGTGGGGGTTCGCGCCCACCAGGGCCTGGGCGACGATCCGCGCCCTCGGCTTGAGCTTCAGGGCGCGTGCCATCCGTTTCGACGCCCACATGATCGCCGCCGCGCCGTCGCTGATCTGCGACGAGTTGCCGGCCGTGTGGATCGCCGTCGGCATCACGGGCTTGAGGCCCGCCAGAGCGTCCAGCGAGGTGTCGCGCAGGCCCTCGTCGCGGTCGACCAGGCGCCACATGCCCTGGCCCGCCGCCTGTTCGTCCTCCGTGGTGGGGACCTGCACGGAGAAGGTCTCGCGCTTGAAGCGTTCCTCCGACCAGGCCGTCGCCGCCCGGGTCTGGGAGAGGACGCCCAGCTCGTCCACGTCCGTACGCGTCAGGCCGCGGTGGCGCGCTATGCGTTCCGCCGCCTCGAACTGGTTGGGGAGGTCGACGTTCCACTCGTCCGGGAACGGTTTTCCCGGGCCGTGCTTCGAGCCCGAGCCGAGCGGGACACGGCTCATCGCCTCGACGCCGCAGCTGATGCCGACGTCGATCACGCCCGCCGCGATCATGTTCGCCGTCATGTGCGAGGCCTGCTGCGATGAGCCACACTGGCAGTCGACCGTCGTCGCCGCCGTCTCGTAGGGGAGGCCCATCGTCAGCCAGGCGGTGCGGGCGGGGTTCATGGACTGTTCGCCGGCGTGGGTCACCGTGCCGCCGACGATCTGTTCCACGGCGTCGGCGGGGATGCCGGTGCGGCCGAGGAGTTCGCGGTACGTCTCGCCCAGGAGATAGGCGGGGTGCAGGTTGGCTAGCGCGCCGCCGCGCTTGCCGATGGGGGTGCGGACTGCTTCCACGATCACGGGTTCGGCGGCCATGGGTGCGGATCCCTTCGGAACTAGTACGTGTTCTAGTTCTGCTCTGTGCAGTCTGCTGACGTGATGTGCGTCACCGCAAGGGTCTTGCAGCCTCAAGGCTCCTGAACTACCTTCTCGGCAATCTGTTTCTGATGACACGTCAGATTCTGCGGATGCCGACGTAGCCGGCGTCGTCAGATGGCTGGAGCCGCCGATGCACTGTCCAGCGCTTCCCGACGGGTTCGACTTCACCGACCCCGACCTGCTGCAACACCACGTGCCCCTGCCCGAGTTCGCCGCATTGCGGCAGGCCGAACCGGTCCGCTGGATCCCTCAGTCGGGCAATGTCGCCGGCTTCCAGGACGAGGGGTACTGGGCGGTGACCCGGCACGCGGACGTGAAATACGTGTCCACGCACCCCGAGCTCTTCTCCTCCTACCTCAACACCGCGATCATCCGGTTCAACGAGCACATCGAGCGCGCCTCGATCGACGCCCAGCGGTTCATCCTGCTGAACATGGACCCGCCCGAACACACCCGCGTGCGCCAGATCGTGCAGCGGGGGTTCACTCCGCGGGCCATCCGGGGCCTCGAGGAGCGGTTGCGGGCGCGGGCCGTCGACATCGTCGAGCGGGCGCTTGAACAGGGTGGCGGTTCCTTCGACTTCGTCACCTCCGTCGCCTCGGAGCTGCCGCTGCAGGCCATCGCCGAGCTGATCGGCATACCCCAGGACGACCGCGCGAAGATCTTCGAGTGGTCCAACAAGATGATCGCGTACGACGACCCCGAGTACGCCATCACCGCCGAGGTCGGCCAGCAGTCGGCCGCCGAGGTGATCGCGTACGCGATGGGCATGGCCGCGGAACGCAAACAGTGCCCGGCGAACGACATCGTCTCCACGCTGGTGGCCGCCGAGAACGAGGGCAACCTCAACTCCGACGAGTTCGGGTTCTTCGTCCTCATGCTCGCGGTGGCCGGAAACGAGACGACCCGCAACGCCACCACCCACGGGATGCACGCCTTCCTCACCCACCCCGAGCAGTGGGAGCTCTACAAGCGCGAACGGCCCGACACCGCCGCCGAGGAGATCGTGCGGTGGGCCACCCCCGTCGTCGCCTTCCAGCGG
The DNA here is from genome assembly GCF_003032475.1 of Streptomyces sp. P3. Lineage (NCBI taxonomy): Bacteria > Bacillati > Actinomycetota > Actinomycetes > Kitasatosporales > Streptomycetaceae > Streptomyces > Streptomyces sp. P3. The sequence goes on from NZ_CP028369.1 coordinate 3,790,985, forward strand.
ACCGCCACCCAGGACACCGAGCTCGGCGGCAAGCCGATCAGGAAGGGGGACCGGGTCGGCATCTTCTACGCCTCCGCCAACCGCGACCCCGAGGTGTTCGAGAACCCGGACTCCTTCGACGTCACCCGCGACCCCAATCCGCATCTCGGGTTCGGCGGGGGCGGACCGCACTTCTGCCTCGGCAAGTCACTCGCCGTCCTCGAGATCAACCTCATCTTCAACGCCATCGCCGACGCCATGCCCGGCATGAAGCTGGTGGGCGACCCACGAAGGCTGCGGTCCGCCTGGATCAACGGGGTGAAGGAGCTGAGGGTCAGCGCGGGGTGACCCGGCGGCGCCGTCCCCGCACGTCGGGACGGCGTTCGGCCGTCGCTCGTGGTCGGTGCCGCTTGCCGTCGGTCCTCGCCCGCGGTCAGTCCTCGCCGGACACCGTGCAGGCCAGGGCCGCCGACGTCACGGAGGCCAGTAGCAGCGGAATCGCCAGGTCGGTGTGGAGCACCAGTGCCGCGCCGAGCACCGCGCCCGAGAACATCGCGGTCACGGCCGCGGCGCGGCGGGGCGATCCCCCGCCTGAGCCGTCTCCTGCCCAGGAGTCGGCGGCCAGGCCGGTGAGGGTCATCGTCACGACGGTGGTCGTGGTGATGCCGGGCACCGACAGTTTGCGGACCGTCGCGTTGCGCAGGCCCATCGCGAACGCGGTCAACGTGATGACCGCGTAGACGGTGACCGGGGCGTGGTCCGAGGTGGCGGACGCCACGGTCGCCGCGACCGCGAGGAGGAGCGCCTCGGTGGCCAGCATCGCGCGCGCCGGCGCGCGGCGCGAGCCTTCGCCGAGCCGCCGGGCGATCCGGCCGCCGGTCGCGGCGCCCGCCAGGAAGAAGACGAGCGACGTCGCCGTGTGCGGGACCGAGAAGCCCGGGGCGCCGGCTGCGGCGAAACCCAGCACCACGACGTTGCCGGTCATGTTGGCGGTGAAGACATGCCCCAGACCGAGATAGGTGACCGCGTCGATCAGGCCGCTCATGGCAGTCAGGACGAGGAGGACGGGGACCAGACGGACGCCGCCGCGTCCTTCGGGAACCTGCGGCGCGGGCTGGGCCGGCTCCGAGGGCAGTGCCGCCCCCGGGGGCTGCAAGGGCTCCGGGGGGTCGGTCGGGGGCTCGGTGCCGGTCATTCGCTCAGTGGAGCACGGCGAGGTGAGAAAACGCCGAAGGCGGCGGCCCGGGGGATCGGGGGCCGCCGCCTTCGGCGCGTATCGGGGCGCGCGAAGCGCGGTCACGCAGTGAGGCTCAAGCGGTTGGTGCAGGCGGTTCGAGCGGTGCGGTCGGCGTGGCTCAGTACCAGCCGTTGGCCTGCCAGAAGGTCCAGGCGCCGACCGGGCTGCCGTAGCGGGAGTTCATGTAGTCCAGGCCCCACTTGATCTGGGTCTTGGCGTTGGTCTTCCAGTCGGAACCGGCCGAGGCCATCTTGGAGCCGGGCAGGGCCTGGACGAGGCCGTAGGCGCCGGAGGAGGCGTTGGTGGCGTCGACGTCCCAGCCGCTCTCGTGCTTGACGATGTTGGAGAAGGCCTCGTACTGCGCGGCGTCCGGGATCATCTTGTGCGCGATCGCCTGGGCCTTGGAGGCGGAGGACGCCGACGTCGTCGCGGCGTGGGCCGGGGCGGCGGACAGTGCCAGACCCGCGGCGGCGGCGGCCACGGCGACGCCGGTGAGGGCCTTCTTCGGGGAAGCGATGCGACGGATGACGGAGACGGACACGAAGAACCTTTTCTTTCGGGAACGGTGGCGGTCGCCTGCATGCCGGAGTCACGCGGTGCGTGGCCGCACCGCGTGGTGTGCGGTGAGTGGCTGCATGCCGCGGCGCCGAGGCCCGTGGGCTCGTCGGCGCCGTGCGACGTCATCCAGAGAAACAGGATCGGCCGCTGCCCGCAAAGACCCCTTTTGCTAGTGGACGTCGTATGTCGGATGCGGGCCGCCGGTGTGGCGTGGCTCTCAATGCGCAGGTCAGGAGCCTAAATGGCATGCACATGGCATCCATTTTGCTCGACTAGTCAGGTTAGTAGGTGATGTGGGTCATGTGGGGTGGTTCACCGGTCAACGGTGCTCGGGGGCCGTCCGAGGGGCCTCGAATGTGACCGCGGTCTCGAAGGCGGCCCGGCGGGTGGCTCTGCGCAGTGCCTTCAGCACCGCCGGACCGAGCGTGCACGTCAGCAGTACCGTGACCAGCGCCCGCCCCAGGTCCCAGCCCAGGGACGTCGCCACGCAGTACGCCACGAAGCGGGCCAGGTTCACCGGGACCGTCCCGTCCGGATCGAAGGCGACGCCCGAGGCCAGCGTGCCCATGAAGGGCCAGCCGGCCAGGTTCATCGCCGTGCCGTAGGCGAAGGCGGCCAGGAAGCCGTACACCGCCAGCAGGAGCAGTTCGGCACGGCCGCGCAGGCGGTCGCCGCCCGGCAGCAGGCCCGCGCCCATGGTGAACCAGCCCATCGCCAGCATCTGGAACGGCATCCACGGGCCCACCCCGCCGGTGAGCAGCGCGGACGCGAACATGGTCACCGAGCCGAGGACGAAGCCGAAACCCGGACCGAGAACCCGCCCGCTCAGCACCATCAGGAAGAACATCGGCTCGATGCCCGCCGTCCCCGCGCCGAGCGGACGCAGCGCCGCGCCCGTCGCCGCCAGCACGCCCAGCATCGCCACCGCCTTCGCGCCCAGCCCGGACTCCGAGATCGTCGCCGCCACCACCGCCACCAGCAGCACCAGCAGGCCCGCGAAGAGCCAGGGGGCGTCCTGGGCGTGGGCGTTCAGTGCGGAGGCGGGCGGGGCCAGGAAGGGCCATCCGAAGGCGACCACGCCCACCGCGCCGACCAGCGTCAGCGCGGCGAGGGAGCGCGGGCCCAGCCGGACGGGACGGGGCCGCCGCCCGGCCCGGGGAGTCTGTCCGGGCCGGGTAGGCCGTTCGGGTCCGGGGCACCGTCCCGTCCGGGGACGCCGTCCGGGACGGGGGCGCCGTCCGGGTGGGGCCGTCATCGCAGCGCCTCCCTCACCTGCGTGACCGTGAGCCACCGCTGCGGGGCCAGGATCTTCGTCACCTGGGGGGCGAAGGACGGCGAGGAGACCACGACCTCGGCCGTCGGGCCGTCCGCGATGATCTCTCCCTCGGCGAGCAGCACCACCCGGTGGGCCAGTTCCGCGGCCAGTTCCACGTCGTGCGTGGCCAGCACGATCGCGTGACCGGCCGCCGCCAGCCCGCGCAGGACGGCGACCAGGCGGGCCTTCGCCGCGTAGTCCAGACCGCGGGTCGGCTCGTCGAGGAGGAGGAGCGGCGGGCGGGCGGTGAGGACGATCGCCAGCGCGAGGGTGAGGCGCTGGCCCTCCGAGAGGTCGCGGGGGTGGACGCCGTCCGCGATGCCGGGCAGCAGCTCCGAGACCAGGGCGCGGCAGGAGCCGGGCTCGGCCCGCGCGTCCCGGTCGGCGGCCGCGCACTCGGCGGCGACCGTGTCGGCGTACAGCAGGTCGCGCGGCTCCTGCGGGACCAGCCCGACGTGGCGGACCAGGTCGCGGGGCGAGGCGCGGTGCGGGACGGTCCCCGACACGCGGACCGTCCCGGAGGACGGCTCGACCAGGCCCACGAACGTGTTGAGCAGCGTCGACTTGCCGGCCCCGTTGCGGCCCATGAGGGCGACGGTCTCGCCGGGCGCGACGGTGAGGTCGACGTCGCGCAGGGCTTGGACGCCGGCCAGGCGGACGCCCACGGAACGGGCCTCGGCGGGGGGCGCGGGAGGAGCGGTGGGCGCCTCGGGGGACGCGGAAAGAGCGCGGCGCAGGAGGCGGTGGGCCGGGCGGCGGGCCCAGAGCCTCGCGGACGGCGTCTGAGCCGGGGACTCCACGCCCGGGGCAAGCGCGATCGCATGTTTCGCGGTCGCTGCCGCAGACCCGGTGTGAGCGTCGCCCGGCGCGTTGCCGGTGTTTCGGGGTGTTCCTCGTTCGGTGAGGCGTTCCCGCAGGTCGGCGGCCCTTCGGCGGGCGTCGCGCACCGTCAGCGGCAGCGGCGACCAGTCCGCCAGTCGGCCCAGGGCCACGACCGGCGGGAACACCGGGGAGACTGCCATGACCTCCGCCGGCGCGCCGAGCACCGGGGCCGCGCCGGGGGCGGGCAGCAGGGCGACCTGGTCGGCGTACTGCAGGACGCGCTCCAGCCGGTGCTCCGCCAGCAGCACCGTCGTCCCCAGGTCGTGGACCAGCCGGAGCAGGACGGCGAGGACCTCCTCGGCGGCGGCCGGGTCGAGCGCGGACGTCGGCTCGTCCAGGATCAGTACCCGGGGGTGCGGGGTGAGGACCGAGCCGATCGCGACGCGCTGCTGCTGGCCGCCGGAGAGGGTGGCGATGGGGCGGTCGCGCAGGCCGGCCAGGCCGAGCAGGTCGAGGGTCTCCTCGACGCGGCGGCGCATCACCTCCGGCGACAGGCCCAACGACTCCATGCCGTAGGCGAGTTCCTCTTCGACCGTGTCCGTCACGAAGTGCGAGAGCGGGTCCTGGCCCACCGTGCCGACGACGTCGGCGAGTTCACGCGGTCTGTGGGTGCGGGTGTCGCGGCCGGCGACCGTGATCCTGCCCCGCAGGGTGCCGCCGGTGAAGTGCGGGACGAGGCCGCCGACCGTGCCCAGGAGCGTCGACTTGCCCACCCCCGACGGGCCCGCCAGCAGCACGAGTTCGCCCTCGGGGATCTCGAAGTCGACGCCGGTGACTGCGGGTTCGGCGACGCCGTCGTACGTCACGGAGACGTTCTCGAAACGGATCACGACGGCTCCTCGGAGACGAACGCGGGCAGCAGGCCGACCAGGACGGCCGCCGCCGGCCAGAGCGGAAGGGCGGGCGCGGTCAGCGGCACCACCCCGGGACGCAGGGCTTCCGGATCGGCGGACGCGACGACGACGAGGAGAGCCGCGACGGTGACGCCGGAGGCGGCGACCAGACAGGCACGGGGCGTCCAGCGGTCCGGACGGTACCGGGTGCGCGGGGAACGGCGGCCCCCCAGGCGCAGCCCGGCGAGGGCGGCGACGACCCCGGCCAGCAGCACCGGCAGGCCGTATGTGCCGCCGGCCGCGGTGAGCAGGCCGTACGTTCCCGCGCAGACGCCGAGCAGGCCGCCCAGCGTGAGGGCGGCGGTCGTCCGGCGGACGGAGGCGGCGACGTCGGCGGTACGGCCGTAACCGCGGGCGTCCATCGAGGCGGCCAGGGCCACCGAGCGTTCCAGCGCGCCCTCCAGGACCGGCAGGCCCACCTGGAGCAGGCCGCGCAGACCCCGGTCCGGGCGGCCACGCAGCCGGCGGGCTGCCCGCAGCCGGTGCACGTCCGCGACCAGGTTCGGGGCGAACGTCATGGCCACCACCACCGCGACCCCCGTCTCGTAGAGCGCGCCCGGCAGGGTCTTCAGCAGGCGGGAGGGGCTGGCCAGGGCGTTGGCCGCGCCCACGCACACCAGCAGGGTGGCCAGGCGCAGGGCGTCGTAGAGCGCGAAGAGCAGGCCCTCGGCCGTGACCGCGCCGCCCAGCCGGATGCCCTGCGCCCAGTGCGGAAGCGGGACTTCGGGGAGCGTGACGAGGACGTGGGTGCCCGGGATCGGGGAGCCCAGCACGACGACGAAGAAGATCCGGATGACCAGCACGGCGAGGGCGAGTTTGAGGAACGCCGCGTAGGAGCGGGCCCGGGGAGTGTCCGGGCGGCACACGGCGACGACATAGGCGGACACGGCGAGGAGCAGGCCGAGGAGGAGCGGGTTGGAGGTGCGGGTGGCGGCGGTGCCCAGACCGAGGGCCCAGAGCCACCAGGCGGCGGGGTGGAGGTGCGGGCGGGAGCGGCGGTCAGCCATTCCGGCGCGAACCCCGCCGCCGTGCCTGCCACACCGCTGCCGCGGCGAGCACGGCCACGGCCGCCGCGCCGCCGTAGACGCCGAGCGACGGGCCGCCGCCGCTGTCGTCGTCGGCCCCCCTGGCCTGCGCCGCGGGTTGCTTCGTCCCGTCCGTCGGCTGCGTCGGCTTTGTCGCCCCGTCGGCCGAGGCGTCTGCCGACCGGTCCGTCGACACCTGCTCCCCGCAGCCCTTCTCCGGGTAGCCGGCGATCGCGCACAACAGGGCGTTCGCGTCGTAGCGCAGGGGCTTGGCGACGGCGGCGAGGGCCTCGGCCGTCGTCGCGTCGGGGGAGACCCGGGCGCACGCCGTGCGCGGCGAGGGCGACGGCGGGGTCTCGCCGCCCGGGGCGTCCGCCGCCGTGCCGAAGTCGAGAACCAGGGCCACGCGCTTGGTGCCGTCCTGCGCGGGCGTCCTGGTGCAGATCGCCGCGAAAGAGGCCGCGCCGCGCGGCTGCGACGCGTCCTGGGAGTCCGCGCTCACGGCGAACCGGAAGCCCTGCACGTCGCCGTCGGCCGGGCGGGCGGTGGACGGCCCCTGTGTCGCGTACGTCCATCGGTCGCCGACGCGGTCCCAGAATGACCAGTAGCGATAGCCCGCCGCCCGGGCCGGGCCGGCCGAGCCGACCACGCCGATCGCGCCGGTGAGGACGAGTGACAGCGCGGCGAGGACGAGGACGACGCGACGGCGAGTCACGGCTGCCGCTTCCGGCCGCGGGCGCTGATCAGCAACCCGATGCCGATGCCGGCGACGAGGAAGACGCCGACGATCAACCAGACGCTGTAGCCGGAATCCGAGTCGCTCTTCTTGTCGGCGTCGGCGCCGGCCTTCGCGTCGGCCTTCGCGCCGGCCTGCGGGGTCGGTCCCGTCGCGTTGAGCTGTGCGACCAGGTCCGTGCCGCCGAAGGCGCGTGGGTCGGTGCCCGTGGCGTGGGCGGCGAAGACCAGCTGGGCGTAGGCGGCCGGGCCGCTCTGCTTCGCCCAGGCCGCCGCGTTCTGCCGCAGCCAGGCGAGGGGCTTCTTCGCCTGCTCGGCCGAGCCCTGGGCGGCGAGCGCGACGACCGCGTCGGCGGTGTTGCCGTAGTCGGGCTGGTCCTCGGCGCCGGGCAGGGCCGACGTGAGGTGGCCGGTGGCGGCGACCGCCTGGGTGAGGTGGGCCGCGCCGTTGCGGGCGAGGTCGGCCGGGGCGAGCGTGCCGGGCGTACCGCCGCACACGGGCGCCGCGGAGGTCTTTCCGGCCGTCGCCGCGAAGCCCTCGCCGAGGGCGCCGAGCACGCCCGCCGCCGTCGCGTCCGCGTTGGCCGCGAGGGCACCCTTCTTGTCCGGCTGGTAGGCGAACGCGCCGCCGCCGTCCCCGCCGCACGGGAGGGAGAGCTTCCCGAGCGCGTCGAGCGGCGACTTCCCGGCCTTGCGCACCTGCGCGGGCTGCTGCCCGGCCGCCGCCAGCGCCCCCGCCACGACGGACGTCGAGTTCGCGTCGCTCGCCCCGCCCGCCGCGTAGCCCCAGCCACCGTCGGCGTTCTGGACGGACTTCAGCCAGCCGACCGCCTTCTCCACCGAGGCCCGGTGACCGCCGAGGGCGGCCAGCGCCTGGACGGCCGCGGCCGTGCTGTTGGTGTCGGTCATCAGCTTCGCGTCGCACGGTTCTACGGGATCGGCGCGGAAGGCGGCGAAGGCGCCGTTCGCGCACTGCTGCCCGGCCAGCCACGCCACGGCCGCGTCGGCGGGGGTTACGCCCACGGTGTGCTGCGCGAGCAGGGCCAGCGACTGACGCCAGACACCGTCGTACGTCGGGTCGGACGTCCCGTACAGCCCGGTGGGCCTCGCCGTCGACGGGGCGGGGGACGGCGTGGCGGCCACGGCGGGGACGGCAGCGCCCAGCACGACGGTGGCGGCGGCGATAGCCGCGGCGCTACGGCGGACGTTCATGATCGGCGGGTGCCTCTCCCGGTCGGGGAGCCGGGCAGCACGGGACACCCCGGCGGCTCGGCTCCGTATGCCTCGACGGTGCCGTGCGACGGCGGGCCTGCCGACGCACGCGAGCCGGTCACGCCCCGTACCGGGCGATCCGGCTTTCACGGTTGCGGGTCAGCGCCGGAATTACACCGGCTTCCCCCTGTACGGGCGTGGACGACGCGGCCACTCTACCGGCAGGTAGGAACCGGCCCGAGGGGGTCCCCGGGGAGCGTAAATTCATGCTCATGCCAATGGTGGGGAGACTGCTCGGCTCGGGCCGCACGGCCGACGTGTACGAGATCGACGAGGCCTGGGTGCTGCGCCGGGACCGCGAAGGCTGGGGCGACGCGGTCGCCGAGGCGGCGGTGATGGCGCATGTGCGGGCGCACGGCTACCCGGCGCCCGCCGTCCGGCCTCCCGTCTCGCGCGCCGACCTGGTGATGGAACGGCTGCACGGGCCGACGATGCTCCAGGCGTTCACGGCGGGCGCGCTGGACGCGGGAGAGGCGGGCAGGATGCTCGCCCGGTTGCTGCGCGCCCTGCACGCGGTACCGGGGCGGGTCTCGGAAGGCACCCGCGTCCTGCACCTCGACCTGCACCCCGACAACGTGGTCCTCGTCCCCGACGGCCCGAGGGTCATCGACTGGACGAACGCGGAGGAGGGCGACCCCGGGCTCGACTGGGGGACGTCGGCGGTGATCCTCGCCCAGGCCGCCGTATCCGCCGAGCCGGTCGCGGAGCCGGCCCGCGCGATGCTGACGGCGCTCCTCGCCGACCCGTCCGACCTCACCGAGGAGGGGCTGGCGCAGGCGCTGCGGCGACGGGCCGCCAACCCGACGATGAGCCCGCAGGAGACGGAACTCCTCGCGCCGGCCGCTGAGTTGATCAGGTCCCTGACGGTGTAGCGGCGCGCGGCGTCGGTCCTCCGAACGGGAGGAACAGGACCCGTCGCTCCAGCAGCCACTCGCCGTCGACCCGCCGGAACGCGTCCTGGTAGTGGCCGACCTGGACCGGCGGGCCGGCGGGGACGACGCCGCCCCCGTAGCCGTCGACCCGGTACGTCGAGAAGTACGAGACCGCGTGCGCGGTGTCCGGCCCGGTCACCGTGACCAGGATGTTCGCCATCAGGCGGCGGGACAGCCGGTCTGGGGGACGCGAGCCGAAGTACTCCCGCAGGGCCGCGCACCCCACGACCAGCCGCTTCCCGGCCGGCCACTCCCAGCGGCCGTCGTCGGTGAACAGCCCGGCCACGTCGGCGGGTTCGCCGAGGTCGAGACGGTGGACGAAGTCGACGACGAGGCGCTCGCAGGCGCGTTCGGCGAGGAGGCGCTCCAGAGGATCCATATGCCTGTCTAACAGGCGCGACCGTGAGACGGCGATGGCATTACCGGCGTCACACCGTCGGCGGCGATCGGCTTTACGAGTCACACCGCCACGTACGTCACCGGATCGCTCCCCGTCACCGCTTCCGCCCGGCCCTGTTTCACGAGTCGGCGCAGATGCGCCTCCGCCTCCGAGACCGCGATGTTGCGGGAGCCGTAGGGGATCTGGTCCCAGGGTCGGTTCCACTCCATGCGTTCGGCGACCTGCCAGGCGGTGAGGGGGGTGGAGAGCAGGGCCAGGAGGCCGGTGAGACGGTCCTCGTGGTGGACGAGCAACTCCCCTACGCGGGCGGGGGCGTCGGTGAAGGCGTACTGGTGGGCCGGCAGGATCTCGGCCGGGCCGAGGCGGCCGACGCGTTCGAGTGAGTCCAGGTAGTCGCCGAGGGGGTCGGTGACGGTGTCGTCGTCCGGGTCCTCGTAGAGGCCGATGTGCGGGGTGATCTCCGGGAGCAGATGGTCGCCGGAGAACAGGCGGCCGTGGCCGCCGAGCCGGGCGGGGTGTTCCTCCTCCAGGTGCAGGCAGACATGGCCCGGCGTGTGGCCGGGGGTCCAGATCGCGCGCAGCCGGCGGCCGGGCAGGTCGAGGAACTCGCCCGGGACGATCTCCCGGTCGGGGAGGGCCGGCGCCAGGCCGGGCAGGGTGCGGCGGCGGACCGTGGGCGTGCGCAGGGGCGCGATGTGCTCCTCGGGGGCGCCGGCGGCCGTCAGTTTGTCCGCCATGTACGTGTACCAGCGCTCGGGCCGCGTCCCCCGGGTGCGCCGCACGATCGCGGCGTCCGCCGCGTGCATCGCCACCCACGCCCCGGAGGCCTCCCGCACCTTCCCGGACAGACCGTGGTGGTCGGGGTGGTGGTGGGTGACGACCACCCCGTGCAGGGCCTCGACGGACGTGCCGCAGGCGGTCAGCCCCGAGGTCAGTGCCTCCCAGGCGGACGGGTCGTCCCAGCCGGTGTCGATCAGCACCGGCCCGCGGTCGGTGTCGACGACGTACACCAGGGTGTGGCCGAGGGGGTTGTCGGGGATCGGCACCCGCAACGAGCGGACACCACCGCCATGGTCGAACGTGCCGGGTCCGTCGGCGGGTCCGTCCTGACTGCGCTTCATCTGCCCTCCGTCGCCCGGCCATCGCCCACTATAACTAGAACTCGTTCCAAAGGATGCCCAAGTCGACTGATGTCGTGGGGCGTTGGGCTGACCTGCGCTGGTGCAGCACGCGCAACCCGTCGCCGACTGCGGGACATGCCCCCAGGAGGCAGGGGCCGCACCCGCGCCGGCGCCGTCCGGAGGTGAGAACCCGTGCCGGCGCGTTCAGCCTCAGGAGGAGGGGGAGGGTGGCGTGGCGACAGGTGCGTTGTTGAGGCCGTTTCGCACCAGGGCCAGGAACTCCTGGTCGGTGAGGCCGAGCTCGCGCGCCTGGGTGACGAGTCGGTGCACGGCCTCGGTGAGGCGGGCCTGATGCGCGGCGCCGGGTGCTGCGGTGATCGCTGCGCCCCGACCACGGCGCAGCTCGATCAGGCCCTCGTCACGCAACCGCTGGTATCCGCGGAGAACCGTGTGCACGTTGACGCCCAGCGATTCAGCGACCTCGCGGGCGGGCGGTAGTCGCTCGCCCGGTGACGCCGTGCCGTTGGCGATCGCCCCCCGTACACAGGCGGCGATCTGCTCGCCCAGCGGCACAGGCGAGCCGGGAAGCACCCGGAACAACATTGCTAGTCGCGCTCCCTCGCATGACGGTCCACCAGGCCATTGAGCAGCGCGGCCGCGGTGGTCGAGTCGTCGACGGTGACCACGTACTCGCGTCCGCCCGCCGTGCGGGCCGACAGCGCCTCTCCGGAACGCAGCACCATGCCTCGTCGGTCCGGGCGTATTCGATAGCCCCAACCACCGAAGTCACCCACGGCGTTCACCTCGACGCTGTCGGCTCCGACGATATTGCCGAGCGGCACGGACAGTCGCGGCCTGGGCAGTACCGTCGAGGCAACCGTGAGTCCGCGCCGGTCGACGGTGACCCGGATACTGGCGAACGCGCAGCAGGCCAGGCTGAAGACGAGAGGCAGCAAACCCGTCCACCAGGGGCCGGTTGCCAGAGCGAACAGCCCGCAGACCGCGAGGGCGCCGGAGGCGAACAGCAGCGTGCGGGAGAAGACGGCTCGGCTCCAGGTCGCCGCCTCGCCCTCCGCCAGCGGCAGTGAGGGGGTCGGGGGCACGGGGGCCGGGCGCGGCCCTGCGCCGATCAGCCACCAGGACAGGGCGCCGGCGGCCACCCCCGCGAGGAGAAGCACGGCCATGTGCCACATCGGCAGCTGCACCTCGGCCGGGTCCTGGACGTCCGTGTTGACAAGAACGGTGACGACCAGCGGATACCCGAGCGTGACGGCCGTGCCGACGCCGGCCGCGGCAGTCAGCCTTGAACCCGCACCGTCCTTGCTGTGCACGGTCAGCACCGTGAAAAGTAACCCGAGGCCGACGAGCAGGCCCCCGCCGAACCACAGCGCGGCGGCCCGGCTCACGAAGTCGTCAGCCTTGCCGTCCGCCGAGAAGTGGGTGGCGATCCGCCCGGGCAGCCGGTCGTAGCGCGTGAGAAAGAGTCCGACGTAGACGGCGGCGGCGACGCTGAACGGCACGGCCGTCAAGGTGCCCCTACGGATGGCGTTCATCTGACTCCCCAGCCCCGATTGTTTGCGTTGAAATAGAACAATGGAAGAATACTCGGGCCCGCCCGCCTGCAAGGCCCTCCATCCGGACGGTGTCCGAAGAGGGTTCCCGGGCGTCGGTTCCGCGGATCGCCGCACCGAAGGGGCTGCTGGTGCGACTGGACGGGCTGATGGCGCGGGATGGACCGGGATGGACCGTGATGGCGCGACGGGCGGCCGGCCGGTAGGAAGAAGCCGCTGGTGAGGGCGGGTTCGGTGGCGGCCCTGGCTTAGTGTGACGAGAACTGGTATCAGTTTCTGAAATACCGTCAGAAACGAAGGCAGTGGCCATGGCCGAACTCGTGGAACACGGACAGCTGTTCATCGGCGGCGCGTTGACGGACCCCCTGGGCGATGCCGTCATCGAGGTGATCTCGCCGCACACCGAGGAGGTCATCGGACGGGTGCCGCATGCCTCGCGGGCCGATGTCGACCGTGCCGTCGCGGTCGCCCGGCGGGCCTTCGACGAGGGGCCCTGGCCGCGGCTGCCGCTCGACGAACGGATCGCGGTCGTCACCCGGATCAAGGACGGCATCCTCGCGAGTCACGAGGAGCTGGCCCGGGTGATCTCCGCCGAGAACGGCTCGCCGTACTCCTGGAGCGTCCTCGCGCAGGCCCTCGGCGCGATGATGGTGTGGGACTCGGCGATCAAGGTCGCCGGCGACTTCACCTACGAGGAGCGGCGTGACGGCGTGCTCGGCAGGATCCTCGTGCGGCGCGAGCCGGTCGGCGTGGTCGCGGCCGTCGTCCCCTGGAACGTCCCGCAGTTCGTCGCCGCCGCCAAACTCGCGCCCGCGCTGCTCACCGGCTGCACCGTGATCCTCAAGCCGTCGCCGGAGACGCCGCTGGACGCGTACGTCCTCGCGGACATCGCGCGCGAGGCGGGGCTGCCGGAGGGCGTGCTGTCGATCCTTCCCGCGGACCGCGAGGTGAGCGAGTACCTGGTCGGGCATCCCGGCGTCGACAAGGTCTCCTTCACGGGTTCCGTCGCGGCCGGCAAGCGGGTCATGGAGGTGGCGTCCCGCAACCTCACCCGGGTCACCCTCGAACTGGGCGGGAAGTCGGCGGCCGTCGTCCTGCCGGACGCGGACATCGCCACCGCCGTGCCGGGGATCGTCTCGGCCGCCTGGATGAACAACGGCCAGGCCTGTGTCGCCCAGACCCGCATCCTGCTGCCGCGCTCGCGCTACGACGAGTTCGCCGACGCCTTCGCCGCCGCGGCGGCCGCGCTGGTCGTCGGCGACCCGCTGGACCCGGCGACCCAGGTCGGTCCGCTGGTGGCCGAGCGTCAGCAGCGCCGCAACCTCGACTACATCCGCATCGGCCAGGAGGAGGGCGCGAAGATCCTCACGGGCGGAGGGCGTCCGCCGGGCCTGGAACGCGGCTGGTACGTCGAGCCGACCCTCTTCGGCGACGTGGACAACTCGATGCGGATCGCCCGCGAGGAGATCTTCGGCCCGGTGATCTGTCTGCTGCCCTACGGCGACGAGTCCGAGGCCCTCAAGATCGCCAACGACTCCGACTACGGGCTCAGCGGCAGCGTGTGGACGGCCGACGTCGAGCACGGCATAGAGATCGCCCGCCAGGTCCGCACCGGGACGTACTCCGTGAACACCTTCAGCCTCGACATGCTCGGCCCGTTCGGCGGTTACAAGAACTCCGGCCTGGGCCGGGAGTTCGGGCCGGAGGGGTTCGGCGAGTACCTGGAGCACAAGATGATCCATCTGCCGGCGGGCTGGGAGGGCTGAGCCGCCATGGGCGACCGCTGGCACGTCGAGGTGGACCGCTCCCTGTGCATCGGCTCCGCCCAGTGCGTCCACCACGCACCCGGCGGCTTTCGGCTGGACACCGCACGGCAGTCCCATCCGGTCGATCCGGACATGGACGCCAACGAGCGGGTGCTGGCCGCTGCGGAGAGCTGTCCGGTGGAGGCGATCATGATAACGCTGGTGGGGAACGGCGAGGCGGTCTTTCCTCCCGACGAGTGAGAAATGTTTGATTTGGGGGTTTCATTCTGGTTCAGGTGTTCTATGCTGGTAGAGGCCTACGAGGCGAGTGAGGGAGTTCGACCGGAGTAGCCGACTCGGGCGTGACGCCGTATGACAGGGCATCCGCCGGGGCCGACGTCGACGGACGGACTGAGGGACCGGAAGGCCGCAGGCCAGGGCCTGACGGAGAACCCCGGTCGTCTCGTAGGTCTTCTCGTGCGTGCGTACGCGGGCCGCCGCTCCCGCACGCCTCGGCTCCTGGAGGAGTTCCTCCCGGAGGAGTTCCCCCGCTTCCTGGACGCTGACGCGCTCTACGGGTGCGTCCCGCCCTACGGGTGCGTCCGGGGGGCCTTCGGGTCGGTCACGTCGATCAGCCGGCACACCGTCTCGATGTCGATGCGCACCTGCGCGATGGACGCGCGACCGGACAGCCAGGTGATCAGCGCCGAGTGCCAGGTGTGCTCGATGACGCGGACCGCGGAGAGCTGCTCGGGCGTGGGGTCGGTCAGCCCCATCGAGTCCAGGATGATCGCCGTCGTCTGCCGGGACACCTGGTCCACCTCCGGCGACACGCTGCGGTCGGCGAAGGTCAGCGCGCGCACCATCGCGTCCGCCAGGTGCGGCTCGCGCTGCAGGGCGCGGAAGGCGCGCATCAGCGTCTCCGCGACGCGCTCCGCGGCGCCTTCGCCGGTCGGGGGCTTCTTGCGCAGCGTGCCGTGCATGTGCTCCAGCTGGTCCTGCATCGTGGCGACCAGCAGATGCACCTTGGAGGGGAAGTAGCGGTAGAGCGTGCCGAGGGCGACCTGCGAGGACTCGGCGACCTCCCGCATCTGCACCGCGTCGAAGCCGCCCCGGCTGGCCAACTGCGCGCTCGCGTGCAGGATGCGGCGACGGCGCGCCTCCTGACGCTCGGTGAGAGGCGAGTGCGCCGGGCGCTGTGGGGTGGCATCGGCAGACATGGTCCCGCTCCGGTCCGTTCCGTGACGGTCGTGGTGACCGTCGGTGAGGGGGCGGTGATCATGCGGCTCGGCAGAGCGGCCGGCCCGTGCCGGTCGTGGCGTGAATCACCTGATCCACTGCTCTCAGCGCTCCTACCTGCCGGTAGATTCAGAGCCTCCCGAACGATCAAGTTTGAAACTTGTTCTAGATTAGCGTCCCGTCGTAGTGTCGCGGGACAATGCAGGCAGAAGGGGGCCCGGAGTGACCGCTGAGGCCAGTCAGGCGGGGTCCCGGAGTGACCGTGCTTCCGACGGCGAGCGACCGCTCAAGATCGCACTCCTCACCTATAAGGGGAACCCGTTCTGCGGGGGCCAGGGCGTCTACGTACGGCATCTGTCGAGGGAGCTCGCCCGCCTCGGGCACAGCGTCGAGGTGATCGGCTCCCAGCCCTACCCCGTGCTCGACCCGGGGCTCGAGGACCGCCTCACCCTCACCGAGCTGCCCAGCCTCGACCTCTACCGCCAGCCGGACCCCTTCCGCACGCCCGGACGGGACGAGTACCGGGACTGGATCGACGCCCTGGAAGTGGCGACGATGTGGACCGGCGGGTTCCCCGAGCCGCTGACGTTCTCCCTGCGCGCCCGCCGCCATCTGCGCGCCCGCCGCGGGGAGTTCGACGTCGTGCACGACAACCAGACCCTGGGCTACGGCCTGCTGGGCGACGTCGGCGCACCGCTGGTCACCACCATCCACCACCCCATCACCGTCGACCGGCAGTTGGAGCTGGACGCCGCCGAGGGACGACGGCGCCGCCTCTCGGTGCGCCGCTGGTACGCGTTCACCCGGATGCAGAAGCGCGTGGCGCGCCGACTGCCGTCCGTGCTCACCGTCTCCGGCACCTCCCGGCAGGAGATCGCCGACCACCTCGGCGTCCGCGACGACCGTATCCACGTCGTCCACATCGGCGCCGACACCGACCTGTTCTCGCCGGACCCGTCCGTGGCCGTCGTGCCGGGCCGGATCGTGACGACGTCCAGCGCGGACGTCCCGCTCAAGGGCCTGGTCTTCCTCGTCGAGGCGCTGGCCAAGGTGCGCACGGAGCACTCCGGGGCCCACCTCGTCGTCGTCGGCAAGCGCCCGCAGGAGGGGCCGGTCGCCCAGGCGATCGAGCGGTACGGCCTCGAAGGCGCCGTCGAGTTCGTCAAGGGCATCTCCGACGCCGAACTCGTCGACCTGGTGCGCTCGGCGGAGGTCGCCTGCGTGCCGTCGCTGTACGAGGGCTTCTCCCTGCCGGCCGCCGAGGCCATGGCCACCGGCACGCCGCTGCTCGCCACGACCGGCGGGGCGATCCCCGAGGTCGCCGGGCGCGACGGCGACACCTGCCTGGCCGTGCCGCCGGGCGACGCGGGCGCACTCGCCGCGGGCCTGAGCCGCCTGCTGGGCGACCCCGCCCTGCGGGCCCGGCTCGGCACGGCCGGACGGCAACGCGTGCTGGAGCGGTTCACCTGGGCGCGAGCCGCCGAGGGGACCGTCGCCCGCTACCGAGAGGCGATAGCCGACGGCGGCCGCGCACGGGTCGCCCCGGCCATCGACGCCCACGGCACCACCGAAACCCCCGACGCCTCCCCGGCCCCGCTCGCCGCCGAAAGCCCCGAGGCCGCGGAGAGCGTCGAGGCCGTGGCGACGGCCGACGTCGTATCCGAAGCATCCGATCGCGAAAGCAGGGCCACGTGCTGACCGTCGACTTCTCCCGGTTCCCGCTCGCCCCGGGCGACCGAGTCCTGGACCTCGGCTGCGGGGCCGGGCGGCACGCCTTCGAGTGCTACCGGCGCGGCGCGCAGGTCGTGGCCCTCGACCAGAACGCCGAGGAGATCCGCGAGGTCGCCAAGTGGTTCGCGGCGATGAAGGAGGCCGGCGAGGCCCCCGAGGGCGCCACCGCCACCGCCATGGAGGGCGACGCGCTCGCGCTGCCCTTCCCCGACGACTCCTTCGACGTCGTGATCATCTCCGAGGTCATGGAGCACATCCCGGACGACAAGGGAGTCCTCGCCGAGATGGTGCGGGTGCTCAAGCCCGGCGGCCGCATCGCGATCACCGTCCCGCGCTACGGGCCCGAGAAGGTCTGCTGGACCCTCTCCGACGCCTACCACGAGGTCGAGGGCGGCCACATCCGCATCTACCGGGCGGACGAACTCCTCGAGAAGATCCGCGAGGCCGGCCTCAAGCCCTACGGCACCCACCACGCCCACGCGCTGCACTCGCCGTACTGGTGGCTGAAGTGCGCGTTCGGCGTCGACAACGACAAGGCGCTGCCGGTGCGGGCGTACCACAAGCTGCTGGTCTGGGACATCATGAAGAAGCCGCTGGCCACCCGGGTCGCCGAGCAGGCCCTCAACCCCCTGATCGGCAAGAGCTTCGTGGCCTACGCGACCAAGCCGCACCTGCCCGCGGTGGACGCGCGGTGACCACTCCCCGGACAGAACACCTGGTCCTGCCCGGGGTCCTCACCGCAGGGCAGGCCGCCGCGACCGTCGCCGGCATCCTCGCCGTGCAGCGGGAGGACGGCGCCATCCCGTGGTTCAGGGGCCACCACCTCGACCCCTGGGACCACACCGAGGCCGCCATGGCCCTGGACGCCGCGGGCGAGCACGAGGCCGCCGACCGCGCCTACGCGTGGCTGGCCCGGCACCAGAACGACGACGGCTCCTGGTACGCCGCCTATGCCGACGGCGCCCACGACGACGTCACCGACCGGGGCCGCGAGACGAACTTCGTCGCCTACATAGCGGTCGGCGTCTGGCACCACTACCTCTCCACCGGCGACGACACCTTCCTCGACCGGATGTGGCCGAGCGTGTACGCGGCGATCGAGTACGTGCTGCGGCTCCAGCAGCCCGGCGGCCAGATCGGCTGGCGGCGCGACGACGACGGAACGCCCACGGCCGACGCGCTGCTCACCGGCTCCTCCTCGATCCACCAGGCGCTGCGCTGTGCGCTCGCCATCGCCGAGCAGCGCGAAGAGGCACAGCCCGACTGGGAGTTGGCGGCCGGAACGCTGCGGCACGCGATACGACGGCACCCCGAGCGGTTCCTCGACAAGGACCGCTACTCGATGGACTGGTACTACCCGGTGCTGGGCGGCGCGTTGACCGGCACGGAGGCCAAGTCCCGCATCGAGGCCGACTGGGAGCGGTTCGTGGTGCCGGGCCTCGGCGTGCGGTGCGTCGTGCCCAACCCGTGGGTGACGGGCGGAGAGTCGGCCGAACTCGCCCTCGCCCTGTGGGTGATGGGCGAGTCCGACCGGGCACTGGAGATCCTGCAGTCCATCCAGCACCTGCGGGACGCCGACTCCGGGCTGTACTGGACCGGGTTCGTCTTCGGCGACGAGGAGATCTGGCCCCGCGAACTCACCACCTGGACCGCGGGGTCGTTGCTGCTCGCGGTCGCGGCCCTCGGCGGCCACGAGGCCACCTGCGCCGTGTTCGGCGGCGAGCAGCTTCCCACAGGACTCGAAGCGGACTGCTGCGCCTGAGAGGGCGGAGTACCGCACCTCGGGTTCGGGATGCCGCACCCGGGGGAGAGGGCGCTCGGGGACGTCAGTGGCGGTGGACGCGGTTCGCGATGGCGTGGCCGACGAACAGGTACACCACCGCCGCCAGACCGTAGCCGGCCACGACCCTCGCCCACGCCTCGTCGAACGTGAAGAGGTCACGGGACCAGCCGGCCAGCCAGTTGGCGGCGTGATGGACGAACTGGACGAGGTCGTTGCCCCGGTTGGCGTCCAGCAGGTACATCAGGATCCACAGGCCGAGGATGACGGCCATGACGTCCGCTACCACCGCGATGACCGTTCCGGCGGAGTTGGAACCACTGCGATATCGAGACATGTTCTCCGGATTGCCGTTCGACTCCGGATGAAACCTCGGCCCGTTCGGCGCGGAAGTGGCCGCGTCAGGTGTTGAGTTCCGCCAGCACCCGCAGCGTCACCGGGTCCGGTGCGACCGCCAGCAGATCCGTCACCGGGCCCTTGCGCCACGCCTCCAGCCGCTCGGCGATGCGTTCGCGCGGGCCGACGAGGGAGATCTCGTCGGCGAAGGCGTCCGGCACGGCGAGCACGGCCTCCTCGCGGCGGCCGGCCAGGAACAGGTCCTGCACGCGCCGGGCCTCCTCCTCGTAGCCCATGCGCGCCATCAGGTCGGCGTGGAAGTTGCGGGTGGCGTGGCCCATGCCGCCGATGTAGAAGCCGAGCATGGCCTTCACGCCCAACAGGCCCTCGCCGACGTCGTCGCAGACCTTGACCCGGGCCAGCGGGGCCACCCGGAAGCCCTCCGGCAGCTCCGCCACCGCCGGCCCGTACGCGTCCGGACGGTTCGGCGACCAGTACAGGGGCAGCCAGCCGTCGGCGATGCGGATCGTCTGGGCGACGTTCCTCGGCCCCTCGGCGCCCAGCAGCACCGGCAGGTCGGCGCGGAGGGGATGGGTGATGGACTTCAACGGCCGCCCGAGGCCCGTCGCGTCGGCGCCGCGGTAGGGGTGCGTGTGGAAGCGGCCGTCGAGTTCCACCGGCGCCTGCCGTCGCAGCACCTGCCGCACGACGTCCACGTACTCCCGGGTCGCCGTCAGGGGCGACTTCGGGAACGGCCGGCCGTACCAGCCCTCGACGACCTGCGGGCCGGACAGCCCCAGCCCGAGCATCACCCGGCCGCCTGACAGGTGGTCCAGGGTCAGTGCGTGCATCGCGGTCGTGGTGGGGGAGCGGGCCGCCATCTGCGCTACGGCGGTGCCCAGCCTGATCGTCGACGTCCGGGCGGCGATCCAGGTGAGGGGGGTGAAGACGTCCGAGCCCCACGACTCCGCCGTCCACACGGAGTCGTAACCGAGCCGTTCCGCCTCGCGGGCCAGCTCCACGTGGTCGGGGGAGGGGCCGCGCCCCCAGTAGCCGAGCGCCAGACCGAGCCGCATGCCCACCTCCTGACGGTGTGTCAGACAGAGAGGGCGACTGTACGGCAACGGCCCCCCGCCCGGAAGGGCGAGGGGCCGTGCACACGTGGTGCGGAGCGGGGCTCAGCCGCGCTGGATGCCGGAGGAGTCCCGCAGGACGCCGCGCCGGCCGTCCTGCGTCTGGGCGACGAGACCCTGGGCGCCCTGCTCGACGGCCAGGTACCAGGTGCCGGGGGCGAGTTCGGCGATCGGCGTCGGCGCGCCGTCCTCCGCGTACAGCGGACGCGGCACCGGCACGGCGAACCAGAACGGCGAGAAGTCCCCGCCGGACGGCTGCGCCACAGCCGGCTGACCGCCGCCGAACGACTGCGGACCCGGCTGGCCCGGCTGGCCCGGCTGGCCGGGCTGCCCCTGCGGCTGACCGCCGAACGCCGACGGCTGCTGCGCGCCCGGGTAGCCGTAACCGGCGGGCGGCTGCGCCCCGTACGGCTGCGGGGCCTGCGGCCTGGGCGCCGGGACGAGAGCGGCCTGCAGGGCCGGGACGAGCGGGGTGGCGACGGCGACGGCGGCGAGGAGCAGAGTGGCGACGAGGGCCAGGATCAGACCGGCGCCGGCGTCGGGGCTGTTCGAGCTGTCGCCGACGTTGTCGTAACCGCCGGACGGGTCGAAGATGTTGCCGAGCGCACTCCAGGCGGCGAAGACCGTGAAGGCCACGCCGAACTGGCCGAGTTCCAGACCGGCGACCTTCGGCGGCTGCGGAAGCGCCCGGCTGACGACCACGAGTGCGGCGCCGATCAGTCCCGCCAGGACGACGCTGAACAGGACCGGCCCGCTGCCCCAGAGGTTCGGCAGATCGTAGCTGTCGGGGATCCCGTCGATCGAGTAGTTGTCCAGGAACGACGCGATGAACAGCAATACCGCTGCTCCGATCACCACGCCGTCGCCTCGAGTGAGGGAGCGGATATTCACTTCAGGTCCTTCGTCAGTCGTCTCGTCGTCGGTACACGCAAACACATAGCGGTAGAGGCGTCGCTGTCACCATGTCGCCGTCAGGCCCCGGTGTGAAGCGCGGGGGTGGCCCCTCATCGTAGGGGCGACATTATCGTCCGCACGATCGCACTGTCCGCCGGGATCAGCGCCCTGATCACTACCCGCGCAGGAAACTCACGATTCCCTCAGACATCCCCTGCGCCGCCTTCTGCCGCCAGGCACCGCTGGTCAGCAGTGCCGCGTCCTTGGTATCGCGCATGTTGCCGCACTCGATGAACACCTTGGGAACCGTTGACAGATTGAGACCGCCCAGGTCCTCACGCGTGACGAGACCGGTGCCGTCGCCGACGTAGTTGGACGGCGACGTGCCCGTGGAGCGGGCGAAGTCGCCCGCGATCAGCTTTCCGAGCTCCTTCGACGGGGCGACGACGGCCCGGTTGTCCGCCCGCCCCTGGTGCACCGCGCCGGGCAGGATGACGTGGAAGCCGCGCTGCCCGGCCCCGGCGCCGTCCGCGTGGATGGAGACGACCGCGTCGGCGTGCGCCGCGTTGCCGATCCGGGCTCGCTCGTCGACGCAGGGGCCGAACGGCCGGTCCGCGTCCTGCGTCAGCTTCACCGTGGCGCCCTGCTCCTGGAGCAGCGTGCGCAGCCGGTGCGCCACGTCCAGCGTGAACTTCGCCTCGCTGTAACCGGCGTTCGTGGACGTGCCCGTGGTGTCGCACTCCTTCCGGTTGGTGCCGATGTCCACCTTGCGGTTGATCTCGGAGGTGTGCTCGACGTTGGCGGGGTTGTGCCCGGGGTCGATGACGACGACCTTGCCCTCGAGGGGAGCGGCGGCCCGGCTCGGCGACGCGGCGAGCGTGTCCGGCTTGGCATCCCCGCCGCCCGGGACCGTGGCGCCGGTGCTCGAGGAGGCGCCGGCCCCGGCCGCCCCGTCTCCCGCGCTCCCCGGGGCGCCCAGCGCCTCGTACGCCAGCCAGCCCAGCAGCGCCCCTGGCACCAGCAACGCCAGCGCCACCGTCAGCGGACGCCGCAGGCGGGGACGGCGGGGCTGTGGGGAGCCGAAGGAGCCGGACGGCCCGAAGGGGTCGGCGGGGTCGGAGGGGTCGTGGTGCGGGCCTGGGTACGACACGCCCGCCACCCTAGCGGCCCCCTCCGGGGCGTGTTCCGAAAGTCCCGTCCGCCCTTCGGGCAGACGGCGCTGCCTTCGGGGCACGCCCTACCGTGTCACCTCCGCCGAGGCGTACTCGGTGCCCTGGGGGGCCAGGCAGACGAACCAGTTGTACGGGGAGTCGTCGATCGTGCGGACGGCCGGGGCGTCGGCACGCACGCCGGTGGTCGCGGGGACCCTGTCGACCTCGGTCTTCGTGCCGTTCTTCCAGGTGCACGTCACCTGTCGGGCGGTCTTGGCCACCTGGCCGATCACCAGCCGGGCGGGACCCCGGCCGTAAGGGGTGAGCTGGTCCGCGAGGGCGTAGATCCTCCTGCCGGTGAGGGAGTCGCCCGGGCCCGTCAGACCGTGCAGGGTCATCACCTGCACGGCGGTCGCCTCCTCACCGACGCTGCGGTGCACGAAGTAGGCGCTCTTGCCGACCAGGTCGACGGGCGTGCGCACACCCGCGGGAAACTGGGCGTACTCCGCCATCGCGTTCATCGTGGCCCTGGCGTCCTGAACGTCGATCGGCGCCGGCCAGACGTCGAGGGTGACCCGCCACTCCCGGCCCCCGTCCGTGCCGCTCGCGAGGGTGACCCGGTTGTGCGGCTGGAACGGCGTCGGCGACTCCGTGACCCGCTGCGTCGCCGCGGGCGTCGCCCGGTCCCCGTCACCGCCCGGCAGCCCGGTGACCGCCAGCGCCCCCGTCGAGCCGACGACCACCACGGCGGTGGCCGCCGCGACCGCCCAGCGGCGGGCTCTGCGACGGCGGCCGCCGCGGATCAGGGCCTGGGTGGGGGCTATGCCGATCTCCACCTCGCCCGCGGCGTCGGCCAGCAGGAAGGCGATGTCGTGTGCCGCCATGTCGTGGTTCGTCTCCCGGTCCGCGCCCATCACTTCCGCCCTCCGTGCATCACGCCGTCCGCCAGTTCCGGTATGGCGCGGAGCTTCGCGATCCCCTTGGCCGCGTTGCTCTTCACCGTGCCCACGGAACAGCCCATCGCCTCGGCCGTCTGCGTCTCCGTCAGGTCCTCCCAGTAGCGCAGCACCACCGCCGCACGCTGCCGTGGCGGCAGCGCGGCCAGCGCCCGCAGAAGGGTCTGCCGGTCGTCGGCCCGCGCGATCAGGTCGCCGGGGGCCGGCGTCTCGTGGGCGAGGCCCGGCCCGTCGTCCCTGGGGGCGAGCAGTTCGCGGAGCTTCCTGCGGTGCCTGCGGGCGTGAGCGTTGATCATCACTCGCCGTACGTACGCCTCCGGCTCGTCCGCCGCGCGCACCCTGCGCCAGGCGACGTAGACCTGTTCCAGCGTCGACTGGACCAGGTCCTCAGCGGCGTGCTGCTCCCCCGTGAGGAGAAACGCCGTGCGCATCAGCCGCGGCCAGCGGCCGACGACGAAAGCCTGGAACTCCGTGTCCCCGTCCTGTTCCCGATCCCCCATGGGCACCTCCTAGATGTTCAAAGGAGGCCACGAGAGGCCCGGATCGTTGCCTCGGCGGGCCGGGATTCTCCGGTCGGGAGCGGACGCGGGGCGGAGTCGACAGCGGGCACGGCTCGGAGTCGAGAGCGGATGCCGGTCGGAGTCAAGAGAAGACAAAGAAATCGTTAGTACGCCGAAGCATCGGAATAGTTGCCCGTGCATACAGGTTCAGCTCCCATGTAATCGCCGAACCACCCGCCCGGAGGCACCCCCTCATGACGCACACGACGACCGACCGGCCCACCCGTGAAACGAGCGGAGCCGTGGTCCCGGTCCTCGCCTTCGCGGGCATCGTGGTCGCGGTGATGCAGACCCTGCTCGTCCCGGTCATCAAGGACCTGCCCCAGCTGCTGGGCACCTCGCCCAGCAACGCCACCTGGGTCCTGACCTCGACCCTGCTCTCCGGCGCCGTGGCCACCCCGATCATGGGCCGTCTCGGCGACCTGTACGGCAAGCGCCGCCTGCTCATCGCCAGCCTCGCCGTCATGGTCGTCGGAGCCCTGGTCAGCGCGCTCACCAGCGACCTGATCACGATGATCGCCGGCCGCACCCTCCAGGGCTTCGCCATGGGCGCGATCCCGCTCGGCATCGGCCTGATGCGGGACATGCTGCCGCGCGAGAAGCTCGGCTCGGCCATGGCCCTGATGAGCTCCTCGATCGGCGTCGGCGGCGGCCTCGCCCTGCCCCTCGCGGCCCTGGTCGCCCAGCACGCCGACTGGCACGCCCTCTTCTACGGCGCCGCCGGCCTCGGCGCGCTCGCCATCGTCCTCACCCTCCTCGTCGTCCCCGAGTCCCCGGCGCGCGCGGAGGGCACCTTCGACGTCCTCGGCGCGATCGGCCTCTCCGCCGGCCTCGTCCTGTTCCTGCTCCCCATCACCAAGGGCAGCGACTGGGGCTGGACCTCCGGCACCACCCTCGGTCTGTTCGCCGCCGCGGCCGTCGTCCTCGTCCTGTGGGGCGTCATGGAGCTGCGGGTGAAGGCGCCACTGGTGGACTTGCGCACCACGGCCCGCCCGGCCGTCCTCTTCACCAACCTGGCCTCGATCATGGTCGGCGTCTCGTTCTACGTCGTCTCCCTGGTCCTGCCGCAGCTGCTCCAGCTGCCGAAGGCCACCGGCTACGGCCTCGGCCAGTCGATGGTCGTCGCCGGCCTGCTCGTCGCACCGCTCGGCCTGACGATGATGGTCACCGCGCCGCTCTACGCCCGGCTGTCCGCCAAGTACGGCCCCAAGGCCACCCTGATCCTCGGCATGCTGATCATCGCGATCGGCTACGGCGCCGGCCTCGGCCTGATGAGCGCCGCCTGGCAGAGCCTCGTCATCGCCGTCGTCCTCGGCGCGGGCATCGGCCTCGCCTACTCCTCACTGCCCGCGCTGATCGTCGGCGCGGTCCCGGCCTCCGAGACCGGCGCGGCCAACGGCCTCAACACCCTCATGCGGTCCATCGGGACGTCGGTGTCGAGCGCCGTCATCGGCATGGTGCTGGCCAACACCGCGAACGACGTCGGCGGCGTCGCCGTGCCGACCATGCACGGCTTCCGCGTCTCCTTCCTGATCGCCACCGCCGCCGTCGCGATCGGCCTGGTCCTCGCACTGTTCCTGCCCCGGCAGCAGCGCCCCTCGGACGCGCCGCAGCTGCGCGCCAGCAGCGAGGAGGACGCCGCACTGCAGCGCGCCGAGGAGGCACTGCGGGGCTTCCGCGGCCGGGTGCTGGACGCCCACGGCGTCCCGGTCGCCCGCGCCAGGGTCACCCTCATCGACCGCCGCGGCCGTCAGGCGGGCGCGACCCTCTCGGAGCCGGACGGCAGCTACGCCCTCGCCGTCCCGGCCCAGGGGCCCTACGTCCTCGCCGCGAAGGCCGTGGGCCACGGCCCCCTGGCGAGCTCCGCAACCCACGCGGGCGACGCCCGCCCGGTGGACCTGGACCTGGCCCTCCCGGGCGAGACCGTCACGGCCTGACCGCTCCGCCCCCGCGCGCCGGCACCTCGGCGCGCACTTTCCGCACCCCCTGTCGCCGACCGGCAGGGGGTGCGGCCGTGGAGCCCTGCCGCGTGCCCGGAAGACGCGGCCGTGGAAGCGGTTCCCGGCTTTTCCGCACCCCTGTCGTCGGCGCCGCCCGTGGGTGGGGCAGCATGGGCGGGCTCGTTCGTACGTCCGTCGGAAGGACCCCCATGCCCGCGGTGCCCCAGCCCGAGATCCTGGCCGCGTTCGAGGCGGCGAAGGGGTTCATGCCGGTCGACGAGGGGCTCGCGCTGTACGCCGCCGCCGTCGAGGCCGGGGCGCTCGGGATGCCGCTGCTGGAGATCGGCACCTACTGCGGACGCTCCGCGATCCTGCTCGCGGACGCGGCCCGCCGGACCGGGGTGAGCGCCCTCACCCTCGACCACCACCGGGGCAGCGAGGAGCAGCAGCCCGGCTGGGAGTACCACGACCCGGAGACGGTCGACCCCGAGATCGGCCTCATGGACACGCTGCCCGCCTTCCGCCGCACCCTGCACCGAGCGGGTCTGGAGGAGCACGTCGTCGCGCTCGTCGGACGGTCGCCGCAGATCGCCGCGTTCTGGAACACGCCCCTCGGCCTGGTCTTCGTCGACGGCGGTCACACCGACGAGCACGCCGGCTCCGACTACGAGGGCTGGGCGCCGCACGTCGTGGAGGGCGGGCTCCTCGTCATCCACGACGTCTTCCCCGACCCGGTCGACGAGTTCACCGGCCAGGCTCCCTACCGCGTCTACCTGCGCGCCCTGGCGTCCGGGGCCTTCACGGAGGTCTCGGACACCGGCTCGCTGCGGGTGCTGCGACGGACCGGCGCGGGGATCTGAGGACCCGGCGCGGGAAGCCAGGCTTCGGCGTGGGAAGTCAGGCCCCGGCGCGGGAAGTCAGGCCCCCGGCGTGGGTGAGCGGGGCGCACGCGCGGGGGTGCGGTAACCGTGTTCAGGAGGACGCGGCCCGTCGGCGGCGGCGGAGGTGCACGGCGGCCAGGAGGACGACGGCCAGGGCGCCCGCGGCCCAGGTCCAGGCGTACCGGTACGGCGGGGCGGGCGAGGCGTCGAGCGGGATGACGGCGACGTCGTTGCCCGGGGTGCGGTCGTACGGGTTGACCGTGCGGATGGTGCCCCGCGCGCCCGCGACCTGCCGGTCGATACGGATGTGGAAGTCGATGGCGGTCGTGCCCCCCTCGTGCCGCACCTCGTAGAACTGGTCGCGGCCGATCTCGCAGACGAACGCCCCACCGGGCTTCTCCGGCCGGACACAGGCCCATTTCCCGCCGTCCTCCTCGAAGCGGTACGGCACGGAGGTGACCGTGGTCCCCTCGGGTGGGACCACCTCGAAGCGGCCCGGATCCTCGTCGCCCGTCATCCGGCCGGGGCCGAGGTCCTCCAGCCCGAGCCGTACGTGCACCGTGTCGCCGACGCGGCCCCGGACGGTCTCGGTGACCGGGCGGTAGTCGACCTGGACGGTGGTGGTCACGGCCACCCTGCCCCTGCCCTCGCCGATCCCCCGGGCGGGAGCACGGACCAGGCCGAGCGGGGGGCCGACGCCCCGCACCGTGTGGCCGGCGGGTCGGGACGGGGCCGACGACCAGGTGTAGGTCACCTCGCCGGTCAGTGTCCTGGGCCCGGTGACCGTGTAGACCAGCGGGGCGTCGGCTGCGTAGGCGGCACCCGGCGCGGCTTTCGTCGGGAACGCGCACCATGCGGAGGTGGGCGCGGACCCCGCGTAGAAACAGTTGCTGTGCAGCGCGGTGAGCGTCAGTCCCTCCGACGCGTCGACCCGGAGGGCGACGCCCTGGTTCGCCGGGAAACGGGTGTTGTTGGCCAGACGCGCCGTCAGGGCCGCGGACTTCCCCGGAGCCAGCCCGCTCACGTTCTCCTCCTGCCCGGGCGCGGAAAGGCTCGGACCGCCGACGGTCATCCGGGTGGTGCCGGTGACGGCGGGCGCGTTGTCGGCGGTCGCGGTGTACGTCACCGTCCCGCTGTCGCCCGGCTCGACGCCGTCCACGCCACGGAGGGAGAGGGGGGAGTAGCTCTCGCCGTCGCCGTTCTGCAGGTCGCCGTACACGCACGTGAAGACCGGACCCTCGGCCTCGCACGTGTGCGTGTCACCCAACCGGGCGACGCCCGCCAGCCCCGACGCGTCGACGACGACCCTGACGTTGCGGGCCGGTTCGCCGCCTTCGCTCGGCAGGACGTAGACCGGGACGACGAAGTCGTCGTTCGAGGCCCCGGCCCCTTCGTCGGCGCTGTACATGACGTAGGTCTGCACGGTCTCGAACCGCATCGCGACCCGGCCGGACCCCTCGGCGGAGACCGCCGCCGACGCGACCGCCGGTACGACGGTCGGCGCGAGCGCGGGAGCTCCGGCGGCCGCGACCGGGGGCGCGACCGAGGCGGTCGACACCGCGGTGATGAACACCGTCGTGGTGAACATCGCCGTGACCACCGCCGTCAGTACGGCCGCACGCCTGGCCATCCGTATCGGTAAGGACATGCGGGCACTATGCCAGCGGCGGCCCGGACCCTACAGCCAGCCCTGTTGGCGGGCCTCGCGCATGGCCTCCATACGGTTGCGGGCGCCCGTCTTGCCGATGGCGGAGGAGAGGTAGTTGCGGACCGTGGACTCCGAGAGGTGCAGCCGGGCCGCGATGTCGGCGACCGTCGCACCGTCGACGGAGGCGTTCAGGACGTCGCGCTCGCGGGCGGTGAGCGGGTTCGGGCCGGCGCCCAGCGCGGCCGCGGCGAGCGCCGGGTCCACGACCGTCTCACCCGCCAGCACCCGCCGGATCGCCTCCGCCAGCTCCTCCACCGGGCCGTCCTTGACCAGGAACCCGGCGGCCCCGGCCTCCATGGCGCGGCGCAGGTATCCGGGTCGGCCGAACGTGGTCAGGATCAGCACCCGGCAGTCGGGCGACTGCTCGCGCAGCTCGGCGGCGGCGTCCAGGCCGCTGATGCCGGGCAACTCGATGTCGAGGAGGGCGACGTCCGGGCGGTGGAGCAGCGCCGCCTCCACGATCCGGTCGCCCGCGCCGACCTGCGCGACCACCTCGATGTCGGCCTCCAGGCCCAGCAGCAGTGCCAGCGCCCCGCGCATCATGCCCTGGTCCTCGGCCAGCAGCACCCGGATGCACTTGGCGGGGCGTCGGTCTCGGGGCATCTCGTTCACGGGCCCACCCGGCGTCTCGGTCACGGCCCAAGATTAGGCCCGCCGGCCACGGACCGCGCCCCGTGCGGGGCTTCCGGAGTCACGGAGGACCGGACGTCGTCCCGGCCTCGCGTGCCGTCGCCGGCCCTGGCCCCCGCCGCGCCCCGGTCGCCGTGCTCGGCCGCCCGCCTGTCCGCGCCTCCGTCGGCGTCCTCGTCCGTCCGGCCGTCCTCGCCCACCCTGGTGTCAGCCTTCACCCTGGTGTCGGCCCCCACCCTGGCGTCCGCCGGCAGCTCCGCTGTGATCCGGAAGCCGCCGCGCGGTCCCCGGTCCGCCGTCAGCGAGCCGCCCGCCGCCGCCAGACGCTCGCGCAGCCCGGTCAGTCCGGTGCCGCCGCGTGCGCAGCAGTCCTCGACGTCCTCGCCCTCGCCGAGGCCGACCCCGTCGTCCGTCACCGTCAGCCGGACCCGGTCCGGGGCGCCGGACACCGTGATCGCACACCGGGTGGCCCCGCTGTGCCGCACGACGTTGGTGACCGCCTCGCGTACCACCCAGCCCAGCAGTGCCGCGGTCTGCGACTCCAGCGGAGGCCCGGAACGGGTCACCGTCGGTACGACGCCCGCCGCCGTCAGAGCCGAGCGGGCCCGCTCCAGCTCGGTGGCCAGGCTGCCCTCGCGGTAGCCGGTGACCGCCTCACGGATCTCGGTCAGCGCCTGACGGCCGACCGCCTCGATGTCCGTGACCTGGGAGAGCGCCGCGTCCATGTCGCGCGGCGCCAGCCGTCTGGCCGCCTCCGACTTCACCACGATCACGGAGAGCGTGTGGCCGAGCAGATCGTGCAGGTCACGGGAGAAGCGCAGCCGTTCCTCCTCCACCGCGCGCAGGGCCAGCTCCTCGCGGGCCGCGCGCAGCTCCCGCACCGCCTCGGAGAGGGAGAGGATCGCGGCTGTGACCATCGTCGAGATCCAGGTGGCGTAGGCGATGGTGAGTGCGCCCCAGCCGTCGTGGACGGAGGAGACCACACCCGCCAGGACGGCCACGGCGATGCCGAGACCGCGCAGCCGGGGCCCGCGCAGGACCGCGCCCGTCGCGAGGCCCAGCAGCGGGAAGAAGAGGAGCCAGTTGCCGCCGTAGCCGAGGGCGAGCGCGCAGGTCACGAGGCCCAGCAGGACCAGCGCCACCCGCGTGGACACCGCGTCGCGGGTCTCCTTCACGAAGGCGCGGAAGGCGACGTAGATGTAGAGGGAGTTGAACGTCAGCAGCCCGACGCCGCCGATCCACGGGTTGGGCGTCTCGCCCTGGAAGAGGTGGGAGAGCGCGCCCATCCCCATCAGCAGCCAGGGCAGCAGGGAGAAGCCGTTGGGCGGCGGACCGGGGTCCTCGGGGATCTGCCCGGCCTCGCGGGCGGCCTTCTGCTCGGCCCGGCGGCGGTTCTCGTCCTCCTTCCGGTACTGCTGCCGCTCGCTTCCCGTCCGCGGCGCCGAGCGCCGGACGGCCGTCCGGCAGGCGATCGCGCGCCGCCACTGCGCCGGTGATCTCGTCATGATGGTGTCCCCCGGTCCGCTGGTTTCGTGGTCCGGCCCGCTCCACCGGGGCGGGCCTGTCGTCGTCGACGCTACGTTTCCGGGGCCGCCGGCGGCAGAGCCGGATGTACGGACCCGGGCGGGACAAATGTCATCGGTCGCGGTGCCCGAGACGCCGTGCCCGAGACGCCGACGGCCTGCGCCCGGCGGCTCGACCGTCGCACCGCCATCACATCTGACATACCGTCAGTTGTCTTCACAACTCCGGAGGCCTGGGCTATACAGGGGGTCGCCGCGCTGGAACGCGTTCTAGATCTGCTCGCTCGGGCGGGTTCCGCGGCCCCGTGACGACCTCGGTGCGGCCGATCGGTGCGGACGGCCGTGCCGAGGTCTCCGAACGACGCGATCGAACCGGCCAGACGCGATCGAACCGGCCAGACTCGATCGATCAGGACCGATCCGACGCGACCCGATGCGATGCGATCCGGTGATCACGACGGATCCGAACGATCAGGAGTTTCATGCCCATCGACGCAGCCAAGGCGCTCGCCGCCGAACCCCGGACCGGCGAGATCACCTGGGACCGCCGGGACGTCCAGCTGTACCACCTCGGCATCGGCGCGGGCGTCCCGGCCACCGACCCCGACGAACTGCGCTACACGCTGGAATCCCGGCTGCACGTCCTGCCGAGTTTCGCCACCGTCGCCGGCTCCGGCTCGCCCGGAGTGATCAGCTCGCTGTCCATGCCCGGCGTCGAGGTCGACCTCGCGCGGGTCCTGCACGGCGGCCAGCGCCTGGAGATCCACCGTCCCATCCCCGCCGAGGGCCGGGCCACCGCCACCGGACGCATCGCCGGCGTCTACGACAAGGGCAGCGCCGCCGTCCTCGTCATGCGCACCGAGGTCGCCGACGAGGACGGGCCCCTGTGGACGAACGACGCCCAGATCTTCGTCCGCGGCGGGGGTGGCTGGGGCGGGGACCGCGGCCCGTCCGCCCGGCTCGAACCGCCCGCCGGAGAACCCGACAGGACGCTCGAGCGGCGCCTGCGCGAGGACCAGGCGCTCCTCTACCGCCTCTCCGGCGACTACAACCCCCTGCACGCCGATCCCGAGTTCGCGAAGCTCGCCGGGTTCGACCGGCCCATCCTGCACGGCCTGTGCACCTACGGCGTCACCCTGAAGGCGGTCGTCGACATCCTGCTCGACGGCGACGTCGGCCGGGTCCGCTCCTACGCCACGCGGTTCGCCGGAGTGGTGTACCCCGGGGAGACCCTGCGCATCCGGATGTGGCGCGGGGCGGGCGAGGTGCGCGCGGCCGTGAGCGCGGTGGAGCGGGACGACGCGCCGGTCCTCGCCGACACCGTCGTCCAGCACTCATAGCACTCATAGCACTCCCAGCGCTCATAGCACTCCCAGCGCTCGCCCGGCAGGGGACCGTCCGTCGCGCAGGAGAGCACCCGCCCACCACGCAGCAGAGCACCCGCCCGTCGCACATCAGGGGAACCGCCCGTCAGCACACCGCCTGTCACACCGCCCGTCAGGGGTCCGAGGGGAGCCGCACCATGCGCGCAGCCGTACTGCACGAGATCGGCCAGGACAAGCTGGAGGTCCACGACGACGTCGAGGCGGTGGGCTTCGGCCCCGGACGGGTCAGGATCCGGGTACGGGCCACCGGGCTGTGCCACTCGGACCTGTCCGCGATGGGCGGGGTGCTGCCCCAGCCCGCGCCCTTCGTGCCCGGCCACGAGGGTGCGGGCGAAGTGCTGGAGGTCGGCGAGGGCGTCACCCGGGTGAAGCCGGGCGACCGGGTCGTGGTCTGCTGGCTGCCGGCCTGCGGCGCCTGCCCCGCCTGCAAGCGCGGCCAGACCGAGCTGTGCCTGGCCGGCTTCATGAACGCCGGCACCCCCAACTTCCGCCGCCCGGGCGGCGACGTGTTCGGGTTCGCCGGCACCGGGACCTTCGCCGAGGAGGTCGTGGTCGACGCCGGCTGCGCGGTCCCGATCCCCGACGACGTCCCCTTCGACATCGCCGCCCTCATCGGCTGCGGGGTGACCACGGGACTGGGCGCCGCCCTCAACACGGCGGACGTGGAAGCGGGTTCGTCGGTCGCCGTCATCGGCTGCGGAGGCGTCGGCGTCTCCGCGATCCAGGGCGCGCGGCTCAAGGGCGCCGCCGAGATCGTCGCCGTCGACCCGGTCGCCTCGCGCCGGGAGGCCGCCCTGCGGTTCGGCGCCACGAAGGCCGTCTCGCCGGACGAGCTGCCCGGGACGAAGCAACTGGTCACCGGTGGGGAGGGGTTCGACTACGTCTTCGAGGTCGTCGGCCGCTCCGCCACCGCCCGCACCGCCTACGAGAACACCCGGCGCGGTGGCACCCTCGTCGTCGTCGGAGCGGGCGCCCTGGACGACTTCCTCCAGCTCAACATGTTCGAGCTGTTCTTCGACGAGAAGCGGATCCTGCCCTCGATGTACGGCGGCGGAGACGTCCTGCGCTCCTACGAGCGGACGATCGCCCTGTGGCGGGCCGGCCGCATCGACCTCGAGGGCCTGATCACCCACCGGGTGGCGCTCACCGAGATCAACGAGGCACTGGACCAGATGCGCACCGGTGCGGCACTCCGTACGTGCATAGAGATCTGAGGGGCGGTCGTCCGGATGTCACTGTCATCGCCGTCATCGCCACTGCCACCGCCACTCGAGGGACTGACCGCCATCGTCACGGGCGCCGGGCGCGGGCTCGGGCGGGCCGAGGCGCTGGAACTGGCCCGGCTCGGCGCGGCCGTCGTCGTCAACGACTACGGACAGCCCGGCCGTGACGGCTCCGGCGAGGCGTCGGCGGGGCCGGCTCAGGAGGTCGCGGCGGAGATCCGGGCCGCGGGTGGCGCCGCGCTCGCCCACACCGGGGACGTGTCCGACTTCCGGCAGGCCCGCGAACTCGTCCAGGCGGCGATCGGCGAGTTCGGCACGCTGGACGTCGTCGTCAACAACGCGGGCATCCTGCGCGACCGCATGGTCTTCTCCATGGCGGAGGAGGAGTGGGACTCGGTGATCCGGGTCCACCTCAAAGGCCACTTCAACACCACCCGCTTCGCCGCCGCGCACTGGCGTGAGCGTTCCAAGGCGGCCGGCGCCCCGGTGTACGGGCGGATCGTGAACACCTCGTCGGAGGCGTTCCTGGCCGGCTCCGCGGGGCAGCCCAACTACGCGGCGGCGAAGGGCGGGATCGTCGGCCTGACGACTTCCACGGCCCTCGCGCTCGCCAAGTACGGCGTGACGGCCAACGCGATCTGCCCGCGTGCCCGCACCCGGATGACGGCGGACGTCTTCGCCGGGTTCGAGCAGCCGGCCGACGGGCTCGACCCCCTCGCCCCCGAGCATGTCGCGCCACTCGTCGGCTACTTGGCGTCACCGGCCGCCGCGCGGATCAACGGACAGCTGCTCGTCGTGCACGGGGGCGTCGTTGCGGTCGTCGAACGGCCCCGGGTGGCGGCGAAGTTCGACAGCAAGCAGGACGCCTTCAGCTTCGACGAGCTGGACGCCGTCCTCGGCGGGTACTACGCGGACCGGCCGGACGGCGAGACGTTCGCGGCGGCCGAGGTGCTGGGCCTGCGACGCGGTTAGCCGGCCACGTCGAGAAGCGGTGCGCACGACGCCCGGGCATGCCCGCGGATGCCTGCATCCCCGCGCCGGCCGGTGCGGGGGCGGGCCTGAACGCCCACGACATGCGTGGGGGCCCCGCCGTCCATGGACGGCGGGGCCCCCACGGCGTACTGTCAGGCAGCCGCTTCGGTGTCGTCGGCCCTGTTGTCGGCCGGCCTGCGATGCCTGCCGTGAGGGGCCGAATCGGCCTCGTGGGCCGAGACCGGGCCCCGGTGGCGGCCGTGTCCGGCCGTCTCCTGGAAATCGGCGGTCGGCGCCTGCATGGTGCTTGTGTCGCTCATCGGAAGAATTCACCCCGTCAACATGATCTTTCTTTACAGCCGGGCGATTTTATCCGGCACACCGCGGGGCGAATCCAGGCAGCCACGCCAACCGCCGCTACTTCGTTACAAGTCGGCTGAGCGGGGCCTGCTGCAGGGGTACGGGACGGGCGGCGACGGCCTCCGGCTCCGGCGGGAGCCCGCCGGACGCGACCCCGCCGGACGCCTCCGCCTCGTACGACGACGCCCAGTACGGCGGAATCGCGTCAGGCGGTGTCCTGTCAGGCGGTGTCCTGTCAGGCGGTGCCGTGCTGTGCAGTGCCGTGCTGTGCGGTGTCGCCCCGTAAAGCATCGCCCCGTACGGCGTCGCCACACCGGGGTGTCGGGGGGACCCGGGTGCGGCGTCCTCGGCG
Source organism: Streptomyces sp. P3 (assembly GCF_003032475.1). NCBI lineage: Bacteria > Bacillati > Actinomycetota > Actinomycetes > Kitasatosporales > Streptomycetaceae > Streptomyces > Streptomyces sp. P3. The sequence continues at coordinate 3,825,404 of NZ_CP028369.1, forward strand.
GTCATGGGTGTGGGTGTGGGTGTGGGTGTGGGTGTGGCCGGAGCCGCCAGGGGAGCCACCCCGCAGGGTTCCGCCGCCGTGGTGTACGGCAGCCGCAGCACGCCGTCCGGCGTCCACAGTCCACTGCCCGCCAGCCAGCCTTCAGGCGCGGCCAGTTGGTGCAGTCGGCGTTCCGTGGGACGCCAGACGCCCACCCAGGCGCCGAAGGGGCCGTCGATGCGCAGCGCCACCGCGCACGCCTCCGGCACGAGGACCTGACCCGGCTGGATCGCGAAGGGCGTCAGCGCGAAGCCGGGCAGCCGCAGGGACTCCGGGAAGCGGACCGGCAGCATGCTGCCCACGACCCCCCAGCCCAGCCGGGCCTCTCCCGGCGAAGCGGCGTCCGAGCTGATCAGCAGCAGTCCGCTGTCCGGGTCGGCGAGCAGCAGACGGTCGTCGCTGTCGGCGGAGATCTGCAGCAGCGGCGACACCTCACCGCCCCGCTCCAGGTCCACCGCGACGGTCTTGGTCCGTCCGTCGGCCTCGCGGTCCAGCGCGAGCATGCGGCCGGTGCGGTCCAGCCACACGCCGCCGGAGCACCGGCCCGGGATGTCGGCCACGTGCTCGGGGCCGAAGGCGCCACCCGCGACCAGCCACACGGCCGTCGTCCAGCGGCCGACGGCGATGGCGTACGCGCGCTCGCCGCAGGGTGCCGGCGGCAGCAGGCGCAGCTCGACTCCGTCGTCCGGGCACTCGACGGCGCCCAGCGGCAGCTCCCCGGTGCCGGGTCCGGTCGGGTACAGCAGGGAGAAGGCGTGCCGTCCGTCGGTCGGCCGCCGGATCAGGACCCGGCCGTCGGCCATCGGCTGGACCTCCGTGCCGGGCTCCTCCGGCTGGTTGCCGGGCAGCGGCACGGCGTACGGCTCGGGGCCGTCCAGGGTCCAGCGCTCGGGGAACAGCGAGTCACCGTCCCCGGCGAGGCGTGCGGCGTAGGCGCCGTTCGCGGTCAGCACACAGGGCGCGGGGGGTGTGGCGCCGTAACCGTCGGCCGGTGCCGCCGCCGGGTGCTGCGTGCGCTGCGTGTGCCGGGCGGGCTGGGCGTGTCGGGCGGGCTGGGCGTGCCGCAGGGACTGGGTCTGCCGCGCGGGCTGGGCCTGTCGCGTGGGCAGGAGGGGCGTCGTCCCGGCGGTCATCGCCGTGATCACGCGCGCCCCGGACGCCGTCACGCGCCCCGCCACGGCGTTCGCGGGCGGCGCCACGTGTCGCACGGGTGTCGCCGATGCGACGTCCGAGGACGCCGTCACGCGCCCCGCGGGCTCGGCCGGTCCCGCGGCATACAGCGTCCGGTCGGCGGCACGCTCATCCGGAGCGTCCGGGAACTCCGGACCCTGCAACGGCTCCGTGGGCCCCAACGCCTCCGGAGGCTCCATCGGCTCCGGGAGCTGCAACGGCTCCGAAGCCCTCAGGGACTCCGGGCTCTCCCCGTCCGCGGGGCCCTCCCCGCCCTTCGGGTCAGCCTCTTCTTCCGGGTCCTCCCGGTCCTCCCCGTCCGCCGCGGTGGGCTCGATCACACAGGCCGGCATCGTCATAGTTCCGCCACCTCCGGCGACGAAGCTAGTTTTCGCACGCACAGGCGTGGGACCCACGGGCGGTCTTCTTCCCTCGTAAGAGTGGTGCAGAAGCGATTCTCCTGAGGGTCACGGAAGGCGTGTGCATGCCGAGGCGGCGGTACCTCCCCGCAGAACGGCCAGGTAGCCTTTCGTTCGTGCCCCGTCTGTCTGAAGTCATTGCCGCGCTGGACGATCTGTGGCCCTCCGAGCGGGCCGAGTCCTGGGACGCGGTCGGCACCGTCGTGGGCGATCCCGACCAGGAGGTCTCCCGGGTCCTCTTCGCCGTCGATCCCGTCCAGGAGATCGTCGAGGAGGCCGTGAAGCTCGACGCGGGCCTGCTCGTCACCCACCACCCGCTGTATCTGCGCGGAACGACGACCGTCGCGGCCTCCACGTTCAAGGGCCGCGTCGTGCACACCCTCATCAAGAACGACATCGCCCTGCACGTCGCGCACACCAACGCCGACAGCGCCGATCCCGGGGTGAGCGACGCCCTCGCCGGCGCGCTCGGACTGCGGGTCACAGGGCCCCTCGTACCCGATCCCGGCGACCCCGCGGGGCGGCGCGGTCTCGGCCGCGTCTGCGAGCTCGACCACCCGCTCACCGTCCGCGAACTCGCCGCCCGGGCCGCGGAACGGCTCCCCGCCACCGCGCAGGGCATCCGGGTGGCGGGCGATCCGGAGGCGCTCGTGCGGACCGTCGCCGTCAGCGGCGGCTCCGGGGACAGCCTTTTCGAGCAGGTCCGGGCCGCCGGCGTCGACGCCTTCCTCACCGCGGACCTGCGCCACCACCCCGTCTCCGAGGCCCGCGCCCACAGTCCTCTCGCGCTGCTCGACGCGGCGCACTGGGCCACCGAGTGGCCCTGGTGCGAGCTGGCCGCCGCCCAGCTCGACGAGATCTCCGACCGGAAGGGATGGGACCTGCGGGTCCACGTCTCCCGCACGGTCACCGACCCCTGGACCGCCCACGCGGCGTCCACCGCCACCTCTAGCTCAATGGGAGCCCCCAACTGAACGCCGCGCCCGCCGACCAGATCCGACTCCTCGACGTCCAGGGTCTCGACGTCCGTCTGCAGCAACTCGCGCACAAGCGCAGGTCTCTTCCCGAGCACGCCGAGATCGAGTCGCTGACCAAGGACCTCACCCAGCTGCGCGACCTCCTCGTGGCCGCCCAGACCGAGGAGAGCGACACCGCCCGCGAGCAGACCAAGGCCGAGCAGGACGTCGACCAGGTGCGCCAGCGCGCCACCCGTGACCAGCAGCGACTGGACTCCGGCGCCATCACCTCCCCGAAGGACCTCGAGAACCTGCAGCGGGAGATCGTCTCGCTCGCCAAGCGCCAGGGCGACCTCGAGGACGTCGTCCTGGAGGTCATGGAGCGCCGCGAGAGCGCCCAGGAGCGGGTCGCCGAGCTGACCGAGCGGGTCGGCTCCGTGCAGGGGAAGATCGACGACGCCACCGCGCGCCGGAACGCCTCCTTCGAGGAACTCGACGGCGAGGCCGCCACCGTCACCAAGGAGCGCGAGGTCGTCGCCGCCTCCCTGCCGGCCGATCTGCTCAAGCTCTACGACAAGCTGCGGGAGCAGCAGGGCGGCATCGGCGCGGCAAGACTCCACCAGCGCACCTGCCAGGGCTGCCGTCAGGAGCTGGCCATCACCGACATCAACGAGATCCGCTCGGCCGCGCCCGACACGGTCGTACGGTGCGAGAACTGCCGCCGCATCCTCGTGCGCACGTCCGAGTCGGGGCTGTAACCGGTAAGGGGCCTGCATCGTGCGGGAGTTCATCGTCGAGGCAGACGGGGGGTCCCGGGGCAACCCGGGGCCCGCGGGCTACGGCAGCGTGGTGATCGACGCGACGACGGGGGAGACGCTCGTCGAGCGGGCCGAGTTCATCGGCGTCGCCACCAACAACGTGGCCGAGTACCGGGGGCTGCTGGCCGGACTGCGCGCCGCCCGCGAACTCGACCCTTCGGCGAGGGTGCGCGTCCGCATGGACTCCAAGCTGGTCGTCGAGCAGATGTCGGGCCGCTGGAAGATCAAGCATCCCGACATGAAGCCGCTCGCGGCGGAGGCGGCCCGGGTGCTGCCGTCCGGGCAGGTCGCCTACGAGTGGATCCCGCGCGAGCAGAACAAGCACGCCGACCGCCTCGCGAACGAGGCGATGGACGCGGGCAGGCGGGGCGAACAGTGGAACGAGGGCGCGTCACGAGCCGCGCTCGACGCCCGGTCCGCCGTCGCCCCGGCCGTCCCGGTGCCGTCCGGGCCCCCCGGCGACGCCGTCGCGGGCGCGGCGAAGGCCCGCGAGGCCCTGAGCCGGGCGGCGGCGGAAAGAATTTCGGAAGGTGCTGCGGACGCGTCGCCGGGCAGCGAAGCGGAAACGGTTCCGGAAGGCGCTGCGCAAAGCGGCGCGAGTGCGGCCGCGGGAAGCCGCGTGGAAGCGGTTGCGGAAGGTCGTTCCGCAGGCTGCGGGGAAACGGGTTCGGAAGCGGTTGCGGGAGGCGGTTTCGGAGCCGTCCGGGAAACGGGTTCGGAAGCGGTTGCGGGAGGCGGTTCTGGAGCCGTCCGGGAAACGGGTTCGAAAGCGGTTGCCCGAGGCCGCGAGGGCACCGCGCCGGGAATGCGTGTGGAAGCCGTTGCTGAAGATGTGCGGAGAACCGTTGTGGAAGCCGTTGCCAAGCCTGGCCCCAAGACCGGCGACGACGTGCGCGCCGCCCGCGCGGTCGCTCGGTCCACCGCAGCCGCAGCCGTACCCGCAGCTGCAACCTCCGCCCCCGTCGGCCCCGCCGCTGCCCCGACCGTCGGCTGGGGTGCCGCTCCCGATCTCGGGGCACCGGCGACCTTCGTGCTGTTGCGGCACGGTGAGACGCCCCTGACTCCGCAGAAGCGGTTCTCCGGCAGCGGCGGTACCGATCCCTCGCTCTCGGACGTCGGCAGGGGACAGGCCGAGCGGGTCGCCGCCGCGCTCGCCCGGCGCGGCACGGTCCAGCACGTCCTCGCCTCCCCGCTGGCCCGTACCCGTGAGACGGCCGGCATCGTGGCCGCCCGCCTAGGCCTGGACGTCACCGTCGAGGGCGGGCTGATCGAGACGGACTTCGGCGCCTGGGAGGGGCTGACCTTCGGCGAGGTCCGCGAACGCCACCCGGACGACCTGACCGCCTGGCTCGCAGACCCTGAGGCCGAGCCGACCGGTGGCGGCGAGAGCTTCGCGGCCACCGCCGTCAGGATCGCCGCGGCCCGCGACCGGCTGGTCGCCGCGTACGCCGGCCGCACGGTCCTCATGGTCACCCATGTGACCCCGATCAAGACCCTCGTGCGGCTCGCCCTCGGCGCACCGCCGGAGTCCCTGTTCCGCATGGAACTGTCGGCGGCCTCGTTGTCGGCCGTGGCCTACTACGCGGACGGGAACGCGAGCGTCCGGCTCTTCAACGACACGTCCCACCTGCGGTCCTGAGGCGGGCGCGGTCCTCGGCGCGGACGAGGTACCGAGGGCTCACGACGACCTGAGGGCTGACGAGGACCTGGGGGCTGACGCGGTCCTGAAGGCTGACGAGGACCGGGGGGCTGACGAGGTCCTGAAGGCTGACGCGGTGCGGGCGAGCCCCTCGATCCGCGGCCAGTCCCGGTCCGCGACCGCGTCCGCCGGAACCATCCAACTCCCTCCCACACAGCCGACGTTGGGCAGCGCGAGGTATTCGGCCGCGTTCTTCGGGTCGATGCCGCCCGTCGGGCAGAAACGGGCCTGGGGGAGCGGTCCGGCGAGCGAACGCAGATATGCCGTGCCGCCCGCCGCCTGTGCCGGGAAGAACTTCATCTCCCGCACGCCCCGTTCCAGCAGCGCCACGACCTCCGACGTCGTCGACACCCCGGGCAGGAAGGGCAGCCCGGACGCGAGCAACGCCGTCAGCAGGACGTCCGTCCAGCCGGGGCTCACCAGGAACCGGGCCCCGGCCGTCCCGCACGCCGTCACCTGTTCCGGCGTGATCACCGTGCCCGCCCCGACGACGGCCTCAGGCACCGCCCCGGAGATCTCCCTGATCGCGTCGAGCGCGGCCGGCGTCCGCAAGGTGACCTCGATGGCGGGCAGCCCGCCGGCCACCAGCGCCCGGGCCAGCGGCACCGCGTCGGCGGCGTCCTCGACCACCACGACGGGCACGACGGGGGCCGGGGTCAGATCCAGTACCGAGGCAGCCACAGCGGGGGGCGCAGGCGAGGTCACGCGCCTCATCCTGCTCCCGGCATGCAGCACGCGCAAAGGTCGTTGCGCATACCGCAATACATCGAAGTGCGGTCCGTGGGCTGAGGGCTGAGGGCTGCGGTCCGTGGGCTGCGGGCCGCGGTCTGCTGGCCGCGGGTGGACGGCGATGGGTGGACGAGTGCGCCGTGCCGCGCGCTGCCGTGCTCTCGGCACACGGCTGCCGCGGCCCTCGGTCAGTGCACCTCGTCCACCAGGACGTCCAGCGTCCGGGCCGTGCCCGTCCGGGCGGGGGCCTGCTCCTCCACCACGTACCCGAGGTCCCGCAGGGCCTCCACCAGCTCCGCCGGACCCTTCGGGGCGATCCCCGCCGTCAGCAGGCTCCGTACGATCCGCCCCTTCGTCGCCTTGTTGAAGTGGCTGACGACCTTCCGCGTCGGCGCGTGCAACACCCGCACGCTCGCCGTCCGCGCCGCGACCTCGCCCCTCGGCTTCCACGCCGCCGCGTACGCCGCCGATCGCAGGTCCAGCACCAGTCCGCCCGCGGCGGCCTCCGTCAGCGCGGACTCCATCGGGGTGCGCCAGTGCGCGCCCAGCGGACCGAGCCCGGGCAGCCGCACGCCCATCGAGCAGCGGTAGGACGGGATCCGGTCCGTCACGCGGACGGCGCCCCACAGCCCGGAGAAGACGAGGATCGACCTGGCCGCGCGCCGCTTCGCCGCCGCGTCGAGGGAGGCCAGCCCGAGGGAGTCGTACAGGACACCGGTGTAGATCTCCCCGGCGGGGCGCGCCCCCGCCGTCCGCAGTCGCGTGTTCTTCGCGATCTCGCCGCGCAGCCCCTCGCTCAGTCCGAGCACCTCGCGCGCCTTCTCCTCGTCGGCCGCGCACAACTCGACCAACTCGTCGAGGACTGCCTCACGGGCCGCGCCCAGCCCCGGCAGTGACAGGGCCTCCGGCTTGAGCGGGGCACCGCGTCCGGAGGACGCCTTGCCTTCGGATGGCGGCAGCAGGACCAGCACGGGACATCTCCTTCGGTAGAGCTCTGCTGCGCCAGCGTACGGCGTGCCGCACACCGGCCTTCGCCCCGCTTCGACGCCCGCATCGCCGTCGCAGTCGCAGTCGGGTGGGCGACGACGGCTCCCCGAGGTGCTGTCCCGCGGGGAGCCGTCGTCGCCCGACTGCTGCCCCCTCTCCCCGCACCACCCGCCGACACCATCGCCCGCGCTCGCCAGCCCCGGCTGCGGGCTGAAGGGGGTGTCGACGAGGAGATATCGGTGGTGGAGTCGCCTGTCGCCTGTCGCCTGTCGCCTGACGCCTGACGCCCACCACCCACCGCCTGACGCCCACCGCCTGACGCCCACCGCCCACCGCCCGACGCCCACCGCCCGACGGCCATCGGGTGCGGACCAGTGCCGCGTTCGAGGTATGTGGGGGCGTCCCGGCATCTCCGGGGGCCACTCGCCGCGCTCACCCTTGACGGCTAACGGCGTTAGCCGTATGGTCGTGACATCGAGTCGGCTAACATCGTTAGCCCGATGGTTCGCACCACCGAGATTCAGTGGACGACGTCCAGGGGGCAGACATGAGCACGGCCACCACCAGCACGCGTATCAGTTCGCGCACCGGCTCGCGCAGCAACTTGCGCACCGGCTCCGGCTTCCGCAGCGTCCGACGCGCGGCCTGGCTGGCGAACGCCGTGTTCTGGTCGGCGTTCGCGGTACTGGAGTCCGTGAACCACGGCTGGCTCGCGGGCGGTCTCGCCCTCGTCTTCCTGATCCTGCCGGACCTCATGTTCCTGATCGGCCTCGGCGACGCGCCCCGCATGGCGAAAGGGCAGCTCCCGCCTCGGGCGGTGCCGTACTACAACACGATGCACCGCGCCGTGGTCCCGCTCGCTCTCATGGTCCTCTACACATTCGGGCCGTTCGTCGCCTGGCCCCCGCTGTTCGCGGCCCTGTGCGGCTGGCTCGCCCACATCTCGTACGACCGCGCGTTCGGCTACGGACTGCGCACCAAGGAGGGCTTCCAGGGTGACTGAGCGGCTCACGCCCCGCGCCCGCGAGATCGCGGCGGCCGCCCGGACCCTCCTGGAGGACTCCGGGCCCGCCGCGCTCACGATGCGCGCGCTCGCCGACCACCTCGGCATCAAGGCACCCTCTCTCTACAAGCACTTCCCCGACAAGCACGCCGTAGAGGTCGAACTGGTCGCGCAGATGCTGCAGGAGTCGGCGGCGGCGCTGGAGGCGGCCCAGACGCGCGAGCCGGGCTCCCTGCCCGCACTGGCACAGGCGTACCGCGCCTACGCCCTCGCCCACCCCCACCTCTACTGCCTGGCCACGGAACGCCCGCTGCCGCGCGCGGCCCTGCCCACCGGCCTGGAGGACCGGGCCGCGATGCCCCTGCTGCTGGCCTGTGACGGCGACCTGGACCTGGCGCGTGCGATCTGGGCCTTCGCCCACGGCATGGTGGTCCTGGAGATCCACGGCCGGTTTCCGGACGACGCCGACCTCCCGGCGGCATGGACACGCGGCCTGAAGGCGTTGCAGCGTTAGGTGCCTGGGTGCCTGGGTGCCTGGGTGCCTGGGTGCCTGGGTGGCCCGGAAGCCCAGGTGCCAGGAAGCCCAGGTGCCAGGAAGTCCAGGTGCCGGGGAGCCGGGAAAACCAGGTGCCAGGGAGAGCCGGCAGCCCAGGAGTCCTGGAGTCCAGGAGCCCAGGAGTCCCGGTACCCAAGAGGTACGAGGTCGCGAAGGCGCGGGCCGCGAGAGTACGCAGGGGGTGTCGGATGGGCCGTGAACAGGCGTCGTGGACCAGGGCGCGGCTGGGCCGTCACGGGCCGCCCCTCGACCTGCTCACCGCCCGCTTCGAGCGGCACGTCTACGCCCCGCACGCCCACGAGGAGTTCACCGTCGGCGTCTGCGTGGGCGGCTCGGAGATCATCGACTACCGCGGCGGCCACATCCGGACCGGTCCCGGCTCCGTCGTCGTCCTGGCCCCGGGCGAGACGCACACCGGCGGCCCGGGCGACGCCGTCGGCGGTTACGCCTACCGCGCGTTGTACGCAGGCCCCGCCCTCCTCACCGAGGGAACCCTCGGCGGTGTGCCGCACTTCCGTGAGCCTCTCCTCGACGACCCCGAACTGGCCACCGCTCTGCGCCGGGCGCACACGGACCTGTCCGCCTGCCCCGACCCGCTGGAGGCCGAGTCGCGCCTCCCGTGGCTGCTGACGGCCCTCGCCCGCCGTCACTCCACGGCCCGTCCGGTGTGCGACGCGATCCCCGGCGCCGAGCACATAGCCCGCGCCGTGCGGGCCCGCCTCGCCGACGAACTCCTCGCCCCGCCCTCACTGGCCGACCTGGCGACGGACCTGGGCCTGTCCCGCTACCAGCTCCTGCGCGCCTTCCGTACGACGACCGGCATGCCGCCGTACGCCTGGCTCGCCCAGCACCGGGTCGCCCGGGCCCGTGGCCTGCTGGAGTCGGGGCTGCGCCCCGCGGAGGTCGCCGGCCTGGTCGGCTTCGCGGACCAGGCACACCTCACCCGCTGGTTCCGTCGCGTCCTAGGCGTCACCCCGGCGGCGTACCGCAACAGCGTTCAAGACACCTGACCCGGGCCGCGTCGACACTGCGGGCATGACTGCACGCGGCTGGTTCCTGTTCTCCCTGATGGGAGTGATCTGGGGCATCCCCTATCTGTTGATCAAGGTTGCGGTGGAGGACCTCTCCCCGTCCATGGTGGTGTTCGTGCGCTGTGCGCTCGGCGCCCTCCTCCTGCTCCCGTTCGCACTCCGCCAGGGCGGCCTGATCAGCACCGTGCGGACGCACTGGGCGCCCATGCTGGCCTTCGCGTGCATCGAGATCATCGGCCCGTGGTTCACCCTCACGGACGCCGAACGGCACCTGTCGAGCTCCACCGCCGGCCTGCTGATCGCGGGCGTCCCGATCGTCGGAGTGCTGGCCGCCCGCTTCCTCGGCGACGCGGAGGTGCTGGGCGTACGCCGTGTCGCGGGCCTCGCCCTGGGCCTGGCCGGCGTCGGGGTCCTCACGGTCCCGCACCTGACGGGAGGGGACGCCCGCTCACTCGGTGAGGTCCTGCTGACGGTGCTGGGCTACGCCACGGCCCCCCTGATCGCGGCCCGCCGGCTGAAGGACGTCCCCACCCTCCAGCTCATCGTCCCCTGCCTGACCCTGGCGGCACTCGTCTACGCCCCGGCGGCGGCAGCCACCCGGCCCGCCGAACTCCCTGCCCCGTCGGTGCTGGCGGCGCTCGCGGGTCTCGGCGTCCTCTGCACGGCGGTGGCCTTCGTCGGCTTCCTGGAACTGATCAGGGAGATAGGCCCCACCCGCTCGACGGTCATCACCTACGTGAATCCGGCGGTCGCGGTGGCGGCAGGAGCCCTTTTCCTGAACGAGCGCCTGACGGCCGGCATCCTCGCCGCGTTCGCGCTGATCCTGGCGGGCTCCGTCCTGGCGACGGCGTCGAGCCCGAAGCGCGACGCGGCCCCGGGGCCGAGGCCGAGGCCAGAGGTGGCCTCGGGCGAGGTGCGCGACGCGGTCTCGGGCCCGAAGCGCGGCCGTCGCCCGGTACCATGGTCGACACGGCAGACGAGCCGGGCGGGCGGCCGCGTGGAGTCCCTCACGGGACTTCCCGAGGAACGTCCGGGCTCCACAGGGCAGGGTGATGGCTAACGGCCACCCGGGGTGACCCGCGGGACAGTGCCACAGAAAACAGACCGCCGGGGACCTCGGTCCCCGGTAAGGGTGAAACGGTGGTGTAAGAGACCACCAGTGCCCAGGGCGACCTGGGCAGCTAGGTAAACCCCACCCGGAGCAAGGTCAAAAGGAAGCACCCCGGTGTTTCTGCGCGGACGTTCGAGGGCTGCCCGCCCGAGTCTGCGGGTAGACCGCACGAGGCCGGCGGCAACGCCGGCCCTAGATGGATGGCCGTCACCGAGGCCCTCGCGAGAGACCTCGGCACAGAACCCGGCGTACAGCCCGACTCGTCTGTCGCTACCTGGGGCTTTGCCTTGGAAAGGGCCTCTGATCTGCGACGGAGGCCCTTTCTGATCTTTCAGGAGCTTGCCGCGTTAGGCGGCAAAAAGTCCCTCGGAAGTCCCTCAGACAGAGCTGAAAGTCCCTGAAAAGTCCCTGGAGCGGAGGGGTGGATGACGCCTCTGAGCTGGTTCGGGTCGATGGGACGTCACGCTGTCGCTCTACCCCGCAGTTTGCAACTGCCGTGAGGTAGGAGGTGGTCTGCGGTGGAGTGTTCGTGGTCTGGGGCCTGTGCACTCGTAATGCGTAGGTCTCGGGTTCGAATCCCGAAGGCGGCTCACCCTGGGACTCAATCGCCGTGACCTGGGGTTATGCGCTGACCTTGCGAGGCCGGAATGCGATGATCTTCACGCCCTCCTGTGAGCCCGAAGTGAGCCCAGGAGTCGGGGCGGGGGCCCGCGGGACCGCGGCGGTGTGCACGGTCCGGCCGAGAGTACTCGCGGTGGTGGCGCCGCGGGTGTGCCGGCCGCTGCGCCGAACAACGCCGGGTCTTGCAACGGCTCGACGATGTTCCGCTCGATCGTTTGCAGTGACCGCCCGGCAATCAGGACCAGCCCGGACGCCGGCGCGGGGCGGACCGCAAGAAGGAACGCCAGCAGTGAGGCGATGGTCTTCGGGACCGTACGGAGTCGTGCCCCAGGTTGATGCGGGCGGTTGCCTGCCGGATGAGTCGAGTTGCTTGGTGGACAGCGGGGCGGCACGGACACGGTCAGCCCTCCCCGCTGTCACCTCCGGCCGGTCCGAGCAGGGCGTCGGCGAGGCTGTCGAGCATCGATCCGCCCGCGCTGGCGTGGCCGCTGCCGCGCGACAACTCGGTGACCCGGGCGAGCACTTCGGTGAGTGCGCGTGCGGCGGTGGAATGGTCCCGCGCGGTCTCAGCGCCAGCTGCGCGGGCGACCTGGCCGAGGGCGCCGTCGAGTGCCTCGTCGGCGAGCAGTTCGCGCCGCTCGGCGGACGTTGGCTGCGACAACTCGGGCGCCGCCGAAGAACGTCAGCCTCAATTCGATGGCGATCTTCGAAGCCGTCGACCCGCTGCGTCCGAGCGCGTTGGCCATGGCATTACGGCTGTGGCCGGCAGCATGCAACTCTCTTAATCTGACCAGCTCTTGATGGGTAATCGGATTTTTTATGAGGCACCTCCAAGCGGTCGGCTATGGTCACGCGTTTCTCTCCGGTGGCACAGGGGGGCACTCTGAGTGAGACTGGAACTGTCGGACCGTGAGGAGAGAAGATGTTGACTTGCAGCCGAACGGCCACCACACTGGATGCAAAAATGCTCGCTGGATTGATCGTTCCCGACTGGATCTCGGACGAAAAGCTGCGAGAAATATCCGGTCAAGATGTGGCCAATGAAATCGGCGGCAGGTGTCTGCTGCGGTACCTTCGCCCTGAGCAGATGGGGTCATTTTTTGCTGGCACCAGTAGAAAACAGTATGTGACACCTACCGCGTACACGCCGGATGAGGCGTCGAGGTGGCTTGCACTTGTCTTCCCTTGGATTTTGAGGAGACACGTCCTGCTTATCGATCCCAAAAAAATCGACAGACCTGTTCGAGGACCTCGGGCCATCGCGGGCGGTTTCGGGATCGAGTACGTTCTGCCGGAAGGATTTTCGGCTGAGGCAATTGCGAACCCAGGGTTCGATCTGGAGGTAACGTGACCGGCAGCACCGCGGATCTCGAAGAGCGTGTCGCGGAAACGGTAAAGACCGTGCACAACGCTATTCCTCGTGACATGCTTAAGAAGCACGAGTACGAGCTAACGAGTGAAGCGGCTGAGCGTCATGGCGCCACGCAATGGACTTGGCATCGCGAGAATGACGCGGACGAGAGCGCTGGATTTCATAGGCATGTCTCGTTGGCCTTGCTGGTGAAAGTCGACGGCTCGATCGACTCGGCCGAATTTTGGATCGGTGCGAGCATGGGTAAGCGGATTGTGCGCCGATGTGTTTTCTCGCGACCGCTTGAGCTCTATCGCGTGGATAGTGAGCTTGAGGAGCTCCTGGATCCCACGATCGCCGCCGCGAATGCACTCACTCCCGATGACCTCCAAGAAACGCGCCCCTTCGAGGTTAGTGACGAGGTTCGCTGAATCGGGCGATGTGCGGAGTCAGTAGAAGTGCCTGCGCACGCCGGAAGCGCCTCCAACGTTAGATCACGGAACGGTAACGGCGCAAGCCTGTTCGCTGATCAGCCGCTCCGCCGAGCGTGAGCTGCTGGCCGCCCTCGCTCCACAGCCACTCGGCCGCCTGCCAGGTGTTGGACTCGGTGGGGACTGGGTCGGCGGTGAGCGTGGCGTTCTCGTCCGCGCGGGCCGTGTTGAGCCGCTCGGCGCGCTCGCACAGGCGGCACACCCGCGCGTGAGCTGCACCCTGTTTCGTAGAGTCCCTGATGCCAGGGTTACGATCCTGGCGAGGAGAACCACGTCGCCAGCACCGCGGAAGTACCCCGACGAGCTGCGTGAGCGCGCGATCCGCGAGGTCCGCGCCACTGGTCGTCTCGTCGCGCACGTCGCGAAGGACCTCGGCGTCCACAAGGAGGGCCTGCGACAGTGGATCCGCCAGGCCGAGGCGGACGCCGGGGAACGGGACGACCGGCTGAGCACGGCGGAACTCGAAGAACTCAAGCAACTTCGCAAAGAGAACGCCGAGTCTGGTCGAGGAGGAGGCCGACGATCCGGTCGTAGGACTCCAGCGCGATCTGTTTGAGCCGGGCGAAGATGCCGAGCGCAGGAGCTGCAGCACTTGTCCATGACGATCTGGTCACTGATGCGTGGGCGGTGGCAGCCCAGGGGATACTCCGGCCGCTGGGGCAGCAGGGCTGCGAATTGGCCCCAGAGTGGTTCGGTCAGCCATGATGGCAGTACAGGCACAGGTCTCCCCGTTGATCACAGAGCGTCGCAACTCCATGATCGCCAAGACCTGTGCCTGTCTTGCAGCCGGGGTGGCACCTCCAGCTCTATCTGCGCGGCCTTTTTGTAGAAGTCGACCCGCGTACCACAACTCGCTGAAGCGTCGAGGCGTCTTGCCGGACGTGCCTGCGGACGGACTGTCCTCACGCGGCTCTTGTCGCGTGGAAGGCTTCTTTCCACTGAGGCCGCTACCGAGGTGAGGTTGTCGTCATGGCGCGTCGCAATCCCGAACGTCCGGTGTACGGATTCACGGTTGCGGCTGCTGTCGGCGCTGTCCCGGCTGCACGTCGCCAAGTTGTCTTGCTGGCACAGGACTTGGGTCTTCCGTTGTCGGACCAGATCCTGGAGACCGTCGAGTTGCTGGCTGGCGAGGTGATCGCCAATGCCGTCCTGTACACGGAGGCTCCATGTGAGGTCTCTGTGACCTCGGCCGGTGAGCGGCTTCGTGTCGAGGTCACGGACACGGACGCATCGTTGCCGCGCGTAGTTGAGGCTGGACCGAATGACGAAAGCGGTCGGGGCCTTCAGCTTGTGAAGGCATTGTCAGACGCCTGGGGGACGCGACCGGAACCGCCGGGCAAGACGACATGGTTCGAGATCATGCTGGAGCCGTCGACCGACGGCTTGGGCGACAACTCCGTCGATGCACCGCCCTCGCCTCGTGCGGATGAAGCCGCCGTGCGACGAACTGAGTGCCAGGCTCGTATGACGTCGCCGACCAGCTCGGGGTCGTCGTTCGTCCCAGCAGCCCCTGGGAAGCGGCGCCAAGCTGCCTGAGGCCGTGGTCCGAAACGGGCGAACCCTGCGGTCCGGTCGCCATCGCCGAAGGCTGGGCGCGCATCGCCGCCACTGAGCGGCCTCCGTGTGTGGGGAGGTGCGCCATCATCCACTACGACGGGGCCTGACCTCTGAACGACGAAGTCAGTCCGGGCACCGCTCGTAGTGCAGCCCGGGGGCGCGGTCGAGGTTGAGGATGAAACTGTCAATCAATGCCCCGGAGTCGCCCCTCGGTTTGATTGGCAGTGCAAGTGTGTAGCCGTCCGCCGTGTACGTCGTGGAGCTGGTGCGGGCCAGACGGTCGCGGGTGCCGCGCCGCCAAAGGTAGAGGGATCCTCCGCTGCTGGTCAGGCGCACGGTGCCAGGTACCTCCCCGCAGGCGTATGTGCCGACCGGTGTATGCGGCGCATCCTGCTCAGCCTTGCGGTCATCCGCCGCAGTAATTTTCGGCGTCGACTGGGCGCGAAGGACACGGGACAGGAGTTGGCTCGGGGCGGTCCTGGGGTGGCGGGTGAGGTCGGCCATGGCGGTGGCAGTGACGTGGTCGGCTGCGACGCCGGAGTGGTTGGACAGGCAGACGATGCGGAGCCCGGTGCTGGTGAGGCGGGCGGCAGCGGAGAAGCCCTGCTCGTGACCGTAGTGGAAGACGGCGGTGCGGCCGGGGCGCCCATCGGCGTAAAGGCCGGCTCCGTACGTGAACGGGGCGTGGTCGCTGGGCCGGTAGCTGAGGTGTTGCCCGAACGGGAGCGTGCTTTCCGGTGTCGTCTGCCATTCGTGCCAGAGGTGGCCGAGCCAGCGGTCCAGGTCAGTGGCGGTGCACCACAGCGAGCCTGGGCCGGGCAGAGTGACCGGGCGCTGCTGGTGGACCCAACCGGTGGCGGTGCGTCGGTAGCTGGACGCGGCGCCGGGGATGACCTCACGCGGATCACTCTTGAAGCGGGCGGAGGACATACCGAGCGGGGCGAAGACCTGTTGCTTGGCGATCTCCTGCAGCGAGGCGCCGTGAACGTGCCTCAGGACCTCCGCCACTAGGAGGTAACCCGTGTTGCTGTAGAGGAACCGGCCCGGTTCCACGGCCCGGTCGCGCTGGCGGTAGGCCAGTTGCAGCAGGTCGTCGGCGGTGTAGTGGTCGAGGTCACGGAAGCCGGCGAGGGAGAGCAGGGATTCGGCGTCGCGGACGCCGCCGTGGTGCTGGATGAGTTCGGCGACGGTCACGCCGGGGACGCGGAAGCGGGGCAGGACGCTGTCCACGGCGCGGTCGAGCTGGAGGAGCCCGTCACGGGCGGCGCGCACACACAGGTACGCGGTGATCTGCTTGGCGACAGAGCCGACGTTGAAGGCGGCTTTCTCTGCGATGGGCGTGTCCAGTTCGAGACTGGCTGCCCCAGCGTGCGCCTGCATCGCCGGTTCGTCGGCTGGGTGGATGCGCAGGACGAGACCAGGTTCCGACGTTCCGTCTGCGGGCTTGATGGCTGTGGAGGCTGTAAGGGAGGGGGAGTTGTTCACAGGCCGAGGGCCTCTTGGTGTACGGCGTATAGACGCTGCCGCAGGCCGGGGTCCGAGACGAGGGAGAGCGCGTCGGCGTGGTCGTTGGCGGTCGTGGAAAGGAGTCCGCGTTGCTGGTTCAGATAGGCGGCCAAGAAACGGTGTACGTCCCCGGTGGTCTCCTCCAGGACACGGGCGGTGTAGATCATGGTCAGGGGGAAGGCCCAGCAGGCGTGTAGGAAGCCGAAGGCGGGGCGCATCGTTTTCTTCCACGGGGAGTGGAACCGCGCCTCGTCGCTGATCTTGCAGGCGGTCGCGGCCAGGGCGTCGTTGAGCCAGTTGTGGCCTGCCTCGTGGATGAGATCGCGGGCAAGGACGACGGGGTCGCCGACGTGGTCGCAGAAGATGGTGCCGGGAAGACGGGTAATGGTCCAACTGTCGAGAGTGTCGCCGATCCTCTTGCGGCGCAGCAGACAGACGACGACGGCGTGGTCTGCCAGCAGGGAAGCGAATCCGCTCCGGGAGCCGGCGGCGCACGCGGCGGTGACCAGTTCCCGTAGGGCCGGCGGGGCAGCGGTGGTGTCGGGGCCCAGCACGTAGTACGGGGTCTCGGAGACCCCCGAGCGAGGCAAGCGGTCCAGGTCGGGAGCGACCACGACGCGCGGGCCGACGACCGTGTGCGTGGACAGTGCCTGGGTGTCCGCGTCCGGGCGGGTGCCGTACCAGTCGAAGACGGCGACGTCGCGCGCTCGGGCGGCGGCCTCGGCACCCTCAAGGACGTGGTGGGCCAGGCAGTAGTCGACGGCGACCGCCGACGGCACCTCTGTCTCGGCCGGATGCTGAGCGGCGGACTGCATGAGGGTGCGGATCTGGCGGGTGCGGTCGCGGTGCAGGGTCCGGATCGGCGCGAACGAGAAGTCGATGGTGGATGCGTCCACGGGGCGGGTCCTTCCGACGGGGCTGGGCCTGGGGCCGGACCAAGTGGTGGCCCGGCCCCAGATGGTGCTCACCTGTGCTCTGCTGCCGGTGTGGTGCGTGGAGCTCAGGCCGCGTCGGAGACCGCGGAGGCCTCGGTGGTCGGCCATCCCTCGGCGGAGACGCTGGAGGTGTGAGCGGTGGTGCGGACGGTCTCGTCCTCGCCGCGCAGGTCGTCCACGGCGGCGAGGAAGGCGCTGATCTGGTCGTTGTCCATGAGGGTGCTTGTCCTTTCCAGACGGAGATGTTGGGACCGTGCACTGGGTGGCACCGCGTGGTGCGGCGGCGAGCGGGCGGTGGGCACTGCGCTCTCCTTCCTGCAGAGTGGGTCAGTGACCGCGCTGGGCAAGCGCGGTGGCTGGGGTGGCTGTTCGCCGGAGGGCATCGCGCAGATCGCTCATCGTCGGCCGGTCCTCCGGCGCGTGGGCGAGGGCTGCGGAGATCACCGATCGGAGGGTGGCGGGGGCGGCGTCGAGCTGCGAGTGGCCGTGGCGGGGGATGTCAGCGCATACGAAGCGGTAGACCAGAACCCCGAGGCTGAAGACGTCGGCGGCGGGGGTGGCGCGGTCGTAGGAGGTCGAGTACTCCGGCGGCCAGTGGACCTCCGGGCCCCGCCTGGCCGGCCCGCGCGGAGTGTCGACTCGGCGAGCGGCTCCGAGATCGGTGATCAGTCCGTGGCCGGCGCGGACGAGTACGTTCTCCTGGTAAACGTCGCGGTGCACGATCCCGCGTTCGTGAAGGGTCCGCAGCCCTTCGGCGACGTCGGCCAGGACGCACAGGCCGAAGGCCACGTTCTCGCCGAGGCCAGCGGTGGCGGCGGCGAGTCTGGGCTGGAAGTTGCCGTCGGCGCAGTAGGGCATCGTGTACCAGTCGAACCGATCGGCGCTGCCCTCCTCCAGCAGTGGCACGACGTGGTCGGCGTTCGTGGCGGCCCGGGCGACGTCGATCTCGTGGCGGAAGTCCTCCCGGGTCAGAGCCCGTTCGGCCTCGGTCATCGCCGCGTACCAGTAGAACCCATAGGCAGCTCTGCGGTCCTCCTCGTCGAGTTCGGCCAGGACGTGATTGCCGCCGAAGCCGGCCTTGAGGACCACCGGAGCCGCACTGCCGTGGCTGACGAGCACCAAGGTGCTGGCCCGGGTGAACGAGAGCAGGTCGTGCACCTCCCACCCGGCGGAACGGATCTGGTCGAGAACCCAGGAAGCGGGATGCAGCGGATGAAGTCGCATGGTGCGGCTCCTCACGTTCGGGCCGCTCGCGGGACGGCTGCACGCAGCCGGTCCACGCAGGCGGCAACCAGCAGGTCGAGGTCTGACTCGGTGGCGCACGAATGCCGCAGCACGGGCAGACCTGTCGCTTCGGACCACGGGGTGGCGGCCGCCTCGTACAGCTCGGTGAGCCGGGCCGCGGTCGGCAGGTCCTCGCCGAAGCGGCGCGGCGTGGACCGGCGGGACAGCCGTATGCGGCAGAGCTCGGGTGGGGTGGTCAGCAGCACGGTCAGCTCGGCCCGGGCTGCCGTCACACCGGCCAACTCCCGTACGTAGTCGGCAACAGGACGATCATGCAGGAGGGCGAGCAGGCACGCCGTCGACAGGGTGAGTCTGTCGGCGATCAGTGGCCCGACGGACCTGGCGGGGACGAGATTGTGGCGGGCATGGAGCTCAAGATCTCGGCGGACGGCGGCCACCGCCTGGTCGCTGTCCTGTGCCGGTCGGCCGGAACGCAGCCCGATGATGGTCCGGGTCGCGTCCAAGGACAGCCACGAGAACTGGCCGATATGGCCGACGTGGATGCCCTCGGCCGCGGTCGAGCGCAGGAGTCGGTCACGTAACGTGCTCTTTCCCGCTCCTGCGATGCCCTCCAGGGCGAGTAACACGAGGCTCACTCCCCGGGCTTCTCGGCGATCAGCCAGCTGATGAACTTCGAGACCCGGCCATGGGTCACCGGCGCCGTGCCGTGGGTGAGCTGGGAGCCGTAGAGAAGCGCGGTGCCCGGCGCGGGGCTCACGTTCCACCGGGTGCGAGGCATCGCCGTGAACCAGTCGGCGGAGTGGTCCGCTCCGTCGTGGGCCAGCCACATGCCATCCGCGTAGCCGTCTCTCCCGTATTCCAGGCGGGTGTTCCACAGATGGTCGCTGGAGCAACTCTCGACGTAGAACGTGCCACCGGCCTCCGCCTCGCTGATCACGACGCTGATTCCGGCGATCTGCCGCGGCCAAGCCAGCGGGTCGGGGGCGATGCCGTCGACGTGGCCGGTGATGTGCTGGCCAGGACCGTATTCGACGTACGTCCAAGGGCGGCAGGTGGTGATCGACGGCATGACACGAGACAGGGCCGGGCGGGCGCGGTCGAAGGCGTGCTGCAGCAGCTTCTCGGCCTCGCCGGGTACCTGTGGGACTTCCACCCGCCCGGCTGGCTCGTACACGGCCATCGCCTGCTCGTGGGAGTGGCCGGGGATCTCGTGGATGGAGGTCGTCCGCCCCGTGTCGAAGTGGGCAGGCCCCTTGTCTGCGAGGAAGCCGCTCATCACGGTGGCGAGTCGGGCTCGCTCGTCGTCGTTGAGGAACCCCTCGACGCTGCCGACCGTGACGGTCTCGGCTATGTGGATCACGTGCCGGTCCTCCTCGTGTCGAGCGCACGGCGGACGTCGTCCAGGCCGGTGCAGTGATTGAGCCAACTGGCCACGGGCTGGCGGGTGGTCACGGTCGGGTCGGCCCACAGGGCCAGGAGCTCGCCGGTCAGCGGCAGCTGCTCCGGGCCGGGCAGTGCCTCCCGCATGGCCAGGACCTCGTCGAACCCGTTCAGGGTGGGGCATGGGGTCTCGTGCTGGACGGCGAAGACCCGCCCGAGTCTGACGGCCGCCGCATTCCCACAGACGCGCAGGAGCGTTTCCGTGGCATCTTTGCGCCGGTATCCGCGGCACTCGGCCTGAGCCCATCCGGCTGCCACGGCCGCGGACGCCGAGGCGATGTAGCAGGTGGCGCAGCATGCCCCGGTGGCGCTGGGACAAGGCCGATGGTGATCCGGGAGCGTGGCGGCGACGTCACCGAGGGCGGCCCAGGCGGAGTCGGGCAGCAGCTCGTCGACAGCGCGGCGGAGCCCGTGGGCCGCGCTGCCGTGGTTGCAGCACGCCGGACCTGGCTCCGGCCGCGGACCCGGCTGGAGCGCGGGCTCGATGAACAGGGCGTGGAAGTACACGATCCGCCCCAGTAACTGGTGAACGGTCTGCGTGTCCGCGGCGCTGATCACGCCAGCACTCCCTCGACAGGGCCTGCGGCGGCCTGCGGCACCGGGCAGGAGCATCCGCCCTGTGCCGTGGGCTGCTTGCTGCGCAAGGCCTCCGCGATGACCGCGGTGGCCGCGTCCACGGTGTCGAAGTACACCGACCAGTCGTGGCCGGGGGCCGGCAGCAGAGTCAGGTCCAACACGGGCGTTGTCCGGCTCGTTGTCTCGCACGTCAGTTCGGCGCGCCCGATGGTCACTCGCACCGCCGGTGGTAGGGAAGTGGCGGCCACGGTGACGGCCCTGCACATAGCGGCGGCGGTCGCGGCGTACTCGGCCGGGGTGCGAGGGAGAACGCCGATCCGACGCTCGGTGGGCCGTAGTTCCAGGTCGGCGTAGGAGTGCCCCTGGCAGCTGTCGTACGTGACCAGCTGCCAGTCCCGGGTGATGGCGTCGACCAAGGGCCGGACCCCGGGCTCGATCGCCTCGTGCCACTGGGGGTGGGCCGGGTCCAGGTCGTCGGCCTCGTGGACTCCGGGCAGGCCGACGGTGTTGATGTTGCCGTGCGCGCTGGTGCGGACGCGTACCGGGGCCCTGAACGAGCCGGCCTGGTTCCAGCGGGCGAGGAAGGCGCTGACGTCGCGCATGCTGTTCGGTGTGCGTGGACGCCAGCGCGCCGTGCGGCACCAGACACCCGTCGGGTGCGAGGGTTGAGCGAGGAGCGCGGCTATACCGTCGATCAACCGCATCCGGTAGTCGCAGTAGGCGTCCTGGTCCCCGGCCTGGTCATAGCGCCACCGCGTGGCGACGCAGCCGCCACCGCATGCTGACCGGTAGTCGCAGGTGACGCACTTCTCCATCAGGGCCTTTCCCTGGTTCAGCAGGTTCGAGCCCCGCTGGGCCTTGACGACGCCGGACTCCACCGAGCTCTCGTCGAGAAGGGTGAGTCGGGCCTGCGGCCACGGAAGTTCGTCGCAACTGCCGAGTCGGCCGTCGGGATAGAGGGTGAAGACGTGGTCACACTTCATGTCGGAGAAGTGGCAGAAGCCGGAGTCCAGCCCGCGCAGCCGCCGGATGGTCGAGACGGCCGGTTCCAGCTTCACACGGCCGAAGTGACCGGCCCTGATCCAGTGGGCGGTCGCGGCGAGTACGAACTCCGCGTACTCGTGCGGCCTGATGGCCCAGCCGGGACCATCGGCGTCGCCTACGGCAGCCTGCTGGAGAAGACGGCTCGCCGGCACGCGGCGCCCCGTGATAGCGGTCGGACGCCGGACCGAGGTGTCGAAGCAGGGAACGAAGCTGACCGCATTCACCGCCTCGAAGCCGGCGAGGTGATCGAGGACGGCCTCGGCGCGCCCGAGCACGGCGGGGGTAACCGCCGCAATCACGCCCACCTTCCGCCCACGACTCCCCAGCAGCTGCAGGGCGTTGGTGACGCGCGGGTAGACGGGCTTGCCGTCGTAGCCGACCCGCCAGGCGTTGCCCCGGGCGTCGCCGTCCAGGGAGATGCCGATCTGTAGGCGGGGGTACAGGGAGTCGAAGAGGTCCAGCCACTGCTCGTCCAGCAGCACGCCGTTGGTCTGTAGCGAGACGCGGACGACATTGGGCTGGGAGGCTAGTTCACGCAGGACGTCGGCGATGTGATCGCGGCCGGCGGTCAGCGGTTCCCCGCCGTGCAGTTCGACGGCGAGGCGGCGCCCCCGGAAGAGCTCGGCGAGCCGGCGTACCTGACCGGCGTCGATCCGGGCTCCTCCCGGGGCCTCCTTGCGTTTCTCGTAGCAGTAGAGGCAGTCGATGTCGCAGGTGTCACCGCGTAGCTTCAGGATCACCGATACGGCGCTGGCGGTGTCCTCGGTGTCGAGTCCGCGATACAGCTGGGCGATCGGGCCGTGCTGTTCGGTGGTGTGGCGCATCGGCTGCCTCCTGGGTGGCCGAGACCGGAAGGGGATCAGTCGGACAGGCGTCCCAACAGGGCTCCCTGGCCGGACTGGAGGATGTGGGCGGCCTCCAGCGGGACCCAGAAGCACTCGAAGTGTGTGGGCTCCTGCTCGCCGTCGTGGTCCTCCTGGCTGGTCCACCGCTCCGGGGTCGGCTCGGTCAGCTCCAGGTGGAAGACGTGGCGGCGCTGGATCTCGAACCGGTACGGACTGATGTCGTACTCGGTTTCGCCGAGCTTTCGCACGATCTTGAAGTCCTTGAGACCGGTCTCCTCGCGGGCCTCACGCAGGGCCGCCGCCTCCGGCGTCTCTCCCTCGCGGATGCTGCCGGCTGGGACCTGGATGCCGACTTCCTCGTAGCTGTAGTCGGTGTGACGGAACACCAGCAGCTTGCCGTCGCGTACGACGTAGCAGAGAACCTTGTCCTTGGTGACCTTCTCGGGCACGGGAACACCCCTCTTCAACTCGTTGGAACCGGGCGTGAACGCGGCAACGCCCGAGGTCATGGTGCACAGACGCGTGAACCGCCGTGTGGCGGGCCGCTCAATGCCCGTGCGCGACCCTGAGTCTAGATCTTGTGACTGGACGTCACGGCACACTCCTGAACCGGTCGAACTCACTTACGGCTTACGGGAGTTGCGGTACAGACCTGACCGCCCAGGGCGGTGGCCATGCGAAGAGTCTTCCAACTCTGCGCGGACAGTGAGCGGACAGGTTGTCCGTAGGAATTCTTGGTGAACTCGACTACGTTGGAGTCAAGTTGTGATACATGGCGGGGACTTTGGCTGTGGCTTCGTCATCCGGATGAGGTTGCGTCCGTGAGCGTGGTCTACTGGGCCCCGGGTGCACCGGGGTGACGTGTCGATGGACCTGTTGCCGGTCGGCTGTCGGCGCCCTTGAGGCTGTCGCGGGCTGGAGCGACGCGGACAGTTTGTCCATAGGTACTTCTCTGGGAGCTCTTGACAGCAGTGCTGTAACGGCTTCCAGGCGTTGGTCTTTGATAGGGAAATGCCCATATTTGCACCAGTCCAAAGGCTTTACTGGAGGCCTCAGACGTGGCACCAGCAGGCTTCGCCCGCTGGTCGCGGCGCTTCCGGCTCTGTTAACACTTGGCGACCACGGTCGCGGTCCAAGGCCTTTTCCGTACCCTGAACCGAGTGCTCCATCGCGAAGGGACAGATCCACCGATGAGTGAAAACCTGACGCTGGGAGACCGTCTCCGTACGGCACGTAGGACACGGAAGCTGTCTGCCGCCCAGCTGGCACAGAAGGTCGCAGTCTCCCCGAGCTACGTGCAGAAGCTGGAGTCCGGCGCGCGGAAGGCTTCACCGTCGCTGGTGCTGGCGCTTGCCAAGGCACTGCGCTTCGGCCCCGAGGTCCTGACCGGGCAGCCGTACTACGGTGAGCCGGAAGCCGAGGACGGCGTTCATGCCGTCATTCCCGAACTGCGCCGCCTCCTGCTCTGTTACGACACCCCCGACGACCTGGAGATCGCCCCGCGCGCGCTTCCCGTGCTCGCCTCGGAGGTCGACCAAGTGGCGGCCCTGCGTCGCGACGCCCGCTACGCCCCGATGGGCCCCCTGCTGCCGCCGATCATCACTGAGCTGACGCATGTGGCCCTTGGCGGCAGCAACGGCGACAGGAACAAGGCGTTCTGGCATCTCGCGCGCGCCTACCGTGCCGTGAACTCTCTCGCCCACAAGATGGGCCACCACGACCTGTCGAACACCGCGTTGGAGCGTGTCCGGTGGGCAGCCGACCGCTCTGGCGACCCCCTGATGCAGTTCACGGCCGGCTATCTGGTCGCCGGGGCGATGCTCCGCCAGGGTGCCTACTCGCCGGCACGCCGTAGGCTCGTCGCGCTGCGTACCGAGTTGGAGCGGCTGCAGCCGGAACGCTCCTTCACGGAGGACGCGCTCGCGGTCGACGGCGCTCTGCTGTTGAAGCTCGCGGTCCTGGAAGCTCGCGAGAACAACTCCAATCGTGCCGAGGCGTACCTGCGGGAGGCGGAGCAGGTGGCGCGCATGGGGGGCAACCGCGACTCCCTTGCGTACGAGATGTCGTTCGGCCCGACGAACATCCGCATTCACGAGGTGCACGCGATGATCGACATGGGCGACACCGAGCAGGCTCTCGCCCGCCTGGCCGAGTGGTCCCCGGTCTCCGGTGGCGAGTGGGCGCCGCCCGCGACGACCGTCGGTGAGCGGTCGAGCCACCACTTCATCGACGTGGCATCCGCGAAGCTCGCTGTGGGCGACAGGGGTGGCTCCTTCGCCGATCTCAAGCGGGCGCGCAAGGTCGCACCGAACCACACGCGGTTCCATCCGTCCGTTCGTGAGACCACTGCGGCGTTGCTCAGGATGGACACGCATCCCTCCAACGAGCTGTCTGCGTTCGGCAGTTGGACGGGAATTAGCACAATGTGACGTTGTGTCAAGGGCTTTGGCAGGTGAACCCCACGGACAATCTGTCCGCGCAGAGAGCTTGCTGAGTGGAATGGTCTCCTCACACGCAGTGGTGAGGAGGCCTTTTCCATGTCCGACGACAATCCCACAGCTCGCGCGCTCCCGCCGCGCTGGATGCCCATCGGCGACGAGCCCGAACTGTGCTCGGCGGGTGAGTGGTGGGATGCCGTACGCGCCGTCGAGGCCGCGGGCCGGCGCGCCATCGAGATCCTCGGCGAGGGCGGCGAGCCGGTCGGCCCGGTGATCCTTGACCACGGAGGACCGGAGCCCCGGCTGTACTTCCTGGTCCCGGTGGGCACCGCGGTCCGCTGGGAGGAACCGGGGACCGTGGCGCTCGGGCAGAAGTGTCACGTCGTCGTGCCGTCCGCCGAGAGCACGACGCCCCCGGGGATGCACTGGCACGTCTATCCCCCTGGTCCTCGAACCCTGACCCGACCGGACGCCCTGTGCCGGGCATTGGGCCAGGCACGCAGGGAACGACGCGGGCCCGCGGAGGGAGCGGCCTCCTGATGGCTCTGAGCATCTCCCTCGTGTTGTTGCTCGGGATCCTCGTGGTCGTCCTGATCCGAGGCAAGTCCGTGAAGCCCGGCCCCGCCGTCGTCTGCGTGCTCTTCGGTTTCTTCCTGGCGAGCACGTCTATGGCCCCGAGCATCAACCGCTTCGTCACCAGCGTCGCGGACATGATCGGCCAGATTCGCCTCTAGGACGCCCGACTCGGTCAGCGAGTCCCCCTCACTTGTCGGCGGTGGGGCATCCCACCCACTTCGCAGCGCCATCCCCCCAACCTGCCTGAGGCCTTTGATGACATCGACGTTCAACCCAGAGAGCACGACGCCCCCTTGCATGGCCCGAAGGCAAAGGATGAGCAGCCTCGGCCTCGCGTCCCGTTGCCGCCCTGTTCGTTGCGAGGGACGCTGATGCGTCTCGTGTACCACCCCGCCGGCCACGACGACGACCTGGGTGTGGCCTTGGTCGAGTTACAGGCGGGCCGCTGGAGAACGGCACGGGAGTTGCTGCTGGCCACGGGCACGCATTGGGCACTGCGAACGTCGCGCACCCAACTGCTGGCGGTGGCAGCCGCCCGGTCGGACGTGCTGGGCGTGTGGCTCGACGAAGAGCCTGGCAGCTACGACGCGCAGTTGATGGGTGCCCGCGTGGCCGTCGAGCGGGCGTTGCGCGCGCACAGGCAACAGCATCCATGGGCAATGGAGTTCGAGTTCAGGGCTCGCCGTGATGCGCTGCTGGCGGCTCGTCGCGCGCCGCATGATCCCGTGCCGTGGGTATGTCTCCTGGCTTTGGCGCAGATCGACACGCGGCAGCTACGCCAGGAACACCGCGTGAACCCCGGCGAGCCGATGCTGCCCAGCGGTCCGTGGGGGCTGTTGTACGAGGTCAACCAGCGTGATCCGTACAACCGGGAGGCCTACCACCGGGTGCTGCAGTTCATGCTCTCCCTGGAGGGCCCGTCGGGTGCTTCCCTGGCCGCGGTCTTCGACTTCGGTCGGTCCGTCGCCTCACAGCGGCCTGTCGGATCGTCACTGCTGCTTCTGCCCGCGTACTCGCAGGTCGAGCAGCGACGGCAATTGCGCGCCGATCCGCTGTGGCGGCGGCAGTGGGCGCAGGAGTCGACGCTCGACTACACGCTGACCGCCTTCCACGACTGGTTCCACAAGACGCATGGCGAGCAGCGCTCAGTGGCTGACCTGAGCCTTCTTGCCTACGCATTGTGGGCCGGCCACCAGTATCTGGAAGCAGCCGAGGTGTTCGAGGCGATGGGCCCGTACGCGGCCCGCGAGCCGTGGGCGTCGGTGCACGAAGGGGCCGCAGGGCCAGACCCGGGTGAGGCGCTGCTCCTTCGAGCGCGCGCCGAGTCCCTCTCTTACGCCCGTACCCGTAGATCGCGCGCCGGGCCACACCCATGACCCGCATCTGCTGCCCATCAAGTCCGATTTGGCATAAACCTGTCCATTTGTTGTCTGAGTTTGGAGGCTGACCCGTGTCTCGCTTGAGTCCGAACCACCATGCGACGTCCCGGAAATCCGATGACGCGTACCTGCGGGAGCTGGGCTACGAGCCCGTGCTGACCCGGCGCATGGGGCCGTTCGGGAACTTCGCGATCTCCTTCAGCGTCATCAGCGTCCTGTCCGGCTGCATGACCCTGTACGGCTTCGGCCTGAACACCGGCGGCCCTCCGGTGATGCTGTGGGGCTGGCTCATCGTCGGGGCCATGGTGATGTTCATCGGTGCCGCCCTCGCCGAGGTGACCTCCGCCTATCCGACCTCCGGGGCCCTGTACTACCAGGCAGAGCAGCTCGGCGGCCGGAAGTGGGGCTGGTACACGGGCTGGCTGAACCTGCTGGGCCTGCTCGGGGCGATCGCCGGCATCGACTACGGGGCCGCGCTGTTCACAGGCGCCCTGTTCAACCTGCAGTGGGGATTCGTGCCTACCCCGGGCAAGATCATGATGATCTTCCTGTGCATCCTCGCCCTTCACCTCGCCCTGAACCTGTTTGGGGTCCGGCTGGTCAGCATCCTCAACAGCATCAGCGTCTGGTGGCATCTCGGCGGCGTCACGGTGATCGTCGGCGCTCTGGCGATTGTCCCCTCCCACCATCAATCCTCGGACTTCGTGTTCGGCGAGTTCGTCAACAACACCGGCTGGAGCCCCCTCTACGCGTCGGTGCTCGGTCTGCTGCTGGCCCAGTACACGTTCTGCGGTTATGACGCTTCCGCGCACCTGTCGGAGGAGACGACCGACGCCCAGGTGTCCGCATCCCGCGGGATCATCCACGCGATCGGCTGGTCGTGGCTGGCCGGGTTCGTCCTGCTTGCCGGGCTCACCTTTGCGATCCAGGACTACGCGGGCACCGTCGGCACGGCGACAGGAGTGCCGCCGGCGCAGATCTTCCTCGATGCCTTGGGCGTGGCGGGGGCGAAGGCTCTGCTCCTGGTGGTGATCATCGCGCAGTTGTGCTGTGGCAACGCCGAGACCGCCGCGGCGAGCCGGATGGTGTTCGCGTTCTCGCGTGACGGGGCGCTGCCTGGCTCGCACCTCTGGCGGCAGGTTGACCGTCGCACCGGCACCCCGCGCATGGCCGTGCTGCTGGCCGTCGTGTGCGCCGCCGTGCTAGCCCTGCCCAGCCTGTACAGCCCGGTCGCGTACGCGGCGATCACCAGCATCAACGTCGTCGGCATCACCCCGGCGTACGCGATCCCGATCTACCTGCGCATCAAGAACCGCCACCGGTTCCGGCCCGGACCCTGGAACCTCGGCAACTGGGGCGTGACCGTCGGCACGATCGCAGTTGTCTGGGTGGTGTTCGTGACGGTCCTTTTCTGCCTGCCGCAGACGCGCCCGGCCGACAGCGGCCTTCTGTCCGTCGAGACCTTCAACTACGCGCCGATCGCCCTGCTCGTCGTCCTCGCCCTGGCCTGGGGCTGGTGGCGGAAACAGGGCAGCTCCTACGAAGTGCCGGCCCAGAACTTCGACCGCTCGGCGGCCACGTACGAAGACGAGGTCGTCTGATGACGAGATCCACGATCAATAACGACGCCGTGCCACGCCTGGCTGCCCCGTCCACCCCCGAGCAGGGCGGACGCTCCGAGAAGGCATTTTCCGTGACTGACCTGCGAAGCCTGGTCAAGGCGGGGGCGATCGACACGGTACTGCTGGCCATCCCCGATCTGCAGGGGAGGCTGAAGGGTAAGCGCTACGACGCGAACCACTTCCTCAAGCGCGTCGCGCATCACGGCGCCGAGGTGTGTGCCTACGTCCTGGCGACCGACGTCGACATGAGCCCGGCGGACGGCTTCGCGCTGAGTTCGTGGGAGACCGGCTATCAGGACCTGTCGGTGCAGCCGGCCCTGTCGACACTGCGGGTGGTGCCGTGGCTGGCGCGTACCGCCGTCGTGCTCGGCGACGCCGTGGCCCACGACGGAACACCCATCGAGATCGCGCCCCGCGAGATCCTCCACCGGCAATTGACCCGGATGGCGCGCCACGGGCTGCACCCCAAGGCGGGGATCGAGGCCGAGTTCGTCCTCTACAGGGGCACATACGCGGAAGCGGAGCAGGCCGGATACCAGGGCCTGCAGCCGCTGGCCACGGAGAACCTCGACTACGCCCTCGACCATGATCCGGTCTCCGACCGGTTCTTCCGCCGCCTTCAGCGCGCGCTCGCGGGCGCCGGAATGCCTGTGGAAGCGATCAAGACGGAGGCCGGGCCCGGCCAGGTCGAGGTGACCTTCCCGTACGGGCCCGCCCTCACCGCCTGCGACCGGCACCTGCTCTTCAAGCACGCGGTACGCACCCTCGGCTCGCGTACCGGACTGGCGCCCACCTTCATGGCAGCCCCGGAAACCGGCCGGGCCAACGGTCTGCACCTGCACGTGTCGCTGTGGTCGAAGGCCATAAGCCAGCTCGTCGAGCCCGGTGGCGGGCTGTCCCAGACAGGGCAACACGCCATCGCCGGCCTGCTCGCCGGCCTGCCGGAGCTGGCCCCCTTCTACGCCCCGAACACCAACTCCTACAAGCGGTTCACGCCTGGCTCGTTCGCGCCAACCACGTTCAACTGGGGCTACGACAACCGCACCTGTGCCGTCCGCGTCGTCGGCCACGGCGACGGCCTCCATCTGGAGATCCGGGTGCCGGGCGCGGATGCCAACCCCTACCTGGCCTTGTCCGCGGTCCTGGCGGCCATCGACCACGGCATCGAACAGAAACTCACCCCCGGTCCGGCGGAGACGGGCAACTCCTACCGGGTGGGCGGCACATCCGTCCCGCCCACCCTGGCCGACGCCCTCGTCGCCTTCCAGAAAAGCGCCCTCACGCAGGAAGCCTTCGGAACCGATGTGGTCGAGCACTACACCCGTCTTGCCCAGCTGGAACTCGACCACGAGCGGAGTCTGGTCACCGATACCGAGCGGCGTCGGTGGCTGGCCCGCGCCTGACCGCCAATCCTCCCAGAAAGGATCGAGAGCTCCCGTGAGTGCCCGACAGGCGCGCCCGTCCCCGACGTCGCTCGACCTGACACCAGCGCAGATCCGGATCGTCCAGCAGGTCGCGGAGGGCAAGAGCACCGACGCGATCGCCTCCGACCTCACGATCACGGCTGGCACGATCAACGTGCAGTTGAAGCACTGCGGACAGAAGTTCGGCACCCGTGGCCGGGCCGCAGTCGTCCGCGCCTGCTTTGTCACCGAGCAGCTCCGGCGCCCCGAGATGGCCATCCTCCCGGGAGCCTTCGCGGAGGCGGTGATCGAGACGTGGCGCATGGTCGCCATCGGTGCGACGTCAAAGGAGTACGCGGCGCGCGCCCGCATCAGCCACGAAGAAGCCCTGGGACGAGTACGGGCGTTGCGGCAGCGCGTCGAGGCGGAAAACGACCCGCACCTGGTGACGCTCGGCTGGAGGTACGGAGTTCTGAGCGAGTCCCTCCTCGAGTTGGCCTCCGGCGCCGTCCTTCGCCTCCGGGCAGGCAAATGACCAGCTCAGAGCGCATTGTCAGTGGCACTTGGCAAGCTACACACCCACACTTGAATACCCTGCGCGCCCATCCGGTCACATACTGTGGCTCGGCTGGGCGACTCGGCCAGCGGAAGGGCGCAGCGACGTGACCGATATGCCCGGCGCACTCCACGAGTTGGTGGGATCGGTGACCGACAGGTACACCGTCGTAGCCGAACATCCCCGGCCCGGCGACATCCGGCCGTCGGTCTGGGAGGTCAACGAACCCGGCGGTGAGCGGTGGTTCGCCAAGCAACATGCCGGCCCCAAGCTCCACCGACGCGAGGTTGACGCCTACCAGAAGTGGACGATCTCCCTCGGCGCCGACCGTGCGCCCGAGCTGGTCGCTTCCGACGCGGAGACACGCGCCATCCTGGTCACCGGGGTGCCCGGGCGCAGTCTGGACACGCTCCGCCTTCCGGCCGAGCAGGAGCGCAAGGCCTACGAGCAGGCCGGAGAACTCCTTGCCCGGCACCACGCCGCGGCGGCGGACGGGCCGATGACCGCGGACCTGACCGACGATGCGTGGGGCGCGACGGTCGCGAAGCTGCTCGACGGTGCCGCACGGCACGTGCCGGAGTATGAGATCACGTTGGTGCGTGCCCTCCTCCGGGAGGTTCCGCCGCGTCTGCCGCAGGTCGCGGCGCACGGCGACTACATGCCCAAGAACTGGGTGTGGGACGAGAACGAGCAGTGGCTACGGATCATCGACTTCGAGCGGGCTGAACTCCAGGCCGCCGCCCGGCGGGACTTCAGTCGCCTGCGCTACAGGATTCTGCTCCACCGTCCCGACCTCAATGCCGCCGTCCACCAGGGGTACGGCCGTCAGCTCACCGAGGATGAGCTGGCGGCGTGCCGGGCGTACGGGGCTCTGGACGTGCTCGACTCGCTGTCCTGGGGGATCAGGCATCACGACGTCGGTCTTGTCGACGAGGCCCACACCATGCTGGAGAACCTGCGCCTGGAGAACCGCACTCGCGCGTGGGGCGGGTGGAGTTCGTGAACGCCTTTGCCGGCACCTCCTCGTACTACCGGCGCTTTCGCCCCGGCATCCCGAATGATCTCGCCGCCCTTCTCGACCAAGCGGCTCCCACGGGTTCTCCGCGGCGCCTTGTGGACATCGGTACCGGCCCCGGGCTCGTTGTCCGCGCGCTCCTGCCGTACTTCGACGATCTGTTCGCGGTGGATGCCGAGCCGACGATGCTCGCTGAAGCCGAAACCGTCCTCCGCCCCGTGCTCTCCACCGACCACCGGTTGCGGACCCGGCACGCGCTGGCGGAGGACTTCGTGCCCCCGGAGGGATGGCGGCCGCATCTCGTGACCTGCGGTCGGGTCTTCCACTGGCTTGACCAGCCCCGCTTCCTCGACCGGATCAGTGAGTACGTCACACCGGATGGTGTCGTCGCGGTGTTCAGCGATCGCAGCCTGTGGACAGGTGACTGCCCCTGGCAGCAGGCCGCGCGAGAAGTTGTCCAGGAGTTCCTTGGCGAACGCCGGCGCGCGGGCGACGGCTTCTTCAGCACGGTGGGACCACCCTATGAGGAGGTGCTGCGCGCGTCCGCCTTCCGCGATGTCACCTCCACGATCGTGCCCGTCCACCGCAGGTGGAGCGTCGATCAGGTCATCGGCTACCTGTACTCGACGTCGTTCGCGGCCCAACACTTGTTCGGCGACCGCCAGGATGCCTTCGAGGCGGCTCTCACAGGTGCCCTTGCCCCTTTCGCCGAGGGTGGGCGGCTCCCGGAGGACAACGCCTTCACCGTGCTCACCGCCCGCCGTACCGGCGCGCGCCGAGAGAGGTGACGGGGATGAGCGAGGCGGACTGGGGCAGGGAGTTGACGGCTGACGTGTTGGAGGACCGGTACGGGTTCGTTGTCGACGTGATCGAGCCGGTGCCCATGGGCACGGACACGATCAATCGGCGGGTTCTGACCGCGGACGGCTTGCGGTTGTTCGTCAAGGAGTACCGGTCGCTCGCGGATGTCGATGCGGCACGGGCCGCGTTGGACATGTCGGAGTACTGCCGTGCTGCACGGCTTCCCGTACCGCGAGTGTGGCCCGACGTGGACGGCAACCTCGTCACGATTTCGGAGGGCAGAGTATGGGCGGTCGTTGACGAGGCGCCCGGTCGTGTGGCCACCTCGGCGATGACGGGTTCCCTCGCCGAACACATCGGTGTCGTGATGGGGCGCATGCACCGCGTGCTGGCCGCGTATCCGCTGCCGAAGCGTGTTCAGCAGTCGCGTTGGCGCGCTGGTGCCATTGAGGACGCGGTCGCGAAGTGCGACAGCGTGATGGCCATGGCCCGGAGGCAGGGACAGGACGATCTCGGGCAACTGCGGGTCGACCTCGATCACCGGCGTGAGGACGTGCACGGTCATGTCTGCCGACTGCGCGAGCAGTTGCCCGACGCGTTGGTGGAACAGGCTCTGCACGCGGACCTCACCCGTACCAACCTGATCGTCCTCGCCAATGCCGTCACCGGCGTCATCGACTTCCGCTGCGCGACCGGAATGCCGGTCTGGGAGTTGGGCCGGGCGGCGTTCGACCCGCGCACCGTCGCCAACAGCCCGGACTGGGCTGCCTGCGCGCTGGCGATGTTGAGGGCATACCACGCGGAGAACCCCGGCCTCCCATTGGCGGAAGTGCAGTCCTGCGCCAGGGTCGCGCTCCTGTACATGCTGTTCAGCTTCTACGGCGCCACGACGGCCGAATACGACCTTCCGCAGGAAGCCGAAACGGACCTGAAGCAGCACTGGAGCGAGAGACAGACCACCATCCGCCGCCTGCTGAACCACATGGGCGACCTCGACGACGCGTTCGCCCGCCTCGGGGCGGACGGAGGCGGCACGTGACGTGCCCACTCATTCAGACCGTGCCAGCACGCACGGCAACCCAGCCGTGGGCCCATCCGCACCTCACCTACAGGGGGATGTCTTGTATCGCACACTGATCGGTCGGCACCGGGCGGCCGAGGCGGTCGCGCCGTACGTCGCGACCGCGGCCGGGGCTGTCCGGGCCCGGCGACGGATGGCGGTGGAGGGACGGAGCCGATGACGACCGCTGCGAAAAGTGCCCAGAAAGCCGCGCCGTCCGAAGACGCGGAGGTATCAGACGAGGAGCTGAGGTTCGCCATCCCCGGCGACCGCCGTATCGAGGCCGCCAACGCCATCACCAGCCGCTCCATGGCTCGTCGTCTACCCCAGCTGATCCGCCGCGCCCTCGCGCTGGGCTGGCAGGTGGACCGCAACGCGGTCATCGCCCTGTTGGTCGTACAGGTCCTCTCCGGGGTGTTGGAAGCGTTCGGACTGATGGCCACCACCGGAGCGATCAAGCCGCTGATCGCCTCCCAGCACATCAGCAGTGATCAACTCACGCACGCCGCACCGTCCTTGGCAGTGCTGACCGGGGCCATCGGTCTGCGCGCTCTTCTGGGCATCGCCTCGTCCTCGCTGTCGGCCCGGCTGGCGCCCCGTATCTCCCGCGAAGCCGAACTCAAGCTCCTTGTTGCCGCGACCAAGGCGGAACTCTCCGCGTACGACAACCCCGGATACAACGATCGGTGGGATGCGGCCGACCGTGGCGTGGAAGTCTCCCGGGACCTCTTGACGCAGACCCAGTACATCCTCGCGGCGTCGGCATCGCTGATCGCCTCCGCGTGCGTCCTGACCGCCGTGCACCCGGTGCTGCTGCCGCTGCTCGTCCTTGCCGCGCTGCCGAAGGGTGTGGCCAGCGTGCGAGCGGCCCGCATCAGCTACATCGCCTCACTCGCGACTTCGAAGGACCGTCGACTGCTGGGGATGCTGCGCTGGTACCTGGTCGACAAGCAGACCGCCGACCAGGTCCGCTCCGGCACCATGGCCCCGTTCCTGCTTGACAAGTACCGCACGGCCGGCGCGCGGATCGACAGGACGACCGACCAGGCCACCTGGCGCGCTGCTCGGATTTCCCTGGTTGGCGGCGCCACGGGAGGCCTCGCCCATGCCGTGGTCTGGGCGGCCCTGGTTCTGCTGGTGTCCGCCGGTCAGATCTCGGTCGCCGCCCTCGGCACTGCGTTCCTCGCACTGGGGCGTGTCAGTGCCGGGTTGGACGGCATCGTCGGCTATGGCGCCCAACTCTTCCGTACCGGCATGTACTTGGACGACTGGGCCGACTTCATCGACGAAGCCGGCGGCCACCGCATCGACCGCGGCACCCGGAAGCCGACTGGCCCCACGGTCGTGCGCGCCGAGAACGTCACCTTCAAGTATCCGAGCGCCGATCGTCCAGCCGTGAGTGACGTATCCCTGGAAGTCCGGCGGGGCGAGGTCGTCGCCCTCGTGGGTGAGAACGGTTCTGGCAAGACCACGCTCAGCAAGCTTCTGTCTTCGCTGTACCTCCCCGACGACGGAGCGATCACGTGGGACGGCGCCGACGCACGGGAGTTGGACGCGCATGCAGCCTGGGAGCGGGTCGCCGTCGTACCGCAGTCCTACGCGAACTGGCCCTTGTCAGCACGGGAGAACATCACCCTGGGTCAGCCCACCAAGGAGGGAGACGCCGCCGTACTCGCCGCAGCCCACGCGGCGGGCGCCGACGAGGTCGTCGACGGTCTGCGCAACGGCCTGAACACCCTACTCGCCAAGGAATGGTGGGGTGGACAGGAACTCTCCGGCGGGCAGTGGCAGCGGATCGCGCTCGCCCGAGCGTTCCACCGCCCGGCCGGGCTCCTGGTACTGGACGAGCCGACCGCCGCCCTCGACCCGCGGGCCGAGCACCGCATCTTCACCGGCCTCCGCCGCCTCGCCGCTGACCGGGCCGTGGTCCTGGTTACCCACAGGCTCACCAACGTGGCGATCGCGGACCGCATCGTTGTCCTGGCCAAGGGACGCGTCGTCCAGGATGGCACCTTCGACGAACTCCTCGCCCAGCGCGACGGGTTGTTCCGCGAACTGTGGGATCTGCAGAACGAGCGCACGGGACGCGTCCCCGCCCCCACCGTGTCGGTTGAGGTCGTCTCGCCGGATCAGCACGCCCTCTTCTGAGACGGAGCGGATCGTCAGGAGATGTGACGGAGTCCACCCACGGCGATCAGCTTCTAGAGGAAGTCCCGTAACCGGTGGGGTGATTGGTGCCTTGCCCCGGCATGGGTGGGGTGGTTTCAGTGGATCACCCGAAGTGGATCGAGCCATACTCCGGGTTTAACGAGGTGTAGTTCGTCAGGTTGGTGGCTCTGGTGCGACGCTGTGGGGGTGATCGGGAACTCTTAGCCGGCCGCTACCTGGCGAAAGCCCCCGCGGCAGAACCAGTCGTTGGCAGCGAGCGCTTCGTACAGGGCCACCATCCAGGAATTCTTGTGCCGACGTGCACGGGAGCGTGCGAGTCCCTCCAGGTGCGCACGGACGTCTGGTGCTCCGCCGGCCAGGAAGGCTTCCTCGATCGACAGCTCGATACCTGGCAGGTCGTCGGCGACCTGCTCCTCATACAACCGGGCCAGCTTAAAGGTATCGAAGTGATATCTGACGCGCTCCGCGAGCTTCTCATCCCATGATGAGGGTGGATCCACGTAGAACTCGATCACCCAACTCGCCGGGCTGTCCAGGGGCTTTGCCTGATAGGCCCGGCCATCAGCCGAGCACGTTATGAGCCGCGCCCTCAGCCATCGGTCGTCGTCGACGTCATCGAAGTAGGGATGGAGGGTCTGTTCCGCGTAGCAGGTCGGTGCACGGTCCTTCTTCTCGAAGTTGCAGTCCGAGCAGATGGGCAGCAAGTTGATCGGTACGGCGGCAAGGTAGGGGTAGATCGACTTGGGCATGTGGTGATCGACCTGGCGCACTGCACCGACACCGCACATTGGGCACTTGGTCTTGCGGTTGCGGGCTTCTTCGTACACGGGGCGGCCAGGATGATGCGGCCCCATCCGCCGTTCGTACATGGCGATCAGCGCGTCCCTGTCGCGCTTCTTAGACGGAAGGGGAGCGAACGCGGCAGGATGCAGGTGGTGAAGCGTGGAAGTCCGGCACGCCTGCTCATACGCACCGGCGGCGATCACAACTCTTAGCTCGTAACTGTTGAGCAGAGTCCGCATCGACAGACTGATCTTCGTGCTGATGCACATGCGGAACGCTTCTTGCGTTCCGATTTGAGGAGGGTCGAGTCGGCGCATCAGCGCCCGCCTTCGCGGCGGCGGGTCGCGGAGCGGGCCAGTGCTCGCCCTTCAGCGCCCAGCTGGTCATCGAATTCGTTGAGAATGTCCTCGAACGACATGCCGCCATCGGCGAGCGACTGGATCAGTCGGTTGAACCCTGTGCGGCGCACCTCCAATCCGAAGATCTCCCGGGTGATCACTCCGACGTTCTCGCCGAACGTCTCAATCTCAGGGTGATCGACGCGCAGATCATCGCCCGCCCTACGCAGGGCCCAGACTGCCTCACGCGGGGTCTCCTGGAGCACCACGGGCGAGTGCGTGGCAATGATCGCGATGCCGTTGCGGTCTTTCAGCAGCTCGGACAGGGTTCGCACGAACGTCGACAGCAACGGGGGATGGAGATGGCCCTCCGGTTCGTCGATCAGGACGAGGGTGCGTTCGGTGGTGTGCTGCACCAGCCGGGCCAGGGTCAGCAGGACAATCTTGTGTCCCGAGCTGAGTCCGTCGAAGACCTGCTCGGGGTCCGGCCGGTCCTGGGCGCGCGCGAGCCGCGTGATCTCCAGGTCATGGAAGAGGGGATCCGTCTCTTCGAGCTTGGTCAGGACGTCGCTCCAGCGGCGAGCCTTCGCGGGGTGATCCTCCACGCACCTCTGTGTGCACTCCGCGAACTCGGAGCCCAGAGCCGCGTAGCTCTTCACTCCCGCGCCATCGGTCGTTTTCAGGCCGACGTACTGGTAGTCGACGCTGTCACCGACGCGGTTGGGAGCTTTGCTGACCTGGTGCGGGCCCTGGGAGTCGAATGCACTGAACGATACGTACACGACGTTGGTGAAGGGATGCTGGCGGTGGTCGAGCCTGTCCTCCAGCGAGCTGTGGCGCCGCATGCCGCGTGGGGTGAGTGTGGTCTGGGCGATGTTGTGCAGCAGGCGCGTCTTGCCTACGCCGTTGCTTCCGATGACCGCATGGATGTTGCTGGGAGGGTTCTTTTCGGGGTCCACCGTCAGTTCGATGGTGAGTGTCGGGGCTCTCTCGGACAGCGCCTCCTGCCGGTAGCGGATGAGGAAGCGCGAGAGTGTGGGTCCGCCGTTGACGATCCTGCGGTACTGCGTACGGACCGTATCGGCATCGATGCCGCGCAGCAGCGATTCCCGCATGACGGGCTCGTTGCGTGCTTGTTCGAAGAGCTCGGCGTCGTAGGCGACATCGTGCAGACCGGAGAGGACGGCCAAGCGCGTCTCGTCATCGAACTCGTCACGGAGCGTGGCGTAATAGCTCTCATCGATCCCCAGGGAGAAGAACCCTGGCTCGAGGGCTTCGAAGTGCTTGGGCAGGGAAGTCCGGCCGGGCTCCATGCCGAAGGAGCCGATCTTCACTGCACCGACGTTGACGCCCCGGCTACCGTTGTAGCAACGCAATTGGAAGACTGTCTTGAACCCGTAGTCATCCCAGTTGTCGCTTCCGAGCCAGGCTATGCCGGGACGAGTGCGCGCTGATTCTCGCGCGTTGGGCGCCGTAGTGAAGTGCACCGCGTCACATTACCGAACACACTCCCGCCGTACGGGCGACTGCCCCCGACCGGACAGAAGTACGGATCAGCAGACTGGGCAATCTGGGCTGCGCGGTGGCACCGCCCCTCGACCCAGTGCCTTGGCCGCTCTCCCACCCCGAACAGTGGGTGAGCAGGACCGCGAGCGACTCATGCTCTGACACCGCGAGTTCGTCACCGACATCGGAGGAGCCCCCTCTGCGGACAACAGCTCGTGGGCGGACACGCGCATCGCCGACGAACGCGTCACGCGTTGGGAAACCCCGGACGGCACCCCCGTCTCCATGGCGGGCAGGACCCCGATGGTGGCGGGCCAGATCCGGGTGGCCCCCGTCTATACCCCGGCCCACCTGTGAGGCCGCGGTTATGCGGGCGCCGCGACAGTCGAGGTGAGCCGGGCCGCGCTGGCCGCGGGCGCGGCGGAGGTCATCCTGTTCGCGGACCTAGCCAACCCCACCAGCAATGGCCTGTACCAGAGGATTGGGTACCGCCCTGTCGCCGACTTCGCGGTGTACGACTTCTAGTGCGCCGCTCGGGAGAGCCGGCGAAGAGCTGCGGAGGGCCCCGTAGCGGGTAGCGCCCACTCGATAATTCGATTGCTGGAGAAGGAGCCGCCTGCTGCACTGAACCGCATGGTGACCATCACCGCTGAGCAGAGGACCGCGTTCCGCCAGCAGGGGTTCGTCGTGATTCCCGAGGTTCTCAGCGCCGAGCAGATTGCCGAGGGGCGCGAACTGGTCGCGGCGCTGCTGGAGCAGCAGCCTCACGCCGACGATTACGTCGGACCGTATTTCCTGTGGCCGCGCTTCGCCGCGGAGGGCCATCAACTGCTTGACTTCTACCGGGAGACGGGCGTGGGGGACCTCGCCGGCCAGCTGCTGGGTTCGGATCTGG
Organism: Streptomyces sp. P3; assembly: GCF_003032475.1. NCBI lineage: Bacteria > Bacillati > Actinomycetota > Actinomycetes > Kitasatosporales > Streptomycetaceae > Streptomyces > Streptomyces sp. P3. The sequence goes on from NZ_CP028369.1 coordinate 3,864,074, forward strand.
ATGTGCAGGACCCTGATTTCGCGCAGGTGGCCACCACGATTCCGCCCTGGCCGCATCGGCCAGGTGGCCCACACGTCGACGGCCTGACGCCGACCGAACCGGACGGACGTCCCGGGTCCTTCTCGCTGCTGGCCGGCGTGTGGCTCACCGGCCACGACCACCGGCACCGGGGAAACCTGTGGGTGTGGCCGGGCACCCATCTACGATTCGGTCAGTACCTCGCCGAACGCGGCGCCGACGCTCTCGCGCGCGTCGAGGAGATGAATCCGGGCCCGTATCCGAAGATCGAGCTCGGCGAGCCGAGGCAGGCGGTCGGTCCCGCCGGCAGCGTCCTGTTCGCCCACTACCTGCTTGCTCACAACATCGGCGGCCACGACGGCGTGGCCGACGAGGGGCGACGCGAGACGCTGTACTACCGGCTCCACGCCAGCGGTCACCGGGAGCGATGGCGGGAGGTCGTCACCAATCCGCTCGCCGAATTCCGCTCATCAGAAGCAATGCAGAGGTCAGGCTGAGGGACGACGGGCTCGTTAGCGCATCAGGCTGAACACAACTGCAGCTGCCAGCCCGCCGAGCAGGGCGCCGACGGCGGTTTGAGCGGGGGTGTGATCGCGGAGGGCGACACGGGACCAGCCGATGGCGGCGATTCCGAGCAGCAACGGCGCCATGCTCATGCCGTAGGCGAGCAACAAGATCACGACCACCCCGCTGGCGACGGCGGTGTGCACCGAGACCTTCCACCAGACGGTCACGATCATGGTCACGATGAGGCCGACGAGCATGGCGACGACCAGGGCGAACACCTCGCGGGGCGCTTTGAAGGCAACAAGCAGCGAGATGCCGACGACCACCGACGTCATCGTGGCGAGGAGGGGGACGGCGCGCTGCTCACGGACTCGTATGTGCTTGTCGGTCCAGCTGCCGCGCTTCACGCCAAGCATGATGACGGCGAACGGGATACCGCCACAGAACAGCGCCGCCAGCACGCCCCACCCGAGCCCCGTGACGCTGCTTGTGCTGTGCCAGCCGATGATCAGAAGTATCGCGATGACGAGGTTGGCCGGCGCGAGGGTGTCGGTGATGAGGCGGGCCGTGCGGGACAGGGTCACTGCGTCGTCTCCAGTGTTCGGGCATCGTCGAGCTTGGTGGCGAAGGCGCGGGTGAGATCGGAGGCGTAGGCCTCGGCGAGTTGCTTGAGCGCATGGATTTCGCTGGGCAGGTCTCGGCCGCCGCTGGCCGGCGGGAGAGCCTCACCGGACAAGGGCTCGTTGTGCTGCCGGGCTTGTTGGGCGCCGATGATCCAGCAGGCTTCGGCGGCGATGTCTGCCTGGGCCCCGATGAGGCCGGAGGCCGCGACGTGGGCGCGGGCCTGGGCACGCAGGCTGCTGGGGGCGTGGTCACTGAGGGTGAGGACGGCGTCTCGGATCTCTATGGTGCGGCGATACAGCCGGTCGTGAACGCGGCGGGGGTGGACGATTTCGATGGTTCTGCGTCGCGCCGGGTCGAGGCGTACGGAGGGCACGGCCTCCGTGAGGCTGAGCCAGAGCGGGTACAGCTGCAGCAGGTCGAGGTACTCGCGGCTCCAGCGGCGCAGTCGTCCGGCGGCGGGCAGCGTGCTGCCAGTCACGATGAAGAGCAGCGCACCGAAGAGCAGAAGGCCGCCGATCGTCTCGTTCGTGCTGGCCGGAACGGGGCTCAACCCCAGGAATCCCAGGACGATGACGACCACGCGCTGCGTCGCGTAGACGATGCCGATGGTGGTGCCCATGCCGGTGAGACGCAGGCCATGGCCGAGGAGGCCGGCGTCTGGCTGTCGGCCCCAGCGCCAGCACAGCCGGGAGGCGCTGAACAGGGCCGCTCCGAGGTACGCCGTCCACACCCCTCCGTAGGCGGCGATGTGCCAGTCGGAGGCGTACTCGGTCAGCAGGTCGACCGCTTCGCGCGGCTGCGGGGTGGCGAAGAACAGCAACGTGACGATGCATGCCGCGGCCGACGGGGAGACGAGGTGCAGGCGGGAGGACTTCAGTCCGGATGCATTCTCCTGGGCCATGTCGTGGACGAAGGTCAGCACGGCATGTGCGGCAACGATGCAGCCGAGGTGCTTGCCCAGGGCGCTCAGGTTGTTGACTCCGATCGCGGCGTCCATCGGGGCGGCGACGGAGGGCACCCTGAGAGTGATGGCGACGGCGAGAGCGAGAAAGGCGATCCAGAGGACTCTCTTGCTGGGATCGCGCCACGCGGCCGGGGTACGCCACGCCGTGACCAGCCACAGCAGGACCGCGGGAAGTACGTCGATCATTCCGGGACGCTCTTACGAGTCGCTGAGCGCGTCGCCCAGGCGGCGCAGGACACTGCTGCGCGGGGTCTTGCTGGTGCTCGAGGCGGCGGCTTTGCCAGCGATCAGTCCTGCGAGACGTTCGGCGTCCCGTTCGTCCTCGGTGCCGTAGCTGGCCCTGGTGAGGAGACTGACCACGGTGGCAGGGTCGATGTCCGGGAACAGGCCGCCGCCGTCTGTCTGGACGCCGTCGAGGATCGAGCGGTGGCCCAGGAGCATGTGACCGATCTCGTGCAGGATGATGTGATCTTGGTGCAGTGGGCTTGTCGCCGCCTCGTGGAAGATGTGGTCCGCCTTCTCGGTGGCGATCCATACCCCGCACGGGGCGTCGGTGCCGGAGACGCCGGGGACACTGTGCAGATGGAGCGGACGACCGCGTTGTGCCGCGATCCGATCGCAGAGGACCTGGACGTCGAATGGGTTCGGGATGTCAATCGAGGCCAGCACGACCCCTATGTCCGGGCGGTCGTGTCCGTCGTCCGACTGCTGTCTTCGACTACGCAAAGGCAACTCAGCTCCGCAGGTGGCCCTGTACCTGTCCGCGACAGGCAGCACCGGAATCCAACATTCCGGCACAGGAACGATATGGCAACCTTCAAGAGAATATGCCAAAGGCATGCCAATACGCGCTCACGGCTATGGTGATCAAAAGGTGAGCCTGATGCCGTATCACTTGATCAAGGCTGAATTGCGCGGCCGTGGGTGCGGGTATCTCCGTGAAATGTGCTGGTGGACCCCGCGGGTGACCTGCATCACACCTTGCGCCGGGCGGCACCTCGACAACTTGGCGTCACCCCGCGTTCACTGGCCGGACGCCTCGCTGTCGGTCAGCCCCTCCAGTTGGCGGGCCCGCTCAATGAATCCCTTGATCGTCTTGAGGGTCTCCACCGACAGGCCGGAGGCCCTGGTGGCAACCTCGACCACATCGTTGTCTCGTATGGTCTCGATCAGTTCCAGCTGGGCCGCAATCCGCTCGGACGACTCGTCATTGAAGAAGTAGGCGGGGGCGACACCGAAGAAGCCGGCGAGAGCCTCCAGGTGCTTCATGGTCGGGTTGTCCTTCTTGCCCTTCCGGAGGGTCCAGATATAACTCGCCGAGATGGTTGCCCCCCCTGACTCCTGGATCGCTTGCGCCACCTCTTCGTAGGTGTACTCACCGCGGCTCTTCGGGTGGACCGTCTTGAAGAGATGGTCGAGCTTCTGCGCGAGGGTGCGCGGCTCGGTGGGCGCTCCGTCGCTCATTTCGGGGTCCTTCGGTAGCTCGCTTGGTTTCTTGTTGCATCGACTGCTGTGGACGATACACGTCCTGCTGTGGCCGTTCCATTCTCCTCAGTTGACGTGATCCATATTTGCTGGTCTAGTGTCGTCGCGTCGCCATCGACTGGCGCGAATGAGGAGGCTGTGGCCTTCCGAGGAGCAGACCGAAGCGAAGGGGGAATCGGGTGCGAACGCCGCCGCTCAGAGGGCCGTGAGGCCGCAGTGTGAGCCGAACATGAAACCGGCGCCCGGGAGCTACCAACTCCCAAGCGCCGGGCCAGCGCCCCGAAGGGCACCGATTCACATCTCGCGGGCGGCGGGGCTTTTGCACGAGAACCGCCGCACCGCACTCCTACGAACAACGGAGTATCGCATGCTCGCCACGCCGAGCGAAACGCTGGCATGCCCGGACACAGCCCGTCAGCACCGCCTGGCGGCCCAGCTCGCCGACATGATCCCCGGGGCGGCCGCCATCCGCGTCAGCCTCACCGATCCCACCCAGACGTGGCCCCACCCCCACACCATCGCCAAGGGCGCGGGCGGGGCAACGGTCGAGCTGAGCCGGACGACCGCCAGGGTCGCGGCACGCTGGATCATGCGGATCTGGCCGGACGTGAACTGGGCCCGCCCTCACACCTTCGGCATCGCCACCGCGACCCTCACCCGCAGCGACCTCGTCGGCGGGGGCCGCTGACATGGCACGGATCCGGACCGTCAAGCCGGAGGCGTTCTTCTCCGAGTCGCTCGCCGAGGTGAGCGTCGAGGCAGAGCGGACCTTCTTCGGCCTCCTCACCCAGGCCGACGACCACGGCCGCCATCGCGACAACGCCGCGATCATCGCGGGGTTGCTCTGGCCCCTGCGGGCCGAGCACACCTCGGTCCACGTCGAGGACGACCTCCAGCAGCTTGCCAACGCCGGCCTGCTCTGCCGATACACCGGCTGCGACGGCCGCCGCTACCTCCACGTCGTGACCTGGTCCGAGCACCAGAAGATCGACAAGCCCAGCCAGTCCCGACTGCCCTCCTGCCCGCAGCACCACGCGGCGGACCGGTGTGGTCCCTGCAAGGGGGCCTGCGCTCGGCACCCCGAAGCGGCGCCCACCCCTACCCGAGAAGTCGCCGAGACTTCGGCGAACGCTTCCCGAACCCTCGACCCGCCCACGCAGCCCCCTCCGACACCTCCCATACCCCGAAGCGGGGCCCCGGCCGCCCGGCAGGACCCCTTGGTCGGCCTCGCCGGGACCCCTGATCGCAGTGACAAGAAAGCTGCAGGTCGGGAGGCATCCGCCGAAGGTTCCCCGAAGCCTCCCCGAAGTCTCGCGGAGGGCTCGGCGCCTGGATCAAGGATCTTGGATCCTGGATCTTCATTCCCTACGGGGCGCACAGCGCCCGCCACCACCGTCTCGGCCAACGAACTGATCGGCGAGTACGTCGCCGCATGCGCCGAGCGTCCGCCCAGCGACGTGATCGGACACCTTGGCCGCATCGCGAAGAAGCTCCTCGGCGAGGGCATTGCCTCGGAGTACGTCCGCGCCGGGCTGAAGCGCTTCGCGGAGATCCAGGGCCACCCCAGCCGCCTGCCGAGCCTGGTCAACGACGCCATGAACGCTCGATCGGCTGGTTTGGTGCGGCCGGGAATCCGGCCTAACGTGCCCGCTCACCAGGCGTGGACCAACCCGGTCGACGCTGCCGCCGCCTACGCCGAGGAGCTGTGATGCGCACCCGTACCCGCGACCCGCAGACCCTCGGCGGCGCAGGCACCCTGGACCGGATGGCCCGGATCCTGGCCGCCCGCAACATCGACCCTGCCGCCGTCGCTGCCCTGGCCGACGAGCCCGAACCCTTCTCCCCGCTGGACGCCCTGCTGGTCACGATGCCCCCGCGCTATCAGGGCGCGGTCGCCGACCACCCGCAGGTCCTGGCCTGGGCGCGGGACGTCGCGCAGCAGGCCGTCGCCCCCAGCCGGGGAGCCCGGCGGCAGGTCACCACCGGCCCGAGCCTGCTGATGGCCGGGGTGGTCGGCGCGGGCAAGACGCACCAGGCGTACGGGGCGGTCCGGCAGCTGGTGCAGACCGGAGTGGGCGTGCGGTGGCGCGCGACCACGGCCGCCGACCTGTACGCCGACCTGCGCCCTCGCCCCGGGGCGGACAGTGAGCAGGAGCTGGCGGCGGTCAGCCGGTGCCCACTGCTGATCATCGACGACCTCGGCGCGGCGAAGGCGTCCGAGTGGGTCGAGGAAGTGACCTACCGGTTGATCAACCGCCGGTACAACCACATGCTCCCGACGCTGATCACCACCAACCTCGCGATCAAGGACCTCCGGGCCTACCTCGGCGACCGCGTCACCTCCCGGCTCGCGCAGATGACCACCCGGGTCGAGTTCGAGCCGGTCGACCGCAGACGCCACCGCCCCGCCGCCTGACCCACCGCCGGCCGTACCGCCGGGCCGCGCCTCCAGCGCGCCCCCCCCATGCACCTCCCGACCAAGCGCACCCCTCCGCCGACGCCCCTGCGCGCGGAGAGCGATCGGAGCAACCCGCATGACCACCACGACGATCAGCCCTGCCCGCCACCGCTCACTCGGTGACCACACCTGGCAGGACCAGGCTGTCTGCCAGAGCACCGAGTACAACCCGGTGGACCCCGAAATCTTCTTCCCCGAGCCCGACGAGACCGTCAAGATCACAGCCGCCAAGACGCTGTGCGGCCAGTGCCCGGTCCGCCGCACCTGCCTGGACGCCGCCCTGGAAGGCGGCGACACCCACGGCATCCGGGGCGGTATGACCGAGGAGGAGCGCGAGCCGCTGCACGAGAACATCGCCAGCCGCCTCGACTACAGCCGGGTCAACGCCACCATCGCCGGACGGGACGTGCACCTCACCAAGGCCGAGCGCCGCGCGGTCGTCCGCGCCGCCTACCGCCACGGCCTCACCGAACAGCGTCTGGCCTGGCTCCTGAAGATCAGCGAGGAGCACGCCCAGAAGCTCTACCGCGAGACCCGCCGGGCCCTGCGCAACCGCGACCTGGAGCAGAACACGAAGACCGCCTCACCCCCTGAGACCGACGGCAAGCACCTGGGCCGCGACGACTTCGGGACGGCGGCGTGAGTATCGCGGGCGCGCCAAGTACGGCGCACGTCACCGGCTGGGACCGCGCGGTCGTCATAGCCCTCGGCGGCGCGGGATGCGCCCTGTCCTACGACGCCCTGCAGCAGATGGCCGTCGCCATCCACGTGCGGGGTCTGCTGACCTACCTCTTCCCCTTGGTGATCGACGGGTTCATCGCGTACGGCATCCGTGCCCTGCTGGTCCTGCGCAACGCCCCCCTGCGAGCCCGGTTCTACGTGTGGACGCTCTTCGGCACGGCTACCGCCGCCAGTATCTGGGCCAACGCGCTGCACGCGGTCAGGCTCAACGAGGAGAACACCTCGGTCACTGGGCTGCGGCTCGGAGACGCGGTGGTCGCGGTGCTGTCCACGATCGCCCCGCTGGCACTGGCCGGAGCGGTGCACCTGTACATCCTCATCGCCCGGGGGCCGGTCAAGGACAGCGACCGGCCTGACCGCGACGACCTCGGTCAGGCTGGTCACCCCGGTCAGCCCGAGCTCAACGCGGTCACTCGGACTGACTGGGCCGGTCAGCAGCAGCCGCAGCCCGGTCAGGTCGGCGCCGGACAGCCGGTCACCGCCCTGACCGACCGGCCCCGCCTGTCGCTGGACAAGCAAACCCCGGATGCCCGGACACCGAGCGGGGACAGCACCCCGGCGGACAGCAGCAGTCCGGACACTGGTCACCATGGCCGGGAGCCCAAGGCCGCTGACCTGGGCGGACAGCCGGACACCACCCCGGCGGTCAGTGACCGACAGACCGTCACCGAGCCGGTCACTGGTTACCCGAACAACCTCTCGCCGGTTAACGACCGGCCGGTCACTCCGGCACCGGTCACTGACGGCACCCCCCGGGCAACCGGTGGCCGGCGACCTGACCCGGACACCGAGGAGCTGCTGGAGATCGCCCGGTCAGCGGTCAGGGCCGAGGACAAACTGACCCGCAAGGTGGTCGCCCAGGCGATCCGCGGTCAGCAGATCCCGCTGTCCAGCGACACGCTGACCGCCCTGATGGTCCAGCTCCGCCAGCAGCACGGACAGTCGGTCACCACCCCCCGGAACTGACCGCACACCCCATGGGGCGGGTGACCGGGGTCGGACACCTCGGCCGGTCACCCGCCCCGGACAGCCCGCCCCACGACGTCCTCCCGTGAACCGGAGAGCACCGCCATGCGCACGAAACCCGCGACACCCGCCGAGGTGGACACCTGGCTGACCGTCCTGCACCAGCGCGGCCACCTCCACCGCGCCGAATCCGGTCCCGACAACACCTGGACCGTGCAACGACATCGACACAGCCGCCCCTGGACCCTGCACCACCCGGTCCTCGCCATGGACTGGATCGAGGACATCGTCCGCGACATCCACCAGCAGGACGCGGAGACGGGCCGGTGACCGCCAACGACCCGGCGGCCAGCACCTCCGGACCGCCGCGTGGCTCCAACTCGGCTCCAGGCGGAGCAAGTTGTCGCGTACGACGGTCCTACGGCCCGTCGTACGCACTTGCCCCCGCCCAGGGGGGCGGGGAAAGTCCGGCTGGTCCCCGAGCGAGGGCGCACGGTGACCAGCCGGACTCCCGGCACCAGGGGGCGCCTGTCGTGGGAGGAGAAGCAGACGTCCGCGCGCCGCGCGAGCAGCAGAGCCCGAGCCAACCTGCGTTCCCCGACCGAAAGCCACGCCGCCGCACCCGCAACCCGAGCCAGCGCACCCACAAGACGACCACCCGCCTGTCCGACACCGAGAAGACCGAGATCGCCGCCGCCGCCAAGCAGCGCGCCGTCACCGTCGCCCGATTCCTCGCCGCCGCCGGCCTCGCCGTCGCCCGCGGTTCGACCACCGTGCACACCAACGAACAGCTCGACGCCGCCATCGACGAGCTGGTCGCCCTGCGCACCGCCATCTCCCGTGTCGGCAACAACATCAACCAGATCGCCTTCGTCTACAACGCCGGAGGACAGCCCCGCCCCGGCGAACTCGACCGCGCCCTGACGACCGTGAACCGCGTCCTGGCCCGCGTAGACAACGCGGCCGACACTCTGGTGGAGAAGCGCCTCTGATGGTCCCCAAGATCCGACGAGGCTCGCGCACCCACGGCCTGCTCGTCTACCTGTACGGACCTGGCAAGCGCGACGAGCACACCGACCCCCACCTCGTCGGCAGTTGGGACGGCTTCGCCCCCGACCCCGGCCGCGACACCAGCCCCGACCCCGACCCCAAGGTCACCCTTGCCCGGCTCGCCGCCGCCCTGGACCTGCGGGTCAAGCAGGCCGGCGACGAGGCGCCGGCCCAGCACGTCTGGCACTGCTCGGTGCGTACCGACCCGGGCGACCGGACCCTGACCGACGCCGAGTGGAACACCGTCGCCCGCCGCCTGGTCCACGCCGTCAACCTCGCCCCCGAAGGCGATCCGGACGGCTGCCGCTGGGTCGCGGTGCGGCACGCCGACGACCACATCCACATCGTGGCCACCATGGTCCGAGGTGACCTGCGCCGCCCGAGGATGAACTACGACTTCAAGAAGGCCCAGGCCGAATGCCGCCGCATCGAACAGGAGATGGGCCTGCGCCGGCTCAAGCCCGGCGACGGTACCGGAGCCAAGACGCCCACCAGCGCCGAGCGCTTCAAAGCCGAGCGGACCGGCCGACCCGAGACACCGCGCGAAACGCTGCGCGAAGCCATCCGCCAGGCCGTCGCCGGAGTCGCCAGCGAAGCCGAGTTCTTCACCCGCCTTCGCGAGGCGGGCCTGCGCGTCAAGCTCAGGCACGCCCCGTCCGGTGACATCCTCGGCTACACGGTCGCGCTGCCCGGTGACCGCAACCGTGACCGCGAGCCGGTCTGGTTCGCGGGCTCGACCCTGGCCCCCGACCTCTCCTATCCCAAGATCCAGCGCCGCCTTGCCGACGGAAGCCCCGATACGGCCCCGCTGCCGGAAGCCGACAGTGGCCGCTCGGACTGGTCGTTGCCCGCGCGGGGGCGACGCACCGCCACGGGGATCGCCGAGCGCGCCGCAGTCCTCCTGGACACCGACGACGACGAAGCCGCAGCCCAACTCGTCGGAGTCGGCGAACTCCTCGACGCCGTCGCCCAGACCTCTCCGGCCGCCACACGAGCCGAACTGAGCGCCGCCGCTCGCTCCTTCGAACGCGCCACCCGCAGCCACATCCGAGCCGAATGCGCCGGCACCCGGGCGATCCGCTCGGCGGCCCGGGGCATCATCCAGGCCGGAGGCGCGCTCGGCCGAGGAGAAGACGGCGGCACCACCGCCATGCTCGTCTCCACTCTCGTCCTGGTGGCGCTGGCCGCAGCACGCTGGCACTCCGCACGCGGTCACGCCCAGCAGGCCGAAGCCTCCCGTCAGACCGCCGAGCACCTTCGCGCCGCCTACCGCCAAGCCGCTGCCGCACCCATGCAGGCCCTGCGCCACCAGGGCCGAGCCTTGCCCGAAGCCCAGCGCCGCGCCTACGAGACCACGATCCGCGCCGCCCTGCCGGAGCACCGCACCCGACCGGGCACGAGCACGAAGAACGACGCCCTGACCGCCACCCTGGCTCAGGCCGAGCAGGCAGGCCACGACCCGAAGGCCCTCCTGCAGGAGGCCATCGCCATGCGCGAACTCGACACGGCCGAGGACGTGAACGACGTCTTGGTCTGGCGACTGCGCCGCCTTGCCCAGCTCCCCGCCCACCCGGGCGAAGCCACTCGACGCCCGCAGGCTGGCGCCGGTCGCGCCACGCCTCCCGCCAACCCGGCCAGCGTCCGGACCGCGCCCCCGGCCTCGCCGAGGCCCGCCGCACCGGACCCGCGCAGCCGCCCGCCGCGCCGCTGACCAGCAGTCCGGCAGGCCCGCCACCGGCCTGCCGGACTGCACGAAACACCTGGACAACCCGCACCACCGGCTGTTACGGATGCAGAGAAGGCCCTCGACCGGGAGATGACGCTCGTGCTCAGAACGACCGACCACCACGTAGAGCCGACCCCAATCCTGCCCGCCGCCCCCGCCGCAAGTGATCCGCTACTGCAACTCCAGTACGAGACGCAGCCACCCAGCGGACCGGGAGCGACGCGATGCCTCAGCCACTCGCCGGAGCTGTCCCTGCGCGGCATCCCCGTGCTGTGCTCGGCCTGCCGGGCCCGGCGCGACTGGCTGCTCATCAACCACGGCCGCGACGTCTGGGTCCGCTGCCGCTGCAGCAACCAGTGGCTCGAGCCCGAGATCAACCGCGCCGACTTCGACGCCATGATCGCCATCCCGGACGGGACGACGTACCCGAGTGTCGAGCAGGGCCTGATCGCACTCGGCTTCGACGGCGCCTTCGCTGGCACCTACCTGGAGTAACTGGTGCTCGCTGCCGGCCCGGCCACCCTGCTGGCGGCCGTCGGCCCTGATCGGGCGACACCGGCAGTCGATCATCGGCCGTGTTCTCAGGGATGCGACCACGGTCGACCGACTGCGGATGGAGTATCGCGGCGGCTGGGCCCACAAGTACGAGGCCCAGCTGGCACACGTCGGTGCCGTGCCCAACTTCAGGCCGAGAGACAGAGAAGAACGACTCGACGACGTCCGTGAAGCCTCCACCGATCTCGCGACCTGCCTCACGTCCAACGCCTTTGTCAGGACCGCTCACACCGCGAGACTGAGGTGCCGTGCCCTGGTGAGCGCGACGTAGAGCGCGCGGTGGGCTTCGTTAGTGGGGTTGAGACCTCTCAGGAGAGCGGCCTCGTCGGTCTCCTCCAGCCTCACCCCGACCCGGTTCCACTCCCGCCCCTTCGCCTGGTGGCAGGTCATGCCGGGGACCAGCCCCTCACGGGCGACCTCGAGCCTCGTGCGCAGCTTGGAGAGGGCGGCCCGGGGTGTCCGTTTCTGGCCTTCCGACGGCTCAACGGGCGTCATAGCGACCATTGTGGATGCCAAGTCCGTCCAGATTCCGGTGAGATTGCCCTGACCTGCCAGGCGCTCAAGGGCGTTACGCAGATACGGACGCAGCTGTGCGAGGGTGTCGCTCTCCATGATGCCCAGGCTGGTCCGGGCATCGACGAGGTCGATGCCCGGCCGGCCGAAGGTGCTCTGGGCGAGTTCGTTCAGGAGCAGGGTGCAGACCGCTTCCTGGAACTGGCCTGTCTTGGTCCTGACGGCCAGAGGAAGGATATGAGGGTCGGCATCCCACAAAAGTCTCCACTGCCGTGCAAGGACGACATCGACGTCGCGTGCCTCTCCTGTGGGAAGGACTGCCCTCTCCTTGCGGCGCAGCTGGCGTGCCAACGATGTCTGAGCTGCGCTGCCACGCCAGCGGAACGAGGTCTGGAGTTCACTGCGCTCGAAGCCCAGTCGGCTTAGGAGGCGGGGGACATTCTCTGGGCGTGCACCGCGAAAGCCGTAGAGAGCCTGCCAGGGGTCTCCTACCAGGGTGATGACGAGGCCCGCGTCTGCCGCAAGGCGGATGACTCCTAGGTCCAAGTCGTTTGCGTCATAGACCTCGTCGACGAGCAGGGATCGGATCGTCGTGGCGAAGTAGGCCATCACGCAGGCGCGGACGCCCTCGATGCGAAGAGCAACCTGCAGTACTTCGCGTACGTTGTCGTGCGTACACCGCCCTTCACCGACGGCCGAGGCGAAGCAGTCCGGTTTCACGAAGCTCTCCCGTCTCGCTTGCCGTACGGAGTCGGTGACGATACGCGTGCCATTCAGGGTGAGGACCGGCTTGTCGAGGGTATAGGTGGTCGGCAGATGGGAACGCCATGTGTCCAGCACCTCGAGTTCCTGGTGGCCGCCGGGCCACTGGAGGATCCCGAAGCGCAGGAGGTGGGCGAGGAGATCGTTCAGGATCGTGTCGAGCGTGACGATGCGGTGAGGCCATGCCAGTGCCGACGCGCCCCACTGCCGGGACACGCGGCTGCGTATCTCCTCGGTGGCCGAGCGGGTGAAGCTGACCGCCACGACCGCCCGGTGATCGGTCGTACGTGCGTAGCGGTGCAGGCCGAAACGCTGGTTCGACACGGTCGTCTTCCCCGAACCAGGAAAAGCCTCTACGTAGAGAAGGCGGTGCGGGCTCGCTGCCGCGAGGACCTGCTCGGGTGTGAGAATGCGGGTGCGGGGCCCAAAGTTACTCATGGTCGCCCGTCGCCTGCTGTATGGCGGCCGTGGGCCAGGGCGCCGGGTGAGCGACGCTGAAGTTGGAGACTCTCCCAGGGCAGATCCTCTGCCTCTGGTCCATCGGGATCCGGTTCGTACGTCGTCTCGTCGGCCCACTCGGGGCTCTCCAACTCGTCTGGCCAGAAAAGTCCTTCGACGTCAGCAGTCGGGACGTCGTCTGTGTCCCGTTCGCCGGCCGTCATGAACCAGTCCGGTTCGTCGTGAGCCTCAAGAGGTTCGCTGCCGTCCGCCGCGGCGCCATCTGCTGCCGGATCGGACGGGTACAGGAAGTCGAAGAGCTGCCGCATGTGCTCGGGGACTGTTGGCGGGTCGGGCACCTCCCCAGAGTCCGCCTCGTTGGCCTCCGCAAGCAGAGAGGCGAAGGCCAGCGCGAACTCGCCCTTCTTGCTGGAGCCCCGGCCTGCCTTGATCGCGGGCTCCTCCTTCGTGCCCTTCTTCGCGCTACGAAACAGCTCGTGCATCGTGCGGGCCGTCACGTTTTCCTCGCCATCTAGGCCGACCTCGCGCAGAGCTGCAACGATCAAGCGCTCATTGCCCTTGGTGATGGACGGTTCCAGGGTCGGGTGACTGACGAAGGCGTCGACGACCGAGGGGTCGTGTTCGGAGAGCCATCCCGGTTTCTTGCGCTCCTCGCTCTCGAAGGGCAGGTCGCTGTCGACGAGGACGGCCAGCTTGGTGCATAGTTCGCTGCCTCGGGTCGCCAGGAGATGCGCCGGCCACTGGCCGACTTTCCATCCCATGTGCACGATGCTGAGTGCGTCAATGAAAGCGTGTTTGAGTGTGTCCTGACCGGCCCAAGTCCTGCCGAACTCCCGGAGGACAGCCGCGTCGGTAACACCCTCGACGAGGACGAGACGTTCCGCGAAGAGGGCGGCGGACCGGCTCGCATCCAGATGGAGCCGGGTCTTCCGCAGGGTGACGTCACGGTGCTCGGCCGGCACGACGTCGGCAACGGTGCGGCACACCCTTCCTTGCGCCGTCCGGCGCACGACGACGAGTTCCTCCGGGGCACAGGACGTGATCACGTCCGTCGCGTGGCTGGAGAGAATGACCTGTAGCTCCGGCCGCTCCTTGACAGTCTTGCGCAAGTATCGGACAAGGGCGTGCTGCAGCTGCGGATGGAGGTGCGCCTCGGGCTCCTCGATGACGACCGTTGCGTGGAAGGGCTTCGTACCGAAGAAGGAATCCTCCTCCGACTCGGCGTCGGCCTGGGCCTGTTCGAGGTTCCGGATAGCCTGCTGGATCTCTTCCTCCACCGTGAGGGGCGGCCGATCAGCGAACTCCGAGTGAGGCCGGGCAGTGTCCTGCGGAAGCTCGGTGGAGTCAGGTATCGCCGCCAGGGTCACGGCTATGTGCAACAGGTTCACGTATCCCAGGCCGGACACTTCGAGAGGCCGGGCGAAGGCGCGTCCTTCCAACACGGCGAGCATGAGCTCCAACACGCGGGCGAGGTAGGTGTCGTCGATGACCTGGCCACGTATGTACGGCCACTGGGGATTCACCCCAGCCGACAGATCTGTCAGGTAGCCGCGGATCCGCGCCTCGACCGCATCGATGATGTTTTCCTTGGCCAGATCCTCCAACAGTTGGGAGGCCCGCGCCCGGAGACCCACCAGGTTCCGGGTGCCGCTCTGGCGCTGCTGTTCGGCACGGAGTAGCTCCACCAGGATCCGTGTCTCTCGGCGGGCCAGCTCGTCCAGCGGATGACGCCAGGCCGGCAGGTAGATGAGTTTGTACGGGTCCAAGTCCAGAGACCTGCCGTGCGCCGCCTCGATCTTGGTGGCGACGCTGCCGAGCCTGCGGCTCAGCGTGACGCCCCATCTCTGGGCGACTTCACCGAGCCGTTGATGGCCGACCCTGTGCAGCTGGCGTCCGAGGCGCCCTTCCTCGGCGAGACTGTCGGCCAGCTTGTACGCCACCTCGATAGTGCGCTTGGAGCCTTCGGGCGCGAGCGTGGCAGATCCGTACCTCGGCAGGACCGGGAAGCGGGAACCGGGATGAGCGAGGTAGAGCGCGTCCGTGAGGGTCGTCTTTCCGGCGCCGTTGGCTCCGATCAGCACGCCGAAACGGCCGGGCAAGTGGCAGACTATCTCGCCCTCCGTACTTGCCCGGAACCCGCTCACCGCGATACGACTCAGGTGCACCATGCCCCCCATGGACAAGAAGTACGTCAGTAGTCATCATCGCCCCCGACACTGACAACACCCGGCCTTTTGTGCTCACTTGCAGTCCGAATGTGGGCCTGGGCGAAACCGACAGTCAGGTGACCAGAACGACAAGAGTCGTATGACGGGAGACTGTCACGTACGGATCTGTGGGAGCCCGAGGGTGAGATCCCCTCGGGCTCCCCGACCTTCTGCGGTGGCGGTCAGACCTCGGCGAGGCGGTTGGAGAGGTCCAGGGCGCTGGTGGCGATGGCGAGGGCGGTGCACAGGCCGGTCACCTCGTGGAGGGTGGGGCGGACCAGGCGCGGCCAGTCGTCGGGGGCGGCGGGCCAGGAGGCGAGGAGAACCTCGGTGGTGGCCAGGCCGAGGTGGGCGGTGACGTCCCAGCTCCCGTGGGGGGCGGGCTCCCAGTGCAGGCGGATACGGCCGAGCGGGAGTTCAGGGGTGCCCGCCGGGAGCCAGAAGACGTCGAGCGGTCCCTCCGGGAGGGCGGAGACGCGCTGGACCACTGCGCCGCGCACTCCCGACGGCATGGGCCGCACGGCGAGGGCGTGCAGCGGGTGGGCGGTGGAAGGGCGGGGTCGCGGTGAGATCGGGGCCTCCTGGACAGGTCCGTACGGTGGGTCAGGCCCAGGCGAGGGCGTTGCGGACCGATGCCGGGAGGTAGCCCTCTTGGCCGTTTTCGGCGATGAACGCCATGCCGTCGCCCACGACGACGTCGGTGCCGACGTAGTGGGCGAAGGGCCAGTCGGGGTTGACGGCCAGGCGGATCGGCAGGTCGGGGTCGAGGTTCTGAAGTTGGCGGAGCAGGTGGCCGACGGTCAGGTGCTGGGGCAACGGGGAGCCTCCGGGATCGAGGGTGAAGCGGTGTGGTGATAGAGCGTCAGGGGCGTCGAGGCAGAGTTGGTCGCGCAAGACCGTCTGCTGGGTGGTTCAGCGGCCAGCGATGAGCGCGGCGAGGAACCCGGCCACGGCCTCGGAAGGGGTGTCGGGGCCGAACTCCTGGATCCAGGGCTCGGCGTCGGAGGGGTGGACCCGGACCTGCCAGACGATGCCGTGCTTCCAAGCGGTGGTGTCCTCGGGGAGACAGCCGACGTAGACGCGCCCGTCCGGGCTGGTGCAGTGCACGTTGGCCTCCGGGGTGTCGACGATCGCCCAGCCGAGCCCGCCGAGCAGTTCGAGTACCGGGCTCGCACAGTGGTCGCTGGAGAGCCAGACGCGTTCCTCCACGGCGGGGCGGACGACGGCTGGCAGGAGGGTGCTGGAGGCGTTCACGAGTGGGCGTCCCTTCGTTGACCTGCGGGTATTCCCGACGTCCGTACGTTGACATGCGGTGTGCCGAAGTACGTAGTCGTTTCCGGGAAGGTGACGTCTGCCGTGGGCGAACTGGCCGCCGAGGGGGGAGGAGGCCTGCGGGCCGGGGAATGGATCGGCGCGATCGGTTGTCGTAACCGGGTTGCGGCGCGGGGCCGTACGGAGCAGAAGGGGCAGGCCATGGCGGAGTCGAGCAGACACTGGGACGGTGCCGGGCTGGAGCGCAAGATCCGTGGCGCCGGGCGGCCGTGGACGGTGGGCGACATAGCGATGGTGGCCGACGGCCAGTGGGCCGTGGGCATCCAGGCCCGGAGGCAGCGTGGCGGTGAAGCCGCGGTGGAGCGTCGGATCGCGGACGGGCGGCGCGTCGAGCTGACGTTCGTGGAGCTGGCCCGCGCGATGGACCCCCGGTTCGGTGCGGCCCATCGCGACGAAGGCTCCTGCTGACCGGTTACCGTCCGGGCCCGGTCGTGGCCACCGTGGGGCGGACAGCGGCCAACGGGGCGGGCTGGTCCGGTGGTTGGCCCAGGGCGCGCGGTGCGTGCGCGGAGCGGGCGACAGCGGCCTGGGCCAGGCTGAGTGACGGTGCGCGGTCCGTGGTCATGGCGGCTTCGCGGGCCTGGATCACGTGGCTGATCGCCTGCAGGCTATGCGGCTCTCGGCCTGCGCGACGCGCAGGTCCACCGCAGAGCTGGTGATCCGCTCCAGGTCGTGGAAGGCCGGCACATGACCGGGCCGGGTTATGGCGTGCAGGCGGTCTTGGTGGACGGCGACCGCGTTGTTCGAGACGACGAGGCTCGAACGGGTATGCATCGCCGAGCGCAGGAGCGGATCCTCGACGGGGCGGCGGACCGCGAGGGTTTCCAGCGCCTCGATGGGGCGGCCAGGGCGGCCCCAGGCTTTCTCGATCATCGCGTCGGCCTGGTCGAGTGCGGTGGCGTCGGGCATGGCGGAACTCCCGGTATTCGGAGGTGCTGCTTCGGTCAGAGGCGACGTCTCGGAGGGGCTGGGGGCGGGAGTCAGCGGCTGTGCCGTGGGGCCGACGGGCTGGCCGGCGGCCTGGCCGCCGCTGCGTGTGCGAGGTTGCCCGACAGATTCTGTGCCGCAGTCGCGGTGCGACTGCGAGCGGCCACCACGCGGAGGTCGGCTGCTGTCTGCGGGGCGCGTGCGGCGCGGTGGACGGCCTGGGCGACAGCGGTGCGGCGCACGTCGAGTGGGGTCGGAGCACGAGAGATCTGAGGATCGGCGGCTTGGCCGATCGGGGCCAGCGTGACCAGGTGCTCCACCTTGCGGTTGATCTGGTGCCGCTCACGAATCGCCGGGGCTGAGTCCGACATGGCGGCTGCGGTCGCCGCGATCAGGTGGGTCGGGGTGCGGGCTGTGAAGACCGCTTCCGCGCGCGTGCCCCAACCCGGAGGACCGGCCCACAGCCTGACGGTTTCGTCGTCCCAGTCAGAGAGGCGGTTGTCGATCAGAACGCCTGCTTGTCCGTCGGGGGCGATGATCTCGACAGTGCCGCGCTCGGCCGCCTCGTCGCGGGTCCAGCCGGCATTGGTCAGCGGCCGGACGGCACCAGCCCAGTACAACGACGGGTTCGTCAAGAAGCGCGCGTTGCCTTCGCTGGCCTCGGATTCGGCGTAGTCGCGGGCCAGAGCGCTGGTGAGCCCGGCGACGATCTCGGCCGGGGTGACGTGGTTGAAGGTTGCCGTCCAGCGGGGTGCGGAGACGGCGTCCTCGGCGGCGGTGATCTTCCACAGTTCGAAGTCGTCGCCGAACCAGCCGATCCGTATTCGCTGGTCGGGCGAGGTGACGAGGAGCTGGCAGGGGCCCTCGTCGAGATAGTGGTGCGGCCAGTGACTGACAGGGGCGAAGCCAGCGTCCCCGGTCCCGTTGGAGCCGGCCAGGTACATGGGGCTGACCAGTACCTCTTGATAGGGATGCTGGTCGTAGGGCTGGGTGTTCACGGTCGAGACTCCGAGGTGTAGGAGGGGAACGCGCCCGCGTGCGCAGAGGAACGAACGGCTGGACCGCACGGGGGCGCCGTGGCAACGGCGTGAAGCGGTTGACTCTCAGCGCCACCCGGGTCACCGGCCTCGGGAGGAGGCCGACTGAGCGGCCACGGCCACCGGCACCCGCGGTTGTGGCTGCGGGGCATGGCTGAACAGGGAGCTGGGCGCGGCGGTGCTCCGCCGCAGGGCCGCTGAGGTACGGATGCCGTCCGATCCCGGCGGGATGCCCGTGAGGGTGCGTGGCCGCCGCGACCCGGACAGGGGCGGGACGTGGTGCGGCGACGGGGTTGCTCCAGTGCTCGACGGCTGCGTAGACCGGGCCCAGCGCCCGTCCGGCGGCGGTCAGGACGTATGGATCGCCGTGGCGCGGTCCGGTGCGGGTGACCAGGCCGTCGAGCTGAAGCCGGATCAGGCGCTGCCGGGTGAAGCTGTTGTCCAGTCCTGCCTGTTCGGAGATGTGGACGAACCGCATGGGCCCGCCCGCGTCGAGGACCTGGATCACAGCGGTCGAGTGGCGAAGGTGCAGTCGGCGCACGGCGTCCTCGACGCGCTCGGCACCGGCCACCTTGCCCAGCGATAGGTGCGCGTGGGACCAGTCGGACAGCGCACGGTGTACCGGGGACAGGGCGTCGCCGAACCCACTGAGCTGGTACGGGGCACCGTGGCGATCACCGGCTCGGATCACCAGCCCGTCATCGTGCATCTGGGCCAGCCGCTTGCCGACGAACTGCTCGCTGACGAAGGGGAGACGGGCGGCGACATCACGCACACGCATGGGGCCGTCCTGCTGGGCCAGGGTCTGTGACGACCAGGTGGTCCACTTCGGCGCTATCAGGGACAGTGCCTCCTCGACGCGCTGGGCGTCGACGAAGCCGATCTGGGAGGTTGCGGGTTGTGCAGGGGCGGACATGGCGCTAACTCCGTTATGGCGAAGGGGAATCGGGCGGCGGGGTGCGGATCAGTGGAGGTCGCGCTCGGCGCGGAGACGCTGGAGCACCGTGCCGAGGCGGCGGTTGCTGACGTGGATGCCGCGGGCGCGCAGGCCCTGGCGCAAGGCTTCGCGGTTGAGCCGGGGCAGACGGGCGGCGACCTGGCGGGATACGGCTATGAGGTCCTCGTCGCCCGGCGCGGGGCCGGTTCGCCGGACGGTCGAAGGCCGGCGGGCGGCAGGCTGGTCCAGGAGTAGGCGGACGTCCAGCAGGTCCCAGACTGCCTCGGCTTCCGACTGCTCGCGGCGTTCGAGGTCCACTACTTCGGCCGCGTACCGCAGCACGAGGTCGTCGAGGGCGTGTTCGCCGGAGCGGCAGTGCTGCCAGGCAGCATCGAGATTGCGGCGGGCGGCACGGGCATGGGCGTTCGTCGTGGCCAGGCCGTCGAGCCGCCGCAGCACGATGGGCAGAACGGGATCTCCCGAACCGCCATGCGCGTTGTGGCGCTGGAGGTCCTCCAACGGGCGGCCGTACCGGTGCTCGACCAGATGGCGGGTGTAGTTCACGGTGGACATGGGGGTCTTCCTCCTGGGGATTTAAGCGGGAGCGGGAGCGGGAGGGTTTGGCGGTCGGGCCGGTGAGGGAACGCGGGTCGCGGGGTAGACGGTCGTCGCTCAGCGCCCAGGGGTCTTCGACGCCGAACTCCTCGGCGATCAGGTGCGCGCCGGGCCGCTTCGCCCTGTCGTGGGGGTTCATTCGGCAGCGTTCATCCGGGCGAGCAGGGAGCGCACCAGGGTGGGCAGGCTGTCGGGGCCCTCGCCGATTCGGACGTGATCGGTTGCTTCGCCGAGGACGTACGCGGCGTCTTCGAGGAGGCCGCTGGAGATCTCCATGCAGGCGTCGGTGATCCGGGAAGCGGCGAGCAGGGACCGAGAGAGCACCTCGACGTAGTCGCCGGGGCTGAGGTCGGCAGCCTCGGCGGCTGTGCGGATGGCGGCCAACTCCAGCGCGCTGAACGCGAAGTCGAACTCGTCGTCCTGGTCCGTCGGCGAGGGCGCGACGAAGGCCGGGTCCGGCAGCTCGGCCGGGATGCCGACGCGCGTGCAGATCTGGTCCACGGAGGCGGTCAGCTCGGCGAGGGACTCGGTGAGCCAGCCGAGCGCGGAAGCGTAGGACGCCAGGGTGAACAGACCGGCGGGGGTGGAAGGCAGCGGCTCCTCGGCGACGAACTCTTCGAGCCGGTCGTTCAGTTCGCGGACCACCCGGGGACCGGCGGACAGTGCGCCGAGGACGGGATGCAGGTAGGAGCGGCCGGCGGAGGTGGGGTACTCGGTCGTGAGGACCTCCGAGACGCTGCGCGCGGCGTCGGTGAGCAGCCCGGCCAGTTCGGTGCGGTCGAGGGACGCACGGTCGGCGGTCATCGGATGGAGGCCTTTCGGGAGGTGGCCGGGGCGGAGGGGCTGGCTGCCGCCGGTGCGGTGGCTGGGAGGGATGCGGTCGGGTCGATCGCGTGGGGGGATCGGGACCGGGCAGCCTGGACTCGTGCCTCGGCCGCCGCGTCGGTGCCCTCGTGCCGGTTGAGGCCGGTGCGGTTGGTGCGGAGCTGGGCCGTGCGGTAGACCGCGTAGTCCTCCCGGGCACCGGCCGCGACGAGGTAGATCTCGCGCTTGTGGGTCGAGGTGGGCGGGGCCGGGCGGAACTGGATGACCATCCGGTAGGAGACGGCCGGGTCGACGTAGACCTTGTGGAAGCCCGCGAGGCGGCCGGTCAGCGGCAGGCAGTCGTCGCTGCCGTGGACCAGGTTCTGCAGTTCCAGCAGCGCCAGGTCGCGGATTTCGTCGGGGAGTTGGCGCAGGTCCGCGATGGCGTCCGTGTGGGCGGCGAAGGCGAAGCGGGCGCGGCTCACATCGGCCTCCGGGGGGTCGGGCGCTGACCCGTTCCTGCCGACGGCGTGTTGCCCGTGTCGCGGCCGGCTTTCGGGATCGCGGAGGCACCCGATGACCGGGTGAGGGCGGCGCGGGTCAGCCGGGCGGCGGCCTCACCGCGGTAGTCCGGAGGCTGCGGCAGCGGACTGCCGCGGTGCTCCAGCCAGTGGCGGGCGGCGGCGTCGTCGGTGAAGGCGCCCTCGCGCATCGTGTACGTGTGGGCGTCGGGGTTCCCCTCTTCGAGGAAGACACGAATCGGTGCCTGAGCGGCGCTGGAGTCACGGGTCAACGTCCAGGTCTCGTACGGGGCGAAGTCCGAGGTCCAACTGTCGAGGACCTTGTAACGAGAGCCTGACTCCCGGATCTGCCGCTCGACCCAGAGGGTGAGATCGTCGGCGGGCTTCAGGGAGTCCCCCTTGGCCTGGGCGATCCGCTCGGGCGGGCAGCCATGCTCGATCAGCCAGTTCTGGGCGAACGCCAGGCTGGCGTGGTTCGCGGTCTCGAAGGTGAACGTGCGCTCGCGCAGGTCCCGCGTGATCTTGATGGCGACGAGTGCCGGATCACCGGGGACGCCCCAGGTCATCGACCTGTCGTGGGCGACGAGGTAGCTGTGCGTCCCCTCCGGGGTGGTGTGGTGCTCGGCCAGCACGGTCAGGTCTCCGGCCCAGATGCTGCTCTCGGCGAGTTCGGAGGCGGCGTCGGCAGGCTCGAAGTCGGCGAGGCGGAAGTCGGGTTCGGCGATCACTGGGTGGCTCCCGTCAGCTCGGGCGCCGGGGTGGCCAGCACGCGGTGGTTGGGCCGGGTCGGGCTCGTCGTGCATGCGGCGAAGGGGCCGTCGGGGGCGCGGAGATGAACCAGGGCCTGGTCGAGGTGATCGCGGTGCCACGTCGAGGGACCGGACAGGCCGGCCTCGGCGTCGGTGAGCTGCTGCCACGCGAGCCAGAGCGCGTGCAGCCGGGCAACGGCCTCGGGGTGCTCGTGCCACTGGTCGCACCACGGTCGGGTAGTGCTGATCTCCCGTCCGTAGACGGGCAGGAACAGGTAGTTGACCCAGTCGCTGAGCGCGGCCAGCTCGACGGCGTACGCCTCGCCGCCCAGGGCGAGGATGAACACCGAGGCCGGGGCGGCGGCCTTGGCGGCGTCGGCGGCGCCTGCGGTGGAGGTGTCCGCAGTGGGCTGAGGGGTGGGGACGGGCTCGGAGCCGAGGCGGTCGAGGATGACGCCGTGCTGGCGTACCTCCGCCATGGTCTTGGCGAGGGTGCTGGCGAGATCGTCGAGGTCGCCGTCGGGAACGCGGAACGGCTCGGGCTCGGGGGTGGCCTTGCTGGGGTCGGACATGGCGGATCCAAGGGAGTGAGCGAGCAGGGCGGGGGCGAAGTGCGGCGCGCTCTTCTGGAGGTCACGGCGGTGCTCCCTTCGCAGGTCGGCATGGGCAGGAGGATGCGGAGATTCCGCGATTTGGCGCGGCCGGGGAAACCGGGTAATGGGGCGCTACGGCGCGGTGCAGCGGGGGCAGCCCGGAAAGGGAGGTGCCAGCAACCGCACGGCTCGGGCGGCCTGTTGGGGGACCACGCCGTTGCCGAGCGCGGTGAGCTGAGCCGGTCGGCCGAGTCCCGGAGTGGCGGTCACCCAGCCGGGAGCCAGGCCCTGCATCCACTCCACGAAGTCGGCGCGCAGGCGTCCGGCGGCGTCGGTGGGCGGCGGCGCGGGGCGGGTGAGGTTCTCCCATCGGGCGATGGCGGAGGCGTACGCTCCCCATCGCCCGTCGGTACCTCCGCTTCCGGGGCCGCCTCCGCCCACAGCGGCAGGACCACCGCCGACAGGGGCGGACGCCAGCCCTTGCCCGGACGGCGGCCAGGGGTGCCGGTGTCGCTCGCCCTCGGGGTGGGCAGCAGCGACGCTGCCGCACTCGGCAGCGTCATGTCCCCGTTGCCGTGCCGCTGGTTCGGCGAGCCCTTGATCCCGTCCGACGCCTTCGGCGTGGGCAGCAGCCACTCCACCTCGTCGGCCAGGTTCGGGCCGTGGCCGCCGCTTTTCCTCTTCGACGGGTGCTGGGAGCCGCCGTTCTTGCCGATGTTGCTCGTCGGGGTCTTGAGCAGGGTGCTCGGCGGGCCAGGCGGCGAGGAAGGTGCGCTCGCGTCGATGGGGGGCTCCGACGTCGGAGGCACGAAGCACGAGCCACCTCGCGTCGTACCGGATATCGGCCAGGGATCCGAGTACGGCACCAAGTGCCCGCACAGGAGGCTGGGTTGGGTCGTCTCCCAGACACCACGGGCAGAATTCCACGTCGCCAGGGGAACCGGCGGGCGAGGTGAGGAGACCTCGGACATTCTCGATCACCACCAAGCAGGGGCGGAGGGCTTCGACCGCACGGGCGACGTGCAGCCACAGCCCCGAGCGGGTGTGGGGGTTGAGTCCGGCCCGGCGGCCGGCGACGGAGACGTCTTTGACAGGGGAAACCGGCCGTCAGGACGCACACCCGAGGCACATCGGCCCAGTCGACGGCGGTGATGTCCCCCAGATTGGGCACGCCGGGCCAGTGCCGGGCCAGGATGCGCGCGGCGTCGGGGTTGATCTCGGCGTGCCAGGACACGGTGCCGCCGAGCGCGGTCTGGACCCCGAGGTCCAGACCGCCGTAACCCGAGCAGAGCGAGCCGATCAACGGCGTTCGCGCGGTGGTGGTTTCCATGTCACCGGCCACGTGCGATTCGGTCTGAGGGGGCCGCCACCGCCGTGGTGACGTTGGGCGGCGGAGGCCCCGGAGAACGCGCGGTGGTCGCGGATCGGCTACGGGCGGCCTGGAGCCGCGCGGACGGGGGAGAGATCGTTGCCGACGCGGCGTGCAGGGAGTTGGCCCCGTCGTGCAGTGCCGCGCCGGCGGTGGCGAGTGCTTCCTCCATCACCCGTATTGCTGCCTCCCGGGCATCCCTGGCGTCGGGCTGGTCGCGCAGACTCTCGGGCTGGTTCAGGAAGGCGACCTGGTGGGCCACCGCTCCCAGGGCGGAAGCCGCTTCGCTCGCGGGCTCGACGGCGGCGGCGAAGTTGGTGATCACGCGAGCGGTGTGGGGCGCTTGGTCCTGGCCGGCGGCACGGAAGAGGACCTCGTCGCCCAGATCGGTGACCAGCTTTCCGAGCTCGGAGATCTGGCGGGCGACGGCGACGACATCGGGTGAGCGGTGGGGGTCTCCCGGCACCGGCAGCTTGCCGCGCTGGGCGTCGAAGGCGGAGGCCATGGCGCGCAGGGCCAGGGCGTCGGAGAGTGGGGTGTTGTCCACGGGGCGTTCCAAGGTGGGTTCAGTCGGATGGGCTGGGTTGGTGGGCGAGGACGGTTCAGCCGTGGGTGCGTGAGGGCGGTCGTGCGGCTGATGGCGTGGAGGCAGAGCCTGGGCATTCCGAGGGCCGTGCGGCCGGTCGCGCCGTGCTGCGGGCGAGGGCGGCGTGGACCTGCGCCGTCGGGGGCCCCTCGGCCGACGGCGCAGGGGGCGGCGCCGGAGCGAGGTGGCCGTTCGCGGTCTGCCAGCGAGCGCGCACGTTGTCGAGCGGTCCGAGCGCGTGCAGGGCGTGGCTGATGAGCCGTCCGGGGGCCAGGGTCTCGTTCTCGGCCAGGGCGCGGATGGCGCGGGCGGAGGCGGCGGCCGTACGAGCGACGGAGAAGCGCATGATCTGCTCGCCGAGCCACGCGGCGCTGCCGGGGCCGACGCCGTCGCAGATGGCGGTGACCTGTTCGGTGGTCAGCGTGCCGTCGGCGAGCAGACCGCGCCGCTGGGCTTCCCACAGCACGGTGATCCGGTCGATGGGTTCGCCGCGGTGGTGCAGCGCTCCCAGGCAGCGGTAGAGCTGGCCGTGGGCGGGATCGGCGAAGTCGCCGGGTCGCAGCCAGCCGACGACTTCGTCCATCGCCTTCGGCTGCTCGACTAGGACCGCCAGCAGGAACTGCTCGTCCTCGGCGACCTGGTCCGCTCGTGCTGGCGGCGGCGCGACGGGAGCTGTGGTGGGCGGTGCCGCCGGGGCGACCGGGCGCGGTTCGGACCCCCAGCGGCGTGCGAGGTCTTCGAGCACCCCGGTCAGGACGTCCGCGTGGTGCAGCGCTCCTTCCACCTCACCCTGGAGGGCGGCGGCGCGGGCTGCCTGGTGGAGGCGGATCGCGTGCGCAGTCACGCTGCGGTGGATCGCTCCCTCCAGCACCATCCGGCCGTACACCGGGGCGTGCTCGGGTCGCGGGCAGGCTGAGATCAGGATGTGGGGATACACGGCGGTCAGCCCTCGGACATGGTTGCTGGCCTCGGCGACGGCGTCCATCACCCAGGACAGCGGCACGCGTTCTCCGGTCGCTACGGCGGGATGGCTCTCGGTCCGGAGCTTGCGCAAGGCGGCGAACAGCGCCTGGTGGATGGGCCGGTAGAAGTGATCGGGCGCGAGCCAGTCCAGGTGCGTGAGCTGGCCGGGGTCGAGCAGCACCGAGCCGAGCACCGCCTGCTCGGCACTCAGCAGCGGGTTCATCGCTGCCGCCCGGGGCGGGGAGACGGCGGGTCGTCCTGCTGCGAGCGGAGATTGGCGACGGCCTGGTCGGCGGCGGTCATCGCGTCGGCGAAGCGGTCCAGCTCGCCGGTGAACTTCGGATCGGTGGCGAGGATCGATCCGGAACCGGTGACCAGCCACCACTGGCCACCGCGTCGGACGACCGGTGACCGGGCGAGGCGTTCGGAACGCGCCAGAGGAGGGGACGGAGTGCGCGAGGACACGAGGGGACTCCTGAGCAGGTAGAGGGGAGGGGCAGGCCGTGGGGTCGACGTCGGCCTGGACGGGGGTGCCGGAGCGGCGGGACCAGGGCGGGCAGCCGTCCGGGTCGCCGTTCTCCAGTTCGGCGTCCGCCAGCGCGTCGAAGATGTCGCCCTCATGTCCGGACCACTCGTGGCCGGTGACCCGGTCGATCGGTGCCCGGTCCAGAGGCTGGCGACTGCGCTGCGGATACGCCTGGCTGAGCAGCGGCGTGCCCTCCGTCAGCGGCGACGGCTGCGGTCGAGAGCCGTCTGCGCGGACGCCGGGAGGGACGACGTGGCGGGCGGTGGAGTGTGCGGTGTGGGGCGGTGGGGTGTCGTGGTGCGTGCGGTGGCGGCTCGGACTCGTGGGGAGGTGTCGTCGGTGTGCTGGAGGGCGTTGGCGGTGTCGGTGAAGCGGCGCCAGGCGTAGTCGGAGCGGTCCGCGGTCCAGGTCGGCGCCCGGGCGACGAGGGCTTCGGCGAGGGCGGCGACGTCGTTCTCGGGTGCGGTGCCTCGGGCGAGGAGGGGACCGGCGGGGGACCACAGGTCGATGCGCCATTCGTCGCCGAGCCGGACGGCGGTGACGAAGCCGTCGTCGGGTGCCGGCTGGTAGGTCCACATGTGGGCGCGGACTGTCCAGCCGGGTCCGGCGAAGGCGGGTGGGGCGGGCTCGGGCAGCAGTTCGGGTGTGCCGACCTCGAACAGGTCGAGCAGCGGTCCGTCGTTGAGAGCCGCGTTCATGAGCCGCAGCGCGTCGTCCGTGGGGACGTCCTGGCGTCCCTTGAGCGCGGCGAGGACGGTGCGCAGGGTGCTGAGGTGTTCCCGGGCGTCGCCGGGGTCGAGCCGGTCCTCGGCGGGCCCGTCCTGGCGTAGCCAGTGCCGCACCGACGCCGCCTGGGACCGCAGCGATTCGATGTCCCCGGCGGAGAGCCGTTCCGGCAGCTGTTCCACGCGGTGGACCAACTGCCAGTAGGGCTTGAGGTGTTCGCTGACGACGTGGCGGGCGATGCGATCGATCTGGGGGCGGAAGCCGGCCACGGCCCCGGCGCGGACCTGGTCGTCGTGGTGGCGTAGATCGGTGAGCAGGCGCATGTAGGCGTCGTGGATGTCGATCCGGTCGCGGACGACGGACTCGTAGGCCCGGTTGAGGAGTTCCAGATCCGACAGTTCCTGCGCTCCGGACTCGGGGTGGTGGGCTGCTTCGCCCCGGAGGGCGGCGACGCGTTCGGCGGCGGGGACGTCCCAGACCCCGCTCATGCCGCACGCCTGAGGCCGGAGTTGTTCGCCTTCGCGAGTGCGCGGTCGGTGATGGTGGCCGTGGCGGCGGCGGAGGCAGGCGCGATGGTCTTCGCCGACGGCTCCTTGTACCAGGGCTTGAGGTCGAGCAGCGCGATGCGTAGGCCGGTGGCCAGGAGGAGTGCCTTGCCCTTGGGCAGCGCACGGATCGCGTCGGGGGCGAGGATCCGCTCGGTGCGCATTGACACGGAGGTCGACTTGCCGCTGTCGGAGTGGGAGACGGAGACGGTCCGTACTTCGTGCTCCCCGATCGCGCGGCTCAGCTTGTCGGCGAAGTCGATGTCGTCGATGCCGGAGCCGACGATCTTGACCGTGGCGGCGCTCCAGAGTGCGTCCATGCCGGTCTCGCCCCAGCATCGCTGGCCCTGCCGGTAGGACTGCAGGATCGTCATCGGGATCACGCCCCGTGAGCCCAAGTGGCTGTACAGGTCGGGGAGATCGGAGATCTTGCACACGTTGGCGGCCTCGTCGAGGACGCACAGGGCAGGCGGGTCGAGCCGCCCGCCGGAGCGCTCGGCGACGACCACGGCCGCGCGCATCACCGCGTCGGCCGCCGCGGCGATGATCGCCGATGCCGAGCCGCCGCCGTCCTTGCTGAGCAGGTACAACGTGTCGCGGGAGGTGGCGAACGCGGAGGGCTTGAACTCGGGAAGGCGCTTGTCGGGTGTGACCCAGGCGGCGATGTCCGGGTCGAGCAGACAGCTCGCGTACTGCCGTGCGGTCTCATAGATGCCGTCCCGCGTTTCCGTGGCCCCGCTGACGGTGCCCTGGAGCTGGGCGGCGACCGCCTCGTGGCCGGCATCGGTGAGCAGGTCCACCGGAGTGCGGTCGGCGGGGGAGGCGAGCCAGGCCAGGACATCGGTGATCGGGCGCCGGTCGCTGGCGGCGGCCAGGAACAGTGCGCCCAGCGTGTTGCTCGCGGCGGTGGACCAGAAGTCGGCGCCGCTGGACTCGTCGACGCTGGCGGCGACGAAGTGCCCGGCCAAACGTTTCGCCCCGGC
Organism: Streptomyces sp. P3; assembly: GCF_003032475.1. Lineage (NCBI taxonomy): Bacteria > Bacillati > Actinomycetota > Actinomycetes > Kitasatosporales > Streptomycetaceae > Streptomyces > Streptomyces sp. P3. The sequence goes on from NZ_CP028369.1 coordinate 3,892,322, forward strand.
CAGGTCGCGTGCGTCGGCCAGGATGTCCCACCACATCTCGCGCGGGTGGTGGGCGATCTGCTGCGGGTCGAGCGTCCAGATCGTGCCGACCTCGGCGCGGGCGTCCACTGTCGCGGTGAAGGCGTCGTTCGCCGCCTTGTTCGAGGTCAGCAGTACCGGGCCGGGAGCGGCGAGGATCGCCGGGATCGCCAGCCCGGACGTCTTGCCGGAGCGCGGGGCCATGATCGCGACGATCACGTCCTCCCAGGAGGCGCGGACCTCGGCCCGGCCCGGGGAGTGCGTGCCGACGAGGATCCCGCGGTCCGCGGGATCGACCTCCTTCGGTTTGAGGCCGGAGAGGCTCGGCCGCAGGCTCTTCGCCTTGGCGGCGATCTCCCTGTCCAGCAGCGGGGCGAGATCCCGCCTGCAGGCGAGGCCGTTTTTCGCACCGCCGCGCAGCCGCAGCCACACAACCAGGACGGTGACGGTGAGGCAGACGGAGAGCAGCCCGGGGACGAGCCGCGCGCCAACCAGCAGAGCGGTGGGGCTCAGGTGCGGCCACAGCACGTCGGGGTGCAACAGCGCGTTGGTGGCCTCGAACGGCGCCCAGGTGCCGGTGCCGACGAGAGAGTTGGTGAGGTTGCCGGTCAGCCAGGCGAGGGAGCCGAAGGCGATGCCGACGCCGAGGACGCCAAACAGGAGGTAGAGGAGCGCGTCGGAGCCGGTGGTGGTCGAGGGCGCGCTGGTGCGCGGTGCGGGCATGGCGGGTCCAAGGAGGGAGAGCGGACAAGGAGAGGCGGGGTGCGCGGTGCTCTGCTGGTGGTCATCGGGGCAGCTCCTGCTCAGGGATGGGGCGACAGCCGCGTCAGGCCGAGGTCATCGGGACCGCGGCGACCGGGGTGGCGGGGCGCTGGCAGGTGGTTCGGACGTCGCGCCGACGGAGGGCGCGATCCGCTGCTTGCCGGCGTGTGGGGAGGAGGCGCGGGCGGCTCGGCGCCGGTCCGCTTCCGGGTTCTGGGCGGCGGGCGGCTCGTTGTCCGCGATTGTGTCGTTGCCGAGGACATCGTTGAGCGGCTCCTTGGTCCGCAGGGCGGGCACCTCGTCGCGGTACTTGGGGTCGCTGAGTTGCACAGGGCACGCGCCGATCATGTCCTCGGCGACCGCCAATTCCTCCTGGACGTCCCGCAGCATGCGGGTGGCGGCGGCCAGCCGTGTCCACGTCTCGAAGGTCGGGTTGTGGTGCGGGTTTTCGAAGGTCAGCCGGGCTCGGGTCCAGTCGGCCGCTGCGGCTACGAGTTCGGTCAGCTGGGGGAGGGCCCCGAGCGCTCCGTTGACCTCCTCGATGATTCCGGCGACCTCATGGGGAGTTGCCGTCTCGGTGAGCCGGGAGATCATCCCCGGGACGGAGTACGGGTCGGCCGACGGGTGGGACAGGTGTCGGACCTGCAGGGGCGTGTCGGAGCCGGGCGCCTTGTCACCGTAGGCAAGCCGGATGTTGTGCTGCATCGCGGCGCCTACGGCCTCCCCGATGCTCGGGTAGAACTCGGGCACTGTTCCTCCTTGGGCGCGGTGTTGGGTCGGTGCCGGGTGGGTGGGACAGACCCCTCGGAACTTGGTTCGGTCTGACGGCGGATGCGCTGGCCAGCGCGTCGATGGCTGTCCGCATGAGGCCGGTGCGCGTCAGACCGCCGGAGGGGTACGAGAGGAGAGGATCGGGATCAACGGGTCCGAGGGCTGGCGACCTGCGGCGCACCTACGGCGGTACCGACCTCCGGAGGCGGAGTTCCGAGCGCCGAAGACGCCTTGGCCCTGTCCGCCGCGGGCGACGTGGCGAGAGCCGCGCTCCGGGCGTCGGGTGGGGCGGGAGACTGCGTCTGCGCCCCGGCGTGGTCCTGCCGCGATTCGTTGACACGGTGCAGTTCGCGTCCCGCTCCGACGAGTTCTGATTGCGCCGCGCTGACGAACTCCGCAGCGAAGCCGAACCGGTCGGCGAGCGCGTATGCCTCGTCGTCGAGGTCGGTGATCTGTTCGCCTGCCGTCTCCAGAGCTTCCCGGAGGCGTTCCAGGACGCCGTGCTCGGGATGAAGGAGGTGATCGACCGCCTGGGCAAGGCCTGCACCGTTCTCGGCGGCCCTGATCTGGTCAGTCAGCCGCAGGACTTCGGCTCCGGCGGTGTAGAGCCCGAGAGGGTTGGCCGGGCTGGTCAACCGGCTCGTGTCGAGGTGGGGGTCCAGATCGACGCTGTACCGGGCGGCGCGGAGCATCTCGGCTGCGTGGGAGGCGATGGCGACGCGCTCTGCCTGCGGGGTGGTGGTGGCCAGGCGGTGGCGGCGGCCGTACCAGTCCTCGATCTGCTGGAATCCGGCGTGCTTGAGGAGCGTGGCGGACAGGTCGTCGCTGGCGCCTTTCGCTGAGACGCTGCCGCTGGGCTCTGCGCTGATGGTGATGTAGGGGGCTGGCACGTGGGTCTCCTGGGCGCGGGGTGTCGGGCGCGGGGCCGGGGGCAGGTGGCCGAGTTCGGTGGCGATGCGGTGGCACTCGGTCTGGAGACGGAAGGCGTCGCGGTAGGCCTTGTGGAGGCTGCCGTCCTCGCGGGCGAGGGTGGCCACGACGTGCACTTGCCGTGCTTGGTTGCGCACGGCGATCCATCGGCAGGCGTCCGGATCGCCCTCCCGGGCGATGCCGGTGGCCGCCACCACCCGGCGGGCCACCCAGGCCCACTGCGAGTCGGTCAGGTCGGGGTGCCGGGGATCGGAGCGGACCCACACTGGCCGCTCGGGAGCTCGGGCCCCGAGGCGCTCGACGGGTGCGTCGAGGGCGTGGGCCAGGTACGCCGGCGCGTCGGTCTGGGCGAGCATCTCGATCGGGGCGCCGTGGCCGTCCCCCGCGATCAGGCGGGGGTTGGTGTGGTTGCCGCGCTCGCCTGGCCCGTACAGGTACGCAAGGAGGCCGGCGGTATGGCTGGCACGCTGCAGGTGGGCGATCACGGCGTCTACCTCGAAGGGGAGTGGTGAACGGGAGCCCGGGTGGTCGGGCCGTTGGGGACAGAGGATCCGCGGAATCCGCGATTTGGCCCGGCCGGAGATGGGTGATAGATGGCTGTGGTCACCCGGCTCGTCGTGGGCGAAGGCCGTGCAGATGGAGCGGGCGCCGTTGTACATGCGGGCCCAGCGGCCGTCGTGGCGGATGACGGTGGCGACGAGGACCTCGCGCGTTAGCTCGAGCCAGTCGTCGTCGGTCCACATCGGTGGTGTTGGGGTCGTGCAGTGACAGGGGAGCCGCTGGCACGCGGTGTGGCCGGTCCCCGGTCGTCGTGTAGCCGATCACGGTCCGCCGCTTCCGCTTTGGAGCCGTCCGGTACATGCCGCTGCCAGCCGCCGTGCGATCACGGCTGGTCCCGGCCCAGCGAGCCTCACCAGGGCCTCCGGCGAGGGCGATTCGGGCCGCGACCTGGGAATTCCGTCAGCTTGATCGACTGCACCACTCAGCGGGACGACATCCGGCATAAGACCGCCAGGCCCGACGCCAAGGAACTGCGCGTCGAACGCTCCGACATCGAGGCCGCCTCAGGCACCGGTAACCGGGGGTCAGAAGGCTCGCAGCCTCTCGATGTGGCGTCTCTGCTGTTGGTCGTCCTGTTTGATGTGCACACTGACAAGCACTCTTTGGCCGCCCGGCTTGTAGTAGATGCGGCCAAGTCGCTCGCTTCCCGCGATGCCCGTTGCCAATTTCGTCACCTCAAACCAACCACGCATTCCCTCAAGGTCCTTCCCTACAAGGCGCCCAGAGTCGATCTCAGCAAGTGCTCTCATCGTGGATGCTGGCGAATCGAGGTTGGCGATCACATCGACTGCATCGAGAACGAACTCGAGGCGACTGAACGCCCGAGGCAGGAACTCAATGACACCCCCGCGCCGAGGCCGTTGCGCGGTCGCGGCGCGAAGTCGCTCCGTCTCCAGAGCCTCAAGTTCCGACACTCTCCCAAGGAGTGCGTCTACCTGCACCGCCAAGTTGTCAGCGCGTGCTCCGCTTTCTGCGGCTTCCGAGTCGGCCGCTCGCACACGCTCCAGCAGCAAGGAGTTCTCGGCAAGAGCGAGTTCTCGAAGCTCCTCGGCGTCAGCGAGGTTCTTCAACAGTTCCGCCGTGTCAGCCATGCCTCCGAGGCCTTGTCGGAGCACGGCGAGTTGCTCTTGCAGATCTGAATGACGGCGTTCTGCGAGGACAACGGATTCCCGGTATCGATGCTCGCTCGCCTCCGCGTTCGCAAGATCGTGACGGAGCTGCGCGACCTCACGTTCAGCCGCCTCGCCCTTGCGTGTCGCGACGTACAGTTGGTTGAGCAGCTCCTCGATCCGACCCTCGGCATCAGCAAGGCGAGAGGTGGTCGGATCCGTGACTGGCACCGTCGGCGCGGAGGACGACGGCGGTGCGATGACAGCCCCGACGAGCGCAAGTGCTTCGGCCTGGCTGCCCTTGAACCGAAGGCGCGCGAACCAGTCGTAGAAGTTTCCGTCATCTGCTGGACGATGGCTGACGTCCCAGCGCTGGACGTTGAGACCCGCGTCCTCAAGCGCTGACACCAAGCTGCTGGCAACGTGCTCCGACGCGTTGAAGACGACGTTATGCCCGTACTGGTTGGTTTCGAGGTGCCACTCGACGTCGAAACCGCTGGCCTTCTCCAGCGGTTCACCGGCAATGGGAGCGTACGGAACCTCTGCTCCGGTGAACAGGAAACGATCGCAGTCCGCGAGTTCCCAGCTCGTTCCGTCCAAGTCGATGAGATCGCCCTGCCGGAGTGGGTAGACGGAGCCCGCATAGGCGACGCCCGCATATCCATCGGGAGTCAGACGAATCGGACGGCGGACTCCGGACTCGACTTCCGTTCCGTGGTCGAGCACTCGCACGAGTACCTTGGCGCTCGCCATGTCACGCCGTTCCGCATCGACAATCCGGGTGCCCCCACTGGCGCTTGCAGGCGGCGCACGGCTTGTAGTACAGGTGTTCCAGCACCTGGGCTTCTGTCGCTCCGTCGCGCACGTGCCGGGTGAAGGCCCTTGAATTGTGCCGATACAGCACGTCGCCCGGAACGGTTGCCTGGTCCTTGTCCCTCGCCACATTCGCACGGACGACCAGTCCCGCCTGTGGCACGACTGTGGACTCCTCAGGTGCTTTTGGGGCTGCGGCTGCGTCTCCGGGCATAGCTGAAGCAGGGAGGCCAAGACCGAACTCCAGGTCGTAGTACGACGCTGTGACTCGATCGTGCTTCTGGCTTGATGACGCCTCGACCGACAACACCAAGTCGTCGTCGAGAACGACCTTCAGCTCGAGGCGCTCGTGCAGTGGCGGGGCGGTCTCGTCGACGGCGAGTGTGATCATTCCCAGCGACGTTCGCCGCTCGCTCGCCTGCGGGTGTGATGACAACGCGGTCGGAGTGGCAATCGGAAATTTCGCCTTCCCGTCCGTCGGATCCGCGCAGTACAGGTGGAGGGTTTCGTGCTTGATCTCTCCACCGAGAGGCATTTCGGTGCCCGCAGCGAGGAGCGGCATCAACGACCCACGGGCGAGCTCGAGTTCGATGGGCTTTGCCAGTCGGAGTCTCTGCCTGTCATGCGCGATCCACGCAGCTCCTTGTGAGATCAACGTGGCACTGTTCGTCGGCACCTCAACTCGGTCCGGGCCAAACAACTCGTGCAGTCGGCTCCGAATCGCGGGCATGGCCGCCATGCCACCGACCACGACGACCAGCGAGACCTGGCCGGGCGCCATCGACAGGCTGCCGAGCAGCGACTCGATCTCATCGATACCTGCCGTGACGAGCGGCCGTGTGATCTCCTCCAGCTCCTGACGCGTGAGCCGGTACTGCAACGTGGCACCTGATTGGAAGTAACTTGGCCGGTAGAACGTCACGTTGGCGCGGTCAGCCGAGAGCTCGATCTTGTTGCGTTCCGCGTCTTGGAGGAGCCGGAGTTCAGCCTCAGGGATCGCGAGGTCGTCGTCAGTGGCACTTCCGCGAGCCCGAGCGCGCTTCACGACCTCGTCGCGAATTACCTTGTCGAACTCGTCGCCGCCGACCTGGGCCGAGCCACCATTACGAAGTTGTCGAACCTGGTCTTCGTCGACTCGACAGAGAGTCAGGTCCAGCGTTCCGCCGCCCCAGTCGACAACCAGGACGTTTCGTCGTGCAAGCCGCCGGGCCATCTCTTCTGGATCGTCTGCTCCCCGGATGAATCCGTACAGGGCGGCGAGCGGCTCGTGGACGAACTGCGCTACACCCATCCCGGCCCCGGCGAACGCCTCTCGCAGCGCCGCGCGTCGGTGCCCATTCATGGTCACGGGGATCGTGACCACAGCATTGTCGAGGCCGCCGAGCACCTTCCGTTGCGGACTGCGCAGGGACTCCGACCGGACGTGCCGCACGACGTCCGCAACGATGTCCACCGGGCTCCGGTCGACGCCTCCGACGGCGATTACCTCCTCGCCGAGGAGGAACTTCGGCGATTTCACCGTGTTGCCGTGCACCCCAATGCCCGCGGCACCCAACGCGTCCTTGGCCTCGCGACCGACGACTACCTGCTCGCCCTCGTACCGGACGATCGAGGGATGTGGCCGGCCAGTCTCGACGTCCATCACGTCGATCACGCGGTCACCAACTACCACCGAAACAAGGCTGTTGGTCGTTCCGAAGTCGAACCCGACGATCACGCGAAGCCTCCAGACGCGTCCTTCAGCTGCTTGACCTCACGCGTGAGGGCAAGCAGAGAACGGTCGAGGAACTCCTCCGCGACGTCGGGCGCACCGTTCCGGAGTGCGTGCAGACCATCGGTAAGCAGATCGATCTCACCCCCGAGACGCCGGATGATGCGCGTTCGCAGCGTTTCGTAGTCGTCCGCCATATGGCTCTTGTCGACCACTCTGTTATCGCGCTCAGCCACGAGCTCCTTCTGCAGTCGCACCACGTCGGCAGAGAACGCGTCGGCGCGAGCCAGCGCAGATTGCTCACGCTCCTCGACGGTCGAAAGCTCATTGCGGAGCCGAGTCTCGCGATTCCGAGCAGCCGCAGCCTCACTCTCGAGATGTGTGACCTGCCGTTCCAAGCGGGCGATCCGGGCGAGGTAGTTCGCGCCGACGATCCCGAGCACCTTGTGATCGCTGCTTGCCCCGACCTGGCTGGCGGCTCGCTCCAGCCCTGCTGCCTCCGGGGCCTCGTACCTCCAGAGAGAGTCGTACGACGCATCGATGAACTGATCCAGGGTCCAATCACGTTGGAGCGCGCGGAGGAGTCCGTAGCACGCGATCGCATGCCTGACGAGGCGCTCACTGTCTGCGGCTTTGAATTGCTTCGGGGCCGCTCCAAGTTCGTCGGCGACCCGCTGAGCCGCGGCACGCACGTGTTCGATCGAGAGCTGCGGATCCTTGCGGGGATCGACCAGCTGGTCCACCCTGCCCCCGAACACCGGGCTGTGGCCCAGTGCGACTACCGCGAGGTCAACGAGCCGGTTCAACGCCGGTGCGAGGCCACCGTCCTCGGCGCGCTTGAGCGGGACCCCTTGGCGCGCCGCGAACTGAAGCAGCTTGAACGGGGCCGACAACGTTGGGTCTGTCGGCGCGAGAGACTCAACCAGCGCGCTCTGTGACGCGATGCCCTCATCGGTAATCGCCAGCTTCTTGAGGTCCTCCTTCGAGAACTCAAGCAGTCGAGCGTTCGACTCGTAGGCGAACGTCAGCAACTCCTCGATCGAGGTAATGATCGGCTTCGGTTTCGTCTTGGACTTGGCCCGCTGTGTCCCCTTCTCCGCAGCGGGTGCCGCTGACGCATTGTCAGTAGGCGCGGCCGAGGCAGTGCCATCGCCGGTAGCGGTAGCCGATGCGGGGTCGCTCGGCCCCGACTCCGCGCCGGGCTCTGGAATGGTCTCGTTGCTCAACGTCCTACCTCTTGCAATCGGGTCCGAAATCCTGCGTACCAGGCGCCGGTCTCCTTGGAGTGCCTGAGCGCCTCGCCATGTCGTGATGCACCATCGATGTCTCCCACAGCGAGCAGCGCCTCAGCCGCGATGAGTCGGACCTTGAATTGGTCCTGGGGCCGGAGCTCGCCCAGCGAGGGCAGTAGTTGGGTGACCATGGATGACTGTGTCCCGTCCAAAGCCGTCGCACCGAGGTCCAGGAGGTCCTCGGTAACGGAGTCGCTCAAGGCCCGATCGAAGCTTCCGTGCGACCGGTCGGCCAGGCTTGTCGTGACGAATGCGCCGCCTGCGAGGAGGGATCGGAACCGCGCCGCGACATCGGAGACGCGGTGGCTGTTGGTCTTGCGTACCGCAAGTTCGAACTGGTTGTAGTGCAACGCGACCAACCCGCAGATCGCCTCCGCTGCGGGGCGGTCGAAGGTCGACAGCAGAGAGACCGCACTGTTGTACCGCTGCTCGTAGATCGGCGCGCCCGACGCATCTACCCGGCCGGGGTCCTCGACCGCTTCACGCGCGAGTACGCCGTACAGGTATGCCGCCACACCTTCGCGGTAACGGCGGGCCGTCACCCCGCCGCCGGCACGCATGATGAAGGTGTCGATTGCGTTGCGACTCAACTCGCGACTGGAGATGAGCTTCTCCAAGGCCTGGTCGACGAGGCAGAGGTCGTCTTCTTCTGCAAGGCAGAAATCGAACTCAAACGTCCGCTCCAGCGGGCCATTGGAAACAGCCACCGTCTGGACGCCAACCTTCACCGACGCAAGGAAGCCGGCGGCCTCAGACGGTGAGGTTTCGCGGCCGTTGATGGCGATGGATTCGACATCCGAGGTCACCCAATCGGCGGAGACACTGGGGCTCGTGACCATCAAGCGCGTGCGCCCGCACTCTCGTCCCCTGAAGAGGAGGGTCGGCCGCTTAGTCGCATGACCGTCGAAGCGGTGCGCTCGGAGGGCGCGCTCGGACGAGAAGATGAGCCCACACTCAGTGCAGGGAAACTCAGGGGGCTTTGGCGGGGCTGGTAGCCCGACCCATTCAATTCCGGTCGGCTCATGGAACTCCATGTAGCCGGTGTGCCAGAACCCCACGAGCCCCACCCGTCGCTTCCTGATCCGCGTCCCCTACGCCTTCGGAAGGCTAGTCGGACTGCGGGTACTTTGCGAGGTCGCCGGTTTAGTGAGATCGACCCGTGATGGGCTGTCATGTCACCTTCGTGTGGGCCGAGCTGCCGATGCATGTCTGAGAGACGCCATCCGCTTCCCAAACGTGACCGTTTGGTTTGGACGGGGTGGGCATGAACTCCGTCTGGCGGCAGGAGAGAAGGGCGTAGTTCTTCCGTTTGTCTCGCTGCCCCGTAGGGGCGGGGCACGGGCGGTCAGAAGTGGGGGTTCTCGGTGGGCCGTTCGGCGCCGGTGGCCGCTTCGAGCAGCTCGGTCAGGTCGCCGGGCTCGGAGGAGCGTTGATCAATCCACCAGCCGGCGCGGGTGATCGTGCGAGCCGCTTCTTCGATCTCCTCCCACTCCGCCTCGCTGGTCTCGCCTTCGAGGACCAGAACGGTGTAGGCGGCGGCCAGGACCTGGTGGCGGCAGCGCACGCCCCAGGCGACGGCGCGCTCGCGGCCTTCGAGGGGTGGCATTCGGTACTGTTCCGACCAGGCTTCGGACGCGGCCTGCTCTTCGGCGCGCTTGGTCTCCAGCCAGGCGGCCTTGTCCTGCTCGTCGCCCTCCCTCGCGGCCCGCCAGCAATCGGTGCACTCCTGCTTGGCGAGCCACTCGGCGAACCCTGCGCGACGGTCGGCCGCACGGTCGGACAGGTCTCGCTCAGCCTGGTGCCCACAGGAGTGGGTGATCTGCCAAAAGGTCTTCACAGCCATGGGAACTGCTCCTTACGGGAGTTGGATCAGCGGTTACGGGAGAACGCGATGCGCGGGTCCACCGGGCGGGCCGCCGGGCCGGAGGCGGCGGGCACGGCCACCGGCGCCTTACCCGGCAGGCCGGCGCGGGCGGGACTGGCGGCGAGCGCGGCGGCGCTCATGGGGAACTTGTGAGTGGTGAAGCCCTGATCGCGCTGGGGGCGCGCTGCCGTCGTAGGCGCGGGTGAGCGGCGCGCGGCTACGTCCTGGGCGAGGAAGGGCTGCACGGCCACCTGGAGGTTGGCACGATGCATCGCCAGCGTGGCAGTGGCGACCTTGTCGAGCGCCTCGCTGCGGTGCGTGGTGATGGGCAGCGTGTAGATGTCCAGGCTCGGTTTGTGTCGCCAGCCGTGCTCTTCCAGGATGAGCGGGCCGTCGAGAGCGGAGGAACCGTCGGCGGTGGCGGCGACCACGCCGAGCTGCGGGTGTTCGGCGAACGCGACGTCCGGCTCGACGCGCGGGGGCCGGTCGGGGGCGGGCGCTGGTCCGAAGGTCGGCGAGGGGTCGAACGCGGTGTCCACGTCGACCCGGTAGCCGGCCTTGCGCAGTAGCGCGACGGCCCGGGTGGTGCGGCCCTGCCCGTCACGCTGCTGGTTGGCCAGTGCGTACAGGTTGGGGTGGTCGGGGACGGGGTGGAAGTCGAATCCCTTCAACATCCAGGTGCTTGCCGCCAGTTGCTTGGGGTTGGCGGCGACGATGCCGAGGTCGGGGTGGCGGCCGACCGCGATGTCGGGAAGCGGGTCGTGCTCGGGGGTGGGCATGGCGGATCCGTCCGATGGGCGCAGGGGGAGCGGGGCGGTCGAGGGCGGGGACGGTTCTGCTGGTGCGGGACATGGCGGGCTCCAAGCTGGGCAGCGGTCAGCGACCGGGCGCGGACGAGGGCCGGGCGGGTGGCAGGGAGGCAGGTGCGGCTGAAGCGGACGGCGGCGCGACCGGGGTTGTGGGCCGTGCGGTCGGCGAGACCGCGAGAGCGGCGGCGACCCGGGACGCCGCCGGTTCCTCCGGGGCGACTTGGTCCACCCGGGTCTGGAGCCTGCCGGGGTGGTCGGTGTGCCGGTCGGCCAGGACGCCGCGCATGGACCGAATGTCCAAGGCGTAGGAGTCGAGCTTCTGGGCGATGTAACGCAGCCGGTTCGCGTAGTGGGGATCGGCGGGTTCGTCCAGGCCTCCCCACCAGTCGGCCGTCGTGTTGAGGGACTCCACGACGCGCTGGAGAACGCCGTCACCGGGAGCGGTCAGCTCGCTCAGCGCGGCGACGACTTCGCCCGTGTGCGCCGCCGACCGGATGGACTGGGGCAGGTGGCCGAGCCGGTCGCCGAGGCTGAGCCCCTGATCACCAGGGGGCGGCAGGCTGGGGTCGAGCAGGCCGGGATCGCACGAGACGTCGAAGCCCTCGGCCTGAAGCATGTCGACGGCCCGGGTCACCATCTGCCGCTGCTCGACCGGGTCGGTCATGGCGGAGGGCAGCCGGTGGAAACGCTCGCGGAACAGCACGACGGGGACGAAGCCCGCACGGTGGAGCACCGCGTCGGCGCCGCTCTCGTGGGCAGGTCGCCGCGGTTCCGGCCGGGGCGGCAGGCCGAGCTGGTCCAGGCGAGTGTCGATGGCGGCGAACAGGCGGGGGATGCTGCCGCCGTGTCGGGCGTGGGGATCGTGGGGCTCCGAGTCGTAGATCACTTCGTGGAGCGTGGAATCGTCGGGATGACCGCGGGTCACCAACCAGCTCTCCGGATACCCGGGTGGGTGGTCGGTGGGCGGTTCCTGGGGCGGAGAGATGATCAGGGCGCTGCCGTCGGGAAGTTCGGCGTGGACGATGTGGTCGCTGAGGCCGTACTCGACGGTGCAGGACAGTCCGCGCTGCCGAAGCGGCGTGGTCAGGTGGCCGTACGGGTGGTCATGCTCCGACGTGCCAGCGGCGGCTTCCTGGATGAAGGGTTCGCTGGTGCGCGCCGTGATGCGTGTGCCCTCCCGCTGGAGGGTGACCAGGGTCTGATCGGGGCGCATGTGGGCTTCTCCGTAGCCGGCCGTCCCCAGGGGGCGACGGCGGTGGGAAGCCGCAGCCGGGCGGGGGCCGGTAGGGGGTAGTGGCGTTCGTTGAGGATCCGGCGATCGTGCGGTTTGGCCTCGCCGGAAGTCGGTGCTAGAGGCGTCAGCGCGAGCGCCGCACGGCAGGGGGCTCTGACGCTGCCGAGGCGGACGGCGAAGCGGCAGAGGCATCGTGCCGACCGGAGGTGGATCGGGCCAGGGCCGCCTGGACACGCCCCGTGTGCGCGGACTGGTCGACCGCGATCCGGTCGGTCAGGTGATCGGCAGCCCTGGCCAACGCCGCTTCGCTGTAGCTGAGTTCGTCGGCGTAGTGCCAGCCTTCGGAGTTGCGGATCTCGCGGGCTCGTTCCTCGTAGAGCTCCCGCGACCCGGGCATGGACCCCTCCATGAGCGCGATGACCTGATCCCACTCGCGGCGGATCTCGCCCGCTCGCTCCAGTACGGAGTCGATCCCGCGCAGGCGCAGCAGGTCGGCGCTGATCGGGCCGTCAAGGTAGTCGGCCGGTTGCGCGGCGGCCCGAACACCGGCGAGGACTTCGGGGCCGTGGGCCAGGAAGGTCTCGACGTGCTCCCAGGCGGTAGCGTCCCGGGCCACCTTGCCGTCGGCGTAGCCGGTCTCATCGACGGGCCACCCGTCCTCGTCGCAGTACGAGTCGGAGACCGCGTCCCACTGGTCCGAGGCCTGCCTGATGCCATCAGCAGCGGAGGCCAGGGCCTGGACACGCGCCCGCCATGCTGCCCGTTCGTTGGCATCTTGCGGCTGGCGATCAGGGGTGGCGGAGGAGTCGGGAGAGGTGGGCATGGTCGTTACTCGTTTCTGTACGGGTGCCTCACCGCGAACGCGGCAGCGAGCGCGTGACGGATGGTGGGACAGGAGATGGAGCGTCGTTACGCTGGCCGGGGGAAGTTCCCCGGGCCGACGCCGCTGGCGAGAAGCGGGCTGCTGCTGCCGCTTGGTGCGCCCGGGAGCGGATCTCGTGGTCGAGGTTCTCCGCGACGAGATGCAGCTCCTCGCCAATGTCGGTCAACCGGGAGGCGATGGTGTCCAACTCGGACGCGCTGCGTCGGGCACCGTGGGTGCGACATCACTCGGAGGCGGTTTCGAGCATCTGGTGCAGGCGGGCCACCGCGCCGAAGTCCTCCGTGACGGCCTCGCGGAATAGGTCGGTGAACTCCTCGGTCCGGGCTGCGGCGAGGCGGTCGTTCCCGTCAGTTGCCGGTGCGCCGTTGTCCGGACTCGCGGCCGGGCCGGTCGTCGGGTGGCGCTGGAGCGGGGCGGCGTCCTCGACCGCACCGAACCGGAGACCGGGGGCGAGCCCGGACCGGGAACCCGAGACCCCACGGGGGCTCACGGCCGCGCCTCCCTGCTCGGTCCAAGAACTGAGGACTTGTCAGTTACGGTGAACTCACGGGGGTCTGCATGCATCCGGGCGTCCGTGTCGAACAGTTCGCGCTCGGCCGGATGCAGGATGTGCTGCGTGATGAAGCTCCGACCTGCGACTTTCCACAGGCCCCGGCCCTTGGTCAGGGCGGACACGGCCTGGGTTTCGATTCCGGTCAGGCCGAGCAGCGACGCGGCGGCGGCGAGTTGGTCGGGCTCCTGGCGGTAGATGATGCGGGTGCTGCAGTCGGCGAGGAGGCCCTCGGCCAGTACCCGGCCGCGTGAGCCGGCGTCGCCCGCGCTCAGTAGATCGCTGAGGCGGTGGATGACCATCAGGTTGGCGATGCCGAGCCCTCGGCTGAGCTTCCACTGGCTCTGCATGCGCTCCAGCAGGCCGACGTGCCTCATCACGCGCCATGCCTCGTCGTAGATCACCCAGCGTCGGCCGCCGTCGGGGTCGGCGAGCGCGGACTCCATCCAGGCGCTCGCGCAGGTCATCGCGAGGACCAGAGCGGTGTCGTCGCCTGAGCCGCCCAGGCGGGAGAGGTCGATGGACAGCATCGGGGTGGTCGGGTCGAAGGCCACGGTCGAGGGCGCGTCGAACATGCCGCTCAAGTCGCCGTGGACCAGACGGCGTAGGGCGTGGGCGAGGTCCTGCGCGGCGGCCCCCATGCGCCCGGCCTGGTCGCCGAGGGCGCGGTCGAGGAGCTCGGGTGAGCCGAGGGTGTGCGCGATCTCGCCGAGCAGGGGCACGGTGCCGCCTGCCTCGGCTTCGGTGACGACCAGGTCCAGCGCCAGATCGAGGGCCGTGTGCTCCATCGGCTGGAGATCGCGCTTCAGCACAGTGCGCGCGAGGCCGGCCAGGAGCAGGAGACGGCGCTTGCGGACCTCGGTCGACCAGTCGTCCTTGCTCACCGAGGCGGGCCGGGCCGGGGCGTCAAGGGGGTTCAGCCTGCCCGGGAGCCCTGGCCCCAGCGCGATGCTGTAGCCGCCGAGAGTCTGCGCGACGGCCGTCCACTCGCCCTTGGGGTCGCAGGGCACGTAGACCCGGTAACCGTGGGCGATCGCTCGGGTGGCGATGGACTTGGCGAGCGCGGACTTGCCCATGCCGATGATCCCGGCCAGGACCGCGTTGGGGTTGGTGAAGCCCTCGATCCGGCCGCTGCTGTACAGCGAGAACGGGTCGTAGCAGAACGCGGCCTCCGCGTGGACGTCGCGGCCGATGAAGATGCCCTCCGCGCCCAGGCCGCCCTCGGCGAGGAACGGGTAGGCCCCGGACACGGTGGCGGTGGTCATCCGGTGGGCGGGCAGGCTGAGCTTGCCGCCGCGTGCCGAGGAGGAGCCGGGGCGACCGGACGGCGGATACGTCGGCCGCAGCTCCGGGTCGAGGGTCTCCTCGTCGCGGCGCCTGGGCGGGGCTCCGGCGAGGCGGGCCTGGCGCCGGGCCTCGGCGAAACCGGCGCGGGCGGCGCGCTGATCGGCCCGCGATGCCTTGCGGGGGACGAACAGGGGAGAGGCGCTGGCGCGGGTGCGGGGCATGAACGATTCTCCAGACGGGAGGCAGAGTCAGTGGCGGACGAGGCCGGTGAACGGAGCGTGGAGGTCAGCCGGGGTGGTACGGCGTCGGACCAGGTGCGCGGTGCGCTGGTGGCGCTGGCAGATGGTCAGCTCAGGTGCGCCTTCTGGCAGGCCGACCTGGCACGCATCGCGGTCGGGGACCTCGCCGGAACCGGGGTGGGGGGCCGCGTGGTAGGCGGCGTGGACGTGGTCGGCGGCCTGCCAGATCCGGATGCGGGCGGCGCTGAGCTGGTCACCCTCGATCGGCACGAGCCGGCCTGTGCGGACGGCGTGAGCGTCGAGTAGGCCGTGCAGTGAGACGAGGTGGGCGTGCAGGGCGTCCAGCTCGGGGCGGGTGGTGACGAGGGGACCGCCTGGCACGTTGAGCGCGCGGTGGAAGTCGAGCGCGGCGGTGGCGAAGGGCACGAAGTCCTGCGCGGTCGGGCTGGCGGTGCGGGACATGGGGGCGCTCTTTCGGAAGGGAGGAGGGCCGGCATCAGGCGGCGAGGGCGAGCGGCATGGCGGCGGCGGTGAACGCCTCGGCCTGCTGCCAGGTGAGCGGCCTGAGGTCGAGCTGGGCGCCGACCGCCGCGGTCTCCACGACCGCGCAAGCGGAACGAAGTTCCTCCTCGGAGTCGGCCGAGACGGTCAGCAGGCCGGTCAGGGCGACATCCGCGTGGCCCGCGATGAGCTGGCGCTCCCGGGACTTGATGTCCTGGTACTCGATAGAGTCCGCTTCGGAGTCGACCTGGCCGCGACGAGCCCGCTCGGCGGCGTCCGCGATCACGCTGGCCTTCCTGCGCTGGACATCACGCAGGGCGGCGTCCAAGCCCTTCGGCTCGTACGACAGCGACAGGGTCCGCCGCACCCCGGCGGTGAACAACAGCTGGTGCAGGAAGCCCGCCGACGCCTCGGTGCGGGGCCAGTTCTCCACCCAGTACGTGCAGTGGACGGCGGAGTCGGTCGCGATGTGGTCCGACTTCTCGACGACCACGACCGGGCCTGCGGCAGCGGCGTCGGCCTCGGGGCGCCCGGAGGAGGACCAACGGTCCAGCGGGGCGAGTGCCTTGGGGTCGTACGCCGTTCGTACGACTGCCGCGATCTCGCGGGCGGTGAGCCAGCCGGTGGGGTTGAGCCCGGCGGTACGCGCGGCCTGGTCGAAGGTCGAGGTCAACTGTGCCAGGACGCTGAATGACCCGGTCAGACCACCACCGGCCTGGTTGATCAGGCGCCTGGCGGCCTTGGCGTCCAGCGAGACCGCGACGTACGCCTCGTGCGGAGCCGCGGCCGGGCCGGCGCTCTGGATCAGCTCGCTGTAGACCTGGCCGGCCACCGGGGCGTCGGGCTGGCCATGCTCTTCCCAGTACCGGCGCAGGGCGTCGCCGGAGTCCGGCACAGTACGCTCGATCACCTGGATCCGGGCGACCTGACCGGTGCGGGCCAGTGCGGCGAGCGCACGGCCCCAGCCGTTGACGTTGGCGTTCTGGGTGCCCGGGTCGAGCAGCGCGTAGGCGCGGGAGGACACCTTGACGACGGCGGTCAACGTGCCGGTGTGGGGGTCGTGGACGGCGCCGTACCGGCGGTCGGGTGCGCTGACCACGCGCAGGCTGGAGGCGGTCCCGGGCAGGTGGAGCAGTCCTTCGCGGACCGGACGGCGGGAGGGTCGGCACAGCCAGACCAACTGGCCCCGCATGCGGCGGAGCGCGTACCGAACGACGATCGGTGCCCAGTCGGCGAGGGCCCGGCCTCGGTAGCGGACGAAGACGAGCAGGGCGATGCCGGCCCACAGCGGCACGAGTTCGAGAGCGCCGACCATGCCACGGGCGAGGATCACGGCGAGCAGGAGCAGCCCGGTGAGGCTCACGACGATCAGCTGCGGCGCGGTTAGGCCGAGCAGGATGCCGCGCCTGCTGCGGTGCGGGAACTTCACGGTGGCCGTGGTGGCTTCGGCCTGGGGGTTGTCAGACATGGCGGTTCCAGACAGTGGTCGGGGAAGGGGGCGGGCTGGAGGGAAGCAGCCCGCCCCCGGCGATGGTGGGTCAGGACCCGGACGGCGGCTGGTTGGGGTAGACCCAGCTCGTCAGAGTCGGGGAGCCGGTAGCCGACGGACCGGTGGAGGGCGGCGGCGAGGCAGCGGGACCAGCGGGCGGCACAGCACCTACGCGGGTCAGGCTGCTGCCGGGAATCGACGCTCCAGCGGGCTGGCCGGCGGAGGGAGCGCCCCCCTCGGAGCCTTCTGCTGCGGTGTCGGCAGGCCGTGTGATCAGCGCGGGGATGCCAGGGCGCTGGATCAGGGCACGGCCCTTGTCGCCGGAGGCGTTCGGGTCCTCGCCATACCGGAAGCGGGTCTGCGGCTTCGGGGGACCGGCGGCGATGCCCTCTTTGCTCAGGTTGCCGCCTGTGGGGTTGAAGCCGGAGGCGACACCGTCACTGCCCGCGCCGGGGACCTTGTTCGGCCCCTGCGGAGCCGGAGTGCCCGTGCTGGCCTGCATCGCGAGGCTCCCCGCGGTCTTGGCGGCGCCCGCAGCGACCGCCATGCCGGCGACGCCGGTACGGTGCAGGTCGTCGTGTCCGCCGCCGTCACTCGCCCAGTGGACGAACTTGTAGGTGGCGTAGGGGCAGAGCAGGACCAGGACCATCACGACGATGCCGGCCATCGCGTCGGACAGGGCGGCCATTCCGTCCTTGGCGTCGGACTTGCCCATGGCCGAGACGCCGATCAGGAAGACCACGGTCATCAGCAGTTTCGACACGACGAGGGTGGCGGTGGCCTCGATCCAACCCCTCCGCCAGCGTTTGGCGACCTCCCAGCCGCCGCCGGATCCGGCGAAGACCGCGAGGGCGACCATGATCAGGACGCCGACCTTGCGGGCGACCATCACGCCCCAGTACATGAAGGCGCCGATCGCACAGCCGAGGCCGACCAAGGCTGGGATGGTCCAGCCGAGGGCGTACATCGGCCCGAGTTCGTTGACCTTGATGACGCGTCGGATCGCGTCGTCCACTGAGCTGTTGGCTGCTTGGAACAGCCCGTCGGACAGGGCGTCGACCACCGTGATGGCCACGGAGGTGAAGGCGACGGCGCAGAAGGAGAAGAGGACGCCGGTCATCGTGCCGATCGCTGCTTGAGCGAGGGCGCGTTCGTCGCGTCGCCAGGCCGCGAGCATCAACTGGATGCAGAACGTGCCGACGGTCAGGGCGAGACCGATGGGCAACAGCAGCTCGTAGTTGTCCCGGAACCAGCCGGCGTTGAGATCGATGGCGGTGGTCTCGTTGACGGCTTTGGCGGCGAGATCGGCCGCGCTGGCGGCCAGCTCACCCGCTGACTTCGCGATCCACGCCCCGATGCCGTCGGTGACCGTCCCGGCGGGGTTGGTGGCGAAGTCGACGGCGACGCAGACCTTGTCCATCAGCGGAAAGTCGCAGACTCCCATGGTGATACCTCCTTTCTCGGGTGGGGGTCAGGGAGCGACGGCCGACAGGACACCGGCCAGGGCGCAGGGATGGGAGGGGCGGCACTGGACCGCGAGGGTGGTGACGCGGTTCTCGGTGCCGCCGTGTGGCGAGCCGTTCCAGGCGATCGACTGTTTGCCGGAGACCGTCACGGCGTAGACGTACGCGGTGGTGATCGCCCCGGGGTCCGCTTGGAGGGCCTGGGTGAACGAGTCGGGGAAGTGCGCCTCGTTCACCTTGGCGGTGGCGAACTGACCGTTGGCGGCCATCTCCTTCCACAGCACGCGCGAGGGGACGAGCGCGTCGACCGAGGCGGTGTCGGCGTACTTCTTCTCGCTGGTCAGCCACCCCCGCAGGGCAGCCAGCAGCTCGTGCTGGGAGTAGGCGCGCGTGTCGTACGACCACAGCGCCGCGGCTGCCGCCTTACCGAAGGCGATCGGGTCGTGCGTGGACGGGGGAACGGGCAGGTTCCCACGGCTGTCATGCGGAGGTGACGAAGCGGAAGCAGGAGCGGTCGGGGAGGACAGGAAATCCGAACTCGCATGCTCCGTAGGGACCTTGAGTGAGGTCCTGCCGTCGCGGGTGAGGTAGGCGGCCAGGCCGGCGAGGGCGACGAGCACCACCAGGACAGCGGTGCCGAGCAACGCCCGGCGGCGCACGCGAGACGCGCCGCCGGGATTTGTGGAACGGGGAGACATCAGTGGACCTGGCTCCCCAGCGTGCTGAAGAACGCCACCACACCGTTGGCGGCGCCCAGCAGGAGGGCCGCGCCGGCGCTGACCAGCACTCCCTTCTTGCCATTCGCCTCGGCCTGGTGGCCGCCGGAGTGGTGGCCCCAGGCCCACACGCCCGCGCTGACGGCGAGAGCGCCGACCACGACGATGATCCCGAAGAGGTTGATCGAGCCCATCACCTGCTTGAGGACCGCCAGGCCCGGGAGCCCGCCCCCGTTCGGATTGATCCCGGGGTCGTAGGCGAGCTGGACGACTTTGTCGGCGAGAAACATGGTTGTGAACTCCAGTTCGATTAAACGCAGGCCAAAGCCCGATGGGCGAAGCCGGCGCAGGAAGAGGGGGCAGGAAGAGGGAGGGAGAGAAGTGCCGGTCAGACGATTCGGCGGGCCGCGAGAATCTGCGGCTTCCAGGACGCGAGGGTCGCGAGGCGGACCACGTCGCCGGTGTGCGGGGCGTTGACGATCAACCCCTGGCCGATGACCATCCCGACGTGTTCCGGGACTTTGGCAGTCCCCTCGGTGAAGACGAGGTCACCGGGCTGGAGAGCGTCGACCGATACCGGCTTGCCCTCCTTGACCTGCGTGTACGTCGTCCGCGAGAGGACAACCCCGGCGGCCTTGTACGACTGCTGCATCAGGGAGGAGCAGTCGCATCGGCCCATGGGGTCGCTCCCGTGGGAGTCGGTGCAGCTCCCACCCCACTGGTACGGGGTGCCGAGTTGGCCGAGCGCCCAGCGGATCGCCGTCTGGACCTTGGGCGGAGCGTCAGCCGGAATCTTGTATCCGGCCGGCACTGCGCCGGGCGGGATGGTTCCGAAGTCGGTGCCGTCCCCATCGGCCGTACAGCCGCCCGCGGCACTCGGCGGAGCACTGGCCGTGCTGTCCGAGCCGGATGGCGAGGGACTCGGCGACGTGTCGCCGGCCTTCGACAACAGCGGCTCGATCGCCTGCTGCAAGGCGGTGGCCAGGGGCTCCCACTTCGCGTAAGCCTCGGGGAAGCCGGACTTCTGCACCGCCTGGGCGGCCTGGGTGACGGACAGGGACTGCCAGCCCGAGACCTTCTCCAGTGCCTCGTAGAACATCGTCGAGGCGTGCACCGGGTCAAGGATCTCGTTCGCGGTGCCCCAGCCCTTCGACGGTCGCTGCTGGAACAGGCCCAGTGAATCGCGGTCGCCGTAGGTCAGGTTCCGCAAGCCGCTCTCCTGCAGGGCGGTCGCCAGGGCCACGATCTGGCCCCGGGCCGGGATGTTCATCGCGACGCCGGTGGCCTGGATGGTCTTGGCGTTGGGGATCTGCTCCGCCGGGTCGTCGAGGCCCGGCACGGAGACCGTGCCCTTGCCGCCGCCGTCCAGGATCGCCTTCACCTGAGCGGCAACGGCCGAGGTATCCACAGCCTGCGGACTGCCGGTCGAGCAGGAGGCCGAAGCGGTCCCGGCCCCGACTGCGAGGATCGGAACGGCCAGCAGAAGCGGACCGGAGGCGAAGAGACCGACGACCGCTCCGGTGGATTTCTTCATCGCCGCCGCCGTTCGCTGGGGCGGACACCCCGGCCGGGCAACTGTGTTGGATCAGGACGTGGGCGTACCAGGGCGTGCTGCATCGCAGCGGCTCCTCGCTGTTCGTAGGAGGCGCGGTGCCGACTTCTCGTGCAAAGCCGTCGGCACCGCGCCGATGTGAATCCGCCTCTCAGGGCGGGCCCGGGTCAGGGGAGTTGGTAGCTCCCGGGCGCCGGGTTCAGGCCACGCGCGGCAGTCAGCCGCGCTCGTAATCTCAGGTGGTGCACCGGGTCTCCTCACGGGCTTCGGGAACGGGGTGTCAACGCGCCTTCCGGCCCATGCCCTTGGACACGGCAACACGGATCAGCACAGGTCAGCGATGGTGAAACCGGGCTCCGCCTCGGTGACTTGGCGAGACAGTAGACCGGGATTCCGGCCGCACCAAACGACCCCCGAACCCGGGCCCGAAGCACTGCACGGGCTCGTTAGGTGCGGCCGGAAATCGCGGCTACCCTCCGGCGCAACCCCGCTCCGAACGGCCGCTGTTGACCGTCGTCCGGAGCTGGTCCAGTCCCGTCGTGCCCTGAAAGAGGCCCTGCATATGAGCTACACGCTGCACCGAGGCGACGCCCTCACCGTGCTGAAGACCGTCCCGGACGAGAGCGTCAACGCCGTCATCACGGACCCCCCGTACAACTCCGGCGGACGCACCAGCTCGGACCGCACCGGGCGTACCGCCCGCGCCAAGTACGTCACGGCCGGATCGGCGCACGACCTGCAGAACTTCCCCGGCGAGAACCGCGACCAGCGCAGCTATCGAAGCTGGCTGACCGCGCTGCTCACCGAGGCGTACCGGGCCGCGACCGAGCACTCCGTCGCCATGGTCTTCTCCGACTGGCGTCAGGAGCCGACCACGTCCGACGCCCTGCAGATGGCGGGCTGGACCTGGAGCGGCACGATCCCCTGGATCAAGCCCGCCAGCCGGCCCCGCAAGGGCGGGTTCAAGCAGTCGGCCGAGTTCATCGTTTGGGGCGTCAAGGGCAGCCTCGAAAAGGACCGGGACCTCTACCTGCCCGGCCACTTCATCGCCTCCCAGCCCCGCAAGGACCGTGTCCACATCACCCAGAAGCCGGTCGAGATCATGCAGCAGCTCGTGCAGATCTGCCCCGAAGGCGGCACCGTCCTGGATCCCTTCACCGGCAGCGGTTCCACAGGCGTCGCCGCCTTGCGTGAGGGCCGGCAGTTCGTGGGGGTCGAGCTGTCCGCGCATTACGCCGAAGTCGCTGAGGCGAGGCTCCGAGCGGAGCTGACCCAGGGGGACTTCGTCCTGGCAGGACCGGAGGCATGAGTATGAGAGCGACCGGACCGGGGCCAGCGGACGGCAGACGGACAAGGGCGGCTGGTGCATCGAGAAACCGATGCACCAGCCGCCCTTCCTCTTGCGTCAGGCCGCCTCGAACGCCCGCCGGATCAGCGGTCCAGCCTTCTCCAGGTCGGCTGCCGAGGCGATACGCACCTCCAGTTCACCCGTGCCGAGGTGGCCGATACCACGCATGTCGCGCAAGAAGCCCTCCTCCAACTCGACCGTGTCCGGGTCGACCTTTAGGTAGACCAGGATCGCCTCGTGCTTCGGGCGGAAGATGACGGAGGCGACGTTCACCATCCGGCGGTAGGCGATGTAGTGCCGGAGCTGAGCCACCTCGACCTCGCCCCAGGCGGTGAGGGCCTCATCCAGCTCGGCGTACAGGTCCTGCAGGCAGCCAGGAACCGCACCCGCGGCGGCGGCAGTTGCCTGAGCGGACGTCTTCCTGCCTTTGCCAACGGCACCAGACGTGAACTCCCGCTCGCGGTTCTGGCGCCGGTCCGAGACCGGTCTCGTGGATCCGGGAGTGGACTCGATCAGCAGCAGGCTCAGCAGCCCATCCTCGAAGACGCGGTAGCGCACCAGGTCGACCCGCTCGCGCAGACGGTGCACCGCGACTCGGTCGTGGTGCGAGAAGCCAGCAGCGATGCAGACCATCCGAGGGTTCCGCCAGTCGATCGAATCGGCGGCCTCGGAGCCCAGCTTCTCCTTGACCAGCGCCTCGAACTCGTGACGCGCGGAGTCCAACCACGACAGGTAGGAGACCGCCTGCGACAGGACACCGCTGTCAGCGCCTTTCTTGTACTCGATCAGCGCAGGTGTGCCGTCCTCGTCCAGGCCAAGCGAGTCGATCCGGCCCCGGTGCCAAGGCCCGGTCGGATACTCCGACGCCAGGAAGCGGATACCGAGCATGCCCTCCATGCCCGCCTCGACCCGCCGCTGCAGCTCCACCTCCAGCGTCACCGTGGAGCCCCGCAGCTCGACGTCCTGGCCGTCGGCATCCAGCCGGAACAGCTTCAGGTCGGTCACCAGCGTCCCTCTCCGCGATCACTACAGGAAGAGCAATTGAAACGATCTTGCGGGTATTCCAGAGTGTCGGGTCGAGGAAGCATGCAGCACGGGACCAGCCGCCGGGTCCCGCAGATGCGGGTTGCCGAGCAACCTCAGGAAGTCCGCCGAGCAAGCCCTGCCAGCCAGCACGGTCTCCTCGATAGCCTCCACGACGGAGTGGTCGAAAACCGCGGAGTACGGCTTGCCGTCGGCGACTCAGTTCCTCGCAGACAAGCGACGGAGCGAGCCTGAGCCGACGCTCTGCAAAGATTCCGTCCTCGTCCAGCACTTCGGGCGGCTCCCTGTCGTCAACGGACCCGGTTGGGGTATGTGGACGGTCTCCGCGGTCGTCTCGTCGATCTCCTACCTGTATGCCCGGTCGCCCTCGTAGATGCAGAAAGACAGAGCATCCCCGCCGTGGGCAGTGCGGTCCCGTCGGCGGCGGTCACCTCGCCGAGATTGATCTGTCGGACGCCGGCAATTCCGGCTGATCTACTGCTTCCCCCTGCAACCGATAGGCACATCCGTTGGCGGGCTGGGCGTTCCGACCTTTCCGGTGCTGGGGTCTGGGGTGAACACAGCAGTGTTCTGGTCGGCAGCGCCGAATGACCGGAAGGGCCCGACTACCTTGTGCAGGGGTTTACCGTGGTAACTGTAATCGACCTGCAGGGACCATTCGTAGTTGCCATGACAGGCGGATACGTCGACGCGGATGATCGCCGGGTCCGTAGAGCTGACGGTGAATCCAGATCCGAGCGGGTTTGTTCGCGCTGGCGGCTCACTTGGATCGCTCTCCCCGCCACCGATAACGCCGCGGTCGACAAGTTTGGGTGTGTCCAGATCCAGGTCGAAGACTCGATCCTTGATGTCGCCGCAGCCGCCCTGCGTCAGAGCTACCCATTCGGGCGGGCCGATTTTCTTGGGGACACGGGTGGTTAGGTGAAGCTCGTCGACGGTGACGGACTCCGTGCCCTCAGCGCTCAGGTCCAGATAGAGAAAACCGCTGCCCCACGTGCCACCCTCGTTGCCTGGCGTGGTCACTTCCGATCGGAAGTCCTGCTGAGAGGGATCGAACTGGGCCAGAGGTTTGCCGCCAGCCGGCATTGCAACGGAGGTGGATCCATCGCAGACCTTGGCCGTGGGCCACTTGTGGGTCACCAGCAGGGGTCCTCCTGGCGTCGGAGCCGATGGCGACTGCGCCTTCTGTGAGGGCGCATTGACCGAGTTTCCTCCACCACAGACGGAGCCCCCCGAACACTCATTGCTGGAGCATCCCAGCAGCAGGCCGCCAGCACACACCAGCAAGGCGGCGCTTAGGCCGATCGGGAGCTTCATCTGGTCGACTCCTGGCCGGCGGTCCGATCGGCGGTCGGCCCAGGTGGATTGCCGAAGTTGGTGTCGTTGTCGTGACCGCAGACAGCTTGGTTACTGCACTCATTCCGATCGCCGCCGATGGTATCCGTGGCGAACAGCGCGACCAGCGTGCCAACTATCGCAACGACCGCGGCTATGGCCGCGCGCCACACCTGTGCGCGTTGCTGTCCGGACATGGGCATGCCGACCTCCCCCTTGGTCGCTACGGGCGCAGCCACGAGCCTGCCGTGCCTCAGTATGCGCAACTTCCCCCATTCAAGCGGCCGTTTCACGTGTTTTCCGGGTCTATTCTGCATCGTCCGGGATGGAGGGGCGCCGTTCAACTGTTGGGATCCGCCTGCTGTTGGCGTGATCGAGAAGAGCATCACGGACGGGAGATCATCTTCTGACGAGGGTTGTGCGTGCCGACGTCATCGTGCGGCAGGGGCATCGCGCGACCATGCTGGGCTGGGTGATGGGTCCTGACTCGGACGGCCTCGCGCAGGAGGCAACCAACCGGAACGAACTCGGCGCCGAACCCAGCTGGCGATGGCGAAGCCGCACAGCTGGCCAGCCGGGAGACACCGGCTCCGACACGAGGACCGGGTCCTCGTGAGCGAGAGATCAAGCGGAGTGCGATACCGGGAATGCCCGGGGTTTGACACCATCCGGGCGTCCGGGATGGCATGTCCTGCTCACGCCTAACCAGCGATGTGAACGAGTTCTGGCGACCTGGGGCGGACCGTACCCGGGGTCGGAGATACTGGCGCTTTCGTGATCCTTCACACCCTTCGTTGCGGCGCGAAGCGCTGAGAGGATCACAGTTCGACGATGACGGCATTGGTGAAGGAGTCTGCCCAGGTGGCGACCGCGACGGAGTATCCAGAGGGATCAGCGAGCACTACCCCGAACGCGGCGGGCCTTCCTCCGGTCCCAGAGCCGGGGCAGGTTGTCAAGGTCCGAGGCTCTACCTGGGCCGTATCCGATGTCCGTAAGCAAGGTCTCCCCCGCAGCCCCGCCGACGAGGGCGTGGCGGGGCTGACGCATGTGGTCAGCCTGCAGTCACTGGATGAGGACCGGCTCGGGCAGGAGCTGTCGGTGGTCTGGGAGCTGGAGGTCGGGCACACCGTCGCCCCGAACCAGGGCCTTCCAGAGACTGTACGGGCGGAGGCGTTCGACGACCCGAATACGCTCGCCGCGTTCGTGGACGCGGTGCGCTGGGGCGCGGTCACCTCAGCGGACGCGAACTCCTACCAGGCTCCCTTCCGCAGCGGCGCCAACGTGGAGGCGTACCAGCTGGTGCCGCTCAGCCGTGCCCTGCAGTCGTCGCGCACGAACCTGCTACTCGCGGACGATGTCGGTCTGGGCAAGACCATCGAGGCCGGCCTCGTCGTGCAGGAGCTGCTACTGAGGCACCGTGCACGATCCGTGGTGATCGTGTGCCCGCCGAGCCTGTCGCTGAAGTGGCAGGACGAGATGCGGGAGAAGTTCGGCCTCGACTTCGTCATCGTCAACAGTGAGCTGATGGCGAAGGTACGGCGGAGCCACGGGCTCAACGCCAACCCGTTCCGACTCTTCCCTCGCGTGATCGTGAGCATGGCGTGGCTGCCGTCGCTGAGAGCGCAGCGTTTGCTGCGTGACGTGCTGGCCGATGTGCGCAGCGCGGGCACGGCCAGGCGGTACGCGTTTGATGTGCTGGTGGTCGACGAGGCGCACCACGTGGCGCCGGCCAGCCCGACGACGGCTCCGGGGCAGCGTGGCTACGCGGTGGACAGCAAGCGGACGACTGCGACGATGCGGCTCGCCGAGGCGTGCGAGCACCGGCTGTTTTTGAGCGCTACCCCGCACAACGGCTATTCGGAGTCCTTCACCGCCCTGTTGGAGATGATCGACGGTCGCCGGTTCACCCGCGGCGCGAGCATCGACGAGCAGGCGCTGAAGGAGGTGATGGTGCGGTGGCTGAAGACCGATCTGCCGGACAAGGGGTTCAAGACCCGGCAGGTGAAGCCCCTTCCGTTCACACCGTCGGAGGACGAGCAGCAGCAGTTCGCGAGGTTGGAGTGGCTGCTGGCGGAGAGTGCCCGGGCGAACGGCAAGGGCTCGGGCGGCGACATCGTCGCGATGCTGCTGAAGAAGCGTTTCCTGTCCAGCCCGTGGTCGTTCGCCCGCACCCTTGAGCTGTACGACGGTGCGGACGGGGGCGACCGGCAGCTTCGGATGGACGACGAGGACCAGTACTACACGGAGGTGTTGGGCAGCGGTCAGTCGGACGAGGAGGAGGGCGCGGCCGAGCACCCCGAGTTCACCGCGCTGCGTCACACCAAGGGCTCGGACCCCCTGGTGGCGGCCACAAGAAGCGAGATTGCCTCGCTCATCGAGTGGGGGCGCCGGTATGAGCACAAGCCGGACTCCCGGCTGGAAGAACTGCTGACCTTCCTCGCCGCGGTCTGCCGGCCGGACGGTACCCACTGGACCAACGAACGTGTCGTGGTGTTCACGGAGTACGCAGCCACCCTTGAATGGATCGAGCGCGTCCTGCGGCAGCGCGGCTACAACGACGTACTGGAGGTCATCCAGGGCTCGACCCCGACCGAGGAGCGGGAGAAGATCCGCGCGCGTTTCACCGAGAGCCCGGACAAGCACCCCGTCCGAGTCCTGCTCGCCACTGACTCCGCCGGCGAGGGCATCGACCTGCAGACCCACTGCCACCGCTTGGTCAACTTCGACATTCCCTTCAACCCGTCCCGCTTGGAGCAGCGCATCGGCCGGATCGACCGGTACGGGCAGACGAAGAACCCGGAGATCTTCCACTTCGTGCCGGTCTCCGGCTCCACGACGTACGACGCGGACATGAAGTTCATGGGGATCATCGCGACCAAGGTCGGGCGGGCCACCGAGGACCTCGGCAAGGTCAACCAGGTCATCGACGCCGAGGTGCAGGAGCACTTCGCCCCCACCCGTACGGCGCGCAAGGCCCGGCTGACTGCGCCGGACGACGGCAATGAGGTGATCACCCGCGTGTTGGCCGGCGGGATGGAGCTGAACCGCCAGCTCACCCGGCTGTCGGACACGTACGACGAGCGCAAGGCCGCCATGCATCTCACGCCCGCGAACGCCCGTCGGGTGGTGGACACCGCGCTCACCCTGACCTCTCAGCCCCCGCTCGTAGAGATCGGCGACGACCGCACCGAGGCGCAGGTCTTCGAGGTCCCGAGCCTCGGCCGCTCCTGGCAGCCGGCCCTGCGCGGCCTGGACACCCGCCTGGAGCCGGGTGTCCCGCGTCCCATCACCTTCGATGACCAGGCCGCTCAGCAGCGCACCGATCTGGTGCACATCCACCTCGGGCACGCCCTCATGCAGCGCGCTACCCGCACCTTGCGCTCCGCGCTGTTCAGCACGGACTCCCCGGTACACCGGGTCACCGCCGTCATTGCCCCTGGCCTTCCCGAGTCCTGTGTGGCCGCCGTCTCCCGGCTTGTTCTGGTCGGACGCGGCGGGCTGCGACTCCACGAGGAGGTGTTCCTCACCGGCGTCCGGCTACGCGGTCAGGCACTCGCCGAGTCCAAGGTCGAGCAGGTCCTCGACGAAACCCTCGACTCCGCGGATCTGCTCCTGGCTGATGAGAAGGTGCGTGCTCACCTCGCCGAGCAGTGGAACGACGATGGTTCCCGGCTGCGTACACGCCTGCTGACCGCGATGGAACGCAAGAGCGCCAGCCGTCAGGAGAAGGTCACCGAGGCGCTCACACAGCGCCGGGACTCCGACATCAAGCGTGCCCATGAGATCTTCGATGCCTTCCGGCTCAACCTGCGCGAGTCCCGCGACCGCCTGGAGCAGGCCATCCGCGCCGAGGAAGAACTGCTGTTCACCGACGACCAGCAGAAGCAGCGACGTCGGGACCTGCACCACATGAACGAGCGCCTGGACAGCCTGGACGACGAGGAGACGCGCGAGATCGCCTCGATCCAGGAGCGCTACAGCGACATCAGGCCCTACGTATCCGCCGCCGCGGTCGTGTTCGCCCTTACCCCCGAAGACGCGAAGAACGGAATGGTCAAGGCATGAGCCGCCGCTACCCCCCGACCGCCGCCGACCTGCACCGCGCCTGGCTCGAACTCGTCGACGCCGACGGCCCGTTCCTCGCTGTCCCCGCCCTGGAACGCGTCTACCGCGAAGGCATCCCCCAGCCCGACTCCCGGGCGCTCGACGCCATCAAGGACGCCAAGCCAGCCTTCGAGAAGGCATGGGAGAACTGGGACGAGCACCCCGGTGACGAAGCCGCCCTCGACGTGTACCGCGAGGCCCGCGACACCTGGGTCGATCTCGTCCTGCGCCAGGGACTGCGCTGGGGTGCCTCCTACCCCGTGCCCGCCCCAGCCGCCGCCGAGGTCCGCTCGCCCGACTACGCCGTCACCGTCCGCGCCGACGGCGCCCTCGTCCACGGCGACACCGTCGGGGCCCTCGTCCTGGTCACCGACCCCACGGACTCCCTGCGCGACCCGCTCACCGACGGCTGGTCGGCCAGCCCCATCGACCGCATGGAAGAGCTGCTGCGCGTCTCCGGCGTCCCCATCGGCGTCGTCACCGACGGCCGCTGGTGGGCGATCGTCAGCGCCCGCCCGCAGACCATGGTCGCCTCCGGCATCGTCGACGCCCAGACGTGGATCGAAGAGCCCCAGACCCGCAACGCGTTCATCGAACTCCTCCAGCGCCGCCGCCTGGTAGGCGGCAAGCAGCAGGACCGGCTGACGGAACTCTTCGGCGAGTCCGTCACCGCCGCCGAGAAGATCACCGAAGCGCTGGGCACCCAGGTCCGCCGCGCCGTCGAACTCATCGTCCAGGCTCTGTCCGAAGGCGCCCTGGACGCGCAGCGACGCGGCGAGCCCGACCCGCTGCCGGCGGCACGGGGCGAGGTGTACGAGGCCGCCGTCACCGTCATGATGCGCGTCGTCTTCCTCCTCTTCGCCGAAGAACGCGGGCTGCTGCCCCAGAGCCGTCTCTTCGCCATGGGATACGGCATCAGTGACGAACTCGACCTCCTCGATGCCCGCGAGAAGGAAGAGGGCGAACAGGCCCTGGACGCAACGTTCCTGACATGGCACCGTCTCCTGGCCACCTCCCAGGCCCTGTACCGGGGCGCGAGCTTCGAGGACCTGCGCCTTCCCGAGTACGGCGGCTCCCTCTTCGACCCGGCCCGCTTCCCCTTCCTCACCGCCTGCGACTCCCAGGAAACCCTGGCCATCACGGTCAGCGACCGCGTCATGCTCGAAGTCCTGCGCGCCGTGCAGATCGCCCAACTGCCCGGCGGAGCACGACGGATCTCCTTCCGCGACATCGACGTCGAACAGATCGGCTACATCTACGAAGGTCTGCTCGGCTACTCCTGCGAACCGGCCAAAGAGATCGTCGTCGGCCTGGCCGGCAGCGCGGGATGCGAACCCGAGATCCCCCTCGCCGCCCTCGAAGAACTCAGCCAGGCCAAGCGCACCGAGACCGCGCTGGCCGACGCGATCCTCGCCTGGATCAAGCAGCACCAGCCGGCCGCGAAGCCGTCCAGCAAAGCCGCCCTCACCAAGGCACTGAAGGCCCCCGACACCCTTGACGACACCGAGATCGCCCTGCGCGACGTCACCGACGACCCCGAACTGCGCGACCGGTTGCGCCCGTTCATCGGAATCATCCGCCGCGACCTGCGCAACCGGCCGCTGGTGGTCGAGCCCGGCGGCGTTCTGCTGGTGGAGACCCCCTCGCGCGCCTCGGCCGGCGCGCACTACACGCCCCGCTCGTTGGCTGAGGACGTTGTCCGCTACGCGCTGGAACCTCTCGTCTACTCGCCCGGACCACACCAGACCGCCGACCAGGACGCGTGGCGACCGATTGACTCCGACCAGATCCTCGACCTGCGCATCGCCGACATCGCCTGCGGCTCGGGCGCCTTCCTCGTCGCCGCGGCACGGTACCTCGCCGACCGGCTTGTGGAGGCATGGCAGCGTGAGGGCGTGGCGTACGGAAGGACACCGCACGACCTGTACGTCCATGCCATAAGGACCGTCGTCGCGACCTGTCTGTACGGCGCCGACATCAACGGCATGGCCGTGGAGATGTGCAAACTGTCGCTCTGGCTGGTGTCACTGGACCCGAAGCTCCCGTTCTCATTTGTCGACGACAAGGTGCTGCACGGCAATGCCCTGCTCGGCCTGACCGACGCCGACCAGCTGCGCCGCCTCCACATCGACCCCACCGCGGCCGGCAACCAGTTCAGCATCTTCGCCCTGGACGTGGATGCCATCCTGGACCAGGCCAGCCGTCTGCGCCGCCAGCTCGCCACCGAGGTCGACGACAGCGACCCGCAGCGCTCGGCCGCTACCAAGCGGCGGCAGTGGCGCAGGTACCAGGAGCTGACGGCGCAGCTCGCCGACGTCGCGGATGGGGTAGTAGCGGCCGCGCTGCGATGGGGTGGAAAGCCCAGCAAGCAGCTGAAGGCGGCGTACGAGGATCTGCGGATCGCGGTGGAGAGCGCGTACCCCGCCGGGGGCGGGGAGACAGACCGGGTGATGCTCGACGACATCAAGGAAGCCGGGCTCACACCGACGGTGACGACGGACTACGAGCGATGGAAGCCGCTGCACTGGATTCTGGCTGTGCCGGATGTCATGGAGCGGGGCGGGTTCGATGCGGTGATCGGGAACCCGCCGTTCCTGGGCGGATCAAAAATCACTGGATCCATGGGGACTAACATCCGGGATTGGCTCGTCAGCGTCCTTGCCAACGGGAAGAAGGGCAACGGAGATCTGGCTGCGTACTTCTTTCTGCGGGCATACGCCATGCTCACCCGCCGTGGAGGGCTGGGGCTAATCGCGACGAACACGATCGCGCAGGGCGACACTCGACAGGTCGGCCTCGACCAGCTAGCGATGGCTAAGTTCACGATCACCCGCGCCATCCAGAGTCGATCCTGGCCTGCAGCCAGCGCAAACCTGGAGTACGCGGCAGTGTGGGGTACGCGGGCCGTCGTTGACTCGGCTGCGACACGGGTGGTCGCGGAGGGTGAGGAGGACGTCGAGGTCGCCCGAATTTCCACTCTGTTGGAGGCGGGCGGACGTGTAGACGGCACCCCATATCCACTTGCGGAGAACGAAGGGATTGCGTACAACGGCTGCAAGGTCGATGGGCTGGGATTCGTGCTGGATCCCGAGGAGGCAAAAGCCTGGATCGAGGCATCCCCTGCGAACGCAAGAGTTCTATATCCGTACCTCAATGGTGAGAACCTCAATTCACGGCCAGATGCCTCGCCTGCGCGCTGGATCATCGACTTCACCGGCATGTCTGAGGAGCAGGCAAAAATGTACGAGTTGCCATACCAACGGGTGCTCGAGCGCGTAAAGCCGGTACGAGCGACAAACAATCGTAAGGTTCGACGCGAGCGTTGGTGGTTGTTTGCAGAGCAGGCTCCTGGGATGCGGGAGGCGATCCGCCACCTCGACAAGGTGCTTGTGATCGCTTTGACGAGTAAATCCGTGGTGCCACTTCAAGTGCCCGCGGGGCAGGTATTCAGTCACATGCTGGGAGTCTTCGCTACGGACTCATTCGCCGATCAAGCGGTGCTGTCTTCGTCGCTCCATCAAACCTGGGCCATCAAGTACGGATCAGGTATGCGGAACGACCCTCGTTACACACCGTCAGATGTGTTCGGTACGTTTCCTCGCCCGAGACTTTCAGATCGGCTTACTGACGTTGGAAGCACTCTCGACATCAACCGACGTGAGATCATGCTCCGCCGCAACATTGGCCTCACCAAGCTCTACAACCTGGTCAACGATCCCGCTATCTCCGACTCTGCCGATCCCGATGTAGCCCGGCTCCGCGAGATCCACGTCGAGCTTGACCGAGCCGTCATGGCCGCCTACGGCTGGGACGACGTCCCTCTGGGCCATGGCTTCCACACATACCGCCAGATGCAACGCTGGACGGTGAGCCCCGCTGCCCGGGTGGAGGTCCTCGACCGCCTCCTCGAAGAGAACCATCGCCGCGCCGCCTCGCAGGGCGTTGTCAGTCCCCCCGGCAAGAATGAGGGCATCGAGGACGAGGAGGACGACGAATGACCACCCCGCGGCGCAGCAGCACCCCGCCCGCAGCCGGCACCCCCCAGGCCCCGTCCTACCGTCTCGCCCTCGAACCCGACGGCCGTTCCTGGACGGCCCGCGAGAACCTGGTCGACATCCTGAAGCGTGAGCTCCTCGGCCCAGCCAACGGCCCGGACGAGGTCCTCGACGGGGTCCCTGACTCGGCGTACCTGATCGGCCGGATCGCGCCCGTGCGGCTCACCGCCGGCCAGGACGACCCCGGCGAGGCTGGATCGGATGACGCTGCGACCGATGTGGGCGACGCCGTGGACGCTGTCGAGAGCCGGGGCGTGCCGCTCACCGCCGTCGACGACAGCAGCGCGAGCTCGGACGAGGACGAGGTCGAGGACCAGCCGCAGAAGCGTGGGCTGATGATCCCGGCATCGATGGGGCTGCGCTTCCAGATCCCTGACCATCTCGACGAGTTCACGGTGACCGCCTCGTGGGGCACGTACGAGCCAGTGAAGGAGAAGCGTGGCGAGGGCACCGAAGGCGGCGGGGGCGAGGGCGCGGCACCCGCGCCGGCTCTCCGTCGTTTCCAGCGCACCCCGCACGCTATTGCGAAGGCGATCAAGGTTGCCGACCTGAAGCAGTCCCGTACGACCGAGATCGTGCTCAAGGACAAGATCCTGCTTCGGGTGGATCGTTACGACGACTCCGAGCGTGGCTGCCGGCTGATCGAGGTGGCGCTGTGCAACGACCGGGAGACGCCTCGCAAGATCCCGGTCGAGGCGTGGCTGTACCAGACCGAGCTGTCGGTGTCGGCCGGTGGCGCTGACGTGTTCCTGCCGGTCAATGACGTACTCCTCGACACCCGTGAGGAGCCGGACGACGAACTGCGGCGGCTGCGGCTTCAGTACCGCAACCGTCTGGAGTTCGCCCATGGCCGGACCTGCTCGGTGGACTGGAAGGTAGCCGAGGGAGCGCGCAGGGCCAGCGAGGTCTGGACGACATGGCTGCCGGCGAGTGAGACGCCTCAGACGGCCGCCGAGGAGATCGGCGCGGCCCTGCTGGACATGCGCAAGCTCCAGGAGGCGTCGACCGACGAGCTGCGTACGGGCCTTGAGCCGATCGTCGCGGGTTACACAGCCTGGCTGGACGGCGAGGAGCAGCGGGCCAAGGCTCTTCCGGAGCATCTGCGGTCCGAGGGTTTGGACGCGGTCACCGAGGCGCGTCGGGTGCAGCGCCAGCTTGAGGAGGGTCTGAAGCATCTCCTCGGGGACGAGGAGGCGTTGCGCTGCTTCCGGTTCATGAACCGGGTGATGGCCGATCAGCGTGTGCAGTCCCAGGTCGCGGAGCGGCGAGCGAGCCGGCCGGAGGAGAGCATCGACGAGGCTCGCGAGGCAATCCTCGCGGAGAAGGGAGCCCTGGCGCATTCGTGGCGTACCTTCCAGCTCGCCTTCGTGCTCATGCAGTTGCCGTTGCTGTCCGACCCTGCGGCCGAGAAGCGGTCGGGGGATCTGGCCAAGGCACAGCTGCTGTTCTTCCCGACTGGTGGTGGCAAGACGGAGGCGTATTTGGGTCTGGCCGCCTACACGTTCGCGATCCGTCGCCGCCAGGGCGTTGTGGACGCCTTCGACGGTCCGCTGGACGGGCGGTCCGGGGTGGCCGTCCTCATGCGGTACACGCTGCGCCTGCTCACCGCCCAGCAGTTCCAGCGCGCCACAGCCCTGGTGTGCGCGGCGGAGCTGGCGCGGCGCGATGATATGGGGACGTGGGGGGAGGAGCCGTTCCGGATCGGGCTGTGGGTCGGCACCGATGTGAGCCCGAAGCGGTACGACGAGGCCGCCGAGCAGTTGCAGAAGGCTCACGGGGGCCGTGGCTATCGGCTGACGGTGCTGCAGATCCAGCGCTGCCCTTGGTGCGGGACGCGGGTCGAGGCACGGGATGTGCGCACGGAGCCTGCGCGGCGCCGAGTGTACGTGTACTGCGGGGACGAGCTGGCCGACTGCCCGTTCGCCGACGGCGGTGAGGTCCCGGACGGGCTGCCGGTGCTCACGGTGGACGAGGAGATCTATCGGCTCGCGCCGGCATTCGTCATCGCCACCGTGGACAAGTTCGCCCGCCTGGCGCGAGAGGGCGAGGCCGCCTCGCTGTTCGGGCACGTCTCGCGGCGCTGTGAACGGCACGACTTTGTGCATCCCGACTATCAGCAGTGCGACATCAAGGACGGCAGCAAGCATCCCAAGAAGGACGGCTTGGCGGCGGCCCCCGTTCACCCGGCAATGCGGCTGCGGCCCCCGGATCTGGTCATCCAGGACGAGTTGCACCTGATCACCGGAGCGCTCGGCACGACGGTGGGCCTGTTCGAGGTGGCCATCGACGTGATGACCGACTGGCGGACAAAGGACGGGCGCCCGGTGCGTCCGCTGCTCGTCGCCTCGACAGCCACCGCCCGTAACGCGTCGGAGCAGGTGCGTGCGCTGTACGGTCGCGACGTCACCATCTTCCCGCCGCAGGTCCTCGACGCCGGGAACACCTACTTCTCCAAGGAGATCCCGGTCTCCGAGAAGCACCCGGGACGCCGGTACGTCGGGATCAGCACGACCGGAGTGCGCTTGACCACAGCGGAGATTCGGGTCGCCGAGGTGCTCCTGGCCGGCGGGCAACTGCTTATTGACCGCTCCGGCCGCGTGGCCGATCCGTACATGAGCCTGGTCGGCTACTTCAGCGCCACCCGTGAACTCGCCGGCATGGCTCGATACATGAGCGACGACATCCAGACCGCGCTCGCCAAGGGGCGCCCCTGGTCGAAGCTCCCCCGCCGCACCGGCACCGACTACGGTTCGCTGCACGTCGCCGAGCTGACCTCGCGCGTGGCCAGCGCAGACATCACCGCCACCCTGGACCAGATGGCGACGGCGTTCGACCCGGGCTTCGACTCCACCGCAGGGAAGCGGAACCGGCGCGCATTGCGAGAGGCGAAGAAGCCGGAACCCACGCGTGAGGTCAATCCGTACGACGTGGTCCTGGCCACCTCCATGCTCCAGGTGGGTGTGGACGTGACCCGCCTTGGCCTGATGCTCGTGGTCGGGCAGCCGAAGAACACTGCCGAGTACATCCAGGCGTCCTCCCGAGTCGGCCGTACCGCGGACCGGCCGGGTCTGGTGGTCGCGCTCGGGAACTGGGCACGGCCCAGGGACCTTGCCCACTACGAGCAGTTCCGCCACTACCACGAGACGTTCTACGCCCAGGTGGAGGCGCTGTCCGTGACCCCGTTCTCGGTGACCTCCCTGGAGCGCGGCCTGGACGGCGTCCTGGTCAGCGCCGCCCGCGTCCTGCAGGCTGCCAAGGCCGGACACGGCCAAGGGCTGTCCCCGGAGGACGGGGCGGCCCGTATCGAAGCCGAGCAGCACTTCGCGGGCGAACTCGTCGACGCCCTCGTCCGTCGCGTCGCGCGGGCCGGCGACGAGGACGCCGCTGACCGCGCCCGCCTGCGTCTGGAGAACCGGCTCGACCAATGGGGCAAGCGACGCAAGAGCCTCATGGAGGACCGCAAGTCGCTGGTGTACGAGAGGGTTCTGGACGACGGCCGGCACGACGCGCTGATGATGAGCGCGGAGAACGCCAAGGCGGGCATCGACACTCGCGACGCCGCGCCGTTCATCGTGGCGAACTCCATGCGCGAGGTGCAGCCGGAGATCAACCTCCTGGTGAGTCCGATCAAGGAGCGACTGGTGTACCGCGCACCCGACCATGCCCCTCAGTGGAAGATGCCGGAGGACAACTCGTGAGTGACGAGACGCGCTTCGTCTACGACGTCGCCCACGCCGTCGACCCGCTGGGCGACCTGGAGCAGGAGGCGGAGAAAGCCACCAAGCACAACCGTGCCAAGGTCGGCTCGGCCCGCCCCTCCTCCCTGCTCTACACCTACGGCCCGGGCGCGATTATGGACCTGCCGCAGTTCACGATCATGCCCACGGGCCTAGACGAATGGGACCGCATCTGGCGGCGCCGAGACTCCGCGCCCCCGCAGATCCACGCCCCGCGCCTCCGTGATGTGGTCCGGATGATGCTGCGTTCGCCCGACGTGCAGCTGCGGCCGTATCCCTGGCAGCCGAAGAAACACAGCCGCTCCGCCGAAGGCAACGACCTCGGAGTCCCCTCCCGAGTCTTCCCGCAATGGCTGCGGTGCACGGGCTGCGACATGCTCGGACTGCTCGCTCAGTTCGACTACCGCAACACGCACCCCTTCCGCACCGACCTGGCCGTCTTCGAGCACGCCAAGTGCACGGGCCGCGCGGGCGCCGGCACCCGCAAGCCGATGCGCCGCACAGCCATCCCGGCCCGATATCTACTGGCCTGCGTCGACGGACACCTGGACGAGTTCCCGTACGACCTGTGGGTGCACCGCGGACAACCGTGCACCCAGGCGGAGCTACCCGCCCTGAAGATGGTCGACCGGACCGCCGGCAAGGGCGCCTCGGCCGTCATCCACTGCGCGTCCTGCGACATGCGACGGCCCATGAATGAGGCTCAGGGCGAGGCTGGCAGGGCGAAACTCCCGCAGTGCCGCGGACGCCACCCCCACTTGGACGCCTTCGAGCCCAAGGGCTGCCGCAACGAGACCCGGCTGATGCTTGTCGGCGCCTCCAACCTGTGGTTCCCGGCCACCCAGTCGATCATCGTGATGCCGGAGTCCCAGGAGGAGGAGGCCAGCGACCTGGCCGACCGGGTCCGCACCGCGCTGGGCGACAAG
The DNA here is from genome assembly GCF_003032475.1 of Streptomyces sp. P3. Lineage (NCBI taxonomy): Bacteria > Bacillati > Actinomycetota > Actinomycetes > Kitasatosporales > Streptomycetaceae > Streptomyces > Streptomyces sp. P3. The sequence continues at coordinate 3,929,425 of NZ_CP028369.1, forward strand.
CTGGCCAAGTACCGCGACAAACTGGACCTGATCCGGGACCTTCTCGGCATGGACGTCGGCGTCGACGTCACGGGCCTGTCCGACCACGACCTGGAGCAGGTCCTTCAGGTGGCCTCCGCCCCCACCGACACCCCCGAGGAGCAGGAGGAGAAGCTCCGCGACTGGGACCCGGTCGACCTCCTCGTTCCCGAATGGCGTTACCTGCTGCGGGACATCGTCGGCACCCGCGTCGAGGACCCCAAGAGCGGGCTCACCCTCGCCACTCGTGATCGGGGTGACGCCTTGCAGTCTGAGATCACCCGTGTGCTCGCGGTCGAACGCCTCCGCAAGGTGAATGCCTTGGTCGGCTTCACCCGCATCGACGACATGGACCGCGTCGGCGACCTCCCACGCCGCTTGGCCCCACTGACGCGTACATCCCGGCCGAGCTGGACCGTGGCCACTGAGGACCGGGGCGAAGGCATCTTCCTCCAGCTCGCCGAGAACGCCGTCGCCGCATGGGAGAAGCGCGTCCTGGACACCGACCTGTGGAAGCTCCACCGAGAGGCACACCGCAGGAACTTCGAGCGCCGCTTCTCCGACACGGCGGGCCAGGTCGATCCCGACAGCCGCCTGAAGCCTCCGCGCTACTGGCTCGTCCACACCCTCGCCCACATCCTCATCCGCGAACTCGCCCTGACCTGCGGCTACTCGGCCGCCAGCCTCAGCGAACGCCTTTACGCATGGCCCGCCGCGGAAGGCCGCGACCCCGCGGCCGGCCTTCTCATCTGCACCACCGCCTCCGACAGTGACGGCACCCTCGGCGGCCTCGTACAGCTCAGCGAGCCAACGCGCCTCCAACGGGTCGTCAGCAGCGCACTGCGCAAGGCCACACGTTGCTCCTCCGACCCCATCTGCTCCAAGCGCACCCCACAGGATCCCGAGGACTTCCTCCACGGCGCCGCGTGCCACTGCTGCGTAATGGCCTCGGAGACCTCCTGCGAGCGCGCCAACCGCTTCCTCGACCGCCGCTTCTTGCTCGACCTGCCCGGCAGCGACCTCGGCTTCTTCCAGGCCCATGAGTGACGCGGACGCGCCACGCCAGCTCGGCCGGCTCCTGACCGGAACCGAGGCCAAGGACATAGCGGACCGCCTGGCCGACGGCGACACCTTGACCACCGCACTCAAGGTCGTCGCGGTCGGCCAGCGAGCAGAGGTCCGGCGGCTACTGGAGGCGGTGGCCCGAGAAGCTAGAGCGACGTATCAGCAGGTTCTGGTCCTGCGGGCGATCGAGGGGGCACGGGCACTTCCGACCACACTGTCACCGCTGTGGACCATGCCCGGACACCTCGCCCAGAGCGGGCCGCTCACCACCTCAGTCACCCGCCTCGTGGACAGCGCCCGCCACGCGATCACCTGCTCCACCTTCAACTTCCAGCGCAGCTCGGCACTCTGGGTGTCACTACGGACGGCCGCACAGCGCGACGGCGTCGCCGTCCGCGTCTACATGGACACCCGGGCCGCCGACGGCAGCGGACAACACGGGTCCCCGTCGACCACAGAGGTAGCCGCCCACCTTGCTCCGGCCGAGGTATGGCGGACCAAGGAATTCGACGGCGGATACGTCCGCAATCACGCCAAGTTCCTCGCCATCGACCACCACCTCCTCCTGGTCACCAGCGCGAACTTCTCCTGGAGCGCAGAGAACAACAACGTCGAGTTCGGCGTCCTCATCGACAACCCGAACCTCACCGAAGCCGTCGAGCGCGAGCTACGGGAGGCAGAGGGGGCCCTATACGAACAGATCTCCTGACGGCCCCGGTCCTGGGCGCCCACTGGCCGGGGTCGGGCACTCTGGCATTACAGCGGCGACAACAAGCAGGACGACACCGATCCCTTCCGAGAGGCAGGAGAAATCGCCCAGTGACTGAGACGGACTGGCAGTTGGTCGCGGATGGACTTCGCTATCTGTACGCGGGACCGACAGCGGAACAGTCGGCTGTTGCAGAGGAACTGGGAGTGCCGGTACTGCCAGCAACTCCCGCTCCGGTTGCCGCCGCCCTGCTGCGTGCGCATCTCGCGAAACCTCTGTGCCTACACGAGTCTCCCGCAGTCGACGAGCCTGAGTACGAGTACCTCGCTCTCGTAGCCGCTGAGACGGCCTTGATCATCCCGTCCATGGCAGCGGTAGGCAGCCGGGACGTACGCGTGGCTTGAGGTCGCATGGGCGCGGTGGACAGTCCACCAGTTGGAGCGCATGCGGCCAGAAGTGGGCGACGTCGCCGTGACCGTGAGGAGGAGGAAGCCCGAGGAAGAGCGATATGGCCCAACCAGCTTGATCACCTCGAACGGCTTGGCAGACACAGTTCCTCAAGGACACGGGGTCAGGCGGCGGCTGTTGTCGGCCCGGACACCATCGGCGTCCCGGGTGACGTCGAAACACACCCTCCGGCCGGCGACCAGCTCGCGGTCCGCTGGGGCCAGGGGCGTGTGGCACTCCGTAACCGGGAGCCGCAGCGGTCCAAGGTCGTCACCTGACCTTTGGTGCCGCTGCGGCCGGTCCGGTATGCTCCCCGGCAGGCGGCCACGACCGCCGACCGCTGAAGGGGTCTGCCGCTCACGCCGGAGCCCTCGTTGGTAGGCCAAGCCGTCCTTCGACGCATCGTGCACCTGGAACCGCCTGCCTTCAGAGCGGCGTGTGCGTGGGGCGCGCTGCTGTACGGAGTCAGACATGCCTACGAGCCAGCCCAGGAAGTCGCGGAAGCGCACGCGGGAGATCCGGGAGCAGAGCCGGGCCACCGGCACGCGGTACACCGAGGCGATGCGGGCGAATGACCGGGCCCGAGCTGGCGGCCATCAGTCGCCGCCACGCCTCACCCCCACCCGCACCTTGCTGTTGCCCCTCGTACAGGACGCCCTGCCCGGCCTATACGAGCTGGCCGGGCTGCTCCTGAGGCTCCGAATGGACATGGTCTTTGACCGTGCGGGGGTGCTGATGGGCTACCGGGACAGCCGGAGGGCGCCGATCCCGGGCGCGCCGATCGAGGACGTCGAAGACGCGTACTACCGGGTGCGCGACGCGCTGCCCGAGGGGACGGAGGAGTTTGCGGACAGGATGGTGGACGAGATCCTCCCGCCCACGCCCAACGTGCTGCTGCTGATCGAGCCCGACGGTGGGAACGTGGTGTACCTGACCACCATTGAAGTGGCCGAAGCCGACCTCGCGCTGCTCGCCGAATTCGCCGACGCACTCGACCGCGCGGCTGGCCCGCGCCCCGGCCCGGAGTTCGAAGGGCTCACGGAGGCGCTGCGCGAAATCGGGCGAGTGCCCTACTACCCGTGGATGCCCGAGGGGGACGAGGCCACCGTCGCCCGCTGGGTGCGGCAGGCACTGTCGACGGTCCTGCACTCGCCCTTTGAGGGCCCGCGCGGCGCTGCCGACCACGAGACGCTGTCCAACGTGCTGCGGTATGCCCAGGGCTGGGAGAGCGTCGAGGTGGATCAGGACGAGGAGCAGGCAGCCGAGCGCGCATTGGTGAGCATGATGCGCGCGGCAGGGTGGACCTGACGGGTCGCCCGTGGCGGGGTAGCCGTGAAGTCTCCTCCCACAGAAGCCTGCTCAGCACCGCTGGGCTGCTGCTGCGTCAGGCTGGTACTGCGCGAAGCGCCCCCGCTCTTCACGGGGGCGGGGCTTGCCGCGGTCCTCAACCGCCTGACTGCGGTCGCACCGCTGTGCCGCGGTCCCGGAGCGCCACGCCGTTCCCCGCGCACCTCGACCGGAGATGGGCCCTCGGGTTCGCAGCGCTACATGTCCCCCTGCCGTAGCAATACGAGCGGCGGGTCAGGACTGTCAGATGCTTCTGGCACGATGCCTGGCATGAGCCCGACACCAGAGCTGACGCAGAGGAGCCTGACCGCACGCGGCTTCCGCGGCTTCGTGCCGTTCCGTGAACTGCCCGACAGCAACGTCCCCACCGGGCACGGAATCTACGTGGTGATCCGCACGGACACCTCGCCCCCGTCGTTCCTCCCCACCAGCCCTGCCGGACACCTCAAAGGCCGCGACCCATCCGTGACAGCCGACAAGCTCGGCGATGCCTGGGTGGACGGGACAACGGTCGTGTACATCGGCAAGGCCGCGGGCCAGCACGGACTCAATCAGCGGCTTGCCGACTACCGCCGCCACGGCACTGGTCTGCTGGCCGGCCATTGGGGCGGTCGCTACATCTGGCAGCTGGCCGACTCGGACGCACTGCTCGTCGCCTGGCGGCCGATGGCCGAGGACGACGCGGGCGAGGCTGAGCAGGACCTGATCGACGAGTTCAAAGAACTCCACGGAGGAGCTCTGCCCTTCGCCAACCTCAGGAACAACGCCCGAAGGGCTCAGGAGACGGACACCAACATCGACTGAGCCGGGTCACCCTGCACCGCCCAGGGGCCGCGCGCCACCGGCCGCGCGCCCCTGCGTCAGCGGATCGGTTAGGACTCTCCCAGAATCCGCATCAGGTGACTCTTCTGGCGGCGAAGCTGCTCCACTGTCGCCTTCGAGCGGGTGGGCCAGCCTTCACGGATCAGCTGCAGGTTGACATCCTTCTTCGGCGTTCCCCGCCTGTAGGCCAACTTGCCCACCAGAGTGTCAATCTCCCCGCGGAGCATGCGCTCCGCACGGTGACGGGGCGGGGCGGGCGCAGGGGTCGGCTTTGGGTTCTCCACCACGGCTACCGCGCCGACGGGCGCGGACCGCAGACCGCGGGCAGCGTTCACCGCGTAGGTCGAGGGGATGCCGTTCGCTCGCAGCCACGCCGCTGCCTTGGCGACCTCAACGGGTGTCACCTCATCGCCATCGACGATTGCCCTATCGAAGACCGCCTCGGTCGCGTCAAGCGGGATGCGGAGGTCGAGCATCCCTCCCCCAGAATCGCCATTATCGCGCACACGCTCGACACGCTCGGCCTCGATCTCCAATTGGTGACGGAGCTCCTCCTCGATGGCTCGTCCATGCTCCATGATCGACGGAATAGCGGGGATGAACAGGCGGGCGTTGAACTCCTCGTCTTCACGGATACGCACGAAGCGTCCGACAACCTGGCGGAAGAACAGGGGCGTGCGGATCTTTGTGGCGTATACGCCGACCGCCAGGCGCGGGATGTCAACGCCTTCAGAAACCATCCGCACAGCGACCAACCACTTGCTTCGCGCTTCCCGGAACCGGTCGATGTTGTCCTTCGCCTCTGGGTCGTCTGAGAGCACCACAATCGGCGGCTCACCGGTGAGTTGACGGAGGAGGTTCGCGTATGCCCGGGCGTGCCACTTTTCATGCGCGACCACCAAGCCGCCCGCATCTGGCACCTCGGTGCGCAGCTCGTCGAGCGCGGTGTTCGCCTGAGCCAGCAGCGCCGGGATCCACTTGTGGGTGGGCTCCAATACGGCGTCGAGCGCTGCTGCTATGTCATCGTCGGCGAGCTCACCACCCAGAGCGGCGGTGCTGACCTTCCCGCAGTCGGTCCACTTGGCCTCGCCGTCGTAGGCGTGAAATTCGATGCGCCGGCATACGCCGTCGGCGACGGCAGTTCCGTACTCGTAGGCGTAGTCGACCTCGACCTTGCCGTCTCGGTCATAGCGCACGAACGGGATCGGGCTCGCGCCATCTTTGCGCCACGGCGTGCCCGTGAGCGCGATCCGGTGGACAGCGTGCTCGAGCGCCTGGGTCAGACCTTCACCCCACGACTTGTTCTCGCCTGCGTGGTGGATCTCGTCAAGGAGCGCGACCGTGGGACGCCTCGTCAGGTACCGCACTTTCTCGGATCCGATTCCCCTCGCGACCTGGGCGTAGGTTACGACGTAACCCTGGTAGCCAGGCTTGCCGTAGTCCTCTGGGTCGGTAACCGGCATGAGGTTCAGTCCGACGTTTCCTGCGGAGTCAGCCCACTGGAGACGCAGCGCGTCGGTGGGGACGACGACGATGATGCGCTCTGCGGTGTGCTCCTGTAGGAGGCGCTTTGCCAGCTTCAGCGCGAAGTAGGTCTTTCCCGCTCCGGGGGTAGCCGAGACGAGATAGTCCTTCGTCGCGTTGGCAAAGAACTTGTCGTGTGCTTGGTTCTGCCATTCGCGGGCGCCTTTGACCACGGAGCGGCCTTTCTTGAGGTTGCAGGTGGGGCAGAGGGCCTGCCCGTTGATGATGTCGGTGGGTCCCCCCGCCGAGTACGGGTTGACGTGGTCGCCGTGCCAGCTCGGCTGTAGCTCGGCACCGCAGTGGGAACAGCGGCCGTCAGCTGCGAGGAAGAGCACGGTCCGCTCGGTGGCGTTGAAGCGGCGGCGTGGCGGGCTGGCCGTCACCGAAGACGTCCTACTGAGAAAGACAACCCTCGGTTGTTGACCGGCGAGTAGGAGGCGATAGGGTGGAACAGAGTCAAGGCTTGCTCCTTGAGTCCATTGCCCTCGACGGACCGTATATCCGTGCGAGGGCACAGTTGTCCCTGCCGATCGGCTGAGTGCCGATGAGATAGCCGCTGAGCCTACCCCCTAGTTGCGACACTCAGTAATCAAAGAGCCGGCGCCCAGGGCGCAAGCATGGGGCGTGCGATTCGGTGCGCGCGCCCCAGTTCTCCCGAAGGGGCAGGTCAGTGGCGCCGGTTGTACCCCTTCGGTGCGGAATGGGTCGTTCCGTGTGACCTATCTGACTCTCTGTGAAGTCCTGCTGCAGTGGAAGTGCTCGATGTGACCATGAGGGTTGTGCATCACGGGCGCCCTAGTCGGGTCACCACGCTCATCGAAGGCGAAGGGGCAGGAGAGACAGAGTCCTCGTGATGCCTCCGTGCTTGCTGCGGCCCCTGTTCAGGCCGAGGTGCGCGGTGACGTCCATGAGCGCGTCGTTGGTGGGTTTCCAGCCTCAGCAGGACTTGCCGGGGTACGCGGTCGGGTTGGTCGGTGGTCATTGAGCGAAGGCGAAGGCCCCGGTGAGGGTGGGTCGGTCGTGGACCAGCGCTCCTCGTGCGTCGGCCGGCATCGGTCGGGAGACGAGTGACCGGAGGCCGACGATGTGTGAGTGGGCAGGGGCGGAATCAGCAGATGACGGCCGCATACCTTGCTCTATCACCACGGGACAGCTGCACCAAATCGCTGATCCTCCGGATTCTGATCCTGCTCGCCAGCAATTTCCGTGCGGCTTCGCCGCGCGGTAGGCGGGAAGACGGACCGTCCGCTGCTTTGGCAGCGCTTATCCCGGAGACACGTGATGCGTAAACAGTCCAAGCCTGCTGTTGAGGCTGCCTTCCTTAGCGTTCAGGACACTGCGAAGTACATGGGCATCTCGGTGAACACCCTCTACGTCTGGCGACACCGCCGGCAAGGGCCGCCCAGCTTCCGGATGGGGCCCGGCGGGAGGGTCATGTACCGCCGGGACCTGCTTGATGCGTGGCTCAACGAACAGCAGCAGGCGGACTCCCGGTCGAACCCCGCTCTCAATCCGCTGAGCAAAGCGCCGCAGCAGCGCGAACGGCGCCGGGCTGTTTGACCTGGGAGAACGGTTCCGAGGAGTTCGGCAGCACTCGGAATTTCATGCGCACGGAGATCGTCTGTGTGTCTGATCGCGACGCAGGTCGTGCCGAGAGAACCATGACCAGGCCAAGGAGAAGACGCGCATGGCGGGCTACATCGAGGACCGATGGCTCAAGAAGCGGCCGAACAAGGAGACGGGCAAGCGCGAACGCACTGCACTATGGGGCAAGTGCACGCGTTACCGCGTCAAAGGGATACCAGGGGTCCGTGACCGGTCCTTCGATACGGTCGCGGACGCCAAGGCGTGGCTGGCCGAGGCGCAGACCGACACACGTCGAGGAGATTTCGTCGACGCGCGGGACGGCGCGATCAGTCTCCGTGAGTACGTCGAGAAGCACTGGTGGCCCTCCCAGGTGCACCCCGCTCAGACGTTGGAAAGCATGAGGCACCGGATCTGGGGGCAGGTGCTGCCGCAGCTCGGAGATCTGGCGCTCAGGGACATCGGCGTCGCGGAGCTGCGCAAGTGGTCGGCCGACGTGCAGAGGGCGGTGGCATCGAGCACTGCCTATGTCGCGTGGGTGTACCTCAAGGCGATCATGCAGGCCGCGGTCGAGGACAAGCGGCTGTACCGCAACCCGTGCAAGGGGAACAGCTCGATCAAGCCGCCGAAGAAGCCGGAGCGCAAGGCTCGCGCCTGGGAGCAGGACCGTGTCGACGCGGTGCGGGAGGCGCTGGCCGACCGCTACCAGATCGCGCTCGACCTCGGCGTCGGATGCGGACTTCGACAGGGTGAGACGTTCGGCTTCAGCCCAGGTGATATCCGTGGCGACTTCGTCCACGTGGAGCGGCAGATTCTCATGTACAAGTCACGGCTGTACTTCGGTCCGCCCAAAGGCGGTAAGGAACGCGATGTGCCGCTGCCGAAGACGCTCGCGAAGCGACTCCTCACTCACCAAGAACGCTTCGAACCAATCGACGTCACCCTGCCGTGGCTGGACCCCGAGGAGCCTGACCTCGCGCGCGAGGACCGGCGGAAGGTCACCGTCCCGTTGCTCGTGTACACCGGCCGGCGCGGCGCGATCAACCGCACCACCTGGAACACCAAGGCGTGGAAGCCCGCGCTCGCCGACGTGGGAGTCATCCCGCCGCTGCCCGAGCGGCAGCCGGGGGAGAAGCCGTCGCGCGTGTGGGAGCCGAGTCGCGAGCACGGCTTCCACGTCTTGCGCCATACGTACGCCTCGGTGATGCTCGAAGCCGGTGAGTCGATCGTCTCGCTCGCGAAGTGGATGGGGCACTCCGACCCAGCGTTCACGCTCCGGACGTACACGCACTTCATGCCGCAGGCCGGCGCCCGGGGGCTGTCCGCCATCGAGGCGTGGTTCACGGACTCGGCCGAAAGTCCCTGAGAAGTCCCAGAGGGTTGGATCAGCCGCCGGATACCCGCAAACATGCAGGTCAGAGCGTGATCGCTTTCTGAGCGGAACAGAACCCGGCGTACAGCCCGACTCGTGTGCCGCTTCCGTAGCTCTGCCTGGGAAGGACCTCTGAACTGCGTCGGAGGGTCCTTTCCGGTCTTTCAGGAGCTTGCCGCGTTAGGCTGCACGACGCGAAGGCGCTCGCCCGACCCGCGACCTGCCCGGCGACGTCGTGGCGCGGGTCCTGGCCGGCCTGTGCCGCACAGCCCTGGAGGCAGCCTTCCTCGAACCGGCCCGCCGCCGGCTCCTCGGCACGGGCCTGCCCCACGACGAGATCGAGCGACGCATCGCCAAGGCGCACAAGCTCACCGAGCTGGTCTCCCTCGCCCTCTACGGTGAGACCGACCGGGTGGGCGAGGCCCTGACCGACCTCACCCGGGCTTACGGCCAGCAGGCCACCGACCACATCCGGTGGTGCAACAGGGGCTCCCACGGAGCCGTGCCCGTGGACGACGTGGAGGAGATCATCCGCCGCACCGCGGACCTCGCGAAGGCGGTGCGATCCCTGTGACCACGATTCGCCCGGCCACACCCGGCCCGTCCGCCCGCCCCGGCTCCCCGCGGCCCTCCCGCCTCCGCCGCCGTCCACCTCGACGCCCGAGGAACTGCTCGAGGGCGCGGACCGGCTGCTCGCCACGGCCACCGCCTCCACCACCGGCGTCTGGCCGCGCGCCGTGGCACTCCTGCTGCGCCACGCCCTCGAAGAGGCCCTGCGCCGCAGCTGGCCCGCTGCCCGCCCAGGCCCTGTGCCTGGAGTCCTACGCCGACCCCGACACGGCCCGCCGCTGGTCGGTGACCTGGGCCGGCCTCAGCCGGGCCTGCCACTATCACGGGTACGAACTGGCCCGCACGCAGGCGGAGTTGTGTGCATGGTGGGAGGACGTCGAGCGGGTGATCGAAGCCTTGGCACCCCGGACGCGGTGACGGATCCCGGGCGGACCGCGGGTCAGCCGCGCGGAACGGACGTCGGCAGACGCGGGCGGGGCGGTACGGGACGGGGCGCCGGGGATAGGAGGCATGCGCGGTTCCCCACCTCGACCGCACTCGCACCGCCGTCATACGCGTATTACGATGCCTTCGTGGCAAAGACGCGCATCAGTATCAGCTTGGAGCAGGACCAGGCCGAACGCATCAGGCAGCATGCGGAGCGGGCGGGCATGGACGTCTCGGCCTACCTGGTGCATGCCGCGACGCGCCAGATGGCCGAGAGCGATGCCATAGAGGAACAGTTCGCCGAGGTGGACGAACTCATCGCCCGCGCGGAGCGGGCAGCGGACGGACTGTCCGCCGAAGCCACCCCGGAACCGGCCGCGGAACTGACGGAGCGGGAACGCCGCGAGGTCGAGGAGGCCCTTGGCCTCGTCCAGGGCCGGGACAGGCAAGGCCGCCGTCCGGGACACGCCGCGTGAGCGCACGGGTGCCGGTCTACGACACCGGCATGCTCATCGCACTCGCGGACCGCAAGGCGAAGGCGGTGGCTCTCCACGGGGGACTGCGCACGGTCCCGCACCGGGCACTGGTGCTCGGACCGGTCCTCGCCCAGGTGTGGCGCCCCCAACCGGCGCTGGTGCACGCCCTGTCCGGCGTCCTGAAAGACTGCACGGTCCCTCAGGCCCGTACGTCCGAGCCGCCCATGCGGGAGACGAAGGCGGGCCGTCCGGAGTGTCTGGCCTGCGCAACGGGCCCGGATCTCGCGGACTGGCGGCGCATCGGCACCGCTCTGGGACGGGCGGCCCTGCCGACGAAGAAGCGCCCGGACGCGGTGGACGCCTGGGTGGCCCTGGCCGCGGCCCGACACGGCAGCGCGGTGATCTTCACCACCGACCCGGGGGACATCCACGCCTACCTGACGGTCCTCGCGCCGACGGACGTGCACGTGGTTGCCGTCTGAGGCTCTGGAGCTGCGCTCCGCCCCACCCAGCTGGTCGCGCAGGCGGTGAACGAGTCGTCGGTAGGGCGGGGCGCTCGGGGCTCGGTACTTCGCAGGCTCGCTCCGCGAGCCGTGCCGAAACGATCAGCCGGAAACGCTGACGGCCATCCAGTGCCACGGCTTCCCCGCGCGCCGACCGTTGAACTCGCCGAGCGTCCTCCACCCGCTTCGCCATTTGCCACGGCCGTGGTAGTTGGCACGGCAGGAGCAGGTGCACAGAAAGCCTTGGGCGTTCTGGCAGGACGAGTTGCAGCTTTCACGCGGGTTGTACTCACGGCCGATGAGGACGCTCGGGTGCCTGCGGAGCAGCTCCCGGCTCACGCCGGGGAAGTGAGCGCTGGCGACCGTCCAACACCCCTCGCGGCCGTCCCACCGGAACGATCGATCGTTTCCGACCCAGCTGGAGAGTTTCCGCTCGTGCTCCCACATCGTGTGAGCCGGGAACCAGACGCCGAACCACCCCTTGGCGGGCAAGCCGATGGTCGGCAGGTGCTCACCCCGATAGTTCGGTATCCACTCAGGGGGCTTGATGTACTCGGTCTTTTCCCGCCGGTCACGCCTGCGTCCTTTGCTCCCACCCGAAATCTGTCGGCTGCGTCGTGGCCCGGGCCCCCACTCGACCGACACGAGCGTGGCGAGCCGACCGGAGGCGTAGCAGGGGAGACGACTCAGTGGCCTGTCATGGGCGACCACGCGGCCGTCCTGGTCGACCTTGATGGAGTTGCGGCACTTCAAACACGTGCGGTTGAACCTTCCGCCGCCCACAAGCACCCCCTTGGTCGGAGCTCCATCAGGTGTCGCGCGGCGGGGTGCAGGTGCCGTGGTCGACTTCGGTGGCGGAGGCAGGGTGCAGGACGCCCTTCAGTGCACCGAGGGTCAGCCAGGCGAGTTCTCGGACGTCGGCGGTGTGCTGCGCGTCAGTCATCCCAGGACGTCGGAGGTGGGCCGAAGGCGCGACGACCGGCCCGCACAGCCAGAGTGGCCATGGCAGCGTTGGCGCCACCACCGATCACAGCGCCGATACCGAACGGTGCCACGCGACCGAGAACGATGATTCCCTGCTTGGTCCCGTACTTCGTGACGAAGTTCCTCCCCAGGACCTTGTTGATCTGACGCAACGTCTCGACTGGCACCTTGGCGACCACCTGACGTCCCCAGTGCTGCCCCGTACGCTCGGCGACCTTGGTGATGGTGGTGGAGCCGCTCCCGCCGAGCATGATCCCCATCACGATCGTTCGGCGGCGCTCGACCTCGTCGATGGGGACTCCGTGGACTTCGGCGAGCGAAAGCGCGAAGAGGGCGCTCAGCTCAAGAGATGACAGAGCCTCGCCTGCCGACAGCGCCAGTGCGACTCCCGTACCGACGCCGGGCGCGGCCGCGGTTCCTCCCACTGCGGCACCAGTGCCGGTCAAGGCGCTGACGTACATCCGCTCCAGATTGCGGATTACCTGTGCTGGTGTCGCCTCTGGGTTCCGCTGACGGGCCCGGGCTATGTTCTTGCGCACCAGCAGGCTCTGGCTGTCGATTGCCTTGTCCAGGAGGGCGAGGACTCGCTGCCCACGTACGGCTGCTGCCGGATCCGGCTCGTCGGGGGCGGCTGTTGTCATGCCTTGGGCTCCTTGGGTCGTTCGGTCCCAAGTCTCCCACTCAGGCAGCCAGTTCTGGAGCGTTTTCCACAGCTCCTATCTGTCGAGACTCGGCGCTGCGGTCCGCCTCATCGACTGCGAGATCACTGTCAGCACCTCCCAGGGGCGCCGTATCGGCGCATACCGTCTCGTCACGCCCTGACCGACCCCCACGCCCAGCTGTGTCGTGGTCAGCGCCGCCCGCTGTGTGTGTCCGGGCCGGGGGTCTCGCAGGCGCATTCGGCCCAGACCGTCTTGCCGCCTGGCGGGTAGGGCTCGACGCCTCAGCGGTCGGCGGGGGCGGTGACCAGGAAGCGGCCGCGGTCGGACCCGGCGTCCAGGGGCGTACCGCATTCCGCAGGCGGCGATGGGAGTTGCTCGCCCCGGGCGTCGGTGACGGCGATACGGAGCAGGCCGGCTGTGGTGTCGAGGGTGAGGGTGAGCCGGAAGTCGCGGCTGTTGACGCGACCGTGCAGGGCGGCGTTGGCGGCGAGTTCGGCCACGATCTGCTCGCCACGCTCGGTGACGCCGGGTGGCACCGGCCACGCGCGGAGCTGCTCGGCGGCGAGGAGACGAGCGAGCCGGGCTCCGCGACGGGTGGATGAAAGGAGCTGGGCGAACGTGTCTACGGTGGCGGCGAGTTCGGGTGTAGTCGCGTTCAGTCGCGTTCATGGGGCCACGGTGTCGGGTGCGCGTGGGCGCGTTCCAGAGGTGCGGTCCGTACGCTGCGTCAGCATACGAGCACATTCCGAGGACGGTGTGACGGTTCATGCGTCACGCTGGGTGTCGTCGGCTGTAGGACGGCGAACAGCGCGGGTACGGAACCGGAGATGGCCGCGGATGGGCCTGGGCGGCGTTCGTGCACCAGCAGCGTTTCAGCGAGGACTACCGAGAGGCCCGCGATGGCCTGGGCATGCCCCTCATCCTGCATCTCTCGCGGTTGGCGGACGATGACGGGGATGACAACGAGTGACGCTTTCGCTTTCGCCAGTCGAGGGAGGCCGTACTCGCTGCGAAAGTTGCGCCGAAGGCCGGCGGTCTCCCTCTCATGGCCCTACATGGCTCGCGTCTCACATCACGCTACCGATCTTCGGACCGATCTCAGGCCGTCCGGGGCTTTGCCTGGGAAAGGCTGTCAAGCGTCGGCCGCGGCCAGGTGGCTGCGCAGTACAGCCGCGATCTCTGCGGCGTTGCCCGTCGACGGGACTGCCCAGGGTGTCTCGTCACCGTTCTCCATCACGAAACTGCTCAGGAATCGCACACTCGCGGGGGACGGGACGTACGAGTCGCGGAGCCAGTGGGCGAACAAGGCGGCCGTGTCGGCGGTCACGTCGATGATGCTGACGTGGGCGTAGTCCGAGGCAGGCATGGCAGCCGTACCCGTGACGAAGACCTCCGGCGCCACCTCGATCTCGAAGTCCAGGACAGGCACATCACGGAGGCCGGAGGTGTTCGTCTCCAGAAAGGCATCGGGGAAAGCCCGCTCCAGCGCGTCCCTGAACGTCTCCAGACTCGTCTGCCATGCGGCTGGGGTGTCCTCGGGAGGTGCGAAGACGAAGTTCGACCGCAACGTGTGCTCGACTGCCACAGAAGTCCTTCACTCTCAGGGCACGTACCGTGCGGAACCGGTGACGCCGTTCATGGCGATCATCGACTCCCAGTAGGCCGCGTTGTCCTTGCCGTTGGTCACGATCTCAAGGCCGCGGATCTCCGAGTTCGCCGGGTTGGCCATCGCGCTCTTGTACCGGCGCAGCTCCGACTCGTCACCCCGGTACATGCCGTCGATCAGCGGGTCCCACTTCGGGTTCCCCTTGTCATCGACCTTCACGGGCTTTGCGAGTGTCTCGTTGACGCGCTCAATGCTGCGAAAGCTGCGCTTCGCGCAGTCCGGGTCGCGGACGTGTTTCGCCTCGACGAGGTAGCCGTCGACGGGGCGTATCCCGTCCACCATGAGCCCCTGTTTGCGACCGACCAGCGGCACCTCGCGCTCCGGGTAGCCCGAGACGCGCAGTTGATAGGCGTTGTCGGGGTTCGTGGTGCCGCCGCCGCCGGCGAATCCCCCCGTGTTGAGCGAGTTCAGCCAGGTACGGAACGCCGGCTGCTGTCCCGGTGTGAGCAGACGGGTCGTGCCGGGCACCGGAAAGATGGGGTCCTGCCCGGGAATGGATGGATCGACCCTGTTGATCGCAGGAAGGATGGCCGGCGGCTGGACGTGGAAGGAGGCGACGACCAGCGGCACAGGTATGGGAACGGGCACCGGAAGAAGCGGCGGCACGTGAAGTCCAGGAGGAGCATCCGACCCCTGGGGGAGTTTGACACGCTTCTCGGACGAGTCCAGGGCATGGGCGATATCGCCGAGCTGGTGGATCCAGGGATCGCCGAGCACCGTGTCGAGGAGCCCTCCGTCGTCGCCGTTGCCGCCGAACATCGGCTGGTTCCAGGTCATCTCGACGTGGAAGGGGTCCAGGTTGTTCCGGGTGATCTTCCGCTTCGCCGCTTCGACGTGATCCGCATACCGGTCGCAGGCCTTGGCGAGCTGGTTGCACGCCGCCACGAGGTTGGCGACCAACGTCTCGTCGGGCTGGGCCCGTTCGGGTGGTTCGGCGAAGCCGACGAATCCTCGGAAGTAGGCGCGGAACGCGTCCGCGGCCTCCCCGGAATGAGCGCGGTCGGCCGTGTGCGCGTACGCCTGGGCGTCCTCCAGGAAGCGCACCATCATCTTCTGACGACGGACCGCGTCGTGCAGGAAACCGTCCCCTTCGTGGACAAGTGACGTGGTGGAAACTTGCCGTCGCGCTGTCAGTGCGACGGCAGATTCGCAAGCCCCCGAGCCGAAGTGCGGTCGGCCTCTAGCCGCCCGTCGCCCACCGCGCTGCCGCCACCGTGCCCAGGAGCAGGGCTGGGAGCAGCCACCACCAGGGCAGGGTTCTGCGTATCGACGGCGCCAGCCACAGTGCCGCCGCGGTTGCGGCGGACGCGAGGGTGAGGACGCACGACAGGGTGATCCCGGCGTAGGCGTCGTCGTCCCAGGGGCCGGACGGCGTGATGGTCAGCGCCGTCCGGCAGAAGTACGCGGCGATCAGGGTGAGCAGGGTGAGGGGGACGGCGAGGACCGCGCGGAGGCAGCCGCGGTCGTCGTCCACGGGGGAAGGAGTGGTCATCAGCGCAGTGCGTTCCTTGCGTCGGTCAGGTCGTTCGCGAATCCGCGCCCGTAGGCCTGGGCGTCCTCGGTCCGCCAGTACGGTCCGCCGTCGTAGCGGGCGGCGAGCTCCTGGTACTGGGCCGGTGTCATCTCCTCGGCAGGCACGTCGGCGAACTCGCTCTCCGCCATGTCCTCCCACTGGCGCATCGGCTCCGCCTCATGGGCGTCCCGGGTGATCACCGTGCCCTTGGTGTGGATCAGGTCCGCGAGGGACTGCTCGTTCGCCTTGCTGTTGGAGTAGTGGGCTTTGGCGACCTGGAGCACGAACGCGTAACCGCGCAGTGCGCCGGCGGCCTTGTCGTAGCCCTCGGCGAGCTGTGCGAGCAGCTTGCGCCCCTCGGTGAGCCGGGCCTCGTAGTGCTGACTGCCCTCGCTCTTCCACCGGGTGTGCTTCTCGGCCCGCTCGGCGGACGGGTCGACCGCCACCAGCATGTCGTGGAGGCGCTTGAATCGGCGGCCGGGGAGCCGGCTCCGCCGCCACCGTCCGCCGGGATCTGGTCGATCTGCATGCCGGGGTGCGTGCCGCTCTGCTGACGCGCCAGGGCGTCGGCCTTCAACTGGGCCCGTTCCTCTTCGAAAGACAACCTGTTCCCCCTTGGTCCGTCATCTCGAACAGCCAGTCGATCATGCCGCTGGTGGGCTGTGCGCCGGAACCTCGCCGCTCCGCCCGTGGCCCGGTTGGCACAGGGTCCTGACCAGTCGCGCACAACCGGGGTCGACCGCTTGCGGGAACGGTTGCGGGATCGGTCGCAGCGCTGGATCGCAGGGTCGGTTGCACGATCGGTCGCGTGGCCCGTCGCGTTCGTGTCGGTCCTCGGGAAGTCGTCGACAACAGACGGAGCAGGCCCCCGGCGGACGGCAGTCCGCCGGGGGCCTGAACCGGACGGGAGGAGTCCCCCTGTTCGGTATTCGGTGTGTCAGGCCGGGGGAGCCTGGTCGGCGGTTTCCCGCGCTTTCGTCTTCGCCGACAGGCGACCGCGCACCACCGCGAAGAGCACCACGCCCGCGGCCACCGCCGTGGACAGGACCACCTGGTCGCGGCCGCCGCCGTCGGCCGTGTCGGTGAGCATGTAGCCGAGGACGAAGGTGATCAGGGCGATGGTCGCCCAGGTCAGGTAGGGGTAGAGCCACATACGGACGACCAGCTTCTCCGGTGACTCCCGCTCGATGATCTTGCGCATCCGCAGCTGGGAGAAGCAGATCACCAGCCAGACGAACAGGGCGATCGCGCCGGAGGCGTTGAGCAGGAACTGGAAGACCGTGTCGGGCCAGAGGTAGTTGAAGGCGACGGCGACGAAGCCGAAGACCACCGAGGCGAGGATGGCCGTGCGGGGCACGCCGCGGTCCGTGGTCTGTCCGAAGGCGGCCGGGGCGTCGTTGCGGCGGCCGAGCGAGAACGCCATGCGCGAGGCGGTGTAGAGGCCCGAGTTGAGGCAGGACAGCACCGAGGTCAGCACGATGGTGTTCATGATCTGGGCGGCGTGCGGGATGCCGATGGAGCTGAGGGCGGCGACGTACGACCCGTCCTTGAGGATCGCCGGGTCGTCCCAGCGCAGCAGCGACACCACGATCAGGATGGAGCCCAGGTAGAACACCGCGATCCGCCAGATCACGCTGTTGGTGGCCTTGGTGACGGCGGCCCGCGGGTCGGCGGTCTCGCCCGCGGCCAGGGTGACGATCTCGCTGCCCATGAAGGAGAAGACGACCATCAGGACGCCGGTGAGGATCGCGCCGGGGCCGTTGGGGAGGAAGCCGCCGTGTGCGGTGAGGTTGGAGAAGCCGCTCGCCGGGTGGTCGGAGCCGGGCAGCAGTCCGAAGATCGCCAGGCCGCCGAGCACGATGAACGCGGCGATGGCGACGACCTTGATGCCGGCGAACCAGAACTCGAACTCGCCGTAGGAGCTGACCGAGACCAGGTTGGTGGCGGTCAGGACGATCATGACGATCAGGGCCCAGCCCCACTGCGGCACCGCGGGGATCCAGCCGGCCAGGATCTTCGCGCCGGCGGTCGCCTCGACGGCGAGCACCACGACCCAGAAGAACCAGTACAGCCAGCCGATGGTGAACCCGGCCCAGCGGCCCAGCGCGCGGTCCGCGTAGGCGGAGAACGAACCGGAGGTGGGATTGGCCGCGGCCATCTCGCCGAGCATGCGCATCACGAGGACGACGAGGACGCCGACGAGCGCGTAGGAGACGAGGATGCCGGGGCCGGCGGCGGCGATGCCGGAGCCCGAGCCGACGAACAGACCGGCGCCGATGACACCGCCGATCGCGATCATCGACAGGTGGCGGTTCTTGAGCCCGGCCTGAAGGCCGCCGGAGCCGCCGGAGCCGCCGGGCTCGCCGGACTCGGCGGGAGGGGTTTTGGGGACGGTTGTGGTCATCTCGACATCCATGGAGGGAGAACGGACAGGGAGGACGGACCAGGAGCGTCTGGAAATTAGTTCAGTACGATCGAAAAAAACAAGACTTGTTTAACTGTTCACCTTGCTCTATTTTTCGTGCAGCGCGGAACCCTCTCTTCCGGGAGCCTCTGTGGACCACACCGTGACCCCGCTCGCCAGGCCGTTAAGGTGGCGCCGTGGTGAATGCACCGGGCAAGTTCGGCCCCTACAGCGGCTGGGACACGCGCGTCCTGGCCGGCCGGGGTCCCACAGGAGCGGAGCTCGTCCGGTCCCGGATCGCCCTGCGGGTGCGGCTGCGGTCCGTCTCGCCGGGGGACCGGCTGCCGGACGCGGGGGTCCTCGCCGAGGAGCTCGGGATCAGTGAGATCACCGTGCGACGCGCGCTGGAGGTCATGTGCCAGGACGGCCTGCTCGACCGCCGTCGCGGCCGGGCCGGCGGGACCTTCATCGCCGCCGACTGGGACGCGGTCGTCGCCGTGATGTACGACGCCGACGAGGCGGCCGCCCTGGACTCCTTCCAGCTGCTGCTCGAATGCGGGCTCGTCGCGCACACCGCGGGCGAGCTGCCCGACGGCCGGCTCGACGGGCTGCGGGCACTCGTCGAGGAGATGGACCTGGCCGACGACCCGGCCCGGCTGCTCGAACTCGAGACCCGCTTCCACCTCGACCTCGCGGAGACCCTCGGCGGCGCCGGGATCAGGGAGTTCGCCGCTGACCTGCTCGGCAAGCAGTGCCTGCTGGGGCCCGCGCCGGACCCCGCGGTCGTACGGGCCCGCAACCGCTGCCACCTGGACCTGCTCGACGAACTCGGCCGCGGCGCGATGGCCCCGGCGGTAGGGGCGGTGAAGGCACACCGGCACGCCGAACCGGCTTCGCCTCTCAGAACCGAACCGGCTTCGCCCCTCAGAACCGAACCGGACTGACCCCACAGACCCGAACCGCAGGGACCCTCGCAGACCCGAGCCGCAGGGACCCCCATAGACCCGAACCGCTCGTACCCCGCAGCCGCACCGAACTGACCTTGCAGAGCCGAACCGAACCGAACCGACTTCTCGGAAGGGAGTTGGCGCCATGGCCGAGTCCGGAACCGCCGGACCGTCGCCGGCTTCGGGCCGCGCCGACGGCACGCCCCAGCGCCTGCGC
This sequence comes from Streptomyces sp. P3, assembly GCF_003032475.1. Lineage (NCBI taxonomy): Bacteria > Bacillati > Actinomycetota > Actinomycetes > Kitasatosporales > Streptomycetaceae > Streptomyces > Streptomyces sp. P3. The sequence goes on from NZ_CP028369.1 coordinate 3,948,681, forward strand.
GGCGGCGTCCTCGGCATGGCGGACATCGCCGCGGCCACGATGGCCAACGTCGGCCCGGCCATGAGCTTCTTCTTCGGCTTCGCCTTCCTCGCCACCACGGCGGGCGTGGCCTCCCCGCTGACCATCATGGCGGCGGGCGCGGCGGTCGCGCTGTTCGGCAACACGCTGGCCGAGTTCTCCCGGGCGCACCCCTCGGCGGGCAGCTTCACCACCTTCGTGGGCAAGACCTTCGGGCCGGTCAGCGCGGTGACCACGGCGTTGCTCGCGGGACTCGGCTACATCATCGCCATGGCCTCCGTCATCGCGATCTCCGGCGGGTTCATGCAGATCACCCTGAACCACTACACCGGCGTCGACCTGCCGTGGATCATCTGGACGGTGCTGCTGACCGGCCTGTCGGTGGTGCTGATGCTGCGCGGGATCGTGGTCTCCACCAAGTGGGCGGGCTACTTCTTCGTCGTCGAGATGCTCGTCCTGGTCGTGGTGTCGGTCGCGGCGGTCTTCGAGCACCGCGGCGATCTCTCCGCGGCACCGTTCCTGCCCTCCCATCTCACCCACGGCGTCAAGGGTCTCGCGGCGGGCTTCCCGCTGGCGGTGTACCTGTTCATCGGCTGGGAGAACTCGGCGGCGCTGGCCGAGGAGACGGAGAACCCGCGGCGCAACGTCGGCCGCGCCGTGTTCTCGTCCGTCGCGATCATGACGGTGAGCTACATCCTCTTCGCCTACGCCACCGTCACCGGCTTCGGCTACGACGTGCAGCGGCTCGGCGACTCCCGCATCCCCTTCATCGACGTCGCCCAGCACACGCTGGGGGCGCTCGCCCTCCTCGCCTACGTCGGCGGCCTGACCTCCACCCTCGGCGCGCTGATCGCCGGCATCAACTCCCAGGCCAGGCTGGTCTTCAACGCGGGGCGCGAGGGGCTTCTCCCGTCCTTCTTCGGCTACGTGCACCCCACGCGCCGTACGCCGAACAACGCGATCGTCACCTTCGCCGCGACCGCGCTGCTGATCATCCTCGGCTGGGGCCTGGGGCATGTGCTCGGGGCCGAGGGCGGTCAGATGAACCCGGTGGTGTTCTTCGCCGAGTCGTCGACCCTGGGCGCCATCCTGATCCTGCTGGTCTACCTCGCGTCCAACATCGCGCTGCCGCTGTACTACCGCAGGTACCGTCCGCAGGAGTTCCGGATCGTGCGGCACGTGGTGCTGCCCGCGGCGGGCGCCCTCGCCGTGCTGGTCCCGCTGTACTACCTCGCCAAGCCGGGACAGCCCGCCCCGTACAGCTGGTTCCCGTACGCGGCGCTGGCCACCCTCGTCGCGGCCGTCTGCTACGCGACGCTCCTGGTCCGACGCGACCCGGGCCTGGCCGACCGGGTCGGCTCGGTCGTCGCCGACGCGGAGTGAGCGCCGCGACGGCGGCCGCCGCTCGTCCTGCCCGGCGATTCCCTGAAGGAAGGGAGGAGACGCCCTCCGCTCAGGAGACCGCCGCCTCCATGTACTGGCCGAGGTAGTGGAACGTGCCGTCGGCGACCTGGTAGAGGAACATCGCGTTGTTGTTGTAGCCGAGTCCCGTGCGGAACTGGACGGTACGGGTGATCCCGGTGTACGCGACTTCGGGCAGCCGGCGGGCGATCGCGCCCCGCTCCCGCAGGGCCGTCCCGTCCTTCGCGCAGACCGCCGCCAGGAACATCACCGCGTCGTAGGCCTCGGCCGCGTACCGGCCGGGGGCGGCGCCGAACCGGGCGCGGTAGGCGGCGGCGAAGGCGCGGGCGGACGGGTGGACGGTCGGGTCGGTGAACGAGGTCGCGAAGACCCAGCCGGTCGCGGCGGCGCCGGCGGCGGTGAGGAATCCGGGGCCGAAGGCCTGTTCCGTGGCCATGCAGGTGCCGTTGAAGCGGGCCGCCTTCAGGGCGGAGGCCAGTCCCGCGGTCCGCGCCGCGTCGCCCGTGCACACGACCGCATCCGCGCCCGCGGACATCACCGAGGCGGCCAGCGCCCTGTAGTCGATCCTCCCGGCGGGAACGCTGGTCAGCGTGGCCTCACGGCCCGCTTTCCGCAGTGCCTGCTGAGTCCGGTCGCACAGTTCCCAGACAGTGTCGCCCTGCGCACGGTCGTCCACCAGGAACACCTTGCGCGCGTCGACGTGGTTGCTGAGGTAGCGGACGCAGGGGGCGGCGAGGAGCGTCCTCTCGACGTGCAGTGCCGCGTGGGAGCGGAACTGGCTGTAGCCGAACGACCTGCCCTCGAGACCGACGTCGACCGACACGGTGACCTCCGGCATCGCCGCCTTGGTGTACGCGGCCTCGGTGCGCAGGAAGCACGCGTCGCTGGTGGGCCCCAGCACCGCGAGGACACCGGCGTCCTTCACCAGGCGTCCGGCCAGGCTCGCGGCCCGGGCCGGGTCGCCGCCGTCGTCGTACGGGACCAGCTTCAGACGAAGCGGACGGCCGCTCTGGGCGTTGACCTGCTCGACGGCCAGCCGGGCGCCGTTGAGCTGGGCGTTGCCGCTGTCCTTCGCGGGCCCGGTCAGATCACCCTGGAACGCGACGAGCAGTTCGGGACGTGGGGCCGCCCCGGGCGGCGTCGTCGGCGTACCGCGGCGGGTGCTCCACCACCAGGCACCGCCGCCGCCGGCCGCCAGGACCCCGGCCGTCGATCCGAGGCGCAGGAAGCTGCGACGGCGAATTCCGGGCGAGGCGGACGGTGACACCGTGACGGTCGTCATCGTCGCGGCGTCCGGGGACACCGTGCCGGCCGGCGTGGACACCTGGGTCGGCTCGACGGCGTCGAGGGCGAGCACGGCGGCGGACCGGTCGTTGATCAGGCGGGCGACCGGCTCGGGAAGCCAGCCCGCCGTGCCGCCAGGGCCGGGGTCGACGCCCGCCTCGAGTTCCGCCCGCAGTCGGGCGAGGTCGGGGCGGGCGGCCGGGTCCTTGTGCAGGCAGGCTTTCAGCAGGGGCGCCAGCGCGTCCGGGAAAGCTGCCGGGTCCGGCTCCTCGTAGACCGTGCGCAGCAGCACGCCCGCCGCCCCGCCCTCGCCGAAGGGCCGCACGCCGGTCGCGGCGAACGCGAGGACGCACGCCAGCGAGAACACGTCGCTGGGCGGGCCGATCTCCCCGCCGCGGGCCCGCGCCTGCTCGGGCGAGAGGAAGCCGGGCGAGCCCACGATGACGCCGCTGGACGTGAGCGCCGTGGCCTCCGGGGCGCGGGCGATGCCGAAGTCGATGAGCCGCGGCCCGTCCGGGGCCAGCAGGACGTTGCCCGGCTTCACGTCGCGGTGCACGAGCCCTGCCGCGTGGACCGCTTCCAGGGCTTCGCTGAGCCGGATCCCCAGCACCCGCACGGAGGCGACGGACAGCGGTCCGAAGACGTCCACCGTCTCCGAGAGCGACGGGCCCGGCACGAACGACGTCGCCAGCCACGGCGTCTCCGCGTCCGCGTCGGCGTCCAGCAGCGGCACCACCCAGGGGCTGTGCACCTGCCGGGCGGCCTGTGCCTCGCGGCGGAACCGGACCCGGAAGCCCGGCTCCTCCGCGTATGCGGCACGCACCGTCTTGACCGCGGCGATCGCCCCGCCGGGCGCGCGGGCCAGGAAGACGACGCCCATGCCGCCGGCGCCCAGCCGTCGCAGCAGTCGGTAGCGGCCGAGCCGGGACGGGTCGCCGGCGCGCAGCGGCTCCATCAGACGGTGAGCGGCGCGGGGCCGCCGTACACGAAGTCGCCCTTCTCGACCCGCCAGAGGAAGCCGCCGGTGCCGTCGACGGCCATCAGGCCGGACCTGGCCAACTGGGGGGTGGTCAGATCGAAGGCGAACTGCTTGGTGATGCCCTGGTACTTCCCCGTCAGCACGGCTTCATGGAGGTTCTCCCGGGTGCGGCTCTTCGCCGGCAGCCCGGACAAAGTCTTCAGCAGCATCCCGGTCACGTCGTAGGACTCCGCCGCGTAGCGGGGCGGGGCCTCCTTGAAGTGCTCGCGGTAGGCGGCCGCGAACTTCTTCGCCTCGGACTTGCGGGAGGCGTCGATGACCGGAGCCACCATCGTCCAGCCCTCGGCGGCCTGCTGAGCCGCGGTCAGGAACCGGGCGTCGAGCAGCGCCGGGCCGGACACCCGCGCACCCTGGAAGGACCGTTGCCGCAAGGCCGCGGCGATCAGCGCGCCCCGGTCGGGCAGTCCGGCGAAGAACACCGAGTCGGCGCCCGCCGAGAGCACCGCGTTCACCACGTTGCCGAAGTCGTCGCGCATCGCGCTGACCACCTCCGGCACGGCAGGCTGCCGGGCGTTGGCGAGCTGCGTGCTGAGGGAGGTGGCGAGGTCCGTCCCGTAGTTGCCGGCCGGACGGTCGACGACGAGGCCGACCTTGCGTGAACGGCCCATCCCACGAAGGTAGTTGCTGACGTACACGGCGAGTACGGAGTCGGGCAGCCGCCCGAGCAGGAACGAACGGAATCCCTGGATGAGGAGGCTCATGCTGCCGGGGGACACGGCGACGACAGGCAGCCATCCGGCGGCGTACTTCCCGAGCGCCGCCTGCGCCGTGGCGTCGGTGGTCGGGCCGACCACCGCGAGGACCGACGGGTCGTCAGCGAGTGCCCCGGCGAGCCGGGTCGAGGTCGCCGGATCACCCTTGTCGTCGACGGCTCTGACCTTCACGGTGAACGGGGCGTCAGCGCGCGCGTTGAACTCCGCGACGGCCAGCCGCAGTCCGCGCTCCTGCGCGCGGCCCGTCTCCCGCTGCGGGCCGCTGAGGTCGCCGTGCAGCGCGAGGGTGTGCACCGGCCGCCGGGCGGCGGCGGGCGTGCCGCTCTTCGCGTCGTCGTCCCGGGCCGCCGCCCACCAGGCGGTGCCGCCGACGCCCGCCGCGACCGCCACGGCCCCGCCGGCGAGCAGCAGGAAACGGCGCCGGCCGGGCGGGCGGGCGTCCTGCGGCCCGGGCACCGAGGCGGTGTTCTCGTCGGTGACCTGGCCGGGGGGTGTGTCCTGTACGTCGGCAGCGGAGTCCGGCAGGCCTTCCGGCCCCGCGCCGGACCGTGCCGGGGAGGACGCCGTGACCTGGGTGTGCTCGATGTCCGGCAGCGCGAGCGCGGCGGCCGACCGCTCGGCGATCAGCCGGGTGACCGGCTCGGGCAGCCATCCCGGCGCCCGCTCGTCCTGGGGCTCGTCCTGCGGCTCGGTCTTCCGCTCTCCCTGCGGCGCCCCCTGCAGTGCGATCCGCGGGTCGCTCGGGGCTCCGCCCTGCGGGCTGCCGTCGGAGTCGTCCCGCGGGTCGCCGGTCGGCCCGTCCTGCGGCCTGCTCCCGGTCGTCAACCGCCGCACCAGCTCCGCGGCGTCCGGACGCCGGGCCGGGTCCTTCTCCAGGCAGGCTTCCACCACTTCGCGCAACGCCGCCGGGATCCCGTCCAGGTCCGCCGGATCGTGCGCCGCCCGGTACAGGAGGGCGTCCACCGCACCGCTGCCGAACGGCGCGCGGCCGGTCGCCGCGAACGCCAGGACACAGCCGAGGGAGAACACGTCGCTCGCCGGACCGATGTCGTCGCCACCGGGTCCCGTGGCCTGCTCGGGCGAGAGATAGCCGGGGGTGCCGACCACCAGGCCGGTCGCGGTGAGCGCCGTGTCCTCCGGGGCGCGGGCGATGCCGAAGTCGATGAGACGGGGCCCGTCGTGGGCGATCAGCACGTTGCCCGGCTTCAGGTCCCGGTGGACCAGTCCGGCCCGGTGCACCTCGCCCAGCGCCTCGGCCAGCCGGGCGCCGAGCAGCCGTACCCCGGGCTCCGACAGCGGACCGTACCCGGCCACCGCCTCGCCCAGCGACGGACCCGGCACGAACGCCGTCGCCAGCCAGGGCGCGTCGGCGTCCGCGTCGGCGTCCACCAGCGGCACCGCCCAGGGGCTGTGCACCTGCCGGGCGACCTCCACCTCGCGACGGAAGCGCTCCTTGAAGCCCGGCTCCTCGGCGTATTCGGCGAGCAGGACCTTCAGCGCGACCAGCGCGCCGCCCGGCGTGCGCGCCAGGTACACCACGCCCATGCCGCCGGCGCCGAGCCGGCCGAGCAGCCGGTGGTCCGCGATGTGCGCGGGGTCGGAAGAACGCAGCGGATCCATCAGTTCTTCCTCCCGAGCTCGGTCTCCACGCGGGTGAGCATCGAGTTGATGCCGTTCGACGCGAACTGCACCAGATCGTCGAGCTTGTAACCCTGGGCGCCCATCACCGACACCGCCACGGTCACCGTGCCGAGCCGGGCGACGAACCAGCGGTACGCCTGGGCGCTCGCCCCCGTGACATAGGCGCCGATTTCGACCACCTGGTCGTCGGCGTAGGTGTTGTTGCCCTGGCCGTAGGGGGTGGCGGTCGACATGAGCCCGGTGATCTGCTCGTCGGTGCGGACCTGCTGCACCTGGCAGCGCAACGGCTCTTCCAGGGTGGTGGACAACTGCTGGTCCGCGTCGCGGACCGTGGCGTGCACGGTGACCGCCGCGGTCACCTTGATCGTTCCCTTGCCGCCGGCGCCCGGCAGTTCGCTGTACCGGGACAGCGAGGCCAGGACGGTCTTCGGGAGAGGCCGGCGCTGCCAGCGGCACTGCGCGTCGAGCACGGCGACGGTGCGGGGGGTGCTCGCGGCCGGCTGCTGGGCCCGGTAGTCCGGGCCCCAGGCCTGCGGTTGCAGGGCGACCGCCTGCGCCAGATTCTCGGCCTGACGTGCCGTCCGGGGCACCGCGGCGGGGTCCGCCTCGAACGGTGTCAGTGAGGCGGTGCCGCCGCCCGTCGAGGAGGCGGACGCGGCGGGCGAGGGCGAGCCGGACGTGGTCGGCGCCGTGGACCCGGCGGACGCCGAGGGGCTCGGCTCGGCCGCCTTGTCGTCCCCGGAGCCGCAGCCCGTGAGCAATGCTGCCGCCGCGGCCGCCGACGCCGTGGCTCTCAGCCAAGTCGACCTGCGTCTGCCTGTGTTGTCGTCCATGCCCGCCCCTCCGCCTCAGCGCCCCCGCTTCGCGTGCGGTGATCGTACAGAGGTACGCGATACGCGGGCGGGCGGTTCCGTGAACGGAGTTCGGCCTTCGCCACGCATGCTCGCCCGGGGCGGCGGCGGACCGCCGCCGTGGGGCGTGGCACCTCGGTCGACCGGCTTCGCCGGAGCGCTCCGGGGGTCGAGACGCCTTCGGTGTCGCCGGGGCCGGGACACGGTCGGCCTGCGCACGGTCGTCGTGCGGGTTTACGTCGAGCGGTGGTCGCCCGCGCCGCAGAGGGACCGCTCCGCCACCCGCGCCAGATGCGCCGTGAACACCGCCTGCGCGTCCGGCGTGAGTGTGCGCAGCGCGACCAGCGCCGTGATGATCACGTCGCACAGCTCGCTGCGGACGTCGTCCCAGGTGTGGGTGACGCCCTTGCGCGGGTTCTGCCCGGTCGCGCCGATGACCGCCTGGGCGACCTCGCCGACCTCCTCCGACAGCTTCAGCACGCGCAGCAGGAGTCCGTCGAGGCCGTCGTGCACGCGCCCGGCGTCCAGCCAGGCACGGAGGGCGTCGACGGTGGCCCAGAGCTCAACCGTTTCGCCGGTCTGCGAGGACGGGGAGGCGGGCTCTCGTCCGGGCAGGGGCACGGGCTGCGCGTGGGGCGGGGGCACGGGGTGGGCGTGGGGCGGCTCGGTGCTCATGGGCGCAGCCTCTCAGGCGATGGCCGTGGCCGTCGCCCGCGCCGGAATCTGCCGGTTGCTAGTTCTCGAACAGCGCCTCCTGCTCGCCCTCCTCCCGCCTGCGCAGCCGCTGGTTGCGCAGGCCCACGACCACCGCCGTGACGGCGGCCGTCACGCCGAGCGCGGCCGGGACCATCCAGCTGCGGTCGACGGTGTGCCCGAGGGCGTGGTCGAGGGAGAGCCGGCCGGGTCCGGTGACGGCGAGGCCCGCGGCGGCCAGGCCCAGGGAGGCGGCGTGCTCGTAGCCGCCGCTCGCCGCGAAGAAGCCGTTGGGCGTGTGGACGGCGGACGCGCCCGCCATCGCGCCGGCGGCCGCGGCGCCGGCCGCCGGGGTGGCGAGGCCCAGCGCCAGCAGTGTGCCTCCGCCGGCCTCCGCCAGACCCGCCGCGGTGGCGCTCGCCTTGCCCGGCGCGTAGCCGACGGACTCCATGAACTGGCCGGTCCCTTCCAGGCCGTGTCCGCCGAACCAGCCGAAAAGCTTCTGCGCGCCGTGTGCCGCCAGCACTCCGCCGGTGCCCAGCCGGAGCAGCAGCAGGCCGAGATCACGTCGGTCGTAACAGGTCACGGTGACTCCCTGAAGGGGAAGCGGGAACAACGACAGGAACACCCCCACGCGTTTCCACCGTCGCACCTCCCACACCCGTCCGGCCCGTCCTGCACGCCGTTCGGGTGGCGGGGCCCGGACCGCGGTGTGAGTCTGGCCCACATGGCGATCCAGATCGACAGACTCAGCGACCCGGCGGTCCGGGCCTTCGTCGCCGCCGTCAACGCCCACGACGAGGAGGCCTTCCGCCGCCTCCTCACGCCCGACGCGACCATGTCGGACGACGGCTCCGACCGCGACCTCGAGGAGTGGGCCGACCGGGAGATCTTCTCCTCCCACGGGCACCTGGACGTCACCAGGGAGTCGGACGGCGGCCGGGCCCTCGTCGCCGACTACCGCAACGACACCTGGGGCGAGATGCGCACCCGGTGGAGCTTCGTCGTCGCGGACGACGGACGCATCTCCCGGTTCGAGACCGGTCAGGCGTAGGACGCGGCGAGTTCGTGCGTCACCCTGGGCGACGGACGCGACGGACGCGTACGGCATGAGAATGCGTGTACGGTCCCGCAGTGCACGCATTCTCGGGCCCCTCCCCGCACCAGCCTCCGCAACATCAGCCCTCGCAGCGGTCGCCGCGTCAGCCCCCGCGCCGGCCGTCACCCTCGCCGTCGGCGCCGTCGCTCTCCCGGCGTTCCCTGTTGGCGACAGCGGCCACGGCGCCCCTCGCGGCCGCACCGTTCCTCGCCGGGCCGGCCGCCGCGGCGACGCGCGGCGTGGTCGGCGGGGCCCGGCTGGCCGCCGGTGGCGTCCAGGCCGGCGCGGGCGCCGCCGCACTGCCGGGGAAGCTGACCGCCCGCGCCTGGCTGGTCGCCGACCACGACAGCGGCGAGGTGCTCGCCTCGTACCGCGCGCATCTGCGGGTCGCGCCCGCGTCCACGCTGAAGATGCTGTTCGCGGACACTCTGCTGGACAGGTTCGCGCCTACCGAGCGGCGCACCGTGACCGACGCGGACCTGGCCGGCGTGCCGTCCGGCTCCAGCCTCGTCGGCGTCCGGACCGGCGTCACGTACACCGTCGAACAGCTGTGGCTGGGCGTCTTCCTGCGCTCGGGCAACGACGCCGTGCAGGTGCTCGCCCGGATGAACGGCGGGGTCGCGAAGACGGTCGCCGAGATGCAGGCGAGGGCGGCCGACCTCCAGGCGCTGGACACCCACGTCGTGAGCCCCGACGGGTACGACCACCCGGGCCAGTTGTCCTCCGCCTACGACCTCGCCCTGTTCGCCCGGCACGGCCTGCGCGACGCCGGCTTCCGCGCCCACTGTGCCACCAGGACCGCCCGCTTCCCGGCCGGCGGCGGGCGGACCCGCGTGATCGAGAACACCGACCGGCTGCTGTCGGGCTCCTCCGGGGTGACCCCGTACCCGGGTCTGATCGGGGTGAAGAACGGCTTCACCAGCAGCGCCGGCAACACCTTCGCCGGCGCCGCGACCCGGGCCGGCCGCACACTGATCGTCACCGTGCTGCATCCCGAGAGCGGCCACAACGCCGTCTACGGGGAGACGGCCGCACTGCTCGACTGGGGCTTCGCGCAGCGGAGTTCGGCGCGGCCCGTGGGGACGCTGGTCGAGGCGTTGAGCGAGGGCGGGAAGAAGGCGACGGCCGTGCCGGCGCCGCCGTATCCAGGGGCGCGGCGGGCCTCGTCGGCGGGCGGTGGGCCGGACGGCTGGGGGATGCTCGGCGGGGCCGGGGGAGCGGTGGCGCTCGCGGTGGGCGGGGCGTACGCGGTGCGCAGACGGCGCACCCGGCAGACTCCGCCGGGCAGTTGACGGTGTGGCAGCCGTCCCACGGCACCGGTGCGTACCTCGCGGTCCCGGCGAGGTCCACCCCCACCCGGTGCCATGGGACGGCTGCCCTCCCCCCTCGGGATGGCTCTTCGGTCCTTCGGTGCGGAACTGTCGTGCACCAAGTGTGAAGTTTCCGTGCAGAAGAGTTGAGCATAGGTCTGCCACCGGCCGCAATGGTGCGGACCGATGAATTCCGATTGTGCAGGTTGCGGAGTTGACGATCCGTGGGGCGGCCTCCGGCGCCGTTCAGCCCCGTCCCACGTAGGGCATCGCCGTCGCGAGCACCGTCGCGAACTGCACGTTGGCCTCCAGCGGCAGCTCCGCCATGTGCCGCACCGTGCGGGCCACGTCGGCGACGTCCATCACCGGCTCCGGCGCGATCTCGCCGTTGGCCTGCAGCGCGCCCGTGCCCATCCGCGCCGTCATCGCCGTCGCCGCGTTGCCGATGTCGATCTGCCCGACGGCGATGCCGTACGCCCGCCCGTCCAGCGAGAGGGACTTGGTCAGACCGGTGAGGGCGTGCTTGGTCGCCGTGTACGGCGCGGACAGCGGACGCGGCGTGTGCGCCGAGACCGAGCCGTTGTTGATGATCCGGCCGCCCTGCGGGCGCTGCTCCTTCATCTGCCGGTACGCGGCCTGCGCGCACAGGAACGCCCCGTTGAGGTTGGTGTCCACGACGTGCCGCCAGGCGTCGTAGGGCAGGTTCTCGAACGGCACACCGCCCGGACCGAACGTGCCCGCGTTGTTGAACAGCAGGTCCAGCCGCCCGAACCGCTCGCGCACGGCGGCGAAGAGGGCCGTCACGTCCTGCGGGCGCGAGACGTCCGTCCGCACCGCGAGACTCTTGCCCTGCGGCGTCAGCGCGGCCGTCTCCTCCAGCGCTTCGGCGCGCCGTCCCGCCAGTGCCACCGACCAGCCCGCGCGCAGCAGTTCGCCGGCCACCGCCCGCCCGACGCCGGATCCCGCGCCGGTCACCACCGCGATCCTCGTGTTCCCGTCCATGGCCCCGCAGCGTACGGGAGACGCCCGCAGCGGCCCCGCGACCCCGGGAGCCGCGCGGACACCCGACGCCGAGGCGCTCCGGACGACGTCGGCCGCCCCGGACTCACTCGTCGGCCGGCGGCCAGACGTCCCCCCAGTCCGCGTCCCGGGCCGCCTTGTAGAGCTCGCCGTGCCGCTTCGTCACCGTGGTGCGGCTCAGCCGCTCCTCGGTCTCGCACAGGTCGAGGAGGACCTGGCCCTTGCGGATCTGGGGGCGGCGGACGACGCGGGAGGGGGCGGGGGAGACGGGGAAGCGGGCGGCCGCCACATAGCTGAACTTCTCGTCCTCGTACGGCAGTGAGCCGCCCTTGACCTGGCGGTGCAGGGAGGAGCGGCTGACCCGGGCCGAGAAGTGGCACCAGTCCGTGCCGGGGACGATCGGGCAGGCCGCGCTGTGCGGGCAGGGCGCGGCCACCCGGAAACCGGCGTCGATCAGCCGGTCACGGGCCTCGATCACGCGGGCGTAGCCGTCGGGGGTGCCCGGTTCGACGATCACCACGGCCTGCGCGGCCGACGCGGCGGCGTCGACGAGGGCGGCGCGGTCGGCGGCGGGCAACTCGTTGAGGACGTAGGAGACGGTGACCAGGTCCGCCGGGTCCAGTGTGAGCGCCGAGCCGATCCGGCCGCGTTGCCAACGGGCGTCCGCCAGTGCCGGGTTGGCGGCGGCGATCTCACGGCCGAGGGCCAGCGCGGGCTCCGCCCAGTCGAGGACGGTCACCGGGCGCGTGCCCTCCCAGACCGCGCTCACCGCCCAGGTCGCGGCGCCGGTGCCGCCGCCGACGTCCACATGGCTGCCCGGTGTCCAGCGCGGGACCGCGTCCGCGAACGCCTCCAGCGCCGAGCACACCGCCTCGAAGGTCGCCGGCATCCGGTACGCGGCGTAGGCCGCCACGTCCGCGCGGTCGCGCAGGATCGGCGCGTCGGTGGGGGTGGCGCCCCGGTAGCTGGCGATGAGCCGCTCGACGGCCTGCGCGGCCTGCCGGGGCGGCAGCCCGTCGAGGAGTTCTCCGAGGGCGGTGCGGAGGGTTTCGGCGGCGGGGGCAGAGACGTTCACCCGGCGATTATGGGGCACCGGTGCTGGTGCCGCCCTCTTCGGGGGCTACCGCCCCCGGACCCCCGCTTCGGCCCTGAAAGGGCCTCGTCCTCAAGCGCCGGACAGGCTGACATTGCCAGGCCCGGCGCCGTACAGCATGCCCGAGGCACCCCTACCGCACCGCCATCGCCATCCGCGTTCCCGCCAGGGCCCGCGGCGAGCTGTCCGGGGTCCGGCGCACCGGGTGGACCGTGTTGGCCAGCAGCACCACGAACGTGTCCGTCGCGGGGTCCAGGACCAGTGACGTTCCCGTGAACCCGGTGTGCCCGGCCGCGCCCTCGCCCGCCAGCTCGCCCATGAACCACGGCTGGTCCACCGCGAACCCCAGCCCCGGCGGCGTCAGCAGCAGCTCCACGAAGTCGGGGCCGAGGATGCGGGCGGTCCCGTACGAGCCGCCCGCCAGCAGCGTCCGGCAGAACACCGCCAGATCGTCGCCCGTCGAGAACAGGCCCGCGTGACCGGCGACCCCGCCCAGCGCCCACGCGTTCTCGTCGTGCACCTCGCCCCGCAGCATCCCCCGGTCCGCCCTCGCCCACGGCCGCCGCTGGTCCTCGGTGGCCGCCGCGCCGGGGCAGGGGCCGAACCCGGTCGCGGTCATCCCCAGCGGACGGGTGATCCCCTCGTGCACGAGGACATCGAGCGGGCGGCCGGTCAGCCGTTCCAGGAGCTGCTGGAGCAGCAGCATGTTCAGGTCGGAGTACACGTACCGGCCCGGCTCGCCGGACGGCGCCTCCGCGCGCAGCAGCGCCATCCGCTCGGCGAGGCCGGCGCAGTCGTACAGGGGCAGTTCGGGCCGCAGTCCGGAGGTGTGGGTGAGCAGTTGGCGGACGGTGACACCGTGCTCGGCGGCCCCGCGGAAGTCCGGCAGATAGGCGCCGACGAGCGCGTCGATGCCGAGGGTGCCGCGCTCGATCTGCTGCACCGCCGCGACCGACGTGAACAGCTTGGTGAGGGAGGCCAGGTCGAAGGGCGTGTCCACGGTCATCGGCACCCGCTCCCCGGCGGTCAGCTCCACGCCGGCGTCGGCCGCCGGATCGTACGCCGCGTACCGCACCGCCCAGCCCGTGGCCCTGCGCACCGCGATCACCGGGCCGCGCCCGGCCACCACCACGGCGCCCGCCGCCCACGGGCGGTCCCCGGCGGTGAGGTCCACGACGTCGCGGACGAGCAGCCGTGTCTCCTCGGGGTCGAGCCCGGCCCGTTCCGGTGTGTCGACGCGCAGTCTCGGGGTGCTCAGCTCTCTTCTCCCGCTCTCGGACGCCAGGGACGGCACATCACCATGAAACAGGCCGCCGCCGTCAGTACGGCCGTCAACTGGACGACGGCCATCGGGACGGCGGTGTGCTCGCCGACGAGCGGGGACGCGATCGCGCCGACGAGGAAGGACGAGGTGCCCAGCAGCGCCGAGGCGGAACCGGCGGAGTGCCGCACCCGCAGCAGGGCGAGCGTCTGGGCGTTCGGCAGGGTGACGCCCATCGCGGACATCAGCACGAACAGCGCGACGGCCACCGGGGTCAGCCCGACCTCGCCGAACACACCGGTCGTCAGGAGCAGCAGGGCGGCCGCGGCCACCGCCGCCGTCGCCAGCCCGACGGCCAGCACCCGGTCCAGCCGCACCCGGCCCACCAGCACCTTGCCGTTGACCTGGCCGATCAGCACCAGCCCGACCGAGTTCGCGCCGAACAGCAGGCCGAACGTCTGCGGGGAGGCACCGTAGATCTCCTGGACCACGAACGGCGAGGCGGAGATGTACGCGAACAGGGCGGCGAAGGCGAAGGCGCCGGTGAGCAGGTAGCCCGTGAAGGGCGGGTCGGACAGGAGCCGGCGCATCGAGCGCAGCGCCTCGCCGACCCCGCCCGCGTGCCGCTCGGCGGCGGGCAGCGTCTCCGGCAGCCTGTTCCACACGACCACGGACAGCAGCAGCCCCACCGCCGCGAGCAGCACGAACACCCCCCGCCAGTCCGTGCCCCGCAGGATCTGCGCGCCGATCAGCGGCGCCACCACCGGGGCGACCCCGGAGATCAGCATCAGGGTGGAGAAGAAGCGGGCCATCGCCACGCCGTCGTACAGATCACGCACCACGGCCCGCGCGATCACGATTCCGGCCGCGCCCGCGAGCCCCTGCACCAGCCGGAACCCGACCAGCGCCTGCACCGTCGGCGCCAGCGCGCACAGCGCGGTCGCCACGACGTACACGGCGAGGCCGGCGAGCAGGGGACGCCGGCGCCCCCACCGGTCGCTCATCGGCCCCACCACCAGCTGCCCCAGCGCCATGCCGGCCAGGCACGCCGTCAGCGTGAGCTGCACGGTCGCGGCGGACGCGTGCAGCGAGCGGGTGACCCCCGGCAGCGCCGGGAGGTACATGTCCATCGACAGCGGGGGAGTGGCCGTCAGACCGCCGAGGACGAGAGTGACGAGCAGTCCGGTCCGGCGTCGCTCCCGCACCGGCGGCGCCACGGCAGTGTCCGGCACCCGGTGCACGGCCCCACCCTCCGGCATACGGTCGCCCCTCCCTCTCCGACGTCTCGGCCACCTATGCTCTCAGCTCGAACACACTGCTGGGACGGCACGAGGGCGGGGCGCGGTATGACGACGGACACGGTTCGGTGGGGCATCCTGGCGACCGGCGGGATCGCCGCCGCGTTCACGGCGGACCTGATCGACCTGCCCGACGCCGAGGTCGTGGCCGTGGCCTCACGCACCGAGGCCTCCGCGAAGGCGTTCGCCGACCGGTTCGGCATCCCCCGCGCGTACGGCGACTGGGCGGCCCTCGCCGCCGACGAGGACATCGACGTCGTCTACGTCGCCACCCCGCACGCCGCCCACCGCTTCGCCGCCGGACTCTGCCTGGAGGCCGGGCGGAACGTGCTGTGCGAGAAGGCGTTCACGCTGAACGTGCGCGAGGCCGAGGAACTCGTGGGGCTGGCCAGGTCGGGCGGCCGCTTCCTCATGGAGGCCATGTGGATGTACTGCAACCCGGTCATCCGCCGTCTCAAGGCCCTCGTGGACGACGGCGCGATCGGCGACGTCCGCACCGTGCAGGCCGACTTCGGCCTCGAGGGGCCCTTCCCGCCCTCGCACCGGCTGCGCGACCCCGCCCAGGGCGGCGGCGCGCTCCTCGACCTCGGCGTCTACCCGGTCTCCTTCGCCCACCTGCTGCTCGGTGAGCCGTCGGGCATCGCCGCCCGGGCCGTGCTGTCCGCCGAGGGCGTCGACCTCCAGACGGCGCTGGCCCTGTCCTGGGACTCCGGTGCGCTCGCCGCACTGCACTGCTCCGTCTCCGGCGGCACCGGCACCACCGCTTCGGTGACCGGCTCGCGCGGCCGTATCGACATCCCGGCCGGCTTCTTCCACCCCGACCGGATCGTCCTGCACCGCGCCGGGCACGACCCCGAGGAGTTCGCCGCCGACCCGGCCGACGGGCCGCGCACCACGTTCCGGCACGAGGCCCGCGAGGTCATGCGCGCCCTGCGGGCCGGCGAGACCGAGTCCCCGCTCGTCCCGCTCGACGGCAGCCTCGCCGTCATGCGGACCCTGGACGCCGTCCGGGAGCAGATCGGGGTGCGCTACCCCGGCGAGCCGGCCTGACCGTCCCGAGCCCACCTGACCGTCCCCGGCCGGGCGACGGCTCCCGTCCCGGGCGACGGCCCGCAAGCCGGGCGGAGGCCCCGGAGCCGGCCGGACGGCCGCTTCCGAGACGGACCGTCTCACCGGCTTGGTACCTTCGGAGCATGGTCACCCAGCCCGGAAAGCCGGCCCCCGACACCGCCCGCCGCAGCGAACGGTCACGGCGCGCGATCTACGACGCCGCCCTCGCCCTCGTCGTGGAGGTCGGCTATCCGAAGACCACCATCGAGGGCATCGCGGCCCGGGCCGGCGTCGGCAAGCAGACCATCTACCGCTGGTGGGGATCGAAGGCCGACGTCCTGCTGGAGGCGTTCCTCGACCTCGGCGAACAGGCGGCGCGGGACGCGGGGGCGGCCGAGCACGAGCCGTACGCCATCCCCGACACCGGCGACCTCGCCGCCGACCTCAAGGCCGTGCTGCGGGCCACCGTCGACCAGCTCACGGACCCCGGGTTCGAGGCGCCCTCCCGCGCCCTGGCCGCCGAGGGTGTGGTCGACGAACAGGTCGGCCGCGCGTTCACGGCGAAGCTCCTGGAGCCGTCCCTCCGGCTCTACGTGGACCGGCTGCGCGCCGCCCAGGAGGCCGGTCAGGTCCGTGCCGACGTCGATCTGCGCATCGCCCTCGAGTTCTTCGTCTCACCGCTCGCCCAGCGCTGGCTGCAGTACACCGGCCCGATCTCCTACGAGTACACCGACACCCTCGTCGACTACGCCCTGCACGGCCTCGCTCCCCGGTGAGCAGGCACCACATGTATCACTCTGGCCCCACCCGTCCCACCTGCCCCGATTCACGGCTCCGGCCCCCCGATGCGCAGGATGATGGGACCATGAGGCATGCTGTCCGCACCACAGCGAGGCGAGGGGACAGATGAGCGCGGAGTTCGGCGGCCGGACCGGCCTGTGGGGCAAACTCTCGGAGTGGCTGCGCACGAGCGGCCCGACGGAAGCCGCGGGCGAAGGCGGCCGTGAGGCCCTGCTGCTGGCCGCCGCCGGAGCGGGTCTCCCGCTCGCGCCCGCCGCTCATCCGGCCCCCGGCTACGGCTGCTCCTGCGACCGCGTCGGCTGCCCGACCCCGGCCCGGCACCCGGTGTCGTTCGCCTGGCAGACGCAGTCCACCACCGACCGCGCCCAGATCGAGCGCTGGGCCCGTCATCAGCCGCAGGCCAACTTCATCACCGCCACCGGCATGACGCACGACGTCCTCGACGTGCCCGTGGAAGCCGGCCGGGCGGCCCTCGAGCGGCTGCTGGACGCCGGCGTCGAGGTCGGCCCGGTCGCCGTCAGCGACGACGGCCGGCTGCTCTTCTTCACCCTCACCCGCGGCACCCCCGAGGACGAGGACGAGTGGTGGCCCTGTGAGCTGGACTGCCACCCCGAGACCATGGACGAGCACCCCGGCCTGCGCTGGCACTGCCGGGGCTCCTACGTCCTCGTGCCGCCCGCCCGGCTCCCCGGCGACGACGCGCAGAGCGTGCACTGGCTGCGCGGCCCCGAGCACCCGCTGCCCGACCCGCTCACGCTCCTGGAGATCCTCACCGACGCGTGCGCCCGCCACGCCGGCGAGACCCCGGACCACAGCGCCGGCGCCTGGCCCCTGCACCGCTGAGCGCCCGGGCCCCGGGCCGGTCCCCCCGTCCCCGCCGCGCGGCGGGGCGTCACTCGCCCTTCGCCGCGGTCAGCCCCTCGAGCCGGCTGAGCAGCGACACCTTCCCCCCGGCGGAACCCCTCGCGGGGGCCAGCGCCACCTCGTTGGCGACGAACTCCATGGTCAGCGACTGCTTGATCTCGCCCGTCGTCAGCGCCCGCACGCTCTGGTTCGGGGCGGGCACCGCGGCGCCCGCCGCGGCCGTCTGCCTCACGTAGTGGTGCGTGGTGAAGAACACCAGCGCCCCACCGTCCGTGGTGCGCAGCGCCAGCGGCGCGTAGGCGCCCTCGGTGAGCTGCTCGTCGATGTACTGCGTCGCGAGCCCCGGCCGACTGGCGTTCTTCGTGCGCGTGGCGCGCAGCGCGCTGGTGTACGCGCCGTCCGCGAACGGGCCCCCGCCGCCCTGCAGGTACTCGGTGTAGTCCTGACTCAGGTCCTCGGGCGCGAGCGCCAGCCGGGAGGTGTCGGCCGGCACCGCCTGCGCCCAACCGTCCTCGTCCTTCTCGAACTTCGGCAGCGAGCCCGGCGCCACCAGCGTCAGGTACGTCGCCCGCCACGGCTGCGACAGCGCGTCGCGGGTGAACACCAGCAGCCAGCGCGTGTCACCGCCCTTGTTGCCCTTGGCGTCGGCGACGAACCAGCGCGGCCAGCCGGCCTTCTCGGGGATCGTGTACGACACGTCCGACAGCACCAGCGGCTTGTGCTGGGGGTTGCCGTTCGGGTTGTTGGCGCGTCCCGCCTTCAGGCGCGCCGCGTCGATGGCCCGGAGGGCGCCGGCGGTGTACTCGGCGTCCAGGGAGGCGTCGTACGCCGCGTCCGCCTTGTTGTACGCGGACGTGAACCGGTCGACCGCCTTGGCGGCCTCCTTCGCCGTGGCGCCCGGGAGCACCTCGCGCTCCCCGTGGACCACCACGCAGCCGCTCGCCAGGAGCGAGACGGCGGTGAGCGAGGCCGCGGTCAGCGCGTACCGGTCACGCCTTCGGGGCCCGCGCGTGCTCGGAGCCCCGGTCGTCAGGCTGCGTTCCCTGCTCATCAGGTGACTTCACCCTCCCCTTCCCGGAGGCGAACCCTACCGGGGCGAGGAACAGCGCGAGCGTCGGGATCAGGTAGAGCAGCCACACCGTGACCTGGACGACCGTCGGATCGGGCTGGAAGTTGAACACGCCCTTCAGCAGCGTCCCGTACCAGCTGTCGGGCGGGATCGTGTCGCTGACGTCGAAGGCCTTGTCCGTCAGGCCCGGGACCCAGTCGGCCTCCTGGAGGTCGTGGACGCCGTACGCGAGGACGCCGGCGGCCACCACGACGAGCATGCCGCCCGTCCAGGTGAAGAACTTCGCCAGGTTGATCCGCAGCGCTCCGCGGTAGAACAGCCAGCCGAGCAGGACGGCCGTCGCGAGGCCCAGCGCCACGCCGATCAGCGGGCGCGGGGTGCCGTCGCCGGCCGCGTGCACCGACGCCCACACGAACAGGGCCGTCTCCAGGCCCTCCCGGCCGACCGCGAGGAACGCGGTGGCGACCAGCGCGCCGGTGCCCATGGCGAGGGCCGCGTCCAGCTTGCCGTGCAGTTCCGCCTTCAGGTGCCGGGCGGTGCGCCGCATCCAGAACACCATCCACGTCACCAGGCCGACCGCGACGATCGACAGCGAACCGCCGAGCGCCTCCTGCGCCTCGAACGTCAGCTCCTGCGAGCCGAATTCGAGGACGCTGCCGAAGGCCATCGCGATGAGCACCGCGACGGCGATGCCGGCCCACACCGGCTTCAGCGCGTCGCGCCGTCCGGTCTTCACCAGGTAGGCGATGAGGATGCAGACGACGAGGCTGGCCTCCAGGCCCTCGCGCAGTCCGATCAGGTAGTTGGAGAACACGCGCTACGCCTCCTTGGAGAACAGCGTCCGGCCCCACCAGTCGTCCTTGTCGCGGACGCCCGGAGGGACCGCGAAGACGGCCGAACCCACGTGCTGGATGTACTCGTTGAGCGCGTCGGTCGCCAGGTGGCGCTGGATGCGGACGAATCCGTTGCTCACGTCGCGCATGTAGGCGAGGAAGAACAGCCCCGCCTCCAGCCGGCCCAGACCGTCGGTGCCGTCGGTGAAGGAGTAGCCGCGGCGCAGGATCGTCGACCCCTGGTTGGAGTCGGGGTGCGCGAGCCGGACGTGCGCGTCGGGCTTCATCGCCTTCAGGAACGGCTCGTCGTGCTCCTTCGCCTTGCCGACCGGAGCGCCTTCGCCCTTGTCCCGGCCGAAGATGTCCTCCTGCTCCTGCAGCGAGGTGCGGTCCCAGGTCTCGATGTGCATGCGGATGCGCCGGGCGACGAGGTAGGAGCCGCCCGTCATCCAGTCGGCACCGTCCTTCTCGCCGACCCACACGAACTTCTTCAGCCGGTCGGTCTCGGTGCCCGCGATGTTGCGGGTGCCGTCCTTGAAGCCCATCAGGTTGCGCGGGGTCTGCGCGTCGGGCGTGGTGGAGGAGGTCTTGCCGAAGCCGAGCTGCGACCAGCGGATGACGACCTTGCCCATGCCGATCCGGGCCAGGTTGCGGATCGCGTGCACGGCGACCTGCGGATCGTCCGCGCAGGCCTGGACGCACAGGTCGCCGTTGCTGCGGGCCGCGTCGAGCGCGTCCCCGGCGAAGGCGGGCAGGTCGACCAGGGCGCCCGGCCGCCGGGCGGCCAGGTCGAACTTCGTGAACAGGGAGGGCCCGAAGCCGACCGTCAGGGTCAGCCGGGACGGCTTGAGGCCCAGCGCCTCGCCGGTGTCGTCCGGCGGCGCCTCGGGAAGGCCGCCGTGCGCGCCCTCGCCGACCGCCTTCCCGGCCGTCATCCGGCGGGCCGCCTCGGTCCAGTCCTTCAGCAGCCGGACGAACTCGGCGCGGTCCGTGGTCGTCACGTCGAACGCGGCGAAGTGCAGCCGGTCCTGCACGGGTGTGGCGATGCCCGCCTGGTTCGCGCCGTGGAAGTCGACCGCGGCGCCCGCGTCGGCGGCCACCGGGTCGACGTCGTTGCCGGTGCGGGTCATCGCGACCGCGCCGCCCGCCGCGGCGGCGCCGAGCGCGAGCCCGGCACCGCCCCAGCCGATCAGCGACCGTCGCGTCGGGCTGGTGCCCTGGATGTCCGACTCCGTCATGTCCTGGCCCCTCGGATGCTGTTCGGTTACTTGGCGACGGCGGCGGCGAGCTTGGACAGGGGCTCCGCGAGCGCGTTGACCCCGTCCGACAGCTTCTTGCGGTCGGCGGCGCCGACCTTGTCGTACGAGGTGAACTCGTAGGACGTGGCGTTCGGCCGGTAGGCGTCCAGCAGCGCGTTCAGCGCGGCGAACTGCTTGTCCAGCTCGGTGACCAGGGCCGGGTCGTTCTTCTGGGCGACCGGCTTGAGCAGGTCGTACGACTTCTGCGCGCCCTCGACGTTGGCCTTGAAGTCGACGAGGTCGGTGTGCGAGTAGCGCTCCTCCTCGCCGGTGACCTTGCCGGTGGCGACCTCGTCGAGGAGCTCCTTGGCGCCGTTGGCCATGGAGGTCGGCGTGATCTCGGCCTTGCCGACGCGCTTCTGCCAGTCGGTCAGGTCGGTGACCAGCTGGTCGGCGAGGGTCTTCTCCTCGGCGCCGATCTTCTTGTCCTGCCAGAGGGCCTTCTCCAGCCGGTGCCAGCCGGTCCACTTCTGGCCCGCCTCCAGGCCGTCGGCGCGGACGTCGACCTTCGGGTCGATGTCGCCGAAGGACTCCGCGACCGGCTCGGTGCGCTCCCAGCCGATGCGGGAGGGAGCGTAGGCCTTCTTCGCGGCCTCGAGGTCGCCGGCCTTGACCGCCGCGACGAAGGTCGCGACCTTGGGCAGTGTCTCGTCGGCCTGGGCCTGCGCGTAGGAGCGGTAGGCGGCCACCGCCTTGTCCAGCCGGGGATCGCGCTCGGCCGCGGAGCCGCCGGTGACCTTGAGGTCCTGGCGGATGCCGTCGCCCTTCATGCCCGGCTTGCACGCGATCTCGTAGCTACCGGCCTTCACCTCGGCGGTGACCCGCTGCTTGGTGCCGGGGCCGATGTTCTCGCGCTCGCTGACGACCCGGTCGTCCGGGAACAGGATGTAGACCTCGGTGACCTTGGAGCCCTTGTTCTCGATGGCGAGCTCGACGTGGCCGGCGGAGATCTCCTTCCTGGAGGTCTCGCACTTGGAGTCGGTGGCGGTCACGCCGATGACCCGCTCGCCGTCCTCGTCCCCGCTTTTCGAGGTGCAGGCCGTGACGGCGGTCAGGGCCGTCGCCATGGCGACGGCGGTGACGACGGAGAGTCGTGCGGCTCGCATTCGGGCTCCCAGCGGTGGCTGAAAAATCACGTGACAGGGCTCACACGGATTGGTGAGGCTCGCCTAACTTATCCAAGGCTTACCTGCGTAATACCCGTCCTGGCCGTGATTCAGCTCTCATAGACGCTGTAAGAGCACGAGAGGATCACGGAGTCACAAACCAGACGTCAAGGAAAGGTAAAAGGAGATTCAAAGATTCCGTTTCCGTGGCCGCCGCGATCGCACGTACGCCGCCGCCGGCAGTGCTTCAATTCCCCGGTGACTGATTACGACGTGCTCCGCGTCTTCTGCGCGCCGAACGGCGGCTACGGCAACGAACTGGGCGTGGTGCGCGAAGGCTCGGTGCTGCCCGAGCGTGCGGACCGTCAGGAGCTCGCGGCCAAACTCGGCTTCAGCGAGACCGTGTTCGTCGACGACCCCGAGCGCGGCGTCGTCGACATCTACACGCCCACCATGCGGCTGCCGTTCGCGGGCCACCCGTGCGTGGGCGTCGGCTGGCTCCTCGACGTCCCCGAGCTCGTCACCCCCGCCGGGCTCGTCGGTGCCCGCCAGGACGGCGAGTTCACCTGGATCGAGGCCCGCGCCGAGTGGGCCCCGCCGCGCACCCTGAGCCAGTACGCCACAGCCGCCGAGGTCGACGACCTGCCGGTGCCGCCGAAGGGCGAGTGGATCTACGCGTGGGCCTGGGAGGACGAGCCCGCGGGCCGGATCCGCGCCCGCGGCTTCCCCGGCCGGGACGACGGCGTCGAGGAGGACGAGGCGACGGGCGCCGCGGCGCTGCTGCTCACCGAGCGCCTCGGCCGGGCCCTGAACATCACCCAGGGAGCGGGCTCCCAGATCCTCACGGCCCCCCAGCCGTACGGCTGGGTGGAGATCGGCGGGCGGGTGTTCCTCGAGCGCTGAGCCCGCCGGCCGTGCGTCGGCGTCCGTACGGGTGGTGTGGCGTGTGCGCGCGGACGCGAACGGGGACCACTGAGCGTGACCGCTCAGCCCCGTGAGAGGAACACCATGCGCATCCGTTCAGTCCTTGCCGCCACCACCCTGGGATTCGCCCTCGCCGCCGTCGGCGCGACGACCGCCACCGCCGACGCCGGCCCCCGCGAGCACCACCACTTCGGTGAGGTCAAGGGTGTCTGCAGCCCGTACGTCGGCGCGATCGACACGGTCTCGGCCGACATCTTCTGGGCCGGCAAGCACTGCGACCGCTTCTGACCCGTCGCACGGCCCCCTCGCCGGAAAGCGAGGGGGCCCGTCCGTGCGCCCGGCTCACGCCGAGAGCGGGAACTCCTCGCCCAGCTCCCGGAAGACGGCGGTGTTCAGCGCGAAGGCGTGCCTGCACTCGCTCACGATCCGCTGCTTCTCCAGGTCGTCCGCCCGCACCCCGTCCAGCAGCTCCCGGTAACTCCGCTTGAACGCCGCGGGATTGCCTATCTCCTCGAAGACGTAGAACCGGACGCCGTCGCCCTTGCGCGCGAAGCCCCACGTCCGCTCCGCCCGGTCGCGGATGATCTGCCCGCCCGAGAGGTCGCCCAGATACCGCGTGTAGTGGTGGGCGATGTACCCCGCGGGCCACCGCTCGGCGCACTCGCGCACCCGGGCCGCGTAACGCCCGGTCGCCGGCAGGGCCGACAGGCCGTCGCGCCATCCGGGGCCCCGCAGATGCGCCAGGTCCCGCTCCAGCGCGGCGAGCCGGAACAACTCCGGCCGCACGAACGGCCCGGCCGCCGGATCGGACGCCAGCCGCTCCGCCCCGGCCTCCAGCGCCTCGTACACGAACCACAGCTGCTCGGTGTAGCGCGCGTAGGCGTCGACCCCGAGCCGGCCGCCGAGCAGGTCGCCCATGAACGTCGAGCTCTCCGCCTCCCTGTGCTGCTCGTGGGACGCCGTGCGGATGAGTGTCGAGAACGAGTCCATGTCCCCATCCTTCGCGGTAAGGCTTACCTAAGTCAATGGGTTGCCGACACACTGTCGGTAAAAGCGTACAAGAAAAGACGCGCCCCCGGCCGGGAACGGGTCTCGCCTCGCGCTACGGCAGCGTCAGGATCTCCGCGCCGGTGTCCGTCACGACGAGTGTGTGCTCGAACTGGGCCGTCCGCCTGCGGTCCTTGGTCACCACGGTCCAGCCGTCGTCCCACATGTCGTACTCGTGGGTGCCGAGCGTCAGCATCGGCTCGATGGTGAACGTCATCCCGGGCTGGATGACGGTCGTCGCGTGCGGACTGTCGTAGTGCGGGACGATCAGCCCGGAGTGGAACGAGGAGTTGATCCCGTGGCCGGTGAAGTCCCGCACCACCCCGTACCCGAACCGCTTCGCGTACGACTCGATGACCCGCCCGATGATGTTGATCTGCCGGCCGGGCCTGACCGCCCTGATCGCCCGCTCCAGGGACTCCCGGGTCCGCTCCACCAGCAGCCGCGACTCGTCGTCCACGTCCCCGACCAGGTACGTGGCGTTGTTGTCGCCGTGCACCCCGCCGATGTACGCCGTCACGTCCAGGTTGACGATGTCGCCGTCCCGCAGCACCGTCGAGTCCGGGATGCCGTGGCAGATCACCTCGTTGACGCTCGTGCACAGGGACTTCGGGAAGCCGCGGTAGCCGAGCGTCGACGGGTAGGCGCCGTGATCGCACATGTACTCGTGCGCGACCCTGTCCAGCTCGTCGGTGGTGACGCCCGGCGAGATCAGCTTCGCCGCCTCCGCCATCGCCTGCGCGGCGATCCGGCCGGCCCGGCGCATCGCCTCGACCGTCTCCGGCGTCTGCACCTCCGGCCCGGTGTACGGCGCCGGCGCGGGCTTGCCGACGTACTCGGGCCGGCGGATGTTTCCGGGCACCGAACGGATGGGGGACAGCTCGCCTGGGACGAGCAGTGACTGGCCAGACATGCCAGTGAGTCTAACGAGCGGCCATGGGGGAACATGACGATGGCGAGAGGAGCCGTCATGCCCCTGTTCAAGAAGCGGACCGCCGGCAAGCCGGGCGAGTGGTACTACTGCCTTGAGCACAAGAAGGTCGAAGAGGGTCCCGACTGCCCGGGCAAGGACCGCTTCGGCCCGTACGCCACCCGTGGGGAGGCCGAGCACGCGATGCAGACCGCCCGCGAGCGCAACCTCGAGTGGGAGAACGACCCCCGGTGGCACGACGCCCCCGAGGGCGGCACGCCGGGCGGCGGCTGATCAGCCGTCCGGCGCCGACGAGGGCGCGGTGGCGGCGCGTCGCCCGGCGAGCCGCACCGCGTGCTCGTTCGTCCGGGCGTCGTAGGTCATCAGCCCCGGCAGGCACACCGCCAGCAGCCCCACAGCGCCCACGCACAGCAGACCGCCCGACCAGACGGACGTCCGCACCCCCAGCCAGGCCGCGACGCCGCCGCTGCGCAGCTGGCCGACCGTCGGCCCCACCGAATAGGACAGCAACTCGATCCCGGCGAGCCGCCCGCGCAGCTCGTCCGGGATCGTCTGGTTCCACATGGCCCCGCGGAAGATGCCGCTGACCATGTCGAAGCCGCCCGCGAACGTCAGACACAGCAGCACCAGCCATACGTCGCCGACGAGCCCCGCCGCGGCGATCGCCCCGCCCCACAGCGCGGCCGACAGCGCCACCACCCGGCCGTGCCGGTGCACCCGTGACGTCCATCCGCTGGTCAGGCTCACCAGCAGCGCCCCGGCCGGCACCGCCGCGTACATCAGCCCCAGCGACCACTCGGCGTCCAGCTCGTCCGCGAGGAACGGCAGCACGGCCAGCGGCATCGCGAGGGCCATCGCGGCGAGATCGACCGCGTACGTGCCGAGCAGCTCCTTGCGGCCCCAGGCGTACCGGGCGCCCTCCGCGACGGCCTTCAGCGAGGGGCGGGCCGCCTCGTGCGACGCCGGGGACGCCGCGATGCCCGCCATGAAGGCGACCGACACCACGAACGTGAGCAGATCCGCGGCGTAGGCCCAGCCCAGCCCGGCGTAGGCGACGACGACACCGGCGAGGGCCGGTCCGGCGACCCCGCCCACGGTCCACCGCAGCGCGTTCAGCGAGGCGGCCGCCGTCAGGTGCTCATGGGCGACGATCCGCGGCCACAGCGAGTCCAGCGCGGGCCGCTGGACGGAACCGAGAGCCGAGGAGAGGGCCGCGACGACGTACAGCGGCCAGAGCGCCGGCCCCGGCAGCATCGCGTTGACCAGCAGCACCGCGCTGAGCAGCCCCTGCCCCGCCTCGGTCCACACGATGAGGAGCCGCTTGTCCCAGGCGTCCGCGAGCGCGCCCCCGTACAGTCCGAACACCAGGAGCGGCACCAGTTCCACGGCCCCGATCGCGCCGACCGCGGCGGCCGACCCGGTCAGCTCCTTCACCTGCACCGGCAGCGCCACGAAGGTGAGGAAGGTCCCGAACCCGGAGATCGTCCCCGAGACCCACAGCCGTCGGAAGTCCGGGGAGGCCCGCCAGGGCGCGAGGTCGGGAAGCAGCGCACGCAGACCGGAGGGCGGGGGAGCGGAAGCGGGAGCGGGAGCGGGCAAGGCGTCGTCGGTCACGAAGGGCCATGCTCGGCCGCCACCGGAGAGAGCGGCAACCGCTTTTCCCTCAGTAGCCCCGCCCCGTTCGGCGTCCCGCCCCCCCTCGGCGCCCCCGGCCCGGCGCGGCGGGCCGGGGCGGTCACCAGGCGGGAGGGGGCGGCGCCGTCAGACGTTCGGCGAGATGGGAGAGCCGGTCGCGCAGACGACGGCGCCCCCGGGCCGGCGGCAGCGTCTCCCCGGCCGCCGCGCTCACCAGGTGCTGCACCGTGTCCAGGTCCAGCGCGGAGCCGTCCGGGACGGCCAGCGTCTCGTGCGCCAGGGCCGTCAGCTGCGCCTCGCCGACGCCGAGCGCCAGGATCGTGACCCCGGCCCGCCGGGCGTCCGACACCCGCTCCAGCAGCGGCGCGTCCCCCGCCGGCGTCGCCACCAGCAGCGTCTCGCCGCGCCGCGCCGCCTCGATCCGGCCCAGGCCGACCGCCAGCTGCGCCGGGTCCGACGGACGGGGGTGATGGCGCACCAGCGTCGGCGCCAGCTCCGGGGTACCCGACCACGCGGCCTCGTCCACCAGGTGCGCCGCCAGATGCCAGGGCTCGTACCGCGCCGAGCCGACCAGCAGCAGCCCGCCCCCGTGCGACACCACCGACCCCCGCAGCACCGCGGCGAACCGCCGGGTGGCCCCCAGCCACTCGGTCCCGGCGAGCACCTCACGCAGCAGCGCGACCCGTACGGCGTCCATGCCGCCGCATGCTGTCGCAGTCCGGCCGCCGCCGGCCGCCGATCGCCCCGCATTCACCCGACCTGGGGAAGACCGCCGCGCACCCCCACGTAAAGTCGGCCCATGACCTCTACCGACAGTGCACGAAACGCCTCCGCGGGCGCGCCGGCGAAGGCGCCCGCGAAGGACCCGTGGGACCTCCCCGACGTCTCCGGACTGGTCGTCGGCGTGCTCGGCGGCACCGGGCCGCAGGGCAAGGGCCTCGCCTACCGGCTCGCCAAGGCCGGCCAGAAGGTGATCATCGGCTCGCGCGCCGCCGACCGCGCCCTGGCCGCCGCCGAGGAACTCGGCCACGGCGTCGAGGGCGCCGACAACGCCGAGACCGCGCGCCGCAGCGACATCGTGATCGTGGCCGTCCCGTGGGAGGGCCACGGCAAGACGCTGGAGTCCCTGCGCGAGGAACTGGCCGGCAAGCTCGTCGTCGACTGCGTCAACCCGCTCGGCTTCGACAAGAAGGGCGCCTACGCGCTCAAGCCGGAGGAGGGCAGCGCCGCCGAGCAGGCCGCCGCCCTGCTGCCGGACTCGCGGGTCGCCGCCGCCTTCCACCACCTGTCGGCCGTCCTGCTCCAGGACCCGGAGATCGACGAGATCGACACCGACGTGATGGTGCTGGGCGAGGAGCGGGCGGACGTCGAGATCGTGCAGGCGCTGGCCGGCCGCATCCCCGGCATGCGCGGCGTCTTCGCCGGCCGGTTGCGAGGCGCCCACCAGGTGGAGTCCCTGGTCGCCAACCTGATCTCGGTCAACCGCCGCTACAAGGCCCACGCCGGGCTGCGCGTCACGGACGTATGAGCGCATGGGGGACACTGGTCGGAGCCAGCCCGGCAGTGTCCCCCGACAGGAGAACCGCCCCATGTCCGCCCTTCCCCCGACCCGCCCGGCCCGGCGGCTCGCCCTCTACAGCCTCGCCGTCTGCGTGCTCGCCGTGGCCGCGGCGGTCGTCTCCTTCGTCCAGGGCAGCTTCCTGGGCATCGTCTGGGTGCTGCTCGCGGGCCTGTCGTCCAACATGACCTGGTACTACGTGAAGCGCGACAAGCTCCGCCGGTCGGCCGGCGCCGACGTCACGGGCTGACCGCGCAGTACTCCTCCGTGCCCTGCCAGAAGCGGTACAGCGACTGTCCGCAGTACGTGTCGAAGTCGCTGATCCCGAGGGCGCGCAGCACCGCGTCGACCATGTCGAAGAACACCCCGTTCACCGCCGGCACCCACAGCAGCGCGAACACGAACAGCAGCCCGAACGGCGCGAACGGCTCCACCTGCCGCTTCACGTTGTACGACAGCCAGGGCTCGACGACCCCGTAGCCGTCCAGCCCCGGCACCGGCAGGAAGTTCAGGATCGCCGCCGTGACCTGGAGCAGGGCGAGGAAGCCGAGCGCGTACCGGAAGTCGTCCGGCACCCCGTCCAGCGCGTCCAGCCAGAAGGGCGCCGTGCACACCACCGCGAACAGCACGTTGGTCAGCGGTCCCGCCGCCGAGATCAGGCTGTGCCGCCACCGCCCGCGGATCCGCCCGCGCTCGATGAAGACGGCGCCGCCCGGCAGGCCGATCCCGCCCATGATCACGAACAGCACCGGCAGCACGACGCTGAGCAGGGCGTGCGTGTACTTGAGGGGGTTGAGCGTCAGGTACCCCTTCGCGCCGACCGAGATGTCCCCGCTGTGCAGAGCGGTGCGCGCGTGCGCGTACTCGTGCAGACACAGCGACACGATCCACGCCGCCGTCACGAACAGGAACACCGCCACACCCGGCTGCTCGGCGAACCCGGACCAGGTGGCCCAGCCCGTGACCGCGGTGACGGCCAGGATCCCCAGGAAGACGGGACTGACCCGCCGCTCGCTGCGGCGGGAGGTGGCGGTGGTCATGGAGCTCCCTGGATCGGTTCGCGCGTCCGGCACGCGCTGGTGGAACTGCCCGACCGTACCCGGACGTGGCGTACAGGAGAAACGTCCCGTCCGCGCCGTCGGTTCCGGCGCGACCGGTCTCCCGTGCGGCGGCCGCTCGCGCCACCCCGACGCAACCCCGTGACCGACCACGATCCCACCGGAGAGAATGAACCCCGTGCGCTATCGCATCCTCGGCACCACCCAGGCACTCCGTCCGGACGGAAGCTCCGTCGCCGTCGGCGGAGCGCGGCTGCGCGCACTGCTCACCGTGCTGGCCCTGCGGGCCGGCCGGAGCGTTCCCGCGGGGCTGCTGGTGGAGGAGGTCTGGACGGGTGACCCGCCGGCCGACGCGCAGGGCGCGCTGCAGGCACTGGTCGGGCGGCTGCGCCGGGCCCTCGGGGCGGACGCGATCGACTCCGCCGAGGGCGGCTACCGGCTGTCCGCCGCCCCCGACGACGTCGACCTGCACCGTTTCGAGCGGCTGACCGGCGACGGCGTCCGCGCCCTCGCCGACGGCGACCCGGCGAAGGCGGCCGTCCTCCTGGACGACGCGCTCGCCCTCTGGCACGGACCGGCCCTCGCCGACCTGCCCGACCGGACCGCCGAGGCCGGCCGCTGGGAGGCCCGCCGGCTCGACGCGCTGCGCGCCCGCCACACCGCCGCGATCGCCCAGGGCCAGGCCGGGCAGGCGCTGCCCGAACTCACCGCCCTGTGCGACGCCCACCCCCTGGACGAGCCCCTCCAGGCCCTGCGCCTGCGCGCGCTGCGCGACGCGGGCCGCACCGCGCAGGCGCTGGTCGCCTACGACGAGGTACGCAGACTGCTGGCCGACCGCCTCGGCGCCGACCCGGGCCCCGAACTACGCGCACTCCACACGGAGTTGCTCAACCCCGTGAACTCCGGCGCCGCCGCCGGCCCGAGCGCCTCCGGCGGCCCCGGGCTCGCGCGCGACGCCGGCGCCCAGGGCGGCCCCGGGCGCTCTCGCGACGCCGAATCCTCCACCGGCTCGGGTTTCTCCCGCGACTTCCGCGGCCTCGATCGTCTCGACGGGGCGGACCGTTCCGGCGGCAACGGCGACCTCGGCGGGTCCGGGTTCTCCGGTGGTTCCGGTGGGCCGGAGCGGCGCGGGCTCTCCGGTGCTCCCGAGCGCCGTCCGGCCGATGAGAGCACCGGGAGTCCGGGGAACCCGGGGAGGCCGGGAGACGCGGCTTCCGGCGATACGGCCGCCGCCGAACCGCGGCCGGGCGACCCGACTCCCGCCGGCCCGGTTGCCGAGACCTCGGGACCGCGGGACCCCGGCAACCTCCGAGCCCGGCTCACCTCCTTCGTCGGCCGGGAGGACGACATCGCGGCCATCCGGGAGGACCTGGCCGGCGCGCGCCTCGTCACCCTGCTCGGACCCGGCGGGGCCGGTAAGACACGGCTGTCGCAGGAGGCCGCCGAGACCGTACGGCACATCGCGAGCGACGGCGTGTGGCTGGCCGAGCTCGCGCCCGTCGCCGCCCCGGACGCCGTGCCGCAGGCCGTCCTCACCGCCGTGGGAGCCCGCGAGACCGTGCTGTACGGCGCCGGCGCCGAGGAGTTGCGGGCCGCCGCGGAACGCCACGGCGACCCCGTGGAGCGCCTGGTCGAGCACTGCGCCCGGCGCCGCATGCTGATCGTTCTCGACAACTGCGAGCACGTGGTGGAGGCGGCCGCCCGGCTCGTCGAGGAACTGCTGGCACGCTGTCCGTGGGTGACGGTGCTGGCCACCAGCCGCGAGCCCCTCGGCGTGCCCGGTGAGCGGCTGCGCCCGCTCGACCCGCTGCCCGAGCCGGTGGCCCTGCGGCTGCTCGCCGACCGGGGCGCGGCCGCCCGGCCGGGCTTTCGCGCCGAGGACGACCCGGAGGCCTGTGCCGAGATCTGCCGGCGTCTGGACGGCCTGCCCCTCGCCATCGAGCTGGCCGCCGCCCGTCTGCGCATGCTGACACCACGTCAGATCGCCGACCGCCTCGACGACCGCTTCCGTCTCCTCACCTCCGGCAGTCGCACGGTGCTGCCGCGCCAGCAGACGCTGCGGGCCGTCGTCGACTGGTCCTGGGACCTGCTCGACGCGGACGAACGCGACGCCCTGTCCCGGTTGTCGGTCTTCGCACGCGGCTGCGACCTCGCCGCCGTGGAGGCCGTGTGCGGCGCCGCCCCGGGCCGTGGCGGGGACAGGGGCGGCGAGGGGGGCCGCGGAGACGGCGTGGACGGCCGTGGGGATGTGCGGGACGCCCGCGCGGGCCGGCCGCCCCGCGAACTCCTCGACACCCTCGCCTCGTTGGTCGACAAGTCCCTCGTCGTCGCCGCCCCGTCGCCCGGCGGGGACATGCGCTACCGGCTGCTGGAGACGGTCGCCGAGTACGCCGCCGAGCGGCTGGACGAGTCGGGTGGACGGGCCGACGCCGAGCGCGCGCATCTGACGTACTACCGCGAGTTCGCCCGCACCAACGAGCCGTTGCTGCGCGGTCCCGGTCAGCGCGAGGCCGCCGAACGCATCCAGCTGGAGTACGAGAACCTGCGCACCGCGCTGCGCCGCGCGGTCGCCGCCCGCGACGAGCAGGAGGCGCTCAGTCTGACGCTGTCCCTCGTCTGGTACTGGCAGATGCGGGACCTGCGCCTCGAGGCGGGAGCCTGGTGCGCCGAGGTCATGGCTCTCGGTCCCGACCCCTTCGCCGAGCCGCTGCGCCGGGCGGCCCCGGTCTGGAAGCCCTGCACCGACTTCCCGCCGCCGCTCACCGGCGAAACCCTCCTGGAGGCCCGGCGGGGCGTCCATCTGGCCCATTTCGCCTGCATGGAGAACCAGTTGGACGACTGGCAGACCCCGGCGGCGCAGCGCAAACTGGCCCTGATCGCCGAGACCTACGAACCCGGCCTCCCGCAGACCTGCCGCGCGCCCGGCCTGCTCTGGTTCTTCGCCGTGATGCTGACCGGCGACACGGACCGCATGCGCGTCATCGTCGACGCCAACGTGGAGACCTGCCGCCGCACGCCCGGTTACGAGTGGGAGCTCGCCTCCTGCCTGCAGATGCGCGCCAACGTCCTCGCCAACCGCGCGGACTGGGCGGGCAGCGCCTTCCGCGACGCGGACGAGGCCCTGGAGATCTTCCGCCGTCTCGGCGACGTGTGGGGCATCGTGGAGGCTCTGTCCGCGCGCGCGGAAGCGCATGAGCGGCTCGGCGACTACCGCCGCGCCGCCGACGACTACGCGGGCGCCAGGGAGCACGCCGAACAGATCGGCGCCCGCGCCCACGCGGCGGTCCTCGGCGCCCGGCTGGGCAGCGTGCTGCTGGAAGCGGGCGACGGGGAGCAGGGCGAGCGCCTGCTGCGCGAGGTGATCGACGGGCCGACGCACGGCGGCAACGAGGCCGTCCCCGCGGCCCGCCTCTTCCTGGCCGGCCGACTCGGCTCGACCGGGCGCATCGCCGAGGCGCGCGAACAGCTCAGGCTGCTGCGCGAGCGCTTCACGTTAGGCAACTTCGCGGTCTTCGACGCGTTCGTCCTGGGCGCGGAGGCCTGGCTGGAGGTGGTCGACGGCCGGTACGCGCAGGCCCTGCCCGGGATCCGCTCCGCCCTCGGCCGGGCGACCGATCCGGTGTCCCAGGCCGTCGCCCCGCACCTGTGCTCCTTCTATCTCTCCATCGCCGCGACCGCCCTCACGGGCCTGGACGGCGGTGCGGACGCCGGCGCCCGCTGTCTCGGGGCCGCCGAGGCCCTGCTGCCGCCGCGACACGTCCCCCCGCGCCTGGAGCGCGAGGCCCGTGAACTCGCCCTGAACCGCACCCGCGCAGCGCTCGGCGACGAACGCTTCGAGCGGGCGTACGCCGAGGGCGGCGGCCTCTCCTACGAGGAGGCCACCGCCCTGGTGTGACGCGCCCGTCCGGCCCGGACCGGGTCGTCGGCGGGCCCGGTCGTACCGGCCTCGGCTCACGCCGCCGGGTCGTGCCGGCCCGGTCGTGGCGGCTCCGCGTCCGCCCGCGGCTCAGGTCTTCGTGCGGAACTTGTAGATCGCGACCGGCGCCATCACCGCGGTGAGCCCGGCCGACCAGGCGAGCGTCACCCACAGGCCGTGCGCGACCGGACCGCCCACCATGAGTCCGCGCGCCGCGTCGGCGAGCGCGGACAGCGGGTTGTACGCGGTGAAGTTCTGCAGCCAGCCCGGCATCGACCGGGTCGGCGCGAAGATCGACGAGCCGAACTGCAGCGGCATCAGCACCAGGAAGCCCATCGCCTGCACGGACTGCGGACTCTTCATGATCACGCCGAGCGTGAGGAACACCCACATCAGGGCCGAGCCGAACACCGTGGCCAGTCCCACGGCGGCGAAGAGACCGGGCCAGTGGGTGATGTCGAAGCCCACCAGGACGGCCACCACCATGAGGATCGCGCAGGCGACCAGCATGCGCATCAGCTCCACGACGATCTTGGCGAAGAGCACCGAGCCCCGTCCGATGGGCAGCGACCGGAAGCGGTCCATGACCCCGGAGTTGAAGTCCGTGTTGAAGCCGGTGCCCACGCCCTGCGCCATGTTCATCCCCATCATGGCCAGCATGCCGGGGATGACGTACTGCACGTACGCCTGCTGACCGCCGCCCAGCGACTGCCCGATGGAGCCGCCGAAGACGTACACGAAGAGCAGGGTGAAGACCACCGGGAAGAGGACCGCGTCGAACATCGACTCGGGGTCCTGCCGGATCCACAGCAGGTTGCGGCGGATCAGCGCACCGGTGTGCCGCAGGTGGCTGCGCAGCGGGATGCGTCCGTCGGCTGCGGTGGCGATGTCGATCGTGGCCGCGCTCATACGGCGACCTCCTCGCGGGTCTCGGTGGGCGTGGCGTCGTTCGGGGAGCCGGCGCGGTGGCCGGTGAGGGCGAGGAACACCTCGTCCAGGCTGGGCAGTTCGGTGGTGAGGGAGGCCAGGGTGACGCCGCGGGCGCTGACCGCGCCGATGACGGCCGTCAGCTGTTCGTCGCTGAGAACCGGCACCAGGAGCGAGCCGCGTTCGACGTCCACGGCGGTGGCGGCGAGCCCGGTGATGCCGAGTTCGTCGAGCCGTCCGGCCAGCGGTCGCAGCTGCAGCGGGTCGGCCGGCCGGATCCGCAGGGTGCGGCCGCCGACCCGGGCCTTCAGCTCCTCGATGCCGCCGCCCGCGATGACCTTGCCCCGGTCGACGACGGTCAGCTCGGAGGCCAGCTGCTCGGCCTCCTCCATGTACTGGGTGGTCAGCAGTACGGTGACGCCGTCCCCGACCATGGACTTGACCTCGGTCCACACCTCGTTGCGGGTGCGGGGGTCCAGCCCCGTGGTGGGTTCGTCGAGGAACAGCACGCTCGGCCGTCCGATCATCGACGCGGCGAGGTCCAGCCGCCGCCGCATGCCGCCGGAGTAGGTGGCCACGGGCCGCCTGGCGGCCTCGGTGAGCGTGAACCGCTCCAGCAGCTCGTCGGCGCGCACCCGGGCGTCCCTGCGGGACAGGTCGAGCAGCCGGCCGATGACGTACAGGTTCTCCCATCCGGGGAGCTTCTCGTCGACGGAGGCGTACTGACCGGTGAGGCCGATCACCCGGCGCAGCTGCCGGGGCTGCGCCGCGACGTCGTAGCCGGCGACGGTCGCCCGGCCGGCGTCGGCGGCCAGCAGGGTGGACAGGATCCGTACGAGGGTGGTCTTGCCGGCGCCGTTCGGCCCGAGGACCCCCATCACGGTGCCTTCGCGCACCTCGAGGTCGACCCCGTCCAGTGCCTTGGTCTCGCCGTAGTGCTTGACCAGCCCCCGGACGGTCACGGCGCTGCCCGCGCCGCTGGGGTTGTCGTGGATTCGCGTCATGCCGCAACAGTGGCAACCGCCGCCGACAGAGTTCCGACACGCCGTCGACAGCGGCCGACGGCGCCTGCGGGGAACCGACAGACCGCCTACAGACCGCCGACACACCGCCTACAGCGCGCCGACGGGTGGACGCGGCCGGGGATTTTTCCGTCCCGGACCGGCCGGCGTCCACCCGCTCGGCGCGGCAGGCTCAGTGCACGCTGTGCTCGTCCAGCGGGAACGTGCCGCCGACGACGTCCTCGGCGAACGCCTTCGCCGCGTCGCCCATGACCTGGCGCAGGTTCGCGTACTGCTTGACGAACTTCGGCACCCGGCCCCCGGTCAGCCCGAGCATGTCGGTCCACACCAGTACCTGGGCGTCCGTCTCCGCACCGGCGCCGATGCCGACGGTCGGGATGTGCAGCACCCGCGTGACCTCGGCCGCCAGCTCCGCCGGGACCAGCTCCAGCACCACCGCGAACGCGCCCGCGTCCTGCACGGCCTTGGCGTCCCGCAGCAGCTGCTGGGCCGCCTCCTCGCCGCGCCCCTGCACGCGGTAACCCATCGCGTTCACGGACTGCGGGGTCAGGCCGATGTGCGCCATCACCGGGATGCCGGACTCCACGAGGAGCTCGATCTGCCGGTGCGAGCGCTCGCCGCCCTCCAGCTTCACGGCCCCGACCCCGGCCTCCTTCACCAGGCGCGTCGCCGAGCGCAGCGCCTGCACCGGGCCCTCCTGGTAGGAGCCGAACGGCAGGTCGCCGACGATCAGCGCGCGGCTGGTGCCCCGCACGACCGCCGCCGACAGCATGGTCATCTCGTCGAGGGTGACGGGCACGGTCGTCTCGTAACCGAGGTGGCAGTTGCCCGCCGAGTCGCCGACGAGCATCACGGGGATCCCGGCCTCGTCGAAGACGGAGGCGGTCATCGCGTCGTAGGCGGTGAGCATGGGCCACTTCTCGCCGCGTTCCTTGGCGAGGGCGATGTCGCGGACGGTGATACGGCGCGTGCCCTTGCCCCCGTACAGCGCGTTGCTGCCGTCGGTGGGCTTCTGCGGGGCATTGCGGGCAGCCGAGAGCTGCGTCATGGCAACGGCTCCTAACGTCATCTCGAGGCGCCCTCACGGCGTCCCCGGACCACTGCCCATGGTGGCACTTCGCCCGGGCGAGAGCCAGAGCGCCCCCTGTGGGTAAAACCTCAGTAAGAAACGCACCCGGGCATTCCGATACGAGACGGTTCCGTATCGGAAACGCCCTAAGCTCGGCGCCATGACTACTCCTGCCGTCCCCACCGCTCCGCGGATACCGGAAGCGGTGCACCGGCGTCGTTGGGCGATCCTCGGCGTCCTGATGCTGAGCCTGCTGATCGTGGTGCTCGACAACTCGATCCTGAACGTCGCGATCAAGACGATCTCGACACCCGCCCCGACCGGCCTCGGCGCCACCCAGAGCGAGCTGGAGTGGGCGATCAACGCCTACACGCTCGTCTTCGCGGGACTGCTGTTCTCCGCAGGGCTCCTCGGCGACCGGATCGGCCGCAAGAAGGTGCTGCTCGGCGGACTCGCCGTGTTCGGCATCGGATCCGCGCTCGCGGCCGAGTCGGGCTCGCCCGCCCAGCTCATCGCCTTCCGCGCGCTGATGGCCCTCGGGGCCGCCTTCGTGATGCCCGCCACCCTCGCCGTCCTGATGAACGTCTTCGAGCGCGAGGAGCAGCCCAAGGCGATCGGCATCTGGGCGGGCGGCGTCGGGCTCGCCATCGCGATCGGCCCCATCACCGGCGGTCTGCTCCTCGCGCACTTCTGGTGGGGCTCGGTGTTCCTCATCAACGTGCCCATCGTGCTGCTCGCGTTCGGCCTGATGATGTGGCTGGTGCCCGAGTCCCGCGACCCGAGCCCCGGCCGTCTCGACCCCGTCGGCGTCGCCTTGTCGGTCGTCGGCCTCGTCCTGCTCGTGTACGGCATCATCAAGGGCGGTGAGCTGGCCGACTTCACCGATCCGACCGTGCTCGTGACCATAGGGGCCGGACTGGCGGTCCTCGCCGCGTTCGTGGTCTTCGAGAAGCGCAGCGACCATCCGTCCATCGACGTCGGGTACTTCCGGAACAAGGTGTTCTCCGCCGCGATCTCCGTCATAGCGCTCGTCTTCTTCGCGCTCATGGGCGTGACGTTCTTCTCGGTCTTCTACACCCAGAGCGTGCGCGGCTACTCACCGCTGCAGACCGGCCTGTTGCTGCTGCCGCTGGCCGCCGCCCAGCTGATCTTCGCGCCGCGCGCCCGCCTCGTCGTGGACCGCATAGGAGTCCGGGCCACGACCACGGCGGCGATGCTCCTCCTCACCGCCACCCTGGGGGCGTTCGCCCTGCTGGAGGCGGACACCCCGATCTGGCTGCTGGAGGTCGTCTTCTTCTGCATGGGCGCCGGAATGGCCCACATCATGACCCCGACCAGCGTGGTCATCATGCAGGCCCTGCCCCGCGAGAAGGCGGGCTCGGCCTCCGCGCTGAGCAACACCTTCCGCCAGGTCGGCGGCGCGCTCGGCATCGCGGTCCTCGGCTCGGTGCTGTCGGCGTCGTACCGCAACGGCATCGAGGGCAGCCTCGGCACGCTGCCGGAGGGCCTGCGCCACACGGCGGGCGAGTCGATCGAGGCGACGCTGGGGGTCGCCGCGAGCCTCGGCGACCGGGGCAGGGCGCTGGTCGGCCCCGCCAACGACGCCTTCCTGCACGCCATGCACGTCACGGCGCTGTGCGGGGCGGGGGTGGCGCTCGTGGGCGCGGCCGTGGTCGCCGCGTTCCTGCCGGGCCGCCCGAAGCCCGTGCCCGCCGACGCGGAGGAGGCGGAACCGGCCCGGACCACGTCGTAGTGACCGGTGGGTGGGCGGGTGCGGCAGGGAGTCGCCGCACCCGCCCCCGCCGTGGGCGACAATTCCCCAGTGCGACGAAAGGATCAGTGGACGTGAGCCCCGCCGACAGCGCAGCCGTCGAGCAGCCCGTCCGGGGGCGGCCCCGGAACGAGGCCCTGGAACGGGCCATCATCGAGGTCACGATGAAGCTGCTGGAGGACGGCGTCTCGCTCGCCGAGCTGTCCATCGAGCGCATCGCCCGCACCGCCGGCGTCGGCAAGGCCACCATCTACCGGCGCTGGAGCGGCAAGGAGGCGCTGTTCGTGGACGTGCTGCGGGCCGCCGAGCCCGACGACCCCGAACTCCCCGGCACCTCCATGCGCGACGACCTGGTGGTGCTGCTGGAGGCGCTGCGCCGGCGCGGACTCGCCAGCCGCTCCTCGGCGATCCTGCACAACGTCCACGCCCAGATGAAGAGCAGCCCGCAGATCTGGACGGTCTACCACAACACGGTGATAGCGCCCCGGCGCAGGCTGGGCGTCGAAGTCCTGCGCAGGGGACAGGAGAACGGCGAACTCCGCGCCGACCTCGACCTCGAACTGGTCAACGACATCTTCGTCGG
The DNA here is from genome assembly GCF_003032475.1 of Streptomyces sp. P3. NCBI lineage: Bacteria > Bacillati > Actinomycetota > Actinomycetes > Kitasatosporales > Streptomycetaceae > Streptomyces > Streptomyces sp. P3. The sequence goes on from NZ_CP028369.1 coordinate 3,986,885, forward strand.
CCCCATGCTCGTGCGTGCCGTCCTGCGCCCCGACGCCGATCTGCCCGAGGACCTCCCGGAGCGCATCGTCGACTCGCTGCTCGCCGGACTACGCCCCGTCAGCACGCCGGACGCGCACCCCTGATGTGAGCGTTCCGTCACAGACCGGGCCGTGCCCGCCGCCGGAACCCGTGGGACCGCGCCCCTCGTCATCGTTCCCGTACGGCCGTCACGAGACGGCGAGAACCAAGCCGATCATCCCCTAGGGTCGTACCCGGGGGACGGACGGTGCACGGCAGGCAGTGAGGCGGCGGTATGGCGCAGCAGGCGTACATGACGGAGACGGACGGCGACGGAGACTCGGGACACGAGCCTCGGGGAGTCCGGCTCCGGCGCCTGATCGGACGTCTTCTCGGTCGGCTGACCACGGGCTGGCGGGGGGACCCGCGCATCTGGCGGCGCGGTCTGGTCGTCGCGGGTGTGGCGCTGGCGCTGTCCCTGGTGATGCTGCTGCACTCGCGCATCCCGAACCGGTTCGGCAACCTCGGCAGTCTCACGGAGACGTTCCTGCCGTGGATCGGCGTGTTCGTGCCGGTGCTGCTGGTGCTCGCGGTGGTGCGCAGGTCGGCGACCGCGCTGATCGCCGTCGTCCTGCCGGTCGTGGTGTGGACGAACCTCTTCGGCGGGCTGCTCGTCGACCGCACCGGCACCGGCGGCGATCTCACCGTGGCCACCCACAACGTCAACGCCGACAACCCCGACCCGGCGGGCACCGCCCGGGACGTGGCCGCCTCCGCGGCGGACGTGCTCGCCCTGGAGGAGCTGACCGCCTCGGCCGTCCCGGTGTACGAGAAGGCGCTGGCGGCGACGTACCCGTACCACTCGGTGCAGGGCACGGTCGGGCTGTGGAGCAAGTACCCGCTGAGCGGTGTGCGGGCCGTCGACATCGAGTTGGGCTGGACGCGCGCCATGCGGGCGGCCGTCGCGACGCCGCAGGGGGAGGTCGCCGTCTACGTGGCCCATCTGCCCTCGGTGCGGGTCAAGTTGCAGGCCGGGTTCACCGCCCGGCAGCGCGACAAGAGCGCGGACGCGCTGGGCGAGGCGATCGCCGACGAGCGGCTGACGCGGGTGATCCTGCTCGGCGACCTCAACGGCACCATGAACGACCGCTCGTTGAACGCCGTGACCTCCCAGATGCGCTCCACGCAGGGCGCTGCGGGCAGCGGGTTCGGGTTCAGCTGGCCCGCGTCGTTCCCGATGGCGCGCATCGACCAGATCATGGTGAAGGGTGTGGCGCCGGTCACCTCGTGGACGCTGCCGCAGACGGGCAGCGACCATCTGCCGGTGGCGGCGCGTGTGAAGGTCACCACACCGTAACCCGGGCGTCGCCCGCCGGAATACAGGGCCGGGGAGACTTTGTTCCGAAGTTGAACATACGAACCGTATGATGAAACGGAACCCGCTCTCCCTGAAAGGCAAGTTCTGCATGCCTCTGGCCCTGCTCGCCCTGGCCGTGGGTGCCTTCGGCATCGGCACCACCGAGTTCGTGATGATGGGCCTGCTGCCCGACGTCGCGGGTGACCTGCACATCTCCATCCCGGCGGCCGGACACCTGGTCTCCGCGTACGCGATCGGCGTCGTCATCGGCGCGCCGCTGCTCGCCGCGGCGACCGCGCGGATGTCCCGCCGCACGGTCCTGATCTCCCTGATGGTCCTGTTCGTCGCGGGCAACGCGCTCTCCGCGCTGGCCCCGGACAACGGCTGGCTGCTGGCCGCCCGATTCCTCAGCGGTCTGCCGCACGGCGCCTTCTTCGGCGTCGGCGCGGTGGTGGCCACCACGCTGGTCGCGCCGGAGCGCAAGGCCCGTTCGGTGTCGCTGATGTTCCTCGGTCTGACCGTCGCCAACATCGCGGGCGTCCCCGCCGCCACCCTCGTGGGCCAGCATCTCGGCTGGCGGGCGGCCTTCCTCGGTGTCAGCGTGATCGGCCTGGCGGCGATCGCCGCCCTGGCCCTGCTGATCCCGCACGACCACACCCGGGCGCCCGCCGTCGGCCTGCGCCGCGAGCTGTCCGCCCTGCGCTCGCTGCCGGTGTGGCTGGCGCTCGGCACGACGGTGGCCGGCTTCGGCGCCCTGTTCGCCGCCTACAGCTACATCACGCCCATGCTGACGGAATCCGCCGGGTACGCCGGCTCCAGCGTGACGCTGCTGCTGGCGCTGTTCGGCGTCGGCGCCACCGTCGGCAACCTGCTCGGCGGCCGGCTCGCCGACCACGCGATGCGGCCCACGCTGTTCGCCGGACTCACCTCGCTGGTCCTGGTCCTGGCCCTGTTCCCGCTGCTGATGACGACGGCCTGGGGCGGCGCGCTGGCCGTGGTCCTGCTGGGCGTCGCGGCGTTCGTGACGGGCTCCCCGCTCAACCTGATGGTGATGGAACGGGCGACCGCGGGCCCGTCGCTGGCCTCCTCCGCCAACCAGGCCGCGTTCAACCTGGCCAACGCCGGCGGCGCCTGGATCGGCGGCCTGACCCTCGCGGCCGGTTACGGCGTCACCTCCCCGGCGATCGCGGGGGCGGCGCTGGCGGTGCTGGGCCTGGGGGTGGCCGGCGTCGCGTACGCCGTCGACGCCCGCCGCGCCCCGCGACGCCCCGTCCGCGACCGCGTCGTCGCGACCCACGTACCGCGCCCGGCGGAGGCGGCGGCACGTCACTGACGCGCCGCCGACCCGGCCGGCTGCGGGTAGGGCCTGCGCCGGCCCGCCCTGCGCCGGCCCGCCCTGCGCCGGCCCGCCTCGACGCCCCGGCCGGGTTCCGTGCGGGCCCTGCCGGGGCGGCTCCCCGAGCCCGGCTACAGCGACTCGCGCCAGCCGTTCGTGATGGGGAGGCGGCGGTCCTTGCCGAAGCCCTTCGCGGAGATCTTCGCGCCCGGCGGGTACTGCCGCCGCTTGTACTCGGCCGTGTCGACCATGCGCAGGGTCCTGGCGACCAGCGCGGGGTCGTACCCGGCGGCGACGATCGCGTCCGCGCCCTGGTCCCGGTCCACGTACATCTCGAGGATCGCGTCCAGGACGGGGTAGTCCGGGAGCGAGTCCGTGTCCACCTGCCCCGGGCGCAGCTCGGCGCTCGGCGGCTTGGTGATCGAGTTCTCCGGGATCGGCGGCGTCTGGCCCCGCTCGGCCGCGGCGCGGTTGCGCCACTCGGCGAGCCGGAAGACCCACGTCTTGTAGACGTCCTTGATGGGGCCGTACGCGCCGACCGAGTCGCCGTAGAGGGTGGAGTAGCCGACCGCCAGCTCCGACTTGTTGCCGGGGGCGAGGACGATGTGGCCCTCCTGGTTGGAGACGGCCATCAGCAGGGTCCCGCGCAGGCGCGACTGGAGGTTCTCCTCGGCGAGGCCCGTCAGCCCCAGCGAGCCCATGTAGGCGTCGAACATCGGCTCGATCGGCACCGTGCGGAAGTTCAGCCCGGTGCGCCGGGCCAGCTCCGCCGCGTCGCCCTTGGAATGGTCGGAGGAGTACTTGGACGGCATCGACACGCCGTACACGTTCTGCGCGCCCACCGCGTCACAGGCGAGGGCCGCGACGAGCGCCGAGTCGATCCCGCCCGACAGCCCGATGAGCACCGACCGGAACCCGTTCTTCGCGACGTACGCCCGCAGGCCCACGACAAGCGCCGAGTAGACCTCCTCGGCGTCGTCCAGCCGCTCCGCGTACCCGCCGCTCAGCTCGGGCTCGTATCGCGGCAGCGGCTCCTCGGACAGCACCACGCGGTCGATGCGCAGTCCGTCGTCCACGACGCCGGTCGGCGCGTCGGGGGAGGCCGCGGGCAGGTCGAGGTCCAGGACCACGCAGCCCTCGGAGAACTGCGGGGCCCGCGCGACGACCTCGCCGTTCTTGTCGACGACGATCGAGTCGCCGTCGAAGACGAGCTCGTCCTGACCGCCGATCATCGCGAGGTAGGCGGTGGTGCAGCCGGCCTCCTGCGCCCGCTTGCGCACCAGCTCCAGGCGGGTGTCGTCCTTGTCGCGCTCGTAGGGGGAGGCGTTGACGGAGAGCAGCAGCCCGGCCCCGGCGGAGCGCGCCGCGGGGACCCGGCCGCCGTCCTGCCAGAGGTCCTCGCAGATCGCGAGGGCCACGTCGACGCCGTGCACGCGCAGCACCGGCATGGTGTCGCCCGGCACGAAGTAGCGGAACTCGTCGAAGACGCCGTAGTTGGGCAGGTGGTGCTTGGCGAAGGACAGTACCACCTCGCCGCCGTGCAGCACCGCCGCGGCGTTGCGCGGGGAACCGGCCGGCCGGCCGAACCGCGGCTGGTCGTTCTCCGACCGGTCGAGGTAGCCGACGACGACCGGCAGCCCGCCGAAGCCCTCGTCGGCGAGGCGCGCGGCGAGCTGCCGCAGCGCGGCGCGGGAGGCCTCGACGAAGGAGGAGCGCAGGGCGAGGTCCTCGACGGGATACCCGGTCAGCGCCATCTCCGGGAACGCCACGAGGTGGGCTCCCTGCTCGGCGGAGTGCCGGGTCCAGCGGAGGATCGTTTCGGTGTTGCCGGCGAGGTCGCCGACACGCGAGTCGATCTGGTTCAGGGCGAGACGAAGTTGAGGCACGGGAACAGTGTAATCGTCAGAGCGACGCGATGGGGGGTGCGGGGGTGTCGATCCCCTCACGCCCCCCATCACGTCACGGTGCTCAGCGTCGGCGGTACGAGTCGACGTAGCCGTTCGCGGGCGTGCCCACGCCGGTGACGTCGTCGTAGCCCTTCACCGCGGACAGCGAGCTGTCCTTGCCGAGGCTGCGGACGGAGGTCAGCAGGCCGCCGGTGGCGTCGACACTGTTGGCGAAGTCGACGCGCGCCACGGCGAGTCCGGACCCCGTGGGGTTGTCGGTCACGTCGTGGTAGACCCGCGAGCCGTACTTGGAGTAGATCGACGGGTTGGCGAAACCGATCGCCTTGCCGCCGCGCGCCTCCTGGGCCAGCGCCTGCACGGCCGCGATGACCGGTGCGGCCAGCGAGGTGCCGCCGATGCGGTACTCGCTGTACTGCTCGGACCCGTCCGGGAAGGTCTGGGTCTGGCCGACCTTGAAGCCGGTGTTCGGGTCGGCGATCGCCGCGATGTCCGGGACGACGCGGTTGCCGGCGGCGTTGTTGGCCGTGGCGAGCGCCTTCGGGACGACGCCCTTCTGGTAGTACGGCTCGGCGACCGTCTTGCTGGTGCCGCCGCCCGCGCCCGAGGTGTACGTGCCGGGGAAGCCCGTCCAGCTCTTGCCGTCCGCGGACAGCGAGGCCTTCTCGGTGCCCCAGCCGGTCTCCCACAGGTACTTGTCGCCCTTGCCGACCGCCAGCGAGGTGCCGCCGACCGCCGTCACCCACGCCGAGTTGGCCGGGGTGTCGACCTGCTTGGTGCCGGTGTTGGCGACCTCGTCGCCGTTGTCGCCGGAGGAGAAGTAGAAGCCGATCCCCTCGACCGCGCCGAACTGGAAGACCTGGTCGTAGGCGGCCGCCAGGTCCGGCGTCTGGTTGGCCTCGATGTCGCCCCACGAGTTGGAGACGATGTCGGCCAGGTGGTTGTCGACGATCTTGCTGAGCGAGTCGAGCAGATCGTCGTCCATGCAGGACGCGGCGCCCACGTACGTGACGTTCGCGGCCGGCGCGACCGCGTGCACGGCCTCGACGTCGAGGGTCTCCTCGCCGTACCAGCCCGAGGCGTCGCACTCGTCGGCGCCGGTGTGGGTGTAGTTCTTGGGCAGCACCTGGCTCAGCTGGCCGGTCTTCCAGGCGGCGTCGCCGTGCTTCTTCGCGTACGTGGCCGCGTCGTAGGCGATCGTCGGCGAGGCGAAGGCGTCGGTGATCGCGACGCGCACGCCCTTGCCCGTGTACGAGCCCGCGCCGTAGGCGGCACGCAGCTGCTTGCCGGTGTAGCCCTGGACGGCGTAGGGGATCGACTTGCCGTACGCCTTCGGCAGCGTGGTCGCGATGTTCGAACCGTAGTACGAGGAGAACGGTCCGGAGTTCTTGAACACGGCGCCGGGACCCGGCAGCTGGTCGCTGTGGGTCGCCTTGTGCGGGGCGTTGTCCAGGCCGGTGACGGTCAGGACGGCGCCGCCGAGGCTCTCCGGGACGGTGGCCGCCCTGGCCGGGGCCCGGTAGGTCTTCGAGCCCTTGGCGTAGTTGTGCAGCTGGGTGCCGAACGCCTTCTCGGCGGCGGCCACGTCACCGCTGACGGAGACGTAGTGCTCACTCGTGCCGGTCACCTTCAGACCGGCCGCCGCCAGCCACGACCTGACGGCGGCCACCTGGGCCGCGGTCGCGCCGTAACGGGCCTTGGTCTGCGCGGCGGAGAGGTACTTGCCGTAGGCGGCGGAGCTCGGGTCGGAGACCGACTTCGCGTACTGCGCGAGGCCGGCGGCGTCCCGTCCCGCGAGGTAGACCCGGGCGGAGACCTGCGCGCTGTCCGGGGTCGAGCCCTTGTCCGCCTTGGCCGTGGCCCACGCGGGCTTGGTCCCGGTCAGCGTGGCGCGGGCCGGGGCGTCCGCGGCGTGCGCCGCGGGTATGCCGAGCGCCAGCGCGCCGGCGATCATGGGCAGTGTCGCTGCCATGCTCGCGGCGCGCAGCGTGGCGCGATTGGATCTCATAGGACCCCCTGTATGTGGTTCGACGCGAGTGGATCACTCGACGTGCGGGCCACTCTGGCGACGAACGCTTCATGCCAGGGGAATGCGAACACCAAGAAGCGCCCAAGTGGCTGCTTTCTGGCATGGTTTGACGGGTTCGTCCGCGAAGTCGAGGGAAAACCCTATGAGTTGGGCCGACGGACGGGACGAGCGGGCCGGGAGGGTCAGGACGGCCACGCGAAGGCCCGGTTGAGGGCCGCGCGAGGCAGGGCCGGACGGCCCGGCCCGGCCGCGGCCGGCGCGCGGAGCCCGACGCGGCCGGGCCGCCGGCCGGTCACGGCTTGGCGCCGCGCGCCTTCAGCATCCCCGCCATGAGATCGATCTCCGACTGCTGTGCCTCGACCATGCCCTGCGCCAGCCGCTTCTCCACGCCGACCGTGCACTTGGCGACACAGCTCTCGGCCATGTGGACGCCGCCCTTGTGGTGGGCGGTCATCAGCTGGAGATAGAGGATCTCGGCCTGCTTGCCGTTGAGCGTGCCGAGCCGCTTCATCTCGGCGTCGGTGGCCATGCCGACCATGAGCGCGCCGTCCTCGCCGCCGCTCATCCCGCGCATGCCCGTCCAGGTCATGGGCGGTTCGGACGACACCTTCGGCAGCCCCCACAGGTCCAGCCAGCCGAGCAGCATGCCGCGCTGGTTCGCCTGGGTCTGCGCGATGTCGTAGGCGAGCCGCCGCACCTCCTCGTCGGTCGTCCGGTCGCGCACGACGTACGACATCTCGACGGCCTGCTGGTGGTGCACCGCCATGTCCCGGGCGAACCCGGCGTCGGCGGAGTCGGCGACCGGGGCGTCGGCGCCCGCCCCGCCGTCCTCGGCCACCGAGTAGGTGACGGCTCCCGCGGCGACGAGGACCCCGGCCACGGCGACGGCCACTCCCGCGTACCTCACTGCGGCAGACCGCCCGTGCACGCCGCGCCCGGTTCGGGCGTCTGCTCGCCCTGCACGAACTTCGCGAAGAACTTGTCCACGTTCGGGTCGCCCGCCCCCGTCACCGTGCGCTGGTTGCCCCACGCGGTGAGCATGATCGGGTCGGCCTGGGCGTCGTCCGGGCTCATCAGGGTGTAGGGCGTCTTTTTGACCTTGGCGGCGAGGGCGTCGACGTCGGCCTTGCCCGCCTTGCTGTTGTACGTCACCCAGACCGCGCCGTGCTCCAGCGAGTGCACGGCGTTCATGTTGTTCAGCGCCTTCTCGTAGACGTCGCCGTTGCAGTTCATCCAGACCTGGTTGTGGTCGCCGCCGACGGGGGGCTCGGTCGGGTACTTCACGGTCCGGGTGACGTGCGTGCGCCCCAGCTTCCCCTGCCACGTCCTGACCCCGTCCGCGCCGGTGACGAACTTCCCGGAGGCCTTGGAGTCGGCGGCGGGGGCGTCGTCGCCGGACTGCGACCTCACGACGAACACGCCGCCGGCGACGAGCGCGACGACGGCGACGACGCTGCCCCCGATCACGAGGACACGTCCTCGCCGCTCACGAGCCTGTTCGGCCCGCCGCATCTCCTCTATGCGCGCCTTGCGCGCCGCACTGCCGGTGGTGTTGGCGGAACCCATGAGGCCTGTCCTTCTCGGGAAAGGGGGAACTGACGAACGGGTCCGCTGATCGTAGTGCGACGCGGGGGATTGTCGTAGACGGGATACGGCCGGGGCCCGAGATAATTTGAACCCGAGATGCGCATTATCTACGCTTCGTCTCATGCGGCTGTTGCGATCCACCGACCTGGCGCTGCGCGTCCTGATGCGACTCGCGGTGACAGGCGAGAACCCGCAGGTCACCCCCACCACCCGGGAGGTGGCCGCGGCGATGCAGGTGCCCTACACCCACGCGGCGAAGGTCGTCGCCGAGCTCCAGCACATGGGGCTGCTCGAGGCCCGGCGCGGCCGGGGCGGCGGCCTCGCCCTCACCGGACCGGGCCGCGCGGCGTCCGTGGGCGCGGTCGTCCGCGCCTTCGAGGGGGACGGCGACGTCGTCGACTGTGAGGGCGGGCCGGCCCCCTGCCCCCTGAGCTCGGCCTGCCGTCTGCGAGGCGCTCTGCGCCGGGCCCAGGAGGCGTTCTACCGGTCCCTGGACCCGCTCACGCTCGCGGACCTCGTGACGGAGCCGACGGGCCCGCTGCTGCTGGGGATTCCGGGACGGGCCTGACCCGCGCGGCGCCCCGGGCGGGCCCTCGCCGTGGGCCGCGCCCCGGGCCGCCGCCGGCCGCGGCGTCAGCTCGCCGTCGCCAGCCACAGGTCGGGGCCGAACACCTCGTAGTGGACGTCCGCGGGGGCGACGCCCTTCTCGATCAGCTGCGCCCGCACCGCGCGCATGAAGGGGAGCGGGCCACACAGGTACGCGCGCGTGCCGGGCGCGACGGGCACGTCGGTGAGGTCGGCCAGCCCGGTCCGGGCGCCCGCCGGGGCCTGTCGCTCGTACCAGAGGTGCACGGAGGCGTCCGGCAGCTTCGCCGCGTGGGTCTCGTGGTCCGCGCGCAGGGCGTGGTGCGCGGGGGAGCGGTCCGCGTGGACGACGGTGACGGGCGCCTCGTACCCGACGGCGGCGAGGTGGGCCAGCATGGCGACGATCGGGGTGACACCGATGCCGGCCGAGGCCAGCAGCAGCGGGGCGCCGTCGGCGTCGTCGAGGACCAGGTCGCCGTACGGCTCGGAGAGCTCCAGCACGTCGCCTTCCCGCACGTGCGCGTGAAGGTGCTGGGAGACCTCGCCTTCGGGGGTGAGCACGCCCGACGCGGTCGTCTCGCCGCCGGCCACGCGCTTGACGCTGATCTGCCGCAGCTGCGCGTCCGGTGCCCCCGAGAGGCTGTACTGGCGTATCTGGCGGGCTCCGTCGGCGAGCCGGGTGCGCACGGACACGTACTGGCCCGCACGGAACTCCCGGACGGGCGCCCCGTCCCGCGGCCGCAGCCGGAAGGTGACCACGTCCGCGGTCTCCTCGAAGCGCTCCACGACCTCCCACTCCCGCCAGGGCCGGGCCCCCGGGCCGCCGTCCCGCTCCTCGAGCAGCCGCCGCTCGACGGCGATCAGCGCGTTGGCCATCAGCCAGTAGACCTCGTCCCAGGCGGCCGCCACCTCGGGAGTGACCGCTTCGCCGAGGACGTCCGCTATGGCGGCGAAGAGGTGCTCGTGGACGACCGGGTACTGCTCGGGCGCGACGCCCAGCGAGGCGTGCTTGTGGGCGATCCGGCCGAGCATCGCGTCGGGACGGTCCCCGGGGTGGTCGACGAGGTGTCGCGCGAAGGCGGCGATGGAACCGGCCAGGGCCTGGCGCTGCGTGCCGGCCGCCTGGTTGCCCCGGTTGAACAGGTCGCGCAGCAGCTCGGGGTGGGCGGCGAAGAGGCCGGCGTAGAACCGCTCGGTGATGTCGCCGATGGCCGCGCCCACCACGGGAAGGGTGGCGCGGACGGTGGCTGCGGACTGTTCGGACAGCATCGGGGCTCCTCGAGCTCACGGGGCATGGGGCATGGGCCACAGGGCCATGGGGCGGTCGCGGGGTTCGTCCCGTGCGGCCGTTCGGCACCCTAGTTAAAGTTGCATTTGAGATGCAAATTAAGCGGAGAGGCGGACGGAGGGGGTCGGGCATTACGGATACCGGTCGGAGCAGGCAAGATGGGCGGCAGAGCAGGACACCCGCCGGACACGAGGCGTTCAGGTCCGGGTCGCCGAGGCGATCATGGTCGGCAACGCGCCCGAAACGGGGATGTGGTCTGATGCTCAGGTGCCCGACCGCCGCTCCCCGGGACCGGAGGCAGGCGGCCTGACCAGCAAGGATGGGGAAGCGGAAGATGGACAAGCAGCAGGAGTTCGTGCTCCGGACGTTGGAGGAGCGCGACATCCGGTTCGTACGGCTGTGGTTCACGGACGTGCTGGGCTTCCTCAAGTCCGTCGCCGTGGCCCCCGCCGAGCTCGAGCAGGCCTTCGACGAGGGCATCGGCTTCGACGGCTCCGCGATCGAGGGCTTCGCCCGGGTCTACGAGTCCGACATGATCGCCAAGCCGGACCCCTCCACCTTCCAGGTACTGCCCTGGCGCGCGGAGGCCCCCGGCACCGCCCGCATGTTCTGCGACATCCTCATGCCGGACGGCTCCCCGTCCTTCGCCGACCCGCGCTACGTCCTCAAGCGGGCCCTCGCCCGCGCCTCCGACCTGGGCTTCACGTTCTACACCCACCCGGAGATCGAGTTCTTCCTGCTGAAGGACAAGCCGACCGACGGCTCCCGCCCGACCCCGGCCGACAACTCCGGCTACTTCGACCACACCCCGCACAACATCGGCATGGACTTCCGCCGCCAGGCGATCACCATGCTCGAGTCGATGGGCATCTCGGTCGAGTTCTCCCACCACGAGGGCGCCCCCGGCCAGCAGGAGATCGACCTGCGCTACGCCGACGCGCTCTCCACGGCCGACAACATCATGACCTTCCGCCTGGTGATGAAGCAGGTCGCGCTGGAGCAGGGCGTCCAGGCGACCTTCATGCCGAAGCCGTTCAGCGAGCACCCCGGCTCCGGCATGCACACCCACCTCTCCCTCTTCGAGGGCGACCGCAACGCGTTCTACGAGTCCGGCGCGGAGTACCAGCTGTCCAAGGTCGGCCGGTCCTTCATCGCGGGCCTGCTGAAGCACGCCGCCGAGATCGCCGCCGTCACCAACCAGTGGGTCAACTCCTACAAGCGCATCTGGGGCGGCTCCGAGCGCACCGCCGGCGCCGGCGGCGAGGCGCCGTCCTACATCTGCTGGGGGCACAACAACCGCTCCGCCCTGGTGCGCGTGCCGATGTACAAGCCCGGCAAGACCGGCTCCGCGCGCATCGAGGTCCGCTCCCTCGACACCGGCGCCAACCCGTACCTCGCCTACGCCATGCTGCTCGCCGCCGGCCTCAAGGGCGTCGAGGAGGGCTACGAGCTCCCGCCGGGCGCCGAGGACGACGTCTGGGCGCTGTCGGACGCCGAGCGTCGCGCCATGGGCATCGAACCCCTCCCGCAGAACCTCGGCGAGGCCCTGACCCTGATGGACCGCAGCGACCTCGTCGCCGAGACCCTGGGCGAGCACGTCTTCGACTTCTTCCTGCGCAACAAGCGCCAGGAATGGGAGGAGTACCGCTCCGAGGTCACCGCCTTCGAACTGCGCAAGAACCTGCCGGTGCTGTAGCCGCAGGCCAGGGCGGGTTCGCTGCTGTATGACGCTGTGGGGCCGACGGTCGTGGACCGTCGGTCCCGCGGTGTCTCACCGCCCTGGGCCGTCCGCGGGCGGTCCCGCCCCGGAACGGCGCCCGCGTGCCGGCAGACGTTCGTCCGGATACGGTTCCTCACGCGTCGCCGGCCCTCGCCGCACCGCCGGGCAGGCCCGCGGCCACCGGCGGTCTGGGCCCGGTCGGTCCTACTGCGCGGCCGGTTTCGCCAGGACCTGGTGGAGCGGCTCCGTCTCGCGGCGGCGGTACTCCTGGATCGCCCAGCCGTTGCCGTCGGGATCCTTGAAGTACATGAAGGTCGCGCCGTCCTGCGGGGCGAACTGCTGGGGCTCGGTGACGTCCAGGCCCCGGGCGGTCAGCTCCTCGTACGCCGCCTTCGCGTCCGTGACACAGAGCTGCATACCGTGGTACGTCCCCGGCCGCGGGGTGCCCGTCGGGACCTGGAGGCCGTCCACCAGGGCGATCGAACAGCCCGAGCCGGGCGGGGTGAGCTGCACGATCCGCACGCCCTCCATCACCTCGCCGTCGAGATCGACGTGGAAGCCCACCCTGTCGCGGTAGAACTCCTTGGCCCGGTCCACGTCCGACACCGGCAGCAGGATTACTTCGAGGGTCATGTCCATGGGGTGACTCCCTTGTCGTCCCTGTGTACGACGCCCCGCGGGCGGTCGCGGCACGCCGTTCCCCACAGAACCCGAAACCGGGCCGGAGCGCCACCGTGGGGCGAGGGTTACGCTCGACTCCGGACGACCTTGATCGCACGAGGAGGCCTTCGATGATGGCGCCGGGGCGCAGAAGCAGCACCTTCACTCGGCTGTTGCGGCACGGCTTCACCGATCCCTCCGCCGCCGAGCGGCTGCTGGACGGGCCCGAGCTGTCCCCGGTGCGCAACGACCCCTTTCTGCTGGAGGCGCTGGCCGCCACCGCCGACCCCGACCTCGCGCTGCGCGGTCTCGTCGGGCTGGTGGAGGCCCAGTCCGGGCCCTCCGCGAGACGCGAACTGCTCGACACCCTGATCGCCGCCAAACCCCTGCGGGACCGGCTGCTGGGAGTGCTGGGGGCGTCCGCCGCCCTCGCCGACCACCTCGCCCGGCATCCGCGGGACTGGGAGGCGCTGGTCACCTACGAGCCCCGGGACCTGCACCCCGGCGTGGAGGAGTTCGAGCGCGGCCTCGCCGAGGCCGCCGACCCGGTGTCGCTGCGCGTCTCCTACCGGCGCTGCCTGCTGTCCATCGCGGCCCGCGACGTGTGCGGGACGACCGACGTCGCCGAGACCGCCGCCGAGCTCGCCGACCTCGCCACCGCCACCCTGCGGGCCGCCCTCGGCCTGGCCCGCGCCGCCGCCCCCGAAGACGCCGCGCTGTGCCGCCTCGCCGTGATCGCGATGGGCAAGTGCGGCGGCCACGAGCTGAACTACGTGTCCGACGTGGACGTCATCTTCGTGGGCGAGGCCGTCGACGGGGCCGACGAGGCCAAGGCGATGCGGGCCGCCACCAAACTCGCCTCGCACATGATGCGGATCTGCTCCGAGACCACCGTGGAAGGGTCCATCTGGCCCGTCGACGCCAACCTGCGGCCCGAGGGGCGCAACGGCCCGCTGGTGCGGACCCTCAGCAGCCACCTCGCCTACTACCAGCGGTGGGCCAAGACCTGGGAGTTCCAGGCCCTGCTCAAGGCGCGGCCGGTGGCCGGGGACCTCGACCTGGGCGCCGACTACGTCGCCGCCGTCGAGCCGATGGTGTGGAAGGCCGCCGAGCGGGAGAACTTCGTCGTCGACGTGCAGAACATGCGGCGCAGGGTCGTCGAGAACATCCCGGTCTCCGAGGTCGAGCGCGAACTCAAACTCGGGCCCGGCGGACTGCGGGACGTCGAGTTCGCCGTCCAGCTGCTGCAACTGGTGCACGGGCGCGCCGACGCCTCGCTGCGCAGCGGGACCACGCTCGACGCCCTGCAGGCGCTCGCCACGGGCGGCTACGTCGGGCGCGCCGACGCGGTCCAGCTCGACGCCGCTTACCGCTTCCTGCGTTCCATGGAGCACCGCATCCAGCTCTACCGGCTGCGGCGGACCCATCTGGTCCCCGAGGACGAGACCGACCTGCGGCGGCTCGGCCGCTCCCTCGGCCTGCGCACCGACCCGGTCGCCGAGCTCGGCCGGGAATGGAAGCGCCACGCGTCCGTCGTACGGCGGCTGCACGAGAAGCTGTTCTACCGGCCGCTGCTCGACGCGGTGGCCCAACTAGCCCCGGGCGAGACCCGGTTGAGTGCGGAGGCGGCCCGCGAGCGACTCGTCGCGCTCGGCTACGCCGATCCCGCCGCCGCACTGCGCCACCTGGAGGCGCTGGCCTCCGGCGTCACCCGCAAGGCCGCCATCCAACGCACCCTGCTGCCCGTCCTGCTGGGATGGTTCGCCGACTCCGCCGACCCGGACGCGGGCCTGCTCAACTTCCGCAAGGTCTCCGACGCCCTGGGCAAGACCCCCTGGTACCTGCGGTTGTTGCGGGACGAGGGAGCCGCGGCGGAGAACCTCGCCCGGGTGCTGTCCGCCGGGCGGCTCGCCCCCGACCTGCTGATGCGCGCGCCGGAGGCGGTGGCGCTGCTCGGCGACGGCGACGGCGGTGGTCTCGAACCGCGCGGCCGCGCGCTGCTGGAACAGGAGATCCTCGCGGCGGTGCGGCGGGCCGACGGGGCCGTGCAGGCCGTCGCCGCCGCACGCGGGGTCCGCCGGCGCGAGCTGTTCCGCATCGCCGCCGCGGACATCGTCGGCTCCTACGGCACCGAGGCGCAGCCCGTCGAGGCCGACCAGGGAGCTCTCGTGGACCTGGTCGGCGGCGCCGTGTCCGACCTCACCGCCGCCACCCTGTCCGGCACCCTGCGTGCCGTCGTCCGCGAGGGCTGGGGCGACACCCTCCCCACCCGCTTCGCTGTCATCGGTATGGGGCGCTTCGGCGGCCACGAACTGGGCTACGGCTCCGATGCGGACGTCCTGTTCGTCCACGAGCCCCGGGAGGGCGTCGACGAGCGGGAGGCCGCAGAGGCAGCCAACAAGGTCGTCTCCGAGATGCGCCGGCTCCTGCAGATCCCCAGCGCCGACCCACCGCTGCTCGTCGACGCCGACCTGCGTCCGGAGGGCAAGTCCGGGCCGCTCGTACGCACGGTGAAGTCCTACGCGGCCTATTACCGGCGGTGGTCGCTGGGGTGGGAGTCGCAGGCGCTGCTGCGCGCCGAAGTCGTCGCGGGGGACGAGGAGCTGGGGAGCAGGTTCCTCGAGCTCGCCGACCCCCTGCGGTATCCGGCGGGCGGGCTCACGGAGGAGGCCGTGCGGGAGATCCGGCGGCTGAAGGCGCGGATGGAGTCGGAGCGGCTGCCCCGGGGCGCCGACCCCAAGCTGCACACCAAGCTCGGCCCGGGCGGCCTGTCCGACGTCGAGTGGACGGTGCAGCTGATCCAGATGCGGCACGGTGCGACGCATCCGGGGCTGCGGACCACCCGCACCCGGCAGGCGCTCACCGCGGCCCGCCACGCCGGCCTCATCCCGCCGGAGGAGGCGGCGACGCTGGACGAGGCGTGGGTGCTGGCCACGCGGGTGCGCAACGCGGTGATGCTGGTGCGCGGCCGGGCCGGCGACACGTTCCCCTCCGCCCCGCGCGAACTGGTCGCGGTGGGCCGGTACCTCGGCTACGGCCCCGGACGCGTCGGCGACATGCTCGACGACTACCGGCGTACCGCCCGCCGGGCCCGGACCGTGGTGGACGAGCTGTTCTACGCGGGCTGACCCGGCTCCGGCCGGTCCCGTGGGCGGTTTGCGTGGTCGTGGTCGGGTCCGGGGTCGGGGGCGGCGGGTCGCTCGTGGCGGCGACGCGACCCGCTCGCGGGCGTCTCCGGCGGGATGCCGGGCGGCTCTGCCGATGCGGGATGCGGGACGCGCGGTGTCCCCGGGGGTCGCGAGGGGCACGTTCGGCGGCCGGGTGGGGTTTGTGGACGACGGCGGGGCGAGCGGGGGACTCCGGCCGGGAGGGGCGGGGGACGACGGCCGGTGGTTGGGCGCGGACGACGGGCCGGCTCAGCTGTCCGTGCGGCTGCCGGCCGACCACACGCCCGGAGGGCCGCCCGGCGTGCGCACGTCAGGAAGGTCGCCCGGCGTGCGCGTGTCCGGGGAGCCGTTCCGCTGTCGTGTGCCGCCGGGGGTCCGGTCCGGGGTGCGCGCCGCGGGGGAGCCGCCGGGCGTTCGGGGGTCGGGGGAGCCCGCGGAGTCGCGCGGTGTCGTGGCCTTGTGGACGTGCCAGGGGCGCCGTCGTCGTCGCGCGGCCCGGAGGCCGTCCCGCCGCGTGTGGGGGACGGTCCTCGGCAGGGCGTACGGCAGGGCGCCGTACCAGAGGCCGGCCACGGTGAAGCCGAAGGCGAGGCAGAGGAGGCCGCCGACCGCGTCCAGCCAGAAGTGGTTGGCGGTGGCCACGATGACCACCAGGGTCGCCATCGGATAGAGCAGGCCGAGGACGCGCACCCAGGGAAGCCGGGCCAGGGCGAACACGGTCAGGCCGCACCACAGGGACCAGCCGATGTGCATGGACGGCATGGCGGCGTACTGGTTCGACATGTGTTTGAGGTCGCCGGACGCCATCGACCCCCATGTCCGGTGGACCATCACCGTGTCGACGAAGCCGCCGCGCGGCATCAGACGTGGGGGCGCCAACGGGTACAGGTAGTAGCCGGCCAGGGCCACTGCCGTGGTGGCGAACAGGACCAGGCGGGTCGCCGCGTAGCGGCCCGGGTGGCTGTGGTAGAGCCACACCAGGACGACCAGCGTGACGACGAAGTGCAGCGTCGCGTAGTAGTAGTTCATGCTCACGATGAGCCAGGTCACCGAGTTCACCGCGTGGTTGACGGACTCCTCCACGGCGATGCCGAGACCGTGCTCGGCCCGCCAGATCCAGTCGGTGTTGCGCAACGCTTCGGAACGCTGTTCCGGGACCGCGTTGCGCACGAGGGAGTACACCCAGTAACTCACCGCGATGAGAAGGATCTCGAACCAGAGGCGCGGTCGGCGGGGGCTGCGGACGTGAACGAGACGACGACGCCGGGTCCGGGCCGTGACGGCCTGCGGAAGGGCCTGGTCGCGGCCTTCCAGTGGCGTCACAGTCGATTCACCCATGGACCCAAAGTCTGCCAGAAAAGACCTCTTTGTCCGATCATCCCGCGGTCGGGTCAGTTTTGCACGCCTTGGGGCGATGGACGCCCTTCATCTTTTCCCGGTGCGCGGGAGAGGCTTCCGGGTTCCCGGAGCCTGGGGCGATCGCATCCGCGGAGGGTTCTCGTCCTAGCGTGATCGGCTGCCCCACCCGCTGCGGACGGCTACGCTCGGTGAGGGCCGGCAACCGATTTCGCCCGGTTGCCGCCAGGTCGCGTCAGAGGCCGTCGAAACACGCCCTAGACGCGGGCGCGGTCGCCCGGCGCCGAGGCGGTGGAACCCCGCACCACCAGCTCCGGCATGAACACGAACTCGCTGTGCGGCGCGGGCGTCCCGCCGATCTCCTCCAGGAGCGTGCGGACGGCGGCCTGGCCCATCGCCGGCACCGGCTTGCGCACCGTCGTCAGCGGCGGGTCGGTGAAGGCGATCAGCGGGGAGTCGTCGAAGCCGACCACCGAGACGTCCCGGGGGACCGCGAGACCGCGCTGCCTGGCCGCCCTTATCGCGCCCAGCGCCATCATGTCGCTGGCGCAGACGATCGCCGTGCAGCCCCGGTCGATCAGGGCCGTGGTCGCGGCCTGGCCCCCTTCCAGGGTGTACAGGGAGTGCTGGACCAGTTCGGTCTCGATGGTCTCCGGGTTCAGCCGCAGCTGCTCCTGCATGGCGCGCACGAAGCCCTCGATCTTGCGCTGGACCGGCACGAAGCGCTTGGGGCCGAGAGCCAGTCCCACCCGGGTGTGCCCGAGGGAGACGAGGTGGGTCACCGCCAGGGTCATCGCCGCACGGTCGTCGGGCGAGATGAACGGGGCCTGGACCTTCGGGGAGAAGCCGTCGACCAGGACGAAGGGAACGCCCTGGGCGCGCAGCTGCTCGTAGCGCTGCATGTCGGCCGTGGTGTCCGCGTGCAGTCCGGAGACGTAGATGATGCCGGCGACGCCGCGGTCGACCAGCATCTCGGTCAGCTCGTCCTCCGTGGAGCCGCCCGGCGTCTGGGTGGCGAGGACGGGGGTGTAGCCCTGGCGGGTCAGCGCCTGTCCGATGACCTGGGCCAGGGCCGGGAATATCGGGTTCTCCAGCTCCGGCGTGATCAGACCGACCAGCCCCGCACTGCGCTGGCGCAACCGGACCGGGCGTTCGTAGCCGAGGACGTCCAGAGCGGCGAGCACGGACTGGCGGGTGGTGGCGGCGACACCGGGCTTGCCGTTGAGAACGC
This sequence comes from Streptomyces sp. P3, assembly GCF_003032475.1. Classification (NCBI taxonomy): domain Bacteria; kingdom Bacillati; phylum Actinomycetota; class Actinomycetes; order Kitasatosporales; family Streptomycetaceae; genus Streptomyces; species Streptomyces sp. P3. The sequence goes on from NZ_CP028369.1 coordinate 4,005,104, forward strand.
GGCTGACGGTCGCTTCGCTCACCCCCGCCTGCGCAGCGATGTCGGCAAGCCGTGTGGTCACAGGGGTGGACTGTACCGGTCGGGTGCCGACTTGCACACCGATCGGATGCCGCGGGCGACCTGTCGGACGGCCCGCTCCGGCCTGCTGCGTCATCGCGCTCCCTCGTGAAAGTCGTGGCAAGAGCTTGCAGAGTCTTGCACAACGGTGGCGTGCCCCGTCGTGGGGCCGTTCAACCGCGACAACAACGGTCTCACAGCGGTCGAGCGGAGGTCACGTCAGGGTCACGTGCGGATAACTTCGGACGGTTCTTGCACTTTTTTTCTGCAAGGTCTTTCGTGCCGCTTGCAGGGCTGTTACGTTCACGTCGCTCGACGGCGGCAACGGCGCGTCGGAGCCGGCGGGAACAGCGGACGGGACCGCTTCCCGCAGCTATACGGGCTCTCACCCTCAAGGAGAAACTCATGCGGCGTGGCATAGCGGCCACCGCGCTGGTGGCGTCCCTCGCCCTCGCGGCGACGGCCTGCGGCGGAGACGACAGCGGCAGTGACGACTCGTCCGGGCCGGTCACCATCACCTGGTGGGACACCTCCAACGCCACCAATGAGGCGCCGACGTACCAGGCCCTGGTCAAGCAGTTCGAGGCGGCCAACAAGGACGTCAAGGTCAAGTACGTCAACGTGCCCTTCGACCAGGCGCAGAACAAGTTCGACACGGCCGCCGGCGCGTCCGGCGCCCCGGACATCCTGCGCTCCGAGGTCGGCTGGACCCCCGCCTTCGCCAAGAAGGGCTACTTCCTGCCGCTGGACGGCACGGACGCCCTCAAGGACCAGGCGAAGTTCAAGTCCAACCTGCTGGAGCAGGCCAAGTACGAGGGCAAGACGTACGGTGTCCCGCTGGTCACGGACACGCTCGCGCTGGTCTACAACAAGGACCTCTTCGCCAAGGCCGGCATCACCGCGGCTCCCAAGAGCTGGGACGAGCTGAAGACCGCCGCTGCCACCGTCAAGGCCAAGACCGGCGTCGACGGCTACTGGGGCTCCACGCAGGCCTACTACGCGCAGTCGTTCCTCTACGGCGAGGGCACCGACACCGTCGACGCCGACGCCAAGAAGATCACCGTCAACTCGGCGGCCGCGAAGAAGGCGTACGGCACCTGGCTCGGCCTCTTCGACGGCAAGGGCCTGCACAAGGCCGACACCACCGCCGACGCCTACGCCCACATCCAGGACGCGTTCGTCAACGGCAAGGTCGCCGCGATCATCCAGGGCCCCTGGGAGATCACGAACTTCTACAAGGGCAGCGCCTTCAAGGACAAGGCCAACCTCGGCATCGCCACCGTCCCGGCCGGTTCCACCGGCAAGGCGGGCGCCCCGACCGGCGGCCACAACCTCTCGGTCTACGCCGGCTCCGACAAGGCCCACCAGGCTGCCGCGCTGAAGTTCGTCGACTTCATGACCTCCGCCGCGTCCCAGGCGACCATCGCCCAGAAGAACTCCACGCTGCCCACCCGCGACGACGCCTACACCGCGGCCGTCAAGGCCGACCCGGGCATCGCCGGCTACCAGACGGTGCTGGCCGCCGCCCAGCCGCGCCCGGCGCTGCCGGAGTACAGCTCGCTGTGGGGTCCGCTGGACACCGAACTGCCCAAGATCGCGGGTGGCAAGGAGACCCTCGACAAGGGACTGGGCAACGCTGAGCTCGCCATCGCCAAGCTGGTGCCCGACTTCAGCAAGTGAGCCCGAGCGGCCGCCGGATCTTCCAGATCGTGGAGGGGAGAGATCCGGCGGCCACCGGCCTGTGAGCTCCGAGCCGCAGCCCCCCGTCGACGATCCAGCGTGAAGATCCAGAAGGTGTCGAACCATGACAGTCGCCATCGACCGCGCGACCGGCAAGCGCCGCGGTGACCGTGAGCCGGGGACCGGACCGGCCGGCCGCCTCAGGCGTGGCTACCAGAAGCACTGGTACGCGTACGCGATGATCGCCCCGGTGGCGGTCGTCCTCGGCGTCCTCGTGCTGTACCCCCTGGTGTACGGCCTGTACCTGACGCTGACCGACGCCAACAGCCTCAACACGGCCCGCACCATCGGCGTCAACCACATCGACGCCACCTACAAGTTCATCGGCCTCGACAACTACGCCGACATCCTGTGGGGCCCGACGGCCTACGACCGCTTCTGGTCGCACTTCCTCTGGACGATCGTGTGGACGGCGGCCTGCGTGGCCCTGCACTACGGCATCGGACTCGGCCTCGCCCTGCTCCTCAACCAGAAGTTGCGCGGGCGCACCCTGTACCGGCTGATCCTGGTGCTGCCGTGGGCGGTGCCCACCTTCGTGACCGTGTTCGGCTGGCGCTTCATGCTCGCCGACGGCGGCATCATCAACTCCGCGCTGGACTTCCTGCACCTGCCGTCGCCGCTGTGGCTCGAGGACACGTTCTGGCAGCGGTTCGCCGCGATCATGGTCAACACCTGGTGCGGTGTGCCGTTCATGATGATCTCGCTGCTCGGCGGCCTGCAGGCCATCGACGCCTCGCTCTACGAGGCCGCCGAGATGGACGGCGCGAGCGCCTGGCAGCGATTCCGGTACGTCACCCTGCCGGGACTGAGGTCGGTCAGCTCCACCGTCGTCCTGCTGGGCGTCATCTGGACGTTCAACCAGTTCGCCGTGATCTTCCTGCTGTTCGGCAACACCGCCCCGGACGCGCAGATCCTCGTCACCTGGGCCTACTACCTCGGCTTCGGACAGCAGCCGCGTGACTTCGCCCAGTCGGCCGCGTACGGCATCCTGCTGCTGGCCATCCTGATCGTCTTCACCTCGTTCTACCGCCGCTGGCTGAACCGCAACGAGCAGCAGCTCGCGATCTGAGGCAGGAGTTCCCATGAGCAGCACCACAGTCGAGACCTCCGCCGCGGCGGGCGGCGGGCGCCCCCCGAAGGCCTCGCGCCGGGCCCGGCGGCGCGGCGAGAACAGCCTCGCAGGCTCCCTCGCCTCGCACGGCGTCCTGATCGCCGCGAGCCTGATCGCGCTCTTCCCGATCGCCTGGCTGGTCTATCTGTCCCTCGGCCCGGACAAGGACGACTACCTCCACCCGGGCGGTATCTGGGACAAGATGACGTTCGCGAACTACACGTTCGTCGTCGAACACACCGAGTTCTTCAACTGGTTGAAGAGCTCGCTCATCGTCACGCTCGGTACGACCGCCATCGGTGTGCTCATCGCCGCCACCACCGGCTACGCCGTGTCCCGCATGCGCTTCCCCGGCTACAAGAAGTTCATGTGGGTGCTGCTGGTCACCCAGATGTTCCCGGTCGCCGTGCTGATGGTGCCGATGTACCAGATCCTCTCGGACCTGCAGCTCATCGACAACTACCTCGGCCTGATCCTCGTCTACTGCACGACCGTCATCCCGTACAGCGCCTGGCTGCTCAAGGGGTACTTCGACACCATCCCCTTCGAGATCGACGAGGCGGGGCGCGTGGACGGGCTCACCCCGTTCGGCACCTTCTTCCGGCTGATCCTGCCGCTCGCCAAGCCCGGTCTCGCGGTAGCCGCCTTCTACAACTTCCTCACCGCCTTCAGCGAGGTCGCGTTCGCCTCGACGTTCATGCTCAGCGACGACAAGTACACGCTCGCCGTCGGTCTGCAGTCCTTCGTCAGCGAACACGACGCCCAGCGCAACCTGATGGCCGCCACCGCGGTGCTGATCGCGATACCGGCCGCCGTGTTCTTCTACCTCGTGCAGAAGAACCTGGTGACCGGCCTCACCGCGGGCGGCACCAAGGGGTGACGGGCACCGCCGTCGCCTCGCCGGACCTGCCCGGCCCTCCGTGGACCCGGGGCGGCCGCGGTCACCATCCGACCCCGCTGTGACCGCGGCCGCCTCGTCACCCGCCGCCGTACCTCTGACCGAACGACTCCTCCCCGCTCGACCCCGCTCGAGCGGGGAACCCCGATCGCCCCAAGGACGCCATGAGCCAGCAGCCCGCAGCCCCGGCCCCCGCCCCCACCTCGGCCGTCGCCACCGTCGCCCAGCGCCGCGACTGGTGGCGGGACGCGGTGATCTACCAGGTGTACCCGCGCAGCTTCGCCGACAGCAACGGCGACGGCATGGGCGACCTGGAAGGCGTACGCTCCCGTCTCCCGTACCTGCGCGACCTCGGTGTGGACGCCGTGTGGCTCAGCCCCTTCTACGCCTCGCCGCAGGCCGACGCCGGCTACGACGTCGCCGACTACCGTGCCGTCGACCCGATGTTCGGCAACCTGCTCGACGCCGACGCGCTCATCCGCGACGCCCGGGAACTGGGCCTGCGGATCATCGTCGACCTGGTCCCCAACCACTCCTCCGACCAGCACGAGTGGTTCAGGCGCGCGCTCGCGGACGGCCCCGGCTCACCCCTGCGCGACCGCTACCACTTCCGCCCCGGCAAGGGAGCGAACGGCGAACTCCCGCCCAACGACTGGGAGTCCATCTTCGGCGGCCCGGCCTGGACGCGGGTGACCGAGCCCGACGGTTCGGCCGGAGAGTGGTACCTGCACCTCTTCGCCCCCGAGCAGCCCGACTTCAACTGGGAACACCCGGCGGTCGGGGACGAGTTCCGCTCGATCCTGCGATTCTGGCTGGACATGGGCGTCGACGGCTTCCGCATCGACGTCGCCCACGGCCTGGTCAAGGCGCCCGGTCTGCCGGACCTCGGCTCCCACGAGCAGCTCAAGCTGCTGGGCAACGATGTCATGCCGTTCTTCGACCAGGACGGCGTCCACGAGATCTACCGCCAGTGGCGGCTCATCCTCGACGAGTACTCGGAAAGGAAGGAGCCCGAAGGGCATTCGCCGGAAGGGCGGTGGCGGGAGACGGACGGGCGCATCTTCGTCGCCGAGGCCTGGACCCCGACCGTCGAACGCACCGCGAACTACGTCCGCCCCGACGAGCTCCATCAGGCGTTCAACTTCCAGTACCTGAGCACCGCCTGGGACGCGAAGGAGTTGCGCGAGGTCGTCGACCGCACGCTGGACGCGATGCGCCCGGTCGGCGCGCCCGCCACCTGGGTGCTGTCCAACCACGACGTCACCCGGCACGCCACCCGCTTCGCCAACCCGCCCGGCCTCGGCACCCAGATCCGCACGGCCGGCGACCGCGCGCTCGGCCTGCGCCGCGCCCGCGCGGCGACCCTGCTGATGCTGGCGCTCCCCGGCTCGTCGTACGTCTACCAGGGCGAGGAGCTCGGCCTGCCGGACGTCGTCGACCTGCCCGACGAGGTGCGCCAGGACCCGGCGTACTTCCGCGGCGCGGGCCAGGACGGCTTCCGCGACGGCTGCCGCGTCCCGATCCCGTGGACCCGCGAGGGCTCCTCCTACGGCTTCGGTACCGGCGGCAGCTGGCTGCCCCAGCCGCCGCACTGGGGCGAGTTGAGCGTCGAGGCGCAGGACGGCGTGCCGGACTCGACGCTGGAGCTGTACCGCACCGCCCTCGCCGTACGCCGTGAACGGCCCGACCTGGGCGCCGGTGACTCGGTGGAGTGGCTGAAGGCCCCGGAGGGTGTACTGGCCTTCCGCCGCGGGGAGTTCGTGTGCGTGGCGAACACCTCCGGTGAGTCGGTGCGCACGCCGGTGCACGGCCGCATCCTGCTCGCCAGCGGCGAGATCGCGGAGGCGGACGGCGAGGCCAAGCTCCCCGCGGACACCACCGTGTGGTGGACGACCGCCTGACCCACGCGTCCTCGGAACCCTCCGCCGGTCCGCCGGGCCCGCCGCTCCCACCGGAGCGGCGGGCCCGGCGTCATTTCTTTCCGTTCCTTCACGTCGTTCCTCTGCCCTTTCCGGGCGGCGTTCCCTTAACATCACGCCACCGCAAGGTTTCTGAAAGATTGCAGCAAGAGCCTTCAACGACGAAGGAACCCCACATGACACCCAGCAGACCCCTTACGGGCGCCCTCGCCCTGGCCGCCGCCGCGGCCGTCGTCGTCCTCCCCGGCGCCCCCACCGCCGCCGCCGCCCCGCCCGGAGCCAAGGACGTCACCGCCGTCCTCTTCGAGTGGAACTTCGCCTCGGTCGCCAAGGAGTGCACCACCGCCCTCGGCCCCGCCGGCTACGGCTACGTGCAGGTCTCCCCGCCCGCCGAGCACATACAGGGCGCGCAGTGGTGGACGTCCTACCAGCCCGTCAGCTACCGGATCGCGGGCCGGCTCGGCGACCGCACGGCGTTCCAGAACATGGTGAACACCTGTCACGCGGCCGGTGTGAAGGTCGTCGTCGACTCCGTCGTCAACCACATGGCGGCCGGCAACGGCACCGGCACCGGCGGGTCGTCGTACACCAAGTACGGCTACCCCGGCCTGTACTCGTCCTACGACTTCGACGACTGCACCGCCCAGATCTCCGACTACACCGACCGCTGGAACGTCCAGCACTGCGAACTCGTCGGGCTGGCCGACCTGGACACCGGCGAGGAGTACGTCCGCAGGACCGTCGCCGGATACCTGAACGACCTGCTCACCCTGGGCGTCGACGGCTTCCGCATCGACGCGGCCAAGCACATCGACGCGGCCGACCTCGCCGACATCAGGTCGCGGCTGACCAAGCCGGGCGTGTACTGGAAGCAGGAGGTCATCTACGGCCGGTCGGAGGCCGTCCAGCCCACCGAGTACACCGGCAACGGGGACGTCCAGGAGTTCCGCTACGCCTACGACCTCAAGCGGGTCTTCAACAACGAGAACCTCGCCTACCTGAAGAACTACGGGGAGGGCTGGGGCTACCTGAACAACTCGGTCGCGGGCGTCTTCGTCGACAACCACGACACCGAGCGCAACGGATCGACCCTGAACTACAAGGACGGCGCGAACTACACCCTCGCCAACGTCTTCATGCTGGCGTACCCGTACGGGGCGCCGGACGTGAACTCCGGCTACGAGTGGTCGAACGCGGACGCCGGGCCGCCCAACGGCGGCACTGTCAACGCCTGTTGGCAGGACGGCTGGAAGTGTCAGCACGCCTGGCCGGAGATCTCCCGCATGGTGGCCTTCCGTAACGCCACGCGCGGCGAGCCGGTCGGCAACTGGTGGGACAACGGCGGCGACGCGATCGCCTTCGGGCGGGGCTCGAAGGGGTACGTGGCCGTCAACCACGAGAGCGGCTCGCTGAGTCGGACCTTCCAGACCGGGCTGCCCGCGGGCGCCTACTGCAACATCCAGAACAACACGAACGTCACCGTGAACTCCTCCGGGCAGTTCACGGCGACGCTGGGCGCCAACACGGCGCTGGCGCTCTACGCGGGCAAATCCACCTGCTGACGGAGCCGTTGGGGGCAAGGGTCGTGAAAGTTCTTTCCCGTTCTTTCATGACCCTTGCTGTAAAGGTTGCGTCGGCGATACGGTCGCGCGGACGCCCGGTGACGCAGCAGCCCCGGGCGCAGGGGTCGGACCCGACAGAGCCGCAGCCGCAAGGAGTTCCCGCCTGTGATACCGAGATGGCCCGCGCCCCGGACGCGCCGCACCGCCCGCACCGGACGGGTGGCCGCCGTCACCGCGGCGGCCCTCGCCGCCGCACTGCTCCAGCCGCTCGCCGCGCGCGCCGACAGCCCGCCCGCGCCGCCCTCCGACGCCAGGCTCGCCGCCGAGCCCGCCCGGCACGACGACACGCGTGAGCAGTTCTACTTCGTCATGCCGGACCGCTTCGCCAACGGCAGCACCGCCAACGACCGGGGCGGACTGACCGGCTCCCGCCTGACCACCGGCTACGACCCCACCGACAAGGGCTTCTACCAGGGCGGCGACCTCCAGGGCCTGACCCGGCGCCTCGACTACATCAAGGGCCTCGGCACCACCGCCATCTGGATGGCGCCGATCTTCAAGAACCGGCCCGTGCAGGGCGCCGGCAACGGGGGCACCTCCCAGGCGTCCGGCTCCGGGGGAGCCTCGGCCGGCTACCACGGCTACTGGATCACCGACTTCACCCAGGTCGACCCGCACTTCGGCACCAACAAGGACCTGGAGACCCTCATCTCCCAGGCGCACGCCAAGGGCATGAAGGTCTTCTTCGACGTCATCACCAACCACACGGCCGATGTCGTCGACTACGAGGAGAAGTCCTACGAGTACCTGTCCAAGGGAGCCTTCCCGTACCTGACGAAGGGCGGCGAGCCCTTCGACGACGCGGACTACGCGGCAGGCGGCACGAAGTTCCCGGCCGTGGACGCCGGTTCCTTCCCGCGCACCCCGACGGTCACCGCCGCGCAGCGGACCGCCAAGGTCCCCTCCTGGCTCAACGACCCGACGATGTACCACAACCGCGGTGACTCGACCTACGCCGGTGAGTCGACCACCTATGGCGACTTCTCCGGGCTCGACGACCTGTGGACCGAGCGTCCCGAGGTCGTCAGCGGGATGGAGAAGATCTACCAGCGGTGGGTGCGGGACTTCCGGATCGACGGCTTCCGGATCGACACGGTGAAGCACGTGAACATGGAGTTCTGGACCCGATGGGCGACGGCCCTGGACGCGTACGCGAAGAAGCAGGGCCGTGACAAGTTCTTCATGTTCGGCGAGGTCTACTCCGCCGACACGTCGATCACCTCGCCGTACGTCACCCGGGGCCGCCTCGACGCGACGCTCGACTTCCCCTTCCAGGAGGCGGCCCGCCAGTACGCCTCCCAGGGCGGCAGCGCGAAGAAGCTCGCGGCCGTGTTCGGCGACGACTACAAGTACACGACCGACAAGGCCAACGCGTACGAGCAGGTCACCTTCCTCGGCAACCACGACATGGGCCGCATCGGGTACTTCCTGAACCAGGACGACCCGAAGGCGACCGACGCCGAACTGCTCGCCAAGGACGGGTTCGCCAACGAGCTGATGTTCCTCAGCCGCGGCAACCCGGTCGTCTACTACGGCGACGAACAGGGCTTCACCGGCGCCGGCGGCGACAAGGACGCCCGCCAGACGATGTTCGCCTCCCGCACGGCCGACTACCTCGACGACGACGAGATCGGCACCGACCGCACCCACGCGAGCGACGCCTACGACACCGGTGCTCCGCTGTACCGCCGGATCGCCGCCCTGTCGAAGCTCCGCAAGGCCCACCCGGCCCTCGCGGACGGCGTCCAGACCGAGCGTTACGCGGCCGGCGGGGCCGGCGTCTACGCCTTCTCGCGCAACAGCCTCGGCAAGGACACGACCGAGTACGTGGTCGCCTTCAACAACGCAGGCACGGCGAGGGAAGCAACGTTCGCAACCGGTTCCGCGAACACCGCTTTCCGCGGAATCTACGGCACCGGCAGGACGGTCACCGCAGGCGCCGACGGGAAAATCACCGTAACCGTTCCCGCAGGTTCGGCCGTCGTGTTCCGGGCCGCCCGCGAGCCGCACGCCCCCGCGGCCAGGCCGACGGTCTCCCTGCACGCCCCCGCCGCGGGCGCCACCGGCACCGTCGAGCTGAGCGCCGACGTCGCGGGCGGACAGCTCGACCGGGTCGTCTTCGCCGCCCAGACGGGCAACGGCGGCTGGCGGACTCTCGGCTCCGCCGACCACGCCCCCTACAAGGTCACGCAGACCATCGGTGAGGACGTGCCGGCCGGCACCGCGCTGCGCTACAAGGCGGTGGTGATCGACTCCGCGGGCCGCACCGCGAGCGCGACGGCGTCGAGCGTCACCGGCGCCCCGCCCGCGGAGGAGACGCCCACCGCCTCCTCCCGTGACTACGCGATCGTCCACTACAAGCGCGCCGGCGGCGACTACGCCGACTGGGGTCTGTACGCCTGGGGCGACCTGGCCGACGGCGAGGCGACCACCTGGCCCGCGAGCCACCCCTTCACCGGACGCGACGCCTACGGCGCCTTCGCCTACGTCAAGCTCAAGCCGGGCGCCTCGAGCGTCGGATTCCTCGTCATCGACAAGGACGGTGACAAGGACGTCTCCGCCGACCGCGCCATCGACGTCACCGCGACCGGCGAGGTCTGGATCGAGCAGGGCTCGGCGGACGTCCGCACGGAGCGGCCCGCCCAGCCGGCACCGGACACGGCCAAGGCCGTCCTGCACTACCACCGCGCCGACGGCAACTACGACGGCTGGGGTCTGCACACCTGGACGGGGGCCGCGAACCCCACCGAGTGGTCGAGCCCGCTGAAGCCGGCGCGGACCGACGCGTACGGCGCGGTCTTCGAGGTGCCGCTCGCCGCGAACGCCACCAGCCTCGGGTACATCCTGCACAGGGGCGACGAGAAGGACCTGCCCTCCGACCAGTCGCTGAACCTGACGAGTACCGGCCACGAGGTGTGGCTGCTGAACGGCCAGGAGAAGTACCTGCTCCCGCAGCCCGCGGGATCGGCCGCCGCGCTCGACCTCACCACCGCCAAGGCGGTCTGGATGGACCGGAACACGGTCGCCTGGAACGGCTCGCCGGCCGCCGCCTCCACCCAGCTGCTGTACAGCGACAAGGGCGCGATCGCCGTCGCGGACGGCGCACTGACCGGCGCGGCCAAGTGGCTCCGGCTGACGAAGACCGCTCTCACCGACGCCCAGAAGGCGAAGTTCCCGCATCTCGCCGCCTACACCGCCTGGTCCGTCGACCCGCGGGACCGCGGCCGGGTGCGCGAGGCGCTGACCGGCCAGGTCGTGGCCTCGCAAAGGGCCGTGAACGGCGCGGTGCTGTCGGCGACGGGTGTGCAGATCGCCGGCGTGCTGGACGACCTGTACGCCGGGGCCACCGCCGCCCGGCTCGGGCCGACCTTCCGCAACGGCCGTCCCACGCTGGCCGTCTGGGCCCCGACGGCCCGGCAGGTCTCACTGGAGCTCGACGGCTCCACCGTGCGGATGAAGCGCAACGACACGACCGGCGTCTGGTCCGTGACCGGCCCCGGCTCGTGGAAGAACAAGCCCTACCGGTACGCCGTGACGGTATGGGCGCCCGCCGCCGGCAAGGTCGTCGTCAACAAGGTCACCGACCCCTACTCGGTCGCCCTCACCACCGACTCCGAGCGCAGCCTCGTCGTCGACCTGGACGACCGGTCGCTGGCCCCGGGCGGCTGGTCGACGCTCGCCAAACCGAAGGCCGTCCCGCTCGAGGACGCACAGATCCAGGAACTGCACGTCCGGGACTTCTCCGTCGCGGACACCACCGTCCCCGCGCGGGACCGGGGCGGCTACCTGGCCTTCACCGACCGCGGCAGCGACGGCTCGAAGCACCTGCGGGAGCTGGCGGCGGCGGGCACGTCGTACGTCCATCTGCTGCCCGTCTTCGACATCGCCACCATCGCCGAGAAGAAGGCCGACCAGGCCGCCCCCGCCTGCGACCTCGCCTCCTACCCGGCGGCCTCCGAGAAACAGCAGGAATGCGTTTCCGCCGTGGCTGCCAAGGACGCCTACAACTGGGGCTACGACCCGTACCACTACACCGTCCCCGAGGGCTCCTACGCCACCGACCCGGACGGCACGGCCCGTACCGTCGAATTCCGCAGGATGGTGAAGGCGCTCAACGAGGACGGCCTCCGGGTCGTCATGGACGTCGTCTACAACCACACGGCGGCGAGCGGACAGGCCCGCACGAGTGTCCTCGACCGGATCGTGCCCGGCTACTACCAGCGACTGCTCGCCGACGGCTCGGTCGCCACGAGCACGTGCTGTGCCAACACGGCGACCGAGAACGCCATGATGGGCAAGCTGGTCGTCGACTCCGTCGTCACCTGGGCCAAGGAGTACAAGGTCGACGGCTTCCGCTTCGACCTCATGGGACACCACCCGAAGGCCAACATCCTCGCGGTGCGGCGGGCGCTGGACGCGCTGACGCCCGCCAAGGACGGCGTCGACGGAAAGAGGATCATCCTCTACGGCGAGGGCTGGAACTTCGGCGAGGTCGCCGACGACGCCCGCTTCGTGCAGGCCACGCAGCGGAACATGGCGGGAACCGGTGTCGCGACGTTCTCCGACCGCGCGCGGGACGCGGTACGCGGCGGCGGCCCGTTCGACGGGGACCCCGGCGTGCAGGGCTTCGCCTCCGGCCTCTACACCGATCCCAACTCCTCCAAGGCCAACGGCACCTCCGCCGAGCAGCGGACGCGACTGCTGCACTACCAGGACCTCATCAAGGTCGGGCTGTCCGGAAACCTGGCCGCGTACCGCTTCTCCGACGCCGACGGCAAGGAGGTCACCGGCGCCGAGGTCGACTACAACGGGGCCCCGGCCGGCTACGCCGACGCACCCGGCGACGCCCTCGCCTACGCCGACGCGCACGACAACGAGTCGCTGTTCGACGCCCTCGCCTACAAGCTGCCGTCCGGCACCTCCGCCGCCGACCGCTCCCGTATGCAGGTCCTCGCCATGGCGACCGCGGCCCTCTCCCAGGGCCCGGCGCTGTCCCAGGCAGGCACCGACCTGCTGCGCTCGAAGTCCCTGGACCGCAACTCCTTCGACAGCGGCGACTGGTTCAACGCGATCCACTGGGACTGCGCGGCCGGCAACGGCTTCGGCCGCGGACTGCCGCCGGCCGCCGACAACGCGTCCAAGTGGCCCTACGCCAAGCCGGTGCTGACCTCGGTCGAGGTGGGCTGCCCGCAGATCACGGCGGCCTCCGCCGCCTACCGGGACCTGCTGCGGATCCGCACCACGGAGAAGGCGTTCTCCCTCGGGACGGCCGCCCAGGTGCAGGCGCACCTGTCCTTCCCGCTGTCCGGCGGGAAGCAGACGCCCGGAGTGATCACCATGGAGCTCGGCGACCTGGTCGTCGTCTTCAACGCGACGCCCACCGAGCAGCGCCAGACGGTGGCCCCGCTCGCGGGCGCGGGGTACCGGCTGCATCCGGTGCAGGCGGCGGGTGGGGACGCCACCGTGCGGGCCTCGTCGTACGACAGCGCGTCCGGCACGTTCGCCGTACCGGCCCGGACCGTGGCGGTGTTCGCCAGGACGACGCGCTAGCGGACCCGGGAGGCACGACCCCGGTGGAGCAGACCGAAGCCCCGGCCCGGTCTGCTCCACCGGCGCGTCCGGCGCGCCCGCAGGCTTCGCGAGCGGCTCAGGCGGGCGGGCGGGACGCTGCGGCCGGGGGAGACCCTGAGGCTAGGGTGATCCCGAGACCTAGAACAGGAGTGCCCATGCCGCAGATCACCGTCGACTACTCGAGCACCATGGACCCGGCCTTCGACCGAGCCGGTTTCGCGCGGGCCCTGCACACCTCGGTGGTCGAGATCGCTGCCGCCAAGCCGGAGGCCTGCAAGACCCTGTTCCGTCCGGCCGAGTTCACCGCGTTCGGCTACGAGGACCCCGAGGAGCGGGGGCACGCCGTCGTGCACGTCACGCTGGGGCTGCTCGCCGGCCGTACCGACGAGACCAAGACGAAGCTGACCGAGACCGTGCTGGAACTGCTGCGCGCGCATGTGACGGACGGCGGCTTCGTGCTGCACGCCTCCGCAGAGGTACGCGACCTCGACCCGTCGTACCGCAAGTACGAGAGCTGACGCCCCAGGCCCAGTGTCCGGAGGGTCGAAGGCCCGGAAGGACCGGAGGTGCCGGTGGTGCCGGAGGCCCTGCGCGCCTCAGGAGGCGAGGGCGATGAGCCGGGCGGTCAGGTCGCCGAACGGGCCGTCGGCCGGCTCGCCGCCCAGCACGGGCCGCAGCAGCGTGCGCAGCTCGTCGTCGAAGGCGGCGCTGACGGCGGTGAGTGCCGCGAAGTCGTGCACGAGCTGGACCTCCAGCTCCTCGCGCGGGATGCGCCGCCCGTCCAGCCAGATCAGCGCGGTCGACTCGGCGAGCGAGATCCAGGAGCGGACGACCAGTTCCAGCCGCGGCGGCGGATCGGTCACGTCCAGATGCGACAGGATCTGCTCGTAGGCGATCTGGCGGACGGAGTCGACGAGAGCGTTCGTGGTCGACGAGCCGACCGCCGGACCGCCGCGCATCAGCGCCGAGAAGCCGGGACCGTGTGCGTCGACGAAGTCGAAGAACCGGTGCATCACGCGCAGCAGCCGGGCGCCGAGCGGTCCGTCGTGCGGCTCGGTGAACCGTGCCGCCAGATCTTCCGAAGCCCGCTTCAACGCGGCCTCGTACAGGCTGAGTTTGCCGGGGAAGTAGTGGTAGACGAGGGGCCGGGAGATACCCGCGGCCGCGGCTATCTCGTCGATGGAGACATCGTCGGGCGAGCGCTGGGCGAACAGGTCGAGGGCGACGCCGATCAGCTGCTGCCGACGCTCCTCGACGCCCATTCTGCGACGGACCCCGGTAGTCATGCGAACACCTTACCGATCGAATCCGGACTCCAACCGACCGGATCAGTGCACGCGTTCCGCTTGATCCCTCACACGCGCGGTCACTGCCTCCGCGCAGGTCCGGCACCACGCGCGCACGGCGGCCCCGGCACCCGGACCCGTAGACCCGGCACGCGCCCGTGCCCCCGGCACCCGGACCCGTCGACCCGGACCCGTTCGGTCAAAAGCGCCGACCTCGTCCGCGCGGTGCGGTGCAGCGCGGTTCAGCGCAGTCCGCTGATCGCGCGCCCGTCCTCGAGCCTGCCCTCCAGGCCGGCCCGGGCGCCCTGTTTCGCGGGCGCCGCCAGCAGATGTCCACTCCCGGACCCGCTCACCCCGCCCGTCGCCCGGATGGACGCCGTCTGCCGGTCGCCGGCCGCGAGCAGGTACCAGTGGTCGCCCTTCGACTTCCACAGCACCCCGGCCAGCACATGCGGGTCGCGCGGCCCGCACGCCGGCACGTCCCCCGCCTTCGCCACCGCGGCTCCGAAGATGCCGCCCGGGGTGTGGAACTGCGCCAGCACCCTGCTCCCGTCACCGCGCCAGGTCTCGGCGCGGGTGCACACCCAGGACGCCGATCCGCTCGCGTCCGGCAGCGGCTGCCGGGTGTACGCCCACGCGTTGACCGTCCGCACGCCCTGACCGCGCGCGTCCGCCAGCGAGCAGGCGAACGGCGCCCAGGTCCGCAGCGCCTGTGTGCCGGTCGCCTCCCGGGGCGCGGCCGGACGGCCTGCGGTCAGCCGGGCGGGGACGAGTTCGGCGAGGTCGCTGTAGAGGTGAACGCCCTGGGCGTCGGTCAGCAGCAGGACGTTCCACGTCGTGCAGGCCCCTGCCCGGGCGGCCGGGCTGGCCAGCGGCGAGGTGATCCCGTCGGTCAGGGCCAGATCCATCACTCCGGCGCCCGGCTTCGTCAGGTCCCGCTCGCCGGCCTTCGTGACCCAGGGGGCCGTCAGATAGCGGACATTGCCGTCGGCCCGGCCCAGCACCAGCGCGCTCGCGTCGGCGCCGGACGCGCCGTCGACCCGGGCGAAGTCGAGGGCCGCCCCGGCGGTGCCGTCCTTCGGCTCCGCGTAGCGGGCGATGCGCAGCCCGTCGTAGAAGATCGCCACGCGCGCGTTGTCCACCTCGCCCGCGTAGAGCAGCTGCGGTGGTCCCGCGGGGGCGCCGGAGGGGCTGTCCGGGGTGGACGAGACCTGGACGCTGCGGCCGGGCCGGGCCCAGACGGCGAGCGCGCGGCGCAGCAGGGCGTCGTCGCCGGTGAGGGGACCGCGCGCGGGCCACACCGAGAAGTCGGTGCGGGGAGAGGTCTTCCAGGCGGCGGGGGAGATCTTCACCAGCCGCCCGGGGTCGAGGGCGGCCTCGGCGGCCGGATTCTGCGCGTAGGCCGGGGCGGCCGCGCCGTCGGGTCCCCAGCCGTCGCCGGGCAGCGCGACCAGGGCGCCGCACACGGCGAGCGCGGCGACGGCGGCGAGGACCGCCCTGCCGTGCTGGCGTCGGCGCATCAGGTCGGTGGGCCGGGCCTGCAGCGCGCAGGGATCGAACTCGGGGGAGCCGAGCAGCGGGAACTGGGCGGCCGGGACCTCGGCGGCCTCGCGCAGGGCCGCCGTCACGTCCTCCGCGTGGACGCCGGACCCGGTCAGCACCTCGCGGACGTCGCCGTCGGGCAGCCTCTCCAGCCCGCGCAGGGCGCAGGCGGCGCGGGCCGGCCCGGACAGGTCGGCGAGCCGCTGGTCGAGGGCGAACTCGTCGGCGCCTCCGGAACGGGGGAAGAGGCGCAGACCCCACACCTGGGGCAGCAGCGGCGGCAGTTGCGCCCGCTTCGGCCACGTCAGCAGCCTCGTCGGCGCCCCCGCCTCCAGCGCGGAACGGACCACCTGGAGCCGCACGTAGGCGTACCCCGGGTCGCCGTCGCGGCCGGCGGACTGGGCGGGGACGACGGGAGCCGAGGCGCGGCGTCGCGGCAGGGCGCGCTGGACGAGGGCGTGGGCGGTCAGGACGCGCCGGCCGCGGCCGAACGTGGGCGGCAGCACCAGATAGGCGAGCCGGACGAGACGCGGATAGTGCTCGACGAGGGCGGCCTCGGCCTGCTCGACGTCGACGGCCCGGCCGACGGAGGACCGGGGGGCGGGGCGGGGGGCGACATCTCGTGACTGCACGTCCACCAGAACGAGCGAGCCCGGGGATGGTCACCCCTGTGGAGCAGCGGCCGCGGACGGGACGCACCGGGTATTTTGAGCGTGCCGGGCACGGGAGCCGTATCCAGAGCGAGGCTCTTGCAGGGAGGAACAGATGAAGGTGACCCGACCGATGCTCGCCGCGGCGGCCGCGACGGCGGCGCTGCTGCTGGCGGGATGCGCGTCCGGCGACAAGGAGGCCGCCGTTCCGACGACGGCGACCGGCAGCCTGGAGCACATCGCCGCCGAGGTGAAGTGCACCCCGGACATGCAGACCGACGCGGACGAGATCCGCCAGGCCGTCTGCAAGAACGCCGACGGCAAGTTCATCCTGGCGACCTTCGCCACCGACCGCGGACAGCGCGAGTGGATCAACTCGGCGAAGGACTACGGCGGTCACTACCTCGTCGGCCGCAAGTGGGTGGCCGTGGGGGAGACCAGCACGGTGACGGCGCTGCGCACCACGCTCGGCGGTGACATCGAGGAGGGCACCGACCACGGCGCGCACAAGGAGTCCGGCGGCGCCACCCACTCCAGCCACTGACATCCTCCCCGGGACGCAGGACGCAGGACGCAGGACGCAGGACGCAGGACGCAGGACGCAGGACGCAGGACGCAGGACGCAGGACACGCAAGACGGCAAGCGGCATACGAAAACCGGCGGTGGGATCTCCCACCGCCGGTTCTCGTATGCGTACCTGCTAGGCCGGTGTCACTGGCACTGCTGGCCCTTGTTGACGCAGTTCGCGATCTTGTTGTTCAGCTGCGCGTTCATCACGTTGATGAAGTCGTCGTGGTCGGTGGACGGCTTGTGGAGCTGCTCCGGGAAGCCGTCGACCGCGTAGGCGTTCTTGACCTGGCCGTTCTGGATGACCGGGGTGGGAACGGCGTACACGAGTCGCATGGTCAGCTGCGGGATCGCCTTGAAGCCGTTCTGGCAGTTGCCGTTGCCGTCGGCGAAGGCGACGTGCGTGCGGTGGTTGGCCGAGTCGATGTTCTTGCCGTCCCAGCAGCTCTGGAAGGCGAACGTGCGGACCACGTTGCTGCCCTGGGGGCAGATCGGGTACTGCTCGGTCAGCTGGACCTTGTTCTCGAAGCCGGTGCAGCTCCAGTGCGCGTTGGCGTTGGCCAGACCGTTCGTGGTGGTCTTGGCGTCACCGGTGATGATGCGCAGGAACTGCGGCATCGCGACGACCTTGGCCTTCGGGCTGCCGACGAACTTGATCTCCGCCTGCTTGGCCTTCAGGACCTTGCCGACGTTGCCTTCCTTGCCACCGCCGTCACGGTTCTGGTCGAACTCCTTCGTGCCGTCCTGGACACGCAGCACCGGCCAGTAGTAGGACGACTTGTCCTGCTGGTTCTGGCAGGAGGTCTGGGCGGCCGCGAACGTGTTGTTGTTGGCGAAGGCGTCGTTCGACTGGTTGCCGACGTAGTCGTGCAGGTGGTGCGCGCCGTTGGTCACGCCGGGCGCCACGATGACGTTGTCGGTGTTGAACTTGTTGTTGGCATTGACGCCGCACCGGGTGGTGAACGTACCGGTCGAGGCCTGGCCGTTCTTGCGGGGCTTGGCCTTGACGTTCGCCTGGACCTTCGTGATGTCGACGAAGTCCGACGCCACGGGGCCGTTGCCGGCCTGGCCGCCGTTGCCGCCCTGCTGGCCGCCGTTCTGCTGACCGCCGTTGTTGTTCTGACCGCCGTTGTTCTGCTGGCCGCCGTTGTTGTTGTTCTGACCGCCGTTGTTCTGCTGGCCGCCGTTCTGCTGGCCGCCGTTCTGCTGACCGCCGTTGTTCTGGCCGCCGTTGTTCTGCCCGCCCTGGCCCGCGTTGGTGTTGTTCGCCGCCTGCGTGGTGCACGCGGCGAGCTGGCTCAGCGAGTTGTCGAACTGGCCGCCGGAGCGCTGGATGTTGATGCGGATCCGGTCGATCGTGGCGGCCCGCTTCTCCTTGAGGGGACCGACGATCGCGTTCTGGACGAAGCCGGCGTCGCCTGCCTGGGCCTGACGCGTCGACGCGAGCCGGGTGTAGGCCTCGGTGATCTGCTTGTCGAGGTTGGCCAGCTCGTTCGCGACGCCCTGCTTGGCCCCGTTGGGCACGCTCGTCAGCTTCTGCCCCACATCCGGGCAGGAGATCGTGGCGACCTGTGCTGCCGCGTTGGCGGCCTTGGTCTGGTTCTGACCCGAGTTGTTCGATTCGTGCGCCGAAGCGTAGAAGTTCGCCCAGATCAGCCCGCCCCCGCCGAGCGCTAGGGCCGCCGATGCGGCCACGGCCTTCGTGGCCATCGACGAACGGCGTTTACGTGTATTGCGTCCCATGGAACTCCTCTGACTTCCTTGCGGGGCAGCATCGAGGCGCCCGACAGGAGTGAAGCTGAAGCTGCCCCCTCCTTTACGCACGACGCCTCACAGGTGTTCAGCCCGCTCAGAAATTGATGAGAGACCCGTACGGCGAAACAACCCCAAAACCACCGCGCGACCCAGCAGTTGGCACCCTCAGCGACTCCGGTCCAGATAGGCCAGCACCGCCAGTACCCTGCGGTTGTCGTCGTCGGAGACCTCCAGGCCCAGCTTCACGAAGATGTTCGCGGTGTGCTTGGCGACGGCCCGCTCGGTCACGACCAGTTTGCCGGCGATCGCCGCGTTCGACCGCCCCTGCGCCATCAGTTCCATAACCTCCCGTTCGCGCGGAGTGAGCCGGTCCACCGGACCCTGCCCGTCGTTCGCGCGCCGGGCCAGCAACTGCTGGATCACCTGGGGGTCCATCGCCGTCCCGCCGGCCGCCACCCGCCGTACGGAGTCCACGAACTGCTCCGCGTCGAACACCCGGTCCTTCAGCAGATAGCCGACGCCGCCGCTGCCGTCCGCGAGCAGTTCACGCGCGTACAGCTGCTCGACGTGCTGGGAGAGGACGAGGACCGGCAGCCCGGGCTTGTCCCGGCGGGCCCGGAGCGCGCACTGCAGGCCCTCGTCCGTGTGCGTGGGCGGGAGCCGGACGTCGACCACCGCGACGTCCGGCTCCAGTTCGGCGAGGGCCCGCTCCAGCTCGGGTCCGGTCTCGACGGCGGCGGCGATCTCGAAGTCGTAGGCCTCCAGCAGCCGGACGAGACCGTCCCGCAGCAGGAAGAGGTCCTCGGCTAGGACAACACGCAAGGAATCTCCATGGTCACCATGGTGGGACCGCCGGCAGGGGAGCTGACGGCCAGGACGCCGTCGAATGTACCCAGTCGCCGTTCGAGTCCGGCCAGCCCCGTGCCCGCCCCGATCGCCGCGCCGCCCTTGCCGTTGTCGGTGACGGAGATCCGCAGACAGCCCTCCGAGTGACGCAGGTCGACCCAGATCCGGTCGGCTCCGGAGTGCTTGACCGCGTTGGTGAGCGCCTCGCTCACCGCGAAGTAGGCCGCCGACTCCACCGGCGCCTCGGCCCGGCCCGCGAGCTCCACGTCGACCTCCGTCGCGACCGGCAGCCGTAGTGCCAACGCCCGTACGGCGTCGCCCAGTCCGCGTTCGGCGAGCACCGGCGGGTGGATGCCGCGGACCAGGTCGCGGAGTTCACAGAGGGCCTCGGCGGACGACCGGCGTGCCTGCGCGAGCAGTTCCTTGGCCTTCTCGGGGTTCTTGTCGACGAGCATCTCGACGGTGCCGAGGTCCATGCCGACCGCCACCAGCCGGGCCTGGGCGCCGTCGTGCAGATCCCGCTCGATGCGCCGCAGCTCGGCGGCGGAGGTGTCCACGGCGTCCCGTCGGGTCTCGGTCAACACCCGGACGCGTTCGGTCAGTTCGGCCTGGCTGGGGGAGAGCATCACCTTGGTGAGGCGGAAGTGGGCCTGGAAGGCGCCCACGGCGTACCGGTGCGCGACGACGAGGACGACGGCGGCCAGCGCGGCCGCGGCGAACGCCGTCGTCTGCCCGCTGACCGGCACGAAGCCGTACCAGTACGGTCCGTACGCGCCGTAGGGTCCGCCCGTCATCGTCCGCCACAGCCCCAGCGGCAGCGCGAACCCCTCCAGCGGATAGAGGACGAGGACGGCGGGCGCCAGCGCGGTGACGAAACCGGCCGTCATGTCGACCGGCAGCCATCGCAGGTCCCGCCAGGTCGCGGGGTCCCGCAGCAGGGCGAAGGTGCGCGTCCACGGGTTCGCGGCCTCGGGCGCCGGCCGGTACGCCGACGCGATGCTCACCCCGCCCCACCGCTCCGAGAGCGTCCGTCGCCGGTCGGCGAAGGCGCGCACGCCCTTCACCACGTACGGCGTGGTGACGAGGCCGACCCCGATCGGTATGAGCGCCATGGACACGAGGGAGAGGCAGAAGCCCAGGATGCTCAGCGGCAGCGACACCACGGCCAGCAGGAGCCCCCGCCCGGCGGCGAGCACCATCCCCCGTGCCCTCGACCCGACGTCGCCGCTCTTCGTGTGGGTGTTCATGCCGTCAGTCTGGCCGAGCCGGGAGCGCGGGTCACTGGCCGAAGCCCCCGGTCAGAGGGTGGTGTCAGGTACACCCGCTGTGTCCGCCGGGCCGCTCGTCGCCGCGAGGACCTTCGCCTCCAGCTCCGGGTCGAGGCCCTTGCGGGTCCGGTCCGGACGCTGGGGCGCGACGCCGCCGATCGACGTCAGCCAGCTCCAGGTGTCGGCGACGGTCTCCTCCACGGGACGGCAGGTCAGTCCCGCCGCCACCGCCCGGGAGACGTCGGCCGCGTGCAGGGCGTCGTGCATGTCGGTGCCCGGCGGCACCCACACGGGCAGCTCGGTCCACGGCTCGATGCCGGCGTCGAGGACGATCTCCGGGGCCGTCCACCGGAGTTCGGCAGCCGAGCCGGTGGCCCGTACGCACGCCCGCAGCAGCTCGCCCATCGTGGCGTGGCCCTGCGGGCTCATCAGGTTGTACGGCCCGCTCAGCTCCTGCTCGACCGCGCCGAGGATCCATTCGGCGAGGTCGCGGACGTCGACGTACTGCAGCGGCAGGTCGTGCGGTCCGGGTGCGAGGACCGGGCCGCCGCGGGCGATCCGGGTCAGCCACCAGGGCAGCCGTCCGACGTTCTCGTGCGGGCCGAGGATCAGTCCGGCCCGTACGAGGACGGAGGCGTCCGCGCCGAAGGCGTCGAGGACCGCCAGCTCGCCGCCGCACTTGTCCTTCGTGTACTCGCTCTGTTCGGCGTCGGGCGCCGCCCCCTGCACGAGGGGAGCGTCCTCGGCGTACCCGGCGGGCGGGGCCCAGGCGTACACCGAACAGCTCGACACGTACACGTACCGCCGGGCGCGGCCCCGCAGCAGCCGTGCCGTCTCGTGCACCGCGCGGGGCGCCGCCGACCACGTGTCGACGACGGCGTCCCAGTCGCCGTCGGCCAGGGCGGCGAGGCCCCCGGGCGCGGTCCGGTCGCCGGTCAGCGACCGGGTGCCGGGAACGGGCGCCTGCCGTCCCCGGTTGAGGACCGTCACCTCCCAGCCGCGTCCGAGGGCCGCCTCGACGACGGCCCGCCCCGCGAACTCCGTTCCACCCAGCACCAGAAGTCTCATGCCGGTGACTGTGCCCGGTGCCCGCCCGGAACGGAACCGCGCTCTGCCGTGGGCAGAGGGAAGGGATCAGCGGGCGGTCGGCGGGGTGTACTTGTAGCCGACGCGGCGCACCGTCTGGATCGACTGGCGGTACCGCGCGCCCAGCTTGCGGCGCAGCCGGGCGATGTGGACGTCGACCGTGCGGCCGTCGCCCACGTGGCCGTAGCCCCACACCGTGGTGACGAGCTGGTCGCGCGTGTGCACCCGCTCGGGGTGGGCGACGAGGTGGGCGAGCAGCTCGAACTCCAGGTAGGTGAGGTCGAGTCGCTGCCCGTCGACCGCGGCGGTGCGCTGTACGGGGTCGACGCGCACCAGCGGTTCGCCGGCCGTGCCGCCGTCGGCGTGGGCCAGGTCCGGCGCGGCCGCCGGCAGGAACGGCGGCTGCCGGTCGGCCGGGACGAGCACCAGGTAGCCGATCATGGCCGGCCGGCCGGGCAGGCTGGGCAGTGTGTGCTGCGGGGCGGGCAGCCAGGTGGCGTCCGGCGGCAGGAGGTCCGCGAGGTCCACCGTCTCGTCCCGGTCGACGGCGCGCAGCCGGTGCCGGGGGGAGCCGCCGGGGGCGGGGGCGAGGGAGGGAGCGGTGGAGAGGGAACGAGTGGTCGCCATGAGAGGTCAGCTCTTTCGCGCGAAGAGTTCGTCGGAAGGGACGTACGTCGTGCGCGCTGGCCGAAGGCCGGGTGTACGGCTTTAGAGGGCCGGCGCGTTCGTCGCGCGGCAACACACCCGGTCGAAGTCGTGGTGCTGACGGGAGGGCCAGAAGGGCTCGAGGTCATGGCGACCCGTCGCGATGTGCTTCTGGAAGGTGGCCATGGGCCCATTGAAGCAGACACCCGCCCGCAACAGGAGGGTCCTCTCACCGCTTGGACGCGTCCCCGGTGTGAAGTCCGCCCCGGCGGGCTCCCCGGGCGGTGCGGGACACGCGAAGGGGCTCCCGCCGAATCGGCGGGAGCCCCTTACGGGAGTTGCGTCGCGGGGATCAGACCTGGCCGGCCTTCTCCAGCGCCGAGCAGCAGGTGTCCACGATCAGACGGGTCACCAGGTACGGGTCGACGTTGGCGTTCGGACGACGGTCCTCGATGTAGCCCTTGCCGTCCTTCTCGACCTGCCACGGGATGCGGACCGACGCGCCGCGGTTGGAGACGCCGTAGGAGTACTCGTTCCACGGGGCGGTCTCGTGCAGGCCCGTCAGACGGTCGTCGATGCCGGCGCCGTAGTTCTTGACGTGGTCCAGCGGCTTGGAGCCCTCGCCGAGCGACTCGCACGCGGTGATGATCGCGTCGTAGCCCTCGCGCATCGCCTTGGTGGAGAAGTTGGTGTGCGCGCCGGCGCCGTTCCAGTCGCCCTTGACCGGCTTGGGGTCGAGGGTGGCGGAGATGCCGAAGTCCTCGGCGGTGCGGTAGAGCAGCCAGCGGGCCACCCACAGGTGGTCGGAGACCTCCAGCGGGGAGACCGGGCCGACCTGGAACTCCCACTGGCCGGGCATGACCTCGGCGTTGATGCCGGAGATCGCGAGGCCGGCGGCGAGACAGTTGTCCAGGTGCGCCTCGACGACCTCACGGCCGAAGATCTCGTCCGCGCCGACGCCGCAGTAGTAACCGCCCTGCGGGGCCGGGAAGCCGCCCTTGGGGAAGCCGAGCGGGTAGCCGTCCTGGAAGAACGTGTACTCCTGCTCGATGCCGAAGATGGGCTCCTGCGCGCCGAACTTCTCGGCGACCTCGACGAGCGCGGCACGGGTGTTGGACTCGTGCGGCGTCATGTCGATGTTCAGGACCTCGCACAGGACGAGGACGTCGTCGCCGCCGCGGATCGGGTCGGGGCAGGTGAAGACCGGCTTGAGGACACGGTCCGAGGAGTGGCCCTCGGCCTGGTTCGTGGAGGACCCGTCGAAGCCCCAGATCCCCAGCGCGTCGAGACCGGCGGGCTCGCCCGCGATGATCTTCGTCTTGGAACGGAGCTTCGCCGTCGGCTGGGTGCCGTCGATCCAGATGTACTCAGCCTTGAAGGTCACGGGCCACTTCCTTCGGGGGTGTGTCTGACGCACTTTGCGGGTGCTGCGGCGCTGCGGCACTGGGGCGCCGCCTGTTTGCCCGGAAGCTTGTCAACAGGCGATTTCCCGGTCATTGCTCGAATGTGAACCCCGTGTTACCTGGTGGTTCTGTGGCGCGGCTCACGCCGTGAGGCGCCGGCCCGGCCCGCCGTCGCCCCGGGCGGGAGCGGCCGTCCCGGCCGGGCGGCGTCTCGTATGCGACGGGCGTGGAGGGTGCCGGCGAGGGCATCCGGACAGACTCGTGAACGGCGCCGTGTGCGGCGGTACTTCACGATGGACGGACCCCGTGGGCGGCGGTGTCTCCTGAGCGGGGAGACTTCGTCAACTGCGGTGTGACCTGAGCGGGGGGACTTCGATGAGCGGGTACGACGACGGTGCGTTTCAGGCGGCCTACGACAAGGTGACGGCCAAGTGGCCGGCCGACCTCGAGGCCGTCCGGGTCCCCACCCCGTTCGGCACGGCGTACGTCAACGTCTGCGGCCCGCGCGACGCGCCCCCACTGCTGCTCCTGCCCGGCGGCGGGGGCGCGACCTCCGCCTCCTGGTTCGCCCAGGCGGCCGAACTCGCGCGGGTGCGGCGGGTTTACGCCGTCGACCTGCCGGGCGCGGCGGGGCGGACCGAGGCGAGCGGGGTGCGGAGTGCCGCCGATCTCGACGACTGGCTGGACGCGGTGCTGGCGGGCCTGGGAATCGAGCGGGCCGACGTCGGCGGCCACTCCTACGGCGGGTGGATCGCCCTCCGCCTGGCACTGCGCGCCCCCGCGCGGGTACGCCGCCTGTTCCTCCTCGACCCGACCCAGTGCTTCGCCGG
The DNA here is from genome assembly GCF_003032475.1 of Streptomyces sp. P3. Lineage (NCBI taxonomy): Bacteria > Bacillati > Actinomycetota > Actinomycetes > Kitasatosporales > Streptomycetaceae > Streptomyces > Streptomyces sp. P3. The sequence goes on from NZ_CP028369.1 coordinate 4,029,901, forward strand.
GTACGAGGCGGCGTACCTGTTGCGCGCCCTGCCGATGCTCGTGCGGCCCACCCCGCGCCGGGTGCGCGCCTTCCTGCGGTGGGAGACCGGGGGAGCGGCGCTGGACCCGGACTGGCTGCGGCTCCAGGAGGCGGCCGCCGGTTTCCCGGCCGGGCGGCCGGCGACCGGCCCCCGTCCCTCGCCCGAGGCGCTGCGGGGGCTGCGCGCGCCGGTCCTGCTGCTCGTGGCCGCGAACAGCAGGACCCATGACGCGCACACCCTGGTGGCCCGGGCGGGCGAGACGGTGCGCGAACTCGGGACGATCGTCCTGCCGGACGTCTCCCATCACGCGCTGCCGCCTGCCGCGCCCTTTGGAACGGGCCGCCGTCTCACGGGGTTCCTCGACGGCTGAGCCTCACCCCACCTTCTCGATCACGGCCCGGCGGATCAGGAACTTGCCGGGTTCGCGGACGAGTTCGAACGCCGCGTTGTTGAGCAGGGCGCAACTCCCGGAGACCGAGGTCACCTCGACGGTGGTGGACTTGTTGTTGTCCAGGTTGGTGACCTTCAGCTTGGTGCCCGCCGGGAACTGGTTGCTGGACGCGGCCGGGGCGCCGCCCTCCCCGGAGAGGGTGACCGTGGAGCCGTTGCAGACCTGCTGCCCGGAGGCGGCGCCGTTTCCCGCGGCGCCGTCGTTGTGGGCGTTGCCCGCGGGTGCGGAGGCCGCCTGCGAGGGCTGGGCCGCCGGGGCTCCTCCGGCCTGGGCGCCGCCGGTCTGGATGCCGCCCGTCTGGGAGTCCTGAGCCGACTCCCCGACGGCGCACCCGGACGCCTTCTGCTGCACCTTGATCTGCGTGATGACGGCCTCGCGGTTGGCGATGCGAGCCTGGGACTGGGCGTCCGGGGCGGCCCGCTGGCCGTCGATGAACTTCTGGTTGTTGCCGAGAGCGGTGGCGAGGCCCTGGCACACCGACGAGTTCGCGGCGGACAACGGCGTCGCGTTCTGCGGGGTCTGGGCGGCGTTCGAGGTGTTCGCCATGGCGAAGGCGCCGCCGCCCGCGACCGCCGCCGCGCTGACGAGCAGCGCGATCTTCTTCTTCGTGCCGACTGTTCTCCTGCGCGACATGCGCGCCTCCTGAGAGGTAGGGGAGCGTACGCCGCTATGTACGAGATACCGAACGAGGTTGCTCAGCGGTCCCAGGAGTCAGTCCGAGTGGCGTGCGTCACACGTTGCCGCCGCTACCGGGACAGCGCGTCCCGGACGGCCTCGTCGGTGCGGGCCACCAGGGCGGTCCCGTCGTCGGCGGTGATGATCGGACGCTGGATGAGCTTGGGGTGCGCGGCGAGGGCCGCGATCCAGCGCCCGCGGCTGTCCGCGTCCCGCGCCCAGTCCTTCAGCCCGAGCTCCTTGGCCGCGGCCTCCTGGGTACGGGTGATGTCCCACGGCTCCAGGCCGAGACGGTCGAGCACCGCCCTGATCTCGTCCTCGGCAGGGACGTCCTCGAGGTAGCGGCGGACGGTGTAGTCGGCGCCCTCGGCGTCGAGCAGCGTGAGGGCGCTGCGGCACTTGGAACAGGCGGGATTGATCCAGATTTCCATGCCGGCCACGGTAGCCCGGAATCCGTCGGTGCATGCGAGTGGCCGGCGTCGTCGCGAAGCCGTTGGTCCGGTCCGCCCGCCACCAGATCTGTTCGATTTTATTGCCGCCTCGCCAGCCTCACCCGAACCTGCCGTGACAGGGCTCTTAAACCCTTATCCACCTGGACTTTTGACGGTCCGTTCGGGCCTGCGCGATGTCAGTCCCAGGCGGTAAACTGTAAGCAGTGTTCGAGGGTTCGCCGGAGATTCCGGACCGGGCCCTGACCGCGACAGGAGGATGCCTGTGCCCGCTGCCGCACTGAAGCCGAAGCCGCTGCCGACCCAGTCCACCGCGAAGCGTGCCGTCCAGCTCGACCTGCCCTACGGGCCGGTGCTGAAGCGGGCGTTGCCGCCCGGGCGGCCGCGCGAGTGGTACGTCATGCACAACCGTCGCCTCAAGGCCATGCGCCTCGCCATCGCCCTGCTCGACCTGGGCGTGTATATGCCGAACCAGGCCCGTAACGAGCGGATCCGCAGCACGGCGGAGCTGATCGGACTGCATCCGCCGTCGGACACGACCTGCCACATGGTCCGGGCGTTGCTGCGGTACAGCCGGTGAGGAGGGCGCCGGGCGCCGTCACGAAGGACGACGCCCGGCGCTGCCGCGTCGGTACGCCGGCCGTGCGCGTCGATCGGTGTGCGTCGACCGGTGTCCGCCCGCCCATGTTGCGTCGGCCGGTGGGCCGGCCGTGCGCGTCGGCCGGTGGGCGAGACCCGGACCGGCCTCGGGGTGAGACCCCTGGCGGACCGGCGCGAGGCCGGTGCGCCGGTCAGCTCACCAACTCCTTCTCCACCGGCGTCCGGAACCTCGGCGTCACCCGGGTCGGACCCAGCCACGATCCCAGCGCCGCCGCCCGCGAGGCGATCGCCGCCTCGGCCTCGCTCCCCACGCCGCGCGCGTCCAGGATCCGCCACACGATCTCCCCGTCGGCCCGTTGCGCCCACGCGCCGACCACCCGGCCGTTCCACCAGACGGTCGGCCCCACGTTCCCGCTGTAGTCGAACAGGGCCGGGCGCAGCTCCGGGGCGAGATACCAGTCCCGGCCCTGCCAGCCCATCGCGGTCGGATCGAGGCCGGGCAGCAGGGCCGCCCACGGTTCAGCCGGCCCGGGAACGGGCTCCACGTCGTCGCCGAGGACGTACCCCGTGCCCTCGTCCAGCGTGACCGCGTGCGCGCCGATCGCCGCCAGGGCACGGCGCACCTCCGTCACCCGCCAGCCCGTCCACCACTTCAGGTCGGCCTCCGTGGCCGGGCCGCACGCGGCGAGCCAGTGCCGCAGCAGCTCCGACTGGGCCCCGGCCACGGGCAGTTCGGGATGCCGGGGAGCGAGGGCCCAGCGGAACTGGTTCGACGTCCACGAACCCAGCGGACGCCCCCTGACCACCTTCCCCTCCACCCCCAGCACCTTCAACAGCCGTGTCCCGACGCTGTGCAGGCCCTCATAGGGCTTGCCCGCCGCGTACACGAACCGCTCCCGCAGGCGCGGTTCCTCGGCCGCCAGCTCCGCCGACGTGGCCTGCCCGAGTCGGGCCAGGGCGGCCAGCGCCGACTCCTCGACCTCCTTCAGCCAGGCCGCGTCGGGGGCACCGGCCTTCGCCATGTCCTTCAGCAGCGTGGCCCGCTCCCGCGCGGCGACCGTGATGCCGGTCGAGGCGTGCACCAGCCCCGTCGATCCCGTGGGGAACACGAAGACCGTGTGCCGCATGCCGTGCATGCGCACGAGAGTGCGGTCGGCGTACAGCGCGCGGTCGGTCTGCGTCACCGTCTCCGCCGGGTCGGTCAGCCGGGAGCCCACCGCCAGGTACACCGTCGCGGGGTCCGAACCGTGCAGGGCGACCAGCGCGTCGGCCACCGCCTCCGGCGTGGTGACCCTTGTCCCTGGGGCCAGCCGGTGCCGCAGGGCCAGCCTGGCCCGCCGCTCCGCCACGTCGATGTGCCGCAGCCCGTCGCCCATCCTGGCCTCCGTCCCCCGTGCCCCACCGTCCCGGGGCCTCGTCGCGTCCGCACCGTCCCTGCCCGCATCCTCCCCGACACCACTGACAACCGGTCCCCACCACCGACAACCGGTCCACCACCGCTGACAACCGGCCGCCACCGCTGACAACCGGCCGCCACCACTGAGAACCGGCCGCCGTACCCACGCCATCCGGCCGGGTGTGAACGCCCGGGACCGGAAACGCTCATGGCCGTCTCACGCACGCGAAAAAGGAGATGCACGGTGAGTGACGGATTTCGTATTCTGGGGACGCCACCCCGTCCCCACCGACACACTCAGTCACCATCCCGCCCAGGAAGGAGGCACGCCATGGGCACCGTCGTCCTCTCCGGGACCGTCGTCCTGGTGGTCCTGGGATTCGGCCACCCGCTCTACTGGCTCGTCGCCGTCGCCGTGCTCTTCCTGTACGTGCGGTACGGGCTCGGAGCGGCCGCGCCGACCTCGTCGTCCGCGCCCGGTCCGGCCCCGGCAGCCGCGCCCACCTCGTACAAGGCGTACCGCGAGCGCCGCGACCTGCAGGCCAAGTGGGAGCGCCGCTACCGCCGCGAGCGCCCGCTGCGGCACCGCCGTGGCGAGGGCGGCAAGTAGGGCCGAGGGTGGCAAGGAGGGCCGAGGGCAGGGGCCGTCGGCCGGTCACTACAGGCCGGGGGCTCCCCACACCGGGAACCAGCGGCTCAGGTCCTGCTCGATCCGCAGGTCGTTCGCCAGGGCTGCCTTCACCTGCAACTCCAGTGCGTTGTCGCGCCGCTGCCCCGTGCCGGGCAGCGGCGCGAACGGGTAGTAGGCGCCCCTCTTGTACAGGTACACCAGCGCCAGCCGCTGCCCGGCCGCCGGTCCAGTCCCCGCCGCCGCCTCTGCCGCCCTCTCGAACCCGGCGAGGGAGCAGAGCAGTTGAGGCCCGAAGCCATTGACCTCCATCGCGCTGTTCACCGCGTGCAGATCGTTGACCAGCAGCGCCAGCTGGTCGGGGGTGCGCTCGGAGACCAGCCAGGAGTAGCCGTAGTCGTCCCGCAGGAGCCGTACCGGAGGGCCGGTGCGCTCGGTGTCGGCGTCGAGGAGTGCCTGCACCTCGCGATGCGTCTGCTCGAAGGCCGAGCCCTCGACGGTCGCGAAACACACGGCGCCCTGCCCGGTCGGGGTGAACCCGGCCGCCGCCTCCAGCGTCACCGCCGCCGACGGCAGCGCGAACAGCTGGTCGAGGTCGGGCGCGACCGGCTTCGTCCGGCCGAGCAGGATGTCCAGCAACCCCATGCCCCTCAGCCCGCCTTTCCGGGCGTGGCCGCCTCGCCCAGCTCCGCGGAGATCCGGCCCAGCTGCTCGAGCCGCTGCTCCAGGCTCGGGTGGGTGGAGAACAGTCGCGCCGCACCGGGCTCGGCGCCCAGCGCCGGGGTGAAGTAGAAGGCGTTGAACGCCTGGGCCGTGCGCAGGTCCTTCGTCGGGATCCGGGCGATGTCGCCGGAGACCTTAGTCAGGGCGGAGGCGAGCGCCGAGGGACGTCCGGTCAGATGCGCCGCGGCCCGGTCCGCCGCCAGTTCCCGGTACCGCGACAGAGCCCGGATCATGAGGAAGCTGAGCGCGTACACGGCCGCCGAGACACCCATCACCGCGGCGAAGACGGCGGCGGTGTTCTGGTCCCTGCGCCCGCCGCCGAACACCTGCGAGTAGAACGCGAACCGCACGATCAGCCCGGCGATCACACCGAGGAACGACGCGACGGTGATCACGGCGACGTCCTTGTGCGCCACATGGGACAGCTCGTGCGCGAGGACGCCCTCCAGCTCGGCCGGCTCCAGCCGCCGCAGCAGGCCCGTCGTCACGCACACCACCGCGTGGTCGGGACTGCGTCCCGTCGCGAACGCGTTCGGCATGCCCAGCTCGGAGACGGCGACCACCGGTTTGGGCAGATCGGCGATCGCGCACAGCCGGTCGACCACGGCGTGCAGCTCGGGATACTCCTCCCGCTCCACGACCCGCCCGCGCATCGCGAACAGGGCGACCCGGTCGGAGAACCAGTACTGCGCGCCGAGCATCCCCGCCGCCACGACCACGACCAGCACCCAGGACTTCAGCAACACGATCAACGCGGCCACGAACGCCACGTACAACAGTCCGAGCAGGAACAACGTGACCGTCATCCGCACGGTCAGCCGCCGATCGCTCCGGAAACGACTCCGCATCTGCATCACCCCGCAGTCAGGCACCCGTCCCACTGCCAGTGTGCACCGCTCCACCCCCATGAACGGTCCCGTAACGGCCCCAGGCGGAGCAAAACATCTCCGGGTACGGCCGGTGCCACCGCCCGGTCCCACGGGTCGGGTCCGCCGTGCCCCGGGCAGCCGTCTCAGAGCTCCGCAACCTGCGCGGCCCGCTCGCGCAGCGCGACGTCCGGATCGTCGCGCAGAGCGAGCAGGGCGCCGCGCCGCAGGTCCCCGTCCCGCAGGACGAGCAGCCGGAACGCGGCCCACCGCACATGGGCGGGCCACCCGGCGCCGAGCCGCTCGGTCAGCCAGGGCGCCGGGACCGCCTCCGCCGAGGGGAGCACCGCCGCGACGACCTCGCGCACCACGCCCGGCGCGGGATCGTCGAGCAGCGGCCACAGCCGTTGCACGTCGTCGGCGTCCAGCATCCGCAGCCCGGCCACCGCCCGGGACCGTACGCGCGCGTCCCGATGCCGGACCAGCGGCCACAGCACGTCCGCGTCGGCGCGGTCGCCGCACTCCGCCAGCCCGAGGACCGCCCCGGGCGCGAGGACCGTCGGCGCCGCGCACCACTCGCGGTACCAGGCGGCCGGGTCACCGCCGTGCTGCCGTACGACATAGCGCGCGCACGCCCGCACGACGGCCGCGCGGTCGGCGAGGAATCCCACTGCCCTCTCCGGCAGCCCCGCCCGGCGCAGCGCGGTCACCCCCGCCGCGCGCACGGCCGGCCCCCGAGCGGTCAACAGTGGTTCGAGGACGTCCTCGTGGTCCCCGCCGCCAGCCGCGAGGCAGGCCAGAGCGGCGTCCGCGCACAGGCGCTGGACCACGTTGTCGGGGTCACGGTGCGCGGTCCGGGCGAGTTCGGCGGGGGAGAGGAGCTTCCCCTCGACCGCCAGCCGGTGGGCGAACCGGCGTACGGAGATGTCGGGGTGGGACCGGAGGCCGGTGAGCGTGCCGCGCGGCCCGGCGCGCAGCAGCTCGGTGAGCAGGTCCGCGGCGAAGCGGCCCCGCTCCCGCCGGGCGAGCAGCAGGATCAGCGGCGCGAGCGTCAGCGCACCGGCCGCGTCGAGCCGCTCGCGCAGGACCTCCCGGGCCCGTTCCCGCACAGGCGCGGCCCAGTCCGCACACCGCACGACGACGAGCGGCAGCAGGACGGCGTGCCGGGCGGCCGGTCGCAGCGCCGCCTCGCGCGTGCGGCCGTCACGATGGCAGAGAGCGAGCGCGAGCCGGGGCTCGTCGAGCGGCGACAGGTCGGTGCGCGGCGTGACGACGCGCTCCCCGTACGTCAGGCCGTCCGGCGTACGCCAGTCCGGCCGGCGTGCCCCCTCGTCCAATGCGAGCCAGGCCCGTGGATCGGCCACGGCCACCGCGTCCCGCACGGGCGTGCCCGCCGTGAGCAGCGCCGCCGCCGCCGTCCCGCCCCGGATGTCCTGCGACATGCCCCGCCCCCTCTAGTACGGAGCCCGGAAGCGGGCGTACCCCAGCAGCAGGATCACGCCGATCACGCATCCGAGGACGAGCGCCGTCGACAGCCAGGACGAACGGCTCCGCGCCGCCGGGCCGGGGTCGGCGCGGAACGGCACCGGCTCCGGAGGGTTCTCCTTCCACCGGGCGGCCAGCATCCGGGCCCGCGCCGAGGGCTCCTTGTGCGTCGCGGCGTCCGCCCATCTGAGGTCGAACTCGCGCTCGTCGTCGTCCTGTTCGGGCATGCCCGCAACTCCCCCCGTCGAACGGCAGTGCCAGAAACCATACGACGACGCCCCCGCCCGGAAAAACCGGAACGGGGGCGTCGCAGTCGGCCCGACGGTGCGACGGGCCTGGGCCGGTCACACGTCGAAGTACAGCTCGAACTCGTGCGGGTGCGGGCGGAGCTGCAGCGGGGCGATCTCGTTCGTGCGCTTGTAGTCGATCCACGTCTCGATCAGGTCGGACGTGAAGACGTCGCCGGCGAGCAGGAACTCGTGGTCCGCCTCGAGGCGGTCGAGGACGGCCGGGAGCGAGGTCGGGACCTGCGCGACGCCCGCGTGCTCCTCGGGGGCGAGCTCGTAGAGGTCCTTGTCGATCGGCTCGGCCGGCTCGATCTTGTTCTTGACGCCGTCCAGACCGGCCATGAGCAGCGCGGAGAACGCCAGGTACGGGTTGCCGGAGGAGTCCGGGGCGCGGAACTCGACGCGCTTGGCCTTCGGGTTGGAACCCGTGATCGGGATACGCATGGCCGCGGAGCGGTTGCGCTGCGAGTACACCAGGTTGACCGGCGCCTCGAAGCCCGGCACCAGACGGTGGTAGGAGTTCACCGTCGGGTTGGTGAAGGCCAGCAGCGACGGCGCGTGCTTGAGGATGCCGCCGATGTAGTAGCGGGCCATGTCCGACAGGCCCGCGTAGCCGGTCTCGTCGTAGAACAGCGGGGAGCCGCCGCTCCACAGCGACTGGTGGACGTGCATGCCCGAACCGTTGTCGCCGAAGATCGGCTTCGGCATGAAGGTCGCGGTCTTGCCGTTGCGCCAGGCGACGTTCTTCACGATGTACTTGAAGAGCTGGAGGTCGTCGGCCGCGGCGAGCAGCGTGTTGAACTTGTAGTTGATCTCGGCCTGGCCGGCGGTGCCCACCTCGTGGTGCTGGCGCTCGACCTGGAGGCCGGACGCGGCCAGCTCCAGGGAGATCTCCGCGCGCAGGTCGGCGAAGTGGTCGACCGGCGGGGTCGGGAAGTAGCCGCCCTTGTAGCGGACCTTGTAACCGCGGTTGTCCTCGAGCGCACCGGTGTTCCAGGCGCCGGCCTCGGAGTCGATGTGGTAGAAGGACTCGTTCTCCGAGGTCTTGAAGCGCACGCTGTCGAAGACGTAGAACTCGGCCTCGGGACCGAAGTACGCGGTGTCGGCGATACCGGTCGACGCCAGGTACGCCTCGGCCTTCTTCGCCACGTTGCGCGGGTCACGGGAGTACTGCTCGCCCGTGATCGGGTCGTGGATGAAGAAGTTGATGTTGACCGTCTTGTCGCGGCGGAACGGGTCGACGCGCGCGGTGGACAGGTCGGCGCGCAGCGCCATGTCGGACTCGTGGATGGCCTGGAAGCCGCGGATCGACGAGCCGTCGAAGGCGAGCTCCTCGTCCGGGTCGAACGCCTCGACGGGCAGCGTGAAGTGCTGCATGACGCCCGGCAGGTCGCAGAAGCGGACGTCGATGAACTTGACGTCCTCGTCCGCGATGAACTTCTTGGCCTCGTCGGCGTTCTGGAACATCCAGCTCCTCCTACTCCCGGCCGTCGAGCCGGGGTGGTAGTTCGTTCGTGCTGCCAGTGCGGTGGCACACGCTGTCGTCGACCCTAGGGACGGGTGATTTCTCGGGCGTGACCCATTTGTTTCGCACAAGTTAACCGGACCTCGCCCGGTCCACCCCACCTGTCCGCATCACGAAACGCGGGCAGTACCGTGGACGCGTGGACAACAGGCAAGCACTCGGATCGTGGCTCTCCGGCCCCCGCTCGGCCATGGAGGACGCCGGTGCCGACTTCGGCTACCGGGGCGAGCAGCTCGGTCTGCCGGAGGAGGGCCCTGGTTCGATCGCCCGTCCGGGCCGGCGGCTCGGCGCCCTGGCCCTGGACTGGGGGCTCGGCGTCCTGATCGCATACAGCTTGATCACGGACGGCTACCGGCCCGCCACGGGCAACTGGGCGCTGCTCGTCTTCTTCGTCATGAGCGCCCTGACGGTCGGCACGGTCGGCTTCACCCCGGGCAAGCGCCTCTTCGGTCTGCGCGTGGTGTCCGCCGACACCGGCGCCGTCAGCCCGCTGCGCTCGGTGGTGCGCACGGTCCTGCTCTGCCTGGCCGTGCCGGCACTGGTCTGGGACCGCGACGGCCGCGGTCTGCACGACCGGCTGGCCCGCACGGTGGAAGTGCGCACCTGAGCGTGTGAGCGTCCGGACATCGCGTCACGACGAGCCGCCGTTACGACGAGCCGCCGTTACGACGAAGGGGGCGTCCCGCCACGCGGCAACAGCGTGGTGGGACGCCCCCTTCGTGACGTCGTGCGTGACGGTGACGGGGCGGGCGGCTCAGCGGGCCTTGCCGCCGCCGCCCTTCGGCAGCCGCATGCCCTTGGGCATCGGGCCCTTCGGCAGCGGCATGTTGCTCATCAGGTCGCCCATCGCGCGCAGCCGGTCGTTGGTGGCGGTGACCTGGGGTCCGGCCAGCACCCGGGGGTACTTCAGCAGGGTGGTGCGCAGCTTCTTCAGCTCCACCTGGCCCTCGCCGACGCCGACGATCACGTCGTGCACGGGGACGTCCGCGACGATGCGGTTCATCTTCTTCTTCTCGGCGGCCAGCAGGCTCTTCACCCGGTTCGGGTTGCCCTCGGCGACCAGGACGATGCCGGCCTTGCCGACGGCCCGGTGCACCACGTCCTGGCTGCGGTTCATCGCGACGGCCGGAGTGGTCGTCCAACCCCGGCCGATGTTGTCGAGGACGGCCGCGGCGGCGCCCGGCTGGCCCTCCATCTGACCGAAGGCGGCCCGCTCGGCCCGGCGTCCGAACACGATCGCCGTCGCCAGGAAGGCGAGCAGGAAGCCCAGGATGCCCAGGTAGACCGGGTGACCCAGCAGGAAGCCGATCGCGAGAAAGACGCCGAAGGTGAGGAGGAAGACGCCCGCGAGCACCAGGCCGATCGTCTTGTCGGCCTTGCGGGTCATCTTGTACGTCAGGGCGATCTGCTTCAGTCGCCCGGGGTTAGCGGCGTCCGCCGCGCTGTCACTTCTCGCCATGCCACGAAGTCTACGTGCCCCCACGAGCGCCTACGACGGCAGGAGGCGGGTGTGGGCGCGGGAGCTGCGGGCAGGAGCTCAGGGGCGGGCGGAGGAGACGGTGTCGAGGATGCGCTGCGCCTCGACCCGGTCCTTGGCGCGACGGCGGTCCTCCAGTACGGAGGTCCAGGCGTTACGGCGGGCGGTGCGCTGCCCGCTGCTCATGAGCAGCGACTCGACGGCGCGCAGGGCGGTGGTGAAGGACGGGATGGCGTTGGCGCTAACGGGCGCGGCCTGCATGGTGGAGGTCCCCCTCGTACGGCTCGGACTCGGGTCTACGTGGTGTGATACCAGCGTCACTGATTGGTGTTACCAGGGCGTGACCGGCCGGTCAAACGCGAATGAAGCCTCGGTGCGGGGAGCCGAAACGCTGAAGCGGCCCCGGCGTACGCCCTCATCTGCGAGGACGGCCGGGACCGCGTCATATCGGTCACTACTGGCGAGTAGCTACTTGTGCGCGAATTCACACACTCGGCTCGCGCCCGTACGGCGCAAGAGAGGTGACGTCGCGTCAGACCGCCTGGGTGGCGATGAAGGAACCGCGCTTCTCGACGGCCATCTGGTAGAGGCGTCCGGCACGGTAGGAGGACCGTACCAGCGGGCCCGACATCACGCCGGAGAAGCCGATCCGGTCGGCCTCCTCCTTCAGCTCCACGAACTCGTGCGGCTTGACCCAGCGCTCGACGGGGTGGTGCCGCACCGAGGGCCGCAGGTACTGCGTGATCGTGACCAGCTCGCAGCCCGCGTCGTGCAGCTGCCGCAGGGCCTCGCTCACCTCCTCGCGGGTCTCGCCCATGCCGAGGATCAGGTTCGACTTGGTGACCAGCCCGTGGTCGCGGGCCGCCGTGATGACGCCCAGCGAACGCTCGTACCGGAAGCCCGGCCGGATCCGCTTGAAGATCCGCGGGACGGTCTCGACGTTGTGCGCGAAGACCTCGGGCCGCGCGGAGAAGACTTCCGCGAGCTGCTCCGGGACGGCGTTGAAGTCGGGGGCCAGCAACTCGACCTTGGTGCGCCCCGCCTCCCGCCCGGCCGTCTGCAGGTGGATCTGCCGGACGGTCTCGGCGTAGAGCCACGCCCCGCCGTCCGCCAGGTCGTCGCGTGCGACGCCGGTGATGGTGGCGTAGTTCAGGTCCATGGTGACGACGGACTCGCCCACGCGCCGCGGCTCGTCGCGATCCAGCGCCTCGGGCTTGCCGGTGTCGATCTGGCAGAAGTCGCAGCGCCGGGTGCACTGGTCGCCGCCGATGAGGAAGGTGGCCTCGCGGTCCTCCCAGCACTCGTAGATGTTGGGGCAACCGGCTTCCTGGCACACGGTGTGCAGGCCCTCGCTCTTCACGAGATTCTGCATCTTCGTGTATTCGGGACCCATTTTCGCCCGGGTCTTGATCCACTCGGGCTTGCGCTCGATGGGGGTCTGGCTGTTACGGACCTCCAGGCGCAGCATCTTGCGTCCGTCGGGTGCGACTGCGGACACGTCGGCTCCCTGCCTGTCTGGGTAGACTTTCGATTCTTCGGCGTACACCAGGGTACGCCCGTGCTTTTCGAGCCCTGCCGGGCCCCGTGGGGTCAGGCGGTCGCCTTCTCGATCTCGCGCGGTTTCAGCTCGGCGTTCTCCAGGACGTCCCTCAGGTGCCGCTCCACCACGGGCAGCACCTCCTCGATCGTCACGTCCCGGCCCAGTTCGCCGGCGAGCGAGGCGACGCCCGCGTCCCGGATGCCGCACGGGATGATCCGGTCGAACCACCTGTTGTCCGGGTTCACGTTGAGCGCGAAGCCGTGCATGGTGACGCCCTTGGCGACCCGGATGCCGATCGCCGCGATCTTCCGGTCCTCGCGCCGCTGGCCGGCGTTGGACGGGGCGTACTCCGGGCCGTTCAGCCGGGGGTCGAACTCCTCGTCGGCGAGCCGGGGGTCGAATTCCAGCGAGAGGCCGCCGAGCGGCGCGCGCAGCTCCACCGGGTCGCCCAGCACCCACACCCCGCTGCGGCCCTCGACGCGGGTGGTCTCCAGGCCGAACTCGGCGCAGACGCGGATCAGTGCGTCCTCCAGGCGGCGTACGTGCGCGACGACGTCAACCGGACGCGGCAGCTTCAGGATCGGGTAGCCCACCAGCTGGCCCGGTCCGTGCCAGGTGATCTTGCCGCCGCGGTCCACGTCGACGACCGGGGTGCCGTCCAGGGGGCGCTCGGCGTCGGCCGTGCGCCGGCCGGCCGTGTAGACGGCGGGGTGCTCCAGGAGGAGGACGCTGTCCGGGACCTCGTCGGCGAAGCGCGCGGCGTGCACGCGGCGCTGCTCGTCCCACGCCTCCCGGTACTCGACGGCGTCCCCGCCGAACCCCATCCGGACGAACCGCAACTCGCTCACGGCAAGCGCCTCCCTGAAAGTCGTCAGGCGCGTGACGCGCCCAAGCCACTGTACGACCGTGCGCCACGCGTCAGCCGCACGGTCAATCCTCACACGATCGGATGAATGAAGGTCGAGACGTGCGATCGTCCGCTTACGCTCCGCTACATTCGCGCCGTTCGCGAGGCCAAAAGGGCTGATCACACCCATCAGCGCACTTCATCCGGGCACGTCGGAGGCCCGGAAGGCAGGAGACCGCACCGCAGATGACGGAACGACCCGCGCAGCGCACGCCCAACCGTCAGCTCGCCGCGCTCATCGCAGAAGCGGGATTCTCCAACGCGGGACTGGCCCGTCGCGTCGATCAGCTAGGCCTCGAACACGGGCTGGACCTGAGATACGACAAGACGTCCGTCACCCGGTGGCTGCGCGGGCAGCAGCCCCGCGGCACCACCCCCGCCCTGATCGCCGAGGTCTTCACCCGGCGTCTGGGCCGCCGCCTGAGCGCCCAGGACCTCGGCCTGGACGCCTGTGCCCCCGTATACGCGGGCCTGGAGTTCGCCGGCACGCCCGAGGAGGCCGTCGACATCGTCGGGGGGCTGTGGCGCAAGGACTCCGGCAGCCATGCCGAGCTGCGCAAGATCGCCTTCACGCCGGCGGGACTCGTCGTGCCGAGCCGTGACTGGCTGATCGGCCGGGCCGACGAGAAGGTCGCCCGCGGCGAGCCGCCCGCCCGGGTGCCCGTCCAGGGCCGCCCGCCCGCACGGCCCGCCGCGCCGCAGCAGCTCCCCCCGCAGCTCGCCACGCACCTCTCCGCGCCGCCACCGGCGCCGCTCGCGTCACCGCTGTCGTCGCCGAGGACCCTGTCGCCCGGACCGTCCGCAGGGCCGCCCCGGCGCGGGCAGGGCGCCGAGCGCGGCCCCGGCCAGCGGGTCACCGGCGGCGACATCTCCGCGCTGCGCTCGGTCGGCGAGCTCTTCCGCTCCCTGGACGACCGGTACGGCGGCGGCCACGCCCGGCAGGCCCTCGTGCGCTACCTGGAGCACGAGTGCGAGCCCATGCTGCGCGGCACGTACGGCGAGCAGACCGGCCGGCGGCTCTTCGGCGCGGCCGCCGACCTGACCCGCCTCGCCGGCTGGACCTCCTTCGACATCGCCGCGCACGGCCTGGCCCAGCGCTACTTCGTGCAGGCCCTGCGGCTCTCCCAGGTGGCCGGCGACCGCGCCTACGGCTCCTTCGTCCTCGTCACCATGAGCCGCCAGGCCGTCTACCTCGGCCACGGCCGGGAGGCGGTGCAGCTCGCGCGGGTGGCCCAGCAGGGCGTCGGCACGGGGGCACCGCCCGTCGTGCAGGCGCTGCTGCACGCGGCGGAGGCGCGCGGGCACGCGGTGCTCGGCGAGGTGCGCGCCTCCACCGCCGCCCTCGTCCGCGCCGAGCGCGCGCTGGAGGCGGCCAAGACCGGTGACGAGACGCCGTACTGGGCGCGCTTCTTCGACGAGGCGCAACTGGCCGACGAGTTCGGGCACTGCCACCGTGACCTGCAGCAGTTCCGGGCGGCCGCCCAGCACGCCGAACGCTCCCTGCAACTGCGTCCGGCCGCGCACGCCCGCAGCCGCCTGTTCTGCCGTGTGGTCCTCGCCTCCGCCCGCCTCGGCCTCGGCGAACTCGACCAGGCCTGCCAACTGGCTGCGGAGGCGGCCGGCCAGGCGGCGGAGATGCGGTCGGTCCGCGCCCTGGAGTACGTCAGGGACTTCGAACGCCGGCTGGAGCCGTACAAGGACGCGTCCCCGGCGCGCACCTACCGCGACAAGGTGGCGGCCCTGGGCTGACCACCTCCGGGGAGCCCCGCCCCGGCCCCCGCCCCGGCCCCCGTTTCCGGCCCCGGACGGGCCTCGTCCTCGGACGGCGGACGGGCTGAACCGCCGGCGGCGGCCGGGGAACCTCAGGGGTTCCCCGGCCGCGGTCACGCCGCTGCCTGCTCCTCGGGGGCCGTCGGGCGCGGGTCTGCCAGGGGCAGGGAACCGGCGGCGCGCAGGTCGGCGACGATCGCGGAGGCCGCCCGGTGCGCCGAGTGCAGCGCCCCCTGCACGGTGCTGGTGTCCCGGTGGTCGCCGCACACGTACAGGCCCGCCAGCAGCCGCACCGGGCGCCGCAGATCGTGCGGCGCGCGCATCGCGGGCACCGCCTCGGCGGTGTGGTGCACGGCCAGCGTCTCCCACCGCGCGGTGGAGACCCCGTACAGCCGGGACAGGTGCATGCGTACGGCGGTGTCGACGTCGGGCGGGAGCGCGCCGAGGACGGTGGACGAGATCAGCGTGCGGCCCGCGGGCGCGCGGCTCGGGTCGACCCGGCTGACCACCGCCGTGTGTGCCACCGGCCCGCCGCGGTCGGCGTCCAGGAGCAGCGAGGCGCCGGTCCCGGGCGGCTCGTCCGTCGTGTGGTGGACGACCGTCACCGGGTGGAAGTCGGGCACCCGCAGCCCGGGCAGCAGCTGTGCCGCGCTGCGTGCGTCGGTGGCGACCAGGACCGCGCGGCAGCGGAACTCGCCGTGCCCCGAGGTGGTCACCGAGGTCGTGGAGACGGAGGTGACCCGCACCCCGGTGCGCACCGAGCCCGGTGGCAGGGTCCGCGCGAGCAGTTCCGGCAGTGCCTCGGCCCCGCCCTCCGGCAGCGCCAGCCGGCCGGCCGCGAAGGCGCGCAGCGCGAGGTCCGCGCACCGGCTGGAGGTGGTGAGGTCCGGGTCGCACAGCAGCGCGGCGAGCAGCGGGCGCACGAAGCCGTCCACCGTGCGGGCGGGCAGTCCGCGGGCGGCGAGGGCCTGGGCGGCCGGCAGCTCCGGGCGGCGCAGCAGCCGTTCGACGGGGGTGGCCGCGAGCCGGGTGAGCGCGGCGCCGAGCCGCGCCTGGTCCACGGCGGTGCCGAGCGGCGCGCCCGCCCGGACCCTGGGCGGGGCGGGCGGCCGTCCCGCCGCCGGCAGGGCGCCGCCGGCGCGCGGCCGGGGCAGTGCGCCGGGCCGGGGAGTGCCGGCGAGGGCGCGCACCGCATGGAGTGCGCCCCTTGCGCTCCCCGTGCCCGCCTGTGCGCCCGCGCGGTGATGGCGTCCGTCGCTGTGCAGCAGGACCCCCGGCGCGAACGGACGCAGGCCGAGCGCGCCGAGCCCCGGGGTCCGGGCCAGTTCGGGATACGCCGTGGACAGCAGCTGCCCGATGCGGTCGAGCCGGAACCCGTCGACCTTCTCCGTCGCCATGCGGCCGCCCACGCAAGGGGCGGCCTCCAGAACCACGGTTCTTACTCCTGCGCTGGTCAGCCGGTGCGCGGCGGAGAGTCCGGAGACTCCGGCTCCCACCACGACGACGTCTGCCTGGTACGCGGGCTCAAGCACGTGCCCCTCCTCGAGGTTGCGCGGCCGGTGGAGACGTCATGCCCCCAACAGCCGTCCGGGATACCCGAGTTCGGGTCGAGGGTAGGGCCGAGACCGGTCAGGAACAGTCGCGCATGGACAGGGCACGGTCGCACGCCGGTCGCATGCGGTCACGCGGTGGATCAGGCTGCCCGGACGGCGTCCTCGATCCCGGGGAACGCGAAGGTGAACCCGGACTCCAGCAGCCGCTTCGGCACCACCCGCGCGCTGCCCAGCACGTCCCCGGCCATCTCGCCGAGCACCGTCCGCAGCACCGGCGCCGGCACCGCGAAGAGCGTCGGCCGGTGCAGCACCCGTCCCATGGCCGCGGTGATCTCACGGTTCGTCAGCGGCTCGGGCGCGGTGAGGTTGAACGGGCCCGACAGGTCGGCGCGGTCGAGGAGGTGCCGGATCGCCGCCACCTCGTCGTGCAACGCGATGTACGACCAGTACTGGCGTCCGTCGCCCATCCGCCCGCCGAGCCCGGCCGTGAAGAGCGGGAACAGCTTGCCCCAGGCCCCGCCGCCGCGCGCCACGACCAGCCCGGTCCGGGCGAACGCCGTGCGCACGCCCGCCTCCTGGGCGGGACCCGCGGCCGCCTCCCACTCCACGCAAAGCTCCGGCAGGAAGCCGCTGCCGGCCGGCGCGCTCTCGTCCACGACCCGGTCGCCCGTCTCGCCGTAGAAGCCCATCGCGCTGCCGTTGACGAACACCCGCGGCGGTGCGTCGAGCGAGGCGACGGCCCGCGCCAG
This sequence comes from Streptomyces sp. P3, assembly GCF_003032475.1. Taxonomy (NCBI): domain Bacteria; kingdom Bacillati; phylum Actinomycetota; class Actinomycetes; order Kitasatosporales; family Streptomycetaceae; genus Streptomyces; species Streptomyces sp. P3. The sequence continues at coordinate 4,047,003 of NZ_CP028369.1, forward strand.
CGCCGCCGTGCCGTGCACCCGGCTGTCGTGGATGCGCTTCTTGTAGGCCTCGCTCCAGCGCCGGTCGCCGACCCCCGCGCCCGCCACGTTGACCACCGCGTCGCACCCGGCGAGCCCGGCCGCGTCCACCTGTCCCTTCTCGGGGTCCCAGCGCAGCTCCAGCGGCCCCCGGGGCGCACGGCGCACCAGCCGGACCACCTCGTGCCCGTCCGCGGTCAGGGACCGCACCAGTGCGCTGCCGATCAGTCCGGACGCCCCGGCCACCGCGATTCGCGTACGTTCCATACCGCCATCCTGCCCTCCGGACCGGGGAAACCCCGGCCAGGTCGCCGTCCGGACCGGATTAGGGTGGCGGCCATGCCCGAGCCGTCCGCACCCCGCATACGCGCCGCGTCCCCCGCCGACGACGAGGCGCTCGGTCTCGTCGACCGGCTGACCTGGTCCCCGCTGCACGCCGTCATGCCCGAGCCGCAGCCGCCGTACGACTCGTTCTTCGACGAGCGGCACCGGCCCGAGGACTTCCTCGTCGCCGAACTGGACGGCCGTGCCGTCGGATACGTGCGTCTCGTCCCGCCCACCCCGCTCGCCGCCAACGCGCACGTCCGGCAGATCCAGGGCCTCGCCGTGCTCGCCGAGGCGCGCGGCCACGGCGTCGGACGGGCACTGGTCCGCGCCGCCGTCGAGGAGACCCGCCGACAGGGGGCCCGCCGCATCACCCTGCGCGTCCTCGGCCACAACACCCCGGCCCGCAAGCTCTACGAGGCCGAGGGGTTCGCGGTGGAGGGGATCCTCCCCGAGGAGTTCCTGCTGGACGGCGCGTACGTGGACGACGTCTTCATGGGCCGGCCCGTGTAGGGCCCCTGCGGCGGATCTCCGCGGCGCCGCGGCGGAAACCCCGCCGCAGTCACGAAGGGGTCAGGCGTCCCGTGTCCACCGGCCGGGTGGCGGTCGCCGCGCGCTTCGCGTCGCCGTCGACCTCCGCCGCCGTCAGCACGTACCCCGTCTCGTCGTCGGACGTGGAGCGGGCGAAGACCACGCCGTAGACCCGGCCGGTCGTGGTCAGCAGCGGGCCACCGGAGTTGCCGGGGCGCACGGTGGAGCGGATCGAGTAGATCTCCCGGGTGACGATCTCGTCGTTGTAGATGTTGCGGCCGGTCGCCTTCACCCGGGCCGCGACCGTGGCCGCCTGCAGGTTGAGGTCGCCGTCCTGCGGATAGCCGGCCACCACCGCCGGGTTCCCGCGCGCGGCCTCGTCGTCGAAGACCAGCACCGGCGCCTTCAGGTACGGCACGTACAGCACCGCCACGTCCTTGTCCGGGTCGAAGAGCACCACGCGCGCGTCGTACGACGGCCCGACGCCGCCGATCCGCACGGTCGGGCTGTCGATGCCCGCCACCACGTGCGCGTTGGTCATCACGTGCTCGCTGGCGTACACGAAGCCGCTGCCCTCGCGGCCCTGGTCGCCCGCGACGCCCTCGATCTTCACCGTGCTGCGCCTGGCCGCCTCGGTGGCGCTCGCCGTGACGTTGTCGCCGGTGGGCTTGGCGACCTCGGCCGTCGACTCGTTCTCGAAGGGGTTGAAGACCTGCGGGAAGCCCGCCTGCGTCAGCGCCGACGTGGCCCGCGCGAACCAGGTGGGCGTGGTGTCCGGCATGACCTCCTGCACGGCCCCCAGCAGCCGTGAGTCCCGTATCGACGAGGTGACCACCGGCGACGAGGACGCGCCCAGCACGCTCGCCGCCACCCAGGCCACGATCAGTACCGCGACCACGTTGGCCGCCGCGCCGCCGATCCCGTCCGCCACCCGGAGCGGCCCGCGGTCCAGCTCGCGGCGCAGCCGTAACGCCAGCCGCCCCGCCAGCTCGTGCCCCATCGCGGCCGGCACGAGGACCGTCAGCACGGCCGTCACGGTGGCCGCGGTGGTCCCCGGAGCCACCGGATCCATCAGCCACGGCAGGACCCACACGCCGATCACCGCACCGCCCACGAAACCGGCCAGCGACACACACCCGGCCACCAGGCCACGCCGGTAGCCGGAGCCGGCGTAGGCCAGGATCACCAGCACCAGCAGGATGTCGAGCAGGTCCACCGGCCCCCCTTTTCTCTTGGATCCCCTAGTACGCGCGGGAGGGGCCCAGTGATCAGCCGTCCGTCCGTCACAGCCGTCACACACGCGGGCGGTCCCGGCCGCACGCACGCCTGCACATCGGAAAACGTCACGGACCGGGACGATGGTTCCACCGGGTGGCACACCCCACATCGCGGACGGAGCGGATTCGTCGGACAGTGGCATCATGTGTGCCCTCCGACCGGCGCCGCACGGTCCGCGGGGAACGCGCCGGCCGCGCCGTACGCGGATACCGGGCCCGCTCCTCGTGCTCCTGGGCTGTCTGCCAGGGCTCGCCGCCGTCGCCGCCCTGGGGGCGTGCGCGGGCGGCGTCGACGACGCCTCCTCCGCCGGCCGGACCCCCCGTCCCGCCGCCGCCCGTCCCGCCGCCGGGCACCGGGCGGCCCGGCCGCCCGTCGTGCCGCGCACCGCCTGGCTGGACGCCCTCGCCCGGCACGCGCAGCCGCCGCCGCGCTACGACGACAAGGCCGTCGCCGTCTTCGTCCACCACACCGACTCGCCCAACGGCTACGACTGCGCCGACGCGCCCCGCATCATCCGCTCGCTGTACACCGGCCAGACCGCCGCCCGGGGCTGGGACGACATCGGCTACAACTTCCTCGTCGACCGCTGCGGCACCGTCTACGAGGGCCGGGCGGGCGGCGTCGACCGCGCCGTCACCGGTGCGCACACCCAGGGCTTCAACCACCGCACGGTGGGCATCGCCGCGCTGGGCACCTTCACCTCCGGCGTCCCGGTGCCGCAGGCCATGGTCGACGCGATCGCCGCCCTCGCCGCCTGGAAACTCGGCCTGTCCGGCGTCGACCCGCGGGCGCACGTACGGCTCACCTCCAGCAACAGCCACAGCCGGTACGCGGCCGGGACCACCGCCACCCTACCCGCCCTGGCCGGCCACCGGGACGGCTTCATGACGAGCTGTCCCGGCGCCGCCCTCGCCGCCCGCCTCCCGGAGATCCGCGAGAAGGCCGCCCGCCTCCAGGGCAGGACGGCCGCGCACGCTCTCACAGGAACGCCTTAGACGGCGTTCAGGGTCCTCCCATGCCCCCGCCCTACGGTCGTGCACGACACGAGGAACCGACCGGAGGTGGGGATCATGAACAACAGCCGTACCGGGGCCGCGCCGACCACGGAGCAGGGCGTCCCGGCCAGGGCAGCCCGCAGCCTGTGGACCGTGCTGTGCGCCGTCGCAGCGGTCGTCCTGGGCCCGGCGGCGGCCACCGCGTCCGCCCTGGAGCAGGCCAACCGGGCGCCGACGCACCACACGGTGCGGATCGACCGGTCGCAGGCGTACCTCCCCGCCGACACCACCCGCCGCAGGTCCGCGGCGTGAGGGCGGCGGTCGGGACGGCGCCGCCCGCCGGCGCTCACTCCTTGAAGCGCTGCCACAGCCGGGGATACCGCTCGGCCAGCGCCCCCTCGTTCTCGAAGTCGACGGGCGTGCCCTCGGGTTCGGCGGTGGCCGGCGGAATGCCCAGGTCCGGGGCGACCGTCCCGGTGAGCTGCTCGTAGGCCTCGTCGGCCGCGTAGCCGAGTTCCTCGCCGTCGCCGTCGATCTCCTCGTCGAAGTCGTCCAGCAGGTCGGCGAGCGAGTCGGGGTCGCCGTGCAGGGCGCCCTCGAAGACCTCGCGGCCCTGACCGATCAGCCAGCACCGGAAGAAGTCGAAGGCGTCGTCGCTCGCCCCGTCCAGCAACAGCCAGGCGGCGCCCCACAGGTCCCAGCTGTAGGCGCGGTTGTAGCGCGACTCGAAGTGCCGGGCGAAGTCGAGCACGGACTCCGGGTCCAGCCGGAGCAGCCGCTCCACGAGCTGCTCGGCCTGCTCCTCGGGATCGCCCTCGGCCGCCTGGCGGGAGGCGTCCACCAGCTCCCAGAACTCCGTCTCGTCCATCACGCGTCCAGCATCGTGCCTGGGGATGCGGGACGCACCCGGAGTGCGCGGGATTCCGCCGGGTTGCCGTGCCGCGTCAGTCCTCCCGCAACCCGTATCGCGCCGCCAGCCGCAGCGCGTCCGCGGCGAACCACTCCCGCAGTGCCGCCGGGGCGAGCACCTCCGCCTCCGGCCCCAGCGCCGTGAGCTGGGTGTGCGCCACCTCCAGCGACTCGACCCGCAGGGAGACCGTCGCCCAGCCCCGCCCGTCCGGTTCCCCGGCGCCGGCCAGCGCGTCCCGCGCCGCCACCGGGTCGACGGCGTACGGCAGCCGGCGCACCCCGGTCTCCGACAGCCGGACGACGACCTCGGCCCGCAGGATCGAGCGCGCGAACCGCTCGGCCTGCGTGTCCCAGAATTCCGGCAGGTCGAACTCCTCGTCCCGGAGGAAACGATCCTGCGCCGGCTCCGCCGCCAGGAACCGGTCGAGGCGGTACGTCCGGAACGCGCCGCCCCCACGACCGCCCTCCCGCACCCGGGCGCACAGGTACCAGACCCCCGCCTTCAGCACGAGCCCGTACGGCTCCAGCTCCCGCTCGACCTCGCCCTCCCCGCGCCGGTAGCGCGCCCGCAGGCACCGGTCGTCCCACACCGTCTCCGCGATCACCGGCAGCAGCGCGGGCGTCTCCGGCTCCCGGAACCAGGCCGGGGCGTCCAGATGGAACCGCTGCGCCGCCGCGCGCGGGGCGTCCCGCAGGGACGGCAGCAGAGCCGCCGACACCTTCAGCCGGGCGGCCGACGCCACGTCCTCCAGCCCCATCTCCCGCAGCGCCCCCGGCACCCCGCTCAGGAACAGCGCCTCGGCCTCGCCGCGCCCTAGCCCCGTCAGCCGCGTCCGGTACCCGCCGACCAGCCGGTAGCCCCCGGCGCGCCCCCGCTCCGCGTACACCGGCACGCCCGCCTCGGAGAGCGCCTGCGCGTCCCGGGTGACGGTCCGCTCCGACACCTCCAGCTCCCGCGCCAGCTCGGACGCGGTCATGGTCGGCCTGGACTGCAGAAGGAGCACCATCTTGATGAGGCGGGCAGCACGCATGGGGGACATGATGCCGGGACCCGCCGACGCCGAAGGGGGGCGCGGCCCGAGCCGCACCCCCCTTCGCCGAACCGTGACCTACAGGCCGTAGCGCTCGCGCGCCTCCTTCACCGAGGCCGCCTTGACCTCACCGCGCCGGGCGAGTTGCGCCAGCGCCGCGACGACGATCGACTCGGCGTCCACGCCGAAGTGGCGGCGGGCCGCCTCACGGGTGTCGGAGAGGCCGAAGCCGTCCGCACCCAGCGAGGACCAGTCCTGCTCGACCCACTGCGCGATCTGGTCCGGGACCTGGCGCATGTAGTCGGAGACCGCGAGGACCGGGCCCTCGGCGCCCTGCAGCGCCCGGCGGACGTACGGCTGGCGCTCCTCACCGCGCAGCAGAGCAGCGTCGGTCTCCAGCGCGTCGCGGCGCAGCTCGGTCCAGGAGGTCGCCGACCACACGTCGGCGGCCACGCCCCACTCCTCGGCGAGCAGCTTCTGCGCCTTCAGGGCCCAGTGGATCGCGGTGCCCGAGGCCAGCAGCTGGATGCGCGGCGCGTTGGCCGCGGCCACCTGCACGCCGGCCGACTCCGCCGTGTTGAAGCGGTACAGGCCCTTGAGGATGCCCTCGTCGACGCCGGGCGCCGACGGCTTGGCCGGCTGCGGCATCGGCTCGTTGTAGACCGTCAGGTAGTAGAAGACGTTCTGGTCCTCGCCCGGGGCCGCCTCGCCGTACATCCGGCGAAGACCGTCCTTGACGATCGCGGCGATCTCGTACGCGAACGCCGGGTCGTAGCTGAGGGCGGCCGGGTTGGTCGCGGCGATGACCGGGGAGTGGCCGTCGGCGTGCTGCAGGCCCTCGCCCGTGAGGGTCGTCCGGCCGGCGGTGGCGCCGACCAGGAAGCCGCGGCCGAGCTGGTCGCCGAGCTGCCACATCTGGTCGGCCGTGCGCTGCCAGCCGAACATCGAGTAGAAGATGTAGAACGGGATCATCGCCTCGCCGTGCGTGGCGTACGCGGTGGACGCGGCGATGAAGTCGGCCATCGAACCGGCCTCGGTGATCCCCTCGTTGAGGATCTGGCCGTTCTTGGCCTCCTTGTAGTACATCAGCTGGTCGCGGTCGACCGGCTCGTACGTCTGGCCCTTGGGGGAGTAGATCCCGAGCGACGGGAACAGGCTCTCCATGCCGAAGGTGCGCGCCTCGTCGGGGACGATCGGCACCCATCGCTTCCCGGTCTCCTTGTCGCGGACCAGGTCCTTGACCAGCCGGACGAAGGCCATGGTGGTGGCCACGTTCTGTGTGCCGGAGCCCTTGTCGAAGGAGGCGAACGCCTTGTCGGCGGAGGCCGGCAGCGGGGCGAGGGCGTGCGTACGGCGGGCCGGGGCCGGGCCGCCGAGGGCCGCGCGGCGCTCCTGGAGGTAGCGGACCTCGGGGGAGTCGGCGCCCGGGTGACCGTAGGGGACGACCCCGTCGACGAACTGCGCGTCCGAGATCGGCAGCTCCAGCAGGTCGCGCATCGTCTTGAACTCGTCCACCGAGAGCTTCTTCATCTGGTGGTTGGCGTTCTTCGACGCGAAGCCCTCGCCGAGGGTGTGGCCCTTGACCGTCTGAGACAGGATGACCGTCGGCGCGCCCTTGAACTCGACGGCGGCCTTGTAGGCGGCGTACACCTTGCGCGCCTCGTGACCACCGCGGGAGAGGTGGAAGCACTCGAGGATCTTGTCGTCACTCAGCAGCTTGGCCATCTCGGCGAGCGCCGGGTCCTTGCCGAAGAAGTCCTCGCGGATGTAGGCGGCACCGCGCGTCTGGTACGTCTGCACCTGCGCGTCCGGTACCTCGCGCAGCCGGCGGACCAGCGCGCCGGTGGTGTCCAGCCGGAACAGCTCGTCCCAGGCGGAGCCCCACAGCGACTTGATCACGTTCCAGCCGGCGCCCCGGAACTGGGCCTCCAGCTCCTGCACGATCTTGAAGTTCGCGCGGACCGGACCGTCGAGTCGCTGCAGGTTGCAGTTGATGACGAAGGTCAGGTTGTCGAGGCCCTCGCGGGAGGCGAGCGCCAGTGCCGCGGTCGACTCGGGCTCGTCCATCTCGCCGTCGCCGAGGAACGCCCACACGTGGGACGCGGAGACGTCCTTGATGCCGCGGTTGGTGAGATAGCGGTTGAAGCGCGCCTGGTAGATGGCGGAGAGCGGGCCGAGGCCCATCGACACCGTCGGGAACTCCCACAGCCAGGGCAGCCGGCGGGGGTGCGGATACGACGGGAGACCCTCGCCGCCGGACTCCTGGCGGAAGTTGTCGAGGTGCTGCTCGGTCAGCCGGCCGTCGAGGAAGGCGCGGGCGTAGATGCCGGGGGAGGCGTGGCCCTGGATGTAGAGCTGGTCGCCCGAGCCGTCGGCCTCCTTGCCCCGGAAGAAGTGGTTGAAGCCGGTCTCGTAGAGCCAGGCGGCGGAGGCGAAGGTGGCGATGTGGCCGCCGACGCCGTGCTTGCTGCCGCGGGTCACCATGGCCGCCGCGTTCCAGCGGTTCCACGCGGTGATCCGGCGCTCCATCTCCGGGTCACCGGGCGCGGACGGCTCGGCGGCGGTGGGGATGGTGTTGACGTAGTCCGTCTCGAGCAGCTTGGGCAGCGCGAGGCCGTTGCCCTCGGCGCGCTCCAGCGTGCGGCGCATCAGGTACGCGGCGCGGTGCGGTCCGGCCGCCTGGGTGACCGCGTCCAGCGAGGCCTGCCATTCGGCGGTCTCCTCCGGGTCCCGGTCGGGGAGTTGGTCGAGCGCGCTGGGCTGGATGGCCTGGGGGTCGGTCATGTCGCCGCCTTCCTCAGTCGAAGGGGGTTCCCTCATCGGCAAGGGTTCGGGGGTGCCCTAGGTCTTTGGCAGGACAGGGCGTGGAGCCCGGATGCGGTGTCGTTGTGCGGCTCCGCGCGAGGCCCGTCGGCGACAATAACCCGCTGATCGATGATCGATCAAAGGATTGAGGAAGAAAACCTCTTGATCACGAGAAAGTAGGCACCCGGTGCCTTTCGGGCAGGCACCCCGTGCCGCACATTTCGGGGGTTTTCGCAGGTCGGAGCCCACGTATGAGCGCGTGCACGCTCCCCTGGACGCGGTCGGCGCCCTGCCTCGCCCTGCCTCGCCCCGCCTCGCGCCGGGTCGCGCAGGGTCGCGCCGAGACCGCGTGGCCGCCTCGCCCGAGCCGTATGTCCGGTGTCCGGCCCTACGCTCGGGGAGCGCACCCGAGGACATGCGCCTTCACCAGCTCCGCGATCCGCGGATCCCGCCGCCGGAACGCCTGCACCAGCTCCTCGTGCTCCTCCGCGTACGACTGCTGTACGGTCCCCAGCCAGCGGATGGACAGCGCCGTGAACACCTCGATGCCCAGGCCCTCCCAGGTGTGCAGCAGCACGGAGTTCCCGGCGGCCCGCACCAGTTCCCGGTGGAAGCCGACGGTGTGCCGCACCTGGCCGGTGCCGTCGGACGCGCGGTCGGCCTCGTAGAGCGCGGCGACGTGCGGTTCGAGCGCCGAGCAGTCCTCGGCCAGTTTCTGGGCCGCCAGTTCCGCGGCGATCGCCTCCAGGCCGGCCCGGACCGGGTAGCTCTCCTCCAGGTCGGCCGCCGTCAGATTGCGCACCCGCACGCCCTTGTTCGGCGCGGACTCGATCAGCCGCAGCGACTCCAGCTCGCGCAGCGCCTCCCGCACCGGCGTCTGGCTGACCTCCAGCTCGGTGGCGATCCGGCGCTCCACGATCCGCTCGCCCGGCTGCCAGCGCCCGCTGACGATCCCCTCCACGATGTGCTCGCGGATCTGTTCGCGCAGCGAGTGGACGACGGGCGCGGTCATGAGAGCTCCTTTGAGGAGAGGCCGCACGGGCCCCCGGGGGCGTTTGACGTTTAGACAATACGGCCGTGAGCGCTTTCCAGAAGGGCGCGCGGGGATGCTTTTACGCAGGTGAGACGAGACTTACACGAGCGTGACCGGGGCCGGCCCGCAGGTCGGCCCCGCGACTCGGAGGCCGGCAACCGAGCGCGGCGCGTTGTCGACGAGGACCGGCTGCCCGGGGCCGGTGCCGCCGTGCGGGCTGCGTGTCGACGTCCCACACGTCCATCGGAGCGTTCGCCGGCACCGAGACAGAGCCGGCACCGAGAGAAAAGCGCCCCCGCCCGGAGAACCGGACGGGGGCGCCTGTGCTGTCGGACCGACGGGGTCAGAGACCGAGCTCGACCTCGAACTCGCCGGCCTCGAGGATCGCCTTGACCGCGGTCAGGTAACGGGCCGCGTCGGCGCCGTCCACCAGACGGTGGTCGTAGGACAGGGTCAGGTACGTCATGTCGCGGACGCCGATGACCGTGCCCTCCTCCGTCTCGATGACGGCCGGACGCTTGACCGTCGCGCCGATGCCGAGGATCGCGACCTGGTTCGGCGGCACGATGATCGTGTCGAACAGCGCGCCGCGCGAGCCGGTGTTGCTGATGGTGAAGGTCGCGCCGGACAGCTCGTCCGGAGTGATCTTGTTCGCGCGGACCTTGCCCGCCAGGTCGGCCGTGGCCTTGGCGATGCCGGCGATGTTCAGGTCGCCCGCGTGCTTGATGACCGGGGTCATCAGGCCCTTCTCCGAGTCCACCGCGATACCGATGCTCTCGGTGTCGAAGTAGGTGATCGTGCCCTCGTCCACGTTGATCCGGGCGTTGACGGCCGGGTGGGCCTTCAGCGCCTGGGCCGCCGCCTTGACGAAGAACGGCATCGGGGAGAGCTTGACGCCCTCGCGGGCCGCGAAGGAGTCCTTCGCCTGCGCGCGGAGCTTCATCAGCCGGGTGATGTCGACCTCGACGACCGAGGACAGCTGCGCCTGCTCGTGCAGCGCCTTGACCATGTTGTCGCCGATGACCTTGCGGATGCGGGGCATCTTCACGGTCTGGCCGCGCAGCGGGGAGGCCTCGAGGGCCGGGGCCTTCTTCGCGGCGGGTGCTGCCGGGGCGGCGGCCGGAGCCGGGGCGGCGGCGGCCTTCGCGGCCTCGGCGGCGGCGATGACGTCCTGCTTGCGGATGCGGCCACCCACACCGGTGCCCTTGACGGCACCGAGGTCGACGCCGTTCTCGGCGGCGAGCTTGCGCACCAGCGGGGTCACGTAGGCGCCCTCGTCGGTGGCCTGCGCGGGAGCCGCGGCCGGAGCCGGGGCGACCGGTGCCGGAGCGGCCGGAGCGGGCGCCGGGGCGGCCGGGGCCGGGGCGGCGACCGGAGCGGGCGCGGGAGCCGGCGCGGCAGCGGCCGGAGCCGGAGCGGCGGGGGCGGGAGCCGGAGCGGCCGGAGCCGGAGCCGGGGCGGCCGGGGCCGGAGCGGCGGCCGGAGCCGCGCCCGGGGCGCCGATGACGGCGAGCTTGGCGCCGACCTCGGCGGTCTCGTCCTCGGCGACCGTGATCTCGAGCAGCACACCGGAGGTGGGCGCCGGGATCTCGGTGTCGACCTTGTCGGTGGAGACCTCGAGCAGCGGCTCGTCGGCCTCGACCGAGTCGCCGACCGACTTCAGCCAGCGGGTGACGGTGCCCTCGGTGACGGACTCGCCGAGCGCGGGCAGGACGACGTCCGTGCCCTCGGCGGAGCCGGCGCCGGAAGCGGCCTCGGCGGTCGGAGCCGGGGCGGGAGCCGCCTGCTCGGTGGACGGCTGGGCGGCCGGGGCCGGCTCGGGAGCCAGCGGCGCGACCTCCTCGGCGGCCGGGGCGGGGGCAGCGGCGGGGGCGCCGGTGCCGTCGTCGATGACGGCCAGTTCGGCGCCGACCTCGACCGTCTCGTCCTCGGCGACCTTGATGGAGGCCAGGATGCCGGCTGCGGGGGAGGGGATCTCGGTGTCGACCTTGTCGGTCGACACCTCGAGCAGGGGCTCGTCGGCCTCGACGCGCTCACCCTCGGCCTTCAGCCAGCGGGTGACAGTGCCCTCGGTGACGCTCTCGCCGAGCGCCGGAAGGGTTACGGAAACCGCCATGGTTTCGGTTGCTCCTTAACGATTGCGGAAGTCTGGGTCGTCGCTTCGACGTGGTACGACCGAGGGTCAGTCGTGCGAGTGCAGCGGCTTGCCCGCCAGGGCCAGGTGGGCCTCGCCGAGCGCCTCGTTCTGCGTCGGGTGGGCGTGGATGAGCTGCGCGACCTCGGCCGGCAGCGCCTCCCAGTTGTAGATCAGCTGGGCTTCGCCGACCTGCTCGCCCATGCGGTCGCCGACCATGTGGACGCCGACCACCGCGCCGTCCTTCACCTGGACGAGCTTGATCTCGCCCGCGGTGTTGAGGATCTTGCTCTTGCCGTTGCCCGCGAGGTTGTACTTCAGAGCGACGACCTTGTCCGCGCCGTAGAGCTCCTTGGCCTTGGCCTCGGTGATGCCCACGGAGGCGACCTCGGGGTGGCAGTACGTCACCCGGGGGACGCCGTCGTAGTCGATCGGGACGACCTTCTGGCCGGCCAGGCGCTCCGCGACCAGCATGCCCTCGGCGAAGCCGACGTGCGCGAGCTGGAGCGTCGGGACCAGGTCGCCGACGGCGGAGACGGTCGGGACGTTGGTGCGCATGTACTCGTCGACCAGGACGTAGCCGCGGTCCGTCGCGACGCCCTGCTCCTCGTAGCCGAGACCGGCGGAGACGGGCCCGCGGCCCACCGCGACCAGCAGGACCTCGGCCTCGAACTCCTTGCCGTCGGCCAGGGTGACCTTGACGCCGTCGGCGGTGTACTCGGCCTTCGAGAAGAAGGTGCCCAGGTTGAACTTGATGCCGCGCTTGCGGAACGCGCGCTCGAGCAGCTTGGAGGAGTTCTCGTCCTCGACCGGCACCAGGTGCTTGAGGCCCTCGATGACCGTCACGTCGGCGCCGAAGGACTTCCACGCCGAGGCGAACTCGACGCCGATGACGCCGCCGCCCAGGATGATCGCGGACTTCGGCACGCGGTCCAGGACGAGGGCGTGGTCGGAGGAGATGATCCGGTTGCCGTCGATCTCCAGGCCCGGCAGCGACTTCGGCACGGAGCCGGTCGCGAGCAGCACGTGGCGGCCCTGGACGCGCTGTCCGTTCACGTCGACGGAGGTCGGGGAGGACAGGCGGCCCTCACCCTCGATGTACGTCACCTTGCGGGAGGCGATGAGTCCCTGGAGGCCCTTGTAGAGGCCGGAGATGACGCCGTCCTTGTACTTGTGGACGGCGGGGACGTCGATGCCCTCGAAGGTGGCCTTGACGCCGAACTGCTCGCTCTCACGGGCCTGGTCGGCGATCTCGCCCGCGTGCAGCAGGGCCTTGGTGGGGATGCACCCCCGGTGCAGGCAGGTACCGCCGACCTTGTCCTTCTCGATCAGGGCGACGTCCAGGCCCAGCTGCGCCCCGCGCAGGGCCGCGGCGTAACCGCCACTACCACCGCCGAGGATCACTAGGTCGAAAACGGTGCTGGCGTCGTTCGCCACGTCACGTCCTCCATGCATGTGCGCCACGCCGGTCTCCAGTGACCGGTCGGCGGCTGGTGTCCGGCCGCTCTGTCTCGGCCCTGTGGTGGGGGCCCTGTCCTGCCGAGCCCCATCCTCGCACTTGTCGGACCCCGACGAGACACAGGGCCGGGGTGTGAGACACCCCACGCTCACTTGTGACAGGGGGCCGGCCCCACTCGCGGGGCGCGGGGAACTGTGCGACCGGCCGCATTCGGCCCGCACCCGCCACGTGACGGACGGGCCGAGTGATCAGGCGCACAGTTCCCCGCTCCCGGCGGGACTAGGGCGTGTGTCGAAAGTGGCGTCGTGTGCCCGAAGGACAGACGGGATTTCGAGACACGCCTCAGCCCAGGTCGCCGGCGGCCGTCAGTTCGGCCAGCCGCACCAGCGTCCGCACGGCGGTGCCGGTGCCGCCCTTCGGCGTGTAGCCGAACGGGCCGCCCTCGTTGAACGCCGGCCCGGCGATGTCCAGGTGCGCCCAGGTGATCCCCTCGCCCACGAACTCGCGCAGGAAGAGACCGGCCACCAGCCCGCCGCCCATCCGCTCGCCCATGTTCGCGAGGTCCGCGACGGTGGAGTCCATGCCCTTGCGCAGGTGTTCCGGCAGCGGCATCGGCCACGCCGGCTCACCGACCTCCTCGGCGGCCTCGTGCACCGCGGAGCGGAACGCGTCGTCGTTCGCCATGATCCCGAAGGTGCGGCTGCCGAGCGCCAGCATCATCGCGCCGGTCAGGGTCGCCACGTCGACGATCGCGTCCGGCTTCTCGGCGGAGGCCGCCCACAGCGCGTCCGCGAGGACCAGCCGGCCCTCCGCGTCGGTGTTGAGGACCTCGACGGTCTTGCCGCTGTACATGCGCAGCACGTCACCCGGGCGGGTGGCGGAGCCGGACGGCATGTTCTCGGCGAGCGCCAGCCAGCCGGTGACGTTCACCTCGAGCCCGAGCCGCGCGGCCGCGACGACCGCGGCGAAGACCGCCGCCGCCCCGCTCATGTCGCACTTCATCGTCTCGTTGTGCCCGGCCGGCTTGAGCGAGATGCCGCCCGAGTCGTAGGTGATGCCCTTGCCGACGAACGCGAGGTGCTTCGTGGCCTTGGCGGACGTGTACGACAACTTGACCAGGCGAGGAGCCGCCGCCGAGCCGGCGCCGACGCCGAGGATGCCGCCGTAGCCGCCCTTGACGAGCGCCTTCTCGTCGAGGACCTGCACCTTGATGCCGTGTTCCTTGGCCGCGTCCTGCGCGATGGCGGCGAACGCCTGCGGGTCGAGGTCGTTCGGCGGCATGTTGATCAGGTCGCGGGCCCGGTTGAGCTCCTCGCCGACGGTGGCGGCGCGCAGCAGCGCGGCCTTGTGGGCGGCGTCGCGCGGCTTCCCGCCGAGCAGGGCGGCCTCGGCGAGCGGCGCCTTGGCGTTCCCGGCCTTTGCTGCGTTGTTCGAGCGCGCGGTCTGCCGGTACGCGTCGAAGGAGTAGGCGCCGAGCACCACGCCCTCGCCGATCGCGCCGATGTCGCCGGCATCGGTCACGGGCAGCGCGAACGCGGCCTTCTTGGCGCCGCCGAGGACGCGGGCGGCGGCGCCTGCCGCCCTGCGCAGCGCCTCGGGGTCGTAGGCGGCGTCCTTCTCGGGCTCGCCGCCGAGGCCCACCGCGAGCACGAGCGGCGTCTTGAAGCCCGCCGGGGCGGGCAGCTTCGTCACCTCGGCCTCGGCGCCGGAAGCCCCGAGGGTCTCCAGAACGCCGGCGAGCCGGCCGTCGAACGCCTTGTCGACGGCTTCGGCGCCTGGGGCAACGATCGGGCCCTTTGCGCCCTTGGCGACACCGATCACGATCGCGTCGGCCCGCAGGCCGGGCGCCGCGGCGGTGCTGAGAGTGAGAGCAGTCACGGTGGTGGAATCTCGCTTCCGATGTGGAGTTGCTGTGGCCGGAGCATGGGTCGACCGGGCCCGACAGCCGACCCTGGACGCGGGTCGTGGGTGCGGTCGTCTCCGGGGTGCGTCCCACCGGCGCGGCGAACCGGCGTGGCGAATCCCGGAACGAGCCTACGCGTGCCTGTGCGTTCGCTCATGCACGCGAGTCTTCACCCCTGTCGGTGGCGTCGTCTCCGCCGGACGATCCTCGCACTACCGTGACCGGCGCACACCCCTCGGGTTCCCGACCCGCCACGGCCGCCTTCCGCACGACGCCGAACGCGGCCTACCCGCCCAGGGTCAGCACCGTCAGCGCGGTCGTCGCCGCCGTCTCCGCCAGCCCGCCGAACACGTCCCCGGTGACGCCGCCGAAGCGGCGCGTGCAGTGACGCAGCAGGAGTTCGGCGGCGGCGAGGGCCGCGACGACCGAGGCGGCCGTGCGTACCCCGTCGGCCACGCCGGACAGCCCGCCGCCGAGGGCCGCGACGACGACGCAGACGGCCGCCACGGCCACCGAGCCCGCGACCGGGACCACTCCGGCGACCGCCGCCCCCAGCCCTTCCGGCCGGGCCGGCGGGACCCCGGCGCGGGCGGCCAGGGTGAGCGCCAGCCGGGCGGCGACCGCCGACGTGACGGCGGCGACGGCACCCCGTGTCCAGGAGTCGCCGTACGCCTGGGCCAGCGCGGCCGTCTGGGCGAGCAGCACCAGGACGAGGGTGAGCACGCCGAACGGGCCGATGTCCGACTGCTTCATGATCCGCAGCGCGTCCTCGGCGGGCCTGCCGCTGCCCAGACCGTCCGCTGTGTCGGCCAGCCCGTCGAGGTGCAGTCCCCGGGTGAGGACGGCGGGCACGGCGACCGAGGCGACGGCGGCCGGCAGCGGGTCCGCGCCCAACCGCAGCAGCAGCAGCCCGAGCCCCGCCGCACAGCCGCCGACGACCAGCCCGACCAGGGGCGCGCTCAGCATGCCGCCGCGCGCGGCCGGACGGTCCCAGCGGGTCACCCGCACCGGCAACGCGGTGAGGGTGCCGAAGGCGAAGCGCAGGCCGTCGAGGGGCGAGGCGGGGGGCGGGACAGTGGACATCGCCGCAGACTATGGCCTGCCCGTCCCGCGGATCATGCCGGGGACGTCCGCCGGGGACGTCCGCCGGGCAGGATCCGGCCGGACACGCGCTACTCCGGACGCCCCGCCCGCGAGGCAGGGCGTCCCGCTCCCCGTGAGACTGGGGGCATGGGCGACTGGGTGCAGCGCAACATCGTCGAACCGGGCAAGCTCCCGCTGCTTATCGCCCTGACCGCGTTCGTGGCCACCTTCCTGATCACCCGGGTCATCACCCGCCTCATCCGGGCCGGCAAGGGCCCGTTCGGGAACATCAGCTCCGGCGGGGTGCACATCCACCACGTCGTCCCGGGCGTCGTGCTGACCGTCGCGGGCGGATTCGGTTCCGTGGCGAGTGGCCGGCACGGCTTCGGGGCGGGCGCCTTCGCGGTGCTCTTCGGCATCGGCACGGGCCTGGTCCTCGACGAGTTCGCCCTGATCCTGCACCTGGACGACGTGTACTGGACGGAGGCGGGCCGCAAGAGCGTGGAGGCCGTGGTCCTCACGGCGGCGCTGGGCGGACTGCTGCTGGTGGGCTTCTCGCCGTTCGGCGTCGACGGGATGAGCGAGGAGGAGCTCCAGGACCGGGGAAGCGTCCTCGCGACCGTCGGCGCCAACGTCCTCTTCTCGCTGGCCGTGCTGACCAAGGGCAAGGTCAAGACGGCTGTCTTCAGCGTGTTCGTCCCGTTCGTCGGGCTGATCGGCCTGGTCCGGGTGGCCCGGCCGGCCTCCCCCTGGGCCCGGCGGTTCTACCGGCGGCGGCCGCGGGCCCGCGCGAAGGCGATGCTGCGCGCCTACCGTCACGACCGGCGCTGGGCGGGGCCCCGCCGACTGGTGGGGGACTGGCTGGGCGGCAAGACGGACGAGGAACTGGCTCAGTCCGGCGAACGGGAGTGAGAGACCCGGTCCGACGCGGGCGGGTGAGGGGACCGGTCCGGCGAGTGCGGGTGCGGGTGCGGGTGCGGGTGCGGGTGACGGCGTCGGTCCGGGCCGTCCCGCCCGCCGTCCGGCGGCTGCGGGCCCGGCGGCTGCTGCCGGGCCGGGGCCGGTTCCGGGTCCGCGGCCGTTCCGGGCGCCCGGGGCCCCCGGCGCCGCGGCCCGCGGCCCGGGCGCCGCTCCGCTCGGCCCGCCCGCTCCCGTCGGCGCAGACACGCGTACAGGGCCGCTGTGGCCGCGATCGCCGCCAAGTGCTCCTTGCCGGCCAGGTTGTTCTTCAGCAGCACTTCCACGGTCATCGCGACGATCACCGCGGCCGCCGTCGCGTACGCGCGAAAGCGCCAGCCCAAAAACACCGCGAGGCCCACCACCGCGGCCGACGGACCGGTGTCCACCACCAGCGCGTCGGACGCGGGCAGGCCGAACGGGCCGCCCGGACCGAGGGCCAGCCCCACGCGGGCGTACAGGGTGCCGGCGAGCGTGGCGGTGTAGGCGACGACGAGGGTGCGCGGCCGGCCGAGGCAGAGCTCCGCGATCCCGAACACCAGCAGGACCTGCACGAGCGCGCCCCAGACCGGAAGGTCGAGAGCGGGCACGAACAACGACAGCGGGGTGCGCGAGAGGGCGAGCCACAGCGGGTCCTCGGCCCGTACCGCGCCGACGTCCTGTACGGGCCGGTAGCCCCAGGGCTGGTTCTGCACGATCTGCGTCAGGGACGTCAGGCACACGGCCGCCAGCGTCAGCGGCACCGCCCGCCGGCGCCGCCGCGCCAGCGAGCCGCGCACGGCCAGGCACAGCGGCCCCCACTCGGCGCGGGCCCAGCCGGCGAGCCGCTTCACCGCAGGGTCTCCAGACGTCCCCGGCGCGGGCGCCCCGGTAGTCCGGGCGCCTCCAGGAACCCCTCGGCGCGCGCCGACGCCACGGCGATGCGCGGCAGGTCCGCGCTCTTCTCGAAGAGCAGGAAACGCGGCTCCCAGACGGGCCGGTACTTGGCGTTGGCCCGGTAGAGGGACTCGATCTGCCACCAGCGGGAGAAGAAGCACAGCAGCGACCGCCACAGGCGCAGCACCGGCCCGGCGCCCAGACGGGCGCCCCGTTCGAAGACCGAGCGGAACACCGCGAAGTTCAGCGAGACCTGCACGATCCCGCTCTCCCGGGCGCGTCGCAGCAGCTCGATCACCATGAACTCGGTCAGCCCGTTGTCGCCGTGACGGTCGCGCCGCATCAGGTCGAGCGACAGTCCGTGCGGTCCCCACGGCACGAACGAGAGCAGGGCGCGCAGTTCACCGTCGGCATCGGTGCACTCCAGCATCACGCAGCGCCCGTCCCGCGGGTCGCCGAGCCGCCCGAGCGCCATGCTGAACCCGCGCTCGGCGGCCCCGTCGCGCCAGTCGTCGGCCCGCCGCAGCAGGTACGCCATCTCGTCGGCCGGGATGTCCTCGTGGCGTCGTACGCGCACGGTGTACCCGGCCCTGCGCACCCGGTTGCACGCCTGCCGGACCGTCCGCATGGCGCGTCCCTCGAGGGTGAACTCGGCGACGTCGACGACGGCTTCGTCCCCGAGCTCCAGCGCGTCCAGCCCGTGCCGGGCGTACACCGTCCCGGCCTCCTCGCTCGCGCCCGTCACCGCCGGGATCCATCCGTGCGCCCGCGCCTCGGCGAGCCACGGCCCGATCGCCCCCGGCCAGGCCTCCGGGTCGCCGAGCGGATCGCCGGAGGCCAGCGACACCCCGCCGACGACGCGGTAGGCGACGGCGGCCTTCCCGGTCGGCGACCAGCACACGCTCTTCTCCCTGCGCAGCGCGAAGTAGCCGAGCGAGTCCCGCTCGCCGTACCGGTCGAGCAGTTCCCGCAGCCGCTTCTCGTCGTCCTCGGTGAGCGGGTCGACGACCCGCCGGGAGCGGAAGGCGGCGTACAGGACGGCCAGCAGGAGCGCCGTGCTCAGCACGTTGACGGCGACGTCGACCCAGGTGGGTGGCGCGATCCCGGGGACGCGGTGGCCGTCCGCCGTGACGGAGACCAGCCGCAGGGCGCCGTAGCGCCAGCGTTCGAGGAACGTGGAGGGCGCGGACGCCCGGTTGGTGACCGTCACCAGCAGCGCGGCCAGCAGCGAGGCGCCCAGCAGCCCGCCCGCGCCGACGGCCGCGGCGAGCCGCGGGTTGGACCGGTCGCCCTTGGCGTAGAACGCGCGCCGTCCGGCCAGCAGAGCGCCGACGAACGCAGCGGTCAGCACGAGCGAGACCCAGTTCTGGGGGTGGCGCCGGATCTCCGGGAACGCCATCGCCACGGCGAACAGCCCGAGGAAGGCTCCGCTCAGGCCGAGGTTCAGGATCCACGCGGCCCGCTTGCGCCGGCTCATGGTGACGGCGAGGAACGCGGTGAAGAGGCCGGGCGCGAACCCGGCCGTCAGCAGGTACGGGGTGAAGAAGTCCGCCTGGTTGTGCCGCCGTACGTCCTGCCCCAGGGTGACCCACACCGCGCTGAGGAAGTTGACGGACGCGACGACGCGCAGGTACCAGACGGCGAAGGCGGCGGCGCCCCGGGTGTTGCCCATGAGTGGTGATCATATGGGTGCACTTGTGGAAAACCGCTCCTTTGGTGGTGCCTGTCCCCTTTGGTGTTCAGTGGCCTTCTTCCGCCGTTGTCGTCGGTGCTGCGGCCGGTGATGAGGCCGGTGGCGCGGCCGGCTCCGTCGCCGGGTGGGCATCCTCCGTCCCGGCCGCCTCCGCGACCGCTTCGGGCTCGCCCTGCGCGTCCTCCTTCGGCTCCTCCGCGAATTCCTCGGGCTTCTCCGGAAGCTCCGCGGCCAGGGCCGCGGCGGCCCGCACCAGCGGCAGGGCGAGCAGCGCGCCGGCGCCCTCGCCGACCTTCACGCCCTGATCGAGCAGCGGTTCCAGGGCCATCCGGTCGAGCGCCTTGGCCTGCCCCGGTTCGCCGCTGGTGTGCCCGGCCAGCCACCAGTCCGGCGCCCGGAACGCGACCCGCTGCCCGACGAGCGCACAGGCCGCCGCCACGACCCCGTCGAGGACGACCGGCAACTTCCGTACCGCGCACTGGAGCAGAAAGCCCGTCATGGCGGCGAGGTCGGCCCCGCCCACCGTCGCCAGCAGCTGCAACTGGTCGCCGAGCACCGGCCGGGCCCGTCGCAGCGCGTCCCGGACGGCTGCGCACTTGCGCATCCACGCCAGGTCGTCGATCGCCTCCCCGCCGCGCCCGGTCACCACGGACGCGTCGGTCCCGCACAGCGCCGCCACCAGCACGCCCGCGGCCGTCGTCCCGCCGACGCTGACGTCGCCCAGCACGACCAGGTCCGTCCCCGAGTCGGCCTCCTCGTCGGCGACGGCCACGCCCGCCGCGAAGGCCGCCTCGGCCTCCTCCGTCGTCAACGCGTCCTCGATGTCGATGCGGCCGCTGCCGCGCCGCACCCGGTGCCGTACGACGTCCTCCGGGAAGGCGTCCGGATCGCAGTCCAGCGCCATGTCCACGACCCGCACGGGGACGTCGAGGCGGCGGGCGAGCACGGAGACCGGCCGGCCGCCCTCCAGGACCGCCCGCACCAACTCCGCGGCGCTGCCGGCCGGCCGGGCGGAGACGCCGAGCCCGGCCACCCCGTGGTCGCCGGCGAACAGCACCACCCGCGGCCGCACGATCGGCCGCACGGGCGACGAGCCCTGCGCCGCCGCCAGCCACTCACCCAGGTCGTCCAGACGCCCCAGCGATCCGGGCGGCACGATCTGACGTTCCCGGCGGGCCTCCGCGTCGCGGCGCACACCGCCGTCGGGACGCTCGATCAGATCGGTGAAGTCGTCGAGATTAAGCGAGCTCATTCGCCGAACAGTACCGGCACCGGTCGAACGGTTCCGTTCCCCGTCACCACCACGCCCGCACGACGTCATTGCACCCGTGGCCGCTATCCCATACGTTCCGTTTTGCCGCATATTGTCCACGGTTCGTCTCGTCCTTCCGGAGCCGCCCATGCCCGCCAGGCCCGTCCACGAGCCGCGCCGCGACGACTGCCCCTGGTGCGGCTCGGGGAACCTGCGCACCCGGCTGCGCGCACCGGACCTGCGCCACCGCAGGCCGGGCACGTTCGTGGTCGACGAATGCCGGGACTGCCGGCACGCCTTCCAGAACCCTCGCCTGACCGCCGAGGGACTGGAGCTCTACGCCGCGCCGGAGGACCACCGGCGGGTCACCCGCGGACGCCTGCGGGCCACGGCGCGCACCATGCTGCCCTTTCCCGAACCGGAGAGCTGGCTGGACGTCGGGACGGGCGACGCGGCCTTCCCGGAGGCGGCTCGGGAACTGTTCGCCTACACGGCGTTCGACGGGGTGGACCCGGCTCCCGCGGTGCGGTGGGCGCACACGGCCGGACGGCTCGACGAGGCCCACATGGGACGGCTGACGAACCCCGAGACGCTGTCCCGACTGCGCGGCCGCTACGACGTCGTCAGCATGCTCCACCACCTGGAACACACCCCGGAACCGAGGCAGGAGCTCGCCGCGGCGCTGACGGCCCTGCGCCCCGGCGGCCATCTGCTCCTCGAACTCCCGGACCCGGCCAGCGCCTCCGCCACGGTCCTCGGCAGATGGTGGCCCGCCCACGACCAGCCCCGCCACCTCCACCTGATCCCACAGGCCAACCTGCGGGCCGAACTCGAGGCCCGGGGCTGCCGGATCGTCGTGGCGGACGGCAGAGGCGCGCACACGCCGGGCGACCTGGCGG
Organism: Streptomyces sp. P3; assembly: GCF_003032475.1. Lineage (NCBI taxonomy): Bacteria > Bacillati > Actinomycetota > Actinomycetes > Kitasatosporales > Streptomycetaceae > Streptomyces > Streptomyces sp. P3. The sequence continues at coordinate 4,068,183 of NZ_CP028369.1, forward strand.
CCGCGGCCTCGCTCTGCCTGCGCCGGACCCGGCTGCGCGGGGCGGCCGGCCCGTTGATCACCCTGGCCGCCGCCCTCGACCACCTCCTGGCCCCGGTCCTGCGCCGCACCCGCTTCTCCAACGCCTACCGGATCGTCGCCCGCAGACCCTGACCGGGCCGTCGGGGGACCGCCCGGCCACGGGCCGCCGGCACGGGCGCCGGCCGACGACCGACCGCACGGACGACCGACCGCACGGCAACGGGTACGCCGGCCCGGCAGCGGGGCGCCAAGACGCCTGGCCCGCTGCTCCGGTGGGCGGTGGCAGTGGGCGGTGGGGGCAGGTGTGCTCGGGCGTCGGAGCGGGCGGAACGGGGGTGGCGGTTCAGCCGCGGAGCACCAGCGCCTGGCCCGCCACCACCAGCACGGCCTGCTCGCACTCCGCCGCGACCGCCGCGTTCAGCCGCCCCAGCTCGTCGCGGTAGCGCCGTCCCGATGCAGTCGCCGGCACGATGCCCGAGCCGACCTCGTTGGACACCAGGACGACGGTCCGCCGGGCCGCGCGCACGGCGTCCGTCAGTTCCCGCACCCGCGCCCGCAACGCCTTCTCGCCGCCGTCCGCCCACACCGCGTCGTCCCAGGCGTCGACCGCGTCCATCACGTCCGTCAGCCACAGTGACAGACAGTCGATCAGCAGCGGCGCCCCGTCCTGCGACAGCAGCGGGACGAGGTCGCAGGTCTCCGTCGTCCGCCAGGAGCCCGGCCGCCGCTCCCGGTGCGCGGACACCCGGGACGCCCACTCGGTGTCGCCGCCCCGCGTCCCGCCGGTGGCCACGTACAGCACGTCCGGGAAGGACTCCAGCCGCCGTTCGGCCTCCACCGACTTGCCCGACCGGGCCCCGCCCAGCACCAGCGTCCGCCGCGGCACGTCGGGCACGTCCTCGTACACCCCCACCGTCAGCGTCGCCCCGTCCGGCACCGCCCGCGCTCCGGCCGCCGCGAGCCGCCGGCCGAGCTCCGCACCCGGCGGCACGTCGTGATCCAGATGGACGGCGACCACGTCCGTCGTCGGTCCCACCGCCCCGACCGCCCGCAGCTTCGCCAGCGCGTCCGGCCGCCCCACCACGTCCAGGAGGACCATGTCGTAGCGCCCGGCGTGCTCCGAACCCTCCTCCAGTCCGGCCGGCGCGCTCCGGGGCGGCAGATACAGCAGCCGCTGCCCGTCGGGTCCGGTCACCGCGTAGCCGGTGCCCGGCGCGTCCGTCGCCACCGCCCGCACCCGGTGCCCCGTCGGCGGCGCCCACTCCCGCCCGTCCGGCACCCGGCCGGGCTGCGGCAGGCCGGCCGGCACCTCCACCGGCGGACCGTCGTGCGGATGCGTCAGCAGCACCTGGCCCACCCCGGCCAGCGAGTGCCCCGCCCGCGCGGCCGCGAAGGCCGCGCCCGGCGTGAGGTCGAGCAGCAGGGCCCCGTCCACGAGCAACGCGGTCGCCGCCCGCGCGTGCGCGCCGAGCGAGGTCGCGCACACGGCGCAGGAGCAGTCGGGGCGGGGCAGTCCCGCGGGGGCGCCGGTACCGAGCAGAGTGACTTCCACGGGCTGATTTTCGCGCGTCCGACATGGTCCCGCGCATCCGGCCCGCGCCGGCCCGGAGCCTACGAGATCCCGCGTCTGCGGCACGGGCCGCCGGACAAGCCCTAGGCTCAGGGCGGAAGCCGGACCTGGATCCGGCTTCCGCTCTGCACGTGGTCACAGCTGGGAGGCGTACATGGCGGCATGGACGTGGCGGTTCGAGAAGGCCGACGGGACGGAGGTCCAACCCGCGGTGCAGCCCGACGAGTTCACCACGCAGGGGGACGCCGAGTCCTGGATCGGGGAAGTCTGGAAGGACCTTCTCGAAGGCGGCGCGGACCAGGTGCGGCTCTTCGAGGAGTTCACCGAGATCTACGGCCCGATGAGCCTGCACGCGAACGAGGCGTAGCCCCGCGGCGGGGCGGCCGGACCACGGCCGTCCCGCCCCCGTTCACCCCCACGGTGCGGCCGGCCGGCCGTTCACCCGAACGAGCGGAACGTTTCGCTCAGTCGCTCACACCGCTCAGCCGCTCAGTCGCTCACACCGCTCAGCCGCTCGCCGCTCACACCGCTCAGCCGCTCGCCGCTCACACCGCTCAGCCGCGCACCCCGCACAGATGCAGCAACGCCGCGACCTGCCGGTAGGGATCCGTCCGCCCCGCCCGTTCCTCGGCCGAGAGCAGCCTTTCGAGGTCGCCGGGGATCTCCGCGTCGTCCGCGGCCGTGTCCGTGAAGACCCGCACGCCGTACCAGGCCTGCAGCGGCGCGCCGATCCCGGCGAGCGTGTCGGTCAGCGTCGCCAGCCGGTCCGCCCGGACGTCCAGGCCCAGCCGGTTCCGGTAGGCGACGGTGTCGAAGGACCCCAGCGCGCCCGCCCAGTCCTGGGCCAGTCCCGCCCTCATGGCCAGCGCGTCCCCGTTGCGCACCAGCAGCGACAGCAGCCCGCCGGGAGCCAGCATCCGCGCCAGCCCCGCCAGCAGGGCGTCCGGCGCCTCCACGTACATGAGCACGCCGTGGCAGAGCACCACGTCGAAGCTGCCGGGCAGGAAGTGCACCCCGGTGTCCCGGCCGTCGCCCTCGATGATCCGCATACGCTCCCGGATGCCCTCGGGCTCGCCCTTGAGGGCCTCGCGGGCCGCGGCGACCATGATCGCGTCCTGCTCCAGCCCGGTCACCTGGTGACCGAGCCGGGCCAGCCGCAGCGCCTGGGTGCCCTGACCCATCCCGACGTCGAGGACCCGCAGCCGCTGCCCCACGGGATAGCGGCCCGCCATCTGCTCGTCGAGCTGCCGGGCCACCAGCTCCTGACGTACGACGTCACGCAGCCCGCCCAGCCTGTTCAGCCAGGCCTCGGCCGCTCCCCCGGAGAAAGCCGCAGTGCTCAGAGCTGCGCTCCACGCTTGACCTGCGGCTTGGGCAGCCGCAGCCGGCGCATCTGCAGCGAGCGCATCAGTGCGTAGGCGACCGCGCCCCGCCGGTTCTGGTCGGGGAAGCGCTCGGCCAGCCGCTTGCGCAGCCGGAAGCCGGTGGTGAGCGAGTCCAGCACGATCAGGACGATCACGACCAGCCACAGCAGCAGCGCGATGGTCTGCAACGAGCCCACCCGCACCATGCTCAGCACGAGGATGACCACGGCCATCGGCAGGAAGAACTCCGCCACGTTGAATCGCGCGTCGATGAAGTCGCGCGCGAACTTGCGGACGGGGCCCTTGTCGCGGACCGGCAGATAGCGCTCGTCGCCGCCGGCCAGCGCCTGGCGCTGCCGTTCCATCTGGGCGCGGCGCTCGTCGCGCTGCCGCTTGGCGGCGTCCTTGCGCGACGTCGAGGTGTTGGCGACGCTGCGGCGCTGGGTCTGGGCCTCACTGCGCTTGGGCGTGGGCCTGCCCTTCTTCGCCTGAGGGTCACGGGGCTGCTTGGAGTCGGTCACCACCGCGTCAGCGGGGGCCTTCTCTTCCTTGGCACGGCTACGGAACACAAAACCCAAGGGTAAGCGCTCCCGGGCATGGACCCCAGCCCGGAGGGGAACGATCCGGCAACACCAGTCGTCTGTAGAAGGGACAGACCGGGCGAGAGCGAGGAAGAGGGGCGAAGGGCGCGCGTCGCGCACCCTGACGGTCACCTACTCCTCACGCCGGACCCCGGGCCCCGTCAGTCGTCCTTGGGGAGGAGCGCATCCGCCCCCGAACAGTGCGTCAATGGAGGCAGGGCCCGTACTGTGGGTTCTGTCGCAGACCTGAGAGCCGGAGTCCGTCAGAAGGGGGCGCGCGAAGCCCATGAGCGGTGTCATGAAGCGTATGGGGATGATCTTCCGCGCGAAGGCGAACAAGGCCCTTGACCGGGCCGAGGACCCGCGCGAAACCCTCGACTACTCGTACCAGAAGCAACTGGAGCTCCTGCAGAAGGTCCGTCGCGGCGTCGCCGACGTCGCCACCTCGCGCAAGCGGCTGGAACTCCAGCTGAACCAGCTCCAGTCGCAGTCCTCCAAGCTGGAGGACCAGGGCCGCAAGGCGCTCGCGCTCGGCCGTGAGGACCTCGCCCGCGAGGCGCTCTCCCGCCGCGCCGCCCTGCAGCAGCAGGTCACCGACCTGGAGACGCAGCACGCCACGCTCCAGGGCGAGGAGGAGAAGCTCACCCTCGCGGCCCAGCGCCTGCAGGCCAAGGTGGACGCCTTCCGTACGAAGAAGGAGACCATCAAGGCCACCTACACCGCCGCGCAGGCCCAGACCCGCATCGGCGAGGCCTTCTCCGGCATCTCCGAGGAGATGGGCGACGTCGGCCTGGCCATCCAGCGCGCCGAGGACAAGACCGCCCAGCTCCAGGCCCGGGCCGGCGCCCTCGACGAGCTCCTCGCCTCCGGCGCCCTGGACGACCCGACGGGCATCGCGAGGGATGACATCCAGACCGAGCTGGACCGGCTCTCCGGTGGTACGGATGTAGAGCTGGAACTGCAGCGTATGAAGGCCGAGCTCGCCGGGGGCCCGTCCGCCGGCCAGCAGGCCATCGAAGGCGGCACGGGCCGGCCGCAGTCCCAGCAGCAGCCGCAGGACACCCCGCGCTTCGACAAGCAGTAGCCCGGCGCCGGGGCCCGGAGCCGAGGAGGGCGACGTGATCGTACGGATCATGGGGGAGGGCCAGTGGGAACTGGCCGACTCCCACTTCGTCGAAATGAACAAGCTGGACGACGACCTCCTCGCGGAGATGGAGAGCGGCGACGAGGACGGCTTCCACCGCACCCTCGGCGCCCTCCTGGACGCCGTACGCCGCCTGGGCGCCCCGCTGCCGGACGAGGCACTGGAGCCCTCCGAGCTCATCCTCCCGTCGCCGGACGCGAGCCTGGAGGAGGTCCGGGACATGCTGAGCGACGACGGCCTGATCCCGGGATGACGACGAAGGCCTGATCCCGGCATGACACCGAAGGCCCCTCGGCGCCGGTCACGGCGGCTCAGCCCCTCCGGCAAAGGACGAGCCCCGTTCGGGGCCGACAGCGGGGGCCGGGGGCGGCAGCCACCGGCTACGGCGAGGAAAGCGACGGCAAGCAGAAAGTGACCCTCCTTTCCCGGGCCGAGTGCCGGCTCAAGGCCCACCCCCTGGCTCTCGACGCCTCCCTCGCCGCGGGCGTCCTCCTGTGCATGCTCGCCGGCTCCCTGGTCGACCCGCACGGCGAGCAGAGCGTCAGCTGGAGCATCCGCACGCCGGACCTGCTCAGCCTGCTGCTCATGGCCCTCGGGGCGGCCGCGCTCGTCCTGCGCCGCCGCGCCCCCATGACGGTCCTCGTCCTCACCGGCGCGGCGTCCGTGGCCGAGTCCGTCACCGGTGATCCGCGCGCCCCCGTGGCGATGTCCGCGGTCGTCGCCCTCTTCACCGTCGCCGCCACCACCGACCGCCCCACCACCCTGCGGGCCGGCCTGCTCACCATGACGGTCCTCACCGGCGCGGCCATGCTCGCCGGACCGCTGCCCTGGTACGCCCAGGACAACCTCGGGATCCTCGCCTGGACCGGCATCGGGGCCACCGCTGGCGACGCGGTCCGCAGCCGCCGCGCGGCCGTCCAGGCCATCCGGGACCGCGCCGAGCGGGCCGAGCTCACCCGGGAGGAGGAGGCCCGCCGCAGGGTCGCCGAGGAGCGGCTGCGCATCGCCCGCGACCTGCACGACGTCGTCGCCCACCACATCGCGCTGGTCAACGTCCAGGCCGGGGTCGCCGCACACGTCATGGACAAGCGGCCCGACCAGGCCAAGGAGGCCCTCGCGCACGTCCGTGAGGCCAGCCGCTCCGCGCTCGACGAACTGCGGGCCACGGTGGGTCTGCTGCGCCAGTCCGGCGACCCGGAGGCCCCCACCGAGCCCGCTCCCGGCCTGGACCGCCTCGAGGAGCTCGCCGGCACCTTCCGCAGTGCCGGGCTCCCGGTCGAGGTGGCCCGCGCCGACCAGGAGACCGAGCTTCCGGCCGCCGTCGGCCTGGCCGCCTACCGGGTCATCCAGGAAGCTCTCACCAACGTCCAAAAGCATGCCGGAGCGGGGGCGAAGGCCGAGGTCAGCGTGGTGCGGGTGGGGCCCAACATCGAGGTCACGGTGCTCGACGACGGGCAGCCCGCGGCCGACGCCTCCCCGGCGGCGGGCAGCGGCCACGGTCTGCTGGGCATGCGGGAACGCGTCACGGCGCTGCGCGGCACCCTCACCACCGGTCCCCGCTACGGCGGCGGCTACCGCGTCCACGTGATCCTGCCGGTCAAGCCCCGTACCGGCGCCGCAGGGACGGAGTCCCGCACCGCCGGCAGCCGTGCCGAGGCGCCCGCCGCCGGGCAGCCCCCGCCCGGCCGGGCGCCCACGGCGCGGTGCCGCACCCCGCAGCCCCGTGCGGAGTCGTCCACGGAGCCCTCCCGCGCGGAGCCTTCCACCACTGAGCCCTCCACCACTGGGCCGTCCCGCACGGAGCGGCTCCGAGCCGGGCGGCCCCGTCCTGCCGAGCCCCGCACCGCAGAGGATCCCGCATGACCATCCGCGTCCTGCTCGCCGACGACCAGGCGCTGCTGCGCAGCGCCTTCCGGGTGCTCGTCGACTCCGAGCCCGACATGGAGGTGGTCGGTGAGGCGTCCGACGGCGCGGAGGCGGTCCGGCTGGCCAAGGAGGGGCCCGTCGACGTCGTCCTGATGGACATCCGCATGCCCGGCACGGACGGTCTCGCCGCGACCCGGCTGATCAGCGCCGACCCGGCCCTCGGCCATGTCCGGGTGGTCATCCTGACGACCTTCGAGGTGGACGACTACGTCGTGCAGTCGCTGCGGGCCGGGGCCTCCGGCTTCCTCGGCAAGGGCAGCGAGCCCGAGGAACTCCTGAGTGCCATCCGGATCGCCGCCGGCGGCGAGGCGCTGCTCTCGCCGACCGCCACCAAGGGCCTGATCGCCCGCTTTCTGGCCCAGGGCGGCGCGGACGACGACCGGGACCCCGCTCGTTCCGCCCGGCTCGGCGCGCTCACCGTGCGCGAGCGGGAGGTCCTCGTGCTGGTCGCCGGCGGCCACTCCAACGACGAGATCGCCGAACGGCTGGAGGTCAGCCCCCTCACGGTCAAGACACACGTGAACCGGGCCATGGCGAAACTGGGCGCGCGTGACCGGGCGCAGCTCGTGGTGATCGCTTACGAGTCGGGGCTGGTGCGCCCGAGGGCGGAGTGAGGGCGGCGCCTTCGGCCCGTGACGGGTGAAGGCCCTTCCCTCGGTCTGCGCCCCCTGGGCGCCTTCCCTATGCTGGCACCTCGACGATCTGCGCGAGAGGGGACGGGGAGCGCGGTGCCGCTGCACAAGGACGACCCGAAATCGCTCGGCGGATACCGGATCGTCGACCGGCTCGGGGCCGGGGGCATGGGCGTCGTCTACCGCGGCCGGGCCCGCTCGGGGCGTGAGGTCGCCGTCAAGGTGGTCCACGCCCAGTACGCCGAGGACCCGGTCTTCCGCGCCCGTTTTCGGCAGGAGATCGAAGCGGTCCGCAAGGTGAGCGGCGCCTTCACCGCCCCGGTCGTGGACGCCGACCCGGAGGCCGTCCGGCCCTGGATGGCCACCCAGTACGTGTCGGGCCCCGCGCTCTCCGCCCGCATTCGCGACCACGGCCCGCTGCGTGGCGCGGAACTGCGCCGGCTCGCCCTCGGCCTGGTGGAGGCGCTGCGGGAGATCCACCGGGCAGGTGTCGTCCACCGCGACCTCAAGCCCGGGAACGTTCTGATGGCCCACGACGGGCCCCGCGTCATCGACTTCGGGATCTCGCGGGCGGCGGAGAACCAGACGCTCACCGAGACCGGCAAGATGATCGGCACCCCGCCGTTCATGTCGCCCGAGCAGTTCACGGACGCCCGCTCGGTCGGCCCCGCCTCGGACGTGTTCTCCCTCGGCGCGCTGCTGGTGTTCGCCGCGACCGGACGAGGCCCCTTCGACGCGGACAGCCCGTATCTGACGGCGTGGCGGGTGATGCAGGAGGAACCGAAGGTGGAGGCGGTGGCCGAGCCGCTGCGTTCGGTCCTGACCCGCTGTCTGGCCAAGGACGCCGAGAGCCGGCCCGGACTCGAGGAGCTGGCCGAGGAGTTCGCCCGGGTACTGCCGGGGCCCGCGGCCGGAGACATGGAGACGGTGTCCCTGCGTCTGCCGCCGCCCGCGACGGGCGACGAACCGGGCGGCCCCGCCGCGGGGCCCCGCCCCGGCCGCCGCTCCCGGCTGCGCCGATGGCCGGTCCTGGCCGGGACGGCGGGTGTCCTCGTCCTGGCCGTCACCGGCTACCTGCTGCTCGACGCGGCCTCTTTCAGCAGGACCGGGGAGTCGGGCAGCACGACCGACGGCGCGCCCGTCGGCCGGGACCCCCTGCCCAACGGCTGGAGGCCGTGGCAGACCTCGGTGTACGGCGCCGCCGCGACCGGGGTGAGGAAACCGCTGGGCGGTGGAGCACCCGACAACGCCTCCCTGTCCTGCGTGATGGGCAGGAGCGCCCTGTACTGCGGCGGTGACGGCACCCTCCCGGTCCGGATCGACGGGGCGACCGGCCGGATCGCCTGGCGCGCCGAGTCCCTGCCCCCGGGCCTGTCGCAGACGCGGTTCAACAGCGGGGTCCTCGGGGTGCACGACGGTGTGCTGCTGGTGTCGGAGTTCGTGATGAACAAGGCGGGCAACGACCAGAGCGCCACCGCGGTCGCCCTCGACGCCGCCACCGGCAAGCTGCTCTGGTCGCGGCCGCTGTCCGGGGCGGGCCGCGTCGATCCCGCGGTCGTCGGTGATCTCCTGCTGACCTCGGACGGCAACCGCGTGACCGCCCGCCGACTGCGCGACGGCGCCGTGCGCTGGACGGCCACCGTGCCTGCCGGGCCCACCTACTCCTGTCGGTTCCGGGACGCCGACGGTGTCCCGTTCGCCGACTGCACCGACGCGGGCACACCCTCGCGCAACGTGTTCTACGCCGTGGATCCCGCCGACGGCTCGACCCGGAAGGTGAGCGTGCCGGACGGCGACGTCGAGTACGCCGGCGCCGTCGACGGCGCCCTGGTCTTCGTGGCACAGGTCCCGCGGGGCCAGCGGACCTTCGACGAGTCGGCGTACGGCGAGGTCCTGCTGATCGACCCGGACTCCGGTGCCGTGCAAAGGACGAAGCTGCCCGGCAGTCCGCGCGGGCAGGTGGCGCTGGTGGGCGGGGTGCTCTGCTTCGCCAACTCCCGTGGGCAGCTGGTCGCCCACGCGCCCGGGACGGGCAAGCGGCTGTGGCAGACCTCGACGACCCTTCAGCAGCCCGGCACGCCCACCGCCGACGGACAGGGCCGGGCGGTGTTCGCGGCCAGTGCCTCCGGACGGGTCGCCGCCGTCGACATCGAGACCGGCGAGCTGCTGTGGGAGTCCACCGCGAGGGCCGACCAGGTCATGTCGTCCGGTTACGCCGCGGCGCGGGTGTTCCTCGACGAGGGCGCGCTGGTCGTGCTCAGCCCCGACGGGACCGTCTTCACGCTGGACCCGGATCACCCCGACCAGGAACCGCAGTCGGGGTGATCCGGGTCGTTCGGCGATCCGGGCGATCCGGGCGATCCGGGCGATCCGGGTCGACGGGGCCGCGGTCCGGCTACGGCAGGGCCAGCATCCGCTCCAGCGCCAGCTTGGCGAACTCCTCGGTCTCCCGGTCGACCTCGATGCGGTTGACCAGCTTGCCGTCGGCCAGCGACTCGAGGGTCCACACCAGATGGGGGAGGTCGATGCGGTTCATGGTCGAGCAGAAGCAGACCGTCTTGTCCAGGAAGACGATCTCCTTGCCCTCGGGAGCGAAGCGGTTCGCCAGGCGGCGGACCAGGTTCAGCTCGGTGCCGATGGCCCACTTGGAGCCGGCCGGGGCGGCCTCCAGCGCCTTGATGATGTACTCGGTCGACCCGACGTAGTCCGCCGCGGCCACGACCTCGTGCCGGCACTCGGGGTGCACGAGGACGTTCACGCCGGGTATCCGGGCGCGGACGTCGTCGACCGACTCCAGGCTGAAGCGGCCGTGCACCGAGCAGTGGCCCCGCCACAGGATCATCTTCGCGTCGCGCAGCTGCTCGGCGGTCAGCCCGCCGTTCGGCTTGTGCGGGTTGTAGACGACACAGTCCTCGAGGGACATGCCCATGTCCCGCACGGCGGTGTTGCGGCCGAGGTGCTGGTCCGGCAGGAAGAGCACCTTCTCGCCCTGCTCGAAGGCCCACTCCAGGGCTCGTTCGGCGTTGGACGAGGTGCAGATGGTGCCGCCGTGCCTACCCGTGAACGCCTTGATGTCCGCGGACGAGTTCATGTACGACACCGGCACGACCTGCTCGGCTATGCCGGCCTCGGTCAGCACGTCCCAGCACTCGGCGACCTGCTCGGCGGTGGCCATGTCGGCCATCGAGCAGCCGGCGGCGAGGTCGGGCAGGACCACCTTCTGGTCGTCGGACGTCAGGATGTCCGCGGACTCGGCCATGAAGTGCACACCGCAGAACACGATGTACTCGGCCTCCGGGCGGGCGGCCGCGTCCTTGGCCAGCTTGAAGGAGTCGCCCGTGACGTCGGCGAACTGGATGACCTCGTCGCGCTGGTAGTGGTGGCCGAGCACGAAGACCTTGTCACCGAGCTTCTCCTTGGCGGCACGGGCGCGCTCGACCAGGTCCGGGTCGGAGGGCGAGGGCAGGTCGCCGGGACACTCGACGCCCCGCTCGCTCTTCGGGTCGGCCTCACGGCCGAGCAGCAACAGGGCGAGCGGAGACGGCTGTACGTCGAGCTCCGTGGTCTGGGCGGTGGTCACGACACGCACCCTTTCTACTTTTCGTCGAATTGACGTTATCTATCATAACCCGGCTTCCGTCACTTTCACGATGGTCATTGCGTCGATGTGACGTGAATCCCGAAACGCGGAACGCCGTCGAGCCGGCGTCACCCCGGTGCCGGTCCGGAGGGCGCTGTCCGCTCCACGGCGGGTGTGCGAGCATGAAAGGCAAGAAGAGGAAAGAAACGGAGACGCGAGTCCTCGGCCCCGGAATGAATCCGAGGTCCCGGCGGTTGGAAACGTCGGCAAGCAGTCTCCGTACAACCCGGGAGAGATGTAGATGTCCGTATCGGACGAGAAGACCACTGTCAGCGACGGCATCCTCCTGTCCGACGCCGCCGCGGCGAAGGTCAAGGCCCTGCTCGACCAGGAAGGCCGCGACGACCTGGCGCTGCGCGTCGCCGTTCAGCCCGGCGGCTGCTCCGGCCTGCGCTACCAGCTCTTCTTCGACGAGCGCTCGCTCGACGGCGACGTGGTCAAGGACTTCGACGGGGTCAAGGTCGTCACCGACCGCATGAGCGCCCCGTACCTGGGCGGCGCTTCCATCGACTTCGTCGACACCATCGAGAAGCAGGGCTTCACGATCGACAACCCGAACGCGACGGGTTCCTGCGCCTGCGGCGACTCCTTCAGCTAGGTCGTCGCCGGTTCCACCGTGAACCGCAGCTGAGCCACGCGAAGGCGGCGGCCCCCTCCGAGGGGACCGCCGCCTTCGTGCTGTGCGCTGCCCGGGACGTCCCGGGCGGGCCGCTCCGCCCGTGCCGCGCCCTTCGGGCCGCTCCGCCCGTGCCGCGCCCTTCGGGCCGCTCCGCCCGTGCCGCGCCCTTCGGGCCGCTCCGTCCGCGGCCTGTCGTTCGGGTGCCTGTCCGTCCCGAATCCCCTTCCGAGGGTCTACCGGGTCTGCGGAAGCCGGGCCCCCGGCTTCTCCAGCGGGACGCCCTTGCCGTCCGAGCCGACCACCTTCCGGGCGCCCAGCGGTGCGTCCAGCTGCACGACCTGGTGGTACTCCTTGGCGATCATGATGCAGACCTTGTCCGGCCAGGGCGTCTGCGTGACGGTGACCTTCACCTCGTCCTTGGTCTCCGTGGCCGTCGCCTTGTAGTCGGCGCACACGCCGCCGGTGAAGCCGACGGTCAGCTCCCTGCCCTCGACGGTGTAGGCGTCCACCCGCACGTCACGGGTTCCCGAGGAGCCGGTCGGCCGAGGGGTGGGGGCCGGCGTCGTGGCGGTCGTGAGGTACGCCGGCTCGACGGCCGGCTGCGCCACCGTGTACCCGTCCGCTCCCCCCGCCGCCTTCACGGCGAACAGCCAGGACGGCACGAGGACCTGCCGGCCGCCGGAGGTGTGCGGCGCCAGCCCGAGCACCGCGCCCTCGACGGTGGCCGTCCGTTGCTTCGGGGCGGACGTCGACGTGCCGCACGGGCTCTCCAGCCGGTCCTTCAGCGGCACCGGACTGGCACAGCCCCCGATGCCCATCCGGTGGTCGCTCCCCGGGGCGGCGTACAGGGCGTCCAGCGCCTCCTGCGCGCTCACCAGGGGATACGTGGCGCCCTTCGCGGGCGGTTCCAGTTGCCCGTTCCCGGCGACGACCTCGCCCTGCGCGTTGACGCTGATCCCGGTCGTCCAGCTGTAGGTCGGCAGCCCACCGACCACCGGGTCGGCGTTCACCATGCGCTGTGCGCCCATGGTCAGGCTCGCGTCCACCTTGGCGTCGTCCTGCCCCAGCGCCTTCAGGATCGGCGCGGCCGCCTTCTTCGCGGCCGCCTCGCTCACCGGCTCGTCGGTGGCCGGGGTCGGGGACTGGGCGCACTTGTCGCTGAGCGCGGTGCAGTTGTCGGTGCCCGGGGCGTACCGGGTGAAGGTCCACATGCCGGGTGCCTGCCGGTTGACCCGCAGCGCAGGGCCGGAGCTGTCGCCGGCGCCGATCCGCCAGGCCTCGCCGTCGGCCACCGGCGTGCCGTCGACCCCCAGCGCCTTCGCCAGCCGGCCCGCCTCGTCCGCGGTGACCTCGCCCTTCGCCCAGTACACGGGCGCGGAGCCGGGACCGTCGGGCAGGGTGCCCGCCGCCCGGTAGGTCACCCCGTAGGGGTTGGGCTCGCCGGGCGCGATGCCGTTCGAGGAGCCCTTCGAGGCTCCCGCGCCCGCGGCGTGGTCGTCCAGGGCGAGCGCGGTGGGGGAGCCGTCACCGGAGGGCGATCCCGAACCGGAGCCGCCGCCCGAGCCGCCCGACGCGCTCGCGGTCAGATAGGCGCCACCGCCGCCCACCAGCAGCACGGCGGCCGCGACGGAGGCGATGAGCAGGGGGGAGCGGCGCCGAGGTCCGGGAACGGGCCCCCCGCCGCCCGCGGCGTCGACGACGGGCTCGTCGCGGCCGACGTGCGTCGTGGGCCCGTCCGAAACGGCGCCCTCGTCGCGCACACCGGAGTCACCGGCCTCCGCAGAGTCACCGGCCTCGCCCGAGGCGGCCTCGGTCGGGGCATCGGCCTGCGGCCGGGCATCGGCTGCGCGGGAGGCGCCGGGTTCGCGCGCAGCGTCGATCTCCTGCGAGGCGGGGGCCCGCCGCCGGGCACCGGGTCCGTCGGAGGCATCCGCCTCACTCGACGCGGCAGCCCCCTTCACAGCACCGATCCCGTCCGGCTCGTCGGCCGCTTCCGAGCCGCCGCTCTCGTCCGGCTCGTCGGCCTCCCGCTCGACGTCGGATGCCGCCGCGACCTCGTCCGAAGGGGCGGCCTCGGCCTCCGCCGGCCCCGTCTCGTCGACCTCGGCGGTCGCGGGCTCCGGCTGCGCCGGCCCGGCCTCGCGGGGCCGCGCCCGTTCGGCGTCCTGCGGCCGCGCGGCGTCCTCGACCGGCGTCTTCGCCTCGGCGGAAGACGTCCTCTCCGGCTTCTCCGGCCCGCGCGCGGCGTCGTCGTTCTCGGGTCGCTCGGTGTTCACCGCATCGCTCCTTCGGCTGCCCTGCTGTCGTACCCCGCATCCCCTTCACGGGGGACGGCGATGGGACGCGACAGGGGAGCGCACGGTTCCCTTCCGCGCGCCGTACCGAAGGAAATATCGGGGGATCACCCCGGGGGCCACCCGGAGCGGCCCCGGCGGCCGGTCCTAGTTGCCGTAGTCCGGCATCGCCTCCAGCAGCCGCGCCGACGTCGCGGGAACGTCCACGCCGTGGATGAGTGACGGGGAGACGGGGCGGGAAGTGATCTTCTCCGGCGCGGCCCAGTGCGGAGCCATCCGCGCGCAGTCACCGCGCAGCGACGCGAGGCCGCCGTCGAGGTCGGCCGGAGCGGGGGCGTGGACCTTGAGGTTCGTCATACTCGAACGGTATGCACGTCGTGGCCCGCGAATAAAGATCTACTATCGGGTAGTTTCCGCTGCTTCAGCGGCGGGAGCCGACCGGGTAGCGTGAACTGTCAATCCCCCTCCCCTCAGGAGAGTCCACGCCGTGCGCATCGCAGTCACCGGCTCCATCGCGACAGACCACCTCATGACGTTCCCCGGCCGCTTCGCCGATCAGCTCGTCGCGGACCGTCTCCACACGGTCTCGCTCTCCTTCCTGGTCGACAACCTGGACGTGCGCCGGGGCGGGGTGGGCGCGAACGTCGCCTTCGGCATGGGACAACTCGACACCCGCCCGATCCTGGTCGGCGCGGCGGGCGCGGACTTCGACGAGTACCGGGCCTGGCTGGACCGGCACGGCGTCGACACCGCCTCGGTCCGCATCTCGGAGACCCTGCACACCGCCCGCTTCGTGTGCACCACGGACGCCGACCACAACCAGATCGGCTCCTTCTACACGGGCGCGATGAGCGAGGCCCGGCTGATCGAGCTGAAGACCGTCGCCGACCGCGTGGGCGGCCTCGACCTGGTCCTGATCGGCGCCGACGACCCGGAGGCCATGCTCCGGCACACCGAGGAGTGCCGGTCCCGCGCGATCCCCTTCGCCGCCGACTTCTCGCAGCAGATCGCCCGAATGAACGGCGACGAGATCCGGATACTGCTGGAGGGCGCCTCGTACCTCTTCTCCAACGAGTACGAGAAGGGCCTCATCGAGTCCAAGACGGGCTGGTCGGACGCCGAGATCCTGGCCAAGGTCGGCCACCGCGTCACCACCCTCGGCGCGCGCGGCGTCCGCGTCGAGCGTGCCGGCGAGGAGCCGATCGAGGTCGGCTGCCCGGAGGAGGAGGCCAAGGTCGATCCCACCGGCGTCGGCGACGCGTTCCGCGCCGGTTTCCTCTCGGGCCTCGCCTGGGGCGTCTCCCACGAGCGGGCCGCCCAGATCGGCTGCATGCTCGCCACCCTGGTGATCGAGACGGTCGGGACCCAGGAGTACCAGCTGCGCCGCGCCCACTTCATGGAGCGCTTCACCAAGGCCTACGGCGACGAGGCGGCCGCCGAGGTCCGCAAGCACCTGGCCTGACACAGGAGCGGGACCCGGCCCGACACGGACCCGGCCCGACTCAGGACAGCCGGCGGACCACGTAGGCGGAGCCTCGGTCCGCCGGCTCCTCACCGGCGTACTCCTGCCCCCGCATCTCGCACCACGCGGGGATGTCGAGCCGGGCCGCCTCGTCGTCGGACAGCACCCGCACCGTGCCGCCCACCGGCACTTCCCCGATGACCTTCGCCAGCTCGATGACCGGGATCGGACACCGCCTGCCCAGCGCGTCCACCACGAGCGCGTCCGCCGCCGGCGTGTCCCCGGCGGGCGCGGCCTCCCGCGGATCCGCCGGCCCGGGCAGCGGCGCGCCGAGCCTCTCCCGCACCGCCGCCACGGCCCCCGGCAGCACGTCGAGGAACCGCTCCACGTCGTCCGGGGCCGTTCCCGCCGGCAACGAGACCCGCACATTCCCCTCACTCAGCACCCCCATCGCCCGCAGCACATGGCTGGGCGTCAGCGTGCTGCTGGTGCAGGACGACCCGGACGAGACCGAGAAGCCCTCCCGGTCCAGCTCGTGCAGCAGCGCCTCCCCGTCCACGTACAGACAGGAGAAGGTGACGATCCCGGGCAGCCGCCGCTGCGCGTCCCCGACGACCTCCACCTCGGGGACGACGGCCGGCACCCGCGCGCGGATCCGCGCCGTCAGCTCCCGCAGCCGGTCCGCCTCGGCCGCCGCCTGAGCCCGGACCGCCCGCAGCGAGGCCGCCGCGGCCACGATCGCCGGAAGGTTCTCGAACCCGGCCGCCCGCCCCGACTCCCGCTCGTCCAGGGGCCCTTGCGGCGCGAACCGGACGCCCTTGCGCACGGTGAGCAGCCCGACGCCCGAGGGACCGCCCCATTTGTGTGCGCTCGCCGCCAGCAGCGACCAGGGGCCCTCCACGGCCGACCACCCCAGCGACTGGGCGGCGTCCACCAGCAACGGCACCCCCGCCTCCCGGCACAGCTCGGCCACCGCCGCCACCGGCTGCTCGGTGCCCACCTCGTGGTTGGCCGACTGCAGACAGGCCAGCGCGGTGTCGGAGCGCAGGGCGTCGGCGTACGACTCGACGGCGACGGCACCGGTCCGCGTCACCGGAGTCCGGGTCACCGTCCCGCCCTCCGCCTCGAACGCCTCGGCCGAATGGAGTACCGAGGAGTGTTCGACGGCTGACACGATCAGGTGACGTCCGACCCGCCGACGACCCGTCAGCGCGCCCGCGATCCCGGAGTGCACGGCGCGTGTCCCGGAGGACGTGAACACCAGCTCGTCCGGCCGGCAGCCGACGGCCTCGGCCGCCGCCTCCCGCGCCGCGTCCAGCAGCATCCGGGCCCGCCGGCCCTCCCGGTACAGCCGGGCGGGATCCGCCCACCCTTCGTCGAGCGAGGCCGACAGGGCCTGACGGGCGACGGGATGAAGCGGGACGGCGGAAGCAGCGTCGAAGTAGGCCACGCCTCAACGGTAAAGCGCCGGTGAGGCCGGCATACCGGGGGGAGCGGGACTGTTGCGGTCCGCGGTTCCGCCGCGGGCGCGACGGGGTCACAGCCGGGTCGCGGCCGCCGTACAAGCCGCATTGACGAGCTATTGGGCGCTATCAGGCGCTCCTCCCACCCCTTCGGGGTGACCGGCGGCGCGTATGCCACCCTCCCCGCGACCCCCCGGAGGGCGTCGGCTAGGGTTTGGTCCGCATAAACATCCAAACCCCTGCCCGACGCAGGGCGGCGACCGACCAGCGAGAAGGCAGGCCGCAGCCAACCGCGCGGGCGAGACTCTCGGGAAGGCGCTACGTGAGTCCCAACGGCTCCGACCGCTCGCCGCGGCGCCCGATGCGGCGGAAGCTGCTGCAGGCAATGACCGCGGGCCTGGTCCTGGCGACCGCCACCGGTTGCACATACAAGGACTTCCCCCGCCTTGGTATGCCCACCCCGGTCACAGAAGAGGCTCCGCGGATCCTCTCCCTGTGGCAGGGCTCCTGGGCTGCCGCGCTGGCCACCGGCGTGCTGGTGTGGGGCCTGATCCTGTGGAGTGCTTTCTTCCACCGGCGCAGCCGCACAAAGGTCGAAGTTCCTCCGCAGACCAGGTACAACATGCCCATCGAGGCGCTGTACACGGTCGTCCCCATCATCATCGTCTCGGTGCTGTTCTACTTCACCGCCCGTGACGAGTCGAAGCTGCTGAGCCTCGAGAAGAAGCCCGATGTCACGGTCAACGTGGTGGGCTTCCAGTGGAGCTGGTGCTTCAACTACATCGAGAACGTCGACGGTTCCAACGGGGACGCGAAGACCGACAAGAACCTGGCCGCGATCCCGGACCGGTTCAAGAAGGACTTCCCGTCCGACGCGGGCGGTGTCTACACCTGCGGCACCCCCGGTACCGAGAACCCGCAGACCCACAACCCGGGCCCGACCCTCTGGCTCCCCAAGGGCAAGACGGTCCGCTTCGTCCTCACCTCCCGGGACGTCATCCACTCCTTCTGGGTGGTGCCGTTCCTCATGAAGCAGGACGTCATCCCGGGTCACACCAACTCCTTCCAGGTGACCCCCAACCGCGAGGGCACCTTCCTGGGCAAGTGCGCCGAGCTGTGCGGCGTCGACCACTCCCGGATGCTCTTCAACGTGAAGGTCGTCTCCCCGGAGCGCTACGAGCAGCACCTGAAGGACATCGCGAAGAACGGGCAGACCGGTTACGTTCCGGCCGGCATCGAGCAAACGAGCCCCGAGAAGAACCGGGAGTCGAACGTCCTGTGAGCATCCTCAACGAACCCCAGGGTGCCTCCGCAGCTGAGGACTCGTACGAGAACGAGCTGCCGGTAAGGCGCAGGCAGCCCGGCAACGTCGTGGTGAAGTGGCTGACGACCACCGACCACAAGACCATCGGTACGCTGTACCTGGTCACGTCGTTCGCGTTCTTCTGCATCGGTGGCGTCATGGCGCTCCTCATGCGCGCCGAACTCGCCCGGCCGGGCCTGCAGATCATGTCGAACGAGCAGTTCAACCAGGCGTTCACGATGCACGGCACGATCATGCTGCTGATGTTCGCGACGCCGCTGTTCGCCGGCTTCACGAACTGGATCATGCCGCTGCAGATCGGCGCGCCCGACGTGGCGTTCCCGCGGCTGAACATGTTCGCCTACTGGCTCTACCTGTTCGGCTCGACCATCGCCGTGGGCGGCTTCCTCACCCCGCAGGGTGCCGCCGACTTCGGCTGGTTCGCCTACTCCCCGCTGTCGGACGCGGTCCGCTCACCGGGCATCGGCGCCGACCTGTGGATCATGGGTCTGGCCTTCTCCGGCTTCGGCACCATCCTCGGCGCGGTCAACTTCATCACCACGATCATCTGCATGCGCGCACCCGGCATGACGATGTTCCGCATGCCGATCTTCACCTGGAACGTGCTGCTGACCGCGGTCCTGGTCCTGCTGGCCTTCCCCGTCCTCGCCGCCGCGCTGTTCGCGCTGGAGGCGGATCGGAAATTCGGGGCACATGTCTTCGACGCGGCCAACGGCGGCGCGTTGCTGTGGCAGCACCTCTTCTGGTTCTTCGGCCATCCAGAGGTGTACATCATCGCCCTGCCGTTCTTCGGCATCATCTCCGAGGTCATCCCGGTCTTCTCCCGTAAGCCGATGTTCGGCTACATGGGCCTGATCGCCGCGACGATCTCGATCGCCGGCCTCTCGGTGACGGTGTGGGCGCACCACATGTACGTCACCGGCGGTGTGCTGCTTCCGTTCTTCTCCTTCATGACGTTCCTCATCGCCGTCCCGACCGGCGTGAAGTTCTTCAACTGGATCGGAACGATGTGGAAGGGCTCGCTGTCCTTCGAGACGCCGATGCTGTGGGCGACGGGCTTCCTCATCACCTTCACCTTCGGTGGTCTGACCGGTGTCATCCTGGCCTCGCCGCCGATGGACTTCCACGTCTCCGACTCGTACTTCGTGGTGGCGCACTTCCACTACGTCGTCTTCGGCACGGTCGTCTTCGCGATGTTCTCCGGCTTCCACTTCTGGTGGCCGAAGATGACGGGCAAGATGCTCGACGAGCGGCTCGGCAAGATCACGTTCTGGACGCTGTTCATCGGCTTCCACGGCACCTTCCTGGTCCAGCACTGGCTGGGCGCCGAGGGCATGCCGCGTCGTTACGCGGACTACCTCGCGGCCGACGGGTTCACCGCCCTGAACACGATCTCGACGATCAGCTCGTTCGTCCTCGGCCTGTCCGTGCTGCCGTTCCTCTACAACGTGTGGAAGACCGCCAAGTACGGCAAGCCGGTCGGCGTCGACGACCCGTGGGGCTACGGCCGCTCCCTGGAGTGGGCCACCTCCTGCCCGCCGCCCCGCCACAACTTCCTCACCCTGCCGCGGATCCGCAGCGAATCCCCGGCGTTCGACCTGCACCACCCGGAGATCGCCGCG
Source organism: Streptomyces sp. P3 (assembly GCF_003032475.1). Lineage (NCBI taxonomy): Bacteria > Bacillati > Actinomycetota > Actinomycetes > Kitasatosporales > Streptomycetaceae > Streptomyces > Streptomyces sp. P3. The sequence continues at coordinate 4,087,844 of NZ_CP028369.1, forward strand.
CTCGAGCAGCTGGAGCACAGCGGCCACGGCGCCAGCGCCATCGCGGGAAGCAAGGAGGCCGGCAAGTGAAGATCCAGGGCAAGATGTTCGTCTGGCTGAGCGTCTTCCTGCTCGCCATGGCGATCGTCTACGGCGTGTGGTCGAAGGAGCCGGCCGGCACCACGGCACTCTTCCTGTCCTTCTGCCTGGCCATCATGGTCGGCTTCTACCTGGGCTTCACCGCCCGGCGGGTCGACGCGGGCGCGCAGGACAACAAGGAGGCGGACGTCGCGGACGACGCCGGCGAGCTGGGCTTCTTCAGCCCGCACAGCTGGCAGCCGCTGTCGCTCGCCATCGGCGGCGCCCTGGCCTTCCTCGGTGTCGCGGTCGGCTGGTGGCTGCTCTACTTCTCCGTCCCGATGATCATGATCGGTCTCTGGGGCTGGGTCTTCGAGTACTACCGCGGTGAGAACCGCACCCAGTAACACGCGCTGAACGCGGCGAGAGCCCGGACACTCCGTCAGGAGGGTCCGGGCTCACGCTTTTGCCGTAACGGGCGTGCTCCGTCCGTGTCACTCAGCGCGCCGCCGCCGCGGCGGCTCCCTAGCGTGAAGGCATGAGCCACCAACCCCGCCCCCGCACCGTCGTCGGCTGCACCCTGCTGGTGATCGCCCTGGGCGCGGTCGCAAGCGCCTGCGGCTCCGACGGCAATCCGCTCTCCGCGCGCCCCTACGACGCGACGGACCAGATCTCCTTCAACGCCCCCGACGGCGACGGCAAGAAGGCCGACCCGGACAAGCCCCTCGAGGTGACCGCCGACGGCGACCGCATCACGGACGTCACCGCCGTGGACTCCACGGGCCGCTATGTCGCGGGCCGGCTCTCCGCCGACGGCGACCGCTGGCGCAGCACCGCACCCCTGGCCGCCGGCGCCCACTACACGGTCCGGGTGAGCACCGAGGACGACGACGGGGCGCCGGGCCGCCGGGTCCTGTCCTTCGACACCGGCAGGCCCACCGTCAAGAAGCGCCTGGGGGTGGAGTTCGGCCCCCAGGCGGGCGAGTACGGCGTCGGCCAGCCCGTCGTCGCCAAACTCGACCAGCCGGTCAAGGACCCCGCCCAGCGGGCCGTCGTCGAACGGGGGCTGAAGGTCGACTCCACGCCCTTCGCGCAGGGCGGCTGGCACTGGGTGGACGACAAGGAGCTCCACTACCGCCCCAAGGAGTACTGGCCCGCCCACGCCACCGTCCGCGCCCACAGCAACCTGGACGGCATCAAGATCGGCGACCGGCTGTGGGGCGGCCCCGTGAAGGAACTCAGACTCACCACCGGCGACCGGGTCATCGCCGTGACGGACGCGGCGACGCACTCCATGACGGTCTCCAGGAACAACCAGGAGATCAAGCGGATCCCCGTCACCACCGGCAAGCCCGGCTTCGACACCCGCAACGGCGTCAAGGTCGTCCTGGCCAAGGAGTACTACGTACGTATGCGCGGGACCACCGTCGGCATCGCCGAGGGCTCCGCGGACTCCTACGACCTGCCCGTCTACTACGCCACCCGGGTCACCTGGAGCGGCGAGTACGTCCACGCCGCACCCTGGTCCGTGGGCTCCCAGGGCTACGCCAACGTCAGCCACGGCTGCACCGGCATGAGCACGGCCAACGCCGAGTGGTTCTTCGACAACATCCGCCAGGGCGACGTCGTCCAGGTCGTCAACAGCAACGGCGACACCATGGAGACGTTCGGCAACGGCTTCGGCGACTGGAACCTGGACTGGGCCAGGTGGACCAAGGGCAGCGCACTGACGGGCGCCAAGCAGAAGACGCAGGCGGAGACCGCACGACTGAGTCCGGCGGCGGTGTGACCCGGCCGGGGCGCGGGGCCGACGACGGACCGCGCCCCCGCCCCCGAGTCGCTACGCGCTCTGCTGAAGCCCCTTCGTCCGCAGCAGGGCCGCCAGCGACCCCGCGAACTCCACGGGCTCCACAGGCAGCGTCACAGCCGCGTCCGCCCGGCTCCAGGTCGCGAGCCACGCGTCCTGGGGCCGCCCGATGAGCAGCAGCACCGGCGGACACCGGAAGATCTCGTCCTTGAGCTGGCGGCACAGCCCCATGCCGCCCATGGGGGCGCTCTCCCCGTCGAGGACGACGACGTCGATGCCGCCCCTCTCGAGCTCCCGCAGCACCGCAGGCGCCGTCGCGCACTCCACGAACTCCACCACAGGGGCGTCCGGCGCGGGCCTGCGCCCGGTCGCGAGCCGCACCTGCTCCCGCGTGTTGGCGTCGTCGCTGTAGACCAGCACCGTGGCGGTCGCCTGCATGCTTCCTCCGTGACATCAGCGTCGTACGGACAGAACCGATGCCGCGGATGCTACTCCCTCACCCACCTCGTCCACACCGCCTGGAACACCACTTCGATGGGCCATCCGGGCAGTACACACGGGGCGATCACGCCGAACGGCACCCCCCGGAGTGAGGGCGGGATAAGGGACCGACATAATGTCGGTCGTGGCGACAGCAACGACAGTAGAAACCGGGCACGCGCACCCGTCGGTCAATCGGCCGAACCTCACCAGCGTCGGAACCATCATCTGGCTGAGCTCCGAGCTGATGTTCTTCGCGGCCCTCTTCGCGATGTACTTCACCCTGCGATCGGTGACGGGTCCCGATCACTGGAAGGAGATGGCCGAGGCCCTGAACCTCCCGTTCTCGGCCACCAACACCACGATCCTGGTGCTCTCCTCGCTCACCTGCCAGCTCGGCGTCTTCGCCGCCGAGCGCGGTGACGTGAAGAAGCTCAGAATGTGGTTCATCGTCACCTTCATCATGGGTGCGATCTTCATCGGCGGTCAGATCTACGAGTACACGGAGCTGGTGAAGAAGGACGGGCTCTCGCTCTCCTCCGACCCGTACGGCTCGGTGTTCTACCTGACCACCGGCTTCCACGGCATGCACGTGACGGGCGGCCTCATCGCCTTCCTGTTCGTCCTCGGGCGCACCTACGCGGCCAAGAGGTTCACCCACGAGCAGGCGACCGCGGCCATCGTCGTGTCCTACTACTGGCACTTCGTCGATGTCGTCTGGATCGGCCTCTTCGCCACGATCTACCTGATCAAGTAGCCGGGCCCGCTCCCGCACCTCCACAAGCATCGACGCAGAAGATCCTGACACCGGGGTAATCCGTGAAAAAGCTCTCCGCACGACGACGCCATCCGCTGGCGGCGCTCGTCGTCCTAGTCCTATCGCTGGCGTGCACAGGGTGGCTGTTCTCCGCGCTCGCGCCCGCGAGCAAGGCGCAGGCAGACGACACCGCCCAGTCCCTCGCCATCGACGAGGGCAAGAAGCTCTATGCCGTCGGCTGCGCCAGCTGCCACGGCACCGGCGGTCAGGGCAGCTCCGACGGTCCGAGCCTGGTCGGCGTGGGCGCCGCGGCCGTCGACTTCCAGGTCGGCACCGGCCGCATGCCGGCGGCGACCTCCCAGGGCCCGCAGGTGGTGAAGAAGAAGAACATCTACTCGCAGGCGGAGATCGACCAGCTCGCCGCGTTCATCGCCTCGCTGGGCTCCGGCCCGACCGTCCCGACCGAGGCCGAGTACGGCCCGGAGGGCGCGGACATCGCCAAGGGCGGCGACCTGTTCCGCACCAACTGCGCGCAGTGCCACAACTTCACCGGAAAGGGCGGCGCCCTGACGAAGGGCAAGTTCGCTCCGACCCTCGAGGACGTGGACCCGAAGCACGTCTACGAGGCCATGCAGACCGGCCCGCAGAACATGCCCTCCTTCCCCGACACCACCCTGTCGGAGCAGAACAAGAAGGACATCATCGCGTACCTGCACGCGGTCAACAGCAGCGACACCGACAACCCCGGTGGTCTGGAGCTGGGCGGCCTCGGGCCGGTCAGCGAGGGTCTGTTCGCCTGGATCTTCGGACTCGGCGCCCTGATCGCGGTCGCCGTCTGGGTCGCCGCTCGGACCGCAAAGGCCAAGAAGTCATGAGTAGCCAAGACATTCCAGAAGAGAACCTGCCCGTAGAGCAGGGCCACGCGCACGGCGCGGTGGACGTCGCGGACGAGCAGAACCCGTTCGCCGACCCCGGTCTGCCGCCCCACGAGCACCGCGTCCAGGACATCGACGAGCGGGCCGCCAAGCGGTCCGAGCGTGCGGTCGCCTTCCTGTTCACGCTGTCGATGCTCGCCACGGTCGGCTTCATCGCCGCGTACGTGGCGATCCCGGCCGACAAGTCGATCTTCGTGTTCCCGATCGGCCACCTCAGCGCGCTGAACTTCGCGCTGGGTCTGACGCTGGGCACGGCGCTGTTCACCATCGGCGCCGGCGCGGTCCACTGGGCCCGCACCCTGATGTCGGACGTCGAGGTCGCCGACGAGCGTCACCCGATCGCCGCGAGCCCCGAGGTCCGCGCCAAGGTCCACGCGGACTTCCGGCAGGGCGCCAAGGAGTCCGCGTTCGGCCGCCGCAAGCTGATCCGCAACACGCTGTTCGGCGCGGTCGCCCTGGTGCCGCTCTCCGGCGTCGTGCTGCTGCGCGACCTCGGCCCGCTGCCCGAGGACAAGCTGCGGCACACGCTGTGGGCCAAGGGCAAGCTGCTCGTCAACATGAACACGAACGAGCCGCTGCGTCCCTCGGACGTGGCCGTCGGTTCTCTCACCTTCGCCAAGCCCGAGGGCCTGGAGGAGCACGACGAGGACTTCCAGAACGAGATCGCCAAGGCGGCCCTGATGATCGTCCGGCTCCAGCCGGAGAACATCAAGGACAAGCGCGAGCTCGAGTGGTCGCACGACGGCATCGTGGCGTACTCGAAGATCTGCACCCACGTCGGTTGCCCGATCTCCCTGTACGAGCAGCAGACGCACCACGTGCTGTGCCCCTGCCACCAGTCCACCTTCGACCTCTCCGACGGCGCCCGAGTGATCTTCGGTCCCGCCGGTCACGCCCTGCCGCAGCTGCGCATCGGCGTGAACGACGAGGGCTACCTCGAGGCGCGCGGCGACTTCGAGGAGCCCGTCGGTCCTGCTTTCTGGGAGCGCGGATGAGCACCACAGAGAACCACGAGAGCAACGAGTCCCGCGCACGCGGGAAGGCTCCGGCCGGCGAGCGGATCGCCGACTGGGCCGACGGCCGGCTGGGGATCTACTCCCTCGCCAAGGCCAACATGCGCAAGATCTTCCCCGACCACTGGTCGTTCATGCTGGGCGAAGTGTGCATGTACAGCTTCATCATCATCATCCTGACGGGTGTGTACCTGACGCTGTTCTTCCACCCGTCGATGAACGAGGTGGAGTACCACGGCAGCTACGTCCCGCTCCAGGGACAGCTGATGTCCGAGGCGTTCAGCTCGACCCTGCACATCTCCTTCGACGTGCGCGGCGGTCTGCTCATCCGGCAGATCCACCACTGGGCGGCGCTGATCTTCCTCGCCGGCATGTTCGTGCACATGATGCGCGTGTTCTTCACGGGTGCGTTCCGCAAGCCGCGTGAGGTCAACTGGCTGTTCGGCTTCCTGCTGTTCGTCCTCGGCATGTTCACCGGTTTCACCGGTTACTCGCTCCCGGACGACCTGCTCTCCGGCACCGGTGTGCGCTTCACCCAGGGCGCCATCCTGTCGATGCCGGTCGTCGGCACGTACATCTCGTTCTTCCTCTTCGGCGGCGAGTTCCCCGGCCACGACTTCGTGGCGCGGTTCTACTCCATCCACATCCTGCTGCTGCCCGGCATCATGCTGGGCCTCATGGTGGGCCACCTGATCCTGGTCTTCTACCACAAGCACACGCAGTTCGCGGGCCCCGGGAAGAGCAACAAGAACGTCGTCGGCATGCCGCTGCTGCCCGTGTACATGGCCAAGGCCGGAGGCTTCTTCTTCCTGGTCTTCGGCGTCATCGCGGTCATCGCGGCCATCGCGCAGATCAACCCGATCTGGGCGATGGGCCCCTACCGTCCGGACCAGGTGTCGACCGGCGCCCAGCCCGACTGGTACATGGGCTTCGCCGAGGGTCTGATCCGCTTCATGCCGGGCTGGGAGATCAACCTCTGGGGTCACACGCTCGTCCTGGGCGTGTTCATCCCGCTGGTCCTGTTCGGCGTCGTCCTCGCGGCGCTGGCGCTCTACCCGTTCATCGAGTCCTGGATCACCGGCGACAAGCGCGAGCACCACATCCTGGACCGCCCGCGCAACGCGCCGACCCGTACGGCACTCGGCGTCGCCTGGGTCACGATGTACATGATCACGCTGGTCGGCGGTGGCAACGACCTGTGGGCCACCCACTTCCACCTGTCGATCAACGCGATCACCTGGTTCGTCCGGATCTTCTTCTTCGTCGGACCGGTCATCGCGTACATCCTCACCAAGCGGATCTGCCTCGGTCTGCAGCGCCGCGACAAGGACAAGGTGCTGCACGGCCGGGAGACCGGCACCATCAAGCGCCTCCCGCACGGTGAGTTCATCGAGATCCACGAGCCGCTCAGCCAGGATCAGCTGCACACGCTCACGGCGCACGAGCAGTACGAGCCGGCCGCGATCGGCGCCACGGTCGACGACAACGGCGTCGAGCGCAAGGTGACGGGCAAGGAGAAGCTCCGCGCCAAGATCAGCGGAGCGTACTTCGGCGAGGACCAGCAGATCCCGAAGCCCACCGTCGAGGAGTACAAGGAGATCACGAGCGGCCACGGCCACCACTGATCGCTGAGGCGTCGCCACGCCGCGGTGAAAGGGCCCCGTCCGGTTGTCGGACGGGGCCCTTTGCCGTGCCCGTCGGCTGGATAGGGTGGGCACACACGTCTTCCACGGCAACCCACGGAAGATCCGTACGACACCCAGGAGCGGCTGATGAGCGCTGTGACCCCCGCTGGAGGCGACACCGCGGCGGGCCGTTCCTGGCCCGAGGTGCTGAACGGTCTGCTGTACGGCCGCGACCAGGGCGCGGACGCCACGTTCTGGGCGCTGGACCGGATCATGCGCGGCGAGGCGACCGACGCGCAGATCGCCGGGTTCGTGGTGGCGCTGCGGGCCAAGGGCGAGACCGTCGAGGAGATCAACGGCCTGGTCCGGGCGATGTACGAGCACGCCAACCTGATCGAGGTGCCGGGACCGACCGTCGACATCGTCGGCACGGGCGGCGACGGCGCGAAGACGGTCAACATCTCCACGATGTCGGCGATCGTCGTGGCCGGCGCGGGCGCCACGGTCGTCAAGCACGGCAACCGGGCCGCGTCCTCCGCGTCCGGTGCCTCGGACGTCCTGGAGAAGCTCGGCGTCAACCTGGAGCTGACCCCGCGCCGGGTGGCCGAGGTCGCGCAGGAGGCCGGGATCACCTTCTGCTTCGCGATCAAGTTCCATCCGGCGCTGCGTCATGTCGGCGCCGCGCGCGGCCAGTTGGGCATCCGCACGGTGTTCAACATCCTCGGCCCGCTGACCAACCCCGCCAAGGTGCGGGCGCAGGCCGTCGGCGTCGCCGATCCGCTCATGGCACCGGTCGTCGCGGGCGTCTTCGCCGAACGCGGCAACTCCTCCCTGGTCTTCCGGGGCGACGACGGCCTCGACGAGCTGACCACGACGGCCACCTCCCGGGTCTGGGTGGTGCGCGACGGCAAGGTCACCGAGGAGACCTTCGACCCGCGCGACGTCGGCCTCGACCTGGTCCCGGTGGAGGCCCTGCGCGGCGGGGACCCCTCGTACAACGCGGAGGTCGCCCGCCGTCTGCTGGAGGGCGAGCGCGGCCCGGTGCGCGACGCCGTGGTGCTGAACTCGGCGGCGGCGCTCGTGGCGCTCGAGCCGGGCGGCGGGACGCTGGCCGAGGAGATCCGGGCCGGCATGGCACGGGCGGCGGAGTCGCTCGACTCCGGGGCGGCCAAGCGGGCCCTGGAGCGCTGGGTGGCCGCCAGCAACGCCTGACGTCCGTGAGACGCGGTCCCGCCATCCGGACACGGGTTGCGGGACCGTGATCGGCTCGCGTAGGTTCCTGTATCAGGTCATGAGTGACAGTCATGAGGCCCCGGCCGACTGTCCGGCAACCCTCCGTCCGTGGCGGGGTGCCCCGGGTGAAGACCAGGCTGTGGGCAACGAGGTCCACGGCAAGCGCGGATCCCTCGCACTCTTTCGAGTGAGAACGCCAGGGGTCCTGGGTCGTTCGAGGGAGTCTCCTGTGAGCAAGCGAATGCGCTAGGGCGTCGAGCCCCGCCTCCGCACACCCTTTCCCACCCTTCCCCGTGCTCGAGCCGCGCCGCTCGCACGGCGGTTCCCCCTTTCCTCTCACGGGAGTTCGCCATGTCCGTCTCCACCGCTGCCGTCGCCCGCCCCGTTTGTGCCCCGCTGGACGTTCTGGGCAGGAATGTCACCGTCCCGCTCGTCACCGGCGGCGAGGTCGCCTACGCGGCCCTCGACTACGCCGCCAGCGCCCCCGCCCTCCAGCGCGTCTGGGACGACGTCGCCGCCTACGCCCCGTACTACGGCAGCGTGCACCGCGGCGCCGGCTACCTCTCCCAGCTCTCCACGGACCTCTTCGAGAACGCCCGCAGGACCGTCGCGGAGTTCCTCGGCTGCCGCCCCGACGACCAGCTGGTCTTCACCCGCTCGACGACGGACTCCCTCAACCTGCTGGCACGCGCCCTGCCCGCCGGCTGCCAGGTCTTCGTCTTCGAGACCGAGCACCACGCGTCCCTGCTGCCGTGGCAGGACGCCCGGGTCACCTGTCTCGACGCCCCGCGCACCCCGGGCCGGGCCGTGCAGACCCTGGAGCGGGCCCTCGCCGCCCGGGACCCGCACGGCCCGGCGCTGGTCTGCGTCACCGGCGCCTCGAACGTCACCGGCGAGCTGTGGCCGGTGCGCGAGCTGGCGGCGGCGGCGCACGCCCACGGCGCCCGGATCGTCCTGGACGCCGCCCAGCTGGCCCCGCACCACCCGGTGTCGGTGCAGGGCCTCGACGTCGACTGGATCGCCTTCTCCGGCCACAAGCTGTACGCCCCCTTCGGCTCCGGCGTGCTGGCCGGCCGCGCGGACTGGCTGGTCGCGGCGGACCCGTACCTCGCTGGCGGCGGCGCCAGCCGCAAGGTCGCCCGGCGCGAGGACGGGGGAGTGGACGTGGAGTGGCACGAGAACGAGGCCCGCCACGAGGCCGGCTCTCCGAACGTGATCGGCGCCTACTCCATCGCGTCCGCCTGCAAGGCCCTCACCGAGGCCGGCTTCGACGCCCTGGTCGCACGCGAGCAGCACCTGATCGCGAGGGTGCGCACCGGGCTCGCGGAGGTCCCGGAGGTCCGGATCCTGTCGCTCTTCGGCGACGACGCCCCGCGCGTCGGCGTGATCTCCTTCGTCGTCGAGGGCTGGAACAGCTCCCACTTCGCCGCGGCCCTGTCCGCCGAGTACGGCATCGGCGTCCGCGACGGCCTCTTCTGCGCCCACCCCCTGGTCCGCACCCTCCTGGGCGGCGCTCCCGAGGCGCAGGGCGAGTGCGGGGCTCCGGAGGCCGCCCCGGGTGAGAAGTCCCTCAACGCCATCCGGGTGAGCTTCGGCGCGGGCACCCCCGACGAGCACGTCGAGCGCTTCGTGACCGCGGTCCGCGAGCTGGTGACCGAGGGGGCGAAGTGGCGGTACCGCACGGAGGACGGCCGCTGCGTCCCGGCAGTGGACTGACCCCCCTGCGGACGACGGCCCCGCGCACCCGGGGCCGCCGCCACTGCCTCAGGGGCGCGGGGAACGGCGCGCCCGGCCTCACCGGAACCGCACTCGTACGGGGCTCGCGGATGCCCCGCACCCGTGCACTGGGGGAGACGGCACCTGCGCGGCCCGGGTCGGGGACGCCCTCTCGGGGGCGCGGGGAGCTGGACAGCTCCCGCCCCGCCCCACCGAGCCCGCCCCCTACGAGTCCAGGCCGATGGCGAACGCGGCCTCGAGGTCGTGCTGCGAGTAGGTGCGGAACGCGACGTGGGTGTCCGTCCCCTCGACCCCGGGGATCTTGCTGATGCTGCCCGGGATGACCTCGGCGAGGTCCTCGTGCTGCTTCACGCGGACCATCGCGATGAGGTCGTAGGTCCCCGTCACGGAGAAGACCTCGCTCACGGACTCCAGCGAGGCGATCCGCTCGGCGATCTCGGGGATCCGGTCCACGCTGGTCTTGATGAGGACGATCGCGGTGATCACGGCTGGTTCTCTCCCTCGGAGGCCGGAGCTGGGGCGGCCTTCACTCTAGCCGCCCGCCCGTCGCCCGCCGCCGCCCTTCCCGGGCGTCCGGTCGGACCCTTCCTGTTCCCGAAACGGGCCCACGCGTAGACGAGCCCGAGGCCAAAGCCCATCAGGTGCGCCAGGTAGGCCACCCCCGGGCCCTGGGACGCCTGTCCCGCCGCCGCCCACTGCAGGGCCGCCCAGAAGGGCAGCACGACCCACGCCGGGAATCGCAGCGGCAGGAAGAACAGGAAGGGAAGAAGACTGGTGACCCGCGCCCGGGGGAACAGGTACAGGAACGCGCCGAGCACCGCGGAGATCCCCCCGGAGGCGCCGACCAGGGACTGCGACGACCCGGCGTTCGCGGCGGCGTAGCCCAGCAGGGCCAGGTAGCCGCAGCCGACGGTGAAGAGTGTGAACTCGACGCGGCCCATCCGGTCCTCGGTCATCGCCCCGAAGACGTAGAGGAAGAGCATGTTGCCCAGCAGGTGCACCCAGCTGCCGTGGACGAAGAGGGCGGTCGCGGGTGTGAGGACGGCCCGGGGCGCGCCCTCGAAGAGCTCGGCGGGCACCACGCCCCAGCGCCGGAAATAGGCCCGTTGCGCGGCCAGCAGCTCGTCACCGGTCCCGTACGCCGGATCGAGGCCCGAGGCGGGGCCGATCAGGAAGATCAGGCAGCACAGGACGATCAGTCCGTAGGTCACCGGCGCCGCGGGGGCCCGGATCGCTCTGCCGGGCGTCCGGTTCCCGTTCCAGTTGCTGATCATGGGTACAGAGCATGACGTAACGGGACGCACGCACCCGGAGCGCCTCGCCGCCGGGCGGCCGCCGTGGACGGACGGGCGGCGGGTACCCGCCAGGCCGTAGGGTTACGAGCCACACGCACGGGGGAGCCTCCGGCCCGACCCGGCACAGCGAGCACGACACCAGAAGGAAGTGGAAAGTCACGATGACGGTTCCCCTGCCGACCGCCGCCACGCGGTGGCGCTGCACTCTCTGCGGCAACCTCACGCGGTTCGACGTGACGCGCTCGTCGAAGGTCGTCGAGTACGTGCACCTGGACCTCGCGGGCGAGCCGAAGGTCGAGGAGCGCGAGGTGGTCAGTGAGACCATCGAGTCGGTGCGGTGTCGCTGGTGCAATGCCGTGGACCAGGTGGAACTCGTGGATCGGCCGGGCGCCGGTTCCTGACGACGGCGCCCCCCGCTCGAGCGAGGTCGAGAGCGGGGGAGGGCCCGCACAGTATTGGGGTGTGACGGATGGTGGAGAGCGCAGGCGGGGGGCCGGGCGACGGCGCCGCCGAGATGCTCGACCGTCCGCTGCCGGACGGCGTGCGGCGCAGGGTCGTCACGATCGTCTCCGACGGCTTCGGCGGACTGACCGTCGGCGAACTGCCCGCCCAGTTGCGCCAGTACGCCCGTTTCGCGCCCAACCGGCGTGCCAAGTTCGCGGGCAACGCGATGGCGGCCGCGCTGGAGACCGATCCACTCTTCAGGCAGCGCATCGCCGAGAAGCTCAGAGAGGCCCAGCCGGAACTGTCCGGCGCTCTCGACTCCGGCTCGCCCACCCCGGCCGCGGACCCGCTCGACGTGGCGGCCGCGGCCTACGTTCTGCGGCCCGTCGGCTGGGTGAAGCTGGTGACGTCGGCCGGCGAGGAGGCCCAGCGGGCCGACGCCGAGCGGGCCGACGAGGAGAGCCGCGCCGAACTGGAGCGGCTGCGTGAGGAGCTCGAGCGGGCGCGTGAGCAGATCCGGTCGGACACCGAGCGGCTGCGCGCCGAGTTGGACGCGGCGAAGAAGGAGACGGAGTCGCTGCACCGCAAGCTGCGGTCGGCCCTCAGCGACGTCAAGCGCGGAGAAGCCGCCCTGCGCAAGGTGCAGGGCGAGATGGAGACCGTGCGCGCCGAGGGGCATACCCAGGTGTCCGCCGCGGAGAGCGAGTCACGGCGGCTGAAGGCGCGTCTGGGTGAGACTGAGGCCGCTCTGGAGGCCGCCCGGCGCGCGGCCCGCGAGGGGCGCAGCGTCGAGGACATGCGGGTGCGGCTGCTGCTGGACACGGTGCTCGACGCGGCCCAGGGACTGCGGCGTGAGCTGGCGCTGCCGCCGGTGTCGGTGCGTCCGGCGGAGACCGTCGACGCGGTCGAACCGGGACGAATGACCCCGAAGGACATCGCCGCGCGTGCCCTGTCGGAGCACGATCCGGCCATTCTCGACCAGTTGCTCGCGCTGCCGCAGGCGCATCTCGTCGTCGACGGCTACAACGTCACCAAGACCGGCTATCCGCAGATGCCGTTGGAGAAGCAGCGGCTGCGGCTCCTGGGGCAGCTCTCGCAACTCGCCGCGCAGACCGGCGCCGAGGTCACCTGTGTCTTCGACGGCGCCGAACTCGTCGCTCCGGTGCTGCTCGCGCCGCCGCGCGGGGTGCGGGTGCTGTTCTCCAAGCCGGGCGTCACGGCCGACGAGCTGATCCGGCAGCTGGTGCGGGCCGAGCCGCCCGGCCGGCCGGTCATCGTCGCCTCGACCGACCGCGAGGTGGCCGACGGGATCGCGAAGGCGGGTGCCCGACCGGTGGCTTCCGCGGTACTTCTGAAGCGACTGTCCTGAAGGTCGAAATTGCGGACTCAATGACCGAATTGGCGGAATCATCACGCAACATAGCGTCAATGGGTCCATCACTGCACGTGAGTTGTGTGAAAAAACTGCGTTGCGTGATGGGTTTTTTCCGCCGGGGGATTTGAACTGATCACGGCCAGGTCACTAAGGTCTGGTGATCGAACCTCCAAACGGGTGATCACTCAAAAGAAGGAGCCCGTCTCCGTGGCGTCCCATCGTCGACCGAAGCAGCCGAGTCGCGCACGCGTGACCGTGCTGACCACCGCAGCCGCCGCTGCCGTCGTGCTGAGCTCACAGGCCGCCAACGCGGCGCCGAGTGAGAAGCTCAGCAAGGACGAGGTCAAGAGCAAGGTCGACAAGCTCTACGAAGAGGCGGAGCAGGCCACCGAGAAGTTCAACGGGGCCAAGGAGAAGCAGGAGAAGTTCCAGAAGGAGATCTCCACCATCCAGGACAACGTCGCCCGCGGTCAGGCCGACCTCAACGAGCTGCGCGACTCCATGGGTCTGGCGGCCGCGGCCCAGTACCGCACCGGCTCCATCGACCCGTCCCTGCAGCTGCTCCTCTCCTCGAACCCGGACGACTACCTGGACAAGGCGTCCGCCGCCGACCAGCTCAGCGGCCATCAGGTCGAGGCGCTGAAGAAGATCCAGGAGAAGCAGCGCGAGCTCGCGCAGGAGCGCAGCGAGGCGTCCTCCAAGCTCAAGGACCTCGCCACCACCCGCACCGAGCTGGGCAAGAAAAAGAAGGAAGTCCAGGCGAAGCTGGCCGAGGCGCAGAAGCTCCTCAACTCGCTGACCGCCAAGGAGAAGGCCGCGCTCTCCGCCGCCGACGCCCGCGCCAGCCGCGACGCCGGCGAGCGGGTCGACCTCGGCGACGCCCCGGCCGGCTCCGGCCGGGCCATGGCCGCCTTCCAGGCCGCCCAGACCCAGCTCGGCAAGCCGTACGAGTACGGCGCCACCGGCACCGCCACGTACGACTGCTCGGGTCTGACGTCCTGGGCCTACGCCCAGGCCGGCGTCCACATCTCGCGCACCTCGCAGGCCCAGGCCAACGACGGGACGCGCATCTACAGCCAGTCCGGCCTCAAGGTCGGCGACCTGGTCATCTTCTACGGCGACCAGCACCACGTCGGCCTGTACGCGGGCAACGGCCAGGTGCTGCACGCCCCGCGCACCGGCACCGTCGTGCGCTACGAGTCGATCAACAACATGCCGTTCCAGTTCGGCGTCCGGATCTGATCGTCCTCAAGATCAGGACACCACGCCGCCCGAACGGGCGAATCGTGACGACGACAAGTGACCCCACGCCCCGCCGGTGACCTGCGTCAGCGGCGGGGCGTCACTGTGCGTGCCCACCGAGGTCTTTGGCCGACCCCCTGTCGCGGGGCTACTGTCTGCCGCGTTTCCCTGTCCGCCGGTGGAAGGAGCGCGGCTTCCCGTGGGGTCCCATCGTCGCCTTGCACAGTCCGGGTTCGACCGGGGCGCCTGCGGCGCCCTGAGCGTGCTGTCCGTCGCGGCCGCCGCACTCGGCGCCGTCTCAGCCGTACCGGCCGCGGCCGCGCCGCACGACGGCACCCGTGCCGAGGTGGACCGTCTCTACGCGGAGTCCGAGAAGGCCACCGAGGCCTACAACAAGGCCGACGAGCACGCCGACACCCTGCGCGAACAGGTCGGCCGGGCCCAGGACCACATCGCGCGACAGCAGGAGCGTGTCAACGGCATGCGGGAGCGGCTCGGTTCGGTGGCCGGCGCCCAGTACCGCTCCGGCGGACTCGACCCCTCGCTGGCGCTGCTGTTCTCCGCCGACCCCGAGGAATACCTCGCCGAGGCGTCCGTCCTCGACCGCGTCACCGCCCACCAGGCCACCGAGATGCGCACCCTGCAGAACGCGCTGCGCGAGCTCACCCAGGAGCGCTCCGAGGCCGCCCGCAAGCTCGCCGAGTGGGAGAAGAGCCGGGGGGCCGTCGCCCGCCACAAGCGGACCGTGGAGCAGAAGCTCGCCCGGGCCCGGCAGCTGCTCGACTCGCTGCCCTCCGGTGAACGCGCCGCCTACGACCGGGCCTCGAGGTCCGGCCGCGACGGCCTGCCCGGCCTCACCGGCGACGTCCGGGTGCCGGGCCGGGCGGGCGCCGCCGTGGCCGCCGCCCGCTCCGCGCTCGGCAAGCCGTACGTCTGGGGCGCCAACGGCCCCTCAGGCTTCGACTGCTCGGGCCTCATGCAGTGGTCGTACGCGCAGGCCGGGGTCTCGCTGCCGCGCACCTCGCAGGCCCAGGCGCACGCCGGACGGCGGGTGCCGCTCTCCCAGGCACGGCCCGGCGACCTCGTCACCTACCGCTTGGACGCCAGCCATGTCGGCATGTACGTCGGCAACGGGCAGGTCATCCACGCCCCCTACCCGGGCGCGCCGGTGCGCTACGACCCGGTCGGGATGCTGCCGGTGTCGTCCGTCACCAGGCCCTGACCGGGTCCCGCGCGCCGCTGCCGCCGTACGATCGGGAGAATGGCCGGACGAAGGCGGGTGCGCGGCACCGGGGTGCGCGGGCTCTGTCTGCTGCTGGCCCCGCTGCTCGTCGGGTTGGTCGCCTGCGGCGGGCGTGCCGGGCCGGACGTTGCGCGGGCCGACGTCCAGCGGGTCCTCGACCGGCGGGCCGCCGCGGTCCTCGGCCACGACGTGCGCGCCTACGCGGCCACCGGCACCGCGACCGGGTACGCCGCGCTGCGGGCCGTGCCGCTGGCGGCCTGGTCGTACCGGGTGACTGCGGTGCACCGCACCGGGGACGCGGCCACCGCCGAGGCCGAGCTGAGCTACCGGGTGGCGGGCTACGACAGGGCGCCGGTGACCGTGGGCCGCAGCCTGCGTCTGGCCCGCGACGGCTCCGGGCGGTGGTCGGTGGCCTCGGAGAAGCCCGCCGGGAAGGCGCCCCAGCAGCTCTGGGACCAGGGCGAGGTGCACGTCGTGCGGGGCGCCCACAGCCTGGTGCTGGGGGTCGGTCAGACCGACGAGCGGTTGCGGGCCTTCGCCGGCCTCGCCGACGACGCGGTCCCGGCGGTCTCGGCGGCGTGGGGCACCGACTGGGCCGGGCACGTCGTCGTCCTGGTGCCGAAGTCGCTGGACGGCATGGCGGCGCTGCTAGGCTCGCCGCCCTCCTCCTACCGGGGGATAGCCGCGGTCACGACCGGCGAGACGGGCGGCGGGGCCAGGGCGCCCGCGGACCGGGTCATCGTCAACCCCGACGCGTACGCCATGCTCGGCCGGGTCGGCCGGCAGGTGGTCCTCACCCACGAGACGACGCACGTCGCGACCCGCGCCCACACCAACGCCGCCACCCCGCTGTGGCTGTCCGAGGGATACGCCGACTGGGTCGGCTACCGCGACACCGGCCGCTCGCCCGCCGAGGCCGCGCCGGAACTCCAGCGCGCCGTCACCGAGGGGAACGTGCCGGCGGCGCTGCCCGCCGACGCCGACTTCGGCTTCTCCGGCGACACCGACCGGCTCTCCACCGCCTACGAGGGCGGCTGGCTGGCCTGCCGCATGGTCGCCGAACGGTGGGGCGAGGTGAGACTGGACGCCTTCTACCGGGCGGTGGGGGAGCACGGGAAGCGGCCGGGGGCGGTGGAGGGCGCGCTGCGCGGCGTGCTCGGGGTCACCCTGGCCGAGTTCACGGCGGACTGGCAGGCCTACCTGAAGTCGCAGCTCGGCTGAACCTGCGTCGGGGCAGGGTTCACTGCGGCCCTGCGGCATCACCCGGGGCCGCCCGGAGGTCCGGGTCGGGCCGCGGGCCGGCAGGATCGGGGCCGGTCAGAGGGGACACGGCGCGCTCGCCGTCGCGGGCCCGCCGACCGGACGGGGCGGCGGGACCGGGCGTCCTCGCCGTCGAGCGCCACAGTCGTACGGCGGCGATGAGGGCGGCGGCCACCAGCAGCCCGTTGCGCAGGAGCATCAGACCGACGCCGAGGGGGCTGCTCGCGACGACGTCCGCGAACCAGACCGGGAACTCGAGCACCGTCACCGGCGAGGCGACCAGGACCAGGGCGGCCGGCAGGGTCATCCGGCTGTCGCGGAAGCACAGACAGACCGCCGCGAGGCCGATCAGCCACACCAGGTACTGCGGACTGATCACCCGGCTGGTGACGGTGAACAGCAGCACCGCCGTGAAGGCGGCCTCGGGGAGCGTGTGCGGCCGAAGGCGCCGCGCGGTCAGCCGCCACAGCAACAGCCAGCCGAACGCGAGCGCCGTGAGTCCGAGCGCCACGTCGTTGACCACGTCCACGTACGGGCCGGTGAACTCCAGGGAGCCGTAGCGGAACAGCACCTCGCCCCGCCAGCCGAACTGCCGCGCGACATGGAGGGCGAGGGCGCCCACGGACTCCACCTCGGTGCCCCGGTCGCGCTGGGACGAGAGGAAGGCGAAAGCGCCGGGCATGGCCAGCGCGAACACACCGGACAGCGCGACGGCCGTCACCGCCGCCGCGCCCCAGGCCCGCCTGCGCGCGGCGCCCGCCAGCAGCAGCACCGGCCACACCTTCAGCAGCGCCGCGAAGCCCGTCAGCGTGCCCATCACCCGGGGATGCCGCACGCCCGCGACCAGCGCGCCGACCGCGACCGCCGTCACCATCACGTCGTAACGGGCGTACAGGGTGGGGCCGAGCAGCGCGGCCCCCGTCGTCCACATCCAGGCGCCGCGCAGCGACCGGCCGGGGCGCAGGCCCGTGTGCAGGAGGAGCACGAGGACGGCGAGGTCGGCGAGGAAGGCCAGCACGAAGAACGCCGACGCGTAGTCGAGGAACGGCAGCAGACCCGGGGAGAGGATCGCGAGGGCGGCGGCGGGCGGGTACTGCCAGGTGACGTCGGCCGCCGGGAACGCGCCGCCGCCGAGCACCTCGTACCAGCCGTGGTAGGTGGCCCAGACGTCGCTGGTGACGTCCGGGCCCGGGAACGTGAGCACCTTGAAGACGAAGAGCAGCAGGACGCTCCGGGTCACGCCCCAGGTCGTCAACAGGCCCGTCAAGGGCCGTCCCGCGTCCGTCGTCTGCACCGGGGGCCGTCCGTTTCCTGTTCGCCAGTCCGCTCGGGTGCCCGTGAGCGGCATGATCCCCCCGCGGGCTGTGAAGCGCGGCCGGACGCGGCGATGAACAGCGTGTGGATAGGGTCGGCTGCGATGCACAAGACCCTGATCGTAACGAACGACTTCCCGCCCCGTCCGGGCGGCATCCAGGCGTTCCTGCACAACATGGCGCTCCGCCTGGATCCCGACCGCCTGGTCGTCTACGCGTCCACCTGGAAGCGCTCACGCGAGTGCGTCGAGGCGACGGCCGCGTTCGACGCCGAGCAGCCCTTCACCGTCGTCCGGGACTCCACGACGATGCTGCTGCCGACACCCGGAGCGACCCGGCGCGCGGCCGGGCTGCTGCGGGAGCACGGCTGCACCTCGGTGTGGTTCGGGGCGGCGGCGCCGCTCGGGATGATGGCGCCGGCGCTGCGCCGGGCGGGCGCCCGGCGGCTGGTGGCCACCACCCATGGGCACGAGGCCGGGTGGGCGCAGTTGCCGGCCGCCCGGCAGTTGCTCGGCCGCATCGGCGAGAGCACGGACACGATCACCTACCTGGGCGAGTACACCCGCTCACGGATCGCGACGGCGCTGAGCGCCGAGGCGGCCGGGCGGATGACGCAGCTGCCGCCGGGCGTCGACGAGAAGACCTTCCACCCGGGCTCGGGCGGCGACGAGGTCCGTGCGCGGCTCGGGCTGACCGACCGACCGGTGGTGGTGTGCGTCTCGCGGCTGGTGCCGCGCAAGGGCCAGGACACGCTGATCCTGGCCATGCCCCGGATCCTGGCCGCCCAGCCGGACGCGGTGCTTCTGATCGTCGGGGGCGGCCCGTACGAGAAGCACCTGCGCCGGCTCGCGCGTGAGAGGGGAGTCGCGGGCTCGGTCCGCTTCACGGGCGCCGTGCCCTGGTCCCAGCTGCCCGCCCACTACGGCGCCGGGGACGTCTTCGCGATGCCGTGCCGGACACGGCGGGGCGGCCTCGACGTCGAGGGCCTCGGAATCGTCTACCTGGAGGCCTCGGCGACCGGACTGCCCGTCGTCGCCGGCGACTCCGGGGGTGCGCCCGACGCCGTGCTCGACGGGGAGACGGGCTGGGTCGTGCGCGGCGGCTCGCCGGCCGAGACCGCCGAACGGATCGTCGTCCTGCTCGGGGACGCCGAACTGCGCCGCCGGATGGGGGAGCACGGACGGCAGTGGGTGGAGGAGCGGTGGCGCTGGGACCTTTTGGCGGACAGGCTGCGCAGCCTCCTCGACGCCCCGTCCTAGGAGGCGTCCGCGAAGCCCCGCCCGGTGGCTCGGCTTTGCGGACCCGTCCCGGAGCGTTCCCTTCGGCCCGCGTCTGCTCGGTTTTTTCCGACCTGCCCCATCTTTGCCCTCCGCCCCTCTAGCCGGACGGCGAGAATCCGCTGATGCTGCGCACATGACAGCCAAACTGATGCAGCGTCAGCTGACGAGACGTCAAATCCTTGGTATGGCCGCCCTGCAGACGGCGGCCACCCTCGGCTTCACCCGCGTGGGCCTGCAGTCGGCCCGCGCCGACGAGCCCGCAGCGGTCGAATCCGCCCCCGCGATCATCGTCGGCTCCGGCTACGGCGCCGCCGTCGCCGCCCTCCGTCTGGGCCAGGCCGGCATCCGCACCCTCGTCCTCGAGATGGGCCGGCTGTGGAACACGGCCGGCGCCGACGGCAAGGTGTTCTGCAACACCGCCTCCCCCGACCAGCGGTCCATGTGGTTCCGCACCCGCACCGAGGCGCCGCTCGCCACCTTCCTGTGGCTGGACCTCGTCAACAGGGACATCACCCGCTACCCCGGCGTCCTGGACCGCGTGCACTTCGACGACATGTCCGTCTTCGTGGGCCGGGGGGTCGGCGGCGGCTCCCTGGTCAACGGCTCGATGGCGGTCACCCCGCCGCAGTCCTACTTCGCCGAGCAGTTCCCCACCGTGGACGCGGCGGAGATGTACGCGACCTACTTCCCGCGCGCCCGCGCCATGCTCGGCGTCAACACCGTGGACCCCGCGTGGTTCGAGTCGACGGAGTGGTACCGGTTCAGCCGGGTCTCCCGCAAGCACGCGGCCAAGGCCGGACTGAGGACCACGTTCGTGCCCAGCGTCTACGACTTCGACTACATGCAGCGCGAGGCCGCGGGCACCGCCGTCAGGTCCGCGCTCGGCCAGGAGGTCATCTACGGCAACAACCACGGCAAGCGCAGCCTCGACAAGACGTACCTGGCCGCCGCGCTCGGCACCGGCAACGTCACGATCCACACCATGGAGAAGGTCCGCGCGGTCAGCCGGGCGAACGACGGGACGTACGTCCTGACCGCCGACCGCATCGACGACACGGGCCGGGTCGTCGAGACCAGGCAGTACGGCTGCACCTACCTCTTCCTCGGCGCCGGCAGCCTCGGCACCAGCGAACTCCTCGTCCGCGCCCGGGAGACGGGCACGCTGCCCGCGCTGAACGCGAGTGTCGGGGCGGGCTGGGGAACCAACGGCAACGTGATGCTCGGCCGGGCCAACCACCTGTGGGACACCGTCGGGGCCAACCAGTCGACCATGCCGGTCATGGGCATCGACGACTGGGCGAACACCGACAACCCCGTCTTCGCCGAGATCGCCCCGCTGCCCACGGGGCTGGAGCACTGGGTCAGTCTCTATCTGGCGATCACCAAGAACCCGCAGCGGGCCTCCTTCACGTACGACGCCGCGTCCGGCGGGGTCAAGCTCGGCTGGAGCGCGGCGCAGAGCGCGGTGTCGGTGGCCATGGCGAAGAAACTGTTCGACCGGATCAACGCGGCGAACGCCACGATCTACCGCTACGACCTGTTCGGCACGTCCAACAAGATCTTCGCCGACGACTTCACCTACCACCCGCTCGGCGGCTGCGTGCTGGGGAAGGCGACCGACGACTACGGCCGGGTGAAGGGCTACTCGAAGCTGTACGTCACCGACGGGTCACTGGTCCCCGGCAACATCGGGGTGAACCCGTTCGTCACCATCACCGCGCTCGCCGAACGCACGATGGCGCGGGTCCTCGTGGAGGACACCGCGCCATGACACCCCGTCAGGAGGTGTGCCGAACACATCACTTGGCGTAGATCGCCTCGATCTCGCCCGCGTAGTCCTTCGCCACCACGTTGCGCTTGAGCTTCAGCGACGGCGTGAGGTGGCCCGAGTCCTCCGTGAACTGGGAGGAGAGAATGCGGAACTTCCGCACCGATTCCGCTTTCGAGACCGCGGCGTTGCCGTCGTCGATCGCCGACTGGACGGCGGCCTGAAGGTCGGCGTCGTCGCGCAGCGACGCCGCGGTCGAACCCGCCGGCTTGCCGTGATCGGAGGCCCAACGGCCCAGGAACTCCTCGTCGATGGTGACCAGCGCGCCCACGAACGGCCGTCCGTCGCCCACCACCATGCACTCCGCGACCAGCGCGTGCGCGCGGATCCGGTCCTCGATCACGGCCGGCGCGACGTTCTTGCCGCCCGCGGTGACGATGATCTCCTTCTTGCGGCCGGTGATCGCGAGGTAGCCGTCCTCGTCCAGGGTGCCGATGTCCCCCGTGTGGAACCAGCCGTCGGCCAGCGCCTCCGCGGTGGCGCCCGGGTTGTTCCAGTACTCCTTGAACAGGTGCTCGCCGTGCAGCAGCACCTCGCCGTCGTCCGCGATCCGCACGACCGAGCCGGGCAGCGGCTGGCCGACCGTGCCGATCTTCTGCCGGTCCCACGGGTTGAAGGCGGTCGCGGCGCAGGACTCCGTCAGGCCGTACCCTTCCAGGACGGTGAAGCCGATGCCGCGGAAGAAGTGACCGAGGCGCTCGCCCAGCGGGGCGCCGCCGGAGATCGCGTACTCGCCCCTGCCGCCGAGCACCGCGCGCAGCTTGCTGTAGACCAGCCGGTCGAACACCTTGTGCTTGATCTTCAGCTTCAGCGGCGGCCCGGCCGGCAGCTCCAGCGCCCGGCTGTACGCGATCGCGGTGTCCGCCGCCTTGTCGAAGATCGCGCCCTTGCCGTCCGCCTGCGCCTTGGCGCGCGCCGAGTTGTAGACCTTCTCGAAGACCCGCGGCACGCCCAGGATCAGCGTCGGGCGGAAGGACGCCAGCTCGTCGGTGAGGTTCTTGATGTCCGGGACCGTGCCGAGCTTGATCGGCGCCATCATCGGGGCGATCTGCACCAGCCGGCCGAAGACGTGCGCGAGGGGCAGGAACAGCAGGACGCTGCACTCGCCGGTGCGGAACAGCGGCCGCAGTCGCTCCACGACGTTCCCGCACTCGGCGAAGAAGCTGCGGTGGGTGAGCACGCAGCCCTTGGGACGGCCGGTGGTGCCGGAGGTGTAGACGATGGTCGCCGGGTCGTCGGCCTTGGCGAGCGAACTGCGCTCCTCGACGGCCTCGTCGGAGACGTCCCTGCCGAGCCGCCCGAGCTCCTCGACACCGCCGCCCTCGATCTGCCAGACGTGCTTCAGCGCCGGCAGCGACTCGCGCACCGACTCCACGGCCGCCGCATGGGCGTCCAGTTCGACGACCACGGCGGTGGCGCCCGAGTCGGAGAGGATCCACCGAACCTGCTCCGGGGAGCTGGTCTCGTACACCGGGACGGTGACCCCGCCCGCGCACCAGATCGCGAAGTCGAGCAGCGTCCACTCGTAGCGGGTGCGCGACATCAGGCCGACCCGGTCGCCGGGCTGGACGCCGGAGGCGATGAGGCCCTTGGCGGCGGCGTGCACCTCGGCGAGGAAGGCCGTGGCCGTCACGTCCTGCCACGTGCCCGCCGCCTTGCGGGCGATGACGGCGACGTCGGGATGTTGCGCGGCGTTTCTGCGGACGATGTCGGTCAGATTGCCGTCCGCAGGGACCTCGTACAAAGCCGGAAGGCTGAACTCGCGCAAGACTGCTGCTCCTCATAGGGCGCCGGCGCCACGACGTTGTGCGATGCGACGGTGCGGTCCAAGGCTCGGGCTGCGCTCAGGAATCTCGGCGGACCCCGTGGATCCGGTGAATCTCGGTGGTTGAAATCCTGAGCACGACTGGACTGCCCGGACGTTACCCGCCGGTATGGCTTCTTCGACAGGGGGGTCCGGTGAGATGTTCGCCGCGTCACACGCATTGGTGTCTTCCGGGCGACAGTAGTCCACCACTTTACTGACTGACCAGTAACCGGTATCCGGGCCGCCACTGTTCACATATGCCCCACACGCCTACCCTTGATCGACATGGCATCCACACCGCCCGAGAACCGCCGGACACGCATCCACGTGGTCAGCGACGTGCACGGCAACGCGCGCGACCTGGCCCGGGCCGGAGAGGGTGCGGACGCGCTGATCTGCCTGGGCGACCTCGTCCTGTTCCTGGACTACGCCGACCACTCCCGCGGGATCTTCCCCGACCTGTTCGGCGTGGAGAACGCCGACCGCCTCGTCGAGCTGCGCACCGCCCGCCGCTTCGAGGAGGCCCGCGAACTCGGCGGCCGGCTGTGGGCCGGAGTCGGCGGCGACCGGGCCGCGCTGATCGAGAAGGCGGTCCGCAGACAGTACGCGGAGATGTTCCCGGCGTTCCCGACCCCGACCTACGCCACCTACGGCAACGTCGACATGCCGCAGCTGTGGCCCGAGTTCGCCGGCCCCGGCACGACCGTCCTCGACGGCCAGCGCGTGGAGATCGGCGGCCGCGTCTTCGGCTTCGTGGGCGGCGGCCTGAGGACGCCGATGCGCACCCCCTACGAGATCAGCGACGAGGAGTACGCCGCCAAGATCGAGGCCGTCGGCGAGGTGGACGTGCTGTGCACCCACATCCCGCCGGAGGTGCCGGAACTCGTCTACGACACCGTGGCCCGCCGCTTCGAGCGGGGCAGCCGCGCCCTGCTCGACGCGATCCGCCGCACCCGCCCCCGCTACTCCCTGTTCGGCCACGTCCACCAGCCGCTCGCCCGCCGCATGCGGATCGGGGCCACCGAGTGCGTGAACGTCGGCCACTTCGCGGGCAGCGGGAAGCCGTGGGCGCTGGAGTGGTGAACTCGCCCGGCGGACCGCGCGGTAGCCTTCACGCTGCACCCACGTACCTTTACGGGCCCGGATCCCAAGGAGCCACGGCGATGGCGGAACACACCAGCTCGAGCATCACGATCGAGGCGGCACCGGCCGACGTCATGGCGGTGATCGCCGACTTCGCCAGGTACCCCGACTGGACCGGAGAGGTGAAGCAGGCCGAGGTCCTCAAGAAGGACGAGCAGGGCCGCGCCGAACAGGTCCGCCTGGTCATGGACGCCGGCGCGATCAAGGACGACCAGGTCCTCGGCTACACCTGGACCGGCGAGCACGAGGTGTCCTGGACGCTGGTGAAGTCCCAGATGCTGCGCCAGCTCGACGGTTCCTACCTCCTCGAGCCGGCCGGCGTCGGCGGCACCCAGGTCACCTACCGGCTGACCGTGGACGTCAAGATCCCCATGCTGGGCATGATCAAGCGCAAGGCGGAGAAGGTCATCATCGACCGCGCGCTGGCGGGCCTGAAGAAGCGCGTGGAGTCGGGCGAGAAGTAGGCGGTTCCTTCTTCGGGCACGTTCACCTTCAGCCTGTCCGGCGGTGGAGGACGAGGCCCCCGAAGGGCCGAGGACGGCGTCCGGGGGCGCAACCCCCCGGGCGTCACGACAGGTACCGTTCCCCACCATGCGCACCCTCCTGATCACCGGCCCCGGCGGCAGCGGCCGTACGACGATCGCGGCCGCCACCGCTCACCACGCAGCCGCCGGAGGCATCCGCACCCTCGTCCTGAGCGCCGACCGCTCCGACACCCTCGGCGCGGCGCTCGGGACACGGACCGGGACGAGGCCCGTACGGGTCGCCCCCCGACTCACCGCCTGGCGTCCCGACGCGGCCGTCGGCTTCCGCGACGACCTCACCGGTTTCCAGGACCGCGCCGCCACCCTCCTCGACCTGGTCGGCGCCTCCCGGCTCGACCCCGAGGAGGTCACCCCGCTGCCCGGCGCCGAGGAGCTGGCCCTGCTGCGCGCGCTGCGGGACGCCGCCCTCGCCGAGGCCCACGACCTCCTCGTCGTCGATCTGCCGCCCGCCCCGCAGGCCCTCGCCCTGCTGGCCCTCCCGGAGGAGCTGCGCCGCTATCTGCGCCGGCTGCTCCCGCCGGAACGCCAGGCCGCCCGCGCCCTGCGTCCCATGCTCGGCCGGCTCGCCGGAGTGCCGATGCCCGCCGAGCAGCTGTACGAGACGACCGCGCGCTGGGACCTGGAGCTGGCCGCCGTCCAGGCCGTCCTCGCCGACCGCCGTACGGCCGTCCGCCTGGTCGCCGAACCCGGTCCGGCCGGCGCCGACGCCGTCCGCGACGCCCGCCTGGGCCTCGCCCTGCGCGCCCTGCCCGTCGAGTCGCTCGTCGCCAACCGCGTGCTGCCCGAGGAAGCGGCGCACGCCGGACCGCTCACCGGGATCGCCGCCCAGCAGCACAAGGCCCTCGGCGAGTGGTCCGGCGCCGCGACCGTCGCCCACCTCGGCCACGACCCCCGGGGGGCCGAGGACCTCGACGCGCTCGCCGTGCCCGCCGTCAACCCGGCGGCCTCCCCGGCCGAGTGGCCCGTCGTCGACCGGCTCGCCCAGGACGGCGTGCTCGTCTGGCACATCCCGTTGCCCGGCGCCATACGCGAGGAACTCGACCTCGTCCGGCGCGGCGACGAACTCGTCGTCAGCGCCGGACCCTTCCGTCGCATCGTCGCGCTGCCCTCGGTGCTGCGCCGCTGCGGGGTCGACGGCGCCGCCCTGCGCGACGGCGAGCTGTGCGTGCGGTTCGCCCCGGATCCCGGGCTGTGGCCGCGCGGACAGTGAACGGCATACCGCCGTTCGGGTAACGTCGGAGTGACGAGCCGCAGACCGGCGCCGTCCACCAGGAGTCGTCAGGAGTCCGCCATGAGCGAAGAGCGCCCCACGCCCGACGCCGCAGGGCAGCCCGCCGGGACCGAGTCCGCCGACGTACCGCCCCGCGCGAGCGACGCCGACGCCTGGGCGACCGCCGCCGCCGAGGATCTGGCGGCGGAGCAGGCCCGCCGCCGCGCCGAGTACGGTCCGCCCCAGGGCTCGGCGGCCGAGGAACTGCGCAAGCTCCTCGACGCCGTCGGCGACAAGCTGTCCTCCTTCCGGTCCCCGCTGCTCACGGCGGTCGCCGGACCCGCCGCCCAGCAGGCCGTCCGTCAGGTCGTCCAGCAGGCCAAGGCCGCCGTGGAGCCCGTGATCGAGCGCAACCCGGACGTCTTCGACCACCTCGCGGCGGCCGGCACCGAACTCCTCGCCGCCTACCGCTCCGCCGTCCAGACCCAGGAGGGCCGCTGGACGGCCGGGGCCGTCGACCCGCGGGACGAGCCGCCCGGCCCGGGGCGCGACGACGGCACCGGTCCCGGCCAGCGCATCGACTTGGACTGAAACCCTTCGACGGCAGGGCCTCGGGTACGGTTGACCGTAGCGGGGCTCGACCGGAACTGAGGGATTCATGGGACTCACCATCGGCGTCGACATCGGCGGCACGAAGATCGCGGCCGGCGTGGTCGACGAGGAAGGCAACATCCTCTCGACCCACCAGGTGCCGACCCCGGGCACGCCCGAGGGCATCGTGGACGCCATCGCCGCCGCCGTCGACGGCGCGCGCGTGGGGCACGCCATCGTCGGTGTGGGCATCGGCGCGGCCGGCTATGTCAACCGCCAGCGCTCGACGGTCTACTTCGCGCCCAACATCGACTGGCGCCAGGAGCCGCTGAAGGACAAGGTCGAGGCCCGCGTGGGTCTCCCCGTCGTCGTGGAGAACGACGCCAACGCCGCCGCGTGGGGCGAGTACAAGTTCGGCGCCGGCAAGGGCCACCGCAACGTCATCTGCATCACCCTCGGCACCGGCCTCGGCGGCGGCATCATCATCGGCAACAAGCTGCGCCGGGGTCACTTCGGCGTGGCCGCCGAGTTCGGCCACATCCGGATGGTGCCGGACGGCCTGCTGTGCGGCTGCGGCTCGCAGGGCTGCTGGGAGCAGTACGCCTCCGGCCGTGCCCTCGTGCGCTACGCCAAGCAGCGCGCCAACGCCACCCCCGAGCGCGCCGAGGTGCTGCTCGGGCTCGGCGACGGCAGCCCCGACGGCATCGAGGGCAAGCACATCTCGATGGCCGCCCGGCAGGGCGACCCGGTAGCCGTGGACTCCTACCGCGAGCTCGCCCGCTGGGCCGGCGCCGGCCTCGCCGACCTGGCCTCGCTCTTCGACCCGTCCGCGTTCATCGTCGGCGGCGGCCTCTCGGACGAGGGCGACCTGGTCCTCGACCCGATCCGCAAGTCGTACAAGCGCTGGCTGGTCGGCGGCAACTGGCGCCCGGTGGCCGACGTCATCGCGGCGCAGCTGGGCAACAAGGCGGGGCTGGTCGGCGCGGCGGACCTGGCGAGGGAGCCCGACCCGATCATGTAGTCGTATCGCGTGTCCGCGCCCACACGGGGGCTGTTCGTGGCCCCCGTTCCCTTTTCCGGACGTACGGGACGAGGCGGCGTATCTTGACCACCATGCCGACGTCGCCGCTTCCCAACTCCCGCACCGAGCCGGACGGTTCGGTCGTCATCCGGGTCCTCAGCTACAACGTCCGCTCCCTGAGGGACGACACCGACGCCCTCGCCCGGGTCATCACGGCCTGCGCCCCCGACCTGGTACTCGTCCAGGAAGCACCGCTCTTCTTCCGCTGGCGCAAGAAACTCGCCCGTCTCGCGGCCGCCTCCGGTCAGGTGATCCTCACCGGTGGCGGCACGGCGGCCGGCCCCGCCGTCCTGTGCTCACTGCGGGCGACCGTCGAACGCACCGAGGACGTGCTGCTGCCGCTCACCCCAGGCCAGTTCCGCCGGGGCCTCGCGACGGCCGTGGTCCGCTTCGCGGGCGCGCGGCTGGGCGTCGTCAGCTGCCATCTCGGGCTGACGGCGGCCGAGCGCCGTGAACACGGCGGCCTGCTCCTCGACCGGCTGGCCGGCCTGGGCGTGGAGCACGCGATCGTGGGAGGCGACATCAACGAACGGCCCGACGGCGCCACGTTCGGCCGACTGGCCGCGGCGCTCCAGGACTGCCGTACCGCGGCCCCCTGGGGCACCGGACACACCTTCCCGGCCACCGGCCCGGACCGCCGCATCGACGCGATCTTCGCGACGAAGGCCGTGGAGGTGCTGGGCTGCGGGGTGCCGGTCGGACTGCCGGGCGTCACCGAGGCCGACCTGCGCGCGGCCACCGATCACCTGCCGGTGCTGGCCGCGCTCCGCGTGCCCGCGGTCTGACCTTCGGGAAGGAGGCGTCCCGAGGGCGGCCGCGGACCACCTGCCGGGCCTCGCCGCCCATCCCCGCGCGTCCCGCGGCCCGTGACCGACGGCCGGACCGACGGCCGCGGGTCGGACTGCTGCAGGTCGGACGACCGCGGTCAGACGACCGCTCCCCGACCTGGATCGCCCTCGTCCTCGTCGTCCGTGCGCATCCGCGCGACCAGCGTGGCGAAGCCGCCGAGGAAGCCGCCGATGGCGACGGTCGTCAGCCACCACGTCATCTCCCAGCCCAGCAGCACCGCGAGCAGCAGCAGCACCGGACCGCCGAGCACGCCGAGCCAGGCGAACCTGGCCGTGGTGTCGGCGGTGGGCAGCGGAGGCGGCTCCGGCGGGACGAAGTGGCCCTCGTCGTCCTCGTCGAAGTCCTCCTCGGCCGGTTCGGGCGTCGTGTAGTCGCGCGGGCCGACGCCGGGCGCGAAGGCGACCGAACTGCCCAGCGGCTTGGCCGGTTTCTTCTCGTCGCCGGATTCCTTCGCGGGCTCCGCGCCGGTGTCCGCCCCGGCCTCCTCGTCGTTCGTCCCGACCTCGGGGAGCGCAAGGTCCTCGATCGACTTGAACGGCTTCGCACCCGGCGGGTCCGGGGGCTCGTCGCCGTACCCCGCGACGATCGCCGCCCACGCGGCCGCCTCGTCGAAGGGCACGCTCTGCTCCTCCGGCTCGCGCCCCTCCCGGGCGTCCCGGCCGTCCCGCTCGTCCCGGTTCTCCCGGTCCTCGCGGTCGGAGTCGTGCTCAGCCACCTACGGCCGTCCCTTCCTTGCCGACACTGGGCGCGACCCGGCCGATGAACGCGTAGCTCTCCTCGAAGATCCGGTCCGCATCGTGGTCCAACGTTGCCACGTGGTAGCTCTGTTCCAGCAGGATCTCGGTCACGTCCGTCGACGACACCCGGCTGAGGACCCGCGCCGAGTCGGCCGGCGGCACCACATGGTCCTGCGCGCTGTGCAACAGCAGCAGCGGCTGGGTGACCTGCGGCAGCTCGCCGTCGACCAGGCGCAGGAAGGCGCGCAGGGAGTGCGCCGAGTGCAGCGGCACCCGGTCGTACCCGCTCTCCGCGACGCCCCCCTTCGCGATGTCGCTGGCGATCCCCTTGGTCGTGCGGACGAGGTGACGGGCCACCGGGAGGGCGTACGCGGACAGACCGTGCACCTTGTTCGCCGGGTTGACGACGACGACGCCGGCCACCCCCTCACCGTGCTTCGCGGCCAGCCGCAGGGCCAGCGCGCCGCCCATGGACAGGCCTGCCACGAACACCACCGCGCAGCGCCGGCGCAGGGCGTGCAGCTCGCGGTCCACCTCCGCGTACCAGTCCTGCCAGCCGGTCAGCGCCATGTCCTCCCAGCGCGTGCCATGGCCCGGCAGGAGCGGCAGTGAGACCGTCAGGCCCTGTTCGGCCAGGTACCGCGCCCACGGGCGCAGCGACTGCGGGGAACCGGTGAAGCCGTGACAGAGGAGCACTCCGACCTCCCCGCCCTCATGGCGGTACGGCTCGGCTCCAGGAAGGACCGGCACCTTCGGTCTCCTGTCTTCGTCTGTTCTTCATGGGAGGGACGTGTGCTTCACCGTACGCGACCCCACTGACACCGACCAGGGCCGTCGGAGCCATTGCCGCCGCCCCGGGTTAAGGTCTGTGCGACACAAACAGGAGGCAGTCGGTTGTTGTACGGCGCGATGAAGGTCGCTATCGGGGGACCCCTGCGGGTCGCCTTCAGGCCCTGGGTGGAGGGACTGGAGAACATCCCCGCCGAGGGCGCGGCGATCCTGGCGAGCAACCACCTGTCGTTCTCCGACTCGTTCTTCCTGCCCGCGGTGCTCGACCGC
Source organism: Streptomyces sp. P3 (assembly GCF_003032475.1). Taxonomy (NCBI): domain Bacteria; kingdom Bacillati; phylum Actinomycetota; class Actinomycetes; order Kitasatosporales; family Streptomycetaceae; genus Streptomyces; species Streptomyces sp. P3. The sequence goes on from NZ_CP028369.1 coordinate 4,117,790, forward strand.
AAGGTCACCTTCATCGCGAAGGCCGAGTACTTCACGACGCCCGGCGTGAAGGGCCGGCTGACGGCGGCCTTCTTCAAGGGCGTCGGCCAGCTCCCGGTGGACCGCTCCGGCGGGCGCGGAGCCGGCGAGGCCGCGATCCGCAGCGGCGTCGAGGTGCTGGAGCGCGGAGAGCTCTTCGGGATCTATCCCGAGGGCACCCGCTCGCCCGACGGTCGCCTCTACCGCGGCAAACCGGGCGGCCTCGCGCGCGTGGCGCTGGCCACGGGCGCGCCAGTGATCCCCGTCGCCATGATCGACACCGAGAAGATCCAGCCGCCCGGGAAGGTCCTCCCGAAGATCATGCGGCCCGGCATCCGCATCGGCGAGCCGCTGGACTTCAGCCGTTACCAGGGTATGGAGCACGACCGGTTCGTGCTGCGCGCCGTGACCGACGAGGTCATGTACGAGATCATGAAGCTCTCCGGCCAGGAGTACGTCGACATGTACGCGACCGCCGCCAAGCGGCAGATCGCGGAGGCGGCGAAGGCCGACAAGGAAGCCGAGAAGGCCGCCAGGGCGGCGCTCGCGCAGGCCGAGAAGGACCAGGCCGAGAAGGACCGGGCGAAGAAGGACGCGGAGCAGCGGGCCGAAGAGCAGCAGGCCGCGGAGCAGCGGGACACGGAGCGGCGGGACACGGAGCAGTAGGGCGGGGAGCCGTAGCCGGCGGCCCGGGGGCGGGGGGACGGATGGCCAGACGCGAGAGAGTCATGAAGATGTCGGTCGAGCTGCCGCTGTGGCGTGCGCTCGCCGGATACCGGGTGCTCACCATGCTCTACGCGGTGGGGTTCTTCGCCACCGCCTACGACGGGTTCGCCCGGCCCTGGGTCGCGGTCGCCTACTACGGCGTCCTGTTCGTCTGGACCGTCGCCACCCTGCCCCAGGTCGCGAGTGCCGCGAGCTGCACCAAGCGCTTCCTCGCCGCCGACCTCACCGTCGCGCTCACCGGCATCATGCTCACGACCGTCGCGGACAGCCACGAGCACATCCAGTCGGGCGGCCCGACGCTGCCGTCGATCTGGACGGCGGGCTCCGTGCTGGCGTTCGCCATCAAGGGCGGCTGGCGCTGGGCGGCGTTCGCCTCCACGGCCGTCGCGGTGACCAATCTGGTCGAGCGCGGCACCCCGGCCCGCGACACGATCCACAACGTCGTCCTCGTCTGGGTCGCCTCCATCGCCATCGGCTACGTCGTCGAGGTCGCCCGCGCCTCCGAGCGCACCCTTGCCCGGGCCCTGGAGATCGAGGCGGCGACCCGGGAACGGGAGCGGCTCGCCCGCGACATCCACGACGGCGTGTTGCAGGTGCTCGCCATGGTGCAGCGGCGCGGTGCGGTCATCGGCGGGGAGGCGGCCGAGCTGGGCCGGCTGGCCGGGGAGCAGGAGGTGGCGCTGCGCATGCTGGTCTCCGGCGGCCTCGTGCCGGTCTCCCGGGTCTCGCGGGACGCGGCGGACGGCGCCGTCGTCTACGCGGTGGACGAGCCGGCGGAACTGCCCTCGGTCGTCGACCTGCGCGCGCTGCTCGCCCCCTTCGCGGGCGCCCGCGTGAACCTCGCCGACCCCGGCGCCGCGGTGCCGCTGCCGGCGGCCGCCGCACAGGAACTGGCCGCCGCGGTCGGAGCCGCCCTGGACAACGTGCGCGGACACGCGGGCGAGGACGCCCGGGCCTGGATCCTCGTCGAGGACGAGCCGGACAGGGTCGTCGTCACGGTGCGGGACGACGGGCCGGGCATCCCGGAGGGCCGGCTCGCGCAGGCCGAGGGCGAAGGAAGACTCGGGGTCGCGCAGTCGATCCGGGGCCGGCTGCGGGACCTCGGCGGCAGCGCCGAGCTGATCTCGACGCCGGGACAGGGCACGGAGGTCGAACTGACGGTGCCGAAGGAGAAGAACGTGCGGCGGGGGAAGGCGGGACGGCGATGAGCCAGGAACACGGTGGAGCGGGGACCGGCGGTCCGATCAGGGTGATGGTGGTCGACGACCACCCCATGTGGCGCGACGCGGTCGCCCGCGACCTGGCCGAGTCGGGACTGGACGTGGTCGCCACCGCCGGCGACGGCGAGCAGGCCGTGCGCCGAGCCAAGGCCGTCACGCCCGACGTGCTCGTGCTGGACCTGAACCTGCCGGCCAAGCCGGGCGTCCAGGTGTGCAAGGAGGTCGTCGCCGCGAATCCCGCGCTGCGGGTCCTGGTGCTGTCGGCGAGCGGCGAGCACGCCGACGTGCTGGAGGCGGTGAAGTCCGGCGCGACCGGTTACCTGCTGAAGTCGGCGTCCACCGAGGAACTGCTGGACGCCGTACGGCGCACCGCGGCCGGCGACCCGGTGTTCACTCCGGGGCTGGCCGGCCTGGTCCTCGGCGAGTACCGCCGGCTCGCCTCCGACCCCGGATCCGCCGCCGGCAGCGACGAGCCGGACGCGCCCCGGCTCACCGACCGCGAGACCGAGGTGCTCCGGCTCGTCGCCAAGGGCCTGAGCTACAAGCAGATCGCCGAACGCCTGGTGATCTCGCACCGCACGGTCCAGAACCACGTCCAGAACACCCTGGGCAAGCTCCAGCTGCACAACCGGGTGGAGCTGGTCCGGTACGCGATCGAGCGCGGCCTCGACGACGAGTGACCCGCGCGCGACACTGACTCTTCGTCAGGCAACTGCGGCGAAGGGACACGTTCCATGCGCGTCGGAGTACTGACCGGAGGCGGCGACTGCCCCGGCCTCAACGCCGTCATCCGGGCCGTCGTCCGCAAGGGCGTCCAGGAGTACGGCCATGACTTCGTCGGCTTCCGGGACGGCTGGCGGGGTCTGCTCGAAAGGCGCTCGGTCCGCCTCGACATCCCCGCGGTCCGCGGCATCCTGCCCCGCGGCGGCACGATCCTCGGTTCCTCGCGGACCAACCCCTTCAGGGAGGAGGACGGCGTCCGCCGCATCAAGGACACCCTCGCCGAGTCGGGTGTCGACGCGCTCGTGACCATCGGCGGCGAGGACACGCTCGGGGTCGCCGCCCGCCTCTCCGACGAGTTCGCGGTGCCCTGCGTCGGCGTCCCCAAGACCATCGACAACGACCTGTCCGCCACCGACTACACCTTCGGCTTCGACACCGCCGTGGGCATCGCGACCGAGGCCATCGACCGGCTGCACACCACCGCGGAGTCCCACATGAGGGTCCTCGTCGTCGAGGTGATGGGCCGTCACGCGGGCTGGATCGCCCTCCACTCCGGGATGGCGGGCGGCGCCAACGTCGTCCTCGTCCCCGAGCAGCGCTTCGACATCGACCAGGTGTGCGCCTGGGTGACCTCCCGCTTCCGGTCGTCGTACGCGCCGATCGTGGTCGTCGCCGAGGGCGCGATGCCCCGGGACGGCGACGTGGTGCTCAAGGACGGGTCGCTGGACGCCTTCGGGCATGTGCGGCTCTCCGGCGTCGGCGAGTGGCTGGCCAAGGAGATCGAGCGGCGCACCGGTAAGGAGGCCCGCACGACGGTCCTCGGCCACGTCCAGCGCGGCGGCACCCCGAGCGCCTTCGACCGCTGGCTCGCCACCCGCTTCGGCCTGCACGCCGTCGACGCCGTGCACGAGGGCGACTTCGGCACGATGGTCGCCCTGCGCGGCACGGACATCGTCCGGGTACCGATCGCCGAGGCGACGGCCCGCCTGAAGACCGTCGACCCGCGGCTGTACGCGGAGGCGGGGGTGTTCTTCGGCTGAGCCGCTACGAGGGCAGACCCGTCGCGCGGAGCCGGGCGACCGCCTCCCGCACCAACGACGTCCCGTTCAGCGTCAGCACCGACTCCGGATGGAACTGCACCCCGCCGAAGCCGGGCCCCCGCAGGGCGTGCACCTCGCCGTTGGGGGCCCGGCTCACCTCCACCCCGCGCGCGGCGAGCCCCTGCGCGGCCTCGTCGCCGCACCGCGCCACGAAGCTGTTGTAGAAGCCGACCGTCTCGGTCCGCCCGAACAGGTCGATCTCCGTCTGCGCCCCCTGGTACGGCACCTCCTTGCGGACGATGTCCAGCCCCAGCTCGGCCGCGATCAGCTCGTGGCCGAGGCACACGCCGAGCACCCCGTGCCGGTGCTCCCGCAGCACCCGGGCGGTCAGCTCCCGCAGGCGCCGCATCTTCGGATCGTCCAGGTCGCCCGGGTCGCCGGGACCGGGCCCCAGCACCACCGGCCCCTCGTGCGCGAGCACCGCCTCGCGCAGCCCGTCCTCGTCGTGGCGCCGGACGTCCACCTCGAGGCCGCTGGAGCGCAGCACGTGCGCCAGCATCGCCGTGAAGGTGTCCTCGGCGTCGACGACCAGCGCGTGCCCGGTCAGCTCCCGCGTCGGCTCCTGCATCCGCAGCCAGAACGGCGCCAGCGAGGCGCGCCGTCCGTCGAGCGCCGCCCGCACCCGGGGGTCGTCGGCGAGCCTCGGTGGCACGGCTTCCGCGTCCGGCCGGCCCGCGCGCACCCCCAGCGCCGCCAGCACCCCGGCCGCCTTGGCGTGCGTCTCCGCCACCTCTCCCGCCGGGTCCGACCCCCGCACCAGCGTGGCCCCGACCGGGACCCGCAGCCGTCCGGCCGCGTCGATGTCGGCGGTGCGGATGAGGATGGGCGAGTCGAGGGTCTGCGCCCCGCCCGAGTCCCTGCCCAGCAGCGCCAGCGCGCCGGCGTAGTAGCCCCGCCCGCCGGCCTCGTGCCGCTCGATGACCCGGCAGGCGTTCTGCACGGGCGAGCCGGTCACGGTCGCCGCGAACATCGTCTCCTTCAGCACCTCCCGCGCGTCCAGCGAGGACTTCCCGCGCAGCTCGTACTCGGTGTGCGCGAGATGCGCCATCTCCTTCAGCCGCGGCCCGACCACCACCCCGCCCATGTCGCCGACCGTGCACATCATCTTGAGCTCCTCGTCGACGACCATCGACAGCTCCTCGATCTCCTTGCCGTCGGCGAGGAAGTCCAGCAGGTGCTCGGGGCTCGGCCCCTCGGCGGGATACCGGTACGTGCCGCTGATCGGGTTCATGACGACCGTGCCGCCGGACATCCGTACATGCACCTCGGGGCTGGCCCCGACCAGCGTCCTTTCCCCGGTGTGCACGACGAACGTCCAGTACGCGCCCCGCTCGCCCTCCAGCAGTCGCCGGAACAGGGCGAGGGCGTCGGTGCGGGAGAACCCGGGGATCGCGCCCTCGTAGGTCCGCCGGATCACGAAGTTCGCGCCCTCGCCGCGTCCGATCTCGTCCCGCAGCACCCGTCGGACGATCCGCGCGTACTCCTCGTCGCCGACGTCGAAGGCGCCGTCGCGGACGCGGACGTCGTGGGCGGGCAGCCGGGAGAGGACGTCCTCGAGCGGGAAGGAGTGGGTCTCCTCGGGGTGCAGCACCGAGAGCGGGGTTCCGTCGTCGCGCACGTCGAAGCCGCGCTCGCGGATCTGGCGGAAGGGGACCAGGGCGAGGCCCTCGTCGGGGAGGTCGGCCAGGCGGTCGTACGTGCGGACCGGGCCGAGGAGCAGTTCGACGACGTTCTCGTCGTGGCCCGGCGTGCGGCGGCGCAGCAGGGCGAACGGGCGGGGGTCGGCCGGCAGGTCGAGCAGATGCATGGGGCGTGTCCTTCTCGCTGGGAGGAGCTTGTCGCCAGCGGGACGGCCGGGCCCGAAAACACCGAAGGCCGCCCCTCGGGCGGCCTTCGCGAAGTCGTGCGTACGCGCAGTCAGTGGGCCGCCGGATGAGCGGTCCACCACCAGTTTCGGGTCGAATGCGCGAACATGCGCCGCACCCTACCCCATGGTCCCCGGGCCGCGCGGAGCTCCTCAGGTGAGCGGTACGGCGTCTCACCTGTCGAACCGCTGCGAAAACGACGTGACACGACCCCGTAGTGTTGAGGGCGTGACCGTGAACGCTAAGACCAGCGCGAGCGCTGGCAACACCTGGCGAGACCTGCCCGCGGCGCAGCAGCCCGAGTACCCGGACACCGAGGCTCTGCGCGCAGTGATCGCGGACCTCGAGTCGTATCCGCCGCTCGTCTTCGCGGGCGAGTGCGACCAGCTGCGCGCCCGGTTGGCGGCCGTCGCCACGGGAGAGGCGTTCCTCCTCCAGGGCGGCGACTGCGCCGAGGCCTTCGACGGGGTGTCGGCAGACCACATCCGCAACAAGCTCAAGACGTTGCTGCAGATGGGCGCGGTGCTGACGTACGCGGCCTCCGTGCCGGTCGTCAAGGTCGGCCGGATCGCCGGCCAGTACTCCAAGCCGCGTTCCAAGAACACCGAGACCCGCGACGGCGTGACGCTGCCGACGTACCGCGGCGACTCGGTCAACGGCTTCGACTTCAACGAGGCGGCCCGCGTCCCGGACCCCGAGCGGCTGAAGCGGATGTACAACGCGTCCGCCTCGACGCTCAACCTGGTGCGCGCCTTCACCACCGGCGGCTACGCCGACCTGCGCCAGGTGCACGCCTGGAACCAGGACTTCGTGAAGTCGTCCCCGTCCGGCCAGCGCTACGAGCAGCTCGCCCGTGAGATCGACAACGCGCTGAACTTCATGCACGCCTGCGGGGCCGACCCGGAGGAGTTCAAGACGGTCGAGTTCTACTCCTCGCACGAGGCGCTGCTGCTCGACTACGAGTCCGCTCTGACCAGGGTCGACTCCCGCACCGGGCACCTGTACGACGTCTCGGCGCACATGGTGTGGATCGGCGAGCGCACCCGGCAGCTGGACCACGCGCACATCGAGTTCGCCTCGAAGATCCGCAACCCGGTCGGCATCAAGCTCGGCCCGACGACCACGGCCGAGGAGGCGCTGCAGTACATCGAGCGTCTCGACCCCGACCGCGAGCCCGGCCGGCTGACCTTCATCGTCCGCATGGGCGCCGACAAGGTCCGGGACAAGCTGCCCGAGCTGGTGGAGAAGGTCACCGCCTCGGGCGCGACGGTGGCCTGGATCACCGACCCGATGCACGGCAACACCTACGAGGCGGCCTCGGGCCACAAGACCCGCCGCTTCGACGACGTGCTGGACGAGGTCAAGGGCTTCTTCGAGGTCCACAAGGCTCTCGGCACCCACCCGGGCGGCATCCACGTGGAGCTCACCGGTGACGACGTCACCGAGTGCGTGGGCGGCGGCGACGAGATCTTCGTCGACGACCTCCACCAGCGCTACGAGACGGCGTGCGACCCCCGCCTGAACCGCAGCCAGTCTCTTGACCTGGCGTTCCTCGTGGCGGAGATGTACCGCGACCAGTAGGCGACCGGCATGGCAGTGGGGCGCGGATCACATACGATCCGCGCCCCACTCCACTTTTCCCGCCACGCGGCACCGGGTAAGGTTAGGTTAGCCTCACCGACCAGGGACACTCTGAGATCCGGTAGGCGTGACTCAGGGACCGGCGAGGAGGTGAACCGCGTGTACGTGTGCAGCTGCTTCGGGGTGACCGAGGCCCAGGTCAAACAGCACGCGGACGACGGCGCCTGCACACCGCGCCAGATCGCCTCCGCCTGCAAGGCGGGCACGGACTGCGGCTCCTGCGTGCGCCGGATCCAGGCCATCCTGGGCCGGGGCGCCTGCCCGCGCCCGGGTGTGACCGACCTCGCCGACCAGAAGGCGCCGGTCCTCGCCGCACTCGACGAAGCGGCCTAGTACACACCGTTGCAGTACTGGGTTCCGGGGCGCCGAGCGGGACGCGGCCCGGCCGGGGCCTCCCGGTTCAGCTCTCCGGCTGCTCGATCAGCTGGGCGATGTAGAGCGCCTCGCCGAGCTTCTCCACCAGCTCCAGCTGGGTGTCCAGATAGTCGATGTGGTGTTCCTCGTCCTCGAGGATCGACTCGAAGATGTTCGCGGACGTGATGTCGCCCTTTTCGCGCATCACCTTGATGCCGCGCTTCAGCCGGTCGATCGCCTCCACCTCGATCAGCCGGTCGGCCTCGAACATCTCCTTGACCGTCTGCCCGACGCGCACGTGGAAGAGCCGCTGGTAATTAGGCAGCCCGTCCAGGAAGAGAATCCGGTCGGTGAGCACCTCGGCGTGCTTCATCTCGTCGAAGGACTCGTGCCGCGTGTATTTCGCGAGCTTCGTCCAGCCGAAGTTCTCCTGCATCTTGGCGTGGAGGAAATACTGGTTGATGGCGGTGAGTTCGCCGGTGAGCTGCTCGTTGAGGAACTCGATGACCTCGGGGTCGCCCTGCATCGCAGAGGCTCCTTCCACGTCGGAGAATTCGGGGAGGTTCCGCCGCATGATTTCACCGGCACCGAAGATCGTCCAGTAAGTGCGTACTTAGTAAGTTAGTGCATGCTTAGTATCAGTTGCCCGATTCGGGATATGCCCGGTCATGGCTGGTCATGTGCATCGTCCGGGGTCTGTCAGGATGGAGTCATGGGTCATCCGGTGGAGCGAGAATCTGGAGAAGAGGCGGTGTCCGAGCTTCCGCCGGGACAGCGACTGCAGCGCGGCTGGCCCGTCACCCACTACGGTCCGGTCCCCAAGTTCCGTCCCGAGCGCTGGGAGTTCCGGGTCTTCGGGGCCACCGCCGACGGTGAGAAACGCTGCTGGAACCACGACGAGATCACCGCGCTTCCGTACGCCTCGGTGCTGGCCGATCTGCACTGTGTGACGAAGTTCAGCATGCTCGGCGCCGAGTGGGGCGGCATCCCGGCCCGCACGATCCTGGAGATCGCGCCGCCCGCCGCGAGCGTCACCCATGTGATGGTGTGGGCCGAGTACGGCTTCAGCTCCAACCTGCGGCTGTCCGACTTCGCCGCCGATCGCACGATCTTCGCCACCCACAAGGACGGCGAGCTGCTCACGGCCGAGCACGGCTTCCCGCTGCGTCTGGTCGTCCCGCACCTGTACGCCTGGAAGGGCCCCAAGTGGGTCCGCGGCATCGAGTACATGACCGCCGACCGCCGCGGCTTCTGGGAGGAGCGCGGCTACCACAACATCGGCGACCCCTGGAGCGAGCAGCGCTACTCCTACCAGGAGGAGCCCGGGGACGGCCCCGAACTCTGACCGGCTGCCGGGCCGGGAGCCCTCAGCCGTCCCGCAGCCTCTTCAGCCGCCGCACGTCCCTCGCGTGGCCCTCCCTGCCGCCCGGCGTCTCGATGATCAGCGGCACGCCCGCCGTCGCCGGGTGGGTCATCAGGTCCCGGAAGGGCTCCTCGCCGATGTGGCCCGCGCCGATGTTCTCGTGCCGGTCCTTGTGGGCGCCCGCCACGTCCTTGGAGTCGTTGGCGTGGATCAGTTTCAGCCGGCCCTCGCCGACCGTGTCCACCAGCAGGTCGAGGGTCCGGTGCATGCCGGACGGGCCGGCCAGGTCGTGCCCGGCCGCGAAGACGTGACAGGTGTCGAGGCAGACGCCCAGCCTGGGGTGGGAGTCCAGGGCCTCGAAGTACGGCCCGAAGTCCCAGGTCCGGGAGCAGAGCGAGGAGCCCTGGCCGGCGGTGGACTCCAGCAGCAGGAACGGGTCCTCGTCGTGGGTCAGCTCGTCCAGCAGCGGCAGCAGGTACTCGCGGACCTGTTTCAGCGCCACCGACCGGTCCCGGCCGCCCGTCGCGCTCCCGGTGTGCACGACCACGCCCAGCGCGCCGATCTCCCGCCCCCGGCGCAGCGAGTGCCGCATCGACTCCACCGACTGCTCGGCCGTGGCCTCGGTGTGCGAGCCGAAGTTGATCAGGTACGGGGCGTGCACGTACGCCGGGACCGACCGCGCCTCGCACGCCTCCCGGAAGGCCTCGTCCTGCCGGGGGTCGCCCGTCGGCGTGGCCCAGCCGCGGGGGTTGGCCACGAACACCTGGACCGTCTCGGCCTCGAGGTCGTGCGCGTACGACATGCCCACGCGGTGCAGACCGCCGGCCACGGGCACATGGCCGCCGACGGGATTGCGGGAGGGGAAGGGGGGACGAGCACTCACCCGGTCAGGGTGTCATGCCCGCCCGCCCGGTCCGTCACCGGATGGTGATCGTGATCGTCGACCCCTTGGGGGCCGACTTCCCGGCCTGGACGGACTGCTTCTTCACGGTGTCGCCGAACAGACCGAGCAGGCCGCGGTCCTCGTCGACCTTGAACCCGGACTGCTCCAGGAGCGACTTGGCGTCGTCCACGCTCGAGCCGACCACATCCGGGACCTCGACCATCTCCGGGCCCTTGGACAGGGTCAGCGTCACGGTGTCGCCCTCGGCGAGCTGGCTGTCCGCCTTGGGGGTCTGCGCCGCGACCCTGCCCTTGTCGACCTCGGAGTTGACCCGCTCGGAGGAGACCTTCACCGTCAGGCCGGCCTTCTCCAGCTCGGCCTTCGCGTCGTCCAGGTCGTCACCTGCGACGTCGGGGACGTCGACCGGGCCGCCCTTGCTGACGACCAGCGCGATCGCGGCGCCCGCGCGGCGCTGCGCGCCCGCCTCGGGATCGGTGCTGATCACCGCACCCTGGGCGATCTCGTCGCTGAACTCCTCGGTGACCAGACCCGGTTCGAGGCCGTCCTTCTTCAGCAGGTCCTCGGCCTTCTTCAGCGCCGTGCCCTGCACGTCGGGCACCTTCACGATCTCGGGGCCGTCGGAGACGGTGAGCGCCACCGAATCGTTCTTGCGGATCCGGGCGCCCGGCCCGGGGTCCGTCTCCGTGACCGTGCCGCGCGCGGCCGTGTCGCTGTACGTGTGCCGGACCTTGCCGACCTCGAGCCCCGCCGCCTCCAGGCGCTTGCGGGCCTCGGCCTCCTTCTGCGTCAGCACCGCGGGGACCTTGGTGAACTGGCCGGAGTTGATGTACCAGACGCCCGCGCCCACGCCGAGCACCACCAGGACGACGGTGACGAGCGCGATCACCGAGCGCCCGGGCCGCACGGAACGGCGCCGGGGCGGCAGCGGAGGCGGGCTCTGGAACCGGGAGGTCCGGTGGAACGCGGCGTCGTCGGCGGGCTCGTCCTCGCCGACCGGCAGCGGGCGGGGGACGGTGAGCGAGCGGGGGATCACGCTCGTGCGGTCCTCGGCGTTGTCGTGCTCGCCGGAGAGGGCCTGCGGCGGCAGCGCGTCCAACTGCTCCTCGGTGAGCGGGGCGCGCGCCTCCCGGACCTGTCCGAGCAGCGCGACGGCGTCGTGCGGCCGGACCCCGGGCGTGCGCGCGGTGGCCGACGCCACGAGTTCGTCCAGCTCGAACGGCAGCCCGGGAACGAGCACCGAGGGAGCCGGGACGTCCTCGTGGAGGTGCTTGTAGAGCACGATCGCGGGGGAGTCCCCCTCGTGCGGTTTGTCGCCGGTGAGCATCTCGTAGAGCACGACGCCGCACGCGTACACGTCGACGCGGGGATCGGCGGCGCCCGGCTGGTCGATCTGCTCGGGGGCGAGGTAGGACACGGTGCCGAGCACCGCCCCGGTGGTGCTGGTGACGGTGTCCACCGAGCGCACCAGGCCGAAGTCGGCGACCTTGACCCGGCCGTCGTCCCCGATCAGCACGTTCTCCGGCTTCATGTCCCGGTGCACGAACCCGGCCCGGTGCGCGGCGCCGAGCGCGGCGAGGACCGGCTCCAGGATGTCGAGTGCGGCCCTCGGCTGCAGGGCCCCGCGGTCGCGCAGCACGTCCCGCAGGGTGCAGCCGGCGATGTACTCCATGGCGAGGTAGACGTACGCCCCGTCGGCGCCCTGGTCGAAGACCTGCACGACGTTCGGATGGGCCAGGCGGGCGACGGACTTCGCCTCCCGGATGAACCGCTCGACGAACGCCGCGTCGGCGGCGAGCGCCGGATGCATCACCTTGAGCGCGAGCACGCGGTCGAGGCGGGTGTCCACGGCCCGGTAGACCGTGGCCATCCCGCCGACCGCGATCCGCGCCTCCACGCGATACCGGCCGTCGAGCACCTGCCCGACCAGAGGGTCCTGAAGGGTCGTGTCCACGCAGGTGAGTGTACGAGCCGTCACCGACACCCCGCCGATCACACCGGGATCGCAGCGCGACTGCAGCCGAGCTGTGACGCGAACCCGCGGGTAACGCCCGGGGCCCGGGGCGCGCTCGCGGCCCGGGTGAGTCCCGCGCCGGTGAGGTCCCTCGCCCGTCCGGCGACCGGCCGTCAGAAAGCGGGGCGTTCCGGGTCCAGGGCGGCCAGGCCCTCGACGGGGGACGACGCCTCGGCGAAGTAGCGGCGGGGGATCCGGCCCGCCAGCCGGGCCGACCTGCCCGCCTCGACACCGGCCCGCATGGCGGACGCCATCCGCTCGGGATCCCGCGCGCGTGTCACCGCCGACGCCAGCATCACCCCCGCACACCCCAGCTCCATCGCCAGCGCCGCGTCCGACGCCGTGCCGGCCCCCGCGTCCAGGATCACCGGCACGCGCGCGTGCTCGACGATCAGCTGGAAGTTGTGCGGGTTGCGGATCCCGAGGCCGGACCCGATCGGCGACCCCAGCGGCATCACCGCGGCGCAGCCGACGTCCTCCAGCTTCCGGGCCAGCACCGGATCGTCGTTCGTGTAGGGCAGTACGGTGAACCCCTCGTCCACCAGCGTCTCCGCAGCGTCCAGCAGCTCGACCGGGTCCGGCAGGAGGGTCCGCTCGTCGGCGATGACCTCCAGCTTGATCAGGTCGGTCCCCAGCGCCTCCCTGGCCAGCCGTGCCGTCAGCACGGCCTCGCCGGCCGTGAAGCACCCCGCCGTGTTCGGCAGCACCCGGATGCCGAGCCGCTCCAGCACCGACAGCACGGACCCGTGCACCGACGGGTCCACCCGGCGCATCGCGACCGTCGTCAGCTCGGTGCCGGAGGCGACCAGGGCCCGCTCCAGCACCTCCAGGCTGGGCGCGCCCCCGGTACCCATGATCAGCCGGGACGAGTAGGCCGTCCCGCCGAGGACGAGTGCGTCGTCGGCCATGGCTCAGCCTCCCTGGACGGCGGTGAGGACTTCCACGCGGTCACCGTCGGACAGCGCCGTCGACGGCCACTGCGCGCGCGGGACGACGGTCTCGTTGAGCGCGGCGGCCACCCCGGAGGCGGCGGGCGTCAGGGACCGGACGACGCCGTCGAGGGCGGTGCCGGCGGCGAACTCCCGCCGCTCGCCGTTGACCGAGATGTGCACACGGGCGTTCACGCGGGCTGCTCCAGGAGTGCGGCGGCGCCGAAACGCCGCGGAGTGAAGGGGCGGGCCTCGTCCGGCAGCTCCCCGGTGACCAGGGCCTGCGCCATCGCGTCACCGGTCACCGGCGTCAGCAGGACGCCGTTGCGGTAGTGCCCGGTGGCCAGCAGCAGCCCGGGCAGCTCCGTCGGCCCGAGCAGCGGCGCGTTGTCCGGGGACCCCGGCCGCAGACCCGCACGTGTCTCGGTGAGCGGCAGCTCGGTGATGCCCGGGACCAGCTCGTGGGCGTCGCGCAGCAACTCGTACACGCCCCCCGCCGTCACCGTCGTGTCCCAGCCCAGCTCCTCGCTGGTCGCGCCCACCACCAGTTCGCCGTTCTCCCGGGGGACCAGGTAGACCTGGCTGCCGCGGACCACGGCCCGCACGGTCCGGTTCAGGAACGGCGCGCACCGCGCCGGCACGGCCAGCCGCAGCACCTGCCCCTTGACGGGCCGCACGGCGGGCAGCACGTCCTGCGGGACGCCCGCGAGCCGCCCGCTCAGACTGCCGCCGGCGAGCACCACCTGCCCCGCCGCCGCCGCGCCGTCCTGCAGGACGGCCCCCGTCGCCCGGTCGCCCACGACCGTCAGACGCTCCGCCCAGGTGCGATGGAAGACGACGCCCGCGCGCTCGCAGGCGGCCGTCAGGGCCAGGGCCAGCCGTCGCGGATCGACCTGGTGGTCGCCGTCCGCCCGCAGTCCGCCGCGCACCCCCGGCGCGAGCATCGGCTCCAGACGCCGGCACTCGCGCCCGGACAGCCATTCCGACTCCAGCCCCGACTGCCGTTGCAGGGCGTGCAGTTCGCGCAGGTGGGTGCGGTCGTCGGCGTCCAGCGCGACCGCGAGCGTGCCGCAGCGCCGGTAGCCGACGCCGAGGCCGGTCAGCTCCGTCAGCTCCGCCGCGAAGTCCGGATAGCGGCGGGCCGAGGCGAGGTTGAGACCGAGCAGGGTCTGCTCGCCGTAGTGCAGTTCCGTGACGGCGGCCAGCATCCCGGCGGCCACCTGGGCGGCCCCGCCGCCCGGCTCCGGGTCCACCACCGCCGTCGTGAGGCCGCGCTGCGCGGCCCGCCAGGCGGTGACCAGCCCGATGATCCCGCCCCCGATGACGAGGACGTCTGATGTGCGTGGAGACGGCATGGGCGTCCAGCCCCTCCCTTCGCCGGCATGACCCGGATCAGGTTCGTACGGTCGGAGGCCGCCAGCCTCCCTCTCAGCCCGGTGCGTCCGGGCTCCCGCGAGTGCTCTACGTTGGCCACCCTAGCCCGCCGCGACACGCCTCAGTAAGGGAGCCCCCGCCCATGGCACGCTCGCTCGACGGTCTCGTCCTCGCCCCCGTGGCCGACCAGGCCCCCGGGCAGGTCGGCCCGCGCACCCGCTTCGCCTACCACGAGCGGGACGGGGCGGTGTGGGCCGAGTACGCGGGCGGCGACGTCGTGCGCGGGCGTCTGGTGGGCACCCGCGAGGGGGACCGGCTCGACTTCCGGTACGTCCAGCTGGGGCACGACGGGACGACCTCCTCGGGGCACTGCGTGTCGACGGTCGTGGAGCTGCCCGACGGCCGGCTGCGCCTCGCCGAGACCTGGGAGTGGGAGTCGCAGGCGGGCCACGGCACCAGCGTCGTGGAGCAGATCCCGGACGAAGAGGAGTAAACCGCCCGCGAAGCACGGGACGCCCCTCGCGGTGTGGAGCAGGTCACCGAGCAGGGCGGCTGACTGACAAAACGTCAGGTGTCTATGGTGATCGGGTGAGCGAGCAGAGGCAGGAAGAGGGCCGGTCCGGGGCGCGGAGCGTGGTCGTCGTCGGCGCGGGCATGGCCGGGGTCCAGACCGCGGTCGCCCTGCGCGAACAGGGCTTCGACGGAGCCGTCACCCTGATCGGCGCGGAACCGCACCAGCCCTACGACCGGCCGCCGCTGTCCAAGGCGGTGCTGCTCGGCAAGGCCGAGAACTCCGCCTTCGACGTCGACTTCGAGGGCCTAGGCATCCGGCTGGAGCTCGGCCGCGAGGTCCTCGGCCTGCGGCCCGCCGACCACGAGCTGGACACCGGACGCGGGCCCGTCCCCTACGGCGTCCTGGTCCTCGCCACCGGGGCGGAGCCCGTCCGGCTGCCGGGCTCCGAGGGCGTGCCCGGCGTGCACCTGCTGCGCACCCTGGACGACGCCGAGCGCCTGCGGCCGGTCCTCGCCCTGCAGCACGAGGTCGTGGTCGTCGGCGCCGGCTGGATCGGCGCGGAGTTCGCCACGGCCGCGCGCGAGGCCGGCTGCGCGGTCACCGTCGTCGAGGCCGCCGACCGTCCGCTGGCCGGGGCGCTGCCGCCCGAGGTCGCCGCCCCGATGACCGGCTGGTACGCCGACAGCGGCGCCGACCTGCGCACCCACACGCGCGTGGCGCGCCTGGAGCCCGGCGTCGTCGTGCTGGACGACGGCTCGCGGCTGCCCGCCGGCGCCGTCGTGGTCGGCATCGGCGCCCGCCCCGCCACCGCCTGGCTCACCGGCTCCGGCGTCGAGCTGGGCGCGCACCGCGAGGTCGTGGCGGACGCGGGCCTGCGTACCAGCCTGCCGGACGTGTACGCGGTCGGCGACTGCGCCTCCTTCCCGTCGCGCAGGTACGGCGAGCGGCTGCTCGTCCACCACTGGGACAACGCCCTCCAGGGGCCGCGCACGGTCGCGGCGAACATCCTCGGCGCGGCCACCGGCGAGCCGCCGGTCCCCTACGACCCGGTCCCGTACTTCTGGTCGGAGCAGTTCGGCCGCTTCGTCCAGTACGCGGGTCACCACGCCGACGCCGACGCCCTGCTGTGGCGCGGCGACCCGTCCGGGCCGGCCTGGACCGTCTGCTGGCTGCGCGAGGACCGTCTGGTCGCCCTGCTGGCGGTGGGGCGCCCGCGCGACCTCGCCCAGGGCAGGCGGCTGATCGAGGCGGGCACGCCGATGAATCCGCGGCTCCTCGTGGACCCGGCCCGGCCCCTGAAGGCGGCCACCGCCTGAGCCGGACCCCCTGGTCGGACCGGCCCGGCTTCCGGCTGTCAGCGGCAGATGGCAGGCTTGTTCCCGTGACCGAGATTGACGCAAAGACCGATGCTCTCGTCCCCGCCTGGCTCACCGTGCCCGACATCGCGGAGATGCTCGATGTCGACGTGATCCGCGTCCGGCAGCTGATCAAGGACGGCCAGCTCATCGCCGTACGCCGGGGGGAGAACCGTGCGCTGCACGTCCCCGCCGCCTTCATCGACGGGGACAAGGTGGTGAAGGGCCTGGTCGGGACCCTGACCCTGCTGCGGGACGACGGCTTCAAGGACGAAGAGATGCTCGAGTGGCTCTTCACTCCCGACCCGAGCCTGCCCGGTACGCCCGCGCAGGCCCTGAGTGAGAATCGCGGCACGGAGGTGAAGCGCCGCGCCCAGGCGCTCGCCGTCTGACCCGCGGATTCGCACCGACACCCGGTGTACGGGGGCGCACCCCGCCCCCGTACGCCACCACCCTGGGGGGACTTCGTATGCCCGACACCGCCCGCACCCGCCTGGCCGCGGCCCGGCTGTACCTGTGCACGGACGCCCGCACCCGCCAGGGTGACCTTCCGGAGTTCCTGGACGCCGTCCTCGCGGCCGGCGTGGACATCGTCCAACTGCGTGACAAGGGCATGGAGGCGGCCGAGGAGCTGGAGCACCTGGAGGTGTTCGCCGACGCCTGCGCCCGGCACGGCAGGCTGCTCGCGGTCAACGACCGCGCGGACGTGGCGCACGCCGCCGGGGCCGACGTCCTCCACCTCGGCCAGGGCGACCTCCCGGTCCCCGCGGCCCGCGCGATCCTCGGCGACGGCGTCCTCGTCGGCCGCTCCACGCACGCGGCGGCCGAGGCCGAGGCGGCCGCGGTCCAGGAGGGCGTCGACTACTTCTGCACCGGCCCGTGCTGGCCCACCCCCACCAAGCCCGGCAGGCACGCGCCCGGCCTCGACCTGGTCCGGCACACCGCCGGTCTCGGCACCGACCGGCCGTGGTTCGCCATCGGCGGCGTCGGCCTCGACAACCTCGACGAGGTGCTTGCGGCGGGCGCCCGCCGGGTCGTGGTCGTCCGGGCGATCACCGAGGCGGCGGACCCGGGCGCCGCGGCGGCCGAGTTCGCGAAGCGACTGAGCGAGGCGTAGGGGCCGGCCGGTGGGCCGCCCGCGGGCCGAACGGGCTCCGGCTCGTACGGTCGTTTCCCGTACGACTGTCCAAGGGATGGACAACAAGGCGGCAATTCGGGCAAATATCCCGCATCCGGTTGGGGGACCGCCCACCCCTGACTAACCTGCGGGTATGGCACTGGGAACCGCATCCACCAGGACGGACCGCGCGCGCACCGTGCGCGACATCCTGGCCACCGGCAAGACGACGTACTCCTTCGAGTTCTACGCGCCGAAGACGCCCCAGGGTGAGCGGAGCCTGTGGAACGCGCTGCGCAGGGTCGAGGCGGTCGCGCCGGACTTCGTCTCGGTCACGTACGGCGCCGGCGGCTCCACCCGGGCGACCACGGTCCGCGAGACCGAGCAGATCGTCGTCGACACCACCCTGACGCCGGTCGCGCACCTCACCGCCGTGGACCACTCCGTCGCCGAGCTGCGCAACATCATCGGCCAGTACGCCGACGCCGGGATCCGCAACATGCTCGCCGTGCGCGGTGACCCGCCCGGCGATCCCATGGGCGCCTGGGTGCCGCATCCGCGAGGCCTGACGTACGCCGCCGAACTCGTCCGGCTCATCAAGGAGTCGGGCGACTTCTGCGTGGGCGTCGCCGCGTTCCCCGAGATGCACCCGCGCTCCGACGCCTGGGAGACGGACGTCGCGCACTTCGTCGACAAGTGCCGGGCCGGCGCCGACTACGCCATCACGCAGATGTTCTTCGAGCCCGACTCCTATCTGCGGCTGCGCGACCGGGTCGAGGCGGCCGGCTGTGTGACTCCGGTCATCCCCGAGGTGCTTCCGGTGACGAGTGTGAAGATGCTGGAACGCCTGCCCCAGCTCAGCAACGCCCGCTTCCCGGCCGCCCTGAAAGAGCGGATCCTCACAGCCAAAGACGATCCGTCCGCTGTACGCTCCATTGGTATCGACTTCGCCACGGAGTTCTGCGCACGGCTGCTGGCCGAGGGAGTGCCCGGACTGCACTTCATCACGCTCAACAGCTCCACGGCGACGCTGGAAATCTACGAGAACCTGGGCCTGCACCATCCGCCGCAGGCCTAGACCGGTCGCACCGACTTACGACACACTGCGTAGCGGCCACTGGGAGAGGGGCGTACATGGGCTGGACGGTCCTCTACATCGCGTTCGGCATCGTCGCGCTGTGGCTGCTCGGTGAGGTGCTGCTGCAGTACAAGGCGCGGCTGCGCTGGCGGCTGCTGGCCTTCGTCGGCTTCCTCGGCGTCGTCCTCGGTGTCCTGATCCCCTCGGTCGTCGTCATCGCGCTGGGCGCGGCCGCCTTCGCGGTCGGCCAGACCTACGTGACGCTCTCCTTCCGGCGTGGCTTCGCCGAGGGCTGGGCCTTCCGGCGCGCCGACGCGGACGACGAGGGCGACACCTTCGCCAAACGCCGCCGCGGCAAGGCCGAGCGCCAGGACCCGAGCCTCGAGGTCTCCGGTCCGGAGGCGGCCGAGGCGGGCTTCGACTCCGGTGCGCCCTACGACGCCGACGCCGCGGACTCCGTCCGCAACGGCGGCGCGCGCGGTGACAGGGACGCCTACGACGACGACTTCGACCGCGACGACGTCTTCACCCCCGCCGCCCGCACCGCCGACCCGGCCGCCTCCGTCTACGAGCCGCAGCCCATGCCCGACGACACCGGCTCCTACGGCATATACAGCGACACCGCGTACGCGGCATCGACCGGCCAGGGCCAGCAACAGGGGCAGGACCAGTACGCGGCGGCCGCCCAGGGCACCGACCAGAACTACGGCTACGACGGCTACTCCGGCTACCAGCAGCAGTACGGCTACGACGCCACAGGCGAGCAGCAGTACGCCGCCTACTCCGACCCGTACATCGGCACCCAGACCTACGGCGGAGGCTCCTACGACCCCGCCTACGGGCAGCAGCAGTACGAGCAGCAGGGTTACGGCCAGGACCAGTACGGCACGGGCGGCTACGGGGAGACCCCGGCCGGCGGCGTCTGGGTCCCGCAGCAGCGAAACACCGACGATCCGCTGGGCGGCGACTTCCCGTCCGAGCAGCAGTACCCCTACCAGGGCGAGGGCCGGCAACAGGGGCCCGGCCAGGGAACCGGTTACGACGAGCAGTACCGGTTCTGACGGCCGCGTTCACGTTCACCCACCGCGTGCCCCGGCCGACCGAAACACGCCCCAGCCGGGTCGGCTCCCTGCCCGTGCCCGGCGCTCACCGCCGATCCCCGTTCTTCCACCGCTGATCCCCGTTCGCCCACCGCCGAGCCGCGCTCGCCCACCGCGCGCCTCCGGCGCTCACTGCGAGCACCCGGCGTTCAACGCGAGCCCCGGAACTGCGGGCCCTCGACGATCAGACCGGACACCAGCGCGCCCGACATCCCCGCGTGCGGCAGTCCGCCGCCCGGATGCGACCAGCCACCCACGGTGAACAGGCCCTGCATCGCGGTGGAGTTGGCGGGATGCAGCAGCCGCCCCCCGGCCGCGGCCAACGCGGGCGCCGGAACGGCTCCGCCCGCCGCACCGGTCTCCCGCGCGATGTCGGCCGCGGTGTGCACCTCACGCCACAGGATCCGGTCGCGCAGACCTGGCAGGGCCCGCTCGGCGGCGGCGACCAGCGCGTCGGCCCCCAGCTCCGTCCGCGCGGCCGGCAGTTCCTCCCCGGCGGGGACCACGGCACCGATGGTGACCGCCTCGTGGTCGCCGTCCGGGACCAGCCGGGCGTCGTCCGGCCGCAGGACCGTCACCGTCGGCAGCGCGGGCGCGGACGGCACGGCACCGAAGAGACTCGCCAGCTCGCTCTCACGGTCCCGGGTGTGCACCACCGTGCGGTGGACGGCGTCCTGCGGACGGGGGCCGCGCAGCGCCAGCAACACGGTCAGCCGGCTCGGCAGGGACCGCTGGGCGACGACCTCGCCCTCGCCGCGGGCGGGCAGGCCCGCGAAGCCGCCCGGGGCGACCACGAAGTCCGCGTCCGCCACCCGTCCGTCGGCCAGTTCCACGCCCGCCGCCCGCCCGTCCTTCTCCAGGACGCGCGTCACCTCGGCGTCGAAGACGAACACGACCCGGCGGGCCAGGCACCGCTCGTACACCGCGCCGGCCAGCTCCCGCATCCCGCCGCGCACGTACCAGGTGCCGAAGGCGTGCTCCATGTACGGCAGGACGGCCGCGCTCGCCGGAGCGGCCCGCGGGTCGAGACCGTACGCGAGCGCGTGGGACTCGAGGAGCGCGGCGAGCCGGGGGTCGCGCAGCTCCCAGGCGCCCACTTCGGCGAGGGTGCCGGCGCGTCGGGTGCGCAGCAGACGCCTGTGCGGCACCGCCGGGTAGGGCTCGCGGTCGGCCAGCACCGACCAGTTCGGCCACAGGGGCTCCTCCAGGAGCGGGCGGCGGGTGCGGTCCCAGGCTTCGCGGGCCCGCACCAGGAAGTCGCCCCAGCGCTGCCCGGCCTGCGCGCCCAGCGCCTCGTCCAGCGCGGAGACGACCCCCGCGCGTGAGGCGTTCGGCAGCGCCGCCTCGGTGCCGTCCGCGAAGACATGGCGGGCGGACGGGTCGACCTGGACCAGCTCGACGCACTCCTCCAGGGGCTCCTTGCCGGTCTTGACGAACAGATCGCGCCAGACGGCCGGGAGCGTGAGCAGCCCGGGACCGGTGTCGAAGCCGAAACCGTCCCGCTCGAAGCGGCGCACCGCTCCGCCGTACGTCCCCGTCCGCTCGTACACCGTCACCCGGTGGCCCGCGACGGCCAGCCGGGCGGCCGCCGCCAGCGCGCCCATGCCGGCGCCGATCACCGCAATTCCTGCCATGCCCGCGACTTTATCGGCCGCCGCCGACACCCACGCCGTCAGCCCGGCGGCGGCCACGGGAGCCGGGTGAGCCGGCGCTCCTCCCGCCGCTGCGCCCTGCGCCGAAGGAACCGCCGGATCCGCGAGACGAGGAAGAACAGCACCGTCAGACCGGCCAGCAGCAGCGTCGCCGCGACGACCGAGGCGGCCACCGGGTGGAAGATCGCGAACGTCACGATCCCGGCGACCCCGAGATCCTCGGCCAGGCTCAGGATCACGTTGCTGAACGGCTCCGGCGAGGAGTTCACCGCCATCCGGGTGCCGGCCTTGACGGCGTGGCTGGCCAGCGCCGTCGAACCGCCGAGCACGGCGGCCGCCGCGTCGGAGAGCGAGCCGCTCTGCCCGGCGAGCACCGCGCCCACCCAGGCTCCCGCCGCCGGCCGGACGACCGTGTGCACCGCGTCCCACGCCGAGTCCACGTACGGGATCTTGTCGGCGACCGCCTCGCACAGGAACAGGACACCCGCGGCGATCAGCACCTCGGGGCGCTGCAGCGTTGCGGGGACGTCGTCGCTCAGGCCGGTGGCGCCGAACACACCGAGCAGCAGCACCACCGCGTAGGCGTTGATGCCGCTGGCCCAGCCGCTGGTGAAGACGAGGGGGAGTACGGACACGGAGGCGATCGTAACCAGTCGGCCGCACAACGTCCTGGGGATGAGCGCGCAGCCCTGAGTACGCGTACCTAGGGGGTGAGTTGAGTACGCGCGCGGATGGGGGCCGGCCTGCGTGGACGGAAGAGTGGAGACACGGAAAGCGGGGCGGCTCCGGCACCGGCGACACGGGGCGCCGGAACGGAGCGGTCCTCGATCCGCTCCTTCCGCCGACGGGTTCGGCGGGAGCGAGGCACGGGGGATCCGGGGGAACGACCGGACGGGGGAACGGGGGACAACGGGGGAGCACGAGGAAGCGCCGGTTCGCGGCGGCCCACGGGGGACGTGGCCGCTGCGGACCGGCGCTTTCGTGTGCCCGCGCGACGGCCGCCGCGCGCAGTGCGCGATCCCGGTGCGGCCGCACCGCCACACGCGCGCGTGCGGGGCCGTTCGCCTCGGCACGCGCGTGTGCCGTTCGGCTAGCGGCGCCCGCTGACCCGCCCCTGCAACAGCCGCGAGAGCGCGGAATGGACGTCGTCCAGGGATCGTTGCGGCTGGAAGGCCTGCCAGTCGAGGGCGGCCACGAGCACCATGCCGACCAGCGCGGCCGCCGTCAGCGGCACGTCGATCTCGTCGCTGAACTCGCCGTTGTCCACGCCCTCGCGGAGCACATCCTCGACGACGGCCACCGCCTCCTGCCGGACCACCATCAGCGTGGACTGCCACGCCCGGTTGGTGCGCCACAGCTCGGCCACGTACAGCTGGGTGAAGGACGGATAGCGGTCGATGAAGACGAGGCCCGCGCGGATCATCGCGTCCAGCGCGTCGACCTTGCCGCAGCCTTCCCGGGCCGTGCGCTCGGCGGCTTCGCGCAGCGACGCGGTGAGCAGACCCACGCCGTGCCGCAGCAACTCCTCGAACAGGACCGACTTGCTCGCGAAGTTGTAGTAGACCGTGCCCTTGGCGACGCCGGCCCGTTCGGCGATCTCGTCGACGGTGGTCGCGGAGAAGCCCTGCTCGGCGATGAGGGTGACGGCCGCCTCGTAGAGCTTCTGCCGGGTGGCCTCGCGGCGGGTGCGGCCGCCCGGGGTGGTGCTGCTTTCCATGGTCCCGATTGTCACAGGAACTCGGTCGTCCGGACTACGGATCCTCACAGGGTCAGCTCCGGGTGCAGCCGGGCCGGCGTCCACACCTGCCGGCGTCGCGCCGACAGGGCGGTCAGCGCGAGAGCTCCCGCGGTGAAGGCGACGAGCACCACGCACGCCTGCCACACCGGTGCCAGGCCGCCGCCCGTGATGAGCCGGCGCAGCGCGTCGACCACGTGACTCATCGGCAGGTAGGGATGCACCGCGGTGAAGAATCCGGGGCTGGTCTGGACGGGGTAGGTTCCGCCCGCGGACGTCAGCTGCAGCATCAGCAGGGCGAGGACGAGGATCCGGCCCGCCGCTCCGAAGCGCGCGTTGAGCCACTGCACGAGCGCCGCGAAGCACGCCGACACCAGGAACAGGAAGCCCACCGTGCCCGCCGCCCGCACCATCTCGAGACCGACCCACCAGTGCAGCACGGCCATCAGCGCCGTGGTCTGCAGCACCCCGATCGCCACCACCGGGAGCCAGCCCGCCAGCGCGATCCGCCACGCCGGGGCGCCGGCGGCCAGCGCGCGCCGGTTCATCGGGGCGATCAGCATGTACGCCACCATCGCGCCCACCCACAGCGACAGCGGGATGAAGTACGGGGCGAATCCGGTGCCGTAGTTGGGCGCCTTGTGCAGGTCCTGGGAGACCAGCCGCACGGGGTCGGCCATGACGGCGGTGCGCGCGTCGCGTTGCCGCTCGTCGTAGTCGGGGATCCGCCGGACGCCGTCGTGCAGGCCGTCGGCGAGTTTGCCGGAGCCGTCGGAGAGCTTGAACATGCCGCCGTCGAGGTTCTCGGCGCCGGTCTCCAGCTTGCCGACGCCCGAGTCCAGGTCGACGGAGCCCTTCTTCGCGGTGCCGAGCCCGCCGTTCAGCTTCTTGACACCCTTGGCCACTTTCGAGGCGCCCGTGTTCAGCGCGTTGACCTTGGTCACGGCGTCGGAGAGGTCCTCGGAGAGATGCGGCGCGTCGTCGGCGAGCGACTGCGCCTGCTTCCGCAGGGCGCCCAGGTTCGTGCGGAGCGTCTTCAGGTCGCCGTCCTGGTCCGCGATCAGTGTGTTGACGTCGTCGGCGACCGTCGCCACGTCGGCGGCCGAGTCCTTGGCCTTCGCCAGGTCGGCGCAGGCGGGGTCGGGCAGCACGGGCGTCTCGCAGCGCGCCTTGTGGAGGGCGGCGAGGGTGTCGGAGGCCGTGTGCGCGGCCTTGGCGGCGGGCGGCGCCGCCTTCACCAGGGCCGCCAGATCGCCGTCGATCAGCCCGGCGGAGTCGGCGACCAGCTGGGCGGTGTCGCCGATGGACTTCTCGTTGTCCTGGAGGAAGGGCCCCACCGCGCCGGAGAAGCCGTTGACCTTGTCGGCGAGCGCCTGGGTGCCGTCGGCGACCTTCCGCGAGCCGTCCTCGAGAGCGTCCGCGCGCTCGTCGAGCTTCGTCAGACCCTTGGCCAGCTTGCCGCTGCCGTCCTTGGCGTCGCCCAGCCCGTCGGCGAGGGCCTTGGAGCCCTTCGCGGCCTTCCCGATGCCGCCGGTCAGGTCGTCGGCCCCGTCCGCGGCCTCCTGGGTCTTGCCGTGGATGTCGGAGAAGGACACGAAGATCCTGTCGAGGAAGGACCGGGAGGTCTTCGTGGACGCGGCCGTGCGCACCTCACTGAAGACGGTCCGCGAGATCTGCCCGACGATGTAGTTGTTCGCGTCGTTCGTGCGCACCTGGAGGGCACCGGTCGCGGGGGAGTCGCCGGAACTGGAGGCGATCCGCCGGCTGAAGTCGGCGGGCATGGTCAGCGACAGGTAGTACCTGCCGTCCTCCACGCCCGCGCGTGCCTCCCGGGCGCTCACCTCGTGCCAGTCGAAGACCGCGCTGTCGCGCAGGTTCGCGGTGATGTCGTCCCCGGCGGTGATCCGCTTCCCGTCGGCCCTCGCGCCCTCGTCGTCGTTCACCAGTGCCACGGGGATGCGGTCGAGTCTGCCGTAGGGGTCCCAGAAGGAGTACAGGTACAGCGCCCCGTACAGCAGCGGCAGCAGCAGCAGCGCGACCAGGGCCGCCCGTGGGAGCCGGCCCCGGCCGAACCGCCGTAGCTCAAGCGCGGCCAGTCTCGGCGTGCGCATGCGCCCTCTCCTCCTCGTCGTCGGTCGTGGTGTCGGTGCCGCCCTGTCCGGTCTCGGGGGCGTGCCCGTCGTCCTGCCCCGCCCCGGTGGGCGCGGGTTCCTCTTCGCTTCGCGCGCGGACGCCGTCCTGCGAGGCCGGCGCCCCGGCGGCCGTGTCCGTGCGGACCAGGGGGTCCGTGTCCGTGCGGACCCGAACGGCGTCCTCGGGAGCCTCGCCGCCGCACACGGCGAGAACCGTCGTCCCCGCCTCGGCGAGCGACCTGAGCAGCGTCCAGACCTCGGCCCGCTCGGCGTCCGTCAGCTTCAGGTCGATGTCGTCGACGCCGAGCAGCCGGGGGTGCCCGATGAGCGCCAGGGCCACGGAGAGCCGGAGGGCCTCGATGCGCTCCAGATCGCGGACGGCGGTATGCGCGCCCTTGGGCAGGCTCCCGCGGTCGAGCCCGGCGGCGGCGAGCGCGGCGTCGATCTGTGACGTCGTCCGCGCCTCCCGCTGCGCGCGCGGCCGCAGCAGATCGCGTACGGAGCCGTCGAACCGCCGTTGCAGCAGCGCCCGTTCGCGCAGGTGCTCGCCGACCGTCAGGGCCGGCTCGAGGTCCGTCACACCGGCGACGTGCGCGAGCGCGCTGACGCGCCGTACGGCGGCCATCTGCCGGGGCAGGCGGGCCGTGCCGACGGCCGCCGTCCCCTCGGTGGCCTTCATCCGCCCGGTGAGGGCGAGCAGCAGGCTCGTCCGGCCGGAGCCGGAGGGCCCCTCGAGCGCGATCAGCGATGCCGGCTCCGCGTCGATGTCCACGCCCCGGAACGCCCATCCGCGGGGACCTCGCAGCCCCAAGCCGTCGGCGGCCACACCGACTCCGTCCACTGGTTCCCCCGCAGTATTTGAACTGACTGGTCAGTGCAAAAAATAGCCCGAACTTTCGATCGAAGCAAAATCCCAGGTCAGAACGGATTGTCAGTGGCATACCGCACGATGGGCACATACGGCAGCCCGTATCGGACGCGCCGTCACACTGACGACAGGAGGTTCGTCATGGCCAACTACCACGCAGCCGCCTCACACCGGCGCCGCGCCACCGGCCCTGCCCCCTCACTGACCGGCCCGGCGAGCGATGTGCACCCCGTGCTCCGCCGCACCACAGCCCCGCCCGCCGCCCTCGACCTGCTCGCCCAGGCCCGCGCTGGCCTGGAGGAGGCGGCCACCCTCGAGACCCCCAACGACCGCTATGCCACGGCCCATCTCGCGGCCCTGCGTACCGCGGCGGCGGTGCTCGCCGCCCGAGGCCGCCCCGAACCTTCCTCCCGCCGTCGCGCCCGCATCCGCAGCGCCTGGGAGGTGCTCCCCGAGATAGCACCCGAACTCGCCGAGTGGAGCGCGCTGTTCGCCTCCGGAGCCCGGCGGCGGGCCCGGGCCGAGGCGGGCATCCAGGGCGCGGCCGGCCGCCGTGACGCCGACGACCTGATCCGTGACGTGGCGATGTTCCTCCGTCTCGTCGAGCGCATGCTGGTGCTCCAGCCGGTCCTGCCCCAGCCGCGCCACGAGGAGGGCGACCCCGACGGCCCCGATGCGCGCCGGCGCGACCTGCCGGACGCCGGCTGACATGCCCGCCCGCCACCGGGCACCGCCGCCACCGCCGGCACCCGGCCGCGCACCGTCCCGGAAGCGGCCCCCGGGCCGGCCGGGGAGGTGGCGGTCGGCGTCGCCCGCCTCGGCCGGCCGGGCCGTGGGCCGACGGCACCGGTCGGGGCGGCGGAGGCAATAGGGTGGAAGGCGCCTGAAGCCTTCCCGCCACCCGCCCGCTCCCCGGCGCGGGCCGGGCGCGGGGAGGCAGCCCGTTCGCTCCGCCGCGCAAGAGGCGGTGCCGCGCCGAGGAGTCAACTGCCGTGTCGGATCCGATGCGCCCGCCCGCCTCCCAACCCCGCTCCCGCGCCTCGCTGCGCACCGCAGTGGTCTGGGAGGTCCTCCAGGACGCCCTCGAGCGCCGGATCAAGGCGACCGGTCGGGAGTCGCTGGACGTTCTCGACACCGGGGGCGGCAGCGGCAACTTCGCGGTGCCCGTCGCCCTCCTCGGGCACCGCGTCACCGTCGTCGACCCCAGCCCCAACGCGCTGTTCGCCCTCGAGCGCCGCACCGCCGAGGCCGGCGTCGCGGACCGCGTGAAGGGCGTCCAGGGCGACGCCCACGGGCTGTTCGACGTGGTCGAGCGCGGCGGTTACGACGCCGTCCTGTGCCATGGCGTCCTGGAGTACGTCGACGACCCGGCCGAGGGAGTGCGCAACGCGGTGGCCGCGTTGCGCCCCGACGGCATCGTCAGCCTCCTCGCCGCCGGCCTCGGCGGAGCCGTCCTCGCGCGCGCCCTCGCCGGCCACTTCACGGAGGCCCACCGGGCGCTCACCGGCGCGGACGGCCGCTGGGGCGAGGGCGACCCCGTGCCGCGCCGCTTCACCGCCGAGCAGCTCACCGCGCTGGTCGAGGGCGCGGGCCTCCAGGTCGGCGCGGTGCACGGCGTCCGGGTCTTCGCCGACCTCGTGCCCGGTGTGCTCGTGGACACCGAGCCCGGCGCCCTCGAGGCGCTGCTCAAGCTCGAGGAGGCCGCCGCGGAACTCCCCGCGTTCCACTCCGTGGCCACCCAGCTTCATGTGCTCGGTGAGACACGGGGGGCCGACGGGAGCCGAGTGCCTCCCGGGTCGTACCGCTGATCAGGCGCTTGACTGTGCATGGAGTACGCCACAGGCCCCCCGTTCGGGCCCGGTGCGCCGTATGATCGAGGGAGACCGCCCGGCATGACGGGTCGGCTGCCGGGGAATGGACACCTCAGCGAGCCGGGACGCCCATGGCGGGCTGCGGTTGGCCAATTGGCGTAGAGGGGCGGGTTTCACGGGGGCGATTCCCTGCCTATCCTGAAGGGACCCCCAGGGTCGCCCCGGCGACTGCACGATGAGGAGGACTCCGTGCCGCTCTCGGAGCACGAGCAGCGCATGCTCGAGCAGATGGAGCGAGCGCTGTACGCCGAAGATCCCAAGTTCGCGTCGGCGCTCGAGGGAAGCGGGCTGCGTACGTACACCCGGCGGCGGGTCTACCAGGCGGTCGCTGGCTTCCTCGTGGGTATCGCGCTCCTCATGGCCGGAATGGTCGCCAAGCAGGTCTGGCTGAGCGTGGTGGGCTTCCTCGTCATGCTGGGATGCGCGGTGCTCGCCGTGACCGGCTGGCGCAAGGCCCCCAAGCCCGGCGAGCAGGCCGCCGCAGGAGCCCCGGGCGCCCCGCACACCCGCGGTCAGGGTCGGCAGAAGCGCTCCATGATGGACCGTATCGAGCAACGCTGGCAGCGCCGGCGTGACGAGCAGGGCGGTCACTGACACCGCCCACCGAGCAACGACGAGGGGGCGACCACCCGGCCGGGTGGTCGCCCCCTCGTGCTGTCTCCCGCTCGCCCCTTCTCAGCCGCCCGGCTGGCGGGACGGCCGACGGACCAGCGTCGCCAGACGGCCCGCCCAGGACGCCCTGAGAGCTGCCCAGCGGTCGGCGAGGTCCCACACCGCGCGGACGGCCGAACGCGGCGCCACCACGGCACGCACCCGCGTGCGCCGGCCCGCGTTCTCCCGCAGGGCCGCCCGCACCCTGCGGACCTCGTCCGCCAGGCCGGCCTCGGCCCTCGGCTGCGGGGCGTACAGCACGCGCTCCACGGCGTCCGCGACCCGGTGCACCGAACGGCCCGCCGTCTCGCCCAGCTCCCCGATCCGTACGATCCGCGCCGCGGCCCGGCGCGGCGTGAGCGCCTCGTCCGGCTCGATGCCGTAGTCCCAGGCCGTGTCGGTGAGCTCGCGCCACACCGCGAGGACATGCCCGGCGGCCGCCTCGGCGGCTTCCTGCGGTGGCTCGTCCAGCAGCACCGCGGGTTCGCCGTCGGCGCGTCGGCCGTCGGCGTCGTCCGTGCGGCGGCCGGGCGGCGCGCCGGAGGCCGTGGCGGCGGCGTGCTGGGCGGACGCCAGCCGCACCGAGCGCCGTCTCAGCCGCCACAGCATCGGCAGCAGCGGCAGGGCGAGCCCCGCGAGTCCCAGCAGGGCCCAGCCGGCGATCCGGTACCACGGGGTGCCGCCCGCTCCCTGGTCCGTCCGGTCCAGCGGCAGCGGGTCGGCGCAGTTGCCGAGCTTCTTGTCCGTGGCGGAGCAGCTGACGCCGGCCGAAGGAGCGGCCGACGGAGCGGCGTCCGCCGAGCGGGAGGCCTGCGGCAGATCGGGCACCGCCTGGCCCGACGTCTCCGGCAGTGTGTACGTCGGCGTCGAGCCACGCGTGGGCGTCGGCTCGAAGCGCGTCCAGCCGACGCCCTCGAAGTACAGCTCCGGCCAGGCGTGCGCGTCCTTCAGGCTCACCGTCACCGTGCCGTCCGCCTGGGGGGAGCCCGGAGCGAAGCCCACCGCGACCCGCGCCGGTATGCCCAGCGTGCGGGCCATCGCCGCCATCGCGAACGAGAAGTGGACGCAGAAGCCCTGCTTGTCCCGCAGGAAGCGGGCGATCGCGCCCCGGCCGCTGCCGACCTCCACCTGGGTGTCGTACTCGAATCCGCCGGTCACCGCGAAGTAGTCCTGGAGCGCGACCGCCTTCTCGTAACCGCTGGTGGCGTTCCTGGTGATTTCCCGGGCCTGCTGCGCCACCACCGTGGGCAGGGAGTCCGGGACCTTGGTGTAGTCCCGCCGGATCGAGTCGGGCGCCTTGGGAGCGGAGGACAGCTGCTGCGCCGTCGGCTGCACGTCCAGGCTCGTCACCAGGTAGGTCTTGCCGCTGGTGTTCTGGCCGTGGTCGCCGACCAGCGTCATGCCGACCGGCTCGTAACGCCAGTTGCCCTTGATCTGGACGCCGCTCGGGGGGTACGGCATCGGCAGCCAGTCCTGCGCGTAGCTGCCGGCGGCCGCGATCCGGGTCGTGACCTGCGCCCGTTTCACGTCGGGCCCCAGACCGGTCGGCGCCGGGAAGTCGTCCGGCACGGCCGTGATGTGGCGCTTGGCCGGCTTCCACGTGGTGCCGTCGAAGTCGTCCAGGGACACGATCCGCAGGTACAGGTCCGAGAGGTTGCCGCTGTTGGTGCGCAGGGTCAGGACCGTGCGGTCCTCGTCCACGTTCAGGCTGTCGCGCAGCGACACCAGCGGATTCACCGCGGAGATCGTGCCCCCGCTGCCGTTGCCGGCGCCCACGCCGGCCCGCGTCCCGCCCAGCAGGCCGTCCTGGACGGCCGGCAGCGGCAGCAGCGGCACCACGAGGGCGACGCCCAGGGCCGCCATGCCGATGCGCCGTCCGGTGCGCACCGGGGCCACCGGTCCGGACTGCCCGCCCGGGGCGTGCGTGGCTCCGCCGAAGACCCTGCCCCACTGCGAGAGCCGCTCCCGGCCCTCGGCGAGCAGCAGCATCAGATAACCGGCGGCGGCCACCAGGAACCACAGCCAGTCGGCGGATCCGTCGAACAGCCCGGCGGCGACCGAGTACAGCGCCAGCAGCGGCAGGCCGGCCGGGGCCGCGTTGCGGAAGGTCACCGCGAGGGTGTCCACCGCCAGGCCGATGACCAGGACCCCGCCGATCACCATGAGCCGGATGCCGTCGGACAGGGGGGCCGGTATCGCGTACCGCCCGATGTCGTCGGAACCCGCCTGGAGCAGGTCGCCGAAGTGCCGGAAGGCGTCCGGGCCGGGGACCAGCCCGAGAACCGCGTGCCCCCGGGCGAAGACCAGGGTCAGCGCCACCAGCGTGACCAGGGCCTGGACGGCCACGGTCAGCGGCCGGGCCAGCGGCACGCGCCGGGCCGCCGCGCCCGCCCCGGACTGGATCGCCAGCAGGAACGCCGCCTGCAGCAGCCACGTCGCCGGCTCCACCAGGGGCAGCAGGGCGCACGAGGCCAGCAGTGTCGCCGCCGCGGAGCACAGTGTCAGTCGAGCCCGCCCGCTCATGCCCTCCCCTCCCCGCCGTCCGACGCCATCACGCCCGCCCGGTCGCGCTCCGCCAGCCGCCACAGCTCGTTCAACGTCGCGCCCCGCGGCACGCTCAGGGCCGTCCAGCCCGCTTCGCGCAGCATCCGCAGCCGCTCCTCCTGCCTGTTCATCGGATCGGGTGCGCCGTTCGGTTCACGCGTCCAGCCGTCGCCGTCCAGCAGGAAGGCGACCGCGCCCGCGCTGCGCTGGCGCATCTTCGCCGCGATCGCCGCCTGCTCCTCGTCGAGATCACCGAGGAAGGCCACCAGCAGCCCCTCGTGGCCGCCGCGCAGCACGTCGTACGACCGGGACAGGCCCGCCCCGTCGGAGTGGTCGACGATCGCGAGGGTGTCCATCATCAGTCCGGCCGCGTCGGTCGACTCCTGGCCGCCCCCGGCGTAGCCGTCCGCGCCCTCCCCGGGCACCGAGGTGCCGGTGTCCGTCAGCAGCCGCACGGAGAAGCCCCGTTCCAGCATGTGCACCAGCACGGACGCGGCGCCGGAGACCGCCCACTCGAAGGCGGAGTCCGGGCCCGCGCCCCGGTAGGCCAGGCCCCGGGTGTCCAGCAGCACCGTGCAGCGGGAGCGCCGCGGCTGCTCCTCGCGCCGCACCATCAGCTCGCCGTAGCGGGCGGTGGAGCGCCAGTGCACCCGGCGCAGGTCGTCGCCGTAGCGGTAGCCGCGCGGGATGACGTCGTCCTCGCCCGCCAGGGCCAGCGAGCGCTGCCGCCCGTCGCCGTACCCCTTGGCCTCGCCGCTCAGCCGCACCGGGGGGAGCGGTTCCACCCGCGGTATCACCGTCAGGGTGTCGTGCGTGGAGAAGGACCGGGTGAGCTCGCACATGCCGAAGGGGTCGCTCAGGCGCAGCTGGAGCGGGCCCAGCGGGTAGCGGCCGCGCAGGTCGGAGCGGACCCGGTAGGACACCTCGCGGCGGCCGCCCGCCTCCACCCGGTCCAGGACGAAGCGGGGGCGCGGGCCGAGCACGTACGGCACCCGGTCCTGGAGCATCAGCAGGCCGGTGGGCAGCCGCGAGACGTTGTCCATCCGCAGATGGACGCGGGCCTCGCTGCCCGCCGGCACCCGCGCGGGGGCGAGGCGGCGGCTGCCGGCGACCCGGTAGCGGGTGCGGTAGACGACGGCCGCGCAGATCAGCGGCAGGGCGGCCAGCAGCAGCCCGACCCGCAGCAGGTCGGGCTGTCCGAGCACGTAGGCGCAGACGGCGGCCGCGATGCCGGCCGCCAGGAAGGAACGGCCTCGGGTGGTCAGGCCGGACAGAGCCGTCCGCGCGCCGCCCCTGTCCGCCCTCCCCGAGCCGGCGGACGGCTGCCCGGTCCCCCCGGCGGTCATCACAGCCTCCGCGGCTGCTGCCGGCCGTACGCCTGGGTGCCGTTGCCCAGCCCGTACCCGTGCTGCTGGGGCGTCGCGGGCACCGGGGTGCGCTGGATGATGTCCTCGACGACCTGCTCCGCGGTGCGACGGTTGAGCTGGGCCTGCGCGGTGGGCAGCAGTCGGTGGGCGAGCACGGCCACGGCGAGGTTCTGGACGTCGTCCGGCAGCGCGTAGTCCCGTCCGTTGAGCGCGGCGGTCGCCCTCGCGGCGCGCACCAGGTGCAGCGTCGCGCGCGGCGAGGCGCCGAGTCTGAGGTCGGGGTGGGTGCGGGTGGCGGCGACCAGGTCGACCGCGTAGCGCCGCACCGAGTCGGCCACATGGACGCTCCGGACGGCGTCGATGAGCTTGACGATCTCGTGCGCGTGGGCGACCGGCTGAAGGTCGTCCAGCGGGCTGACCCCGCCGTGCACGTCGAGCATCTGCAGCTCGGCCTCGGCGCTCGGGTAGCCGATGGAGACCCGGGCCATGAACCGGTCGCGCTGCGCCTCGGGCAGCGGGTAGGTGCCCTCCATCTCGACCGGGTTCTGCGTGGCCACCACCATGAACGGGCTGGGCAGCTCGTAGGTCTGCCCGTCGATGGTGACCTGGCGCTCCTCCAGGGATTCCAGCAGCGCCGACTGAGTCTTGGGCGAGGCCCGGTTGATCTCGTCGCCGATCACGATCTGCGAGAAGATCGCGCCGGGCTTGAACTCGAAGTCCCGGCGCTGCTGGTCCCAGATGGACACGCCGGTGATGTCCGAGGGCAACAGGTCCGGCGTGAACTGGATACGGCGCACCGAGCAGTCGATGGACTTCGCCAGCGCCTTGGCCAGCATCGTCTTC
This sequence comes from Streptomyces sp. P3, assembly GCF_003032475.1. Taxonomy (NCBI): domain Bacteria; kingdom Bacillati; phylum Actinomycetota; class Actinomycetes; order Kitasatosporales; family Streptomycetaceae; genus Streptomyces; species Streptomyces sp. P3. The sequence goes on from NZ_CP028369.1 coordinate 4,150,845, forward strand.
CCGACGCCCGGCACATCCTCGATCAGCAGATGCCCCTCGGCGAGCAGCACGGTCAGCGAAAGCCGTACGACCTCGGGCTTGCCCTCGATCACCCCCTCCACCGAACTGCGGACACGCTCCACAGTGGCGGTCAGATCTGTGAGGCTCGCTCGATCGTCATAGGTCGTCACCCGGCCCTCCTCGGCCCGTACTTTCCACGGGCCGACGCTCTGTCGCGCTAACCGGCCCACCCCGAATCACGGACACCACCCGCGAACTGCTCAGCGCGGCGTCACATCCGCATTCTTGCTGCCGTTACCGATTCGTGTCACTCGCGTGTGGACAACCGTCCGTGATATGTCGGGGTTATGGCTGTTTGGGCGTCCGAGGGGTGCACATCAACAGCGAAACGACAGGAAAGAACGACTCCGGGACGATGTGGTCACGCGGGGTCGATCTCGCGGAGCAGGCCGGTCCGCACGTCGAACACGAAGCCGCGCACGTCGTCGGTGTGCACCAGGAACGGCGAGGTGCGCACCCGCTGCATCGACTGCCGGACGTCCTGGTCGACGTCCCGGAAGGACTCCACCGCCCACGCCGGACGCTGGCCGATCTCCATCTCCAGCTCCGTGCGGAAGTCCTCGGTGATCGCTTCCAGGCCGCACCCCGTGTGATGGATCAGGACGATGCTGTGGGTGCCCAGCTTGCGCTGGCTGATGGTGAGCGAGCGGATGACGTCGTCGGTGACCACACCGCCCGCGTTGCGGATCGTGTGGCAGTCGCCGAGCTCCAGGCCGAGCGCGGCGTGCAGGTCGATGCGGGCGTCCATGCAGGCCACGACCGCGACGTGCAGAACGGGTCGGGCGTCCATGCCGGGGTCGGTGAAAGCGTCGGCGTACCGCGCGTTGGCCTCCACGAGGCGGTCGGTCACGGTCTCGCCGCGTATGGCGCCCGCGGTCTCACTGGGTACGGATGCGGAAGTCGTCATATCCATGACGGTACTGGTCACACGCGTCGCGGTCCTGCTGTGAGAAGCGAAAAAGAGCGTCATCACGCCCGCTTTGTGAGGTAAGCCACAAGCCTGCGGGCGCCCGGCGCGCCTCGGGCCGCGCCGCACAGGCCGGTTGATTGACCGCGAGACCCCGTGGACTAAAGTGACGCGAAGCGGGAGGCGACGATCTCCCTGCTGGACTGAACCCGTGAGACCCCGGCCCGGCCGCCGAGATCTCCCCGCGGCGCCGGCAGGCCTTCCCTTCACGAGGGGCGGGGACCCGGCGGTGCGTCATCACCCGCCGGATCTGAGAGGCCCCCTTGAGTCACAGTCGACACGTCCCGGTGATGCTCCAGCGGTGCCTGGACCTGTTGGCCCCCGCCCTCCAGGAGCCGGGAGCGGTGGTCGTCGACTGCACGCTCGGCCTCGGCGGGCACAGCGAGGCCCTGCTGACGCGGTTCCCCGAGGCCCGGCTGATCGCCCTGGACCGCGACAAGGAGGCGCTGCGTCTGTCCGGCGAGCGCCTCGCCCCCTTCGGTGAGCGCGCCACCCTCGTGCACGCCGTCTACGACGAGCTCCCCGAGGTACTGGACCGGCTCGGCGTCGCGCGCGTGCAGGGCGTGCTGTTCGACCTCGGCGTCTCCTCCATGCAGCTCGACGAGGCCGACCGCGGCTTCGCCTACGCCCAGGACGCCCCCCTCGACATGCGTATGGACCAGACGACGGGCGTCAGCGCCGCCGAGGTCCTCAACACCTACCCGCCCGGCGAACTCGTGCGGATCCTGCGGGCGTACGGCGAGGAGAAGCAGGCCAAGCGGATCGTCTCCGCGGTGGTGCGCGAGCGCGACAAGGAGCCGTTCACCAACAGCGCGCGGCTCGTCGAACTGATCCGGGGCGCCCTTCCGCAGGCCGCCATGCGCACCGGCGGCAATCCCGCCAAGCGCACCTTCCAGGCGCTGCGCATCGAGGTGAACGGCGAACTCTCCGTCCTGGAACGGGCGATCCCGGCCGCGGTGAGGGTGATCGACGTGGGCGGGCGGATCGCCGTCCTGTCGTACCACTCGCTCGAAGACCGGCTCGTCAAGCAGGTGTTCGCGGCCGGCGCCGCCAACACCGCGCCGCCCGGGCTGCCGGTCGTCCCCGAGCGCTACCAGCCGAGACTCAAGCTGCTCACCCGCGGTGCCGAACTTCCCACCGAGGAGGAGATCGCCGAGAACCGGCGCGCCGCCCCGGCGCGGCTGCGCGGGGCCGAGCGAATCAGGGAGTCCATCGAATGACGGGCGTGAGCCGAGGGTCCGCACACCGGGTCCGGGGGAGGGCGAGTGAGCAGTAGACCCGCGGTGAAGGGGAGGGCCGCCCGCCTCGCGCGGCTCTTCCCGGCCGGCCCCAGGCAGGCCGCCCGTACGCCGTTCGTCCTCCTCGTCGTCCTGCTCCTCGGCGGCGGCCTGATCGGGCTGCTCGTGCTGAACTCGGCCCTCAGCGAGGGTTCGTTCAAGAAGGACGACCTGCAGAAGGACACCAAGAGCCTCACCGACGAGGAGCAGGCGCTCCAGCGGGACATCGACTCCTACTCCGCCCCGGACGCCCTCCAGCGCCGCGCGCGCGAACTGGGCATGGTCCCGGGCGGGGACCCGGCCTTCCTGAACCCCGACGGCACCGTGAAGGGCGTCCCGTCCGCGGCCGCCCGGACTTCCGTGGACCCCGTCGTACGGCCGCCGGAGACCGTCACGCTCCCGCAGGCGCCCGGACCGGCCGGTCCCGACGCGCCGGGCGACGCCTCGGCCCGGCAGGACCTCCCCGAGCAGGACGCCGTCCCCGCGCGGAGCGCGGACCCCGACCCGACCGCAGCCACCCCCGAGACCCCCGGCAGGTGACGGAAGTGTCCGACAGGGAACCGCCGCGCCGGCGTGTGCCCGGCCCCGCCCGGCCCTCCCGTCCCGCGTCCGCCCAGCGGCGCCCGGGACCCGGGGCCCGCCCGGCCCGCCGCCCGCCCGAGCCCGCCCCCCGCGCCGCCGCGCCGCGTGTCATCCGGCTCGGCAGCCCCCGCCCCCGGCTGCGCATGGTGGGCCTCGCGCTGGCCCTGGTGCTCGTCGCCTTCGTCGTCCGACTCCTGCAGGTGCAGGCCGTCGACGCGAGCGCCTACACCGCCAAGGCCGAGCAGAACCGGTACGTCGGCCAGGTGCTGCCCGCCGAGCGCGGCGAGATCACCGACCGCACCGGCGTGGCCTTCGCGACCAGCGAGGACGCCTACGACATCACGGCCGACCCCACCATGTTCGCCCGCGCCCAGCTGAAGATCGACGACGGTCCCGAGCGGGCGGCCGCCCTTCTCGCACCGATCCTCCGGCAGCAGCAGTCCGTCCTGGTCGGGAAGCTGCGGCCGAAGGACAGGAGCCTGCGTTACGTCAAGCTCGCCGGGCGGCAGACCCCGCAGGTGTGGAAGCAGATCCGCGACCTGAGGTCAGCGCTCTCCGCCAAGGCGGAGACGGACCGCTCCACGGTCAACGTCCTCGCCGGGCTGTTCTCCGTGCCCAGCAGCAAGCGCGTGTACCCCAACAAGGATCTCGCCGCCGGGATACTGGGCTGGGTCAACGCCGACGGCAAGGGCGGCGGCGGTGTCGAGCAGCAGCTGAACGCCACCCTGTCCGGCAAGGACGGCAAGATCCGCTACGCCCAGTCCGGGGGCCGTCAGGTGCCCACCGTGGGCTCCACCGAGACGCCGGCGGTGCCCGGCTCCGACGTGGAGCTGACCATCGACCGCGACATCCAGTGGGCGGCGCAGAACGCCATCACCGAGCAGGTGCGGAAGTCCGCGGCGGACCGCGGCTACGTCATCGTGCAGGACACCCGCACCGGCGAGATCCTCGCCCTGGCCAACTCGCCCGGCTTCGACCCCAACGACCTGTCGAAGGCGGACCCCGGCGACCTGGGCAACGCGGCCGTCCAGGACGCCTACGAGCCCGGCTCCACCGCGAAGATCATGTCCATGGCCGCCGTGCTGGAGGAGAACGCCGCCACCCCGCTGACGCACGTCACCGTGCCCAACCGGCTGCACCGCGGCGACCGGCTCTTCAAGGACGACATCGACCACCCGACCTGGTACCTCACGCTCAACGGGGTGCTCGCCAAGTCGAGCAACATCGGCACCATTCTGGCCACCGGACAGCTCGGCAGGACCCAGGCCGAGGCCAACCGGGTCCTGTACTCGTACCTGCGCAAGTTCGGCCTCGGCAGCCACACCGGGCTCGGCTTCCCCGGCGAGACGAAGGGCATCCTCGCCCCGCCCGGCAAGTGGTCGACCTCGCAGCAGTACACGATCCCCTTCGGCCAGGGCATGTCCCTGAACGCGGTCCAGGCGGCCTCGGTGTACTCGACGATCGCCAACGGCGGCGTGCGCGTCGAACCCACCCTGGTGCGCGGCACCAGGGGGCCGGACGGACGCTTCACGCCCGCGGCCTCGCCCGCGAAGAGCCGGGTCGTCAGCCAGAAGACGGCGAAGACCCTCGCCCACATGCTGGAGTCGGTCGTGGACGACCGGGAGGGCACGGGCGCCAAGGCGCGCATCCCCGGCTACCGCGTCGCGGGCAAGACGGGCACCGCCAACCGCGTGGATCCGGCCACCGGCACCTACAAGGGCTACACCTCGTCGTTCGCGGGCTTCGCGCCCGCCGACAGCCCCCGCATCACCGTCTACTGCGCCATCCAGAACGCCACCGAGGGCAGCTACTTCGGCGGCCAGATCTGCGGCCCCGTCTTCAAACAGGTCATGGAGTTCGCCCTCAAGACCCTGCAGGTCCCACCGACCGGGGCGAAGGCGGCGAACCTCCCGGTCGCCTTCACGCCCTGACCGCCGGGCCCCCGGCCCGAGCGGCGCCCCGCCCCTTCCGCCCCCGACCACCGAATGCCACTGTTCAGCGCCGAGCAAGCCAGGAACCAGCCCGTGACCATGATCACTCCCGACCCAGGGACTCCCGCACCGCACACGGCGCCCCCCGCCGGGCCGCCCGCGAGTCCGCCGACGGCCCCGCCCTCGCTTCGCCCGCAGGCGGCTACGCCCGGTACGCTCACCGCCGTGCCACACGCTGATCAGTCCCAAACCACCCAGAAGGGCGCTTCCGTGACATATCCGGGACCGCCGCGACCGGCCCAGGTCTCCGCCACACCCCTCGCGGAGCTCGCCGATCAGCTGGGCGCCGCACAGCCGGCTGACGCCGCCGAGGTCACGGGCATCACCCACGACTCGCGCGCGGTCCGCCCCGGCGACCTGTACGCCGCGCTCCCGGGAGCCCGCCTGCACGGCGCCGACTTCGTCACCCAGGCCGCGGGCCTGGGCGCGGTCGCCGTCCTGACCGACCCGGCCGGCGCCGACCGCGCCGCCGCGACCGGTCTGCCGGTCCTGGTGGTCGACGACCCGCGCGGGGCCATGGGCGAACTGGCGGCCACCATCTACGGCCGCCCCGGCCGCGACCTGCTCCAGATCGGCATCACCGGCACCTCCGGCAAGACCACCACCGCGTACCTCGTCGAGGGCGGCCTGAAGCCGGTCAGGTCCACCGGCCTGATCGGCACCGTCGAGATGCGCATCGGCGAGGAGCGCATCAAGTCCGAGCGCACCACCCCCGAAGCCACCGACCTCCAGGCCCTGTTCGCCGTCATGCGCGAGCGTGGCGTCGAGGCGGTCGCGATGGAGGTCTCCAGCCACGCCCTGGTCCTCGGCCGGGTCGACGGCTGCGTCTTCGACATCGCCGTCTTCAACAACCTCAGCCCGGAGCACATGGAGTTCCACTCGGGCATGGAGGACTACTTCCGGGCCAAGGCGCAGCTGTTCACGCGGAAACGCAGCAAACTCGGCGTGGTCAACCTCGACGACGAGTACGGCCGCCGGCTGGTCCGGGAGGCGGAGGTGCCGGTCGTCACCTTCTCCGCCGAGGGCGACCCGGACGCCGACTGGCGCGCGGTGGACGTCGAGACCGGCCCGATGGACTCGACGTTCACCGTCCTGGGCCCGGACGGGGTGCGGGTCGGCGCCAGGTCGCCGCTGCCGGGCAGCTTCAACGTGGCGAACACCCTCGCCGCCATCGTCTCCCTCGCCGTCGCCGGCATCGACCCGCGGACCGCCGCCGACGGCGTCGCCGCCGTGCCGGGCGTGCCGGGCCGCCTCGAGCGGGTGGACGCCGGGCAGCCCTACCTCGCGGTCGTCGACTACGCCCACAAGACGGACGCCGTCGAGTCGGTGCTCAGGGCGCTGCGCAAGGTCACCAAGGGCCGGCTGCACGTGGTCCTCGGCTGCGGCGGCGACCGGGACCGCACCAAGCGCGCCCCGATGGGCGCCGCCGTGGCCCGGCTCGCCGACACCGCCGTACTGACCTCCGACAACCCGCGCTCCGAGGACCCCCTCGCGATCCTCGCGACGATGCTCCAGGGCGCGGCGTCGGTGCCGGCCCATGAGCGCGGCGACGTGCAGCTGTTCGAGGACCGGGCCGCCGCGATCGCCGCGGTCGTGGCCCGCGCGCACGCCGGGGACACCGTGCTGGTCGCGGGCAAGGGCCACGAGCAGGGCCAGGACATCGCCGGGGTGGTCCGTCCGTTCGACGACCGCCAGGTGCTTCGCGAAGCTATCCAGCAGACCCAGGGATGAACTTGTGATCGCCCTCTCCCTCGCCGAGATCGCAGCAGTCGTCGGCGGGCAGACGTACGACATACCGGATCCGTCCGTGGAGGTCACCGGACCGGTCGTCCGGGACTCCCGCGAGGTGGCGCCCGGCAGCCTCTTCGTCGCCTTCGTCGGCGAACGGGTGGACGGCCACGACTACGCGGCCGCGGTCGTCGAGGCGGGCGCGGTGGCCGTGCTGGCCTCCCGGCCGGTCGGCGTGCCCGCCATCGTCGTGGACGACGTCCAGACGGCGCTGGGCGCCCTCGCCCGGCACGTCGTGCACCGGCTCGGCGCCACCCTCGTCGCGCTCACCGGCTCGGCCGGCAAGACCAGCACCAAGGACCTGATCGCCCAGGTGCTCCGGCGCAAGGCGCCGACCGTGTTCACGCCCGGCTCGCTCAACAACGAGATCGGACTGCCGCTGACCGCCCTGTCGGCCACCGGGGAAACCCGTTTCCTCGTGCTGGAGATGGGGGCCCGCGGAATCGGCCACATCCGCTACCTCGCCGATCTGACGCCCCCGAAGATCGGCCTCGTCCTCAACGTCGGCACCGCCCACATCGGCGAGTTCGGCGGCCGCGAACAGATCGCACAGGCAAAGGGCGAGCTGGTCGAGTCGCTGCCCCCGGCGGCCGACGGCGGCGTCGCGATCCTCAACGCGGACGATCCGTTGGTCCGGGCCATGGCCTCCCGTACGACAGCGAAGACGGTCTTTTTCGGAGAGTCCGGCGAAGCGGACGTTCGGGCCGAGAACGTGCGACTCACGGACACCGGGCAGCCCGCCTTCCGCCTTCACACACCCTCCGGGTGCAGCGATGTGACCATGCGCCTGTACGGTGAGCATCACGTGTCGAACGCGCTCGCCGCGGCCGCCGTCGCCCATGAGCTGGGCATGTCCGCGCAAGAGATCGCCACCGCGCTCTCCGAGGCGGGCTCCCTCTCCCGCTGGCGTATGGAGGTCACCGAGCGCCCGGACGGCGTGACGATCGTCAACGACGCCTACAACGCGAACCCTGAGTCCATGCGAGCTGCCCTGCGTGCACTGGCAGCCATGGGCGAAGCCTCACGGGCGAAGGGGGGCCGGACCTGGGCGGTGCTCGGCAAGATGGCCGAGCTCGGGGACGAGGCGCTCGCCGAGCACGACGCGGTCGGACGGCTCGCCGTCCGGCTCAATGTCGGCAAGCTCGTCGCGGTCGGGGGCAGGGAAGCCGCCTGGCTGCAACTGGGCGCATACAACGAGGGTTCGTGGGGTGAGGAGTCGGTGCACGTGTCCGACGCACAGGCGGCTGTCGACCTGTTGCGCAGCGAGTTGCGCCCGGGGGACGTCGTACTCGTGAAGGCGTCCCGTTCGGTCGGTCTCGAGACCGTCGCGCAGGCGCTGCTCGCGACCGACGCCGAGGGTGAGGTCGTCGCCCGATGATGAATCAGATCCTCTTCGCGGGCGTCATCGGTCTCTTCCTGACGCTGATCGGCACGCCGCTGCTGATCAAGCTGCTGGCGCGCAAGGGCTACGGCCAGTACATCCGCGACGACGGCCCGCGCGAGCACGCCAGCAAGCGCGGCACGCCGACCATGGGCGGCATCGCCTTCATCTTCGCGACGGTCGCCGCGTACTTCCTGTCCAAGCTGATCACGGGCAATCCGCCGAGCTACACCGGTCTGCTGGTGCTGGGCCTGATGTGCGGCATGGGCCTGGTCGGCTTCCTCGACGACTACATCAAGATCGTCAAGCGGCGCTCGCTGGGTCTGCGGGCCAAGGCGAAGATGGCCGGCCAGCTCATCGTCGGCATCGGCTTCGCGGTGCTGTCGCTGCAGTTCTCCGACGCCCGCGGCAACACCCCGGCCTCCACGAAGCTGTCCTTCATCACGGACTTCGGCTGGACGATCGGCCCCGTGCTGTTCGTCGTCTGGGCGCTGTTCATGATCCTCGCGATGTCCAACGGCGTGAACCTGACGGACGGTCTGGACGGCCTGGCCACCGGCGCCTCCGTGCTCGTCTTCGGCGCCTACACCTTCATCGGCGTCTGGCAGTTCCAGGAGTCCTGCGCCAACGGCGAGACCCTGACCAACCCCAACGCCTGCTACGAGGTGCGCGATCCGCTGGACCTCGCGGTCATCTCCGCGGCGCTGATGGGCGCCTGCCTGGGCTTCCTGTGGTGGAACACCTCGCCGGCCAAGATCTTCATGGGCGACACCGGTTCGCTGGCGCTCGGCGGCGTCCTGACCGGCCTCGCCATCTGCTCCCGCACGGAGCTGCTGGTGGCCATCATGGGCGGTCTGTTCGTCCTCATCACCATGTCGGTGGTCATCCAGGTCGGCTCCTTCAAGCTCACCGGCAAGCGCGTCTTCCGGATGGCGCCGCTCCAGCACCACTTCGAACTCAAGGGCTGGTCCGAAGTCCTCGTGGTGGTCCGCTTCTGGATCATCCAGGGCATCTGCGTGATCGTCGGACTGGGCATCTTCTACGCGGGATGGGCAGCCGAGAAGTGACCGACTGGCAGGGGAAGAACGTCACCGTCGCCGGGCTCGGCGTCTCCGGCCTCCCGGCGGCCAGGGTGCTGCACGGGCTCGGCGCGAAGGTCACCGTCGTCAACGACGGCGACGACGCACGCGCGCGGGAGCAGGCCGCCGAGCTGGAGGCACTGGGCGTCACCGTGCGCCTCGGTGACGGGGCGACCCTGCCCGCGGGCGCCGAACTCGTCGTCACCGCACCCGGGTGGAAGCCCGACAAGCCGCTGTTCACGGCGGCCCGCCAGGCCGGCGTACCGGTCTGGGGCGACGTCGAACTCGCCTGGCGGCTCAGGGGCCCGGACGCGGCGCCCTGGCTGTGCGTGACGGGCACCAACGGCAAGACGACCACCACCCGGATGCTCGCGTCGATCCTGGAGGCGGCCGGCCTGCGTACGGCGGCCGTCGGCAACATCGGCGTCTCCCTGCTGGACGCGGTGCTCGGCGACGAGCGCTACGACGTCCTGGCCGTCGAGCTGTCCAGCTACCAGCTGCACTGGGCGCCGTCCCTGCGCGCGCACTCCGCCACCGTCCTCAACCTCGCCCCCGACCACCTCGACTGGCACGGCTCCATGGAGGCTTACGCCAAGGACAAGGGGCGCGTCTACGAGGGCAACCGGGTCGCCTGCGTCTACAACGTCGCCGACAAGGCCACCGAGGACCTGGTGCGCGAGGCCGACGTCGAGGAGGGCTGCCGGGCGGTCGGTTTCACCCTCGGCGCCCCCGCCCCGTCCCAACTCGGCGTGGTGGACGGCATCCTGGTCGACCGGGCCTTCGTCGAGGACCGCCAGAAGAACGCCCAGGAGCTCGCCGAGGTCTCCGACGTCGAACCGCCGGCCCCGCACAACATCGCCAACGCCCTTGCCGCGGCGGCCCTCGCCCGGGCCTTCGGAGTGCCCCCCAGGGCCGTACGGGACGGTCTGCGGGCCTTCACGCCCGACGCCCACCGCATCGCCCACGTGGCCGACGTGGACGGCGTCGCGTACGTCGACGATTCCAAGGCGACCAACACGCACGCGGCGCAGGCCTCGTTGGCGGCCTACGAGTCGATCGTGTGGATCGCCGGCGGACTGGCCAAGGGCGCGACCTTCGACGAGCTGGTGGCCGGTTCGGCCGGGCGCCTTCGCGGCGTGGTGCTGATCGGCGCCGACCGCGCCCTGATCCGGGAAGCCCTGGCGCGACACGCCCCGGAAGTACCCGTCGTCGACCTCGACCGGACCGACACTGGGGCGATGTCCGCAGCCGTCCAGGAGGCCCGGCGGCTCGCCGCCGAGGGCGACACGGTGCTCCTCGCACCCGCCTGCGCCTCCATGGACATGTTCGTCAACTACAACCAGCGCGGTGACGCGTTCGCTCAGGCCGTCCGCGAACTCGGAACCTGACCCGGCCGCCTGCCGGGCGACCTTGGGAGGGACGCGTGGGACCGTCACGGCCGACGTACGGCGCAGCAGCCGAGCGCAGCGGCTGCGCCGCGTACAGCGGAGCGGCAGATGCCCGGTAGCCGCACCGGGCGGCCGTCCGTCCAGCGAACCGTCCGCAGACCTGCCGGCACCTCCCGGCCGGGCCGCGACAACCCCGTACGGCGGCTGCACGCGCGCGTGCAGAAGGCCTGGGACCGGCCGCTGACGGCCTACTACCTGATCTTCGGCGGCAGCATGCTGATCACCGTACTGGGCCTCGTGATGGTCTACTCGGCCTCCCAGATCACCGCGCTGCAGATGTCGCTGCCCGGTTCGTTCTTCTTCCGCAAGCAGTTCCTGGCCGCCTCCATCGGGGCGGTGCTGCTGCTGGTCGCGTCCCGCATGCCGGTGAAGCTGCACCGCGCGCTCGCCTACCCGATCCTCGCGGGCGCCGTCTTCATGATGGCGCTGGTGCAGGTTCCCGGGATAGGGATGTCGGTCAACGGCAACCAGAACTGGATCTCGCTGGGCGGCTCCTTCCAGATCCAGCCCAGCGAGTTCGGCAAGCTCGCGCTCGTGCTGTGGGGTGCCGACCTGCTCGCGCGCAAACAGGACAAGAGGCTGCTGACCCAGTGGAAGCACATGCTCGTGCCGCTCGTGCCGGTCGCCTTCCTGCTGCTCGGGCTGATCATGCTGGGCGGCGACATGGGCACGGCGATCATCCTCACGGCGATCCTGTTCGGCCTGCTGTGGCTGGCGGGCGCGCCCACCCGGCTCTTCGTCGGCGTGCTGTCGATCGCCGCCACGCTCGGCGTGATCCTCATCAGGACCAGCGAGAACCGCATGGCCCGGCTGCAGTGCATCGGCGCCACCGATCCCGGCCCCGGCGACGCCTGCTGGCAGGCCGTGCACGGCATCTACGCCCTGGCCTCCGGCGGGATCTTCGGCTCCGGGCTCGGCGCGAGTGTGGAGAAATGGGGACAACTCCCCGAAGCGCACACGGACTTCATCTTCGCCGTCACCGGTGAGGAACTCGGTCTCGCGGGGACGCTGTCGGTGCTCGCCCTGTTCGCGGCTCTAGGCTATGCGGGTATCCGCGTGGCCGGAAGCACGGAGGACCCCTTCGTGAGGTATGCCGCGGGAGGCGTGACCACCTGGATCACCGCTCAGGCGGTGATCAACATCGGTGCGGTGCTCGGCCTGCTGCCGATCGCCGGCGTCCCCCTCCCGCTGTTCTCCTACGGGGGCTCCGCCCTGCTGCCGACCATGTTCGCCATCGGGCTGCTGATCGCCTTCGCACGCGACGAGCCCGCTGCGCGGGCGGCGCTTGCGATGCGGCCCCGCCGCTTTGGTAGAAAGCGGGGGGCGGGGGGCTCCGCGTTCGCACGGGGCCCCCGGAGATGGAACACGATGCGACGGCGTGCCTCGGCGGCGCGCCCGTCCGGAGAGCGGTGAATTTCGGTGCATGTCGTACTCGCTGGTGGGGGGACCGCCGGCCACATCGAGCCCGCGCTCGCCCTCGCGGACGCCCTCCGCAGGCAGGACCCCGGTGTGGGGATCACGGCCCTGGGCACGGAGCGCGGCCTGGAGACCACGCTCGTTCCGCAGCGGGGCTACGAGCTCGCGCTGATCCCCGCAGTGCCGCTGCCGCGCAAGCCCACCCCCGAACTGATCACCGTCCCGGGCCGGCTGCGCGGCACGATCAAGGCGGCCGAGCAGATCCTGGAGCGCACCCGGGCGGACGCCGTCGTCGGCTTCGGCGGTTACGTGGCACTGCCCGGCTACCTCGCGGCCAAGCGCCTCGGCGTGCCGATCATCGTCCACGAGGCCAACGCCCGCCCCGGTCTGGCCAACAAGATCGGCTCGCGCTACGCGGCCCGGGTGGCCGTCTCCACGCCCGACAGCAAGCTGCGCGACGCCCGCTACATCGGCATCCCGCTGCGCCGCTCCATCGCCACCCTGGACCGCGCCGCCGCCCGTCCCGAGGCCCGGCACGTGTTCGGCCTCGATCCCAACCTGCCGACCCTGCTGGTCTCCGGCGGCTCGCAGGGCGCCCGCCGGCTGAACGAGGTGGTCCAGCAGGTCGCGCCCTGGCTGCAGCAGGCCGGCATCCAGATCCTGCACGCGGTCGGACCGAAGAACGAACTGCCGCGGGTGCAGCAGATGCCGGGGATGCCCCCGTACATCCCGGTACCGTACGTGGACCGGATGGATCTCGCGTACGCCGCCGCCGACATGATGCTCTGCCGCGCGGGCGCGATGACCGTCGCCGAGCTCTCCGCCGTCGGGCTCCCGGCCGCCTACGTCCCGCTGCCCATCGGCAACGGCGAACAGCGGCTGAACGCCCAGCCGCTGGTGAAGGCGGGCGGCGGTCTGCTGGTCGACGACGCGGAGCTGACACCCGAGTGGGTACGGGAGACCGTCCTGCCCGTGCTCGCCGATCCGCACCGGCTGTACGAGATGTCCAGGGCCGCCAGCGAGTTCGGCCGCCGGGACGCCGACGAACTGCTCGTCGGCATGGTGTACGAGGCGATCGCCGCCTCACGTGCACACCGATAGGCACGATGGACGAAAGGGCAGGGGAGCGTGGCCGGATCCGCCACCGCCGAGCGCGGTGCACGCCAGCAGGAGTCGTCCGGCCCGCCCCTTGTCCGGAGGTTGGGCCCACGCCGGCTTCGTATGATCATCATTGTGGTGCTGGGTGTCTCCCTCCTCGGCGCGGGTGCCGTCTGGGCGTTGTACGGCTCGCAGTGGCTGCGGGTGCGGGAGGTGACCGTCACCGGTACCGCCGTGCTGACCCCGCAACAGGTGCGTGAAGTCGCTGTCGTGACCGTCGGAACCCCGCTCGTCTCGGTCGACACCGACGCGGTCGAGGCGCGACTTCGCAAGGAACTGCCCCGGATCGACTCGGTTGAGGTGGTCCGTTCCTGGCCGCACGGAATCAGCGTGAAAGTGGTCGAGCGCACGCCGGTTCTACTGGTCCGAAAAGGGGCGAACTTCGTGGAAGTGGACGACGGGGGCGTACGTTTCGCCACGGTTTCCGAGGCCCCGAAAGGCATCCCGCTGCTGGAAATGGCGGCCCCCTCGTCGAGATCGGCGGCGGCGAGTCTGCGCCGCTTCGGCGAGGCCCGGCTGGTGCGGGAGGCGGTCCGGACGGCCGGCTCGCTGCCGTCCGCCGTCGCCCGCGGGACATCGCTGGTCAAGGTCCGTTCCTACGACGACATCGCACTGCGGCTGAAGGACGGCCGCACGGTGGCCTGGGGCAGCGCCGAGAACGGCGCCGCCAAGGGCCGCGCACTCACCGCTCTCATGAAAGCCGTCCCGACCGCACGGCACTTCGACGTCAGCGCTCCCACCGCCCCTGCGTCATCGGGGAGTTGACGCACATCCGCGCAGGCCAGCACCCTGGTTGGGCAGCGACATGGCTGATCACATAGGGTGAAAAGAAAAACGGGAGGTTCGGCGTGTTCGTTGAACGGGCGCCACTTGTCGACTTAGTGTCCTGTTCAGAAGACTTCAAGGAACGGACACACTGGTAACCCTAAACTTCAGCGTTAGGGTTCGGGTCGGCGAAACGGACCGTCCCATTCGGCATCAGTCGTCGGATCGCATCACCTGTGACGCGACGACACGTAACTCGAGGCGAGAGGCCTTCGACGTGGCAGCACCGCAGAACTACCTCGCAGTCATCAAAGTCATCGGTGTCGGCGGCGGTGGTGTCAATGCCATCAACCGGATGATCGAGGTCGGTCTCAAGGGCGTCGAGTTCATCGCCATCAACACCGACGCGCAGGCGCTGTTGATGAGCGACGCCGACGTCAAACTCGACGTCGGACGCGAACTCACCCGCGGACTCGGCGCCGGCGCCAACCCGGCCGTCGGCCGCAAGGCGGCCGAGGACCACCGCGAGGAGATCGAGGAGGTCCTCAAGGGGGCCGACATGGTCTTCGTGACGGCCGGAGAGGGCGGCGGCACCGGTACCGGCGGCGCGCCGGTCGTGGCCAACATCGCCCGCTCCCTGGGCGCCCTCACCATCGGCGTGGTCACCCGCCCGTTCACCTTCGAGGGCCGGCGCCGCGCCAACCAGGCGGAGGACGGCATCGCCGAACTCCGCGAAGAGGTCGACACCCTCATCGTCATCCCCAACGACCGGCTGCTGTCCATCTCGGACCGCCAGGTCTCGGTCCTCGACGCCTTCAAGTCGGCCGACCAGGTCCTGCTCTCCGGCGTCCAGGGCATCACCGACCTGATCACCACCCCCGGTCTGATCAACCTCGACTTCGCCGACGTCAAGTCGGTCATGTCCGAGGCCGGTTCGGCCCTCATGGGCATCGGCTCGGCCCGCGGCGACGACCGCGCGGTGGCCGCCGCCGAGATGGCGATCTCCTCGCCGCTCCTGGAGGCCTCCATCGACGGCGCCCGGGGCGTGCTGCTCTCCATCTCCGGTGGCTCCGACCTCGGTCTGTTCGAGATCAACGAGGCCGCCCAGCTGGTCAGCGAGGCCGCCCACCCCGAGGCCAACATCATCTTCGGTGCGGTCATCGACGACGCTCTCGGCGACGAGGTCCGGGTCACCGTGATCGCGGCCGGCTTCGACGGCGGGCAGCCGCCGGCCCGCCGGGAGACCGTCATGGGCTCTTCCTCGGCCCGGCGCGACGAGCCCACTCCGGTACGGCAGCCCGAGAGCCGCCCGTCCTTCGGCTCGCTCGGCAGCGTGACCCCGAAGGAGGACCCGGAGCCGGTGCCCGAGCCGGTGGCCGACCTCCCGTCCTCCCCGCCGGTGCCGCCGTCGCGTACCTACTCGGACAGCGCGGCCGAGGAGCTGGACGTGCCGGACTTCCTGAAGTGATAGGACAGCGCGAGAGCGTGAGCGGCGCGCACTTCGCCTTCACCGACCGGTGGGGCGGGGTGAGCGCCGTTCCGTATGAGCAGCTCAACCTGGGCGGAGCGGTCGGCGACGAGTCCGGCGCGGTGCTCGCCAACCGTGAGCTCGCCGCCACGTCGCTCGGCCTCGACCCGAGCCGGGTCGTCTGGATGAACCAGGTGCACGGCGCCGACGTCGCCGAGGTCGGGGGGCCGTGGACCGACGGGCCGGTCCCCGAGGTGGACGGCCTGGTCACCGCCACCCGTGGGCTGGCCCTCGCCGTGCTGACCGCGGACTGCGTGCCGGTCCTGCTGGCCGACCCGGTCGCGGGCGTCGTCGCCGCCGCCCACGCGGGAAGACCCGGGATGGTCAAGGGGGTCGTGCCCGCCGCGGTCGACGCGATGACGTCGCTCGGCGCCGACCCCGCCCGGATCGTCGCCCGCACCGGACCCGCCGTGTGCGGGCGGTGCTACGAGGTGCCGGAGGCGATGCGCGCCGAGGTCGCCGCCGTCGAACCGACGGCGCACGCCGAGACCGGCTGGGGCACTCCCGCCGTCGACGTGACCGCCGGGGTGCACGCACAGCTCGACCGGCTCGGCGTGCGTGACCGGGCGTGGTCGCCCGTGTGCACAAGGGAGTCGGAAGACCATTTCTCATACCGCCGCGATCGCACCACGGGGCGACTCGCGGGATATGTCTGGCTGGACTGATGGGGCATGACGGACCGTAAGGACGAACTCGCCGCGAATCTGGCGAAAGTGGAGGAGCGCATCGCTGCAGCGTGCGCGACCGCCGGGCGGGGACGGGACGAGGTGACGCTGATCGTGGTCACCAAGACCTACCCGGCGAGCGACGTGCGCATCCTGTCCGGGCTCGGTGTGCGCCATGTCGCCGAGAACAAGGACCAGGACGCGGCGCCGAAGGCGGCCGAGTGCTCCGATCTGCCGCTTCGCTGGCACTTCGTCGGGCAGTTGCAGACCAACAAGGCGCGCTCGGTGGTCGGTTACGCGGACGTGGTGCAGTCCGTCGACCGCGCCAGGCTGGTGACGTCCCTGTCGAAGGAGGCGGTGCGGGCGGGGCGTGAGGTGGGCTGCCTCATCCAGGTCGCCCTCGACGCCGGGGTGAGCGAACGGGGCGAAAGGGGCGGCGTGGCTCCGGGCGGCGTCGCGGAGTTGGCCGACCGGGTGGCCGGCTCCGCGGGGCTGCGCCTCGACGGACTGATGACGGTCGCCCCTCTGACCGGGGAGTTCGCGGGACGTCAACGAGCGGCCTTCGGGCGGTTGATGGATTTGTCGACTGACCTGCGCCGAGCTCATCCTGCTGCGAACATGGTGTCCGCGGGGATGAGCGCGGATCTCGAGGAGGCCGTGGCGGCCGGAGCGACACATGTGCGCGTCGGCACCGCGGTACTCGGAGTCCGCCCCAGGCTCGGGTAACGTCGCCAAGAAGTCGGACCACAGCAGAAAATATGGTCATTACCGCCGAAAGGCGGCCATAAGGGCCACGTGGATCGAGGGACTTGGCAGTAGGAAGTCGATCCACCACAGAGCGGAGGACTCAGAGCATGGCCGGCGCGATGCGCAAGATGGCGGTCTACCTCGGCCTCGTGGAGGACGATGGGTACGACGGCCGGGGATTCGACCCCGACGACGACTTCGAACCCGAGCTCGACCCGGAGCCCGAGCGGGATCACCGGCGACATGAGTCGGTGCACCAGTCCCACGGTACACATCAGTCCCAAAGGGACGAAGAGGCGCGAATCACACAGCCGCCCGCCCCGCGTGAGCCGGTGGTGCGATCCTCTTCGCTCCCCGCGGAATCCGGGCGTCCGGCGCGCATCGCGCCCGTGGCGTCCATCACACAAGAACGTCAGTCCCTGGAGAAGAACGCACCGGTGATCATGCCCAAGGTCGTGTCGGAACGAGAGCCGTACCGGATCACCACGCTTCACCCTCGGACCTACAACGAGGCCCGTACCATCGGGGAACACTTCCGTGAGGGCACCCCGGTGATCATGAATCTGACTGAGATGGATGACACAGACGCGAAGCGACTTGTCGACTTTGCGGCCGGTTTGGTGTTTGGTCTTCACGGCAGCATCGAGCGGGTGACGCAGAAGGTGTTCCTGTTGTCGCCTGCTAACGTCGATGTCACGGCGGAGGACAAGGCCCGCATCGCAGAAGGCGGGTTCTTCAACCAGAGCTGAGACGTAAGACCGGTAGAAGCAGTACAGAGCAGTACAGAGCAGCACGGAAACAGGGGAGAGGGAAGCACCGAACATGGGCGTGGTCCTGGATGTCGTCTACATCGCGCTGATGGTGTTCCTCATCGTGCTCATCTTCCGGTTGGTCATGGACTACGTCTTCCAGTTCGCCCGCTCATGGCAGCCCGGCAAGGCGATGGTGGTCGTTCTGGAGGCCACCTACACTGTCACCGATCCACCGCTCAAGCTTCTGCGGCGGGTAATCCCGCCGTTGCGTCTCGGGGGCGTGGCGCTCGACCTGTCCTTCTTCGTACTGATGATCATCGTCTACATCCTGATCTCGATCGTGAGCCGGCTGTGAGCGATGTGAACTACCGTCTTGCCGATGCCGACGACTACGTTGAGGTGAAGAGATGCCGTTGACCCCCGAGGACGTGCGGAACAAGCAGTTCACGACCGTCCGCCTCCGAGAAGGCTATGACGAGGACGAGGTCGATGCCTTCCTCGATGAGGTCGAAGCCGAACTGACCCGCCTGCTCCGTGAGAACGAGGACCTGCGGGCCAAGCTGGCCGCAGCCACGCGCGCTGCTGCCCAGAACCAGCAGAACATGCGCAAACCTCCGGAGCAGGACCAGCAGCAGGGCGGCATGCCCCAGCAGGGCGGCATGCAGCAGGGCGGCATGCAGCAGGGCGGCATGCAGCAGCAGGGGATGCCCCAGCAGGGGATGCCTCCGCAGGGAATGCCGCAGCAGGGCATGCGAGGTCCGGGCGGACCGGTGCCCGCGGGAATATCGGGCCCGCCGCAGCAGCAGATGGGCGGCCCCATGGGCGGCCCGCCCCAGCTGCCGAGCGGTGCCCCGCAGCTGCCCGCCGGTCCCGGCGGTCAGGGTGGTCCCCAGGGTCCCGGCCCGATGGGTCAGGGTCCGATGGGTCCCGGCCCGATGGGTCAGGGTCCGATGGGCCAGGGCCCCATGGGTCAGGGTCCGATGGGTGGCCAGCCCATGCAGCAGCAGATGGGTGGTCCGATGGGCGGCCCCATGGGCGGTCCGATGGGCGGCCCCGGTCAGGGCCCCGGTGGCGACAGTGCCGCCCGTGTCCTCTCGCTGGCCCAGCAGACCGCCGACCAGGCGATCGCCGAGGCCCGCTCCGAGGCCAACAAGATCGTCGGTGAGGCCCGCAGCCGCGCCGAGGGTCTCGAGCGGGACGCCCGTGCCAAGGCGGACGCCCTGGAGCGGGACGCGCAGGAGAAGCACCGCGTCGCGATGGGCTCCCTGGAGTCCGCCCGCGCCACGCTGGAGCGCAAGGTCGAGGACCTGCGCGGCTTCGAGCGCGAGTACCGCACGCGTCTGAAGTCGTACCTCGAGTCCCAGCTGCGTCAGCTGGAGACCCAGGCGGACGACTCCCTCGCGCCGCCGCGTACTCCGGCCACGGCCTCCCTGCCGCCGTCCCCGGCGCCTTCCATGGCTCCGGCCGGCGCCAGTGCCCCGTCCTACGGCGGCAACCCGGGCATGGGCGCTCCGAGCCCGGCTGCCCCGTCCTACGGCGGTCAGCAGCAGATGTCTCCGGCGATGACTCAGCCGATGGCTCCGGTACGTCCGCAGGGTCCCTCCCCGATGGGCCAGGCTCCCTCGCCGATGCGCGGCTTCCTCATCGACGAGGATGACAACTGACGGCCAGTAGTACGCCTTAGGCGTCGGCAGCGTTCAAAGGGCGGGCCCCGGATTTGATCCGGGGCCCGCCCTTTTTACGCGTGTTGACAGCGATCACCGTGCTGTCGAGGGGCCGGCACGGCCGAGACCGATGCGGGGACGACGGGCCGGACGGGGGCGTTCACGCGCACCGTCGCGGGCTGCCGCAGGGTGTCGCGGGTGCGCGGGTCGGCCGGTGGACCGGGCAAGGGCAAGGACCCGGTCCCTTGGGGCTGGGGGAGCCGGGTCCTCGTGGTGGTCGGCCCTCGTGGAGCCGGGCCGTTACGCCTTGCGCAGGCGGAACGTGAGCGTCAGGGCCTCGTCCGTGAACGGGGCGCCGTAGGTGTCGTCCGCCTCACCCCGGGCGAAGTCCGTGGCGAGGACCTCGTCGGCGATCAGGCCGGCGTGGCCGTCCAGGGCGTCGACGGCTCCCGGGTCGGTCGCCGTCCAGCGGAGCGCGATGCGGTCGGCGACGTCCAGGCCGCTGTTCTTGCGGGCCTCCTGGATCAGGCGGATGGCGTCCCGGGCGAGGCCCGCGCGGCGCAGCTCCTCGGTGATCTCCAGGTCGAGGGCGACGGTGGCGCCGGAGTCGGAGGCCACCGACCAGCCCTCGCGCGGGGTCTCGGTGATGATCACCTCGTCGGGGGCCAGGGTGATGGTCTCGCCGTCGATCTCGACCGATGCCATGCCCTCACGCAGGGCGAGGGAGAGCGCGGCCGCGTCGGCGTTCGCGACGGCCTTGGCCACGTCCTGGACGCGCTTGCCGAACCGCTTGCCCAGGGCGCGGAAGTTCGCCTTGGCGGTGGTGTCGACCAGCGAGCCGCCGACCTCGGAGAGGGACGCCAGGGACTCGACGTTCAGCTCCTCGGTGATCTGCGCGTGCAGTGCGGGGGAGAGCGCGTCGAACCCGGCGGCCGCGATCAGCGCTCGACGGAGCGGCTGGCGGGTCTTGACGCCGGACTCCGCGCGCGTGGCGCGGCCCAGCTCCACCAGACGGCGGACCAGGACCATCTGCCTCGACAGCTCCGGGTCGATCGCCGCGAGGTCCGCCTCCGGCCAGGCCGACAGATGCACGGACTCCGGGGCGCCCGGGGTGACGGGGGCGACCAGGTCCTGCCAGACCCGCTCGGTGATGAACGGGGTCAGCGGGGCCATCAGCCTGGTGACGGTCTCCACGACCTCGTGCAGGGTGCGCAGCGCGGCCTTGTCGCCCTGCCAGAAGCGTCGGCGGGAGCGGCGGACGTACCAGTTGGACAGGTCGTCGACGAACGCCGAGAGGAGCTTGCCGGCGCGCTGGGTGTCGTAGGCCTCCAGCGACTGCGTCACCTGGTCGGTGAGGGCGTGGAGCTCGGACAGCAGCCAGCGGTCCAGGACCGGGCGGTCGGCCGGGGCAGGATCGGCCTCGCTCGGCGCCCAGCCCGACGTACGGGCGTACAGCGCCTGGAAGGCGACCGTGTTCCAGTACGTCAGGAGCGTCTTGCGGACGACCTCCTGGATGGTGCCGTGGCCCACCCGGCGGGCCGCCCAGGGGGAGCCGCCGGCCGCCATGAACCAGCGGACCGCGTCGGCGCCGTGCTGGTCCATCAGCGGGATCGGCTGCAGGATGTTGCCCAGGTGCTTGGACATCTTGCGGCCGTCCTCGGCGAGGATGTGCCCGAGGCAGACGACGTTCTCGTACGACGACTTGTCGAAGACCAGGGTGCCGATCGCCATGAGCGTGTAGAACCAGCCGCGGGTCTGGTCGATGGCCTCGGAGATGAACTGCGCCGGGTAGCGGGCCTCGAACAGGTCCTTGTTCTTGTACGGGTAGCCCCACTGCGCGAACGGCATCGAACCGGAGTCGTACCAGGCGTCGATGACCTCGGGCACGCGCGTGGCCGTCTTCGCGCACCGTGGGCACGCGAAGGTGACGTCGTCGATGAACGGGCGGTGCGGGTCCAGCCCGGACTGGTCGGAGCCGGTCAGTTCGGTGAGCTCCGCGCGGGAGCCGACGACGGTGAGGTGGTCGTCCTCGCAGCGCCAGATCGGCAGCGGGGTGCCCCAGTAGCGGTTGCGGGACAGCGCCCAGTCGATGTTGTTGTTCAGCCAGTCCCCGTACCGGCCGTGCTTGACCGTGTCCGGGAACCAGTTGGTGTTCTCGTTCTCCTGGAGGAGGCGGTCCTTGACGGCCGTGGTGCGGATGTACCAGGACGGCTGCGCGTAGTACAGGAGCGCGGTGTGGCAGCGCCAGCAGTGCGGGTAGCTGTGCTCGTACGGGATGTGCCGGAAGAGGAGGCCGCGCTGCTGGAGGTCCTCGGTGAGCCGTTCGTCCGCCTTCTTGAAGAAGACGCCGCCGACCATCGGGACGGACTCCTCGAAGGTGCCGTCCGGGCGGACGGGGTTCACCACCGGAAGGCCGTAGGAGCGGCAGACCTTGAGGTCGTCCTCACCGAAGGCGGGCGACTGGTGGACCAGACCCGTGCCGTCCTCGGTGGTGACGTACTCGGCGTTCACCACGTAGTGGGCGGGCTCCGGGAACTCCACCAGCTCGAACGGACGTTGATAGGTCCAGCGCTCCATTTCGGCGCCGGTGAAGGTCTGGCCGGTGGTCTCCCAGCCCTCGCCGAGCGCCTTGGCGAGCAGCGGCTCGGCCACCACGAGCTTCTCCTCGCCGTCGGTGGCCACGACGTAGGCGACCTCGGGGTGCGCGGCCACGGCCGTGTTGGAGACCAGCGTCCACGGCGTCGTCGTCCACACCAGGAGGGCGGCCTCGCCGGCGAGCGGACCGGAGGTGAGCGGGAAACGGACGTACACGGACGGGTCGACGACCGTCTCGTAGCCCTGGGCCAGCTCGTGGTCGGAGAGGCCGGTGCCGCAGCGGGGGCACCAGGGGGCGACGCGGTGGTCCTGGACCAGCAGACCCTTGTCGAAGATCTCCTTCAGCGACCACCAGACCGACTCGATGTACTCGGGGTCCATCGTGACGTAGGCGTCGTCGAGGTCGACCCAGTAGCCCATGCGGGTCGTCAGGTCGGAGAAGGCGTCGGTGTGGCGGAGCACCGACTCCCGGCACTTGGCGTTGAACTCGGCGATGCCGTACGCCTCGATGTCCTGCTTGCCGCTGAAGCCGAGCTCCTTCTCCACCGCCAGCTCCACCGGCAGGCCGTGGCAGTCCCAGCCGGCCTTGCGGGCCACGTGGTAGCCGCGCATGGTGCGGAAGCGGGGGAAGACGTCCTTGAAGACGCGCGCCTCGATGTGGTGGGCGCCCGGCATGCCGTTGGCGGTGGGCGGGCCCTCGTAGAACACCCACTCGGGGCGGCCCTCGGACTGCTCCAGGCTCTTGGCAAAGATCTTCTGCTCACGCCAGAACTCGAGCACCGCGTGCTCGAGGGCGGGCAGGTCGACCTGGGCGGGCACCTGACGGTACTGCGTCATCGATCTTCCTCCGGCGGACGTACTGCCTTCCGTCGGAGGGACGAGAGCCTTCTTGCCTGTGGACGCCGTGTGCGGCGCGCTCCCGCGGTACCACCCTCCTTGGCCCTCCGGTGCGCCCTGCGCGCCGGAGGGCCCCCTCATTGGGGTCGCGATGCCGGTTCTACCAACCCTGCGGGGGTCTTCTTCCGGCGGCTCCGGGGTGATCTTCACGTCGCGCTCGCCCCCGGGCTCTCACCGTCCCCGGGTCGCTCTGGGCTGCGTACGCCGCTACTCGTCCCCATCCACGCTTTTCGCTCCGCCCAGTGTACGGCTCCCCGACGACGGCGGCCGACCGGTTTTCGGGGCCCCGGGGCGCGGCCCGCGGCCCGGTCCGGGTTGCCCCGAATGGTCGCCGGGCGCGACACCGTGCGTGTGCGTGTGCCGGGACGCCGGTGCGGCGGATTACCCGGCGGGGAGCTGGGCACAACCGAGGCAGGCCCCCCGCGTGGCGTGCGCGAGGCGGGCGAATCGGGCGGTGTGCCCCGTTGCCGCGGGCTCCAAGTCGATTTATCGTCCCAGCACGATTTGCGTGCAAGATCACAAAATGTGAAGGGGCCGCGGCCATGGTGGCGAAGAAGACCGCCGTACAGCAGCCGGCGTCCGCAACGTCCACGGACGCCCCCGGCGGCGCGGCCGAGGACGGGAAGGCCGTGACAGCGGTGAGGTCCGTGCGGTCGTCGGCTGCCGCAGGGACCAAGAAGCGGGCCGCGAAGGCGTCGGCGAAGGCGGAGCCCGCGAAGACGGCGGCGACGAAGTCGGGCGCGTCCCCGAAGGACGCCGCCGCGGACGACGCCGCCCGGGAGACCGCCGGGAAGCAGGTGGCCGTGGAGGAGACGGCCGGGAAGGCGGCCGCGAAGCGGACGACCGCCAGGAAGACCGCCTCGAAGAGAGCCGCCGCGTCGAAGCCGGCAGCGGGGAGGGCCACCGCCGAGAAGGCGACGGCCAGGAAGGCGACCGGCGCGAAGAGCGTGGCGGCGACGAGCGCGGGCAGTAAGAACACGGCCAAGAAGGTGGGCGCGGCCTCGGCCGCGGAGCAGACGGGAGCCACGACTGTGGTTGCGAAGAAGACTCCGGGTACGGCCACGGCGGCGAAGACCGCCGTCCCCAAGGCACGCCTCGCCGCGGCGGAGCCCGGCGAACTCGCGGTACGCCCCGGCGAGGAGCCGTGGACACTGAAGGAGGTCGAGGAGGCCCGCACGGAACTCGACTCCGAGCAGGCGCGGCTGCGAGCGGAGCTGGCGGCGTCCGAGGCGGCCCTGACGGGGCTGATGCGGGACTCGGGGGACGGCGCCGGCGACGACCAGGCCGACACCGGCACCAAGAACATCACGCGCGAGCACGAACTGGCGCTGGCCGCCAACGCGCGCGAAATGCTGATCCAGACCGAGCACGCCCTGGAACGGCTGGACGCGGGCACCTACGGGCTGTGCGAGAACTGCGGCAACGCCATCGGGAAGGCCCGGATGCAGGCCTTCCCGAGGGCCACGCTGTGCGTCGAGTGCAAGCAGAAGCAGGAGCGGCGGTACTGATCACCTGCGGCGGGGGGCGTGCCGTACCCTCGTCCTCAGTCAGGCACCTAGGTTGAGGGACTCACGTGGCAGAGGCGGAGCGCGTCATCGGTACGCCGGACACCCCGGAGGCGGGGTCCGAGCCGGAGCAGTCGTCCGGCCCGGGCGAGCAGGAGAACGCCGGGGCGCGGCCCAGGGGCAAGCGCCGCATCGCCGTGCTCTTCGCCGTCGCCGCGTTCGCGTACGCACTCGACCTGGTCAGCAAGATGATCGTGGTCGCCAAGCTGGAGCACCACGCGCCGATCGACGTCGTCGGGGACTGGCTGCGGTTCGAGGCCATCCGCAACGCGGGCGCGGCCTTCGGCTTCGGCGAGGCCTTCACCGTCATCTTCACGGTGATCGCCACGGCGGTGATCGTGGTGATCGCCCGGCTCGCGCGCAAGCTGTACAGCCTGCCCTGGGCGATCGCGCTCGGTCTGCTGCTGGGCGGTGCGCTGGGCAACCTCACCGACCGGATCTTCCGGTCGCCCGGCGTCTTCGAGGGCGCGGTCGTGGACTTCATCGCACCGAAGCACTTCGCGGTCTTCAACCTCGCCGACTCGGCGATCGTGTGCGGCGGCATCCTGATCGTCCTGCTGTCCTTCAAGGGACTCGACCCGGACGGGACCGTCCACAAGGACTGAACGGGGACCGGGCGGGCCGCCGGTTGTCCACAGGCCCGTACGGCGGTGTCGTGGCCGTCCTGCATACTCGACGGGTGAGCACGATTCCCGAGATCCGTACCCTGCCCGTGCCGGACGGCCTGGAGGGCGAGCGCGTCGACGCCGCCATCTCCCGCATGTTCGGCTTCTCCCGTACGAAGGCCGCCGAGCTGGCCGCGGCGGGGAAGGTCACGGTCGACGGCTCGGTGGTCGGCAAGTCCGAGCGGGTCAGCGGCGGGGCCTGGCTCGAGGTCGAGATGCCGCAGGCCCCGGCGCCCGTGCAGATCGTCGCCGAGCCGGTCGAGGGCATGGAGATCGTGCACGACGACGACGACGTGGTCGTGATCGTCAAGCCCGTCGGCGTGGCCGCGCACCCGTCGCCCGGCTGGAGCGGTCCCACCGTCATCGGCGGGCTGGCCGCGGCCGGCTACCGCATCTCCACCTCGGGCGCCGCCGAGCGCCAGGGCATCGTGCACCGGCTCGACGTCGGCACCTCCGGACTGATGGTGGTCGCCAAGTCCGAGCGCGCCTACACCTCGCTCAAGCGCCAGTTCAAGGAGCGCACGGTCGACAAGCGTTACCACACGCTCGTCCAGGGCCACCCCGACCCGACCAGCGGCACGATCGACGCGCCCATCGGCCGTCACCCCCAGCACGACTACAAGTGGGCGG
This sequence comes from Streptomyces sp. P3, assembly GCF_003032475.1. NCBI lineage: Bacteria > Bacillati > Actinomycetota > Actinomycetes > Kitasatosporales > Streptomycetaceae > Streptomyces > Streptomyces sp. P3. Next base: position 4,176,465 of record NZ_CP028369.1, read on the forward strand.
TCACCGCCGAGGGCAAGCCCTCCGTCACGCACTACGACCTGATCGAGGCCTTCCGCGCGGCCTCCCTGCTCGACGTGAAGCTGGAGACGGGCCGCACGCACCAGATCCGCGTGCACATGGCCGCCCACCGTCACCCCTGTGTCGGAGACCTGACGTACGGGGCCGACCCGACGCTCTCCAAGCGGCTGCACCTGACCCGGCAGTGGCTGCACGCCGTGCGGCTGGGCTTCGAACACCCCGGCGACGGGCAGTGGGCGGAGTTCGCCAGCGACTACCCCGAGGACCTGCAGAAGGCCCTGGACCAGGTCCGCGAGGAGACCTACGGATGACCGGCACGCCCGCGTACACGGTGCGCGTCGCCGAGGACCTCGCCGACCGGGAGGCGTGCTTCGCGGTGCGCAAGGAGGTCTTCGTCGGCGAGCAGGGCGTCCCCGAGGACCTGGAGTACGACGAGCACGACGCGGGCGCCGTGCACCTGCTCGCGGTCCGGGAGGACGGGGCCACGCTCGGTACCGGGCGGCTGCTGTACGGCGAGGCGGCCGCGGCCAGGACGGGAGGCGACCCCTCGGTGGGCTCGCTCGGACGGCTCGCCGTGACGCGCGAGGCGCGCGGGCTGGGCGTCGGGGTCGCACTGGTGCGGGCCGTCGAGGAGGCGGCACGCGCGCGCGGGCTCACGGCCGTCGACCTGCACGCACAGACGCAGGCGCTGGGTTTCTACGAACGGCTGGGGTACACGGCCTACGGGCCGACGGACCTGGAGGCGGGCATCGCGCACCGGTCCATGCGGCGTCCGCTGTAGCGCACGGCGGGCGTGCGACGCTGAAGGCCTGGATGCACTGATCGTCTAGACCCGGAGCGCTGACCGTGGACCAGTTGGCCCTGTTGTTCGTCCTGCTGCTCGGGGCCGTGGTGAGCGTCCCGGTCGGCGACCGATTCGGACTGCCCGCGCCGGTGCTGATGACGCTGCTGGGGATCATCCTCGCGGTGCTCGACTTCGTGCCGAACGTGGAGATCCCGCCGGATCTGATCCTCCCCCTCCTCCTGCCGCCGCTGCTGTACGCGGCGGTACGGCGGACCTCGTGGCGGCAGTTCGCGGCGAACGTGCGGCCGATCTTCCTGCTCGCCGTGGCCCTGGTGTTCGTCACCACGGTCTGTGTGGCCGCCGTGGCCCACTCGATCGTGCCCGGGCTCCCGGTCGCCGCCGCGGTGGCGCTGGGGGCGCTGGTCGCACCGCCCGACCCGGTGGCGGCCACCGCCGTGGCCGGACAGCTCGGGCTGCCCCGCCGGCTGGTCTCCATCCTGGAGGGCGAGGGGCTGTTCAACGACGTCACGGCCATCGTGCTGTACCACGTCGCGATCGCCGCGGCCGTGAGCGGGACGTTCTCCCCGTGGCGGGCGGGACTCGACCTCGTGCTGTCCGCGGTGGTCGCGGTGGCGGTGGGCGTCGCGCTCGGCTGGGGCGCGAACCGGCTGCTGGACGTCCTCGGGGACACGACGCTGCAGATCGGGCTGACGCTCCTGGTGCCGTACGCCTCCTACGTCCTGGCGGAGGAGTTCCACGGGTCCGGGGTGCTGGCGGTGCTGACCACCGCGCTGTTCCTCGCCGAGTACGCCACCGACCCCGACGACGTGCTGACCCGGCTGGCCGGCCACACCTTCTGGGACATCATCGACACGCTGGTCACGGGCGTCGCGTTCGGGCTGATCGGTCTGGAACTGCACAACGCGATCCGCACGGCGTCCGGACGGTGGGGGGAGATGCTGGGGTGGGCGGCGGTGATCGTGGCGGTGGTCGTCGTCGTACGGCTGCTGTGGCTGCTGCCGGCGACGTGGCTGACGCAGCGGCTGCACGCCAGGAAGGACCACCTCGAGGACATTCCGACGAACTGGCGGGAGACCCTCGTCATGTGGTGGTCGGGCATGCGCGGGGTGGCCTCGGTGGCGCTGGCGCTGGCCGTCCCGCTGAAGACCGACGACGGCGGGCCCTTTCCCGACCGGGACGAGATCGTCTTCATCGCGTTCGGCGTGATCATGGCGACGCTGGTCCTCCAGGGGCTGACCCTGCCCTGGCTGGTGAAGCGGCTCGACGTCCAGGCGGACACCGACCGGGAGAAGGAGTTCGAGAAGGAACTGGCGGTGCGCGCGGCCAGGGCGGCGAAGCAGCGGCTGCGGGAGATCGAGGCCGAGGAGGACCTGTCGGAGGAACTGTCCGAGCAGATGCTGCGGCGGGCCTTCGACATCGGACTGCGGATCAGTCCGGACATGGGCGAGGACGAGCGGCGGGAGGGGCACGACCACCGGGTGCGCAGGCTGAAGCGGGTGCGGCGGATCCAGGGGGAGATGCTGAGCGCGGCACGGCACGAGGTGGTCGCGGCACGCAGTGAGCCGGGCGCCGACCCGGAGATCGTGGACCGTGTGCTGCGGCACCTGGACGTGCGCAGCCTCAAGTGAGTGAGGCGGGCCCCGCCCTGCCTCGGACAGGAGGGGGCGGGGCCCGCCTCGTCACGGTGCGGGTTCCCGGGAACCCGGGAGCCGCCCGTTCCCGGGAACCCGGGAGCCGTCGGTCAGCGGGTTCGTCAGCGGGTCTCGTGGACGCGGCGGGCCGCTCCGTCGGGCGAGGCGGACTGGTTCGGGAGACGCCCCGGCGGGAGCGCGGCGTCCGCCGTGTTGACCCGGGGAAGCGCGTACGGGTGCTCCTTCGACAGCCAGCGGATCATCTGCTCGCGGACGGCGACGCGCACCGTCCAGATGTCGTCGGCGTCCTTGGCCGTCACCAGAGCCCTCACCTGCATGGTGTTGGGCGTGGTGTCGGTGACGTCGAGACCGCAGGCGCGGCCGTCCCAGGCCGGGCACTCGCGCAGGATGTCGCGCAGCTTCTCGCGCATCGCCTCCACCGGTGCCGCGTGGTCGACGTGCCAGTACACGATGCCCGTCATCTGCGGGGTGCCGCGCGACCAGTTCTCGAAGGGCTTCGAGGTGAAGTAGGACACGGGCATCGTGATCCGGCGCTCGTCCCAGGTCCGCACGGTCAGGAAGGTCAGGGTGATCTCCTCGACGGTGCCCCATTCGCCGTCCACCACGACGGTGTCGCCGATGCGCACCATGTCGCCGAAGGCGATCTGCAGGCCGGCGAACATGTTGCTCAGCGTCGACTGGGCGGCGACACCGGCGACGATGCCGAGGATCCCGGCCGAGGCCAGCAGTGACGCGCCAGCCGCGCGCATGGCGGGGAACGTCAGCAGCATCGAGGCCGCGGCGACCACGCCGACGACCGCCGAGACCACCCGCATGATCAGCGACACCTGGGTCCGCACCCGCCGGACCCGGGCCGCGTCGCGGTGCATACGCGCATAGCGCGAGTACGACGTCTCGACGACCGCCCCCGCGATGCGGATCACCAGCCAGGCCGCCGAACCGATCAGCACCAGGGTGAGGGACCGGCCGATGCCCACCTTGTGGTCGTCCAGCAGTTGCGCCTCGTCGTACGACCCTCTGAGCATCGCCGCGCACAGCACCAGCTGATAAGGGATGCGGCCACGGCGCAGCAGACCCCACATCGGGGTCTCCGGGTGCCGTCGGTCGGCTTTGGACAGCAGGCGGTCGGTGGCCCAGCCGATGAGCACGGTCAGCACCACCGAGCCGCCCACCACGATCACGGGGCGGAGCAGGTTCTCCATGCCTTCGAACGTAACCGAGTCGGCGGGGTCCTGAACCTGTGACTTGTGTGAAGAGGCGCACGCCTGGGGCCGTCGGTGCGGGCTGGCACCATGGGCGCATGAACATCATGCTCTTTCACTCGACGTACGGTCCGCGGCCGGCGGTGCGCGCCGCGGCGGACCGGCTGCGTGCCGCCGGGCACGAGGTCTGGACGCCCGACCTCTTCGGGGGGCGCACGTTCGACACCGTCGAGGAGGGCATGGCGTACAACGAGGAGATCGGCAAGGACGAGCTGCTGAGGAGAGCCGTGCTGGCCGCCGCGCCCTACTCGGAGCGCGGGCTGGTGTACGCCGGGTTCTCGCTGGGCGCGTCGATCGCCCAGACCCTCGCCCTCGGCGACGACAAGGCGCGCGGCCTGCTCCTGCTGCACGGCACCTCGGACCTCGCGCCGAACGTCTCGGTGGACGGCCTGCCGGTGCAGCTGCACGTCGCGGAGCCGGACCCGTTCGAGACCGACGACTGGCTGAGCGCCTGGTACCTGCAGATGGGCCGGGCCGGCGCCGACGTGGAGGTCTACCGGTACGCGGGCGCCGGGCACCTGTACACCGACCCCGGGCTGCCCGACTACGACGAGGAGGCGGCCGAGGCCACCTGGCGCGTGGCGCTCGGGTTCCTCGAGACGGTGTAGAGGCCGGCAGCGGCGGGTCGCGCGCAGGGGCCGGGCCGCCCGCCGGCGTGCCCGGGCCCCGTGTTCCCTCTCGTTCACCGGCGGGCGCCGGCATCGGGGAGCGCCGAGTGTCGGCCCGGGAAGCACTCCTCGGGCGGCAAACGGATGCGACGCCGGCAGGATCCTCCCGGCCCCTGCCGGGGATTCACCGACCTCAGACGGGGTCGTAGGTGCGCTCGACCTTCTGCGTGCCGGAGCGCGTCCGGTACGAACGGGCCCAGCTCGAGGTGGCGTCGGCCTTCGTGCGGTCGGACAGGACGTAGTAGTCCATCTGCGCGCGCTCGGCGGTGATGTCCAGGACGCCGTAGCCGTGCCGGTCGGTGTCGACGAAGTGCACATGCCGGTTCGCCGCCCGGATGACGGGCGAGGCGATCGCGGTGAGCGTGCCCTCGGGAACCTTCACGATGTCGTCGAGGTTGTCGGAGGTGACCGAGGTGACGACGAACTCGGTGGCGGCCGAGGCGGACAGCGGGTACGTCCCGGCGTCCACCGGCACGTCGTTGGCCCACGCCATGTGGATGTCACCGGTCAGGAACACGGTGTTGCGGATGGCGTTCGCGCGCAGGTGGGCGAGGAGTTCGCGGCGGTCGTCGGTGTAGCCGTCCCACTGGTCGGTGTTGAGACCGAGGCCCTCCTGCGGCAGGCCGAGCAGCTTGGCGAGCGGCTTGAACAGGTCGGCGGAGAGCGAGCCGATGACGAACGGGGAGATCATCACCGAGTTGCCGACCAGCCGCCAGGTGGTGTCCGACCCCTTCAACCCGGCCTTGAGCCAGTCCAGCTGGGCGCGCCCGGTGATCGTGCGCTCCGGGTCGTCGACCGTGCCGTTGCCCACCTTGACCTGCTGGGAACGGAAGGAACGCAGGTCCAGCAGGGAGAGGTCGGCGAGCTTGCCGAACCGCAGCCGGCGGTAGGTGGTGCCGGCGATCGCGGGTCGGACCGGCATCCACTCGAAGTACGCCTGCTTCGCGGCCGCCTGACGGGCCGTCCAGGCGCCCTCCGCGCCCTCGGTGTGGTTCTCGGCGCCGCCGGACCAGGTGTCGTTGGCGAACTCGTGGTCGTCCCATATGGCGATGACGGGGGCCTTCACGTGCAGTGCCTGAAGGTCGGGGTCGGTCTTGTACTTGCCGTGCCGGGTGCGGTAGTCGGCGAGCGTGAGGATCTCGTGGGTGGGCGAGGTCTGCCGTACGACGGCACCACGCGCCCCGTACTGGCCGGTGCCGTACTCGTAGATGTAGTCGCCGAGATGCAGCCAGGCGTCCAGGTCGCCGCGGGCCGCGAGGTGGCGGTACGAGGAGAAGTAGCCGGCCTCCCAGTTGGCGCAGGAGACCACGCCGAAGCGCAGACCCGTCACGGCGGCGTCCGCCGCCGGCGCGGTGCGGGTACGCGCCACCGGGGTCTCGACGCCGCCCGCCGAGAAGCGGAAGTAGTAGTCGGTGGCCGGCTGAAGGCCGCGGATGTCGGCCTTGACGGTGTGGTCGGAGGCCGCGGTGGCGGTGGTCGAGCCCTTGTTGACGACGTTCGTCAGTGCCCTGTCCGTGGCGACGACCCAGCTCACCTCGGTGTCCGGGCCGAGTCCGGAGCCCGGTGTCGACTCGGCGGCAGGCGTCACCCGGGTCCACAGCAGGATGCCGTCGGGCAGCGGGTCGCCGGAGGCGAGGCCGTGCAGGAACGCCGGGGTCCCCGCGGCAGCGCGGGCCGGGAGCGCGGCGGTGAGCGGTCCGGCCAGAACGACGGTCGCCGCCGCGGCCCTGACGACCGTACGGCGGCGCGGGGAAAGGGAGTCGGGGCGCTCTGACGGAACGTCGGCGCTCGTGGAGGATCTGTATCGACTGGTCACGGGCAATCAGATTACTGACGAGTACGACCGAGAGCGGGCGAACCGGAAAGAAGTTCGCCCGCTCTTCGTCCGCACGTCAGCAACCGGGCCCCTCGGCGGCGACGCGAGGCGGGGCCTTCCGCGGATCAGGCGGAACCGCCTGCTCTGCGGTCCCGGCGGGGTGGGACGTGGTGCGGGATCAGCCCTTGAGGGCCGCCGTGATCGCCGTGTTGTAGTCGGCGACCGACATGGGGGCGTTCTGACTGTTGGGGGCGGTGAGCTTCTTGCCGTCCATGACCAGCGAGGGGGTGCCGTTGACGTCGTCCTTGTTGGTGTCGAAGGCCTTCGACATCGCGAGCGCCCAGGCGTCGTAGGTACCGTTCTTGACCGCGCTCTGGAACTTCGTGTTGCCCTTCAGCGCGGGAACCGTGTCGGCCACCTCGATGAGGTAGCTGTCACTCTTGAACTTGTCCTCCGCCTCGTCCGGGTGCCACTTCGCCGAGTAGAGCGCGGTCTTGTACTCGATGAACGCGTCCGTGCTCACGTTCAGCGCGGCGCCCATGGCGCTCAGCGCGTTCTTGGAGCCCTCGCCGCGCGAACCGATCGTGCCGTCGCTGAGCCGGTCGCCGTCCAGGAAGGAGGCGCCGATGTACTGGATCTTGAACTTGCCCGCGTCGAGGTCCTTCTCGACCGTCGGCCCGACCGTCTGCTCGAACTGCGCGCAGATCGGGCAGCGGGGGTCCTCGTACATCTTGAGGACCTTCTTGGCCGTGCTCTTGCCGAGCATGACCGTCGTGCCGTTGGCGCCCGAGGTGTTGGCGGGGGCGACGACCTTGGCGTCCTTCGCCTCTTCCCAGTAGCTGGGCTTGTTGGCCTGGACGACGGCGTAGCCTATGCCGCCGGCCGCGGCCAGTAGGCCGACGACCGACAGGGCGACGATGATCTGGCGCTTGGTCTTGGCGCGCTTGGCCTCGCGCTCGCGCTCGATGCGCAGCCGCTCACGGGCCGCCGTCTTCGCCGCCGCGCTGTTCCGCTTGCTCATGGTGATCTCCAAAAGGGACGCGCACACGTCGTACGCGCAAGTTCGTGTGGGGACTGTGGTACTGGAGGTGGTGCTCGGCGTGCCCGGGCTGTGCGGACGTGTCCATGCGGACGTGTCCATGCAGACGGGTGTCCGTGCGGACGTGTGGTCTGTTCAGACCGTGGCGGGCGAGCGCGGCGGTCCACGACGTCCCAGGGAGTGCACGAGGAGCCGGTCGCGGACGGTGGCCGCGCGGCGCGCGGGCCGCGGCAGGCGGCGGGCCGCCGGGGCGCGTCGTACGTTCACGGCGGCCACCGCGATCAGCAGGGGCCGGAAGGTGGTCGCGGTGGCCGCCCGCAGCAGCTGGAGAAGGGCCCGCTCGCCCCGACGCAGCCAGGCGGCGGCGGCCAGGCCGACACAGATGTGCGTGGCGAGCAGCAGCCAGGCGGCGGCAGGGTGCACCTGGGCGAGGTGTCCGCTCAGCCCCGTGGGGTCGGGACCCCCCGCGACCTGTGCCAGTGGGGAGCCGACGCGGGTGCCGTCGCCGCACAGCACGTCCCAGCCGATCGAGGCCAGCGGGCCGGCGACCGGACCGCCGGCCCGGCCGTAACAGACGTGCTGGCCGGTGGTGAAGACGGTGTCGGCCGCCAGTTCCAGCGGGATCAGCAGGGCGGCGATCCGCCCGAAGCCGCACTCGCGGCCGGCGAGGGCGTAGGCGAGGGCGAACACGGCGGCCGCGACGGCGGCCACCGTGTTGAGCGGCAGCGGGGCCTGCGACAGCAGCACGTGCGACGCGGCGCTGAGCGTCACGACGAAGGCCGTGAAGAGCGCCGCGCGTACGGCTCTGAGGCGGGTCCCGGATATGTCCATAGCGCAGGAGAGTGTGTCACGTACCGCGGTAGGAGACCCCTAAAGAGTCCCTGTGAGAAGGCCTACTGTCACAGACCCGGAATCCGGCCGTTGCGGAACAGGTCGACGAAGATCTGGTGGTCGGCACGCGCGCGTGCGCCGTAGCCGTGCGCGAAGTCGACCAGGAGGGGTGCGAAGCCCTCCTCGTCGGCCGCGATCGCCGCGTCGATGGCCCGCTCGGTGGAGAAGGGGACCAGGGACTCGCCGGAGGTGTCGTCCGCCGCCGCGTGCATGGTGGCGGTGGCCCGGCCGAGGTCGGCGACGACGCCCGCGATCTCCTCCGGGTCGTCGATGTCGCCCCAGTCCAGGTCGACGGCGTACGGCGAGACCTCGGCGACCAGCTGGCCGGCGCCCCCGAGCTCGGTCCAGCCCAGCCACGGGTCCGCGTGCTGCTGGAGGGCGCGCTGGGAGATCACCGTGCGGTGGCCCTCGTGCCGGAAGTAGCCGCGGATCGCCGGGTCGGTGATGTGCCGGGAGACGGCCGGGGTCTGCGCCTGTTTGATGTAGATCACGACGTCGTTCTCCAGGGCGTCGCTGTGGCCCTCCAGGAGGATGTTGTACGACGGCAGACCGGCCGAGCCGATGCCGATGCCGCGGCGGCCGACGACGTCCTTGACCCGGTAGGAGTCCGGGCGGGCCAGTGACGTCTCCGGCAGCGTCTCCAGGTAGCCGTCGAAGGCGGCGAGCACCTTGTAGCGGGTGGCGGCGTCCAGTTCGATGGAGCCGCCGCCGGGCGCGAAGCGGCGCTCGAAGTCACGGATCTCCGTCATCGAGTCCAGCAGTCCGAAGCGGGTCAGCGAGCGGGCGTCGCGCAGGGCGTCCAGCAGGGGGCCCTGGGCGGTGTCCAGCGTGAAGGGCGGCACCTCGTCGCTCTTCGCGCCGGTGGCCAGCGCGTGGATGCGCTCGCGGTACGCGCCCGCGTAGACCTCCACCAGCTCCGTGATCTGGTCGTCGCCGAGCGCCTTCGCGTACCCGATGAGGGCGAGGGAGGCGGCGAGGCGCTTGAGGTCCCACGTGAAGGGGCCGACGTAGGCCTCGTCGAAGTCGTTGACGTTGAAGATCAGCCGGCCGTTGGCGTCCATGTACGTGCCGAAGTTCTCCGCGTGCAGGTCGCCGTGGATCCACACGCGCGAGGTGCGCTCGTCCAGGAACGGGCCGCCCCGCTTCTCCGCGTCCAGGTCGTGGTAGAAGAGGCCGGCCGTGCCCCGGTAGAACGCGAACGCCGAGGCCGCCATCTTCCGGAACTTCACGCGGAACGCGGCCGGGTCGGCGGCCAGGAGCTCGCCGAACGCGGTGTCGAAGACGGCGAGGATCTGCTCGCCGCGGTGCTCGTCGTCGAGCTGCGGAACCGACATCGCTGGGTGCCTCCTGGTGCATGACGTGTACGACGGCGTCTCTGCCGTCTCCAACGGACGAAGGTACGCGGGAGTGCCCGTTTCCCTCCGGTGAAGGTACGCGCCGCGGCGGTCGGTGTGTCAGTGGACGGGCATAGACTTCGACGCTGTCCCCCCGACCGCCCGCAACCGGTGGGACGCCAGTCGATCCGTGTTTCCCCTGGAGGCCGCAGCCGTGTCAAAGCCGCCGTTCACGCACCTGCACGTCCACACCCAGTACTCGCTGCTGGACGGTGCCGCGCGGCTCAAGGACATGTTCGACGCGTGCAACGAGATGGGCATGACCCACATCGCCATGTCCGACCACGGCAACCTCCACGGGGCGTACGACTTCTTCCACACCGCGAAGAAGGCCGGCGTGACCCCGATCATCGGGATCGAGGCGTACGTCGCCCCCGAGTCGCGGCGCAACAAGCGCAAGATCCAGTGGGGTCAGCCGCACCAGAAGCGCGACGACGTCTCCGGTTCCGGCGGCTACACCCACAAGACGATCTGGGCGGCCGACGCGACGGGTCTGCACAACCTCTTCAAGCTCTCCTCGGACGCGTACGCCGAGGGCTGGCTCCAGAAGTGGCCCCGGATGGACAAGGAGACCATCTCCCAGTGGTCCGAGGGACTGATCGCCTCCACCGGCTGCCCCTCCGGCGAGCTGCAGACCCGGCTGCGCCTCGGCCAGTTCGACGAGGCCCTGAAGTCCGCCGCCGAGTACCAGGACATCTTCGGCAAGGACCGGTACTTCCTGGAGCTGATGGACCACGGCATCGACATCGAGCACCGGGTCCGCGACGGCCTGCTGGAGATCGGCAAGAAGCTCGGCATCCCGCCGCTGGTCACCAACGACTCGCACTACACCTACGCGCACGAGGCGACCGCGCACGACGCGCTGCTGTGCATCCAGACCGGCAAGAACCTCTCCGACCCGGACCGCTTCCGCTTCGACGGGACCGGCTACTACCTGAAGTCCACGGAGGAGATGTACGCCATCGACTCCTCGGACGCCTGGCAGGAGGGCTGTGCCAACACCCTCCTGGTGGCCGAGCAGATCGACACCACCGGCATGTTCGTCGAGAAGAACCTGATGCCGAAGTTCGACATCCCCGACGGCTACACGGAGATCACCTGGTTCAAGGAGGAGGTCCGCCGCGGCATGGACCGCCGTTTCCCGGGCGGCGTCCCCGACGACCGGCAGAAGCAGGTCGAGTACGAGATGGACGTCATCATCAAGATGGGGTTCCCGGGGTACTTCCTCGTCGTCGCCGACTTCATCATGTGGGCGAAGAACCAGGGCATCGCGGTGGGCCCCGGCCGTGGTTCCGCGGCCGGCTCGATCGTCGCCTACGCCATGGGCATCACCGACCTCGACCCCATCCCGCACGGCCTGATCTTCGAGCGCTTCCTCAACCCCGAGCGCATCTCCATGCCCGACGTCGACATCGACTTCGACGAGCGCCGGCGCGTCGAGGTGATCCGGTACGTCACGGAGAAGTACGGATCCGACAAGGTCGCCATGATCGGCACCTACGGCAAGATCAAGGCCAAGAACGCGATCAAGGACTCCGCGCGCGTGCTGGGCTACCCGTACGCGATGGGCGACCGCCTCACCAAGGCCATGCCCGCCGACGTCCTGGGCAAGGGCATCGACCTCAACGGCATCACCGACCCCTCGCACCCGCGCTACAGCGAGGCGGGCGAGATCCGCGCGATGTACGAGAACGAGCCGGACGTCAAGAAGGTCATCGACACCGCCAAGGGCGTCGAGGGCCTGGTCCGGCAGATGGGCGTGCACGCGGCCGGCGTGATCATGTCCAGTGAGCCCATCGTCGACCACGCCCCGATCTGGGTGCGGCACACGGACGGCGTGACCATCACCCAGTGGGACTACCCGCAGTGCGAGTCGCTCGGCCTGCTGAAGATGGACTTCCTCGGCCTGCGCAACCTGACGATCATGGACGACGCCGTCAAGATGGTGAAGTCCAACAAGGGCGTCGACCTCGACCTGCTGGCCCTGCCGCTCGACGACCCGAAGACCTTCGAACTCCTCCAGCGCGGTGAGACCCTCGGCGTCTTCCAGTTCGACGGCGGCCCCATGCGCTCGCTGCTGCGCCTGATGAAGCCCGACAACTTCGAGGACATCTCCGCCGTCTCCGCGCTCTACCGTCCGGGCCCGATGGGCATGGACTCGCACACCAACTACGCGCTGCGCAAGAACAAGCTCCAGGAGATCACGCCGATCCACCCGGAGCTGGAGGAGCCCCTCGAAGAGGTCCTGGCCGTCACCTACGGCCTGATCGTCTACCAGGAGCAGGTGCAGAAGGCCGCCCAGATCATCGCCGGGTACTCGCTCGGCGAGGCCGACATCCTGCGCCGCGTGATGGGCAAGAAGAAGCCCGACGAGCTGGCGAAGAACTTCGTCCTCTTCCAGGAGGGCGCGAAGAAGAAGGGCTACAGCGACGAGGCGATCAAGGCCCTGTGGGACGTGCTGGTCCCCTTCGCCGGCTACGCCTTCAACAAGGCGCACTCCGCCGCGTACGGCCTGGTCTCGTACTGGACCGCCTACCTGAAGGCGAACCACCCCGCCGAGTACATGGCCGGGCTGCTCACCTCGGTCAAGGACGACAAGGACAAGTCGGCCGTCTACCTCAACGAGTGCCGGCGCATGGGCATCAAGGTGCTCCCGCCGAACGTCAACGAGTCGGTGCACAACTTCGCCGCGCAGGGCGACGACGTGATCCTCTTCGGCCTCGAGGCCGTACGCAACGTCGGCACGAACGTGGTGGAGTCGATCATCCGCAGCCGCAAGGCCAAGGGCAAGTACGGCTCCTTCCCCGACTACCTCGACAAGGTCGAGGCCGTCGCCTGCAACAAGCGCACCACGGAGTCACTGATCAAGGCCGGCGCGTTCGACACCCTCGGACACACCCGCAAGGGCCTCACCGCCCACTTCGAGCCGATGATCGACAACGTGGTCGCGGTCAAGCGCAAGGAGGCCGAGGGACAGTTCGACCTCTTCGGCGGCATGGGCGAGGAGGAGACCAGCGAACCGGGCTTCGGCCTGGACGTCGTCTTCACCGAGGACGAGTGGGACAAGACCTATCTGCTCGCCCAGGAGCGGGAGATGCTCGGTCTGTACGTCTCCGACCACCCGCTGTTCGGCCTGGAGCACGTGCTGTCCGACAAGGCGGACGCGGGGATCGCCCAGCTCACCGGGGGCGAGCACGCGGACGGCGCGGTGGTGACCATCGGCGGCATCATCTCCGGTCTGCAGCGCAAGATGACCAAGCAGGGCAACGCCTGGGCGATCGCCACCGTCGAGGACCTCGCGGGCTCCATCGAGTGCATGTTCTTCCCGGCGACCTATCAGCTCGTCTCCACCCAACTGGTCGAGGACGCCGTCGTCTTCGTCAAGGGCCGCCTCGACAAGCGCGAGGACGTGCCCCGGCTGGTCGCGATGGAGCTCCAGGTCCCCGACCTGTCGAACGCGGGCACCAACGCGCCGGTGATCCTCACCATCCCGGCGACCCGGGTCACCCCGCCGATGATCAACCGCCTCGGGGAGATCCTCACCCACCACAAGGGCGACAGCGAGGTCCGCATCAGGCTCCAGGGCCCGACGAAGACCACCGTCCTGCGTCTGGACCGGCACCGGGTCAAGCCCGACCCCGCTCTCTTCGGCGATCTGAAGGTCCTGCTCGGCCCGTCCTGCCTGGCGGGCTGACCACTCGGGGACACGAGCGCGACGAGGGGCGCATCCGGCACCGGATGCGCCCCTCGTGCATGCCCGGGCCTCGACGGCCCGCCGTGCGGACGTCAGTTGTGGCCGAAGCGTTTCTGCCGGCCCTTGTGGGCGATGTCGGCAGGCGTCGCCTGGGCGATGCGCTGCTCGGTCTGCGACTCCATCGAGGCCGGCTGTGCGGCCCGCGGACCACGCTCGGACTGCGGCTGCTTACGATCCTGCTTCTTGTTCTTGGCCATGGTGATCTGCCTCCTGTGGGTGATCTCGGGGCCAGGGCCGGGATCAGATTCACATAGGCTGACTTACAACGCATTTCGGATAATTACCGTCCGTGACAGGGGTTGTCGGAGTGCGCCGCCGCCAAACGCCACGCCGAAGATCGAGTTCCGGCCGTTAACCTCCGCGCGGTCGGGCAGACTCGAAGGAAGCCCGAAGCAAGCCTCCCGGAAAGAGGGTGAGTCGTGTGGACCGCTGCATCGTCCTGGTGGACGCCGGGTATCTGCTGGGGGCGGCCGCGAGTCTCCTCGCCGGGGAGCCCTCGCGATCCCGTATCACCGTCGACCACTCCGCGCTCGTCCAGGGCCTGCGCGAACAGGCCGAGTCCGAGACCGAGCGCCCGCTGCTGCGCATCTACTGGTTCGACGGCGCCCCGGACCGCGTCCCCCAGCCGGAGCACCGCAGACTGCGCGTGATGCCCCGGGTGACGGTCCGGCTGGGCGCCCTCACCCGCAGCGACGGACGGTGGGCCCAAAAGGGCGTCGACGCCGCCATGCACGCCGAGCTGACCGAGCTGGCCCGCAACCGCGCCTGCTCCGACGTCGTGCTCGTCACCGGCGACGGCGACCTGCTGCCGGGGATGATGGCCGCCAAGGAGCACGGCGTCGCCGTCCACCTCTGGGCCGTCCAGGCCGCCGACGGCGACTACAACCAGTCCGAGGACCTGGTCGCCGAGGCCGACGAGCGGCGCGTCCTGGACCGCATCTGGATCACGAAGGCGGTTCGCGCGAAAGAGCTCGGCGGGGTCTGCGCGCCGCCGCCCGCGCCCCGCCCCGAGATCGCCGCGATCCTCTCCGCTCCACTGCCCGACTCCGGGCTCGCCCCCACGGTGGAGCGGCCCCCCGAGGAGGCCGAGCACCCCTCGGTGACCGCCGGCTCCGACACCGGCGCGCGGGACCGCGTGCCGGCCCCCAAGGGCGTCCCCACGCCCAAGGACCTGGCCGCTCTACGGGCGTCCGGGACGTCCGGGGCGCCCGCCGTCCAGCATCCGGCCACCGCGACCCTGCGCTGGTCCTCCGACAAGGGCTGGGTGGACCGCCCCGGGGCCGCCCCCGAGCCCGCCGAGGTCGCCTCCATGCCGACGCTCGCGCAGGTCACCACGGCCGAACAGCGGTGGGCCGACCGCGAGGAGGACATCACCACCGTCAGCGGCGACCCCTACGAGGTGGGACAGGTGTTCGCCCGCCGGTGGATGGCGCGCCTCGGCGACCAGAGCCATCTGCAGAAGCTGTCGGGCATGTATCCGCGCATCCCGCACCGCATCGACGGCGAGCTGCTGAGGTACGCGGCCCGCTTCGGACTGCTCGCCCACAAGGACGACCAGATCGACGAGCACGACCGGTACGCCATCCGGGCGGGTTTCTGGCGCGAGATCGACGTGCGCACGGCCGCCGGGCACGCTCCGGCGGCGGACTGAGCGGGCCGCCCCCGACGCCCCGACCGTGAACGGCGGCCCGCGACCCCGTACTCTCGTCCCTTGTGAGTACGCGCGCGGCACCGCCCCTCCGGCACGGGAACGAGGTCGTGTGTGCCGTGCGCGGTCTGACCAAGACCTATCCGGCGGTCCGCGGCCGGCGCGGCACTCCCGCGACACCCGAGGTCCGGGCCACCGACGACGTACGGCTGGACATCCGGCGCGGTGAGATCTTCGGTCTGCTCGGACCCAACGGCGCCGGCAAGACCACCCTCGTCCGGCAGATGACCGGGCTGATGCGTCCCGACGCGGGCAGCGTGGAGATCCTCGGGCACGACATCGTGCGCCACCCCGAGCGGGCCGCCCGCATCCTCGCCTACCTCGGCCAGGAGTCCACCGCCCTCGACGACCTCACCGTCTCCCTCGCCGCCGAGACCACCGCGCGGCTGCGCGGCCTCGACGTGCACACGGCACGCCGGGAGCGGGACGCCGTCCTCGACGAACTGGGCCTCACCCCGCTCGCCGGACGCCCGCTGCGCAAACTGTCCGGCGGCCAGCGCCGGCTGGCCTGCTTCGCCGCCGTCCTGGTGGGGGAGCGGCCGCTGCTGGTGCTGGACGAGCCGACCACCGGCATGGACCCGGTGGCACGGCGGGCGGTGTGGGCCGCCGTGGACCGTCGGCGGGCCGAACGCGGCACGACCGTGCTGCTCGTCACCCACAACGTCATCGAGGCGGAGACCGTGCTCGACCGGGTCGCCGTCCTCGACCAGGGCCGGGTCATCGCCTGCGACACCCCCGCCGGGCTCAAGGAGCAGGTCGCCGACGAGGTGCGGGTCGAGCTGGTGTGGCGGGAGCGGGCACCGCTGGACGTGCCCGAGGTCGCCGCGCTGCGCGAGCGGGCCCTGGAGTCGGGTCGCCGCTGGACTCTGCGGCTGGCCCCCGACGAGGCCCGCGCGGTCGTCGCCACCGTCACCGGCGGGGCCGCCTTCGCCGCGCTGGACGACTTCACCCTTGCCACGCCGAGCCTGGAGGACGTCTACCTGGCGCTCGGCGGGGCGGCACGGCAGGGTCTGGTGCGGGCGTGAGCGCGGCGTGGACGGCGGGCGCGCGGCGGACGCCGAGCGCGAGGGACGCCGGGGTGAGCGGGCGAGCCGACGGGCCCGTATGGGACGGTATGAGAGCCGTAGGGAAGAGGAGCAGCGTCACGTGAGTGTCGTACCCGCCGAGGTTCTGCCGGGCGGCGCCCGGGCCGTCACCGGGACGCCGCGCGCCGCGGCCGCCGAACTCGCGCCGCGCGCCCGGCTGTGGCCGTCGCTCGTGGCCGTGTACCGGGCGCAGCTGTCCCGGGCGCGGGTGGCGCGCATCCCGCTGCTGTTCGTGGCGACCTTCCAGTCGGTCGGCATCCTGATCATGATGCGCGGCGTGGTGGACGGCGGACACGAGGCGGAGGCCGTGGTGGCGGGCTCCGCGGTGCTCGTCGTGGCCTTCGTCGCGCTGAACCTGCTCGCGCAGTACTTCGGGCAGCTACGGGCGAGCGGGGGGCTGGACCACTACGCGACCCTGCCCGTGCCGCCGGCCGCCGTCGTGCTGGGCGCGGCCGGGGCGTACGCCTCGTTCACCGTGCCGGGGACGCTGGTGACCGCGGTCTTCGGCTGTGTGCTGTTCGGGCTGCCGCTGACCCACCTGTGGGTGCTCGCGGCCGTCATCCCCCTGGCGGGCGCCGCGCTGTCCGGACTCGGCGCGGCCTTCGGGCTGCTGGCGCCGCGGCCGGAGCTGGCCACCGTGCTGGGCCAGCTGGGCATGTCGGCGGCGCTGCTGCTGGGCGTGCTGCCGCCGGACCGGATGCCGGAGGCGGTGCGCTTCGCCCGGGACCTGCTGCCCTCCACCTACGGGGTGGAGGCAGTCGCGCGGACCTTCGGGCCGCACCCCGACTGGGCGTTCGTGCTCGGCGACCTCGCCGTGTGCGCGGCCGTGGGCGTCGTCTCGCTCGCCGTCGCGACCTGGGCGTACCGCCGGGCCGCCGTCCGGTGACGCGCCGCACGGGCACGCCTGGCACGATGTCGGTGTGACCGCACCGCTGACTCCGCCTCCGCCGCCGCACGAACCGTCTCCGCACGAGGCCTGGCCGCCGTCGCCCGGAGGGTACGCGGGGGTGGCCACCGCGCCCCATGACGGCGCGCACGGACAGGACGGGCCCGGGATGAAGACCGAACTGCGGGAAGCCGCCGTGATCACCGCCGGGGTCGCCCTCACCGGGGTGCTGCTGGGGCTGCTGTGGGTGTGGCTGGCGCCGAAGGTGCCGCTGGTCGGCGAGGTGTCGGACGGCAGCTGGGTCGTCTACTTCAAGGACACCGAGGGTGAGCAGGCGATCGGGGTGGACGGCACGTTCACCCTGCTGGCCCTGGCCTGCGGCGCCGTGACCGCGGCGGCGGTCTTCGTGTGGCGGCGGCGCGGGGGAGTGCCCCTGGTGGTGGCGCTCGGTCTGGGCGGCCTTCTCGGCTCGTTGCTGGCCTGGCGGCTGGGGGTGTGGCTCGGGCCCGACTCGGATGTGATCGCGCACGCGCAGGCCGCCGGCAAGGGCGTCACGTTCTCGGCGCCGTTGAAGCTCGGGGCGAAGGGGGCGCTGCTGGCGTGGTCGCTG
Source organism: Streptomyces sp. P3 (assembly GCF_003032475.1). Lineage (NCBI taxonomy): Bacteria > Bacillati > Actinomycetota > Actinomycetes > Kitasatosporales > Streptomycetaceae > Streptomyces > Streptomyces sp. P3. The sequence goes on from NZ_CP028369.1 coordinate 4,194,053, forward strand.
GCCGCGATGCTGGTGCATCTGGGGCTCACGGCGTTGTTCGGGCCTCGCGATCCCGAGCCGTTCCCGCCGTACGGGGGGGCCTCGAAGGACGGGTACGGGGCGCCTACGGCGTAGGGGCGGTGCCGTTGCGGGGTGCTGCGGGGGCGGTTTTCGCCCCCGCAGCCCCTTCCTGTCCCGTCCTCAGGGGTGCTGCCCCTGTGCTCGCCCCGCCAGGGGGCTCTGCCCCCTGGACCCCCGATCGGCCTGGACGGCCTCGTCCTCAAACGCCGGACGGGCTGTATGGCCGGGCGGGCTCGAGAGGCGGGCGGGCCGGGTGGCCGGCGGGCGAGAGGCGGGCGGGCCGGGTGGCCGGGGGCGACCGGTCAGGGGCGGGCGATCGGGGCCAGCAGGGCGTCGGTCTGGGTGGTCAGGTCCTCGGGGGAGAGCTCGACCTCCAGGCCTCTGCGGCCCGCCGAGACGCAGATGGTGGCGTGCGCCGTCGCCGAGGCGTCCAGGACCGTGCGGAGTTTCCTGCGCTGGCCGAGCGGGGAGATGCCGCCACGGACGTAGCCGGTGGTGCGTTCGGCCAGCCCCGGGTCGGCCATCGCCGCCCGCTTGCCGCCCACCGCCGAGGCCAGGGCCTTCAGGTCGAGGGAGCCCGCGACGGGAACCACCGCCACGGTGAGGGCTCCGTCCACGTCCGCGACCAGGGTCTTGAAGACGCGGTCGGGGGAGACGCCCATCGCCTCGGCCGCCTCCTCGCCGTACGACGGATGGCTCGGGTCGTGGACGTAGGCGTGGACCGTGTGGTCCACGCCCGCCGCCGTCAGGGCCACCGTCGCGGGCGTGCCGCCGGACTGCTGCTGCTTCTTCGGCTTCTTCGCCATGGGGCCTTCAGTTGAGACTGGTCGGGGCGCGGGTCAGGTCCGCCGCGGGCAGTGAGGGCAGGCTGCGGATGATCGCCGTCTCGGCGCGCAGCACGGTCAGCTCGTCCCGCAGGCGTGAGGCCGTGTCGGGGGCCTGCAGCAGGCGCTGCTTGCTCGGGACGTCCAGCATCATCGCCGCCGCCACCAGGTACGACACCACCGAGGGGTCGTCCGGCAGGTCCGCGCCGGTGGCCAGCGAGCGCTCGCGGGCCCCCGCCAGCCGCTTCTGGTACTGGCGGAAGGCGCGCAGTACGCCTTCGGCGAGGGCGCCCGCCTCGTCGCCCGGTTCCTCCGGCAGCTCTTCGAGTTCCGCCGTCAGGAAGGGGCCCGACGCGTCCACCGACAGCAGCTTGACGCGGGTCGTGCCGGTCGCCAGCACCTCGAAGGTGCCGTCGGCGCGCTCCCGGATCGTCGCCGCGTCGGCCACGCAGCCCACGCCGTGGAACGTCCTGGCGGGATCGTCGCCGAAGCCGGCCGCCGGGCCGCGCTCGGCCACCGCCGTCCGGTCGGGGAGCCCCCGGGCGCTGGGCGCCACCTCGCAGCCGTCACGGATGGCCACGACGGCGAACCGGCGCGATTCGTCCTCGGGGGTCTTCAGAAGATCGCGCATCATGGCGCGATAGCGCTCCTCGAAGACGTTGAGCGGGAGCACGAGTCCCGGGAACAACACCGAGTTCAGCGGGAAGAGCGGCAGACGGACGGTGGTCACGACGCAGAAGCCTAATGGTCCAGCGGCCGGGCTCGTCCGCCGTGCCCGTCACCCGGCTGCCACGGGGGGCGTTCGGACGGTCCCGAGCGGACCTCCTCGCGCACGGCCAGGAAGTGGCCGAGCGGGTCGTCCGACAGCCGCCCCCAGGGGAAGGAGGTGGCGTACGGGCCGATCAGCCGCAGCTGGGCGAGGGCGTCGTCGCGGCGGTCCAGGCGGACCAGGACGTACGTCAGCACGTTGCGGATCTCGGCGGGCCACGGGTCGGCGGCCGGGAAGCGCGCGGAGAGCGCGACGGCGCGGTCGGCGGCCGCGTCCAGCCGCTCGCGCGGCACCTCGGGGCCGCAGCCGTCGGTGAGATAGGCGAAGGCCGCGCGGGCCGGCAGCGCCTGGACGAGGGAGCCGGCCGGTGCGTCCTGTGCCGCGCGGTCGGCGAAGTCGAAGCACTCGCGGTGGGAGCCGTGCCAGGACTCGGCGAGATAGCGCTTGGCGGCGACATGGCAGCCGTAGTGGTGCGGGGCGCGGCGCACCGCGGCCGCCCACAGCTCGCCGAAGTACTTGTGCCCGGCCTGTGAGCCGCGGGCGTGGTCCAGGGCTATCCGCCAGGGCACCGGATCGCGGACGTCGCTCTGCGCGGCGGCGGTGATCAGCGGGCTCACCTCGCGCAGCAGTTCGGCCCGGGCCGGCGACCGCCAGGCCCTGGCCACGGCCAGCTGGGCGGCGACGAGCAGGACGTCGGGGTCGCGCGGGGCGGCGGCGCGCCAGTCCTCGAACCACTCTGGGCGGGAACGGGCGAAGGCCGCGAGCCGGGTCGCGTACCGGTCGCGGTACTCCCACTCGGCCCGTTCCCGGGTGCGGGCCAGCAGTTCGGCGGCGGGCGCGTAGGCGCCGAGGGCGGCGGCGACCAGCGCGGGGCCGAGCCGGTCGTCGGGCACGTCGAGGAGCACCTCGTCGTCGGCGGGGAGCCCGGCGGCGCTGTGGGGGGCGGCGTTCCGTGCCGGGCGGGAGCTCCGGGAGGCACGGATGAACGGGGGCAGCAGAGCCATGGTGCCGACCATTGAAAAGCCGCGGCTTCAGATTGCGCCAGAGGGTTCGCGCAACCTCAGGAAAGTTGTATGCCCGCAGGTCAAGGGATGGTAAAGGGCGATGGGACGACAGCTTTGCCGGAGCGCGCCCGTCAGCCGCGGCGCAGCAGCCTCGTCGCCCCCGCCGCCACGGCCGTCGCCAGGATCCAGCCGAGCAGGACCAGCGCCGTCGACAGCCACTGCCAGCCGCCGCTCAGCTGCCACTGGCCGACCTGCCCCAGGTCGATGACCGGCAGCAGCAGATCGAGGGCGAACAGTGCCGGGTTCCAGGGCGGGTGCCCCTGCCGGTCGACGGGCGGGTGCGCGGCGTACGCGAAGGCCAGTGAGCTCGCCGCCCACAGCACGGCCATCCACACCGCGGCCCGGCCCGGCCGGTACCCGTAGGCGACCGTCCAGTCCTGCGCGTAGCCCCAGAGCTTCGCGGCCGGCGGCAGGGTCTCGCGGCGACGGCGCTGCTTGGCCAGCAGGACCTCGCGCGCGTCCTCGTCCTCCCCGCCGGTCCGCAGCACGGCCGCCAGCCGCTCGTACGGCTCCGGGGCGTACTCGGCGGTCGCCGCGGCCACCCAGCGCAACCGCTCGGCCAGCGGGAACGGCCCCTGCGGCACCAGGTTCTCGTAGGCGAAGCCGCCCATGTGCAGCGCGCCCGGACCCGGCCAGGCGCTCGCCCGGTCCACCAGGTTGATCACCCGGGCGCCGGACAGGACCACCTTGCCGCGCAGCGGCTGCTCGCCCAGGAAGCGCAGCTCCGGCGTCTGCACCCGGCGCAGCGACAGCTCCTGCTCGTCCGTGAGGACGAACCGGGCCCGCTCCAGGTCCACCGCGTCCCCGAAACGGCCGTCGTCCAGGCGTAACCCGCCCCGGCACTCGAAACGCTGGATGCGCGTCCCCCGGGCCGGGGTGACACCGCTCACCGCGTGGCCGCCGACGCCGGCCGGGGTGAGGTACAACGAGCGCTCCACGGTCAGCTGGGGCGCGTTCAGCGCGAGCCGCGTGTACGGGTTGGTCAGCCGCGCCCCGCGCAGACTCAGCGACACGCCGATCTTGGCGCTGCGCAGGCTCAGCTCGCCGTGCGACTCGAGGAGTTCGGCCTGGAGGTCCTGGCCGACCGTCAGGCCGTCGGCGGCGATCGAGCGGCCGGTGCGGTCCCGGTAGACGATCGCCTGGTTCAGCAGCAGGTCCGTGCCGATGTGCGCGTCGGTGAGCCGCACGCCGTTGTGGAAGCGGCAGCGCGGCAGGTGCAGATCGCCCTCGGTGTGCACCCGCGCCGCCTCCAGGCGCGGCACCGAGCAGTCCACCAGCCGCATGGTCGTGAACCGCGCCTCCGGCAGCAGCACGTCCCGCTCGAACCGGCAGCGCTTCATCTCCACATAGGGCACCACCGTGCCGCCCGCGAGATCCAGCGAGCCGCTGATCTGCACGCCGGCCAGCTTCATCGAGGCCACCCGGCCGGCCAGCGCGGGCGGCCCGTCCAGCAGCAGCCAGGCGACGATCCGGGCCCGCACGGTCCGCGACCCGCCCCACGGATGGCCGCCGTGCGGATCGTCCACGGCCGTGTCCCCGCTGCTCAGGTCGTACACGCTGCCGTTGCGGAAGGCCTGCCACATGCCCGCCTCGGCCGCGGTCAGGTCGTCCGGCAGGTCAGCCGCGCCGTCGGTCACCGCAGTCACCCGTCACCCCCTCCGTCACCCCTGGGCTTCGCACGGCTGTTCTGCCCGCCGGGTGACCCCCCGCACACCCAACGTGAAGGCGATCTTCCGAGTTCCGGCCACGGTCTGTATCAGCCATTGATACGCGCGGACGACGCCCGATCCCGGTCTGAGAGAATTGGCCACGTGATCTCCCGAATCGATCTGCGCGGCGACGCCCTTCCCGAGGGACCCGCCCTGCGCGACCTGCTGCCCCGAGCCGACTTCGACGTCTCGGCCGCCCTCGAGAAGGTGCGTCCGATCTGCGAGGCCGTGCATCATCGGGGCGACGCGGCGCTGATCGACTTCGCCGAGAAGTTCGACGGGGTGCGGCTGGAATCCGTACGCGTCCCGGCCCGGGCCATCGCCGACGCCCTGGACGGGCTCGACCCGGCCGTGCGTGCGGCCCTGGAGGAGTCCATCCGCCGCGCCCGTCTCGTCCACCGCGAGCAGCGCCGTACGACCCGCACGACCCAGGTGGTGCCCGGCGGCGCCGTCACCGAGAAATGGGTTCCCGTCGACCGGGTCGGTCTGTACGCGCCCGGCGGCCGCTCGGTCTACCCGTCCTCCGTGGTGATGAACGTGGTGCCCGCGCAGGAGGCGGGCGTCGAGTCCATCGCCCTGGCCTCGCCCGCACAGGCCGAGTTCGGGGGCCTGCCCCACCCGACGATCCTCGCCGCGTGCGCCCTGCTCGGCGTCGACGAGGTCTACGCGGCCGGCGGCGCGACCGCCGTCGCGATGTTCGCGCACGGCACCGAGTCCTGCGCGCCCGCGAACATGGTCACCGGCCCCGGCAACATCTGGGTCGCCGCCGCCAAGCGCTACTTCGCCGGCAAGATCGGCATCGACGCCGAGGCGGGACCGACCGAGATCGCCGTCCTCGCCGACGCCACGGCCGACCCCGTGCACGTCGCCGCCGACCTGATCAGCCAGGCCGAACACGATCCGCTGGCCGCCGCCGTCCTGGTCACGGACTCCGTCGAGCTGGCGGACGCCGTGGCGAAGGAACTGGAGCCGCAGGTCGCGGCCACCAAGCACGTCGAGGACCGGATCGTTCCGGCGCTCGCCGGCCGGCAGTCGGCGATCGTGCTGGTCGACGGCGTCGACGAGGGCCTGCGGGTCGTCGACGCCTACGGCGCGGAGCACCTGGAGATCCAGACGGCGGACGCCGCCGCCGTGGCCGACCGGGTGAGGAACGCGGGCGCGATCTTCGTCGGACCCTGGGCGCCGGTCTCGCTGGGCGACTACGCGGCCGGCTCCAACCACGTGCTCCCGACGGGTGGCTGCGCCTGCCACTCCTCCGGGCTGTCCGTGCAGTCCTTCCTCCGCGGCATCCACATCGTCGACTACACGCGCGACGCGCTCGCCGAGGTCGCGCACCACGTGGTGACGCTGGCGGAGGCGGAGGACCTGCCCGCCCACGGGGCGGCGATCAAGGCGCGGTTCGCATGGAAGGTGCCGACGACCAAGTGAGCTTCGGAATCGACGATCTTCCCGTACGGGACGAGCTGCGCGGCAAGTCCCCCTACGGCGCGCCCCAGCTGGACGTCCCCGTACGGCTGAACACGAACGAGAACCCCTACCCGCTGCCCGAGCCGCTGGTCGAGCGGATCGCCGAGCGGGTGCGTGCGGCGGCCCGCGACCTCAACCGGTACCCGGACCGCGACGCCGTGGAGCTGCGGACGCGGCTGGCGAAGTACCTCACCGACACGACGGGGCACGAGGTCGCCCCGGCCAACGTGTGGGCCGCCAACGGCTCCAACGAGGTCCTCCAGCAGCTGCTGCAGACCTTCGGCGGACCCGGCCGCACGGCGATCGGCTTCGAGCCGTCGTACTCGATGCACGGGCTCATCGCCCGCGGCACCGGGACCGGATGGATCTCCGGGCCGCGCAACGCCGACTTCACCGTCGACCTCGCGGCCGCCGAGAAGGCCATCGCCGAGCACCGCCCCGACGTCGTCTTCGTCACCACCCCCAACAACCCCACCGGCACCGCGGTCCCGGCCGAGACGGTCCTCGCGCTGTACGAGGCCGCCCAGGCCGCGAAGCCGTCGATCGTCGTGGTCGACGAGGCGTACGTCGAGTTCAGCCACGGCGACTCGCTGCTGCCGCTGCTCGAGGGCCGGCCGCACCTCGTCGTGTCCCGCACGATGTCGAAGGCCTTCGGCGCGGCGGGCCTGCGCCTCGGGTACCTCGCCGCGCACCCGGCGGTGGTGGACGCCGTCCAACTGGTCCGGCTGCCCTACCACCTGTCGGCCGTCACCCAGGCGACCGCGCTGGCCGCCCTGGAACACACCGACACCCTGCTGAAGTACGTCGAGCAGCTGAAGTCGGAGCGGGACCGACTGGTGGGCGAACTGCTCGCGGCCGGCTACGAGGTCACGCCGTCCGACGCCAACTTCGTGCAGTTCGGGCGGTTCGACGACGCCCACGCGGTGTGGCGGCAGATCCTCGACCGGGGCGTCCTGGTCCGGGACAACGGGGTGCCCGGCTGGCTGCGGGTCACCGCCGGAACCCCCGAAGAGAACGACGCGTTCCTCGACGCGGTCCGTGAACTGAAGAAGGAGACGAAGGCATGACTCACGAAGGCCGCGTCGGAAGAATCGAGCGCACCACGAAGGAGACCTCGGTCCTCGTCGAGATCAACCTCGACGGTTCCGGCAAGGTCGACGTGTCGACCGGCGTCGGCTTCTACGACCACATGCTCGACCAGCTCGGACGCCACGGTCTGTTCGATCTCACCGTGAAGACCGACGGCGACCTGCACATCGACTCGCACCACACCATCGAGGACACCGCCCTCGCGCTGGGCGCCGCCTTCAGGCAGGCCCTCGGCGACAAGGTGGGGATCTACCGCTTCGGCAACTGCACGGTCCCGCTGGACGAGTCCCTCGCCCAGGTCACCGTCGACCTGTCCGGCCGCCCCTACCTCGTGCACACCGAGCCCGAGAACATGGCGCCGATGATCGGCGAGTACGACACGACGATGACCCGGCACATCCTGGAGTCCTTCGTCGCCCAGGCGCAGATCGCGCTGCACGTGCACGTGCCCTACGGGCGCAACGCGCACCACATCGTGGAGTGCCAGTTCAAGGCGCTCGCCCGGGCCCTGCGCTACGCGTCCGAGCGCGACCCGCGCGCGGCCGGCATTCTCCCCTCCACGAAGGGCGCGCTGTAAAGCCATGACCGGACTGTCGACCGTCCTGATCGTCGTCGGCCTCTTCCTGGCCGGCGGCATCTACTCCTTCGTCAAGCAGCAGATGCCCAGGAGCCTGATCGTGCTGCTCTCCATAGGGGCCGCGATGTGCCTCGTCGCCGGTGTGATGCGGCTGGAGGTGTGGAATTGAGCTCCGCGAAGAGCGCGAAGAAGGTCGTGGTCTTCGACTACGGCTTCGGCAACGTCCGCTCCGCCGAGCGCGCCCTCGCGCGCACCGGGGCGGACGTCGAGATCACCCGTGACTTCGACACCGCGATGAACGCCGACGGACTGCTGGTGCCGGGCGTCGGCGCCTTCGCCGCCTGCATGCGCGGCCTGAAGGAGGCCCGCGGCGACTGGATCATCGGCCGCCGGCTGTCCGGCGGACGGCCGGTCATGGGCATCTGCGTCGGCATGCAGATCCTGTTCGAGCGGGGCATCGAGCACGGCGTGGAGACCGAGGGCCTCGACGAGTGGCCCGGCGCGGTCGAGCCGCTGCAGGCCGACGTGGTGCCGCACATGGGCTGGAACACCGTGGACGCCCCGGCCGACTCCCAGCTCTTCGCCGGCCTCGACGCGGACGCCCGCTTCTACTTCGTGCACTCCTACGCCGTGCACGACTGGTCCCTGGAAGTGCTCAACCCGGCGATGCGCGCCCCCAGGGTGACCTGGGCGACGCACGGCGAGCGGTTCGTGGCCGCCGTGGAGAACGGCGCCCTGTGGGCCACGCAGTTCCACCCCGAGAAGTCCGGCGACGCCGGAGCCCAGCTCCTCACCAACTGGATCGGAACACTGTGAGCAAGCTCGAACTCCTCCCCGCCGTCGACGTCCGCGACGGCCAGGCCGTCCGTCTCGTGCACGGCGAGTCCGGGACCGAGACCTCCTACGGCTCCCCGCTCGAGGCGGCCCTCGCCTGGCAGCGGTCGGGCGCCGAGTGGCTGCACCTGGTCGACCTGGACGCCGCGTTCGGCACCGGCGACAACCGCGCGCTGATCGCCGAGGTCGCCAAGGCCATGGACATCAAGGTGGAGCTCTCCGGCGGCATCCGCGACGACGACACCCTCGCCGCCGCCCTCGCCACCGGCTGCACGCGCGTGAACCTGGGCACGGCCGCCCTGGAGACGCCCGAGTGGGTCGCCAAGGTCATCTCCGAGCACGGCGACAAGATCGCGGTCGGCCTGGACGTGCGCGGCACGACGCTGCGCGGCCGTGGCTGGACCCGCGACGGCGGCGACCTCTACGAGACGCTGGCCCGCCTCGACCAGGAGGGCTGCGCGCGGTACGTGGTCACCGACATCGCCAAGGACGGCACCCTGCAGGGCCCGAACCTGGAGCTGCTGAAGAGCGTCTGCGCGGTCACGGACCGGCCCGTCGTCGCCTCCGGCGGCGTGTCGTCCCTGGACGACCTGCGGGCCATCGCCGAGCTGGTCCCGCTCGGCGTCGAGGGTTCGATCGTCGGCAAGGCGCTGTACGCGAAGGCGTTCACCCTGGAAGAGGCCCTGGAAGCGGTGGCCCGGTGAGCGAGGTGCGCCGGATCGGGTCCGGCGGACCCTGGGAGGAGGCCTTCGGCTACTCCCGCGCGGTGCAGCTGCCGGGCGGGCTGGTGCTCGTCTCCGGCTGTACCTCCGTGGTGGACGGCGAGATCGCCGCCGGGGGGCCGTACGAGCAGACGGTCAACGCCTTCAACGTCGCCTTCGCCGCACTGGAGAAGCTGGGGCTCGGCCGCGAGGACGTCGTGCGCACGCGCATGTACCTCACCCACGCGCGGGACGTCGACGACATCGGGCGCGCCCACAAGGAGCTGTTCGACGCCGTCCGGCCCGCCGCCTCCATGATCATCGTGTCCGGCTTCGTGGACCCGAGCCTGGTCGTCGAGGTCGAGGTCGAGGCGTTCCGCCCCGGCGGCGACGAGGAGGTGTCCGCGCCATGACGCTGGCCGTACGAGTCATCCCCTGCCTGGACGTGGACGCCGGCCGGGTGGTCAAGGGCGTCAACTTCCAGAACCTGCGCGACGCGGGCGACCCCGTCGAGATGGCCAAGGTGTACGACGCCGAGGGCGCCGACGAGCTGACGTTCCTGGACATCACCGCATCCTCCGGCAACCGGGAGACGACGTACGACGTGGTGCGCCGCACCGCCGAGCAGGTGTTCATCCCGCTGACCGTGGGCGGCGGGGTACGCACCCCGGAGGACGTCGACAAGCTGCTGCGGGCCGGCGCCGACAAGGTGGGCGTCAACACGGCCGCGATCGCCCGCCCGGAGCTGATCCGGGAGATCGCCGAGCGGTTCGGTCGGCAGGTGCTGGTCCTGTCGGTGGACGCCCGGCGCACGGAGTCGGGCTCCTTCGAGGTGACGACCCACGGCGGCCGCCGTGGCACCGGCATCGACGCCGTCGAGTGGGCGCACCGGGCGGCGGAGCTGGGCGCGGGCGAGATCCTGCTGAACTCGATGGACGCGGACGGCACGAAGGACGGCTACGACCTGGAGATGATCGCGGCGGTGCGGGGGCATGTGACGGTCCCGGTGATCGCCTCCGGCGGCGCCGGCCGGCTCACGCACTTCGCGCCGGCCGTCGAGGCGGGCGCGGACGCGGTGCTGGCGGCGTCGGTCTTCCACTTCGGCGACCTGCGGATCGGCGAGGTCAAGCAGACCCTGCGGGAGGCGGGCCACCCGGTGCGGTGACACCCGTTCACGCGCGGAGTTCCTGACGCGCGGCAAGCCCCGGTCGCCAGGCGGCCGGGGCTTGCTCGTGCCGAGAAAGGAAAGGAAAGTTGCACAAAATATATTGCGCAACTTTTCCTTCCTGTCTACGGTGAGGCGCATGACAGGCAGGGAACGCAATCGCCGGATCACGGACCTGGGCACGCTGAAGGCGCTCGCCCACCCCCTCCGGATGCAGCTGTACCGCGGGCTGACCGTCGCCCGCGTCGCCACCGCCTCCCACCTCGCCGACCAGGTCGGCGAGGCCGTCTCGCTCGTCAGCTACCACCTGCGCAAGCTCGCCGAACACGGGCTCATCGAGGAGGCCGAGCCGCAGAGCGCGGACGGCCGCGAGCGCTGGTGGCGGCTCTCCTCCGACGGCGTGAGCATCCGGGACGAGGACTTCCGCGACGCCCCGGAGAAGGCGGCCGCGCACACCGCGGCCAGCCGGCTCTTCGCCGAGGACCGCATGGACATGTACCGGCGCTGGCTCGACGAGCGGGCCCACTGGAGCCCCGAGTGGAACCGCAGCGCCGAGTCCTCCGAGTCCATCCTGCGTCTCACCGCGGACGAACTGGCGGAGCTCAACGCCGAGATGCTCGCGCTCCTGCGCAGGTACGACGAGCGGGGCAGGGCTGCGGACGCCGCCGAGGCCGGTGAGGGCTCCGAGGCCTCCCGGGGCCGCGAGAACGTCTCGGTGCACACGTACTCGTTCCCGTTCCGTGTCTGATCCGGTGTCCGGACCCGCCTCCCGACCGACTCCGGGCCCCGTGCCGCGTCCGGCTCCGACGCGTGATGCCGTGTCCGATTCCGTGTCCGATTCCGTGCCCGATTCCGTGTCCGCTCCCCTGGGAGAGAAGCCGCCGGTGACCACCGTCACGCACGAGACCGTCCAGCGCACCGCTCCCGGCCTCCCCGCCCACCGCGACCCCAACGTGCTGCGCTGGCTCACCGCCTACACCGCCTCCATGGTCGGCGACAGCGTCTACTACATCGCCCTGTCGTGGGCCGCCGTGCAGACCGGCACCGCCGCACAGGCCGGGCTGGTGATGACGGCGAGCGCCGTGCCGCGGGCCCTGCTGATGCTGGGCGGGGGAGTGATCGCCGACCGGCTGGGTCCGCGCCGGGTCGTCATCGGCAGCGACGCCGTGCGCTGCGCGGCCGTCCTCGCGGTGGCCGCGCTGCTGTACGCGACGACTCCCGGCCTGTGGCCGCTCGCCCTGCTCGCCCTGGTCTTCGGCGCCGTCGACGCCGTCTTCATGCCGGCCGTGGGCGCGCTTCCCGCGCGCGTGACCAGCCGCGGGCAGCTCGCGCGCGTCCAGGGCATGCGCGGCCTCGCCATCCGGTTCGCGAGCGTCGTCGGCGGACCGCTCGGCGGTCTCGGCGTGGCGGTCGGCGGCGCGGCCGCCGCGTTCTCCCTGGCCGGACTGCTGATAGCGGTCTCGGTGCCGCTGCTGTGCTCCGTGCGCGTCCGCGAGCTGCCCGCCGACGACAGGGCCGCCGCCGGCGGCACCGCCTGGAGCGACCTGCGGGCCGGACTGCGGTACGTGCGCCGCCACCGCGTCCTCGCCCCGCTGCTGCTGGCCATCGCCCTGGGTGACCTGGGCTTCGTCGGGCCCCTCAACGTCGGACTGACCCTGCTCGCCGACGAACGCGGCTGGGGCGCCGCCGGCATGGGCTGGGTGCTCTCCGGGTTCGGCGTCGGCGCGGGCGCCGCCTCCCTGCTGCTGACCCTGCGAGGACGGCTCCCGCACGCCGGACGGCTGGCCGGCTGGTCGATCCTGGCGGGCTCCGTGGCCATCGGCGCCCTCGCGTTCGCGCCCACCCTCGTCACCGCCGTCGGCACCGCCCTGCTGATCGGGCTGCTCGCCGGGCTCAGCGGCGCCGTGTGCGGAGCCCTGCTGCAGACCCAGGCCGCCCCCGCCTACCTGGGCCGCGTCACCGCCGTCTCCAGCCTGGTCAGCGTCGGCCTCACCCCGCTCAGCATGCCGGTGTCGGCCGCGGCCGTCGGAGCCTGGGGCACCGGCCCCGTCTTCGTCGTCAGCGCCGCGGTCTGCGGGCTCGGCGGCGTCGTGGCCCTGAGCGTGCCCGTCCTGCGCCGCGCCGAACTGCCGCGCTGACCCCATCCCCGGGGGGCCGGGGCGCCGGCCCCCCGGCCCGCGCGCCGCTCAGATGCCGAGCTGCTTGCCGCCGTGCAGCCGGTCGATCGCTTCCTTCTCGCCGTCCAGCTCCACCACGGCGGCGCTCTGCCGGCCGTACAGGAACAGCAGCAGCTCCGACGGCTCACCCGTCGCCGTCACGACCGGCGTGCCCCGGTTGGCGACCGCCGTACGGCCGTCCGGGCGGCGCAGGACCAGGCCCGTCGGGGTACCGCGGCCCATCAGGCGCGCGGTGCGCTCCAGACGCGACCACAGCGCGTCCTGGAAGACCGGGTCGAGCTCGCGCGAGGACCAGTCGGGCGTGGCCCGGCGGACGTCCTCCGTGTGCACGTAGAACTCGATGGTGTTCGACGCCTCGTCGAGCTGCTTGAGCTGGAACGGGGAGAACCGCGGCGGACCCGTGCGGATCAGCTGGATCAACTCCTCGTACGGCTTGGCGGCGAACTCCTCCATCACCCGGTCCAGGCGCGACGCCAGCTGCTTGATCAGAATGCCCCCGGCGGCGTCCGGACGACGCTCGCGCACCACCACGTGCGCGGCCAGGTCACGGGTCTGCCAGCCCTCGCAGAGCGTGGGCGCCTCAGGGCCCGCGGTCTCCAAGAGGTCGGCCAGCAGCAGCCGTTCACGCTTCGCGAAAGTGGACATGCGGCCAGCCTACGACCCCGCGCACGGTCCGCCCAGTGGACATGGCACGGTCACTGTCCGTGGCGCGCGGCACAATGGCGGGCATGACCAGCACGCCCACGCCCAGCAGCCTGGACCCCGCCATCGCCGCGCGTCTCAAGCGCAGCCCCGACGGGCTCGTCCCCGCCATCGCCCAGCAGTACGACACCGGTGAGGTGCTCATGCTCGGCTGGATGGACGACGAGGCGCTGCACCGCACGCTCACCACCGGCCGCTGCACCTACTGGTCGCGCAGCCGCCGCGAGTACTGGGTCAAGGGCGACACCTCCGGCCACGTCCAGCAGGTCAGGTCCGTCGCCCTCGACTGCGACGCCGACACCGTGCTCGTCCAGGTCGACCAGACCGGCGCCGCCTGCCACACCGGCGCCCGCACCTGCTTCGAGGCCGACGTCCTCCTGAAGGACCCCGCGGGCGCCGATTCCGGCGTCACGGGCTCGGATCAGTAAGGTCAGCCGCCATGGACCTCGAGACGTTCCGCAAGCTGGCCACCGACCGTCGGGTCATCCCGGTCACCCGCAAGCTCCTCGCCGACGGCGACACCCCGGTCGCGCTCTACCGCAAGCTCGCCGCCGAGCGCCCCGGCACCTTCCTGCTGGAGTCCGCGGAGAACGGCCGCTCCTGGTCCCGGTACTCCTTCGTCGGCGTCCGCAGCGCCGCCACGCTCACCGCACGCGACGGCCAGGCCCACTGGCTCGGCACCCCGCCCGTCGGCGTCCCCGCCGAGGGCGACCCGCTCGCCGCGCTGCGCGCCACCGTGGAGACCCTGCACACCCCCCACCAGGAGGGCCTGCCGCCCTTCACCGGCGGCATGGTCGGCTACCTCGGCTACGACATCGTGCGCCGCCTGGAGAAGATCGGCCCCGGCGAGCGCGACGACCTGAAGCTGCCCGAGCTGACGATGCTGCTCACCAGCGACCTCGCCGTCATGGACCACTGGGAGGGCTCCGTCCTGCTGATCGCCAACGCGATCAACCACAACGACCTCGACACCGGCGTCGACGAGGCCCACGCCGACGCGGTCGCCCGGCTGGACGCCATGGAGGCCGACCTCTCCCGCGCGGTCGCCCAGCCCCCGGCCGTCCTGCCGCCCTCCGAACTGCCCGAGTACACCGCCCTGTGGGGCGGCCCCGACTTCCGGGAGGCCGTCGAGGACGTCAAGGAGCGCATCCGCGCGGGCGAGGCCTTCCAGGTCGTCCCCTCCCAGCGCTTCGAGACGGCGTGCACCGCGAGCGCGCTGGACGTCTACCGGGTCCTGCGGGCCACCAACCCCTCCCCGTACATGTACCTGTTCCGCTTCGACGGCTTCGACGTGGTGGGCTCCTCCCCGGAGGCCCTGGTCAAGGTCGAGGACGGACGGGCCATGGTCCACCCCATCGCCGGCACCCGGCACCGGGGCGCCACCCCGCAGGAGGACCAGGCCCTCGCCGACGAGCTGCTCGCCGACCCCAAGGAGCGCGCCGAGCACCTCATGCTCGTCGACCTCGGCCGCAACGACCTGGGGCGGGTCTGCGAGCCCGGCTCGGTCGAGGTCGTCGACTTCATGTCCGTCGAGCGGTACTCGCACGTGATGCACATCGTCTCCACCGTCACCGGACAGGTCGCCGCCGGCCGCACCGCCTTCGACGTCCTCACCGCGTGCTTCCCGGCCGGCACCCTCTCCGGCGCCCCCAAGCCGCGTGCCATGCAGATCATCGACGAGCTGGAGCCGTCCCGACGCGGCCTGTACGGCGGCTGCGTGGGCTACCTGGACTTCGCGGGGGACTCCGACACGGCCATCGCCATCCGCACCGCCCTCCTGCGCGAAGGCGCCGCCTACGTCCAGGCCGGCGCGGGCATCGTCGCCGACTCCGACCCGGCCGCCGAGGACCAGGAGTGCCGCAACAAGGCCGCGGCCGTCCTGCGTGCCGTCCACACCGCCAACCGGCTGGGCGGCCGGAGCGCCTGAGAAGGCCGGTGAGCCAAGCGCCCGCCGCCCGATAGGACGCGTCTCACTGAACCCCGGGTGACGTATCGCCCGGGGTTCAGGCGATAGTGGGGTACGTGACTGCTGCTCCTGACCCCCGTTCCGAGACCGATTCCGCCCGGTCGGGCCGCCGGAGCCTCGCCCTCGCCCTGTTGTGCGGCGCGCTGGGCGCGGCCGTGGCCCTGCTGTCCACCCGACAGCGCTGGTCGGAGGGCACGGCCACGGTGGCCGGCGGCGCCTTCCCGCTGACCGCCAGGGGCAGCGACGTGACGGGCGTGCCCGCGGCGCTCGCCATAGTGGGCCTGGCCGCTCTCGTCGCCGTCTTCGCCGTCCGCCGGACCGGCCGCCTCGCCGTCTCCGCGCTCCTCGCGCTGTCCGGCGCCGGGATCACGGCCACCGCCCTGATCGGCGCGAGCGACGGCTCCGCGCTCGACGAGCAGGCCGCGAAGGCGTCCGGTGACACCTCGGCCACCGTCGCCTCGTTCACCCACACCGCCTGGCCCTACGCGGCGGCCGCGGGCGGCGCCCTGATCCTTGTCGCCGGCCTGCTCGCCCTGCGCTACGGCCGCCGGTGGCCCGCCATGTCGGGCCGCTACGAACGCGACGGCACCCCCCGCCCGCGGCGCGCCGCGAGGCCCGCCGACCCCGACCGGCCCGAGGAGATGTGGAAGGCCCTGGACCGGGGCGAGGACCCGACCGGCGCCGGCCCCGCCTGACAGGCCCTGGCACAGGCCGCCGTCCCGAGCCACCGATGTGGCGCATCAGACGCGACCCGGATCCCACCCCCGCGTCCGCCACGCGTGCGCGTACGGGACAATGGACGACGAGCGTCCGGCTCGGACGGACACAGAGACAGCAATGAGGAGCAAGTCATGGCGGGCAGCAGCCACGGACACACCCCGGCCGCCTGGACCGGTGTCACCATCGCCATCATCGGCTTCACCGTCGCGGGCGCGTTCATGGTGATGGCCGAGCCGCTCGGCTTCTGGGCCGGCATGGCGATCGTGGCGCTGTCCGGATTCGTCGGTCTCGCCATGCGGGCGGCGGGCCTGGGCCGGCCGAAGGCCGCGGTCCAGCCGGTGCACCAGGCCCCGGCCTCCTCCACGGCCACCCGCGAGCCGGCCGGCGCCGAGGGCTGAGGGCCCCGTACCTCCTGAGGGGCGGCCGGCGACCGGCCGCCCCTCACGCCTGCGCGGGCCGCCCCCCACGCGCGCCCGCGGCCGCGCCGGGGCACAATGCGAACCGTGAACGCCGACAGCCGCAGCGTGACGACCACCGCCCTGGGACGCCTGGTCGTGCCCGTCGGCATCCTCGCGGCCGTCGCCGCGGCCTTCGCCTACGTCGGGGCCGTCGACCCCAACGAACCCGGTCACTACCCGGCCTGCCCCCTGCTGCGCTACACGGGCCTGTACTGCCCCGGGTGCGGCGGCCTGCGCAGTGCGCACGCCGTCGTGCACGGAGATCTGCAGACCGCCCTGCACGACAACGCCCCGGCCGTCGTCGCCTATCTGGGCTTCGCCGTCGTGTGGACCGTCTGGGTGGTCCGTGCGGCGCGCGGCCGGCCCGTGCGCCTCGACCCCACCTCCGTGCAGCTGTGGACACTCGGCGCGTTGCTGCTGGTCTTCACGGTTGTCCGGAACCTGCCGTTCGGCGGCTGGCTACACCCTTGATCGACAGGGTGATGTCCAGGTAGTGGGACCGCCGTCAACCGGATGCGAGGCCATCGCCCCGCTCCGGATACCATCGAGTGACCATCTGTTTCTCCCTCGGTCGCGGAAAGCGCCGACCGTCTCTCAGCCGGAAGGGGGCCGCTCGCGTGAGTGTGCTCGACGAGATCATCGACGGAGTCCGTGCCGACCTCGCGGAGCGGCAGGCGCGCGTCAGCCTCGACGAGCTCAAGGAGCTGGCGGCCAAGGCGCCCGCGGCCAAGGACGGCGTCGCGGCGCTCCGGGGCGACGGCGTCAAGGTCATCTGCGAGGTCAAGCGCTCCAGCCCGTCCAAGGGCGCGCTGGCCGCGATCGCCGACCCCGCCGGCCTCGCCGCCGACTACGAGGCGGGCGGCGCGGCGGTCATCTCCGTCCTCACCGAACAGCGCCGGTTCGGCGGCTCGCTCGCCGACCTCGAGGCGGTCCGCGCCCGCGTGGACATCCCCGTCCTGCGCAAGGACTTCATCGTCACCTCGTACCAGCTGTGGGAGGCCCGCGCGTACGGCGCCGACCTCGCGCTGCTCATCGTGGCAGCCCTCGAGCAGTCGGCCCTGGAGTCGCTGATCGAGCGCGCCGTGTCCATCGGCCTCACCCCGCTGGTCGAGGTCCACGACGAGGACGAGGTGGAGCGCGCGGTCGACGCGGGCGCCAAGGTCATCGGCGTCAACGCGCGCAACCTGAAGACCCTCGAGGTCGACCGGGGCACCTTCGAGCGGGTGGCCCCAGAGATCCCGGCGAGCATCGTCAAGATCGCCGAGTCCGGGGTGCGTGGTCCGCACGACCTCATCGCGTACGCCAACGCCGGCGCCGACGCGGTCCTCGTCGGCGAGTCCCTGGTGACCGGCCGCGACCCCAAGACCGCGGTGGCCGACCTGGTGGCGGCGGGCGAGCATCCCGCACTGCGCCACGGCCGGGGCTGACCTCCCGCTAGGCTTGCCCCGATGACTCCGACGAACCCCGCGACCGTCACGGACCGGTACGCCCGCCTTGCGCGCGGCTGCCGCCCCCGTGGCTGCCGCGCGCCCGCACGCCGGGTGCACGGCCGACGCGTGCGGTACGTCATCGGGGACGAACCCGGCCAGGTGAACGGCATGCGATGGCAGCGCCCCGTCAGGGGCGCGGGACTCTTTCGGACGGGCGGCCACGGCCGCGCGGGCGCGACCGGCCACAACGGTCCCGCAGCCGACTGACCACCCCCGCCCCCACGGCGACCGTGTCCCACACACACTCACCGTGAGGTTTCCGCATGCCCAGCGAGTTCTTCATTCCCGACCCCGACGCCCAGGTCCCCACCGCCGAGGGCTACTTCGGCGCGTTCGGCGGCAAGTTCATCCCGGAGGCCCTCGTCGCCGCCGTGGACGAGGTGGCCGTCGAGTACGACAAGGCCAAGCACGACCCCGAGTTCGCCCGTGAGCTCGACGACCTGCTCGTGCACTACACCGGTCGCCCCAGTTCCCTCACCGAGGTGCCGAGGTTCGCCGAACACGCCGGCGGCGCCCGGGTCTTCCTCAAGCGCGAGGACCTCAACCACACCGGCTCCCACAAGATCAACAACGTGCTCGGCCAGGCGCTGCTCACCAAGCGCATGGGCAAGACCCGGGTGATCGCCGAGACCGGCGCGGGCCAGCACGGCGTCGCCACGGCCACCGCCTGCGCCCTCTTCGGGCTCGAGTGCACCATCTACATGGGCGAGATCGACACCCAGCGGCAGGCCCTCAACGTGGCCCGGATGCGCATGCTGGGCGCCGAGGTCGTCGCCGTGAAGTCCGGCAGCCGCACCCTGAAGGACGCCATCAACGAGGCGTTCCGCGACTGGGTCGCCAACGTCGACCGCACCCACTACCTCTTCGGCACGGTGGCGGGACCCCACCCCTTCCCGGCCATGGTCCGCGACTTCCACCGGGTCATCGGCGTCGAGGCCCGCCGCCAGATCCTGGAGCGCGCCGGACGTCTGCCCGACGCGGCCGTCGCCTGCGTCGGCGGAGGCTCCAACGCCATCGGCCTCTTCCACGCCTTCATCCCGGACGCCGGCGTGCGTCTGATCGGCTGCGAGCCGGCCGGCCACGGCATCGACACCGGCGAGCACGCGGCGACCCTGACCGCGGGCGAGCCCGGCATCCTGCACGGATCGCGCTCCTACGTCCTCCAGGACGACGAAGGCCAGATCACCGAGCCGTACTCCATCTCGGCGGGCCTGGACTACCCGGGCATCGGCCCCGAGCACTCCTACCTCAAGGACACCGGCCGCGGCGAGTACCGCGCGGTCACCGACGACGCGGCCATGCAGGCGCTGCGTCTGCTGTCGCGCACCGAGGGCATCATCCCGGCCATCGAGAGCGCCCACGCGCTGGCCGGCGCCCTGGAGGTCGGCCGGGAACTCGGCCCGGACGGGCTGATCGTCGTGAACCTGTCGGGTCGCGGCGACAAGGACATGGACACCGCGGCCCGCTACTTCGGGCTGTACGACACCGACGCCGAGGTCGCCGCCGACGCGGCCGACACCGCGGAGATCGAGGGGGACGCGAAGTGAGCGGGAACATCCAGCTGCTGTCGGACACCCTCGCCGCCGCGAAGGCCGAGGACCGCGCCGCGCTCATCGCCTACCTCCCGGCCGGGTTCCCGACCGTGGACGGCGGCATCGAGGCCGTCAAGGCCGTCCTCGACGGCGGCGCCGACGTGGTCGAGGTCGGACTGCCGCACAGCGACCCCGTGCTCGACGGCCCGGTCATCCAGACCGCCGACGACATCGCCCTGCGCGGCGGGGTGCGTATCGCGGACGTCATGCGCACGGTCCGCGAGGCGTTCGGGGCCACCGGCAAACCGATCCTCGTCATGACGTACTGGAACCCCATCGACCGCTACGGCGTCGAGCGGTTCACCGCCGAACTCGCGGAGGCCGGCGGAGCGGGCTGCATCCTGCCCGACCTGCCGGTGCAGGAGTCGGCCCTGTGGAGGGAGCACGCGGAGAAGCACGGCCTCGCGACCGTCTTCGTGGTCGCGCCCAGCAGCCGGGACGCCCGGCTCGCGCAGATCACCGAGGCGGGCAGCGGCTTCGTCTACGCCGCCTCGCTGATGGGTGTCACCGGTACCCGTGAGTCGGTCGGCGCGCAGGCCCACGACCTGGTGGACCGGACCCGGGCCACCGGCTCGGGCCTGCCGGTCTGCGTCGGCCTCGGCGTCTCGGACGCCCGGCAGGCCGCCGAGGTGGCCGGCTTCGCCGACGGCGTGATCGTCGGCTCGGCCTTCGTCAAGCGGATGCTGGACGCGCCGGACGACGCGGCCGGCGTCGAGGCGGTCCGTGCGCTCGCGGGCGACCTGGCGAAGGGCGTGCGCCGCCAGGCGTGAGGGGAAACACCGGTCACCCGAACGGGTGGACCTGGGGCCGGGGAGGCGCATTGCGCCTCCCCGGTTCGTTCTGGGGGTGTGAGCGAGAAGAATCGTGACGGAAAGCGCACTGCCCGGGAGCGGCTGGCGGCGGAGCGCGAGAAGCAGAAGACGGCCGAGCGGCGGCGGCGCACACTGATCGTCGGTGCGAGCGTCGTCTGCGTGCTGGGGCTGGCCGCGGTGATCGGCGTCGTCGCCGCGAACTCCGGCAAGGACGACAGCAGCGACAAGGCGGGCCCGGTCGTGGCGCCCTCGGGGGCCCAGGGTGAGGACGCCCTCGCGATCCCCGTCGGCGAGGACGGCGCCAAGTCCACGCTCACGGTGTGGGAGGACTTCCGCTGCCCGGCCTGCAAGGCCTTCGAGGCGGCGTACCGGCCCACGATCCACGAGCTGGCGGAGAGCGGGAAGCTGAAGGTCGAGTACCACCTGGCCACCCTCATCGACGGCAACATGGGCGGCAGCGGTGCCCGCAACGCGGCCAACGCGGCGGCCTGCGCCCAGGACGTCGGCAAGTTCTCCGCCTACCACGACGTGCTGTACGAGAACCAGCCGGAAGAGACGAAGGACGAGTACGCCGAGAACAGCAGACTCATCGAACTGGCGGGCAAGGTCGACGGGCTCGACACGCCCGCGTTCCGCACCTGTGTGGAGCAGGGCACGCACAACAGCTGGGTCGTCAAGTCCAACCAGGCCTTCCAGAACGGCCGCTTCGGCGGCACCCCCACCGTGCTGTTCAACGGCAAGAACATCTACCAGGACCGGTCGATGACGCCGCAGAAGCTGAAGAAGATGGTGGAGGAGGCCAACCGGGGGTGAGACCGGGCGACGCCTTTTCACACCAGCCTGTTATGGAGCCGTAGCCGGGCTGCCCGTCGTCGGCCCGGCGCGGCAGGGTAGCGTCGACCCTGCCATGGAACTTGCCTACATTCCCAGCCCGTCGCACGGGGTGCTGTACCTCGGCCCCGTTCCGCTGCGCGGCTACGCGTTCTGCATCATCATCGGCGTCTTCGTCGCGGTCTGGCTCGGCAACAGGCGCTGGGTCGCCCGGGGCGGGCTGGCCGGCACGGTGGCCGACATCTCCGTCTGGGCGGTGCCCTTCGGGCTGGTCGGCGGGCGGCTCTACCACGTGATCACGGACTACGAGCTGTACTTCAGCGAGGGCCGGGACTGGGTGGACGCCTTCAAGGTCTGGGAGGGCGGCCTCGGCATCTGGGGCGCGATCGCGCTCGGCGCGGTGGGCGCGTGGATCGGCTGCCGCCGCCGGGGCATCCCGCTGCCGGCGTACGCCGACGCCATCGCCCCCGGCATCGCCTTCGCGCAGGCCATCGGTCGCTGGGGCAACTGGTTCAACCAGGAGCTGTACGGCAAGGAGACCGACCTTCCCTGGGCCCTGCACATCACGTCCTCGGCGGACGGGCGGGTGCCCGGCTACTACCACCCGACCTTCCTCTACGAGTCGCTGTGGTGCATCGGCGTCGCCCTCCTCGTCATCTGGGCGGACCGCCGCTTCAAGCTGGGCCACGGGCGGGCGTTCGCGGTGTACGTCGCCGGGTACTGCGCGGGTCGCGTGTGGATCGAGAACATGCGGGTCGACGACGCCCACCACATCCTGGGCCTGCGGCTCAACGTATGGACCGCCCTGATCGTGTTCGTGCTCGCGGTGGCCTACATCGTCGTGTCGGCGAAGACGCGGCCGGGCCGGGAAGCGGTCGTCGAACCGGCCGCACAGACCTCCGGCGACACGGCCGGGGACGCCTCCGCCGACGGCGAGGAGAAGTCGTCGTCCGAGTCGTCCTCGTCCGAGGCGGCGACGGATTCCGCGGACGCGAAGGCCGGGGCCGGCGACGGCGCCGGGAAGACCGGGGACGCGTCCGGGGGCGGGACCGAGGTCGCCGCCGAGGCGGACGACGAGGCCGCGGACAGGACCAAGACCAAGGCTGAGACCAAGGCTGAGACCAAGGTCGAGGCCAGGGACGAGGCGGAGTCGGCGGGCAAGAAGAGCTGACGGCCGTCGCTGCGGCGACGCGTACGACGACGAGGGCGCCCGGTGAACCCGGGCGCCCTCTTCGTCTGCCGTGGGTCGCGGCCTGGCGGCCGGTCAGCCCCGGCCGGCCAGGGCCAGCGTGCGTTGTGCGGCCGCCACCACCGCGGCGTCGACGAACCGTCCGTCCGGGAGGGCCTGGGCGCCCCGCTCGGTGCTGGCCGCCTTCACGATCGTCTCGGCGTCCTCCAGTTCCTGCTGGGTCGGCAGGTAGGCCTGTTCGATGATCGGGAGCTGCCGGGGGTGGATGGCGGCGCGCCCCAGGAAGCCGAGGGTGCGGCCGTGGGCGCAGCTGGTGGCCAGGCCGTCCAGGTCGCGGATGTCGGGGTGGACCGACTGGGGCGGGGGCGCCAGTCCGGCGGCCCGGGCGGCGACGACGACCCGGGAGCGCGACCAGTCGAGGCCCGCGTCGTGGCGGACGCCCAGATCGGCTCGCAGGTCCGCCTCGCCGAGGGCGATGCCGCGCAGGGAGGGGTGGGCGCGGGCGATGGCGTAGGCGTGTTCGACGCCGAGGGCGGTCTCCAGCAGGGCGTGCAGGGGCGTGGCACCGCGGTCGCTCCCGGGCACGCTCTCGGCGACCCGGGTGATCTGGTGGGGGGCGGTCACCTTCGGCAGCCGCAGACCGCGGACGCCGGGGAGGGCGGCCACCGTGCGCAGGTCGGCCGCGGCATAGGGGGTGTCCAGGGAGTTCACCCGGACGTGGACCGGTACCGGCTGGGGCTCCGAAAGGCGTTCGGCGGTGGCCGCGCGGGCGTACTCCTTGCGGTCGGGGGCGACCGCGTCCTCGAGGTCGACGATGACGACGTCGGCGCCGCAGGCGAGGGCCTTGGTGACGGTCTGAGGGCGGTCACCGGGAACGTAGAGCCAGGTCAGCGGGGGTTTCTTCACAGGGCGCCCGCCTCGCGCAGGGTGCTCAGCTCGTCCGCGGTGAGGCCGAGTTCGGTCAGGACGGCGTCCGTGTCGGCGCCGTGCGGGCGGCCGGCCCAGCGGATCGCGCCGGGGGTGGCGGAGAGCCGGAAGAGGACGTTCTGCATACGGATGGGGCCCAGCTCGGGGTCGTCCACCGAGGTGACGGTGTCCAGGGCCTGGTACTGGGGATCGGTGAGCACGTCCCGGACGTCCTGGACCGGGGCGATCGCCGCCTCCGCCTTCTCGAAGGCGGCGAGGACGTCGGTGCGGGTGTGCCGGGCGATCCAGGAGCCGACCGCCTCGTCGAGGACGTCGGAGTGGGCGGCCCGCTCGGCGCCGGTGGCGAACCAGGGCTCGTCGATCAGTTCCGGGCGTCCGACCAGCCGCATCACCCGCTCCGCGACCGACTGCGCCGACGTCGAGACGGCGACCCAGTCCCCGTCGGCCGTGCGGTAGGTGTTGCGGGGGGCGTTGTTGGCGGACCGGTTGCCGGTGCGCGCCTGGACGTACCCCAGCTGGTCGTACCAGAGGGGCTGGGGGCCGAGGACGGTGAGGATGGGCTCGATGATCGCCATGTCGACGACCTGGCCCTCACCGGTGCGCTCGCGCGCGGCGAGGGCGGTCATGACGGCGTACGCGGTGGCCAGGCCGGCGATCGAGTCGGCCAGCCCGAAGGGCGGGAGGGTGGGCGGGGCCTCCGGTTCGCCGGTGATCGCCGCGAAGCCGCTCATCGCCTCCGCGAGGGTGCCGAAGCCGGGGCGGTGCGCGTAGGGGCCGAACTGGCCGAAGGCGGTGACCCGGGCGAGGACCAGGCGGGGGTTGGCCGCCGACAGCTCCTCCCAGCCGAGGTCCCACTTCTCCAGGGTGCCGGGGCGGAAGTTCTCGACGATCACGTCGGCCGTCGAGGCGAGCCGCAGCAGGGTGTCGCGGCCGCCGGGTGTGGACAGGTTCAGGGTGATCGTGCGCTTGTTGCGGCCGAGGAGCTTCCACCACAGGCCCACGCCGTCCTTGGACGGGCCGTGCCCCCGGGAGGGGTCGGGCCGGTCGGGGTGCTCGACCTTGACGACGTCCGCGCCGAAGTCGCCGAGCAGGGTGGCGGCGAGAGGTCCGGCGAACAGGGTGGCCAGGTCGAGGACCCGGACGCCGTGCAGGGGAGCGGTCCGCCCGGCCGCCGGAGGCGCGGTCGTGACGCGGTCGCCTTCGGTGGTGACGTGTTCAGCCGTGACGTATGCGGTCGCGATGTGCGAGGTCGTGCGGGGTTCGCTCATGAGGCGTACTGCGTCTCGATCTCGGAGCGGCAGGGCATCGACGCGGAGGCGCCGGGGCGCTGGACCGAGAGCGCGGCCGCGGCCGCCGCCCAGGCCAGTGCCTCCCGTACGGGCCGTTCCTCGCCGAGCGCCACGGCGAGGGCGCCGACGAAGGTGTCGCCCGCGCCGGTGGAGTCCACGGCGGTGACGCGCGGGGCGGGCACGACGAAGGGGTCGGAGCCCCGGGCCGCGTAGAGGCTGCCGGCCGCGCCGAGCGTGATGACGACCTCGGGGACGCTGTCCAGCAGGACGGCGGCCGCCTCGTGCGGGTCGGTGCGGCCGGTGAGCGCGGCGGCCTCGTGCTCGTTGGGCACCAACAGGTCGGTGGCGTCGAGGAGTTCCGGCGGCAGCGGCCGGGCCGGGGCGGGGGTGAGGATCGTGCGCACGCCGTGCGCCCGGGCCGCCCGCGCGCCCGCGACGACCGCGGCCAGGGGCACTTCGAGTTGCAGCAGCAGCGCGTCCGCGGAGGCGATGAGGCCTTCGTCGCCGGGGGCCAGGTGGTCGACGGTGCCGTTGGCGCCGGGTACCACGACGATCGCGTTGCCGCCGTCGTCGTCCACCACGATGTGCGCGGTTCCGGAGGGGACCTCGACGGTGCGCAGGTGGTCGGTGTCGACGCCCGTGTGCTCGAGTGTGGAGCGCAGCCGGGCGCCGAAGGAGTCGTTGCCGACCGCCCCGATCATCGAGACGGCGCCGCCGGCGCGGGCGGCGGCGGTCGCCTGGTTGGCGCCCTTGCCGCCGGGGATCGTGCGGAACTCCCGCCCTGTCACGGTCTCCCCGCGCTGCGGGGGTTTCTCGACGTAGGCGACGAGGTCCATGTTCGTGCTGCCGAGCACGACGATGTCGGTCATGGGCGGGATGCCTCCCGAGGGACGAGGGACCGGGTGAGGTGGGCGAGGGCGTCGAAGCCGACGCCGTCGAAGTCGGCGACGGAGGTGGCCAGCCGGTTCTTCAGCGGGGCCGTCCAGCGGTCGGGGAGGGCGGCCGGGCCGCCGGTGAGCAGCGCGGCGACGCCGCCCGCGGTCGCACCGGCCGAGTCGGTGTCCCAGCCTCCGGACACGGCACGGCAGATGGACCCGGTGAAGTCGCCGTCCGCATGGGTGAGGGCGGCGGCGATCAGGGCCGTGTTGGGGACGGCGTGCACCCAGTGGGCGCTCCGGTGGGCGACGTGCAGCTCGTCGACGACGGTGTCGAAGTCGGCGTGCTCCCCGGCGAGCCGGATCGCGTGGGTGACGGCGACGGCGAGCCGGGAGCGGGGCGGGACGACCGACAGGCCGGTGTGCAGACAGGCGTGCACGTCGAGGCCGCCGGTCGCGGCCGCGGCGACGACGGCGGCCGTGAACATCGCCGCGTAGACGCCGTTCCCGGTGTGGGTGAGAACGGCGTCGCGGTGCGCCTCTTCGGCCGCGGCGGCCGGGTCGCCGGGGTTGGTCCAGCCGTGCACGTCGGCGCGGATCAGGGCGCCGATCCACTCCCGGAAGGGGTTGCGGTGGCGGGCGGTGTGCGGGGGTTCGACGCCGCAGAGGAGGTTGCGGTAGGCGACGCGTTCGGCGGTGAAGGTGCGGCCCGCGGGGAGTTCGTCGAGCCAGAGCCGGGCCACGTCGGCGGTGGTGAAGCCCCTGCCGTGGCGTTGCAGCAGCAGGAGGTTGAGGAGGGGGTAGTTGAGGTCGTCGTCCTCGGGCATGCCGTCGATGTTCTCGGCGAGGGAGGTGGGCGCCGAGCGGCGGTTCCAGGGGTGCTCCTCGAGGAGGGGGCCGGGAACGCCCCGGGCGGTGAAGTAGCCGTTCAGGGGCCAGTTGCCGGCGGCCCGCGCGAGGCGGCGAAGAGCGTCCAGGGGGAGCTTCTCCACCGGTTTGCCCAGGAGGCAGCCGGCGGCCCGGCCCAGCCAGGCCGCTTCCAGGCGGGCCTGCGAGGGCACCGGGGGTCTCGTGCCGCCCGGTCGCCCCGGCCACCGAGGACAGAGCGTTCTGATCCTCTCCAGCTCGGTCGGCTCGTCCTCGGCCAGTCTGCTGGGCAGGTCCGCCAGCTCGTCCAGCAGGTCGTCCGCGAGGAGCCGCAGATAGCCCGAGGCCCGCTGCCCGGACGCGCCGGCCCGGGGCGGCGCCTCGCAGCCTCCGGCGGCCCGCCAGCGGGCGGCGACGGCCCACGGCTCCCGGCCGTCCTCGGCCGCCTGGCGCAGTTCGTGGCCGAGCAGGTCCTCCGGCTGGACCCAGGTCAGTCGGAGCATCCGGAGCCTCCGGGGGTGCCTGCGAGGGCGTGGAACGCCCGCTCGTGGTCGCGGCGGCGCTCGACGTCGCGGTGGAAGACCTCGCGGGCCACCTCGGTGAGCGTCGCCGCCGGCTGCCACAGGTCGAGGCGGCTGGCCTCGGCGACCTGCTTGGACCAGTCCTCGGGAACCGGTGAGCCCAGGGCGCCGGCCACCGCGCCCGCCATCGTGGCGATCGAGTCGCAGTCGCGGCCGTAGTTCACGGAGCCGAGGACCGCCCGGCGGTAGTCGCCGCCCGCCGCCACCACCATGCCCAGGGCGACCGGGAGTTCCTCGATCGCGTGCAGGCGGGAGGGGCGGCGGGCGCCGAGGGAGGGCCGCCGGTAGTCGGGTCCCACGGTGTCGTAGGGCGCCACCGCCTCCCTGAGCGGGACGAGCGCGGACTCGACGTCGCCGTGCCGGGCGGCCTCCTCGCAGACCCTCTCGATCGCCGCGCGCGTGCCGTCCTTCGCCAGCGTCAGACAGGCCGTCACCACCGACTCCGCGGTCGCGCCCGGCGTGCACGCGGCCGCCACCGCCGCGGCGAGGACGCCCGCCGCCTCCCGGCCGTAGGACGACTGGTGGGCGCCCGCGACGTCCAGCGCCTCGGCGTACGCTCCCGCCGGGTCGGCCGCGTTGACCAGGCCCACCGGGGCCATGTACATCGCAGCGCCGCAGTTGACGATGTTGCCCACACCGGCCTCCCGCGGGTCCACGTGGCCGTAGTGGAGCCGGGCGACCAGCCACTTCTCCGCCAGGAAGACCCGGTGCAGGGGGAGCGCCTCGGCCTCCAGTTCCGGGATCCAGCGGGGCGTCGTCATCAGGTCCGGGACGAGGTGCTCGGCGACCGCGTAGGCGTCCAGGTGGTCGCGGACCGTGGCGTAGACCCTGATCAGCGCATGGGTCATCAAGGTGTCGTCCGTGACGTGGCCGTCGCCCTTGTGGTACGGGGCGATGGGGCGGGCGGTGCGCCAGTCGTCGCCGTTCCAGGGTCCGACGACGCCGTGCACGCGGCCGCCGTGGCGTTCGAGGATCTGTTCCGGGGTGTAGCCCTCGACGGGGCCGCCGAGGGCGTCGCCCACGGCCGCGCCGACCAGGGCACCGGTGATGCGTTCCTCCAGGGTTGCCCCGTTGCTTTCTTCTGCTTTGGGCGTCATGCCCCGAATCATCCTCCCGGTGGGGCCGGTTGTGCGGCTTCCAGGAGTCCGGCGAGTTCCAGCAGGTCGGTGCCGGTGAGCCGGGGGAGCGCGCAGCCGGAGAGGACGCGGCAGCTGTCGCGCCACGCCCCGGGGATCGCGGCGGCCCCGCCCAGCGCCCCGGTGAGCGCGCCGGCCAGGGCCGGGGCCGAGTCCGCGACCCGGGAGAGGCAGGCCGCGGCCGGCACCGCCTCGCCGATGCGGCCGCCGGACGCCGTCGCCAGGGCCAGCGCCACCGGCACGGTCTCCGCCGCCGCGATGCCGTAGCTGTAGACGTGGTCGACGATCTGGTGCTCCAGCAGCGGGATGAGCGCGAACGCGCTCGGTGCGCCGCGGGCCAGGTCCAGCGCGTGCCGGGCGTTGCGGCCGATCTCCGTGTGCGCGGGCAACTCGCCGAGCGCCGCGCTCGCGCAGGCCCCGACATCGGCTCCGGCCAGGGCCAGCGCGAGCGCCGCGGCCATCGCCCGGGCGCCGTGCACGCCGTCGCCGTCCTGGGTGTAGCGGGCGTCGAACTCGGCGAGGTCGGCGGCGGCCGCGGGGTCGCCGGCGTGTGCCACGGCGAGGACGCAGGCGCGTACGCAGGCCGCGTCGTCGAAGTAGTGCGGGTTGTCGTGCCCGGTGGCGGGGGGCCGCAGACCGGCGGCGAGATTGCCCAGTCCGGCGCGGACCGAGATACGGGCGCGCAGGGGCAGGACGGCGGACTCGACCTCCGGCGCGCGGTCGGCCGCCGCCGCGACCTCACTGGCGATCGCGTTCCAGGTGAGGTCGATGGCGGCACGCATCCGGCGCCCCCGGCCGAGGTCGCCCAGGGCGGTGTCGTCGCCGGCCCGCAGCACCGCCTCGGCGGCGAACGCCGCCCACTCGGCGTCGTCGGAGGGGCCGAGCCGGAGGGGCTCGGGCGGCTGGTTCAGGGCGATGGGGACGGGCAGGGTGGTCGTCGCGTTGTGTTCGGCGAAGGTGTCGAGCTCGCGGGTCAGACGGCGGGTCCAGTCCGGCATCCGGGCGGCGCGATGGCGGGCGGCGGGCCACCCGGCGGCGTCGCCCGCCGCCAGACCCAGCAGCAGGCCTTCGATGCGCCGCGCGTGCCGCGGGCGGGCGGGCACCGCCGCTTCGGCTTCGCCCGCGGGCTCGCCGGTCAGGACCGCAGCTCCGCTGCGGTCGCGTCCTGCCGCTCCGGAGCGGCTCTCGCGGTCGGGTGCGGACGGCCGGCGCGGCCGGTCGGGTGCGGACGGCTTCCGCGGCGCGGCCTCGCCGTCGGCGGGCGCGGGCGCGCATGGCGCCGCCGTGTCCGCGGTGGCGGCTGCGATCGGTGTGGCCGCTGCGGCCGTGGCTGCTGCGGGCGCCGTCGTCTCTTCCCAGGGCGCGGGCGAGGGCGCGGGCGGTGTCATGAGCACGCCGCCGCATGGTCATTCGCCGCTGCCGTCAGGGTGAAGGCCGTCGGGTCCGGCCGGGAAGACCCCGGGCCCATCAGGATCGGCACGAGGTCAGCCACGACCACGCCTTCGCCCCATTTCCCGCCCTCGCCCGGCACCAGCAGCTCGGCGACGTCCAGCACGTGATGGCCCGCCATCGAGGGCAGGCAGGTGCCCCGTGCCGGACCGATGGCCGCCGCCCAGTCCGGCGGGATCGCCGAGACCCCACGGGTGGCGCCGGCCAGGGCGCCCGCCACCGCCGCCGTGGTGTCCGCATCGCGGCCCATGTTCACCGCCGTGAGGACCGCCTCGCGGAAGTCGCCGTCGGCGGCCGCGTAGGCGCCGAACGCGAGGGCGACGGCCTCCGGGGCCAGATCGGTCCACGGGTAGCCGCCGACGACGACGGCCGAGCGCACGGCCCGTTCGCCCCGGTGGGCCACCGCCGCCGCCCGGCGCAGCGAACGCGCCGTCCAGGAGTCCTCGGGGACCACCGCGAGAGCCGAGGCGATCACCGCGATCGGCGACGCCCCGGCCATCGCCGCGGCCACGCCCGCCGCGACCGCCTGCCCGCCGTAGATGCCCTCGCCGTCGTGGCTCACCGCGCCGTCGATCGCGACCAGCCTGGCGGCCTCCGCCGGGCGGCCCGCGGCGAAGACGCCGAAGGGGGCCGCGCGCATCGCCAGGCCGTCGCTCCAGGCGTGCCGGTGCTGCGCCGAGATGGGTGCCGCGAGGCCGCGACGGAGGTTCTCCAGCGTGCCGCGCTCGCTGAAGCCCGCACCGCGGAAGGGGCCTTCGTCCCGGTCGGCGATCCACTGGTGCCAGGCCGACTCGACGTGGGGCGGGGTGAGCGCGGAGCCGTGCCGGGCGAGCAGCAGGCCGGAGAAGATCGCGTACTCGGTGTCGTCCGTGCCGGCCGGCCGGTCGGCGACGTAGCCGGTGATGCGGCCCCAGCGGGCGCGGATCTCGGAGGGTTTCATGTTCTCGGCGGGGGCGCCGAGGGCGTCTCCGACGGCGAGGCCGAGCAGGGCGCCGCGGGCTCTTTCACGGATCGTTGCCATGGGCGGCCTCTCCACCGTGGCTCCGCTCGGGCGCGGAACCGTCTGCGGATGTGTCCCACCATCGGCGGTTGACCCGAGCCTCGACGCCCTGCATGTCACCCGGTCGACATCTGTGCGGATGGTCGATCGAATGAGCGATCGAAGGTAAAAGCGCAGGTTAGCCGAGCCTTTCCTTGGTGGCGAAGCGGAATGGGGAGGCGTATCTTCGCGTTGGAAGAACTTAGAATCAGTCTAAAGTTAGCTTTGGCTCAGCTTACCGGGGGATCTCCGTGGCCATCATCGAGACCGAGGCGCCGCTGCACGAGGCGCACCGCGACAACCACACCCACCGTGACGTCAACGGCGGCTGGCTGCGCCCCGCCGTCTTCGGCGCGATGGACGGCCTGGTCTCCAACCTCGCCCTGATGACCGGCGTCGCCGGCGGATCCGTGGGGCAGCAGACCCTCGTCGTCACCGGCCTCGCGGGGCTGGCCGCCGGCGCCTTCTCCATGGCCGCCGGCGAGTACACCTCCGTCGCCTCGCAGCGCGAACTCGTCGAGGCCGAACTGGCCGTGGAGCGGCGGGAGCTGCGCAAGCACCCGCAGGACGAGGAGGCCGAGCTCGCCGCGCTGTACGAGTCCCGGGGCGTCGAACCCGCGCTGGCCCGCCAGGTCGCCCGGCAACTGTCGCGCGACCCCGAGCAGGCCCTGGAGATACACGCCCGCGAGGAACTGGGCATCGACCCGTCCGATCTGCCCTCGCCGCTGGTCGCCGCGGTGTCCAGCTTCGGGTCCTTCGCGCTGGGCGCGCTGCTGCCCGTCCTGCCGTATCTGCTCGGCGCCTCCTCGCTCTGGCCGGCCGTGCTGCTCGCCCTGATCGGGCTGTTCGGCTGCG
The DNA here is from genome assembly GCF_003032475.1 of Streptomyces sp. P3. NCBI lineage: Bacteria > Bacillati > Actinomycetota > Actinomycetes > Kitasatosporales > Streptomycetaceae > Streptomyces > Streptomyces sp. P3. Next base: position 4,225,267 of record NZ_CP028369.1, read on the forward strand.
GTGCGGTGGTGGCCCGGGTGACGGCGCGCACCTGGTGGTTCAGCGGGCTGCGGCAGCTGGCTCTCGGCGGTGCGGCGGCCGGTGTGACGTACGCCCTGGGTGGTTTCTTCGGAACGGCCGTAGGATAGATCGGCTGCTACCTATGCGATGGGCCGCATAGGTAGCCGTTACCGACTGGTTTCGAGTGCTTAACCAGCGGGCATGAGCCGTAAGCGCTGTGGGCAATGACGCCTGCGGCGCACTCGCGGGGTGGGTGACGCCACTCCCTCCGCCCTTTCGGTCCGCCGGGCAACGATCCGACCGATCTCGCCCCGTCCGGCCCCCATACCTTTCAGCCACGTGCGAGGAACCCCCGCCGCGCAGCCGTGGCGTCCGCATGCTGGAACGGAGTATCCGGTTCCCGAGAACCGCTCCATCATGTAACCTGCACGAAATTTTGCGTTCCGCAGAGGGCCAACGTCGTCCCTTCGCCAGCAGATATGCCACCTGAGACGACGACGGGAGAGCCGATGCGTACGCCGCGCCAGCCGTCCCAGCATTCCGCGAATGGCCAGAACTGGTCCTTCATGGATGCTCGCCCTGCTGCGCAGGGTATGTACGACCCCCGCAACGAGCACGACGCCTGTGGCGTCGGCTTCGTGGCCACCCTCACCGGCGAGGCGAGCCACGCGCTGGTCGAGCAGGCGCTGACCGTTCTGCGCAACCTCGAGCACCGCGGCGCCACCGGCTCCGAGCCGGACTCCGGCGACGGCGCGGGCATCCTGACCCAGGTCCCGGACGCCTTCCTCCGCGAGGTCGCCGGATTCGAGCTCCCCGAGGCCGGCCACTACGCCGTCGGAATCGCCTTCCTCCCCGAGGACGGCGCCGAGGCCGCCGTCTCACAGATCGAGACGATCGCCGCCGCGGAGGGCCTCACCGTCCTCGGCTGGCGCGAGGTCCCGGTCGCCCCCGAACTCCTCGGCGCGACCGCCCGCTCCACGATGCCGGCCTTCCGCCAGGTCTTCGTCAGCGACGGCACGAGCCAGGGCATCGACCTGGACCGCAAGGCGTTCGTGCTGCGCAAGCGCGCCGAGCGCGAGGCCGGCGTGTACTTCCCGTCGCTCTCCGCGCGCACGATCGTCTACAAGGGCATGCTGACCACCGGCCAGCTCGAGCCCTTCTTCCCGGACCTGTCCGACCGCCGTTTCGCCTCGGCCGTGTCGCTCGTCCACTCGCGCTTCTCCACGAACACCTTCCCGTCGTGGCCGCTCGCGCACCCCTACCGCTTCGTCGCGCACAACGGTGAGATCAACACCGTCAAGGGCAACCGCAACTGGATGCGCGCCCGCGAGTCGCAGCTCGTCTCCGACCTGTTCGGATCCGACGAGAAGGCCATCGAGCGGATCTTCCCGGTGTGCACGCCGGACGCCTCCGACTCGGCGTCCTTCGACGAGGTCCTCGAACTGCTCCACCTCGGCGGCCGCTCGCTGCCGCACTCGGTGCTCATGATGATCCCGGAGGCGTGGGAGAACCACGACACCATGGATCCGGCCCGGCGCGCCTTCTACGAGTTCCACTCCACGATGATGGAGCCCTGGGACGGCCCGGCCTGCGTCACCTTCACCGACGGCACCCAGGTCGGCGCGGTCCTCGACCGCAACGGTCTGCGCCCCGGCCGCTACTGGGTCACCGACGACGGCCTCGTCGTCCTCGGCTCCGAGGTCGGCGTCCTCGACATCGACCCCGCCAAGGTCGTCCGCAAGGGCCGCCTGCAGCCCGGCCGGATGTTCCTCGTCGACACCGCCGAGCACCGCATCATCGAGGACGACGAGATCAAGGCGCAGCTCGCCGCCGAGAACCCGTACGCCGAATGGCTGGAGGCCGGCGAGATCGAACTCGGCGACCTGCCCGAGCGCGAGCACATCGTCCACACGCACGCCTCGGTCACCCGCCGCCAGCAGACCTTCGGCTACACCGAGGAGGAGCTGCGCGTCATCCTCGCGCCGATGGCCAAGACCGGCGGCGAACCGCTCGGCTCCATGGGCACCGACTCGCCGATCGCCGCGCTCTCCGCCCGGCCCCGGCTGCTCTTCGACTACTTCACCCAGCTGTTCGCGCAGGTCACCAACCCGCCGCTGGACGCCATCCGTGAAGAGCTCGTCACCTCGCTGCGCTCCTCCCTCGGCCCGCAGGGCAACCTGCTCGAGCCGAGCGCGGCGTCCTGTCGCACCGTCACCCTGCCGTTCCCGGTCATCGACAACGACGAGCTGGCCAAGCTCATACACATCAACGCCGACGGCGACATGCCCGGCTTCAAGGCCACGACCCTCTCCGGCCTGTACCGGGTGCACGGTGGCGGCGACGCGCTCGCCGCACGCATCGACGAGATCTGCGCCGAGGCCGACGCCGCCATCGACAACGGCGCCCGGCTCATCGTCCTGTCGGACCGCCACTCCGACGCCGAGCACGCCCCGATCCCCTCGCTGCTGCTCACCGCGGCCGTCCACCACCACCTCATCCGCACCAAGCAGCGCACCCAGGTGGGCCTGCTGGTCGAGGCCGGAGACGTCCGCGAGGTCCACCACGTCGCCCTGCTGATCGGCTTCGGCGCCGCCGCCGTCAACCCGTACCTGGCGATGGAGTCCGTCGAGGACCTGCTGCGCGCGGGCACCTTCCTCGGCGGCATGGAGCCCGAGCAGGCGATCCGCAACCTGATCTACGCGCTCGGCAAGGGCGTCCTGAAGGTCATGTCCAAGATGGGCATCTCCACCGTCGCCTCCTACCGCGGCGCCCAGGTCTTCGAAGCCGTCGGCCTCGACGACGCCTTCGTCGAGAAGTACTTCAGCGGCACCGCCAGCAAGATCGGCGGCATCGGCATCGACGTCGTCGCCAAGGAGGTCGCCGCCCGCCACGCCAAGGCCTACCCCGCCTCCGGCATCGCGCCCGCGCACCGCGCCCTGGAGATAGGCGGCGAGTACCAGTGGCGCCGCGAGGGCGAGCCGCACCTGTTCGACCCGGAGACGGTCTTCCGCCTCCAGCACTCGACGCGCACGGCCCGCTACGACATCTTCAAGCAGTACACGGACCGGGTGAACGAGCAGTCCGAGCGGCTGATGACCCTGCGTGGGCTCTTCGGCCTCAAGTCGGACCGCCCCTCGATCCCCCTCGACGAGGTCGAGTCCGTCTCCGAGATCGTCAAGCGCTTCTCCACCGGCGCCATGTCGTACGGCTCCATCTCGCAGGAGGCGCACGAGACCCTCGCCATCGCCATGAACCAGCTGGGCGCCAAGTCCAACACCGGTGAGGGCGGCGAGGACCCGGAGCGCCTGTACGACCCGGCACGCCGCTCCAGCATCAAGCAGGTCGCCTCCGGCCGCTTCGGCGTCACCTCCGAGTACCTGGTCAACGCGGACGACATCCAGATCAAGATGGCGCAGGGCGCCAAGCCCGGCGAGGGCGGCCAGCTGCCCGGCCACAAGGTCTACCCGTGGGTCGCCAAGACCCGGCACTCCACCCCCGGCGTCGGCCTGATCTCCCCGCCGCCGCACCACGACATCTACTCCATCGAAGACCTGGCCCAGCTGATCCACGACCTGAAGAACGCGAACCCGCAGGCGCGGATCCACGTGAAGCTGGTCTCCGAGGTCGGCGTCGGCACGGTCGCGGCCGGTGTGTCGAAGGCGCACGCGGACGTGGTGCTCATCTCCGGCCACGACGGCGGCACCGGCGCCTCCCCGCTGACCTCGCTCAAGCACGCGGGCGGACCCTGGGAGCTCGGCCTCGCCGAGACCCAGCAGACCCTGCTGCTCAACGGCCTGCGCGACCGGATCGTGGTCCAGACGGACGGCCAGCTCAAGACCGGCCGCGACGTGATCATCGCCGCGCTGCTCGGCGCCGAGGAGTTCGGTTTCGCGACCGCGCCGCTCGTCGTCTCCGGCTGCGTCATGATGCGCGTCTGCCACCTCGACACCTGCCCGGTCGGCATCGCCACCCAGAACCCGGTGCTGCGCGACCGCTTCGCCGGCAAGGCCGAGTACGTCGTGAACTTCTTCAGGTTCATCGCCGAAGAGGTCCGCGAACTGCTGGCCGAGCTGGGCTTCCGCTCGATCGAGGAGGCCGTCGGTCACGCCGAGGTCCTCGACGTCGAGCGCGCCGTCGACCACTGGAAGGCCCAGGGCCTCAACCTGGCCCCGCTCTTCCACGTGCCCGCCCTGCCCGAGGGCGCGGCCCTGCACCAGGTCATCGCGCAGGACCACGGCCTGGAGAAGGCGCTCGACAACCAGCTCATCAAGCTCGCCGCCGACGCCCTCGCCGCGGACTCCCAGGCCGACGCCCAGCCGGTGCGCGCCCAGGTCTCCATCCGCAACATCAACCGCACCGTCGGCACCATGCTCGGCCACGAGGTGACGAAGAGGTTCGGCGGCGCGGGCCTGCCCGAGGACACCATCGACATCACCTTCACCGGCTCCGCCGGCCAGTCCTTCGGCGCCTTCCTCCCGCGCGGCGTCACGCTGCGACTGGAGGGCGACGCCAACGACTACGTCGGCAAGGGCCTCTCCGGCGGCCGCGTGATCGTCCGTCCGGACCGGGGCGCCGACCACCTCGCCGAGTACTCGACCATCGCGGGCAACACCATCGCCTACGGCGCGACCGGCGGCGAGCTGTTCCTGCGCGGTCGCACCGGAGAGCGGTTCTGTGTCCGCAACTCCGGTGCGACGGTCGTCTCCGAAGGCGTGGGCGACCACGGCTGCGAGTACATGACCGGTGGTCACGCGGTGGTCCTCGGCGAGACGGGCCGCAACTTCGCGGCGGGCATGTCCGGCGGCATCGCCTACGTGATCGACCTGAACCGCGACCACGTCAACGCCGGCAACCTCGACGCCGTCGAGGCGCTCGACGACACCGACAAGCAGTGGCTGCACGACGTGGTGCGCCGCCACGCCGAGGAGACCGGCTCGACGGTCGCCGAGAAGCTGCTCGCCGACTGGGACGCGGCCGTGGAGCGCTTCAGCAAGATCATCCCCAGCACGTACAAGGCAGTGCTCGCCGCCAAGGACGCCGCCGAGCGAGCGGGACTCTCCGAGTCCGAGATCACCGAGAAGATGATGGAGGCGGCGACCCATGGCTGACCCGAAGGGCTTCCTGAACCACGGCCGTGAGGTCGCCAAGTCCCGCCCCGTCGACGTGCGGCTGAAGGACTGGAACGAGGTCTACGTTCCCGGTTCGCTGCTGCCGATCATCGGCAAGCAGGCCAGCCGGTGCATGGACTGCGGCATCCCGTTCTGCCACAACGGCTGCCCGCTGGGGAACCTGATCCCCGAGTGGAACGACTTCGCCTACCGCGAGGACTGGTCGGCCGCGCAGGAGCGGCTGCACGCGACGAACAACTTCCCGGAGTTCACCGGGCGGCTGTGCCCGGCTCCCTGCGAGTCGGCGTGCGTGCTCGGCATCAACCAGCCGGCCGTCACCATCAAGAACGTCGAGGTCTCGATCATCGACAAGGCGTGGGAGACCGGCGACGTCGCCCCGCAGGCGCCCGAGCGCCTGTCCGGCAAGACGGTCGCGGTCATCGGTTCGGGCCCGGCGGGCCTGGCCGCCGCCCAGCAGCTCACCCGGGCCGGCCACACCGTCGCCGTCTACGAGCGCGCGGACCGCATCGGCGGCCTCCTCCGGTACGGCATCCCCGAGTTCAAGATGGAGAAGCGGCACATCAACCGCCGCATCGAGCAGATGCGCGCGGAGGGCACCCGCTTCCGCACCGGCATCGAGATCGGCCGCGACCTCAAGGCGACCGACCTCAAGAAGCGCTACGACGCCGTCGTGATCGCCGCCGGCGCCACGACCGCTCGTGACCTGCCGGTCCCCGGCCGTGAGCTCAAGGGCGTCCACCAGGCGATGGAGTACCTGCCGCTGGCCAACAAGGTCCAGGAGGGCGACTTCGTGGCGCCCCCGATCACGGCCGAGGGCAAGCACGTCGTGGTCATCGGCGGCGGCGACACCGGTGCCGACTGCGTGGGCACCGCCCACCGCCAGGGCGCGGCCTCCGTCACCCAGCTGGAGATCATGCCCCGGCCGGGCGAGGAGCGGAACCCGGGCCAGCCGTGGCCGACCTTCCCGATGCTCTACAAGGTCACCTCCGCGCACGAGGAGGGCGGCGAGCGGGTCTACTCCGTCTCCACCACCCACTTCGAGGGCGACGAGGACGGCAACGTCCAGTGGCTGCACCTCACCGAGGTCGAGTTCGTCGAGGGCAGGCTGACGCCCAAGCCGGGCACGGAGCGCAAGATCCCCGCGCAGCTGGTCACCCTCGCCATGGGCTTCACCGGCACCGACCGCGAGAACGGCCTGGTGGAGCAGTTCGGCCTGGCGCTCGACGAGCGCGGTAACGTCGCGCGTGACGCGGACTTCGCGACCAACGTGCCCGGCGTGTACGTCGCCGGAGACGCCGGCCGCGGCCAGTCGCTCATCGTGTGGGCGATCGCGGAGGGCCGCTCGGCCGCCCGCGGCGTCGACCGGTTCCTGACCGGCGCGAGCGACCTGCCTGCCCCCATCCGCCCGACGGACCGCTCGCTGATGGTCTGACGGCCCCGCCGAAAGGCACCCAGACGTCCCGTACAAAGGCGTGCGGAACATTGACGGCGCCTGCCCACAGTCCCCGACCGGACGACTGGGCAGGCGCCGTCGCCATTGCGTACACCTGTGCCCGAGGGCGAGGACGGTGGGTGTGGGAGGCTGTGCGCCATGGTCGCGATCAGTCTCACCAAGGTCCAGGAGACCGCACCCGCGCTGGTCAGCCTCTACAAGAGCGCCGGGGTGTCCCTCGCCAAACACGGCCTCGGCGGGCAGCGGGCCGCCGTCTACCTCGTCGTCGACTACTCGGGGTCGATGAAGCCGTACTACCAGGACGGCAGTGTGCAGGCGCTCGCCGACCGGGTGTTGGGACTCTCCGCCCATCTCGACGACGACGGCCGGGTGCCGGTCGTCTTCTTCTCCACCGACGTCGACGCCGTCACCGACATCGCCCTGGCCGACCATCAGGGGCGGGTGGACCGCATCGTGGCCGGGCTCGGGCACATGGGCAGGACCAGTTACCACCTCGCCATGGACGCCGTCATCGACCACTACCTCGACAGCGGCGCACGGGAGCCCGCGCTCGTCGTCTTCCAGACCGACGGCGGTCCCATCAACAAGCTCGCCGCGGAGCGCTACCTCTGCAAGGCCTCCAAGCTGCCCCTGTTCTGGCAGTTCATCGGCTTCGGCGACCGCGGCAGCAGACAGTTCGACTTCCTGCGCAGGCTCGACGAGCTGCCCGTCCCGGCGAAGCGGACGGTCGACAACGCCGGTTTCTTCCACGCCGGTCCGGATCCGCGGAAGGTGTCGGACGCGGATCTCTACGACCGGCTCGTGGGCGAGTTCCCGCAATGGCTGACGGCCGCCCGGGCACACGGGATCGTACGGCCGTAGCGGCGGCGGTGGCGGCCGCCCGGAACCGTCCGCACCGTTGGCTCAGCGGGTCGTCCGTGCCACCCTGAGGAAGATCCGACGGGGAGGCGGCGACGTATGGGCGAGTACGCGGGATCGGTGAACGAGGCGGCGCAGGAAGGCAGTTCACGGCCGAGGGGCGAGCCGGGCAAGGGCGAGCGGGTCGCTGACTGGGCGGACGAACGGCTCGGGCTGTACACGCTGGCGAAGGCCAACCTGCGCAAGGTGTTCCCGGACCACTGGTCCTTCATGCTGGGCGAGATCTGTCTCTACAGCTTCCTGATCCTCATCCTCACCGGCGTCTATCTCACCCTGTTCTTCGAGCCGAGCAGCGCCGAGGTCGTCTACCACGGCTCCTACGCGCCCCTCAACGGCATCACGATGACGCGGGCGTACGAGTCGACGCTCGACATCAGTTTCGACGTGCGCGGCGGGCTGCTGATCCGGCAGATCCACCACTGGTCGGCGCTGGTCTTCGTCACCGGCATGCTCGTGCACATGATGCGGGTGTTCTTCACCGGCGCGTTCCGCAAGCCGCGCGAGGTCAACTGGGTGTTCGGCTGGCTGCTGTTGTTCCTCGGCATCCTTACCGGTCTCACCGGCTACTCGCTCCCCGACGACCTGCTCTCCGGCACCGGGGTGCGGTTCGCCGACGGCGCGATCCTGTCCGTCCCGATCGTCGGGACGTACCTGTCCTTCTTCCTCTTCGGAGGGGAGTTCCCGGGGCACGACATCATCTCCCGGTTCTACCCGATCCACGTCCTGCTGCTGCCCGGCATCATGCTGGGGCTGGTCGTCGCCCACCTCATCCTGGTGTTCTTCCACAAGCACACCCAGTACCCCGGACCCGGACGCGACCAGAGGAGCGTCGTCGGCATGCCGTTCATGCCGGTATACATGGCGAAGGCCGGCGGGTTCTTCTTCCTGGTCTTCGGGGTGCTGGCGGTGATGGGCGGTATCGCGAGCGTCAACCCGGTGTGGGCGTTCGGACCGTACCGGCCGGACCTGGTGACGACGGGCGCCCAGCCGGACTGGTACCTCGGCTTCTCCGAGGGGCTGATCCGGGTGATGCCGGGCTGGGAGATCAACGCCTGGGGCCACACCCTGGAACTGGGCGTCCTCATCCCGTTCTCGCTCTTCCCGCTGATCCTGCTCGCCATCGGGGCCTATCCGTTCGTCGAGGCGTGGATCACCGGCGACAGGCGGGAGCACCACATCCTCGACCGGCCGCGCAACGCCCCCGTGCGCACCGGTCTCGGCGTGGCATGGCTGACCCTGTACGCGGTGCTGCTGCTCGGCGGCGGCAACGACATCGTCGCCACGCATCTGCACCTGTCCATCAACGCGATCACCTGGTTCGTGCGGATCTCCGTGTTCGTCGCCCCGGTCGTCGCCTTCATGGTCACCAAGCGGATCTGTCTCGGACTGCAGCGCCGCGACCGGGACCTGGTGCTGCACGGCCGGGAGACGGGCACCATCAGGCGTCTGCCGCACGGCGAGTACATCGAGGTCCACGAACCCCTGAGCCGGGAGCGGCTGTTCACCCTCACCCAGCACGAGCAGCCCGCGCCGTACGAGATCGGTCCGCTCGTCGACCACAACGGGGTGCGGCGGCCGGTCACCGTGTCCCAGCGGGTGCGGGCGCGGCTGGCCCGGGCGATGTACGGGGCGGACGGCCACATCCCCAAGCCGACGCCCGAGGAGTACCGCGAGCTCACCGGGGGCCACGGAGGTCAGGGGAGTCCTGCGGGCCACGGGGGTCATGAGGGCCACGCGGGACATGGGGGAGACGGACACTGAGGACCCGCCGCGCGAAGCGTTCGCCGATCAGACGGTGTCCCGCCCCGTCCGGGTGGAGGCCGTCGGGCAGCGGCGTCCCCGCGGCGTCGGCCTCGCCGTAGAGATCGAGGCCGTCGACGTGGTGCAGGTGCGGGTCGTCGGCGGCGCGCTCGGCCACGATCCGGGCCAGTTCGGCGCGGATCACCCGCAGGGTCAGCTTCCCGTACGCCACCTCGGCCGGATCGCCCATCGGCTGGAACAGCGCCCTGCCCGCGGCGGCGGAGGCGAAGTCGAGCGAGGTGGGGCCGGGCGTGTCCTCGTGCATCGGGCACAGGATCGGTGAGACGACCACCAGGGGCGTGCTCGGACGTCCCTCGCGGATCGTGTCGAGGAAGCCGTGCACGGCCGGGGTGAAGGCGCGCAGCCGCATCAGGTCGAGGTTCACCACGTTGATGCCCACCTTGACGCTGATCAGGTCGGCCGGGGTGTCCCGCAGCGCGCGGGCGGTGAACGGGTCCAGCAGGGCGCTGCCGCCCAGGCCCAGGTTGATCAGCTCCACCCGGGCCAGCGAGGCGGCGAGGGCGGGCCAGGTCGCGGTGGGGCGCACGGCGTTTGAGCCGTGACTGATCGAACTGCCGTGGTGCAGCCAGACCGGGCGGCCGTGCGCGGGGGCGGCGGTCAGCGGGGCGTCGGTGCGCAGGGCGACCAGTTCGGTGGTCTCGGTGGGCGGAAGCCAGATCTCCAGGTCCTTGGCCCCGGCCGGCAGGCCCGTGAACCGCAGGGTGACGACCGGGCCGCACCGCGTGTCGACGGTGTCGGCCGCCAGGTCGACGCTCTGCACGCGGCCGCCCTCCGGCGCGACGGCGGCCCTGACCGGACGGCCGTCGACGAGCAGTTCGTACACGCCGTCCGGGAGGGGCGGGCCGCCGACGTAGACCCGCCTCGTGGGCAGGACGTCCAGCTCGACGGCGGTCGCCTCGCTGCGGAACGCGAGCCGCACACCCGACGGCTGGGACTCTGCCATGGCGAGCTGCGGGTCGGCGCACTGGGCACGCGCGCGTGGGGGCAGCCGGTGCGGCAGCACACCGTGGTCGGTGCGCTCCACGTCGAGGGCTCCGCGCAGCAGATCGGCGGTGACCGGCGTGGTGACCCAGGCCGGCTCGGGCGCGCGGCTCATGCGGCGGGCCAGTTGCGCAGCAGGGCGTCGAGGGCGTCCAGGACCCGGACCCAGGTCTCGTCCGTGTCCGGCGCGCTGTGGCTGAAACTCCCGCCCAGCTCCAGGCCGACGTAACCGTTGAACACGCTGCCGAGCAGCCGGACCGCGTGCGTGCGGTCCGGCTCCGCCAGGTCGTAGCCGCGCAGCAGCGCCCGGGTCATCTGCGCGTGCCGGACGCCGGCGCTCGCGGCCGCCGTCTCGGGGTCGAGCCGCAGCTGGGCGGCGGCGTAGCGGCCGGGATGCTCGTGCGCGTAGTCGCGGTAGACGTTGGCCAGGGCGGTCAGGGCGTCCTTGCCGGCCCGGCCCGCCAGGGCGTCGGCGGCCCGGTCGGCGAGCTCATCGAGGGCGAGCAGCGCGATCCTGGTCCTGAGGTCCTGAGAGTTCTTCACGTGCGAGTACAGACTCGCCACCTTGACATCGAACCGCCGGGCCAGGGCCGAGACGGTCACCTCCTCGAAGCCGGCCTCGTCGGCGAGCTCGGCGCCCGCCCCCACGAGGCGCTCCGTGGTCAGTCCGACCCGTCCCATCTCGTCCTCCCTCTCTCCCTCACACCATCCTCGTGCCCTTAAGTCATTATGTGTTTGCCTAAAAGTATTAGGCAAATTAGCCTCGCTGATATGAAGCCGCTGACCGAAGCAGAGATCCGCGCCGCGTTCGTGAACTGCACCAAGGGCGAGGCGAAACGCCTGTCAGTACCGCGCGACCTCGCCGACCGCCCGTGGGACGACCTGGACTATCTGGGCTGGCGTGACCCCCAGGCCCCCGACCGCGCCTACCTCGCCGTGGAGCTCGACGGCAGGCTGAAGGCCCTCGCCCTGCGCACCTCCGCCGCCGGCCCCGGGCAGTCCCGGCGCAGCATGTGCCGGCTGTGCCTGACCACCCACTCCGGCGGCGTCTCGCTGATGGTCGCGCCGAAGGCCGGCCGGGCCGGTCAGCAGGGCAACTCGGTGGGCGCCTACATCTGCAGCGACCTCGCCTGCTCGCTGTACGTGCGGGGCAGGCGGGACGCGGGCATCGGGGCGCGACTGCACGAGACGATCACGCTGGAGGAGAGGATCGAGCGGACGGTCGCCCACCTCGCCGCGTTCGTCTCCAAGGTGACGGGCTGACCCTGCCGTCTGCCGTCTGCCGTCTGCCGTCTGCCGTCTGCCGTCTGCCGTCCGGCGACCGGCGACGGGCGTCCGCCGCCCGCCGTCCCTCGCTCGCGGGTGGCGGCCCGGCCGGGGGTCGCGCCCCCGCGGCGGCGGTTCAGGCGCGGGCGCGCAGCACCTCCGCCCGGCAGTCGTCCGGGGCGCCCCACGCCGTACGCAGCGCGCGGGCCTTGGTCAGCCACAGCGACAGGTCGTACTCCGCCGTGTAGCCGATCGCGCCGTGCAGCTGGAGCGCGGTGCGGGCGGTCGCGTACGCCGCCTCGCAGGCGCTCACCTTCGCCGCGGCCACGTCCGCCGGGGTCATCGTCACGGCTGCGCCCAGCACCAGGGGACGGGCGAACTCCAGCGCGATCTTGGCGTCCGCCAGCCGGTGCTTGACCGCCTGGAACGACCCGACGGGCACCCCGAACTGGACGCGCTGCCGCACATACCCCACCGTCCGGTCCAGCAGTGCGAGACCCACGCCCAGCGCCTGCGCGGCGGTGGCGAGACGGGCCCACAGCAGGGCGCCCTCCGCGGGCGGATCCGGGTCGAGGAGTTCACCGCCCGGCAGCAGCCGGGTGAGCCGTCGGGCCGGGTCCAGGGACGCGCGGACCGGGCCGTGTCCCGGGGCGAGCCGCAGCCCGTCCGCGGCCAGCACCAGCCGTGCCGCCGCCGCGTCGCCGTCCAGGGCGTACCCGCCCTCCCGCGCCAGCGTCGCCATCGACTCGCCCGAGGCCAGGCCCGGCAGGAACCGCCCGGCCGGCCCCGGAGCGCGCAGCGCCGCGGCCGCGGCCACCGTCTCCACCAGCGGGCCGGGCACCGCATACCGCCCCAACTCCACGAAGGCGACGGCCAGTTCCACGGGCCGCGGCCCCAGCCCTTCGTACGCCTGCGGGACCGCGAGCGCGAAGACGCCGGCCGCGGCGATCCGCGACCACAGCGCCCGCCCGGCCGTCCGCTCGCCCCGGCTCCAGTCGCGGATCACGGCCGGTGTGCCGGCCGCGGCCAGCATGGCGTGCAGCGACTCGGCGAAGGCCCGCTGCTCGGCGTCGAGGAGGAAGCGCGGCGCGGGCGCCTTCGGTGCGGGGACGTGCGGCGAGACGGTCATCGGCGTCCCCTCGGCAGGCCGAGCAGGTGCTCGGCGATGATGTCGCGCTGGATCTCGTTGGTGCCCGCGTAGATCGGCCCGGCGAGAGCGAAGACGTACCGCTGCGACCACTCCTCCTCGGCGAACTCGCCCTCCTCGCCGAGGAGATCCAGCGCCGTCTCGTGCAGGGCGATGTCGTACTCGGACCAGAAGACCTTGTTCAGGCTCGCCTCGGCGCCCACGCGCTCGCCGCCGAGGAACCGGGAAGCGGTCGCGAAGGTGGCCAACTGGTAGGCGCGGGCGCCGATCAGCGCGTCCGCGACCTGTGCCCGCGCGCCCTGCGGACCGCCCTGCGCCCGCCAGAGCGCGTGCAGCCGCTCCGCCGCGGCGAGGAAGCGGCCGGGGGAGCGCAGCGTCAGCCCGCGTTCGTCGGCCGCTGTCGCCATCGCGATCCGCCAGCCCTGGCCCGGCTCGCCGATCACGTCCTCGTCCGCCACGAACACCTCGTCCAGGAACAGTTCGGCGAACGCCGGCTTCCCGTCGAGACGGCCGATCGGGCGGACGGTGACGCCCTCGGCCCGCAGGTCGAACATGACGTAGGTGAGCCCCTGATGGGGTTTCGGCGCCTCGGCGTCACTGCGGAACAGACCGAAGGCGCGGTCGGCGAAGGCCGCGCGCGAGGACCACGTCTTCTGACCGCTGAGCCGCCAGCCGCCGGGGACCCGCACCGCCCGGGCCCGCAACGAGGCCAGGTCCGAACCGGCCTCCGGCTCCGACCAGGCCTGCGCCCAGATGGTCTCGCCGCACGCCATCGCGGGCAGCACACGCGCGCGCTGCTGCTCGGTGCCGTGCTCGAACAGGGTCGGCGCGAGGAGGCTCACGCCGTTCTGGCCGACCCGGCCCGGCGCGCCCGCCGCGTAGTACTCCTCCTCGAAGAGCAGCCAGCGCATGAGACCGCACTCCCGTCCGCCGTACCGCCTCGGCCAGTTCACCGCCGACCAGCCGCCCGAGGCCAGTTCGGCCTCCCAGGCGCGATGCGCGGCGAAGCCCTCGGCGGTCTCCAGCGAGGGCAGCGGCTCGGGCGGCACATGCGCGTGCAGCCATTCCCGGGCCTCGGCGCGGAACGCCTCGTCGGCGGGGGAGTGCGTGAGATCCACGGGCGCTCTCCTACGGGTGCATTTCGCGGGACCGTTCTTCCCTAACAAGTGTTTGGTAGGTTAGCGTGGCTCCATGACAGGCGTCGAGAGTCCGGCATACGTGCCCGGTCACGGGCTGCTCAGGGGGCGCACCGCCGTCGTCACGGCCGCGGCCGGGGCCGGCATCGGCCAAGCCGTCGCACGGCGCTTCCTGGAAGAAGGGGCGCGCGTGCTGATCAGCGACGCCCACGCCCGGCGGCTCAAAGCCCACGAGAGCGCGCTGGCCGAGGAGTTCGGGCCGGCGTCGGTGGCGGCCCTGCCCTGTGACGTCACCGACGAGGACCAGGTGCGGGCTCTGTTCGACGCCGCCGCCGACGCCCACGGCAGGCTGGACATCGTCGTCAACAACGCCGGCCTCGGCGGCACCGCCCACCTCGCGGACATGACGGACGACCAGTGGAACCGCGTCCTCGACGTCACACTGAACGGCACCTTCCGCTGCACCCGGGCCGCCCTGCGGCGGATGCGCGACACCGGCGGCGGCGTCATCGTCAACAACGCCTCCGTCGTCGGCTGGCGCGCCCAGGCCGGGCAGGCGCACTACGCGGCGGCGAAAGCGGGCGTGATGGCACTGACCCGCTGCGCGGCGATCGAGGCCGCCGCCTGCGGCGTACGGGTCAACGCCGTCTCACCCAGCCTCGCCATGCACCCGCACCTGGTGAAGGTCACCTCCGCCGAACTGCTGGAGGAGCTCACCGCACGCGAGGCCTTCGGACGGTACGCCGAGCCCTGGGAGGTCGCCAACGTGATCGTGTTCCTGGCGTCCGGCTACTCCTCGTACATGACCGGCGAAGTGGTCTCCGTCAGCGGCCAGCATCCCTAGGACGACAATGGACGCGTGCCTCCTACGAAGCCTTCCGCCCAGCCTGCTGCGAAGAAGAAGCCCCAGGTGACCGCCGCGCCCGCCCGGCGCCGCGAACTCCTCGAGACCGCTGCCGAGGTCTTCGCCGAGCAGGGCTACAACGCCACCACCGTGCGCAAGATCGCGGACCACGCGGGCATGCTCGCGGGCAGCCTCTACTACCACTTCGACTCCAAGGAGTCGATGCTCGAGGAGATCCTGCGCAGCTTCCTCGACGAACTGTGGGACGGCTACGACACCGTCCTGGCGGCCCCGCTGGGCCCCCGCGAGACCCTCGAGGCCCTGGTCACCGAGTCGTTCAGGGAGATCGACCGGCACCGTGCCGCCGTCGCGATCTACCAGAAGGAGAGCAGGCAGCTGGTGGCGCAGGAACGGTTCGCGTTCCTCGCCGACTCCCAGCGCAGATTCGAGACGGCGTGGCTCTCCACGCTGGAACGCGGCGTCGCAGCCCGGGTCTTCCGGGCCGATCTCGACGTCCGTCTCACCTACCGGTTCGTCCGCGACACGGTGTGGGTCGCCGCGTCCTGGTACCGGCCCGGCGGGCAGCACAGCCCGGAGGAGATCGCCCGCCAGTACCTGTCGATGGTGCTGGACGGCATCGCCGTCCGTGAATAGTCCACTGACGTGCCCCTTTGCATGAGGGAGTTGCCATGGCCGAGGCCTACATCGTCGAAGCGGTCCGTACGCCCGTCGGGCGGCGGGGGGGAGGTCTGTCCGGGGTGCACCCGGCGGACCTCGGCGCGCACGTGCTGAAGGAACTCGTCGCCCGCTCGGGCGTGGACCCGGCGGCCGTCGAGGACGTCGTCTTCGGCTGCCTGGACACGGTCGGACCGCAGGCCGGCGACATCGCGCGGACCTGCTGGCTGGCCGCCGGACTCCCCGAGGAGGTGCCGGGCGTGACCGTCGACCGGCAGTGCGGCTCCTCGCAGCAGGCCGTGCACTTCGCCGCCCAGGGCGTGCTGTCCGGCACCCAGGACCTCGTCGTCGCGGGCGGTGTGCAGAACATGTCGCAGATCCCGATAGCCTTCGCCACCCGGCAGGCCGCCGAACCGCTCGGCTTCACCCGGGGCCCCTTCGCCGGCAGCGAGGGATGGCGCGCACGGTACGGGGACCGGCCCGTCAACCAGTTCGCCGGCGCCGAGATGATCGCCGCCAAATGGGGCATCAGCCGACAGGACCAGGAGGAGTTCGCCCTGCGCTCGCACCGCCGGGCGGTACGCGCGATCGACGAGGGCCGCTTCACGCGTGAGACCGTCGCCTACCGGGACGTGACGACCGACGAGGGGCCGCGCCGCGACACCTCCCTGGAGAAGATGGCCGCGCTGAAGCCCGTCATCGACGGCGGCACCGTCACCGCCGCCTGCTCCTCGCAGGTCTCCGACGGCGCCGCCGCGCTGCTGCTGGCCTCCGAGGACGCCGTCCGCGAGCACGGGCTGCGGCCGCGGGCCCGCGTCCACCACCTGTCGGTGCGCGGCGAGGACCCCATCCGCATGCTGACGGCCCCGATCCCGGCCACCGCGCACGCCCTGAAGAAGACCGGCCTCACCATCGACGACCTCGACCTCGTCGAGATCAACGAGGCGTTCGCGCCCGTCGTGCTGGCCTGGCTGAAGGAGACCGGTGCGGACCCGGAGAAGGTCAACGTCAACGGCGGCGCGATCGCCCTCGGCCATCCCCTCGGCGCGACCGGCGCGAAGCTGATGACGACGCTGCTGCACGAACTGGAGCGCACCGGCGGCCGGTTCGGACTGCAGACCATGTGCGAAGGCGGCGGCCAGGCCAACGTGACGATCGTCGAGCGGCTCTGACGGGAAACGCGGGTTCCCAGCCGTACGGCGACCCGGCCGTACGGCTGACCCGGCGGCACGGCCGCCCCAGTGGCACGGATCGTGCCGAGCGGCGAGGCTGTTTGGCGCACCGAGGCGGTCCGAGAGCGGTAAGGCCGTACCGGTAGGTGCGCAGGTGCGGGGGACGGGCCGGCGCGCCGGTCCTCACGTCCCTTTGAGCCGGTCCAGGGCGGCCAGCACGTCCTGCGCCTCCTTCATGATCCGCTCGACCAGCTCCGCGCACGACGGCAGGTCGTCGATCACCCCGGCGACCTGCCCGGCGGCCATCACGCCCGCCTCCGGGCGGCCCTCCACCATCGCGGACCTCAGCAGCATCGGTGTGTTCGCGGCCAGCAGCACCTGACTCCAGGCGAGGTCCTTGCCGTGGCGCAGCGCCAGGCCGTCGCGGACCATCTGCCGCCAGGTGAGCCCGGACAGCCTGCGCAGGCCGGCCGCGTGACGCGCTGCCCGCAGCAACGCCCTGCCCCGGCCCGCGTCCTCCAGGCCGTCTACCAGCGGCGTGCGCAGCATGCGGTGCGGAAGACCGTCCACGGCCCGGGTGACGGTGACGTCCCGTACCGTCGCCGCCAGATACCGCGCCTTCACCGCCTCGGGGACCGGCGAGTCCGAGGTGAGCAGGAACCGCGTGCCCATCGCGACGCCGGCCGCCCCGTACGCCAGCGCGGCCGCCAGACCCCGCCCGTCGAAGAAGCCGCCCGCCGCCACGACGGGGACGTCCACCGCGTCCACCACCTGGGGAAGCAGAACCGTCGTCGCCACCTCACCGGTGTGGCCGCCGCCCTCGCCGCCCTGCACGATCACCGCGTCCGCGCCCCACGCCGCCACCTTCTCCGCGTGCCGGCGGGCCCCTACGGACGGGACGACGACGACCCCCGCCTCCTTGAGCCCGGCGATCAGCTCGGCGGAGGGGGCGAGCGCGAACGACGCGACCCGCACCCCCTCGTCGACGATGATCCGCACCCGGTCGCCGGCGTCCGCCGCGTCGGCCCGCAGGTTGACGCCGAACGGCGCGTCCGTGCGCGCCTTCACCTCGCGCACCGCCGACCGCAGCTGGTCGAGGGTCATCGTCGCCGAGGCCAGGACGCCCAGCGCCCCCGCGTCCGCCGTCGCCGACACCAGCCGCGGGCCCGCCACCCATCCCATGCCGGTCTGCACGATCGGGTGACGGACCCCGACCAGCCGGGTGAACGCCGTCTCCATCAGGCCGGCACCTCCCGGCCCCGGGCGCCCTCCGGGTCGATCACCTCACGGATCAGCCGCAGCTCCGCCGTGGTCGGCTCACGGGTGTACGGCACCTCGTCCGGGGCGGCCAGCTCGAACCCCGTCGCCTCCCGGACCTGCTCCACGCTCACCCCGGGGTGCAGCGAGGCCAGCCGCATCGACCGGTCGGGCGTGGCGAAGTCGAAGACACCGAGGTCGGAGACGACCCGCGGGATGCGGTGGTGCCGGGCGCCGGCCGCACGGTCGTACCCGACGCCGCACACCATGTCGACCTTCGCGACGAAGACCCGCCGGGAGTGCCTCGGGATCCAGTAACTCGTCGGATTGTTCAGGGTGTTGACGGGCGCGCCGCGCACTCCGAGGAGCTGGCGCACCGGCTTCGCCCAGTCGCCGACGCAGGAGATGTTCTGGTTGCCGTACCGGTCGATCTGGCTCGCGCCCATCATCACGTGCCGGCGGCCGCCGGTGACCAGCTCCAGATGCTGCCGGTAGGGCAGCCAGCCCTCCGTCGTCCCGTCCGGGCGCACGATCAGCGCCTCGCCGTCGGTCAGCAGGAGATCCGGCGAGAAGGTGAGCCGGGCGAGCCGGGCGCCCACCGAGGGGATCACCCCCATGGGGCTCGCCAGGATCTCGCCGCCGCCCCGCCAGGCCTCGGCGCAGGCGATCACGCAGTACTCGGCACGCGTGGTCCCGCTCATGAGTCCTCCCCGACCGCCGACCGGTACGCCTGTTCGTCCCCGGCGAGGTAGCGGGCCGCGAACTGTGCCCACGGCGTCGTCGCGTACCGCTTCTGGAACGCCTCGTCCCGGCCGTAGTCGGGAGCGCAGGACGTGAAGTGCGCCCCGTTCGGGGCCTCCACCACCCCCGTCACGGTGTGCCGCTTGATCAGCAGCGACTGCGGCGGCGCCTCCTTCGTCAGCTCGGCCGTGTCGACGACGCGTTCGCAGCTGACGTACGCGGTGTCCGCCGCCTCGCAGAACAGGTCGTCGAAGTACGGGTCCGGACCCAGGTACTGGCCGTTGCCCAGCCGGTCGGCCCGGTTGACGTGCACCAGCGCCGCGTCCAGCCGCAGGGCGGGCATGGCCACGAACGTCTCCCCGTCCTCGTACGGCGACGTCACCGTCCGCAGACCGGGGTTGACCCGCATCACGTCCGAGCCGAGGCCCGCCCGCACCGGCAGGAACGGCAGCCGGTGCGCCGCCGCGCGCAGCCCCCACAGGAACATCGCCTCGTCGACCTCCGTCAGCTCCAGCGCGCCGCGCTCGCGGGCCGCCCGGTAGTGCGGCTCCAGCGGGATCGAGTCCAAGGTGGCGAACGCGGCGACCAGCCTGCGGATCCGCCCTGCCGCCGCCAGCATCCCGACGTCCGGACCGCCGTACGAGACCACGGTGAGGTCGGTGACCTCCGACCGCAGCAGCGCCCGCACCAGCGCCATCGGCTTGCGGCGCGAACCCCAGCCGCCGATGCCGAGGGTCATACCGCTCTCCAGGCGGGAGACGGCCTCCTCGGCGCTCATCGTCTTGTCACTCACCCGAGCTCTCCTCCCGTGCGACCCTGCCGAAGGCGTCCCGGACCCGGTCGGCCACTCCGCCGACGCTCGCCTCGTAGGTGAATCCCTGCTCGAAGCGGTAACTGCGACGCACGTCGACCGGATCGATGCCGTTGATGGCGGCCTTGGCCAGACGCACCAGCTCGCCGTCCTTCGCGGCGATCTCGCCGGCCACCTCCAGCGCGGCCGCGCGCAGTTCACCGGGCGGCGTCACCCGCCACACCGAGCCGTGCCCGTGCAGTTCGGCCGCCGTGACCGTGCGCGAGGTGTAGTAGAGGGCCCGCAGCAGATGCTGGGGCACCAGCCGGGCCAGATGGGTGGCCGCGCCCAGCGCGCCCCGGTCCAGCTCGGGCAGCCCGAACACGGCGTCCTCGCTCGCCACGATCACGTCCGCGTTCCCCGCGAGGCCGACACCGCCGCCCAGACAGAACCCCTGGACGGCCGCCACGACGGGGACCTCGCACTCGTACACCGCCGCGAACGCCTCGAAGCAGCCGCGGTTGGCGCCGATCAGCGCACCCGCCCCCTGCGCCTGGATCTCCTTGATGTCGACGCCCGCGTTGAAGCCGCGCCCCTCGGCGGCCAGCACCACGCACCGCGTGGCCGGATCGCGGCCGGCCGCGCGCACGGCGTCGGCCAGCGCGAACCAGCCGTTCACCGGCAGGGCGTTCACCGGCGGGAAGTCGACCGTGACGAGCGCGATTCCCTTTTCCGCCCCCTTTTCCGGGGACGAGGTGGAGACACCCATGGAAGCATCAGCTACCTTTCCACCAAACGTTTGTTAGGTGGAAAGGTAGCAGCCGATGAAGCTGGACGGGAAGGTCGCCGTAGTCACCGGCGGCACCCGCGGAGTGGGCGCCGGGATCGCGCGCTCCCTCACGCGCGCCGGCGCAGAGGTCGTCGTCTGCGCCCGCAGGCCCCCCGACACCCCGATCCCCGGAACCCGGTTCACATCGCTCGACGTACGGGACGCCGACGCCGTACGCACCCTCTTCGCCGGGCTGCCCCGGCTCGACGTCCTCGTCAACAACGCGGGAGGCGCCCCCTACCGGCCACTCGCCGAGGCCGACGCGCACCGCCACACGCGCGTGATCGAGCTCAACCTCCTCGCCCCACTCACGGTGTCCCTCGCCGCCCACGACCACCTCAGGCGCGCACGGGGCTCCATCGTGATGATCGGCAGCGTCAGCGGCACCCGCCCCTCACCCGGCACCGCCGCCTACGGCGCGGCCAAGGCCGGCCTGGAGAACCTCGCACGGTCCATGGCCGTCGAGTGGGCACCGGAGATCCGCGTGAACACCCTGGTCGTCGGCATGGTCCACACCGAGCGCACCCACCTCCACTACGGCGACGACGACGGCGTCGAGGCCGTCGCCCGCACCGTCCCCCTGGGCCGCCTCGCCCTCCCCGACGACGTGGGCGACGCGGCCGCCTTCCTTGCCTCCGACGCGGCCGCCTACATCAGCGGAGCCAGCCTCCTCCTGCACGGCGGAGGCGAACGGCCCGCCTTCCTCGACGCCGCGACCGCCGACAAGACGACCTGACACGACTCCGACGCGGCCTGAAGGACCGGAGAGACGTGAGAGACGTGAGAGATGTGAGAGACGTGAGAGACGTGAGAGACGTGAGAGGAGACCCCCGATGAGCGGAATCTGCGACGGCCGGGTCGTGGTCGTCACCGGCGCCGGACGCGGCCTCGGGCGCGCCCACGCCCTCGCCTTCGCCGCCGAGGGCGCCCGGGTCGTCGTCAACGACCTCGGCGTCGGACTCGACGGCACCCCCGGCCCCGACAGCCCCGCCCGACAGGTCGCCGACGAGATCCGCGCAGCCGGCGGCACCGCCCTCGCCCACGGCGGCGACATCGCCACCCCCCAAGGCGCCGCGTCCCTCGTGACGACCGCCCTGCAGACGTACGGCCGGCTCGACACCCTCGTCAACAACGCCGGCTTCCTGCGCGACCGCATGCTCGTCAGCCTCGACGAGGACGACTGGGACGCCGTCCTGCGCGTCCACCTCAAGGGCCACTTCCTCACCCTCAAGCACGCCGCCGCGCACTGGCGCGCCGAGGCCAAGGCAGGCCGCACACCCGCCGCCCGCATCGTCAACACCACGAGCGGGGCGGGACTGCTCGGCTCGCTCGGACAGGGCAACTACAGCGCCGCGAAAGCCGGCATCGTCGGCCTCACGCTCGTCGCGGCCGCCGAACTCGCCCGCTACGGCGTCCAGGTCAACGCGATCGCGCCCGCCGCCCGCACCCGCATGACGGAACACACCTTCGCCGCCACCATGGCCGCCCCCGAGACCGGCTTCGACGCCATGGCCCCCGGCAACGTCTCCCCACTGGTCGTCTGGCTCGGCTCCA
The DNA here is from genome assembly GCF_003032475.1 of Streptomyces sp. P3. NCBI lineage: Bacteria > Bacillati > Actinomycetota > Actinomycetes > Kitasatosporales > Streptomycetaceae > Streptomyces > Streptomyces sp. P3. The sequence continues at coordinate 4,246,980 of NZ_CP028369.1, forward strand.
CCGCCAGCGAAGGCGTCACCGGACGCGTCTTCGAGACGGAGGGCGGCCGGATCACCGTCATGGAAGGCTGGCGCCCCGGCCCGACAGCGGACACCGCAAGACGCCACAGCCCCGCCGAGGCGGGAGAGACCGCACGCAAGCTCCTCACCGACGCGCAACCACCCCGCCGCGTCTACGGCGCGTGACACCCGCGCAGCGGCACGGACCCACGCCGATCCACCACCGCACCACACCTCACGTGTCGCACTCCAGCACCGTCCCGCACAACCCGCAGCGAGCCCGGACCCGCCCCCGCACCGGAACCCGAATCCGCTGACGGCAAGTAGGACAGGCGAACATCACCCGCAACGGCCCCTGCGGATCGTGCACGAACGCATACGGGGCGCCCGCGTCCCCCGGCCGCGCCCCGACCCCCTGCGCGTGCCGCCGGTCACGGGCATAACGCCGCCGTCCCGCCCAGCCCGCCGCCGTCAGCGGCGGCTGCCGCTCGTCGAACCGGGCCCGCTCCAGACCCCGCCCGTACGCCTCGTACGCCCGCGCGCTCGTGAACCACACCGACGGATCCTCACCGAACACCAGCGACCGCTTCGCCAGGACGTACCCGAACTCCTCCGGCGTCAGATACCCCAGCTTCTGCGACGACGCCCCGTCCACCCGGTACGCGTCCAGCAGCAGCCAGCCCGCTCCCAGATACGTCGTCGCCGTGTCCGTCAGAATCTCGTTGTCCCGCGTCCCCGCGAACGACAACCCCGCCCGATGCAGGTAGACGTGCATGATCTCGTGCGCCAGCGCCGCACCGATGTCCCGACGATGCGTGCGGAAACGGTCGTTCAGCTCGACGAAGTACTCCGGCCCCGCCGCGAGCTCGATGTGCGCCGCATGCTCCATCTCCCGGAACGCCACCACCATCCGCGCGTCCGGCAACCGGTAGTGCCGTACCAGCTCCCGGGCCACCCGCTGCGCCCCCAGATGCAGGTCATCGCCCTCGCAGAACGCCACGTCGGCCGGCGCCACACTCGTCGCGAACTGGTGGATCGTGTCGTACGACAACCGCTTGTACAGCGCCGTCACCGCCGCCCGCACCGTCTCCAGATGCGGGTAACCGTGCTCGACCGGCCCGCCGTTCGCCACGCCGCACCCCCAACACGCCGAGGACCCCATTCCACTGTACGGGCAGCCCGCAACGCCCGCCGGGACATGCCCTAGGGTGATCGCCCATGACCACCAGCAACACCCGCGCGCCCGGCACCGGCGACGTCGACCCCGCCGTCCGCGAGGAGCTCGTCCGGCTGCGCGACAGCATCGACAACATCGACGCGGCCGTCGTGCACATGCTCGCCGAACGCTTCAAAGCCACCCAACAGGTCGGCCACCTCAAGGCCCGCCACCAGCTCCCGCCCGCCGACCAGGCCCGCGAGGCCCGCCAGATCGCCCGGCTGCGCACCCTCGCCGAGAGCGCCAAACTCGACCCCGCGTTCGCCGAGAAATTCCTCAACTTCATCATCGCCGAGGTCATCCGCCACCACGAGCGCATCGCCGAGGACACCGCGGCGCCCCCACGCGGCTGACCCGAACCGGCCCGAACCGGCTCGAGCCCGCCAGCCACGACCGCACCACCGACGCCGCACCGCACCGCGCACCCGACGCCGCACCCCCCGGAACCGCACCAGGACCGCGCCGAGACCCACCGCACCGCGCACCCGACACCGCACCGGCACGCACCGCGCAACGCCCAGCCACGCCGACGGCCGCACGACAGGCACGTGACCGGCACATGCCCGGCGCCAAATCGGCACAGGGCCAGCGCTCCGGCGCGAGAAGGGACATAGGGCGCGTACCGATCCGCCCCTGTGCCCGGCCAGCGGCATCAGGCAGCATGTCCTGCATGTCCGTACTGACGCGCGACGAAGCGCAGAACCGTGCCAAGCTCATCGACGTCCTCCGCTACACCATCGAGCTCGACCTGACGACCGGCGACGAGACCTTCGAGTCCAGCACCGTCATCCGGTTCGCCGCGCGCACCCACGGGGACACCTTCGTCGAGATCAGGCCCGCCGCACTGCACTCCGTCACCCTCGACGGCGAGCCCGTCGACCCCGACACGCTCGACGACAACCGGCTCCCCCTGACCGGCCTCACCGCCGGCGAACACGAACTGCGCGTCCGCGCCGGCATGCGCTACTCCCGCACCGGCGAGGGCATGCACCGCTTCACCGACCCCACCGACGGCGAGACCTACCTCTACACCCAACTGTTCATGGAAGACGTCCAACGCGTCTTCGCCGCCTTCGACCAGCCCGACCTCAAGTCGGTCTTCGAGCTCACCGTCCAAGCCCCCGAAGGCTGGACCGTCCTCGCCAACGGCATCACCGAACACCTCGGCGACGGCCGCTGGCGGGCCGCCCCCACCCCCCTGATCTCCACCTACCTCGTCGCCGTCGCCGCCGGACCCTGGCACTCCGTGCGCACCGAACACCGCGGACTCCCCTTCGGCCTCCACTGCCGCCGCTCCCTGGCCCCCTACCTCGACGCCGACGCCGACGAACTCCTCGACATCACACGCGCCTGCTACGACCGCTACCACGAGAAGTTCGAGGAGCCCTACCCCTTCGACTCCTACGACCAGGCGTTCGTCCCCGAGTTCAACGCCGGCGCCATGGAGAACCCCGGCCTCGTCACCTTCCGCGACGAATTCGTCTACCGCTCCGCCGTCACCGACACCGAACGCCAGACCCGCGCCATGGTCATCGCCCACGAGATGGCCCACATGTGGTTCGGCGACCTCGTCACCCTCCAATGGTGGGACGACATCTGGCTCAACGAGTCCTTCGCCGAATACATGGGCTACCAGACCCTCACCGAAGCCACCCGCTTCCACGGCACCTGGACCGAGTTCGGCGTCGTCCGCAAACCCTGGGGCTACGACGCCGACCAGCGCCCCTCCACCCACCCCGTCGCCCCCGAGGACGTCGACGACACCGCCTCCGCACTCCTCAACTTCGACGGCATCTCCTACGCCAAGGGCGCCTCCGCACTGCGCCAGCTCGTCACCTGGCTCGGCGAGAAGAACTTCCTCGCCGGCATCAACACCCACTTCGCCCGACACCGCTTCGCCAACGCCACCCTCGCCGACTTCATCGACTCCCTCGCCGCCCACACCGACCGCGACGTCCACGCCTGGGCCGACGCCTGGCTGCGCACCACCGGCGTGGACACCCTCGTCCCCACCGTCACCGGCTCCAACGGCGACCACACCCTGACCGTCGACCACCAGGGCAGCCGCCCCCACCGCGTCGGCGTCGGCCTCTACGACCTCGACCTCGCCGACGAGGACCGCCACCTCACCCTGCGCCGACGCCTCGAGATCGACATCCCGCAGAGCGCACCCGAACCCCTCGGCAAGCGCCCCGCCCTGCTCCTCCTCAACGACGCCGACCTCACCTACGCCAAGGTCCGCTTCGACCCCGGATCCTTCGACACCGTCCGCGCCCGCCTCAGCGGCCTGCCCGACCCCCTCACCCGGGCCGTCGTCTGGAACGCCCTGCGCGACGCCGTCCGCGACGGTGAACTCGCCCCCGCCGCCTACCTCGAGACCGCCCGCGCCCACCTCCCGCACGAGACCGACCTCGCCCTCGTCCAAGGCGTCCTCACCTTCGCCTCAGGCCAGGCCGCCGACCGCTACGCCACCCCCGAACAGCGCCCCGCCGCGCTCTCCGCGCTCTCCGCGCTCTGCCGCGACCTCATCCGCCGCACCGAGGACGGCGACCACCCCAGCCTGCGCCTCATCGCCGTACGCCACTTCATCGCCGTCGCCGCCCACCCCGAAACCATCGCCGCCTGGCTCGCCGACGGCACCGTCCCCGGCGGCCCCGAACTCGACCCCGACCTGCGCTGGCGCGTCCTCGCCCGGCTCGCGGTCCTCGGCGCCGTCGACGACGCCGACATCGCCGCCGAACTCGACCGCGACCCCTCCGCCACCGGCCGCGAAGGCGCCGCCCGCTGCCGCGCCGCCCTGCCCGACGCCGACGCCAAACGCACCGCCTGGGCCGCCATGTTCGAGGACGACGACCTCTCCAACTACCTCTTCACCGCCACCGCCCAGGGCTTCTGGCAGCCCGAACAGGCCGACCTCCTCGCCGACTACGTCCCACGCTTCTACCAGGACGCCGTCGCCCTCGCCGCCCGCCGCGGCCCCGCCATCGCGGACGCCGCCGGCCGCTGGGCCTTCCCCGGCCACGCCGTCGACCCCGACACCCTGCGGCTGGGCGAACAATGCCTCGCCGACGCCCACCCCATCCCGGCCCTGCGCCGCAAACTCGTCGACCAACTCGACGACCTCACACGCGCGTTGCGCGTACGCGAGGCCCACCAGGCCTGACACCCCGCGGCCACGGCCCGCCGCGAGGCCCCCCACACCCCAGGCCGGTGCGTGTGGGGGCCTCGCGGCGGGCCGCCGCAACTCAGGCCGAGCCCCCGACCCGGCCCGCCGCACCATCCCTTCGCACGGCCCCTTCACACGGCCCCGACCGCCGGGTGCCGACGACCCCGGCACCCGGAGAACACGGCCCCCCGCCACGGCGAAGCACAGCCGCCCGAGGAATCGTTCCCCCGGCACCCAACCCGGCCGAAGTACCCACTTTCGGGTTCCTGTCACCGGGCTTTCGGGCGCGTCGCCGTCCCACCCGACAAGCTGGACCTCCCCGCTGCGGGCATCCGCCCCCGGCCCCGGAGGAACCCCCGTGAGCATGCCGCCCCTCGCCTCAGGCCCCGAAGGCTCCGACGCCCTGCGCCCCCTGCTGGCGACCGTCCTCGACGCACTCGACGCCGGCGCCCGCTCACGCGGCGGGCCACTGCCCGAAGGCGGACCCCACACGGTGGCCGAACGCGTCCGCGAGGCCATCGGCGACCCGCTGCCCGAACACGGCGACCCCGACGCCCTGTACACCGTCGTCCGCACCCTCGCCGAAGGCGCCGCCGACCCCGCCCACCCCCTGTGCGCCGCCCACCTGCACTGCCCACCCCTCGCCGTCGCCACCGCCGCCGACCTCGCCGCCTCCACCCTCAACCCCTCCCTCGACTCCTGGGACCAGGCCCCCGCCGCCTCGGAACTGGAATCCCTGCTCACCCACGCCCTCGCCGCGGAGATCTACGGCCACACGAACCCCGCACCCCCCACAGGCTCCGCGCCCGCGCCCACCGGCCCCGGGTCACCGTCCGCCGACTCCGGGCCCGCGCCCGCCAGTCCCGGGTCACCGTCCGCCGACTCCGGGCCCGCGCCCACCGGCCCCATGACGCCGGCCACCCGCCCCCGGGCCGCCACCGCCCCCACGCTCCCCGCCGACGCCCTCGTCACCACCGGCGGCACCGAAGCCAACCACCTCGCCCTGCTCCTCGCCCGAGAAGCACACGGACCCGCCCTCCGGCTCGTCTGCGGCGCCAACGCCCACCACTCCCTGCCCCGCGCCGCCTGGCTCCTCGGCCTCCCCGAACCCGTCATCCTCCCCACCCCCACCGGCGTCCTCGACCCCGCCACCCTCCACCACACCCTCACCACCCGACCCGGCCCCCTCCTCGTCGCCGCCACCGCCGGCACCACCGACGCCGGACTCATCGACCCCCTCCCCGCCCTCGCCGCCCTCTGCCACGCCCACGGCGCCCGCCTCCACATCGACGCCGCCTACGGAGGAGGCCTCCTCTTCAGCGACCGGCGCCGCCCCCTCCTCACCGGCCTCGAAGCCGCCCACACCGTCACCCTCGACCTGCACAAACTCGGCTGGCAGCCCGTCGCCGCCGGACTCCTCGCCGTCCGCGACCCCCACGACCTCACCGCCCTCCACCACCACGCCGACTACCTCAACGCCGACGACGACACCGAAGCCGGACTCCCCGACCTCCTCGGCCGCTCCCTGCGCACCACCCGCCGCCCCGACGTACTCAAGATCGCCGTCACCCTCAAAACCCTCGGCCGCAGCGGCCTCGGCGCCCTCGTCGACCAGGTGTGCGACAACGCCCGGCAACTCGCCGACCTCGTCACCGCCCACCCCGGCCTCGAACTCCACGCCCCACCCACCCTCAGCACCGTCCTCCTCCGACCCGCACACGCCACCGACACCGCCGTCGCCGACATCCGCCGACGCCTCCTCACCCAAGGCCACGCCGTCCTCGGCCGGGCCCGCCTCGACGGCCGACTCTGGCTCAAGACCACCCTCCTCAACCCCCACACCCGACCCGCCGACCTCACCGCCCTCCTGCGACTGGTGGAAGGAAACACCCCCGCATGAACACGCCCCCACACCCCGACGCCGGCACCCCCCGCGACCTCGTCGGCATCGGCGTCGGCCCCAGCAACCTCTCCCTCGCCGCCCTCGCCCACCCCCTCGCCGAACTCGACGCCGTCTTCTACGAACAACGCCCCCGCTTCGACTGGCACCCCGGCCTCCTCATCGACGGCGCCCGCATCCAGGTCCCCTTCCTCGCCGACCTCGTCACCCTCGCCGACCCCACCAGCCCCTGGACCTTCCTCAACTACCTCAAAACCCACCACCGCCTCTACCCCTTCTACTTCGCCGAGCGCTTCCACATCCAGCGCGCCGAATACGACGCCTACTGCCGCTGGGTCGCCGACCAACTCCCCGGACTCCACTTCCGCCACCAGGTCGACTCCGTCCACTGGAACCCCGAACGCGACGTCTTCGAAGTCGACTTCACCCAACTCGACGCAGCCGGCGAAGCCGAAGCCCTCGGCCGCACCCACACCCGCAACGTCGTCCTCGGCATCGGCACCACCCCCCACATCCCCGACTCCCTGCGCCCCCTCGTCGACGCCCCCGGCGTCCCCGTCCTGCACACCGACGACTACCTCACCCACCGCGACACCCTCCTCACCGCCGGCCACATCACCGTCGTCGGATCAGGACAGTCCGGCGCCGAAGTCTTCCTCGACCTCCTCCGCCACCGCCCCGCCGGCCGCGAACGCCTCCACTGGATCGGCCGCACCGAAGCGTTCACCCCCATGGAGTACTCCAAACTCGGCCTCGAACACTTCACCCCCGACTACACCCGCTACTTCCACGCCCTCCCCGAAAACGTCCGCGACCGCCTGCTCGCCGGCCAATGGCAACTCCACAAAGGCATCGACGCCGACACCCTCGCCGCCATCCACGACGAGCTCTACCGCCGCACCCTCCAAGGCGGCTGGCCCGACGCCGTCCTCACCCCCGGCGTGACCGTCCGCACCGCCGGCCGCATCTCCACCACCCAGATCGAACTCCACCTCGAACACACCCAGCAGAACATCCGCAGCCGCCTCACCACCGACGCCGTCGTCCTCGCCACCGGCCACCGCGAACACACCCTCGACCGCATCCTCGCCGGCCTCGACCCCTACATCCGCCGCGACAACAGCGAACGCCCCCGCATCGACGCACACTTCCGCCTCGTCCTCGACCCCTCCATCACCGCCACCGGCTGCAACGTCCACGTCCAGAACGCCGAACGCCACACCCACGGCGTAGGCGCCCCCGACCTCGGCCTCGCCGCCTGGCGCAGCGCCACCATCCTCAACGCCCTCACCGAAAAAGAGACCTACCCCCTGCCCACCCGGACCGCCTTCACCACCTTCGGACTCGGACAACCCCAACCCCAACCCGAACCCCGCGTCCCCACCGCCCGGCAAGCACCCACCCTCACCCCCCTCGTCGACCTACGCTGAAGACCGCACCCGCCGACGCCGACGACCCGACCCACGCGAAAAGGCGGTGCCCCCACGGCGACCGAACCAGGCCACCCCAGGGAACACCGCCCACCGCCCGCAGGACCACAAGACCCACAGGACTGAAAGACCCGCAGGACTACAGACCGCGGGACTGCAAAACCCCGCAACCCCTAGAACACCGGCGTACCGTCACGCGTCAGCTTCCAGTCCACCGACGCGAAGTCCTTCGGGTCCAGCACACCCTTCGCCGTCACCCACTCCGAAATCCGCGTACGGATCTCCGTCGACTCCGACCACAACTCCTGCGCCGACGCCACATGCGGGAACGCCCCACCGCCATTGGCCCGGTAGTTGTTCACCGCCAGCACGAACTGCTGCGCATCGTCCAACGCCGCCCCGTCGAACTTCAGGTTCCTGATCCGCGAACCCGCCGCCTGCGCGATGTCGATCTCGTACGACAGACCCGACACATAGTCGTAGTTGTAGTCCGGACGCCCCGCCGCGTTCGTCAACTTCTCCGTGTCGACCACCGCGCCCGCCGCCGTCTGAACGAAGTACTGCGCCGAGTACTCCAGGTACGCCCGCACCTGCGCACCCGTCATCAACTTCGCCACCAGCGTGTTGTCGTACACATACAGGCTCGACAGGTCCCGGATCGTCACCTGGCCCGCCGGGATCTCCGACGTCCGCGAGAACGGCGACGCCTGCGCGATCACCGGCAGCGACGCATACGACGTCCCCGCCAACGCCGCCTTGACGACGTCCTCCTGCACCTTCGTGATCAGGTCGATGATCGGCGCGTCCTTGAACCGCGCCTCCACCGTCGTCAACGTCTCCGTCGCCGTACCCACCACCTGGTTGACGTACGCCACGACCTTCGCGTGCTCATCACCCAGCAGCTTCGTGATCTTCGGGTCGTCGGCGACCGAGTTGGAGTTCAGCACCTTCGACGACACCGACTCGACCGACCACCGCCCCTTCTCGAACACCAACTCCACATCGAACACCGACAGCCGCTCCGCATACGCCAACGGCTCCGACAGCACGACCGTCCTCCCGGACTTCGCGTTGACGACCTTCAGCTCCGGAATCTCCACATGCGCATGCCCCACCAGCACCGCGTCGATGTCCGGCACCTGCTGCGCCACCAACGCCGCCGAGTTCTCCACATACGGCAGCTGGTCACCGTACGACGACGTACCCGACGAACCCGAGTGCGCCGACACGATCACCACATCCGCACCCAGCGACTTCAGCTTCGGCACCCACTTCGCCGCCTGCTCCTCCAGCCCCGGAAACGCCAGCTTCCCCTGCACATACGCCTTGTCCCAGATCGCGATACCCGGGTTCGTCAGCCCCAGCACCGCCACCTTCACCGGCGGCGCACCCTTCACACAGAACGTCTTGATCACATACGGCTGGAACGCCGGCCGCAGCGTCTTCGCGTCCACCGCGTTCGCCCCCAGCAACGGGAACCGCAACTGCGACTCGAACTTCCGCAGCGTCTCGATGCCGTAGTTGAACTCGTGGTTGCCCAGCGCCGCCGCGTCGTACCCGATCGCGTTCATCGCCTGCGCCATCGGATGCACCGGACCGCCCTTGGCGGTGATCGGGTCCACCTTCGCGTAGTAGTACGTCAGCGGAGTGCCCTGGATCGTGTCACCCGCGTCCAGCAGCAGAGTGTTCTCACGCCCCTTCTCCGCACGGATCCGGTTCACCAGCGTCGAGATACGCGACAGACCCTGCGCATTGCCCGCCGCGTCCTTGTACTCCGCGTCCTTGAAGTAGTCCCAGTTGAAGACATGACCGTGCAGGTCCGTCGTGCCCATCACGGTCAGCGAGTACCGCTTCGGCTGCGTGCCCGGCTTCGACGGCCGCTGCGCCGCCGCTGCCTGCGCCGACGGAGCCGCCGCGGCCCCCGCGATCGCCACCCCCGCCCCGGTCACGGCGGACTTCTTCAGGAACTTCCGGCGGTTCAACGGCATGTCTCGTACTCCTCGGGGGATGGTCAATGACGCGCGTAGATTCTGACCCGGCCACCACCGACGACAACAGGTCCAGGAGGTTGCGATCTGATGACCGCAACAGTCCACCCCCACCCCGGAACACCGAAAGCAGTGACAAGGTGGGACGTATGACCTCCCCTCAGAACCCCTCCTACGGCACCCCCGACACCCCCCACCTCACAGTCCGCGGCGAGGCCGAACTCGAAGTCGACCCCGAAATCGCCCGCATCGCCGTCACCCTCACCGCCCGCGGCCGCGACCGCCGCACCACCCTCGACGACCTCACCCGCCGCAACACAGACGCCCTCGACCTCCTCAAGTCCTACGGCGACACCGTCGAGAACCTCTCCACCGGCGCACTCACCCTCACCCCCGAACTCGAACCGCACCGCCGAGGCGAACGCGTCCGCACCTACCACGGCACCGTCCGCCTCACCGCCGAACTCACCGACTTCACCGCCCTCGGCGAACTCACCACCCGCCTCGCCGACCTCGAACTCACCCGGGTCGACGGCCCCTGGTGGGCCCTGCGTCCCACCTCACCCGCCCACCGCACCGCCCGCCGCCACGCCGTCCACGACGCCGTCCGACGCGCCAGGGAATACGCCGAAGCACTCGACACCACCGTCGCCGCCCTCCTCGAACTCACCGACACCGCGACAGGCGGCCCCCGGCCCCGGTCCACCTTCGACCGCCACGCCGTCCGCTTCTCCCGCGCCGCAGCCGACACCGAACCGCAAGCCCCCGAACCCCTCGACCTCGAACCCCAGCGCATCCAGGTCCGCGCCGAAGTCAGCGCACGGTTCACCATGAATCCACCGGCCCTGTGAATCCATCCACGGCCTGAATTCACCCGTTCGGGGAATCCGCACACCAGGGAAAGGAACCCGCGGAAATCAGCGGGAGACCACCCGGAGTGCTCAGAAGAGCGACACTCCGCACACTTTAGTACTTGTCAACAACCCTTCACCCAAAGGTTGTTGAGCAGTCACGTGCCCCCAATTCGCTACCCGCCGGTAAGACATAGGCTCGAAACATGCGCCGAGCGAAAATCGTCTGCACCCTGGGCCCCGCCACCGACTCCTACGACCAGCTCCAAGCCCTCGTAGAAGCCGGAATGGACGTCGCCCGCTTCAACCTCAGCCACGGCACCCACGCCGAACACGAGGAGCGCTACCACCACGTCCGCAAGGCCTCCGACGAAACCGGCCGCAGCGTCGGCACCCTTGCCGACCTTCAAGGCCCGAAGATCCGCCTCGGCCACTTCACCGAAGGCCCCGTACTCCTCGAACGCGGAGACACCTTCACCATCACCGTCGAAGAAGGCACAGCAGGTGACGGCACCCACTGCGGCACCACCCACGCAGGCCTCGCCGACGACGTCACCCCCGGCGAACGCATCCTCGTCGACGACGGAAAAGTCTGCCTCGAAGTCACCGACGTCGACGGCCCCCGCGTCCACACCCGCGTCGTCGAAGGCGGCGTCATCTCCGACCACAAAGGCCTCAACCTCCCCGGCGTCGCCGTCTCCGTCCCCGCCCTCTCCAAAAAAGACGAAGACGACCTGCGCTGGGCGCTGCGCACCGGCTTCGACGTCATCGCCCTCTCCTTCGTCCGCAGCGGCCGCGACATCCTCGACGTCCACCGCATCATGGACGAGGAAGGCCGCCGGCTCCCCGTCATCGCCAAGGTCGAGAAGCCCCAGGCCGTCGAGAACATCGACGAGATCGTGGCCGCCTTCGACGGCATCATGGTCGCCCGCGGAGACCTCGGCGTCGAAATGCCACTCGAACAGGTCCCGATCGTCCAGAAACGCGCCATCAAACTCGCCAAGCGCAACGCCAAACCCGTCATCGTCGCCACCCAGATGCTCGACTCCATGATCGAGCACTCCCGCCCGACCAGGGCCGAGGCCAGCGACGTCGCCAACGCCGTCCTCGACGGCACCGACGCCGTCATGCTCTCCGGCGAGACCAGCGTCGGCAAACACCCCGTCCAGACCGTCCGCACCATGGCGAAGATCGTCGCAGCTGCGGAAGAGGACCTCCTCGCAGCCGGCCTGCCCGAACTGACGGAAAGCACCAAACCCCGCACCCAGGGCGGCGCCGTCGCCAGGGCCGCAGCGGAGATCGGCGACTTCCTCGGCGCCAAGTTCCTCGTCGCCTTCACCCAGAGCGGCGACACCGTCCGCCGCCTCTCCCGCTACCGCTCACCGATCCCCGTCCTGGCCTTCACCCCGGAACCGGCGACCCGCTCCCAGCTCAACCTGACCTGGGGCGTCGAGACCTTCCTCGGCCCGACGGCCGCCTCCACGGACGCGATGGTCGCCCAGGTGGACGAAGCGCTCCTGCAGTACGGCCGCTGCCAGAAGGGCGACGTCGTCGTCATCACGGCAGGCTCCCCGCCCGGCGTCTCCGGCTCCACGAACCTGGTCCGCGTCCACCACGTGGGCGAGGACGACAGCCCGAAGTAGGACTCAGTACTTGGGGCCGATGTGGGCGTCCATGAGGGCTACGGAGGCTTTGCGGGCGACGGAGATGTTTCTGTGGTTCGCCATTTTCCATTCGACGCCCACGTGGTCCAACGTGTCGGTGAAGAGACGGATGACGTCGCCCGACAAGTTGGTGAAGAAGTAGCGCGGGTACTCGTAGCGCTTGCGTACGCCGCCGATCGTCTTCTCGGTCCAGTTGGTGATGCGGCATCCGTCGGAGTGGATGAGCCCTCGGATGAACTCCCAGGGGTGTTCGTCGACGATGGCCTGCTGCCACGGTTCCAGGGCGATCCGCCGTTCGTGCTTCTTGCCGGGGCCGTGCTGTGGGAACAGGTGCGGCCAGTGGGCGTAGTAGCCCGCGCAGGCGATGCGCAGGTAGTGGCCACTGCCGCGTGGATGGGCGCTGATGCAGCCGTCGCCTAGGTAAAGGCCGAGCAGGTACGCGTATGCGACGCGGTCGCTCGGTGGGTCGGGAAATGGGGGCGCCATGCGAGGCAGCGGTTCAAGTCGGTCCTGCCAGGAGCGGATTGCGGCGCGTGAGATGCCTGTTTCTCGGCTGGCGGAGTTCAGACTGCGCCCCTGTGCCACGAGTGCGAGTGCCCTCTTGCGTGTGCTGACGTCGTACATGTGCCCACTGTGTGAGCGAGATCGCGACGACACGCAGCAATAAGCGGATGTTCACGAGAACGTGGACATCCGCCTGTTGGCGCAATACTTCGATTTGAAGGAAAAGTGCCCCAGGTGGGATTCGAACCCACACTGTCCGCTGTTTGAGAGCGGCCTCTCTAACCAGTTGGAGTACTGGGGCCTTAGAAAGTAAGGAGAACTGCAACCCCTCGCGCACCCACCTTACCGCAGCTAGGTAGGCTCTTGTCAGCAGTACCCGCCCCTGAACGAGGAGCCCCCGTGACCGCCCCCGAGTCGCCCCAGCCAGTAGACGCGCCCGACGACGACAGGTCGCACGTGCCTCCGCTGACGACCCGTGTCGTCATCGCCGAGGACGAGGCCCTGATCCGCCTCGACCTCAAGGAGATGCTGGAGGAGGAGGGCTACAGCGTCGTCGGCGAGGCCGGTGACGGTGAGCAGGCGATCGAGCTCGCCCGCGAGCACAAGCCGGACCTCGTCATCCTCGACGTGAAGATGCCCAAGATGGACGGCATCTCCGCGGCGGAGAAGATCGCCGAGGAGCGCATCGCGCCGGTCCTGATGCTGACCGCGTTCTCGCAGCGCGACCTCGTCGAGCGTGCCCGGGACGCGGGGGCGATGGCGTATCTGGTGAAGCCGTTCAGCAAGAGCGACGTCGTCCCGGCGATCGAGATGGCCGTCTCGCGTTTCACGGAGCTGCGGGAGCTGGAGAACGAGGTCGCGGATCTGACGCTGCGGCTGGAGACGCGCAAGCTGGTGGACCGGGCGAAGTCGATCCTGCAGACGGAGTACGGGCTGTCGGAGCCGGCGGCGTTCCGGTGGATCCAGAAGACGTCGATGGATCGTCGGATGTCGATGCAGCAGGTGGCGGAGGCCGTGATCCAGGACGCCGAGGAGAAGAAGGCCGACAAGGGCTGACCGCGAGGCAGGCGTACGACGAGGCCCGCGCCCGGAGAAGGGGCGCGGGCCTCGTCGTGTGCGGGTGGTTCAGTCCTCGCCGAGGTAGGCCTTGCGGACGGACTCGTCGTGGAGGAGGTCCTGGCCGGTGCCGGAGAGGACGATCTTGCCGACCTCCATGACGTGGCCGTGGTCCGCCAGGGAGAGGGCCGCCTGGGCGTTCTGCTCGATGAGCAGGATGGTGGTGCCCTGGGACTTGAGTTCCTGGATGGTGGCCATGATCTTCTGCATCATGATCGGCGAGAGGCCCATGGAGGGTTCGTCGAGCATGAGCAGTTTGGGCCGGGACATGAGGGCGCGGCCCATGGCGAGCATCTGCTGTTCGCCGCCGGAGAGGGTGCCTGCGGCCTGCTTGCGGCGTTCTCCCAGGATGGGGAAGAGGTCGTAGGCGCGCTGGATGTCCTTCTCGATGGCTTCCTTGTCGTTGCGGAGGAAGGCGCCGAGGCGGAGGTTGTCCTCGATGGTCATGCGGGGGAAGATGTGCCGGCCTTCGGGGGAGTGGGCCAGCCCCAGCGAGACGATCTTGTGGGCGGGGATCTTGTTGAGCACCTTGCCGTCGAACTTGATCTGGCCGCCGAGCGGCTGGAGCAGGCCGGACAGGGTGCGCAGGGTGGTGGTCTTGCCGGCGCCGTTGGTGCCGATGAGGGTGACGACCTCGCCTGCGTCGACCTTGAAGGAGATGCCCTTGACCGCCTCGATCTTGCCGTAGGCGACCCTGAGGTCGTCGACCTCGAGCAGTGCGGTCACTTCTCGTCTCCTTCCGTGGTGCTGTGCGCCTCGGCGGCCTCTGCGGCTTCGACTTCGGCGACTTCCTCCGCTCCCGGCGCGCCCTCGAAGGGGGTGCCGAGGTAGGCGGCGATGACGCGTTCGTCGGCCTGGACGACTTCGGCGGGGCCTTCGACGATCTTCTCGCCCTGGACGAGCACGGCGACGCGGTCGCAGAGGTTCATGATGAACCGGATGTCGTGCTCGATGACGAGGACGGCGATGCCCTGGTCGCGGATGGCGAAGATGAGTTCTTCGGCCGCGCGCGTCTCCTGGGGGTTCATGCCGGCGGTGGGCTCGTCGAGGAGGAGGAGTCCGGGGTCGCTGGCGAGGGCGCGGGCGATTTCGAGCTTGCGCTGTTCGCCGTAGGGGAGGTTGCGGGCGAGGTGGTCGGCCTTGGCGGCGAGGCCGGTGAACTCGAGGAGTTCCATGGCTCGTTCGCGTGAGGCGTCTTCGGCCTTCTTGAAGCTGGGCAGGCGCAGGAGCGCGGACCAGAGGCCTTCGTTGGTGCGGGTGTGGCGTCCGACGAGCACGTTTTCCAGGACGGTCATGTTGGCGAAGAGCCGGATGTTCTGGAAGGTGCGGGCGATGCCGGCCTGGGTGACCAGGTGGGGTTTGGGCGGGAGGACGGTGCCTTTGTAGCTGACTGTGCCGGTCGTGGGGATGTAGAGGCCGGTGAGGCAGTTGAAGAAGGTGGTCTTCCCGGCTCCGTTGGGGCCGATGAGTCCGACGATCTCGCCGCTGTTGACGGTGAGGTCGACGGAGCGTACGGCGGTGAGGCCGCCGAACTGCATGGTGACGCCGGAGGCGTCGAGGACCGTGGTGGTCGTGGCGGTTGTCGTGGTGGTGGTCATCGCGGTCACGCCCCTGCCTTGGCGACGCCGGTGGCGGTCTCGGGCAGGCCATTGTCGTCGGGTACGTCGAGTTGTCCGGTCTCGTGGAACTCGAGCTGCTTCCTGCGGTCGGCGACGAGGCCTTCGGGGCGGAAGCGCATGAGGAGCATGAGCGCGACACCGAAGAGGAGCAGCTGGTATTCCGCCATGAACTGGAGTTTGGCGGGGATGAGGTAGAGCAGTGCGGCGCCCACGAGCGGCCCGCTGATGGTGCCCATGCCGCCGAGGATGACCGCTGCGAGCAGGAAGGCCGAGTTGGGCGGCACGGAGCCGGCGAACTGGTACTGCTCGGGGGTGACGCTGTAGGAGACGTGTGCCTGGACGGTGCCGGCGAGGCCGGCGAGGCAGGCTCCGAGGGCGAAGGCGAGGAGCTTGAGGCGGAAGCCGTTGATGCCCATGGCGGTGGCGGCGGTTTCGTCTTCGCGGATGGCGACCCAGGCGCGGCCGATGCGGGAGTCGGCGCTGCGGCGGAAGACCGTGACGACGACGAGGGTGCAGAGGAGCATCAGCAGGTAGTAGTTGCCCGGGCGGGTGAGCTGGTGGCCGAGGACGTCGTGGGGGATTCCGAAGTCGAATCCGAAGATCTTCAGGTCGGGGATGTTCGGGATGCCGGTGGAGCCGTTGGTGACGTCGGGTCCGCTGGTGCCGTTGAGGTTGTTGACGGTGATGCGGAAGATCTCACCGAAGCCGAGGGTGACGATGGCGAGGTAGTCGCCGCGCAGCCGCAGGGTGGGGGCGCCGATGACGACGCCGAAGATCAGTGAGGCGAAGGCGCCGGTGAGGACGGCGGCCCAGAAGGGGAACTGGACGCCGATGCTCGACTGGGGGGAGCCGGAGACCAGGGCGGCGGCGTAGGCGCCGACGCCGAGGAAGGCGACGTAGCCGAGGTCGAGGAGGCCGGCGAGGCCGACGACGACGTTGAGGCCCAGGGCGACCGTGGCGAAGATGAGGATGTTCGCGCCGATGAGGGCGAACTGGTCGTTGGTCTGGGTGAAGGGGAAGCAGATCGCGGCGGCGAACGCGGCGCCGAGCGTGACGCTGCGGTGTTTGGCCGTCAGTGCCGAGAGTCGCTTGAGGAGGCCGGCGCGGGTGAGTGCGGTGAAGCCGAACGCGGTGGTGATGAGGAAGCCGATGAACAGCTGGGGGTTTTCGTCGTCTACGCCGATGCCGTAGGAGAAGACGTAGAGGCCGATGCCGAAGGCTGCGGTGATGATGAGGATCTCTGCCCAGGAGGGGAGGTCCTTGGTGCGGCCGGGCTCGGGGGCGGCGAAGCTGTGGCGGATTTTGGCCCAGGGGTTCGTCGCGTCGTCGGCGTCGCGGGGGACGTCGGCGGGGAGGGCGAAGGCGCCGATGGTGGCGATGAGGGCGCCGATGACGGAGACCCAGGCGCCGGGTTCGAGGTTGACGACGCCGCCGAGGACGTAGCTGATGGCGCCGAGGGCGTAGCCGGTGGTGCCGAGGACGCCGAGGGCGGTGGCGCGGGCGGGGCTGTGGGTGCCGCCGGGGGTGAGCCAGCGCAGGCCGCGGATTCCGTATCCGGAGAGGACGAAGAGGATGGTGAGGGCGGCGCCGATGAGGGTGAGGACCTGGAGGCCGCCGGGGTAGCCGTTGATGGTGAGTTTGCCGGGGAACTCGTCGGTCCAGGTCCAGGCGAGGAAGGTGCCGGCGAGTGCGACGGCGGATCCGGCGAGGGTGAGGACGGGGGCGAGGGCCGCGGGCAGGGGGATGAGGGGTGCCGTGTCGCCGTTGGTGGTGTTGACGGCGTCGGTGTTCTTCTGGGTGGGGATGTTGGTGGTCATGGTGATCACGCCCTGTCCGCGACGCGTTCGCCGAGCAGGCCTTGTGGTCTGAACAGCAGGACGAGGATGAGGAGGGCGAAGGCCCATACGTCCTTCCAGGCGCCGCCGCCGAAGAGGGTCATGCCGGGGATGTCGCCGATGTAGCCGATGGCGAGGGATTCGGCGACGCCGAGGACGAGGCCGCCGAGCATGGCTCCGTAGATGTTGCCGATGCCGCCGAGGACGGCTGCGGTGAAGGCTTTGAGGCCCATGAGGAAGCCCATGCGGAAGCCGACCTGGCCGTTCTTGAGGCCGTAGGCGACTGCTGCGATGGCGGCGAACGCGGCGCCGATGGCGAAGGCCATGACGATGATGCGGTCGGTGTTGATGCCCATGAGCTTGGCGGTGTCGGGGTCCTGGGCGGTGGCCTGCATGCCGCGGCCGGAGCGGGTCTTCGTGACGAAGAAGCCGAGGGCGACCATGCACAGGGGTGCGGCGATGAGGACGAAGAGGTCGCCGCGCTGGATGTTGGCGCCGAGGACGTCGATGGGGCCGCCGGAGAACTGGGGGAAGGGGCGGTCCTTCTTGGCGTCGGGGTATCCCATCCACACGGCCTGCTGGAGGACGATGGAGAGGCCGATGGCGGTGATGAGGGGTGCCAGTCGCGGGGCGGTGCGCAGGGGCCGGTAGGCGAAGCGCTCAGCTGCGGTGGCGACGGCGACGGAGACGATGACGCCGCCGAGGATCATGAGGGGTATCGCTGCGCCGAGGGCGAAGCCGCCGGGGAGGACGAGCCAGACGGTGAGGGCCCCGAAGCCCCCGACCATGAAGATCTCGCCGTGGGCGAAGTTGATGAGCTGAACGATGCCGTAGACCATCGTGTAACCGATCGCGATGAGTCCGTACATCGCGCCGAGGATGAGTCCATTGGCCAGCTGTTGCGGCAGTTCGTGCACCGCAGGGCCTCCGTGGAGTGGTTCGGATATGGCGCCGCGCGGGAGCGCTGGTGGGCACTCCCGCGCGGCCTGATCAATGCGTGAAGTGGGGAGGTGTGGTTGCTCCTGCTTCGTTCAGCTGACGTTGGGTGCGGCGCTGTACTCGGGCTTCCACGCTCCGCCGGTGACCTTGTAGGCGGTCATCATGTGGTTGGTGGTGTCGCCGAACTCGTCGAAGGAGATGGTGCCGGTGACGCCGTCGAACTTGACCTTGGACATGGCGTCGAGGACTGCCTTGCGGCCGTCGGCCGGGACCTTGCCGTCGTTGCCCTCGACGGCGAGCTTGACGGCTTCGATGATGGCCCAGGTGGCGTCGTAGGTGAGGCCGCCGTAGGCCTCGTAGGCGTCCTTGTAGCCGGCCGTCTTGTAGTTGGCGATGAACTCCTTGGCGGAGGGGAGTTCTTCGACGGGCTTGCCGACGGAGGTGGCGAGGTCGCCTTCGGCCTTCTTGTTGAGCTTGGGGAACTCGCCGGAGTAGATGCCGTCGCCGCCCATGAGGGGGATGCTCTGGCCGCTGTCCTTGAGCTGCTGGCTCAGGGGGGCGGCGGCGGGGTATTCGCCGCCGTAGTACAGGGCGTCGGCGCCGGTCTTCTTGATCTTGGCGACGATGGCGTTGAAGTCGCGGTCGTCGGGGTTGACGTGGTCGGTGCCGACGATCTGGCCGCCGAGCTTGGTGAAGTTCGCCTTGAAGGAGGCGGCGAGGCCGGCGCCGTAGGTCTTCTGGTCGTCGATCAGGTAGACCTTCTTCTTGCCGGCCTTGGAGAAGAGGTACTCGGCGGCGAAGGCGCCCTGGATCTCGTCCGTGGTGGCGGTGCGGAAGAACGTCTTGAACGGGCGGACCGAGTTGCCGGTCTTCCAGCCGTCGCCCTGGGTCAGCTCGGTGCCGGTGTTGGCGGGGGAGACCTGGGTGAGGCCCGCGTCGTTGAGGGGCTTCTGCATCTGCTGGGAGACGCCGGAGTTCAGCGGGCCGACGACGCCGAGGACTTCCTTGTCGCTGATGAACTTCTGGGCGTTCTGCTGGCCGACGGAGGGCTGGGCCTGGTCGTCGGTCGCTTCGATCTTGAATTCGACGCCCTTGACGTATTCCTTTTTGTTGGCGGTCTTGGCGGCGAGGTCGGCGGAGTTCTTGATGCCGAGGCCGAGCGCGGACAGGTCGCCGGTGAGCGGGGCGTCTACGCCGATCACGACGGTGGTCTTGTCTCCGCTGCTGCTCTTGCCGTCGTCGTCACGCGACCCACAGGCGGTGAGTGTCAGCGATCCCGCCGCGAGTGCGGCGGTGATGGCGATGATCGAACGTTGACGCACGAATCAGGTCCTTTCCCTGGCACGGCGGTCCCCCCTGGAACGCGCCGGGTCGAGCGCTGGGCCGAATTGACTTCCAAACCGGTGGCGCGGTGACTGGGCGTGACTCTAGGCGCGGGGAGGGAACTCGGAGGAGGGTCTGACCAAGGCTGTGACGCTCTTGTTATGACACGAGGTAATGCAGAGCGGTACTCGGAGGGGGGAAGAGCGGAGTTAAGGATGATTCGTCCTGTCCGCATGCTGAGAACGTGCAGGACGAATCCGGCGGGGTTCAGGCGTCTCGAGTGTTTTGGTAATGACCGGGATTCGTTGCTGGGGGCGACCTGTAGGGTCCCGAAGGGCTGGTGCGCATAGTGCGGGCCGGTGTCGGAACCCCGTTCTCGCATTGCGCGCGTATTACGTAGAGTTACGTTCGGGAAAGAAAGTCCGACGTTGAGCGACGCTTTTCCGCGGGGAGTTGCCTGCTCCGCTTCGAGGGAATCGGCGGAGTGCGGGTCGGGGCGGGTGAGTTGAGCCCGGGCGGGGTGTGCCGTCGGATCCCGGGGTGCCGGGGGGGCGTGGGACGCCGGCCGGCGCACCCCGGAGGGGTCAGCCGCCCGAGGGGAGGTGGGCCCCGTCGCCGGCGCGGACGTCGCGCAGCAGGCAGGTCAGCCGTGCGGTGCACACGCGGCGTTCCTGCTCGTCGCTGATCACGATCTCGTAGGTGGCGGTGGAGCGTCCGCGGTGCACGGGGGTGGCCACGCCGGTGACCAGGCCGGAGCGGGCTCCGCGGTGGTGGGTGCAGTTCAGGTCGACGCCGACGGCGATCTTGGAGCTGCCGCCGTGCAGCATGGCGCCGACCGAGCCGATCGTCTCGGCGAGGACCGCGGAGGCGCCGCCGTGCAGCAGTCCGTAGGGCTGGGTGTTGCCCTCGACGGGCATGGTGGCGACGACCCGGTCGGCGGAGGCTTCGAGGATCTGCACCCCCATGCGGGTGCCGAGGTGTCCGGCGGAGAACAGGGCGAGGATGTCGACGCCGAGCGCGGCGTACTCGTCGATGACTTCCTGCGGGAACTTCACGTGTTGCTGCTCGCCCATGGGGCCCGGCTCCGTTCGTCGATCCAAGTCCAGCGGTGACTTAAGCAAACGCTCAGTCGGTCGCCGATTGTTCCAGACGGACCACGACGGACTTGCTCGCGGGCGTGTTGCTGGTGTCCGCGGTGGCGTCCAGCGGTACCAGCACGTTGGTCTCCGGGTAGTAGGCGGCCGCGCAGCCCCGCGCGGTCGGGTAGAGCACCACGCGGAAGCCGGGGGCGCGCCGCTCCACGCCGTCGCGCCACTCGCTCACCAGGTCCACGTACGAGCCCTCCGCGAGGCCGAACGCGCGCGCGTCCTCGGCGTTGACGAGAACGACCCGGCGGCCGTTTTTGATGCCCCGGTAGCGGTCGTCGAGGCCGTAGATCGTGGTGTTGTACTGGTCGTGCGAGCGCAGGGTCTGCAGCAGAAGACGGCCCTCGGGCAGTTGCGGGTACTCGACGGGCGCGGCGGTGAAGTTGGCCTTGCCGGTCGCGGTGGGGAAGCGCCGCTCGTCGCGCGGGGCGTGCGGCAGGGTGAAGCCGCCGGGCCGCGCCACGCGCGCGTTGAAGTCCTCGAAGCCGGGGATCACGCGCGCGATGCGGTCACGGATCGTCCCGTAGTCCTTCTCGAACTCCTCCCACGGAGTTTCGCTGTCCGCGCCGAGGACCCGGCGCGCGAGACGGCAGACGATGGCCGGCTCGGACAGCAGGTGGGCGCTCGCGGGCGCGAGGCGGCCCCGGGAGGCGTGCACCATGCCCATGGAGTCCTCGACCGTCACGAACTGTTCACCGCCGCCCTGCAGATCGCGCTCGGTGCGCCCGAGGGTCGGCAGGATCAGCGCGCGGGCGCCCGTGACGACGTGCGAGCGGTTCAGCTTGGTCGACACGTGCACGGTCAGCCGGGCGCGCTGCATGGCCGCCTCGGTGACGTCGGTGTCGGGGGAGGCCGAGACGAAGTTGCCGCCCATGGCGAAGAACAGTTTCGCCTCGCCGTCGCGCAGTGCGCGGATGGCCCGTACGACGTCGAAGCCGTGCTCGCGCGGCGGCGCGAAGCCGAACTCCTTCTCCAGGGCGTCCAGGAAGGCCGGGGCGGGCCGTTCGAAGATGCCCATGGTGCGGTCGCCCTGGACGTTGGAGTGGCCGCGCACCGGGCACACGCCCGCGCCCGGGCGGCCGATGTTGCCGCGCAGCAGGAGGAAGTTGACGACTTCGCGGATGGTGGGCACGGAGTGCTTGTGCTGGGTGAGGCCCATGGCCCAGCAGACGATGGTGCGCTTCGAGGCGAGCACCATGCGCAGGGTCTCCTCGATCTGCGCGCGCGTGAGGCCGGTCGCGGCGAGCGTCTCGTCCCAGTCGGCGGCGCGGGCGGCGTCGGTGAACTCCTCGAAGCCGTGGGTGTGTTCGGCGATGAACGCCTCGTCGAGCGCGCCGTCCGTCTCGAGGACGAGCTTGTTGAGGAGACGGAAGAGGGCCTGGTCGCCGCCGATGCGGATCTGCAGGAACAGGTCGGTGAGCGCCGCGCCCTTGAGCATGCCCTGCGGTGTCTGCGGGTTCTTGAAGCGCTCCAGGCCGGCCTCGGGCAGCGGGTTGACGCTGATGATCCTCGCGCCGCCCGCTTTGGCCTTCTCCAGCGCGGAGAGCATGCGCGGGTGGTTGGTGCCCGGGTTCTGTCCGGCGACGATGATCAGGTCGGCCTGGTGGAGGTCCTCGAGCAGGACGCTGCCCTTGCCGATGCCGATGGTCTCCGACAGTGCCGAGCCGGACGACTCGTGGCACATGTTGGAGCAGTCCGGCAGGTTGTTCGTGCCGAGTTCGCGCGCGAAGAGCTGGTAGAGGAACGCGGCCTCGTTGCTGGTGCGGCCCGAGGTGTAGAAGACGGCCTCGTCGGGGGAGGCGAGGGCGGCGCACTCCTCGGCGACGATGTCGAAGGCGCGCTCCCAGGTGACCGGCTCGTAGCGGTCCGCGCCTTCGGGCAGGTACATGGGGTGGGTGAGGCGTCCCTGCTGGCCGAGCCAGTAGCCGCTGCGGCCGGCGAGGTCGGCGACGGTGTGCGCGGCGAAGAACTCGGGGGTGACGCGGCGCAGGGTCGCCTCCTCGGCGACCGCCTTCGCGCCGTTCTCGCAGAACTCGGCGGCGTGCCGGTGCTCGGGCTCGGGCCAGGCGCAGCCGGGGCAGTCGAAGCCGTCCTTCTGGTTGACGCGCAGCAGCGTCAGCGCGGTGCGCTTCACGCCCATCTGCTGCTGGGCGATCCGCAGGGAGTGTCCGACCGCCGACAGGCCCGCCGCCGCGTGTTTCGGCTCGTCGACGAGCGGCGCGTCCTGGACCGGATCAGCCTTCGGCGGCTTCGTTGCCATCGCACGCTCTCCTTCGACCTGCCACGGGTGCGGTATACCTCCGATCCTCGCACGTGGCGCCGGCATCGAACCCGGGCGGGCCTGCGGCGGACCGCCGTCCGCGCGGTCCGGGGGCTGCCGGTGCGCTGTAGGGGCCGATCACGCGGCCGTGCGCCGCCCATAACCCGCGGGCGCGGATCCGGGGGCCGGGATCCGCGGGCAGGGATCCGCGGGGGCGGGTGGGTGGGCCGGGTGCGTGCGGAGGGTCGGCGGGGCGGGTCGGCGGGTCCGGTCCGCGGGGCGGGGAGTGGCGGGATCCGTGGCGGCCGGGACCGAGTGTCAGTGGGGCGTGGCAGGATCGTGGGCGTGGCAGAGACAGCATCGAAGAAGACCGAGACCCCCTCCGGCGCAAGCCGTCCGCGCCTGATGCTCATGGACGGGCACTCGCTGGCCTACCGCGCGTTCTTCGCGTTGCCCGCGGAGAACTTCACCACCGCGACGGGCCAGCCCACCAACGCGATCTACGGCTTCGCGTCGATGCTCGCCAACACACTGCGTGACGAGGCGCCCACGCACTTCGCGGTCGCGTTCGACGTCTCCCGCAAGACGTGGCGTTCCGAGGAGTTCACCGAGTACAAGGCGAACCGCTCCAAGACGCCCGACGAGTTCAAGGGCCAGGTCGAGCTGATCGGCGAACTGCTCGACGCGATGCACGTCTCACGCTTCGCGGTGGACGGCTTCGAGGCCGACGACGTCATCGCCACCCTGGCCACCCAGGCCGAGGCCGCCGGTTTCGAGGTGCTGATCGTCACCGGCGACCGCGACTCCTTCCAACTGGTCTCCGAGCACACCACCGTGCTGTATCCGACGAAGGGCGTCTCGGAGCTGACCCGGTTCACCCCGGAGAAGGTCTTCGAGAAGTACGCGTTGACACCGGCGCAGTACCCCGACTTCGCGGCCCTGCGCGGTGACCCGTCCGACAACCTGCCGGGCATCCCGGGCGTCGGCGAGAAGACGGCCGCGAAGTGGATCAACCAGTTCGGTTCCTTCGCGGAGCTCGTCGAGCGCGTCGAGGAGGTCAAGGGCAAGGCCGGGCAGAACCTGCGCGACCACCTGGAATCGGTCAAGCTCAACCGCCGCCTCACCGAGATGGTTCGCGACGTCGAGCTGCCTGCGTCGGTCGGCGACCTGGAGCGCACTCCGTACGACCGCACGGCCGTCGCGATGATCCTGGACACCCTGGAGATCAGGAACCCGTCGCTGCGTGAGCGGCTCCTCGCCGTCGACCCGGGGGGACAGGAGGCCGAGGCCGCCCCGGTGATCACCGGCGGTGTGGAGCTGGACGGCACGGTGCTGGGCGCCGGGGAGCTGGCCGGCTGGCTCGCCGAGCACGCCGGGCAGACCCTGGGCGTGGCCACCGTCGACGCCTGGGCGCTGGGCGCCGGCTCGGTCACCGAGATCGCCCTCGCCGCCGCCGAGGGAGCGGCCGCCTGGTTCGACCCGACGGAGCTCGACGAGACGGACGAGAACGCGTGGGCGGCCTGGCTCGCCGCCGAGGACCGCCCCAAGGTGCTGCACGACGCGAAGGGCGCCATGCGGGTCTTCGCCGAGCACGGCTGGTCCGTCGCCGGCGTCCTCATGGACACCGCTCTCGCCGCCTACCTGGTCAAGCCGGGCCGCCGCTCCTTCGACCTGGACGCGCTGTCCCTGGAGTACCTGGGCCGCGAACTGGCACCGGCCGCCGCGGCCGACGGCCAGCTCGCCTTCGGCACGGACGACGGCGCCGAGGCCGAGGCGCTGATGGTGCAGGCCCGCACGATCGTGGACCTCGGCGCATCCTTCCGCGGCCGGCTGGAGGAGGTCGGCGCGGCGGACCTGCTGCGCGACATGGAGCTGCCGACGTCGGCCCTCCTGGCCCGCATGGAGCGGCACGGCATCGCGGCCGACCGCGCCCATCTGGAGGCCATGGAGCAGATGTTCGCGGGCGCGGTCCAGCAGGCCGTGAAGGAGGCGCACGCGGCCGCCGGCCACGAGTTCAACCTGGGGTCGCCCAAGCAGCTCCAGGAGGTGCTGTTCGGCGAACTGGGCCTGCCCAGGACGAAGAAGACCAAGACCGGCTACACCACCGACGCCGACGCGCTGGCCTGGCTCGCCGGCCAGACGGACAACGAGCTGCCGGTCATCATGCTCCGCCACCGCGAGCAGGCGAAGCTCCGGGTCACCGTCGAGGGCCTGATCAAGACGATCGCCGCGGACGGCCGTATCCACACGACGTTCAACCAGACGGTCGCGGCGACGGGCCGTCTGTCGTCCACCGACCCCAATCTGCAGAACATCCCCGTCCGCACGGACGAGGGGCGGGCGATCCGCCGCGGGTTCGTCGTCGGCGAGGGCTTCGAGTCGCTGATGACGGCCGACTACAGCCAGATCGAACTGCGTGTGATGGCCCATCTCTCCGAGGACGAGGGCCTCATCGAGGCGTTCACCTCCGGCGAGGACCTGCACACCACGGCCGCCTCGCAGGTGTTCGGCGTCGAGCGGGGCGCGGTGGACGCCGAGATGCGCCGCAAGATCAAGGCCATGTCGTACGGGCTCGCCTACGGTCTGTCGGCGTTCGGCCTGTCCCAGCAGCTGAACATCGAGGCCGGTGAGGCCCGCGCCCTGATGGACGCCTACTTCGAGCGTTTCGGCGGGGTGCGGGACTACCTGCGCCGCGCTGTCGACGAGGCGCGCGCGACCGGCTACACGGCGACCCTGTTCGGCCGCCGCCGCTATCTGCCCGACCTCAACAGCGACAACCGACAGCGCCGTGAGGCGGCCGAGCGCATGGCCCTCAACGCGCCCATCCAGGGCACGGCGGCGGACATCGTCAAGATCGCCATGCTCAAGGTGGACACCGCGCTGCGCGCGGCGGACCTCGAGTCGCGCATGCTGCTCCAGGTCCACGACGAAATCGTCCTGGAGATCGCGCCCGGCGAGCACGCGGCGGCGGAGGAGCTGGTCCGCCGCGAGATGGCCGGAGCCGTCCGGCTCAGGGCCCCTCTCGACGTGTCGGTCGGCGCGGGCACGGACTGGGAGTCGGCGGCGCACTGACCCCGCCGCGCCGGCCGGCCGCCGCGGGCGTCCGGCCGGACCCCGGCGGTCGTGCTCCGGCTTGGCGCGGTGGGTGGGAGCGGGGCCCGTGTTCCGGCGCCCGGCCGGGGCCTCCTGGCGCTGACCGGCCGGGCCCGCGGCGGCCGGCCGCACCTCGGCGCGGTCATTCGGGTTCCCGGCGACCCGAAGGCACTTCCCCGATGGCCAGTCGGACTCCGGGCCGTCGATCAAGCGTCCGGCGGGCGGGGCTTTGCCGCGGTCGGGCGGGTGTCCGGCGATTGGAGGGCCGAGGGCTCGGCGGTGGGGCGGCCGAGCTCCGGGCAGGCGGTCGGGCGGTCTCCGGGGTGTGCGTTCAGGTGTCCGGCGGGTCGGCGGTCGGGCGGGGTCCGGTGGTCGGACGGTTGAGGAATCGGTGGTGGAACGGGTGCGCCCCGGGCGGCGGGGCGGGTTCCCGGGCTCGTGCAGGCTTCCGGCGCTCGGAGGGTGGCTGCGGGGGCTCCGGGTGACTGGCGGTGCCCTGGAAGGCCCGGACGGAGGCCCTCGCCCGTCGGTAGGTCTGGTGCGGTGCCTGCCCGGCACCGGGAGAAGGGGCCTTGCCGGCGGTGGTCCGCCGACGCGGACAGGAACCCCGGGACCGGGCCCCGGCCACGGAGGGCCTCACCCGCGTGGCCCCCGAGAACAGGACCCGGGCCGACTCCGGCCGCCAGGATGCGGCCATGGGTATACGCATGCTCCACCGCCGCAAGGCCCACGCACGCGTTCATGCCACGGCCACCGTGATCGGGCGGCTCCGCCCCGGCAACGCTCCCTGGCGCCGCCGACGCCCCGCCCGCGCCCCCCGGGCCGCCACTCCCCGCATTCCGAGCACCGCCGGTGCCGCCCTGGGCACTGCCGCCGGAGAGCTGCTCGGCACGGGGCTCGCCCGACTCGTTCCCCCGCCGGTGGCCCGGCTCGTCCGCCCGTTCGTCCGTCGGCCCGTTCCGCGCGGCGACTCCTGGCGGCTGTGGGGCGAGACGGTGCACGGTCGCCTGACGCTCGTCCTCGGCGTCCTCGGCGTCCTCGGCGTCCTCGGCAGGCTGCGCGGACCGCGCAGGTCGGCCCGCCACAGCCCTCTCCCTGTCGTGCCCCCCGCGCCACTCACCAAGCCCCGGGACGGCTTCCTCCCACGCTGACCTCCGTCGGCTCCCCGGCGCGCCCGCCGGGGGCGGCCGGACGCCACACCCGCACGCCGACTGCGTACACCAGCAGACCCAGGATCAGCCCCGCCCCCGCGCCGAAACACACCGTCGGGACGAGATCCCAGGGCTTCGCGTTTCGCGTACCCCAGTAGTCCCACCACCGCGTGGCCCGCAGCACCGCTGCGACCAGCGCACAGCCGCCGATCACGGCGGCGGCCCACCACCGGTCCGCCGCCGACAGCACCGTGACCCCCACCGGCTCGGCATCGGGCGCCCCGCGCACCGCACGCGCCAGGAACACGGCGATCACGACCGCCGCGACCGCGGACCCGCCGTACTGCAGATACCAGTACAGGGGCGAGCCCGCGATCTTCTCGCCGAGCACGGGGAACAACCGCATGCCCCAGCGGTCGAGGTGGGTGAACGCGTCCCACACCACGTGGGTCAGCGCGCCGAGCACCGCCGACACGTACCACCACAGGGCCGTGGACGCACGCGCACGCGCGCGGGGCGCTCCGCACCGGGTCAGCGCGGCCGTCCGGCCCTGCCGGGCGCGCGGCAGCAGCGCGACCAATGGTTCGCGCACGAGCAGCCACAGTCCGACGAGCGCCCAGGCCAGCGGCACGTCGACCGTGAACACGCCGGGGAAGGAGTGCGTGACGTCGCCGAATTCCATGGCCTCGGGCCGGACACTCGCCGCGTAGTAGGTCAGGTCGGGGGCGAACGATCCCGCCACGAGCACGGCCGGCACCAGCCGTCCGCGGCCGGACCCGTCGGTGCGCACGGCGGGCAGCACGGCCGCGGCGTGACTCAGAGTGAACGGCAACAGGGCTCCCGGGAGGCGGAATGTCGACGGGCCTTCCGGCCCGATGATCAACGACGTCCGATGGGCGGGGCGCGGTTCCCGGCCCTCGCCACATGAGCGGCTGGTGAAAACGGCACCCGAACGGGTGCCGGTCAAAAAGAAGTTGTCGTAGGGTCGCCTGGGTCGCCGCGCCCGAAGGCGCGCCGAACAGAGGAACAGAACAGCGCAAAACGCCCACGAGTGCAACCTGTGGGGCGGGTTGATCGTCACACGAGTGGCAGTTGATGGGTCACGTGAGTGGCAACGGCGACACCGGGAGGGTCTTTCTTCATGTCGGCGCACTTCGGCACAAGGCTGCGCAAGGGAGCGGTCAACACGACCGTGGCCGCACTGGCGGTCGCGGCTCTGGCCGCGTCCCAGGCACCGGACGTCACGGCCGACACCCAGGGCAGACGGACCGCGGCGGACACTCCCGCCACCGAGACGGGCACCGACGCCGGCACGGACGACAGCGCCACCGGCAACTCGCCGTACTACACGGACCTGCCGCCCCTGCACAGCCCCAACCCGGCTCCGACCCAGAGCTCCGCCACTCCTCCCGCGGGTGGCGGCGAGGCGGGCATTCCGGCGACCGTCCTGGACGCCTACAAGAAGGCCGAGGCCCAGCTGGCGCAGGCCAAGCCGGGCTGCAACCTGCCCTGGCAACTCCTCGCCGCCATCGGCAAGGTCGAGTCGGGCCAGGCGCGCGGCGGCAACGTCACCGCCGACGGCACGACCGTCTCGCCGATCCTCGGACCGGTCCTCAACGGCAGCGGCTTCGCCAACATCAGGGACACCGACAACGGCGCCTACGACGGCGACAGGACCTTCGACCGCGCCGTGGGCCCCATGCAGTTCATCCCGTCCACCTGGGCGTGGGCGGGCCGCGACGGCAACGCCGACGGCAAGAAGGACCCCAACAACATCTACGACGCCGCCCTCGCCGCCGGCCACTACCTGTGCCGCTACGGCTGGGACATGTCGACGACGTCCGGGATGCGCACCGCGATCCTCAGCTACAACAACTCCACGGACTACCTGAACACCGTCCTGTCGTGGCTGGAGTACTACCGCAAGGGCTCGCACGGGATCCCCGACGGCACCGGCACCGTGCCGACCGACCGCAGCGACGACTACACGCCGACCTCGCCGTCCGTCCCGACGACGCCCGGCAGGCCGTCGGTCCCGTCCACGCCCGGGAAGCCGACCAGGCCGTCCACGCCCGGGAAGCCTACGAAGCCGTCCACGCCCGGGAAGCCGACCCCGACACCCACGCCCGCGCCCACGCCGACCGAGACGGTCCACCACCTCGAGGCCGCGGGCCCGGCGAAGATCACCGCCATGGCGGGCAACGCCTACACGGACCGCGTCAGCGCCCGGGCGGAGACGGCGGCCGGCAAGGCCGTCGCCAAGGTCAGGATCCGCTTCACCATCGTCGGCGACACCGACGCCGAGTTCACCGGCGGGGAGAGCGTCGCCACGATCGTCACCGACAGCAGGGGCATCGCCCTCGCGCCCGTCCTCCGGGCGGGCGAGAAGAGCGGCGCCTTCACCGTCCGTGCCACCGTTCTCGGCCGCACGCTGTCCGCGCTCGACTACGCGGCCACCGTCACCCCCCGCGCCGCCGACGTCCTCGCCCGCACCGGCGACACCGCACTCACCTGCACCGTCGGCGGCGAGTTCGCCGACGCGGTCGAGGTGAAGGCCACGTACAAGGGAGCGGCGGCGGGCAAGGTCGCGGCCACCGCCACCCTGGTCAAGTCCGCGTCCGATCCGACGGCGAACGACAAGGGCCCGTACTTCAAGGGCGCCGGCGACAGCCCCGTCCGCACCCTGGACCTGCAGACGGACGCCGACGGTCTGCTGCGGCTGCCACAGCTGTACGCGGGCGACACCGCCGGCGCCTACCTGCTGCGCATCACCACCACCGGTGGAGCCGTCCTCACGGTCGAGCTGACCGTCACGGCCGCCGGGACGTCGGCGCCGGCCCCCGCACCCGTCGAGTCGGAGCCGGAGCCGGAGGCGACGGCCTCCGCTTCGTAAGGACGTACGGCCGGGCGCACGCGCCCGCGCGTCCGTACGCGGTCCGCACCGCCCTCCGCACGACGACGGCGGCCCCTCCTGCGCATGGAGGGGCCGCCGTCGTCGTGTCCGACGTGTTCTCATCTCGCGCGCCCGTTGCTACGGTGCCCGACCTGACACCCTGTCAGCTCCGTGGGGAGTTCGCCGCCGCTTCAGGAGGCCCCGATGCGCGCTCTGATCGCCGCCGCGACCGGCCTCGCCCTCGCCCTCGCCCTGGTCTTCACCGTCACCGCGCTCGGCGCCCCGGCCGGCCGGACCTCCCCGAAACCCCTGCTGACCACCGTCCCCGCCCACCCCTGACCCCGCCCCGTCCGCGAAGGAGGCCGAGATGCGCCGCAAGACAAGCCTGCTCCTGCTCGCCCTCGCCGTGTTCTTCGCGGCGCTCTCCCCGCTGATGCGCTGGTACGCCTTCCCCCGCCTGGCCAAGATCCCCGCGAACGAGTACCAGACGATGGTCCTGGAGGCGAAGAACGCCACCCTCCTCGACTACGGCAGCCTGAAGGCCCGCACGGTCCCGAAGGTCACCATCGTGCAAACCCTCAAGGGCGACGTCGAAGCCTCCGAGAAGATCGAGAAGACGGCCGGCCGGGACGTCGTCGTCTGGGACGGCCTGTCCTACGTCCAGGGACCCGACGGCAAGATGGTCTCCCGGGTCCCCGAGCGCTACATCTTCGACGCCCACACCCAGGAACCCGTCCACGCCACCGGCGAGACGGTCGACGGCGATCCCGTCCGCCGCAAGGGCATCGAGTTCAAGTGGCCGTTCCTGACGGAGAAGCGCGACTACGAGTACTTCGACGCCCAGACCCGCACCAGCGCCCCCATCCACTACCGGGGCACCCGGACCTTCCGCGGCCTGAAGGTCTACTACTTCGAGCAGACCGTCCCCTGGACCCGGGTCGCCATGCCCAAGACGATGCCGGTCAAGGGCATCACCCCGGCGGACGTCGCCAGGACCGGCACCACCCGCTGGTACACCACGGTCCGCAGGTTCTGGGTCGAACCCGTCACCGGGGCACCCGTCAACGGCGAGGAGATCCACCAGGAGGAACTGCGCGGCGGCACCCTCCTCGGCGGCCGCGCCAAGGTCACCGCGTTCGCCGGGCACGTCAAGATGCGTGAGGACTACATCGACCACACGGTGTCCGTCGTCAAGGCCAACCGCACCCTGGTCCTGCTGATGACCTCCTATCTGCCGTGGAGCTTCCTCCTGCTGGCTCTCCTGCTCCTGTCGCTCTCCCTGTACCTGGAGGCCCGCGCCCGCCGCACCCGCCCGCGCGCTCCCGCGGCCCGCGCCACACCGCAGCCGGTCACCGCCTGAGCCGCGCGTTGGTGTGCCGGGTCGGCTCGGCGCCCGCCGGATCCTCCGGCCAGGGATGCTTCGGATACCGGCCGCGCAACTCCGCCCGCACCCCCTTGTAGCCCTCCCGCCAGAAGGACGCGAGGTCCGCGGTGACGGCCACGGGCCGCCCGGCGGGCGACAGCAGATGCACCAGCAACGGCACTCCCGCCACCCGCGGCGACTCCTGCAGCCCGAACATCTCCTGCAACTTCACCGCCAGAACCGGCTGCTGCGGATCCGCGTAGTCGATCCGCACCCGGGACCCGCTGGGGACGGCGATCCGCTCGGGCGCCAGCTCGTCCAGCCGGCCCGCCGCGCCGGACGCCCACGGCAGCAGCCGCCCGAGCGCCGCCCCGGCGTCGATCCGCCCGAGATCGCTCCGCCGCCGCGCCCGGCCCAGCTCCGGCTCCAGCCATTCGTCCACGCGCGCGTACAACGACGCGTCGCAGACGTCGGGCCACGGCTCACCGAGCCGCAACCGCAGAAAGGCGAGCCGCTGTCGCAGGACGGCCGCCTCGGCCGACCAGCGCAGCAGCCCCAGCCCCTCCTTCTCCAGCCCCTCCACCAGCGCACCGCGTAGGAGCGCAGGGTCGGCGTCCCGCAGCGGCCGCGCCCCGAGCTGCACCGCCCCGAGGCGCTCCACCCGCCGCGCCACCACCTCCCCGCCGGCCCAGTGCACCTCGTCCCGCTCGTCCAGCAGCGCACCCGCCGCCAGCCGCGCCACCTCCTCGTCCACCGCCGCCGCCAGCTGCACACGCGCGTGCCCCCTGCCGACCGGCCGGTCCGCGACGGCGACGGCCAGCCAGCGTGCGCCCCGCAGACCCGATCCGTCCCGCACCTCCGCCCGGGTCCCCGACACCATCAGCCACGACCCGCCGTCGGACTTCGCGACCCGCTCCGGAAAGGCCAGGGCCACCACACGGCCGACGGCGAGATCCTCACCGTCGACCGCCCCGCCCCCCGCGCTCCCCGCAGCCGACGACGCCTGCCGCGCGGGCGGCACGTCGACGTCCGCCGCGACGGCCCGCAGCCGCCGCACCTCCGACCGCCACCTCCCGGCGTAGGCGTCACCCCCACGCCGGGCGCCGCGCAGCGCCGCCGCCAGATCGTCGCCGTACTCCCGCGGCGCCTCCTCGCTCAGCAGCGCCACCACCTCCGCCGCCCGCTCCACCCCCACCAGCGCCGCCCCGTCCAGCAACGCCCGCCCCAGCCGCGGATGCAGCCCCAACCGCGCCAGCCGCACCCCGCGGGCCGTCGCGCGGCCCGTAGCGTCCACCGCGCCGATCGCCGTCAACAGCTCCCGAGCCGCCGCCATCGCCCCGGCCGGCGGCGCGTCCAGCAACGCCAGCCCCGACGCGTCCGGATCGCCCCAGCAGGCCGCCTGCAGCGCGAACCCCGTCAGATCGGCCACCTTGATCTCCGGAGCCGGGAACGCCGGCAGCCGGCCGTCCTCCGCCTGCGCCCAGCACCGGTACACCGCCCCCGGCGCCTCGCGCCCGGCCCGTCCAGCCCGCTGCCGTCCCGCAGCCTGCGAGGCCCGCACGGTCGTCAGCGCACTCAGCCCGCGCGCGTGGTCCACCCGCGGCTCCCGCGCCAGACCCGAGTCCACCACCACCCGCACACCCGGCACGGTCAGCGACGACTCCGCCACGGACGTGGCGAGCACCACCCTGCGCCGCTCACCGGGCGACAGCACCGCGTCCTGCACGGCCGCCGGCGAGCGACCGTGCACCTGCAGCACGTCCACCCCGGCCGGCGCCCCCAGCTGCCCCGCGACCCGCGCGATCTCCCCGACACCCGGCAGGAAGCACAGCACGTCCCCCGACCGTTCCGCGAGCGCCCGCCGCACCACCGACGCCACATGCGCCGGCAGCGCCGGATCCACCCGCATCCCGTGCGGCGGCCGCACGGCACGCACCGGCGGCGCCCACACCACCTCGACGTCGAACGCCGAGCCGTGGGCCCGGACCACCGGAGCCCCGCCCAGCAGCCGCGCCCAACCGGCCGTGTCCGTCGTCGCGGAAGCGGCCACCAGCCGCAGCTCGGGCCGCAGCGTCTCCCGCACGTCCCACAGGAACGCGGCCGAGGCGTCCGCGTCGAGATGGCGCTCATGGCACTCGTCCAGCACCACCACGTCGACACCCGTCAGCTCCTGGTCGCGCTGGAGCCGCTGCAGCAGCACACCGGTCGTGACCACCTCCACGCGCGTGTGCCGCCCCACGACCCGCTCCCCGCGCACGGTGTGACCGACGCTGTCCCCGGGCCGCTCGCCCAGCAGCCAGGCCATCCGCCGTGCCGCGGCCCGCGCCGCGATACGCCGCGGCTCGGCCACCACCACCCGCCGTGCGGGCCCCTCGCCCAGCAGCCCGGCCAACACCAGCGGTACCAGCGTCGTCTTGCCGGTGCCGGGCGGCGCGGCGAGCACGGCCGCGCCGTGCCCCTCCAGAGCGTCGTTCAGATCAGGCAGGGCGGCCCGCACGGGCAGCGCGTCCAGGGCGTCGAAACGGGGGATCACGCACCCAGTGTCGTACGCCCCGCCCTCCCTCCCGTACGCGCGTACGGGAACGGGCAGGGAGGCACGGCGGACGGCAGGACGGCAGGACGGCAGGACGGAACGAGTGGTCGCAGAGGTCCTAGTCCCGCTCGCAGACGAAGACGGCCGTCCCCGGGATCAGGTTTCCGCGCAACGGGGACCAGCCGCCCCACTCCGACGAGTTCCAGGCCGGCCACTCCGGTTCGACCAGGTCCACCAGCCGGAACCCGCCCGCCACGATGTCGCGGACCCGGTCGCCGAGCGTGCGGTGATGCTCCACGTACACGGCGCGCCCCTGATCGTCCTGCTCGACGTAGGGAGTGCGGTCGAAGTAGGAGGCGGACACCGACAGGCCCTCGGGACCCGGCTCGTCGGGAAACGCCCAGCGGATCGGATGGGTCACCGAGAACACGAAACGCCCGCCGGGACGCAGCACCCGCCGCACCTCCCGCAGCACCAGCACCGGATCGGCGACGAACGGCAGCGCCCCGTACGCCGAGCAGGCCAGATCGAAGGAGGCGTCCGCGAAGGGCAGCGCGCCCGCGTCGGCGCACACCAGCGGGAACGAGCCGCCGATGCGCAGCGCGTGCTGGAGCTGCCGGTGGGAGAGGTCCAGCGCGACCGGACGGGCGCCCTGCGCGGCCAGCCAGCGCGCACACTGCGCCGCGCCGGCCCCGATCTCCAGGACCGACCTGCCCTTCAGTTCCTCCGGCGGGCCGAGCAGCTCGGCCTCCACCTCGTCCAGACCCTCGGGTCCCCACACGAAGCGGTCGTCGCCGAGGAAGGTGCCGTGCTCGACCTGGTATTCGTCCGCGTTGCGGTCCCACCAGCCCCGGTTGGCCCGGGAGCTCTCGGCGACGTCGGCGTCGCGTCGGGTGGCTTCCGGCTCGAAGGCCGGCTCGGACGATGCGGGCTCTTGGATGATGGGCTCCCTCGTCGTACTCTTCCGTGCAACCCGCCCGACGGCGCACCGAGGTGTCGCCGGAGAGGCTTCCTGCGGCCTGCGTCGGCCTCAGGAGAAAGGTTGTGTGCCGGATATGCGGTGATCCGCCCCGGGTGTGCGCCTTCGCGCATTGACCCTGCCCGGCTGCCCCCGTATGCTACAAGTTGCGCTGCGAGCCTGCGCACCTCAGACGTAGCAGGCTGCGCTCGCATCTGTTGTATGTCCCCTCGGTTTTCGAGGCGTCGTCACCAGTTCCTGGTGGGGCGCGTCCTTGGCTGTCCGGCTTCTTCAGAGCGACACGGGCTCCCGGCGTAGCAGTACCTACGACTTTCTGTCCGTAACCGGAGCCCTTTCCCACATGACGAGCAGCACCGAGACCACCGCCACCACCCCGCAGGTTGCGGTCAACGACATCGGTAACGAGGAAGCCTTCCTCGCCGCGATCGACGAGACGATCAAGTACTTCAACGACGGCGACATCGTCGACGGCGTCATCGTGAAGGTCGACCGGGACGAGGTCCTGCTCGACATCGGTTACAAGACCGAAGGTGTCATCCCGAGCCGCGAACTCTCGATCAAGCACGACGTCGACCCCAACGAGGTCGTCGCCGTCGGTGACGAGATCGAAGCCCTTGTTCTCCAGAAGGAGGACAAGGAAGGCCGCCTGATCCTCTCGAAGAAGCGCGCCCAGTACGAGCGCGCCTGGGGCACGATCGAGAAGATCAAGGAAGAGGACGGCATCGTCACCGGCACCGTCATCGAGGTCGTCAAGGGTGGTCTCATCCTCGACATCGGCCTCCGTGGCTTCCTGCCGGCCTCCCTCGTCGAGATGCGCCGCGTCCGCGACCTCCAGCCCTACGTGGGCAAGGAGCTCGAGGCCAAGATCATCGAGCTGGACAAGAACCGCAACAACGTGGTCCTGTCCCGCCGCGCCTGGCTGGAGCAGACCCAGTCCGAGGTGCGCCAGACGTTCCTCACGACCCTCCAGAAGGGTCAGGTCCGCTCCGGCGTCGTCTCCTCGATCGTCAACTTCGGTGCCTTCGTGGACCTGGGTGGCGTCGACGGTCTGGTCCACGTCTCCGAGCTGTCCTGGAAGCACATCGACCACCCCTCCGAGGTCGTCGAGGTCGGCCAGGAGGTCACGGTCGAGGTCCTCGACGTCGACATGGACCGCGAGCGCGTCTCCCTGTCGCTGAAGGCGACCCAGGAAGACCCGTGGCAGCAGTTCGCCCGCACCCACCAGATCGGCCAGGTCGTGCCCGGCAAGGTCACGAAGCTGGTTCCGTTCGGTGCGTTCGTCCGGGTGGACGAGGGCATCGAGGGTCTGGTCCACATCTCCGAGCTGGCCGAGCGCCACGTGGAGATCCCGGAGCAGGTCGTCCAGGTCAACGACGAGATCTTCGTCAAGGTCATCGACATCGACCTCGAGCGTCGCCGGATCTCGCTGTCGCTGAAGCAGGCCAACGAGTCCTTCGGCTCCGACCCGGCCTCGGTCGAGTTCGACCCGACGCTCTACGGCATGGCCGCGTCGTACGACGACCAGGGCAACTACATCTACCCCGAGGGCTTCGACCCCGAGACCAACGACTGGCTCGAGGGCTTCGAGTCGCAGCGTGAGGTCTGGGAGAACCAGTACGCCGAGGCGCAGACGCGCTTCGAGCAGCACCAGGCTCAGGTCATCAAGTCCCGCGAGGCGGACGAGAAGGCCGCCGCCGAGGGCGGCGACACCGCCGGTGCGGCTCCGGCCGCGTCCAGCGGTGGCGGCTCCTACTCCTCCGAGGGCGCCGACACGTCCGGCGCGCTGGCCTCGGACGAGGCGCTTGCCGCGCTGCGCGAGAAGCTGGCCGGCGGCCAGAGCTGATCAGCAGATCGCAGCAGGTGGCCGCAGATAGCAGCCACTGAGGCGTAGTACATGGCCGAGGGCCCGCACCTTTCGAGGTGCGGGCCCTCGGTGCTGACCCCGCCCCGCCCCGCACGAATCGTTCGATCATGAGGCGCGGACGGGAATGCCCACGCTCCCAAGGGCGTTGTCCGAAAGGAACACGAGGAGGAGCGGTCCAAGTGCTTGATCCGCAGAGTCTGTACGCATGGGAGCCGAAGGGCCTGGCAGTCGTCGACATGGCGCTGGCCCAGGAGTCGGCCGGACTTGTCATGCTCTACCACTTCGACGGATACATCGACGCGGGCGAGACCGGCGACCAGATCGTCGAGCGGCTTCTCGACTCGCTGCCCCACCAACTCGTCGCCCGCTTCGACCACGACCGGCTCGTCGACTACCGCGCACGCCGCCCACTGCTCACCTTCAAACGCGACCGGTGGAGCGACTACGAGGAACCGGCCATCGAGGTACGGCTCCTCCAGGACACCACCGGCGCGCCCTTCCTCCTGCTGTCGGGCCCCGAGCCGGACGTCGAGTGGGAGCGCTTCGCCGCCGCCGTGCAGCAGATCGTCGAGCGGCTCGGCGTCCGCCTGTCCGTGAACTTCCACGGCATCCCCATGGGCGTGCCGCACACGCGCCCCGTGGGCCTCACCCCGCACGGCAACCGCACCGACCTCATGCCCGGCCACCGCAGCCCCTTCGACGAGGCCCAGGTCCCCGGCAGCGCCGAAGCGCTCGTCGAATACCGCCTCATGGAAGCCGGCCACGACATCCTGGGCGTCGCCGCCCACGTGCCGCACTACATCGCCCGCTCCGCCTACCCCGACGCCGCTCTGACGGTCCTCGAGGCGATCACCGCGGCGACCGGCCTGGTCCTGCCCGCCATCGCCCACGCCCTGCGCACCGACGCCCACCGCACGCAGACCGAGATCGACCGCCAGATCCAGGAAGGCGACGAAGAGCTCACCTCGCTCGTCCAGGGCCTCGAGCACCAGTACGACGCCGCCGCCGGCGCGGAGACCCGCGGAAACATGCTCGCCGAGCCGGTCGACATCCCCTCCGCCGACGAGATCGGCCTGGAATTCGAACGCTTCCTGGCGGAACGGGAGGGCGAGGGCTGAGCGGCCGACTGCTTCCCGGGCGACACCGCGCAGAGAACTCCGCCCGGGAAGCAGTGGGCCGGGACCGCCGGGCGCACCGCCACCGGCAGGCCCTAAGCTTTCGCTCATGCTGAAGGTGGGCCTGACCGGCGGAATCGGCGCCGGCAAGAGCGAGGTGTCACGGTTGCTCGTCCAGCGCGGAGCCGTGCTCATCGACGCGGACCGCATCGCACGCGAGGTCGTCGCCCCGGGAACCCCGGGTCTCGCGGCGGTCGTCGACGCCTTCGGCAAGGACGTGCTGACACCCGACGGCACCCTCGACCGTCCCCGGCTGGGTTCCGTCGTCTTCGCCGACCCCGAGCGACTCGCCCTCCTCAACTCGATCGTGCACCCCCTCGTCGGCGCCCGCTCCCACGACCTCGAGACGGCGGCCCCCGAGGACGCCGTCGTCGTCCACGACGTCCCCCTTCTCACCGAGAACGGCCTCGCCCCCCTGTACGACGTCGTCATCGTCGTCGACGCGGGACCCGACACCCAGCTCGACCGGCTCGTCCGGCTGCGCGGCATGACCGAGGAGGACGCCCGCGCCCGCATGGCCGCCCAGGCGAGCCGCGAGAACCGCCGCGCGATCGCCGACATCGTGATCGACAACGACGTGCCACTGGCGGAGCTCGAACAACGCGTGCAGGACGTGTGGGACGACCTCGCGCGCCGAGCACACGCGCGACGCGAGGCCTCCCCGGAATAGCGCCGCCGACTCCGCGCGTTGAACCCTTCCAGCAAGGGAAGGATTTTTCCGTGCCCAATACCGCAGGTTCGACCGGACGTACTCCGGAGACGCACGTCATCGACTTCCGTGCCGCGGAACAGCTCCTCGCCGCACGGGACCCGCGGGGCGCGGTGAAATTGCTCGACTCGGTCATCGCCGCACACCCCGAGAACACCGCCGCCCGGCTCCTGCGGGCGCGCGCCTTCTTCGCCGCCGCTCAACTACGCCCCGCCGAGCTGGAGTTCACCGTCGTGCTGGAGCGCGAGCCGGACAACGCGTTCGCGCACTTCGCACTCGGCCGTACCTACGAGCGGCAGGGCCGCGGCGACCAGGCCAAACGTCACTTCCGGCTGGCCGCCGCACTCGATCCCAACCCCGAGTACCTGAAGGCCGCCCGCTTCGACGGCTGAGGCGGAGCCGTCACCGCGGACGACGCTCCGGCGGCAGGTACGGAGGAACGTCCCGGCCGGGCTGGTAGTGGGGGCCCTGCCGCATGTGCCTGACGACGACCGCCATGTCGACGGTGATCACCAGCCACAGGGCCCCGCAGGCCGCCGCCCACCCCGGGCGTCCCACCACGGCGAACGCGGCGGTCCCGAAGACCGCCCAGGCCAGCCCCCACAGGGACAGCCACAGACGCATCCGCAGCGCACTGCGCGCTGTCGTCGGCTCACTGCCCGTACGCATCCCGATCACGGCTCCTCACCTCAACGTACTCCTCCGCCCGGACGTCATCCACGGGCTCCTTCGCCCCCCGGCAGACGCGCTCGAACAGCGGGCCATCCCTCGAACGGGTGAACCGGCAGGGAGCGGGAACGGCCCTCGGCAACCCGTCCGTTGGACGGGTATGACACGAGAAATGCGCGACGGACACCAGGGAACCGGCCCCGGTGCGATCACCCCCGACGGCTGCGCGGTCGAGTTCTACGCCCGGCTCCCCGTCGGGAGCGAGCCGGACGTCATCGCGGCGGCGGTGCCCGCCGGCGCCCACATCCTGGAACTCGGCTGCGGCGTCGGTCGAGTGACCCACGCCCTGCTGCAGCGAGGATTCACCGTCACCGCCGTCGACGAGTCCGCCGAGATGCTCGACCGGGTCCGTCGAGCACGCACGATATGCAGCCCCATCGAGCACCTCGACCTGGGCGAGACGTTCGACGTGGTCATGCTCGCCTCCTTCCTCGTGCACAGCGGAGACGTCGAGGTCCGGCGCGGGATGCTGCGAACCTGCTTACGCCATGTCGCCGCGGGCGGGTGTGTGCTGATCCAACGGGAGGGCGAGGACTACCACACCGACCTGCCCCGCGAACGGGTCGACCCCAGCGGCTTCACGACGCGGATCGTCTCCGCCGAGCCCGTCGGGGAGGGCGTCCACTCCGTGCGCGCGGAACTCGAGTTCCCCGACGCCGTCTGGACACAGACCTTTCTGTCCCGGCCCCTGACCCGAGAACAGTTCGAGGAGGCACTGGCCGAAGCCGGCCTGCGGGTGGACCGGTACCTGACGGAGGACAGGGTCTGGGTGCGGGCGGTGCCGATGACGGCCTGGAAACCGGAAGGGAGTCGGGAGCCTGCGGAGAACCGCCGCACAGCAGGTGAGCGGGACGAAGCCACCACGGGCGTCGGGGGAGGAGGAGACGGAGAGAAGGCAGAGGAAGGGCGGGGAGGCGAAGGGCGGAGGGAGGACAGCGCGGAGGCGAAGGGCCGGGAGGAAGGGCGAGGGGATTCCTGACGGGTGGGAAATCCCGCTGTGAGGCGATGAGTTGGGTGTCGGAGGCCGGTCTACCTCTGCGACGGACGACACCACGACGGACCGCACACCACAGGAGAACCCCATGTCCGAGACAGACGCTCCGCTCGCCGCCGCGACCGACTCCCCCTCCGCTCCCACCGGCGGAGGCCGCCGCGCCAGGATCGCCCTGCGGGGCCTGCAGGTGACCCTCGCCCTGTTCTACGGGATCGCCGGCGCGCTCCCGAAGCTGATCGCGCACCCGTCGGCTTCCGAGATCTTCGCGGAAATGGGCTGGGGCAACGCCGGCATGTACACCATCGGCGCCCTCGAACTCGCCGGTGCCGTCGCCCTGTTGATCCCGGTCCTCCAGTCGCTGGCGGCGATCGGTCTGGCGGCGCTGATGGCGGGCGCGTTCGTCGTCCAGGTCGCGGTCCTCGACGGTCAGAACGCGGCGACTCCGCTCATCCTGATGGTGCCGCTCGCGCTCATCGCCTGGACCCGACGTGAGTCGAACGCGGATCTGCTGCGGGCTGCACGACGCCGGGTGTGACGGGGAGGAGGGGCGCCGGCCACCGGTGGGGCGAGGGCGCGCGGCCCGTGGCCGTGGGCGGGAGGTCGGCGACCGCGGCGGTTGAACTCCCGGCGGCGGGATTCAGGCGGACGGGGCGTCGTGGACGTCTTGGAAGAGGTGCCGCACGGTGGAGCGGTAGTTGGCCTGCACGTGGTGGAGGGCGTGCGTGCGGGCGCGGTCGGGGTCGCCGGAGGCGATGGCGTCGTAGAGCTCCTGGTGTTCGGTGAGGAGCTGGGGCCATTCCTCGTTGCGCCGGGTGAGCCACTGCAGGCGTCCGGCGACGGGTTCCATGACCGAGATCAGCAGGGCGTTGCCGGCCATCGCGAGAAGGCGGTCGTGGAAGCGGGTGTTGATGTCGGTGATCGTCTCGGCGTCGCCGGCTTCGGTGGCGCTCGCCGCGCGAGTCAGGAGTTCACGCAGCTCGGCGAGGTCCTCCGGGGTGGCGCGGGCGGCGGCCAGCCCGGCCGCGTAGACCTCCAGGGCCTCGCGCAGTTCGAAGAGCTCGGTGACGTCGGTGGGGCTCAGGGGGCGTACCACGGTACGGCGCGGGGTTTCGAACAGGACGAAACCCTCGGCCACCAGGGCCCGGATGGCTTCGCGCACCGGAACCCTGGAGACGCCGAACCGCTCGGCGAGCTCACGCTCGACGAGTCGGTCTCCGGGGCGGAGACTGCC
Organism: Streptomyces sp. P3; assembly: GCF_003032475.1. Lineage (NCBI taxonomy): Bacteria > Bacillati > Actinomycetota > Actinomycetes > Kitasatosporales > Streptomycetaceae > Streptomyces > Streptomyces sp. P3. The sequence goes on from NZ_CP028369.1 coordinate 4,288,649, forward strand.
GGCGATGATCTCCTGCCGAAGGGCGCCCAGCACCCGCTCGCGCACCGCTCCGAGCGGTTCGATCTTCGTCATGGACCCATCCTCGCCGATGCGAGGGGGCTTTTACCGGGCCGTAACGGGACGGACATCGGTCAGAACGCTTGACGGCGGGACCATGTCCGCAGTTTGGTATACCAAACGACCGGTCGTAGTCCTCCTCCTCCGTCCCCTCGCCCAGGGAGGCCCCGTGTCCCTCGCCGACAGCGCCGAAGTCACCGGCGCGCCAGCGTTCGTCCCCGATCCCCGGCTCACCAACGAAGACCTCGCACCCGCCGACAAGCGGAACTGGAAGGTCTTCGACCTCTTCGCCATGTGGATGTCGGACGTCCACAACCTCGGCAACTACACCTTCGCCGCCGGTCTGCTGGTCCTCGGCATGAACGTCTGGCAGATCTTCACGTCCCTCCTCGTGGGCTTCGTGCTCATCTACGTCGGCATGAACTGGATGGGCAGGATCGGCCAGCGTCACGGGGTGCCCTTCCCGGTCGTCAGCCGCATCAGCTTCGGAGTCTGGGGGGCCAACATCCCGGCCCTCATCCGGGCCGTGATCGCCATCATGTGGTACGGCATCCAGACGTACCTGGCCTCCGTCGCCGTCAACGTGATGCTGCTGGCGGCCTGGCCGGGTCTCGAGTCCTGGACGCACAGCTCGTTCCTGGGTCTGGACGCGCTCGGCTGGGTGTCGTTCGTGTCCCTGTGGCTGGTCCAGGCGCTGATCATCAGCCGGGGCATGGAATCGGTGCGCAAGTTCCAGGACTTCTGCGGTCCGGCGATCTGGCTGGTGATGATCGCACTGGCGGTGTGGGTGCTGTCCAAGGCGGGCTGGACCATCTCGCTCACCTCCACCCCGCACCCGGTTTCGGTGGGGGAGCAGTGGCGGCAGTGGTTCGGCGCGATCGGCCTGATCCTCGCCACCTACGGCACGCTGATGCTGAACTTCTGCGACTTCTCCCGCTTCGCGCCCGACTACCGGACGGTCCGGCGTGGCAACTTCTGGGGTCTGCCGCTCAACTCGACTGCCTTCGTGGTGGTTTCCGTGATCGTGACGGCCGGCTCGCTGGAGGTGTTCGGCGAGGCCATCACCGACCCGGCCGAACTGGTCGCCAAGGTCGGCAACACCTGGGTGCTCGTCCTGGGGGCGCTCACCTTCGCTGTCGCGACCATGGGCGTCAACATCGTGGCCAATTTCGTCTCCCCGGCCTACGACCTCGCCAACGTCTGGCCGCAGAAGATCACGTTCAAGATCGGCGGCATGATCAGCACGGTCGCCGCCCTGGTCGTCACGCCCTGGAACCTCTTCTCCAACCCCACCGTCGTCAACTACTTTCTCGGCGGCCTCGGGGCCTTCCTCGGCCCGCTGTTCGGCGTGATCATGGTCGACTACTACTGGGTGAAGCGCGGCCGGGTCGACGTGCAGGAGCTCTTCGACGGACGGCCCGGCTCCCGGTACTACTACCGCAAGGGCGTCAACCCCAGGGCCCTGTGGGCGTTCCTGCCCTCCGCGGCGGTCGCGGCGGTCCTCGCGCTGGTGAAGACGTTCAGCGATGTCGCTCCCTACTCCTGGTTCATCGGTACCGCCCTCGGCGCCGGCCTCTACGTCCTGCTGTGCCGCGACGAGCGGACGTCCGGCGCCGCGGCCCTCGACGAGAAGCCGGTGGAGGTCTGACCAGGGTGCGGAACGTGCGGATCGTCGTCACCAACTGCAACACCACGCGGGAGATGACCGAGGAGATCGTGCGAGGCGCCCGGGCCGCGGCAGGCCCGGGCACCGCCGTGACCGGACTGACCCCCGCGTGGGGGCCCGAGTCGGCGGAGAGCTGGCTGGACAGCTATCTCTCCGCGGCGGCGGTCATGGACGCGTTGCGGACCTATGAGGGACCGCCCTACGACGCCGTCGTCATGGCTGGTTTCGGCGAGCACGGCCGGGAGGGCGTGCGGGAGCTGGTCGAGGTGCCCGTCGTCGACATCACCGAGGCCGCGGCGCATCTGGCGTGTCTGCTCGGGCGCCGGTACGGGGTGGTGACCACGCTGGAGCGCTCCTGCGGTCAGATCGAGGACAGCCTGGAGCTCGCCGGAGTGGGCCGCAACTGCGCCGCCGTCGTCGGCACCGGGCTCGGCGTTCTCGACCTCGGCGACTCCGAGCGCACCGAGGCCGCCTTTCTGGCCGCGGCCGAACGGGCCCGGCAGGCGGGGGCCGAGGTGCTGGTCCTCGGGTGCGCCGGGATGACGGGGCTGCAGCGGGTGGTGGGGGACAAGCTGGGCCTCCCGGTCGTCGACGGAGTGGGGGCGGCGGTGAAGCTGGCGGAGGGGCTGGTGGGGTTGGGCCTGACGACCAGCCGGGCCGGGAGCTTCGCGAAACCGGAGACCAAGAGGAGGGCATGGCGGCCCGCACGGACGGACGGCTCGGAGCCGTCCGCCCGGTGACGTGAGGGCCGGCCGGGCGAGGGGGAGGCGCGGGCACGGCCCCGGAGCGGCGACTGACCGTTCGCAGGTCACCTCCGCCCGCACCCGCCGAGCGCGCGGCTGGCGCCCACCCGCGGCGGAATTAACCGTTGGACAGCGCGGAGCATCTTCGCCAGGCTTCCTGCCATGCGCAGCAAGAACCTGGGCCGTTTCACGGCGGCGGACTTCTAGCGGGTCACGCCGGAAGTTCCGGCGGCCCCCAGGAGGTCTGCCATGTCCCGAACCGTCCATCACGTCCCTCCCCGGCATCGCGTCGAGCCCCTTCACCTGCCCGACGGGGGCGGGCACCTCGTCACCGGGCACTGTCTCGTGGAACTCCGTTACCACGCGGCGGATCTGACTCGTGCGCGGCGTGAGCGGCGACGTCCGACGCCCGTACTGCTGGTCCGGGCGTTCCGCGCCCACACCTTTCCCCGCAGTCTGAACGCGCGGGTCGACGGCCCTTACGAGCGGCGTGCCCGCGCTGCCCTGGCCGTTTTCCGCTCGACGGCCCGCAACCGTCTGCGTGCCGCCCCGTCCGGAGCACTCCTCGCCGCGGCCGAGGAACTGGACCATCCGCCGACCCGCCACCGTCACATGAACCTGTGGTAGTGCTGACCGGCACGGCGCAGGCGAAAGCCGTGCGCGCGAGGGTCGAAGACGCCGCGGACGCGGTGCGCCCGGTGCGCCCCGCGTCGGCGCGAGGAGCGGATGGACCGTACGGGACGCCCCGTTTCGGCACCAGAGGCGCTCTTCGGGCGTTGCGTTCATAAAGAATCCGGGATCGGCCGCAGCCGTCACCTCGTCGCAACGCAACGGCCCCGCTTCGCACAGAACCACCACCTACCGTGGACACCACAGCTCACCGCTGACCGCCCCGGCCACCGTCGCCCGAAGGCACACCCCGCCCTCGTCCCGACAGGAGCTCCGTGTTCCCGCGCCCGCACATTTCCGCTCGCGCACATGCCGTTCTGCCGCCCTGGCTCTCCCACGCCCTGCGCACCCAGCGCGGGCCAGTGCCGTGGAGCGCGGTCACCCGCGGGGCGTTGTCGGCAGGCCCCCTCCTCCTGGCCGCCCTGCTCGCCGGCCAGATCTCCCTCGGGGTCGTCGCCGCCATCGCCGCCATGCTCGCCGGAATCAACGACCGGCCCGGCAGCCGGCGGGCCTCCGTCAAGCGGCTGGGGGCGCCCGCGCTCGCCGGGGCGGCCGGACTGGTCGTCGGCACGTACGGCGGCGACCGGTTGGGGGCCGTCGCGCTGACGGCCGTCCTGACCGGCCTCGGGCTCGTCGCCGGCGGGATGAGCGCGATCGGGCCGGTCGCCTCCGCGGCGGGTACGCAGTTGCTGGTCGGCGCGGCGGTCGGGGCCGGGATGCCGCTGCCGGAGGCGGGATGGACGCGTGCTCTCGCCTACCTCGCGGGGGCGGGCTGGCTGCTGGCACTGCGGCTCGCGCTGCCCACGCCGGGCGCGCTGGCCGGCGACTTCCGCTTCGACGGGGAGCGGGACGCGGTGGCCCGCGTCTACGACGCGGTCGCGGAGCTCCTCGACACCGTCGGCACGGGGCTCGCCACCGAGCGCAGGGCCGCGCTCACCACCGCCCTCGACCACGCCCAGGACGCCCTGGCCGGGCCCCGGCTGCGCCGCCGGGCGGGCTCCACGGCCGAGCGGCGGCTGCACGCCCGGTACGCCGCCGCACTGCCGCTCGCCGAGGCCGCGACCGCGCTGGCCTGGACCGGGGAACCGCTCTCGGATCGGGCGTCCGTCGGACCCCGTCGACTGGCCGGCGCGGTGCGCCGGAACACGCCCGCCGGTCCGCTGCCGGCGCCCTGCCGGTCCGCCCCCGCGCTGCGCGCCCTCGACGACGCCCTGCTGCACGCCGCCGACGCCTTCGACCAGGGGCGCGGGAGCGATCTGCACACCCGGCGGCGCGGCGCGCGCGACCTGCTGCGCGCCGCGTTCGGGGCGGGCGGCCGGGAGTACGGGCTACGGGTCGCGCTGTCCTTCGGCGCCGCCGTCGCCGTCGCGCAGGCCCTGTACCACTCGCACGAGTACGGGCGGCACCCGCACTGGTACTGGCTGCCCGCCACGGCCGTCTTCCTGGTGAAACCCGACCTCGGGCCCCTGGTGTCCCGGGTGCTCTGCCGGGCGGCGGGGACCGTGCTCGGTGCGCTGCTCTTCGCCGGCTTCGCCGTCGTGCTGCCCCGGCCGGAGGGGCTGGTCGCGCTGGTCGCCGTATGCGGTGCGCTGATACCGGTCGCCACCCGGCACTTCGCCGCCCAGACCGCCGTCGCCACCGTCCTCGTCCTGGCGCTGGTGATGGTGGGCGGGGAGCCGCAGGCCTCGGTCAGCCGGATCGTGGAGACCCTGCTGGCCTGCGCGATCGTGCTGATCGTCGGGCATCTGCCGATGCCGACGGAGCGCGGCGGGCAGGTGCGCGCCCAGCTTGCCGCGGCCGCGGACGCCGCATACGCCTACCTCGCCCACGTCCTCGACGGCTCCGGCGACCGCTCCGTGCGCTGGACGCTGCGCCGTGAGGCCTACCGCACGCTTTCCGAGGCGCGTACCGCCAGCGCTCTCGCCGCCCACGAACTGCCCGCGCTCGCCCGCCACTCGCAGGGCACGGACGAGGTCGCCGCCGTCCTGGAACGGCTCGTCGACACGACCACCGCCTGCGCGGTCCACCTCGACGACACCGGACGGCTCACCGCCCGGCACCGCAAACGCCTCACCGAACTCCTCGGCGAACTCGCGGCGGGCAGCGCACGGGTGGGGCTGCCCGGCCCGGCGCCCTCCCTGCCTCCCGCGACGCGGGCGAACCTCTCCGTGCCGGGCTGAGGTCTTCCGCGACGGCGAACGAGTTCCGGACGGCCCGTCAGCCAGCCCTGCGACGGCCCGTTGCGCAGGAGAGGCAGCCCTGGGCGTATCCGGAACCGCCGGAGGCCGTCTCGCGCGCAGTGGCGTGTCGCGCGCGAGGAAGTGCCGGTCCAGGGAGCAGCACCGGCACGCGCGCGTGACGTGCTCAACGCCGAGCGGCGCGCCCCGCCCGTCGTGGAGGTCGGCGAGGAATGTCGTGGAGGTCGGCACGGAATTGCGTCTTCCAGGGGCGGCTGGGGCAGGGCCGGACTCCTCGACCACCGGGCTGCTGGGCCTCACCGTGCCGGGTTCCGGGAGCCGTGTGCGCCTGCGTCGTGACGACGCGTACGACTGCTGACACGCGAGGTGCCCGGGTTGCTCGTCAGGTGACCGGATACTGACACTCCGCACCTAACGCGTGTCACCTATGTCTCAGTCCCGCAACCGGGCGAGGCGATCGGCCTCCGTGAAGCGTTAACTCCTACAAGCACGACGCTGATCGGAGGTGCGAGATGGTGAACGGGCGAACCGTGCTCGAGCGCTTTCCCGCGGGCGGCCCACGCGGGTCGTGGCCCGCGGAGGAGTTCGCGCACGCCCGGCGCATGGAGGGACTGGCCGCCGAGGTCGTCATGGACCTCGCCACGGACACGTTCCTGGTGGTCGTCCGCAGCGTCGACGCCTCGCGGTGAGACGACGGCCGCCCGGTGCCCCGGTGGCCCCGTGTCGGCGGCCGGTGACCCGGCCCGGTGACCCGGTGGCCCGACGCCGGCCCGCCGGTGACCGGGGGACGGCCGCCCGTGAGGGGCGGCGGCAGCCCGCGGGTGACGGGTGTCAGCCCGACGGGGACCGGGCCGGCGCCTGCACCGTGAACTGCTCGGCCTGCAGCGCGTACAGCTCGGCGTAGACGCCGCCGCCCGCCAGCAACTCGTCCGGCGTCCCGGACTCCACCAGCCGGCCCTGGTCGAGGACGTGCACCAGGTCGGCGTGCCGGACCGACGCCAGCCGATGGGTGATCAGGACGACCGTCTGGCCGTTGTCGGCCAGCGCGCGGATCTTCTCGAAGACCTCCAGCTCGGCCCGGGCGTCCAGGGCCGCCGTCGGCTCGTCCACGATCAGGATGCGCCCGCGCCGGTACGCCGCCCGCGCGATGCCCAGTCGCTGCCACTGGCCGCCGGACAGCTCGTGGCCGCCGCTGAAGTGCCGGGCGAGCAGGGTGTCCAGACCGCGCGGCAGATCCGCGACGACCTCCCCGGCCCCCGCCTCCGCGATCGAGGCGGCCAGCCGTTCCTCGGTCAACGGCGCGGCGGAACGCCCGACGGCGATGTTGACCCGGGCGGTGAACGGCCACCGTTTGAAGTCCTGCGCCACCATCGCGATCCGCTCGGCGAGTCGGTGCCGGTCCGCCTCGGCGGCGTCCACACCGTCCCACAGGATCCGTCCCCGGTCCGGCTTGTACAGCCCGGCCAGCAGTTTCACCAGCGTCGTCTTGCCGGAGCCGTTCTCGCCGACCAGCGCGACGATCCGGCCCAGCGGGAGCGAGAGGGTGACGTCGTCCAGGGCGGGCCGCGCCGACTCGCCCGGATAGCCGAAGGTGACGTTCTCGAAGCGGATCTCGCGCGGGTCCTCCGGGAGGGCCACGCCGCCCACCGGGATCGCCCGTTCGGCCGCCTCGACGTACAGCCGCTGCAGATCGCCCACGAACAGTGCCTCCTCGTGCAGCTGGTTGACCTCCAGGACCAGGGTGTTGAGGCTCGCGGAGCCGCTGCGGATCGCGATGACGGCCGTCCCCGCCACCGCCAGCGCCATCGTCCCGGTGAACAGCAGTCCGCCGAGCGTGGCGTACGTGGCCAGCGTGGCCACCCCCGTCCAGGTCGCGGCGACCAGTCCGGTGCGGGCGGCGAGCCGGGCCAGCCGGGCCTGCTCCGCCTCGGCGGTCTCCGACATCGCGCGGAAGTGCCGCAGCAGGAACGGGCCGACCCCGTGGACGCGGATCTCGGGCGCCGCCGCCGGCTCGGTGAGCAGACCGGCGATGAGGTGCCCCGCGCGCGCGTGCTGCACCCAGGTGTGGAAGGACTCGTAGCGGCGCCGGGCGTTCGTCAGGGCGCTCCAGGCGCTGGGCAGGGTCATCGTCACCAGCAACGGCAGCAGGAGCGGATGCAGCACCGTCAGGACGCCGGCCGAGGCGATCAGCGAGATCAGCGCGTTCACCACGCGCGTGCCGTGGCTGATCATGTAGCGGCTGGAGCGGGCTCCGTACTGCGCGGTGTCCAGCAGCTTGTGGAAGGCGTGGTCCTCGATCGCGGCGAGCTCGACCGCGGCCGCCCGCTCCAGATACAGCTCCGTCGCCACCCGCTCCACCTTGGGCTCCAGCCGCCCGGTGGCATACGTCGACGCGGCCCTCAGCAGCGCCGCGAGCAGGAGCACGACGGCCATCAGGGCCAGCGCCGGGGCGGCCCCGCGCAGCCGGTCCTCGATCACGCCGCCGCTGATCAGCCGGCCCAGTACGGCGTTCATCGCCAGCAGGCCGACCGCCTGCGCCGCGCCCCGGGCGATCTCGGCGGCCACCACGATGCGGGCGGCTCGCGGGTCGGCCTGCCGGGCCAGCCGGAGCGTGGCGGTGAGCAGGGACGGCAGGCGGGTCACCATGGCCCGGAAGTTGAGCTCCAGGAAGGCGTCCCGGTGCTGGTTCCAGCCCGTGTCGTAGCGGAGCGGTCCGCCGAACAGCAGCCGTTCCGACTCGGAGACGTCACGCTCGTCGGGCCGTGTCCGCTGCGCCTCCGGCACCTCGTGCCGCTCCCGTTCCTCCTGTTCCTCTCCCCCGGTGTTCTTGCCGCGCTCCGTGGCCCGCACCTCGGCCTGCTCCTGTCCTTCCCGCGCTCCTTGCCGCGCCTGCGTCACCTTGCCCGCCTGTCGTGCCTGTCCCACAGTCGCCCTCCCCGGGTCGCGATCGCGGACGAGGGCCACTATCGCGGGAAGAGAAGGCCCGACGGCAGGGCGCAGGAGGAGGGAGACGGCACGCGCGGGCGTGCGCCGGGACGGTGGGCATGACGGCCGTTCGCCGGAGGCCGGGAAGGTGTCTCTCAGGCGCTGATCGGCCGCGACCAGGAGGGCGTCGTGCCCGTGAGGCGGCACAGGGCCAGGTACAGGGGGATCGGCGGGGTGTACGGCAGGGTGCCGTCCGGTCGGTGGATGAGACCGGGGACCTGCGGGGAGTCCGTGAGGAGCGCGCCGGTGGCGTAGTGCGCGGGGGCGGGCCATTCCAGCGCGTAGTCGGAGTCCGCGGGGACCAGCCACCACCAGTGCGCCTGGTCGGCGTAGACACAGCCGACGCGCGGCAGCCGCGACATCAGCGGCGGGCCCAGGCGGGCGGGGACGGAGACGGCGTCGCAGCCCAGCGGGGCGGTCATGCCCTCCGGGACGGCGAGCCGGCGCGGGGGGACGGCGCAGGGCTCGCCGCCGGGTCCGCGGCGCATGCGCACCAGTGTGTCGAGCGTGCGCACCGGGGCCCGGCCGGGGCCGGGGCTCACGTCCTTCCCCGCTCGCGACCGTGCTCGAGCGGGTGGGGGAGCGGCAGCGGGAGTGCGGCCGCGGTGTGGCCGGGCACCCGGCCGTGTCGGGTGTCGCGGCCCTCGACCACGTTGGGGTCGGCCGCGCGGTGCTGCCACTGCGGTGCCACGCGGGAGGCCAGGACGCCGGTGCCGGACGCGGGGTGCGGGCGGGCCGCCGCCGGGCCGGCCGGCGCGTGGACTCGCTGTTCGGCGGGCTCGTCCCCGTCGGCCGGGTCGTCGCCCGTCCCCGGTTTCGGGCGGGCGCTCCAGCCGAGGTCGTTGCGCGGTCCTGCGGAGTCGGCGGACGGTCGTGCGGCGCCGTCGTGGAACTCGTCCCGGGTGTCGAGGAGGCCGCCGAGGTCGCAGGGGTGCGGTGCGGCGGCGTCGCCGTCGAGGCTGTTGCGGGGTTCGGCCGGGTCACGAGGCACGTCGGCCTTGCGCGGCAGGTCGGCCCAGACCAGCAGGCCGGGCCCGTGTTCCTGGGCGCCCCAGGAGTGACAGAGGGCCTCGACCAGGATCAGTCCCCGCCCGTGCTCCTCCTCGGGCCGCTGCGGAGAGGGATGCGGCTCACCGGGCGCGCAGCCCTGGTCGCGCACGGCTATGCGGACCAGGTCGTCGCCGTCGTGCAGCTCGCAGACGACGATGTCGCTCGCGGTGTGCACGATCGCGTTGGTGACCAGCTCGGAGACGACCAGGGCGGCGGTGTCGCAAGTGTCCTCGCACACCGACCAACCCGTCAGCCGGGCCCTCGTCAGGCGTCTGGCCTGGGCGGGGGAACCCGGGTGGGCGGCCAGTTCGAATCGGAACCGGCGCTCGGCAGCGGCCTGGTCGGGGCCTGCTCCCGCGCTGGCACCGAGACCCTGGGGGCGGCCTGCGGCGGCGTCTGTTCCTAAGGGCGCGGACGGAATCACGCTTGCCACTATCGCCCCGCCGTGAACACTTGGCAAGTGTCACTCTGAAAAATGCAGAGTGCTGTGTGACGCGGTGGAGGGCCGTGGCACACTGCTCCGCAACAGCACGTAGAACGGCGCCGGTCGGGACCGGCCGGAGATCCGTACTCATCCGTACAGATCTTCGGACACGTCCTCGAGTGGCGCCGTAGGGCTGTCGGGATTCTTTTCGTGGACCGGCCGGGGCGGGGCTCGTGGGCCCCCGCGCGACCGGCCGGGCTCTTCGTGGAGGTGGAGCGTGAGCGAACCGCGGTCCGCGCCGACGGTCGGACAGGTCGTCCTCGGTCGGCGTCTGCTGGACCTGCGGGAACGCGCCGGGCTCAAGCGCGAGGAAGCCGCCGGCATCCTGCGCGTCGCGCCCGCCACGGTCCGGCGCATGGAGATGGCGGAGGTCAGCCTCAAGATCCCGTACCTTCAGCTGCTGCTGAAGGCCTACGGGGTCACCGACGAGGAGGCCGAGGGCTTCGTCCAGCTCGCCGAGGACGCCAACAAGCCGGGCTGGTGGCAGCGCTTCCACGACGTCCTGCCCGGCTGGTTCTCGATGCACGTCAGCCTGGAGGGCGCCGCGGCCCTCATCCGCCAGTACGAGCCCCACTTCGTCCCCGGACTGCTCCAGACCGAGGACTACGCGCGCGGAGTCCTGCGGTCCGGCGCCATCGGCCAGACCAGGCCGGAGGACATCGAGCGCCTCGTCGCGCTGCGCATACAACGCCAGGATCTGCTCACCCGCGAAGACGCGCCCCGGTTGTGGGTCGTGATGGACGAGACAGTTCTGCGCCGCCCGGCCGGCGCCCCGGAGGTGATGCGCGCGCAGATCGACAAACTGCTCGAGACCGCGGAGCTGCCGAACGTGACGTTGCAGGTCGCCCCGTTCGCCAACGGGCCGCACCCGGGCACGTACGGGCCCTTCGTGCTCTTCCGATTCGCCATGCCGGAGCTTCCGGACATGGTCTACAGCGAGTACCTGACCGGCGCGGTCTATCTGGACGCGCGCACCGAGGTGGCGACCCACCTCGAGGTCATGGACCGCATGGCGGCACAGGCCGCTACAGCACATCGCACGAAGGAGATCCTCCGGGATCTCCGCAAGGAGTTGTGAATGGATCGCATCAAGCCGCGCAAACGGGTCTACAACGGCATGCCCGCGCGGGACTTGGGCAGCGAAGGCTGGCACAAGCCGTGGAGCGGCGGGAACGGCGGGAACTGCCTGGAGGCGATGAAGCTCGCCGACGGCCGGATCGCCGTCCGTCAGTCCACCGACCCGGACGGTCCGGCGTTGATCTACACCACCGACGAGATGACGGCCTTCATCGAGGGAGCGAAGGCGGGAGAGGCGGACTTCCTGTTGTCCTGACGTGAGCGGTGACGTTTCTGCGATGCCGCGGCCGTCTACCGATTGCCTTTTTCCCGCTCGACTTCCTGATTTTGGCACTGGATTGATCTTCATTTGACCGCGTCAGGCGCTTTACGGAGTGCCTCATGACCGACCAGAAAGGACCCGGCCCCCACCGTCGAGACCGACACCGGCAAGCCCCGTCCCGCACGGAGATGCGACGGATAGCTCGGCGGCCATCTCGGCGGATACCTCGGCGGCAAGGACCACTGCCCCGTCGAGGACCACTGCCCCGTCGGCGGACGGCCGTGACTCATCCGTCGGCGGGGCGCCGCCGGGGGCCCGGCGGGAGCCCCTGGCACAGCGCCTCCAGGGCCGCCCCGTAGGCGTGGTCCGGCGGCGTCGCGTATCCGACGACGAGTCCGTCCTGCGCCGCCGTGTCCGTGGCCGGATGACGGAAGGCTGCCAGGCCGTCCAGCGCGACGCCCTGCCGCGCGGCAGCCTCCAGCGCCGACCGCTCCGTGCCCGGCGGCAGCCGCAGCACCGCGTGGAGACCGGCCGCCACCCCGGTCACCTCGACGTGCGGCGCCTGCGTGGCGAGCGCCTCGACCAGCCGGTCCCGGCGACCGCGGTACCGCTGCCGCATACGCCGCACGTGACGGTCGTACGACCCTGACGTGATGAAGTCGGCCAGACTGAGCTGGTCCAGAACGCTCGCCCACGCCTCCCGCTCGCCCTTGGCCGCGAGGACCCCGTCCACGTACCGTCCGGGCAGCGCCATCCACCCGAGGCGCAACGCGGGCGACAGGCTCTTGCTGACCGAGCCGAGGTAGATCACCCGCTCGGGATCGAGTCCCTGGACCGCACCGACCGGCTTGCGGTCGTAGCGGAACTCCCCGTCGTAGTCGTCCTCCAGGACGACGCCGCCACGCGCGCGTGCCCAGTCGATCACTGCCGTCCTGCGGTTCGCGTGCAGCGGGCCGCCGGTCGGGAACTGGTGCGCCGGCGTGAGCAGCACCGCTCGCTCGCGCCCCAGTTGTTCGACGCACGCCCCGTCCTCGTCCAGGGGCAGCGGCGTCGTCCGCACGCCCGCCGTCGCCAGCAGCTCCCGGTGGAAGCCCAGCCCGTAGGCCTCCACGGCCAGCGGACCGCGCAGCACCCCGCTGCCCGGGGAGAACAGCAGGCGCAGCGCGTGAGCGAAGCCCGAGCAGATCACCAGGCGCTCGGGTACGGTGCGCACGCCACGCGCGCGTGCCAGGTACTCGGTCAGGGCCTCCCTCAGTTCCAGGCGTCCCGCGGGGTCGCCGGGCCCGAACGCCTCGGTGGGGGCCTGCTGGAGGGCGCGCCGGTAGGAGGCCAGCCAGGCCGCACGCGGAAACGACGATGCGTCCGGAACGCCCTGCCGCAGATCGTGCCGGGGGCCACGCGCGCGTGCGGGCGCCCTGACGGCCGCGCGTTCGGACCGACGCGGCGGCTCGGCCCGTTCGGCCACCCGCGTGCCGGAACCCTGCCGGGCGGTCAGCCAGCCCTCCGCGACCAGCTCCGCGTACGCGTCGGCCACCGTGCTGCGGGCGACGCCGAGGTCGGCGGCGAGTGAACGGTAGGGCGGCAGCCGGGCCCCCGGAGTGAGCCGTCCGCTGCGCACGGCCTCGCGCAGCGCCCGGATGAGCGCTGCTCGCCGCCCGCCCGGCCCGGACAGCTCCAGATGCAGGTCCGCGCCGATCCGCCGCGCGGAATCGACCCATGAATCCGCCATGGGAACGCACCCTACCGGCGGTCTTTCCTCTTCCCGGGGTGGGGCCGGACGACATCTGCGCCGGGGCCGCGGCCCGCTTCGGCGAGTGCGAACCGGCCCGAGGCGCCGGCCCAGGTGCCAACCCTGATCCGCACGATCGGCACGTGGAACGGGGCGGCTCCGGCGACGGCGCAGCTCGCGAGGACCGACGGACGGCGCAGCGCGCGAACCCCGCGAAGGCGGGCGGGCGGCCGGGCGGCCGGATCGGACGCGGCGCGGCGGTCCGTGTCCTAGACGCTCATCGGCCGGTCGTACGGTCCGATCGGCGCCGGCAGCCGGGAAGTCCCCGTCAGACTGCGGTCGACGGCCGCCGCCACCGCCCGTCCCTCGGCGATGGCCCACACGATCAGCGACTGGCCGCGGGCCGCGTCCCCCGCGGCGAAGACGCCGGGGACGTTCGTCGTGAAATCGGCGTCCCGCACGAGCGTCCCGCGCGGCTCCAGAGCCAGACCGAGCTGTTCGACGAGGCCGTCCTCCCGGTCGGGTCCCGAGAAGCCGAGGGCGAGCAGCACCAGGTCGGCGTGGAGTGCGCGGGCCGTGCCCGCCACCGGCCTGCGTCGCACGTCCACCTCCGTCAGGTGCAGGGACCGCACGTGACCGGTCTCGTCCCCGGTGAAACGGAGCGTGGACGCGGCGAACAACCGGGCGTCCGCGTCCGCGGCCGGCGCGGACTCCAGATCGCGCGCCTCCTCGTGCGCCGGCGAGAGCCGGTAGATCTTCGGATACGTCGGCCAGGGGTCGGCGTCCTCGTCGCGCTCCGCGCCGGGCTGCGCGTAGATGTCCAGCTGGGTCACGGACGCGGCGCCCTCGCGCACCGCCGTGCCCAGGCAGTCGGCACCCGTGTCGCCGCCGCCGACGATGACGACGTGCTTGCCGGAGGCGGACATCGGGGACGTCTCCAGATCCCCCTCGCACACCCGGTTGGCCAGCGGCAGATACTCCATCGCCTGATGTATGCCGGTCAACTCCCGCCCCGGTACGTGCAGTTCGCGCCACTCGGTCGCCCCGGTGGCGATCACCACGGCGTCGTAGCGGGTCCGCAGATCCGCGGCCATGACGTCCCGCCCGACGGTGGTCGAGGTACGGAACTTCGTGCCCTCGGCCCGCATCTGCTCGATCCGGCGTTCGAGATGACGCTTCTCCATCTTGAACGCGGGAATGCCGTACCGCATCAGCCCGCCGACGCGGTCGTCCTTCTCGTAGACCGCGACCGTGTGCCCGGCCCGGGTGAGCTGCTGCGCGGCGGCCAGTCCGGTGGGCCCGGAGCCGATCACGGCCACCGTCTTGCCCGACAGCCGGTCCGGCGGCCGGGGCGGCGTCAGACCGTCGGCCCAGGCCCGGTCGGCGATGGCCGCCTCGACGTTCTTGATGGTGACGGCCGGCTGGTTGATGGCCAGGACGCAACCGGCCTCGCACGGCGCGGGACACAACCGGCCGGTGAACTCGGGGAAGTTGTTCGTCGCGTGCAGCCGCTCGGCGGCCGCCCGCCAGTCCTCCCGCGACACCAGGTCGTTGAAGTCCGGGATCAGATTGCCGAGCGGACAGGCGTCGTGGCAGAACGGTACGCCGCAGTCCATGCACCGGTCGGCCTGCTCGCTGATGAGGGGCAGCAGCGCTCCGGGGACGTACACCTCGTCCCAGTCCGCGACCCGTTCCTCGACCGGCCGACGGGGCCAGTCCCGGCGCGGTGTGGTCATGAATCCCTTGGGATCGGCCATGGGCGTGCCCCTTGTGTACGCGTACGACAGGCCGAGCGTCGTCGGGCGGCACTCTCCCGGCCACGATACGTTCTGCCGGCCCCCCATGCAGAGGGGAGTGACAGGGGTGCTTCGGTCAGATCAGGGCGAGGACGTACACGGCCGCCGAGCCCGCGGACGCCAGCGTGCGCACATGGTTCCACCGCGTCCACTCACGCAGGTAGACGGGCCAGTACGCGACGGCCTCCGGTGTGCCCGGCCCCTTCCGCATCAGCGCCTCGTTGCGCGGCACGTTCGCCACGACGGTCACCCCGAAGGCGCCGCACAGGTACAGCGCGCTGCCCACCAGCAGGCGTGCGGTCCCGTGGTCCGGCCACAACACGAACGTCACCACGGTGATCACCGCGCACAGCGTCGCGGAGCCGAGGAACAGGACCATGAACACCGGTGTCATGGCCGAGGTGTTGATCGCGTTCATGGCGGCGACGCCCTGCGCGGGCGGCAGCGCGGCGAGCCCTCGCATCACCAGGACGGAGAAGGCGCAGAAGACCCCGGCCATCAGTCCCGTCGTCAGCGCGCCCAGCACCGCGAGCACCACATACGGTCCCTCGATCATGACAACGTCAACCCCCACCCGTCGAGCCTGATCCTGCCCGGTGCCGTCGCTCACCTCAAGTGAAAACCCGGTCGTGATCGTCCACCATCGTCGGGACGCGCGACGACATGCGGGGACGTCCTAACTCGCACCCGGGTGCGCCGGTGCCCGCGTCTTCGCCGTCCCGGCCGCCCCCGCCTTCCCCGCCGTCCCGAGAGTTCCGGTCCCCGGCGTCCCCGTCCCCGCCGTCCCGGCTGTTCTCGCAGTCCCGGCCGTCCCCGCTGACTCCGCATGCCCCTCCGCATGGTCCGAACCCGCGCCCCACGTACCCCGCTCTACGCCGAGGTTCCGTCCCGGGCCGTCGGGGCGTCCCGATCCTCGCCCCATGTGCGGATCACGGTCTCCACGTCCGCCGCGATCCGGCGGCGCGCCTCGTGCCGTGGCACGCCGCTCATCAGCAGCCGGTCATACGGCGTGTCCACATGTCGGACGGACGCCCTGACCGCGAAGACGACCGCCGCCTCGGACAGGGCCCGCCCGGCGGCGCTGCGGCCGACCCGGCCGCTGCCGCGCAGCGACGCATGCGCGGCGATCCCGCGCGCCCGGTCCGCCGGACAGCCGGGGAACAGCCGCAGAACCTCGGTCGCGAACAACCCCGTGAAGTGCGCGTCCTGCGCCGACCGCAGCCGGGCGTCGCGCGCCCGACGCCGACGCCGGGCCTCCGCGTCCGCCAGGCACCGCTCCTCGGCCCGGGCGAGCGCCGCCTCCTCGACCAGGACGCCCTCTCGTTCGTAGCGCCCTTTGCGCCGGTTGAACCGGACGACCACCACCGACAGCCCGCTCTCCTCCCGTGACCTGCGCGTCAGCGCCGTGTCGCCGCGCGGCAGGAACACCAGGTGCCCGAGGTCGGCGCAGTCGAGGCAGCGCGGTGCGGCGTCCTCCAGGACCAGCATCGACAGCGGCCCGCGTCGACAGCCGGCGCAGTGTTTCCGCCGCAGCGGCTGGACGACCAGAAGACCGGTCCCGACACCGACCGCACGTCCGGGTCCGGGGCCGCCGATACCGACCGCGGACCCGATTCCGGGCGCGGGGACGGGGATGGGTCCAGGCACGGGTCCGGGTTCGGGGGCGGCCACGGGTTCGGTTTCGGGGGTGGGCTCGGGAGTGGGTCCAGGCACGGGTCCGGGGGTGGGGAGGGCTGCGCTTGCCATGGCGGCTTCATTCCCCGTCCCCGGCGCGGCGGCACCTGTCCGCCGTCCGCCGCGAGCCTCGACGTCCGCCACGAGCCCGCCGCCCGCCCGCTGGAGACCGCCCGCGGGCCGCCGTGGTGAGCGCCTGGCGCATCATGGCCGTGTGCGACTCGAAGCGATCACCTGGGAACGGCTCGGCGACCTCCTCACCGAGCGCCTGCTCGAACTGGAACCGGCCGACGGCAGCCCCTGGCGGCGCATCGCCTTCGACGGCGCACCGGCGGCCCGCCCCGGAGAGCTCGCCGAGCGCGTCGCGGAAGCGCTGCGCACCCGCGGCCGGCCCTCGTGCGTCGTGGACACGCACGGCTTTCTGCGCCCGGCCTCCCTCCGGCTGGAGTACGGCCGGCACGACGTGGACGCCTACCTCGACGGCTGGTTCGACACCGGCGCCCTGTGGCGCGAGGTGTTC
This sequence comes from Streptomyces sp. P3, assembly GCF_003032475.1. Taxonomy (NCBI): domain Bacteria; kingdom Bacillati; phylum Actinomycetota; class Actinomycetes; order Kitasatosporales; family Streptomycetaceae; genus Streptomyces; species Streptomyces sp. P3. Next base: position 4,305,559 of record NZ_CP028369.1, read on the forward strand.
AACCCGCTCGAAGCCGACGGCGACGGGCGGATCCTGCCCGACCTGCGGGACCCCGTCACCGACCGGGCCACCCGCAGCGATTACGTCCCGCTGCCCCCGGGAGGCTTTCTGCTGCTGCACGGTCCGCTGCTGCTGCGGCACTGGTTCCCCTTCGATCTGACGATCCACGCGCTCCTCTCCCCGGCCGCCCTGCGCCGCCGCACCCCCGAGGCCGACCACTGGACGCTGCCCGCCTTCGAGCGGTACGCCCAGGAGACCGACCCCGCCGCCACCGCCGACGTACTCGTCCGCGCGGACGACCCCCGCCACCCGGCCTGGGGCGGCTGACTTCCGGACCGGGCGGCCGGCTTGCGCGCCCGCGAACCGCACACGGCCAGGGACGTCCCCGGGCGTCTGCGCCCGCGGAGCAGCGCGGAGTTGAGATGCGCCCGCCCGGCGGCGCGGCGAGAATGAAGGACGCCGGGACTGCGGCGCCCCCCGCGCCGCGCCGGCCGTCCGGCACCGGGAGGTACGTCATGACCACCGCCGGAGACATCATGCACCGGGGCGCCCAGTGGATCCCCGCCCACGAGACCCTCGACCGCGCCGCCCAGCTGATGCGCGAACTGAACGTCGGGGCACTGCCGATCAGCGACGAGAACGAGCGGCTCTGCGGCATCCTCACCGACCGGGACATCGTCGTCGGCTGCGTGGCCGTGGGGCGCGACCCGGCCCAGGTCACCGCCGGGGACATGGCGCAGGGAACACCGCGCTGGGTCGACGCGGGCGCGGACGTCGGCGAGGTGCTCCAGGAGATGAAGGACCACCAGATCCGCCGGCTTCCCGTCATCGAGAACAAACGCCTGGTGGGCATGATCAGCGAAGCCGACCTCGCCCGGCACCTGACCGACGACCAGATCGCCGCCTGGGCGGAGAGCGTCTACGCGCGGAGTGGACCGGCCCCGGCATGACGACCCCCCGGGCCCGCGGGGTCAGAGCCAGCCGTTGCGCCGGAAACCCCGGTGCAGGATGCGGCAGCCGACGGATATCACCACGATGACCAAGGGGTAGCCGAACCTCCAGTGCAGCTCCGGCATGGTGTCGAAGTTCATGCCGTACACCCCGCAGATCATCGTGGGCACGGCGATGACCGCCGCCCAGGCCGTGATCTTGCGCATGTCCTCGTTCTGCGCGACCGTGACCTGCGCCAGATGCGCCTGCAGGATCGAGTTGAGCAGTTCGTCGAAAGCAGCGATCTGCTCGGTGGCACGCAACAAGTGGTCCGAGACGTCCCGGAAGTAGGCCTGTATCTCCGGGTCGATCACCCGCACCGGCCGGTCCGCGAGGTCGAGGAGCGGACGGCCGAGCGGGACCACCGCCCGTTTCAGCTGCAGGAGTTCCCGCTTGAGCTGGTAGATGCGCCCCGGATCGGCCCGCGCGCCGTTCTCGGCGAACACGTCCGTCTCGACCTGGTCGATGTCCGCCTGCACGGCGTCGACGACGTGGAGGTAGTCGTCGACCACGTGGTCCGCGACGGCGTGCAGAACCGCCGACGGCCCCTTGGCCAGCTGCGCGGCGTCGGATTCCAGCTCCTCGCGCAACGGTCCGAGCGAGCCGTGCCGTCCGTGCCGCACCGTGATCACGAAGTCCCGTCCGACGAACACCATGATCTCGCCGGTGTCGACCACTTCGCTGGTCGCGGTGAGCTCCTCGTGCTCGAGGTAGCAGACCGTCTTGAACACCGCGAACAGCGTCTCGCCGTACCGCTCGACCTTCGGCCGCTGATGGGCCTCGACGGCGTCCTCGACGGCCAGCGGATGCAGGTCGAAGAGCTGGGCGACGCCGGCGAACTCGTCGTTCGTGGGCTCGTGCAGACCGAGCCACACGAAGCCGTGACCGCTCCTGCGCGTCCGCTCCACCGTGTCGACCAGATCCACGCCGTGCTCGGCGCGCACGCCGTCCCGGTACGTCACGCAGTTCACCACCGAGGACCCCAGCGGGGACCGTGCGTGATGACTCAGGTCGACCCGGGGACGTTGCCGCGCCAGCCTCGCCACCCCACGCAGGCCGCCGACCCTTCCGAGGCCCGTGACCTTCCGCAGATTCCCCGCCATGGTCATCCGGGTCTCCTTGCGTGTTTCCCCTCGCGCCGCGACCTGCGCCCTGGCACGCCAGTCTGCCAGGCCACCGCATGTCGGGGGCAGGCCTGTGGAAAGGAGCAATTCCGTTTTGTTCCCGGCTGTGGACGAAGGGGCTTCGCACTGCTGAGGGAGCTGCTACCGCCCCTCCCGACACGGGATCCCGGCCGCGTCGACCACCTCCGGCGAGTCGCACGGCTGGGATGATCGGCGTATGACGCGACCCGACGGATACCTCCTCGACAACCGGCAGCCCGAGGCGGGGGAACGCTTCGACGCCTTCGCCGCCCTCTTCGACCCGACCACGTTCCGTCATCTCGAAGGGCTCGGGGTCGGTCCCGGCTGGCGCTGCTGGGAAGCCGGCGCGGGCGGCACCTCCGTCGTGTCCTGGCTGGCGAAGAAGGTCGGTCCGACGGGCAAGGTCCTCGCGACCGACATCGACACCTCCCGCCTGACGTCGGCCGCCCGCCCGCCGGTCGAGGTCCGCGTCCACGACCTCGGCGCCGGCGAGCCGCCGACGGAGGGCTTCGATCTGGTGCACGCCCGCCTCGTGCTGGTCCACGTACCGGACCGGGAGCGGGCGTTGCGGTCCTTGGTGGGCGCTCTGCGCCCGGGCGGACGGCTGCTGATCGAGGACGCCGACCCCGCCCTGCAGCCCCTGCTCTGCCCCGACGAGCACGGCCCCGAGCAACAGCTCGCGAACCGTCTGCGGCACGGTTTCCGCCAGCTCCTCGCCGGCCGGGGCGCCGACCTCGCCTACGGCCGCAAGCTGCCACGTCTGCTGCGCGAGGCCGGACTGCGCCGCGTCGAGGCCGACGCCTACTTCCCCGTCGCCTCGCCCGCCTGCGCCGCCCTGGAGTCCGCGACGGTGCGCCAGATCCGCGAGCAGCTCGTCGGGGCGGGCGTCGCGACGGACGAGGAGATCGACCGTCATCTGGCGAACGTCGCCGAGGGCAGCATGGACCTGGCGACGGCCCCGCTGATCTCGGCCTGGGGACGCAAGGAGTAAGGAGTGGCGAGGCCGCGGAGGCCGCGCACGGACGAAGGCTCGCCGCGGAGTCGACGCAGTGAGGGCGCACGCCGGGGACGGGCGGCTCGGTGCCCGCCCGGAGTGCCGACAGGGGCGTCGCGCGGCGTCAGCCCGCCACGCCGGTCCGGTCCGTCGTCGCGCTCTCCTGCGGGGTCGGCGGTCTGCCGCCCACCCGTTCCACGGCCCGGGCTCCAGCCCGGCATCCCTCGACCGCCGCGACCGAGGTGTCGACGCCCGCGAGCAGTGCGGCGAGGAACGCGCCGGTGAAGGCGTCGCCGGCGCCCGTGGTGTCCCGGGGAGTGGCGGGGGCAGCGGGAACGCGGGCGAGGACCGTGCCCCCGCGGGCCACGAGCGCGCCGTCCGCACCCTGCTTGGCCACCACCAGCGGCACGTGGCGGCTCAGCTCGGCCGCAGCGTCCGCGCCGTCGGGCACCCCGGTGAGCAGCCGGGCCTCGTCACGGCTGGGCAGCAGCACGTCCACGTCCGTGACGAGGCCCAGGAAGCGGGGGAGGCCCAGTTCCACCAGAAAGCCCGCCGACGCCGGATCGAGGCTCACCGGGATGCCCCGCGCGCGTGCCGACCCCGACGCCGTCCGCACCAGTGCCCGCCCCGACTCCGAGAACAGCAGGTAGCCGGAGAGATGGAGCCGGCCGACGCCGTCCAGCAGGGAGTCCGACCAGTCGGCGGGGGCGAGGCGCAGGGAGGCGCCGCTGTCGGTGAGGAACGTCCGCTCCGCCGCCGCGTCCGTGTCGACGAGGCAGATCACCGTGCCGGTCGACGCCTGCCGGTCCACGACGAGCAGGGGCCGCACCCCGCCGGCGGTCAGCGCCCGTTCGTGCCAGGTCACCGATTCCGCGCCCACCCGGCCGAGCAGCCGGACATCCGCGCAGCCCCAGTGGGCGGCCCAGCACGCCACGTTGGCGCCCGCGCCGCCCGGCAGGGTCCGGATCACCGCGACCGTGTCCGTTCCCGAGGCCAGCGGACCCCGGTGCCGGGCGACGACGTCCGTCACCACGTCCCCGACGACCAGCAGCGCCCCGCCTCCCGGGGGCCCCGTCGGCCCGCGACCGGACGGTCGCTCGGACACGGCCGTCGCCTCCGGGCCGGCCGTCGCCCCGGATCCGCCCCGCACGGCCGCGCCGGACGTGCCGTGCGCGCCGGACGCGCCCTCCGCGTCCGCGGTCGGCCCCGCGCCCGCGGGCGCCTTCGGGCTCCGGACCGGGTCGGCGTGATCACGGATCGCCCCGTCCGGTCGCGCCGTCATGCCGAGGACCACGCCGTCGCGATCCGCGCCGCCAAACGCACGTTGCCGCGCACCGCCGCCAGGTTGGCGCCCAGGGACGCGCCGTCGGTGTGCCGGACGAGATAGTCGAGCAGGAACGGCGTGACGCCCTGGCCGGAGACGCCGGCCTCCTCGCACGCGTGCAGCGCGTCGGCGAGCACACGCGCGTGCAGCGCGGGATCCAGCTGCTCCTCCTCGGGGACCGGATTGGCGACGATCAGGGCCGAGTGGGGCACGCCGAGCGCGTCCTGGGCCCGCATCACGTCGGCCACCTGCTCCGGAGTGTGCACCGTCCAGTCCACCGGATGACCCGAGTCGGACAGGTAGAACCCGGGGAAGCGGTCGGTGCCGTACCCGGCGACCGCGACGCCCAGCGTCTCCAGCCGTTGCAGGGTCGCGGGCACGTCGAGGATCGACTTGACCCCCGCGCAGACCACCGTGACCCGTGTGCTCGCCAGCAGCCCCAGGTCGGCCGACTCGTCCTGGGTGACCGTCCACTGCCGGTGCACCCCGCCGAGGCCGCCCGTCGCGAACACCCGCACGCCCGCCAGCGCCGCCAGCAGCGCCGTCGCCGACACCGTGGTCGCGCCGCTCGCACCGGAGGCCACCGCCAGCGGCAGGTCGCGATGGCCCAGCTTGCGGAACCCGTCCTCGTTGGCGACCCGCTCCAGCTGCTTCTCGTCCAGGCCCACATGGGGCCGCCCGTCGAGCACGGCGATCGTCGCCGGCACCGCGCCCCCGGCGCGCACGACGGCCTCCAGTTCCGCCGCCACCTCAAGATTGCGCGGGCGCGGCAGCCCGTGCGAGATGATCGTTGACTCCAGCGCCACCACGGGTTGACGCGCGTCGACCGCGTTCCGCACCTCTTCCGACACCACCAGCACCACGCGCCCGCCTCCTGTCCGTTTCTCTCCCCTCATCTCTGGCGGGCGGCGCGCCCGGTCAAACCCTTGCGTCCTGTGGGGCAGGACACCAGCCTGGACGGCATGACGCAGCACACGGCACGCCTCGACCACGTCGTCCTGTGGGTGCGCGATCCGGCGGCCGCAGCCGACTTCTACGAGCAGGCCGTCGGGCTGACGCCCGTCAGGCTCGCCGCGTTCGTCGCGGGCGAGGAGCCCTTCCCCTCCGTCCGCGTCAGCGAGGACTGTCTGCTCGACCTGATGCCGTCGGCGGCGGCGCCGCAGATGAAGATGCTTCCCGGCGCCGCCGACAGCGCGGGGCATCCCGTCAACCACGTCTGTCTCGCCCTGCCGAGGGGAGACTTCGACGCCCTCCGCACCCGTCTGGAGGAGCGCGCCGTTCCGGTCTCGGACGTCACGCACGGCTCCTTCGGCGCCCGCGGTGACGCCACGGGCAGTTTCTACTTCCGCGACCCGGACGGCAACGTCGTGGAGGCGCGGCACTACGACTGACGAGCGCCGCCTTCGCCGCCGCGGCTCCCGTTCCGGGTGAGCAACGCCAGGGCGGCCAGCGGGAGGAGCAGGGTCGCCGCGGCCACGTTGAGCCACCCGTAACTCGCCCGCGCCACCACGAGCCCCGCGATCGCCCCGCCCACACCCGCCGAGGTGTTCATGGTGAGGTCGGAGATTCCCTGCGCGGCGGCCCGCGCGGACTGCGGCACCGCGTCGGTGAGCAGTGCCGAGCCGGAGACCAGCCCGGCCGACCAGCCGAGGCCCAGGACGAACAGTCCGGCGGCGGTCTGCCGGTGGTCGTCGCCGGCCGTCCCGGCCAGGAACAGGGCCACGGCCAGCAGCCCGGCGGCGAGGCCCGTCACGGAGAGGCGCCCCACCCGGTCGGCCAGCCGCCCCATCAACGGCGCGAACGCGTACATGCCGGCGATGTGCCCGCTGATGACCAGCCCGATCAGCTCGATGCTCGCGCCGTGGTGGGAGAGGTCCACCGGGGTCATCGACATGACCGAGACCATCGCGGTGTGCGACACCGCCACCGTCACCAGCGCCAGCCGCGCGTACGGCGATGCGGCGACGGCCGTCAGCCCCGCCCGCAGGGAACGGGCCCCGGGGGAGCACTCGTCCTCCGGGGCGAGCGCGCGGGCCGTCAGCAGCGGGTCAGGGCGCAGCAGGACCGCCACGACCACCGCAGCCAGGACGAAGATGCCGCCCGCCCACAGGAAGGGGCCCGCCGCCGCGGGTATCCCCAGCCCGGCGATGCTGCGGCCGGCCGGCGCGGCGATGTTCGGGCCGAGGACCGCTCCGATGGTCGTCGCCCACACGACGTGGGAGATGGCCCGCGCGCGATGCTGCGGCTCGGCGAGGTCGGCGGCGGCGAACCGGGCCTGCAGATTCGCCGAGGAGGCCGCGCCGAACGCGGCCATGCCGCACAGCAGCAGCGGAAAGTTCCCGAGGCGCGCAGCCATCACCACGACGCCCGCTCCCAACGCGCCGACCAGGTAGGCCAGCACCAGCCCGGGCCTGCGCCCGCGCGCGGTCATCAGCGCGGCCATCGGCATCGACAGCACGGCCGTACCGGCGACGGTGGCGGTGGGTGCGAGCCCGGACAGGGCCTCGGTGCCGCTGACCTGCCGGGCCAGGACGGCGGCCAGCGCGATACCGGTGGCGACGCCGAGCCCGCCGAGGATCTGGCTGGAGATGAGCACGGCGGTCGTGCGCCGGCGCAGTGTGGGCAGGTGCACAGCGTCCACGTGCGGCGCCGCGGCGCGCTCGGCGGCGGTCACATCAGGCTCCTCTCGACGGCACGGGTCGGCGTCGCCGCACGGAAGACCCGCACCACGACAGAGACCTGAGCCACCGCGTGGCCGTGCGCGACGGCCCGGCCACGCGGACAGACGGACATCCGGGTCACCGGCGCAGTCTCCCCCCTCCGCCCCGTGCCGCCCAGACCCCTGCGGAGCGGCTCGGGCCACCGGAACGAACGGTTCAGAACAACGGTTCGGGCAGGACCCCCTCCAGGGCGAGCAGCTTCCGCTTGGTCTCCAGACCGCCCCCGAAGCCGCCGATGCCGCCGTCCCTCTCCACCACCCGGTGGCAGGGCACGACGACCGGCAGCGGGTTGGACCCCATCGCGGCGCCCACCGCCTGCGCGGCCCCCGGCTGCCCCACCCGCTCCGCCAGATCGCCGTAACCCACGACGGCCCCGTAGGGAACACCGGTGGCCAGTTCCCGCAACACCTGACGGTTGAAGCCCGAGATCAGGGACCAGTCCAGGGGCAGCTCGAAGACCTGCCGCTCACCGGAGAAATAGGCCTGGAACTGGCGTATCGCCTCGGCCAGCAACGGGGAGCCGGGCGCCTCGACGGGCTCCGTTCCCAGCCGATCCGCCAGCCTTGAGAGCGCCTTGTCGCGCACCACGTCGGTGGCGTGGAAGACCACGTTGAGCAGTCCCTCGGAGCTCGCCGCCAGCATCAGCGGCCCGATGTCGGTGTTCACGACGGCCCACACGACCCGCTGTCCGTACTCCGCATGGCTGTCCATGCGCCCACGGTACGGGCAGCCACCGACAACGCCCTGCGAGGGCCGCGCGTCAGAACCAGTACAGCGCCCGCCGCACCACGTCGGGCCGGTCGGTGATGACGCCGTCGACGCCGTACCCGGCGACGGCCCGGGCGGTCTCCGCGTCGTCGACGGTCCAGGTGAACACCTTCATCGGCCGCCCGTGCGGTCCGGTGAGCTCCTGCACCGCGGCGACGTACGCCTGGGAGAGGCCGGTGCAGGACGGGTTGATCTGGTCGGCGAACACCGAGATCCGGGGCAGGTCCGACAGGGCCGGCTTGCCGAGCAGGCCGATGCGCACCGCGGGCATCAGCCGGTGGACCGTCCGCAGGCAGTCGGCGCTGAAACTCTGCACGACCAACCGGCTGGCGAGGTGGTGCTCGTCCAGCCACACCTCGTCGCCCAGGAGTCCGAGGACCTCCTGCTCGATGCCCGGGTAGAGCTCGGGATTCTTGATCTCCAGAAGCAGGTTCTGGTGGTTGCGGTCGACCCGGTCGAGGTACTGCGTCAACGTCGGCACGCGCACGCCCGCGTAGGCGGGGCCGAACCAGCTTCCCGCGTCGAGCCGCGCGACCTCGGCGGCGGTGAAGTCCTTCACTTTCCAGGGGGCGCGGCCCGGAAAGACCTCTTCCACGTCCGTCGTCCGGCGGAGGCTGTCGTCGTGGACGACGACGAGCTCGCCGTCCCGGGTGCGCTGGACGTCGTTCTCCACCCAGAGGGTGCCCAGCGACTTCGCGCGGTCGACGGCCTCCAGGGTGTTCTCCGGAGCGACGGCGGAGGCGCCCCGGTGGGCGACCACCGCAGGCCGCAGCGCGATGCCCGCGCGGGCGCTGTGGACGGGGAGCAGGAGCGCCACGGTGCCCAGGATCACGGTGGTCATGACGGCAACTACGCGTGTGTGCATGCGTACTCCTCGCGTCGAGCGATCACATACAGCTCAACTGTGACAGCGAAGGGTCCACGACGGCGGGGTGGCGCGGGGCGGTCACACGAAGGGAGGAGACACCCGACGCCCCTCACCGGTGCCGCACATGTGGGGCAAGGACGTGTTTCTTTGCCGGAAAATCGTTCGACCATTCCGGTGGGAGTCATACTTTCCCTCAGCCTTGACCGCGCGCAGCGGTCCTGGAAGGCCGCGTTCCAGAGGCATCGGGCAAGATCCGGCAACAGGGCGAAGGGCAACCGCGCATGCACGGCACGGTCGACGGTTTCAGCTACGGACTCGTCACCCCGCTGGTGGCCTACGTCATGGCCTGCCTCGGCGGTGCGCTGGGCCTGCGCTGCACCACCAGAGCCCTGCTCGTCGCCCACTCCTGGCGGCCGGGCTGGCTCGCCCTCGGCTCCGCGGCGATCGGCTCCGGCATCTGGACCATGCATTTCGTCGCGATGATCGGCTTCACCGTCCGGGGAGCCCCGATCCACTACGACAAACCCATGACCTACGGCAGCCTGGGCGTCGCCGTCGTCATGGTGGGCGTCGGGGTCTTCATCGTCGGCTACCGCGGCGCGACCGGAACCGCGCTGTTCACCGGAGGGACCCTCACCGGTCTCGGCATCGCGTCCATGCACTACCTCGGCATGGCCGGGATGCGCCTGAACGGCACGTTCACGTACAACACGCTCACCGTCGCGGTCTCCGTCGCGATCGCCATGGCCGCCGCCACCGTCGCCCTGTGGGCCGCGGGGCAGGTCAGGGGCTTCCTGTGGAGCGTGGGCGCCGGCCTGGTCATGGGGCTCGCCGTCACCGGCATGCACTACACCGGCATGGCCGCCCTCAGCGTTCATCTGCACACGGGCGGCGCCCCGACGGCGGGCGACCCGCCGGCCACCCTGCTCGCACCCATGCTGATCGGCCCCCTCGCGTTCCTCTGCCTGGCCGGCGCCGTGGTGCTGTTCGACCCGCTGATGGTGATGGGCAAGCCGGACCGGGCCCCCGTCCCGCACCGCCCCGGCGTCCCGGCGCACCGGCCCGTCGGACATCCGGCGCGCGGCGCCCGCCTCCGCGGCCGCCGGGACGTGGCCCCCCGGGAGTCCCGCACCCCGCAGAACCGCTGAGCCGGCGCCTGCGCACGCCCCGAAACCCCTGATCGGACCCCGTTGTCAGTGGGGGGTCGTACGGTGGATGGCATGCGGCCCGTTTCCCACATCGAACGCACGGTGGCGCCCTTCGAGGTCGTCAGTCCCTACCAGCCCAGCGGCGACCAGCCGACGGCCATCGCCGAGCTCGCCCAGCGTGTCGAGGCGGGCGAGAAGGACGTCGTCCTGCTCGGCGCGACCGGCACCGGAAAGTCCGCCACCACCGCGTGGATGATCGAGAAGCTCCAGCGCCCCACCCTGGTGATGGCGCCGAACAAGACCCTGGCCGCCCAGCTGGCGAACGAGTTCCGTGAACTGCTGCCGAACAACGCGGTCGAGTACTTCGTCTCGTACTACGACTACTACCAGCCCGAGGCGTACGTCCCGCAGTCGGACACCTACATCGAGAAGGACTCCTCGATCAACGAGGAGGTCGAGCGCCTGCGCCACTCCGCGACCAACTCACTGCTCACCCGCCGTGACGTCGTCGTGGTCGCCTCGGTGTCCTGCATCTACGGCCTCGGCACCCCGCAGGAGTACGTGGACCGCATGGTCCCGCTGCGTGTCGGCGAGGAGCTCGACCGGGACCAGTTGCTGCGCCGCTTCGTCGACATCCAGTACACGCGCAACGACCTGGCGTTCACCCGCGGCACCTTCCGGGTGCGCGGCGACACCATCGAGATCTTCCCGGTCTACGAGGAGCTCGCCGTCCGCATCGAGATGTTCGGCGACGAGATCGAGGCCCTCTCCACCCTGCACCCGCTCACCGGCGAGATCATCAGCGAGGACCAGCAGCTGTACATCTTCCCCGCCACCCACTACGTGGCGGGCCCCGAGCGTCTCGAGCGGGCCGCGAACGACATCGAGAAGGAGCTCGGCGAGCGCCTGGCCGAGCTGGAGAAACAGGGCAAGCTGCTGGAGGCCCAGCGCCTGCGCATGCGCACCACGTACGACCTCGAGATGCTCCGCCAGATCGGTTCCTGCTCCGGCGTCGAGAACTACTCGATGCACTTCGACGGCCGCTCGCCCGGTTCCCCGCCGAACACGCTGCTCGACTACTTCCCCGACGACTTCCTGCTCGTCATCGACGAGTCCCATGTCACCGTGCCGCAGATCGGCGCCATGTACGAGGGCGACGCCTCCCGTAAGCGCACCCTCGTGGACCACGGTTTCCGGCTGCCCTCGGCTCTCGACAACCGCCCGCTGAAATGGGAGGAGTTCCAGGAACGCATCGGGCAGACCGTGTATCTGTCGGCGACGCCCGGCAAGTACGAGCTCTCGCGCGGGGACGGCGTCGTGGAGCAGATCATCCGCCCCACCGGCCTCATCGACCCCGAGGTCGTCGTCAAGCCCACCGAGGGCCAGATCGACGACCTGGTGCACGAGATCCGGGCGCGCGTCGAGAAGGACGAGCGCGTCCTGGTCACCACGCTCACCAAGAAGATGGCCGAGGACCTCACGGCCTACTTCCTCGAACTCGGCATCCAGGTGCGCTATCTGCACAGCGACGTCGACACGCTGCGGCGTATCGAGCTGCTGCGCGAGCTGCGCGCCGGCGAGTTCGACGTGCTGGTCGGCATCAACCTCCTGCGGGAGGGACTCGACCTGCCCGAGGTGTCCCTGGTGGCGATCCTCGACGCCGACAAGGAGGGCTTCCTGCGCTCCGGGACCTCGCTGATCCAGACCATCGGCCGCGCGGCGCGCAACGTCTCCGGTCAGGTCCACATGTACGCCGACAAGATCACTCCGGGCATGGAACGGGCGATCGACGAGACCAACCGGCGCCGGGAGAAGCAGGTCGCCTACAACACGGCCCACGGCATCGACCCGCAACCGCTCCGCAAGAAGATCAACGACATCGTCGCGCAGATCGCCCGCGAGGAGGTCGACACCGAGCAGCTGCTCGGCTCCGGCTACCGGGCGAAGAAGGACGGCCGGGCCACCAAGGCGCCGGTGCCGTCCCTCGGCGACAAGGCGGTCAAGGGCGCGAAGTCCGGGCAGGCCAGGGGCAGGGCCGCGGCGACGGTGCCGACCGACCGTCCGGCGGCCGAACTCGCCGAGCAGATCGAGGAGATGACCGAGCGCATGCGGGCCGCCGCGGCGGACCTGCAGTTCGAGGTGGCCGCCCGGATCCGTGACGAGGTCTCCGAGATGAAGAAGGAATTGCGCCAGATGAAAGAGGCGGGTCTGGCCTGACGGACCCGTGCGACTCCTGTGCCCGGGCCCGCACGTGCTGTGTTGCAAGACCGACACAAAGTGCGGGCCTGGGTGCGGCACTGTCAGTGCCTTTGCGTAGGGTTTCCGTCAACCGCGGGCGCCGCGGCAACAGGGGACAGCTCGAGAGGGGAATCAGCGCGTGACCGTCAACATGACCAAGGGTCAGGCCATCAGTCTGCAGAAGAACGACGGGGGCAGCCTGACCGCGGTGCGCATGGGTCTCGGCTGGCAGGCGGCCCCGCGGCGCGGCCTGTTCGGCTCCCGGACCCGGGAGATCGACCTCGACGCCTCCGCCGTTCTGTTCGCGGACAAGCAGCCGGTCGACGTCGTCTTCTTCCGTCACCTGGTGAGCGACGACGGCTCCGTCCGCCACACCGGTGACAACCTGGTCGGCGGCGTCGGCCAGGGCGGCGACGACGAGGCGATCCTCGTCGACCTCGCGCGCGTGCCGGTCCACATCGACCAGATCGTCTTCACCGTGAACTCCTTCACGGGCCAGACGTTCCAGGAGGTGCAGAACGCCTTCTGCCGCCTGGTCGACGAGACCAACGGCCAGGAGCTGGCGCGCTACACGCTCGCGGGCGGCGGCGCGTACACGGCACAGATCATGGCGAAGGTGCACCGGGTCGGCGGAGGCTGGAACATGACGGCCCTCGGGACTCCGGCCAACGGCCGTACCTTCCAGGACCTGATGCCCGCGATCCTGCCGGCGCTGTAGGGCCGCCGGCCGGCGAGCGGCACCACCACAACACCACACGTGACGCAGGGGGACGACAGGCGATGACGGCCGAGCTGGTGCGGGGGCAGAACCACCCGCTCTCCCAGGTCCGGCTCGAGATCCGGATCTCGGCCGGCAAGCCCGTCGTGGCGACGGCCGTTCTCGGCGACGAGAGCGGCAGGATCCACGGCGTCGAGCGGGTGGCCCATCCGGGCGTGCCCACACTGCCCGGCCTGGAGGTTTCCCGCCAGGCCGCCGCGGACCACCGCCTCGCGGTGGACCTCGACGCGGTACCGGCGGCCGTGCACCGGGTGGGCGTCGTGCTGGCGCTGCCCACGGGAGTCGGCGGACCGGTCGGCTTCGGCTCGGTCGCGGCCCCCTTCGTCGCGGTCACCGGCCTCGACGGGGCCGAGATCGTCACCTTCACCCTCACCGGCCTGGACGCGGAGTCGGCCGTCATCGCGCTGGAGCTGTACCGGCGGCAGGGCGCATGGAAGGTGCGCGCCGTCGGGCAGGGCTATGCGGGCGGCCTCGCCGAACTCCTCACCGACCAGGGGCTGCCGCAGGCACATCAGCTCGCGACCGAGATCAACGAGGCCGTGGTGCGGGGCCTGGCCCGCTCGGTGCCGGCCCCGCCGCCCCCCACGTCCGACGGCGACCGCTCCCGCCAGACGGCCGCGCTCGGCCCGGACCAGAGCGGCTCGCCGTACAACCCCCAGAACACCCCCGGAGCCCAGGCAACGCACGGTGCCCAGGGCATCCCCGGGAGCCAGGGCGTCGGCGGCCCCTACGGAGCGACGTCGAGCGCCCACGGGACCGCGAGCCCGGCGGGCGGTGCCACGCCGTCCGACCCCGAGCCCGCGCAGTCGGCGTCCGCGCCCCCCGCCGGTGGTCCGATCGACTACAGCCATCCGCGCCGGCAGAACACCGCTCCGCCTCCGCCGCCGCCCACCGCGCCCCCGGCACAGCCCGGGGAGCCCGCCCGGCCGGTGGCCGGCGACGCGACCGGCTGGTCCATGGAGGAGCGGCTCTACAACCAGGTCTGGGGCATGTTCGAGGACCTGGCCCGCAGCACCGCCGCGTTTCGCAGCGCGGTCGACTTCGCCGACGCGCGGATGGAGAAGGAGCTCGACCAGGTCCTGTCCGACCCGCGCAGCAGGATCGGCGGCCAGGGCGAGGCCGCCCGTGAGGCGGCCCAGGCCAAGCACAGCCGGCTCGTCGACCAGGCCCGGGAGGCCCTGGACCGCGACCTCGGCCAGCTCGGCGCCGAGGCCGACGTAGTGGAACCGGCGCTGCCCGCCGCGTACGCGCGCTGGGACAGCCCCGTCTGGCACGCCTACCGCGTCCCCATGGAGATGCCCATGGCGCTGCGTCTGGGCGACCTCCACGTGCCCGAGAGCGAACCGCTGCGCATCCCGATGCTGGTCCGGCTCCCGCTCGAACGGGGGCTGTGGATCGACAGCGGACGCACCGGCTCGTCCGACGGGCTGTTCACCGACGCGCACGACATGCGCCGCCTGGCCATGGAGTCGGCCGTGGCGCACACGGCCCGGCTGCTCGCGGTGCATCCGGCCGGCGAGTTCACCGTGCACGTCCTCGACCCGGCCGGTTCGGCCGCCGGGGAGCTGTCGCCGCTGGTGCGGTCCGGGGTCCTCGCGGCTCCGCCCGCGGCCGGCGCGGCGGGTGTGGCAGCGGTCCTGGGGCAGCTCACCGAGCGCGTCGACCTGGTGCAGATGGCGGTACGCGGCGGGGTGGCCGACTCGCTGCCGCCCGGGTTCGACACCGCCCAGCAGTTGCTGGTCGTCAACGACTTCCCGCACGGTTTCGACGACCGTGCGGTGACCCAGTTGCGCTATCTCGCGGACGAGGGCCCGGCCGTCGGCGTGCACCTGATGATGGTCGCCGACCGGGAGGACGCGGCCGGTTACGGTCCGTTGCTGGATCCCCTGTGGCGTGGGCTGCTGCGGCTGACCCCGGTGGCCGACGACCACCTCGCCGACCCCTGGGTGGGCCATGCGTGGACGTACGAACCGGCTCTCGTGCCACCCGGTAGTCAGGTGCTGCAGCAGGTGCTGGCCCAGGTGGCGGCGGCCCGCACCAACTATCAGTAAACCCTCCTGACCAGCGAACTTGGGTTTGTTTTTACCAATCCCTTTACCTTCTCTTGGTGATTGGGGTACTCTTCTTCTCACGGAGGGGAGTACTCCCTGCTGCGGCGTACCCGTCAATACGGATCAGGCCTGATCCCGGGGCGCCGGCCCGTCTCGGGTGGAAGAGACCTCCGGCAGCGCGACGGCGCTGTTCACTTGCCGTTACGTACTGCCGGAGGCGCAGTGGATGTTTCCGTGAATCTGTGGGTTCTGACCATCGTCGGCCTGGCCGCCCTGATCGCGGTCGACTTCTTCATCGGCCGCAAACCGCACGACGTCTCGATCAAGGAAGCCGGGATCTGGACGGTCGTCTGGATCGCCCTGGCCGGGCTGTTCGGCCTCGGCCTGTTCCTCTTCTCCGGGGGACAGCCCGCCGGAGAGTTCTTCGCGGGCTTCATCACCGAGAAGTCGCTCAGCGTCGACAACCTCTTCGTGTTCGTCCTGATCATGGGCAAGTTCGCGGTCCCGTCGCAGTACCAGCAGCGGGTCCTGCTCGTCGGCGTCCTCATAGCCCTGGTCCTGCGGGCCGTCTTCATCGCGGCCGGTGCGGCGATCCTCGCCAGCTTCGCGTGGGTCTTCTACCTCTTCGGCGCCTTCCTGATCTGGACGGCCTGGAAGCTCATCCAGGAGGCCCGCGCCGACGACGAGGACGAGGAGTTCGAGGAGAACAAGCTGCTCAAGGCTGCGGAGAAGCGTTTCGGCGTGGCGGACCGCTACCACGGCACGAAGCTGTGGATCGAGCAGAACGGCAAGCGGGTCATGACCCCGATGCTGGTCGTGATGCTGGCGATCGGCACGACCGACGTGCTCTTCGCCCTCGACTCCATCCCCGCCATCTTCGGGCTGACGCAGGACCCGTACATCGTCTTCACCGCGAACGCCTTCGCGCTGATGGGTCTGCGGCAGCTGTACTTCCTCATCGGCGGTCTGCTGAGGAAGCTGGTCCACCTCAGCTACGGTCTGTCGATCATCCTCGGCTTCATCGGCGTGAAGCTGGTGCTGCACGCGCTGCACGAGTCCGGGGTGCACGTGCCCGAGATCAGCATCCCGGTCTCGCTCGGCGTCATCTGTTCGGTCCTGATCGTCACCACGATCACCAGCCTGCGGGCCTCCCGGAAGCAGGCGGCGGCCGAGGAGGCGCGGACGGCGAGTGAAGGCGCTCCGAAGGATCGCATCGGAGCCTGACCATGTACGACGTAGGGACAACCACCCCCGGGAGCGGTGCGCGGCGAATTGCCGACCACCGCTTCCGGTGCTTCCTTGGTAGCCGGGCGTTTCCACTTCGGGACGCCGCAGCCGGGGCGTGGAGGCACCATGAGCACGTCGCAGAAGTTCGTGCAGATCATCGACCTCGAGACCGACCGCATCGACGAGATGCGCGCCCTCGCCGAGGAAGGGGAACGGAACTTCGCGGGCCGGGAGGACGCCCCGAAGCGCCGGCTCGTCCTCAGGGACAGGAACCGGCCGAACCATTACCTCGTGGTGGTCGAGTTCGACTCCTACGAGGCGGCCATGCGCAACAGCGAGGCCGAGGAGACGGGGAAGTTCGCGGAGGGCATGGCGGCGCTGTGCACCCGGCCGCCGTCCTTCACCGACTGCGACGTCGTGGACGCCGCCGAGTTCTGAGGACTCCGCCGGCCGCGGTGTCGTACGGGCATGGGCCGCCCGGGGCCGCAGGGCCGACCGGAGCCGGTCCGGCCGTGCGGACCGGAGTGCGCGGCCCGCACGGCTCTGCGACGATCACAGCATGATCGCTCGGCTCAGGTCGGTCACGACCCGGTGGACGGTCCTCGTGCCGGCGCTGGCGGTCGTGCTGCTGGTCCTGACCTGGGGGCGCGACCTGCCGGGCCCGCTGGTCGCGCTGCTGACGATGGTCCTCGCCGGAGCGGTCCTGGCCGCCGTGCACCACGCGGAGGTCGTCGCCCATCGGGTGGGTGAGCCGTTCGGCTCGCTCGTCCTCGCCGTCGCGGTGACGATCATCGAGGTGGCACTGATCGTCACCCTGATGGCCGACGGCGGCGACAAGAGCTCGACGCTGGCCAGGGACACGGTCTTCGCGGCCGTGATGATCACCTGCAACGGCATCGTCGGCCTCTGCCTGCTGGTGGCGTCCCTGCGTCACGGCACGGCGGTCTTCAACCCGGAGGGCACGGGAGCCGCCCTGGCGACCGTCGCCACACTGGCCACGCTGAGCCTCGTCCTGCCGACCTTCACCACCAGCAAGCCGGGCCCGGAGTTCTCCGGTGTCCAGCTCACGTTCGCCGCCGTCTCCTCACTGATCCTCTACGGCCTCTTCGTGGCGACGCAGACCGTACGGCACCGCGACTACTTCCTGCCGGTCACCCGTCAGGGAGACGTGATCACCGCGGACGACCACGCAGGCGTCCCCACCTCCCGGACCGCCCTGATCAGCCTCGGGATGCTCGGTCTCGCCCTGATCGGCGTGGTGGGACTCGCCAAAGGGGTCTCGCCCACGATCGAGGCCGGGGTGGACGCGGCCGGACTTCATCACGCGGTCGTCGGCGTGGTCATCGCACTGCTCGTGCTGCTCCCCGAGACCATCGCCGCGCTGCGCTCCGCACGCCGCGACCGGGTGCAGACCAGCCTCAACCTGGCGCTCGGCTCCGCGATGGCGAGCATCGGCCTGACCATCCCCGCGGTCGCCCTGGCCTCGATCTGGCTCTCGGGCCCCCTCGTCCTCGGCCTCGGCGCCACCCACATGGTGCTGCTGGCGCTCACCATCGTGGTCAGCTCGCTGACGGTGGTCCCGGGACGGGCCACCCCGCTGCAGGGCGGCGTCCATCTGGTGCTCTTCGCCGCCTACCTGGAACTGGCGATCAATCCGTAGCGGCGGCCCTCCGCCCACTGCCGCAGGTCGCCGCCGGGGCCCGCCCCCGCTGCCCGCCCGAGGCGGATCGCGTACGACGTCGGGGGCTCGGCGGGGGCGTTCTCCCGACGGTCCGTCCGTGACCCCGAGGCGGGCTCATCAGCAGAACCACCAGTCACATCCTCACTGTCAGTAGGTGACCGTAATGCGCCGGGCCGGACCGTCCACGCGTACCGTGCCGCCGTACGGGAGGACCAGCTGGGGGTCCGTGTGGCCGAAGTCGACGTCGAAGACGGCCGACGTGTCGGGGGCGTAGGCGGCCAGCACGTGCTCCACCGCCGCGCGCTGCTCGGCGGCGTACCGGGCGGCCGCCTCCGGGGAGTTGGGGTGCTCGAAGGACCACGTCCTGGCACGGCCCATGAGCAGTGCGGGAAAACGCCGCAGCAGGCCGCGCTCGCCCATGGCGCGCAGGATCCGGAAGACGGCCGTGGCGCTCGGAAGCTCCTCCGAGGTCTCGAGGATCAGCACGCCGCCGTCGTACGTCGACGGATCGGGGGAGACCTCGCGGTCGGCCATCAGCAGGCAGGAGAGGGTCTCCAGTTCTCCGCCCCAACTGCGGCCCTCCACCACGCGGTCGGGGCCCCGCCAGGTCCAGCCGCCCTCCTTCGGGGTCTCCGGCTCGGCCGCGAAGGTCGCCGGATCGGCCCAGTCGCCGTTGACGTTGTTCCAGCGCTCGGCGGGGCGCAGCTCGTAGGGGCCGGAGGTGAACAGCGCGGCCCGCAGCGAGTCGACGGTCTGTGGATGCATGGCTCCCGGTCGGCCCAGCTCGACCATCACGCTCGTGCCGTGGTAGCCGACGACACCGCAGTTGTACAGGAACGCCAGCAGGTTGGTGTTGTCGCTCATCCCGAAGAACGGCTTGGGGTGGGCGCGGATCAACTCCCGGTCCAGGAAGGGCAGCACGGTGATCTGGTCGTCGCCGCCGATCGACGCCATCACCGCGGTGATGTCCGGGTCGGCGAAGGCGGCGTGGATGTCGTCGGCGCGCGCTTGCGGCGTCGCCTCCATCGTGCGCGTGGTCGGGTACTCGACCGGTTCCAGGCCGAAGTCCTCGCGCAGCCGGGTGAGACCCAGTTCGAAGGGACGGGGGTAGAGCGCGGGCAGGCCGGCCGAGGGCGAGAGGACGGCTATGCGGTCTCCGGGCGAGGGTTTGGGCGGATACACAGGGGTGGCCATGCGCGGAGCGTAGGGCTTCCCGTCCGGCTCCCGCACCGTGATAAACCGGGGTCGAGCGGCGGCCTCGGACGGCTGCCCCGAAGGACCGGAGGAACCGTGCCCCGCAGCCTGGCCAACGCACCGATCATGATTCTCAACGGCCCCAATCTGAACCTGCTGGGGCAGCGGCAGCCGGAGATCTACGGTAGCGACACCCTGGCCGACGTCGAGGCGATGTGTGTCCTGGCGGCGGCCGGGCACGGCGGCACGGTGGACTTCCGCCAGTCCAACCACGAGGGCGAGCTGGTCGACTGGATCCACGAGGCGCGGCTGAACCACTGCGGCATCGTGATCAACCCCGGCGCCTACTCGCACACGTCCGTCGCGATCCTCGACGCGCTCAACACCTGCGACGGCCTGCCCGTGCTGGAGGTCCACATCTCCAACATCCACCGGCGCGAGTCGTTCCGGCACCACTCCTACGTTTCGTTGCGCGCCGACGGGGTCATCGCGGGCTGCGGGGTGCAGGGGTACGTGTTCGGCGTGGAGCGGGTCGCGGCGCTCGCGGGACCGGGCAAGGCCGACGCGTAGGGACGGGGCGGGGGTTCGCCCGGGCCGCCGGTCGAGGGCGGGGAACGTGGACCGGCGGCCCATCCGCGCCGGAGCCGTCATCCCGCGCGGGGCTGCAATCAGTTGACCGCGCAACCACGTATGAGGGGGAGCGCGCGTGGAGCGTCGGCGCGTGCACGCGATTCACACGGGGCGCGCGTTCAAAGGCGCGCGCCCCGTGCGGTGAGAGGTCACCACCCGCGCGTGCCACTGCGGCAGGTGCGGCAGGTGCGGCAGGTGCGGCCGCTCGGCGTCCCGCGTCATGTCGTCGCCGTGTCCCGCATGGACCAGACAGACCCAGGTCTCGTCCGGACACACGTCGAAAATCTTCGTCCTCCTCGACGTCGTGGATCAGACGCGTGAAGGTCTCCGGCCCTTACGGCTCCGAGGAGAACGGCTGGGAGGCCGGCGGCGAGTACGTCGAGAACGACGTTTCCGCCCATTCGGGTGAGGAGTGCCCCGCACGCGAGCGGCTGATGGTCGACGCCCCGCTCGGCCGCTACAGCTTCACCGCCTCGACCCCGACCGCCGCCGCCCTGCGCCCGCTGAGCTACGTGGACGCGATCGAGCGGGACGAGGGCGACGAAGGCGCGGACTCGACACCCCCTTCGGGTGACGCGGGCATATCAGGTGGCCGGATGCTCGAAAATCGCGAGTACCGGCAGGGGAGCCGCTGTCAGGCCGCCTGAGATGTCCTACCAGGCCTTGATCGATGCGGCCGATCGGGCGGCCTGCTCGATCTTCGCGCAGTGGGCTGCGCGGGCTTCCTCGTCGATTTGCTTCTCGTGTTCGGCGCGCAACCCGGTCCGGCCGTCGAGGCCCTCCCGCAGGATGTCGGCGTGCCCGGCATGCCGGACGGACTCGCCGAGGACATGGACCATGATGGCGAACAGGTTCGTGTTGGGATGAGGTTCCGGCCACCACGGCACGTGGCCTGGGGCGTCGAGGGGAAGCGCGGTGATCGTCGCGTCCGAGTGTTCCCACGTGCGCCGGTAGAACCCGATGATCTGAGCGCGAGTCTCGTCCTCGGTCGCCCACTGGTCGCTGCCGTCGGAGTCCTGCCACCGGGACAGCGTTTCAGGGGAAGGGCGGTCGAAGACCTCGCCGAAGTACCTCGCCTCGACGGTGGCCACGTGTTTGACCAGGCCGAGGAGGTTGGTCCCGGTCGCCGTCAGAGGTCTGCGGGCGTCGTACTCGGACAAGCCGTCGAGTTTCCAGAGCAGCGCCTCGCGGTCCCGCCGCAGTCTCCCGTGCAGGTTGGCCTTCGCGAATTCATCGATCATGTGGCATGAACCTTCCATGGGTTGTTCGGGGTCTCGAGATCCCGTACCTGGTCCGCAACGCGGGCAGAGCCGAGGCGTAGGACTCCTGACGCCATGAGCCGCCGGGAACGACTGGCTGTCAGGGAGACGTGGGGTGGGGGGCGGGGTGCGGGACGGCTCGCGGCCGACCGGCCTGCGACGGTCACCGCACAGGACAGCTGCGCGCATGCTGTTCGGTGCCGTTCTCTGATCCCGTTGAGCGGTCCGGGACGGGGACCGGGGAGGTGGGCGGGCGCCAGGTGAGGATCCAGCCGGCGGTAAGCACCGCCGCGCCCCCTGCCAGGGCGATCGCGCCGCCTGTTCCGAGGCCCGCGGCCATCGAGCCGAAGCAGGCCGGCCCGACGCCCTGCAGCGTCATGCCGGCGGAGCCGAGCAGACCGAACGCCTGGCCCCGGCCGTCCTGCGGCAGGGCGTCCAGGAACGGCCGTTGCAGGCCGAGGCCGTAGGGCAATCCGAAGCCGCAGAGCAGCAGCAGACAGGACGAGACGCCCACTCCGGGTTCGGTGGCGAAGCCGAGCAGCGGCAGTCCCGTCAGCGCGATCAACGGGACTACCAGTCGCTCCCGGGTGGGTGGCCGTAGCAGTCGACCCACCACCAGGTCACCGACGAGCATGCCGACCGGCGGACAGCCCATCAGCACCGCGTACCAGCCGGGCGCGAAGTGGCGTCCTCCCGCGTAGGCGACGATCAGACCTTCCGCGCCCGTGACGAAGGCGGGCGGAAGCCACTGAGCCAGCATCAGTCGTCGTACCCTCTGTCCGCGCAGCAGCAGGACGGCGCCGTGCAGGCTTGCCCGGACGGCCCCGCCGTCGCCCCGAGCGCTGCCCGGTGTGCCGCCGAACTCTCCCGGCTCCAGCCGGGGCAGCCGGATGCGGACGGCGAGCGCGCAGCCGAGGTACAGGGCGGCGCTCACCACGAGCGCCCGGTGCGGGCCGAGCACCGCGACGACCGCACCTCCCAGCGCCAGACCGGACAATTGCGCGCCGGAGGATGCGATGTTGTTCAGTGAACGGCCCAGTACATAGGCGTCGCCCTCCAGCGACTGGGCGACCAGCCGACTCGACGCGCCGTGAAACACCGGTGTGGCGAGGGAGACCAGCGCCACGACACCGAGGCTTGCCGCGATCGGCATCCGCACCAGGGCGAGCAGCAGGGCGCTGGCGCACGTCAAGGCGTAGCCGCCGGTGATGAGCGCGCGGGGCGGCAGCCGGTCGGCCAGCGAGCCCAGCAGCAGCGAGCCGAACAGCTGCGGGACGAAGCCGATGCCGAAAGCCACTGCGCTCAGCAGCGGGGAGCCGGTGGCCGAGAAGACCAGCACCGAGAACGTGGTGATCCGCAGCGCGTCCGCAGTGATCGCGACGGCGCGGGTCGAGAAGAGCAGCCGGAAGCGAGGCTCGGCCAGCACCTCCCGGTAGGTGGCGCGGTAATTGCCCTGCGCGGGTTCGGCGGTTGGGGTCATGGCGCCCAGCCTCGACGTGCGCCGACGCCACTCACCAATGATTCGTCGCTGGACGAATCGGAACAGCATCCCGCAGTAGCATGGCAGAGTGCTGCGCTTCGAAGTCTCCGTCGAGGACCTGCTGCGCAGCCGGTTCGCACTGTCGCCGGCGCTGGACCTCTGCCTGCTGCTGCGCTCGCTCGCCGACCACGACCGGCCGCTGCCGCGAGCATGGGCCACCCGACTCATGCCGGCCTTTGAGCGCCTTCGCCGCGAGACCGAACTGAACGCCGCCCTCGCCCTGCACACCACGCGCGGGGGCGGACCGAACTTCGTCGCCCCGCCTCCACGCGGCCTCAACCAGACCTGGGCAGACGACCTGGCCATGATCCGGGCCACACCGCTGGAAGCGGCCCGCCAAGAAATCGCCGCCAACGCCACCGGCCCGGCCGCCCGTGATCCCCGGGTACGCGCAGTGCTGGACTCCACGGACGCCGTCTCCAGGATCGCCGAGGCGATGGACCAGGCGTGGCAGGAGCTGCTCGCCGCGGACTGGCCGCAACTGCGCGCGATCTGTGAGCGCGATGTCGTGCACCGGGTGGGTGTGATCGGCGAACACGGATGGGCCACGACCATCGAGAGCCTGCACCCGAGCATCGCCTGGCAAGCCGGCGGCATCGAGGTCGGCCACTTCCCTCAAGTCGGAACGGTCCGCCTCGCCGGCGACGGGCTACTGCTGATCCCTTCGGTCTTCGTCGAGAACATCGCCGCCCACCTGGAAGACCCCTGGCCCAGGACCTTGGTCTATCCTGCCCGCGGTACCGCCGCCCTGTGGGGCGAACAGGCGACCGTCCCCAGGCCGGACGCGCTGACCGCTCTGGTCGGCCGGGCCCGAGCCCGGCTGCTGGTGGCGCTGGACGCCCCGGCCAGTACCAGCCACCTCGCCCGAAGCCTGGCCATGGCACCGGGCGCGGTCGGAGATCACCTCGCCATCCTGCGAGACGCGGGGCTGCTCGTCCGCGCCCGGTCCGGACGGTCGGTGCTCTACCGGCGTACCCCGCTCGGCGAGGCGCTGGTCGCCGGTTCGGGCTGAGGCTCCGGGGCCGTGTCCGTACGCAACGGGCGCCGCGAGATCGGCGCGAGATCTCGGTGCGGGGGAGCGCCTTGCCGGAAGCAGCTGGTGGAGCTGCGGGGCGTGCACAGCGGCACCGCTGCCTCCGGGGCCTCAAGGGGGCGTGGACCTCGCTCTACCAGCCCCGTGCGCGCCACTCCGGAAGGTGCGGGCGCTCCGCGCCGAGCGTCGTATCGTTGCCGTGGCCGGGATAGACCCACGTCTCGTCCGGGAGCACGTCGAAAATCTTGGTCTCGATTCCCGACATCAGGGACTGGAAGTCCTCGGGGCGCGTTGTCCTCCCGGGGCCGCCCGGGAACAGGCAGTCGCCGGTGAAGACGTGGGGGTGGCCGTGCGGGTCGTCGTAGACCAGGGCGATCGAGCCCGGCGTGTGCCCGACCAGATGGCGTGCCGTCAACTCCACGTTCCCCACCCGGATGACGTCCCCGTCGACGACCGGGACGTCGGTCGGCACCGGGATGCCGTCGGCGTCCTCGCGGCCGGCGAAGGTGCGCGCCCGCGTGGCCGCCACGACCTCGGCGAGCGCCTGCCAGTGGTCGCCGTGCTGATGGGTGGTGACGACGGACGCGATGCCGTCGTCACCGATGGTGCCGAGCAGTGCCTGCGCGTCGTTCGCCGCGTCGATCAGCAGTTGCTCGTCGGTGGCCCGGCAGCGCAGCAGATAGGCGTTGTTGTTCATCGGGCCGACCGCGATCTTGGTGATCATCAGGTCCTTGAGCTCGTGCACGTCGGCCGGGCCGCCGACCGTCACCTGTCCGCTGTACGTCATGGCGGCAGCCTATAGCGGGGGAAGGGCCGGGAGCGGCCCGCCGTCGACCGTCAGCCCGGCGCCGTCACGGCGTCCGGCGAGCCAGCCGAGGAGGTCCGCCGGGGTGCCGGTGACGGTCACCTCGGGCTCGTCGGCCTTGCGGCCCGTGCGCCACGCGCGCGTGCCGTCCGTGAGGCGCGTCGGCGGCACGTCGGGATGCCCGGTGAACCGCTCGGCGAGGAACTCGGTCTCCCGCTCGGTGAACTCCGCCGGCAGGTCCTCGAGCTCGTAGCCGATGCCGAGGTCCACGGCATGCAGCTCGACTTCCGCCCACCGCCGGAACGGCACGCGGGCCGCCGCGTCGACGATGCCGTTGCGCAGCTCCACCGTGCGCGACCAGTCCGCGGGCGCGGCTCCGGCCGCCTGCAAGCGGGCCGCGCTCTCCCGGACGTCCGCGAGCTGGACCTGAAGGGGCCGCGGGGCGTCCCGCTCGATGTCGGCGTCGCGTACCTGTGCGTCGGCGTACATGGGACGGCCCTCGAGGACGTTCACCAGGGCGTCCGCGTTGCGGGCGAGGTGGGCGAGGACATGGCCGCGGCTCCAGCCGGGCAGCCGCGACGGCTCGGCGACCGACGCGTCGTCCCGGCCGGCGACCGCGTTGAGCAGCCGTTCGGTCGCGGTGCGTACGGACTCCAGGTCATGAGCGTGATCAATCATGGTGCTGACCTTAGCCTCGCCACTCGTTCGGGTGAAGGTGGTCGCCCGAGCCCGCTATTCGAATGCACGTGCTATAAGGTCGGTGGCGGCGTCAGGCATGCTGGAAGGCCGGGGATTGTTGTGAACCGGTGAACCCCGGCTGAATCCCGACCGGCGTTGTCAGTGGCTCGCCCTAGTCTGAGGAAGACGGGGGCCCCGCCCCTGTCACTTCTCTCAAGAAAGGTGCGGACCGGCGTGGCCGACCGTCTCATCGTCCGTGGCGCGCGCGAGCACAACCTCAAGAATGTCTCGCTCGACCTGCCACGCGACTCGCTCATCGTCTTCACGGGCCTGTCGGGGTCGGGCAAGTCCTCGCTGGCCTTCGACACCATCTTCGCCGAGGGCCAGCGGCGCTACGTCGAGTCCCTCTCGTCCTACGCCCGCCAGTTCCTCGGGCAGATGGACAAGCCGGACGTCGACTTCATCGAGGGCCTCTCCCCGGCCGTCTCGATCGACCAGAAGTCGACCTCGCGCAACCCGCGCTCCACGGTGGGCACGATCACCGAGGTCTACGACTACCTGCGGCTGCTCTTCGCGCGCATCGGCAAGCCGCACTGTCCCGAGTGCGCCCGGCCGATCACCCGCCAGTCGCCGCAGGCCATCGTCGACAAGGTGCTGGAGCTGCCGGAGGGCAGCCGCTTCCAGGTGCTCTCGCCGCTGGTGCGCGAGCGCAAGGGCGAGTTCGTCGACCTCTTCGCCGATCTCCAGACCAAGGGCTACAGCCGCGCGCGGGTGGACGGCGAGACGGTCCAGCTGTCCAGCCCGCCCACGCTGAAGAAGCAGGAGAAGCACACCATCGAGGTGGTCATCGACCGCCTCACGGTGAAGGACACCGCCAAGCGCCGGCTCACCGACTCCGTGGAGACCGCCCTCGGGCTCTCCGGCGGGATGGTGGTGCTCGACTTCGTCGACCTCGCCGCGGACGACCCCGAGCGCGAGCGCATGTACTCGGAGCACCTGTACTGCCCGTACGACGATCTGTCCTTCGAGGAGCTCGAGCCGCGCTCCTTCTCGTTCAACTCGCCCTTCGGCGCCTGCCCCGAGTGCTCCGGCATCGGCACGCGCATGGAGGTCGACGCCGAACTGATCGTCCCGGACGAGGACAAGTCCCTCGACGAGGGCGCCATCCACCCCTGGTCGCACGGTCACACGAAGGACTACTTCGGCCGGCTGATCGGAGCCCTCGCCGACGCGCTCGGCTTCCGCACCGACATCCCCTTCGCGGGCCTGCCCCAGCGGGCCAGGAAGGCCCTGCTGCACGGCCACAAGACGCAGATCGAGGTCCGCTACCGCAACCGGTACGGCCGGGAGCGGGTGTACACCACGCCCTTCGAAGGGGCCGTCCCGTTCGTCAAGCGCCGGCACGGCGAGGCCGAGAGCGACGCCAGCCGGGAGCGCTTCGAGGGCTACATGCGCGAGGTGCCCTGCCCCACCTGCCAGGGCACCCGGCTGAAGCCGCTCGTCCTCGCGGTCACGGTCATGGACAAGTCGATCGCCGAGGTCTCCGGCATGTCCATCAGCGACTGCGCCGAGTTCCTGGGCGAGCTGAAGCTCGACGCCCGCGACAAGAAGATCGCCGAGCGGGTCCTCAAGGAGGTCAACGAGCGGCTGCGGTTCCTGGTCGACGTGGGCCTGGACTACCTCTCGCTCAACCGCGCGGCCGGCACGCTCTCCGGCGGCGAGGCCCAGCGCATCCGGCTGGCCACCCAGATCGGCTCCGGCCTCGTCGGCGTCCTGTACGTCCTCGACGAGCCGTCCATCGGTCTGCACCAGCGCGACAACCACCGGCTGATCGAGACCCTGGTCCGGCTGCGGGACATGGGCAACACGCTCATCGTCGTCGAGCACGACGAGGACACCATCAAGGTCGCCGACTGGATCGTCGACATCGGCCCCGGCGCCGGCGAGCACGGCGGCAAGGTCGTGCACAGCGGCTCCCTGAAGGAGCTGCTCGCCAACGCCGAGTCGCAGACGGGGCAGTACCTGTCCGGCAAGAAGGCGATCCCGCTGCCCGACGTCCGGCGCCCGCAGGACCCCTCGCGCCGGCTCACCGTCCACGGCGCCCGTGAGAACAACCTGCAGGACATCGACGTGTCCTTCCCGCTGGGCCTGTTCACCGCGGTCACCGGTGTCTCCGGCTCCGGCAAGTCCACGCTGGTCAACGACATTCTGTACACGCACCTGGCCCGCGAGCTGAACGGCGCGAGGAGCGTCCCGGGACGGCACACGCGCGTGGAGGGCGACGACCTCGTCGACAAGGTGGTGCACGTCGACCAGTCGCCCATCGGCCGCACCCCGCGTTCCAACCCGGCCACCTACACGGGCGTCTTCGACCACGTCCGCAAGCTCTTCGCGGAGACGACCGAGGCGAAGGTCCGGGGTTACCTGCCCGGCCGCTTCTCCTTCAACGTCAAGGGCGGCCGCTGCGAGAACTGCGCCGGCGACGGCACGATCAAGATCGAGATGAACTTCCTCCCGGACGTCTACGTCCCGTGCGAGGTCTGCCACGGCGCCCGGTACAACCGGGAGACCCTGGAGGTCCACTACAAGGGCAGGTCCATCGCCGAGGTCCTGAACATGCCGATCGAGGAGGCGACGGAGTTCTTCGAGGCCGTCCCCGCGATCGCCCGCCACCTCAACACCCTCAAGGACGTCGGCCTCGGCTACGTCCGGCTCGGTCAGGCCGCGACCACCCTGTCGGGCGGTGAGGCCCAGCGTGTGAAGCTCGCCAGCGAGCTGCAGAAGCGCTCCACCGGCCGCACGGTCTACGTCCTGGACGAGCCGACCACCGGCCTGCACTTCGAGGACATCAGCAAGCTCCTGAAGGTCCTGTCGGGTCTGGTCGAGAAGGGCAACACCGTCATCGTCATCGAGCACAACCTCGATGTGATCAAGACCGCCGACTGGGTCGTCGACATGGGCCCGGAGGGCGGCGCGGGCGGCGGACTCGTCATCGCCGAGGGCACGCCGGAGGAGGTCGCGGCGGTGCCGACCAGCCACACCGGGAAGTTCCTGCGCGAGATCCTCGACGCCGACCGGATCAGCGACGGGGCCCCGGTCAAGGCCCCGCGCAAGACCGCGGCGAAGAAGACGGTCGCCTCCCGTGCGACGACGCGGAAGACGGCCACCGCCGCGAAGACCACGGCGGAGTCCGCCGCGTCCAAGCCCGCCGCGACGAAGGCGACGCCCGCGAAGAAGACGACGCGGGCCCGCAAGGCCTGACGCGGGCACTCCGTGCGCGTGGGCCCGGCCTGCCACGCGCAACGGCGAAAGGACGGCGCCCCGCGGGGCTCTTGGGTTCTACTGATCCCCGCGGGGCGCCGTCGCGTTCTCGCCGTGAGCGCCCGCAGGCGCGGCCCGGGAAGGGTTCCGCCCATCGCGTCGCCCGGCTCGGCACCCGGCTCGGCGGCGCGCGGCGGTTTCCGCGCCGGCCCGGGAGCGAGCGACCGCCGCCGTGGGCCGCGCACCGCGCCGGCCGCCCCGCCGTCGCCGCCCGGCGCGGCGGCGGTCACGCGCTCCCGGAGACGGGGCGTCGCGCGCCGGGAGAGCCGTGCGGCAGGGCCGCGTGCGCGGTGTCCCCGGTGGCGACGGCGTCCACGACACCGATGGTGTCCACGATGTCGCCCCGCTCACCCGGCGCCGAGTCGGCGCGCGCCCGGTAGGTCCCCGTCCCATCGGCGCGCGCCCGGTCAGGCCCAGTCCCAGCCGATGCCCACCATGCCCGACCGAACCCGCGGCTCCACGAGGTGCACCGAGCGGTGCCGGCCGCTGAGCGCCAGTTCCTGGAGGCCGCCGCGCGGAGCCGCCGCCGAGTGCTGGGTGAAGCGGTGGCAGTGCACCGGAAGCGTGTTCTCCGTGAAGCGGATCTGGAGGGCGTACTGGCCGCCGGCCGTCCCGAAGCCGCGCACGTACTCGCGACACACGCCGGCGGTGCCGTCCTCGACGCCGTAGCGGAAGAGGAACGTGTCGCCGGCCCGCAGCCGGGTGTCGAACAGGAACTCCGCCACGAGCACGCCGGCGTCGTGATGACGGCGGACGCGGCCGGCCCGGCAGTTCTCCAGGGCATGCACGGTCATCCGCTCCGGCGCGCAGCCCGGGTCACCGTGATGGACGGCGACGAAGCGGTCGACGCCGTCGCGATGGGCGCGCACGATGTGCTGCGACTCCCGGCCGGACAGCTCCCGGCGCGCCCCGATGCGCACCCGCTCGTGATGGCCGAGCGTGTGCAGACCCCCGTCCACGGAGCACTCCAGTTCGCCGAGCAGTTGTTCGAGAGCCCCGGAGGCCTGGAGCAGCGAACGGTAGGAGCGGCCCGCGGACGCCCTCGCCGACGCGCTCCCGTGTGCGTCGTCGGACTCCGCGAGCAGCCGGATGAGGGACTCGTCCGGTAGTTGCAGGATCTCCTCCAGCGCGCGCACGGCGCGCAGCGACTCGGGGCGCTGCGGCCGCCGGGCGCCCTGCTGCCAGTAGCTCAGGCTGGTGACGCCCACCCGGACCCCGTACCGCGACAGATGATGCTGGACGCGTTGCAGCGGCAGTCCGCGGGCGGCGATCGCGGCACGCAGCGCCACGTGGAAGGGGCCGCCCTGCAGGGCCGTGTCCAGTTCCGCGGCGGGGGCCTGGCCGGCGGTGTCCGCGTGCTGTGGGGCGTGCGGCATGCAAGGGGCCTTTCTGTGAATGCTCACGACGGTTGGTCGGACCGTTCGTGCGAAGGGCCGGGGCCTGGCCGGCCACGCGGAGCGTCTTCACATCCGAAAGGCGGCGTTCAGGTCCCGAGTTCCCCCGCATTGAAGCGTGTTGACCAAGTCCCGACAACACCTGATGCCCGAGTGGCATGTGCGTGTGGCCGAGTCGACGCCCTCGGCCCCACCTCTGTCGCGCCCCGGCCCCGCCCGTCCCGTGCCCGTGCCCGCACGGGGCCCGGAAGGCCGCCCCGGCCGTTGTCCACAGCCCCACCGGAGTGTCACCCCGCGCCAGTAGGGTGTGAGACATGGCCGATCCCTCCAGCTACCGCCCCAAGCCGGGACAGATCCCGGACTCTCCCGGGGTGTACCGGTTCCGCGACGAGCACCGCCGGGTGATCTACGTCGGGAAGGCGAAGAGCCTGCGCCAGCGCCTGGCGAACTACTTCCAGGATCTGGCGGGCCTGCACCCGCGCACCCGCTCGATGGTCACCACGGCCGCGTCGGTGGAGTGGACGGTGGTGTCCACGGAGGTCGAGGCGCTGCAGCTGGAGTACTCCTGGATCAAGGAGTACGACCCCCGGTTCAACGTCAAGTACCGCGACGACAAGAGCTACCCGTACCTCGCGGTCACGATGAACGAGGAGTACCCGCGCGTGCAGGTGATGCGCGGCCAGAAGAAGAAGGGCGTCAGGTACTTCGGGCCGTACGCGCACGCGTGGGCGATCCGGGACACGGTCGACCTGCTGCTGCGCGTCTTCCCCGTGCGCACCTGCTCCGCCGGCGTCTTCAAGAACGCGTCGCGCACCGGCAGGCCCTGTCTGCTCGGCTACATCGGCAAGTGCTCCGCGCCCTGTGTGGACCGCATCGGCGCCGACGACCACCGGGAACTGGCCGACGAGTTCTGCGACTTCATGACCGGCCGCACCGGCACCTACCTGCGCCGTCTGGAGAAGCAGATGGCGCAGGCGGCCGACGAGATGGAGTACGAGCGGGCCGCCCGTCTGCGCGACGACATCGAGGCCCTGAAGAAGGCCATGGAGAAGAACGCGGTCGTGCTCGCGGACGCGACCGACGCCGACCTGATCGCCGTCGCCGAGGACGAGCTGGAGGCGGCCGTCCAGATCTTCCACGTCCGCGGCGGGCGGGTGCGCGGTCAGCGCGGCTGGGTGACCGACAAGGTCGAGGACGTCACGACCGGCGCCCTCGTCGAGCACGCCCTCCAGCAGTTGTACGGCGAGGAGCGCGGCGACTCCGTCCCCAAGGAGGTCCTGGTTCCCGCCCTGCCCGAGCCCGTGGAACCCGTCCAGGACTGGCTCACCGGGCGCCGCGGGTCGAACGTGTCCCTGCGCATCCCGCAGCGCGGCGACAAGAAGGCCCTGATGGAGACCGTCGAGCGCAACGCGCAGCAGGCGCTCGTGCTGCACAAGACCAGGCGCGCCTCCGACCTGACCACACGCTCGCGTGCCCTGGAGGAGATCGCCGAGGCGCTCGACCTGGACAGCGCCCCGCTGCGGATCGAGTGCTACGACATCTCCCACCTCCAGGGCGACGACGTGGTGGCCTCCATGGTCGTCTTCGAGGACGGCCTCCAGCGCAAGAGCGAGTACCGCCGCTTCCAGATCAAGGGTTTCGAGGGCCAGGACGACGTCCGCTCCATGCACGAGGTGATCACCCGCCGCTTCCGCCGCTACCTCGTGGAGAAGGAGCGGACGGGCGAGTGGACCGACGGCGAGAGCATCTCCGCCGAGGAGGCAGGGCTGCCTCCCGCCGACGAGGCAGGGCTGCCTCCCGGCGACGGCGCGGACGGCGTTCCCGGGCACGCCACCCAGGGCACGCGTGCCCACGACGCCGGGGAGCTGCTGACCGACGCGGCCGAAGCGCCCCTGACCAGCAGCCTCAAGGACGAGGACGGTCGTCCCAGGCGCTTCGCCTACCCGCCGCAACTCGTCGTCGTCGACGGCGGACAGCCGCAGGTGGCGGCCGCCAGACGGGCGCTGGACGAGCTGGGCATCGACGACATCGCGGTCTGCGGCCTCGCCAAGCGTCTGGAGGAGGTCTGGCTGCCGGGTGACGACGACCCGGTCGTCCTGCCCCGCAGCAGCGAGGGCCTCTACCTCCTCCAGCGCGTCCGCGACGAGGCCCACCGCTTCGCGATCACCTACCAGCGCACCAAGCGGGCCAAGCGCTTCCGCTCCGGGCCGCTCGACGAGGTGCCGGGTCTCGGAGAGACCCGCAAGCAGGCGCTGATCAAGCACTTCGGCTCGGTGAAGAAGCTGCGGGCCGCGACGATCCAGCAGATCTGCGAGGTCCCGGGGATAGGCCGCAAGACGGCCGAGACCATCGCCGCGGCCCTCGCCCGGGCGGTGCCGCCCGCCCCCGCCGTGAACACGGCCACCGGAGAGATCATTGAGGAAGAGGAACCCGGTGCCACGCCGGATTCCCCCGGAGACCCCGTCACCGCGGGCGCCCCGGAAGAACGACGGGGGCAGGAGACATGACCGAGCACGACGCAGACCCCACGGACCGGCGGGAACCGTCGCCCACTACTGTGCCGACAGCCGCGTCCCAGCAGGGACACGGGGATCCCGCCCAGCACCCCGCGGTCCCCGACGGCCCGCAGCCACAAGCACGCCATGAAGACGGAGCACAGGTGAGTACCGACGTCTCGCCGCCCGGGATCCCCGAGGCGGCCATCCCCGAGCTGGTGATCATCTCCGGCATGTCCGGGGCCGGCCGTTCGACCGCGGCCAAGTGTCTGGAGGACCTCGGCTGGTTCGTCGTCGACAACCTGCCGCCCGCCCTGATCCCGACGATGGTCGAGCTGGGCGCCCGTTCCCAGGGCAACGTGGCGCGGATCGCGGTCGTCGTCGACGTCCGCGGCCGGCGCTTCTTCGACAACCTCCGCGAGTCGCTCGCCGACCTCGAGACGAAGGGCGTCACCCGGCGGATCGTCTTCCTCGAGTCCTCCGACGACGCCCTGGTGCGCCGCTTCGAGGGGGTGCGGCGCCCGCACCCCCTGCAGGGGGACGGCCGCATCGTCGACGGCATCGCCGCCGAGCGTGAGCTGCTGCGCGAACTGCGCGGCGACGCCGACCTGGTGATCGACACCTCCAGCCTCAACGTGCACGAACTGCGCGCCAAGATGGACGCCCAGTTCGCCGGCGAGGAGGAGCCCGAGCTGCGGGCGACCGTCATGTCCTTCGGCTTCAAGTACGGCCTGCCGGTCGACGCCGACCTGGTCGTGGACATGCGCTTCCTGCCCAACCCGCACTGGGTCCCGGAGCTGCGCCCCTACACCGGGCTCAACGAGGAGGTCTCGGCGTACGTCCTCAACCAGCCGGGTGCCAAGGAGTTCCTGGACCGGTACGCGGAGCTCCTGCAGCTGGTCGCCGCGGGCTACCGCCGCGAAGGCAAGCGCTATGTGACCATCGCGGTCGGCTGCACGGGCGGCAAGCACCGCTCGGTGGCCATGTCGGAGAAGCTCGCCGCGCGCCTCGCGGCCGAGGGCGTGGAGACGGTGGTCGTGCACCGGGACATGGGACGGGAATGACGGGACGTTCTCCACGGCTCGGCCGGCTGCGCAGGGTCGCCCCGGAGGGGCGCACGGGCCGGCCGGCCGAGGCCCGCGGCGGCAAACCACGCCGCCGCGGCGCCCAGCCCAAGGTGGTCGCCCTGGGCGGCGGCATGGGCCTGTCCGCCTCGCTCACCGCACTGCGCCGGATCACCGGCGACCTCACCGGCGTGGTCACGGTGGCCGACGACGGCGGCTCCAGCGGACGCCTGCGCGAGGAACTGGGCGTCCTGCCGCCCGGCGACCTGCGCAAGGCGCTCGCCGCGCTGTGCGGCGACGACGACTGGGGTCAGACCTGGGCCCGGGTCATCCAGCACCGCTTCCAGTCGCAGGGCGAGATCAACGGCCACGCGGTGGGCAACCTGCTGATCGTCGCCCTGTGGGAGCAGCTCGGCGACCACGTGCAGGCCCTCGACCTGGTCGGGCGGCTGCTCGGCGCGCAGGGGCGCGTGCTGCCCATGTCGGCCGTGCCGCTGGAGCTCCAGGCGTTGGTGAAGGGGCACGATCCCGAGCGGCCCGACGACGTCGACACGGTCCGGGGACAGGCGACCGTGGCGCTGACACCGGGCGAGGTGCAGTCCGTGCACCTGGTGCCGCACGACCCGCCGGCCGTCCCGGAGGCCGTCGAAGCGGTCCTGGACGCCGACTGGGTGGTGCTGGGGCCGGGCTCCTGGTTCTCCTCGGTCATGCCGCATCTGCTGGTGCCCGACCTGCTCGACGCGCTCATGGAGACGAAGGCGCGCCGGGTGCTCTCGCTGAACCTCGCTCCGCAACCCGGTGAAACCGACGGCTTCTCACCGCAGCGTCATTTGGAGGTTTTGGGACGACACGCCCCTAAACTCGCCCTGGACGTGGTGCTGGCCGACGAGGCCGCCGTGCCCGACCGCGACTCGCTGGCCGACGCCGCCAAGAGGTTCGGAGCCGCGGTCGAGCTGGCGCCGGTGGCCCGGCCCGACGGAACCCCGAGGCACGACCCGGAGCTGTTGGCCGCCGCGTACGACCGTATTTTTCGGATGCATGGAAGGATCGGCCCATGGCGATGACGGCAGCGGTGAAGGACGAGATCTCCCGGCTCCCCGTCACCCGTACCTGCTGCAGAAAGGCGGAGGTCTCCGCCATCCTGCGGTTCGCCGGCGGCCTCCACCTGGTGAGCGGGCGCATCGTGATCGAGGCGGAGCTGGACACGGCGATGGCGGCCCGCCGGCTCAAGCGGGACATCCTGGAGATCTTCGGCCACGGCTCGGAGCTGATCGTGATGGCGCCCGGCGGTCTGCGCCGCGGTTCGCGCTACGTCGTGCGGGTGGTCGCCGGCGGTGACCAGCTCGCCCGGCAGACGGGGCTCGTGGACGGCCGCGGACGCCCCATCCGGGGCCTGCCCCCGCAGGTGGTCTCCGGCGCGACCTGCGACGCGGAGGCGGCCTGGCGCGGCGCCTTCCTGGCGCACGGTTCGCTCACCGAGCCCGGCCGCTCGTCGTCGCTGGAGGTGACCTGCCCGGGCCCCGAGGCCGCGCTCGCGCTGGTCGGCGCGGCCCGACGGCTCTCCATCGCGGCGAAGGCCCGCGAGGTGCGCGGGGTCGACCGGGTCGTGGTCCGCGACGGCGACGCGATCGGCGCCCTGCTTACCCGGCTGGGCGCGCACGAGTCGGTGCTGGCCTGGGAGGAGCGCCGGATGCGCCGCGAGGTGCGCGCCACGGCCAACCGGCTCGCCAACTTCGACGACGCCAACCTGCGCCGCTCGGCGCGCGCCGCGGTGGCCGCCGGAGCCCGTGTCCAGCGCGCCCTGGAGATCCTCGGCGACGAGGTGCCCGAGCATCTCGCGGCGGCCGGCCGGCTGCGCATGGACCACAAACAGGCCTCCCTGGAGGAGCTCGGCGCGCTCGCCGATCCGCCGCTGACGAAGGACGCGGTGGCCGGGCGGATCCGCCGGCTGCTGGCGATGGCCGACAAGCGGGCCTCGGACCTCGGGATCCCGGGCACGGAGTGCAACCTGAGTGAGGAGCTCGCCGACAACCTGGTGGGCTGATCGGCCGTCAGAAGGCCGGTGGGGGCGTCCGATCGGGCGACCTCACCGGCTTTTGTCTGGCTATGAGGCGCTCTTGACTGGATCATGGACTGTCATGAGCCTGGCAGAGTTCGCTGCTGTGGCGAACTCACGCTAGGGGGGTTCATGAGACCTAGAGCGAGATCGATCCTCGCTGTCGGCGCACTCCTGCTCGGCGGAGCGGCACTCGCGCCCATCGCCCAGGCGCAGCCCGCACACGCACCGAAGCCCGATCCGGCCGAGGTCAAGGTCTTCCGGGCCGAGGTCAGCGGAGCGCAGGTACCCCTGCTGCTGGCGGCCGGCCAGGACGGGCACGAACTCAGCGAGCAGGTGCCCGCGAAGGGCACCGCGACCGTCGAGGTCTACCTGACCGACGATCAGGCGAAGAAGCTCGGCAAGCAGGGTGTCCGGCTCGCCGAGCACACGATGTCGGCCACGTCCGAGAAGCGCGTGGAGGCCGCCGCCCAGGGCGTGTTCCGCCCGTACAGCGGAAGCGGCGGCCTGCGGGAGGAGATCCTGCGCACCGGCCGGCAGAACCCCGGCCTCACCAAGGTCGTCTCCCTCGGCAAGACCGTGAACGGGCAGGACATCCTCGCCCTCAAGCTGACCAGGGACGCGAAGAAGTCCGCCGACGGCTCCAAGCCCTCGGTGCTGTACATGTCCAACCAGCACGCGCGCGAGTGGATCACCCCCGAGATGACCCGGCGGCTGATGCACTACTACCTGGACAACTACCGCACCGACAAACGCGTCAAGAAGATCGTCGACTCCAACGAGCTGTGGTTCGTCCTGTCGGCCAACCCCGACGGCTACGACTACACCTTCAAGAGCACCGACAACCGCATGTGGCGCAAGAACCTGCGGGACGTCAACGGCGACGGCGCGATCTCCACCGGTGACGGCGTCGACCTCAACCGCAACTTCGCCTACAAGTGGGGCTACGACAACGAGGGTTCGTCACCGAACCCCACCAGCGAGACCTACCGCGGCGCGAAACCCGCCTCCGAGCCCGAGACCAGGGCGCTCGACGCCTTCGAGAAGCGCATCGGCTTCACCTACGGCATCAACTACCACTCCGCCGCCGAACTCCTCCTCTACGGGGTCGGCTGGCAGGTCGCCACCGACACCCCGGACGACGTCGCCTACGAGGCGCTCGCCGGCACCCCCGAGAACTCGGCCGTCCCGGGCTACCACCCGCAGGTCTCCTCGGAGCTCTACACGACCAACGGAGAGGCGGACGGCCACGCCTCGAACGTCAACGGCATGGCCATGTTCACCCCAGAGATGTCGACCTGTCAGACCGCGTCGAACGTCGACCCCGACGACCAGTGGAAGAGCGCGGACTGCCAGTCGGTCTTCACCTTCCCGGACGACGAGAAGCTGATCCAGGCCGAGTTCGCCAAGAACGTCCCGTTCGCGCTCTCGGTCGCCGAGTCCGCCGCGCGCCCCGACCGCCCGAAGTCCTCGGTCGGCCTGGCCGCCGCCGACTTCACCCCGGCGCCCTTCACCACGTCGTACTCGCGCGGCGCGGACCAGCAGGTCTCCGTCGTCGTGCGCAAGGCGATCCGCGACAAGGAGCTCAACTACCGCGTCAACGGCGGCCGTACCCGGGACCAGGCGCTCCGGCACTGGAAGGGCGGCGAGACCTACGGCGGGGAGGACAACCTCTACTTCGACGCGTACCGGGCCAAGGTGAAGGACGGCAAGCCGGGCGACAAGGTCGAGGTGTGGTTCACCGGCAGGAGCGAGAACGGGAAGAAGGTCTCCAGCGCGCACTTCACCTACACCGTCGCCGCGCGGGCCCAGGCCGACACGCTCGTGGTCGCCGAGGAGGGGGCGACGGCAACGCAGGCGCAGACCTACGTGGACGCGCTGAAGGCCAACGGCCGCAAGGCGATCGTCTGGGACGTCGCCGCCCAGGGGGCGCCCGACCCGCTCGCCGTGCTGAGCCACTTCCGTACGGTCGTCCACTACACGGGCGCGAGCACCCCCGGCAACCCGACCCAGCTCGCGCTGCGCGCCTTCCTCAACGAGGGCGGCAAGCTGATCGAGGCGGGCGAGCTGGCCGGCGGCAGCGTCGCCCTGGCCGACGGCACCCCGTCGAACGACTTCAGCCAGTACTACCTGGGCGCCTACTCCCGCACCTCGACCCCCGGCGCCACCGGCTTCACCGGTTCCGGCAGGCTCGGCGGACTGAGCGCGGCCCTCGGCCCGGCCACCTCGAACCCGCTCGACAAGGCCGGCACCTACGCGCTCACCTCGGACGAGCTGCCCGCGGCCGACTACCCGCAGTTCGCGAGCGCGGGCGCCGGGCAGTTCGCCGGGACGGTCAACCCCTACGGGCCGTACGCGGGCTCGTACATGGCCGCGGCCGTGCACACCGACGACGCCTACAAGCGCCTCACCCGCACCATCGACCTCGGCGGCGTCGGCGCGGCGGGCAAGCCGACGCTGCGCACCCAGCTGCTGTGGGACACCGAGCCGGGCTACGACAACGCCATCGTCGAGATCCACACCGTCGGCGGCGACGACTGGACCACTCTTGCGGAGGCGGGCGGCGCCACCCGCACCACCGTGCCCGCGGAGTGCGGGGCCGGCTTCTACGTCGGTGAGCACCCGTGGCTCGAGCACTACCTCACCCTGGGCGCGAACGCTTGCACCGCCACCGGGTCCACCGGCTCCTGGAACGCCCTCACCGGCGCCTCCAGCGGCTGGCAGCAGGTGAACTTCGACCTGAGCGCGTACGCGGGCAAGAACGTCGAGGTCTCGATCGCCTACGTCACCGACCCGGGCAGCGGCGGCCGAGGCGTGCTCGCGGACGACGCCTCGCTGGTCGTCGGCGGCGGCGCCGTCGAGACCGAGGGCTTCGAGACGTCGCTCGGCGCCTGGAAGGCCGGCGGACCGCCCACCGGCAGCCCGGGCGTGCTGAAGGACTGGGCGCGCACCGGCGTCCTGTTCCAGACGTACGGAGCGGTCACCACCGATGACACCGTGCTGCTCGGTTTCGGTCTGGAGCACGTCACCGCGGCGGCCGACCGCAAGACGCTCATCGGAAAGGCACTCGCCTCACTTGCGCGATGACACGCCCAAGTCAACACTTCGTGACGGTTCGTAACCGGATCGAGTGATCGGGCCCGCCCGGCCCGTGCGGTCCGTACCCCTACTGGCGGGTACGGACCGCCGTGCCGTGTATGGGCGAACTCGATGTCACTCCGGCGGCCCCGGAGAGGTAGGGTCGTGGGTGGTCGGGGACATCCCAAATACAGCTCGCCGGCACCTCGTGGCCGGCGTACCAACGAGGAGATCGGTTCGTGACGATCCGCGTAGGCATCAACGGCTTTGGCCGCATCGGTCGTAACTACTTCCGCGCGCTGCTGGAGCAGGGTGCTGACATCGAGATCGTGGCTGTCAACGACCTTGGTGACACCGCGACCACCGCCCACCTGCTGAAGTACGACACCATCCTGGGCCGTCTCAAGGCCGAGGTGTCGCACACGGCGGACACGATCACCGTGGACGGCCACACCATCAAGGTGCTGTCCGAGCGCAACCCCGCCGACATCCCGTGGGGCGACCTCGGCGTCGACATCGTGATCGAGTCGACCGGCATCTTCACCAAGAAGGCCGACGCCGAGAAGCACATCGCGGGCGGCGCGAAGAAGGTCCTCATCTCGGCTCCGGCCAAGGACGAGGACATCACCATCGTGATGGGCGTCAACCAGGACAAGTACGACCCGGCGAACCACCACGTCATCTCCAACGCCTCCTGCACCACCAACTGTGTGGCGCCGATGGCCAAGGTCCTCGACGAGAACTTCGGCATCGTCAAGGGCCTGATGACGACGGTCCACGCGTACACCAACGACCAGCGCATCCTGGACTTCCCGCACTCGGACCTGCGCCGCGCCCGCGCCGCCGCCGAGAACATCATCCCGACCACGACGGGCGCCGCCAAGGCCACCGCCCTGGTCCTGCCGCAGCTCAAGGGCAAGCTCGACGGCATCGCGATGCGCGTCCCGGTCCCGACCGGCTCGGCCACCGACCTGGTCGTGACCCTCCAGCGCGAGGTCACCAAGGACGAGGTCAACGCCGCGTTCAAGAAGGCCTCCGAGGACGGCGACCTCAAGGGCTACCTGGCCTACACCGAGGACCCGATCGTCTCCTCGGACATCGTCAGCGACCCGGCCTCCTGCACCTTCGACTCCTCCCTGACCATGGTCCAGGAGGGGAACTCGGTGAAGATCCTCGGCTGGTACGACAACGAGTGGGGCTACTCCAACCGCCTCGTGGACCTGACGGTCTTCGTCGGCGGCCGGCTCTGATCGTCGGATCAGGCACCTCGACGTGAGCGCAGGGCCCGGACGGCGCAGGGACGCGCCGCCCGGGCCCTGCGGCACGTGCTGACCGGCCCCCTCCTACGACCACGAGCGATCTCGAGCACCACGAGCCCTTCCCAGGAGCCCCCGTAATGAAGACGATCGACGAACTTCTCGCCGAAGGCGTCGCAGGCAAGCGGGTCTTCGTCCGCGCCGACCTCAACGTGCCGCTCGACGGCGACGCCATCACCGACGACGGCCGTATCCGCGCCGTCCTGCCCACCGTCAAGGCCCTCGCGGACGCGGGCGCCAAGGTGGTCGTCGCCTCACACCTGGGCCGCCCCAAGGGTGCGGCGGACCCGGCCTTCTCCCTCGCCCCGGCCGCCGCCCGGCTGGGCGAACTCCTCGGCGCGCCGGTGGCCTTCGCGACCGACACGGTCGGTGACTCCGCGCGCTCCACGGTCGCCGGCCTCGCCGACGGCCAGGTCGCCGTCATCGAGAACCTGCGCTTCAACCCGGGCGAGACCAGCAAGGACGACGCCGAGCGCGGCGCCTTCGCCGACCGGCTCGCCGAACTCGCGGACGTCTACGTCGGCGACGGCTTCGGCGCGGTGCACCGGGGGCACGCCTCCGTCACCGACCTCCCTGCCCGGTTGCCGCACGCCGCCGGCTACCTCATCGCCACCGAGGTCGGCGTCCTGAAGAAGCTCACCGAGAACGTCGAGCGGCCCTACGTCGTCGCCCTCGGCGGCTCCAAGGTCTCCGACAAGCTCGCCGTCATCGACCAGCTGCTGGGCAAGGCGGACCGCCTCCTCATCGGCGGCGGCATGGTGTTCACCTTCCTGAAGGCCAAGGGGTACGAGGTGGGCGCCTCCCTCCTCCAGGAGGACCAGATCCCCGTCGTCCAGGAGTACATCGAGCGGGCCGAGAAGAACGGCGTCGAGCTGGTCCTCCCCGTCGACGTGCTGACCTCCACCGGATTCCCGGACCTGAAGACCAAGGCCCCGGCGAACCCGAACACCGTCGCCGCGGACGCCATCCCCGCCGACCAGCTGGGCCTGGACATCGGCCCCGAGACCCGCAAGCTGTACGCCTCGAAGCTCGCCGACGCCGCGACCGTCTTCTGGAACGGCCCCATGGGCGTCTTCGAGCACCCCGACTACGCCGAGGGCACCAGGGCGGTCGCCCAGGCCCTCGTCGAATCCCCGGCGTTCACGGTGGTCGGCGGTGGCGACTCCGCCGCGGCCGTCCGTCTGCTGGGCTTCGACGAGAACGCATTCGGCCACATCTCGACCGGTGGCGGCGCCTCCCTCGAATACCTCGAGGGCAAGACGCTCCCCGGCCTCGCCGCACTGGAAGGCTGACCCCGCATGACCACTCGTACGCCGCTGATGGCGGGCAACTGGAAGATGAACCTCAACCACCTCGAGGCCATCGCGCACGTCCAGAAGCTCGCCTTCGCCCTGGCCGACAAGGACTACGAGGCCGTCGAGGTCGCCGTCCTGCCGCCCTTCACCGACCTGCGCTCCGTGCAGACCCTGGTCGACGGCGACAAGCTCAAGATCAAGTACGGCGCCCAGGACATCTCGGCGCAGGACTCCGGTGCCTACACCGGCGAGATCTCCGGTGCGATGCTCGCCAAGCTGAAGTGCACGTTCGTCACGATCGGCCACTCCGAGCGCCGGCAGTACCACGACGAGACCGACGAGCTGGTGAACGCCAAGGTCAAGGCCGCCTACAAGCACGGCCTGACCCCCATCCTGTGCGTCGGCGAGGAGCTGGACGTCCGCGAGGCGGGCAACCACGTCGTCCACACCCTCGCCCAGGTGGAGGGCGGTCTGAAGGACCTCCCGGCCGAGCAGGCCGAGTCCGTCGTGATCGCCTACGAGCCCGTGTGGGCCATCGGCACCGGCAAGGTCTGCGGCGCCGAGGACGCGCAGGAGGTCTGTGCCGCCGTCCGCGCCAAGCTCGCCGAGCTCTACACCCAGGAGCTGGCCGACAAGGTCCGCATCCAGTACGGCGGCTCCGTCAAGTCCGGCAACGTCGCCGAGATCATGGCGCAGGCCGACATCGACGGCGCGCTGGTCGGCGGCGCCTCGCTGGACGCGGACGAGTTCGTCAAGATCGTGCGCTTCCGCGACCAGTGATCCGAGCTGTGAGTATGCGGTAGCGGCGATCCGTCGTACTCTTGCGGGGGCATAGCGCCACGCGGCGCAGCCGCACGGGAAAAGGCGCTGTGCCCCCGTTGTCCGTTCCGGTCCTTATCCGAATCCGAGGAAGTTGGTCCAGCCGTGGTTTTGGGGTTCTCGATCGCCCTGATCGTCTTCAGCCTGCTGCTGATGCTGCTGGTGCTGATGCACAAGGGGAAGGGCGGCGGCCTCTCCGACATGTTCGGCGGTGGCATGCAGTCCTCCGTCGGCGGTTCCTCGGTCGCCGAGCGCAACCTCGACCGCATCACCGTCGTGGTCGGGACGCTGTGGTTCGCCTCCATCATCGTCCTCGGCATCCTGATGAAGACGAACAACTGATCAGCTTCTCACAGGCACGCACATTCCGGTACGTAAGGCCCCATGTTCGGTACGCGCAGCACAGCGCGGCCTATCATGGGGCTTGCGTCCAGGTGTGGGAGCTGTAACTCCAATCACTGGACGCGCGTTGGGCCTTACGTAGACTGAGGCGCTCGCAGCGAAGCGAAACGCCGACTCGCTTCGCGGCACCATCACGCAGGGAGTTACGACCGTGGCAAGTGGCAACGCGATCCGAGGTAGCCGGGTCGGGGCGGGGCCGATGGGCGAGGCCGAGCGGGGCGAGTCCGCGCCCCGTCTGCGCATCTCCTTCTGGTGCTCCAACGGACACGAGACGGTGCCCAGCTTCGCCAGCGACGCGCAGGTTCCCGAGACCTGGGACTGCCCGCGCTGCGGCTTTCCCGCCGGGCAGGACCGGGACAACCCCCCGGACCCCCCGCGCACCGAGCCCTACAAGACGCACCTCGCCTATGTGCGGGAGCGGCGCAGCGACGCGGACGGCGAGGCGATCCTCGCCGA
Source organism: Streptomyces sp. P3 (assembly GCF_003032475.1). Classification (NCBI taxonomy): domain Bacteria; kingdom Bacillati; phylum Actinomycetota; class Actinomycetes; order Kitasatosporales; family Streptomycetaceae; genus Streptomyces; species Streptomyces sp. P3. The sequence goes on from NZ_CP028369.1 coordinate 4,348,326, forward strand.
GGCGCTCGCCAAGCTACGGGGCGAGATCTAGCGACATACCGGCCGGGCGCCCGAGGGTGCCCGGCCGGACCTGCTTTCGCGCCCGGGCCGTCGCCCGTGCCCGCGCAACGGCCCTCCGCGCTGCCCTTCGCCCTGCCCTGTGCCGTTCTCCGTGACCTCGCCTCTCCGAACCCGCCGCCACCGCGCTGACACCCGGGCGCCCGCGGGACGTACCTCCTGTTGCCCCGCGGGCCACGGCACGTCCGCTCGTGCCATCTCCTGATCAACTAGGTTGGGAGCGGCGGGGCAAGGCGTGCGAGGCAGCACGGACAGGTGAGGAAGGGCTGAAGTCCGAGATGAACGCAGACGGCCGTACGAGGCTGAACCAGACGCCCGAGTGGACCGCTCTGGCCGAACACCGCGAGGAACTCGGCGAGGTGCGGCTGCGGGAGCTGTTCGCCGCCGACCCCGACCGCGGGGCCGGTCACACCCTGCAGGTCGGCGACCTGAACATCGACTACTCCAAGCACCTCGTCACCGACGAGACGCTGCGACTGCTGCGCGAGCTGGCCGCGGCGGTCGACGTCTTCGGGCTGCGGGACGCCATGTTCCGCGGGGAGAAGATCAACACCACCGAGGACCGCGCGGTGCTGCACACCGCCCTGCGGGCCCCGCGCGACGCGGTGGTCGAGGTCGACGGGGAGAACGTCGTCCCCGCGGTGCACGCCGTCCTCGACAGGATGGCCGGCTTCGCCGGGCGGGTGCGCTCGGGCGAGTGGACCGGCCACACCGGCCGCCGCATCCGCAACGTCGTCAACATCGGCATCGGCGGCTCCGACCTGGGCCCGGCGATGGCCTACGAGGCACTGCGCAGCTACACCGACCGCGACCTCACGGTCCGCTTCGTGTCCAACGTGGACGGCGCCGACCTGCACGAGGCGGTCCGGGACCTGGATCCGGCCGAGACGCTGTTCATCGTCGCGTCGAAGACGTTCACCACCATCGAGACGATCACCAACGCCACCTCGGCCCGCTCCTGGCTCCTCGACGGCCTGGGCGGCGACGAGAAGGCGGTCGCCCAGCACTTCGTGGCACTGTCGACGAACGCCGGGAAGGTCGCCGGCTTCGGCATCGACACGGCCAACATGTTCGAGTTCTGGGACTGGGTCGGCGGCCGCTACTCCTTCGACTCGGCGATCGGCCTGTCGCTGATGATCGCCATCGGCCCGGACCGGTTCCGCGAGATGCTCGACGGCTTCCACCTCGTCGACGAGCACTTCCGCACCGCGCCCCCCGAGTCCAACGCCCCGCTGATCCTGGGCCTGCTGGGCATCTGGTACGGCAACTTCCACGACGCCCAGTCGCACGCCGTGCTGCCGTACAGCCACTACCTGTCGAAGTTCGCCGCCTACCTCCAGCAGCTGGACATGGAGTCCAACGGCAAGTACGTCGGCCGGGACGGCACGGAGGTGGACTGGCAGACCGGCCCCGTCGTCTGGGGCACGCCGGGCACCAACGGGCAGCACGCCTACTACCAGTTGATCCACCAGGGCACGAAGCTCATCCCGGCCGACTTCATCGGCTTCGCCGAGCCGGTCGCCGAACTGAGCGGCGAACTCAGGGCGCAGCACGACCTGTTGATGGCGAACTTCTTCGCGCAGACGCAGGCGCTGGCCTTCGGCAAGACACCTGAGGAGGTCCGCGCGGAAGGGGTGCCGGAGGAACTGGTCGCCCACAGGACCTTCAAGGGCGACCACCCCACCACGACCATCCTGGCGAAGGAACTCACCCCGTCCGTCCTCGGCCAGCTCATCGCCCTCTACGAGCACAAGGTGTTCGTGCAGGGCGCGGTGTGGAACATCGACTCCTTCGACCAGTGGGGCGTGGAGCTCGGCAAGGTCCTCGCCAAGCGCGTCGAACCGGCCCTCACCGAGGGCGCCGACGTGCCCGGTCTGGACGCGTCCACCAGGGCCCTCGTCGCCACGTACCGGGAGCTGCGAGGCCGCCGGTGAGGCGGCAGGGACCGGAGCGTCCTTCCTGACGGTGCGGTGAACGAGTCGACGCCGGGTCCCTGGACGGGACCCGGCGTCGACCGCCGGTGCGCAGAAGGTGTTACGACGAGGCCGGCGGGTACAGCGACCTCGGCAGCCGCGAGGCCGCCGCCGAGTCCAGCAGCCACAGGGTGCGGGCGCGTCCCCGGGCTCCCGCGGCCGGGGCCTGGACCTCGCCCGCTCCGGACAGGGCGATGGCCGCGGCCTGCGCCTTGTCCTCGCCGGCCGCGAGCAGCCACACCTCACGGGCCGCCCGGATCGCCGGGAGGGTGAGGGTGACGCGGGTCGGCGGGGGCTTGGGCGCGCCGCGCACACCGACCACCGTGCGCTCGGTCTCCCGCACGGCCGGCAGCTCCGGGAAGAGCGAGGCGACATGGGTGTCCGGGCCCACGCCCAGCATCAGCACGTCGAAGGACGGAACCGCGCCGTGGTTCTCGGGACCGGCCGCGCGGGCCAGCTCCTCGGCGTAGCCGGCCGCGGCCGCCTCCACGTCGGCGCCGTCGGGACCGTCCGACGCGGGCATGGCGTGCACACGCTTGGGGTCCACCGGGACGGAGTCCAGCAGGGCCTCACGGGCCTGCGTGATGTTGCGCTCCGGGTCGCCCTCGGGCAGGAACCGCTCGTCGCCCCACCACAGGTCGAGCCGCGTCCAGTCGACGGCGTCGCGGGCGGGTGCGGCGGCCAGCGCGGCCAGCAGGCCGTTGCCGTTGCGGCCGCCGGTGAGGACCACGGACGCATGGCCCCGGGAGGCCTGCGCGTCCACGATCTTCGTGATCAGGCGGGCCGCCGCGGCCTGTGCCATCAGTTCCTTGTCGCGGTGGACGACCAGCTGGGGCGTGCTCACTGCGGATCCGCCTTCCTGACCGGGGGCATCTGCGCGGGAGACGGCCTCTCGGCGTCACCGGAGCCCGGCGAGGCGGCGGCGGGTGCGGCAGGGGCGGCCGGGCCGGAGTCACGGCCGGCGGCAGCCGGTTCCGGCACGGCGCGGACCGGCAGAGACGGCGGGGGCTGGGAGGCGGCCTCGGCCCGCTCCGCCACCCGCTCGGCGGCCGACTGGAGACCGCCCAGCCGGTCCACGCCGAACCGCAGGGCGGACGCGTACGTGTCGTCGGGATCGAGCCTGCGGAGTTCCTCCGCGAGCAGCTCGGAGGTCTCCCGCCGCTTGAGCGCCACCGCCCGGTCCGGCTGGCCGGGCAGTGCCAGGGTGGCCATCGCGCCGTCCGACCGGTGCAGCGTGATCGGGCCGCCGGTGGTCTCCATCCGCACCTGGGTCAGACCGGGTCCGGCCGAGACCGCGCGCCGGACGTGCACATGGAGCCGGTCCGCGAGCCACATGGCGAGCAGCTCGACGCTCGGGTTGGACTCCTCGCCCGCCACCTCGGCGGACACGATCTCACAGCTGACCTGGTCGAGTGCGGCGGCCAGCATGGAACGCCACGGAGTGATCCGGGCCCACGCCAGGTCGGTGTCGCCCGGCTCGTAGGTCTCGGCGCGGGAGCGCAGCTCGTCGACGGGCTTCTCCGCCGTGTAGCTGTCGGTGACCCGGCGCTGGCCCAGGGCGCCCAGCGGGTCGCCCGCCGGGTCGCGCGGCGCGTCCACCGACCACCAGACCACCACGGGCGCGTCCGGCAGCAGCAGCGGCAGCACGACGGACTGGGCGTGGTCGGAGACCTCGCCGTACAGCCGGAGGATGACCGTCTCGCCGCTGCCGGCGTCCGCGCCCAGCCGTACCTCGGCGTCGAGGCGGGACTGGGTGCGGCCCCGGGGGGAGCGGGAGACGCGCTTGATGACCACGAGCGTGCGCGAGGGGTGCTCGTGCGACGCGTCGCCCGCGGCCTTCAGGGCGTCGTAGGCGTTCTCCTCGTCCGTGACGACGACGAGGGTGAGCACCATGCCGACGGCGGGTGTGCCTATCGCACGGCGGCCCTGCACCAGCGCCTTGTTGATCTTGCTGGCAGTGGTGTCCGTGAGGTCCGTTTTCATGGCCGGCGCCAGCTCCGTCCGTCTCGCTCGAGCATCTCGTCGGCCTCGACCGGCCCCCAGGTGCCCGACGGGTACTGTGCGGGCCTGCCGTTCTTGTCCCAGTACTGCTCGATCGGGTCGAGGATCTTCCAGGAGAGCTCGACCTCCTCGGTGCGGGGGAAGAGGTTCGAGTCGCCCAGCAGCACGTCCAGGATCAGCCGCTCGTACGCCTCGGGGGAGGACTCGGTGAAGGACTCGCCGTAGGCGAAGTCCATCGACACGTCCCGGATCTCCATGGAGGTGCCGGGCACCTTGGAGCCGAAGCGGACCGTGATCCCCTCGTCCGGCTGGACCCGGATGACGATGGCGTTCGCCCCGAGCTCCTCGGTGGCCGTGGAGTCGAACGGGGAGTGCGGGGCCCGCTGGAAGACGACCGCGATCTCGGTGACCCGCCGGCCGAGCCGCTTGCCGGTACGCAGATAGAACGGGACGCCCGCCCAGCGGCGGTTGTCGACGCCCACCTTGATCGCGGCGTAGGTGTCGGTCTTCGACTTGGGGTCGATGCCGTCCTCTTCGAGATAGCCGACGGCCTTCTCGCCGCCCTGCCAGCCGGCCGCGTACTGACCGCGCACGGTGTCACGGCCCAGGTCCTTCGGCAGCCGGACGGCGCCGAGCACCTTGGTCTTCTCCGCGGCCAGCGCGTCCGCGTCGAAGGAGGCGGGCTCCTCCATGGCGGTCAGCGCCATGAGCTGGAGCAGGTGGTTCTGGATGACGTCACGGGCGGCGCCGATGCCGTCGTAGTAGCCGGCCCGGCCGCCGATGCCGATGTCCTCGGCCATGGTGATCTGCACGTGGTCCACGAAGGACCGGTTCCAGATCGGCTCGAACATCGTGTTCGCGAAGCGGAGCGCCAGGATGTTCTGGACGGTCTCCTTGCCGAGGTAGTGGTCGATGCGGAAGACCTGGTCCGAGCCGAAGACCTCGTGGACGACCTTGTTGAGCTCCTCGGCCGAGGCGAGGTCGTGGCCGAAGGGCTTCTCGATGACCGCGCGCCGCCAGGAGCCGTTGCGCTGGTCGGCCAGGCCGTGCTTCTTCAGCTGCTTGATGACGACCGGGAAGGAACGCGGCGGCACCGAGAGGTAGAAGGCGAAGTTGCCGCCCGTGCCCTGGGCCCGGTCGAGTTCGTCGATCGTGGCGTGCAGCCGCTCGAACGCCTCGTCGTCGTCGAAGGTGCCCTGCACGAAGCGCATGCCCTGGACGAGCTGCTGCCAGACCTCCTCGCGGAAGGGCGTGCGGGCGTGCTCCTTGACGGCGTCGTGGACCTCCTGTGCGAAGTCCTCGTGCTCCCACTCCCGGCGGGCGAAGCCGACCAGGGAGAAACCCGGCGGCAGCAGACCCCGGTTGGCGAGGTCGTACACGGCGGGCATGAGCTTCTTCCGGGACAAATCGCCCGTGACGCCGAAGATGACCAGGCCCGACGGCCCCGCGATACGCGGGAGCCGTCGGTCGGCGGGGTCACGCAGCGGGTTGCTGCTCGACAAATCCTCAGCCCTCCGAGGGGGCGAGGCGCTGGAGCTCCGCCTCGGTCGACTTGAGCAGGTCGTTCCAGGACGCCTCGAACTTCTCGACGCCCTCGTCCTCGAGGAGCTGGACCACCTCGTCGTAGGAGATGCCGAGCTTCTCGACGGCGTCGATCTCGGCGCGGGCCTGCTCGTAGGTGCCGGCGATGGTGTTGCCGGTGACGGAGCCGTGGTCCTCGGCGGCGAACAGGGTCGCCTCCGGCATGGTGTTCACCGTGTTCGGCGCCACCAGGTCGTCCACGTACAGGGTGTCCTTGTACGCGGGGTCCTTCACGCCGGTGGAGGCCCACAGCGGACGCTGCTTGTTGGCGCCCGCCTTCTCCAGCGCGGCCCAGCGCTCGCCGGCGAAGACCTCCTCGTACGCCTGGTAGGCGAGGCGGGCGTTGGCGAGTCCGGCCTTGCCGCGGGCGGCCTTGGCCTCGTCGGTGCCGAGCGCGTCGAGGCGCTTGTCGATCTCGGTGTCCACGCGGGACACGAAGAAGGACGCCACGGAGTGGATCTTCGACAGGTCCAGGCCGCGGTCCCTGGCCTGCTCCAGGCCGGACAGGTAGGCGTCCATGACCTGGCGGTAGCGCTCCAGCGAGAAGATCAGCGTGACGTTGACGCTGATGCCCAGGCCGATGACCTCGGTGATGGCCGGCAGGCCGCCCATGGTGGCGGGAATCTTGATCAGCGTGTTGGGGCGGTCGACCAGCCACGCGAGCTGCTTGGCCTCGGCGACCGTCGGCCCGGTGTGGTGCGCGAGGCGCGGGTCCACCTCGATGGACACCCGGCCGTCCTGGCCGCCGGTGGCGTCGAAGACCGGGCGCAGGATGTCGGCGGCGTCGCGGACGTCCGCCGTCGTGATCATGCGGATGGCCTCTTCGACCGTGACCCCGCGGGAGGCGAGATCGGAGAGCTGCTGGTCGTAGCCGTCGCCCTGGGAGATCGCCTTCTGGAAGATCGACGGGTTGGTGGTGACGCCCACGACGTGCTGCTGGTCGATCAGCTCGGCGAGGTTGCCGGACGTGATCCGCTTGCGCGACAGGTCGTCCAGCCAGATCGCGACGCCCTCCTCGGAGAGGCGCTTGAGTGCGTCTGTCATGGAATTACATCTCCTACGGGTCGTGTGTGAGCGTCAGTGCTGGGCGGCGGCGAGGGATTCCCGCGCCTTCGCCGCCACGTTCTCGGCAGTGAAGCCGTATTCCTGGAAGAGGACCTTGCCGTCGGCGGAAGCACCGAAGTGCTCCAGGGAAACGATGCGGCCGGCGTCGCCGACGTACTTGTGCCAGGTGAGGCCGATACCCGCCTCGACCGACACGCGCGCCCTGACGGACGGCGGAAGGACGCTGTCCCGGTACCCCTGGTCCTGCTCCTCGAACCACTCCACGGACGGCATGGAGACCACCCGGGTGGGTACGCCGTCGGCTTCCAGCCGCTCGCGCGCCTCGACGGCGACGTGCACCTCGGAGCCGGTCGCGAGCAGGATCACCTCCGGCGTTCCCGTGGAGGCCTCGAACAGGATGTAGCCGCCCTTGGCGGTGTCCTCGTTGGGCTCGTAGGTCGGCACGCCCTGACGGGTGAGGACCAGACCGTGCGGGGCGCCCTTGCCGAAGACCTTCGTCCAGCGCTTGAGGATCTCGCGCCAGGCGATCGCGGTCTCGTTGGCGTCGGCCGGGCGGACCACGTTCAGGCCGGGGATCGCGCGCAGCGACGCGAGGTGCTCGACCGGCTGGTGGGTGGGGCCGTCCTCGCCGAGGCCGATGGAGTCGTGCGTCCACACGTAGGTGACCGGCACGTGCATCAGGGCGGACAGCCGGACGGCGTTGCGCATGTAGTCGGAGAACACGAGGAACGTGCCGCCGTAGATGCGCGTGTTGCCGTGCAGCGCGATGCCGTTCATCTCCGCGGCCATGGAGTGCTCGCGGATGCCGAAGTGGACCGTGCGGCCGTACCGGCTCGCCTCGGGCAGCGGGTTGCCCTCGGGCAGGAACGACGACGTCTTGTCGATCGTCGTGTTGTTGGAACCGGCGAGGTCGGCGGAGCCGCCCCACAGCTCGGGGATGACCGCGCCGAGCGCCTGGAGCACCTTGCCGGACGCGGCACGGGTGGCGACGCCCTTGCCCGGCTCGAAGACGGGGAGCTTCTCCTCCCAGCCGGCGGGCAGCTCGCCCGCGGCGACGCGGTCGAACTCGGCGGCGCGGTCGGGGTTGTTGTCCCGCCACTGCTGGAAGGACTTCTCCCACACGGCGCGGGCCGCCTGGCCGCGCTCCAGGGCGCTGCGGGTGTGGGCGATGACCTCGTCCGCGACCTCGAAGGACTGCTCCGGGTCGAAGCCCAGGACGCGCTTGGTCGCGGCGACCTCGTCGTCGCCGAGCGCCGAGCCGTGCGCGGCCTCGGTGTTCTGCGCGTTCGGGGCGGGCCAGGCGATGATCGAGCGCATCGCGATGAAGGACGGCTTGTCCGTCACCAGCTTCGCGGCCTCGATCGCGTCGTACAGGGCGTGCGGGTCCAGGTCGCCGTCCGGCTTGGGGGCGACCCGCTGCACGTGCCAGCCGTACGCCTCGTACCGCAGAACCGTGTCCTCGGAGACGGCCGTCTCGGTGTCGCCCTCGATCGAGATGTGGTTGTCGTCCCACAGCAGGACCAGGTTGCCGAGCTTCTGGTGACCGGCCAGCGAGGACGCCTCGGCGGAGATGCCCTCCTGGAGGCAGCCGTCACCGGCGATCGCGTAGACGAAGTGGTCGAACGGCGACTCGCCGGCCGGGGCGTCGGGGTCGAACAGCCCGCGCTCGTAGCGCGCGGCCATCGCCATGCCCACGGCGTTGGCGACACCCTGGCCCAGCGGGCCGGTCGTCGTCTCGACGCCCGTGGTGTGGCCGTACTCCGGGTGCCCCGGGGTCTTCGAGCCCCAGGTGCGGAAGGCCTTCAGGTCGTCCAGCTCCAGGCCGAAGCCGGCCAGGTACAGCTGGGTGTACAGCGTCAGGGACGAGTGGCCCGCGGACAGCACGAAGCGGTCGCGGCCGACCCAGTCGGCGTCCGCCGGGTCGTGTCGCATCACCTTCTGGAAGAGGGTGTACGCGGCAGGCGCCAGGCTCATCGCCGTACCGGGATGGCCGTTGCCGACCTTCTGTACGGCGTCGGCGGCCAGGACGCGGGCGGTGTCCACGGCCCGCTGGTCCAGCTCGGTCCACTCGAGGTCTGTGGTGGTCGGCTTGGTGCTCACCCTGGGTCAGGGCTCCTCTCCACATGTCACACATGTCGAATACCGGTGCACGCGGCGCCCACCGGCCGTTGTCGAGCCTACCCCCGTCAGAACGTGCATTTTTTCGAGTCATTCCAGACTGCCGGGTAGCTTCGCGATCCGCCCGCCGACCGGTGAGTTTCCTGTTCAGCAAGTGAATACGGACCCGCTCGTACGAGTGCTCAACAGAGTGCCTTCCGGCTCTTCCGCGGGCGCCGTCCAACACGACCCCACCCCCGCGAATATCGGGGTATGGGCAACGTCTACAGTGGCGTGGTACGCGCGAGCCTTTACCCCGTATTCACGTGGGGAGCTCGCTGGGAGTCTCTGTCAGGGGTGTGCGTGACGGCCGTTGAATCCCGTCCAGTGGGGATTGTCGGGGCGAGCCAGAGCCCGAGCCGGCGGCCGGTCGGGGCCCGGGTCAAGGCGTTCGTGGCGCTGACCAAGCCGCGGATCATCGAACTGCTGCTGATCACCACCGTCCCGGTGATGTTCCTGGCGCAGCAGGGCGTTCCGAACCTCGGCCTGGTGCTGGTGACCTGCCTGGGCGGCTATCTGTCCGCGGGCGGCGCGAACGCGCTGAACATGTACATCGACCGCGACATCGACGCCCTGATGGACCGCACCTCGCAGCGTCCGCTGGTCACCGGGATGGTCAGCCCGCGTGAATGCCTCGCCTTCGGAATCACCCTCGCGGTGGTCTCGACCCTGCTGTTCGGACTCACCGTCAACTGGCTGTCGGCCTGGCTCGCCCTCGGCGCGCTCCTCTTCTACGTCGTCGTCTACACGATGATCCTCAAGCGGCGCACCTCGCAGAACATCGTGTGGGGCGGCATCGCCGGCTGCATGCCGGTCCTGATCGGCTGGTCGGCCGTGACGAACTCGGTGTCCTGGGCGCCGGTCGTCCTCTTCCTCGTCATGTTCTTCTGGACGCCGCCGCACTACTGGCCGCTCTCCATGAAGGTCAAGGACGACTACGCGCGCGTCGGCGTGCCGATGCTGCCGGTCGTCGCCTCCAACAAGACCGTGGCCAGGCAGATCGTCCTCTACAGCTGGGTGATGGTCGGCGTCTCGCTGCTGCTGCAGCCGCTGGGCTACACCGGCTGGTTCTACACCGCGGTCGCGCTGACGGCGGGCGGCTGGTGGCTGTGGGAGGCACACGGACTGCAGAACCGGGCGAAGGCGGAGGTCACGGGCGGCAAGCTGAAGGAGATGCGGCTGTTCCACTGGTCCATCACCTATGTGTCGCTGCTCTTCGTGGCCGTCGCGGTGGACCCCTTCCTGCGGTAGCCGTCCCGAGCCGCTCCCTCTCTTCACGGCTCACGGCCGGGTGCGTGGTCAAGGCCACGCGGCCCGGCCGTCGCCGTCCGCTCTACCCGTCGGTAGCATCCTGGCCATGGCAGACACCAAGCAGGTTGACGAGACCGCCGACGCCAAGCAGGCCGCGAGGTCCGAGCGCGCGGCCGCACGGCTGGCCCGGCGGATCAGCGCCTTCGCCAAGGAGCACGGCGGAGCCGAGGGCCAGGTCGCGCACCTCGGCGAGCGCGGCGCCCGTATCGTCCTGGTCGGCGAGGACGGCGGCTGGGGCGATCTGGTGGCCCCCTCGGTCGCCGTCGCCGAGCAGGCCGTGGAGAAGGCCGGCATCACCGTTCACGAGGCCTTCGACGGCGAGTTCGCGGCGAAGGTGCGGACCGGCCCCTACGAGTGGACGCGGATGGCGGGCATCCAGGTCGGCGGTCCGAAGAACGGCTGAGCGGCGAACGGTCGCCCGGCAGCAACACCTGACGCCCCGGTCACCCGTTAGGACCCGTAGAAGCGACGTGGTCCATATCCCGGGGAGTCCGGATGATCGAAACGCCGTCCTTGGTGGACCAGTACTGCCACGGCGTCCTGCGAACGGAGCTGGGTCTCGGCACGTTCGAGGCCCAGCTGGCCCTGACCTCGGGCCCGCCGGCCCCCGGCACGACACTCTTCGACACGCAGACGGGCTTCGCGGTACGCCGCTGGTGCCCACCGCTGCTCGGCTTGGAACCGCACGCCCCGCCCGCCCGGTACCTCGCCCGGCGTCGTGAACTCGGCGTGCTGGAGGCGGGCCGCCGGCTGCTGCGCGGCAGCGGCATCACGACGTACCTGGTCGACACGGGCCTGCCCGGCGATCTCACCGGACCGGGCGAGCTGGCCTCCACGGGCGACGCGGAGGCCCACGAGATCGTGCGTCTGGAACTCCTCGCCGAGCAGGTGGCCGACACCTCCGGCACCGTCGAGTCGTTCCTGGCCAACCTCGCCGAGGCGGTGCACGGGGCCGCCGCGAACGCCGTGGCCTTCACCTCCGTGGCGGGCGTGCGCCACGGTCTCGCGCTCGCGCCCGAGCCGCCGGCACCGGGGGAGGTGCGCGGCGCGGCGGGCCGCTGGCTGGCCGGGCGCAGGGCCGGCGACGAGCTGAGCGACCCGGTGCTGCTGTGGCACCTGCTGTGGAGCGCCGTCGCCACGGAGCTGCCCCTGCAGCTGCACGCGGGCCTCGGGGCGCCGGGCGCGCGGATCGACCGCACCGACCCCGCGCTGCTCACCGACTTCGTCCGCGCCACGGCCGGCCTCGGCACCGACCTCGTCCTGCTGCACGGCTACCCCTACCACCGGCACGCCGCCCATCTGGCGGGAGTCTTCTCGCACGTGTACGCCGACTCCGGGGCGGCCCTCGTCAGGACCGGCGCCCGCGCGGCGACCGTCCTCGCCGAGATCCTGGAGCTGGCGCCCTTCGGGAAGATCCTCTTCTCCACCGGCGCACACGGGCTGCCCGAGCTGCACGTGGTCGGGGCGCGGCTGTTCCGCGAGGCCCTGGCGCGGGTGCTGGGCGGCTGGGTCGAGGAGGGCGCGTGGTCACCGGCGGACGCGCAGCGGGTGGCCGGGCTGATCGCGGCGGGCAACGCCCGCAGGGTGTACGGGCTGGACTGAGACGTGGGTCACGCCGGCCGCCCGGCTCGGGCGCGCGGGACTCAGGCGTGTGTGCCGGCCGTCGCCTCGGCCGCCGGGTGCGGCAGGGCGGCCGCCGTCCCGGCGCGTTCGCGCAGCGCCAGCGGCACACGCAGGACGGCGATCCACACCAGGCACGATCCGAGCATGTGCAGTGCGACCAGGATCTCGGGAAGGTCGGTGAAGTACTGGACGTAGCCGATGACGCCCTGGGAGAGCAGCACCAGGAACAGGTCCCGGGTACGGTCCAGCGGGCTCTTCGGGGCGTCCACCGCCTTGAGGATGAACCACAGGGCGAACGTCAGCGTCACCACGATCCAGGCGAGCACGGCGTGCAGCTTGGCCACCGTCTCCCAGTCCAGCGGCATCCGCTCGACCTCGCTGGAGTCGCCGGCGTGCGGTCCCGCGCCGGTGACCACCGTGCCGACGGCGATCAGCAGCGTCGAGGCGACAACCAGGAACCACACCAGTTGCTGCACGGGCCTGCCGACCAGCGGTCGGGGCTCGGCGTCGCCCTCCCGGGTGCGCTGCCACATCACCGCGGCGACCGCGATCAGCGCCGAGGCGGCCAGGAAGTGGGCCGCGACCGTGTACGGGTTGAGTCCGACGAGCACGACGATCCCGCCGAGCACGGCGTTGCTCATCACCAGCCAGAACTGAGCCCAGCCCAGCCGGGTCAGGCTCCGGCGGTACGGCTTCTCCGAGCGCGCGGCGATGATCGCCCAGCCGACGGCCGCGCACAGCACGTACGTCAGCATGCGGTTGCCGAACTCGATGGCGCCGTGGAAGCCCATCGCGCTCGTCGCGGTGAGCGAGTCGTCGGTGCACTTGGGCCAGGTCGGGCAGCCGAGGCCGGAGCCCGTGAGCCGGACGGCGCCGCCGGTGACCACGATCACCACCGACATCACGAGCGCGAAGAGAGCCGCCCGCCGAACCGTCCGGGGAGCCGGGGTCCAGCGCGCGGCGATGAAGGCGAGGGGGTTGCGCACGGCGGCTACGGCGTCGGCACGGGTCACGTTCAGCACGCGTCCCATCGTAAGCGGGCCGCTTGTGCACGGTTTCACGAGGGTCCCCGTGGGTCGGACGCCGCTACTCCCAGCGGAAGAACCGGCCGGCCGCCGCGAGCCCCAAGAGGGCCCAGACCGCCAGGATCGCCAGGTCCCCCCAGGGCATTCCCGCGCCGTGCTGGAGCACGTCGCGCAGGCCGTCGGAGAGCGCGGTGACGGGCAGCAGGCCGAGCACGTCCTGCGCGCCGGACGGGAACCTGTCGAGCGGCACGATCACCCCGCCGCCCACCAGCAGCAGCAGGAACACCAGGTTGGCGGCGGCCAGCGTCGCCTCCGCCTTCAGGGTGCCCGCCATCAGCAGGCCGAGACCGGAGAAGGCGGCCGTGCCGACGACCAGGAGCAGCAGGACGGCCGCGGGGCTGCCGTGCGGGTCCCAGCCCAACGCGAAGGCGATCCCCGTCAGCAGGATCACCTGGAGGATCTCGGTGACCAGCACCGACAGCGTCTTCGCCGTCATCAGGCCCCAGCGCGGCAGAGGAGAGGCGGCGAGCCGCTTCAGCACCCCGTAGCGGCGTTCGAACCCGGTCGCGATGGCCTGCCCGGTGAAGGCCGTCGACATCACGGCGAGCGCGAGGATGCCGGGGGTGAGGAAGTCCACCGCCTCGCCCGCGCCGGTGTCGACGACGTCCACCGTGCTGAACAGCACCAGCAGGAGGGTCGGGATCACCACGGTGAGCAGCAACTGCTCGCCGTTGCGCAGCAGCATTTTCGTCTCCAGTGCCGCCTGGGCCGCGATCATGCGGGGGAGCGGGGCCGCGCCGGGCCGGGGGGTGTGGGTGCCGGTGGCGGTCACGGGCGCAGCTCCTTGCCGGTCAGTTCGAGGAAGACGTCCTCCAGGGTGTGACGTTCCACCGAGATCCGGTCCGGCATCACCCCGTGCTGCGCGCACCACGAGGTGACCGTGGCGAGCAGCTGAGGGTCGATCTTGCCGGTGATCCGGTAGGAGCCCGGGGTCAGCTCGGCGGCGGAGCTGTCGGCCGGCAGGGCCTTCAGCAGCGAGCCGACGTCGAGCCCGGGGCGGCCGGTGAAGCGCAGCGTGTTCTCGGCGCCGCCGCGGCACAGTTCCTCGGGGGAGCCCTGCGCGATCACCGTGCCGGCGTCGATGATCGCCACGTCGTCGGCGAGCTGCTCGGCCTCGTCCATGTGGTGGGTGGTCAGGATGACCGAGACGCCGTCCGCGCGCAGGTCCCGCACGAGATCCCAGGTGGCGCGGCGGGCCTGCGGGTCGAGGCCGGCCGTCGGCTCGTCCAGGAAGACCAGCTCCGGGCGGCCGACGACGGCCATGGCGAGCGCGAGGCGCTGCTGCTGGCCGCCGGAGAGCCGGCGGTAGCTCGTACGGCCGCACGAGCCGAGACCGAGGCGCTCGACGAGGGCGTCGACGTCCAGCGGATGCGCGTGCAGCTTCGCCACGTGCCGGAGCATCTCGTCGGCCCGCGCACCCGAGTACACGCCCCCCGACTGCAGCATCACGCCGATCCGGGGACGCAGCTCGCGGGCCCGGCCCACCGGGTCGAGGCCGAGGACGCGCACCGTGCCGGAGTCCGGCCTTCGGTACCCCTCGCAGGTCTCGACGGTGGTCGTCTTGCCGGCGCCGTTGGGTCCGAGGACGGCGGTGACGCCTGCCCGGGCCGTCAGATCGAGGCCGTTCACCGCGGTCTTCGTGCCGTACCGCATCACCAGGGCCTGGACCTGGACTACGGGCTCACTTCGCATGGCCCCGAGTCTAGGTACGCGCCCACCGCCCATGACCGGGGGGTTGGTGATCCCTCCTGGGCTGCTGTGCGAGGCGCCCGTCACGCATTCTGGGCTGTTCGGGTGAACGGGCGGCATTCGCCCTATATCGCCCATCGGGCGCTGCTTCACTGGCGATGGTCCGCCCAGGGACGGGCTGCGGACGATCTCCTCCCTTTCGCAGAAAGGCAGTTGAGCCATGATCAGACGCGCTTTGCTCATCCGGATGAGAGCCGCTGCTGGCCTCATCGCCTCCGCGATGCTGTGCACGAACCTCGCGGTCCTCCCCGGCACGGCGAGTGCCGCCGCCGCTCGGTCCGTCGTCGGTCCCGCGCTGTTCGACGACTTCAACTACCTCGCCTACAGCGATCAACAACTCACCCAGCGCGGCTGGACCCTGCGGTCCGGTCAGGGCGGGCCGGGCGTGCCCGGCGCCACCTGGAAGCCGCAGAACATCACCTTCGCCACCACGGCCGGCAACTCCGTCATGACGATGCGCTCCGGCACCAGCGGTACGGCGGCCACCACCCAGCACACCGAGATCTACCAGCAGCGCAAGTTCCACCACGGCACCTACGCCGCGCGGGTCCGCTTCAGCGACGCCCCGGCCTACGGACCGGACGGCGACCACATGGTGCAGACGTTCTTCACCATCTCGCCGCTGAACTACCCGATGGACCCGGACTACAGCGAACTGGACTTCGAGTACCTGCCCAACGGCGGATGGGGCATTCCCGGCAGCGCGCTGCTCGGCACCTCCTGGGAGACGTATGCGGAGAACCCGCCCCAGGAGGAGAACGTCTCCACCCAGGAGCGCGCGAGCTTCAACGACTGGCACGACCTGGTGATCACCGTCGACGGCACGAACGTCACGTACTACGTCGACGGCCGGCTCTTCGCCACGCACGGCGAGCCGTACCTGCCCGAGTCGACGATGAGCATTCGCTTCAACCACTGGCTGATCGACCTGACGGGGGTCGGCGGCCGCCAGACCCGCGCGTTCGAGGAGAAGGTCGACTACGTGTACTTCGCCCAGGACCAGGTGCTCAGCCCGGCCGACGTGCAGGCCGCCGTCGCCGACTACCGGAGCCGGGGAGTGACCTTCGAGGACACCGTCTGAGCCGGCCGCACGCCGGCGGGGCGGCTCACGAGGAGGCGGCCGCCTCGTCCGCGACGGCGATCGGCAACCGGGCGGTGAAGGTGGTGCCGCGGCCCTCCTCGGACTCCACCTGCATCCCCCCGCCGTGGTTCGCCACGATCGTCCGGACGATGGTCAGCCCCAGACCGGTGCCCGGAATGGCCGCGTCGGTGGCGTTCGAGGCACGGAAGAACCGCTGGAAGAGCTTTTCCCGCTCGTTCGCGGGGATGCCGATGCCGGTGTCGCTGACGCTCAGGACCGCCTCGCCGTCCTGGGCGTCGGCGCGTACGGTGACCTTCCCACCCTTCGGGGTGAACTTCACCGCGTTGGACAGCAGGTTCATCAGCACCCGGTCCAACTGGTCGCTGTCCGCCTCCAGCACCAGGGGCACGGACGGGCAGTACGTCTCCAGAACGACGCAGGCGGCGTCGGCGGCCGGCCGGATCGCGTCCGCCGCCGACGCCACCAGCCGGCACAGGTCGATCGCTTCCTTCTTGGAGCCGAACGCCCCGGACTCGATGCGCGACAGGGTCAGCAAATCCTCGATGAGCGCCCGCAGGCGGTTGGCGTTGCGGTCGACGACGTCCAGCATGCGCAGCTGCGCAGGGGTGAGCGGCCCGGTCTCCTCGTCCTTCAGCAACTCGATGTATCCCACGATGCTGGTCAGCGGCGTGCGCAGCTCGTGGGAGACGGTGGACAGGAAGTCGCTCTTGGCCTTGTCCAGGGCGCGCAACTTCTCGACCAGGCGCGTTTCCTTCTCGTAGAGCAGCGCGGTGTGCAGCGCGCGCCCGACGCCGGCGGCCATGGACTCGGCGATCTCGATCTCCACCGGGAGCCACGGGCGATCCCGCCGGCTGCGCGCGAGGAAGAGGGCACCGAACGGTTCGTCACCGACGCCGACCGGGATGACGAGCACGCTCACCAGACCCAGCCGCTCGGCCGCCGCCCTGGCGTCCTGCGGCAGACCGCCCTTGCCGAAGGAGCCGGGAGCCTCCGGCAGAGGGGATCCCTCGGCCAGCACGCCCGGCAGATCGTTGTGGCACCAGGCCGTACCCCGCCGGTAGTGGTCGCGCACCACTTCGAGGGGAACGGGCGGGAGCGGCTGCTCCTGCGGGGGCAGCAGCCCCGCGCCGGCACTCCAGGCGCGTGCTGTGTGCACGACAGGACTGTCCTCCTCCGTGAGCAGGACGAAGGCGTGGTCGGCCTCCAGGCCCTCACCGATGCCGGCGCAGGCCGTGTCGAGGAGCTGATCGACGTCGAGGCGCTCCCGGATGCTGACCCCGACGGTCCGTGCGGTGCGTGCCAGCTTGGTGCGCTCCTGCTCGATCGTCCGCAGCCGGTCGCTCTCGTCGGCGAGCGCGTTCATCGACCGCGCCACGGCCCTGATCTCCTCCGGCCCCTGCTCCGGCGCCCGCGCGAGATGGTCGCCCGAGGCCAGCCGGTCGAGGGCCCGGGCGGTGTTCTCCAGCGGCCGGGTCAGGGCGCGAATGGTGCGTACCGCCGCGAAGACGGCCAGTGCGCCGCCCGCCGTCAGCAGGATGCCGATGCCCACGACGCTGCCCTGGAGGACCTCGTCGGCCCAGTTCTCCCCCTGCTCGACGTCGGCGGCGAGATGTGCGTCGAGCCGGCTGTTGGTGGCCTCGAAGGCCGCGAACCGCCGGCTTCCCTCCTTGGTCAGCGCGGGTACCGCAGCACTGTCGGGTGAGGTCTTCGCCTGCTGATCGGCGACCCGTACATAGGCGCGGAGCTGTCGGCCCTGATCCGCGAGATTCCGCCGGGTCGTCCCGGTGGCGTTCCGTCCGGCCGCGGCGAGGGTGGCGAAGGGCACGTCGCGCGCCCGGCGGTAGATGCTCAGCTCCGCCCGGTCGCCGGTGAGCAGATAGTTGCGCACGGCATGGTGCATGCGGTTCGCCTGCGAGCGCACGTGCACGTTCTGGCGTACGACCGGCTCCAGCTGCGTGATGACCCGGTGGTGCACCCGGCCCGCGGCCAGGGCTGTGATCATGGCTCCCGCCCCCACCAGCACGAACAGAGCGATCAGCAGGCCGAAGGCCACGGCCAGCCGGCGTGCCACGAGGTCGCGGGGCTTTCCCGCGGTGTTCCTCATGGGCCGCCCTCGCCGTCCCGGACCCGCTCGGGCGGGCCGAATCCGCTGCGCGTCATGGCACCCCACTCCTGCGGGGACCGGTGCAGTGCGTCCCACATTCCGCGCAGCCGCCACCACGCGGTGAACTGGCGGTAGCCGAGGTTCTCGACGACCACGCCCACGAACGCACCCCACACGTCCCGCCACCGTGAGAAACGGTGGTAGGCGTACTCCTCCACCGCCACCGACACCAGGCTGACGACCACCGCGTAGGCGTAGGCGGCGAGCAGGAAGCGCCACAGGAATTCCACGTCGACCGCGCCGATCAGCACGCCCAGGGGCACCAGGACGAGGCCGGAGAGCTCCACCAGCGGGGCCAACAGTTCGAAGAGCACGTAGAACGGCAGGGCCATCAGGCCGACGCGGCCGTAACGCGGGTTGCCGATCATCCGTCGGTGCTTGAGCAGGATCTCCGTCAGGCCACGCTGCCACCGCCGCCGCTGGCGTCCCAGGACACGCAGATTCGAGGGGGCCTCGCTCCAGGAGATCGGCTCGGTGACGAAGACGATGCGGTAGTCGCCGTGGCGGCGGCCCTGCTCGCGCAGGTGCCGGTGGAGGCGGACGACGAGTTCGGCGTCCTCACCGATGCAGTCCGGGTCCATGCCGCCCACCGCCACCACGGCGTCCCGCCGGAACAGGCCGAAGGCGCCGGCGATGATCAGCAGGCCGCCGACCTTGGACCATCCGGTACGGCCGAGGAAGAAGCCGCGCAGATACTCGACGACCTGGGCACGTCCGAGCAGGTCCGTGGGGACGTGCGCCTCGACCACGCGTCCGGCCTCGACGGTGCAGCCGTTGGCGACGCCGACCACACCACCGCTGGCCACCACCCGCAGCGGGTCGTCGTTGAAGGGCCGGGCCACGGCGAGCAGGGCCTGGGAGTCGAGGATGGAGTCGGCGTCCACCATGCACAGCAGCGGGTAGCGCGCCAGGTTGACCCCGACGTTGAGCGCGTCGGCCTTGCCGCCGTTGTCCTTGCGGGCCACCACCACCGGCACCGGACCTCCCCTGGGCAGATGCAGGGAGGTGACCGCACCCCGCACGGGGACGTCCTCGGGCACGACGTGTTCCACCTCGGCGAGGTCGAAGGCATCGGTGAGGGCGTCGATCGTGCCGTCGGTGGAGCCGTCGTCGACGACGATGACCTCGAACACCGGATAGTGCAGCAGGAGCATGGCTCGCACGGCCTCCGTGATGCCCGCCGCCTCGTTGTAGGCGGGCATGATCACGGAGATGGGCGGTGCGAACGGGCTGCCGGTGGTGTCGTCGTAGCCGGTGAAGGAGGCGCGGCGCAGCCGGCGGACGAGCTCCGCGAGGGCGAGGACGATCAACATCAGATACCCGGTGTTGATGGCGAGGAAGTAGAGGATCACGGCGGTGTCGCACACCGCGATCACCCCGCGCAGCGTGCCCAGCAGGCCGTCCCACATCTCGATGGCCGCCGCGCTCACAGGGTCACCTCAACCAGGACGTCGTGGCGTGCGCCCCCGACGGCCCACTCCGCCAGCGCGGCCCTGGCCCGGGCGGCGGCCGGGCCGCCGGAGCGGTCGTCCGCGGCCTCGCGCAGCGCCTCCTCGCCCGCCGGGCCGAGCCGCAGCAGCGCCCGCGCCGCGGTGCCCGCCACATGCGTGTCGGCGTCGCCGAGCAGCTCCGTCAGCGGGCCCGTCGCGGCGACGGCCCCCAGACTGCCCAGGGCCCCGGCGGCCACGATGCGCAGGGCGCCCGGTCGGCCCGGCCCGATGGCCGCCAGCAGCGGCGCAAGGCCCTCGGGCATGCCCAGCCTGCCCAGTGCACGCGCCGCCCGGATCCGGACCTCCGTGTCGGGATCCTCGCGCAGGGCCCGGACGATTTCGGTCGTCTGCGCGAGAGCCCCGGCCACCCCGAGCACTTCGATGGCCACGGCCCTGGCCAGGGGCGCCGGATCCCGCAGCCCCGTCGAGACGGAGGGCCAGGCGTCGGGGCCGAGGGATGTCAGGGCGGCGATGACCACCTTGGGCGGCACGGTTCGCGGCCCGTGCAGGCTCTTCAACAGGTGCGGTACGGCCGCCGCGTCCCCGGTTCGGCCCAGTGCCCGTGCCGCCGCCAGCCGCACCTCCGGGTCCCGGTCGCCGAGCAGACGGCACAGCGCCGGGACCGCCGGGCGGTGACCGAGCTGCCCGAGCACCTGTGCGGCGCGGCCCCGCCGGGGTGCGCTGCGGCTGCTCAGGTCGGCGACGGCCTTGTCCACGGATCCGCGCCGCTCGTACAGCAGGACCATCACCGCCCTCGCTCCTCCGGTGACCTTGCCCAGCATCGCGGCCACGGTCGGTTCGAGCGCGGTCCAGGTCCGCCGGTCGATCCGTGCGATGCGGTCCAGCAGCTCGTTCTGCTCGTCGTCCTGCGCGCACAGCAGTTCCAGGAGCAAGCCGCGCACCGGCGCCGCGATCCGCTCGTGCCTGCGCCTGCGGTACGTACGGATGCCGCGGATGCCCGTGATCAGCAGGCTCAGTGTCAGCCCGACGGCCAGCAGGCCCAGCAGTGCCCCGGCGACGAGGCCACTGGAGATCACCGCTCGACCCGGGTGAGCACCGCGGTGACCCGGCTGGACAGCTCGCGCGGGCTGAAGGGTTTGACGATGTAGTCGTCGGCGCCCGCGGCGAAGCCGAGTTCGACGTCCCCCTCCTGGGAGCGGGCGGTGATCAGGATGACGGGCAGCGACGCGGTCTCCTCGCAGGCGCGCAGCTCCCGACACACGTCCAGCCCCGACATCCCCGGCATCCGGATGTCGAGGAGTACGAGATCCAGCGGCTGCTCGCGCACCGTGCGCAGCGCGGCCATGCCGTCCTCCACTGCGGTGACCTGGTGACCGCTCTGGATCAGCTTGAACGCCACGAGGTCCCGAATGTCGGCGTCGTCGTCGGCTACCAGGACACGAGCCATTACTCCTCCTGCGATACGGAGCTCCGGTACGAGGCGAGAAGCCGCGCCACCGATGCCTGCCGGAACGGCTTGGCCAGCAGCTCGTCCGTCCCGAGCTCGACCAGGTCCTCCTGGTCGAGTACGGAGGAGACGACGAGATGGCACCGTTCGGTCCGCTCGTCCGCTCGCAGTCTGCGGATGACCTCGCGCCCGTCGATCCCGGGCAGCAGTACGTCGACGATGGCCATGTCCGGGGGGTCGGCGAACGCCAGGTCCAGCCCCTTCTCGCCCGAGTCGGCGACGCTCACACGGCAGCCCAGACCACTGAGATGCCGTTTCAGTAAGGCGCTGACGTCCTGGTCGTCCTCGACCACCAGGACATGTACGAGTCCACGCTGGGTGTCCATCGCCCTCCCGACCGAGTGCGGCAGTTCTTACAAATTAGGGGCAAACCGGTACTTCCGCCACATCGACCTCGTGACCCCCAGGAGCCTCCTGGCGTCGCCTCCTCCTCGCGGGACGGGCGCTGCTGCGGTCACCGCCGGGCGCAGGCCCTCGCGTCCGCCACGGGAGCCCCGTACGTCGGCCGCGCCCACCTCGCCCCGTACGGCAGGGCGGTCCCGCCCCCGTGGCCCGGTTCGCCGAAACCGGTCCGAGGTGATCGACACCTCGGTGACCGCCTCCCGGCCCCTCGGGTCCGGCCGGCCCGCCCTGGCCTGCGGCGACGGTGTGCGGTACTCGGCCGGACGGAAGGCGGTGCAGGTGTCGTGGCCCGCGCCCGGCAGCAGAACCCGGGCGTCCAGGGCCTCCGGTCGGGCCGCCGGACCGCGCTGATCTCACCCGCCCGGCGTACGGGCGCATCGAGAGGGGTTTCTCCCGGTTCGGCATCCGGCTCGCGCAACCGCGTCGCTAGGGGGTCGCGGGTGGCAAGTGGGCCGGTCGGAGGGGGTGCGGGCCCGGTACGGCGGTGCCCTCGCGACGTACCCCGGGGTCGGCGGTTCCCTCCGTGCCTCGACCGATCAACGATGGTTCCCGCAGGTCAGATTAGGTATGCCTAAGTGACGCAGGGCACCGTCCACCGGTCCGGGCGCGGCTTGCCTGCCCCTGAGGAATTACGCAACAATGGCGTTGTGAAAAACGTCGGCGAGGCTCGGGAGACCCCCACGGGGGCCCCGCAGGAGGAGCTCGCGACCGGAGAGCGCTCGACGCGCAACCGGGTCGCGCGGTCCATCCTGGACCACGGGCCCTCGACCGTCGCCGAGCTGGCCGGCCGGCTGGGCCTCACGCAGGCCGCCGTGCGCCGGCACCTCGACGCGCTGGTCGCCGACGACGTCGTACAGCCCCGTGAGCAGCGCGTGTACGGTGCGCGCACCCGTGGCCGCCCGGCCAAGGTCTTCGCCCTCACCGACTGCGGCCGGGACGCCTTCGACCAGTCCTACGACAAGCTCGCCGCGGACGCCCTGCGCTGGATACAGGAGCGCCTCGGCGGGGACGAGGCCGTGGTCGCGTTCGCGCGCGCGCGGATCGCCGAGCAGGCCGCCGGATACCGCCAGGCGATCGAGGCGGCCGCCCCGGAAGAGCGCACCGAAGCCCTGGCCAAGGCCCTGAGCGCGGACGGGTACGCTGCTACGGCGCGCAGCGCACCGGTCGGCGAGCAGCTGTGCCAGCACCACTGCCCCGTCGCCCATGTCGCGGAGAAGTTCCCGCAGCTCTGCGATGCGGAGACCGAGATCTTCTCCCAGCTGCTCGGGACGCACGTCCAGCGGCTGGCGACCATCGCGCACGGCGACGGCGTCTGCACGACGTTCATCCCCAGAGTTTCCACAGCCACCCAGAACGCATCCGCAAGCACGGCCGGGAGGAACCCCGCATGACGCTCCCCACGGAGACTGCCCACCCCGAACTCGAGGGTCTGGGCAAGTACGAATACGGCTGGGCCGACTCCGACACGGCCGGCGCCTCTGCGAAGCGCGGCATCAACGAGGACGTCGTCCGGGACATCTCCGCGAAGAAGTCCGAGCCCGAGTGGATGACGAAGCTCCGCCTCAAGGGCCTGCGGCTCTTCGAGAAGAAGCCCATGCCGAACTGGGGCTCGGACCTGTCGGGCATCGACTTCGACAACATCAAGTACTTCGTGCGTTCCACCGAGAAGCAGGCGGAGTCCTGGGAGGACCTGCCCGAGGACATCAAGAACACGTACGACAAGCTCGGCATCCCCGAGGCGGAGAAGCAGCGCCTCGTCGCGGGCGTCGCGGCCCAGTACGAGTCCGAGGTCGTCTACCACCAGATCCGTGAGGACCTGGAGGAGCAGGGCGTCATCTTCCTCGACACCGACACCGCGCTCAAGGAGCACCCGGAGCTCTTCAAGGAGTACTTCGGCACGGTCATCCCGGTCGGCGACAACAAGTTCGCGTCGCTGAACACCGCGGTGTGGTCCGGCGGCTCCTTCATCTACGTGCCGAAGGGCGTGCACGTCGAGATCCCGCTCCAGGCCTACTTCCGTATCAACACGGAGAACATGGGCCAGTTCGAGCGGACCCTGATCATCGTCGACGAGGGCGCCTACGTGCACTACGTCGAAGGGTGCACCGCCCCGATCTACAAGTCGGACTCGCTGCACAGCGCCGTGGTCGAGATCATCGTCAAGAAGAACGCCCGCTGTCGCTACACGACCATCCAGAACTGGTCGAACAACGTCTACAACCTGGTCACCAAGCGCGCCGTGGCGTACGAGGGCGCGACCATGGAGTGGATCGACGGCAACATCGGCTCCAAGGTGACGATGAAGTACCCGGCCGTCTACCTGATGGGCGAGCACGCCAAGGGCGAGACCCTCTCCATCGCCTTCGCGGGCGAGGGCCAGCACCAGGACGCCGGCTCCAAGATGGTCCACATGGCGCCGAACACCTCGTCCAACATCGTCTCCAAGTCGGTGGCGCGCGGTGGCGGCCGTACCTCCTACCGCGGTCTCGTCGAGATCGGCGAGGGCGCCCACGGCTCCAAGTCGAACGTGCTGTGCGACGCGCTGCTCGTCGACACCATCTCCCGCTCCGACACCTACCCCTACGTGGACGTCCGTGAGGACGACGTGTCCATGGGCCACGAGGCCACCGTCTCCAAGGTCAGCGACGACCAGCTCTTCTACCTGATGAGCCGTGGCATGACCGAGTTCGAGGCGATGGCGATGATCGTGCGCGGCTTCGTCGAGCCCATCGCGAAGGAGCTCCCCATGGAGTACGCCCTCGAGCTCAACCGGCTGATCGAGCTGCAGATGGAAGGCGCGGTCGGTTAGGACCCGCCACGAACCGCAGCAGCAATTTTCTGACGTAGGAAGAGAGCAGACCGACAGCCATGGCTGAGGCTACGAATATCCCGGTGGGCAGCACGACCGCCGGCCAGATCGCGGTGGCCGCCGAGTCGACCGTCGCCACGCGCATGAGCGCGCCCCCGTCCTTCGACGTCGCGGACTTCCCGGTCCCGCACGGCCGCGAGGAGGAGTGGCGGTTCACGCCGCTGGAGCGGCTGCGCGGCCTGCACGACGGCACCGCCGTCGCCACGAGCGGGGCCGTGAAGGTCGCCGTCGAGGCCCCCGAAGGCGTCACCGTCGAACTCGCGGACCGCGACGACCCGCGCCTCGGGAGGGCGGGCACCCCGGTGGACCGGGTCGCCGCCCAGGCGTACTCCGCGTTCGCGAAGGCCGGCGTGGTCACCGTCCCCAAGGAGACGGTCCTCACCGAGCCCATCCGCATCGCGGTGCACGGCGAGGGCGGGGTGTCCTACGGCCACCAGGTCATCGAGCTGGGCGCGTTCGCCGAGGCGGTCGTCGTCATCGACCACACGGGTGACGCCGTGATCGCCGCCAACGTCGACTACGTCCTCGGGGACGGCGCGAAGCTGACCGTCGTCTCCGTCCAGGACTGGGACGACAAGGCCGTGCACGTGGCCCAGCACAACGCCCTCGTCGGCCGTGACGCGAGCTTCAAGTCGGTCGTGGTGACCTTCGGCGGCGACCTCGTCCGGCTCCACCCGCGCGTGACGTACGCCGGCCCGGGCGCCGAGGCCGAGCTGTTCGGTCTGTACTTCACGGACGCCGGCCAGCACCAGGAGCACCGCCTGCTGGTCGACCACAACGTGCCGCACTGCAAGTCCAACGTCGTCTACAAGGGCGCCCTCCAGGGCGAGGCCGCGCACGCCGTGTGGATCGGTGACGTGCTCATCGAGGCCAAGGCCGAGGGCACCGACACCTACGAGATGAACCGCAACCTGGTCCTCACGGACGGCGCGCGCGTCGACTCGGTGCCCAACCTCGAGATCGAGACCGGCGAGATCGTCGGCGCCGGCCACGCCTCGGCCACCGGCCGCTTCGACGACGAGCAGCTCTTCTACCTGATGGCCCGCGGCATCCCGGCCGACGAGGCCCGTCGCCTGGTGGTCCGCGGCTTCTTCGCCGAGCTGGTCCAGCAGATCGGCGTCGCCGACATCGAGGAGCGGCTGCTCGCCAAGATCGAGGCCGAGCTGGAGGCCACGGTCTGATGACGGCCTTCGTACGCGCCTGCGGACTGAGCGAGCTGGAGGAGAACACCCCCAAGCGGGTGGAACTCGACGGCACGCCGCTCTCGGTCGTACGCACCGAGGGAGAGGTGTTCGCGATCCACGATATCTGCTCCCACGCGAACGTCTCGCTCTCCGAGGGCGAGGTGGAGGACTGTCAGATCGAGTGCTGGCTGCACGGTTCCTCGTTCGACCTGCGCACCGGCAAGCCGTCCGGCCTTCCCGCGACGCGACCCGTCCCCGTATACCCCGTAAAGATCGAAGGGGACGACGTGCTCGTCTCCCTCACCCAGGAGTCCTGAGGCACCCATGGCAACGCTTGAAATCCGAGACCTGCACGTCACCGTCGAGGCCGACAACGCCACGAAGGAGATCCTCAAGGGCGTCGACCTCACCGTGAAGCAGGGCGAGACGCACGCCATCATGGGCCCCAACGGCTCCGGCAAGTCGACGCTCGCCTACTCGCTCGCGGGTCACCCGAAGTACACGGTCACCGGCGGCACCGTCACCCTCGACGGCGAGGACGTCCTGGAGATGTCCGTCGACGAGCGCGCCCGCGCCGGCCTGTTCCTCGCGATGCAGTACCCGGTCGAGGTCCCCGGTGTCTCCGTGTCGAACTTCCTGCGCACCTCCGCCACCGCGATCCGCGGCGAGGCCCCCAAGCTCCGCCTGTGGGTCAAGGAGGTCAAGGAGGCCATGCAGCGTCTCCACATGGACACCTCCTTCGCCGAGCGCAACGTCAACGAGGGCTTCTCCGGCGGTGAGAAGAAGCGCCACGAGATCCTCCAGCTGGAGCTGCTCCGGCCGAAGGTCGCGATCCTCGACGAGACGGACTCCGGTCTGGACGTCGACGCCCTTCGCATCGTCTCCGAGGGCGTCAACCGCGTCCGCGAGACCGGCGAGGTCGGCACCCTGCTGATCACGCACTACACGCGCATCCTGCGCTACATCAAGCCCGACTTCGTCCACGTCTTCTCCGGCGGCCGCATCGTCGAGTCCGGCGGCGCCGAGCTCGCCGACAAGCTGGAGAACGAGGGCTACGAGGCATACACGAAGGGTGGCGTATCCGCGTGACACAGCTGCCGGGCCTCCTCGACGTCGAGGCGATCCGCAAGGACTTCCCCATCCTGGATCGGCAGATCCACGACGGCAAGAAGCTCGTGTACCTGGACAACGCGGCGACCTCGCAGAAGCCGCGCCAGGTGCTGGACGCTCTCGGTGACTACTACGAGCGCTACAACGCCAACGTCCACCGCGGTGTGCATGTGCTCGCCGAGGAGGCCACGGCGCTGTACGAGGGCGCGCGCGACAAGGTCGCCGCGTTCGTCAACGCGCCGAGCCGCGACGAGGTGATCTTCACCAAGAACGCCTCCGAGTCGCTCAACCTCGTGGCCAACATGCTCGGCTGGGCCGACGAGCCCTACCGGGTCGACCACGAGACCGAGATCGTCATCACCGAGATGGAGCACCACTCCAACATCGTGCCCTGGCAGCTGCTGGCGCAGCGCACGGGCGCGAAGCTGAAGTGGTTCGGCCTGACCGACGACGGCCGGCTCGACCTGTCGAACATCGACGAGATCATCACCGAGAAGACGAAGATCGTCTCCTTCGTGCTGGTGTCGAACATCCTCGGCACCGTCAACCCCGTCGAGGCGATAGTGCGCCGCGCGCAGGAGGTCGGCGCGCTGGTGTGCATCGACGCCTCGCAGGCCGCGCCGCACATGCCGATGGACGTACAGGCCCTGCAGGCCGACTTCGTGGCCTTCACCGGCCACAAGATGTGCGGCCCGACCGGCATCGGTGTCCTCTGGGGCCGCCAGGAGCTGCTCGAGGACCTGCCCCCGTTCCTCGGCGGCGGCGAGATGATCGAGACCGTGTCGATGCACTCGTCGACGTACGCCCCGGCGCCCCACAAGTTCGAGGCGGGCACCCCGCCGATCGCTCAGGCGGTCGGTCTGGGCGCGGCCATCGACTACCTGTCCGCGATCGGCATGGACAAGATCCTCGCCCACGAGCACGCGCTCACCGAGTACGCGGTGCGCAGGCTCGGCGAGGTCCCCGACCTGCGGATCATCGGCCCGACGACGGCCGAGGACCGGGGCGCGGCGATCTCCTTCACGCTCGGTGACATCCACCCGCACGACGTGGGCCAGGTGCTCGACGAGCAGGGCATCGCGGTCCGGGTGGGGCACCACTGCGCCCGTCCCGTCTGCCTGCGCTACGGAATTCCCGCGACCACGCGAGCGTCGTTCTATCTGTACTCCACGACGGCCGAGATCGACGCCCTGGTCGACGGTCTGGAGCACGTACGGAACTTCTTCGGCTGAGGGGTTGGCGAGCGAGCGCATGAAGCTGGACTCGATGTACCAGGACGTCATCCTGGACCACTACAAGCACCCGCACGGGCGTGGTCTGCGCGATGGCGACGCCGAGGTGCACCACGTGAACCCGACGTGCGGCGACGAGATCACCCTGCGGGTGAAGTACGACGGCGCGAGGATCGAGGACGTCAGTTACGAGGGCCAGGGCTGTTCCATCAGCCAGGCCAGCGCGTCCGTGCTGAACGACCTGCTGGTCGGCAAGGACCTGGCCGACGCGCAGCGGATCCAGGAGACCTTCCTGGAGCTTATGCAGTCCAAGGGGAAGATCGAGCCCGACGACGCGATGGAGGAGGTGCTGGAGGACGCGGTCGCGTTCGCCGGCGTCTCCAAGTACCCGGCCCGGGTCAAGTGCGCCCTCCTCAGCTGGATGGCGTGGAAGGACGCGACGGCCCAGGCGCTGGGCGCCGACGCCGACGTCGAAAGGAAGACGGCATGAGCGAGACCCTGGAGATGAAGCCGGCCTCCGAGGAGGAGGTCCGCGAGGCCCTGTACGACGTCGTCGACCCGGAACTGGGCATCGACGTCGTCAACCTCGGACTCATCTACGGCATCCACATCGACGACGCGAACATCGCGACGATCGACATGACCCTGACCTCGGCGGCCTGCCCGCTGACGGACGTGATCGAGGACCAGGCCAAGTCCGCCACGGACGGCATCGTCAACGAGCTGCGCATCAACTGGGTCTGGATGCCGCCGTGGGGCCCGGACAAGATCACGGACGACGGCCGCGAGCAGCTGCGCGCGCTCGGCTTCAACGTCTGAGAGTCCCACGCACACGGTGTGCGAAAGCGGCGGCGCCCCGACCGGGGCGCCGCCGCTTCTCCGTGTGCGTCCGCGGGACTCAGCCCAGCGGGCCCACCAGCCGGAACGCGAAGTCCGCCCGGTTCGTCGTGTTGTAACCGTACGGGTCCAGGCGTACCCCGAAGTCCTTGTGGCGCAGTGCGTAGTTGGGGTAGTTCACCGAATGGAGCAGTACCGCGCCCGGCTCCCCGGAGTAGCCGGGGCAGAAGGTGGAGTCCTGCCGGAACAGCGAGGAGCCGTCGTTGTAGTCGGCGCGCAGGACGAAGCTGCTGTGGCGCAGGTAGCGGCCGTCGTGCGTCGCGAACGAGATGCAGGAGCTGTCGGACAGCCCGCTGACCACGTGGAAGGTGGAGTCCTCTCGGGACTCCGAGCCACGCGGCGCGTCGAGCCTTACCTGCGAACCGCTCACGTGCCAGTAGCGGTCCGGGTAGTTGACCGCCTGCACCGACCGCTCGTCGGAGGACGCAGGCGGGCTTGACGGCTTCCCGGGCGCGTGCGCCGAGGGGGTGGCCGAGACGCCCGGCGACGAACTGCCCTGCGGCCGGGGGGAGGAGGACGCCGACGGCGAGGGCGACGCCGAGGGGGACGCGGAGGCGGTGTGCTGCTTCCCCGTCGGCGTCGGCGATCCGCTGCCGGACGGCGTGGCGAAGGAGATCAGGCCGCCGGCCGTCTCGTCGTCCGACAGCGTCTGCGGCCGGCCGGCCGCGGACTTCTCGTCAACGGGCCTGTCGTTCAAGGCGATCGCGGTCACGCACGCCAGGACGGTCGCGACGGCGAGACCGCCGGCCAACCACAGGCGCCGTGTTCCGGGGGCCCGGGAGGTGTCCGGGGCCCAGCCGTTCTCCCAGGGCTGTTCCTGGGACGGCCGGGACTTGTCTACTGGCATGCGCTGTTCCTCCAGCGGCTTCCCGGCCGTAAGAGCCGGTGTGTGAACGGTGAAACAGTAGTGGAAGCTGTGGCTCGCGTTCATCCGATTGGGCGAGCGCTTTCCATAACGCTTTCGAATCTCCCGTCACTTGGGCGCGAGTGACGGGCGACCGGTGTGCCGGTGTGTGCCGATGTGCGTGCCGATGCGTGCCGTTGTGCGTGCCGCGGCGTACGCGCGGGTGCGCACCCATGTGGGCGGGGACGGGGGCGGGTGCCGACGGGGACGGGGTGCGCGCTGCTGCGTGCGGGGCGGAGGCCGACGAGAGCGGGGCGTCCCGGATGGGTGCGGGGCAGAGGTCGACGAGAGCGGGGCATCCCGGATGGGTGCGGGGCGGAGCTAGACGAGAACGTGATGTGCCGATGTGTACGTCCGTACGCATCACTGTGTACGCTCGTACACATGGGATACCTGACACTCGCCGGCGCCATCGCCGCCGAGGTGGCCGCGACGACGGCCATGAAGTACAGCGAAGGCTTCAGCAAACTCTGGCCCGCGCTGCTGACGGCCGTCGGCTATGTGCTCTCCTTCCTCCTTCTCGCGCAGACGCTGAAGACCGTCGGGATCGGCACCGCCTACGCGATCTGGGCCGGAGCCGGCACCGCGGCCATCGCCCTCATCGGGCTCGTCCTGTTCGGGGAGGTCCTGACACCCGTCAAGATCGCGGGGGTCCTGCTGATCGTCGGGGGAGTGGTCCTGCTGAACCTGGGCGGTGCGCACTGATGGCCCGCCGCTACGACCCCGAGCGGCGCCAGCGGATCATCGACGCGGCGATCCGGGTCGTCGGGGCGAAGGGGCTGGCCGGACTGAGCCACCGCTCGGTCGCGGCCGAGGCCGACGTTCCGCTCGGCTCCACCACGTACCACTTCGCCACCCTCGACGAGCTGATGACCGCCGCCCTGCGGCAGGCCAGCGAGGGCTTCGCCAAGGCGGTCGCGGCGCACGGCGGGCTGACGGACGCCCGCGTCGACCTGCCGACGGAACTGGCCGGACTGCTCGGCGAGTGGCTGGCCGGCGACCGAACCGGTGTCGAGCTGGAGTACGAGCTCTACCTGGCCGCCCTGCGCCGCCCTGCGCTGCGCCCCGTCGCCGCGGAATGGGCCGAGGACCTCGCCGCCCTCCTCGCCCGCCGCACCGACCCCCGCACCGCGCGGGCCCTGGTCGCGCTGATGGACGGCATCTGCCTCCAGGTCCTGCTGACGGACGCCCCCTACGACGAGGAGTACACCCGCGAGGCCCTGGCCCGGCTGCTCGTCCCCGCCCGTCCGGGCGGCGGCGGCCGCTGAGGGGCGCCGCCTCCCGTGGAGTGCCGCCCGGTCCCGGCGGGGCGGTGCGCCCGGCGCCTCGTCAGCGGGTGTCGAGGTCGCGCACGGCGTCCAGGGCCGCCGTCACGCTGCCCGCGATGTCCGTGACCGGGTACTGCACATGGCGCACGACCCGCTCCCGGTCGACGATCAGCGTCAGCCGCTTCAGCCGGCTCGCCCCGGCGGCCCGGAACGTCGGCAGACGCAGGGCGCTGATCAGCGTCAGGTCCGCGTCCGAGAGCAGCGGGAAGCCGAGCCGCTCCTTCTCGGCGAACGCCCGCTGCTCGTCCGGACGTTGGGTGGAGACCCCGCGCACCGCGGCGCCCGCCGCGCGGAACCCGGCCAGACGGTCGCGGAACGTGGCCGACTCCAGGGTGCAGCCCGACGTGCCCGGGATGTCGGTCCAGCCGGGCGGATAACCGTCCGCGCGGGCGTAGGCGCCGGGAAAGCAGTACAGAACGGTGCAGGAGTCGTCGTCGGACACGGGGTCGCGCGGGGTCCCCCGGTCGTCGACCAACCGGAGCGCGGGCAGCCGGCCGCCCACGAGGGCGTGCACGCGCCGTGCCTCCGCTGACGCCTCCTCGGCGGTGGCGGTGGCGCTGCCGTCGCCGAGGATCCAGGTGTCGCCCCAGTCCTGGAGCGCGACCAGGACCGGCAGCAGGGCCCGGCCACGCGGGGTGAGCCGGTACTCGTACCGCGGCGGACGCTCCTGGTACGGCACCCGGGTGAGCACGTCCGCCTCGACCAGCAGCCGCAGCCGCTCCGTCAACACCTTGCGGGACAGGCCGAGTTCGCGCTGGAACTCGTCGAACCGGTGCACACCGCGTGCGGTGTCCCGGACGATCAGCAGGGTCCACCAGTCCCCGACGACGTCCAGGGACTGCGCGATGGCGCAGCCGGAGTCCTCCAGACTCGTCCTGCGCGCCATGTCCTGCCCTCTCTCTCCCGGCCGGCACCGGCCTCCCCGCGGCTGCTCCCGGTCTCCCGCGGAGGCTGGGAGCGCCATGCTGGCACAGTTGGTTCCCAAGGGGAACTCAGCAGGCGGGCGGGGCCCTGCGGCCCGCCTCCTGAGACACCCCTGTGCGGGTTGGCCTCTGCGGCCCCCCGCCGGTTAGGTTGCCCACATGACCGACACGACTGCTCCTCGCACCACCGGCGCCACGGCCACCGGCCTTGCCACGATCGCCGCCGACGGCACTGTTCTCGACACCTGGTTCCCCGCGCCCGCGCTCGTCGCCGAGCCCGGCCCGTCCGGCACCGAGCGGCTCTCCGCCGACCAGGCCGTGGAACTCCTCGGCGAGGCCGCGGCGAAGGCCGTCGGCCCGGACGCCCGCCGGGGCGTCGAGGTGGTCGCGGTCCGCACGGTCATCGCCTCCCTGGACGACAAGCCGCTCGACGCGCACGACGTCTACCTGCGTCTGCACCTGCTCTCCCACCGGTTGGTGAAGCCGCACGGGCAGAGCCTGGACGGCATGTTCGGCCACCTCGCCAACGTCGCCTGGACCTCGCTCGGCCCGGTCGCCGTCGACGACGTCGAGAAGGTCCGCCTGAGCGCCCGCGCCGAGGGCCTGCACCTCCAGGTCACGTCCATCGACAAGTTCCCGCGCATGACGGACTACGTCGCCCCGAAGGGCGTCCGCATCGCCGACGCCGACCGGGTCCGCCTCGGCGCGCACCTCGCCGAGGGCACGACGGTCATGCACGAGGGCTTCGTCAACTTCAACGCCGGCACCCTCGGGACCTCGATGGTCGAGGGCCGCATCTCCGCGGGCGTGATCGTCGGCGACGGCTCCGACATCGGCGGCGGCGCCTCCACCATGGGCACGCTGTCCGGCGGCGGCAACGTGATCATCTCCATCGGCGAGCGCTGCCTCATCGGCGCGGAGGCGGGTGTGGGCATCGCCCTCGGCGACGAGTGCGTCGTCGAGGCCGGCCTCTACGTCACCGCCGGCACCCGTGTCACCATGCCCGACGGCCAGATCGTCAAGGCCCGCGAGCTGTCCGGCGCCTCGAACATCCTGTTCCGCCGCAACTCGGTCACCGGCGCGGTCGAGGCCCGCCCCAACAACGCGGTCTGGGGCGGCCTGAACGAGATCCTCCACAGCCACAACTGATCGTCGGCGGCCGTGACCGACGGCCGTGACCTTCGCCGGTCCGAACGATCAGCGTCCTGACCCGATGCCGAGCTGCCCGCAGGTGTCGGCGTCGGGTATCACCGATCGCCCTCCCGGGCCGGAGGTCGACCCGGGAGGGCGGTTAAGTGGCCCTGAGGGTCTCCTCCGCCCCTGCCCGCTTCGGGGCGGACGTGTCGGCAGCCGCCCTCCCGGCCGCCCGCCGTGCGCGCTGTGCCCGCAGTGCCGCCCTCGCCGCGGCGGCCTCCCGCCGCACCTGCTCCGTCAGCAGGCGCATCCGAGCCGCGCGCTCCGCGCCGGTCAGGCCGGTGAGTCCCAGCCGGGCGTCACGTTCCTCCTGGGACACCACGCCCCTCCTCTCCCTGTCCGACGTCGGAGGGTGCCGACGACGGCCCCTGAGCCGTCCGCCCGGGGAGGGCGCCGTCTCCCGCCGAGAGGCCGTCGGCGAACGCGGCCAGCGCCGTGAAGTCCTCGTCCCGCAGGCCCGTGCGCGGGTCGACGTGGTGCAACAGGGCCGGGCCCGGGTGGTGGACGGTGACGTACGCGGAGTCGGCGGGCGACTGTTCGTCGTCGACCCAGGCGAACGGACGGCCCGCCGCGTGCGCGACGATCGTCTCCGTCTTCCAGTGGACACCGTCGGCCCGGTGGGCCAACAGCACCGCGCCGAAGTCGACGTACGGCAGCTCGGGCAGGCCGACCACGGGGGCGATCCAGCGGTTGGCCTCGGCCATCCAGGTCGTGGCCCAGCACAGCTCGTAGGGCAGGCGGAGCAGAGCGGCGCCGTGCTCCGGGTGCAGCCACACCCGCAGGGGGCGCGCCCGGCCCACGGACGCCCTGATCGTCGTATAGCCCGCAGGTCGCTTCGTCGGGCGGGCGGCGTACGGATTGAGGGGACCGTCGACGTCGAGGTAGAGCAGTGGCCGGCTCATGGGGTCACCGTACGCAACAGGGCCGCCCGTCCGCCGGGGGATTCCGGGCGCCCGTGAGCGGGTGGGGGAGTGACCGCCCGAGTGCTCGGGGCCTCCGCGCTGCCGGGACCACCCCGCGGCACCGGCAGGCGGGCAGGCCGTCCGCGGGCTGGCGGCAGGATCCGCCGGGAGCCGGGAGCCGGGAGCCGGGAGCCGGGAGCCGGGAGCCGGGAGCCGGGAGCCGGGAGCCGGGAGCCCGGCCCGTGCGGTCGGGCCGTCAGGCCGTCAGGCGTTCGTAGGCAGTGCGCAGCCCGGCGACCGTGTCGCGGCCGGCGGGCCGCAGCGGCGGCCGGACCGGCCCGGCCGGCAGTCCCAGGTCGCCGAGCAGCGCCTTGGCGGTGACGGCTCCCGGCAGACCCGACGCCATCATCGACTCCACCAGTTCCGCGCTCCGCCGCTGGAGCCGGGCGGCTGCGGCGGTGTCGCCCGCGTCGAACGCGTCCAGGACGGCGCGCATCCGCTCCGGGACCACGTTCGCGACCGTGCTGACGTATCCGGCCGCGCCGACCGCGTACAGGGCGAGGTTGAGTTCGTCGCAGCCGGCGTAGTACGCCAACGCGGTGCGGGCGAGCACCTTCTGCGCGCCGAGGAAGTCGGCGGAGCAGTCCTTGACCGCGACGATCCGCGGGTGCTCGGAGAGCCGGATCAGCGTGTCCGGCTCGATCCGGACGCCGGTACGGCCGGGGATGTCGTACAGCATCACGGGCAGCCCGCAGGCGTCCGCGACCTCCCGGAAGTGCGCCTCCAGGGCGTCCTGCGGCGGCAGACTGTAGTACGGGCTGACCACCAGCACGCCGTCCGCGCCCGCCTTCTCGGCGTCCGACGCGAGCTCCACGGTGTGCCGGGTGTCGGAGGTGCCCACTCCCGCCACGATCGTCGCCCGCGCTCCCACGGCCGCCCGCACCGCCCGCACCAGCTCCGCCTTCTCGGTGTCGGAGGTGGTCGGTGACTCACCCGTGGTGCCGGAGAGCACCAGCCCGTCGCAGCCCGCGGACACCAGGTGGTCCGCCAGCCGCTGCGCACCGTCGAGGTCGAGCCCGCCGGAGCCGCTGAACGGGGTGATCATCGCGCAGAGCGTGCGTCCGAAGGCGGACGCGGGGGCGGCGGCCGGGGCCGGGACGGGGGCGGCGGCGGAGGCGCCGGCCGGGGGCGAGGAGTGCTTCGTCATGTGCGTAGTCTC
This sequence comes from Streptomyces sp. P3, assembly GCF_003032475.1. Taxonomy (NCBI): domain Bacteria; kingdom Bacillati; phylum Actinomycetota; class Actinomycetes; order Kitasatosporales; family Streptomycetaceae; genus Streptomyces; species Streptomyces sp. P3. The sequence goes on from NZ_CP028369.1 coordinate 4,383,316, forward strand.
GGCGCCACGATCGTGAAGCTCCACTTAATTCTTCTGCGAGATATGCATAAGTAGTGCTACGTGGTGGCGAGGCGAGGTGGAGGCCCGTGCCGAGGGCGATCAGGTGGGGGGTGGCGGAGGGGGCCCGGGGTACCCGGAGGTCTCGGAATTCGCAGGAGGCGGTGCGCCCTGACGGCCGTGCCGCCCGCCCCGGGGTGCTTCTCTCGGCGGTATCGGGGCGTACGTCGCCGAGAACAGGGAGAGGGTGCGTCGATGACGGACAGGACGCCTGCCGGCCTGCGTCGGCAGATCGAGCGAACCGGACGGCAACTGGGTTCTGCGGCAGGGGAGTTGGTGGCCAGAGCTGATGTGCGGGGCCGCGCGGGCACCCGTGCCGCCGACCTGCTGGACCGGGCCGGCGCGGTGAGCGTGCAGCTGCGCAGCACGGCGTCCGAGGCCAGGCGGCACGTGCGGGAACGGGCGGGCCGTCCCGGTCATGCGAGGGACGGGCGCGCGAGCCGTGCGAGCGCTTTGGCGGCCGCCGCGCAGTTGCCGTCACGCCGCACGGCGTACGCCGGGCACACCGCACGCGCCGCGCACATCGCACGCCCACCGCGCGCCGCGCACGCCGACGTCCGGTTCGGGCCGCGGCGTCCGCGGCGGGTGATGCTCGCGGGTGCGGCGGCCGTGACGCTGGTCGCGGCCGGGGCGATCGGGAGGGGCCGGATCAGGCGGTGACCGGCCGGTCGGCTCCGATCGGCCGCCTGCCGCCTGCCGCCTGCCGCCTGCCGCCTGCCGCCTGCCGCCCGCTGACGGGCGAACGGGGCCCGACACCCCGGACCGCCGGGGTGTCGGGCCCCGTTCGTGCCTGCCCGCCACCGCCCGGCGATCGGCCCGCGCAGGGCCTCGACCGAAAACTGAATCCTCCTGGACAAAAAAAGTTTTCGGTGAGACGGTGGACGCATGCTGGACGTCACCGTGATCGAGGACCCCGAGGCCGCAGCCGCCTCCCTGGACCCCATACGGGCCCGACTGCTCGCCGAGCTGGCCGCCGGACCCGCGTCGGCCGCGATGCTGGCCGGGAAGGTCGGGCTGCCGCGGCAGAAGGTGAACTACCACCTCAAGGCGCTGGAGCGGCACGGCCTGGTCGAGCTGGCCGGCGAGCGACGCAAGGGCAACGTCACCGAGCGGCTGATGCGGGCGACCGCGGCGTCGTACGTGATCTCGCCGCTCGCCCTCGCCCAGGTGCAGCCCGACCCGGACCGCTTCCGTGACCAGCTCTCCGCCCGGTGGATGCTCGCCCTCGGCGCCCGGCTGGTCAGGGACGTCGGTTCGCTGATCACCGGGGCCGCCAAGGCCCGCCAGCGGCTGGCGACCTTCGCTCTGGACGGCGAGGTGCGCTTCGCGTCGGCGGCCGAACGGGCCGCTTTCATCCAGGAGCTGACGGCCGGTGTCGGCGCGTTGATCCGCAAGTACGACGCGCCCGACGCGGAGGGCGGCCGCGATCACCGGATCGTCGTCGCCGTGCATCCGAGGGTCAAGGACCGGCAGCAGACCCCCGAACTGAACCGATAGGCAGCAGGAGCCCACCATGTCCAAGGAATTCGAGATCGTCAGCGAGTTCGAGGTCGACGCCACCCCGGAGCAGGTGTGGGAGGCCGTCACGCACGGCACCGGCGCCTATCTGTGGCCGATGGACCCGCCCGAGCCGCGGGTGGGCGGCGCCGCCGCCTTCGGTTCGACCGTCACCGCCTGGGACCCGCCGCACCACCTCACCGTCCGCAGCGAGGACGTCGGGTTCGGCGTCCAGAGCGTGAACCAGCTCGAGCACGTCATCGAGGCGCGCGACGGCGGCAAGCGGGCCTGGGTGCGCTATGTGCACAGCGGCGTCTTCACGGACGACTGGGACAACCAGTACGACGGTGCGGCCAAGCACACCGACTTCTACCTGCACACCCTGCGCGAGTACCTCACGCACTTCGCACCCCGCCCGGTGACCTTCGCCTCGGCCGAGGGACCCGGGGCGTCGGCCACGTCCGAAGCGTTCGGCGCGGTCGGCCTGGCGCTCGGCCTCTCGGCGGACGACGCCCAGGGCGACCGGGTGACCGTGCGCGGGCCGCAGGAGTTCGACGCCGTGCTGGACTACCGCAACCCGTACTTCCTCGGACTGCGCACCGCAACCGCCCTCATCCGTGTGTTCGGCCGCGGTCGCTGGGGCGCCCCGGTCGGCGTCAGCGTCCACGACTTCGCGCCGGACGCCGACGCCGAGGCGACCGGGAAGGCGTGGCAGGGCTGGCTGAACGGCGTGTTCAGCCGGCCCTGACCGCGCCGTGGATCACGGCTCGAAGCGCAGCACCTGCGGGTCGTGGTCGCTGATCTGGTCGTGGAACTCCGAGTTGATGTGCACGCTGTCGTACTCGAGGCCGCAGCCGCGCCGGATCGACGGGCTCACCAGGATCTGGTCCAGGACCTGCTGGTTGCCCTGGTAGTCGTAGCTGTAACGCTCGCTGCGGGGCAGCGACTTGATCGCCGACCACAGGGCGCCGTCGCCCTCGAGGATCTGCGCCGTGCCGGAGAACTCGAAGTCGTTGATGTCGCCGAGCGCGACGACGTCCGCGTTCTTCTGCACGTCGAGGATGTCCTTGACGAACGCGTTGACCAGCGTCGCCTGCTGGTGGCGCTGGACCTCCGAGCTGCGCGCCACCGGCTGGTACTGCGAGGTCAGCCCCTGGTCGCCGCCCTTGGAGTTGAAGTGGTTGGCGATCACGAAGACCGTGCGGCCGCGGAAGACGAACTCGCCGGCCAGCGGCTTGCGGCTGCTCGCCCAGGCCGCGTCGGCGGGGGCGATCCGGCCGGGGGAGGCGCTGAGCTGCGCCTTGCCGCGCACCTGGGAGACGGCGACGGCCGTGGTGGAGTCGCCGCCCGCGCGGTCGGTGAAGGACACCCGCTGCGGGTTGAACAGGAACACCTGACGGATGTTGCCGCCCGGCTCGCCGCCGTCCGCGTTGTTCACCGGGTCGATCGAGCGCCAGTCGTACTTCGGGCCACCGGCGGCCACGATCGCGTCGATCAGCTTGCCGACCGTGACGTCGGCGGCGACCGTGCCGTCGTTCGTCGCGCCGTTGTTGTCCTGGATCTCCTCCAGGGACACGATGTCCGGCGACTTCAGGTTGTTCACGATCGCGGCGGCGTGCTCCTCGAACGTGGCGTCCGACGGGTCGAGGTTCTCGACGTTGTACGTCGCGACCGCCAGCTCGCCGTTCTTCTGCTTCTGCGTCGTCTCCCGCTGCAGACCGCCGCTCTTCAACGTGCCGATCGAGTTGGCGACGAGCGTGTAGCCGCCGAACTGGTTGTAGTCCAGCGGGCCCGCGGTGACTCCGGTGAGGGTGTCGCCGACGTTCGCGACGGGGAAGTCGGCCGTCGCGCCGAGCGACTGGATCTGCAGCCGGCCGGTGTTCTGCGACGTGTAGGAGCCGTACAGCGTGCCGCCGCGCCGACTGGTGTTCTCCCGCGGCTTCACCGTGACCCAGAGCTCGGTGTGCGGGTCGGTGGCCGTCACCACGCGGGCGTCGGCGACCTGGACGTTCATGCCCTCGAGGGACTCGTAGTAGTCCAGGGCGTACGAACGGGGCCGCAGCGTCAGGCCGTTGATCGAGTTGGCCGCCGCGGCGTCACCGGCCGGAGTGTAGGCGGCCGGTACCGACCGCGCGTTCACGACGGTCGCCGCCGGGACCGCGTTGCCGCTGGAGACGACCGTCACCGTCGACTTGGTGATCTCCGTGATCGACTGGTTGCCGGTGGACGTGCCGCCGGGCACGAACTCCGACACCGTGCCGGTGACCGTGACCAGGTCGCCGACGGCGACCTTGGGAGCGGAGCCGGTGAAGACGAAGACGCCCTCACTGGTGGCCGGGTCGGCGTCCGGGTTCGGATCCTGGATCCAGAACCCCTTGGACGAACCGTAGGTGCGCACGCCGGTGACGATTCCGGCCACACCCGTGACCGCCTTGCCGGCGTACGGTGATATCCGGGTCGTGCCCTGGATGTCGTGAACGGCCACTGTCTCCGCGTGCGCGGGTGCGGACAGGGCGACGGTGGAGGCCGCGGAACATACTGCGGCGACGATGAGCGCGGCGAGACGCGCGGACTTCTTGCTCGGCAACGGAATCCCTCCGGGGACGTACGTGAGCGCCGGGACGAGGGTGGAGCAGGGACGCAGGGGCCGCGACCGGTGGGGCGGTCCGCGACGCGCGTAGAAAATACAGTGAACACATGTCCAACGGATTTCTACGCGCGTCAATCTCCTGCCTGGTCAGGCCACTTGTCAAGGTTTCGGCCATGTACGGCACCTGACCGGGAGATGAACCGGGCGGCATGCATCCATATCCGTCTAGGCTGAGTGGCCCCGTGCCCGCAGCGGGCCGGTGGCACGAAGCGCCTAGGAGAACCAGCCGATGTCAGACAGCTCCCCCCTGCCGCCGGTGCGCCTGCACCTCGAAGCGGAGCTGGCGCGCGACGCGCTGTCCACGCCGTTGCTCTCCCGGGCCGTTCTGCTCGCCCGCTGGGCCGGGCCCGACACCCGGGTCGACGCCGGCGGCGGGCTCGTCGAGGAGCAACTGGCGTCCGCCGCCGAGTCCCTGGGCCTGACCGGGGAGGACGCCGCCGCCTACGCGAGCGAGGCCTGGCGGGTCGCCGTGGACGCCGGACTCGTGGAGATCGTCGACGAGGAGACCGGCGCCGTCGCGGCCGGCGAGGAACTGGCCCGGCTCACCGCCGGCTCCCCGCACGACGTCCTCGCCGTCTGGCTCGCCGCGCTCGAGGCCGTGCTCGCCGACGCGGCCGTCCCCGACCTGGACGAGCTGATGGACGCGATGGACGAGGGCGGCGAGATCGACTTCTCCCGGCTCGACTGGAACCCCGAGGCCGAGGCCGAGTTCCTCGACGGCGTGCTCGGCAACCTCTACCTCCTCACCGCCAGCGAGGACGGCCCCGGCGACGGACCCGTCCCGCTCCCCGCGCTCGCCGCCTCCATGCTCGTACCCGGAGACATGGACGAGCCCACCAACGACGTCCTGGAGCAGGTCTCCGACGCGATGATGCGGCTCGACGACCAGTTCCGGCTCCTGGAGCCCATCGGCCTCGTCGCCTACCGGCCCGTCGACGAGGCCCTGATGGCGGACCCCGACGAGGAGCCGGCCGCCCCGGTCGACGAGACCGACGTCTCCCGCTACGGCATGGTCCGCCTCACCCCGCTCGGCCTCTACGGCATGCGGGCGCGGCTGCTGGAGGCCGGCTTCGACGCCCCGGCCGTCGGCGACCTCGCCGACAAGGGCGCGGACGCCCTCCTCGACGGCAGCGCCGGTTACGGCTCCCGCGCCGCCCTCGCCGAGACCGAGAACTGGCTGGCCCGCCGAGAACCGCTCGCCGCCGCACGGGAGCTGCTGGCCGCCGCCCGGGGCTCGGACCCCGGCGCCCCGCTGCGCCGGCTGCGCTGCCAGCAGGCCCTCTCCCTGCTCGGCGGCCAGGCCGAGCCCGCCGTCCGCGAGGTCCTCGACGACGCCGAACTCGGCGGCCTGGCCCGCGTCTGGCTCAGCGAGCTCGGCGCGACGGACGTGCCCGCACCCTCCGAGGACCTGGTCTTCTGGCTCACCGTCGACACCCTGGCCGCACAGCTCGCGGCCGAGGGCAACTCCGAGGAGCTGCAGGCCCTCGTCGAGGGACTGGCGCAGCAGCACAGCGGGTTCTTCGCGGCCGCCTGGCGCGTCGACCACCCGGCCACCCCCGACGTCCTGGAGGCGATGGGACGCCTGCACCCCGACAAGCGCATCGCGAAGGAAGCCCGCAAGGCCGCCTTCAAAGCGCGTTCCCAGCAGGGCGGCTGACCCTCCCGGGGGACCCCTTCGAGCTTCCGTGGCCTGATGCGTACGGATTCATGAAAGGGGGTCCCCCGAAGCCGCCTCCCGTTCAACCCCCGTTCAGGCATGGACGGGACGGTGACGCCGAACCGAGGTCCACCCCCCTCCCCGGCACCCCACCGTCTCAGGAGACACACCATGTCGCTCACCCGCAGAGACTTCGCCAGGCAGTCCGCGCTCACCGGCGCCGGAGTCGCGCTGGCGGGCAGCGTCGGCGCCCTCGCCAGCGCGCCGAACGCCCTCGCCGCCACGGACGCCGACCACACCGCGGACGCGTCGCGCGAGACGGCGGCCAACGCGCACCACGGGGTCGGCTACGGACCGCTGCTCCCCGACCCGGACGGCCTCCTCGCGCTGCCCGCCGGGTTCAAGTACCGCGTCATCACGTACAGCGGCCGGACCAGGCTGGAGTCCGGCGAGATCACCCCGTCCAACCACGACGGCACCGCCGCCTTCTGCGGCCCGCGCGGCGCGACCCTGCTCGTCAACAACCACGAGCTGAAGGGACCGCGCTCCGGCTGGCAGTACCCCGTGCCGCTGACCGAGGGCCTGGTCTACGACCCGGCGGCCTCGGGCGGCTGCACGGTCGTCGAGGTGCGCCCCGGCGGGCACGTCGCCGAGTGGGTCGGCATCGCCGGCACCTCCACCAACTGCGCGGGCGGCACCACCCCCTGGGGCACCTGGCTCACCGGCGAGGAGACCGAGGACAAGGCCGGCCAGAACGGCATGACCAAGGACCACGGCTACGTCTTCGAGGTCGACCCCGCCGACCGCCGCGCCAACCGCGCCCCCGAGCCGGTCAAGGCGTTCGGCCGCTACGCCCACGAGGCCGTCGTCATCGACCCCCGGCGCGGCCACGCCTACCTCACCGAGGACGCCTCGGGACCCAACGGCCTGCTCTTCCGCTGGACCCCGCCGGCCGGCTTCCACCACGGCCGCGGCAGGCTGCGCACCCTCGCCGACGACGCGGGCGTGCTGCAGGCCTTCAAGTGCTTCGACTCGAACGGAAAGTTCGTCGACGACCTCTCCCGCGCCACGAAGACCGGCACGGTGTACGGCGTCGACTGGGTCGACGTCCCCGACCGCGACGCCCGCACGGTGCCCGTCCGCAAGCAGTTCACCGCCGGGCAGGTCACCCGCGCCCGCAAGCTCGAGGGCATGTGGTGGGCCGACGGCGGCACGTACATCGTCTCCTCCTACGCCCGTGACGAGAGCCCCGTACAGCACGACGGCGCCGTGTGGTTCTACGACCCCAAGCGCCGCACACTGACCCTGAAGGTGCTGCTCGGGGTGAACCCCGACCCGTCCGTCGACGGCGCCTTCGACGGCCCCGACAACATCACCGTCTCCCTCTACGGCGGCCTGGTCATCGCCGAGGACGGCGAGGGCGTCCAGCACCTCTTCGGAGCCACCGACAGCGGCCGCACCTACCCCATCGCCCGCAACGAACTGAACATCGGCACCGAGGACGAGCCGGAGTACAGCGAGTTCACCGGCGTCACCTTCTCGCCCGACGGCCACACCCTGTACGCCAACATCCAGACGCCCGGCATCATGCTGGCGATCACCGGGCCGTGGAAGCGCCACAAGCGGTAAAAGAAGAACGGCATTTAATTCGCTCGCCCGATCCGCGGCCGTCCTCCTAAAGTGATGCACGTCCAGGTGCGAAGGCAGGACCTACTTCCACTCATAATGGGGAGGCCGCGGGTTCGAATCCCGCCGCCGGCACGACATGCCGGTGTAGCTCAGGGGCAGAGCACCTTGTCGGTTCCGCCGGCCTCGATCTCTGGACACCACAACTTCACAGCACCTTCCGGTGCGCGGGCTGCGGCTACTTCTCTCCAACAGAAACCCATGCCGCCGCCGAACTGATCTCGGGAGGCGCAGCATGAGGTGGGTGCCCGGTGCGCAGGCAACGGTTACTTCATTGGATCGGACGGTCGCGGGTTCGAGTCCCGTCACCGACTTCGTGTCGGTGTAGCTCAGTCGGTAGAGCATCTGGCTAAGTCCGTCGCCGACCCCTGAACTCGGGCACCTTCCCTTTGCTGCGCCACCCCGGAAAACGAGTCGCCGACCGGCGGACTCGATGAATATCGAATTCGGGGGAATTCACCATGGCGCGCTTCAATGTCCGTGCCCGTAAGACTCAGCCCACCTCGCCCGTGACCACCACGGGCCGGGTGCTGCGCACCCACCAGGGCGGCCGCGGCCACGAGCGGGACGCCCGCTCCGAGCTCTTCCTGCTGGCGTTGGCGAACTTCGTCTCCCAGCAGACCTTCTACGAGAACGGCACGGCCCGCGACGACCGCTTCGCGAAGCTGGTGCGCGAACTCGCCGTCAGCGACCCGGACTGGACGGCCGGCCTGCTCGGCTGGCTGCGCGGCGAGGGCAACCTCCGCACCGCCGCCATCGTCGGCGCCGCCGAGTACGTCCACGCGCGGCTGGCGGCGGGCGCCACCGGCGGCCCCTCGAACCGGCAGGTCGTGGACCGTGTCCTGCAGCGGCCGGACGAGCCCGGCGAACTGCTCGGGTACTGGACGGCGACGTACGGCCGGAACATCCCCAAGCCCGTCAAGCGCGGGGTCGCCGACGCCGCACGACGGCTCTACCACGCCAAGTCGCTGCTGAAGTACGACACCGCGTCCAAGGGCTACCGCTTCGGCGACATCCTGAACCTGGTGCACGCCGCACCGGATCCGGCCAAGCCGTGGCAGGGCGACCTGTTCCAGTACGCCCTCGACCGCCGGCACCACCCGGACACGGCCGCGGTGCCGAAGTCGCTGCCGCTCCTCGCGGCGCACCGCGACCTGATGGCACTGCGTCCCGCCAAGCGGCGCAGGGTCGTCACGGGAGCGGGCGGCGCGCAGCGGCTGGCCGAGGCGGGCATGACCTGGGAGGCGCTCGCGGGCTGGCTGCAGGGACCGATGGACAAGGCGGCCTGGGAGGCGGTCATTCCGTCCATGGGGGCGATGGCGCTGGTCCGCAACCTGCGCAACTTCGACGAGGCAGGAGTCTCCGACGAGGTCGCCGCCCAGGTGGCGGCGAGGATCAGCGACCCGGCGGAGGTCGCGCGCTCGCGGCAGTTCCCGTTCCGGTACCTCGCCGCGTACCAGCACGCGCCCTCGCTGCGCTGGGCGTACCCGCTGGAGCGGGCGCTCGGCCACTCGCTGGCCAACGTGCCCGCGCTGCCCGGCCGCACGCTGGTGCTCGTCGACCGCTCGGGCTCGATGTTCTACTCGCGGCTGTCGGAGCGTTCGGAGCTCAACCGGGCCGACGCGGCGGCGGTCTTCGGCACGGCGCTCGCCCTGCGGGCGGCCGACGCGGACCTCGTCGAGTTCGGCACCACCAGCAAGGAGATCACGTTCCGTAAGGGGGAGTCCGTGTTGAAGATTCTGGAGCGCTTCGGGGACCTCGGGGGTACGGACACCACCGAGGCCGTGCGCCGGCACTACCGCGGGCACGACCGGGTGCTGCTCGTGACCGACGAGCAGTACGCCTTCAGCCGCCACGGCGGCCCGACCGACCAGGTCCCGGCGCATGTGCCGGTCTACACCTGGAACCTGACCGGATACCGGGCGGGCCACGGCCCGTCGGGCACGGCGAACCGGCACACCTTCGGCGGGCTCTCGGACGCGGCCTTCCGGATGGTGGCCCTGCTGGAGGCCGCCGACGACACGAAGTGGCCGTGGACGGCCTGAGTCCCGCGGCCGTGCGGCCCGCGCCTTCACCGAAGGCGCGGGCCGCTGTCCTTCTTCCCGGACCTTGTCGCACGGCGGACTGACATCTAACATTTCAGTTCATGGAGGCTGTGCCACGCACTCTGCTCAGGGACCGCGCCTACACGGCGATCCGTGACGCCATCGTGGCCGGGGCCATCGCGCCCGGCGCGGTGGTGCGCGACGCCGACCTCGCGCAGCGGCTCGGACTGTCCCGGGCGCCGGTGCGCGAGGCGTTCGCGCGGCTGGTCGACGAGGGGCTGCTGGAGAGCAAGCCGCAGAGCTACACCCGGGTCACCCCCGTCGTCGCCTCCGAGGTGCGCGACGCGGCGGCCGTGGTCGGCGCCATGCACGAGCTGGTCACCCGGATCGCGGTGCCCCGGCTGTTCGCGGCGGACGTCGAGGGGATGCGCGCCGCCAACGAACGCTTCGCCGCGGCGGTGCGCGCCGGAGACGTGGACGCGGCCCTGCGCGCCGACGACGAGTTGCACGACGTCCTCGTGCGCGCCGCCGGCAACCGCGCGGCCGCCGCGACCGTCGCCCGTTACACCCCCCTCATCCGGCGGTTGGAGCGACGCCGCTTCGGCGAGGGCGGCACCTGCCGCTCGGCCGGACTGCACGGACGGCTGATCCGGGCGTGCGCCGCCGGCGCCGTGGACGAGGCGGTCGAGGTGACGGCGGAGATCTGGCGCACCCTCGCGGACCTCGCCGACTCCGAGGGCGCCGCCGGAATCGACCACTGTGACGACACCGACACCGACACCGACACCGACACCGACGCCGGCGAGGACAGCACCGGCTGATCAAGCGACCCATGGCGCCGGCCGATGGCGCCGACCGACCCCGCGACCGGCCGCACCGACTCCCACGCGACCGATCGTGCCGACCCGTGGCGCCGACTGATCACACCGGTCGCGCAGACCGATGGCGCCGACCGACCCCCTGCTGACGGAGGCCCCGTGTCCCTCTCCTCGTACGAGCGCTACCCCCTCCTCTTCGGCCCCTCGCCCGTCCACCCGATGGAACGCCTCACCGCGCACCTCGGCGGAGCCGCCCTGTGGGCCAAGCGCGAGGACTGCAATTCCGGGATCGCGTACGGCGGCAACAAGACCCGCAAGCTGGAGTACCTGGTCGCCGACGCCCTCGCGCAGGGATGCGACACGCTGGTCTCGATCGGCGGCGTGCAGTCCAACCACACCCGCCAGGTCGCGGCCTGTGCCGCCCGGGCCGGGATGAAGTGCGTGCTGGTGCAGGAGAGCTGGGTCGAATGGCCGGACTCCGTCTACGACAAGGTCGGCAACATCCTGATCAGCCGGCTGGCCGGCGCCGACGTCCGGCTGGTGCGGGCCGGGTTCGGGATCGGCTTCAAGGAGAGCTGGGAGCAGGCGCTCCGGGAGGTCGAGGAGTCGGGGGGCAGGCCGTACGCCGTCCCGGCCGGCGCCTCGGACCATCCGCTCGGCGGACTGGGCTTCGCGAACTGGGCTCACGAGGTGGCCGAGCAGGAACGGGAGCTGGGCGTCTTCTTCGACACCGTGATCGTGTGCTCGGTGACCGGGTCCACCCAGGCGGGCATGGTCGCCGGGTTCGCCGAGCTGGAGGAGGCGGGCGGCCGGCCGCGGCGCGTTCTCGGGATCGACGCCTCGGCCGAGCCCGCCAGGACCCGGGAGCAGATCGCCCGCATCGCGCACCGCACCGGCCGGCTGATCGGCGTCCGTCGCGAGCTGACCGTCCGGGACGTCGAACTCGACGAGCGCTACCACGCCGGCGTGTACGGCGTCCCGGACGAGACGACGCTGGCCGCGATGCGGCTCGCCGCCCGGACGGAGGGCATGGTCACCGACCCCGTGTACGAGGGGAAGTCGATGGCCGGGCTCGTCGACCTGGTGGCCCGCGGCGAGATCGGCCCCGACGCGACCGTGCTGTACGCGCATCTCGGCGGGCAGCCCGCGCTGAACGCCTACAGCGCCCTGTTCTGAGCGCTCACGGCCGGTGTCCCGCGCCGACGCGGCCCGTTAGGGTGCCAAGGGAGTCCCCGGTGCGCGAGGAGTATGTGGATGCCGCAGGTCAGGCCCATGCGTGCGGACGCCCGCCGCAACTACGAGCGCCTGCTGAAGGTGGCCGCGGAGGCCTTCGCCGAGCATGGTGAGGGCGCCTCCCTCGACGACATCGCCAGACGGGCGGGCGTCGGGTCCGGCACGCTGTACCGGCATTTCCCCACCCGGCACGCGCTTCTGGAGGCCGCCTACCTCGACCGTCTCGAGGCGCTCGTGGCCCGCGCCGACGAGCTGGCCGCGCGGCTCCCCGCGGGCGAGGCGCTGGTGGAGTGGCTCAACGAACTGTGCGTCGGGACGCTCGAGGTGCGCGGTATGAAGTCGCTGCTGGGCTCCGCCGTGACGGACGGCGGCGCGGCGGCGGTCACCGCGTGCGGCGCGCCCATGAAGGAGGCGGCGGCCCGGCTGGTGGAGGCGGCCCAGCGGGAGGGGACCCTGCGGGTGGACGTCGCCCCGATCGACGTGCTGCGGCTCGCCCACGGGATGGCCACGGCGTCGGAGCTGGCGAACGGGGACGGGAGCGCGGTCCGCCGGTATGTGTCGCTGCTGACGGAGGGGCTGCGGCCCGCGCGGTGACGGCGGCGGGGCGCCCCCGTGGTGGCGGGAGCCCCCTGCCGGACCGCTGCTCGACGAACCCCGGATCAGAGGGACTCGGCGCCCGGCTTGACCATGTTGCGCACGGTCCGCGCCTTCACGAAGGTGCCGATCGCCGTCATCTCCCACTCGCCGGAGTACTGCCGGATGAGCTTGGCCATCAGCACGCCGGTCTGCGCCTCGGCGCCGGTGAGGTCGAAGCGGACGAGTTCCTCGCCGCTCGAGGCGTCCAGCAGGCGGCAGTAGGCCTTGGCGACCTCGGTGAACTTCTGCCCGGAGAACGAGTTCACCGTGAACACCAGCCCGCTGACCTCCTGCGGCAGCCGGCCGAGGTCGACGACGATCACCTCGTCGTCACCGCCGCCCTCTCCGGTGAGGTTGTCGCCGGAGTGCTTGATCGCGCCGTTGACGATGGACAGTTTGCCGAAGTAGCAGCTGTCGATGTGGTTGCGCTGCGGGCCGTAGGCGATGACCGAGGCGTCCAGGTCGATGTCCCTGCCGCGGAACGCGGGCTCCCAGCCGAGACCCATCTTGACCTGCGAGAGCAGCGGGCGGCCGCCCTTCACGAGGGACACGGTCTGGTTCTTCTGGAGGCTGACGCGCCCCTTGTCCAGGTTGATCTTCCCGGTGCCGGGCGCGGGCGGGGGCGGGGCCTGGGGCATCGGCGGGGCGGCCGGAGCCGTGGGGGCGGCGGGCGTCATGGCGGGCGCGGGCGGTGCCTGCGCGGCGGCCGGGGCCGCGGGTTCCTCCACCGTCACGCCGAAGTCGGTCGCGATCCCGGCCAGGCCGTCGGCGTATCCCTGACCGACCGCGCGGGCCTTCCAGGCGCCGTTGCGCAGGTAGATCTCGACGACCACCAGTGCCGTCTCCGTGCCGAGCCGCGGGGGAGTGAAGGTGGCCAGGACGCCGCCGTCGTCCGCGCCGCGGATCGTGGCCGTCGGTTCGACGCCCTGGAACGTCTGCCCCGCGGCGTCCGGGCTCGCGGTGACCACGATCTTCTCGATGCCCGGCGGGACGGCGGCGGTGTCGACCACGATGGCGTCGGGGGACGTGCCGCCGCCCGAACGGTAGGTCACCCCCGGGCCGGCGGGCTGGTTGTAGAAGATGAAGTCGTCGTCGGAGCGCACCTTGCCGTCGGCGGTGAGCAGCAGGCCCGAAACGTCGAGCCGCACCGGGGCGGCGACGTCCACCGTCACGCGCGCGGTGGGGAGAGGGATGTTCGAGCCGGGGGTCATAGCTGTCATACCCGGTGAACGACCGAGCCCACTTTGCCGTTCCCTTACCTGAGCACTCCTCCCGCAGCCGCCCCGCGGCGCCGCCGGAACGTCCGCTCGCGGCCTCGCGGCCTCGCCGTCAGTGGGGCCAGATCGGGGGGTCGCTGACGAAGTGGCCGCCGAGGTGGGCGTGGGCGATGTTCTCCGGGTCCAGCTCGCCCTGTTCGGCGATCAGCTTCTCGGCGTACGGCTCGGAGTCGTCCTGCGGTTCGTAGCCGAGCGCCCGGGCGGTGCCCAGGTCCCACCACAGCCGGGTGTTGGCCGAGGAACCGTGGACGACGGTGTGGCCGACGTTCTCGGCGGTCAGGGCCGCGTGGAAGAGGCGGGCGCCGTCGGCCGGGCTCATCCACACCGACAGCATCCGCACGCTCGTCGGTTCGGCGAAGCAGGAGCCGATGCGCACCGACACGCTCTCCAGGCCGTGCTTGTCCCAGTACAGCTGGGCGAGGTCCTCGCCGAAGGACTTGGACAGGCCGTAGAAGGTGTCCGGACGGTGCGGGGTGTCGACGGGGATCAGGGGGTCGTCGCCCCGGGGGCGCGGGGTGAAGCCGACCGCGTGGTTGGAGGAGGCGAAGACGATCCGCTGCACGCCTTCCTCGCGTGCGGCCTCGTACAGGTGGTACGTGCCCTCGATGTTCGCCTTGAGGATCTTCTCGAAGGGGGCTTCCAGGGAGATGCCCGCGAGGTGGATGATCGCGTCGACGCCTCGTACGGCCTCGCGGACCGCCTCCCTGTCGGCCAGGTCGGCGACGATCGAGCCGGGCTCGCCGTCGACCGGGCGCAGGTCGAGCAGGCGCAGACGGTAGCCGTAGGCGGGCAGCAGGTCCCGCATCAGGGTGCCGAGGCCGCCGGCGGCGCCGGTGAGCAGGACGGTGCGGGGAGCGGGCATCCTCGGGTCTCCTTGGCGTCTACGGCCGCATGTGTGGACGGTATTCACATGCGTGGACACGCTAAGGATCTCTCGTGCCCTGCGTCAAGTGTGCCGCCGACCAGGCCGTTCCGCCCCTCGCGCGCGAGCGCCGGGCTTGACCCGGCGGGAAAGGCCTTCATACGCTGAGTGCGTTCAGGGATGTGGACATCGGTCAGAAGAACGCACGCGTCGTCCCAGGGAGTGCCGTGACGCCAGCCCCGCTCGCCGCCCGCCTCCGCGTCGCCGGCGGACCGCTGTTCTTCCCCGTCACCGCGTACGGCCCCGACGGCTCGCTCGACCTCGACGTCTACCGCGCGCACGTCCGCCGGGGCGTCGAGGCCGGCGCCGCGGCCGTCTTCGCGTGCTGCGGCACCGGGGAGTTCCACGCGCTGACGCCGGAGGAGTTCGAGGCCGCGGTGCGCGCGGCCGTGGACGAGACCGCCGGCCGGGTGCCGGTCGTCGCGGGCGCCGGCTACGGGACCGCGCTCGCCGTGCGCTACGCCCGCCGGGCGCGGGCGGCCGGCGCTGACGGTCTGCTGGCACTGCCGCCCTACCTCGTCGTCGCCGCCCAGGAAGGCCTGCTGCGCCACTATCGCGAGGTGGCGGCGGCGACCGACCTCCCGGTGATCGTCTACCAGCGCGACAACGCCGTCTTCACCCCGCCGACCGTCGTCGAACTCGCCCGCACCGAGGGAATCGTCGGCCTCAAGGACGGCCTGGGCGACCTCGACCTCATGCAGCGGATCATCAGCGCCGTGCGCACCGAGGCCCCCGGCGACTTCCTCTACTTCAACGGCCTGCCGACCGCCGAACAGACCCAGCTCGCCTACCGCTCCCTGGGCGTGGACCTCTACTCCTCGGCCGTGTTCTGCTTCGCGCCCGAGATCGCTCTGGCCTTCCACCGGGCGCTCGCCGACGGCGACGACACCACGGTCCACCGCCTTCTCGACGGGTTCTACCGGCCCTTCGTCGAACTGCGCGCGCAGGGCCGCGGGTACGCCGTCTCCCTGGTCAAGGCAGGAGTGCGGCTGCGCGGCCTCGAGGTCGGGGAGGTCCGTCCGCCGCTGCACGAGCCGGACGAGGACCATGTCAAAGAGCTCGCCCGGGTGATCGAGCGCGGCTACGCGCTGCTGGAGGAGGAAACCGAGTGAAGGCGTCGACATTCGTCTATCCCTGGGACGTCATCGGCGATCCCGCGGCGCCGGACCGGATCGCCGGGCTGGGCGTGGAACAGGTGACCCTGGCCGCCGCCTACCACTCCACCCGCGCCCTCACCCCGCGCCATCCGCGGCACCGGGTCGTCACCGCCGAACACGCGGCCGTGCTGTACCCGGCCGGCGACCGCTGGGCGGGCCGCGCCCTGCGCCCGTACCCGGCCGGCGACTGGGCGCCCGGCGACGCCTTCGGGGAGGCCGCCCGGGCACTCGCGGGCGCCGGCCTCGACGTCCACGCCTGGGTGGTGCTGGCGCACAACTCCCGGCTGGGCGCCGAGCATCCGCACACCTCGGTCGTCAACGCGTACGGAGACCGCTATCCCTGGGCTCCCTGCATCGCCCAGCCCGACACGCGCGCGTACCTCGTCGACCTCGCCGCCGAGGCTGCCGTGCGCCCCGGCGCGAACGGCGTCGAACTGGAGTCCCTCGGCTGGTACGGCCTCCAGCATCTGCACGCCCACGACAAGACCGGCGGCGTCGGACTCGGGGACGCCGGCCAGTACCTGATGGCGCTCTGCTTCTGCCCCGCCTGCCGGGCCGGCTACGGAGAGCGGGGCCTGGACGCCGACGCGCTCGCCGGCTCCGTCCGGGACGCGCTGGAGCCGCTGTGGCGCGGAGAGGCGGACGACGCGCAGGGCTGGGCGGGCGTCGAGAAGCTGCTCGGCGAGGAGACGGCGGCGGCCACGCGCGCGTGGCGCGACGACAGGGCCCGCACCCTCCAGGAGAGCGCGGTGCGCGCGGTGCGGGGCGCCGCGACCGACGGCTTCCAGGTGCTGCTGCACGCCGACCCCGTGACCCATCACGTCGGCGCCAACCCGGGCGTCGACCCGGCGCACATCCTGTCCGTGGCGGACGGCGTGGTGGTGCCCTGCGCGGGCGGGCCCGGGCTGCTGACGCCGTTCGCGGAGCACCGCCGCGCGGGCACGGTCCTCGCCGCCAACCTCGGCGTCGTCTCCGGCATGGGCGGCAGCCCGGGGACGCTCGCGGCCGACGCGGCGCGGGCGAAGGAGTCCGGAGCCACGGAGATCCGGCTGTATCACGCGGGACTGGCGTCGGACGGGGACCTGGCGTCCGTGCGGGAGGCGCTGGCCGCCCGCTGAGCGCCGCCGCGGAACAGCGGCACCACGGTCGCCAGCCGCACCAGCCCGAGCGCGACCAGCAGCGGCCGGTACGGCAGGAGTTCCACCAGGGCGGCCCCCACCGCGAGGCCGATCGCGTTCGGCGCGTACATCAGGGTGCCGGCCGTGGCGGCGACCCGGCCCATCAGCGCGTCGGGGGTCTCGCGCTGGACGGCCGTCATCGCGGCGATCAGCACACACGGCAGCCCCGCCCCGATCGCCGCCGCGCACACCAGGGCCGCCACGTCCGAGGGCACCGCCCGCACCGCGACCGCGACGGCCGTCAGGGCGATCCCGCACGCGGCGAACCGGCGTTCCCCGAACCGTCGCAGCGCGGGCCCCGACAGCAGGCCCACCGCCGCCGACCCGGCCCCCTGCACGGCGTAGAGCGCGCCGGCGTACGCGGGCGGGTGGCCGAGGCCGGCGATCACGGCGTAGAGCAGCGCGCCGTTGAGGCCCGCGCACAGCATCGTCGTACCGCCCGCCGTCACCAGGGGGCGCAGCGACGGGTGCCCCCACAGGAAGCGGACGCCCTCGGCCGTCCCGCCCCGCAGGCCGCGCCCGCCCGTCCGCGGACGTCCCTCGTGGACCCGCACGCACGCGTAGAGCCCGGCCGCGCACACGAAACAGGCCGCGTCGAGCAGGGCCACGGCCGGACCGCCGTACGCCGCGTAGATCCCGGCGCCCGCCGGCGGGGCCACCAGCTTCATGCCCTCCGTCGTCGTGGTGCGCAGCCCGTTGAAGTCGCCGAGCAGCCCCGCGGGGACGGCGGCGGCGACGAGCGCGGACTCGGCCGCGTCGGCCACGACGGCGGCGGCCCCGTGGACGAGCAGCACCGTGTACAGCAGCCACAGCCGGCCGGGGGAGCCGACGGCGAGGAGCACCGGCAGCAGGGCCGCCGGGCCCAGGTTGACGGCGAGGAGCAGCGGCCGTCGGCGGACCCGGTCGGCGAGGGCGCCCAGCAGCGGGCCGGCCAGGGTCGGCGCCCACAGCGCCAGCACGGTCAGCGCCGCCGCCCCGTTCGAGCCGGTGAGGTCCTTGACCCACACGCCGGCCGCCAGCCACAGCGCGGAGGTCCCGAAGCCGGAGACCACCGACGCCGTCAGAAGGATCGCCGTGCCCCGGTCCCGCAGGACGCGTACCACGGACCAGTTCTTCGTCATGCCTGCCCATCGTGGGCCTAAGGCCCACGGCGACGCATCGGGCAGGTGCCCTACCCGGTGACCCCGCGCGGCCCGCGGACCACGCCGTGCCGGGAAGACGCGCGCCGTGCCGATGAGTTCTCGCGGCGCGGCCGGTCCACCCCGTATGACCGACACGACCATCACCTTCGACCTCGGCCCCCAGGCCGCCGTCGTGGCGCGCCTCGCGGAGGCCGTCCGCGACGACCAGCTCGACGACGGGACGCCCTGCGACGGCTGCGCCGTCCGGAACCTGCTGGGGCATCTGACCGGCCTGGCCGTGGCCTTCCGCGACGCCGCCCGGGGGGACCTCGGCCTCACCACCGACACCCCGCCGGACGCCGCCGCGCCCGACGTCGGCCCCGGCTGGCGCGAGGAGCTGGCCAAGGCGCTCGACGCCCTCGCCGAGGCCTGGCGCGACCCGGCAGCCTGGACCGGCATGACCCGCGCCGGCGGCGTGGACCTGCCCGGCGCGGTCGCGGGCGCCGTCGCCGCCGACGAGCTGGTGATCCACGGCTGGGACCTGGCCCGGGCCACCGGCCAGGCGTACGCGCCCGACCCCGCGGCGCTGGCGGCGGCGTACGCCTTCCTGGCCGGCGCGGTCGACCCCGCCACCGGGAACGGGGTCTTCGGGCCCGTCGTCCCCGTTCCCGACGACGCGCCCCTGCTCGACCGGGCGCTGGGACTCAGCGGACGCGATCCGGGAGGGCCGGGCCGGCCGTAGACGCGGGCATCAGGTTGCCGTAGACGGACGTAGTCGGGGGGTGCCGGGCGAGGGCGAAACGTACGCTCGCGACCATGCCCCTGAGCCTCACCGTCCTCGGCACCGCCTCTCCGCACCCGGCCCCGGGCCGCCCCTGCTCCGGCTACCTGCTGCGCGGAGCGGGGGCGGAGGTGTGGGTGGACGCGGGGCCCGGAACGTTCGCCGAGTTGCAGCGGCACACGGATCCCGAACGGCTCACGGCGATCTGGATATCCCATCTGCACGCCGACCACAGCGCCGATCTCCTCGCCGCCGCCTACGCGTTCGCCTACGGCGGGATGGCCCCGCCGGCCCCGATCCCGGTGTACGCGCCGCTCGACTGCGCCCGGCGGGTCGCGGGCTTCCTCGGCCGGTCGGACGTGCGCTTCCTCAGCGACGTCCTCGACTTCCGGGCCCTGTTCGACGGGCACACCGTTCGGCACTGGAACCTGCGTCTCACCTCGCGCGCGATGGCCCACGACACCGAGGCCTACGGACTGCGCGTCGAGTGCCAGGGGAGCGTCCTCGCGTACTCCGGGGACACCGGCCCGTGTGCGGCACTCACCGAACTCGCCTCCGGCGCCGACCTGTTCCTGTGCGAGGCGGACGTCGACAGCCATCGCGAAGGCGAACAGGGCGAGCGGGTCCATCTCACGCCGGAGGACGCCGGGGACGCGGCCCGCAAGGCGGGGGTGGGCGAGCTGTACATCACCCATGTCGGTCCCACGCTGACCCGCAAGGCGGCGACCGACCGGGCGGCCGTCGCCTTCGGCGGGCCGGCCCGTACCGCGCGCGAGGGCGAGACCATCCCCGTCTGACCCGTGCCCCTTCCGGCACTTCTTTGTCAGAAGCATTGACGAAACACAGAGGCGCTTCTACCTTCAACGCGTCGTACTTCGTACGTCATATATGAGACGCGATACGCGAGATCAGATACGCGACATCCGAGAGGCGCGCATGACCTCTGTGCCCACGCCGATCCCGTCCCGCACGCAGTACGTGCTGGAGGAGATCAAACGCCGCATCCTCACCGGGCGCCTGACGCCCGGTCAGGCCCTGGTCGAAACCGAGCTCGCCGCGCAGTTCGGGGTCTCCAAGACCCCGGTGCGCGAGGCCCTCAAGACCCTGGCCGGCACCGGACTGGTCGTCATGAGCCAGTACAAGGGCGTCACGGTGCGCATGGTGGACGCGGACATGGCGCGCGAGGTGTACGACGTCCGCCTGCTCCTCGAACCCGAGGCGCTCAAGCGGGCGGTGCGCCGGGGCGCCTCCCTGGACGCCGCACGCTCCGCGCTGACCAGGGCGGACGAGGCGACCGACACCGCCGAACGGTCCCTCGCCAACCGGGAGTTCCACCGCGCCCTGTACCTGCCCTGCGGGAACCCGCTGCTCGGCCGGATGCTCGACGAGGTCCGCGACCAGGCCGCCCTGGTCTCCGCCGTCGCCTGGGCGGCCTCGCCCTCCTGGGAGCGGGAGGCCGGCGAGCACCGCGAGATCCTCCGGCTGGCCCTGGCCGGCGACGCGGACGGCGCGGCCCGCGCCCTGCACGCCCACATCGCGTCCTTCGTGCTCCGGGCGTTCCCCGAGACCGCCGAGGACCAGTCACCCGAACAGGAAGGCCGGGAATGAGCAGCGTGGCGTTCGAGACCCAGCGTGCGGCCCTGGCCGACGTGGTGGCCATCCCGGTGACCCCGTTCGCCGAGGACGGCTCCGTCGACCGGGACGCCCACCGGGCCCTGCTGCGCAGGCTCCTCGACGGCGGCATCACCACCCTCACCCCGAACGGCAACACCGGCGAGTTCTACGCCCTCGCCCCCGACGAGCGCCGGCTGGTCCTCGAGCTGACCGTCGACGAGGCGGGCGGACGGGCCGTGATCCTGGCCGGCGTCGGACACGACGTGCCGACCGCCGTGGCCACCGCCCGGCACGCCCGTGAGCTGGGCGCGCAGATGGTGATGGTCCATCAGCCCGTCCACCCCTACGTCTCGCAGGGCGGCTGGGTCGACTACCACCGGGAGATCGCGGAGGCGGTGCCGGAGATGGGAGTCGTCCCGTACATCCGCAACGCGCAGCTGCACGGCGAACGCCTCGCGGAACTCGCCGACTCCTGCCCGAACGTCATCGGCGTCAAGTACGCCGTGCCGGACGCCTCCCGGTTCGCGGCCTTCGCGCGGGACGCGGGCCTGGAACGGTTCGTCTGGGTCGCCGGACTCGCCGAGCCGTACGCCCCCTCCTACTTCTCCGCGGGCGCCACCGGCTTCACCTCCGGGCTCGTGAACGTCGCCCCGGCCGTGTCGCTGAACATGATCGAGGCGCTGCGCTCGGGCGACTACCCGGCCGCGATGAAGGTGTGGGAGCAGATCAGGCGCTTCGAGGAACTGCGGGCCGCGAGCGGCTCCGCCAACAACGTCACCGTCGTCAAGGAGGCCCTCGCCTCCCTGGGTCTGTGCCGCCGCGAGGTCCGTCCGCCGAGCAGCCCGCTGCCCGAGGACGAGCGCGCCGAGGTGGCGGCCATCGCCGCGGGGTGGTCCATATGAAGGCGCCCGAGGAACTGCGCAGCCACCAGTGGTACGGGACCGACGGTCTGCGGTCGTTCAGCCACCGCGCCCGCACCCGCCAGCTCGGCTACCTCCCCGAGGAGCACCTCGGCAAGCCGGTCATCGCGATCCTCAACACCTGGTCCGACATCAACCCCTGTCATGTGCACCTGCGCGACCGCGCGCAGGCCGTGAAGCGCGGGGTGTGGCAGGCGGGCGGTTTCCCCCTCGAATTCCCGGTCTCCACCCTCTCGGAGACCTTCCAGAAGCCGACCCCGATGCTCTACCGCAACCTGCTCGCGATGGAGACCGAGGAGCTGCTGCGGTCCTATCCGGTGGACGGGGCGGTGCTGATGGGCGGCTGCGACAAGTCCACGCCCGCCCTGCTCATGGGGGCGGCCTCGGTCGACCTGCCGACCGCCTTCGTGCCCGCCGGGCCCATGCTTCCCGGGCACTGGCGCAACGAGGTCCTCGGCTCCGGCACCGACATGTGGAAGTACTGGGACGACAAGCGGGCCGGCCTCATCGGTGACTGCGAGATGACCGAACTGGAGAGCGGCCTGGCCCGTTCGCCCGGCCACTGCATGACGATGGGCACGGCGTCCACGCTGACCGCCGCGGCCGAGGCGCTGGGCGTCACGGTGCCGGGCGCGTCGAGCATCCCGGCCGTGGACTCCGGCCACGACCGGATGGCGGCCATGACCGGCCTGCGCATCGTCGAACTGGTCCACAGCGACCGCAGGCTGAGCGACATCCTCACCGCGGAGGCCTTCGAGGACGCGGTGACGACCGTGCTCGGCCTCGGCGGCTCCACCAACGCCGTCATCCATCTCATCGCGATGGCCGGCCGCGCGGGCGTCCGGCTCACCCTCGACGACTTCGACCGCATCGCCCGCACGGTGCCGGTGCTGGCCGACGTACGCCCCGGCGGCCGGAAGTACCTCATGGAGGACTTCCACTTCGCCGGCGGCCTGCCCGGCTTCCTCTCCCGCATCACCGACCTGCTGCACCTGGACCGGCCGACGGTCTCCCACGACACCCTGCGCGAGCAACTGGCCGGCGCCCGCGTGCACAACGACGACGTCATCCGGCTCCGGGACGACCCCGTGGCGGCCGAGGGCGGAGTCGCCGTGCTGCGCGGCAACCTCTGCCCGGACGGCGCGGTCATCAAGCACGTCGCCGCCGAGGAGCACCTGCTCAAGCACACGGGGCCGGCCGTCGTCTTCGACGACTACCGGACGATGCAGCGGACGATCAACGACCCCTCCCTCGGCATCACCGCCGACAGCGTGCTCGTGCTGCGCAACTCGGGACCCAAGGGCGGGCCCGGCATGCCCGAGTACGGCATGCTGCCCATCCCCGACCACCTGCTGAAGCAGGGCGTGCGGGACATGGTGCGGATCTCCGACGCCCGGATGAGCGGCACCAGTTACGGCGCGTGCGTGCTGCACGTCGCGCCCGAGTCGTACGTCGGCGGCCCGCTGGCCCTGGTCCGCACCGGGGACCCGATCACCCTCGACGTCGAGGCGCGCACCCTCCATCTCCATGTGGACGACGACGAGCTGGAGCGGCGCAGGGCGGACTGGACGCCGCCGCCCACCCGTTACGAGCGCGGTTACGGAGCGCTCTACAACGAGCAGATCACGCAGGCCGACACCGGCTGCGACTTCGAGTTCCTCGCCCGTCCGGGCCGGGTCGCCGACCCGTACGCGGGCTGAACCACCGCACGACGGACCACCGCACGACGCAATCACGGACCACCGCACCACGGGACCACCGCACCACACGACAACAGCAGGACAGCGCACACGCCTGCACAGGGAGAAAGCGCTTCCCGAACGTCGCGATCCCGCACCTTGCGCGTCGCACGACGCACGCACGACGCACCGAGAACGGAGAACAGTGATGGCCCAAGCCGCAGCCGTGGCGAAACGGCCCGCGCCGCCCCGGCGGCGCCGTGCCTCCGCCACGCCCCGCAGGCTGCCGTACCTGCTGATCGCGCCGGCGGCCCTGCTGATGCTGGGCTTCATCGCCTACCCGGTCGTCAGCGTCTTCTACTACAGCCTGCAGAACTACAACCCCACCAAGCCGTGGCGCAACGGCTTCGCGGGCTTCGACAACTTCACCCACGCCTTCACCGACGACCCGCAGTTCTGGGACACACTGACCTTCAGCGCCCAGTGGGTCGCCGTCGAGGTCGGGCTGCAGTTGCTGTTCGGTCTGGCGCTTGCGCTGATCGTCAACCAGACCTTCGTGGGCCGCTCGCTCGGCCGCGCGCTGGTCTTCTCCCCGTGGGCCGTCTCCGGCGTGCTGACCTCCGCGATCTGGGTGCTCCTCTACAACTCCCAGACGGGCATCACCCGTTACCTGGCGGACATGGGCGTCGGCGAGTACGGCACCAGCTGGCTGTCGGACACCTCCACCGTCTTCCCGGCGGCGATCGTCGCCGACCTGTGGCGCGGCGTCCCCTTCTTCGCGATCCTCATCCTCGCCGACCTGCAGTCCGTGTCGAAGGACCTGTACGAGGCCGCCGAGGTCGACGGCGCAAGCCGGATCAAGCAGTTCTGGCACATCACCCTGCCCCACCTGAAGGACGCCATCGTCCTGTCCACGCTGCTGCGCGCGGTGTGGGAGTTCAACAACGTCGACCTGCTCTACACGCTCACCGGCGGCGGCCCGGCGGGGGAGACCACCACCCTCCCGCTCTACATCGCCAACACCAGCGTCGATGCCCACAACTTCGGCTACGCGTCCGCCCTGACCACGGTCGCGTTCGTGATCCTGCTCTTCTGCTCGATGGTCTATCTGCGGCTCAGCAAGTTCGGAGGAGGCGACAAGTGATCACCAAGGAGGCCCCCGAGGTCGTGCCCGCCCCCGTGCACGAGCCCGCCGCACCCGACCGCAGCCCGTCCCGGCACAAGCGTGCCTGGGACGAGGCCCCTCGCTGGCAGATCTACGTCCCGCTGGGGATCTACCTGGTCTTCACCCTCATCCCCTTCTACTGGATCCTGCTCTTCGCGCTCCGCCCGGCCGGCTCCACCTCGCTGGTGCCCTGGCCGATGACCTTCGACCACTTCGAGAAGGTCTGGAACGAGCGTGACTTCGCCGTCTACTTCCAGAACAGCCTGCTCACCGGCGTGGCGACGCTGCTGCTCACCACCGGCGTGGCCCTGGCCGGCGGTTACGCCCTCGCGCGCTTCGACTTCAAGATCAAGCGCGGCTTCATGCTCGCCCTGCTGTGCACCCAGTTCGTGCCGGGCGCGCTGCTGCTCGTCCCGCTCTTCCAGATCTTCGCCGAGCTGAAGATGATCAACTCGCTGGGCAGCGTCATCGTCGCCGAGACGGTCTTCCAGCTGCCTCTGTCGATCATTCTGATCAGCGGCTTCATCCGGAACGTGCCCTACTCCCTGGAGGAGGCGGCCTGGGTCGACGGCTGCAACCGGCTCACCGCCTTCCGTATCGTCGTCCTGCCCCTGCTGCGGCCCGGGCTGATCGCCGTCGGCTCCTTCGCCTTCGTGCACGCCTGGAACCACTTCCTGTTCGCCCTGATGTTCCTCTCCGACCAGACCAAGCAGACGATCCCCGTCGGCCTCAACACCCTGATGAGCGCGGACAGCGTCGACCTGGGCGCGCTGGCCGCGGGCGGCATCATCGCCGCCGTCCCCGTGGTGATCGTCTTCGCGTTCATCCAGAAGTGGCTGATCACCGGGTTCAGCGCCGGGGCGGTGAAGGGATGAGCAGCCGTCAGGTCACCGCGTCCGTGGGGAGCCGGCCCGCGGGCCCCCTCGTGACCCACCACGCCCACGACGAGGACGGCGAGCGCGACCTCACGTCGGACGGCGGCCGGACGCCTACCCTGCACGCAAAGATCGACAGCGCCGCGGCAGCCGACCGCACGACGGCACGCGGCGCGGGCGCAGGGAGGATTCCATGAGCACCGCTGTACCGATCGTCCTGGCGGGCGCGCGCGGCCACGGCCGCTGGCACCTGGACAACATCCGCAGGCTCCAGGACAAGGGCATCGTCCGCCTCGCGGGCGTCTGCGAGCTGACCCCGCTGACCCGGGCCGAGATCCCCGAGGGCCTCGGCGCGCCCGAGCAGTCCGCGGACTTCGGGGCGCTGCTCGACTCCACCGGCGCCCGGATCGCCGTGATCTGCACCCCGATCCCGACCCACGCCGACCTCGCGCTGACCGCGGCCCGCAAGGGCGTGCACCTGCTCCTGGAGAAGCCGCCGGCGCCGTCGTACGCGGAGTTCCGCCGGATGGCCGACGGGATCGCCGGGGCCGGCGTGGTCTGCCAGGTCGGCTTCCAGTCGCTGGGCTCGCACGCCGTGCCCGCGGTCCGCGCCCTGATCCGCGACGGTGTGATCGGTGAGATCGCGGGGGTCGGCGGCGCCGGCGCCTGGGCCCGCGCCGAGTCCTACTACCGGCGCGCCCCCTGGGCGGGCAGGCGGCGGCTGAACGGTGTCGACGTCATCGACGGGGCGCTCACCAACCCCCTCGCGCACGCCGTCGCCACCGCCCTCGCACTGGCCGGAGCCACCCGAGCCGAGGACGTCGCCGGCATCGAGACCGAGCTGGCGCACGCCAACGCCATCGAGTCCGACGACACCTCCTGCGTCCGCGTCACCACGGCGGACGGCCTGCGGATCGTCGTCGCCGCGACGCTGTGCGCCGAGGACCCCGACGACCCGTACGTCGTCGTCCACGGCAGCCGCGGCCGGATCACCTACTGGTACAAACAGGACCGCGTCCTGCTCCAGCGGGCCGGCCACGGCCCCGAGGAGTTCGAGTACGGCCGCACCGACCTGCTGGAGAACCTGGTCGAGCACCTCGCCGACGGGACGGAACTGCTGGTCCCGCCCGCCGTCACCGAGTCGTTCATGCGGGTCGTCGAGGCGATCCGGGTCGCGCCCGACCCGGTGCAGCTGCCCGACGACGCCTGGCGTCTGCTGCCCGACGAGGACCGGCGGGTCGTCCCCGGCGTCGACGGCCTCGTCGCGGCCGCCGCCGACACCCTCGCCCTCTACTCCGAACTGGGCGCCCCCTGGGCGTTCACGACCGCGCATCCGAAGGAGGTGAGCCCCTGATGACCGCACAGGCCCCCGACTCACCGGTCGTCCTGCGTGTCGCCGGCCGTCCGGTCGGCCGCTACGTCACGCGGCCCGAGCTGGCCGCCCGGCTCTCCCCGCGCCCCTATCTGCACCCCGTCACCACCCTGGCCGGCGCCACGGTCACCGAGCTCAGCCCCGCCGACCACCTTCACCACCTCGGCGTCGGTGTCGCCGTACCCGACGTCGAGGGGCACAACTTCTGGGGCGGCCGCACCTACGTCCGCGACCGGGGCCCGACCGAACTGGACGACCACGGCGCGCAGCGGCACGGGTCCTTCCAGCTGCGCGACCCCGACGGCTTCGTGGAGGAGCTGCGCTGGGTGGCGTCGGACGGGGAGCTGCTGCGCGAGCGCCGGACGGTGGCGGCGACCGAACTGACCTCCTCCGCCTGGGCGCTGGACTTCACCTTCTCCCTCACCAACGTCACGGGCGCCCCGCTGTCCATCGGCAGCCCGGCGACGAACGGGCGTCCCGGCGCGGCCTACGGCGGCTTCTTCTGGCGGGCCCGCAAGGAGGACCGGGCCCCCGACGTCTTCACCGCGGACAGGGAGGGCGAGGCGGCCGTGCACGGCTCACGTGCCGACTGGCTCGCGCTGGCCGGCGCGGGCTGGACGCTCGTCTTCGCGGGCGCCACCGACGCCACCCGCCGTGACCCCTGGTTCGTCCGCACCGCGGAGTACCCGGGGGTCGGCTCCTCGCTGGCGTTCGCCGAGCGGCTGCCCGTCCCGCCCGGGGAGACGGTCGTACGCCGGATCGTCACCGTCGTCGCCGACGGCCGCCCGGACCGGGACGAGGCGGCGGCTCTGGTCCGGAAGGCGGTCAGCCAGTGACGGGGGAGCGGCACGGCACGTACACGAACCCGGTCCTGAACGCCGACTGGTCCGACCCGGACGTCGTGCGCGTCGGCGACGACTTCTACCTCACCGCCTCCAGCTTCGGCCGGGCCCCCGGACTGCCGCTGCTGCACTCGCGCGACCTGGTGAACTGGACGCTGGTCGGACACGCGCTGGAACGCCTGGAGCCGGCGGGCGACTTCAGGACGCCTCGGCACGACTGCGGGGTGTGGGCGCCCTCGTTACGGCATCACGACGACCGTTTCTGGATCTTCTGGGGCGACCCCGACCAGGGCGTTTTCCAGGTCAACGCGCCCGCGATCCGGGGGCCCTGGACCCGTCCGCACCTGGTCGAGGCGGGCAAGGGCCTGATCGACCCGTGCCCCCTGTGGGACGAGGAGAGCGGCGAGGCCTATCTGGTGCACGCCTGGGCGAAGTCCCGCGCGGGCGTCAAGAACCGGCTCACCGGCCACCGTATGCACCCCGACGGGACGTCCCTCCTCGACGAGGGCAAGGTGATCGTCGACGGGGACGGCATCCCCGGCTGGTTCACCCTCGAAGGCCCCAAGCTCTACCGTCACGACGGCTGGTTCTGGATCCTCGCCCCGGCCGGAGGGGTGGAGACGGGCTGGCAGGGCGCTTTCCGGGCACGGGAGTTCTTCGGCCCGTACGAGGAACGGATCGTCCTGGAGCAGAAGGACACCGAGGTCAACGGTCCGCACCAGGGCGGCTGGGTGCGCACCTCGTCCGGCGAGGACTGGTTCCTGCACTTCCAGCAGCGCGGTGCGTACGGCCGGGTCGTCCACCTCCAGCCGATGCGCTGGGACGGTGCGGGAGGCTGGCCGGTGATCGGCGACGAGGGCGCGCCCGTCCTGACGCACCGGCGGCCCGCCCTGCCCGCGCAGCCGCCCGCCGCGCCCGCCGTCGACGACGACTTCCCCGGCGGGCGCCCGGGCCGCCAGTGGTCGTGGACGGCCAACCCCCAGGACGGCTGGGCCATCCGGCACTCGGCCGACGGACTGCGTCTGACCTGCGTCCGGACACCGCACGCGCAGGATCCGCGCACCCTGCCCAACGTCCTCACCCAGCGGCTTCCCGGCGTCCCGTCCGTCGTCGAGGTGGAGCTGGAACTGCACAGCGAGGAACCGGGAGCGCGCGCCGGACTCACGGTCCTCGGCGACGCGTTCGGCTGGATCGGCCTCCAGCGGGACGCCGACGGCGCGGTCCGGCTCGTCCACCGGTTCGCCGAGCCGGTCGCCGAGAGGGAGCGGGACGCGGCCCGTCCACGGCTCGCCCCCGACGGGCGGGCACGGCTGCGCATCGAGATCGGCGCGGGCGCGCGCTGCCGTTTCGCCTACGACGTCGGCGACGGCCCGTGCCCGTCCGGCCCCGTCTTCGCCGCCACCCCCTGGCGCTGGGTCGGAGCCCTGCTCGGCCTCTTCGCCGTCGCGCCGCCCGGTACCGGGCACGCCGGCGCGGCCACGTTCAGCGAGTTCCGCATCCGACCGCTCTGATCCACTTCCGCTGTAAGCCTGTTGGGAGCCGCAATGACGCACTTCCCTAGCAAGCGCTTGCCAAGGCCGGCCTCGGTCCTGGCGGCCATCGCCTGCCTGCTGGCGGCGTGCTGCCTCGGCGCGGCCGGCGAGGCCCGGGCCGCCGCCTCGGCGACGGGGACGGCATCCGCTCCGCGGACCGCCTCCGCACCCGTGACCACTGACGCGGCGCCGGCCGACGCGCCGCGGACCGCCGCCCCGGGCGCTCCGGCGGACCGCTGGACGGACCGGGCCCACGGCTTCGCCTCCCTCGCCGGCGGCACCACCGGCGGCGCGGGCGGCCGGGTCGTCACCGTCACCGACCAGGCCTCGCTGGCCCGGTACGCCGCGGCCGAGGAGCCGTACGTCATCCGCGTCGAGGGCACGGTGGCCGTCGAGCCGTTCGGCTCCGACATCGTGGTGACCTCGAACAAGACGATCATCGGGGTCGGCGACACCGGCGAGATCGTGCACGGCGAGCTGCACCTGAACCCCGGCACGCACAACGTGATCATCCGCAACCTGACGATCCGGGACAGCTACGTCGAGGGCGACTGGGACGGCAAGACGACCGACTTCGACGCCGTCCAGATGGACACCGTCGACCACGTATGGATCGACCACAACCGCTTCACGCACATGGGCGACGGGCTGCTCGACATCCGCAAGGACAGCCAGTACATCACCGTCTCCTACAACCGGTTCAGCCACCACAACAAGGCGCTGGGCATCGGCTGGACGCCGAACGTCCTGACCCAGATCACCATGGACCACAACTGGTTCACGGGCACCAAGCAGCGCAACCCCTCGGCGGACAACTGCGCCTACGCCCACCTCTACAACAACTACCTCTCGGCGCAGGTCGCCGACGGCGACCCGGTGTGGACCTACGGGAACTGGTCGCGGGGCCGCACGAAGATGGTCATAGAGAACAGCTACTACGACCGGGTCCAGCACCCGTACCAGGCCGATGCGACGGCCGAGCTGGTCGAGCGCGGGTCGATCCTGCGGAGGACGAGCGGACGGACCGACGAGCGGGGCGCGGCCTTCGACCCGCGGGAGTTCTACACCTACCGGCTGGACCCGGCGGCAGCCGTCCCCGCGCTGGTCACCCGGTTCTCCGGGCCGCAGAGACAGATCGGCGGCGCGGTCACGCTGAACGTGCCGGGCGACTACCCGACGGTCCAGGCCGCCGTGGACGCCGTGCCCGACGGCAACTCCGTCGGCGTCACCGTCGCCGTCGCGCCGGGCACGTACCGCGAGAAGGTGTACATCCCCGCGACCAAGCCGAACATCGCGCTGCGCGGCACCGGACACGATCGTTCCGACACCGTCATCGTCCACGACACGCCCGCCGAGTACGGGGGTTCGACGGGGAGTGCCACCGTCCGGATCGCCGCGAACGACGTCACCGCCCGCAACATCACCTTCAGCAACGACTTCGACGAGTCCGCGGTCGAGCTGAAAGGCGAGCAGGCCCTCGCCATGAAGACCACCGGCGACCGGATCGTCTTCGAGAACACGGCGTTCCTCGGCAACCAGGACACGTTGATGACCGACAGCCCCAAGCTGACGACCCACAGCCGGGTGTACGTGCGGGACTCCTACATCGAAGGCGACGTCGACTTCGTCTACGGGCGGGCCACGACAGTGATCGAGCGGTCGGTGATCCGGCTGCTGAGCCGGGGGTCGGCCACCAACAACGGCTACATGACGGCCGCCTCGACCTGGACGGGCAACCCGTACGGGTTCCTGATCACCTGCTCGGAGGTGGTCAGCGACGCGCCGGAGCAGTCCTTCCACCTCGGACGGCCCTGGCATCCCGGCGGGGAGCCGGCGGCGGTGGGCCAGGTACTGATCCGCGACACCGCGTTGCCGGCGGCGGTCAAGTCGTCGCCGTGGACCGACATGAGCGGGTTCTCGTGGCGGGACGCCCGCTTCGCGGAGTACCGCAACCACGGGCCGGGGGCCACCGTCACCGCCGACCGCCCCCAGCTGAGCGACGCCGACGCGAAGGCGTACACCGTCACGGCCTACCTCAAGGGCGCGGACGGCTGGGCGCCGCACCGCCGCACCACCCACTGACCCCCCACAACTTCATATCTCCGCAGGGATCCAGAGAAGAAGAGAGCCGACCACATGACAAGCAGCATCCGCAGAAGCAGGCGCGCCGCCCTGGCCCTCGCCGTCACCACCGTGCTCGCGCTGACCGCCACCGCCTGCGGCGACGACGGCAGCGGTGCGGCGGGGGACAAGGGAGGCGACGGCTCCGGCAAGGGGGAGATCACCTTCTGGGACAACAACGGCGGTGTCCGCACCGACGTCTGGAAGGAGATCATCGCCGACTTCGAGAAGGCGAACCCGGACATCAAGGTCAAGTACGTCGGTGTGCCCGCCGACAGCGTCCAGTCCAAGTACGACACCGCGATCCAGGGCGGCGGACTGCCCGACGTCGGCGGGGTGGGCGCCGCGATGCTCGCCGAGGTCGCGGCGCAGGGCGCCCTCGAGCCGCTCGACAGCCGGCTGGAGAAGAGCGGCCTCGGCGGCAAGCTCAACGCGAAGTTCCTGGACAGCGTCAAGGCCGCCGGCATCGACGGCAAGGCGTACTCCGTGCCGACCTCCGCCAACAACGGCACCCTCTGGTACCGCACGGACCTCTTCCAGAAGGCGGGCCTTGACGCGCCGACCACCTGGTCGAAGTTCTACGAGGCCGCCGACAAGCTGACCGACAAGGACAAGAACGCCTTCGGCTACACCATCCGAGGCGGTTCCGGCTCGATCTCCCCGGCCCTCGACGCGGCCTACGGGCAGAGCGGCCTCACCGAGTTCTGGAGCGGTGACAAGACCACCGTCAACGACCCGAAGAACGTGGCCGCACTGGAGAAGTACGTCGGCCTGTTCAAGAAGGACACCCCGTCCGCCGACGTCAACAACGACTTCACCAAGATGGTCGCCCAGTGGGACTCCGGCACCATCGGCATGCTGAGCCACAACCTGGGCTCGTACAAGGACCACCAGAAGGCGCTGGCCGGCAAGTTCA
Organism: Streptomyces sp. P3; assembly: GCF_003032475.1. Taxonomy (NCBI): domain Bacteria; kingdom Bacillati; phylum Actinomycetota; class Actinomycetes; order Kitasatosporales; family Streptomycetaceae; genus Streptomyces; species Streptomyces sp. P3. The sequence continues at coordinate 4,415,067 of NZ_CP028369.1, forward strand.
AGGGCATCCCCGCGCCGACGCAGGACAACGGCACCCGGGTGCAGGTCTCCAACCCGGTGGACGGGCTCGGCCTGTTCAAGTCGAGCAAGAACAAGACCGCCGCCTGGAAGTTCATCGAGTTCGCCGCCTCGCACGCGTCCAACAGCAAGTGGAACAAGTCGGCGGGCTCGATCCCGGCGAACCTCGAGGCCGCGCAGGACAGCTGGGTCCAGGAGTCCGAGCCGACGAAGCTGGCCGCCGAGGCGCTGACGGGCACCAGCACGAAGATCGTGCAGCTGCCCTACTACCTGCCCGACTGGAACACCATCTCCAAGGCCGACAACGAGCCGAACTTCCAGAAGGTGCTGCTCGGCAAGATGACCGCGAAGCAGTTCCTGGACACGCTGGCCGACCAGCTGAACAAAGCCCAGGCCGACTGGAAGAAGAACCACGGATAACCGCTCGGGCAATGTCGTCGCGGGGGAACCGCCGGCCCGCCCCGGCCGGTCGCGCGGTTCCCCCGTCTCCCACACGCGAAAGGTGCACGTTGGTGTCGCTCACCCGCAGACAGGTCACCGCCGCGGCCCTCGCCGCCGTTCCGCTCGGCGCCACGGCCGCCGGTCCCGCCCACGCCGGCGCCCGCCGGTCCCGCACGGTCTACATCGCCGGCGACTCCACCGCCGCCCAGAAGTACTCCGACGCCGCACCCGAGACCGGGTGGGGCATGGCACTGCCCTTCTTCCTGCACGCCGGCCTGCCCGTCGCCAACCACGCGGTGAACGGCCGCAGTTCCAAGAGCTTCATCGACGAGGGAAGGCTCGACGCCGTCCTCGCGGCGATCCGCCCGGGGGACCTGCTGCTCGTCCAGTTCGCGCACAACGACGAGAAGACGACCGACCCCACCCGCTACACCGAGCCCTGGACGACGTACCAGGACTGCCTGCGGCAGTACCTCGCGGGCGCACGGGCGAAGGGGGCCCGCCCGGTCCTCGCCACGCCCGTGGAGCGGCGCCGGTTCGACGCCGCGGGCAAGGCCCTGCCGACGCACGGGGAATACCCCGCCGCCATGCGCGCGCTCGCCGCGCAGGAGCGGGTCGCGCTGCTCGACGTCCAGGCGCTGTCGCTGGCGCTCTGGCAGCAGCTGGGCGTCGAGGAGACGAAGACGTACTTCAACTGGACCGCCACCGAGCAGGACAACACGCACTTCAACCCGCCGGGCGCGATCGCCGTGGCGCGCCTCGCCGTACGGGAGCTGCTGCGCACCCGGGTGCTGGCCCCGCGTGACGTGGTCCGGCTCAACGAACAAATCCCCCCGTCCTGGATCACCTGGCCCGACCCGCTGGCGTAGCCCGACCCTCCGCCGTCCCCCGATTCGCCGGCCCGACCCGTCGGCGCGGCCCGAACAGCCGGCGCGCCCGATCAGCCGGCGCGGCGGGACCGGTCGGCGCAGGCCGACCCGCTGACGCAACAGAAGGAGAACCGCACAGTGCGTACTCAGAGATGTCATGGACGTGTCATTGGTGTCCTGGTGGGCTGCACCGCGCTGGTGCTGTCCGTGACCGGCACGGCGTCCGCCCAGGGCCAGCACCACACCCGCGCCCGGCACGCCGCCCCCGACCTCGGCCGGCAGGTGCTGCCCGCGAACGACGGCTGGGCCTCGTCCGGCACCGGGACGACGGGCGGCTCGGCCGCCGACGCCGCCCACGTCCGCACCGTCACCACCTGGGCCGAGTTCAAGGCCGCCCTCGCCGCCGGGGGCGACACGCCGAAGATCATCAAGGTGAAGGGTGTCATCGACGCCGTCGCCGAGGGGTGCGACGCCTTCGCCGCGCCCGGCTACGACTTCGACTCCTACCTCGCGAAGTACTCGCCCGAGGCCTGGGGACTGGACACCGACCTCGCCGCCGAGCCCGACGGCAGTCCCGAGGGGCTGCGGCGGGTGTCCGCCGCCAACCAGGACAAGGCCATCAAGGCGAACATCCCCTCCAACACCACCATCGTCGGCATCGGGCGGGGCGCCGGATTCAAGGGCGTCAGCCTGCAGATCAAGGCCGTCGACAACGTGATCCTGCGCAACCTGTCCTTCGAGTCGCCCATCGACTGCTTCCCCCAGTGGGACCCGACCGACGGCTCCAAGGGCAACTGGAACTCCGAGTACGACACCGCCGTCGTCTACGGCTCCACCCACGTCTGGCTGGACCACAACACCTTCACCGACGGCACCCACCCCGACAGCGCCGCCCCGACCTACTTCGGCATGCTCTACCAGCAGCACGACGGCGAACTCGACATCGTGCGCGGCGCCGACTACGTCACGGCCTCCTGGAACGTCTTCGGCGACCACGACAAGACGATCCTCATCGGCAACAGCGACAGCGAGTCCACCGCCGCCGGCGACCGGGGACATCTGCGGACCACCTTCCACCACAACCTCTTCGCGAACCTGGTCGAGCGCGCGCCCCGCGTCCGCTTCGGGCAGGTCGACTCCTACAACAACCACTTCGTCGCGGGCGACGACTACTCCTACAGCTTCGGCATCGGCAAGGAGTCCAAGCTCGTCGCCGAGCACAACGCGTTCACACTGCCGCAGGGGGTCAGCGCGGCCAAGGTGCTCAAGCGGTGGAGCGTCTCGCCGCTGACCGCCGCCGACAACTACGTCAACGGCGTGAAGACCGACCTGATCGCCGTCCACAACGCCCAGATCCCCGCGGAGACCCTCGAGTCCGGCGCCGGCTGGACGCCCACCCTGCGCACCAGGGTCGACCCGGCGAAGGCGGTCCCCCGCATCGTCGGCTGCGGCGCGGGCGCGGGACGCCTCGGCTGACCTCGCACCTCCCGTCGGCCGGGGCGCCGACGCCCTTCGTCGCCCCGGCCACCCCCGCACCGTCAAGGAGCACCCGCACCGTCAAGGAGCACCCGTATGCACCCCGTTTCCAGAAGGCGGTTCCTCACCGCGAGCGCGGGAACGGCCGCCGCCCTCGCCCTGGCCGCCCCGTCCGCCCGGGCCTCGGCGGGCACCCGCCGCCCGTTCGGCCGGCACGGCTCCCCGGCCGCCCGCCGCACCCCGCAGACCCTCTACGTCGACCCGCTCGGCCGGGGCGACTTCACGACCGTGCGGGACGCCGTCACCGCCGCCGCCGGCAGCGGCTGGACCCTCGTCCTCGCCCCCGGCGTCTACCGGGAGACCGTGGTCCTCGACGCCACCCGCACCGAGGCCACCTGGATCGGCGCCTGCGAGGACCCCCGGGACGTCGTGATCGTCCACGACACCGCGGCCGGCACCCCCAAGCCCGGCGGCGGCACCCACGGCACCACCGGCTCGGCCACCACCACCCTGCAGGCCGCCGGCTTCACCGCCCACCGGATCACCTTCGCCAACGACTGGCTGCGCGCCGACCACCCCGAGATCGCCGGCACCCAGGCCGTCGCCGTCAAGGTCCAGGGCGACCGCTCCGCCTTCCACCACTGCCGCTTCCTCGGCCACCAGGACACCCTGTACGCCGACTCGATGTCCCTGACCGCCTTCGCCCGGCAGTACTACGCGCACTGCTACGTCGAAGGCGACGTCGACTTCGTCTTCGGCCGCGCCACCGCCGTGTACGAGCAGTGCCACTTCCGCACCCTGAACCGCACCGACCTGGCCGGCGCGCCCTACGGCTTCGTCTTCGCGCCCTCCACGGCGGGCGCCAACCCGCTCGGCCAGCTGGTCGTCCGGAGCCGGATCAGCAGCGAGGCCCCCGACGCCTTCTACAAACTGGCCCGCCCCTGGGTGCCCAGCTCCGACACCACCGCCCGCCCGATGCTCACCGTCCGCGACACCCGGATGGACGCCGGCATCGACGCGGCGGCGCCCTACACGAACATGTCGGCCTCCTTCCCCTGGCAGAGCCAGCGGTTCGCCGAGTACCGCAACACCGGGCCGGGAGCCCGGGTCACCGTCCCCGAGAACCGCCCGCAGCTCACCCGCGACCAGGCCCGGTCGGCGACCCGCGAGGCCCATCTCGGCGACTGGGAGCCCTGGAAGGGGGAGTGCTGAGATGCTGTCCCGCCGCACCCTCCTCGCCGCCACCGGCGCCGCCCTGTTCACCGGGGCGCCCGCCGCCCACGCGCACTCCCGCCGCGTCCTGCACGTCCGCCCCGGCGACAGCGTCCAGCGGGCCGTGGACGCGGTCGACGGCCCCGGCTGGACGATCGTCGTCCACCCGGGAACGTACCGGGAGGTCGTCGACGTCCCGCCGGACAAGGCGGAACTGACCCTGCGCGGCGCGTGCCGCGACCCGCGCGCCGCCGTCGTGGTGTACGACAACGCGGCCGGCACGCCCAGGCCGGACGGTTCGGGCACCCACGGCACCGCGGGCTCCGCCACCTTCACCTCCGCCGCGCCCGGCCTCACCGTGCGCGACCTCACGCTGGCCAACGACTGGCTGCGCGCCGACCACCCGGAGATCACCGGCACCCAGGCCGTCGCCGCCCGCGTCACCGGCGACCGCTCGCACTTCGAGAACGTCCGGTTCCTCGCGCACCAGGACACCCTCTTCGCGGACACCACCGCACTCGACGCCTTCGACCGGCAGTACTACCGCCACTGCCACATCGAGGGCGACGTCGACTTCGTCTTCGGGCGGGCCCGGGCCGTCTTCGACGCCTGCCGCTTCCACACCCTGCGGCGGGACGTGGCCTTCACGCCCAAGGGCATGGTCTTCGCCCCGGCCACCGCCCGGGCCGACCCCTACGGCTTCCTCGCCCTGCGCAGCCGGATCACCTCCGCCGCGGAGGACGCCGCGTACAAGATCGCCCGGCCCTGGGTGCCGTCCTACGAGACGACCGCCTGGCCCTCGCTGGTCGTCCGGGACAGCTGGATCGGCCCCGGCATCGACGCGGTGACGCCGTACGTCGACATGCGCGAGGCCTACCCCTGGCAGACCATGCGCTTCCGCGAGTACGCCAACTCCGGTCCGGGAGCGGTGATCTCGGTGCCGGAGAACCGCCCGCAGCTGACCCCGGCGCAGGCCGCCCTGCACACCCCGCGGACGTACCTGGGCGACTGGAGGCCCTACGGGCGCCGGTGACCCCGGCAAAGAGGCGCCGCCGGGCCTTCGCGGCTCCGACAACGTCCCTGCGCGGCAGCCCTCGTCCTGCACCCTCCCCCCGTCCGCCCTGTCCCCCTCCACCCCCCCCATGAACGACGGAAAGGACCCGCACTCCATGTCTCGTCGTACCGCTCGCCTCGCCCTCGCCGCCCTCGCCCTGGGCGGCGGACTCGCCTTCCTGCCCACCCAGGCGCAGGCCGCCACCGTGGTGGTCGGCAACTCCACGGACCTGTCCAACGCCATCAGGAACGCCACCGCGGGCACGGTCATCCAGGTCCGCGGCGGCACCTATTACCCGACCGCCACCCTGCAGTCCACGGCCAACGGCACCTCCTCCTCGCCGGTGACCCTCACGGCCTACGGCTCGGAGACGGTGAAGATCGACGGCTCGTCCCTCCCCCAGGGCGCCTGGATCTTCAAGCTGACCGCCGACTACTGGAACGTCTCCAACCTCACCTTCCAGAACTCCCCGGACAGCGCGGTCGTCTGCCAGTCCTGCACGGGCACCAACTGGAACAACGTCAAGACCGTCAACGGCGGCGACTCCGGCTTCACCCTCACCGGAGACGGGACCGTCAACAACACCGTCAGGAACATCGACAGCTACGGCAACTACGACGCCGCGAACCACGGCGAGAACGCCGACGGCATCGCCGTGAAGTTCGGCTCCGGCAGCGGCAACCTCATCACCGGGGCCCGCCTCTACAACAACGCGGACGACGGCATCGACTTCTGGTCCTTCTCCTCACCCGTGACCGTCGAACACACCTGGTCCTTCGGCAACGGCGTCAACCGCTGGTCCGACCCGGCCTTCGCCGGTGACGGCAACGGCTACAAACTGGGCGGCGACGGCGAGGTGGTCGCCCATGTCATCAACAACTCCGCGGCCTGGGGCGACGCCGGGAACGGCTTCACCGAGAACTCCAACACCGGCGCGCTCGTCCTCAACCGCACCACCGCCTACGCCAACGGCAAGTGGGGCTACTACTTCGCCACCAGCTCGGCCAGGCTCGGCAAGAACCTCGCGGTGAGCAACGGCGGCGGCGCCGTCAACAAGGGCTCCAAGGTCTCCTCGTCCGGCAACAACTGGGACTCCGGCATCGCCACACCCGCCTTCCGGTCGACGGACGCGAGCAGCGCCTACAACGCCCGCGGCGCCGGCGGCACCCTGCCCGCCACCACGTTCCTGACCACCGGGTCGACGACCATCGGAGCGACCATGAACTGAGCCCGTCGGGGCGCTTGACCCGTTTTTTGCCCGGCGGGTCTCGCGCTCACCCACGTGACGCGCGTAGAAAACGTGTCATGCATAAGCCACTGCGCATCGCGGCCGTCGCCGCGGCCTGCGCCGTCGCCGGCGCCGCCCTCTACGGCGCCGGCGCGGCCACGGCCGGCCAGTCAACGGCCAACTCCACGCACGAGCCCTACAACATCGGGCTCCTGGTGAAGGACATCGACACCTACTACGGCACCGCCCCGGACGCGAACGGCGTGTACCAGGCATCGCCGACCAGCCCCTACGCCAAGGACCTCGCGAGCATCGACAAGGCCGCGCGGAAGTACATCGACCAGGCCGCCCGCAAGGCGGTCAGGAAGCACCAGCGGCCCGCGGTCGTCTTCGACATCGACGACACCCTGCTGCTCAGCCTCGACTACGAGAAGCGGTACAACTACACGTACAACTCCGCCAGCTGGGCGGCGTACGTGAACAAGGCGGACCGCCCGGCGGTCTTCGGCAGCCCCGAACTGGTGCGGTACGCCGAGAAGAAGGGCGTCGAGGTCTTCTACAACTCGGGCCTCGCCGAGGCCCAGCGCACCGCCGCGGTCGAGAACCTGAAGAAGGTCGGCGCCGACGTCAACCTCGACGCCGCGCACATGTTCCTCAAGAACGCCGCCGCCCCGCCGTCCTACCTGAGCGCCTGCGCCACCCCGGGCGCCTGGACCTGCACGACGGTCCAGTACAAGTCCGGCACCCGCAAGCACATCGAGGACGACCTCGGGTACGAGATCATCGCCAACTTCGGCGACCAGTACTCCGACCTCGAGGGCGGTTACGCCGACCGCAGGTACAAGCTGCCGAACCCGACGTACTTCGTCGGCTGACGTCCCGTGCGGGGGCGGGATCGCCCTCGCCCCCGCACGGCCCGCTCAGTCCTTCTCGTCGTCGTGGGAGGCGAAGTCGCCGCCCACGACGGTCCGACCGCCGTCCGAGCGGCCGGCGATCGCGTAGGCGTCGTCCTTCGCGTCACGGCCGCCGCGGTCGTGGTCGTACTGCCCGGCGAACACCCACTCGCCCTTGGGGACCGTACGGCCCGGCCTGAGCACCCAGGTGTAGACGAGGAAGCCGTCCCGCTCGGCCGCCGTGAACTCGAAGTCGCCCTCGGGCAGCGAGCGCCAGGCGCCCGCCGACGAGACCCCGCCGGTCTGCGCGACCCTCAGCTGCACGGTGAGCGCGCTGAGCGCCTCGGACGTCTTCAGCGTGACGTTGCTCTGCGCCCAGAAGTCGTTGCTGTGCGGGTCCACCGAGCCGTCCGACCACAGCGGGCCCTCCGCCTCGTCGGTCGTGACCGGAAGCAGGGACGCCGTGGGCGTCGAGGGCCTGGCCTCGGGGCTCTTCGGCGGGGCGACGCCCGGTCCGGCCGGGGTCCGGACGCCGCCCGGGGCCGGAGTCGGCCGGGGCGGGGCCGGCGGGCGGCTGGTGGCGCCCGGAGACTCGACCGGCGGCGAGGAGGTGGAGACGGACTGCTGCGCCGGGGCGTCGCCCTTCACGGCGGACGCCACCGCGTAACCGCCCACCGCGAGCATGCCCGCGACCGCGGCCGTCGCGCCCACGATCCGCGCCCAGCTCCACAGCGGCGGGCGGGTCGCCCGGTGGGCGGAGCGAACCTGCGCCTGTCCCTGCCCGGCCATGCCGCGCTCGACCCGGGCCAGGATGCGCGCCCGGTCGGGCTCGTGCGCCTCGGTCGCCGCGTGCAGCCGGGTGCGCAGTTCGCCGTGCACGTCCCGCTGCGTCGTCATCGGTCCCTCCCTGCGGCCTGACGGCCGCGTGCCATCGCAGGCACCCTAACCGGAGCCCCTTTGCCGCCCAGCAGCTTCTGCAGTTCGGCCATCCCCTTGGAGGTCTGGCTCTTCACCGTACCCACGGAGACGCCCAGGGCGAGCGCGGTGTCCTTCTCCGACAGATCGAAGGCGTGCCGCAGCACCACACAGGCCCGTTTGCGGAACGGCAGTCTACGCAGCGCCGACTGGACGTCCACGACGCCGGCGACATCGGGGTTCTCCGTCTTCTCCTCGCGCTGCGACCAGAACAGCGCGATCCTGCGGCGCTCGCGGACGGCGCTGCGGATGCGGGTGCGGGCGAGGTTGGCGACGACCCCGCGCGCGTACGCGACGGGATGGTCGGCGGCGCGCACCCGGTCCCAGCGGTTCCACAGCGCGAGGAGCGCGTCCGCCGCCAGGTCGTCGGCGGCGTCCGCCTCACCGGTCAGCAGGCAGGCGAGACGGGACAGTTCGGCGTAGTGGCGGTCGAAGAAGGCGTGGAACTCCACGGAGGCGGCGTCGTCGACGACTGTGCCCACGGGTTACCTCTTCTCGGTGCGACCTGTGCTGTGCGTGCCATGTGGATGACATGGGGATGTCCCGGGGAGGCGGTCGGGACGAGATCGGGAAGCGTAGCAGTGCGCGACCCCCCGGTTCGGTCGGGGGTTCGAACATCGCGTGGCAGGCCGAACGTGTCCGGAACCCGATTCCGTAACACGGCGAAAACCTGAAGAGGGTTCAACGGGGGAACAATCCAGCCAGCATCCGCAGCGAGATCGTTCCGGCCCCCAGGAGTGGCAGTCATGTCCGAGACACAGCAGAAGGCCGAGCGGCCCGGCCGTGAGAGACCGACGGTGAACAGCGTCGACCGGTACTTCCGGATATCCGAACGAGGGTCCACGTTCGGCCGGGAGATACGCGGCGGCACCGCCACGTTCTTCACCATGGCCTACATACTTGTCCTGAATCCCATCATCCTGGGCAGCGCCGAGGACAAGTTCGGGCACCGCCTCGACAGCGTCCAACTCACCACCGCCACCGCTCTGGTGGCCGCGGTGATGACCGTCGTCATGGGCGTCGCCGGCAACCTGCCCCTCGCACTCGCCGCGGGTCTCGGCCTGAACGCGGTCGTCGCCTTCCAGATCGCCCCGCTGATGAGCTGGGACGACGCGATGGGCCTCATCGTCCTCGAAGGCCTGCTGATCTGCGTGCTGGTGGCGACCGGGCTGCGCGAGGCCGTCATGCACGCCATCCCGCAGCCGCTCAAGCAGGCGATCAGCGTCGGCATCGGCCTGTTCATCGCCTTCATCGGCTTCGTCGACGCCGGTTTCGTCAGCCGCATCCCCGACGCCGCGCACACCACCGTCCCCGTCCAGCTCGGCGGCACCGGCACCCTGGGCGGCTGGCCCGTCCTCGTCTTCTGCCTCGGCGTGCTGCTGACCGTCGGACTGCTCGCCCGCAAGGTCAAGGGCGCGATCCTGATCAGCATCGTCGCGATGACGCTGCTCGCGATCGTCATCGACTCGCTCGCCGACATCAAGTCCTGGGGACTGACCACGCCTTCGTGGCCGAAGGACGTCGTGGGCGCCCCGGACTTCGGACTGGTCGGCCACTTCAGCCTGTTCGGCGCGTTCGGTCGGACCGGCGTCGTCACCGTCGTCCTGCTGGTGTTCACGCTCCTCCTGTCCGACTTCTTCGACACCATGGGCACGGTCGTCGGCATCAGCGCCGAGGCCGGACTGCTGAACGAGAAGGGCGAGGTGCCCCGGCTCGGCCGGGTGCTGCTCATCGACGGCGCGGCGGCGGTCGCGGGCGGCGCGACCTCGTCGTCCTCCGCGACCTCCTACATCGAGTCGGCGGCCGGCGTCGGCGAGGGTGCGCGCACCGGGTTCTCCAACCTCATCACCGGCGCGCTCTTCGCCCTCGCGCTGTTCCTGACGCCGGTCCTCACCATCGTCCCGCTCCAGGCGGCCGCCCCGGCCCTCGTCGCCGTCGGCTTCCTGATGATGACCCAGGTCAAGAACATCGACTGGGACAGGTACGAGATCGCGATTCCGGCCTTCCTCACCATCGCGGTCATGCCCTTCACCTACTCGATCACCAACGGCATCGGCGCCGGCTTCGTCGCGTACGTGGTCGTCAAGACCGTGCTCGGCAAGGCGAAGGAGGTGCACTGGCTGCTGTGGGGGGCCTCGGCGCTGTTCCTGGTGTACTTCGCGATCGACCCGATCGAGCAGATCCTCGGCGTCAAGTGAGGTGACGGGGGCGGCCGTTCCCGGAGCCGCCCCCGTAACCGCCGGTCACTTCCGCAGCGCCGCCCGCATCATCGCCTTCGCGACGGGGGCGGCCAGCCCGTTGCCGCTGACCTCGGAACGCGCCGCGTCCGACTGCTCGACCACGACCGCGACGGCGACCTGCTCGCCGGACGAGTCCGACTTGCCGTACGAGGTGAACCAGGCGTACGGGGCCCTGCTGTTGTTCTCGCCGTTCTGGGCCGTGCCCGTCTTGCCGCCGACGGTGACGCCGTCGATGAGCGCGTTGGTGCCCGTGCCCTTCTCGACGACCGTCCGCATCGCCGACCGCAGTTGCTCGGCGGTCAAGGAGCTGACCACCTGGGTGGCGGTCGCCTCGTCGTCGTAGTCCTCCAGGACGTCGCCGTCGCCGTTCGTGATCTGCTCGACCATGTGCGGCGAGACCAGCTTGCCGCCGTTGGCGAGGGCCGCCGACACCATGGCCATCTGCAGCGGGGTCGCCGTCACGTCGAACTGGCCGATGCCGGTCAGCGCGGTCGACGAGGCGTCCATGCCGGACGGGTACACGCTCGGGTAGGCCCGCACCGGCACGTCCTGGCTGTCGTCGTCGAAGCCGAACCTGTCGGCCATCGCCTTCAGCTTGTCCTGACCGAGCTCGACGGCCATGTGCGCGAAGACGTTGTTGCAGGAGTACTGCAGGGCGACCCGGATCGAGGCGTTCTCGCAGGGCGCGGACGGGTTCTCGTTGCTGAGGTCCGTCCGGGTGCCCGGCAGGGTGTACGGGTCCACGCTGTCGGTCTTCTCGTCCACGGACTTGTACAGCCCGTCCTCCAGCGCGGCGGCCGCCACCACCAGCTTGAACGTCGAACCAGGCGCCAGCGGCTGCCGCAGCGCCCGGTTGACGAGGGGCTTGCCGGGGTCCGCGTTCAGCTTCTGCCAGGCCGCTCCGGCGGTGCCGGCGTCGGTCAGCGACGACGGGTCGTACGACGGCGTCGAGACGACCGCGAGGATCCGGCCCGTCGACGGGTCGATCGCGACGGCCGCGCCCTTCTTGTCGCCGAGAGCGTCGTACGCCACCTTCTGCACCGCCGGGTCGATCGTGGTGAGCACGTCGCCCGGGTCCGCCCGCTGGTTCGTGACCGTGTCCAGGACCGTCTTCAGCCGGGGGTCCGTCCCGTCGAGCAGGTCCGCGTACACGCCTTCCAGCTGCGTGGGGGCGTAGCTCTGCGAGGCGTAGCCGGTCACCGCCGCGTACAGCTCGCCGTCCGGGTACGTGCGCTTGTACCGGAGGTCGCTGTCCGAGGTCACGGCCGAGCCGGTGATCGCCTTCCCGGCCACGACGATGTTCCCGAGCGGCTCCGCGTACGTCGAGATCGCGTTGCGCCGGTTGTGCGAGTCGTCCGCGAGCGCCCGGCCCTCGTAGAACTGCACCCAGGTCGCCCGCAGCAGCAGGGCGAACACCAGCAGCAGCGTGAAGACCGAGGCGCGTCTGATCGTCTTGTTCATGGCGACCGGAAAGACGAACGGGAAGAGGGAGTTCGTTCCCTCCGATCCGATTTCTCATCGGCCGTTCATCTGCGCCCGGCTCAGCTCTCCAGCCGCAGCACGACCTCCTCGATCTCCGCCTTCCGCGCGGGGGCGTACCCGGTGGCGCGGGCGGTGGGCACGAAGCCGCACTTCACGAGGACCCGGAGGGAACCGGCGTTGTCGGCCGCCGCCCGCGCGAACAGCGGGCGCTCGGGGACCTCGGCGAGCAGGGCCGTCAGCGCCGCCGTGGCGATGCCCCGGCCCCAGTACGCGCGGTCCACCCAGTACGTCACCTCGCGCTCGCCCGGCTCCCCGTACACGGCCGCGCTGCCGACCACGTCCCCGTCCACCAGGATCGTGCGCACCACCGCGGACGAGGCGCGGATCCTGCTCCAGCGGTCGTCGAAGGCATCCCGGTCGGTCGGGTCCCGCGGGGTGAACGCGGCCATGACGAGGGACTCGGGGTCGTTCGTCTGCCGGAAGAACACCGGCAGATCGCTGTCGTGGACCCTGCGCAGAGCGATCGGCATACCGCAGAGGGTAGGGCCTTCGCGCCCTGGGTTCAGAGCCGCCGGGTGGCCAGGGTCAGCCGGTCGCGTGCGTCGAACAGGGCGTCCTTCACCAGTTGCTCGTGCGCCGGCGTGAGCCGCGCCACCGGCACGGAGCAGCTGATCGCGTCCCGGGCAGGCGTGCGGTAGGGGATCGCCACGCCGAAGCAGCGCAGGCCCAGGGTGTTCTCCTCGCGGTCCACCGCGAAGCCCTGCTCGCGGACCTGGTGCAGCTCCTCGATGAGCTTCTCGCGGTCCGTGATCGTGTGCTCGGTGAGCGCCGGGAGCGTCTCCGGGAGCAGCTTGCGGACCTGCTCGTCGGTGTAGGTGCTCAGCAGGGCCTTGCCGAGCGAGGTGGAGTGCGCGGGCAGCCGGCGGCCGACCCGGGTGAAGGGGCGCAGGTAGTGCTGCGACTGGCGGGTGGCGAGGTAGACGACGTTCGTGCCGTCCAGCCGGGCCAGGTGGATGGTCTCGGTGGTGTCGTCCGAGAGCCGGTCCAGGGTCGGCCGGGCGGACGCGACCACCTCGTCGCCGTCGATGTACGAGGTGCCCACGAGCAGCGCCCGCACCCCGATGCCGTAGCGCGTGCCCGTCGCGTCGGTCTCCACCCAGCCCAGTTCCACGAGCGTGCGCAGCAACATGTACAGACTCGACTTGGGGTATCCGACGGCCTCCTGGACCGACGCGAGGGAGTGCATCCCGGGGCGGCCGGCGAAGTATTCCAGCAGCTCAACCGTCCTCACCGCGGACTTGACCTGCGCTCCGCCCCCCGTCTCGACAGCCGACATCGCCCTTGACCCCTTCGTTCGACGGGAAATACGCTCCGACAGCATATTCATCATCAGAGACAGCGTTCAGCCTATCGAACGCCGCTGGTGGATGAGCCAGTACCAAACGTGGAGGGACCCGCGGTGGCAGCAGCACCAGTCTGGAGTGTCGACCCCCGAACCGGGAAGCAGCGTGAACAGGTTGCGGTGGAGGCCACAGCCCAGGAGGTCGACGCCGTCGTCCGTGCCGCTTACGGAACGCGCGGCTCCCTCACCGACCGTGCCGTGCGCGCCGCGTTCCTGCGCTCCGCCGCCGACCGCCTCCAGGCCGCCAAGGACACCCTCGTCGAGGTGGCCGACGCCGAGACCGCGCTCGGCCCGGTCCGGCTGAACGGCGAGCTCGCCCGCACCTGCTACCAGCTGCGCGCGTTCGCCGACATCGTCGACGAGGGCGCCTTCCTCGACGTCGTCGTCAACCACCCCGACGACACCGCCACCCCGCCCGTCCCGGACCTGCGCCGCTACAAGGTGCCGCTCGGCGTGGTCGCCGTGTACGCGGCGTCGAACTTCCCCTTCGCCTTCTCCGTCGTCGGCGGTGACACCGCCAGCGCGCTGGCGGCCGGCAACCCGGTCGTCGTCAAGTCCCACCCCGACCACCCGGGGCTGTCCGAGCTGGTCGCCAAGGTGGTGCGCACGGCCGCCGCCGAGCACGGCATCCCGGCGAGCGTGCTCGGCCTCGTGCACGGCTTCGACGCCGGCATCGAGCTGATCGGGCACCCGCTGGTCGCCGCCGCCGGCTTCACCGGCTCGATCCGGGGCGGGCGGGCCCTGTTCGACGCGGCGGCCGCCCGGCCGACGCCGATCCCGTTCCACGGCGAGCTGGGGTCGCTCAACCCCGTCGTGGTGACCGAGGCGGCCGCGGCCGAGCGCGCCGAGACCATCGGGACCGGTCTCGCCGGGTCGATGACGCTGGGCGTAGGCCAGTTCTGCGTCAAGCCCGGCCTGGTCCTGGTGCCGTCCGGCGCGGCCGGCGACGGGCTCCTCAAGTCCCTGACCGACGCCGTGAGCGACACCGAGGCGGGCGTGCTGCTCGACCACCGGATGCGGGACAACTTCGTCGCCGGGGTCGCCGAGCGTGCCGCGCTGCCCGACGTGGAGTCGCCGGTCACGCCCGGCGCGGGCGGGGAGCACACCGTGAGCGCGGGGTTCCTGACCGTGCCCGCCGCCCGGCTCACCGCCGAGGGCGCGCACGACCTGCTGCTCGAGGAGTGCTTCGGGCCGGTCACCGTCGTGGCCCGCTACGAGGACGACGACGAGGTCAGGGCCGTGCTGTCGCGGCTGCCGGGCAACCTCACGGCGACCGTCCAGCTGTCCGAGGGCGAGGCGGCCGGGGAGGGGCGCGGCGGGGAGATCCTCGCCGAGCTGACGCCACTGGCCGGGCGCGTACTGGTGAACGGCTGGCCGACCGGAGTCGCCGTCGCACCGGCGCAGCACCACGGAGGGCCCTACCCCGCCACCACGTCGACCTCCACCTCGGTGGGCGGCACGGCGATCGAACGGTGGCTGCGGCCGGTCGCCTACCAGAACACCCCTGCCGCGCTGCTCCCTGTGGAACTGCGGGACGAGAACGAGCTGGGTCTTCCGCGCCGGTTCAACGGGCGTCTGGAGCGATAGCGCGTGGGGCTCCGCGTGTACGTCCGATAATCAGACCATGGACTTCTCGCTCCCCGAACTGCCCTTTCCCCTCCGTACGTACGGGCCCGACGGGCACTGGTTCCACGAGGACGGGGCGCTCACCGGGTGGGCCGGAGCGCGGCAGGACCGGTTCGTGCCCCCCACCGGGGAGGCGTTGGACGCCGCCGCCGACGCCCCCCGGCTGCTGGGGGCCCCGGAGGGCGACTTCCAGCTGATCGCACGGGTCACCGTGGGATTCACCGGGGCCTTCGACGCGGGGGCGTTGTACGTCCAGGTCGGCGAGCGGGCCTGGGCCAAGCTCTGCCTGGAGTACTCCCCGGACGTGGCGACCGTCTGCACGGTGGTCACCCGGGGACACTCCGACGACGCCAACGCCTTCACCGTGGAGGGGAGTTCGGTCTGGCTGCGGGTGAGCCGGACCGGCCGGGCCTTCGCCTTCCACGCCTCCCGGGACGGCCGCCGCTGGACCTTCGTCCGGCTGTTCACCCTCGGAGACGAGGAGCGGACCGGCGCGGCCCTGGTCGGCTTCATGACGCAGTCGCCGATCGGGGAGGGATGCGTGGTGACGTACGACCACCTCGAGTTCAGGCCCGAGTGGCCGGACGACCTGAGGGACGGCAGCTGACCGGCCCGCGAGCGGGGCGACCCAACCGGAAGCCACGATCGAGGCCGGCGGCACCGGACCGCCGCGCACGAGCGGCGGCGACGGACCGGGGAATGAAGCGGGCTGCTTGAACGTTCATGTACCTGGAGGGAACCTCCGTGTCAGCCGCACGACCTGAAGAGAGCCGAGACATGCGCGTCGAGATCTGGAGCGACATCGCCTGCCCGTGGTGCTACGTGGGCAAGGCCCGCTTCGAGAAGGCGCTCGAAGCCTTCCCGCACCGTGACCAGGTCGAGGTGATCCACCGTTCCTTCGAGCTGGACCCGGGCCGCGCCAAGGGCGACGTCCAGCCGGTGCTCGCCATGCTCACCAAGAAGTACGGGATGAGCCAGGCGCAGGCGCAGGCCGGCGAGGAGAACCTGGGCGCGCAGGCCGCCGCCGAGGGCCTCGACTACCGCACCCGGGACCGCGACCACGGCAACACCTTCGACATGCACCGTCTGCTGCACTTCGCCAAGGAGCAGGGCCGCCAGGACGAGCTCGTCCAGATCCTCTACCGGGCGAACTTCGCCGAGGAGCGGTCCGTCTTCACCGAGGGCGACGAGCGGCTCGTGGAGCTGGCGGTCGAGGCCGGTCTGGACGCCGACGCCGCCCGCACGGTCCTCGGCGACCGGGCCGCCTACGCCGACGAGGTCCGCGCCGACGAGCGCGAGGCCGCCGAGCTCGGCGCGAACGGCGTGCCCTTCTTCGTCCTCGACCGCGCCTACGGCATCTCCGGCGCCCAGCCCGCCGAGGTCTTCGCCCAGGCCCTGACCCGGGCGTGGGGTGACCGTTCGCCGCTGAAGCTGATCGACGACGGCGGTGCGGAGGCCTGCGGCCCGGACGGCTGCGAGGTGCCTCAGCGGTGAAACCGCAGGTCAGCGGCCATCCATAAGCGTTCCTTAGTGGAATCGCGTAAAAATCGGCAATGGACGGGGAGATCCGTGGGGCCCAGAGTGGAGACATGGAGACCTTCGAGAGCCTCGTCCGTGCCGAGTTCACCCCGAAGACCACGTATCTGAACACCGCGAGCAACGGCCTGCTGCCGGCGCGGGCGGTCGCCGCCCTCCATGAGGCGGCGCTGCTGCGGGCCGAGGGCAGGCCGCTGACCCCGCTGTACGAGGACGTGGAGGCCTGCCGGGCCGCGTACGGTCGGCTGGCCGGCGTCCCCGCGACCCGGGTGGCCCTCGGCGCGTCGGTCGCCGCGCACACCGGGGTGATCGCCGCCTCGCTCCCGTCCGGCGCCGAAGTGCTCACGGCCGAGGGCGACTTCACCTCCGTGCTGAACCCGTTCCACGTCCGCGGCGACCTCAAGGTCCGGGCCGTCCCGTTGGAGCGGATCGCCGAGTCCGTGCGTCCCGGCACCGCGCTGGTCGCCGTCAGCGCCGCCCAGTCCGCCGACGGCCGGGTCGCCGACCTGCCCGCTCTGCGCGAGGCCGCCCGGGCGCACGGGGCGCGCACCTACGTCGACTTCTCGCAGGCCGCCGGATGGCTGCCGACAGACGCCGGCGCGTACGACTTCTCCGCCGCCGTGTCCTTCAAGTGGCTGCTCGGCCCG
Organism: Streptomyces sp. P3; assembly: GCF_003032475.1. Lineage (NCBI taxonomy): Bacteria > Bacillati > Actinomycetota > Actinomycetes > Kitasatosporales > Streptomycetaceae > Streptomyces > Streptomyces sp. P3. Next base: position 4,432,165 of record NZ_CP028369.1, read on the forward strand.
CACGGCGCGGCCTTCCTCGTCGTCCCGGAGGACTTCGGCGGGCTGTCGCCGATCCTCGCGGGATGGGTCGCCGGCGAGGAGCCCTGGGACAGCTGTTACGGCCCGGTGGCCGAACTCGCCCACTCCGCACGCCGGTTCGACCTGACGCACGCCCTGTTCGGCTACGCCGGACTGCGGCGCTCCCTCGAACTGGTCGAGGAGATCGGCGTCGAGGCGATCGGCGCCCACGACCTGTCCCTCGCCGACCGCTTCCGCACCGGACTCGCCGCGCTCGGTCACGAGCCCCTCCCCGCGCCCGGCTCCGCGATCGTCTCGGTGCCCGGACTCGGTGTCCGCCAGCCCGAGTTGGCCGCGGCCGGCATCCAGGTCTCCGACCGCGCGGGCAATCTGCGCGCAGCGTTCCACCTCTACAACACGGCCGCCGACGTCGACCGCCTGCTGGACGTCCTGTCGGGCTGACGCGACCGACCGCCGCCGGGAGGTCCCGGCGGCGGTCGTGTCGGCAGCGCCCCGGGCGTCAGGGGACCGGGCGGGGGCGCGTCGGGCAGGGCCTCATCGGACCGGGGTGAAGTCCCGTGCCCCGATGAACTCCGGCCGGCGGATCGGAGCGGCGAACGGTTCGACCGCCGTGTTCTCCACGCTGTTGAACACGATGAAGACGTTGCTGCGCGGGAACGGCGTGATGTTGTCGCCCGACCCGTGCATGCAGTTGCAGTCGAACCAGGTCGCGGAACCGGCCCGGCCGGTGAACAGCCTGATGCCGTGGTCACCGGCCATCGCGGTGAGCGCCTCGTCGGAGGGCGTGCCCGCGTCCTGCATCTGCAGCGACTGCTTGTAGTTGTCCTTCGGCGTGGCCCCGGCGCAGCCCAGGAACGTCCGGTGCGAACCCGGCATGATCATGAGCCCGCCGTTGGTGTCGAGGTTCTCGGTCAGCGCGATCGACACGGACACGGTCCGCATGTTCGGCAGCCCGTCCTCGGCGTGCCAGGTCTCGAAGTCGGAGTGCCAGTAGAAGCCCCCGGCCCCGAAGCCCGGCTTGACGTTGATCCGCGACTGGTGGACGTACACGTCCGAACCGAGGATCTGCCGGGCCCGCCCGACCACCCGCTCGTCACGGACCAGCGCGGCGAACACCTGGCTGAGCTTGTGCACCTCGAAGACGGACCGGATCTCCTTCGAACGCGGCTCGACGATCGACCGCTCGTCCGCCCGGATCTCCGGGTCGGTGACGAGCCGCTCCAGCTCACGCCGGTACACGGCGACCTCGTCGTCGCCGATCAACTGGTCGACGGTGAGGAAGCCGTCGCGCTCGTAGGAGCGCAGGCCGGCGGCCGGGATCGGGCCGGGGGCGTCGGGGGAGCCCCAGACGACGGGGTCCTGACGGGGGACGGACACCTCGGTGGTGCCACGGGTGGGGTAGAGATCGGTGAGCGTGGTCACGATGCCTGTACCTCCTCGGGCTCGGTCAGCAGGGGGTAGACGCCGTTCTCGTCGTGGTCCTCCCGTCCGGTCACGGGCGGGTTGAACACGCAGAGACAGCGGAAGTCCTCCTTGACGCGCAGCGTGTGCCGCTCGTGCCCGTCGAGGAGGTACATGGTGCCGGGCGTGACGGTGTGCGTCAGCCCGCTCTCGTGGTCGGTCAGCTCGGCCTCGCCCTCGACGCAGACGACGGCCTCGACGTGGTTCGCGTAGTGCATCGACGTCTCGGTGCCCGCGTACAGAATCGTTTCGTGCAGCGAGAATCCGACCCGTTCCCGGGCCAGGACGATGCGTTTGCTCTCCCAGGTGCCGGACGCCGCCCGTACATGCCGGTCGGTGCCCTCGATGTCCTTGAACGAACGGACGATCACGGTGTCGCGATGCCTCCTAGGTAGGTGACGGATGGCCGGCCGGCGAAGCGGCCGGTGCGCGGGCCGGGGTCGTCGCCCGGCCCGCACGGGAACGTCAGACGGTCTCCCGCACGGCCCGGGCGACGATGCTCAGCCCCTCGTCCAGCTCCTCCGGGGTGATGGTCAGCGCCGGCAGCAGCTTGACGACCTCGCTCTCCGGGCCGGACGTCTCGATCAGCAGCCCGAGTTCGAAGGCGCGCCGCGCGACCCGGCCGGCCCGCTCCTTCTCGTGGAACTCCAGTCCCCACACCAGCCCGCGGCCCCGGTACTCCTTGACGTCGGCGAGGTTCTCCTCGGTGATCGAGATGAGCCCCTGCTCGACCTGCTCGCCGCGCGCCCGGGTCTGCTTCTCCATGGCCGACCCGTCGGCCCAGTACGTCTCGAGCGCGGCGGTGGCGGTGACGAAGGCGGGGTTGTTGCCGCGGAAGGTGCCGTTGTGCTCGCCCGGCTCCCACACGTCGAGCTCCGGCCGGAACAGGCAGAGCGACATGGGCAGTCCGTAGCCGCTGATGGACTTGGACACCGTGACGATGTCCGGGACGATGCCGGCCTCCTCGAAGGAGAAGAAGGCCCCGGTGCGCCCGCACCCCATCTGGATGTCGTCGACGATCAGCAGCATGTCCTGGCGCTCGCACAGCGCCTTGAGCGCCCGCAGCCATTCGGGACGCGCGGCGTTGATGCCGCCCTCGCCCTGCACGGTCTCGACGATCACGGCCGCCGGCTTGTTGAGCCCGGAGCCCTGGTCCTCCAGCAGTCGCTCGAACCAGAGGAAGTCGGGGACCTGACCGTCGAAGTAGTTGTCGAACGGCATGGGCGTGCCGTGCACCAGCGGGACGCCGGCACCGGCCCGCTTGAAGGCGTTGCCGGTCACGGCGAGCGATCCGAGGGACATGCCGTGGAAGGCGTTGGTGAACGACACGATGGCTTCGCGGCCCTTCACCTTGCGCGCCAGCTTCAGCGCGGACTCCACGGCGTTGGTGCCGGTCGGGCCCGGGAACATGACCTTGTAGGGCAGGTCGCGGGGGCGCAGCACCAGGTCCTGGAAGGTCTGCAGGAACGTCCGCTTGGCGACGGTCGACATGTCGAGCCCGTGCGTGACGCCGTCCCGCATGAGGTAGTCGATCAGGGCCCGTTTCAGTACGGGGTTGTTGTGGCCGTAGTTGAGCGATCCGGCGCCGGCGAAGAAGTCCAGGTACCGATGGCCGTCCTCGTCGTACATGCGGCTGCCCTGCGCGCGGTCGAAGACGACGGGCCAGCCGCGGCAGTAGCTGCGCACCTCGGACTCGAGGGTCTCGAAGACGCTGAGGTCGGGCTGGGTGAGGGTCACGGCGAAAACACTCCTCGGTGTGGGGTCGGCAGGAGAGCGGTACGGGGGGCGGGGACGCGGGGGAGCGCGGGGGATCAGAAGGAGAGCGGGCCGATCCGGTACAGCACTTCGGGGTCGTGCGGGCCGTCGGGGAACAGCCCGGCGCCGAACAGCACCTCGCGGGTGACGGTCGCCCCGTGCCGTTCGGCGTAGGAGGCGAACAGCCGCTCGGAGGCGGTGTTGCCGGGCGTGATGGTGGTCTCGACGGCGGTGAGCGGACGCTGTGCGGCGAGTCGCGCGGTCAGTCCGTCGAGCAGCGCCGCGGCGAGTCCACGACCTCGGTGGGCGGCGTCGACGGCCACCTGCCAGACCAGCAGGGTGTGCGGGTCCTCCGGCCGTACGTAGCCGGTGACGAACCCGACCGGCTCGCCGTCCTCCGCGCGCGCCACGGCCGAGGTGCCGGCGAAGTCACGGCACCACAGCAGATAGCTGTAGGAGGAGTTCAGATCGAGCGTTCCGGATTCCTTGGCGAGACGCCAGAGGGCGGCTCCGTCAGCCACCGACGGGCGGTCGATACGCAGGTCTGCTTGTGCGGCAGTCATGCGGATGGAACTTACCGAGCGAAATTCGATAACGCATGGAGAGGCCGTGGTGATTCCGTGATGCCGGAGAGGCGGAAGGCCCTTTTGTCCCGATTCACACCGCGCAAAAGGTGCATATAGTCGAGCTTGTGCAATGCGTCACGCACTTCCGGGGCGTCCGGAAATTCCTGCGTTTAGGTGCGGGAAAGTGGGGCAGAAGAACTCGGGAAAGCTATCGCGCGGAAGTCTCCCGGAAAATACCCGGAATGAATTCCCGAATTACCTTCCGTTCAGGTTCCGGTCACTCCGTCGAGGCGCTCGCGGAGAATGTCGGCGTGGCCGTTGTGGCGGGCGTACTCCTCGATCATGTGGAGGAGCACCCAGCGCAGGCTGACCTCGAGCCCGGCCATCGGGCCGTCCATGATCCGGCCGGTGTCCTCGAGCGAGCGGCCGGCGATCAGCTCGCGCCCGCGGGCGATCTCCCGTCGCCAGACGGTCAGCGCCTCGTCGAGTCCGCGGTCCGCGTCGAGTGCGTAGCCGGTCCTCTCCCCGAAGACCGGTGGCACCTCGAGACCGGCGAACGCCCGCTGGAACCAGTTGCGTTCGACCTCGGCGAGATGCTGCACCAGGCCGAGGAGGGTGAGCGAGGACGGCTCGGCGGACGCCGTCCGCACCTGTCCGTCGTCCAGCCCGGCGCACTTCAGCTCCAGCGTGGCCCGGTGGAACGCCAGCCAGCTCTCCAGCATGGGGAGTTCCTCGCCGGTCAGCAGCGGGACCGGGCGGCCGTCGGGAAGTGTGCGGTGCGCGTCCGTGGTCATTGGGGCAGGATGCCATCCGCCTCCGGCGCCGACGGCCGATTCCGGCCGTCGGTCCGGTCGGTCCCGGTGCTCCCCTCGGCTCCGGCCGTGCTCCGTGCTCCGCGGCCCGGCGGGTCGCGTCCAGGTCGACGGACACGGCCCTCTCGCTCGGTGCGGCGTCCTGGGCGGCCGGGCCCCCACCGCCTCCAGGGTCGCGTCCCCCAGTGGTTGACCCGGATCATCTCGCCGGCCGGCGCGCCCCCGTTCGCGGCCGGCGGCAGCGCCTCGCCCCGTGCGTCCACAACGTCCTGTCGGGTGTCCGGCAGCTGGGCCACCCGCGCCTCGATCGAGGCGAGATGTTCTGCGCTCGGCGGTGCGAGGTCCAGGAACGGGTGTGTCACGACGGTGCTCTCTTCGCTGACGGGGTAGTGGTGACGGGAGTAACCGGGACGCCCTCCCTCCTCTCCGCTGGTGACTTCGCAGGCTCAGCGGCCTCGTGACCATCGGATTGGTTTGGGATTCCCAAACTTCTCCTTATAATCGGAACCCATAGTTCCCTTACAGGAAGGCCCGCCGTGATCACCCTCTCCGGGCGCCGGACCCGCATCCTGGCCGCTGCCACCGCCACGGCCGGGCTCGTGCTCGTGGCCGCCTGCACGTCGAGCGACGACGGCGGCAGCGGCTCCAAGACCGCCGCCGGCGGGGTCGAGCTCGTCAAGGCGGGGCAGCTCACCACCTGCACCCACCTGCCCTACCCGCCCTTCCAGTCGGAGATCGACGGCAAGGTGCAGGGCTTCGACGTCTCGCTGATCGACCTGGTCGCCAAGAACCTCGGCGTGAAGCAGGCGATCGTCGACACGCCCTTCGAGAACTTCAAGACCGGCGCCTTCCTGAACTCCGGCCAGTGCGACCTGGCCGCGGCCGGCATGACCATCACCGACGAGCGCAAGAAGAACGTCGACTTCTCCGACCCCTACTTCGAGGCCACGCAGGCCGTCCTGGTCGACAAGGGCGCGGGCGTCGCCTCGCTCGCCGACGTGAAGGCCAAGGGCGTCAAGCTGGGCGCGCAGGCGCAGACCACCGGCGAGGACTACGCCGAGAAGCAGGGCTTCGACGCGGTCTCCTTCGAGTCCTCCGACGCCGTCCTCAACGGACTGCGCACCGGTCAGGTCAAGGCCGTCATCATCGACTACCCGGTGGTCCAGGGCTGGCTGAAGGACAAGGCCAACGCCGACGCCTTCGAGGTCGCCGACAACCTCAACACCGGCGAGCAGTACGGCTTCACGGTGAAGAAGGGCAACGCGAAGCTGGTCGCCGCGATCAACAAGGCGCTGACGGACGCCAGGGCCGACGGCACGTACAAGACGCTGTACGAGAAGTGGATCGGCCCGTACGACGCCTCCGCGGCCTCCCCGTCGGCGTCATGACCGCCGCGGACGTACCGCTGCAGCCGAAGAAGAAGGGGCTGACCCGGCGGCAGAAGCGCCGGCTGTCGCGGGGCGCGCAGTACGCCGTGTTCGTCGCCGCCGTGATCGTCTTCGCGGTGACGGCCGACTGGGGCCGGCTGAAGAACCAGTTCGCCCAGTGGGACATCGCGAGGGAGATGTTCCCGGACGTCATCACGCTGGCGCTGAAGAACACCGTCCTGTACACCCTGTCGGGCTTCGTTCTGGGACTGGTGCTCGGGCTGGTCATCGCGCTGATGCGGCTGTCCTCGGTGGGCCCCTACCGCTGGGTCGCCGGCGTGTACATCGAGATCTTCCGCGGTCTGCCCGCCCTGCTGATCTTCGTGTTCATCGGCGTGGCCGTGCCGCTGGCCTTCCCCGGCACGGAGATCGTCGGCGGCACCTACGGCAAGGCGGCCCTCGCGCTCGGCCTGGTGGGCGCCGCGTACATGGCGGAGACGTTCCGCGCGGGCATCCAGGCGGTGCCCAAGGGGCAGTTGGAGGCGGCGCGCTCGCTGGGCTTCTCGCCGGCCCGCGCGATGGTCTCCATCGTCATCCCGCAGGCGTTCCGGATCATCCTGCCGCCGCTGACCAACGAGCTGATCATCCTCTTCAAGGACTCCTCCCTGGTCCTGCTCCTCGGCGTGACCCTTCAGGAGCGCGAACTGTCCAAGTTCGGCCGGGACCTGGCCAGTGACACCGCCAACTCCACCCCGATCCTGGTCGCCGGCCTGTGCTACCTGCTGGTGACCGTCCCGCTCGGCTTCGTCGTGCGCCGTATGGAGGCCAAGGCCCAGGAGGCCGTGAAATGAGCCGACCCGAGATCGAAGTGCGCGGCCTGCACAAGGCGTTCGGCGACAACGAGGTACTGCGGGGCATCGACCTGGAGATCGGCCGGGGCGAGGTCGTCTGCGTGATCGGCCCCTCCGGTTCCGGCAAGTCGACGCTGCTGCGCTGCGTGAACCTGCTGGAGGAGCCCACCGGCGGTCGGGTCTTCGTCGGCGGCACGGAGCTCACCGACCCCGATGTCGACATCGACGCCGTGCGACGCCGTATCGGCATGGTCTTCCAGCAGTTCAACCTGTTCCCGCACCTGTCGGTGACCGAGAACCTGACGCTGCCGCAGCGCCGGGTGCTCGGCCGGGGCAAGGCTCAGGCCGCGCAGGTCGCCGCGCAGAACCTGGAGCGGGTGGGCCTGTCGGAGAAGGTGCACGCCTATCCCTCCTCGCTCTCCGGCGGCCAGCAGCAGCGCGTCGCGATCGCCCGCGCCCTGGCCATGGGCCCGGACGTGATGCTCTTCGACGAGCCGACGTCGGCGCTCGACCCGGAACTGGTCGGGGACGTCCTGGCCGTCATGCGCATGCTGGCCGACGAGGGCATGACGATGATGGTCGTCACCCACGAGATGACCTTCGCCCGCGAGGTCGCCGACCGGGTCGTCTTCATGGACGGCGGCGTGATCGTCGAGGACGGCGCCCCCGCCCAGGTCATCGGCGCTCCCCGGCACGAGCGCACCCGCCACTTCCTCTCGCGCCTCCTCGACCCGGCGATGGCCGACGTGGAGGAGGAGACGTCGGACCAGGTGGGCGGCGCCGGGAGGTAGCTCACTAAGGTGCCGGGTATGAGCGATCACCCGGTGCTGCACGTGAAGGGCAGGGTCCTGGCCGGACCCGACGACGTCCGCGACGAGCTGTGGGTCGTCGGCGGCCGGATCTCCTACGGCCGTCCCGCCGGGGCCCGCGAGGTCCGGACCGTCGAGGGCTGGGCGCTGCCCGGTCTCGTCGACGCGCACTGCCATGTGGGCCTCGGCGGGCACGGACCGGTCGAGCCGGAGGTCGCGGAGAAGCAGGCGCTGACCGACCGCGAGGCCGGCGCCCTGCTGCTGAGGGACGCCGGCTCGCCCTCGGACACCCGCTGGGTCGACGACCGCGACGACCTCCCGAAGATCATCCGGGCGGGCCGGCACATCGCCCGCACCCGCCGCTACCTCCGCGGCTACGCGCACGAGATCGAGCCCGACGACCTCGTCGCGTACGTTGCCCGGGAGGCCCGGCGCGGCGACGGCTGGGTCAAGCTGGTCGGCGACTGGATCGACCGCGAAGCGGGCGACCTGGCCCCCAGCTGGCCGCGGGCGGCCGCCGCGGCGGCCATCGCCGAGGCCCACCGGCTGGGCGCGCGGGTCACGGCGCACTGCTTCGCCGAGAACTCGCTGCGCGATCTGGTCGAGTCCGGCATCGACTGCGTCGAGCACGCGACCGGCCTGACGGACGATCTCGTCCCGCTGTTCGCCGAACGGGGCGTGGCTATCGTCCCGACCCTGGTCAACATCGCCACGTTCCCGGAGCTCGCCGCCGGCGGAGAGGCCAAGTTCCCGCGCTGGTCGGCCCATATCCGCAGGCTCCACGCGCGCCGGTACGACACCGTCCGCTCCGCCTACGACGCCGGCATCCCGGTCTTCGTGGGCACGGACGCCGGCGGCTCGCTGCCGCACGGTCTGGTGGCGGCGGAGGTCGCGGAGCTGGTGACCGCGGGCATCCCCCCGCTGCAGGCGCTCTCGGCGACGACGTGGGGCGCACGCGCGTGGCTCGGACGCCCCGGACTGGACGAGGGCGCGCCGGCGGACCTGGTGGTGTACGAGACGGACCCGCGCGCGGACGTCCGCGTGCTGGCGGCACCCCGGAGGATCGTGCTGAACGGGAGGATCGTGGGCTGAGGCGGGCCGATCGTGGGCTGGGTCGGGTCGAACCGTGGGCCGAGACGGGCTGGACGGGGTGCCGCGACGGCCCCGCTGCCCACGGGCGGGGGAGCGGTGGCGCCGAACCGCAGACGGGGCTGAGCGGCCGGGGCGGGGCGAGGACACCGACGTTCCCGGTGTCCGTGCCCCGCCCCGGCCGTGACGACTCTCCGCGCCGTCCGCCCCTGGCGCGGTTGCCCCCTCGTGCGGCTCTCCCGTCCCGTCCATCGCGCCCTCTCAGCCGCGCGTCAGCGCCAGCGCCTGGTCCAGGGCCTGGAGGAAGCGGTTGACCGTCACCCGGTCCCGTACCGCCAGCCGCAGCCACTCCTCGTCCAGCCCCGGGAAGGTGTCCCCGCGCCGGACCGCGAAGCCCAGCACGCGCAACTGCCGGCGGACCGCGGCCGCCCGCGGCAGCCGGACCAGCACGAAGGGGCCCTGGGCCGGCCCCACGACCCGCAGCCCGTCGGAGGCGAACTCCTCGAGGCCGGCGACGAGATGGGCCCGGTCCGCGGTGACGCGGTGCGCGGCGTGCCCGGCCTCCGCCAGCGCCTGGGGCTGCACGCACGCCTGTGCGGCGGCCAGCGCCGGCGTGGACACCGGCCACAGCGGCTGCGCCCGCTCCAGCTCGGCGATCGTCTCCGGCGCCGCGAGGACGTACCCGATCCGCAGCCCCGCGAGTCCCCAGGTCTTGGTCAGGCTGCGCAGCACCACCAGACCGGGCACGTCCGTCCGCCCGGCGAGCGCCTCCCGTTCGCCCGGCACCGCGTCCATGAACGCCTCGTCGATCACCAGCGTCCGACCGGCCCGCGCCAGCCGCCGGATCGTGTCCGCGGGGTGCAGCACCGACGTGGGGTTCGTCGGATTGCCGATCACCACCAGGTCGGCGTCGTCGGGGACGGCCGCCGGATCCAGCCGGAAGCCGTCCCGCGCACGCAGCAGCACCCGGCCCACGTGGTGCCCGGCGTCGCGCAGCGCCGACTCCGGCTCGGTGAACTGCGGATGCACCACCACCGGCCGCCGCACCCGCAGGGCCCGCGCCAGCAGCACGAAGGCCTCCGCCGCGCCCGACGTCAACAGAACCCGATCCACGGGCACGCCGTGCCGCGCCGCGACGGCCGCCCGCGCGGCCCGCCCGTCGGGATATGCCGCGAGACCGCCCAGCGAGGCCGCGACGTGCTCGAGCAGCCAGCGCGGAGGCGTGTCCGCGCGGACGTTCACGGCGAGATCGACCAGGGCCGAGCCGTCGTCCCGCATCTCGGCGTCCCCGTGATGGCGCAGGTCGTGCGCGTGGACGGGAACGCTCCCCCGGCCGTCGGCGTGCTCGTCAGCTTGTCCGTCAGTGTGCATGGCAGTGCGCGTTTCCGTGTCCGTGAGGGTGATGCCGGTGCGGGGGATGTCCGTGCGGGTGGCGCTCGCCGTGGCGACCGGTGGCGTCCCGGCCGTTGCCGTTGCCGTAGACGTCGTGCGGGGCGAGGGAGTGCCGTCGTACGGCGTGGCCGGGGGGCGGCCTGTTGGGGGTGGCAGGGCCGCCGCGGTCACGGCGGACGCCGGGGGGCGTCGGTCTCCGGTTCGCCGGCGTGGTTCGGGAGCGCGTGGGCGGTTCCGGCGGGGGCGTCGGGCAGGGCGGGCAGGCCCGGCCGGCACGCGACGGCGCACGTCGCCCTCGCCGGCGTCCCGGCCGACCGGCGCTTGGGCACCACGAGTTCGCCCCCGCCGATCAGCGCGGCCGCCTCCGCCACCGACGTGGTGCCCAGGGCGGCGAACGGCGCGTCGGAGGGGTGGGGCACCGCCACACCCGCCAGCTGTCGCGCGGAGTACGTCACCATCGGCACGCCGAGCCGCCGGGCGGCCTCCACCAGACCCGGCTCGCCGGCCCTGACGTCGACGGTGGCGAGCGCGGCGAGGTCACGGACGGACCGCCCCGCCTCCCGCAACGCGCTCTCCACCAGCTCGAACACCTCGGCGGCGGGAACTCCCGTGGACGCGCCGACCCCGACGACGAGCAACGCTTCGGCGTCCCCGCCCCCGGTTCCGTGCGCCACGGGGGTGCCGTCCCCGGTTCCGTGCGTCCCGCGGCCGTCGTCCCGCGGGTCGGGTGTCGTGGGGGAGCCTGCAGGGGATCCGGACGTCACGGGGGCGGGCGCCGGCGAGGTGGCGGCGTCGGTCATGCGGGCGCTCCTCTCTCACCAGGGTCTGTGCGGTTCCGGCGTTCTTCGGCGGTTCAGGCGGATTCGTCAGGTCTTCGTGTCGTCAGGTCGCGGTGCGGATGTGCGCGATCGGGGGTCGATCGGATAGCAAGGGTCCATGGCCGTCTTCGTCGCGCTCGGCGCGTTCCTCATGACGCTGGCCGGCGGCTGGACGGCGCAGCGCGTGACCGACCGCCGCCACCTCGTGCTGGGCCTGGCCGGCGGCCTGATGCTGGGCGTGGTCGGCCTCGACCTGCTGCCGGAGGCGCTCGAGGCGGCCGGCACCGAGGTCTTCGGCGTACCGGCCGCGCTGCTGCTCTTCGTGGCCGGGTTCCTGCTGGCCCATCTGGTGGAACGGCTGCTCGCGGCCCGCCAGGCGGCGCACGGCGCGGAGGAGGCGGCCCTGCGCGCGCCCGAGGTGGGTCTCACGGCCGCCGCCGCGATGGTCGGCCACAGCGCGATGGACGGCGTGGCGATCGGCGCGGCCTTCCAGGTGGACGGTGGCATGGGGGCCGCCGTGGCGCTCGCGGTCATCGCCCACGACTTCGCGGACGGCTTCAACACGTACACGATCACGAGCCTCTACGGGAACGCCCGTCGCAAGGCCCAGGCGATGCTGGTGGCGGACGCGGCGGCCCCGGTCGCGGGCGCCGCCTCGACGTCCTTCGTCTCCATCCCGGAGCAGGTGCTCGGCGGCTATCTCGGGTTCTTCGGCGGCGCGCTGCTGTACCTGGCGGCCGCCGAGATCCTCCCCGAGGCCCACCACGAGCACCCGGCCCGCTCGACCGTGCTGTGCACGATCGCGGGCGCGGCCTTCATCTGGCTGGTGGTCGGCCTGGCGTCCTGAGAGCCTGCGGAGCAACCCGCGCCCGGGCCCGGACGGGGGCCGGTACACGGGCTGCGAGCCGTGGGCGGGCGCCGGGAGGGGGCCGGTCGCGGCGGCCCGCGGCCCCGGCCGCCCGACGGCCCGCACGGCCGGCCCGCCGCTCATGACGTCCGGCACCTCTCCACGAACCGGCGGACCACGCCCGGTTCGGACGCCCAGTGCGTGTGCAGATAGCTCGCGTGCACGCCGCGCTCCACGAACCCCTCGAGCCGCCGCTGCGGGGTCCGCAGCCCCCACGCGGGGGTCGCGCCCGCGCCGGGCTCCACGACGGTCCGGTGGAACTCGTGGCCCCGCATCCGGGTTCCGGCGACGGCCAGCGCGCTGTCGCTCACGGCGACCGCGTCCCGGTAGCCGAGCGTGAGCCGTCCGCTCATCCGCGCTGACGCGTCGAGCACCCCGCACATGGGCTGCCCGTCCAGCTCGCGGCACAGATAGAGCAGCCCGGCGCACTCGGCGGCGACGGGCGCCCCCTGGTCCACGAGGGCCGCCACCGCCTTGCGCAGTGGTTCGTTGGCGGACAGCTCGGCCGCGTACATCTCGGGGAACCCGCCCCCGACGACCAACCCGGCGGTCCCGTCGGGCAGTCGCTCGTCCCGCAGCGGATCGAAGGGGACCACCTCGGCGCCGGCGGCGGCGAGCAGCTCGGCGTGCTCGGCGTAGGAGAACGTGAAGGCGGAGCCGCCGGCGACGGCGACCACAGGCCGGCCCGCGCCGCCCGGCCGCAGCCCACCGGCGCCGGAGGGCGGGATCCGGACCGCGGGGCCCGGGACGTCGGGGATCGGGACGTCGAGGGCCCGCCCGGGCACGGCACGCAGGGCCTCGGCCGCGTCCCAGGGCGCGCAGGACAGCTCTCCCGCGCCTCGTGCCAGCGCGAGCAGCGCCTCGAGGTCGCACCCCTGTGCCACCTGCGCCGCCATCGCAGCGACGGAGTCCACCGCCTCGGCCCGCCGTTCGGCGACCGGCACCAGTCCGAGGTGCCGGGACGGCGTGTCCACCCGCGAGGCCCGCCGCACCACGCCGAGCACCGGTGTCCCGGCCGACTCCAGCGCGTCCCGCAGCAGTTCCTCGTGGCGGTCGGAGGCGACCTTGTTGAGGATCACGCCCCCGACCCGCACGTGCGGGTCCCAGGAGACGAACCCGTGCACCAGCGCCGCCACCGACCGGGACTGCGACGAGGCGTCGACCACGAGCACCACCGGCGCCCGCAGCAGCTTCGCCACCTGGGCCGTGGAGGCCAGTTCGCCCTCGCCCGCGGCCCCGTCGTACATCCCCATCACGCCCTCGACGATCGCCAGGTCGCAGCCGCGCGCACCGTGCGCGAACAGCGGGCCGACCAGTTCCGGCCCGCACAGGTACGCGTCGAGGTTGCGGCCCACCCGCCCGGTCGCGAGCGAGTGGTATCCGGGGTCGATGTAGTCCGGCCCGACCTTGTGCGGGGACACGGCGAGCCCACGCGCGGCGAACGCGGCCATCAGCCCCGTCGCGACGGTGGTCTTGCCGCTGCCCGAGGAGGGTGCGGCGATGACGAGCCGGGGCACGGAGGACGAGGCCGAAGGCGGCGTCGGCGAGGACGCGGACGGCGTCGCGGCAGGGGGCGTCAGCACGACGTCACCACTCGATGCCCCTCTGCCCCTTCTGCCCCGCGTCCATCGGATGCTTGACCTTGGACATGTCGGTGACCAGGTCGGCGAAGTCCACGAGCTTCCCGGGCGCGTTGCGTCCGGTGATGACGACGTGCTGGGTCCCGGGCCTCTCCCGCAGCACCGAGATCACCTCGTCGACGTCGATCCACCCCCAGTGCAGCGGATAGGCGAACTCGTCGAGCACGTACAGCTTGTACGCCTCGGCGGCGAGGTCCCGCTTGACCTGCTCCCAGCCCTCACGGGCCTTCTCCTCATTGTCGAGCTGCTGGTCGCGCTGCACCCACGACCAGCCCTCGCCCATCTTGTGCCAGTCGACGGAACCGCCCTCGCCGGACGCCCCCAGCACCCGCAGCGCGTTCTCCTCGCCGACCTTCCACTTCGCCGACTTGACGAACTGGAACACCCCGATCGGCCACCCCTGGTTCCAGGCCCGCAGCGCGAGCCCGAAGGCGGCGGTCGACTTCCCCTTGCCGATGCCCATGTGCACCATGACGAGCGCCCGGTTGCGGCGCTGACGCGTCGTCAGTCCGTCGTCCGGCACGACACTCGGCTGTCCCTGCGGCATTAAGCGGCCCTCCTCGAAGTTCCCTGCACGTTCTTCACCAGTCCCGCGATGGAGTCCGCCCGCAGCTCGTCCAGCGTGACGGCGGTTCCTCCCAGCTGTGCGGCGAGCTCCCCGGCGAGCCCGAGCCGTACCGGCCCCGACTCGCAGTCGACCACCACGCTCGCGACGCCCTCGGCGGCGAACAGCCGGGCCGCCCGTCCGGCCGTCCCGACCGGCTCGGGGCCCCCGGTGGCCCGTCCGTCCGTCACCACGACGACCAGCGCCCGCCGCGCCGGATCCCGCAACCGCTCCACGCGCAGCACGTCGTGCGCCCGGAGCAGCCCGGCGGCCAGCGGCGTGCGCCCCCCGGTGGGCAGTGACTCCAGGCGTACGGCGGCCGCGTCCACCGACGAGGTGGGCGGCAGCGCGACGTCCGCGGCCGAGCCGCGGAAGGTGACGAGCCCGACCTTGTCCCGCCGCTGATAGGCGTCGAGCAGCAGCGACAGCACCGCGCCCTTCACCGCGCCCATCCGCTGCCGGGCGGCCATCGACCCCGAGGCGTCCACGACGAACAGCACGAGGTTCCCCTCGCGCCCCTCCCGGACCGCCTGCCGCAGATCGTCGCGCCGCACCACCAGCCCCGGCCCGGACCGTCCACGCGCCCGCTGGTGCGGGGCGGCCGCGTGCACGGTCGCCGCCAGGTGCAGCTTGGTCAGCGCGCCCCGGGGGCGCCGCGCGCCCGTGGTCCGGCCGTGCTCGGTGCGCGCCCGCGACCGCCGCCCGGCGGCGCCCTCACCGATGCCGGGCACGCTCAGCGTCTTCGTGCGGAACGGCTCGGCGGCCCGCACGGGGGACTGCTCCCCGGCTCCAGGGCCGCCCGGCTGCGGCTGCGCGTCGCCCTCCCCGCTCCGCCCGGTGTCGGGGCCGGCGCCGTCGCCCTGCGGCGGCACGGTGGCGTCGCCGGCCGTGTCGTGGGCCGTGTCGCCGGACTGCGGCGGCAGGCCGCCCCCGCCGTCAGGACCGCCCTCGGGACCGTCGTCGGGGCCGCCCTCGGGGCCCTGCGGGCCGGGGTCGGGATCCTCGTCGTCCGAGCCGCCGAACTCCTCCAGCGTCTCGTCGAGCTTGTCCTCGTCGAGTCCGGGCGCGTCGAAGGGGTTGCGCCGCCTGCGGTGCGGCAGTGCGAGCAGCGCGGCCTGCCGTACGTCCTCCGCGAGCACGTCGGTCCGTCCGGCCCACGCGGCCAGCGCGGTGGCCGTGCGCGCCATGACGATGTCGGCGCGCATGCCGTCCACCTCGAACGCGGCGCACGTCGCCGCGATCTGCCGCAGCGCCGCGTCGCCCAGCCGCACCGACGGCAGCAGCTCGCGCGCCGCCGCGATCCGGCCGCGGACGGCGGCCTCCTCGTCCGCCCAGCGCGCGGCGAACGCCTCGGGGTCGTCGTCGTGCGCGAGCCGCCGCCGCACCACCTCCACCCGCTGGTCGGGCTCGCGCGAGGCCGCCACCTCCACCGTCAGCCCGAACCGGTCGAGCAACTGCGGCCGCAGCTCGCCCTCCTCGGGGTTCATGGTGCCGACGAGCAGGAACCGGGCCGCGTGCCGTACGGAGACGCCCTCGCGCTCGACGTACGAGGCGCCCATCGCGGCCGCGTCCAGCAGCAGGTCGACCAGATGGTCGTGGAGGAGGTTGACCTCGTCGACGTAGAGGATGCCCCGGTGCGCGTCGGCGAGGAGCCCCGGCTCGAAGGCCTTCACGCCCTCCGCCAGCGCCCGTTCGATGTCCAGCGCGCCCACCAGCCGGTCCTCGGAGGCGCCGACCGGCAGCTCCACCATCCGCGCCGGCCGCGTCTCGTACGCCCCCGGCTCGTGCGGTCCGTCGGGGCAGGCCGGGTCGGGCGAGGCCGGGTCGCAGGAGAACCGGCAGCCGGTCACCGCGTCCAGCGCCGGCATGAGCGCCGACAGCGCCCGTACCGCCGTCGACTTTGCGGTGCCCTTCTCGCCGCGCACCAGCACACCGCCCACCGCCGGCGACACGGCGTTCAGCAGCAGCGCGAGCCGCAGGTCGTCCTGGCCGACGACGGCCGTGAACGGGAAAGGAGTACTCACTTCTCGTTGCCTTCCAACTCGCCCTCCGGCGCGGGACGGACGTCCCGCGGCCGTTCGGTGGTGCCGCGCCGCGGGCGCCGGCCGGACTCCCCCGTGAACGGGACGCCGCCCGCCGACGGCGACGACCGGGCACCCGAGCGCCCGCCCGTGTGCTCGCCCGTGCGGGCGCTCACGTGGGCGCTCACGTGGGCGCTCCCGGGGGGACGAACGGCAGCCCCCGCGGCGCGCCCGACTCGATCAGCCGCCAGAGCGCGTCGGTGTCCGCGTGCTCCTCGATCAGGTCGCCGAGCCGGTCCAGCTGCTCCTCGCGCAGCGCGGCGAACGAGGTGTCGGGAGCGGGCACGAAACGCCGGCCCGCGGCCGCGGCCACCTCGCGCAGGAAGGCCCGCCGGAAGCCGTCCGACTCCAGCGAGCCGTGCCAGTGCGTGCCCCACACCTGCCCGACCCGGCAGCCGTCCAGGGGGTTTCCGCGGTCGTCGCGCAGGAACGCCTCGCCGCCGTCCACGGTGGCCACCCCGTGATGGATCTCGTACCCCTCGACGGACTCGCCGAGGGCCTCGCCCACCGGCCGGGTGAGGGTCTTCTCCGGGGCGAACCGCACCCGTACGGGAAGCAGTCCGAGCCCGTCGACCCGGCCGAGCCGGCTCTCGACCTCGTCCTCGATCCGCGTGCCGAGGATCTGGTAGCCCCCGCAGACGCCGAGGACGGGCCGCTGTTCGGCGGCCCTGCGCACCAGCGCGTCGGCGAGGCCGCGCTCACGCAGCCACTGAAGCGCCCGCACGGTGCCCCGGGTGCCCGGTACGACGACCAGGTCGGCGTCGGCCAGTTCCTCGGGCCGGTCGACGAACCGCACGACGACGCCGGGCTCGGCGGCCAGCGCGTCCACGTCGGTGAAGTTGGACATCAGCGGGACCGCGCAGACCGCGACCCGCAGCACGTCCTCACCGACCGGCGGGGCGGTGTTCGACTCCCGCACGGTTCCCCGCAGCGAGACCCGCAGCCCGTCCTCCTCGTCGATCCCGAGACCGTGCCGGAACGGCAGCACCCCGTACGTCCGCCGCCCGGTGAGCCCGTGCAGCATGTCCAGGCCCGGCTCCAGCAGGGAGACGTCCCCGCGGAACTTGTTGACGAGGAATCCGGCGACCAGTTCCTGGTCCTCGGGCGACAGCAGGGCCACGGTGCCGAAGAACGACGCGAAGACCCCGCCCCGGTCGATGTCGCCGACGACGAGCACGGGCAGCCGCGCGCTGCGCGCGATCCCCATGTTCACGATGTCGGTCCGCCGCAGGTTGATCTCGGCGGGACTGCCCGCCCCCTCACAGATCACCGCGTCATACGTGCCCCGCAACTCGGCGAGACAGTCGAGAACGGTGCCGAGGAGTCTCTGCTGCCGCCCACCGTGGTAGCCGCGGGCGCTCATCTCGCCCACCGGCCTGCCCAGCAGCACGACCTGGCTGCTGCGCTCCCCGCCCGGCTTGAGCAGCACGGGGTTCATCAGCGCGGTCGGCTCCACCCGGCAGGCCTGCGCCTGCATGGCCTGCGCCCGCCCGATCTCGGCGCCCTCCCGCGTCACGAAGGAGTTCAGGGACATGTTCTGCGCCTTGAACGGCGCGACCTTGACGCCGCGTCGCACCAGCCACCGGCAGATCCCGGCGGTGACGACGCTCTTGCCGGCGTCGGAGGTCGTGCCGGCGACGAGGAGCCCCCCGCTCATGACTGACGTCCCTTCGCGACCAGGCGCGCGGCGACGGTGACGCCGAGCGCGAGCAGACCGACGCGGCGGGAGAGCCGCGCGGCGCGTTCGATGTCGTGCGCGGTGACGGCCCGTCCGGCCGCCCCGTTGAGGACCGGCCGGTGCTCGACCCGGCCGCCGTACGACAGGGTCCCGCCCAGCCGCACCCCGAGGGCGCCCGCGAAAGACGCCTCCACGGGGCCCGCGTTGGGGCTCGGGTGACTGCGGGCGTCGGCGCGCCAGGCCCGCAGCGCACCGTGCGGATCGTCCCCCGCGGCGGCGGCGAGCACGGCGGTCAGCCGCGCCCCGGGCCACCCGGCGAGGTCGTCGAGCCGGGCGGCGGCCCAGCCGAAGCGCAGGTACCGCGGCGAGCGGTGACCGACCATCGCGTCAAGGGTGTTGACGGCCCGGAACCCGACCAGCCCCGGCACGCCGCCCACGGCGCCCCACACCAGCGCACCGACGACGGCGTCGGAGGTGTTCTCGGCGACGGACTCCACGACGGCCCGGGCGATCCCGTCGGCGTCCAGCGCCTGGGGGTCGCGCCCACACAGATGCGGCAGTCGTTCGCGGGCCGCCTCGACGTCCCCCGCCTCCAGGGCCCGTCCGACAGCGCGGGCCTCGCGGACGAGCGAACTGCCCCCGACGACGGCCCAGGTGGCGGCGGCGGTCAGGGCCACGGAGGCGGCGGGGGAGCGGCGCACGCCCCGTGAGGCGACGGCTCCGAGGGCGACGGCGCCGCCCGCGCACACGACGGTGTGCAGGGCGCCCCACCCCCGGTGGTCCCGCCAGAGCAGCCGTTCGACGGCGCCCGCGGCCCGCCCGAACACGGCGACCGGATGCCCGCGGCGGGGATCGCCGAGGAGCAGGTCGCCGAGAAGGCCGGCGGCGGCGCCGTACGCGTGGACGCGCTCGGCACCCATCGGGTCAGCCGGCTGTGGGGGCGGGGGTCGGCTCGGTGGTGACGCTCGGTCGGCAGCCGCACATGGCAGAGGTCCTCACTCAGGGTGTCCGCGCCCTGGTTCGACGAGACCGGCGGCGAGAGTTCCTGGCTCCCGGGGGGTTTCCTCCCCGGTGACAGTGGCGGGACCGCGCCGGACTCGCACCGGCTTCCTCTTCTGCCGCCGTACATGGCCCGGGCAGTCCACCACGGGCCCGGAAGGGCCGTCAACTTGCTGTTGACCTGCGCGGGGAGGATGTGCAGAACCCCACACGGCGGGGCCGACGGGGTTCGGGAACGGGGTGCGGAGAGCGGGTACGGGCGCGCGAGGCTCGGCCGGGGTACGGGAACGGGGTGCTCAGCCGGGGTACGGGAACGGGGTGTGCTCAGCGGGGGTACGGGAACGGGGTGCGGGACGGCGATCCGTCCCGCACCCCGAATGGTCCACGACCCGCCGGGCGACCGGCCGTCCGAGGACGACCGGTCGGACCACGACGTGTCAGACGACGATCAGCGAGATCCCGTAGGCCACCGCCGCCGCGCAGGCGGCGAAGCACGCGTACGCGCCCGTCGCCGCGAGGGCGGCCGAGCCGCCCTCGGCCGTCGCGCGTTCCCTGCGCGACAGGCCCATGACGCCGAGGGTGAACAGGGCGACGAGGCCCACGGTGACCACGAGGCTGACGCCGAACACGGAGCCCAGGGCTGCCCAGTCGATCTTCATGCCGGTTCTCTTCCTTCGTTCCGGTGGCGCGGGCTCAGACGGCCGCGGCCGGGGGAGCGGCGGGGGCGGTCGGCGCGGCCGGCGCCGGGATGGTCGCCGTCAGGTCCGTCGTGACGTCCTCGGCCGGCGTGCCCGTGGGCGGCGGCGCGACCATGGCGATGGCCGTGGTGATGACACCGGCCGGTTCCTCGGACTCGTTGACGTTCGACGCGTCGACGACCTCGCGCCGGGAGATCTTCCAGATGGCCGCGCTGGAGGCGATCAGGAAGACGGCGACCACCGCCGTGCCCCAGTCGCCGAGCCCGGTGACCGACTCGGCGAGCGCGCCCACCAGGGCGGCGGCCGGGAGGGTCAGACCCCAGGCGACGAACATGCGGGTCGCGGTCGACCAGCGGACCACACCGCCCTTGCGTCCCAGCCCCGCGCCCATCACCGCACCGGAGACCGAATGCGTGGTGGAGAGGGAGAAGCCGAGGTGGGAGGAGGCCAGGATGACCGTCGCGGCACTGGTCTGGGCCGCGAAGCCCTGCTGCGGCTGGAGGTCGGTCAGCCCCTTGCCCATCGTGCGGATGATGCGCCAGCCGCCGAGGTAGGTGCCGAGCGCGATGGCCAGACCGGCCGAGAGGATGACCCAGGTGGGCGGGTCGGAGTCGGGGGCAACGGCACCGCCGGCCACCAGGGCCAGGGTGATGATGCCCATCGTCTTCTGGGCGTCGTTGGTGCCGTGGGCGAGGGAGACCAGGCCGGCCGAGGCGATCTGGCCCGCGCGGTAGCCCTTGTCCGCTGCCCTGCCGTCGGCCCTGCGGCCCAGCGTGTAGGAGAGGCGGGTGGCGAACATCGCCGCGACGCCCGCGACGATCGGCGCGGCGATCGCCGGCAGCAGCACCTTGGTCACCAGCACGTCGCCGTGGACCGCGCCCGTACCGGCCGAGGCGATGGTGGCGCCGATCAGGCCGCCCATCAGGGCGTGCGAGGAGCTGGAGGGCAGGCCCACCAGCCAGGTCAGCAGGTTCCAGAGGATCGCGCCGACCAGGGCGGCGAAGATGACCTCGGGACGGATGCCGGTCTCGTCGACGAGACCCTTGGAGATCGTGTTGGCGACCTCCACCGAGAGGAAGGCTCCCACAAGGTTCAGCACGGCGGACATGGCCACCGCGACCTTGGGCTTGAGTGCACCGGTCGAGATGGTCGTGGCCATCGCGTTGGCGGTGTCGTGAAAACCGTTCGTGAAATCAAACGCAAGTGCGGTTACCACCACAATCGCGAGGATCAGCGAGAAGTTTTCCATTTACCCAGGCAATCGTTCGAAGTCATTGGCTGATTGACCGTAGGCAACCTGGGTGAACGGAAGATGAACTGAGGCGGGCGTCACGGTGTCCGGTTGACGCGGTTGCGGTATCGCTCGCGCGCGAGGGCCGACGGCCCCCGGGAGCGCCTGGCAGGATCGCGGCATGGCTGAGCATCGAGGCGAGCGACCGGACGTCCGGCGGCGGGGGCGGCAGGCGTCGCCGGAGGAAGCGCGGGCCTGGGCGGAACTGGTGGCCGCCGCCCGCCGCACGGTCGCCGACGGGCTGGTCGTCGGCACCTCGGGCAACGTCTCGGTGCGCGTCGGCGACACCGTGCTCGTGACGCCGTCCGGCGTGCCCTACGACCGGCTGGCCCCGGACGACGTCACCGGCGTCGACCTCACCGGCCGGCAGGTCCTCGGCACCCTGGTCCCCACCAGCGAACTGCCCATGCATCTGGCCGTGTACCGGGCCACCGGCGCCGGGGCGATCGTGCACACCCACGCCGTGCACGCCACGGCCGTCTCCACCCTCGTCGAGGAGCTCCCCCTCGTCCACTACATGGCGAGCGCGCTCGGCGGACCCGTCCGCGTCGCGCCCTACGCCCCTTACGGCACCGAGGAGCTGGCCGCGCACACGCTCCGGGCCCTCGAGGGACGGTCCGGCTGCCTCCTGCGCAACCACGGCACCCTGGACCCACGGCGCAGGCCTCGACCAGGCGTACGACCGCACGGCCCAACTGGAGTGGATGTGCCGCCTGTGGCTGACCGCCTCCTCGGTGCCCGGCCGCACGCCGGCACTGCTGACGGAGGAACAGGTCGCCCAGGTGGGGGAACGTCTGCGGGGGTACGGACAGCCGGGCTGACGGCCGGAGCCGACGGCCGGGCCGACGTCGGGGCGTTCCCGTGTGCGTCACCCCGGGCGGCCGCACCACTGGCCGGTCCGCGCGATGGCCAGGAGACTGGGCTCGTGCGCACTGTCACAGCGACGGCCGCCGCCGTCACCGCAGCCCTGGCCGCCGGCGCCGCCGGGGTCGCCGCCGGCCGGTTCGCCAGCGACGCCGCGTTGAAGGCGCCGCCCGGCCGGCCCCTGCCCACCGAACCCCGGCTCACCGTGCACGGCACGGCCGCCGGACAGGTCACCCTCACGCGCGACCTCGCGGCCCTGCGCCCCGGCGCCTACGGCCTCTCCGGCAACGGCTCCCACGCCGTCGTCGGCCCGGTCCTGCCCGACGCCCCGCACACGGCCGACACCGTCGTCCGCCGGCTGGAACGCGTCACCCACGGCTCCCTGGACGCCGGCGACGCGGTCTGGCTCACCCCGAACCTGTACGTCGGCGACCCCGCCACCGCCCTCGGCCTCGACCACGCCGACGTCGACGTGCCCGGCGAACTGGGCAACCTGCCCGCCTGGTTCGTCCCCGGAGCCCGCAGCACCTGGGTGATCGCCGTGCACGGTCTGGGCACCACCCGGGAACACGCCCTCAACCTCATCGGCTTCCTGCACGGCGCCCGCCTCCCCGTGCTCGCCCTCGCCTACCGCGGCGACCTCGGCGCACCCCGTTCCCCGGACGGCCTGAACCACCTCGGCGCGACCGAGTGGCGCGACCTGGACGCGGCGATGCGCTACGCCGTGCGCTACGGCGCCCGGCGCGTCGTCCTGCTCGGCTGGTCCACGGGCGCCGCCATGGCCCTGCGCGCCGCGGCCGACTCCGGCCTGCGCGACCTGGTCTCGGGGCTCGTGCTGGACTCCCCGGTGCTCGACTGGCGGGCCACGGTGCGCGCCCTCGCCGCCGCCCGGCACACACCCGCCGCCCTGCTGCCGCTCGCCGTCCGCGCCGCCGAGGGCCGCACCGGTACGGCCCTCGGCCCGCCCGGGGCCGGCGGCACGGGCGGACCCGGCGCTGCGGACGGCAGCCCGGCCCGGCTTCGGGTCCCGACCCTGGTCCTCCACGGACCCGACGACGCCGTCGCCCCCTGGGCCGACAGCCGCCGGCTCGCCGGCCGCCGCCCCGACCTGGTCACCCTGCACACCGTCCCGCACGCCCCGCACGGCGCCATGTGGAACGCCGACCCCGCCGCCTACGAGGAGGCCCTGCGCCGCTTCCTGACCCCCCTGATGTGACCCGCCCCCCGGCTCGTCCGCCGGCTCGCACTCCGGCGTCCTCCGCGCGTACCCGGGCGGCCTCCCGCTCGGAGGTGGCCGGGGAGCGAACCCGGGGTGACCGTGACACGATCCGCCGGCGTGACGCGACGGCACGGTCCCGCACCGGTCCGCCCGGAGCGGGACCGCGCATTCCGTTTATCCCGGTACCACTGGCCTGAAGGCGTCCCCCCGGCCCTCACGGCACCCCGTGTGCCGGGCGGTCCTGCGGCCCGCCGTGCCATTCCGTTTGGGTTTTCGGACCGTCAACCGGAAGACTGCACCCGTGACGTCCCGTATCCCGCGCGACTCCAGGCTTCGACTCGTCCGCCCGCGACCCCTGGCCGCCGCCCCCTCAGCTGTGAACGAGCGGCGCCCGCGCCGCCCCGCACCCCGCCCGCCGGAAGGCACTCCGGCGCCCGCGGAGCTGGCCAGAATGGCGCGCACCGGACTGGCCGCCGCGGCCCGTGTCGCCCGCTGGGCCGACAACGCCCTCGGCCCCGGCCGTGACGCGGCGACGGCCGACGGCAAGGCCACCCTCTCCGAGTCGACCGCCGAACGGGCGGCCTCCGATCTGGGTCTGACGACCGATCGGATCCGCGCCGACTGGGACACCGCCCGTCTCGCCGGCCTGGTCGAGGTGCACGGGGACAGCGCCCGCCCCGGCTGGCGGCTGCGCGCCTGGGACCGCGACGACAGCGCCGTCCTGCGCGGCTGGGTCGCCCTGTTCGACGCCTGGTCGCTCGCCTCCCCGGAACCCGAGGAGCAGGAGCCGGCCGCCGTCGCCGAGGTCGTCTCGGCCATGCCGCAGGTGCTGTCCTTCCTCCAGCTGTCCGCCGGGCCCGTCCCCGTGGAGCAGCTTCTGGACCTGCTGCGTCAGCGCGTCACCGAACTGCGCACCGAGCGCTGCGAGGTGCCCTACGGCGCCGGCTCCGAACCCGCGGCCCCGCTCGCCCCGGTCCCCGTCGACGCCGACCCTGCGGAGCCCGCCCAGGACGCCGAGCTGGCCCCCCTCCTCGACTGGGCCCTGCAGGCCCTCGCCTCGGTGGGAGCGCTCACCTGCGGCCGCGGACAGGCCACCCTGACACCGCTGGGCAGCTGGGCGGTCTGGGTCAAGCTCGAGCAGATCTGCGTCGCCGCGCAGAGCCCCGCCGGCAACATCGAGCAGTCGGCCGAGGGCATGCTCCGCGGCTGCGCCCAGCTCCGGCCGAACGCGGCCCGCGCCGAGTACCGCGCCTGGCTCGCCGCCCGGACCGTCGGCAGCGCCGTCAACGAACTGCTGCTCGCCGCCCGCGGTGACGACGCCCTGCTGCGCGGACTCGCCTTCGAGGCGCTGCGCGTGGTGGGCGCCCCCGCCGAGCCGGACGTCCGCGCGGTAGTCGAGGAGCCCGCCCTGCGGCCGTACGCCCTGCTGTGGCTCGCCGAGCACGACGGCGTCGACCCGGAGGACGCCCACGAGGTGCTCACCCGGGAGGAGGCCACCTGGCTGTGGGTCGACACCGCCGCGGCCGTCGCCGACCACGGCGAGGCGCCCATGCTGGTGCGCCACCTGGAGTCCGCGCTGCAGCCGACCGTGCCCGCCCTGCTGACCGAGGTGCGGGCCGTCGGGCACCCGCGCACCGTGCAGGTGCTGGTGGCGCTGGCCGCCGCGCACCCCGATCCGGCGCTGGCCAAGGCGGTCCGCCGGGCCGCCTTCCAGGTGCACACCGGCGGCAGCTGACCGCGGGGCGGTCGTCCGCGAGGGGGCCGGCCGGCACTCAGCCCTGGGTCTCGGGCGCGTACGTGCCGAAGCTCCAGACGTTGCCCTCGAGGTCGCGGGCCATGTAGTCACGCGAGCCGTAGTCCTGGTCGGTCGGGGGCATCAGGATCTCCGCGCCGCGCTCCGCGGCCCGCCGGTGGTGTGCGTCCACGTCGTCCACCACGACGTACACGCCGGCCGGGCCCGCGCCCTTCATCGCCGCGTCGAAGACGCCGCCGCGGCCCTTGGAGCCGAGCATCACCGCGCCGTTGCCCTGCACCAGTTCGGCGTGCAGGACCGAGCCGTCCTCGCCCTCGTACACGGACAGTTCGGTGAAGCCCAGGGCCTCGGTGAGCTGCCGGATCGCGGCCTTCGCGTCGGCGTACAACACCGTCGGGAAGACGCTCGGGCGCCCGCCGTTCGTGCCTGCCATGCCGATCACTCCCTTGTGACCCGTGCCGGATACGTGACCTGGCGCCCAGTCTGGCACCCACCACCGACAACGCCCCGCTACGACGCCTCCCGCGAAGATCGAACACCTGCGCGCAGACAAAGTGCTTGCACGGTCCCGTTAGACTGGCCCCCATGGCCATTCTCCTCGCGCATTAGACGGCGGGAACGTCCTCAGCCGCCCATCCCGCCAACGACCCCGCACTGGAGTCTGTCCGTGATCTCCGCCTCCGGCATCGAGCTGCGTGCCGGCGCCCGCATCCTCATCGAGAACGCCTCCTTCCGTGTGGCCAAAGGCGACCGCATCGGTCTGGTCGGGCGCAACGGCGCCGGCAAGACGACGCTGACCAAGGTCCTGGCCGGCGAGGGCATTCCGGCGGGCGGCACCGTCACCCGCTCCGGAGAGGTCGGCTACCTCCCGCAGGACCCCCGCACCGGCGACCTCGACGTCCTCGCCCGCGACCGCATCCTCTCCGCGCGCGGTCTCGACGTCCTGATCCGCAAGATGCGCGAGAACGAACAGCGGATCGCGGGCGGCTCGGGCGCCACCCGCGACAAGGCGATGCGCCAGTACGAGCGCCAGGAGACGGAGTTCCTCACCAAGGGCGGCTACTCCGCCGAGGCCGAGGCCGCAACCATCGCCGCCGCGCTCAACCTGCCCGACCGGGTGCTCGGCCAGCCCCTGCACACGCTCTCCGGCGGCCAGCGCCGCCGCGTGGAACTGGCCCGCATCCTCTTCTCCGACGCGGACACGCTGCTGCTCGACGAGCCGACCAACCACCTCGACGCCGACTCGATCGTCTGGCTGCGCGACTACCTCAAGACCTACCGCGGCGGCTTCATCGTCATCAGCCACGACGTCGACCTGGTCGAGACGGTCGTCAACAAGGTGTTCTACCTGGACGCCAACCGCTCCCAGATCGACGTCTACAACATGGGCTGGCGGCTCTACCAGCAGCAGCGCGAGTCCGACGAGAAGCGCCGCAAGCGGGAGCGGCAGAACGCCGAGAAGAAGGCCGCGGCACTGCACTCGCAGGCCGACAAGATGCGCGCCAAGGCCACCAAGACGGTCGCCGCGCAGAACATGGCCCGCCGCGCCGACAAGCTGCTCTCCGGTCTGGAGGCGGTGCGCGCCTCCGACAAGGTCGCCAAGCTCCGCTTCCCCGAGCCCGCCCCCTGTGGCAAGACGCCCCTGATGGCCGAGGGCCTGTCGAAGTCCTACGGCTCGCTGGAGATCTTCACCGACGTCGACCTGGCCATCGACAAGGGCTCGCGCGTCGTCATCCTCGGACTGAACGGCGCCGGCAAGACGACCCTGCTGCGGCTGCTCGGCGGTGCCGAACAGCCCGACACCGGAGAGGTCGTCGCCGGTCACGGTCTCAAGCTCGGCTACTACGCGCAGGAGCACGAGACGCTCGACCCGGAGCGCACGGTCCTGGAGAACATGCGCTCCGCCGCCCCCGACCTGGACCTGGTCGAGGTCCGCAAGACGCTCGGCTCGTTCCTGTTCTCCGGTGACGACGTCGACAAGCCCGCCGGCGTCCTCTCCGGCGGTGAGAAGACCCGGCTGGCCCTCGCGACGCTGGTGGTCTCCTCCGCCAACGTGCTGCTGCTGGACGAGCCCACCAACAACCTCGACCCGGCCAGCCGCGAGGAGATCCTCGGCGCGCTGCGCACCTACAAGGGCGCGGTCGTCCTCGTCACCCACGACGAGGGCGCGGTGGAGGCGCTGCAGCCCGAGCGGATCATCCTGCTCCCCGACGGAGTCGAGGACCTGTGGGGCGCCGACTACGCGGACCTGGTCGCCCTGGCCTGACCCGGCGACCGGCGGTGGGGACCGTGGGGCGGCCGGCGACGGGGGCGGGCGGTCGCGGACCGACGACCGGGCGACCCGGTGACCGCCGGGGAGAGGACCGGACCGACGTGTGATCCCACGTGGTGGATCATCCGTCTGGATCATTCGGCCTACCGGTGATCCATCATCTGTGTGAGATCTCCTCGTATCGAGGTGTGTCCTACACCCATTTCACGGCCGATCCCCTCGGTGGCAGGGGTCGGCCGTCGCGCGTCTCTGACCTGCTCTTTCGCGGAACAACCCGTTCGGCCGTACGAACGCCGTCGGCTGGAATCGAGGATTCCGTTCGTGGGTACGCGCTCCCGTCGTCAAAAGCCTGTCGTACGGACCTTGCCGAATGGGTGGCCATCGGGGCGCTGAGGGGTGATCATGAGGAGACCAGAGCGCACTTCCCATGAGGAGGCACGGGTGGCCGAGACTCTGAAGAAGGGCAGCCGGGTGACCGGCGCCGCGCGCGACAAGCTCGCGGCAGACCTGAAGAAGAAGTACGACTCCGGTGCGAGCATCCGGGCGCTGGCCGAGGAGACCGGCCGCTCGTATGGCTTCGTGCACCGGATGCTCAGCGAGTCGGGCGTCACGCTCCGTGGGCGTGGCGGGGCGACTCGAGGCAAGAAGGCCGCCTCGTCCTGACCGGGGGCGGCCCATCGGCTTCGACGGTGGCCACCCGGTCGGCGTCCTCCCGAGCCCTGTGAGGGGCCCGGGGGAACCTGAGACCGGCCGGGTGGTTACTGTGCAGTCACTTAGCTGACCGCTAGCTGACCGCACCCATCGGAGGCGCCCCATGGCCACGCCCGACCAGGAACTCGTTCCCCTGCTCGACAAGGACGGCGTACGGCTCACCGTCGACGACACGCTCGCCACGGTGACGCTGGTCAACCCGGCCAAGCGCAACGCGCAGAGCCCCGCCATGTGGCGGGCGCTCGCGGAGGCCGGGCGACTGGTGCCGGGCTCCGTCCGCGTGGTCGTGCTGCGCGGCGAGGGCAAGTCCTTCTCCGCGGGGCTCGACCGGCAGATGTTCACGCCCGAGGGGATCGAGGGCGAGCCGTCCTTCATCGATCTCGCACGCGGTGACGACGCCGAACTCGACGCCGCCATCGCAGGCTTCCAGGAGGGTTTCACCTGGTGGCGGCGTAACGACGTGGTGTCCATCGCCGCCGTCCAGGGCCACGCCATCGGAGCGGGCTTCCAGCTGGCCCTCGCCTGTGACCTGCGCGTCGTCGCCGACGACGTGCAGTTCGCCATGCGCGAGACCAGCCTCGGCCTGGTGCCGGACCTGACCGGCACCCACCCCCTCGTCTCCCTCGTCGGCTACGGCCGCGCGGTCGAGATCTGCCTGACCGGCCGCTTCGTGCACGCCGAGGAGGCGGTGAGCACCGGGCTCGCCAACATCGCCGTTCCCGTGCAGGACCTCGACGACACGGTCCGCGAACTGGCCACGGCGATCCTCGCCGCGCCCCGCGAGGCCGTCATCGAGACCAAGGCGCTGCTGCGCGGCGCGGGCGACCGCACGTACGACGCCCAGCGAGCCGCCGAACGCGCAGCCCAGGCCCGCCGTCTGCGCGACATGGCCGGTCTGGGGGAGTGAACACCGACTGAGACCGCCGTCCGGCGTTCCTCACGACCGGGCGTGTCCCGTCCGGCCGGCGGCCGGGGGCGGGCGGACGGCGGCCGACCGCGCTCAGTCGACCGCCGTCACCAGCACCGCGACCGTCGGGCGGTCCGGCAGGGCCGCCGACACGGCGGTGCGGACCGCGAGCGCCACGTCCAGCGTGCGGTGGGTCGCCGCCGCCGTGATCTCCAGCTGGGCGTGGCGGTGCGGCAGGGCGGCCGTCAGGTCGTGACGCTCCGTGATCCGGACCGCCCGTCCGAGGACGCCGCTCGTGCCGGTCACCCCCGGCACCGCCAGGGCCGCCGCGGCGGCGAGGGCCTCGTCACCCGCCAGAACGGCTCCGCCGGGTGCCGGTGCGGGAACGGCTGCCGGGGTGACGCCCGGCGGGGGCTGCCGACCGGGCCCGTGCCCTGTCCCCGACCGTGCGGCCGCCCCCGCGCCGCTCTCCGCGTCCGGCCTCGTGCCCGTGTCCGGGTCCGCCTCGGCGTCCGGTCTCGGGCCGGTGCCCGTGCCGCTCTCCACGTCCGGCCTCGTGTCCGTGTCCTCGCTGTCCGGCTCGGTGCCGAGCAGGTCCGTCACCCGCAGGTCGACCTCCGACACCACCAGCCCGAGCCGCTGCGCGGCCGTCGCCGCCAGAGCGTTGCGCAACCGTGCCGTCGTCACCGGCAGCGGCTCGGACGCCGACACGGCGCACTCCGCGGTCATCCGCAGCGGCCCCGGCGGCAGCGCGCTCGACGGAGCGGGCACGGCGGACTCGAACGACCCGTCCGGATCGGCGAGCCCCAGCCGCAGCACTCCCAGCCGCACGCCCGCGACGTCCCGCGCAGCCCGGCGCAGCACCGCCTCCGCCGCCGCCTCGGTGAGCCACGCGCCGTCCCGCGGCCCGCCGAGGGGAAGCAGTCTGCCGAGGCCCAGCCGGCGCCGCACCGCGCCCGTCCATCCGTCCGACGTCATTGCTCCAGCCTGCCGCATCCCCGGGGCGAGGTCGGGCAACCGCGCTTACCGTGGTCAGAAGGAACGAGGAAAGTACGGAAAGTACCGGACGTAAGGACGTACGGCGATGAGCGAGTCAACGGAGCAGATCCGTACGCAGACCCCCGACGGCGGAACCGAGCCGCTGCAGACCCGCAAGGCGGCCCGGCGCGGTGGCGGGGCCCCGGCGACCCGCGGGCGGACCACCATCGCCGACGGGGTCGTGGAGAAGATCGCCGGCCTCGCGGCGCGCGACGTCCTCGGCGTGCATGCCATGGGCAGCGGCATCAGCCGTACCTTCGGCGCCGTGCGCGACCGGGTGCCCGGCGGTTCGAAGTCGGTCTCCCGGGGCGTCAAGGCCGAGGTCGGCGAGGTGCAGACGGCGCTCGACCTCGAGATCGTCGTCGACTACGGCGTGGCCATCGCCGACGTCGCCGGGGCCGTGCGGGAGAACGTGATCGCGGCGGTGGAGCGGATGACGGGCCTGGAGGTCGTCGAGGTCAACATCGCGGTGAGCGACGTCAAACTGCCCGACGAAGAGGACGAGGAGCCGGAACCCCGGATCCAGTGAGACGCAGATGAGACGCAGACGGCCGGGTGACCGGACCGCCGAGGGGAGCGCACCTTGAGCATGGCCGTGGTCGGCATGATCGCCGGCATGGCGCTGGGCTTCGCCGGGTATTTCGGCGGGTTCGGGGCCTTCCTGCTGGTGGCGGCGCTGGGCGCCGTCGGGTTCGTCGTCGGCCGGTTCCTGGAAGGGGACCTGGAACTCGGCGACTTCTTCCGCACCCGCGACGACCGGCGCCGGTGAGCCCTGTGAGCGGGGGAAGCGACGCCGGCGCCGCGTCCGGCGCACGCCGGGCCGCCGTCGTCCCTCCGGGCGAACGCGGCGCGACCCGCATCGCCGACCGGGTCGTCGCGAAGATCGCCGCACAGGCCGCACGCGAGGCGGTGGGCCCGCTGCCGCCCGACGCCGGACGCCCGCACGCCACCGTCGTCGTCCGCCCGCACGCACACCCCGGCTCGGGCGGGGAAGGCCCCGTCGACGCCGCGCACGTCCACGTGCAGCTCGAACTCGACTACCCGAGCGACCTCGGCGCCCGCTGTCGCGCCGTGCGTCGGCATGTCACCGAGCGGGTAGGCGCATTGGCGGGAATGACGGTTCCGGAGGTCGCCGTCCAGGTCGAACGGCTCCACCTGGCGCCGGACCCCGGCGCGGCACACGGGAGGACGCGATGAGCGAGCCCGGAGGCTTGCAGCAGGGCGGGACGCCCGTCCTGGAGAAGGACACCGGGGACGACGTCGCCCCACCCGGTCGGGGAGGCGGCTTTGACGGTCGGCGCCCCGCCGAACACCGGTTCTGGTCGGCCCGCCGGGTCCCGGCCGGCGTCGTCGCGGTCCTGCTGGCGGCGGTCGCGGGCGTGTTCCTCTACGACGTGGTCGCCGTCCGCGCCCACCGGCCCGCCATGGCGTGGCGGCGCGGACTCGCCCACCAACTCGCCGAGCGCCCCCTCGACGACCCGTGGGTGCTCGTCGGCGCCGGGGTCGCGGCCGCTCTCGGCCTGTGGCTGGTCGTCCTGGCCGTCACGCCGGGGGTCCGGCAGCTGCTGCCGATGCGCCGCCCCCGCCCCGACGTACGCGCCGGCCTGCACCGCGCCGCCGCCGCCCTGGTGCTGCGCGACCGGGCCATGGAGGTCGCCGGCGTGCAGTCGGCGCGGGCGCGGGCCGGCCGACGCAGGGCCGACGTGTCCGTCGTCTCCCACTTCCGCGACCTGGAGGACGTCCGCGCCGACCTGGACTCCGTCCTCACCGAGGCGGTCCACGGCCTCGGGCTGGTCCGGCCGCTCACGCTCTCGGTCCATGTGCGCCGGGCCGGGAAGAAGGGGTGAGGGCGATGCCCGCAACCGTCGACCGCGTGCTTCTCGCCCTCGTCGGACTGGTGCTGCTCGCCGTCGGCGGCGCGGTGCTGGCCGTGGGGCTCGGCGCGCCCGCGCCGTCCTGGTGGCTGCACGGCGGCCCGCACGACACGCTCCTCAGCGCCGCCGAACGCACCCGCTGGCGCGGCGAGGCGTGGTGGTGGCCGACGGTCATCGCCGCCCTGGCCCTCCTCCTCCTGCTCGCGCTGTGGTGGCTGAGCGCGGTCCTGCACCGTCGCCGGCTCGCCGAGGTCCTCGTCGACACCGGAGACGGCGCGGGGGCGCTGCTGCGGGGCCGCGCCCTGGAAGGGGTGCTGTCGGGCGAGGCGTCCCGGCTGGACGGCGTCGCCCAGGCGCACGTCCGGCTGACCGGGCGCAGCGAGGCTCCCGAGGCGCGGGCGCGTCTGCTGCTGGAGCCGCACGCGGAGCCGGTGACCGTGCTGGACGACCTCAGCTCCCGGGCGCTGGCCCACGCGCGGGACTCGGCGGCGCTGCGGGCCCTGCCGGCCGAGGTCCGCCTGACGGCGGCCAAGCACAAGTCGGAGAGGGTCTCCTGAGCGACGCCGGGCCCGCGGGGGTCCGCCCGACCGTCCGGCGACTCGTCGTGGGGGCCCGCCCGACCGTCCGCGCCGACGCCCTGTCGCGCGGCGCGCGACCGGCCGGGCCCGCTGGTGCGGCAGTGTGTGCCGCTCAGAATCCGTGCCGCATACCGCCGTCGACGGGCACCATGAGGCCGGTCAGGTAGGAGGCGGCCGGCGACAGCAGGAACGCCGCCGTCCGCCCGAACTCCTCCGGAAGGCCGTAGCGACGCAACGGAATCCGGGACTCGTTCGCGGCCCGGGTCGCCTCGGGGTCGGCCGACAGGCCGTCGAGCTCCCGCACCCGGTCGGTGTCGATGCGCGCCGGCAGCAGGCCCACCACCCGGATCCCGCGCGGCCCGAGCTCGTCGGAGAGCGACTTGGCGAACCCGGCGAGCCCGGGTCGCAGACCGTTGGAGATGGTCAGCCCGGGAATCGGCTCGTGCACCGAGCCCGACAGCACGAACCCGATGACCCCGCCCGCCTCCAGCTCGGCGGCCGCCGCCCGGGCGAGCCGGACCGCCCCGAGGAACACCGACTCGAAGGCGCTCTGCCACTGTTCGTCCGTGTTGTCGGCGACGAACCCGGGCGGCGGACCGCCGACGCTCACCAGCACCCCGTCGAACCCGCCGAAGGCGTCCCGGGCCGCCGCGATCAGCCGGGCCGCCGCGCCGGGTTCGGCGTTGTCCACGGCGACGCCGACGGCGTTGGGCCCCAGCTCGGCCGCGGCGTCGGTGACGCGCTTCTCGTCCCGCCCGGTGAGGACGACCTTCGCACCGTCCGCGACGAGCTCGCGCGCGGCGGCGTTGCCGAGTCCGCGCGTGGCCCCGGTGACGACGTACACCCGGTCCTTCAGTCCAAGATCCATGGCTCCTATCCTGCCTCCTCGCCGTCGAACAGGGCGAGGGCGGTGTTCACCAGGCCGATGTGGCTGAACGCCTGAGGGAAGTTGCCGAGGTGCCGGCCCGCCACCGGGTCGTACTCCTCCGCCAGCAGCCCCACGTCGTTGGCCAGGCCCACGAGCCGTTCGAACAGCTCCCGTGCCTCCTTCGTACGGCCCGTCATGTGCAGGGCGTCCGCGAGCCAGAACGAGCAGGCCAGGAAGGCGCCCTCGTCGCCCGGCAGGCCGTCGACGGTCGCGGCCTCGGTGCTGTAGCGGCGCAGCAGGCCGTCGTGCCCGAGCTCCGCGCGGATCGCGTCGACGGTGCCGATCACGCGCGGGTCGTCCGGCGGCAGGAAGCCGACGCGCGGGACGAGCAGCAGGGAGGCGTCCAGGTCGGCCGAGCCGTAGTACTGGGTGAACGTGTTGCGCCGCGGGTCGTAGCCCTTCTCGCAGACCTCGCGGTGCACCTCGTCGCGCAGGTCCCGCCAGCCGCCCAGGTCGCCGCTGAGCTCCGGGTAGGCCTCCAGCGCGCGGACGGCCCGGTCGGCGGCGACCCACACCATGACCTTGGAGTGCACGAACGGCCG
The DNA here is from genome assembly GCF_003032475.1 of Streptomyces sp. P3. NCBI lineage: Bacteria > Bacillati > Actinomycetota > Actinomycetes > Kitasatosporales > Streptomycetaceae > Streptomyces > Streptomyces sp. P3. The sequence continues at coordinate 4,465,687 of NZ_CP028369.1, forward strand.
CCGGCCGCCGCGCACCTCCCACAGCCCCTCGTCCGGCTGCCGCCAGTTGTCGCCGAGCCAGTTCATCAGCGCGCACTGCAGGGACCACATGTGCGGCCGCGGCGACATGCCCGAGGTCCGGGCCAGCGACAGGGAGTCCATCACCTCGCCGTAGACGTCCAGTTGGAGCTGCTGCACGGCGCCGTTGCCGATGCGCACGGGTGTGGAGCCCTCGTAGCCGCAGAGCCAGGGCAACTCGCTCTCGGGCAGCCGCCGCTCGCCGGACAGCCCGTACATGATCTGCAGGTCCGCCGGGTCGCCCGCGACGGCGCGCAGCAGCCAGTTGCGCCACGCCTCGGCCTCCTCCTCGTACCCGGCCGCGAGGAGGGCGCCGAGGGTGAGGGTGGAGTCGCGCAGCCAGCAGAAGCGGTAGTCCCAGTTGCGGACGCCGCCCAGCTCCTCGGGCAGGGAGGTGGTGAGCGCGGCCACGATGCCGCCGGTCGGCTGGAAGGTGAGGGCCTTGAGGGTGATCAGGGAGCGGACGACGGCGTCCCGGTGGGGGCCGGTGTAACGGCAGCGGGCGGCCCATCGCCGCCAGTCGTCGACGCTGGTGGCGAGCGCCTCGTACGGGTCGACGAGCGGCGGACGGGACTCGTGCGAGGGGTGCCAGGTCAGTACGAAGGCGACCGACTCGCCCTCGGCGAGGGTGAACTCGGAGTGCGTGGTGAAGTCCTCGCCCCAGGTGTGCACGCCCGGTTCGCTGCGGAACCAGACCGCGTCGGGTCCGGCGACCGCCACGTGGTGCCCGTCGGCGCGGCGCATCCACGGCACGACCCAGCCGTAGTCGAAGCGCAGCCGCAGCGTGCTGCGGACGGTGACGCGGCCGCGCAGCCCCTCGACCACGCGCACCACGTCGGGGGCCTGATCGCGCTGCGGCATCAGGTCGGTGACCCGGATCGCGCCGTCGTCGGTCTCCCACTCGGTGTCCAGGACGAGCGTGTCGGGCCGGTAGCCGCGGCGGGTGCAGTCGCCCGTCACGCCCAGCGGGGCGATGCGCCAGTGGCCGTTCTCCTCGCCGCCGAGGAGGCGGGCGAAGCAGGCTCCGGAGTCGAAGCGGGGCAGGCAGAGCCAGTCGACGGAACCGTCCAAGCCGACCAGGGCGGCGGTCTGTTCGTCGCCGATGAGGGCGTAGTCCTCGATGCGGGGGTGCACGCCTTGCGGTTTCCCGGCGAACCGGGGAGGCAATCAGGGGTGCGGCCGGGTGAGTGACGTCGGGTGTGCCGGCGCGGCCGTCGACGAGAAGACGACGCCCCGTTCCGACGGTGCCCGGTTCAGCACCCACAGGCCGATCAGCGTGGCCAGCGCGAAGACGACGGCGATCAGCACGGCCAGCACGAGCCGCCGCCGGCGTTCGCGCCGCAGCCAGTCGCCGCGCGCGGTGCGATAGGCGTCCGGAGCCGGCCGCACGCCGTCGGCCAGCGCCTCCAGCGCCTCCCGCAGTTCCCGCTCGGTGCGGTCCGTGGGGTTCATCGCCGGGCCTCCATCGCCTGGGTGAGCGCGGCGAGGCCGCGTGAGGTGTGGGTTTTGACGGACCCGCAGGAGATGCCCATGGCGGCGGCTATCTCGCTCTCCCTCAGACCGAGCCAGTGCCGCAGCACGAGCGCCTCGCGCTGGCGGGCCGGCAGCTGCTGGAGCGCGTCGATCAGCACGCGCTGGTCGTCCCGCAGCAGCGCGGCGCTCTCCGCGGAGGCGACGGTCTCCTCCGGCAGCTCCGGCGGGCTCTCCACATGCCGGCGGGCGACCTGCAGGTGCCGTATCCGCATCCGGGTCAGATTGCAGACGGTGGAGCGCAGATAGGCCTCCGCCGCCTCGACGTCCCGCAGCCGCCGCCACTTGCGGTAGATCTGGTAGTACGCCTCGGCGACCACGTTCTCCGGGTCGTCCGCGCCGAGCAGCACGGCCAGTCGCAGCATCGAGGAGTAGTGCAGCTCGAAGAGCCGGGCGAGAGCGGCCTCGCGTTCCAGGTCGGCCGGATCGCCCGGCACGGGGGCGAGCGGCTCCACGGGGGGCTCCTGCACGGGGATCGGGTGTCTGCGTCTCACGGGTGGTTCGCTCCCGTCTCGGGACGCCGCCTGAGGACCAGGCGGGAGGGCAGGTCGGTGGTGTCGGCGCCGCGGGGGACGCGGAGGCGTTCGAGGACCGCGGTGCCGACGGCCGCGACGGTCAGGTTGAGCAGCAGGGCCACCAGTCCGGCGTAGACCGTCATCGTTTTGAAGCCCAGGGAGACGGTGGCGGAGAACCCCTCGCTCACCACGAGACAGGTCCCGGTGGCCATACCGGCCGCCCAGCCCGCGAGCAGCGCCCGCGGGTGCAGCCGGCCGGTGAACAGCCCGACGGCCACGGCGGGGAAGACCTGCAGGATCCACACCCCGCCCAGCAGCTGGAGGTTGACGGCGTCCTGGTCGCGCAGTCCGAACACGAAGGCCACCGCGCCCGCCTTCGCGGTCAGCGAGACGGCCTTGGCGATCCGCACCTGCCGCTTGGGCGTGGCCGTCGGATGGACGTACTCCACGTACACGTTGCGGACGAAGCTCGTGGCGGCCGCGATCGACATGACGGCGGCCGGGACCAGCGCCCCCACGGTGATCGCGGCGAACACCAGCCCGGCCAGCGCGGCGGGCATCAGCCGGTCGACGAGCATCGGCACGGCCGCCTCGGCGCCCCCGGCCGGGGCCCGCACACCGGCCGCGACGGCGGCGACGCCGAGCAGGCCGAAGAGGGCGAGCAGTCCCGTCCACACCGGCAGCGCCGCGGCGACCTTGCGCAGGGTGCGCGGCCCGTCGGCGGCGAACCCGGCGGTGAGCACGTGCGGGTACATCAGCAGGGCCAGCGCGGAACCCAGCGCGAGGGTGGCGTACGCGGGCTGCTGCTCGGCGGTGAGGACCAGCGAGGAGTGCGCCACGTCGGGTGCGCCGGCCCGCCGCGCGGCGCCCTCGAAGACGGCGCCGGGCCCGCCGAGCCGCTGCAGCACCAGCCAGCACACGGCGGTCAGCGACACGAAGACGGCGAGGGCCTTCAGCGCGGAGATGACCGCGGGCGCCCGCAGCCCGTGCCGGTAGGTGGCCACCGCGAGCCCCGCGAACAGCGCCACCATCACCAGGTCCCCGGCCGCGCCGCGCGGATACACGCCCCCGGCCGTCAGCACCGCCCGTATCCCGAGCAGTTGCAGCGCCAGGTACGGCATCGTGGCGAGGATCCCGGTCAGCGCCACCACGAGGGCCAGCGGTGAGGACCCGTAGCGCCCGCGCACGAAGTCGGCGGCCGTGACGTAGCCCTTGCTGCGGGCCACGCTCCACAGCCGGCTCAGCAGGACGAAGGCGAGCGGGCAGACGATCACGGTGTACGGCACGGCGAAGAACGCGGACGCCCCGTTGCCGTAAGCCAGTCCCGGGACGGCGGTGAAGGTGTAGGCGGTGAAGATCGTGCCGCCGAGCAGCAGCCAGGTCCAGACGGGGCCGAGCGAGCGGTCGGCCAGCGCCCAGCCCTCCAGGGAGGGCAGCCGGTCGCTGGGGCGCAGCCTGCGCGCGGTCGCGGCGAGCAGCGACGCCCCGCCGATCACGGCGAGGAACGTCGTGGTCATGGCGCCGTCGGCCATGGGTCACCGTCCTTGGTGTGCCTGCCCTCACCGGTTCAGTTGCGCGGACGGCCGGTTCGGTTGACCGGGAAGCGGCGGAAAAATCACGGGAGATTCGCTGTCAACCGGTTCCGGCGGGCGGGCAACTCTTGCACAGACCGACAGCGAGCGGGGAGAGCCGCCCGTCGCTGATCTCCTGGCGCCCCGTGTCACGAGGCGCGCCGCACCGCCCAGGCGAGGAGCCGCCATGTCTGTGTCCACTCTGCCCGAAACCGGCCTTCCGGGGCCGGAAAAGTCGCGTATGTCACTGAGATCCGTCCTGCTGTGGGCGGTTGTCGCGCTGCTCGGCGCCGTCGCCTGGGGCGTCGTCGCCCTCGCCCGGGGGGAGCGGATCTCGGCGGTCTGGCTGGTGGTCGCGGCCCTCGGCTCGTACGCCATCGCCTACCGCTTCTACTCCCGCTTCATCGCCCGCCGGGTGCTGCGCCCCGACGACCGCCGGGCCACCCCCGCCGAACGCCTCGAGGACGGCGTCGACTTCCAGCCCACCGACCGCCGGGTCCTGCTCGGCCACCACTTCGCCGCGATCGCCGGCGCGGGCCCCCTGGTCGGACCCGTGCTCGCGGCCCAGATGGGCTATCTGCCCGGCACCCTGTGGATCGTCGCCGGAGTGATCTTCGCGGGCGCGGTGCAGGACATGGTCGTGCTGTTCCTCTCCATGCGCCGCGACGGCACCTCGCTCGGGCAGATGGCCCGTGACGAGATCGGCCGCGCGGGCGGTGCGGCGGCCCTCGTCGCCGTCTTCGCCATCATGATCATTCTGCTGGGCGTGCTGGCGCTGGTCGTGGTCAACGCGCTCGCCCACTCGCCCTGGGGGACCTTCTCCGTCGCGATGACCGTGCCCATCGCCCTGTTCATGGGCTTCTGGCTGCACCGCATCCGCCCGGGCCGGGTCGTGGAGACCAGCCTCATCGGCGTGGCGCTGCTGCTGCTGGCGATCGTGGGCGGCAGCTGGGTGCAGAACTCCTCGCTGGCCGACGCCTTCACGCTCAGTCCGACGACCCTCGTCTTCTGCCTCGTCGGGTACGGCTTCGTCGCCTCCGTCCTGCCGGTGTGGATGCTCCTCGCCCCGCGCGACTACCTCTCCACCTTCATGAAGATCGGCACCATCGCGCTGCTGGCGGTCGGCGTGGTCGTGGCCGCGCCCGTGCTCAGGACGGACGCGGTCAGCGACTTCGCCTCCTCGGGCGCGGGACCCGTCTTCGCGGGGGCGCTGTTCCCGTTCCTCTTCATCACCATCGCCTGCGGCGCGCTGTCCGGCTTCCACGCGCTCGTCTCGTCCGGGACGACGCCCAAGCTGATCCAGAAGGAGTCCCAGGTCCGGCTCATCGGCTACGGAGCCATGCTGATGGAGTCGTTCGTCGCGATCATGGCGCTGATCGCCGCGGCCACCCTGGAACCGGGTCTGTACTACGCGATGAACGCGCCCGCCGGCCTGCTGGGCGCGACGGCCGAGTCGGCGTCCCACGCGGTCGCCGGCCTCGGCTTCACCATCAGCCCCGACCAGCTCACCTCCGCCGCCAGGGCCGTCGAGGAGCAGACGCTGATCGCCCGCTCCGGTGGCGCCCCCACGCTGGCCGTCGGCATGTCGGAGATCTTCTCCGGTGTCTTCGGCGGCACCGCGATGAAGGCGTTCTGGTACCACTTCGCCATCATGTTCGAGGCGCTGTTCATTCTGACCACGGTGGACGCCGGTACCCGCGTCGGCCGCTTCATGCTCCAGGACATGCTCGGCAACGTGTGGAAGCCGGTCGGCAGGGTCAACTGGAAGCCCGGCATCTGGCTCTGCAGCGGTCTGGTCGTCGCCGCCTGGGGCTACTTCCTGTACACCGGCGCCACGGACCCGCTGGGCGGGATCAACCAGCTCTTCCCGCTCTTCGGCATCGCCAACCAGCTGCTGGCCGCCATCGCCCTGACCGTGTGCACGACGGTGCTGATCAAGTCCGGGCGGCTGCGCTGGGCCTGGGTGACGGGCGTGCCGCTGGCCTGGGTCGTCGCGATCACCTTCACCGCCGGCTGGCAGAAGATCTTCTCCGACGACCCCAGGATCGGCTTCTTCGCCCAGCGCGCCCGGTACGCCGACGCGCTCGACGCCGGGCAGGTGCTGGCGCCCGCCAAGTCGCCGGCCGACATGCACACGGTGGTCGCCAACTCCACGGTGGACGGCGTGCTGATCGCCGTGTTCCTGCTGCTGGTCGCCGTGGTGATCGTGAACGCGGCTGTGGTGTGCGTACGGGCCGTGCGCTCGCCGGCCCCCCTGCCGACGACCGAGGCGCCCTTCGTCGAGTCCCGGATCGACGTGCCGGCCGCGGTGGGATCGTGAGCGTCACCGTGCGCGGGGCGCGGGCGGGGCGCCGGCTCCTGCGGGCGGCCGTGGGCTGGGCGCGGGCCGTGCGCTGGTACCTGCGCGAGCTGACCGGCGAGGGGGAGTACGACCGCTACTGCGAGCGGCGCCGGCGTCACCACCCGCTCGCTGCGGTCCCCACCCCACGCGAGTACCAGGCGCTGCGCAGCCGGCACCGCGAGGAGCATCCGCAGAGCCGCTGCTGCTGAAACGCGCTACGCCGGAGCGGAACAGGGCGGAGGGCGTGGCGGGGTCCGGCCGGGCCGGCGGTGCTACACCGTCGCCGGCTCGGCCGGCTCCGCCTCCCGGGTCGCCGCCGCGGCCCGCTCGCGGGCCTCGCGGCGGACCAGGATCAGCCAGCCGACGGGGACGCCCGCGGCGAACAGCCACCACTGGATGGTGTACGCGAAGTTCAGCGCCGCGTCCTCGCTGCCGGGCGGGCCCAGCAGCTCGGGGCTGTCGCCCTTGGACGCGGGGGCCGTCAGCGCGATGTAGCCGCCGAGCACCGGTGCGCCGAGCCGCCGGGACTCCCGCTCGCTGCTGATCAGCATGACCTGCCGGTCCGGCAGCCCCTTGAGGTCCTTGATGCCGCTCGCCGCGGTCGTCTCGTCGGGCATCAGCCGCCCGGTGACCGTGACCCTGCCACCGGGCGGCGCGGGGATCTTGGGGAAGGCGGTCTGGCTCGGGCCGTCCGCGGGGATCCAGCCCCGGTCGACCAGCAGCACCTTGCCGTCCGTCAGGACGAGCGGGGTGAGGACATGGAAGCCGACCGTGTCGTCGGCGTTGACCCGGCGCCGGACGACGACCTCGTGACCGGTGTCGAAGACGCCGGTGGCGCTCACGTTGCGGTACCGCTCGCCGCGGGTGACGACATGGCCGACGGCGGTCAGCCTCTCGACGGGCACCGCGTCGGCGGACAGCGCGTCGGAGACGAGCTGGTTGCGCGCGGTGCGCTCCTCGTAGCGGTGCATCTGCCAGAAGCCCAGCCTGATCATCGTGGGGATGAGGAGGAGGGAGACCAGCGTGAGGATCACCCACTGCCGGGACAACAGGAAGCGGTACACCCCACGACCGTACAACTCGGTCGTGGGGTGCATGCGGCCGGGTGCCGCGGGACGTCCTCGGCGGCCGGCCCCCCGGGCGGCCGGACGCGGGCTCAGACCTTGTCGACGATCCCCACCCGGCCCTCCGCGCGGGCACAGTGCGCGCCGCAGTACCAGTGACCCTCCACCTCGACGCCCTGGCCGATGATCTGCACCCTGCAGTGCTCGCAGATGGGGGCCATGCGATGGATCGCACAGGAGAAGCAGTCGAAGACGTGGACAGCGCCCTGCGCGTGCACCTCGAAGGTCATTCCGTAGTCATTGCCGCAAACTTCGCATCTCGCCATGCGCCACAGGGTGGGCGCTCGCCCCCGCGCGGGCGAGCGGGCTGCGGGCGAGTCGCACGGCAATCACCCGTACGCACCGGTCGGCACCGGCGGCTTCGCGCAGCAGTCCGCGCGGGTCACTCGTCGGCGGGCTCCACATCCCGCAGGAGCTGCCCGAACGCGGCCTCGTCCACCACGGGCGTCCCGAACTGCCGCGCCTTCACCACCTTCGACGTGCCCGAGTCGGGGTCGTTGGTCACCAGCAGGCTGGTCAGCCGGGACAGACTCGTGGCGACATGCAGTCCCGCCTCGGCGGCACGGTCCTCCAGCAGCTCGCGCTCGACCGAGGTGTCTCCCGAGAAGGCGACCCGCATGCCCTGCTTGAGCCTCTTGCCGTCCTCGTACCGCCCGGGGTTCGGGTGCGGGCACGCCGGCCTCTTGCGGGACGGCCGCCAACTGCTGGGCCGGTAGCCGCCGTAGCCGCCGCCCGGACCGCTAGCCTGCCGCCCGATCAGGGACGCCGGACGGTCGGCCCACTCCGTCAGCGGTCGGCACTCGAGCAGCGGCAGCCGGACTCCGCCCTCCGCCGCGGCCCGCAGGCTCGGCCGGAAAGCCTCCGCGAGGACGCGTGCGTCGTCCAGCGCGTGGTGCGCCCGCTGCTGCACGACGCCGAAGTGGGCCGCGAGCGACTCCAGCTTGTGGTTGGGCAGCGGCAGGTCCAACTCCTTGGACAGCGCGATGGTGCACAGCCGCTGCCGCACCGGCGCCTCGCGCTTCGCGCGCGCGTACTCCCGCGCGATCATCTGCCAGTCGAAGACCGCGTTGTGCGCGACGAGCACCCGGCCTTCGAGCCGGGCGGCGAACTCCTCCGCCACCTCGTGGAAGAGCGGCGCGCCCGCCAGCACGTCGCTCGTCAGACCGTGTATCCACACCGGGCCGGGGTCGCGTTGCGGGTTGACCAGCGTGTACCAGTGGTCCTGGACCTCACCGCGCGCGTCCAGCCGGTACACGGCCGCGGAGATGATCCGGTCGTCGCGCGCCAGGCCGGTGGTCTCCACGTCAACGACCGCGTATCCCCGGGGATACGCGGTCGGCCACTCCGTGGGGGACGACGCTGTCGTCGTGTGGTCCTCGAGCATGGTCATTGAGGATACGGGCCCCCGCAGGCACCCCGCCGCCCCCGCCCCGTGGCATCGGGCGCGGGAAGTCCTCCGGGCCGCACGGGAGTTCGTGGTGCGCACGCACGCGTGCGCCGGGGCGGCCGGCCGCGGCGCCGCAACTTCGGCCGCGCTCTTGGCCGTTGTGCCGCTCTGCGTCTCCTCCGCCCGCTGTCCGCGCCTCGTCCTCGTCGGGGCCGCTCGCCCGGTCGCTCGCGCGCGGCCGGGCGTCGCAACGCGACCCGCGGCCCGCGAGGTGTCATCCTCCGTCCTGTGACGGAACCCACTCACGAAGAGGCCCACGACGGCTCGCTCGGATCCCGGCTCAACTGGCTGCGCGCCGCGGTCCTCGGCGCCAACGACGGCATCGTCTCCACCGCGGGTCTCGTCGTCGGCGTGGCCGGCGCGACGGACGACCGCTCGGCGCTGCTGACGGCCGGCCTCGCCGGGCTGCTCGCCGGGTCGCTGTCCATGGCGGCGGGCGAATACGTCTCCGTGTCGACCCAGCGGGACTCCGAGAAGGCCGCGCTCGCGCTGGAGCGGCGGGAGCTGCGCGAGCAGCCCGAGGCCGAACTGGAGGAGCTGACGGAGCTGCTGGAGGAGCGGGGCCTGTCCCGGGACGTGGCCCGGGAGGCGGCCGTGCAACTCACGGAGCGGGACGCCCTGCGGGCGCACGCGCGCGTGGAGCTCGGCATCGACCCCGACGACCTCACCAATCCCTGGCATGCGGCCTGGGCGAGCTTCCTCGCCTTCACGGTGGGCGCCCTGCTGCCGCTCCTGGCCGTCGTGCTGCCGCCGGCCGACTGGCGTCTCCCGGTGACCGTCGTGTCCGTCCTGCTGGCCCTGACCGCCACGGGCTGGTCCGCCGCCCGGCTGGGTGCCGCGGCCCCCGGGCGGGCGGTGGTGCGCAACGTGGGCGGCGGAGCCCTCGCCATGGGGGTGACGTACGTGGTCGGTTCGCTTCTGGGGGCGACGGGGGCGTGAGGCGGCGCGCGGGTGCGAGGCCGCGGGGGTGCGCGGCGGGCGTGGGAGGCGGCGCGGGAGTGCGGCGGCGGATGTGCGAGACGCGGCGTGTGAAGAAGACGTGAAGCGGACGGGTCCGCCGCCGCGGGTTGGCGGGGATCACCAACAAGCAAGCGCATACCCCTGGAAATACTTGTCGGTAACACCGTCTAGCCGCAGCCCACCAGCGGTTCTACGGTGCCTGCATGCCGAACCTGCCCGATGTCGTGCTGTGGTCGATACCCGCCTTCGTGCTGCTCACCGTGATCGAGATCATCAGCGTCCGCGTCCATCCCGACGAGGACGCCGCCGGGTACCAGACGAAGGATGCCGTGACCAGCGTCGGCATGGGGCTCGGGAGCCTCGTCTTCGACTTCCTCTGGAAAATCCCGATCGTCGCGATCTACACCGCGATCTACCAGCTGACGCCGCTGCGCGTGCCCGTCCTGTGGTGGACGCTGCCGTTGATGCTGCTGGCGCAGGACTTCTTCTACTACTGGTCCCACCGTGGCCACCACGTCATCCGGGTGCTGTGGGCCTGCCACGTGGTTCACCACTCCAGCGAGAAGTTCAACCTCACCACCGCCCTGCGCCAGCCCTGGACCACGCTGACCGTCTGGCCCTTCTACGTACCGCTCGTCGCCGCCGGCGTCCACCCGGCCGCGCTGGCCTTCTGCTCCTCGGTCAACCTCGTCTACCAGTTCTGGATCCACACCGAGCGGATCGACCGGATGCCCCGGTGGTTCGAGTTCGTGTTCAACACGCCCTCCCACCACCGCGTCCACCACGCCTCCCAGGGCGGCTACCTGGACCGCAACTTCGGCGGCATCCTCATCGTGTGGGACCGGCTGTTCGGCTCCTTCGTGCCCGAGACCGACCGGCCCGTGTACGGGTTGACCAAGAACATCAACACGTTCAACCCGATCAAGGTGGCGACCCACGAGTACGTCGCGATCGCCAGGGACGTCAGGTCCGCGGCGGGCTGGCGCGAACGGGCGGGGCGGGTGTTCGGCGGACCGGGCTGGCAGCCGGCCGCCCGGTCGGAGCAGGCCCAGCCCGTGCCGGCCCGGTCGGTGCCCGCGCCGTCCGAGCCGGACCCGCCCGTGCCCACGCCGCCGGCCGCCCCGGTCGGGGAGACCACGGCCGCGTGACCCGCTCCCGCGTCCCGTCGGCCCTGTTCGGCCTGTTCGCGCTCGCCGCCGCCGTCGACCTGCTCAGCCTCGCCGCCGGCTTCGAGCCCGGACACGCCGTCGTCAAGCCGCTCGTGATGCCGCTCCTCGCCGCCTGGGCCGCCCTGCGCGGCGCGCCCCGGCTCCTCGTCGCCGCCCTGCTGTGCGGCTGGGGCGGCGACACCCTGCTGCTGTTCGACGCCGACGCCGCCTTCCTCGCCGGCATGGCGTGCTTCGCCGCCGGGCACGTCTGCTACCTGGTGCTGTTCGTCCGCGTCGGCCGGTCCCGCGCGGGCGCCCTGTTCCTCGCTCCCTGCTACGCCGCCGCCCTGATCACCACGGTCGCCCTGCTCCGGCCCGACCTGCCCGCGGAGCTGCGCCTTCCGGTGGCCGTCTACAGCACCCTGCTCACAGCCATGGCCTGCACCGCCGGCACCCGGCTCGGCCCCGTCGCCGGCGTCGGTGGCGCGCTCTTCCTGCTCTCCGACACGCTCATCGCCACCGGCGTCGCGGACTGGCCGCAGCCGCCGCGTCCCGATCTGTGGATCATGCTCACCTACCTTGCCGCGCAGTTGCTGCTGGCCCGCGGCGCCCTCGGCGAACCGCGCCCGGCACGGGAACGGGCCGACAGGCGGCCGGTGGCCGCCGGTCCGGGCTGACGGGCCCCGCCGGTTCAGAGCCAGCGGGCCGGGTCGGCTCCCCACCGGCCGGGCGGGCGCGCCCAGTCGGTCGGCCCGCCGTCGAAGCGCACCGGCGGGAGGGCGTACCGCAGCCGCCCGAGGGGACTGTCGGTGCGCGCCAGCCACGGTGTCGGGTCGAGGCCGCCGTCGTCGGAGTGCCGCACGTCCGGTTCCGGGCCCCCTGCCGCGCCGGTCCGGGCGCCCGCGGTCAGCCACGCCGCCGTCCGGGCCAGGGCGAGCCGGACGAGACGGGAGCCGCCGTCGGCCGACTGGTCGGTCAGCGCACGCAGCACGCCGGCCGCCAGGAGATAGCCGCTCCCGTGGTCCAGGGCCTGCGCCGGAAGCGCCCCGGGCTGCCCGGCCGAGCCCTCGACGGCCGCGATGCCGGTGGCCGCCTGCACCAGGCTGTCGAAGCCCCTCCGGTCGCCCCAGGGCCCGTACGCCCCCCACGCCGACACCTGCGCGACGACCACGCCCGGCCGTCGCTCGGCCAGCGCCTCGGGGGAGAGCCCGAACCGGTCGAGCGCGCCCGGCCGGTAGCCGGTGACGACGACGTCCGCCGTCGCGAGCAGCTCTTCGAAGGTCCGCCGGTCGGCGGTGAGGTCCAGCAGGGCCGAACGTTTGCCGAAGCCCGTGTCGGCGTGCTGGTCCGCCAGCTCGGGCAGGCCGGGCGCGTCCACGCGCAGGACGTCCGCGCCGAGCAGGGCGAGGGTGCGGGTGGCCACCGGCCCGGCGAGGACCCGCGTCAGGTCCAGGACGCGCACTCCGGCGGCCGGCAGCAGGGGGCCGACGGCCACCGGCGAGAAGGCGCGCACGCGTGCCCCGTCCAGCCTGACCCGCTCGACCAGGGGCCGGCCGGCGACGGCGGCGGCCTGCTCGTGCGCCGCCCATTGCCGCGGCGTGCGCAGCGCCACGGCCAGACCGCCGGCCGCCTGCACCGCGTCCTCGACGTCCTGTGCCCGACGTCCGGCGAGAACTGCCTCGACGGCGGCGGGCCGGGAACGCGCGCTGTCGGCGTCCGCGGGCAGGCCGAGCGCGCGCAGCAGGCGCTCGCGGTGGTGCGGGTAGTTGGCGTGGGTGCGCACCCAGCCGTCGGCGGTCCGCCAGAACCGGGACAGCGGGGCGAAGAGCACCGGCGCCCGGTCGTCGACCAGCGTCTGCCGTTCACTGACGAACGCCGCGGCCACCGCCGCGTCGTCCACCAGCACCTCGGGCGTCTGCGGCAGGCCCGCCCGGCGCGCCCCCAGCTCGGCCGCGGCCAGCGCGCACGCGCCCACACAGGCGCGCGCCAACTGCCGCACGGGCAGCCGTGACGGCAGGGTGTCTTCCCGGACGACCGACGACACGCGCGCGAGGAGAGCGGGATCGCCGCCCAGTTCCGACCATGCGAACCTGATGTCTGTCATGACTACATGATGCATTATTGATTCAATCAATATATGCCGCCCCGCCCGTGCGACGGCCGGCGTCGCCGCACGCGAAAGGGCCGGGCGGATGACCGCCCGGCCCTCGAACTCCGTGCGCCGCGGTGATGGCGGCGACGCGACTACTTCACGGCGCGCAGTGCGTTCACGACGCCGTGGCCGAAGAAGCCGTTGTACCGCTTTGCGCCCACGCACGTCGCGTCCACGACGCCGTTGCCGTCACCGTCGTACGGCTCGGTCGGGCACGCCGTGCTGTCCGCCTGGAGCTTGAGCAGCGCCTGCAGCTGGGCGGGGCTCGCGTACGGATGCGTCGACTTCAGCAGCGCGGCCACACCGGCCACGTGCGGCGACGCCATCGAGGTGCCCTGCAGATAGCCGTACGTGTTGTTCGGCAGCGTCGACAGGATGCGCCCGTTGGCCGACGGCGTGTCCGGGATCTGGTACTTGTCGCCGCCCGGGGCCGCCACGTCGATCGCGCCGAGGCCGTAGGTGGAGTAGTACGACTTGGTGCCCTTGACGCCGGTGGCGCTCACGGTGACGACACCCGGCAGCTGGGTCGGCACGTCGAAGCACTCGTGCGGGTCGATCGTGCGCGACACCGGCGTGCCGTCGTCGGGGCTGGACGCGTCCACGATGGCGTCGGAGTCGAGGTCGTGGTTGGAGTTGCCCGCCGAGGCCACGTTGAGCGTGCCCTTCTTCTGGGCGTACGTCTGGGCCCTGTTGACCGCGTCGACGATGGCCTTCTGGTCCGGGTCGTCCATGCAGTTGTACAGCCACGGGTCGACGTAGTAGCTGTTGTTCGTGACCTCGACGCCGTGGTCGGCGGCGAACACGAACGCGCAGACGACGTTCTCCGGGTAGAAGAGGCCGTCCTTGGGGTCGCTCACCTTGATGCTCGCGACCTTGACGCCCGGTGCGACGCCGGCGACGCCGACGCCGTTGCGGGCGGCCGCGATCTCACCGGCGACATGCGTGCCGTGGTAGTCCTCCGCGGTGTACGGACGCCAGGCCCCCGCGCTGGTGTCCGCGACGCCGCCGACGCAGTTCGCCGACTGGGACGCCGAGAAGTTCGCGGTGAGGTCCGGGTGGGTGTCGTCGACGCCGGTGTCGATCACCGCGACCGTCACCCTCCTGCTGCCCGGGTTGATCGTGGCGGCCTTGTCGGCGCCTATCGCGCGCAGGTCCCACTGGTCCGCCTCGAGCGGCTCGCTCTGGCCCGCCGTGCCCGAGGCCTTGGCGACCTTCGCGGCCTCCGCCTTCGACAGAACCTGCACCGCGCCCTCGTCGGTGGTCCCGGCGGCGACCAGCGGAGTCGTGCGGGTGGCGCCGGCCGACTGCACGCCCCGCACCGCGCGTATCCGCGGACCGAAGTCGGGGTTCGACGAGTGGACGACGAACACGCCGATCCGCTCGTACGACGCGACGACGGTGCCGCCGACCGAGGCGATCGCCTTCTTCACCGACCCGATCGTGCGGTGGTCCACCCTCGTGTTGACGACGTACGCCAGCGTCGGGGCGTCGGTCGCCCGGGTGGCGGACGTCGCGGCGGGAGCCGCGGAAGCCGCCGTCGGCAGGAAGCCGAGAGAGGCGGTCAGCGACAGCACGACGGGCACCGCGAGTGCGAGGCGGCGTCTGGAAGGCAGATGAGCCATGGGGTCTCCACATCATCCGGAAAAGGGACCTGGCCGAGCGCGGATCCTGCTCGACAGGTACATGACGGGTGGTGCTGAGCCGAAGCTATCCAACCGACTCACCGGCCAGCAACGACCTCGCACGACGACTTCCGCGGGGGACGGCCGCCGCCGCCCGCGCGGACGCGGCGGAACCCCGCCGACAAGTACCCGATCGAGTTGAACCGCCCCTTGCGCGCCGCCGTGCCCTTGGTCAGGGAGCCCGTGCACGATCGAGCCCCGCCCGACCCGCCGTCCGCAATGCGAGGAGACTCCGTGGCCACCGAGACACCGCCCCCCTCGAAGACCCCCAGCCGGCTCCCCACCACCGAGGAGTTCGTCGCGGTGCAGGAGAGCGCGGAGTTCGGTGAACTGCGCGGCGCCTACCGCGGCTTCGCCTTCCCGCTGACCGTCGCCTTCATCGCCTGGTACCTGCTGTACGTCCTGCTCTCCAACTACGCGGGCGACTTCATGGGCACCAAGCTCTTCGGCAACTTCAACGTGGCGATGACCCTCGGCCTCGCCCAGTTCCTCACCACGTTCCTCATCGCCTGGTGGTACGCGCGGACCGCCGCCGCCAAGTTCGACCCCAAGGCCGACGCGATCAAGTCCCGGATGGAGAGCGGAGAATGAGCCCCGCACAGCAGACCCTGCTCGCCGCGGGCGAGGCCAGCGAGCACCGCACACTGATCATCGTCCTGTTCTCGGTGTTCGTCGCCGCGACCCTCGTCATCACCGTCTGGGCCGGCCGCCAGACCAAGGACGCCGCCGACTTCTACGCCGGCGGCCGGCAGTTCACCGGCTTCCAGAACGGCCTCGCCGTCTCCGGCGACTACATGTCCGCCGCGTCGTTCCTCGGCATCGCGGGCGCCATCGCCCTCTTCGGCTACGACGGCTTCCTGTACTCCATCGGCTTCCTGGTGGCCTGGCTGGTCGCCCTCCTCCTGGTGGCGGAGCCGCTGCGCAACTCCGGCCGCTACACCATGGGCGACGTCCTCGCGTACCGCATGCGCCAGCGTCCCGTCCGCACCGCCGCCGGCACCTCCACCATCGTGGTCTCGATCTTCTACCTGCTCGCCCAGATGGCGGGCGCGGGCGTCCTGGTCTCGCTCCTGCTGGGCATCACCAGCGACGCCGGCAAGATCGGCATCGTCGCCCTCGTGGGCGTGCTGATGATCGTCTACGTCACCATCGGCGGCATGAAGGGCACCACCTGGGTGCAGATGGTCAAGGCCGTCCTGCTGATCGCCGGAGCCCTGCTGCTCACCTTCCTGGTGCTGCTGAAGTTCGACTTCAACGTCTCCGACCTGCTGGGCTCGGCCGCCGACAACAGCGGCAAGGGCGCGGCCTTCCTGGAGCCGGGCCTGAAGTACGGCGCCAGCGGCACCACCAAGCTGGACTTCATCTCGCTCGGCATCGCCCTCGTCCTGGGCACCGCAGGCCTGCCGCACATCCTGATCCGCTTCTACACGGTGCCCACCGCCAAGGCCGCCCGGAAGTCGGTCCTGTGGGCCATCGGCCTGATCGGCGCCTTCTACCTGATGACCCTCGCCCTCGGCTTCGGCGCCGCCGCGCTCATCAAGCCGGACGAGATCGTCGCCTCCAACAAGGCCGGCAACACGGCGGCACCGCTCCTCGCGCTCCATCTGGGCGGCGTCGACTCCAACTGGGGCGCCATCCTGCTCGCCACCATCTCGGCGGTCGCCTTCGCCACCATCCTCGCGGTCGTCGCCGGCCTCACCCTGGCGTCCTCCTCGTCGTTCGCCCACGACATCTACGCCAACGTCATCAAGAAGGGGCAGGCCTCCGAGAAGCAGGAGCTCAACGCGGCCCGCTACGCCACCGTCGGCATCGGCGCGGTCTCCATCCTGCTCGGCGCCCTCGCCCGCGACCTGAACGTCGCCGGCCTCGTCGCCCTCGCCTTCGCGGTCGCCGCCTCCGCCAACCTCCCGACGATCCTCTACAGCCTCTTCTGGAAGCGGTTCACCACGTCCGGAGCCCTGTGGTCGATCTACGGCGGCCTGGTCACCGCGGTCGGCCTGGTGCTGTTCTCACCGGTCGTCTCCGGCAAGCCCAGCTCGATGTTCCCCGACGTCGACTTCCACTGGTTCCCCCTGGAGAACCCCGGCCTCATCTCGATCCCGGTCGGCTTCCTGCTGGGCGTCGTCGGTACCCTCCTGTCGAAGGAGGAGCCCGACGACGCCAAGTACGCCGAGCTGGAGGTCCGCTCCCTGACCGGCACCGGAGCCCACTGAGGCGACGAGCAGGTGGCGCGGACGTCCACCCGGCCACGCTCCTACCGCGGCCGCGTCGTAGATCCCTACGACGCGGCCGCGTTCCACCTCGTGGGATCGGGCTCTGTCGCTGTCGGCGGCGTCACGTAGGCTCACAAGTGACGGAACAGGCACGCGATCCACCACAAGGGAGGGGGCACACGTGCTCATCGACACCTATGGCCGAGTGGCCACCGACCTGAGGGTCTCGCTGACCGACCGCTGCAACCTGCGCTGCACCTACTGCATGCCCGAGGAGGGCCTGCAGTGGCTGGCCAAGCCGGATCTCCTCACGGACGACGAGATCGTCCGCCTCATCGACATCGCCGTCACCTCCCTCGGTATCGAGGAGGTCCGCTTCACCGGCGGCGAGCCCCTGCTGCGCCCGGGCCTGGTCGGCATCGTCGAGCGGGTCGCCGCGATGGAGCCCCGCCCCCGGACGTCCCTCACAACGAACGGCATCGGCCTGCGCCGCACCGCCCCGGCCCTCAAGGCGGCCGGCCTGGACCGGGTCAACGTGTCCCTCGACACCCTGCGCCCCGACGTCTTCAAGACCCTCACCCGCCGGGACCGCCACAAGGACGTCCTCGACGGCCTCGAAGCCGCCCGCGAGGCGGGCCTGACCCCGGTGAAGGTGAACACCGTCCTGATGCCGGGCCTCAACGAGGACGAAGCACCCGACCTCCTCGCCTGGGCCGTCGAGAACGACTACGAACTGCGCTTCATCGAGCAGATGCCGCTGGACGCCCAGCACGGCTGGAAGCGCGAGGGCATGGTGACGGCCGCCGACATCCTGGCCTCCCTGCGCACCCGCTTCGAGCTCACCGCCGAGGGCGAGCAGGAACGCGGCTCGGCCCCGGCCGAACGCTGGCTGGTGGACGGCGGCCCGCACCGCGTGGGCGTCATCGCCTCCGTCACCCGGCCCTTCTGCGCAGCCTGCGACCGCACCCGCCTCACGGCGGACGGCCAGGTCCGCACATGCCTCTTCGCCCGCGAGGAGACGGACCTGCGGGCCGCCCTGCGCTCCGACGCCCCCGACGAGGAGATAGCCCGCATCTGGCGCCTGGCGATGTGGGGCAAGAAGGCGGGCTCCGGTCTGGACGACCCGAGCTTCCTGCAGCCGGACCGGCCCATGTCGGCGATCGGCGGCTAGGAGCTCCGGCCGGGGACCTGGTGCGGGGGACCGGCTCAGACGGCCCGGTCGTGGGAGCCCTCCGGGGGCTCCCACTCTGTCAGCGCGACCACGTCCTTGAGGAAGCCCCGGACCCCGAGGAACTGCGACAGATGCTCGCGGTGCTCCTCGCACGCGAGCCACGTCTTGCGCCGCTCCGGCGTATGGATCTTCGGGTTGTTCCAGGCCAGCACCCACACCGCGGCGACACGGCAGCCCTTGGCAGAACAGATGGGGGTCTCGTCACTCACAGGGTCGTCTCACCACACGCACACAAAGGCGACGCCGAGCAGCCACGGGGGGAGCTGCCCGGCGTCGGTCCGTCGCTCCGACGGGGGATGCGGAGCGCGTACGAAGTATGTCACGGCAGACCACCCCCACGGCACTGGAACAACATGATTGATCTGAGCTTTTCCTGAGCTTGGCGCACCGTCCGCTCATGGCCCGTTCACGGCTGCCGCTCAGCCTGACCGGGCGCCGGTTCCTCCCGGCGGGGTTCCGCGAAGCCCTCCTCTTCGGGGCCGGATCGCGCGGAGCCGTCGTCGGCGCGCGGCGGCGTGAGCATGGGCCGCACGGGCACGCCGACGAACGTCGAGGGAAGCGAAGGCACGTTCTCCCGACCGGCGTTGGCGACGACCACCGCGATATAGGGCAGCACCAAGCCCAGGACCAGCGCCACCACGGCCACATGCCGTTCCACGTTCCACAACGTCGCCGCCAGGATCACCGCCACCGTGCGGACCGACATCGAGATGATGTAGCGCCGCTGGCGGCCCCGCACGTCGTCCTGAAGCCCCTGGCGTGCGCCGGTGATCCGGAACACCTGGGCGTTCTGGCCGCCACCCTGCTTCCGCATGACATTCCCCGTCCGCCCGCGTCGTCCATCCCCCCGGCCCTCCACGTTACGCCGCGGCTGCGCAGTCCCGGAGACCGGGGCGTCCGCGGTCCGGGCGAACCCCCTGCGCCGTCCCGCGTACGGCCGTACCCGACATGCGTCGTACGGCGAGCGGCCCGAGACTTGAGGCCACTGCTCACGTAGAGCCGGAAAAGGAGGCAGTCATGGGCTGGTTGTGGGCGATCATCGTCGGATTCGTGCTGGGCCTGATCGCCAAGGCGATCATCCCGGGCAAGCAGCACAGCCCTCTCTGGCTGACCACCATCTTCGGCATGCTGGGCGCGATCGTGGGCAACGCGATCGCCCGTGCGGCAGGCGTCGAGTCCACGCCCGGCATCGACTGGAGCCGGCACGCGTTTCAGCTGATCGCCGCCATCATCATCGTCGCCCTCGGCGACATGCTCTACATGGCGACGCTGGGCAAGCGCAAGCACCGGGCCTGAGCGCGCGCACGACGAAGGGGCGGACTCCCCCGGAAACCGCCCGGGAAGCCGCCCCTTCGTCGGTCCTGCCGGTCGGCCGGTCAGCCGGTGACCTCCACGGCGGCCAGGTTCTTCTTCCCGCGGCGCAGCACCAGCCACCGGCCGTGGATGAGCTCCTCCGCCGCGGGCACCGCGTCCTCGGCCGTGACCTTGGCGTTGTTCACGTAGGCCCCGCCCTCCTTCACGGTCCGCCGCGCCGCCGACTTGCTGGCCACCAGGCCGACCTCGGCGAACAGGTCCACGACCGGTCCGAGCTCGGCGACCCGGATGTGCGGCACCTCGGAGAGGGCCGCGGCCAGCGTCCGCGCGTCGAGGTCGCCCAGCTCGCCCTGACCGAAGAGGGCCCTGGACGCGGCGACCACCGCGGCCGTCTGGTCGGGGCCGTGGACCAGCGTCGTCAGCTCCTCCGCCAGCGCGCGCTGTGCGGCCCGGGCCTGCGGCCGCTCCTCGGTCTGCCGCTCCAGCTCCTCGATCTCCGTACGGGACCGGAAGCTGAAGATGCGCAGGAACTTCGAGACGTCCCGGTCGTCCGCGTTCAGCCAGAACTGGTAGAACGCGTACGGCGTCGTCATCTCGGGGTCCAGCCAGACCGTGCCGGACTCCGTCTTGCCGAACTTGGTGCCGTCCGCCTTGGTGATCAGCGGGGTGCCCAGGGCGTGCACCACGGCGTCGGGCTCGACCCGGTGGATCAGGTCGGTGCCCGAGGTGAGGTTGCCCCACTGGTCGCTGCCGCCGGTCTGCAGGGTGCACCCGTACCGCCGGTACAGCTCCAGGAAGTCCATGCCCTGCAGAATCTGGTAGCTGAACTCGGTGTAGCTGATGCCCGCGTCGGAGTTGAGCCGCCGGGAGACGGCCTCCTTGGCGATCATCCTGTTGACCCGGAAGTGCTTGCCCACGTCGCGCAGGAACTCGATGGCCGACAGGCCCTGGGTCCAGTCCAGGTTGTTGACCATGACGGCCGCGTTCGGGCCCTCGAAGTCGAGCAGCGGCGCGATCTGCGCGCGCAGCCGCTCCACCCACTGGGCGACGACGTCGGGCGCGTTCAGCGTGCGCTCCGCGTTCGGCTTGGGGTCGCCGATCAGACCGGTGGCGCCCCCGACCAGGCCCAGCGGACGGTTGCCGGCCTGCTGGATGCGGCGCATCGTCAGGATCTGCACGAGGTTGCCGAGGTGCAGGCTGGGCGCGGTCGGGTCGAAGCCGCAATAGAACGTGACAGGACCGTCCGCGAACGCCTTGCGCAATGCGTCCTCGTCCGTGGAGAGGGCGATCAGCCCCCGCCACGTCAGTTCGTCGACGATGTCCGTCACGGTCTCGGTCTCCTTGATGATCTTCGCGCAGTCGAGTGACTGCCGGCTACGAGGTTATACGCCCTGGCTGACAGAGCTCATATTGAAGTCCGGCACCCTCAGGGCGGGCATCGCAGCCCTAGTGAACCAGTCGCTCCACTCCCGGGGCAGGGTCTTTTCCGTGCGTCCCGCCTCCGTCGCCCGCCCCAGCAGGTCGACCGGCGACTCGTTGAACCGGAAGTTGTTGACCTCGCCGACGACCTCGCCGTCCTCGACGAGGTACACGCCGTCCCGGGTCAGACCGGTCAGCAGCAGGGTCGCCGGGTCGACCTCGCGGATGTACCAGAGACAGGTCAGCAGCAGGCCACGGCCGGTGGCGGCGACCATCTCGTCCAGCGAGCGGTCCTCGCCGCCGTCCAGGATCAGGTTGTCGCCCCCCGGCGCGACCGGCAGCCCGGTCAGTCCCGCGCTGTGCCGGGTGGTCGTCAGGTTCTTCAGCTCGCCCCCGCCGATCCACTCGGTGGACCGCAGCGGCAGCCCGTTGTCGAACACCGACTGGTCGCCGCCGGAGGTGTGCGCGATGACGAACGGCGCGGACTCCAGGCCGGGCGCGTTCGGGTCGCTGCGCAGCGTCAGCGGCAGGTCGGTCAGCTTCTCGCCGAGCCGGGTACCGCCGCCGGGCTTGGAGAACACCGTCCGGCCCTCGGTCGCGTCCCGGCCGGACGCCGACCACAGCTGGTAGATCATCAGGTCGGCCACCGCGGTCGGCGGCAGCAGCGTCTCGTACCGGCCGGCCGGCAGCTCGATCCGCCGCTCCGCCCAGCCGAGCCGTACCGCCAGCTCGGCGTCGAGCACCGCCGGGTCGACGTCCTTGAAGTCACGGGTCGATCGCCCCGCCCACGCCGAACGCGTACGGTCCGGGGACTTGGCGTTCAGCTCGAGCGTTCCGTTCGGCTGGTCGTGCCGCAGCCGCAGCCCCGTCGACGTGCCCACGTACGTCGAGACCAGCTCGTGGTTGGCGAACCCGTACAGCTCGCGGCCGCCCGCACGCGCGCGTGCGAACGCCTCGCCCAGCGCCGGCGCGAAGTCGGCGAACACCGCGGACGAGGTCTCCGCCGGCGCCTCGGTGAACTCGGGAGACGGAGCCACGCCCGTGACCAGGGGCTGGGCGTCCTCGGCGGGGTGCGCACCGCGCGCGGCGGCCTCGGCGGCCCGCACGAGGGGCTCCAGCTCGTCCCCGGTCACCGCGGCGCGGGAGACGACGCCGGAGGCGGTGCCCTCCTTGCCGTCGACCGTCGCGATCACGGTGAGCGTGCGCCCGCGCGTGACGCCGTTGGTCGTCAGCGTGTTGCCCGCCCAGCGCAGGTTCGCCGTCGACTGCTCGTCGGCGATGACGACACAGCCGTCGGCCCGCGACAGCTCGAGGGCGCGCTCGACGACCTCGTGCGGCTTGGTGCTACGGGCGCTCATCGACCGGCCTCCTGCGTGGTGTTCAGAATGTTGACGCCCTTGAACAGGGCCGACGGGCAGCCGTGCGACACCGCCGCCACCTGACCCGGCTGGGCCTTGCCGCAGTTGAAGGCGCCGCCGAGGACGTATGTCTGCGGACCGCCCACCGCCGCCATCGATCCCCAGAAGTCGGTGGTCGTCGCCTGGTAGGCCACGTCCCGCAGCTGCCCGGTGATCCGCCCGTTCTCGATCCGGAAGAACCGCTGCCCGGTGAACTGGAAGTTGTAGCGCTGCATGTCGATGGACCAGGAGCGGTCGCCGACGACGTAGATGCCCCGGTCGACGCTGCCGATGAGGTCCTCGGTGGACATTCCGGCCGGATCCGGCCGCAGCGACACGTTGGCCATGCGCTGCACCGGAACATGACCGGGGGAGTCGGCGAACGCACAGCCGTTGGACCGCTCGAATCCGGTGAGCTTCGCGATCCGCCGGTCCAGCTGGTAGCCGACGAGCGTGCCGTCCTTCACCAGATCCCAGGACTGGCCCTCGACGCCCTCGTCGTCGTACCCGACGGTCGCCAGGCCGTGCTCGGCGGTGCGGTCGCCCGTGACGTTCATCAGCTCCGAGCCGTAGCGCAGCGTGCCGAGCTGGTCGAAGGTGGCGAAGGAGGTGCCGGCGTAGGCGGCCTCGTAACCGAGGGCGCGGTCCAGCTCGGTGGCGTGCCCGATGGACTCGTGGATGGTCAGCCACAGGTTGGACGGGTCGACGACCAGGTCGTACAGCCCCGGGTCCACGCTCGGCGCGCGCATCTTCTCGGCGAGCAGCTCCGGGATGCGGGCCAGCTCGTCGTCCCAGTCCCAGCCGGTGCCGGTGACGTACTCCCAGCCGCGTCCGACGGGCGGCGCGACGGTGCGCATCGAGTCGAACTCACCGCTGGACTCGTCGACCGACACCGCGTTCACCGCCGGGTGCAGCCGCACCCGCTGCTGGGTGGTCACCGTCCCGGCCGTGTCGGCGTAGAACTTGTTCTCGTGGACGGTCAGCAGCGAGGCGTCCACGTGGTTGACGCCGTTCGCCGCCAGCAGCCGTGTGCTCCAGTCGGCGAGCAGCGCCGCCTTCTCCTCGTCGGGCACGGTGAACGGGTCGATCTCGTAGGACGAGATCCACGTCCTGTCCGCGTGCACCGGCTCGTCGGCCAGCTCGACCCGCTCGTCCGAGCCGGCGGCCCTGATCACCTGCGCGGACAGCTTGGCCATCGCCACCGCCTGCGAGGCGACCCGGGCCGCGGCGTCCATCGTCAGATCCACGCCGGACGCGAAACCCCAGGTGCCGCCGTGCACCACCCGCACCGCGTACCCGAGGTCGGTCGTGTCCGAGGACCCGGCGGGCTTGGCGTCCCGCAGCCGCCAGGACGCGCTGCGCACCCGCTCGAACCGGAAGTCCGCGTGCTCCGCACCCAACGCACGCGCGCGTGCGAGCGCGGCGTCGGCGAGGGCGCGCAGGGGTAGGGCCGTGAAGCTTTCATCGATGGTATGGGGCACCTAGGTCTCTCCCTGGTGTCGTCGCGGGTGAAGACCTCGATCATGTCGCGCCCGGCGCCCCCGGACCACGCCTTTCCGGGCCGCTTGCGCAAAAATCTGTAGGGACCCCACAGTCAGTCCCGTGAGCCACTGTCGGTGCCCGAATGCTGTCGCACGGAAGCAGACCGATAGGTTTCGGGGGGAAGCCGCCTGTCACCCAGAGTTCGGGCGGGTGTGTCAGACCCCTATCGAAAGGGTGATCCGTTGAGCCGCTCGGTTCTCGTCACCGGAGGAAACCGGGGCATCGGCCTCGCCATCGCCCGCGCGTTCGCCGACGCCGGCGACAAGGTCGCCATCACGTACCGCACGGGCGAGCCGCCGGCGGCCCTGACGGAACTGGGCTGCCTCGCCGTCAAGTGCGACATCACCGACTCCGAGCAGGTGGAGCAGGCCTACAAGGAGATCGAGGCCCAGCACGGCCCCGTCGAGGTCCTGATCGCCAACGCCGGCGTCACCAAGGACCAGCTGTTGATGCGGATGTCCGAGGAGGACTTCACCTCGGTCGTCGACACCAACCTGACCGGCACCTTCCGCGTGGTCAAGCGCGCCAACCGCGGCATGCTGCGCGCCAAGAAGGGCCGCGTCGTGCTCATCTCCTCGGTGGTCGGGCTGTACGGCTCGCCGGGGCAGGCGAACTACGCCGCCTCCAAGGCCGCTCTGGTCGGCTTCGCGCGCTCCCTCGCCCGTGAGCTGGGATCCCGCAACATCACTTTCAACGTCGTCGCGCCCGGCTTCGTCGACACCGACATGACCAAGGTGCTCACCGACGAGCAGCGCGCGGGCATCGTCTCGCAGGTCCCGCTCGGCCGGTACGCACAGCCGCAGGAGGTCGCCGCGGCGGTGCGGTTCCTCGCCTCGGACGACGCCTCGTACATCACTGGAGCCGTCATTCCTGTTGACGGCGGACTGGGAATGGGTCACTGATCACCATGAGCGGAATTCTCGAGGGCAAGCGCGTCCTGATCACCGGTGTGCTGACGGAGGCCTCCATCGCCTTCCACACCGCCAAGCTGGCGCAGGAGCAGGGGGCCGAGATCATCCTGACCGCGTTCCCGCGGCCCACCCTGACCGAGCGCATCGCCAAGAAGCTCCCGAGGCCCACCAAGGTCATCGAGCTCGACGTCACCGACGACGAGCACCTCGGGCGCCTGGCCGACGTCGTGGGCGAGGAGCTCGGTGGCCTCGACGGCGTCGTGCACTCCATCGGCTTCGCGCCGCAGGACGCCCTCGGCGGCAACTTCCTCAACACGCCGTTCGAGTCGGTCGCCACGGCCATGCACGTCTCGGCGTTCTCCCTGAAGTCGCTCACCATGGCCTGCCTGCCGCTGATGCAGAACGGCGGCTCGGTCGTCGGTCTCACCTTCGACGCCTCGTTCGCCTGGCCGCAGTACGACTGGATGGGTCCCGCCAAGGCCGCCCTCGAGGCCACCAGCCGCTACATGGCGCGCGACCTGGGCAAGCAGAACATCCGCTGCAACCTGGTCTCCGCCGGTCCGCTCGGTTCGATGGCCGCCAAGTCCATCCCGGGCTTCGGTGAACTGGCGTCCGTCTGGGACGACCGCTCGCCCCTGGAGTGGGACCTCAAGGACCCCGAGCCGGCCGGCCGCGGCGTCGTCGCCCTGCTGAGCGACTGGTTCCCCAAGACGACCGGCGAGATCATCCACGTGGACGGCGGCCTGCACGCCATCGGAGCCTGATCCCGGGTCTGCGACCGGCTTCCCGGCGCCCCGCTCCCCGCATCACAGGCGGGGGGCGGGGCGTCACTCGTTCGGCGTACCTGTCCGGGCGGCGGAGGACCACGAACGGGCACGCTGGAGTGCGCGCCCCGCACGACGCGCGGTTCCCTCCCCAGCTCGGCCGAGGAGGTATCCCTTGTGCGCCTGTCCCGCCGCCTGGCCCCAGCGACCGTCGTCGCGTTCTGTCTCGTGTTCTCGCTGCCGTACGACGCGTCGCCGCACGCACGCGTGAAGGTGCGCGAAGCCGCCGGGCCGAAGCTGTTCGGCGCGGAATGCCGCGTCGGCGTCCACGGCTCCCGCGTCGTCGCCCACTGCCACAACCCCTACGTCGACACCGACCGGGTCCGTCTGCACATCGAGTGCGACCGATGGTGGGACCTCGACAGTGACGGGGCCCCCGTCGACGCGGGCCCCGCCCTGACCGTACGGCTCACCGGGCGCTGCTGGAAGGAGGTCCGCTCGGCCTGGGTCAGCCACCAGCGGGTGTGACCCCCGCGAGGAGCGGTCGGCCGGGGGCGTGGCGACCCGGCCGGGCCGGCACGCCGGCGGGTGGCCGGCCGCCTCGACGGCGGCCGCCTCCGCCTCACCCGCGCGGATCGCGTCCACCAGCCGGGTGTGGTCCATGTAGGTCCAGGGCGTGAGCGCTCTACCAGCACAGCTCCGGCTGGGGTCTGCCCCTCGCGCTCATGAGGGCGCTGATGATCCCGCAGACGGTCGTAGGCGTCCTGGCGGGCCGTGACCGCACGGTGGAGGACGAGGCCGTCCGCTGACCCGTCGGGTTTCCACGGACCCCCGACGCCACCGCCCGGGCCGGCGGGTGCGAGACTTGCCGCATGCCAGTGCTCGACCCGAATCCGCGCGACGGTCAGAAGAAGATGCTCCTCGTCTTCGGCTCGTTCCTCGCCATCTTCGTGATCATCGCCGTCATCGCGACCATCGCCTCCCCCTGACGCCACGCCTCTCACGCCCGGCCTCTCACACCGGGCATCCGACGCCGCGCCTCTCACGCCCGGCACGCGACGCCGGGCACGCGACGCCGGATTCCTGCTGCCGGTGCCTGCTGCCGGGCGGCCCGCCGCACCTTCGGGGTGGGGCTGACCCCCCTGTCCCCTAGGGGGTGAGGGTCAGGGTCAAGTGGGTGGGTCACCGGATGGGTTGACGGCGCCCGATTCCGTAACTTCGAACTGTGACCGCGCGACGCGGACCACCGGCCACGGCCTGCGGACGACTCGAAGACAGCGGAGGCACCCATGTCGGCCCCTACGCACTCCCGGCCTCACCCGGCCGCCTCGGGCGGCGTCGGCAACCTGCTGCCCTGGTGGGCGCTGGCCCTCCCGACGCTGGCCTTCATCACCCTGCTCGTGCTGATACTGAACCCGGTCGACGCCCACGCGGCGGGCGGCGACCCGGCGATCACCCATCTCGTCGAGCGCGTCCAGCAGCTCATCGCCCGCTAGCCAGGGGTAGTGACCCGGTGGATCGTTCACACCCGGGACCGCTGGTGGGGCCGCATGTCAACTCCCTGCGCCCCGTGGCCTGTTTCGTGCGAAGCTGGGAGTCATGAGCGTCGCAGAACCCCGCAGGATCGTCCTCTTCCGCCATGCGAAAGCCGACTGGCCGCAGGTGATCGACCACGAGCGTCCGCTCGCTGAACGGGGCCGGAAGGACGCCGCCGTCGCCGGACGCAGGCTGACCGACACCGGCATCCCCATCGACCTGGCCCTGTGCTCCACCGCGGCCCGCACCCGGGAGACGTGGAAGCTCGCCGTCCAGGAGTTCCCGCACCGGCCGAAAACCGTCTATGAGGAGCGGATCTACGAAGCCTCGCCGGGCGAGCTGATCGCCCTGCTCAACGAAACCCCCGACGACGTGCGCAACCTCGTCCTGATCGGCCACAACCCCGGAATCCAGGGGCTTGCCGACGTCCTGTCCGGCCAGGTCGACGGCGACGCGGGGGAGCGCATGCACAGCCGGGGCTTCCCGGCCGCGGCCTTCGCCGTCATCTCCTTCGACGGCTCCTGGAAGTCGCTGGAGCCGGGCGTCGCCACGCTGCTCGACTACTGGGCGCCTTCCGAGTAACCCACTCCGGCGGCACGCAGGAGGTCCCGGCGCCGTCGCAGCGCCGGGCCCTCCGGGTCCCTCCGTGCCCGCCGCCCGCTTGTGCCGGTCCGTGCGTCTCCCCGCCGGTTTCCTGCCGGTCCCCGCCCTCCGTGGCGTCCGGCATGGGTCGGCACCCGCCCGTGTCGGTGTCCGCGGGTGCACTCGGCCGATCGGTTCCGAACGGATGTGCCCTCGTCGTCGGCGGGGGCTACTTCTCGTCGTGGGTCTCGGCGGCCTCGACCTCTTCG
Source organism: Streptomyces sp. P3 (assembly GCF_003032475.1). Classification (NCBI taxonomy): domain Bacteria; kingdom Bacillati; phylum Actinomycetota; class Actinomycetes; order Kitasatosporales; family Streptomycetaceae; genus Streptomyces; species Streptomyces sp. P3. The sequence continues at coordinate 4,493,392 of NZ_CP028369.1, forward strand.
CGGGTGATGCCGAGCAGATACAGGACGGTGTCCAGGAACGGCACGTTCACCGCCGTGTGCGCCGCCTCGCGCACCACCGGCTTGGCGTTGAAGGCGACTCCCAGCCCGGCCGCGTTCAGCATGTCCAGGTCGTTGGCGCCGTCGCCGATGGCCACGGTCTGCGAGAGCGGCACACCCGCCTCGGCGGCGAACCGGCGCAGCAGCCGCGCCTTGCCCGCGCGGTCCACGATCTCACCGGTCACCCGGCCGGTCAGCTTTCCGTCGACGATCTCCAGCGTGTTGGCCTGGGCGAAGTCCAGCCCGAGCCGGTCCTGCAGATCGTCCGTGACCTGGGTGAATCCGCCGGACACCACACCCACCTGGTAGCCGAGCCGCTTCAGGGTCCGGATCAGCGTCCGCGCGCCCGGGGTCAGCCGCACCTCGGCGCGCACCTTGTCCACGACGGAGACGTCCAGCCCTTCCAGCAGCGCCACGCGCGCGTGCAGCGACTGCTCGAAGTCGAGCTCGCCGCGCATCGCCGCCGCCGTCACCGCGGCGACCTCGTCCTCGCAGCCGGCGTGGGCGGCGAAGAGCTCGATCACCTCGTCCTGGATGAGCGTGGAGTCGACGTCCATGACGACGAGCCGCTGGGCCCGCCGGTACAGACCGGCGTCCACCACGGCCACGTCCACGCCGAGTGCCGCAGCGTCCGTGACCAGCGCGGTGCGCAGCGGCCCGGCCGCCACGCCGGAGACGGCGAACTCGACGGCGGTGACCGGGTACTTGGCGAGCCGGAAGATACGGTCGATGTTGCCGCCGGCCTTCGTGATCTTCGAGGCGATCGACGCCGTGGCCTCCGCGGTGAGCGGGTGCCCGAGCACGGTGACCAGCGACCGGCCGATACCGCGAGGACGGTTGTCGCCGGTGCCGGAGATGATCTCGGCCTGCATCTTCATCGACTCGGCCCAGCTGTGCACCGTCGACCGGAGGTCCCCCTCCAGGCCGGTCGGCGGCTCGGTCACGAGCGCGCACAGCACCATCCGGCCTCGCGTGACGACCTGCTCGATGTCGACCACGTCGACGGAGTAGGCGGCGAGGGTGTCGAAGAGGCCGGCCGTGATGCCCGGCCTGTCCTTGCCGAAGATCTTGACAAGGAGCGTGGGCACGTCAGAGGACGAAGTCTGCAAAGCGCTCATGGTGTACCCACCGTATCCGGCACCCGGTGCCGCTCGCCGCTCAGGTCCGCCTGACGGACGGCGGACAACTCGCGACTCCCGTGCGAGGCCCACACCGACGCACGGCGGCACTCCGCCCACCCCACGTCGCCCCGTCCGCCGCGGTCGCTGCGCCCCGACCGCTCGGACGCGGGCCGCCCCGTCCCGCTGCGCCGGCCCCGACCACCCCTTCGGCCACAGGGGACGGGCCGTTCCTCATCGGGGCCCCCGCGGTGCCCTCGGCCCCGCGGGCCCCCGAGGCGGCGGCGGAGGCGGAGGGCCCTCGTCGGGTCCCGTCGGCGGGCGCTCGCCCGGACGCGGGCCCGCCGGCCGTCGGGGTGAGCGGGGCGAGGGCCCGAGGGGGCGGACGACGGTCGGGGCGCCGTATACGTCGTCCGGCCCGGGCGGCGGGCCGTCCCGCCGTGAGCTCTCGTCCGGCCCCGGCGGCTCGGCACCGCTCTCCCGGGTGGCCCCCGGCCGGACGTCCTCCGGCTCGCTCACCTCCTGCGGGTCCCGCAACTCCTTCGGAACGCGCAGGTAGGGATTGGTCGCCGGGTTCGGCGGCCGGTACGACACGCTCGGCGCGTACGGCCCGGCCAGGTCACCCGCGTCCCTTGGAGCCCCCCGGTCCGGTCCGGCCCCGTTCGCCGTCGGACGCGTCCGTCCCGCGTCACCCCGTGCCACCTCCACCGCCCACCGTCCCGCGGCCCCGGTGAACCGGGCCAGCAGCGCACCGACGGCGCCCGCCCCCGCACCCCACGCGCCTCCCAGCAGCAGTGCCGTGCCGGTCCGTCCTTCCAGATGGACACCGGCCCCGAACGCGTCGAACCCCAGCACAGCGAGCGAGGCGTTCACGGACACCTCCGTCAGCCGGACGAGCAGGAACAACGCCAGGGCCGTCACGACCCCCAGCCGCACGGCACAGCGCCCCACGAACCCGCCCACGCCGGCCTGCCCCGCCCCCGCGCCGCCCGCCCCCACCACGCCCGCTGCCCCCACGGCACCCATCGGCGTCCGCACGGCGGCCAGCACCCCCGCCAGCAGCATCATGAGTGCCATCGCCACTCCCAGCAGCCACACCCGTCCGTCCAGCTCCGCGAGGCGGCCCAGGGTCACCGGCTGCTCGGTGCCGACGCGCAGGAGGTCGTCCAGGGGGTGGGGGAGCAGGTTCGTCAGCGCACCCGTGGCCCGGCCGTCCCACGGGACGAACAGACCGAGCGGCACGCCCAGCCAGACCCCGTTCGGCGCGCCGAGCAGCGCCGCACCCGCGATCCGCCGGGGGTGGTCGTCGCCGATCGCCGCGTAAGCCGCCGCGGCGAACCCGGCCGCCACGGCCACCAGCAGGACCGTGACGACGGCCGACGCCGCAGGCCGCACCGCCCGGTGCACCGGCTCCCAGCCCCGCGGCAACGGCGTCCGGCGCGAGGCCGACAGAGCGATCAGCAGGATGCCGAGCGACCACCCGAGTCCGCCGAGCAGCGTCGGTACCGTGTCCACGCTGAAACCGACCGCGGCCCGCGCGTCGACCAGATCGCCGAGCCGGTCCGGCAGCAGACCGCTGATGTCCCCGAGCCCCGGGATCTCGAGGCCGCCGCCACCCCCGCCGCCCCCGCCCCGGGGAATGCCGTCCAGGCCCAGCGAGCCCCCGTCCAACGTGATGACGTCGTGCCCCGCCCAGGCGAGTCCGCCGAGCATCGCCACGAAGAGCGCGACCACCGAGCCCACACGCGCGAGCAGTTCGGCCGGGGCGACCACCACCCCGGCCGTGCGCAGGGACCGCAGGAAGACCCACGACAACAGCAGCGCGCCCACCAGACTCACCCCCAATGGCGTGATCTCGATGGCCGTGGCCGTCTGCGCGCCGCTGAGACCGAAAGCGGACACATCACCCGACGGAGTCACCGAGCCGCCGGCGCCCAGGACCACCACCGCGGCCGTCATCGGGCCCAACGACCCGGCGGAGTCCGCCTCCAGCAGATGCAGCCCGAGCGCCGCGGTGCCCGCCATCCCGATCAACGCCCAGCTCACCGCGGCGATCGCGGCCAGCGACACGTCCAGCCACGGCACGCCCCTGGCGCCCGGCGCCTTCCCGCGGCCGTCGACGTCCGTGTCGGCACCCATGCAGACCCCCCGATCCGCAGCGCGGGGCGGCGAAGACCGCCGCTTCCGTCCCCCTCGCGTGCGTTTACCACTCTCCGGCCCGTTTTCCACCCCGTCAACGGCAACGGCCGATGCGCCCGCGCACGCTCTTCACAAGGCCCGACTTTCGGTCAGGGGGCCGCTACTGAAATAGTTCCCCCCGATGTTCGACATCCCTAGACTCCCCGTTGATGGGGCTACTCGGGGGACAACTCAGTGGGGCTGGAGTGCCGGAACTCGTACTGGAATTGAACGGACGCACCTGGACGCTCGATCCGTCCAGGTCTTACACCCTCGGACGGGATCCGCAGGGGGACATCGTCCTGGAGGACGCCAGGGTCTCCTGGCGTCACGCCACGGTCAGCTTCAACGGCCGCAGTTGGGTCGTCGAGGACCACGGCAGCACCAACGGTACGTTCGCGCAGGGGCAGCGGATCCACCAGCTGGAGATCGGCTCCGGCTCGGCGTTCCACCTGGGCAACGCGACCGACGGGCCGCGCGTGAACCTCTCGGGGGCGCAGGCGCCCGCCGCGCAGCCCCAACAGCAGCCGTACGCCGCGCAGGGGGCGAGTCCGGGCTGGGCCCAGCAGTCGCCGCCGCAGGCGGGCTGGCCGCCACCGCAGCAGGGGGCGCCGCAGGTCCCGCAGCAGCAGGGGGCGGGCGAGCCGTACGTGCAGCAGGTGCCCGGTGGTGGCGCGGGGGCGCCGCCGGTCTACGGCGATCGCAGCCCCACCACGTTCCACCAGTTCTCCCTCGGCCGCGTGATGCGCATCGGCCGTGCGCTGGAGAACGAGCTGGTCGTCTCCGACCTGCAGGTCTCGCGCCACCACGCCGAGTTCCACTCGACGCCCGACGGCCGCATGGAGATCCGCGACCTCGGCTCGCACAACGGCACCTACGTCAACGGCCAGCCGATCCCCAAGGGCGGCTCGGTCCAGCTCGGTCCGACCGACGTCGTCGGCGTCGGCCACTCGACGTTCCGGATCGTCGGCGACCGGCTCGAGGAGTTCGTCGACACCGGTGAGGTCTCCTTCTCCGCCCGCCACCTGACCGTCACGGTCGACGGCGGCAAGCAGATCCTCAAGGACGTCTCCTTCGGCGTCCCGGAGAAGTCGCTCATCGCGGTCATCGGACCGTCCGGTTCCGGCAAGTCGACGCTGCTCAAGGCGCTGACCGGCTACCGGCCCGCGAACCAGGGCGACGTCCTCTACGACAACCGCAACCTCTACAAGCAGTTCGCCGAGCTGCGCCAGCGCATCGGTCTGGTCCCGCAGGACGACATCCTGCACAAGGAGCTGACCGTCAAGAAGGCCCTCAAGTACGCGGCCAAGCTCCGCTTCCCGGCCGACACCACGCCCTCCGAGCGCGAGTCCCGCATCGACGAGGTGCTGCGCGAGCTGAAGCTGGACATCCACAAGGAGAAGAAGGTCACCTCCCTCTCCGGCGGCCAGCGCAAGCGCGTCTCGGTGGCCCTGGAGCTGCTCACCAAGCCGTCGCTGATCTTCCTGGACGAGCCGACCTCCGGCCTCGACCCGGGCATGGACCGCGACGTCATGCAGCTGCTGCGCGGCCTCGCGGACGACGGCCGCACGGTTCTCGTCGTCACGCACTCGGTGGCCGAACTCGCGATCTGCGACAAGCTGCTCGTGATGGCGCCGGGCGGTGCGGTCGCCTACTTCGGTCCGCCCGAGGAGGCGCTGAACTTCTTCGGCTACGACACCTGGGCCGACGTCTTCTCCGCCTTCGAGAACTACCGCGACTACGACTGGGCGGGCCGCTGGAAGGGCTCGCAGCACTACCAGATGTACGCCGCGGACATCGACGCCATCGCGCCGCAGTCCGTACAGATGCCGCCGATGCAGGCGATGAAGCCGCCGAAGCCGCAGGGCTGGATGTCCCAGTTCGTCACCCTGGTGCGCCGCTACGCCTCGGTGATCGCCTCCGACAAGGGCTTCCTGGCCCTGACGGTGATCCTGCCGGCCGTCCTCGGCGCGGTGAGTCTGCTCATCGACTCCGGCAACAGCCTGCTGCCCAACCCGGTGAACCCGAAGACCGGTCGCATCATCCCCAACGGCACGGCCACCACCGTCCTGTTGATCCTCGCGGTCGGGGCCTGCTTCGCGGGCGCGGCCAACTCGGTCCGCGAACTCATCAAGGAACGCGTCATCTACGAGCGGGAACGCGCCACCGGCCTGTCCCGCTCCGCGTACCTGATGTCCAAGGTGTTCGTGCTCGGAGTGGTCACGCTGCTCCAGGGCCTGATGGTCGGCGTCATCGGCTTCGCGAGCCGGGAGATCCCCAAGGAGGGCCTGGTCCTCGGCACCGCCACCATGTTCGAGCTCTCCATCCCGATCATGGCGCTGGGCTTCACGTCGATGATGTTCGGACTGGTCATCTCGTCGCTGGTGAAGACGGCCGAGAAGACCATGCCGCTGCTGGTGATGTTCGCGATCATCCAGGTCGTCTTCACCGGCTGCCTGTTCACCCTGAACGGCGCGGTCGGCGTCAACGAGTTCTCGTACCTGATGCCCTCGCGCTGGGCCGTCGCCGCCGCGGGCGCCACGCTGGACTTCAACAAGATCAGCCCGCCCAAGGACGGCGGTGGGGCGGACCCGCTGTGGGAGCACACCGTCGGCGCCTGGAGCCTGGACATGGCCGCACTCGTCGTCCTCGGTGTGATCTGCGGCTTCTTCGTCGCCCGCTTCCTGCGCCGCCACGAGCCCGAGGTCATGCGCAAGTAGGTCTCCGGCACCGGTCCGGTGCGCGCAATCGCCGAAGGGCGGCGCCCCTGCGTGGGGGCGCCGCCCTTCGGCGTGCGGGGGTCTCAGTACGCGCTGTCGACGTTGTCCATCGAGCCGTACTTGTCGGCCGCGTAGTTCGCGGCGGCGGTGATGTTGGCGACCGGGTCGTAGATGTTCCACGACGTGCCGGCGACGTGGTACGCCTTGAAGGTCGGCGGGATCACCTGGAGCAGGCCCTTGGACGGGATGCCGTTGATGGCGTTGATGTCCCAGTTGTTGATGGCGTTCGGGTTGCCGGAGGACTCCCGGATGATGTTGCGGTGCAGGCCCTCGTAGGAGCCCGGTATGCCCTTGGCCTTCATGATGTCCAGGGAGTGCTTGATCCAGCCGTCGAGGTTGTTGGCGTACCGCTTGACGGATGCCTTCTTGATGACGGCGCGCTTGGCGGACCGGCTCGCGGCCTCCTTGGCCTTGTGCGCGGCGGCGGCCTTGCGCTTGGCGGCCGCAGAGGCGGCCGCCTTCTTCTTGGCGGCCGCGGCCTTCGCCGCTGCCTTCTTCTTGGCCGCCTCGGCCGCGGCGGCCTTCTTCTTGGCCGCCGCGATGGCGTCGACCTTCACGCTCTTGGCGGCCAGCTGGTCGGTCACGTCGGCCTTGACGTCCTGCACGGGCTTGGAGCTGTAGGCGACCCGGGCCGAGGAGACGGCCTCCGTAGTGGTCGTCTGCGCGTCGGCCGGCACCACGGAGAAGGCGAGGGCGGCTGCACCGAGCGTGGCGGCACCGGCGATCGCGATCTTGTGAGTGTTCTTGGGCATGCGGAAGGACCTCTTCGAATAGCGCGGAGGTCGCTCTCTTCGTCCGACGGCCGGACAGCGGGTGCTTGAGGCACGAGCACCGCGGGGTGAATCCACGGCGCTGAGCGACGAGAGCAATTCTTAGCGGCCGCAAAATGCCCAGGCAAAGGTGTGACGTACGATCCCCGGTAGTGGAGCAGGGAAGGGCAAAACGGGACAGATAGAACCATCTGCCCCGTTCATCGGGTGTCCCTTTGTCTCCTAATATCCCTAGTACGTGATGTGGGCCCTATGTGCGGGCTCACATGGCCCGCAGATCGTTCTCACAGCTGGTTGCCGAAGCAATGCTCTGTGTCAGTGCTCCGCACCCTGTGTGTCGTGTCCCCGTGCTCCTCGCCCGTGCTCCGAGTCAGCGCTCCGGGCCTGCGCTCTCCGCGGGCAGGACGAGATGCGCGTCCCCGAACTCGTGCCACAGATACAGCCCGCGCAGCGCCGCGTCGTAGCCGCGGTCGAGCGCCGAGGAGCCCGCCACCGCCTCCAGCATCAGCAGATGCGACGCCTGCGGCTCGTGGAGCCCCGTCAGCAGACCGTCCACCGCCCGCACCCCGCGCTCGGGAGTGACGACCAGATCCGTCCACCCCCACGCGCGCGGACCACCCCGTCCGCGCCGGCCGCCGACTCCACCGCACGCACGGCGGTCGTCCCCACCGCGATCACCCGCCCGCCCCCGGCCCGCACCGCGTTGACCAGCCGCGCCGACGCCTGCGGTACCGCGAACCGCTCCGGATACGGCGGCTCGTGCGCCTCCGCCGACGACACCCCGGCGTGCAGGACGACCGGCGCGAACTGCACGCCCCGGCTCACCAGCTCCGCCACCAGTGCGGCCGTGAAGGGTCGCGCCGCGCTCGGCATCTCCGCGCTGCCCGCACCGTCCGGCGAGGGCAGCGCGAACACCGTCTGGTAGGCGGACAGCGGCTGGTCCCGCTCCGTGTAGGCGTAACGGATGGGACGCCCGTGCTCCCGCAGCAGCCCGGGCACCGACGACCCATCGGGGGACACCCGGGCCCACCACAACCGCCCGCCGCCCGGACTCAGCGGTTCCTCCAGCGTCAGCCGCGCATCCCCGGGCAGCCGGATCTCCGCCCCCGCCGGACCGCCCGCCCGCGCGCGTGTCGTGCCGGCGCCGTCCGGATCCCGCAGCTCGACGGCCCATCGTCCGTCGTCCCCGCGCGTGGAGAAGTGCACCACCACGCGCGCGCGACCGATCCGCCCGTCCACGGCCGCCGCCAGCGTCCTGGAGGTGTTCACCACGAGCAGGTCCCCGGCCCTCAGCACACCCGGCAGCTCCCGGAACGCGTGATGCGTCACCTCCGTCCCCCGCGACACCAGCAGCCGTACGTCGTCCCGGCCGCGCCCCGGCCCGCGCTGCTCGGCCGGCACCCGAGCCGACAACTCCTCGGGCACCCGCCCCCACCCCCGGACGTACTCGTACGGGACGGCCCCCACCGCCGGCCTCATCGCCGTCCGCCCAGAAGCGCCGACGCGCCGTACCGCCCGCTGGCCGGCCGCTCGTCCAGCAGCCGCACGAAGGCCGTCGCCACCCCGGCCGGATCCGGCCGCGGATCGACGTCGTCCGGGACGGCCGCCGCGTACAGGTCCGTCGCCATGTCCCCGGGATCCACCGCCCACACCGCGATCCCCGGCTCCTCCACTCCGAGCACCGCCGCGACCTGGTCCAGGGCCGCCTTGGACGCCCCGTACCCGCCCCAGGTCCCGTACGCCTCGGCCGCCGCGTCCGAGCTGACGGTGATCACCGCGCCGGCCCGGGCTCCGCGCAGCAGCGGCAGGGCCTCCTGCACCAGCCCCAGCGCCGCCACCACGTTCACCTCCAGCGCCCGCCGCAGCCCGTCCAGCGGCAGCCTCTCCAGCCGCACCAGCGGCTCGGCCCCCAGCGCGCTCGCGTTGTTCACCAGCAGGTCGCAGCCGCCGAGGCGCAGGGCGGCCGCCACGAGCTCGGCCCGGTGCCCCGGATCCGTGACGTCCCCCGGCAGCGCCTCGACCCGCGTCCCGTACGACGCCACGGCCGCCGCAGCCTCCGCCAGCACCTCCGCGCTCCTGGCGTCCAGCACCAGATCCCAGCCCCGCGCGGCCAGCGCCTGCGCCAGCGCCCGGCCCAGCCCCTTCGAAGCCCCCGTGATGATCGCTACCGGCATGATGACCGTCCCCTCGTCCGACCGCCCTCATCCGGCGGTGAGCCCACCGTAGGAACGGGCCGGCCGCTCCCGCGTCGGACGCGGGACGCAGGCGGCCGGGTCCCTTCGACGTACGCCCGACCACCCGGTCCACGGACCTCGGCCGCCGTACCGAGGACCTCCGTCCTAGGTCTCCCGCCCGGGTCCGCGGCCGCCACAGGTCCGATCCGCGCCGCCGGACCCCGCCGGTACCGTGAGGGCATGAGTCAAGGCCCCCGGTCCGGCCTCGCCGCCGTGAGCTCCGCGCTGCTGGCCATGAGCAGGCACCTCGAGGTACGCGACGTCCTCAAGACGATCGTGGCCTCCGCCCGCGAGCTGCTCGGCGCCCAGTACGCGGCCCTCGGCGTCCCCGACGACCACGGAGGCTTCGCCCAGTTCGTCGTCGACGGCGTCAGCGACGAGCAGTGGAAGGCCATCGGTCCGCTGCCCCGCCAGCACGGCATCCTGGCGGCCATGCTGCGCGAGGCCCGCCCCGAGCGCCTCGCCGACGTCCGCAAGGACCCGCGATTCGAGGGCTGGCCCGCCGCCCACCCCGACATGTCCGACTTCCTGGGCCTGCCCGTCCGCGACGGCGACGAGGTCATCGGCGCCCTGTTCCTGGCCAACAAGAACTGCCCCAGGCCCGACGGCGGCTGCGGCTTCACCCAGGACGACGAGGAACTGCTCTCGATCCTCGCCCAGCACGCCGCGATCGCCCTGACCAACGCCCGCCTGTACGAGCGCAGCCGTGAACTGACCATCGCCGAGGAGCGCTCCCGGCTGGCCCACGAGCTGCACGACGCGGTCAGCCAGAAACTGTTCTCCCTGCGTCTGACGGCCCAGGCCGCCGCGGCCCTCGTCGACCGCGACCCCGCGCGCGCGAAGGGGGAACTGCACCAGGTCGCCGCGCTCGCCGCCGAGGCCGCCGACGAGCTGCGCGCCGCCGTGGTGGAACTGCGCCCGGCCGCCCTCGACGAGGACGGCCTCATCGCCACCCTGCGCACCCAGATCCAGGTCCTCGACCGCGCCCACTCCGCGCGCGTGACCTTCACCGGCCACGGCGTCCGCGCCCTGCCCGCCGCCCAGGAGGAGGCGCTGCTGCGGGTCGCCCAGGAAGCCCTGCACAACGCCCTGCGCCACTCCGGCGCGGAACACGTCGACGTGACACTCGGCAAACGCGGCCCGGACACGGTCCTGCGCGTCACCGACGACGGCGGCGGCTTCGACCCGACGACGGTCCGCCGGGCCGGCCGCCATCTCGGGCTCGTGTCCATGCGCGACCGCGCGAGCGGGGTCGGCGGCACGCTCACGGTGGTATCGGCGCCCGGCGAGGGCACCACGATCGAGATGGAGGCCCCCGGTGGCTGACGCAATCAAGGTGCTCCTCGTCGACGACCACCAGGTCGTCCGCCGGGGTCTGCGCACCTTCCTGGAGGTGCAGGACGACATAGAGGTCGTCGGCGAGGCCGCCGACGGCGCGGACGGAGTCGCCCTCACCGAGGAACTGAGACCCGACGTCGTCCTGATGGACGTCAAGATGCCCGGCATGGACGGCGTCGAGGCGCTGCGCAGGCTCCGCGACCTGGCCAACCCCGCGCGCGTGCTGATCGTCACCAGTTTCACCGAACGGCGCACGGTGGTCCCGGCCCTGCGCGCGGGCGCCGCCGGATACGTCTACAAGGACGTGGACCCCGACGCCCTGGCCGGCGCCATCCGCTCGGTGCACGCCGGCCACATCCTGCTCCAGCCGGAGGTGGCCGACGCACTCCTCTCCCAGGAGGAGAGCGGCTCGGGTCAGGGGAGGGGCGGCTCCCTCACCGAACGCGAACGCGAGGTGCTCGGCCTGATCGCGGACGGCCGCTCCAACCGGGAGATCGCCCGCGCACTGGTGCTCTCCGAGAAGACCGTCAAGACGCACGTCTCCAACATCCTGATGAAGCTCGACCTGGCGGACCGCACCCAGGCCGCGCTGTGGGCCGTACGCCACGGAGTGGCCGGCTGAGGTCCCGGCAGGGTGATGCGGAGGGTTAACTTCCGATCCGAGATTCATACCGTCGTGGGAATGTCCCCCGGATGGCGTATCCCCGGGTGGCTCCCCGCCGTTCTCCCGTGCGTGCCGCGGTGACTGCCGCGGCGATCACCAGGAGGGCTCAGAAGTGAAGAACCTGAAGAAGGCAGCGGCCGTGACGATGGTGGCCGGCGGGCTGATGGCCGCCGGCGCCGGCATGGCCTCCGCCGCCGACGGCGCCACCGCCCTCGGCGAGGCCAAGGGCTCGCCGGGCGTCGTCTCGGGCAACCTCGTGCAGGCGCCGGTGCAGGTCCCGGTCAACGTCGTGGGCAACAGCGTCAACGTCATCGGCGTGCTGAACCCGGCCTTCGGCAACCTGGGCCTCAACCACTGAGACCCCTGCCGGTCCCGAAGTGACCTCCGGCCTTCCCCGGCGCCCACCGGGGAAGGCCGGTCCGTTTGTCGCTCCAATCATCCGAACGAGGTGTCTTCCCGGCCCGCCCCGCACCGTCCCGGGAGCTGCCGCGTTGGGCAGCGCACGACCCGCGGCCGGGTCGGACACGCAACCGCAGGAGGAATGCTTTCCATGAACATCGCCAAGAAGGCCGCCATGGCCCTCACCGTCGCCGGCATCGCCGCGGGAGCCTCCGCCGGTGTCGCCGTCGCCGACGCGGGTGCCGAGGGCGCGGCCGTGAAGTCGCCGGGGTTCATCTCGGGCAACCTGATCCAGGTCCCGGTGCACATCCCCATCAACCTCTGCGGCAACACGATCAACGAGGGCGGCGCACTGAACCCGACGTTCGGCAACACCTGCTTCAACCACTGAGTTCGCCGCCGCACCACACAGGGGCCCACCCGTCGACGACGCGCGGGCCCCTGCGCACGCCCCGCCCCCGCCGGCGCCACATCAACCCGCGGTGGCCGATCAGGCCGTGGCGGCGCCAGAATCAGCCCGTCCGGTGCTTGAGGACAAGGCCCGTTCGGGGCCTGAGGAGAGGCCCGGGGCACAGCCCCCGGACGCCCGCACCAAGTCGCGCCACCCGTCGGAGACACCCCTCACCGCACCCCCCGCTCCCGCTCTTCCACAACGGAGTTGTACGCGGCGACCAGCGCCCGCCGAGCCGTCCGCTCCACCGGCCGCAACGCCTCGGCGCGCGCCGCCATCTCACCGGAGGTGACCGCGCCCCCCGACCCGCTCTCGTCCGCCAGGGACACCAGCAGCCCCACCCGCTGCGCCAGCTCCAGCACCCGCACCGCCCGCGGCGGATACCCCGGCGCCAGCACCTCCCGTCCACGCTCGGCCCGCGCCCGGTACGCGTCGATCGCCGCCTCCGCGACCGGCCCCGACCCCGCCACGTCCAGCCGCGACAGCACCGCCGTGGCGTCCCGCAACGCCTCCGCCAGCTCCCGCTCCGCCTCGCCCAGCGACGGCACGTCGGCCGGCGGCGCCTCCCGCACCGGCAGGCAGTGCCACACCACCTCGACGTGCACATCGCCCTCGGGCCCGGCCTCGTGCACCAGGGGCACCAGCCCGTACCCGGCCCCGTGACCGATCACCGCCTCCTCCGCGTCCAGCGCCCGCGCGTTGAACTCCGGCGGCCCGCTCAGCCCCAGCGGATGCCCCGGCACGGGCAGCGCCACCCGCAGTCCGGTGACCCCGAGTGTCCGCAGCCGGCCCAGTGCGAGCGAGAGCCCGACCGGCCCCGTCTCACCGGGCAGCCCCTCCACCCGATGCACGGCGTCCTCCCCGACGACGGCGACAACGGCGTCGTCCGGCGAGACGAATCCGGCCAACAGGGCATTTCCCCAAGCGGCAAGGCGACCAGAGCGCGGTTCCGAAAGCATCCCCCCACCCTAAGGACCGGACCGATGGAACGGGCCGCCCGACCGGTGGCGTAGATTTTCCCGAAGGGGCCGCGCCCACCCACGCGCGGCGGTCCGAGCCACAGGCGCCCGCGACAGACGACCGGCCACACTGCAAGGGGAGACAACGCGCTCATGAGCGATGTTCTGGAGCTTCAGGACGTATCCGTGGTCCGTGAGGGCCGGGCTCTGGTGGACCAGGTCTCCTGGTCGGTCAAGGAGGGCGAGCGCTGGGTCATCCTCGGCCCGAACGGAGCCGGCAAGACGACCCTCCTGAACATCGCCTCCACCTACCTCTTCCCGAGCTCCGGCGAGGTCTCCGTCCTCGGCGAGCCCCTCGGCAAGCCCGGCACCGACGTCTTCGAACTGCGCCCACGCGTCGGCATGGCCGGCATCGCCCTCGCCGACAAGCTCCCCAAGCGGCAGACCGTCCTGCAGACCGTCCTGACCGCCGCCTACGGCATGACGGCCGGCTGGCAGGAGGAGTACGAGGACGTCGACGAGCAGCGCGCCCGCGCCTTCCTCGACCGCCTCGGCATGAGCGACTACCTCGACCGGAAGTTCGGCACCCTCTCCGAGGGCGAGCGCAAGCGCACCCTCATCGCCCGCGCCCTGATGACCGACCCCGAACTGCTGCTCCTCGACGAGCCGGCCGCCGGCCTCGACCTCGGGGGCCGCGAGGACCTCGTCCGCCGCCTCGGCCGCCTCGCCCGCGACCCCGTCGCCCCCTCGATGATCATGGTCACGCACCACGTCGAGGAGATCGCCCCCGGCTTCACCCACGTCCTCATGATCCGCCAGGGCAAGGTCCTCGCCGCGGGCCCGGTCGAGCTCGAGCTCACCTCCCGCAACCTCTCCCTGTGCTTCGGGCTCCCGCTCGTCGTGGAACAGGTCGGCGACCGCTGGACGGCGCAGGGCCTTCCGCTGTCCTGACCGCCCCCTTTGCGCCCTGTCCCCGGCGGGAGGTACGGCCCTACCATGACCGTGTGAACGACATCGACGCGTGGGTGTGGTGGCTCGTCGGCGCGGCAGCACTGGGCATCCCGCTCGTGGTGACCGCGATGCCCGAGTTCGGCATGCTCGCGGTCGGCGCAGTGGCCGCCGCGATCGCCGCGGGCCTCGGTCTCGGCGCCGTGGCGCAGGTACTCGTCTTCATCGTCGTCTCCGTCGCCCTCATCGCCGTCGTACGGCCCATCGCGATGCGGCACGACCGGCAGCGTCCCCAACTCGCCACCGGCGTCGACGCCCTGAAGGGCAAGCAGGCCGTCGTTCTGGAACGCGTCGACGGCTCGGGCGGCCGCATCAAGCTCGCCGGGGAGATCTGGTCCGCCCGAGCGCTGGACACCGAACGCGCCTACGACGTAGGGCAGGAGGTCGACGTCGTGGACATCGAGGGAGCCACGGCGATCGTCATCTGACCTTGCACAACTCCCGTACGACGCAAGTGAACCGAACACCTCCCGAGCCGCACGACGGTCTGACAGACTCGACCAGCAAGATCTTCAACAGACATAAGATCTTCCGAAAGCGCCGAGGCGGAGAAAGGTACGGGGAGCCGCGATGGAACCGGTCATCATCGTCCTGGTCATTCTGGTGGTGTTGGTCTTCATCGCCCTGATCAAGACGATCCAGGTCATCCCACAGGCGAGTGCCGCCATCGTGGAGCGGTTCGGCCGCTACACGAGGACACTCAACGCGGGCCTCAACATCGTCGTCCCGTTCATCGACACCATCCGCAACCGCATCGACCTGCGCGAACAGGTGGTGCCGTTCCCGCCGCAGCCGGTGATCACCCAGGACAACCTGGTCGTGAACATCGACACCGTCATCTACTACCAGGTGACCGACGCCCGGGCGGCGACGTACGAAGTCGCCAGCTACATCCAGGCGATCGAGCAGCTCACCGTCACCACACTCCGCAACATCATCGGCGGCATGGACCTCGAGCGGACCCTGACCTCCCGCGAGGAGATCAACGCGGCCCTGCGCGGCGTCCTCGACGAGGCCACCGGCAAGTGGGGCATCCGCGTCAACCGCGTGGAACTCAAGGCCATCGAGCCCCCGACCTCCATCCAGGACTCGATGGAGAAGCAGATGCGCGCCGACCGCGACAAGCGCGCCGCGATCCTCACCGCCGAAGGCACCCGGCAGGCCGCCATCCTCACCGCCGAGGGTGAGAAGCAGTCGCAGATCCTGCGCGCCGAAGGCGAGGCCAAGGCCGCCGCCCTGCGTGCCGAGGGCGAAGCGCAGGCCGTGCGCACTGTCTTCGAGGCGATCCACGCCGGCGACCCGGACCAGAAGCTGCTCTCCTACCAGTACCTCCAGATGCTTCCGAAGATCGCCGAAGGCGACGCCAACAAGCTGTGGATCGTGCCCAGCGAGATCGGCGACGCCCTGAAGGGACTGTCCGGCGCCATGGGCAACTTCGGCCCGTTCGGCGGCGGTTCGGGCGGCGGCAACTCCGGCAACGGCAACAACGGCGGCAACAACAACGGCGGCAACAACAACGGCGGCAACGAGCGTCGTGAGAAGCCGTCCCTCGACTGACCACCGACCTGACCGGGGCCCGCCTTCCGACAGAAGGCGGGCCCCGGTCACGTCCGGATACGGGCTACGCGGCGTCCAGCGTCAGCCACTCAGGCAGCGCGGCCAGGTCGTCCTGCCCCAGCGCCAGCAGCATGGCGTCCGCCGGAGTCGGCTCGAACGGCTGCCGCAGCAACGGCATCTGCGCCTGCTCCGGAGTCCGGTCCGCCTTGCGGTGGTTGTCCTCCGCGCACGAGGCGACCGTGTTCAGCCACGCGTCCTGACCACCCTGCGCCCGCGGCACCACGTGGTCCACCGTCGTCGCCCGACGACCGCAGTAGGCGCACCGGTGACGGTCCCTGATCAGCACACCGCGCCTCGACCACGGCGCTTGTCTTCGGAACGGCACCCGTACGTACCTGCACAGTCTGATCACCCGGGGCGCCGGGATGTCGACCTCCGCGCCGCGCATCCGCAGTTCGGGGTGGGCCTGCTCGACGACGGCCTTGTCCTGAAGCACCAGAACGACGGCTCGGTTCAACGTCACCGTCGACAGCGGCTCGAAGCTCGCGTTCAGCACCAGCGTGTCCCGCATACCAGCCCACCTCCTGTGTGCACCGGCCCACCCCCTGGCAGGCTGGGACCAACTCTGGCCGGGCACGCCGAGATGGACAACGCAATATCTGCTGCTCCACGGGAGGCGACCCCCGTGACCCCCGGCAACAAAAATGCCCGCCCCTGATCACTTCCAAGACCAGGGGCGGGCAAACGTTGCACGAACGATGAGCTGAATCATCCCTCCGTGGGATCTTCGTACTCACCGATCAGCTGGGCGCGGGCGAGCGCGTGGAACCGAAGGTTGAAGCCCACGACGGCAGGGGAGACCTCCGCGTCCGGACCGAGCTTCTCCCGGTCCACCGCGTACACCGTGAAGACGTACCGGTGCGGCCCGTCCCCGGGCGGCGGTGCGGCACCGCCGAAGTTCTTGCTGCCGTAGTCGTTGCGCACCTGTACGGCGCTCTCCGGCAGCCCCTCGAACGTGCCGCTGCCCGCACCCGCCGGCAGCTCGGTCACCGAGGCCGGGATGTCGAACACGACCCAGTGCCAGAACCCGCTGCCGGTCGGGGCGTCCGGGTCGAAGCAGGTCACGGCGAAGCTCTTGGTCCCGGACGGGAAACCCTCCCACCGCAGCTGCGGCGAGGTGTTGCCCTTGGACTGGACCTGGTCGGCCTTGAGGGTGGCCCCCTCCTCGACGTCCTCGCTCGTCACCGTGAACGACGGCACGGGAGGATGGAAGTCATGGGGGAGCGGCCGCCTCTTGAGCTCGGTCACCTCGGTACCTCCTGAACGGTTCTGGAGTCTGTGGTTCCGAGCCTAGAACCAGTTGCGCCTGCTGCCGACCTCGGACAGCCACTGGTTGAGGTACCCGGCCCAGTCCGTTGCGTGGTGGTCCTGCAGACCCACCTGGAACGAGCGGAAGGTGTCACTGCCCTCGCTGAACAGCCCGGGCTTCTTGTCCATCTCCAGCACGACGTCCATCGTGTGCTCGTCGGCCACGAAGCTCAGCTCGACCTGGTTCAGCCCCCGGTACTGCGACGGCGGGAAGAACTCGATCTCCTGGTAGAACGGCAGCTTCTGCCGCGTGCCCCGGATGTGGCCGCGCTCCATGTCCGCGTTCTTGAACCGGAAGCCCAGCTGGACGAAGGCGTCCAGGATGGCCTTCTGCGCCGGCAGCGGGTGCACGTTGACCGGGTCCAGGTCACCGGAGTCCACGGCCCGAGCGATAGCCAGCTCGGTCGTCACACCGATGTGCATCCCGCGCAGCGCCTGCCCGTCGATCATCGTGATCGGCGTCTCCCACGGGATCTCCAGCCCGAACGGCACCGCGTGCACCGCGCCGGCCTGGAGCTCGAACGCGCCGCCGAGCCGCTGCTTGGTGAACTCGATGTCCTGCTTGTACTCCTGGTCCCCGCTCTCGACCTCGACCTTGGCCTGGAGCCCGACGGACAGTCCTTCGATCTCCTGGTTGACGGATCCGCCCTGGATCCGCACCTCGCCCTGGACCACACCGCCCGGAACGACGTTGACCTCGGTCAGCACGGTCTCGACCGAAGCCCCGCCGGCCCCCAGACTCGCGAGCAGCTTCTTGAACGCCATGACTCTCCCTCTACCTACGAACTTCTGCGGACGGGATCCCTCGATCCCTACAAACGCGATCCGGACGAGGCCGGTTCCGCGTCCCTCACCCTGGCAAGCCGAGTGCCCGCTGACCACCCCGACGCACCCACCGGTCTGCACTACGCTCGGAGGGCATGATCGCGACCCCCGACCGTACGCCCCTGCCCAGGACCTTCTTCGACCGCCCTGTCCTGTCGGTGGCTCCCGATCTCCTCGGCCGGCTCCTGGTCCGTTCGACCCCCGACGGTCCGATCACCCTGCGTCTCACGGAGGCCGAGGCCTACGACGGACCGAACGACCCCGGCTCCCGCGCCTGTCGCGGCCGCACGGCCCGCAACTGCGTGATGTTCGGCCCGCCCGGCCATGTGTACGCCCACTTCACCTACGGCATGTCAAGGCGGGCAGCATGAACGTCGACTTCCTCGCCCACCCTGCCGAAGAGGTCGCCCCCAAGCTGCTCGGGAGCGTCCTCACCTGCAAGACGCCCGAGGGGACCGTGAGCATCGCCATCACGGAGACCGAGGCGTACTCCGGTACAGCCGACCCGGCCTCCCATGCCTACCGTGGCCGGACACCCCGTAACGCCGTCATGTTCGGACCCGCAGGACACCTGTACGTCTACCGGTCCCACGGTCTTCACTGGTGCGCCAACGTCGTCACCGGGACGGACGGCATCGCCTCGGCTGTCCTCGTCCGGGCAGGCAGGGTCATCGCGGGGGAAGACCTGGCACGTAAGCGACGAGGTGAGAGGGTCGAGAGCCCACGTCTTGCCCGGGGTCCGGGGAACTTCTGCCAGGCGCTAGGCATCACGGGAGAGCACAACGGCGCAGACCTCCTGGCAGGTGCCTCGGTCGTGTTGTCCGAGGGTGAGCCGGTACCCACCGCGCTCATCCGGGTCGGTCCTCGGGTAGGCGTGAGCAAGGCCCACGACTGGCAACACCGGTTCTTCCTGGCCGGTGATCCAACGGTCTCCGTGTACCGACTGAGCCCGAGAGCCGAACCGCCCGCCGGATCCTGAGCCGCCGGGTGCCTGGCCCACGGCTCGCCGGTGAGTCGGCGCGGAGGTTGGATCGGAAGGTGGGTGATCGCTCGCGAGCGTGGCGTGTGGCGCGCCGTCCCTGCCGCTCGAGTGCTTCGAGCACTCCCTGAGCCTGTGCGGCGGCCGGCGTGACGCCTGTTGCCCCGGCCTTGACGCGCTCCCACTCGTTGCTTCACTTGCCTCCCCGCTTGGTCGAAGCCGACGTGTCCTTCTCGACGATCGGCTACGACTGACCAGCTGTTCCGGTCGCACGGCGCCCGACTCGACTCGACCTGTTGTGCCAAGTTCCCGCCCTTGGACTCCTCGCCCCTCGGGGTGGGGGCTGAGCCTGGCGTAGATGATCGCTCGCACTGCCTGTCTCCTGCTTGTCGTCGCCCTGCCGATGCGACATACATGCTTGGCGAGTCACCCACGGCATGTGGCACTGCAGGAACCTGGTCTGTGGTCCGGAAGGCAGGGCGAGTGCCGTCCTGCTCCGCGCCGGGGAGATCGTCGAGGGCGCCGAAGCGGCGCGCAAACGTCGACTATCGGCCTGAAATGACAAGGAACTGGCCAAAGGCCCGACACGCCTGGCAACCGCGCTGGGCGTGGACCGAGCACTCGACGGGACGGACGCCTGTACCTCCGACGACACCCCTCTACGCATCCTGACCGGCGTCGCCGTTCCCTCCGACCAGGTACGCAGCGGTCCGCGCACCGGGGTTTCCGGCGACGGAGCCGTACACCCCCGGCGCTACTGGGTAGCTGACGACCCGACGGTGAGCCTCTACCGGGCCCATGTCCCCAGGCGTCGCCCAAGTTGACTCGCTGTTGGCCGGCGCGTAACGTGGCCCGAGCCGCTTGAACCGGGTACGGCGATCGCCTGCAGCCGGAAGTGGCCAACCCACTACCTACAACACCCCTCAGCGGGAGCGATTTCGGCATGCCTGCATGCCTGAATTCGAACCCTGTGGAACTCGATTATGAGTTGCGGAGGGAATCGGCTAGCGTAGTGAATGTCGAAAGGCCGCAGGGCGAAAGCCCAAAGCCTTGAAGCTCATCCCGCCGACAGGGAATCGGACCGGAAAACGGTCTGATAGAGTCGGAAACGCAAGACCGAAGGGAAACTGCCCGGAGGAAAGCCTGAGAGGGTGAGTACGAAGGAAGCGTCCGTTCCTTGAGAACTCAACAGCGTGCCAAAAATCAACGCCAGATATGTTGATACCCCGTCCCCGGCAGTGATAGCCGAGGATGAGGTTCCTTTGAAACAAACACAGCGAGGACGTTGTGAACGCCGGGCTTATTCCGCTCGACGTTCCGCTCTCGTGTGTGCGATCCCGATTACGGGAAAACATTCACGGAGAGTTTGATCCTGGCTCAGGACGAACGCTGGCGGCGTGCTTAACACATGCAAGTCGAACGATGAACCACTTCGGTGGGGATTAGTGGCGAACGGGTGAGTAACACGTGGGCAATCTGCCCTTCACTCTGGGACAAGCCCTGGAAACGGGGTCTAATACCGGATACCACTCCCGCAGGCATCTGTGGGGGTTGAAAGCTCCGGCGGTGAAGGATGAGCCCGCGGCCTATCAGCTTGTTGGTGAGGTAATGGCTCACCAAGGCGACGACGGGTAGCCGGCCTGAGAGGGCGACCGGCCACACTGGGACTGAGACACGGCCCAGACTCCTACGGGAGGCAGCAGTGGGGAATATTGCACAATGGGCGAAAGCCTGATGCAGCGACGCCGCGTGAGGGATGACGGCCTTCGGGTTGTAAACCTCTTTCAGCAGGGAAGAAGCGAAAGTGACGGTACCTGCAGAAGAAGCGCCGGCTAACTACGTGCCAGCAGCCGCGGTAATACGTAGGGCGCAAGCGTTGTCCGGAATTATTGGGCGTAAAGAGCTCGTAGGCGGTCTGTCGCGTCGGATGTGAAAGCCCGGGGCTTAACCCCGGGTCTGCATTCGATACGGGCAGACTAGAGTGTGGTAGGGGAGATCGGAATTCCTGGTGTAGCGGTGAAATGCGCAGATATCAGGAGGAACACCGGTGGCGAAGGCGGATCTCTGGGCCATTACTGACGCTGAGGAGCGAAAGCGTGGGGAGCGAACAGGATTAGATACCCTGGTAGTCCACGCCGTAAACGGTGGGAACTAGGTGTTGGCGACATTCCACGTCGTCGGTGCCGCAGCTAACGCATTAAGTTCCCCGCCTGGGGAGTACGGCCGCAAGGCTAAAACTCAAAGGAATTGACGGGGGCCCGCACAAGCAGCGGAGCATGTGGCTTAATTCGACGCAACGCGAAGAACCTTACCAAGGCTTGACATACACCGGAAACGGCCAGAGATGGTCGCCCCCTTGTGGTCGGTGTACAGGTGGTGCATGGCTGTCGTCAGCTCGTGTCGTGAGATGTTGGGTTAAGTCCCGCAACGAGCGCAACCCTTGTTCTGTGTTGCCAGCATGCCCTTCGGGGTGATGGGGACTCACAGGAGACTGCCGGGGTCAACTCGGAGGAAGGTGGGGACGACGTCAAGTCATCATGCCCCTTATGTCTTGGGCTGCACACGTGCTACAATGGCCGGTACAAAGAGCTGCGAAACCGTGAGGTGGAGCGAATCTCAAAAAGCCGGTCTCAGTTCGGATTGGGGTCTGCAACTCGACCCCATGAAGTCGGAGTTGCTAGTAATCGCAGATCAGCATTGCTGCGGTGAATACGTTCCCGGGCCTTGTACACACCGCCCGTCACGTCACGAAAGTCGGTAACACCCGAAGCCGGTGGCCCAACCCCTTGTGGGAGGGAGCTGTCGAAGGTGGGACTGGCGATTGGGACGAAGTCGTAACAAGGTAGCCGTACCGGAAGGTGCGGCTGGATCACCTCCTTTCTAAGGAGCACTTCTAGGCAGCCGCAAGGTTGTCCAGAGGCCAGTTCATCGGCGAACGTCCGGTGCTGGTTGCTCATGGGTGGAACGTTGATTATTCGGCATTCTCAGTCATCTCGGGCTGCAAGTACTGCTCTTCGGAGCGTGGAAAGCTGATCATGAGTGGCGGGGGTGCCGGGCACGCTGTTGGGTGTCTGAGGGTATGGCCGTGAGGTCGTCCTTCTGATGCCGGCCCCAGTGAACTCCAGCTCAGGTTGGGGGTGAT
This sequence comes from Streptomyces sp. P3, assembly GCF_003032475.1. Lineage (NCBI taxonomy): Bacteria > Bacillati > Actinomycetota > Actinomycetes > Kitasatosporales > Streptomycetaceae > Streptomyces > Streptomyces sp. P3. The sequence goes on from NZ_CP028369.1 coordinate 4,515,219, forward strand.
GGGTGGCTGGTCGTTGTTTGAGAACTGCACAGTGGACGCGAGCATCTGTGGCCAAGTTTTTAAGGGCGCACGGTGGATGCCTTGGCACCAGGAACCGATGAAGGACGTGGGAGGCCACGATAGTCCCCGGGGAGCCGTCAACCAGGCTTTGATCCGGGGGTTTCCGAATGGGGAAACCCGGCAGTCGTCATGGGCTGTCACCCATACCTGAACACATAGGGTATGTGGAGGGAACGCGGGGAAGTGAAACATCTCAGTACCCGCAGGAAGAGAAAACAACCGTGATTCCGGGAGTAGTGGCGAGCGAAACCGGATGAGGCCAAACCGTATGCGTGTGAGACCCGGCAGGGGTTGCGCATTCGGGGTTGTGGGATCTCTCTTTCACAGTCTGCCGGCTGTGAGGCGAGTCAGAAACCGTTGATGTAGGCGAAGGACATGCGAAAGGTCCGGCGTAGAGGGTAAGACCCCCGTAGTCGAAACATCAACGGCTCGTTTGAGAGACACCCAAGTAGCACGGGGCCCGAGAAATCCCGTGTGAATCTGGCGGGACCACCCGCTAAGCCTAAATATTCCCTGGTGACCGATAGCGGATAGTACCGTGAGGGAATGGTGAAAAGTACCGCGGGAGCGGAGTGAAATAGTACCTGAAACCGTGTGCCTACAAGCCGTGGGAGCGTCGGATACGTGCTTGCACGTATCTCGTGACTGCGTGCCTTTTGAAGAATGAGCCTGCGAGTTTGCGGTGTGTTGCGAGGTTAACCCGGGTGGGGTAGCCGTAGCGAAAGCGAGTCCGAACAGGGCGTTTCAGTAGCACGCTCAAGACCCGAAGCGGAGTGATCTAGCCATGGGCAGGTTGAAGCGGAGGTAAGACTTCGTGGAGGACCGAACCCACCAGGGTTGAAAACCTGGGGGATGACCTGTGGTTAGGGGTGAAAGGCCAATCAAACTCCGTGATAGCTGGTTCTCCCCGAAATGCATTTAGGTGCAGCGTCGTGTGTTTCTTGCCGGAGGTAGAGCACTGGATAGGCGATGGGCCCTACCGGGTTACTGACCTTAGCCAAACTCCGAATGCCGGTAAGTGAGAGCGCGGCAGTGAGACTGTGGGGGATAAGCTCCATGGTCGAGAGGGAAACAGCCCAGAGCATCGACTAAGGCCCCTAAGCGTACGCTAAGTGGGAAAGGATGTGGAGTCGCAGAGACAACCAGGAGGTTGGCTTAGAAGCAGCCACCCTTGAAAGAGTGCGTAATAGCTCACTGGTCTAGTGATTCCGCGCCGACAATGTAGCGGGGCTCAAGCGTACCGCCGAAGTCGTGTCATTGCGATATATACCCCCAACGGGGATCGTGATGGGTAGGGGAGCGTCGTGTGCCGGGTGAAGCAGCACCGGAAGGTAGTTGTGGACGGTTCACGAGTGAGAATGCAGGCATGAGTAGCGATTCACACGTGAGAAACGTGTGCGCCGATTGACTAAGGGTTCCTGGGTCAAGCTGATCTGCCCAGGGTAAGTCGGGACCTAAGGCGAGGCCGACAGGCGTAGTCGATGGATAACCGGTTGATATTCCGGTACCCGCTGTGAAGCGTCAAACATTGAACCAGGCGATGCTAAGTCCGTGAAGCCGTTCCGGACCCTTCGGGGAATGGAAAGTGGTGGAGCCGACGGACCAGACTTGCAGTAGGTGAGTGATGGGGTGACGCAGGAAGGTAGTCCATCCCGGGCGGTGGTTGTCCCGGGGTAAGGGTGTAGGCCGTGTGATAGGCAAATCCGTCACACATCAAGGCTGAGACCTGATGCCGAGCCGATTGTGGCGAAGTGGATGATCCTATGCTGTCGAGAAAAGCCTCTAGCGAGTTTCATGGCGGCCCGTACCCTAAACCGACTCAGGTGGTCAGGTAGAGAATACCGAGGCGTTCGGGTGAACTATGGTTAAGGAACTCGGCAAAATGCCCCCGTAACTTCGGGAGAAGGGGGGCCACGCTTGGTGAGAGGACTTGCTCCTCGAGCTGGGGGTGGCCGCAGAGACCAGCGAGAAGCGACTGTTTACTAAAAACACAGGTCCGTGCGAAGCCGTAAGGCGATGTATACGGACTGACGCCTGCCCGGTGCTGGAACGTTAAGGGGACCGGTTAGTCACTCTTCGGGGTGGCGAAGCTGAGAACTTAAGCGCCAGTAAACGGCGGTGGTAACTATAACCATCCTAAGGTAGCGAAATTCCTTGTCGGGTAAGTTCCGACCTGCACGAATGGCGTAACGACTTCTCGACTGTCTCAACCATAGGCCCGGTGAAATTGCACTACGAGTAAAGATGCTCGTTTCGCGCAGCAGGACGGAAAGACCCCGGGACCTTTACTACAGTTTGATATTGGTGTTCGGTTCGGCTTGTGTAGGATAGCTGGGAGACTGTGAAGCTTGGACGCCAGTTCAGGTGGAGTCGTCGTTGAAATACCAGTCTGGTCGTGCTGGATGTCTAACCTGGGTCCGTGATCCGGATCAGGGACAGTGTCTGATGGGTAGTTTAACTGGGGCGGTTGCCTCCTAAAGAGTAACGGAGGCGCCCAAAGGTTCCCTCAGCCTGGTTGGCAATCAGGTGTTGAGTGTAAGTGCACAAGGGAGCTTGACTGTGAGACCGACGGGTCGAGCAGGGACGAAAGTCGGGACTAGTGATCCGGCGGTGGCTTGTGGAAGCGCCGTCGCTCAACGGATAAAAGGTACCCCGGGGATAACAGGCTGATCTTCCCCAAGAGTCCATATCGACGGGATGGTTTGGCACCTCGATGTCGGCTCGTCGCATCCTGGGGCTGGAGTCGGTCCCAAGGGTTGGGCTGTTCGCCCATTAAAGCGGTACGCGAGCTGGGTTTAGAACGTCGTGAGACAGTTCGGTCCCTATCCGCTGCGCGCGCAGGAATATTGAGAAGGGCTGTCCCTAGTACGAGAGGACCGGGACGGACGAACCTCTGGTGTGCCAGTTGTTCTGCCAAGGGCATGGCTGGTTGGCTACGTTCGGGAGGGATAACCGCTGAAAGCATCTAAGCGGGAAGCCTGCTTCGAGATGAGTATTCCCACCCACTTGATGGGGTAAGGCTCCCAGTAGACGACTGGGTTGATAGGCCGGATGTGGAAGCCCAGTAATGGGTGAAGCTGACTGGTACTAATAGGCCGAGGGCTTGTCCTCAGTTGCTCGCGTCCACTGTGTTAGTTCTGAGGCAACGACTGTTGCCGGTAAGAGCTCGAAACAAGTGAAAAGTGTGCTTGTTCGCTCGAAACCATTAGGGTTTCGGTGGTCATAGCGTGAGGGAAACGCCCGGTTACATTCCGAACCCGGAAGCTAAGCCTTACAGCGCCGATGGTACTGCAGGGGGGACCCTGTGGGAGAGTAGGACACCGCCGAACAATCTTTGGAAGGACCCCTGGTCCCAGCGTTCAGCTGGGACCAGGGGTCCTTTTGTTTTTACAATGTTTGCGGTACCGAAGACAGGAGTCACCGATGTCCACCAACTCTCCCGACGACCGACCGGAGCGCGACCAGCGGCGACGGGACAGTGGGGACCGCGGTGACCGCGGCGCCAACCGTGGTGAGCGAGGCGGCTTCCGTGGTGAGCGAGGCGGCTTCCGTCGCGACAACGACCGTGCGAGCAACGGCCGTCGCGACGACCGGAGTTCCGCCGACCGTGGCGAGCGTGGCGACGCCAATCGTGGTGGCTTCCCTCGCGACGACAACCGTGGTGGCTTCGGCAGGCGGGACGATCGTCGGGACGACCGGCGTGAAGGTGACCGTGGGCCGCGCAGGGACGACCGTGGTGACCGTCCGGCGTTCCGTCGGGACGACCGTGGCGACCGGCCCGCCCCCCGTCGTGACGACCGCGGCGGCGACCGACCCCCGTTCCGCCGCGACGACCGTCGAGACGGCCCCCGCGAGGGCGATCGTGACCGTGGCGGCTTCCGCCGTGACAACGATCGGCGTGACGACAACCGCGGTGGCTTCCGTCGCGACGACAACCGTGGTGGCTTCGGCAGGCGGGACGATCGTCGGGACGACCGGCGTGAAGGTGACCGTGGGCCGCGCAGGGACGACCGTGGTGACCGTCCGGCGTTCCGTCGGGACGACCGTGGCGACCGGCCCGCCCCCCGTCGTGACGACCGCGGCACCGATCGACCCCCGTTCCGTCGGGACGACCGGCGTGACGACCGTCGTGATGACCGTGGGGACCGTCCGGCCTTCCGTCGCGATGACCGGCGTGACGACCGTGGGGACCGTCCCGCCTTCCGGCGGGACGACCGTGGAGACCGTCCGGCCTTCCGGCGTGATGACCGGCGTGACGACCGTGGGGACCGTCCCGCCTTCCGGCGGGACGACCGTGGGGACCGTCCGGCCTTCCGGCGTGATGACCGTCGTGACGACCGCGGCTCCGATCGACCCCCGTTCCGTCGGGACGACCGGCGTGACGAGCGTCGTGATGACCGTGGGGACCGTCCGGCCTTCCGGCGGGACGACCGTGGTGGGTCCGGCCGGCGGGACGACCGTGGTGGGGAGCGCGGTGGGTTCCGCGGGCGGGACGACCGGGGCCCCCGTCGTGACGACCGCGGTGGGCGGCCGGGCGGCGGTTTCCGTGGCCGGGACGACCGGCAGGGTGACGGAAGCCGTTTCCGCGACGACCGGGACCGGGACCGGGAGCCGATCAAGCGGCTGCCGATTCCGGAGGACGTCACCGGTGATGAGATCGACAAGGACGTGCGGCAGGAGCTGCTGAGCCTGCCCAAGACGCTCGCCGAAGATGTCGCGAAGAACCTGGTGATGGTCGCGCGGCTGATCGACGAGGACCCCGAGCGGGCCTACGCGTACTCCAAGATCGCCTTGCGTCTGGCGTCGCGGGTCGCCGCGGTGCGGGAGGCGGGCGGGTTCGCCGCGTACGCCAACCAGAAGTACAGCGAGGCGCTCGCCGAGTTCCGGGCCGCGCGGCGGATGACCGGCAGTGCGGAGCTGTGGCCCGTCATGGCCGACTGCGAGCGTGGGCTCGGCAGGCCGGAGAAGGCCCTGGACATGGCCGGTGCTCCCGAGGTGCACAAGCTCGACAAGGCCGGACAGGTGGAGATGCGGCTCGTCGCGGCCGGCGCCCGGCGTGACATGGGGCAGTTGGACGCGGCCATCGTGACGCTGCAGAGCCCCGAGCTGGCCTCCAGCGCCGTCCAGCCGTGGACCGCGCGGCTGCGGTACGCGTACGCCGACGCGCTGCTCGCCGCAGGGCGTGAGGGCGAGGCGCGCGAGTGGTTCGCCAAGGCCGTGGAAGCGGACCGGGACGGCAGCACCGACGCCTCCGACCGGCTCGCCGAGCTGGACGGGGTGGACTTCGTCGACGCTCTCGACGAGAGCGAGGGCGACACCGACGAGGACACCGACGAGTTTGTCGTCGAGGCGGCGGCGGACGAGACCGATGACACCGATGACGCGGACGCCGCTGCGGAGAAGGCGGACCGCCCGGACGACCGTGACGAGGACTGACGTGCACGCGCGCCGGTGACAGCGAGAAGGGGCGGGATCCGGGGCACCGGGTCCCGCCCCTTCGTGCGTTCAGGGCACGCTTGTCCTCAGACGTCCAGGGCGCGCAGGACCAGGCCCGAGGCCGGCTTGGGGCCGAAGGACGTGGACTTGCGGGGCATCATGACGCCCTGCCGGGCCAGGTCGCGGACGACCTCCTCGCGGACGGGGTGGAGCAGGACCGCCGTGCCGCCGTCGCGTCGGGCCTTGCGCACCGTGGCCGCCGTGTCGTGGATGTAGGCGATGCGGGCCGGGTCGTCCTCGGGGACGTGCCATATGTGCGCCAGGAGCGTGGCGTGCAGGACCGTCGCGTCCAGGGTGCGCCAGGCCCCGGGGCGGTCGGCCGGAACCGTGCGGTCGAGGAGGGCGGGGTCGGGGCGGTCGACGAGGTGAAAGGCGTCGTCGCCCGCCAGCAGGAACGCGTTGCCCGCCGCCGTGGCGTCCGCGAGGGCGTCGAGGGCCTCCGGGAGGGAGACGTCCAGGCGGCGGACGCGGAACCGGCCCGCGAGCGCGGACAGGGCATCGGCGACCGGCAGGCCGTGCAGGAGACGGTGGATGGCGCGGACGCGCAAGGGGTAGCGGGCGGTGTCGACCAGAAGGACCAGACCCTGGTCCCAGGGGCTGGGCGAAGGGTGTTCCGTGCGGAGACGCAGGTAGGTCGCCCAGCGGTGGTGGCCGTCGGCGATGAGGGCCTGGTGGTGCGCGAGGTCTGCCTGGACACGGGCCGTCTCGGCGGGGTCCGTGATCGCCCAGAGGCGGTGGCTGTAGCCGTCGTCCGTGGTGGTCGACAGCAGCGGGGGGCCGGCGGCCGTGCGGTCGACCGCCTCCGTCGCGGCGCCGCCGCCCCGGTACGTGAGCAGGAGCGGCTCGAGGTTCGCGTGCGTGGCGCGCATCAGCGCCGCGCGGTCCGCGACGACGTGCGGCATGACGTCCTCATGGGGGAGGACGGTGCCCTCCGACGGATCCGAGAGGCGCAGGTTGCCGATGAGACCGCGCTGGAGCATGCCGTCGGCGTGCCGCTGTTCGTAGACGTACAGGGAGGGCTCGGCGTCCGCCGCGAGGACGCCCTCGGCCAGCCAGCGCCGCAGGGTGCCGGCCGCCTGTTCGTTGCGGACCTCGGGGGTGGTGGCCTGAGGGAGGATCAGCCGGACGATGTTGTACGGGTCCGCGTCCTGGAGGTGGTGCAGGCCGTCGGGGCGGACCACGACGTCGTACGGCGGGGAGGTGACGGCGGCGAGACTGCCGACCCGGTCGGGGTCGTAGCGCAGGCCTCGGAACGGGGTGAGTTCCAGGCCTCGGGGCGCCGTCGCTTCCGAGTGACCTGCTGAGTTCATCCCGGCATCGTACGTGTGTCGGCGGCATGCGGGATGATCGGGGGAAAGCGGAGCGAACGAGGAGCGATGCGGAATGAGCCGAAGCGTCAGGACGAGGCCCGAGGCCAGTGGGCAGGCCCTGAGCGAGGCGTACGACACGGCGCTGCTCGATCTCGACGGGGTGGTGTACGCGGGCGGGAACGCGATCGTGCACGCGGTCCAGTCGTTGGCCACCGCGCGCGCGGGGGGCATGCGGCTCGCCTATGTCACCAACAACGCGCTGCGCACACCCGACGCGGTAGCCGGACATCTCACGGAGCTGGGGATACCGACGGGCGCCGAGGACGTCATCACCTCGGCGCAGGCGGTGGCGCGGCTGATCAGCGAGCAGGTACCGGCGGGGGCGCGGGTGCTGGTGATCGGCGGGGAGGGCCTGCGGGTCGCACTGCGGGAACGCGGACTCGTGCCCGTGGAGTCGGCGGACGACGATCCGGCGGCCGTGGTGCAGGGCTTCGGCGGGCCCGATCTGACGTGGGGGCGGTTCGCGGAGGCGTCGTACGCGGTCGCGCGCGGGGTGCCGTGGTTCGCGTCCAACACGGATCTGACGATTCCCAGTGGGCGGGGGATCGCGCCGGGCAACGGTGCGGCGGTCGAGGTCGTGCGGATCGCGACCGGCGCCGAGCCGCAGGTGGCGGGGAAGCCGTTGCCCCCGATGCACCGGGAGACGATCCTGCGGACGGGCGCGGAGCGGCCGTTGGTCGTCGGGGACCGGCTCGACACGGACATCGAGGGGGCGTTCAACGGGGAGGTCGACTCGTTGCTCGTCCTCACCGGAGTCACCGACGGGGCGCAGCTGCTCGCCGCGCCACCGCAGCACCGGCCGACATACGTGGACCGCGACCTGCGCGGGATGCTCACCGGGCAGCCCGAGGTCACCGCGGACGGCGGGGGTTTCCGCTGCGGCGGGTGGACGGCGGCTGCGGGCGCCGAAAGACTGGAGCTGTCGGGGGAGGGCGAAAACCTGGACGGGCTGCGGGCGTTGTGCGCGGCGGCCTGGTCGGCTGCGGGTGCAGGGGTCTGCCAGCTGGACGCCGGCAAGGCGCTGGCGCGGCTGGGACTGTGACACCGGCTCCCGAAGGTGATGGGAGGGTAGGCTAACCTAACCGGGTGTTGGTCGACAGTGTTCCCGGACAGCGTGCGCAGACCGCCGCCGCGCCCCCGAGCCGGCGGGCGGCGTCGCGGGCCGCGGGGCTCCTCGCCGCCCTGGTGCTCCTCCTGCTGGTGGCGGTGGCGAGCATCGCCGTCGGCGCCAAGGAGTTGTCGGTCGCACAGGTCTGGCACGGGCTGTTCGCGGATTCGGGGACGTACGCGGACGTCGTCGTCGACGAGCGGCTGTCGCGGACCGTTCTGGGGCTGCTCGTGGGGGCCGCCCTCGGTCTGTCCGGGGCCGTGCTGCAGGCGCTGACGCGCAATCCGCTGGCCGACCCCGGGCTGCTCGGCATCAACGCGGGCGCGTCGGCGGCCGTCGTCACCGCCATCACCTTCTTCGGCGTCACCAGCCTCAACGGCTATGTGTGGTTCGCGTTCTTCGGCGCGGCGGCGGTCGGTGCGCTGGTCTGGTTCCTCGGCGGCAGCCGCGGGGCCACACCGGTGCGGCTCGCGCTCGCCGGCACCGCGATCAGCGCCGCCCTCTACGGCTACCTCCAGGCCGTGATGATCATGGACGACGCGGCGCTCGCCCGGATGCGTTTCTGGACCGTGGGCTCGCTGTCCTCGGCGACCGAGGGCACCGTCCGGCAGGTGCTGCCCTTCCTGGTGGTCGGCACGCTGCTCGCGTTCGTGCTCGCCCGGCCGCTGAACGCCGTGGCCATGGGCGACGACACGGCGAGGGCGCTAGGCGCCGACCTCACCCGCACCCGGGCGCTGTCGATGCTCGCCGCGACCGTGCTGAGCGGCGCCGCGACCGCCGCCTGCGGGCCGATCGTGTTCGTCGGCCTGATGGTCCCGCACGTCGTCCGCTCGTTCACCGGCCCCGACCTGCGCTGGATCATGCCGTACGCGGCGGTCCTGTCGCCGGTGCTGCTGCTCGGCTCGGACGTCGTCGGCCGGGTCGTGGCCCGCCCGTCGGAGGTCCAGGTGGGCATCGTGACCGCGATCATCGGCGGCCCGGTCTTCGTCTTTCTCGTACGACGGCGCAGGACGGCCCAACTGTGAAGACCGCACAAGAGACCCCGCAGAAGCCCGCCAACAAGCCCGCCGACAAGCCCGCGCGGCAGACCTCTCGGGGCCCCCGTGCGCTGCGCGGGCCGGGTGGGCTGTCCGTCCGGCTGGATTTGCGGGCGCTCGTCGTCGTCGTGCTGCTGGTGGTGGCCGCGCTCGCCGCGAGCGTGGTGCTGATCGGCACCGGGGACTTCCCGATCTCGTCGGGTGACGTCGTTCGGACGCTGCTCGGCCACGGCGACGCCGGGCAGGAGTTCGTCGTCGACGAACTGCGGTTGCCCCGGGTCCTCGTGGGGCTGCTCGTCGGCGCCTCGCTCGGGCTCGGCGGAGCCCTGTTCCAGGCCGTCTCGCGCAATCCGCTGGGCAGCCCCGACGTGCTGGGGCTCGGGCAGGGGGCGACGGCCGGCGCGCTCGTGATGATCGTGCTGTTCTCCGGCAGCGCCACCCAGGTGACCGTCGGCGCGCTGGTGGGAGGCCTGGTGACCGGGGCCCTCATCTACCTGCTGGCGTGGCGGCGGGGGGTGCACGGGTACCGGCTGGTGCTCGTCGGCATCGGTGTCTCGGCCGTCGCGACGGCGGTCAACGGCTATCTGATGACCAAGGCCGACTTCGTCGACGCGGCGCGCGCCATCGTGTGGATGACCGGCACCCTCGACGGCCGTGACTGGAAGCAGGTGTGGCCACTGCTCGCGCTGACCTGCGTGCTCGTGCCGCTCGTCCTCGCCCACGCGCGCGGGCTGCGGATGACGGAGATGGGCGACGACGTCTCCCACGCTCTGGGGGTGCGGGTGGAGCGGGTACGGCTGGTGATGATGGTCGCGGCGGTGCTGCTCACCGCCTCTGCCACCGCGGCCGCGGGTCCCGTCAGCTTCGTGGCGCTCACCGCACCGCAGCTCGCCCGGCGCCTGACCCGCTCGCCCGGACCGAACCTCGTGCCCTCCCTGTGCATGGGCGCCGCTCTGCTGGTCACCGCAGACCTGGCCGCGCAGCGGCTCTTCGGTGCGGGACAGCTGCCCGTGGGCGTGGTCACCGGCGTGCTGGGCGGGGTGTACCTGCTGTGGCTCCTCGTCACCGAGCGCCGGGCGGGCCGGATATGAGCACTCCCGCCCCGGAAGACCATGGGCCGGACGACCGAAGGAGCATCGTGAACCGCCTGTCCGCCGAGAACGTCACCCTCGCCTACGACCAGCGGGTCATCGCCGAAGAGCTGTCGGTGCAGATACCGGACCAGTCCTTCACGGTGATCGTCGGTCCGAACGCCTGCGGCAAGTCGACGCTGCTGCGGGCGCTGTCGCGGATGCTGAAGCCGCACCGGGGGCGGGTGCTGCTCGACGGGCAGGTCATCCAGTCGATGCCCGCGAAGAAGGTCGCGCGGACGCTGGGGCTGCTGCCGCAGTCGTCCGTCGCACCCGACGGGATCACCGTCGCCGACCTCGTCGGACGGGGCCGCTACTCGCACCAGGGGATCCTGCGCCAGTGGTCGGCCGAGGACGAGAGGGTCGTGCGCGAGTCCATGGCGCGGACCGGGGTCGGCGAGCTCGCCGACCGGTATGTCGACGAGCTGTCCGGCGGTCAGCGACAGCGGGTGTGGATCGCGATGGCCCTCGCCCAGCAGACCCCGCTGCTGCTGCTCGACGAGCCGACCACGTTTCTCGACATCCAGCACCAGATCGACGTCCTCGACCTGTGCGCGGAGCTGCACGAGGAGCACGGGCGCACGCTCGTGGCCGTGCTGCACGACCTCAACCACGCGGCCCGGTACGCCACCCATCTGATCGCGCTGAAGGGCGGCGAGGTCATCGCGCAGGGCACCCCGGACGAGGTCGTCACGGCCGACCTGGTGGAGGCGGTCTTCGGGCTGCGCTGCCAGGTCATCGACGATCCGGAGACGGGGACGCCGCTGGTGGTGCCGGCGGCGCGCAAGGCGCGGGCGCAGGCCGGACGGGCCGTCGCCGCCGCAGAGGCTTCGGCGGTCGCTACAGGAGTTTCCTGAGCTGGAACAGGTCACGCAGTCCGGCCTCGAGTTTGACCCGCCCGGAGCCCCACGCCTTGGCGAAGTTCAGCTCGCCGGCGACCAGCGCGACCAGGTCGTCGCCGGTCATGGTCAGCCGGATCTCGGCCTTCTGCCGAGGGGGGCCCTGCAGGGTGTCGTGGACCGTGATCCGGCCTGCCGTCATCCGGCCGACGAACGTGACGTCGAGGTCGGTGATCCGGCAGCTCACCGAACGGTCCAGGGCCGCGGCCGCCCCGACGTCCCCTTCGGCGCGGCTCATGTTGTCCGAGAGCTTCTCGAGTGCGGCGCGGCACTCCTCGATCGTGGCCATGGCGACCGACGGTACCCCAGACGTTCGGGGTAGCGTCTGGGCATGAGCGACACAGTGCCGCAGACGGGGACGGAGCCGCAGGCACAGGCCACGCCCGAGGAGCGGGAGCCGGAGCACGACCCGGCCGAGCGGGAGCCGGAGCACGACCCGGCCGCCCCCGCCCCGCTGGGCGTGCCGCGCACCCCCACCGGTCACGCCGAGGCGGACGCGCACCTGGAACGGCTGGCCGACGCCGATCACCTCGCCACCGACGGACACCTCGAGGTGTACGAGGATGTACACCGGGGGCTGCGCGACGCGCTCACCGCGCTCGACGCCCGCCCGGGGCCTGCGGGTCCCGTCGGTCGTCCGACCGTCACCCCCGGATGAGACCCTCCGGTCTCGCCCCCGAATCGCCGTACGGACAACACAGGAGCTGAACCGAACGTGGCAGGAGTCGCACGTCGCCGTCTGGACGCGGAGCTGGTACGCCGCAAGCTCGCGCGTTCGCGCGAGCACGCCGGGCAGCTGATCGCCGCCGGGCGGGTCACCGTCGGCAAGACCGTCGCGACCAAGCCGGCCACACAGGTGGAGACGGCGGCCGCGATCGTCGTCTCCACCGACGCCGACGACCCCGACTACGTGTCCCGCGGCGGCCACAAGCTGGCCGGCGCGCTCGAGACCTTCGTGCCGCGCGGACTCGTGGTGAAGGGCCGGCGGGCGCTGGACGCCGGAGCCTCGACCGGCGGGTTCACGGACGTGCTGCTGCGGGCCGGGGCCGCGCACGTGGTCGCCGTCGACGTCGGATACGGACAACTCGCCTGGTCTCTGCGGAGCGATGAACGCGTCACCGTCAAGGACCGTACGAACGTACGCGAGTTGACGCTTGAAGCGATCGATGGGGAGCCTGTGGATCTTGTCGTGGGGGACTTGTCCTTCATCCCGCTGGGGCTGGTGCTGCCCGCCCTGGCACGGTGCACCGGACCGGACGCGGACCTGGTGATGATGGTCAAGCCGCAGTTCGAGGTGGGGAAGGAACGGCTCGGCAGCGGGGGCGTCGTGCGCAGTCCCGAACTGCGGGCGGAAGCCGTGCGGGGGGTGGCCGGCAAGGCGTGGGAGCTGGGACTCGGGGTGCAGGGTGTCACCGCCAGTCCGCTGCCCGGGCCGTCGGGCAATGTGGAGTATTTTCTGTGGCTTCGGGCCGGGGCTCCTGTCCTGGACCCTGCCGACGTCGACCGTGCAGTTGCGGAGGGGCCGCGGTGACCGTGAACCGAGCTCGTACTGTTTTCCTGCTCGCCCACACCGGGCGGCCGGCGGCCATCCGCAGTGCCGAGCTGGTCGTCAAGGGGCTGCTGCGTGAGGGCATCGGGGTGCGTGTCCTCGAGTACGAGGCCGCCGACCTGCCGCTGCCGGACGAGGTGGAGCTGGTCTCCGAGGCCACGCCGCAGTGCCTCGAGGGGTGCGAGCTGCTGATCGTGCTGGGCGGCGACGGCACGCTGCTGCGCGGCGCGGAGTTCGCGCGGGCCTCCGGGGTGCCGATGCTCGGCGTCAACCTCGGCTCCGTCGGCTTCCTCGCGGAGGCCGAGCGGGACGACCTGGACAAGGTCGTCGACCGGGTGGTGACGAAGTCGTACGAGGTCGAGGAGCGGATGACCGTCGACGTCATCGTGCACCGCAACGGCGACATCGTGCACACCGACTGGGCGCTGAACGAGGCGGCGGTGCAGAAGGCCGGTGCCGAGAAGCTGCTGGAGGTCGTGCTGGAGATCGACGGGCGGCCGGTCACCGGGTTCGGCTGCGACGGCATCGTCCTGTCGACCCCGACCGGTTCCACGGCGTACGCGTTCTCGGCCGGCGGTCCCGTGGTGTGGCCCGAGGTCGAGGCCCTGCTGATGGTGCCGATCAGCGCGCACGCGCTGTTCGCCAAGCCCCTGGTGACCTCGCCGAACTCGGTCCTGGCCGTGGAACTGCTGCCGCACATCCCGCCCGGCGTCCTGTGGTGCGACGGGCGGCGGACCTTCGAGCTGCCCCCGGGGGCCCGGGTCGAGGTGCGGCGGGGCGCGGTGCCGGTACGGCTGGCGCGGCTGCACCACGCGTCCTTCACCGACCGTCTCGTGGCGAAGTTCGCGCTGCCGGTGTCCGGGTGGCGCGGGGCGCGGCACTGAAGGCGCGGCGGGTCCGGCGCGATCCGCAGTGGTCCGGCGGCGGCCGCGGAGAGTGAGCGGCCGGTCGCTGTCGTACGCGCATCGGTCATCTCCACCCGCGCGGGTGACAGGGTGCCTCGCACTTCTGCCGCCGGACCTCGTAAGGTCTTCCCCGTGTTGGAGGAGATGCGGATACGGTCGCTCGGAGTCATCGACGACGCGGTCGTCGAGCTGTCGCCGGGGTTCACCGCGGTCACGGGCGAGACGGGCGCGGGCAAGACCATGGTCGTCACCAGCCTCGGGCTGCTGCTGGGCGGGCGTGCCGACCCCGCGCTCGTGCGGATCGGCGCGGAGAAGGCGGTGGTCGAGGGGCGGATCGCCCTGCCCGCCGACTCCTCGGTGGTCGTCCGGGCCGAGGAGGCCGGGGCCGAACTCGACGACGGGGCGCTGCTCATCAGCCGTACCGTTTCCGCTGAAGGGCGGTCCCGGGCGCACGTGGGCGGGCGGAGCGTACCCATGGGCGTGCTCGCCGAGCTCGCGGACGAGCTGGTGGCCGTGCACGGGCAGACGGACCAGCAGGGGCTGCTGAAGCTGTCCCGGCAGCGACAGGCGCTCGACCGGTACGCGGGCGACGCGGTGACCGTGCCGCTCGCCAAGTACACGGAGGCCTACCGGCGGCTGCGGTCGGTGGCAGGCGAGCTGGAGGAGATCGTCACACGCGCGCGCGAGCGGGCCCAGGAGGCCGACATGCTGCGCTTCGGGCTCGAGGAGATCGCCGGCGTCGAGCCGCGCGCCGGCGAGGACGTGGAACTCGCGGAGGAGGCCGAGCGGCTCGGGCACGCGGAGGCGCTGTCCTCTGCCGCGACGGCCGCCCACGCCGCTCTCGCCGCCGATCCCGAGGACCCCGAGGGCATCGACGCGGCCACGCTCGTCGCGGGCGCGCAGCGAGCCCTGGAGGCCGTCAGGTCGCACGATCCGGCGCTGGCGGCGCTCGCCGACCGGATCGGGGAGATCGGGATTCTGCTGGGAGACGTGGCCGGGGAACTGGCCGGGTACGCGGAGGACCTCGACGCCGATCCGCTGCGGCTGTCGGCCGTGGAGGAGCGGCGGGCCGCGCTCACCGCGCTCACCCGCAAGTACGGGCAGGACGTGAACTCCGTCCTCGCCTGGGCCGAGCAGAGCGCTTCCCGGCTCACCGAACTGGACGGCGACGACGAACGGATCGACGAGCTGACCGCCGAGCGGGACGTCCTGCGAGCCGAACTGGGCGGCCTGGCTCAGGCGCTGACGGACGCCCGAACGGAGGCCGCCGAGCAGTTCGCCGCCGCGGTGACCGCGGAGCTGGCGTCGCTGGCGATGCCGCACGCGCGCGTGTCCTTCGCGATCCGGCAGACCGAGGACCCGGAGGGCGTCGAGGTCGGCGGACGTCCCGTCGCCTACGGGCCGGCCGGCGTGGACGAGGTCGAGCTGCTGCTCGCCCCGCACCCGGGCGCGCCGCCGCGGCCCATCGCCAAGGGAGCGTCCGGCGGTGAGCTGTCACGGGTGATGCTGGCCGTCGAGGTCGTGTTCGCGGGGACGGACCCGGTTCCGACGTATCTCTTCGACGAGGTCGACGCGGGCGTCGGCGGCAAGGCGGCCGTGGAGATCGGCCGGCGGCTGGCGCGGCTCGCGAGGACGGCGCAGGTCGTGGTCGTCACCCACCTTCCGCAGGTCGCGGCGTTCGCCGACCGGCAGCTGCTGGTGGAGAAGACCAACGACGGCACGGTGACCCGGTCCGGGGTGAAGGTCCTGGAGGGCGAGGAGCGCATCCGCGAGCTGTCGCGCATGCTCGCCGGCCAGGAGGACTCCGAGACGGCCCGTGCCCACGCGGAGGAGCTCCTCGCCACCGCCAGGGGGGACGGGTAGCGGCGGGGCCGGGACTGCCGAAGAGCGACAGGCGCGGTCCGGTCGCCGTTCGGGTCGGCGGCGCGAACGGATGTGCGGTTCTCTTCACCCGTGTGGGTGACAGGGAGGGGTGGGTGACCCGTCGTCGTGAGGCTCCAGGACACGGAACATGGGTGGGTGCTGGCATCCTGGGGCGTAGTACGTGGAGGAACGTCAGCGGTCCACCCCTCCGCCCGCGGTCCCTCTGTACGTTTCCCCGTGACCGTCCGACGCCGAACCAGGAGCCCCGGCCACGTGAGCAGCCCCTCGCCGTACGGCCAGTCGTCGCTGCGCGCCGTCCAGGTGCTCGGCGGAGGCAATGCCGGCAGCAGCGCACATGTGCGCTCCCTGGCAGCGGGGCTCGTCGCGCGGGGCGTGCGGGTGACGGTGTGCGCCCCCGTCGAAGCGGATCACGCCTACGGCTTCACCGATGTCGGCGTCGAACACGTGCACGTGCCGCGCAGCAGCGATCCGGGGTCGGTGGCGGCGCTCCGCGCGGCCTGCACCGGCGCCGACCTCGTCCACGCGCACGGACTGCACGCCTCCTTCCGGGCCGTCCTCGCACTCAGCGGCCGCACCACCCCGCTCGTCGTCACCTGGCACAACCGCGCGCACGCCGAGGGCGCCCGCGCCCACCTGCTGCGGCTGATGGAGCGCCGGGTCGCGAGGACGGCCGCCGTCGTCCTCGGCACCACCTCCGACCTCGTCGACCGCGCCCGGCGCACGGGAGCCCGTGACGCGCGGCTCGCCGCCGCGGCGCTGCCCGGCCCCCGCCGGTACGAACACCAGGAAGAGGCCGCGGAGCTGCCGGCCTCCAAACTGAGAGCCGAACTGGGCGCCGTCGGCCGCCCGTTGCTCATGGCGGTCGGCTCCCTGGACCGTCACCGCGGTTACGGCCTCCTGCTGGACGCCGCCCGCGCGTGGCGCCGGCTCGACTGCACGCCCCTGGTCGTGATCGCGGGCGAGGGCCCGCAGTGGGCGGAGCTCCAACGCCGCATCGAGGACGAGCAACTGCCGGTCCGCCTGCTCGGCCGGCGCGGCGACGCGAGCGAGCTGCTCGCCGCCGCCGACCTCGCGCTCCTGCCCGGCGGCGGGGAGTCGCGGTCCGTCCTGGCGCAGGAGGCCCTCCACGCCCGCGTGCCGCTCGTCGCGACGCTGACCGGCGGTGTCCGCGAACTCGTCGGGGACGCGGCGGAACTGGTGCCCGCCGGCGACGCGGACGCCTTCTCCGCCGCCGTCGTACGCCTGCTCGGCGATCCCGAACGGTGCGAGCGGCTGCGGGACCTCGGCACCCGGCAGACCGCCACCTGGCCCACCGAGGACGAGACCGTCGCCCAGGTCCTCAGCGTCTACGACGAGCTGACGCAGCCCCGGCCCATGATCTGACATCGGTCACGGGTGACCGGTCGACTGTCACCGGTCACCCGTGACCGTCAGGGCAGGTGCCTGCGCGCCCGCAGGGCAAGGCTCAACGCCAGGACCGTCTGCGGGTCGTCCAGATCGGTGCCGAGCAACTCGCCGATGCGGGCGAGGCGGTTGTAGAGCGTCTGGCGGTTCAGATGCAGTTCGCGGGCCGTCTCCGCCTTGCGTCCGGCATGGGCCAGGTAGGTCTCCAGGGTCGGCAGCAGCAAAGGCTTGGAGCGGCGGTCGTGGTCGCGGACCGGGCCGATCGCCCGGTCGACGAAGGCCGCGAGGTCCGGGTGGCCGCGCAACCGCCACAGCAGCAGGTCGATGTCCAGGCGACGGGCGTCGTACCAGGGACGGTCCGGCAGACCCTGCGCCGCCGTCGCCGTCTCGGCCGCGTGCCGCAGTCCCGCCGAGGCGGCCGCCCAGCTGCCCGCCACCCCGACGACGACCACGGGCGGCCGCGCCCCCGGCCGCTGCATCCCGGCCCGCTCCACACCCGCCCGCAGCGCCGCCGCGACCCGGTCCGCCACCGTCGGGCGGTCCGCCTCCGCGCGCAGGCCCAGCAGCACCGGTACCCGGCCCTCCACCGGCCGCACGCCCAGCAGCACCGGCACGCCCACCGACGTCAGCTCCTCGGCGACCGCCCGGGCCAGCACCGCCCAGCCCGCCCCCGGGGAGATCCCGTCGCCCAGCCGCATGACGACCGGGAGCAACGGGCCCGCGCCGGGCCGGAACCCGAGGACGCGCGCCTGCGCCGGAGCGTCCTGTTCGGCGATCCGGCCCTCGGCGAGGTCGGTCAGGAAGTCGCCCCGGCCGCGCGCGGCGAGCTCCTCCTCCTGGCGGGCCTGCATCAGCACCACGGCCAGGATCCCGGCCGCCCGGTCGGCGGCGATCCGGTGCACCGGTGCGAGGGCCGCGCGCACGGGCAGCAGCACGAGCCGGGCGCGTACCGAACCCGCCCCCGCCCCGCCCCCGGGCACGTCCACCAGCACAGAGCCGGCGGGCGGCGGCGCGTCCTTGTGCGGGCCGCGCAGCCCCTCCCACACCTGGAGCGGATCAGCTCCCTGCGGCCCCTCGCCGGCCGCGTACAGCAGCTGGCCGTCGGGCGTCTCCAGGAACACCGGATTGCCGGCGAAGTCCGCCAGGACGCCCAGCACCTGCGGGATCCCGCCGCCGCCGAGCAGGGCCTCCGTGCAGCGACGGTGCACCTCCTCGGCGCGTTGGAGCAGCGCGTGGTGGCCGTTGACGATCTCGGTGTGGATCTCCTCCGTGACCGTCACGAACGCCACCTCCCGGTGCAGTTGGACCAGGGGGAGGCCGGTCGCCCGCGCGGTCTCCACCAGGGCCGAGGGCAGCCGGGCGAAGCGCGGGCCCAGCTCGATCACCAGGGCCGCGATGCCCCGCTCGGCCAGGGTCCGCACGAACGCCCGCTGCTCGGCCGGGCGGGTGCCGAGGCTGTATCCGGTCGTCAGCAGCAGCTCGCCGCCCTTGAGCAGGGAGGCGATGTGCGGGACCTCGCCGGCGTGCACCCAGCGCACCGTGCGGCCCAGCCGGTCCCCGCCCGCGACGATCTCCGGGAGCCCGCTGCGCAGGCCGGGCAGCTCCAGCGCACGCTGCACGGTGATACCGGCACTGCGGCTGTCGAAACGGTGGTCCGTGCGGCTGTCCATGCGACGGACGCTACCTGCGTGGACGCCCCGGCAACATCCGCGGGTCACGCGGCGGACACCCGCCCACGCACCCGCCGCTGTCCGTGCCCCGTCCTCGTCTGCCCGACCGCCCGCCCGTGCCCGCCGCCCCGGTGCGGGCCCGGCCGGCGGCGGCCGCCGCCACCGTCGGCCTGGTCGGCGACCTGGACGCCGTGCGCGCCCGGATCGACGACCACGCCCGCACGGGCCTCGACGAGATCGCGCTCGTCCCGGCCACCGACGGCGACCCGGCGGGGCAGCGGACCCTGACGGCGCTCAGGCCGGCCTGATGTTGTGGTTGAAGCGGAACACGTTGTCCGGGTCGTAGCGCCGCTTCAGATCCGCGAGCCGCCGGGCGTTCTCGGCGCCCACGCCGGCCACGACCCGGTCGGCGCCCTCGTCGCCGATGAAGTTCAGGTAGACCGCGCCCGTGCTCCACGGCTGCGCCCCGGCCCGCACGTCCCGCACCCACTGCTCGCACCGGGCGTCGTCCGCCGGGTCCGCCCACAGCCCGAAGGGGTGCAAGCCCCAGGGCGCGTCACGGTAGGGCACGGGGTACTCGTGCGGGCCGGCGGCGATCGCTCCGCCCTGCGGGAACAGCGCGTGCATGGTGCCCGTCGGCACCGGCAGGGACTCCCCGAGCCCGCAGTAGACGTCCACGAAGTCGTCCGGCGCGCCCGTCAGGTACTCCGCGGACCAGTGGTTCCGCATCCCGGGCGGATCGTCGATCATGCACTGGACGTCGGCGTAGGGCATGGCCCCGACGACCTCCGACTCGTGCGGCAGCGCCAGCAGCGGTTCGGCCAGCTTGCGCATGTCCTCCTCCGCCCCCGCGTAGGTCAGCAGCACCCCGCACAGCAGTGAGCCGACCAGCTGCGGCGGGACGAACTCCTCGGGCGGGCCGGTGAGATACAGCACCGCGCCGCTCGCCTCGTCGGGGCCCGCGGCGATCACGTCCCGGTAGGTGCGGGTGGCCTCGGGGCCGTACTCGGGCCGGT
This sequence comes from Streptomyces sp. P3, assembly GCF_003032475.1. Taxonomy (NCBI): domain Bacteria; kingdom Bacillati; phylum Actinomycetota; class Actinomycetes; order Kitasatosporales; family Streptomycetaceae; genus Streptomyces; species Streptomyces sp. P3. The sequence continues at coordinate 4,534,747 of NZ_CP028369.1, forward strand.
ACAGCAGCAGCGCGATGGAGAACCCGGGCAGTTCGTGCAGCCTCAGGGTGAGCGAGGCGGCGACGCCGAAGTTGCCTCCGCCGCCGTGCAGGGCCCAGAAGAGGTCGGGGTGCTCGTCGGCGCTCGCCCGCACCCGCCGGCCCTCGGCGGTCACCAGTTCGGCGCTCAGCAGGTTGTCCACGGCCAGCCCGTGGCACCGGTCCAGCCAGCCCGTGCCGCCGCCGAGGACGAATCCGCCGACGCCGGTGGTGGAGGCCCGGCCACCGGTCGTGGCCAGACCGTGGGGCTCGCAGGCGCGGTCCAGGTCGCTCATGGTGGCCCCGCCCGCGACGCGTACCGTCCGGGCGGCGGGATCGACGTCGACGGCGCGCAGATGACGCAGGTCCACCACCACGGCCCCGTCGCCCAGAGCCATGCCGGCGACGCTGTGCCCGCCGCCGCGCACCGCGATCGGCAGGTCGAGGTCGCGGGCGAAGCGGACGGTCCGGACGATGTCGTCCTCGTCGACGCACTGGGCGATCACCGACGGCCGCCGGTCGATCATCGCGTTGAAGACGGTCCGGGCGTCGTCGTAGCCCGGGTCCTGCGGGGCGAACACGTCGCCGACCAGATCCTCGCGGAGCGCGGCGAGAGCCGTGCCCGCCTTCGATGGGGAGGCCATGGGGGCGCCCCCTTCCGTGCAGGGGCTGATGACCTCCAGCGTAGGCGGGGACGATCCGGCGGTCCTGTTCAGCCGCCGGACGCCGCCCCCACGTCATGGAACCGAAAGACTCAGCCGCCGTACGCCCCGGACGCCGTCAGGCGCAGCGCGGTGTCGATCAGCGGGACGTGGCTGAAGGCCTGCGGGAAGTTGCCGACCTGGCGCTGCAGACGAGGGTCCCACTCCTCGGCGAGCAGACCGAGGTCGTTGCGCAGTGCCAGCAGCTTCTCGAAGAGCTTGCGGGCCTCGTCGACGCGACCGATCATCGCGAGGTCGTCGGCCATCCAGAACGAGCAGGCCAGGAAGGCGCCCTCGTCTCCGGGCAGGCCGTCGACGCCCTCGTCGCCGCCCGAGGTCGGGTAGCGCAGGATGAAGCCGTCCGCGGTGGACAGCTCGCGCTGGATCGCCTCGATGGTGCCGATGACCCGCTTGTCGTCCGGCGGCAGGAAGCCCATCTGCGGGATGAGCAGCAAGGACGCGTCCAGCTCCTTGGAGCCGTAGGACTGGGTGAAGGTGTTGCGCTCCTTGTCGTAGCCCTTCTCGCAGACGTCCCGGTGGATGTCGTCGCGCAGTTCGCGCCACTGCTCCAGCGGGCCGTCGGCGTCGCCGGACTCGATCAGCTTGATCGTCCGGTCGACGGCGACCCAGGCCATGACCTTGGAGTGCACGAAGTGGCGGCGCGGGCCGCGCACCTCCCAGATGCCCTCGTCCGGCTCGTCCCAGTGCTGCTCCAGGTAGCGGATCAGTTTCAGCTGGAGGAGGGAGGCGTAGTCGTTGCGGGCCAGACCCGTCATGTGGCCGAGGTGCAGGGCCTCGGTGACCTCGCCGTACACGTCCAGCTGGAGCTGGTGCGCCGCGCCGTTGCCGACCCGGACCGGGGCGGAGCCCTCGTAGCCGGGCAGCCAGTCCAGCTCGGCCTCGCCCAGCTCGCGCTCGCCCGCGATGCCGTACATGATCTGCAGGTTCTCGGGGTCGCCGGCGACCGCGCGCAGCAGCCACTCGCGCCAGGCGCGGGCCTCCTCGCGGTAGCCGGTGCGCAGCAGCGAGGACAGGGTGATGGCAGCGTCGCGCAGCCAGGTGTAGCGGTAGTCCCAGTTGCGGACGCCGCCGATGTCCTCGGGCAGGGAGGTGGTGGGGGCGGCGACGATGCCGCCGGTCGGCCCGTACGTCAGCGCCTTCAGCGTGATCAGCGAGCGGATCACGGCCTCGCGGTAGGGGCCGTGGTACGTGCAGTGCTCGACCCACTCGCGCCAGAAGTCCTCGGTCGCCTGGAGCGACTGCTCGGGTTCCGGGAGTGGCGGCGGCTGCTTGTGCGAGGGCTCCCAGGAGATCGTGAACGCGATCCGGTCACCCGGCGCGACCGTGAAGTCGGCGTAGGTCGTCAGCGCCTTGCCGTAGGTCTCGCAGTCCGTGTCGAACCACACCGAGTCCGGGCCCGCGACGGCCACCGTGCGGCCCTCGTGCTTGTGCACCCACGGGACGACCCGCCCGTAGGAGAACCGCATGCGCAGCGCGGAGCGCATCGGGACGCGGCCCGAGACGCCCTCGACGATACGGATGAGCTGGGGGGCGCCGTCGCGAGGGGGCATGAAATCGGTCACCCGGACCGTCCCGCGGGGGGTGTCCCACTCCGACTCCAGGATGAGCGAGTCGCCCCGGTAGGTGCGCCGGGCCGCGCGTGGCGGCGGCGCGTCGGAGGCGTGCGCGGGACCGAGGCGCCAGAAGCCGTGCTCCTCGGTGCCGAGCAGACCTGCGAAGATCGCGTGCGAGTCGAAGCGGGGCAGGCACAGCCAGTCGACTGTGCCGTCCCGGCAGACCAATGCCGCGGTCTGCATGTCTCCGATGAGTGCGTAGTCTTCGATGCGCCCGGCCACGTGCAACTCCAGTCGAACGGCCACGTCACCCCCAGGGGAAATGGGGGCTGTCGCTAGTGCGGTCAAGGGGTCGTTGGTAATGCGTCGTTGAGCGCTGAAGCAAAGCAGCCGCTCGGCCCTGGGGGCAAAACGCCGATTATTGCTCAGCGAACTGACGAGCTCTCGTTGTTCCGGTGGGATACGGGCTGGGGTGTGCCGTCTTGCCGGCCGGGCTCGGCAGCGAGTGTCCGAGCAGGATACGACGCACGTAGATGATCTGCGTGCCGCTCCCGGCAACGCGGGTGGGCCGAACGGGTGAGCAGCGAGTGAGGAACCGGTGTGCGGGCGGCGGCCCGTGTCGGCCCGTGCGCGGAGCGTGGCCGGAGGCCATCTCTCCGAGGCGCTGATACCCTGGTAGCCCGTGGACCGGTGGTCTCGAAGCCCCCGAACCGCACCCTCGAAACGCGACCACGGGAGCCCCCTCTTGGCCATGACGCCCAAATCCACGACGACCAAGCACATCTTCGTCACCGGGGGTGTCGCCTCCTCGCTCGGCAAGGGTCTGACGGCCTCCAGCCTCGGCATGCTGCTCAAGGCGCGCGGTCTTCGCGTGGTCATGCAGAAGCTCGACCCGTACCTCAACGTCGACCCTGGCACGATGAACCCCTTCCAGCACGGTGAGGTGTTCGTCACGAACGACGGCGCCGAGACGGACCTGGACATCGGACACTACGAGCGCTTCCTCGACCGTGACTTGGACGGCTCCGCCAACGTCACCACGGGCCAGGTCTACAACACGGTGATCGCCAAGGAACGGCGCGGCGAGTACCTGGGCGACACCGTGCAGGTCATCCCGCACATCACCAACGAGATCAAGCACCGCATCCGCCGTATGGCGACGGACGAGGTGGACGTGGTGATCACCGAGGTGGGCGGCACGGTCGGCGACATCGAGTCGCTGCCGTTCCTCGAGACGGTCCGCCAGGTCCGGCACGAGGTCGGCCGGGACAACGTCTTCGTGGTGCACATCTCGCTCCTGCCGTACATCGGTCCCTCGGGTGAGCTGAAGACCAAGCCGACCCAGCACTCGGTCGCGGCGCTGCGCAACATCGGTATCCAGCCGGACGCGATCGTGCTGCGCTGCGACCGCGAGGTGCCGACCGCGATCAAGCGCAAGATCTCGCTGATGTGCGACGTCGACGAGGACGCGGTCGTGGCCTGCCCGGACGCCCGGTCGATCTACGACATCCCGAAGACCGTGCACGGTGAGGGCCTGGACGCCTACGTCGTCCGCAAGCTGGACCTGCCGTTCCGCGACGTGGACTGGACGACCTGGGACGACCTGCTCGACCGCGTCCACAACCCCGACCACGAGATCACGCTCGCCCTGGTCGGCAAGTACATCGACCTGCCCGACGCGTATCTGTCGGTCACCGAGGCGCTGCGCGCCGGCGGCTTCGCCAACAAGGCACGCGTCAAGATCAAGTGGGTCACCTCCGACGACTGCAAGACCCCGGCCGGCGCCAAGGCGCAGCTCGCCGACGTGGACGGCGTCTGCATCCCGGGCGGCTTCGGCGACCGCGGCGTGCTCGGCAAGGTCGGCGCCATCCGCTACGCCCGCGAGAACAAGATCCCGCTGCTCGGCCTCTGCCTGGGCCTGCAGTGCATCGTGATCGAGGCCGCGCGCAATCTGGCCGACATCGGCGACGCGAACTCCACCGAGTTCGACTCCGCCACCGCCCACCCGGTCATCTCCACCATGGCCGAGCAGCTCGACATCGTCGCGGGCGAGGGCGACATGGGCGGCACGATGCGGCTGGGCATGTATCCGGCCAAGCTCGCCGAAGGGTCCATCGTCCGCGAGGTGTACGACGGCAAGGAGTACGTCGAGGAGCGGCACCGGCACCGCTACGAGGTGAACAACGCCTACCGGGCCGAGCTCGAGAAGAAGGCGGGCATCCTGTTCTCCGGCACCTCCCCGGACGGCAAGCTGGTCGAGTACGTCGAGTACCCGCGCGACGTCCACCCCTACCTGGTCGCCACGCAGGCGCACCCCGAGCTGCGCTCGAGGCCCACGCGTCCGCACCCGCTGTTCGCCGGCCTGGTGAAGGCGGCGGTCGAGCGGAAGACTTCGAAGTAACACACCAGTTGTACGGTGGCCGGGGTGCAAACCTTCAAGGGTGGGCACCCCGGTTTCGTTTGCGCAGGTGGCACGTGGGAGGACGCACGGCATGACGATCAAGGACACCCCCGAGGCGTGGGAGATCCGGGCGACGACGACCCCGTTCACGGGAGGCAAGACCGCCGTCCGCACCGACGAGGTGGTCATGCCCGACGGGTCGGTGGTGCGCCGGGACTACCAGGTGCACCCCGGGTCCGTGGCCGTCCTCGCCGTCGACGACGAGGGGCGGGTGCTGCTCATCAAGCAGTACCGGCACCCGGTGCGGCAGAAGCTGTGGGAGATCCCGGCCGGCCTGCTCGACGTGCCGGGCGAGAACCCGCTGCACGCGGCGCAGCGCGAGCTGTACGAGGAGGCGCACGTCAAGGCGGAGGACTGGCGGGTTCTCACCGACATGTACACGACCCCCGGCGGCTGTGACGAGTCCGTGCGGATCTTCCTGGCCCGCAACCTCTCCGAAGCGCAGGGGCGGCGTTTCGAGGTGGAGGACGAGGAGGCCGACATGGAGCACGCGCGTGTGCCGGTCGCAGAACTCGTCCGGGCCGTGCTGGCGGGCGACGTGCACAACGCCTGCCTCGTCGTCGGCGTCCTGTCGCTGGCCGCCGCGGAGAACGGCGACGGGCTCGACGCGCTGCGCCCGGCGGAGGCGCCGTGGCCGGCGCGGCCGTTCGAGGCCTGAGCCCGCCTTCGGGCCCCCTCCCGCACCCTCGCGGTGTGACGATCGGCTGATCCGATCGGGGGACCTCCGGGCCCTGCCCGACGTGCTGCTCCCGGAACGTCGCAGAGCGTGAACTAGGCTCGGGAACAGCCCGAACCGGAGTCCCGGCGGGCTGGCGCGTGCGGTGGGACGGGAGTGTGGCCCGTGACGGATCAGGCAGTGGACACAGGCGGCGTGCAGCTGTCCGGACACGCTGCGACAGAGGGCCATTTCCTGGGCCGTACCCGGGAGTTGAAGGAACTGCGCGCCGACATCGAGCGCACCGGCCTGGACACCATCTCCGGGCGGAAGGCGCCCCGCGCGCGGGTCCTGCTCATCGCCGGCCGGCCGGGCTCGGGGCGCTCCGCGCTCGCCGGGGAACTCGTACGCCAGGTCGCCCACCGCTACCCGGACGGCGTCCTGCGCGCCCGCCTCGCCGAGCCCGACGGCACACCTGTGCCGGTCGAGCGCGCCGCCCGCGAACTGCTCGCCGCACTGGACGTGCCCACCCCGCCCGGCGCGGACGAGGACGACCTCGCGTCCCTGCTGCGCCAGACCCTCGCGGAGCGCCGCGCGCTGCTCCTGCTGGACGACGCCACCGGCGCCGAACAGGTCGACGCCCTGCTCCCGGACGCCCCGCAGTGCCTGCTCGTCGCCGTGTCCGCCGGCCCCCTCACCGGCATCGCGGACGTCCGTCCCTGCACCCTCGGCGGCCTGGACACCAAGTCCGCCCTCGACCTGCTGACCCGCTACACCGGCTCGGTCCGCATCACCGTGGACCCGCGCTCCGCCGAGCAGCTCGTGGAGGCGTGCCAGGGTCAGCCCGCCGCGCTTGTCCTGGCCGGCGGCTGGCTCGCCGCCCGCCCCAAGGCGGCCGTCGCCGACCTCGCCAAGCAGCTTCACGCGGAGGGCGACGAGGGCACCCCGCTCAGCCGCGTCTTCCGCCTCGTGCACACCGCGCTGCCCGCCTCCGCCGCCCGGATACTGCGACTGCTCTCCCTGGCCCCGGCCGGCCTGGCCGACCCGCACACCGCCTCCGCGCTGGCCGGCTGCTCGGTGAGCACCGCCCGCACCGCCCTGGACGACCTCGTCGCCCGAGGCCTGCTGCGGGCCCTGGACTCCCCGCTGGTCCAGTACGAGGTGCCCGGCTGCCTGCACTCCCTGCTGCGGACCGCCGCCGAGGCCCACGAGCGCCCCGCCGAGCTCCAGCTCGCCCGCGCCCGCATGCTGGAGCGCACGGTGCGGCTGCTGCAGTCCTGCCGGGCCAGCACCGAGACCGACCGTCCCCAGGCCCGCGAGAAGCTCCAGGCCATGCCCCGGGCGCTGCGCTTCCCCACGCCGCGGGCGGCCGCCGACTGGCTGCAGGCCCGCCGCCCGGCCCTGCTCGCCTCGGCCCGCCTCGCGGTCGCCGACGGGGACCTGGACACCCTTGCCCGCCGCCTGATGTCCCAGCTGGTCAGGGCGATGGTCGCGCATGTCGGCACCCAGGCCGCCGCACCGGACCTGTACGGGATCCACCAGCTCGTCCTCGACGTCGCCGAGCGCCGCCGGCTGCCCCGGGAGAAGGCCGCCGCGCTGCTGAACCTGGCCGACGTCGACGCCGGGACCGGGCGCACCGCGGAGGCGCTGGTGCGCTACCGGGCCGCTCTGGACGCCGGGCGCGAGGCGAACGACCCGTACGCGATCGGCCGCGCGATGGAATCCGTAGGCGGCGCGCATCTCGAGCTCGGCGACTACGACCGGGCCGCGGACTGGTTCGGCCGGGCCCTGGCCCAGCGCCTGGCCCGCGACGAGCGCGCCGACGCCGCCCGCCTCTACGGCCGTATCGCCACCGCGCACACCTATGCGGGCCGCTACGGCGAGGCGCAGCGGGCCTGGCGGGCCGCGGTCGCCGGACACCGCAAGAACGACGATGTGGGCGCGCACGCAAGGGCGTTGAGCGAGCTGGCCCGGGTCCAGGAGTACGCGGGCCGCCCCGAGGAGTCGCTGCGCACCTGCCAGGAGGCGTCGGAGTGGGCCGGGCGGGCCGAGGACACGCGCCTGCAGGCCGCGTTGCAGCTGAGGCTGGCCGACACCCTGGAGCGCCTCGGCGACCCGGTGGCGGCCCGCCTGCACCGCGGCGCGGCCGAACGCATCCTGGGAGAGGCGCCGTCGGACGGCCCCGAAGAGCCCGATCACTCGAAGAACGCCGAAGATGCCTGCGAAATCCGTAGCGCATCTCCGAAAGATTGATGCAATGAAAGGCTAGACAGCGGGAACGCCTTCATTAGACTGGCTCTGCCGCACGTTCTCCTGCGGTACGCCCCGGTGCGTCCTGTATCTCCGGGAATGTCATTGCTGTGCCCCCACACCCTCTGAGCCAAGGACCGTGATCGACGTGAAGGTCGGCATCCCCCGCGAGGTCAAGAACAACGAGTTCCGGGTGGCCATCACCCCCGCCGGTGTGCACGAGCTGGTGCGCCACGGTCACCAGGTCGTCGTCGAACGAGGCGCCGGCGTCGGTTCGTCCATCACGGACGAGGAGTACGTGGCGGCCGGGGCGCGCATCCTGGAGACCGCCGACGAGGTGTGGGCCACGGCGGACCTGCTGCTGAAGGTCAAGGAGCCCATCGCCGAGGAGTACCACCGCCTCCGCAAGGACCAGACGCTCTTCACCTACCTGCACCTGGCCGCGTCCAAGGAGTGCACGGACGCGCTCGTCGCGTCCGGGACCACCGCGATCGCCTACGAGACCGTCGAGCTGCCGAGCCGCGCGCTGCCGCTGCTCGCCCCGATGTCCGAGGTCGCGGGCCGGCTGGCCCCCCAGGTCGGCGCCTACCACCTGATGCGCGCCAACGGGGGCCGCGGAGTGCTGCCGGGCGGCGTCCCGGGCGTACTGGCCGCCAAGGCGGTCGTCATCGGCGGCGGCGTCTCCGGCTGGAACGCCGCGCAGATCGCCATCGGCATGGGCTTCCACGTGACCCTGCTCGACAAGGACATCAACAAGCTCAAGGAGGCGGACAAGGTCTTCGGCACGAAGATCCAGACCGTCGTCTCCAACGCCTTCGAGCTGGAGAAGGCCTGCCTCGAGGCGGACCTCGTGATCGGCGCCGTCCTCATCCCGGGCGCCAAGGCCCCGAAGCTGGTCACCAACGAACTGGTCTCCCGGATGAAGCCCGGAAGTGTCCTTGTCGACATCGCGATCGACCAGGGTGGCTGCTTCGAGGACTCCCGCCCGACCACCCATGCCGAGCCGACCTTCCCGGTCCACAACTCGGTCTTCTACTGCGTCGCCAACATGCCCGGCGCGGTCCCCAACACCTCCACCTACGCCCTCACCAACGCCACGCTGCCCTACATCGTCGAACTCGCCGACAAGGGCTGGGTCGAGGCGCTGCGCCGCGACGCCGCCCTGGCGAAGGGTCTCAACGCCCATGACGGCAAGGTCGTTTACCGCGAGGTCGCCGAGGCGCACGGGCTGGAGCACGTGGACCTGGACTCCCTGCTCGGCTGAGCCGGAGGAGCTAAGTCACCTTTTCGTAAAGGCGATACGTCAACAAGGCGCGTCAACCGCGCACACCCGGCCGGACCTTGCCCGACAAGGTCCGGCCGGATGTGTGTATGGTCACTTTGCGGCTCTCGGCCAACTCGCCTCGAACGTAACGCTTCGACCGATTCGCACACCGGTGAATCCTGCCGTGCGACGGCCGTACGCCCTTGACAGCGTGATGTTTCATTGCCGACACATCGGGCCGGGTCCGGCGGATTGTGTTGCTGCGGACGCCCGACACGCCATAGAGTCGCCAACCGTCGGCATGGTGCCACGCTGACCTTGTCTAGAAGTTTCCTGGTCACCAAGGAGGTAAGACGACTTGTGAATGAGTCGACATTTGCTCCCGGGGGTGGTCAACCAGGAATGCGTACGCGGGGCCCGGGTTCCGCGGGGCTCGAGGCTGTCGGCTCCGTCGCTGTCCGAACCTTCGCAGCCCACCAGAGCCAGAGCAGCCCCCAGTTGGCTCTGTCAGCACTCCAGAGCATGGATGGCCATTACGTGAACGCCATGGCCGGCGACGGAAGTGGCGCGCCCCACAACCACTTCGCCGACTACGACGAACTGCCCGACGGGCACTTCTACGACCCCGACGCCGAATACGAGCCGGATCCGGAGTACGCGGCCACGCTCGCGCCCGACGCGGCCCGACAGCGCCGTGAGCGCGTCGGTCCGACCGGACGCCCGCTGCCGTACTTCCCGATCCCGGGCCCGCTGACCGAACACGGCCCCGCGAAGATCATCGCGATGTGCAACCAGAAGGGCGGCGTGGGCAAGACCACGTCGACCATCAACCTGGGTGCCGCGCTCGCGGAGTACGGACGGCGCGTGCTGCTCGTGGACTTCGACCCGCAGGGCGCGCTGTCGGTGGGACTCGGCGTCAATCCGATGGAGCTCGACCTCACCGTCTACAACCTGCTCATGGAGCGGGGCATGGCGGCGGACGAGGTGCTCCTGAAGACCGCGGTCCCCAACATGGACCTGCTGCCCAGCAACATCGACCTGTCGGCCGCCGAGGTGCAGCTGGTCTCCGAGGTCGCGCGCGAGTCCACGCTCCAGCGTGCGCTCAAGCCGCTGATGGACGACTACGACTACATCGTCATCGACTGCCAGCCCTCGCTCGGTCTGCTCACCGTCAACGCCCTGACGGCCGCCCACAAGGTGATCGTGCCGCTGGAGTGCGAGTTCTTCGCGCTGCGCGGTGTGGCCCTGCTGACCGAGACCATCGAGAAGGTCCAGGAGCGGCTCAACCCCGAGCTGGAACTCGACGGGATCCTGGCGACCATGTACGACTCGCGCACCGTGCACAGCCGCGAGGTGCTCGCACGGGTCGTCGAGGCCTTCGACGACCACGTCTACCACACGGTCATCGGGCGCACGGTCCGCTTCCCGGAGACCACGGTCGCCGGTGAGCCGATCACCACGTACGCGTCCAACTCCGTCGGCGCCGCCGCCTACCGTCAGCTCGCCAGGGAGGTGCTCGCCCGGTGTCACGCCGAGTGAGTCTGCCGGGGGCCGACGAACTCTTCCGTACGACAGGGGGAACGGCGCTTCAGCCGTCCGCACCCCGGCGCAACGCCAACGGCGAGGCCCGGGTGCCCGCGCCGGCCGGCGAGAGCGACGGGGTGGCGGCCGGCGGCGCGCAGGACGCGCCGCAGGCCGTGCCCGCGCAGGGCGGCGACGGTGAGGGCGCCGAGCACGTGGCGGCCGACGCCGGCCCGGCGGACGCCGGGGAGTCCCGCACCAGGGGCACCCCCGGTGAGCGTGCCGAGCGCCGTCAGGGTGTGCAGGAAGGTTCTGCCTCCGCCGACGACCAGCCGCGCAAGCGCGGACGGCAGGCTTCCCGCCGGCCCAGCGGCCGGGAGCGGCACGACGAGAAGATCACCGTCTACGTCTCCGCCGAGGAGCTCATGGATCTGGAGCACGCCCGTCTGGTGCTCCGGGGAGAGCACGGGCTGGCTGTGGACCGGGGGCGCATCGTCCGCGAGGCGGTCGCCGTGGTCCTCGCCGACCTGGAGAGCCGCGGGGACGCCAGCATCCTCGTACGACGACTTCGCGGGCGGTAGCGGTAGCCTGCGGAGGCCATGACCTCGAACAACGCCTCCGCCCCCGGCCCCGGCGCAGCAGCCGGCCGTCGGCGAGCGCTGGGGCGGGGGCCGGGCACGGCGCCCACCGATCCGCAGCCCGGTACAGAGCCGGTCGTGACGGATTCGGTCGCAGCGGAAACGGTTCCGGAGCCGGTCGCCATCGAGGCGATCCCGGGAACCGTCACCATCAAGGCGATCCAGGGACCGGTTGTCGCAGAGCCCGCCGCTCCTGAGCCGGAAGTGGGCCGGGAACCGGTGCCTGAAGACGCCGCCGCCCCGGAACGGGAAGCGGCCCGGGAAGCGGTTGCTCCGGAGGTTGCCGACCCGGAGCCGGAAACGGGCAGGCAACCGGTTGCCGCGGACCCCCCCGCCCTCGAGCCGAAAACAGGTTCGGAACCGGTTGCCCTCGACGTCGCCGTCCCGGAACTGGAAACGGGTTCGGAACCGGTTGCCGCGGAATCCGCGCCGCCGGAGCCGGAGCCGGAGCCGGAGCCGGAGCCCGAGCCGGAGCCGGAGCCCGAGCCGGAAACGGGCCGGGAAGAGGTTGTCCCGCATGCGCTCACCCGGGATCCGGAAAGAGGTGCGGAACCGGGTCCCCCGGTAACCGTCGCCGCGGGAACCGCAGCAGCTCCGGGCATCGCCGCTCCTGGAACCGTCGCCGCGGGAACCGCAGTTCCGGGGGCTGTCCCCGCAGGTTCCGTGGCAGCCGCTGAGGCGGTGCCCGACGGTGTCTTCAAGGTCCGGCTCGCCAACTTCGAGGGTCCCTTCGACCTGCTGCTCCAGCTGATCTCCAAGCACAAGCTGGACGTCACCGAGGTCGCGCTGTCGAAGGTCACCGACGAGTTCATGGCGCACATCAGGGCGATGGGCCCCGACTGGGACCTGGACCAGACGACCGAGTTCCTGGTCGTCGCCGCCACCCTGCTCGATCTGAAGGCCGCGCGGCTGCTGCCCGCCGCCGAGGTCGAGGACGAGGCCGACCTGGCGTTGCTGGAGGCCCGGGACCTGCTCTTCGCCCGCCTGCTGCAGTACCGCGCCTACAAGCAGATCGCCGACATCTTCACGCACCGGCTGGAGAGCGAGGGGCGCCGCTACCCCCGCACCGTCGGGCTCGAACCGCATCACGCCGAGCTGCTGCCCGAGGTGGTCATCAGCATCGGCGCGGAAGGGTTCGCGAGACTCGCGGTCAAGGCGATGCAGCCGAGGGCCAAGCCGCAGGTGTACGTGGACCACATCCACGCGCCCTTGGTGAGCGTGCAGGAGCAGGCGGGGATCGTCGTCGCACGGCTGCGTGAGCTCGGCGAGGCCAGCTTCCGGGCGCTGGTGGCGGACACCGACGACACCCTCACCGTCGTCGCCCGTTTTCTCGCGCTGCTGGAGCTGTACCGGGAGAAGGCCGTCGCCCTCGACCAGGAGACCGCGCTCGGCGAGCTGCTGGTGCGCTGGACCGGCGGGGACGGGGACGCGCAGCCCAGGGTCACCGACGAGTTCGACCGGCCTCCCGAGGAGCCCGGGAAGGAGACGAAGACGTGAGCGAGGAGACCGTCGCCGCACTGGATCTCAAGCCGGCCCTCGAGGCCGTCCTGATGGTCGTCGACGAGCCCGCGACCGAGGAGCATCTCGCGAAGATCCTCCAGCGGCCCCGGCGCAGCGTCGCGGACGCGCTGCGCGAGCTGGCCGACGAGTACACCGTGCAGGGGCGCGGTTTCGAGCTGAGGCTCGTCGCGGGCGGCTGGCGGTTCTACACCCGGCCGGAGTTCGCGGCGGCCGTCGAGGGGTTCGTCCTGGACGGCCAGCAGGCCCGGCTCACCCAGGCGGCGCTGGAGACCCTGGCGGTCGTCGCCTACCGCCAGCCGGTCAGCCGCAGCAGGGTCTCCGCGGTGCGCGGAGTGAACTGCGACGGTGTGATGCGCACCCTGCTCCAGCGCGGTCTGGTGGAGGAGGCGGGCGCGGAACCCGAAACAGGTGCGATCCTGTACGTGACGACGAACTACTTTCTGGAGCGGATGGGCCTGCGCGGTCTGGACGAGCTCCCGGAGCTCGCGCCCTTCCTGCCCGAGGCGGAGGCGATCGAGGCCGAGACCCAGGAGGGCGTGCCGTCGTTCGATCCGGACGCTCCGGATTCCGAGGACGCAGACGACAAGACGGAACTTTGATGCGAAGCAGCAGCGGCAGGAACAGCAGCGGAAACAACGGCGGGAGCCGTGGTGGCAACAGCGGCGGCCGCGGCGGGAGCAGCGGTGGTCGTGGCGGGAGCGGCGGTGGTGGCCGCGGCGGAAGTGGCGGCGGCCGCGGCGGGAGCAGTGGTGGCCGCGGTGACTACCGCGGCGCCGGGAACGCCCGCGACGACCAGCAGGGCGCCAGGCCGAAGAACCCGCGCCCCGAGGAGCGCCGCTACGACGTGGGTCCCGGCGGCAGCCACGAGGGCCCGAAGTCGGGGCGCGGCGCCTCCGCGCGCGGCGGCGCGAAGGGCGGCCCCAAGCAGGGGCAGGGCACCGGGCGCGGCCGTTGGGTCCCGGCGACCTCGCGGGAGTACGAGGCGCGGGCCGAGGAGCGCAACCGCGAGCGGTACGCGGGCAGGAAGGACGTCAGGACACCCAAGACCTTCCCCGGCGCCGAGCAGGAGGGCGAGCGGCTGCAGAAGGTCCTCGCACGCGCGGGCTACGGCTCCCGGCGTTCCTGCGAGGAGCTGATCGAGCAGGCCAGGGTCGAGGTCAACGGCGAGATCGTCCTGGAGCAGGGCAAGCGGGTCGACCCGGAGAAGGACGAGGTCAAGGTCGACGGCCTGACCGTCGCCACGCAGACGTACCAGTTCTTCTCGCTGAACAAGCCGGCCGGCGTCGTCTCCACGATGGAGGACAACGAGGGCCGGCAGTGCCTCGGCGACTACGTGACCAACCGCGAGACGCGGCTGTTCCACGTCGGCCGGCTCGACACCGAGACCGAGGGCGTCATCCTGCTGACCAACCACGGTGAGCTGGCGCACCGGCTGACCCACCCCAAGTACGGCGTGAAGAAGGTCTACCTCGCGCACATCGTGGGCCCCATCCCGCGTGACCTGGGCAAGAAGCTCAAGGACGGCATCCAGTTGGAGGACGGGTACGCGAAGGCGGACCACTTCCGGGTCGTCGAGCAGACCGGCAAGAACTACCTGGTCGAGGTGACCCTGCACGAGGGCCGCAAGCACATCGTGCGCCGGATGCTGGCCGAGGCCGGCTTCCCCGTCGACAAGCTGGTGCGCGTCGCCTTCGGGCCGATCACCCTGGGCGACCAGAAGTCGGGCTGGCTGCGCCGGCTGTCCAACACCGAGGTCGGCATGCTGATGCAGGAAGTCGACCTCTAGGACGCGAATCCCGGACCCCGGGGCTTGTGCGAAGCGACACCCCCTTTTTATAGTCGTGGTGACTATTAAGAGGGGGTGCTCGTCATGCAGGGCCACGACCGGCACACCAACGACGGGCGCGCCTACGACAAGCACGCCTACGAGCCCTTCGCCGTCACCGTCGATCTCGCCGTCCTCACGCTCCGCGCGGGCGCCCTGCACGTGCTGCTCGTCGAGCGCGGGCAGGAGCCGTACGCCGGCCGGTGGGCGCTGCCCGGCGGATTCGTGCTGCCGGACGAGTCCGCCGAGACGGCCGCCCGGCGCGAACTCGCCGAGGAGACCGGCCTGAAGGACGTCTCCGGGCTGCACCTCGAGCAGCTGCGCACCTACAGCGAGCCCGGCCGCGACCCTCGTATGCGGGTCGTCTCGGTCGCGTTCGCCGCGCTGCTTCCCGACGCGCCCGAGCCGATGAGCGGCGGCGACGCGGTCCAGGCGCGCTGGCAGCCGTACGACGACGTCGAGCCGCTCGCCTTCGACCACGACCGGATCCTGGCGGACGCCCACGACCGGGTCGGAGCCAAACTCGAGTACACCTGTCTCGCGACCGCCTTCTGCCCGCCCGAGTTCACCCTCGGGGAGCTCCAGCAGGTCTACGAGACGGTGTGGGGGACCGGCCTCGACCGGCCCAACTTCCGTCGCAAAGTCCTCGCCACCCCGGGCTTCGTCGAGCCCGTCCCCGGCGGCGCGCGCCTCACCGGCGGCCGCGGCAAACCCGCCGCCCTCTACCGGGCGGGGGCCGCCACCGCGCTCCACCCGCCCCTGCTGCGACCGCCCCGGGAAGGACGTTCCGCATGACCACCTCGACCACCGTCCGCAAGCGCGCCACCGGATCCCTGCTGGGACTCGCCCTGGGGGACGCGCTCGGGTTTCCGACCGAGTTCGACGACGTTCCGTCGATCCTCGCCAAGTGCGGGCCCTGGCGGGAGATGGAGCTCCCGGCGCGCGCCTTCGTCTCCGACGACACCCAGATGACCCTGGCGGTCGGGCGCGCCCTGCGCAGCGCCATGGACCGCGGCCTGCTCGTGCCGGACTCCCTGGTGCCGCAGCTGCGCAAGGAGTTCGTGGCGTGGAACCGGTCGCCGGACAACAACCGGGCCCCGGGGCGCACCTGCCTGACCGCGTGCGACCTGCTCGAGGACGAGACGCGGCGGTGGCAGGACGCCAGTCAGATCGGCTCCAAGGGCTGCGGCGCCAACATGCGCGTCGCCCCGCTAGGCCTCGTCCCCGGACTCAGCGACGAGCAGCGGGCCGGCGCAGCCCAGCTGCAGTCCGCCCTCACCCACGGGCATCCCACCGCGCTCGCCGCCTCCGACCTCACCGCACACGCCGTCCGGCTGCTCGCGCAGGGCGCCGACCCCGCCGCGCTGGTCGGGCTGCTGCGCTCGTACGCCCTCGACAACCGGTCCCACTACCACCACCGCTGGCTCGGCGACCTGTGGACCCGCAGCCAGGATCCGAGCCCGGAGCACTTCATGACACGCGGCTGGGACGAGTGCCTCGCCGTGCTGGAGCGGCTCCAGGAGACGCTGCGCCGCCCCTCGCCCGAGACCGACCCGTGTCTGGCCGCGGGGGAGGGGTGGATCGCCGAGGAGGCCCTGGCCGCCGGTCTGCTGTGCTTCCTGCTCTTCCCCGACGAGCCGGTCACCGTGCTGCGCCGGGCCGCCTGCTCGTCCGGCGACTCCGACTCCGTCGCCTGCCTCGCGGGCGCCTTCGCGGGCGCGCACGTCGGCGCCGACGCCTGGCCCACGGCGTGGGCGGACCGGATCGAGTACCACGGCGAACTGATGACGCTCGGGGCGCTCTGGGACCAGTGAGCCACCGACCCGGCCCGGGGCCACGCCGGACGGGCCACGCCGGACGGGCCACGTCGGACGGGTTCGGGGCGGGGCGGGTTCAGGCCAGCCGGATCGAGCCGCCCACGACGGTGATCCGCTCGCCGGGCAGCGGCGTCGGCGCCGGGCCGCGGGCCACCGAGCCGTCCGCGACGCGGAACTCGCTCCCGTGGCAGGGGCACTGGATCAGACCGTCGGCGACGGTGGCGACGGTGCAGCCCTGATGGGTGCAGATCGCGGAGAACGCCTTGAAGTCGTCCTTCGTCGGCTGTGTGACGACGACCTTCTCGTCGGCGAAGATCTTGCCGCCGCCGAGGGGAATGTCGCTCGTCTTCGAGAGCTCCTGGCCCGCGGAGGCGTTCGTGGATCTCGTGGACGACGACGAGCTGTCGTCGCCGTACCGGCTGCAGCCCACGGTGAGCGCCGCTGCCGCGCCGCCCGTCGCGAGGAGGACCGTGCGTCGTGTCGCGGGGGAAGTCATGTCGTCACTCCGAACGTGCGGAAGAACCAGAGGGCCGAGGTCAGCCAGACGACCGTCAGCACGGCGAAGACGAGTCCGCCGACGAGCGGCAGCAGCCATCCGGGGAGTCGCTCCCAGCGGAGCAGCAGCATCTTGGCACTGAAAGCACCGAAGAAGAAGCAACCCAGGACGGAGTGCCACATCACGCGCGTTTCGTACGTCTGCCAGCCGAGCGCGTACAGGCAGTGCACCGCAACCGGGACCGCGATCAGGAAGGCCGCGCGGCCCGACCAGCGGTGCAGCCTGCCGGACCAGGCGGGGCCCGGCAGCTTCCCGTACAGCATCAGCGCCGAGACCAGCTGCACCAGCGCGAAGAGCATCGCGGCCGACGCCAGCCACGACTTCACCGCACCCGTGCTGCTGAAGCCGGCCAGGTTGAAGGCCGTCCCGGCCGGGTCGTGGACACGGCCGTACGCGCCCAGGGCGAGCGCCACCGCGGCGGCGACGAGCGCCGGGACCAGGTAGCCCGCCGGACGCGGGCCGCGCGGTGCGGGCCCGGGGCCCGGGAAGCCCTGGGTGGCGGCGTTCGGGTCCACAGTCATGGTCGCTCCCTGCTCGTAGGGGGTCAGGGGTTGTCAGGGTTCGTCAGGGGGTCGCGGGGCGGGCCGTGAGCCGCTGCCCGTCGACCGTCACCGCGCCGGTCTCCGGGTCGATGCGGGGGGCGGGCGAGGGCTCGCCGTCCCGGTTGACGACGCCCACCTGGCTGCCGTCCTTCAGCACGATCCAGCCGCCGTCGATCTTCGCGGAGCGCACGGTGGCCGTCGCCCGCCACAGCCCCGACGGCTTCTTCGCCCGCTCCACGGTGAAGGCGTGGCGCGTTCCGCTCACCTCGACCGTGCCGTCTATTCCCTTGCCGTCCTCGAGGGTGCCCTCCAGCTTCGCGCCGTGGCTGCCGGTGAGCCGCAGGGTCCCGTCGTCCTCCACGTCGCCCCTGAGCCACGACTCCTGGGTGCGGCCGTCGCAGAAGTACGCGATCGCCCGGTCGCCGCGGACGGAGACGGCGACCGCCGCCGCGTCGTCGTCCGTGCGACCGGCGTAGTCGGCGTCGGCGGCCCGGGGGCGGGAGGGGGTCGGCGCTGGCGTGGGGGAGGCCGAGCTGCGGACGGGGGCCGGGCTCGGAGACTGATCCTGGTACGAGGAGGAGGCCGACCTCGTCCCCGTGGTCGCGTTGAGCGTCAGCAGGAACGCGGCGAGCACCAGTCCCGCGAGAAGGGTGAGCAGGGGTCCGGGACGCTTCATGTCGGGCCCTCCCCGATGCGGGTGTCCTGCCGTCAGAGTGCCATGACAGCGCAGGCGGCACCCGCCGTAAAGGGCGTACGGGGGTGCAGTCGTCTCGGCACGCGGGCTGTGCGCACCGCACTCACGCCGTCTGACTACGCTGGATGCAGCAGAAGCCGTAGTCCAGCACTTCAAAGGAGCAGCGCCGTGGCGGTACGAGCGGTCCGGGGAGCCGTCCAACTTCAGCGGGACGACGCCGGCCACATGGACGAGCAGGTCGGCGCCCTCCTCACCGCCGTCATGGAACGCAACGCGCTCAGCGCCGACGACCTGATCAGTATCTGGTTCACGGCCACGCCCGACCTGCACAGCGACTTCCCGGCGGCCGCCGCCCGCAAGCTGGGCATCGTCGACGTGCCGCTGATCTGCGCCCAGGAACTCGACATCGAGGGCGCCATGCCGCGGGTGGTGCGGATACTCGCGCACGTCGAGTCGGACACCCCGCGCGCCGACATCAGCCACGTCTACCTCGGCGCCGCGGCCGCCCTGCGCAAGGACATCGCCCAGTGAGGACCGCGCTCGTCATCGGAACCGGGCTGATCGGCACGTCCGCGGCCCTGGCTCTCGCCCAGCGGGGCGTCGTCGTCCACCTAGCGGACCACGATCCCGAGCAGGCCCGTACGGCGGCCGCGCTCGGCGCCGGCACCGACGAGGAGCCGCAGGGGCCGGTCGACCTCGCGATCATCGCCGCGCCGCCCGCCCACGTGGCCGGCGTCCTCGCCGGCACGATGCGCCGGGGGGCGGCCCGCGGCTACCTCGACGTGGCCAGCGTCAAGGGCGGGCCGCGCCGCGAGCTGCAGGCGCTCGGCCTCGACCTGTCGGCGTACATCGGCAGCCACCCCATGTCGGGCCGGGAGAAGTCCGGACCGCTGGCCGCGACCGGCGACCTCTTCGAGGGGCGGCCCTGGGTGCTGACGCCGACCCGGGACACCGACACCGAGGTGCTGAACCTCGCCCTGGAGCTGGTCTCGCACTGCCGGGCCGTCCCCGTGGTCATGGACGCGGACGCCCACGACCGCGCCGTCGCCCTCGTCTCCCACATGCCGCACCTCGTCTCCAGCATGGTCGCGGCCCGGCTGGAGAACGCCGAGGAGGCCGCCGTGCGGCTGTGCGGGCAGGGCATCCGGGACGTCACCCGGATCGCCGCCTCCGACCCCCGGATGTGGATCGACATCCTGTCCGCGAACCCCGGGCCGGTCGCCGACCTGCTCACCGACGTCGCCGCCGACCTGGAGGAGACGGTGCAGGCGCTGCGGGCCCTGCAGTCCCCCGACGACGCCGAGCGCCGGGCGGGCGCCGACGGCGTGGCGAACGTGCTGCGCCGCGGCAACGCGGGCCAGGTACGGGTCCCCGGCAAGCACGGGGCCGCTCCGCGGGCGTACGAGATCGTCGCCGTGCTGATCGACGACCAGCCGGGCCAACTGGCCCGCATCTTCGCCGACGCCGGGCAGGCGGGGGTGAACATCGAGGACGTCCGCATCGAGCACGCGACGGGACAGCAGGCGGGTCTCGTGCAGCTGATGGTCGAGCCGAAGTCGGCGGTGGTGCTGTCGTCGGCGCTGCGGGAGAAGGGCTGGGTCATCCGTCAGTAGCCGGCGGACCGCCGGACGGGCCGGGTGATGCGGGCCGGCGCCGTGAAGCGGGGGCGTGGCCGCGCCGTGGAGCGCCGGCGCGGGGCGGCGTGCGGAAGGCGCGGCCGGACGAGTGACCTGCGGCCGGTAACCTGGTACGGGGCACAGTCGCGCCCCGTACCTCCACCGCCTCGCACCAGGAAGGTGTCCCCCCGTGGAAAACGGCGCCGCCCAGCCCGTGATTGTCGCCATAGACGGCCCCTCCGGCACGGGCAAGTCGAGCACGTCCAAGGCCGTGGCCGCCCGGCTCGGGCTGAGCTACCTGGACACCGGCGCCCAGTACCGGGCGATCACGTGGTGGATGGTGACCAACGGGATCGACATCGAGGACCCCACGGCGATCGCCGCGGTCGCGGGCAAGCCCGAGATCCTCTCCGGCACCGACCCGGGCGCCCCGACCATCATGGTCGACGGGGTCGACGTCGCCGGTCCGATCCGCACCCAGGAGGTCACCTCCAAGGTCAGCGCGGTGAGCGCCGTGCCGGAGGTGCGGTCCCGGATCACCGAGCTGCAGCGCTCGCTGGCGGCCTCCGCGGAGCAGGGCATCGTCGTGGAGGGGCGCGACATCGGCACGACCGTGCTGCCCGACGCCGATCTGAAGGTCTTCCTCACCGCCTCCCCGGAGGCCCGCGCGGCCCGCCGCAGCGGCGAGCTGAAGGGCGCGGACCTGCACAGCACCCGGGAGGCACTGATCAAGCGGGACGCGGCCGACTCCTCCCGCAAGACCTCCCCGCTCGCCAAGGCCGGCGACGCCGTCGAGGTGGACACCACCGAGCTGACGCTCACCCAGGTCATCGAGCGCGTGGTGACCCTCGTCGAGGAGAATCGGGCCGCGAAGTGACTCAGCCGTCCGTGCCCTCCGAGAAGGGCGCCGAGGTCGGCCGGCGCATCGGTGTCGGCCTGATGTACGGGCTGTGGAAGCCGCGCGTGCTGGGCGCCTGGAAGGTGCCGGCGAGCGGCCCGCTGATCTTCGCCATCAACCACTCCCACAACATCGACGGACCGATGGTGATGGGCGTGGCCCCGCGGCCCACGCACTTCCTGATCAAGAAGGAGGCGTTCATCGGCCCGCTGGACCCCTTCCTGACCGGCATCGGTCAACTCAAGGTCGACCGGGACACCACCGACCGCACGGCCATCACCCGTGCGCTGGGCGTGCTCGGCAACGGCGGGGTTCTCGGGATCTTCCCGGAGGGCACCCGGGGCGAGGGCGACTTCGCCGCCCTGCGCGCCGGGCTCGCCTACTTCGCGGTGCGCGGCGGGGCGCCGATCGTGCCCGTCGCCGTGCTGGGAAGCACGGAGCGCCGCGGACGGTTGATCAAGGCGCTGCCCCCGCTGCGCTCCCGCGTCGACGTCGTCTTCGGAGACCCGTTCGACGCCGGCGACGGAAGCGGCCGCAGGACCCGTAAGGCACTGGACGAGGCGACCGAACGCATCCAGAAGCAGCTGGCCGCCCACCTGGAAAACGCCAGGCGCCTGACCGGGCGCTGAGCGACACTGAATGACCGAGTAGTGGATCAACCCGGACGAACGGGGCTCCACCGATCACCACGATGGAACGACGAGGTACGGACTTCATGAACGACCACAGCCAGCCCGACGGCTCGGACCCCTTCGAGCACGATCACGGGGCGCTCGGCGACGCCGAGTACGCGGAGTTCATGGAGCTCGCCGCCGTCGAGGGCTTCGACATCGAGGACGTCGAGGGGGCCATCGAGGAGGCCGGTCACGGGCCGCTGCCCGTGCTCGCCGTCGTCGGCCGCCCCAATGTCGGCAAGTCGACCCTGGTGAACCGGATCATCGGCCGCCGCGAGGCCGTCGTCGAGGACAAGCCGGGCGTCACCCGCGACCGCGTCACCTACGAGGCGGAGTGGTCGGGCCGCCGCTTCAAGCTCGTCGACACCGGCGGCTGGGAGCAGGACGTCCTCGGCATCGACGCCTCCGTGGCCGCGCAGGCCGAGTACGCGATCGAGGCCGCCGACGCCGTCGTCTTCGTCGTGGACGCCAAGGTCGGCGCCACCGACACCGACGAGGCGGTGGTACGGCTGCTGCGCAAGGCCGGCAAGCCCGTGGTCCTGGCCGCCAACAAGGTCGACGGCCCGAGCGCCGAGGCCGACGCGGCCTACCTGTGGTCCCTGGGCCTCGGCGAACCGCACCCGATCTCCGCACTGCACGGCCGCGGCACCGGCGACATGCTGGACGCCGTCCTGGAGGCCCTGCCGGAGGCCCCGGCGCAGACCTTCGGCACCGCGGTCGGCGGCCCTCGCCGGATCGCGCTCATCGGCCGCCCGAACGTCGGCAAGTCCTCGCTGCTGAACAAGGTGGCGAACGAGGAGCGCGTCGTCGTCAACGAGATCGCGGGCACCACCCGTGACCCGGTCGACGAGCTGATCGAACTCGGCGGCGTCATCTGGAAGTTCGTCGACACGGCCGGCATCCGCAAGCGCGTCCACCTCCAGCAGGGCGCCGACTACTACGCCTCGCTGCGCACCGCCGCCGCCGTCGAGAAGGCCGAGGTGGCGGTCATCCTCATCGACGCCTCCGAGTCGATCTCGGTCCAGGACCAGCGCATCGTCACCATGGCCGTCGACGCGGGCCGCGCCCTCGTCATCGCCTACAACAAGTGGGACACCCTCGACGAGGAGCGCCGCTACTACTTGGAGCGGGAGATCGAGACCGAGTTCGCCCAGGTGGCGTGGGCCCCCCGGGTCAACGTCTCGGCGCGCACCGGCCGCCACATGGAGAAGCTGGTCCCGGCGATCGAGACCGCGCTGGCCGGCTGGGAGACCCGTGTCCCCACCGGCCGCCTGAACGCCTTCCTCGGCGAGCTGGTCGCCGCCCACCCGCACCCGGTGCGGGGCGGCAAGCAGCCGCGCATTCTCTTCGGCACCCAGGCCGGCACCAAGCCGCCGCGGTTCGTCCTCTTCGCCTCCGGATTCATCGAGGCGGGCTACCGGCGCTTCATCGAGCGTCGGCTGCGCGAGGAGTTCGGCTTCGAGGGCACCCCCATCCACATCTCGGTTCGGGTGCGCGAGAAGCGCGGCACGAAGAAGAAGTAACCCGCCGGAAGCAACCCGCCCGAAGCAACCCGCCCGAAGCAGCCCGCCGGAAGCAGTTCGGCGAAGCGGTGCGGGAGCCGGGGTGGCGCAGATGCGGCTTCCCGGACCTGAGGAGGGCGGCGCCCGTGGCGGGCGCCGCCCTCCTCCCGCCGTTTCGGGCCCCGGTCAGAAGGTCTTGCGGGGGGCCGGTGGCAGTGCCGGGACGTGGTGCATCGCGGTGGACTGGTGCTGCTGGCCGCCGATCTGCCCGACCCGCTGCCACTGCGACTGCTGCCCCCCGTGCCGCGCGCTCTGCGCCCCGGCGCTGTAGGCGCTGTACGAGCTGCTGAACGACCCCGGGCGGGGCGCCGGGTACGAGCTCGTGTGATGCGGATTGTTCCCGAAAGGGGTGAACCCCAGCTCGTCCTCGCCGCTGCGGTCACCCGGCAACGAGCGGAACGTCTTGACGTACTCGGCGTACAGCGCGTCGTAGATCGGCGTGGCCGATGGGCCGCCCTGCGAGTCCTGGGCCGGTCGCGCGGACGGGATCGACGGGAAGGGCGGGCGGCGGGGAACGTCGTAGGTGTGCACGTATGTCCAAACGAGGTCGGACATCAAGGGATGCGGCCGCGCGACGTGCCGTCGGGCGCGTGCGCCCCACACGGCCGCACGCCCGACGCACGCCGCACGGGACGGTGGTGCGGCGCGGGACGGTGGTGCGGGCCCCGCGCAGCGGAGACCTCAGGTACCGGCGAGCGGCAGGGCCGCCCCGACCAACTGACCGCCCGCGGCGGCCCTGTCGAGCGCGTCGCGCAGCAGGTCCTCACGGGGCTGACGGCCGATCGACCCGACGGGGGCGGCGAACATCAGCACCTGCTGGTGCTTGTTGGCGGCGGCGCGCCACCCCTCCGTCACCTGCAGCGGCTGGTGGGCCTGCCACCAGGCGACCGGCTGGCCGCCGTTCGCGGAGGGCTGCAGCACCGCGTGGAGCTGGCCCATGGCCAGCAGTACGGACCAGCCGTGCTGCACCGGCGGCACCTCGGACAGCTGGGAGAGCGGCATGAAGCCCTGCTCGATGAGCAGCGGCAGGAAGTCGTCGCCGGCGCCGGTGGCACCGGGCCGCACGATCGGAGCGGTCGGCTCGACGACCAGGGCGGGGTGCAACTCCCCGGCGATCAGGACGAGTCCGCTGGTCACGCCGAGCACAGCCTGTTCGGGGACGACCTTGCCGGCGTCCAGGTCGGCCGAGTCGCCGTTGATGGAGCGGACCGCGCCCTGCAGCTGCTCCTCGGTGACCTGGACGACCTGCGAGGGCAGGCAGGTGGAGTGGGCGAAGGCGAGGACGGCGGTCTCGTCCCCGATGAACAGGACGGTGCTGGTGCGCTCGTTGTCGGAGTCGCCCGGGGTGCGGCAGGACGTGCAGTCGTAACTGCCCGGGGCGTTGTCTCCGGCGAGCAGCCGGTCGGCTTCTTCGTCGCCGATCTCGGCGCGAACCTCGTCGCTGACGTCGAGCATGCGCGGCACGGGGGCTCCCTCGGATGCGGTGCTGGGGCGAGTCCGGGTGGCCCCGGCTCGTGGTCCGGGCGGGTCCCCGGCTCATGAAGAAGACAACGGGCGATCTGTGGCGGGAGTCACGCTGCAGGGCGAACGGAATCGAACCGTCCTGCGCGCACGGTCACCCTGGGTGCTGAATCGGACACTCCTTGTCAAGTTACGGAGAGGTCACGGAAGTTGATCCGGTGAGCTGGCTCACAGTCAGCTGGGTCTGCTGGTCGACAAAGCAGGAAATGAGCGGATGAAACAGGTGGCCGAAAATCGCCGCTACCTAAGGTAACCGGCGAGTGGCCTGCAGCGGAGGGGAGTTGGTTGTTAACGACCCGTCAGCATCCCTAGATTGCTCCGCCGTGTGCAACGAGCACCGCTCGGGAACGTCCGCCGGCCGCGCGGCCAGACAACGCGCAGCACGACCGCCGGCGGACGGGACGGAGCACGACGGCCGCGCCCTGTGCGGCAGACGTGCCCCGTCCCGGGGGAGCCCGGGTTCGTAGAGAGGGATCTACATGTCCGAATGTGCCGATATCCGCACCCGCAAGTCGTCGCGCAAGACGGCGGTCCTCGCCGGGGCGGTACTTCTCGCCCCTCTCGGACTGCTGTCCGCGACCGGCGAGGCCACAGCGGCCGACAGCGGGGTGTGGGACCGCATCGCCCAGTGCGAGAGCGGCGGCAACTGGCACATCAACACCGGCAACGGGTACTACGGCGGACTGCAGTTCTCCGCCGGCACCTGGCGCGCGTTCGGCGGCGGCGCCTACGCGTCCACCGCCGACAAGGCCAGTAAGGCACAGCAGATCTCCATTGCGGCGAAGGTGCAGAACGCCCAGGGGTGGGGCGCGTGGCCGACCTGCTCGGCGCGCGCCGGAGCCTCCGGCAGCGCACCGGGCGCCGGTTCGTCCGAGGGCGGCTCGAGCTCCTCCTCCGGTTCCAAGTCCTCGAAGTCGTCCAAGTCGTCCAAGTCGTCCAAGTCCTCGAAGTCGTCCGGCTCGTGGAAGTCCGCCGGGACGTCCTCGAAGAAGGCGAGTTCCTGGAAGTCCGGTTCGGGCTCGGGGGCGTCGGCATCGGGTTCGCGTTCTTCCGACTCCGGGGACCGCGCGGAGAAGCAGGCCTCCCGCGGTTCCTCCCGCGGTGACTACACCGTCCGCGAGGGCGACACCCTCAGCACCATCGGCGCCCGGCACGGCATGACCTGGCAGCGTGTCTACGCCGCCAACAAGACCGTCGTGGGCGGTGACCCCGACCTGATCGTGCCCGGACAGCGCCTCGTGCTCTGAGCCGCTCCCCCTCCGGGGCACGGCGGCCCCGTCCGGTCCGACGACGGGACGGGGCCGTTCCCCGGGATCCGGGCGGCGTCCGGCGCGTCCGCCGTGAGACACACTGGGCGCATGCTGGAGACCTCCGCCCGACTGCTGCGCCTGCTCTCCCTGCTGCAGGCCCACCGCGAGTGGTCCGGTACGCAGCTCGCAGACCGGCTCGGTGTCACCCCACGCACGGTGCGCCGGGACGTGGAGAGGCTGCGCGAACTGGGTTACCCGGTCAACGCGACTCCCGGTACCGGCGGCGGTTATCAGCTGGGCGTCGGCGCCGAGTTGCCGCCGCTGCTGCTGGACGACGACGAGGCCGTCGCCGTCGCCGTGGGGCTGCGGACGGCGGCAGGGCAGGGCATCGAGGGCATCGGCGAGACCTCGGTACGGGCGCTGGCCAAGCTGGAGCAGGTGCTGCCGCACCGGTTGCGGCGGCGGGTGGGCGCCCTGAACGCCTTCACCGTGCCGATGCTGCGCGGCCCGCAGTCCTCCGCCGTGGACCCGGCCCTGCTCACCGAGCTCGCCCATCTCTGCCGGGACGCGGAGCGGCTGCGCTTCGACTACCGGGGGCACGACGGCGGCGAGACCCGCCGCACGGTCGAACCCCACCGCCTGGTGTGCACCGAGCGCCGCTGGTACCTGGTCGCCTGGGATCTCGACCGGGCGGACTGGCGTACGTTCCGGGTGGACCGTCTCACCCCGAGGCCGCCGCACGGCCCGCGCTTCGATCCGCGTGAGCCGCCCGCCCAGGACCTCGCCGGGTATGTCTCCGAGGGCGTCTCCACCCGCGCGTACGCGGTGCGGGCCACCGTCCGGCTGCTGGCGCCCCTGGCCGTGGCCGCCGAACACGTCTCGCCCTCGGCGGGCACGCTGGAGCCGGACGGGGACGGGGCCTGCGTGCTGCGCACGGGAGCCGCGAGCCTCGACGTGATGGTGGTCCACGTGCTGATGGCGGGTCTCGAGTTCGAGGTGCTGGAACCCGTGGAACTGATCGACGCGATCAGGACCGCCCGCGACCGGCTCGACGGTGCTCTGGCGCGGGCCTCGGGGCCCCGCACGCCGACCGGTGGACCGGCGCCGGCGCCGCGCCCCTGACGGCCGCCCGACCCGCCGTGGGCCGGTTCGGACCCCCTGCGTACTCCCTCGGCCGGCGTCGCCGCCCCGGCCGGAGGACCGGCCGGCGGCACCGGGAGGATGTGTGGAGGACCCGTGTATTTCCTACGGGCAGTCAGCTCCGCAGAGCCCGCCGGTAAGCGGAACGGAACGGGTTCCGACGGTTTCGGAATCGACGTTGCGGACTATTTCCGCAGGGTTTTTCGAAGGTCTCGGACGCCGTACGGAAATGGCGTTCGAATGCGTGAACAAGATGTACGAAATCGCTCGTACGTGTGACGGGGTTAGGCCGAAACGAGTGTCGTGATCCTGTGACAGAAGTGTGACCGGGGTGATCCGCGCCTCCCGTACGGGGTTCCCGGGAGTCCGGCGAGCGGCCTAGCGTGGCGGCATGGCACCGAATCCCACTCCGCCAGCGGAGCCGCAGGACAGCCCGGACGGATACGTCGGCCTCGAGGCCGCGCAGGCCGAGCGGCTCGCGCGCGACCGGGGGTGGTCGACGGTGCGCTCGCTGGCCCCGGGAACGATCATCACCATGGAGTACCGCTTCGGCCGGTTGAACTTCGAGGTACGCGAGGGGCGGGTGGCCCGCGCCTGGAAGGGCTGAGCCGCCCGGCGCCTCGAGCGGAAGGTCCCGCCGGCCCGACAACAGGCCCCGCTTCCCGATGCCGGGAAGCGGGGCCTGTGGGTGCGGGGCCGGGGTGCGTACCGGGCCCCGCCGTCGTGAGGCGGATCCGCGCAGGTCGTCCCCCGGTCAGGGGCGGGCCGTCGAGGTCGTGGCACCGCGGGGGAGCCGGTCGGCGTGCGGTGGCCGGCGGCTGCCGACCGGGGTGACCGGTGTGCGTTCCGAGCGGGTGGTGTGCGGGCCGGGGGCCAGATAGACCGGTGGGCGCGGCGGACGGGCCGCGGTGGCGGTCTCGCGGCGTGCGGCGGCCTCGTCCTGGGCGGAGACCGCGGCGACCGCCACGACCGACACCGGGGCGGCCACCGGGGCGGCCGGGACCGGGAGCGTGCCGCTGCGGCGATCGCGTCGGCGGTCGCGCCAGGCGAGGATCGCGACCTCGGCGCGGGCGATCAGAGGCTCGCACCACGGCAGCGCCAGCATGACGAGCAGACCTGAGGTCCAGCCCAGCACCACGTCGCTCAGCCAGTGCGTACCGAGGTAGACGGTGGTCAGGCCGACGCCGAGCGAGACCACCGCGGAGACGGCGGACAGCCAGCGGCGAGCTCTCGGCGTGGAGGCCAGATACGCGAGGATTCCCCAGGTCACGACGGCGTTGGCGGTGTGGCCGCTGGGAAATATATCGCCGCCCAGCCACATCTCGTTCGCGCCGATGGTGGTCGCGTAATGCGGTCCGAGCCGGCCCATGCCGATCTTGGCGGCCCCGACGGTGATGTTCAGCAGCAGCAGTGAGGCGCCCAGGGTGAGCAGCGGGCGCAGGGTGTGCTGCCGCCAGGACCTCCAGCCGAGCCACGCGGCGACCATCACGGCGGTCGGGCCGCGCTGGCCGAGGACCACGTAGTAGTCGAGGAAGGCGTGGATCTCCGGCCACTGCTGGTACGGCCGGAAGAACATGACCTGCCAGTCGAAGCGGACCAGCCACGACGTGACCACCACGAGCCACACGATCGCCACATAGAAGGCCAGGGTCGCGACGAGCAGCGCGACCCTGTGCCTGCTCATCTTCGGCACATCGATGTGGGCCGGTCGTTCCGGCTCACGGTCGAGCCTGGCGAACACCCGGTCCAGACGGGTGAGGTTTTGTTCGGTACGCACCTAAACGACGTTACAGCGAGTGAGCTCGAGACTCGGCCGATTCCGCGGGTTTGTGATGACGATGTGATGTGGGATTGCTCTCAGAACGGTGACAATTCCGGTGGGATCCGCAATCCCTCGACCCTTCTTCCCGCAATTCCTTTGATCATTCCAGGGGATAACTTTAGGGAAGTTATGAAAGGCTGCGCGGAAAAGCCCGTTCCGCGTCTACGGGGGACCGGAGCCGTTCAGCCACCACGCCCCGTACACGGCCGAGGCGACCGCAAGGCACCCCGCCACCAGCGCCGACCGGGTGGTCCGCAGCCGGGCCAGGGCCAGCGCGAGCGGGAGCAGCAGCGGGAACGCGGGCAGCAGCAGCCGCGGCTTCGAGCCGAAGTAGCTCGACGCGCACAGGGCGAGCGCGAGCACCACGCCCGCGTACACCAGCAGCGGCAACGGCTGACGCTGCCGCACACAGACCGCGTACAGCCACAGCAGCAGGGCGACGCCGACGATCAGTCCGACGCCGGCCAGGGCCGACGGGAACGCCGTGAACTTGTCGGCGACGAACCGGGCGAAGGCGTACCCGCCGTCGAAGCCGTTGCGCCAGCCCGCCTGGACGTCGAGGTAGCCGAGGGGGCCTCGGCCGGTGCGGTGGCCGACCCACAGGACGTAGCCGGCGGCGCCGAGGGGCGCGAGCAGCATGCCGAGGGCGCGCGGCGCGACACGGGGTTCGTGGACGGTGGCCCCGCGCCCCGAGGCGGCCTCCGCGGACGGTCGGGAGGCGTGTCCGGGGCCCTGCGCGCCGGGCACGAGCGCCGTGCCGCGGGTTCGCACGAACGGGCCCGTCCCCGGGGTCCGGCGGCCGTGAAGGAGGGACGTCGATCCTGCCGCCCAGACCGCCGCGACCACCGCGAGCCCCACCGGGCGGGTCAGACCGGACAACGAGGCCAGCATCCCCGCGGTCACCCACCGGTCGGTGAGCACCGCGTACAGCGACCAGGCGGCCAGTGCCGTGAAGAGCGACTCGCTGTACGCCATCGACTGCACGATTCCGACGGGGAGCACGGCCCACACCAGCACCGCGCAGACCCCCGCCCGCCGCCCGTACACGTGGTCGGCGACGGCGAAGATCCCCCAGGCCGCCGCGAGCGAGGCGACCACGGAGACCGTGAAGCCGGCGCCGGCGTACGACAACGGGGTCGTCGCGTGGAGCAGCCTCTCCAGCCAGGGCAGCAGCGGGAAGAAGGCGAGGTTGGAGTGGACGTCGCCGTTCGCCAGGCGGACCTCGTAGCCGTAGCCCAGCTCGGCGACCCTCGTGTACCAGAGGGCGTCCCAGCGGGCGGTGAGCAGGGTGTACGCGCTCTTGTCGCGGTCCGCGCTCCACAGCGCCAGGGCGAGCAGGCCCAGGGCGCGCACCGCCGCGTACCCGAGGAGGGCCGGAGCCGCCCGGCGCAGGGCGGCGGAGCCGGGGTGCGTCGCGCGCACGTCAAGATCGGTCACGGGCCGATTATCGACGGCATGCGCGGCTGCCGGGACCGCCGGGGCGCGCGGACCTGGGCGGGAGCGGACCGGGAGCGGCGCGAAGGGCGCTCGCGGACCGTGCGGCGCGTCAGGCCGCGAGTGGCGTACGCCACACGGGTTGCCCCGGACGGTGAGAGGTCCGCCACGCGGCCCCGGCGCGAACTCGCGTACGCTGCGTGTCACTCGTGTTCGTCTGCGCGGGCCGGAGACCACCGCTCCTCTCCGGCCGAGCCACGGGGAGTCCCCACCTCGTGAGCCCGCCGAACCGAGGGATCACCTGGGAGGTACGTACATGTCCGGGACGACCACGGCCGCCGTCGGGCTGCGCCGTCGGGCGGCCGGGGCCGGTGCCAACCGCTGGATCGTCCTGGTGGTGCTGTGCGTCAGCCTGCTTCTGGTCGCCGTCGACGCGACGGTGCTGCACGTGGCGGTGCCCGCCGTCACCGAGGACCTGCGGCCCGGCGCCATCGAACTGCTCTGGATCGTCGACACCTATCCGCTGGTCTGCGCCTCGCTGCTGATCCTGTTCGGCACCCTCGGCGACAAGGTGGGGCGAAGACGAATCCTGCTGCTCGGATACGCCCTGTTCGGTGTGGCCTCGGCGCTGGCCGCCTTCGCGGGCAGCGCCGAGGTGCTGATCGTGGCGCGGGCGCTGCTCGGCGTCGGCGGTGCGATGATCATGCCGGCGACGCTGTCGATCCTGCGGCAGGTGTTCCCCGACCGCCGCGAGCGGGCGCTGGCCATAGGCATCTGGAGCGCGGTGGCCGCGGTGGGCGCGGCCGTGGGCCCGTTGCTGGGCGGCTTTCTGCTGGAGCATTTCTGGTGGGGCTCGGTCTTCCTGGTCAATATCCCGTTGATGCTGGTCAGCCTGCCGGTGGGGCGACTGCTCCTGCCCGAGTCGAAGGGTGCGGGGGACGGTCCCTGGGACGTGGTCGGTGCGCTGATGGCGGCGGCGGGGCTGTTCGGCGCCGTGTTCGGCGTGAAGCGGCTGGGCAGCGGGGAGGTCGGCCCGCTCACCCTGCTCCCGCTGGCGGCCGGAGCCCTGCTGCTCGTGATGTTCGTCCGCCGTCAGCGGCGTCGGTCTCATCCGCTGGTGGATCTCCGGATGTTCGGGCGGCCGGCGTTCAGCACGTCGGTGGGGTGCATCGTGCTGGCGATGCTGGCGCTGGTCGGCCTCGAGCTGATCGCGGCGCAGTACCTCCAGCTGGTGCTGGGGCTGTCCCCGCTGGAGACGGGCCTGCGTCTGCTGCCCCTGACCTTCGCCGCGATGGCGGCCGGGCTGGCCGGCGCGCGGCTGCTGCGGCAGTTCGGGCCGCGCCGGATGGTGTGCGGGGGGTTCGTCCTGACCGCGGCGGCGGTACTGACGCTGACCGCGATGGGCGAGTCGGACAACACGGGGCTCCTGCTGTGCGGCTTTCTGCTGCTGGGTTTCGGTCTGGAGACGACCCTCTTCGCGGCGTACGAGTCGATGCTGAGCGAGGCACCGCCGGAGCAGGCGGGCGGGGCGGCGGCCATCGGAGAGACCTCGTACCAGCTGGGCGCGGGCATTGGCATAGCGTTGCTCGGCAGCGTGATGAACGCGGCGTACGCGCCCGGGCTGAGCTCCGTCCCCGGGGTTCCCGCGTCGGCGTCGGCCGCGGCGGGGCACTCGCTGGGCGAGGCCTATGAGGTCGCCGGACGGCTCGGAGGACCGGTCGGAGCGGCTTTGCGCGCCACCGCCCGGGACTGCTTCGTCCACGGACTGCATGTGACGTTGCTGGTCAGCGCCGGGTTGCTGCTGCTCGGGGCGGTGATGGCGCTGCGTCTGCCGCGGACCATGCAGTGCGAGTCGCCTCCTGTGGAGCTGCCCGCTCCCAGGGAGGTCGCCCAGTCCCGCGTCTCCGTGTGAAGGGGGCGCCGGGTGGACGTGCGGGGCGTCGCGTCGTAACGTCACCCGGGACATCGTGACTAGCGGTGCTAGTTTTTCATGGCTGGCGTGCTGGTCCACTTGGTTCCTGCCGGAGGCTGCCGTATGTCCGCGTCCTCGAAGTTGCCGCCCTTCGACCCCGCCGACCCGCTCGGGCTCGACGACCTGCTGGAGCCGGAGGACCTCGCGGTCCGCGACACCGTGCGCGCCTGGGCGGCGGACCGGGTCCTGCCGAACGTCGCCGAGTGGTACGAGCGCGGGGAGCTGCCCGCCATCGGGGAGCTCGCGCGTGAGCTCGGCGGGATCGGCGCGCTCGGCATGTCGCTCGACGGCTACGGCTGCGCGGGGGCGAGCGCCGTGCAGTACGGGCTCGCCTGCCTGGAACTGGAGGCCGCCGACTCCGGGATCCGGTCCCTCGTCTCCGTGCAGGGCTCCCTCGCCATGTACGCGATCCACCGCTTCGGGAGCGAGGAGCAGAAGCAGACGTGGCTGCCCCGGATGGCGGCCGGCGAGGTCATCGGCTGCTTCGGGCTCACCGAGCCGGATCACGGCTCCGACCCCGCCGGCATGCGGACGCACGCCAAGCGCGACGGCGCGGACTGGGTGCTCAACGGGCGCAAGATGTGGATCACCAACGGCTCCGTCGCCGGCGTCGCCGTGGTGTGGGCGCAGAGCGACGACGGGATCCGGGGATTCGTCGTGCCGACCGACTCTCCGGGCTTCTCCGCCCCGGAGATCAGGCACAAGTGGTCCCTGCGGGCCAGCGTGACCAGCGAGCTGGTCCTCGACGACGTGAGGCTGCCGGCCGACGCCGTGCTGCCTGAGGTCACCGGTCTGAAGGGGCCGCTCAGCTGTCTGAACCACGCGCGCTACGGCATCGTGTGGGGAGCGATGGGGGCCGCCCGCTCCTGTTTCGAGGCCGCCGTCGGCTACGCGAAGACCCGTGAGCAGTTCGGGCGTCCCATCGGGGGCTTCCAGCTCACCCAGGCCAAGCTCGCCGACATGGCGGTCGAACTGCACAAGGGGATCCTGCTCGCCCACCATCTGGGGCGGCGTATGGACGCCGGCCGCCTGCGTCCCGAGCAGGTCAGCTTCGGCAAGCTCAACAACGTGCGGGAGGCCATCGAGATCTGCCGTACCGCCCGCACCGTCCTCGGGGCCAACGGGATCTCGCTCGAGTACCCGGTCATGCGGCACGCCACCAACCTCGAGTCGGTGCTCACCTACGAGGGCACCGTCGAGATGCACCAGCTCGTGCTGGGCAAGGCGCTCACCGGACTCGACGCCTTCCGCTGACCCCCGAAGGGGGCAGGGCCGGCGAGCGGCCCTGCCTCAGCTCTGGTTGAAGAAACCGTCCGTCCGGCGTGCGGACGGGTCCCCGTTCACGATCTCCGTGTTGGCGGGGGTCAGCAGGAACACCCGGGTGGACACCCGCTCGATCGAACCCCGCAGGCCGAAGATCAGCCCGGCCGCGAAGTCGACGACGCGCTTGGCGTCGGCGGACTCCATGGCGGTGAGGTTCATGATGACCGGCACGCCCTCGCGGAACAGCTCACCGATGGCCCGCGCGTCCCGGAAGCTGTCCGGGGTGACGGTGCCGATCCGGCGGCCCTTCTCCTCGGCCGTGTCCGTGGCCACCTTCACGCGGGGGTCGGTGACCCAGGCGTCGCCGGAGTCGGTCCCCTCGGAATAGTCGTCGTCGTAGTAACGCTCGTCATCGTTGTCGTCGACGAGGCCAAGCCAGGCACTCGCCTTGCGCACCGATCCCATGGACGCCTCCTCTCACAGCGGTCATTCTGCTTTCCGCATTCCCCATGGTCGTCCATGATGCGGATGTCGCGCCAAGTGGATAGACGCCGCGCGGGGGGTTTGTGACGGTACTGGTGCACAGCGAATCCGTCGAGAGCCCGCGTCTCCCAAGGGTCGTACCGGATACGACTGCTGACTGTGAGTGAAATATGATTCTTCGTGGCGGACGGGTGACGCTCGGTGCGTCCGGGTGAACGAGTGCCCCGGATCCGGCGCGACAATCAGTCGATAACATGCGGCAGCTCAATGTCCCAAGGACGACGGGGGTTGTCGTGTTCGGAATCGTCAGACCCTGCTCCCACCGGCTCGGTGAGAGCCTCAAGACCCAGTGGATGGCGCACCTGTGCGGGCTGTGCCTCGCGCTGCGCGGCGACCACGGGCAGTTCGCGCGGGTCGTCACCAACTACGACGGCCTGCTCATATCGGTTCTGACGGAGGCTCAGGCTGAGCGCGCCACGGCCGACGGGTGGCGGCGCACGGCCGGACCGTGCCCGCTGCGCGGCATGCGCACCGCGTCCGTCGCGCAGGGCGAGGGCGCCCGTCTCGCGGCCGCCGTCTCGCTGGTGCTCGCCTCCGCCAAGGTGCGCGACCACGTCGCCGACGGAGACGGCCTGCTCGCGCGGCGGCCGGTCGCCGTCGCCGCGCGCCGGGTCGCCGCCGGTTGGGGACGGGCCGGAGAACGGAGCGGGGCCGCCGTCGGGTTCGACACCGCCGTCCTGGTCGACGCCGTGGACCGGCAGGTCGGCATCGAGGCGCTCGCCGGGCCGGGCACCCCGCTGCTGGCCGTCACCGAGCCGACCGAGACCGCCACCGCCGCGGCCTTCGCGCACACCGCGGTCCTGGCGGGCCGGCCGGGCAACACCGCGCCGCTCGCCGAGGCCGGCCGCCTGTTCGGACGTCTCGCACATCTGCTGGACGCGGTCGAGGACCGGGAGGCGGACGCCGCTGCCGGCGCCTGGAACCCGCTCACGGCCACCGGGACTCCGCTCACCGAGGCCCGTCGGCTCGCCGACGACGCCCTGCACGGCATCCGGCTCGCCCTCAAGGACGTGCAGTTCGAGGAGGGCAGGCTGGCGCATCTGCTGCTCGCCCACGAGCTGGAACGGTCGGTCGAGCGGGCCTTCGGCACCCGCTCGTGCGGTCACGCGCACGGGCCCGAGGGAGCGTTCGGATCCGAGGGTGCGTTCGGGCCGCCCACCGGGCCGTACGCGCCGCGGAACCCGGTGGATCCGCACGCGCCCGGCCATCCCCACGGCAACCCCTACGGGGGTGAGCCGCCCCGGCCCGGCAAGCGTGGCTTGCTGGCCGGCTGCGCGGTCGCGCTCGGGCTGTGCTGCACCTGCAAGGCGTGCTGCGCCGACGAGTTCGAGGGCCCCTGGTCGCGGAAGAAGCGCGAGGGCCTGTGCAACGACTGCGGAGACTGCGGCAACTGTTGCGATTGCGGCAACTGCTGTGACTGCGGCTGCTGCGACGGGTGCGACTGCTGTTCCTGCGACTGCTCCTGCTGACACGGCCGGCCGTACCCGTCGGCACGGCCGGCTGTACCTGCTGACACGGCGTCACCTCGCCAGGCTGGCGGAGGACCCAGCGGGGTGGAGGGCGCAGGGGTGCGTAGCGGGGCGGAGGGAGTAGCGGAGCGGGGTCGGGTCCGCGGCTC
The DNA here is from genome assembly GCF_003032475.1 of Streptomyces sp. P3. NCBI lineage: Bacteria > Bacillati > Actinomycetota > Actinomycetes > Kitasatosporales > Streptomycetaceae > Streptomyces > Streptomyces sp. P3. Next base: position 4,570,096 of record NZ_CP028369.1, read on the forward strand.
GGGTGACGACTGGGCTGCGGCTTCGACTGCGGTAGCGACTGCGGTAGCGACAGCGACGGCGGCTTCGACCGGTTCGGCGGGCTCGCCCCGTCCGTTCGTGGCGGCGCTGCCCGTCACCGGTCCGGCGGACCGCTGCTGAGCGGCTCGCCGCCCGCGCACGTATCCCTGGGCGAGGACGCGGATCTCTGCGGCCGGTCCGCCGTCGCCGGCGGTCCGGCCCAGCCGCTCCGGGCGGACCCGCGCCGGGGCGCCGCGCCCGCTGCGCGAAAGGATCAGGGACCATGCCCGGGCGCTCCCGCTCCGCCACGACCGTGCCGCTCGCTGTGAAGATCGTGGTGAGCGGGGGGCTCGGGGTCGGCAAGACCACCTTCATCGGGGCCGTCTCCGAGATCGAGCCGCTCGACACGGAGGCGGCGATCACCCAGGTGTCGGTCGGGATCGACTCGCTCGAAGGAGTGGAGTCCAAGACGACGACCACGGTCGCGCTCGACTTCGGGCGGATCACCCTCGACACCGCCATCGCGCTGTATCTCTTCGGCACGCCAGGGCAGAACCGCTTCACGTTCCTGTGGGACGACCTGGCCGAGGGCGCGCTCGGGACGGTGGTCCTCGCGGACACCCGGCGGATCGAGGACTGCTTCCCGGCCGTCGACTACTTCGAGGCCCGGGGAGCGCCGTTCGTGCTCGCCGTGAACCGGTTCGAGGGGGCGGTGCCCGTCGAACTGGAGGAGGTCCGGGACGCCCTGGGCCTCAGCGCGGACGTGCCGGTGCTCGAGTGCGACGCCCGGGAGCGGGGTTCCGTGCGGGACGTGCTGGAGGCGCTGATGGACCGGGTGATCGGCTTCCGGGCGGCCCCGAGGACGCGGAACGGGAAGATGCCGGCCGCGGAGAAGGCCCGCGTGTGACGAGGCAGCCGGCCGAGGCCGCTGGGCCGACCGGGACGCGAGCCCGCCGGGCGTGGAGGTGAGCCATGCCGGGCATGGAGGTGAACCGGCCGGGACGCCGTCGGGAGCGGGACGTGGAAGTGGGCCGCGCACGGCGCGTACGGCGTGGGCCCGGGGCGTGAAGGCGGACCCGGTCGGCCTTACTGCCTCCGTGCGCCTTGTCGGTCGTTTCCTCCACACCGCCCCCTTGGCGGGGAACACATGGGGCGTGGAGGTCGAGGCAGCACAGCACAACCTGGTCTGAGCTGGGGCAAGAGGGCTGCAAGAGGGCTCAACTCACGCAGTCCGTTCACCGTCTGACGGCCGAAAGGCGCCCTTGCGCCTACCGGCCGTTCGGCCGAATACTCCCCCTCAGCGCTTGTCAGGGTCACGGCGTGTCCGAAATGTGGACGAACGTAGATCCTGGCTGCGCCTCACCCGGGCCCCGACCCCACACGACGGGCCCCCGACTTCCCCTGGGAGGGAACGAAACGTGAGGATCAAGCGCACCACCCCCACCATCCCCACGCACGGCATCTCGAGACGGGCCCGGCTGACCGCCGTCGCCACCGGACTCGTGGCCGCGGCCGCCATCGCGATCCCCCACGCGAACGCGGCCGACGACGCCGTCTACAGCAGCGCCGAACTCAGGAGCGCCGGCGACTCGGTGCTCCGGGCGGACATCCCGGGCACCGCCTGGGCCGTCGACAGCAAGACCAACCGGCTGATGGTCACCGTCGACAGCACGGTGTCGGACGCCGAGATCGCGAAGATCAAGGAGCAGGCGGGCGACAACGCCGGCGCGCTCACGATCAAGCACACGCCGGGCAAGTTCAACAAGCTCATCGGCGGCGGCGACGCCATCTACGGCGGCGGCTACCGCTGCTCGCTCGGCTTCAACGTGCGCAGCGGCAGCACCTACTACTTCCTGACCGCCGGGCACTGCGGCGAGGTCGCCTCGACCTGGTACTCGAACTCCGGTCAGACGGCCGTGCTGGGCGCCAACAGCGGCTACAGCTTCCCGACCAACGACTACGCGCTGGTCCGGTACACCAACACCTCGGTCGCCAAGGCCGGGACCGCGGGCAACACCGACATCACCAGCGCCGGCAACGCCACCGTGGGCCAGTCGGTGATCCGGGACGGCTCCACGACCGGCATCCACACCGGCCGGGTGACCGCCCTCAACGCCACGGTGAACTACGGCGGCGGCGACGTGGTCTACCAGATGATCCAGACCAACGTCTGCGCCGAGGGCGGTGACTCCGGGGGTGCGCTCTACACCTCCGGCGGCGTGGCGCTCGGTCTGACCTCCGGCGGCAGCGGCAACTGCTCGTCCGGTGGCACGACCTTCTTCCAGCCCGTGACCGAGGCCCTGAGCCGCTACGGCGTCAGCGTCTTCTAGGACCTGGTTCCCGGCCGGGTCCTGCGGCCGTCCGCAGGCGAGCCCCCGCACGCAACCGGCGTGCGGGGGCTCGCTCCTGTCCACGGGGCGGTCGCCGTTCCCCGCGGTGTCGGTGCGCTTCGCCGGGTGGGCGGGCGGGGAAGCGGGTGCGGCGGAGCGCGGCGGCAACCGCTTCCCCCGACGTCCTCCACACCCTCGACGGCTTCACCACCCGTGACGCCCGCCGCGGTGGTGGATTCCGGCCAGGACCACGCCCGTCGGAGGTCGGCGCGGCATGAGAGGTTACCCATTCGTAGCGTTTGCTGTGCGAATTCCTCTCTGCCGACCCGCCGGTGACCTGCCGAGGTGCAGGGCCGGTGAAGGTGTGAAGGGCGCCCGGTGCCCACCCTGTGCGCGTCCTGAAGTCGACCTTGTGTGCTCTCTGTGGGATTCGGAAGAGTGGGCGGCCGTCAACCAGCCTTCCGGCCCGTCGCGGTCCCCACGACCGCCCGCGCCGACCCCCCACAGGAGGACCCGAGTTGCAGCACCGACGCATACCCCGGCGACGGGCGGCCATGGCGGGAGCGGGCGTCGCCGCGCTCGTCGCGGCGGGAGTGACCTTCCAGACTGCGAACGCCAGCGAACCTGCGAAGACCTCGCAGCCCGCTGCGCTCTCGGCCCTCGCGGCCGGAAAACTCGCCTCGTCGCTCGGCCGGGACCTCGGCACCGACGCGGCGGGCACGTACTACGACGCCAAGAGCAAGAGCCTGGTGGTGAACGTCCTCGACAAGGCCGCGGCGAAGACCGTCGAGGCGGCCGGCGCCAAGGCCAGACTCGTCGAGAACTCCCTCGCGGAACTGACCGGCGCCCGAACCGCGTTGACGTCGGACGCGAGCATCCCGGGTACCGCCTGGGTGACCGACCCGACCGCCAACAAGGTCGTCGTCACCGCCGACCGCACCGTCTCCGAGGCCGAGTGGGCCACCCTCACCAAGGTCGTCGGCGGGCTCGGGGGGACAGTGGAACTCCAGCGCACCAAGGGGGAGTTCACGCCCTATGTGGCCGGCGGCGACGCCATCACCGGCGGCACCGGGCGCTGCTCGCTCGGCTTCAACGTGGTCAAGGGCGGCGAGCCGTACTTCCTGACGGCCGGACACTGCACCGACGCCATCTCCACGTGGTCGGACTCCTCCGGCGCGCAGATCGGCGCCAACGAGGTCTCCAGTTTCCCGGACGACGACTACGGCCTCGTCAAGTACACCGCCGAGGTCGACCACCCGAGCGAGGTGAACCTCTACAACGGCTCCGCGCAGGCCATCACCGGTGCCGCCGAGGCCACCGTCGGCATGAAGGTGACCCGCAGCGGGTCGACCACCCGAATCCACTCCGGTACGGTCACGGGCCTCGACGCCACGGTGAACTACGGCAACGGCGACGTCGTCAACGGTCTCATCCAGACCGACGTCTGCGCCGAGCCCGGCGACAGCGGCGGCTCCCTCTTCTCGGGCAGCAGCGCCGTCGGTCTGACCTCCGGCGGTAGCGGCGACTGCACGTCCGGCGGAGAAACGTTCTTCCAGCCGGTGACGGAGGCCCTGTCGGTCACCGGGACGCAGATCGGCTGACCCGGCCCTACCCGGCGTGAGGTCCCGCTCCCCGCGCACGCGAGGGGCGGGACCTCACGCCGTCTTCCGCCGGGTGCGCAGCATTGCCGCGAGCAGCGTGACGACGATCCCTCCGACCGCCCACGCCGACAGCACCAGCAGCGCCGCGGTCATGTCGTTGCCCTGGAAGTAGGCGATCGAGCGCGCCGCCCAGGTACCCGCGCCCGGCGGCAGCGCCGGGCCGATCGCCCGCCAGAACGGCGGGAGCAGCGGGGGCGGCAGCGCACCGCCCGCGCTCGGGTTGCCGAGGATCACCACGAGCAGGATGACCAGCCCGACGCCGGCGAGCCCGAAGACGCCCTGGAAGGCCAGGGTGGCCGCGCCGACCGCGAAGATGATCAACACGCCGAGCCCCCAGTAGGCCGCGAGGCCGCCCGGCAGTGCGTCCAGGACCGGACCGACGATCAGGGCGCCGCCGAGTCCGCCGACGATCCCGACGACGGCCATGGCGAGCAGCCGGATCATCGCGCGCCGTGGGGTCGAGCTCCCGGCACCCGAACTGATCACCATGATCGACGCGCACAGATAGCCGCCCACGCACCAGCCGACGGCCAGATAGAACGACGACAGCCCGTTGGCGTCCTCCCGGTCGGCCGGGACCACGTCGAGGGTCCGCAGGGTGCGCGCCTCGGACTTCTGCAGGGTGGTGGTGAGCGTCACCAGGGTGGCGGCCAGGACCTTTCCGCCGCCGGTGGCCACCAGCAGGGTGTCGGTGGCGCCTGTGGGGGAGACGATCAGGGCTCCGTCGATCTCCCGGTTCATCATCTGCCTCCGGGCGGTCGAGGCGTCGGCCACCGCGCGGGGGTCCAGGGGGCTGCCGGGCAGCTTCTCCAGTCGGGCCACGGTCTGCCGGGCGGCCGCCCCGGGCGCGACGACCCCGAAGGGCACGTCCTTCGGTTTCGGGTCGTGCAGCGCTCCCACGTAGGAGGCGATGAAGAGCAGATGGAGGGCGACCACGCCGACGACCAGCAGTGTGGCCCGCGGGGTGACGGCGTCCTTGACCTCGTCGAGAAAGGAGCCGCGGGGGGAGGCGCGGGGGGCGTCGGGCCCGGTGGTCTGTGTCATGTCCCCACGGTCCGGGGTGGAAGGCGTTTCCGCAGGTGGGAGGCGCCCGAACGGTTATCGTACTGACGTTCGAAGATGCGGTCCGCGATGATGGGCGGGAGGTGTGAACTGATGTTCGAATACCTGTCGGCGCGGTCCGCTGCGCCGAGGTCGGTGCTCGCCGGGCGGTGGGATGTCGGCGCCCCGGCTCCACATCCGGCCGTGCGGTGGCCGTCCTCCGTGGCGGGTGTCTGTTTCCGGACGCTCTCACCGGGTCGAAGAATCGATGCCATGTTCGAATCTAGTCGCTGACCGGGGCTGATGGGGTTAGAGTAATCGAACGGGCGTACGATGAACGTATCGGGCTTTTGGCTGAAAAGGGGTGGAGTGATGGAGGTGCGGCATGACGGGCTTCGCTCATCTGCACGTCGCGTCCGGTTACTCCGCCCGCTACGGCGCCGCCCACCCCGAGCACCTCGCCCGGCGGGCGGCCGAGCGAGGCATGGCGGCGCTCGCGCTCACCGACCGGGACACGGTCACCGGTGCCGTCCGGTTCGCGCAGGCGTGTGAGAAGGGCGGGGTCCGGCCGATCTTCGGCATCGACCTCGCGGTGGAGGCTCTTGTACCTCCGCCGCCCGTCCGGCAGCGCCGTACTCCGGCGCGCGGCGGCGCGCACGTCGTCGAGCCGCCCCTGCGGTTCGTGCTTCTCGCGCAGAACCGGGAAGGGTGGGCGCGGCTGTGCCGGATCACGTCGTCCGCCCACGTGGGCACCGCGTCCGGCGCGGCCCCGGTGGAGGTGTCGTGGGGGGCGCTGCGCGAGTACGGAGGTCCCGGCCTGACCGTGCTGCTCGGACCGCTCTCGGAACCGGTGCGGGCCCTGTCGGTGGGCCGGGAGGACGTCGCGATGAAGCTGCTGGCGCCCTGGAAGGAGATCTTCGGGAGGGGTGTCCGGCTGGAAGTCGTCGCGCAGAAACGTTCCGGCACCGGCCCGGGGTCCTTGCGCCTGGCCGCCCGCACCCTCGCCCTGGCCGACCGCACCCACACCACCGCGGTCCTCTCCAACGCCGTCCGCTACGCCGACCCGGACCAGCACCGGCTCGCCGATGTCCTGGACGCGGCACGACTGCTGCGTCCCGTCGACCGACGTCACCTGGACAGCGGGCAGCGCTGGCTCAAGGACGACAGGGCGATGACGGTCATCGCGCAGATGGTCGCCGAGTGCGCCGGAGCGGATGTCCGACGGGCCCGCCGTCTGATGGCGGACACCGCGGCCACAGCGGCTGCGTGCACCGTCGACCCTGCAGCGGACCTCGGGCTCGGCACACCGCACTTCCCGGAACCGTCGCTCTTCGGCGCCGAGCCCGGGCCGGGCGGAGCCGCACAGTTGCTGCGTCGGCAGTGCGAGGCCGGCATGGCCCGGCGCGGACTCGACCGCGACCGTGCGGCGCTCGGCCGGCTGGACGAAGAGCTCGCTGTGATCTCCACGCTGGACTACGACTCGTACTTCCTCGCCGTCGGCCAGGTCGTCGCCGACATCCGGGCCAAGGGCATCCGGGTCGCGGCCCGCGGCTCGGGCGCAGGGTCGATGGTTTGCCACGCGCTGGACATCGCCACCGCCAATCCGCTCGATCACCACCTGTTGTTCGAACGCTTCCTGAGCGTGCGCCGGGCCTCGCTGCCCGACATCGACATCGACGTGGAGTCCGCTCGCCGCCTGGAGTGCTACGACGCGATCTTCGAACGGTTCGGCAAGGAGCGGGTGGCGGTCACCGCCATGCCCGAGACCTATCGGGCCCGCCGGGCCCTGCGAGACGTCGGCCTTGCTCTCGGCATCGCGCCTGCGGACGTCGACCGGATCGCCAAGAGCTTCCCGCACCTGCGGGCCTCCGACATCACCGGCGCCCTCGCCGAGTTGCCCGAGCTACGGCAGTTGGCGGCCGAGGCGCACCGCTACGGTCCGCTGTGGGAGCTGGCCGAGGGGCTCGACTCCCTGGTCCACGGCATGGCCATGCACCCCTGCGGCGTGGTCGTCAGCGACGCCACCCTCCTGGACCGGCTGCCGGTGCAGCCCACCCCGCAGGGCGACTACCCCATGGCCATGGCCGCGAAGGAGGAGATCGAGGCGCTGGGCAATATCAAACTGGACGTCCTGGGAGTTCGAATGCTGTCCTCGATGACTCATGCGATCGCCGAGATCGAACGGACGACCGGCAACCATGTCGACTTGGACGATCCGCGACAGGTGCCGCTCGACGACGTTTTCGCGTTCAAGCTCATCCAGGACAGCCGAACCCTGGGCCTGTTCCAGCTGGAGTCGCCAGGCCAGCAAGATCTTTTGTCTCGGTTGCAGCCGCGCGACGTGCAGGACGTCATCGCCGACATCAGTCTCTTCCGTCCCGGACCGGTCGCCGGCGGCATGCCCGAGCGGTACATCGCGGCCCGCCACGGCGGTACACCGTCGTACGCGCATCCGGACCTGGAGCCGGTGCTCGCCGACACCTACGGCGTGACCATCTGGCACGAGCAGATCATCGAGACGCTGTCGGTGATGACCGGCTGCGACTACGCGTTGGCGGAGATCGCCCGGCGGGCGCTCGGTGAGAAGGAGCGGCTACCGAAGATCCGGGACTGGTTCCACGCCCTGGCGCGTACGCGCGGCTACAGCGCGGCCGTCCGGGAGGAGGTCTGGAAGACCGTCGAGGCCTTCGGGGCATACGGCTTCTGCCGCGCCCACGCGGTCGCCTTCGCCGTACCGGCTCTGCAGAGCGCCTGGCTCAAGGCGCACTACCCGGCGTTCCTGCTGGCAGGCCTCCTGGAACACGACCCCGGTATGTGGCCCAAGCGCGTCCTGGTTGCCGACGCCCGCCGGGGCGGCGTACAGATCCTGCCCGTCGACATCAACCACTCCCAGGTGAAGCACACCGTGGAGAAGACCGACGGAGACCAGTGGGGGGTGCGGCTCGCGCTGTCCGAGGTGCGTGGCATCAGCGAGGAGGAGTGCGCGCGGATCGAGGAGGGGCAGCCGTACGGATCGCTGTCGGACTTCTGGCAGCGGGCGCATCCCAGCAGGCCGGTGGCCGAACGCCTCGCCGAGATCGGTGCGTTGAACTGTCTGCACGACGGCCGGCTCACCCGGCGTGATCTCCTGCTCCAGATAACGGAGTTGCATCGGCAGTCCCGCACCCGTTCTGCGCATGAGGGTCAACTGCCCATCGCTGCGGGCGCCGTCGGCGGGGCCGAGCCGAGCGGCCTGCCGGAGATGACCGGACGCGAAGCCCTGAGCGCCGAGCTGAGCACTCTCGGTATCGATGTCTCCAAGCACCTCATGGAGCACCACCACCGGCTGCTGCGTGAGATCGGCGCGACCGACGCGGCGCATCTGGCCGGGATGCGGGCCGGTCGGCAGGTGCTGGTCGCGGGTGTGCGGGCTTCGACCCAGACTCCGCCGATCGCGAGTGGCCGGCGGATCATCTTCGTCACCCTGGAGGACGGCTCCGGCCTGGTCGACCTGGCCTTCTTCGAGGACTCCCATCCGGCCTGCGCGCACACCGTCTTCCACAGCGGGCTGCTGCTGGTGCGCGGCACGGTCCAGGTGCGCGGCACCCGTCGTACCGTCGTCGGCACCATGGCCTGGGACCTGGACGAGATCGCCGCCGCCCGCCGCGACAACGGGCCCGAGGCTGCGCTCGCCCTCCTCGGCGAGAGCCGTCCGCATCCGACGCCCGCCCAGCCGCAGCGCACTCTGGCCAACGGTACGACCGGGGCTCGGCTGCATCCGTACGCCGACCTTCAGCCCGCCGGCACCCGCTCGGCCGATCTGAAGAAGTTCGGCCATCGCAGTCCAGGGAGCGCGGGATGACTCCACGGCAGCGGCATATCGCCCACCTCCACCTGCATCTGCACGCCTCGCCGACCGAGGATCAGTACGACGACTTGACCGAACTGATGTGCGGTATCACGCCTCACGTCCAGGCCGTTCCGCCCAACGCCCTTCAACTGGACCTGACTTCCGCACTCCGGTACTTCGACCTGTCCCCCTATGACGTCGTCCAACTGGCGAAGATCAGACTGAAGGCCCTCTACGACATCGACAGCAGCGCCGGGCTGGCGGGCAACCGCATGCTCGCGGCCATGGCCGCCGACGCGTCCGCCCCCGGAGAGACCACCTGGGTCCCCACCGGGCAAGCGGCCGCCTGGTTGTACCCGCGACCGGTCACCGCGCTGCCGGGAATCGGCCGCACCACGGCGGAGACGCTCAGCAGGTACGGGCTGCACACCATCGGCCAGATCACGGATCTGCCGGCGGGGACCCTGCAGCGCCTGCTCGGCGCAGGCCCCGCCCGTCTGCTGGCCGAACGCGCCCGCGGCCACGATCCCCGCCCGGTCACTCCGTCCGAACCGGCGGAGCACATGGTCGCAGACCTCGTGCTGGAGCGGGACTGTCTCGACCCGAGCGGACATCACCGAGCAGTCCTGGGACTCGCCGGCCGGATCGGCCAACGCCTGCGCGGCGAGAGCCGGGTTGCTGGGCGGCTCGCCCTGACGGTGCGCTATGCCGACCGCAGTTCGACCACACGTACTCGCACGCTGCCGGAACCGACCGACCATTCACCCGCCGTCGCGGCAACCGCCCTCGGGCTGCTGGCCGCCCTGGGGCTGCAACGAGCGCGAGTCCGCTCCTACGCGATCCGCGCAGACGATCTGCTGCCGGCCTGCAGTGCCTACCGTCAGCTCTCCCTGGAGCCGGGCGACGACCGGGCCCGTGCGGCCGAGGCCGCCGCGGACCGAGCCCGCCGACGCTTCGGTCTGAAAGCCGTACGTCCAGCGGCTCTCGCGAATTGATCGTTTATGCCAAGAACCACTGACTCCGGCGGCCGGGCCGAAGGGCTCGACCTCGTGGGGCGCGGCGGCGTTGGGGTCGGCGCAGATCAGCAGGGTGTCCAGGAAGGCGCCCCGCTCGGGGGCGGCGTCGACCACGCGCACCTTGGCCGGGTCGCCGTGGACGAAGCGCCCGGACGCGGTGATGGCCCGCACCGCCCGTCGTACGTCCTCGCGCAGGGCGAGACCGGCGACCGCGCCCATCCGCACGCCCTCCGCGGCGGGGTTGCCGATGGTCACCCCGGCGAGCCGGGACGCGATCGCGTCGAGCGCGGCGCTCTCGTGCTCGCGGGGTACGAGGACGCGGCGGATGGCGGTGCACTTCCGGCCCGCCTCGACCGCCATCTCGGTCACGACCTCCCGTACGAACGCACCGAGGCCGGCACCGGGGGCCGGGCTGCCGGGCGCGCCACCGATGCCGGCGTACCCGCCGCCGTCGACGAGGCGGGCTCGGCGTAGACCGCGACCGACACGGTCGGCGCGGATACGTGGTTGCTCATGGGCCGGTGTTCGTCAGCGGCGGTGACCCGAGCCGGACGGGACTGCCGGTCGGCGTCTTCCTGTCGCCGGAAGCGACCACGCGCGCGGGATGGTGGCGCAACCGGCCCGGTTCGGCGTCGTCGAGTTCCGCGGCGGGGCACGGTGTCGGCTTTCTGCCCGGGCCGCGGATCGTGACCGCTCTCCCTCGCGGGGCGTCTCGTGGGTCGGAGGTACCGCGCCGGGCGGTTCCGGGTTCCGGCCTGCGGCCGTGAGCCGGGACCGCCACAGTGCGCACGTCAGGCGGCGTCGACGTCGGTGGTGGCGAGCTTGGCGTAGACGTCGGGCCGGGTGCGGCGGATGCGTGCGGCGAGGGCTGTGCCGGCCAGGAACACCGCCGGGGTGAGCGCGACCAGTGTCCAGTTGACGGTCGGGCCGGCGCCGGTGAACAGGTCCAGGCGTTTGCAGACCAGCACCGTGACAGCGGTGAGGAGGATGCCGGCCGCGCCGGGCGCGAGGAGGGTGCGCAGTTGTCCCTCGCCGTGCTCGGCGCGGTTGCGGCGGAAGAACGAGACCACCGCGAAGGCCGCCAGTGCCTGCAGGACGAGGATGCCGACCACACCGGGAGTGTTCACCCACAGGAAGAACTTGGTGTACGGGTCGACGCCGAACGAGGCGAAGACGGCGACGACCACGACCGCCAGGACGCTCTGGGCCAGGCCGGCCGCCCACGGCGAGCCATGCCGGGGGTGGACCCGGCCCAGCGCCGCGGGGGCGACATTCTCGACGGAGAGGGCGTAGACGTACCGGGTGATGGCGTTGTGGAAGGCGAGCAGAGCGGCAAGCACGCTTGTGACGATCAGGACGCGCTGGACGTCGGTCGCCCAGCCGCCGACGTACTGGGTCATGGCGGTGAAGAACATCTCCGCCGGGTTCTTCGCGGCGGCGGCGACGGCCTGGTCGCTGCCGAAGGCCTGCACGATGATCCACGCGATGAAGGCGTAGAAGAGGCCGAGGAAACCGATCGCGAGGTAGGTGGCGCGGGGCACGGTGCGGTCGGGCTCGCGAGCCTCCTCCCGGTAGAGGGCGGTGGCCTCGAAACCGATGAACGCGGCGACGGCCAGACCGAGCGGTCCGCTCATCCCCGAGACGAACACGTGCGAGGGGGCGAAGGAGTCGAAGGTCAGCCCGCTCGCGCCGCCCTTGACCAGGACCGCGCCGGCGAGCAGTACCAGGACGGCGGTCTCCGCGATCAGCAGGCCGGCCAGGACCTTGGCGCCGAGGTTGATGGAGCGGAAGCCCAGGAACCAGACGACGGCGATCCCGGCGAAGGCGTACACCGGCCAGGGCAGGTCGACGCCGAGGAGGTCGTTCGCGGTGGTGGAGGCGAAGAAGCCGAAGGCGCCGAACATACCGATCTGCAGGGAGTTGTAGGAGAACACCGCGAGGAACGCGGCCCCCAGCCCTGCCGGACGTCCGAGGCCTCGGGCGATGTAGGAGTAGAAGGCGCCGGCGTTGCGGATGTACGGCGTCATCGCGGTGAACCCGACCGCGAAGAGGACCAGCACCACGCCGACGGCGAGATAGGCGACCGGGGCGCCGATACCGCCGAAGAGGATGGCGAGAGGAGCGACGCCGGCCATCACCGTGAGCGGGGCGGCCGCGGCGACGACGAAGAAGACGATGTCGGCGGCGCCGAGGCTGCCGCGTTGGAGGTGATGACCCTGATCGGTCCCGGTGGCCGGTGGGGGCTGCTGGAGAGCGGTGGGGACGAGGGGCTCGGTCATGGAGGTCTCCGCGTGGTGTGTGTGTCGTCGAAGAGCGAGCGAGATGTCGGGGAGACGCGGACCGGTCGTGACGACGACGTGGGTCTATCGTCTCCCGGTACGCGTGCTGCGGGGGGTGGTGGCGTCGTGAGTACGCCGGCCGGTGAGCCAGGTGCCCAGGACGGGGAGGTGCGCGAGGTCGCGGGGGGCGGTCCCGGCCGGGTCGGCGGCGAGATGCACCAGGTCGGCGCGCATTCCGGGACGCAGCGCGCCCCATTCCTTCTCCTCGAACGCCTGGTAGGCGCATCCTGCGGAGTAGGCGGTGAGAGCGGTGTCGATGTCGATCCGCTCGTCGGGTAGCCAGCCGCCTTCGGGAACACCCTCGGGCGTCTGGCGGGTCACGGCGGTGGCGATGCCCCGCAGTGGTTCATGGGCGGTGACCGGCCAGTCGCTGCCGAACGAGAGCCGGGCACCGGAGCCGAGCAGGGCGGCGATCTGGTATTGGCGTCCGCCGCGTTCCTGGCCGATCCGCGGCAGCGTCAGCTCGGTCATCAGCGGGTCGGGCTGGGCCCACAGCGGCTGGAGGTTGGCGACCACACCGAGTGCGGCGAACCGGGCGAGGTCGGCGGGGTCGATCAGCTGGGCGTGGGCGATGACCGGACGGCGGTCGCGGGCGCCGTTGGTGCCGGCGGCGGCCTCGATCGCGTCCAGGGCGATCCGGACTCCGCCGTCGCCGATGGCGTGGAGGTGCGCGCGGAAGCCGAGTGCGTCGACGGCGGTGACGGCCGCGGCGAGCTCCTGGGGTGACCAGTTGGCCATGCCGTGAGAGTGCGGGCAGTCGGTGTAGGGCTCGAGGAGGGCGGCGGTGCCGGACTCGATGACGCCGTCGGCGAAGAACTTCACGGTCCGCGCGGTCAGCAGCCCGGGGGCGGAGCTCTCCACCTTGTCCCGGTCCGCCGAAAACCGGAGGATGCGCTCGCGCCAGCCGTCGGGTTCCAGGACGAAGGCGAGGTCGGCTCGTACGGGAAGCCCCGGCTCGGTGGTCGCGGCGGTGACCCAGACGTCGGCCTGGTGCGGTTCGACCCAGGCGTCCTGTACCCAGGTCACGCCCGCCGCGGCGAACCGGGCGGCGGCTTCGCGCAGCGCCGCCACCTGTGTCTCGTGGGACGCCGTGGGAATGAGGGCGAGCACCGGGCCGAGGGCGCCGAACTCGCGCAGGGTGCCCAGCGGCTCGGCGGACCCTTTCCGGCGCAGGATCTCTCCGCCGTCCGGATCCGGGGTGCCGGCGGTGTAACCAGCCCGGCGCAGGGCCTCGCTGTTCACCCAGGCGGTGTGGTGGTCCATGGTGCGCAGGACGACGGGACGGTCGGGAACGACGGCGTCCAGCCACCGGGCGTCGAACCGGCCGTCGGGGGCGAGCCACGGGTCGAAGCCGTCACCTGTGATCCACTCCGTCTCCGGGCGTTCGGCGGCCCAGCCTCGTACGGCCTCGACGATCTCGTCGACGCTCGTACGGTTGCGGACCGGAACCCCGGCCAGTCCCAGGCCTCCCATCACCGGGTGCACATGTCCGTCGCCGAACGCCGGCAGCAGGGCGCCGCCGGCCAGGTCGACGACGGTGGTACGCGACCCCCGGGCGGCCAGCGCCTGCGCGCCGAGCGCGGTGACCCGGCCGCCGGTGACGGCGAGGGCGTTGTCGTCGGGGACCTCTGCGGCCCCGGTCCGGACGGTCCCTCCGGTGAAGACGATGTCGGCATGCATGGCGTGTGGCGTTGCCTTTCCTTCGACCGACCGCCCAACTGAAAGGCATTCGGTTTCCGGTAATGTAGGCGCCGCCCGGGCGACTGGGAAGAGTTTTACTGAATGTCATTCGGTAACGTCTGGGTTACGGCACACGAAGACGAGGAGCCACCGTGGGACGGCCGCGCACACCTCTGCTGGACCGTCGGCGCATCGGTGCCGCGGCACTGCGCCTGGCCGACGAGAAGGGCGCACTCTCCATCCCGGCCCTGGCCAAGGCTCTGGGCGTCGCTCCGTCCGCGCTCTACCACCACGTCGCCGGCCGCGACGACATCATCTCGCTGATGCGCGAGGAGCTGGCCCTGACGACGGGATACGACCAGGAGTGGTCGCAGCCCTGGGAGAAGGCCCTGGAGCGCTGGGCCCGCTCCTACCTCGCCGCCTTCGCCACCCACCCGGGGGCGGTACCCCTGCTCGCCACCGCCCCGCTGGCCGAACCCTTCATGCACGCCATGTACGAGAAGGTCGCGGAGCTGCTCCTGGACGCCGGGTTCGCCACACGCGAGGTCATGCCGCTGATCACCGCACTGGAGAGCTTCGTTCTCGGCTCCGCCCTCGACCTGGTGGCGCCGCCCGTGATGGTCTCCGACCTCGCCCGCGACACGGCTCCGCACCTCAGCGCCGTACTCGACCAGAGCCCCGCCGACCGCAGCCGCGCCACCTTGGCCTTCGATCTCGGGCTGCGGGCCCTGCTGACCGGATTTGGCGAACTGCTGCGTCGTTGACGGCGGTCGAGGGCGAAGAACCAGGCGGCGAAGCGCCTCATGGAGCACCATCACGGAGACTTCTCCTGTCCCTCTGCTGCGTCGTCCGGTTGGCGAAGCTCGGGCTGATGGCCCACTACGGCGTCGACGTCGGGTGCGGCGTGGTCAGTTGGCCCATGGGGGAGTGATCCGGGTTCCGTCGGCCAGCTCCGCCTCCAGGCCGACGGAGGTGGTGACCCAGGAGAGCGCGGTGTGATCGGTCGGGTTCTCGACGGTCAGGGTCGCGCCCGGATTGACGATCAGCGTGTCGCCGGCGGTGATCCGCTCGGTGCGGCCGTCGAGGGTGACGAGCAGTTCGCCGACGAGCAGATGGAGGATCTCCTCCCGGTTGACGGTGTGCGCGGGCGCCTTCGTGCCCGCCGGGATCTCGCCCCGCCAGGCGCAGAGTTCCTTGCTTCCGGTGAGCGGGGTGGCGTACGAGACGAAGCGGGCGCCGTGGATCTCATGGGTGACGGCCTCGGACGAACGGACGACGGGCATGGGGACTCCTCAAGAATGGTCAAGAAGGTTGACTAAGCAACCCAATGGTCAAGCTGCTTGACCAATCTGTCAAGGGTGTTTCAATGCAGACGTGCAGAACTCCGAAGCTCTCGCCCTGTCCGCCGCCCTGCTCGCCGCCGCCGGCGAGCTCACCCGGCGCATCAACGACGGCGTCGTCGCCCGCGGCTTCGAGGGGCGGCCCTCCTACGGATTCACCTTCGCCCGGCTGGCCCCGGACGGTGCGACGGTCTCCGAACTCGGCGCCCATCTCGGGGTCACCAAGCAGGCCGCGAGCCAACTCGTCGAAGAGCTGGTGCGCAAGGGGTACGTCGAGCGCCGGCCGCACCCCGTGGACGCGCGCGCCCGGCTGATCGTCCTCACCGAGCACGGCTGGGAATGCACCCGGGCGGCGGAGGAGGCGGCGGCCGAGGCGGTGCGGGCGTGGGCCGATGTGCTCGGTGAGGGTGAAGTGCGCGCGTTGTACGAGCGTTTGGCGCGCATCGCCCCCTACGGTCCGATCAGGCCGGTCTGGTGACGGAGCGTCGGCCGCCGGGCCGTCGCCGACTATCACTGGAAGTTTTTACTGACGCGTAACTTCACACTTCACTTACTCGTCCGTAACTTGACAAGTGAACAGCATCCCGTGATCCGGATCACAGGGCGTACGGCCCTCGCACTCCCCTTGAGCCGCAAGGAGATCACCCGATGCTGCCCTGGAATCGCGTGCTCAGACCACTCGCCGCCCTGCTGCTGGCCGCCGCGGCCGCCACCCTCCCGACCGCCGCCGCCCACGCCACGACCGCCGCGGACGCCACCGCCTCCTCGAGCGGTTGGAACGACTACCGCTGCAGGCCCTCCGCCGCCCACCCCCGCCCCGTCGTCCTCGTGCACGGCACCCTCGGCAACTCCGTCGACAACTGGCTGGCCCTCGCTCCCTACCTGACGGTCCGCGGTTACTGTGTCTTCTCCGTCGACTACGGCCAACTGCCGGGCGTCCCGCTCTTCAACGGGCTCGGCCCCATCGACGCATCGGCCGGCCAGCTCGCCGCCTTCGTCGACAAGGTGCTCGCCGCGACCGGCGCCGCCGAGGCCGACCTCGTCGGCCACTCCCAGGGCGGCATGATGCCGCGCTACTACCTGAAGTTCCTCGGCGGAGCCGTCAAGGTCAACGCGCTGGTCGGGATCGCCCCCGACAACCACGGCACCACACTCGGCGGACTCACCCGTCTGCTGCCCTACTTCCCGGGTGCCGAGGACCTGATCTCGGCCGCCACCCCGGGCCTCGCCGACCAGATCGTCGGGTCGGACTTCCTCACCGAGCTCAACAAGGGCGGGGACACCGTCCCCGGCGTCCGCTACACCGTCATCGCCACCCGGTACGACGAAGTCGTCACACCGTGGCGCACCCAGTTCCTCAGCGGATCGAACGTGCACAACGTCCTGCTCCAGGACCTGTGCCCGCTGGACCTCTCCGAGCACCTGGCGATCGGGCTGCTCGACCGGATCGCCTTCCACGAGGTGGCCAACGCGCTCGACCCGGCCCACGCCACCGCCACCACCTGCGCGTCCGTCCTGAGCTGACGCGCCGCTCGCGTTCGCCGGGGCCTGGCCGGCCTGAGCCGCCGGTCAGGCCCCGGAGTCCGTGTCGTCCGCCGGCTCAGCGACCGTGCCGCCCGGCGGAATTCGCCCGTCGGCGTACCGACGCGAACAGCAGGGCCGCGCCCAGCGCCAGGGCGGCCGCGCCGCCCACCGCGAGGTACGAGGTGCTGCCGTCACCGCCGGTGTGCGCGAGACCTCCGCCCGGACCGGCGCGTACGCCGGCCGCCTGCGGCGCGTTCGCCGAGCCGCCCGCACCACCACCGCCCGCACCACCACCGCCCGCACCACCACCGCCCGCACCACCACCGCCCGCACCACCACCGCCCGCACCACCGCCGTGCGCGTCGCCGCCGATCGCATCGCCGTCGGCGGACGGCGTGCCGGGAGCGGCCGGGTCCGTCGTCGTGGCCGCGTCGTCGTCGCCGTGCCCATGGTGCTCGACCGTCGACCGGTCGGCGCCGTCCTGGATCTGCTCCTCGGAGGGCGCGGAGGCGGCCGGCGCGGCGCCGTCGCCCGTCCCCGAACCCTTGCCCGGACCGGTCCCCGTTCCCGTTCCCGAACCCGCTCCCGGGAAGGTGACGTCCGAGCACGAGTAGAACGCCTCCGGGCTGTCCGAGCGCTGCCACACCGCGTACAGCAACTGCCGGCCCGACCGCTCGGGCAGAGTCCCGGAGAAGGTGGAGAAGCCGCCCACCGCGACCGGGTCGGCCGCCGCCGCCACCGGATGCGCCAGGTCCAGGTCGGACCAGGCCAGTGGCCGGGCCGGGTCGTAACCGGCCTTGGTGAGGTAGACCGTGAAGGTCCCCCTGTGCGGAGCGGTCACGCGGTAGGCGAACGTGTACGGGCCGCTGTGGACGGCGGTCGCGGGCCAGTCGGCGCGGGCCAGGTCCAGCCCCTTGAACTCCTCGTTGCCCGCGCTGCACAGCCTGCCGTCCGGGATCAGCTCCTGATGACGCCCGTCCGCGTCGCCGATGCGGATGCCGTTCCAGTCGTACAGCGCCTGGGTGCCGCCCGTCGCGACCGCCGCCCGGCAGGCGGCAGACCTCGGGCTCTCCGGCCCCTCCGCGTAGCACTGCGCGACCCGGCTGACGGGATCGCCCATCGACCCGTGCGCGGCGGCGGGCACGGTGGACAGCGCGGCCAGGGCCGGCGCGATCAGGCCGAGAGCGACGGCGGCGACGGCCTTGCGGCGTGCGGGCATGGGAGAGCTCCTCGGAACCGGAACGGACGGCGGCGCGTGGTGCGCCCGGAACCAAGAAACCCTGAATCGGCCGGCCGAGGGCGGCCGGCGGCGATCTTTAGGGGTGCGTTAAGGAAGCGCTGAGCCTGGGATCAGGCAGGCGCCGTGTCCGGCGCGGCGAGCGAGGAGATCCGCCCGCGACGGCGGCCGGCGGCAGGGGCGGTCACCCACGCGCGAGAGCATGACCGTCCGCCCGGACGCCCAAGGCCGGGGCGCCGGACGGCGGCTGCACTTCATGGACGTCACACGCGCGTGCGCGGGCCTGCACCGGGCCGGAGGGTGAGGAGGCTGCCGGGGGCCAACAGGCCGTCAGAAGGTGAACGGGCCCTGAAAGGGGCGGCCTCAGCCGTCCGGCCACCAGGTGCGGGCGATGTCCTTGCGCACCTCGGGGCGGCCGGCGGGCCGTTCGTCGACCTCGTCGCGGATCCTGCGGGATTCCGTCTTCTTCAGGGGCTTCTGCACGGTGGTGCGGCGCATGGCTGCCTCCTTCAAGGACTACCGAGTTCCGCGTTCTCACGGAGGTAGACCCTTTCCGGGAGAGTTCCCCATCAACCCCTGATCTGTCAGTGGCGGGTGTCACGATTCGAGTGTCAGTGGTGGGTGTCACTCTGGTGCGTATGAGGGAATACAGTGACGAATCCACTCCGCCCGAAGTCGACTGGAACGCGGCGGCGGCCGCGTTCGACGAGCAGCCGGACCACGGCCTGCGCGACCCCGAGGTGCGCGCGGCATGGGCCCGTCGGCTGCGCGCCTGGCTGCCGGAGCGCGCGAGTGACGTGCTCGATCTGGGCTGCGGCACCGGCAGCCTCTCGCTCCTCGCGGCCGAGCAGGGACACCGTGTGACGGGCGTGGATCTGTCGCCGGCCATGATCGACCTGGCCCGGGCCAAACTCGCCGGGCGTGACGCGGTGTTCCTCCACGGTGACGCGATGGCGCCCCCGGTCGGCGAGGAGCGCTTCGACGCGCTGATCGTCCGGCACCTGCTGTGGGCCCTGCCCGACCCCGCCCGCGTCCTGCGGAACTGGCGCGCTCTGCTGCGCCCCGGTGGGCGACTCGTGCTGGTCGAGGGCGTCTGGGGCGCCGTCACCCCGGTCGGCATACCGGCGGACCGGCTCACCGCGCTGCTGGCCCCGCTGGCCGGGCACACGCGTGTGGAGCGGCTGTCGCAGGACGCGCTTCTGTGGGGCGGCCCGGTGGGGGACGAACGGTACGCGGTGGTGGCGACGGTGTGAGCCACGGGTCGCGGGCCGTGGCTCTCGCACCGCAGTCGGCACCGGTCGTGGCTCGCGCGCCGCAGCCGGTCGCCGATCGGGGTTCTCACGTCGCAGTCGGTCCCCGTCGCCGGTCACGTCAGCAGTGACTCCAGACCGCCCTCGGCGCGGGCGAGCGCTTCCAGTTCGTCGAGGGCGGCGATCGCGGCGGCCGCGGCCCGCGGGTCTCGCCGGGCGAGTCCGCTCTCCTCGAACTCGTCCTCGTCCAGGCGTCGTACGTCCGCGCCGTCGGCGGAGCGCCACAGATCCAGGTCGAGGTCCTCGACGACGAGTTCCGCGCCGGACCGCACGGCCGGCCGGGCGATGTCGCAGTACCAGCCCTTCAGGGCGCCGGACGCGGCGCGGACCTCCTTCACCGAGTACCACCGGTCGCGCCAGTAGAACTCGGTGAAGACGTCGCCCGGCTCGAAGCGCACGAAGCCGAAGTCGCGTACGCCGGCACCGGCCCACGGGGCGCGCACGGCGATCCGGACGCCGTCGTCGGACAGCAGCCCGGCCGGGTAACGGATCTTCGTCCGGCCGCCCTTGACCAGGACGACGTCCACCAAGCCCGTCGGCTCAGCCGAGTTCACGGACATGCCGCACCTCCGTCGCGCGGATCTCGTACCCGAACCACCGGTTGACGGCGAGCATCGGCCCGTTGTCCGCGTCGTTGCTGGTGTGCGCCTCGGTGTACCCCGCTGCGCGTGCCCGGTGCAGGGAGTCGTTCTTGACGAGCTTGGCCAGGCCCCGGCCGCGGTGGTCGCGGACGGTGCCGGTCATGCCGGTGCTGTAGCGCCCGGCGCCGTCGGTGTGCGCCACGCTGAAGGCGACGGGACGGCCGTCGGCCACGGCGACCGAGGTCAGCTCGCGGTCGAGGTGGGGGTGTTTCCAGTACTCGTCGATCCACGCCTCGTAGTCCGTGAACTCGGTGGCGATGTCCCCCGGTTCGTCGGAGCCCGCCTCCGCGTCGAGGGTGAACAGCGGGCGCGGGTCGTCCGCGAAGTCGGCCGCCGTGCGCAACTCGACGCCGGCCGGCGCTTCCCGCAGGGGCGGCAGCTCGGCGTGCCCCAGGTCCAGCACCAGGAAGTGCGCGGAGCGGCTCGCCCGGTAGCCGTGCCGCTCGGCGAAGCCGCGATGGCCGGGCTCGTCCAGGACCCAGGAGAACAGTTTGGTCGCTCCGTGCGCCGCCAGATGCTCCTCGGCGGCGCGCACCAGCAGCGTGCCCGCGCCCCGGCGGGTGCGGGCCGGGTCCACATACACGTTGAGCCAGCCCTGTCCCGGATCCGGACTGTCGTACGCGAGGCCGACCTGTGCCGTGCCGACGACCTCGCCGTCCTCCTCGGCGACCAGCGCGCGGTAGCGGGCCCGGGCCGAGGTCAGAGCGAGGTGGTGGCGTACGGACGCGGGGCTGAAGTACACGTACGGCAGCGCGGCGTGCCGGACGCGGACGAAGCCCTCGATGTCGGCGTCTGCGCCGGGAGGAAGATCGCGCACGATGACGGTCATGTGGCCCCACGCTAGGAGAGGCGGCCCGCGGGTGCCTCCCATTTTCCGGCGGGTACGGGACAATCGGGCCCGTGACCTTGAAGATCCGCATCGATGAGAGTGCCGCGCCCTACGAGCAGGTCCGGGCGCAGATCGCCGAACAGGCGCGGTCGGGTGAGCTGCCCGTCGGGTACCGGCTGCCGACCGTGCGGGGCCTGGCCGAGTCGCTGGGCCTCGCCGCGAACACCGTCGCCAAGGCCTATCGGGCGCTGGAGAGGG
Organism: Streptomyces sp. P3; assembly: GCF_003032475.1. Classification (NCBI taxonomy): domain Bacteria; kingdom Bacillati; phylum Actinomycetota; class Actinomycetes; order Kitasatosporales; family Streptomycetaceae; genus Streptomyces; species Streptomyces sp. P3. The sequence goes on from NZ_CP028369.1 coordinate 4,591,129, forward strand.
ACGGGGTGATCGAGACCCGGGGGCGTAACGGCACCGTCGTCGCGGCCGCGGGACCGGCGGCGGAGCGCGAGGCCGCGGCCGCCGCGCAGGCGTACGCCGAGCGGGTGGTGCGGCTGGGGCTCAGCGAGGAGCAGGGAGCGGCCGCCGTCCGGGAAGCCCTGCGTGCGGCCTACCGGGCGTGATCACCGGCGCGCGGCGAGCCCGCGCGGGGTGCGGGTCACCGTCAGCCCCGCCCGTGCCGCCGTCCGCCCGAACACGGCCGCGTCCGTCACCGCCGCGCCGCCGGGATCGTTGTTGAAGTACGCGTAGACGTCGGCGTCGTCCGGCCAGGTCGTCGCGATGCGGTCCAGCCAGGTCTCCAGGGCCCGGCGGCCGTAGTGCGGCCAGGGACGGGCACGTCCCTGGTGGAAGCGGACGTACCCCCAGTCGGCGGTCCGCCACAACGGGGTCACCGGGCGGGAGCGGTCGTCGGCCCAGCACAGGGCCGCGCCCCGGGACCGCAGGACCTCCCGCGCCAGCGGCGTCCACCACGACGTGTGGCGCGGCTCGACCGCCACCCGGGCGCCCGGCGGGAAGCAGGCCAGACAGGCGTCCAGCAGAGCGGGATCGGCCCGCAGGGTGGGCGGTAGTTGGAGGAGGACCGGACCGAGGCGGCCGCCGAGGCCCGCCGCGTGGGTCATCAGCCGGTGCACCGGCTCCTCGGGTTCCTTCAGCCGCTTGATGTGGGTGAGATAACGGCTCGCCTTCACCGCGACCGTGAAGTCCGGCGGGACGCGCTCCGCCCAGGAGGCGAAGGTCTCCCGGGACGGGAGCCGGTAGAAGGCGTTGTTGACCTCCACGGTGGCGAAGTGTCCGGTGTACTCCTCCAGCCATCGCCGTACGGGCACGTCGGCCGGGTACAGGACGTCCCTCCAGTCCTTGTACTGCCAGCCCGACGTGCCGACGTGCAGCGTCATACCTCCATCAAACACCCGGGCCCTGCCGGAGGCCGCGCGCGGGCGGCCGGGTGCCCTATCACGTCGGCGGCGACCCGTCGGCCGGAAGGGCTCAGAGGTACAGCCCCGCGTCCGCCACCCCGCGCGGCTCCGGCAGCGCGGTGGGGGAGACGCCGCGGCGCAGCGCGTACAGCTCCGCGAGCGTCGCGCCCTCGCGCCCCACTCCCTCCTCCGTGCCCAGCCAGTCCACGGCCTCCCGGCGGGTCAGCGGACCCACCTCGATCCGGGCCAGACAGCGGCCGGGGCGGACCACGGCGGGGTGGAGACGCTCCAGGTCCTCGTTGGTGGTGACGCCGACCAGGACGTTGCGGCCCTGACCGAGCAGGCCGTCGGTCAGGTTCAGCAGCCGGGACAGCGCCTGTCCCGCCGTGTGCTTGGCCTCGCCGCGGATCAGTTCGTCGCAGTCCTCCAGGAGCAGCAGCCGCCAGCGGCTCTTGCCGGCGCCGTCCTCCTCGCCGATCGCGATGTCCATCAGGTAGCCGACGTCCGAGAACAGCCGCTCGGGGTCCAGTACGCAGTCCACCTGGCACCACTCCCGCCAGGAGCGGGCCAGGGTGCGCAGCGCGGACGTCTTTCCGGTGCCGGGCGGGCCGTGCAGCAGGAGCAGCCGGCCCGCGATGCTCTCCGGGGTCGTGCCCATCAGGCGGTCCATCACCTCGGCGACGGGGGCCGTGTAGTTGGGGCGCACCTCGTCCCACGTGCCCGCGGAGATCTGACGCGTGGTGCGGTGCGGGCCGCGCCGGGGGGAGACGTACCAGAAGCCCATGGTCACGTTCTCCGGCTGGGGCTCGGGTTCGTCCGCCGCTCCGCCCGTGGCCTCCTCCAGCACCTGCGCGGCCAGTTCGGCGCTGGTCGCGGTGACCGTGACGTCGGCGCCGCGGTTCCAGCGGGAGATCAGCAGCGTCCAGCCGTCGCCCTCGGCCAGGGTGGCGCTGCGGTCCTCGTCGCGAGCCATGCGCAGCACCCGGGCCTGCGGCGGCAGCAGGGTCGCGCCGGAGCGCACGCGGTCGATGTTCGCCGCGTGCGAGTACGGCTGCTCGCCCGTCGCGAAGCGGCCGAGGAACAGCGCGTCGACGACGTCGGACGGGGAGTCGGAGTCGTCGACGGTGAGCCGGATCGGCAGTGCGTCGTGTGGGAGTGCGGACATGCCGCCATGATCCGGCACGAGGCCCCCCTGTGCACCCGGTTTCCGAGGTGCGCGCGGTGTGTCGGTTGTTTCGGATTCACCTGTTCGATCCGTCCCGCCCCGTCCGCCCCGTCCGGCCCCGTCATCCCGTCCGTCCCGTCGGCATCGCCCGGTCCGCCCCGTCCGTCCCGGTCGGCCCGGGAGCGGGCTCCGGCCGGCCGCGAACGGCCGCGCTCCGGCGGTTCCTGACCCTCCGTCCGGTCGGCGTTACAGAACGGCGCACTCCGTCGGCGCCAAAGTTGGCATGGACACTTCCCGTCAACACGCGTAGTTGCTACGACAGTCATGGCAGAGATCCTGCTAAAGGGAGGTTCCATGAGACGTTCCCGACTTGTCGTATTCGTCAGCTCAGTCCTCCTCGCCGCCGGCGCCGCCCTCACCGGGGCGGTTCCCGCGCAGGCATCCCAACTCGCCGCCACAGGCGGCTATGTGGCGCTCGGCGACTCCTACTCCTCCGGCGTCGGAGCGGGCGGCTACATCAGCTCCAGCGGCAGCTGCAAGCGCAGCACCAAGGCGTACCCCTACCTCTGGAACGCCGCCCACGCCCCGTCCTCGTTCACCTTCGCGGCGTGTTCAGGCGCTCGTACGGGTGATCTTCTGGCCAACCAGCTCGGCGGCCTGAACGCCTCCACCGGCCTGGTGACCGTCACCATCGGCGGCAACGACGCGGGCTTCGCCGACGTCATGACGACCTGTGTCACCAGCTCCGACAGCACCTGCCTGTCCCGCATCGACACCGCCAGGGCGTATGTCGACTCCACGCTCCCCGGCAAACTCGACACCGTCTACTCGTCGATCCGGGACAGGGCCCCGAACGCGCGCGTCGTCGTCATCGGCTACCCGCGCTTCTACCGGCTCGGCACGGTCTGTCTGGGGCTGTCCGAGGCGAAGCGCTCCGCCATCAACGGCGCGGCCGACTACCTGGACGCCGCCACCGCCCGGCGCGCCGCCGCGCACGGCTTCGTCTTCGGCGACGTCCGCGGCTCGTTCGGCGGCCACGAGATCTGCTCCGGCAGCTCCTGGCTGCACAGTCTCAACCTGCTCAACATCGGCGAGTCCTACCACCCGACCGCGTCCGGACAGTCGGGCGGCTATCTGCCGGTTCTGAACAGCGCGGCCTGATCCGCGCCGGGCCTGACGCACCGCACCGGTGGTCAGGCCCGGTTCACTCCGACGGCGAGGGCGAGGGCGAGGCCTCGCCCGACGGGGACTCCGCCGTCTCGCAGGTGACCGAGAACGGCACCGAGCCGGACGTCGTCTTCACCGGCTCACGCACCTCGACCGCGATCGCGTTCTCGTACGTCCCGCTCCCCGCGTACGTCGACACGATCACCTTGTCCTGCTTGGACTTGCCGCCGCCCGACGGGAACTCGAGCGTCTTCCAGGTCTGCCCGGCCAGTTCGCCGTCCTTCGACACCCAGCGGTACGACACGGTCTCGGGCAGCTGCCCCACCGTGATCGTCGCGGTGAAGGCGGGTGCGTCGGCGTCCTTCGGCGGGCATGCGCCGGAGTACTCCGTGTGCGCGCCGGTCACGGTGACCGAGACGGTCTGCTTCGGCGTCTCGGAGCGGGCGCTCGGGGTGGGGCTCGGAGTGGGCGACTCGGCCTCCGCGCTGGTCTCCGGCTGTGTCTTCGGCGGACTCGCCGCGTCCGAGGCACTGTTGGTGACCCCGCCGGACCCGCTCTTGTCGTCGTCGTGATTCAGCAGCCCGTACGTCAGACCCGCGACCGCCAACGCCAGTGCCAGCACACCCACGACGAGGACCGTGCCGGCCCGCCGGCCCCGGTCCGGCTCCCCGGCGGCCGTCGACGACGTGGTCGGCGGCGCTGTCGACCAGGGCTGGGGCGGGGGCGCGGGGGCCGACCCGTGCCCCATCGGCCCGCCGGGGGGCGCGGGCGTCGGCGGGAACGACGTGTACGGCGCCGTGGGGGCGGAGTCGGTGCGGAAATCGCCTCCCGCGGAGGGGACGCCCCCGGCGGCGACGAGCCGCAGATCCTGCTCGGCCCGGTCGGCGGGCAGCCGCTCGGCCGGATCCTTGCGCAGCAGCCCCTCGATCACCGGCGTCAGCGGACCTGCCCGGCGCGGCGCCGGCAGCTCCTCGTCCACGATGGCACGCAGGGTGCTCAGCGGAGTGTCGTGACGGAAGGGGGAGTTGCCCTCGACCGCCGCGTACAGCAGCACGCCCAGCGACCACAGGTCCGACTCGGGCCCCGGCGTGCGCCCCAGCGCCCGCTCCGGCGCGAGGAACTCGGGGGAGCCGATGACCTCGCCGGTCATCGTCAGTGCGGAGGTGCCCTCGACGGTGGCGATGCCGAAGTCGGTGAGCACCACCCGGCCGTCGTTGGACATCAGCACGTTCGCCGGCTTCACGTCCCGGTGCAGCACACCGGCCTCGTGCGCGGCCCGCAGTGCGGCCAGCACCTCGGCCCCGATGTGGGCGGCCCGCGCCGGCTCGACCGGTCCCTGCGCGTCCAGCAGGTCGGCGAGGGAGATGCCGTGCACGATCTCCATGACGATCCACGGCCGCCCGTCCTGGGTGGCCACGTCGTACACCGTCACGACGTTCCGGTTCGCGACCCGGGCCGCGGCCCAGGCCTCGCGCTCCAGCCGCGCGTACAGCCGCTCGACGTCCGAGGCCGCCAGCCCGTGCGGGGCCCGCACCTCCTTGACGGCGACCTCGCGGTGCAGCACCTCGTCACGGGCCCGCCACACCGTGCCCATGCCGCCCTCGCCGAGCGGCGTCAGCAGCCGGTACCGGCCCGCGATCAGACGTTCACTGCCCGGTTCTTCGCTCACCGCGCCCCCATTTCGCTCTTCGCATCCGGGCGAAAGCCTCCGCAACCCCACAAACGTAGCTCAGCCGAGTACGGATGCGGCCCCCTTGAGCACCAGTCCGGCGCCCAGGGCCACCACGAGGAACGCGGACCACAGGGGCATGTTGCGGCGGACGAGGGTCACGGCCGGGTGGCTCGTCCAGCGCGGCTGCCGCTCCAGCAGGCGGGTCGCCCCGGCGCCCAGCCGGACGACCGCGAACCCGGCGGCGGTCAGGGTCAGCGCGAGCCCGACGCCGTACGCGACGACGAGCAGCAGCCCGAACCAGGCGTGGCCGAGCGCGGCGGCGCCGACCAGCACGACCACGGCGGACGGACTGGGCACCATGCCTCCGGCGAACCCGAGGAGGAGCGTTCCGCGGAGGGTCGGGGCGACGGCGTGGGTGTGGGTGCGGCCGCCGTGGGAGTGCGTGTGGCCCCCGTGGGTGTGCGGACGACCGTGCTCGTGGTGCTCGTGGTGCTCGTGGTCGTGCGGTCGGGCGTGCTCGTCGTCGTGGCCGTGCTCGTGCGCGTGGCCGTGGTCGTGGCTGTGCCCGTGGTCGGCATCGTGATGGGCATGGGTGTGCGGGGTGGTGGCCCCGACGAGGGCGAGTTGACGCTCGGGGGTCTTCGCGGGCTCGTGGGGATGCGGGTGGTCGTGACCGTCGCCGTGCGGGTGCGGGTGCGGGTGCGGGTGAGGGTGGTCGTGGCCATGGCTGTGGCTGTGGCTGTGGCCGTGCGGGGTGTCCGGGCCGCGGCCGCGCCAGGCGCGGCGGGCCAGGGTCGCGCCGGCGAAGAGCACCAGCGCCCCGCTCGCCAGCCCCAGCCAGGCGATCACCGAGGGCGCCGCGGCCGATCCGGCGGTGACGAGCAGGCCGAGCGCGACGACGCCCAGGGTGTGCGTGACGGTCACGGAGGCGGCGAGCGGCAGGACGTCCTTCATCCGGGCCTTGCCGCCCCGGGCGGCCGCCGTCGCCGCCATGATGGTCTTGCCGTGGCCGGGCGCGACGGCGTGCATCGCGCCGAGGACGACGGCGATCACCAGGGCCAGCGCGGCGAAGCCGACGGTGAGGTCCTGCCGGGCGACCAGGTCGTCCAGCGCCCGGGTCCAGCGGTCGGCGCCGCGGGGCAGCACCGACGCGGCCGGCGCGTCCCGGCTCTCCTCGACGAGAGCCGCGCCGCCGGGCCGCACCGTCACGGCCGCGGTCGCGGTGTCCGCCGGAGAGGACAGCAACTCCTTCGGATACGTGGTCAGTTCGTGTGAGACCGATTTCTCCGGAACATCGGAGTCGGCGAGCGTCATCCGGTCGCCGCGTGCGGTGATCTCACGCCAGCCGGGTCCGGAGGAGGCACCCTCGCTGTGGAAGGCGACGGCGACGGTGCTCTCGTCGGGCAGCGGGGCCGTCAGCCGGCACTCCACGCGGAGCGTGTCGAGCCCCGCCTGGCCGGGCCGTACGACCGCCTTGCTCGCGCCCGCCGTGAGCGTGACCGCCCGGCCGTCGACGGTGAGCCTGCTGCCGGCCGCGGCGGTGGCGCAGCGCTCACGCGCCCAGGCGTCCATCCCCAGCCGCTCGATGTCGGGCTTGGCCTGGGTCGCCGGGATCTCGGCGAGGTCCTCGACGTGGTCGACGCGCAGCTGCCCGGGGGCGGCGACGAGACCGTCGTAGCGGTTGACGGTGAAGTTGCCGAGGGGGTGCGCGCTCGCGGCGGCGGAAGGAACCAGCACGAGCGCGCACCCGGCCGTGAACACGGCCGCGCAGGAGGCGAACAGACGACGTGAGATCACTTGGTCGCCTCCAGCGACTTGAGCGCCGTACGGGCCTCACGGGCGCCCAGTGCGGAGAAGCCGGGGTTCAGCTTCAGGGCGGCGGAGAGGTGGGTACGGGCGTCCTGCGGATGGCCGGTCGCCTTCTCGATCACACCGAGGTGGTAGAGGAAGGAGGCGTTGCGGTAGCCGGTGGCCGTGGCCTGCCGGGCGTAGGGGAGGGCCTCGGCGTCCTTGCCGTTGACGTGCAGCGCCCAGGCGAGGGCGTCCGCGGTGTGCACGGTGTGGCGGCGGGACCAGTCGTCGCGGGCCGCCCGCAGGGCCGTGGCCCGGTCGCCGTGGTCGGCGGCGGCGAGCGCGGTGTCGAGGTCGGCGTTGACGCCGTTGGCGCGGGCGATGGCGGTCCAGGCGTCGACCAGGGCGTACTGGTCGGCGGCCTTCGCCGTGTCCCCGGTCCGGCCCCGGGCCTCGTACAGTTCGCCGAGCTCGACAAGCGGGCCGGGCAGCGGGTAACGGGCGACGATGAGTTCCAAGCCCTTGATGGCCTCCGCCTGCTGTCCGCTCGCCGCCTGGGCGCGGGCGCGGCCCTCCAGCGCGGGGAGGTAGTTCTCGTCGGCGGCGAGGGCACGGGCGTAGTGCGTGAGAGCGGTGGCGTAGTCGCCCTGGTTCCAGGCGAGTTGACCGAGCTGGGCGGCGACGTAGGCGATGTCGCCGGGTGAACTGGACGCGGCCAGCGCCCGGTCCAGGACACGGCGGGCGGTGGTGACGTCCCCGCGCAGCTCGTGGACGTAGGCGTAGCGGGTGAACACCGGTACCCCGGGCCGCCGTTGGTCAGCGGTGCGGACGGCGGCGTCGGCGTCGTCGTAGCGGCCGAGCTCGACCAGGGCGTCGATCCGGGAGCTCAGGGCGCGTTCGTTGTAGGGGTTCTGCTTCAGCGTCCGGTCGGCGAAGGACAGGGCGCCGGCGAAGTCGTGACGCGCGGCGGCGAGGGCGGCCCGGCCGGCCAGGGCCTGGTCGTTGTCGGCGCGCAGGGCCAGGGACCGCTCGAGGGCCTGCTCGGCCTGCGGGTAGCGGGAGGGGTCGCCCTTGGTACGGGCCTGCTCGACGTAGGCGAGCCCGAGGGTGGCCCAGCCGCCGAAGTCACGGGGCTGCACACGCAGATGGGCCTGCAGAGCGGTGATGCTCGCGTCGAGGTCGCCGCCTGCGAGCAGCCCGGGGGAGACCGCCGCGGCCGCCGCCACGGGCACTGCGCGCTGTTCGTGCACCGCCCCGAGCGCGACCGCCCCGGCGGTGAGCGCGACGGCCAGCATGGCGGCGCACGCCCCGAGGTGCACGGCCCGCCAGCGACGGCCCGCCTCGCCCACCCGCCGCACGGCGGCGACCCGCTCGTCGTCGACGGCCGGCGCCGGATGCGCCGTGAGGACGGACTCGGTGACTTCGGTGGGTTCGCGGGGCTCGCGCGTTTCCGAGGCTTCAGGGGCTTCGGTGGGCTCGCCGGGTCCGCCGGACGCGTGGGCTTCGGCGGGCCCGCGGGACTTCCGGGCCTCGGCGGGCTCGTCGGAGGCGGACGCAACGGCGTCGGCGTCGGCTTCGGGCACGGAGCCGGTGGTCACGGCATCGGGCGCGTCGTCCCCGCTCGTGGCGCGCCGGGCCTCCGGCTTCGGCGTCGGCCGGCCCGTGGCGGGCTCCGGTCGCCGTGCCTGAGGTGTCGGCCGGCCGGCATCCGGTTGCCCGGGCAGCTCGCGCTCGCCGTCGTTCGTCCGCGGGGACATGCCCTCTCCTAGGTCGCCTGGGTGGTTCGCTCTGCCGGTGGGGGTGTGGGGGTGTGGGGGTGTGGGGGTGTGGGGGTGTGGGGGTGTGGGGGTGTGGGGGTGGCGCGGCCCGCGCCGTGGGGGATGAGTTACGCGGGCCGCGCCAGTCGGTGGGGCCGGGCCGGGGAGCGCAGGATTCTCCCCGGCCCGCTCAGGGAGGGCCTAGTAGGCCCTGCGCCGCCCGCGCCACCACATCAGGCCGCCGCCGATGAGGAGGATGCCCGCCGCGCCGGCGCCCGCGGAGGAGGCGATCAGCGCGGTGTTGCTCTCCGAACCCGTCAGGGCGTCGCCGAGCTGGCTGCGGACGTCGGCGCCGCTCTTGGCGGACGCGCCGCGCGAGCCCTCGGTCGGCAGGGCCACGTAGGGGAACGCCTTCTCGAAGCTCTTGTCGTTCTTGTCGACGGCGTCGCCCAGGTCGTTCTTGGAGCCGACCAGCTCACCCTCGACGACCTGCAGGGAGGCGTCGATGACGTCGTCGGTGAGGCGACGGCCGTTCGGGAAGCCCGCGTTGTCGCCGTCCAGGACGCCGAGCCGCTTGGGGCTGGCGGTCGGCTTGATGGAGGTGTTGAGGCGCAGTTCCTCCGAAGGCGTCACGTAGGGCGGCTGGTTGAGGCCCTTGACGCCCTTCAGGAACACGTCGACGAGGTCGTTGCGCGGCTCGGCCGGCGCCTTGATCTTGTAGATCCCCTCGATCAGCTTGGGCAGCTCGGGGTTGGTGACGTTCTTCAGGAACTGGCCGTCGTCCTTCGGCTGGGACGCGTTGAACCGGTCCTTGTCCTTGATCGGGTTGACGACCTCGTTGACCAGCGGGCTGCCCAGGCGGGAGACCTGCGTGTAGTAGCCCTCGGCGTTCTCGCGCTGGGTGGTCGACCAGACGCCGACGATCGGCTGGTGCTTGCCCTCGGTGATCATGTCGCTCGGGACCTGCAGCGCGATCGAGTTGACGTTGTAGCCCTTGAGCGTGTCGTTGCCGACCTCGGAGAGGTCGCCGCCGTACAGCAGGTCGAAGACGCGCAGGTCCAGGAAGAACGGGTCGTCGGCCTGGCCGGCGAAGGTCTTGGCTCCGTTGGGGAGCTTGTAGATCGCCTGGTCGCGCAGCTTCTTGTAGTTGGGCATCGACGCCTTGCCCACGTTGGACGGGGCCACCGGCACATCGTCCGCGATCTTCGTCTTGTGCTGGACCTTCCCCTTCTTCAGCTTGAGCAGCTCGAGGTCGTACGACTGCGTGACGTTCAGGTCGGGGTCGTACAGACTGTCGACCGCGCCGGTGTTGTAGAGGAACGTCTTCTTGTTCTTCGTGTGCGTCTTGAACGTGTAACGGAAGGTCAGGTCCTCCTTCGCGTCACCGTTGTTGTCGATGTGCAGGTCGTACTGGGCGTCCTCGGCGAACGGGAAGAAGTTCGGGCCGCCCGCGGGTTCCTCGAACGGGATCCAGTTCGCGACGATGGTCGTCGTGTCCGCGTGGTCCGGGCTGACGAAGGCGTACACGTCCGTGTTGTCGTACTGGGGAGTGCCCGAGATGAGAGGAGCCTCACGGTGACTGGAGGCGTAGGCGGCCCCCGGTGCCAGCGTGGCGGCGCCGGCGGCTGCGAGCCCCCCGGCGGCCAACGCACCGCATATGAGGGTCGCGACGCTCCTGCGTCCGTTGCCGCTCCTGGAGATAGCTGTCATGCCGTCCGTCCTCTGTGCCAAGTTGCCTGACGGACAGAGATACGGAGCGGAGGGGCGGTTCGGATTGGTCAAAACCAAAAAACTTTTAATTTCCTGCTCACCCGCGTTTTCGGTGCTCCCATCCGTACCCCCTCCCCGGAGGTGTGTGCGTTGCGGATGCCGGGTGTGACGGGGCGGCCAGGATGCGGTGGCCGCAGGAAGGGGGACGGCATGGAGGCGGACGAGCTTCTGGTGCTCGTGGCGGGAGGCGACCAGAAGGCCTTCGAACAGCTCTACCAGCTGGTGTCCGGGCCGGTGTTCGGGCTCGTCCGACGGGTCGTGCGGGACCCCGCGCAGTCGGAGGAGGTCGCCCAGGAGGTCCTTCTCGAGGCCTGGCGCTCCGCCGGCCGTTTCGACCCGAGCCGAGGCAGCGCCCTCTCCTGGATCCTCACCCTCGCGCACCGCCGCGCCGTCGACCGGGTGCGCAGCGCCCGCGCCGCCGTGGACCGCGAGCAACGTGAGGGACGCCGCTACCACGACCCCGCCTTCGACCAGGTGACGGAGGAGGTCGAGGCCGGCCTGGAACGCGAGTGGGTGCGCCGCTGCCTCGACCGCCTGACGGCGCTTCAGCGGCAGTCCGTCACCCTCGCCTACTACGACGGCTACACCTACCGTGAGGTCGCCGACCGGTTGTCGTTGCCGCTCGGCACGGTCAAGACTCGGATGCGCGACGGACTCACGCGGCTGCGCGACTGCCTGGGAGGCGCCGTATGAGCATCCTCGGGATGTTCCGCCGGGAGGATCTTCACTCGCTGGCCGCCCCCTACGCGCTCGACGCCCTCGAAGGGGACGAGCGGCGCCGCTTCGACAAGCATCTGAAGACCTGCGACCGCTGCGCGGCCGAGGTACGGGCGTTGACCGAGGACGCGGTGCGGCTCGCCTGGTCGACCGCCGCCCCACCGCCGGCCGCCCTGCGCGACCGGGTGCTGGCCGCGGTGCAGAGAACCCCGCAGGAGTCCTCGCGCGCCCCGGTGCGGGAGCACGCGCCCCAACTGCCCCCGCACGTCTGGGGCACACAGCCACCGCCGAAACGCTTCCGAGCGCCCCGCGCGCGCCGCCCGCTGTTCGTGCCGTTCGCGACGGCCACCGCCGCCGCGGCCCTCGTCGTCGCCTCGCTGTTCGCCGTCCAGGCCGACCGGACCCGGGACGAGCTGAACGCCGAGCGCGCCCAGGCGCGTGAGATCGCCCACGTTCTCGCAGCTCCCGACGCCCGGGCGAGCACCGGGCGGGACGCTCGGGGGCGCATTATCGGAGTGATCGCTTCCGCTGCCGACGGCGAGGCGGTCGTGACCTTGAGCGGATACGGCGATCTCCCGGCCGGGCAGGTGCACCAGCTGTGGCTCATGCGCCCCGACGCGCAACCGCGCTCCCTGGGGCTGTTCGCGAGCGACACGCCTCTGGTCGCCACCGGTCTCGACAAGGCCGCGACGTCACTCGCTGTGACCGTCGAGCCCGACGGGGGTTCGTCGCAACCCACTACACAGCCGGTTGTCCAACTCACCCTGAAATCGGTCGGATTCGGAGAGTGATCGCAAAGGAGTCGTCAACCCCCTTACGGGGAAGGTGAATCCTGTGAGCTCGATACATGTGTGCCTCGACGGGGCGATAGGGTTACCCTGCCCGGGCCGGGTGGACTCGTACGGGTGGGGAGTGACATGGAACAGATAACGATGCACAGTAGGGCTAGGGTCCCCGCGATCACCTGCGGGAGCAGCGCGACCAGTTCGCGGCTCGACCGACATCTCTCGGTACTGGGGGGTCCCGCCATTCCGCAGCGCGAGACGCTCGAGGCGACCTCGCTCATGCGGGAGCTGACGGCCCGTGAGCCCGTACGCGACGCCGGCTCGAGGACGGTGCGAGCACGGGTGAGCCGGGTCTCGCTCTTCGCTCCCCTGCGCCGCCTGCGCCGCTCGCTGTTCGGCGGGCACAAGCACTGACCGTCCCGCCCGCCCGTATGCACTGAGTCCCGCGCTCAGGCGGTCACACCGTCCCGGCGCAGCGCTGCGATCTCCTCGTCCGTCATCCCCACGGCACGCAGCACTGCTTCGGTGTGCTCCCCGAGCGCGGGGACGTCCCCCATCCGCGCCTCCGTCCCGCCCGGCAGTGTGATCGGGGGCAGCAGTGCCCGCAGCGGCCCGACCGGCGTCCCCACCTCCCGCCACCGCTCACGGGCCGCCAGCTGCGGATGTTCCGCGACCTCGGGCAGATCCCTCAGGCGTGCGCAGGCGATGCCCGCGCCCTCCAGACGCGCCACCGCCTCGTCGGCGCCCAGCGCGCCGAGCGCCTGCGCCACCAGTGCGTCCGTGCCCTCCCGGTTCGTGACCCGGGCGGCGTTCGTCGCATACGCCGGGTCCGTGCCCAACTCGGGCCGGCCGAGGACCTGCTCGGCCAGCCGCCGCCACTCCCGGTCGTTCTGCACCGACAGCAGCACCCGTCCGCCGTCCGCCGTCGGGTAGGCGTCGTAGGGCGCGATCACCGCGTGCGCGAGGCCGGTGCGCCGCGGAGGGACGCCCCCGTGCATCGTGTGATGGAGCGGATGGCCCATCCACTCCGCAAGCGACTCCAGCATCGACACCTCCACCGGACCGCCCCGCCCGGTGGTGCCCCGCCGCACCAGCGCGGCCAGCACCCCCGAGAAGGCGTACATGCCCGCCGCGATGTCCGCCGCCGGGATGCCCGCCTTGACCGGCTGCCCGGGCGTCCCGGTCACCGACACCAGTCCCGCCTCGCACTGCACGAGCATGTCGTACGCCCGTTTGTCCGCGTAGGGGCCGCCGGCGCCGTACCCGGAGACGTCGACCGCCACCAGTCGCGGGTGCGCCGCGCACAGGGTGTCCGCGTCCAGGCCCAGCCGGGCCGCGGCCCCCTGCGCCAGGTTCTGCACGAACACGTCCGCGCCGGCGATCAGCCGGCGCACCACGGCCAGGCCGCGCGGGTCCTTCAGGTCCAGCGCGATCGACTCCTTGCCGCGGTTGCACCACACGAAGTGGGAGGCGAGTCCGCCGGCGGCCGTGTCGTAGCCGCGTGCGAAGTCCCCGCCGTCGATCCGCTCGACCTTGATCACCCGGGCGCCGAGATCGGCGAGCTGTCGGGTGGCGAAGGGCGCCGCGACGGCCTGTTCGACGGCGACGACGACGAGACCCTCGAGGGGCAGGGGCAGGGGCAGGGGCAGGGGCAGGGGCTCCGGCCGGAGCCGGCGCGGTGGTGGGGGCGTGGGCTGGGGCGGCTGGTCCATGGGGTGGATCATGGCCTCCGTTCGCCCCCTCTGTCATGCGGGAGCCGGACCGGGCAGGCGGGGCCGGGTGGCCGGGACTCCCGGAGCAAGCCCTAGACGAGGGCGAACTGGCCCTCCGGTCCCTCCTCGTGGTGGTCGAGGACCGTCGCGGGGTGACGTGCCGCGTCCGGGACCGGCAGGACGCCCGCCGCGCGCAGCTCCGCCGTGGTGACCGTGTCCGGGGGCGTGGCGTCCCACTCCGCCTGCCGCGCGCCGACTTCCGCGAGCAGCGCCAGCACCGTGATCAGTTCCAGGAGTTCGGAGGTCCACGTCTGCTGCCAGGAAGCGGGGCGGATCGCGGCCAGCGTGCCCGGCTCGGCCTCCTGGGCCGTCCGGGCCGCGAACCAGCGCTCCAGGACCCGGACTCCCGGCTCCGACTCGGCGTCCCACGCCTCGGGCGGAACGGGCGAGATCCGGCCCTCGTCCAGCCGCAGGATCTCCTCGTCGCGGTCGTACCGCAGGGTGAGCGGGCGGGCCGGGATCGGGGCGCGGACGTAGGGCCGGCGGCCGCCCGGCAGTTTGGGCCGCTCGCCGTGCCGCCTCAGCAGCCACAGCACGCGACGGCCCGACTCGACGCCGTGCGCCCACAGATCCCGGTCCCGGGTGAGCGGGACGGTGAGATCCGGGCGGACTGCGGTGAGGGTCCACGCCAGGAAGTCCACCGGATCGGGGGAGTGGCCCAGCCGGCGCAGCAGGTCGGGCAGCCCCGGCGCCAGGTTCGGCTCCACCCCGCCCGGCCGCCGGTACAGCGGCCGGATCCGGCCCGGCCGCAGCAGGGGCAGCACGGAGGTCGCCAGCAGGGGCCGCGTCGCCGTCTGCGGCGTCTCCACCACGAACACCTGCGCGTCGTCCGCGACCCGCCACAGTTCCGGGCGGGCGGAGTCGAGCAGACGGTGGTCGGGGATGAGCCACTGCTCGTCGAAGGGCGCCGCCAGCACCCGTACCGGCTCGGGGCAGCGGCCCGAGGCGCGGGCCAGCCGTTCGGTGCCGCCGGACCGGCCGGGCAGCTGTCCGACCGCCGTGTGCAGGGTACGCGAGCGCGTCGGCTCGAACAGGGCCTCGCGGTCGGGCCCTTCGGCTTTCAGCAGGGCGTCCCAGCGGGCCTTGAGACACGCGGGGTCGGGGGCCGTCGGCCATCCCCGGCCGAGCCTCGGCGGTGCGACGGACCACGGCATGAGGTCCGCCAGCGGCGGAGCGTCGTCGGGCGTCACGCTGGGCATGGTACGTCGGCCCGGTCGCGCCGCGGTCACGTCGCGTCGAGGGTGACCGTGAAGGAGAAACGGTCGCCGCGGTAGTGGATGACGGCCGCGTCCAGGGCCCGGCCGTCGGTGTCGTAGGTGACGCCCGTGTAGTGCAGGATCGGGCTCAGCAGCGGGACCCTGAGCAACTGCGCCGTCTCCGGGTCCGCGAGCCGCGCCTCGACCGTGTCCGTGATGCGGCCGATGGCCACGCCGACCACGTCCCGCAGCACCTTCGTCATCGGCCAGCGGACCAGGTCGGCCGGATCGATGCGGGCGGCGAGCTCGGGACGGACGTAGTTGCGGGCGTGGTTGGTGGGCTCGCCCGTCTTCTCGTCGCTGCGCAGGCGGTGGTACGTGCCCACCTCCGCCAGATCCGGGAAGTGCTCGGCGACCTCGGCGGGGACGGCCGCCCGGCCGTGGTCCAGCAGTTCGGTCGCCATCCCGGACTGCTGGGCGACGATCGCGTCGACCGAGCCCAGCAGCCGGACCGGGGCCCCGCGCCGTGCCGTGGGCTCGATGAACGTGCCCCGGCGGCGGTGCCGGGTGATCAGCCCCTCGTCCTCGAGCTCCTTCAGGGCCTGCCGCATGGTCAGCACGCTCACCCCGTAGTGCCCGGCCAGCTGCTCCTCCGTCGGCAGCCGGAGCGGATCCCGGGGTGAGCGGCCGAGTATCGAGGCGCGCAACGACTGCGACACCTGGTACCAGAGCGGCAGCTTTCGGGTGAGGACGATCGAGTCCGGGGCGAAGGAGGTCACGGGCCTATCCGTACCGGTCGGGAACGTTCAGTGCAATGTGCCGTCGGATGGTGCGGCGGACGGACGGAAGTGACGCTCGAGGCCCTGCCACACGTCGTCGTAGCGCTGCTGCAGATGATCCGCCCGCGCCGCCTGCGGGGTGAGGACGAGCGGCCAGCGCGTCTCGAACATGAACGCCAGCCCGTCGTCGACCTTGTGCGGCTTCAGGTCGGCGGCGCTCGCACGGTCGAACGTCTCACGGTCCGGGCCGTGCGCCGACATCATGTTGTGCAGCGAGCCGCCGCCCGGCACGAAGCCGCCCTTCCCGGCCGTCTTGGCGTCGTAGGCGCCCTCGATCAGGCCCATGTACTCGCTCATCACGTTCCGGTGGAAGTAGGGCGGACGGAAGGTGTCCTCGCCGACCAGCCAGCGCGGGGCGAAGACCACGAAGTCCACGCCGGCCAGGCCGGGGGTGTCGGACGGGGACGTCAGCACCGTGAAGATCGACGGGTCCGGGTGGTCGTAGGAGATCGTCCCGATGACGTTGAAGCGGCGCAGGTCGTACACGTACGGCACGAGGTTGCCGTGCCAGGCGACGACATCGAGCGGGGAGTGGTCGTAGGTCGCGCTCCACAGGTGGCCGCAGAACTTGTTGACCACCTCCACCGGCCCCTCGACGTCCTCGTACGCGGCGACCGGCGCCCGGAAGTCGCGCGGGTTGGCGAGGCCGTTGGCGCCGATCGGCCCGAGGTCGGGAAGCCGGAAGGGGGCGCCGTAGTTCTCGCAGACGTAACCGCGCGCGGAGTCGTCCAGCAGGTCGACGCGGAAGCGGACCCCCCGCGGGATCAGCGCGACATGACCGGGCTCGGCGTGCAGCAGCCCGAACTCCGTGCGCAGCAGCAGCCCGCCGTGCTCGGGGACGATCAGCAGCTCACCGTCGGCGTTGCCGAAGACGCGGTCCATGCCGGCGTTCGCGTGGTAGAGGTGCACGGCCATGCCGCTGCGCTGGGCGGCGTCCCCGTTGCCGCCGACGGTCCACAGGCCGGCCAGGAAGTCGGTGCCCACGGGCGGCTCGGGCAGGGGGTCCCAGCGCAGCCGGTTCGGATCGGCGACGGTCTGGGTGAAGGGGCCGGTGCGCAGCGCCCCGTCCGAGGCCCGGGTGAAGGCCGGGTGCGCGGCCGACGGGCGGATCCGGTACAGCCAGGAGCGGCGGTTGTGGGCGCGCGGCTCGGTGAACGCCGTACCGCTGAGCTGCTCCGCGTAGAGGCCGAGGGGGGCGCGCTGGGGCGAGTTGCGGCCGTCGGGCAGGGCCCCCGGGACGGCCTGTGAGGCGTGTTCGTTGCCGAACCCCGAGAGGTGGGCCAGCCCCTCGGCCGTCTTGCGTGCGTCCCCGCTGCTCATCATGGCTCCCTCGCGACTGATTCCTATGCATCACCGTAGGATTGCGGTTTCCCGGACGCAAGAGGTCCGCCGGTCCTCCTCTCACAGGACGATCACGGCACGGCCGGAACCAGACTTCAGGGGGATCCGTGGGCGGGAGCCGGTGCTCTAGTGTCCGGACCATGTCGTGGACGCGCCCCCTCCCCGCCGCGCTCGCGGTCTGTGTCCTGTTGCTGACCGGATCCGCGGGCTGCGCCTTGGGCGACGGGCGCGGACAGGGGCCCGCGGCGTCGCCCTCACCTGTCGGCAAGGTCCTGGACCACACGGACGACGACGGGCGCCACTACCGCCAGGTGGCGAAGAAGGGGGCTCCCGAGGTCGGCGTGGTGGTCCAGCCGGACGGCTCCGGCGGCTGGAACGTGCGACTGGAGCTGGCCAACTTCCGGTTCTCGCCGGCGGGAGCGCCGCAGCGGGCCGTCACCGGTCGCGGCCTCGCCCGGCTGTACGTCGACGACCTGGCCGTCGCCGATCTGCGCACCCTGGCGTACCGCATCCCGGCCGGCTACCTCCCGCACGGCACCCACCACGTCACCGCCCGTCTCTACGCGGACGACGCGACGGTCTGGGCGGTGGAGGGCAAGCCGGTGGAGGCCACGGCGGACGTCACGGCGTCGGAGCCGTCGGCCGCGTCCGCGGTGCCGCCCGGCGGGCTCCCGGCGGAGGCGCCGAGCGGGGCGCCGACGGGGCCGCCGTCCCCCTGAGCGCGTTGAGTGCATCGGGCATGTTTCTTCGTACCCAGAGGTGAGGTTCACTCGGCCGCGACGGAAAGGCATCATGAAGTCCGTGCCCCATGCGACATCGCTCCGTCGTGCGCCCGTACAGCGGCGCAGCGCCGAACGGCTGACCAGGATCCTCGACGCCTGCGCCGACCTGCTGGACGAGGTCGGCTACGACGCCCTGAGCACCCGGGCCGTCGCCGAGCGCGCAGGCGTCCCCATCGGCTCGGTCTACCGCTTCTTCGGCAACAAGCGGCAGATGGCCGACGCGCTCGCGCAGCGCAACCTCGAGCACTACTCCGAGCGCGTCACCGAGCGTCTGCGCGGAGCCCGGCCGGGCGACTGGCGGACCGCGATGGACGCCGTGCTCGACGAGTACCTCGCCATGAAGCGCACCGCGCCCGGCTTCTCCCTCGTCGACTTCGGCAACCAGATCCCGGTCGGCGCACGGCACGCCGAGCCCAACCACCGGGTCGCCGACCGCCTCACCGAGCTGCTCGCCGGCCACCTGGACCGGGAACCCGACGACGATCTGCGCCGGGTGTTCCTGATCGCCGTGGAGGCCGCGGACACCCTCGTCCAGCTGGCCTTCCGGGTGGACCCGGAGGGGGACGCGAAAGTGATCGACGAGACCCGTGAGCTGCTGCGGGCGTACCTGGCGCGCGTCCTGGACTGACCCGGGCGCCGACGGCGGTCCGGCGAGCGGGGACGCCGCCTCCGTGGGGTCTCCCCAGAAGTCATACCGGTCGGTATGCTCGGCCGGGACGAGGCAACGCCGCCCCCAGGAGGACCCGTGTCCCGCACCGCCCTGCGAATCTGCCCCCTGTGCGAGGCCACCTGCGGGCTCACGCTCACCATCGAGGGAACGCGGGTCACCGGCGCCCGCGGCGACCGGGACGACGTGTTCAGCCGGGGCTTCGTCTGCCCCAAGGGCGCCGCCTTCCCGGCGGTGGACGGCGACCCCGACCGGCTGCGCTCGCCCCTCGTCCGCCGTGACGGGGAGCTGCGCGAGGCCACCTGGGAGGAGGCCTTCGACGCGGTGGCCGCCGGAATCCGGCCGGTCGTCGAGCGGTACGGCCCGCACGCCGTCGGCGTCGTCCTCGGCAACCCCAACGTGCACACCATGGCCGGCGGCCTCTACCCGCAGCTGCTGGTCGGCGGGCTGGGCACCCGCAGTCTGTTCACCGCCTCCACGGTCGACCAGATGCCCAAGCACGTCTCCAGCGGACTGCTCTTCGGCGACGCGAACGCGATCCCCGTCCCGGACCTCGACCGCACCGACCACCTCCTCCTCATCGGCGCCAACCCCCTGGAGTCCAACGGGAGTCTGTGCACCGCCCCGGACTTCCCCGGCAAGCTCAAGGCGCTCAAGGCCCGCGGCGGCACCCTCACCGTCATCGACCCGCGCCGCACCCGCACCGCGAAACTCGCCGACCGGCACATCGAGATCCGGCCGGGCGCCGACGCGCTGCTCCTCGCGGCCATGGCGCACGTGCTGTTCGAGGAAGACCTGGTGCGGCTGGGAGCGTTGACCCCGCACGTCGAAGGGGTCGACGAACTCCGGTCCGCCGTAAGGGACTTCACTCCCGAGGCGGTGGCCCCGGCGTGCGACGTCGAGGCCGGCGTCGTGCGCGCCCTCACACGGGAGCTCGCCGCCGCCCCGACCGCCGCCGTCTACGGCCGCATCGGCAGCTGCACGGTCCCGTTCGGCACCCTCGGCAGCTGGCTCGTCGACGTCCTCAACATCCTCACCGGCAACCTCGACCGGCCCGGCGGCGCTCTCTTCCCGCAGGCCGCCACCGACCGCACGCCCCGCCCTGCCGGCCCCGGACACGGCTTCCGGCTCGGCCGGTGGCACTCCCGGGTCGGCGGGCACCCGGAGGCCAAGGGCGAACTGCCGCTCTCGGCGCTGGCCGAGGAGATCGACACCACCACCGAGGAGGGCGAGCCGATCCGGGCGCTGGTGGTGGTGGCCGCCAATCCCGTGCTGTCCGCGCCCGACGGCGACCGGCTCGACAAGGCGCTGGAGTCGCTCGAGTTCATGGTCGGCGTCGACCCCTACCTGAACGAGACCTCGCGCCACGCCGACGTCGTCCTGCCGCCGCCCCCGCCCTCCCAGAGCCCGCACCACGACTTCGCCTTCAACACCCTGGCCGTACGCAACCAGGTCCGCTACTCCCGCCCCGCCGTCCCGCTGGAACCCGGCCGGATGGCCGAGACGGAGATCCTCGCCCGGCTGACGCTGGCGGTGACCGGCATGCACGGCGCCGACCCGTCGGCCGTGGACGAACTGGCCGTCGGCCGGACCCTCGGCAAGGCCGTCCAGGAGCCGCACTCGCCCGTGCACGGCCGCGCCCCGCAGGAGCTCGCCGCGCAGCTCACCGGCGAGAGCGGTCCCGAACGCCGGCTCGACATGATGCTGCGCCTCGGCCCCTACGGCGACGGCTTCGGCGCCCGCCCGGACGGGTTGAGTCTCGCCCGGCTGCTCGAGCGTCCGCACGGCATCGACCTCGGGCCGCTCGGCCCCCGCCTGCCGCAGCCGCTGAAGACGGTCTCCGGCCGGATCGAACTACTGCCGCGGCCGATCGCCGACGATCTCCCGCGGCTGCGCGAGTCCCTGGAGCGGCGGCCGGACGGGCTCGTCCTGGTCGGCCGGCGCCATCTGCGGTCCAACAACAGCTGGATGCACAACGTCCCCGTCCTCACCGGCGGCACCAACCGCTGCACGCTGCAGATCCACCCCGAGGACGCCGAACGGCTGGGCGTGCGCGACGGCGCGCCGGTGCGGGTGACGGGCGCCGGGGGCGAGGTGACCGCGCCGGCCGAGGTCACCGACGGCGTGCGGCGGGGCGTCGTCAGCCTGCCGCACGGCTGGGGCCACGACCGCCCCGGCACGCGCCTGAGCCATGCCGCCGCCGACCCCGGAGTCAACGTCAACCAGCTCCTCGACGGCAGCCAGCTCGACCCCCTGTCGGGCAACGCGGTCCTCAACGGGGTGCCGGTCGAACTGGCCGCGATCCCGGCGCTGTGACCTGAGCAAAGCTGTGACCTGGAGTTTTGCGCTTATTGCTCGCACGTCAACGGGTTGTTAACCCTGTTTGAACGGACCTAACGTCAACGCACCGCCGACCCCCAGGTGGGATGTTCAAGGGCGAACGATAGGTATCCATTCATGTTGACCATCCTCGGCTTCGCGATGATCGCGACCTTCCTGGTCCTGATCATGCTGAAGAAGATGTCGCCGATCGCGGCGCTCGTCTTGATCCCGGCACTGTTCTGCGTCTTCGTCGGGAAGGGCGCCAAGCTCGGTGACTACGTCATCGACGGCGTCACCAGCCTCGCCCCCACGGCGGCGATGCTCATGTTCGCGATCGTCTACTTCGGTGTGATGATCGACGTCGGCCTGTTCGACCCGATCGTCCGGGGCATCCTGAAGTTCTGCAGGGCCGACCCGCTGCGCATCGTCGTCGGCACGGCGCTGCTCGCCGCGATCGTCTCCCTCGACGGCGACGGCTCCACCACCTTCATGATCACCGTCTCGGCGATGTACCCGCTGTACAAGCGCCTGAAGATGAGCCTGGTCGTGATGACCGGGGTGGCCGCCATGGCCAACGGCGTGATGAACACGCTGCCCTGGGGCGGCCCCACCGCCCGCGCCGCCACCGCGCTCAAGGTCGACGCCAGCGACATCTTCGTGCCGATGATCCCGGCCCTCGCCGTGGGCCTCGTCCTCGTCGTCGCGCTCTCCTACGTCCTCGGCCGCCGCGAGCGGGCCCGGCTCGGCGTACTGACCCTGGACGACGTGCTGGTGGACGAGAAGGCCGAGCGGACCGAGACGGTGCTCGTCGGGGCCGGCGGCCCCGGCACCGGCCCCGGCAAGGCGGCCGCCCCGGCCGGCGGCTCCGGCGCCGCGGCTCTCGGCGACGCCGGCGAGGACGACGCCGAGGACGCGGACGACGACGGCTTCCAGGGCCTCGACCCGCACCGCGCCACCCTGCGCCCCAAGCTGTACTGGTTCAACGCGCTGCTCACGGTCGCGCTGCTGACCGCCATGATCATGGAGTACCTGCCGATCCCGGTGCTGTTCCTGCTCGGCGCCGCGCTCGCCCTCACCGTCAACTTCCCGCACATCCCGGACCAGAAGGCCCGGCTCGCCGCGCACGCGGACAACGTCCTCAACGTCTCCGGCATGGTCTTCGCCGCCGCCGTCTTCACGGGCGTCCTCCAGGGCACCGGCATGGTCGACCACATGGCGAAGTGGATGGTGGACGTCATCCCCGAGGGCATGGGGCCGCACATGGCCCTGGTCACCGGCGTGCTGAGCCTCCCGCTCACCTACTTCATGTCGAACGACGGCTTCTACTTCGGCGTCCTGCCGGTCCTCGCCGAGGCCGGCGCGGCGCACGGCGTCACCCCGCTGGAGATGGCCCGTGCCTCGCTCGTCGGCCAGCCCCTGCACATGTCGAGCCCGCTGGTCCCGGCCGTCTACGTCCTCGTCGGCATGGCCAGGGTCGAGTTCGGCGACCACACCCGCTTCGTGGTCAAGTGGGCCGTCCTGACCTGCCTGACGATTCTCGGCGCGGGCATCCTGTTCGGGATCATCTGACCGTCCGGTGGAGGAACTTGTGAGGCCCGGCAGGAACCGCGGCTGGCTGCTCCGTCTCGTCATCGCCTTCGGCTTCGCGCAGGGGGCGGTGTCGATGGCGCGGCCCGCCGTCTCCTACCGGGCCCTCGCGCTGGGCGCCGACGAGGGGGCCGTCGGCGTCGTCGCGGGCGTCTACGCGCTGCTGCCGCTGCTGGCCGCCGTCCCGCTCGGCCGGCGCACCGACCACGGCCGGTGCGCCCCCCTGCTGCCGGCCGGTGTGGTCCTCATCTCCGGCGGCTGCGTGCTCAGCGGGCTCGCCGACGCCCTGTGGACGATGGCCCTGTGGAGCGGCGTGATGGGCCTCGGGCACCTCTGCTTCGTGATCGGCGCCCAGTCGCTCGTCGCCCGCCAGTCCGCACCGCACGAACAGGACCGGAACTTCGGCCACTTCACCATCGGCGCCTCGCTCGGCCAACTGGTCGGCCCGGTGGCGGCCGGAGCGCTGATCGGCCGTGCCGACATGGCGGGCGGCAGTGCGCTCGCCCTGCTCGTGGCGGGAGCGGGGTGCGCCGTCGCGTTCACGTCGCTGTGGCGCGTCGAGCACCGCGAGCCAGGGCCGGACCATCGCGGCGAGCACGGGGACCGCGTCCCCGTCCGGCGCATCCTGCGGGCCCGGGGCGTCCCGGCAGGCATCCTCATCAGCCTCGCCGTACTGTCCGCGACCGACATCCTCACCGCCTACCTGCCGGTGGTCGGCGAGCACCGGGGCATCGCGCCGTCCGTCGTCGGGGTCCTGCTCAGCGTCCGCGCGGCGGCCTCCATCGCCTGCCGGCTCGTGCTCACCCCGCTGCTGCGACTGCTCGGCCGGACCGCGCTGCTCACGGTGACCTGTCTGCTGGCGGCCCTGCTCTGCGCCGGCATCGCCCTGCCCGCGCCGGTCTGGGTGCTGGGCGGGATCCTCGCGCTGCTCGGCTTCTGTCTGGGCGTCGGACAGCCGTTGTCCATGACGACGGTCGTCCGGGCCGCGCCGGACGGCGCCCGCTCCACCGCACTCGCGCTGCGCCTCACCGGCAACCGGCTCGGCCAGGTCGCCGCGCCGGCCGCCGCGGGTCTGGTCGCCGGGCTCGCGGGCGTGGCCGCGCCGTTCGTGATGCTGGGAGCGCTGCTGCTGCTGTCCTCCGGGGTGGCCCTGAGGTC
Organism: Streptomyces sp. P3; assembly: GCF_003032475.1. Classification (NCBI taxonomy): domain Bacteria; kingdom Bacillati; phylum Actinomycetota; class Actinomycetes; order Kitasatosporales; family Streptomycetaceae; genus Streptomyces; species Streptomyces sp. P3. The sequence continues at coordinate 4,614,594 of NZ_CP028369.1, forward strand.
GCCGGGAGAGGCCGGGGGAGGCGAGGAGGTGAGGAAGGACCGGTCCGCGCCTCGCCGGTCCGGGGCGGGACTGCGCCGGTCGAGCGACGCCTGACGGCGCGTCGGGCGGCGGTCCCACCATCGGGGCCGCCGATGTGAAAGAGAGTCAGGTGCAAGAGCGATTTGTATGAAAATCGTCCTGACTCGGAGGAATGCGCATGTCCAGCTCGACGCTCCCGCCCGCCTTCGGCACCCGCCTCGGCGCCACGGCTCTCACGGTGCTCGCCGCGGCGGGGTTCACCTGCCTCGCGGCACCGTCGGCCATGGCCGTCGGGGAGGCCGGCGACATCAGGATCCACCGTGAGCACGTGCCCCCGGGCGTCTCCAAGGACGACCCGGTGGCCTGCCGGTTCTACCTCGACGCCGCCAACTTCGGCGAACTGCCGGCCGTCACCTACACCATCAAGGCGCGGCCCCCGGTCGCCGGCACGGCCACCGTGACCGGCACCATCACCCTCACCAACGGCGCCGGCCACACCGACACCCTGGGGCTGGCCGAGGGCTCGTACACCCTCGAGTGGGCCCTCCCCGCCGGGACGCCCCCGCCCACCACGAAGGTCTTCAAGATCCACTGCGATGAGGACCGGCACCGCGGGAACGAGGGCCCGAACCGTCCGATCACGGACGACGGCCGGGAGTTCGGGGCTGCGAACGGCCGGGGCGGCGGGGGCCAGAACGGCACCGCGCAGGGCGCCGGCGGCCGTGAAGGCGGCGGCCAGGGCGGCGGCGCCTGGAACGGCGAGAAGGGCGGCCCCGAGGGCGGCGTCCACGCGGGCGGCGGCGGACTCGCCGACACCTCGCAGGCCTTCACCCCGCTGGCCGCCACCGCGGCCGTCGGCCTGGTGGCCGTCGGCGGAGTCGCCTACTTCCGTCTGACCCGCCGGCGCAACCATGGTGCCGCGTAGGCGCGGACGCAGGCCCTGGCACCGGACCCGTCTCTTCCGCCTCACCAGGACGGCCGTGCTCGCGGTCGTCCTGGTGACGGCGGCAGTCCGGTGCGGGGGGCACGACGCTCCGGGCGCGCCGCCCGGGGCCGGGCGGACGGCGGCTAACGGGTCCGCCGCCGGCCCGGCCTCCGCGGGCGACGCCGGAGAGGAGGGCGGGAAGGGGCCGGAGCGCCCCGACGCCGCCCCGCCGCGCCCGCTGCCCCGGTCCCCGGCGACCGTCCTGCGGGTGCCGTCGCTGGGCATCGACGCGCCGATCGTCCCGCTGCGGCTCGGCCCCGACCGGCACCTCGGGACGCCGCCCCTCGACCGGCCCAAGCTCGTCGGCTGGTACGCGGGCGGCCCCACCCCTGGCGAGCGGGGCGCCGCCATCGCGGTCGGACACCGTGACACCAGGACCGGCCCCGCCGTCTTCGCCGGCCTCGCGCGCGTGGCCCGGGGCGCCCGGATCGAGGTCCGGCGCGCCGACGGCCGCACCGCCGTCTACACCGTGGACCGGGTCCGGGTCTTCGACAAGGACACCTTCCCCGACAAGGAGGTGTACGGCCCGACCCGCCGCCCCGAACTGCGCGTGCTCACCTGCGGCGGCCTCTTCCGGCGCGCGACCGGGTACACGAGCAACGTCGTCGTCTTCGCCCATCTGACGGCGACCCGCTGACCCGGCGCCGGGACGCACCCACCGTCCCGCCCGGCCGAGGCCCACGCGTCCGGCGGACGCCTCTCACGACACGCGCCGGGCCCCCGCGCCGTCTTCCTGCGTCATTTCCCCGCATCGTTTCTCCGCACGACGCCGACGAGGTCCACGCCCGAGGCGGCCGGGTCGTGGGCCGGCTGTCGCCGGACATCGCGCCCGGCGCCCCGCGTACCCGCCCGCCCGGCCGTGCGCACGCGGTCCCGGCTCGGCCTCCGGCACGGCAGGCGGACGCCGCTCCTCGCGGACATCGCCCCTCGTCGACATCGCCCCTCCTCGCATTCGACGGGACGGCGACCGGATCGGCCCGGCCCCGGCCCGGCTGCCGGACCCGGACGACCGGGCGGACGTTCTCCCGTGGCCCCTGGTGCCAGAAAACTATCGACGCTAGTTTAGGTCGTGGACCACGAGGACCGCCCGGAGGGAACACGATGAAGGCACACGACGGCATCTATCTCGACGGCGCGTGGCGCCCGGCCGCCGGCCAGGACGTGATCGAGGTCGTCGACCCGGTGGACGAGCAGGTGATCGGCCGCGTCCCGGCGGGCGGGGCCGACGACGTCGACGCCGCGGTGCGCGCCGCCCGCGCCGCCCTCCCGGGCTGGGCCGCGACCCCGCCCGCCGAGCGCGCCGCCCGACTGAGCGCCCTCCGGGACGTCCTGGCGGCCCGCAAGGACGAGATCGCCGAGACGGTCACCGCCGAACTCGGCTCACCCCTCGCCTTCTCCCAGGCGGTCCACGCGGCGGTGCCGATCGCGGTCGCGGGCTCCTACGCCGAGCTGGCCGCGACGCACTCCTTCGTGGAACGGGTCGGCAACTCCACGGTCCTGCACGAGCCGGTCGGCGTGGTCGGTGCGATCACCCCCTGGAACTACCCGCTGCACCAGATCGTCGCCAAGGTCGCCCCGGCCCTCGCCGCGGGTTGCACCGTGGTCCTCAAGCCCGCCGAGGACACCCCGCTCACCGCCCAGCTGTTCGCCGAGGCGGTCCACGAAGCGGGCGTCCCGGCCGGCGTCTTCAACCTGGTCACCGGCCTCGGCCCGGTGGCCGGCCAGGCCCTCGCCGAACACCCCGGTGTCGACCTGGTGTCGTTCACCGGCTCCACGGCCGTCGGGAAGCGGATCGCGGCGACGGCGGGCGCGGCCGTCAAGAAGGTCGCCCTCGAACTCGGCGGGAAGTCCGCCAACGTCATCCTGCCGAGCGCCGACCTCGCCCGGGCGGTCAACGTCGGCGTCGCCAACGTGATGTCCAACTCCGGCCAGACGTGCAGCGCCTGGACCCGCATGCTCGTCCACCGCGACCAGTACGAGGAGGCGGTCGGGCTCGCCGCCGCCGCCGCGGCCAAGTACGGCGACCGCATCGGCCCCGTCGTCAACGCCAGGCAGCGCGACCGCGTGCGCGGGTACATCGAACAGGGCGTGGCCGAGGGGGCGACGCTGGTCGCGGGTGGCCCCGAAGCCCCCCGCGAACAGGGCTACTTCGTCAGCCCCACGGTCTTCTCCGACGTCACCCCCGACATGACGATCGCGCAGGAGGAGATCTTCGGCCCGGTGCTGTCCGTGCTGCGCTACGAGGACGAGGACGACGCCCTGCGGATCGCCAACGGCACGGTCTACGGGCTCGCCGGCGCGGTCTGGGCCGGCGACGAGGCGGAGGCGGTGGCCTTTGCCCGCCGCATGGACACCGGCCAGGTCGACATCAACGGCGGCCGGTTCAACCCCCTCGCCCCCTTCGGCGGCTACAAGCAGTCGGGCGTCGGGCGCGAGCTCGGAGCCCACGGGCTGACCGAGTACCTCCAGACCAAGTCCCTGCAGTTCTGAGGAGCCCGAAGTGGTTCGTGCCGCCGTACTTCCCGCCGTCGGAGCTCCCCTGGAGATCATCGGCATCGAGCTCCCGGAACCCGGTCCGGGCCAGGTCCGCGTCCGGCTCGCCGCCGCCGGGGTCTGCCACTCCGACCTCTCGCTGTCCGACGGGACCATGCGGGTGCCCGTCCCCGCGGTCCTCGGCCACGAGGGCGCGGGCACGGTCGTGTCCGTCGGCGAGGGCGTCGACCGGGTCGCGCCGGGCGATCGGGTCGTCCTCAACTGGGCTCCTTCCTGCGGGAGTTGTCACGCCTGCGGGCTGGGCGAGGTCTGGCTGTGCGCCAACGCCCTGAACGGCTCCGCTGACGTGTACGCCCGCACCGCCGACGGCAGGGACCTGCACCCCGGGCTGAACGTCGCCGCGTTCGCCGAGGAGACGGTCGTGCGGGAGTCCTGCCTGCTGCCCCTGCCGGACGGCATCCCCCTCACCGACGCGGCCCTGCTGGGCTGCGCCGTCCTGACCGGCTACGGCGCCGTCCACCACAGCGCGCGCGTCCGGGCCGGCGAGACGGTCGCCGTCTTCGGCGTCGGCGGAGTCGGCCTCGCCGCCCTCCAGGCGGCCCGGATCGCGGGCGCCCCGACGATCGTCGCCGTGGACGTCTCCCCGGAGAAGGAGGAGCTGGCCCGGTCGGTGGGCGCCACGGAGTACGTGGTCGCCTCGGCGGACACCGCCCGCGAGATCCGCGCCCTCACCGGCCGGCAGGGCGTCGACGTGGCCGTGGAGTGCGTGGGACGCGCCGTCGCCATCCGCACGGCCTGGGAATCCACCCGGCGCGGCGGCCGCACCACGGTCGTCGGCATCGGCGGCAAGGACCAGCAGGTCACCTTCAACGCCCTGGAGCTCTTCCACTGGGGCAGAACCCTTTCGGGCTGCGTCTACGGGAACTCCGACCCGGCGAAGGACCTCCCGGTCCTGGCCGACCACGTCCGGGCGGGCCGTCTGGACCTCGGCGCCCTGGTGACGGAGCGCATCGTCCTGGAGGACATCCCGGGGGCCTTCGACAACATGCTGGCCGGCAAGGGCGGCCGGGCGCTCGTCGTCTTCTGAACCCCGCACCGCTGCCGTGCGGGGCGCACCGGGCGTCGAACGCCCCCGCGACCCCGCCGGCGCGGGCGAGCACCGACGCCGCCTCCCGGCCCGGAGCGGCCCCGTGGGGTCGGCCCGACCGGGGCCGGCCTCCCGGTCGGGCCCCGGCCCTGGAACCCTGCCTCCCTCGCCCCCCGTGCGGACCCCGCGGCCCACCCCCTCCGCGGCAACCCGCGGAGGGGGCGGGCGGACGGGGGCGCGCGGATTTCGGGCGGGGAGCATCGCGTGGGCGGCCATGCCGGACGACGCGGGCGCAGCCGCGGGTCCGGGCCGGGCGCGGACACCGGCGGGGCGTCGGCCTAGGCTCAGCACAGGGCGGCGGTCTCGACGCCCAGCAGTTCGGCCAGCGCGCGTTCGCCCCGCGCGGTCACCTTCACGGCCCGCTCGGATCCGATGCGCACACACCAGCCCGTGTCGAGGGCGTGCCGGCACAGGGCCGCGCCCGCCGCGCCCGCCAGATGCGGCCGCCGCTCGGTCCAGTCGAGGCAGGCACGGGCCAGGGGCCTTCGGCCGGCGAGGTCGAGGACGATGCCGCAGTCCGCGAACCACCGCATGCCCGCCGTGGTCAGCGCGAACCCGGTGCCCCGCTCGTCGGGGGCGGGGTCGCCGCCGGTCTCGGCGGACGACCGGGGGTGCGCGGCGGCCGGAGGAGGCGCGGGCGCCGGGGTGATCAGGCGGCGTGCCGTGAGGGCGTCCGCCAGGACGATGCCGAGCCTGCCGGCGAGATGGTCGTAGCAGGTACGGCCCCGGGCCATCGCCGAGCCGGCGCTCGAGGCGCGCAGCCCGCGGGGCCGCGCCGGATCCGTGGTCACCTGGGCGGCCAGGTCCTCCAGGAGCTGGGCGATCCGGGTGCCGGCGAGCCGTACGTACCGGTGCCGCCCCTGCCTCTCCTCGGTCAGCAGGCCCCCCGCGACCAGCTTGCCCAGGTGCTCGCTCAGAGTGGACGCGGTCACGCCCGCGTGCCGGGCGAGTTCGCCGGCGGTCCACGCCCGCCCGTCGAGCAGGGCCAGCAGGCAGGAGGCCCGTGTCTCGTCGGCGACGAGGCCCGCGAGTGCGGCCAGCCCCGCCGCCCGGGGGTCCTTGCGGCTGCCGGTGTCCGTGACGCTCATGCCGTCCAGCATGCGCGACGCACACTTCGGCCGGTGCCGAACGATGTCAGGGCAACTGCTCGAACTGCCGCGCGAGACCGTCCAGCAGTGCCGTGAGCCCGGTCTCGAACGCCCGCTCGTCGATCTTCTCCTGCTGCTCGGCGAGCAGGTGGGCCTGTCCCAGGTGCGGGTAGTCGGCGGGGTCGTAGGCGCTCACGTCGTCGACGAAACCGCCGGCGAACGAGCCGAGCGCGGAGCCCATGATGAAGTACCGCATCAGCGCGCCGATGCTGGTGGCCTGGGCGGCGGGCCATCCGGCGCGGACCATCGCGCCGTACACCGCGTCGGCGAGCCGAAGCCCGGCCGGGCGGCGGCCGGGTCCCTGGGCGAGCACCGGGACGATGTTCGGATGATCGCGCAGGGCGGCCCGGTAGGAGACGGCCCAGTCGTGCAGCGCCGTCCGCCACTCCCGGCCCGTGTCCTCGAACATCGACAGGTCGACCTGGGCGCTCACCGAGTCGGCGACGGCTTCGAGGATCTCGTCCTTGGTGCGGAAGTGGTTGTACAGCGAGGGCCCGCTCACCCCCAGTTCGGCGGCGAGCCGACGCGTGGAGACGGCCGCGAGGCCCTCCGCGTCCACGAGGGCCCGCGCGGTCTCGACGATCCGGTCGGTGCTGAGGAGGGGCTTGCGCGGTCGGGCCATGGCGCACATAGTAGGGCTGCAGGTGTAAACTAGCAGTGCTAATTTAAATTCCGACTTCCCGAGCCGGCATCCCCGGTCGATCTTCCGGGTCGCCTTCCGGTCCGGCGTCCGGGTCGACCTTCCGGGTCCGGCTTCTCTTCAGTGAGGTGATCTCGTGGTGAACCTGGGGCTCAGCGAGGAGCAGACGGCCGTCCGGCGGCTCGCCAAGGAGTTCGTGGACCGTGAGATCGCTCCGCATGTCGTCGCCTGGGACCGGGCCGAGGAGGTCGACCGGTCCGTCGTGAAGAAGCTCGGCGAGGTCGGCTTCCTCGGGCTGACCGTCGACGAGGAGTACGGCGGCTCCGGCGGCGACCACCTCTCCTACTGCCTGGTCACGGAGGAGCTGGGCCGCGGGGACTCGTCCGTGCGCGGCATCGTGTCCGTCTCCCTCGGCCTGGTCGCCAAGTCGGTCGCGGCCTGGGGGAGCGAGGAACAGAAGCGCCGCTGGCTGCCCGGACTGACGTCGGGGGCGTACGTCGGCTGCTTCGGCCTCACCGAGCCCGGCACCGGCTCGGACGCGGGCAACCTCACCACCCGCGCGGTCCGTGACGGCGACTCGTACGTGATCAACGGCGCCAAGACCTTCATCACCAACGGCACCTGGGCCGACGTCGTCCTGCTCTTCGCCCGCTCGACCGACGCGCCCGGACACAAGGGCGTCTCCGCGTTCCTCGTCCCCACGGACACTACCGGTCTCGGTCGCCGCACCATTCACGGCAAGCTCGGCCTGCGCGGGCAGGCGACCGCCGAACTGGTCCTCAGCGACGTCCGGGTGCCCGCCTCCGCGATGCTGGCACCCGAGGGCAGGGGCTTCTCCGTCGCGATGTCGGCGCTGGCCAAGGGCCGGATGTCGGTGGCGGCGGGCTGTGTCGGCATCGCACAGGCCGCCCTGGACGCGGCGGTGCGGTACGCCGGCGAGCGCGAGCAGTTCGGCAAGAGCATCGCCCACCACCAGCTCGTCCAGGAGCTGATCAGCGACATCGCGGTCGACGTGGACGCGGCCCGGCTGCTGACCTGGCGGGTCGCCGACCTGATCGACCGGGGCCTCCCCTTCGCCACCGAGTCCTCCAAGGCCAAGCTCTTCGCCTCGGAGGCCGCCGTGCGCGCCGCCAACAACGCCCTCCAGGTCTTCGGCGGCTACGGCTACATCGACGAGTACCCGGCCGGCAAACTGCTGCGCGACGCCCGCGTGATGACGCTCTACGAGGGCACCAGCCAGATACAGAAACTGCTGATCGGACGGGCCCTGACGGGGGTCTCGGCGTTCTGAGTACGTTCTGAGTACGCGGACGGATGCGGTGCGTGTCCTGCCCGCGCGACGCTGTGGCCATGAGTGAGACACCGGTCAAGCAGAACACCGCCGCCTTCTACGGCCAGGCGGTCGCGTCCTTCGCCGTGGCCATGGCGGCGACCGCCATCGGCATCTTCAAGCTGAACGCCGACGCCTGGGTGCGCGCCTTCCTCGCGATCGCCGTCCTCTATCTCGTCACGTCGGCCTTCACCCTGGCCAAGGTGATCCGGGACAAGCAGGACGCCGCGGCCCGGGTGTACAGCCCCTTCGAGAAGCTCTGAGCGGGCACTCTAAGCGAGCGCTCACCTTCGGCGGTATGGTGTAGCTCCTGTACCGAGAGAGGCGACGAGCGATGACTACGGCGGAGGAGACGGCCGGCGGCGAGATCGAGCCCTGGGACGAGGTCACCCCTGACGCGGCCCGGCGACTCCTCGTCGCCGCCGTGGAGGCCTTCGCGGAGCGCGGCTACCACGCGACGACCACCCGGGACATCGCGGGCCGCGCGGGCATGAGCCCGGCCGCCCTCTACATCCACTACAAGACCAAGGAAGAGCTGCTGCACCGCATCAGCCGGATCGGTCACGACCGTGCGCTGAACATCCTGCGCACGGCGGCCGCCGCCGAGGGCAGCGCCACCGAGCGTCTCGCCGAGGCCGTCAGCTCCTTCGTCCGCTGGCACGCCGGGCGGCGCACCACGGCACGGGTCGTGCAGTACGAGCTGGACGCCCTCGGCCCGGACGCCCGCGCGGAGATCCTGGGCCTGCGACGCAAGGTCGACGCCGAGGTCCGCGGGATCATCGAGGACGGCGTGGCGAGCGGCGAGTTCTCCGTGCCGGACGTGCACGGCACCACCCTCGCCGTGCTGTCCCTCTGTATCGACGTGGCCCGCTGGTTCAACGTCGGCGGGCCGCGCACCCCCGACGAGGTCGGCGAGTTGTACGCCGACCTCGTGCTGCGGATGGTCGGCGCGGCGAAGTAGCCGCGCCGGCGTCCCGCGGGCGCCGGGCCTCCCGGGCGGGCCTCCGAGGCGCAGACGTCGGACGTCAGGCGTCGGAGGCGGGACGGCGGGCCTCAGAGGTAGTAGCGGGCCACCGACTCCGCGACGCAGACGGGCTTGTCGCCGCCGTCGCGCTCCACGGTGAACGCGACGCTGACCTGAACTCCGCCGGTGACGTCCTCGACACCGGTGATCGTCGCGGTGGCGCGCACACGCGAGCCGACGGGCACCGGGGCGGGGAAACGCACCTTGTTCGTCCCGTAGTTGACGCCCATCTTCACGTTCTCGACCGTGATCAGCTGCGGTCCGAAGAGCGGCAGCAGCGACAGGGTGAGGTAACCGTGCGCGATGGTCGTGCCGAACGGACCGGCGGCGGCCTTCTCCGGGTCCACGTGGATCCACTGGTGGTCGCCGGTGGCCTCCGCGAAGAGGTCGATGCGCTTCTGGTCCACCTCCAGCCAGTCGGTGTACCCCAGCTGCTCGCCCACCGCCGCCCTCAGCTCGTCGGCGGACGTGAAGATCCTCGGCTCTGCCATGTCTGCGGCCCTCTCGCGTCACTGGATACCCATGCCACCGCGCCATGGGTCTAAGCAACTGCTTAGCATGCTCGGCTGGCGGGCCGATGTCAACGGACCCGGGGCCGATACGGGTGGGTAGGCTTCGAGGGGTGCCTCAGATTCCCGAGAAGATCCACGAGCTCACCGTGGGCCAGCTCGCCGCCCGCAGCGGCGCCGCCGTCTCAGCCCTGCACTTCTACGAGTCCAGGGGCCTGATCAGCAGTCGCCGCACCTCGGGCAACCAGCGCCGCTACCACCGTGACACGCTGCGCCGCGTCGCCTTCGTCCGTGCCGCGCAACGGGTCGGCATCCCCCTGGCCACGATCCGGGAGGCCCTCGCCGGACTCCCGGAGGAGCGCACCCCGACCCGTGAGGACTGGGCCGCACTGTCGCAGGCGTGGCGAGTGGAGCTGGACGAGCGGATCATGCAGCTCAACCGGCTCCGCGACCACCTCACCGACTGCATCGGCTGCGGCTGCCTGTCCCTCGCCACCTGCGTCCTGTCCAACCCGGACGACATCCTGGGCGACCGGCTGGCCGGCTCGCGTCTGCTGGCCGAGCGACGCGAGGGAGACGGCAGGGGCCCGGGACAGGGCTGACGCGACGGCCGGCCGCTCCCGCACCGGGACTGGGGGCCGGCGCGCGACACGCGAGGCCGGCGCGGGCCGTACGGCCGCCGCCCCGGCGCGCTGCCCCGAGATGCACGCCGTCTCCGGGTGCACGCCGCCCCGGGGCGCACGCTTCCCCGGGCGCGTGCCGCCCTCAGCCTCGCACTGCCCCCGCCCCGCCCTCGGCTACTCGTACTCCGTACCGCCCTTCCGGGTCAGGTAGGCCCCGCTCACCGCCTTGGCGATGGCCCGGCCTCCGGTCACCGGGCTGTACCGCTCGACGGCCGGACGGATCACCACGCCCTCGCGCAGATGCAGCTCGCGTCCGGAGACCGTCTCGCGGCCGGAGGCGATCTCCAGCACCCGCGCGCTGTCGTAGGGGCCCTCGAACAGGCGGGGGACCAGCGGCAGTTCGCCGCCCAGCAGCTGCTCCGCGTCCAGCCAGCGGACGGTGCCGTCGATCTCCGCGCTGACGTCGAACACGGCGTATCCGAGGGTCTCGCGCCGGCCGTCGGCGCCGTACGTCAGATCCTGCACGCCCGCGCCGTACACCTCGCCGAAGATGCCGACCCGGCGTGCGCCCAGCCGCTCGGCGAGCCGGGCGGCCGCCTCGGCGACGCCGTGCCCGCGTACGGCACGCCAGTACAGGTTGCGCGGGTCCTCCGTGAGGGCGAGGGACTTCGCGCCGAAGCCCTTCGAGGACACGAACACCCGCTCCTCGCCGGCGACGTAGGTGAGCAGGCACGCCGATCCGTGCAGCTTCTCGGTCAGCACCACCGGCTCGCCCGGTTCGAAGATGCCGGGATAGCGCTGGATGTTCTCGATGTCGACCCACGGCAGCAGCTCCGGGGCCGCTTCGACGTCCCCGTTCATGGTCGGCGGGATCGGCGGCGCCCACTTGACGATGCCCAGCCGCTCCGCGAAGTCGACGCCGTCCGCCGCGGCCCGCGCCAGATCGACGTCGGCCAGCGCCCTCGGCCGGCACACGATGCCCTGTGACAGCTCGCCCCGCAGCCGCACCGCCTTGACCCGGTCCGACCTGCTGCCCGCCAGCCGCCCGGTCAGTCCCAGCTCCTCGACCAGATCGAGAGGGAGCACGGACTGTTCGGGGATGTAGAGCGCGGCCTCCCCGGTGCGGTACGCCCCCTTGGCGACGACGGCCCGGTACAGGCCGACCTGGGCCAGTTCGAGGGCGTCGGCGTCGGGGTGTTCGTGGACGGTCAGCACTTCGGCGGTGACGCGCAGCGTCGACATCAGGGCTCCTTCAAGTCCTCGGGCGGGTGGCTCGGTTGGGTTTCATCCCCCCAACCCTCCCCGCCGGAAAAACGGTGGAGCGACCGTATTGGCGGCTGGTACCTTCCGGTCCCTTCCGCCCGTTCGAGAGGTGTCCGCCCGTTCGGGACGTGCGGGAACGGCGCGTCGGCAACCGGCCGGGCGTCGCCCGGCCCGGGGCGGGCCGGTGTGAAACAGGGGTGCGGCATCCCCGGCGCACCCCCGCGTCGTCCTCGCGGGCCGGTTCTTGAGGGCTGCCGGCCTCGCGCGGAGCTCGGGCCGGCGTCAGGCGGGCGTCAGGCCGACACCAGCAGCCGTCCTCGCCGGGCGTGCGCCAGCGCCTCGGGTGTGAGCACGGGGCGCGGGACGAGGATCCCGCAGTCGGCGCAGACCGGCCCCGACGACGGTTCGTGGTCCAGTTCGTACTTCCAGGGCAGCCGTTCGCCGCCGCACACCGGGCAACCGGAGCCCGGCGCGCGCTCCAGCGCGGCGATCAGTTTGCGCAGCACGTCCGCCAGCGGCTCACGGGGATGGAGCCGCGGGTCGTCGCACCAGGCGACGCCGAACCCGCCCCAGGTCAGGCGGTGCCAGTCGTCCACACTCCCGGGCCGGCGCAGCCCGTCGTGCTTCTCCTTCTTGCGGCGTTCGGCGAACTCCCCCTCGTAGGTCAGCCACACCGCCCGCGCCGCCTCCAGCTCGTCCAACGCGGCCACGAGCCGCGCCGGGTCGGGGGAGCGGTCCTCCGGGCCGAACCCGGCCCGGGAGCACAGATGGTCCCAGGTCGCCCGGTGCCCGTAGGGGGCGAACCGCTCAAGGCACTTACGCAGCGAATACCGCCGCAGCGCCAGATCGCACCGCGGGTCTCGCACCTGTCTCGCCAGACTCCGGAAACCGGCCATCGCCTTGCACCTCCGTCACATCTGCACCTGAGCTTCGGTCACTTCGGCGTCGTCGCACGGACGTCGTCGAATAGACGTATCGACAAGCGATTCGGCTCCATCCGATGTCCGACGACCTCCACGAGCCGAAAACTTGACGCATGTTCATCTTCAATCCCGGGGATACCGGCGGTAACCTTTCGGCCACCCCCGTCGCTAGGAGCAGCCGATGCCTCGGCGAACCCCCCGCAACTCTCTCGACAGACTGAGAACTCCCGGCAGATTCCCCGGGTTCCTGAAGACCGCTTCCATATGCGCTCTCATCGCCGGTCTTTTGTCGCCTCTTTCCCAAGTGGCGGCAGCGGCCGAGGGCACGGCCGCGAACGACTACTGCGGCGGACAGTGCTCCGACATCCTGCCGCCCGGCGAGAACGGCAACGCCACCCTGGCGCAGATCCTCCTCAACCAGGCGTTCGGCACCCAGCCCGAACACGCGGAGGACCAGCTCGGTCCCTACGCCAACCTCGCCAAGGGCTACCCCACCCTCACCAACGCCACGATCAACACCTTCTTCAACGACGCCTCGTTCGGCGTCGCCGCCGACCAGGTCGCCTCGACCGTGAAGCCCGCGGGCCGCACGGACGTGACGATCGTCCGCGACAAGAAGACGGGTGTGCCGCACATCACCGGTACCACCCGGTACGGAACCGAGTTCGGCGCCGGCTACGCGGCCGCCCAGGACCGGCTGTGGCTCATGGACGTCTTCCGTCACGTCGGGCGCGGCCAGCTGACCGCGTTCGCGGGCGGCGACCCCTCCAACCAGGGTCTCGAGCAGCAGTTCTGGCGCAATGCTCCGTACACCGAGGCAGACCTCCAGGCTCAGATCGACAACGCCGTCGCCACCAACGGCGCCCGCGGCCAGCAGGCACTCGCCGACGCCAACGCCTACCTGGCGGGTGTCAACGCCTACGTCGACGCCTCCGACAGCGGCCGCTACTTCCCCGGTGAATACGTCCTGACCGGGCACAAGGACTCAATCACCAACGCCGGCACCATCGACCACTTCAAGATCACCGACCTGGTGGCGCTGGCCTCGGTCATCGGCGCGCTGTTCGGTTCGGGCGGCGGCGGCGAGGTCAACAACGCCGTCTCGCTGCTCGCCGCACAGGAGAAGTACGGCGTGGCGCAGGGCACCCAGGTCTGGGAGGCGTTCCGCGAACGCAACGATCCCGAGGCCGTCCTCACCGTCCACAACGGCGAGAGCTTCCCCTACGGCGGCAAGCCCGCGACCCCCCAGGGCGAGGCGCTGCCCGACGCCGGTTCGGTGGCCTCGCAGCCGCTGGTCTACGACGCCACGGGCACCGGCGCCGACGCGAGCGCGACCGCCGCCACCGCCACGGCGACCGCCGCAGCCGTCAGCTCGGCCAAGCGCGGTATGTCCAACGCCCTCGTGGTGAGCGGCAGGTCCACCGCGAGCGGCCACCCGATCGCCGTCTTCGGGCCGCAGACCGGCTACTTCGCCCCGCAGTTGCTCATGCTCCAGGAGATCCAGGGCCCGGGCATCAGCGCCCGCGGCGCCTCCTTCGCGGGCCTGAGCATGTACGTCGAACTCGGCCGCGGCCAGGACTACGCGTGGAGCGCCACGACGTCCGGCCAGGACATCATCGACTCCTACGCGGTCGAACTGTGCCAGGACGACTACCACTACCTGTACCACGGCGTGTGCACGGCCATGGACGTCGTCGAGCAGAAGAACGCCTGGAAGCCCACCACCGCCGACGGGACGGCCGCCGGTTCGTACACCATGCGCGTCTACCGCACGAAGTACGGGCCCGTGGAGTACCGGGCGACGGTGGGCGGGAAGAAGGTCGCCTACACCACCCTGCGGTCGTCCTACATGCACGAGGCCGACTCGATCATCGGCTTCCAGATGCTGAACGACCCGGACTACGTCAAGAGCCCGCAGACCTTCCAGGCCGCGGTGCAGCACATCAACTACACGTTCAACTGGTTCTACGCCGACTCCACGCACACCGCGTACTACAACAGCGGCGACAACCCGGTCCGCGCGAGCGGCGTCGACGCCGAGTTCCCGGTGTGGGCGCAGGCGGCCTACGAGTGGAAGAACTGGGTCCCGGCCACCAACACGGCCGAGTACACCCCGGCCTCGGCGCACCCCAACTCCGTCGACCAGGACTACTACATCTCCTGGAACAACAAGCAGGCCAAGGACTACACGACGGCCTCCTGGGGCGACGGGTCCGTGCACCGCGGCAACCTCCTCGAGGACCGGGTGAAGAAACTGGTCGCGGCCGGCGGCGTCACGCGCGCGTCGCTGACGAAGGCGATGGGGGAGGCGGCGCTCACCGACCTGCGCGCCGAGGACGTCCTGCCCGACCTGCTGAAGGTGATCAACAGCTCGACGGTCACCGACTCCACCGCGGCGGCCGCCGTGACCAAGCTGCAGACCTGGCTGACGGCCGGCGGCAGGCGCACGGAGACCGCGGCGGGCTCCAAGACGTACGCCGACGCCGACGCGATCCGCATCCTGGACGCGTGGTGGCCGCTGCTGGTCAAGGCCGAGTTCGAACCCGGTCTCGGCACGGCCCTCTACAACGCGTTCGGCGCCAACCTGCCCATCGACGAGGCCCCGTCGGCCGCCCACGGGCCGACCGGATCGCACGCCGGCAGCTCCTTCCAGTACGGCTGGTGGAGCTATGTCGACAAGGACGTCCGCGCCGTGCTCGGCGAGAGCGTGCAGGGCGGGCTGACGCAGAAGTACTGCGGCGGCGGCACCCTGAGCGGCTGCCGGGACGTCCTGATCAGCACCCTGAAGACGGCGGCCGGCAAGACCGCGGCCCAGGTCTACCCGGCCGACAAGCTCTGCACGACCGCCGGCAACCAGTGGTGCGCCGACTCGATCGTGCAGCGCACCCTGGGCGGCATCAAGCACGGCAACATCAGCTGGCAGAACCGGCCCACCTTCCAGCAGGTGGTGGAGTTCACCTCGCACCGGTGAGGCCCTGAGGAACGGCGGCGGGTCAGCGCACGCGGCCCGCCGCCAGCACCAGCCGCGCCAGCTCGGGGTGCACGATGTCGCTGTGCGCCCCGGCCGGCGCCCCACCGCGCCGGACGACCGCGGCCGCGTCCACGTTCACGCACCCCGACGCCGGTAGCGGCCCGGCCAGCGCCTCGGCGAGCGTGCACGCGCGCGTGCCGGGCACCGCCTGCACCCCGTCGTGCCCCATGGCGCCCCACTTGGCACCCAGCACGCTGCCGACGCCGAACTCCTCGACCGCCCCCCGGGCGTCGCCCGCCATCCGGGAGGCCAGCGGATACATCGTGCCGAGCGCAGCGTCGAAGGAGGAGTGGCAGCACACCAGAGGTCCGTCGACCCGGTGCTGCTGTCCCTGCAGCACTCCGCCCGCGCGCGCGTCGTGCGGCAGCCGCGCCGCGAACGCGTAGTGCGAGAAGGCCCCCTGGAGCAGCGTCACGGACTTCACCGTGCGCACGCCCTCGGGCAGTCCGCGCAGCGCGAACGACACCAGCCGCCCGCCGAAGCTGTGCCCCACCAGATGCACCCGTACCGCGGGCGCGACGGCCGCCAGCCGGCCCACGAACGGACCGAGCCCGCGCTCGCCGACGGTCCCCGCCCGCCGCTTCATCGCGTAGTACGTCGCCTGGCGCAGCAGCTCGTGCGCCCCGTCCCAGAGGTTGGGCAGCGAGAACTCCGCGACACCGGGGCCGGTTTCCGGGCCGGGCTCCGGGCCGTCGGACAGCGGTCCTCCGGCTTCGAGGCCGGCCAGCGCCCGGGCGAACTCCTCGCAGACCTCCGCCGTGGGCCCGGCGAACATCCGCGGCCCGTCCTGGGGGACGCCCTCCGCGAGGGTGTCCGCCGCGAACAGCGCCTGCGGCCCGGGCGGCGCCACGTCCACCAGCAGCCGCACCAGCCGCCCGAACTCCTCCAGCGCGCCCTCCTCGGGCGGCCGCTCCTCCAGCAGTCGCCCGATCCGGTCCACCGCCGCGGCCCCGCCCGGGAAGGTCTCCCGCAGTGCGTGCCGGGTCTCCCCGTCCAGCGTCCGACGCCGGACCCCGCCCTCGCCCGTGGCAGCGGCGGCGGACCGCGGGAAGTCCGGGATGGGCTCGTCCGGGAACCGCATCGACGGCCACACCACGCCGACGTAACCGATCCGCGCGGACGGGGCGAGTGCGGGCATCGGGGCGAAGAAGCGGCTGTAGAGCCCGGTCGCTGAGGAGCGTTCGGTGTTCCAGCCGTGCGCGAAGACGATCAGGTCACGCACGCCGCGCCGCCCTACCTCGGCCGCCAGCCGGTCGCGCCGTCCGCCGTCGACGTCGCCGTCGGCGTCGAAGGTCAGCTCCCAGTAGGGGGTCACGCTCATCGCAGGTTCCGCCACGACAGGCCCTCCCGTTCGCGAAGCGGTGCGCACCAGGTGCGCGCATCGTCCTGCGAACGGCAGCGATTGGCCATACGTCACGCCTCATCCGTGCGCGCCCGCGCGGAAGGCGCCCTCCCGGGCTCTCGGAACCCGGTGCGCGCCGAACGGCCGTGAATCAGGAGCAGCCCTTCCGCCACAACATACCGACTGGTTAGTCTGGGACGCGGAGCCGGTGCGCGCCCCGGCTCCGCAGTCCGTGCCGCAGCCGCGTCGAAGGAGACCGAGGGTGGAAGCCGTGCAGGATGCCGGAGTGGTCGTCACCGGAGCGGGAGGCGGCATCGGTGCCGCGCTGGCCCGCCGCTTCGCCGCCGAGGGCGCCCGGGTCGTGGTCAACGACCTCGACGCGGACCGGGCGCGGGCGGTCGCCGACGAGATCGGCGGCATCGCGGTCCCCGGCGACGCCTCGGCGGTCGTGGACCGGGCCCGCGAGGCCCTCGGTGGCGGTGTCGACGTGTACTGCGCCAACGCCGGCGTCGCCTCCGGTGGCTCCGAGGCGGCCGAGGAGTCCGTCTGGGCGCAGGCCTGGGACGTCAACGTGATGGCTCACGTCCGCGCGGCCCACGCGCTGCTCCCGGACTGGCTGGAGCGCGGCCGGGGCCGCTTCGTCTCCACGGTCTCCGCGGCCGGCCTGCTCACGATGATCGGCGCGGCCCCCTACAGCGTCACCAAGCACGGCGCGTACGCCTTCGCCGAGTGGCTGTCGCTGACCTACCGGCACCGGGGCATCAAGGTGCACGCGATCTGTCCCCAGGGCGTGCGCACCGACATGCTGGACGCCACCGGCAGCGCGGGCGACCTGGTGCTCAAGCCGACCGCGATCGAGCCGCGGGACGTGGCGGACGCCCTGTTCAAGGGCATCGCCGAGGACCGCTTCCTGATCCTGCCGCACCCCGAGGTCGCCGGGTACCACCAGCTGCGCGCCGGCGATCCCGAGCGCTGGCTGGGCAACATGAACCATCTCCAGCAGAAGTGGGAGGCGGCCCGGTGACGGCGCCCGCCTCCCGCTACGAGGCCAAGCCCTGGCTGGCCCTCCTCGACCACGCCCAGCGCGCCCCGATCGCGCCGGCCGACTCCCTGGTACAACGCCGAGCGGCAGCGCACCGGCCTGCGACTGCCCGAGGCGTGGTGCGGGGTCCGCAGGTCGTTCCCGGCTACTGGCGGCGGCCCGAGGCCACCGCCGAGGCCTTCCCGGGCGGCGAGCTGCGCACCGGGGACATCGGCTTCATGGACGAACAGGGCCGGCTGTACGTCGTCGACCGCAAGAAGGACATGATCAACGCGTCCGGCTTCAAGGTGTGGCCGCGCGAGGTCGAGGACGTGCTGTACACCCATCCGTCGGTGCGCGAGGCGGCCGTCGCCGGGGTGCCGGACGGCTACCGCGGGGAGACCGTGAAGGCGTACATCAGCCTGCGTGCGGGCACGGACGCCGATGCCGATACGCTCGCGGCCTACTGCAAGGACAGACTGGCGGCCTACAAGTGCCCGCGTCAGGTGGAGATCCTGCCCGACCTGCCGAAGACGGCGAGTGGCAAGATCCTCCGTCGGGAACTGCGTTCCCGCCCGCACGACGGTCAGTAGCACGACAGCCGGTGAGACACGCCGACAAGGCATCGAGGAAGGCAGGTGGCGGCAGTGCCCAGGACCACGGACGGAGACGGGACCCCCGTGCCGCAGCGGCTGCTCGCCGCCGCCACCCGGCTCTTCGCCGAGCAGGGCTACGACCGCACCTCGGTGCAGGAGATCGTCGAGGCGGCCGGCGTCACCAAGGGGGCCCTGTACCACTACTTCGGCTCCAAGGACGACCTGTTGCACGAGGTGTACGCGCGCGTGCTGCGCGTCCAGCAGGAGCGGCTCGACGCCTTCGCGAACGCCGACGAGCCGATCGAGAAGCGGCTGCGGGGCGCGGCGGCCGACGTCGTCGTCACGACCATCGAGAACCTCGACGACGCGATGATCTTCTTCCGCTCGATGCACCACCTGAGCCCGGAGAAGAACAAGCAGGTGAGATCCGAGCGCCGCCGCTACCACGAACGCTTCCGGGCGCTCGTCGAGGAGGGCCAGGCCTGCGGCGTCTTCTCCACCGCGACCCCGGCCGACCTGGTCGTCGACTACCACTTCGGGTCGGTGCACCACCTGTCGACCTGGTACCGGCCGGACGGCCCGATGGGCGCACAGGAGGTCGCCGACCACCTGGCCGACCTGCTGCTGCGGGCCCTGCGGCCCTGACGAGCCGACAGGCGCGGGGCCGGCCGCCGATGGACGCCGGCCCCGCGCCCCAGCGTCTAGACCCGGATTTCGCACATGGGGTTTGAGGTGTCCAGCCAGCGTGGGCGGGTTTCGTCGATGCCGAGTAGTTCGAGCAGGTGGGCTTGAACGGCGCGTGTGATCAGGATGGTTGGCGGGTCGGTGGCGGTTCCGGCCCGGATCCGGAGGTCGGCGAGGTGGTAGAGGATCAGGCGTCCGGTCGGGCGCAGGGCCCGGTTGTCGGGGTAGAGCCCGCGCATGGTCTGGTCGCCGCCCAGGGCTTGGCGGACCTGGCGTTCGATGAGGCAGAACACCAGCAGGGCCAGGCAGATCACGGTGATCAGGGCGGCGATGCGCCGGTTGTGGTGCAGGAAGACCGGGGCCACGGCGAGCGGGCCCTTGAAGTCGCTGTAGCGGCGCTCGATCACCGGCTGGCCTTTGTAGCGGATGAGGACCTCGGCGGCGTCGGCCTCTGCGGGACCGAGGGTGCTCAGCAGCGCGTACCAGCCGTCCGCGGCGGCTTCGACGGCCAGGACTTCTTGGTCGTAGTACCAGGTCAGGGCAGGTCGTCCGCTCTCATCGACGGTGATGGAGGTGACCAGGCAGGAGCCGATGCGGCGTTTGCTGGTGATCACGCCGAGCCGGGCGGTGACCTTCTGGGCGGTGGCGTAGTGCCGGCCGCCGCAGGCACGCTGGAGTTTGTCCAGTTCCTCACGGGCCTTGTCCAGGCGTCGGATGCGGGCGGCCTGCTGGGCCTGGGCATTGGCGCTGGAGTGGACCAGAATCCGGCGCACGGTGATGGCCGGGTCGCGCTTGCGCGGACCAGCCAGGGTCTGGGTGTCCTCCAGCACGCGGTACTGGCCACGCTGAGCGGGTGGCTTTGCCGCGTCTCGTCCGGCGGTGTAGTCGACCGGGCGGGCCCGGGCCGTGTCGAGACCGGCGAACAGGCCATCGGGAATCCTGGCCGCAGGCGCCGGGGCGATGAACCTCACTCGGGCTTCCTGCATGGCCAGGAGGTTGGAGTAGGAGACCAGCTTCGAGTCGCCGATCATCAAGAACTCGCGGGGTGCGGCCACCTCGCGCAGGGCCGTCATCGCCCCGACGACCTGGGAGACCTCGCCGGCCCCACCGTCGTAGGCACGGTGGAAGACGGGAATGCCGCCGTCCGCAGAGATCGCGATCCCGGCCTGGATCTGCTTGAGATCAGCCCGGCGGTCTTTGGGATGACCGTACTTGACCTGCGGGAACTCCTCCTGCGGGGTCTCGTAGGCGCCGTGCAGGGAGATGCTGGTCATGTCCCAGTGCAGGCGCGAGACATCAATGCCGAACTCGGCGATCGCGCTCGCACCGACCGTGCCGACGATGTGTTCCAGCTCGGGCGCGATGGCGTCCAGGGCGCGGCCGATACGGTCGTCGTTGAGCAGGTCCGCCTCGATTCCGAAGACCTCCTCCACCGCCCACTCACGTGCCCAGTCGCCGACCCGCACCAGTGGCGCGGGCGCAGACAGCCGGTTGGCGACCAGGACCTCGACGACCTGCCCGTGGGTCAGATGCGCGACATCGCGCACCGGGCACAGCTCGTCGACGATCCGGGCCACGTCCAGCCGGCGCAGAAACTCGGCAGAGGCAGGCAGAGCGCCCAGACGTCTCTCCACCACAGGTGCGATCTCCACGTTCATCCGTGGGCGACGTACCCGCGACCGCTCGGCACGCGAAATCATCGACACATCACATCAACGACCAGACCGACAACCAGACACCGCACGGGCCTCGTTCCAACCGAACGAGGCATGTGCGAAATCCGGGTCTAGAGGTACTTCTTCAGCTCGCGCCGGGCCAGCGACCGCTGGTGCACCTCGTCCGGCCCGTCCGCGATCATCAGCGTGCGCGCCCCGGCGTACAGCTCGGCCAGCGGGAAGTCCTGGCTGACGCCGCCCGCGCCGTGCAGCTGGATCGCCCGGTCGATGATGTCGACGACCGCGCGCGGAGTGGCGATCTTGATGGCCTGGATCTCCGCGTGGGCACCCCGGTTGCCGACGGTGTCCATCATCCAGGCGGTCTTGAGCACCAGCAGCCGCAACTGCTCGACCGTCACGCGCGCGTCCGCGATCCAGTTGTGCACCACGCCCTGCTGTCCCAGAGCCTTGCCGAAGGCCGTACGGGAGACGGCCCGGCGGCACATCAGCTCGATCGCCCGCTCCGCCATGCCGATCAGCCGCATGCAGTGGTGGATCCGGCCGGGGCCGAGGCGGGCCTGGGCGATGGCGAAGCCGCCGCCCTCCTCGCCGACGAGGTTCGTCACCGGCACGCGCGCGTGGTCGAACACCACCTCGGCGTGGCCGCCGTGGGAGTGGTCCTCGTACCCGAAGACCCGCATGGCCCGCCGGACGGTGACGCCGGGCGTGTCGCGCGGCACCAGCACCATGGACTGCTGGCGCCGGATGTCCGGGCCGTCCGGGTCCGTCTTGCCCATCACGATGAAGATCCTGCAGTCCGGGTTCATCGCCCCGGAGATGTACCACTTTCGACCGGTGATGACGTATTCGTCGCCGTCCCGCTCGATGTGGGTGGTGATGTTGGTGGCGTCAGAGGAGGCCACCTCCGGCTCGGTCATCGCGAACGCCGAGCGGATCTCGCCCGCCAGCAGCGGCTCCAGCCACTGCTTCTGCTGCCGCTCGTCGCCGAACTGCGCGAGCACCTCCATGTTCCCGGTGTCCGGCGCCGCGCAGTTCAGCGCCGTCGGCGCCAGCTGGGGGGAGCGGCCGGTGATCTCGGCGAGCGGCGCGTACTGCAGGTTGGTGAGCCCGGCGCCGTGCTCGGTGTCGGGCAGGAAGAGGTTCCACAGGCCCTGGCTGCGCGCCTCGGCCTTCAGCTCCTCCACCACGGCCGGGGTGTCCCACGGCGAGGCCAGCAGTGCGCGCTGCTCCTCGGCCACCGCCTCGGCCGGGTAGACGTACTCGTCCATGAAGGCGAGCAGCCTGGCGCGGAGGTCCTCGGTGCGGGCGTCGAACGCGAAGTCCATGCCGGTCAGCCTTCCTGGAGTGTGGTCAGTCCGTGCTCGATGAAGACGGGGACGAGCTCCCCGATGCGGTCGAAGCCGCGCCCGACCGTCTGGCCGAGCGTGTAGCGGTAGTGGATGCCCTCGAGGATCACGGCGAGCTTGAACCAGGCGAAGGCCGTGTACCAGGAGACCGCCGAGACGTCGCGCCCGGAGCCCGCCGCGTACCGCTCGATCAGCTCGGCGGGCGACGGATGGCCGGGCGCCGCGGCGGTCGTGGAGATCGGGGAGTCCGGCAGCCGCAGCGGAACGCTGTACATCACCAGCAGCCCCAGATCGGTCAGCGGGTCGCCGAGGGTCGACATCTCCCAGTCGAGGATCGCGCGGATCGTGTCGTCGGGGCCGATCAGGACGTTGTCGAGCCGGTAGTCGCCGTGCACGACGGCGGCGGCCGGCGAGTCCGGCAGCTCACGGCCGAGCGCCGCGTGCAGCTCGTCGATCCCGGTCAGCTCGCGGCTGCGGGAGGCGTCCAGTTGCTTGCCCCAGCGGCGCAGCTGCCGGTCCAGGAACCCCTCGGGCCGGCCGAAGTCGGCGAGGCCGACCTCGGCGGGGTCCACCGCGTGCAGCTCCACCAGGGTGTCCACCAGCGACAGCACCGCGTCCCGGGTGCGCCGCTCGCCGAGCGGGGCGAGCTCGTCGGCCGTCCGGTAGGGCGTGCCCTCGACGAACTCCATGACGTAGAACGGGGCCCCGAGCACGTCGTCGTCCTCGCACAGCAGGACCGGGCGGGGAACCGGCACGCTCGTCGGGTGCAGGGCGCTGATCACCCGGTGCTCACGCTTCATGTCGTGCGCGGTGGCCAGCACATGCCCCAGCGGAGGCCGGCGCACGACCCACTTCGCCTCGCCGTCGGAGACCGCGTAGGTGAGGTTGGACCGCCCGCCTTCGATCAGCCCTCCGGTGAGGGGGCCGTGGACCAGACCGGGACGCTCGCGCTGCAGCAGGGCGCGCAACCGGTCGAGGTCGAGTCCGGGCGGGTGGTCGGGGCTCATGCGTCGCTCCTACGGACGGGACGGGTGAACAGGGGCTCGCCCCATGATGCCGACCGGTCGGTATGGAGTCCAGGGGTCATTGCCCAACGTGATCGGGGCCACCATAGGCCGCCGGCACCCCGGACAGAACCCGGGGAGCCGTCGGCAGGCCCTTTTCGGCCGTCCGGGCTGTTCCCGTTCCGGCCGTTCCCGCGGCTACGGCTGCGGCTACGGCTGCGGCTGCGGCCGCCGCCCGGCTCTGTGTGTGGGGGTGTGGGCGGAGTGCTCGAGATGGAGGGCGGTCACGGGGGCGGCCCGCCTCGAGGCTGCGGGCGATGACGTCGGACGGGGTGCCACGGGATCAGGCATATCGGGTGATCCGGCTTGCGTGACGTCCGCGGACCCCGGAGGGTCGGACCCATGAAGGCGATCAGTTACGCAGGCTACGGCGGCCCCGAGGCACTCGCGTACGGGGAGGTGCGCGACCCCAGAATCGGCCCCGACGCGGTGTTGGTGAAGGTCCGCGCGGCGGCCGTGAACCCCGTCGACTGGAAGGCCCGGGAGGGATATCTGGACGGGATGCTGGACGCCGTCTTCCCGGTGATCCCCGGCTGGGACGTCTCGGGGGTCGTCGTCCAGCCCGGCGTGTCCGTCCCGGAGTACGCGGTCGGTGACGAGGTCATCGGCTACGTCCGTGAGGACTTCCTCTCCCGCGGCACCTTCGCCGAGTACGTCGCCGCTCCCGTGCGCACCCTCGCCCGCAAGCCGCGCAACCTCACCTGGGAGGAGGCCGCGGGCCTGCCGCTCACCGGGCTCACCGCCTACCAGGTGCTGACCGGGGCGCTCCGGGTCAGACGCGGCGAGACCGTCCTCGTCCACGCGGCCGCGGGCGGCGTCGGTTCGATCGCCGTACAACTCGCGCGTCACCTGGGCGCCCGGGTGATCGGCACGGCGAGCGAGGCCAACCACGACTTCGTGCGCTCGCTGGGCGGCGAGCCGGTGACCTACGGCGAGGGGCTGGCGGAACGGGTGCGCGGGCTGGCCCCGGAGGGCGTGGACGCCGCCTTCGACACGGTCGGCGGCGAGGCGCTGAGGGTCTCCGCCAACCTGCTGGTCCCGGACGGACGCCTGGCCTCGATCGCCGACGGGGACGTCGTCGGCTACGGCGGCCGCTACTGCTGGGTCCGCCCCGACGCCGAGGACCTCACCCGCCTGGCGGAACTGGCCGAACAGGGCGTCGTCTCCGTGCACGTCTCCAGGACGTTCCCGCTCGAGCAGGCCGCGCAGGCCCACCGCCTGAGCGAGGAGGGCCGCACCCGCGGCAAGATCGTGGTCACGGTGGACTGGGCGGAAGAAGCGGAAGACGCGGAAGAAGCGGAAGACGCGAAGGAAACGGAAGACAGGAAGGAAGCGGCTGCGGACGGCGCGTAGGGGGCCCGGCCGGGAGGAGGTGGGCGGGGGAGCCCGTCGGCGGGCGGGTCAGACCACGAGGACGACGGCCCACACCGCCGTCGCCACCGCGCAGGCGACGGCCGCCGTGGCGTGCCGGACGGTGAGGGCCGCCGGGGTCGGCGTGGCGGCGAGGGCGTGGATGCGCCGGTGGGCGAGCAGCAGGAACGCCAGCCACAGGGCGCAGCACACCGCACCCGCCACGATCCCGAACGCCGACGGACCGCCGTGCAGCGCGGTCTTCAGGGCCAGCACGGCCGAGACGGTGCTCGCCAGCGTCGTACGCCGCCAGGCCAGCCGGGTCCGCTCGGGCTGGAGACCGGGGTCCCGCTCCGGCGCCGGCCCGGCGCTCATCCCTCCCACCCCACCAGCACCACCAGCACCATCGCCACGGCCACCACCGCGACCACCACGCCCAGCAGCGCCGGGAAACGGGAGGACGGCAGGTCCTCGCCCCGGCGCATCGCCCGCTCGCAGCGCACCCAGTGGTTCACCGCCCGCAGGGAGCACAGCACGCCCGCCGCGAGCAGCGCGAGCGCCAGCCCCACCCGCCAGCCCCACCGCAGGTCCGGCAGGAACTGGTCCACCGCGAAGCCCCCGCCGATCAGCGCGAGCGCGGTGCGCAGCCAGGCCAGGAACGTGCGCTCGTTCGCCAGCGAGAACCGGTAGTCGGGCGTGCTGCCCTCCTCCCTGACCTGCTCGGGGGCGAACCACAACCGGACGTTCCGTACGAACTCGATCACCCGCAGGACCCTACCCGTCGCCGCTTAGGGCCCCGCCGGTGCCTCTCATGCCGTGGACCGGGCCCGGTGCTCCCCGAGCCGCTCGTACGCCGCCAGCCCGTCCGGCACCCACTCCCAGACGGACAGGCGCCGTTCGACCTCCTCCTCGGGCAGGAAGTCGTGCCAGGCCACCTCCTCCGCCTGCGGGGTCACCGGCAGTTCGCAGCGGACCTCGTACACGGCCGACCACCAGCTCCCCGCCGCCCCGTCCTCGTAGAGGAACGTGAACAGGTACTCCGGCCGGGGCAGCCCGCTCACCCCCAGCTCCTCCTCCGCCTCGCGCAGCGCGGCGTCGTCGTAGGCCTCGCCCGCCCCGACGACACCGCCGACGAACATGTCGTACAGGGACGGGAACACCAGCTTGGTCGCCGTCCTGCGGTGAACGAAGATCCGCCCCTCGGCGTCCCTGACCTGGACGAAGACGCAGCGGTGGCGCAGGCCTTCGGCGTACACCTGGCCGCGCGGACGCCGGCCGACGACCTGGTCGTTCTCGTCCACGATGTCGAGGATCTCGTCAGCAGCGCTCATCGCCCCATCCAAGCAGCCCGACGCGAGCGACCCCAGCCCCATCCGGGCAACCGTCCCGGCAGCCCCGTGCGGGCAGCTCCCGCTCGGGCAGCCCCGGTCGGGTGGTCCCGCGCGGGCGATCCGCTCGAGCAGCCGCCGGGAGCCCCGGCCGGATGGGCCGCCTACTGCGGCTGGAGCTTCGGCACCCGCTCCCGAGGGGCCCCGCCCCGGGGCATCGCCGGGTGCAGCCCGAGCAGCACGATGCCCGTGACGATCGCCGCCAGCCCCACCGCCTCCCAGGCCAGCGCGGCGGTGTCGGTGTGCAGCCGGTCGCCCAGGAAGCCGACGCCGCAGAGGATCCCGGCGAGCGGCTGTGCCGCCGTCAGCGCGGGCAGCGACATCCGCAGCGGCGCCGTCTCGAAGGCGCTCTGCACCAGCACGAGGCCGGTCACGCCGAGCGCGAGCACCGCGTACGGCTCCCACCCGGTCATCAGCTCGCCGAGGCCGCCGGCCGAGAAGTTCTGGCCGCTGACCCGGGTCAGCGCGTCCTGCACGCCGTACAGCAGACCGGCGGCGAGGGCCAGCAGCACCGGGCCCGCGCTGAGCCGGGAGCGCTTGGCGTAGGTGGTGAGCAGCAGCGCCAGTCCGATCATCGCGCCGATGATCGTCCAGTGCCGCAGCGGATCCGTGACCGCGCTGCCGCCGCGCGGCTCGCCCGCCACGATGAAGACGGTCACCCCGCCCGCGAGCAGGACGAGCCCCGCCCAGCCCTGACGGCCCAGCGACTGTTTCGTCTGATGCCGGGAGAGCGCGAGGGCGAAGAGCAGGTTGGTCGCGAGCAGCGGTTCCACCAGGGAGATCTCGCCCTGGCCGAGCGCGATCGCGCCCAGGGCCATCCCGGCCACCATGAGACCGAGGCCGCCCAGCCAGCGCGGCACCCGCATCAGGTCGAGCAGCAGCCGCGGCGAGAGGAAGTCGCCGAGCGGCGCCCGCTGGGCCGCGTTCTGCTGGAGCACGAACCCGAAGCCCAGACAGCAGGCGGCGCTCACGGCGAGAACCAGAACCAGAACCGACACGCTGCGTACCTCGATCATCCGGTCGGGCCACGGACGGGGTGCGTAGTGGCCGACTGTAGCGCCCCGGCGCCCTCGGCACCCTGGGAGTGCCCGAAGCGTCCGCCACGGGCCCGCCCGGGGCGATGGTTGCGGGGGTACCCGAACCGGGCGGCTGACCCGGTCGCGGGGCCCGCGGCCGAAGCCGGAGGCGCGGGGCGCCCCTACGGCCATGGTGTGGGCTCCGGCCGGGTCGCGCCATGGCGCACGCCACACTCGTCCCGTGGTACGCGGCCGGCGGCGGCCCCCACCAGGAGCGGGCCGCCGACAACTGCCCGCCGCCACCGTGACCGCCCGGATCGCCGGGTCGCCGGGTCTTCGAGTTGCCGGGTCTTCGGATCGCCCCGGCGCTCACGGGACCGCCGTGACGTCCCCCGGGATCGCCCCGGCGTTCGGAGGGTTTCCGGGCCGCGCGGACCCGGCCCGCCGCGGCCCGGAAAGGCAGGAAGTGATGACGGAAGTCTGACGGCTGCCGGGGAAACCTGGTACGGGCCGCCGGTGGGTGTTCGAATGGACGGGTGAATCCCGAACCGTCCGAGGAACGCGGCGCCCCCGTCGGCCGCCGGGTGTTCCTCGGCACCCTCGCCCTCGGCGCCCTCGGGGTCGTCGCCGCACCCCCGCTGCAGCGCGGTCTCGAGGCCTTCCTCGGCAGCGCCGCCGACAAGGACCCCACGGGCCTGACCGGGCTGCTCCCCAATGGAGGCGGCTTCCGCTACTACTCGGTGACCTCGTCCGTCCCGCACAGGGACGCCTCGAACTACCGGCTCACCGTGGACGGCCTGGTCGACCGCCCGGTCAGCTACACGCTGGCCCAGCTGAAAGCGATGCCGCAGACCCGGATGGTCAAGGACGTCCAGTGCGTCACGGGCTGGCGGGTCCCCGGCACCGCGTTCGAGGGCGTGCGGCTCTCCGCCCTCCTCGACGCGGCCGGTGTGCGGGCGAAGGCCGGCGCGGTCCGCTTCACCTGTTTCGACGGCGCGTACAGCGAGAGCCTCACCCTGGACCAGGCCCGCCGCGCCGACGTCCTGGTCGCCCTGCGCATGCAGGACAAGGACCTCGGTCACGACCACGGCGGACCCGTCCGTCTCTACGTGGCGCCGATGTACTTCTACAAGTCCGCCAAGTGGCTCTCCGGCATCACCGTCACCGAGAAGGTGAGGCCCGGCTACTGGGAGGACCGAGGCTACGACGTCGACGCCTGGGTCGGCCGTTCGAACGGACGCGACGATGAGCCTACGAGCTGAGGCCCCGCCGGCCGCCACGCGAGTGCGCCGCTTCACCCGCGCCGAGCGCTGGGTGCACCGCACCACGGCGCTGCTGATGGGCGTGTGCGTGGTGACGGCCGCCTGCCTGTACGTCCCCGAGCTCGCCCAGCTCGTGGGCCGCCGTGAACTGGTCGTACGGGTCCACCAGTGGGCGGGGCTGGCCCTGCCCGTCCCCGTCCTCGCGGGTCTCGCCTCCCGCGCGTTCCGCGCCGACCTGCGCCACCTCAACCGCTTCGGCCCGTACGACCGCCGCTGGCTGCGGGCCGTCCTGCGCCGGGACAAGCGGCGGGAGTCGCGTCCGGCGGCCAAGTTCAACGCCGGTCAGAAGATCTACGCGGCCTGGATCGCCGGGGCCACGCTGGTCATGCTCGGCACCGGGCTCCTCATGTGGTTCACCCACATCACCCCGATCGTGTGGCGCACCAGCGCGACCTTCGTGCACGACTGGCTGGCCCTGACCGTCGGCATCGTCCTGGCCGGCCACATCGGCATGGCGCTGGGGGACCCGGAGGCGCGGCGCGGCATGCGCACCGGCTCCGTGAGCCGCGAGTGGGCCGAGCGCGAACACCGCCACTGGCGGCCGTGACCGGCGCATCCCCCGTGACCGGCCCCCCCATGACCGCCCGGCCCGGCCCCGCGCGACCGCGACCGGCCCACCCCGCCACCGGCGGATCGCCGGAACGCGCCCCCGTGGGGCCTCGCCGCCGACGGCTGTGGGTCGGTCAGTCGCCGAAGTCCAGCAGCACCTTGCAGGAGCGGCCGCGGTCGGCGGCCAGCGTGAACGCCGACTCCGCCGCCCGCACCGGAACGACCGCGCTGACCAGCGCGTCGAACGCGGGCGCGGCGGCGAGCAGCCGGAGCGCGTCGTCGAACTCGGTGTCGAAACGGAACGCCCCGCGCAGCTCGATCTCCCGGCTGACCAGCAGGTTCCCCGGAAAGGGACTCTGCCCAGGCGGCAGCATGCCGAGCTGCACGACGACCCCGCCGCGGCGCACCAGGCGCAGACAGGTCTCCAGCCCGGCGGCCGTCCCGGACGCCTCCACGGCCACGTCCGCCTCCGCCGGCCACCCGGGATCGGCCGGATCGTCGGCCCGGACGACGGCGTCGGCGCCCGCGGCGCGCGCGTACCCGAGCGCGGCGGGCAGCAGGTCGGTCACGGTGACGTGGGCCGCGCCCGCCGCCTTCGCCGCCGCGACCACCAGGGAGCCGATGGGACCGGCCCCGGTGACCAGCATCTGCCGTCCGGACACCGCACCGGCTCGGCGCACCGCGTGCAGTGCCACCGACAACGGCTCGGCGAGCACGGCCCGGCGCGGCGGCAGCCCCTCAGGAAGCGGCCGCACCTGCGCGGCGGGAACGGCGATCTCGGCGGCGAAGCCGCCCTGCACGTGCGGCATCCTGGCCGCGCTGCCGAGGTAGCGGGTGTCCCGGCAGACGTGTCGCCGCCCGTCCGCGCATTCGGGGCAGACCCCGCACGGCGTGGCGGGGTGCACGGCGACCGCGGCGCCGGCGAGCGGCCCGCTCGACGCCGTGCCGACGACTTCGTGCCCCAGCACCATCGGCTCCCGCAGCCGGAAGTCACCGACCCCGCCGTGCCGCCAGTAGTGCAGGTCGGATCCGCAGATCCCGCCGTGCCGAACGGCGACGAGCACCTCGTCCGGCCCCGGCGAGGGAGGCGCCAGTTCGTCGACGCGCAGGTCGCCCGGACCGTGGATCACACATGCCAGCATCCGTCGTCACGTCCTTTCACAGCACGTTTCACAGCACGCTCGTCATACCGCCGTCGACGTACAGCACCTGCCCGCCGACGAAGTCCGCCGCCGGGGAGACGAGGAACAGCACCCCGCCCACCAGGTCCTCGGTACGGCCCCACCGTCCGGCCGGGGTGCGCCGCCGCACCCACGCGCTGAACTCCTCGTCCTCGACCAGGGGCCGGGTCAGCTCGGTCTCGATGTAGCCAGGTCCGAGGCCGTTGACCTGGACGCCGTGCGGGCCCCAGTCGGCGCACATGCCCTTGGTGAGCATCTTCAGCGCGCCCTTGGCGGCCGCGTAGGGGGCGATGCCGGGTCGGGCCACCTCGCTCTGCAGGGAGCAGATGTTGACGATCTTGCCGTGCCCGCGTGCGGTCATCCCCCGGGCCGCCTCCCGGCCCACCAGGAACGCGCTGGTGACGTTCGCGTCCAGCACCCGGTGCCAGTCGGAGTCGGCGAACTCCAGCAGCGGGGCGCGCAGTTGCATGCCGGCGTTGTTGACCAGGATGTCCAGTGGGCCGACCCGGTTCTCGACGTCGGCGAGGCCGGCCCGTACCGCGGGCCCGTCGGTGACGTCGAAGGCGCTGGTGTGCACGGTGCCCGGGAGTCCGGCGGCCGCCCGCTCGAGCCGTGGGGCGTCGCGCCCGTTGAGGACGACCGTGCAGCCGGCCTCGGCCAGCCCCCTGGCCAGTGCCAGGCCGATGCCGCGGCTGGAGCCGGTGACCAGCGCCGTCCGGCCGCTGATGTCGAACAGGGGGTGGCTCATCGCCGTGACTCCTCTTCCCGGCGTCCGTCTTTCCGTCCACGCGGGCGTCGCCCGCCGTCCCTTCCGCCCACGCCCGTGACCTGTCGTCTAGATCACGAGGGAGAGGAGCAGGACCAGACCGCCCGCGACCACGGAGATGATCGTCTCCATGACCGACCAGGTCTTCACGTTCTGACCCACGGTGAGCCCGAAGTACTCCTTCACCAGCCAGAACCCGGCGTCGTTGACATGGCTGAAGAAGAGCGAGCCGGCGCCGATGGCCAGCACCAGCAGGGCGGTGTGCGTCGTCGACATGTCGGCCGCGAGCGGGGCGACCAGGCCCGCCGCCGAGATCGTCGCCACGGTCGCCGAACCGGTCGCCAGCCGGATCGCCACCGCGATCAGCCAGGCCAGCAGCAGGGCGGGGATGGACCAGTCCTCGGAGATCTCCAGCACCATCCGGCCCACGCCGCAGTCGATCAGCGTCTGCTTGAAGCCGCCGCCCGCGCCGACGATCAGCAGGATGCCCGCGATGGGCGCGAGGCCCTTCTCGACCAGCCCCGAGATCCGGTCCTTGGCGAACCCGGCGGGCCTCAGCAGGGTGAAGATGCCGACGAGCACGGCCGTGAGCAGCGCGATCAGCGGGGATCCGACGACGTCGAAGACGCGCTGCACGTTGTGCTCCGGGTCGTCCACCACGATGTCGACCAGTGCCTTGGACAGCATGAGCACGACGGGCAGCAGGATGGTGGCGAGGGTGGCGCCGAACCCGGGCCGCTTCGCCAGGTCCTCGGAGGGACGCTGGGGGATCATGCGGTCGGGGGCGGGGACGTCCACCCAGCGTGCTGCGACCCGCGAGAACAGCGGACCGGCGACGACGACCGTCGGTATGGCAACGAGCACGCCGAGCGCCAGGGTCACGCCCAGGTTGGCGCCCACCGCGTCGATCGCGACCAGCGGACCGGGGTGCGGCGGGACCAGCCCGTGCATCACCGACAGGCCGGCCAGCGCGGGAATGCCGATCCGCATGAGCGAGTAGTTGCCGCGCTTGGCGACCATCAGCACCACCGGGATCAGCAGCACCACGCCGACCTCGAAGAACAGCGGCAGACCGATCACCGAGGCGATCAGCACCATCGCCCAGGGCATGGAGCGGCCGCCCGCCTTGGCGAGGATCGTGTCCACGGTCTGGTCGGCGCCCCCGGAGTCCGCGAGCATCTTGCCGAGGATCGCGCCCAGGGCGATCAGCACGCCCACCCCGGCGACGGTGGCGCCCAGCCCGGTGGTGAACGAGGCGATGGCCTTGTCGAGCGGCGCCCCGGCGAACGCGCCCAGCGCGATCGAGCCGATGGTCAGCGCCAGGAAGGCGTGCAGCTTGAACCGGGTGATGAGCAGGACGATCACGGCGATGCCCGCCAGGACGGCGATGCCCAGCTGTGCGTGGCCGGCCGAGGTGATCGGCTCGACGGCGTCCGCTGCCAGCATCTCGACACTGAGTCTGGTCACGGGGATTCCCTTGTCAGGTAGGGGAGTGGTGAGGGTGACGGGGGTGCGGGGGCGTGCGGGGGTACTGCCGACGCCGGGGGAGCGCGCGGGTACGGCCCACGCGGGGGGAGTGCTCCTGCGGGAGTGCTCAGGAGGAGGGTGACGACGGTCTGTCGACGAGGACCGGTCGACGAAGGCCGGTCCCATGGTCGGCCGACGGTGGTCGGCCGGACGGGGAGGCTCAGTCCACGGGATCGGCGAGCGTGCTCAGCGCCGTCACCGCCCGCCCGGTGATGGCCTCCGGGCTGCCGACGACGTCGACGACGACGCCGGCCTCGTCCGCCTCGAGAGGCTGGAGCGTGGCGAACTGGGAGTCCAGCAGTGCCGTAGGCATGAAGTGACCCCGGCGGTGCGCCATACGGTCCTCGATCAGCGACCGGTCGCCCGCCAGGTGGACGAAGACGACGGCGGGGGCGGCGGCCCTGAGCCGGTCGCGGTACGACCGCTTCAGCGCCGAGCAGCTGACCACGCCGCCGAGCCCGGCCCGCCCGTCCGCCCAGGCGCCGATGGCGTCGAGCCACGGCCACCGGTCGTCGTCGCCGAGCGGGGTGCCGGCCGACATCTTGGCGATGTTGGCCGGCGGGTGGAAGTCGTCGCCCTCGGCGTACGGGACTCCCAGCCGGGCGGCGAGCAGGGGGCCGATGGTGGTCTTGCCCGTGCCGGCGACGCCCATCACCACGACGACGTGCGGGGTACGCATCTCTGCCTCGCTGTCTTCCTCGACATCCGGCGCCGGTGGACGCCGCCGACGACACTGAAACCGATTAGGTAGGACTATTGCAAGACCCTGCACCAAATAAGTCTGACTTTTTGGCTCCGTGATCTACCCCGTACGCTGAGTGCATGACCACTCCGGACCGGGGGCTGCACGGCCGCGTACTGGACGCCCTGGGGCCCGCGATCACGGCGGGCGAGTACCCGCCCGGCAGCGTCCTGCGCACCGACGAGCTGGCCCAGCGTTTCGACGTCTCCCGGTCCGTGATGCGCGAGGCGGTCCGTGTCCTGGAGTCCATGGACCTGGTCGAGTCGCGCCGCCGCGTCGGCGTGACGGTCCGCCCCAGGTCGGCGTGGAACGTCTACGACCCGCAGGTCATCCGCTGGCGGCTGGCCGGCGCCGACCGCCCGCGTCAGCTGCGCTCGCTCACCGTCCTGCGCTCGGCGATCGAGCCGGTCGCGGCGGGTCTGGCCGCACGCCACGCCACGGCGGAGCAGTGCGCCGAGCTCACCGAGTGCGCGCTCGGCATGGTGGCCCACTCACGCGGCCACCGGCTGGAGGGGTACCTGATCCACGACGTGGCCTTCCACCGGGTGATCCTCGCCGCCTCCGGCAACGAGATGTTCGCCCGTCTCGGCGACGTCGTCGCGGAGGTCCTGGCCGG
Organism: Streptomyces sp. P3; assembly: GCF_003032475.1. Taxonomy (NCBI): domain Bacteria; kingdom Bacillati; phylum Actinomycetota; class Actinomycetes; order Kitasatosporales; family Streptomycetaceae; genus Streptomyces; species Streptomyces sp. P3. Next base: position 4,647,915 of record NZ_CP028369.1, read on the forward strand.
CCGCACCCATCACGAGGTCATGTTCGAGGACCCCGACCCGGCCGCCGTCACCCTGCACGTCCAGGTCGCCGAGGCCGTCCGGGCCGGCGACGCGGCCCGTGCGGAACGCCTCACCCGCGAGATCACCGTCGGCGCCCTCCACGAACTCGACATCCTGGCTCCCTGACGCGGCCGGCGTACGGCGTCACTCCGGGAACTCCCCGTCCACGTACACCCAGGTCCCGTCCACCCGCTCGAAGCGGCTGCGCTCGTGCAGCGAGCCGCCCCGGTACGACGCACGGAACTCCACCGTCCCACTCCGGTGGAACGCGCTCCCGTCGGACACGGAGAGGATCTCCAGGCCCGTCCACCGCGTCCCCGGATCGAGCTCCAGCCGCTCCGGACGCGTCCGCGGATGCCAGGTCCGCAGCAGATAGCCCGCCTCGCCCCTGACGAACGCGCTGTAGCGCGACCGCATCAGCGCCTCGGCGGTCGGCGCGGCCCCTGCGCCCGCGTGGTAGCGGCCGCAGCACCCCTCGTAAGGTGCGGAAAGCCCGCACGGGCAGTCGGTGCCGGAGGCGGGGACAATGGGGACAGCCGCGGAGGCGCGCTGTCGCGGGCGGGCGGGACGTCGGGCCATGCGCACATTGTGCCGGGCGATCCCCGCCCGGCGGACGGCGGGCCGCCCGTCCGGGCCTCTCGAGGTGCCCGGGAGCCCAAGGTGCGACCGCCCCGCGCCGCCCGCCTCGTCACCGGGCCGGCGCCGGTACGGCCCCGCGCTCAGGCCGACGCCGCGCCCCGCTGCGCCGAAGGCGTCGGCAACGGCGGCAGCGCCGTCCCGTACACCCAGGCCGCGAACAGCTCGTCCAGCGGCTCGGACGCGAACCGGGCGGCGTGCGCGGCGAACGTCGCCGTGGTCACCGATCCGCCGCGGTGCACGCCGAGCCAGGCGCGCACCATGTGGAAGAACGCGTCGTCGCCCAGCGCACAGCGCACGGCGTGCACGGCGAGACCGCCGCGCTCGTAGAGCCGGTCGTCGAACATCGACTTGCGCCCCGGATCGGCGAGCCGCAGATCCTGCGGCTGCGTCGCCAGCAACCGGTGTGCGGCGGCGGCGAGTTGCTGCGCGCTGCGGCCGCCCGACCGCTCCGACCACAACCACTCCGCGTACTTCGCGAACCCCTCGTTCAGCCAGATGTGCCGCCAGTCGGCGATCGACACGCTGTTGCCGAACCACTGGTGCGCCAACTCGTGCGCCACCAGCCGCTCCGAACCCCGCGCCCCGTCCACGTGGTTGGCGCCGAACAGCGACAACCCCTGCGCCTCGACGGGGACGTCGAGCTCCTCCTCCGTCACGACCACCGCGTACTCGTCGAACGGGTAGGGACCGAAGAGCTGCTGGAAGAGGTGCATCATGCCGGGCTGGCGAGCGAAGTCCCGCGAGAACTCCGGCAGCAGCCGCGCCGGGATGTGCCCGTGCTGGGGGACGCCGCCGAGCCCCGGGTCGCCCAGCAGGACCGTCTGGTACTTGCCGATCGACAGCCCTATCAGGTAGCTCGACGTCGGCGCCGACTGCTCGTACACCCAGGTGGTCGTCGACGCCTTCGTGGTCCGCGTCAGCAGCCGGCCGCCCGCCACCACCGAGTACGCCGACGGCGTCGTGACCGATATCAGGTACGACGCCTTGTCCGCCGGACGGTCGTTGCACGGGTACCAGGACGGCGCCCCGACCGGCTGGCTCGCCACCAGCGCCCCGTCGTCCAGCTCCTCCCAGCCGAGCCCGCCCCAGGGGCTGCTCACCGGCTTCGGGTTGCCCGACCACTGCACCTCCACCGTGAAGGCGGCCCCGGCGCGGACCGGCTTGGCCGGCCGGACCCGCAGCCGGCCGCCCCGATGCGTGTAGTGCGCCGGACGACCGTCCACCCGGACCCGGCCGATCTTGAAGTCGGCCAGGTTCAGCTGGAACTCGGCCAGCGCCGACCGCCCCGCGATCGCGTTGATCCGCGCCGCGCCCGACAGCCGGTTCGGGCCCGGCCGGTAGTCCAGCGTGAGCTCGTAGCGGTGCACCCGGTACCGGGAGTCACCGTTGGCCGGGAAATACGGGTCCGGCCCGACCGACTGCTGAACTGCCACTTCCGCGTCCGCTCCCTGCCCTGTGCTCGAACCGCCCGTCGCCGGTGCGTCGCCGCGCTCCGGGTCCGAGTGGCCCGTCCTCAGGGACGCCATGCCTCGATCGGGTTGCCGAGCCAGCGGGTGTCGTCCGGGACGGACTCCGCGGCCATGACGAGCGACGCGGGACCCAGGGTCGTCCGGGCCCCGACCGTGCTGCCGGGCAGCACGATCCCGCCAGGGCCCAGCGTGGCACCCTCACGGAGGACCACAGTATCCGTCCGCAAGATCCGGTCGTGGAAGAGGTGAGTCTGCAGCACGCACCCGCGGTTGACCGTCACACCGTCCTCCAGCGTGACCAGGTCCGACTCCGGCAGCCAGTAGCTCTCCACCCACGCGCCCCTGCCGATCCGCGCCCCGAGCCCGCGCAGCCACGCCGTCATCACCGGCGTACCCGGCACGGCCCCGGCCAGCCACGGCACGGCCACCACCTCGACGAACGTGTCCGCCAGCTCGTTGCGCCACACGAACCCGCTCCACAGCGGGTGCTCGCCACTGCGGTGCCGGCCGACCAGCAGCCACTTGGCGACCACCGAGACGAGGGCCGCCGCGGCCCCCGCCCCGAGCAGCACGAGCCCCGACAGCAGCGGCGCCCACGCTCCGAGCGCGCACAGCGCCGCCACCGTCAGCACCGCCAGCCCCGCCGAGCAGAACACCGGCACGATCCGGCACAGCTCCACCAGCGCGCGCGCCCACAACAGCCGCGCGGTCGGCTCGTACGTCCGGCTCCGATCGCTGTCCGTGGTGTTCCGCGGCAGCTTCACCGGCGGCAGCCCCAGATACGAGCTGCCCTTCTTCGCCTTCTTGGGCGTCGCCGACAGCACGCCCACCAGACCGCCGTCCGGCACGCTCCGCCCCGGCGCGGTCATCCCCGAGTTGCCGAGGAACGCCCGCCGCCCGATCTCCGCCCGGCCGATCCGCATCCAGCCGCCGCCGAGCTCGTACGGCGCGGTCAGCGTGTCGTCGGCGAGGAACGCGCCCTCGCCGACCGTGGTCAGACTGGGCAGCGCGAGCACCGTCGAGATCTCGGCGCCCTTGCCGATCCGCATGCCGAGCAGCCGCAGCCACACCGGCGTGACCAGCCCGGCGTACAGCGGGAACAGGGTCTCCCGCGAGCGGTCCATGAGCTGCGTGACCGTCCAGGCCTGCCAGCCCGTCCGGCTGTGTGTGGGGTGCGTGCCCTCCCGCAGACCCAGGCTCAGCAGCCGCACGGCCGCCAGCAGCAGCACCGCGTACGCCAGCCCGAAGGCGAGCGTCGCCGGGACCAGGGCGAGCGCGGCACCCGACAGCGCCGCGGCGAGACCGCCGCCGGGCGGCACGAACAGACCCGCCACCAGCAGCGCCGCCCCGCCGGCCAGCACCGGCAGCGCGGTCAGCGCGAATCCGGTCAGGCCGTACATGAAGCGCCAGTACGTGCCCCGCGCCGGCCGCTCCTTGGGCCAGTTGCGCTTGGCCTTGCCGAGCTTGGCCGCAGGCGCGCCAGCCCAGCGCTGGCCGGTGGGGACCTGACCGGTCACCGCGGAACCCGGCGCCACCTCGGCCCGCTTGCCGACCCGGGCGCCCGGGAACAGCATGCTGCGGGTGCCGACGACCGCGTGCGCACCCACCCTGACCGGGCCGATCTCGAGCCGGTCGCCGTCCAGCCAGTGGCCCGACAGGTCCACCTCGGACTCGACGGCCGCGCCCCGGCCCAGCCTGAGCATGCCGGTGACCGGCGGCAGCGAGTGCAGATCCACGTCCGGCCCGACCTTGGCGCCCAGCGCCCGCGCGTAGCGCTCCAGCCAGGAACCGGTCAGCGAGGTCGCCCCGCTGAACTCGGCGAGCCGCTCCGCCGTCCACAACCGCAGATGGACGCCGCCGCCGCGCGCGTACCGCCCGGGCCGCACCCCGCGCAGCAGCAGCCGCGCACCGCCGGCCGCGATCGCGAGCCGCCCGGGTGGGCTGAACAGCAGCAGCGCACCGCTCACGACCAGCCACCAGGGCGCGGTCGGCAGCCAGGAGTACCTCGGCAACAGGTTGCCCACCAGGGCCAGCGGCACCGTCCAGCGCAGCCCCAGCAGCGTGAACAGCGGGACGAGGAGCAGCAGCTGGACCACCTTGGCGCGCACGGCCACCGGCGCGACGACGCGGGCGGACCCGTCGTCCTGCGCCGACTCCTCCAGGTGGCGGGCCAGCTTGCGCAGCGTGGGCTGCTGGTAGACGTCCAGGACGGCCGCGCTCGGATACCGGGTGCGCAGCCTCGTGGTGAGCTGAGCGGCGGCCAGACTGCTGCCGCCGATCGCGAAGAAGTCGTCGCGGGCGCCGGAGACGGGGATGCCGAGAACCTCCGTCCACTGCTCGGCGAGCCAGGCCTCGGTGCCGTACAGCTGCTCGGTCCTGCCGCCGGTCTCCAGCCCCTCCAGGGGCCAGGGCAGCGCGTTGCGGTCCACCTTGCCGGACGTGCGGGTAGGCAGGTCGTCGACCGGCGCGAGCAGCGGCACCAGGGCCGCGGGCAGCTCGGCGCGCAGCCGCCGTACGGCCGCCGCCTGGTCCCAGCCCTCCTGGACGACGACGTACCCCACGAGAAGCTGGTTGCCGCCGCGGGCGCTGCGCACGGCCGCCGCGGCCCCCGCGACGCCGGGCAGCGCCTGCAGCGCGGCGTCCACCTCGCCCAGTTCGATGCGCCGCCCGCCGAGTTTGATCTGCTCGTCGGCCCGGCCGAGGAAGACGAGTCCGTCGGCGTCCGCGCGCACCAGGTCGCCGCTGCGGTATGCCCGCTCCCAGCCCAGCGACGTGAGCGGCGCGTACTTCTCCGCGTCCTTCTCGGCGTCGAGGTACCGGGCGAGCCCGACCCCGCCGATCACCAGCTGTCCGCTGCCGCCCATCGGCACCGGCTCGCCGGCCTCGTCCACGACGGCCAGCTCCCAGCCCCGCAGCGGCAAGCCGATGCGGACCGGCTCCTCGCCGGACATCAGCGAGGCGCAGGCCACCACCGTCGCCTCGGTCGGCCCGTAGGTGTTCCACACCTCCCTGCCCTCCGTCACCAGCCGCTGCACCAGCTCCGGCGGGCAGGCCTCGCCGCCGAAGATCAGCAGCCGGACGTCGTTCAGGGTCTCGGGTTCCCACAGCGCGGCCAGCGTCGGCACGGTCGAGACCACCGTGATCTCCTGGTCGACCAGCCAGGGCCCGAGGTCGGCGCCGCTGCGGACCTGTGAGCGCGGCACCGGCACCAGACAGGCCCCGTACCGCCAGGCCAGCCACATCTCCTCGCAGGAGGCGTCGAAGGCCACCGACAGCCCTGCCATGACACGGTCGCCGGGTCCGATCGGCTCCTCGGTGAGGAACAGCGCGGCCTCGGCGTCCACGAACGCGGCGGCGCTGCGGTGGCTGACGGCGACGCCCTTGGGCTTCCCCGTCGAGCCGGAGGTGAAGATGATCCAGGCGTCGTGCCCGGTACCGGGGCGGGCGGCGGCCACCCCGGACGCGCCGTGGACGGTGATCTCGTGGCCGGCGCCGACCACCGCCCGCACGTCCGCCTCCCCGAAGACCAGCTCGGCCCGCTCGTCCGGGTCCTCGGCGTCCACCGGAACGTAGGCCGCTCCGGCGGCGAGGACGGCCAGGATCGCCACGTACAGGTCGTTGGTGCCGGAGGGCACGCGCACGCCCACCCGGTCGCCGAGCCCGACCCCGGCGGCGGCGAGCCGGCGCCGGAGGTTCTCCACCTCGACGGCGAGGGCACGGTAGGTCAGGAGCGTGCTGCCGTCGTCCAGGGCGGGCTCGTCCGGGAAGGACCGCACGGAGGCGTCGAAGACGTCGACGAGGGTGCGGGCGGAGGCGGCGGGACCGCCGGAGAAACGGGCGGTGTCACCGAATCGAGCGTGGATCTCTTCGTCGAGCAGGCCGAGAGCGCTGCTCTCGTGAATGGCTGCCATCGGTCCTCGCGTCTCGAACCCGGAAGCCTCCGGGGCGCCGGCGGGCCCGCAGGTCTGCCTGGGGTTGTCCGGTCCAGCTCCATGACAAGCCGGAAATTTTAGTACGAAGCTAGGCTCGTCGGCTTGTGCCGGCCACCTGGGGAGGCTGTCCGGGGCACGGAAGAAGATCGTTCGCAACGCGCTGACCTGCGCGGCATGCACGGCGGAGAGATCTGCCCCACATGGGCGGGAAAAGGTGCACGGACCGGCGGAGACCGGGGGCCGACGAGGGCGTGAACGCGAAGAGGGCGGCCCGGCCATCGGCCGGGACCACCCTCTTCGCTGCTGTGTCCGAGGGGGGACTTGAACCCCCACGCCCGATAAAGGGCACTAGCACCTCAAGCTAGCGCGTCTGCCATTCCGCCACCCGGACAAGGTGTCTGTCGTGCGCGGTTTCCCTCGCGGCGACGTCGTAAACATTACCAGGCTTTCCGGGGTGCCCCGATCACGGTCGGCGGACGGCCGCGGCCGTGCCCGCGTGAACGGCTCGTGACGGGCCGGGACCGGTCTTGGGCGCGGACCCGCGGGCGGGGGAGGATGAGGAGACCCACCAGCAGTGACAGCGGGAGGAAGCAGCGTGAGCGCGACGGACGACCATGCCAGGAGTGTCACCGGCGAGGACGAGGTTGTGGACCTCTGCCGCGACCTGATCCGGATCGACACCAGCAACTACGGCGACCACTCGGGTCCCGGCGAGCGCAAGGCGGCCGAATGGGTCGCGGAGAAGCTTGCCGAGGTGGGCCTCGAGCCCCGGATCTTCGAGTCGCACCCGGGCCGCGCCTCCACCGTGGCCCGGATCGAGGGCGAGGACCCCTCCAGGCCCGCACTGCTCATCCACGGCCACCTCGACGTCGTCCCGGCCAACGCCGCCGACTGGACCCACCACCCCTTCTCCGGCGAGGTCGCGGACGGGTGCGTGTGGGGCCGGGGCGCGGTCGACATGAAGGACATGGACGCGATGACGCTGGCGGTCGTCCGCGACCGGCTGCGCTCCGGGCGCCGCCCGCCCCGCGACATCGTGCTCGCGTTCCTCGCCGACGAGGAGGCCGGCGGCACGTACGGCGCCCGGCACCTGGTCGACCGCCACCCCGACCTGTTCGAGGGCGTCACCGAGGCGATCAGCGAGGTGGGCGGGTTCTCGTTCACCGTGAGCGAGGAGCGGCGGCTCTACCTCGTCCAGACGGCCGAGAAGGGCATGCACTGGATGAAGCTGACCGTGGCCGGCACCGCCGGACACGGCTCGATGATCCACCGGGACAACGCCATCACCGAGCTGTCCGAGGCCGTCGCCCGGCTCGGCCGCCACACCTTCCCGGTGCGGGTCACCAAGACGACCCGGGCCTTCCTCGACGAACTCGGCGACGCGTTGGGCACACCGCTGGACCCCGAGGACATGCAGGCGACGCTGGCCCGGCTCGGCGGCATCGCCAAGCTGATCGGCGCGACGCTCAGCAACACCGCCAACCCCACCCAGCTCGGCGCCGGCTACAAGGTCAACGTCATCCCGGGGGAGGCCACCGCGCACATCGACGGCCGGTTCCTGCCGGGTTACGAGGAGGAGTTCCTCGCCGACCTCGACCGGATCCTCGGCCCGAAGGTGCGCCGCGAGGACGTGCACTCCGACAAGGCCCTGGAGACGTCCTTCGACGGGGCGCTGGTCGAGGCCATGCAGTCCTCGCTGCTCGCCGAGGACCCGACCGCCAAGGCCGTCCCCTACATGCTCTCCGGCGGCACCGACGCCAAGTCCTTCGACGACCTCGGCATCCGCGGATTCGGCTTCGCCCCGCTCAAGCTGCCCCCGGAGCTCGACTTCGCCGGCATGTTCCACGGTGTGGACGAGCGGGTCCCGGTGGACGGCCTGCGTTTCGGTGTGCGGGTGCTCGACCGCTTCATCGACGCGTCCTGAACGTCCGGCCGGAACGAGATCCCACCGGGCTGATGGAATCGGCCGCCTGTGCGGGAGTGACTGGGAAGAGTGAATGCGCCGATAAGCGCGTAGCCCCACTAATTCCGCCTCGTTACTGGTGATGCGATCTGCTGCATGGGGTCGCTTTGCCTACAAGGAGGAATAATGATCAAGAAGGTCGTCGCTGCTGCGGCTGCCACTGGTGGGCTGGTTCTCGCGGGCGCGGGCATGGCCGTCGCCGACGCGGGCGCTCAGGGTGCCGCGGTGCACTCCCCGGGCGTCCTGTCCGGCAACGTCGTTCAGGTTCCCGTGCATGTCCCGGTGAACGTCTGCGGCAACACGATCTCGGCGATCGGGCTGCTGAACCCCGCCTTCGGCAACACCTGCGTCAACAAGTGACGTCGACCCGCTGAGGGGTCGTCCACGCCGTCGGCCCCGGAGCGCACGCCATGTGCTCCGGGGCCGACCGGTCTTTTCCCGAAGGGAAAGCCGAGAAGTCAGTAGAGCCCGATGACATCGAACAGCTGCACTGATGCGAGCGATTCGGAGCGATTCGGGAAACAGGCGAGATCGAAAGCAGGGATTCAGCAATGCGACAGGCCACCCGCAAAAGCCTCATGACCGTGGCGGCCGCGACGGGGGTGATCGCTGCCGCCGGCGGCTACGCCCACGCCGACTCCGGCGCGTACGGCGCCGCCACCGACTCGCCCGGCGTCCTGTCGGGCAACTCGGTACAGGCGCCGGTCAACGTGCCCGTCAACGTCTGCGGCAACACCGTGGACCTCATCGGGGTGCTCAACCCGACCTTCGGCAACTCGTGCGCCAACAAGGGCGGCGGCGGGATGTCCCGCGGCTACGGCGACCACCAGGGTCGCGGCGGCAGCCAGGCCGGCCACCACGGCGGCCACCACGACGGCGGTTACGGCGGCGGTTACGGCGGCGGTCAGCACGCCGGCTCCGGCGCCCACGGGGACTCCGGGGGCGCCCAGGCGGGCGGCCACACCGGCGGGTCGCCGGGCGTCGGTTCGGGCAACCACGTCCAGGCGCCCGTCGACGTGCCGGTGAACGTGTGCGGCAACAGCGTGGACGCCGTCGGCATCCTCAACCCGTCGATGGGCAACGACTGCGCCAACGGCAGCGGCCCGCGGCGGCCCCCGTCCCGCGGCCACGAGACGCCGGGCAGGCCCGGACACCACACCCCCGGCAAGCCCGGCGAGTCCACCCCGTCCGCACCCGAGGCGCCGTCCACCCCGGGTCACGCGACGCCGGTCGGCGACTCCTCCGTGCACGGCCCCGCAGCCCACGCGCCGCAGCTCGCGCACACCGGAAGCGAGCTGCCGATCGGCCTCGCGGTGCCGGCCGGCGCGGGCGCACTGCTCGCGGGCGCGTTGCTCTACCGCAAGGCGCGCCCCTCGGCGTGAGACGTCCCGGCCCTCACGACGGAGCGGGCCCCGCCCAGGCGGGGCCCGCTCCGTTTCGTCGTCTCACCTCACCACGTGGCGCGCACCTGACGAATGATCCGCCGGCGCAACCGCACCCTGCGACTGCCGTCGCGCAGCAGGCTCAGGCGGTCCAACTCCCAGTGTCCGTACTCGGCATGGTCGGTCAGCAGTCGTGTCGCCTCCTTGCGGGAGACCCCGCGCGGTACGTACACGTCGACAAATTCGTATTCCGGCATCGCATCTATTGTGCGGGCTGGGGCCCGGTACGGATAGCGTCTGCACTATGTCTGATGCTGCGCAGCCCACCGCTGCCGAGGTACGCGCCGCCGCCGAGGCGGTCAAGACCGCGCTCGACCGCCACCTGGCCGCGGTCGAACGCAGGACGGGAGAGGACGACCCGGCCGTCTACGAGGCGTTCAACGAGCTGGCCGCGGCCGCCGAGGTCTACGACGAACTGCTCTACGACCGTTACGACGAGGTCACGCCCTTCGAGATCCCCGGTGCGGAGGACTCCCTGCCGCCGTACGAGGGTCCCGAGGAGCCCAACGCCCTGAGCGTGCTGATCCGACGCGACTACGCCGTCGCGGAGCCGCAGCGGTTGATGGCGCAGGCGCAGCGGGTGGAGGCGGCGGAGGACGAGGGAACGGGCGCCGAGGTCTCGGCCACCGTGCACGGGGCGCTGGGCATCCTGTTCGGCGAGTTCGAACCGGACGAGATCGCCTCCCGGCACAAGGAGTTCGGTCTCGAGGAGGCCGACTCGACGCTGTGGGTGCTGGCCGCCGAGGACCCGGCCGACCCGGGGGAGTGGCTGGAGACGCCGTTCGACCAGCCCGACCCGGGGCGCGTGATCTGCCGCTTCGACGTCAGCTCGGTCTTCGACGACCTCGACGACGACGCCGACGACGATCTCGTGGACGGGATCGAGGAGGAGCTGGAGACGCTCGACACGGATCGCTGACCGGCACCAGGCTGCTTCCGTGAACCACCGACGGCGGCGGTCGCGCAGGGGAGACCCTGCGCGACCGCCGCCGTCCGCGTCAGACCGGGGCCTGCTCGGCGGCCGCCGGGACCTGGGTGCGCAGCAGCACCGGCAGCCGGGTGGTCCGAGGCTTCGCCGGGACCTCTGCGACGGCCTGCGGAAGGGCCTGCTCGACGCCGTGCACCACGGACAGATGGCGCTCCGCCCGGCCGAAGGCCGTGTACACCCAGGGGCGGGAGAGGGCCCGCGCGGCATCTCCGGGCAGTACCACGACCGCCGCGGGCCAGCGGCTGCCCACCGCCTGGTGCGCGGTCAGCGCCCACCCGTGGCGCACGGCCCGCTCCACCCGCTCTCTCGGAACGACCACGGAGCCCTCGGCGCAGGAAAGGTGCAGCCCCTCCGCGTCGGCCGTCACCACCCGGCCCGGCACCGTGCGGCCCGGCTCGGGGGAGTAGGCGACCCGGTCGTCGGGGTCGAAGCCGCCGAAGCGGCCGGGGCCCGGATTGAGCCGCTCCTTCAGGGCGGCGTTGAGCGCGCGCGTGCCGGCCGCGCCGCCGTGGCCCGGAGTGATCACGACGGCCTCCTCGGGCGCGACCCCGAAGGCCCGCGGCACCGACTCGGCCAGCAGTTGCACGGTCCGGTGCACGGCGTCTTCGGCGTCCCGCACCGGCACGACGACGATTTCCCTGCCGGGCGCGTCGACCTGGTTGAGCTCACCGATGCCGACGCCCGAGACGAGCTCGCCGATCGGACCCGGATCGGGGGTCCGTGAGGCGATCTGCGGACTGACGCGCGCCGCGAGCAGGTCGGCGAAGACCCGCCCCGGGCCCGCGGACCAGAGCACCCCCGGATCCCCGCTGAGCACCAGCCGGGCCCCGTCCGGCAGCGACTCCGTCAGCATCGCCGCGCTCTCCACGTCGAGTTGCGGCGCGTCGAGCAGGACCAGCAGGTCGAGGGCGAAGGCGCCCTCGGCGTCCCGGCCGGGTCCCTCGGCGCCCGAGAGCAGACCGCGGACGGTCACGACCGCGCTGTCGGCGCCTCTCCCCGCGCCGCCCTCCTCGCCGAGGAGGGCCGCGAGGCGACGCCGTCCGTCGGGCGTGTGGCAGGCCGCGACCGCGCGCAGACCCAGCGCCCGGGCCGCGGTGAGCAGGGCGGCCGGTTCGGCGCGGGCGGCCTCCCCGCCGGTGTGCAGCACCAGACCGTTTCCGGCGACGGCGCGGATCAGCTCGGCCGTGCCGCCGGTCGCGGCGGCCGCCGCCGGCTCCCACGCCGCGGCGGAGTCCTTCGCGGGCGAGTTCACCACGCGGGCCAGCGCGTCGGCGAGGCTCTCCTCCGCGAGCGCGTATCGCTCCAGTCCGACCAGGACTCGGACCGGCCGGCTCTCCTCGCCCGCCTCGCCCTCGTCGGCGTGCGTCCCCGGCCCCGGAGCCGTCGCCGAGGCCGGCCGGCCGGCGCCCGGCTCGTCCAGGAAGTCCTGGAAGGCGAGGGCCTCGCCCTCGTCCAGCGTGTTCTGTACGGCCGTCTCCGCGTCCGGTACGGACTGGCGGCCGAGGGCCGTGGTGAGCGTCGGCAGGTCGAGGGCGGTGTGGCCGGCCAGGGCGGCCTGCTCCAGGAGCCACACGGTGACCGCGCGACCGCGCCGCTCGTCGTCGGGGGAGCAGTCCGGGCCGAGCAGCGCCCGCGCGAAGCCGTCGGCCTGCTCGGGGCGCACACCGGCCACGCGCAGGAGCTGCCACGGGTCCTCGCGCAGTTGATGCCCGGCGCCTTCGCCGAGTGCTGCGGCCGTCTGTGGGGCGAGCGCCTCGGGCGCACCGCCGTCGGCCAGTACGCGCCGCACGTCCTCGACGGTGTCCGGTGCCGGCGCCGCCGGTCCGGTGACCTCGGCGGGAACCTGGTGCGGGCGGCGCACCGGCTCCGCGGCGGCACGGCGCGGGGCGGCTTGCGGGGCGTCGAACACGGTGGCCGGGGGTTTCGCGCCGCCTTCCACGGCGCGCACGGCCGCCAGCAGGTCGGCGGCCTTCCCGCTCAGCTTGGCCCCGGCGGTGATGGGCGCGGCCTTCTCGGCCTTCCGCCGTTCGATCCGCTCCCGTTCGAGCTTCTGCGCCGCCAGCTCGGCCTGGGCCTCGGAGACCTGCGCGGCCGCTTCCGCGTCACCGATGTCCGCGGTCCCCGACGCCGTGGCCGCGCCGTCCGCCCCTTCGTCCACGGTCCCGCGGGCAGTCCCGTCGGCAGCAGCCTCCGCGCCGTCGGGCTCCGCACCTTCGGGCTCCGTGTCCTCCGGCTCCTGGCCGGCCGCCTCGTCGGCGGCCGAGGCGTCGTCGGCGGCTGCGGACGGTTGCGCCGTCCCGGCATCGTCCGGTGTCGCGGGGCGCCCCGTGCTCCGCGGCGTCCCCGGTCCGGTGTTCTCCGTCGTGTCCCGGGGCTCCGGCTCCGTGCTCACAGCGTGCTCCAGTCGTGATCGGGATAGCGGTGCACGGGCGCCGACACATCGTCCAGCGCCCGGCAGATCTCGTCAGGAAGACTAAGCGCCTCCACTGACAAAGCCGCCGTGAGCTGCTGCGCGTTGCGCGCGCCGACGATCGGGGCGGCCACCCCGGGACGGTCGCGGACCCAGGCGAGGGCGACCTGCAGCGGTGTCACCGCCAGCCCGTCCGCGGCGGTGGACACGGCGTCCACGATGCGGCTCGCGGTGTCGTCGAGGTACGGCTCGACGAAGAGCCCGAAGTGGTCGGAGGCGCCCCGCGAGTCCGGTGGCAGGGCGTCGCCGCGGTACTTGCCGGTCAGCACGCCGCGGCCCAGCGGGGAGGAGGGCAGCAGACCGATGCCCAGGTCCAGCGCGGCCGGCAGCACCTCGCGCTCGATGCCGCGCTGCAGCAGCGAGTACTCCATCTGCGTCGCCGCGAGCCGCGTCCGCGTGCCGGGAGCGGAGAGCTGCCAGGTGGCTGCCTTGGCGAGCTGCCAGCCGCAGTAGTTGGAGACCCCGGCGTAGCGGGCACGACCGCTGGCGACGGCGATGTCGAGGGCCTGCAGCGTCTCCTCCAGCGGGGTGTCCGGGTCGAAGGCGTGCACCTGCCACAGGTCGACGTGGTCCGTGCCGAGCCGGGCCAGCGAGGCGTCGAGGGCGGCGAGGAGGTGGCCGCGCGAACCGTCGAAGCGGCGGTCCGGGTCGGGCACGCTGCCCGCCTTGGTGGAGATGATCAGATCCCGGCGCGGCACCAGACCGTCCAGGAGCCTCCCGAGCAGGTACTCGGCGTCCCCGTCCCCGTACACGTCGGCCGTGTCGACGAGGGTCCCGCCCGCCTCCCAGAACGTCTTCATGACGTCCGCGGCGTCGTGCTCGTCGGTGTCGCGGCCCCAGGTCAGGGTGCCGAGCCCGATACGGGACACGCGCAGGCCGGTGCGGCCGAGATGCCTCTGCTCCATGGACGCCGAGATTACTGGCCAGAACTGGGCAGTGGGTTGCCTGTGGACAACCGGAGTCTCCGCGCCGGGCGGCCGGGTTCCGCGCAGGCCGCGGCCTGCGGCGCGCTCCGGGAGGCCCGGGCCGTCAGGCACCGCGCTAAGGTCTGCGGAACAGCGTCGTTACTGATGAGTAAGGGGATCGGTCATGCAGCTCGGGATCAACCTCGGCTACTGGGGTGCCGGAATGGACGGCGACAACCTCGCCGTCGCCCAGGAGGCCGACCGCCTCGGGTACGCCGTCTGCTGGGCCGCCGAGGCCTACGGATCGGACGCGGCCACCGTGCTCACCTGGGTCGCCGCGCAGACCGAGCGGATCGACGTCGGCTCGGCCATCTTCCAGATCCCGGCACGCCAGCCCGCGATGACCGCGATGACCGCCGCCACCCTCGACTCCCTCTCCGGCGGCCGTTTCCGCCTGGGCCTCGGCGTCTCCGGCCCGCAGGTCTCCGAGGGCTGGTACGGCGTCAAGTTCGACAGGCCGCTGTCCCGCACGCGCGAGTACGTCGAGATCGTCCGCAAGGCCATGACGCGCGAGCGCCTGTCGTACGAGGGAGCGCACTGGACGCTGCCGCTGCCCGGCGGGCCGGGCAAGCCGATCAAGCTGACCGTGCACCCGGAGCGCGAGCACATCCCGCTGTACATCGCGGCGATCGGTCCGAAGAACCTGGAGCAGACCGGCGAGATCGCGGACGGGGCGCTGCTGATCTTCCCGTCCGCCGACCACATCGAGGACACCGCGATCACTTACCTGCGGGCCGGCCGCGAGAAGGCCGGCAAGACCCTCGACGGCTTCGACGTGTGTCCGACGCTGCCGCTCGCGCTCGGCGAGGACAAGGACGTCGAGCGGCTCGCCGACACCTTCCGCCCCTACACCGCGCTGTACGTCGGCGGCATGGGCAGCCGTAAGCAGAACTTCTACAACCAGCTCGCCCAGCGCATGGGCTACGAACAGGCTGCGGCCGAGATCCAGGACAAGTACCTGGCCGGCGACAAGCAGGGCGCTGCGGCCGCCGTCCCGCACCAGCTGATCGACCAGACGACCCTGCTGGGCTCGGTGGAGCGGATCGCCGACCGTATGAAGGCCTATGCGGCGGCCGGCGTCACCACCCTCACCCTGGCCCCCGCCGGGTTCACCCTGGAGGAGCGCCTCGCCTCGCTGCGGGCGGGCACCCAGGCTCTGGAACTCGCCGGTCTGGGATAGCCGGGGGAAGGTCTGCGGCCGTGGTGGGGGCTCGGGGGTCTTCCCCGCCACGGCCGTCACGGGGAACAACGCGCCGCACGCCGCGCGGTTACGCTCCCGCGCCGGACTTCCGGGATCCCCCGTTCGGCGGAGCCGTCCGGCACAGCTGTTGCACCGTCGTCGCCACCGCACTTGACTCGTTCCTCACGGAATGCCACGGAATCGCGTGTCATGCGGAGAGGTGATCGACGAGTGCTTTCGGCCAAGAGTCTGTTCCAGGAGATCATCGACAACGACGAGTCCTTCGCGCTGTTCTGTTCCATCGCCGCCGGGGGCGAGTCGCAGGGCGGCTGGGAGAACGCCCGGATCGCGGCGCTCGTTCCGCGGAGCGAACGCGACCTCGCCCCCAGGATCGCCCGCCACGGCGCCGACGAGGACAAGCACGGGCGGATCTTCGGCGCACTGATGAGCAAGCGCGGCCTGGCTCCCGTCCCCGTACCGCCGGAGACCGACTACACGATGCTCCTGGAGCGGGGCGGCATCGGTCTCGCCCACGACCGCCTCACCGCCGACAAGCCGCTGAGCGTGCCCGACATCGTCACCTACCTCGCCCACAGCCGGGTCACCGAACAGCGCGCCTCCGAGCAGATGGAACTGCTGCGCAGGCACTTCGCCGACCACCCCGACATCGGCCGCGCCGTGAAGATGATCTCGAACGACGAGGACAACCACCTCGCCTACTGCCACGAGGAACTGCTCCGCTTCGCCCGCGCGGGCCACGGCCGGGTCATCCAGCGCACCCTGCGGGCCTGCGCGCTCGCCGAGATCCGCGTCTACCGGGACGTCAGCCTCGCGGTCATGGACCACATGGGCCGGCTCCTGGGCTGGCCGAGGGCGAAGTCGGCCGTCCTCGCGGCCGGCATCCACGCGGTGTACGCGTGGGAGCGGGTCGCCGGCTGGCGGCGCATGGTGTCCCTGGAGATGCCCGAGCGCCGTGACGCGCTCGGCGGCCCGGCGACCACCGCCGCAGAGTTCGCCTGAGCCGGCCGCGCGCCTCGGACCGGCCGCCGGCCCTGAGCCGGCCGCGCGCCTCGGAGCGGCCGCCGGCCCTGAGCCGGCCGCGGGCAGGCCGGACGGCCGCGCCTACAGCCAGCCGCGCCGTTTGAACAGCCGGTACAGCAGCACCTCGAGCACGCCCATCACCGCGACGACCGCCGGATACGACCACACCCAGCGCAGTTCCGGCATGTGCTCGAAGTTCATGCCGTAGATCCCGGCGATCATCGTGGGGACGGCGGCCATCGCGGCCCACGCCGAGATCTTCCGCATGTCGTCGTTCTGCCGCACGCTCATCTGCGCCAGATGCGCCGACAGGATGTCCGTCACCAGCCGGTCCAGGCCCTCCACGGACTCGTTCACGCGCGTGAGGTGGTCGTGCACGTCCCGGAAGAAGGGCCGCGCCCTGTCGTTCACGAACGGCACGCCCGAACCGTACGCGCCGGTGCCGGCCAGCCTGCTCAGCGGCGGCCCCAGGGGGCCGGTCGCCCGGCGGAACTCCAGGATCTGCCGTTTGAAGGTGTAGATCCGCGACGCGGTGTTGCGTGAACCGCCCCCGTCGGGCGAGAACACCTCCGTCTCCAGCTCCTCCAGGTCGGTCTGCAGTTCGGTCGCCACGTCCAGGTAGTGGTCCACGGTGGCGTCGGCGATCGCGTACACCACCGACGTCGGCCCCTTGGCGAGCAGTTCCGGCTCGTCCTCCAGCCGGCGGCGCACGGCGGCCAGCGGGGCGCCGTCGCCGTGCCGGACGGTCACCAGGAACGAGTCGCCGAGGAACACCATCACCTCGCCGGAGGAGACGGTGTCGCTCTCGGGCTCGTAGACGACCGGCTTGAACACCAGGAACAGCGAGTCGTCGTAGACCTCCAGCTTGGGCCGCTGATGGGCCTTCAACGCGTCCTCGACGGCCAGCGGGTGCAGCCCGAACTCCTGGGTGACGTGGTCGAACTCCTTCTCGGTCGGCTCGTGCAGCCCGATCCACACGAACCCGCCCGCGGAACGCGCCTCGTCCACGGCGTCCGAGAAGTCCTGCGGGCCCTCTGCTCGGCGCCCGTCACGGTAGATGGCACAGTCGACGATCACGCGTCGGATTCTCCCCTCGCACCCTCACCGGCACACGCGCGCGTGCGCCTACCCTGGGCCGCATGCCCACGTTGATCCTCGTCCGGCACGGCCGGTCCACCGCCAACACCTCCGCCGTGCTCGCCGGCTGGACACCGGGAGTCTCCCTCGACGAGCGCGGCACCGCACAGGCCGCCGCGCTGCCCGCGAGGCTCGAGGCGCTGCCCCTCGCGGAGGTCGTCGCGAGTCCCCTGCAGCGCTGCCAGGAGACGATCCGGCCCCTCCTCGACGCCCGCCCCGGCCTGCGCGCGCACACCGACGAGCGGATCGGGGAGTGCCACTACGGCGACTGGTCCGGCCGCAAGCTCGCCGAGCTGATGGACGAGCCGCTGATGGAGGTCGTGCAGACGCACCCCTCTGCCGCCGCCTTCCCCGGCGGGGAGTCCCTGCGGGCCATGCAGACCCGCGCCGCGGAGGCGGTCCGCGAGTGGAACGCGCGCGTGGAACGCGACCACGGCGCCGACGCCGTCTACCTGATGTGCTCGCACGGCGACATCATCAAGTCGCTCGTGGCGGACGCCCTCGGACTTCATCTCGACCTCTTCCAGCGGATCTCCGTCGAACCGTGTTCCGTCACCGCGATCCGTTACACCCGGCTGCGCCCCTTCCTCGTACGCCTCGGCGACACCGGCGACCTCGCCTCCCTCGCCCCCCGCGAGGAGCCGCCGACCGGGGACGCCACGGTCGGGGGCGGTGCGGGCGCACCGTGATCGTCGGCCGCAGTAGGGTGAAGCGGTTCGCGTAGGCGCGCCTACCCGCACGGACGAGCCTCATCCGTCCCCCGATCCACGACGACCCTCGATTCCCATGGAGATCAGGACGTGTCCCGTCAGGTGTTCCTCTACGACCCCCCGGACCGCTTCGTGGCCGGTACGGTCGGACTGCCCGGGCGCCGTACTTTCTTCCTCCAGGCCACCGCCGGTACCCGGGTGACCAGCGTGGCGCTGGAGAAGACCCAGGTCGCCGCACTCGCCGAGCGGATGGACGAACTGCTCGACGAGGTCGTCCGGCGCAGCGGCGGCAGCGCCGCGGTACCCGCCGTGTCGCCCGCCGAGAACACCGACACGGCGCCCCTCGACACCCCGATCGAGGAGGAGTTCCGGGTCGGCACGATGGCCCTCGCCTGGGACGGCGAGGAGCAGCGCATGATCGTCGAGGCGCAGGCTCTCGTGGAACTCGAGGCGGACTCCGAGGAGGACCTCGCGGAGGCCGAGGAGAAACTCCTGCAGGACGAGGAGAACGGGCCGCCGATGCTGCGCGTCCGGCTCAGCGGCTCCCAGGCCAGGGCCTTCGCCAAACGCGCCCTCGACGTCGTCAACGCCGGCCGCCCGCCGTGCCCGCTGTGCAGTCTGCCGCTCGACCCGGAAGGACATGTATGTCCGCGCCAGAACGGATACCGCCGGGGGGCGTGACGACCACCGACCCCGCCACCGCCGCACTCCTCGCGCATGGTGAGCTCACCGTCCGCGGACGCATCCGTGAGGCCTCGAACGCGGCGCTGTACTGCACGATCGCCCACGAGGGCCGGGAGGCCGCCTGTGTCTACAAGCCCGTCGCCGGCGAGCGGCCGCTGTGGGACTTCCCCGACGGCACCCTCGCCGGGCGCGAGGCGGCCGCCTACGAGGTCTCCGAGGCCACCGGCTGGGGCCTCGTGCCGCCGACCGTCCTGCGGGAGGGACCGTACGGCGAGGGCATGTGCCAGCTGTGGATCGAGACGGCCCCCGAGGCCGAGCTGCTCGCCCTCGTCGAGGCGGAGGAACCCGGGCCCGGCTGGAAGGCCGTCGGGTTCGCCGAGGTCGGCGAGGGGCGCACCGCGCTCCTGGTGCACGCCGACGACGAGCGGCTCAGGCGGCTGGCCGTCCTCGACGCGGTGATCAACAACGCCGACCGCAAGGGCGGCCATCTGCTGCCCACCGCGGACGGCCGGCTCTACGGCATCGACCACGGCGTCGCCTTCAACGCCGAGAACAAGCTGCGCACCCTGCTGTGGGGCTGGGCGGGGGAGCCGCTGACCGGCGAGGCCGTGGAGGTGCTCAAGAGCCTCAAGGGCGCCCTGGAACCGGGCGGGCGGCTGACGGCCGCCCTGACCGCGCTGATCACCCCCGCCGAAATCGACGCCACGCGCGCGCGTACCGAGGCGCTGCTGGAGTCGGGCACCCACCCGGAGCCGTCCGGTGAGTGGCCGGCGATCCCCTGGCCTCCCGTGTAGCCGTCCCCGGCCTCCCGTGCAGCCGTCCCCGGCCCTCGGGGGCGTCCTCCCGGAGCGCTCTCGCGGGCACGTCGGCCGGGATCGCACAAGAACGCCTTCCCGGCCATCCGGCCCGCTCCGGTTCGTACCCGCAACTTCCGTCCGGTTAGGCTCATGACATGCATGCCTGGCCCGCTTCCGAGGTCCCCGCCCTGCCTGGTCAGGGCCGCGACCTGAGGATCCACGACACCGCGACCGGCGGTCTGGTCTCCCTCGACCCCGGTCCCGTCGCCCGTATCTACGTCTGCGGCATCACGCCGTACGACGCGACCCACATCGGTCACGCGGCGACCTACAACGCGTTCGACCTCGTTCAGCGCGTGTGGCTCGACACCAAGCGGCAGGTCCACTACGTCCAGAACGTGACCGACGTCGACGATCCGCTGCTGGAGCGAGCCGAGCGCGACGGCGTCGACTGGGTCGCCCTGGCCGAGAAGGAGACGGCCCTCTTCCGCGAGGACATGACCGCCCTGCGGATGCTCCCGCCGCGGGACTACATAGGCGCCGTCGAGGCGATACCCGGGATCGTCCCGCTCGTCGAGCGCCTGCGGGACGCGGGCGCCGCCTACGAACTCGAGGGCGACGTCTACTTCTCCGTCGAGTCCGACCCGCACTTCGGCCGGGTCTCGAACCTGGACGCGGCGGCCATGCGGCTGCTGTCCGCCGAGCGCGGCGGCGACCCGGACCGCCCGGGCAAGAAGAACCCGCTCGACCCGATGCTGTGGATGGCCGCCCGCGAGGGCGAGCCCAGCTGGGACGGCGGCTCGCTCGGCCGGGGCCGCCCCGGCTGGCACATCGAGTGCGTGGCCATCGCGCTGGACCACCTCGGGATGGGCTTCGACGTGCAGGGCGGCGGCTCGGACCTCGCCTTCCCGCACCACGAGATGGGCGCCTCCCACGCCCAGGCGCTGACCGGCGAGTTCCCGATGGCCAAGGCGTACGTCCACGCCGGCATGGTCGCCCTCGACGGCGAGAAGATGTCGAAGTCCCGCGGCAACCTCGTCTTCGTCTCCCGGCTGCGGCAGGACGGCGTCGACCCCGCGGCGATCCGGCTCACCCTTCTCGCCCACCACTACCGTGCCGACTGGGAGTGGACCGACCAGGTCCTGGCGGACGCCGAGGCCCGGCTCGGCCGCTGGCGCGCCGCGGTCTCCCGGCCCGACGGGCCGCCCGCCGAGGCTCTCGTCGACGAGGTCCGGGCAGCCCTCGCCGACGACCTCGACGCCCCCGCCGCGCTGGCCGCCGTCGACCGCTGGGCCGCGCTCCAGCAGGAGCGGGGCGGCACCGACATCGGCGCACCCGGAGTCGTGTCCCGTGCGGTGGACGCCCTGCTGGGCGTGGCGCTGTAACCGTACGGACGGCGCCGTCACCCACGGGAGCGGCGACGGGGGCGGTGCGCACCGGCGCACCGCCCCCGTCCTGTCCGCCGGCATGGCCGGCCGACTGTTTTCCGCTGTTTCCGCCGCTTTTCAGTCCTCCGACGAATCGCCGTCCTCGGCGGCCTCCTCGCTCGGCTTGTCGCCGGCGGCCTCCTCGCTCGGCTTCGGGGGCCGCGGGGGACGGGTCCGCTCCCCGGGGCCGGGCGGGCCGCCGCCGTCCCGCCGCCGCAGATAGCGCTCGAACTCGCGGGCGATCGCCTCGCCCGACGCCTCCGGCAGCTCGGCCGTGTCCCGGGCCTCCTCCAGCGTCTGGACGTACTCGGCGACCTCGGTGTCCTCGGCGGCCAGCTGGTCCACGCCCACCTGCCAGGCACGCGCGTCCTCGGGCAGCTCGCCCAGCGGGATGCGGACGTCGATCAGGTCCTCCAGGCGGTTGAGGAGGGCCAGCGTCGCCTTCGGGTTCGGCGGCTGCGAGACGTAGTGCGGCACGGCCGCCCAGAGGCTCACCGCGGGTACTCCCGCGTGCGTGCACGCCTCCTGGAGGACGCCGACGATGCCCGTGGGGCCCTCGTACTTCGTCTCCTCCAGGTCCATCCGCCGCGCCAGGTCCGCGTCGGACGTCGTCCCGCTGATCGGCACCGGACGCGTGTGCGGGGTGTCGCCGAGCAGGGCGCCCAGGATGACCACCAGCTCCACGCCCAACTCGTGCGCGAAGCCGAGCAGTTCGTTGCAGAACGAGCGCCAGCGCATCGACGGCTCGATGCCCCGTACCAGCACCAGGTCACGCGGCTTGTCGCCGCCGACCCGCACCACGGACAGTCGCGTCGTCGGCCAGGTGATCTTGCGCACGCCCCCGTCCAGCCACACCGTGGGACGGTTCACCTGGAAGTCGTAGTAGTCCTCGGCGTCCAGCGCCGCGAACACCTCGCCCTTCCACTCCCGCTCCAGATGCGCGACCGCGGTGGAGGCGGCGTCGCCGGCGTCGTTCCAGCCCTCGAACGCGGCCACCATGACCGGGTCGATCAGCTCGGGAACCCCCTCGAGCTCGATCACCCAGCGCCTCCTTCCGACGTGCCCTCGCTTGACCACCCAACCTTACGGCGTTCCGCGCAGGCGCCCGCAGCCCCCTTGCACGGGGGAGTGAACGGATCACTGCCCCGTTCGCCACCCCTGAACACCCCTGAACACCCCTGAACACCCGGAACCCGCACCGGGCGATCGCGTCGGCGCGAGCGGCCCGGGGCAGGCCGGGGGACGAGGGGGACGAGGAGGATCGGCGGGCCGGGCCCCGACAGGCCGGCGTCGGCCGGAAGCCGAGCGTCCGACGGCCCTCGGGGCGCCCCCGGCCGGACTCACAGAGTGGACCGCAGCCACTGCTCCACACTCGCGATGTGGACCGTCGCCCACGATCTGGCCGCCTCCGCGTCCCGGTCGCGCAGGGCCGCGAGGATCGCCCGGTGTTCCCGCAGGGTGCCGGCGACGGCGTCCTCCTGGGTCAGCCCCCGCCAGATCCGGGCCCGGGTGGTGGGTCCGGACAGCCCGTCGAGCAGCGAACACAGCACCGAGTTGCCGGCGCTCTGCACGATGCCCCGGTGGAACTCCAGG
Source organism: Streptomyces sp. P3 (assembly GCF_003032475.1). Taxonomy (NCBI): domain Bacteria; kingdom Bacillati; phylum Actinomycetota; class Actinomycetes; order Kitasatosporales; family Streptomycetaceae; genus Streptomyces; species Streptomyces sp. P3. The sequence goes on from NZ_CP028369.1 coordinate 4,670,392, forward strand.
TCGCCCGCGACGAGTTCCTCCACCGAGGGCTCCGTGCCGAGTCTGTCCAACTGGGCGTCCAGTGCGTCCAGCTGCTGCTCGCTGATGCGCAGGGCCGCCATCGCGGTGGCGGCCGGCTCCAGTATCCGGCGCACCGCCAGGAACTCCAGGACCGTGTCGTCGCGGTGGAAGTCGACGACGAAACTCAGCGCCTCCAGCAGCAGTTGCGGGTCGAGGCTGGTGACGTAGGTGCCGTCGCCCTGCCGCACGTCCAGAATCCGGATCAGCGACAGCGCGCGCACCGCCTCCCGCAGGGAGTTGCGGGACAGCCCGAGGTCGGCCGCCAGCTCGCTCTCCTTGGGCAGCCGGTCGCCGGGGCGCAGCGCACCCGAGACGATCATGCCCTTGATCTTCTCGATCGCCTCGTCGGTGACTGCCATGACCGGTCTCCCTCTCGTCCGTCGCCGAGACATCGGACGTCTCGTCGCCATTATGAGGCCTGACCAGGGGACTGCCTCCACCTCCGCGAAAGGGGCGGCTCCCCGGGGAGCCGCCCCTTCCCGGTTCCGGCCCCGGTACGGAGAGGGCCGTTCCCCGACGCCGGACCCGGTCGGGGCGGCGGGCCGGCGCCGGGTCGGTGTGCCGTCCGGTCACTTCTTGTCGAGCAGGTCCTGCACCTTGGCGCGGACGTCGTCCGTGGCGAGACCGCGGATGGTCAGCGTGGTACGGCGGCGCAGTACGTCGTCCGCCGTCTCGGCCCACTCGTTGTCGCGGGCGTAGACGACCTGCGCCCAGATCTCCGGGGCGTCCGGGTGGACACGCGCGGCCAGCTCGGGTTCCTCGTTGGCCAGCCGTGCGATGTCGAAGGCCAGCGAGCCGTAGTGGGTCGCCAGGTGCTTCGCCGTGTCGGCGGCCATGCGCGGGCCGGGCGCCGGGCTGTCGGCCAGCAGCCGGTGGGCGACCGCGCGCGGGTTGGCGACGCCGGGCAGCGGCAGCTTCTTGGGCAGCGAGGAGATCGGTTCGAAGTCGTCGCCCAGCGGGTGGCCCGGCAGCGCCTCCAGCTTCTGCATCACCGTGCGGCCGATGTGCCGGAACGTGGTCCACTTGCCGCCGGCGACGGACAGCATGCCGCCCCGTCCCTCGGTGACGACGGTCTCGCGCTTGGCCTTCGCGGTGTCGCCGGGGCCGCCCGGCAGCACCCGCAGCCCGGCGAAGGCGTACGTGATCAGGTCGCGGTCGAGCTGCTGGTCGCGGATGGAGAACGCGGCCTCGTCGAGTATCTGGGCGGTGTCCTTCTCGGTGACCGACACATCCGCCGGGTCGCCCTCGAACTCCTCGTCGGTGGTGCCGAGCAGCAGCATGTCCTCCCACGGGAGGGCGAAGGTGATGCGGTACTTGTCGATGGGGGTGGCGAGCGCGGCCCGCCAGGGGGCGGTGCGCTTCAGGACGAGGTGTGCGCCCTTCGACAGGCGGATGGACGGCGCCGCGTTCGGGTCCTCCATCCTGCGCAGGTGGTCGACCCACGGACCGGTCGCGTTCAGCACCAGGCGGGCGTTGACGCCGAACTCGTCGCCGGAGAGCCGGTCGCGCAGGTCCGCGCCGGTGACCCGGCCCTTGGTGAAGCGCAGGCCCGACACCTCGGCGTGGTTGAGGACGACCGCGCCCGCCTCGACGGCCGCGCGGACCGTCATCAGCGCCATGCGCGCGTCGTTCATCTGGTCGTCGCCGTACACGGCCACGGCCTTGAGGTTGTCGGTGCGCAGCTCGGGCACGTCCTGGGCGGCCTTGGCCGGGGACAGGAGGTGACCGACGCCGTCGCCGAACGCCGACAGCGCGGAGTAGGCGAAGACGCCCGCCCCGAGCTTAGCCGCGCCGTGCGGCCCGCCCTTGTACACGGGGAGGTAGAACGTGAGCGGGTTCGCCAGGTGGGGGGCCACCTGACGGGAGACCGCACGGCGCTCGAAGTGGTTCTCCGCCACCAGCTTCACCGCGCCGGTCTGCAGGTAGCGCAGACCGCCGTGGAGCAGCTTGGAGGAGGCGGAGGAGGTGGCGCCGGCGAAGTCGCCGGCGTCGACCAGGGCCACCCTGAGACCGGACTGCGCGGCGTGCCAGGCGGTGGAGATGCCCAGGATGCCGCCACCGATGACGAGGAGGTCGTACGACGCCTTGGAGAGCTGCTCCCGGGTCTCGGCGCGGCTCGGGTTGGAGCCGGACGCCGGGCGCGTCCCCAGGGCAGGCACGGACTGCAGGGTGGACTGACTGGTCATGTGGGGTTCTTACTCCTCGTCCTCGAGCCAGCCCATGGTCCGCTCGACGGCCTTGAGCCAGCTCTTGTACTCACGGTCGCGGGTCTCCGCGTCCATGCGGGGGGTCCACTCGGCGGCCCGTCGCCAGTTGGCGCGCAGGTCGTCGGTGTTGGTCCAGAAGCCGACGGCGAGGCCGGCGGCGTACGCGGCGCCGAGGCAGGTGGTCTCGGCGACCATCGGGCGCACCACGGGGGCGTCCAGGAAGTCGGAGAGGGTCTGCATCAGCAGGTTGTTGGAGGTCATGCCGCCGTCGACCTTGAGGGCCGCCAGCTCGACGCCGGAGTCCTTCGTCATGGCGTCGGTGATCTCGCGGGTCTGCCAGGCCGTGGCCTCCAGGACGGCGCGCGCGAGGTGCGCCTTGGTGACGTACCGGGTGAGGCCGGCGATCACACCGCGGGCGTCGGAGCGCCAGTACGGGGCGAACAGGCCCGAGAAGGCCGGCACGAAGTAGGCGCCGCCGTTGTCCTCGACGGAGAGCGCGAGCGTCTCGATCTCGGCGGCGGTGGAGATCAGGCCCATCTGGTCGCGCATCCACTGCACCAGCGAACCGGTGACGGCGATCGAGCCCTCGAGGGCGTAGACCGGCTTCTGGTCGCCGATGCGGTAGCCGACGGTGGTCAGCAGGCCGGAGTACGAGTTGATGATCTTCTCGCCGGTGTTCAGCAGCATGAACGTGCCGGTGCCGTACGTGGACTTGGCCTCGCCCTCCGCGAAGCAGGTCTGGCCGAACAGGGCCGCCTGCTGGTCGCCGAGCGCGGAGGCGACCGGGATGCCGCCGAGCAGGTCGCCGAGCCTGCCGCCGGTGACCTCGCCGTAGACCTCGGCGGAGGAGCGGATCTCGGGCAGCATCGCCAGCGGGACGCCGATGGACTCGGCGATCTTGTCGTCCCACTCCAGGGTGTGGAGGTTCATCAGCATGGTGCGGGAGGCGTTGGTGACGTCGGTGTAGTGCTTGCCGCCGTCGACGCCGCCGGTCAGGTTCCAGATGACCCAGGTGTCCATGGTGCCGAAGAGGATGTCGCCCGCCTCGGCGCGCTCGCGCAGGCCCTCGACGTTGTCGAGCAGCCAGCGGGCCTTGGGGCCGGCGAAGTAGGAGGCCAGCGGCAGGCCGGTCTCCCGGCGGAAGCGGTCCTGGCCGACGTTGCGGCCGAGCTCGCGGCAGAGGGCGTCGGTGCGGGTGTCCTGCCAGACGATGGCGTTGTGGACGGGCTGACCGGTGTTCTTGTCCCACAGCAGCGTGGTCTCACGCTGGTTGGTGATGCCGATGGCCTTGATGTCGTCACGGGTGATGCCGGCCTTCTCGATGGCTCCGGCGACGACTTCCTGGACGTTGGTCCAGATCTCGTTGGCGTCGTGCTCGACCCAGCCCGGCTTGGGGAAGATCTGCTCGTGCTCCTTCTGGTCGACGGAGACGATCCGGCCGTCCCGGTCGAAGACGATGCAGCGCGAGGAGGTGGTGCCCTGGTCGATGGCGGCGATGAACGGGCCGGCGGTGTGCGCGTCGGTCACTGAGTGCTCCTGGGGTTTCCGTGGATAAGAGGCTGTCTGTACGGCGCTGCCGAGTACGCGGTGCAGCTGGTGCTCTTAAGCAAAGGCGACGTTGTAGAGGCCTGCGGCGATCGCGCCGCCGATCAGCGGACCGACCACCGGGATCCAGGCGTAGCTCCAGTCGGAGCCGCCCTTGTTGGGCAGGGGCAGGAGGGCGTGCACGATGCGCGGACCGAGGTCGCGGGCCGGGTTGATCGCGTAGCCGGTCGGGCCGCCGAGGGAGAGGCCGATCGACACCACGACGAGCGCGGTGATCAGCGCGCCGAGGTTGCCGAGGCCGTTGCCCTTGTCGTTGAGGCCCTGGGTGAGGACGGCGAGGACCAGCACGACGGTGCCGATGATCTCCGTGGCCAGGTTCTGCCAGACGACCCGGACCTCCGGGCCGGTGGAGAAGACGCCCAGGACCGGGCCCGCGCCCTGCTCCTGCGCCTCGACGGCCTTGACCTTGGTCGACTGCGCGCCCGGTCCGCCGACGATCTCCCTGTCGGTGAGGTGCGCGTGGAACTGGCCGTAGTAGGCGACCCAGACCAGGGTGGCGCCGATGGCGGCGCCGAGCAGCTGCCCGGCCCAGTAGACCGGAACGTTGCTCCAGTCGTCGTCCTTGATCGCGAGAGCGAGGGTGACCGCCGGGTTGAGGTGGGCGCCGGAGAGGGGCGCCGAGGTGTAGACAGCCGTCAGAACGGCGAAACCCCACCCGAAGGTGATGGCGAGCCAGCCGGCGTTGCGGGCCTTGGAGGCCTTCAGCGTCACGGCGGCGCAGACGCCGCCGCCGAGCAGGATGAGTATGGCGGTACCGATGGTCTCGCCGATGAAGATGTCGGAGCTGGACACCCGCGACTCCTTTGTCCTTCGTCCAGGGAAGCCGAACCCCGGGTCCCGCCGGGGGTTCGAGCGCCCTCGGGGATGAGAGCGATGCCGGCCTTTGGCGTTGTCACACTCTAGCGCGTATTGCCGTTAGGTGTTCGACAATGTCGACCGATGGACGGGAGTCTTGCCCGGCGGTTACGTGTGCGTCAAGGGTGCCGTTATTGAAAACGCGATCGTTATTGATCGATGTGAGTTACCGATCTTCGCGTGGGTGCGCACATACTCGCCCCCGATGCCCACTTTGAACGTCTTTTTGCAGGGCATGACAGAGACCGGAACGTCGTGGGACGTCCCGGCCGGGTCTTGCGCACTTCTCAGGGGCGGCGGCCGCCCCGGGGCTCAGAAACGCCCGCCGCCCAGGTCCCGGGAGACCGCGCGGGCGCAGTCGCGCACCGCGGCGATCAGCTCCGGGCGCAGCTCGCCGTCCCGGGCCAGCCGCTCCACGGCGCCGGTGACGCCGACCGCGCCGACGGGCATGCGCCGCCGGTCGTGGATGGGCGCGGCGATGGAGGCGACGCCCTCCCAGGTCTCCTCGACGTCCGCCGCGTACCCGCGCGCGCGGGTCATGTCGAGGATGTGCTCGAAAGCCTCCGCGTCACACACCGTGCGGTCCGTGTAGGGCTTGCGCTCGGCCTCCAGGGCCTCGCTGTGCGCGACCGGGTCGTAGGCCGACAGCACCTTGCCCAGGGCCGTGGAGTGCAGCGGCTGCATGGCTCCGATCTCCAGCACCTGCCGGCTGTCGTCCGGCCGGAAGACGTGGTGCACGATCAGCACACCCTGCTGGTGCAGCACCCCCAGGTGCACGCTCTCGCCGCTGGAGCGGGCCAGGTCGTCCGTCCAGACCAGGGCCCGCGCGCGCAGCTCGTGCACGTCCAGGTAGGTGGTGCCCAGGCGCAGCAGTTCCGCGCCCAGCTGGTAGCGCCCGGAGGCGTCGTCCTGCTCGACGAAGCCCTCCTGCTGGAGGGTGCGCAGGATGCCGTGGGCGGTGCCCTTGGCCAGGCCCGTGGACGAGGCGATGTCCGACAGGCCCAGTCGCCGCTCGCCGCCCGCGAGCAGCCGCAGCATCGCGGCCGCTCGTTCGACCGACTGGATGTTCCGCGCCATCGCCCTCCCGCCTCCGTCCCCATCGGACCGCCTGTAGGCGGCATCCACTGCCACCGTTCGGCAATGTCGAACACTACCGGTCCATGCCGACCTCCCGCCAATGGTCGGTCGACACGTGTTCCACCGTCCGTCCCCCGGAAGCAGCAAGACCGTCGCACGGTCGTGACACCCGCCGAACCCGCCGTGACCGGCCCCTGCCCGGCCGCCACACCCGTCCGCCCCGTGGACGCCCCTGACCATAAGGCCTCGGTCCCGGCTACCCTGACGGCGTGCGCGCTCCTCGGGAAGTCCCTGCTCCACGCATCCCGGGGTGACGCAAAGCCGACAGCCGTCGCATCTGAGGGAGCCCTTTCATGGCCTCTGTGCCGCCGACCCCTTCCGCCGACAGCCGGACCCGTGTGTCCGCGCTCCGAGAGGCCCTGGCCACCCGTGTGGTGGTGGCCGACGGAGCCATGGGCACCATGCTCCAGGCCCAGGAGCCCACTCTCGAGGACTTCCAGGACCTCGAGGGCTGCAACGAGGTCCTCAACATCACCCGGCCCGACATCGTGCGCTCCGTGCACGAGGAGTACTTCGCCGCGGGCGTGGACTGCGTCGAGACCAACACCTTCGGCGCCAACCACTCCGCCATGGCCGAGTACGACATCGCCGAGCGGGTGCACGAGCTGTCCGAGGCCGGCGCCCGCATCGCCCGCGAGACCGCCGACGCCTTCGCCGCCCGCGACGGACGCACCCGCTGGGTCCTCGGCTCCATCGGCCCCGGCACCAAGCTGCCCACCCTCGGCCACATCGGCTACGGCACCCTGCGCGACGGCTTCCAGGCCAACGCCGAGGGCCTGCTCGCCGGCGGCGCCGACGCCCTGATCGTCGAGACCACCCAGGACCTCCTCCAGACGAAGTCGTCGATCCTCGGCGCCAGGCGCGCGATGGAGGCGACCGGCGCCGACGTGCCCCTGCTGGTGTCCATGGCCTTCGAGACGACCGGCACCATGCTGCTCGGCTCCGAGATCGGCGCCGCGCTCACCGCGCTGGAACCGCTCGGGATCGACATGATCGGCCTGAACTGCTCCACCGGCCCCGCCGAGATGAGCGAGCACCTGCGCTACCTGGCCCGGCACTCCCGCACCCCGCTGCTGTGCATGCCGAACGCCGGACTGCCGATCCTCACCAAGGACGGCGCCCACTTCCCGCTGGACGCCGAGGGCCTGGCCGACGCCCAGGAGACGTTCGTCCGCGACTACGGGCTGAACCTCATCGGCGGCTGCTGCGGAACCACCCCCGAGCACCTGCGCCAGGTCGTCGAACGCGTCCGCGGCCTCGAGCCCGCCGAGCGCAGCCCCCGCCCCGAGCCCGGCGCCGCCTCCCTCTACCAGACCGTGCCCTTCCGCCAGGACACCTCCTACCTGGCGATCGGCGAGCGCACCAACGCCAACGGATCCAAGAAGTTCCGCGAGGCCATGCTGGCCGGCCGCTGGGACGACTGCGTGGAGATGGCCCGCGAGCAGATCCGCGAGGGCGCGCACCTGCTGGACCTGTGCGTGGACTACGTCGGCCGTGACGGCGTCGCCGACATGGAGGAACTCGCCGGCCGCTTCGCCACCGCCTCCACCCTGCCGATCGTCCTGGACTCCACCGAGGTCGAGGTCATCCGGGCCGGCCTGGAGAAGCTCGGCGGCCGCGCGGTGATCAACTCGGTGAACTACGAGGACGGCGACGGCCCCGAGTCCCGCTTCGCCAAGGTCACCAGGCTGGCCCAGGAGCACGGCGCGGCCCTGATCGCGCTGACCATCGACGAGGTGGGCCAGGCCCGCACCCCCGAGAAGAAGGTCGAGATCGCCGAACGGCTCATCGCCGACCTGACCGGCAACTGGGGCATCCTCGAGTCGGACATCCTCATCGACACCCTGACCTTCACCATCTGCACCGGCCAGGAGGAGTCCCGGGGCGACGGCGTCGCCACCATCGAGGCGATCCGCGAGCTCAAGCGCCGTCACCCCGACGTGCAGACCACCCTCGGCCTGTCGAACATCTCCTTCGGCCTCAACCCGGCCGCCCGCATCCTGCTGAACTCCGTCTTCCTCGACGAGTGCGTCAAGGCGGGCCTGGACTCCGCGATCGTCCACGCCTCCAAGATCCTGCCCATCGCCCGCTTCACCGAGGAAGAGGTGCAGACCGCCCTCGACCTGATCCACGACCGGCGGACCGAGGGCTACGACCCCCTCCAGAAGCTCATGCAGCTCTTCGAGGGCGCCACCGCCAAGTCCCTCAAGGCCGGCCGGGCCGAGGAACTGGCCGCGCTCCCCCTGGAGGAACGCCTCAAGCGGCGCATCATCGACGGTGAGCGCAACGGCCTCGAGGCCGACCTCGACGAGGCGCTGCTCACCCGGCCGGCCCTGGAGATCGTCAACGACACCCTGCTGGACGGCATGAAGGTCGTCGGCGAGCTCTTCGGGTCCGGCCAGATGCAGCTGCCGTTCGTGCTGCAGTCCGCCGAGGTCATGAAGGCGGCGGTGGCCCACCTTGAGCCGCACATGGAGAAGTCCGACGACGACGGCAAGGGCACCATCGTGCTCGCCACGGTCCGCGGCGACGTCCACGACATCGGCAAGAACCTCGTCGACATCATCCTGTCCAACAACGGCTACAACGTCGTCAACCTCGGCATCAAGCAGCCGGTCTCCGCGATCCTGGACGCCGCCGCCGAGCACCGCGCCGACGTCATCGGCATGTCCGGCCTGCTGGTCAAGTCCACGGTGATCATGAAGGAGAACCTGGAGGAGCTCAACCAGCGCGGACTCGCGGCCGACTACCCGGTCATCCTCGGCGGCGCCGCCCTCACCCGGGCCTACGTCGAGCAGGACCTGCACGAGATCTACGGGGGCGAGGTCCGCTACGCCCGCGACGCCTTCGAGGGCCTGCGCCTCATGGACGCCCTGATCGGCGTCAAGCGGGGCGTGCCCGGCGCGAAGCTGCCCGAGCTCAGGCAACGCCGGGTGCGCGCGAGCGCCGCCCCCGCCGAGGTCGAGGAGCGACCCGAGGAGGGCCACGTCCGCTCCGACGTCGCCACCGACAACCCCGTGCCGAAGCCGCCCTTCGAGGGCACCCGCGTCATCAAGGGCATCCAGCTCAAGGAGTACGCCTCCTGGCTCGACGAGGGCGCCCTCTTCAAGGGCCAGTGGGGCCTCAAGCAGGCCCGCACCGGCGACGGGCCGACCTACGAGGAACTCGTCGAGAGCGAGGGCCGCCCCCGGCTGCGCGGCCTGCTGGACAAGCTGCAGACCGAGAACCTCCTCGAGGCCGCCGTGGTCTACGGCTACTTCCCCTGTGTGTCCAAGGACGACGACCTGATCATCCTGGACGAACAGGGCAACGAGCGGACCCGCTTCACCTTCCCCCGTCAGCGCCGCGGCCGCCGGCTGTGCCTGGCCGACTTCTTCCGCCCGGAGGAGTCGGGGGAGACCGACGTGGTCGGCCTCCAGGTCGTCACCGTCGGCTCGCGCATCGGCGAGGAGACGGCCAAGCTCTTCGCGTCGAACTCCTACCGCGACTACCTCGAACTGCACGGCCTGTCCGTGCAGCTGGCCGAGGCCCTCGCCGAGTACTGGCACGCGCGCGTGCGCTCGGAACTCGGCTTCGCCGGCGAGGACCCGGCCGACGTCGAGGACATGTTCGCCCTGAAGTACCGCGGCGCCCGCTTCTCCCTCGGCTACGGCGCCTGTCCCGACCTGGAGGACCGCGCCAAGATCGCCGAGCTGCTCCGTCCCGAGCGGATCGGCGTCCACCTGTCCGAGGAGTTCCAGCTCCACCCCGAGCAGTCCACGGACGCCATCGTGATCCACCACCCCGAGGCGAAGTACTTCAACGCCCGGTGACGTGAGCGCGCCGCTCAGCACACTGATCCGATAAGTCGTACACTGGTCGGTCCACTGCAGGCCGGTTCCCCACAGCGGGAACCGGCCTGCTCGTCCCTCAAGGAGGTACGCGGATGACCAGTACGGTTCCCGCGCCAGTCACCCGCACGGCCGAGGGCTCAGCCCTGCAGGCCGTGTTCCTCGACATGGACGGCACCCTGGTGGACACCGAGGGCTTCTGGTGGGACGTCGAGGTCGAGGTCTTCGGCGCGCTCGGACACACCCTCGACGACTCCTGGCGCCACGTCGTGGTCGGCGGCCCGATGAGCCGCAGCGCAGGGTTCCTGATCGAGGCGACCGGAGCCGACGTCACCGTCGGCGAACTCACCGGCCTGCTCAACGAGGGGTTCGAGGACCGCATCACCCGCGCCCTGCCCCTGATGCCGGGAGCGGCGCGGCTGCTCGCCGAGCTGACCGAGCACGAGGTGCCCACCGCCCTCGTCTCCGCCTCCCACCGCCGCATCATCGACCGCGTCATCGCCTCGCTCGGCGTCGAGCACTTCCGCCTCAGCGTCGCCGGCGACGAGGTTGCCCACACCAAGCCGCACCCCGACCCCTACCTGTTCGCCGCCGCCGGCCTCGGCGTGGATCCCACGAGGTGCGCGGTCGTCGAGGACACCGCGACGGGCGTCGCCTCGGCGGAGGCCGCGGGCTGCCTCGTGGTCGCGGTGCCCTCCGTGGCGCCGATCGCCCCGGCGCAAGGACGCACCGTCGTCTCCTCGCTCGAACAGGTCGACCTGTCTTTTCTGCGCGGCCTGATGCCGCTCAACTGATCACCGCGACGACCATTCGTGATCGGCCGATGACGGAAATGCAGCGCCCTTCACCCAGCGTGCACTACCGATAACCAGGAATTCGGCGAAGGGTGAGCCAAGCGGAATTCGGATCTTCATCTGCCGCTCCGTGACGGCCGAATTCCGGCCGCCCCGAACCTCGCCCGGTTGTGACGTTCCCCACCTGGCCGGGGCTCGACAGATGACTCTCCGTATGCATCCCGGCCGTGCCGGGGGCGTCCGGAGGTGTCCTTGTGTCCTGATTGGTAAGCGGCTGTACTAATCCTTCCGCAGACGGCTGTTCAGTGCGTCCACAGCCGGTTTCGCTGCGTGATGGCCCTTCAACTCCGGTGGCTGTGAACGCTCCTGTCGACGCGGACTAATCTCATTGGGACAACATCGCCTACCCCGTGATCCGCAGCGCCACCCCTGCATGCCGGGTACACGGACCGACAGCTCTGGAGAAACTCGAGCATGAACCGCAAGACTTTGGTGCTGCCGGCCGTGGTCGGTCTGCTCGCGCCCGTGCTCGCCGCCTGCGGAGGGTCCGACAGTGGCAGCGGCGGCGGCGACGCCATCGTCGTGGGCACCACCGACCGGTTCACCGCCACCAAGGACGCCCCGGCCCCGCTCGACCCCGCGTACTCCTACGACGTCGGCACGTGGAACATCCTGCGCCAGACCGTGCAGACCCTGATGATCCAGCCCAAGGGCGAGGGCGAGCCCGTCCCCGAGGCGGCCGAGAGCTGCGGTTTCACCGACACCGGCAACGAGCGCTACGCCTGCAAGCTGCGCAGCGGCCTGCAGTTCGCCGACGGCGACGACGTCACGGCGAAGGACGTCAAGTTCTCCATCGACCGCGCCCGCGCCATCAAGGCCGACTCCGGCGTGTTCGCCCTGCTGTCCACCATCGACACCATCGAAACGCAGGGCGACAACGAAGTCATCTTCCATCTCAAGACCGCCGACGCCACCTTCCCCTTCAAGCTGTCGACCCCGGTCGCCGGCATCGTCAACCCCGACGACTACGACAAGGGCAAGCTGCGCGACGGTTTCGCGGTCGACGGATCGGGCCCCTACATCCTCAAGGCCGACACCGACGGCGACGAGATGACGAAGGCCGTGTTCACCCGGAACCCCCACTACAAGGGGACGCTGAAGGTGAACAACGACGAGGTCGACATGGTGTCCTACAAGGACGCCGACGCCATGGGCACCGCCCTGCAGAAGGGCGACATCGACCTCATGACCCGCACCATGTCGCCGGAGCAGATCAAGAAGCTCTCCGAGAGCCCCGCCGGCGGAGACATCGACCTGGTCGAACTGAACGGCCTCGAGATCCGCTACCTCGCGTTCGACACCACGGACCCGGCCGTCAAGTCCAAGGCCGTCCGCCAGGCCATGGCCCAGATCATCAACCGCAACGAGCTCGTGTCGAAGGTCTACGGCTCCCAGGCCGAGCCTCTCTACTCGCTCGTCCCGGCCAGCCTCACCGGTCACTCCAACTCGTTCGTCAACACCTACGGCGAACCCAACGTCGGCAAGGCCAAGGCCCTGCTGGCCGACGCGGACATCACCAAGCCGGTGAAGCTGACGCTGAACTACACGACCGACCACTACGGTCCGGCCACCAAGCAGGAGTTCGAGGTGCTGCAGAAGCAGCTCAACGACAGCGGCCTGTTCGACGTCACCATCAAGGGCACCGCCTGGGACGCGTTCGTCCCGGCCGAGCGCAAGGGCGAGTACGCCGTCTACGGCATGGGCTGGTTCCCCGACTTCCCCGACGCCGACAACTTCGTCGCCCCGTTCCTCGACAAGGACAACTTCCTCAAGTCGCCGTACGGCAACAGCGACATCATCGACACCCTGATCCCGTCCTCCCGCCGCGAGGCCGACCGCCAGAGCGCCACCAAGAGCCTGACGGAGATCCAGGACATCGTCGCCAAGGACGTCCCGATCCTGCCGCTGTGGCAGGGCAAGCAGTACGTCGCCGCCAACAACGACGTCACGGGCACGGCGTACGCGCTCAACTCCTCCGCGACGCTGCAGCTGTGGGAGCTCGGCCGCGGCGCGAGCAGCTGACGAGCCTCCGGCTCCCTGCTCACTGCTCCCTGCCCTATGCCAGGGGCCCGGACCGTGGCTCCGGCGCGACGAGAACACGACGACAAGGCACTACGTGAACCTGCGCAACCAGTGGCCGGTCCTGCCGATCATGGCGGGGCTGGCCTCCGGCCTGTTGACCGGCTGCGGCACCCAGAACGGGGGCACCGGGGGCGACGGCTCCTCGGTGGTCCTCGGCATGTCCGACGAGGTCCTGGCCACGGACCCCGCCTCCGGCTACGACCCGGGCTCCTGGCTGCTGTTCAACAACGTCTTCCAGTCACTGCTGAGCTTCCCCAAGGGCGGCACCGAACCCGAGCCCGACGCCGCCCGCGAGTGCCGTTTCACCGACACACGGACCCAGGTCTACAGCTGCACGCTGAAGGACGACCTGACGTTCAGCAACGGCGACGCGCTCACCTCGGAGGACGTCAAGTTCTCCTTCGACCGCATGCTGAAGATCAACGACGACGCCGGACCGGCGATCATGTTCGCCACCCTCGGCGCGGTCGAGACACCCGATGCCAAGACCGTCGTCTTCAAGCTCAAGGCCCCCGACGCCACCTTCCCCAGCAAGATCGCCTCGGGCGCCGGGTCCATCGTCGACCACCGGCAGTACGACGCCGACGGCCTGCGCGAGGACGGCGAAGCCGTCGGCTCCGGCCCCTACACGCTCGACTCCTTCAGCGACGACGAAGCCGTCTTCTCCGTCAACGACCACTACCGGGGCACCGCCTCCGACGCCCAGAACACCGGCGTCACCCTCAAGTTCTTCGGCGGTGACCAGAAGGCCCTCAAGAAGGCCCTGCTCGACGGCGACGTCGACATCGCCTACCGCGGCCTGACCGCCGCCGACGTCGCCGACATCCAGCAGAGCGCCGACGCCCGCGCCGAGGTCGTCGAGGGCAGCAGCGCGGAAGTCCAGCACCTGGTCTTCAACATGGACGACCCGGTCGCCGGAAAGCTCGGCGTCCGGCGGGCCATCGCCCACCTCATCGACCGCGAAGCCCTCATCAAGAACGTCTACCAGGGCACCGCCGACCCGCTCTACTCGATCGTCCCGGCCGGTATCGCGGGCCACAACACCGCCTTCTTCGACCGCTACGGCGCCCGGCCCTCCCGGACCGAGGCGGCCGCCGCACTCGCCGCGGCCGGCATCACCGACAAGGTGCGGCTCACCCTCTGGTCGACCCCGTCCCGCTACGGCCCGGCCACCGACCAGGAACTCAAGGCCGTCGCGGCACAGCTCAACGCCAGCGGCCTGTTCGACGCCGACGTCAAGTCCGTCGCCTTCGGCCAGTACGAGAAGGACATCGCCGCCGGCAAGTACGGCGTCTACGTCAAGGGCTGGGTGCCCGACTACCCGGACGCCGACAACTTCACATCGCCCTTCTTCGGCGAGGGCAACGTACTGAGCAACCACTACACCGACAAGACGATCACCGGGACGCTCATCCCGCGCACCGCCGCGCAGAGCGACCGCAGCGCCACCGACGCCGACTACGGCCGGCTGCAGAACATCGTGGCCGCACAGGTGCCCGTCCTGCCCGTATGGCAGGGCAAGCAGTACGCGGTCGTCGGCGAGAACGTCTACGGCCTGGAGAACTGCCTGGACGCCTCCACCGTGTTCCGCTTCTGGGAACTCAGCAAGAGCTGAGCCCGCGGACGACAACGAAGGGCGCCCCCTGCCGGGGCGCCCTTCGTTGTCGTACCCGTGCCGCGTCGCCGGACCTTACGCCGTCGAGGCCCCGTGCTCCCGCTCGCCTACTGGGCGCCGGGACGCACCAGACCGCTCTCGTACGCGTACACCGCGGCCTGCACCCGGTCCCGCAGTCCCAGCTTCGTCAGCACATGCCCGACATGCGTCTTCACCGTGGTCTCGCTGACGAACAGGTCGGCGGCGATCTCGGCGTTCGACAACCCCCGCGCCACCAGCTTCAGCACCTCCACCTCCCGGTCGGTCAGCGTGTGCAGCGTGTCCGGCACCGGCTCCTCACCCGACGGCAGATGCGTGGCGTACTTGTCGAGCAGCCGGCGCGTGATGCTCGGCGCCAACATGGCCTCGCCGGATGCCACCACCCGGATCGCCTGCACCAGCTCATTGGCCGGGGCGTCCTTGAGCAGGAACCCGCTGGCCCCCGCCCGCAGCGCCTCCACCACGTACTCGTCCAGATCGAACGTGGTCAGCACCAGCACCTTCGCCGGACCGTCCCGCCCGGGACCGGTGATCTGCCGGGTCGCCTCCACCCCGTCCATCCGCGGCATGCGGATGTCCATGAGCACCACATCGGGCTGCAACGCCCGCACCTGGTCGATGGCCTGCAGACCGTCTCCGGCCTCGCCGACGACCGCGATGTCCTGCTCGGCCTCCAGAATCATCCGGAAGCCCGTGCGCAACAGCGGCTGGTCGTCGACCAGTAGGACGCGGATGGCCACGTGGATCTCCTTCTCTAGCCCGGCCCCATTCTGCCCTGCGCCCCGTCCTGTGACGCGGCCGCCCTCACCGGCGCCGGCGGCTCGAGCGTCACCGGCAGCGGATACGGCGGGGGAGTACCGCCGAACTCCGGACAGTGCGCCCGGTGATCGCACCAGCCGCACAGCTTCGTCGGCCGGGGCCGCCACTCGCCGGTCCGCGTTGCCTCCCCGATCGCCTCCCACAACGCGAGCAGCTTGCGCTCCACGCGCTCCAGATCCGCCAGGACCGGGTCGTACGTCAGCACGTCCCCGCTGCCCAGATACACCAGCTGCAGCCGCCGCGGCACGACGTTCTTCAACCGCCACACGACCAGCGCGTAGAACTTCATCTGGAACAGCGCGCCCTCGGCGTACTCAGGCCGCGGAGCCTTGCCCGTCTTGTAGTCGACGATCCGCACCTCACCCGTCGGCGCCACGTCGACCCGGTCGATGATCCCGCGCAGCCGCAGCCCCGACTCCAGCTCGGTCTCCACGAACAGCTCCCGCTCGGCGGGCTCCAGCCGCGTCGGATCCTCCAGCGTGAACCAGCGCTCGACCAGCCGCTCCGCCTCCGCCAGCCAGCCGGCGAGCCGCTCGCCCTCGGGATCGTCGGCGAACAGCTCCACCACTTCCGGCCGCGTCTCCCGCAGCCGGTCCCACTGCGCCGGGATCAGCGACTTCGCCCCCGCCGCCGTCCGCTCGGCCGCCGGCGCGTCGAACAGCCGCTCGAGGACGGCGTGCACCAGAGTCCCCTTCGTCGCCGCCGGACTCGGCTTCTCCGGCAGCCGGTCGATCACCCGGAACCGGTACAACAGCGGGCACTGCATGAAATCACCGGCCCGCGACGGCGACAGCGACGCGGGAGCCACCGCGACGACCCCCGCCGCCCCCTCGGACCCCGCCGCCCCCGTGCGCGACGGCTCCGCCACCACACCGTCGTCGCCCGCCCGGACGACGCCCTCGCTGCTGCTCTCCATGACCAAAGACCTTACGGCCCGGCACCGACAGTCACCCCCGAGCCGGGAAACGCGGGGGGTGCCGGGCGGAACACCGCACGACCGCCGCATACCATCGGTCACAGACCCTCCCTCCCGGCACGGGCGGGAGACGCTTCGATCGAGGGGACACCGTGGTGGAAAGCGGCGGGAGCGGGCGGCCGCGGCCGGACAACGAAGAGTCGGCCGAGCACCCCGCGACACCTGCGTCCGCGGCCACCGACGTCCCGCCGAGCGAGCCCCGGGGCGCCGAGCCCACAGTCGCCCAGCGGCAGCAGCCGTCCCCGCCCGACGAACGTCACACCCCCGAAGCGGCCCCCGCCCCCGGCGACACGGCCGACACCGGCACCGGTCGGCCCGGAGCGGATGAGGCCGGCCACGGCGGCACGGCCGACGGCGACGAGCCCGCAGCGGACCAGGCCGCCCCCGAAGAGACCGACACCGACGGGACCCACGCCCAGGACACCGACGCCCAGGACATTCGCGACACCGCCACCCGCACCGGCCACCACACCGCCGGAGCCGGAGCCGGAAACAGATCCGACGCCGAGACCGGACGCCCCGCACCCCCCGCCCTCCCCAAGGGCCCCCCGCCCCAGCGCCCACCGGAGCAGCCCCGCGGCGGCATCCTCATGGGCCGCCCCTTCGGCGTGCCCGTCTACGTCGCCCCCAGCTGGTTCCTCGTCGCCGCCCTCATCACCTGGGTCTTCGGCGGCCAGCTCGACCGCGTCCTGCCCGAACTCGGCGCCGCCCGCTACCTCGTCTCCCTCTTCTTCGCGGTCGCCTTCTACGCCTCCGTCCTCATCCACGAACTCGCCCACACCATCGCCGCACTCCGCTTCAAACTCCCGGTCCGCCGCATCCAGCTCCAGTTCTTCGGCGGCGTCTCCGAGATCGAGAAGGAAGCCGAGACACCGGGCCGCGAGTTCTGGCTCGCCTTCGTCGGCCCCCTCCTCTCCCTCGCCCTGGCCGGCGTGTTCTACCTCGCCATGAACGCCGTCGAACCCGGCACGGTCCCCGGCGTCCTGGTCGCCGGCCTGATGATCTCCAACCTCATCGTGGCGATCTTCAACCTCCTGCCCGGCCTTCCCCTCGACGGCGGCCGCATGCTCCGCGCCGTCGTCTGGAAGATCACCGGCAGGCCGATGACCGGCACCGTCGCCGCCGCCTGGGTCGGCCGCGCGCTCGCCGTCTCCGTCCTCATCGGCCTCCCCCTCCTCACCCAGTCCGGCGCCCTAGGCTCCGGCGCCGAGGACAGCGTCGGCATGGACACCGTCACCGACGCGCTGCTGGCCGCCATCCTCGCCGCGATCATCTGGACCGGCGCCGGCAACAGCCTGCGCATGGCCCGCCTGCGCGAACACCTCCCCGAACTGCGCGCCCGCACCCTCACCCGGCGCGCCGTCCCCGTCGAGACCCACACCCCCCTGTCCGAAGCACTCCGCCGCGCCAACGACGCCGGCGCCCGCGCCCTCGTCGTCGTCGACGCCAACGGCGAACCGCTCTCCCTCGTCCGGGAGGCCGCGATCGTCGGCGTCCCCGAACACCGCCGCCCCTGGGTCGCCGTCAGCGGCCTCGCCCAGGACCTCAACGACGGCATGCGCGTCTCCGCCGAACTCGCCGGCGAGGACCTCCTCGACGTCCTGCGCGCCACCCCCGCCACCGAATACCTCGTCGTCGAGGAGACCGGAGAGATCTTCGGGGTGCTCTCCGCCGCCGACGTCGAACGCGCCTTCGTCAAAGCCATGGCCCGCCCCAACTGACCACCGCTCTCCCGAGCCGGTGCGCACGCCCCCGATGGTCGGCGGCCCCGCCAAACGCCGGTAGGCTGTTCACATGTCCGAACCGACCGGTGCCGCCCGCAGGCGCGGGCCCTTCAAGGTCGGGGACCAGGTTCAGCTGACCGACCCCAAGGGCCGCCACTACACGTTCACGCTCGAAGCCGGGAAGAACTTCCACACCCACAAGGGTTCCTTCCCGCACGACGAACTGATCGGCGCACCCGAGGGCAGCGTGGTCCGCACCACCGGGAACGTCGCCTACCTCGCGCTGCGCCCCCTGCTCCCCGACTACGTCCTCTCCATGCCCCGCGGGGCAGCCGTCGTCTACCCGAAGGACGCGGGACAGATCCTCGCCTTCGCCGACATCTTCCCCGGCGCACGCGTCGTCGAGGCCGGCGTCGGCTCCGGCTCGCTCAGCAGCTTCCTGCTGCGCGCCATCGGCGACCAGGGCATGCTGCACTCCTACGAGCGCCGCGAGGACTTCGCCGAGATCGCCCGGCAGAACGTGGAGCGCTACTTCGGCGGCCCGCACCCCGCCTGGCAGCTCACCGTCGGCGACCTCCAGGACAACCTGTCCGACACCGACGTCGACCGCGTCATCCTCGACATGCTCGCCCCCTGGGAGTGCCTCGAGGCCGTCTCCAAGGCACTGGTGCCCGGCGGCATCCTGTGCTGCTACGTCGCCACCACCACCCAGCTCGCCCGGACCGTCGAGTCCATCCGGGAGATCGGCTCCTTCAACGAGCCCACCTCCTGGGAGTCGATGATCCGCAACTGGCACGTCGAGGGCCTGGCCGTCCGCCCGGACCACCGGATGATCGGCCACACCGGCTTCCTGCTCACCGCCCGCCGCCTCGCCGACGGCGTCGAGCCGCCCATGCGCCGCCGCCGCCCCGCCAAGGGCGCCTACGGCGAGGACTACACCGGTCCCAACGCCGACGGAGGCAGCGGCCGCTGACCCGGCCCACGCCACCCCGCCCCAGCCCAACGACAAGGCGCCGTGACCGAGTTCCCCCCAGCACCACGGGAACGCGAGCACGGCGCCTTCTCGTTGCCGGGAACCGGAACCGGAACCGGAGCCGGAACCGGAGCCGGAGCGTGGACGAGGGCGGTTCCCCACTCCTCTCCGCACGTCCGAAATCCCGCACCCCGCCGTTCCCCCACCCTGTGACGTGTGGCACGATGCTGGCCAACCCCCACCCCCACCGGCACCGCCACCGCAGGAGAAACTCCTAGTGCAGCACCCCGCCGTCCCGGAACTGGCACACACCCACACCCGGCCGATCCACTGGGTCGCGACCGCCACCGCCATCGCCGGCGTCGTCGCCCTCTCCTCGCTCCTGCAACCCAAACCCGCCACCGCCGCCCAGGGCGCCACCCCCGACGCCAGACCCGCCCCCACCACGGCCCCCTCCACCGCGGACGTCGAATTCCCCCTCGACTGCGGCCCCCAGCAAGCCCTCGTGGTGAAGAAGGCGACCGGAGACCTCGACGGCGACGGCGCCCCCGAAACCGTGGCCGTCGTCCACTGCGACGCCCCCATGGGCACCCCGCCCGACGGCGTCTACGTCCTCACCCACAACCCCGGCCACACCCACGCGCGCGTGGTAGCCACCCTCGTCGACCCCAGGGCACGCAACACCGTCACCGGCCTCACCGTCACCGACGGAGCCGTCCTCGCCACACTCCTCGGCTACTCGACCGCCGACGTGCCCAGTTGCTGCCCCGACGTGAAGGACAGCGCCAGATGGCAGTGGAAGGACGACAGGTTCGTCCGCTCCACCCCCGCCGCCGCCCGCAGCGTCTGAACCGGGCCGTTCGCCCTGTGAGAAATCAGACAGCGCTCACAGTGCGCAGCCGACGCGTCACCCGGCGTCCGGGCCGTACACCTCGACCCGGTCCGAGACCCGGCGCACATGAATGCAGTCGCCCGGACACTCCCGCGCCGAGTCGACCACGTCCGTCAACAACGGCAGCGGAACCGGCGTGGCCGCCCCCACGGCCTGCAACAGCTCGTCGTCCGCACCCTTGACGTACGCCAGACCGTCGATGTCCAACTCGAACACCTCGGGCGCGTACTGCGCACAGATCCCGTCGCCGGTACAGAGATCCTGATCGATCCAGACCTCCAGCGCCTCACCGCCGACACCGACCTCCTGCTGCACGCCCATGACTCCCGCCGTTTATCGTCGAACCGCCGGGGAACCATGCAGGCTCCGACGGGTGTTGAACACTTCGACCCTACCCCCGGCCGCTTTCCAATCATGTTCGGTGGGTATTCCCCTGGCGTGAGGGAGAGCGCAAGGGTGAAGATCGGACACACCCCGACAGTCTTTGTGATCTAGGGGTTTCAATCGACACCCACCCAGGTAGGGTCTGGAAGCGTCCAGCTCCCCTTGGAGGAGGTGAGGACCGTGGCAGCCCACGACGACGACATGAACCGCGGCATCCGCCCGGGACGAGGGTCCGACGACCCGTCCGGGCAGATTGCCTACCTTGAGCAGGAGATCGCCGTCCTGCGGCGCAAGCTCGCCGACTCTCCGCGACACACGAGGATTCTCGAAGAGCGGATCGTCGAGCTGCAGACCAACCTGGCCGGCGTGTCCGCCCAGAACGAGCGACTCGCGGGCACACTCCGCGAGGCACGCGACCAGATCGTGGCCCTCAAGGAAGAAGTGGACCGGCTCGCACAGCCGCCGGCCGGCTTCGGCGTCTTCCTCACGGCGAACGAGGACGGCACGGCCGACATCTTCACCGGAGGCCGCAAACTCCGCGTGAACGTCAGCCCCGGCGTCGAGCTCGAAGAGCTCCGACGCGGCCAGGAAGTGATGCTCAACGAAGCGCTCAACGTGGTCGAGGCCATGGAATACGAGAGCGTCGGCGACATCGTCACCCTCAAAGAGGTCCTCGAGGACGGCGTACGAGCCCTCGTGCAGGGACACACCGACGAAGAAAGAGTGGTCAGGCTCGCCGAACCACTCCTCGACGTCGTCATCCGCCCCGGCGACGCCCTGCTGCTCGAACCCCGATCGGGATACGTCTACGAGGTCGTCCCCAAGAGCGAGGTCGAGGAACTCGTCCTCGAAGAGGTCCCCGACATCGGCTACGAGCAGATCGGCGGCCTCGGCGGTCAGATCGAGATGATCCGAGACGCCGTGGAACTCCCCTACCTCTACCCCGACCTCTTCAAGGAGCACGAGCTGCGCCCGCCCAAGGGCGTCCTGCTCTACGGGCCGCCCGGATGCGGCAAGACGCTCATCGCCAAGGCCGTCGCCAACTCGCTGGCCAAGAAGGTCGCCGAGGTCACCGGCCAGGCCACCGGCAAGAGCTTCTTCCTGAACATCAAGGGCCCCGAGCTCCTCAACAAGTACGTCGGCGAGACCGAGCGACAGATCCGCCTCGTCTTCCAGCGCGCCAGGGAGAAGGCCTCCGAGGGCACCCCCGTCATCGTCTTCTTCGACGAGATGGAGTCCCTCTTCCGCACCCGCGGCTCCGGCGTCAGCTCCGACGTGGAGAACACCATCGTCCCGCAGCTCCTCGCCGAGATCGACGGCGTCGAAGGCCTGCAGAACGTGGTCGTCATCGGCGCCTCCAACCGCGAGGACATGATCGACCCCGCCATCCTGCGTCCCGGCCGCCTCGACGTGAAGATCAAGATCGAGCGCCCGGACGCCGAAGCGGCCAAGGACATCTTCCAGAAGTACCTCACCGAACGCCTGCCCCTGCACTCCGAGGACGTCGGCGAACACGGCGGCGACAAGACCACCACCGTCCAGAGCATGATCCAGACGGCAGTGGAACACATGTACGCCGAATCCGAGGAAAACCGCTTCCTGGAAGTCACCTACGCCAACGGTGACAAGGAAGTCCTCTACTTCAAGGACTTCAACTCCGGCGCCATGATCGAGAACATCGTCGGCCGCGCCAAGAAAATGGCCATCAAGGACTTCCTCGACAAGAATCAGAAGGGCCTGCGCGTCTCCCACCTCCTCCAGGCGTGCGTGGACGAGTTCAAGGAGAACGAGGACCTCCCCAACACCACCAACCCCGACGACTGGGCCCGCATCTCCGGAAAGAAGGGCGAACGGATCGTGTACATCCGCACCCTCATCACCGGAAAGCAGGGCGCGGACACCGGACGCTCCATCGACACGGTGGCGAACACCGGACAGTACCTGTAAAAGCAGGGCGGCTGCGGGTGCCCACCACGGGTACCCGCAGCCGACTGTTTTCCGGGCCACGGCTGGAGCAAGGCAATGACGCAAATGATCTCCCCACCAGCGCAGAGGCGTTCTAGGCTCTTCCGTACCGCCGGGTCGCTAGTTGCGGGGACGGGCACCGCACACGCACCGGAGCACCACCGGTATCTGAGCGGCGCCCACGACCGAGGGTGCCGCCGGGCAAGGAGGGCCGCATGACCGTACGGCGAGTAATGGGCATCGAGACGGAGTACGGCATCTCCGTCCCCGGCCACCCCAATGCCAATGCCATGCTCACCTCGTCCCAGATCGTCAACGCCTACGCCGCGGCGATGCACCGAGCCCGCCGAGCCCGGTGGGACTTCGAGGAGGAGAACCCGCTGCGCGACGCCCGGGGCTTCGACCTCGCCCGCGAGGTCGCCGACTCCAGCCAGCTCACCGACGAGGACATCGGCCTCGCCAACGTCATCCTCACCAACGGCGCACGCCTCTACGTCGACCACGCACACCCCGAGTACAGCGCCCCGGAAGTCACCAACCCCCGCGACGCCGTCCTCTGGGACAAGGCCGGCGAACGCATCATGGCCGAGGCCGCCGAACGCGCCGCCGCGCTGCCCGGCGCCCAGCCGATCCACCTCTACAAGAACAACACCGACAACAAGGGCGCCTCCTACGGCACGCACGAGAACTACCTGATGAAGCGGGAGACCGCCTTCTCGGACATCGTGCGCCACCTCACGCCCTTCTTCGTCTCCCGCCAGGTCTTCGCCGGCGCCGGCCGGGTCGGCATCGGCCAGGACGGCCACGAACACGGCTTCCAGCTCAGCCAGCGCGCCGACTACTTCGAGGTCGAGGTCGGCCTGGAGACGACGCTGAAACGCCCCATCATCAACACCCGCGACGAACCGCACGCCGACGCGGAGAAGTACCGCCGACTCCACGTGATCATCGGCGACGCCAACCTCTCCGAGATCTCGACGTACCTGAAACTCGGCACCACCGCCCTGGTCCTGTCGATGATCGAGGACGGCTTCATCGCCGTCGACCTCGCCGTCGACCAGCCCGTGCGCACCCTTCACCAGGTCTCCCACGACCCGGGCCTGAAGCGACTGGTCACCCTCCGCAGCGGCCGCACGCTCACCGCCGTCCAGCTGCAGATGGAGTACTACGAGCTGTCGCGCAAATACGTGGAGGAGCGCTTCGGCGCGGACGCCGACGACCAGACCAAGGACGTCCTCGCCCGCTGGGAGGACACCCTCACCCGCCTCGAGAACGACCCCATGAGCCTCGCCGGCGAACTGGACTGGGTCGCGAAACGCGAGGTCATGGAGGGATACCGGCGCCGTGACGGCCTCGACTGGGACGCCGCCCGCCTCCACCTCGTCGACCTCCAGTACGCCGACGTACGGGCCGAGAAGGGCCTGTACAACCGTCTGGCGGCCCGCGGGCGCATGAAGCGGCTCCTGGACGAGTCCGAGGTCGAGCGGGCCGTCAGCAAGCCCCCGGAGGACACCCGCGCGTACTTCCGGGGCCGCTGCCTCGAGCAGTACGCCGACGACGTCGCCGCGGCCTCCTGGGACTCCGTGATCTTCGACCTGCCGGGCCGGGACTCGCTCCAGCGCGTCCCAACCCTCGAACCCCTTCGCGGAACGCGAAATCACGTCAAGGAGCTCCTGGACCGCTGCCGCACGGCAGAAGACCTGGTCAAGGTCCTCTCGGGCGGCTGAACGGTTATCCGGACGGTACCTGCCCGGCGGGGTGGAAAGCGCCCTGGCCGGGAATCATGGAGATGGTCCCCTTGCGTTGACGCAACTGCGGGGCCGATGTCGGACCCGGCTTGTAGGGTCTGATCATCACCGATCGGCAGGAATGCCGACCTGTCGACCACATCGGGCGAAAGAGCGGGGTGAGGGTTATGGCGACCAAGGACACCGGCGGCGGCCAGCAGAAGGCGACGCGCTCCACGGAGGAGGTCGAGGAGCAGGCGGTCGAGACGCAGGGCTCGGAAGACCTCAAGGAGCGCCAGGAGAAGCTGAGCGACGACGTCGACTCGGTTCTTGACGAGATTGACGATGTACTCGAGGAAAATGCCGAGGATTTCGTTCGAAGTTTCGTTCAGAAGGGTGGCGAGTAGCCTTCGAATCGAAGGTCTCGGGGGTCTTCGGGTTGGCAAGCGAAGAGGGTGTGAAGCGCTGCTCGCGGTGCAAAGAGCTCAGGTCGCGGGCAGCCTTCGCCAGTAACAAAGCAGCCCGGGACGGGTTGCAGGCCTATTGCCGTGAGTGCTGGGCGGTCTACTACCAGGCCCGGCAGGTGGCCAGGGGAAAGAGCGTGCGGCCGCGGGTGTATGCACCCGCGGGGCACAAGTTCTGCCGCACCTGTGAGGAGGTCAAGCCGCACAGTGAGTGGCATCGCAACGCCACGGCGTCCGACGGCCTTGCGACTTGCTGCAAGGCCTGCAAAGCCGTCAAGGGGCGCCGTGGGCATCTGAAGCGCCAGTACGGCCTGACGGAAGCCGAGCGCGACGCCATGGTCGCCTCCCAAAAAGGGCTGTGCGTGATCTGCCTGAAAGCCCCGGCCGTCCATGTGGATCATTGCCACGAGACGGGTAGGGTCCGAGGCGTACTGTGCTTCAACTGCAATTCGGCCATCGGCAAGTTGGGAGACGACCCCGACGCTGTTCGTCGGGCAGCCGCCTACCTGGAGGGAACTTCGTGGAAGCCAACACTCGTAGCACCGGGCGTCTACCAGCTGCCTTCCTGACGCCTGGGTCCTCGTCCTTCATGGACTTCCTGTCCGAGCACCAGCCGGAGATGCTGCCCGGCAAGCGGCAGCTGCCTCCGACGCAGGGTGTGATCGAGGCGCCGCACGGGACGACGATCGTGGCCGTCACGTTCCCCGGCGGGGTCGTGCTCGCCGGTGACCGCCGGGCCACGATGGGCAACATCATCGCGCAGCGGGACATCGAGAAGGTGTTCCCGGCGGACGAGTACTCGGCCGTCGGCATCGCCGGCACCGCGGGCCTGGCCGTCGAGATGGTGAAGCTGTTCCAGCTGGAGCTGGAGCACTTCGAGAAGGTCGAGGGTGCGCAGCTCTCGCTGGAGGGCAAGGCCAACCGGCTGTCGACGATGATCCGGTCGAATCTGGGCATGGCGATGCAGGGGCTGGCGGTGGTGCCGTTGTTCGCGGGGTTCGACGTGGACCGGGACCGGGGCCGGATCTTCTCGTACGACGTGACGGGCGGCCGTTCGGAGGAGCATCACTTCGCGGCGACGGGTTCGGGTTCGATCTTCGCGCGCGGGGCGATGAAGAAGCTGTACCGGGACGACCTGACGGAGGAGCAGGCCACGACGCTCGTGGTGCAGGCTCTGTACGACGCGGCTGACGACGATTCGGCGACGGGTGGTCCCGACGTCGCGCGCCGGATCTACCCGATCGTCACGGTGATCACCGAGGACGGGTTCCGCAGGCTCACTGACGAGGAGTCGTCGGGTATCGCCCGTTCGATCCTCGAGCGTCGTCTGGAGCAGCCGGACGGCCCGCGTGCGGCGTTGCTGTAGGCGTGGTCCGTGTGTGTCCCAGGTGATCCAGTGACTTCGACAGAAAGGGACGGATAACCGGTGTCGACTCCGTTCTATGTCTCACCCCAGCAGGCGATGGCGGACCGCGCGGAGTATGCGCGCAAGGGCATCGCTCGTGGTCGCAGCCTGGTCGTGCTGCAGTATGCCGACGGCATCGTGTTCGTCGGTGAGAATCCGTCGCGTGCGTTGCACAAGTTCAGTGAGATCTATGACCGGATCGGCTTTGCGGCCGCCGGTAAGTACAACGAGTACGAGAATCTGCGGATCGGTGGTGTGCGGTATGCCGATCTGCGGGGTTACACCTATGACCGTGACGATGTGACGGCGCGTGGTCTGGCGAACGTGTACGCCCAGACGCTGGGCACGATCTTCTCCTCGGCCGGTGAGAAGCCGTACGAGGTGGAGTTGGTGGTGGCCGAGGTGGGTGACACGCCGGACGGTGACCAGATCTACCGGTTGCCGCACGACGGGTCGATCGTGGACGAGCACGGTTCGGTCGCGGTGGGTGGCAACGCGGAGCAGATCAGCAGCTATCTGGATCAGCGTCATCAGGACGGTATGAGTCTGGCGGAGGCTCTGAAGCTGGCTGTTCAGGCGTTGTCGCGTGACACGAACGGGACGCAGCGGGAGATTCCGGCGGAGCGGCTGGAGGTCGCGGTGCTGGACCGTACGAGGCCGCAGCAGCGTAAGTTCAAGCGGATCGTGGGTCGTCAGCTCGCGCGGTTGCTGGAGGCGGGCGGCGCTTCCACGGAGGCGGAGAGTTCGGACGATTCCGAGGACGTGGGGAAGGAGTAGGTCCGCGCTCTCGCGGGGTTGCCTCTCGGTGTCCGGGTGGTTCGCCTCTTTCACGCCCCGGCCGGTGTCCCGGCCGGGGCGTGAGGTGTCTCAGGAGGGCCTGGGCGGTGCCGTGGAGGCGCGTACGACGAGGTGGACGGGGATGTCCCCGGCATCCGGTGTGCGGCCCTCGAGGACGGCGAGGAGGGCATGCATGCCGCGTTCGCCGAAGAGTTCGGCGTCGAGCCGTACGGTGGTGAGTTCGGGGTCGAGGGCGGTGGCGAGGGCGAGGTCGTCGAGGCCGGTGACGGAGACGTCGTGGGGGACGTGCAGGCCGAGGCGGCGTAGGGCCTTGTAGGCGCCGGCGGCGAGTTTGTCGTCGTCGCAGACGACGGCGGTGGGGCGGGGGCCCGTGGTGGCGCCGAGGGCGGTCTCGGCGGCGGCGAGGGCGCCGTCGATGGTGACGGGCGTGGTGGCGGTGCGCAGGGTGGCGCCGGGTTGTGCGGCGATGCGGGCGGCGAGTTCGCGTGCGCGGATGTGGAAGGTCCAGGAGGGCACGTCGGCGGCGAGGTGCAGGAAGTGGCGGTGGCCGAGGCCGAGGAGGTGGTCGGCGACCTGGCGGATGCCGTCGGCGATGTCGAGGTTGACGGTGGCGGCGCCGAGGCTGCCGGCGGGGTCGCTGTCGAGCATGACGAGGGGGAGCTGGTCGCCGCGGAGGGCGGTGAGGGCGTCGGCGGCCATCGAGGAGGCGATGACGCCGTCGAGGGCGGCCTCGGCGGAGGCGAAGGGGGAGCGGGCGGGTCCGATGCCTTCGGGGGAGGGGTAGAGGACGACGCCGAAGCCGTGTTCGGCGGCGACGCGCGCGGCGCCGGTGTAGACGCCGGCGAAGAACTCGGTGGTGAGGACGGGGACGACGAGGAGGACGGTGCGGGTGTGGCCGAGGCGGAGGTTGCGGGCGGCGAGGTTGGGGCGGTAGCCGAGTTCGCGGGCGGCCTGGCGGACGCGTTCGGCGGTGGGTGCGGAGACGCGGCCGCGCCACTTGTCGCCGAGTACGAGGGAGACGGCGGCCTGGGAGACTCCCGCGGCGTGGGCGACGTCGCGGCTCGTCGGGCGCGTGCTGCCTCGTGGCACGGTGGGGTCGCTCCTTCGTCTGGACTGGTGAACAGCGCACATGGTACGTATGGCACAGGAAGTTATACGTAAAACCTCGGGGGTGACCGTCGCTCGGGGCGAGCCGACCGGAGGCGGGACATTGGCCGCGGGATACCTGGAGATCCTCAGGGCGAAGCATGCTGCCCGGCTGCTCGTCGGCACGCTCGTGGGCCGGCTGCCCAACGCCACGGCGGCCATCGCGATCGTGCTGTTCGTGCGGGCGCAGGGCGGTTCGTACAGCCTCGCGGGCGCGCTCGCGGCCGTGTACGGCGTCGCGAACGCCGTGGGTCAGCCGCTGCTGGGGCGGCTGGTGGATCTGTACGGGCAGCCGTGGGTGCAGTTGCCGGCGGCGCTCGCCTCGGCCGCGGCGATGACGGTTTTCGCGTTCACGGGGACGGACCCGCGGCCGGTGGCGTATGCGGCGGTGGCGGCTTCCGGGCTGTTCACGCCGCCGCTGGAGGGCGGTCTGCGGGCGCTGTGGCCGGCGGTGCTGAGGCGTGAGGACCAGGTGCACACGGCGTATGCGATGGACGCGGTGGCGCAGGAGGTGATGTTCACCGTGGGGCCGCTGCTGGTGACGCTGTGCGTGTCGTTGTGGTCGGCGCGGGCGGCTCTGGTGGTGCTGAGCGCGGTGGGGGTGGCGGGTGCGCTGTGGGTGGTGGTGTCGCCGCCGTCGCGTGCGTGGCGTTCGGCTCCGCGTGAGGCGCACTGGCTGGGGGCGCTGCGCTCGCGCGGTCTGCTGGCGTTGCTGGGGGCGTTCCTGTTCATCGGGATGGCGCTGGGTTCCATCACGGTGGCGTCGGTGCCGTACGCGGACGAGCACGGCGGGGACGCGGTGTACGGCTGGTTGATGGCGGCGCTGGGCCTGGGTGCGCTGGTCGGGGGGCTGGTGTACGGGGCGCGGCGGTGGGCGGGGCCGCCGGAGCGGCGGTTGCGGGTGCTGGTGGCGCTTCTGGTGGTGTGTTATCTGCCGTTGACGTTGATGCCGGGGGCGGCGGCGATGGTGGCGTTGACGGCGCTGGCGGGGTTGTTCCTGGCGCCTGTCATCGCGTGTGCGTTCGTCATCGTGGACCGGCATGCGCCGGTGGGGACGGTGACGGAGGCTTTCTCCTGGCTGGTGACGACGTTCACGGTCGGCGCGTCGGTGGGTACGGGGCTGGCGGGTCCGGTGGTGGAGGCGGGCGGGGCGCTGTGGGGTTTCGTCGCGCCGGCTGTCGCGGGGGGCGTGTCCTTGCTGGTTTTGCTGGCCACGGGGCGGGTACTCGCAGTTCCCGCCGGGGGTGGGGTTGTTGCGGCTTCATCGGAAAATGATCCAAACCGTGCTGCCGAACCCCGTTTCAGTTCAGGGGATCGGGCGTAATGTTCAGTCATGGACCGCCGCATTTTCGGGCTGGAGAACGAGTACGGCGTCACATGTACGTTCAGGGGACAGCGCCGGCTGTCTCCCGACGAGGTGGCGCGGTACCTCTTCCGCCGTGTCGTGTCATGGGGCCGAAGCAGCAATGTCTTTCTGCGGAACGGCGCCCGCCTCTATCTCGACGTGGGTTCGCATCCGGAATACGCGACACCGGAATGTGACAACGTGACCGAGCTGGTCACCCACGACAAGGCCGGCGAGCGTATTCTCGAGGGACTCCTGGTGGACGCGGAGCGACGCCTGCACGAGGAAGGAATCGCGGGCGACGTCTACCTCTTCAAGAACAACACGGACTCGGCGGGCAACTCTTATGGTTGTCACGAGAACTATCTGGTGGCGCGTCACGGGGAGTTCTCCCGGCTCGCGGACATCCTGATTCCGTTCCTGGTGACCCGGCAGCTGCTGTGCGGCGCGGGCAAGGTGCTGCAGACGCCCCGAGGGGCGGTCTACTGCGTCAGTCAGCGGGCCGAGCACATCTGGGAGGGTGTGTCGTCGGCGACGACCCGCTCGCGGCCCATCATCAACACCCGCGACGAGCCGCACGCGGACGCCGAGCGGTATCGCCGTCTGCATGTCATCGTGGGCGACTCGAACATGTCCGAGACGACCATGCTGCTGAAGGTCGGGGCGACCGATCTGGTGCTGCGCATGATCGAGGCGGGCACGGTGATGCGGGACCTGACGCTGGAGAACCCGATCCGGGCGATCCGGGAGGTCAGCCATGACATCACGGGCCGCCGCAAGGTCCGTCTGGCCAGCGGCCGTGAGGCCTCCGCGCTGGAGGTGCAGCGGGAGTACTACGAGAAGGCCGTGGACTTCGTGGAGCGCCGGGGTGTCCGTACGGGCACCGTGGAGCAGGTCCTGGAGCTGTGGGGCCGCACGCTGGACGCGATCGAGGCGGAGGACCTGGACCGGATCGGCACCGAGATCGACTGGGTCATGAAGTACAAGCTCATCGAGCGGTACCGGGCCAAGCACAACATGACGATGTCGCATCCGCGCGTGGCGCAGATAGACCTCGCCTACCACGACATCCACCGGCGTCGTGGTCTGTACTACCTGCTGGAGCGCAAGGGCCAGGCGGCGCGGATCTGCAACGACTTGAAGATCTTCGAGGGCAAGTCGGTGCCGCCGCAGACCACTCGGGCGCGGTTGCGCGGTGACTTCATCCGCCGTGCGCAGGAGCAGCGCCGGGACTTCACGGTGGACTGGGTGCATCTGAAGCTGAACGACCAGGCGCAGCGCACGGTGTTGTGCAAGGACCCGTTCCGTTCGGTGGACGACCGGGTGGAGAAGCTGATCGCCGGCATGTGAGGGATGGGCCGCTCGCGTGCTGCGTGCGCGGACGGCAACGCAACACGGGCACCGTACGTTTCCCGTACGGTGCCCGTGTCGCGTCGTAGAGTTGCGCGCACGCCATCAGAAGATCGACCGATTACGAGGCTTTCATCGTGCGCCGACGCTCCCTCATCCTTGCCGCCGTACCCGCGGGACTGGTCACGCTCGCCGGGTGCGGCGACGACAAGTCCGACACGAGCAAGGCGAGCGACAGCGCGTCGCCCTCGGCGGAAGCCACGTCCGCGGCTCCTCCGCCGAAGATCGTCGACGGTCCGCTGCCGGCCATCACGGCGGGGGTGAAGTTCGGTGAGAAGCCGACGGTCGCCAAGGGCAGCGGTGAGCCCTCGGACCAGCTGGCGGTGAAGACGGTGATCGCGGGCAGCGGGAAGACCGTCGCGGAGAACGACTACATCCAGGCCCACTGTCTCGGTCAGATCTGGGCCAGCGGGAAGGTTCTCCTCAACTCCTACGACTCCAAGAAGATGCAGTTCACCCGGCTCGCCAAGGGCGGCAACCTCGAGGGCTGGACGTATGCCCTGACGGGGAAGAAGACCGGCAGCCGGGTGCTGTTCTCGGTGGCGCCGGCCTGGGGTTTCGGCAAGGAGGGCAACACGCAGGCGGGCATCACGGGCACCGACACCCTGGTGTTCGTGTTCGACATCCAGAACACCTTCAACTCGACGGCTTCCGCCAAGGGCAAGGACGTTCCGCAGAACGAGGCCGGGGTGCCCAAGGTCGGCACGAACACCGACGGCAAGGCGCCCTCGATCGACGTCCCCAAGACGAAGGCGCCGACGAAGCTGGTGTCGAACTACGTGATCGAGGGGGACGGCGCGGAGCTCGCGGCCGACGACACCGTGCTGGTGCAGTACAAGGGCGTCGTCTGGGAAACGGGCAAGGAGTTCGACTCGACGTACCGCAGCAAGGCGCTGACGTCGTTCTCGCTGCAGCAGGTGGTCCCGGGCTGGGCGCAGGGTCTGACGGGCAAGAAGGTGGGCAGCCGCGTCGTCATCGTCATTCCGCCGGCGCTGGGGTACGGCGACAACCCGCCGAGCGGCAGCGGCATCGAGAAGGACTCCACGATGGTGTTCTCGGTGGACGTCATCGCCAAGGCGTGAGGCCGTCCAAGGTGTAAGACTGTCCGTGTTGTTGCTTTTCCGTGAGACGTGCAGGAGCCAGTGACGTGAGCATTGACAAGCCCGAGATCGACTTCCCCGGTGGCGAGCCCCCGGCGGACCTCGAGATCAAGGACATCTGGGAGGGCGACGGCGAGGTCGCGCAGGCCGGCCACAACGTCAGCGTCCACTACGTGGGTGTCGCCTTCAGCACCGGTGAGGAGTTCGACGCCAGCTGGAACCGCGGCACGCCGTTCCGCTTCCCGCTCGGCGGCGGCCGGGTCATCAAGGGCTGGGACCAGGGCGTGCAGGGCATGAAGGTCGGCGGCCGTCGTCAGCTGACGATCCCGGCCCACCTCGCCTACGGCAACCAGAGCCCGACCCCGGCGATCAAGCCGGGCGAGACGCTGATCTTCGTGGTGGACCTGCTCGGGGTCTGACCCCGGATCGTCCGGTCCGCGCCGGTCGCGGCGCGACCGGTGGCGGTCATCCGGGGCCCATGCCTGCCCGGGCATGGGCCCTCGGCTTTTGCCCGGGTACCGCGGGGCGGTACGGTCGTAGATCGTAAGCACCATAGGGGAGGCGAAGGGCGTCGATGGCCATTGCCAAGGCCGAGCGGCTGATGAACCTCGCGCTGTGTCTGCTCGGGACGCGCAGGCCGCTCAGCAAGCGTGAGCTGCGCGACTCCATCGAGGCGTACGTCGAGACCGTCCGGTCCGGGCACGGCGGCCCGGCGTCGGAGGACTCCTTCAACCGGATGTTCGAGCGGGACAAGGACGATCTCCGTGAGCTCGGGCTGGTCATCGAGACCGTGGAGAGCCTGGACGGCGAGATCGGTTATCTCGCCCGCCGGGACAGCAACCGTCTGCCGCCGATCACCCTGGACGCCGAGGAGGCCGCTGCCCTGGGTCTGGCCGCCAAGGTGTGGCAGCAGGCCCGGCTCGCGGGGGCGGCCAGTGGTGCTCTGCAGAAGCTGCGCGCCGCGGGGCTGCCCGAGGACGTCGACCCCTACGAGGCCCACAGCGCGCTGGAACCGCGGATTCCCGTGCACGAGGCGGCGTTCGAGCCGCTGATGCTGGCCTGCCGTGACCGCCGGCCGGTGGTGTTCGACTACCGCAAGGCGACCGCGGCGCATCCGGAGCCCCGGCATGTCGAGCCGTGGGCGCTGGAGTGCTGGCGCGGGCACTGGTATCTGGCCGGATTCGACCGCGACCGGGGGGCCGAGCGGGTCTTCCGGCTGTCGCGGATCACCGGCAAGGTGCGTTCGCGCGGGGCGCGCTTCACCGCGCCGGTCCCCGACGTGGTCATCGTGCGCGAGACGGTCGCCAGCTGGGCGGGGGAGACCGCCGACCGCAGCGCCCTGATCCGGCTGCGGACGGACGCCGGGTACCCGTTGCGGGCCAAGGCCACCGCGGTGCGGGAACTCGGGGACGGCTGGGACGAGTTGGAGATTCCGTACGGCCACGGGCTGGACGCCTGGCTGGTGGAGTTCGGGCCGGACGTGGTGGTGCTGGAGCCGGCCGAGCTGCGGGCGGACGTCGTGGACCGGCTACGGGCCGTGGCCAAGGGCTGAGGGGGAGCGAGCAACACAGTGGCAGGCAAACCGGTCAGGCCCACGAACGCGATCGACCAGACCCGGCGGATGCTCTCCCTGGTGACGTACCTTCGGGAACGCCCCGGCGCACGCATCGAGGACGTGGCGCGCGCCTTCGGCATCACCGAGGACGAGCTGGTCTCCGACCTGGACGTGCTGCCCATGTGCGGCACCAGTTTCCGGGGCGGGGACCTCCTCGACATCGACACCGACGGCGAGCGCATCTGGTGGCACAACCCGGCCGCGCTCGGCGCGGACGCCGCCGAGCCGCTGCGGCTGGCCGCCGACGAGGCGACCGCGCTGCTGGTGGCGGCGCGGGCGGTGGCGACGCTGCCCGGTCTGCGCGAGGGCGACCGGCAGGCGCTGCTGCGCGCCACGGCGAAGGTAGAGACCGCCGCGGGCGAGGCGGCCGGAGCCAGCTCCCGCCTGTCGGTGACGTTCGAGTCCGAGGGCGGCGTCTTCGCCGACGTCGACCGGGCGATCTCGGAGCGGCGCCGGCTGTGGATCCGCTACTACTCGCCCGCCCGTGACCAGGTCACCGAGCGCGAGATCGACCCGATCCGCCTGGTCAGCGTGGGCCACACGTACGTGGAGGCCTGGTGTCGCCGCTCGGAGGCGCGCCGCACCTTCCGGCTGGACCGGGTGGCCGAGATCAGGATTCTCGACGAGCCGTCCGCGCCGCCGGAGGTCGAGCTGCGGGACCTGTCGGAAGGGCTGGTGCAGCCGTCCGCGGAGGACCCGGAGGTGGTCGTCGAGGTCGGTCCCGGGGGGCGCTGGGTCGCCGAGTACTACCCGCACGACAGCGCCGATGAACTTCCCGACGGCGGCCTGCGTATCACTCTGCGTACGCCCGACCCGGCCTCGCTGCGGCGACTGGCCCTGCGGCTCGGGCGTGACGGGCGGATCGTCTCGCCGCCGGACCTCGCCGACAGCGCCCGCCGTGCCGCCCGTGAGGCGCTGGCGGCGTACGACGGGTTCGAGGCGGCGGAGCCGGCGGTCGCGCAGGGGG
The DNA here is from genome assembly GCF_003032475.1 of Streptomyces sp. P3. Classification (NCBI taxonomy): domain Bacteria; kingdom Bacillati; phylum Actinomycetota; class Actinomycetes; order Kitasatosporales; family Streptomycetaceae; genus Streptomyces; species Streptomyces sp. P3. Next base: position 4,704,386 of record NZ_CP028369.1, read on the forward strand.
AGCGGCAGCGGGGCGACGGTGGGGTCGACGGGCGGGAGCAGGGGACTTGAGCGAGTCGGTGACGTCGGGGGTGCGGGCGCTGTCGGTGGCGTCCGCGTTCGCGGGGATGCGCAGTGTGGCGCCGGTCCGTTTCCGGGCGGGCTGCCCGGACTGCCGGGGCCGTTTCGAGCTGACCGCGAGCGCGCTGCGGCTCGCGATCGGCGCCTCCAGCCGTACCACCTTCTACTCGTTCACCTGTCCCGACTGCGGGGCGGCCGTGCGCAAGCCGGCCGGGGAGCGCATCGTCGAGCTGCTCACCGGCGGCGGGGTCAGGACCCTGCGCCTGCAGACCCCGTAACGGGGTTTAGGCTCGGCCCCATGTTCTGGCCGATGTGCGCGGTTGCGTTGGGTTTTGCGGGTCTCGCCGTTCTCGCGGTGTTCGCCGTGCGGGTCTTCCTCGAGGCGCGGAGTCTGGGGCGGCAGGTCGCGGAGTCCGCACGCCGTATCGACCGGGCCGCCCAGGACCTGGAGCGGGCGGCGGTGAGTGCGGCGCGCGCCGTGGACTCCTTGTGACCGCTGCTCCCTGCCGGAGCACGCGCGGAGCCGTGGCCGTTCCGTGAGCGCCGGGTGAATGCGTTTTGGGCCACTTCGCCCTCCCGCGCCGGTGGGGGAGGCAGGTACGCTGCTGATCGCGGCTCGGATAACGAGGCCCGGACCGCGCACCGGGAGTAGGCACAAGGGGATTGCCTCCCGTTTACCCCTGAGCGTTACGATCGCTGTCATCACGATCGTTCGGACAGTTGTCCGACCGGTCGGACGGCAACCACCCCCGCAGCCTCGGTGAGAAGGTAAAGACTTATGTTCGGAAGGCTCGGCGCCCCCGAGATCATTCTCATCCTCGTCGTCGTCATCCTGCTGTTCGGCGCCAAGAAGCTTCCCGACATGGCGCGGTCGCTCGGCAAGTCCGCTCGCATTCTCAAGAGCGAGGCGAAGGCGATGAAGGAAGAGGGCAGCAGCACGGCCACGCCGGCCGGCCCGCCCCACAACGACGAGCAGCCCCCGGTTCAGCGCACCATCCAGGCCTCTCCCGGCGACGTGACCAGCTCCCGTCCGGTCACCGAGCCGACGGACACGACCAAGCGCTGACGCAGGGCCGGTGACCTCCGGCCCGCCGCACGAGATGGGAACGTGGGTTGCTGAAGTCTGCCCGCAAAGAGGAGATGGACCCCGAGGGGCGGATGCCCCTCGCGGATCACCTTCGTGAGCTCCGCAACCGGCTCGCGAAGGCGATGCTGGCCATCGTCGTCGTGACGATCGTCGCCGCTTTCTTTTACAAGAGCATCATCGAGTTCTTCACGAACCCGATCCTGCATGCCGTGGGGTGCGACTCCAGCTTCGCGGAGCTGGCGCACCAGCGCAGCGCGACCTGCGCCCGCATCGTGCTGAACGGTCTGCTCACGCCGTTCACGCTCGCTCTGAAGGTCTCCCTGATGGCCGGCGTGATCTTCGCGTCGCCGGTCTGGCTGTACCAGTTGTGGGCCTTCGTCGCGCCGGGCCTGCACAAGCACGAGCGCAAGTACGCCTACGCGTTCGTCGGCACGGGCGTTCCGCTGTTCCTCGGCGGAGCGTTCTTCGCGTACGAGACGCTGCCGACCATGGCCAAGGTGCTGCTCCAGTTCTCGCCCGCAGACCTGGACAACCAGCTGCCGCTGGACGAACTGCTCGACCTGATCGTGCGCATGGTGCTGGTCTTCGGGCTCTCGTTCGAGCTGCCGCTGCTGCTGGTGATGCTCAACCTGACCGGGGTGCTCACCGGTAAGCGCATGCTCGGCTGGTGGCGCGGAATGATCATCGGTATCACGGTGTTCGCCGCGGTCGCCACGCCCAGCACCGACCCGCTGACCATGTTGGCGCTCGCCGGTCCCATCTGGGTCCTCTACTTCTGCGCGACCGCCTTCTCCCTGCTCAACGACCGTCGCAAGAGCCGTCGCGACGCGATGGGACCGGCCGACGACGAGGCTTCGGATCTGGACCTCACCCCCGAGGCCATCGGCGAGGTCGAGACCGTCTCCGCGAGCCGGTCGCTGCCGGAGCAGGCGACCACGGACCGCGTCAACGGTTATGACGACGTGACCTGAGAGGCGTCGGAGAGTTCTTGGGGTCATCCCCGTGACCAGTGAGATCACCCTCTTCGTCAACCCCGCGGCGGGCCGCGGCCGGGGCGCCCGCGCAGCGCGGCCGGCCGCTTCCGCGTTGCGGGCGGCCGGCTTCCGCGTGCGCACCGTCCTCGGCGAGAACGCAGGGGACGCCCTCACTCGCGCGCGTGCCGCCGTCGCGGACGGCACCGGCGCCCTGATCGCCGTCGGCGGCGACGGACTGGCCCACCTCGCGCTCCAGGCCGTCGCCGGCACCCGCACCCCGCTCGGTCTGGTCGCCGCCGGGACCGGCAACGACTTCGCCCGCGCCCTGGGCCTGCCCGTGCGGGACCCGGCCGCCGCCGGACGTCTGATCGCCGAGGCCCTCAAGGAGGACCGGATCCGCGACGTCGACCTCGGCCGGACCGGCGGACGCTGGTTCGGCACAGTCCTCGCCTCCGGCTTCGACTCCCGCGTCAACGACCGCGGCAACCGGCTGCGATGGCCCGCCGGACGGCTCCGGTACGACCTGGCGATGCTCGTCGAACTGGCGGCCCTGCGCCCCTTCCCGTACCGGATCACCCTCGACGACGGTGCCGTCCTGGAGACCGAGGCCACCCTGGTCGCCGTCGGCAACGCACCGTCCTACGGCGGCGGCATGCGGATCTGCCCCGGCGCCGACCTCACCGACGGGCTGTTCGACGTCACCGTGGTCGGGGCCTGCAGCCGCTCGACGCTGCTGCGGGTCTTCCCGAAGGTGTACCGCGGCACGCACGTGGAGCGCCGCGAGGTCACCGTGCACCGGGCGGCGAAGGTCGAGATCGCCGCCGAGGGGGTGTCGGGGTACGCGGACGGGGAGCGGCTCGGACGGCTGCCGCTGACCGCGCGGTGCGTGCCGGGCGCGGTCCGGGTCATCGGACCCCGAACCGGGCTGCCGGTGCCCCTGTGAGCTGGGCGTACCGAGGCTCGACGGCAGCCGATCCGGATAATGATCGTCCTGTTGTCGGTGTGGCCCGGTACGCTCGAAAGCACGATGACAGAGGATCTCTCCCCGGCCGAGCGGTACGAGGCAGCACGTAAGCGCGCTGTCGAGCAGGCCACCTCGCTCGCGTCCTTCCGCGAGATGTACGACTTCGGTCTCGACCCCTTCCAGATCGAGGCCTGTCAGGCACTCGAGGCGGGCAAGGGCGTCCTGGTCGCCGCGCCCACCGGTTCCGGCAAGACGATCGTGGGCGAGTTCGCCGTCCACCTCGCTCTCCAGCAGGGCAGGAAGTGCTTCTACACGACGCCCATCAAGGCGCTCTCCAACCAGAAGTACTCCGACCTGTGCCGCCGCTACGGCAGTGACAAGGTCGGTCTGCTCACCGGCGACAACAGCGTGAACTCCGACGCCCCGGTGGTCGTGATGACCACCGAGGTACTGCGGAACATGCTGTACGCCGGCTCGCAGACCCTCCTCGGCCTCGGGTACGTGGTGATGGACGAGGTGCACTACCTCTCCGACCGCTTCCGCGGCGCCGTGTGGGAGGAGGTGATCATCCACCTCCCCGAGTCGGTCACCCTGGTCTCCCTGTCGGCGACCGTGTCCAACGCCGAGGAGTTCGGCGACTGGCTGGATACCGTGCGCGGCGACACCGAGGTGATCGTCTCCGAGCACCGGCCCGTGCCGCTGTTCCAGCACGTTCTCGCCGGCCGGCGGATGTACGACCTGTTCGAGGAGGGCGAGGGGCACCGCAGGGCCGTCAACCCCGACCTCGCCCGTCTGGCCCGGATGGAGGCCTCCAAGCCCTCCTACCAGGACCGCAGGCGCGGCCGGAACGTGCGCGAAGCCGATCGTGAGCGCGAGCGCCGGCAGCGCTCGCGGGTGTGGACGCCGGGGCGGCCGGAGGTCATCGAGCGGCTCGACGCCGAGGGTCTGCTGCCCGCCATCACGTTCATCTTCAGCCGGGCCGCCTGCGAGGCCGCCGTCCAGCAGTGCCTGTACGCGGGGCTGCGGCTGAACGACGAGGAGTCGCGCGCCGAGGTCCGCGCCCTGGTCGAGGAGCGTACCGCCGCCATCCCCCACGAGGACCTGCACGTCCTCGGCTACTACGAGTGGCTGGAGGGCCTGGAACGGGGCATCGCCGCCCACCACGCGGGCATGCTGCCCTCCTTCAAGGAGGTCGTCGAGGAGCTGTTCGTACGCGGCCTGGTCAAGGCCGTCTTCGCCACCGAGACGCTTGCCCTGGGCATCAACATGCCGGCCCGTTCGGTCGTCCTGGAGAAGCTCGTCAAGTGGAACGGCGAGCAGCACGCCGATATCACCCCCGGCGAGTACACCCAGCTCACCGGGCGCGCGGGCCGACGGGGCATCGACGTCGAGGGCCACGCCGTCGTGCTGTGGCAGCGCGCCATGAACCCCGACCACCTGGCCGGGCTCGCGGGCACCCGCACCTATCCGCTGCGCTCCAGCTTCAAGCCGTCGTACAACATGGCGGTCAACCTCGTCGAGCAGTTCGGGCGGCACCGCTCGCGCGAGCTGCTGGAGACGTCGTTCGCGCAGTTCCAGGCCGACCGTTCGGTGGTCGGGATCTCCCGGCAGGTGCAGCGCAACGAGGAGGGTCTCGAGGGCTACAAGTCCTCCATGACCTGCCACCTCGGCGACTTCGACGAGTACGCGCGGCTGCGCCGCGACCTCAAGGACCGCGAGACGGAGCTGGCCAAACAGGGCGCGGCCCAGCGGCGCGCCGAGGCCGCCGTGGCCCTGGAGAAGCTCAAGCCGGGGGACGTCATCCACGTGCCCGCCGGCAAGTACGCGGGACTGGCGCTGGTGCTCGACCCGGGGCTTCCGGCCGGGCGGGCCAACGGCCATCGCGGCTTCGACCACCACGACGGGCCGCGCCCGCTGGTCCTGACCGCCGAGCGGCAGGTCAAGCGGCTGGCCTCGATGGACTTCCCGGTGCCGGTCGAGGCTCTGGACCGCATGCGGATCCCGAAGACGTTCAACGCGCGCTCGCCGCAGTCCCGCCGCGACCTGGCCTCCGCGCTGCGCACCAAGGCCGGGCACATTCCGCCGGAGCGGGCCCGCAAGCAGCGTTCCCAGGCCGCCGACGACCGGGAGATCGCCCGGTTGCGCACCGCGATCCGGGCGCACCCCTGCCACGGCTGCTCCGACCGGGAGGACCACGCCCGCTGGGCCGAGCGCTACCACCGCCTGCTGCGCGACACCTCGCAGCTGGAGCGCCGCATCGAGGGACGCACCAACACCATCGCGCGTACCTTCGACCGGATCGTGGCGCTGCTGACCGAGCTGGACTATCTGCGCGGCAACGAGGTCACCGTGCACGGCAAGCGGCTCGCCCGGCTCTACGGCGAGCTCGACCTGCTCGCCAGCGAGTGCCTGCGCGCCGGCGTGTGGGAGGGGCTGGCCCCCGCCGAACTCGCCGCCTGCGTATCGGCGTTGGTCTACGAGTCGCGGGTCGGCGACGACGCGATGGCACCGAAGCTGCCCTCCGGCAAGGCGAAGGCCGCGCTCGGCGAGATGGTTCGGATCTGGGGCCGGCTGGACGCTCTGGAGGAGGACTTCCGGATCAGTCAGACCGAGGGCGTGGGACAGCGCGAACCCGACCTGGGATTCGCCTGGTCCGCCTATATGTGGGCCTCCGGCAAGGGGCTCGACGAGGTGCTGCGCGAGGCGGAGATGCCGGCCGGCGACTTCGTGCGCTGGAGCAAGCAGGTGATCGACGTGCTGGGGCAGATCGCGGCGGCTTCTCCTGCGGAGGGCTCGACCGTGGCGAAGGCCGCGCGCAAGGCCGTCGATCAGCTGCTGCGGGGAGTTGTGGCCTACTCGTCGGTCGGGTGAGCGAGGGCGGCGGGTGCGGGGAGTTGGTGGCTGGTCGCGCAGTTCCCCGCGCCCCTGAGGGCGTTTTCCCCGCCCTTGGATGCAAGGGTGCCCGGGGGTTTGGGTGCGCGGTTTCCCGCGCCCCTGGAAGGCCTGCCTGGCCCAGCGCGCCGGAGGCTTGCCGCCCCCGGCACCCCTGGGAGGTCTGCCGCGCCTGTGCCGCCGGGGGCTACCCCTGGTGGTGGTTCAGGTAGGAGCGCCAGCTGCCGTGTGACGTGATGTCCTCGGCGTCCGTCAGGGCGCCGGGCTCGCACAGGAAGCCAGGGACGCTGCTGCCGTCCGACAGGTGCACCCTGCCCAGCGCCATCGGGCGGGGGAGTGCGGACAGCAGGTGGCCCAGGCCCTCCGCGGGCAGGCGCCACACCTCGGCCTCGACGGCCGCGCCCCCCTCGCCCACGTGCTCCAGGCCCGGCTTCGGGGGTGAGGTGCGCAGGGCGTGCAGGCGGTAGAGCGGGGCGGTCGTGGTCGCGGTGTCGAGCCGGGCGCCCAGCGCCAGCAGTTGCGGGTTCAGCGGCTGGCCCGTCAGATGCGCGCCCACCACGGCAAGTCGGGTCTCCGGCCGGAGCAGGGCGGCGATCCGTGTGAGCCGTTCGTCCGTGTGAGCCGGCCCGACGAGCATCACGCCGAACGGGAGCCCGTTCACCTCGCCGGCCGGCGCGGCCACCGCCGCCAGGTCGAAGAGGTTGGTGGAGTTGGTGAAGCGGCCCAGCCGGGCGTTGGCGCCCAGCGGGTCGGCGGCGACCTCCGCGAGTGTGGGGTGCCCGGGGGTGGTGGGCAGCAGCAGGGCGTCCGCGTCGGCCAGTTCGGCCAGGGCACGGGTGCGCAGGGCGGCCAGCCGGTCCTGGTCGGCGAAGAGCCGGTGGGCGGGGATGTCGCGGGCGGCGCCGATGATGGCGGCCACCGTCGGGTCGAGGCCCGCCCCGCCTTCGGCCGTCGCCCTGTCGACGAAGGCGCCCACGGCGGTGTAACGCTCGGCCACGAAGGCGCCCTCGTAGAGCATGGCAGCGGCCTCCGTGAAGGGGGTCAGGTCCAGGGGGCGCAGTTCGGCGCCGGCCGTCGCCAGCCGACGGGCCGCCGCCTCGTACGCCTCGCCCCAGCCCTCGTCCAGCTCGCCGAGCTGCGCGAGCGGCGGGACGGCGATCCGCCAGGGGCCGGCGGCTCGCCCGGGGAGGGCCGGCAGGGGGCCGGTGACCATGTGGGCGAGGGCCTGCTCGGCCTCCGCGAGGGTACGCGCGAACACCGTCACACAGTCCAGGGACGCGCAGGCCGGGACGACACCTGTGGTCGGCACCAGGCCCCGGGTCGGCTTCAGCCCGACGATGCCGTTGAAGGCGGCCGGCACGCGGCCGGAGCCGGCGGTGTCCGTGCCGAGCGCGAGGTCGACGATGCCGAGGGCGACCGCGACGGCCGAGCCGGAGCTGGAACCGCCGCTGACGCGGGCCGGATCCCACGCGTTGCGGACCGCGCCGTACGGGGATCGGGTCCCCACCAGGCCGGTCGCGAACTGGTCCAGGTTCGTCGTGCCGAGCAGCAGCGCGCCGGCCGCGCGCAGACCGGCGACCGCCGGGGCGTCCTCGGCGGGTTCGTAGGCGTACGCCGGACAGCCCGCGGTGGTGGGCAGGCCGGCCGCGTCGATGTTGCCCTTGACGGCGAAGAGCCGTCCGGCGAGGGGGAGCCGGGCCCCTGCGGCGACGCGTTCGTCGATCGCGCGGGCCTCCGCCTCGGCCTCCTCCCGCGGGCGCAGGGCGATCCAGACCTCGGGGCGGTCCACGGCCTCGACGCGGTCGTAGGCGGCGCGGATCCGACGGAGCGTCGTCGACATGGCGGTTCCTCTCAGTTCGCGGCCGGGGCCAGGACGACCAGCGCCGTCCCCGCCTCCACCTGGTCGCCGGGCCGGGCCAGCACCCGCGCCACCACGGCGTCGACCGGCGCCAGCACCCTGGACTCCATCTTCATCGCCTCCAGGGCGAGCAGCGGCTGACCGGCGCTCACCTCGTCCCCGGGCGAGACGTTCACCTGCCACACGGACGCGGCGAACTCCGCCTCGACCAGCCGGCCGCCCGCGGGGACGCTCACCTCGGCGGGGGGTGCGGGCGGCGCCGTCGCCGCTTCCGCCCGCGCGAACTCGCCCGCCGCCTCCCACGCGTCGCGCTCCGCCGCGAACGCCGCCTGCTGTCCCGCCCTGAACGCGGCGATGGAGTCGGCGTGTTCGGCGAGGAAGGCCTGGTACGCGGCGAGTGAGAACGTGCCCTCCTCGATGCGCGGGACGAACCGGCCCGAGGTGATGTCGGCGCGCAGTTCCAGCAGTTCGTCGGCGTCGACCGGGTACCAGCGGATCCGGTCGAAGAAGCGCAGCAGCCAGGGTGAGCCGGGTGCGAACGCCCCGCGCTGCTGCCACGGCGACCACACCTGCGTCGTCCGGCCCACGAACTGGTAACCGCCCGGACCCTCCATGCCGTAGACGCACAGGTACGCGCCGCCGATGCCCACCGAGTTCTCGGCGGTCCAGGTGCGCGCCGGGTTGTACTTCGTCGTCACCAGCCGGTGCCGGGGGTCGAGCGGGGTGGCCACGGGTGCGCCCAGGTAGACGTCGCCGAGTCCGAGGACCAGGTACTCCGCGGCGAAGACCGTGTCGTAGACGTCCGCCGGCGTGCCGAGGCCGTTGACGCGGCGGATGAACTCGATGTTCCACGGGCACCAGGGGGCGTCGTCGCGCACGCCCGCCATGTAGCGCGCGATGGCGTCCCGGGTCGCCGGGTCGTCCCAGGAGAGCGGCAGGTGCACGGTGCGGGAGGGCACGACCAGCCGGTCCGTGGGCGGCGACGCGGCCACCGTCTTCCGTACGGCCGCGAGGAGTTCGTGGCTCGGGAGACGGTCCGGGTCGGTCCGGATCTGCAGGGAGCGGATTCCCGGGGTGAGGTCGGTGACGCCGTCGGGGCCGGTCTCGGCCACCGCCTCCATCAGGGCGTGGACCCGCATCCGCAGGGCCAGGTCCAGCTGCATCGGGCCGAACTCGACCAGCAGGTTGTCGTCGCCGCTGCGCCGGTACGTCACGTCGCCGTCCCGGGCCAGCACGCCGCCGTCGACGATCGCGGCGCGCGGTGCGCCGTCCACGTCCACCGGCCGGAAGCGGACCGTGTCGCCGGGCCGCAGCTGGCCCAGTTTCCAGCGTTCGGAGCTCAGGACCGTCGCCGGGCACACGAACCCGCCGAGGGAGGGCCCGTCCGGTCCGAGCAGCACCGGCATGTCGCCCGTGTAGTCGACGGCGCCGACGGAGTACGGCGTGTCGTGGATGTTGGACGGGTGCAGGCCCGCCTCGCCGCCGTCGGTGCGTGCCCAGCGCGGCTTGGGTCCGATCAGGCGCACGCCGGTGCGGGCCGAGTTGAAGTGGACCTTCCAGTCGGCGGCGTAGAAGTCGCGGATGTCGTCCTCGGTGAAGAACTCCGGTGCGGCGTGGGGTCCTTCGACGGCGCCGACGTCCCAGACGGAGCCGAAGGACGGCCGGTCCGTGACCGGGGAGCCCTCGGCGGTCGTCCCGCCGTGCAGGACGTCGCCCGTCCGCAGGGCCCGTCCGCCGTGGCCGCCGAACCGGCCCAGGGTGAAGGTGCTCGCGCTGCCCAGGAAGGCGGGGACGTCCAGACCGCCGGCGAACAGGACGTAGGTGCGCAGGCCGTGTTCGCTCGGCGCGCCGATCTCCAGCAGGGAGCCGGCGGGCACGGTCAGCGGTTCCCACTGGGCGACCGCCGTGCCGTCCACGGTGACGGTCGCGGGCGCGCCCGTCACGCAGACGGACGTGGCGTGGCTGAACCGCAGTGCCGGACCGCGCAGGGTGCACTCCAGACCCGGGGCGCCCTCGGGGTTGCCGAGTGCCCTGTTGCCGAGGCGGAAGGAGCGGTCGTCCATCGGGCCGGACGGGGGGACGCCGACCTGCCAGTGGCCGGTGCGGCCTGGCCAGTCCTGGACGGTGGTGAGGGTGCCGCCGGAGACCACCTCCACGCGCGGGGTGGGGTCGTGCACGTCGGCGAGGGTGGCCGTCGAGTGGGTGGCCGTGACCAGGCGGTCGTCGGTCAGCGCCGCCCGCACCAGCCCGAGGTTGGTCTCGATGCCGTCGACACGGGTGCGGGCCAGGGCGGCGTCGAGGCGCCGCAGGGCCTCCGTGCGGTTCGGTCCGTGCGCGATCACCTTCGCGAGCATCGGGTCGTAGGACGTCGTCACCTCGGTGCCGGTCTCCACCCAGCCGTCGACGCGCACCCCCGCGGGGAACTCCACCCGGGTCAGCAGGCCGGCGCTGGGCCGGTGTCCGCGGGTCGGGTCCTCCGCGTAGAGGCGGGCCTCCACGGCGTGGCCGCGCGGCGGGCCGGGGTCGCGGACGACGTCCTCCTCGCCGCGCGCCAGTCGCAGCATCCAGGCGACGAGGTCGACGCCGTAGATCTCCTCGGTGACCGGATGCTCCACCTGGAGCCGGGTGTTGACCTCGAGGAAGTACGCCTCCTCGCGGGCCGCGTCGTAGACGTACTCGACGGTACCGGCGGAGCGGTAGCGCACGGAGGCGCACAGGTCGCGGGCGCCGGAGGCGAGCCGTGCGCGCACATGGTCCGGGATGCCCGGCGCGGGGGCCTCCTCCAGGACCTTCTGGTTGCGGCGTTGCAGCGAGCAGTCGCGGTCGCCGAGGACGACGACGCCGCCCCGGCCGTCGCCGAACACCTGGACCTCGACGTGGCGGGCGTCGGCGACGAGCCGTTCCAGGAAGACGCCGGCGGTGGCGAAGGAGGCCGCCGCGACGCGCTGGACGCGTTCCCAGGCGTCGGCGAGCTCGTCGGGTCCGGCGCAGGCCGACATGCCGATCCCGCCGCCGCCCCCGGTCGCCTTCAGCATCACCGGGTAGCCGATGGCCCGGGCCTCCTCCTGCGCCTCGGTGAGCGAGGCGAGCAGTTCGGTGCCCGGCGCCAGCGGCACCCCGGCCGCCTTCGCCGCCGCCCGGGCGGTGTGCTTGGCGCCGAACAGCTCGAGTTGCCCGGGGGTCGGACCGACGAAGACGATGCCGGCGTCGGCGCAGCGGCGGGCGAAGGACGCGTCCTCGGAGAGGAAGCCGTACCCCGGGTGGATCGCGCCGGCCCCGGTGTCCTTGGCGGCCCGCAGGACCAGGTCGGCGTCGAGGTAGGACTCCTTCGCGGGGGCCGGCCCGAGCCGCACGGCCTCGTCGGCGAGCCGGACGTGCGGCGCCGAGCGGTCGGGGTCGGAGTACACCGCGACCGTGCGCAGGCCGAGTTCGCGGGCGGTGCGGATGATGCGGACGGCTATCTCGCCCCGGTTGGCGACCAGCACCGTGTCGAATATCATGCGCCGGCCGCCTCGGTGATCGTCATTTCCACCGCCGTCGGCTCGAAGCCGTTGCACGGGTTGTTGATCTGCGGGCAGTTGGAGACCAGTACCAGCACGTCCCGTTCGGCGCGCAGCGAGAGGGACAGACCGGGCGCGGAGAGGCCGTCGACGATACCGAGGGTGCCGTCCTTCTCGACGGGCACGTTCATGTACCAGTTGATGTTGGAGACCAGGTCCCGCTTGCCGAGGCCGTGCCGGGCCCCCTCGGCGAGGAAGTTGTCCACGCAGGCGTGCTGGGAGAAGGTGTGGTGGCCGTAGCGCAGGGTGTTGGACTCCTTGGAGCAGGCGCCGCCGACGGTGTCGTGGCGGCCCACGGCGTCGGCGGTCACCGTCATCAGCGGGGTGTGCTCGTTGGACATCAGCACGCTGCCCGTGGTGAGGAAGATGCCGCCCTGGGCGTGGATGGTGTCGGGGGCGCTGTAGCGCACGGACGTGTCGTGGGCGTCGTACACGAGGAAGTCGACTGCCTGGTTGCCGTGCAGGTCGGTGATGGTGAGGACGGCGTCGGCGCGGACGACGGACGACCATGCGGCGCGGGCGGGAACGACGGTCTTCATACGAGCCCCCGGGCGGTGAGGTGTTCGGCGGTGTTGAGGAAGGCGCGGCGGCCCTCGGGGGTGGCGTCCCAGAGCGGGTCGCCCGGTCGTGTCGGGCCGGCCCGCCAGGCGAGGACCTCCAGCGCGGTGCTGACGTACCGCGGGCGCGGGTCGGACGGGTGCGGCACGTTGGCGATCAGGACGGTCACGTCCTGTTCGGCGCGCAGGGTGACGCTGCCGCCCGGGCCCGCCGAGCCGATGAAGTCGAGGGTGCCGTCCTCGCCGACCCGCACACCCTGGAAGAAGGAGAGGGAGGGCGGCAGGTCGCGGGGATCGAGGCCGTTCTTGGCGGCGGCCAGTTTGAACAGTTCCCGGCCGGCCGGGGAGGGGGACTGCGGGGCGCCGTCGCCGTAGCGCTCGGTGTTGCGCACGAGTGTGGAGGTGCCGCACAGGGCGTCGTGCCGGCCGGTGGTGTCGGCGACGACCGAGGCGAGGACGCGCCCCTGGTCGGACAGGAGCAGGACGCCCTCGCCGAGGTAGGCGTTCCACTGCACCTTGACCGTGTCGGCGACGTTCAGCCGCTCCCAGGGCCGGTCGTCGGCGAACAGCAGGAGGTGGGCGCAGGCGTCGCCGTGCAGGTCGGTCAGGCGCAGTTCGCTTCCCCGGGCCAGGACGCGGTGGGTGTAGTTGCCGCCCGCGACCGTCTCGGCCCAGACCAGGAGTCCCGCCTCGCAGGGCGGGGCAGGCCAGTCCCGGGCCGGTACGACCGGCATGGCCTCGGCGCGTGCGCCCTCCTGGGCCCGGGCGTGGGCGCGTGCTCCGTATGTGGTCGCTGTCGCCGCCATGGCGGACCTCCGCAGCTCGGTTCCGTCACTGTCGCGTTGATTTCTGTCGCCCGACAGAAATTAGGTCCGGGGCGGGTCGCCGTCGTTGCCCTCGGATTGCGGGCCGGTTACCGACTCCTCACCGGGGGCCCGGACGAAGATCGCCGTACCGGGGCGTGTGCGAGGATCGAACGCATGGGGACGGACAGCGGGCGTCGAGTGGGCCGGCCGCGGGCCGCGCAGCGCCCGGACAGCGGGCTCGCGCCGCGCGACGAACTGCTCGTGGCGGCCGCGGAGTTGTTCACCACGCGCGGCTACGCCGCCACCACGACCCGGGCCGTCGCCGAACGCGCGGGCATGCGCCAGGCCTCCATGTACCACTACGTCTCCGGCAAGGAGGAGCTGCTCGCGGCCCTGCTGGAGTCGACGGTCGCACCGTCGCTGACCCGCGCCCGCGAGCTGCTGGCCGACACCGCGCGGCCGGCCGGGGAGCGGTTGTGGGAGCTGTGCCGCACCGATGTGGAGCTGCTGTGCGGCGGCCCCCACAACCTCGGCGGTCTCTATCTGCTCCCCGAGGTGCGGGCCGAGCGGTTCGCCGGCTTCCACGCCGTGCGCGCCGAACTCAAGGACGCCTACCGACGGCTGGTCGCCGCGACCGAGGCGGGCGACGCGCTCGACGCGGACGAGCTCGATGTGCGAACCGACCTGGTCTTCGGGCTCATCGAGGGCGTCATCCTCGTCCGCCGGTCGGATGCGGAGGGCTCCGCCTCGCGTTTCGCCCGCGCCACCGCCGACGCCGCCCTGCGTATCGTGCGCGACTGACGGGAGCGGCGCGCGGCCGGCGCGGGCCGTGCGTGACCGACGAGGGCTGGGGACCACTGGCGCGGGCCGTGCGCCGCTGACTCGACGGCGCCCGGCCGGTCTCGGTCTCGTGGTGACCGCGTCTCGCGTGGTGCCGCCCGAAGGGCGGTGCTCCCATCCGTCCCGGTGAATTGTTTCGCACGCCTGTGCGCCGCTACTCACGGTGTTCGTGTGATCGCGCATCGTGTAAATGACCTGAGGTTACTCCACGTACGGGAGTGGTTTCAGGCGGTTGCCGAATCTGGCGCGGCGATGATCCGGTCGGACTAAGCTCGCCCGCGACGCACCGAGTTGAGGCGAATTCGTGCGCTTGTTCCCCGATATCCCGAAGATGACGACAGATCCCTACAGAGGGTGCCCACATGGTGAGTGTTCAGTCCCCACCCGGTCGCCGAGAACTTCCCCTTGCGCGTGTGCTGTTGCTGCCCGCGATACTGATGGCCGCGGCGACCGGCGCCGCCGTCGCCCTGGTGGCGGCGCAGGCCCGGCTCGCCGTCGGCGTCTGTGGAGGCGTCGCCACCCTCCTGGTGATCGCGGCGGGAGCCGAGTCGGTCCGGCGCGGTCGGCAACTGCGGGAACTGCGCGCGGAGAGGAACCAGCGCCTCGCGTACCTGGAACGGCGCGTCGCCGACCACGCCGAGGAGAACCGTCGCCTCGCCCAGGAACACGTGCCGAGCGCCGTTCAGTGGCTGCGCGCCGGAAATTCCCCCAGGGAGGTGATGCGCGACCTCAGCGAGAGTGATCCTTCGTTCCGCGAACTCGACGACGCGCAGCGGGCCGTGGTCCGCAGGATCCTCGACATCGTCGACCACGAGGAGTCCCTGCGCGACTCCGCCCAGCGCTCCTTCGTCAGCGTCGCCCGCCGCATGCAGGCCATCGTCCACCAGCAGGCCGCGGAACTGCGGGAGATGGAGGAGGACCACGGCCGCAACCCCGAGGTCTTCGACGACCTGCTGCGCATCGACCACGGCACCGCGCTGATCGGACGCCTCGCCGACTCCATCGGCGTGCTCGGCGGCGGCCGGCCCAGCCGCAACTGGCCCCAGCCGGTCCCGCTGTACAGCGTGCTGCGCGGCGCCATGTCCCGCATCCTCGAGTACCGGCGCATCAAGCTGGACTCCATCGCCAAGGTCAACATCCGCGGGCTCTCCGTCGAGCCGCTCATCCACGCGCTGGCCGAGCTCCTCGACAACGCCACCCGCTACTCGCCCCCGCAGAGCAAGGTGCACGTCAACGCGGTCGAGGTGCAGACCGGCATCGCCATCGAGATCGAGGACGCCGGCGTCAGCCTCAGCGAAGAGGCCCGCGCCAAGGCCGAACGCATGCTGGAGCAGGCCAAAGCCGGCGTCGACATCCAGGACGCCGGCGGCACCCCGCGCCTGGGCCTCGCGGTCGTCGGCCGTCTGTGCACCTCGTTCAACCTCCAGGTCTCGCTGCGCACCTCGGCCTACGGCGGTGTCCGGGCCGTCCTCATCGTGCCGAGCGAGATGCAGACCTGCGATCCGGCCCCCGGCTTCGCGCACGGCATCGGCGCCACCGCCGTACCGCAGATCGACCTGAGCACCGTCGGCGAGGGTCCCAAGCGCCCGCCCAAGAAGCGCCGGCCCACCAACGCGCGGATCCCGGCCGGAGTCTCCCTGACCGACGACGTGCCCGAGGTCACCGAGTGGACCGAGCAGGGCCTGCCCCAGCGCCGCAGCAAGACCACCATCCCGATCACCCAGCGCTACGCCGAGGCGTACGCCGCCCAGGAGGCCGCCCGCGAGGGAAAGCCCGACCCGTTCGCGCGGCCCGAGCCGGAGCCCGCTCCCGAGCCGAAGCGCGAGCCCGGACTGGCCTTCGAGGCCTTCTGGGAGGGCCTGAAGAAAGTCGCTCCGCCCGGCGTGCACCCCACGGACTTCACCCGCAATCCCACCGCCTACCTGCACCTGCTCGAAGACAAGGCCAAGACCGAGGCCGACGATGAAGGGGACCCCACGTGATCCAGCAGCGCCAAAACTTCGACTGGCTGCTCAAGGAGCTCTACGACGGCGTTCCGGGCATCGAGATGATCGTGGTGCTGTCGGCCGACGGACTGCGCATCGCCCGTTACGCCGGCGACCCCGACGCCGCCGACCGGGTCGCCGCGGCCTGCGCCGGTCTGCAGAGCCTGGCCACCGCCGTCGGACAGGAGATCCACTCCAGCAACGGCGAGATGGACATGGTCGTCATCGACCTGAGCGGCGGCTACTTCTACATGATGTCGGCGGGCGCCAACGCCTACCTCGCGGTCCTCGCCGACGTGCGCTGCGAGGCGGGCCGGATGAGCGGCATGATGCGCGACCTGGTCGTCCGCATCGGCGCTCACCTGACCAGTCCTCCCCGGCGCAACGGGCAGAACGTATGACCCCTCCGCAACGCCGGCGGCGACAACCCCTGCCCGTACCTCCTCCGCAGCCTCCGCCGTCCCCGCAGGCCGCGGAGCCCCCGCAGGAGGGGGAGGGCAAGAACCCCGAACGGCTGTACATCATCACGGGAGCGGACGGCGAGCGGGCGCCCCTCGACCTCGTCACGCTGATCGTGGCGTGCGCCGAGCCGCCTTCGTCGGCCCCGCCGGAACAGACCGCGGTGCTGCGGATGTGCGGCGCCCCGCTCTCGGTGGCCGAGGTGTCGGCCTATCTGGGCCTGCCGTTCAGCGTGGTGACGGTGCTGCTCACCGAGATGCTGGCGGCCGAGCTCGTCCAGGCGCGCGCCCCCATCGTCCGGCAGCAGCTCCCCGACCGTTCCCTTCTCGAAGCGGTGATGCATGGACTTCAACGGCTCTGACACGCTCCCCGGCCCACGGGCCGAGGACCACCTGCCGCACACCACCACCGCCGCGGCGAAGATCGTCATTGTGGGCGGCTTCGGCGTCGGCAAGACCACCATGGTCGGTTCCGTCAGCGAGATCAGGCCGCTGACCACCGAGGAGACCATGACCCAGGCGGGCATCGGGATCGACGACGACTACGGCTCCGAGACCAAGACCGCCACCACCGTGGCCATGGACTTCGGACGCATCCGGATCACCGACCAGGTCGTGCTCTACCTCTTCGGCACCCCGGGCCAGGAGCGTTTCTGGTTCTTGTGGAACGGGCTCTTCGAAGGGGCGCTGGGCGCGGTCGTGCTGGTCGACACCCGCCGCCTCGAAGTCAGCTTCGAGGTCATGGGCCGGCTGGAGGAGGGCGGCGTGCCCTTCGTCGTCGCCGTCAACACCTTCCCCGACGGCCCCCGTTACCCCCTCGACGACCTGAGGGCCGCGCTCGACCTGCCTCCCGAGATCCCGATCGTGGAGTGCGACGTCCGACGCCGAGCCTCCAGCCGCGACGTCCTGATGACCCTCATGCGTTTCCTGCACTCCCTGGCGCTCAGCCGCAGCCTCACCTGACCCGCACGGCACCCCCTCCACCGACACCGGATTCAGCACAGTTTCGGAGCGACCCCCTGTGACTCCCGAACACCCCACCCCCACCGGCGCCCCCACCGGCCCGCACGACCTCGCCCTCGACCCGCCGGCCGGCTGCCCCGCACACGTGCGGGGCCCCGGCGGCCTGGCCCGCCTCTACGGCCCCGGAGCGGAGGACCTGAACGAACTGTACGAGCGACTGCGCGAGGAACACGGCCCCGTGGCGCCGGTCCTGATCCACGACGACCTGCCGATGTGGATGGTCCTCGGCCACGCCGAGAACCTGCGCATGGTGCGCACGCCCTCGCAGTTCACCAAGGACAGCCGCATCTGGTCGCAGCTGGTGGACGGCAAGGTCCGGCCCGACCACCCGCTGATGCCGCACATCGCCTGGCAGCCGATCTGCGCCCACGCCGAGGGCGAGGAGCACAAGCGGCTGCGGGGCGCGGTCACCGCGGCCCTGGCCACCATCGACGACCGCAGCGTGCGCCGCCACATCAACCGCTCCAGTCAGCGCCTGGTCAACCGCTTCTGTGAGAAGGGCGGGGCGGACCTGGTCGGCGACTTCGCCGAACACCTCCCGATGGCCGTGATGTGCCATGTCCTGGGCATGCCCGACGAGTACAACGACACGATGGTGCACGCCGCCCGTGACGCCCTCAAGGGTACGGAGACCGCGGTCGCGAGCCACGAGTACGTCGTCGGGGCGCTCGGCCGCCTCACCGCCCGCCGCCGCGCCGAGCCCGAGGAGGACTTCACCAGTCACCTCATCGGCCACCCTGCCGGGCTCACCGACGACGAGATCAGGGAGCATCTGCGCCTGGTCCTCTTCGCCGCCTACGAGGCCACCGTCAACCTGCTCTCCAACGTGCTGCGCATGGTCCTCACCGACCCGCGTTTCCTCGCCCAGCTCAACGGCGGCCAGATGACGGTGGCGGAGGCGGTGGAGCAGTCCCTGTGGGACGAGCCCCCGTTCAGCACGATCTTCGGCTACTTCGCCAAGCAGGACACGGAGTTGGGCGGTCAGCGCATCCGCCGGGGCGACGGCCTCTTCTTCTCGCCCGCGCCCGGCAACGTGGACCCCCGGGTCCGCCCCGACCTGTCCGCCCACATGCAGGGCAACCGCTCCCATCTCGCCTTCGGCAGCGGCCCGCACGAGTGCCCCGGCCAGGACATCGGCCGTGCCATCGCCGACGTCGGCGTAGACGCGCTGCTGATGCGGCTGCCGGACATCCAACTGGACTGCGAAGAGGACGAGTTGCGCTGGACGACGTCCATCGCCTCACGCCACCTGGTGGAGCTGCCGGTCCGGTTCGAGCCGAAGCCCCAGCAGGACGTCAAGCACAAGCCGAGCCACGCCCCGGTCCCGCCGCAGCGGACCATGCCCCCGGTGATCACCCCGCCGCGGACCGCGCCCGTGCCGGGCCCCGTCGCCGAGCCGGCCGCCGCGCCACGGCCGGCGCCGCCCGCGCCGCCCGTTCCGGCCGCCGCGCAGCCGGCCGCGCCGGCCCGCAGGCCGAACGCCTGGCGTCGCTTCCTGGCCTGGTGGCGCGGCTACTGAGCCGGTCGCACCGCACCGCTCACCGACCGGTCTCCGGCTGTGCGGCGGCGGCCCAGCGGTCGTACGACGCCCAGGCCTGCAGTGTGCGCGCGCTGCGCAGCCGGTGCTCCGTCCCCGTGACCGGGTCGGTGAACTCCAGTTCCCGCGCGAGCAGTTGCAGCGGGCGCCGGAAGTCGTCGGCCGGCACGGGGGCGGCCACCTCGGGGTAGAGCGGATCCCCGAGGATCGGCACGCCGAGGGAGTTCAGATGGACGCGCAGCTGGTGCGTCTGCCCGGTCGCGGGCAGCAGCCGGTAGCGGCCGAGCCCCCGCGCCGCGCTGTGCTCGAGCAGCTCCACGCGGCTCACCGCGTTCGGCTCGCCCGCCACCTCGTAGGCGGCCAGGACCCCGCGCTCCTTGACGATCCGGCTGCGCACCGTCCGGGGCAGGACGAGGGCGGGGTCGTACGGTGCGACGGCCTCGTACACCTTGCGCACCCGGCGCTCACGGAACAGTCCCTGGTAGGCACCGCGCTCCTCGGGCCGCACCGTGAACAGCACCAGACCGGCCGTGAGCCGGTCCAGGCGGTGTGCGGCACCCAGCGCGGGAAGGCCCAGCTCCCGCCGCAGCCGGGCCAGGGCCGTCTCCGTCACATGGCTGCCGCGCGGGGTGGTGGCCAGGAAGTGCGGCTTGTCGACGACGACGATGTGCTCGTCGCGGTACACGATCTCCAGCGGAAACGGCACGGGCGTCTCGGCCGGCAGCTCCCGGTGGAACCACACGAACTTGCCCGGCACGTACGGAGCGTCGGGCGCGACCGGCGTCCCGTCGGCGCCGACGACCAGGCCGGCCGCGAGCATCGCGTCCACGATCGGGGCGCGCGTCTCGCCGAGCCGCTCCACCAGGTGCTCCCGGACGGTGGCCCAGTCGCCCTCGCCGGGCAGCCGCACCCGCACCGGGTCGATGCCGTCGCGCTGCGGCAGGGGGGAGGGCGGGGGAGGGGTGCGGCGTCTCATCGGGGTCCAGCGTACGGCGGGGGGTGCCGGGCGGGGCCCCGGCGGGAGCCCCGGTTCGCGCGGCGACGGGGAAATCCGGTTGACGGCCCGCGGCCGCTTGGAAGGATGCGGGTCATGCCCTACACCGCCGACCCCGTCCTGCCCGCCGGTACCCTCTCGGGCGCCCCGCAGCCCGTGCTCCGCACCGGCGACGGCCTGCTGCTGCGCCCGTGGCGGGCCACCGACACGCCGGCCGTCCACGTCGCCTTCCAGGACCCGGCGATGCACCAGTGGCACATCCGGGCCGCCGACTCCGAGGAGGAGGTGGCCGGCTGGATCGAGGAGTGGCGGACGTGCTGGCAGGAGGAGCGCAGCGCCCAGTGGGCCGTCGTCGACGCGCACACCGACGAACTGCTGGGCCGGGTGGCGCTGCGCGCCGTCCAACTGGACGAGGGCGTGGCCGAGGTCGCGTACTGGACGACCGGGGCGGCCCGCGGCCGGGGGGTCGCGCCGCGCGCCACGACCGCCCTGACGCGCTGGGCCTTCGACGAGATCGGCTTCCACCGTCTGGAGCTGATGCACGCCATCGCCAACGAGGCCTCCTGCCGGGTCGCCGGCAAGGCGGGCTTCGCCCTGGAGGGCACCAAGCGCAGTGCGGTGCTCCATCAGGACGGCTGGCACGACATGCACCTGCACGCGCGCGTACAGGGCGACTGACCGCTCGGCCGCCCCGCCCGCACGCGTCGACGCCCTAGACGGACCGCGCATCAGCGAGAGCGGTCGCCGACGCGGCGGTGCGCCTGCGGTACGCGCGGAAGGCGACGCCCGCCGCGACCGTGGCGGCCAGGAACAGGACGGTGAACCACTGGAAGTACCAGTGGCCGCCCGCCGGGTCGTACACCGCGGCCCGCGGCCAGGCCAGGTTGACCGTCATCAGCAGGCCGTAGAGGAGCGCGAGGGCGTTCACCGGGACGCCCCAGCGGCCCAGGGAGAACAGCGGGGCGCCCGTCTCGTCCGTGCCGGCCGGGGAGAATCCGCCGCGCAGCCTGCGGACCAGCAGCGGGCCGGTGACCATCGCGTACGCCAGGTACAGCATCACGATGCAGGTGGTGCCGATGGCCAGGAAGGCGTCCGGGGACGCGAAGTCGAGCAGCAGTAGGGCCGCCGCGAGGACGCCGACGACGAGCGCGGGGGCGCTCGGCATGCCGGTGCGGGGGTTCACGCGCGCGAGGCGGGCGGACAGGGGCAGTTGGCCGTCGCGGGCCATGGAGAACAGCATGCGGCAGGCCGCGGTCTGAATGGCGAGCGTGGCCACCGCGATCGCCACCACCACGTCGGCGAGCAGCACCTTGCCGACGCCGTCGCCGAGGCTGCTGGTGAGGACGTAGCTGAGCCCGTCCACGCCGAGGCGGCCGTCGCTGAGGCTGGGCGCGGCCAGCAGTCCGCCGAGCACGATCAACCCGCCGAGCAGTCCTGCCGCGCCGAGCGCGGTGAGGATCGTGCGGGGCGCGGTGCGCCGGGGGTGGTGGGTCTCCTCGCTCATCTCGCCCGCGCTGTCGAAGCCGATCATCACGTAGGCGGCCGTGAACGAGCCCACCGCGAGCGCCCCGAACAGCCCGGACCGGGCCGCGCCCGTGGTGTGGAAGGTGATGCCGGGGGTCCGCTCGGAGTGGGTCAGCAGCAGGACGGCGATGAGGATCGCGCCGATGATCTCGGCGGTCACGCCCACCCGGTTGACCAGGGACATCACCCGGTTGTCGAGGACGTTGACGAGCGTGGTCAGCACCAGGAGGACCAGGCCGAGCAGGGCCGCGTTGGCCGCGCCGTCGGGTGAGGTGGGCGCCGGGTCGTCGCCGATCAGCTGGAATCCCGCCCAGATGGCCGGCAGCACCATCTGCAGTGCGAGAGCCGCCGCCGCGACCACCACGATCTGGCCGATCACCATGATCCAGCCCGCGAACCAGCCGAACGACGGCGTCGACAGCCGCGACGACCACTGGTAGATCGCGCCGGATATCGGGTAGCGCGCCGCCAGTTCCGCGAAGCAGGCGGCGACCAGCAGCTGTCCGGTCAGCACGACCGGCCACGTCCAGAAGAAGACCGGGCCGCCGAAGGCGTACCCGAAGGCGAAGAACTGGAAGACGGTCGTCAGGACGGAGATGAAGGAGAACCCGGCGGCGAACGAGGCGTACCGGCCCAGGCTGCGATGCAGTTCCTGGCGGTAGCCGAACTCGGCGAGCGAGCCGTCGCCCACGTCGAAGTGGTGCGGCGGATCGGGACGTACGTCGGTGGAAGTCGTGGTCGTCGTCACGGCGGAACCTGCCTTGGGCCCAGGGAACGGAATTCCTGTCGGGCGACAGAAATTAGGGACGGGCTGTTTCGTCCGCGTCACGCGGGCATGTCCGGAGCGGGCCCAAGTCCTCACGTCGCTTCCGGCTTCATCCGATCGCGATACATCGCGTCCCTCATGGGTTCACGCCGACCTGCGATGTCCGCCCCGACTCCTGCGAGATCGTCCGGGCCCTGTACGGCCGGGACAGGACGTCGGCGTGCGGACCGACCACGGCCCGCTCCGCACCGTCGTGCGGGACCTCGAGAAGCGCGGCCTCGTCGAGGTGGCCGACGTCCACCGCCCGGGCAACCGTTCCGGGCGTGCGGCTCCGCGGACCCAGGGGGCCGGGCGGGCGGAGACCGGCTCGGTCCGGCGGGCGGGCGCGGACCGGCCGGGCGGCTGCGTGGGCGTGGTCGTCGCCTCGGTGCTGCCGGGCGCGGTCTTCGGGGCGCAGGGCGGCGCCCCGGGCGTGCGGGAGCGGCAACCGGAGTCGGTCATCGGCGTCAGCACGTTCCCGCTGCCGTCGCCGGCCTTCCCCTCCCGCGCGTTCACCGCGTCGGAGGGGATACCCGGCCGCAACCGGCGCACGGGCTGCCGCAACCCGCTGGACCGGGCGAGGGCGGCGGGGCGTTCGGCACTGTCCGCCGACTTCGACCGGGGCGCGGCGCTCCTTTGCGGCGGGGGGGCTCGGGGGCCGCTCGCGCTCGCGGTGGCGGCCGTGTGACTCTCGGTCCGGAGGTTCAGGTCGTACCGGCGGTCGCTGCAGCGGCCGGTTGCCGGGAGGCGGCACGAGGCGGCACGAGCCGGCGCGTGCGCCGCGAGGTGTCCGACGGCGGTCGGGGGTTCCGACGGCCGTGCGGAGGTGTCAGGCGGCCCGCTCCGCGCGAGCGGGTCGCCTTCCTGCGGCGGGCCGCTCCGGCCGGTTCACGCGGCCGGGTTCGTGCCCTCCTGCTCTGCTTCCACGCGGGCGTTCCACTCTCGCTTCGCGGCCTGCCAGCCGTCCTCGTTGTGACCGAGCCGCCAGTAGCCGGAGATCGACAGGTCCTCACGCGGGATCTGCAGCTCGACGCGCAGCATTCTGCGCAGCTCCTTCACACAGGCCGCCTCGCCGTGCACGAACGCGTGCGGGCGGCCCGCGGGGAACTCCAGCGCCCGTACGGCCTCGACGAGTTTCTCGCCGACCGGCCGGTCACCGCGGTGCAGCCAGACGACCTCGACGTCGGAGTCGATCTTCTGCTCCTCCTCGGGGCCGGTCACCTCGATGAAGGCGTGGGCGACGACGCCGGCCGGCAGCGACTCCAGGGTGGCCGCGATGGCGGGCAGGGCGCTCTCGTCGCCGGCCAGCAGATGCCAGTCGGCGGAGGTGTCGGGGGCGTACGCGCCGCCGGGGCCGAGGAAACGGACGGTCTCGCCCGGCCGGACGCGCGCGGCCCACGGCCCGGCCAGGCCCTCGTCACCGTGGATGACGAAGTCGAGGGTCAGTTCCCGGTGTTCGGCGTCCCAGTGGCGCACCGTGTACGTCCGGGTCACGGGCCACTGGTCGCGGGGGAACTCGGCCCGGATGCGCTCCAGGTCGAAGGGTTCCGGGTAGGAGACGCCCTCGGGGCCGAAGAGGAGTTTGACGTAGTGGTCGGTGCAGGCTCCCGTGGCGAACTCCGCGAGGCCCTCTCCGCCGAGCACGACGCGCTGCATGTGCGGGGTGAGCCGTTCGGTGCGGACGACCTGCGCGACGTGGGGCTTGCGCGGCTTCCGTGCCGGACGTTCTGCCATGACGGCCTCCCAGTCATCCTCGCTTAGGTAAGCCTAAGTTAGCATCTCTCCCCGGTTGACGTCCTCAGGGTCGAGAGTCCGGTTCACCTCTCTTCCCGAGGACGGCCCGTCAAGCTCGGCGGGATGTTGCCCGATGCGGGACGACGCCCTACGCGCGCCGTGCGCCCAGCGTCGTCAGCAGCCGCTGCAGCGAGCCCCCGAGACCCCAGCGCGCCGCCAGCGCCTCCAGCATCTCCCCGTCCCGCGGCGCGTCGGGGAGGGCGGTGCTCACCTCGGGCAGCGGCACGTCGTCGGCGACCCTGACCACCTTGGGCGCGACGGCGACGTACGGCCGCGACTCGTCCAGCCGCCTGCGCTGAGACGGCGTCAGCTTTGCCTTCGGGTCGTCGACCGCCGCCATGATCCCGGCCAGATCGCCGAACTCCGCCAGCAGCTTGGCCGCGGTCTTCTCCCCGATGCCCGGCACCCCCGGCAGTCCGTCGCTCGGGTCGCCGCGCAGCAGCGCCAGATCCGGGTACCCGCGCCCGTCGACCCCGTACTTCTCGCGCAGCCACGCCTCGTCCGTCAACTGCAGCGAGGCGACCCCCTTCAGCGGGTACAGGACCCGCACCCCGCGCGCGTCGTCCACGAGTTGGTAGAGGTCGCGGTCGCCGGTGACGATGTCGACCGGGCCCTTCGCCCGCCCGGTGAAGGTGCCGATCACGTCGTCCGCCTCGTACCCGGCGACGCCCACGCGTGCGATGCCGAGCGCGTCCAGGACCGCCTCGATGATCGGCACCTGGGGCGAGAGGGTGTCCGGCACCTCCTCCTCGTCCGGCCCGCTCCCGCGTTCCTCGGCGACGCGGTGCGCCTTGTAGGAGGGGATGAGGTCGACCCGCCACCGAGGGCGCCAGTCGGCGTCCATGCAGGCGACCAGGTCGTCCGGCCGGTGGTCCTTCACCAGCCGGTCGATGAACTCCAGCAGCCCGCGCACCGCGTTCACGGGGGTGCCGTCCGGAGCCCGCACGGAGTCCGGGACGCCGAAGTAGGCGCGGAAGTACAACGAGGCGGTGTCGAGAAGCATCAGTCGTCCGGTCACGCCACGCATCATGCCGCACGGGCGTCCCGCCGACCGCCGACGCTCATGGCGGGCGTCGACCGGGTCGGCATGCCGGCCTGTCGGCGGTCCTCGCCCGGCTCGCAGACGGCCCGGGGCGTCCTCGGGCCGTCCGCCGGCACCGCCGAGGCCGCCACGCCGCCTCGGAGCAGGACGCGGTGCGCACCTGGCCGAAGGAAATCCCGGCCTGGTCGACATGCGGGGACCGGTGGCCGGTCCGGGGCCGGAGAACCGGGCGGCGCGGTGACCTGACAACACCGCGACCGTCCCTCGCCAGGGGCGGGCCCCCGTACGGGCTTCACGGCGGTCGCGGGGGCCCTCCCTCGTGTCGTGGTCGTGCCATGGTGGTGGAGCGGTCGAGGCGCGGGCCGAGGCCCGTCCACAGCCTGGATCCGGCCAACCACAGAGCGCTACGCTCAGCCCCGGACCGGCTCTCCCCGAGGCCGAGGACGAGCGGGAACACAGGCGGCCGTCCGCGCATTGAACCGGTAGACCGCGGGGCGGGCCTCCCGCAGCGGTCCGCGCGGTCCCCGCCGGCTGGCGTGAACCGTGAGGTCGGATGTCACGCCGGGTGGCGCCGATGTGACAGCCCCGTGAAACGGTTTGCCGAACATGCGTAGGGTGCAGAGAACTCATCAGAGGACGTGTCCGAGGACACACGGCGCCGACGAGCGAAGGAGGGAGCCGGAGCGATGGGCGACCACAAAGAACAGCCCCTGCGGGTCGGTGCGGCCGTGCGGCGCCGCCGCCGCTCCCTGGAGCTCACCCTCGCCGTCGTGGCCCAGCGCAGCGGCCTCTCCGTCCCGTTCCTGAGCCAGATCGAGAACGACCGGGCGCGGCCCAGCACCAGCTCCCTGGAGAAGGTCGCCGACGCCCTGCGCACCACCGCCGTGGAACTCCTCGCCGCCGCCGACCCGGCGTGCAGCGTCGACGTCGTCCGCGCCGAGATCGCCGAGCCGGGCGCGGACGCCCGGCCGGAGCCGGAGCCGCGCTCGCGCTCCCTGGTCCGCGGGCACCACCAGATGCACGCCTCCGAGTTCACCGGCGACCATGACGCGGGCCGCGAGTTCCAGCACCGCAACGACCAGCTGATGTACGTCGCCGACGGTGCGGTGGAGATCGAGGCGGAGGGGCGCGCCTACCGGCTGGGCCGCGGCGACACCCTGTATCTCACCGGCGGGGTCCGCCACCGCTGGCGGGCGACCGTGCCGGACACCCGCGTGGTCGTCGTCGCGGTGGCCGAGCACATCGAGGCGGTACGCGACCGGGACCGGGGCCGGAAGCGATAGTGCGGGTCGTCTCGCTGGTGCCGTCGCTCACCGAGGCGGTGGCCGTGTCCGCGCCCGGCGTCCTGGTCGGCGCCACCGACTGGTGCTCGCACCCGGCCGGCCTGGACGTCGCCCGCATCGGCGGCACCAAGAACCCCGACGTGGGACGCGTCCTCGCGCTCACCCCCGACCTCGTGATCGCCAACGAGGAGGAGAACCGCGGGCCGGACCTCGAGGCACTGCGCGCGGCGGGCCTCGAGGTGCTGGTGACGGAGGTCCGCGACCTCGAGCAGGCCTTCCGGGAGCTCTCGCGGGTGCTCCGGGCGTGCGGAGGACCCGCGCGACCGGAATGGCTCGCCGAGGCGGAGGACGCGTGGGCCGCGCCCGGGCCGCTCGTCCGCCGGACGGCCGTCGTGCCGGTGTGGCGCCGGCCGTGGACGGTGCTGGGCCGCGACACCTTCGCCGGGGACGTGCTGGCCCGCCTGGGCGTCCACCAGGTGTACTCCGGGCACCCCGAGCGCTACCCGAGGACGGCCCTCGAGGACCTGCTCGCCGCCGGCCCGGACCTGGTCGTCCTGCCGGACGAGCCCTACCGCTTCACCGCCGACGACGGGCCGGAGGCCTTTCCGGGCCTGCCCTGCGCGCTGGTCAGCGGACGGCACCTGACGTGGTACGGGCCGTCACTGGCCGAGGCCCCGCGGGTGCTGGGCGGGGCGCTGCGAGCAGCTCTCCGCTGAGCAGCCCGCGGACGGTGTGCGCCGCGGCCACGCCCCAGGCGGCCACCAGGGCGACGTACAGCGCGCAGGCGAGCGCGCCGTAGACGGCGAGCCCGGTGTGCCGGGCCAGCGCCGCGGCCCCGGTCACACAGGTGCCGACCGGGAAGGTGAACGCCCACCACGTCATCGCGAAGCCCATCCCGTGCCGGCGGGCGCGCACCACGTGCGCGGCGGCCAGACAGAGCCAGAGCAGTGCGAACCCCATGACGGGTACCCCGTACAGCACGGCGAACACGGCGAGACCGCGGGCGTCCGGGCCGGACAGGACCCCCGGAGCGACCTCCGCGAACCTTCCGACGGCCGTGGTGGACTGCCCGAGCGGGCCGAGCACCAGGAACAGGGTCGGCGTCAGGACGAGCGGCAGCGGTCCGCCCGTCACCAGCCGCGCGAACACCAGCGGCAGCATGACGAAGGTGGCGAGCAGACTCAGCCCGAACAGCGCGACGCACGTGAGCAGCAGGGTCTCCCGGGGCTGCCCGGCCGGCAGATGCGGCGCCAGCGACGGGCCCACCGCGGCGGACACCATGGGCGCGACCAGCGGCAGCAACCACACCGGCGTGGCCTGGGAGGCCTCCACCCGGTGGCGCACGGCCATCAGATACGGGACGGCGACGGCGGCCGCGAGCGCGACGGCTGTGCCCGCGGTGAACAGCACGGCGTCGAGGACGACCGCGGCCGGGGCGCCGATCCAGTCCCGGCCGCCGGTGAGCGCGCCGCCCCCGACGGCGAGCAGGGCCATCGCGAGGCAGCCGTAGAAGGGGGCCGTCGCCGGGTCGAGGAGATGGGCGCGGGCCTGGTCGCGGTGGTGGCGCCAGTGCAGCGCGCGGGCGGTGAGCAGGCCCAGCAGAAGCACCAGGGAGAGCGCCCAGAACGCCGCGCACAGCGGCCGCAGCCCCGGCGGCCGGACGGGAAGCGCGGCGCCCGCCGTGCCGAGGATCGCGGTGCCCATCACCGTGGAGTACCACTGCGGTCCGAGGTGACGGACGGCTCCGGCGCGCGGACGGGAAAGGGCGGACAGGGGCTGGGCGGCGGTGACCATGACTCCACGGTCGCCCGGCCGGGCAGCCGCCACCAGGGACGATGACGCTATGGGGGCATAAACTGGGCTTATGGGGAGTGCGGCGGGTGCGCGGGACACGCAGGAACAGGGGCCCGGCGGCGGGGGTTCGATCGCCCACCGCGTCCCGGACCTGGGCGCGTTGGAACTGCTGCTGGCGGTGGCCCGGCTGGGCAGCCTCGGCGCGGCCGCGCGCGAGCTGGGCATCACCCAGCCGGCCGCGAGCAGCCGGATCCGGTCCATGGAACGTCAGTTGGGCGTGGCCCTGGTGGACCGGTCGCCCCGTGGCTCCCGACTGACGGACGCGGGTGCGCTGGTGACGGACTGGGCGCGGCGGATCGTCGAGGCGGCGGAGGCCTTCGACGCGGGCGCGCAGGCGCTGCGCGACCGCCGCGACTCGCGGCTGCGGGTGGCGGCCAGCATGACCATCGCCGAGTATCTGCTGCCCGGCTGGCTGCTCGCGCTGCGCGCGGGCCGGCCGGACACCGCGGTCTCGCTGCTCGCCGGCAACTCGGCGGCCGTCGCCGAGCGGCTGCTGGCCGGGGAGGCGGATCTGGGCTTCGTGGAGGGCCTCACGCTCCCGCCCGGCCTGGACTGCGCCGTGATAGCCCACGACCGCCTCATCGTGGTCGTGGCGCCCGCGCACCCGTGGGCCCGCCGCCGGCGCCCGCTGCCCGCCGCCGAACTGGCGACGACACCGCTGATCCTGCGCGAGAAGGGCTCCGGGACCCGTCAGGTCCTCGACACGGCCCTCGGCGGCCTGGCCCGCCCGCTGATCGAGCTCTCCTCGACGACGGCGGTCAAGGCGGCCGTGGTGAGCGGGGCGGGGCCGGCCGTCCTCTCCGAACTCGCGGTCGGTGAGGAACTGGCGCTGCGCCGGCTCGTCGGCATCCCGGTCGAGGGGGTCTCCCTGGCCCGGGACCTCAGGGCCGTCTGGCCGACGGGTCACCGCCCCACCGGCCCGGCCCGCGAACTGCTGTCCCTCACGCGAGGCTGACGCCCGCGGCGACGTGACGCGCGCGTGCGAGGCGCCCGGGGGCAGGACATCCGGTGCGGGACATCCGCGTGCGGGACGTCGGTGGACGGGACGCCATGCGTGAGTCGCGCGATCCGTCACCGGACGTGAGGCGGGCCGGGGCGAAGTTGTGCGCGCGGCCGGCGGGCCTCAGCCGGCGGGGCGGGACGCGGCCGTCACGAGGGCGCGCACGACCCGCAGGTCCTCGCCCATCTCCGGATGCCACTGCACCCCGAGTACCCACCCGGCGGAGGGCAGTTCGACGGCCTCCACGGTGCCGTCGGCCGCGTGGGCCGACGGCACGAGGCCCGTGCCGAGACGGTCCACCGCCTGGTGGTGGTAGGTCGGCACGAGGGCCTGCGCGTCGGCGATCCTGCCGTACAGGCTGTCCGGCACCGGCTCGACCGGGTGGCGGCCGAAGACGCCCTCGGTCTCGGCGTGCCCGTCGAGGTGCTGGATCAGCGTGCCGCCGAGCGCGACGTTCAGCAGCTGCATGCCCCGGCAGATGCCCAGCAGCGGGACGTCCGCCGCCAGCGCCGCCCCGATCAGGGCCAGCTCCCACGCGTCCCGCTCGGGCGACGGAGGCCCGGTGCGCGGATCGCGCTCGGCCCCGTAGCGGGCCGGATCGACGTCCGGGCCGCCCGCGACGACCAGGCCGTCGAGGCGGGCCACCACCGTCGCCGCGTGTTCGGGCGCGTCCGGCGGAAGCATCACGGCCAGCCCGCCGGCCCGCTGGACGAGCCTCGGATAGGCCGCGGGCAGCAGCGCCGCCTCCATCTCCCACACCCGCCAGCGCGTGTCGGACTCCAGATAGGTGCTGACGCCGATCAGCGGTCTCCCGCCCGGCCCGCCCGGCCCCTCCGGCGACCTCGCGCCGTGACCCGTCACCGTCATACGTACTCCCGGTCGACCTTCAATGGACACCCACCGAACCTTTGCTCACCGTCCGGCGCGCTTCAGGTCAGGAAGCCCCTGAGCAGCGCCGCCGTCCCCGCGCAGTGCTCCCGCATGATCTCCCGCGCGCCGTCCGCGTCCCTGTCCAGCACCGCCTCCACCAGCGCGGTGTGCTGACGCTGCGAGTGTTCCAGGTTGCGCACGAGCAGCGGGATGCAGTCGAGCAGGTCGTTCACCGTGGCCCGCACGGCCGCGTACTGCGCCGTCAGCGAGGGCGAGCCGCACAGCTCGGCGAGGGTCAGGTGGAGCATCGTGTCGAGTCGACGGTAGTCGGCCGGCGGCGCGTTCCCGGTGGCGGCGAGGGCCTCGCGCAGCCGGCGACCCTGCTCGTCCGTCAGGCCGTGCGACGCGCACAGCCCCGCCGCGCCCGACTCCAGCACCTCGCGGAACCGCAGGACGTCCTCGACGTCGGTCCTCGCGATCCGCCGCCGCAGCTCGTCCTCGCCGCCGGCGTTCGCGCGCGGCAGCACGAACGTTCCGCCGTACCGGCCCCGGCGGGACTCGACCAGCCCCTGGTCCTGGAGGACCTTCAGCACCTCGCGCAGCGTCACCCGGCTGATCCCGAGCCGTTCCGCCAGCTCCCGCTCGGCCGGCAGCCGTTCGCCCCCCGGTACCAGACCCAGCCGTACGACCTGCAGGATCTGCTCCAGCGCCTCCTCGAAGCCGTTTCCGGCCCGCACCGGCCGCAGCACCGGCGTCAGCCGGTCGTCCGGTCCGCCGTCAGCGTCCACCGACATCAGGCCGCGCCCCCTTCCCAAGCAATGGTTCTGCGCAATACCTTATGGCTCCCGGCCCGCCCGAAGAAGACGAGGGAGCCGGGGAAGCCGAAGGAGGCCCTTCCCGTGGCAGACCGCACACCCCCGCTCGGCGTCGAGGAGCTGCGCGCCCTCGTGGCGAGCGGTGAGATCGACACCGTCGTCCTCGCCTTCCCCGACATGCAGGGGCGGCTCCAGGGCAAACGGTTCGCCGCCGGATTCTTCCTCGACGAGGTGCTCCGGCACGGCACCGAGGGCTGCAACTACCTCCTCGCCGTAGACACCGAGATGAACACCGTCGACGGGTACGCCATGTCCTCGTGGGAGCGCGGCTACGGTGACTTCGCGATGCATCCCGACCTGGCCACCCTGCGCCGCGTGCCCTGGAACGCCGGCACCGCGATGCTGGTCGCCGACCTCGCCTGGAACGACGGCTCGCCGGTGGTGGCCGCCCCGCGCCAGATCCTGCGCCGCCAGCTGGAGCGCCTCGCCGAGCACGGCTTCACCGCCCAGGTCGGCACCGAGCTGGAGTTCATCGTCTTCAAGGACAGTTACGAGGCGGCCTGGGACGCGGACTACCGCGGGCTCACCCCGGCCAACCAGTACAACATCGACTACTCGGTCCTCGGCACCGGCCGCATCGAGCCGCTGCTGCGCCGCATCCGCAACGAGATGGCCGGCGCCGGCCTCACCGTGGAGTCCGCCAAGGGCGAGTGCAACCCCGGCCAGCACGAGATCGTGTTCCGTTACGACGAGGCCCTGATCACCTGCGACCAGCACGCGATCTACAAGACCGGCGCCAAGGAGATCGCCGCCCAGGAAGGCGTCTCCCTCACCTTCATGGCCAAGTACAACGAGCGCGAGGGCAACTCCTGCCACATCCACCTCTCGCTGACCGACACGGACGGCGTGAACGTGATGGCCGGCACGGCCGACGACCCGGACGGCATGTCCGAGGTCATGCGGCACTTCCTCGCCGGGCAGCTGGCCGCCCTGCGCGACTTCTCCCTCCTCTACGCCCCCAACATCAACTCCTACAAGCGGTTCCAGCCGGGCTCCTTCGCCCCGACCGCCGTCGCCTGGGGGCACGACAACCGCACCTGCGCGCTGCGCGTCGTCGGCCACGGCCGGTCGACCCGCTTCGAGAACCGCCTGCCCGGCGGCGACGTCAACCCGCACCTCGCCGTCGCCGGTCTGGTCGCGGCCGGGCTGTACGGCATCGAGCACAAGCTGGAACTGCCCGAGGCCTGCGCGGGCAACGCCTACGCCGGCGACTACGCGCACGTCCCCACCACGCTCCGCGAGGCCGCCGAGCTCTGGTCGGCGAGCCCGATCGCCCTGGCCGCCTTCGGCGAGGAGGTCGTCGCCCACTACCGCAACATGGCACGCGTCGAGCTCGACGCCTTCGACGCCGCGGTCACCGACTGGGAGCTGCGCCGCTCCTTCGAACGTCTGTGAAAGGTCCCTCCTTGTCCCACCCGCACGAGCAGTCCCCGCACGAGCTGATCGTGCTCAACCCGGCCACCGAGGAGGTCGTCGCCGTCGTCCCGGCCGCCGACGCGGCCGACGTGGACCGCGCGGTCGCCCGGGCCGGCGCCGCGCAGACCGCCTGGGCCGCGGCGGCCCCCGCCGACCGCGCCCGGCTGCTGCGCCGCTTCGCCGACGTGGTCGACACGCACGTCGAGGAACTGGCGCTGCTCGAGGTACGCGAGGCCGGCCACCTCCTCGGCAACGCCCGCTGGGAGGCCGGCAACGCCCGCGACCTGCTGCTGTACGCGGCGGGCGGCGTCGAACGGCTCCTGGGCAGCCAGATCCCCGTGTCCGGCGGCTGGAACGTCACCTTCCACGAACCGCTCGGCGTGGTCGGCGTGATCGCCCCCTGGAACTTCCCCATGCCGATCGCCGCGTGGGGCGCCTTCCCGGCCCTCGCGGCGGGCAACGCGGTCGTCCTCAAGCCCGCCGAGACCACCCCGCTCACCGCCCTGCGGCTGGCCGAACTCGCCCTGGAGGCAGGCCTGCCCGAGCATCTCTTCCAGGTGCTGCCGGGCCACGGCGCGGTCGCCGGACGGGCGCTCGTCGACCACCCCGACGTCGCGAAGATCGTGTTCACCGGCTCCACCCGCACCGGCCGCGAGGTCATGGAGCGCTGCGCCCGGCAGGTCAAGCCGGTCACCCTGGAGCTCGGCGGCAAGAGCCCGAACATCGTGTTCGCCGACGCCGACCTGGGGACCGCCGTCGACCCGTACTCCTTCCTCGACAACTCCGGCCAGGACTGCTGCGCCCGCACCCGGATCCTCGTCCAGCAGTCGGTGTACGACGAGGTCGCCGACCACCTGGCACGGGAGCTGGCCGCCGTGGTGGTGGGCGACCCGGCCGACGAGGCGAGTCGGATGGGACCGCTGATCTCCCGTCAGCAGGTGGACCGCGTACGGTCGTTCGTGCCGGACGGCGCGCAGGCACTGCGCGGCAGCGCCCCCGACGGCCCCGGATTCTGGTTCCCGCCGACCGTGCTCACCGGCGAACGGCCCGACTCCGCGGCCGCCCGCGAGGAAATCTTCGGACCCGTCGCCGTGCTGCTGCCCTTCACCGACGAGGCGGACGCGGTCCGGCTCGCCAACGACACCCCCTACGGCCTCTCCGGCTCCGTCTGGACCCGCGACGTCGGCCGGGCGCTGCGCGTCTCGCGGGCCGTGCGCGCCGGGAACCTGTCCGTCAACTCCCACTCCAGCGTCCGCTACTGGACCCCGTTCGGCGGCTACAAGCAGTCCGGCGTCGGCCGTGAGCTGGGCCCGGACGCCCTGACCGCCTTCACCGAAACCAAGAACGTCTTCATCAGCACGGAGGGCCCCGCACAGTGACGTCATCCACCCCCCTGCCCGACGAGAACATCTGCCGCCGCCTGGTCGGCCGCACGGCCGTCGTCACCGGCGCCGGCAGCGGCATCGGCCTCGCCGCGGCGCGCCGGCTCGCCTCCGAGGGCGCGCACGTCGTCTGCGGCGACGTCGACGAGACCCGCGGCAAGGCGGCCGCCGAGGAGGTCGGCGGAATCTTCGTGAAGGTCGACGTCACCGACCCCGAGCAGGTCGAGGCGCTGTTCCGGGCGGCCTACGACACGTACGGCAGCGTGGACGTCGCCTTCAACAACGCGGGCATCTCCCCGCCCGACGACGACTCCATCCTGGAGACCGGCCTGGAGGCCTGGAAGCGCGTCCAGGAGGTCAACCTGACCTCCGTCTACCTGTGCTGCAAGGCCGCCATCCCCTACATGCGCCGACAGGGTCGCGGCTCGATCATCAACACGGCGTCCTTCGTGGCGCGGATGGGCGCGGCGACCTCGCAGATCTCGTACACGGCGTCCAAGGGCGGCGTCCTCGCCATGTCCCGCGAACTCGGCGTGCAGTTCGCCCGGGAGGGCATCCGCGTGAACGCCCTGTGCCCCGGGCCGGTCAACACCCCGCTGCTGCAGGAGCTGTTCGCCAAGGACCCCGAGCGGGCCGCCCGCCGCCTCGTCCACATCCCCGTCGGCCGGTTCGCCGAGGCCGAGGAGATCGCCGCCGCCGTCGCCTTCCTGGCCAGCGACGACTCCTCGTTCGTCAACGCCACCGACTTCCTGGTGGACGGCGGGATCTCCGGGGCCTACGTGACCCCCCTGTAGGACCCCGGCGGCCCGGGGCGTCGGTCAGAGGAACGTGTGACCCTCGCCCCGGTAGGTCGGCACGGTCGCCGTCACGGCGTCCCCCTCCACGAGATGCAGCACGTCGAACCGTTCGCACAGCTCGCCTGCCTTCGCGTGCCGGAACCACACCTTGTCGCCGATCAGCAGATCGTCGGCGGGGGAGCCGAGCAGCGGCGTCTGCACCTCGCCGGGGCCCTCCTGGGGGTCGTAACGCAGGCCCTCGGGGAGGTACGGCACCGGGAGCCGGTCGGGCCCGGCCGCCCCCGAGGCCGGGTAGCCGCCGCCGAGGACGGTCACCACCCCGACGCCGGGCCTGCGCACGACGGGCAGGGCGAACAGCGCGGCCGGACGCCCGCTGAACGACGTGTAGTTGTCGAAGAGCCGCGGCACGTACAGCCCGGACCCGGCCGCGATCTCGGTGACCGC
Organism: Streptomyces sp. P3; assembly: GCF_003032475.1. NCBI lineage: Bacteria > Bacillati > Actinomycetota > Actinomycetes > Kitasatosporales > Streptomycetaceae > Streptomyces > Streptomyces sp. P3. The sequence continues at coordinate 4,739,066 of NZ_CP028369.1, forward strand.
GTCCTCCGCGGCGGTGTGCTGCACACTGCCGGTGCCGCCGCCGTTGACGTACTCCAGGTCCGGCACGACGGCCCGCACCGCGCGCACCACGGCCGCCCGCCGCTCGGCGATCTCCCGGCGGGCGGTGGCCTGCATCAGCCGGATCGCCCGGGACCGCAGGGGCCGTCCGGCGACGGCGTCGCCGACCCCGGCGATATGCCCCTCGTACGCCATGATCCCCACCAGCCGGAAGCCGGGCCGCCGGGCCACCGCCCGCGCCACGTCGGCGACCTGGGCGGGGGAGTGCAGCGGCGAGCGCAGGGCGCCTACCCGGAACCGGCCGCCGAGCAGCTTCAGCGAGGTGTCCAACTCCAGGCAGACGCGGATGACTTCACTGCCGCCGGCCCGTGCCGCGTCGATGAGGTCGAGCTGCGCGACATCGTCGACCATGACGGTGACGGCGGCGGCGAGCTTGGGATCGGCGGCCAACTCGGCGTAGGCGCCGCGGTCGGCCGACGGGTACGCGAGGAGGATGTCCTCGAAACCCGAGCGGGCCAGCCACAGCGACTCGGCGAGGGTGAACGACATGATCCCCGCGAAGCCGTCCTTCGCCAGGACGCGTTCCAGCAGCGTCCGGCAGCGCACGGACTTGCTCGCGACCCGGATCGGCTTGCCGCCGGCCCGGCGGACCAAATCCTCGGCGTTCGCGTCGAAGGAGTCCAGGTCCACAAGGGCGAGCGGGGCGTCGAGATGGGCGGTGGCCCGGTCGTACCGGGCCCGGTCGGCGGCGCGCGCAGTCATGAAGGAAGCCTGCCAGACAGGATTACCGCAGGGTAGGGGGACGTTCCGGGCTAATGCCCCGGGCGCCTCGGACCGGTTCCCGTTCGACCGGCGACAAGCCGTAGAGTGACGCGCACGTACGGAGGAACGGCTCCGGCCGGACAGTCGCGCCGGGATGCCGGTCCGCCCGCGCGGGTATGCCTGTCCGCGACGGCGACCGGGTCGCGTCGGCTCGCCAGGGCACGGATCGACGGCCCGCGTACGAGAACGACGGCCCGGGGACGAGGAAACGGGGGGCGCATGAGCACGGAAGCACGCCGCGCCTCGGTCCCCCCGCACCCGGACGTGCCTCCCCACCCCGGCGTCCCGCCGCGCCCGAGCGCCCCGCCCCGCCCGGCCCAGCCGCCCGCCCCCGCCCCCGCCCCGGCGGACGCCCCCGACGCGGCGGACCCAGCGACCGTCCGCGCGAGGACCGCCCGCCCCACCGGCCCCGGCCGGCCGGCGCAGGAGCCCCCGCACCGCCCGGCACCCGACCGTGCGGAACGCGAAGCCGCGCCACGCGCGACGCCCGACCCGGCCGCACGGCAGCAGTCCGCGCACCGGGCGGCGTCCGGCCCCGGGGCGCCGGCCGCCCAGGACACCGGCACGGCGGAGGAGGGCGGCGTGCCCGCCTCAGCGGACACCGCGCCCCCCGGCCCCCGCTTCACCACCCTGCGGGCCCCGCACACGGACGCCATGACCCCGCCCCCGCCCCCCGCGTCGGCCCGCTTCCCGGACACCCCGCCCTCGCCGATCCGCCCCGCGCGGCCCCCGCGGGGTGACGACACCGCGGTACCCGCGCCGACCGACGAGCGCCCGCCCGCCGTCCCGCGTCCCGCCCCGCCCCACGACTTCCGCCGCGCCGTACGCCCGGCGAGGCCCGCGCCCCGCCCCGCGGACGGCCGGAACACCACCGACGCGGCCGCCTCACGTCCTTTCACCACGGGCTTCTTCCGCCCCACCGCCCCGGCCCCCCGCCCCGCGAACCCGGACGCCCCCGGCCCCGCGGTCGCCGAGCCCCCGCGTCCCACGTCCGGGGGGACTCGGCCCCCCACGGGCGGTGAGCCCCCGCGTTCCCCGGCCGCGGGTACCACTCCCGCCGCCCCCGTCGACGGACCGGACGCGGCCGGCCGGGCGTCCCGTCCGGCCGCCGGCCGTACCGTCGGCACGGACCCGTTCCGGCCCTTCGACCCGGCCCCTCGGTCCACCGGGCCGGACGACGCCTCCCGGACCACCCCGCCGGCTCCCGCGCGCCCGGCCGACCGCGACGCCCGGCGCGCCTCGGACCAGCAGGGTCCACGCCCCGCCTCCGCCCCAGCCGACCGGGACGACCCGCGCCCCGCAGGTCCCGAGGGCACCCGTTCCGCCGCCGGCGCCGCGAGCGTGCACACGTCCGACCGCGCCTGGACGCCGCTGCCCCGTGACTGGGTGCCCGCGCCCGAGGCGGCCGGCACCGGCACGCGCGGCGGCTTCCCGAAGGCCGCGCAGCCGGACGACGGACCGGCGTGGAGTCCCGCCGCGGCCCTGCGGCAACCCGACTTCGCCGCGCCGCACCCGGCCGCGCCCCCCGCCCCGCCCGGGCCCCCCTCGTCCTCCGCGCCGGAGGCTCCGCGGCGGCCCGAGGCCGCCCCCGACGCGGCGGGCGGACCCGACCCGTCGCTCTCCTGGAGCGCTCCGATGTCCCCGGGCGGCGGCCACGGCGCACGGCGGCCCGTGGTGACGTTCGGGCGGCCCGAGGGATACCGAGACACCCCCTGGATCCTCGGCAAACGGGGACGCACCGCCGCGGCCGCGGCCTGCGCCGTTCTCGGGCTCGGCCTCATCGGCGGTGCCCTGACCGGCAGTTGGCTCGTCGGCGGCTCGGGGGACGACGCCGATCGCAGCGCCTACGTCACCGCCGGCGGCCTGTGGCACAACGTCCCCGTCGACCAGCTGTTCCCGCCCACGGTGGACGGGCAGGGCGCCGGTCCCGGCGGCGCCGACCGCGCCTGGACGCGGATCGCCGTCGCCCCGGACGGCGGCTGCGCCGACGCCTTCGACCCGCTGCTGCTGAAGGTCCTCGCCCCGGTCGGCTGTGAGCGGCTGCTGCGAGCGACCTACACCGACGCCACCCAGAGCTATGTGACCACCGTCGGCCTGCTGTTCACCACGGCCGACGCACCCGCCATGCGCTCCCTCGACGCCCGCGTCACCAAGGAGGGCCTGGCGAAGCGGGCCGATCTGATGCCCCGTCCGTACGCCGCGAAGGGCACCGTGGCCGCCGCGTTCGGCGACAGACAGCGCGCCGCGTGGACGATCTCCGTCCTGACGGACGCGCCGGTCGTCGTCTACGCAGTCTCCGGCTGGGCCGACGGCCGCACCGTGGACACCCCGCAGCCCGCGCCCGCGGCCACCGCGACCGGCGCCACGACCGCCCCCGCCCAGGCGGGACTCGGCAACGAGGCACAGGGCCTCGCCGACCGCATCGAACGCGGTCTGCGCAAGACCGTCGTCACGCCGTCCTCGGAGCAGCCCTCATGAGCCGACGCACCACCGCCCGCCGGGCCGGACTCCTCAGTTGCCTGCTCGCCTGCTCCGTCGCGTTCCTGCCGGCCGCCCAGGCCCACGCCGACGGCATCCGCGCCCAGCAGTGGGCCCTGACCGCCCTGCACACCGAGCAGGCCTGGCAGACCACCAAGGGCAAGGGCGTCACGGTCGCCGTCCTGGACACCGGCGTCGAGGCCGACCACCCCGACCTCGCCGGCAACGTCCTCACCGGCAAGGACCTGGTCGGCTTCGGCGCCGCGCCCGGCGACCGCGCCTGGGCCCGTCACGGCACCGCCATGGCCAGCATCATCGCCGGTCACGGACACGGCTACGGCGACGACGACGGAGTGCTCGGCATCGCGCCGGAGGCGAAGATCCTCCCCGTCCGCGTGATCCTCGAGGACGGCGACCCGCAGCGCGCCAAGGCCCGCAACACCCGCGGCAACGCCCTCGCCGAGGGCATCCGCTGGGCCGCCGACCAGGGCGCCGACGTCATCAACCTCTCCCTGGGCGACGACTCCGCCTCCGCGCATCCCGAACCCGCCGAGGACGAGGCCGTCCAGTACGCGCTGAAGAAGGGCTCGGTCGTCGTCGCCTCCGCCGGCAACGGCGGCGAGAAGGGCGACCACATCTCGTACCCGGCCGCCTACCCGGGCGTCATCGCCGCGACCGCCGTCGACCGCTACGGCACCCGCGCGTCCTTCTCCACCCGCCGCTGGTACGCCACGGTCAGCGCTCCCGGCGTCGACGTCGTCATCGCCGACCCGGACCACAAGTACTACCAGGGCTGGGGGACCAGCGCGGCCTCCGCGTTCGTCTCCGGGGCGGTGGCGCTCGTCAAGGCCGCCCATCCCGGTCTGACCCCCGCGCAGATCAAGAAGCTCCTGGAGGACACCGCCCGCAACGCCCCGAACGGCGGCCGCGACGACTCCCGCGGCTACGGCTTCATCGACCCGGCCGCAGCGATCAGGACCGCCGGCCGCCTCGAACCCGCGGGCCTGCAGTCCGCGGCCTACGGCGAGCGGTACTTCGGCTCCGGACCGGACGAGCCGAGGACGGACCACGCCACGTCGAGCTGGGCAGGGCTGCTCGCGGGCGGCGCCGGAGGCGTGCTGCTGGTGACGGCGGTCCTGCTGTGGCGCGGCCGCCGCGAGCGCGACCCGAACGAGCCCTACGAGGCCGTCGTCTAGCCGGACGCCGTCCGCCGGCCGGAGCGGCGCCACCCGCCGCCGCGGCCCCGGCACACCCCCCGGCACGGCTACCCGGCCGCGGAAGAGGAGTCGGACACGGCCGGCGCCGAGGCCGTCGGCGACGACCGGGACGTCGGTCCCGCGGCGTCGCCGCCCGCGACGACCGCCACCGCCGTCCTCGCCACCGTCTCCACCAGGGAGATCCCCGCGGCCTGCGTCGCGTTGCCGTTCGACAGCACGGACACCAGGTAGTCGCGGCCGTCGGCGGTCACCCGGCCGATGCTGTCGACGTCCCACAGTCCGGTCGTGCTGCGGGGCAGCCAGCCGTTCTTCAGCGCCCACGAGGAGCCGTCGGCCGCGGCCGAGACGCCCCACCGCTGGCCCACGGCGATCCGCCCCATCAGGCCCCGCAGATACGTCCGCGACGCCTGGCCCAGTTCCGACGTGTCACCGAACACCTGCTGCAGCAGAGTGAGTTGGTCGGCGGCCGTGGTCTGCGTCAGTCCCCACAGCATGCCCTCGCCGCCCGCGGTGTCCGTCATCCCGAACCGCTCGTTCGCCGCGTCGAGTCCTTCGGCCTTCCCGATGGTCCGCCACAGTGCCGACGCCGAGTCGTTGTCGCTGTTCTCGATCATCGCGACGGCGTGCGTCTTCTCGGCCGCGGTGAGATGACGGTCCGCGTCCTGCGCCTGCAGCAGCAGAGCCGCCAGGATGTCCACCTTCACGATGCTCGCCGTGTCGAAGGCGCCCCCGCCGTACACGGCGGCGGCCCCGGAGTCCACGGCGAGCACCGCCACGGACACTGCGGCCTCGCCCGGCACGGTCACCGACGCCATCGCCGACGCCAGCACCGCGTCGTAGTCCTCCTCCGGCACCGTCAGGGCCCCCTCTCCGTCTCCCGGTCCGGACGCCGGGACGGACGGCGTCGTCGCAGTGCACGACGATACGGCTCCGGTGCGCGGGTGCGCCTGCGTCTTCACACGGACGGTCCCGCCCGCCGTCGCCCCGAGGACGGCTGCCGCGGCGAGCGCGACCCGCGAGCAACGGACGACGCCGGGAGGGGCGAGCGCGGCGACGGCGACGTGCTCCGGAGGAGTCCATGCCCGCGATGCCGGAGGCGGCACCGTGTGGATCGTCGGGCGGACGCGAGAGCCGGCTCAGCGGAGACCGGGAATCCCGTGAAAGCGGTCACCCCCGCGTTCCCGGCCCGGCACGAGGGCGACGGCATCCCCCCGATAGGGTCGACGACCGTGGCGAACAAGAACATTCCCGACCCCGGCTTCTCCGACGACGACGGCTCCGCCGACCCGCGACTGAGCGCGGCGCTGGCCGCCTGGGCCGAGGACCGCACCGCCGTGGGACCGGTGCTGGAGGCCCTCAGGGGCGCCCGGCTCCTGGTGCCCGTGGTGGCCGTTCTGGGCGAGGTGGAGGAGGACGAGAACGGGCTGCGCCGCGAGAAGACCAGCGACATGGCCGTGCCGACCCTGAAGGCCGGCTCCCGCACCGCCCTGCCCGCCTTCACCTCCACCGACACCCTCGCCCGCTGGGACCCCGGGGCCCGCCCGGTGGCCGTCCCCCTGCACCAGGCGCTGCGGGCGGTCGCGCACGAGAAGGCGGACACGCTCGTCCTCGACCTGGCCGGACCGGTGCCCTTCGAGCTGACCGGACCGGCGCTCCTGGCGCTCGCCGAGGGCCGCACCTCCACCGACCCGCTCGACGACCCGGCGGTCGTCGCCGCGGTCCGGGCCGCCGTCGCCGCCGGACCGGAGGTCGTCCGCGCCCATCTCGGGCCGGGCGGGGCGGACGGCATCCTCGCCCTCGTCCTCGACCCGTCGGCCGATCCGGCCGAGGCCGCCCGGGCGGTGGCCCGGCGGCTGGCCGCCGACGAGACGCTGAGGGCCCGCCTGGTGCGAGGCCTCGACCTGGCACTGCTGCCGGCCGGTTCCACGCCTTCGGGCGAGCCCCTGTACGTCCGCGGATGACCCGTCTGCGGATGACCCGTCCGCCGAGGAGCCGTCCGGGAGGAGCGGTCCACCGACGGGCCGTTCGCCGACGAGCCGTCCGCGCAGGAGCCGTCGCTGCACGGAGTCGTCCCCGCACGAGCCGTCCGCCTGCGCGAGGTCCGCGCGGACAGAGCGCTCCGCGCCCCTGGTGTTCCGGAGGCCGGCCCGTCCGTGCCCGGACGGTCTGCGGCTCAGCCGTAGACCGGGCCCGTGTACTTCTCGCCCGGGCCCTGCCCCGGCTCGTCCGGCACGACCGACGCCTCGCGGAACGCCAGCTGCAGCGACTTCAGGCCGTCGCGCAGCGGCGCGGCGTGGAAGGAGCTGATCTCGGTCGTGCTCGCGTCCAGCAGCCCGGCGAGCGCGGTGACCAGCTTGCGGGCCTCGTCCAGGTCCTTGTAGGTGTCGCCCTCCTCGGTCAGCCCGAGTTTCACGGCTGCGGCGCTCATCAGGTTCACGGCGACCGTCACGATCACCTCGACGGCGGGGACCTCGGCGATGTCGCGGGTCATCTCGTCGAAGTCGGGGGAGCCGGCCGCATCGCCGGGGGAGGTGTCACTCATGCCCCACACGATAGGACCCGCCGCACGCCCTCTTGACAGCAGGAGGCGGGCGGCGGCTGATTAGCGCCCGCCTGCCCGAGCTGCTAATCTCGTGTAACGACCGGTCGGACACGCGTGCCATCCAGCAGGCGGACCCGGCCCACAAGTGGAGGCTCCGAACTCCCACCCGATCGTTCCCCGAGGACGGCGGGTCACCCCGGTCAGGCGGTCCCCATCGTTCCGTACGGACGATGGAATCGCCCGGTAGTGCGCCCCGCGATCCTCGCGGCGGTGCTCCGGTAGTGCTTGGAGCCCCGCATGTGATCGTTCGGGGCATTTTTTGTGCGTCGACGTGGTTGAAAACATATCGAACACAGACGTTACGTGGCTGTCCGCCAGACTGCCGTGTGGTGCTACCGAGGAGGATCCATCAGCACCGAGCCCCGCATCAACGACCGGATTCGCGTTCCCGAAGTGCGACTTGTCGGTCCCAGTGGCGAGCAGGTCGGCATCGTGCCGCTTGCCAAGGCACTGGAGCTTGCGCAGGAGTACGACCTCGACCTGGTCGAGGTGGCGGCGAGCGCACGCCCGCCGGTCTGCAAGCTCATGGACTACGGGAAGTTCAAGTACGAGTCGGCCATGAAGGCCCGTGAGGCGCGCAAGAACCAGGCGCACACGGTCATCAAGGAAATGAAGCTCCGGCCGAAGATCGACCCGCACGACTACGACACCAAAAAGGGTCACGTCGTCCGGTTCCTCAAGCAGGGCGACAAGGTCAAGATCACGATCATGTTCCGCGGCCGCGAGCAGTCCCGCCCCGAACTGGGGTACCGACTGCTGCAGCGTCTCGCGGAGGACGTCCAGGACCTCGGGTTCATCGAGTCGAACCCGAAGCAGGACGGCCGCAACATGATCATGGTCCTCGGTCCGCACAAGAAGAAGACCGAGGCCATGGCCGAGGCCCGTCAGGCGCAGGAGGCCCGCAAGGCCGAAGCGAAGGCCAACCCGGGCCGTTCGCAGAACGCCGCGGACGCCGACGCCGTGAACGCCGAGGCAGACGTCGAAGCAGACGTCGAGGCCCCTGCCGAGGCTTCCGCCGAGGCGTGATCCACGGGGCGCGAGCCCTGAGGGCGTATCCGATACAAGCGACGTTCCACCGTGCCCGGTTTCACGACCGGGCACCGGAACGCCACCGACGAGGAGAGAACGGCGCTATGCCGAAGAACAAGTCGCACAGCGGTGCCAGTAAGCGCTTCAAGATCACCGGCTCCGGCAAGGTGCTCCGTGAGCGCGCCGGCAAGCGCCACCTGCTCGAGCACAAGTCGTCCCGCGTGACGCGTCGCCTCACCGGCAACGCCGAGATGGCCCCGGGCGACGCCGCGAAGATCAAGAAGCTTCTCGGCAAGTGACGTCAGGCGCAACCATCGCGCCTGATCCCTGACCGGGACCCAATCGTTTCCGGGTCGTGTGAGTCCAACCGCGGCCCCGCTACAAGGAGTTAACAAGTGGCACGCGTCAAGCGGGCAGTCAACGCCCACAAGAAGCGCCGGGCGATCCTCGAGGCGGCCTCCGGCTACCGCGGTCAGCGTTCGCGCCTGTACCGCAAGGCCAAGGAGCAGGTCACCCACTCGCTGGTCTACAACTACAACGACCGCAAGAAGCGCAAGGGCGACTTCCGTCAGCTGTGGATCCAGCGCATCAACGCTGCGGCCCGCCAGAACGGCATGACGTACAACCGCCTCATCCAGGGTCTGAAGGCCGCGAACATCGAGGTCGACCGCAAGATCCTGGCCGAGCTGGCCGTCAACGACGCCACCGCGTTCGCCGCGCTGGTCGAGGTCGCGCAGAAGGCCCTCCCCGCGGACGTGAACGCGCCCAAGGCCGCGTGACACCGCGCTGGCCCAGGCCGGACGTGACCGAAGGACCCGCAGGTTCCAGCCTGCGGGTCCTTTGCTGCTGCGGCCCGCTGAGGCGTGGGTCGACCGCAGCTTCCCTCCGTTCGGATGCGGGCCGCCGGTGGCCGGTCGCGCAGTTCCCCGCGCCCCCCAGGTCGGACCACTCGCGCCGGCCGAAAGCCAATTGAGTAGCGAAGGTGAACATGCCCCCCGCCAACCCCGAGCTGATCTCCCCCCGTTCCCCCCGGGTGGCCGCCGCCCGGCGGCTTGCCCGGCGGAACTTCCGGGGGAAGGAGCGGCTGTTCCTTGCCGAGGGGCCGCAGGCCGTGCGGGAGGCGGCGGGGTACGGCAAGGAGACGCTGGTCGAACTGTTCGCCACCGTCGAGGCCGCGGAGCGGTACGCCGACATCGTGGGGGAGGCAAGGACGGCCGGCGCCCGCGTCCACCTCGCCGACGAGCAGGTCATCGCGGAGATCTCCACGACCGTCACCCCGCAGGGGCTCGTGGGCGTCTGCCGGTTCGTCGACACGCCCTTCGAGGAGATCCTCGCCGCCCGGCCCCGGCTCGTCGCCGTCCTGGCCCATGTGCGCGACCCCGGCAACGCCGGCACCGTCCTGCGCTGCGCCGACGCCGCCGGCGCCGACGCCGTCGTCCTCACCGACGCGTCCGTCGACCTGTACAACCCCAAGGCCGTCCGGGCCTCCGTCGGCTCCCTCTTCCACCTGCCCGTCGCCGTCGGCGTCCCCGTCGAACAGGCCGTGGCCGGACTGAAGGCGGCCGGGGTGCGCGTCCTCGCCGCCGACGGCGCCGGCGACCACGACCTCGACGACGAGCTCGACCGGCGCACCATGGGCGGGCCCACCGCCTGGGTCTTCGGCAACGAGGCGTGGGGCCTGCCGGAGGAGACGCGGGCCCTCGCGGACGCCGTCGTGCGGGTTCCGATCCACGGAAGGGCGGAGAGCCTGAACCTCGCGACCGCCGCCGCCGTATGTCTCTACGCATCGGCCCGTGCACAGCGCGCCTTCGGAGGGTGCCGCTCCGTCACCGACAGCTAGTAGGGTGGCGTGCTCGGGGATCCTCGTCTGGGAGGTGGGGTACGGGGATGAGTGTCGGCACGAACAGCGCACCGGGAGCGGCTCGACCCGCCGGTGACCTGGCCGAACTCGGCGTGGACCCCGACGACCTGCCCGACGGGCTCGTGGTCGCCGACGAGCACGGGCACGTCGTCTGCTTCAACGCCGCCGCCCAGCGCATCACCGCCGTCGCCGCCGCGGACGCCCTCGGACAGCGCCTCGAGGCGGCCCTGCCGCTGGAGGACCTCGAAGGCCGCCGCTGGTGGCAGCTCACCGACCCCTACGGCGGCCTCGCCATCCGCGTCGGCCAGCCCGAGCGCAACCTGCTGCTGCCGGGCGGACGCGAGGTGCTCGTCTCGGTGCGCTACGTCCGCACCGGACCCACCGGACCCGTCCGCCGGGTCGTCGTCTCGATCCGCGACACCGAGGCCCGCCGCCGCACCGAACGCAGCCACGCCGAGCTGATCGCCACCGTCGCCCACGAACTGCGCTCACCCCTCACCTCGGTCAAGGGGTTCACCGCCACCCTGCTCGCCAAGTGGTCGCGGTTCACCGACGACCAGAAACGGCTGATGCTGGAGACCGTCGACGCCGACGCCGACCGGGTCACCCGTCTCATCGCCGAACTGCTGGACATCTCGCGCATCGACTCGGGGCGGCTGGAGGTGCGCCGCCAGCCCGTCGACATGGGCGCCGCCGTGGGTCGGCACATCCAGGCGTACGTGGCCGCCGGACAGCCCGCCGACCGGTTCCTGTTGCGCCTCGAACAACCGCTGCCCGCCCTGTGGGCCGACCCCGACAAGGTCGACCAGGTCCTCAGCAACCTCATCGAAAATGCGGTGCGCCACGGCGAGGGAACCGTCACCATTGACGTCACGCCCGCCGCGTCTCCCCGTGAGGGGGAGGAAACCGGTACCGCGGTCACCGTGAGCGACGAGGGCGCAGGCATCCCGGAGGACTCCATGAACCGCGTGTTCACCCGCTTCTGGCGGGGCAGCAAGCGCGGCGGCACGGGCCTCGGGCTGTACATCGTCAAGGGCATCGTCGAAGCCCACGGCGGCGTCATCACCGTCGGCCGCGCCCCGGGCGGCGGCGCGGAGTTCCGATTTACGTTGCCCGTGAGCACTCCGGCGTATCTCACCTGAGAACGGCCGGGCGGCCCGCGGGCGCGTTCGCACACCTCCACCCCGTTAGACTCGGCCTTTGGCACCTTTGTGTCCCAGGGACGGCCCTCTGACCTCTGCGTGAGTCGGTGACGGGGACCTTCAGCCAGCCAATCGGAAGACACGGGAAGAGATGTCGGCACCGAATAAGTCGTACGACCCGGTAGAGGTCGAGGCCTTGAAACCGGAAGAGATCGAGCGCATGCGGGACGAGGCGCTCGCCGCCTTCGCCGCCGCGGACTCCCTCGACGCGCTCCAGGAGGCCAAGGTCGCCCACACCGGCGGCGCCTCCCCGCTGGCCCTGGCCAACCGCGAGATCGGCGCGCTGCCGCCGCACGCCAAGGCCGCCGCGGGCAAGCTGGTCGGTCAGGCCCGGGGCGCCGTGAACAAGGCCCTCGGCACGCGTCAGGAGGAGCTGGAGGCCGAGCGCGACCAGCGCGTCCTGGTCGAGGAGGCGGTGGACGTCTCACTGCCCTACGACCGCGTGCCGGCCGGCGCCCGCCATCCGCTCACCACACTGTCGGAGCGCATCGAGGACGTCTTCGTGGCCATGGGCTACGAGGTCGCCGAGGGCCCACAGGTCGAGGCCGAGTGGTTCAACTTCGACGCTCTCAACATCGGGCCGGACCACCCGGCCCGCGGCGAGGCCGACACCTTCTTCGTGCAGGGCCAGGGCGGCGGCACCGAGTCCGGCGTCGTGCTGCGCACCCACACCTCGCCCGTGCAGATCCGCTCGCTGCTGTCGCGGGAGCTGCCGGTGTACGTGATCTGCCCCGGTCGCGTGTACCGCACCGACGAGCTGGACGCCACGCACACCCCGGTCTTCCACCAGGTCGAGCTGCTCGCCGTCGACGAGGGCCTGACCATGGCCGACCTCAAGGGCACCCTGGACCACATGGTCCAGTCGCTGTTCGGCGAGGGCATGAAGACCCGGCTGCGGCCGAACTTCTTCCCGTTCACCGAGCCGTCCGCCGAGATGGACATGGTGTGCTACGTCTGCCGCGGCGAGTCCGTCGGCAACCCCGACCGTCCCTGCCGCACCTGCTCCAGCGAGGGCTGGATCGAGCTGGGCGGCTGCGGCATGGTCAACCCCAAGGTGCTGGCCGCCTGCGGCGTCGACCCGGAGAAGTACAGCGGGTTCGCCTTCGGGTTCGGCATCGAGCGGATGCTGATGTTCCGCCACAACGTCGAAGACATGCGAGACATGGTCGAGGGTGACGTCCGGTTCACCCGGCCGTTCGGGATGGAGATCTGATGCGGGTCCCGCTTTCCTGGCTGCGGGAGTACGTCGACCTGCCGGCCACCGAGACCGGCCGTGACGTGCAGGCCAAGCTCGTGTCGGCGGGCCTCGAGGTCGAGACCGTCGAGCACCTCGGAGCCGACCTGAAGGGCCCGCTCGTCGTGGGCCGGGTGCTCACGATCGAGGAGCTCGAGGGCTTCAAGAAGCCGATCCGCTTCTGCACCGTCGACGTCGGCACCGCCAACGGCACGGGCGAGCCGCAGGAGATCGTCTGCGGTGCCCGCAACTTCGCCGTCGGCGACAAGGTCGTCGTGGTCCTCCCGGGCGCCGTGCTGCCCGGCGGGTTCGCGATCGCCGCGCGCAAGACGTACGGCAAGACGTCCCACGGCATGATCTGCTCCGGCGACGAGCTGGGCATGGGCGACGACGGCAGCCACGGCATCATCGTGCTGCCGCCGGAGACCGAGGTCGGCAAGGACGCCATCGAGCTGCTCGAGCTGGTCGACGAGGTGCTGGACATCGCCGTCACCGCCAACCGCGGCGACTGCCTGTCCCTGCGCGGGGTCGCCCGCGAGGCCGCCATCGCCTACGGTCTGCCGCTGCGCGACCCGGCGCTGATCGACGTACCGGCGCCCAACGCCTTCGGCTACCCCGTGCAGGTGTCCGAGCCGATGGGCTGCGACCGCTTCACGGCCCGCACCGTCAGCGGTCTGAGCCCCGAGGCGCGCTCCCCGATCTGGCTGAAGCGCCGGCTGCAGAAGGTCGGCATGCGCCCGATCTCGCTCGCCGTCGACGTCACGAACTACGTGATGATGGAGCTCGGCCAGCCGCTGCACGCCTACGACCGCAGCCTGGTCCAGGGCACGATCGGCGTCCGCCGGGCCGCGGAGGGCGAGCGGATCGTCACCCTCGACGGGGTGACCCGCACGCTGCACGCCGAGGACCTGGTCATCACCGACGACCGCGGTCCCATCGGTCTGGCCGGCGTCATGGGCGGCGCCGACACGGAGATCGCCGACCACGACGCCTTCGAGAACGGGGGGAACTCCACCGGAGACGTGGTCATCGAGGCCGCCCACTTCGACGCGGTGTCGATCGCGCGCACCGCCCGTCGGCACAAGCTGTCCTCGGAGGCATCGCGCCGCTTCGAGCGCGGCGTCGACCCGCAGGCCGCGGCGGCCGCCGCGCAGCGCACGGTCGACCTGCTGGTGCTGCTGGCCGGCGGCACGGCCGACGCGGGCGTCACGGAGGTCGTCGCGCCGTCCGCCCCGCACACCGTCAGCGTTCCGGCCGACCATCCGGACAGGGTCGCGGGCGTGGTGTACGGCCGCGAGACCGTCGTGCGCCGGCTGCAGGAGATCGGCTGCGACGTCTACGGGCAGGACGAGCTGATCGTCACCGTCCCGTCCTGGCGGCCGGACCTCGCCGAGGCCAACGACCTGGCGGAGGAGGTCATCCGGCTGGAGGGCTACGAGAACCTGCCGTCCACGCTGCCCAAGCCGCCGTCGGGCCGCGGTCTCACCCACCGCCAGCGGCTGCACCGCCGCGTCGGCCGCGCGCTGGCGGGCGCCGGCTACGTCGAGGCGCCGAACTACCCGTTCGTGGGCGAGCAGGTCTTCGACCAGCTCGGGCTCGACGCCGACGACCCGGCCCGCCGTGTCGTGCGCCTCACCAACCCGCTCAACGACGAGGAGCCCGCGCTCCGCACGTCGCTGCTGCCGGGGCTGCTGGCCGCGCTGCGGCGCAACGACGGCCGGGGCTCGCACGACCTGGCCCTCTTCGAGACGGGTCTGGTCTTCCTCCCGCGCGAGGAGCAGGGCGTCGCCGGTCAGCTGCCGGTCGACCGCCGTCCCACCGACGAGGAGCTGGCGTCGCTGGACGCCGTGCTGCCCGAGCAGCCGCGCCATGTCGCCGTCGTCCTCGCGGGCGCCCGCGAGCAGGCCGGCTGGTGGGGCAGGGGCCGTCCGGCGGACTGGGCCGACGCCGTCGAGGCGGCACGCACGGTCGCCCGGGAAGCCGGCGTCGAACTGATCGTCCGCAAGGGTCAGTACGGGCCGTGGCATCCCGGCCGGTGCGCCGAGTTCGTGGCGGTCGTGGACGGCGCGGAGCAGGTCGTCGGTCACGCGGGCGAGCTGCACCCGCGGGTGCTGAAGGCGCTGAGTCTGCCCGCCCGCACCTGTGCGATGGAGCTGGACCTCGACGTCCTCGAGGAGGTCGGCGACGACACCCCGCAGGCGCCGGGCATCTCCACCTTCCCCGTCGCCACGCAGGACGTCGCCCTCGTCGTCGACGGGTTCGTCCCGCACGCCGAGGTCGAGGCCGCGCTGCGCGAGGGCGCGGGCGAACTGCTGGAGGGCATCCGGCTGTTCGACGTGTACGAGAACGCGGAGCAGTTGGGCGACGGGCGCAAGTCGCTCGCCTACGCGCTCCGTTTCCGTGCCGGCGACCGGACGCTGACGGTCGACGAGGCGTCGGCGGCGAGGGACGCGGCGGTGGCCCTGGCCGGCGAGCGCACCGGAGCCGTCCTGCGCGGCTGACCACGGCGGACCACACGGGCGGCGCGGCCTCCTCACCCCTGCGCAGGGGCGGGGGACCGCGCCGTCGGCCGTGTGACCCGAAATCGCCGGACCGTCGCTTTTCGAGGGGGAGCCGACGGCCCGGCGAACCCCTTACGAGGCATTTAAGTCAAACCGACCGGAAACGCTCGGCGACAGCGCGCACACCCGGTGATTGCACGCATTCCGTTCGCACCCCGTGTGAAGCCCGGGCCACTAGGCTGACGGCACCGAGGTACCGGGGGGCCATCCATGCAGCCCAACACTCTGCTCGACGCGATCCTGGACGAGGCGGGCATCTCGCACGCGGGTCTCGCCGCCCACGTCAACCAGGCCGGCCGAGCCCGCGGACTGGCCCTGCGCTACGAGCACACGGCGGTGGCCCGGTGGCTGAAGGGGCAGCGGCCGAGGGGCCAGGTGCCCGACCTGATCTGCGAGGTGCTCGCGGGCCGGCTGCACCGTCCGGTCACCCTCGACGACATCGGGCTCGGCGTCCCCGGCGAGTCGTCCGCCCCGCACGGCACCTCGCTCTCCGGGTTCGTCGAGCGGGCCACCGCGCTGTGGCGCTCCGACGAGCAGCAGCGCCCGCACATCCTGGGCGCGCCCGCCGTCACCGGCACGCCTGCCGTGATGCCGGTCTGGGAGTGGGAGAACCCGCCGGAGGACGTGGACGTCTCGCGCGGCGGCCGGCATCGCGTCACCTCCGCCGACCTGGAGATGCTGCGGGCCGCCCGCACCCACTACGAGCAGCTGTACCGCAAGGCCGGCGGCATCGCGACCCGCAGCCGCATCGTCGGCTTCCTGAACGCCGAGGCCGCCCCGCTGCTGCGCGGCAGCTACACCGACGAGACGGGCCGTCAACTGCACCGTGCGACCGGCGGGTTGGTGGCGGTCGCCGGGATCTGCGCGTACGACTCGGACGCGCACGGGCTGGCCCAGCGCTACTTCCACCAGGCGCTCAGACTGGCGAAGGCCAGCGGGGACCGCGGGCTCGGGGCCTACGTCATCGCCCTTCTCGTCAACCAGTCGCTGTACGTGCGGGAGTACCGGCAGGCGGTCGCCTTCGCGGAGGCCGCGCTGCGGGCGGCCGGCAAGCACATCACGCCCGCTCTCGCCTCGGACCTGTACGCGATGCAGGCCAAGGCGTACGCCCACCTCGGCGACGGTACGAGTGCCCTGTCGTGCATCCGGCGTGCCGAGACGACCGCGGACCGCATCCTGCGCGGACGCGAGCCGGACGAGACCGGCTATGTCCAGCCGGGCCTGGTCAACGTCCAGGTGGCGGAGGCGCTGCTCAGTCTCGGCGACCTGGCCGCGGCCGCCGAGCACGCGGCGGCCGCCGTAGGCACCCCGGCGCACGACCGGGGGCGGGTGCACCGGCTGGCCATGCTCAGCACGATCGAGCTGCGGCAGGGCAATGCCGACAAGGCGGTGGTCACCGCGATGGAGATGGCCGAACAGGCCCGGGGGATGGAGTCGCAGCGACTGCGCGACAGACTCCGGGCGGTGCGCGAACACCTGGTGCGCAGTGGTTGCGCGGGCACGGCCGAGGCCGCCGAGCTCATCGACGGGGCGCTGCGCGTACCGCTGTAGACGGGACCGGCCGCCACCGTCGCCGCATGGTTCCTGCTGCGATATTGCCACTTACTCGACGGAAGGTGGCAGAACCGTGCAGTGGACAAAACAGAACGAGCAGATTGTGTATGAAAACCGCTGGTTCAGCGTCAATCTGGCAGATGTGGAGCTGCCCGACGGTCGGCACCTCGACCACTTCCTCATACGGCTGAGGCCGGTCGCCGTGGCCACGGTCGTGAACGCGGCGAACGAGGCGCTCCTGCTGTGGCGGCACCGTTTCATCACCGACAGCTGGGGCTGGGAGCTGGCGGCGGGCGTGGTCGAGGACGGCGAGGACGTCGCCCGCGCCGCCGCCCGGGAACTCGAGGAGGAGACCGGCTGGCGGCCGGGGCCGCTGCGCCACCTGATGAGCGTGGAGCCGTCCAACGGGCTCACCGACGCCGTCCACCACATCTACTGGTCGGACCGCGGGGAGTACGTCGGGCACCCGGTGGACGACTTCGAGTCGGACCGGCGGGAGTGGGTTCCCCTGAAGGCCGTCCCCGACCTGGTCGCCCGGGGGGAGGTCCCGGCCGCCAACATGGCGGCGGCGTTGATGTTGCTGCACCACCTCAGGATCGGCTGAGCGTGGCGCCGGACCCCGCGGGCCCGCCCGCGCGGCGGCCGGCTCGGCCAGGATCTCCGACGGTGCCGGGTCGTCGATCGCGGCGACGGGGAAGACAGGCGGCTCCGCGCCTCGGCGGGCAGGTCCGGTCGGCGCGGGTTCGCCGGTGAGGTGGCGCTCGACCGCGCGGTGCACGACGCGGGCCGGGTGGACAGGGCTACGCGCTCTGGGTCAGCAGACCGGCGTCGATGACCTCAGCGACGAGGGTGGCGCCGCGGCTGTTCTGGTGGATGTGGTCGGTCGTGAGCACGAGATTTCGCCGCCGCGAGATCGTGTCGAGGCTGCGGCGCAGCACCGCGTGCTGCACGAGGACGCCGATGCCCGCCGCGGGCGTCACCTCCCGGAAGGAAATCGGCGGCGGGTCCGCTTGGCGCAGTTCCTCCACTTGGCGTTCGTGGAGCGGAAGGTAGGCCACCTCGTCGGTGGCGGCGACCTCGGCGATCATCCGGCTGTACGCGTGCGTACCTCGGTCACACCCCCATGCCGGGCGGGTGGACGCCGAGGGCCCGGCGCTCCGCGAAGCGCCGGGCCCGTCGCGTGCCGCGCCGGCGGTCAGTACGTGTAGAAGCCCGAGCCGGTCTTGCGGCCGAGGCGGCCGGCGTCGACCATGCGCTGGAGCAGCGGGGGAGCGGCGTACAGCGGCTCCTTGTACTCGTCGTACATGCTCTGCGCCACCGAGGCCACGGTGTCCAGGCCGATCAGGTCGGACAGCTTCAGCGGGCCCATCGGGTGGGCGCAGCCCATCTCCATGCCGTTGTCGATGTCCTCGCGGCTGGCGATGCCCGTCTCGAACATCCGGATCGCGGAGAGCAGATACGGGATCAGCAGGGCGTTGACCACGAAGCCGGAGCGGTCCTGGGCGCGGATCGCGTGCTTGCCCAGCACCTTCTCCGCGAACAGCTGCGCGCGGCCGAGCGTGCCCTCGGAGGTGGTCAGCGCCGGGATCAGCTCGACCAGCTTCTGCACCGGGGCTGGGTTGAAGAAGTGGATGCCGACGACCTGGTCGGGCCGCGAGGTGGCGACCGCCAGCTTCACCAGTGGGATGGAGGAGGTGTTGGAGGCCAGGATCGCGTCCGGGCGGGTCACCACCTGGTCGAGGACCTGGAAGATCTCCGTCTTCACCTGCTCGTTCTCCACCACCGCCTCGACGACCAGGTCGCGGTCGGCGAACTCGCCGAGGTCCGTGGTGAAGCTCAGGCGCGCCAGCGTCGCGTCGCGCTCCTCCTCGGAGATCTTGCCGCGCTCGGCGGCCTTGGCCAGGGAGTTGAACAGCCGGGTACGGCCGATCTCCAGGGCTTCGCCGGTGGTCTCGGCGACCTTGACGTCGAGACCGGCGCGGGCGCAGACCTCGGCGATGCCCGCCCCCATCTGGCCGCAGCCCACCACTCCGATCCGTTCGATGTCGGTCACATCGTCCCTTTCGCCGCGCTGACTTCGTTGGCAGGGGCACGCCCCACCGGATTCCGGCAGGCCTGCTCCGATCGTGCACGTTACTAGCAAGTATCGATGATCGATCGTCGGGGTGGGGGCATGCTGGGGCCGGACACGATCCGTGACCGTACGGATCCGCGGAGTATGTGGGGATGTGTGCGATGGGGCGACTGACCCGGCGGGCGTTCGCGCTGGCAGCGCTGTCGGCCTTTACCACGACGGGTGCGGCGGCGGCTCCCGCGGGGGAGCGAAGAGCGACGGCCGAGATGCGGGGGATGTGGCTGGCGACCGTCTCCAACCGGGACTGGCCCTCCCGCCCGGGCCTGTCCGCCGCAACGCAGCGCGCCGAACTGATCGAACTGCTCGACCTGGCGGTCGGCAGACGGCTCAACACGGTGGTCTTCCAGGTGCGGCCCACGGCCGACGCGCTGTGGCCCTCGCCGTACGAGCCGTGGTCCCAGGTGCTCACCGGCGTCCAAGGGCGCTCGCCCGGCTGGGACCCGCTGGGCACGGCCGTCACGGAGGCCCACGCACGCGGACTGCAGCTGCACGCATGGTTCAACCCGTACCGGGTCGCCACCCACGACGACCCCGCGAGGCTCGTCGCCTCCCACCCCGCGCGCAGGCACCCGGACTGGGTGGTCCCGTTCGGCGGGAGGCTGTACTACAACCCCGGTCTGCCCGAGGTCCGCGCCTTCGTCCAGGACGCCATCCTGGACGCGGTCCGCAAGTACCCCGTGGACGCCGTGCACTTCGACGACTACTTCTACCCCTACCCGGTGGCCGGCCAGACCTTCGACGACGAGGCCGCCTACGACGCCCATGGCGGCGACTTCTCCAGCCGGGCCGCCTGGCGGCGCGACAACGTCGACCGGCTGGTGCTGGAGACCGCCGCCCGGATCAAGGCCGTACGGCCCACGACGCAGTTCGGCGTCAGCCCGTTCGGGGTGTGGCGCAACGCCTCCACCGATCCGCGCGGCTCCGCCACCCGGGCGCTGCAGTCGTACGACGACATCCATGCCGACACCCGCAAGTGGGTGCGCGAGGGCTGGATCGACTACGTCGTGCCGCAGCTGTACTGGAACATCGGGCTGTCGGCCGCCGACTACGCCAAGCTCGTGCCCTGGTGGGCGGAGGTCGCCAAGGGCAGCCGCACACGTCTGTACATCGGCGAGGCCCTCTACCGGGCGGGCGATCCCACGCAGCCCGCGGCCTGGCAGGACCCGGCCGAGCTGTCCGAACACCTCGACCTGGCGGCCCGGCACCCCGAGGTGCGCGGGCACGTCTTCTTCGCCGCCCAGGACGTGCGGACCGACCGGATCGGGGCGATGGCGCGGGTGGTCGCCGACCACTACCCCAAACGGGCGGCGCCTCCACGCTGAGCCGCGGCCGCGGAGCCTCCGCCGGTCGTCACGGCCGGGGCTCCCCGGCCGTCCTGTGGCGGATCTCGGTGTCGGGGCCGGGTGAGCACACGCCGACGTGCCCGTCCTCGAAGCGGACGCGGTACGGGGGGTTGCCCGCCTGGCCCATCACCTCGAGGATCTCGCCGACCTTGTCGTGTTGCCCGACCACCCTGCCGTGCTGGACGAACTGGTCGCCCTCGGTTGCGCGCATCTGTGGGCCTCCTCAACGGGTGCGGGAGCGGCGGCGCGTTCTGCGACTAACCGCGCGCCCGCTGTGTGACGGCGATGCAGACGAGCACGGCTGCCGCCGTCAGCGGAGCGGCGGCGGTGAGGTGCTCGCCCAGCAGCAGCACCGACCACACCAGTGTGAGCAGCGGCTGGGCCAACTGCAACTGGCTGGCCCTGGGAACGCCGATGGCCGCCATGCCCCGGTACCAGACCACGAGGCCGAGGAACTGCGAGCCCGCCGCGACCCACAGCAGCCCCGCCACGCCGTGCGCGCTCGGGTGGACGCTTTCGTGGGCGAGCGCGACCCAGGCCGCGGGCACGCCGACGGGCAGGCACAGCACCAGCGCCCAGCCGATGACCTGCCAGCCCGGCATCACCCGGGCCAGCCTGCCGCCCTCGGTGTAGCCGGCCGCGCACACCAGGAGCGCCCCGAACAGATACAGGTCGGCCGTGGTCAGGGCTCCGCCGCTCTGCTGCGCGGTGAACGCGGCCACCGCGCAGGCGCCGGCCAGGGCGGCCGCCCAGAACGTGCGGGACGGCCGCACGCCGGTGCGCAGGGCGGACAACAGCGCCGTCGTCAACGGCAGCAGACCGACGACGACGGCGGCGTGCGCGGTGGTGGACGTCCGCAGCGCGAGCGTGGTGAGCAGCGGAAAGCCGACGACCACCCCGCCGGCGACGACGGCGAGGCCCGCCCAGTGCCGCCGCGCGGGCGGCGGGACGCGCAGCGCGAGCAGACAGGCGCCCGCGATCAGGGCGGCCAGGACGCTGCGCACGGCCACCAGCGACCACGGGCCGAAGCCTTCGAGGCCCCAGGCGGTGGCGGGGAAGGTGAGGGAGAAGGCGACGACGCCGAGGGCGGCCTGCAGGGTGCCGTGACCGCCTGGCCGAGAGGTGCTGACCGCTATCGCCGACCGGGTAGTAGCGCTACTCTGTACTGTCATGCAAGAGCGTAGCAGTGTGGGTGAACTGGCGGATCGACTGCGTGGGGAGCTCGACCGCTACTCCCCCGGTGGAAAGCTCCCGTCGAGCCGGGCCCTGGTGGAGCGATTCCGGGTGAGCCCGGTGACCGTCTCCCGGGCGCTGGCGCAGTTGGCCGCCGAGGGCCTGGTGGTGACCCGGCCCGGCGCCGGGGCCTTCCGGACCCGGCCGACGCGTGCCACGGCCGCGCCGCCGGCGGACACCTCCTGGCAGGAGGTCGCGCTGAGCGCCGACGGCGCCGCCGACCTGGTCCCGCGCTCGGTGGACGCCTCGGGCGTCACGGTGTCGCTGGCCGCTCCGCCACCCGGTGTGATCGAGTTCAACGGCGGCTATCTGCACCCCTCGCTGCAGCCGGAACGCGCGATGGCGGCGGCCCTGGCGAGAGCCGGGCGGCGTCCCGGAGCCTGGGGGCGGCCGCCCATGGAAGGGCTGCCGGAGCTGCGCGAGTGGTTCGCCCGGACCATCGGCGGCACGCTCACCGCCGCCGAGGTGCTGGTGAGCGCGGGCGGCCAGGCCGCGCTCACCACCGCCCTGCGCGCCCTCGCCCCGCCCGGCGCCCCGGCCCTCGTCGAGTCGCCGACGTACCCCGGCATGCTGGCGATCGCCCGGTCGGCCGGGCTGCGCCCGGTGCCGGTGCCGGTCGACGCGGACGGGGTGCGGCCGCAGCTGCTCGCCGACGCGTTCCGGGCCACCGGCGCCCGGGTCTTCGTCTGCCAGCCGCTGTTCCAGAACCCGACCGGCGCCGTGCTCGCCGCCGACCGGCGCCCGCAGGTGCTCCGCATCGCCCGGGAGGCGGGCGCGTTCGTCGTCGAGGACGACTTCGTGCGCCGGCTCGCCCACGAGGACGCCGGGCAACTGCCGAGACCGCTGGTCGCCGACGACCCCGACGGCGTCGTCGTCCACGTCGGTTCGCTGACCAAGGCGACCTCGCCGAGCTTGCGGGTCAGCGCGCTGGCCGCGCGCGGGCCGGTTCTGGAGCGGCTGCGCGCCATCCAGGTCGTCGACACCTTCTTCGTGCCCCGCCCGCTGCAGGAGGCGGCGCTCGAACTCGTCGGCTCGCCCGCCTGGCCCCGCCATCTGCGGACCGTCGCGGCCGAGCTGCGGGCCCGGCGCGACGCGATGGCCTCCGCGCTGCGGCTGCGGCTGCCCGGACTCGACCTGCCGCACATCCCGTCCGGCGGCTACCACCTGTGGCTGCGGCTGCCCGACGGAGCCGGGGACGCCTCGCGGGCCGTCGGCTCCCAGACGGAGGCGGCGTTCACGGCCGCCGCCCTGCGGGCCGGCGTCGCCCTCGCTCCCGGCCGCCCCTACTTCAGCGCCGAACCCCCGGCCGCCCATGTGCGGCTGAGCTTCGCCGCCGTCGCCGGGGTGGAGGAGATCGCCGAGGGGGTGCGGCGGCTGCGGGCGGCGTACGACGAGACGCTGCCCGCAAACCGTTCGACAGCGTGAGCGGCCTCCTGTGAGGATCCGGCCATGACTGCCACGAACGCCAGGAACGTCACCCCGCCCCTCGCCGAGGAATACGAGATCTCCACCGACCCCGCCCGCGTCGACGCCGGGCGTGTGCACCGCTGGCTGTCCACGGACGCGTACTGGGCGATCGGCCGCGAGCGGGAGAAGCAGGACCGGGCGATCGACGCCTCGCTGAACTTCGGCGTGTACGACACGGCGTCGGGGGAGCAGGTCGCCTACGCGCGGGTCGTGACGGACCTCGCGACCTTCGCCTGGCTGTGCGACGTCTACGTGGACCGGGCGGCGCGGGGGAAGGGCATCGGGACCGCGCTCGTCGCCGCCGTCCGGGACCACCTGCGCCCCCACGACCTGCGCCGCATCCTGCTCGCCACCCACGACGCGCACGGGGTGTACCGGCAGGTCGGCTTCGAGACGCTGGAGAAGCCGGACCACTGGATGGCGCTGATCTTCGACCAGACCGGCCCGGCGTGACGCCACTGTTTTCCGGCGACTTGTCCAAAGAGCCCTGGACCCGTCGGTAAGTTTTCTTCCGGTCGTCCGCCGACATCTCTTGACCTGCGCAGTTGCGCGGCTCACCATCACCGCATGCCACTTCGGGTCACCTTCGTCGCCGCCGCTCGCAGCTCCCCGCTGCTCGCGGAACGCTTCGAGGACGACCGGCCGCTGGACCAGGCGGGCTGGGGCGAGGTGCAGCGCGCGGCCGCCGAACTGATCCCGCTGGCCGCCGCCGAACTGCGCTACTGCTCGCCGACGCCGCGCAGCCGGGCCACCGGGGACGCGCTCGGATACGCGCCGCTGGTGCAGCTCGCGCTGCGGGACTGCGACATGGGCCGCTGGCGCGGTTTCACGCTCGGCGAGGCGATGGCGCGGGAGCCGCAGGCCGTGGACGCCTGGCTCGCCGACCCCCTCGCCACTCCGCACGGCGGCGAGTCCCTGCTCGGGTTCATCTCCCGGGTGGGCGGCTGGCTCGACACCCGGCCGGTGGAGGACGGCTGCCGTGTCGTCGCCGTCGCCGAGCCGAGCGTGATCCGTGCCGCCCTGGTGTACGCACTCAAGGCACCGCCCTCGACGTACTGGAACATCGACGTGCGCCCGCTGTCCACGACCACCGTCACCGGCCGCGGGGGCCGTTGGAACCTCCGCCTCGAAGGGGCTCCGGCTCAGCCCACGCGCGCGTAGCCGGCGACGAGGACCAGGTCCCCTGCGGGGCCGGCCGGGCACGGCCCTCGCCGCCCCTCGGGCCCCGCACCGACCGCTCCGCCCGCCGGCTCCCGGCGACGTGCGCCGGCCTGTCCGGCGACGGCCGGAACTCGCCCATGGGGCGCCGCCCGCCGTCACCCCCGCCGCCGCACGCCCCATTGACGTGCCTCGTTCACCTCCCTATCTTGCCGTTCGCAGTGCTGATCATCGTCTGATATTTCGAACAACTCGCAGGACAACTCGCACCACCGAGCCGCGGAGTTATTCATGTCACGCAGCACCACCCCCACAACCCCCGTCACCCGCGCGCGCTGGAGAATCGGCCTTCCCCTCACGGCCCTGCTGACCGCCGCCGCGCTGCTCCCAGCCCCGGCCCACGCCGAGTCCGTGACCGACTACACCATCGCCGTCGATCCGTCCGCCAAGGGCGCGAAGATCGACGACACGATGTACGGCGTCTTCTTCGAGGACATCAACCGGGCGGCGGACGGCGGTCTGTACGCCGAACTCGTGCAGAACCGGTCCTTCGAGTACGCCGCCGTCGACAACAGGTCGTACACCCCGCTGACGTCCTGGACGGTCGAGGGCGCGGCCCAGGTCCTGAACGACGCCGGCCGTCTCAACGACCGCAACCGCAACTACCTCTCGCTGGGTGCCGGATCGTCCGTGACGAACTCCGGGTACAACACCGGCGTCCGGGTCGAGCAGGGCAAGAAGTACGACTTCTCGGTGTGGGCCCGCGCCGAGAACGGCAGCACCCTCACCGTGAGCCTCCAGGACGCCGACGGCCCGCTGGCCACCGCCCGCACGGTGGCCGCGCGCGCCGGCGGCTGGGTCCGCTACCGGGCCTCCTTCACCGCCGCCCGCACCAGCAGCAACGGCCGTCTGACGGTGGGCTCCTCGGCCGCGGCCGCCCTCGACATGGTGTCGCTGTTCCCCCGGGACACCTACCGCAACGAGCCCAACGGGCTGCGCAAGGACCTGGCCGAGAAGGTCGCCGCCCTGCACCCGGGCTTCGTGCGCTTCCCCGGCGGCTGCCTGGTGAACACCGGTTCCATGCAGGACTACAGCGAGGCCTCCGGCTGGCAGCGCGCCCGCTCCTACCAGTGGAAGGACACCGTCGGGCCCGTCGAGCAGCGCGCCGTCAACTCCAACTTCTGGGGCTACAACCAGAGTTACGGCCTCGGCTACTACGAGTACTTCCGCTTCGCCGAGGATGTCGGCGCGATGCCGCTGCCCGTGGTCCCCGCCCTGGTCACCGGCTGCGGCCAGAACAAGGCCGTGGTCGACGACGCGCTGCTGAAGCGGCACATCCAGGACACCCTGGACCTCATCGAGTTCGCCAACGGCCCGGTCACCTCCACCTGGGGCAGGAAGCGCGCGCAGATGGGCCACCCGGGGCCCTTCGGCCTCACCCACCTCGAGGTCGGCAACGAGGAGAACCTGCCCGCCGAGTTCTTCGCCCGCTTCAAGGAGTTCCGCGCCGCGATCGAGGCGAAGTACCCGGACGTCACGGTCGTCTCCAACTCCGGTCCCGACGACTCCGGTTCGACCTTCGACACGGCCTGGCAGCTCAACCGGGACGCCAAGGTCGACATGGTCGACGAGCACTACTACAACAGTCCGCAGTGGTTCCTGCAGAACAACGACCGCTACGACTCCTACGACCGCAGCGGCCCGAAGGTCTTCCTCGGCGAGTACGCCTCCCAGGGCAACGCCTTCAAGAACGGCCTGGCCGAGGCCGCGTTCATGACCGGCCTCGAACGCAACGCCGACGTCGTCAAGCTCGCCTCCTACGCGCCGCTGTTCGCCAACGAGGACTACGTCCAGTGGCGCCCCGACCTGGTGTGGTTCAACAACCACGCCTCCTGGAACTCCGCCAACTACGAGGTCCAGAAGCTGTTCATGACCAACGTCGGCGACCGCGTGGTGCCCTCGACGGCCTCCGCCACGCCCTCCCTCCAGGGCCCGATCACGGGCGCCGTCGGCCTGTCGACCTGGGCGACGAGCGCCGCGTACGACGACGTGAAGGTGACCGGCGTGGACGGTGCGACGCTGCTGAGCGACGACTTCTCCGGTGACGCCGCGCGGTGGACGCACACCGGCGGCGGCAGCTGGTCGCTGCAGGACGGGCAGTACGTGCAGACCGACGCCGCCGCCGAGAACACCATGGTCTCGGCCGGTGACACCGCATGGCACGACTACGACCTGCATGTGAAGGCCACCAAGAAGTCCGGCAAGGAAGGCTTCCTCGTCGCGTTCGGCGTCAAGGACACCGGCAACTACTACTGGTGGAACCTGGGCGGCTGGAACAACACCCAGTCCGCCGTCGAGCAGGCGGTGGACGGCGGAAAGTCGACGCTGATCTCCAAGGCCGGGTCCGTCGAGACGGGCCGCGCCTACGACGTCGACGTCAGGGTGCGCGGCCGCCAGGTCACCCTCTACCTGGACGGCCAGGAGTGGGGCAGCTTCACCGACGACAAGCCGGCCGAGCCGTTCCGCCAGGTCGTCACCGAGGACCGCAGGACCGGTGACCTGATCGTCAAGGTCGTCAACGCCCAGGCCTCGGGCGCCCGCACGGCGATCGACCTGGGCCGCGCCAAGGTCGCCTCCACGGCGCGGGCGACCACCCTCGCCGCGGCCCCGGACGCGGTCAACACGGAGACCGGGACGCCGGTCGCCCCGGTGACCTCCACCGTCACCGGGATCGCGGGGAAGTTCACCTACACCTTCCCGGCGAACTCGATCACCTTCCTGCGGATCAGGCAGCGGTAGCGGGCCCGGCGGGCGCGGGCGGCCACCGCTCACGCCCGCCGGACGTCCCGCGCCCCCCGGTCGACCTTGTGCCGGAACCGGCCCCGTGCCGGAACCGGCCGGTCCGCGATCGTGCCGCCGGCCGGGTCCAGGCCAGCCGGCGGTGTCACGGCGATCACCGGGCCGAGGTTAGGCGGGAGGCGGGAGCGGGCAAAGATCACTCCGGGCCGCCTCTGCATGGATTGCATAAACGTGCATAGAAACGTATAGTCATGCCATCCAGGAGGAGGAGTCATGGTGGTACGTGCGGCGGTGGCCGGAGCGAGCGGGTACGCGGGCGGAGAGCTGCTGCGTCTGCTCCTCGCGCACCCCGAGGTCGAGATCGGCGCCCTGACCGGCCATTCCAGCGCGGGGCAGAAGCTGGGCGCGCTCCAGCCGCACCTGCTGCCGCTGGCCGACCGCGTGCTCCAGGAGACCACCCGCGAGGTCCTCGCCGGACACGACGTCGTCTTCCTCGCCCTCCCGCACGGCCAGTCAGCGGCCGTGGCCGAGCAACTCGGCCCGGAAGTCCTCGTCATCGACATGGGCGCCGACTTCCGGCTGCAGGACCCGGCCGACTGGGAACGGTTCTACGGCTCCGCGCACGCCGGGACCTGGCCCTACGGCCTCCCCGAACTGCCGGGCGGCCGCGCGGCGCTGGAGGGGTCCAAGCGCATCGCGGTCCCCGGCTGCTATCCGACGGCCGTCTCGCTCGCGCTCTTCCCGGCGTACGCGGCGGGCCTGACCGAGCCGGAGGCCGTGATCGTCGCCGCCTCCGGCACCTCCGGGGCCGGCAAGGCGCCCAAGCCGCACCTGCTGGGCTCCGAGGTCATGGGGTCCATGTCGCCGTACGGCGTGGGCGGCGGTCACCGGCACACCCCGGAGATGATCCAGAACCTCAGCACCGCCGCGGGGGAGCCGGTCTCCGTCTCGTTCACCCCGACCCTCGCGCCGATGTCCCGCGGCATTCTCGCCACGTGCAGCGCCAAGGCGAAGCCCGGCGTCACCGCCGAGTCCGTGCGCGCCGCCTACGCCAAGGCCTTCGCCGACGAGCCGTTCGTCCATCTCCTCCCCGAGGGGCAGTGGCCCGCGACGGCGTCCGTCTACGGCTCCAACGCCGTTCAGGTGCAGGTCGCCCACGACCCGGCGGCGGGCCGCGTCATCGTCGTCAGCGCCATCGACAACCTGACCAAGGGCACCGCCGGAGGCGCCCTGCAGAGCATGAACATCGCCCTCGGCCTCGACGAGACCACCGGGCTTTCCACGATCGGAGTCGCACCGTGAGCGTCACGGCAGCCAAGGGATTCACGGCGGCCGGCATCGCCGCCGGAATCAAGGAGAACGGCAACCCGGACCTGGCCCTCGTGGTCAACACCGGGCCCCGCCGCGCCGCCGCCGGCGTCTTCACCTCCAACCGCGTGAAGGCCGCGCCCGTGCTGTGGTCCGAGCAGGTCCTCAAGAGCGGCGAGCTGACCGCCGTCGTGCTGAACTCCGGTGGCGCCAACGCGTGTACGGGACCCAAGGGGTTCCAGGACACGCACGCGACGGCCGAGAAGGTCGCCGAGGTGCTGGAGATCGGTGCGGGCGAGGTCGCCGTCGCCTCCACCGGCCTCATCGGCGTCCTGCTCCCGATGGACAAGCTGCTGCCGGGCATCGAGACCGCCGCGGGCCGGCTCTCCGAGCACGGCGGCGAGAAGGCCGCCATCGCCATCAAGACGACGGACACCGTCCACAAGACGTCCGTGGCCCGGGGCGAGGGCTGGAGCGTCGGCGGCATGGCCAAGGGCGCCGGCATGCTCGCCCCCGGCCTCGCCACCATGCTGGTCGTCCTCACCACCGACGCCGACCTCGACAGCGGGACCCTGGACAAGGCGCTGCGCGACGCCACCCGGGTCACCTTCGACCGCGTCGACTCCGACGGCTGCATGTCGACCAACGACACCGTGCTGCTGCTGGCCTCCGGCGCCTCCGGCGTCACTCCGTCGTACGAGGAGTTCGCCGCGGCCGTGCGCAGCGTGTGCGACGACCTCGGCCAGCAGCTCATCCGGGACGCCGAGGGCGCCAGCAAGGACATCAAGGTCGAGGTCGTGGGCGCCGCCAGCGAGGACGACGCCGTCGAGGTGGGCCGCTCGATCGCCCGCAACAACCTCCTCAAGTGCGCCGTGCACGGAGAGGACCCCAACTGGGGCCGGGTGCTCTCCGCGATCGGCACCACCTCCGCCGCCTTCGAGCCCGACCGGCTCAACGTCGCCATCAACGGCGTCTGGGTCTGCCGGAACGGAGGGGTCGGCGAGGACCGCGACCGGGTCGACATGCGCTACCGCGAGGTGCACATCGTCGCCGACCTGGCCGCCGGCTCGGAGTCGGCCGTCATCTGGACCAACGACCTGACC
The DNA here is from genome assembly GCF_003032475.1 of Streptomyces sp. P3. Classification (NCBI taxonomy): domain Bacteria; kingdom Bacillati; phylum Actinomycetota; class Actinomycetes; order Kitasatosporales; family Streptomycetaceae; genus Streptomyces; species Streptomyces sp. P3. The sequence continues at coordinate 4,768,189 of NZ_CP028369.1, forward strand.
GCCGACTACGTCCACGAGAACAGCGCGTACTCCTCATGAGCAACACGACCCGCAAACACACCGCGCTCCCCAAGGCCCAGATCCTCATCGAGGCGCTGCCCTGGCTGGTCCGCCACAACGGCAAGACCGTCGTCATCAAGTTCGGCGGCAACGCCATGATCGACGAGGACCTGAAGGCCGCCTTCGCGCAGGACGTCGTCTTCCTGCACAACGCCGGCATCAGGCCGGTCGTCGTGCACGGCGGCGGCCCGCAGATCAGCGCCGCCCTCGACCGGCACGGCATCGTCAGCGAGTTCAAGGCCGGACTGCGCGTCACCACCGAAGAGGCGATGGACGTCGTACGGATGGTGCTCGCCGGGCAGGTCCAGCGCGAACTGGTCGGCCTGCTCAACCAGCACGGCCCGCTCGCCGTCGGACTGACCGGCGAGGACGCGCACACCATCACCGCCACCAAGCACCAGCCGCAGATCGACGGCGAGTCGGTCGACATCGGGCGGGTCGGCGAGATCACCGCGATCGACACGGGCGCCATCGAGGCCCTGCTCGCCGACGGCCGCATCCCGGTCGTCTCGTCGATCGCCCGCTCACAGGACGACGGACATGTCTACAACGTCAATGCTGATACGGCGGCTGCGGCACTCGCTGCTGCTCTGGGCGCCGAAACCCTCATGGTCCTCACGGACGTCGAGGGCCTCTACGAGGACTGGCCCAACAGCGACGAGGTGATCAGCCGCCTCACCGCCTCCCAACTGGAGAAGCTGCTGCCGGAGTTGAGCTCCGGCATGGTCCCGAAGATGGAGGGCTGCCTGCACGCGGTGCGAGGCGGTGTGAACACCGCCCGGGTCATCGACGGGCGCGTCCAGCACTCGATCCTGCTGGAGATCTTCACCGACGAAGGCATCGGCACGATGGTCGTGCCGGACGGACAGGGGGAGCCGTGAGCGACGCCAACCAGGAACTGACCGCGCGGTGGCAGAGCGCGTTCATGAACAACTACGGCACCCCGCTGCTGCCCCTGGCGCGCGGCGAGGGCAGCCGGGTCTGGGACGCCGACGGCAACGAGTACCTCGACTTCGTCGGCGGCATCGCGGTCAACGCCCTCGGCCACGCCCACCCGGCCGTCGTCGAGGCCGTGAGCCGGCAGATCGGCTCCCTCGGCCACATCTCCAACTTCTTCATGGCCGAGCCGACCGTCGCGCTCGCCGAACGGCTGCTGCGGCACTTCGGCCGGGACGGCAGGGTCTTCTTCTGCAACTCGGGCGCCGAGGCGAACGAGGCCGCCTTCAAGATCGGCCGGCTGACCGGGCGGACCGCAATGGTCGCCACCGAGGGCGCCTTCCACGGCCGGACCATGGGCGCGCTCGCGCTCACCGGCCAGCAGGGCAAGCGGGAGCCGTTCCTGCCGCTGCCCGGCGACGTCACCCACGTGCCGTTCGGCGACGCCCAGGCACTGGCCGCCGCCGTCACCGAGGAGACCGCGCTCGTCGTCCTCGAGCCGGTCCAGGGCGAGCTGGGCGTCGTCGTGCCACCCGCCGGGTATCTGAAGGCCGCCCGCGCCATCACCGCCGCGACCGGCGCGCTGCTGGTCCTCGACGAGGTGCAGACCGGCGTCGGCCGGACCGGGCAGTGGTTCGAGTACCAGTCCCACGAGGGCGTCCTGCCGGACGTCGTCACCCTGGCGAAGGGTCTCGGCGGCGGACTGCCGCTGGGCGCGACGGTCGCCTTCGGACGGGCTGCGGACCTGCTGCAGCCGGGCCAGCACGGGACCACCTTCGGCGGCAATCCGGTCGCCTGTGCGGCCGGCCTCGCCGTCCTCGAGACGATCGAGAACGAGGGGCTGCTGGAGAACGTCAAGCGGCAGAGCGAGAAGCTGCGGGACGGAATCGAGGCCGTCGGCCACCCGTTGATCGACTATGTCCGGGGCGCCGGCCTCCTCCTGGGTATCGTGCTCACCGAGCCCCTCGCACCCCAGGTGCGCCAGGCGGCTCAGGAGGCCGGGTTCCTGGTGAACGTGCCCGCCCCCGACGTCATCCGGCTGATGCCGCCGCTGAACCTCGGCGACGACGAGGCGGAGGTGTTCCTCGGGGCGCTGCCCGGCATCCTCGACGCAGTGAACGGGGACCGATCCGGAGAATGAGACGACGATGAGCCAGGCGCAGGACCATGAGCACTCGGGGATCAACGGGCCCGCCGTGCCGCAGACCCGCACCGCGCGTCACCGCCGGATCGTGGACATCCTCAACCGGCAGGCGGTGCGCTCGCAGAGCCAGCTGGCCAAGCTGCTGTCGGACGACGGGCTGAGCGTCACCCAGGCGACGCTCTCCCGGGACCTCGACGAGCTGAACGCGGTGAAGATCCGCAACACCGACGGCGACCTGATCTACGCGGTGCCCAGCGAGGGGGGATTCCGCACCCCCCGGGCGCCGTTGGGGGAGTCGGCGAAGGAGGAGCGGATGCGGCGGCTGTCGCAGGAGCTGCTGATCTCCGCGGAGGCGTCCGCCAACCTCGTGGTCCTGCGGACCCCTCCGGGGGCCGCGCAGTTCCTCGCCTCGGCGATCGACCAGGCCGAACTGCACGACATCCTGGGGACCATCGCCGGCGACGACACACTGCTGCTGATCAGCCGGGAGGCCACCGGGGGGCAGGCGCTCGCAGACCATCTCCTGCGGTTGGCGCAGAACGGCCACTGACGGCTGCCGCCGCGGGGGCCGCTTCTGTGCGCCGGGTGCGGGTCGGTGGGGGTTGGTTGCGCAGTTCCCCGCGCCCCTGAGGGTGGGCTGCTCGTATGGGTCGCCGCGAGTGCGTGAGGGCTTGTCGCGCAGTTCCCCGCGCCCCTGAGGGGGCGGGGTTGCTCGTGCGGGTCCGGTGGGGGCTGGGTGCGCAGTTTTCCCCGCGCCCCTGAGCGGGGTGGGGCTACGGGGGTGGGTTGCGCGGGTTCCCGCTTCTGGTGCGGGGTCAGCCCAGCCGGGATGCCAGGCCGCCGGTGCAGCGGACCTCGTCGCCTGCCGTGATGAGTAGGGCCTCGACGTCCGGAAGGGACTCCAGCCAGCCCAGCGCCTCCCGCGAGCCCATCGCGAAGGCCGCGGTGGCCCAGCAGTCGGCCCAGGTCAGCCGGGGCGTCACCACCGTCACGGCGACCAGGTCGGTCACCGCGGAGCGGCCCGTGCGCGGGTCCACGATGTGGGCGCCGCGCTCCGACGTCCCGGAGGTCGCCACCGCGAGCTCGTCCGCGCCCGCCGCCGAGACCACCGCCGCGAGCCCGCCGGGACGCAGCGGGTCGGAGACGCCGACCCGCCACGGCCGCTCGGGACCGGGGACGCCCAGCAACTGCACGTCCCCGCCGCCGTTGACGCTCACCCCGCTCACGCCCGCCGCCGCGATCAGCCGGGCGGCGCGCTCGGCGGCCCAGCCCTTCACGATGCCCGTCGGGTCGAGCCGGCCCTGGTAGCGCATGCTGAACCAGCCGTCGCTCGCCCGCTCCGCCTCCGCGCCCAGCTCCAGCACCTCGGCCACCTCGGGGTCGCACTCCTCGAGGGTCAGCTCGCCGCGCGCCAGCCGGGAGACCTGGCTGTCCTCGCGGTAGGTGCTGAACACCTCGTTGACCCGGTGCAGCGAGGCGACCGCCTCGTCCAGCGCCGCCCGCACCGCTGCGGCGTCGCCGCCGCGGACGTCGAAGGAGAAGACGGTCCCCATGACCTCTTCCGCGTGCCGCACCACGGTCGGGGCCGCCGCCGACTCGGCCACCGTGTCAGACACCGGCCTTGTCCAGGGCGGACTGCAGGGACTTCTTGTAGCCCTCGCTGGTGTAGGTGGCGCCGGAGACGGAGTCGATGTCGGCGCTGCCGGCGGCGACCGCCTCCTGGTTGAGCTTGGGGACGGACAGCTGGGTCTTCTGGTCGCTGGTGCCGCCCTTCGGCGCCTGTACGGCCTCGGCCTTGGTGATCTTGCCGCCGGCCACCGTGATGCGGACCTGTACCGGCCCGTACTGCGTCTGCTCGACGCTGCCGGTGACGGTCTTGGCCTGCGCGGCGCCCGAGGAGCCGGCGGAACCCGCGGACGAGCCGGAACCGCCCGCGTTCCCGGAACCGCCCGCGTTCCCGGAGCCCGACGACGGGCCCTTGCCCGCCTTCGCCTTGTCCAGGGCGGACTGCAGGGACTTCTTGTAGCCCTCGCTGGTGTAGGTGGCGCCGGAGACGGAGTCGATGTCGGCGCTGCCGGCGGCGACCGCCTCCTGGTTGAGCTTGGGGACGGACAGCTGGGTCTTCTGGTCGCTGGTGCCGCCCTTCGGCGCCTGTACGGCCTCGGCCTTGGTGATCTTGCCGCCGGCCACCGTGATGCGGACCTGCACGGCTCCGTACTGCGTCTGTGCCGCGTCCCCGGTGAACGTGCCGGCGGCCTGCGCGCTCCCCGAGCCCTGGGAGGATCCGGCGCTCGCGTTCGCCTTGTCGATCGCGGACTGCAGGGACTTCTTGTAGCCCTCACTGGTGTAGGTGGCACCGGACACCGTGTCGATGTTCGCGCTCTGCCGGGCGACCACCGCGGCGTTCAGCTTGGGGACGGCCAGCTCCGTCTTCTGGGTGCTGGTGCCGCCCTTGGGGGCCTGGACGGCCTCCGCCTTGGTGATCTTGTTCTCGACGACGGTGATGCGGACCTGCACGGCCCCGTACTGGGTCTGCGCCGCGTCACCGGTCATCGTGCCCGACACGACCGCGCCCGCGCCGCCCTGGGCCGCCTCCTGCGCCGCCGCGCCGCCGCCCGCCCCCGCCGCCTGCGTGGCGCCAGGGTCGGTCGACGGCTTCAGCGACAGCAGCAGCACGACCCCGGACACGGTGGCGGCGGTGGCCAGTACGACCCGCCGAAGCGGGTGACTCTTCCTCATCGCTTCCTGAGCTCCTGATTCCCTTTGGTGGCGAGGTTCCCGTGCGTACGGGTCGCTCACATCTCGAACGACTCGTGGTGGATGCGGCGGGCCGGGACCCCGGCGCCGCGCAGTGCCTCGTACACCCCCTGGGCGAAGCCGTTCGGTCCGCACATGAAGACGTCGTGGCTGTCGATGTCGGGGATCTTCCGCTGCAGCGACTCCGCCGAGATGTCGGGGCGTTCCCCGTCGGGGCTGTTCACGGCGTACATCAGCCGTGCCCCGCGCTCGTCGGCGATCTTCGCCAGCTCGTCCCACAGGGCCAGGTCCTGCGTGCTGTTGGCCCGGTACAGCAGGGTGATGTCGCCGGCCGCGCCCGGCAGCGTCTCGAACAGCGCCCGCATCGGGGTGATGCCGACCCCGCCGGCCACCAGCAGCACCTTGCCGCGGCTGCGCCGGGACGCGGTCATCGCGCCGTAGGGACCCTCGGCCCACACCTTCGTGCCGGGCGTGAGTTCGCGCAGCGCCGCACTGTGGTCGCCGATCGCCTTGACGGTGATCCGCAGCAGCTCCGGGCGGGGCGCCGCGGACAGCGAGTACGGGTGGGAGCTCATGCGCATGCCCGGTGCCATGAACCGCCAGCGGAAGAACTGACCCGCCTCGGCGCCCATCCGGTGCAGCTTGCGTCCGCCGATGAGCACCGACACGATGCCCGGCGTCTCCTCGATGACCGCCTCGACGTACAGACGGTGCCGCAGGTTCAGCCGGAGGGGGGTGATGATCCGGTACCAGACGACGAGCGCGGTGACCGAGCCGTACAGCGCGTACCAGGCGGTCTTCGCGGTCGGTTCGACGGCGAAGTCGTTGCCGGTGGTGATCTGGTGCCAGAACGTGAAGAACACGGCCGCGTACGTCATCAGGTGGATGTGGTACCAGGTGTCGTACGGCATCTTGCGCCGCACCGGGCCGATGGACACCACGCCGATGAGCAGCAGCAGACCGGTGCCGATCGCGGCCTTGCCCATGTCGGGCAGCTGGTTCACCGAGTCGACGGTCTGCGAGACGATGTCGCCGAGCGACTTCCCGGCCTGCAGCGCGTATCCCCACATGATGAGGAACACGTGCGCGAACGTCAGGCAGAGGGTGTACCGGCCGCTCATCGCGTGCCAGCGGGCGACCCGGTCCGAGCCCACCCGGCGCTCCAGCGCCGGCACCCGGGCCATCTGCAGCACGACGAGCGCCATCAGGTACCCGGCCAGCAGACCGGTGATCCGCCCCGCGTTGAGGATCTTGCTGTTGTCGTCCGCGATGTTGGGCGTGTTGTGCCACCACAGCCACAGCACGCCCGCGGCTCCCGCCCAGACGGCGATCAGCAGCGGCACGGCCGGGGAGCGGCGCGGACGGATGCGGCGCATCGTCTGGCGGCGGGCGGCACGGCCGCCGGCGATCGTCGTGGTCACTGTTCCTCCGTGGGTGCGGACCCTTGGCCCTCAGATACGGGCCACGGCCGCGCAGCGTTCAGTCCCGGCGAGAGTCCGCGCGAAGGGCCGCCGACGGACGTGACCCCCGGTAACCGGTGCTGGCGGGGGTGGCTCCGGCCGACTCAGTACCGCGTGACCGCCGTCCGCCCGCTCGCCGTGCCGATCGCGATGTGCGGCCGCTCTTCCGGCCGGACCCACGCGAGCAGCCGCCGCATCGCGCCGGCCGGCACCGACACGCACCCGGCCGTTGCCCCGCGCCCGTCGACGTGCAGAAAGATCCCCGCGCCGCGACGGCGCACCGGCTTGCGGTAGTTGAAGCCGATGACCAGGGCGTGCGCGTACTGCGCGCGGTAGGCGACCAGGTGTTCGGACCCGCCGGCCCGGCAGTCGGCCGGCCGCGGCTCGGCCCACCGGTTGTAGGCGCGGGAGGCGTTGTCCTGGCACCACCAGGAGTCCTCGTGGACCGGACGGTACGGGTACGACGTCCCGCGGGGCGGCGCCTGGACGCCGAAGGCGTAGGGGAGGCCGTAGAGGCCCGTCGGCGTCGTGTTCGTGCCCTGCCGGCGCGCGGCGCCTTCGACGAGGCCCTTCGCGCCGAACCGGGCGGGTGCGGAACCGGCCCGCACCCATCGCCCGTGCCGCAGCTCCCACCAGGAGACGACGCCCGCGGTGGAGCCGGTCCCGGGCGCCAGGGCGGTGATCAGCTGGGCACCGGGGCCCGGGTCCGCCATTCGCGCGGGCAGGGGCGCGTCACGCGGGGCCGGCTCCCCGGCGCGTGGAACCGCCCCGGCCCCGGGGGCCGCGCCGAGCACGAACAGGGAGGCGACGACGAGGCCGGCGGCGACGACACGAGGAGGCATGCGAAGACGCTAAGGGCGCACGTCTTCTCCGGCAGTCCGGGAGGGGCCGACCGTGCGTCGGTGCTGTGGCTGTGGCTGTGGCTGCGTCGACGGCAGCGAGGGGAGTGGCGGGAGCGGCAGCGGCAGGCCGGGCAGCCCGTCGATGCTCGAGGCGATGTGGTCCTTCTTGGCGAAGTACGCGCCGAGCGAGGCGTCGTCCTCCCGGGCGAAACGCTTGCCGTGCAGTTCGCGGTCCTCGTCGTAGGTCATGAAGGGCACCGCGTATCCGCAGGTGTCCCGGACGAGTTCGGCGTGCACGACGATGATCGCGCGCAATCCGTGCGCGCTCGGCTCGATGTCCGGGAAGCGGCCCAGGAGTTCGCCGAAGCGGGGGTCGTCGCGGAAGACCGGTTCGCCCCGGCCGTGCACCCGCACGATGTTCGGCGGCCCCTGGAAGGCACACCACATCAGGGTGATCCGGCCGTTCTCCCGCAGGTGCGCGACGGTCTCGGCGTTGGAGCCGGCGAAGTCGAGGTAGGCCACGGTGTGCTCGTCGAGCACGGCGAACGATCCCTTGAGGCCTTTGGGGGAGAGGTTGACCGTGCCCTCGCCGGACAGGGGCGCGGTAGCGGTGAAGAAGAGGGGCTGTTCCTCGATGAACGAACGGAGTCTTCCGTCTATGCGCGCGTAGGTCTTTCCCATGTTCAGGAAGTATCCGGGAAAGTCTTTCGCGCGTCTAAGGAAATACGGGACCTCCCCGGTCGACGCGCGTGCGCCTGGTGCGGCCGTACGCATGGTGCGGCGGCCGCCCCGGCCGGTGCTGTCCCGGGGCGGCCGCCGCACCTGTCACGTCACTTGTTCAGCGTGCAGGCGGCGAGGGCGTTCAGGCCCTGCGGCTTGGTGCCCTTGCGGCCGATCGAGATGGCGATGCGGTCGATCGTGGACTCGCGCTTGCCCTGCAGCGGGCCGAGGATCGCGTTCTGCACGAAGTTGGGGCCGCCCTGGCCGACGGTGTTCTGCAGGCGGGTGTTGGCCTCGTTGATCTGCGTCTGGAGGAGGGCGAGGTTGCGGTCGACCTCGGCCTTGGCGGTGGCGGGGACGGCGGGCAGCTGCGACGCCACGTCCGGGCAGGTGATCGTGCCGACGCCGTTGGCGTTGCCCGCGTTACCTGCGTTGCCCGCGTTTCCGTTGTTACCCGCGTTTCCCTTGTTCCCTGCGTTGCCCGCGTTTCCGTTGTTACCTGCGTTTCCCTTGTTCCCGTTGTTCCCGTTGTTCCCGGCGTTGCCGTTGTTGCCCGCGTTGCCGTTCGCCGGAGCGGCAGCGCCGCCGTTGTTCGCCGCGCCGCCCGCGTTCAGAGCGCACTTGGCGAGGGCGTTCAGGCCCTGCGGCTTGGTGCCCTTGCGGCCGATCGAGATGGCGATGCGGTCGATCGTGGACTCGCGCTTGCCCTGCAGCGGGCCGAGGATCGCGTTCTGCACGAAGTTGGGGCCGCCCTGGCCGACGGTGTTCTGCAGGCGGGTGTTGGCCTCGTTGATCTGCGTCTGGAGGAGGGCGAGGTTGCGGTCGACCTCGGCCTTGGCGGTGGCGGGGACGGCGGGCAGCTGCGACGCCACGTCCGGGCAGGTGATCGTGCCGGGACCGGCGGCCAGTGTCTGGGCGTTGGTCGCACCACCCTTGGACGACTCCCCGGCGAGAGCGGAGTTCACGACCACCGCACCGGTCAGGGCCAGAGCGGCGGCCGCGCCGATGACGACCACACGACGCTTGTTGTACTTCGGAAGAGCCCTGGACATGCGGATGCCTCACTTGGGTCAGGAGTGGGTTTGTTTCACGCGGCCGGCGTTCAGCGGTGAGTACGGGTAAGCGGTTGCCGTTGTTCAAGGCATTCTTCAAAAAGTCTTCGCAACTCATCGGGGCCGCCGCCCCGCGCACGTCGGATTGACGAATCATGCAGAGGTCTGCATAATCATGCAGGTCGGTGAATGCAGCGGTGAGGAGCAACGCAAGTGAGCAGCAACAGCGGTGACGTACGGCTCTGGGGCGGTCGTTTCGCCGACGGTCCCGCCGAGGCCCTGGCGAAGCTGTCCGCGTCCGTCCACTTCGACTGGCGACTCGCTCCCTACGACATCGCCGGTTCCCGCGCCCACGCGCGTGTTCTGCACAAGGCCGGTCTGCTCACCGAGGACGAGCTGACCCGGATGATCGCGGGCCTGGGGACGCTCGAGGAGGACGTCGCCGACGGCTCCTTCGTGGGCACGATCGCCGACGAGGACGTCCACACCGCTCTGGAGCGCGGCCTCCTGGAGCGCGTCGGCCCCGACCTCGGCGGCAAACTGCGCGCCGGCCGCTCCCGCAACGACCAGATCGCCACCCTCTTCCGGATGTACCTGCGAGATCACGCGCGGATCGTCGGCGGGCTGATCGCCGACCTCCAGGACGCCCTGGTCGGCCTGGCGGAGGCCCATCCGGACGTGGCGATGCCGGGCCGCACCCACCTCCAGCACGCCCAGCCGGTGCTCTTCGCCCATCACGTCCTCGCCCATGTGCAGTCCCTGTCCCGGGATGCCGAGCGGCTGCGTCAGTGGGACGAGCGCACGGCCGTCTCGCCGTACGGCTCGGGTGCCCTGGCCGGCTCCTCCCTAGGTCTGGACCCGGAGTCCGTGGCCAAGGACCTCGGATTCGAGCACGGCAGCGTCGGCAACTCCATCGACGGCACCGCCTCGCGGGACTTCGTCGCGGAGTTCGCCTTCATCACCGCGATGATCGGCGTGAACCTGTCCCGCATCGCCGAGGAGATCATCCTCTGGAACACGAGGGAGTTCTCCTTCGTGACGCTGCACGACGCCTTCTCCACGGGCTCGTCGATCATGCCGCAGAAGAAGAACCCCGACATCGCGGAGCTGGCGCGCGGCAAGTCCGGCCGTCTGATCGGCAACCTGACCGGACTGCTGGCGACCCTCAAGGCCCTCCCGCTCGCCTACAACCGCGACCTCCAGGAGGACAAGGAGCCGGTCTTCGACTCCTGTGACCAGCTCGAGGTGCTGCTGCCGGCCTTCACCGGCATGGTCGCCACCCTCACCGTGCACCGGGAGCGCATGGAGGAACTGGCCCCGGCCGGCTTCTCGCTCGCCACCGACATCGCGGAGTGGCTCGTCAAGCAGGGTGTGCCGTTCCGTGTCGCGCACGAGGTCGCCGGCGAGTGCGTCAAGGCGGCGGAGGCCGAGGGCAAGGAGCTGGACGAGCTGACGGACGACCAGTTCGCGAAGATCAGCGCCCATCTGACCCCCGAGGTCCGCTCGGTGCTCAACGTGCCGGGCGCGCTGGCCTCCCGCAACGGCCGGGGCGGCACCGCCCCGAGCGCGGTCGCGGTCCAGCTGGCCGAGGTGAAGGCGAACGTGCGGGCGCAGCACGACTGGGCCACCGCCAAGCGGTGACACCGGCGGGGCGCGCGGCGCGCGAGGGCCGCGGCGATCGCGGCGCACCCGCGCGGCGGTGGGCGACCACGAAGCCCCGTGCGCGGGGCTTCCGCGCACTCCGCCTCCCGCACTCCGCCTCCCGCACTCCGCCCCCCCCCCGCACGCCGGAGCGAACGCCGTCGCGGGTTACGTTGGTCGTCAGCCGTACCGGAGCCGACCGAACGGAGCCCGCGATGCCCTTCGCCCGCCTCGCTTCAGCGACCACCCCCACCTGTCACATCGGCTTCGGGCTCGCCGCCGTCGGCCGCCCCGGCTATCTCAACCTCGGCCGTGACCGGGACCTTCCGCAGGACCGCAGCGTCGAAGCGCTCCGTGCCCGTACGCACGAACTCCTCGACGCCGCCTACGCGCAGGGCGTCCGCTACATCGACGCGGCCCGCTCCTACGGCCGCTCCGAGGAGTTCCTCGCCGGCTGGCTCGCCGTCCGGCCCGACGCCGACGACGTCGTCGTGGGCAGCAAATGGGGGTACACCTACACGGCCGACTGGTCGACGGACGCCGAGACGCACGAGGTCAAGGACCACGGTCTCGCCACCTACGAACGTCAGCGCCGGGAGACGGAAGGCCTGCTCGGCGACCGGCTCGACCTCTACCAGATCCACTCGGTGACCCCGGACAGTCCGGCCCTCGCCGACAAGGAACTGCACGCGAAACTGGCGGAGGCCGCCGCCCGCGGCCGCACCGTCGGCTTCTCCACCAGCGGCCCCGCCCAGGCCGACGCCATCCGTGCCGCGCTCGCCGTGTCGGTCGACGGCGAGCCCCTCTTCCGCACCGTCCAGGCGACCTACAACGTCCTGGAGACCTCGGCCGGCCCGGCTCTCGCCGAGGCCCGGGAGGCCGGACTCACGGTGATCGTGAAGGAGGGGATGGCCAACGGGCGCCTCGCCGGGCCGGCCGCGCCCGACGCCCTCGAAGCGGTCGCGCGGGAGACGGGTCTCGGCTGTGACGCGGTCGCCCTGGCGGTGATCCTGCGCCGCCCCTGGGCCGGAGTCGTCCTCTCCGGCGCGGCGACCGTCGCCCAACTGGTCTCCAACCTGCACGCGGCGGCCGTCGACCTAGACGACGACCAACTGGACCGGCTCGCCGGACTGGCGGAGGACCCGCAGGCCTACTGGGAGCGGCGCAGCCGGCTGCCCTGGCACTGAGCGCGTCGAGTGCGCCGAGCACATCGAGCGAGCGCGCCGAGCCTACGACGTCCGGCGGACTCTCGCCCTGACCGTGCCGGGTGAGCCGCACACCCTGAGAATGAGACATGAACGTCTCACATGGGTTATTCTTGTCTCATGGCTGTCGACCGTGACCACGTGCTGCGCAGTGCCGCGGCCCTGCTGACCCGAAAATCCACCGCGACGATGGACGAGGTCGCCAAGGCGGCCGGGATCAGCCGGGCCACGCTGCACCGCCACTTCGCCGGGCGTGACGCGCTCGTGCGCGCCCTGGAGTCCCTCGGCATCGCGGAGTGCGAGTCCGCCCTGGAGGCGGCGCGGCTGGACGAGGGCCCGGCGCCCGACGCCGTACGCCGGCTCGTCCGGGAGATCGAGCCGGCCGCCGCCCTGCTCGCCTTCCTCTACACCGAGAACCAGTTGTTCGAGGGTGAGCGGCAGAACCCGGGCTGGACCAGGATCGACGAGCGCGTCGCGGCCCTGTTCCGGCGCGGCCAGGCCGACGGAGAGTTCCGCATCGACCTCACCCCCGCCTGGCTCACCGAGGCGCTTTACGGCCTGCTGGCCTCCGGCGCCTGGGTGGTCTCCGAGGGCCGGGTCGCCGCCAAGGACTTCACCCACATGATCACCGAGCTGCTGCTCGGCGGCGCGCTGCGCCACTGAAACCGGCACCGCCCACCGCCCACCGCCCGGCACCGCCCATCGCCCGGCACCGCTCGGTACCACCTTGGCTCGGTGGTCCAGAACTCGGTACCACCGCCGATCGGTGGCGGCCGCTCGCTGCCCCACCGTCGGCCGCCTCGCGCCGGTTCGAGCGGTCGGCCGTCCCCTTCACCCGATCCTTCGGCTCACCCCGCTCACGAACAGAGGAACCATGACCAGCACCCTGCAGCCGGCGACCACGACCGAGGCGGTGAGGCGCCCCGACCGTTGGCTGGCGCTCTCCGTCCTCGTGCTCGCCGTGCTGCTGGTGGCCGTCGACGCGACCGTCCTCGGTCTCGCGACCCCGTACATCAGCGAGGATCTCGAACCCTCCGGCGCCCAGTTGCTCTGGATCGGCGACGTCTACTCGTTCGTCATCGCCGGCCTGCTCGTCTCCATGGGCAGCCTCGGCGACCGCATCGGCCGCAAGCGGATCCTGCTCCTCGGCGCCACCGCCTTCGGCCTGATCTCGGTCCTCAACGCCTACGCGACCTCCCCGGAGACGATGATCGCGGCCCGCGCCCTGCTGGGCGTGGCGGGAGCGACCCTCATGCCGGCCACCCTCGCCCTGATCCGCAACCTCTTCCACGACCCGCGCGAACGCAGTCTCGCGGTCGGCATCTGGGGCGCGACGGCCTCGGCGGGCACCGCGGTCGGTCCGATCGTGGGCGGATTCCTGCTCGAGCACTTCTGGTGGGGCTCGGTCTTCCTCATCAACCTGCCCGTCATGGTGGTGCTCGTGGTGGTCGGCGTGAAGACGCTGCCCGAGTCCAGGAACCCCGACCACGGACCCTGGGACCTGATCAGCGTGACGCTGTCGCTGGTCGGCGTGATCGCCGTCGTGTACGCCGTGAAGGAGGTCGCCGCTCACGGCCCGAGCTGGGAGACCCTCGCCGCGGCCGTGCTCGGCGCCGCGGCGCTGTACGGCTTCGTGCGGCGTCAGTTCGCGCTCCCGGTCCCGCTGCTGGACATGCGGCTGTTCCGCAGGCGCGGTTTCAGCGGCGCGGTGCTGGCCGACCTGCTGACCGTGCTCGGCATGTCCGGCCTGGTGTTCTTCCTGTCCCAGTACCTGCAGTCGGTCCAGGGCAGGCGGCCCCTGGAGGCGGGACTGGCCGAACTGCCGGCGGCGGTGGGCGCGGTGGCGGCCGGCCTGCTGGCGGGCCGCGTGGCGCGCCGCTTCTCGGTGCGGGCCGTGGTCTCCGGCGGTCTCGCGGCGATCGGCCTGGCACTGGCCGCGCTGACGACGGTCACCGGGACCACCGGCTATCCGCTGCTGGGCGCGGCCCTGTTGGTGGTGGGCGTGGGCGCCGGGTTCTCCTTCACGGTGACCGCGGACGTCGTACTGAGCTCGGTGCCGAAGAACCAGGCGGGCGCGGCCTCGGCCGTCTCCGAGACGGCGTACGAACTCGGCGCGGCGCTCGGCATCGCCCTGCTCGGCTCGATCGTGACCGGCGTCTACCGGGGCTTCGCGGCCCCGGCGGGCACGCCGGAACAGGCGCACGAGTCGCTGGGCGGTGCGGTGGAGGCGGCGGGGCACCTGCCGCCGGCCGCGGGCGCGCAGATGCTGGCGTCGGCCCGCGAGGCCTTCGTCGACGGCCTCGCGGTGGCGTCAGGGGTGGGCGCGGCGGTCCTGCTGGCGGCGGCGGTGGCGGCGTGGTTCCTGCTCAGGGGGCAGCGCCTGGAGACCGCCGGCTGAGTGAGGCGAGCGGGGCGCGGGAAACGGCGTCCGCACGTCACCGGGCAGGTGGTCCCGCGAGCCGGGGGCGCGGGCGACCTTGCGACGGGCCGTCGTGCCCGCGCCGGACGGCGCACCCCGGCGGCGGCGTCACGCCGCCTTGGCCTTGGTGGCGTACATGTCCACGTACTCCTGCCCCGACAGCCGCATGACCTCGGTCATCACGGAGTCGGTGACGGCCCGGAGCACATAGCGGTCGCGGTCCATCCCGTCGTACCGGGAGAACTCCATCGCCTCGCCGAACCGGACCGTCACCCGGCCCGGACGGGGCATGCCCGCTCCGCCCGGCTGCAGCTTGTCCGTGCCGATCATCGCGAACGGCACGACGGGCGCACCCGTCATCAGGGTCAGTCGCGCGATGCCGGTACGGCCCCGGTAGAGGCGGCCGTCGGGGGACCGCGTCCCCTCGGGGTAGATCCCGAAGACGTTGCCCTCCTCCAGGATCCGGCGTCCGGTCATCAGCGCGGCGACGCCGCCGCGGCCTCCGTCCCGGTCCACCGGGATCATGCCGACCCCGGTGAAGAACCAGGCCATCAGCCGGCCCTTCAGGCTCTTGCCGGTGACGTACTCGTCCTTGCCGATGAAGAAGACCTGTCGGTCGCACACCAGCGGCAGGATCATCGAGTCGATGAAGGTGAGGTGATTGCCCGCCAGGATCACGGGGCCGTCGCCCGGGATGTGCTCCGCGCCCTCGACCCGAGGGCGGAACATCAGGCGCATGACCGGTCCGAGCACTGCCTTGATGAGCGCGAAGCGCGACAACGAGCCCTCCGATGTCAAGGGAAAACGGTATGAGTCTGTGCAGGTGAGGACGATACTCGCGGGCCGGGGGCCGACGCACATCGGGTCACCCGGGTCTTACGCACTGTTGACGTTTGTTTACCTGTACGGCCGCAGAGCCGCCCGTCGGCAGCGCACCCGTAGCCCGGCCGTAGCCCGCCCGTCATCCGGCGGAACGAGGAGGCCCACCCCCGGGAAGGCCGGGTGAGGGGCCCCGGACCCCGCCGTGGCCGCCGGCACCCCGCGCCGGCGGTGACCGGGTTCCCCGGCCGGCCGGGGCGAATCTCGGCGTCCGACGACCCGTCACCTCGACGTACCGCACGGACCGCATCCGGCGTAGACGACATCGCGCACCCGCGTACACCACGTGCCGTCCGCCGTCCGCCGCGTGTTGGGGCCGAGGTCTCCCGGCGGTCATGTCCACGCCCCTACCATCGGCCCGCAGGGACGAGCCGACGACCGGAGGACCCTCATGGGAACGCAGGACACGCAGGAGTCGAACGAGCAGGCGGCCACGGGCGGCACCGGGCGGCGGGCGCTCCTCGGCGCGGCCGTGCTCGGCGCCACAGGCGTGCTCGGTCTGCCCGGCACGGCGGCGGCCGCCGAGGCACGTCACGGGGGCCTCAGAGGCCTTCCGGTGCCGACGGTCATCGGTCATCGCGGCGCCAGCGGCTACCGCCCCGAGCACACCTTCGGCTCCTACCAGCTCGCCCTCGACCTCGGGGCCGACATCGTCGAGGCCGGCGACCTCGTCCCCACCCGGGACGGCCACCTCGTCTGCCGGCACGAGCCGGAGATCGGCGGCACGACGGACGTCGCCGCCCACCCCGAGTTCGCCGGCCGCCGCACGACCAAGGTGCTCGACGGCGTCCCCACCACCGGATGGTTCACCGAGGACTTCACGCTCGCCGAACTGAAGAGACTGCGGGCGGTCGAGCGCATCCCGGCCAACCGCCCGCACAACACGCTCTACGACGGCCGCTGGGGGATCCCCACCTTCGAGGAGGTCCTCAAGTGGCAGGACGAGCAGACCCGTAGGCGCGGCAAGCAGGTCTGGATCTACCCCGAGACCAAGCACCCCACCTACTTCCGCAAGCAGGGCCTGGGCCTGGAGGAGCGGGTCGCCAAGCTGCTCCACAAGTACGGCAAGGACGGGAAGAACTCGCCGGTCGTCCTGCAGTCCTTCGAGCCGACCAGCATCCAGCGCCTGAACAAGCTGGTCGACAACCCGCTCGTCGTGCTGCTGTCCACCGCCGGCTCCCGCCCCTGGGACTTCGTCGAGACGGGCGACCCGCGCACCGTCGCCGACCTGATCACCCGGGCCGGCCTGCGGGAGATCGCCGGGTACGCGCAGGGCATCGGACCCACCCTCGACCTGGTCATCCCGAAGGACGCGGCCGGCAACCTGACCAGGCCGACCACCCTGGTGAAGGACGCCCACGCGGTCGGCCTGATCCTGCATCCGTACACCATGCGCAACGAGAACCCCTTCCTGCCCGCCGACTTCCGCAAGGGCTCCGACGCGGACGCCTACGGCGACTCCTTCGGCGCGTTCCGCACCTACTTCGCGACCGGTATCGACGGGGTCTTCACGGACAACCCGGACACCGGGGTGCTGGCCCGCGCGGACTTCGTCAACGGCTGAGTCCTCGTTGGGGTGACAGTCGGCCGCCCGGGCAACCGACCGCCCGGGCCGCCGCATCGTGTGGCACATGACCCCCGACTTGCTCGCCTCCCTGTACCCGCTGCTCAGCGCGGAGGCCTTCGCGGAGGCCCCAGCCGCCGGCGCCGAACCCGGTGACCTGGAGCAGGCCGTCTGGCTCCGTCTGCTCGAACGCCTCGCCGCCGACGGCCCGCCCCGCGACCCCGAGGGCTGGCTGCGCCGGGCGGTCCGGGCGGAGGTCCGCCGCGCTCGCCGTACCACCCGCCGTGAACAGCCCTACGAGACCGAGCCCGCCGACGACGCGGAACGCGGGCCCGAGCACCTGGCCCTGACCGCCGCCCGCCACCGCGCGCTGCGCGAGGCCGTGCACCGGCTGCCCGGCCGCTGTTCCCGTCTTCTGCAGGCTCTTCTCTCGCCCGAGGACCTCACCTACCGGGAGATCGCGGGGAAGTTGGGTATCTCACAGGGCAGTCTCGGACCGGAACGTTCCAGATGTCTGGGATGTCTTCGCCGTTTGCTCGCACCGGAGGTTGCGGCTCCCGAAGTGCGGGGATAGGAGTGAGGGACCACAGGCGATCAGGTGAGCGGGAGGCGTGCGCACATGGGCATGAGCGTGACCATCTCGGTGGCGACCGAGCATGATGCCGAGCAGATCTTCAGACTGCAGTACCTGTGCTTCCAGAGTGAAGCCGCGCTGTACGGGAACTACCGCATCGCCCCGCTCGTCCAGAGCCTCGACTCGGTGCGGCAGGAACTCACCGCCGACTGCGTCTTCGTGGCCCGGCTGGGCGACGAGGTGGTCGGCTCGGTGCGCGGCACCCTCACCGAGGACGGCGCCGCCGCCATCGGCAAGCTCTGCGTCCACCCCCGCCTGCAGGGCCACGGCATCGGCGCGCGGCTGCTGCGCGCCGCCGAGTCGGCGCTGGGCGGCGAGCGCGGCGCCAAGAAGTTCCGCCTCTTCGCCGGCCACCGCAGCGAGGGCAACCTCCGCCTCTACCGCCGCGTCGGCTACGAGACGGTCGGCACCTCCCAGGGCACGGACGGCGTGCCGATGATCGTCCTGGAGAAGCAGGCCGGGCAGTACGCCGCTACGGCGTAGCCGTACGGGAGGTGCGCAGCCAGTACAGGGCCGACACCGGAAGCAGCACGGGGATGAAGACATACCCCATCCCGTAGTCGGACCAGACGGTCGCCTCGGGGAAGGCGGACGGCTGGACCAGGGTCCAGGTCCCGACGACCAGTACGCCCGCGAGTTCGGCGGCGCAGCACAACCGCGCCGCCCTGCGTGCCGTCTCGCCGCCCCGCACCAGCGAGTACGTGATGAAGCCGTACACCACACCCGCCACCGCCGACAGCGTGTACGACAGCGGCGCCCGGTCGAAATGCGCGGCGATCTCGTACGCCGACCGCGACACCGCCCCGACCACCATCACGCCGTAGAACCACACCAGCAGCATCCCGGGCCCGCTGATCAGCCGGCCCGGCTTCTCCTGCACCGCCGTCATCTCAGCCTCCCCAGATGTCGAAGAGCCGCACCTCGAGCACGGCGAGCACCACTCCGCCCGCGGCGACCGTCACCGAACCCCAGCGGGTCCGCTCGGCCAGTGACATGAACCCCGCCGTCGGCACGCATGCGAACGCGCCCAGCAGATACGCCACGAAGAGCGTCGTGCCCTGCTCCGGCTTCTCGCCCCGCGCCAGCTGCACGGTCCCGATCACCAGCTGGACCGTCGCCAGCAGCGAGACCACGGCCATCCCGATGAAGTGCCAGTCCTTGGTCGACTGGTCGCGGTAGGCGGCCCAGCCGCACCAGGCGGCGAGCAGCAACGCGGCGACGCCGGTCATCGCCGTCAGGGCATCAAGCATGCAGTGACCTTAATACGGCGTAACAGACACCCGGCGGTCGGCCCCGTGGACCCGTGGGACCGGCGGCGCGGCCGTGGCGTCGGCCACAGCATGCCGGGTCCGCGAACCGGGCGCCGGCCTCGTGGCCCTGGACCGGTCCGCCTCGTCGGCGCCGGTCACCGGCGGGGGAGCGGAGATCTGCGTGCCGGGGTCAGGAACGCCGGAGGCCGTCCACGGCTGTCCACGGCTGTCCAGAATACGGACAGCGGCGTCCTGGTCAGGACCGTACGTCTGCGTTACGGCTACCAGCGCTTCCAGACCGAACTGATGTGGATCACGGTGGCGGTCCTCGCCGTCGCCATCTCGCTCATCCAGTTCGCCGGCGACCGCACGGCCCGCTCGCTGCACCGCCGCGGCGGCAGTTCGGGCCCCGCCCCCAAGCTCCGCCTGCTGAAGGCGAAGCAGCCGGCGGACGCCGCCGACGCCCGCAAGGTCGCCTGAGCCCTCCGCGGGCCGCCCACCGAACTCCCCGCACCACCCGACGCGGGGCCGCACCACCTTCAGGAAAGGCACTTTTCGTGCGTAACACCGCCAGGATCACCACTGCCGTCCTCGCCGCCGGAGCCCTCACCCTCGGACTCACCGCCTGCGGCTCGGACAAGGACTCCGGCGCCGACGCGAACGCCACGCTGACCGTCGCCGCCACACCCACCCCGCAGGGCGAGATCCTCGACTACATCAAGGACAACCTCGCGGCGAAGGCCGGCCTCGAGCTCGAGGTCAAGGAGTTCACCGACCACGTCACGCCCGACACGGCCGTCCAGCAGGGTGAGGTCGACGCCAACTACTTCCAGCACCAGCCGTACCTCGACGACTTCAACAAGGAGAACGGCACCGACATCGTCGCCGTGCCCGGCGCCACGGTGCACCTCGAGCCGCTCGGCCTGTACACCCGCAGCGTCAAGAAGCTCGACGCCCTCGAGAAGGGCGCCACCGTCGCCCTGCCGAACGACACCACCAACGAGGCACGCGCGCTGAAGCTCCTGGAGGCCGCAGGTCTCATCGGGCTGAAGCCGAGACGCGGCTACGACGCGACCCCGGGGGACGTCACCTCCAACCCCCAGGGCCTGAAGTTCAAGGAGCTCGAGGCGGCTCAGCTGCCGCGCTCCCTCTCCGACGTCGACGCCGCCGTGGTCAACGGCAACTACGCGCTGGAGGCCAGGCTCAGCCCGGCGAAGGACGCGCTGGCGGCGGAGTCCGCGACGGACAACCCGTACGCCGACTTCCTCGCCGTGAGGAAGGGCGACCAGGACGACCCTCGGGTGAAGAAGCCGGCCGGGCTGCTCACCTCTCCCGAGGTGAAGAAGTTCATCGAGGACAAGTACGACGGAGCCGTCGTGGCGGCCTTCTGACCCGCGCCCCCGACGCACACACACGCACGGGGTCCGCGCCTTCACCCGGTGTGGACCCCGTGGTGGGGTTCCGGGCGCACATGCTGCATGCTGGGCAGTTCAGTCGGCCCTGACGGGGCGGCAGGTCTCACCCGAGGTCCCGAAGGTTACGGAGCGGCGCATGACGAGCACCTTCCCCAACATCTCCATCAGCACGGAGCGGTTGGTGCTGCGCCCCCTCGACGAGGACGACGTGCCCGCCCTGGCCGACATGATGAACGACGAGCAGGTCACGGCCTGGACCGCGGTGCCCCAGCCCTTCGACGAGGCGGCCGCCCGCCGCTGGATCGCCGAGTGCGCGCCCGGTGAACGCACCGCGGGACGCGGCCTCGACCTCGCCGTCACCGAGTTCCTCACCCAGCGCCTGGTCGGCGTCGTCCAGCTCGCCAAGACCGACTGGCACGTCCGCTCCACCGAACTGTCGTACATCATCGGCCCCTGGGCGCGCGGCGAGGGCTACGCCTCCGAGGCGGCGCTGGCCACCGCCCAATGGCTCTTCGCCGACCAGAAGTTCGAGCGCATCGAGCTGCGCACCGCCGCCGACAACACCGCCTCCCAGCAGGTCGCGCAGAAGATCGGCTGCATCAGCGAGGGCGTGCTGCGCGGCGCCTGCATAGCGCGCGCCCGTGCCGAGGACGGGACCTGGAACGAGGTGCGCACCGACTACATCGTCTACAGCCTCCTGCCGGAGGATCTGGACGGAGGCGGCGAGCCCTTCGCGGAGAGCGGCGGATTCACGTCGTACACCGACTGGAACTGATCCCCGCCGCAGGTGTCACCGCCCCCGCCCCCGCCCGCCGACCAGGTACCCTCACGGTGCCCGCTGCCTGCGTGAACCCCGGGGGAGACTGACGACGATGGCCGACCGCGTCACGGTGATCGGCTGGGACGGCTCGCCGCTGACCGACGCGGCCCGCTCCGCTCTGAACGCCGCCACGCTGGTGGCCGGCGCCGCCCACCACCTGGCGCTGCCCGAGGTGCCGCCCGGCGCGGAACGCATCCGGCTCGGCAGCGTCGCCCTCGCCGCCCGCCGTATCACCGGCCACCGTGGCACCGCCGTCGTCCTCGCCGACGGAGACCCGGGCTTCTTCGGCGTCGTACGAACCCTGCGTGCACCCGAGTTCGGCCTGGAGGTCGAGGTCGTCCCGGCCGTCTCCGCCGTCGCCGCCGCCTTCGCCCGCGCCGGGATGCCCTGGGACGACGCCCAGGTGGTCGTCGCCCACCGGCGCACGCTGCGCCGGGCGGTCAACGTGTGCCGCGCCCACACCAAGGTCGCCGTCCTCACCTCCCCGGGCGCCGGTCCCGCCGAGCTCGGCCTGCTCATGGAGGGCGTGCACCGCACCTTCGTGGTCTGCGAGGAACTCGGCACCGATCGCGAGCAGGTCAGCGTCGTCACCTCCGACAAGGCGGCCGACCACGCCTGGCGCGACCCCAACGTCGTCATCGTCATCGGCCCCGCAGGCCCGGCCGCCGCCGGGGACGGTGGCTGGATCGCCGGCCGTGACCCGGGCGCCGGCCCGCGCGGCTGGACCCTGCCCGCCGACACCTACGGCGGCGGGCTGGGCGAGGGGGAGGCGCCGTTGCTGCGCGCAGCCCAACTCGCCCACCTCGGGCCGCGGACGGGCGACCTCGTCTGGGACATCGGCTGCGGCAGCGGAGCCTTCGCCGCCGACGCCGCCCGGGCGGGCGCCGCCGTCATCGCCGTCGACCGGGACATCCAGGCCTGCGCCCGTACCGACGCCGTCGCACGCCGGTACGGCGTCCAGCTCCAGATCGTCCGCGGGGACGCCCCGCACGTGCTGGAGAACCTGCCCGAACCGGACGTCGTCCGGGTCGGCGGCGGGGGAGCGGCCGTCGTCTCCGCGGTCGCCGACCGCCGCCCGCAGCGCATCGTCACCCACGCGGCCACCCGGGACACCGCCGAACTCGTGGGCCGCGACCTGACCGAGCACGACTACCGCGTCGAATGCGCCCTCGTCCAGGCCGTCGCACTCGACACCCGGGCCTGGACGGAGACGGAGCGGAGCGTCGCGTTCCTGCTCACGGGGGTTCTCGCGGACCGCAGGCCCTGACCCGGTCGCCCGCCCGGTGATCCTGTTGTCGTACCGCTCGCGGTAGGCTGGCCGATCGTCGTACCGCTTCCGGTCGCCCGGCGCTTCGTCGGTCAATGTCCGGAAAACACCTCCCTTTTGGGCTGGGTGTGGTACGGCAGAACCGGAGGGCGCGCAACGTGGCGCAGTCCACAGCGGAGCGTCGCGGATCAAGCTGTCGCGACGACACGACAGCCGGGACAATGCCACTGTATGGCTTTGTCGCTTTTTCGAGCGGGTCGTTCGTGCCGCTGGGCACGGACGCTCGTTCTCACTGCGGGGCGGTCGGTGCGCCGCTCCGGGCGAGCTGGTCGTAAGAGCACTAACCGATGGGCGAGGGGTACGCATGACCGACACCGGCCAGGTCCCGGGCGAGGCGCTGCCGGAGAGGGCAGGCATGGTGGAGCAGCCGGGCGCCCCCGCGCACGGTGCGTACACCTACCTCTCCGAGACCACCGCCGAGGACGCAGACCTGTTGCTGCTGCCGGGCGCCCAGAGCGCGTGGGGCAACGAAGTGGCCCCGCCCGCCCCGGAACCGGTGGTCGAGGCGGTCCACGAGCCCGGCCCGCACGAGACGGACGGCCGCGACAGCGGCTCGGTCGACCTCAGCGCCGTCCGTCTGCCCGGCGCGTCGGCGCCCCAGGCGGCCCCGCGCCGCCCACTGCACCTCGGCCCGCCGATCCCGGACGCCTCCGCCAGCCCGGTCCGCTCACTGGCCGACCGCGGCCCCGCGGGCGCGCCGGTCCGCCAGCCCGGCCCCTCCGCCTCCGGACCCGAGTACCTCGACGTGCCGCAACTGCGCGAGATGCCGCTGCAGGGCGCGTCCCCCTGGGGCACCGCGCAGGCCACGGCCCAGGCGCCGGCCGCCTCCGGGGCGACCACCGCGGAGCCGGTCGTGCCGGCCCCGGTCGCGGCGCAGCAGCAGGGCGAACCGGCGGGCGTGGCCCAGGCCGTGGTGACCCGGGTGGCGACCGAGGCGATCGCCGCTACCGCCCCGCAGGAGCCGCAGGAGCCGCAGGAGCCGCAGGAGCCGCAGGCCGAGCTCGCGGCCGAACCCGAAGGCGCCTCGCCGGAGCCGCCGTCCACCGGGACGTACGGCGTCGTCGACCCCGGTGAACTGCTGGGCGCCGCCATGATGGCGGAGGCCGGACAGGACCTGGCCGAGGCCGCGGACGCGCTTGTGCCCGGCGGCGACCAGCCGGTGGACGCCCCCGCCGAGCCGCCGGCGTCGCTGCCCGCGGACGAGGACGCCCCGGCGGCTTCCCGGACGCCGGAAGCCTTTGAACCGGCTGGACACAGCGCCGCCGAGGCGGTCGAGCCCGCCGAGCCCGTGGAGGCGGAGGCGCCGGACGCGGCCGAGGCGGGCCCCGTGGTGGAAGCCGCCCAGGAGCCCGAGGCCCAGCCGCAGGCCCAGGCCCAGGTTGAGGCATCGGACGCGGACGCCCGTCCCGGCGAGGCGCCTGCCCCGGCTCCGCAGACGGCGGCCGAACCCGTACCGGTCGCCGACGCGCCTCCCGGCCCGGAGGTCGGGCCGGCCGACGAGCCCGCCCCGGCCACGGAACCCGGAGCCGCCCTGGGCGCAGAGCCCGAAGCGGCCGAGGCTCCGCAGCCCGACGAAGCCATGACCGGGGGCATGACCGAGGAAGCGGCCGAAGCGCCTGAGCCGGCGGCGTCCGCCCCGAAGGCCCCGGAATCCGCGCACGTTCCGAACACCGACGCCGACACCGACGCCGTTGCCGTCGCCGAGCAGTTCGTCCCGCAGACCGAGCCCGCGTCCGCCGAGGAGCAGCCCGTCGAACCGGCCCCCGACGCCGGGCCCGCGCCGCAGTCGGAGACCCGGCCGACGGCGGACGCGGAGTCGGAGAGTTCACCCACGCCCGAGCCTGTTGTCCCGGTCGCCGCTCACCTCGCGGATCCGGCATCCCCCGCTCCGGACGCCCTGCAGCCCGCCCCCGCGCACGGCGAGTCCCCGCAGGCCGGCCCCGAGGCGTCGGTCACCCCCGAAACACCCCCCGCGGAGCCGCAGCCGGAGGCAGGACCGGAGCCCGGGCTGGACGACGTGGCGCAGTCCCGGCCGGGGCCCGACCCCAAGACGACGGCCGTGTCGGAGCGGCCCGCCGAGGCGCCCCTCGCTTCTGCCGCCGCCCCCGAGCCCCTGACCTTCCTCGCGGAGGCCGTCCCCGCCCCGCGGCCCGTGCCTTCGGCGCCGGGTGACGCGACCGGCGCGGATCTCGCGGCCGCCGCCCCCCAGGGCCCCCGGCCCGCACCGGAACTGCCGGAGACGGACCAGGCGGTGCACCGGGCGCAGGAAGCCGTGCCCGGCCACGCCGTGCCGGAGCCCGCGCCGCAGCCGTCCCTCGGGCAGTTCGTTCCGGTCGAGGGCGAGGTGCCCACCCCCGCGCACCTCGCCCCGACCCCGCCGCGGCTCCTCGTGCTCCCGCCCGAGGAGCAGCCGGTCGCGGAGCCGGCCCCCGAGACGGCCACGGAAGCGGCCTCCGAGGCCCGTCCCGCCGTCGAGGCCGCCGCCGGCCTGCCCGCCGCCACGGTTCCCGCCCCCCGCGAGACCGCGCCCGGCGAGAGCGGCCCCGCCCCGGCAGCCCAGGACACCCCGGACGCCCGGCGGGAGACCGGCGTCGCCGCGTCCGGAGCCGTCGACCCCGACGTCGTGCAGAGCCCGGAGGACCTGGAGACCAGAGCCGCCGAACAGGACGACGACCCGGCTGCCGACGGAGTGCGGCGGGTGTCGGCGGGTCCCGCCGCGCCCGGGTACGACGACGCCGAACGCGAGGCCGTCCTGAAGGTCATGCGCGAGCGCCGGGACATCCGCAACGGCTTCCGCGACGACCCGATCCCGCACGAGGTGCTGCTGCGGGTCCTGGAGGCCGCCCACACCGCGCCCTCCGTCGGTCACTCGCAGCCCTGGGACTTCGTCGTCATCCGCTCCGCCGACACCCGGCGCGCGATGCACGAACTGGCGGTCCGGCAGCGTGACGCGTACGCGAAGTCACTGCCCAAGGGGCGGGCGAAGCAGTTCAAGGAACTCAAGATCGAGGCCATCCTCGACACCCCGGTGAACATCGTCGTCACCGCCGACCCGACCCGCGGCGGCCGTCACACCCTCGGCCGTCACACCCAGCCGCAGATGGCGCCGTACTCCTCCGCGCTCGCGGTCGAGAACCTCTGGCTCGCCGCCCGTGCCGAGGGCCTCGGCGTCGGCTGGGTCAGCTTCTTCGACGAGCGCGAGATGGTCCGCGCGCTGGGACTGCCGGAACACCTCGAGGTGGTCGCCTACCTCTGCGTCGGCTACGTCGACGAGTTCCCGGACGAGCCGGAGCTGATGCAGGCGGGCTGGGCCAAACGCCGTCCGCTGTCGTGGGTCGTCCACGAGGAGACGTACGGCCGTCGCGCGCTGCCCGGAGAGGACCCGCACGATCTGCTCGCCGAGACCGTCGCCAGCGTCCGCCCGCTGGACGCCAAGGCGCTCGGCGAGGCCTGGGAGCGGCAGAAGCGCATGACGAAGCCGCCGGGCTCGCTCGGCATGCTGGAGATCATCTCCGCGCAGCTGTCCGGTCTGTCCCGGCAGTGTCCGCCGCCGATCCCGGAGCCCGCGGCCGTCGCGATCTTCGCCGGCGACCACGGCGTCCACGCGCAGGGGGTCACCCCGTGGCCACAGGAGGTCACGGCCCAGATGGTCGCCAACTTCCTGGGCGGCGGAGCGGTCTGCAACGCCTTCGCGAGCCAGGTGGGCGCCGAGGTGTGCGTGGTGGACGTGGGCGTCGCCGCCGAACTGCCCGCGACCCCGGGGCTGCTGCCCCGCAAGGTCCGCGCCGGCACGTCCGACATGACCACCGGCCCCGCGATGACCCGCGAGGAGGCCAAGCAGGCCATCGAGGTCGGCATCGAGACGGCCCGCGACCTGGTGGCGGCCGGCAACAAGGCGCTCCTCACGGGCGAGATGGGCATCGCGAACACGACCGCGTCCGCGGCTCTCATCTCGGTGTTCACGGGCGCCGACCCCGCCGAGGTCACCGGCCGCGGCACCGGCATCAACGACGAGACGCTCGCCCGCAAGACCGAGGTCGTGCGCCGCGCCCTGGACTTCCACCAGCCGGACCCGGCCGACCCGATCGGCGTCCTGGCCGCGATCGGCGGCTTCGAGCACGCCGCGATGGTCGGGCTGCTCCTGGGCGGGGCGTCCCTGCGCACGCCGGTCATCCTGGACGGCGTCAGCGCCGGCGCCGCCGCTCTGGTGGCCCGTGCGATCGCCCCCGAGGTCCTCGCGGCCTGCATCGCGGGCCACCGCAGCGCCGAACCCGGTCATGTGGCCGCCCTGAACAAGCTGGGCCTGCGTCCTCTCGTCGACCTCGACCTCCGTCTCGGCGAGGGCACGGGCGCGCTGCTGGCCCTGCCGCTGGTCCAGAGCACGGCCCGGGCGATGCACGAGGTGGCGACGTTCGACTCGGCGGGCGTGACGGAGAAGTAGGACCCCCGCGGGGCCGGCGGGCGCGCCGGTGCGCGCCCCTGGCCCCGCCGCATGCTGCACACACCTGAACACACCTCTAAAATGCGCACGTCAGGGCCGCTCCAGAGTCGCAGCGCCCGCTCACTGCACCTCTCTGCCCGTACGAGGAGCCGCACCCTCATGGCCGAACACCCCGCCTACCCCGTAGGTCTCCGCCTCGCCGGCCGCAGGGTCGTCGTCCTCGGCGGCGGCCAGGTCGCCCAGCGCCGGCTGCCCGCCCTGATCGCCGCGGGCGCGGTCGTCGAGCTCGTCTCCCCGAGCGCCACCCCGTCCGTCGAGGCCATGGCCGACGCGGGCGAGATCACCTGGTCCCGGCGCCGGTACGCGCAGGGCGACCTCGCCGGAGCCTGGTACGCCCTGATCGCCACGAGCGACCTCGAGGCGAACGTTCTGGCGTCCGCGGAGGCGGAGGAACACCGCATCTGGTGCGTGCGCTCCGACGACGCCGAGGCCGCGACCGCTTGGACTCCGGCGACCGGCCACAGCGAGGGCGTGACGGTCGCGGTCCTCACCACCGACGGCCGCGGCCGCGACCCCCGGCACACCGCCGCCATCCGCGACGCGGTCGTCGAGGGCCTGCGCGACGGCACCCTCGTCGCCCCCCACCACCGCACCCGGACCCCCGGCGTGGCGCTGGTCGGCGGCGGCCCGGGCGACCCCGACCTGATCACCGTCCGCGGCCGCCGTCTGCTCGCCGAGGCGGACGTCGTGATCGCCGACCGCCTCGGCCCGCGCGACCTCCTGGCCGAGCTCCCGCCGCACGTCGAGGTGATCGACGCGGCGAAGATCCCCTACGGCCGGTACATGGCCCAGGAGGCCATCAACAACGCGCTGATCGAGCACGCCAAGCAGGGCAAGTCCGTCGTCCGTCTCAAGGGCGGCGACCCGTACGTGTTCGGCCGCGGCATGGAGGAGCTCCAGGCCCTCGCCGAGGCCGGCATCGCCTGCACGGTCGTCCCGGGGATCTCGAGTTCCATCTCGGTGCCGGGCGCGGCCGGCATCCCCGTCACCCACCGGGGCGTCGCCCATGAGTTCACGGTGGTCAGCGGCCATGTGGCGCCCGACGACGAGCGCTCGCTGGTCGACTGGGCGTCTCTCGCGAAGCTCACCGGCACCCTGGTGATCCTGATGGGCGTCGACAAGATCGGGAAGATCGCCGAGGCGCTCGTCGCGCACGGCAAGTCGCCCGACACCCCGCTCGCCCT
Organism: Streptomyces sp. P3; assembly: GCF_003032475.1. Classification (NCBI taxonomy): domain Bacteria; kingdom Bacillati; phylum Actinomycetota; class Actinomycetes; order Kitasatosporales; family Streptomycetaceae; genus Streptomyces; species Streptomyces sp. P3. Next base: position 4,795,999 of record NZ_CP028369.1, read on the forward strand.
CGTCCAGGAGGGCACGACGGCGGCCCAGCGCCGGGTCGACGCGACGCTCGCCACGGTCGCCGAGACGGTCCGCGTCCAGGAGGTCAGGCCCCCGGCGGTCGTCGTCATCGGCCCGGTCGTCGGCGTCGGGCCGCGGACCTCAGAGTAACCGCGGGTAACACAACCGTTCCGAGCCGTTGGCACCGCACCCAGGACAAGGCAGTATCACCCCTGTGGCCGATCTCATCACCGTGGAAGATCCCGACGACCCGCGCCTGCGCGACTACACCGGCCTGACCGACGTCGAGCTGCGCCGCAGACGCGAGCCCGCGGAGGGCCTGTTCATCGCCGAGGGCGAGAAGGTCATCCGACGCGCCAAGGACGCCGGGTACGAGATGCGCTCGATGCTGCTCTCGGCCAAGTGGATCGACGTCATGCGCGACGTCATGGACGAGCTCCCGGCGCCGGTCTACGCGGTCAGCCCCGACCTCGCCGAACAGGTCACCGGCTACCACGTCCACCGGGGCGCGCTGGCCTCGATGCAGCGCAGGCCGCTGCCCACGGCGGCCGACCTGCTCCACACCGCGCGGCGGGTGGTCGTGATGGAGTCGGTCAACGACCACACCAACATCGGTGCGATCTTCCGCTCGGCCGCCGCCCTCGGGATGGACGCCGTACTGCTCTCACCGGACTGCGCGGATCCCCTCTACCGGCGCAGCGTGAAGGTGTCGATGGGCGCGGTCTTCTCCGTCCCGTACGCCCGTCTGGACACCTGGCCCAAGGGCCTGGACTCGGTCCGCGAGGCCGGCTTCACCCTGCTCGCCCTCACCCCGGACGAGAAGGCCCGCAGCCTGGACGAGGCCGCCCCGCACCGGATGGACCGGGTGGCCCTCATGCTCGGCGCGGAGGGCGACGGCCTCTCCACCCAGGCGCTCGTCGCCGCCGACGAATGGGTCCGCATCCCGATGTCCCACGGCGTCGACTCGCTCAACGTGGGCGCGGCGGCGGCAGTCGCCTTCTACGCGGTGGCGACGGGCCGGCCTCGCGCTTAGGGACGTCCGCGACGTGGCGTCGTCCGCCCGAAGGGCGGGGCGCGCGGCGTCCGGTGCGTGCCATCGCACGGCGGTCAGGGCCGCCCCCGCACGGGTGGTACAGGGGCGTGCCCGACGACGCGGCTGGGAGTGCCCCCACGGGGGGGAAGGGCGCACCGGGCGGGCCTTCGCTGACACGCCCGGGCCTGCGGAGACGACGGCTCCGACCCGCGGGTCGGCCCGAGCGTGACAGGCTGGGACACGCCCCCGCCGCCGGTGGCCGGCGACGATGCGACGGGCCCCGGATGTACGGGCAGGGCCGCTGTGGGCGCCGAAGTCCACGACAGATGGACGCGGACGCTTGTCCGCGCGTCGCCCGCCGGGTCAGCCGGCCGTCGTATCGCCCGCGCCCGGTGCCGGCGGGAGGTGCGGTTGCTCGTGCCGGACGACGCCGTCGCCTCCGCCGAGTCCGCGTGCCGGTCCCTCGCACCCCTGGACGACGGCGATGCCCAGCGCCACGAACAGCGTCACCACCACGAACACGAACAGCCGCTGACGCAGTAGACGCGGGTTGGCGGGCCGCAGTCTGCCGCCCGTCGTCCGCGGCCCGGGACGCCGGGCGCCGCTGCGGGGTCCCGGCCGACTGCCGCTGCCGGGCCGGGTGTTGCGCGTGCCGGGAGCAGGCCGGGCCCCGGACCGCGACGCGGCGCCGCCGCCCCCGCGGGCCGGGTTCGCGCCGCGCGACGGCGCACCGCCGCGCGTGGGGGCCGGACCGCGTGAGGACGGCGTCCCGCCGCGCGGCGGGGGAGTGCCGGGCCCGCCCGGATGACGCAGGGTGCGCTCCATATGGCCCGGGTCGGCCAGTCGTCCCGTGGGCCGGTCAGCCTCGGCCGCCCGCGGTGCCGGAGGCCGCGCGTCCGCCATGCCCTGGGCCTCCCGGGTGGCGATCTCCTTCAGCCGCAGGGAGAGTTCGAGCGTGCTGGGTCGTTCCTCGGGGTCCTTCGCCAGACAGGCCCGCACCAACGGGGCCAGCGCGTCCGGGACGCCGTGCAGCTGCGGCTCCTCGTGCACCACGCGGTACAGCATCACCTCCGAACTGCCCTGCCCGAAGGGCGAGTCGGACGTCGAGGCGTAGGCGAGCGTGGCGCCGAGCGAGAACACGTCGGTGGCCGGTGTGACCAGCGCCCCGCGCACCTGCTCCGGCGCGAGGAAGCCGGGGGAGCCGACCGCCGTGCCGACGTGCGTGAGTGTGGACGCGCCCGTCGCCCACGCGATGCCGAAGTCGATGATCCGCGGACCCTTGGGGGAGAGCAGGATGTTGGAGGGCTTCAGGTCCCGGTGCACCACTCCGGCCTCGTGGACGGCGACGAGTCCCTCCGACAGCGCGGCCCCGATCGCGGCGAGCTCCGCCGCTCCGAGCGGTCCCTCGTCGTTGACCTTGTCGTGCAGAGAGGGGCCGGGCACGTACTGCGTGGCGAACCACGGCCGGTCGGCGTCCAGATCCGCCGCGACGAGCCGTGCCGTGCAGCCGCCCCTGATCCGCCGGGCGGCCGACACCTCGCGTGCGAACCGCGAGCGGAACTCCTGGTCCTCCGCCAGATCGGGCCGGATCACTTTCAGGGCGACCCGCTGCCCCTTCTTGTCGGAGCCCAGATAGACGACGCCCATCCCGCCCGCGCCGAGCCGCCGGTGAAGCCGGAACGAGCCGACGACGCGCGGGTCCTCGCGCCTCAGGCGCATCATCGCCATGTTCATCCCCGCTGCCCGGTCCGTCTGACGTGGCACAGCTTACGTTTACACGGCCGTTCGCGCGCAGAGGCCGCGCCCTCTCGTCCCGATGGATTGTCAGTGCCGGACGGGAGAATCGAGGAGTCGTCAGAGGGTTCGGGAAAAGCGGCACTTGGCCGACCGTGCCCTCTCAACCACCCTCCCCGGAAGGGGGATTGAACTCATGAAGGGTGACCGGCCGCACAGTGCCCCGGACATCGGCGCCGCCGCCCGGACGCATGACGTGAGGGCGCGCGGAGCGGGCCGCCCGCTACCGGCCGCGGTACCGGGAGAGGCGCCGGAAGTGAGCGAAGTCACGGCCCTGCCCGGGAAAACCGTCCCGGATCGGGCACCCCCTCCGGGAAGACCCCGAGACGTAGGACCTTCTCTCCACCCAGGGGAGTACACCCCCGGTGGCGGCTCATCCTCCGGGAGGCCCGTCAATCGGTACGAGGGCATGACGACCGTCGTCCGCCGTACGCCTAGATTTGAGGTCAAGCGGCGGGTGCAGCACTCGTCCCCCGAGGTCAGACACCCGCCGCTGCCAACGACAACTGATCAGGTCAGGAGAGGGACCATGGCCCTTACGGCACCGCGGACGGCGATCCGCGCACCGGGACGCGATGCGCGCCCGCGTCGCACGGGCCGCCGCCACCCCCTGGTGGCGACGCTGATGGCCCTTCCCCTGGCGGTCCTGCTCCTCGTCGTCTTCGACGGCTGGGAGACGGTGGCCACACAGGCGTCGTCCGTGGGAGTGATGCTGGGGCGCTGAGCGGCGACCCCAGGCCCGGAAGAGCGGTCCGGGCGGGGACATCCACCCATGAAACCCCGTGGGGACGGGGGTGCGGCGGACGGCAAAAGATGCAGGCGCAGCTGGGGAGCTGCGCCTGCATTGTTTTTCCCCGCCCGCGTCGCTCGTCCTCCCCTCTTCGAGGCCGCGAGGCCCGATCCCCGGCGACCCCGTTGCGTACCCTCACGAGGAGACCGACCCGCTACGCCGCCGTCCAGGAGCCACGTGACCCCGCACCCCCTGCTCGCCGAGCTCACCCGCCGGGCCGCGGCCCGGGCGCACGCGGCCGTCGAAACCTGCCCCTGCGGGGCGGCCACCCTCGCCGACCGCCCCGACGCCGTCGTCGTCCGGCACGCCGATACCGTCGCCAAGGCGCACGGGCCCGACACCGACCCGGCCGCTCTGGCGCCCCGCCTCGCGGCGGCCGCCGCCCTCCCCGACATCCTCCTGCCGCCGCTCACCCCCGCCCCGACGCTGCTGCACGGACGCCTGGTCACGTTCTGGCCGTACGGCGCCCCCGTGGACCCGGACGATCCCGACGCGGCGCCCTGGGAGGCGGCCGGAGCACTGCTCGCCGAACTGCACCGCACCCCGGTCCCGGCCGGCCTGCCCGCGATGCGCGGTCCCGCGAAGGCCGCCCGGGCCGTGGCGCTGTTGGGCGCCGCCGGAGCGCATCCCGCCCTCGCCCCCGTCCTCGGCGCCTGGCGCACGCTCCCGGCCTGGGCCCGGGCCGAAGCCCCCGTGCCCGGCGTCGGCGCCCTCTGCCACGGCGACCTCCACCTCGGCCAGCTCGTCCGCCGTCCCGCCCCGGACGGCCCGTGGCGGCTGATCGACGTCGACGACCTCGGCGTCGGCGACCCGGCCTGGGATCTCGCCCGTCCCGCCGCCTGGTTCGCCTGCGGACTGCTCCCGCCCGACGAGTGGAACCGCTTCCTCACGGCCTACCGATCCGCGGCCGGTCCCGCCGTGCCGGCTGCCGGCGATCCCTGGCCCCGGCTCGACGTCCCGGCGCGCGCACTCACCGTGCAGAGCGCGGCACGGGCCGTCACCAAGGCGGCTGTGGCCGGCCGTCCGCTCGACGAGGTCGAGCAGTGCCTGGTCGACGCCTGCGCGCGCATGGGTTCCCTCCCCGCGCAGGTGGCGGCGGACTTCGCGAAGTAGGGTGCAACCGACCGCAGCCGGACAGTGTCTGTCCTGGCGGTAGGCGAAACAGCACCGACCGGCGAGGAGTTGAGCCGAACATGCAGTGCCCGAAGTGTCACGCTCAGATGCACACGTACAACCGCAACGGCGTCCAGATCGAACAGTGCAGCAACTGCCGCGGGATCTTCCTCGACTACGGCGAGCTGGAGGCGCTGACCCGGGTGGAGTCCCAGTGGTCCCAGCCCGCGCCGCCGCCCCCGGGGGCCCCGCAGGCGTACCCCGCGGCGCCGGCCGCTCCCGCCTGGGGAGCCCCGCACGGCGGCGGTCACGGCGGTCACTACGGCGGCCACCACCGCCACAAGAGCTTCGGCCACATGCTGTTCTCCAGCTGAACCGGCGCACGCGAGAGCCCCCGACCGCGAAGGCGGCCGGGGGCTCTCGGCGTGTGGACGATACTGGGATTGAACCAGTGACCTCTTCCGTGTCAGGGAAGCGCTCTCCCGCTGAGCTAATCGTCCTCGGGACCACGATCCGCGGACCGTGACACTGCGTGCGCGATACTGGGATTGAACCAGTGACCTCTTCCGTGTCAGGGAAGCGCTCTCCCGCTGAGCTAATCGCGCGGGTAAGGATCTTCGAGCAGATCCAGTGGACGATACTGGGATTGAACCAGTGACCTCTTCCGTGTCAGGGAAGCGCTCTCCCGCTGAGCTAATCGTCCTTGGAGGTGGAGACGGGATTTGAACCCGTGTAGACGGCTTTGCAGGCCGTTGCCTCGCCTCTCGGCCACTCCACCAGGAGTGTAGGGGGCCGGGAAGACCCCTTCTTCCTTCGAGCGGACGACGAGGCTCGAACTCGCGACCTCAACCTTGGCAAGGTTGCGCTCTACCAACTGAGCTACGTCCGCTTGTCGTTTCGTTCCGCTCTCGCGGCCCGGCGACGAGTTGAACTCTAGCGGATTCCCGGGCCAGTACAAAAACGCGTTTGTGCAGCGTGCTGCGCTGCGCTCGCGCGCGCACCAGGTCGGCGTCCCACCGGAGGCCGTGACCTGCGGAACACGCGAGGGCGCTGCCCGAAGCGCCCGCCCTACACTCGACCCTGTGCTCGACCTCCCTCCTCTCGCCCGTTTCGGCGGCCGCCTCGCCACCGGCCTCCTCGATGTGACCAGCGATCCCGCCGCGCTCGAGGGCACCGGGTTCTGGGCCGTCTGCGCGGACTTCGAGGGCCGGCTGGTCTGCGCCCGCTTCGCCGAGGTGCGCGAGGAGCCGGTGCCCGCCCCCGTGCCGGGGGCCTGGCGGGGGCCCGCGGCCGGTGACTGGACGTCCTCCCTCGACCGCGCCGCGTACACGGCGGGCGTGCGCCGGATCCGCGAGCACATCGCGGCCGGCGAGGTGTACCAGGCCAACCTGTGCCGTGTGCTGACCGCGCCCGTGGCGTCCGGCGCCGACGTGGACGCGTTGACCGCCCTGCTGGCCCGGGGCAACCCCGCACCGTACGCAGGAACGATTCGCCTGCCCGCGCACGGCGTGGAGGCGGCCACCGCGTCACCCGAGCTCTTCCTTCGTCGCACCGGCCGGATCGTCGAGTCCGGACCCATCAAGGGCACCGGCCGCACCGAGGCGGACCTCCTCACCAAGGACTACGCCGAGAACGTGATGATCGTGGACCTCGTCCGCAACGATCTGGGACGGGTCTGCGCCACCGGCACCGTGACGGTGCCCGACCTGTGCGCAGTCGAGAAGCATCCCGGTCTGGTCCATCTGGTCTCCACGGTCCGCGGCGAGCTGCGCGCGGACTCCGGCTGGCCCGAGCTGCTGGACGGCGCCTTCCCGCCGGGCTCGGTCACCGGCGCCCCCAAGGCCAGCGCGCTAGGGATCATCGACGCGCTGGAGACGGCGCCGCGCGGCCCGTACTGCGGGGGCATCGGCTGGGTCGACGCCGACCGGGGCACGGGCGAGCTGGCCGTCGGCATCCGCACCTTCTGGATCGACCGGGCCGCCGACGGCGCGGCCGTGCTGCGCTTCGGCACCGGCGCGGGCATCACCTGGGGCTCCGACCCGGAAGCCGAGTGGGAGGAGACCGAGCTGAAGGCATCCCGGCTCCTCGCGGTAGCGTCGGGTGCGTACGAGGTCACGGGAGCGTGCGAGGCCGAGGGAGAGGGACTGACGTGAAGATCTGGCTCGACGGCGGGCTGCAGGACGGCGAGAGCGCCCGTGTCTCCGTCTTCGACCACGGACTGACCGTGGGCGACGGCGTCTTCGAGACGGTGAAGGCGATGCACGGGGAGACCTTCGCGCTCACCCGGCACCTCGACCGGCTGACCCGCTCCGCACGCGGCCTGGGCCTGCCCGACCCGGACCAGGACGAGATCCGCCGCGCCTGTGCCGCCGTCCTCGGGGCCGACCCGATGCCGCTCGGCAGGCTGCGCATCACCTACACCGGCGGCCACGGCCCCCTGGGCTCCGACCGCGGCGACCGGGGCCCCACCCTCGTCGTCGCGCTCGGCGGGACGGCCCGGCGCGCCGACTCCACGGCCGTCGTCACCGTCCCGTGGACCCGTAACGAACGCGGCGCGCTCACCGGCCTCAAGACGACCTCGTACGCCGAGAACGTCGTCGCGCTGGCCCGTGCCCACGAGCAGGGTGCCACCGAGGCCCTGTTCGGCAACACGGCCGGGCGGCTCTGCGAAGGCACCGGCTCCAATGTGTTCGTCGTCCTCGACGGCGAGATCCACACCCCGCCGGTGGCCTCCGGCTGCCTCGCGGGGATCACGCGCGAGCTGACCGTCGAGTGGACCGGTGCCAAGGAGACCGACCTGCCGCTGGACGTGCTGGAGCGGGCCGACGAGGTCTTCCTCACCTCCACGCTGCGCGACGTCCAGGCCGTCCACCGGGTCGACGACCGCGAACTGCCGGGCGCGCCCGGGCCGGTGACCGCCAAGGCCATGCGGATCTTCGCCGAGCGCGCGGCGGACGACCTCGATCCGTGAGGGTCCGGGCCGGACGTTCGGGGCCCGCGCCCGACAGCGGCGGAAATCGAGCTGACGACGCGCTCCGTGTTGGGTAGAAAGCCCCTGATGACCACGACCCTGCGGCCGACCGAGCCGCTCCAGCGCGCTGCCGACGGGGCGCTGTCGCGCCACTACCAGGTGTGCGTGAACAGCCGTCCCGTCGGAGCGGTCCATCTCTCGACGTCCCTTTCCTTCGGACCCCGCGTCGCAGTGATCGCCGGTCTGCGCATCGAGGAGCCGGACCGCGGGCGCGGCCGGGGCACGGTGGCCGCGCTGGCCGCCGAGGAGGTGGCCCGCGGCTGGGGCTGCAGACGAATCGACGTCCGGGTGCCGGCGGCCGCGTCGGCCGCGCTGCGGCTCGCGACCGCGCTCGGCTATGTCCACCGCAACCGCGGCATGGAGAAACCGCTCGGCCCCACGCCCGCCCGGCTGCCCGAGGGCAGCCGGGGCCGGCCGATGACGGACGACGAGTACGAGGCCTGGCAGCGGCACGCCGTGGCGGACTACGCGCAGGACTGGCTGGAGCGCGGGGTGCCGGAGGACGAGGCCTGGGCCAAGGCACGGCGCGACCACGAACAGGAGCTGCCCCAGGGCCGCGCGACGCCGGACATGCGGTTCAGCGTGCTGGAGCACGAAGGCGTCCCGGTGGGCAGGCTCTGGCTGGCGATCGTCGGTGACAAGGCATTCGTCTTCGACGTCGAGGCCGACCAGCCCTTCCGCGGGCGGGGCCACGGCCGTTCCCTGATGCTGCTGGCCGAGACGCAGGCGGTCGAAGCCGGCAGGCAAGTCCTCGGCCTCAACGTCTTCGCCGGCAACACCCCGGCGGAACGGCTGTACGAGTCGCTGGGATACGCGCCGGTGGCCTACTCGATGTACAAGGCCCTGATCTGAACCGGGCACCGGCAGGGACCCACCGGCCGGCGGAGTTGCCGGTCGGCGGGCCTACCGGCTGACGGGGCCCGGTCTCACGCCTGCTCGGCCAGCAACCGGTCGGCGATCTCCTCGATGCGTCCGCGCAGCCCGTCCTGGCTCCGGCCGCCGTCGAGACGCTCGCCGCCGATGACGTAGGTCGGGGTTCCGGTGACGCCGATCGCCTTGCCCTCGGCCTGGTCGGCGTCCACGATCAGCATGTGCCGGCCGTCGATCAGAGCGGTGTCGAACTCCTCCGAGTCCAGACCGAGTTCAGCCGCGATCTCGACCAGGAGGGGTTCGCCCCTACGGTTCAGCTCCTCGACCCGGGCCAGCACGGCCTCGACGTACGGCCAGCCCCGGCCCTGCTCCAGAGCCTCCTCGGCGGCCTGCGCGGCGGCGAAGGCGTGCCGGTGCTTCTCCAGCGGGAAGTGCCGCAACCGCAGTTCCAGGCGATCGCCGTAGCGCTCGCGCAGGGCGTGCAGGTCGCCGAGCGCGCCACGGCAGTCGGGGCACTGCAGCTCGCACCAGACGTCGAGGACGACGGGCGGCCGGGCGTCGGCCGGGGAGGAGGCGGCCGGGGAGGCCGGGGAGGAGTGTGCCGGGGACGAGTCGCTCATGCGGCCAGTCTTCCAGCCCCCGCCCGACCGCCCCAATCCGGAGGGCCTGCGGCTCGCCGCCACCACACCACCACAGCCCGCCGCCACCACACCACCACAGCCCGCCGCCACCACACCACCACAGTCCGCGCCACGACGCCGCCCGGAGACCGGTGCCGGGGTACCCGGAGCGGCAGCCGGGGGCAGGCGCATACGGCACCTGCGGAGGAGCCGACCCGGAGATGTCCCTGATGTCCGGCTGCGGCATGGCCCGGGAGCGGTGGCCAGGTGCAGGATGGAGGAGGACGAGGCGCAGGCCTGCCGGTCGTGCCGCCGAGTCCACCCCGACCGTGCCCGCACGTTCTGCCTGGAGGACCGGATGATTGCCGAGACCGTCTGTTCCGCCGTCGCCGCGGCCGGCCTCGGCATCGCGGTGGTCACCGCCTACCGCAAGCGCTACCTCGCGGCGGCCCGTATCGCCGCCTACGCCCTCGTGCCCCTCGGCCTGGTGATGACCGGCATCGTCGACTGGATCGCCGACACCGCCTTCAGTCCCACGGCCTGGGCCGGCTTCGCCGTGCTCGGCGGGGCCTGGGCCCTCTTCGCCACGACACGCGCCGTCGAACGCCGCCGGGGCGGCACCCGCAAGGAGCGCAGAGCCGCGGCCCGCGCCACGCACTCCGAGGCGGTGGCGCCCGCGGCCTCGGCGCCGTCCCTCGGGCAGTCCGCCCGGCCGGCCTCCCGTCCGGCGGCCACGCCGCGGGCGAACGGCGGTGCGGACGACTTCAGCGACATCGAAGCCATCCTCAAGAAGCACGGCATCTGAACCCGGCCGGCGCCCCGCGGCTCGCCGCCCGGCAGGTCTTGTGCCGCCCGGCACTCTCATGAAGTCCGGCAGGTGAGGGCCGGTCCGGCCGGTCCGGTGGTCCAAAGGTGAAACGACACACTCGGGCCGCTCGTGCGCGGAAGTGATCACAGCCTGGACACGGCCTGAAACCGACATCACGGAATCCAGCGAAGTCCCGCTCATTCCGTGCGTGTTGATCGCGCGGAAGATCCTTCCTGCGTCATCATCGCGGCGAGATGCTGGACACGACACAGAGCGACGCCGCGCCGCCGAAGGACGAGCCGCGCGGGTGCCTCTTCGCCCTTTCCCAGCCACCGCTGATGATCTTCCTTGCGGTGATCGGGTGTCTGCTGCTCATGGCCTCGCTGCACGATCTGCTGCTGCTCTGAGCCGTACCCGCGGTCCCCGGCGCCACCCGCCGGGGCCGCGTCGGCATCAAGCATCCCGACGGAGCCCCTGCGCACGAGGGCGTGATCAGCCCGCCGCCTCCTTGCGACGCGCCCGGTAGGCGGCCACGTGCAGCCGGTTGCCGCAGGTGCGGCTGTCGCAGTACCGGCGGGACCGGTTGCGGGAGAGGTCGACGAAGGCGCGCCGGCAGTCCGGTGCCTCGCAGCGCCGCAGTCGCTCCTGCTCACCGGCCACCACGAAGAACGCCAGTGCCATCCCGCAGTCGGCGGCCAGGTGGTCGGCGACCGAGGCGCCGGGGGCGAAGTAGTGGACGTGCCAGTCGTAGCCGTCGTGGTCGGTGAGGCGCGGGGTGGTGCCCGCGGCGGCGACCAGCTCGTTGATCAGATGGGCGGCCGTACGCGGGTCCCGCGCCGCGAAAACCCCGGCGAACCGTCCACGGACCTTGCGCACGGCGGACAGATCGAACTCGGAGAGCCTGCCGATGTCGCTGATTTCGTGCTTTCGTACGAAAACTCCGAGGGCGGCGACATCCGGCAGTCCGTCCGGAGTCGTCTCGTCCTCCGGCGCGGAGTTCACCAGATCCACCACGGCGTCGAGTGCGCACCGGGTGTCGTGGGTGATCAGCACGTTTCGCTCCCTGGCCTGACGGTCGGGCGGGCGCCCGCCGATGCTGGCCGATGGTAGCCGCACCGGGGCCCCGGGCAAGGGGCGGTTGTGAGCCGGACTCCCCGGGGGCGGCCCGCGCGGGGGTGGTACGGCCGGTTCCGGGGGCCCGGGGCCGTGGCCTCCGCCCGCGCCCGACAGGCCGGCGCAGGCCGTTCCCGCGAAGGTCCGCCAGGCCGCCTCCAGGATGCGCGCACATCGACGCACGCACGCCGACGCCGCTCCACGGGTGCCCGTGGAGCGGCGTCGGCGCATGCTCTGTGCGATGGTCTGGCCCGAGCCGTCTCCCCGAGTTGGACGGCGCCGGGCGGCTCGGTCTGAGCCCCTCGCCCTAGCTCTCCGCCAGGATGTGCGAGAGCTCTTGGTCGAGATCGAAATGCCGGTGTTCCGTACCCGGAGGTACGGCTGCGTCCGTTCGCTTCAGGAAGGACTCCAGAGCCCGCGCCGGGGCCTCGAGCAGGGCCTCGCCCTCAGGGGAGCTCAGAGCGATGCAGACGACGCCCTGACCGTGACTGCGCGACGGCCAGACGCGGACGTCGCCGGTGCCCGTGGGCCGGTGCAGGCCCTCGGCGAGGAGGTCGCGGGCGAACACCCACTCGACGGTTTCCTCGGCTCCGGTGTGGAAGGTGGCGTGCACGGCGTAGGGGTCGGCCGTGTCGTACCGCAGGCCTGCGGGGACAGGCAGGGAGGACTCGCTCGACACAACGAGGCGCAGGTGCAGCTCGCAGCTGACCGTGGTGTTCATAAGCGCCAGGGCCTTTCGCTCAGTGTGCGCTCGGGGATTCGCACGTCGGCGAAATCGACATGCCACCTACGGTGCCGTTGTAAACCCCTCTGCGTGTTTTGCGTGCCTTTACGTAACTCATCCGGCCGACAGCTCGTTCGCGAAGTACCACCATTCCGGTGACTGGAATCTCTCGGGTAGGGTCTGGCTGTATGAACACGGGGAGTGACGAGCCGGGTGAGGCCTTCGTGGCCGCGGACGACTCGGTGCCGGAGGGCACGGCGAACGACCGGCACGGGCAGGGGCTCGGCTCCCGGGCGCCGGAATTCGTCAAGGCGCGCCGCATGCTGCACCTCAGCTGGCAGGTCGGCGTCTTCGTCATCGGCCTGGCCGTGGTCGGCGCCGGCATCGTCATGCTTCCGCTGCCCGGACCTGGCTGGGTCGTGATCTTCGGTGGCATGGCGATCTGGGCGACCGAGTTCGTCTGGGCCCAGCTGGTTCTGCGCTGGACCAAACGCAAGGTCACCGAGGCGGCACAGCGCGCTCTCGATCCGAGGGTCCGGCGCCGCAACATCATCCTGACGTCGGTCGGTCTGGTGATCATCGGCGCGCTGGTGGGCTTCTATCTGTGGAAGTTCGGTCTGACCATGCCCTGGAAGATCAAGGATCAGTGACCGTCGGTCCGTCCCGGGCGGCGAAGTCCGTGCGATCGCCGGTCCACGGCCCGCCCCGGCACCGCTGAACGGCGGGTTGTCCCTGGTCACGGCCACCCCCTGACATGGGGTAATGTTCTTCCTGCGTCCGGGCGATTAGCTCAGTGGGAGAGCGCTTCGTTCACACCGAAGAGGTCACTGGTTCGAACCCAGTATCGCCCACCGGAACCTCGGCCTGTCTGCGAATCCCGCAGACGGGCCGAGGTCGTTCTCGAAGCCACCGGCGCATCGTCCATGTGGCCGCTCGACGGGCAGCGGTGGGTTTCGAGGCCTCCGTCGGGTGCGCCCCCGCCTCGGGAAACCCGCAGGCCGCGCGGTTGGGCTGCCCACCCCGCCAGGGGCCGGCCGCGGCCCCCGCGCACGCACGAACCTCGTTGCTCCACCCTGGTGGCGGCCCCTCTCTCGGGCCGGGCGGCTCCGAGTGGCGTGACGCCGACGACCCCACCGGCTGTCCTCCTCAAGGCGACGGCCCGGCCCGGCGAGACCCACCCCACCGGCTGTCCCTCCTCGAGCCGACGGCCCCGCCCCGGCGGCGGCCTGCGCGTCTTCACGCCGTCGAGCGACCTTGTCCGGCCTCTGCCCGCCGACGGCCCTCGCCCCGTCCTGGCGCCGGTCTCGGCCGCCGGGCGGTGTCGCCGCAGCGTGGGGCCGTCGGCTGCTGGTCCGACGACGGTCGCTCCGTCCTGGCGCCGGCGCCTCGCCCGTCCGGCGGCCTTCGTGGCCCGTCCAGGAGTCCGCGCCGGCTCGCCCCCGCCCCATGGCCCACCGCCGCCCGCGCAGCGGCCCTCGCCTGGACCGTCCCCTCGCTCCTCCGGCCCCGGCCCGCAGACGCCCCTCCTCGATCCGGGCCGCACCTTCTCTCGCGGAGGTCGTCCTTCAACTGCCGTCCCGGGCAGTGGCCTTCGCCCCGCACGTCTCCCATGTCCCGCTCCCGCAGCCGGATTTCGGCGGCCCGTGCGTGTTGACACTGGTCGCGCCTGACGTTCGGCTCTCCGAACTGCCCTGTCTGACCAGGGAGTTCACGGCTCTTGGACCAGTGGTCGACGGACCTGACCGCGCCCGGCCCCGTTGCCCGCTCACAAGAAATTCCTGTCCGAATCATTGACGCTCCCTCAAGCCCCTCGTACCTTGTGCCAGCAAGCGCTTTCTTGAAACGATTCATGCAAGCGATGACGCTGCGGGGAGGGGCCCGACTGTGGGAACCAGCAGGAATGTTGAGAGGCGAACCATCCTGAAGGCGGCCGGAGCCACGGCGGCCACGCTCGGGCTGGCCGCGACGACGGGGTGCGGGGGAGACAGCGGCACCTCGGCGGACGGGACGGTGACGATCCGTTACGCGTGGTGGGGCGGCGAGCCGCGCACCATCGCCATCAAGAAGGCGATCGCGCTCTTCGAGAAGAAGTACCCGAAGATCAAGATCAAGCCCGAATTCACCGACTACGAGGCGTTCTGGGAGAAGTTCCAGACCCAGGCTTCCGGCGGGAATCCGCCGGACGTTTTCCAGAATGCGGTCGGATTCCTGCGTAAGTACGACAAGCGCGGCGTTCTGATGGACCTCAAGGCGCAGGCGGACGCGGGGAACCTGAACCTGAAGAACTTCCGCAACGGCGTCCTGGCGAACGGTCAGGTCGACGGCAAGCAGATCGGCATACCCGTCGGCGCCAACACCATGGCGCTCGTGATCGACCAGAAGGCTTTCAAGAAGGCCGGCGTCGAGGCGAAGTTCGGCTGGACCTGGAACGAGTACTTCGCCGCGCTGCAGACGATTCAGGACAAGTCGAAGATCGCCGGTGACACCGGTTACTTCGCCATCATGTACCTCTACGACCTTTACCTGCGGCAGAACGGCAAGGCCTTCTTCACCGACAGCGCCCTCGGGTTCACCGAGGCCGACCTGACCCAGTGGTGGGAGGACGGCTACAAGAGGGTGAAGTCCGGTCTCGTCGCCGATCCCAAGAAGATCGAGCAGGCCAAGCCCAAGTCCGGTCTCTCGGCGGGCCTCGCCGCCTCCGAATTCACCTGGGACAACTTCTCGATCCGCTATCAGGGCGAGGGCGATTCCGACTACGGGCTCGCGCCGATCCCCACCACGGACGGCAAGAACACCGGCCAGTACCTCGGTTCGCTGATGCTGAGCGCCTTCTCCGGGACCAAGCACCCGAAGGAAGTCGCCCAGTTCATCGACTTCATGGTCCACGATCCCGAGGTCGGCAAGATCATGGGCTATGACCGCGGCATCCTCGCCACCACCGAGCAGTACGACGCCTTCAAGCCGACCGACCCCAACAACAAGGGCGTCGCGGCCTACGAGGACGAGGTCGCCAAGGCGGGAATCCTCGGCAAGATCACCCCGCACCCGTCCGGCGCGGACGTCATCGAGGCGGCCTTCCTGCGCATCGGCGGTGAGGTCGCCCAGGGCAAGACCAAGCCGGCCGACGCGGCGAAGGCGCTGTTCAGCGAGGCCAAGGCCGCGTTCGCGGGCTGAGGGGACGTACCAGCATGACGCTCGTCAAGGAAGCGCCCGTGCGCCCGGCGAAGAAGCGGTCCGCCGCTCCCGCCGCCGGGCGGCGTGGGCGGCGCCGCGAGAACCTCGCCGGCTATCTCTTCATGTCGCCGTGGATCGCGGGGTTCCTGCTGCTCACGGCGGGGCCGATGATCGCGTCGCTCTACTACGCGTTCACCAGCTACAACCTGTTCACGCCGCCGAAGTGGGTGGGTCTGGACAACTTCACGACGATGTTCCAGGACCCGCGCTGGCAGAAGTCGGTCGAGGTCACACTCAAGTACGTCGTCGTGGCGACACCCCTGAAGCTGCTCCTCGCCCTCGGCGTCGCGCTGCTGCTCGCGCAGAAGCGGCGGGGACAGGCCCTGTACCGGGCCGCGTTCTACATGCCGTCGCTCATCGGCGCGAGCGTCTCCGTGGGCTTCGTGTGGCGGGCGCTGTTCTCCGACGACGCCGTGGTGGACCGTACCCAGAAGGTCTTCGGGGTCGACGTCGGCGGCTGGATCGGCAACCCGGACTACGTCCTGTACTCCCTGGTTGCGTTGAGCATCTGGCAGTTCGGCGCGCCCATGGTCATCTTCCTCGCGGGGCTCAAGCAGGTGCCGCAGGAACTGTACGAGGCCGCCGAGATGGACGGGGCCGGCCCTCTGCGGCGCTTCTGGAACATCACCCTGCCGATGATTTCCCCGGTGCTGTTCTTCAACGTGCTGCTGGAGTCCATCCACGCGTTCCAGGTGTTCGGCTCGGCGTACGTGGTCTCCGACACCCGGTGCGGACCGGCCGACGCGACCCTCGTCTACACCTGTTACCTGTACCAGAAGGGCTTCAAGGAGGCACAGATGGGCTTCGCCTCCGCGATGGCCTGGACGCTGGTGGTGGCGGTGGCGCTCGTCACGGCGGTCCTGTTCTGGTCGCAGAAGAAGTGGGTGCACTACGAGGAGGCCGCCAAGTGACCAGTGCCACCAGTCCCGTCGTGCGCAGCGCGAGTGAGCGGCGGCGCGCCGGCTCCCTCGCCTGGCACGTGGGCGCCCTGCTCGTCCTCGCGGTCGTCCTCTACCCGGTGGTGTGGGTGCTGGGCGCCTCGTTCAAGCCGAGCAAGGACATCATCGCCAGCCTCGACCTGCTGCCTGCCAAGCCGGTCTGGGCCAACTTCTCCGGGCTCGCCGACGGCATCTCCGGCATCTCCGTCGGCAGCTTCTTCACCAACTCGCTGCTGTACGCGGTCCTGGCCGTGGTCGGCGTGGTGCTGTCCAGCTCGCTGACGGCGTACGCCTTCGCCAAGATCCGGTTCGCCGGCCGGAACCTGCTGTTCACGCTGATGATCGGCACTCTGCTGCTGCCGTACCACGTGCTGCTCATCCCGCAGTACGTGCTGTTCCGCAACCTCGGCTACATCGACACGCTCGTGCCGCTCGTCGCGGGCAAGTTCCTGGCCACGGAGGCGTTCTTCGTCTTCCTGATGGTGCAGTTCATGCGCGGGCTGCCGCGGGAGCTGGACGAGGCCGCCAAGCTCGACGGCTGCGGGCACCTGAGGACCTACTGGTCCATCGTGCTGCCGCTGAGCCGCCCCGCCCTCATCACCAGCGCCATCTTCACCTTCATCAACGCGTGGAACGACTTCATGGGGCCGTTGATCTACCTCAACACCCCCTCCAAGTACACCGTTTCACTGGGTCTGATGATGTTCCGCGACCAGGAGGGCATCTCCAACTACGGCAGCATGATCGCGATGTCGCTGGTGGCGCTGGTGCCGGTCATCGCCTTCTTCATGGCCTTCCAGCGCTATCTCATCGACGGAATGGCGACCTCCGGACTGAAGGGCTGAGGCGGCCACCATGGCGCAGACAGGGGTGAAGGCGCGCTCCACGCGCAAGGAGTCGGTGTTCGGCGAGCGTTTCGCGGTCTTCGCCGAGTGTCTGCTCACCGGGGTGTGGATCGCCGTGGCCTGCATCGGGGTCGTCACCTATCCCGCGGCCTTCGCGGCCGGCGCACGGCATCTGCGACGCCGCACGCGCCACGAGAACGGCGGGCTGCGGGAGTTCGCCGCGGACTTCCGGGCGGCCGTACGCGGCGGGTGGGCCGTCGGTCTGGCCGGCTGGGCGGCGGCCGCCGCGGTCTGGACGGACGTCCTGGCCGTGCGGGCCGGTCTGCCCGGAGGGCCGTTCGTCGGAGCCGTCGGCGTCCTCGCGCTGATCGGGCTCGCCGTGGCCCTGCTGCGCGCGGCGGCCGTCTGGATCCCGGGCTCCGCCTGGCGGGTGCTGGTCGCGGACGCCGGGCGGCGGACCGTGCTCGACCCCGCCGGATCCTTCCTGGTCGTCTGCGGGCTGGCCGTCGTCACCCTGTCCGCCCTGTTCGTCCTGCCACTGGCGGTCCCGGTCCTCGGGGCCGTCGCGGCGGCGGCCGTCGCCGTCGAGCAGCGGTACCGGCACCGCTGACGGCGGTGCCCCCACCAGGTCGGCGCCATGGGCGCCGCGCCTCTCTCTGTCATGCCCCTGACTACCTTGCTTTTCGCACGGAAAGGAAAGGCCATGTCCCCCATCCCCCGCAGGTCCCTCCTCAAGGCGGCCGCCGTCGCCGGCGCCGCCGCGCAGTTCAGCTGGGCCCTGGGAGCCAAGGACGCCGAGGCCGCGCCGAGAGCCGCGGCGGCGGACACGGATCCGGTGACCCTGGACTGGCTGGAGGACGGCGGCCTCGGCGCCGCCCCCGGCTCCACCCTCGGCGTGCCCTGGCCCATGGGTGCGTACCGGGAGGACCAGACCTTCGCGCTGACCGACGCCGCGGGCAAGGACGTCCCCGTACAGTCCTGGCCCATCGCCTACTGGCCCGACGGCTCCCTCAAGTGGACCGCGCACGCCGTAAGTTCGGGTTCGGGCAAGCTCACCCTCGCCGCCGGCGCCCCCGCCGCCCCCACGCAGAAGGTCACCGTCGACAAGCACGGCGGCACCATCGACGTGTCGACGGGCGTCATCACGGCGAAGATCGGCACGTCGGGCGCCACCCTCATCAAGTCCGTCACCCGCGGCTCCACGGAGATCGCCCGCAACGGCCGACTGGTGCTGATCCGGCAGCCCGAGATCGAGGACGAGGACCAGGGCACGGTCAAGACCGAGCGCTTCGACGGCGCCGTCGACGGCGTCACCGTCGAGCAGTCGGGGCCGGTCCGCGCTGTCGTCCGCATCGACGGCAAGCACCGCAAGGGCAGCCGCAGCTGGCTGCCGTTCTCCATCCGCCTCTACTTCTACGCGGGCGCCGACTCCTTCCGCATGGTGCACACCATCACCTACGACGGAAAGCAGGAGCCCGGCAAGGCGAGCGGCGACTTCATCAGGGGCCTCGGCGTCCGCTTCACCGTCCCGATGCGCGACGAGTCCTACGACCGGCACGTCCGCATCGGCGGCGAGGGCACCGGTCTGCTGCGCGAGGCGGTCAAGGGCATCACCGGACTGCGGCGCGACCCCGGCGCGGCGGTGCAGGCCGCCCAGTACGCGGGCCGCAAGCTGCCCGACCCCGCCACCTGGGACCAGCGGGTCACCACCCGCCTCCAGTACATCCCCGAGTGGGGTGACTACACGCTCTCCCAGCTGTCCGCCGACGGCTTCACCCTGCGCAAGCGCACCAAGAAGGGCCACGGCTGGATCGGCGCCGGCGGCGGCAGGCGGGCCTCCGGCTTCGGATACGTCGGCGGTGTGAGCGGCGGGTTCTCCTTCGGCCTGCGGGACTTCTGGGAGAAGCACCCCGCCCAGCTCGACATCCGCGACGCGCACACCGACGCCGCCGAGGTCACCCTCTGGCTCTGGTCGCCCGAAGCGCAGCCCATGGACCTGCGCTTTTACCACGACGGCATGGGTCAGGACACCTTCCCCGAACAACTCGAGGGCCTCAATATCACCTACGAGGACTACGAGCCCGGATTCGGCACCCCCTACGGCATCGCCCGCACCTCCGAACTCCTCTTCTGGGCCAACGAGTCGACGCCGACGCCCGAGAAGCTCGCCGAACAGGTCGAGGCCGTCCGGGTGCTGCCGCAGCTCGCGGCCCCGCCCCGGCAGCTCATCAAGGCCAAGGTGTTCGGGCCTGGCCTGTACTCCGAGCCGGACCGCTCGACCCCCGCCAAGGCGAAGATCGAGGACCACCTCGACTTCCTCTTCACCTACTACAAGGGCCAGGTGGAGCAGCGCCGCTGGTACGGCTTCTGGGACTACGGCGACATCATGCACACGTATGACACCGTCCGGCACCAGTGGCGGTACGACATCGGCGGGTACGCCTGGGACAACTCGGAGCTGTCGCCGGACCTCTGGCTGTGGCTCGCGTACCTGCGCAGCGGCCGTGCGGACATCTTCCGCTTCGCCGAGGCGATGACCCGGCACACCGGCGAGGTCGACGTCTACCACCTCGGCAAGTGGGCGGGCCTGGGCACCCGGCACGGCGTCCAGCACTACGCCGACAGCGCCAAGCAGCAGCGCATCGCCAACACCACCTACCGCCGCTACTACTACTTCCTGACGGCGGACGAGCGCGTCGGCGACCTGATGCACGCCAACGTCGACTCCGACGAGACGTTCCTCGCCCTCGACCCGCTGCGCAAGATCCGTACCGAGCCCTACACACCGGACCGGCACGCCCTGTCCATCGGTTTCGGCACCGACTGGAGCGGTCTGGTGTCGGCCTGGCTGACCGAGTGGGAGCGCAAGGGCCCCAAGTGGCAGAAGGCCAAGGCACGCGTGCTGTCGACCATGGAGACGATCGCCGCGCAGCCCAACGGGTTCGTCCAGGGCAGCGGCCTGTACGACCTGGACACCGGCAGGTTCGCCGTCGCCGACAAGCCCAAGGTCGAGGTGTCCCACCTGTCGGCCGTGTTCGGCCTGAACGAGCTGTGCGCCGAGCTGATCCACCTGGTCGACATGCCGAAGTTCAACGAGGCCTACTTCGACTACTGCCGTTACTTCAACGCCACCAAGGCGGAACAGGCGGCACGCTACGGCTCCAACTTCGGCACCCTGCTGCTCTTCCAGGGACACTCACGTCTCGACGCCTACGCCGCCGTCCAGACCGGGGACGCGGCGCTCGCCAAGCGGGCGTGGACGAAGTTCTACGGCTCCGACGGCTACACCGAGTCCTCGCCGTGGAAGACGGAGCCGCTCAGCGGGCCCGCCACCCTCGTCGCGGGCAGCGAGGCCACCTGGGTCGCCACGAACGACACCGCGCTCTACGGCCTCGCCGCCATCGAGAACCTGGCACTGCTCGGCGACAAGATGCCCTGACGGACACCCGATCCGTCCCGGGAGTCGTCCCGGGGCGGCCCCCGGGACGACTCCCGCCACCGGGCCTAGTGCATGCGGTCCAGCACCTCCCGCACCCGCCGGACGTCCCGCAGTCGCTGCTCGTACGTCGCACCGAGCGCGAGCAGCAGCAGTCCGGCGAGGGCGGGAGGCACCCAGCGGGGCAGCGCGTCGCTCACCTGGGCGAGATACGGGGCGAGTTGGCGCAGCGCGTCCAGCGTGAGCACCGAGCCGCCCAGCACCAGCGGCGCCTGGAGCCGGCGCCGGGCGCCTGACAGGGTGAGCGCCAGAGCGGCCGCGCCCAGCAGCAGCGGGCGGGTCCACTCCGGGTCGTACCAGGTGACGGCGAGGCTGGGCACAAGGGTTGCGGCGAGGCCGGGTCCGTACGCCGTCCAGGACGACGTCTGCGGGTCCTTGCGCCGGCGCAGGACGCCCACGACGAGCGCCAGGACGGTCACCGGCAGCGTGTACGCCTCCGGCGTGTCCACCCGCCAGTCGACCAGTCGTACCCACGAGGCCAGGACGAAGAGCACCGCGGCCACGTGGGCGGCGAAACGGCGGTCCGCACGGACGGCCGTGCCCGCGGCGATCACCGCGCACAGCGACAGCACCAGGGCGAGCAGGGGCAGGTCGAACACCGCGAGGCCGATGGCCACGAGGCCCGCGACGGCGCCCGTCGCCTCGACGGCGAGCGTGGTGGCCGTGTCGCCGGTCCGGGCCGCGATCAGCGCCGCGACGGCCGGGACCACCAGCACCAGCAGCGCGATGTGCTCCGGCCGCCAGCCGTCCGCGGCGCCCGCCGCGCAGGCCAGGGCGGTGGCGTAGCCCAGGGAGGCGGCCGCGGTCACCGGCGCAGAGCGCCCGCGCCGGGCGGCTGCCGCGCACACCACGGTGAGTGAGCCGAACACGGCGAGCGTGGCGGGTTCGGCGGCCAGCGAGAGGAACGCGAGACCGAGGGACGAGCCCAGGGCGAGCGCGGTGGCCGTCCGCGACGCCGGCGCCAGCAGGACCAGCGTCAGCACACCCTGCACCGACAGACCGACGACGTAGGGGAGTTGGAGGGCCGCCGGGGTGACGAACACCGCGGCCCAGGTCAGCGCGAGCGCGGCGGTGCGAGCCTTGCGCCGCCATTCCTCGTCGCGCACCGCCGTCGCCGTGACCGCGGCGACCGCGAGGAGGACGAGAGGGACCGTGACGGCGTACGGCGGCCAGAACACGTCGCTCGCCGCCGCGGCACGGGCGTCGGCGGGAGCGCCGGACCACACGCGTCCGAGCCAGGAGACCGGCCCCAGCAGCGCGACGCCGACGGCCGGCACCGACCACAGCACCGCGCCCGCCTGCACGGCGCCGGAGGCCCCGAAGAAGCCCCGGCGCACCGCCTCCGGTCCCCGGGCCCCGGCCAACAGCGCGATCCCGCAGGCCAGATAGGCCGGCACCGTCCAGTCGCCGGGCAGCGACACCCGCAGGACCCCGCCCAGACCGACGACCGTGCACAGGGCGCCGGCCGCGGCCGTGCCCGCCGCGAGGCCGGGCCCCGGGGCGAACCGGGTCACCCCCAGGGCGATCACCGCCGCCAGGGCGAGGAGCGCGGCGGCCCGTGCCGCGGCGCCCGGACCGGTCGCGTCCACCGAGAGCAGGCCTGCCGTCAGCACGCCCCAGCCACCCGTCCCGGCCGCGCACACCACGGCGACCACACGCACGGTCCGCTCGGACGCCCGCAGCGCGGCCGTCGCGTCGAAGGCGGCCGTCAGCAGCACCGCGGCCGTGAGCGCGTGCGGACCGCCGTCGCCACTCACTGTCCACAGCGGCAGCACGAGTTGAGCCGCCGTCAGGGCCGCCGGGCGGGGGAGTCGCAGCGCTGCCGAGTCCGGCAGCGCGGCAAGGGCCGTGCCGTACAGCGCCCACAGCGCCGCGAGCACGGTGAAGGTGAGCGCCGCGTACGTCGTCCCGTCCGCCGCCGGGAACGCGGCCTCGTGCAGGGCGTACGCGTCCAGCAGGGTCAGGGCCAGACCCAGGCCCGCGACCGCCTCGGCGGTCGAACGCAGCCGTCGCCGCAGCAGCGGCACGGGCGTGGCCAGCACCGCCAGGGTGACCGCGCCCAGCACCGCGGAGCGGCCGACGATCCCGAGATGACCCCAGCTGACCAGAGTGAACACCATCGCCGCGACGGTGAGCAGGATGCCGCCGAGCAGGAGGAGGACGTTCTGCACGCCCGGCGCGGTGGCCTCGGACGGGGCGGCCGGAACCCGAGGCGCCGAGGGTCCCGGCGCGGTCGGCCGGACCGGACCGGCCGCCGCCTGCTGCAGGGCGGCGACCAGCCAGGCGCGACGGGTCAGCAACTGAGCGCGGCGGGCGTCCAGTTGCCAGAGCTCCGCGTCGAGCAACCGCAGCTCGTCGGCCGGGGGCGGAATATGCGTCATGCCTGGGAGTGTGGCTCGCGTCACGTACACGGGCATGAGCGCACGTACTCAGGGACGTACTCAGATGCGGCCGGCCGCCCCCAGGGCGGGCACACTCGGCGCATGGACTGGACCCGCTACCGCTTTTGCAGCCTGTGGCCGCTGGACGCGCCGCCCACGCGCGTGTACGAGGTGCTGGAGCGAGCCGAGGACTACCCGCGCTGGTGGCCCCAGGTGCGCGAGGTGAACCGGATCGACGACACGACCGGCGTCATCCGCGTCCGCTCCCTCCTCCCGTACGACCTGACCTTCACCGCGCGTGCGGTGCGGCGCGATCCCGCGGCCAAAATCCTGCAGACCGCGCTGTCCGGCGACATCGACGGCTGGGCGCGCTGGACCGTCACCGCCGACGGCTGCGGCAGCCTCGCCCGCTACGACCAGGCCGTCGAGGTGAACAAGCCGCTCCTGAGACGGCTCGCCGTGCCCGGACGGCCGGTGTTCCGCCTGAACCACCGGCTGATGATGCGGGCCGGGCGGCGCGGCCTGACCGCGTACTTGGAAGCGGTTTGAAGGAAGCGTGCGGGGACCTGTATTGTTCGGTGCGTTCCCGGGCGATTAGCTCAGTGGGAGAGCGCTTCGTTCACACCGAAGAGGTCACTGGTTCGAACCCAGTATCGCCCACCGGGAGAGGCCGGTCCGCATCGAGCGGGCCGGCTTTTTCGTGCCCGGACGCAGGCCGGACGAGTCGCCGCGCACGCCCCGGGACGGATGCCTAGGCCGCTGCCGGCATCTCGGGTCGCAGGGGCCACGAGGTGTCCACCGTCTCCGGCGACCCGCTGCGCGCGAACCACGCCTGGAGCCCCCGCGCCTGAGCGGCATGCCAGGACGTCTGCAGGGCGTGCAGCTCGGCCGGGGACAGGCGCTCCAGGCGGGCGGCGAAACGGCGCCCCACCGCGCGGACGACCTCGAGGGCGGCCAGCGCGTCGGCCGCCGCGTCGTGCGCCTCCGCCAGGGTCACGTCGTAGTGCGCGCACAGGTCGGTGAGCGTGCGACGCCCCTTGCGGTAGCGGTCCAGCTGCTTGTCCAGGACCCGCGGGTCCAGCACCCGCAGCGGCGTCGAGTCCAGCCAGTGGTCCAGCGACGAGGCCCGGTGCCGGCGCAGCTCGCGGTCGAGCAGCGTCAGGTCGAACGGTGCGTTCATCACCACCAACGGGCGTCCAGCGGCTGCCTGTTCGGTGAGCAGCTGGGCTATCTCGAACATCACCGGCGCCGGCCAGCGGCCGTTGCGCTGCAGGTGGTCGTCCGTCAGTCCGTGCACCTGCGTCGCCCCCGCGGGCACCGGCACGCCCGGGTTCACCAGCCATCGGCTGACCCGCGGCCGCGCCCCCGGTGCGTCCTGGACGACGAGGGCGGCCGACACGATCCGGTCGGTCTCCACGTCGACACCCGTCGTCTCCGTGTCAAAAGCGGCCAGAGGGCCCTCGTACCAGTACGTCATAGCAATCCAACCCCTCGTTCACCCACGTCAGCTGACGCACCGTCTTCTGCCAGTTTGGTGATACCCGGGCTGTTTGCGCCGTACGCCGGAAGGACACAACACGAGTACGGGTCTTTGCAGTTCAGCGGCCCGTCACGGGGAACGGCTCTGCGGGGAAGGCTGTTGGCCATGGCGATAGCGCAGCCCGAGCGGAGCGGGCTGCTGCCCGAGCGCGCGGGCGTCCAACGCGGCACGCTCGCCACCACCGCCTGCATGGAGACGCTGCAGGTGGGCTATCTGCACGCCGTCGCGGCCGCCGCGGGATGCTCGCTGTCCCAGCCCTTCCCCGACAACGGCATCGACTGGCACGTCAGCCACAGCGCTCCCGGGCACACCGTCGACGACGAGGTCACCATCAAGGTGCAGCTGAAGGCCACCTACCAGGTGCGGCCCGACCCGCCCGGCCACTCCTTCTCCTTCACCCTCGACAACGACCACCTGCGCAAGCTCGCCCGCACCCCCGTGACGGTGCACAAGATCCTGGTCGTGATGATCGTTCCCCGGGTGCGGGACCAGTGGCTGCGGGCCGGCCACGACCGCCTCGACCTGCGGCACTGCTGCTACTGGGTCAATCTCGCCGGCCACCCGATCACCGGCCGGACCCGCACCACCGTGCGGATACCGACCGCACGCATATTCGACGACCGGGCGCTGTGCGAGATCATGACGCGAGCCGGGACGGGAGGCAGACCGTGACCCACCGCCCCCTGGACGAGCGCCTGCGGCCGGTGCGGCCGCACCCCGAGGCCCAGTGGAACCGGCACCCCGAGACCGGCGAGGTCGACCCGGCCGTCCTCGGCGCCCTGCTGCGCCGGCACGGCTGGCAGCGGCGCGGCGGAGCCGCCGGACGCTACGGCCGCTGGACCCCGCCCGGCCCCGGCGGCGCGGGGACGAGCCTGCTGGTGCCGGAGAGCCGGGCCTTCCCCGACAGCGACGACCTGCTGGGGGAAGCGCTCCTGGCGCTCGCCCGCAGCGGCACGCGCGGCGCCCGCGAGGTGCTGCTCGGGCTCGCCGTGCCCAGCGACGAGATCCGCTGGTGGCGGGACGCGCCGGACGGGCCCGCCGGGGCCGCCTCCTGGGCCGTCGAGGAACAGCTGCGCGGCGCGGCCCGTCAGATGCTGCTGGCCGGCGCCCTCGCCACGCGCGCGCGTGCCGGCTACTACGGGGCCCGGCACCGGCGCGCCGCCCTCGCGACCCTGGACGGCGTCCTCGTGGGCTCCGCGGCCGGTGGGCGTCGTCTCACGGCCTTCGCGCCGGTCGCCGGCGCCCGCCCGCTCGCCGTCCGGCTGCACCAGGCCCTGTACGCCGTGCGCGAGGCCATCGACTACCAGCGGGCGGCCGGCGCCATGGACGCCTTCGACGGCGCCGTGGAGGCGGGCGCCAGCCGCGAGCTGACCGAGGCGCTGATCACCCTCGTGCGAGGGACCCAGGGTGCCCGGATCGCCGTCGAATGGGCGCCCGCGGCCGGCGTCCCCGAGGACTGCGCCCCCGGCGGCGAGCCGGTCGAGTTCTCGCCCGGCGACCTGCCCGTGCTGCGCGAGGCGGGCGCCCGCTATCTGCGCGAGGAGCCCTCCGTGCCGGTGCGGATCACCGGCACGGTGGTGCGGATGCGCCGGTCGGGGCCGCGCGGCGAGGGCAGCGTGCGACTGCGGGTGCTGGCCGGCGCCGAGATCCCGCACGTCCGGCTGACCCTCGACGAGGAGGACTACCGCATCGCCGGACAGGCCCACCTGGTGGGGCTGCCCGTGCGGGTGCGCGGCCGGCTGGAGAGCCGGGGCGGGTTCCGCAGGGTCACCGGCGCGTGCGGGGTCGTCCCCGTACAGGTGGACGAGGAGGAGCGGGACCGGCTGCTGAAGTCCCTCCAGGAGAACGTCGACTTCTTCGAGGAGGCCTGCGGCGGGGAGTAGCCACCGGCCGGGACGGCGGGGGCTGATTTCGCGGTCGGCGGGTGCGGGTCGGTACGATCCCCTATTGCGCGCGCCCACGGTACGGCGCCCGCATCCGCCTTCAGTCAGGAGAGACCGGTGTCAGACGTCCGTGTGATCATCCAACGCGATTCCGAGCGGGAAGAGCGCACGGTGACGACGGGCACCACGGCCGCCGACCTCTTCGCCGGCGAGCGCTCGATCGTCGCCGCGCGGGTGGCCGGCGAGCTCAGGGACCTGGCGTACGTGCTGCGGGACGGCGAAGAGGTCGAGGGCGTCGAGATCTCCTCCGAGGACGGTCTGAACATCCTGCGCCACTCCACCGCGCACGTGATGGCCCAGGCCGTGCAGGAGCTCTTCCCGGAGGCCAAGCTGGGCATCGGCCCGCCGGTCAAGGACGGCTTCTACTACGACTTCGACGTCGACAAGCCGTTCACGCCCGAGGACCTCAAGGCCGTCGAGAAGAAGATGCAGGAGATCCAGAAGCGGGGTCAGCGTTTCTCCCGCCGCGTGGTCACCGACGAGGCGGCCCGCGAGGAGCTCGCCGACGAGCCGTACAAGCTGGAGCTGATCGGCCTCAAGGGCTCGGCCTCCTCCGACGACGGCGCCGACGTCGAGGTCGGGGCCGGCGAGCTGACGATCTACGACAACCTCGACGCGAGGACCGGCGACCTGTGCTGGAAGGACCTCTGCCGCGGTCCCCACCTGCCCACCACCCGCAACATCCCGGCGTTCAAGCTGATGCGCAACGCGGCCGCCTACTGGCGCGGCAGCGAGAAGAACCCCATGCTCCAGCGCATCTACGGCACCGCGTGGCCGACCAAGGACGAGCTGAAGGCGCACCTCGACTTCCTCGCCGAGGCCGAGAAGCGCGACCACCGCAAGCTGGGCTCCGAGCTCGACCTGTTCTCCATCCCGGAGCAGATCGGGTCCGGCCTCGCGGTCTTCCACCCCAAGGGCGGCGTCGTCCGCCGGGTCATGGAGGACTACTCCCGCCGCCGTCACGAGGAGGAGGGCTACGAGTTCGTCTACACCCCGCACGCGACGAAGGGGAAGCTCTTCGAGCAGTCCGGGCACCTGGACTGGTACGCCGACGGCATGTACCCGCCCATGCAGCTCGACGAGGGCGTGGACTACTACCTCAAGCCCATGAACTGCCCGATGCACAACCTGATCTTCGACGCGCGCGGCCGCTCCTACCGTGAACTGCCGCTGCGCCTCTTCGAGTTCGGGACCGTGTACCGGTACGAGAAGTCGGGCGTCGTGCACGGCCTGACCCGCGCGCGCGGCTTCACCCAGGACGACGCGCACATCTACTGCACCCGCGAGCAGATGGCGGAGGAGCTCGACAAGACGCTCACCTTCGTCCTCGGCCTGCTGCGCGACTACGGCCTGACCGACTTCTACCTGGAGCTGTCCACCAAGGACCCGGAGAAGTTCGTCGGCTCGGACGACGTCTGGGAGGAGGCGACCGAGACGCTCCGCCAGGTCGCCGAGAAGCAGGGGCTGCCCCTGGTCCCGGACCCGGGCGGCGCCGCCTTCTACGGCCCCAAGATCTCCGTCCAGACGAAGGACGCCATCGGCCGCACCTGGCAGATGTCGACCATCCAGCTCGACTTCAACCTGCCGGAGCGCTTCGCGCTCGAGTACACCTCGCCGGACGGCTCCAAGCAGCGACCGGTCATGATCCACCGGGCGCTGTTCGGGTCGATCGAGCGGTTCTTCGCGGTGCTTCTGGAGCACTACGCGGGCGCGTTCCCGGCGTGGCTGGCCCCGGTGCAGGCGATCGGCATCCCGATCGGCGACACGCACGTCGACTACCTGGAGAAGTTCGCCGCGGCGGCCAGGAAGCAGGGGCTGCGGGTCGACGTCGACTCCTCCTCCGACCGGATGCAGAAGAAGATCCGCAACGCCCAGAAGCAGAAGGTGCCCTTCATGGTCATCGCGGGCGACGAGGACATGGCGGGCGGTTCGGTGTCCTTCCGCTATCGCGACGGCTCCCAGGAGAACGGCATCCCGTTCGACGAGGCCATCGCGAAGATCGCGAAGGTCGTGGAGGAGCGGACACAGGTCTGAGCCGGCGCGGCCGGGCCCCGGGAGAGCCGATCAGCTCCCCGGGGCCCGCTCGTCGCCTTCCCGTGAGAACACCTGGAGCAGCCAGGACGAGAACGAGCCGGTGACCGCGCCCAGCAGCGCGAGACCGCAGGCCATCATGCCGACGGCGATGATCCGGCCCGCTTGCGTCACCGGCACGACGTCCCCGTACCCGACGGTCGTCAGAGTGGCCGCGGTCCACCACAGCGAGTCGCCGAACGTGCGGATGCTGGCCCCCGCCGCACCGCGCTCCTGCTGGTAGACGGCCAGAGCGCCGGAGAAGCCGAGGAGCAGGGTGGCCAGCCCGGCGTAGGCGACCACGCGTGCGTAGAGCGAGAGTCGCGGCTCGTCGCGTCGGCGCGCCATCGCCTGGTACACCTTCACGATCCGAAGGGGGCGCAGCAACGGCAGGATCAGCACGACGGTGTCCAGCCCATGGGTCCGCACGAAGCTCGGCCCCCGTCCGCTGAGCCGCCAGCGCACCGCGTAGTCCACGCCGAACGCCGCCCACGTGGTGTACAGCACCGCCAAGCAGACGTTGTGCAGGACGGCGGGCATGCCCGGGGCGAGGACGTGGAGGGCGTACGCGCCGAGATAGACCAACGAGGCGAGTGCGAGTGGCAGCTCGAGGCGGTCCTCCCACCCTGCCAGGCGGCTGTCGTCGCGGACCGTGCGGCTGCTGGCGTCCATGGGCCCAGCTTGGCGCGCGAGCCGTTGCCCGCAGCCCCGGCGACACGCCGCGAACGGGCGAAGCCATATGCTGCCTTGCATGACGAGTGAGCCGGAACAGCAGATCGGAGTGGGGACGCAGGACGCGTTCCAGCGCCTGTGGACGCCCCACCGGATGGCCTACATCCAGGGCGAGAACAAGCCGACCGGCCCCGGTGCCGGCGACGGCTGTCCGTTCTGCTCCATCCCGGCGAAGTCCGACGAGGACGGCCTGGTCGTCCACCGCGGTGAGCACGTGTACGCGGTGCTGAACCTCTACCCGTACAACGGCGGCCACCTGATGACCGTGCCCTACCGTCATGTGGCCGACTACACCGACCTGACCGGGCCGGAGACCGCCGAGCTGGGCGAGCTGACCAAGCAGGCGATGACGGCCCTGCGCCTCGCGTCCGGCGCGCAGGGCTTCAACATCGGCATGAACCAGGGCGCCGTCGCGGGCGCCGGGATCGCCGCCCACCTGCACCAGCACATCGTGCCCCGCTGGGGCGGCGACACGAACTTCATGCCGGTGGTCGGACACACACGCGTGCTGCCGCAGCTCTTGGCCGACACCAGGAAAATGCTGGCCGAAGCCTGGCCGACAGCCTGACACAGGTGACCGTGTCAGCCCGTCCGGCGTTTGAGGTCGAGGCCCCTTCAGGGCCGGCCGCGGGGGTCTGGGGGCGCAGCCCCCGGGGATGCCCACCCCACCGCCCGCGCGCCTCCGGCCGGCCGCCGGAGGCCTACGCGTCGTAGCTGTCCGCCTTCCTCGGCGCCACGTCCTGGACCGCACCGCTGAGGATCGAGGACCGCGAGGTGAACTTGTCGATGTTCACGTCGTGCTCCTTGAGCACCTTGAGCGCGGCCGAGTGCACCACACGCAGCACCGGGGTGGCCGCCCGCAGGGCGTCGTCGGCCATGAAACGATGACGCCAGGGCTGGTCCGCCCAGGCGTGCCGCAGGCCGAAGGGCTCCGGCAGGCCTATCGAGCCGCCGAGCCACTTCAGCAGCGGCGGGTACCAGCTGATCGTGGCGCGCGCGGCCACCCGGACCACCTCGTCGGCGGTGACGAGCGGCAGCTTGATCGTCCGGGTCTCCCAGAACCGGACGCTCTTGGCGACCTCCTTGGTGGGGGCCTCGGGCTTGGTGGTGAACAGGCCGTTCACCGGGCCCAGGGCGTGTCCGGTGACCTCGATGCGCAGCGTCTCGTGCAGCACCGTCACCGTGATCAGCATGGTGATGATCAACTGGCCGTCCCACAGCGGCCACTGGACGCCCAGGTAGTGCCGGTCGCCGCCGCCGAACTGCTGGTTGTTGCAGATGTCCTCTATGGCCCGCGGCTTGACCTGGTACGCCTCGACGTCGGTGCCCTCCGGCCGCGCGACCGCCTTGGCGTTCTCGCCGACCGGGGTGACGATCCAGTGCCGGACCGTGGGCGGCGGGAAGCCGCCGGTCTTCAGGCTCTGCCGGTTGAGCACGGAGAGCTGGTCGTGGATGGCGCGTACGACGGTCCAGCTGCGGAACTCGTGCACACCCTTGTTCGGGTCGCTCGGCACCAGCTCCTCGGCGAGGTGCCAGGCCCCCCACCGCGTGCCCATGCCGAGTATGCCCTTGGGGCCGGCGTAGAAGACCGAGTTGGACTGCTGCTCCGCGCTGAGCCGGGCCAGGGACTGACGCAGTTGCTCCGCCGCCGTCTGGTTCGGGCTGGTCGGCACGGCCTCGGGGACCTTGGCGCCGACGCTGCCGCCGGACAGCAGGCTGTCCCAGCGCTCGCGAAGGTCGACCGCGGTGCCCTCGCAGATCCGCTTGGCCAGGAACCAGCCGACCACGGGCGCCACGACGCACCCGCGCGCGTACCACCCCACGACGCCGGTGAACGGCATCTTGACCAGGAACAGCACGGCGAGCGCGCCCATGGCGACGAGCAGACCGGTGCCGAGGCCGGAGACCCGCTTGTCGTCCAGCTTCCCCATGCTCGCCCGCAGTTGGAAGACCAGCAGCCACACCAGCAGGCCGGGCAGGAACAGCAGGCCGCACAGCAGCATGACGCCGGTCAGCTTCTGGTCGCGTTCCCGGCGGATGCGGTTCGCGGCGAGGCAGTGCTCGACGACCACCTGCGGCTCGCTGCCGAACGACTGGATGAGCGGCTTGCGGCCGACGCCCAGCATGCGGTCGATCACCGCCTGCGAGAACGCCTCGCCGAGGTTGGGCCGGAAGATCCGGGCCCAGCTGCGGCCGCCGTTGACCGCCGTCTGGTGCCACTCGTTGTCGGCCTTCTTGATGTCGTCGACCGGGTTGTCCCGGTAGGCCGCCGACGCCAGGCCGAACGTCGGCGTCTGCCCTCCGTCGCCCTGTTGCGGCACCTGCGGTCCGAAGATGTCCGCGTAACCGCTGCCAACGGTCATTCCCGCCCCCGATCGCCGCTGCTCTCGCTTCTGCGGCTTTCCCGACTTCCGTGCTCCGCACACCTGTTGATCAGGTCATCAGCGTATCGGCAGGCACCGACATCCGTCGGCGGACGACCGAAGCCGTCCGCCGAACCGGAAGAAAGTCCTCCGCATGGTGCCGCACCGGCCACTTGGGACCGGTGCGGCACCAAGCGTCAGCCTGTCTCCGCCTGTTGACGCACCTTCTCGGCGACCTGAGGAGGCATCGGCTCGTGCCGGGCGTACGCGCGGTGGAAGCGGGCCGTGCCGTGCGAGAGGGAGCGCAGATCGACCGCGTACCGGCCGATCTCGATCTCCGGCACCTCGGCCCGCACGAGCGTGCGGCTCCCGCTGGTCTGCTCGGTGCCCAGCACGCGTCCGCGCCGCCCCGACAGGTCGCTCATCACGGTGCCCACGTACTCGTCGCCCACCAGCACGGACACCTCGGCCACCGGCTCCAGCAGATGGATCCTCGCGTCGGCGGCCGCCTCCCTCAGGGCCAGTGCGCCGGCTGTCTGGAAGGCGGCGTCGGAGGAGTCCACCGAATGCGCCTTGCCGTCCAGCAGCGTGATCCGCACGTCCACCAGCGGATGCCCTGCCGCCACCCCCTTGGCCGCCTGCGCCCGGACGCCCTTCTCGACCGACGGGATGAACTGCCGCGGCACCGAACCGCCGACGACCCGGTCCACGAACTCGATGCCCGAGCCCCCCGGCAGCGGCTCCACCTCGATCTCGCAGACGGCGTACTGGCCGTGCCCGCCGGACTGCTTCACATGCCGCCCGCGCCCGGCGGACTTCGCCGCGAACGTCTCGCGCAGGGAGACCCGGTGCGGGACGACGTCGACCTGGACGCCGTATCGGGAGCGCAGCCGCTCGAGCGCGACGTCGGAGTGCGCCTCGCCCAGGCACCACAGCACCACCTGGTGGGTGTGCTGGTTGTGCTCCAGGCGCATCGTGGGGTCCTCGGCGACCAGTCGGCCCAGGCCCTGCGACAGCTTGTC
Source organism: Streptomyces sp. P3 (assembly GCF_003032475.1). Taxonomy (NCBI): domain Bacteria; kingdom Bacillati; phylum Actinomycetota; class Actinomycetes; order Kitasatosporales; family Streptomycetaceae; genus Streptomyces; species Streptomyces sp. P3. The sequence continues at coordinate 4,828,457 of NZ_CP028369.1, forward strand.
CTCGTCGGCCTTGCTGTGGGCCCGGATGGCCAGCGGCAGCAGCGGGTCCGGCATCTGCCAGGGCTCCATGAGGAGTGGGTCGTCCTTCGCCGAGAGGGTGTCGCCGGTCTCCGCGCGGCCGAGTTTCGCCACGCACGCGAGATCGCCCGCGATGCAGTGGGTCAGGGCCCGCTGCTGCTTGCCGAACGGCGCGGACAGGGCGCCGATGCGCTCGTCGACGTCGTGGTCCTCGTGACCGCGGTCGGCGAGGCCGTGCCCGGAGACGTGGACGGTCTCGTCGGGGTGCAGCGTCCCGGAGAACACACGGACCAGCGAGACCCGGCCGACGTAGGGGTCGGAGGAGGTCTTCACGACCTCCGCGACCAGCGGACCGTCCGGATCGCACGGTTTCAGCTCCCGTGGCCGGCCGTCGACCGTCGTCACCTGCGGCGCCTCGCGTTCCAAGGGCGTCGGGAAGCCCCGGGTGACCAGTTCCAGGAGTTCGACCGTGCCGAGGCCCTGCCGGGCGCCCTCGGCGGCGGGGGCCGCCGCGAGGACGGGGAAGAAGGCGCCTCGCGCGACGGCCCGCTCCAGGTCGTCGATCAGCGTCCTGACGTCGATCTGCTCGCCGCCGAGATACCGGTCCATGAGGGTCTCGTCCTCGCTCTCGGCGATGATCCCCTCGATCAGCCGGTTGCGGGCCTCCTCGATGGCCGGCAACCGCTCCTCGTCTGGCTCGGACTCCCTGCGTTCGCCGGAGGAGTAGTCGAACAGCGTCCGGGACAGCAGGCCGGTCAGCCCGGTCACCGGCGCGTGTCCGTCGGGCCCCTCGGGCCCGCGCAGCGGCAGGTACAGCGGCAGGACGGCGTCCGGGTCGTCCGCGCCGAAGGCCTCCGCGCAGATCCGCGTCATCTCCTCGAAGTCCGCGCGGGCGGCCTCCAGGTGCGTGACGACGATCGCGCGGGGCATGCCGACGGCCGCGCACTCCTCCCAGACCATGCGGGTCGACCCGTCCACGCCGTCCGCCGCCGAGACGACGAAGAGGGCCGCGTCCGCGGCGCGCAGACCGGCCCTGAGCTCCCCGACGAAGTCGGCGTATCCGGGGGTGTCGAGGAGGTTGACCTTGATGCCGTCGAACGTGACGGGCACCAGCGAGAGCTGCACCGAGCGCTGCTGCCGGTGCTCGATCTCGTCGTAGTCCGAGACGGTGCCGCCGTCCTCCACGCGGCCCGCCCGGTTCACTGCCCCCGCGGTCAGCGCGAGGGCTTCCACCAACGTCGTCTTGCCCGATCCGCAGTGGCCGACCAGCACCACATTCCGTACGGACGCGGGTTGGTCGGCCGCCGTAGCCCTGCCGGCGGCTCCGGGGTGTGCGTTCGCCTTGTCGCCCATTTTTTCCTTGCCTCCCGTGCACGGTGAGGTCACTGGGGGCGCGGGCACGACGGCCCCGCGTGCGATGGCGGCTCCGGCGACGCCCGCGGTCCTTCGAGCTTTCCACTCCCGCCACGGCGCGTCCATACGACGGACGCGACCCGGCCGCGTGCCGGACACCGTGCGGCCGTGAAACGGTGCGGGGGGCCGGGTGCCCGACCGTCGCTCACACACGCGCGTGACTACGATGGGCCAGCCGACGGCCAGCAGGGGCCGCACGGCCACACCGAACCTCGGGAAGGCCATGCTGAACAAGTACGCGCGTGCATTCTTCACGCGTGTCCTCACACCGTTCGCCGCGTTTCTCATCCGCAGGGGCGTGAGCCCCGACACGGTCACGCTCCTCGGCACCGCCGGCGTGATCGCGGGCGCGCTGGTCTTCTACCCCCGGGGCGAGTTCTTCTGGGGCACGATCGTGATCACGCTCTTCGTGTTCTCCGACCTCGTCGACGGCAACATGGCCCGCCAGCTCGGCCGTACCAGTCGCTGGGGGGCCTTCCTGGACTCCACGCTCGACCGGGTCGCCGACGGCGCGATCTTCGGCGGCTTCGCACTCTGGTACGCGGGCCACGGCGACGACAACGCCCTGTGCGCCGTCTCGATCTTCTGTCTGGCCAGCGGTCAGGTGGTGTCGTACACGAAGGCCCGCGGCGAGTCGATCGGCCTGCCGGTCGCCGTCAACGGGCTGGTGGAACGCGCCGAACGCCTGGTGATCTCGCTGGTCGCGGCCGGACTCTCGGGTCTGCACGCGTTCGGCGTGCCCGGCATCCAGGTGTTGCTGCCGATCGCGCTGTGGATCGTCGCCGTCGGCAGCCTCGTCACGCTGATCCAGCGCGTCGTCACGGTCCGCCGGGAATCCGCCGAGGCGGAGCAGGCGGCCGCGGCCGACGCCCCGGACGTCGCGGAGCGGGCGGACGAGGCACACGGCAGCGAGGCCCGGGGGAGCGAGGCCGCGAAGTGAGCGCCCAGGAGCGTCTGACGGACGCGTTGTACGGTCTCGGCTGGAGCGCCGTCAAGAAGCTCCCCGAGCCCGCCGCCGTACGCCTCGGCCGCACCGTCGCCGACCTCGTGTGGAAGCGGCGCGGGAAGGGCGTGCTGCGCCTGGAGAGCAACTACGCGCGCGTGGTGCCGGACGCGAGCCCGGAGCGCCTGGCCGAGCTCTCCCGCGCGGGGATGCGCTCCTACCTGCGGTACTGGATGGAGTCCTTCCGGCTGCCGGCCTGGAGCGCCGAGCGCGTCGCCGACGGCTTCGATCCCAAGGACCTGCACCACCTGACGGACGGCATCGCCTCGGACCGGGGCGTCGTCCTGGCGCTGCCGCACATGGCCAACTGGGATCTGGCCGGCGCCTGGGTCACGACGAAGCTGCGCACGCCGTTCACCACCGTCGCCGAACGCCTCAGGCCCGAGACGCTGTACGACCGGTTCGTCGCCTACCGGGAGGGCCTCGGCATGGAGGTGCTGCCGCACACCGGCGGCGCCGCCTTCGGCACCCTCGCCCGGCGGCTGCGTGACGGCGGTCTGGTCTGCCTGGTCGCCGAGCGCGACCTGTCCGCCTCCGGCGTCGAGGTCGACTTCTTCGGGGACACCGCCCGGATGCCCGCCGGACCCGCCCTGCTCGCCCAGCAGACCGGCGCGCTGCTGCTGCCCGTCACGCTCTGGTACGACGACTCGCCCGTCATGCAGGGCCGCGTGCACCCGCCCGTCGAGGTGCCCGAGGCCGGCACCCGGGCCGAGAAGACGTCCGTCATGACACAGGCGCTGGCAGACGCCTTCGCCACCGGCATCGCCGACCACCCGGAGGACTGGCACATGCTGCAGCGACTGTGGCTCGCCGACCTGGAATCCCGCCCGTCGCCGCCCCGCCCGTCGGACGGGGCGAGCGCGTGAGAATCGGCATCGTCTGCCCGTACTCCTGGGACGTCCCGGGCGGCGTCCAGTTCCACATCCGCGACCTCGCCGAGTACTTCGTCGGGCTCGGACACGAGGTGTCCGTCCTCGCCCCGGCCGACGACGACACCCCGCTGCCGCCGTACGTCGTCTCGGCCGGCCGGGCGGTCCCAGTGCCGTACAACGGCTCCGTCGCCCGGCTCAACTTCGGGTTCCTGTCCGCCGCGCGCGTGCGACGCTGGCTGCACGACGGCACGTTCGACGTCGTCCACATCCACGAGCCGACCTCTCCCTCGCTCGGCCTGCTGACCTGCTGGGCGGCCTCCGGCCCGATCGTGGCGACCTTCCACACGTCCAACCCGCGCTCACGGGCCATGATCGCCGCGTACTCCATCCTCCAGGCCGCCCTGGAGAAGATCAGCGCGCGTATCGCCGTCAGCGAGTACGCCCGGCGGACGCTGGTCGAGCACCTCGGCGGCGACGCGGTCGTCATCCCGAACGGCGTCGACGTCGACTTCTTCGCCAAGGCCGAGCCCAACCCCGACTGGCAGGGCGGCACCATCGGCTTCGTCGGACGCATCGACGAGTCGCGCAAGGGCCTGCCCGTGCTGATGCGGGCCCTGCCGAAGATCTTCGCCGAACGCCCGGACGCACGGCTGCTGGTCGCCGGGCGCGGCGACGAGAAGGAAGCGGTGGAGAACCTGCCGAAGGAGTTGCACGCGCGCGTGGAGTTCCTCGGCATGGTCAGCGACGAGGACAAGGCGCGCTTCCTGCGCAGCGTCGACCTCTACGTCGCGCCCAACACCGGCGGCGAGAGCTTCGGCATCATCCTCGTCGAGGCCATGTCGGCGGGAGCGCCGGTGCTCGCCTCCGACCTCGACGCGTTCGCCCAGGTCCTCGACCAAGGCGCGGCGGGCGAGCTGTTCGCCAACGAGGACGCGGACGCGCTGGCCGCCGCGGCGGTACGGCTCCTGGGCGACCCGGAACGCCGGGAGCAGCTGAGCGAGCGGGGCAGCGCGCATGTGCGGCGCTTCGACTGGTCGACCGTCGGCGCCGACATCCTGTCGGTCTACGAGACGGTGACGGCGGGAGCGGCGGCGGTCGCGGCCGACGACGAACGGGGATCGACGGGGTTGCGGGCCCGGCTCGGGCTGGCCAGGGACTGACCCGCCCCGCCGCCGCGGGGATCGCGGGTAGCCTTGCCGCCCGTGACCGCAACCCTGATCTGGATCCTGGTCGTCCTCGTCGCGATCGGCCTCTACCTGAGCTGGACGGCGGGACGGCTCGACCGGCTGCACGCCCGCATCGACGCCGCCCGTGCGGCGCTCGACGCGCAGCTGCTGCGCCGCGCGTCGGTGGCCCAGGAACTGGCCACCTCCAAGGTCCTCGACCCCGCCGCCTCGATCGTCCTGTACGAGGCCGCGCACGCCGCCCGACAGGCCGAGGAGGAGCAGCGCGAGGTCGCCGAGAGCGAGCTCAGCCAGGCCCTGCGGGCCGTCTTCGCGGATGTCCAGCAGGTCGAGGTCGTACGCGAGGCGCCCGGCGGGGAGGAGGCGGCCCGCGAGCTCACGGAGGCAGTCCGCCGGGTCCCCATGGCCCGGCGCTTCCACAACGACGCGGTGGGCGCCGTCCGCAGACTGCGCGAGCACCGCAAGGTCCGCTGGTTCCGCCTGGCCGGCCACGCCCCGTTCCCGATGGCCTTCGAGATGGACGACGAACCCCCGTCGGCGCTGGCCGACCGGGCCGTCTGACCGGGGACCGGCCGAGCCCGTCCGGGCGGCGCATCGGCGTGCGTCGGGGGCTGCTCGGGCGCCGCCCGGGAAAAGGATCCACCGGCTGCACATTGGCCCTTGCTGTGGACTGGTCCATTCGCGTTTCCTCAGTGCCGAAGAATCCTCTTTTCGACTAGTGAGGTCACCCGTGTCCAGCACGATCTCCGAAAACCAGACCCCCGAGACCGGCACCGCGCGCGTGAAGCGCGGGATGGCCGAGCAGCTCAAGGGCGGCGTGATCATGGACGTCGTCACGCCGGAGCAGGCGAAGATCGCCGAGGACGCGGGCGCCGTCGCCGTCATGGCGCTGGAGCGGGTCCCGGCCGACATCCGCAAGGACGGCGGCGTCGCCCGGATGTCGGACCCCGACATGATCGAGGGCATCATCGAGGCCGTGTCCATCCCGGTCATGGCCAAGTCCCGGATCGGCCACTTCGTCGAGGCCCAGGTCCTGCAGTCGCTCGGCGTCGACTACATCGACGAGTCCGAGGTCCTCACCCCGGCCGACGAGGTCAACCACAGCGACAAGTTCGCCTTCACGACCCCGTTCGTCTGCGGCGCCACCAACCTGGGCGAGGCCCTGCGCCGCATCGCCGAGGGCGCCGCGATGATCCGCTCCAAGGGTGAGGCCGGCACCGGCAACGTCGTCGAGGCCGTGCGCCACCTGCGCCAGATCAAGAACGAGATCGCCCGTCTGCGCGGCTACGACAACAACGAGCTGTACGCCGCCGCCAAGGACCTGCGCGCCCCCTACGAGCTGGTCAAGGAGGTCGCCGAGCTCGGCAAGCTCCCGGTCGTGCTGTTCTCCGCCGGCGGTGTCGCCACCCCGGCCGACGCCGCGCTGATGCGCCAGCTCGGCGCCGAGGGCGTCTTCGTCGGCTCCGGCATCTTCAAGTCCGGCGACCCGGCCAAGCGTGCCGCCGCGATCGTGAAGGCGACCACCTTCTACGACGACCCGAAGATCATCGCGGACGCGTCCCGCAACCTGGGCGAGGCCATGGTCGGCATCAACTGCGACACCCTCCCCGAGGCCGAGCGCTACGCCAACCGCGGCTGGTAACACCTCATGAGCGACACGGTCCCTGTCATAGGCGTCCTGGCCCTCCAGGGCGACGTACGGGAGCACCTCGTAGCCCTGGCCGCGGCCGACGCCGTGGCCAGGCCGGTGCGGCGCCCCGAGGAACTCGCCGAGGTCGACGGCCTCGTCATACCCGGCGGCGAGTCCACGACCATCTCCAAGCTGGCCGTCCTGTTCGGCGTGATGGAGCCCCTTCGCGCGCGTGTACGGTCCGGCATGCCCGTCTACGGCACCTGCGCGGGCATGATCATGCTCGCCGACAAGATCCTCGACCCGCGCTCGGGCCAGGAGACCGTCGGCGGCATCGACATGATCGTGCGCCGCAACGCGTTCGGACGTCAGAACGAGTCCTTCGAGGCCACGGTGGACGTCGTGGGCGTGCAGGGCCCTCCCGTGGAGGGTGTCTTCATCCGCGCTCCCTGGGTCGAGTCCGTGGGCGCCCGGGCCGAGGTGCTCGCCGAGCACGGCGGGCACATCGTCGCGGTCCGCCAGGGCAACGCGCTCGCCACCTCGTTCCACCCGGAGCTGACCGGCGACCACCGGGTGCACGCCCTCTTCGTGGACATGGTGCGCGCGAACCGGGTGGCGGCGTCCTAGTAGGATCTGGAGGTCCCCTCTGGCTCCGCAGGCCCGGGGAGTTCGTCCAGGTTGGGTTACGCGAAGGAGACAGGCAGATGTCCGGCCACTCTAAATGGGCTACGACGAAGCACAAGAAGGCCGTGATCGACGCCAAGCGCGGCAAGCTCTTCGCGAAGATGATCAAGAACATCGAAGTCGCGGCCCGTACCGGTGGCGCGGACGTGTCCGGCAACCCGACGCTGTTCGACGCCATCCAGAAGGCCAAGAAGAGCTCGGTCCCGAACAAGAACATCGACTCCGCGGTGAAGCGCGGCGCCGGTCTCGAGGCCGGCGGCGCCGACTACGAGACGATCATGTACGAGGGTTACGGACCGAACGGCGTCGCGGTCCTCATCGAGTGCCTCACCGACAACCGCAACCGCGCAGCCTCAGACGTCCGCGTGGCCATGACCCGCAACGGCGGCTCCATGGCCGACCCGGGCTCGGTGTCGTACCTCTTCAACCGCAAGGGCGTCGTCGTCGTCCCCAAGGGCGAGCTGGCCGAGGACGACGTCCTCGGCGCCGTGCTCGACGCGGGCGCCGAAGAGGTCAACGACCTCGGTGAGACCTTCGAGGTCCTCTCCGAGGCCACCGACCTGGTCGCGGTGCGCACCGCGCTCCAGGAGGCCGGCATCGACTACGACTCGGCCGAGGCCAACTTCGTCCCGACCATGCAGGTCGAGCTCGACGAGGACGGCGCGCGGAAGATCTTCAAGCTGATCGACGCGCTCGAGGACAGCGACGACGTGCAGAACGTCTTCGCCAACTTCGACGTCAGCGACGAGGTCATGGAGAAGGTCGACGCCTGAGCCGGCGCTCCACCGCGTCTTCGAACGGGCCGACGGGACACCCCCGTCGGCCCGTCGCGTTGCCGGGCGTGCGCAGGGGCGTGTGCCGCCAGGCGTTGTCGGTGGCACCCGATAGCCTGCACGAACCGGTGGGCGTCCCGGCCGGGCCGGGGGAGAGCGAAGGGAGGGCGGGCGTGCGGGTACTCGGGGTGGACCCCGGACTGACACGGTGCGGTGTCGGCGTCGTCGAGGGAGTCGCGGGCCGGCCCCTCACCATGCTCGGTGTGGGAGTCGTACGGACCCCCGCCGACGCCGAGTTGGGACAGCGCCTCGTCGCCGTCGAGCAGGGCATCGAAGCGTGGCTCGACGAACACCGGCCCGAATTCGTCGCCGTGGAACGGGTGTTCAGCCAGCACAACGTGCGCACGGTGATGGGCACCGCCCAGGCGAGTGCCGTCGCCATGCTGTGCGCGGCCCGCCGCGGCATCCCCGTCGCCCTGCACACCCCCAGCGAGGTCAAGGCCGCCGTCACCGGCAGCGGGCGCGCGGACAAGGCCCAGGTCGGCGCGATGGTCACCCGCCTGCTGCGACTCGACGCGCCCCCCAGACCGGCCGACGCCGCCGACGCCCTCGCCCTCGCCATCTGCCACATCTGGCGCGCACCCGCGCAGAACCGGCTCCAGCAGGCGATCGCCCGGCACACCGCCAAGGCGCGCACGCACCCCGAGACCGCCCCGATCACATCGAAAGGCCGTACGGCATGATCGCCTTCGTCAGCGGCACCGTCGCCGCACTCGCCCCGGACACCGCGGTGCTGGAGGTGGGCGGTGTGGGCATGGCCGTCCAGTGCTCGCCGAACACGCTGTCCACGCTCCGGCTCGGCAAACCGGCCAAGCTCGCCACCTCCCTCGTCGTACGGGAGGACTCGCTGACCCTCTACGGCTTCGTCGACGACGACGAGCGTCAGGTCTTCGAACTGCTGCAGACCGCCAGTGGCGTCGGCCCCCGGCTCGCCCAGGCCATGCTGGCGGTCCACGCCCCGGACGCCCTGCGCCGCGCGGTGGCCACCGGAGACGAGAAGGCGCTGATCGCCGTCCCCGGCATCGGCAAGAGGGGCGCGCAGAAGCTGCTGCTGGAGCTCAAGGACCGGCTCGGCGAGCCGATCGGCGCCCCCGCGGTCGGAGCACCGGTCACCAGCGGCTGGCGCGACCAGCTGCACGCCGCCCTGATCGGCCTCGGCTACGCCACCCGCGAGGCCGACGAGGCGGTCGCCGCAGTGACCCCGCGGGCCGAGGCCGCCGGCGGTGCGCCCCAGGTCGGCCAGCTGCTGAAGGCCGCCCTGCAGACCCTGAACCGCGCCCGCTAGGAGAACGTCAGTGAACTGGGACGACACGACCGAGGACACCACCGCCGAGGAGCGGCTGGTGGGCTCGGTCGCCGACCGGGAGGACCAGGCCGTCGAGGCCGCCCTGCGTCCCAAGGACCTCGGCGAGTTCATCGGTCAGGAGAAGGTCCGCGAGCAGCTCGACCTCGTCCTGCGCGCCGCCCGCGCGCGGGGCGCGACCGCCGACCACGTGCTGCTCTCCGGAGCCCCCGGCCTCGGCAAGACCACCCTCTCGATGATCATTGCCGCGGAGATGGGCGCCCCGATCCGCATCACCTCAGGTCCCGCGATCCAGCACGCCGGCGACCTCGCCGCGATCCTCTCCTCGCTCCAGGAGGGCGAGGTCCTCTTCCTCGACGAGATCCACCGCATGTCCCGGCCCGCCGAGGAGATGCTGTACATGGCGATGGAGGACTTCCGCGTCGACGTCATCGTCGGCAAGGGCCCCGGCGCCACCGCCATCCCCCTCGAACTGCCCCCCTTCACCCTCGTCGGCGCCACCACGCGCGCGGGCCTGCTGCCGCCCCCGCTGCGCGACCGCTTCGGGTTCACCGCGCACATGGAGTTCTACGAGCCCGGCGAGCTGCGACGCGTCATCCACCGCTCGGCCGACCTCCTCGACGTCGAGATCGACGCGGAGGGGGCGGCCGAGATCGCCGGCCGCTCCCGCGGCACGCCCCGTATCGCCAACCGTCTGCTGCGCCGTGTCCGCGACTACGCGCAGGTCAAGGCCGACGGGAGGGTGACCCGCGAGATCGCCGCGGCGGCGCTGAAGGTCTACGAGGTGGACGAGCGGGGGCTGGACCGCCTGGACCGGGGGGTCCTGGAAGCCCTGCTGAAACTGTTCGGGGGCGGCCCGGTCGGTCTGTCCACGCTCGCCGTCGCCGTGGGGGAGGAGCGTGAGACCGTGGAGGAGGTGGCCGAACCCTTCCTCGTCCGGGAGGGGCTGCTCGCCCGCACACCGCGCGGCCGGGTGGCGACCCCGGCCGCCTGGACGCACCTAGGCCTCACTCCGCCCCGGGCCCCGGGCCAGGGAAGCGGGCAGCAGGACCTGTTCGGGACGTGACGCCGGGGCTTCGGCGAGGACATTGGCCGGGTCAGGAACCCAGGTGCCATGCTGAGCGTTGTTCCCTGCGCGCGGACTCGCTTAGACTCCGCCGATGCCGCCCTAGTCGGCAGCACACAACCCCCATCCATGAGGCCGCTCAACCGCCGCGGTCGTTTGAAGGAAGTTCCGACCCGTGAGTCCTTTGACCCTCCTCCCGTTCATCGTGCTCATCGGGGCCATGTTCCTGATGACCCGGTCGGCCAAGAAGAAGCAGCAGCAGGCGGCCGCCATGCGTAACGAACTGCAGCCCGGCAGTGGTGTCCGCACCATCGGCGGCATGTACGCGACGGTCAAGGAGGTCAACGACGACACGCTTCTCCTCGACGCGGGACCGGGCGTGGAACTCCTCTTCGCGAAGAACGCGATCGGCGCCGTCCTGACCGACGACGAGTACAACCGCATCGTGCACGGCATCGAGCACGACCTGAAGTCCGACTCCGACGTCGTCCCGGACGACGCCTCCTCCCTCGCCGAGACCGACGACTCCGTCGACGAAGCTGCCGCCTCCGACGACAAGGTTGTCGACCTCGGCAAGAAGGACGAGACCGACGAGGTCCGGGAGAAGGCCGCCGAGGGCGAGCAGGCCGAGGCCGACGAGGAGCCGAAGAAGACCGAGGGCGACTCCGACGAGAAGAAGTAGCCACGACCCCGGAGCTCAGGGTGCACACCCGACGGCGCCGGGGCGCGCGCATCTCGCCAGGGGATCCCACACCATGTCATGGCCGCCGCCGCGCTGACCCGGCGCAAGGCGGCCCGAGAGGGAGTACGAGAAGGTGGCAGCACCCAAGAAGGGCCGGAGTGCGAGTGCCCAGAGCAAACCAGGGCGCACGCTGGCCCTGATCCTGATCGCCATCGTGGGGCTCACCGGAGGCATGTTCGCCTCCGGTCACACCACTCCGCGTCTTGGCATCGACCTCGCCGGCGGTACCAGCATCACGCTGAAGGCGAAGGCCGACCAGGGATCCGCGATCAACAAGGCCAACATGGACACCGCGGTCGACATCATGAACCGCCGTGTCAACGGGCTGGGCGTCACCGAGGCGGAGGTGCAGACCCAGGGACGCGACAACATCATCGTCAACATCCCCAAGGGCACCAACTCCGCGGAAGCCCGCAAGCAGGTCGGCACCCCCGCCAAGCTGTACTTCCGTCCGGTCCTGGCCCAGGAGGCCACCGGCCCCGCCGCCCCCTCGTCGAGCGCGTCCCCGAGCGGTTCGTCGAGCGCGTCTCCCAGCCCTTCGGCGAGCGCCTCCGCCAAGGGTGAGAAGGCGACCTCCTCCTCGTCCCCCTCGGCCTCCGCCACCTCGCAGGGCCGCGCCGTCACCGACGCGCTCAAGGCCGACGCCACCCCGTCGGCTGCCGCGGGCGCCAAGGCGAAGGCGTCCCCCAGCCCGTCAGCCTCCGGTGGCGCCACCGCCCCCGCCGAGGCCACCGCGCTCCAGGCCAAGTACGCGGCCCTGGACTGCACCGACAAGAAGGTCCGCACCGCGGTCAGCGAGGGCGTCAAGCCCGGCGACGCGACCGTCGCCTGCGGTGAGATCGACAACGTCTGGTACAAGTACCTGCTCGGCCCGGCCGCGGTCGACGGCACCGACGTCAAGAAGGCCCAGGCCGTCTTCGACACGCAGGGTGCCGCCGGCTGGCAGGTCACCATGACCTTCACCAAGTCGGGCGGCAAGAAGTTCGCCGACATCACGGGCAAGCTGGCGCAGAACCAGCAGCCGCAGAACGAGTTCGGCATCGTGCTCGACGGCGACGTCGTCTCCAGCCCGTTCGTGCAGAGCGCGATCACCGGCGGCCAGGCGCAGATCTCCGGCAGCTTCAAGCAGGAGGAGGCCCAGGGCCTCGCCAACATGCTGTCCTACGGCGCGCTCCCGCTCAGCTTCCAGGAGCAGAGCACGACCACCGTGACGGCTGCCCTCGGCGGCGACCAGCTGCACGCCGGTCTGCTGGCGGGCGCCATCGGCCTCGCCCTGGTCGTCCTGTACCTGGTGGCGTACTACCGCGGTCTGGCGCTCGTCGCCCTCGCCTCGCTGCTGGTCTCGGCGGCCCTCACCTACGTGCTCATGGCCCTGCTCGGCCCGGCCATCGGCTTCGCGCTGAACCTGCCGGCCGTCTGCGGAGCCATCGTCGCCATCGGCATCACAGCGGACTCGTTCATCGTCTACTTCGAACGTGTCCGCGACGAGATCCGCGAGGGCCGCACTCTGCGCCCCGCCGTCGAGCGGGCCTGGCCCCGGGCCCGGCGCACCATCCTGGTCTCCGACTTCGTGTCGTTCCTCGCCGCCGCCGTGCTGTTCGTCGTCACGGTCGGCAAGGTCCAGGGCTTCGCGTTCACGCTGGGCCTGACCACCGTCCTCGACGTGGTCGTGGTCTTCTTCTTCACCAAGCCGCTGATGACGCTCATCGCTCGGCGGAAGTTCTTCGCGAACGGCCACAAGTGGTCCGGCCTCGACCCGAAGAGCCTGGGTGCCCAGCCGCCGCTGCGCCGCACCCGCCGTCCCGGCGGTCCCGTCGCCGGTCCCGTCGAGACGAAGGAGGCGTGAGCGATGTCCAAACTCGGTAACCTCGGCGCCCGGCTGCACCGTGGCGAGATCAGCTACGACTTCATCGGGCACCGCAAGCTCTGGTACGGCATCTCGATCCTGATCACCATCACGGCCGTCCTCGGCCTGGCGGTGCGCGGCCTGAACATGGGCATCGACTTCCAGGGCGGCGCCGTCTTCACCACGGCGAAGAACGGCAGCATCTCCGTGACCCAGGCCGAGGACGCGGCGAAGACCGCCTCGGGCCACGACGCGGTCGTGCAGAAGCTCGGCGACGGTTCGGTGCGCATCCAGATCGCCGGCATGGACATCCAGCAGTCCGACGAGATCAAGAACAAGCTCGCCGAGGACTTCAAGGTCGACCCGGAGAGCATCAACGCCGACCTCGTCGGTCCGAGCTGGGGCGACCAGATCGCCAGCAAGGCCTGGCAGGGCCTGGCGATCTTCATGGTGCTGGTCGTGATCTACCTGGCGATCGCCTTCGAGTGGCGGATGGCCATCGCCGCCCTCGTCGCCCTGATCCACGACATCACCATCACCGTCGGCATCTACGCCCTCGTCGGCTTCGAGGTCACGCCAGGCACGGTGATCGGTCTGCTGACCATCCTCGGTTACTCGCTGTACGACACGGTCGTCGTCTTCGACTCCCTCAAGGAGCAGACGAAGGACCTCACCAAGCAGACCCGCTTCACCTACAGCGAGGTCGCCAACCGCTCGATCAACGGCACCCTGGTCCGCTCCATCAACACCACGGTCGTCGCGCTGCTGCCGGTGGCGGGTCTGCTGTTCATCGGCGGCGGCTTCCTCGGCGCGGGCACGCTCAACGACATCTCGCTGTCGCTGTTCGTCGGTCTCGCGGCGGGCGCCTACTCCTCGATCTTCATCGCCACGCCGCTCGTCGCCGACCTCAAGGAGATCGAGCCGCAGTACAAGGCACTGAAGAAGCGCGTCCTCGCCAAGCGGGCCCAGTCCCCGGCCGAGGGCGAGCGAGGCGACGAGCCGCGCACTGCCGACGGCTACGACGACGACCCGGAGGACGCGACGCCTGCCGTCGTCGGCCCGCGCAACCAGCCCGGGTCCCGGGGCCGGGGCCGTGGCCGTCCGTCGGGGAAGCGACGGTGACCGGCGTCGAGGAGCTGCTCCTCAGCCGCATCCGGGACGTGGCCGACTACCCGGAGCCGGGCGTGATGTTCAAGGACATCACCCCGCTCCTGGCGGATCCGGCGGCGTTCACCGCGCTCACCGACGCGTTCGCGCTGATCGCCGAGCGCACCGGCGCCACCAAGATCGTCGGCCTGGAAGCCCGGGGATTCATCCTGGGCGCCCCGGTCGCCGTCCGCGCCGGCCTGGGCTTCATCCCCGTGCGCAAGGCGGGCAAGCTCCCCGGAGCGACCCTCAGCCAGGCCTACGACCTGGAGTACGGCTCGGCCGAGATCGAGGTGCACGCGGAGGACCTGACCGTCGGCGACCGCGTGCTGATCGTCGACGACGTCCTCGCCACCGGCGGTACCGCCGAGGCGTCGATCCAGCTCATACACCGTGCCGGCGCCGAGGTTGCCGGGGTCGCGGTCCTGATGGAGCTGGGCTTCCTCGACGGGCGTCCCCGCCTGGAGGCGGCCCTGCGCGGGGCGCCCCTGGAGGCGCTGCTCACCATCTGAACGCGGTCTGCGCACCGCCGTACGCGAACGGGCGGGCCCGGAGGAATCCGGTGCCCGCCCCTCGCGTTTCACCGGTGGACGGCCCTCACATCGGCCTGAAGGCGATCCCGGGGCGCAGGATCGCTACGATGGGTGCTCCGGAGCCCGACCGGGAACCCGGATCGCGCACGAGGAGTCCTCTTGCCAGACGAGGCCCAGCACCTGACAGCCGCCAAGCCCGAGTCCGCCTCGGCGCCCGCGGCCACCCCCGCGTCGCAGGCGCAGGCGGACAGCCGCGGCCCGGCCGGGCACGACCGTTCCGCGCCCGCCGACGGGCCCGCCGAGCAGCCCCGTCCCAAGCCGGCTCCGCCCGAGGACGCTACGGCGGCGCCCGCCGGCCGTCAGGCCGCCGCCCCGCAGCAGGCCGCCCGGTCAGGCTCCTCCAACCGCGTCCGCGCCCGTCTCGCCCGTCTCGGCGTCCAGCGCCAGAACCCGTACAACCCGGTCCTGGAGCCGCTGCTGCGGATAGTGCGCAGCAACGACCCGAAGATCGAGACGGCGACCCTGCGCCAGATCGAGAAGTCCTACCAGGTCGCCGAACGCTGGCACCGCGGCCAGAAGCGCAAGAGCGGCGACCCGTACATCACCCACCCCCTCGCGGTGACCACGATCCTCGCCGAGCTGGGCATGGATCCGGCCACCCTCATGGCCGGTCTGCTGCACGACACCGTCGAGGACACCGAGTACGGCCTGGAGGACCTGCGCCGCGACTTCGGCGATCAGGTCGCCCTGCTCGTCGACGGCGTCACCAAGCTGGACAAGGTGAAGTTCGGCGAGGCCGCGCAGGCCGAGACCGTGCGCAAGATGGTCGTCGCCATGGCCAAGGACCCGCGGGTGCTGGTCATCAAGCTCGCGGACCGCCTGCACAACATGCGGACCATGCGCTACCTCAAGCGGGAGAAGCAGGAGAAGAAGGCGCGCGAGACCCTCGAGATCTACGCGCCCCTCGCCCACCGCCTGGGCATGAACACCATCAAGTGGGAACTGGAGGACCTCGCCTTCGCGATCCTCTACCCCAAGATGTACGACGAGATCGTCCGCCTGGTCGCCGAGCGGGCCCCCAAGCGCGACGAGTACCTGGCCATAGTGACCGACGAGGTGCAGGCCGATCTGCGGGCCGCGCGCATCAAGGCGACGGTCACCGGCCGCCCGAAGCACTACTACAGCGTCTACCAGAAGATGATCGTCCGCGGCCGCGACTTCGCGGAGATCTACGACCTGGTGGGCATCCGCGTCCTCGTGGACACCGTCCGCGACTGCTACGCGGCGCTCGGCACCGTGCACGCGCGATGGAACCCGGTTCCCGGCCGGTTCAAGGACTACATCGCGATGCCCAAGTTCAACATGTACCAGTCGCTGCACACGACGGTCATCGGCCCGAACGGCAAGCCGGTCGAACTCCAGATCCGCACGTTCGACATGCACCGCCGCGCCGAGTACGGCATCGCCGCGCACTGGAAGTACAAGCAGGAGGCCGTCGCCGGCACCTCGAAGGTGCGCTCGGACCAGCCGAGGACCACCGGCAAGGACGACCACCTCAACGACATGGCCTGGCTGCGCCAGCTCCTCGACTGGCAGAAGGAGACCGAGGACCCGGGCGAGTTCCTGGAGTCCCTGCGTTTCGACCTGTCGCGCAACGAGGTCTTCGTCTTCACACCGAAGGGTGACGTGATAGCGCTGCCGGCCGGCGCGACGCCCGTGGACTTCTCGTACGCGGTGCACACGGAGGTGGGCCACCGCACGATAGGAGCCCGGGTCAACGGGCGTCTCGTGCCGCTGGAGTCGACCCTGGACAACGGCGACCTGGTGGAGGTCTTCACCTCCAAGGCCGCCGGGGCGGGTCCGTCCCGGGACTGGCTGAACTTCGTCAAGTCGCCGCGCGCCCGCAACAAGATCCGCGCCTGGTTCTCCAAGGAGCGCCGCGACGAGGCGATCGAGCAGGGCAAGGACTCCATCGTCCGCGCCATGCGCAAGCAGAACCTGCCGATCCAGCGCATCCTGACCGGCGACTCGCTGGTGACGCTCGCGCACGAGATGCGGTACTCGGACATCTCCGCGCTGTACGCGGCGATCGGCGAGGGCCATGTCTCCGCGCAGAACATCGTGCAGAAGCTGGTCCAGGCGCTCGGCGGCGAGGAGGCCGCCTCCGAGGAGATCGACGAGACGGTCCCGCCGTCCCACAGCCGCGGCCGCAAGCGGCGCAGCAACCAGGACCCCGGCGTCGTCGTCAAGGGCGTCGACGACGTGTGGGTCAAGCTGGCCCGCTGCTGTACGCCCGTGCCCGGCGATCCCATCATCGGCTTCGTCACGCGGGGCAGCGGCGTATCGGTTCACCGCAGCGACTGCGTCAACGTGGAGTCACTGTCACGCGAGCCCGAACGGATCCTCGAGGTCGAGTGGGCGCCCACGCAGTCCTCGGTCTTCCTGGTCGCGATCCAGGTCGAGGCGCTGGACCGCTCCCGGCTCCTCTCGGACGTCACGCGCGTCCTGTCCGACCAGCACGTCAACATCCTGTCCGCGGCGGTACAGACGTCCCGCGACCGGGTGGCCACCTCCCGCTTCACCTTCGAGATGGGCGACCCCAAGCATCTGGGGCACGTCCTGAAGGCCGTACGCGGCGTCGAGGGCGTCTACGACGTGTACCGGGTGACGTCGGCGCGCAGGCCCTAGAACGGCCGTCGGCGCGCACGCCGCAGGACGGCGGCGAGAACGCGAAGCGGCCCCCGTACACCAGGTACGGGGGCCGCTCGCCGCGTGCGGTCCTCAGCGGAGCCGGTCCGCCTCAGCCGCCGAACTCGTGCAGACCCTTCAGAGCCTGGTCCAGCAGCGCCTGACGGCCCTCGAGCTCCCGCTCCAGCTTGTCGGCCTTCGCCGAGTTGCCCTGGGCGCGAGCCTGCTCGATCTGTGCCCTCAGCTTGTCCACGGCGCCCTGGAGCTGACCGGTGAGGCCCGCGGCACGCGCGCGTGCCTCCGGGTTCGTCCGGCGCCACTCCGTCTCCTCGGACTCCTGGATCGCCCGCTCCACGGCGTGCATCCGGCCCTCGACCTTCGGCCGGGCGTCCCGCGGGACATGGCCGATGGCCTCCCAGCGCTCGTTGATCGAACGGAACGCGGCCCGCGCCGCCTTCAGGTCGCCGATCGGGAGCAGCTTCTCGGCCTCCTCGGCCAGCTCCTCCTTGAGCTTGAGGTTCTCCGTCTGCTCCGCGTCCCGCTCGGCGAAGACCGAGCTGCGGGCGGCGAAGAAGACGTCCTGGGCGCCGCGGAAGCGGTTCCACAGGTCGTCCTCGTGCTCGCGCTGGGCACGGCCGGCCGCCTTCCAGTCCGCCATCAGCTCGCGGTAGCGCGCGGCGGTCGGACCCCAGTCCGTCGAACCGGACAGGCCCTCGGCCTCGGAGACCAGCCGCTCCTTGATCCGGCGGGCCTCCTCACGCTGTGCGTCGAGCTGCGCGAAGTGCGCCTTGCGGCGCTTGGAGAACGCCGAGCGCGCGTGCGAGAACCGGTGCCACAGTTCGTCGTCCGACTTGCGGTCCAGCCGGGGCAGCCCCTTCCACGTGTCCACCAGGGCGCGCAGCCGCTCACCGGCGGCCCGCCACTGGTCGGACTGTGCGAGCTGTTCCGCCTCGGTGACCAGGTCCTCCTTGGCGTGCCGGGCCTGGTCGGACTGCTTCGCCCGCTGTTGCCTGCGCTCCTCGCGTCGCGACTCGACGGTCGCCACCAGCTTGTCCAGCCGCTCCCGCAGCGCCTGCAGATCACCGACGGCGTGGTGCGCGTCCACCTGCTCGCGAATGTGGTCGATCGCGACCTGCGCGTCCTTCGCCGAGAGATCGGTGGTCTGCACCCGCTTCTCGAGGAGGCCGATCTCGACAACCAGGCCCTCGTACTTGCGCTCGAAGTAGGCCAGGGCTTCCTCGGGGGAGCCTGCCTGCCAGGAACCGACCACCTGCTCGCCGTCGGCGGTACGCACGTACACGGTGCCCGTCTCGTCGACGCGGCCCCACGGGTCGCTGCTCACAGCGCCTCCTCCACATGATGCCTCCGAGGGGCCTCAGGGCCCCTGGGCATCGTCCACAGTTTCGTCACGGCCAACATAGGCGACCGGCAGGCCGCCTGTCCGCATCCCGCACGACCGAAATTGGGCAGTTGACCGCCCTGGCCACCGGTTCGTCGTCAGGACTTCGTGACCGTCGCCTTGTCGATCACGACCGTCGCGTTCGGGGCGCCGTCGCCCGCGCCGGTGTTCTCGCCCGCGGCGGCGATCTTCTTCAGGACCTTCATGCCTTCGGCCGACACCGTGCCGAACGGTGTGTAGCTGGGCGGCAGCTGACTGTCCTGGTAGACGAGGAAGAACTGGCTGCCGCCGGTGTGCGCCTGCCCGGTGTTGGCCATCGCGACCGTGCCCGCCGGGTAGACGTTGGCCTTGAGGGAGGCGTCCTTCAGGTTCTCGTCCGGGATCGTGTAGCCGGGGCCGCCGCTGCCGCTGCCCGTCGGGTCGCCGCACTGCAGCACGTAGATCCCGTTGGTGGTGAGGCGGTGGCACTTGGTGTGGTCGAAGTAGCCCTTGCCGGCGAGGAACCCGAACGAGTTCACCGTGTGCGGCGCGGCCTTCGCCTTGAGCGCTATGTCGATGTCGCCGCAGGTCGTCGCGAGCGTCATCGTGTACTTGGCCGACGCGTCGATCGTGACCGCCGGCTCCTTCTTCCAGGTCTGCGTCTTGACCGCGCCGGCGGCCGGCTTCTCGCACGGGTCCTTGGCGGCGCTGGGCGCGGCGGACGGGGTCGTCTGCGAACTCGCGTTCGTCTTGTCCTTGCCGTCGTCCTTCAGGACACCCGTCGTGTACAGCGCCAGGCTGCCGATGACGATCACGCCGAGCACCGACGCGATCACCGAGTTGCGCATACGGGCCTTGCGCCGGGCGCTCGTGCGCCGCTGCTGCTGCCGCAAGAACTTCTCCCGGGCGAGCTGACGCTTCCGCTGTTCCTGGGTGACCACCGGGTTCTCTCCTCATGCGTCTCGTACGTCGACTGGGACGCGTGCGTCTTGTGAGCCGACCGCCTGCGTGTGTCCCGTACCGTATATGGGTTCGCTGAGGAAACGGCAGCGCCGGTAGGCTCTGACCACTGGCGCAGCCGCCCAGAAGCCCACGCGTATCGACACAAACGAAGGACGATCGTGCTCATTGCCGGGTTCCCCGCCGGAGCCTGGGGGACGAACTGTTATCTCGTCGCCCCGGCCGCCGGCGAGGAGTGCGTGATCATCGACCCGGGCCACCAGGCGGCCCCAGGCGTCGAGGAAGCGATCAGAAAGCATCGGCTGAAGCCCGTTGCCGTCGTCCTCACCCACGGTCACATCGACCATGTGGCCTCGGTCGTCCCGGTGTGCGGCGCGCACGACGTGCCGGCCTGGATCCACCCCGAGGACCGCTACATGATGAGCGACCCCGAGAAGGCGCTGGGCCGGTCCATCGGTATGCCGCTGATGGGCGAGCTCACCGTGGGGGAGCCGGACGACGTCCGCGAGCTCACCGACGGGGCCGGGCTCGACCTGGCCGGACTGGAGTTCTCCGTCGCGCACGCCCCGGGCCATACCAAGGGGTCGGTGACCTTCCGGATGCCCGAGACGAACGACGTCCCGTCGGTGTTCTTCTCCGGGGATCTGCTGTTCGCCGGCTCCATCGGACGCACCGACCTGCCCGGCGGTGACATGGCCGAGATGCTCGACTCGCTGGCCCGCGTGTGCCTGCCGCTCGACGACTCGACCGTGGTGCTGTCCGGCCACGGCCCCCAGACGACCATCGGCCAGGAGCGCGCCGCCAACCCGTATCTGCGGCAGGTGGCGGCCGGCGGCCAGGGAGCGGGTTCGCCCACCCCTCCCCGACGAGGAATGTGACGAGAGACTTCCGTGAGCACCTTTCAGGCCCCCAAGGGCACGTACGACCTGATCCCGCCTGACAGCGCCCAGTACCTCGCCGTCCGCGAGGCCATCGCCGCCCCGCTGCGCAACTCCGGCTACGGCTATGTCGAGACGCCCGGCTTCGAGAACGTCGAACTCTTCGCGCGCGGTGTCGGCGAATCGACCGACATCGTCACGAAGGAGATGTACGCCTTCGAGACCAAGGGCGGCGACAGGCTGGCCCTGCGTCCCGAGGGCACCGCGTCCGTGCTGCGCGCCGCGCTGGAGGCCAACCTGCACAAGGTGGGCAACCTGCCGGTCAAGCTCTGGTACTCCGGCTCGTACTACCGCTACGAGCGCCCTCAGAAGGGTCGCTACCGTCACTTCTCCCAGGTGGGCGCCGAGGCGATCGGCGCGGAGGACCCGGCGCTGGACGCCGAGCTGATCATCCTGGCGGACCAGGCGTACCGCTCCCTGGGGCTGCGCAACTTCCGCATCCTCCTCAACAGCCTCGGCGACAAGGAGTGCCGCCCGGTGTACCGGGAGGCGCTCCAGAACTTCCTGCGAGGCCTCGACCTGGACGAGGACACGCTGCGCCGCGCGGAGATCAACCCGCTCCGGGTGCTCGACGACAAGCGCGAGTCGGTCCAGAAGCAGCTCGGGGAGGCGCCGCTGCTGCGCGACTACCTCTGCGACGCCTGCAAGGCGTACCACGAGGAGGTGCGCGAGCTGATCACCGCGGCGGGCGTCGCCTTCGAGGACGATCCCAAGCTGGTCCGCGGTCTGGACTACTACACGCGCACGACCTTCGAGTTCGTCCACGACGGGCTGGGCTCGCAGTCCGCGGTGGGCGGCGGCGGCCGCTACGACGGCCTCTCCGAGATGATCGGCGGCCCCGCGCTGCCCTCCGTGGGCTGGGCGCTGGGCGTCGACCGCACGGTCCTCGCGCTGGAGGCGGAGGGGGTGGAGCTCAGGCTGCCCGCCTCGACCTCCGTGTACGCGGTGCCGCTCGGCGAGGAGGCCCGCCGGGTGCTCTTCGCCAAGGTCACCGAGTTGCGCAAGCTCGGCGTCGCGGCCGACTTCGCGTACGGCGGCAAGGGTCTCAAGGGCGCCATGAAGAGCGCCAACCGCAGCGGGGCGCGCTACTGCGTCGTGGCCGGTGAACGCGACCTCGCCGAGGGCGTCGTCCAGCTCAAGGACATGGAGTCCGGCGAGCAGACGGCGATCGGCGTCAACGAGATCGTGGCCGAACTGGAGGCGAAGCTCGGCTAGTGTCCTGCGCCAGTAGTTGATCGTTAGTAGTTGTGTGACTTCTGCTGCTGGTGCGTCAGTTCCTCGTCGGGGCCCGAAGCTGGAACCGTTGCTGCTGTCTGATGACGAGCGGGCGGAGTTGGAGCGGTGGACGCGTAGGGCGACATCGGCCCAGGCCGTGGCCTTGCGGGCGCGGATTGTGCTGGCGTGCGCTGGTCCGGAGGTACCGCCAATCGTCGTGGTCGCCCGCGAGTTGCGGGTGGCCGCCGACACCGTCCGTAAGTGGCGGCGGCGGTTTTTGGCGGAGCGGCTGGACGGCCTGGTCGACGAGCCCCGGCCGGGCCGGCCGCCCACCATCAGCGTCGACCAGGTGGAGGCGGTCGTGGTCACGACGCTGGAGGAGATCCCGAAGAACGCCACCCACTGGTCGCGGAAGTCGATGGCGGAGCACAGCGGCCTGTCGAAGTCCACGGTCGGCCGGATCTGGCGGAAGTTCCAGCTCAAGCCGCATCTGGCGGACACGTTCAAGCTGTCGACGGATCCGTTGTTCGTGGAGAAGGTCTACGACGTCGTGGGTCTGTACTTCAACCCGCCCGAGGGTGCGGTGGTCCTCTCGGTGGACGAGAAGTCGCAGATCCAGGCCCTGGACCGGTCGCAGCCGGTGCTGCCGATAATGCCGGGCATGCCCGAGCGGCGTACTCACGACTACGTCCGCAACGGCCTGACCACCTTGTTCGCCGCGTTCGATGTCGCCACCGGCGAGGTGATCAGTGCCCTGCACCGTCGGCATCGGGCCGTGGAGTTCAAGAAGTTCCTGATCCGGATCGACAAGGAGGTGCCCGCGCACCTGCAGGTCCACTTGATCGTGGACAATTACGGCACTCACAAGACTCCCGCGATCAAGGCCTGGCTGGCCAAACACCCCAGGTTCGAGCTGCACTTCACCCCGACCGGCTCCTCCTGGATCAACCAGGTCGAGCGGTGGTTCGGCTACCTGGCCCACCAGATGATCCGCCGCGGCGCACACAAGAACATCCAGGCCCTCGAAGCCGACATTCGGGCATGGGTCAAGGACTGGAACAAAGAACCCAAGCCGTTCATCTGGACCAAGACAGCCCAAGAGATCCTCGACTCCCTTGCCCGCTTCTGCCGACGGATCTCTGGCGCAGGACACTAGCGCTTCACGGGGGGACGCCGGGTGGCTGCCCGGCGTCCCCGCCCGCCGTCAACTCCGCGTGCGCCGGTTCCCCTTCCGGGCGACGGCGAGGCCTGAGCGCCCCACGCGACCGCTCACCTCCGGGTCTGCCCCGGCGCTCCCCGGCCCGCCCGTATGCAGGCCGGGTACATCCACCGCGAGGGGTTCGGGTGTGTTGTCATGCTTCGAGTGCCGGCCGGAACCGAACGCCAGGGGGTGGCCGCACGTACCTCCTTATGTCCAGCGAACGGTGGACGGCCGGCCCTGTGCGGCACAATGGCCACTGCCCGAAGATGGTCCAACTCTCAAGTGACGGATCGGCGTGATGAGCAAGACGACAGTGAAAGCCGCCTCCACGGAGTCCGAGCCCGAGCACGTGGCCGCGATGGAGCCACGGACGGTGGGCGGCAGCCGTGCGTTCGCGATCCTGCTGCTGATCACCGGCGCGGCCGGTCTGCTCGCCGCGTGGGTCATCACGATCGACAAGTTCAAGATCCTCGAGGCCAAGGTCGCGGGCACGACCTTCACGCCCGGCTGCAGCATCAACCCGGTCATCTCCTGCGGCAGCATCATGCAGAGCAAGCAGGCGTCCGTCTTCGGGTTCCCCAACCCGATGCTCGGCCTGGTCGCCTACGGCGTGGTGATCTGCGTGGGCATGAGTCTGCTGACCCGGGCCCGCTTCCCGCGCTGGTACTGGCTGACCTTCAACTTCGGCACGCTCTTCGGCGTCGTCTTCTGCACCTGGCTGCAGTACCAGTCGCTGTACAAGATCAACGCCCTGTGTCTGTGGTGCTCGCTGGCCTGGGTCGCGACGATCACCATGTTCTGGTACGTCACCTCGTTCAACATGCGCAACGGCCTCCTCCCCGCCCCCGCGGGGCTGAAGCGGTTCCTCGGCGAGTTCACCTGGGTCCTGCCGGTCACGCATGCCGGCATCATCGCGATGCTGATCCTGACCCGCTGGGGCGCCGACCTCTGGGCCTGAGCCCGCAGCCGCGCGGGCGCCCGGAGGGGACTGTCGTACCCCTGACGTAGGCTCCCAGGTGTGGAGCCCGACCTGTTCACCGCCGCAGCGGAAGACCGCCAGGAGAAGGACCCCGCCGGGAGCCCCCTGGCGGTCCGGATGCGCCCGCGCACCCTCGACGAGGTGGTGGGCCAGCAGCACCTGCTGAAGCCTGGCTCACCTCTGCGCCGCCTGGTCGGCGAGGGCGCCCGGGGCCCGGCCGGCCCTTCCTCGGTGATCCTCTGGGGGCCGCCCGGCACCGGGAAGACGACCCTCGCCTACGTCGTCTCCAAGGCCACCGACAAGCGGTTCGTCGAGCTCTCCGCCATCACCGCCGGCGTCAAGGAGGTCCGCGCCGTCATCGACGGCGCCCGCCGCGCCATCGGCGGCTTCGGCAAGGAGACCGTCCTCTTCCTCGACGAGATCCACCGCTTCAGCAAGGCCCAGCAGGACTCCCTCCTGCCGGCCGTCGAGAACCGCTGGGTGACGCTGATCGCGGCTACCACCGAGAACCCCTACTTCTCGGTCATCTCGCCCCTCCTCTCCCGCTCCCTGCTGCTGACCCTCGAGCCGCTCACCGACGACGACCTGCGCGATCTGGTCGGGCGCGCCGTGGCCCACGAACGCGGCCTCAAGGGTGCCGTCAGCCTCCCCGCGGACGCCGAGGCCCATCTCCTGCGCATCGCCGGCGGCGACGCCCGGCGCGCCCTGACGGCCCTGGAGGCCGCCGCCGGCGCCGCCCTCGACCAGGACGAGACGGAGATCAGCCTCCGGACACTGGAGCAGACGGTCGACCGTGCGGCCGTGAAGTACGACCGGGACGGCGACCAGCACTACGACGTCGCCAGCGCCCTCATCAAGTCCATCCGCGGCTCGGACGTCGACGCGGCCCTGCACTACCTGGCCCGCATGATCGAGGCGGGCGAGGACCCCCGCTTCATCGCCCGCCGCCTGATGATCTCCGCCAGCGAGGACATCGGCCTCGCCGACCCGAACGCCCTGCCGATCGCGGTCGCCGCCGCCCAGGCCGTCGCCATGATCGGCTTTCCCGAGGCCGCCCTCACCCTCAGCCACGTCACCATCGCCCTCGCCCTGGCGCCCAAGTCCAACGCCGCGACCACGGCGATCGGCGCCGCCCTCGACGACGTCCGCAAGGGCCTGGCCGGGCCCGTCCCGCCGCATCTGCGGGACGGCCACTACAAGGGCGCCGCCAAACTGGGGCACGCACAGGGGTACGTGTACCCGCACGACCTGCCCGAGGGCATCGCCGCCCAGCAGTACGCGCCGGACGCGATCCACGGCCGGGAGTACTACACCCCCACCCGGCACGGCGCCGAGGCCCGCTACGCGGACGCGGTCGAGTGGACCAGAACGCACCTCGGTCGGAACGGGTCCTGAGCACCCTGTAGAATCCCTCGGAGTGCTGCGTCCCGTGCAGTCAGAACGGGACAGTCAGCCGGAGCACCGGTCCATCGGACCGGCTCCAGGAGCGTCGCGCACCGTCGAAGGTGTCGCGGGCAGCCCATCACCGCCCGGAATCCGGGAACGGTCGGTGGGCAACTCGCGTGCTGCACGTATGTGCCCAGACCAGGGGAGCGGCTGCCCGACAGGTCCCACGCGGACCCGGCGGGTTTCCCCGGCTGCGGATTGCGACCTCCCTCAACCCTGACAAGCCGAAACCAGGAAACGAGAGACAGTGGCGAACCAGTCCCGCCCCAAGGTGAAGAAGTCGCGTGCCCTCGGCATCGCGCTGACCCCGAAGGCCGTCAAGTACTTCGAGGCCCGCCCCTACCCGCCGGGTGAGCACGGCCGCGGCCGCAAGCAGAACTCGGACTACAAGGTCCGTCTGCTCGAGAAGCAGCGTCTGCGCGCGCAGTACGACGTGTCCGAGCGCCAGCTCGTCCGCGCCTACGAGCGTGCCTCCAAGGTCCAGGGCAAGACCGGTGAGGCCCTGATCATCGAGCTCGAGCGCCGTCTCGACGCGCTGGTCCTGCGTTCGGGCATCGCCCGCACGATCTACCAGGCCCGTCAGATGGTCGTGCACGGCCACATCGAGGTCAACGGTCAGAAGACCGACAAGCCCTCCTTCCGTGTCCGTCCCGACGACGTCGTGATGGTCCGCGAGCGCAGCCGCGAGAAGACCCTCTTCTCCATCGCCCGCGAGGGCGGCTTCGCCCCCGACGGCGAGACCCCGCGCTACCTCCAGGTGAACCTCAAGGCCCTGGCGTTCCGCCTGGACCGTGAGCCGAACCGCAAGGAGATCCCGGTGATCTGCGACGAGCAGCTCGTCGTCGAGTACTACGCCCGCTGATCCCCGCCCGGATCGGCCCGCGGCGGTCGTCGCACCTCCGCACCCCGGCCCGTCGTCCTCCTGCCCTTCGGGGCGGGCGGGGCGACGGGCTTTTGCGCGCCCCTAATCCGGTACGGAACGCCTGTGGCGGCGCGATAGGCTCGCCTCCAGAGATAGGTGTTCGTCGGCCGAGGGAGCGGGTGCGCAGTGTCCGGTGGAGAGGTGGCCGGCATTCTGGTGGCCGTGTTCTGGGCGATCCTGGTCTCCTTCCTCGCCGTCGCGCTGGCGAGGCTGGCCCAGACGCTCAGGGCGACCACCCGGCTGGTCGCGGACGTGACCGAACAGGCGGTCCCGCTGCTGGCCGACGCCTCCGCCGCCGTGCGCTCCGCGCAGACCCAGATCGACCGGGTCGACGCCATCGCCAGCGATGTCCAGGAGGTCACGTCGAACGCGTCGGCGCTGTCCACCACGGTCGCCTCCACCTTCGGCGGACCCCTGGTGAAGGTCGCCGCGTTCGGCTACGGCGTCCGCCGGGCCCTCGGCGGCCGCAAGGAAGACGCGCCCGCGAGGGAGCCCCGGCGGACCGTCATCGTGGGCCGCACGGTCTCCCGGCGGGAGAAGCGCAAGCCCCGTGGAAAGAGGGACTGAGACCAGCGATGTTCCGCCGCACCTTCTGGTTCAGCACGGGCGTCGCCGCCGGTGTCTGGGCCACCACCAAGGTCAACCGCAAGCTGAGGCAGCTGACCCCCGAGAGCCTCGCCGCGACCGCGGCCGACAAGGCCCTCGAGACGGGAGCACGCCTCAAGGACCGCGCGGTGGGTTTCGCGCTCGACGTCCGCGACAACATGGCCCGGCGGGAGGCCGAGCTGGGGGAGGCGCTGGGGATCCACGAGAACCCGGCACTGCCCGCCCCCAGGCGTCACCCCGCCATCGAGAACCGCACCGACCCGCAGCACCGCACCAATCCGCAGCACCGCACCAACCCGAAGTACATCGAGAACACGACGTACTCGAACGACCGGAATGAGGACCACTGATGGAGTCGGCCGAGATCCGCCGCCGCTGGCTGAGCTTCTACGAGGAGCGCGGGCACACCGTCGTCCCTTCGGCGTCGCTCATCGCGGACGACCCGACTCTGCTCCTGGTCCCCGCCGGCATGGTCCCGTTCAAGCCGTACTTCCTCGGTGAGGTCAAGCCGCCGTGGGCGCGCGCCACCAGCGTGCAGAAGTGCGTACGCACGCCCGACATCGAAGAGGTCGGCAAGACCACCCGCCACGGCACGTTCTTCCAGATGTGCGGCAACTTCTCCTTCGGCGACTACTTCAAGGAAGGCGCCATCAAGTACGCCTGGGAGCTGCTCACCAGCCCCCAGGACAAGGGCGGTTACGGCCTGGACCCGGAGCGGCTCTGGATCACCGTCTACAAGGACGACGACGAGGCCGAGAGGCTGTGGCACGAGGTCGTCGGCGTGCCCAAGGAGCGCATCCAGCGCCTCGGCATGAAGGACAACTACTGGTCCATGGGCGTCCCCGGCCCGTGCGGCCCGTGTTCCGAGATCAA
The DNA here is from genome assembly GCF_003032475.1 of Streptomyces sp. P3. NCBI lineage: Bacteria > Bacillati > Actinomycetota > Actinomycetes > Kitasatosporales > Streptomycetaceae > Streptomyces > Streptomyces sp. P3. Next base: position 4,855,936 of record NZ_CP028369.1, read on the forward strand.
CTACGACCGCGGTCCCGACTTCGGCGTCGAGGGCGGTCCCGCCGTCAACGACGAGCGGTACGTGGAGATCTGGAACCTCGTCTTCATGCAGTACGAGCGCGGGGAGGGCATCGGCAAGGACAACTTCGAGATCCTCGGCGAGCTGCCCAGCAAGAACATCGACACGGGCCTCGGCCTGGAGCGCCTCGCCATGATTCTGCAGGGCGTGCAGAACATGTACGAGATCGACACCTCCATGGCCGTCATCAGGAAGGCCACCGAGCTGACCGGCGTCGCGTACGGCGAGGCCCACGACTCGGACGTCTCGCTGCGCGTGGTCACCGACCACATGCGCACCTCCGTGATGCTCATCGGCGACGGCGTCACCCCGGGCAACGAGGGCCGCGGCTACGTGCTGCGCCGCATCATGCGCCGCGCCATCCGCAACATGCGTCTCCTCGGCGCCACCGGCCTCGTCGTCAAGGACCTCATCGACACGGTCATCGAGATGATGGGTCAGCAGTACCCGGAGCTCATCACCGACCGCGAGCGCATCGAGAAGGTCGCCCTCGCCGAGGAGAACGCCTTCGTCAAGACGCTGAAGGCCGGCACCAACATTCTCGACACGGCCATCACCGAGGCCAAGGCCGCCGGCGGCCGTGTCCTCGCCGGCGACAAGGCCTTCCTGCTCCACGACACCTGGGGCTTCCCGATCGACCTCACCCTGGAGATGGCCGCCGAACAGGGGCTGTCCGTGGACGAGGACGGCTTCCGCCGTCTGATGAAGGAACAGCGGGACAAGGCCAAGGCCGACGCCCAGGCCAAGAAGACCGGGCACGCCGGTGTGGGCGCCTACCGCGAGATCGCCGACAAGGCCGGCGAGACCGACTTCATCGGTTACTCCGACACCGAGGGCGAGTCGACGATCGTCGGCATCCTCGTCGACGGCGTCTCCTCGCCGGCCGCCACCGAGGGCGACGAGGTCGAGATCGTCCTCGACCGCACCCCGTTCTACGCCGAGGGCGGCGGCCAGATCGGCGACACCGGCCGGATCAAGGTCGACACCGGCGCCGTCGTCGAGATCCGCGACACCCAGAAGCCGGTTCCCGGCGTGTACGTGCACAAGGGCGTCGTCCAGTTCGGCGAGGTGACGGTCGGAGCCAAGGCCCACGCCTCGATCGACGGCCGCCGCCGTACGGCCATCGCCCGCGCCCACTCGGCCACCCACCTCACCCACCAGGCGCTGCGCGACGCCCTCGGCCCGACGGCCGCCCAGGCCGGTTCCGAGAACCAGCCCGGCCGCTTCCGCTTCGACTTCGGTTCCCCCTCCGCCGTCCCGACGGCCGTGATGACCGACGTCGAGCAGAAGATCAACGAGGTGCTCGCCCGCGATCTGGACGTCCAGGCCGAGGTCATGGGCATCGACGAGGCCAAGAAGCAGGGCGCCATCGCCGAGTTCGGCGAGAAGTACGGCGAGCGCGTCCGGGTCGTCACCATCGGGGACTTCTCCAAGGAGCTGTGCGGTGGCACGCATGTGCACAACACCGCCCAGCTGGGTCTGGTGAAGCTGCTCGGCGAGTCGTCGATCGGCTCGGGCGTGCGGCGCATCGAGGCCCTCGTCGGCGTCGACGCCTACAACTTCCTGGCTCGTGAGCACACGGTCGTCGCCCAGCTCCAGGAGCTGATCAAGGGACGTCCGGAGGAGCTCTTGGAGAAGGTCTCCGCCATGCTCGGCAAGCTGAAGGACGCCGAGAAGGAGATCGAGAAGTTCCGCGCCGAGAAGGTTTTGCAGGCCGCCGCCGGTCTCGTGGAGTCCGCCAAGGACGTCCGCGGGATCGCCGTGGTCACCGGTCAGGTCCCGGACGGGACCACGCCGGACGACCTGCGCAGGCTGGTCCTCGACGTGCGCGGCCGCATCCAGGGCGGCCGGGCCGCCGTGGTCGCCCTGTTCACGGTCAACAACGGCAAGCCGCTGACCGTCATCGCCACCAACGAGGCCGCGCGTGAGCGTGGACTCAAGGCCGGCGAGCTCGTCCGCGCGGCGGCCAAGACCCTCGGCGGCGGCGGTGGCGGCAAGCCGGACGTGGCCCAGGGCGGCGGCCAGAACCCGGCCGCGGTCGGCGACGCCGTCGACGCCGTCGAGCGGCTCGTGACGGAAACGGCGAAGTGAGCGGTCCCATGCGCAAGGGCCGTCGACTCGCGATCGACGTAGGGGACGCCCGGATCGGGGTCGCCTCGTGCGACCCCGACGGGATCCTCGCCACTCCGGTGGAGACGGTCCCCGGCCGGGACCTGCCGGCGGCCTACCGGAGGCTCGGACAACTGGTCGAGGAGTACGAGCCGATCGAGATCGTGGTGGGTCTTCCTCGTTCCCTCAAGGGGGGCGAGGGCCCGGCCGCGGTCAAGGTGCGCGGTTTCGCACAGGAACTGGCGAACAAAATCGCGCCCGTATCCGTACGTCTGGTGGACGAGCGGATGACGACCGTGACGGCCAGTCAGGGACTGCGGGCATCGGGGGTGAGGTCGAAGAAGGGCAGATCGGTCATCGACCAGGCAGCCGCTGTGATCATTCTTCAGCAGGCGCTGGAATCCGAACGGGTGTCAGGTAAAGCACCGGGCGAGGGCGTCGAAGTGGTCATCTGATCGCGATACGGTAACGTTCCGCGCGATGCGGGGCTGTTCGAACAGTCGCCGCACAGAGAGAGGCGGAACGGTGACGGGCTCGCGAAGGCTTCGTGTCCACCGCCTCGCGGCTCTAGGGGATCGATGACTGAGTATGGCCGGGGCCCCGGCTCCGAACCGTGGCATCCGGAGGACCCGTTGTACGGGGACGGCGGATGGGAAGGGCAGCAGGCCCAGCCGGGTCATCAGCCTGCCTACGGCGGCCAGCAGCACCCCCACTACCCGCAGGGTCAGCAGCCGCAGGGGTACCAGTCGCAGCCCCAGGGGTACGGCGACTGGGGCCAGGGCCAGGGACAGGCGCAGCAGTACGACCCGCAGTACCAGGGCTACGACCAGCAGCAGTACACGGGTCAGGACCAGCAGTACGCCCAGCAGGACCAGCAGCAGTACGGCCACCAGAACCAGCAGCCCTATCACGAGGGGTACCAGGAGGGCGGCTGGGACGGCACGGGCACCCACGCCCACGTCCCGTACGCGGCCGACCCCGGCGATCCCTACGGTCAGCAGGCCGCGGCCTACGGTGCCCAGCAGCCCGACTTCTACGGCACCCCGGACGCGTATCCGCCGCCGGAGCCGCCCAACCGGCGGCAGGCGCCGGAGCCCGAACCGGAGGCGGCCACGCCGGAACCGGAGCCCGGGCAGAAGACCGACTGGGATCCCGGTCCCGACCAGGGCGAGCACGCCTTCTTCGCGGGCGGCGCGGGCCAGGACGACGAGAACGAGGACGACGGCGACGAACCGGAGGGGCGCGGGGAACGGCGGGGACGCGGCGGGAAAGGCGCCAAGGGGCCGAAAGGGGCCAAGGGCAAGAAGAGCCGTAACGGCTTCGCCTGCCTGATCGTCGTCCTGGTGTTCACCGGCGGTCTCGGCGGAGTGGCCTACTTCGGCTACCAGTTCTACCAGAATCGTTACGGCGCGGCCCCGGACTTCGCGGGCGACGGCTCCGGCACTGCCGTGACCGTCGAGATTCCCAAAGGCGCGGGCGGATACGACATCGGCCGCATTCTGAAAGCGGCGGGCGTCGTGGAGAGCGTCGACGCCTTCGTCTCGGCGCAACAGGGGAATCCCAAGGGGAAAACGATTCAGGACGGCGTCTACACGTTGCAGAAACGTATGTCTGCGGCGAGTGCGGTCGAACTGCTGCTCAGTCCGAAGAGCCGTAGCAACCTCGTGATCGCCGAGGGGCTGCGCAACTCCGCGGTCTACGCCCTGATCGACAAACGTCTCGACGTGGCGGCGGGGACCACCGCGGGGGTCGCCAAGAAGTCGTACAAGACGCTCGGCCTGCCCGCCTGGGCGCTCAACCGGCCCGATCTGAAGGACCCGCTGGAAGGATTCCTCTATCCGTCCAGCTACGCGGTCTCCAAGGGGCAGAAGCCCGATGCCGTCCTGAAGAAGATGGTCACCCGGGCCGCCGAGAAGTACGAGCAGTTCGACCTGGCCAAGAAGGCCTCCGCGGTGGGCCTCGACGGTCCGTGGGAACTGCTCACCGTGGCGAGCCTGGTGCAGGCGGAGGGCACGAGTCACGACGACTTCCGCAAAATGGCCGAGGTGGTCTACAACCGCCTCAAGCCCGGAAACCCGCAGACCTACGGCGCGCTGGAGTTCGACTCCACGTACAACTACGTGAAGAACCAGAGCAAGATCGACCTGACGATCGCCGAATTGCGTAATTACGACAACCCGTACAACACGTATCACGAGAAGGGCCTGCCTCCGGGCCCCATCGACAATCCCGGTGACGACGCGCTGAAGGGTGCGCTCAACCCGACGCACGACGGCTGGTACTACTTCCTCTCGACGGACGGCAAGAGCAGCAAGTTCACGAAGACGCTCGCCGAGCACGAGAAGCTGGTCAAGGCGTGGAATGCGAGCAAGGGCAAGAGCTGACGTCCCTTCCGGGTACGCGCAGGGTTCGACGACATGACAACGGCGGGCGTCGGGCGGGTGGTCGGCTGCTCTCGCCACCCGTCCGGGGCGGTGCGCCGTGAAGGCTCAAGGACTGGTTTCCATGGCAGCAGCAAAAGCAACCGACGCCCGCCGGGCCGCGGTGCTCGGCAGCCCCATCGCCCACTCCCTCTCCCCGGCGCTGCACCGCGCCGCGTACGAGGCGCTGGAGCTGACCGGCTGGACGTACGACCGCTTCGACGTCGACGAGGAGGCTCTGCCCGCCTTCGTCGACGCACTCGGCCCCGAGTGGGCCGGGCTCTCGCTGACCATGCCGCTGAAGCGGGCGGTCATCCCGCTGCTCGACGAGATCACCGAGACGGCGGCCTCCGTCGAGGCGGTCAACACCCTCGTCCTCACCGAGGACGGCCGCCGGGTCGGCGACAACACCGACATCCCCGGCATGGTCGCGGCCCTGCACGAGCGCGGCGTGGAGCAGGTCGACTCGGCCGCGGTCCTCGGCGCGGGCGCCACCGCGTCGTCCGCGCTGGCCGCCCTGTCCCGGGTCTGCACCGGCGAGATCGTCGCCTACGTCCGCAGCGAGGCCCGCGCCGCCGAGATGCGGCAGTGGGGCGCACGGCTCGACGTCGACGTCCGGATCGCCGACTGGGCGGACGCCGCCGACGCCCTGCGCTTCCCGCTGGTCGTCGCGACCACCCCGGCCGGGGCCACCGACGCCCTGGCGGCTTCGGTGCCCGAACGCCCGGCCACCCTCTTCGACGTGCTCTACGACCCCTGGCCGACCGAGCTGGCCGCCCGCTGGTCCATGTTCGGCGGCGCCGTCGTCAGCGGCCTCGACCTGCTCGTGCACCAGGCCGTGCTCCAGGTGGAGCAGATGACCGGCCGGGCGCCGGCGCCCGTGGAGGTCATGCGTACGGCCGGTGAACACGCGCTGAGCGCCCGGCGGCAGTCGCCCTGACCGGCTCGGCCCGTCCACGCGGTCCGTGCCGGTGACGCCTCGCGGCAGGCCGCGCGCCGACGCCGCCCGACGTCCTGTCCCGCAGCGCGCTCGACCGCCGCGACGCCGTCCCGTCCGGTTGGTGGACCGACGGCCGGGTCCGCGCCCCGGACGTGGGAGGATCGAAGACGGCGGGCCAGGGCCGCGCACCCGGTCACGCCGACGACGTACGCGACGGACGCGCGTGCGCAGAGCAGTACCAGGGCGCGAGCACTGAGGAGCATCGTTGAGCAGGCTGCGTTGGCTGACCGCGGGGGAGTCCCACGGTCCCGCACTTGTCGCGACGCTGGAGGGCCTTCCCGCCGGCGTGCCGATCACCACGGAGATGGTCGCCGACCACCTCGCGCGGCGGCGGCTCGGCTACGGGCGTGGTGCGCGCATGAAGTTCGAGCGCGACGAGGTCGCCTTCCTCGGCGGTGTCCGGCACGGCCTGACCATGGGCTCGCCGGTGGCCGTCATGGTGGGCAACACGGAGTGGCCGAAGTGGGAGCAGGTCATGGCGGCCGACCCGGTCGACCCGGAGATCCTCGCCGGCCTCGCCCGCAACGCCCCGCTCACCCGCCCGCGCCCCGGCCACGCCGACCTCGCCGGGATGCAGAAGTACGGCTTCGACGAGGCGCGGCCGATCCTGGAGCGAGCCTCCGCGCGGGAGACGGCCGCCCGGGTCGCGCTCGGCGCGGTGGCCCGGTCGTACCTGAAGGAGACGGCCGGCATCGAGATCGTGTCGCACGTCGTCGAGCTGGCCGCCGCGAAGGCGCCCTACGGCGTGTACCCGACCCCCGCCGACGTCGAGAAGCTGGACGCGGACCCGGTGCGCTGCCTGGACGCGGACGCCTCGAAGGCGATGGTCGCGGAGATCGACCAGGCCCACAAGGACGGCGACACCCTCGGCGGCGTCGTCGAGGTACTGGCGTACGACGTCCCGGTTGGCCTCGGTTCGCACGTGCACTGGGACCGCCGGCTGGACGCCCGCCTGGCCGCCGCGCTGATGGGCATCCAGGCGATCAAGGGCGTCGAGGTCGGTGACGGCTTCGACCTCGCGCGCGTGCCCGGTTCGAAGGCGCACGACGAGATCCTCGCCACCGGCGACGGGATCAGGCGCGCCTCCGGCCGCTCCGGCGGCACCGAGGGCGGGCTGACCACCGGCGAGCTGCTGCGCGTGCGCGCGGCGATGAAGCCGATCGCGACCGTGCCGCGGGCCCTGCAGACGGTGGACGTCGCCACGGGTGAGGCGACGCAGGCGCACCACCAGCGCTCCGACGTGTGCGCGGTGCCGGCCGCCGGGATCGTCGCCGAGGCGATGGTCGCGCTGGTGCTGGCGGACGCGGTGGCGGAGAAGTTCGGCGGCGACAGCGTCCCCGAGACCCGCCGCAACGTGCGGTCGTACCTCGACAACCTGCACATCCGATGAGCGGGCCGCTGGTCGTCCTGGTCGGGCCCATGGGCGTCGGCAAGTCCACCGTCGGGCAGCTGCTCGCCGAACGGCTCGGCGTCGGCTACCGGGACACCGACGACGACATCGTCGCCGAGCAGGACCGCAGCATCGCGGAGATCTTCGTCGACGAGGGCGAGGAGGCGTTCCGCGCGATCGAGAAGCTCGCCGTGCGGGGCGCGCTCGGCGAGCACGACGGCGTCCTGGCGCTCGGCGGCGGCGCGATCCTGGACGCCGACACCCGCGGCCTGCTGGCCGGGCGGCGCGTGGTCTACCTGGCCATGGACGTGGAGGAAGCCGTCAAGCGCACCGGGCTGAACGTGGCGCGTCCACTGCTCGCGGTGAACCCGCGCAAGCAGTGGCGCGAGCTGATGGACGCCCGCCGTCCGTTCTACGAGAGCGTGGCCACGGTGGTGGTCGCGACGGACGGCCGTACGCCCGAAGAGGTCGCACAGATCGCCCTGGACGCTTTGGAGTTGAAGGAAGCATGAGCAGCGAGTCAGTGACCCGGATCCGGGTCGGCGGCAGCGCGGGCACCGACCCGTACGAGGTCCTGATCGGCCGTCGGCTGCTGGGCGAGCTCGGCGGGCTGATCGGCGACCGGGTCAAGCGGGTCGCGGTGATCCACCCCGAGGCGCTGGCCGAGACCGGGGACGCGCTGCGCGCCGATCTCGCCGGGCAGGGCTTCGAGGCCGTCGCCATCCAGGTGCCGAACGCGGAGGAGGCGAAGACCGCCGAGGTCGCCGCCTACTGCTGGAAGGCGCTGGGTCAGTCCGGCTTCACCCGCTCGGACGTCGTGGTGGGCGTCGGCGGCGGCGCGACCACGGACCTCGCCGGGTTCGTCGCCGCGACCTGGCTGCGCGGGGTGCGCTGGATCGCCGTCCCGACGACCGTGCTCGCCATGGTCGACGCGGCCGTCGGCGGCAAGACCGGCATCAACACCGCCGAGGGCAAGAACCTCGTCGGCTCCTTCCACCCGCCGGCCGGGGTGCTGTGCGACCTGGCGGCGCTGGACTCCCTCCCGGTCAACGACTACGTCTCCGGGCTCGCCGAGATCATCAAGGCCGGATTCATCGCCGACCCGGTGATCCTCGAGCTGATCGAGTCCGACCCCGAGGCGGCCCGCACCCCGGCGGGCCCGCACACCGCGGAGCTCATCGAACGCTCCATCAGGGTCAAGGCGGACGTGGTCTCCTCGGACCTGAAGGAGTCGGGCCTGCGGGAGATCCTCAACTACGGCCACACCCTCGCGCACGCCATCGAGAAGAACGAGCGCTACAAGTGGCGGCACGGTGCGGCGGTCTCGGTAGGCATGCACTTCGCCGCGGAACTGGGGCGCCTCGCCGGCCGGCTGGACGACGCGACGGCCGACCGCCACCGCACGGTCCTGCAGTCGGTGGGTCTGCCGCTGCACTACCGCCACGACCAGTGGCCCAAGCTGCTGGAGACCATGAAGGTCGACAAGAAGTCCCGCGGTGACCTGCTGCGGTTCATCGTCCTCGACGGCCTGGCCCGGCCCACCGTCCTCGAGGGTCCCGACCCGGCTGTCCTGCTCGCCGCGTACGGCGAGGTGGGCGAGTAGGACCGCCGGACGGCCGGGTAGGTCCGCCCGGATCCGCTTCCGCCCGATTCGCCGTCCACACCGGGCACTTCGGACCGTCCCCGGCCGTTCACCGAACGACAGCCGGGGGCGATACCGTTCGGAAGGGCATCTCCCACGCCCTTTAGGCTGTGGGGAGAACCGGGGGTCCGCGCCCCCACGACCAGCGCCCATTGCCTGTACGAGACGGAGTGGCACCGGATGCAGCACGCAGTGGGTTCTCCGCTGCCGCCGCCCCACCAGCCGGGGCACGGTCCGGCCGCTGGCTGGCCGCCGGCCGCACATCACCCGGGACCGCACCAGCCGGGCAGTGCCCATCCACCGCAGCCCGGTCACCCCGGGGTCCCCTCGGGCCCGGTCCCGCCGGCCCCCCGGCCGCCGGTGCCGCCCGTGCCGCACCCGCCCGCCCCGCAGCACGCCCCGGCACCGCCGGCCCCCGACGTCACCGGGCATGTGCCGCTGCCCCCGGGTGGACCGGTACCCATGCCCAGCGCGCCACCCGCTCCGATCGTCCCCGACCCTTCGGCGACCACCCTCGCGGTGCTGCTGATCGGTCCGGCCGGCGCCGGCAAGACCAGCGTCGCCAAGTTCTGGGCCGATCACCGCCGGGTGCCGACCGCCCACGTCAGCCTCGACGACGTGCGCGAATGGGTCCGCTCGGGCTTCGCCGACCCGCAGTCCGGGTGGAACGACCACTCCGAGGCCCAGTACCGCCTGGCCCGCCGCACCTGCGGCTTCGCCGCGCGCAATTTCCTGGCCAACGGCATCTCGTGCATCCTGGACGACGCGATCTTCCCCGACCGCCCGGCCGTCGGCCTCGGAGGCTGGAAGCGGCATGTGGGCCCCGGCCTGCTGCCCGTCGTCCTGCTGCCCGGTCTGGAAGTCGTCCTGGAGCGCAACGCCGAGCGCTCCGGGAACCGCCGCCTCACCGACGAGGAGGTGGCCCGGATCCACGGCCGCATGGCCGGCTGGTACGGCTCCGGCCTCCCGATCATCGACAACTCCCAGCTGGACGTCCCCACCACGGCGAGGGTCCTGGACGACGTCCTGGCGCGGGCGATCGCCAGCCCGCCGAAGTGGTAGCGGACCGGGCACAGGGCCGCTGAGGGGCGTCCCGTCCCCCGAACGCCTCTCCAACCGGCGTGATCCGGCCGACGCTCCTAGGCTCGACTCATGTCAGAGGTCTACGCGTCCCGCCGAACCCGCCTGCGCGAGCGCTGCAACGCGGCCGGAAGCGCGGCTGCGCTCGTCTCCCGCCCGGCCAATGTGAGGTACCTCGCGGGCGCCGCCCCGCGGGGCGCCGTCCTGCTGCTCGGCCGGACCGAGGATCTCCTCGTCTGCTCCGGGCCGCCCGAGGACCGCCCGGGTGAGGGCCGGCCGGACGAGTCGCTGCGGGTCCACGGCCTGCCCCACGCCGGCGGGGATCCGGCGGTGGCCGCCGCCGACCTGCTCACGGCCCAGGGCGGCGACTCCCTGGCGCTCGAGGAACATCACCTGACGGTGGTCCGCCACCGCGAGCTGCGCTCCGTGGCGCCCCGGTTGCGCCTCGCCGACCTGGGCTGCGCGGTCGAACAGCTCAGAGTGGTGAAGGACGAGGAGGAGATCTCCTGTCTGCGGATCGGCGCCGAGATCGCCGACCAGGCGCTGGGGGAGCTGCTGGAGTCGATCCTGGTCGGGCGCACCGAGCGCCACCTCGCCCTCGAACTGGAACGGCGCCTCGTCGACCACGGAGCCGACGGGCCGGCCTTCTTCACCTCCGTCGCCACCGGACCGCACTCCGGACGCCGCGGCCACCGGCCCACCGACCGACGCGTCGAGGAGGGCGACTTCCTCTCGGTCTGCCTGGGCGCGGCCTACCGCGGCTACCGCTGCGAGATCGGCCGCACCTTCGTGATCGGCACGTCCCCCGCCGGCTGGCAGATCGAGCTGTACGACCTCGTCTTCGCCGCTCAGCGGGCCGGACGGGAGTCCCTGGCGCCGGGCGTCGCCTGCCGTGACGTGGACCGGGCGGCACGCCAGATCCTGGACTCCGCGGGGTATGCCGAAGGCCTTCCGGCGCTCACCGGGCACGGAGTCGGACTGGAAATCGAAGAGGACCCGCAGTTGACCCCCGCGGCCATGGGTAAACTGGACGCTTGCGTGCCGGTCACCGTCGAACCCGGGGTACACCTCCCGGGCCGGGGCGGCGTCCGGATCGATGACACGCTCGTCGTACGCCCCGAGGCGGACGGCGGACCCGAGCTACTCACCATCACGACCAAGGAGCTGCTCGCGCTGTAGGAGTGCGTGCCCCGGGGTCGTCGTCAGTCCAGGAGATTCCGCAACCGTGGCTTCCACGAACGACCTCAAGAACGGCCTGGTGCTCAAGCTGGAAGGCGGGCAGCTCTGGTCCGTCGTCGAGTTCCAGCACGTCAAGCCCGGCAAGGGCCCCGCATTCGTGCGCACCAAGCTCAAGAACGTGCTTTCCGGCAAGGTCGTCGACAAGACGTTCAACGCCGGCGTCAAGGTCGAGACCGCCACTGTCGACAAGCGCGACATGCAGTTCTCGTACATGGACGGCGAGTACTTCGTCTTCATGGACATGGAGACCTACGACCAGCTCATGGTCGACCGCAAGGCCGTCGGAGACGCGGCCAACTTCCTGATCGAGGGCTTCACGGCCACCGTCGCGCAGCACGAGGGCGAGGTGCTCTTCGTGGAGCTGCCGGCCGCCGTCGAGCTCGTGGTGCAGGAGACCGAGCCGGGCCTGCAGGGCGACCGCTCCACCGGCGGCACCAAGCCCGCCACCCTGGAGACCGGTCACCAGATCCAGGTCCCGCTCTTCATCACCACCGGTGAGAAGATCAAGGTCGACACCCGCACCAGCGACTACCTCGGCCGGGTGAACAGCTAACCGTGGCTGCCCGCAACACGGCCCGCAAGCGCGCCTTCCAGATCCTCTTCGAGGGCGACCAGCGCGGAGTCGACGTCCTGACGGTCCTCGCGGACTGGATCCGGCTCTCCCGGGCCGACACCCGGCAGCCGCCGGTCAGCGAGTACACCATGCAGCTGGTCGAGGGCTACGCGGAGCACGCGCGGCGCATCGACGAGCTGATCGCCCAGTACGCGGTCGGCTGGACGCTCGACCGGATGCCGGTCGTCGACCGCAACCTCCTGCGTCTCGGCGCCTACGAGCTCATCTGGGCCGACGAGACCCCGGACGCGGTCGTCCTCGACGAGGCGGTGCAGCTGGCGAAGGAGTTCTCCACGGACGAGTCGCCCTCGTTCGTCAACGGTCTGCTCGGCAGACTGAAGGAGCTCAAGCCGTCGCTGCGCCGGACCGGCGAATAGGTCCACGGGCGCCCCGCGGGCCCCACGGGGCCTGCGGGGCGCCTGTGGCTCGCCGCGCGGCCTCCCGCGTCCTCGCCGGGGGTCGCAGGGGTGCGCACACGCCGGAGGGCCCACAGCGCAGGCTGTGGGCCCTCCGGCGCGGTACGAACCAAGTCGGGGCGGCCGGAACCATCAGGTTCCGGCCACCCCGGCGGCACGTTTCTGCAGAGCTCTGTGGGCCCGCTGGGGCCTCAGCCCTCCTCGTGGGCGACCGCGCGCCGGGCGTCCGCGTCCAGCACGCCCCAGTTGATCAGCTGCTCGGTGAGGACCGAGGGCGACTGGTCGTAGATGACGGCGAGGGTGCGCAGGTCGTCCTGGCGGATCGACAGCACCTTGCCGTTGTAGTCACCGCGCTGGGACTGGATCGTGGCCGCGTAGCGCTGCAGCGGGCCGGCCTTCTCGACGGGCACGTGGGCCAGCCGCTCCAGGTCCAGGACCAGCTTCGGCGGGGGCTCGGCCGCTCCGCCCGGGGTGGTGCCCGGCAGTAGTTCCTGCACGGGAACGCCGTAGAAATCCGCCAGCTCGGCGAGACGCTGCACGGTCACGGCGCGGTCGCCGCGCTCGTACGAACCGACCACGACCGCCTTCCACCGTCCCTGGGACTTCTCCTCGACCCCGTGGAGGGAAAGGCCCTGCTGGGTGCGGATGGCCCGGAGCTTGGCCCCGAGCTGCTTGGCGTATTCGCTGGACATATAGCTCCCGGCAATGGGTCGACGCGGCGCGAGCCGCGTGCTGGTAACTCACTGTGAGGTTACGCAGCGTGATTCTTCTGCGTCAAGCCGAATGGTCCACACCGACTCTTCCGTGGTATCGATGGCCGACTGGGCCAAGAGGGTGATCAGGGGCGCCCCTCGGGCCTGGTACCGTGGATGGCGCAAATCCGACGTCCTTTAAGGTCCGTCCCGTGAGGCGGAGAAGGAGGTCCGTTTCTTATGGACAAGCAGGACACCCAGCAGGATCCCCGGCAAACCGATGCCCGGCCCGTACTCGAGGGCCCCGACATCGCGCGCGTGCTGACCCGCATCGCCCACGAGATCGTCGAACGCGCCAAGGGCGCCGACGACGTGGTGCTGCTCGGCATTCCGACCCGCGGCGTCTTCCTCGCCCGGCGGCTCGCCGACAAGCTGGAGGAGATCACCGACCGCAAGGTTCCGGTCGGCTCCCTCGACATCACCATGTACCGCGACGACCTGCGCATGCACCCGCCGCGTGCGCTGGCCCGCACCGAGATCCCCGGTGACGGCCTGGACGGCAGACTGGTCGTCCTCGTCGACGACGTGCTCTTCTCCGGCCGCACCATCCGCGCCGCCCTCGACGCCCTGAACGACCTCGGGCGCCCGCGCGCGGTCCAGCTCGCGGTCCTCGTCGACCGCGGCCACCGGGAACTGCCCATCCGCGCCGACTACGTCGGCAAGAACCTCCCCACGTCGTTGCGGGAGACGGTCAAGGTCCAGCTCGCCGAGGAGGACGGTCGCGACACCGTGCTGCTCGGTGTGAAGCAGACCGCCCAGCAGTAGCACGCGCACGTGCGGCCCTTCGCCGCGCGTCGTGCAGCCGTGCCCCTGCACGCCCGTGATCTCCCCATGTCTGAACTGCCTTACGGAGCCTGACAGATGCAGCGTCATCTCATCTCGGCCGCCGACCTCACCCGCGACGACGCCGTCCTGATCCTCGACACCGCCGAGGAGATGGCCCGGGTCGCCGACCGGCCCATCAAGAAACTGCCGACCCTGCGCGGCCGCACGATCGTCAACCTGTTCTTCGAGGACTCCACGCGCACGCGCATCTCCTTCGAGGCGGCCGAGAAGCGCCTCTCCGCGGACGTCATCAACTTCTCCGCCAAGGGATCGAGCGTCTCCAAGGGCGAGTCCCTGAAGGACACCGCGCAGACCCTGGAGGCGATGGGCGTCGACGCGGTCGTCATCCGGCACGGCGCCTCCGGCGCGCCCTACCGCCTGGCCACGTCGGGCTGGATCGACGCGGTCGTCGTCAACGCGGGGGACGGCACCCACCAGCACCCCACCCAGGCCCTCCTGGACGCCTTCACCATGCGCCGCCGACTGGTCGGCCGGGACGCCGGGATCGGCCAGGACCTCTCCGGCAGGCGCATCACGATCGTCGGCGACGTGCTGCACAGCCGGGTCGCCCGCTCCAACGTCGACCTGCTGCACACGCTCGGCGCCGAGGTCACCCTGGTCGCCCCGCCCACCCTGGTGCCGGTCGGCATCGAGACCTGGCCCTGCGAGGTGTCGTACGACCTCGACAGCACGCTGCCCAAGTCCGACGCGGTGATGATGCTGCGCGTGCAGCGCGAGCGGATGAACGCCGCGTTCTTCCCGACGGAGCGCGAGTACTCGCGGCGCTACGGCCTCGACGGCGACCGGATGGCGCGGATGCCCGAGCACGCGATCGTGATGCACCCCGGCCCGATGGTCCGCGGCATGGAGATCACCGCCGAGGTGGCCGACTCCGAGCGCTGCACCGTCGTCGAGCAGGTCGCCAACGGCGTGTCCATCCGGATGGCCGTCCTCTACCTGCTCCTGGGCGGCAACGAACCCGCCGTCAGCCACGCCCGTACCACCGAGGAGAAGTAAGCACATGAGCAAGATCCTGATCCGCGGTGCGAAGGTGCTCGGCGGCGAGCCGCAGGACGTCCTGATCGACGGTTCCACGATCGCCGAGGTGGGCACGGGTCTGAGCGCCGAGGGCGCCGAGGTCGTCGAGGCCGCGGGCAAGGTGCTGCTGCCGGGCCTGGTCGACCTGCACACCCATCTGCGCGAGCCGGGCCGCGAGGACTCCGAGACGGTGCTGACGGGCACCCGCGCGGCCGCTTCCGGCGGCTACACAGCCGTCTTCGCCATGGCCAACACCTTCCCGGTCGCCGACACCGCCGGCGTGGTCGAGCAGGTCTACCGGCTCGGGCAGGAGCACGGCTACTGCGACGTGCAGCCCATCGGCGCCGTCACCGTCGGCCTCGAAGGCCGCAAACTCGCCGAGCTGGGCGCCATGCACGAGTCCGCCGCGGGCGTCACCGTCTTCTCCGACGACGGCAAGTGCGTCGACGACGCGGTGATCATGCGCCGGGCCCTGGAGTACGTGAAGGCCTTCGGCGGAGTCGTCGCCCAGCACGCGCAGGAGCCGAGGCTGACCGAGGGCGCCCAGATGAACGAGGGCGTGGTCTCCGCCGAGCTGGGGCTGGGCGGCTGGCCGGCGGTCGCCGAGGAGTCGATCATCGCCCGGGACGTGCTGCTCGCCGAGCACGTGGGCTCCCGCGTCCACATCTGCCACCTGTCCACCGCCGGGTCGGTCGAGATCGTCCGCTGGGCCAAGTCCCGCGGCATCGACGTCACCGCCGAGGTCACCCCGCACCACCTGCTCCTCACGGACGAGCTGGTCCGCTCGTACAACCCGGTCTACAAGGTGAACCCGCCGCTGCGGACCGAGAAGGACGTGCTGGCCCTGCGCGAGGCCCTCGCCGACGGCACCATCGACATCGTCGCCACCGACCACGCCCCCCACCCGCACGAGGACAAGGACTGCGAGTGGGCCGCGGCCGCCATGGGCATGGTCGGCCTGGAGACCGCGCTGTCGGTGGTCCAGGAGACGATGGTGGAGACGGGCCTGCTCGACTGGGCCGGGGTCGCGAGCCGGATGTCCTTCAAGCCCGCCCTCATCGGGCGGGCGACCGGTCACGGCCGCCCCGTCTCGGCAGGTGAGCCCGCCAACCTCACGCTCGTCGACACCGAATACCGTGGGTCCGTGGACCCCGCGGGCTTCGCCTCGCGCAGCCGGAACACCCCGTACGAGGGTCGCGAGCTGCCGGGCCGTGTCACGCACACGTGGCTCCGGGGCAAGGCCACGCTCGTCGACGGGAAGCTCACGTGACATCTGCACTACTGCTCGCGGCCGAGAAGGAATCGGCCCAAGTGACCGACTGGGCCGCCCGGGCCGGCTGGGTGGTCGGCCTCGGACTGTTCGTCGCGCTCGTGTACTGGCTGATGCGTGAGGGCTGGAAGTGGCGCGGCACGCTCCAGGGAGACCTGCCCGAGATCCCCACCGCGCCGGACGAGCCCGGTCCGGTGAGACTGAGCATGAGCGGCCGCTACCACGGCTCCACCACCGCCGGGCAGTGGCTCGACCGCATCGTGGCGCACGGCCTCGGCGCCCGCAGCCGGGTCGAGCTCACCCTGACGGACGCGGGACTCGACGTCGTGCGCCCCGGCGCGAGCGACTTCTTCGTCCCGGCCGCCGCACTGCGCGAGGCGCTGCTCGGCAAGGGCATCGCCGGCAAGGTCCTCACCGAGGGCGGACTGCTCGTGGTGACCTGGGCGCACGGCGACAGGCTGATCGACTCCGGCTTCCGCTCGGACCACGCGGCCGAGCACGGCGCATGGGTCGACGCCATCAACTCCATGATCAAGAACGACACGACGGAAGGCGCACGATGACGACCTCCACCAGGGGAGCCGCCAAGGCTCCCGCCGTACTCGTCCTGGAGGACGGCCGCATCTTCCGCGGTCGTGCCTACGGGGCCGTGGGGGAGACCTTCGGCGAAGCGGTGTTCTCCACCGGCATGACCGGCTACCAGGAGACCCTGACCGACCCGTCGTACGACCGCCAGATCGTCGTCGCGACCGCCCCGCAGATCGGCAACACCGGCTGGAACGACGAGGACGACGAGTCCGGCCGCATCTGGGTCTCCGGCTACGTCGTACGCGACCCCGCGCGCGTGCCCTCCAACTGGCGCGCCAGGCGCTCCCTGGACGACGAACTGGTCGCCCAGGGGATCGTCGGCATCTGCGGCATCGACACCCGCGCCCTCACCCGCCACCTGCGCGAGGGCGGCTCGATGCGGGCCGGCGTCTTCTCCGGCGAGGCGATCGCCCCGGACGCCGAGCTCCTCGCGCGCGTGCAGGCCCAGCCGCACATGAAGGGCGCGAGCCTGTACGAGGAGGTCGCCACCAAGGTGGCCTACGTGGTGCCCGCGGTCGGCGAGAAGCGCTTCACCGTGGCCGCCGTCGACCTCGGCATCAAGGGCATGACCCCGCACCGCATGGCCGAGCGCGGCATCGAGGTGCACGTACTGCCCGCGACGGCCTCGGCGGACGAGGTGTACGCCGTCGACCCCGACGGGGTGTTCTTCTCCAACGGCCCGGGCGACCCGGCCACCGCCGACGGTCCCGTCGCGCTCATGACCGAGGTGCTGGAGCGCCGGACGCCGCTGTTCGGCATCTGCTTCGGCAACCAGATCCTCGGCCGCGCTCTCGGCTTCGGCACCTACAAGCTGAAGTACGGCCACCGCGGCATCAACCAGCCGGTCCAGGACCGGACGACCGGCAAGGTCGAGGTCACCGCGCACAACCACGGCTTCGCCGTGGACGCGCCGCTCGACAAGGTCAGCGAGACGAGGTTCGGCCGCGCCGAGGTCTCGCACGTCTGCCTCAACGACGACGTCGTGGAGGGGCTGCAGCTGCTCGACCAGCCGGCCTTCTCCGTCCAGTACCACCCCGAAGCGGCAGCGGGCCCGCACGACGCCGCCTACCTGTTCGACCGCTTCGTATCCCTGATGGAGGGCCAGCGTGCCTAAGCGCACCGATATCCAGTCCGTCCTGGTCATCGGCTCCGGCCCGATCGTCATCGGCCAGGCCGCCGAGTTCGACTACTCCGGCACCCAGGCGTGCCGCATCCTGCGCGCCGAGGGCCTGCGGGTGATCCTGGTCAACTCCAACCCGGCGACGATCATGACCGACCCGGAGATCGCCGACGCCACCTACGTCGAACCGATCACCCCGGAGTTCGTCGAGAAGATCATCGCCAAGGAGCGGCCCGACGCCCTGCTGCCGACGCTCGGCGGCCAGACCGCCCTGAACACCGCGATCTCCATGCACGAGCAGGGTGTGCTGGAGAAATACGGTGTCGAGCTGATCGGCGCCAACGTCGAGGCGATCAACAAGGGCGAGGACCGCGACCTCTTCAAGGGCGTCGTCGAAGCCGTCCGCGCGAAGATCGGGCACGGCGAGTCCGCCCGGTCCGTGATCTGCCACTCCATGGACGACGTCATCGCCGGCGTCGAGACCCTCGGCGGCTACCCCGTCGTCGTGCGCCCCTCCTTCACCATGGGCGGCGCCGGCTCCGGTTTCGCCCACGACGAGGAGGAGCTGCGCCGCATCGCCGGCCAGGGCCTCACCCTCTCGCCGACCACCGAGGTGCTCCTGGAGGAGTCCATCCTCGGCTGGAAGGAGTACGAGCTGGAGCTCATGCGCGACAAGCACGACAACGTCGTGGTCGTCTGCTCCATCGAGAACTTCGACCCCATGGGCGTGCACACCGGCGACTCGATC
Organism: Streptomyces sp. P3; assembly: GCF_003032475.1. Classification (NCBI taxonomy): domain Bacteria; kingdom Bacillati; phylum Actinomycetota; class Actinomycetes; order Kitasatosporales; family Streptomycetaceae; genus Streptomyces; species Streptomyces sp. P3. The sequence goes on from NZ_CP028369.1 coordinate 4,874,244, forward strand.
ACCGTCGCTCCCGCGATGACGCTGACCGACCGCGAGTACCAGGTGCTGCGCGACGTCGGTATCGCGATCATCCGCGAGGTCGGCGTGGACACCGGCGGCTGCAACATCCAGTTCGCGGTGAACCCCGAGGACGGCCGCGTCATCGTCATCGAGATGAACCCGCGCGTGTCTCGCTCGTCGGCCCTCGCCTCGAAGGCGACCGGGTTCCCGATCGCCAAGATCGCGGCCAAGCTCGCCGTCGGCTACACCCTCGACGAGATCCCCAACGACATCACGCAGGAGACGCCGGCCTCCTTCGAGCCGACGCTCGACTACGTGGTCGTCAAGGCCCCGCGCTTCGCCTTCGAGAAGTTCCCGTCGGCCGACTCCACCCTCACGACCACCATGAAGTCGGTCGGCGAGGCCATGGCCATCGGCCGCAACTTCACGGAGGCCTTCCAGAAGGCGCTGCGCTCGCTGGAGAAGAAGGGCAGCCAGTTCACGTTCGTCGGAGAGCCCGGTGACAAGGACGAGCTGCTGCGGGAGTCCGTCCGGCCCACCGACGGCCGGATCAACACGGTCATGCAGGCCATCCGCGCGGGCGCGACCCCCGAGGAGATCTTCGAGTTCACGAAGATCGACCCCTGGTTCGTCGACCAGCTCTTCCTCATCAAGGAGATCGCCGACGAGCTCGCCGCAGCCGACCGCCTGGACGACGGCCTGCTCATCGAGGCCAAGCGGCACGGGTTCTCCGACCACCAGATCGCCGAGATCCGCGGGCTGCGCGAGGACGTCGTGCGCGAGGTCCGGCACGCCCTTGGTGTGCGCCCCGTCTACAAGACGGTCGACACCTGTGCCGCGGAGTTCGCCGCGAAGACGCCGTACTTCTACTCCTCCTACGACGAGGAGAACGAGGTCGCGCCCCGCGAGAAGCCCGCGGTGATCATCCTGGGCTCCGGCCCCAACCGCATCGGCCAGGGCATCGAGTTCGACTACTCCTGCGTCCACGCCTCCTTCGCGCTGTCCGACGCCGGATACGAGACCGTGATGGTCAACTGCAACCCGGAGACCGTCTCCACCGACTACGACACCTCCGACCGCCTGTACTTCGAGCCGCTGACGCTCGAGGACGTGCTGGAGATCGTCCACGCGGAGGCGCAGGCAGGTCCGATCGCCGGCGTCGTCGTGCAGCTCGGCGGGCAGACCCCGCTGGGTCTGGCCCAGGCCCTGAAGGACAACGGCGTGCCGATCGTCGGCACGCCTCCGGAGGCCATCCACGCGGCCGAGGACCGTGGCGCCTTCGGGCGCGTACTCGCCGAGGCCGGTCTCCCGGCTCCCAAGCACGGCACCGCCACCACCTTCACCGAGGCCAAGGCCATCGCCGACGAGATCGGCTACCCGGTCCTCGTCCGGCCCTCCTACGTCCTCGGCGGCCGCGGCATGGAGATCGTCTACGACGAGACCCGGCTGTCCTCGTACATCGCCGAGTCGACCGAGATCAGCCCCACCCGGCCGGTCCTCGTCGACCGCTTCCTCGACGATGCCATCGAGATCGACGTCGACGCGCTCTACGACGGCGACGAGCTGTACCTCGGCGGCGTGATGGAGCACATCGAGGAGGCCGGCATCCACTCCGGCGACTCGGCGTGCGCCCTTCCCCCCATCACCCTGGGCGGCTTCGACATCAAGCGCCTGCGCGCCTCCACCGAGGCGATCGCCAAGGGTGTCGGCGTGCGCGGACTGATCAACATCCAGTTCGCGATGGCCGGCGACATCCTCTACGTCCTCGAGGCCAACCCGCGCGCGTCCCGCACCGTGCCCTTCACCTCGAAGGCGACCGCGGTACCGCTGGCGAAGGCCGCCGCCCGCATCTCGCTCGGCGCGACCATCGCCGAACTGCGCGCCGAGGGGCTGCTTCCGGCGACCGGCGACGGCGGCGAGCTGCCGCTGAACGCGCCGATCTCCGTCAAGGAGGCCGTGATGCCGTGGACCCGCTTCCGGGACACCTCCGGCCGCGGCGTCGACACCGTCCTCGGCCCGGAGATGCGCTCCACCGGCGAGGTCATGGGCATCGACTCCGTCTTCGGCACGGCGTACGCCAAGTCGCAGGCGGCCGCGTACGGTCCGCTGCCCACCAAGGGCCGCGCCTTCATCTCGGTCGCCAACCGGGACAAGCGCTCGATGATCTTCCCCGCGCGTGAGCTGGTCGCCCACGGCTTCGAACTGCTCGCCACCTCCGGCACGGCCGAGGTCCTCAAGCGCAACGGCATCAACGCCACCGTGGTGCGCAAGCAGTCAGAGGGCCCAGGTCCGGGCGGTGAGAAGACGATCGTCCAGCACATCCACGACGGCGACGTCGACCTCATCGTGAACACCCCGTACGGCACCGGCGGCCGGCTCGACGGCTACGAGATCCGTACGGCGGCCGTGGCGCGGTCCGTGCCGTGCCTGACGACGGTGCAGGCGCTCGCCGCGGCCGTCCAGGGCATCGACGCCCTCAACCGCGGGGACGTGGGCGTCCGCTCGCTCCAGGAACACGCGGAACACCTGACCGCGGCTCGCGACTAGCAGCTGAAGAGGGGGACACCGGAAACGGTGTCCCCCTCTTCATGAGGCCCCCTCGGCACGAGGCCCACGCTCCACGGGGCTCACCAGGCTCTCCGAAGGACACCTGAGACATGTACAAGCTCTTCTTCCGTCTGGTCTTCACCCGGATGGACCCCGAGAACGCCCACCACCTGGCCTTCCGCTGGATCCGTCTCGCCGCCCGAGTGCCGGTGCTGCGCACGTTCCTCGCGGCGGCGCTGGCGCCCCGGTACCGGGAGCTGCGCACCGAGGCCTTCGGGCTGCGCATGCACGGCCCGTTCGGGCTCGCGGCCGGCTTCGACAAGAACGCCGTCGCGATCGACGGGATGTCGATGCTGGGCTTCGACCACGTCGAGATCGGCACGGTCACCGGCGAGGCCCAGACCGGCAACCCCAGGAAGCGGCTGTTCCGGCTCGTGCGGGACCGCGCGCTCATCAACCGGATGGGCTTCAACAACGACGGCTCGCTGGCCGTAGCCGCGCGCCTGGCCTCCCGTACGCCCGTCTTCAGGCCCGTCGTCGGCGTCAACATCGGCAAGACCAAGGTCGTACCGGAGGAGGACGCCGTCGGCGACTACGTGAAGTCGGCCGAGCGGCTCGCGCCGTACGCCGACTATTTGGTCGTCAACGTGTCCTCGCCGAACACGCCGGGGCTGCGGAACCTGCAGGCCACCGAGGCGCTGCGGCCGCTGCTGAGCGCCGTGCGCGAGGCCGCCGACCGTGCGGTCACCGCGCGCCGTGTCCCGCTGCTGGTGAAGATCGCCCCGGACCTCGCCGACGAGGACGTGGACGCGGTCGCCGACCTTGCCGTGGAGCTCGGTCTGGACGGGATCATCGCCACGAACACCACCATCGCCCGCGAGGGTCTCGGCCTGACGTCCGATCCCTCCCTGGTGAAGGAGACCGGCGGCCTGTCCGGAGCGCCCCTCAAGGCGCGCTCCCTGGAGGTGCTGCGTCGCCTCTACGCGCGCGTGGGAGACCGCGTGACGCTGGTCGGCGTCGGCGGCGTGGAGAACGCCGAGGACGCATGGCAGCGCATCCTGGCCGGCGCGACCCTGGTGCAGGGGTACAGCGCCTTCGTCTACCAGGGACCCTTCTGGGGCCGCGCCGTCCACAAGGGCCTCGCCGCCCGCCTGCGGACGAGCCCCTACGCCACTCTCGCCGACGCGGTCGGCGCCGACGTGAGGAAGACGGCATGACGACGGAACCCTTCGGCGCGCGTCTGCGGCGGGCGATGGACGAACGCGGTCCGCTGTGCGTCGGCATCGACCCGCACGCCTCCCTGCTCGCCGAGTGGGGTCTGAACGACGACGTCGCAGGTCTGGAGCGGTTCAGCCGCACGGTCGTCGAGGCGACGGCCGACCGGGTCGCCCTGCTGAAGCCGCAGAGCGCCTTCTTCGAGCGGTTCGGCTCGCGCGGGGTGGCCGTCCTGGAGAAGACGGTGCAGGAGGCGCGGGCGGCGGGCGCCCTGGTCGTCATGGACGCCAAGCGCGGCGACATCGGGTCGACCATGGCCGCCTACGCCGAGTCGTTCCTGCACAAGGACGCTCCGCTGTTCTCCGACGCTCTCACCGTCTCCCCCTACCTCGGCTACGGATCGCTCTCGCCGGCGGTCGTGCTGGCCCGGGAGAGCGGCGCCGGGCTGTTCGTCCTGGCGCTGACCTCCAACCCGGAGGGCGGCGAGGTCCAGCACGCGGTGCGGGCGGACGGGCGCGACGTGGGCGCGACGATGCTGGCGCACCTGGCCGCCGAGAACGTGGGGGAGGAGCCCCTGGGCTCCTTCGGCGCGGTCGTCGGGGCCACGCTGGGCGACCTCTCGACGTACGACCTGGACATCAACGGTCCGCTCCTCGCGCCCGGCGTCGGCGCCCAGGGGGCGACGCCGGCCGACCTTCCCGGGGTCTTCGGGTCCGCGGTGCGCAACGTCGTTCCGAACGTGAGCCGGGGGGTGCTGCGCCATGGTCCCGGCGTCGTCGCTCTGCGTGACGCGGTGGAGCGGTTCGCGTACGAGGTCCGGACCGCCGTGACCGCCGCCTGAGGGCCGCCCGGAGGGCGTCGGCCGCCCGACCGGGGGTTCGACGGGGCGGCTCCGGGGCGACTTGAGTCTGGATACATCCTCAAATCAGGGGCAGTATGTCTTAAATGTCCGGCCCTGTAGAGGCTGACCAGGACTTTTCCTCTGTTCTCGCTGACTCTGGCGGAGTTGGCCGCTAGTCTCCGACGGAGAGTGAACGGGCAGCGCGTGTTGCTCGTATCTCACCAGGTGTGGGGCCACTAGGTTCCTCACCGGTCCGTATCCGACAGTTCGACATCCGAGGTGACGTAGGCGTGGCTCTTCCGCCCCTTACCCCCGAACAGCGCGCAGCCGCGCTCGAAAAGGCCGCCGCGGCTCGCCGGGAGCGGGCCGAGGTCAAGAATCGACTGAAGCACTCCGGCGCCTCCCTTCACGAGGTCATCAAGCAGGGTCAGGAAAACGACGTCATCGGCAAGATGAAGGTCTCCGCCCTCCTGGAGTCGCTCCCGGGCGTGGGCAAAGTCCGCGCCAAGCAGATCATGGAGCGGCTCGGCATCTCCGAGAGTCGTCGCGTGCGCGGCCTCGGCTCCAACCAGATCGCTTCCCTGGAGCGTGAGTTCGGCAGCACCGGCTCCTGATCCCCGGGTCCTGCCGGAAGGGAGTCCCGGGCACTCCGGGATTGCTGGAATAATCGCTGCATGGCAGTAAACCTCCGGGGGACGACCCCCGAACCCCCGGACGCACGTCCGCGGCTGACCGTGCTCTCCGGCCCCTCAGGGGTCGGCAAGAGCACGGTCGTCGCTCATATGCGCAAGGAACACCCCGAGGTCTGGCTCTCGGTGTCGGCGACGACCCGCAAACCCCGGCCCGGCGAGCGGCACGGCGTCCACTACTTCTTCGTCACCGACGACGAGATGGACAAGCTGATCGCCAACGGCGAGCTGCTGGAGTGGGCCGAGTTCGCCGGCAACCGCTACGGAACTCCGCGCGCCGCCGTGCTGGAGCGCCTGGAGTCGGGCGAGCCCGTGCTCCTGGAGATCGATCTGCAGGGCGCCCGCCAGGTCCGCGAGTCCATGTCCGAGGCCCGGCTGGTGTTCCTGGCCCCTCCCTCGTGGGACGAGCTGGTGCGCAGGCTCACCGGGCGGGGCACCGAACCGCCCGAGGTGATCGAGCGCCGTCTGGAGGCGGCGAAGATCGAACTCGCGGCCGAGCCGGAGTTCGACGTGACCCTGGTCAACACCTCCGTCGAGGACGTGGCGCGCGAGCTGCTAGCCTTGATGGATGTTGTGTGATCACGAATCTGTGATCATGACCTATTTTTTCCCATCCATCGGAAGGTAGAGCGTGTCCTCTTCCATCTCCGCGCCCGAGGGCATCATCAACCCGCCGATCGACGAGCTCCTCGAGGCCACCGACTCGAAGTACAGCCTCGTGATCTACGCGGCCAAGCGGGCGCGCCAGATCAACGCGTACTACTCGCAGCTCGGCGAGGGCCTCCTCGAGTACGTCGGTCCGCTCGTCGACACCCACGTCCACGAGAAGCCGCTGTCGATCGCCCTGCGCGAGATCAACGCCGGTCTGCTGACGTCCGAGGCCGTCGAGGGCCCTGCGCAGTAGTATTTTCGGCTCACCGTGGGTTTTTCCACAGGCCCGGCAGCGCGACTGCCGGGCCTGTGGTGTGTGATGGACCCGTACGCCGGGAGCCGCGGCGTACCCGCGCCGAGGTCCGGGGAGAAACGGTGGACAAGCCGAAGGTCGTTCTGGGGGTCAGCGGCGGCATCGCCGCGTACAAGGCCTGCGAGCTGCTGCGCAGACTGACGGAGTCGGGCCATGACGTACGTGTCGTGCCCACCGCGTCCGCGCTGCACTTCGTCGGCGCCGCCACCTGGTCCGCCCTCTCCGGCCACCCCGTCTCCACGGAGGTCTGGCAGGACGTCCACGAGGTTCCGCATGTCCGCATCGGCCAGCACGCCGACCTGGTGGTCGTCGCCCCCGCCACGGCGGACATGCTCGCCAAGGCCGCCCACGGCCTCGCCGACGACCTCCTCACCAACACGCTCCTCACCGCCCGCTGTCCGGTCGTCTTCGCCCCGGCGATGCACACCGAGATGTGGGAGCACGCGGCCACCCAGGAGAACGTGGCGACACTGCGCCGCCGGGGCGCCCTCGTGATCGAGCCGGCCGTCGGGCGCCTCACCGGCGTCGACACCGGCAAGGGCCGGCTGCCCGACCCGGCCGAGATCTTCGAGGTCTGCCGCCGGGTGCTGGCCAGAGGCGTGCGGGAGCCCGACCTGACCGGCCGGCACGTGGTGATCAGTGCCGGCGGCACCCGCGAGCCCCTCGACCCGGTCCGCTTCCTCGGCAACCGCTCCTCCGGCAAGCAGGGGTACGCCCTGGCCCGCACCGCCGCCGCCCGCGGCGCCCGCGTCACGCTGATAGCGGCCAACACCGGGCTGCCCGACCCCGCGGGGGTCGACGTGGTCCCGGTGGGCACGGCAGTGCAGCTGCGGGAGGCGGTCCTCAAGGCCGCGGCCGACGCCGACGCGGTCGTCATGGCCGCCGCGGTGGCCGACTTCCGGCCGCGGGACTACGCGGCCGGCAAGATCAAGAAGAAGGACGGCGAGGAGCCCGCCCCGGTCGTCCTGGTGCGAAATCCGGACATCCTCGCGGAGCTGTCCACCGACCGGGCGCGCCCCAACCAGGTGGTTGTCGGCTTCGCCGCCGAGACCGACGACGTCCTGGCGAACGGCCGGACGAAGCTGCGGCGCAAAGGCTGCGACCTGCTCGTGGTGAACGAGGTGGGGGAGCGCAGGACGTTCGGATCCGAGGAGAACGAGGCCGTCGTGCTGGGGGCCGACGGCACCGAAACCCCCGTGGCCCACGGTCCGAAGGAGGCCCTGGCAGACATCGTGTGGGACCTGGTGGCACAGCGACTCGGCTGACCGTCCGGCGCGCCCGCGAGCATGCCCGGTCCGGCCGGATTCGGGTCCGCGTCCCCTGGCCAAGGGCGGCGGGCATTCGGCAGAATGCCCGTGCCGCAGGTCACAGCGCTCCCGAGAGGCGAGACGGGTGGGCCGGTGGCGGGGCACGACCGATAAACTGTTCTCGGACGACGCCGGGCGCAGCTCCTGTCGCGTCCGCCAATGATCAGCCAGCAGCCGCTGCAACCCCAGGGAGCGTTGTGTCCCGTCGCCTGTTCACTTCGGAGTCTGTGACCGAGGGTCACCCCGACAAGATCGCTGACCAGATCAGCGACACCATCCTCGACGCGTTGCTGCGTGAGGACCCGGCCTCCCGGGTCGCCGTCGAGACCCTGATCACGACCGGTCTGGTGCACGTGGCCGGTGAGGTCACCACCAAGGCCTACGCGCCGATCCCCCAGCTGGTGCGCGACAAGATCCTCGAGATCGGCTACGACTCCTCCAAGAAGGGCTTCGACGGCGCGTCCTGTGGTGTCTCGGTGTCCATCGGCGCGCAGTCCGCGGACATCGCCCAGGGCGTGGACACGGCGTACGAGTCCCGGGTCGAGGGCGACGAGGACGAGCTGGACCGTCAGGGCGCCGGTGACCAGGGCCTGATGTTCGGCTACGCGTCCGACGAGACGCCGACCCTGATGCCGCTGCCGATCTTCCTGGCGCACCGGCTGTCGAAGCGGCTGTCGGACGTCCGCAAGAACGGGACCATCCCCTACCTGCGTCCGGACGGCAAGACCCAGGTCACCATCGAGTACGACGGCGACAAGGCGGTCCGGCTGGACACCGTGGTCGTGTCCTCGCAGCACGCCTCGGACATCGACCTGGAGTCGCTGCTGGCTCCCGACATCCGTGAGTTCGTCGTGGAGCCGGAGCTGAAGGCGCTCCTGGACGACGGCATCAAGCTCGACACCGACAACTACCGTCTGCTGGTGAACCCGACCGGCCGCTTCGAGATCGGCGGCCCGATGGGCGACGCCGGCCTCACCGGCCGCAAGATCATCATTGACACCTACGGCGGCTTCGCCCGTCACGGCGGTGGCGCCTTCTCGGGCAAGGACCCGTCCAAGGTCGACCGTTCGGCCGCGTACGCGATGCGCTGGGTGGCGAAGAACGTGGTGGCGGCGGGTCTGGCGGCCCGCTGCGAGGTCCAGGTCGCCTACGCGATCGGCAAGGCCGAGCCGGTCGGCCTGTTCGTCGAGACCTTCGGCACCGCCAAGGTCGACGTCGAGAAGATCGAGAAGGCCATCGACGACGTCTTCGACCTCCGCCCGGCCGCGATCATCCGCGATCTCGACCTGCTGCGCCCGATCTACGCCCAGACCGCCGCGTACGGCCACTTCGGCCGCGAGCTGCCCGACTTCACGTGGGAGCGCACCGACCGCGTGGACGCACTGCGCAAGGCCGCCGGCCTGTAGCACTCGGTCGCCCCGGTGACTCGCGAGGCCCGGCTCTCCCCTGGAGGGCCGGGCCTCGACGCGTCTCGGGAGAGGGCGACAAGGGCGAAAGGCGGCCTCGCGGCAGTGGGCGTGGTCTCCTCAGGCCGGTGATCTTCCGTGCTAAGGCCGCGGCTGCCGCGGTGGAGGCCGGCCCTGGGCGTGCGGTGCAGCGGGCAGGACCCGTGCCGCGGCCCGCCTGATCCGGGAAGGACGACTTCGGGGCGCCTTCGGGGCGTCCGCCGTTGTCGGTGGCGTTTGGTAAGAATGCAGGTGTGAGCAGCGAGAACGGGCAGGGGGGCGGGGGTGCGGCCGGGGAGGGCGCGCCGCCGGAGCAGCTCGCGCTGATCCGGGAGAGCGTCCGGCAGGCCAAGGCGCCGCGGGCCAAGCCCCGGACCTGGCGGGGAGCCGCGCTGGCAGAGGAGTTGCCGGTCGCGCGGGTGCTCGTCGACAAGGGCGTGCTGCACCTGGACCGGTACTTCGACTACGCGGTGCCGGCCGAACTGGACGCCGACGCCCAGCCGGGGGTGCGGGTGCGGGTCCGCTTCGGCGCGGGGCGCGGGCGGGTTCGGGAGGGGCGCCGCGAGGGCGGGGGCCTCATCGACGGCTTCCTCGTCGAGCGGCGTGCCGCGTCCGACTACTCCGGGCCGCTCGCGGCGCTCGCCCAGGTGGTGTCGCCCGAACGGGTGCTGAGCCAGGAGCTGCTGGGGCTGGCTCGTGCCGTGGCCGACCGGTACGCCGGGAGCCTGGCCGACGTGCTGCAGCTCGCCGTCCCGCCGCGCAACGCCCGGGCCGAACAGCGGCCCTCGCCCGCTCCGTTGCCGCCGCCCGCCCCGCCGACGCCCGGTTCCTGGGACAGGTACGAGCGCGGTGGCGCGTTTCTCGAGTCCCTGGCGTCCGGCGGTGCGCCGCGCGCGGTGTGGAACGCGCTGCCCGGGCCCGAGTGGAGCGAGGAGCTGGCGCGGGCGGTCGCCGCGACACTCGCCTCGGGACGCGGAGCGCTGGTCGTCGTCCCCGACGGACGGGCCGCCGCCCGGGTCGACGCCGCACTGACGGTCTCGCTGGGGGAGGGCCGGCATGCGCTGCTCACCGCGGACGCCGGTCCCGAGAAGCGGTACCGGGAGTGGCTGGCCGTGCGGCGCGGGTCCGTGCGGGCGGTCGTCGGGACCCGTGCCGCGATGTTCGCGCCCGTCCAGGACCTCGGGCTGCTGGCCCTGTGGGACGACGGGGACGACAGCCACAGCGAGCTGCACGCGCCGCAGCCCCACGCGCGGGAGGTGCTGCTGCTGAGGGCGGCTCAGGACGGGTGCGGCTTTCTGATGGGCGGCTGGAGCTGCACCGTGGAGGGCGCCCAGCTCGTCGAGAGCGGGTGGGCCCGGCCGTTGGTCGCCCCGCGGGAGCGGGTGCGGCGCACGGCTCCGCTGGTGCGGACCGTGGGCGACCAGGATCTCGCCCGGGACGAGGCGGCCCGGGCCGCCCGGTTGCCCACCCTCGCCTGGCAGGCCGTCCGGGAGGGGCTCAGGACCGGACCGGTGCTGGTGCAGGTGCCCCGGCGCGGTTACGTGCCGCGGATGGCCTGTGCGCAGTGCCGGGCCGCCGCCCGGTGCCGGCACTGTTGCGGACCGCTCGAGGCGCGGGACGGCGGCGCGGGCGGCTCCCTGTGGTGCGGTTGGTGCGGCCGCGAGGAGGGCGCCTGGCACTGTCCCGAATGCGGCTCGTTCCGGCTTCGGGCTCAGGTCGTGGGTGCGCGGCGGACGGCCGAGGAGCTGGGGCGGGCGTTTCCCGCCGTCCCGGTGCGCACATCGGGGCGTGAGCACGTCCTTGACACCGTGCCGGGGGCGCCCGCGCTCGTGGTGTCCACGCCGGGCGCCGAGCCGGTCGCCGAGGGCGGGTACGCGGCGGCCCTCCTGCTGGACGGCTGGGCGATGCTGAGCCGGCCCGACCTGCGGGCCGGGGAGGACGCGTTGCGGCGCTGGGTCGCCGCCGCCGCCCTGGTACGGCCGCAGGGCGACGGCGGGACGGTGGTCGTGGTCGCCGAGCCGACGTTGCGTCCGGTGCAGGCACTGGTGCGTTGGGATCCCGTGGGACACGCCGTGCGGGAGCTCGCCGAGCGGGCCGAGCTGGGTTTTCCGCCGGTGTCGCGGATGGCGGCGGTGTCGGGGACGGCGGAGGCGGTCACCGGGTTCCTCGCCGCCGTCGACCTGCCCGGCGAGGCGGAGGTGCTGGGGCCGGTCCCGGTTCCGGCCGAGCCTGCCGGGCGGCCCCGCCGTCCGGGGACGCCGCCGCCGGGGGAGCAGTGGGAGCGCGCGCTGATCCGGGTCCCGCCGGGGAGCGGAGCCGCACTGGCCGCCGCGTTGAAGGCGGCGCAGGCGGCGCGGATGGCCCGGACGGGCGGGACGGGGCGTTCCGGGAGGGGCACGGAGGAAGCCGTCCGGGTGCGCATCGATCCGCCGGACATCGGGTGAGGCTCGCCTGCGGCGGGGGCCGGGAATGTGCGGGTCGATCCGGGTGACGGTCCCTGGGGGCTGCACCCCCGGGCCCCGCTTTCGGCCCTGAGGGGGCCTCGTCCTCGAACGCCGGACGGGCTGAAATGGCACGGCCGGGGCGTGGTCGGCCGGGTCGGTCGGGTGGGGATGGGCCGGCGCGGCCGGCTTTTCGGGGACGACCGGGACGCTCGTCGAAGCGGGGTGGTGGCGGGGGGTGTGCGTCTGCCCTCTCGGAGGGGGCCGAGAGGGCAGGGAGGGGTGGGGGAGTCGGGGTGGTCGCGTCAGCCGTTGCGGGGGCCGGGAAAGGCGGTCGGTCTCGCCTCGTCGCGCAGGGACGGGCTGCCCGCCGTCGGCTGGGTCGGCATCGAGCGGGCGGCCGGAACGGTGGGAACGGTGGGGATGCTCGTGGTCACGCCGACCGGGCGCGCGCCGGCCGGCTCCGTCGGCCGCTCCGCCTCGGCGGTGGCCGCCTGGGCGGCGGCTGCGCGCCGGGCGCCGTATCGACGGTGCACCGCCTGCTTGGTGACCCCGAGCGCGGAGCCCACCGCGTCCCACGAGAAGCCCAGCGAACGGTCGAAGTCCACCGCCGCGGTCACCAGGGTCTCGACGCTGTCCCGCAGTTCCTGCGCGAGGCGGACCGTCGGGGCGGGGGCGCGTCCGTAGACGACGAAGCCCGTCGAGGGGCCGGAGCGGCGGGGGCGGTAGACGTTGCCCAGCTGCGCGGTGAGGGTGCGCAGTGCGTCCACCTGCCGGCGGACGCGCTCGATGTCCCGCACCAGCAAGTGCAGGCTGGCCCGGGCCTGGGCGTCGTGGGTTGCATGGTCGGCCATGAACAAGCCTCTCGAACCGGCGTTGAAGAAGGTGTGTCAACTCTTTCTTGACCAACGCGGGTCCGCTCCCCTGGTCACGGTGTGGGGGCGTATGGGCATATGCGTACGCCCCCGTCGGGACACGGGTGGGCGGCCGTCCCGGGGCGGGTTCCGGGGTTTCGTGGGCGGCATAAACTTGTGCGTTGCCCGTCGTTCGTCCTTTCGAGAGGCATCGCCCACTCATGAAGCTGGTCTTCGCCGGTACCCCCGAGGTCGCCGTTCCCGCCCTGGACGCTCTCCTCGCCTCAGGGCGGCACGAGGTGGCCGCTGTCGTCACGCGGCCCGACGCGCCGTCCGGGCGGGGACGCAGGCTGGTCGCCTCGCCCGTGGCCCAGCGGGCCGAGGAGGCCGGCATCGAGGTGCTGAAGCCCGTCAGGCCGCGGGAGCCGGAGTTCCTGGAGCGGCTGCGGCAGATCGCGCCCGACTGCTGTCCCGTCGTGGCCTACGGGGCGTTGCTGCCCCGGGTGGCGCTGGACATCCCGGCGCGCGGGTGGGTCAACCTGCACTTCTCGCTGCTGCCCGCCTGGCGCGGCGCGGCTCCGGTGCAGCACGCCGTCATGGCCGGGGACGAGATCACCGGCGCCTCCACCTTCCTCATCGAGGAGGGGCTCGACTCCGGGCCGGTGTACGGGACGGTCACGGAGGAGATCCGCCCCACCGACACCAGCGGCGATCTGCTCACCCGGCTCGCCTTCGCCGGGAGCGGACTGCTCGCCGCGACGATGGACGGTATCGAGGACGGCACCCTGAAGGCCGTGCCGCAGCCCGGGGACGGGATCACCCTCGCACCGAAGATCACCGTCGAGGACGCCCAGGTCGACTGGACCGCACCGGCCCTGCGCGTCGACCGCGTGGTGCGGGGCTGCACCCCGGCTCCCGGGGCGTGGACCACCTTCCGGGGCGAGCGGCTCAAGCTCATCCAGGTCCAGCCCGTCCCCGCGCGGACCGACCTCGCTCCGGGCGCGCTCGCCGTCGGCAAGAACAGCGTGCACGTCGGCACCGGTTCGTACGCCGTCGAGCTGCTGTGGGTGCAGGCGCAGGGGAAGAAGCCCATGCGGGCCGCCGACTGGGCGCGGGGTGTCCGGATCGGGGACGCGGAGGCCGTCGGGCTGTAGCGCCGGCCGCCGACGTACGCTGGACGCACCTTTCGCCACCGTCCGTTCCCCCCTCGGCGCGACTTCCCGGACCCCACCTCCCCGGCGCGGCGCGCTTGCCCGAGCCTTCGCCCTCGATGTCCCTCTCGACGCACCTTCCCTTCTGTCACCCGGAGCACCTTTCCCGTGAGCGAGCAGCCCCAACGTCCCCGTAAGCCGGGCAAGCCCTACCGCCGGCCCCAGAAGGACCCCGTCCGTCTGCTGGCCTTCGAGGCCCTGCGTGCCGTGGACGAACGGGACGCGTACGCCAACCTCGTGCTGCCGCCGCTGCTGCGCAAGGCACGCGAGAAGGAGGGGCCCGAGAAGTTCGACGCGCGTGACGCCGCCCTCGCCACCGAGCTGGTCTACGGGACGCTGCGTCGGCAGGGGACGTACGACGCCGTCATCTCCGCGTGCGTCGACCGGCCGTTGCGCGAGGTGGATCCGCCGGTCCTCGACGTCCTGAGCCTCGGTGTGCACCAGTTGCTGGGGACGCGCATCCCGACCCACGCGGCGGTGTCCGCCTCGGTGGACCTCGCGCGGGTCGTGCTCGGCGACGGGCGCGCCAAGTTCGTCAACGCAGTGCTGCGCAAGGTCGCCCAGCACGACCTGGACGAGTGGATCGAGAAGGTCGCACCGCCCTACGACGACGACCCCGAGGACCATCTCGCCGTGGTGCACTCGCACCCGCGCTGGGTGGTCTCCGCGCTGTGGGACTCCCTGGGCGGCGGGCGGGCCGGCATCGAGGACCTGCTGGAGGCCGACAACGAGCGGCCCGAGGTGACGCTCGTCGCCCGGCCCGGGCGCGCCACGACCGAGGAGCTCCTCCGGGAGGACGCGGCGGTCGCCGGGCGCTGGTCGCCGTACGCCGTGCGGCTCACCGAGGGCGGCGAGCCCGGCGCCATCGACGCCGTACGGGACGGGCGGGCGGGGGTGCAGGACGAGGGCAGCCAGCTCGTGGCGCTCGCCCTGGCCGCCGCGCCGCTCGACGGGCCCGACACCAGGTGGCTGGACGGCTGTGCCGGACCCGGCGGCAAGGCCGCGCTGCTCGCCGCTCTCGCCGCCGAGCGGGGGGCCGCCCTGCTCGCTGCCGAGAAGCAGCCGCACCGGGCGGGGCTGGTCGCCAGGGCCCTGACCGGAAATCCCGGGCCCTGGCAGGTCATCGCCGCCGACGGCACGCGTCCGCCGTGGCGGCCCGGGTCGTTCGACCGGGTGCTGATGGACGTGCCGTGCACGGGTCTCGGCGCGCTGCGCAGGCGGCCCGAGGCGCGGTGGCGGCGCCGGCCGGAGGACCTCGACGGGTTCGCCCCGCTGCAGCGCGGGCTGCTGCGGACCGCGCTGGAGTCCGTCCGGGTCGGCGGTGTGGTCGGGTACGCCACCTGCTCGCCGCATCTCGCCGAGACCCGGGCCGTGGTGTCCGACGTCCTCAAGCAGTACCCGCGGGCCGAGCTGATCGACGCGCGGCCGCTGCTGCCGGGCGTCCCGGCGCTGGGCGAGGGACCGGACGTCCAGCTGTGGCCGCATCTGCACGGCACCGACGCCATGTACCTGGCCTTGATCAGGAAGACGGGCTGAGCCGCGCGAGAGTCGTGCGCAGGGCCGGCCGCGGGCCGTGAAGGGACCATGCGGAAGGCCGGTCGCACACCTGTGGTGTGCGGCCGGCCTTTTTCAGCGAGGGTGCCCCGTCGGGGTCAGTCCGTGCCGAACTCCATCGCCGCGCGGTCCAGCAGCGCGTCGTCCTCGGAGACCTCGCCGCGGGACGCGATCGCCTCGGCGCCGCCCTCCGGCATCTCCGGCATGGTGCCGATGAGGCCGGTCGCGGCCGCCTGCGCCGCGCCGATGGCGGGGCTGCCGGTGCCGATCAGGCCGAGGCCGGCGTACTGCTCCAGCTTGGCCCGGGAGTCGGCGATGTCCAGGTTGCGCATGGTGAGCTGGCCGATCCGGTCCACCGGGCCGAACGCGGAGTCCTCGGTGCGCTCCATGGACAGCTTGTCCGGGTGGTAGCTGAACGCCGGGCCGGTGGTGTCGAGGAGCGAGTAGTCCTCGCCGCGCCGCAGCCGCAGGGTCACCTCGCCGGTGACGGCCGCGCCGACCCAGCGCTGGAGCGACTCGCGGATCATCAGCGCCTGCGGGTCCAGCCAGCGGCCCTCGTACATGAGGCGGCCGAGGCGCCGGCCCTCGTTGTGGTACTGGGCGACGGTGTCCTCGTTGTGGATCGCGTTGACCAGGCGCTCGTAGGCCGCGTGCAGCAGGGCCATGCCGGGCGCCTCGTAGATGCCGCGGCTCTTGGCCTCGATGATGCGGTTCTCGATCTGGTCCGACATGCCGAGGCCGTGCCGGCCGCCGATGGCGTTGGCCTCCATCACCAGGTCGACGGGGGAGGCGAACTCCTTGCCGTTGATCGTCACCGGGCGGCCCTGGTCGAAGCCGATCGTCACGTCCTCGGCGGCGATGTCCACCGACGGGTCCCAGAACCGCACGCCCATGATGGGCTCGACGGTCTCGACGCCGGTGTCCAGGTGCTCCAGGGTCTTGGCCTCGTGGGTGGCGCCCCAGATGTTGGCGTCGGTGGAGTACGCCTTCTCCGTGCTGTCCCGGTAGGGCAGGTCGTGGGCGACGAGCCACTCCGACATTTCCT
This sequence comes from Streptomyces sp. P3, assembly GCF_003032475.1. Taxonomy (NCBI): domain Bacteria; kingdom Bacillati; phylum Actinomycetota; class Actinomycetes; order Kitasatosporales; family Streptomycetaceae; genus Streptomyces; species Streptomyces sp. P3. The sequence continues at coordinate 4,890,357 of NZ_CP028369.1, forward strand.
TGCGGCCGCCGAGCTCGGTCACGAAGTCCGCGTCCAGCCAGGGCTTGTAGATCCGCAGGTGCGGGTTGGCGAGCAGGCCGTAGCGGTAGAACCGCTCGATGTCGTTGCCCTTGAAGGTCGAGCCGTCGCCCCAGATCTGGACGTCGTCCTCGAGCATCGCCCGGACCAGGAGGGTGCCGGTGACGGCGCGGCCGAGCGGGGTGGTGTTGAAGTAGGAGCGCCCGCCCGAGCGGATGTGGAACGCCCCGCAGGTGAGCGCGGCAAGGCCCTCCTCGACCAGTGCGGCGCGGCAGTCGACCAGGCGCGCGATCTCCGCGCCGTAGGTCTTCGCGCGACCGGGCACCGAGGCGATGTCGGGCTCGTCGTACTGACCGATGTCGGCGGTGTAGGTGCACGGGACGGCGCCCTTGTCGCGCATCCACGCGACCGCGACGGAGGTGTCGAGCCCGCCGGAGAAGGCGATGCCGACGCGCTCGCCGGCGGGAAGGGAGGTGAGGACCTTGGACATAGGAAGATTATGCATGAACTCGCATGGTCATGCAAAGGGTCCGTCCTTCGGGACCGCCTCGGGACGCCGGTCCCCCCGGACCGCCGCCGGATGCCCGGCCGGCTCCCGGGACAGCCGGTGCGGCCACCACACCTTCGGCCCGATGTCCAGGAACAGGGAGGTGACCAGCACCGACCGCACGATGAAGGTGTCCAGGAGCACGCCCAGGGCCACCGCGAAGCCGATCTCCGCGAAGGCGACCATCGGCAGCGTGCCGAGGGCGGCGAAGGTACCGGCCAGCACCAGGCCCGCCGAGGTGATCACGGCGCCGGTCGCCGCCAGGCCCGTCACCACACCCGCGCGGGTGCCCTGCCGGGCGGCCTCCTCGCGGATGCGGGTGGTGAGGAAGATGTTGTAGTCGATGCCCAGGGCCACCAGGAACACGAAGACGAACAGCGGGAAGTCGGTCGCCTCGCCCGCGTAGTCGAAGACGTGGCGGAACGCCAGCGCGCTGATGCCGAGGGCCGCGGCGAAGGACAGGATCACCGTCCCGACCAGCACCAGCGGGGCGATCAGGGCGCGCAGCAGCCCGCAGAGGATCAGCAGGACCACGACCAGCACCAGCGGAATGATCAGCAGGTTGTCGTGTGTGGTCGCCCTGTCCATGTCCAGCAGGGCCGCGGTGCCGCCCCCGACCAGGGCGTCGGCGTCGGGTACCTCGTGCACGGCGTCGCGGACCCGCTCGACGGTCTGCTTCGCGGCCTCGCTGTCGGCAGGCGCGGTCATGGTCGCCTCGAGGAGCACCCGGCCCTCGTGGACGGGTTTCGCGCCGGACGGCACGCCGAGGGAGGTCGGCACGACGCCTTCGGTCCCGGCGACCGCCCGGCGCACCTGTCCGGCCCGGTCCTGGTCGGAGACGATCACCAGCGGGTCGCCGCTGCCCGCGGGGAAGTACCGGCCCGACACCTTCTGGCCGGTGATCGAGTCCGGTGTCCCGGTGAAGGCGTCCGCGTTGCTGATGCCCTCCGCGCGGAGCTGGATCAGGCCGAGCGAGCAGACCGCCAGCACGAGGGCGGTCACGGCCCAGATCATGCGCGGACGGCGGGCGAAACTGCGGCCCGTGCGGGCCCAGACACCGTGCTCGGTCGGTTCGTCCGAGCCGAAGTGCGGGATCACCGGCCAGAAGATCCAGCGACCGCAGATGACCAGCAGGGCCGGGAAGAGCGTCATCATCGCGATCAGCGCCACCGCCACCCCGATGGCCGCGACCGGGCCGAGGCCGCGGGTGGAGTTCATCTCGGCGGCCAGCAGCACCAGCATGCTCAGGACGACCGTGGCGCCCGACGCCAGGACCGCGGGGCCGGCGCGGTGCAGGGCCAGGGCCATCGCCTCGTGCCGGTCCTCGTGACGGCGCAACTCCTCCCGGTAACGGGCCACCAGCAGCAGGGCGTAGTCGGTGCCCGCGCCGAACACGAGCACGGTCAGGATGCCGGCGCTCTGCCCGTTCACCGTGAGTCCCGCGTGCTGGGCGAGGAAGTAGATGAGCGCCTGCGCGGTGAACAGGGCGGCGACCACGCCGATCACCGGGACGAGCAGGAGGCTGGGGCTGCGATAGGTGATCAGGAGCATGACGACGACGACCGCCATCGCCGACACCAGCAACGTGGAGTCGATGCCCTCGAAGGCCTCCGAGAAGTCCGCCGACGTGCCGCCGGGGCCGGTGATGTGCACGGCCAGTCCGGCGCCGCCGTCGCCGACGACGTCACGGATGGAGTCGACGGCCGGGGCGATGCGCTGCCAGCCCTGCTCGTCCATGGTGATCGGTACGAAGATCTGCGCGGCCCGCGGATCGGTCGCACGGTCGTAGACGGGGCCGCGGGTCTCGGCGCCGCGGATGCCGTGGTCGCCGAGACCCCTGAGCTCGGCGGCGTCCCGGTCGATCGCGGCCCGGTCCCGCACCGTCAGGCCGCCGTCGCGGGCGTAGACGACGACGGCGGGGATCTGTTCGGGCCGGAAGTCCTTCGAGATCTGCAGGACCTGGGTGGATTCCGCCGAGCCTGGCAGCCAGGAGGCCGCGTCGTTGTCCTGCGCGTCGGTGAGTTTCTGCGCGAAGGGCGCGGTCAGGAACAGCACCACCACCCACAGCGCCAGCACCAGCCACTTCGCACGCCGCCCGCAGACGAGGTGGGCGATACCGCGCTTCTCGGCCATGACTACCCCCCGGACCGGTCTGTCGCCGCTGCGTGGGACCGCGCCCGGTGAGGGGCGCGGGGATCTGCGTGATCGGCCGGGGCGGGCCCGCCGACGGCGAACCACGTTCCCCCTGCGGAACCGGTGCCCGCAACCCCTGAGGGGCATGGCAGGCTTGGGTCATGGCCCCGCAGATCAACCCCAGCATCCTGTCCGCCGACTTCGCCCGCCTCGCGGACGAGGCGAAGGCGGTCGAAGGAGCCGACTGGCTCCATGTCGACGTCATGGACAACCATTTCGTCCCGAACCTCACGCTCGGTGTGCCGGTCGTAGAGTCACTGGCCCGTGCGACGGACACTCCGCTGGACTGCCATCTGATGATCGAGGCCCCCGATCGTTGGGCCCCGCAGTACGTCGAGGCGGGCGCCTCGTCCGTCACCTTCCATGTCGAGGCGGCCGCCGCGCCGGTGCGGCTCGCACGCGAGATCCGCGCCAAGGGCGCCCGCGCCTCCATGGCCCTCAGGCCCGCGACGCCCATCGAGCCGTACGAGGACCTGCTGCCCGAACTCGACATGCTGCTGATCATGACCGTCGAACCGGGCTTCGGGGGTCAGGCCTTTCTCGACATCATGCTGCCGAAGATCCGGCGCACCCGCGAGTTGATCAGCAAGCACGGACTCGACCTCTGGCTGCAGATCGACGGGGGGGTGTCGGCCTCGACGATCGAGCGGTGCGCCGAGGCGGGCGCCGACGTCTTCGTGGCCGGATCCGCGGTCTTCGGGGCCGACGACCCGGCCGAAGCGGTCCGTGGCCTGCGGGCTCAGGCGGAGAAGGCGACCGCGGGAGCCTCCTGGGCGTGTCGCCACTGAACCGACCAGTTACCTACAGGAATGTGAACGGCTCTCATCAGAGCTGATCAAGTGCGCCGGATCTGCGAGGATGAACGGCGTATCCAGAGTGTGAACAGCAGTGAGGAGATCGCCGTGTCGGGTATGTCGTCGGGCCGGTCAGCCATGCGGATGGGACCCGCTGAGCTGGTGCAGGCGGCGGCCATGGCCCGCCGCTTCTACCTGGAGGGAAAGTCCAAGATCCAGATTGCGGAGGAGTTCGGCGTCAGCCGCTTCAAGGTGGCCCGGGTGCTGGAGACCGCCCTCGAACGGGATCTCGTACGGATCGAGATTCGCGTGCCGGCCGAACTGGACGCCGAGCGCTCCGACGCGCTCCGCGCCCGTTACGGGCTCAGGCACGCCGTCGTGGTCGAGTCCCCGGCCGAGGCCGAGGAGGCCACGGATCCCGAGAACCTGGGAGAGGTGGCCGCCGACCTGCTCGGCGAACTGGTCGACGAGGGGGGCGTGCTGGGGCTGGCCTGGGGCCGGTCCACCATCCACATGGCGGCGGCGCTGGACCGGCTGCCGCCCTGCACGGTCGTGCAGCTGACGGGTGTGTACGACGCCGGCACCGCCGAGCGCGGCTCGGTCGAGGCCGTCCGCCGCGCCGCCCAGGTGTCCGGCGGCGACGCGCACCCCATCTACGCGCCGATGCTGCTGCCGGACGTGGCCACCGCGACCGCGCTGCGCCACCAGACCGGGATCGCCCGGGCCTTCGAGTACTTCGACAAGGTCACGGTCGCCTGTGTCTCCATCGGCTCCTGGGAGCCGGGCATCTCGACGGTGCACGACATGCTGAGCGACGAGGAGCGGGCGCACTACGCCTCGCTCGGCGTCGCCGCGGAGATGTCGGCACACCTGTTCGACGCCGACGGACGCAGGGTCGGGCGCGACCTCGGGGAGCGGTGCATCACGGTCAAGACGGACCAGCTGCGCAGGATTCCCGAGGTCGTCGCGATCGCGGGGGGCCAGCGCAAGGCGGCCGCGATCGACGCCGTGCTGCGGTCCGGGCTCGTCACCAGCCTGGTGACGGACACCTCCGCGGCCGACTTTCTGATGACGGCGGGGCCGACGCCCAAGCCGGCCCTCAACCGGGCGGATCCGGACGGGAGCTGACGGACGATCGGAGGGGACGGTCACGGGGCCGCCCCCTCTGCCGTTCTCCCCGCCCCCTGCCGTTTCCCCCGCCACCACCACGACTGGCTCAGGACGGTGCCTGCATGACGGAGCACGTGCTCACGCTGGACCTCGACGGCGTCACGGACAAAGCGGACCTGATGGACCGCTGTGCCCGGCACCTGGAGCTGCCCGACCGGTTCGCGCGCAACTGGGACGCCCTCGCCGACAGTCTCACCGGCCTGCCGGACGGACCCGAGTCCGGACCCGTGCTGGTGATCGTGCGGAACTGGCGGCCCTACGCCAGGACGCGGCCGGAGGAGTGGGAGATCGCGCAGGAGGTGTTCGCCGCGGCGGCGGACCGTACCCCCGCGCTGTCGGTCGTGCTCGCCCTCGGAGGATCCTCCTAACACCCCGGTGAGCTGCTTGGACGTTCTGTCCGGGCAGCGCATCGCCGCCCTCGTGGGAGAATGAAGTACGTGCTTCTCCCCCTGGCTGACCTGTCCGGGGGTCACCTCTGATCGACCGGGATGTGCAGCACGTGCGTTTCCTCAACGACATCCAGCCCGCCCACGACCTCACCTACGACGACGTCTTCATGGTGCCGAGCCGCAGCGCGGTCGGGTCGCGGCAGAGCGTGGACCTCAACGCTCCGGACGGCACGGGCACCACGATCCCGCTGGTCGTCGCCAACATGACCGCCGTCGCGGGCCGCCGGATGGCCGAGACCATGGCCCGGCGCGGCGGTCTCGTGGTGATCCCGCAGGACATCCCCATCGACGTCGTCGCCGACGTCGTCGGCTGGGTCAAGAGCCGGCACCTGGTGCTGGACACCCCCATCGTGCTCGCCCCGCACCAGACGGTGGCCGACGCCCTCGCCCTGCTGCCCAAGCGCGCCCACAACGCGGGCGTCGTCGTCGACGAGGACTTCCGCCCCGTCGGCGTCGTCACCGACGCGGACCTCACCGGCGTCGACCGCTTCACGCAGCTCGAGGTCGTCATGTCGCGCGACCTGCTGCTCCTGGACGCCGGCATCGACCCGCGGGAGGCCTTCAACACCCTCGACGCGGCCAACCGGCGCTACGCCCCCGCCGTCGACCGGGAGGGCAAGCTCGCCGGCATCCTGACCCGCAAGGGCGCTCTGCGCGCCACGCTGTACACGCCGGCCGTCGACGCCGACGGCAAGCTGCGCATCGCCGCGGCCGTCGGCATCAACGGCGACGTCGCGGGCAAGGCCAAGCAGCTGCTCGACGCGGGCGTGGACACGCTCGTCATCGACACCGCGCACGGTCACCAGGAGTCGATGATCAGCGCCGTCCGCACCGTGCGCGCACTCGACCCGCGGGTGCCGATCGTCGCCGGCAACATCGTCTCGGCCGAGGGCGTCAAGGACCTGATCGAGGCCGGCGCCGACATCATCAAGGTCGGCGTGGGCCCCGGCGCCATGTGCACCACCCGCATGATGACCGGCGTGGGCAGGCCGCAGTTCTCGGCCGTCCTGGAGTGCGCGGCCGAGGCCAGGAAACACGGCAAGCACGTGTGGGCCGACGGCGGTGTCCGCCACCCTCGTGACGTCGCCATGGCGCTCGCCGCGGGCGCGTCCAACGTGATGGTCGGGTCCTGGTTCGCGGGCACCTACGAGTCCCCGGGCGACCTCCAGCACGACGCGAACGGCCGTCCCTACAAGGAGTCCTTCGGCATGGCCTCCGCGCGGGCCGTCCGCAACCGCACCTCGGAGGAGTCCGCCTACGACCGGGCCCGCAAGGCGCTGTTCGAGGAGGGCATCTCCACCTCCCGGATGTTCCTCGACCCGGTCCGCCCGGGCGTCGAGGACCTGGTCGACTCGATCATCGCGGGCGTCCGCTCCTCCTGCACCTACGCGGGCGCCGGCTCCCTCGAGGAGTTCGCGGACAAGGCCGTCGTGGGCATCCAGAGCGCGGCCGGTTACGCGGAGGGCAAGCCGCTGCACGCGAGCTGGTAGCTCCGCGGGTGGGGCGGACGGGGGCGGTCGGGTCGTGTTTCGGGTGCGGGCCGGTGGGGGCTGGTCGCGCGGTTCCCCGCGCCCCTTCGAAAGCGCCTTGCCGCCCGGCTTTGGCGGTCGTGCGATGAACGGGCACGCCCGTGGCGCAGACGTAAATGATCTTGCGTGTGTGCGCAAGGTTGCAGCATGACGAGCGCTACGGCCCTGCTCGTACAGTCGTGCGCTGGACGTGGCGTGGCGGGACCCCGCTCGGTGGGTTCCCGCTCGCGCGGGTGCGCCGCCGGTCCCCGTCGTGCCGAGAGGCTGCGACGAAGGAGTCGGCGCGTGCTCGACCGAGGCAGCCTGTCGGCCGTCACCTTGGCGGTGTTCGGTGTTCGGTGTCCGGACGGCGGTCGGGCTCGTGTTCTACTTCCCTTACGGCCCACCGCCGCTCCCGACTCGCGACCTCCGCGCCATCCGAGAAGTGAACGACCCACTGTGCTGAACGATCTCGACGAACGCATCGTGCACGCCCTCGCCGAGGACGCCCGCCGCTCCTTCGCGGACATCGGGCAGCTGGTCGGCCTGTCCGCGCCCGCCGTGAAACGGCGCGTGGACCGGCTGCGGGCCACCGGCGCCATCACCGGCTTCACGGTGCGGGTCGACCCCGCGGCCCTCGGCTGGGAGACCGAGGGGTTCGTCGAGATCTACTGCCGCCGCAACACCTCCCCGGAGACCATCCAGCGCGGGCTCGAGCGCTACCAGGAGGTCGTCGCCGCCTCCACCGTCACCGGTGAGGCGGACGCGGTGGCCCAGGTCTTCGCCGCCGACATGCGCCATTTCGAGCGCGTGCTGGAGCGCATCGCGGGCGAGCCGTTCGTGGAGCGGACGAAGTCCGTGCTGGTGCTCTCCCCGCTGCTGCGCCGCTTCTCCGCGGGATCGCCGACCTGAGGGACCTGCGCCCCGCCGGGCGGCGGCCCGCGCCCCGGCGGCCCGCGCCCTGGTCCGCGGCGGTCCGCGCCCCGCTCCGCGCAGACCTGCGACACGCCCCACGGCGACCTGAGGCATCGGTCCGCGGCGACGTGCGCAGGTCCGGGTCTACTCGGCGGTCTTACGGGCCAGCGCGTTGTTCCCGATCGAGTTGCGCACGCTGAAGCTGACGGCGTCCGGGCGGTAGCGGTCGTCCGACCACTCCACCGGTCGGCCCTCGCGGGTCGTCGTGACCCGGCGGACCCGCAGCAGGGGGCTCGTGCGGCGGACGCCCAGGAGGCCGGCGTCCCGGGCGCCCGCCGCCACCGCGTCGATGACGTGCTCGCCGTAGGCGAAGACCAGGCCGATGTCGTCGAGGAGGCGCTGGGTCACCGACGGGCAGTCGGCTTCGATCGTCTCGACGGCCGGGGAGATCCAGTCCGCGTACACGGTCCGCTCCACGAGCACCGGCTCGCCGTCCAGGCCGCGCAGCCGCAGGACGCGCAACACGGGCGTGCCGGCGCGCAGCTGGAGATGCACGGCGTCCTCGGCGGTGGCCGGGCGGTACTCCTGCGCGACCACCCGGCCGCTCGCCTCGCGGCCCATCGCGCGCGCCCACTGGGCGAAGCTGCGCAGCTCGGCGAAGCTCTGGCTGCGGCGGCTGGCCAGGACCACCCGGCGGGCGCCCTGGCGGGAGCCGATGAGTCCCTCGGCGGTCAGCGCCGCCACGGCCTGGCGGACCGTACCGCGGGAGACGCCGTACTGCGCGGCGAGGTCGGTTTCGGCGGGCAGCCGTGCGCCGACCGCGTACTCTCCGCGGTCGATCGCCCGGCGCAGCTCGTCGGTGATCTCCTCGTGTCGCGCGGCCATGCTTCCCCTCTGCGTCGACAGCTGTACACAGCCTGACCAGCCTAGTCGACCTGCCGCACTGCTCGGCGGCAGCCGCAACTGTCCGTGAAATCTGGGCACAGGGTTTCGCCGGTGTTTACCGAGGGGACATCAGCGGCGTGCGTACTGAGGCCAACTTGTTCAGACAAGTTCGTCTCATCTCGCCCTGTCTCCTGCATTCTCGCGCGTCCCCTGGAGAAGCCGTGACCGTGCCCCTGCCGAGAACCGCCGTCCGTGGTGGTGCCCTTGCCGCCGTCGCCGCACTCGCCCTGAGCGCCTGTGGCGCCGCCCCCGACACCACCTCCACCACCGCCGACGGCAAGAACGCCGCCACCGCCACCTCCGCCGCCGACTTCGGCGGACTCGACGCGCTGGTGAAGGCGGCGAAGAAGGAGGGCACGCTGAACGCCATCGCGCTGCCCCGCGACTGGGCCAACTACGGCGCCCTCATGGACGGCTTCCAGAAGAAGTACGGCATCAAGGTCGCGGTCGAGAACCCGGACGGCGCGAGCCAGGACGAGATCAACGCCGTCACCTCGCGCAAGGGCCAGGACCGCGCCCCGGACGTCCTCGACCTCGGCAGCTCCTTCGCCCTGAGCGCCGCCCAGCAGGGGCTGCTCGCCCCCTACAAGGTGGCCTCCTTCGCGGACATCCCCGAGGGCCAGAAGGACGCGCAGGCCCGCTGGTACAACGACTACGGCGGCTACATCTCCATCGGCTGCGACGCCAAGCGGGTCAAGGCCTGCCCGACCACCTTCGCGGACCTCCTCAAGCCGCAGTACAAGGGCCAGGTCGCCCTCAACGGCAACCCCACCAAGTCCGGCTCCGCGTTCGGCGGCGTCTACGCGGCGGCCCTCGCGAGCGGCGGCTCCTTCGACGACATCCAGCCCGGCCTCGACTTCTTCGCCAAGCTGAAGAAGAACGGCAACTACACGCCCGTCGAGTCGACCCCGGCCACCGTCGAGAAGGGCGAGACGCCCATCAGCATCGACTGGGACTACCTCAACGCCGGGTACGCCGACGAGTTCACGTCCAAGGGCGTCGACTGGAAGGTGTCCGTGCCGAGCGACGGCCGGTTCTCCCAGTACTACTCCCAGGCGATCAACAAGGATGCCCCGCACCCGGCGACGGCACGTCTGTGGCAGGAGTACCTCTACAGCGCCGAGGGCCAGAACCTGTGGCTCAAGGGGTACGCCCGGCCGGCCCTGATGACCGCCATGGAGAAGGCCGGCACCCTCGACAAGGCGGCGGCCGCCAAGCTGCCCGAGGTGTCCGGGACGCCCGCCTTCCCGACCGAGGCCCAGCAGAGCAAGGCCAAGACGGTCCTCGGGCAGGGCTGGGCCAAGGCCGTCTCCGGATGACCACCACCGCCGTACGGGTCGACACGGCCGCCGCCGCTCCGGTGAAGCGGCGGCGCCGTGCCCTCGGCTGGCTCGCCGTCGTCCCGCTGCTCGCCTTCACCGCGCTCGCCTTCGGGCTGCCCGCTGTGGCCATGCTCGACGGCGCGTTCACCGCCAAGGACCCGGCCACGGGCGCCACGTCCTACACGGCCGACAACCTGACGGCCTCGTTGCGGGGCGCCTATCTGACGGCCCTGCTCGGCAGCGTGAAGCTGTCCGCCGTGTCGGCGGCGCTGGGGGCGCTGCTCGGGCTGCCGCTCGCCCAGGCCGTCGTGACCTCCCGCTTCCGCGCGCTGCGCGAGGCCGTGCTCACCGCGTCCGGGGTGCTGGCCAACTTCGGCGGGGTCCCGCTGGCGTTCGCCTTCGTCGCCACGCTCGGCAACGCCGGTGTGCTGACCCGGCAGTTCGGTCTCACCGACCGGGGCTGGGACCTGTACAGCTTCTGGGGACTGGTGATCGTCTACCTGTACTTCCTGATCCCGCTGATGGTGCTCACCATCACCCCCGCCCTGGAGGGACTGCGCTCCCAGTGGCGTGAGGCGGCCCAGAACAACGGCGCGACGTCCGCGCAGTACTGGCGGCACGTCGCCCTGCCCGTTCTGCTGCCCTCGCTGCTCGGCGGCCTCGTGCTGCTCTTCGGCAGCGCCTTCGCCGCGTACGCCACCGCCGCGGCCATGGTGGGCAGTTCCGTCCCGCTGGTCACCCTCCAGATCGCCGACGCCATCTCCGGCAACGTCCTCGTCGGGCAGGAGAACGTGGCGCTCGCGCTCAGCCTCGACATGGTCCTGGTCGCCGGACTGGTCATGGCCGTGTACCTGCCCCTGCAACGACGGAGCGCGCGATGGCTCGCCTGAACCTGTGGCGGTGGGGTGTCCTCGGCCTCGCCGGACTGTACTTCCTGGTACCGCTGGCCGCGTCGGTCGTCTTCACCGTCGACGTGCCCGGGCAGGGCGTCACCTTCGACGCCTACACACAGATCTTCTCCGCCGACGGCTTCGGCTCCAGCCTGCTGCTCTCCCTGGAGCTGGCCGCCGCCACCATCGCCGTCGTCCTGCTGCTGATGGTGCCCGCCACGGTGGCGTTGCGACTGGGCTCGCCACGGCTGCGGCCGGTCGTCGAGGTGGTGTGCTCGCTGCCGCTGGTGGTGCCGCCCATCGCCTTCGTCGCCGGCATCGGGACCGTCCTGAAGTGGGGACCCGAGCACCTCTCGCGCACCCCCCTCTTCCAGACGTTCGTGGCGATCCAGGACCCCGGCTTCCCCGTCGTCCTCGTGCTGGCGTACGTGGTGATGGCGCTGCCGTTCGCGTACCGCGCCCTGGACGCGGGGTTGCGCTCCATCGATGTGCGCACCCTCGTCGAGGCCGCCCGCAGCTGCGGCGCCGGCTGGCCGCAGGCGCTGGTCCGGGCCGTTCTGCCCAACCTGCGCGGCGCGCTGCTCAACGCCTCCTTCCTCACGCTGGCCCTCGTGCTGGGCGAGTTCACCGTGGCGCAGCTGCTCGGCTTCCGGCCCTTCGCCGTCTGGATCGTGAACGTCAGCGGCTCGCAGGCCCAGCTGTCCGTCGCCGTGTCCGTGCTCAGCCTGCTCGTGACCTGGGCACTCCTCCTCGTCCTCGCCGGTTTCGGCGGGCGCACCCGTCCTACTTCCCGGGGATGAACCATGACCGTGCTCGACACGACAGCGACGAAGGCCGCGAAGCAGGCGGCGACCGTCGAATTCCGGGGGCTGCGAAGGGAGTTCGGTCCGACCGTCGCCCTCGACGGCCTCGATCTCACCGTCCGCCCGGGTGAGCTCCTCGCCCTGCTCGGCCCCTCCGGCTGCGGCAAGACCACCGCGCTGCGGGTGCTCGCCGGATTCGAGCACCCCGATTCCGGTGCGGTGCTCGTCGACGGCGAGGACGTCACCCGGGTCCCGGCCCACCGCCGGGACGCGGGAATGGTCTTCCAGTCGTACAGCCTCTTCCCGCACCTCGACGCGCTCGACAACGTGGCCTTCGGGCTGCGGATGCGCAAGGTGCGCGGCTCCGAACGACGGTCGCGGGCCGCGGAGTTGCTGGACCTGGTGGGCCTCGCCGACAAGGGCGCCCGGTTCCCGCACCAGCTCTCCGGCGGTCAGCAGCAGCGCATCGCGCTGGCCCGTGCGCTCGCCCTGCGCCCGCGGGTCCTGCTGCTGGACGAGCCGCTCTCCGCGCTCGACGCCAAGGTGCGGCTGACCCTCCGCGAGGAGATCCGGCGGCTCCAGCAGGAGCTCGGCATCACCACCCTGTTCGTCACCCACGACCAGGAGGAGGCCCTGTCCATGGCGGACCGGGTCGCCGTGATGCACGCCGGGCGGCTCGAACAGTGCGCTGCCCCGGCCGAGTTGTACGGCAGGCCCGTCACGGCCTTCGTCGCCGAGTTCGTGGGCACGACGAGCCGGATCCCGGGACACCTGGACGGCGGCAGCGTCGAGGTGCTCGGGCGTCGGCTGCCCGTCGACGGCCGGGTGCCGGCCGTGACCGAGGTGGACGTCCTGGTGCGGCCGGAGGCGGTGCGGGTACGGGCCGAGGACGCCGGGAACGCGCGCGTGGTCGCCGGCTCCTTCCTGGGCGCGGCCGTCCGGCTCACCGTGCGCCTCGCCGACGGCACCGAGGTCAAGGCCGACCTGCCCGCCCACGAGGCCGCCGGGCTCGCGGCGGGGACGACGGTGACCGTGTCGCTGCCGGACCGCCCGGTGCTCGTCGCCGAACGTACTTCCTGATCCCGTGCCGAAAGAGGAAACCGTGACCCGAATCCCGCTCCAGGCCGCCCTGTTCGACATGGACGGCACGCTCGTCGACACCGAGCGGCTGTGGTGGGAGGCGGTGGAGCGGGTCGCCGGACGGCCGCTGACCGAGGCGGACCGGCCGCAGGTGCTCGGCCGCCCCGTCGAACACACCGCCCGCTGGCTGGCCGTCGGCACGGGCCGGCCGGCGGCGGGCCTCGCCGAGGCGCTGCACCGCGAGTTCGCGGACCGCGTGCGCGCCGGCGTCGTGCCGCGTCCCGGCGCGCTCGCCCTGCTCTACGCCCTGGCCCGGGAGCGCGTCCCGACGGCACTGGTGACCGCGTCGCCCCGGGCCGTCGCCGACCTCGTGCTCGACGCGCTCGGCGCGGGCCGGTTCGCCGTCACCGTCACCGCCGACGACACCGAGCACACCAAGCCCGCCCCCGACCCCTACCTCGCGGCCTGCGCCGCCCTCGGCGTCGACCCCGCGGCCTGTGTGGCCGTCGAGGACACCGAGACCGGGGTGGCCTCCGCCGAGGCGGCCGGGTGCGCGGTGCTCGCGGTGCCGTCGCTCGCGCCGATCGCCCCGGCCCCCGGCCGGACCGTCGTGGCCGGTCTGGAAGGCGTCACCCCCGACCGGCTCCGCTCGCTGCTCCCGCACCGGCTCCGCGTCATGACGTGGAACCTCTGGCACGGGGGAACCGAGGTCCGCGACCACCGGGCCAAGCAGCTCAAGGTGCTCACCGAGGCCGACGTGGACGTGGTCGGACTCCAGGAGACGTACGGCGGCGCCGCCGAGGAGCTCGCCGAAGCCCTCGGCTGGCACTGCCACCGGGCCGGGGAGAACCTGGGGATCGTCAGCCGCCACCCGATCACGGCCGGGCTCGGCGACCCCGACGTGGGCTTCTACGGTGCGGCGGGCGCCCGGATCCGCGTCCTCGGGGGCGAGGTGGACGTGTGGACGGTCCACCTGGACTGCGCGCCCTACGGGCCCTACGAGGCTGCCTTCGACGGGCTCACCGCGGACGCCCTGACCGCGCACGAGGAGGGCCGGCTCGCGCGGCTGGGGGACGCCCTGCGCCGGGTCGGGGAGGGCCCGGAACGTCCCGTCGTCCTCGTCGGCGACTTCAACTGCCCCTCCCACCTGGACCGGGCGGACGTCCCGTGGCCGGTGACGAGGGCCGCCGAGGAGGCGGGCTTCGCCGACTCCTACCGCGAGGCGCACCCGGACCCCGTGCGGGAGCCCGGTCACACCTGGTCCCCGGTGCACGCCGAGCACGAGGACGGCAGCGGCCGACCGGAACCGCAGGACCGGATCGACTTCGTGTTCCACCGCGGTCTGCGGGTGCTCGACTCGCGGACCCTGGTGACCGGCGGCAACCGGCCCTGGCCGGACGTCGAGGACAACGACTGGCCCTCCGACCACGCCGCGGTGATCACCACCTTCGCGATCACCCCCGCGGCGGTCTGCGGAAAACCGGTGGGCGAAAGGACGTGAGCCGCCTACCATCGACGGCATGACCTGGCGACATTGATCCACGACCGGCTCCGGCGTCCGTCGACTGACCGCAACGCTGTACGCGTACGCGTTCCTCGACGAGTTCGTGCTCCTGTATCCGGTGTACGCGCTGCTGTTCGCGGACGCCGGGCTGTCCGTCGGGCAGATCTCCTCCCTCTTCGTCCTGTGGTCGCTGACCGGCGTCCTGCTCGAGGTGCCCTCGGGCGCCTTGGCGGACGCCGTCTCCCGGCGGCTGCTGCTGTGGACCGGCCCGCTGCTGGGCGCGGCCGGTTTCGCGCTGTGGGTGCTGTTCCCCTCGTACTGGGCCTTCGCGGCCGGCTTCGTCCTGTGGGGAGCCCGTGGCGCGCTGGGCTCCGGCGCGCTGGAGGCACTGGTCTACGAGGAACTGGACCGGGCCGGCGCCGCCCACCGGTACGCCGGGGTCATGGGGCGTGCGCACGCCGTGGGCCAGGGGGCCGTGATGGCGGCGACGGGTCTGGCCGGCCCGGTCTTCGCGGCCGGCGGATACCCGGCCGTCGGCGCGGCCAGCGTGCTGGCGTGCCTGCTCTGCGCCGCGACGGCGGCCTGTCTCCCGGAGCACCGCACCCGGCCGCCCGCCGGGAGCGACGCCGTAGGCGGCGGGGGCCTCGACGGTGAGGGCCCCGGCGGCGGTGAGGCGTCGGGCGTGAGTGAGACGCCCGGCGTGGGTGAGGGCGGGGACCAGGGCACGGACGCCGGCGGGGACCGGCGCGACGAGGGCTGGACCCGGACGCTGCGCACCGGACTCTCCGGACTGGCCGGACTCCACCGGGACCGTCCCCTTCTCGGCGCCCTGCTGCTCGTCCCGGCCGTCACCGCGGTGTGGGGCGCGCTCGACGAGTACACCCCGCTGCTGGTCAGGGAGACCGGGGCGGCGGACGCGGCCGTCCCGTACCTGCTCATGACGGTCTGGGCCGGGGTGACGGCGGGCAGCCTGCTGGCCGGTGCGGCCGAGCGCCTCGGCCGCACCGGTCTGGCGGCGGTCCTCGCGGGCGCCGCGCTCGCCCTCGCGGCCGGCGCGCTGACGGGCGCGCAGGCCGGCATCGCCCTCGTCGGCCTCGCCTTCGGCGGCTTCCAGACGGCGACCGTCCTGGCCGACGTCCGGCTCCAGCAGCGCATCGAAGGCGCCGCACGGGCCACCCTGACCTCGATCGCCGGACTGGGCACCGAGCTGGTGACCGTCGCGGTGTACGGCGCGTACGGCGTCCTGGGCGCGCGGTTCCCGCACGGCATCGTGTTCGCCCTGTGCGCGCTGCCGTATCTGGTCACGGCGCTGGCGGTGGGCAGGCGGCGGCGGAGGGCGGCGAGCGCGCTGTCGCGGGACCGCCGGAGGAGGCGGGCGAGTGCGGTGCTGCGAGGCCGGGGGAGAGGGGAGTGAGCGCCCGGTCGTCGGGTGCGGGCGAGAGGGAGGCGCGCAACGAATCGCCGCCTCACCCGTCGCGCACGCAACGAACCGCTCACCGTCGCGCAACGGCTCCTTCTTGTCCGGTCCGCGCGGCCGCCCGTACCGTCTAGGTGGCCCCCACAACCCCCTTCCGCCCGGTGAGGATCACGCATGCGCACCGCCCTGTTCCAGAGCTCCGGACGCCCCGGCTCCGTCGTCGAGAACCTCAAGGTCCTCGACGAGGCCGCGGACCGGGCCGCCGCCGCGGGCGCCGGGCTGCTCGTCACGTCGGAGATGTTCCTCACCGGGTACGCCATCGGCGACGACGTCGCCCGTCTCGCCGAGCCCGCCGACGGCGATTGCGCGGTCGCCGTCGCCGAGACCGCCGCGCGGCACGGCATCGCGATCGCCTACGGCTACCCGGAGCGCTCCGGCGAGACCGTGTACAACGCGGTCCAGCTGATCTCCGCCGACGGCGGCCGCCTCGCGAACCACCGCAAGACCCACCTCTTCGGCTGCTTCGAGCGCGACCACTTCACCGAGGGCGCGCAGCCCGTCGCCCAGGCAGAGTTGAACGGCCTCACCGTCGGCCTCCTGATCTGCTACGACGTCGAGTTCCCGGAGAACGTGCGGGCGCACGCGCTGGCCGGCACCGACCTGCTCGTCGTGCCGACCGCGCAGATGCATCCCTTCCAGTTCGTCGCCGAGTCGATGATCCCGGTGCGTGCCTTCGAGAACCAGATGTACGTCGCCTACGTCAACCGGGTAGGCCGGGAAGGGGAGTTCGAGTTCGTCGGACTCTCCACCCTGGCCGGTCCCGACGGGATCGCCCGGGCGCGTGCGGGCCGCGCCGAGGAACTGGTGTTCGCCGACGCCGACCCGGTCGCCCTCGCCGCCTCCCGTGAGGCCAACCCCTACCTGCGGGACCGCCGCCCCGGTCTTTACGGGTCCCTGGTCTGACCGCCGCACCCCCGACGCCGCACCCCCGACGCCGCACCCCCGACGCCGCACCCCCGACGCCGCACCGGCGGCGCCGCACCCCGAACGCCGCACACCTCCGCTCATCTTTGCCGCAAGGAGTCCGCACCCCATGACGTCCACCGTGCCCAACGCCGTCGAGCACGCAGACGAGCAGCAGCCGCCGATCACCATGTTCGGTCCGGACTTCCCGTACGCCTACGACGACTTCCTCGCACATCCGGCGGGCCTCGGCCAGATCCCGGCGACCGAGCACGGCGCCGAGGTCGCCGTCATCGGCGGCGGGCTGTCCGGCATCGTGGCCGCGTACGAGCTGATGAAGATGGGGCTCAAGCCGGTCGTCTACGAGGCCGACCGGATCGGCGGACGACTGCGCACCGTCGGCTTCGAGGGCTGCGACCCCTCCCTGACCGCCGAGATGGGCGCGATGCGTTTCCCGCCGTCCTCCACGGCGCTCCAGCACTACATCGACCTGGTGGGGCTGGAGACCCGGCCGTTCCCCAACCCCCTCGCGGAGGCCACCCCTTCGACGGTCGTCGACCTCAAGGGCGAGTCGCACTACGCAGAGACGATCGACGACCTGCCGCAGGTCTACCGCGACGTCGCCGCGGCCTGGAGCGCGTGCATCGAGGAGGGCGCCGACTTCTCCGACATGAACCGGGCCATGCGCGAGCGGGACGTGACGCGCATCCGCGAGATCTGGGCGAAGCTCGTCGAGAAGCTCGACAACCAGACCTTCTACGGATTCCTCTGCGACTCCGAGGCGTTCAAGTCCTTCCGCCACCGGGAGATCTTCGGCCAGGTCGGCTTCGGCACCGGCGGCTGGGACACCGACTTCCCGAACTCCATCCTGGAGATCCTGCGCGTCGTCTACACCGAGGCCGACGACCACCACCGCGGCATCGTCGGCGGCTCCCAGCAACTGCCGCTGCGCCTGTGGGAACGCGAACCGGAGAAGATCGTCCACTGGCCGTACGGCACCTCGCTCAGCTCGCTGCACCAGGGCGGCGAGCCGCGACCCGCCGTGACCCGGCTGCACCGCACCGCGGGCGACCGGATCACCGTGACCGACGCCGACGGCGACATCCGCACGTACCGGGCCGCGGTCTTCACCGCCCAGTCCTGGATGCTGCTGTCGAAGATCGCCTGTGACGACTCGCTCTTCCCGATCGACCACTGGACCGCGATCGAGCGCACCCACTACATGGAGTCCAGCAAGCTGTTCGTACCCGTCGACCGGCCGTTCTGGCTCGACAAGGACGAGACCACCGGCCGGGACGTCATGTCGATGACCCTCACCGACCGCATGACGCGCGGGACGTACCTGCTCGACGACGGCCCCGACAGGCCCGCCGTCATCTGCCTCTCGTACACCTGGTGCGACGACAGCCTGAAGTGGCTGCCGCTGTCCGCGAACGAGCGGATGGAGGTCATGCTGAAGTCGCTCGGCGAGATCTACCCGAAGGTCGACATCAGGAAGCACGTCATCGGCAACCCGGTGACGGTGTCCTGGGAGAACGAGCCCTACTTCATGGGCGCCTTCAAGGCCAACCTGCCCGGCCACTACCGCTACCAGCGGCGACTGTTCACCCACTTCATGCAGGACCGGCTGCCCGAGGACAAGCGGGGCGTCTTCCTCGCCGGCGACGACATCTCCTGGACGGCCGGCTGGGCCGAGGGCGCCGTGCAGACCGCGCTCAACGCGGTCTGGGGCGTCATGCACCACTTCGGCGGGGCGACCGACGCCACCAACCCGGGCCCGGGCGACGTGTACGACGAGATCGCACCCGTGGAGCTCCCGGAGGACTGAGTCCCTCACCGGCGTGCCTCCACCGGCGTGCCTCCAGGGCGCGCCGCGCGCCGGTGCGCCTCACAGCGGGGTGAGCATCATCCGTCCCGCGAAGCCGACGGCCGTGTCGAGCCGCTCGGTGAACTCCACGGCCACGTCGGGGAGCCGGCGCAGCGCCCACAGCGCCCGGGCCGCCGTCCAGGTGGCGTCCCGGGCGCGTTCCAGGCTCCAGGCCCCGAGCAGATGGGTGAGCGGATCGGCGATCTGCAGCAGATCGGGGCCCGGCATCAGCTCTTCGCGGAGTCGCTCCTCCAGCGAGACGAGGAGATCGCCCACGCGGTCGAACTCGTCCTCCAGCTCGGCCGGTTCGCAGCCGAGGCTACGGCAGGCGTCCACGACGGCGAGCGCGAGGTCGTGCCCGATGTGCGCGTTGATGCCCGCGAGCGCGAACTGCAGCGGGCGTACGCCGGGGTGGCGGCGGAACTGCAGCAGCGGGCGCCAGCAGGCGGGCGGACGCCGGTCGCCGGTCGCCGGATCCACCGCGTCCAGGTAACGCTCGGCGAACCGTACGTCCAGCGTGATCGCGGCCTGCGGGTCGGGGAAGCGGCCCCGGTCGATGCGCCGGCCGACCTCCTCGGTCACCGCGAGGTAGACGCGGTTGAAGACCGCGACCCCGTCGCGCGCGGGCAGGCCCGCGTCGAGGGCGCGCATCCGGGCGAGCACGCCGTCGAGGCTCGGGCCGGCCGGGCCGACCCCCGCGTCGACGGGAGCGGTGAACTGTTCCAATTGCGGCATGGGGGCAGGGTGGCAGTCCTAGGCTGGCCCGCGTGCCGGCGAGCCCGACGCTTCCCCGGAACGGGGGAACGGGCCCGTCGCGCGGGAGGGGGAACAGCACCGTGTCAGGGGTATGTCAGCGACGGTCGGGCCGGCGCGCCGTCGTGGTCGCCGTCGCCTCGGCCGTGGTCGCCCTCGGCGCCGCGGCCGGGATGGTGACCGCGCTCGGCGACGGTGGCGATCGAGGCCATGGCCGTGACACCGCCGGCGCCCGGCCGCGTGCCGGGGCGACGCCGCGGTCCCCCTCCCCGCCGCCCTCCCCGTCCGCCTCCGCGGCGCCCTCCACCGCGCCGCCCGCCGCGACGCCGGCTCCCTCGGCCGACCGCCGAGCCGTGCGCGAGCCCCGGGCGGTGGCCGCGTCCACCGGCCTGTACCGCCACTCCGAGTCCCAGGTCCTCGACTGGGTCCGCGCCCACCCGGCGGACCCGCGCACCCCCGTCATCGAGTCCCGGATCGCGAACCGGCCGGCCGCGGTCTGGTTCGCCGACTACGCGCCCGGCACGATCGCCGCACGGGTCCGCGCGGTCACCTCGGGTGCCGCCGCCCAGGGCCGGGTCCCCGTCCTCGTGGCGTACGCGATCCCCGACCGCGACTGCGGCGGCGCCTCCGAGGGCGGAGCGCCCGACACCGACGCCTACGCCGGCTGGATCGACCGGTTCGCCGCCGGGCTCGGCTCCCGCGACGTGGTCGTCGTCCTGGAGCCGGACTCGATCGCCCAGGCCGACTGTCTCGACGCGGGCGCGCGGGCCGACCGCTTCGCCGCCCTGGCCCGCGCGGGACGTGTGCTGAAGGCGGCGAACCCGTCGGCCCGTGTCTACTACGACGCCGGCCACTCCCACTGGAACCCGCCGGCGGAGCAGGCCGCGCTGCTGAAGCAGGCCGGTGCCGCCTCCACCGCGTCCTCCGACGGGATCTTCAGCAACGTGTCCAACTTCCGCGGCACCGCCGACGAGGCCGCCTACGTGCGCCGGGTGCTGGACGCGCTGGGCGGTCCGGCGGGCCTGGGCGCGGTCATCGACACGAGCCGCAACGGCAACGGCGCGCCGGCCGACGGCCAGTGGTGCGACCCGGACGGCCGCAGGATCGGCAGGGCGCCCACCTTCGACACCGGGCAGGCCCGGATCGACGCCTATCTGTGGGTGAAGCTGCCGGGGGAGTCGGACGGCTGCAAGGGGGCGGCGGGCGAGTTCAGCCCTGCGTACGCCTATGAGCTGGCGTCGTCGTAACCGCCGGCGCGTCCAGCAGCGGCCGCCGGGTTCTGAGACGGGCGGGCGCGAAGGGGGCGCCCGGGTCCTCGTCCGGCTGGACGCCGCGACCATGCGTCCCGCGTCCTGGAGCGAGACCCTCAGGGCCGGGGGCCGGGCACTGCTGCGGTCGGCGGACCGACCTCCCCGCCCGTCCGCTCTCCGCCGCGCAGCACGCCCGCGAAGGCCACCAGCCCGCACGCCAGCACGGTCACCACGACGAACGACGCCGTGAGGCTGGTCGCCTGAGCCACCCCGCCGATCAGGCTCGGGGCGATCAGTCCGGAGGTGTACGTGATCGTCGCGACGCCCGCGATGGCCTGAGTGGCGTTCGGGCCGCTGTGGCCGGCCGCGGCGAAGCACAGCGGCACGACGACCGCGATGCCGAGCCCCATCAGTGCGAACCCGCCGATCGCCACCGCCGGACGACCGGCGACGACGATCAGCAGCCCGCCGAGCGCGGCCAGCACCCCGCCCGCCCGTACCGTGCGCACCGCGCCGAACCGGTTGACCACCGCGTCTCCCGCGATCCGTGCCACCGCCATCGTGAGCATGAAGCCGGTCGTGCAGGCCGCCGCGAGCCCGGCCGACGACTCGAGCCGGTCGCGCAGGTACACCGCCGACCAGTCCAGGCTCGCGCCCTCCGCGAACACCGCGCAGAAGCCGACGGCGCCGATCAGCAGCGCCGAGCGGGGTGGCAGCGCGAACCGCGGGGGCGGGTCCTCGCCCGCCGCAGGCCGGATGTCCAGTACCCACCGGCAGGCCAGCAGTCCGAGCACGGTGAGAACCGCCGCGGCCAGGGCGTGGTGCACGCGGGCGTCCGCGCCGAGGTGGGCGGCGAGTGTTCCGCCGGCCGAGCCGATCAGGGCGCCCGCGCTCCACATGCCGTGCAGCCCGGACATGACCGATCTGTGGAGCAGCCGCTCCACCTCCACCCCGAGGGCGTTCATCGCGACGTCCGCCATGCCGGCGGCCGCGCCGTAGGCGAACATCGCCAGGCACAGCGTCAGCAGGTTCGGGGCGAGAGCGGGCAGGAGGAGCGACAGCGTCCACAGCGCGAGCAGCCCGCGCATGGCCGTACGGCTGCCGAAGCGATGGGTGACCGAGCCCGCCAGCGGCATCGCGCAGGCCGCGCCGAACGCGGTGAAGGCCAGGGCGAACCCGAGCTGGCCGGTGGAGACGCCGGCGTGGTCCTGGATCCAGGGCACCCGGGTGGCGAAGGACCCGGTGACGGCGCCGTGCACGGTGAACACGGCCGCCACGGCGTACCGGGCGTGCTTCACCTCCGCCGGTGTGCAGACCACGTCGCCCACTCCGCTCATTCTCCCGCCCTCCCGGCTCCCGTCGGCGGCGCCCGCGCACCGCCGACGTAAACTATCAGGGACCCTGCCTGATAAATAGAGTGCTTCCGGTCGGCCCGCCGACCGGGTCCCCCTCGGCCGTGGGAGGATTCCCGCCATGCCCGCAACCCCGAGCACAGCCCGGGCCATCAACGACCGGCTCGCCCTGCGGCTGCTGCAACGCGAGGGCCCGTTGACGGCGGGGCAGCTGAAACAGCTCACCGGCCTGTCCCGTCCCTCGGTGGCCGACCTCGTCGAACGGCTCACCGCCGCCGGACTGATCCAGGTCGTCGGAGAGGCCGGCGAGCAGCGCCGGGGGCCGAACGCCAAGCTCTACGGCATCGTCGCCGACCGCGCGCAACTGGCCGCGCTGGACGTGCGGACGGAGGGCGTCGCCGTGCTGGTCTCCGACCTGGTGGGCCGGGTGCTCGCCGAGGCCTCGGTGCCGATCGGCGGCGAAACGGGCACCGGAACGGCCGTGGAACAAGCGGTCGCGCTGGTCGAACGCGTGGCGGCCGAGGCGGGCGCCGACCGGCTGCACACCCTCTGCATCGGCGCGCCCGGCCTGATCGATCCCGCGAGCGGTGAGCTGCGCGACTCCAGCGGCCTGCCCGAGTGGCACCGCCGCCTGGTCGCCGCCCTCCAGGACCGGTTCCCGCGGGCCCGCGCGCACATCGAGAACGAGACCAACCTGGCCGCGCTGGCCGAGCAGCGCGAGGGCGCGGCCCACGACCGCGACACGTTCGTCCTGCTGTGGCTGGGCCACGGCACCGGCGCGGCACTCGTCCTGGACGGAACCCTGCGCCGGGGCGCCTCCGGCGGGGCCGGCGAGATCGGTTTCCTGCCGGTCCCCGGCACGAGCGGACTGCCCTCGGCGACCGACTGCGAGGGCGGCTTCCACTCCCTGGCCGGCTCCGCGGCGATCGCCGGCCTGGCGGAGACGTTCGGTCTGACGCACGGAGCGCACACCGAGGAACCGGTGGCCGCAGCCCTGGTGCGGGCGGCGGTGGCCGCGGTGCGCGGGACCCAAGGCACGCAAGGGGAGCACGCCGGGGAACCGGCGTCCCCGGCGGGGGAGGCGGGGTCCGCGGCAGCCGGGCCGGCGGGTGAAGGGGCCGTGCGGCGCGCCGCCGCGCGTTTCCTCGACGCCCTCGCCGACCGGCTGGCCCTCGGCGCGGCCTCCGTCGTCGCCGTCCTCGACCCGGGCTGCGTGGTGCTGGGCGGCGAGGTCGGTCAGGCCGGCGGGGACGTGCTGGCCGACCGGGTGGCACGGCGGCTGCGGCGCATGGCCCCGCTGCCCACCGAGGTGCGCCCCGGCGTGCTGGGCGGCGGCGCGGTGCTGCGCGGGGCGTTGCTCACCGCGCGGGAAACCGCCCAGGAGGACCTGTTCGCGACGGTGGCGGCCGGCAGCCCCGAGGCGCCCCGGGACTCAGCGCCGGACGCGCGTGGCCAGATGGTCCTCGAACGTGCCCTTGCCCACGGCTCGTTCCGGGGCTAGATGGCCACCGGAGCGGAAACCCCGGTAGGCCGCGCCCCACAGCGGTACGTTCACCACCGCGCACCGCCTGCCACTCGCCTTCAGGAACGCGCGGGCCAGCGACTCGGCCGTGCGCACCTCGGGGCCGCCCATGTCGTCGACCCGCCCGGCGGGCGCCCCGGCGGCCAGCTCGGCGAGCCGGTCGGCGACCTCCCCGACCGCCACCGGCTGGTCGCTCACCCGGGCGGGCAGCAGCATCACCGGAACCTTGGCGAGCGCCTGGAACGCCTGGACCAGCAGGTCGTGGAACTGCGTGGCGCGCAGCACCGTCCAGCCGATCCCCGACTCCGCCACGAGCTTCTCCACGGCGAGCTTCGCCCGGTAGTAGCCGTACGGCACCCGGTCCACGCCGACGATCGAGATGTACACCAGGTGTTCCACCCCGGCCCGGCGTGCCGCGGCGATCAGGTGTGCGGCGGCCCGCTCGTCGCCGCCGCGCGGCGAGCTCGCGCAGTGCACGACCGTGTCCACGCCCGTCACGGCGGCGTCCAGGCCTGGGCCGCCCTCGCGCAGGTCGACGGCGTACGGTTCGGCGTGCCGGCTGAGCACCCGCACCTCGTGCCCGCCCGCTCGCAGCCGCTCCACGACGAGTCTGCCGAGGGTTCCGGTCCCGCCGGTCACCAGGATCGTGCTCATAGTGTTCAGCCCTTTCGGACAGCGGACGCTCCCGACCGGAACGTCCTCCGGCAGCACAGACCGGCCGGCCCCCGCGGAATGTGACAGCGCCGGCGCAACCGCTGCGCGCATGCGCGCTACATCCGGCCGAGCTGACGGCCCACGAATCTCAGTCTGTCCGGGTTCATCATGACCTGCACTGCAGTGATCTCCTCGCCGGAGCTCTCGAAGCCGAGCGTGGCGATGAGCTCGCCGCCGCCGTGGACGAGTGCGCCCGGCGCGCCGTTGAGCTCCACGACCGTGCAGGAGAACCCGGCCGCGAAGGTCCGGGACCCGGCGTCCAGGAAACGCAGCACCTTCTCGCGGCCCAGGATCGGCCGCAGGGCCGACTTCACCCGGCCCCCGCCGTCGCTCCACCACTCGACGTCGGCGGCGAGTGCCTTCTCCAGCGCCCGCAGGTCGCCGTCCCGCGCCGCCCTCACGAACGAGGCGACCAGCTCCGCCCGGCGTGCGGGCGCGGCCTCGAAGCGCGGGCGCGCCGACGTCAACCGCTGCACCGCCCGCCGGTGCAGCTGACGGCAGTGGGCCTCGCTCAGGGCGAGGACCTCGGCCGTCGCCCGGTGCGGGTAGGCGAACGCCTCCCGCAGCACGTACACGGCCCGCTCCTGCGGGGTGAGGCGTTCGAGCAGCACCAGCATCGCCAGCGACACCGCCTCGCGCTGCTCCGCGGACTCCAGGGGGCCGAGTGTGCCGTCCGAGGTGAGGGCCGGTTCCGGCAGTCATTGCCCGACGTACGTCTCGCGCCGGGCGCGGGCCGAGGTGAGCCGGTTCAGGCACAGGCGGGTCACGGTCTTCGCCAGCCAGGCCGCGGGGTGCGCGACGCCCGCACGGTCGGCTCCGCTGAACCGCAGGTAGGCGCCCTGCACCGTGTCCTCGGCCTCATGGGCCGAGCCCAGCATCCGGTAGGCCGGCCCGAACAGCCGGGACCGGTGGGCCTCGAACTCGTCGGCGCCCGCGGTCGTCCTGGGATCACCCTGCTCCATGGGGCCACCCTGGCAGAGCGGCCGGAGTGGGGGCCCGGCGGCGGGCAAGGGCCGTCGTCACCGCCGCCGGGCCGTACGGCTCGAGCCTAGAAAGGACTAGACCAATCCGTCAATAGGTATGGACCAATGGAGTGTCGGGCGGAGGGATGACGCCCTGTGAGCCAACCCACACCCTTCACCTGTATGGACGCCCACCGGCCGTGGCACACTGACCCTGTACCAAAAGCAGCGCACTCCGGGGTCGGTGAAAGTCCGAACCGGCGGTTATAGTCCGCGACCCGTCCGCTTCCAGCGGCCGGTTGACCAGGTGAAATTCCTGGACCGACGGTTAAAGTCCGGATGGGAGGCAGTGCGCGGCGGGCGGGCATTCGTGCGCGTCGTCATACAGGCACTCGTCGATGGACGAGTCTGTCCGGCGTCGTCCCGAAGCCGCTGTCCGTACCTGCTGTCGTCATCGACAGGCCCCGGAGTCCGTGCCCTATGAGGCAGGAGGACCCGGGAAGTGTTCACCGGAATCGTCGAAGAGCTGGGTCAGGTCACCGCCGTCGAGAATCTCGGCGACGCCTCCCGCTTCCGGCTGCGCGGCCCCGTCGTCACCGACGGCGCGAAGCACGGCGACTCCATCGCCGTGAACGGGGTCTGTCTCACCGTCGTCGAGCACGAGGGCGACGAGTTCACCGCCGACGTCATGGCGGAGACCCTGAACCGATCCAGCCTCGGCGCACTCGCCGTCGGCTCCCGGGTCAACCTCGAACGCCCCACCGCCGTCGGCGCGCGCCTCGGCGGGCACATCGTGCAGGGACACGTCGACGGCACCGGCGCGGTGCTGGAGCGCAGGCCGTCCGAGAACTGGGAGATCGTCAAGGTCTCCCTCCCCGCCGAACTCACCCGGTACGTCGTGGAGAAGGGCTCCATCACCGTCGACGGCATCAGCCTCACGGTCGTCGAGGCCGGCCTGGACCACTTCACCGTCAGCCTCATCCCCACCACCCTCGCGCTGACCACCCTCGGCCTCAAGCAGCCCGGCGACCCGGTCAACCTCGAGGTGGACATCGTCGCCAAGTACGTCGAGCGCCTGCTGGCCACCACACAGCAGGGAGCGGGCAGGTGAACTGGCTGAACTCCGAGGCGTTCGTCGCGTTCGACCAGCACATCATCTGGTCGGACATGATCGGGAACATCCTCGGCCTGATCACTCTCGCCCTCGGCTGGCGGCGCTCACTGCTCACCTGGCCGGTGCAGTTCCTCTCCGGGCTCGTCCTCTTCGTCGCCTTCTACGGCCATCTCGCCGGCAGCGCGGGCAAGCAGGTCGTCGTCATGGTCGTCGCCCTGTACGGCTGGTGGCAGTGGAACCGCAGCAAGGGACGGTCGGCGGACGGCCAGATCACCCCCCGCTTCGCCACCTGGCCCGAGCGCGCGGCCATGATCGGCGCCGCCGCCCTCGGCACGGTGGCCGTCGCACTCCTCTTCAAGGCCAACCCGTCCCTGTCCTGGGACCCCTGGCCGGACGCCTACATCTTCGTCGGCACCATCGTCGCCATGTACGCCCAGGCGCGCGGCATGGTCGAGTTCTGGATCGCCTGGCTCCTCGTCGACGTCGTCGGCGTCCCCCTCAACTTCGCCAACGGCTACGCCTTCTCAGGCTTCGTCTACGTCATTTACGGCGCGCTCGTCCTGTGGGGCATGCGCGACTGGTGGCTGCGGTCCCGCAAGGCCTCGCAACCCGCTCTGGAAGGAGCGCCGGCATGAGCACGGCACCGATCCTGTACAGCACCGAAGGCCTGGAAGACCTCAGCCTCGACCCCGTGGAGCAGGCCGTCGCCGACATCGCGGCCGGCCGCCCCATCGTGGTCGTCGACGACGAGGACCGCGAGAACGAGGGCGACCTCGTCGTCGCCGCGGAGAAGGTGACGCCGGAGATCGTCGCCTTCATGATGAGCGAGTGCCGCGGCCTGATCTGCGCCCCCATGGAGAGCGACGAGCTGGAGCGCCTGAAGCTCCCGCAGATGGTCGACGACAACACCGAGTCGATGACGACCGCGTTCACGGTCTCCGTGGACGCCTCGGCCGCCCACGGCGTCACCACCGGCATCTCCGCCGCCGACCGCGCCGCCACGCTCCGTCTGCTGGCGAGCGGCGACGCCGGGCCGGCCGACTTCGTGCGCCCCGGCCACGTCTTCCCGCTGCGCGCCCAGCCCGGCGGCGTGCTGACCCGCAACGGCCACACCGAGGCCGCCGTGGACCTCGCCCGTCTCGCGGGGCTGCGCCCGGCCGGCGCGATCGTCGAGATCGCCGGTGAGGACGGCCGGATGCTGCGACTGCCCGAACTGATCCCGTTCGCCCGCAAGCACGGCCTGACGATCATCTCCATCGAGGACCTGATCGCCTACCGGCGCAGCGCCGAGCCGACGGTCCGCCGCGAGGCCGAGACCCGACTGCCCACCGTGCACGGCACGTTCACCGCGTACGGCTACCGCTCCACGGTCGACGGCGTCGAGCACGTCGCCCTGGTCCACGGTGAGATCGGCGAGGGCGAGGACGTCCTGGTCCGCGTCCACTCCGAGTGCCTCACCGGCGACGTCTTCGCCTCCCTGCGCTGCGACTGCGGCCCCCAGCTCGACGCGTCCCTGGAACGCATCCAGAGCGAGGGCCGGGGCGTGCTGGTCTACCTGCGCGGGCACGAGGGCCGGGGCATCGGCCTGCTGTCCAAGCTGAGGGCGTACGAACTCCAGGAACAGGGCCACGACACCCTCGACGCCAACCTGGAGCTGGGCCTGCCCGCCGACGCCCGCGACTACGGGGCCGGGGCGCAGATCCTCCAGGACCTCGGCGTGCGCAGCGTCCGCCTCATGACCAACAACCCCGAGAAGAGCGAGGCGCTCGTCCGGCACGGCATCGAGGTCATCGAGCGCGAGCCGATGCCCGTCCAGGCGGGCGAGCACAACATCCGCTACCTGCGCACCAAGCGGGACCGGATGGGACACGACCTGCCCTGGCTGGACGCGGCCCCCGTGTCCCCCTGCGGCAACCAGTAAGCACGACCGGCACCGAGGAGAGACGAGAACGTGAGCGGCAAGGGCGCACCGGAGCTGTCCGTACGCAATGTGGGTGACCTCAGGGTCGCCGTCATCGCGGCCCAGTGGCACGAGAAGGTGATGGACGGTCTGGTCGACGGCGCGCTGCGCGCCCTGCACGACCTCGGCATCGACGAGCCGACCCTGCTGCGGGTCCCCGGCAGCTGGGAACTGCCGGTGGTGGCCAAGGTGCTGGCCGGGCGGGGCTACGACGCGATCGTCGCCCTCGGCGTCGTCATCCGCGGCGGGACACCGCACTTCGAGTACGTGTGCCAAGGCGTCGTCCAGGGCCTCACCCAGGTGTCCGTCGAGACCGGGGTGCCCGTCGGTATGGGCGTCCTCACCTGCGACACCGAGGAGCAGGCCCTGGACCGGGCCGGCATCGAGGGCTCCAACGAGGACAAGGGCCACGAGGCGGTGACGGCGGCGGTGGCGACCGCGGCCACCCTCCGTTCAGTATCCGAACCCTGGCGGTAGGCGGACCGGAAGAACGGCTAGGGTGGGCACCACCATGTCCAAGAAGACGTTCGAGGAGCTCTTCTCCGAGCTCCAGCAGAAGGCCGCCAGCGGCGACCCCGCCACTTCCCGTACCGCGGAACTCGTCGGGAAGGGCGTCCATGCCATCGGCAAGAAGGTCGTCGAAGAGGCCGCCGAGGTGTGGATGGCCGCCGAGTACGAGGGCAAGGAGGCGGCCGCGGAGGAGATCTCGCAGCTCCTCTACCACGTCCAGGTGATGATGGTCGCCCGCGGAATCTCGCTGGACGACGTCTACGCCCACCTGTAGAACCGCATTCCCGCACACCGTCCCTTTTCCCGTTCCACCTTTCCCGTTCCACGCGAAGGAAGCCGACCTCATGCTGCGCATCGCCGTCCCCAACAAGGGTTCCCTGTCAGGCCCTGCGGGGGACATGCTGCATGAGGCCGGCTACCAGCAGCGCCGGGAGAGCAAGGAACTGCGGATCGTCGACCCGGTCAACGAGGTGGAGTTCTTCTACCTCCGCCCCCGCGACATCGCGATCTACGTCTCCTCCGGCCGCCTCGACATCGGCATCACCGGCCGTGACCTGCTGATCGACTCCGGCGCGGACGCCGAGGAGATCCTGCCGCTCGGCTTCGCCCGCTCCACCTTCCGCTTCGCCGGCAAGCCCGGCGCGGCGACCGGCGTCGAGGACCTCAAGGGCAAGACGGTCGCCACCTCCTACGAGGGCATCGTGGCCGGCCACCTCGCCGACCACGGTGTCGAGGCCTCCGTCGTCCACCTCGACGGCGCCGTCGAGACCGCGATAGAGCTGGGCGTCGCCGAGGTCATCGCCGACGTGGTCGAGACCGGCACCTCGCTGCGCAACGCGGGTCTGGAGGTCTTCGGCGAGCCCATCATGAAGTCCGAGGCCATCGTGATCCGCCGCACCGGCGCGGACGCCGAGGAGCCCAAGGTGCAGCAGTTCCTGCGCCGCCTGCAGGGCGTCCTGGTGGCCCGGACGTACGTGATGATGGACTACGACTGCCGCGTCGAGCAGCTCGAGAAGGCCGTCGCGCTGACCCCGGGCCTGGAGTCGCCGACGGTCTCCCCGCTGCACAACGAGGGCTGGGTCGCCGTCCGCGCCATGGTCCCCGCCAAGGAGGCCCAGCGGATCATGGACGACCTCTACGACATCGGCGCCCGCGCCATCCTGACCACGGCCATCCACGCCTGCCGCCTCTGAACTCCGCCGGGAACATGTCCGACCTGCCTGCCCTCCCCGTAGTCTTCCGGCCCGGCCGCACCCGTGTGGTGCTGCTCACGGCCGGAGTGGCGATCTTCCTCGTCATCTCCGCCGTCGCGATGCTGCTGGAGCAGCTCGGGCCGGGGGAGCAGCTCAGTTTCATCGTCACCGGAGCCCTCATCTTCTGGGTGCTGGCCCAGCTGGCCCGCGTGCGGGTGAACGCCGACGACTCCGGCGTCACCGTGGTGAACATCGCCAGCACCAGGCGTCTGGCCTGGGCGGAGATCCTCCAGGTGAACCTCCGACCGGGCGATCCGTGGGTGTTCCTGAACCTCAGCGACGGCACCAGCCTGCCCGTGCTCGGCATCCAGCCCGGCATCGACAAGCAGCAGGCCATCCGCGACGCGCGGGCGCTCCGGGCGCTCGCCGAGGCACACGCGATCCGCGACCCCGAGACGCCCCCCGAGCAAGATCAGGGCTGACTCGGGGCCCGCCGCCCTGCCGCAGAACCCCCTGTCTTGATTAATCTGGTGACGGAGGCGCACCCCCCGCCCCCGCCCCTGCTGTGCCCTGCCGGGCTCACAGGGGTTCCTGCTACCCGAGGAGTGACTCCCTCCGGCGATGGACGGTTCGTCCTGTAGTACCTGCGCCGCCCCCACCCGACCTGGTTCGGAGGCGGCGGCATCATGACCACCCCCCTGCTGCTCCTGGCAGCCGCGTTCCTGCTCATCCTCGCCAACGGCTTCTTCGTCGCCGCCGAGTTCGGCCTTGTCACGGTCGAGCGTCCGGACGCGGAGCGGGCCGCCGCCGAGGGCGACAGACGGGCCCACACGGTCGTCGAGTCGCTGAAGGAACTGTCCTTCCAGCTCTCCGGCACCCAGCTGGGCATCACCATCACCTCCCTCGTCGTCGGCATGCTCGCCGAACCGGCGCTCGCGGAGCTGCTCAGCGGCCCGTTCACGGCGATCGGCGTCCCCGAGGGCGCCGTCTCCGGGGTCGCCGTCGTCGTCGGCATGCTGCTGGCGTCCGCCGTGCAGATGGTGATCGGCGAACTGGTGCCCAAGAACTGGGCGGTGTCCAAGCCGTTGCAGGTCGCGCGCTTCGTCGCGGGCCCGCAGCACGTCTTCGCCCGCCTCTTCCGGCCGGTGATCGCCGCCCTCAACACCGTCGCCAACCGCCTGGTACGGGCCCTGGGCGTCGAACCCGCCGACGAGCTGGCCTCCGCGCGGACCCCCGGCGAGCTCGTCTCGCTGGCCCGCCACTCGGCCCAGGCCGGCGCCCTCGAACAGGACACGGCCGACCTCTTCGTCCGGACGCTCTCCCTGGCGGAACTGACCGCGCAGCACGTCATGACCCCGCGCGTGAAGGTCAGCGCCCTGCAGTCCACGGCCACCGCGGAGGACGTGGTGAACCTGACCCGGGCCACCGGCCTGTCCCGGTTCCCGGTCTACCGCGAGAAGATCGACGAAATCGTCGGCATGGTCCACCTGAAGGACGCCCTGGCGGTCCCCGTCCACGACCGGCTGCGCACTCCGGTCGTCCGCATCGCCCGCCCGGCCCTGCTGGTCCCGGAGACGCTGCCGGTCCAGCCCCTGCTGGCCCGGCTGCGCAGCGAGCAGCCCATCGCCGTCGTCGTCGACGAGTACGGCGGCACGGCCGGAGTGGTCACCCTGGAGGACATCGTCGAGGAGATCGTCGGCGAGGTCCGCGACGAGCACGACGGTCAGGACTCCCCCGAACTCGCCGCCGCCCCGCCCGAGGAGGGCAGGCCCGCCTGGGACGTGGACGGCAGCTGCCGCGTCGACACCCTCCAGCGCATAGGCCTCGAGGTCCCCGAGGGACCGTACGAGACGGTCGCCGGGCTCGTCGCCGACCTGCTCGGCCGCATTCCCGCCGTCGGCGACCGGACGGAGCTGCCCGGCTGGCGGCTCTCGGTGCGCCGGGTCGGCCACTACCGGGCCGAACGGGTCCGGCTGGTGCGCACCGGTCAGGTCGTGGAGGTCTCCCGATGAGCGCCCTCCAGCTCGTCTTCGCCGCGCTGCTCGTGCTCGCCAACGGCTTCTTCGTCGGTGCCGAGTTCGCGCTCGTCTCCGTCCGCCGCAGCCAGATCGAGCCGCTCGGCACCGCGCGGGCCCGCCAGGTCCTCTACGGGCTGGAGCGGCTGCCGCAGATGATGGCGGCGGCCCAGTTCGGCATCACCGTCTGCTCCCTCACCCTGGGCGCGGTCGCCGAGCCGACCGTCGCCGAGCTGCTGGAGCCGTTGTTCGAGTGGGTCCACCTTCCGCACGGGATGATCCACCCGCTGGGCTATGTCATAGCCCTCGCGGCCGTGGTCTTCTTCCATCTCGTGATCGGCGAGATGGTTCCGAAGAACCTCGCCATGGCGGCACCGGAGAAGACCGCGCTGTGGCTCAGCCCCGGCCTGGTCGCCTTCGCCCGGCTGTGCCGGCCGATCACGGTCGCGCTCGGCGCCTGCGCCCGCGGCATCCTGCGGCTCTTCCACGTCGAGCCCAGGGACGAGGTGGAGGCCGTGGTCACCAGCGAGCAGCTGAACCGTCTGCTGGAGGACTCCGGCCAGGCCGGTCTGCTCGGCCCCGAGGAGCAGGAGCGCCTGGAGGACGCCCTCGAGCTCGGCTCCCGTCCCGTCACCGACGTCCTGCTCCGGCGCGAGTCCCTGGTCACGGTCAGTCCGGCGGTCACCCCGGGCGAGATCGTCGAGCTGACCGCCCGAACCGGCTACTCCCGGTTCCCCGTGGCCGCGGAGACCGGCGCCTTCATGGGCTACCTGCATGTGAAGGACGTCCTCGACCAGGAGGACTCCGAGCGGGCGGTGCCGCAGCAGCTGTGGCGTCCCATGACGACGCTCCGCTCCGAACTGCCGCTGGACGACGCGCTGACCGTGATGCGGCGGGCGGCGACCCATCTGGCGCAGGTCGCCGACGCCTCCGGCAAGGTCCTCGGCCTGGTCGCCCTGGAGGACGTGCTGGAACTGCTGGTGGGCGAGGTCACCGACCCCGCACACCGCGAGGTTCCCGAGGTGCGGCTGACGGAGCCGAGGGCGAGCGACGAGCCGGAGGAGGCCCTGGCGAGCTGACCGGCGCCCGGCGGTCGGCGATCCGGCCGGGCGCGTCCGGCAGACGGCGCCGACCACGCGGCCGGCACGCGTCGCCGGCCGGACCAGCGTTCCCGGGCGGTGGCGTCCCGGCGTGGTGGGTCGTCACGGCTGGTGGATCGTTTAGGCCGACGACGGGGGCGGTCTGCCGGCCGGCCCGGGGAGCGAGCCGATCGCCCGCAGACGCACCGGGCCGGCGGATCGGCCCGGCCCGGTGCGTCTGCGGGTCGACGACCGGAACGGCCTGGCGAGCAGTACGGCGACCGTCTCGGCAGCCGACGGGCCGTCCGGCTCGGCGGGCCCGTGCTCCCCGGTGGTCCTGCCGACCGGGCAGTGGACACCCGCCGGGCGAGCTGCTCCCCGGGTCCGGGAGAGCCGTACCGGGCCCGAGGACGCGCGTGTCCCCGGCGGCCGGCATCGGCGCGGCGATCCGCAGCGGTGCGGGTCCAGGGGGGCCAGAGCGGGGTGGGCCCGAGCGGAGTGCGCGGGCGGGATGCGTCAGGTCGCCGACGGGTCCTGCGGCCCCCGCCCGGACAGCACCTCTCCGTACGCCTGCATCAGGTCGGGCAGGCGCAGCGTCGCCAGGTCGTCCCGGGTCAGCGCGCCCGGATAGGCCGACAGACGCAGGTCCCGGTAGGCGCAGCTCTTCTCGTACAGGGTGCGCAGAAAACGCCCGTTGCCGAGCTCGTCGATCCAGCCCTGGTCGACCACGTGACCGGCGATCGAGCGCAGCTCGTCCAACGCCTCCTCGTCCCACGCGTCGCCGTTCTCCGCGGCCAGCACCTCTCCGATGGAGGTGAGTTCGAGGGGACGGTAGGAGGGGAAGTCGACACGGGTCGTGAAACGGGAGGACAGCCCGGGATTGGCCGTCAAGAGGCGGTCCATGCCCTCCGGATAGCCGGCCAGGATCACCACCAGGTGGTCCCGGTTGTCCTCGGCCCGTTTCAGCAGCACCTGCAATGCCTCGTCGCCGTACACGTCGCCCTTGCCGTAACCGGAGTTCGAGAGCGAGTACGCCTCGTCGACGAAGAGCACGCCGCCGAGGGCGGAGTCGATCAGCTCGTTGGCCTTCACGGCGGTCTGGCCGAGGTACTCACCCACCAGGTCGGCCCGCTGGGCCTCCACCAGATGGTCGCCGCCCAGCAGGCCGAGGGCGTAGAAGACGCGGCCGAGGATGCGGGCCACCGTCGTCTTGCCGGTACCGGAGGGGCCGGAGAACACGAAGTGCCGCTTCGGCGGCTGGACCGGAAGGCCCTGGCCGGTCCGCAGCCGCGCCATGTTGAGCTGCGCCGAGAGCGCTTTGACCTGGCGTTTCACCGGCTCCAGTCCCACCATGCGCTCCAGCTCGGCGAGCGCCTCCTCGAGTAACGCGGGATCGGTGGGACCGGCCGGCAGCGGTGACGAGGAACGGACGGCGTGCGTCTCGCGCACCGCCGGGTCGGTCACCGAGGGCATGGGCACGACGGGCGGCAGGTCCGAGGGCTCGAGCCGCAGGTCTCGGCCCTCCGCGCCGAACAGCGGGTCGAAACCGTCCGGCCCGTCCGCCGTGTCCTGCCCCAGCCCGCTGAGCGTGATCGACGCCAGATCCGCCGTGTCGTCGTATCCGTCGCCCTCCGCGATGGCGGCGAGCCGGGCCGAGGTGTCCATGAAGGCGGCGTCGACGCGGTGCACCGCCCGGTACAGGGGGAGGGCGGCCGCCGAACGGCCGGTGCCCTCGTGCGCCCTGGCCAGCCAGTACCGCAGCTCCTTGCGCTGCGGCTGCTCGCTGCGGCAGCGCATCAGAGCCGCCGAGAGCAGCGGCTCGGCCTGCCCGTACATCTCCAGGCGCACCCGGGCCATCCCGCCGAACAGGCCGGCCTCGATGCACAGCAGCGGGTCGTCGAGCAGCGAGTCGGTGTACCGGACGAGTTGCTCCCAGTCCTTCACCAGGTACGCGCGACAGGCGTGCAGGAAGCGGACCTGGTGGTCGGTGTCGACGGGCGGGAGCCCGGCGAGGGCCCGGTCCAGTTCGGGCACGTGGCGGCCGTCGAGCCAGTGCGAGGCGTGGGCGAGCAGCAGGTCGCGGGGGCTCTCCAGTACCGGCTGCACCCACCAGCCCAGCCAGTACCAGGAGTTGAGGGTGCGGCGGTGCCGTGCGCGCTGCTCCCCGAACCGTTCGCGGTGGCGGAACATGCGCAGCAGCGCGGTCGTGGTGTCGACGCGCAGTGCGTGCAGTCCGAGCCAGCCGTCGGCCATCCCGGGATCGATCCGCACCGCGGTACGGAACTCCTCCTCCGCCTGCGGATAGGCGCCCATGGTGTAGGCGTCCACGCCTCGAAGCCAGGCGAGGTCGGCGGGGGCCTCGGGGCCCTGTGTGCCGAAGTCCATCACGTCCCCCACAGACCGTGCCCCCGTCGGTATGCCGCCGGGTCGTCGCCCGCCGGCTGCCTTGGTCGAACCGCTGTGCCGCGGACCGGAGTTGCCAGGTGCGCGCAGCAGCCGTCCAGGTCGCACCGAGGGCATCGTACCTGCGGGAAGGGTGCCTGCCGTAGGGCGCCGCACGGGCCGTTCGACGAGGTGGGAGCAGACGGGGCGCATACCGCGTGGTGACCCTCGGTGAGCGGATCGCTTCGCGTCCGGCCCGGAAAGCCAGCCGGGAACGGCTTCCGGGCAGAACGAAGCCCCCGGTCACGGGGGAACAACCGGGGGCTTCGCGTCCGAGCGCGGCTGCGGTCGCCGCGCATTGAGAACGTAAGTCCTGTCCGGGCCGCCGGTCAAGCAGAGTCGGAGCACTTGGCGAAGTTCGGACGCGAGGGTCTTCACGAGTTCACCACACCGAGGGTGGTCCCTCACGGTGGGTGACATCGCGGTCCGGACCAGAACTCTTCCCGGGCCCCGGCAGCACCACGTACCCCTGCCCCAACTGCCGTACCAGCAAGGCGGCGTGCGGCCGCGACGGGTCCTCGGCGAAGTGGCGGACCTCGGCCGGAACCCACTCGTCCCAGAACGCGCGCTGCTCCTCTCCGTCGCGCGCCCGGCCGCGCGTCCAGGACTCCTCGGGCGGTACCTCCATCCACAGCACGCACGCCAGGAACGGCCGCAGGGCGCGGCGGCCCGCGCCGACCCCCTCGACCAGCACGGCGGGGGCGGCGGGCAGGACGCGGGGCGCGCCGAAGCGGTGGGCGCGCCAGTCGTAGGGCGTGTAGTGCGCGCTCTCGCCGCGGCCGAAGGGCTCGATCACCTGGGTGAGCAGACGGCCGGTCCACGAGAACAGCTCGTCGTGGGACGCGATGTCGTCGAGGTGCAGCACCGGGGCGCCGTCCAGTGCCTGTGCCAGCCGTCCCGCGAAGGTGGACTTCCCCGAGCCGGCGTGCCCGTCGACGCCGATCAGACGCACCGGTCCGCAGGACGGCGACAGGCGGCGGAGCCGGGAGGCGAGCTGGCGGATGACGGATCCTGGGGTGCGCGAGGCCGACGGGGCGTGGGGCGGCGGGGTTGCTTCGGTGTGGCGGCGTTGCTTCGGTGTGGTGGTGCGTCGGTACAGCGGTGTTTCGGCCCGGAGATGCTTCGGTGCGGCGGTGCTTCGCCGTGGCGGGTGAGTCTACGGGGCCGCCGCCGCCCTCGGTGGGCCGGATGCCGGTGGGCCAGACCGATGGTGGTGGGCGTGGCACGGGCCCACCTGCTGGAAGCCGCGTGCGGCTCGCCCCATAGTGGCCGGACAGCCGCGGAGCGACACCGGGCTGTACAGAGTCGTACGGACCGCACAGACCCTCGGGAGCGTCCACCCATGAGCAGACCCTTGAGCAGAGTCGAACAGCCGTCCCGCAGAACGGTCCTCGCCGCCACGGTCGCCGCCGCGGTCGCCGGGGGGTCGTGCCCCTCCGCGTCGGCCGCGTCCGCCGCCGAGGCGACCGGGGCGGCGGACGCCGAAGCGGCGCCGTCCCGAACCGTCGACTACCGCGGCTGGACGACCTACGCCGACTGGCGCTCCGGCCTCGCCGAGGGCACCCGTGCCCTGGCGGGGGTCCGCCCGGGGGTCTCCATCGCCACCCCGCTCGGCGTCGTCGATCACACCGACCGGCACAGCGGCACGACCGCGTCGTGGGAGTACGCGACCTGGACGTCGCCCCTGCACCGGCTCACCGTCCCCGCCACGGAGGCGATCGCCTCCTGGAACGCGAGCACCCCGGCCGGCAGCTGGCTCCAGGTCGAGTTCCGGGGCACGTACTCCGACGGCACGGACACCCCCTGGTACGTCATGGGACGCTGGGCCTCCGGGGACCAGGACATCAAGCGGTGCTCGGTCGACGGCCAGACCGACGGCACAAGCACCGTATGGACCGACACCCTCGCGATCGACGACGCCGCGAGCGGGTTGCGGCTCGACGCGTACCGCCTCCGCCTCACCCTGTATCGCCGTCCCGGCACGAAGGTCACGCCGACCGTGTGGCGGCTCGGGGCGATGGGTTCCGACGTGCCGGACCGTTTCACCGTGCCGGCCTCCGTGCCCGGCCTGGCGCGGGAACTGCGCGTGCCCCGTTACTCGCAGGAGATCCACCAGGGCCAGTACCCCGAGTACGACAGCGGCGGCGAGGCCTGGTGCAGCCCCACCTCCTCGCAGATGATCGTCGAGTACTGGGGCGGCCGGCTCACCGACGAGCAGCTCGCGTGGGTCGACCCCTCCTACGCCGACCCGCAGGTGTGCCACGCGGCCCGCCACACCTACGACCACCAGTACGCCGGCTGTGGCAACTGGCCGTTCAACGCGGCCTATGCGGCCACCTTCGAGGACCTGCAGGGCGTGGTCACCCGGCTCGGCTCCCTCACCGACCTCGAGACGCTGATCGGCGCGGGCATCCCGGCCATGACGTCACAGTCCTTCCTCAAGGGGGAGCTCACCGGAGCGGGTTACGGGACCTCCGGGCATCTGATGACCGTGATCGGCTTCACCGCCGAGGGCGACGTGATCGCCAACGACCCGTTCTCGGCGGACGACGCGGCGGTGCGGCGGGTGTACCCGCGGCGGGAGTTCGAGGACATCTGGCTCAGGACCAGGCGTCGCAACGCGACGGGCAAGGTGGTCTCCGGCACGGGCGGCGTCTGCTACCTCTACTTCCCGGCACGTCCGAGCGCCCGCCAGCGCCAGGCTCTGACGGCGGTGGGAATCCGGATGTGAGCAAGATCTCTGCCACAAAAGACCCGGCGGGTGGCAGGGTGGACGGATCGGTGGGGGGATCCACCAGTACGTCCGACTTCAGCGAGACACCATGACCGCTCAGACAGCCACTGTCACCCGCACCCGTACCGGCGGCCCCGAAACCGACGGCCCGAAGATCCTGGAGCACGCCCTGGGCTGGGTCCTCGTCGCGGTTTTCGCGATGCTGGTCACCCAGCTCGGGCTGCTCTGACGGGTGTGACCTGACACACGGTTGACCTGACATACTGCGGATGTCCCGCCGACTGCCCGAGACCAGGGTCGAAATTGAATATCAGTGAACAGCGCGAAGTCGTACGTCCCCGGGCGCGCGGCACCGAGCGCTCACTGGCGCGTCGCGCCGAACTCATCTCCATCGGCCGGAAGTTGTTCGCCGACACGTCCTACGACGCGCTCTCGATGGACGACATCGCCCGGCAGGCGCATGTCGCCAAGGGGCTGATCTACTACTACTTCCAGTCCAAGCGCGGCTACTACCTGGCCATCATCCAGGATTCCGTCGCCGATCTGGTCACCTTCGCGGCGAGCGGCCTCGAACTGCCCCAGGTGGACCGGGTGCAGCGCACCATCGACGGTTATCTGCGCTATGCCGAGCACAACCAGGCCGCCTACCGCACGATCGTGAGCGGCGGCGTCGGCTTCGACACCGAGGTCCACGGCATCCGGGACGGCGTGCGCGCGGCGATCGTGGCGACCATCGCCGAGGGTGCGTACGGCCGCAGTGACGTGCCGCCGCTGCCGCGCATGGGTCTGCTCGCCTGGGTGTGCAGCGTCGAGGGGGTCACGCTGGAGTGGATCGACCGTCCCGAGCTCACCCGTGCGGTCATGGTCGAGCTGCTGGTGAAGACCCTGGGGGGCGCCCTGCGCGCCATCGAGGACCTCGACCCGGCCTTCCCGGCGCCGAAGCCGGCCCGGCGCGAGGGCTGACAGGCAGGGCATGCGCACGGCGCGCACCGCCGGCGGTGCGCGCCGCACGGCGACCCCACCCGCCGGCGGTGCGGACCTGCCGAGGGGGCCGCGCGGGTGTGAGGGCTGACGGGCCTACGCCCCGGCCGCGACCCGGCCGGTGGGCTACCCGATCGCCCTG
This sequence comes from Streptomyces sp. P3, assembly GCF_003032475.1. Taxonomy (NCBI): domain Bacteria; kingdom Bacillati; phylum Actinomycetota; class Actinomycetes; order Kitasatosporales; family Streptomycetaceae; genus Streptomyces; species Streptomyces sp. P3. The sequence continues at coordinate 4,929,465 of NZ_CP028369.1, forward strand.
ACACGGTCCGCCGTTCGGCGGGTCATCGCCCCTCGTCCCTTGGATTCGCGAGGCCGCTGAACTGTCCCCTCCGTACCTGCGGCGCGGCGAGCCGCACCCACTCCGGGTCATGACGCCCCGGCAGGGTGCGGCCCCGGTCGGCCCAAGTCCGCAGCAGGTCGCGGTAGATGGGCGGGTCCTGAGGGGGCGGCGGAGTCAGCGGAACCGATTCTGCGTTCACGGGCTCCGGACGTACCGGTGCGGAGAGCCGATGGTGACGCCCGGGAGCAGCCGAGTTGGTGGGTGCCATACCAGGGCAACGCGGGTCCGCGCGACCCGGTCACCGGCGGGCAGGGGCGCGCGTGAGTTCGGGATGTGCTCCCGGGGGCCGCTGAGACGTCCGTGCCGGCGTCCGTCACGGACGTCGCCGTCCCGGTCGGTGAGGGCGCGCCGATCCCGCACCACGGCCCGAGGCCGGCCATGGTGCAGTCCTGTCACGGGAGTCGAGCCGCGGCGGCGGGTGCGGCAACGCCGCTCAGGCGGCCGCGCGGCGCGTCGCCGGGGCGCGCATCGCGGGCACGCGCATCGGGCGCGAACCCGGGCCGCCGACGTGCGAGAAGGGCTGGGTACGCCAGTCCAGCCCCTGAGGAAGCGTCAGCAGGAGCGCGGTGTCCTGCCCCTGGAGTTCCGCGGACTCGTCCGCGGGACGGGCCTCGGCCGCCGAGCGCCCCGTGCCGGCGCAGACCGTGAGTCCGAACGGATTCCACGGAGAGGCGCACAGCGCGTGCTCCGGAAGGCTCTCCTCGTCCGCGAGCAGCGCGATGGGCTGCGCGCAGTCAGGGCAGATCACCCGGTACATCTCGAAGGTGTCGTACGCGTCGACGTGCTCGGCGGCGTCACCGTCGAAGCCGTCGGCGTCGAAGGGTTCGACGCCCTCCGGCTCGGGCTCGCCGACGGACTGGAGCCGCTTGGGCGCGGTGCGACCAGGGCGCTTGGGACTCTGCATGTGCTTCTCCCCCTCGGGCTGGGTCGTGACGGCAGTGCGGTCTCGACCACAGCAAGCACTTCCCTGCCCGTCCCGGCGGTAACCACCGGGGCATCACGAAGCGTTCACGAGTGCTGTGGCATTCGTCACATGCCGCTCGCAGGTGCCCCGCACGCGAACGCTCCCGCGCGGCGCCCGGTCGTCGCGCGGGCCCGCTCCGGACACATCACAAACGGGGTATGACCTGCGCTGCATAGGTATACGCGGAGATCGCGCTGCCTGTAAGTTCTTGCGCCATGGAGGAGCTGGACCGACAAATCGTGCAGCTGCTCGTCAAGGACGGGCGGATGAGCTACACCGATCTGGGCAAGGCCACGGGCCTGTCCACATCTGCCGTGCACCAGAGGGTGCGAAGGCTGGAACAGCGCGGCGTCATCCGCGGATACGCGGCCGTCGTCGACTCGGAGGCCGTCGGGCTGCCCCTGACCGCCTTCATCTCGGTGAAGCCGTTCGACCCCAGCGCCCCCGACGACATCGCCGAGCGGCTGGCGGACGTGCCCGAGATCGAGGCCTGCCACAGCGTGGCCGGCGACGAGAACTACATCCTCAAGGTGCGCGTGGCCACCCCGCACGAGCTGGAGGAGTTGCTGGGGCGGCTCAGGGCGCTCGCGGGAGTGTCGACGAGGACGACGGTCGTCCTGTCCACCCCCTACGAGGCCCGGCCGCCGCGGATCTGAGGAGCCCCCTGGGGGACGGGCGCCCCCGGGGAAGCGCGAGACTGTTCTCCATGAGCGAGCACGCCCCCGAGCCCAAGACCGTCCTGCTCCGCCGAGGAGAGGTCCACAGCCCCGCCGATCCCTTCGCGACCGCGATGGTCGTCGAACGCGGTCAGGTCGCCTGGGTCGGCTCCGAGGGCGCCGCCGACGCCTTCGCCGGCGGCGTCGACGAGGTGGTCGACCTGGACGGAGCCCTCGTCACCCCGGCGTTCACCGACGCCCATGTGCACACCACGTCCACCGGCCTCGCGCTCACCGGACTCGACCTGTCCGCGGCGCCATCCCTGGCGGCCGCCCTCGCCCTGGTGCGCGAGTTCGCGGTGTCCCGCCCGCAGGACAAGGTGCTGCTGGGCCATGGTTGGGACGCCTCCCGCTGGCCGGAGGGCCGCCCGCCCCGGCGCGCGGAACTGGACGAGGCGGCCGGCGGCCGGCCGCTCTACCTCAGCCGGATCGACGTCCACTCGGCCGCGGTCACCACCGCCCTGCTGGCACTCGCCCCCCGGGCCCGGGACGCGGCAGGCTTCGCCGACGAAGATCCGCTCACCCGCGACGCCCACCACACCGTCCGCGCCGCCGCGTTCGCAGCCGTGACGCCCGCCCAGCGCGCCGAGGCCCAGCGCACCGCCCTCGCGCACGCCGCCTCGCTCGGCATCGGATCCGTCCACGAGTGCGCCGGCCCGGAGATCTCCTCCGAGGACGACTTCACCGACCTGCTTCGGCTCGCCGCCCGGACGCCCGGCCCCCGCGTCGTCGGCTACTGGGCGGAGCGCGACGTCGACAAGGCCCGCGAGCTCGGAGCCCTCGGAGCCGCGGGGGACCTGTTCGTCGACGGAGCCCTCGGCTCCCACACCGCCTGTCTGCACACTCCGTACGCCGACGCCGGGCACACCGGAGCCGCCTACCTGGACGCCGACGACGTCGCCGCCCACGTGACGGCCTGCACCGAAGCAGGGCTCCAGGCGGGCTTCCACGCCATCGGCGACGCCGCCGTCACGGCCGTCGTCGAGGGCGTCCGCGCCGCCGCCGAGAAGGTCGGCCTAGCCCGGATCCGCGCCGCCCGCCACCGTGTGGAGCACGCGGAGATGCTCACGCCCGAGACCGTCGCCGCCTTCGCCGAACTGGGACTCACCGCCTCCGTCCAGCCCGCCTTCGACGCCCTGTGGGGCGGCGAACAGGGAATGTACGCGCAGCGGCTGGGCGAGGACCGGGCGAGGACCCTGAACCCGTTCGCCGCCCTGCTGCGGGCCGGCGTGCCGCTCGCCTTCGGCTCCGACAGCCCGGTCACCCCGCTCGACCCGTGGGGGACCGTGCGCGCCGCCGCCTTCCATCGGACCCCGGAACACCGGGTCTCCGCCCGCGCCGCGTTCACCGCGCACACCCGTGGCGGCTGGCGGGCGGTCGGCCGCGACGACGCGGGGGTGCTGGTCCCGGGCGCACCGGCCGACTACGCGCTCTGGCGCACGGACGAACTCGTGGTCCAGGCCCCGGACGACCGTGTCGCCCGTTGGTCCACCGACCCCCGTTCCGGAACCCCGGGACTGCCCGATCTGACGCCCGGCAACGACCTCCCGGTGTGTCTGCGCACCGTGGTGGGCGGCCGGACGGTGTTCGTGCGGCCGAGCGAGTGATCTCCCGGGGCGACCCGGAAAAGATCACCCGTCCGCCCGTCGTCGTGCGCTGCGGGTCTCCTCCCGGCTGACCTGCGCGTTGACGAAAGACCCGCAGGTCGCACCGCTGTTGACAGCTGACGGCGGAAGGCCGGTAGGTTCGGCGGAGTCCACCACCGGACGCCCCGCCGGGGAACATCCGCGCACTCGCCGCGGCGCCGCTGGGTCAGGGACGGTGTGCCGAACCGGCGCATCTCCACTGGCAGCCAGGCTCAGCGCCCGCGCCGCAGCGAGGGAACGTTCCGGACGGTCGGGGAGGTGTGACCCGGGTGGGGCCCGGTTGCTCAGTAGACAACGGCTTTCGGTCGACCCGCAGCCAGCGGGTCCCGGGCCGGCCCGAAGGGCGCCGGGCCCCCATCCGCAGCCGTCCCGCACGCGTGCGGGCCAGGGCTCGTGGCCGGTGGCAGCGCCTGCGCGCACGGCAGGGCCCGTGCGTACATACAGGCCCAAAAGCACATTGCTACCCCGCTTCCGTGGGTTCGACACCGACGTTCGAACGTCCTGTCCCGTCATCGCAGGCCGGGGCCCACTAAGGTGGTCTCCGGCGTACGGACATGAAGGGGCAGCAGTGAACGACGGCGACGGGACCCTCGCGGCACAGGACCGGGGGAGGATGTTCGGTCCGCTCGGTACGGCCTTGGTGATCATCCCGACCTACAACGAGGCGGAGAACATCAAGAGCATCGTCGGCCGGGTGCGGGAGGCTGTTCCCGAGGCCCACGTCCTCGTCGCCGACGACAACAGTCCCGACGGCACCGGGCGGCTCGCCGACGAGCTGGCCGCGGCGGACGACCAGGTCCGGGTGCTGCACCGCAAGGGCAAGGAAGGTCTCGGCGCCGCCTACCTCGCGGGCTTCCGCTGGGGCCTGGACAACGACTACGGCGTGCTGATCGAGATGGACGCCGACGGCTCCCACCAGCCCGAGGAACTGCCCCGGCTGCTCACCGCGCTCAAGGGCGCCGACCTGGTGCTCGGCTCGCGCTGGGTGCCGGGCGGTCGGGTGGTGAACTGGCCCAGGTCCCGCGAGGTCATCTCGCGCGGCGGCAGCCTCTACTCCCGCCTGGCCCTCGATCTGCCCCTGCGGGACATCACCGGCGGCTACCGGGCCTTCCGCCGCGAGACCCTCGAGGGGCTGGGTCTGGACGAGGTCGCCTCCCAGGGCTACTGCTTCCAGGTCGACCTGGCCCGTCGCGCGGTCAAGGGCGGCTTCCATGTCGTCGAGGTCCCCATCACCTTCGTCGAGCGCGAGCACGGCGACTCCAAGATGAGCCGCGACATCCTCGTCGAGGCCCTGTGGCGGGTCACGGCCTGGGGCGTGGGGGAGAGGGTCGGCAGGATCACCGGACGGAGTGCCGGCCGGACCGAGCGTCCGCAGGCGCCCGCCAGGTCGCACAGCGAAGGCTGATCGCCCCCTTACGTCGCTCTGAGCCGGGTCCGGGCACACTGGAAGCATGACGACAGGAGCTCCGACCCCCGTACACCCGATCCCCGACCGCCCAGGCCGTCCTCAGCCCCAGCCCCGCCGCTCGCGACTGCGCACGTTCTTGCCGCTGGGCCTCGCCGGCTGGCTGGTGCTGGAGATCTGGCTGCTGACGATGGTCGCCGGAGCGTCCTCGGGCCTCGTGGTGTGCCTGCTCCTCGTCGCCGGGTTCGTGCTCGGTTCGGTGGTCATCAAGCGGGCGGGCCGACGCGCCTTCCGCAACCTCAACGAGGCGCTCCAGCGGGGCGCCGCCCCCGGCCGCGGGGGCAACGGCCTGATGATGCTCGGGGGGCTGCTCCTGATGATCCCGGGCCTGCTCTCCGACGCGGTCGGCCTGCTCCTGCTCCTGCCGCCGGTCCAGAAGGCGGTCGGCGCCTTCGCCGAGCGCCGACTGCGTGTGGCGGCGGCCACTCCGGGCACTCTGGGGGACGCCTTCCAGCAGGCGCGCATCCACCGCCCCGACGGCAAGGTGGTCCAGGGAGAGGTCGTCCGGGACGACCGGTAGACCGTTCGTCCCGGGACGAACGGCAGACGGTGCGGCAGGCGCCGGCTCCCGGCTCCCACGTCTGACCGGCACCGGGCGCGCACCGGGCACAGCCCGAGGGCGTCCCGGCACCCGGCCCCTGTTACCCGGCCCGGGGCGCCGGGCCTGAGCCGGCCCGCTACTCCGGCGGGCCGACCGCGGCGGCCGAAGGCGGGCGGCAGAAGGAAGGCGGACGGCAGCACGAAGACCGCGGGCGCCGTACGCATGTTCACGTACGGCGCCCGCGGTCATCGGCGTGCGTGTGGTGCAGCCGGCCTCAGCCGTGCAGGGCCTATGCCGACTTGCGGCTGTCCCGGGGATGCACCGCAAGGTTCATCGCCCCGGACCGCAGAACGGCCAGCCGCTCCTCGAGGACCTCTTCGAGTTCCTCGCGCGTCCGCCGCTCCATCAGCATGTCCCAATGCGTACGCGCGGGCTTGGCCTTCTTCTCCTCAGGGCCGTCGCCGTCCACGAGGAGTGCAGGGGCTCCGCAGACCTTGCACTCCCACTCGGGCGGAATCTCCGCCTCGACCGAGAAGGGCATCTCAAACCGGTGCCCCTTCTCACATGCGTACTCCACGGCCTGGCGCGGGGCCAGGTCGATGCCGCGGTCCGTCTCGTAGCTGGTCACCACGAGGCGCGTGCCGCGAAGAGCTCGCTCACTCATGAATCGTGCCTCCCGGGCTTGTCGCCCACAGGACAGGTGTCGCTGTCGTCGTCATCCGGTCAACGTCCGGTCGGCGGTAAAGATTCCCGTACCGAGTCCCGTTCCGGGTCGTGGGTCGCCGTCGTAGCCGCAGCCTTGTCAACCAGTGCAGTACCCACCGGCGCCCGGTTTGTCACATCTGAAAGGAGATGTCACCCAGCGTTTCGGTGTCTTTGACACGCAGTAACGGTACGCCTGGCAGGCCAAACGCGTACACTACCGCCCTTTCGTCCTGAGTGCTAAATCTTGTCGGGCACCGGGTTCCCCGCGTCGCCGATCGCCCGCCGCACGGGCACCCGCGCCAGCAGCAGGAACCCGATGACGAAGAAGGCCACCAGGGAGACGATTGCGTCCCGGTAACTGCCGGTCAGCTGGTAGGTGAGACCGAACAGCAGCGGCCCGAGCCAGCTCATGCCGCGGTCGCTCATCTCGTACGCCGAGAAGTACTCGGCCTCCTTGCCGGGCGGGACGAGATGGGAGAAGAGGGAGCGGGAGAGGGCCTGGCTGCCGCCGAGGACCAGCCCGATGGCGCCGGCCAGCACGAAGAACGCCGCAGGCGCTCCCGCCGGCAGGAAGTACCCCGCGCCCAGGGTGAGCGTCCAGGCCACCAGAGATCCGAGGATCGTCCGCTTCGCGCCGTAGACCCGGGCCAGGCGCCCCATGCCTAGCGCGCCCGCCACGGCGAGCACCTGCACCAGCAGGACCGCCCCGATCAGCGTGGCCTGGCTGAGGCCGAGCTCCTCGGAGCCGTAGACCGAGGCCTGGGAGATCACGGTCTGGATGCCGTCGTTGTAGACCAGGTAGGCGAGGAGGAAGGCGAGCGTCAGCGGGTGGCGGCGCATGTCGCGGACCGTCGCGGCGAGCTGGCGCAGCCCCGGAGCCGTCGCCTCCCGCACCGCGGCCGGCCGGTCGCGCAGCCGCAGCAGCGGGATCACCGTGAAGCCGCCCCACCACAGACCGGCCGAGGCCAGACAGATGCGGACGGCGGCGGACTCGGAGACGCCGAAGGAGTCGTGGGCGAGGTAGAGCACCAGGTTCGCGACCAGCACCAGCGACCCCGCCGCATAGCCGAAGGCCCATCCCCGCGAGGAGACCGCGTCGCGTTCCTCGGGCGGGGCGATCTGCGGCAGATAGGAGTTGTAGAGCATCATCGCCACCGACTGGGCCGCGTTCGCCACGACCAGCAGCGCGCCGCCCAGCAGATAGCGGTCGCCGCCCAGGAAGAACATGCAGGCGGTGGCCGCGGCGCCCACATAGGCGGCGATACCCAGCAGGGGCTTCTTGCGGCCGGACCGATCGGCGGCGGCACCCACGAGGGGCATCACGAGGACGGCGACGATCACGGACAGGGAGACCGAGTACGCGAAGAAGGAGCCGGCGCTGACCGGGATGCCGAGCGGATGCACGTACCCGTCGGCGTCCGCTGCCTTCTTCGCGACCGAGGTCAGGTACGGCCCCAGGAACACGGTGAGCACGCTCGTCGAATAGACGGAGCACGCCCAGTCGTAGAAATACCACCCGCGCTGCTCGCGCCGCCGCCCGGCGGCCTCCTCGGACGCCGCCGTCCGCACGGTGTCGATGCCCACCCGTGCCCTCGCTTCCCGCTCCCGGAACCCGCGCGCGGGCGACGGGCCGAGGTCAGACCCAGACGCCCCGGTCCTGCATGACCTTGCGCAACGTGTCGATGTGATCGGTCATGATGCCATCGACCCCCAGGTCCAGGAGCCGGTGCATCCGATCGGGTTCGTTGATCGTCCACACGTGCACCTGCAGCCCGCGCGCGTGCGCGGCGCGGACGAAACGCCGGTCCACCACCTGGACCCCCGACCGCACCTCGGGCACCTGCGCGGCGATCGCCGAGCGACGCAGCGGCGTGGGCACACCCCAGGAGCGCAGCCGCAGGCCGAGCACGCCCCGGGTGCCGTACGACGTTGCGAGGCGAGGGCCGGCCAGCCGCTGGGCACGGGCGACGCGGGCCTCGGAGAACGAGCCTACGCAGACGCGGTCCCACGCGTCCGTACGGCCGATGAGATCGAGCAGGGGGTGCAGGGCGGGTTCCGCCTTGACGTCGATGTTCCACCGCACCTCGGGGAACGTCTCCAGAAGCTCCTCGAAGAGCGGCACCGGTTCCTCGCCGCCCACGCGCGCGTGGGCCACGTCCGACCAGGGGAGGTCGGCGATGCGCCCCGAGCCGTCCGTCACCCGGTCCAGCGTCGTGTCGTGGACGGCGACGAGCCGGCCGTCCCGAGTGGCGTGCACGTCGGTCTCGATATAGCGGTAACCCGCCTCGACCGCGCGCCGGAACTGCGCCACGGTGTTCTCCAGGCCGTCCGCGGCCCCGCCGCGGTGGGCGATCGGGATGGGCCGCGGGTGATCGAGGTACGGGTGGCGTACGGGGCTGGTCACGCACGCAGTATCGCTCCCCGGGGCGCCCCTGCGGCAACGACCGTGCTGGCGGCGGCCGGCGTGCGGACGGCGAACGTCCGCAGGAAGAACTGGGCGAGCGGGCCGATCGCGACCGCGTACAGCACGGTGCCGACGCCTATGGTGCCGCCGAGCGCGAACCCGGTCACGACGACCGCCGCCTCGACCGTCGTCCGCATCAGACGGATCGAGCGCCCGGTGCGCCGGTGCAGTCCCGTCATCAGTCCGTCGCGCGGGCCGGGTCCGAGGGCGGCCGCGATGTAGAGGCCGGTGGCGGCTCCGTTGAGCACGACGGCCGCCGCCATCAGGGGAACGCGCACGGCGAGCGCGTGGGCCTCGGGGACCAGGGCGAGCGTGCCGTCCATCACGACGCCGATGACCAGCACGTTGGAGATCGTGCCGAGCCCCGGGCGCTGGCGCAACGGGATCCACAGCAGCAGCACCACCGCGCCGAGAAGGGTCGTCACGACCCCGATCGACATTCCGGTGAGCTCGGCCAGGCCCTGGTGCAGCACGTTCCAGGGCTCCAGCCCGAGACCCGCCTTGACGAGCAGTGCCGAGCTGGCGCCGTAGAGCGCGAGGCCGGTGTACAGCTGGATCAGCCGTCGCGGCAGTTTTCCCGGCGCCGGACGTCGCCGCGTCGGACGCCGGAGAAATCCTGTGGTCTCCAAGAGGTGCCCCCAGTGGTGGTAGTGGCCTGACTCGTGACACTCTGTGGCTGGGAAGTGGAAGTCATCCATGGCCAATTCGGGGAAGGTGGACTGGTATTCATGGCGCAGTGGACCTCGGCGGTGGGGGCCGCCCAGCTCGCGCGGCTCCTCAAGTCCCAGCAGGACCGCCCGGCGGGCCCGGGCTCGCGTCGGCCGCCCGCCTACCGGGCACTCGCCGACGGCGTCCGGCTGCTGGTGCTGGAGGGCCGTGTGCCCGTCGCCGCGCGCCTGCCCGCCGAACGGGAACTGGCCCTCGCCCTGTCCGTGAGCCGGACCACCGTCGCCGCCGCCTACGAGGCGCTGCGCGCGGAGGGGTTCCTGGAGTCCCGGCGGGGCGCCGGGAGCTGGACGGCCGTTCCGGCGGGCAACCCGGTCCCGGCCCGCGGCCTGGAACCGCTGCCGCCCGAGGCCCTGGGCTCGATCATCGACCTGGGCTGCGCGGCCCTGCCCGCGCCCGAGCCGTGGCTCACCCGCGCCGTGCAGGGCGCGCTGGAGGAACTGCCCCCGTACGCCCACACGCACGGGGACTATCCGGCGGGCCTGCCCGCGCTGCGGACGATGATCGCCGAGCGGTACACCGCGCGCGGGATTCCCACGATGCCCGAGCAGATCATGGTCACGACGGGCGCGATGGGGGCCATCGACGCCATCTGTCACCTGTTCGGCGGGCGTGGGGAGCGCATCGCCGTCGAGTCGCCCTCCTACGCCAACATCCTCCAGCTGATGCGCGAGGCGGGCGCCCGTCTGGTGCCGGTCGCCATGGCGGACGGACTGGCCGGGTGGGACATGGACCGCTGGCGCCAGGTGCTGCGGGACGCCGCGCCGCGCATCGCGTACGTCGTCGCCGACTTCCACAACCCGACCGGCGCGCTCGCCGACGAGGACCAACGGCGCCGTCTCGTGGAGGCCGCCCGATCCGCCGGGACGGTCCTGGTGGCCGACGAGACCATGAGTGAACTGTGGCTCGACGACGACGTCGAGATGCCGCGGCCGGTGTGCGGCTTCGACCCCGCGGGCTCGACGGTGATCACGGTCGGGTCGGCGAGCAAGGCCTTCTGGGCCGGCATGCGCATCGGCTGGGTGCGGGCCGCCCCCGACGTCGTGCGCAGTCTCGTCGCGGCCCGCGCCTACGCCGACCTGGGCACGCCGGTGCTGGAGCAGCTGGCGGTGAACTGGCTGTTCAGCACCGGAGGCTGGGAGCAGGCGGTGGAGCTGCGGCGCAGCCAGGCCCGGGGGAACCGGGACGACCTGGTCGCCGCGCTGCGCCGCGAGCTGCCGGACTGGGAGTACACCGTGCCCAAGGGCGGGCTGACGCTCTGGGTGAGGGCCGGGGGGCTCTCCGGATCGAGGCTGGCCGAGGCGGGGGAACGGGTGGGCCTGCGGGTGCCGTCGGGGCCCCGCTTCGGCGTCGACGGCGCCTTCGAGGGCTATGTACGGCTGCCGTTCACCGTGGGGGGCGCGGTGGCGGAAGAGGCGGCCGCCCGCCTGTCCGCCGCAGCGCGGATCGTGCGGAGCGGAGGGACGGCGGGGGGCGAGGGGCCGCGTACGTTCGTGGCGTAGGGCGTAGGGCGTAGGGCGTAGGGCGTGGGGCGTAAGGCGGCGGACGGGGCGGGGCGGCGTAGGGAGTGGGGCGCGAGGCGCGAGGGCTCGGCCGGGTGCGGACGACGTGCAAGCGGGGTGCGGCCGGCCGTGGGTCACGGCGGTCGCGTCACCGGCACCCGCACTGTCGCCGTGCGTCCCGCCTCGCCTGCCCGCCGGGCGTGCGTTCCCTACTCCGCGACCGCCGCTTCGGCGGCGGCGGTTTCCGGCGCCGCGGTCGACGCCGCCGCAGCGTCCTGGGTGACGGACTGCCGGGCGGCAGTCTGCGGGACGGCCGTCTGCGGGTCCGAGGTCGGTGCGGCCGCGGTCTTGGTGATCACGACCTTCGCGACGGGGGTCTCGACCGGCGCCGGCGCCGACAGCGGCTCGGTGTCGGCGGGCGCGGAGCGCGGCGGCAGCAGGTCGAGCACGGCCGACCGGTGCGCGTCGCTCGTCGCGTCGTCGTACGGGTCCGGAGTGGCCGGGACCTGGAGCCGGTGCACCGGCCCGGAGCCCAGCCTGGCGTAGCCCCGGCCGGACGGCACGTCGTCGACCGGAGTGGTGTGCGGGGGCGCGCCGAGGACCGTCTGCAGCTGCTCCCTCGAAGCCGGGCCGAGCACGACGCGTGCGCGTGTGTGCTGTCGTACCGCCTCGTTCAGGGAGTCCAGGGCGTCGAACTGTTCGGCCACGACGACCGTGACGGCGGCCGCGCGGCCGTGCCGGAGGGGAACCTGCAGCAGGGACTGCGGATCCCGGTGGCCCTCCGCCTCGGCCAGATGGGTGAAGACGGTGGGCCGGTCCAGAACGATCCACAGCGGGCGCTTGGTGTCCTCCGGCGCGGGTTCGCCCGCCTGCCGGGCGCTGTTGGCGGCGATGAGCCGGCGCTCGGTCTCGCCCGCCGCCCACTCCAGACCGGCCAGCGCCCCGGAGAGTCCGACCTCGACGCCCAGGACGCCGTCCCGGCCGGCCAGGCAGGCGTACTCACCGGTGCCGCCGCCCTCGACGATGAGCACGTCCCCGTGCTGGAGGGCCTGCAGTGCGATGGAGCGCAGCAGGGTCGACGTGCCGCTGCCGGGCCGGCCCACCGCCAGCAGATGCGGCTCGGTCGAGCGGATGCCGGTGCGCCAGACCACCGGCGGGACGTCACGCCGGTCCTCGCCGAACGAGAGAGGCAGCGTGCGCTGGACCCCGGCGGGGTCGGTGAAGCCCAGGACCGTCTCACCGGGGGCGGTGACGAAGCGCTGGGCGGAGATGTCGGTGGGGAGGGGGGACAGCACGCTGAGCGTCAGTTCGTTGCCCTCCTCGTCCCAGACGAAGAGGTACTCGCGGCCGCGGCCGGACTTCGCGGCGAGCAGCTGCTCGATCCGCGCGCGCGGGCCGGGCTCGCCGTCCGGGAAGTACGCCGGGTAGCGGATCACCAGATGGGTCACGCGGCCCGAGTCGTCGAACTCCTGTGTGGGGAAGGCCTCCTCCCAGTCGCCGCCGTGGGCGTACAGGGGAGTGGGATCGTCGGCCGTCGAGAAGTACGGGACCAGGGCCTCGTACAGCACTTGGAGCCGCTGGATCTGCGACTCGTCGGGGCCTTCGGGAGCCGCTGGGTTGCGGTCCCTGCCCTGCCAGGCCGCCGCAGCCGCCAGGGTGATGACGGCGAGCAACGGGCCGTACGGCACGAGTGCGACGACAAGGATCACGGAGGCCGTCAGGAACAGCAGCGGCCCGCGTTTGTCCTTGGGCGTCTCGGTCCACCTGCGCCGCCCGGCCGAGGCCAGCCGGCGCAGTCCGCGGGACACGGTGATCAGCGGATGGAGGACGTCGGTGGCGCTGTCGGCTGCCGTCCGGGCCAGCTCCCTGCTCCGGGCGATCTGTGCGCTGCCTGTGCTCAGGATGCGGGGGAGGGGGCGCCGGGCCACTTCTGTCTCCTGGTGGTGCGTACGGACGGGACGTGCGGCGTCAGAACTTGATGCCGCCGAGGAGGCTGGCCAGACTCTCGCCGCCGGCCATGATGCTCGGGGCGATGGCCGTGCTGGACATGTAGAAGCCGAAGAGGGCCGAGACCACGGCGTGCGACGCCTTGAGCCCGTCCTTCCGGAAGAAGAGGAAGACGATGATGCCGAGCAGGACCACGCCTGACATGGACAGGATCATTTGGGTTCTCCTGGTTCGCGGGGGACAGTCACCATGAGTACTTCCAGGGTCACAGGATGTATCCATACGACAAAAGGTGCAACTGAGTGAAAAACAGGTGTTTTCCCTCGGCTGGTGGAAGGTCCGCAGGGCTGCCTGAGCAGGAGAATCGCGTCGAACGGGGCTGTTCGTGAGCTTCGCAGCCGACGGGTCCGGCCATGTCTGCGACGAGCCAGTACGCTGACGATTCACCTGAACGGTTGTAGCGAGAGGCGGACCGGCCGATGACTGAAGCCCCCGACCCCGAAGTCGTGGAGCTGGCGACCAAGATCTTCGATCTGGCCCGCCAGGGCCAGACCGAGGAGCTTGTGGCGTACGTCGACGCGGGCGTCCCGGCCAACCTCACCAACGACCGGGGCGACTCCCTCGTGATGCTCGCCGCGTACCACGGGCACGCCGATGCGGTCCGGGCCCTGCTGGCCCGTGGCGCCGAGGCCGACCGGATCAACGACCGAGGCCAGACCCCGCTCGCGGGGGCGGCCTTCAAAGGTGAGACGGACGTGATCAGGGCACTGCTGGAGGCCGGCGCCGACCCTTCCCAGGGCACGCCGTCGGCCGTCGACACGGCCCGCATGTTCGGCAGGACAGAACTGCTGGACCTGTTCGGCGCGCGATGAGCCGACGGTCCCGAGCAGGTCAAGGGAATTTTTCCACCAGGTAAACAGACGACCACGGGGGAGGCGGTACAGGGCCGCCGGAAATTTCGGTCGCGGCAGGTAGAAGAGCCGGGTCATCATGACGTCGTGATTCACGGACGCGATGGCTGGGCAGGTGTTGCCGCACCGCGCGGGCCGTGACGCGGTCCGCATGGGCCACTGACGAGAGGCAGAGGAAAATGGTCTACAGCAAGCAGGAAACGGCGGGCGCCCCGACGCGTTGTCACGCGGCCAGGTAATGCACGTCCCCGGTTGCGTCGACGCTTGATGTGAGGCTGTTTCCCATGTTCGATCCGGTCATAGCGCCCAGCGGTACGCTGCTCGGCCTGCTCCAGAGAGGCCGCGGCGACGGCACGCTGCACGCGCTCACCGCCCCGCGCGCCGAGGCGCTCGCGGCGCTGAACCACTGTGTCCTGCGGGATCCCCGTCACGACTGGCAGGTGGAGAACCGCTCCCTTTACTACGCCCGTCTCTACCTCGACCTGCACGGCGAGCTCGACGAGATCGAGGCCCACCTCTTCGACGTCGAGGACGTCTTCGACGCCGAGGAGTCACGCACGGGCCTGGCCCTTGCCGTCCTCGGCCACCTCGCCTCCTACGGCCGGCGGGACGCCCTCGACCTGCTGCGCAGGTACGCCGCCTCGGGGACCAACTGGGCCTGGGCCCTGGACGAACTCGCCCTGCGGGACGACGATGCCGGCCTGCGTGCCCTGGCCGTGCCCGTCCTGGCCCGGTTCGCCACCGACGCCGAGGGCGAGGCCGAACTCGCCGCGGTCGTACGGGACGCCTTCGAGCCACGACCCTGGCGGCTGTGGGCCGAGGACGCCCGGGACTACGTCGCCAGGCGGGTGCGTGCCGCCCACGAGGCCGGCTGTTTCGACCGCTGGCAGCGGCAGATGAGTCCCGGTGGACCGCGCCCGGGCTGGAGTGTCCACGCCGTGTTCGAGTGGGCCCAGCAAGGGGTCGAACGCGGCGCCGCGCTCCATGTCCCCGCGGCCCGCTGCCTCTCCGCCGTGGCCGGCCCGGAGGACCGGCCCGAGATCGTCCAGGCGGCCAAGGACGGCGACGAGGGGGCGCGGTGTACAGCTCTGCGCTACCTCGCCGACTGCAATGATCCCGACGCCCTGGTCCTCATCGAACAGGCCGTCGCCACCGGCCCCGTCGCCGTGGTGGAGGCCGCCGTCGACGCCTTCGAACGGATGCGCAGCGTGGCCGCCGTCGACCGGGCCCGCGGCTGGGTCCACCGGCCCGACGCCCTCGGAGCCGCCGCCGGCCGTATGCTGGCGTGCCGGGGCGGCGTCCAGGACCGCGACCTGGTCCTCGGCGCCCTGCGCGAGGCGGTGCGCGGCGAGGGCTGCGACGCCCCGAGTCTGTGGACTCTCGTCGACGGCGCCGGACGGCTCGGCATCGCCTGCGCGGCGCCGGTGCTGCGCCACATCTACCGCGAGACGGCCTCGTCCCATCTGCGCGGTCGCTGCGCCCGGGCACTCGCCGCCACCGACCCCTCCTACGCCTCCGGCTTCGCCGTCGAATGCCTGTGGGACTGCGAGGAGGGCACCCGCGAGATCGCCGCCCGGCACGCCGAGACCGGCGACACCCGGGTCGTGGAGCGCCTGCGACGGCTGGCCGCCGACCCTGCCGAGGAGGCCGAGGTCCAGACGGCCGTGCGCAGCCGGATCGGCCCGGACGCGACGTCCGCCATGTGAACGCCGGGCAGGCCGCCGCCCGAAGAGCGGTCGGCGGCGGCCACCGGGGAGGGCGCGAGCGCGCCTGCCGGGCCGAGGCGACGGCCGTCGGCCTGCCGTCCTCCTCACCTCCTGGCGGACCGCGACCCGGCGACCCGCGCGTGCCTCGCGGCCGCGCGAGGTGCGGGCGGCAACGCAACGGATGTGCTCACGCAGACGGGCAGACCAGCAGACCGGTCGGCCGTGGTGGGGTCATGAGTGCGCCGAGCGGAACGGACGATCGTCAAGGCCCTCAAGGCCCTCAAGGCCGCCGCATCGCCGAGCCCGGCCGCGTCGAAGCGGTCGTCCCGGCGTCGCAGGCGTCCGAGTGGGGAAGGCTCCTCGAACGAGGCTGAGCCGTCTCTTCGGGCGTCCTGACGCCCTGTCGCGTCACCGTCGCCGTACGGCCACGAAGCGGACGGGCGTTCCCGGCGCGGCCTGCGCGGCGGCGGGCAGGTCGGCAGTGCGGACGACCCCGATCACCGGGTAGCCGCCGGTCGTCGGATGGTCGGCGAGGAAGACCACCGGCCGGCCGGCCGGCGGGACCTGTACGGCGCCCAGGACCATGCCCTCGCTGGCCAGTTCCCCGCCCCGGGCCCGCTCCAGGACGGGCCCCTCGGTGCGCAGGCCGATGCGGTTGCTCGCCGAGGACACGTGGAAGGTGTGGGCGGTGAAGGCGCGCAGTGCGTCCGGGGTGAACCAGTCGTCGCGGGGGCCGAGCGTCACCCGCAGGACGAGCTCGGCCGGGGGCGCCGGCTGCGGGGCGACGTCCACGCGCGCGTGCGGGGTGCCTTCGCGCCCGAGGGGCAGCACCGTGCCGTCCGTCAGCGGCGTGGGGCCGAGGCCCGAGAGGAGGTCCGTCGACCGGCTGCCGAGAACCGCCTCGACGACGATGCCGCCGGACACCGCGACGTAGCCGCGCACTCCGCGGATCGCCGGCCCGACGTCCAGCACCGCTCCGGCGGGTACCCGCACCGGCGCGCCCCAGGCGGCCGGACGGCCTCCCACGGTGACCCGGCACGGAGCCCCGCCGACCGCGACCGTCACGTCGGAACGGGGCGCGAGGGCACAGCCGGTCAGCGTGGTCTCCAGGACGGCCGCGTCGGGCGGATTGCCCACCAGCCGGTTGACCAGGGCCGCCGCGGGCCCGTCGAGCGCACCGGAACGCGGCACGCCGAGATGCGCGTGCCCGGGTCTGCCCCGGTCCTGGACGGTGGTCAGCGCCCCGGCGCGGACGACGGACATCGCACGGTCGCTCATGCCCCTTCCTCCGGTACGAAACGCACCCGGGTGCCCGGCGACAGCAGTGCGGCCGGCTCGCTCGCGTGGTCCCACAGCACCGCGTCGGTGGTGCCGATGAGCTGCCAGCCGCCCGGCGACGCCCGGGGGTACACGCCCGTGTAGGGCCCCGCCAGCGCCACCGAACCGGCCGGCACGGCGGTCCGAGGGGTCGACCTGCGGGGTACGTCGTAGCGCGAGGGCAGGCCCGTCAGATACCCGAAGCCGGGCGCGAAGCCGCAGAACGCCACCCGGAACTCCACGGCCGCGTGGATCCGGGCGACCTCCCGCTCCTGGACGCCCCACCGGGCGGCCACCTCGGCCAGGTCCGGACCGTCGTAGCGGGTCGGGATCTCCACGACCTCCTGCTCGCGCGGGGGAGCCGGCGGGACGTCCGCGGCGGCGAGCTCGGACGCCAGCCGGCCCGGGTCGGACAGGCCGTCCAGGAGGACGGTACGGGCCGCCGGGACGATCTCGCGGGCGCCGAGCAGGCCCGCCGCGTGCCGGCGCACCAGTTCGGCGTGCAGGGCCTCTGCCTCCGCACCCGACGCCACCTCGACCAGCAGGGCGTCTTCGCCGACGTGCAGGATGCGCATACTCATGCGAAGGCCTCCACCCGCACGCCCGACTCCTCGAGCCCGCGCCGCACCCGCAGGGCCAGCTCCACCGCACCGGGAGTGTCCCCGTGCAGGCACAGGGAACGCGCGCGGACGTCGATCCCGATGCCCGCCTCGGAGACGACCCGGCCGGCCCGGGCCAGGCTCACCGACCGCGCGACGATGTCGTCCGGATCGGTGACCACGGCGCTGCTCCGCCCGCGCGGCACGAGCGTGCCCTGATCGGTGTACGCGCGGTCGGCGAAGGCCTCCGGGACGGCCGCCAGCCCCGCCGCGCGGGCCAGCTCCAGCAGCCGGGAGCCGGGCAGCCCGAGGACGGGCAGCGCGGCGTCGGCGAGGAGCACTCCCTCGACCACCGCGCCGGCCTGTTCCTCGTCGTGCACGACCCGGTTGTACAGCGCGCCGTGCGGCTTCACGTACGCCACGCGCGCGCCCGCCGCCCGGGCGAACACCTCGAGGGCGCCGATCTGGTACGCCACCTCGGCGGCCAGTTCCGCGGCCGGCACGTCCATCGCGCGCCGCCCGAAACCTGCCAGGTCCCGGTAGGAGACCTGGGCGCCGATCGTGACGCCCCGCTCGACGGCCAGCGCACACACCCGCCGCATGGTGACCGCGTCCCCGGCGTGGAAGCCGCAGGCCACGTTGGCACTGGTGACGACCGACAGGAGCCGCTCGTCGTCGGTCAGCTGCCAGCGGCCGAAGCCCTCGCCGAGGTCGGCGTTCAAGTCGATCGCGGTCATCGCGGTCATGATTCCTTCGTACCTCTTTCTCAGGCCACGCGGTACTGCTCGTCGCGGGCGTCGGTGAGGAACATCTGTCCCGGGGCGTGGGTGAGGGCGAACGGCGGGCGCGAGGCCGTCACGACGGCCTGCGGGGTCACGCCGCAGGCCCAGAACACCGGGATGTCGTCCGGCTCGGCGTCCACCGGGTCGCCGAAGTCGGGACGGCCGAGGTCGACGATGCCCAGTCCCGAAGGATCGCCGCAGTGCACGGGGCCGCCGTGCACCGCCGGGAGCAGGCTGCTCTCCCGGATCGCCGTCGCCAGGTGGCGCGGCGGCACCGGCCGCATGGACACCACCAGGGGCCCGCGCAGCCGGCCCGCCGGGCGGCACTCACGACTCGTCACGTACATGGGAACGTTCCGCCCCTGCTCGACGTGCCGGATCGGGACGCCCGCCCCGGACAGAGCCCACTCGAAGGTGAAGCTGCAGCCGATCAGGAACGACACCAGGTCGTCGCGCCAGTACGCGCGCACGTCCGTCGGCTCGTCGACGAGCTCCCCGTCCTCCCACACCCGGTAGCGGGGCAGGTCGGTGCGCAGGTCCGCGCCCTCGGCGAGGACGGTCGTGACGGAGCCGGCGTCCGTGACGTCGAGGACCGGACACGGCTTCGGATTGCGCTGGCAGAACAGGAGCATGTCGTACGCCCAGTCCGCCGGCACCGAGATCAGGTTGGCCTGGGTGTGCCCGGCCGCGACCCCGGCCGTGGGGCCCGGCAGGCCCGCCCGGAAGCGGGCCCGGGCCGCGGCGGGGCTCCACGCGTGAGCGCGGTCCTCAACGAGAGTGACGGGACGGTCCGCGGGGCTCGGCGGACGGTGCTCCCGTGTGAGCGTCGGTCGGTTCACTCCAGTTCCTTTCCACGCGTCTCCGGCAGCCCCAGCAGCGCCAGGGCGGCGATGGCGTACCCGATCGCGCCGAAGACCAGCGCGCCGCCCACACCCCAGCTGTCGGCCAGGAACCCGACCGTCGTGGGGAAGACGGCGCCCACGGCGCGGCCGGTGTTGTAGGTGAAGCCCTGACCCGTGCCGCGCAGGGCGGTCGGATACAGCTCGCTCAGATACGACCCGAAGCCGCTGAAGATCGCCGACATGCAGAACCCGAGCGGGAAGCCGAGCACGAGCAGCAGGGTGTCCGCGCCGCTCGGGATGTTCGCGTACGCCAGGATGCACACCGCCGACAGCAGGGCGAACAGCCAGATGTTGCGACGCCGGCCCAGCCGGTCGGTGAGGTATCCGCCGGTCAGGTAGCCGAGGAAGGCGCCGGAGATCAGGAACGTCAGATATCCGCCGGTGCCGACCACCGACAGACCGCGTTCCGACTTCAGGTAGGTCGGCACCCAGGTCGCCAGGGTGTAGTAGCCGCCCTGCACACCGGTCGAGAGCAGTCCGGCGAACACCGTGGTCCGCAGCAGTGGCCCCCGGAAGATCGCCGGGAACGATCCCCTGTCGGCGCTTCGCGCGCGTGCGGCCTCGGCCTGCGGCGCGTCCTTCACACGGCGCCGCATCCACACCACGAGCAGGGCGGGCAGCGCGCCCGTCCAGAACATGACGCGCCAGGCCATGTCGTCGCCGACGAACGAGAAGACGAGCGTGTACGCCAGCGCCGCGAGGCCCCAGCCGACGGCCCAGGAGCTCTGGATCGCGCCGAGGGTGCGGCCCCGGTGCTTCGCGCTCGCGTACTCGGCGACCAGGATCGCGCCGACCGCCCACTCGCCGCCGAAGCCGAGGCCCTGCAGGGAGCGGAAGACCAGCAGCGTCTCGTAGCTGGGTGCGAAGCCGCAGGCGACGGTGAAGACGGCGTAGGTGATCACCGTGATCATCAGAGCCCTGACCCGGCCGATCCGGTCGGCCAGGACGCCCGCGACGGCGCCGCCGACGGCGGAGGCGATCAGCGTGACGGTGGTGAACAGGCCGGTCTGGGCGCTGTCCAGACCGAAGTACGCCGCCAGCGCCACCATGCTCAGCGGCAGCGTGAAGTAGTCGTAGGAGTCGAGGGCGTAGCCGCCGAACGCGCCGGCGAAGGCGCGCCTGCCGCGCGGTCCCAGCGCCCGCAGCCAGGCGAACGCCCCGTCGTCGGAGGAGTGTTCGGCGGCGGTGTCGAGGGCTTCGGTGGTCGGGACCGGTGAGGGAGGAGTCGTGCTCATGGGCACCTCGCTGAGGGATGACGGACGGTGCTGAGAGGTGAGCCGTGCCGTGCGTGAGGCGGGTCGCCGCGGTGGGGACGGGCGGGGCCATGAAATGAAGGTAGAGGATCGTTGAACGATCCTTCAATACCCCTGTTGTCTCGTTCTTCTGTCTGCGATTGAATTCCGGGCATGGCAGAGCAACTGGCCGGACTGGCCGACGACCGCGCCCTCCTGGGTCGTACGAGCACGGCCGAGCGGGTGTCGGACATCCTCAGGAGCCGTATCGCCGAGGGCTATTTCCCGCCGGGGACACGGCTCTCGGAGGACAGCATCGGCGGGGCGCTGGGGGTCTCCCGCAACACCCTGCGCGAGGCGTTCCGGCTGCTCACCCATGAGCGCCTGCTGGTCCACGAGCTGAACCGGGGGGTGTTCGTCCGGGTCCTGACCGTGAGGGACGTCGAGGACATCTACCGCACCCGCGCCCTCGTCGAGTGCGCCGTCGTAAGAGGGCTGGGCGAGCCCCCGTACGCGCTGGACGCCCTGCGTGCGGCGGTCACCGAGGGACAGGTGGCGACCCTCGAGAACGACTGGAAGGGACTGGGCACCGCCAACTTCCACTTCCACCGGGAGCTGGTCGCCCTGGCCGAGAGCGCGCGCACCGACGAACTGATGCGCAGCGTCTTCGCCGAGCTGCGCCTGGCCTTCCACCTCGTCGAGGATCCGCGCCGGCTGCACGAGCCCTACCTCCAGCGCAACCGCCAGATCCTGCAGGCCCTGGAGGCCGGCGACAGGGCCGAGGCGGAGAGGCTGCTCGAGGTGTACCTCGCCGACTCGCTCCAGCGGGTGGTCGAGGTCTACCGGCGGCGGGTGAGCGAGCAGCCCCCGCACGACGACCGAGGTCCTCTCGCGTCTCCGTGACGGCGGTCGCTCTGCGTCGTTTGGGTCGATGTCAGACCGAGGACCTAGTCTGTGCAGCGTGACTTCGCCTGCTTCGACGGACCGTGTTCCGCCCCAGCTCAGCGCGGCGCCGCGCCCCGCACCGGGTCCGGCCGCCGACGAGGGGCTGGCGCGGCGGCTGCGTGCGCTCGCCTGCACCGCGCCGATCCACGACCTCGACGCGCGCAAGGCCAATCTCGCGGGTGAGTACTCGGTCTACGGCATGGCGGAGATCGCCCTCGCCGCGATCGACCTCGTCACGCTGAACATGGACTTCGACACCGGCGCCGACCACGACCAGATAGTGGCGCGTCTGCTGCCGCGCATCGCCGCCCAGGCGCCCCGGAGGCCCGTCGCCGAGCACGAGCGGGTGGCCCGGTGGGTCCTGGAGAACCTGATCAACGTGGGCAGCGTCGACCGCGGCTTCCGCGCCGCCTACGGCACGTTCGCGCCCGACGGCACCTACGTGCGCCGCGACTACGACTTCAAGCTGATCGAGGAGGTCCCCGGCTACGGCGGCGCGGTCTACCTCCGGACGACCGACGAGGCGGTCAACGTCCTCGTCGGGGCCCTGGACACCGATGTCACCAGCGCGCAGATCGCCGCCGAGGTCAAGCTCGAGGTGCTCATCCGCCGCGGCCGACTCGCCGACGCCCAGCTCGCCGCCGAACAGGCCCGCTACCGCACCGTCCAGTACTCCGAGACGCTGCGCCGCGCCCTGGAGGCGACCCGGCGCAACGTGCGCGCGGTGGACTGGCTCAACGCCGTGCCCGACATGATCGCCGAGGCCCTCGACCACGTGGCCGACCGCTACCGCCACGAGAACGCGATCCTCACCAACATCCGAAAAGCCCGTGACGAGATCGAGGACGCCGAGAACAAGCGGCGGGCCGCCGAACTCGTCGACATCGTCAAGGACTGCATCCGCCGCCACACCCAGCTGCAGTCCCGGCTGCTCGAGGCCGGCCCGCTGTTCCGTGCCGAACAGGACCGGCAGGCCTTCGCCACCCCCATGACCTCGTCGGGGATAGACCTCTACGGGCACCTGGTCACTCCTGTGCTGCCGTTGCCGCTGGAACAGGCCGTCCGGGTCACCGACGCCTTCTTCGCCCGGGGGACCGGTCTGCGCACACCGGGAGCCGTACGGATGGGCGACCTCGTCGACCTGCTGCTGACGCCGCCGGTGGAGCGCGAGCACCTCGGAGCGGAGATGCCGGAACCGGACCTCATCGCCACCCCGGACGACAGCCGGTTCAGCGAGGAACAGCTGGCCGCCGCCATGAACCTGCTCGACCTGCCCGCGGACGCCCCGCGCCGGTTGTCCGGGCTGCTGGCCGAAGCGCGTCGATCCGACCCCGGACTCCCCTACCTGGTGGCCCTGCTGGCCGTGCACGCGGCCAGCCCCGCGGTCGGCACCGCCTACCGGCAGGGCGAGGAGAGACTGCTCTTCGCCGTCGACGACGGGACCGAGCTGGACGACCCCGAGTTCGGCGGGGCCGACCTGATCGTCGGCACCGCGCTGCTCGACGCCGCGGGGATGGCGGCGGACCGCACGGAGGCGGCATGAGCCGGACCGGCCACCGCGGCCACGAGTCCGCGATCACGCCCACGTATACGCACTTGCCCCCGCACACCGAGGAGCCGAAGCCGTGACCGAGCACGTCGAGTGGAGCGACACGGAGGAACCCGCTCAGGCGGCGCACACCGCCGTCACCCCCGCCGACGCCGCCGACGCGGCGCGGCTCGTCGCCTTCGGACTGCAGCCCAGACTGCAGCCCGCGCGCGACCAGGAGTACGCCGAGCTGCTGCGGCGCCACCGGGAGGACCCGGCCTTCGCGCGGCTCGCCGACGCAGTCGCCGCGGGGCTGGGCCTGATCGTGCTGGAGGTGTCCCCGCGCGCGGGCATGGCGGTCACCGCCGCCGAGGACTCGGTCTTCGCCGTTCGCATGGGCGACTACGCGCGTCGCACGTCCGCCGACGGAGGCGATCGCTTCCTGCACGGCCTCGCGCACCTCGCCGTCGCCGCGATGGCCTACCCGCGCCCCGAAGACCTGGCCGACGACGGCTACATCGGGCGGGTCAGCGTCAACGGCGTGGACGCCTTCGTACGTCAGGCCTGCCGCCGGCTGGAGGAGCGGGCGGAGCAGCAGGGCGAGAACACCGACCCCGCGAGCGACGCCCCCGGTCTGGAGGCCGCCTGGCGGATCTGGGCCAGACGCACCTCCACCGGCGCCACCAAGGACGCGCGCAGACTCGCCGGTTCCACCACCGGCATCGTCGGCAAGGCCGTCGCCTTCCTCACCGACTCCGGCTTCCTGCAGCGGACCGGCGACGACAACGGCGGCACCTATCGGACCACCGCCCGCTACCAGCTGCAGGTACGCGACATGGCGGGCGCCGCCGCCATGGCCGAGCTGCTGGAGCTGGGCGTCGTCCCGGTCACCGACGGCACCCCGACGCTGCTGCCCGCCGAGGAGAGCGACGACCTGGAACTGGTGGCCGACGCCGGACTGCCGTTCCACTCCTGAGGCACCGCCCTCCTGCGAGGCCCCGCCCTCTCCTGAGGGCTCCTCAACCCCCCTGTTCTGCCGAAGACTTACGAGAGTCCGCCATGTACGAGCTGTCCCGGGTCCGCCTCTACTCCATCGGCCCCGCCGGTGCGCGCTACGCCGACACCGTGCTTGACCTGCGGGGCGTCGGTGACGTCGTGCCCGACCCCGCACCCACGCAGGCGGAGTTCTTCGAGGAGGAGCCGGTCGGCCCGCCGCGTCGGCCGGCCCCGGCGGGCGTCCTCTTCCTGGAGAACGGGGGCGGCAAGTCCGTCCTGCTCAAGCTGATCTTCTCCGTGATGCTGCCGGGGCACCGCAACACCCTCGGCGGCGCCAGCTCCGGGGTGTTGCGCAAGTTCCTGCTCGCCGACGACTGCGGACATGTGGCGCTCGAATGGCAGCACGTGCTCACCGGCGAGTGCGTGGTCGTCGGCAAGGCGAGCGAGTGGCGCGGGCGGCAGGTGTCCAACGACCCGCGGAAGTTCGCGGAGGCCTGGTACTCGTTCAGGCCGGGGCCCGGACTGAGCCTGGACAACCTGCCCGTCGCGGAGGCCACCGCCGTCCGCCCGCCCGTCGAGGGCGCCTCCGGGGCGCAGGGCCGCCGGCGCACCATGAAGGGCTTCCGGGACGCCATCACCGAGGCCGGAAAGGCGTATCCGCACCTTGAGGTGCACTGGGAGGAGATCCACGACCGCTGGATCGAGCACCTCGGCGAACTCGGCCTCGACCCGGAGCTCTTCCGCTACCAGCGGGAGATGAACGCCGACGAGGGCGAGGCCGCCGGCCTCTTCGCGGTCAAGAAGGACTCCGACTTCACCGACCTGCTGCTGCGCGCGGTCACCGACACCCGCGACACCGACGGGCTCGCCGACCTGGTCAGCGGCTTCGGCAACAAGCTCGGCCGACGCGCCGAGCTGATCGCCGAACGGGACTTCACCGCCGGGTCGGCGGACCTGCTGGGGCGGATCGTCGAGGCCGCCGGATCGCGCTCACGCGCGCGCGAGGTGCACGCCGCGGCCGAACGGCGCACCCGCGCGCTGGCCCGCCGGCTGTCCGCGCGGGGCGTGCGGGAGAAGACGCGGGCGGGGGACCTCGCCCAGCGGGTCACAGCCGCCGCGTACGCCGTCACGCACTCCGAGGGCGCCCGGGAGCGCAGTGCGCTGATCACCGCCGAACTCGCCTTCCGGCACGCTTCGCTGGCGCTCGCCGCCGCGGAGAAGTCCGCCGCCGCGCTGAAACGCGAACTCGCCGACGCCCGCACCCTGCACTCCGCCTGGCAGGCCGCCGAGACCGTGCTGCGACACCGGGCCGCCGCCGACCGCGTCGCGCGCGTGTCCGCCGCGATCCAGGAAGCGGAACGCGACGCCGCCCCCGCGCTGGCCGCCCGCGCCAGGGCCGCCGTCGACCTCGTCCGCGCCCTGCACGCCGCCGCCGACAGCGCCGAGACCCTGGCCAACGAGGAGGAGGAGCGCTCGGCCGCCCTCCAGGAGGTCGGCGAATCCGCACACCGCGACGCCACGTCCGCCGCTACCGACGCCCAGCGCGCCCGCAGCGAGGTGGGGCACCTGCGCCAGCGGCTGTCCGAGGTCGAACAGGAAACCGCCGAAGCCGTACGCGCCGGCTGGCTCGACGACACGGCGCCCGACGCCGACCCGGCCCGCGCGGCCCTCGCGGCCAGCGACGCCGAGAAGACGGCCGTCGCCGCCTGGGACACCGCCCGCGAGACCTCGGCCCGGGCCGCCGAGCACGCGCGCGAGGCCGCCTCGGCCGAGTCCCGCGCCGAGCTCACCGCCGCCCGCGCAGCCGACGCGGCCACGGGCGCGGCGCGCTCCTACGAGGCCGAGCGGCGGCTCGCCGAATCCCTGGCCGACGAGGAACGCCTCGCGGAACTGCTCGGGCTGACCGGCCGCGGAACAGGCCCCCGGATCCCACAGCCCCGGCAGGACGGCGAGCCGGACGACAGCTCCGCGGTGACCCCTGAGGACCTGGACCGCTGCGCCGACGAACTGCGCGAACTCCTCGACGACTCCGTCTCCTCCGCCGAACGCCAGCTCTTCGAACTGCGGACCGCAGCCGCCGACGACTCCCGCATCCTCGGCGCCCTCGGCGACGGCGGACTGCTGCCGCCCGGCCCGGACGTCCTGGCCACCGTCGAGTTCCTCGGCGAACACGGCATCCCCGCGCTGCCCGGCTGGCGCTACCTCGCCCAGGCCGTCGACCCCGCCGACCACGCCCGTGTGCTCGCCGCCCGGCCCGAACTGGTCGACGGCGTGATCATCACCGACCCCGGCTCCCACGCACGCGCGCGTGAGGCGCTCGGCGACGCCGCGCTGCTGCCCCGCTCCGCCGTGGCCGTCGGCACTGCCGCCGCCCTGCTCGCCCCGACCCCGCCGGACGACCCCGACGGCGGCGCCCGGAGCGACGTCTTCCTCGTCCCGCCGAACCCGGCCATGCACGACGAGCACGCCGCCGACGAGGAGCGGCAGGCGCTGCGCGCGCGGGCGACCGAGCGCGACGAGGACATCCGCCGACTCGCCGGGCGGCTCGCCAAGGACCGGGAGCTGTCCGCTCGCCTCGCGTCCTGGCGGACCGGCTGTCCGGCCGGGCGGCTCGCCGAGCTGGCCCGGGCCGCCTTGGAGGCAGGCGCCTTCGCCGAGGAGGCCGAGGCCGAGTTGGCCGAGGCGCGCAGCCTGCGCGCGGAGGCCGAGGAGAGCGCCGCCGAAGCCGCCCGGGCCCGCGACGAACACCAGGAGGCCGCGCAGCGCGCCAGGCGGACCGCCGACGCCCTCGCCGGGCTCGCCTTCCGGTTGCGTGAACGTGCCGGCTGGCAGGTCAAGGTCCGCGAACTCGCCGACGAGGCCGCCGAGTCGGAGGCCCGCGCCCAGACCTGCCTGGAGCGCGCCCGGGCCGCGGACGAGGACCGGCGCGGCGCCCAGCG
Source organism: Streptomyces sp. P3 (assembly GCF_003032475.1). Taxonomy (NCBI): domain Bacteria; kingdom Bacillati; phylum Actinomycetota; class Actinomycetes; order Kitasatosporales; family Streptomycetaceae; genus Streptomyces; species Streptomyces sp. P3. The sequence continues at coordinate 4,956,079 of NZ_CP028369.1, forward strand.
CGCCGCGGACGACGCCCGCCGTACCGCGCGTGCGTTGCGCGCCGAGCGCGCCGAGATCGCCGGAGCCCCCGACGACGTCCCGCGGGACGGCACGGCCGCGTCCACGGCGTCGCTGCCCGCGCTGCGCGAGGCCTACCGGGCCGCGTCCCTGCTGTACGAGAAGGTCGGCGTCGGCGCCGACCTGCGCGCCGAACAGGCCCGAGCGGAGAGCGACGAGAGCGCCGCCCGCACCGAGCTGGACCGGCTCAGCAACAAGGTCCGCACCCGCGCCGAACAGCTGCTCCAGTCGCCCGACGGCTCCGACGGACCCTCCCGGCAGGCCGCCGCCGCACGTGCGGAGGAGCTGGTGCAGCTCCTGGAGACCCGTATGTCCACCGCCAGCGAGCAGCTCGGACGGCTGCGCGGCGAACACGAGCGGCTCGCGCCCGAGGACGGCGAGGCGCACACCGAGCTGGCCGAGGAACTCCGGCCTCGCGACGCCGAGCACGCGCAGGCGCTGCTGCGTACGGCTACCGCCGAACTCGCCGCCCGCGCCGAGGCCTTGGACCGGTCACGCGAGACGCACGCCGAACTCCTGGCCGCACACCGCGCCGCCGAGGACGCGGCCGGCGGCTTCGACGAGATCGCCGCCATGCTCCGCGACCTGCTGCGCGAACACACCCCGGAGGAAGAGCAGGAGGAGACGGAGCCCTACCCCGGCGTCCTGGAGGAGGCGCGCAGGACGGCCGCCGAGGCCCGCCGCTCGCTGCGAGGCTGCGCCGCCGACCTCTCCACCGCGGAGTCGTCCGTACGCGAGGCGAGCGATGTGCTCGTCCGGCACGCCAACTCCACACGCTACGAGCAGGTGCGCACCCCCGCGCGTCAGCAGATCCGCGAACTTCCCGCCTCCGCGCTGCCGGAGCACGCCCAGAAGTGGGCGGACGCCTTCGCTCCCCGGCTGCGCGTCCTGACGGACGAACTGGCGCAGCTGGAACGCAACCGGGACTCGATCGTGGACCGTCTGCGGGGGCTCGTCGAGTCCGCGCTCGCCACTCTGCGCTCGGCCCAGCGGCTCTCCCGGCTGCCCGAGGGGCTCGGCGAATGGTCCGGACAGGAGTTCCTGCGCATCCGCTTCGAGGAGCCCGACCAGGCGACCCTCGTCGAGCGGCTCGGCGAGGTCATCGACGAGGCGACCCGCGCGGCCGTGAGGAAGAACTCCGACCTGCGGCGCGACGGCATGTCGCTGCTGCTGCGCGGGGTCGGCGCGGCCCTGCAGCCCAGGGGCGTCGCCGTCGAGATCCTCAAGCCGGACGCCGTCCTGCGGGCGGAGCGCGTCCCGGTCGGACAGATGGGCGACGTGTTCTCCGGCGGCCAGTTGCTCACCGCCGCCATCGCCCTGTACTGCACGATGGCGGCCCTGAGGAGCAACGACCGGGGCAGGGACAAGCACCGGCACGCCGGCACGCTGTTCCTCGACAACCCCATCGGGCGGGCCAACGCGACCTATCTGCTGGAACTCCAGAGGGCGGTCTCGGACGCGCTCGGAGTGCAGCTCCTCTACACCACCGGCCTGTTCGACACCACGGCCCTCGCGGAGTTCCCGCTGGTCATCCGTCTGCGCAATGACGCCGACCTGCGGGCAGGCCTGAAATACATCAGCGTCGAGGAACATCTGCGGCCGGGTCTGCCCCAGCAGAACCAGGCGGCGGACGGCGACGCGGTGCAGACGCACAGCGAGATCACGGCGACACGGATGTACAAACGGCCCGCACCGAACGCCGGCTGACCGGAGGTACGGCCCAAGGAGACCCCCAGGCACGTTCTCCCCGTCGACGGGCCTGCGGCATCAGGGGTGGGACAGCTGTCCGGCGCCGCTCTGCCGGAGTATCCGCTCCTGTGCCCGCTGGACGGTCCGTTCCTGTCGTCGTGCCCTGCGCTGCTCGCGTCGCAGCGCACGCGCGGTGCTGCTCGGCGTGGACACCACACCGTTGCGCTGGTTCCACACCTGGCGGGTCACCCAGACGTCGAGCGCGCCCCAGGTGGCCAGCACCGTGCTGACCACACTGCTGATCACCATGGGGAAGGCCAGCCAGGACCCGGCCAGCGTGCACAGGAAGGCGACCATGGCCTGGATCAGTGTCACGGCGATGACGAGCACCGCGCGCACGGCCGCCGTACGCACCGGGTCGGGCATGCGACGCCGTTTCGCCGTCTCCTCCACCCACAACGGCCGGTAGTCGACCCGCCGTTGCCGCGCGGAGGAGTCCGCCCCGGCGGCCGTCGGGCCCCGGTCCGGCGAACGGCCCGCGTTCGCCGCATGCGCGGAGCGCTCCGTACGCACCTGCCCGTTCGGGCTGTCGTCCTCCGGTGCCACGGGGTCCCGCAGCGCCGTACCGCCCGCCGCCGCACCGTCCTCGGACGCCTCACGCCGCTCCGCCGTGCCCATCACCGTGTCACTCCCCACCGCCAGCAGACCGCTCGCCTCCGAGTCGAAGACCCGGCTCCCCAGTGGCTGCCCGGCTTGCGCTGAATTACGCCGCCCAGGTGCGGCCTACGGCTCGTGTGGCCGATTCCGCCCCCAGTTCCCATGGAGAAGGACGATCGACGTGCCCTGATTGTTCCCTCGTTGCGAAAAATTCTGGCCAACTCGTGTGCGGAGTCGACCGGATCCGTCCGGGCCCGACACGCGTGATTCAGGGATGCCATCTCCCATAATTATTGGACAATACGCCATGTCTCGCCCTCGGTACGGAAGTTCAGGTTCCGGACGGCTCTTCGAGTTAACTGTGTGTCGGTAGTAGGCTCTCGCCGTTTGTTGACGCACATGCGTACCCCCGACCGGTGGGGGTTCGAGCTGGGGGAGGCCATGCGCTTTCGCGGGAAGTCGATCCGCCGGAAGATCGTGGCGCTGCTTCTCGTGCCGCTGGTGTCCCTGACCGCCGTCTGGGGCTTCGCCACGGTACTCACGGGCCGCGAGGCGAGTCGGCTGTTCACCGTCTCCGCCGTCGTGGAGAAGGTCGGCTACCCCCTCGAGGACACCGTCCGGGTCGTCCAGCAGGAACGCCGCCAGACCCTCGTCTACCTCGCCGACCCCCGCGCCTCCGACGCGCTGACCGCGCTGCGCCGCACCCGGACCGCCACCGACGAGGCGCTCGCCGAGATCCGTCAGAACGCGCGGGACCCCGACGTGCGTGACGTCCTGGACCAGGACGACGCCGAGGGCCTCACCGTGGTGCTGGACGGGTTCGACGGCATCGACTCGCTGCGCCGCAGCGTCGAGGAACGCGCCGTCTCACGGAATCAGGCGCTGAACCTCTACACCCAGTTGATCGACCCGTGTTACACCCTGCTGTCCCAACTGGACGTGGTCGACAGCGTGGAGATGGACAAGCAGTACCGGGCCCTCGTCAGTGTCGCCCGCGCGCGTGAACTGCTCTCCCGGGAAGACGCACTGCTCGGCTCCGCCCTGGTGGTGGGCCGGCTCCGCCGCGAGGAGACCCGTGAGGTCTCCGACCTGGTGGCCCAGCGTGAGGTGATCTACGAGATCAACCTCGCCCAACTGCCCGCCGCGGAGCGCCAGCGCTACGAGAGCTTCTGGAAGAACGCCACCACCGCCACGCTGCGCACGGCGGAACAGGCCGTCATCGGCGGCACGTCCGGCGACCTGCCCCGCGGTGTCAGCGCCCGGAACTGGGACACCGCGGCCGGAAACGTCCTCGCCGAACTCGGCGCCCTGGACGAGCAGGCCAACGACCGCTACCAGGACCGCGTTCGGCCGGTGGCGATCGAGGTCATCGTCAAGGCGGTCGTCGCGGGCGTCTTCGGGCTGATCGCCCTGCTCGTCTCCCTCGTCCTGTCCGTACGCATCGGCCGCGGCCTCATCCGCGACCTGCGTCAGCTGCGACTGGACGCCCACGAGGCGTCCGGTGTGCGACTGCCCAGCGTGATGCGCCGTCTGTCCGCGGGTGAGCAGGTCGACGTCGAGACCGAGGTACCGCGGCTGGAGTACGACAAGAACGAGATGGGCGAGGTCGGCCAGGCCCTCAACACCCTGCAGCGCGCCGCCGTCGAGGCCGCCGTCAAACAGGCCGAACTGCGCTCCGGGGTGTCCGAGGTGTTCGTCAACCTCGCCCGCCGCAGCCAGGTGCTGCTGCACAAGCAGCTCACCCTGCTCGACACCATGGAGCGCCGCACCGAGGACACGGAGGAGCTCGCCGACCTCTTCCGCCTCGACCACCTCACCACCCGCATGCGCCGGCACGCCGAGGGCCTGGTCATCCTCTCCGGCGCAGCCCCCTCCCGGCAGTGGCGCAAGCCCGTCCAGCTCATGGACATCGTGCGCGCCGCGGTCGCCGAGGTCGAGGACTACGAACGCATCGAGGTCCGCCGCCTGCCACGGCTCGCCGCGACCGGCCCGGCCGTCGCCGACCTCACCCACCTGGTGGCCGAACTCCTCGAGAACGCCACGGTGTTCTCCCCGCCGCACACCGCCGTCCAGGTGTTCGGCGACCGGGTCGCCAACGGCTTCACCCTCGAGATCCACGACCGTGGCCTCGGCATGGCACCCGAAGCGCTTCTGGAGGCGAACCTCCGGCTCGCCGAGACGCCCGAGTTCGAACTGTCCGACACCGACCGCCTCGGACTGTTCGTGGTCAGCCGCCTCGCCCAACGGCAGAACGTCCGCGTCTGCCTGCAGCCCTCGCCGTACGGCGGTACGACCGCAGTCGTCTTCATCCCCGACGCCCTCCTCACCGACGACGTCCCCGACACCAACGGCATCGGCTTCCGGCTCGACCGTCCCCGGCCCCCGAAGGAGGCAGAGCCGGCCGAGTCCCGCAGGCCCGCACTGTCCCCGGCCGCGGCGCAACTCCCCGGCATACCGGTCTCCATGCTCGACGGCCCCGTCGAACTGGAGGCGCCCGTCGGCCTGAACGCCCTCGGCGGCTTCCCCGCCGCCCTGGACGACGAGGACGACCACGGCGGGTTGTTCCGCCCCCGCCGCCCGCTCACCCGCGACGACGACCCCGCCGCCCACGCCGTCGACCACTCCCGCGCACCGGCCACCGGTCTCGGCGACCCGGTGAAGCCCGCCGACGACCCCGCCGCCCCGGTCCCGCTGCTGCCGGGTCGCCGCACGCCCAAGCTGGTCAGCTCGCACGGCCGCCCGGTGCCGGAACCGCGCCCGCTGCGTGCCGACACCGACGCCCAGGCCCCGGTTCGGCAAGGCTCCCGCCGTCCGGTGGACGAGGGCCCGGCGCCCCTGCCGTCCCGCCGCCGCGGCACGACGGCCCAGATCCCCCGCAGCGGTGGCGCGCCCGAGCGTCCCGTCCTGCCGGATCATCCGGGCCGAGGCCCGGCGCAGTCCTCCGAGCCGCCCCTGCTTCCGCGCCGCGTCCGTCAGCCGTCGACGTCCGACGGCGGCCCCGACGGCGTCGCCGGAAGCACGGATCCGGCCGCCGCCCCGACCGGCGCAACCGGCGCCTCGGGGACGGGAGCACTGCCCCGACGCGTGCGGCAGGCCAACCTGGCGCCGCAGCTGAGGCAGGGCCAGGCTCCCGAGGCTCCGAAGCCGGCCGATCCCGCCGACCGTGACGCCGACGAGGTCCGCAGTCGCATGGCCTCGCTCCAGCGTGGCTGGCAGCGCGGCCGCGTAGAGAACGCCGCGGGCGACGACGCCCACAGCGGCACAGCACCACGAGGAACGACAAAGGGGGACGGTCGATGACCGCACCGAAGGCGACCGACCACACCACCCACACCGGCGAACTGAACTGGCTCCTCGACGAGCTCGTCGACCGAGTCGCCGGCATCCGCAAGGCAGTCGTCCTCTCCGGCGACGGCCTGGCGACAGGGGTGTCCAAGGACCTGACGCGGGAGGACGGCGAGCACCTGGCCGCCGTCGCCTCCGGATTCCACAGCCTCGCCAAGGGCGTGGGCCGCCACTTCGAGGCCGGCAGCGTCCGCCAGACCGTCGTCGAACTCGACGACGCCTTCCTGTTCGTCACGGCGGCCGGCGACGGCAGCTGCCTCGCCGTCCTCTCGGACGCCGACTCGGACGTGGGCCTCGTGGCGTACGAGATGACGTTGCTGGTCAAGCGGGTCGGCGTACATCTGGCCACCACGCCGCGCACCGATCTGCCCTCCGGCGGGTAGTGAGACGGCATGAGCACAGACGGTCAGGGAAGAAGTCACTGGTTCGACGACGAGGCCGGACCGGTCGTCCGTCCGTACGCCATGACGCGCGGCCGTACCACCAGTGCGGTCCAGCACCGCCTCGACCTGATCGCGCTCGTCGTCGTCGAACCTCATGCCGACGATCCGGACGCGGACTCCTCACTGTCCCCCGAGCACGTGGACATCGTGGACCTGTGCAGGCAGGCGCCCCAGTCGGTCGCCGAACTGGCCGCCGAACTCAATCTGCCGATCGGCGTGGTGCGGGTCCTCGTGGGCGACCTCGTGGACGCCGAGTTCGTCCATGTGAACCGACCGGTGCCCCCGGCCGAACTGCCGGACGAGAGTATTCTGCGCGACGTGATCAACGGCCTCCGAGCGCTGTGAGCGGTACCGAACTGGAACGCGGACGACGACGTGACCGGCCGGCGGCCGCGGGCCGGGGACCGCGGCGGAACTCCCTCCAGTCAAGCCATCGAGCAGGAGAAGCAACCGATGACCTTCGGGCGTTCTGAGAGCGGCAAGCCGCCGGTCGAGCCCGTCACGCTCAAGATCCTGGTGGCGGGCGGATTCGGCGTGGGCAAGACCACCCTCGTCGGCTCGGTCAGCGAGATCAAACCGCTGCGCACGGAGGAGTACCTCACCGAGGCGGGCCGTCCGGTCGACGACACCACCGGCGTCGAGGGCAAGCACACCACCACCGTGGCCATGGACTTCGGGCGTATCACGTTGCGCGAGGACCTGGTGCTCTACCTGTTCGGGACACCCGGCCAGGAGCGCTTCTGGTTCATGTGGGACGAACTCTCCGAGGGGGCCCTGGGCGCCGTCGTGCTCGCCGACACCCGCCGGCTGGGGGAGTGTTTCGCCGCCGTGGACTACTTCGAGCGGCGCTCCATTCCCTTCCTCGTCGCCGTCAACTGCTTCGAGGGCTCCGCCCGTTACCCGGAGCAGGACGTCCGCGGGGCCCTCGACCTCGACGACGGTGTGCCCGTGGTGCTGTGTGACGCCCGTGACCGCAGGTCGGTCCGGGACGTGCTGGTCGGCGTCGTCCAGCACGCCATGGACTTCGGCGCCGAACGCCGCCAGACCGTCACCACCTGAGAGCGGGCCGGCCGGCTCACCGAACGGCGACACCGCGTGACGGCGCCTCAGCTGCCCGCGGAACACGGCAGGGGTCCTGGCACGCCGACCGTCGCCGGCGCCGTGCAGCCGCCCCTCACCGCACCGCGACCACCGCCGAACCGTGACCGAACAGCCCCTGGTTCGCGGTGAGGGCGACACGGGCGCCCACGACCTGGCGATCGCCCGCCTCTCCCCGCAACTGCCGGGTCACCTCGCACACCTGGGCGATCGCCTGCGCCGGCACCGCCTCCCCGAACGAGGCCAGCCCACCGCTCATGTTCACCGGTATGCGTCCGCCCGGCGAGGTCGCGCCCTCCCGAAGCAGCTTCGCGGCCTCACCGCCGCCGCACAGCCCCAGATCCTCGTACCACTGCAACTCCAGTGCGGTGGACAGGTCGTACACCTCGGCGAGCGACAGGTCCTCGGGGCCGATACCCGCCTCCTCGTAGGCGGCTCGGGCGATCGACGCCCGGAACGGCTCACCGGCCGGCTCGTTCCCCGCCGCCGAGTCGGTCGCGATGTCCGGCAGGTCCAGCACCGTGTGGGGATACCGAGGCGTCACGGTGGACACGGCCCTGATCCGCACCGGGTCGGCGACACCCCGTCGCCGGGCGAACTCCATGCTGGACAGCACCAGCGCGGCCCCGCCGTCCGAGGTCGCGCAGATGTCCAGCAACCGCAGCGGATCGCAGACCACGGCGGACGCGGCCACCTCCTCGGCCGTCACCCGCTTTCGGTAGCGTGCGTTCGGATTCAACGCCCCCGCGGCCGCGTTCTTCACCTTGACCCGCGCGAAGTCCTCGAGGGTGTCCCCGTGCACCGCCATCCGGCGCCGCGCGTACAGCCCGAAGTACGCCGGGTTGGTCGCGCCGAGCACACGGAACCGCAGCCAGTCCGGGTCGTCCTGCCGGTCGCCTCCCGCGGGCCGGAAGAAGCCCTTGGGCGCGGCGTCGGCGCCCACCACGAGCACCACGTCCGCCATCCCGGCGAGGATCTGCGCCCGCGCGGTGTCGATCGCCTGGGCCCCCGAGGCGCACGCCGCGTACACACTGGTGACCTTGGCCCCCTGCCACCCCAGGGCCTTGGCGAACGTGGCCCCGGCCACATAGCCCGGATACCCGCCCCGCACCGTGTCCGCGCCCACGATCGAGCCGATCTCCGGCCAGCCCACCTCCGCGTCCGCCAGGGCCGAGCGCGCCGCCTTCACGCCGTACTCGACGAAGCTGCGCCCCCACTTCCCCCATGGATGCATCCCCGCGCCCAGCACCGCCACGTCCGCCGTCATCCCGCCACCCCCGTAGGCCGCCACCACCAGGTCGTCCAGGTCGTCCCCATGTCCTCGTCGAGCACTCCGGGGACGACCTCCACCTCCATGCCCACCGTCAGATCGGCGACGGTGATCCGGGGAACCGCCTGTCCCAGCACCACGATCCGCTCGGACTCCAGCTCCACAGCCATCAACGCGTACGGTTCCCACGGAAGTTCCGGGTCGGTCACGTACGGTGACGGAGGCCGGTACCGGCTGTCCGTGTACGACCAGACACGTCCGCGCCGCGACAGCGGGACCTCTTCCAGGTCGCCGCCCGAACAGCCCGGGTTGCGGCAGTACGCGTCCTCGCGGGGGAAGAAGACCGACCGGCACGCCGCACAGCGCGTCCCGAGCAGCCGGAAGCCGTCTCCCTCCCCGGTGAACCACCCGGCGACCACGGGCGTGCGTGTACGTGACAAGAATGCCTCCCGGACACGAGATCTGACGGGACGTCAGATTGTGCCACGCCCACCCATGATTGGGCAGGGACAAGGCAGTACGCGGACGTCGCGGGGCTCGACTCCCTGCGCCCGGTCCTCATGGGTCCGCAGCGCCCGACCGCCCCCGTACACCGCACTCCGCAAGATCGGATACGCTCCGCCGCGTGTCCGAAACTCTGCACCCCACTTCGAACTCCGCGCGCGACTCCCACTGTTCGAGCTGCGGAGCGCCCTACGGGGAGGGTGCCACCGGCTGGCCCCGCACCTGCCGGGCCTGCACCGCCGTGGCCTACCGCAACCCGCTGCCGGTGGCCGTCGCGCTTCAGCCCGTGTACGACGCGAAGGGCACCGCCCTGGTCGTCGTCACCCGAACCATCGATCCCGCGCGCGGAGGCATAGCCCTGCCCGGCGGCTTCATCGACGACCGCGAGGACTGGCGGCACGCCGTCGCGCGCGAGCTCAAGGAAGAGACCGGCATCGACGCCGCGCCCCGTGACGTGCGGCTGGCCGACGCCATGAGTTCCCCCGACGGCCATCTGCTGCTGTTCGGGCTCCTTCCCGAGCGCCCCGCCGACCGGCTGCCCGCCTCCGCCGCCACGGACGAGACCGAGGGCTGGCACCTCCTGCGCCGGGCGGAGGAGGTGGCCTTCCCGCTGCACACGCTCGCCGTACGCGCGTTCTTCGAGGGCCGCTACATCTGAGGCCCGCGCGGTCCGTCGTCAGCCGAGCCCGCGTACGCGCACCGGGCAGGACGGTGCCTGCACGCCGTCCTCACCCTCCCGCTCGACGACCACGCGAGAACCCTCCCAGCGGACGGCATACCGCTCGATCCCCGGCTCTCGCAGGCCGTCGCCCGGGTCCCGCACCACCAGGCCGCCGCCCGTCCGCCCACGGGCCGGCGCCCACACCTCCAGCTCCACCTCACCGCCGTCCCCCCGTACCGGCACGACGGCACCCGCGCGCGCGAGCACCGGGATACGCGACAGCGGGGCGTCCACCATGACCCGCCCCGGCCCCCGGTAGACCTGCTCGGTCGCCGTGTCGTACCAGCGCCCCCTCGGCAGCTGCACCGGCCGCCGGTCGACCCCCGGTGCCAGCACGGGGGCCACCAGAAGGCTCTCGCCCAGCAGGAAGACGTCCTCGCAGTCCCGCAACGCCCGGTTCCGGGGAGACCCCCACCACACCGGCCGGACATAGGGGGCACCCGTACGCCGGGCCTGATGCGCCAGCGTCACGAAATACGGCAGCAGGCGCAGACGCCCGACGAGTGCCGCGCGCACGTGCTCCAGCATCTCCGGACCGAGCTCCCACGGCTCCCGCAGCCCCACGCGCGGATGCGCGTACGTGCGGAACAGCGGCAGGCAAGCGCCCAACTGCAGCCGGCGCAGATACAGCTCGGGTGTCGAACCGCCGTCGACGCCGCCCACGTCCGCCCCCGAGTACGGCACCCCGCACAGTCCGAGCCCCATCACCAGAGACAGGGAGGCCCGCAGCCCGGGCCAGCCCGGGGCGACTTCCCCGGACCAGGTGCCGCCGTACCGCTGCAGGCCCGCCCACCCGGACCGAGCCAGGACGAACGGCCGCTCGTCCGGAACCAGCTCCCGCAGCCCCTCGTAGGCCGCCCGGGCCATGCACAGCGCGTACACGTTGTGCGCCTCCCGGTGATCACCGCCGCGCCCCTCCAGGGAGTGCCGCGCCGACCGGGGCAGCGTCGACTCCCCGAACGCGGCCCACGACGCAGGCTCGTCCATGGCGTGCCAGAAACCGGCGAACCCCTGCCCCACGCGCTCGGCGTAGAGACCTCCCCACCACTCACGAACCCGCGCGTGAGTGAAATCCGGGAACACCGATGTCCCGGGCCCCACGACCCCCTCCACGAGCCGCCCCGACGGCTCCCGCACGAACGCGTCCTCGGCGACCCCGCCGTCGTACACCGTGCTGCCCGCCTCGGCCCGGACGGCGGGACCGACGACCGACACCAGATGTATCCCGTCCTGACGGAACTCCTCGGCCAGCACCGGCAGTTTCGGAAAGCGGTCCTGGTCGACCGTGAACACCCGGTGCTCGTCCGTGTGGTCGATGCCGAGATGCACGGAGTCGAGCGGCAGCCCGTGCTCGCGGTAGCCCGCCACGATCTCGCGCAGCTCCTGCTCGCCGCCCCGCCCCCACAGCGCGTGATGGTGACCGAGCGCCCACGCGGGCGGCACCGCCGGCGGACCCGTGAGCGACGCCCAGGCGAGGAGTACGCGCGCGGGGGCGCCCACGATCACCCAGCAGCGCAGCGGGCCCCCGTCCATCCGCACCTCGCAGGCGCCGGGCCGGTCGTGTCCGGACCCCGCACCCTCCGCGCCCTCCCGCAGTGTCACCGTCCCGTCCCACGACGTGTCGTGGAAGACCAGATGGGTGGCGGCGTCGGCCACCACCAGATGCACCGGCATCGCGAGGTGGGGCGGATCGTCTCCGCGTTGGGCCGCACGACCGGGATCCGTGTTCCAGAGCCGGTACGACCCGTCGCGCAGCCGGGGCCCGGACGTCCTGGCGCCGAGACCGAAGAAGCGCGCGTCCGCCGCCACCTCCGAGCGCTGCAGCCAGCGCCCCGGCCCACCGTCCAGCGGCTCCCACCACCGGGGCGGCAGATCGCGGCGCAGCAGCACGCCCCCCGGCGTGCACACCTCGACGGCGCCGTGCCGTGAGACCACGATCGTGACCCGCTCGGCGACGACCCGCCAGCCGCCGTCCTTGTCCGGCTCGAGCACCGCCCGCGGGTCCGGATCCGGACAGCGGCCGGCCAGCGCGTACGACGGCTCCGGCTCGGCGCCGTCCCAGCCCCAGAAGACGGCCCCGTTCACGGCGACGTGGATCCTCAGCACGGATCGGCCGAACCGCAGCGTCCCCCCGCCGGGCCCCGGCTCCGCCGCCAGCACCTGCCCCGGCACCCGCGCCCGCTCGGGTCCCCGCCCCGGCAGGGCGGCGGCGTCGACACGCCTCCTGCGCCACGCGGCCCGGACGGTGCGCAACCCCTGGACGGCTCCCGAGGAGCCGACCGTCTTCATCGAACGCACCAGGTCACGACCGTCCATGCTGTTCACCCTGTCACTGACCGCGCCGCACGCGCGGGTCGTTCAACTTCCGTTCATCCGTGGCCGGACCACATCTTCACGACACGGACTGTGTACAGCTCACCCTGGTGCCGAAGTCGATCACATGGCATCGTCCGTGTCAGCCGCGTCACGCGCACCACCCCAGCTCGTGCGCGGGTGACGCACACGACGCGCCGAGTCCGGGAGCCGCCCCATGCCGACAGTGAACCCCGAGCCGCTGTGGCGGCCAGACGCCCAGCGCATCGCCCGCGCCCAGATCACGAAGTTCCAGACCTGGGCGGCCGAGCAGCACGGAGCCCCGTCCCACGGCGGATATCCGGCCCTGCACCGCTGGTCGGTCGACGAGCTGGAGACGTTCTGGAGGGCCGTCACCCAATGGTTCGACGTACGGTTCTCGACCCCCTGCACGCGCGTGCTCGGCGACCGCTCCATGCCCGGCGCCCGGTGGTTCCCCGGCGCGACGCTGAACTACGCCGAGCACGCCCTGCGCGCGGCCGCCACCCGCCCGGCCGAACCGGCCCTGCTGTATGTCGACGAGACCCACGAACCGACGCCGGTCACCTGGTCCGAGCTGCGCCGCCAGGTCGGCTCTCTGGCCGCCGAGCTGCGCGCCCTCGGCGTCCGCCCCGGGGACCGGGTCAGCGGCTACCTGCCGAACATCCCGCAGGCCGTGGTGGCCCTCCTGGCCACGGCCGCCGTCGGCGGCGTCTGGACCTCCTGTGCGCCCGACTTCGGCGCCCGCAGCGTCCTCGACCGGTTCCAGCAGGTCGAACCCGTGGTCCTGTTCACCGTCGACGGCTACCGCTACGGCGGCAAGGAGCACGACCGCCGCGACGTCGTCGCCGAACTGCGCGCCGAACTCCCCACCCTGCGCGCGGTGGTCCACATCCCCGTGCTGGGCACGGAACCGCCCAGGGGAGCCCTGGACTGGGCGGCCCTGACCGCCTCGGACGAGGAACCCGTCTTCGAACAGGTCCCCTTCGACCACCCCCTGTGGGTGCTCTACTCCTCCGGTACGACGGGACTGCCCAAGGCCATCGTCCAGTCCCAGGGCGGCATCCTGGTCGAGCACCTCAAACAGCTCGGCCTGCACTGCGACCTGGGCCCCGGGGACCGCTTCTTCTGGTACACCTCGACCGGCTGGATGATGTGGAACTTCCTCGTGTCCGGCCTCCTGACCGGCACGACGATCGTCCTGTACGACGGCAGCCCCGGCTATCCCGACACGGGCGCCCAGTGGCGCATCGCCGAGCGCACGGGCGCCACCCTCTACGGCACCTCCGCGGCCTACGTCATGGCCTGCCGCAAGGCGGAAGTGCACCCCGCGCGGGACTTCGACCTCTCCAAGGTCAAGTGCGTCGCCACGACGGGGTCACCCCTGCCGCCCGACGGCTTCCGCTGGCTGCACGACGAGGTGCGCGACGACCTCTGGATCGCATCGGTCAGCGGTGGCACCGACGTGTGCTCCTGCTTCGCCGGAGCCGTGCCGACGCTGCCTGTCCACACCGGCGAACTCCAGGCGCCGGGGCTCGGCACCGACCTGCAGTCCTGGGACCCGGGCGGCCACCCGGTGATCGACGAGGTGGGCGAACTCGTCGTCACCAACCCCATGCCCTCGATGCCGGTCCGCTTCTGGAACGACCCCGACGGCAGCCGATACCACGACAGCTACTTCGACACCTATCCCGGTGTGTGGCGCCACGGTGACTGGATCACCATCACCTCGCGCGGCTCCGTCGTCATCCACGGCCGCTCCGACTCCACGCTCAACCGCCAGGGCGTGCGCATGGGCTCCGCCGACATCTACGAGGTCGTCGAACGGCTCCCCGAGATCAAGGAATCGCTGGTCATCGGCGTCGAGCAGCCCGACGGAGGCTACTGGATGCCCCTCTTCGTCCACCTCGCCCCGGGAGCGGCCCTCGACGAGACCCTCCTCGGCCGCATCAAACAGTCGATCCGCGAGCAGCTCTCGCCGCGCCACGTCCCGGACGAGGTCATCGAGGTGCCCGGTGTGCCGCACACGCTCACCGGCAAACGCATCGAGGTCCCCGTCAAACGACTCCTGCAGGGCACGCCCCTGGAGAAGGCAGTCAACCCCGGCTCCATCGACAACCTCGACCTCCTGCACTTCTACGAGGGCCTCGCCCGCGAGCGCGCCTGAACGCCTGCCGGTGCGGCGCTCGGTCCGACGACCTCGCCGCACCGCCCCGCACCGACGGAACACCACACTCGGCAACATCCTCCGGGGTGACCACTCTCGGCCGTCAGATGCCTTGACCTGTATGTTTCCCTTGACAAGCGGTGGTTGTCGACTCGGTGTCGAGCCGGCTGTCAGTACCCTCGATTACTGTGAGTGAGCATTGATCGACCGCTCGCACCGGGGGAGACATGGCACACACCGACCACCAGACCATGCGGCGCGTCCTGCGCCGCGAGATCGCCGGCACCATCGGCCTGCTCACCGACGAACACGACTTCCGAGCCATGCAGCACTACCGCACCTTCACCTTCGACGATCACGTCACCTACCTCCAGCAGGTGGAGGACCTCCTGAGGACACGTGCCCTGCAGGGCACCCACACCACCGTGGCCCTCTTCGACCCGCAGGAATACGCCGAGTACTGCGCCGACAGGGGACTCGACCCCGACATCCCCGCCCACCGCACGCGCTTCACCGCCGAACTCGCGACCACGGGTCCCACCATCCCCTACGAGGGGCAGCCCCTCGCCGACCTCGTGCCTGCCCTCGTCGACGAAGCCGTCCGACGGGCGACCTGGGAGTACGCGGCCACCCTGCTGGCCCGCCTCGGCGCCTGCGCGACCTGCGGCGAGGACATCGGCCGCGCCGCCTTCACCCGGGCGTCGGCCCTCGTCGCCCGCATCCTCGACACCGCGCCGCCCGGCGACCACCACCTCGTCTGCAGTGTCACGGCGACCCCGGAAACCCTGGTCGCCGTCCTCCACGCGGACGCGGAGACCGGCGGCACCACACGGTTCGACGAGGCCGAAGCGCTCGAGTTCACCACCGTCCTCGCCCTCGGCCTCGCCAACCAGGGCCCGGGCGGCCTGGTCATGCGCACCACCGCACCCGGAATCTCCGACCAGATCTACGGATGGCGCCTGCGCGGAGACGGGCTGGAACCCCTGACCGCCGGGGAGGTCTTCGACGCCTACTGCACCGACGTGGAGTCGGGAGAACTCATCGCGCCCGAGTCCGGCGTGGACTACTGCTTCCCGCCGGCCCTTGGCACAGAAGGCCCGACGCCGGGCCATCACCACTGACCTAGGGACGGCTCCACGTGGCAGGGGCGCTCCCCCGAAGGCGGAGCGCCCCTGCTCACCCGGCAGACCCGCCGCCGGAGCCGGCCACTGGCGTGTTATTCGCCGGACAGCACGGCCTGCGCCGCCTGCCGAGCCTCCTCGGCGCTGTCCGCCGCTCGCGCGGCTGCCGCGGCACGCTCGCACTGCGCCATCGTGTACTTGGCCAGGGCGGCCCGCACGTAGGGAATCGACGCCGACCCCATGGAGAGAGAGGTGACCCCCAGACCCGTCAGCACACACGCCAGCAGCGGATCAGCAGCGGCCTCGCCACAGACACCGCAGCTCTTGCCCTCGGCCCTGGCCGCCTCGGCGGACAGCGCCACGAGGTCGAGCAGGGCCGGCTGCCACGGGTCCTGCAGTCGCGACACCGCGCCCACCTGCCGGTCCGCGGCGAACGTGTACTGCGCGAGGTCGTTCGTGCCCAGTGACAGGAACTCCACCTCCTGCAGGATGGAGCGAGCCCGCAGAGCGGCCGACGGGATCTCGACCATCGCGCCGAACTTCGCCCGGAGTCCCGCCTCCCGGCACGCGTCCGCGAAAGCCTTCGCGTCGGCGCGGTCGGCGACCATCGGAGCCATGACCTCGAGGTAGACCGGCAGCCCGTCGGCGGCCTTCGCCAGTGCCGTCAGCTGGGTCCGCAGGACGTCCGGGTGGTCCAGCAGCGTCCGCAGTCCGCGTACACCCAGAGCCGGGTTGGGTTCGTCGGCCGGCGTCAGGAAGTCCAGAGGCTTGTCCGCACCGGCGTCCAGCACCCGCACGACGACGCGGCCCTCGGGAAAGGCCTCCAGCACCTGCCGGTAGGCCTCGACCTGCTTCTCCTCGGTCGGCGCGTTCTTGCTGTCGTCGAGGAAGAGGAATTCGGTGCGGAAGAGCCCCACACCCTCCGCCCCGGCCTCGACCGCAGCCGCGACGTCCGCCGGCCCGCCGACGTTCGCCAGAAGCGGCACCTTGTGGCCGTCTGCGGTGGCGCCCGGCCCGGTCGAAGCGGCCAACGCCGCCCTGCGCGCTGCGGCAGCCGCCTCGAGCTCCGCCTTCTTCTCATTGTTCGGGTTCACGAAGACCTCGCCGGTACTGCCGTCGACCGCGATCATCGTGCCCTCGGCCAGTTCACCTGCTCCGGGCAGGGCCACGACAGCCGGAACTCCAAGGGCACGGGCGAGGATCGCGCTGTGACTGGTCGGGCCGCCCTCCTCGGTAACGAAACCGAGCACCAGAGTCGGGTCCAGGAGCGCCGTGTCCGCGGGCGCCAGATCCCTGGCGACCAGCACGTAGGGCTCGTCACTGTCCGGAACCCCCGGCATGGGGACCCCCAGCAGACGGGCGACGATCCGATTCCGCACGTCATCGAGGTCGGCCACGCGTCCGGCGAGATACTCCCCGGCTCCCGCAAGCAGTTCGCGATAGGCGGCGAAAGCGTCGTACACACCACGCTCGGCGGTGCTGCCGACGGCGATTCGCCGGTCCACGTCGACCATCAGCTCGGGGTCCTGCGCCATCATCGCTTGGGCCTCGAGCACCGCCTGGGCTTCGCCTCCCGCCAGATTGCCCCGCGCCGTCAGGTCGGCTGCGACGGCTTCCACGGCCTTGCGGGCGCGCCCCTGTTCGCGCTCCGCCTCCTCCGCCGGTATCTGCTTCGCGGGCGGTTCGAGAACCGCCGTACCCATGTGCCGAACCTCGCCGATCGCCACACCGTGACTCACGCCGACGCCTCGCAGCGTTGTCTCCATCTCACCCGTCTCCGTTAGTGCGGCGGGCCCCGCCGCCGCGGTGGTTGTCCTGTGCGCCTTCGTCATGAGGACGGCGGTGTCACTGCCAGGAAAAGAGAACGTCGCCGGATTTCACGTCGCCGTCCTCGCGGAGCTCGCGAAGCGAGTCGGCAGTCGCCTCGAGCGCGACGACAGGGCAGACCGGGGACTTGCCGGCCTTCTCCACCGCGTCCGGGTTCCAGCGCACGATGCTCTGCCCGCGCGCGACGGTGTCGCCCTTGTTCACGAGAACATCGAAGCCCTCGCCGTTGAGCTGCACGGTGTCGATCCCGAGATGGGTGAGCACGCCATGCCCCTCGGAGTCGACGACGACGAAGGCATGAGGGTGGAGGGAGACGATGACCCCGTCCACGGGGGCGACGGCCTCGGCAGGCTCACGTACGGGATCGATCGCCGTTCCCGGGCCGACCATGGCCCCGGAGAAGACCGGATCCGGCACGGCGGCCAGTCCGATGGCGCGTCCTGCAAGAGGGGACATCACGGTGGTCATGGGGGGCCTCCCAGGGTGGAGATGTACATGGGCCGTCACTGCCTGTCCACGAAGGCGCACTCTGGAGCAGGGTATGTCATATGAAGTACCTGTTCCGCACGAGAGCTCCCGATCCGTGGTCTAGACCACTAGCCTAGTCGATTTGCAGCCCCTCTGGGGCCGCGTGTACAGTCGTACTCCTGCCTGAGGGTGAGCGAAGCGATTGAGCATGCTTCCCGAGCAGCATCCAACTTGTCAGATCCTTTCTCTGGATCTCCTTTCGCTTGCCTGCGAAAGGGTGGTCAGAGGGCCGGAAAAACCCTGATAGAGTCGGAAACGCAAGACCGAAGGGAAACTGCCCGGAGGAAAGCCCGAGAGGGTGAGTACGAAGGAAGCGTCCGTTCCTTGAGAACTCAACAGCGTGCCAAAAATCAACGCCAGATATGTTGATACCCCGTCCCCGGCAGTGATAGCCGAGGATGAGGTTCCTTTGAAACAAACACAGCGAGGACGTTGTGAACGCCGGGCTTATTCCGCTCGACGTTCCGCTCTCGTGTGTGCGATCCCGATTACGGGAAAACATTCACGGAGAGTTTGATCCTGGCTCAGGACGAACGCTGGCGGCGTGCTTAACACATGCAAGTCGAACGATGAACCACTTCGGTGGGGATTAGTGGCGAACGGGTGAGTAACACGTGGGCAATCTGCCCTTCACTCTGGGACAAGCCCTGGAAACGGGGTCTAATACCGGATACCACTCCCGCAGGCATCTGTGGGGGTTGAAAGCTCCGGCGGTGAAGGATGAGCCCGCGGCCTATCAGCTTGTTGGTGAGGTAATGGCTCACCAAGGCGACGACGGGTAGCCGGCCTGAGAGGGCGACCGGCCACACTGGGACTGAGACACGGCCCAGACTCCTACGGGAGGCAGCAGTGGGGAATATTGCACAATGGGCGAAAGCCTGATGCAGCGACGCCGCGTGAGGGATGACGGCCTTCGGGTTGTAAACCTCTTTCAGCAGGGAAGAAGCGAAAGTGACGGTACCTGCAGAAGAAGCGCCGGCTAACTACGTGCCAGCAGCCGCGGTAATACGTAGGGCGCAAGCGTTGTCCGGAATTATTGGGCGTAAAGAGCTCGTAGGCGGTCTGTCGCGTCGGATGTGAAAGCCCGGGGCTTAACCCCGGGTCTGCATTCGATACGGGCAGACTAGAGTGTGGTAGGGGAGATCGGAATTCCTGGTGTAGCGGTGAAATGCGCAGATATCAGGAGGAACACCGGTGGCGAAGGCGGATCTCTGGGCCATTACTGACGCTGAGGAGCGAAAGCGTGGGGAGCGAACAGGATTAGATACCCTGGTAGTCCACGCCGTAAACGGTGGGAACTAGGTGTTGGCGACATTCCACGTCGTCGGTGCCGCAGCTAACGCATTAAGTTCCCCGCCTGGGGAGTACGGCCGCAAGGCTAAAACTCAAAGGAATTGACGGGGGCCCGCACAAGCAGCGGAGCATGTGGCTTAATTCGACGCAACGCGAAGAACCTTACCAAGGCTTGACATACACCGGAAACGGCCAGAGATGGTCGCCCCCTTGTGGTCGGTGTACAGGTGGTGCATGGCTGTCGTCAGCTCGTGTCGTGAGATGTTGGGTTAAGTCCCGCAACGAGCGCAACCCTTGTTCTGTGTTGCCAGCATGCCCTTCGGGGTGATGGGGACTCACAGGAGACTGCCGGGGTCAACTCGGAGGAAGGTGGGGACGACGTCAAGTCATCATGCCCCTTATGTCTTGGGCTGCACACGTGCTACAATGGCCGGTACAAAGAGCTGCGAAACCGTGAGGTGGAGCGAATCTCAAAAAGCCGGTCTCAGTTCGGATTGGGGTCTGCAACTCGACCCCATGAAGTCGGAGTTGCTAGTAATCGCAGATCAGCATTGCTGCGGTGAATACGTTCCCGGGCCTTGTACACACCGCCCGTCACGTCACGAAAGTCGGTAACACCCGAAGCCGGTGGCCCAACCCCTTGTGGGAGGGAGCTGTCGAAGGTGGGACTGGCGATTGGGACGAAGTCGTAACAAGGTAGCCGTACCGGAAGGTGCGGCTGGATCACCTCCTTTCTAAGGAGCACTTCTAGGCAGCCGCAAGGTTGTCCAGAGGCCAGTTCATCGGCGAACGTCCGGTGCTGGTTGCTCATGGGTGGAACGTTGATTATTCGGCCGGGTTTCCGGGTCGGAGGCTTGCGAGTACTGCTCTTCGGGGCGTGGAAAGCATGATCTCCGGGCGGGATCGGGTCGGGCACGCTGTTGGGTGTCTGAGGGTATGGCCGTGAGGTCGTCCTTCTGATGCCGGCCCCAGTGAACTCCAGCTCAGGTTGGGGGTGATGGGTGGCTGGTCGTTGTTTGAGAACTGCACAGTGGACGCGAGCATCTGTGGCCAAGTTTTTAAGGGCGCACGGTGGATGCCTTGGCACCAGGAACCGATGAAGGACGTGGGAGGCCACGATAGTCCCCGGGGAGCCGTCAACCAGGCTTTGATCCGGGGGTTTCCGAATGGGGAAACCCGGCAGTCGTCATGGGCTGTCACCCATACCTGAACACATAGGGTATGTGGAGGGAACGCGGGGAAGTGAAACATCTCAGTACCCGCAGGAAGAGAAAACAACCGTGATTCCGGGAGTAGTGGCGAGCGAAACCGGATGAGGCCAAACCGTATGCGTGTGAGACCCGGCAGGGGTTGCGCATTCGGGGTTGTGGGATCTCTCTTTCACAGTCTGCCGGCTGTGAGGCGAGTCAGAAACCGTTGATGTAGGCGAAGGACATGCGAAAGGTCCGGCGTAGAGGGTAAGACCCCCGTAGTCGAAACATCAACGGCTCGTTTGAGAGACACCCAAGTAGCACGGGGCCCGAGAAATCCCGTGTGAATCTGGCGGGACCACCCGCTAAGCCTAAATATTCCCTGGTGACCGATAGCGGATAGTACCGTGAGGGAATGGTGAAAAGTACCGCGGGAGCGGAGTGAAATAGTACCTGAAACCGTGTGCCTACAAGCCGTGGGAGCGTCGGATACGTGCTTGCACGTATCTCGTGACTGCGTGCCTTTTGAAGAATGAGCCTGCGAGTTTGCGGTGTGTTGCGAGGTTAACCCGGGTGGGGTAGCCGTAGCGAAAGCGAGTCCGAACAGGGCGTTTCAGTAGCACGCTCAAGACCCGAAGCGGAGTGATCTAGCCATGGGCAGGTTGAAGCGGAGGTAAGACTTCGTGGAGGACCGAACCCACCAGGGTTGAAAACCTGGGGGATGACCTGTGGTTAGGGGTGAAAGGCCAATCAAACTCCGTGATAGCTGGTTCTCCCCGAAATGCATTTAGGTGCAGCGTCGTGTGTTTCTTGCCGGAGGTAGAGCACTGGATAGGCGATGGGCCCTACCGGGTTACTGACCTTAGCCAAACTCCGAATGCCGGTAAGTGAGAGCGCGGCAGTGAGACTGTGGGGGATAAGCTCCATGGTCGAGAGGGAAACAGCCCAGAGCATCGACTAAGGCCCCTAAGCGTACGCTAAGTGGGAAAGGATGTGGAGTCGCAGAGACAACCAGGAGGTTGGCTTAGAAGCAGCCACCCTTGAAAGAGTGCGTAATAGCTCACTGGTCTAGTGATTCCGCGCCGACAATGTAGCGGGGCTCAAGCGTACCGCCGAAGTCGTGTCATTGCGATATATACCCCCAACGGGGATCGTGATGGGTAGGGGAGCGTCGTGTGCCGGGTGAAGCAGCACCGGAAGGTAGTTGTGGACGGTTCACGAGTGAGAATGCAGGCATGAGTAGCGATTCACACGTGAGAAACGTGTGCGCCGATTGACTAAGGGTTCCTGGGTCAAGCTGATCTGCCCAGGGTAAGTCGGGACCTAAGGCGAGGCCGACAGGCGTAGTCGATGGATAACCGGTTGATATTCCGGTACCCGCTGTGAAGCGTCAAACATTGAACCAGGCGATGCTAAGTCCGTGAAGCCGTTCCGGACCCTTCGGGGAATGGAAAGTGGTGGAGCCGACGGACCAGACTTGCAGTAGGTGAGTGATGGGGTGACGCAGGAAGGTAGTCCATCCCGGGCGGTGGTTGTCCCGGGGTAAGGGTGTAGGCCGTGTGATAGGCAAATCCGTCACACATCAAGGCTGAGACCTGATGCCGAGCCGATTGTGGCGAAGTGGATGATCCTATGCTGTCGAGAAAAGCCTCTAGCGAGTTTCATGGCGGCCCGTACCCTAAACCGACTCAGGTGGTCAGGTAGAGAATACCGAGGCGTTCGGGTGAACTATGGTTAAGGAACTCGGCAAAATGCCCCCGTAACTTCGGGAGAAGGGGGGCCACGCTTGGTGAGAGGACTTGCTCCTCGAGCTGGGGGTGGCCGCAGAGACCAGCGAGAAGCGACTGTTTACTAAAAACACAGGTCCGTGCGAAGCCGTAAGGCGATGTATACGGACTGACGCCTGCCCGGTGCTGGAACGTTAAGGGGACCGGTTAGTCACTCTTCGGGGTGGCGAAGCTGAGAACTTAAGCGCCAGTAAACGGCGGTGGTAACTATAACCATCCTAAGGTAGCGAAATTCCTTGTCGGGTAAGTTCCGACCTGCACGAATGGCGTAACGACTTCTCGACTGTCTCAACCATAGGCCCGGTGAAATTGCACTACGAGTAAAGATGCTCGTTTCGCGCAGCAGGACGGAAAGACCCCGGGACCTTTACTACAGTTTGATATTGGTGTTCGGTTCGGCTTGTGTAGGATAGCTGGGAGACTGTGAAGCTTGGACGCCAGTTCAGGTGGAGTCGTCGTTGAAATACCAGTCTGGTCGTGCTGGATGTCTAACCTGGGTCCGTGATCCGGATCAGGGACAGTGTCTGATGGGTAGTTTAACTGGGGCGGTTGCCTCCTAAAGAGTAACGGAGGCGCCCAAAGGTTCCCTCAGCCTGGTTGGCAATCAGGTGTTGAGTGTAAGTGCACAAGGGAGCTTGACTGTGAGACCGACGGGTCGAGCAGGGACGAAAGTCGGGACTAGTGATCCGGCGGTGGCTTGTGGAAGCGCCGTCGCTCAACGGATAAAAGGTACCCCGGGGATAACAGGCTGATCTTCCCCAAGAGTCCATATCGACGGGATGGTTTGGCACCTCGATGTCGGCTCGTCGCATCCTGGGGCTGGAGTCGGTCCCAAGGGTTGGGCTGTTCGCCCATTAAAGCGGTACGCGAGCTGGGTTTAGAACGTCGTGAGACAGTTCGGTCCCTATCCGCTGCGCGCGCAGGAATATTGAGAAGGGCTGTCCCTAGTACGAGAGGACCGGGACGGACGAACCTCTGGTGTGCCAGTTGTTCTGCCAAGGGCATGGCTGGTTGGCTACGTTCGGGAGGGATAACCGCTGAAAGCATCTAAGCGGGAAGCCTGCTTCGAGATGAGTATTCCCACCCACTTGATGGGGTAAGGCTCCCAGTAGACGACTGGGTTGATAGGCCGGATGTGGAAGCCCAGTAATGGGTGAAGCTGACTGGTACTAATAGGCCGAGGGCTTGTCCTCAGTTGCTCGCGTCCACTGTGTTGGTTCTGAAACCACGAACAGCCCCATGCCATGGTCACGGTGTGGTGCGGCTGAACAGTTTCATAGTGTTTCGGTGGTCATAGCGTGAGGGAAACGCCCGGTTACATTCCGAACCCGGAAGCTAAGCCTTACAGCGCCGATGGTACTGCAGGGGGGACCCTGTGGGAGAGTAGGACACCGCCGAACTCCTTTTAGAGCTCTGGCTCTTGGGCACACAGCCCAAGAGCCAGAGCTTTTTTGCGTTGGGGTAAGGTCAGGGGGAATCGTCGGCTCATTTCCTACTGGAGGCCCCCGGGTGGAGGTCCAGGAGACCCGTGTCCAGACAGACCGGGTCCTCACCATCCCCAACATCCTCAGCATGGCCCGCCTCGTCGGCGTGCCGCTGTTTCTGTGGCTGATCCTGAGGCCCGAGTTCGGAGGTCCGCAGAGCGACGGCTGGGCCCTCCTCGTGCTGGCCTTCAGCGGGGTCAGCGACTACCTGGACGGCAAGCTCGCGCGGCGTTGGGGCCAGATCAGCAGCCTCGGCCGGCTCCTCGACCCCGCTGCCGACCGGCTCTACATTCTGTCGACACTGGTCGGACTCACCTGGCGGGAGATTCTGCCTCTGTGGTTGACCGCTGTACTGCTTTTGCGCGAGCTGGTTCTGCTGGTGATGGTGGGGATCCTCCGTCGGCACGGCTATCCACCGCCGCAGGTGAACTTCCTGGGCAAGGCGGCCACCTTCAACCTGATGTACGCCTTCCCGCTGCTTCTGCTGAGTGACGGAAGCGGCTGGCTTGCGTCACTCGGTGCTATTTTCGGATGGGCGTTCGCCGGATGGGGTACAACGCTGTATTGGTGGGCAGGAGTCCTCTATGTGGTACAGGTCCGCCGCCTGGTTCGAGCGGACACCATGGCCGGCTGACCTCGCCGATTGGACCAGTGGCTCGTTGGCCCGCGGTGGAAAAGTGCGGGACAATCTGGATGAGCGAAGTCGGCTAGACCGTCGTCTCTTTTAGGAGGACGCTTCCGACATGAAGGCCGTCGTGATGGCCGGAGGCGAAGGCACGCGCCTTCGCCCTATGACCTCGAGCATGCCCAAGCCGCTCCTGCCGGTGGCCAACCGGCCGATCATGGAGCACGTACTGAGGCTGCTCAAAAGGCATGGGCTCAATGAGACCGTCGTTACTGTCCAGTTCCTGGCATCGCTGGTCAAGAACTACTTCGGTGACGGCGAAGAGCTCGGAATGGAGCTCAGCTATGCCAACGAGGAGAAGCCACTCGGTACCGCCGGAAGCGTCAAGAACGCAGAGGAGGCGTTGAAGGACGACGCCTTCCTCGTCATTTCCGGTGATGCCCTCACTGACTTCGACCTCACCGAGCTGATCAACTTCCACAAGGAAAAGGGGGCGCTCGTCACGGTCTGTCTGACGCGCGTACCCAATCCGCTGGAATTCGGTATCACCATCGTCGACGAAGAAGGCAAGGTCGAACGCTTCCTGGAGAAGCCGACCTGGGGTCAGGTTTTCTCCGACACCGTTAACACGGGCATCTATGTCATGGAGCCCGAGGTCTTCGACTATGTGGAGGCCGATGTTCCCGTCGACTGGTCCGGCGATGTCTTCCCGCAGTTGATGAAGGAGGGCAAGCCGGTCTACGGCTTCATCGCCGAGGGCTACTGGGAGGACGTGGGCACGCACGAGAGCTACGTGAAGGCCCAGGCCGACGTGCTCGAAGGCAAGGTCGACGTCGAGATCGACGGTTTCGAGATCTCCCCCGGTGTCTGGGTTGCCGAAGGCGCCGAGGTGCATCCCGACGCTGTGCTCCGCGGTCCCCTCTACATCGGGGACTACGCGAAGGTCGAGGCCGGCGCCGAAATTCGTGAGCACACCGTGGTCGGATCGAACGTCGTAGTGAAGAGCGGGGCCTTTCTGCACAAGGCCGTCGTGCACGACAACGTCTACGTCGGTCAGCACAGCAATCTGCGAGGCTGCGTCGTCGGGAAGAACACCGACATCATGCGTGCCGCCCGGATCGAGGACGGCGCCGTCATCGGCGACGAATGCCTGATCGGTGAAGAATCGATCGTGCAGGGAAATGTGCGGGTCTATCCCTTCAAGACCATCGAAGCCGGCGCGTTCGTCAACACATCGGTGATCTGGGAGTCGAGAGGACAGGCACACCTGTTCGGCGCCCGCGGGGTGTCCGGAATCCTGAACGTCGAGATCACGCCCGAACTCGCCGTGCGTCTCGCCGGCGCGTACGCCACGACGCTGAAGAAGGGTTCCACGGTCACCACGGCCCGGGATCACTCCCGAGGCGCCCGTGCGCTGAAGCGGGCCGTCATCTCCGCGCTGCAGGCCAGTGCCATCGACGTGCGGGACCTGGAGAACGTGCCGCTGCCCGTGGCGCGGCAGCAGACCGCGCGAGGGAGTGCCGGCGGCATCATGATCCGGACCTCGCCCGGGGTGCCCGACTCGGTGGACATCATGTTCTTCGACGGACAGGGGGCCGACCTTTCGCAGGGCAGTCAGCGCAAGCTGGACCGGGTCTTCGCACGGCAGGAGTACCGGCGGGCCTTCCCGGGAGAGATCGGGGATCTGTACTTCCCGGCCAGTGTCTTCGACGCCTACACCGGGTCGCTGCTGCGGAACGTGGACACGACCGGCATCGCGGAGGCGGGGCTGAAAGTCGTCGTCGACGCCTCCAACGGCAGTGCCGGCCTGGTTCTGCCGAGCCTGCTCGGAAAGCTCGGGGTCGATTCACTGACGATCAACCCGGGTCTGAACGAGGCGCGGCCCACGGAGACCGGCGATCAGCGACGCTCCGGGCTCGTGCGGCTCGGCGAGATCGTGGCGTCGTCCCGGGCCGCGTTCGGTGTGCGGTTCGACCCGGTGGGCGAGCGGCTCTCCCTCGTGGACGAGAAGGGCCGGATCATCGAGGACGACCGGGCGCTCCTGGTCCTGCTCGACCTGGTCGCCGCAGAGCGTCGCAGCGGGAGGGTCGCCCTGCCCGTGACCACGACGAGGATCGCCGAGCAGGTGGCGGCGTACCACGGGACGCAGGTCGAGTGGACGACGACGTCGCCCGACGACCTCACCCGGGTGGGTCGGGACGAGTCGACCATCTTCGGAGGGGACGGCAAGGGCGGGTTCATCGTCCCCGAGTTCAACAGTGTCTTCGACGGCACTGCGGCCTTCGTGCGGCTGATCGGGCTGGTGGCCCGCACGCAGCTCACCCTCAGCCAGATCGACGCGCGGATTCCGCGGGCGCACGTCCTGAAGCGGGATCTGGCGACCCCGTGGGCCGTCAAGGGACTGGTGATGCGGCGCGTCGTCGAAGCCGCTGGAGATCGCTTCGTGGACACCACCGACGGCGTTCGGGTGGTGGAGACGGACGGGCGCTGGGTGATGGTGCTGCCCGACCCGGCCGAGGCCGTCACACATCTGTGGGCGGAGGGGCCGGACGACGCGTCCGCACAGGCCCTGCTCGACGAGTGGTCGGCGGTCGTGGACAGCGCAGGGCGCTGAACCGCGCGCACGCGTGCGTGCCGGACAAGTGTCCCCGAGGGGGCCTGTCCGGCACGCCGGTGGGGCCATTCGGAGGTACTGGGCATGACGTGCGACGATGTGCGGCATGCCGCAGCCGCCCCCCGTTCGGAGCACACCCGCGCGCGCGTCGCGTCCGGACGCGTCCATGTCGCTGCTCACCAACGTCATGGACCACAGCCTCGACGACGGTTATGCCGCGGCCGCCGCCCGGAAGCAGGCCGACGGGTCCGGGGGCCTGCCCAAGACGGTACGGGCGAAGCTGGGGCTGGCCGCAGGGCTGGTGCTCGCGGCCCTGGTGGTCACCGTCGGCGCCGCCCAGGCGCGGGTCGCGGCTCCGGTCGTAGCCAAGGAGCGCGGGGAGCTGATCGACCGCATCGACCGCGAGACGGAGGCGGCCGAGGAACTCGAAGACACCGTCGACAAGCTGCGGAGCGATGTGAGCGCCCGGCAGCAGGAGGCGCTCAAGCAGAGCGGCGGGAGCGACCAGGCGGATCTCGCCGGGCTGCTGTCGGGCGCCGTCGCGGTGCACGGCCCGGGCGTGAAGCTCGTCGTGGACGACGCCAAGGAAGCGAGCACGGGCGGCGACGGCGACCCGCGCGAGACCTCCGGGTTCTCCGACACCGGGCGGGTCCGCGACCGGGACATGCAGCGGGTGGTCAACGGACTGTGGGCCTCGGGCGCCGAAGCCGTCTCGATCAACGGTCAGCGGCTGACGGCGCTGTCCGCGATCAGGGCCGCGGGTGACGCGATACTGGTGGACAACAAGCCGCTGGTGCCGCCGTACACCGTGCTCGCGGTGGGGGACGGGAAAAAGCTCAGCACCAGGTTCCAGAACAGCGCGGACGGGCTCTATCTCAACGCCCTGCAGGAGAACTACGGCGTCCGGACGGCCATCTCCGTGGCGAGCGACCTCCGGCTGCCCGCCGCACCGAGCGTGATCGTACGCACAGCACAGCCGAGCACTGAGAAGGGCACACCGTGATCGCCGTACTGGGTCTCGTCGTGGGAGTCGTGGCCGGCCTGTTGGTCCAGCCCGAGGTTCCGGCAGCCGTCGTCCCCTATCTGCCGATCGCCGTGGTGGCGGCGCTGGACGCCGTGTTCGGCGGGCTGCGGGCCATGCTGGACGGCATCTTCGACGACAAGGTGTTCGTGGTGTCGTTCCTGTCGAACGTGGTCGTCGCCGCGCTGATCGTCTTCCTGGGAGACGAGTTGGGCGTGGGATCGCAGCTGTCGACGGGTGTCGTCGTCGTTCTCGGTATCCGCATCTTCTCCAATGCCGCGGCGATCCGTCGGCACGTTTTCCGGGCGTGACGACGATGAGCGACGGGGACGAGACGCCCGAGAACCGGCTGCGCAAGGAACTGCCCGACGAGGTCCCCGTGACGTCGTCCGAGGACGGATCGGCCCGGGAGCCGGCCGAGACCGCGTCCAACGGCCGTCGACGGCTGGTGGAGGGGCTCTGGCCGCCTCGGGTCACGCGGGCCCAACTCATCGTGGCGCTGCTGCTGTTCGGTCTGGGCTTCGGCCTTGCCGTGCAGGTCGCATCCAACAGCGACAGCGGAAACGCGCTGCGGGGTGCCCGTCAGGAAGATCTTGTGCGCATCCTCGATGAACTCGACGACCGCAGTCAGCGTCTTGAGGACGAGAAGCAAGGGCTCGAGAAGCAGCAGCAGGAGCTGGAGACCAGCTCGGACCAGGCGGAGGAGGCTCGCAAGCAGACGGTCGAGAAGGAGGGGCAGCTCGGCATTCTGGCGGGCACCGTCGCGGCCCAGGGGCCCGGCATCACCATGACCATCGAGGACACGAAGGGAGCAGTCGAGGCGGACATGTTGCTCGACGCGATCCAGGAGTTGCGCGCGGCGGGGGCCGAGGCGATCCAGGTGAACGGTGTGCGGGTCGTCGCCGGCACCTTCCTGACGGAGTCGGGTGGGGGCGTGAGCGTCGACGGGAAGAAGATCAACGCGCCGTATCGTTTCAAGGTCATCGGCAACCCGCAGGACCTCGAGCCGGCGCTGAACATCCCTGGAGGAGTCGTGCAGACCCTCGAGAAGGAGCAGGCCACCGTGGCCGTGGAGCGATCGGACAAGATCGTTGTAGACGCCTTGCGAGAGGCGAAGCGGCCTGACTACGCTCGGTCGTCGGCGCCATGAGCGGGGGGCGCATGGGGGGCGTCCGGCAGGGGCATGAGGTTGCGGGGGGTCGGCGCACAGATCGGGTGGTGCGTGGTGGAAACTGTCAGGTGGGCACGGACGTTGTGAAGGTGTCCGGGTCGACCGGTGTATTCAGTCAGGGTTCGTCCTGCCCCACGGGCGGGTCTGTTTCGGTCAAGGGGAATCGCCCGTGAAGTTGTTTGCGAAGTTGTTCGGCAAGAGCCCGCGTGAGGGTGGCGACAACGCGACCGCCCGTCATCGCGCGCAGCCCGATGCAGAGGGTCAGCGACCGCTGTTCAGGGACCAGATGGCTGGTTCGGGCGGTGACGTTCCCGGAGGTCAGGGCGCGGCGTCTGTTGACCCCGCGCAGTCCGGCGGCATAGGTTTCGGCCAACCGTCAACCTCGAGTACGGGTGGAGGGTTTTCCCCTATGTCGGCCCTGGTGTGTACGAGGTGCGGTAACCGCAACGCGGAGAACAGCCGCTTCTGCTCGAACTGCGGTGCGCCGCTGCGCCCCGGGCTGACGCCCGAGCGTGCGTCCGAGACGACCTCCACGATCTCGATTTCCGGTCTTGAAGCCTATGACTCCGAGGTCACCGGGCAGACGCAGTTGCCGGCGCTCAGTCCCGAGGCGCAGGCGGCCGTCGACGCGCTGCCGGTGGGCTCCGCGTTGCTGGTGGTGCGTCGCGGCCCGAACTCGGGCAGCCGTTTCCTCCTGGACGGCGACCTGACCACGGCCGGTCGCCATCCGCAGAGCGACATCTTCCTCGACGACGTGACGGTGTCGCGTCGCCATGTGGAGTTCCGTCGCAACCCGGACGGCACGTTCAAGGTGGCCGACGTCGGCAGTCTGAACGGTACTTACGTCAACCGCGAGCGGATCGACGAGATCCCGCTGTCGAACGGCGACGAGGTGCAGATCGGCAAGTACCGGCTGGTCTTCTACGCGAGCCAGCGGGGTTACTGACCCGCCCCCGGGCTCCGTCCGGGGGGATCCGAGGGAAGGTCCATGCTGCAAACACCGAGGGGCGGTGCCGGAGTCGGCACCGCCGCTGCGGACGGTGTGCTGATGAGCATCGGCACCGTGCTGAACGCCCTGCGGGACGAGTTCCCGGACGTCACGATCTCCAAGATCCGTTTTCTGGAGTCGGAAGGGCTCATCGAGCCCCAGCGGACCCCTTCGGGCTACCGCAAGTTCAGCGTGCGCGACGTGGAGCGCCTCGGTCACGTCCTGAGGATGCAGAGAGACCACTATCTGCCCCTCAAGGTCATCCGTGAGCATCTGGAGGCCATGGAGCGCGGCGAGGCCGCAGCGCTGCCGTCCGTCGGCCGACAGCGGGACGGAGAGCACGCCCTGGAGCCGTCGGAGGGGCCCACGGTCGCCCGGATCGGCAGGACGGAACTGCTGGCGGCCGCGGGCATCGGCGAGTCGGAGCTCGAGGAGTGGGAGTCCTACGGGCTCGTCGTGCCGATCGAGGACGGTGTCTACGACGCCGAGGCGGCCACGGTGGCGGCGCTCGTCGCGGAGCTGGGGCGGTTCGGGATCGAGCCGCGGCATCTGCGTGTGATGAAGACGGCGGCCGACCGCGAAGCCGGTCTCGTCGACCAGGTGGTCGCACCGCTCAGACGGCACCGCAACCCGCAGACCCGGGCGCACGCGGAGGCCCGCACGAAGGAAATCGCGGGGCTCGCGATCCGGCTGCACGCGGCGTTGGTGCAGACCGCGCTCGGGGTGCGCCTGCCCTGAGCGGGCGGTTTCGCGCAGGGCGGATCGGTCGCCCGTTCCCGGCCCGACTACCCAAACGTCCCGGGCACGGCCTAGGGTTGCTGTGTGAACGAGCTCGATGTCGTAGGTGTCCGGGTCGAGATGCCCTCCAACCAACCGATCGTGCTGCTGCGCGAAGTGGGAGGCGACCGCTACCTCCCCATCTGGATCGGACCGGGGGAGGCGACGGCCATCGCCTTCGCCCAGCAGGGCATGGCCCCGGCGCGACCGCTGACCCACGACCTGTTCAAGGACGTGCTGGAAGCCGTCGGCCAGGAGCTCACCGAGGTGCGCATCACGGATCTGCGGGAGGGCGTCTTCTACGCGGAGCTGGTCTTCGCCAGCGGCGTCGAGGTGAGTGCGCGCCCGTCCGACGCCATAGCGCTGGCCCTGCGCACCGGAACGCCGATCTACGGCAGTGACACGGTGCTGGACGACGCGGGAATCGCCATCCCGGACGAGCAGGAGGACGAGGTGGAGAAGTTCCGCGAGTTCCTCGACCAGATCTCGCCGGAGGACTTCGGCACCAGCAACCAGTAGCGACCCGAGCGGGAGGCGCACCCGTGCGGCGACCTGCGCGGGCGTCCCGCCCTCGTCGGCAAATGCCAGAGGCGACTGAGAGCGTCCTACGGCCACTTCTCAGCGCATTCGGCTAGCCTTTCCCCGCGGTGAGGTGCGGGAAACCACTCCTAGGGTGATTATCACTCGGCGTGCCGAGTGTGGCGATCGTTGACGCACCCCTGGCGACTGCCTACCGTCGAGAAGGCAGGTCTAGGACGGAGGTCGGCGTGAGAAGCAGCGGCGACGGTGCGGTTGGGGGTGCCCCCGGACTCGGTGTCGGGGGAAGCGGTCCGTATCCTCCCCCCGGCTCTCGACTGCGCTCGGGCATGGGGTATCCCCAGCAGAGCGGCGCGGCCGATCATGTTCCGCAGCGACCGGCGGCCGTGCCGAGCAGCGGAGGGACGACGTCCATGGCGTCCGAGCAGATCGGCTATCGCGGTCCGACCGCCTGTGCGGCTGCGGGCATCACCTACCGGCAGCTGGACTACTGGGCACGCACCGGGCTCGTCGAGCCGAGCGTGCGGCCGGCTCACGGGTCCGGCAGCCAGCGTCTCTACAGTTTCCGCGACGTCGTCGTCCTGAAGATCGTCAAGAGGTTCCTCGACACCGGGGTGTCGCTGCAGAACATCCGCAGTGCCGTGCACCATCTACGGGAGCGCGGGTTCAGCGATCTGGAGCGGATGACGCTGATGAGCGACGGCGCGACCGTTTACGAGTGCACCTCGCCGGACGAGGTCCACGCGCTGCTCCAGGGCGGTCAGGGAGTCTTCGGGATCGCCGTGGGCGTGGTGTGGCGGGACGTCGAGAGCGCGCTGTCGCAGCTGCACGGGGAGCGCGTCGATACCGGTGAGACGCTCGTCGGGCCCAATCCGGCGGACGAGCTGGCGCGCAGGCGCAACCGGGCGGTCTGACACGGCCTCCCGGGCGCGGGGGACGGTCGTGCGACGTCATTGTCAGTGGCGTGGTGCAGCATCGGAGGTGTGAGAAACGCGCCCACGATCCTGCATCTCGACATGGATGCCTTCTTCGCTCAGGCGGAGCAGGCGTCCAAGCCGAGTCTGCGCGGGAAGGCCGTGGTCGTCGGTGGCCTCGGGCCCCGCGGAGTGGTCGCGACGGCCTCCTACGAGGCACGGGTCTTCGGGATCCACTCGGCGATGCCCATGGCCCAGGCGCGCAGGCTGGCGCCGAACGCCGCGTACCTCGTGCCGCGGTTCGCCTTCTACCGGTCGATCAGCGAGCAGGTCATGGCCCTGCTGAGGGCGCTTTCGCCGCTGGTGGAGCCGCTGAGCCTGGACGAGGCGTTCGTGGATCTGGAGGCCGGCGGGGCGGCCTGGGACGGGGATTCCGCGCGGCTGGCCGGCGTCAGACTGCGCGCGGACATACGGGCCGTCACCGGTCTCACGGGTTCGGTGGGACTGGCCTCCTGCAAGATGCTCGCGAAGATCGCCTCGGAGGAGGCGAAACCGGACGGTCTGGTGCTCGTCGAGCCGGGCACCGAGCGGCAGCTGCTCGGTCCCATGCCGGTGCGGACACTGCCGGGGGTGGGCCCTGCCACGGGGGACCATCTGCGGCGGGCCGGGATCACCACGGTCGACGAGATCGCGGAGGCGGGTGAGGACGAGCTGGTGCGCCTGCTGGGCAAGGCGCACGGCCATGCCCTCCACGCCATGGCGCTGGCACGCGACGACCGTCCCGTGGTGGCCGAGCGGGAGACCAAGTCCGTCTCGGTCGAGGACACGTACGACGTGGACATCCACGACCGGATCCGGGTGGGGCTGGAGGTGCAGCGGCTCGCGGACCGGTGTGTGCGCAGGCTCCGGGAGGCCCGCCTGTCGGGTCGGACCATCGTGCTGAAGGTGCGACGGTACGACTTCTCGACCCTCACCCGGTCCGAGACGCTGCGCGGGCCCACCGACGATCCGGCGGTGATCAGGGAAGCGGCGGCCCGGTTGCTGGACTCCGTGGACACCACGGGCGGGGTGCGGCTGCTCGGGGTGGGCGTCAGCGGTCTGGCGGACTTCACGCAGGAGGACCTTTTCGCGCAGGCCGCGGAGGCGCGTGCGGACGAGTCGGCGGACGGATCTGCGGAGGTGCCCGCGGCCGAGGAGCCGACGCCGGCGCCTGCCCATGCCGCTGTCCACGCCGAGCATCTGTGGCGTCCTGGGCGCGACGTGCGACATGCCGAACTCGGGCACGGGTGGGTGCAGGGCAGCGGGCTGGGCCGGGTCACGGTGCGGTTCGAGACGCCGGAGTCGGCGCCGGGCCGGGTGCGCACGTTCCGCACCGACGATCCGCAGTTGGCTCCGGCGGACCCGCTGCCGCTGGTGAGGCGAAGACCGGGAGAGGACGAGGAGGCGGCGGGCGGCACGCGGGAACTCTCGATGACGCCGGACAGCGGCACGGCGGAGTGAGACTGTTCGAGGTCCAGGGGCGGCGGCCTGCGGGAGTCAGCTTTCGTCGGTGCCCGCCAGGCGGCCGAAATCGTGGTCGGGCAGCGGGGGAGGGGCCGCCACGTCCAGACCGTAGTGGTGGTAGAGCTGGAGTTCCTGTTCCGGGGAGAGGTGGCGGCCGACTCCGAAGTCGGGGGCGTCCTTGATCAGAGCGCGGTCGAACGGGATGTGCAGGGTTCCCTCGACCAGCTCGCTGGGCTCGAGGGGGACGAAGGCGTCACGGGAGAACAGGCCCGTGCGGATGGCGGCCCACTCCGGCACGCCGGTCGCGTCGTCGAGGTAGACCTCGTCGACGGTGCCTATCTTCGCGCCGTTGCGGTCGAACGCCTTGCGGCCGATCAGGTTGCGCGGATCGATGTCGGTCTGCACGGGCCCTCCTCTTGGTCGCAGCTCGTCCGTAAGGACTACAAAAGAGCACATTGCGGCGAGCGGCCACTCGAGAGGCCCGTTGACCTCGCTGGTAGTCTGGCAAAGGCTGCTGACCCCGTGCGGGAGAGTCCTCCGGAGACCACCGGAGGCGCCGAAGGAGCAACTCCTCCCCGGAATCTCTCAGGCTCACGTACCGCACGGACGAGGTCACTCTGGAAAGCAGGGCGGGTGCCGACGGCGTCGACGGTGTCCGCTCTCACCGACGGTGAAAGCCGGTCGTCCGCGGGCGGCCGGTGAAGCTCTCAGGTTGAGATGACAGAGGGGGAGGCCGTCCGGGTACCCGCCGTGGTGACCCTCGAAGGTCGTGTCAGACCAGGAGGCCTCCGTAATGACCGCCCATCGCATTCCGCTCTCCGAGCTCGAGCAGGGAATCCCCTTCGAGCAGCGCCACATCGGGCCTGACCACGAGGCGCGGGCCAAGATGCTCGCGCACGTCGGTTACGGCTCGCTCGACGAGCTCACCGCCGCCGCGGTCCCCGACGTGATCAGGAACGCCGACGCGCTGGACCTGCCGGGTGCCCGCACCGAGGCCGAGGTGCTGGCCGAGCTGCGCTCCCTGGCCGACCGCAACCAGGTGCTCGACCCGATGATCGGCCTCGGCTACTACGGCACCTTCACGCCGCCCGTCATCCTGCGCAACGTCATGGAGAACCCGGCCTGGTACACCGCCTACACGCCGTACCAGCCGGAGATCTCCCAGGGCCGGCTCGAGGCGCTGCTGAACTTCCAGACGATGGTCGCCGACCTGACGGGCCTGCCGACCTCGGGCGCGTCGCTGCTCGACGAGGGCACGGCGGCCGCGGAGGCGATGGCGCTCTCACGGCGCATGGGGAAGAACAAGAAGGGCCTCTTCCTCATCGACGCGGACGTGCTGCCGCAGACCGTCGCCGTGATCGAGACGCGAGCCGAGCCGACCGGCGTCGAGGTCGTCGTCGCCGATCTGAGCGGCGGCATTCCGGCGCAGATCGCGGAGCGCGAGATCAACGGCGTGCTCGTGCAGTACCCCGGTGCCTCCGGAGCCGTGCGGGACCTGAAGGCGCTCATCGACCAGGCGCACGGGCTCGGCGCACTGGTCACCGTCGCCGCGGACCTGCTCGCGCTGACACTGCTGAAGTCGCCCGGTGAGCTGGGCGCGGACATCGCGGTCGGCACCACCCAGCGGTTCGGCGTGCCGATGGGCTTCGGCGGGCCGCACGCCGGCTACATGGCGGTGCGCGAGAAGTTCGCGCGGAGCCTGCCCGGCCGCCTCGTCGGCGTGTCCGTGGACGCGGACGGGAACAAGGCCTACCGGCTCGCCCTGCAGACGCGTGAGCAGCACATCCGGCGTGAGAAGGCGACGAGCAACATCTGCACGGCACAGGTGCTGCTGGCCGTGATGGCCGGGATGTACGCGGTCTACCACGGCCCCGACGGACTGCGCGCGATCGCCCGGCGCACGCACCGGTATGCCGCGATCATCGCCGCGGGGCTCGAGGCGGGCGGCGTCGAGGTGGTGCACCGGACGTACTTCGACACGCTGACCGCGCGGGTGCCCGCGAAGGCCGCCGAGGTCGTCGCCGCCGCGCGGGACCGCGGGGTCAACCTGCACCTCGTCGACGCCGACCGGGTGGCGCTCTCCTGTGACGAGACCACCGCGCGTGCCCAGGTCGCGGCGGTCTGGGCGGCCTTCGGGGTGGACGGCGACATCGAGTCGCTCGACGCGGCCGTCGAGGACGCCCTGCCCACCGGGCTGCTGCGGAGCGACGACATCCTGACCCACCCCGTCTTCCAGCGGCACCGGTCCGAGACGGCGATGCTGCGCTACCTGCGCAGGCTGGCCGACCGGGACTACGCGCTCGACCGGGGCATGATCCCGCTGGGCTCGTGCACCATGAAGCTCAACGCCACGACCGAGATGGAGCCGGTCACCTGGCCCGAGTTCGGGCAGCTGCACCCCTTCGCCCCCGCCGAACAGGCCCAGGGCTATCTGACGCTCATCAGGGAGCTCGAGGAGCGGCTCGCGGAGGTCACCGGGTACGACAAGGTGTCCCTGCAGCCGAACGCCGGGTCGCAGGGCGAGCTGGCCGGACTGCTCGCCGTCCGCGGCTACCACCGGGGCAACGGCGACGAGCAGCGCACCGTGTGCCTCATCCCGTCCTCCGCGCACGGCACGAACGCGGCGAGCGCCGTGATGGCCGGTATGAAGGTCGTCGTCGTGAAGACCGCCGAGGACGGCGAGATCGACGTCGAGGACCTCCGGGCGAAGATCGAGCAGTACCGGGACGAGCTGTCGGTGCTGATGATCACCTATCCGTCCACGCACGGTGTGTTCGAGGAGCACGTCGCCGACATCTGCGCCCAGGTGCACGAGGCCGGCGGGCAGGTGTACGTCGACGGCGCCAACCTCAACGCGCTCGTGGGGCTCGCCAAGCCGGGGCACTTCGGCGGCGACGTCTCGCACCTGAACCTGCACAAGACGTTCTGCATCCCGCACGGCGGCGGCGGCCCGGGCGTCGGGCCGGTGGCCGTCCGGTCGCACCTGGCGCCGTACCTGCCCAACCACCCGCTGCAGCCCGCCGCCGGGCCGGAGACGGGCGTGGGGCCGATCTCGGCGGCACCGTGGGGCTCCGCGGGCATCCTGCCGATCTCCTGGGCGTACGTGCGGCTGATGGGCGGTGCGGGCCTCAAGCGGGCCACGCAGGTGGCGGTGCTGAGCGCCAACTACATCGCCAAGCGCCTGGAGCCGCACTACCCGGTGCTCTACAACGGGCCGGGCGGGCTGGTGGCGCACGAGTGCATCATCGACCTGCGGCCGTTGACCAGGGCGACCGGTGTGACGGTGGACGACGTGGCGAAGCGCCTCATCGACTACGGCTTCCACGCGCCGACGATGTCGTTCCCGGTGGCCGGGACGCTGATGATCGAGCCGACCGAGTCCGAGGACCTGATCGAGCTCGACCGGTTCTGCGACGCGATGATCGCGATTCGCGCGGAGATCGAGAAGGTCGGCGCGGGCGTGTGGCCGGCCGACGACAACCCGCTCGTCGGCGCCCCGCACACCGCGGCCACGCTCGGTGGGGAGTGGACGCACGCGTACTCGCGTGAGGAGGCGGTCTTCCCCGCCGGGGTGTCCGCGGCCGACAAGTACTGGCCGCCGGTGCGCCGTGTCGACCAGGCCTTCGGCGACCGCAACCTCGTCTGCTCGTGCCCGCCGCCGGACGCGTACGAGGACTGAGCCGGAAGGTGTGTGGGCCCCGTCCGTCACGGACGGGGCCCCTCGTCGTTCTAAGCGGTCGCCAGGGACACCTCGGTCGACTTGATCAGCGCGATGACGTCGGAGCCCACGAACAGACCGAGGTCGGTGGCAGCCTCCCTGGTGATGGCCGCGGTGAGTTCGCCGCCGTCCACCGTGATCCTCACCGCGGCCATGACCGAGCCGAGGGCGAGTCCGGTGATCGTGCCGGGCAACCGGTTGCGGATCGAGAGCCCGGCGACCTGGCCTGTGGAGAGGGAGACCTCCGTCGACTTCACCAGGGCGTGGACGGCGACACCGGGTGTGAGGGCGAGTTGCTCCGAGGCCTCCAGCGTGATGGCCGCGGTGAGGTGCTGCCCGCCGTCGAGGCGGATCTTCACGAGGGCCATGACCTGGCCGGGGTGGACGGCGGTGACGATGCCGGGAAGCTGGTTGCGGATGCTCAAGGTCATGGGTGTCAACGGTACGGCCCCGAGGTGCTTATGGCGCGGATGCCCGCTTTGTGCCGCCTGCGGTCACGTTCGGTCGATGTGCACATTGGTCGACTTCACGCGGGCCGTCGCCTCCATGCCGACCTCCAGTCCGAGTTCCTCGACCGCCTCCCGGGTCAGCAGGGAGACCAGACGGTGCGGGCCGGCCTGGATCTCCACCTGGGCGGCAACGTCACCCAGCTTGATCGCGGTGACGATGCCGGGGAAGGCGTTGCGGACCGAGGTGCGGGGTGTCTCGTCCTCCGTGCCGTCCGATCGGGCGAGTTCCACGCAGAAGGCGGCTAGGGCCTTGCCGTCCACGAGGCGTCGTCCGCTCTCGTCGCGATGGGTCGCCACGCGGCCGGCGTCCGCCCAGCGGCGCGCGGTGTCGGGGCTGACGCCGAGCAGTCGTGCCGCCTGGCCGATCGTGTAGCTCTGCATGCGGTCACGATAGGGCCGGGAGGCGTTCGGGTGGGCGCGGGGGGACGGCGGGTGGGCGCCCGGCGGGATGACGTGGTGGGCGTCGACCGGTGCCGCGGTGTCCCGGCGCCTGGTGGCCGGTCCGATCCGGGGTGGGGATCCGGGCGGCGATCCGGTCCGATCCGGGGTGGGGATCCGGGCGGCGATCCGGTCCGATCCGGGGTGGGGATCCGGGGCGGCGACGCGGTCCGGATCGGCTTTCGTCGTGTCCCTCCGGCCGCCGCCCCGGGTCGGGAAGGCTGGTCCCGGTCATCGTGACGCATCGATCTCCACTTCGTAACGTTCGCCATGTGATTCGAATGTTTCGCTCACTCTGAAAGCCTTCTCGGGCGGGCCTTCGTGAACAGGCCTCTGGATTCTGTGTGTTCAAGGGGTTGCCACCCGTCGGAGGGTGTCTCTAGGGTGCGGCAGCAGCGAACCTTTCTGGATCTGGTTCGAAACTTTCGATCTTACAAGGAGCGCATGATGGGCGACCCGGCACTCTCCCGCCGAGGCTTCCTGGCGGCCTCCGCCGCGGCCGGTCTGGGCATGACGGCACTGAGCGCCTGCGGCGGCGGCTCGGACGAGGGGTCGTCGTCGGGGACGACCACCATCGAGTGGTGGAACATCTCCACCACTCAGCCGACCAAGGACGTATGGGCCGCGTTGGCCAAGAAGTTCGAGGCGCAGAACCCCAAGGTGAAGGTCAAGATCGTCCAGCTGGAGAACGACGCCTACAAGTCGAAGATGACGGCGTTGACCGCTTCCGGGAAGCTCCCCGACATCTTTCACACCTGGGGCGGCGGGGTCCTGAAGCAGCAGGTCGACGCGGGGCTCGTGGAGAACCTCACGGAACGCACGAAGGACTGGGGGGAGAGCCTGCTGTCCGTCGCCCGGCAGCCGTATCTGCTCGGCGACAAGGCGTACGGCATACCGTTCGACATCGGCATGATCGGGTTCTGGTACAACAAGGCCCTCTTCAAGCAGGCCGGGGTCAGCGGGCCGCCCACCACCTGGAGCGGCTTCCTCGACGCGGTGCGCAAGCTGAAGGCCGCCGGGATCACCCCGCTCGCCCTCGCCGGCAAGGAGAAGTGGCCCGGCATGTACTACTGGGCCTACCTCGCGATGCGCACCGCCGGCGTCGACGCGCTGCGGAAGGCCGGGGAGGACAAGGACTTCACCGGTGACGGTTTCGTCCAGGCCGGACAGCACCTCCAGGACCTCATCGATCTGCAGCCGTTCCAGAAGGGCTTCCTCGGCGCCGCGTACTCCAGCCCCACCGGCCAGGCCGCGGCCGTCGGCAACGGCAAGGCGGCGATGGAACTCATGGGCCAGTGGGCGCCGGTCGTGGAGGCCGACGCGGGCAAGGGGCTCGGCGCGAACCTAGGTTTCTTCCCGTTCCCGGCGGTCGAGGGCGGCAAGGGCGTGATCACCGAGGTGTTCGGCGGCGGCGGCGGACACGCGCTGCGCAAGGACGCCCCGCAGGCGGCCGTCGACTTCCTGAAGTTCTTCGCCTCCGCCGCCACGGACACCGAACTCGTCAAGAAGACCGGGGTGCTGCCGGTCGTCCCGGCCGCCGAGAGCGCCCTGACGGACCCGAACATCAAGGCCGTACAGGCACAGTTGAAGGGCGCCACCGGCTTCCAGCTCTACCTCGACCAGGCCTACGCGCCCGCCCTCGGCCAGGAGGTCAACGACAGCGTCGCCGCTCTGATCGCCGGTTCGAAATCGCCCCGGCAGGTCAGCGAGTCGATCACCAAGGTCGCGAAGGAAGAGCAGTAGCCGGCGATGACCTCCACCTTCCTCCCGGACAAGCGCAGCGGTCCGGACCTCGAGCCCGCACCGCCGGCCGTCGCCGCGGGCCGCGCGCGGGCCCGCCGACGGGCCCTGCACTGGCTCACCGCCGTCGGCTTCCAGGTGCCCGCGCTGGTGCTGTTCGGCACGCTCGTGCTGCTGCCGATGCTCTTCGCGGTGTACGCCGCGTTCTTCCGCTGGGGCGGCTTCGGGATGCCCGAGGACTTCGTGGGCGGCGACAACTTCACCCGGCTCTTCAAGGACCCGGTGTTCCTCGGCGACCTGTGGCGCTGCCTGCTCCTGGTCGGCCTCTCGCTCCTGCTGCAACTGCCGTTCGCGCTGGCCCTCGCCGTCGCGCTGAACCAGAAGATCCGCGGCCGGGCCGTCTACCGGATGCTGTTCTTCGCGCCGTACATCCTCTCCGAGGCCATCACCGGCGTGCTGTTCAGCATGATCTTCGCCCCGGACGACGGCCTGGCCGACCATGTGCTGGGCGCCGTCGGGCTGGACGGGGCGGGCGGGCAGTGGTTCTCCGATCCCTCCACCGTCATGGCCACCCTCTTCCTGGTCATGACGTGGAAGTACTTCGGCTTCCACATGATGCTCTACCTGGCCGGACTGCAGTCCATCCCGGCCGAGCTGACCGAGGCGGCCCTGATCGACGGGGCCGGCCCCTGGCAGCGCTTTCGCAACGTCACTCTGCCGCTGCTCGCACCGACCCTGCGGATCAGCGTCTTCCTGTCGGTCATCGGCGCGATCCAGCTCTTCGACCTGGTGTGGGTCGTCACCGCGGGCGGCCCGGACCACCACTCCGAGACGATGGCCGTGACCATGTTCCAGTACGGCTTCAAGCGCTACCAGGTCGGCTACGCCAGTGCGATCAGCGTCGTCATGTTCGGCATCTGCCTCGTCTTCGCCCTCGCCTACCAGCGGTTCGTGCTCCGCCGCGACCTCCAGGGCGCCACCACGACCATGCGAGGAGGCGGCTCGTGAGCATCGCCAAGACCGGCCGCGGCACGGACCTCGGGACGGGGCGGGGCGCGCGCCGGACCGGCCGGACCCTGCCGCTGCACCTGGTCCTCGGGATCGTCGGCGCGGTGATGGCCGTACCTCTCGTGTACGCCGTGCTGTCCGGCTTCAAGTCCACCGACCAGCTCTCGCGCAACCCCATCGGCCTGCCCGACCCGTGGGTCCCCTCCAACTACACCGACATCCTCGGCGCCGGCTCGTTCTGGCGCCTGGTCGGCAGCAGCACCCTCATCGCGGTCGGGACGACCGTGGTCGTCGTCGCGGTGTCCGCGCTCGCGGCGTTCTCCTTCGCCCGCTTCGCCTTCCGGGGGCGGGAGCTGCTGTTCACCCTGTTCACCATGGGGCTGATGTTCCCCTTCGCGGTGGCGGCGCTGCCCCTGTTCCTGCTGCTGCGCTCCATCGGCCTGTTGGACAACCCCCTCGGCGTGATCCTGCCGCAGGCCGCGTTCGGACTGCCGATGACGATCGTCATCCTGCGCGGGTTCTTCCGGGAGATCCCCGCCGAACTGGAGGAGGCGGCCACCCTCGACGGCTGCGGGCCGCTCGGCTTCTTCTGGCGGATCCTGCTGCCCATGGCCAGGCCCGCCCTCGGCACGGTCTCGGTCCTCGCCGTGGTCGGCAGCTGGAACAACTTCCTGCTGCCGCTGCTGGTCTTCAACGAACCCACCTGGTGGACCATCCCGATCGGGGTCCAGCAGTTCCAGGGGCAGTACTCCGCCGAGTACGCGCGCGTCTTCGCCTATCTCGTCCTCGCCATGGTCCCCGCCCTGGCCTTCTACTCCGTCGCCGAGCGCCAACTCGTCGGCGGCCTCTCCGCCGGCGCCACGAAGGGATGACCCGCACCCGCGGACCCGTACGGCTCGCCCACCCGCCCACCGTGAGGAGTCGCACCATGCCCAGCACCGCCCGCACCCGGCTCAGACTCGCCGGCGCCCTCGCCACCGTCCTGGTCGCCGCCGGCGTGGTCACCGGACCGGCCGCACAGGCCCACGAGCAACCCGCGCACGGAAAGCCGCGCGCCACCCTCGCCGACCTCGCCCACCGCCACGGCCGCTACTTCGGCAGCGCCACCGACAACCCCGAACTCACCGACACCGCCTACACCAAGATCCTGGGCCACGAGTTCGACATGATCACCCCGGGCAACGGTATGAAGTGGTACGCCACCGAGCCCCAGCAGGGCGTCTTCGACTGGACCGCCGGCGACCAGATCGTGGACCTCGCCCGCGCCCACCACCAGAAGGTCCGCGCGCACACCCTGGTCTGGCACAGCCAGTTGCCCGGCTGGCTGACGGGCAGGGAGTGGACGGCCGACGAGCTGCGGGCCGTGCTGAAGAAGCACATCCAGACCGAGGTCCGCCACTACCGGGGCAAGGTCTACGCCTGGGACGTCGTCAACGAGGCGTTCAACGAGGACGGCACCTACCGTGAGACGGTCTTCTACAAGACCCTCGGACCCGGCTACATCGCCGACGCCCTGCGCTGGGCGCACCAGGCCGACCCGAAGGCGAAGCTCTACCTCAACGACTACAACATCGAGGCTGTCGGCCCGAAGAGCGACGCCTACCATGCCCTCGCCAAGGAACTGAAGGCCCGGCGCGTCCCGCTCGACGGCATCGGCCTGCAGGCCCACCTCGCCCTCCAGTACGGCTATCCGACGACCCTCGAGGACAACCTCCGCCGCTTCTCGCGGCTCGGCCTGGACACCGCGTTCA
Organism: Streptomyces sp. P3; assembly: GCF_003032475.1. Taxonomy (NCBI): domain Bacteria; kingdom Bacillati; phylum Actinomycetota; class Actinomycetes; order Kitasatosporales; family Streptomycetaceae; genus Streptomyces; species Streptomyces sp. P3. Next base: position 4,998,906 of record NZ_CP028369.1, read on the forward strand.
CCGAGGTCGACGTCCGGATGGTGCTGCCCGCCACCGAGGAGAAGCTGGCCCGACAGGCCGACTGGTACCGGGACATGACCCGGTCGTGCCTCGCGGTGCGGCGGTGCGTCGGCATCACCGTCTGGGACTACACGGACAAGTACTCGTGGATTCCGGCGTTCTTCCCCGGCGAGGGCGCGGCGCTGCCCTGGGACGAGCAGCTCGCGCCGAAGCCGGCGTACCGGGCGATCCGGGAGGCGCTCAGCTAGCGCCACGGGGCGGCGCGGTGCTGGCCCGCACCACCAGCTCCGTGCCCAGTTCCACCCGCGGCGAGTCGGGGCGCTCGCCGCGGGCCAGGCTCAGGACCGTGCGGACGGCGAGTTTGCCCATCTCGGCCAGGGGCTGGCGGACTGTGGTCAGGGGCGGCGCCGACCAGCGGACCTCCGGCAGGTCGTCGAAGCCGACGACGCTCATGTCCTCCGGAGTGCGCAGGCCGCGCCGGCGCAGCGCCTCGATCGCCCCGAGCGCCATCTGGTCGCTGGCAGCGAACACCGCGGTCGGCGGTTCGGGCAGGTCGAGCAGGGTGTTGCAGCCGGTGAAACCCGACTCGGGGTGGAAGTCCCCAGGGACGACGAGGGCGTCGTCGACGGCGAGGCCCGCCCCTTCCAGCGCGGCCCGGTAGCCGTCGAAGCGGGCGCGCGAGCACAGCAGTCGGGCCGGGCCCGCGATCAGGCCGATCCTGCGGTGGCCCAGCGACAGCAGGTGCTCGGTGGCCGCGAGACCGCCGGACCAGTTGGCCGCGCCGATCGTCGCCGTGTCGGCCGCGGGGGAGCCGGTGGGATCGACGACGACCAGTGGAACGCCCAGCACGCGCAGCTGCTCGTGCAGGGTGGGCTCCAGAGCCGAGGTGACCAGGACGACGCCGTCGGAGGCGCGTGAGCGCAGGTTGCGCATCCACTCGCGGGCGTCGCCCGAGCGTCCGTGGATCGCCGACACCACCGTGCCGACCCCCTCCGCGTGGGCGGCCTCCTCCACACCGCGGATGATCTCCACCGCCCACGGGCTGTCGAGATCGTTGAAGACCAGGTCGAGCAGGGAGGCGCGGGTCGGCGCCGAGGGGGGACGCCTGCGGTAGCCGTGCAGCTGCAGCAGGTCCTCGACCCGGGCCCGCGTCCGAGGCGACACGTCGGAGCGGCCGTTGACCACCCGGGACACGGTCGGTACCGAGACGCCGGCCTGCCGGGCGATCTCGGTGATCGTGACCCGGACCTCGATCCGGGACGCGCGCGTCGCATCGTCCGTCGTCACTGCCCACCTCCGCCGCCATCCGCTCCGGGCGCCGCCGCCGAAACTTCCAGGAGTCTTCCGGAAAAAAGGCCGCCACGGGAGACGTTCACGGCCGTCGTGTCGCGTGGAAACCGGTGGGCTACCCGGAGTGACCGGCTCCGGGTATGCGGCGGGGCCGGTTCGCAGTGGACGCTGCGGCCGGCCCCTCGAGTCTGCGGACGGCGGTCCCGCGCCGTCGTGGGTGCTGCGGCTGTCCGGCCCCCGCCGGGCAGGAAGCCTAGGCGGCGGTCACGACCCGGTGGGGGGCGATGACCTGGCCGTCCGGCAGGAGCTCACCGGTGTCCTCGAAGAGCAGGACGCCGTTGCACAGCAGGCTCCAGCCCTGTTCCGGGTGGTGCGCCACGAGGCGGGCGGACTCCCGGTCGGCTGAGGTCGCTGTTGGGCACGGTGGCTGGTGCTGGCACATGGATGGGAACTTCCGCTCTGGCGTGAGATGTGAGATGGATGTGGTGTCTGTCCCGCGGCGTGAAACGTCGTTCATGGCCGCCCCCCGTTGTGATAAGTCGGTCGGAACCAGTGTTGCCCCACGGAGGCCGATCCGCAGGGATTTCACGGCACCGCTTCTTACAGGTTCAGGACGCGTCACCCGCGCGGGCGGTTCATCCCCGCCACACCGTCCCTTCGGGTGGTTCCCGGTGGCCGGATGGGGCTAGTCCGACCAGCGACGCGCAGCGCCGTACCCCGTCGCCGGGCTGCGGCGACGGGGTACGGGGGGCGGTGCGGGGCCGCGACGGTCAGGCGGGCGAGCCGAGCAGTGGGGGCGGTGCGGGCGTGACCCGCAGGGTGAGGACCGGGAGCAGCTCGGCGACCCGGTGCGGGCGGTGGGCGGCGATGCCGGGCGGCGCCGGGGCCAGCGGAACGAGCAGATCGGTCGGATCGGGATGACCGGTGGTGCCGTCCGAGTCGCTGTCACCGTGCAGCCACAGCGTGAGCATGTAGAGCCCCGGCACCGACAGCAGCCGCGCCTGGCAGGGCTGGGCGACGGGCTCGGCCTGGCGCAGGGCCCGCTCCGTGGAGGCGATGTAGGGGCCTTCGAAGAAGTGCGAGAACGCCCAGCCGTCCGGGGTGAGCCGGGTCTCGGCGGCGGCCACGGCCCGGTCGCCGCAGCGGATCAGGAAGCGCCAGCCGGCCAGCCGGGTCGCGGCCAGACCTTCCGGGGTGATCGCGTCCAGGACGTACAGAGGCAGGGGGAGGTCGGGGACGGCATCCTGCTGGGCGCTGCGCAGGGACGGCGTACGGGCCTCGCGGACGGCGGTGGGGGAACCGAGTGCCGTGAGGACCGAGCGCAGGGCGGGCGCGGGAGCCGGGGGAACATGCAAAGGCATGGTGGGTCGCCTCTCAATTCGACAGGCACGGTGGCGCGAGGGCGTGGGCGGACGGCGCTGTCAGCTAGCTCTCGAGGTCGGAGAGGCGGGGGCCGGGTCTGGGGGAGAGTGCGGGGGTGCGCGAGCGGCCTGCCGTCTCCTCGACGACAGGCTCCTTCGACCGTGGGCGCCAACCTTCTCTGCCTTGTTCGCGGAGTTTATACGACACGTGTTCAGACTGTGTTTCGTCTAGTCGATTCCGGGACACTCGACAAGGGTTCAACCGGTCGGCGATACGTGCGAAAAATCCCGATTCCGGGCGGCGCGCACCTCGATGACCTCGGGTTGTGGCGCGCTGGACGGTCGGCCCATTTTCGTCGGCGTTTTTCACGACTTCTCGATTTCACCGAAAGGGCGCCCGAAACCATGCCCGGTGAATGTGCCACCGGTCACTTCCGGTGGCTTTGGGCCAGCGTAGCGGCCGATGCTCCCCGTCGGTGACGTTATCGATCGGCCGGGCTGGGCATCATTGCACCTGACCCCGGGACCACCGGCGGCCGCACCGCCGGCCCGCCACACGAGGAAGGACGCTTCGATGGGGGAGAAGGTCGTGGCAGGCGCGTTCGACCTGTCCGACCGTCAGGACTACCGGGACAAGCTCCGGAAGTGCCTGACGGGGCTCGAGCGACTCCTGGCCCAGAAGCGCTTCGATCGACCCAAGAACTTCATGGGTCTCGAGATCGAACTGAATCTCGCGGGTGCGGACGGTCTGCCGAAAATGCTGAATGGCGAGGTGCTGGAGCGGATCGCGAGCCGTGATTTCCAAACAGAACTCGCCATGTTCAACCTGGAAGTAAACATAGCTCCACACCGATTGGGCGGCCGGGTATTCGATCGACTCGCGGAGGAAATCCGTACGTCACTGGCATATGCCCATCGAAAGGCGGGCGAGGTCGACGCGGGAATCGTGATGATCGGTATTCTGCCGACACTCGACCGTGACGACCTGGTCTCGTCGAACCTGTCGGACGTCGATCGCTACACCCTCCTCAACGACCAGATCGTGGCCGCACGCGGCGAGGACTTCGCCCTGGAGATCGACGGCGTGGAACGGCTGTCGTGCACGTCGAAGTCGATCGTGCCGGAGGCGGCATGCACCTCCGTGCAGCTCCATCTGCAGGTGACACCGGGCCGTTTCGCCGCCGTGTGGAACGCGGCGCAGGCCGTCGCCGCCGCGCAGATCGCCGTGGGCGCCAACTCGCCCTTCCTGTTCGGCCACGAGCTGTGGCGGGAGTCGCGGCCGCCGCTCTTCCAGCAGGCGACCGACACCCGGCCGCCGGAACTCCAGGCGCAGGGCGTCCGGCCGCGGACGTGGTTCGGGGAGAAGTGGATCAGTTCGGCTCAGGAGCTGTTCGAGGAGAACGTGCGCTTCTTCCCGCCGTTGCTGCCCATCTGCGGGGACGAGGACCCGCTCGAGGTCCTCGAGGCGGGCGGGGTGCCCTCGCTCGCCGAGCTCGTCCTGCACAACGGCACGGTCTACCGCTGGAACCGGCCTGTCTACGGCATCGCCGACGGCGTCCCGCACCTGCGGGTGGAGAACCGCGTCCTGCCCGCCGGACCGACCGTGACCGACGTGATCGCGAACGCGGCCTTCTACTACGGCCTCGTCCGGGCCCTGGCGGAGGACTCGCGGCCGGTGTGGTCCCGGTTGCCGTTCGAGACGGCGGAGGCCAACTTCGACGCGGCGTGCCGGCACGGGATCGAGGCCCGGCTGCAGTGGCCGCGGCGCGGGCGGCTGGGGGGCCTGGTCGAGGTGGACGCGGTGAGTCTCGTACGGGACGAGCTGCTGCCGCTGGCAGAGGCGGGGCTGGACGCCTGGGGCGTGGACCCGGCCGACCGCGATCTCTACCTGGGGGTCATCGAGGAACGGTGCCGGCGACGGACCAACGGGGCGTCCTGGCAGGTGGCCACCTTCCACCGGGCGGTGGAGGCCGGAATGTCGCGGGACGCCGCGCTGGCGGCGACCACACGGCGGTACGCGCAGCTGATGCACGCGGGCGAGCCGGTGCACACCTGGCCCGTGGGGCTGCCCGAGCCTGCCCCGAGCGGCGCGTGAGCGCGTGAGCGGCCGAGAACCGACCGGCTGAGCGACGGGAGGCCGAGAACCGACCGGCTGAGCGACGGGAGGCCGAGAACCGACCGGCTGAGCGACGGGAGGCCGAGAACCGGGCGGCCGAGCACGGGGCGCGCCGGGCTGGGTTCTGAGAGCGGCGCGACCGGGTTCGGGTCCTCGCGGTCCGTGCCCGGGCCTTCGTCCGCGATCGGTGCGCCGGCGCCCTGGGAGAGTCCGGTGGCAGGGGCGGCACCACTGCGTGCGATTCCTCGCGGGGACGAGGGCGGAGGCTGCCGCGGCGGCCGTCGTGCGGCGGAACCGCGCGGACGGGGGTCGCTGCAGCCTGCCCGGTGCCGATCGGGCAAGCTGTGACCTCCCACGACGGTGACGTCCCTTCCTGGCGGCCGGCGGCGGATCTCCGCCGCGCGGCCGGCGAAGGGGAGGGGCGCGCGGTCACGGGGCGCCCGTGCTTTCCTCGGCCCGCCACGCGCGATCTCCACAGCATCGTCGGAGAGCCTGGCGGGGCAGCGGTGGGATGCGGGGTCACGCAACCGGAGGCAGGTGTGCAGGTGGAGGCAGGGGCGTTGGCAGAATCTTTTCCGCAGGAGCGGCTCTCGCGACGGATCTTCCGTGACGAGACCCTGCTCGTTCTGGGGGTCTCGCTCGGTGCGAGCGGTGTGTCCGCCCTGATCAGCTTTGTCGGATCGGTCACCAAGCCGGGGGGCTTGAAGGACCAGGCGGCGACCCTCAACGCCTCCGCCGCGCCCGGCCGCCCATGGCTCGATCTCGCCTGGCAGCTGTTCGGGATCGCCACGGCGCTGGTCCCGGTGGCCCTCGTCGCGCACTTCCTGCTGCGCGAGGGGCAGGGGCTGCGCACGCTGGGCTTCGACCGCACCCGGCCCTGGCCGGACCTCGGTCGCGGGGCGGCCGTCGCGGCGGTGATCGGCAGCACCGGCATCGCCTTCTACCTGGCGGCCCGCGGACTCGGCTTCAACCTGACGGTGGTGCCGGAGGCGTTGCCGGACGTGTGGTGGAAGTACCCGGTGCTGGTGATGTCCGCGCTGCAGAACGCGATCCTCGAAGAGGTCATCGTCGTCGGGTATCTGCTGCGCAGGCTCGGCCAGTTGGGGTGGACGCCGGGCACCGCGCTGGTGGCCAGCTCGGTGCTGCGCGGCTCGTACCACCTCTACCAGGGCATCGGCGGCTTCGTCGGCAACATGGTGATGGGCGTGGTGTTCGTCTACCTCTACCGGCGCTGGGGCCGGGTGGGCCCTCTCGTGGTGGCGCACTCGCTGCTCGACATCGGGGCCTTCGTGGGTTATGCGCTGCTGGCGGGGAAGGTCGGGTGGCTGCCCACGGCGTGAGCCGCCGGCTCAGAGCAGCAGCTCGCCCTCGATGACCGTGACCGCACGGCCGTTCAACAGCGTGCGGTCGCCGCTCAGTTCGGTCCGTACGCGGCCGGAGCGCGGCGAGGCCTGGTAGCCGGTCAGGGCGGTACGGCCGAGACGACCGGACCAGTACGGGGCGAGGGCGGTGTGGGCGCTGCCCGTCACCGGATCCTCGTCGATGCCGACGTTCGGGAAGAAGCAACGGGAGACGAAGTCGTATCCGCGGGTGGGGTCCTCGGCGCGGGCGGTGGCGATGACGCCGCGGCGGGAACAGCCGGCGAGGGCCCGGTGGTCCGGCTGCAGGGCGCGCACGGTCTTCTCGTCGGCCAGTTCGATCAGCAGGTCGCCGACGTGCGGGCCGGTGTCGAGGCAGGCGAGCGGTTCGGCGCCCAGCGCCCCGGCCAGACCGGCCGGGACGTCCACCGCGGTCAGTGGGGCGGTGGGGAAGTCCAGGGTGATCGAACCGTCCTCGACGGGGGTGGCCACCAGGACGCCGCTGCGGGTCGCGAACCGCACCGGGCCGGCGTGCACGCCCGTCGTGTGCAGGACATGGGCCGTGGCCAGCGTGGCGTGACCGCACATGTCGACCTCGGTGACGGGGGTGAACCAGCGCAGGGCCCAGTCGGCGTCGCCGCCCTCGGGGAGAGGACGGGCGAACGCCGTCTCGGCGTGATTGATCTCCAGGGCGACGTTCTGGAGCCGGCGGTCCTCGGGGAAGGCGTCCAGGAGCAGGACCCCGGCCGGATTGCCGGTGAAGGGGCGGTCGGTGAAGGCGTCGACGATTCGCATCCGCATGCCGCCGACGTTAGGAGACGGGCCGCGCCGTCGGCCAAGGCCAATCCGCGGGTGGTGGCCCGCCTTCGGTGTGTCCACGGCCGCGAAGGCGGGCCGACGTCGGCGGCCGAGACGGTGGGCCGACGCCACGGGCCGGCCCTGGGGCCGGCGTCGGGGGGCGGGTCCGCTTGTCGATTCCGCGTGCCGCCCCGTGCCGGTTCCGCTCGTCGAATCCGTCCTCCCGCACGGACGGCACGGACGGCACGGCAGGCAAGGCGGGGCGCGGCCGGGCTCCCGGGTGTCCGCACGGCGGCGTCGCCGCAGGCCGCCCACCTTGCCCGCGCAGGCGTCGCACCTGCTCGCGGGGCTCTCGCGAAGCGGCTGTGGCGGAACCCTGGGATGCTGGGAGGAGCGTTACGCATGACCTGACGACCGGGGCGGTGAGCGCCATGGCCGGGCTCGAGGAGAGCGACGCGCAACGGAGGGGCCCGTATGTGCCGGCGGGCCCGTACGCCGATCCCCAGGGAGATCCGTTCCTGCGCACGCGGTTCGTCGTCCCGGCCCGGCCGGTGACGTTTCTGCGGCGCGAGCGGCTGGTCGCACACCTCGACGGGGCTCTGGAGACGCCGCTGACCATGGTCAACGGCGCGGCGGGCGCAGGCAAGACATTGCTGGTCGCCGACTGGGCCGCGGCACGCGAGCATCCCGTCGCCTGGCTCACCACCGACGCGGCCGGGCAGGGTCCGGGCATGTTGTGGGCCTACCTGCTCGAGGCCCTGCGCGGTGCCGGGACCGACCTGCCCGCCGAGATCGGCTGTCCCGCGGACGCGGGCCGGGTGCCCGCCGCACTGCTGGCCCGGCTGGCCGCCGGGCTGAGCACCCGGGAGCGGCCCGTGATCGTCGTGCTCGACGAGTACGACCGGGTGGCCGACCCGGAGATCGCCGAGCAGTTGGAGTTCGTCCTGCACCACGCGGGCGGAGGCCTGCGCCTGGTCCTCGTCACCCGCACCGAGCCGCTGCTGCCGCTGCACCGCTACCGGGCGGCCGGCGAGTTGACGGAGATCCGCGGAGCGGAGCTGGCCTTCACCGCCGAAGAGGCGGCCGAACTGCTGGAACTGCACGGACTGCGGCTTCCGGCGCACGCGGCGCAGAGCCTGGTGACCCGCACCCGGGGCTGGGCCGCCGGTCTGCGGCTGTGCGCCCTCGCCGCGCGCGAGAGCCCGGATCCGGAGTCGTACCTGAAGAAGTTCGAGGCCGACCGCACGGCGGTCGCCGACTTCCTGCTGGCGGAGGTGCTCCGGCGGCAGCCTCCCGAGACGCAGGACCTGCTGCTGCGGGTCAGCGTCCTCGACCGGTTCCGTCCCGGGCTGGTGAACGCCCTCACCGGACGGACCGACGCCGAGCCCATCCTGGCCGGGCTGCATCGCGAGAACGCGTTCGTCGAACATCTCGAGCGGGACTGGTACCGCCTCCATCCGCTGTTCGCGGAGATCCTCCGCGCCCATCTGCGGATGCGGTCACCCGGTCTGGAGCCCGAACTGCACCGGCGGGCCGCGCACTGGCTGCACGGCTCGGGATCCCTCGCGTCGACCCTGAGCCACGGCGCGGCGGCGGGCGACTGGGAGTTCACCGCGGGAGCTCTGGTCGACGACCTCGCGATCGGGTGGCTCTTCACCGGTCTGCGCGTCGACGCGCTCGCCGAGCTGTTCTCCCGGATGGGGCCGGAGGCGGCGAGCCCTGCCGCGCACCTCGTCCGTGCGGCACGCGAGCTGTCCCTGCACGAGCTCGACCGTGGCCAGGCGCATCTGCGGCACGCTGAACAGACGCTCGCGGCGGCCGGGCGCGGGTCGCCGGCACGCGCCGGCGCCGGGGACGATCCGGTGGGGGAGCAGCCCGCGCTGGCGGCGGCACGGTTGAGCTGCGCGTTGCTCGAGGCGCTGGCCGCCCGGCTGACCGGTGCTCCGGCCCGGGCGGAGCTGGCCGCCGCGGCGGCCGACACGCTCCGGCACGAGGTCCCCGCCCGGCTGCTCGAGAAGCACCCCGAGCTCACCGCACTGCTACTGGCCCATCTGGGTTCGGCGCGGCTGTGGGCGGGACGGTTCGAGGAGGCGTGCGCCGCCCTGTCGAGCGTGGCAGGCTCCGCCGCGGGGGCCGCCACGGCACTCGCACGCGAGGACGCCCTGGGCCGGCTGGCCCTGATCGACTACCTCGACGGCTGGCCCGGCCGAGCGGAGCGCAGGGCGCGGGCCGCCGCGGCGGAGACGGAGCGCTACGGCCTGCCCCAGTCGTCCGGCTCCGGCATGGCGCGGCTGGTCCAGGCCGCCTTGGCCGTCGAGCGCGACGACCTGGGCCGGGCCCGGACCCTTCTCGACGAGAGCGCCGAGTCGCCCTCCGCCTGGTGCGACCCGGTCATGGAGGCGGTCCGGGCCGTCGCCGCCGCTCGGCTGCACCTGGCCCGGGGCGACACCCGGGCGGCGCTCGCCATGGCGGAGCCGACCGTTCCGGCCGCTGTGCCCTCGCCCTGGGCGGAGGGACAGACGGCGCTCGTCGCGTCCGCCGCGCATCTCGCCGAGGGCCGCCCCGAGACGGCGGTCAAGGTGCTCCTGGCGGTCCCCGGCGCGCAGCCGGCCTGCGAGGTCGCGGCCGCACGGGCCCAGCTCGCCGCCGGAAGGCCGGACGCGGCGATCGACCTGCTCGACGCCGTGCGTCAGGAGGGACGCTCCGGGCCGGCGGTGATCGTCCGGGCCCTGCTGGTGCGGGCACAGGCGGCGAGTGAGGCGGGAGACACGGCCGCCGCGCACGGATTCGTCGGCCAGGCCCTGCGCGAGGCACGCCGCGACGGCCTGCGCCGGCCCTTCACCGAGGCCGGGCCGTGGATCCGCCGCTTCCTCGCCCCGGCGTCGCTGCGGGGGACGGCCGGGGACTGGCTCACGCCGGGCGCGCCGCCGTCCGACGACCGGCCGCCGCCGGTGGTGGAGGAACTGAGCGGACGCGAACGCGACGTGCTGCGCAGGCTGGCCCAAACGATGTCGACGGAGGAGATCGCCGCCGACCTGTACGTGTCCGTGAACACGGTGAAGACGCACCTCAAGAGCGCTTACCGGAAGCTGTCGGTCAACCGCCGCAACGAGGCGGTGCGCCGGGCCCGTGAGCTGGACCTGCTCTGACAGCGTCTGACAGCGACGACGGATGTGCGTGGTGACGCCGCGGCGGGGCTGCCCCGGGGCCGCACGTCGGCTGCCCTGCCCTGCCCTGTCCCGTCCAGTCCTGTCCTGTTCTGCATTGAACTGTTCCGGACGTATCGGCCGGACCCGACCGAGGCCGGAACCGTCGGTGGCGGCGGCGGTCGGCGGCGAGGCCGGAGCGGTCGGTGGCGGTGGCGGCGAGGGCGGTGGACCGTTGGCGAGGCCGCCCGATCGCGCAGGGGACGGCCGAAGCCGCCGCTGGTGCTGAGCCACAGCCGAGCTCCGGCCACCGTCGTTCGGCGTTGCGGGGCCTGGCCGACGCCGCCACCGCCGTTCGGCGCAAGGCTCGCCCGTGGCGGGTGAGGCGCCGACCGGACCGCCCGGCTTCCATGGACCCGTGGACACCGTGAACCGCTGGCGCGCTCTGATGGTCCTGGGGACCGCACAGTTCCTGATGGTCCTGGACACCTCCGTCATGAACGTCTCGATCAGCCAGCTGGTCGAGGACTTCGACACCGAGGTGACGGCCATCCAGGCAGTCATCACCCTGTACGCCCTGGTCATGGCAGCCTTCATGATCATCGGAGGTCGGCTGGGGGACATCCTCGGCCGGCGCCGGATGTTTCTCCTCGGCCTCGTCGTCTACGCCACGGGCTCGGCCCTCACCGCTGTGGCACCCACCCTGTGGGTCCTCACGCTGGGCTGGTCGGTGGTCGAGGGACTGGGCGCCGCGATGGTCCTGCCCGCCATGGCGGCGCTGGTCGCCGAGTCCTACCGGGGGCGGGACCGGGCCGTCGCCTACGGGGTGGTCGGCGGGCTGGCCGGTGCGGGGATCGCGGTCGGCCCGCTGCTGGGCGGCTGGGTGACGACGTACCTCACCTGGCGGCTGGTCTTCGCGGGCGAGGTCGTCGTCGTGCTGGTCGTGCTGTGCTTCCACAAGGCCATCAGGGCGTCGCCCCGAACCGGCACACGGCCTCGTCTCGACGGCGTCGGCGCCGCGCTGTCGGCGGCCGGGCTGGCGCTCGGAGTGCTCGGCGTCCTGCAGAGCGGCACCTGGGGCTGGCTGCAGCCCCGCAACCCGCCCTTCACCGTGCTCGGCTTCTCGCCCACCCTGTTCGTCGTCGGGGCCGGAGTGGCCGTGCTGGCCTTCTTCCTGCACTGGGAACGGCGCAGGGAGGCCCGGGGCGCCGATCCCCTCGTCCATCTCGCGCTCCTGCACAGGCCCGTGCTGCGATCGGGCCTGATGTGTCTGCTGAGCCAGAACCTCATCCTGCTCGGCCTGTTCTTCACGATTCCGCTGTATCTGCAGGTCGTGCAGGGCTTCGACGCCTTCGAGACGGGCCTGCGCCTGCTTCCCGTGTCGGTCGCGATGCTCGCCGCGTCCATGTGCGCCGCCAGGCTCGGCCGGGTGGCGGGAGCGCGGCGGGTCGTGAGACTCGCGCTGCTGACCCTGGCCGGGGCGGTCGTGTGGCTGCTGGCCACCATCGACCCCGTCATCGACGACGCGCAGTTCGCCGGGGCGATGGCGCTGCTCGGCGTGGGGATGGGTCTGCTGGCCTCCCAGTTGGGCAACGTCGTCCAGTCGAGCGTGCACGGGGACGAGCGCAGCGAGGTGGGCGGGCTGCAGTTCACTGCTCAGAACCTGGGCTCCGCGCTGGGTACCGCGCTCATCGGGTCGCTGCTGGTCGGCGCCCTGGCGCAGGCTTTCACCACCCGCGTGGAGAGCCACCCCCAGTTGTCGGAGGAGACCAGCCGCCAGGCCGGCGTGGCTCTGGAGGCGGGCATCAGCTTCGTCCCCACCGAGCAGGTGCGCACCGCCGCCGAGGACGCCGGACTGCCGCCCGCCGAGGTCGACGCGCTCACCGAGTCCTACGCCTCTGCGCAGCTCGACGGGCTGAAGGCGGCGATCCTCGCCGCCGGCGGGATCACGCTCGCCAGTTTCCTGGTCACGTCGCACCTGCCCACAGCGAGGACCGAACGCCCCGGGAAGTCGCGGGGCGGCATGCCGAGCGGTCCCGTCGACGCGCCACGTTGACAGTCCTGTTCGCTGGACGTGCTCGACAGGTCCTCCGTCGACCGATCGCCGAAGGGAGGCCGCCATGACCGCGACGGGACATCGCGGCGCGGCCCGGGCCCGCGCCGCCGAGCGCCGGGCCACCGCCGACTACACCGGCGGCGTCTACGGATCCATGCTGGCCGCCTCGGTCGTCGTCGGGGCCGGTGCCTGGGGGAAGTTCCCGCGGGCGGAGCTGGTGCTGCTGCTGTTGCTCACCGGACTCGTGTTCTGGGTCGGGCATGTGCACGCCCAGCTGTTCGGGGCACGGCTGGCGCAGCGGAGCCTGGACCGCCGGGTCGTGCTGCACGTCTGCCGCGACGAGTGGCCGATCGTCAAGGCCGCGATACCGCCGGCCGTCGCCGTGGCCGTCAGCCCCCTGCTCGGTCTCGACCTCTCGGGCACCTTGTGGCTCGCGCTGTCGGTCGCCGTCGCCGGGCAGGTGGGCTGGTCGGCGATGGCGGCGCGCCGGGCCGGCGGTTCCTGGCGCATGGTGTCCGCCGCCGCCTCGCTGAACCTGGTGCTCGGCCTGGTGATCATCGTGTTCAAGCTGTACCTGACGCACTGACGCACTGACGTACATACACACTGACGTGCTGACGTACATACGCACCCTCGTTCCAGCGGGTGACGAGGGCGCGGGCGGGATGCCGACTCACCTGCACCGGGTGAGGCCCAGGGCTTCACCGGGGCGGACCATCGCGGTAGAGGGCGTGGTCCGCCTGTCCCAGGCCGCCCCGGGGAGAGAGCCCATGCGCTACGAGATCCGTGTGGAAGGACAGATGTCGGACACGCTGACCAGGGCGTTTCCGGAGCTGGAGCATGTGGTCATGTCCGGCCAGACGGTTCTGTTCGGGCGGGTGATCGACGAAGCGCACCTGTACGGGCTGTTGGCCCGCTGCCAGTCCCTGGGACTGCGCGTCATGGAGATGCGCCAACTGCCCGAGTGAGATGCCGGGGCGCGCTGTCCCGGCCGGGCGCGAGGAGGAAGTCATGAGCGTGCCGCACGGTTCCGTACCGCAGTCCGCACCCGACCCGCTCGCCGACGGCCGCGACGGCCGGGGGGACGACCGGGCCGTCCGCGCGCCCGCGGGCGGCGATCCCGCCGACGTCCTGTGTGTGCTCGGGCGTTCCTGGACGTGGATCCTCGGGTCGGCGATCGCGGCGTTCGTGCCGGGCATCCTGATCCTGGTCTGGCCGGACGAGACCCTGCACGTCCTCGCCGTGCTCATCGGCCTGTACCTGCTGGTGACCGGCGTGTTCCGGTTCGTCGCCGCCTTCGGCGGGGGCGACCACGGGGAGCGGGCGACCGGGCTCCTCCTGGCCATGGTCTACGTGGTGGCCGGGGTGCTGTGTCTGCGGCACCCGTTGCAGACCATCGCGGCGCTCTCGCTGATCGTCGGTGTTCTGTGGCTGGTGTCGGGCATCCTCACCCTCTACACCGCCCTCGCGGCCAAGGACCTGCCGCACCGGGGCGTCGTCATCGGCGCGGCGGTGTTCGCCGTCGTCGCGGGGATCGTGGTGCTCGCGCTGCCCACCGAGTCGGCCCGCGCGCTGACCCGGCTGCTCGGCCTGTGGCTGGTGCTGCTCGCACTGGTCGAGGCGGGTGTCGCCTTCGCCTGGCGGGCGGCGCTGCGCAGGGCCCGTACGGCGACCGCGCCGCAAGGGCCGGCCGGCGGTTCCCGAGTGACTCCCCAGTGATCGGCGCGGCCCGGACGGCGGTCATTCCTCACCCGTCTCGGGTGAGGACGACGGACTCCCGGGCGCGCAGTCTGAGAACGGCACGCAACGGCCTGCCGGGTGTCGGGCGAAAGCCCGGGACGGAGGAGACAGATGAGTGGCGACACCTACCTCGCGTACGACTATCCGCTGCTGAGCGCCTTCTGGACCATGATGGTGTTCTTCCTGTGGATCATGTGGTTCGTGCTGCTGTTCCGGGTCGTGGTGGACATCTTCCGCGACGACGACCTCAGCGGCTGGGCCAAGGCCGGCTGGCTGGTGTTCTGCGTCGTCCTGCCCTTCCTGGGCGTGTTCGTGTACGTGGTCGCGCGCGGCAAGAACATGGGACGCAGGGAGATCACGCAGGCGCAGGAGCAGCAGAAGGCATTCGACAGCTACATCCGCGAGACCGCCAAGGGCGCTGACCGTCCCACCAGCAGCGTCGACGAACTCGCCCGCCTGTCGGAGATCCGTGCCCGGGGCGACATCACCGACGAGGAGTACGACAAGGCCAAGCAACTCGTCCTGAGCGGCACCGGCCGCTGAGCCGGCGCACTCCGCCGAACCAACACGAATCGAGGCACCAGGATGACGACTCACTCCACCTCCCACACGCCGTCGGCCGAGCGGCACACCGCCAAGCAGCAGTGGGCCGAGGGCCTGATGGTCTTCGCCGCCGTGACACTCATGCTCGCCGGACTGCTCGACATCTTCCGCGGGATCATGGGGATCGCGGAGGACGACATCTTCGTGACGACCCGCAACTACGTGTTCGCGTTCGACCTCACCGGCTGGGGCTGGATCCACCTCGCGCTGGGCGCGGTCGCGGTGATAGTCAGTCTGGGACTGTTCACGGGAGCCACGTGGGCGCGCGTTCTGGGCGTGGGGATCGCCGCCTTCATCGTCATCGCCAACTTCCTGTCCCTGCCGTACTACCCGGTCTGGTCCGTCGTGATGATCGCGTTCTCCGCGTTCGTCATCTGGGCTCTGTGCGTGGCGAAGCCGAACAGGTCGGTCTAGTGACGGCGCCTCGTGCGGCGCTTGTAGGAAGGCGGTAGACGATGTGCCGTTGGCTCGCCTACTCGGGCACGCCCGTCCTGTTGGAGACGATCCTCTACCGGCCGGCGCACTCGCTCATCGATCAGAGTCTGCACTCCAAGATGGGCGTGGAGACGACGAACGGCGACGGCTTCGGCGTCGGCTGGTACGGGCTCGAGGCGGACGACGGTAATCCGGCCGTCGTCCGGGAGATCGGCCCGGCCTGGAGCAACCGCAACCTGCGGGAGATCGCCGGCCACGTCCGCTCACCGATGTTCTTCGCCCACATCCGGGCCTCGACGGGCACGGCGGTGCAGCAGACCAACTCGCACCCCTTCCGGCACGGCCGCTGGATGTGGATGCACAACGGGGCGATCGCCGAGTTCCACCGCGTCCGCCGGGACCTGGCCCTCGCCGTCGATCCGCGCCTCTTCCTCGACATCGAGGGGTCGACGGACTCGGAGCTGATGTTCTACCTGGCGCTCACCCTCGGCCTGGAGGAGGACCCGCCGGGCGCCGTGGCGAGGATGGCGGGCCTGGTCGAACGGGTCGGCCACGCGCACGGCGTGGAGTATCCGCTGCAGATGACCGTCGCCGTGACCGACGGCGAGCGGCTCTGGGCCTTCCGGTACTCCAGCCAGGGAGATTCCCGGTCGCTCTTCTACAGCACCCGGGTGGAGACACTCCGCTCGCTCCACCCCGACATGGCGTTCCTGCGCGAGGTCTCCGACGAGACCCGGCTGATCGTCTCCGAACCCCTGGGTGATCTGCCCGGCGCCTGGAACAAGGTCCCGGAGAGCACCTACGGCGTGGTGCAGCCCGGTGCGGACGAGATCGTCCACTTCACCCCGCTGGCGGCATGACGCATGACGTCCCCCAGGCCTCCGCCGTGCGCGACCGGGCGGATGCCCGGGGGACGCGCGCTCAGTGCACGGAGAAGCCGCCGTCCACGAAGATCGACTGCCCGGTGACGTAGCCGGCGGCGCGGCTCGCGAGGAACACCGCCGCTCCCGCGAAGTCCTCGGCCAGCCCGTTGCGCCCGACCATCGTGCGCGCCGCCAGAGCCGCCACCCGTTCCGGATCGGACGACAGCCGGGCGTTGAGCGCGGTCATGACGAAGCCGGGGACCAGCGTGTTGCAGGTGACGCCGTGCGGCGACCAGGCCTCCGCCTGCGAGCGGGCCAGTGACTCCAGCGCTCCCTTGGACACCCCGTACGCACCGCTCTGGACGAACGCGCGGTGCGCCTGCTGCGAGGTGATGTGGATGATCCGGCCGAAACCCCGCTCCGCCATCCCGGGCCCGAACCGCCGGCCGAGGAGGTAGGGCGCCTCGAGGTTCACCGCCATCGTGCTGTCCCAGACCTGCTCGTCCAACTCGCCCATCGGCGGCCGCAGGTTGATCCCTGCGCTGTTGACGAGGATGTCGGGTTCGCCGAAGGGGCGCGCGGCCTGTTCCGCCGCCGTGCGGACCCCGTCGCGGGTGCCGAGGTCGCCGCTCACCGCGGCCGCCCGGCAGCCGGCCGCCGTCAGCTCGTCGACCGTCGCGGCCAGTTCCGCCTTCCTGCGGGCGACGACCACCACGCTCGCCCCCGCACGCGCCAGCGCCCCCGCGATGCCCCGCCCGATTCCCGAGCTGCCGCCGGTCACCACGGCCACCCGGCCCTCCAGCGAGAACAGCTCGGCCAGATAGGCGTCCGAGGCGCGGGGACCGGCCAAGACGCCGGACGGAATGCCGTCCGCGGCACTCGGGGCGGCGGAGGGGGCGGAGGCGGTGCCGTGAGAGCGGCTCGGCGATGTCATGTCCGCAGCCTAGAGGCGATCACGGGGCGAACTCTTGCCGCGCGAGCTATTTCGATATATCGTTGAGGCATCGCGACTGATCAACGATGGAATGAAGGAGTGGTTTGCGATGCGTACCCACGGATTCGAGCGTGGACACGGCCAGGGCCCCCGACGCGGCCGCGGGGGTTTCGGCGGAGAGCGGGCGGCCTTCGGGCCCTTCGGTCCGGGTGGCCCCGGCGGCCCGGGATTCGGTCCCGGAGGTCCCGGCTTCGGCCCGGGCTTCGGCGGCCCCTGGGGCGGACGGGGGCGTGGCGGTCCCAGGGGCCGGGCGCGGCGGGGTGACGTACGGTCCTCGATCCTGGCCCTGCTCAAGGACCGGCCGATGCACGGCTACGAGATGATCCAGGAGATCGCCGAACGCAGTGGCGGCGCCTGGAAGCCCAGCCCCGGCTCGGTGTACCCGACCCTCCAGCTGCTGGAGGACGAGGGCCTGATCAGCAGCCAGAGTGACGGCGGCAAGAAGCTGTTCTCGCTCACCGAGGAAGGCCGCGCGGCGGCCGAGGCGGGCCCGGAGGCCCCCTGGGAGGAGGCTGCGCGCGGGGTCGACTGGGAAGCCCTCGGCGAGATCCGCCAGGCCGGCTTCGGGCTGATGGAGGCCTTCGGGCAGGTCTGGAAGGCCGGCAGCAAGGAGCAGCGCGAGAAGGCGCTCACGGTCATCAACGACGCCCGCAAGAAGCTGTACCTGATCCTCGCCGACGAGGACTGAACGGCTTCCGGCAACGGAAGGCGCCCCGCGGAACCGTCCGCGGGGCGCCTTCGCGCGCCGTGCGGCTTCCTGGGCGGGACTTCCTCTGCAGGCCTTCTGTGCGGGCCTGTCCGCGGGGGCCGTCCGTGCTCTCCTCCCGCGCGGGTCAGGTCACCAGGCCGCCCAGCTTGCGCAGCGACTCGTTGAGGGCGGCCGTCCCCGAGTCCTTGAGTCTGCCCGCCATCAGTGACACGGCCGCGCCCGTGAACTCGCCGTCGATACGGACCGTCGTCGCGTCCCCGTCCGGGGTGAGGGTGTAGCGGGTGGCCACCGACACGGCCATCGGGCCCTTGCCGCGGATGGCGAGCACCCGGGCGGGCTCCAGTTCCGCCACGGTCCACTCGACCTCGGCCGGGAAGCCCATGAGCTTCATGTTCTCCTGGAAGGTCGCGCCCAGTTCGAGGGCCTGCGGGCCGCCCTCGGGAAAGTTGGTGTGTGTCGCGTTCCACTCCCCGTACGCCGGCCAGTCGGTGAGCTGGGCCCACACCTTCTCGGCCGGTGCCTGGATGCGTGCCTCCGCGCTGACTTCGGCCATGCGACCACCTCTTCATGTCGGGCAACTCGGGCCGGCCACTCGGGCTGCGGTGCGCGGAACGTAGCTCCAGCGACGCCAACATTCAATACTGACGCACCGTCAAAAGTGTGGGGAGAAGAGGGCCTTCACCGCAGGCGCCGCCGCCAGGTGCCCGCGTACGCCCCTGGCGGGGATCGGCCCGATCTCCTCCGTGGGGAGGAGACGCCGGCCACTGCGTCGAGTGCGCCGTTCGGTCACTGACGGGCCGGCCCTCACGGATCGGTGCCCGTCCGACGGCTGAGACAGGTGTCATCCGGGATGACGGTCATGTCGTCCCCTGTCATCATGGGTCGGTGCGTACCTCTGTGAGCAGTCGGGGCAACCGCGGAAAGGGCATCGGGCTCGGTCTGGCGGTCGCGTCCGCCATCGCCTTCGGAGGGTCCGGGGTGGCGGCCAAGCCGTTGATCGAGGCGGGCCTCGACCCGCTGCACGTGGTGTGGCTGCGGGTGACCGGCGCGGCCCTCGTCATGCTGCCCCTGGCCGTACGTCACCGGGCCCTGCCGCGCGGCCGGCCCGCGCTGCTCGCCGGGTTCGGACTGCTCGCCGTGGCCGGCGTGCAGGCGTTCTACTTCGCCGCGATATCGCGCATCCCCGTCGGCGTCGCGCTGCTCGTGGAGTACCTCGCGCCCGCCCTGGTCCTCGGCTGGGTGCGGTTCGTGCAGCGGCGGCCGGTGACGCGTGCCGCGGCGCTCGGCGTGGTCCTCGCGGTGGGCGGGCTGGCCTGCGTCGTCGAGGTCTGGTCGGGTCTGGGCTTCGACGCCGTCGGACTGTTGCTCGCCCTCGCGGCAGCCTGCTGCCAGGTCGGCTACTTCGTCCTGTCCGACCACGGCGGCGACTCGGGCGACGACGCTCCCGACCCGCTGGGCGTCATCGCCCACGGGCTCCTCGTCGGCAGCGTCGTGCTCACCGTCGTCACCAGGCCGTGGGGCATGGACTGGTCCGTGCTCGGCCAGAGCGCCGGCATGAACGGCGTCGAGGTCCCCGCCTGGCTGCTGCTCGGCTGGACCGTGCTCATCGCGACCGTCGTCGCGTACGTCACCGGCGTGGTCTCGGTGCGCCGGCTCTCCCCGCAGGTCGCCGGGGTCGTGGCCTGTCTCGAGGCGGTCATCGCCACCGTGCTGGCGTGGGTGCTGCTCGGCGAGCACCTCTCGGCGCCGCAGATCGCCGGCGGGGCGGTGGTGCTGCTCGGGGCGTTCGTCGCGCAGTCGTCCGCGCCCGCCAAGGGCTCCGCGGAGCCGGTGGCCGCCGGCGGCCCGGAAAGGGAGTTGTCCGCCCGGGGGACGGCGACCTAGGCTTTCGATCATGCCTCTCGACGCACGCGTTCTGCCGCCTCCGGCCCGCTGAGGCGGGCCCTCCGGTGAACCACGTCCGGCACGCGCTGCCGGACAGAACGGTGCTGCCCGCAGACGAAGTCCGAGGTCCGCTGCCCTGCGGCGACCCCTTCCCCGAACTTCTGTGCGGAGAGAACGCGTGTCCTGTTCGAGTGTGTCGTCCTCTGTGTCCTCCTCCGGCGACTCCGCCGCCGTTTCCCTGCCCCTCGCACGGGCTCTGCTCTATCTGGTCGTCGCGGGCGCGGCCTGGGGTACGGCCGGCGCCGCCGCGTCCCTGATCTACCGGATCAGCGACCTGGGCCCCGTCGCCCTGTCGTTCTGGCGCTGCGCCGCCGGACTGGCCCTGCTGCTGGCCGCCCGCCCGCTGCTGCGGCGGCGCGCCCGGTCCGCCCCGGCACCCGCGACGACCACGGCGTCCCCGGCCCTCGGCGAGCAGGCGCCGGCGCCCGAGGCGCTGCGCCGCAAGGCCCGGCGGACGGCGATCACGGGGTTCGGCCTCGCGGTCTTCCAGACGGCGTACTTCGCGGCCGTCTCCGCCACCGGACTCGCCGTCGCCACCGTCGTCACCCTCGGCGCGGGGCCTGTCCTCATCGCGCTCGGCGCCCGCCTGACGCTGGGGGAGCGGCTCGGGCGCGGCGGAGCGCTCGCCGTCATGGGGGCGCTCGCCGGGCTGGGGGTGCTGTTCGCGGGCGGCGGCGGTTCGACCGTGGACCCGCGGGGCGTCCTGCTCGCGCTGATGTCCGCGGCCGGGTACAGCGCGATGACCCTGCTCACCCGCCGGTGGGGGCGGGACGGTGGCGCGGACGCCTCCGCCGGCGCCGTGGGGGCGTTCGCGGTCACCGCCGTGTGCCTGTCGCCGTTCGCCGTGGCCGAAGGGCTGATGCCGCACAGCGCCGACCCCGTGGGGGTGCTCGTCCTGCTGGCGTACATCGCCGCGGTGCCCACGGCGCTCGCCTACGCCCTCTACTTCGCGGGCGCGGCCGTCGTGCGCTCCGCCACGGTCTCCGTGATCATGCTGCTCGAGCCGGTGAGCGCGGCGGCGCTGGCCGTCGTCCTCCTCGGCGAACCCCTCACGGTCACCACGCTCGCCGGGACCCTGCTGATGCTGGCCTCGGTCACCGGCCTCGCCCTGGCAGAAGCGCGGGGCGTTCCCGCGCGGGGCTGAGACGCCGGCGGGACCGCGGTGTCACCCCCGGCGACGCAGCAGGTGTGCCCGGGCCGCGGCGTCGCCGGGGGCGTCGCGGGTGGTCAGCGCGACGGCGATGCGTTCCTGGGTCTCGGGCGGGCGGTGCGCCGCGTACTTGAACTTGGCCCGCACATCGGTGACATGGAGCCGGATGCCGCGGATGCCCCGGAGCAGGCGGCCGAACGGGGCCTCGCCTGCGGTGGGTCGGGCGGACCCGCCCTCGGGCTGGAAGTGCGCCATCTGACGGGCCAGCAGGTCCGCCTTCGCGGCGGGATCGTCCACGATGTGCGCCGTGCACCGCAGTTGGACCGCCGCGTAGAAGCTCGTCGGGGTTCCGTGCTCGGCGGGGGCGCCCGGCGGGGCCTGCCACGGGCCGGGGACGAACACGTAGTCGTCCACCACGCTCAGGGTCACCGCCGGGTTCGCCTCCAGGGCGGGCCACAGCGGGTTGGGCCGGGCGAGGTGGGTGACGGCGTCGCCCTCGGCCGGGTCGTAGGCGAAGTGCAGGGGCTGGACGAAGGGGGGCTCGCCGGGCGGGCCGTTGACGGCGAGCTGCCCGAAGTCGTGTTCGGACAGCCACTCCTGCCACTCGGCGTCGTCGTGGGGCGCGTCCCAGGGGTGGACGAGCATCACAGGGTCGCGAGGTAGTCGGGGAACGCGGTGCCGGGCACCAGGTCGGCCTCCGGGAGGGGTGCGTCGTAGCCCTTGCGCAGCGGCAGCACGCCGGCCCAGTGGGGGAGGGCGAGGTCCTCCGGCTCGTCGTTCACCCCGCCGGTGCGGGTCTTGGCCGAGACCTCGTTCAGGTCCAGCCGGATCACCGCGGTCGCGGCCAGTTCCTTCCGGTTGGCGGGGCGGGAGTCGGCGGCCCGGCCCGGCACGACGTGGTCCACGAGGGCGTCGAGTGCGGCCAGCTTCTCCGCCGGGTCCGTCACGTCGTGGGCCACGCCGTGCACCACGACCGAGCGGTAGTTGATCGAGTGGTGGAAGGCGGAGCGCGCCAGGACCAGCCCGTCGACGTGCGTCACCGTCAGGCACACCGGCAGTCCCGGGTCGGCCTGTCCCGTCATCCGCAGGGGACGCGAACCCGTCGAACCGTGCACATAGAGCGTCTCGCCGACCCGGCCGTACAGGGTCGGCAGCACCACGGGCGCGCCGTCGCGGACGAACCCGAGATGGCAGACGTATCCCTCGTCGAGTATCGCGTGCACCAGGCCCCTGTCGTAGGAGGCCTTCTGCGCGGACCTGGTGGGGACCGTGCGGTCGGTCGGGGTGTACGCGGCGGCCCGTGTCGTCGTCTCCGGGGTCCCCTGCATGGCGTTCTCCATTGCACTAGTGCATAATGATGTTTGTGCTAGGAGAGTATCGGATCACAGGCCGGCGCGCAGCCGAGATTTCCGCGAGCGTCGAAGCGGCGGTGAGCTCC
Organism: Streptomyces sp. P3; assembly: GCF_003032475.1. NCBI lineage: Bacteria > Bacillati > Actinomycetota > Actinomycetes > Kitasatosporales > Streptomycetaceae > Streptomyces > Streptomyces sp. P3. Next base: position 5,020,907 of record NZ_CP028369.1, read on the forward strand.
GGTGAGCTCCGGCCGGGACAACTGCTGCCTCCGATGAGGGAGTTGGCGTCAGAGCTCGGAGTGAACCCGAACACCGTCGCGGCCGCCTACCGCACCCTGAGGGAGCGCGGGGTGATCGAGACGGACGGCCGCCGGGGGAGCCGGGTGCGGTCGAAGCCCGCCACCACCGGCCGCGAGTTCATCCGGGTGGAGGTGCCGGCGGGGGTGCGGGACGCGGCGGCGGGCAATCCCGACACGGCACTGCTTCCGCCGCTGGCACCGGCGTTCGCCTGGGCCGCCGCGCAGGGCGACCGGGAGCCCGTCCTGTACGGACATGCGCCGGTCGAACCCGAGCTGGCCCGGCTGGCCCGCGCCGACCTCGACGCCGACGGCGTGCCGCCCGGTCCGGTGGCCGTGGCCTCCGGTTCGCTGGACGCGATCGAACGCGTCCTGGCCGCGCACCTCCGGCCGGGCGACACCGTGGCCGTCGAGGATCCCGGCTGGGGCTCCCTCCTCGACCTCGTGCCGGCGCTCGGGCTGCGCGCGGTCCCGGTCGGTCTCGACGACGACGGTCCGCTGCCCGACGACGTGCGCCGCGCCCTCGAGTCCGGGGCGCGCGCCCTCGTCGTCACCGACCGGGCGCAGAACCCGACCGGCGCGGCGATCGGCGCCGCACGTGCGCGTGCGCTGCGCGCCGTGCTGCGGGACCACCCGGAGACCCTGTTGGTCGAGGACGACCACGGTCACCGGATCGTCGACCTCCCCCTGCACCCCCTGGCGGGCGTCACCCGCCACTGGGCCTTCGTACGCTCGGCCGCCAAGGCCTACGGTCCGGACCTGCGGTTCGCCGTCCTCACCGGGGACGACGTCACCCTGGACCGGGTGCGCGGACGGCAGCGGCTCGGTCCCGGCTGGGTCAGCCGGATCACCCAGCGGGCGGTACTGCGCCTGTGGGCCGACGGCGCGGTGGACGCGCGCGCGGTGGCCCGGGCGTACGGCGCCCGACGCGACGCGCTGATCGCCGCGCTGGCCGCGCGGGGCGTCGAGGCGCACGGGCGCAGCGGGATGAACGTGTGGGTCCCCGTGCCGGACGAGACGGGGGCGGTCACCCGCTTGCTGCACGCCGGCTGGGCGGTCGCACCGGGGGCACGCTTCCGGATCGGCTCCCCGCCCGGAATCCGCATCACGGTGTCGACGCTGGACGCCGGGGAGATGGAGCCCCTGGCCGATCTCGTCGCCGCGGCGGCCGGCCCCTCCCCGACGCGGAACTACGTCTAGCGATCAGGTCGCAAAGCACCCCCCGGCGGCCTGACAGCCCGAATGCCCGCATCCGAATGCCCGACGGTTCGACCGTCACGCGTCGCCGGGCCGTCACGCTCCGTCCGGTCGCCAGGCTTCGCCCGGCCCGTTACGACCCGGGCCGTCGCGCCTGGGTCAGTGCCGCGCCTGCCAGGACGACCGCCGCGCCCACCGGCGTCGACCAGCTCAGGGTCTCGCCCAGCAGTGCGACGCCCGCCGCCGTGGCGATGACCGGGATGAAGTAGGTGACCATCTGGGCCGTCGTCGGGCCGACCTCCGTCACCAGGCCGTACTGGATGAGGAGGGCCAGACCGGTGCCGAGCGCGCCCAGGGCCGCGATCGCGAGCAGCGGGACGAGCGGGAAGCGGCTCGGGAGATCGGTGAACAGCGGGGTGACCACGGCCAGTTGCAGGGTGGCGAGGAACAGCTGGGCGCCGGTCATCGACAGGGCGGAGGAACCCGTGTGCGCCAGGGTGCGGCGGAGGTAGATCCAGCCGACCGGGTAGCTCAGCGAGGCCAGCAGCGCGAGGGTCGTGCCGCGGGCGTCGAGTCCGTCGAATCCCTGCCAGGCGCCGAGGACGGTGAGGACGCCCAGGAATCCGAGGCCGAGGCCCGCGACGCGCAGCCGGGTCGGCCGGTCCTCCGACAGCGCGACCAGCGAGAGCGCCATGCCCCACAGCGGCGACGTGGCGTTGCAGATGCCGGCCAGGGTGGAGGGGATGGTCAGCTCCGCGAACGCGAAGAGGGAGAAGGGCACGGCGTTGAGGAGGAGCGCGGCCACCGTCAGATGCGCCCAGGTGCGGGCCCCGCGGGGGAGCCGCTCCCGCTTCACCGCCATCGCCACCGCCAGCACCGCCGTGCCGAACGCCAGCCTGCCGAGGGTGACCTGGAACGGCGCGTAGCCCCCGGTACCCACCTTGATCAGCAGGAAGCTGAAGCCCCAGATCAGCGACAGTGCGCCGAAGCGCAGACGCCAGTCGAGGGAGCGGCGGGCAGGGGCGGGGCCCTCGGCGGACAGCCCGGGATGGGGCGAGGTCACCGCGGGGGCCGGTGGCGGGGTGGTGCGGACAGGGGGTGGCGTCGGGGTCGATGCGGTGGGTGCGGTGGTCATGGCCTCCACGATCGTCGACACCATCTCGTAGCACAATCGAGATTTTTCCAGCAGTACCTCGTAGCATTGCTTATATGTTGAACCTGGAGCGCCTGCGGACCCTCGACGCCCTCGCCCGGCACGGCTCGGTCAGCGGCGCCGCGACGGGCCTGCACATCACCACCTCGGCCGTCTCCCAGCAGCTGGCAAAGCTCGAGCGGGAGGTCGGCCAGCAGCTCCTCGCCAAGCACGGCCGGGGTGTGCGGCTGACGGACGCGGGACGCCTGCTCGCCGATCACGCGTCCCGGATCCTGTCCCAGGTGGAGCTCGCCCAGTCCGATCTGGAGGCCCAACGCGGCCAGGTGGCGGGGGAGTTGCGGCTGTCCGCGTTCCCGACCGCGGCCCGTGGGCTCTTTCCCGTCGCGCTCGCCGAGCTGCGCAAGGCGCACCCCGCCCTGCGGGTGCGCTCGAGCGAACTGGAGCCGGAGCGGGGCGTCGCGGGCGTGGTGCGCGGCGACCTCGACCTCGCCGTCGTCCTGGACTGGTACAACAAGCCGATGCCGGTGCCGGACGGACTGGTCAAGGCGCCCATCCTCGACGACCCCGCGGACGTCGCGATGCCGGCCGATCACCCTCTCGCCGGCCGGGACGAGGTGGACCTCGGGGAGTTCGCCGAGGACGAGTGGATCACCTGGGGCGAGGGTGAGTTCTGCCACGAATGGCTGATGTTCACCCTGCGCTCGCGAGGCGTCGAGCCGATCGTCGGCCACCGGGCGGCCGAGACGCACACCCAACTCGGGCTGGTGGCCGCCGGACTGGGGGTGTGCATCGCCCCCGTGCTCGGCCGCCGGCCCGTCCCCGAGGGCGTCGTGACGGTCCCGTTGCGGCAGCGGGTGCGCCGGCATGTGTACGTGGTCTGGCGGGCGGACGCGGACCGCCGCCCGTCGATCAGAGCGGCGGTCCGGGCACTCAAGTCCGCCGGGGAGGCCGTCCGCTGAGAGCCGCCGGACGCCGGGCCGTGGCCCGACGCCGGGGGCCGGCGGAGAGGGGCTGACGCGGCCTACGCGCCGCCCAGTTTGCGGAAGTCCCAGGAGACGATCTTCTCCGGCCTCAGCCGCACCCAGGCGTGCCGGCCGTCGTGCGGCATCGCGTCCAGGCCGAAGTTCTTGCGCGCGAACAGCGTCTCCACCGCGTCGAGTTCGGCGCACAGCTCCCCGGTGCGCGGGATCTCGCCCACGAACTCCACGATGCCGGACAGCTCCACGCCGCGCAGTGCGTCGTACTCCTCACCCGTGTCGATCACGATGGCCACCCGGGGGTCACGGCGCAGGTCCGCCCAGCGCTTGCTGCGTACGACCGAGTACAGCCACAGCGCGGTGCCGTCCCAGAGGAACCACAGGGCGCTGACGTGGGGCGCGCCGTCGACGGACACGGTCGCGACCCGGCAGGTGCGCTGGACGGTGAGGAACGCGTCCAGCTCGCCCGGCGACATCATGATCTTTCGGCCCCGGCGCTGTGTGACGGTCATCCGGCCCCCTCATTCTGCTCTTGTGCCTACCTGTGCTGCCTTTTCTGAAACTCCGTCAGAAAAGGATCGGTCTTCTTCCTTCTCCACGCAATGGCGGTTACCGTCGCCCGCCCCACACCGACGTCAGGGGAGCCCATGCCGTCGCACGAAGAGCTCAGTGACCTCCTCGACCCCGCGAGCACCGTGCTGATCACGGTGGAGTGCCAGCGAGGTGTCGTCGGACCGGCCGCCGCCCTGCCCCAACTCGCCCGTGCGGCAAGGGAGTCGGGGGCCCTCGCCAATATCGCCCGACTCGTGGCGGCGGCCCGGGCGAGCGGTGTCCAGGTCGTGCACGCCGTCGCCGAGCGCCGCCCCGACGGACGGGGCGCCAGCCGCAACGCACGGCTGTTCCGCGCGGCCGAACGCCTCCCGGTCCAGCAGCTCACCGGAACCGACGCGACCCGCCTCGCACCCGAGATCGAAGCCGCCGAACAGGACCTCGTCGTACGGCGGCTGCACGGGCTCTCGCCCGTCCAGGGCACCGACGTCGACGCACTGCTGCGCAACCTGGGCTGCCGCACCCTGGTCGTCACCGGAGTCTCCGCCAACGTCGCGATCCCGAACACCGTGTTCGACGCCGTGAACCGCGGCTACACGGCCGTCGTGCCGTCGGACGCCATCGCGGGAGTGCCCGCCGACTACACCCCCGCGATGATCCGTCACACGCTCGCCCTGGTCGCCACGGTCGCGACCACGGCCGAGGTGCTGGCCTGCCTCCGGCGGACTCCCGGGGCGGGGCCGGGACTCAGGCCAGGCTGATCGAGTCGCCGCTGACGCTGATCGGCACCTCGGGCAGCGGCTTCTGCGCGGGACCGCTCTTCACGCTGCCGTCGGTGATCGAGAAGTTGCTGTTGTGGCAAGGGCAGTTGATGACGCCGTCGGAGATGGACTTCACCGCGCAGCCCGCGTGGGTGCACACGGCGGAGAACGCCTTGTACGTGCCCGCCGCCGGCTGGGTGACGACCACCTTCTCGGACGCGAAGACCTTCCCGCCGCCCTCGGGTATGTCGGCGGTCTTCGCGAGCGCGGCGCCGGCCCCGGCGTTGTCCCCGCCGCCCGTGCCGCCGGTGCTCGCGGCCGCGCTGCTGCCGGTGGAACCGGTGGAACCCGACGCGCCGGACGGCGACGTGCTCGACGAGTCGTCGTCGGAGCCTCCGCACGCGGTCAGCGCGACGGAGAGCCCCGCGGCTCCCGCGGCTGCCACGACGGCACGGCGGGCAGGCCCCGACGCGGACTTGATCGATGCGCTGGTCATGCTGGGGGGTCCCTTCCAGAGGGGTGCGTGGATCTGCCGAAAGGTACGAGTGACGGACGCCCCGTGTTCAGCGCCCCCGTCAAGTCCGGACAGTGTCGAGATATTGACCCGTTCGACATGAGTACGGCGTAAGCCGAAGCTGTCGTCCAGCTGTCGGCCGCACGGCATGCCAGGCCCGGTAACCTGGGGCGATGCTCAAGGAAGTCACCGCGACCCGCTACATCACGCCCCTGCGGGAGGGCGGCTCCTTGCCGGGACTCGTCGAGGCCGACGACCTCGGTCTGTACGTCATGAAGTTCACCGGCGCCGGCCAGGGCCGCAAGACGCTGGTCGCCGAGGTCGTCTGCGGCGAGCTGGCCCGCCGCCTGGGCCTGCGGGCCCCCCGCCTCGTGACCGTCGAGCTCGACGTGCTGCTGGGGCTCGGCGAACCCGACCAGCAGGTGCAGGAGTTGCTGAAGTCCAGCGGTGGGACCAACCTCGGCATGGACTTCCTCTCCGGAGCCCTCGGCTTCGACCCCCTCGCCTTCGCGGTGAACGCCGAGGAAGCCGGCCGCATCGTCTGGTTCGACGCGCTCGTCAACAACGTCGACCGGTCGTGGCGCAACCCCAACCTCCTGATGCACCGCGGCGACCTGTGGCTCGTCGACCACGGCGCCACCATGATCTGGCAGCACAACTGGCCCACCGCCGAGACCTCCGTCGCCCGTCCCTACGACGCCTCCGACCACGTCCTGGCCCCCTTCGGGCCGGACGTCCGGGCCGCGGCGGCAGAGCTCGCGCCGCTGGTCACCGCCGACCTCCTCGCCGAGGTCACCGCGGAGATCCCGGAGGTCTGGCTGACGGACGAGCCGGGCTTCGACACCGCGGACGCGCTCCGGCGCGCCTACGCGGCGCCCCTCCTCGCGCGCGCCGCCGACGTCCACGAACGCATCGAGGGGATCAAGTGACCGACCGCCACATCATCCGGCCCGGCCAGGGCGGCGACCGGGACGTCTTCGAGTACGCGCTGCTGCGGGTCGTGCCGCGCGTCGAGCGCGGCGAGTGCATCAACGCGGGCGTGCTGGTGTACTGCCGCGGCCGCGGCTACGTGGGCGCCCGCACCCATCTGGACGAGGCCAGGCTGCTGGCCCTGGACCCCGGCGCGGACGTGCCCGGGGTGCGGGCCGCCCTGCGGGCCGTCGAGGGCGTCTGCGCGGGCGGCGCGTCGGCCGGGCAGGCGGCCGGCGACGACGCCGGACGGCGCTTTCGCTGGCTGATCGCGCCACGCTCGACGATCGTCCAGCCGGGCCCCGTGCACACCGGGCTCACGGCCGATCCGGACGCCGAGACGGAGCGGCTACTGGAACTGCTGGTGAGGTAATGGATCACACCGGCGTCGTGTGGCGTTGACACCGGGTGCCAGGGCTTCTAGCGTCACGTCTGCCGAAGGTACTAAGCGGTCGCTCACCAGTAGGGCGCATCCGGCGCCCGGCACCGGGGCGCATCAGGCTTTCTCAAGGGCGAGGAGAACCAGCAATGTCCACCACTGAGCAGCGGGTCGCTGTGGTCACGGGCGCGGCGCGCGGCATCGGAGCCGCCACCGCCGTACGGCTGGCCGCCGAGGGCCGCGCGGTCGCCGTCGTCGATCTGGACGAGGCCGCCTGCAAGGACACCGTGGAGAAGATCACCGCGGCGGGCGGCAGGGCCGTCGCGATCGGCGCCGACGTCTCCGACGAGGCCCAGGTCGAGGCGGCGATCGCGCGCGTCGTCGACGAGCTCGGCGCGCCGACGATCCTCGTCAACAACGCGGGCGTGCTCCGCGACAACCTGCTGTTCAAGATGAGCGCCGCCGACTGGGACACCGTTCTGAACGTGCACTTGCGCGGCTCGTTCCTGATGACGAAGGCCGTCCAGAAGCACATGGTCGACGCTGGCTTCGGCCGTGTCGTCAACCTGTCGTCCTCCTCTGCGCTCGGCAACCGGGGCCAGGCCAACTACTCCGCTGCCAAGGCCGGTCTGCAGGGCTTCACCAAGACCCTCGCCATCGAGCTGGGCAAGTTCGGCATCACCGCCAACGCCGTCGCGCCCGGCTTCATCGCCACCGACATGACCGCGGCGACCGCCGCCCGCGTCGGCATGGGCTTCGAGGAGTTCAAGGCCGCGGCCGCCACCCAGATCCCGGTCGCGCGCGTCGGCGAGCCCGACGACATCGCCAACGCGATCGCCTTCTTCACGAACGAGGCCGCGGGCTTCGTCTCCGGCCAGGTGCTGTACGTCGCCGGCGGACCGCTCGACTAACACCCACTAGGGACACCTGGGGATCACCGACATGACTGAACTGCCCGCACTCTCCGGCAAGGTCGCCCTCGTCACCGGCGCCAGCCGCGGCATCGGCTACGGCGTCGCCGAGGCGTTCGTCGCCCGCGGCGACCGCGTCTGCATCACCGGCCGGGGTGAGGACGCCCTCAAGGAGGCCGTCGAGCAGCTCGGCGCCGACCGGGTCATCGCCGTCGCCGGCAAGGCGCACGACGAGGAGCACCAGGCGGCCGCCGTCGAGCGCACCATGGCCGCCTTCGGCCGGATCGACTTCCTGGTCAACAACGCCGGCACGAACCCGGTGTTCGGGCCGATCGCCGACCTCGACCTGAACGTGGCCCGCAAGGTCTTCGAGACCAACGTGGTCTCCGCGCTCGGCTTCGCCCAGCGGACCTGGCACGCCTGGCAGAAGGACAACGGCGGCGCGATCGTGAACATCGCCTCCGTCGCCGGGCTCTCGGCCTCGCCCTTCATCGGCGCCTACGGCATCAGCAAGGCCGCGATGATCAACCTGACCCAGCAGCTGGCGCACGAGTACGCGCCCCGCGTGCGGGTCAACGCGATCGCCCCGGCCGTGGTGAAGACCAAGTTCGCCCAGGCCCTGTACGAGGGCCGCGAGGAGGAGGCGGCCGCCGCCTACCCGCTGGCCCGCCTGGGGGTGCCCTCCGACATCGGCGGCACCGCCGCGTTCCTCACCTCCGAGCAGTCGGACTGGATCACCGGCCAGACGCTCGTCGTCGACGGGGGCATCTTCCTCAACGCCGGCGTGGGCTGAGACCGGCGCGGCCGAACCCGCCCGGGCCGGGCGGGAGCTCTTCCACGGGCGCCGTTTCCCTGACGGAAACGGCGCCCGTGTCGTCGTATTCACGGACATATGGATCGCCGACACCGGGATGACAACGTCGTCACACCGAGAGTGATCAAGAACGCCCGACGGGCGCGGGTTCACGTCGCCCGGCGCTGCGGTATGGTCTGCCAACCCTTGGCATGGCAGATCGAGGAGCGTGCGCGTGTTCAACCGGAACCGATCCGTGCAGCAAATGGCGGCAATCGTGTCCATATCCCTGGTGGCCGGGTGCAGCCTCCTGGGGGAGGAGAGCTCCGACGATGCCGGACCGATCGTCGTGGGCACCACCAGCGCGCCCAGCACGCTGGACCCCGCCGCGGCCTGGGACGGCTCCTGGGAGCTGTTCCGCAACGTCTACCAGACGCTGCTGAGCTATCCCACGGGTGCGACGACGCCCCAGCCGGACGCCGCCGAGTGCGTCTTCACGGACAGCACGAACCGCACCTACAAGTGCGTCCTGCGCGAGGGCCTCACGTTCTCCAACGGCGACAAGCTCGACGCGAAAGCCGTCAAGTACTCGATCGACCGGATCAGGGCGATCAACGCGCGCACCGGACCCAGCGGGCTCCTCGGCACCCTGGAGAGCGTCCAGGCGAACGGCGAGCGCGAGGTGGTCTTCCGGCTCAACAAGGCCGACGCCACGTTCCCCTTCGTGCTCGCCACCCCCGGCATGTCGATCGTCGACCCCGACGACTACCCCGCGAAGTCCCTGCGCAAGGACGACGGCATCGTCGGCTCCGGGCCGTACCGGCTGCAGTCCTACGAAGAGGGCAAGCAGGCCGTACTGGTGCGCAACGACAACTACAAGGGCTTCGCCGAGCGCAAGAACAACGCGGTGACCATCCGCTACTTCCAGGACTCCGGCAAGATGGTCAAGGCCCTGCGCGCCAGGGACATCGACATCACCTACCAGGGCCTCGCCGCCGACGACATCATCGACCTCGGGGGCAAGGGCGACGTCAACGAGGGCCTGCAGCTCATCGAGGCCGCAGGCAGCAACATCAACTACCTGGTGTTCAACCCCAAGGACCCGTGGTCCAACAAGCTGGCCGTGCGCCGCGCGATCGCCCAGGTCGTCGACCGGGCCGCGATCGCCCACAAGGTCTACAAGGACACCGTCGACCCGCTGTACTCCATGGTCCCGGCCGGTCTCGCCGGCCACACCACCGGATTCTTCGACTCCTTCGGCGACCCCGACGCCAAGAAGGCGCGCCAGATCCTCAAGGACGCGGGGATCAACGAGACCGTCCCGCTGACCTTCTGGTACACCTCCGACCGCTACGGCTCCGACACCGCCCTGGAGTTCAAGGAGCTCAAGAGCCAGCTGGAGGCCTCCGGCCTGTTCTCGGTCACGCTGAAGAACCGCCCCTGGAACAGCTACGTGCAGGGCTACGAGAAGGGCGAGTACCCGGTGTTCGGGCGAGGCTGGGCCCCGGACTTCCCCGACGCCGACAACTTCATCGCCCCCTTCGTCGGCGACCAGAACGCGCTCGGCACGCCCTACCCGGCGAAGGAGATCACCCAGGTCCTGCTGCCCCGCTCCCGCGAGGTGAGCGACCGCGCCAACGTGGCGAAGGACTTCGAGGAGGCCCAGCAGATCCTCGTCAGGGACGCCCGGCTGCTGCCGCTGTGGCAGGGCAAGCAGTACATCGCCTCGTCCGAGGACGTCTCCGGCGGCGAGCGGGCCCTCGACCCGTCGACGATCATGATGGTGTGGGAACTTTCGCGGAAGACCAGCTGGTAGTCCCCGCCGTCGGGACGGTCCCCGTCCCGTTGTCAGTGGTCGCCTGTAGGTTCTGTGCTCTGAGGAAGTGACCGCACAACGAAGGACGTTGACGTGACCGACATCGCCATGCTGCCCGAGTCCTGGCGCGGGGTTCTGGGCGACGAACTGCAGCAGCCCTACTTCAAGGAGCTGATGGAGTTCGTCGAGGAGGAGCGGGCGAACGGCCCGGTCTACCCGCCGCGCGAGGAGGTGTTCGCCGCGCTCGAGGCGACGGCGTACGACAGCGTGAAGGTGCTCGTCCTCGGCCAGGACCCCTACCACGGAGAGGGCCAGGGGCACGGCCTGTGCTTCTCGGTGCGTCCCGGGGTGAAGACCCCGCCGTCCCTGCGGAACATCTACAAGGAGATGCAGCAGGAGCTCGGAACGCCGATCCCGGACAACGGGTATCTGATGCCGTGGGCGCGGCAGGGCGTCCTGCTGCTCAACGCGGTCCTCACGGTCCGTTCCGGTGAGGCGAACTCGCACAAGGGCAAGGGCTGGGAGAAGTTCACCGACGCGGTGATCCGCGCCGTGGCCGACCGGCCCGACCCGGCTGTCTTCGTCCTGTGGGGCAACTACGCACAGAAGAAGCTCCCGCTCATCGACGAGACGCGGCACATCGTCGTCAAGGGCGCGCACCCCTCGCCCCTCTCGGCGAAGAAGTTCTTCGGCTCCAGCCCGTTCACCCAGATCAACGAGGCGGTGGCGCGACAGGGCCACGAGCCCATCGACTGGACTATCCCGGACCTGGCCTGACCGCCCGGCCTCGGCCCTGCCTGACCGCCCGGCCTCGGCCCTGCCCGACCGCCGGGCCAGGCCTGGCCCGGCGGTCGGCCCGCCCGGGTCTGATGGCCCCGCAGGGCCCGACCCTCCGCGGACCGGCCCGGTGCCGCCTGACCCGGTTTGCCGCATCCTGCGGCTAGCGTCGTCGCAACGACGCAAGGAGGCCGAGGTGGCGGAGCGACAGGGGCAGACGGTGCCGGACGCCCTGCTGACGCGGATCGGACAGGTCGTGATGCTGCACCACGGGGGAGACCGCGAGGAGGCCCGCAGCCGGCTGCTCGTCCTGTGGTCGGAGCTCGGCGAGGGCGGCGATCCGCTGCACCGCTGCACCCTCGCCCACTACCTGGCCGACACCCACGACGACCCTTCGGACGAACTCGCGTGGGATCTGCGGGCGCTCACGGCGGCGGAGGAGCACGCGGGCTCGGCCGAGGCCCGCGCGCTGTACCCGTCGCTGCATCTCAATCTCGCGGCGGACTACGTCAAGCTCGGTCGCGCCGAGGCCGCCCGCACCCATGTCCGCAGGGCGCGCAGAGCGGCCGTGGCCCTGGCGGACGACAGCTACGGGGACGGCGTGCGGGCGGCGATCAGCAGGATGGAGCTGAGGCTGGGGGAGGCGCGGGACGACCGGGACCCGGGCGACCGGGACGGGAGCGGATGAGGGGGAGCGGGGCCGACGGGCGGTGCGGGGCGCGAGTGAGAGGCGACGAGCGGGCAGGGGCTCGCGGCGTTGCGTTCGCACGCCGAGTTCAACCGGACAGCCCTTCCCGACTCAGCCCTGGGCCCGTCCTCCCGGACTCGCAGGCCCTGGGACCGCCTTCCTGACCCGCAGGGCCTGGACCGGGCCCATCTCGGTCGCCGCCCGTCACCGCCCCTCGACGCCCGTCCCGAGTCAGCGCCGGTAGGTCTGCCCGCAGATCACCGCCTCGGGACTGCCTTCCCGCCAGCCGCCGTATTTCTCGCCGAGTGCGCAGACGTCGGTGCTGCGGCGCACCTCGGCCGCCACGTCCGGGATCTCCACGCGCGGCCGTGCGCGCCGCCGATGCTCCGGCCGGTCGGGCCGCGTGTGCGGGTGGGCACGGGAGCCGTGCTCCGGTCCGCCCGCAGACGTCCGCGGTCGCTCGGCCGACGGGACGGTCGGCTCCGGTTCGCGGGGCTGCCCGGCCATCTCCAGCGCCTCACGGGCCGGCGCCTGCACGACCTGAGTCCCGGCCCGGCCGTCCGGCCCCGGCAGGGGTGGCCGGGACGGGGTCGCGGCCGGTCCCGGCGCGGTCGGATGCTGGACGGTCACGCATCCGGACAGCGCCGAGAATGCCATGGCGGCCAGAAGCGTCGCGGTGGTCGTCGTCGATCGGGGCACCTGCGTAACTCTGGTGGTTCCGGCCGCCCGGGCGACAGCGGACGGGCGCAGGTTGCCCCGCACGGGTGATCCCGGGCCTCGTACGAGGGAGCCGGTCCGCCCGTGCTGACGTCATTCCCCCGTGGCGCCGTCGACGCGCTCCCGGAGCAGGTCGGCGTGGCCGTTGTGCCGGGCGTACTCCTCGATCATGTGCGTGTAGATCCACCGCAGACTGAACGGCTCGTCGGTGGACCTGCTCTTGCCGCGGGAGAGCTCGTCGAGGGCGAAGCCGGCCGCGTTCTGCCGCGCCACCTCGATCTCCGCCTGCCAGACGGTGTGGGCGTGGTCCCAGGTGTCCTGCTCGGTGAGGTGGAACTCGCCGTCGGGATCGTCCTCGCTGAAGTAGATCGGGCCGGGGTCCTCGCCCACCAGGACCGCGCGGAACCAGCCGCGCTCCACCTCGGCCATGTGCCGCACCAGACCCATGAGGGACAGCTCGGACGGCGGCACCGAGGCGGTGCGCAACTGCGCGTCGCTGAGGCCCTCGCATTTCCACGCCAGCGTCTGCCGGTGGTAGTCGAGCCAGCCTTCCAGCATGGTGCGTTCGTCGGCGTTCTGGGCTGGTTCGGTGCGCTGCGTCGTCATCCTCGTATGTTCGTCCACGTCGGCCGCCGTCACCACGGGTTTTCCGAGGCCGCGGAGGCCGTGAGCGGCTTTCGAGGCTCGCCCGCCCCTCGTCCCGGCTCGCCGTGCGGTCGCCGTGCGGGCACCGTATGGGCACCGTCGCCGGCACGGGGGACCGGCGCCCGGGGCGGGGTCGTATGCTGCCGTGCAGGTGACAAGCAGTGAGGGAGCTCCCGTGAAGGTCGGCTGCATCGGACTCGGAGACATCGCGCAGAAGGCGTATCTGCCGGTGCTGGGCGCCCTGCCCGGGACCGAGCTCCACCTGCAGACCCGTACCCCGGCCACCCTCGACCGGGTCGCCGCCACCCTCCGCGTGCCCCGCGAGCAGCGTCACCGCGATCTCGACTCGCTCCTCGCCGCCGGTCTGGACGCGGCCTTCGTGCACGCGCCGACCGCAGCCCACCCCGAGATCGTCGCCCGGTTGCTGGAAGCGGGCGTCGCGACGTACGTCGACAAGCCTCTCGCCTACGAACTGGCGGACTCCGAACGGCTCGTGGAACTCGCGGAGGAGCGCGGCACGTCTCTCGCCGTCGGCTTCAACCGGCGCTTCGCGCCCGGCTACGCGCAGTGCGCCGACCATCCGCGTGAGCTGATCCTCATGCAGAAGAACCGGATCGGGCTGCCCGAAGAGCCGCGCATCATGGTCCTCGACGACTTCATCCACGTCGTCGACACGCTGCGCTTCCTGGTGCCCGGACCGATCGACGACGTGACCGTGCGCGCCCGTGCCGAGGACGGGCTGCTGCACCACGTGGTCCTTCAACTGGCCGGCGAGGGCTTCACCGCGCTGGGCGTGATGAACCGGCTCAGCGGCTCGAACGAGGAGATCCTGGAGGTGTCCGGGCAGGACACCAAGCGGCAGGTCGTCAATCTCGCCGAGGTCGTCGACCACAAGGGGCAGCCGAGCGTGCGCCGGCGCGGCGACTGGGTCCCGGTGTCCCGCCAGCGCGGCATCGAGCAGGCGGTGTTCGCCTTCCTCGACGCCGTGCGCGAGGGCAGGGTGCTCAGCGCCCGGGACGCGCTGGCGACTCACGAACTGTGCGAGCGGGTGGTCCGAGCGGTGCGGCAGCGGCCCGCCGCAGCCTGACCGTCCGAGCACCCTCCGAGAGCGCCACTGCGGCGAGCACCAGCAGGGCCAGACCGACCGGCCAGTCCCCGTACCGCACGTACGGGGTGACGCCGTCGGCGAGCGGGACCTCGTAGACGGCCGTCGTGCTCGCCTCAGTGCCCAGCCAGGAGCCGATGCGCCGGCCGCTCGCGTCGTACACGGCCGAGACGCCGGTGAGCGTCGCATGGACGAACGGCCGTCCCGTCTCGGCAGCGCGCAGCGCGCCCAGCGAGGCATGCTGCGCGGGCGCCCAGCTGTGCTGGAACGAGGAGGTCGACGACTGTGCGACGAGGACGTCCGCGTCGTGCTCGGCGAGGCTGCGGCTCATATCGGGGAACGCCGTCTCGAAGCACACCATCGGCCCGACGCGCAGCCCGGGGCCGGCGTGCATCACGACCTGACCGCCGCCGCGCCGCCGGTCCTCGCCGGCCGCCTTGCCGACGGACGTGGCCCAGCCCAGCAGGGAGCGCGCCGGTATGTACTCACCGAACGGCACCAGCCGCATCTTGTCGTACCGGTCGCCGGTCGGCCCGTCCGGGCCGACGAGGATCGAGCTCTTGTAGATGCCGGGCCGGTCGGAGCGGCGGGCGTCCACGTTGACGAGGAGGTCGGCGCCGGTCGCCCGGGACAACGTCGCGAGCCGCGCGGTCAGATCGGGCCGCTCGGCGAGGTCGTACCCGACACTGCTCTCGCCCCAGACGATCAGGTCGACGTCCTCGCCGATCAACCGGCGGGTCAACTGCTCCTCGCGGTCGAAACGCAGGTCGGTCCCGTCGATCACCCCCGGTTGCACGACCGCGATCCGGGCCCGCCCCTCGCCGTCCGGGTGCGGGGCCCACATCCACGCGGCCGAGGCGGTGACGGCGGTGGCCAGGAGCCCGGCGACGGCCGGCGCCCGGGACGCGGGCAGCGCGATCAGCACGGCCGCCGCCACGTTGACCGCCACCACCAGGAAGCTGAGCAGCCACACCCCGCCGACCGAGGCGAGCCGCAACGCCGGCTCCACCTGCCACTGGCTGGCTCCCAGCATGCCCCACGGGCCGCCGAGACCCTGCCAGGAGCGGACGAGTTCGACGGCCAGCCAGCCGGAGGGCAGGACGAGGAGCGCACCCGGCACCCGGCCCCGGCTGGGGACGGCCTCGTCCGCCAGGAACCGGCGCACCAGCCAGCCCCAGGGGGCCCACAGGCCGCCCAGCAGCGCGGCGATGACGAGGGTGAACACATGCAGGTCCGGCAGCAGCCAGTGGTGCATGGCCAGCATGAACCCGAACCCGCCGCTCCAGCCGTCGTAGGCGGCCCGCCGCGGCGTCGGCGCGGAGCGGATGAGCAGGATCCAGGGGACGAGGGCGAGATACGCCCACCACCACAGGGCAGGTGCCGGGAAGGCCGCCACGGGCAGCGCGCCCGCAAGGGCCGCCACGGCCGTACGCCGCCGGGGGGAGGTGAGCCAGTGTCCGAGCGTTTTCATACGACACCTCCCTACCCGCGCTGAGCTTCAGTGTGCGCTCCGCGAACGATCTCCGACAGGGCGTGTCCCGTACTCAGCCGAACCGACACCGCCGCTCGACCGGACGCCTCGGCTCGTCCCGATGCCTCGGCTCGATGGGATGCCTCGGTTTGTCCGGACCCCCGGGCCCGTCGGGACACCGCCGCTCGACCGGACGCACCGGCTTGTCCGGACTCCTCGCCCCCTGGGCCCCGGCCCGTCGGGACACCTCGACTCGCCTCGACGCGGCTCAACCGGACATGCGCCGCCACTTCTCCTGTACGGCGACCTCCCGCACCCGCCAGCCGTCGTGCGTCCGCAGCAGACCGAAGGCGTACCGGCCCCCGCACACGAAGTCCGGCGCGCCGGGCGGCGCCCCGTTCTCCTGGGCCGCGAACCGCATCGGGTTGACGTAGTCGGCCTGCACCCGGGCGGTGTCGCCCGCGTCCTGTTCCAGGATCCCGAAACGCACCCGGCGGTTGACGAGGAGATGCTGCCGCATCGCGAACACCCGCAGATTGTCTGCGAGCCAGGAGGCGACGCTCCCGGCATCCCCCTCGATGCCCCCGGCCGAGCGGTAGTCCGCCCGCCCGTCCGGGGTGAACAGGTCGCGGTACGCCGTCCAGTCCCCGTCGTCGACCGCCACCGCGTAGTCGGTGAGCAATCCGTCGACGGCCAGCCGGTCCATCACGGCGGCGAGCTCCACACGCTGCGTCATGGGCCGAGTGTTGGGCATGCGAGCTGCTCAGCCAAGGTCTGTGCCGGGATCGGTGCGGGCATGGCGTAATCCGGCGGCCCGACGGACGAGCGGGCGGTCGGCCTCTGCCTCCGTGAACGAGGAGAACAGACCGAAGAACGCGCACGACCGGCACCACCCCGATGACCAACCCGCCCACCCGGAAGCGAAGTTCCCCATCCGCGCGCTCCACACCGAAGCGACCGTCACTCTCCACCAGGCCTGCCGGTCAGGGAGACAGGTGGGCCAGAAGTTGTGCTCCAGCGGGGTACTCCTGCTCCTTGGGGAGCAATCGGGCAGCCGAGTCCAGTTGGCCTTCCCTGACGAGTGCGCGGATCTCGTGGGCGAGCGGAGTCACATCGCTGATGGACACGATCCACTCGTCCGCGTAACGCGACGATGCCTCACCCGAGAGCCCCAGTTGCAGCGAGCGGTACGGCAGGGGACGCAGGTGCAGATCGCGTTCGGGATCCCACTGCACACGGGCCGGTGCGCGCTTGAGGTCACGCTGCCAGGTCCCGCGATCGGGATGCGGTCCGTGGACGTAACTCGACAGGCAGGCATGGCGCAGCGCCCAGTCGAAGCCGTCGCGAGTGATCTCGACGGCGAGGACGGTCTCCTGGCTCTCCTTCGTGCCCCAGCCGGATCGGTACATCATCCACAGGAAACTGGGCTTGATCCACGTCATGCGGCCAGGCTTCCACGCGGCCGGAAAACGGCCGTCTCGGATGGCAGGCAGTCCGATCTCGGAGGAGTAAGCCTGGTAGACGGTGATCGTGGACGCTGTGTGGAGCGCGCGGATCCTGTGGAGCGGTTCTTCCATGGCGTACAGAGTGGGCCCGGTCATCTCAGGTGGCCACCGATTTTCGACCCGTTGCTCGGTTCCGCTGGAGCACGTCGGCCGCAAGCGGCAGGCGGTCACCCGTGCGGGCCACGTGGCGTCCGGGGGCAGAACGGAGGTTGCCCGTGCAGTCGCCGGTCCAGATGTCACGGACATGCCGAGCGCGTGCGGCAATGTCAGCGGGACTCTCCAGGGCGGTGATGTCGTAGCCCCCGTTCCTGAGGGCGTCCAGACAGCGGTTGCGGTGGTAGCGGCTGGTACTGGTGGCGAGGAGGTGATGGACGCCCCGGCTCCGCGGGGCGGAGCCCGGGCGGGCGGGTATCGGTGGGGCAGGGCGGTCCTGACTCACCTGGTCTGCGACTCACATGGCTGCGACTCACCTGGACTGCCGGGAGGCCCGTCGCAAGGCGTCCGATGCGGTGAGGAACAGAACGGCGTCCGCCACGTCGGAGACCGGCACCCGGACCGGCTTGAGCTCACCGGTCACCACCACGCAGATGGTCGATCCCATCAGCTCGACCTCACTGATCCTCTTCCAGTCCGTGACGGTGCCCCCGTGCTCGAGGCCGGCCAGGCTCACTGTGAACGGTCCGAACGCCGCCCGGCCGCCGGTCTGCAACAACTCGCCGAGTTCGGCCATTCGGGCCCTGGCGTCCTCCTCGGCGATCCGGTTCTGGGTCGCGGCCCAGCCGTTCGCGATCAGGGCGCCGATCTCCTGCGCGTCAGGCGTGTCACCCGACACCGTGAAATTGCCGGCCTGCATCTGGACGTACACGGAATGTGTGGTGGACACCGTGACCCCGTTGCGTACGAGGTCCGTCGCGTGTCGCTGACATCCGGTGATCTCGTCCCAGGCGCCGGCGATCGGGGGCTGTGAACCGTACTGGTACACGACACCGTTCTCGAAAACGGCACACCAATGCACCGGCTTGAACCGTGCGGCCAAGGGAACGGTGATCGCCCCGAGGAAGGCGCACCCGCCGAGGACGATGAAGAGGATCGCGTTCGTCCACTTGCTCTCACCACTGATGACGAAGACCATCATCACGCAGAAGGCGGTAACCAGGAGAAGCATGAACGAGCCCCACCACGACACCGAACTGGTCCGTGAGCGAAAGGCGTATCGACCGGCGCCCAACTGCCGCTCCACCGCCGAGCCCGGCACGGTCGTCGGCATCTCGTCCCATAGGTTTCGGGCCGCCATCGTCACTCCCATCGCACGCTGTGATACCTCAACAGGCCTATGGTTAAGCCGAGTTGTGGCGATCCAAAGGTCATCGAGATGCTAGGGCGTCTGGCTGGAAAGCGGTAGACAGTTGTCGTCCCCCGGGAGTTGACGGCTGCAAGTCCCGCCGCCCGTAGAGGGCTGTGAACACGCCTTGACCTAGATCATCACGATGTGTTCGCAGCCCTTTCCGTGGCTGCGACCGTGAAGCCGAGGAGAGTCGATGCTCGGGCTCTCCGTGCTCGTCTCCGCCCGACCCGCGCGCGATGGGCGTCCACGGGCTGCTGGGGCACGCACGTGACTCTTCAACTGGCCGTTTTCTCCGGGTGGCTGCTGGAGTGTCGATCGGGGCCGTGAATCCCTGGTGGACTGTCGGCCGGGCCCGAAGTCCTGTCCCGGCCCTCGAAGCACGGGAAACAGCGCGCACCGTCAGCTCGTTTCCCACAGCCTCACCGTCGTGTCGATGCCGCAGCCGGCGAGCATTCGTCCGTCCGGGCTGAACGCCAGACTCCGTACAGCCTTGCGGTGGCCGGTGAGATGGGCGGCCGGGGTCAGGTGCGTGGGGTCGGTGACATCCCACAGGGTCACGGCCGCGTTCTCACATCCGGAGGCCAGCAACCGGCCGTCCGGACGGAACGCCACCGCATACATCTGCCCCGTGTCCCCGAGACCGGCCAGGGGGAGGGTGGCTGTGCCCGTCCTCACGGGATGTGCCGGGTCGGTGACGTCCCACACCGTGACGGCTCCTTGCCGCCACGACCCGTAGGTGCCGGAGACAACGCCCAGATCCCCGCTACCGGTGGCCAGGAGCCGTCCGTCATGACTGAACCCCACCGAATGGACGGCCGGCGCCCCGCCCGCGGACAGCGCCTTGGGCCAATCGCGGGCCTGCGGTCGGACGACGGCGGTTGGGACCGGATGCGCCGGCTCGCGGACATCCCACAGGACCCCGGTGTTCTTGTCGCCGTCGGAACCCGAGGCCAGTAACCGTCCGTCGGGACTGAACATCACCGACATGACGGGACCTGACCGCCAGACGTGCCGTTGGTGGGTGACACGGGCGCACCGGCTCGGCCGTGCCCGGTCGGAGACATCCCAGATGATCACGGTGCGGTCGCTGGCGCAGGCGATGAACCGTCCGTCCGGGCTGAAACTCACCGCGTGGACACCGCCTTGCCGCCAGCCGTCGCGAAACACCCAGCCGGGGCGTTCATGGACAAGGATCGCCGACCGGGTCGGGTTCGCCAGGTCCGTGACGTCCCAGAGGATCCGCTCCAGTCGGTGCTTCCGGACGCCAGCAGCCGTCCGTCCGGGCTGAAGGCCACCGCGTTCACCGCTCTGCGATGGCTGGTGAGGTGGGCGGCACGGGCCGGGCGGGAGGCATCCGTGACGTCCCAGAGGATCACGGTCCGGTCGCTGCTTCCGGACGCCAGCAGCCGTCCGTCCGGGCTGAAGGCCACCGCGTTCACCGCTCCGCCGTGCCCGCTGAGGACAGCGGCCGGTCCCTGCGGCGGAGGTGGCGACGGCCGTCCCGGGAATGCCATGGTGCAGTCTCGCGCGATCCGGCATCCGGCGGAAGGCGGAGCGCTGACCGCTCTCCACAGAGCACAGGAGCGTTGACCTACCGTCGTGTGCCGCGTGCCTCATGGCCGACTCTGGACGCGTACGAAGTCGCGCTCTCCAAATCGGCTCCCTCTGCTGAACCGTGTTGCGGAAGACCGCGAAGCGGGTATTCGCCCCGCATGCGTGGGGTGTTGAGGGCTGAGCCGTTGTGGGTGGAGGTGGAGACGTTCACGGGACCGCGGATGCGGCGGTCCGAGCGGCTGCTGAAGGCGGTCCGTGAACGGGGTAGGAGCGGGCCCGGTGGCGGCCGTCCGTGGTGCCTGCCGTCGGCGGACCGCGTGCCGCTGGTTGCCGTGTACCACCGTACGAACCTCACTGTGCGGCAGCTCGCCCCGCTGTTCGGATGCTCGCCTGTGACGGCGTGCCGAGTCGTCCGTCGGCTGGGGCCGCTGCCCGTCATCGAGCCGGCAGCCCGTCCGGCAGACGCGGCGGAACGGCTGTGGATCGTGGACGGATACCGGACCAACAAGAAGGGCAGGTCTGTGGACGTCACTACTGATTGACTGCGGCGTCGGATGCGGCAGAGCCGGTCCACGCTGCGTGTGGATCGGACAGACCGACAGGGAACACGGGGGCAGTTATGAGCGCGACGCCAAGCGAAGCCTTTGCTGATGTGCTGCTCGAAGAACTGAACGGCCGGACCACGCCAGAAGGCAGACGGCACCTCTTGGAAACCGTCGATGAGTCAGTGATGACGGCCGCGACGGTGGCTGTTCTCCGGGACATTCTGGACCACATCACCGACTACGATTTCGAGAGAACGGACAACAGCAAGTTCTCAGACGCCTGTCGTACGGCACGCCTGCGCCTGCTGGATGAGCCGGATGGGCCCACGGCACCTGTTATTGGGTTTGTCTCGCTGATCAGCCTCAACGTGACCCTCCTGGCTCGACGTTTCGAGTCACCCGATGCCGAGAAACAGCGCTTAGCCGATCTCTATGCCGGCTCGTTGTTCCCCGACCTTGCGATCGGCCGGGCGATCGAGTTGGTCTACGGACCCGTCGGGCACCCCGCGACCACCTCAGGTGAAGCGGGATTCTGGTCGACTATTGACTTTTCGAGCTTGGAGTACCATAAGGCAGGAACCACTTCATTCATCCTGCGAGGCTATAAGCGAATACCGGACAACGAAGCGGGGGCTCGTAGCGCGTTGGCTGTCAAGTGTGTTCTGTTTCCCTGGAACAAACTATCCGCCATCTCCAAGGCGACCGACCAGTACGCTCAGCGCTATGGCGCCGAGGCTGTTTCGCCGCAAGTGGTCAAGCCGACAGCTTCGTCCGGGCAGTGGGTGCTGATGCCGTTTCAGGAGGGAAAGACCCTCGGAGAGAGTCTCGCCGAATTCGAAGCAGGGACTCCGGGAATGGCTGCCAGGATTGCTATGGCGGAGTATGTGGCGGACAAGATCACGAATGCCTTGCATGAACTCTCCTGCCGGCAGCCGATCTTTGAGGCCGATCCCCAGCGTCAGCATCTCGACCTGTCGCCCAACAACATCATCATCGACCCACAGGGCAACGCGAAGCTCATTGACCTGGGGATAAATCACCTTTACAGCCGGCAGGTCGGAATCGCTGAACACGACGACGCCGTTTACGTCGCTCCCGAGATCAAGAACAACAAGAAGGCGTCACAGACTGCTGACGTCTACTCCCTCGGCATCATTCTGATGCAGATCCTGGCCAGCACGCCGCCGCGCGACGGGCGGACGCCGGAGATCATCTGGTCCACCAGCCCAAATCTGGGGCGACTTTTGGAGGACCTGATAGAAGAACGCCCAGAGCGGCGGCTGCTGGCCATGCCCCATGCGCCAGGCCTCAGGTATGACGTTCTTCGCCAAAGGCTGGCCTTCTGTTTCGAACTCGTCCGCCAAGAACCGGTTGCAGGGGAGAGTGCCGCCAAGTACCTGGCCGCTCGAATAGCTCCTACCTCGCGCGAATTCTCAACCCAGTTCGAGCAGTGGCGACAGTGGCGCGACGAATCCGCTTTCAGGGGCGCCTACGACAGATACTTGCTCTTCTTTACCGCTCTGTCCTCGCTGGCGTGGTGGTTCATCGTATCCAAGACCGCCCTGGCTACTGCAGCGGACATCGTGGTCGGTGAGGCGGAAGGGCTGCCCGCCGGATCTGAGCTTCATGCCAAAGTCATCGCCCTGTCCCAGGGGCTGGTGGCGGCCAAGTTTTATCAGACG
Source organism: Streptomyces sp. P3 (assembly GCF_003032475.1). Classification (NCBI taxonomy): domain Bacteria; kingdom Bacillati; phylum Actinomycetota; class Actinomycetes; order Kitasatosporales; family Streptomycetaceae; genus Streptomyces; species Streptomyces sp. P3. The sequence goes on from NZ_CP028369.1 coordinate 5,043,017, forward strand.
GTGCTGGCTCGGGTGACGACGCGTGGAATACCGGGGTTTCGGGCCCGCTGTACTGAGGTCGCGATGCGTTCCATGGCTTTGGTCGCGGTCCCGACGACCGTACTCTCCACTTTCAGCCCCGAATGGTACTGGGTATGGCCATGGACTTGCGCGGGAGGGGCAGTGGCCGTCGCCTTGACCAATTGGGCCGTCTGGGCGACGGCAAATGATCTGCTGGATAAATCCCAGAGAATCCTGTCGACCGCGCCTGACGCGAGCCGTCGTTTTGCCCGTGGTTATGAGCAGTGGTGGTGGACGATGCTGCTCTACGCCATGATCATCGCGACGATTGGTGCCGGTGTTCAGGCGGGAAGGCTCAAGGATACGTCTGCGTACGTGTTCATCCTGGTGGTGATCACACTCGGGGTGCACTACGGCACGAAGTGCGCGGCGGCCGGCCCGGCTGTCGGCGGCAGTATCGCGCGCGCCTTCTCGGCCGGACAGCGGATGGAGAAACTTCGTAACCGGGGCATCATCTGACCTCGATCGTTCATTGGTCCCCGTCGGTGTACTGACGGGGACTCATGAACGACCGAGGCCGAAGGGGACGCGTGTCGGGTGCGGTGGCGGGAAGCGCGCGCACCGCCGTCCGGGTTCCGCGGATGGTGAGGAGGACGAAGCGACCGTCGGTGTGGGGGTCAGTTCGTCGACCAGAGAGGCATATCGGCGTGCCTGACCCGGTACCCGCCCTTCGTGACGGGCGCGAAGGCGGCGGGTGCCATGCATGAATTCACCGAATCCATGTGCTCGTCAGCGGTGATCGTCCAGTTCACTCCGCCGTCCCAGGAGAAGCCCACCCGGTCCCGCGACGCGCCTTCGGGCCGGTCCGCGCCGCCGTCGTGGACGCTGAACCCCAGCCGCTTCTTCAGCCAGTCCGGACCTCCGGGGCTCACCTTGGTGATGACCGCGGTCAGGGTGGCGCTGCCCGGGGCGGTGGCAAGGCAGTCGACCGTGCCTTCGGCGGTGTAGGTGATGTCCCGCTCCGCAGAGTAGTGGGAGACCTTCACCGTGCCGTACGCGTCCGTCGGCAGTCCGCCGGGAACACCCGGGATCGGCTTGCTGAAGGGAGCCGCGTGCGCGTCGAAGGTCAGCGAGCGGATGTCGGCGTCCTCCAGGTACGGCAGACGGAACGAGGCGGTCCCGGTGACGCTCGCCCTCGCCGGCCGTTCTCCCGGGTGGCCGGACGCCGCGGTGACGCCGGTGACCGCGGCAGCGGCGGCTGCCATCGCGACGACCACGGCCAGGGAAACCGCCTTGTGGGTGCGCAGCAGGGAACTCACAGGAAACATGGGGGCTCCAGTCTCTGGTGCGGTGAGGTGCGGTGAGGTGCGGTGCGGGCAGCGGATGTCCTCCCCGCCGACACCAATCCTCCGGTCGGGGCGCAGTGAGCGCGTCACCCGGGAGAAGGGAGCACCTGTGGAGCTGAGGTCGTACGGCCACGGTCCGCGTGCGCCCAGAGGTTGACCGGGCGTACGCCACCGAGGGGCGGTGTCGTGCCGCGTGCCTTGTGGAACGTCAGGCGTCAGCCGCTCCGCCGTCGTTCGAAAAGAACCTTGGTCGAGCCCTTCCCGTCCTACGATCGTTCGCATGCTGATGCGTCGGACGTTACGGATGATCGTCGTGCTCGCTGTGACCCTCGCCGGGGCGATCGGGGGTGGCGCGGGGACGGCACAGGCCGACGGGAGCAGACCCTCGTCCGACCGGCAGCTGTTGTTCTACAACCACTCCTACGGGGTCCTCGACCGGGAGACCGCCGACGCCATCGAACACTCCGGCTATCTCTCGGACTTCGCCGAATTCCAGGTCCGCACCACGACCGGGACCGGCGGGCAGACCTGGACCGGCCGCTATCTGATGGGCCGCGAGACCTACCTCGAGCTGTTCGGAGTCGGTGACATCGCCGGCCAGGACGGCACCCTCGGCTCCGCCGGGCTGGGCCTGTCGACCGAACGAGAGGGAGACCTGGCGACGGTCACCGAGCGACTGAAGAGCGAGGGGGTCGCCGACCCCGTCGGATTCCTCCAGACCAGGGACTTCGGTGACGGAGTGCCCGTGCCGTGGTTCGACGCCGTTCTCACCACCACCGAGTACGACGCCTTCGGGGCCTGGGCGATGGAGTACCGGCCGGAGTACTTCGCCGATCCTCGCGGCCACACCGAGCCGGCGGGTTTTCCCGGTGACGTCGGCAGGGAGCGCTACCTCTCCGACGACTACCGCACCCACCTGATGAGAGACGTGACCTCCGTCCGGCTCGCGGTCACCGAGGGCGACCTGGCCGACACCGTGCCGTTGCTCCGGGCCGGCGGGTTCGCCGTCCGGACCGTGACGGACGGCGGGGTCGTCGCGGAGCGGGGTGGCACCACGATCCGACTCGACGCCGTCCCACGCGATCAAGCCGGTCTGCAGCGGGTCGAGATGTCACTCAACCGGCCCGTGCCGGAACGGCACATCGAGCGGATCGGTCACTCGACGCTGGTCGTCGGCCCCGGCAGCCAAGCCGTGTGGACGTTCAACGGCAACGGCAACTCCGAGGACAACGGCACGCCCTGAGCCGAGCGGCGGGTGCCGCTCGGATCGTCCCGGGTCCGCGTCCCCCGGCCCGGGTTCCCCGTTCACCACGTGGACGAGATCGCAAGCGTGCGAGGGGTCGCCCGGCCGTCGCGGGGTCCCGCCGCCGACCGCCGGTTGCCGACGATCATCCGGCGGTCGGCTGCTCGCCGGTGGGCATGCCTCCGTGCGGGCTCTCGACCACCAGGGGCAACGACCCCTCGGCGAGGTAGTAGTGGCCGGGGAAGTGGTCGACGTGGAGATGGCCGCCGTCCTCCGCGGTGGCCATCTCCAGCAGGTTCCCCGCGAGCACGGCTCTGCCGGCGGAGTCACCGCTGATGACGAGGAACTGCCGCCCGGCGTCCCGGCGGATCAGGACGCCGGGACCGTCCGTCCTTTCGACCTCGACGCCGGCCAGGGCGTTGTCGCCCGGTGAGGAGGCGGAGCGGAGGATGCCGTCGCCCTGCGCCACCGCGGTCGCCAGTCGCGTCAGTTCCTCCGCGGACGCGGAGAGGATCACTTCGCTGTACCCGGCGTCGCTGATCAGTCTCACGGTTCGGCTCTCTCGACTGTCGGTCCATGATGTCGCCCGCCGACGGCGACGGGCACCGTGGACGCGGCAGGCGACGGCCGCACCCGGCTGGGGCGATCCTGGCTCTCGCCCCTTGTCACCCGCTCGGTCACGGGGGCTCCAGGGCGGCGGGGGCTCAGGCCGCCTTGACCACTTCGCCGCGGATCGCCGAGGCCCACTCCACGACCAACAGCTCGTATTCTGCCCGCTCCTGGGTGGACAGCGACCCGCCGGAGCGCATCCAGAGGGCCCGGATCCGCTCGTTCACCTCGGCAGCGGACCGCACGGAACCAGGGGAGACAGAAGTGGGGGACATGCGCCAAGCCTAGGCGCAAGCACTGACACTGCGCTACCGGACGGCTACGCCGGCCGATATGGGCTTGGTCACGGTTGATCGATCAACCGGCCCGGCGCCGCGGTGAGTTGCCTTGCCCGCCGCTCGGCGTCCCGAGTCCCGTCCTGCCCGGCCGGGCTGACGCGTCAGCCCGCGGACTCCGCCGCGTGCGGGCTGAGCGCGCCCGTCGCGACCAGGGCGATGATGACGATGCCGAGGACGACGCGGTAATAGACGAACGGCATGAACGACTTGGTGCTGATGAACTTCATGAACCAGGCGATGACCGCGTAGCCCGTCGCGAAGGCGATCACTGTCGCGAACAGCGTCGGCCCCCACGCCACGTGGCCGCCCTCCAGCGCGTCCTTCGTCTCGAAGACCCCGGAGGCCAGCACGGCCGGGATGGCGAGCAGGAAGGAGTAACGCGCCGCGGCCTCGCGCTTGTAGCCCATGAACAGGCCGCCGCTGATGGTGGCGCCGGAACGCGAGACGCCGGGGATCAGCGCGCAGGCCTGGCAGAGGCCGAAGATCAGGCCGTCCTTGACGCCCAGGTTCTCCAGGGTCTTGCGCTGCTTGGGCGCACGGTGCTTCCCGCCCGTCTCGTCCCGGGCCGCGAGACGGTCGGCGACGCCGATCACGATGCCGACGACGACGAGCATGGTGGCGGTGATCCGCAGGTCGCGGAACGGTCCCTCGATCTGGTCCTTCAGGGTCACACCCAGCAGGCCGATCGGGATGGAACCGACGATCACCAGCCAGCCCATCTGGGCGTCGTGGTCCTTGCGCATCGTCTTGTCGAACAGTGACCGGCTCCACGCCGCGATGATCCGCCCGATGTCCTTGCGGAAGTAGATGAGGACCGCGGCCTCCGTGCCGATCTGCGTGATCGCCGTGAAGGCGGCGCCGGGGTCTTCCCACCCGGAGAACGCCGCGGTCAGCCGCAGGTGCGCGCTGGAGGAGACGGGGAGGAACTCGGTCAGCCCCTGGACGAGTCCGAGGATGAGGGATTCAAACCAAGACATGAGGTTACGGAGTCCAAGTGCCGATCGGAGCGGGGCGACGGCGACGGCGGGCCGCCGCGACCGTTGATTCAAGACTGTGCAAAGGAAGCGTAGCGGTCTGGTGTGCCGCCTCGTTCACAGGGGTTTCGGGGACGTCACGTCCGGAGCCCGGCAGGTGCCCCCCATCGGCCCGCGATGCGGGTTCGGTCTACGGCCGGGCCGCGACGCCGGGTTTCGGGGTCAGGCCGGAGAGGGGTTGCGGGGACCGTCCGCGGGCGGCCCGCGGCGGGGCCGCGGCACGGGTTCGCATGGTTGACCGGCCGCCCGGGCGCCGCATACGTTGCTGCCGACGGGAAAGCGCTTGCTGTGCCCACGTACTGGACGCTTCCCGCTCGTCGCTGGCCCGCCCGGCTGAACGGCCGCACGTCACAGGAGTGCTGATCACGTCCATGTCCCCCTCCACTCCGCCCCGGATCCCACTCGACGGCCGCCGCATCCGGGCCGCTGTCGTCGGCGTCGGCGCCATCGGCCGCGGTTCCCACCTGCCCGCCCTCCAGCAGCTCGCCGCCGAGGGCGAGACCGAGGTCGTGGCGGCCGTTGACATCGATGCCACCGCCGTCCGGGCGTTCTGCGCCGATGGCGGGGTCCCGCACCCGTACACCGATCTGGAGCGGATGCTGGCGGAGCAGCGCCCCGACCTCGTGACCATCTGCACCCCGCCGACCCTGCATCGTGAGCAGAGCGTGGCCGCGTTGCGGGCGGGCGCCTGGGTGTGGTGCGAGAAGCCTCCCGTGCCGACCCTCGCCGACTACGCGGCGGTGGAGGCGGAGGAGGGCACTCAGGGTGGCCCGTACTCGTCGATCGTCTTCCAGCACCGCTTCGGCTCGGGGACGCGGCACGTGCGGCGGCTGCTCGCCGAGCAGGCCCTCGGACGGCCGCTCGTCGTGCACTGCCAGACCACCTGGTACCGCGACACCGCGTACTACGCCGTCCCCTGGCGCGGTCGCTGGGAGACCGAGGGCGGCGGCCCGGCCATGGGCCACGGCATCCACCAGATGGACCTCATGCTCGACCTCCTGGGCCCGTGGAGCGAGGTGCGGGCGATGGCCGGCCGGCTCGTGCACGCCGTGGAGACGGAGGACGTGTCCACCGCGCTGGTCCGCTTCGAGAGCGGAGCCCTGGCCACGGTCGTCAACAGCGTCCTGAGCCCCGACGAGGTCAGCCGTATCCGCATCGACTGCGAGCGCGCCACCGTCGAGCTCACCCACCTCTACGGCCATTCCAACGCCGACTGGCGCGTCACCCCCGCCCCCGGTGTGCCGGGCGACGAGGCGGCGGCCTGGCGCGACTTCGGCGCGGACGTCCCCAGTTCGCACCTCGCGCAGCTGCGGGAGCTGGTCGCGAGCATGCGCGCCGGCCGACGGCCGCGCAGCAGCGGTGCCGACGGACGCACCAGCCTGGAACTGGTCACCGCCCTGTACAAGTCGGCGTTCACCGACACGACGGTACGGCGGGGCGAGATCGGGCCCGGCGACCCCTACTACACGGCGCTCCACGGCGGCGCCCCGGGCTGGGCTCCCGGTACGGGCACGGGTACGGGCACCGGCGCCGCCCCGGGCCCGGCGCAGGCGGAGGTACCCGCATGACCGGGGAGCTGCGGCTCGTCCACGCCCACGGCGACCGCGTCACGGTCACCGCCCCGGCCACCGGCGTCGAACTTCTCGCCTACGTCTACCGTCCGGAGGCCGCGTGGGAGGCGCCGAAGCCGTACCTCCACCCGATGAGGACCCTGGCCGGCGACGTCGTCACCGACTACCGCCCGAACGACCACCGCTGGCACAAGGGACTGTCGCTCACCGCCTCCCACCTCTCCGGGGCCAACCTGTGGGGCGGCAACTCGTACGTCCACGGAGACGGCTATCTCGAACTGCCGGAGCGCGTCGGCTCCATGACACACGCGGGCTTCGACGAGGTCGCCGCGGAAGACGGCCGGGTCGTCATCGCCGAGCGCCTGGACTGGCGGCCGCACAGCGGGGAGCTGTGGGCGCGGGAGTCCCGCCGGATCGAGGTGCACGACGTCGACCACGCCTCCGGCTCCTGGGCGCTGACCTGGACCAGCGCCGTCGTCAACTGCCGGGAGGAGCCGCTGCGCTTCGGCAGCCCGACCACCGCGGGGCGGGAGATGGCCGGCTACACGGGCCTGTTCTGGCGCGGCCCGCGCGCTTTCCGGGACGGCCGCATCATCGGCCCGGACGGGGAGGGGCCGGGGCTGATGGCCTCGCAGAGCCCCTGGCTCGCCCTGTCCGGCGAGCACGACGGCGCGGACGGCCACGCCACCGTCGTCTTCGCACACGCGCCCGAGAACGACCACGACGGCGCCCGGGGCGCGCACCCCGCACACTGGTTCGTCCGCAACGAGCCCTTCGCGGGCATCGCCCCGTCCTGGGCGTTCTTCGACGAACTGGAGCTCGCCCCCGGCGAGACGCTCACGCGCCGCTATCGCGTCGTCGTGGCCGACGGCGCCTGGGAGCGGCCGGAGATCGCCAAGTACCTCGAGGAGCATCCCTGGTGAGCGGGTACGCGGGCCTGCCCGGCGGTGTCGCGGTGTCGCGCCTGCGCGTGTACGACTGGCCCGCGTCCGACGGGCTGCGCGGGGGGAACCCCTGACCTGATCCGGGGTACGGGCCGAGGAGCCGCCGGTGTACGGGAGGTTCGGAAGGTGCGGTCGGCAGGACGGGACCGGGCGTGGGAGCCGGACGGACCGGTCACCGCGTCACGCGCGGCGCAGGTGGTGGCGTTTGCGCCAGGCGACCGCCGCGCCGCCGAGCGCCGGCAGGGCGATGCAGCCCAGGGCGATCAGGAAGGCCGGTGAGGTGGGGGAGGAGGCGCGGGCCCCGGCCACGACGTACGCGGCCGTGTTCGGGACCGAGCCGAGTGCGGTCGCGGTCAGGAAGGACGGCCAGCTCATCCGCGAGACGGCGGCGCAGTAGTTCGCGGCCGCGAACGGAACGCCCGGGAACAGCCGGGCCGCCAGCATCGAGCGCAGGCCGTGCCGACTGAGCTGTCCGTCCGCCGCCGTGAGCAGCCGTCCGCGCAGCAGCGGACGCAGGGCGTCCTGGCCGAGCAGCCGGCCCAGCCCGAAGGCCGTGCCGGCCCCCAGTACCGTGCCCGCCAGCGCCGCCGCGATGCCCCACTGTGAGCCGAACAACGCGCCCGCGGCCAGGTTCAGCAGCGGTCTCGGCACGAACGCCACCGTGCACAGTCCGTACGCCACCGCGAAGACGACGGCGGCCGACGGGCCGCCCAACTGCGGTGGCCAGCCGTCCGCGAGCAGCTTCTGCGGCTCGAAGAGCAGCACGCTCGTGGCGGCCGCGACGAGCAGGGCGACCAGCAGAGCCAGGCGGGACCAGGGCGAGAGCAGCACTGCCGTGCATCGCGCGGCGAGACCGCCGGGCGCGGGGACCGGAGCCGTGACGCGGGCGACGACGGGTGGGACGGCGGGTGTGAGGACACCCGTCACCACGGGCGGGACGGCGGGGACGGCGAGCTCCGTGGCGATGGCCCGGGGAGGGGCCGCGGCGGTGCCGCCAGAGCGGGTGGGGGCATCGAGCATCCAGCGACAGTAACCGACGGAGATGTGTGATCGCCGTATGGTGCGTTTCATGACCGTCACAAGTGCGGGTGCTCCCGGCGTGCCGGACAGCGCTCTCGCCGACACCGTGCTGGAGCGGCTGACGACCGTGTACGGCGCCGCGGCCGACCCCGCCCGGGCGGCGGCGATGCGCGCGTACATGAAGGACGTCGCCCCGTTCCTGGGCCTGCCCACACCCGACCGCCGGGCCCTGTCCCGCGCGGTCCTGGCGGGCGCGCCGCGCCCCGGCGAGGACGACTGCACGGCGATCGCACTGCGCTGCTGGGCGCTGCCGCAGCGCGAGTACCACTACTTCGCCGTCGACTACCTGCGCCGGCATGTGGGACGCCTGTCCTCCGCCTTCCTGCCGACGGCCCGCCGGCTCGTCGCCACGACGTCCTGGTGGGACACCGTGGACCTGCTCGCCGCGCATGTGGTCGGCGCCCTCGTCGCGGCCGACCCCCGGCTCACCGCCGACATGGACGCCTGGATCGCCGACGAGGACCTGTGGGTCGCCCGCACCGCCCTGCTCCACCAGCTGACCTACAAGGACCGCACGGACGCGGACCGCCTGTTCGCGTACTGTCTGCGCCAGTCCGGGCACCCCGACTTCTTCGTGCGCAAGGCCATCGGCTGGAGCCTGCGCGAGTACGCCAAGACCGACCCGGAGGCCGTCCGCGCCTTTCTCGTCCGGGAGCGGGGCAGGTTCGCGCCGCTGAGCGTGCGCGAGGCGCTGAAGAACATCGGCGGCGTCCCGGCCGGATGACGGCCGGACGCCCCGCCTCCCGACGGCGGCGGCAGGCGGCCGGCCGCACCCGCCGAAAACCCTTCGACACCGAACGAACCGTCCGCGATGATCGACGACATGTTCCGGTACGCCTTCCTCCTCGCCGCATCCGCAGTCGCGGATGCCCCGAAGGCTGCCGTCCCGCCTTTCCCGGCCGCTGTCGACGGCGCCCGAAGCTGACCCTCTCCGGATCGTCCGGCGGACCCCGCAGGGGGAGGGTCGGGCAGCAATCCGGGGTCCGCGTTCCTCTGGAACTCCTACGGACACGCTTCGAGGTACAGCCATGCCCAAGACCGCCTACGTGCGCACCAAGCCGCACCTCAACATCGGCACCATGGGTCACGTCGACCACGGCAAGACCACCCTGACCGCGGCCATCACCAAGGTGCTCGCCGACCGCGGGACCGGCGCCTTCGTGCCGTTCGACCGCATCGACCGAGCCCCGGAGGAGGCCGCGCGCGGCATCACCATCAACATCGCGCACGTCGAGTACGAGACCGACACCCGCCACTACGCGCACGTCGACATGCCGGGCCACGCCGACTACGTCAAGAACATGGTCACCGGCGCCGCGCAGCTCGACGGGGCGATCCTCGTCGTCTCCGCGCTCGACGGGATCATGCCGCAGACCGCCGAACACGTCCTGCTCGCCCGGCAGGTGGGGGTCGACCACATCGTGGTGGCGCTCAACAAGGCCGACGCCGGGGACGAGGAGCTCATCGACCTCGTCGAACTGGAGGTCCGCGACCTGCTCACCGAGCACGGCTACGGCGGCGACGCCGCGCCCGTCGTCCGGGTGTCGGGGCTGCGGGCGCTGGCGGGCGACCCGCGGTGGACGGCGTCGGTCGACGCGCTGCTCGACGCGGTGGACACCTATGTGCCGTTGCCCGAGCGGTATCTCGACGCGCCGTTCCTGCTGCCCGTGGAGAACGTGCTCACCATCACCGGCCGCGGGACCGTCGTCACGGGGGCGGTGGAGCGGGGCACGGTGCGGGTGGGCGACCGGGTCGAGGTGCTCGGCGCGGGCGTGGACAGCGTGGTGACGGGGCTGGAGACCTTCGGCAAGCCCATGGACGAGGCGCAGGCCGGCGACAGCGTCGCGTTGCTGCTGCGCGGTGTGCCGCGCGACGCGGTGCGCCGGGGTCATGTGGTGGCGGCCCCCGGCAGTGTGACGCCCCGACGCAGGTTCTCCGCCGAGGTGTACGTGCTGTCGACGCGCGAGGGCGGCCGTGCCACGCCCGTCTCGACCGGCTACCGGCCGCAGTTCTACATCCGCACGGCGGACGTCGTCGGGGACGTGGACCTGGGGGAGACCGCCGTGGCACGGCCCGGCGAGCGGGTCGCCATGACCGTCGAACTGGGCCGGGAGGTCCCGCTGGAGCCGGGGCTCGGCTTCGCGGTCCGCGAGGGCGGGCGGACGGTGGCGGCGGGCACGGTGACAGCCGTCCTGTAGGCACGGCACGGCCCACGCGTCGTGGGCGGACCGCGGACGCGCGCCGCGGTCCGGCAGGTACGGCGGGGGGATCGCGGACGCGCGCCGCGGTCCCCCCGGCACAATGACAGGGTGAACGACCAGGTGAGCCGACAGGCGAACGACGACCCCGTACCCGTGTCCCGAGCCGTCGACCACGGCGTCGCCAAACTGATGCCCGACGTCGACCGGGACCGGGCCTGGCTGCTGACGGTCGACGGCGCCCCGCAGTCGTACGTCGACCTCGACGAGCCGACCCACCTGGAGTTCGAGTACGCGCGCCGCCTCGGCCACGTCCTGGACAGCGTCGCCGAGCCGGGGCGGCCGCTGGACGCGGTGCATCTCGGCGGCGGCGCGCTCAGCCTGCCGCGGTACCTGGCCGCGACGCGGCCCGGATCCCGGCAGGACGTCGTCGAGTTCGACCACGGCCTGCTGGACCTGGTGGCCGAGTGCCTGCCCCTGCCGACCGGGGCGGGCATCGCCCTGCACGCCGCGGACGCGCGGGCCTGGCTGGAGACGGCGCCGGACGACTCCGCCGACGTACTCGTCGCGGACGTCTTCGGCGGCTCGCGCGTCCCCGCCGCACTCACGTCCCTCTCCTATGCCCGGCAGGCCGGACGGGTCCTGCGCGGTGACGGTGTCTACCTCGCGAACCTCGCGGACTCGGCGCCGTTCGGCTTCCTGCGCTCCCAACTGGCCAACCTGGCGGCGGTGTTCGAGGAACTGGTGCTCATCGCCGAACCGGCCGTGCTGCGCGGCCGCCGGTTCGGCAACGCGGTGCTCGCCGCCGCACACCGCCCGCTGGACGTGAGCGCACTGGCCCGCCGCACGGCCTCCGACGCGTTCCCGGCCCGGGTCGAGCACGGCCCCGGCCTGCGCCGCTTCATCGGGGACGCGCACCCGGTGCGGGACGAGGACGCCGTCCCCTCGCCCGAGCCGCCCGAGGGTGCGTTCGGCATCGGCTGACCGGCGCGCCTCGCCCCGCGCTGCCCGCCACCACGCGCCCTCCCGTCACGCCCTAGCCGTGCGTCGGTGTTCCGTGGAGGCGCACGGTGCTGAGGATCTGCATGATCGTGGCTGTCGGGAGCTCGTCCTTCACGCCCTTGGCTCCGTAGAGGTTCCACGACACGAAGTCACCGGCGGAGTTCTTGAAGCCGAACGTGATCGCCTTGCCGTCGCTGTCGCACTTGCCCTTCTGGGGCGTGTTCGTCGACTGGGCCCAGGCGTAACTGCCCTTGATGCCCGAGGCGGTGGTGAAGGCGGTGGCCTTCTTGTCGAAGGTGAGGCTCTTCTTGTCCGGCTCGGTGTAGCCGCCGAACACCCACCAGGCGGGCGTGTTGATCGCGATCTCGTCGGTGGTCTTGGCGCCCTCGGCGCCCTTGGAGCCGACCACGGCCAGCGCGGTGTCCTCGGTCTTGCCGTCCTTGTCGGAGTCCGTGGAGCACCACTTCGACTTGAACTCCGCCGTGCCCCCCTGAAGGATCCGGTCGTAGCCGTCGGACTTCTTCTTGTCCTCCCACTCGAAGCCCTGGCTCAGGCCCGGCGACTGGACCTCCCAGTCCGCCGGCACGTCGTAGGCGAGGCCCCACTTGGGGTTCACGACGACCTTCCAGCCGGCCACGGTCGGCTTCTCGGTCTCGTTCGTGCGCGGGTTGTCGTCCGTGCCGGACGAGGCGGAAGCCGAGGCGGACGTGGAGGTCGTCGGGCTCGGGCTGCCCTTGCTCACGTCGGTCTTCCCGTCGTCACCGCGGCCCAGCACGAGGAAGCCGGTGACTCCTGCGGCCACCACGACGGCGGAGGCCGCGACGATCGCTACCAGTTTCGTCCGGTTGCCTCCGCCCCCGCCGCTGCCGGGCGGCGGCGTGGGCGCGCCCGCGGGCGACGGCGCGCCCCACTGGGTCTGCTGGACATAGGGGTTGGGTTGCTGCTGGTAGCCGGGCTGCTGATACGGATTCGGCTGCTGGTATCCCGGCTGCTGGTACGGATTGTTCTGCGCCTGCGGGTTCTGCTCTCCCCCGGGGGGCTGCTGTCCTGGCCACATGGCCAGAAACCCTAGTGCCGTGCCGGACACGATTCGGTCACCGCCCCTTGTCAGGGACGTACCGAATCGCGGCTCCGCCGGCCGGAACACACGCATCGTGTCCGTTACCTTCCGAATTGCGGTGACGGCCGCCCGTGTCCCGGTGGCGCCCGGATGGCGTCCGCGTCACCGGACATCGGGGGTGCGGGGCTCGTCACACCGGTCTGGCCAGCCGAAGCTACCCGCAGGTAACCTCCGGGTATGAGCGCAGACCAGATGTCCGTCGGCGAGATGCTCGCCGCCACCGTGCCGATGGCCCGGACCCTCCACCTCGAGTTCCTGGAGGCCGGTCCGGAGAAGGCCGTGGTCGTCCTGCCGGACCAGGGCGAGTTCCACAACCACGTCGGCGGCCCGCACGCCGGGGCGATGTTCACGCTCGGCGAGTCCGCCAGCGGCGCGATCGTGCTCGCCGCGTTCGGCGACCAGCTCTCCCGTGCGGTGCCGCTCGCCGTCGGCGCCGAGATCGCCTACCGCAAGCTCGCCATGGGCCCGGTCACCGCCACCGCCACCCTGGGCCGTCCGGCCGCCGAGGTGGTCGCGGAACTCGACGCCGGAGAGCGCCCCGAGTTCCCGGTCGCCATCGAGATCCGCCGTGCCGACGGGGCCGTCACCGGCGAGATGACCGTCGTCTGGACCCTGCGCCCCAACGGCTGACCCGGCTCGGCGCGCCTGTGGCGGCCGTCGGCGCCGCGTCCCGCGGGTGCGGCGCGGTCGCCGGTCCGTATACCGCCCCACGGTCGTGGACCCGTGGACCCGTGGACCCGTGGACCGGGCGGCGCGGCCGGCACCGGTGTGCGACGACGTCTGCCGCCGACCGCTGCGCAGATTCCCGTTCCTGCTTCTGTTGCGGTGCCCGTTCCTGTATCTGTTCCCGGTTCTGTTCCCGTTCCGGTTTCTGCTCCTGCTGCCGTCCGGCGGCGCCGTCCTCCAGGTTCGCGACGAATCTCCTCGAGCCAGGCCGTGAACTCCGCTCCCGGGTCGGGCCGGTCGTAGGCGAGGCGGACGACCGTGCGCAGACAGTCGGCCTTGTCGCCGGTGCCGTAACGCCGCTCCGAGAGCATCTCCTTCGCAGTCGCCTTGACGTCGGGGAGGAGCGGGGTGCCGAGACCGGCAGCGGGGGCTACTGCTTTTGCGGACCATGGATGCGGGGCGGGGGCACTCGTGCTGACCGATGCTGATGGCAGTACGCCGAGAGCCGCCTCGGGGATTCCCGTGGACCGGTCGCTCCGACTCCCGGGCGGGTGGACGGGGTCGCCGCGACGGGCCCGAAGTTGGAGATTCCGTGCGCCATCCTGCTTTCCGCGGGCACAAGTTGAGCCCGGTCCTCCGGTGGGTTTTCGAAAACGGGTGCGGATACCGTCGGTAACTTATCTGAAATTCCCGCACTTTGAACTTGGGTCACTCAAACTCCTTGTTTCCCGTGAGACGCGTGTGCGAAGGTGAGCCTCCCCTTACGGAAGGGCCGGATCCGGTCGACGCGCCTGGTCAGGCCAAAGGTATGCACCAATCAGGCACCTGCTTTCCGACGACGTCCTATTCCGTGCCGTTCGTCGGCTTGGAAGGAATTGGTTCCGTGCAATCCCCCAACCCCCCACGCCCGCCCCACCCGCCCCGACCCGGCTGGACGCCCGGGGACTCCGACCCCCAGCTCGTCGCCCGACTGGCCGGCGGCGACGGGCGGCACCGCGCGATCGCCCTGCTCTTCGCCCGTCACTGGCGGGCCGCTCACGACTACGCGACCGTCTGTCTGGCCGGTACCGAGGACACGGCCCGACTGGTGGCCGCCGCCGCGTTCCACGAGGTGCTCGGCCGCCTCGCGGACGGACGCACCGCAGGGGCCCTGCGTCCCGAGCTCCTCGTCGCCGTCCGTGAGACGGTCCGGCAATGGGCCGGCGCCGAAAGCGTTTCCGCCGTTCTGCCGGAGCTGCGGAAAACCGTCGGCGGCCGTGGACTGCGCGCCGCGCGACCGGCGACCGCGGAAAGGCGGCAACTCGCCGAACACGCTTTCCAGTTGCTCCCGGCGGCCTCCCAATGCCTGTTGTGGCACACCGAGGTGGAGTCGGAACCCATAACCGTACCGGCCGGTCTGTCGGGCATGGACGCCGTGACCGCTGCGGCCGTCCTGGAACAGGCACGGGAACAATTCCGGGCGGCCTGCGTACGCGCCCACCGGGAACTCGCGCCGACCGGCGAATGCCGCTTCTACAACCGTCTCCTCGACATCCCCCTGCGTCGCGGCGGCACCCTGCTGCCCGATGTCCGGCAGCATCTCGCGCACTGCCGTTTCTGCCGGCACGCCGCCGAACAGCTCAGTCACTTCGACGGCGGACTGGACGTACTGCTCGCCGAGACCGTGCTCGGCTGGGGCGCGCTGCGCTACCTCGAGTCGCGTCCCGCCCGTACGGCCGCCGCCGACGCCGCTCCCCGGCCCGTCCCCGTGCGTCCGCTCGCCGGGACCGGCCGTCACCGCACCACGTCGGCCGGTCTGCTCGCCCTGCCGGGCAGGCGGCCCAGGGCCCTGCTCGTGGGCGCCGGACTCACCGCCCTCGCACTGGTCGCGACCGTCTTCGTGGCCAGGGGCTGGACGGAAGACACCGGCGTGCCCGGGCCCGGGGCCACCTGGGGCGCGCCGGCCGGCGGCATCAGCGCCCCGGGCACCACCGCGCAGGGCGGCCCGGGCAGCCGTTCGTCCTCCGCTTTTCCGTCGGCCGCGTCCGCCTCGCGGTCCATGGAGATCGCGCGCGGCAGGCTGCGCGGTCCGGACACGGAACTCTGCCTCGACGTCCGGGGAGGCCGGCCGGCGGCCGGAGCGGCGATCGTCCTGACGTCGTGCTCGCAGGGCGCGACCCAGCAGTGGTCGTACGAAGAGGACGGTCTGCTGCGCAGCTCCGCCGACCCCACGCTCTGCCTGGCCGCCGATCCGCACCGCCGCACGACCGCCCTGGCCGGCTGTCTGGTGCACTCCGGCGAGACGTTCTTCGACCTGACCGTCCGCGGCGAGCTCGTACTGCGCCGGAACGACGATCTCGTGGTCGCCCGCGACGCCGACGGCTCGGGCAGGGGCCTCGCCGTCGCCCCACGGGACGGTTCCGCCGGACAGCGGTGGCTGTTCGACGCGGTCGCCCCGTCGGAGGGACGGCCCGGCCCGTCGGTCCGCGGCTCGGCGGAGCCGCCCGACCCGAAGGCCGTGGTGCCGCCGGGCGCACCCGCGCCCCGGGACGCCGCGCCAGTCGCCCCCGACGCCGCTCCCGAGCCCGCCGAACCCACCCCGTCGGCACCGCAGTTCCACACGAGAATCGTCCAGGCGGACTGCTGCGACTCTGCGGGTGACACGGGCTCCCCGGGCTCCCAGGGCGCCGACGCTGCGGACGGTTCGGGCGGCCCCAGGTTCCCAGGCGAACCCGGCACTGCGGGCACTGCGGGTACTCCGGGCGCCTCGCGCGTCCCGGACGGCCGGTCGGCCCCCGCGGCGCATCTCCGGGCCCTTCCCGTCAAGCTCGGCGGGCAGCGGGTACCGATCAGGGCCGTCGTCGGCGTGACGAGGGTCCTCGGACGCTGAGCGGCGGGCCGGGGGCCGACACAAAGGGAACGTGAGGACGAAGAACCGGCCGCAGGCCGGGCCGCGGGGTGCAGACCGTCCAGCGGCCCGGCCCGGCCCGGCCCGGCCTGCGGCCACGTCGATCGCGGGCCGCCCATCCGTCGCGGCGGAGTCCGGGCGGGCGGCCGCGCGATGCCCGGCCGCCACCGTCGACTGCCTGAGCGGAACCTGTGGTTCGTCCCGTGCGTCCCGGATCCGGGGAGGCGGTGCGCCGCACCACCGGACGGCTCCGGACCCGCCGGACCCGGTAGGCTTCGTGGGAACCCGCAAGCCCAGGGACGTCGAACGGGAGGAACCCGCGGTGCACGTGCAGGAATGGCTCGACTCGGTGCCCGCGATCGCCGTCTACGCGGTGGTGGGCCTGGTCATCGGCCTCGAGAGCCTCGGCATCCCGCTGCCCGGCGAGATCATCCTGGTCTCGGCCGCGCTGCTGTCCTCCCAGCACGGCGGGATCAACCCCGTCGTTCTCGGTGCGTGCGCCACCGCCGGCGCCGTCATCGGCGACTCCATCGGCTACGCCATCGGCCGCAAGGGCGGACGTCCGCTGCTGGCCTGGCTCGGCGCGAAGTTCCCCCGGCACTTCAGCGAGGGGCACATCGCCACCGCCGAGCGGTCCTTCGAGAAGTGGGGCATGTGGGCGGTCTTCTTCGGCCGGTTCGTCGCCCTGCTGCGCATCTTCGCCGGCCCGCTCGCGGGCGTCCTGCACATGCCGTACTGGAAGTTCCTCGTCGCCAACGTCCTCGGCGGCATCGCGTGGGCGGGCGGCACGACCGCGGTCATCTACTACGTGGGCGTCGTCGCGGAGTCCTGGCTGAAGCGGTTCTCCTGGCTGGGGCTGGTGCTCGCGGTGCTGATCGGCCTGACCTCGATGCTGGTGCTCAAGCGCAAGGCCAAGAAGATGCAGACGGCGCAGCCCGAGTCCGCGTCCGAGCCGGAGCCGGTGACCGCCGGGGAGTGACGCCCCCAGTGCCGCGGGGCCCGCTGTCTACTCC
Source organism: Streptomyces sp. P3 (assembly GCF_003032475.1). Lineage (NCBI taxonomy): Bacteria > Bacillati > Actinomycetota > Actinomycetes > Kitasatosporales > Streptomycetaceae > Streptomyces > Streptomyces sp. P3. The sequence continues at coordinate 5,060,068 of NZ_CP028369.1, forward strand.
TGGTGGATCGCGGTGTGCGCCTTGGCGAGATCCGCGTACAACGTGCCGTTCAGCGTGACCCCTTGACGCTCCTCCAGTGTCAACTCCCGCCTGACCTTGGCCGGCACGCCCGCGACCAGCGACCCGGGCGGGACCTGCATCCCCTGCGGCACCAGCGCCTGCGCGGCGACCAGGGAACCCGCCCCGATCACGGCCCCGTTGAGCACCGTCGCGCCCATTCCGACGAGGCAGTCGTCCTCCACGGTCGCGCCGTGCACGACGGCGTTGTGGCCGACGGAGACCCGCTCGCCGATGGTCACCGGAAATCCGGGGTCGGCGTGCAGCGTCACGTTGTCCTGGACGTTCGCGTCCCTGCGCACGGTGATCCGCTCCACGTCGCCGCGCACCACCGCCCCGTACCAGACGCTCGCGCCCGCCTCCAGCGTCACGTCCCCGATCACCGAGGCCGTCGGCGCCACGAACGCCTCCGCGTCGACCCGGGGTTCCCTGCCGCCGATGCCCACGATCAGCGCCCTGTGCGTCATCACCGTCTCCTCGTGTCCGTCGTCTCCGCGCACCGTACGCCACCCGGTGGGGCGAAGATCACAGGCCTGTGGTCCCGTGGTCCCGGCGCCGCTGAGTACGGTGTGCGGGTGCCCAAGCGCAGGAACACGTTCTCATCATGGCGGCGCCGCCTCGTGCAGCGCGCCGTCCACGCGGGCTGGGCCTGGGTGCAGCGCACGGGTTCGGTGACCGCCGAGCGCCCCGGGCGCTTCCGCTTCGGCTCGATGGGGGAGGGCACCCGGCTCGCCTTCCCGCTCGGCACGGTGTTCGGGGAGCCGTGGATCCATCTGGGGGCGCACTGCATCGTCGGCGAGCAGGTCACCCTGACCGCCGGTCTGATGCCCGACCTCGATCTCGGACCCGATCCGATCCTGCGCCTCGGCGACGGCGTGGTCCTCGGCCGGGGCAGTCATGTCATCGCCGACACCACCGTCACCATCGGCAGTGACTGCTACTTCGGCCCGTACGTGTACATCACGTCCACGAACCACTCCTACGACGACCCGCACGAGCCGATCGGCAAGCAGTGGCCGCGGATGGAGCCCGTGGAGATCGGCCCCGGCTGCTGGATCGGCACGGGTGCGGTGATCCTTCCGGGAGCGCGGATCGGCCGCAACGTCGTGGTGGCGGCCGGGGCGGTGGTGCGCGGCCCGGTTCCCGACCACTCGGTGGTCGCGGGCGCCCCCGCCCGGGTCGTACGGCGGTGGACGCCCGCCGACGGCTGGCAGCCGCCGCTGCGCACCCCGCCCCCGGTGCCGATACCGGACGGCGTCACCCCGGACCAGCTGGTCGCGCTGTCGGAGCTGGACGAGGCGACGGTGGAACGCCTCGCCCAGCTGGAGCCCGAGAGCTGAAGCGCGTTCGGGGGCCGGGTCGGGGCAGGTGGCTCAGCCGGTCGCCAGCAGCAGTGTGCCCGCCAGGGCCAGCCCCGCGCCGGCCACCTGGAGCCCGCGGAGCCGTTCGCGCAGCAGGCCGCGCGCGGCGAGGGCCGTGACGACGGGGTAGAGGGAGGCGAGCACGGCGGCCACCGTGACCGGACCGTGCTGGGCGGCGACGACATAGGTGCCGTTCGCCGCGACGTCGGCGAGGCCGACGAAGGCCAGGGCCGGCAGCGAGCGCCACGGGAAACCGCCGTCCGGGAGGGTGGCGGCGTTCCGCCGTACGGAGAGGTACAGCGCGAGGCCGCCGATCGCCACACTGACCGCGCGCTGGACGAAGAGAGCGAGGAACAGGCCCGTCACCGTGGTCGACGCCTCCGCGATCAGGGCGAACACCGTGCCGAAGCCGAAGGCCGCGACGAGCGTGAGCAGGATGGCCCGACGCTGTACGGGCGCGCCCCGCAGCTGCGGTCCGCCCGCGAGGACCACCCCGAGCACGGCGACCGCGATCCCCGCGATCTGCAGCAGTCCGGGCCGCTCGCCGAGGAAAAGTCCCACGCCGACCGGGACGGCCACACCGACCGTGCCGAGCGGGGAGACCACCCCCATGGGGCCGAGCGCGAGCGCCTTGTAGAAGCAGAGCAGCGCCACCGGGCCCACCGTCCCGGCGGCGACCGCGAACCACAACCGGGGGCCGGCCTCGCTCCAGCCGTCGGTGGCGAACACGATCGCGCCGAGGACCGCCGCGGCGATCGCCTGCGAGACGACGACCACCGTCAGCGCCGGGGTGCGCCGGGTCAGCAGGCCGCCGCCGAAGTCGGCCAGTCCCCACAGCAGGCTGGTGGCGAGGGCGAAGAGTGCTGTCACGGATCACTCGCAGTACAGTTCGGTGGACGATCGGGTACACCACACCATAGTGCAGTGGAGTGAACCCAGTAATTCAACATATTGCCCTCGTCTCCTGGATGGAATGTGTCGGACCTCGACCTGCTGACCCAGTCCCTGGCGCGCAACGTCAAGCGATGGCGCACCGAGCGCGGATTCACCCTCGACGCGCTCGCCGCCCGCGCAGGCGTCAGCCGCGGCATGCTGATCCAGATCGAACAGGCCCGCACCAATCCCAGCATCGGCACGGTCGTCAAGATCGGCGACGCCCTCGGGATCAGCGTCACCACGCTGCTGGACTACGAACGGGGCCCGAAGGTCCGCATCGTCCCCGCCGACCAGGCGGTACGGCTGTGGCACACCGACGCGGGCAGTTACAGCCGCCTCCTCGCCGGCGCGGAGGCGCCGGGCCCGCTGGAGATGTGGGACTGGCGGCTCATGCCCGGCGAGAGCAGCGGCTCGGACCCGCACCCGCCGGGCACGGTCGAGATCGCCCATGTCACCGTCGGCGAACTGACCCTGACCGTCGACGGCGCCGAGTACCGCGTCGGGGCGGGGGCGAGTGTCACGTTCGAGGCCAACGCCGCGCACTCCTACGCCAACCGCGGCGAGGTGCCGACGGAGATGGTGCTGACCGTGTCGGTGCCCCCGCCCGCGCGCTGAGCCGACGGGCGAACGGCCGGGAACGGGGCTGTCGGCGTGCGGCCGTCCGCGCACCCGCCGGAGTGCGGGGCGGCGGAACGACGCTCGCCGCGTGCGTGGTCCTGTCCGCCACCGGTCCTGTCCATCCCGCGGATCGACGTCGACGGCGTCGTGCGCCGCCGACTCGGGGCGCGCAAGGCCTCGTTCGCCCCGATGGACCTTGCGTCGGGCGAGACCGGAACGGAGTACGGCGGGATCGCGCCGGGCGGACTTCCCTCCTCCTGGCCGGTGTTGGTGGACGCGGCGGTCGTCGACCTGCCCGGTGTGCTGGTGGGTCGCGGGCGTCCGTGCGGGAAGCTGCTGGTGCCGGGCGAGGCGTTCGCCGAACTGCCGGGCGCGATGGTGCTCGAGGGGCTCGGACTGCCCGCGGCCTAAGGCGTGCTCGGGGCGGCCGCGTGGTGGGCGAGGACCCGGTGCGGATCCTCCTCGCCGGGCGCCGACGCCGGGTCGGCGTGCACCAGTGCGGCCGTCAGGCGCGGCACCGCGTGCAGCAGGGCGTGTTCGGCCGCCACGGCGACCCGGTGCGCCTGGCGCACCGTCAGGTCGCCGTCCACGACGACCGCCACCTCGGCGCGCAGCCGGTGCCCGATCCAGCGCAGCCGCAACTCGCCCACCTCGCGCACCCCTTCGACCGCCCGCAGGGCCTGCTCGGCCCGGTCCACCAGTGCCGGGTCGACGGCGTCCATCACCCGCCGGAACACCTCCCGGGCGGCGTCCCGCAGCACCAGGGCGATCGCCGCCGTGATCGCCAGCCCCACGACCGGGTCGGCCGGCCGCCACCCGAGCGCCGAGCCGCCCGCGCCCAGCAGCACCGCGAGCGAGGTGAACCCGTCCGTGCGGGCGTGCAGGCCGTCCGCGACCAGCGCGGCCGAGCCGATCGAGCGGCCGACCCGGATGCGGTACCGCGCGACCCACTCATTGCCCGCGAAACCCGCCAGCGCTGCCAGGGTGACGGCCCCCAGGTGGTCGACGGGCCGCGGGTCCAGCAGCCGCTCCACCGCCGTCCAGCCTGCGAAGACCGCGGAGGCGGCGATGGTCAGGACGATCGCGATGCCGGCCAGATCCTCCGCCCGCCCGTAGCCGTAGGTGAAGCGCCGGGTGGCCGCCCGCCGGCCCAGGACGAAGGCGATGCCGAGGGGGACTGCCGTCAGCGCGTCCGCCGCGTTGTGCACCGTGTCGCCGAGCAGGGCCACCGAACCGGAGAGCGCGACCACGACAGCCTGCGCCGCGGCCGTCACACCGAGCACCGCGAGGGAGACCCACAGTGCGCGCATGCCCCGGGCCGAACTCTCCAGGGCCGGGTCCAGCTTGTCGGCGGTCTCGTGGGAATGGGGGGTGAGGAGATGCGCGAGGCGGTGGCGCAGAGCGCGGGCGCGGGAGGCGGCGGTCGAGGGGGGTGAAGGGGAGTCGGCGTGGTCGGCATGGTGGTGCGGGTGGTCATGGGCGTGATCGTGGGCCCGGTGGTGCGTGGAGTCGTGGGCATGGGCGAGGGGGGCGGAATGGTGGTGCGCGTGACCATGACCGTGCGCGGGATGGTGCCCGCCGTCGGTCCGGTGTCCTCGGTCGTGCCGCTCGCTCACGTCGGTCCCCTTCCGGTGTGCCGGGGTGGACGGGTGCGCGCCCACCCCGCCATTATGTGCGTATGAGCGCACGCATGCACCTGTCATCTGCACACCATGCGCATCCGCGCACCCCCGGCGAGGAGCAGTTCGCCCTCGCCGCCGAGTTGCTCGCCCTCCTCGGCGACCGCACCCGTCTCACCCTGCTGTACGCACTGACCTCGGGCGAGGCCGACGTGACCACGCTGACCGAGGCCTGCGGCGCGGCCCGGCCGGCGGTCAGCCAGCACCTGGCGCGGCTGCGGCTGGCCGGACTCGTCAGCACCCGCAAGGAGGGCCGCCGTGTGGTCTACTCGCTCTCCGACGGGCATCTGCGCCGCCTGGTGGACGAGGCGCTGAACGTGGCGGACCACCGGCTCGGCGACGAGCCGCCGCACGACTGACCGGTGGCTCAGTAGCGCTCGGCCGTCCCGAGGTACTGCTCCGCGAACGCGGCGGCGGCGGCCGGCGAGGTGAACAGCCGGCGCAGCCGGGCGAACGAGGCGCCCGCGCGGAACGGGTCGCCGGCCGCCGTCCCGTGGTAGACCTCGGACAGCCACTGCGAGAACTCCTGGTAGTCCCACACCCGGCGCAGACAGGCCCGCGAGTAACCGTCCAGGCCGTCCCCGTCGCCCATGTCCACCGCGGCGACCAGCGCGTCGCCGAGCAGGAACGCGTCGTGCAGGGCCAGGTTCATGCCCTTCGCGGCGATGGGCGCGACGAGGTGCGCCGAGTCCCCGGCCAGGAAGAGCCGCCCGTACCTCATCGGCTCGACCACGTAGTCGTGCAGGTCCAGGATCCGCTTCTCGATCAGCGGGCCCTCGGTGAGCGGCGGGGCCCCGGCCGCCTCGAGCCGCCGGTGCAGCTCGGACCAGACCCGGTCGTGCGACCAGTTGCCGGGGTCGTCGCCGGGTGGGCACTGGAGGTAGTACCGGGTCACCTCGGGGCTGCGGGCCATGTGCCCGGCGAACCCGTTCGGATGGACCCCGAACAGGACGCAGTCGGAGGACGGCGGCGCCTCGGCGAGCAGGGCCAGCCAGCCGACGCCGTAGTCGTGCCGTGCGATCCGCGCGTGGCCGGCCGGGATCGCGGCCCGGCTCACCCCGCGCGCACCGTCCGCGCCGACGACGAAGTCACAGGTCAGCAAGTGCCGTTCGCCCGACTCGGGGCAGGTGTACGACACCGAAGGACGAGCCGAGTCGAGGTCGTGGAGCTCGACGTCGCGGACCGAGAAGCGCGCGTCGCCGCCCCGCACGTCGACGTACTCGCGGACGAGGTCGGCCACCAGCAACGGTTGTGGATACACCCAGTGGTGATGTCCCGTCAGCTCCGTGTAGGAGAGGCGGTGGCGCTCGCCGCCGAAGCGGAACTCGCACGCCGAGTGCCGCTGCCCCCGCTCCATCAGGCCATGGGCCAGGCCGCGTTGCCGCAGTCCGCGCACGGCCCACTCCTCGATGACCCCGGCGCGCGGCCGCCGCTCGATGGCCGCACGGCTCTCCGACTCCAGCACGACGCAGCCGACGGACGCGGCGCGCAGGATGTTCCCGACGGTCAGACCCGCGGGTCCCGCGCCCACGACGACGACCGAAGTGTGCTGGGCGCGGGGGGAGTCAGAGGTCACCGGCCCATTATGGGCGGGCCCCCAGCCGGGGGATCTCGATGGCCGGGCAGCGGTCCATGACCATCTCCAGACCGGCCGTCCGTGTGCGCCGGTAGGCCGCCTCGTCGACGACGTCGAGCTGGAACCACACCGCCTTCGCGCCCTTGGCCACCGCCTCGTCGGCGACGGCGCCCGCGAGCTCGCTGTTGACGAAGACGTCGACGACGTCCACCTCGAAGGGGATGTCGGCGAGGGAGGCGTACCCCTGCTCCCCGTGCACCGTCTCCGCCTTCGGATGGACGGGCACCACCCGCTTGCCGAAGCGCTGCAGCACCTCGGCGACGCCGTAGGCCGCGCGGCTGCGGTTCGTCGACAGGCCGACCACGGCCCAGGTGTCACCGAGTCCGGTGAGGATCTCGCGGATCGTTGCCTCGTCGCCGTACACCGGCGGCCTCCTCTGGGTATGGGTCGTCACAGCCGGGCCCCCACTGCAACACCGCGCCGCGCACCTTGATTCCGGCTCCTGCCTGCGTACCGCGCTCCGCCCGCCTAGGCTCGCCCTGTGCTGAGCATCATCGACGCCCGAACCGGCGAACCCGTCGTCGCCGCCTCCGCCCGGCGGCGCCCGACCCGGGTCGAGGCGCATGCCCGCGGGTACGGCGCGGCGTCGCTGCGGGTCCTGCTCGTCGCGGATCTGCTCGTGCGCGCCCTGGAAATGGGCGGCACGCCCGCGTGGGCCCTGCTGAGCGGCTGGGCGGGCGAATCGGCCGCGCTGCGCGCCGGAGCCGCCGCTTTGGGCATGCACCCCTTCGAGGACGGCCGCGACGCCACCGCGCGAACGGGTGGCGCCCAGGTGCTGCACGTGGTCGGGGCGGACGGCCCCGACACGGACGGCGTACGGGTCGCCGTCGCCCCGGCGGAGGGCGCCGTGCCCGACTGGCCGGGCCCGTCCAAAGCCCGCGACGAACCGGCCGGGGGCGGCGCCGCACCGGATCTGGACCCCGCCGTCCTGCGCCTCGCCCTGCTCGCGGTGGAGCGCACCGAGCCCCTCCGGCTCGACGCGGCCGCGCTGGACGAGGCCCGCGACACCCTCGCGCGCTGGCGGCGGGCCGTCGCCGACTGGGCGCGACGGCCCTCGCGGCCGGTCCCCGACGAGGTGCGCGGGCGGCTGCGCGCCGCGTGGGAGGACGATCTGGACGTGCCCGGGGTGCTGCGGGTGCTGCGTTGGACGGAGGACGCCGGACCGGAGCTGCCGGACGGCGCCCGCTTCGAGACGTACGCCTACGCGGACCGGCTCCTCGGCCTGGAACTCACCCGCGACGTGGGAGCCCGGGCATGAGCCGGTCGGACGGTGTCGCACCGCGTCGCCTGGTCGTCCTGCGGCACGCCAAGTCGGCCTGGCCCGCCGGGGTTGCCGACCATGAGCGGCCGCTCGCCCCGCGCGGCCGCAGGGACGCCCCGGCGGCGGGCCGCGCGATCGCCGAGGCCGGCTGTGTCCCCGACCTGGCGCTGTGCTCCACCGCCGTGCGCGCCCGCGGGACCTGGGAACTGGCGTCCGCCCAGTGGGACGCACCCGCGCCGGTCCGCCTCGACCCCCGGCTCTACGGGGCCGACGTGCCCGAGCTGCTGGACGTCGTCCGCGAGACGCCCGTCGGCGTCGGGACGCTGCTGCTGGTCGGGCACAATCCCGGCCTGGAGGAACTGGTCCTCGACCTCGCCGGGGGCGGGGAGCGCGTCGCCCTGGACACGGTGCGGCTCAAGTTCCCGACCTCGGCGCTGGCCGTCCTGACCTGGCACGGATCCGACTGGCGGTCGCTGGGCCCGGGCGCGGCCCACCTGACGTCGGCGACCGTGCCCCGAGGCGACCGCACGCCGTAGCCGGGGCGGGGCCGCGGCCGTCCCGTCGGGCCCCGGGCGCATCGCGCCCCCGCCCCGCGCCGGCGGCGCCCCGGGTTCCACCGCATAGGCTGGCCCGATGCAGGAGGAGTACCGCACCGTCGCCCGCGCGGGCGTGCACGAGACCGAGGTCAACCGCTCCCGCTTCCTGTGCGCCCTCGCCCCGGCGGCCACCGAGCAGGAGGCCCAGGACTTCATCGCGTCGGTGCGCAAGGAGCACGCCGACGCCACCCACAACTGCTGGGCGTACGTCATCGGCGCCGACGCCGGTGTGCAGAAGGCGAGCGACGACGGCGAGCCCGGCGGCACCGCGGGCGTGCCGATGCTCCAGATGCTGCTGCGGCGCGAGATGCGGTACGTCGTCGCCGTCGTCACCCGCTACTACGGCGGCGTCAAGCTCGGCGCGGGCGGTCTCATCCGGGCGTACGGCGGAGCGGTCGGCGAGGCGCTGGACGCCCTTCCCGTGCGCACCCGTCGCCGGTTCCGCCTGGCCACGGTGACCGTCGACCACCAACGGGCCGGCAAAGTCCACAACGACCTCCACGCGACCGGGCGCGACGTGCGCGAGGTCACCTACGGCGAGGCCGTCACCCTCGAGATCGGCCTTCCGGAGGCCGAGGTGGACGCCTTCCGGGCCTGGCTGGCGGACGCGACGGCGGGCACGGCCGTCTTCGAGCTGGGCGGGGAGGCGTACGGGGACGCGTGACGCGTCGGACGCGCCCAGGGGTGCAATGTCCGTAAAGCTCCTTTGTGTCATCTGTCATGACGGTGCGATACGGGAGTAACCGCCCGTGCTGTCGGACCCGGCCGTTAGTCTCGGGGATCATGAGGCTCCTGCACACTTCCGACTGGCATCTCGGCCGGGCGTTCCACCGGGTGAACATGCTCGGCGCTCAGTCCGAGTTCATCGGTCACCTGATCGCGACCGTGCGCGAGCGCGCGGTCGACGCGGTGGTCGTGTCGGGGGACGTGTACGACCGCGCGGTGCCCCCGCTCGCCGCGGTCGAGCTGTTCGACGACGCCCTGCACCGGCTCGCCGAGGTGGGCGTGCCCACGGTGATGATCTCCGGCAACCACGACTCGGCCCGCCGGCTCGGCGTCGGCGCCGGACTCATCGGCCGCGCCGGCATCCACCTGCGCACGAACCCCGCGGCGGCCGCCACCCCGGTCGTCCTGCCCGACGCCCACGGCGACGTCGCCTTCTACGGCCTGCCCTACCTCGAACCCGCCCTGGTGAAGGAGGAGTTCGCAGTGGAGAAGGCGAGCCACGAGGCCGTGCTCGCCGCCGCCATGGAGCGGGTCCGCGCCGACCTCGCCGCACGCGCGCCGGGCACCCGCTCCGTCGTCCTCGCCCATGCCTTCGTCACCGGCGGCGAGCCCAGCGACAGCGAGCGCGACATCACCGTCGGCGGGGTCGCGTCGGTGCCCGCGGGCGTCTTCGACGGCGTCGACTACGCCGCCCTCGGTCACCTGCACGGCAGCCAGACCCTCACCGAGCGCGTGCGCTACTCGGGCTCCCCCCTGCCGTACTCCTTCTCCGAGGCGGAGCACCGCAAGACCATGTGGCTCGTCGACCTCGGCCCCGACGGCGAGATCGCCGCCGAACGGATCGACTGCCCCGTCCCGCGCCCGCTGGCCCGCATCCGCGGCCCCCTGGAAGACCTGCTCGCCGATCCCGCGCTCGCCCGCCACGAGGAAGCCTGGGTCGAGGCGACGCTGACCGACGCCGTCCGCCCGGCCGACCCCATGGCCCGGCTCACCGACCGCTTCCCGCACACCCTGAGCCTCGTCTTCGCCCCCGAGCGAGCCCCCGACGACCCGGACGTGTCGTACGCGCGGCGGCTGGCCGACCGCAGCGACCAGGAGATCGCCGAGGACTTCGTGGCGCATGTGCGCGGCGCGGGGCCCGACGCCCGCGAACAGGGTGTGCTGCGGGACGCCTTCGACGCGGTGCGCGCGGACGACACGGCGCGGGAGGTGGCCCGATGAGGCTGCACCGGCTCGTCCTGACGGCCTTCGGCCCCTTCGGCGGCACCCAGCGCGTCGACTTCGACGAGCTGTCCGCCGCCGGACTCTTCCTGCTGCACGGGCCGACAGGCGCCGGCAAGACCTCGATCCTGGACGCCGTCTGCTACGCGCTGTACGGCTCCGTGCCGGGTGCCCGTCACAGCGGCCAGGGCGTGACCCTGCGCAGCGACCACGCCGCCGCCGGCGTCCGCACCGAGGTCACCCTCGAACTCACCGTCGCCGGACGCCGACTGGAGATCACCCGGCAGCCGCCCTGGGAGCGGCCCAAGAGGCGCGGCGTCGGCACGACGGTCGAGAAGGCGCAGAGCCTACTGCGCGAGCACGACGCGACCGCCGCCGCCTGGAAGGATCTCAGCCGCTCCCACCAGGAGATCGGCGAGGAGATCACCCAGCTGCTCGGCATGAGCCGCGAACAGTTCTGCCAGGTCGTGCTGCTGCCCCAGGGCGACTTCGCGCGGTTCCTGCGCGCCGACGCCGAGGCGCGGGGCCGGCTGCTGGGCCGCCTCTTCGACACCCGGCGCTTCGCCGAGGTCGAGAAGCGGCTCGCCGAGCGCCGCCGCACCACCGAGGCCCGTGTGCGGGAGGGCGACACCGCGCTGCTCGCCGACGCCCACCGGATGCAGCAGGTGGCGGGTGACGCCATGGAGCTGCCCGAGGCGGCCCCGGGCGAACCGGGTCTCGCCGAGGCGGTGCTGGCCGCCGCCGCCGTCGCCCGCAGCACCGCACGCGAGCGGCTGACCGTCGCCCACTGCGGCCGGCTCGCCGCCGAGTCCGCCCAGGCCGCCGCCGAACACGCCCTGGCGGATGTGCGGGAACGGGCCCGGCTGCAGCAGCGGTTCGCCGACGCGCGCGAACGCGCCGCCGCCCTCGAGGAAATGGCCGACGCGCACCGGGAGGCGCAGGCGCGGATGGACCGGGCGCGCAAGGCGGAAGCGGTGGCGCCGGCCCTGGAGCTGCGTGAGTCCGCCGACGCCGAGCACCGCGAGGCGTCCGCGCGCGCCGCACGCACGCGTGCCCGGCTCCCCGAGGGTTTCGCCGACGCGGGCGCCGCGGGACTGGCCGCCGCCGCCCGCCGGGCCGCCGAGGAACTGGGCGGGCTGGAGTCCGCCCGCCGGGGCGAGCGGCGGCTGGCCGACCTCGTCGCCGAGCGGACCGAACTGGACCGGCGGGAGCGGGACGACGACGAGGTCCTGGCCGAGACCGGGAACTGGCTCGCCGGGTGGGACGCCGTGCGCGACGGCCTGCGGGCCGCCGTGGAGTCCGCCCAGGAGGCCGCCACCCGCGCCGAACAGCTCGACGGCCGACGCGAGCCCGCACGCCGCCGCCTCGAGGCGGCCCGGCGGCGCGACGAGCTGACCCGGGACCTGGAGGCCGCCCGGCGCGCATCCCTGGCTTCCGGGGAGCACGCGCAGGCCGCCCGCGCGCACTGGCTCGCCCTCAAGGAGCAGCGCCTCGACGGCATCGCCGCCGAGTTGGCCGCCACCCTCGCCGAGGGCGCGCCCTGCGCCGTCTGCGGCGCCACCGAGCACCCCGCGCCCGCCCGCAAGGTCGCCGGTCACGTCGACCGGGAGGCCGAGGAGCAGGCGCTCGCCTCGTGCCGGGTCGCCGAGGAGGACCACGCCGGGGACGAACGCCGTGCCGGCGCCGTGCGCGAGGCGCTCGCCGCCGCGACGGCCGAGGCCGGCGACGCACCCACGGACCGGCTCCTCGCCGAGGCGCAGGAGGTGGAGCAGGCCTACGCCCTGGCCCGCCGGGAGGCCTCGGCGCTGCACCCCGCGCGCGAGGAACTGCGGCAGGCCGAACAGGAGCACGAACGCCGTACGGCGGCCCAGCGCGAGGCCGCGGTGCGGGCCGCGTCCCGGGTGGGCCACCGGGACCGCCTGGAGCGGGAGCGTGCCGCCCTGGAGGCGGAGCTGACACAGGCCCGGGGCACGGCCGAGAGCGTCGCCGCGCGGGCCGCCCAGCTGGAGCGGCAGGCGGCCCGGCTCACCGAGGCGGCCGAGGCCGCGCGCGCCGCGGACGAGAGCGCCGCCCGCCTCAAGGCGGCCGACGGCCGCCTCGACGAGGCCGCGTTCCGGGCCGGCTTCGACACGCCGCAGGCCGCCGCCGAGGCCCTGCTCGACGCCACCGCCCACCGGGACCTGCAACACAGGCTGGACGTCCGGCACGTCGAGGAGGCCGCCGTCCGTGCCCTGCTCGCCGAGCCCGACACCGTGGCCGCGGCCGGACAGCCGCCCGCCGACCTCGCGACCGCGCAGGCCGCGGCGGCCGCCGCCGCCGAACGTCTGCGCGCCGCCGCCTCCGCACAGGACGCCGCGGCCCGCCGCTGCGCCGAACTCGACCAGCTCTCCGCGCGCGCGGCGGCCGGTGTGCGCCGGCTCGCACCGGTGCGCGAGGAGTACGACCGGGTGGCCCGACTGGCCGGCCTCACCGCGGGCACCTCGGCCGACAACGAGCGAAAGATGCGGCTGGAGGCGTATGTGCTGGCGGCCCGCCTCGAACAGGTGGCCGCCGCCGCGACCGTACGGCTGCAGCGGATGTCGTCCGGCCGCTACACCCTCGTGCACTCCGACGACCGGGCGGGCCGTGGCCGTAGCGGGCTGGGGCTGCACGTGGTCGACGCCTGGACCGGGCGCGAACGCGACACGTCCACGCTGTCCGGCGGCGAGACCTTCTTCGCCTCGCTCGCCCTGGCGCTCGGCCTCGCCGACGTCGTCACCGACGAGGCGGGCGGCGTCCGCCTCGACACGCTCTTCATCGACGAGGGGTTCGGCAGCCTCGACGACCAGACGCTCGACGAGGTCCTCGACGTCCTCGACTCACTGCGCGAACGCGACCGCAGCGTCGGCATCGTCAGTCACGTCGCCGACCTGCGCCGGCGTGTCCACGCCCAGCTGGAGGTGGTGAAGGGCAGGTCGGGGTCGGCGGTGCGGCAGCGGGGCTATCTGCCGAGCGGGCGCCGGGGGAGCGGCGAGGAGTAGACGACGCTCGTCGTGACCGACCCGAGCGCGCCGATCTTCCCCGACACCTCCTCCAGATGACGCATCGAACGGGCGGCGACCTTGATCACGAAGCAGTCGTCGCCCGTCACATGGTGTGCCTCGAGGATCTCGGGTGTGACAGACACCAGATCGTGGAACGGCTTGTAGTTGCCGTTGGGGTAGCGCAGCCGCACGAACGCCAGGATGCCCAGGCCCAGCCGCTCCGGATCCACGACGGCCGCGTAGCCCTGGATGACGCCCGCTTCCTCCAGCCGCCGCACCCGCTCGGTGACGGCGCTCGCCGACATCGCCACCGCACGCGCCAGGTCGGCGAAACTGGCCCGGCCCTCCCGCTGGAGGACCTCGAGGATGCGCCAGTCGGTGGCGTCCGGGGAATACGCGGTCATGAGCGGAAGACTGCAGGGAATCCCCCGGCGAAGCAAGGCCCACGCCGTGGAAAGCCCCTTCAATCGCGGTGATCACCGCCGTAGGTTCTCAGTTGTAGCGAACCCGTCGGCACCCTGCGGAAAGGCCCCTGAGATGACTGCCACCACCCCGCTCGACCCGGTACTGCGCGTCGCTCCCGCCGCACCCGCGGAGGCCGCCGCGCACTTCCGGGCGAGCCTCGCCTTCCACGCGGACGTGTCCGACGTGGCGGCCGCCCTCGCCGCCGGTGCCCCAGGCTTCGTCGTCCTGGACTCCCGCTCCACGGCCTCCTGGGACCAGGGTCACGTCCCGGGCGCCGTCCACCTGCCCACCGCGCTCATCGCCGAGCAGGCCGAACGGCTCCTCGACCGGGACGTGCCGGTGGTGACGTACTGCTGGGGTCCCGGCTGCGACGGGGCCACCCGGGCCGCCCTCGCCCTCGCCGAACTCGGCTACCGCGTCAAGGAGATGCTCGGCGGATTCGAGTACTGGGTACGGGAGGGCTTCGCCTACGAGACCTGGGAGGGCCCCGGGCGGCGCGCCGCCGACCCGCTCACCGCCCCGGTCGGCGACGCGCCGGACTGCGGCTGCTGAAACACACTCAGAAGCGACGAGCCTCTTCGCGTCGGCGTGAACCGCTCGCGCGGGAGCGCCTGTTCGGACCGACGGTGCCGGGCCGGCAATTCAGGTTCGACTTCACGCCGACGCGCACGGCGCTCTCGCCCGCCCGGTCCCGCTTGGTCTCCGGCGACGGGCGCGGGAAGCGTCGGTCCGAGGGTCAGAGCTGTGCCAGTTCGTCCACCAGGTCGTCGAGGCCCAGTGAGCCCTGCGAAAGGGCCGCCATGTGCCACGACTTGAGGTCGAAGGCGTCGCCCCGCCGCTCGCGGGCCCTCTCCCGTCCGAGCAGCCAGGCCCGCTCGCCCAGCTTGTAGCCGATGGCCTGGCCGGGGATCGTCAGATAGCGGGTGAGCTCGCTCTCGACGAAGTCCGCGGGACGGCTGCTGTGCGCGCCGAAGAACTCCTGCGCCAGCTCCGGCGTCCAGCGCTCGCCCGGGTGGAAGGGCGAGTCGGCCGGGATCGGCAGCTCCAGGTGCATGCCGATGTCGATGACGACCCGCACCGCGCGCATCATCTGCGCGTCCAGGTAGCCGAGCCGTTGCTCCGCGTCCGTGAGGAAGCCCAGCTCGTCCATCAGGCGCTCCGCGTACAGCGCCCAGCCCTCGGCGTTGGCGCTCACGATGCCGACGGACGCCTGGTAGCGGGAGAGGTCCCCGGCGACGTGCGCCCACTGCGCGAGCTGGAGGTGATGGCCGGGGACGCCCTCGTGGTACCAGGTGGAGACCAGGTCGTAGGCCGGGAAGCGGGTCTGTCCCATGGTCGGCAGCCAGGTGCGGCCCGGCCGTGAGAAGTCCTCGGAGGGAGGCGTGTAGTAGGGGGCGGCGGCGCTCCCCGCCGGGGCGATCCGCGACTCCACCTTCCGCACCCGCTCGGCGAGTTCGAAGTGGGTGCCGTCGAGGGCTTCGATCGCCCGGTCCATCAGGCCCTGCAGCCAGTCGCGGACCTCGTCCACGCCCTCGATGTGCCGGCCGTGCTCGTCGAGGTGGGCCAGCGCCACCCAGGGCGTCCGCGCCCCCGGCAGGATCTTCTCCGCCTCCTTCTTCATCTCGGCGAGCAGCCGGTGGTACTCCGCCCAGCCGTACGCGTAGGCCTCGTCGAGATCGAGGTCGGTGCCGTTGTAGTAGCGCGACCAGCGGGCGTAGCGCTCACGGCCGACGGTGTCCGGCGCGCCCTCGATCGTCGGCGCGTACACGTCGCGGACCCAGTCGCGCAGCCGCACGACCGCCGCCGTGGCCGCGCGCGCCGCCTCGTCCAGCTCCGCGCGCAGGGCGTCCGGCCGCGACCCGGCGCCGGCGGACACGAACTCCTCGAACCAGCCGCGGCCCTCGCCGTCCGCGTCCGACCACTGCGTGAGCTGCTCGACGAAGGTGGCGGTCGGCCGCGGGGCGGCGTGGAGCTTGCGTTCCAGGCCCAGCGTCAGCGACTCGCGGTAGCCCGCGAGCGCCGCCGGCACGGCACGCAGCCGCTCGGCGATCGCCGTCCAGTCCTCGTCGGTCCGGCTGGGCGTGACGGTGAACACCTCGCGCACATGGTGTGCGGGCGTGGCCATGTTGCCGACGGTGCGGAGCGCCTCGTCGGCGTCCTGCACGGCGAGCTGTGCGGTCAGACGCTCACGCAGCAGGCGTGCGCACCGGCGCTCGATGTCACTGTCCGCGCCGGGCCTGCGCTCCGCCTCGTCGAGCTTCGCCAGGGTGTCCCGCGCGAGCTGCGCGAGCGCCTCCTGGCCCGCGGGCGAGAAGTCGGGCAGACGGCTCGAACTCTCCGGCACGCCGAGGTAGGTGCCGGTCACCGGGTCGAGGGCGATGAGGTCGTCGACATAGGCGTCGGCGATCTCGCGGGGAAGCGGGTTGGTGGTGTGTGACATGCGCTCCATCCTCGTACGGCGAGGCGGCGCGCGTCACGGGACTTGTCCCGAACCCGTCGGCGGCAACAGCGGTCCGCACTCCCACTGCTGGAAGATCAGCCGTGTCTCGACACGGGCCACCTCACGCCGCGAGGTGAACTCGTCGAGCACGAGGCGCTGCAGATCCGCCATGTCCGCGACGGCCACATGGACGAGATAGTCGTCGGGTCCCGTGAGGTGGAAGACGGTCAGTGCCTCCGGCATCGCCCGAATCCGTTCCACGAACGGCCCGACCAGCTCCCGTCGGTGCGGGCGGACCTGCACCGACAGCAGCGCCTGCAGACCCCGTCCCAACTTGGCCGGATCGAGCCGCAGCTGATGCCCGAGGATCACCCCCGAGCGGCGCAGCCGCGTCACCCGGTCCAGGCACGTCGACGGCGCGACGCCGACCTGCGCGGCGAGGTCGCGGTAGGTGGTCCGGGCGTCGTTCTGCAGCAGCCGCAGCAGCTGGAGATCGACCGGGTCCAGTACGACGGATTCGGCCATCTGTCGAACGTAGCACGGAGTCTGCCGCCGATCACCCGTCCGATGTTCACTCTGCCGTCCATGGACTCAACCGCTGCGAGCACGCACGCGTACGACGGCGTACGCACGTACGGAGCGCCCCGCGCACGGGCACGGGCACTGGCCACCGAGGCCGTGCACGCCGGACGGGACGACCTGGCCCGGCAGGGTCTGCACGCCCCGCCGATCGACCTGTCCACCACCTACCCCTCCTACGACAGCCGCGCCGAGGCCGCTCGCATCGACGCGTTCGCCGCGACCGGGGCGCAGCCGGACGGCCCGCCCGTCTACGGACGGCTGGGCAACCCGACGGTGGCACGCTTCGAGACGGCGCTGGCCCGCCTCGAAGGCGCCGAGAGCGCGGTCGCCTTCGCCAGCGGGATGGCGGCGCTGACGGCGGTGCTGCTGGCGCGCGCCTCGGCCGGACTGCGGCACGTCGTGGCCGTGCGCCCGCTCTACGGGTGCAGCGACCATCTGCTGACGGCGGGGCTGCTCGGCTTGGAGGTCACCTGGACCGACCCCGCCGGGATCGCGGACGCGCTTCGCCCGGACACCGGGCTGGTCATGGTCGAGTCGCCCGCCAACCCGACGCTCGCCGAGGTCGATCTGCGGGCGGTCGCGCACGCCTGCGGCTCGGTCCCGCTGCTCGCCGACAACACCTTCGCCACGCCGGTGCTGCAGCGGCCGGTGGAGCGGGGAGCCCGACTGGTCCTGCACAGCGCCACCAAGTACCTCGGCGGCCACGGGGACGTTCTCGGCGGCGTCGTCGCCTGTGACGAGGAGTTCGCGGGGCAGCTGCGGCAGATACGTTTCGCCACCGGCGGCGTGCTCCATCCGCTGGCCGGGTACCTGCTGCTGCGCGGCCTGGCGACGCTGCCGGTACGGGTGCGGGCCGCCTCCGCGACCGCCGCCGAGCTGGCCCGCCGGCTGGCCGCGGACCCGCGGATCGCCCGCGTGCACTATCCGCGGATCGGCGGCGCGATGGTCGCCTTCGAGGTCGGCGGAGACCCGCACGGGGTGATCGCGGGCGTCCGTCTGATCACCCCGGCGGTGAGTCTCGGCAGCGTGGACACGCTCATCCAGCACCCGGCGTCGATCAGCCACCGCATCGTGGACGCGGCGGAACGCCGGGGCGCGGGCGTGAGCGACCGGCTGCTGCGGCTGTCGGTCGGGCTGGAGGACGTCGAGGACCTGTGGGGGGATCTGGACCGGGCGCTCGACGGGGCCGGGCCGGTGCACGAAGGGGGAGCGGAAGGGGCCAACGAAGGGGAAGCGGAAGGCCGGGACGAACGGGTGGGGGAGACGGTTCTCCGGTCCGGGCGGGGCGCAGCCGCGGTGTGACGGCATGCGGGCGGGACCGGCGGCACTGCACCCGCCGGTCCCGCCCGCCCTACGTCGTCGGTCTGCGCTTCCGTCGCCCGTCGCCCGTCGCCCGGTGACCGGGACCCGGCACCTGGCACCGGCTCGTTCCTCGTTCGTGGACGGACGTTCAGTCGCGGCGGGCGTGTTCCTCGTGCCGCTGCTCGGACGTCGCCCGTGCAGCGCCGGTCTTCTCCAGGCGGGCGGTGACGACCAGGGTCCCTTCCTCGATCTGGTAGTCGAGGGGCAGTCCGAGGCCGCGCATCGCGGCGACCATGCCGGTGTTGGAGGCCTGTGTCACGGCGTACACGCTTCCGCAGCCCGCCTCCCCGGCCATCGCCACCAGCCGGCCGAGCAGTTCGGCGCCGATGCCGCGCCGCTGCCAGCCGTCCTCGACGAGCAGCGCGACCTCCGTCTCGTCGCCGTCCCACAACAGGTGGCCGAGGCCGACGATGCGGCCGGACGGCGTCTGTGCGGCGAGGGTGCGGCCGAAGCGCGGGCTGAGCAGATGGCCGAGGTAGCGGTCCGCGTCGCCGACCGGCCCGTGGTAGCGCATCCGGAGGGTGCGCGCCGAGCACCGCTCGTGCATGTCCTTCGCCGCCGTCACGTCACCGGTGTCCGCCCGGCGCACGGTGATGTCCTCGCCCTCGGACAGCGTCAGGACGTCCTGGCCGCGCGGGACCCGCGGGCCGAGCCGGGCGTCCAGCTCCACCAGCGCACGCGCGCGGGCGAACTCGGTCGGGGTGAACGGCAGATACGGCCGCTCCACCGAGATCACACCGCCGTCCGGGGTCGGCAGGCGCATCACGGTGTCCTCCAGCACGCCTTCCGCCGGCACACCCGCCGTTCCCGCGTCGCCCTGGCCGGAGGCCGCGGGCAGCGAGCGGATGGTGCAGCGGCCGAGCAACCGCCTCAGCGCGAGCGGCAGTTCCGCGGCGTCGAGGGCGGTACGGGTGGCCAGCTGCAGAACCCGGGTCGGCGCGTCCACCAGGTCGTGGGCGTCGGCCCGCTCGATCCAGGTGGCGCGACCGCCCCCCAGCGCCACGGCCCGGTTGATCTCGCCCGCCGTGAGTCCGCCGGGGGCCCGCAGCAGGAACTCGTCCACGGTGTCCGCGCCCAGCGGGTGCGTCTGCAGGCTCAGGATGTCCACCCGGCGCTCGGCAAGCGCCGCACAGAGCGCGGCCAGTGACCCCGGGGCGTCCTGCACCGTCGTCCGCATCCGCCACAGGGTGCTCTCCTCGTCGACCGGCGAGGGGGACGCGGTCGGCCCGGCCTGCGGCTCCTCGGAGCGCGGCCGGGCGCCGGTATCGCCGGCGGGCGGCGCATGGCCGTGGCGGCGTGCCCACCAGGTGTGGAACCCGGCCGTGGCGACGAGTGCCGCCGCCGACACCGCCAGCAGCACCGGGCCGTCCGGACCGTGGCCCACCAGGTTCGCCACTCCGTCGGCCACCGCGACGGCCGTGAAGAGCGCGGCGAGTTCCACGACGTCCCGCCGCCAGTGGTGCACCGGGCGTCCGCGCCTCGCGCGCACATGAGTCAGGTCTCGAGTCATGCAGCCACTGTGGAGGAACCGTGTTGCGTGATCACGAACGATGTGTGACCGGAGGGTAAAGGATGCTAATGCCCGTTTTGTTGAGCCTTTCATCACCCTGTGGCACACGATCCGCCGGCCGCCGCCCGCCCTCCCGGCATCGGCCGGCGGACGCGCCGACGGAGCCGCGCGCCGGGCGACAACTCCGGTGCGCGGCACGGGCCGGGCCGCGGGACGGCGGGTTACTGCCCGACCAGTCCCGGGTGCAGCACCTTCGTGAACAGCACGGAGCCGTCCTGCTCGCGCAGCCGCACCGTCAACTCCCCGCTGTCGCCGTCGATGTCGACCTCACCGAAGAACTGGTAGCCGCCCGCGGGCGACACGTTCGACACGGTCGGCGCCTTCACGAACACCCGCTCGGGTCCGAACGTGCCGTCCAGCGCGCTGGCGGGGAAGGCGCCCGCGTTGAGCGGCCCGGAGACGAACTCCCAGAACGGCTCGAAGTCGGTGAACGCGGCCCGCGACGGCTGGTAGTGCTGCGCCGACGTGTGGTGCACGTCGGCCGTCAGCCACACCGTCCCGGTGATCCGCCAGTGCTTGACGTAGCGCAGCAGCTCGGCGATCTGCAGCTCGCGGCCCAGCGGCGCGCCCGGGTCGCCCTGCGCCACGGCCTCGATGTTCGGACGGCCCTCCGTGGTGTCCGGCACGACCAGTCCGAGCGGCATGTCGGCGGCGATCACCTTCCACACCGCGCGCGACCGCGACAACTCGCGTTTGAGCCACTCCAGTTGCTCGGCGCCCAGGATGCCCTGCGGGTCCGTGGCCTGGCCGTCGGGCGAGTTGGCGTTGCGGTACGTCCGCATGTCGAGCACGAACACGTCGAGCAGGGGGCCGTGGCGCACCACGCGGTGGACCCGGCCCTCCCGGGCGCCCGGACGGAGCGTCGAGATCGGGAAGTACTCGCTGAACGCCCGCCGCGCGCGCCCCGCGAGGACGTCGACGCTCTTCTCCGTGTAGCGGGGGTCGGAGTCGGCGATCACCTCGCCCGGGTACCAGTTGTTGCGGACCTCGTGGTCGTCCCACTGGATGATGGACGGTACCCGGGCGTTGAAGCGGCGCAGGTTCTCGTCGAGCAGGTTGTAGCGGAAGTTGCCGCGGAACTCGGCTAGGGTCTCGGCGACCTTCGACTTCTCCTCGGTGGTGATGTTGCGCCACAGGCTGCCGTCGGGCAGCGCCTGGGTCGCCGTCAGCGGGCCGTCGGCGTAGACGTTGTCGCCGCTGCACAGGAAGAAGTCGGGGTCGAGACGCGCCATCGCGTCGTAGATGCGGTAGCCGCCGAGGTCGGGGTTGATGCCCCAGCCCTGGCCGGCGAGGTCCCCGGACCACAGGAAGCGCACCCCGCGCCGGCGCCGCTGGGCACGGTGCGAAAGGCCCCGGTCACCGTCTCACCGGTGCGGCGCGGGTCGTCCGGGTCGGCGAGCAGCACGCGGTAGTGGATCTGCTCGCCGGACGGCAGCCCGCGCAGCCGGAGAGTGCCGGTGAAGTCCGTGCCGGCGCCGAGCAGCGGACCGTGCAGACGGCGGGCGCCCCGGAACGACTCGGTGGCCGCGGTCTCGACGATCATCCGCGCCGGACGGTCGGACCGCACCCAGACCAGCCCGGAGTCGGACGTCACATCCCCGCTCTGCACCCCCCAGGCCGCCCTGGGCCGCCCGGACAGCGCGAGTGCGGGAGCCGCACCGACCGCGGTCGGCAGGGTCAGGGCCGCTGAGGCGGCGAGCGAACCGCGCAGGAGGCTGCGGCGGCCCGGAAGCGGACGGTGGGACATGGAGGGCCTCCAGGGACGGGAACCGGCCGGTGTGCACCGACAGACCTACGCGTACGCCGCAGCGTGCACGGAAACCGTGGATGAACAACGGATCGCGCACACAAGGCCGCCGACCGCGGCCCTGCGCGTCACCCGCTCGCCATGGCCCGCGCCATCAGGCGTACGCCCTCCCGGATGCGTGGGGGCGACAGGTGCGCGTAACCCGGCACGAGGCGTACGGGCCCGTCGTCGTGCGGCACCCGCGCGTGTGTGTACCGGCTCAGGGCGCGGACGTCGACGCCCGCGGCGGCCGTCCGGGCGAGGAACCCCTCCTGTCCGTAGCGCTGCGGGAGTTCGGCGATGGCATGCAGTCCCGCCGCGCCGCCCGACAGCCGCGCCCCGGGCAAGTGCGCGCCGAGCGCGTTCACGACGGCGTCCCGCCGTTCGCGGTAGGCGCGTCGGCACGGGCGCCCGGTCGCGCGCCCGCGGGGGTTCAGCGGCTGCCGTCGAGGATCACGCGCGCGACGAGGGCCGGGTCGTCGTTCATCGGGCAGTGGCCGCAGCCGGGCAGCCGCACGAGGCGGGCGGCCGGGATGACCTGCTTGGCGCGGACGCCCTGCCGGCGCACGAGCAGCCAGTCGCGGGCGCCCCAGCCGACGGTGACCGGGATGCCGGGCAGGTCGTCGGTGAACCGGACGGCGGTACCGGCGCGCAGTGTCTGGTCGAACCCGGTGGCCTGGGCCAGGGCCAGCGTCTCGGCGACCACGGCCTCGGGTGAGCGGCGGCCGGGGCGGGCGTAGATGGTGCTGGTGAGGGCCGTGCGGCCGGCCGCCGTGCGCGCCAGGCGCTCGACGAGGGGCAGCGGCAGCCGACGGGAGATCTGCCGCATCGTGACCAGCACGCCGAAGGCGTAGCGCCGCTCGGCCTCCGACCAGAACCCGGCCGGGGACAGCGCCGTGACGGACCGTACGAGCTTCTCGCGGCCGAGTTCCAGGGCGAGCAGGCCACCGAGCGAGTTCCCCGCCACGTGGGGGCGGTCCAGCTCCAGCGCCTCGCAGAAGCCGCCGAACACCGCGGCCGTGGTGGGCAGGTCGTAGGCGAGCCCGTCCGGCAGGGCGGGGGAGACGCCGAAGCCGGGCAGATCCACGGCGATCACGTCGCGCTCGGCGGCGAGGATGTCCACGACCGGGTCCCAGGCCTGCCGGTGATGGCCGATGCCGTGCAGCAGGAGGAGCGGTTCACCCCGGCCCACGCGCGCGTAGGAGACCGTGACGGGCAGCGGGCCCTTGGGGGAGGGGACCGGGAAGGAGACGGTGGCGGGCATGGGAGCTCCTCGTTCTGACAGCGGGCCGGCAGACGCCGTAGACAGCTTGTCAGCAATTACTACCGGCGGGTAGCCCTTCGCGTAATCCTGCCATTCCGGACGTGTAGCGAGCGCTTTCCCCGCGGCCGCCACAGGGTTGGAGGATTGGTATTGACCAAGGGTGGGGGCCGTCCTATGGTCGCGAGAGAAGTACAACAACCTTTAATAAACAAGGGCGCGAAAACGCCGCCGGATCACGGCGATTGCGGAGGACAGGGTGGGGACCACGCAACTGGAATCGGTGCCGGAACCGAAGTACTGGCATCTCAAGACCGTGCTCAGCGAAGCGCTCGACTCCGAGTTCGCCGTCGGCGAGATCCTGCCCAACGAGCGTGAGCTGGCCGCCCGCTTCGGCGTCGCCCGCGCGACGCTCCGGCAGGCCCTGGAGCAACTCGAGCTGGAGGGCCGGCTGCAGCGCCGCCGAGGCGTCGGCACCACCGTCGCGCCGCCCCGGATGGGCGTCGCCGTGGGTACGGAGCAGCGGGTCTGGCCGGGCGCGGGGGAGGACGCCTGGCAGGCCGTCGGCTGCATACTCGCGGCGCCGCCCGCGGCCGTCGCAGCCGCCCTGGAGACCCCGCGCGAGCAGAGCGTGCACATCGTGCGCCGCTCACGGGTGTCGCAGGGTCAGCCGGTGGCCGCCGAACTGCTGTACGTCCCGCAGACGTCGGTGCCCGAGCTCGGCGCGGTCGACGCCTCGGCCGAGGCCGCACGCGCGCGTGCGGTGCTGAGCGAGTTGCACCGCCTCGAACTCCAGGGCCAGGACAGCGCCGTGGAACTGGGCTCGGCCCGCGCGGACGACGCGAGGGAACTCGACCGGCTCCCCGGCGCGCCCGTCCTCGTGGTCACGACCCGCTACTTCGCCGAAGGCCGTACCGCCGCGCTCTCCGTGGCCACGTACCGCGCGGACACCTGCCGGCTGACGTTCGGCGCGTCCGGCGGTGTGGAGATACACCACGGTCCGCAGAGGCAGGCCTCCTGAACGCCGCGTCCGCCGCGGACCGCGTGCCGCAGGCTCCCTGAACAGCCTGCGGAGGGTCCCACCGGACCGTCCGCGAACGCCACCGGCTCGCCGGTGAACGCCGCTCGGCCGGCGGAGCAGCCGCCCGCCCGGCGCCCCGGAACTCCTCCGGGGCGCCGGGCGTTTCACCCGTGACGGACGGCGGTGCTCCGGGCTTCAGGCTCACCGCCGCGCCGTGACCGTCCCCTCCACCGCGAACAACTGCTCCTCCACGTGATCGAGGGCGAGCCGCAGCGCCCCCGTCGCCACCGCCGCCTCCCCGAGCATCGACAGGGCCACCCTCGGCGGCCGCAGACAGTAGCGAGCCAGTTCGGCGCGCAGCGGCTCCAGCGCACCGTCCAGGCCGGCCGCCCAGCCGCCGACCACGACCAGCTCCGGGTCGAGCGCCAGCACCAGCGCGGCCACGTCGTGCACCAGCCGCTGGATGAAGCGGTCCACCGCCGCCCGGGCCCGCCGGTCGCCTCCCCGGGCTTGCGCGAACACCTTCGCGACGGCCTGCTCGTCCAGCGGGTGCAGCGGCTCGTCCGTCGTGGACAGCAGCGTCTCCGGGGTCGCCTCACGGCCCAGCAGATGCAGTGCGCCGATCTCGCCGGCCGCGCCGCCGTACCCGCGGTGCAGCCGCCCGCCGATCAGCGCGCCGGCCCCCGGGCTGAGCCCGGCCAGCACGAAGACGACGTCGTCGGACCCGGTGGCCGAACCCTTCCAGTGCTCGGCGACGGCCGCCGCGTTGGCGTCGTTCTCCACCAGCACCGGGCACTTGAACGAACGGCTCAGCCGCTCGCCGAGGCGCAACCCCGTCCACTCGGGCAGCGCGGTACCCAGCCGCACCGTGCCGTCCGCCTCCACGATCCCGGGCGTGCCGACCCCGACCGCCCGCAGCG
Organism: Streptomyces sp. P3; assembly: GCF_003032475.1. Taxonomy (NCBI): domain Bacteria; kingdom Bacillati; phylum Actinomycetota; class Actinomycetes; order Kitasatosporales; family Streptomycetaceae; genus Streptomyces; species Streptomyces sp. P3. The sequence continues at coordinate 5,084,589 of NZ_CP028369.1, forward strand.
AACTGCGCGGGACGCTTGCCCGGCGCAGCAGTTCGGCGACGGCGTTGCGCAGCCGCTCCAGCCGTTCGTCCGGCGGGGCCGCCTCGTCGACGTCCCTGGCCTGGGAGCCCAGCACGCGGCCGTCCAGATCGGACAGCAGCGCGGCCACTCGGTGGGACCCGATCTCCAGCCCCAGCAGATGCCCCGCCTCCGCCCGGAACCGGAACCGTCGTGCGGGCCGCCCCTGCCGCCGGGCGACGCTCTCGTCCGCCGCCTTCTCGACGACGAGCCCCGCGGCGATCAGATCCTCGACGACTCCCTCCACCGTCGGCCGGGACAGCCCGGTGACGCGGGTGATCTCCGTGAGCGTCGCGCAGTCCGCGGCACGCAGCGCGTGCAGCACCACCGCGGAATTGATCCTTCGCAGCAGCGAGGGGTCCCCGCCGGTCAGCCGCCCCAACGTCCGTCCTTCCGGCTCGTGCGCGTGTTGGGCGGATCGTACTCGGCGCGGAGGATCCGGGCGAGGGTCCCCTCGGTACCGATGCGGCCACGCCCCGCTCAGCCCGGCGCCACGAATCCCGACTCGTACGCCGTGATCACCGCCTGCGTCCGGTCCCGCGCCCCCAGCTTCGCCAGCACCGCGCTCACATGCGACTTCACCGTCTCCGAGCCGACGAAGAGCCCGGCGGCGATCTCCGCGTTGGACAACCCGCGTGCCATCAGCCGCAACACCTCCGCCTCCCGGCCGGTCAGCCGGGCCCGCTCCAGCGTGTCCCGCGCCGCCCGGCTCGCGGCCCCGTCCCCGCCGGCGTACTCGGCGGCCAGCCGCCGCACCGAGGCCGGGAACAACAGCGACTCGCCCTCGGCGACCAGGCGTACCGCGTGCACGATCTCGGCCGGCCGGGCCCGTTTCAACAGGAATCCGTCCGCGCCCGCGCGCAGCGCCTCGTAGACGTACTCGTCGTTCTCGAAGGTCGTCACGACGAGGATCTTCGCGGCAACGCCGCCGACCTTCTGCCGGACCGGGCCGGCCAGGTCATCCTGCACAGCAGGTGGGACGGCTTTCTGGGGCCGTGGACCGGGCTCGCGGTGACCGCCCTGTGGACGGCGGCGGCCGTCGCGGCAGGAGCGTGGCGGGTGCGGGCCCGGGACGCCTGAGCGGGCCGGCGGGCCGACGGGCCGCCAATTGTCAGTGGGGGACGCTTTGCCGGATCTCGTGAACATCGCGCACGGTCCGGCCACAGTCGGCCTGCCGTGCCTCCGGGAGCTCCCCGCGGCGGGGTATCGCGTGGCGGAACTGCAGACCGCGCCGACTTCCACGGTGACGACGATCGCAGCGCGTGGGAGGAGGCGGAGGAGCAGTACGGGGCCGACCGGGGACGGGCTCACGGAGCGGCTGACCGGCCACTGGCCGCCGCCGTACCTCGTCAGTCTCGCGAGCACTCCGGAGCGCTCCACGGACGGCGAGGAGATGCCCGAGGGCCACCGGCTCCTCCTCGCCGAGGGGGGCGACCCGCCCCGACGGCCGTCAGGCCTCCGCCGTCAGTTCTGCGCCGCCAGCCGCAGCCGCGCGAACTCCTGCGCCATCGTCGCGGCGGTCCAGTGCGCGTTGAGACCGCTGGGGTTGGGCAGCACCCACACGCGGGTGTCGCCGATGCGCCGCTCCTGCGGGCCCACCACGGCCCTGCGGTCGTCGAACGCCGCCCGGTACGCGGTCACGCCCACCACGGCCAGCCACCGGGGTCCGCGCCGTGTCACCTTGTCCGCGAGCAGCCGCCCGCCGTCCCGGTACTCCTGCGCCGTGAGCTCGTCGGCCCGGGCGGTCGCCCGCGCCACCACGTTGGTGATGCCCAGCCCGTGGGCGAGCAGCTCCTCCTGCTCCGCCGGCTTCAGCAGCCGCGGAGTGAATCCGGACAGGTGGAGCACCGGCCAGAAGCGGTTGCCCGGGCGGGCGAAGTGGTGGCCGGTGGCCGCCGTCATCAGACCCGGGTTGATGCCGCAGAACAGCACGCGGAGACCGTCCGCGATCACGTCCGGTACGAGACGGTCGCGGGCGGCCTCCAGCTCGGCCTGGGTGAAGCGCGTCAGAGGATCGCCCCGGGCGTGTAACCGGCTGCCTCCGGCCGCTGCTTCACGATCTCCTCGATCCGGCCCACGACCGTGGCCACCTGGGCCGCCGCGGCGCCCGTGAACGACAGCTTGTCGGCCATGAGCGCGTCCAGCTGGGCGCGGTCCAGCGGCAGGCGCTCGTCGGCGGCCAGCTTGTCCAGCAGCTCGTTGCGCTCGGTGCCGCGCTCGCGCATCGCCAGCGCGGAGGCCACGGCGTTCTCCTTGATCGCCTCGTGCGCCACCTCACGGCCGACGCCCCCGCGCACCGCGCCCATCAGGACCTTCGTGGTGGCGAGGAACGGCAGGTAGCGGTCGAGCTCCCGTGCGACGACGGCCGGGAACGCGCCGAACTCGTCGAGCACCGTCAGGAAGGTCTCCAGCAGGCCGTCCAGCGCGAAGAACGCGTCCGGCAGCGCGATCCGGCGCACCACCGAGCAGGACACGTCGCCCTCGTTCCACTGGTCGCCCGCCAGCTCGCCGGTCATCGACGCGTAGCCGCGCAGGATGACCATCAGGCCGTTGACGCGCTCGCAGGAGCGGGTGTTCATCTTGTGCGGCATGGCGGAGGAGCCGACCTGGCCCGGCTTGAAGCCCTCGGTCACCAGCTCGTGCCCGGCCATCAGCCGGATGGTCTTCGCCAGCGAGGAGGGGGCCGCCGCGAGCTGCACCAGCGCGGTCACGACCTCGTAGTCCAGCGAGCGCGGGTAGACCTGGCCGACGGAGGTGAAGGCCTGCGAGAAGCCCAGGTGGCCGGCGATCCGGTCCTCCAGCTCGGCCAGCTTCGCGGCGTCGCCGCCGAGCAGGTCCAGCATGTCCTGGGCGGTGCCGACCGGGCCCTTGATGCCCCGCAGCGGGTAGCGCTCGAGCAGTTCCTCGACCCGGCCGTACGCCACGAGCAGTTCGTCGGCGGCGGTCGCGAACCGCTTGCCGAGCGTGGTGGCCTGCGCGGCCACGTTGTGCGAGCGGCCGGCCACGACCAGCTCGCCGTACTCGGCGGCCAGCTTGCCCAGCCGGGCGAGGACGGCCACCGTGCGGTCGCGGACCAGCTCGAGCGACAGGCGGATCTGGAGCTGCTCGACGTTCTCCGTGAGGTCGCGGGACGTCATGCCCTTGTGGACCTGCTCGTGCCCGGCGAGGTCGTTGAACTCCTCGATGCGGGCCTTCACGTCGTGGCGCGTGACCTTCTCGCGCTCGGCGATCGAAGCCAGGTCGACGGTGTCGAGGACACGCTCGTAGTCGGTGATCGCCGTGGCCGGCACCTCGATCCCGAGGTCCTTCTGGGCCTTCAGCACGGCGAGCCAGAGCTGACGCTCCAGCTTCACCTTGTGCTCGGGGGACCAGAGCGTGGCGAGCTCGGCGGAGGCGTAGCGTCCGGCGAGGACGTTGGGGATGCGGGGCTTGGCGGCGGCAGCGGAAGTCACGTGGAGGGATTCTACTGGCGCTTCGTGCAGGTCGGCGCAGCGGTCCGGTTCGGCGGAACCTACGAGACCGGCGTCACCCCGCGCGCGGACCGGTGCCTGCCGCCCGCGTGGACCGGCGTCACCCCTGGTGCGGGCAGGTGTCCTCCGGCTACGCCTGGCTCTCGTACGGAAGCAGGTCGGGGCGCTTGGGCGGCAGCCCGTCCCCGGAGGACCGGCCCGTCAGTCGGCGGCCTATCCACGGCAGCAGGTACTGCCGGGCGAACCGCGCGTCCGCGACACGCCGGGCGGCCCAGCCCGGGGGCAGGGTGGCCGGCATCGGCAGGTGCCAGTCGGCGTCCTCGGCCTCGTGCCCGAGGGTCTGCCAGACCGCCTCGGCGACCCTGCGGTGGCCCTCCGCCGTCAGGTGCAGCCGGTCGACGTCCCACATGCGCGGATCGCCGAGCGAGGGAGCGCCGTACAGGTCGGCGACGAGCGCGCCGTGCCGCTCCGCCAGCTCCTCGACGCACACGAACAGCTCCTCCATGCGCGGCCGGAACCGCTCCAGGACAGGTCCCTGGCGGCCCGGGCTGCGCATCAGCACGAGCTGCTTGCAGGACGGGGCCAGCCGCTCCACCGCCTCGGTCAGCAGGCCCTTGACCCGGCCCATGTCGCACTTGGGGCGCAGGGTGTCGTTGAGGCCGCCGACCAGGGTGATCACGTCGGCGCCCATCGCGGCGGCCACCGGCACCTGTTCCTCGACGATCTGCCCGATCAGCTTGCCGCGCACCGCGAGGTTGGCGTACCGGAAGCCGGGGGTTCGGGCCGCCATCCGCGCGGCGAGGAGGTCGGCCCAGCCTCGGTAGGAGCCGTCGGGCAGGAGATCCGACATGCCCTCGGTGAAGGAGTCGCCGACGGCGACCAGGCTGGAGTACGGGGGAATCGTGTTCGTCTGCATGGCGACACCGATGGTAGCCCGAGTCTCATACCCGTCGGTCGGTCGGAGGCCGGTCCCGGTGGCCGATCCCCGGACGTCGGCCGTCCGAGGCCGGTCTCCCGCGGTCAGGTCGCCGATCGGGGGCGGTCCGCCTCCGGCCCCGGCGGCACAGGCTTGCCCGGGACTTCGGCCCTCTGGGGAAGCCAGCCTTTGTGCCCCCGGGCGCCGGCCCCGTGGTCCTGGAGCGGCCGCCCGCCGTACGCCCAGGATCCGGTACCGGCCCGTCCGCCCGTCCGTCCCGGTGCCGCGATCACCCGACGGACGGTCACGTCCGCTGTCCGAACAGCTCCTGGAGCACGTCCTCCATGGTGACCAGACCGGCCAGCCTGCCGTCGGATCCGAGCACGGCCGCCAGATGGGTCCGGCTGCCCCGCATCGCGGTGAGGACGTCGTCCAGCGGCGTCGCCTCCCGTACCCGCGCGATGGGCCGCATGTCCCGCAGCCCGAACGCCCGGTCCCGCGGCGAGGCGTCCAGCGCGTCCTTCACATGCAGGTAGCCGACGATCCGGCGCCCCTCGTCGACCACGGGGAATCGGGAGAACCCGGATTCCGCCGCCAGCTGCTCCAGCCCCTCCGGAGTGACGCCCACGCGCGCGTAGACGACGCGTTCCAGAGGCAGGACGACGTCCCGCACCGGGCGGCGGCCCAGTTCCAGGGCGTCGTGCAGACGTTCCTGGGCGCGGTCGTCGATGAGGCCCGCCTCGCCCGCGTCCCGGACGATCTGTGCCAGCTCCGCGTCCGAGAAGGTCGCGGTGACCTCGTTCTTCGTCTCGATCCGCAGCAGCTTCAGCAGCCCGTTGGCGAAGGCGTTGATCGCGAAGATGACCGGCCGCAGCGCGCGGGCGAGCGTGACCAGCGGCGGCCCCAGCAGCAGGGCGCTGCGCACCGGCTCGGCGAGCGCGATGTTCTTCGGCACCATCTCGCCGAGCAGCATGTGCAGATAGGTGGCTGCGGCCAGCGCGATCACGAAGGAGACCGCGTGTCCGGCGCTCTCGGGCACGCCGACCGCGTGGAACACCGGCTCCAGCAGGTGCGCGATGGCCGGCTCGGCGACCACGCCGAGGACCAGCGTGCACAGCGTGATGCCGAGCTGCGCAGCGGCCATCAGCGCGGACACGTGCTCCAGACCCCACAGCACGCTGCGCCCGCGCCGGTCGCGCTGCTCGGCGTACGGCTCGATCTGGGAGCGGCGGACCGAGATCAGCGCGAACTCGGCGCCCACGAAGAACGCGTTGACGACGAGGGTCGCCAGCCCGATGAGCAACTGGACGGCGGTCACTGTTCGGTCCCTTCCACGCGGGTGTCGGCGAGCGGGGCGTGCAGCAGCACGCGCGCGGCCCGGCGGCCGGAGGCGTCCACCACGTCCATCCGCCAGCCGGCGACCTCGACGGTGTCGCCGACGGCCGGTATCCGGCCCAGCTCGGTGGCGACGAGCCCGGCCAGCGTCTCGTACGGTCCCTCGGGCACGTGCAGGCCGACGCGCGCGAGCTGGTCGGTGCGGGCGGCGCCGTCGGCCGAGTAGAGGGCGCGGCCGTCGTCGTCGGTGCCCGCGTGCGCCAGTTCCGGCGTCTCGTGCGGGTCGTGTTCGTCGCGGACCTCGCCGACGACCTCCTCCACGATGTCCTCCAGCGTCGCCACGCCCGCGGTGCCGCCGTACTCGTCGATGACCACGGCCATCGTCCGCTTGCCGGACAACCGGTCCAGCAGCCGGTCCACGGTGAGCGACTCGGGGACGAGGAGGGGGTCGCGCATGATCTCGGCGACGGGCACGCGCGCGCGTCGCCCGGCGGGCACCGCCAGCGCGTCCTTGATGTGCGCGGTCCCGACCACGGAGTCGAGGTTCCCGCGGTACACGGGGAACCGGGACAGACCCGTCGCCCGGGTCGCGTTGGCCACGTCCTCGCAGGTCGCCGTCGCGTCGAGGGCGATGACCTGCACGCGCGGCGTCATCACGTTCTCCGCCATGAGGTCGGCCAGGTTCAGCGTCCGCACGAACAGCTCCGCGGTGTCCGCCTCCAGGGCGCCCTCCCGCGCGGAGTGCCGGGCCAGGGCCGCGAGCTCCTGGGGACCGCGGGCGGCGGCGAGTTCCTCGGTAGGTTCCACGCCGAAGCGGCGCACGATCCGGTTCGCGGTGTCGTTGAGGTGGCTGATGAAGGGCCGGAAGGCGGCGCTGAACCAGCGCTGCGCGTTGCCCACGCTCTTGGCCACCGTCAGCGGGGAGGAGATCGCCCAGTTCTTCGGCACCAGCTCGCCGACGACCATGAGGAACACGGTCGACAGGGCCGTGCCCAGCACCAGCGCGACGGAGCTCGACGTGGAGCGGGACAGACCGAGCGATTCCAGCGGCCCGGCGATCAGCCGGGCGATCGACGGCTCGGACAGCATGCCGACCACCAGGTTGGTGACGGTGATGCCGAGCTGGGCGCCGGAGAGCTGGAAGGTGAGGTTGCGCACCGCCTTCAGCGCCCCGGCGGCGCCGCGTTCGCCGCGCTCCACCGCCCGCTCCAGCTCGCTGCGCTCGACCGTGGTCAACGAGAACTCGGCGGCGACGAAGGCGCCGCACGCGAACGACAGCAGGATCGCCACCAGGAGCAGCAGCACTTCGGTCATCGGGTCTCCTCCGTCCCAGGATCGGGCAGGGCGGGACGGAACGCGCGAGGACGCAGCGCGCGACGGCGGGCGCGGGGACGCGTGCGGGTTCCGGAGCGTGCACGGGAACGTGTGCGGGGAGGCTCGCCCATGGGCGGACGCTCACACCTTTCATGAGGTCGTCGGGGGCCGCGCGGGTGATCCGCACGACCCCCCAAGAGTAAAGGATGGGCAAAGCGGTCTGGGTGGGCTCCGGGTCAGCCGGAGAGCGGCTTGACCCAGCGCCGCCACTTCTCCTCGGGCGCGTACCCCGCGGCGCGCCAGGCATGATGCGCCGTCTCGTTGCGGGTGAGCACCATCGCGTTCCCGCGCCGCCCGCCCAGCCGCACGAACCGCTCCTCCGCGGCCGCGAGCAGGGCCGCGCCGATGCCCCGACGCCGGCGCTCCGGGTGCACCGCCAGCCGGTACAGATGACACCGCCACCCGTCGAACCCGGCGATCACCGTGCCGACCAGTTCGACGCCCGGCGCACCGACTTGTTCGGCGCACTCCTCGACGTCCTGCTCGGCGAGGATCAGCGCCTCGGGATCGCGGGCGACGAGCCGTTCCACCCCGCTGCGGTCGTCGCTGATGCTCGTGCCCTCGGCGGCGGTCTTCCAGAAGGCCAGCACGGCATCGAGGTCCTCGGGCGTCGCCGCCCGTATACGCAGATCAGACATACGGCGATCCCATCACGGGCGACGCGCCCGGACCCGGAATTCCAGGATCCGGACGCACCCCGGGCGGCCCGCCGCGTCACTCGTGCGCGATCGCCGCCAGCACGTTCATCCGGGACGCCCGCAGGGCCGGCAGCATCGCCGCCACGACGCCGACGACCGCCGAGCCGACGACCACCGCGACGATCGTGCCCCACGGAACGGCGAAGGCCGTCATCCCCTGCAACTCCAGCACCTGCTGGATGCACACGCCCCAGACCAGGCCGAGCGCGAGCCCCAGCACCGCGCCGAACACCGCGATCACCACCGACTCCAGCCGGATCATCCGGCGCAACTGCCGCCGCCCCAGTCCGATGGCGCGCAGCAGCCCGATCTCCCGGGTCCGCTCCACCACCGACAGCGCCAGCGTGTTGACCACGCCGAGCACCGCGATGACGATGGCCAGCCCGAGCAGCGCGTATACCAGGTACAGCAGCACGGCGATCTGGTCGTGCACCAGTTTCTTGTAGTCGGCCTGGTCGCGCGCCTGGACCTGCGGATAGGCGTCCAGCGTCTTCTCCAGACGGGGGCGCAACTGCTCGGCGGTGGTGCCGGAGGCGGCGTTCACGTAGAGGGCGGAGTCCTGCCCGCCCGGCACGTACTTCTCGACGGCGGCGATGCCGAGGAACAGCCCGCCCTGCATGCCGAAGCCGTCACCGGTCTCCTGGTCGGTGAGCGCGCCGACCTTCAGCGACGTCGTCCGGCCGCCGGGGAACTCCACCGGCAGCACACTGCCGAGCCGCACGCCGTGCTCCTTCGCGAAGTCGACGTCCATGCCGAGGGCGCCGTCGGCCAGCGCGGCCGCCGTGTTCCCCTCGGCGTACGGGATGTGCGCGACGTCGTCCACCCGGTCGTCGTAGCCGGCGGCGGTCGTCTCGACGCGCTTGCCGTCGGGCAGCCGCACGGCGAGCGGGGCGAACCGCTGCCGCACCACGAGGCCGACGCCGCCCGTGTCGCGCACCGCGTCCGTGACCTCCTGGGAGAACGGCGTGAAGTTGGCGTTCTGGACGACGAAGTCGGCGCCGAGCGTTTTGTCGATCTGCTGGTCGAACGACTTGGACATCGAGGCGCTCGCCACCGACATCCCGCCCACCAGCGCGAGGCCCACCATCAGCGCGGCGGCGGTGGCTCCGGTGCGGCGCGGGTTGCGCAGTGCGTTGCGCTGGCTCATCCGGCCGACGGAGCCGAACAGCGCGGGGAAGGCGCCGCCGAGGACCCGGATCACCGGACGGACCAGGAGCGGGCCCGCGATGACGGTGGCGACGAGGGTGAGGACGACGCCCAGGCCCAGCAGGGACGCCGCGGTCGACGTCGTCGACGAGGCGGCGCAGCCGGCGAGCGCCGCCACGCCCAGCGCGCCGACGACCGTGCCTACCACCGCGCGCGTCTTCAGGGGGCGGCCCACCCCCGCGATGTCCGCGTCCGCGAGGGCCGCCATCGGGGACACGCCGGCCGCACGGCGGGCCGGGAGGTACGCGGCGACGAAGGTGACGCCGACGCCCACGACGTACGCCGACACCGGAGTCGCCCAGCCGACGACCATCTCGGTGGCCTTGAGGTTCATGCCGAACGTGCCCATGAGCTTGATCAGCCCGGCCGCGAGACCGATGCCGGCGGCCAGTCCGAGTGTGGAGCCGACGAGGCCGAGCAGGATCGCCTCGGTGAGCACCGAGCGCCGTACCTGGCGGCGGTCGGCACCCAGGGCGCGCAGCAGGCCCAGCTCACGGGTGCGCTGGGCGATCAGCATGGAGAACGTGTTGACGATGAGGAACACGCCGACCAGGACGGCGATCCCGGCGAAGCCGAGCATCACGTACTTGATGACGTCGAGGAACCCGCCCAGCGACTCGGCCGACGACTTCGCCCGCTCCTCGGCGGTCTGCACGTCGTAACGCCCCTCGCCGAGCGCGGCGGAGACGCGCCGCTCGAGCACCGCGTCGCTCACCCCCGGGGCCGCGTCGACGGAGATACCGGTCGCCCTGTCCGCCGACCCGAGGAGCCGGGCGGCGGCGGTGCGCGGGTCGAGGTAGACCAGGGCCGCGCCGGGGTTGGTGGTGGTGAAGGTGGCGATCCCGACGACCTTCACCTCGAACGAGCCCGGCTGGGCCATCACGGTCAGGGTGTCGCCGATCCGCACGTGCTTCTTGTCGGCGGTGTCGGCGTCGAGCATGGCCTCGGCGGCGCCGCCCGGGGCGTGGCCGGAGGTCAGCTTCACGGGGCTGCGGTCGGTGACGTACCAGTCGGTGGCGACGGTGGGCGCGCCGGTGGTCGGCCCGACCGACTTGTTGTCGCCGTCGACGACGGTGATGTTCTGAACGCTCACGTCCGCGTGGGCGGACGCGACGCCCTCGACCCGGGCCAGTCGCCCGGCGAGGGCGGCGGGGACGGTCTGGACCGCGCCCGTCGGCACGGAGGAGCTCAGGTCGTCGGCGGGTTCCACGGTCACGTCCGCCGACGTGGAAGCGAAGAGCCGGTCGAAGGTGCGCGTCACCGTGTCGGAGAAGATCAGACTGCCGGCCACGAACGCCACCGACAGGACGACGGCGAGCGCGGACAGCAGCAGCCGTCCCTTGTGTGCCAGAAAACTCCTGAGGGTCGCCTTCAGCACCGGGTCAGTCCTCCTCGGGAGCGTCGGCGAGCGGGCTTTCGGTCCTGCCCTCGGGCGCGTCGTCGGCCGTGTCGTCCAGGGGGCTGCCGGACCGTGGGGCGCGGCCCACGTCGAAGCGCTTCATGCGTTCCAGCACGGCCTCCGCCGAAGGCTGTTCCATCCGGTCCACCAACCGGCCGTCGGCGAGGAAGAGCACCAGATCGGAGTGGGCGGCGGCGCCCGGGTCGTGGGTGACCATGACGACCGTCTGGCCGAGGTCGTCGACGGCCTGCCGCAGGAACGCGAGGACCTCGAGCCCGGCCCGGGAGTCGAGGTTCCCCGTGGGCTCGTCCGCGAAGATCAGCTCGGGACGGGAGGCGAGCGCCCGGGCGCAGGCCACCCGCTGCTGCTGTCCGCCGGAGAGCTGGGCGGGCCGGTGCCTGAGCCGGTCCCGCAGGCCGAGCGTGTCGATCACCTGGTCCAGCCACTCCTGGTCGGGCTTGTGGCCCGCGATGTCCATGGGCAGGGTGATGTTCTCCGCCGCGTTCAGTGTCGGGATCAGGTTGAACGACTGGAACATGAACCCGATCCGGTCCCGCCTGAGCCGGGTCAGCTCCCGTTCCTTCAGCCCGGTGATCTCGGTGCCGCCGAGCCACACCTGACCGGCCGAGACGGTGTCGAGGCCGGCCAGGCAGTGCATCAGCGTGGACTTCCCGGAGCCGGACGGTCCCATGACGGCGGTGAAGCGCCCGCGCGCGATGTCCACGTCCACCGAGTCGAGGGCGATCACCGCCGTCTCGCCCGAGCCGTACGCCTTGGTCAGACCTCGGGAGCGCGCCGCGACCCCGTCGGCCGGGGCCGGGCCGGGGGTGTGCTGCGCAGCAGGTGTGGACAAGGCTGTCTCCTCGCTCGGTGATCGTGCGCGTCGTCGGTGAACCGTCCGGCCGAGCGTAGTGTGATGCGCCGCACAGCCGGTATCACTTTTCGATTCCGGCCCGCCCTTGCCGTTGCTAGCACATCGGCGCTAGCTTCGAGGTATGGCGAAGACCCAGCTGAACGTGCGCGTCGACGAGGGCACTGCCCAGGTCGCCCGCGAGCGTGCCACCGCCCGCGGCATGAGCGTCAACCGCTACATAGAAGAGCTGGTCAGACAGGACGCCGGAGAGATCGGCCATACGTTCGTCGAGGCCGCCGGTGACTTCATGAAGCAGTACGAGGCGCTCTTCGCCGAGGAGTTCGGCGCCGAGCGCGAGGGCGGCACGCGCGAAGGTCGCCGCTGAACCCTTGAGCGACCTCCGTATCGACCTCGCCTGGCTCCTCATGCTCGCCGAACAGAAGACCCCGGGAGACCCGCAGGTCACCGACTGGGGCGCGCTGGTCGCGGCCGTGGCACGCCATCAGGCGGAGATATTCGACGTCCCCGTCTACGACGACCCGCCGGCCCGCGCCGCCGCACTGCTCCAGCTCCTCATCCACGTCCCGGCCCTGGAACGCTCCAACGCGCTCTTCGCGTGCGCGGTCGCCTACGCCTACCTGGTGGCCAGCGGCCTGAAGGTCGTCACCTCCCCGGAACAGGTCCGTGACCTGGCCCGGCTGGTGAAGAACGGGGAGGCGTCCGTGGCCGACATCGCACGGGAGCTGCGGGAGTGGAGCGGGTGACGCGGTCGGCGGCCCGTCGAAGGTGATCGAGCGAGGGAATCGGCGCGTGACGCACCGGGTGATCGAGCGGGGGACGCGGCCCGTGACCGGGTGATCGAGCGGGCGGGGCTTCAGCCGGGCGCTCCGGGCCGCCACGCGGTCCCCGTCACGCAGTAGGAGAACGGCAGCCGCGGTCCGTTCTCCGGCAGCAGCACCCGCCGGTAGGGGCCCAGCTCGAAGCCGGCCTCGCGCAGCGCGCCCACCGTGTCCCGGGTGAGATGACAGCCGCCGGCCAGGTGCGGCCACACCGTGCGGTCCAGCGCGCGCTGTGTGAACCGCATGGCCGGGCCGCCGCCCGGTCCGTGCTCGAGGAAGCGCACCTCGCCGCCGGGCCGCAGCACCCGCCGCAGCTCGGCCAGGGCCCGCGGTACGTCCCGCACACTGCACAGCACCAGCGACACCACCGCCGCGTCGAACGCCTCGCTCTTGACCGGCAGCGCCTCCGCGGCTCCGGGAACCACGTCGACGGGGATGCCGGCGCGCAGCGCCTCCTCCAGCGCCAGGGCCCGCATGCGGCGCTCCGGCTCGATCGCGACGACCTCCGCGACGGCGCGCGGGTAGTGGGCGAAGTTCAGCCCGTTGCCCGCGCCGATCTCGACGACCCGGCCCGACAGCCCGGCCAGCAGCCGCTCGCGCACCGCCGCCAGACCGCCCCGGGTCTCCGCGGCCGAGCTGACCGCGGGATACCAGCGGGCGAAGAGCGGGTGGTGGACGAGATCACCGGACACCTTGCCGGAACTCGTGGACCGTATCGACATGGCGACCTCCCAGGCAGGACGGGCCTGTCCGGATCCTTCCCCGAACCGGCCCGCCGCACCCCCGTCGTGCCGCCCGCGCCGGTCACTCGACGAAGGCGCGCACCTGTGCGTAGACGCCGTGGTCGTTGTTCATGTCGTCGTGCGAGATGCAGCCGACGCCCACGTTGGTCGCCCCGCTCAGCAGCGCGGAGGAGTCCGGGTCCACGGCCGCGTCGCAGTTCGACCAGTAGGTCGCGTAGTTCACGCCGCCGGGCGTCTCGTCACCGGAGTTGAGGGCCGTCACGAACGAGCTGCCGGTGACCATCTCGGCGCAGGACCTGTACAGCCAGCTGCACAGCGAGGCGACCGACGTGCCGTGGTTGGTGCCGGCGACGGAGACGAAGTCGTCCACGAAGGCCGTCCCGCCGAGGTTCTTGAGGTAGTAGCGGGAGCTGAGCGCGCCCATGGAGTGGACGACGACGTCGACCTTGCTCGCGCCGGTCCTCGCGCGCACGTTCTTGATCTCCGTGGCCAGCTGCGCGGCCGTGGTGGCGTTCGACTGGGACCAGCTGTACGTCCACGCGTCGAGCTCGGCGGCCGTGTAGCCGTCGGCCTTGAAGTAGGCGACCCAGTCGTCCCAGCTGCTCGACGAGCTGCTGATGCCGTGCACGAAGACGATCGGATCATGGGCCGCCGCGTGGGCGGTGGGGGCGGAGACGGACAGTGACAGAAGGAGCGAAGTGGCCGCGGCCGAGAGGACCGCGGCGATGCGACGCTTGCGGCGCTGCATGATGCCTCCTGAAACAGGTGGGGTTGCCAGGAGTGTCCGGTCGGGTCTACGCGCGCCGCATCGGTGATATCGCCGGTCTTTACGGTTCAAGTAACCCGCCAGTAACGTCATGTGTGTGGTGACTCCGGTGAACCCCCCACCTCTGGACCGCACTTCGCCACCGAGGCCCCCGGACGCTGGTCCGCGCCCGGTCGCCGCGCTGCCCGAAGGCGTCCGGGCGCGCGCCCTGCGCCTCGTGCACGGCGACCCGCGCGCCGCCGTCGAACTCGCGGCCCGGCTCACCGAACGCCAGGCGGCCGGCCTCGACCCGTTGCCCACCGACCCGGCGGAGCTGGCCCCCGACGTCCTGCGCGCACACCGCCGGGAGGTCCGCGCCCTGCCCGACGACACCCGGCTGCTGCTCCTGCTCGCCGCCGCCGACCAGTACCCCGTGGCCACCCACGCCTTCCTGCGCGCCGTCGCCGCCGCCCGGCTCGACACCCGGCCGCTGGAGGCCGCCGAGACGGCCGGACTGGCGTACGCCACGGCGGGCGGTGTCGGCTTCCGCGACGCCTGGACCCGGATCGCCGCCTACGAGAGCGCCGCCCCGGCCGACCGGCGCGACGTCCACCGGCTGCTGGCCCGCGTCCTGCACGACGCAACCGAACTGCCCCGGCGCTCCTGGCACCGGGGCGCCGCCGCGCTGGGCCCCTCCGGACGGCTCGCCGCGGAGCTGGCCACCGCGGCCGACCGGGCCCGCGCCGCCGCCGACCCGGCCCTGGCCGCCGCCCTCGCGGAACGCGCCGCCGCCCTGTGCCCGGCCCCACCGGAACGCTCCCGCCTGCTCACCCGCGCGGCGGCCGACGCCTGGAACGCCGGCGAGGCCGACCGCTCCCGCGCCCTGGCCGCCCGCACCGACGCCGACGCCCTCACCGGCGTCCTCGCCCTGCGCACCGGCCACGCCGCCGAGGCCTTCGACGCGCTGGTCACGGGAGCCTCGGCCTGCGCCGACCCGGCGCCCCTGCTGGCCCGCGCCACCGAGGCCGCCGTCTACACCGGCGACCTGCGGCGCTGCCGGGAGGCGGTGGTGGCGGCACGGCAACTGGGCGTCGCACCACCGGGGGTGCTGGGCGGCATCGCCGCCGCCGTCGACGGACGCTACGAGGACGCCCGTGACCTGCTGGAGGCGACGGCGGGCAGATGCGGCCCCGGCGGCGACCCCACCGACCTGCTGCACGCCGGAATCGCCGCCCTGATGCTCGGCGACCACCCCCGGGCCGCGACCGCCACGGTGCGGGCGGCGGCCGCCGCCCGCACACGCGGTCTCACCTCCCTCGTCTCGCAGGCGCTGGAGTTCCGCGCCCACGCCGACTTCTGGACCGGCCGGCCGCGCGCCGCCGAGGCCGCCGCGCTGGACGCGCTACGGCAGGCGCAGGCCACCGGCCAGGACAACGGCGCCTGTCATCTGCAGGCAGCCCTCGCCATGTTCGCCGCGCTCACCGGCGACGCAGACCTGTGCCGCGGGCGCGCCGCCGCGGCCCGGTCCCACGCCCTCGCCCACGGCCTGGGCCTGCCCGCCGCGCTCGCCCAGTGGGCGCTCGCCCTCCTCGACCTCGGCACCGGACGCTACGGCCCCGCCGCGGCCCGGCTGCGCGCCCTCGCCGCCTTCGGCCCGGGCCACGGCCACCGCGCCGTCCGCCACTCGGCCACCCCGCACTACGTCGAGGCCGCCGTGCGCACCGGTGACACGCGCGTCGCCCGGGCCGCGCACGCCGACTACGACCGCTGGGCCCGTGCCGTCCGCAGCGTCGACGAACTGGCCCTCAGCGCCCGATGCCGCGCCCTGCTCACCCCGGGCGCCGACGCCCTGGGGCACTACCGCACCGCGCTCGAACTGCACGCCGAGGGTGCCCGCCCCTTCGAACACGCCCGCACGGAGCTGCTGTTCGGCAGTGCACTGCGCCGACTCCGCCACCGAGCGGAGGCCCGTGACCGGCTGCACAGCGCCCGGGAGGCGTTCGAATCCTTCGGCGCCCCGCACTGCGCCGAAGCGGCCCGTGCCGAACTCCGCGCCCTCGGCGCCCCCGCGACCCCGGCCCGTGGGGCGGACAGCCCTGCCGTCCTGCTGACGGCGCAGCAGTTCCTGATCGCCCGGATGGCCGCCGAGGGCGCGACGAACCGGGAGATCGCCGTCCGGCTCGCCCTCAGCCATCGCACCATCGACCACCACCTGCGCGGCGTCTTCAACCGGCTGGGCATCCGCTCCCGCATCGAGCTGGTCCGGCTGATCGTCCAGCCCGACGCCCAGCAGACGACGTCCGGGCCACCGGAGGGCCGAGGCGTCCCGGACGACGTCCGCCCGCCGGGTCCGTGAAGCCCGTCGGCTCCAGACGCCCGGCCCGCCCGTCCTCGTGGTGCGCGGGCCCGCGGGTCCCCGGGCCACCCGCGAGCCCGCGCCGCGGACGTCCCGCGAAGCCGCGCGGGCCCGGCTCAGCCCGCGGCGCGTGCCCGGAAGGCGTCGGCGTCCCACGTCCCGTCGAGCCGTGGCGCCAGCCAACCCGGGGCAGCCGCGCGGAAGCCGGCCGGGGCCAGCGCCCCCACACCGGCCGGCAGCGCCCCCAGCAGCGGGGCCCCGGCGACGTCCGGCAGGTCGGTGACGTTGCAACGCATCGCCAGATCGGGAGAGTTCGGCCAGTCGCCGATCACCACGCCCAGCAACTCAAGCCCGCGCGAACGCAGTTCGCGAGCCGTCAGCTCCGTCGTGTTCAGCGTGCCCAGCCCCGCCGAGGACACCACCAGCAGCGGGGCGCGCAGCAGCCGGGCGGCGTCGGCCAGTGTTCCGCCCGCCTCGTCGAACCGCACGAGCAGCCCGCCCGCCCCCTCGACGAGCACCAGATCGTGCTCCACGGCCAGTTTCCGCGCCGCGTCCGCCACGTCGCTCGGGCGCACGGGCGCGAGACCCGCCCGCCGCGCCGCCGTCGCGGGAGCCAACGGCTCGGGGAAACGGGCGACCTCGACCGCGGTGAGCGCGCCCGCCAGCCGCGCGACCTCCTCGGCGTCCCCCGGCTCGCCCTGCGCCACACCGGTCTGCGCCGCTTTCAGCACGGCCACCGACCGGCCCGCCGCCAGCGCCGTCGCGGCGACCGCCGCCGTCGTGACCGTCTTGCCGACCTCCGTGCCCGTCCCCGTGATCACCAGGATCGGCATGCTCACCCCTCCCGCGCCGCGGCGCACACCGCGCGCGCGATCCGTGCCACGTCCGCGTCACCGGTGACGTACGGCGGCATCGTGTAGACGAGATCGCGGAACGGCCGCAGCCAGACGCCCTCGCGCACGGCCGCCGCGGTGGCCGCCCGCATGTCCACCTCGTGGTCGAGCTGGACGACCCCGATGGCGCCGAGAACCCGCACGTCCCGCACGCCCGGGAGCCGTGACGCCGGCGCGAGGCCGTCCCGCAGGCCCGACTCGATCCGCTTGACCTCCGAGAGCCAGTCCTGTCCCAGCAGCAGCTCGATCGAGGCGCAGGCGACGGCCGCGGCGAGGGGGTTGCCCATGAACGTCGGCCCGTGGGCCAGCACCGGCACATCGCCCCGCGAGATCCCCTCGGCCACCCGGGAGGTGCACAGCGTCGCCGCCATCGTCAGATAGCCGCCGGTCAGAGCCTTGCCGACGCACATCACGTCCGGCGTGACCGCGGCGTGCTCCGCCGCGAACAGCGCGCCCGTACGGCCGAAACCGGTCGCGATCTCGTCGAACACCAGCAGCACGTCGTGCGCGTCGCACACCTCGCGCAGCACCCGCAGATACCCGGGGGAGTGGAACCGCATCCCGCCCGCGCCCTGCACCACCGGCTCCACGACCACCGCGGCCAGCTCGTCGGCGTGCCGCTCGACGGCCGCGCGCAGCTGATCGGCGTAGGCCTCGTCGTACTCCGCCGAAGGCGCGTCCACGAAGACCTGCCGGGGCAGCACCCCGGTCCACAGGTCGTGCATCCCGCCGTCGGGGTCGCACACCGACATGGGCTGCCAGGTGTCGCCGTGGTAGCCGCCGCGCCAGGTCAGCAGGCGCTGCTTCGCCGGACGGCCCAGCGAACGCCAGTACTGCAGGCACATCTTCACGGCGACCTCGACCGACACCGAGCCCGAGTCGGCGAGGAAGACATGCTCGAGACCGTCGGGCGACATGTCGACAAGGAGCTTCGCCAGCCTGACGGCGGGCTCGTGGGTGAGCCCGCCGAACATGACGTGGCTCATCCGTCCCAGCTGCTCGCGCACGGCGTCGTTGAGCACCGGGTGGTTGTACCCGTGGATCGCCGACCACCAGGACGACATGCCGTCGACCAGTTCGCCCGAGCCGTCCGCCATCCGCAGCCGGACCCCGCCGGCCGACTCCACGACGAGCGGTTCGGCCCGGCCGGGCATCGGACCGTAGGGATGCCACACATGCCGCCGGTCCAGCTCCAGCAGCTCCGGCACGGCGAGCGGGGACGGCTCAGGCATTGGGCGCGAGGTCGGTGCCTGCGCCGCGGCGGCGCACGGCGACCAGGTCGGTGCGGGCCTCGCCGGCGGACGCGGCGGCAGCGGGCGCGGCCGCCGCCGCGGGGACGGAGCCGCAGACGCCGCCCTCGTGCGAGCCGCACCCGGAGCCCTCGTGCGCACCGCACCCGGCGGACTCCTGAGAGCCGCAGCCGCCGCCCTCGTGGGACCCGCAGCCGCCGCCCGCCGTCGCCCGGTGCCCGGGCAGCGTGACCTGCTCCGCGCCCTCCACCTCGAACCCGGCGTCCGCGATCATCTCCAGGTCGGCCTTGCCCGCCTGGCCCTCGGTCGTGAGGTAGTCGCCGAGGAAGATCGAGTTGGCCAGGTGCAGCGCGAGCGGCTGCATCGTGCGCAGATGGACCTCGCGCCCGCCCGCGATGCGGACCTCGACGTCGGGACAGACGAACCGGACCATGGCCAGGATCCGCAGACAGCGCTGCGGGGTGAGGTTCCACTCCTTGGCCAGCGGGGTGCCCTCGACCGGGATGAGGAAGTTGACCGGCACCGAGTCCGGGTCCAGCTCGCACAGCGAGTAGACGACGTCCACCAGGTCCTCGTCCGTCTCGCCCATGCCGGCGATCAGACCCGAGCAGGCCGACAGGCCCGCCGCGTGCGCCTTGGTGACGGTGTCCACCCGGTCGGCGTAGGTGTGCGTGGTCGTGATGTCCCCGTACGTCGACTCCGACGTGTTGAGGTTGTGGTTGTAGGCGTCGGCGCCCGCCTCGCGCAGCCGCTCGGCCTGTCCGTCGGAGAGCAGTCCCAGACAGGCGCACACCTCGACGCCCTCGTTCTGTTCCTTGATCGCCTTGATGGTGTCGGAGACCCGGTCGACGTCCCGGTCCGTCGGCCCGCGTCCGGACGCCACCAGGCAGACCCGCTTGGCGCCGCCCGCGAGTCCGGCCGCGGCGGCCTGCGAGGCCTCGTCGGGCTTGAGCCAGGTGTACTTCAGGATGCCGGCCGTCGAGCCCAGCCGCTGGGAGCAGTAGGAGCAGTCCTCGGGGCACAGGCCCGACTTGAGGTTGACGAGGTAGTTGAGCTTCACCCGTCGCCCGAACCAGTGCCGGCGCACCTTCCCGGCCGCGGCCACCACGTCCATCACGTCGTCGTCGGAAGTGGCGAGGACGGCCAGAGCCTCCTCGCGGGTCGGCAGCTCGCGCCGAAGCCCCTTGTCCACCAGCGTGTTCAGCAGGTCCATGAGAGCCGATCCTGTCTTACGCACCCGGTCCGGGCCAAGGTAGGGATCACACAACACACCCGGTTCGACGTGTGGGTATTGCCACACCGTGGGTGGGCGGCCCTACCGCTAGTGTCTGTCCGCTACCTACAAAAGCACCGGAGGACCCATGGCGTTCGGCTGGATCGACGAGCAGGCGGAGCTGCGCCGCCGGGCCGGACTCGTGCGGACGCTGCGGCCGCGTCCCGCCGACTCGCCGCTGCTCGACCTCGCCAGCAACGACTACCTGGGTCTGGCCCGTCATCCCGAGGTCGTCGAGGGGGCCGCGGCCGCCGCCCGCACCTGGGGCGGCGGCGCCACCGGCTCGCGCCTCGTCACCGGCACCACAGAGCTGCACGGCGACCTGGAGCGGGAACTGGCGGACTTCTGCGGCTTCGAGGCGGCGCTGGTCTTCTCCTCCGGCTACGCGGCCAACCTCGCCGCCGTCACCGCGCTGGCCCCGCACGGCTCGCTGATCGTCTCCGACGCCGGCAACCACGCCTCGCTCATCGACGGCTGCCGGCTGGCCCGCGGCGCCGTCCAGGTGGTCGGCCACGCCGACCCGGAGGCCGTGCGCAAGGCGCTCGGCGCCCACGAGGGCCCGGCCGTGGCCGTCTCCGACGCGGTCTTCTCGGTCGACGGCGACGCGGCCCCGCTGGCCGGCCTCGCCGCCGCCTGCCGGGAGCACGGCGCCGGCCTCGTCGTCGACGACGCCCATGGACTGGGCGTGCTCGGGGACGGCGGCCGGGGGACCGCGCAGGCCGCCGGTCTCGCGGGCGCCGCCGACGTCGTCGTGACGCTCACGCTGTCCAAGTCGCTCGGCAGCCAGGGGGGCGCCGTGCTGGGCCCCGCGCGGGTGATCGAGCATCTGGTGAACGCGGCCCGCACGTTCATCTTCGACACGGGGCTGGCCCCGGCGGCGGCGGGCGCCGCGCTGGCGGCGCTGCGGCTGCTGCGCCGGGAGCCGGGGCGCGCGGCACGCGCGCGTGCGGTGGCGGGTGAACTGCACGCGCGGCTGACGGCCGAGGGCCTGGAAGCGGTGCGTCCCGACGCCGCCGTCGTCTCGGTGCGGGCGCCGTCCCCGGAGGAGGCTCTGCAGTGGGCGGCGGACTGCCGGGCCGCAGGTCTGGCCGTGGGCTGCTTCCGTCCTCCTTCCGTGCCCGACGGCATCTCGCGCCTGAGGCTCACCGCCCGTGCAGACCTCTCCGGGGCCGAGCTGGAACGTGCTGTGCGGGTGATCGGCGAGGCACGGCCATGAGTCGGCGGGACACGGCCGCCACGGGTGGGCGAGACAGGGCCGTGGGTCGCGGGTGACGGGTGGGGGGCGCCCCGTCAGGTGCGGCGTGGTCCGCGGAGCGAGGCGGTGAAACCCGTCCAGCTCTCGGGGGAGAAGAGCAGGGCGGGACCGGCCGGGTCCTTGGAGTCGCGTACGGCGAGCAGACCGGCCCAGGGGCCACGGTCCGGCCGGGCGGTCTCGACGCAGTTGTTGGCTCCCGTGCTGTAGCTGCTGCGCAGCCACCGCACCTGCGGGAGACGGTCGGGATCGGTACGGGAAGGTACGTTCCGCGGTACTGCGGACATGGTGCCTCCTTACGCGCCGTCGGCGATCGCGGCGATGTAATCCGATGATTCCCCGGGCGAAAGGGCGTGCGCCCGAAGGGCGTTGAAGGCCTGGGCGTAGGCCTGGAGGTCTTCTTTCCGTTCGAGATAGAGGCTACTCGTCAAGTGGTCGAGAACAACCACATCCAGATCAGAAGTGCGCGAAAATGAGAAGATAACGAAAGGGCCGGTTACCCCGATATGCGCACCCGCGGTGAACGGCAGCACCTGAAGGCTCACTTGCGGCAAACGGGAGGCCTCCGCCAGCCGTCGCAGTTGTCGCGCCATCACCTCGGGGCCGCCCACCTCGCGGCGCAGCACCGACTCGTCGAGCACCGCGCTCAGCTCCAGCGGCGGCTGTGCACGCAGCACGTCCTGGCGGGCCAGCCGCACCTCCACCAGGGTGTCCAGCTGGTCCTCGTCGAGGCCCTCGACGGCGGCGCCGGTCACCGCGCGCGCGTACTCGGGCGTCTGCAGCAGGCCCGGCACCACGGTCGTCTCCAGGGTGCGCATCGCGCTGGCCTGGGACTCCAGGCTGATGAAGTCCCGGTAGGCCGGCGGCAGCACCCCACGGTAGGCGTGCCACCAGTGGTCCCGGCCGCCGCCACCGCCGGCGTCGGAATCGGCGCCCGCCAACGCCAGCATCAGCTCCCGCAGGTGCGGATCCGCCACACCATAGGCGTCCAGGAGTAACCGCACATCGGCCGATTTCGATCCACTGACGCCGGTCTCGATGCGGCTCACCTTGGACTGGTGCCACCCGACGAGCCGGGCCGCATCACCACTGGTGAGACCCGCCTGGGCGCGTAAAGCGCGCAGTTCGGCGCCCAGCTTGCGGCGGCGCACCGCCGGTCCGTGCTGCACGGGCTCCTCCTTACTCCTGACAGGCCGGCCAAATACGCTCTGTCGTCGCAGAGTTCACCGCATCGGGCGACAGATATATGCACATCCTGGTGGATCGCCACCCGTGACCGGCGTGGTGATGGCAGTCTGGCGAAGAAGCACCAGTCCGGGACCGTACTCGAACCATCCACACCGTGTCGGGCTCCGGTCCCGTGGGAAAGGGACGACGTCGCCATGGCAGACCACCTGGAAGCAACCCTCACTCTGCCGAGCGATCCCGCCTCGGTCTCCACGGCCCGGGCCTTCGTGGCCGGCGCCCTCGGCGAGTGGGGCCTGCCCGCGGACGCCGAGGCGGCCGACACCGTCCGTCTGATCGTCTCGGAACTCGCCACCAACGCCGTACAGCACACCTTCGGTCAGTCACCCACCTTCACGGTGGACCTGGTCCTCGACCGCGAAGAACGGCTGAGCATCGGCGTCACCGACAGTCATCCGCGCTTCCCGCAACGACTGCCGGCCGCCGTCCAGCAGGACAACGGCCGAGGCATGGTGATCATTCGCTGGCTGACCGCGGAGGCCGGCGGCAGACTCAGCGTGCGGCCCACCCGGGAGGGCGGCAAGACGGTCGTCGTCGAGCTCCCGTGGACCGTCCCGGTGGCGGAGCCGGCTGCCGGGGTCCTGGCGGTCCCGGCGGAGGGTGAGCTCCCGGGGCGGTGAAGGCGTGTCAGGACGCCCCGCACGGCCCCGGGAGGTCCGGTGGGCCCCAGTGGGCCCGACGGACCCGGCGAGACCGCCAGATCGGCGCTCAGGTCCCGGCGGACCCGGCCGTACCCGGCGGACCCGCCAGATCAGCGTCTGGGCCCTAGCGGACCCGGCCGTACCAGACGCTCTTGGTCCAGATCTTCTGCAGCTTCACCACGTCCCCGGTCTTCGGCGAGTGCCAGATCTTGCCCTTACCCGCGTAGATCCCGACGTGGTATACGTTCGACCCCGAGTGGAAGAACACCAGGTCGCCCGCCCTGCGGCTGGACGCCGAAATGTGCTTCGTCTTGTTGTACTGCTGGGCCGCCGTCCGCGGCAGACTCTTGCCCGCCTTCTTGAACGAGTACAGCGTGAGCCCCGAGCAGTCGAACCTCTTCGGCCCGGTGGCCCCGTACTTGTACGGTGCACCCTTCTTGGAGGCCGCGACCTGCAGCGCCTTCGTCGCCGGTGTGGCGGCCGCGGCGTCCGGAGCGAGCCCCGGGACCACGACCGTGCCGCCCACGGCGGCGATGGCGAACGCCGAGGCCGTACCGGCCCGGGCCATGAGCGACGGGACACGATTGAGCGCAGTCATGCGCAACCCTTCGTCAGCCGCCTGTGAAGGATGACCTGTCGGATTCGGGCTGGCGAAGTTGCCCGGCCGCGTCAGCGGCTTCACCCCAAGGGCTGCTCGGCCCGGTCATGGCGTGACCGTTCCGGCGACCCGTCGTGCCTGGGTCCTCCACTCCTGCCGATGCACTCCTGTCGACCGGTCATCCGGGAGGCGGCAGGACTCGGCGTCCACCCGGACCGCCCCGCCGCTTGTGGCGGGGGCTTGTCGTCAGACAGGGATCTTGGCCCACTGATGTCCGAAAATCCCAATGGAACCGGGGATTTGTGGGGTTACTCACCACTGGGCCGTTCAGGTGAACACTCTGACGGATGATCAGTTATCGAGCCCTCTCGAAGCCTCCCACCAGCGACGATGCCTTCCGGTCCGCCCGAGGAGCGCCCTTCTGCGCAACTTCTGGACGTCCGGGGGAACAGGCGAGGTTCTGCCGAACGGGGGTACGCCTTCCGGGTCGTTTCGACGCCGGCCCGGACGTCACGTCGGGGCCGGAGTCGTGCGGACCGGTGCCGCCCCGGATCAACTCCCGGCGAGCGGCGGCAGTGTGACGCGCGCCGTGCGGCGCTCCCCGTCCAGGACGCGCAGCGCCCGCGCGAGCGTCGGCGCGTGCAGCTCGCTCTCGCCCCGCTGGTGCATCAGTGTCAGCGCGTCGCGCAGCGCGGTCGCCTTGCTCACCAGTGCCTGGGCGGCGCGCAGTCCGCGGTAGGTGTCCCCGTGGTGGGCGGGGTTGATGCGGCCGAGCATGTCGACCACGTCGAGGTATCCGTCGATCAGCTCGGCCTCCGCGCGGGTCAGCGCGGGCAGCGGCGGCAGTTCGGGCACCATCGCGGGCTCACCTCCCGCCCTGCGCCCCGGCGGACGCCTTGCGGCTCGGGACGATCCCGTCCACCAGGCCGTACGCCACCGCTTCCGGGGCGGTGAGGAACGTGCCCCGCTCGATGTCCGAGGTCACCTGCTCCGGCGTCCGCCCGGTGTGCCGCACGAGCATCCCCTCCAGGGCCGCACGGGTGCGGGCCAGCTCCTCGGCCCGGAGGGCCAGGTCACTGGCCTGGCCCTCGACGGGTTCGGGCAGCGACGGCTGGCGGACCGTCATCCGCGCCCCCGGCAGGGCGAACCGCTTGCCCGGCGTGCCCGCGGCCAGCAGGACCGCGGCCGACGTGCCCGCCTGCCCCAGACACGTCGTCGACACGGCGCAGGTGACGAACCGGATCGTGTCGTACAGGGCCGTCATGGCACTGAACGAGCCGCCGGGGGAGTTGATGTACAGCGCGATGTCCCGGTCCGGGTCCCTGTGCTCGAGGTACATGAACTGGGCCGTCACGTCGTTCGCCGAGACGTCGTCGACCGGGGCGCCCAGGAAGACGATCCGCTCCTCCAGCAGCTTCGCGTACGGATCCATCGTGCGGTGCCCCGAACTCGTCCGTTCGGTGAACTCGGGCAGGACATGGCGGGCGGACGGTCGCTGCATGGGTGCCCCCTCCTTCTACGTCTGGCACGTCTGTAATAAATGTACAGGACGTACGTGACGTTAGAATGGGGTCATGGCCTACGAGATTCCGGTGACGCAAGCCAGGGCTGAACTCGCCGACCTGATCAACCGCGTGGTGTACGGCGGTGAGCGCGTCGTCGTGACCCGGCACGGCAAACCCCTCGTCGCCCTCGTCTCCGCCGCCGACCTCGAACGACTGGACGAACTGGACCGTCCGGCCGAGGAGCAGGTGATCCGCTCGGTCTCCGCCGTGCGTGAGGTCGCCTCCGCTCCCCGCGAACAGCAGCGGTTCGGGATCGCCGCGGAACATCGGGGGGTCGGCCCGTCGTAGGCGCGAAGGGGCGCGCGAAAGGCCGTGCGCTCTGAGACGCACGGCCTCGAAGTGCCGCTCGGGTGGTCGACGACGCGCGGCCCGACGACGAACACGGCCGCGCGCGTGGGCCCGGGGCGCCGGTGCGGAAGGTCGTGCGCCGCGCCCGGGCTCCGTTCAGGCGGCGATCGCCGGCTCGCGTTCCCGCGCGGCGGCCGCGTCCGCCGGTGCGGGCCCTGACCGCAGGCGGGCGCCCAGCAGGACGGCCCCGAGGCCCAGGGCCGCCCAGCAGGACAGAGTGAGCGCCGGACCGGTCGCCGCGGCGCCGTCGAAGAACGCCACCGAGCGCAGCAGGGTCGTGCCGGCGCCCGGCGGCAGCCACTGCCCGATCACGCCGACCGGCTCGGGCAGCATCTCGGGGGCCGAGGCGGCCCCCGAGAACGGGTTGCCCAGGAACATCACCACGAACGACCCGGCGCCGATGCCCGGGGGGCCGAGCAGCGCGGCGCAACCCGCCGCGGAGACGCTGCGCAACGAGGAGCTGTCGGGGATCCTGCGCGAGGGCTACGGCGGTGTGCGCGAGGCCCGGGCGCGGATCGTCGTCGCCTACCAGGACGCGGGGACGATGCGATCCGACGTTTCCCCGGACCATGTGGCCCGGACAATGATCGCCACCGTCCTGGGTTTCATCCCCCAGCAGTCGCTGTTCGGCGCCGCGCCCGTCGAGGTGCTCGGTGACGGGCTGCGCGCGTTGATGAGCGTGTCGCCCCCGCTGCCGCCGGCCTGAGTGATCGCAGCTTGCTTAACTTGCTCGAAATGCGGCCCAACTAGCCTGCCGATCCATGCCACCAGGGGCGTTCCCCCGTGGCCGCGGCCAACCGGGCCCCGCACGGTCCGGAGCGAGGATGTGAGGTGGGACGTGCAACTGACCCCGCACGAGCAGGAGAGGCTGCTGATCCACGTGGCGGCCGACGTCGCAGAGAAGCGCCGGGCCCGCGGGCTCAAGCTCAACCACCCCGAGGCGGTGGCCCTCATCACGTCGCACATCATCGAGGGCGCGCGGGACGGCCGCACGGTCGCCGAGCTCATGTCCTCCGGCCGCGAACTGCTCACCCGCGACGACGTCATGGAGGGCATCCCCGAGATGATCCACGACGTCCAGGTCGAGGCCACCTTCCCCGACGGCACCAAGCTCGTCACCGTCCACGACCCGATCGTCTGACGGGGGAGGCCGCCATGATTCCCGGAGAGATCCTCTTCGCCGAGGAGCCGGTCGTGTACAACGAGGGCCGTGCCGTCACCCGGCTCACCGTGCTCAACGCCGCCGACCGGCCCGTCCAGGTCGGCTCCCACTACCACTTCGCCGAGGCGAACCCGGGCCTGGAGTTCGACCGGGCCGCCGCGCACGGCAGGCGGCTGAACGTCGCCGCCGGCACCGCCGTGCGCTTCGAGCCCGGGATCCCCGTCGAGGTCGAACTCGTCCCCCTGGCGGGCGACCGGATCGTGCCCGGACTGCGCGGGGAGACCGGAGGTGCCCTCGATGCCTGAGATCTCGCGTGCCGCGTACGCGGACCTGTTCGGCCCCACGACCGGCGACCGCATCCGGCTCGCCGACACCGATCTGCTGATCGAGGTCGAGGAGGACCGCTGCGGCGGCCCCGGACTCGCCGGTGACGAGGCGGTGTTCGGCGGCGGCAAGGTCATCCGTGAGTCCATGGGCCAGTCGCGGGCCACCCGCGCGGAGGGCACGCCCGACACGGTCGTCACGGGCGCGGTCGTCGTGGACCACTGGGGCGTGGTGAAGGCGGACGTCGGCATCCGGGACGGGCGGATCACCGGCATCGGCAAGGCCGGCAACCCCGACACGATGGACGGCGTCCACCCGGACCTCGTCATCGGCCCGGAGACGGAGGTGATCGCCGGCAACGGACGGATCCTGACCGCCGGCGCGGTCGACGCGCACGTCCACTTCATCTGTCCGCAGATCGCCGACGAGGCCCTCGCGTCCGGCGTCACCACGCTCGTCGGCGGCGGAACGGGACCGGCCGAGGGCTCCAAGGCGACCACCGTGACGCCCGGCCCGTGGCACCTCGCGCGGATGCTGGAGGCGATGGAGCGGTACCCGCTGAACATCGGCTTCCTCGGCAAGGGCAACACCGTCTCGCAGGAGGCGATGCTCTCGCAGATCCGCGGCGGGGCGCTGGGGCTGAAGCTGCACGAGGACTGGGGCTCGACCCCGGCCGTCATCGACGCCTCGCTGACCGTCGCCGACCGCACCGGCATCCAGGTCGCGATCCACACCGACACGCTCAACGAGGCCGGGTTCGTGGGCGACACGCTGGCCGCGATCGCCGGACGCGGCATCCACGCGTACCACACCGAGGGCGCGGGCGGCGGGCACGCGCCGGACATCATGACCGTCGTCTCCGAGCCGCACGTGCTGCCGAGCTCGACCAACCCGACGCGGCCGTACACGGTCAACACGGCCGAGGAACACCTCGACATGCTGATGGTGTGTCACCACCTCAACCCGGCCGTCCCGGAGGACCTGGCGTTCGCCGAGTCGCGGATCCGGCCCTCGACGATCGGCGCCGAGGACGTCCTGCACGACCTCGGGGCGATCTCGATCATCTCCTCCGACTCCCAGGCGATGGGCCGCGTCGGCGAGGTGATCCTGCGGACCTGGCAGACGGCGCACGTGATGAAGCGGCGGCGCGGCGCGCTCCCAGGGGACGGGAGGGCGGACAACCACCGTGTCCGCCGCTACATCGCCAAGTACACGATCAACCCGGCCCTCGCGCAGGGGCTGGCCCGCGAGATCGGGTCCGTCGAGAGCGGCAAGCTCGCCGACCTGGTGCTGTGGGAACCGGCGTTCTTCGGCGTCAAGCCGCACCTCGTCATCAAGGGCGGGCAGATCGCCTACGCCCAGATGGGCGACGCCAACGCCTCGATCCCGACGCCGCAGCCCATCCTGCCGCGTCCGATGTACGGCGCGATCGGCCGGGCGCCCGCCTCGAACTCGTTCAACTTCGTGGCGCCGCTCGCGATCGAGGACGGACTGCCCGAACGTCTGCAGCTGGGCAAGAAGTTCCTCGCCATCGACTCCACGCGCGGTGTCACCAAGGCGGACATGCGGGAGAACGACGCCCGGCCGCGCGTCCGGGTCGACCCGGACAGGTTCGCCGTGCACATCGACGGGGAGCTCGTCGAGGCGACTCCGGCGGCCGAACTGCCCATGGCACAGCGCTACTTCCTATTCTGAGGACTGAGGACGTCACCGTGACCAGAGCGGCACTGCTCGTCCTCGCCGACGGCCGTTTCCCCGCCGGAGGGCATGCGCACTCCGGCGGGGCGGAGGAGGCCGTCAAGGCGGGACGGATCACCGGCGCGGCGAGCCTCGAGGCGTTCTGCCGCGGCAGGCTGCACACGGCCGGACTCGTGGCGGCGGCGCTGGCGGCGGCGGCCGCCGCCGGGGCGGACCCGGCGCAGCTGGACGCCGCGGCGGACGCCCGCACCCCCTCCCCGGCACTGCGGCTGGTCCAGCGCAGACTCGGCCGGCAGCTGATGCGGGCCGCCCGGGCGGCCTGGCCGAGCGCCGAACTGGACGCGCTGGCCGCGGAGTTCCCCAAGGGCACGCATCAGCCGGTGGTGTGGGGGCTGACGGCGCGGGCGGCCGGGCTGGGGGCGGCCGACGCGGCGTACTGCGCGGTCTACGAGAGCGTGAGCGGACCGGCCACCGCCGTCGTGCGGTTGCTGAGCCTCGACCCCTTCCAGGCGACGGCGGTGCTGGCCCGGCTGGCGCCGGAGCTGGACCTGGTGGTCGACCGGGCCGTGGCCCGCGGGACGGCGGTGCCGGCGGAGGGCGTCGACGTGCTGCCCTCCGCGTCCGCTCCGCTGCTGGAGATCGGGGCGGAGGTGCACGCGGCCTGGCCCATGCGGCTGTTCGCCTCCTGAGGTGTCTCGCCCCCGCCGCCCCTTCCCGTCCCGATCTCGGGGGGTGCCGCCCCCGTTCCCCCGCTTCGGCCCTGAACGGGCCTCGTCCTCGAACTCCCCCAGAGGGGGGACCCCCAACGGGCTCAACCTGCCCGGCCTGGCCGATTGGAGCCGCTATGCATCTCGACCACATCCACCAGGGTCCCGCCGCCGTCGGCGCCGACGCCCGGCGGCCCGACGGCTCGCGGCGTGCGCTGCGCATCGGGCTCGGCGGGCCCGTCGGGTCCGGCAAGACCGCCACCGTCGCGGCGCTGTGCCGGGCCCTGCGGGACGAACTGTCCCTGGCCGTCGTCACCAACGACATCTACACCCGTGAGGACGCCGAGTTCCTGCTGCGGGAGGCCGTGCTGCCGCCCGAGCGGATCACCGCCGTCGAGACGGGCGCCTGCCCGCACACCGCGATCCGGGACGACATCTCCGCCAACCTCGAAGCGGTGGAGGACCTGGAGGACGCGGTGGGGCCGCTGGATCTCATCCTGGTCGAGTCGGGCGGGGACAATCTCACCGCCACCTTCTCCAGGGGGCTGGTGGACGCCCAGATCTTCGTCATCGACGTGGCGGGCGGGGACGACATCCCGCGCAAGGGCGGCCCGGGCGTCACCACCGCCGATCTGCTCGTCGTCAACAAGACCGACCTCGCGCCGTACGTGGGTTCCGACCTCGCCCGCATGGCGGCCGACGCCAAGGAGCAGCGGGCCGAACTGCCCGTCGTCCTGCAGTCCCTGCGCGGCGGGAGCGGCGTGGCGGCCGTCGCCGCATGGGTGCGTTCGCGGCTCGCCGCCTGGAGGGCGTGACATGGGCGGGGTGTGCGCCACCGCACGGATCAGGGCGAAGGCCGACGGGCGCGGAGGCACCTCCCTGCCCGTGCTGGAAAGTGACGGACCGCTCGCCCTGCGGCGCACCAGGGCTGTCGGCGACGAGGCGCGCGTCCTGCTCGTCGGGGCGATGAGCGGGCCCCTCGGCGGTGACCGGTTCGCCGTGGAGGCGGAGGTCGGCGGTGGCGCCCGGCTGCGGGTCGGCTCGGCCGCCGCCACCATCGCCCTGCCCGGCCAGACGAAGGACGAGGCCCGCTACGACGTTCGCCTCGGCGTCGCCGACGGCGGCGAACTGCACTGGCTGCCCGAGCAGTTGATCTCGGCGGGCGGCAGCGACCTGTCCGTCGCCACGCGCGTCGACCTCGGCGCCGGCGCCCGCCTGGTGCTGCGCGAGGAGCAGGTGCTCGGGCGGGTGGGGGAGGAGCCGGGCCGGCTGACCAGCCGACTGGTCGTGAAGGTCGCCGGACGCACCGTCCTCGATCAGGAACTGGCCTGCGGACCGGGTGCGCCCGGCGGCTGGGACGGCCCCGCCGTGCTCGCCGGCCACCGTGCCGTCGGACAACTCGTCGTCGTCCGACCGGAGTTCGCGGACCGGCCGGTCACGGCCCGCACGGTCGGCGCACAGGCCTGCGTCATGCCGTTGG
Source organism: Streptomyces sp. P3 (assembly GCF_003032475.1). Classification (NCBI taxonomy): domain Bacteria; kingdom Bacillati; phylum Actinomycetota; class Actinomycetes; order Kitasatosporales; family Streptomycetaceae; genus Streptomyces; species Streptomyces sp. P3. The sequence continues at coordinate 5,115,016 of NZ_CP028369.1, forward strand.
CCGGCCCCGCCGCGCTCGTCACGGCCCTGGCGTCCGACGGACTGCGGTTGCGCCGCGTACTGGACGAAGCCCTCGCCGACCTGGGCATCCGGTGAACGGTATCTTCCTCTCCGGTTATCGGATTGGCAAAGAAGGTCAACGACACCTTTTCCCCGACGCCTCACAGCGGCGAGGATCCACCCTGCCGCCATAACAAGGTAGGGGGAGTTCCCACTTGAAGGACATACGACCGAACAAGCGCATCGCAGCGCTGGGCTCGGCGGGCATACTCGTCACCGCGACTCTGCTCGCCGGCGCCGTCACAGCGCCCACGGCGAGCGCGACCAGCAGTCGTCCGGGACAGGACCGTGAGGCGCGGGGCGCGGCGATCGCCGCCGAGCGCGCCGCGAAGGCAGGCATCGACTGGCAGGACTGCCCGGCCGACTGGGGCCTGGAGAAGCCGATCAAGTGCGGCTGGGTCACCGTTCCGGTCGACTACGCCAGGCCGAACGGCAAGCAGATCAAGCTCGCCGTCGACCGCATCGGCAACACGGGCACGGCTCAGGAGCGCCAGGGGGCGCTCGTCTACAACCCCGGCGGTCCCGGCGGCTCCGGCCTGCGCTTCCCGCGCCGCGTCACCACCAAGGCGCCCGTATGGGCCGGCGTGGCCAAGGCCTACGACTTCGTCGGCTTCGACCCGCGTGGCGTGGGCCACTCCGCGCCCATCTCCTGCATGGACCCGCAGGAGTTCGTCAAGGCGCCCAAGGCCGACCCGGTCCCGGACACCACGGCCGACAAGTACGCCCAGCGCAAGCTCGCCCGTGAGTACGCGCAGGGCTGCGCCGAGCGCACCGGCAAGGCCATGCTCCAGCAGATGACCACGCCGAACACCGTGCGCGACCTGGACGTCATCCGCGCCGCCCTCGGCGAGCGCAAGCTCAACTTCCTCGGTGTCTCCTACGGCACCTACCTCGGCGCCGTGTACGGCACGATGTTCCCGGGCCACCTGCGCCGCATGGTCGTCGACAGCGTGGTCAACCCCTCCCGCGAGAAGGTCTGGTACGAGGCCAACCTCGACCAGGACGTCGCCTTCGAGGGCCGCTGGAAGGACTGGCAGGACTGGGTCGCCGCCAACGACGCGACCTTCCACCTCGGCACGACCCGCGCCGCCGTCCAGGCCAAGTGGCTCCAGCTGCGCGCCACCGCGAAGAAGAACCCGATCGGCGGCGTCGTCGGCCCCGCCGAGCTCATCTCCTTCTTCCAGAGCGCTCCGTACTACGACTCCTCGTGGGTGCCGGTCGCCACCGTCTTCAGCGCGTACTTCGCCGGGGACACCAAGGCCCTCGTCGACGCGGCCTCTCCCGACCTGACGGACACCGCCGGCAACATCTCCTCGGAGAACGGCAACGCCGTCTACACGGCCGTCGAGTGCACCGACGCCAAGTGGCCCACCAGTTGGAAGAAGTGGGACCGGGACAACACGGCGCTCCACAAGAACCACCCGTTCATGACGTGGGCCAACGCCTGGATGAACCTGCCCTGCGCCACCTGGCCGGTCAAGCAGCAGACTCCGGTGCACGTCACCACGCACAAGGGTCTGCCCCAGGTGCTCATCGTGCAGTCCACGAACGACGCGGCCACCCCGTACGAGGGCGCCGTCGAGCTGCACAAGCGCTTCCAGGGCTCCCGCCTGATCACCGAGAAGGGCGCGGGCTCCCACGGTGTCACCAGCCTGGTGAACACCTGCATCAACAGCCGGGTCGACGCCTACCTCCTCACCGGCAAGCTGGACCGGTCGGACGTGACCTGCGCGCCGCACGCCACGCCCAAGCCGTAGCGCTCGAGCGGTAGGGCTCGAGCGGCAGCGCTCGAGTGGTAAGGCACCGCCCGTAGGGCGACGAGGGGCGGCCGGATCGATCCGGCCGCCCCTCACCCGTGTCCTGCTCCGACCCGGCGTTCCGTCACCTCGACGGCAGCCGGGGGAACTTGCGTCCCTTCCCCGACTTCTCCGCCTCCGCCTTGGCAGCGGTCTCCTCCGCCTTGGCGACGGCCGCGTACTGGTCGACGTACTCCTGCTCGGAGAGCGAGAGGATGGCGTACATGATCTCGTCGGTGATCGCGCGCAGTACGGCCTTCTCGTGCTCCATGCCGAGGTAGCGGGAGAAGTCGAGGGGCTTGCCGAAGCGGATCACGACCGGGTGCAGGGTCGGGAGGATCTTGCCCGGCGGCTGCGCCTCGAAGGTGCCGATCATCGCGCAGGGGATCACCGGCGCCTGCGCCCGCAGGGCCATCACGGCGACGCCCACCTTGCCCTTGTAGAGCCGCCCGTCGTGGGAGCGGGTGCCCTCCGGGTAGATGCCGAGCAACTCGTCCTTGTTCAGCACCCCCAGCCCCTCGCGGATCGCGGCCTGGCCGGCCTCCTTGCCGGAACGGTCCACCGGGATCTGGCCCGCGCTGCGGAAGAAGGCCGCGGTCAGCCGGCCCTTGAGGCCGGGACCCGTGAAGTACTCGGCCTTCGCGAGGAACGTGATGCGCCGTTTGAGGATCGCGGGCATCAGGAAGTGGTCCGAGAACGACAGGTGATTGCCCGCGATGATGGCGGCTCCCGAGTCCGGCACATGTTCCAGACCCTCTATTCGGGGGCGGAAGAGCAGTCGCAGCAGCGGCCCCAACACCACGTACTTCAGGAGGTAGTAGAACAAAGGGTGTCGCTCCTCGTGTCCGGCGGATCGGCTCGTGGCCGTGTTCCAGCAGGTCAACCGGCATGGTGTGGGGTGTCAGTGTAGGGGCAGGCGGCAACCGCCGGAACCGTGCCGTTTCGGTCCCGTCCCTCTCGCCCGTCACAGCCGTACGACGACCAGGGCCGTGTCGTCGGTGGCGCCGCCCGGAGGCAGGAGCTCCCACAGCACCGCGTCGGCGAGGCTCTCGGGGTCGGCGTCCCGATGCCGGGCCAGCGCGTCCGCGAGGCGGTTCAGCCCTGTGTAGATGTCCTCCCGTCGCCGCTCGATCAGACCGTCCGTGTACAGGGCCAGGGTGGCGCCGTCGCCGTACGTGGTGCGCGCCTCGGTCCGCGGGGCGGGGTCGGGCCGGGCGTCCAGCGGGGGGTCGGTCGCCCGGTCGAGGAACTCCACCCGCCCGTCGGCGTGCACGAGGACGGGCGGCGGGTGTCCGGCGCTGCTGTAGGTGATGGTGTGATGGTCGAAGTCGATGAACGTGGTGACCGCGGTGGCCGACTCGGCGCCGTCCACGACGTGCGCGTACCGCCCGAGGACGTTCAGCGCCTCGCCGGGCCCCCGGGCCACCCGGGAGGTCGCGCTGAGCGCGCTGCGCAGCTGGCCCATCACCCCGGCGGCCTCCAGACCGTGTCCGACGACGTCGCCGACCGACACCGCGATGCGGTTGCCGCCGACCAGGTCGACCAGGTCGTACCAGTCCCCGCACACGTTGAGCGCGCCGACCGCCGGCCGGTAGCGCACCGCGGCCCGGCGGTGCCCGACCTGCAGGCGGGCGGGCAGCATCGCCTCCTGGAGGGCGAGCGCCACCTCGCGCTCGCGGGCGTGGGCCAGCCGCAGCCGTTCGTTGAGCTCCTGCAGCTCACGGGCGCGCGTGTACAGCTCTGCCTCCAGCACCCGGCTCCGGCTGCCGACCCGCCCGACCTCCGCGGCCGACCCGCGCCTGCCGCGGGCCCGGATCAGCTCGGTGACCTCCTCGACGCGGTGCACCAGCAGCAACACCGATCCGTCCGGGCCGTACACCGGGGCGTTGACCGGGCTCCAGTAGCGCTCCTCCCACTCGCCGGGCCGTTCGGCCGACTCGACGTCGTAGCGCTGCAGCGCCATGGTGTCCCGCTCGCCGGTGGCCAGCACCCGGAGCAGCGACGCCTCCAGATTGCGCATGCCGTTCGCGCCGGGGTCCTCGGGGTTGTCGGGGAAGACGTCGAAGAGGTGCCGACCGACCACCTGCTCGCGCTTGCGGCCGGCCACCCGCAGGAACTCCTCGTTGGCGTCCGCGTACACCAGCCCGGGCGTGAGCAGCGCCACCATTCCCGGCAGGGCCTGGAACACCGCCGCGTAGTCGATCGCCGTGTCGTTCATGGCTCGCGCCCCATCTGCCGGTATTGCGCAATTTTCTCATGTGATGCGACGAATGTGTCCCGTCGATCACACGCTCGGGTCCGTGAGCGACTGCTCCGCCCAGATGACCTTTCCCTCGGGGAGGAAGCGGGTGCCCCACCGCTGGGTGACCTGGGAGACCAGCAGCAGCCCCCGGCCGCCCTCGTCGGTGGCCCTCGGATGGCGCAGATGCGGTGCGGTGGCACCGCCGTCGAAGACCCCGCAGAACAGGGTCCGTCCGCGGATCAGCCGGAGCCGGATCGGCCCCGTGGCGTACCGGATGGCGTTCGTGACCAGCTCGCTGACGACCAGCTCGGTGGTGAACGACAGCTCCGGGAGCCCCCAATCAGCCAGCCGGCGGCTCGCGGTCTTGCGGGCCTCGGCGACGGCCGCCGGGTCCGCGGGCAGCTCCCAGTCGGCCACCTGGCCGGCCGGCAGGCGGCGCGTGCGGGCCATCAGCAGGGCCACGTCGTCGTACGGACGGGCCGGGACGAGGGCGTCGATCACCGTCCGGCAGCGCAGGCCGAGGGCGTCGGCCGGCCGTTCCAGGGCCTGCCGCAGCCGCTCCCGGTCGGTGTCCGGCGTCCACTGCTCGCCGTCGGCCAGCAGGCCGTCCGTGTGCAGCGCGAGCGTGCTGCCCTCCGGCAGGACCAACTCGGCCGACTCGAACGGCGGCCCGCCCACACCGAGCGCGGGCCCCTGGGGCAGATCGACGAAGTCGACGCTCCCGTCGGGCAGCACGACGGCGGGCGCGGGATGCCCGGCGGCGGCCATCACGCACCGCCCGTCGACCGGGTCGTACACGATGTACACGCACGCCGACCCCGCCACCTGCCTGCCGTCGGTCCCGGGCCGGGCGTCCGTCGGGACGCTCTCGTCCTCGGCGGCGTCGTCCTCCTCCTCGTCCATACGGGTGACCAGGTCGTCCAGGTGCGCGAGGATCTCCGCGGGCGGCAGGTCCAGCGCGGCCAGGGTGCGCACCGCGGTCCGCACCCGTCCCATGGCCGCCGCGGCGTCGATGCCGTGCCCGGGGACCTCGCCGACGACGAGTGCCACCCGGGCCCCGGACAGCGGGATCAGGTCGTACCAGTCCCCGCCGAGGCCGGTCAGCTCGTCGGCCGGCCGGTAGCAGGCGGCCACCTCGACGGCGTCCTGCTCGGGCAGCCGGCGGGGGAGCAGGTTGCGCTGGAGGACCAGGGCGGCGTCGCGTTCGCGGGTGTAGCGCCGGGCGTTGTCCACGCAGACGGCGGCCCGGGAGACCAGATCCTCGGCGAGGGCCAGGTCGTCCTCGTCGAAGGGCTCGCGTCGGTCGCGCCTCAGGAACGTGGTGACGCCCAGCACGGTGCCCCGTGCCCGCACCGGCACGATCAGGGCGCTGGGCGGCCCGGACCCCGCGGGCAGCACCGCGGCCCACGTCCCGGCGTACGCGTCGTGCGAGCCGTCCCGATCCCGAGGGCCGCCGGGGTCCTGCGGGTCGCCCGGCTCCCGAGGACCGCCCGGGGCCTGCGGGCCGCCCGGGTCGTCAGGGCCCGGCGCTCCCCGGGGACTGTCCGGCTCGAGCCGGTCCACCCGCCAGGGGCGTCCGTCGATCAGACACCGCGCCGGCGGCGAACCCGCCGGGTAGACGACCGTGGCGGTCCCGGCCGGCCCGCCCGAAGCGTCCGCGGTCGGGCCGACGTCCCCGGCTTGGCGCCGCCCCGCCCTGCGCAAGGTCACGGAGTCGTCGGGGCCGCCCGTCGACCTGGCCGAGACGGGCTCCGCGCCCCGCAGCACCGGTTCGAGCAGATCCACGGTGACGACGTCGGCGAAGTCAGGCACCGCCACGTCCGCCAGCTCCTGCGCCGTCCGGGTGATGTCGAGGCTGCGGCCGATGCACCGGCCGGCCCGGTCGAGCAGGGCGAGCCGCTGCCGGGCGCGGTGTCGCTCGGTCATGTCCACGACCGTGTAGTAGACGCCCATCGGGCCGCCCCGCTCGTCCTCCAGCCGGGTGAAGGACAGCATGTGCGCCGTCTCCCGGTGCGGAGCCGCCTGCACCCTGCCCAGCAGCTCGTAGCCGATGACGGGCTCCCCGGACTCCAGCACCCGGCGCATCTGCGCTTCGATCGACACGGAGTCCAGGCCCGGCTGCACGTCCGCGAGCCGCAGCCCCAGCCGGCGCTCGGGCGGCCCGCCGCCGAATCGCGCCAGGGCCGCGTTCGACCACACGAAGCGCAGATCGGTGTTGACGATCGCTATGCCGATCGGGGAGTCGCCGACCATCTGCTCCAGCACCGAACGGCTCATGTTCCAGCCCGGGGCGTCGGACATCTCGTTGAGCAGCGCCAGCCAGCGCGCGGGACCGCCGGGCTCCTGGGCGGAGGTCACGCGCGCCATGACGGGCATCGGCCGCCCGTCCCGGCGGCGGGCGGACAGCAGCCCCGCCCAGCCGCCGTCCTCGCGGCACCGCGCGAGGACGTCCGCCACCCGTCCGGCGTCCGCGCGGGTGAGCAGGGCGGCCAGGTCCCTGCCCACGGCCTCGGCGGCCGGATACCCCAGCAGCCGCTCGGCGTCCCCGGTCCAGCTCGTGACCACGCCCCGCCCGTCGAGCAGCAGGGGCGCGGTGTCCGCCACGTCGAACCGCCGGCGGGCAATGTCGTCCTCGTCCTCAGTGCCCACGGCCGGCCTCTCTGTCGCTGAGAGTGGTCTACCACCTCCCGACCCTTTCTTCACCCTGCCTGCACGAATGCGGCCGAGCCACCCGGGGCGACGCGGGGCGCGCCCGCGCCGGCCCCGCTGCGAGGGCCGGCCCCGTCAGACGTCCTGCGTCAGGGCCCGCTCCAACGCGCCCAGCGCCGAGGCCAGTTCCTCGCCGGTGATGGTCAGCGGCGGCGCCAGCCGGATGGTCGAGCCATGCGTGTCCTTGACCAGGACCCCCTCCCGCATGAGGCGCTCGCTCACCTCGCGGCCCGTGCCGAGGGCCGGGTCCACGTCGACGCCCGCCCACAGCCCCCGCGAGCGGAAGCCGACGACACCCCTGCCGACCAGAGCGGTCAGCCCCTCGCGCAGCACGACGCCCAGCTCGGCCGCCCGGCGCTGGAACTCACCCGTCTCCAGCAGCCCCACCACCGCGGTGCCCACCGCTGCGGCCAGCGGGTTGCCGCCGAACGTCGACCCGTGCTCGCCGGGCCGCAGCACCGACAGCACCTCCCGCCGGGCCACCACCGCCGACACCGGCACGATCCCGCCGCCCAGCGCCTTGCCGAGCAGCAGCACGTCGGGCACGACCCCCTCGTGCTCCACGGCCAGCGTCCGACCGGTCCGCCCGAGTCCGGACTGGATCTCGTCCGCGACGAACAGGCAGTTCGTCCGGCGGGTCAGCTCCCGTACCCCGGTCAGATAGCCGTCGTCGGGGACGACGACGCCGGCCTCGCCCTGGATCGGCTCGATCAGCACCGCCGCCGTCGTCTCGTCGACCGCCGCCTCCAGCGCGGCCAGGTCGTTGTACGGGACGATCCGGAAACCCGGAGTGAACGGGCCGAAGCCCGCCCGGGCCGTCTCGTCCGTCGAGAAGCTCACGATCGTCGTCGTGCGGCCGTGGAAATTGCCGGCGGCGACCACGACGGTCGCCCGGTCGGCGGGGACGCCCTTCACCTCGTACGCCCACTTGCGGGCCACCTTGACGCCGCTCTCGACCGCCTCCGCGCCCGTGTTCATCGGCAGGACCATGTCCAGACCGGTCAGCTCCGCGAGCCGCTCGGCGAACTCGGCCAGCCGGTCGTTGTGGAAGGCGCGGGAGGTGAGAGTGAGACGGTCCAGCTGGCGGTGGGCCGCCTCGACCAGGGCGGGGTGCCGGTGGCCGAAGTTGAGGGCCGAGTACCCGGCCAGCATGTCGAGGTAGCGGCGGCCCTCGACGTCCTGCACCCACGCGCCCTCGGCGCTCGCGACGACCACGGGCAGCGGGTGGTAGTTGTGCGCGAGGACCGGCTCCTCGGCGCGGATCAGATCGGCGGAGGAGCGGGTCGGGACGACGGGTGCGGTCATGAACGGATCTCCTGAGTGCAGCACTTGATGCCGCCGCCGGCCTTCTGGAACTCCGAGAGGTCGACGGGGACGGGGACATAGCCGCGCTCGCCGAGCCGGGCGGCGAGAGCCTCGGCCCGGGGCGCGATGAACACGTGACGGCCGTCGGACACGGAGTTCAGGCCGAACGCCATGGCGTCGTCGCGGGTGGCGAGCACCGCGTCCGGGTACAGCCGGGCGAGCACCTCGCGGCTGCCCTGCGAGAACGCCTCCGGGTAGTAGGCGATGTTTCCGTCATGCCCGCCGTCCAGGACGAACAGAGCCGTGTCCAGGTGGTAGAAGTGCGGGTCCACCAGGGTCAGGCTGATCACCGGGTGGCCGAAGAACTCCTGCACCTCCCGGTGCGCCTCACGGGTCGTGCGGAACCCCGTGCCGGCCAGCACGTACCGGCCCGTCCACACCAGGTCGCCCTCGCCCTCGCAGACGGACTCAGGCCGGTGGACGTCGTAGCCGGCCGCCTTGAACCAGGTTTCGTAGTGGACGGACTCGGGGCGCCGCTCGGGCGCGTGGAACAGGGAGCCGAAGACGCGGCCGGCGACGACGACCGCCGAGTTCGCGGCGAAGACCATGTCCGGGAGGCCGGGGGCCGGCTCCACGGTGTCCACGGTGTGACCGTGGCTGCGGTAGGCGTGGATCAGCCTCTGCCACTGCTCCTGGGCGAGGTCGACGTCCACGGGGGTGTCGGGACGCATCCAGGGATTGATCGCGTACTGCACCGCGAAGTGTCTGGGTTCGCAGACGAGGAAGCGCCGGGGGCGCCGCACACGGCTTTCGGACACAGAGGGGTTCCTCCGTTTTCCTGCGGTGTCGACCCTCCTGCGGAGTCGACTGAGGGTTGACACCACGGTAGGAACTGACCGGTAGGGCCGACAAGCAACGAGCATTGCGTGTTCGCGCACGAACGCTGCGTGATTCGCCCGGTTGACGCAGGTTCGCTGCGTCGCGGCAGGCCCGTTCGCAGGTTTATTCGGGAGCGGGCTGTGTCGCGCCCGCCTCCGGGCTCTCCGGCAGCAGATGCGACAACACCATCACGCTGATCGTCTTCCGGATGAACGGCTCGACCCGGATCCGCTCCAGCACCTCCTCGAAGTGCTCCACGTCCCGCGCCCGCACGTGCAGCAGCGCGTCCGCACCGCCCGTCACCGTCATCGCCGCGGTGATCTCCGGATGGTTGCGCACCACCTCCGCCAGCCGCCGGGGCGGCGCGGCGCCCTCGCAGTACACCTCGACGTAGGCCTCCGTGCTCCAGCCCAGCGCCGCCGGCTGCACGGTGGCCGTGAACCCCGTGATCACCCCGGTCTCCCGCAACCGGTCCACCCGGCGCTTGACGGCCGTCGAGGACAGTCCGACGGCCGTGCCGATCTCGGCGAAGCTCGTCCTGGCGTTCGCCATCAACGCGGTGATGATCTTCCGGTCGAGACCGTCGAAAAGGGCGCCGCCGTCGTTCATGCCCGCACTGTATCCAGCAGGAACGTCCAGGCCCCGTACATGTCCCGCCGCGCCGATCGCCCCTACACTCCACCTTCATGCTGCGCGCCCTCGCCGTCGACGACGAACGCCCCTCGCTGGAGGAGCTGCTCTACCTGCTCTCCGCGGACCCCCGCATCGGCAGCGTGGAGGGCGCCGGCGACGCGACCGAGGCACTGCGCCGCATCAACCGCGCCCTGGAGTCGGGCCCCGACGGCCCCGAGGCCGTCGACGTCGTCTTCCTCGACATCCAGATGCCCGGCCTCGACGGCCTCGACCTGGCCCGCCTGCTCACCGGCTTCGCCCGGCCCCCGCTGGTCGTCTTCGTCACCGCCCACGAGGACTTCGCCGTCCAGGCCTTCGACCTCAAGGCCGTCGACTACGTCCTCAAACCGGTGCGCAAGGAGCGCCTCGCGGAAGCCGTCCGCCGCGCCGCCGAACTGCGCGGCACCGCACCCCGCATCCCGGTCCACGAACCCGACCCCGACCACATACCCGTCGAACTCGGCGGCGTGACCCGCTTCGTCGCCGTCGACGACATCACCCACGTCGAGGCGCAGGGCGACTACGCCCGGCTGCACACCGATCGCGGCAGCCACCTCGTCCGCATCCCGCTGTCCACCCTGGAGGACCGCTGGAGCGCCCGCGGCTTCGTGCGCATCCACCGCCGCCATCTCGTCGCCCTGCGCCACATAGGCGAACTCCGGCTCGACGCGGGCACGGTGAGCGTCCTCGTCGGCGGCGAGGAACTCCAGGTCAGCCGTCGGCACGCCCGCGAACTGCGGGACCTGCTGCTGAGGAGGCCCTGACCGTGCCCCATCAGGACCCCGTGGAACGACGTGTCGTCGTCACCCGCCCCGGCCGCCGTGCCCTGCCCCATGCCCGGCTCCGCTCGCGCGGACGGTACCCGCACTCCTCCGGCTACTACCGCCCGCGCACCGAGATCGACGAGCAGACCACCCTGGGCGACACCTACGTCCGCTCCCTGATGCGGTCCCAACTGCGCGCAGCCCTCACGGTGTTCGCCGTCCTGGCACTCCTCGTCGGCCCGCTGCCGCTGCTCTTCGCGGCGATGCCCGACGCCCACCGCCTCGAATGGGCGGTCCTCGGTTTCTGCCTGTACGCCCCGCTCGTCCTGCTCGCCCGCTGGTACGTGCGCCGCGCCGAACGCAACGAACGGGACTTCGTCCGGCTGGTCGAGGACCGGTGAGGGCGGCGCGACGATGAACTCGACCTTCGCCGTCCCCGCCGTCGCCCTGGTGGTCGTCGCGACCGTGCTCGTCGGCGCCTTCGGCCTGCGCATCTCCCGCACCACCTCCGACTTCTACGTGGCCTCCCGAACCGTCGGCCCCCGCCTCAACGCGGCCGCCATCAGCGGCGAGTACCTCTCCGCCGCCTCCTTCCTCGGCATCGCCGGCCTCGTCCTCGTCCAGGGCCCGGACATGCTCTGGTACCCCGTCGGCTACACCGCCGGTTACCTGGTCCTGCTGCTCTTCGTCGCCGCCCCGCTGCGCCGCTCCGGCGCCTACACCCTCCCCGACTTCGCCGAGGCGAGGCTCGCCTCGCAGGCCGTGAGACGGCTCGCGGGCGCGTTCGTCGTCGGCGTGGGCTGGCTCTATCTGCTGCCCCAACTCCAGGGCGCCGGGCTGACGTTGACGGTCCTCACCGGTGCTCCCGACTCCCTCGGCGGGCTGATCGTCGCGGTGGTCGTCACGGCCACAGTCGCCGCGGGCGGCATGCGCAGCATCACCTTCGTGCAGGCCTTCCAGTACTGGCTCAAGCTCACCGCCCTCCTCGTCCCCGTCCTCTTCCTGGTCCTCGCCTGGCAGAGCGACGGCGCGCCCCGTGACGTCTTCGAGGAGCCGGCGGCCTTCCGCGACCAGCGGGTGGTCCGGGTCGGCGACACCCTGGACCTGAAACTGGACCGCCCCCTGACCGTGACCGTGGACGGCACGGTCGACGGCCGTCCGCACGAGGACGCGGTGCTCCGGCTGCCGGCCGGCACCCACCGCATCGAGAGGGGAGCCCGCCTCACCTTCGCCGAGGGCGCCGCGGTCCCCGCCGCCGAGCGCGGAACCAGCGGCGGCATGTCCACCTCGCTCGCCGCGAGCCGTGAGGAGCGGCCCCTGTACGCCACCTACGGGCTGATCCTCGCCACGTTCCTCGGCACCATGGGCCTGCCGCACGTCGTCGTGCGCTTCTACACCAGCCCGCACGGTGTCGCCGCCCGCCGCACCACGGTCGCCGTCCTCGCCCTGATCGGCGCGTTCTACCTCCTGCCGCCCGTCTACGGCGCCCTCGGCCGCCTCTACACGCCCGAGCTGGCCCTCAGCGGCGACGCGGACGCGGCCGTCCTGCTGCTGCCCGACCGGATGATCGGCGGCCTCGGCGGCGAGCTGCTGGGCGCGCTGGTCGCCGGCGGCGCCTTCGCCGCGTTCCTGTCCACCGCGTCCGGACTGACGATGGCCGTGGCGGGGGTGCTCGCGCAGGACGTCCTGCCGACCCGCGGCGTCCGGCACTTCCGGCTCGGCACCGGACTCGCCATGGCCGTCCCGCTGGCCGCCAGCCTGCTGGTGGGCGGACTGCCGGTGGCCGACGCCGTGGGGCTGGCCTTCGCGGTGTCGGCGTCCTCGTTCTGCCCGCTGCTGGTGCTCGGCATCTGGTGGCGCCGGCTGACGCCGCCCGGCGCGGCCGCCGGGATGCTGGTCGGCGGCGGGTCGGCGTTCGTCGCGGTCGCCGCCACCATGGCCGGCCTCCCGGGCGCGGGCCCGGCGCACGCCCTGCTCGCCTGGCCCGCCCTGTGGTCCGTGCCGCTCGGCTTCCTCACCATGATCCTGGTGTCCCTGGCCACCCCGAACCGCGTTCCGTCCGGCACCTCGGCGATCCTGGCCCGCTTCCATCTGCCGGAGGAACTCCGCACCGCGCAGACGGCGGAGGCGAAGCCGTGAGCGGCTTCCTCGCGGGCGTCTGCATCGCGATCCTGCCCTTCCTCGCCGTCGGCTTCTGGCTCGGGCGGCGGACCGGGCGCCCGGAACGCCTCGGAGGCCTCGGCACCCCCGTCGAGCACGCCACCTTCCAGACCCTGCACACCGCGTCCCTCGCCGCACCCCCGCTGCGGGCCGGACTCACCGAGGAGACCGCCCGCAGGTCGGCCCGCAGGCTGCGCACCCTGCTCGGCACCGACGCCCTGTGTCTGACCGACGAGGAGCAGGTGCTGGTCTGGGACGGCGTGGGCTCCCATCACCGGGCCGAGATCATGGAACGGCTGGCCGGCCCGCTGGAGAGCGGCCGCGGAGAGGCCTTCCGCCTGGCCTGCGAGCACGCCGACTGCCCCGTCCGCTGGGCCGTGGTCGCCCCGCTCACCGTCGACGACCGGGTGCACGGCGCGCTCGTCGCCTGCGCGCCCCGTGAGTCCGCCGTGCTGGTCCGGGCGGCCGGCGAGGTGGCCCGCTGGGTGAGCGTCCAGCTGGAGCTGGCCGACCTCGACCAGTCGCGCACCCGGCTGATCGAGGCGGAGATCAAGGCCCTGCGGGCCCAGATCTCCCCGCACTTCATCTTCAACTCCCTCGCCGTGATCGCCTCGTTCGTCCGCACCGACCCCGAGCGCGCCCGCGAACTGCTGCTGGAGTTCGCCGACTTCACCCGCTACTCGTTCCGCAGGCACGGCGACTTCACCACCCTCGCCGACGAGCTGCACGCCATCGACCACTATCTGGCGCTGGTGCGGGCCCGCTTCGGCGACCGCCTCGCCGTCACCCTGCAGATCGCCCCCGAGGTGCTCCCGGTGGCGCTGCCCTTCCTCTGCCTCCAGCCGCTGGTGGAGAACGCCGTCAAGCACGGTCTGGAGGGCAAGGCCGACACCTGTCACATCCAGATCACCGCGCAGGACGCCGGCGCCGAGGCCCTCGTCGTGATCGAGGACGACGGCGCCGGCATGGACCCGATGGCGCTGCGCCGCATCCTGGCCGGCGAGGTCGGCCCCTCCGGCGGCATCGGCCTGTCCAACGTGGACGACCGGCTGCGCCAGGTCTACGGCGAGGACCACGGCCTGGTCATCGAGACGGCCGTCGGAGCGGGCATGAAGATCACCGCCCGGCTGCCGAAGTACCAGCCGGGCGTGCACTCGGCGGCCCGGATCGGTCCCGGATGATCACGTGGTCCGCATCACGACCAGGGCGAGGGTGATCAGTCCGAGCACCACCCAGCCGAACCACAGCCAGCCGTTGCTGCCGAGCGCCACCGTGTAGGCGGTCACCGCGACGAGTCCGCCGACGGTGAGCACCCCCATGGTCTTCGTGGAACCGTCCGTGGTACCGGCCATCGCGACACCCTCCTCAGGGCCGCCCTCCGCCGGGCGGGTCCCCCTCCATGGTGCCCCGGGATCAGCGCCCGCGTGCGTCGAGTGACGCAAGATAGGCGTTGTAGGCCTCCAGCTCCTGGTCCCCGTCGCGGTCGGCGGCCCGGTCCTTGCGCCTGGCCTGACGCTGCTCGGAGCCGTACCACTGGAACAGCAGCGCGATCAGCACCAGCACGGACGGGATCTCGCTGAACGCCCAGGCGATGCCGCCGGCCGCGTTCTGGTCGGCGAGCGCGTCGATGCCGAGGGAGGCCGGAGGGTTCTCGAAGGTCTCCACCATCGGCTGCGAGGCCATCATCAGCGCGATGCCGAAGAACGCGTGGAACGGCATGCCCGCGAACAGCTCCAGCATCCGCATCAGATAGCCCGGCCGGTTCGGACCCGGATCCACGCCGATGATCGGCCAGAAGAACACCACGCCGACGGCGAGGAAGTGCACCATCATCGCGAGGTGCCCGGTCTTCGAGCCCATCAGGAAGTCGAACAGCGGGGTGAAGTAGAGGGCGTAGAGGCTCGCGATGAACAGCGGGATCGTGAACGCGGGATGGGTGATGACGCGCATGTAGTGGCTGTGCAGGAGCATCAGCAGCAGCTCACGCGGCCCCTTGCGCCCCCGGCCGGCGGCCGGCAGCGCGCGCAGTGCGAGCGTCATGGGAGCGCCGAGCAGCAGCAGGATCGGCGACAGCATGCTGATCACCATGTGCTGCACCATGTGCACGCTGAACATGACCATGCCGTAGTCGTTCAGTCCGGTGCACATCACCAGCATGACGGTCAGGACGCCGACGACGAACGACACCGTCCGCCCGACCGGCCAGGCGTCACCGCGCCGGCGCAGCCGCAGCACGCCCCACCCGTACAGTGCGAGCCCCAGGAGGCAGGCGACGAGGAAGAACGGGTCCGCCGACCACTGAAGGCCCCGTCCCAGCGTGAACGGCGGCAGATCCATCGTCATGCCGTGCCCGCCGTGGTCCATTGCGCCGGCTCCTGATTCGTGGGGGGTTGTACGTTTCCTGCCGCCCCAAGAGTAGAACCGCCCCCGGCGATCTTCGTCACCGGGGGCGGCTGGAGTCGTGGCCCTCCTACAGGACGGTCTCCGCCTCGGCGTACCGCTCCTCGGGGACCGTCTTCAGCGTCTCCACGGCCTCCGCCAGCGGCACCATCACGATGTCCGTGCCGCGCAGGGCCGTCATGTGGCCGAACTCGCCGCGGTGCACGGCCTCCACCGCGTGCCAGCCGAACCGCGTGGCCAGCACCCGGTCGTAGGCGGTCGGCGTGCCGCCGCGCTGCACATGCCCCAGGATGACCGGCCGGGCCTCCTTGCCGAGCCGTGACTCCAGCTCGATGGAGAGCTGCCGGGCGATGCCGGCGAACCGCTCGTGCCCGTAGACGTCCTTGGCGCCCTCGTCGAAGGCCATGCCGCCGGGGGCCGGCTTGGCGCCCTCCGCCGCGACCACGATCGCGAACCGCTTGCCCGCCTCGAACCGCTCGCCGACCCGGCGGGCCAGCTCCTCGATGTCGAAGGGCCGTTCCGGCACGACGATGGCGTGCGCGCCGGCCGCCATGCCGGAGTGCAGCGCTATCCAGCCGGTGTGCCGCCCCATGACCTCGACCACCAGCACCCGCTGGTGCGACTCGGCGGTGGTCTTCAGCCGGTCCAGCGCGTCGGTCGCGACGCCGACGGCCGTGTCGAAGCCGAAGGTGACGTCGGTGACGGCGATGTCGTTGTCGATGGTCTTCGGCACGCCGACGACGGGCAGCCCGCTGTCCGACATCAGCCGGGCCGCCTTGAGGGTGCCCTCACCGCCGATGGGGATGATCGCGTCCAGACCGAGATCCCGGACGTGGCCCTTGGCCCGCTCCACGCCGTCCCGCAGATGCGAGGGCTGGACCCGCGAGGAACCGAGGATGGTGCCGCCGCGGGCGAGGATGCCGCCCACCGCGTCGAGGTCGAGCTTGAGGTAGTCGCACTCCAGGAGGCCCTTCCAGCCGTCCCGGAAGCCGATGACCTCGTCGCCGTGGTCCACGACGGCGCGGTGCACGACGGACCGGATGACGGCGTTCAGGCCGGGGCAGTCGCCGCCGGACGTGAGGACACCAATGCGCATAGCCCGAAACAACCTTCTCCATGTGGGCCTGGTCCGGACCACACTGTCCGGCTCGAATCCCCGCCACCCTAGCGCCAGGAGGGGGCGGGGCCGAAGCATGCGTCCGCCTGCTGGACGCATCTGCTCACCTGTGCGGACGCGCCGTCAGACGGGCTGCTGACGGCGCCCTGAAGATCAGGTGAACACACAGGTCACGCGGCTGCCGGGTGCCGCGGGCCGTCAGGTCACGCGGGTTGCTGGGCGGCGGCGATGCGCTCGCTGCGCAGCGCCTCGTACCAGCGGTCGTCGATCGGCGGCAGCGCGTTCACGTCGAGCGCCAGTTTCAGCAGCAGGTCCGCGATCAGCGGGTTGCGCGCGAGCACCGGGCCGTGCATGTACGTGCCGAACACGGTGTCGTTGTACGCGCCCTCGGTGCCGTCGCCGGTGCCGTTGCCCTTGCCGAGCTGGACGCGGGCCAGCGGACGGGCGGTCGGGCCGAGGTGGGTGACGCCCTGGTGGTTCTCGAAGCCGGTCAGCTGGGGCAGGCCGAGCCGCGGGTCGATGTCGCCGAGGACGTCGCCGACACACCGCTCGCCCTCGCCGCGCGTGGTCGTCACGTCCAGCAGGCCGAGGCCCGGCTCGCGCTGGCCGAGGTCGTTGACGAACTCGTGGCCGAGGATCTGGTAGCCGGCGCAGACCGCGAACACGATCGCGCCGTTGTTCACCGCCTGGTACAGGTGCGCGTCCCGGCGCAGCCGCTCCGCCGCGAGGCGCTGCGGCCGGTCCTCGCCGCCGCCGATGAGGTAGATGTCGCCGGAGGTCGGGATCGGCTGGTCGCTGCGCACGTCGAGCCGGGCCACGTCGAGACCGCGCTGGCGCGCGCGGCGCTCGACGACGAGGGCGTTGCCCTGGTCCCCGTAGGTGCTCAGCAGGTCCGGATAGATCCACACCAGCCGCAGTTGGTTGTCGCTCATGGAAACGTCCTTCGAAGTCAGTTGCCGACGCGGCGGCGCAGGTCCTGGAACGCGGTGTAGTTCGCGATGACCTCGATCCGGCCGGGCGGCGCCTGCTGCACGGCCTGGTCGAGGTTCTCGCAGACCTGGAAGTGCTGGTTCGCGACCTCGAGACGTACGGCGAGGTCCAGCTTCCGGTCGCCGACGACGAAGATCGGGTGACCGGTCAGCCGCGTGTAGTCGACGTCCCACAGCCAGGAGGTGTCGGTGCCGTCGGCGCCGCGCGCGTTCACCGAGAGGATGACCGGGGTCGGCGGCGGGTCGATCAGGCTGAACGTCTCCAGCCAGCCGGCCGGGTTCTTCGCCAGCAGCAGCCGAAGGTCGCGTCCCTGGAACTGCACGACGTCATAGCGCCCGGCGACGGCCTGCACCGCGTACATCCGCTCCAGCGCCACCTGGGGCGGCACGCCGAAGACGGCTGCCACGGCGGCCGAGGAGGCGGCGTTGGCCTTGTTGGCGCGGCCCGGCAGCTGGAGGTGGATCGGCCAGGCCGACCCGTGCGGGTCGATGACGTGGTCGCCGGAGAGCGCCCAGCTCGGCGTCGGACGGCGGAAGCCGCACTCTCCGCAGAACCAGTCGTCACCGGGCCGCTGCATGACGCCGCCGCAGGACGGGCACGACCAGGCGTCGTCCTTCCACATCTGACCGGCGGCGACCCAGACGACGTTGGGGGAGGAGGAGGCCGCCCAGACCACCAGCGGGTCGTCGGCGTTGGCGACCACGACGGCCTTGGAGCCGGCGAGCCCCTCACGCCAGTTCTCCGCGAGCATCCGGGTCTCGGCGGCGCGGTCCAGCTGGTCGCGGGAGAGGTTGAGCAGCGCGATGCACTTGGGCGCGGTGTCCCGGGCGACGCCCGCGAGGTACTTCTCGTCGACCTCGATGACGCCGTAGCGGGCCTCGGAGCCGCCCGCGAGGGCCGAGGTGATGCCGGCCGGCATGTTGGCGCCGAGCGCGTTGGACACGACCGGGCCGGCGGCGCGCAGCGCCTCGGCGATCAGCCGGGTGGTGGTGGTCTTGCCGTTGGTCGCCGAGACGAGGACCACGTCCAGGTTCTGGGCGAGCCGGGCGAGGAGGTCGGGGTCGAGTTTGAGCGCCACCCGGCCGCCGATCACCGAACCGCTGCCGCGCCCCGCGGCGCGCGACGCCGCCGCGACCGCCTTGCCCGCGGTCACGGCGATCTTGGCCCGCGGCGTGAGCGGGTCCGAGTTGCCTGCCATCAGTTCTCGATCCTCCTTGCGTACGCGCCGCGCCTCTGCCGTACGGCAACGTGGTAGGCGCTCAGCCTATCGAGATCCATTCGCACTCCCGAATCCCGGCACCGCTTCACGTCGCGCGGCATGCGCGTGTCAGAAAGGACCGTACCCTTGCCGCCATGCGACACGGCTCCATCCCGGGCGCCCGCGGGCGCGTCCGGCCCCTCACCCTGCTCGGCGACCCCGTCCTGCACGCCCGTTGCGAGGACGTCACCGACTTCGGCCCCCAACTCGCCCGTCTCGTCGAGGACATGTTCGCGACGATGTACGCGGCCCAGGGCGTCGGCCTGGCGGCGAACCAGGTCGGCGAGGCGCTGCGGGTGTTCGTCTACGACTGCCCCGACGACGAGGACGTCCGTCATGTGGGCCATGTGGTGAACCCGCGCCTGGTCGAGGCCGACGGACTGGTCCTGCGTGGTCCCGAGGGGTGTCTGTCCCTTCCGGGCCTGGAGGCGGGGACGGAGCGCCACGACCACGCCGTGGTCGAGGGCCGCACGATGACGGGGGAGCGGCTGCGGGTCCACGGCACGGGATTCTTCGCCAGATGCCTGCAGCACGAGTGCGACCACCTGGAGGGCTTGGTGTACGCGGACCGGGTCTCGGGCTGGCGGGGCCGACGGCTGTCCCGCCAGGTGCGCCGGGCCGCCTGGCACAACACGGTCTAGGAGCGCGGGCGGTACCGGTCCGCGGTGGCGGCCGCCGTGCGGGGGTGACGGGCCGCACGGGCCGGCGCCCACCCGAAGGCCGGGCGTCAGAAGCCGGGGCCGCCGACCTTGTCGCCGGCCGCCGCGAGGCGACCCCACAGCAGGTCGGCCAGACTCCGCACCAGTTCGGCGCGGGAGCACGGCCGCTCGCCCAGCCACCAGTCGCCCGCCGCGTGCATCATCCCGACGATCCCGTGCCCCCACACCCGGGCGAGCTGCTGGCTGCCGGGACCGAGATCCAGCCGCTCCTCGATCACCTGGGCCAGCTCCTCGCCCATCCGGCGCAGCAGGGGCGCGCTGTGCTTGCCGACGTCGAAGCCCTGGTCCGGGCCCGCGCCGGTGTCGGCAGGGTGCATCAGGAACCGGTACACCTGCGGCCGGGCCTCGATCGCGGCGAGGTAGGTGTCCAGGGTCGCCTCGACCCGTTCCCGCCGTTCGGCGGGCGCGTCGAGCGCGGCGCGCAGCGAGTCCAGCAGGGCGTCCGTGTGCCGGGTGGCGAGAGCGGCGTAGAGTCCGCCCTTGTCGCCGAAGTGGCGGTAGAGGATCGGTTTGGTGATGCCGGCCTCCGCCGCGATGGCGTTCATGGACGCCTGCGGGCCGTCGCGCAGCACCACCCGGTCGGCGGCCTCCAGCAACTCGCGCCGTCGTCGGTCGGCGGACCGCTGCTGCTCGGTCCGCTGCGTGGTGTCCATGTGCTCTCCCCACCCGTGCTGTTTCGCTGACGCCTGCGCAAACTAACACCTGACAGCAGCCTGACATCGAACGGGTGGAAGGGCTCCCGCGCGGTCGTCAGGAGTTGACTTTTCCTACCGACCGGTAACAGACTCGAGTTACCGCTAGTAACACGTACCGCCGCTGGAGGGGACATGGCCGAGTTCACCATGGAGCTCAACGACGAACAGAAGGAGGTCCGGGACTGGCTGCACGGCTTCGCCGCCGACGTCATCCGCCCCGCGGCAGCCGAATGGGACGAGCGTGAGGAGACTCCCTGGCCGGTCATCCAGGAGGCGGCGAAGGTCGGCATCTACTCCCTCGACTTCTACGCGCAGCAGTACTTCGACCCCACCGGCCTCGGCATCCCGATGGCCATGGAGGAGCTGTTCTGGGGCGACGCGGGCATCGCGCTGTCCATCGTGGGCACCGGGCTGGCCGCCGTGGGCGTCCTCGCCAACGGGACCGAGGAGCAGATCGGCACCTGGATCCCGCAGATGTACGGCGACGCGAACGACGTCAAGGTGGCCGCCTTCTGCTCCTCCGAGCCCGACGCCGGCTCCGACGTGGCGTCCCTGCGCACGCGGGCCGTGTACGACGAGGCCAAGGACGAGTGGGTGCTCAACGGCACCAAGACCTGGGCGACCAACGGCGGCATCGCCAACGTCCACGTGGTCGTGGCGGCCGTGGACCCCGAGCTCGGCTCCAAGGGACACGCCTCCTTCATCGTCCCGCCGGGCACCCCGGGGCTCGCCCAGGGCCAGAAGTTCAAGAAGCACGGCATCCGCGCCTCGCACACCGCCGAGGTCGTCCTCGACAACGTGCGGGTCCCCGGCTCCTGCCTGCTCGGCGGCAAGGAGAAGCTGGACGAGCGGCTGGCGCGGGCCCGCGAGCGGGCGAAGACGGGCGGCGAGCGGGTGAAGAACGCGGCGATGGCCACGTTCGAGGCCTCGCGCCCCGCCGTCGGCGCGATGGCCGTCGGTACGGCCCGCGCCGCCTACGAGGTCGCCCTCGACTACGCCAAGACGCGTGAGCAGTTCGGCCGCCCGATCATCGACAACCAGGGCGTCGCCTTCCAGCTCGCGGACATGCGCACCCAGATCGACGCCGCGCGGCTGCTGGTCTGGCGCGCCTCCTGGATGGCGGTCAACGGGAAGCCGTTCACCGCCGCCGAGGGCTCGATGTCGAAGCTGTACGCCAGCGAGACGGCGAAGAAGGTCACCGCGCAGGCCGTCCAGATCCTCGGCGGCAACGGCTACACCCGCGAGTACCCGGTGGAGCGCATGCACCGCGACGCGGCCATCTACACCATTTTCGAGGGCACGAGCGAGATCCAGCGGCTGGTGATCGCCCGCACGCTGTCGGGAATGCCGATCCGCTGACACGCGGGACGACGACGCGATCCGGCCTCCGGGGAAGAATCCCCGGGGGCCGCTCGCGTTCCGGACGGGCCGCCGGTCCGGCTGCCTGTCGGTCCGTCCGACGGTCCGGCTGCCTGTCGGTGTCTTCGACGCAGCGGGCGCGACCGTGCGCCGGGCCTGGCTACGGCGCGCCTCCGCTGCTGTGCGCGATGCAGGCCACGTCGATCCGGTCGGCGAGCTTGGCGAGTTCGATCGTCAACGCGGCGACGGTGTTCTCGTCGAGATCCTCCGCCCCGGCCTCGACGAGATGCAGCCACCGGCCCCCCAGCGTGCGGAGCAGCTTGCTCACGTCCGCCGCGGTCACCTGCAGGGTCCCGCGGTCGTCGACGATCAGGGGCAGGGTCACTTCGCGGTTCACACCCGGGATCGTAGCCGCGCGGCGGTCACGCACCGTGCCAAACCGTGGTGATGTTGCAGAACTCCCGGATTCCGTGCCCGGACAGCTCCCGGCCGTATCCGGACCGCTTCACCCCGCCGAACGGGAACCCCGGATGGGACGCGGTCATCCCGTTGACGAACACCCCGCCGGCCTCCAGATCCCGGACGAACCGGTCCACCTCGGCCTCGTCGCGCGTCCAGACGTTGGAACTCAGCCCGAACGGCGAGTCGTTGGCGATGAGCACCGCCGCGTCCAGGTCGGTCGCCCGGTACACGGTCGCCACCGGCCCGAACGCCTCCTCGCGGTGAATGCGCATCTCCCGCGTGACGCCGGCCAGGACGGTGGGCGGGTAGTACCAGCCGGGGCCGTCGGGCCGTTCGCCCCCGCACAGCACCTCGGCCCCGGAGCGTCGCGCGTCGTCCACCAGTTCCTCCAGGTCGGCCCGCCCCTGTTCGCTCGCCAGCGGGCCGACCTCCGTCTCCTCCTCCAGCGGATCCCCGACCCGCAGGGCCGCCATGCCCGCGACGAACCGCTCGGTGAAGGCGTCGTAGACGTCCGCGTGGACGATGAACCGTTTGGCGGCGATGCACGACTGCCCGTTGTTCTGCACGCGCGCGGTCACCGCGACCTCGGCCGCCCGGTCGACGTCCGCGGACGGCATCACCACGTAGGGGTCGCTGCCGCCCAGCTCCAGCACCGTCTTCTTGATCATCTCGCCGGCGGTGGCGGCGACGGCCCGTCCGGCCGGCTCGCTGCCGGTCAGGGTCGCCGCCTTGACCCGTTCGTCGCGCAGGATCTCGTCCACCGCGCCCGAACCGACGAGCAGGGTCTGGAAGCAGCCCTCGGGGAAGCCGGCCCGGTGGAACAGCTCCTCCAGGTACAGCGCGGTCCTCGGGACGTTCGAGGCGTGCTTGAGCAGGCCCACGTTGCCCGCCATCAGCGCCGGCGCGGCGAACCGCACGACCTGCCACAGCGGGAAGTTCCACGGCATCACCGCGAGCACCGGACCCAGCGGCCGGTACCGGACCACGGCGCGCGAGCCGCCGGAGTCCTTCACGTCGGCGGCGGCCGGCTCCTCGTCGGCGAGCAGCTCCTGCGCGTGCTCGGCGTACCAGCGCATCGCCCTGGCGCACTTCGCGGCCTCGGCCCGCGCCTGCCTGACCGGTTTGCCCATCTCGACGGTCATGGTCCGGCCGATCTCCGGCTGGTCCTCGTCTAGCAGGTCGGCGGCCCGGTTCAGCAGCCGTGCGCGTTCGGGACACGTCGTCGTCCGGTACGTGCGGAAGGTGGCCTCGGCGAGCTGGAGCCGGCGTTCCAGCTCCTCCTCGCCCATGGCCTCGTACGTCTCGAGCGTCTCGCCGTTCGCCGGGTTCACCGTCGCGATGGGCATGACCGACCTCCTGGGGAGCTGGCTGTGTTCCGACCTTCGCGCGCCGCACCGGACACCGCAACGCGTACGCGTCCGCTCAGGCGCTCGGTGACGAGTGCTCCGCCAGCCGGTCCAGAAACGCGGCCTGCGCCGTGACGATCAGCTCACGCGCGCGTTCCATGCCGTACCAGGCCACCCGGTCGAGTTCGGGGAACTCCCGGGTGCGCCCCGAGCGGGGCGGCCATTCCATGGTGAACGTGCCCGGCTCGACGGCGGCCGGGTCGAGATCCGCCTCGACGGCCCACACCGTGACGATCTTGCCGCCGGTCTGCCGCACCTCGCCGAGCGCGATCGGTTCGCCGTCGGGCGGGTCCAGCCCCAGCTCCTCGCGGAACTCGCGCCGGGCCGCCTCCCAGGCGGGCTCGTCGGACGCGTACTCGCCCTTGGGGACGGTCCACGCACCGGCGTCCTTCTTCGCGAAGTAGGGGCCGCCCATGTGCCCCAGCAACACCTCGGGGCCCGCCCCGGTCCGCCGGAACAACAGCAGGCCGGCACTTCGGCGCGCGGTCACGGACGCACCTGCGGGTGGGCGGCGAGCAGGGTCTCCACCGTGTCCGCCTCCTCGGGCCGCTTGTCCTCGCGGTAGCGCAGCACGCGGGCGAAGCGCAGGGTGACCCCGGCCGGGTAGCGGGAGGAGCGCTGCAGGCCGTCGTAGGCGATCTCGACGACGAGCTCGGGGCGGACGGTCACCACGTACCCGTTCTCCTCGACGGCCAGCTCCCGCAGGCGCTCCGTCTGCCAGGCCAGCATCGCGTCGGTCATGCCCTTGAAGGTCTTGCCGAGCATCACGAAGCCGCCGTCCCGCGCGCGGGCGCCCAGGTGGAGGTTGGAGAGCTTGCCGGTGCGCCGCCCGTGGCCCCATTCGGCGGCCAGGACCACCAGGTCGAGCGTGTGCACCGGCTTGACCTTCAGCCAGGACGCCCCGCGCCGGCCCGCGCTGTAGGGCGCGTCCAGCGCCTTGACCACGACGCCCTCGTGGCCGCGCAGCAGCGTCCGGCGGGAGAACTCCTCCGCCGCCCCGGCGTCCTCGGGGCCGGACACGAGCGTGCGGCGCACCCGCATCGGCTCGGGCGCCAGCCGGGCCAGTTCCGCCTGACGCTCGGCGAGGGGCAGGTCGAGCAGGTCCCGTCCGTCCACGGACAGCACGTCGAAGAAGACGGGGGAGACCGGCACCGCCTCCGCGGCCGTCGCCACGTCCACCCGGGAGCCGACCCGGCCGGCGGTCTCCTGGAAGGAACGCGGGCGGCCCGTCCCGTCGAGGGCGATGACCTCGCCGTCCAGGATGAAACGCGACCCCGCCAGCCCCCTCGCCGCACGGGTCACCTCGGGCAGGCGGTCGGTGATGTCGTCGAGGGTGCGGGTGTACAGGCGCACGTCGTCGCCGTCGCGGTGCACCTGGACGCGGATGCCGTCCAGCTTCTCCTCGACCGCGCAGGCGCCGAGTCTGCCGACCGCCTCGGTGACGGAGGACGCGGTGTGCGCCAGCATCGGCTGCACCGGGCGGCCCACGGTGAGCCGGAACGACTCCAGTGCCGCGGGCCCGTCCGCGAGCAGCGCCCGCGCCACCGACTGCAGCGAGCCCGCCAGCATCACCGCCCGCCGCACGTCTCCCGGGGGCGCGCCGGTCGCCTGTGCCAGGCCCTCCACGGCGACGGCGTCCAGCGCGCCCTGGCGGACCTCGCCGGTGATGAGGCCGAGCAGGAACCGCTGTTCGTCCGCGGTGGCCGCGCTCATCAACTCGCCCACCAGACGCGTCCGTTCGGCCTGCGATCCGGGGCCCGACACCGTGCCGAGCTCGGTGAGCCGGGCATCCGTCTCCCGCACGGAGAGGGTGGGCCCGTCGGCCGGGGCGACCGGACGGCTCAGCACCTTCCACCCGACGCCCAGGCGGCCCTGGGGGAGCCGTCCGGCCAGGTAGGGGATGACGATGGGGACGTCCTGCGCGTCCGCCTCCCGGAAGAGTTCGGCGAGCAGGGCGATCTTGCGGGAGCGCGCCGGAACGGCGGCGACCTCCCGGGACACGTCGGCGAGCCGGGTCAGCAGCATGCAGCCATGGTGCACCGGGGAGTCGGTGACTACACCCCGGCCGTCCCGGCAGCCGCGGCGGCCGCGTCGAGATCCGCAGTCAGCAGATCCCGTTGAACGTGGCGCAGGCCCGGCAGCCGCGGCCGGCGGCGTTCACCACCTGCTCGGCGAAGCCCGACCTCGAATTCCTCGGTCCCCGTGGCCACCTCCGTCGCCACCGTCGCCACACCGACACCGGATTGACAAACGTTGTTGCCGATTCGGCAAGATGGGGAGATGGCTACCGATGACGTACTCGCGGAGGTCGGGCCCAGGCTGCGTCGCATCCGCAAGGAGCGGGAGGTGACGCTCGCCGCGCTGTCCGGCGCGACCGGCATCTCCGTCAGCACCCTGTCGCGGCTGGAGTCCGGGCTGCGCAAGCCCAGCCTGGAACTGCTGCTGCCGATCGCACAGGCCCACCGGGTGCCGCTGGACGAACTGGTCGGGGCGCCCCCGGTCAGCGATCCCCGGGTGCGTGCCGAGCCCCTGGTGCGGCACGGGCGCACCTTCTGGCCGCTGTCCCGGCAGCCCGGCGGACTGCAGGCGTTCAAGGTGCTGGTGCCGCAGCGCGAGGAGGAGCCGGAACCGCGCACCCACGAGGGCTACGAATGGCTCTATGTGATGTCGGGACGGCTGCGGGTGGTGCTCGCGGAGCACGACGTGGTGATGACGGCCGGGGAGGCGGCCGAGTTCGACACGCGCGTGCCGCACTGGTTCGGATCGACGGGAGAAGGGCCCGCCGAGTTCCTCAGCCTCTTCGGGCCGCAGGGCGAACGGATGCATGTGCGGGCGCGGCCGTCGCAGAGGTGACGCACCCAACGGTTCCCTCAGTCACAAGCGACCGCTTAGTATGCGATGGACCAGGGTACGACGACGCAGTCCCGTGGAGGCTCCGCATGCAGGCATGGCAGGTGCACGAGAACGGCGAGCCGAGCGAGGTGATGCGGCTCACGGACGTGGAGCGGCCCACGCCCGGCGACGGCCAGGTCCTGCTCAGGGTGCGCGCCGCGAACATCAACTTCCCGGACGTGCTGATGTGCCGGGGCCACTACCAGGTGCGGCCGCCGCTGCCGTTCACCCCGGGCGTGGAGATCTGCGGTGAGACCGAGGACGGCCGCCGTGTGATCGCCAACCCGGCCCTGCCGCACGGCGGCTTCGCCGAGTACGCCCTCGCGGACGCCGCCGCTCTGCTGCCCGCCCCCGAGTCGTTGGACGACGCCGAGGCCGCCGCCCTGCACATCGGCTACCAGACCGGCTGGTTCGGACTGCACCGCAGGGCGCGCCTCGAAGCGGGCGAGACGCTCCTCGTCCACGCCGCCGCCGGAGGCGTGGGCAGCGCGGCCGTACAGCTCGGGAAGGCGGCGGGCGCGAGGGTCATCGGCGTCGTGGGCGGCGCCGGGAAGGCGGCCGTCGCCCGGGAACTGGGCTGCGACACGGTGATCGACCGGCACGCCGAGGACGTCGTCGCCGCCGTGAAGGAGGCCACCGGCGGCCGGGGCGCCGACGTGATCTACGACCCCGTCGGCGGCGAGGCCTACACGCAGTCCGCGAAGACCGTCGCCTTCGAGGGCCGGATCGTGGTCGTCGGCTTCGCGAGCGGGACCATCCCGAGCCCCGCGCTGAACCACGCGCTGGTGAAGAACTACGCGATCCTGGGCCTGCACTGGGGTCTGTACAACACGAAGAACCCCAAGCTGGTCCAGCACTGCCACGAGCAGCTCACCGACCTGGCCGCCCGGGGTGCGATCAAGCCGCTGATCAGCGAGCGCACACCGCTCGACGGGGCCGCGGCCGCCGTGCAGCGGGTCGCCGACGGCGTCACCACCGGCCGGGTCGCCGTCGTACCGCAGAACGGAGCCGCCGTATGACCGACGCAGCCGAACTCCAGCGCCGCACAGCCCAGTTGCTGGCAGACCACCCGCCCGCCACGACCGGCCGGACGGACTTCCTCGAGGCCCGCTTCGACGCGGGCCTCGCCTGGGTGCACTACCCGGAGGGCCTCGGCGGCCTCGGCGCCCCCCGCTCCCTCCAGGCCGTCGTCGACGCCGAGCTGGAGGCCGCGGGCGCCCCCGACAACGACCCCCGGCGCATCGGTATCGGCCTAGGCATGGCCGCGCCGACGATCCTCAAGTACGGCACCGACGAACAGAAGCAGCGGTTCCTGCGGCCGCTGTGGACGGGCGAGGAGGTCTGGTGCCAGCTGTTCAGCGAGCCGGGCGCCGGCTCCGACCTGGCCGCACTGGGCACGCGTGCCGTCCGTGAGGCCGGCGGTGACTGGGTCGTCAACGGGCAGAAGGTGTGGACCTCCAGCGCCCACGTCGCCCGCTGGGCCATCCTCATCGCCCGCACCGACCCGGACGTGCCCAAGCACGCGGGCATCACCTACTTCCTCTGCGACATGACGGACCCGGGCGTCGAGGTCCGGCCGCTGCGCCAGATCACCGGCGAAGCCGAGTTCAACGAGGTCTTCCTCACCGGCGTGCGCATCCCCGACGCCCGCCGCCTCGGCGAGGTCGGCGAGGGCTGGCGGGTCGCGCAGACCACGCTGAACAACGAACGCGTCGCCATCGGCGGCATGCGGCTGCCCCGCGAGGGCGGCATGATCGGCCCGATCGCCAGGACGTGGCGCGAACGGCCCGAACTGCGCACCCACGACCTGCACCAGCGGCTGCTGAAGCTGTGGGTGGAGGCCGAGGTGGCCCGCCTCACCGGCGAACGCCTGCGCCAGCAGCTCGCGTCCGGCCAGCCCGGCCCCGAGGGCGCCGGCATGAAGCTCGCCTTCGCCCGCCTCAACCAGGAGATCAGCGGCCTGGAGGTGGAACTGCGCGGCGAGGAGGGCCTGTTGTACGACGACTGGACGATGCGCCGCCCGGAGCTCGTGGACTTCACCGGCCGTGACGCGGGGTACCGCTACCTGCGCTCCAAGGGCAACAGCATTGAGGGCGGGACCAGCGAGGTCCTGCTGAACATCGTCGCCGAGCGCGTCCTGGGCCTGCCGTCCGAGCCGCGCACCGACAAGGACGTCGCCTGGAAGGACCTCGCCCGATGACCGATCTTCTCTACTCCGAAGAGGAGGAGGCGCTGCGGTCGGCGGTCCGGGACCTGCTGACCGACCGCCTGGACCCGGCCGGCGTCATCGCGCGGACCGAGTCGGACGCCCCGCACGACGTCTCCCTGTGGAAGACCCTCACCGGCGACATGGGCCTCGCCGGCCTGCTGATCCCGGAGGAGCTGGACGGACAGGGCGCCACCCACCGGGAGGCGGCCGTCGTCCTCGAGGAACTGGGGCGGACGGTCGCGCCCGTGCCCTACCTGACGAGCGCGGTGGTGGCCACCGAGGCGCTGCTCGCGTGCGGCGCCGACGACCTGCTCGTGCGGCTGGCGTCGGCGACCACGGTCGCAGCGCTCGCCGTGGGTCTGCACACCGCGCCCGGCGCCGCCTTCCCGGCCGTACGACTCGAGAACGGGCTGTTGTCCGGCGAGTTGACCGGCATCGCCGACGCCGTGGCCGCCGACCTGCTGCTGGTGCCCGCGGACGACGGAGGCCTGTACGCGGTCCAGGCCTCGTCCGTCACGGTCACCTCGCAGGTGTCGTTCGACCTCACCCGGCCCCTGGCGACCGTCACCCTCGCCGGGACGCCCGCCGGCGCCCGGCTCGGCGACGCCGGACCCGCCGTGCGGCGCGCTCTGCGCGCCGGTGCCGGACTGCTCGCCTCCGAGCAACTCGGTCTGGCCGAATGGGCGTTGACCGAGACCGTGCGCTACCTGAAGGAGCGCAAGCAGTTCAACCGGTCCGTCGGCGGCTTCCAGGCCCTCAAGCACCGACTGGCACAGCTGTGGCTGGAGGTCGTCAACCTCCGGGCCGGCGCCCGCGCCGCGGCCGACGCGCTGGCGAACGGCGAGGACGCCGACCTCGCGACGGCCGTCGCGCAGGCCTACGCGGCGCCAGTCGCCGTGCGCGCCGCCGAGGAGGCGCTGCAACTGCACGCCGGCATCGGTATGACCTGGGAGCACCCCGTCCACCTGTGCCTCAAGCGGGCCAAGGCCGACTCGATCGCCTACGGCACCGCGGGCGCGCACCGCACCGCCGTGGCCGAACTCGTCGACCTGCGGGCCCCCTGACCCCGGCCGTCACCCGGTGAGGCCCGCCCCCGGGCGCATTCCAGGGGCGGGCTTTTCCGTGACACCACTCCTTCGGCGGACGGCTCAGCCACCCGGACGAAACCTTCGCTACGCCACACTTACGGCCGAACCCCGTGAAAACGGACGTGGAGGAGGTTGACGGTGGCCGTTTCGATTTCCCTGGTGCTGTTGCTGCTGGTTCTGGCGGTGATCTTCATGCGCAACGGCGGACTGAAGGTCTCGCACGCCGTGGTCTGCCTGTTGCTCGGATTCCTCCTGGCCGGCACCAGCATGGCTCCCACCATCGCCGGCGGACTCACGGCGACGGCCGACATCGTCGGCGGCCTACGGCCGTGAGGCTCCGCGCCACCGGCGCCACCGGTACCAGAGGCACCACCGGGTTCACCGGGACCGCCGACGGTGTCCGGTGGCCCCGGGCCGGCTGACGAAGACCCCGATGCCGTTCGCCACCGGACGCTCCGCCCCGTCGGACGGATGGTTGCGCACCGTGACCCCGGCGGCCGCGCCCGGGGGACGGGCCACCAGGGTCGAGGACCCGCCGCCGTCCAGACTGAAGCCCTCCGTCGCGCCGAGGCCCCTGAGGGCGACGGCGACCTCGGCGATCGTCAGCCCCCTGCGGTACGGGGCGGCGCCGTCCAGCGCGAACAGGAACACCCGTCGTCCGCCGTCGCCGATACCGACGGCCGTGCGCACCGCGGAGACCGACGCGTCGAGACCGGCGAGCGGCCGGCCGCCCGACAGCACCGGAAAGCCGCCGACGGCGAAACGGTAGACCGACCTCGACGCGGACCTCAGCGCGTAGCGCACCGCCACCCGTTGCCCCGCGCCGAGCCTCTTCAGACGCTCGGCGCCCGCCTCCCGTCCGACGAGGACCGTGCTTCCGGCGGCGATAGCGCCGCTGCCGGGCGTGACCGAGGCCGACACGACCCGGCCCCTCTTCAGGGTCACCTCGTAGGTGCTGGTGCTGCAGGGCGCGGCACGCGCGCCGTCCGAGCCGCAGGTGGCCCGCCGGCGCGAGACGCCGCCCCACTCCGCGGTGAACGCGCCGACCGAGTTCTCCGGCAGCGCGTACTGGTTGACGCCGCCCAGCGGCATGCGCCGGCCCTCGACGGTGTACGAACCGCGGAGAGTCAGACTGTCCAGCCGCGCCCTGCCGTCGGTGCCGACGCCGACCACGGCCCTGGTGTCCGTGCCCGGCGGCGGCGCGGGGCCGAACCGCTGCGCCTGCGGGACCGCGCCCTTCAGCGCCCTTGCGCCGGCGACGGCCGGACCGACGCTCGCCCCGGTCGCCGCGACCCCCGGATGCTGCGTCTCGGTGATGTCGAAGAAGTCGCCGTTGACGCCGGCGACCGCCCGCTGCCGGCCGGCCAGCGAGGAGACGGTCGCGCGGGCCGCCATCGCCCCCGGGTACAACAGGCCGAGGCGTACCCGGGAGTCGGCGAGGTCGACTCCGAGCACGTGCGCGTGCGCCGTCCCGGCGGCCGCGGGCAGATCGTACTGACGGTACGTCACGCCGGGCGCCACGCGGGTCCAGGTCGCGGCGTCGGCCGGGGCCGCTCCGGCGAGCGTCGCACCGGCCACGAGGGCGAGGGCGACGAACAGCGCCGGAACCCTCCGGCGCGGAGGCGTTGCGGCTGCCCTGGAACGTTTCTGTCGACGCGTCACAGGCCCCCCTGTCCGAATTCCGGCCGTCACTCTCCCACGACCTGCGGGAACGACTCGCGGGAGGTGGGCGGGGAGTCCACGGGAACGGGTGAGGAAAAGCACGATTGCGGGTGGCTCGCGCCGCAGTTCGCCCGCGCCGTGGCCGCCTTTGTGCTACAGCCCGCACTCGTCCGACCCGTCAGACCCGTCCGGCCTGCTGGTACGGCGCCGGGCCCGGGCGGCTTGCGGGTGCCGCCGTCCGGTCAAGTGCCGTAGGGCGTGAAGTGGGCCGGGGCGTGGTCGATCGGCAGGTCCGGCCGCCATGCGGTGAGGGACTGGGCGCTGCACTCGAACAGGGACGGCGGCAGGCGGTCGAGGGAGTGCCAGCGCCAGTCGCCGACGCTCTCGCCCGGCTGGTCGGCCGGCTCACCCTCCCAGCGGGTCACCACGGCACCGACCGTCATCCGCGGGAGGCCGCCGATCTCGTCGAGGAGCGTGCCCAGCAGCCGGACGTCCGACGGGGCGGCCCGTAGCCCGGTCTCCTCGCGCAACTCCCGCACGACCGTGTCCCGCAGGGACTCGCCGGGTTCCACCGTGCCGCCCGGCAGCTCCCACGTGCCCCTGCGGTGGCGGCCCAGGAGCAGTCCGCGGGGGCCGTGGACGATGGCGCCGACGCCGAGCGCGGCGTGCGCCGCGGGCGGCCGGCCGCCGCGGGGGCGGGCGCGCACGCGCAGGGGACGCCGGGCCCGCACGAGGCGGTATCCGGGCGGGTCCGCGGGGCCGGACGCGCGCACCGTGACCGTCTCCTCCACGCGCAGCCCGTGGTCGGCGAGCAGCGTCTCCCACGCGTCGGGGGCGGGCGTCTTCGGCTGAACCGCCGGGGGGACCGTGGGCCCGACCGGCGTCGGGTCACCGTCCGGCACGGCGAGGCAGAGGGTCCCCCCGGGGACGAGCGCGGTCGCCAGCGAGGGCAGCAGCCGGCGCAGATCGCCGGACGGGACGCCGCCCGCCGAGTAGATCGTGTCGTAGGGCTCGGCGGTCCGCAGATGGGCGTCGAGGTCGGAATGGAAGAGCCGCAGCCCGGGCAGGGGCCCGTGTCCGGCGCGGGCGGGCCCGATCACGTCCGCCGCCGGGTCGACGGCGTCGACGACGGCGCCGTGCGTCCGCACGAGCCGGGCGGCGCGACGGGCCGTGCCGCAGCCGAGATCCAGCACGCGCCGCCCCGTCAGCTCGCCCAGGAACGCCTCGTCGGGTCCCGAGCCGGGCAACCCCCAGTCGAACGGCGTCCCTTCCGGCTGCGGGTCCACGAACTCCCGTGCGCCGCGGGCGTCGGAGTGGGGCATGGACGGGACCTCCAGAGGCGGACGACGGTCGGCGGACCCCCCGATTCTTACCGGACGCGCCGACGGCCAACCCCCGCCCCGCGTCGGCTCAGTGCACGGGATGCTTGCTGAGGATGGACACACGGTTGAAGGCGTTGATGGTGACCGCCACCCAGATCACCGCCGATATCTGGTCGTCGGTGAGCTCCGCGCGGGCGTCGGCGTAGGCGGCCTCCTGTGCGGCGGCGTCGGCCGGCAGGGTGGTCGCCTCCGCAAGCGCCAGGGCCGCCCGTTCCAGGGGGGTGAAGAGGCCGGTGTCCCGCCAGGCCGCGAGGACGCCAAGCCGCCGGGTGTCCTCACCCGCGCGCAGCGCCGCCCTGGTGTGCACGTCGAGGCAGAACGCGCAGCCGTTGAGCTGGGACACGCGCAGGTTGACGAGTTCCACGACGGTGCGCTCCAGGCCGGCCTCGGCGGCGGTCGCCCGCACCGCCTCGGACGTCTGGACCAGCGCGTGGTAGGCCTTGGGGCTCTGCTTGTCGATGAAGATCCGTGCGGTCATGGTCGACCATCTTTCCCGCACCGCGGCCGTCGTGTGGCGCCGCCCCCCGGATGTCGGCACGACCGGTCCATACCAAACCCTTGACACCCGCATTGCTCACTTCTTAAATCACGTAGTGAACTAAGCCTCCCTCGGGACTGGTTCACCCATCGCCCCCCCACCCGGTCGGGACGGCATCTCGGTGACCCGCTGCGCGGTCACGGCTCATGATCTGTCATGGACATGCCCTATCTGGCCCTTCGTGCCCCATGAAGGGAGAGTCATGAACTCTCCGCGCCCGCCCCGGCGCCTGCTGGTCCTACTTGCCTCACTCATGGCCTTCGCCTCGCTGTCCGCCCTGCCGGCACAGGGCGCGTCACCGTCCGCCGCGGAACCCGCGGCCCGCCCCCTCGGTTCTCCCGCTCCCCGGGCGGCGGCGGCCGCCACGTTCGCCGACGAGTTCGACGGGCCGGCGGGCGCGGCCGTGGACGGGACGAAGTGGCAGACCGAGACCGGTGACAACGTCGACAACCACGAGCGGCAGTACTACACCCCGGGCAACCGCAACGCCGCCCTCGACGGACAGGGCCATCTGGTGATCACCGCACGGCGGGAGAACCCGGGCAACTACCCCTGCTGGTACGGACGGTGCGAGTACACCTCCGCCCGGCTGAACACGGCCGGCCGGTTCACCACGACGTACGGTCACGTCGAGGCGCGGATGAAGATTCCGCGCGGCCAGGGCATGTGGCCCGCGTTCTGGATGCTCGGCGACGACATCGGCCGGGTCGGCTGGCCCGACTCGGGCGAGATCGACGTCATGGAGAACGTGGGCTTCGAGCCGTCCGCGGTGCACGGCACGCTGCACGGCCCGGGCTACTCGGGTTCCGGCGGCATCGGCGCCGGGTACACCCTGCCCGGGGGACAGGCGTTCGCCGACGCCTTCCACACCTTCGCCGTGGACTGGAGCCCGAACGCGATCACCTGGTCCGTCGACGGCGCCGTCTACCAGCGGCGCACCCCCGCCGACCTGGGCGGACGGCGATGGGTCTTCGACAAGCCCTTCTTCCTGATCCTCAACCTCGCGGTCGGCGGCTACTGGCCCGGCGACCCCGACGGCGGCACGGCGTTCCCGCAGCAGCTCCTGGTCGATCACGTCCGCGTGAGCACCGGCGACGCCCAGCCGGGCGCCGGCCGGATCACCGGGATCGGCGGCAAGTGCGTGGATGTGGCCGGGGCCGCTTCCGCCAACGGCACGGCCGTGCAGCTGTACGACTGCAACGGCACCGCCGCCCAGCAGTGGTCCGTGGGAGCCGACGGCACGATCCGCGCGCTCGGCAAGTGCCTGGACGTCGCCTCGGGCGGCACGGCGGACGGCACCCCCGTCCAGCTCTGGGACTGCAACGGCACCGCCGCCCAGCAGTGGGCCCTCCCCGCCGCCCGGGACATCGTCAACCCGCAGGCGAACAAGTGCCTGGACGCCGCGGGCGGCGGCTCCGCCAACGGCACCCGGCTGCAGATCTGGACCTGCGCCGGCACCGTGCAGCAGAAATGGACGGTGACGCGATGACCACGAGACCTCTGTGGAGATCGGCCCGCCGGGCGCGGCCGCCGGCTCGCGCGGTGAACCCCGTCTCGCAGGTGCAGCGCGCGCGACGGCTCGGCGGCCCGGAGTCTTTGCCCGGTCGCCCAGCCCTGACCCCCCGCGCCCACCCGCGCGCGACCGACGAAGGACCGTCCCGCGATCACGGACCGGGGCGGCCTCTCGCCACCGCGGGGCGACGGCTCGGATCGCCGGAGCCTGCTCGGGCAGCACGTGGTCGCCCGTCTTGTCCGTGCTCAGGCACAGGGAGCAGACGACCGCGTCGTGGGTCGGGCAGGCGGCCACGTCGGGGCGCTCGTAGGGCTGGTGGCAGACGCGGCAGACCTGGCAGACGTGGCAGTCGTAAGTCGTCGCCGCCGGGTTGGCGTCGGTGTCGGGCAGGGCCTCGTCGAGCCGTCCTCCGCGCGGCGCAGGCAGTGGCGTTCCGGGCCGACGTTCAGTGCGGGCGTGCGGCGCGAGGGGCGTCGTGGTGGCCGGCTTGGCGGCCCGGGGCCGTCCCGGCCTTTGCACGCGGGTGCGGGTGCGGACGCCGGTCCGGCGGGTTCCCGCGTCCGGAGCGGGAGGGGTCGGCCGGGCAGCCGGGTCGGCCGGTCTCCGGCCCCGGGCCGCCGCCCTTCGAGCCTTTCCCGTGCCCGCCTTTCCCGTGGCCGTCCCCGTCACCGTCGTGTCCGTCCCCGTCGTGCCCGCCCCCGTCACCGTCCCCGTCGTCCCCGCCGGGGTGCGGGTCGTCGGGTGCGGGGTCCGTCGTCGGCGGGGGCCCGGGATCGGGGTGCCCGGCAGGCGGGGTGGGGTCCGGCGTGCCGGGCGTGCCACCGGGGACGTCGTCGCGCGGCGTCTTCCGCGGGGGCTTGTCCGCCGGAGCGGGCGTGGGACGCGCCGTGGGGTCTGCGGCGGGCGTGGGCTGCTGCGCCGCCCGTTCGGCCACGCCGGTGCCGCCCCGTGGTGCGCCGGCGGTCTCCGGTGCGCGCGGGCCCGCTCCCTCGGCGTCGGTCTCCGGCGCCGACGGGCCGGGGTCCTCGGCCCGCGCCGCGGTCGCTGACGGCGGCGGTGTCACCGGTGTCCCGGCCACCTGACCCCCCTCGAGCGGAGCTTCGGCCACCGGCGTCCCGGCCGCCGGCGTGTGCGGCGGCGGCGCGGAGTCCGGCCAGCCGAGGACGAGACACACCACGGCGGCGCCCACCACGAGCGCGCCCGCCGTCGCCGCGGGCATCCTGGCGCCGGTCGGCACGGCATGACGGATCCCGTGCAGCACGCCCGCACCGTGGCCGCCGGCCAGGCCGGTCGCGCCGGCCGACGCCGCGGTGAAGACCGGCAGGAACTTGGCGGTACCGCCCAGGGCGAGGACGAGCAGAGCCGGGCCGACGAACGCGGGCAGCCGGTCGTTGGCGCTCATCAGCGCGGTGAGCGCCGCCCGGCACGCGTCGCACGAGTCCACGTGTCCGAGCAGCCGTTCGCTCTGGCGAGCGGTCGCGGCGCCGCGGACGTACGCCGGCATCCGGGCCCAGTGGACCTGGCAGGCGGGGTCGTCCGGAGCGCCGGTCTGGGCCCGGAGGAAAGCCTGGCGCATACCTTCGCGCGCCCGGTGCAGGAGGACGGCCGTCGCGCCGTCCTTGGTGCCGAGCTGCGGCCCGATCGCCGCCAGCGGCTGCCCCTCCGCCTCCGCCAGCCACAGCGCCTTCACCCAGCGCTCCGGCAGCTGGCCCAGCACCCTGACCACCAGATCGACGCCGGCCACCCGCTCGGCCGGATCCTCCCCGTGCGTGCCCGTCTCGGCCCGATCCCGCGCCTGCGCCCGCGGATCGCTCGGGGCCTCGCGTGTCGCGCTCCCGGACGCGATCGCGAGATGGCGCACCGTCGTCCGCAGGTAGGCCGGCACGTTGTCGATCTCGTGCCCCGCGGCCAGTCGGCGCCACACGCGGAAGTGGGCCTCGGCGACGAGGTCCTCGGCGGTCCAGGTGTTCCTGGTGAGCGAGCGGGCGTACGCGACGAGCCGCGGCTGCTGCTCCGCGTAGATCCGGGCGTACTCGGCGGTGGCGGCAGCGGCAGCGTCAGTGGTGGCGCCGGTGGCCGCGCCGGGCGGGGCGGGCACCGTGGAAGACCTGTCGGTCATGGAGGATGGCTCCAGTCGCCGGGCGAGGGTCGGATAGCTCTGCGGAAGGCTTTTTGTGACCTAGATGCCAGAACTTTCAACTAAAGTTGCGATCTACGGAAGATGTGACTCACCTCACGACGCGGCGTGCGGGTCCAGCCGACCAGCAGCACCGAGCAGACCGCGGCGAAGGCGCACCAGGTGGACACGAACTCCAGCCGCCACAGCGCGAAGCATCCCGCCGCCCCCACGGCGGCCACCGCCCCCAGGGCCCGCAGCCTGCGGTCGCCCGACAGGAGCAGCGCACCGACCGTCGCCACCAGATAGCCCGCGACCAGGACCGGCGGGTACGGCAGGTCGACGAGGTAACCGACCCGGTGCCCGCGGATCTCGGCGGTCACCGGACCGGCGGCGATGCCGTACGCGAGCGGCACGGCGGTCGCGACGCCGACGGCCAGCGCGAACGAGGCGCCGCGCCGGGCGGACGGCGGGGCCGCGCACCACACCCCCGCGGGCACCCACACCGCCAGCAGCGGCAGCGCGATCACGGTCCAGACGACGGTGGCGGCTCCGCTTCCCCCGCCCGCGTCCCAGACGAGGGCCTCCACGATCTGGTGCGCCCCGAGGAGCAGCGGCAGCGCGGCCAGCGGAAGGTCCCGGCGGCTGCGAACCCCCGCCACGCCGACCCCGCCGAGGGCGAGCAGCCCGGCCCCCGCCACCAGATCGGCCGTCGCACTCCAGCACATCGCGTCCCCCAGGGTGTCGACCGTCGTCCGCCTCCGTTGCCCCGTGCATGCCACGCTACGTCCGGTTCCCGCAACGCACCCGCAGGAGCGGCGTCAGGCTGCCGAGGACGGGTAGAGGCTGTCCAGGGGACCGTCCGGGAGAGGGACCGTCCGGGAGAAGGCGGCGGCCGACGGGGCCGCACGGCCGCCGGGACGCGCCGGCGCACAGTGAAGGAGGCCGCGGGTGGGGAACGCCCCGCAGAGAGCCGGCGGATTCGGGCTGCCGCACGGAGGGACCGCTGTGCTGGAGGTGATCCCGCTGCCCGGCCGGCCCGGCATCCGGGCCCGGGGCGAGATCAGCTCGGTCACCCGCTCGCCGTGGGAAGAGGCCCTGGCGGGCCTGGCCCGGCGCCACGCCGACGTGTCCTACGTGGAGCTGTCGGAGGTGGGGTTCGTGGACGTGGCCGGGGTCGCGGCGCTCGCCGTCACGGCCCTGGACCTGCGCGGAGGACGGGTGGTCGTCGAGCATCCGCCGCCGCAGGTTTCGAGGGTGCTGAGCCTGTTCTGGCCGGGCCTGCGCCGGATCGAGGTGTCGCCGCGATGAGCATGGTCGCGATCCACGGGAAGTTCGAGCACCCCGCGCTGTTCTACCGCTCCGCGCGGGAGTACGTGGACCGGACGGTGTCGTTCGTCCAGGAGGGCCTGGACGTCGGCGAGCCGGTGGCGGTGGCCGTGCCCGGCCCCAACCTCGAGCTGATCAGGGAGGCCCTCGGCGCGGACGCGCGGGCCGTCCTCCTGCTGGACATGGCCGAGGCGGGCCGCAACCCCGGCCGGATCATCCCGAAGGTGCTTCGCGGATTCGCCGACGGCCACCGGGACGGCCGGGTGCGGATCATCGGCGAGCCGGTCTGGCCGGGCCGCAGCGCCCTGGAGTATCCCGCGTGCGCACAGCACGAGGCCCTGATCAACGCGGCCTTCGAGGGCCGCGCGGTGACCGTCCTGTGCCCGTACGACGAGACCCGCCTGGACGAAGAGGTGCTGGCCGACGCGCGCACCACCCACCCGACCGTGCTGACCGGCGACACGGAGTCGGCGAGCGACGCCTACGACTGGCGGTCCGTCGTCGCCCGCTACAACCGGCCGCTGCCGTCCGTGCCGGACGCCGCGCAGTTCCCCTTCGGCGTGCAGGAGCTTGCCGCGGCCCGCGCCTTCGCGGTCGAGCGCGCCCAACGGCTGGGTCTGGCGGGGCAGCGGCTGACCGACGCCGAACTGGCGGTGGCGGAGCTGACGACCAACAGCGTGGTGCACGGCGGAGGACGTGGAACGCTCGCCGTCTGGGAGGACGGAGGGCAGGTCGTGTGCGAGGTCCGGGACACGGGCCGGATGATCGACCCGCTGGCCGGCCGCAGGCCGCCCGCGCACGGCCAGATCGGCGGCCGGGGCCTGATGCTCGTGCACTACGTGGCCGACCTGGTGCGGGTGTACACCGCCGACGACGGGACGACCGTCCGCTTCTACCTCGACCGGGTGGACCGCCTCGGCGACGCCGGCCCCGTCGGTCGTGCCGACGGCGCCGAACGCGCCGAACGCGTCGGTCGCTGAGGGCGCGAACGCTCCGCCGTCCCCCGGGCCGGCCACGCGACGGCGCCGTCCCCTCCCGCGCCGCGACGCAGCCGGGTGAAGCCTGAAGCGCCGTCAGCTCCACGGGGCATGCATGTGGTCTCCGCCGTATCCGGCCGGGTCGGCGGACACGACGCGCTGGAGGCGAGAGTGATGAACGAACGAGCCGGGCAGGCCGGTCCCCCCACCCTCAGGGTCCCGGTCCTCATCGTCGGCGGCTCCCTGGTGGGCCTTGCGACCTCGCTGTTCCTCGGACGGCTGGGAGTACCGCACCTGCTGGTGGAGCGCCACGCCGGCACCTCCATCCATCCGCGCGGCCGCGGCAACAACGTCCGCACGATGGAACTGTTCCGGGTGGCGGGCGTGGAGCGGGGGATCCAGGACGCGGCGGCCACGCTGGCCGACAACCACGGCATCCTGCAGGCGCCGACCCTCGTCGGCGACGCCGGTGAATGGCTGTTCCGCGACATCGACCCGGGTGGCGGCCTGGCCCGCTTCAGCCCCAGCTCCTGGTGCCTGTGCAGCCAGAACGACCTGGAGCCGGTGCTGCTCGACCACGCCCGAAGGCTCGGCGGCGACGTGCGGTTCTCCACCGAACTCATGTCGTTCGAGGCCGACGCCCACGGCGTCAGCGCGGTGGCCAAGAGCCGGGAGACCGGCGAGCACCTCGCCGTGCGC
The DNA here is from genome assembly GCF_003032475.1 of Streptomyces sp. P3. Taxonomy (NCBI): domain Bacteria; kingdom Bacillati; phylum Actinomycetota; class Actinomycetes; order Kitasatosporales; family Streptomycetaceae; genus Streptomyces; species Streptomyces sp. P3. Next base: position 5,154,413 of record NZ_CP028369.1, read on the forward strand.
GCGGACTACCTCGTCGCCGCCGACGGCCCCCGCAGCCCCGTCCGGGAACAGCTCGGCATCGGGCAGAGCGGCCCCGGCGACCTGTTCCACAACGTCAGCCTCACCTTCCGCTCCCGGGGCCTGGCCGACGTCGTGGGCGACCGCCGGTTCATCGTCTGTTATCTGACCAGCCCGGACGCCGACGGCGCCCTGCTGCCGGTGGACAACCGCGAGAACTGGGTCTTCCACGCCCCCTGGCACCCCGAACACGGTGAGACGCTCGAGGAGTTCACCGACGAGCGGTGCGTCGAGCACATCCGCCGCGCGGTCGGGGTCGCCGACCTCGACGTGGAGATCACCGGCAAGGCGCCCTGGCACGCCGCCCAGCGCGTCGCCCGCAGCTACCGGTCGGGCCGGGTGTTCCTGGCCGGAGACTCGGCGCACGAGATGTCGCCGACCGGGGCGTTCGGCTCCAACACCGGCATCCAGGACGCGCACAACCTCGCCTGGAAGCTGGCCGCCGTGCTCGACGGCTGGGCGGGGGATGCGCTGCTCGACACCTACGACGCCGAGCGCCGCCCCGTCGCGGAGGCCACCAGCGCCCGGGCCGCCGCCCGGTCGGCCGAGCACAGCCACCCCGGCTTCGCCCCGCCGCCCGGCTCCGCAGGCGGCCCGCAGCGCGGCATCCTGAACGTGGCCCTCGGCTACCGCTACCCGCAGGGCGCCGTCGTCGGCGCCGACGACACGGTCCCGGTCGTCCCGGAGGGCCTCGACCTGAGCGGCGCACCCGGCAGCCGGGCCCCCCACCTGTGGGTGCGGCACGGGGACGAACGGATCTCCACCCTGGACCTCTACGAGCGGTCCCTGGTCCTGCTCAGCGACGCCGCCCGGCCGAGCGGCTGGCACGAGGCCGCCGGCCGACTCGCCCGGGAGCTGTCGCTGCCGCTGAGGTCGTACCGGGTGGGCGACGGCCCCGACGCCGACCTGACGCCGGAGGACGGCGCCGACTGGGCGGAGCGCCACGGCACGCCCGGCGGGGGCGCCGTGCTCGTACGGCCCGACGGGTTCGTCGCCTGGCGGTCACCGGGCCCGGACCCGGACGCCGAGTCCACGCTGCGCCGCGTCCTGCAGACCGGTCTGGGGCTGGGCTGACCCGGTGCCCTTCACCCGAGTGAACGTCCCGAGTGGTGCCGCGGCGAACGTCGGCTGACGGTGGATCACGTCCCGGTCGGGTCGGACGAGCTGACGAGGTGTCGGTTGCCCGGCTGTGACGGAAAGGCCATCAGATGCGCACTGCCCGGATGATCCTGGCCACCGCGGCGGCCTCGGCCGCCCTCGCCCTCGGCGCCCCGGGCGCCCACGCGGCCGACGGGGACACGGACCACGGCTCCTCGGTCAGCAAGGAGGACGGCGCCTGGTCCGGCAAGAAGGACCACGGCAAGGAGGGGCACGGCAAGGCAGAGCACGGCAAGGGGGAGCACGACGGACCGCACGGCGGCATGCACACCGGCGGCGGCGCCCTGACCGAGGGCGGCGGCGCCGGCGCGCACGGCTCGGGTCCCCGGGGTGGCGGCAAGGAGGAGTCCGGCGGCTGGAGCGGTGAGCACGAGAGGCCCAGCGGCGGCATGCACACCGGCGGCGGCGCCCTCGCCGGTCCCTCGGTGACCGCGACCGGACTCGGCGTCCTCACCCTCGCCGGCGCGGGCCTGTGCGCCCTGCGCCGCCGCACCGCCACCGAAGCGGCCTGACCATGCCGGACGCGATAGCGAAGCCGCGGCCGCCGCCCGCGCACCGGTGCGGTGGCCCGGCCCGCTCCCCGCACCCGTCCGCCCCGCTGCCGCGCCCGAATGAGGTGTTCCACCGATGGCAGTCCCCCCGCCCCCTTCCTCCCCTACCCCCTCTTCCTCCTCTTCGTCCTCCGACGCCTGCGCGCCGTCGGCGGCAGGAGGCTCCCGCACCGGCGTGATGATGCTCTGCGCCACCGCCGCCGTCTTCATCGCGATCAGTCTGTGCGGCGGCAACGAGCCGTCGTCCGGCGCCGGACGCCCCCCGCACGCCCCGCCCGCAGCCTCCGGTCCGGCCACCCGTGCCGACGCCCCACCGGCCCCGTCCTCGTCGAACGCCCGTGGCGAGGCGCCGTCGGGCAGGCACCTGCGCCGATCGAGACCGGTACGCCTGCTCATCCCGAAGATCTCCGTCGACGCGCCCTTCACCGACCTCGCCATCGGGCGCAGCGGCCGGCTGGACCCGCCCCCCGCGGACGACGTCAACCTGGTCGGCTGGCACGCCAAGGGTGCCTCTCCCGGCGAGGCGGGCACCGCGATCATCGCCGGGCACGTCGACACCAGGACGTCCCCCGCCGTCTTCGCCGCGCTCAGCTCGCTCACCGAGGGCGACGTCTTCCAGGTCCGGCGGGCCGACGGCAGCAAGCCGTCCTTCCGGGTGGACAGCGTGGAGACCTTCGAGAAGGCCGACTTCCCCGACGAACGCGTGTACGGCGACACCCCCGAGGCGCAGGTGCGGCTCATCACCTGCGCGGGGGCGTACGACCGCCGGGCCAAGGACTACACGGACAACCTGGTGGTCTTCGCGCATCTCCTGTGACGTCGGCCGGCCCAGTCACCCACGTAGTTCATCCCCGGTCGCGCGCTCACGGGGACGGGCAGACGATCGAGGAACGCTGACGTCGCATCACGCGGCCGACGTTCCCTTCCCCCTCCGCGAAGGAGATGTGCGCAGGATGACCACCACGTCCGAACGTGTTGCAGGCTCGCGGGCGCGACAGGCGTCGCAACGTGTCTCCCAGTCCGTCTTCGACGGCTCCCGGCTCCGGGTCGTCCTGCTGGTCGACGTCTACGACGGCGCCCAGCAGCAGTTCCTGGAGGCCTACGAGCAGCTCTGCAACCAGGTCGCGTCCGTCCCCGGGCACGTGAGCGACCAGCTGTGCCAGTCCATCGAGAACCCCTCCCAGTGGCTCATCACCAGTGAGTGGGAGAGCGCGCCGCCGTTCCTCGCCTGGGTGAACAGCGAGGAACACGTGCGGATGGTGGAGCCGCTGCACAGCTGCGTCCGCGACACCAGGTCGCTGCGCTTCCACGTGGTCCGCGAGACCGGCGGACCCGCGGCGGAAGCGAAGGCGAACGGCCGACGGCTGCAGACCTCGCCCCGGATCGGCGACGGCGTGATCCGGCATGCGCTCACCTTCACCGTCAAACCGGGCAGCGAGGACATCGTCGCCAAGATCCTCGCGGACTACGCCTCGCCCGAGCCGCAGGTCGACGACACCACCCGGCTGTGCCGCACCTCGCTGTTCATGCACGGCAACCGCGTGGTGCGGGCCATCGAGGTGCGGGGCGACCTGCTGTCCGCGCTGCGCCACGTCTCCCGGCAGCCCGAGGTGCGGGCCGTCGAGGAGGCCATCAACCCCTATCTGGAGCAGGACCGGGACCTCAACGACCCCGAGTCCGCCCGGGTCTTCTTCACCCGGGCCGCGCTGCCGGCCGTCCACCACGTCACCGCGGACCGGCAGGACCCCCAGGCCGAGCGGTACGCCCTGTACTACCCGGCCCGGCCGGACCGAGGCATGAAGCTGGCCGAACTGCTCGCCCGGCAGGACGAGGCGGCGGCCGACGACCCCCGCAACCCGGTGCTGCGCAGCACGATCTTCCAGCGCGACGACGTCGTCGTAAGGCTGATCGACGTGCGCGGCGGACTCGACGGCGCCGACCCCGGGCAGGCCCTCGGGCTGTCCGACCCCGCGCAGGCCGCCGAGCTGACGACCCTTGCCGAAGGCGTCGCCGACGCGGCCCCGGCCGGCGCGAAGGACGCCCTGCTCGCGCGGTTCCTCGAGTGCGCCCGCATGGACCTCGTCACCGACCGTCGGTCGCCCGACGCCTGATCCGTCATCACGTGGGCGGGGCGGTGACCCGCCCCGCCCACCTCGGTGCAGTACACCATCGGAGGAACGTCGTGATCACATCCCGTCCCAGAGTCGTCGATCTCAGCGAGGTCGAGCCCAACACCCGCCGCGGCGGCGACCTGCGCGCCATGCTCACCCCGGCCACCGTCGGCTCGACCAGCGGTTTCATGGGCGTGGCCATCATCAAGCCCGGCGACCGCATCGGTGAGCACTACCACCCGTACTCCGAGGAGTTCGTGTACGTCGTGTGCGGGCAGCTGGAGGTCGACCTCGACGGCGAGGCCCAGGCGCTGCAGCCCGAGCAGGGTCTGCTGATCCCGCTCGGCATGCGCCACCGCTTCCGCAACGTCGGCAAGGTGGAGGCCCGGATGGTCTTCCACCTCGGCCCGCTCGCCCCGAGCCCGCCCCTCGGCCACGTCGACACCGAGGGGACCGAGGCCGAGGCCGTGGTGATCGGCGCGGAGGCCGCCGGCCGACGTCAGGTCCGGTCATGACGAGACGGGTGGCGGTCACCGGCATAGGCATCGTCGCCCCCGGCGGCATAGGCGTCCCCGCGTTCTGGAACCTCCTCGTCGAGGGCCGCACGGCGACGCGGGGCATCACGTTCTTCGATCCGGCCGGTCTGCGGTCGCGGATCGCCGCCGAGTGCGACTTCGACCCGGCGGCGCACGGACTGGACGCCGGGGACGTCGAACGCTGCGACCGCTACATCCAGTTCGCCATGGTCGCCGGCGACGAGGCGGTCCGGGACGCCGGTCTCGACATCGCGGCGGAGAACCCCTGGCGGGTCGGCGTCTCCCTGGGCACCGCGGTGGGCGGGACCACCCGGCTGGAGAACGACTACGTGCTGGTCAGCCATCACGGACAGCGCTGGGACGTCGACCACCGTCAGGCCGCCCCGCAGCTGCACCGCGCGTTCACGCCCAGCACCCTCGCCTCGACCGTGGCCGAGCGGTTCGGCGCGCGAGGGCCGGTGCAGACCGTCTCCACGGGGTGCACCTCCGGCCTCGACGCGGTCGGATACGCCTTCCACACGGTGGAGGAGGGCCGGGCCGACATCTGCATAGCCGGCGCCTCGGACTCACCGATCTCCCCGATCACCATGGCCTGCTTCGACGCGATCAAGGCCACCTCCTCCCACAACGACGATCCCGCGCATGCCTCGCGTCCCTTCGACGCCGACCGCGACGGGTTCGTCATGGGGGAGGGCGGCGCGGTCCTCGTCCTGGAGGAGCTGGAGCACGCGCGGGCCCGTGGCGCGCACGTGTACTGCGAGCTCGGCGGGTACGCCACCTTCGGCAACGCGTACCACATGACCGGCCTGACCAGTGAGGGCCTGGAGATGGCCCGGGCCATCGAGGAGGCCCTCGGGCACGCGCGGCTCGACGCCACCGCGGTCGACTACGTCAACGCGCACGGCTCGGGCACCAAGCAGAACGACCGCCACGAGACCGCCGCGGTGAAGCGGGTCCTGGGCCGGCACGCCTACGACACCCCCATGAGCTCCATCAAGTCGATGGTGGGCCACTCCCTGGGCGCCATCGGAGCGATCGAACTCGTCGCCTGCGTCCTGGCGTTGGCCCACCAGGTGGTACCTCCGACCGCGAACTACGAGACGCCCGACCCCGAGTGCGACCTGGACTACGTCCCGCGCGTGGCCCGTGAGCGCAAGCTCTCCAGCGTGCTCTCGGTGGGCAGCGGGTTCGGTGGATTCCAGTCCGCGGTGGTCATGAACCGGCCGAGGGAGAAGACACGATGAGCGAACCCCTTCCACGGCGCGCGGCCGTCACGGGAATCGGCGTGGTCGCGCCCAACGGAGCCAACACCGAGACCTTCTGGAAGTCCACCAAGGAGGGCGTCGGCGTCCTGGAGCGGGTCACCCGCGAGGGCTGTGAGCATCTCCCGCTGCGGGTGGCCGGCCAGGTCCGCGACTTCGACCCGTCGGCGGCGATCGAGGAACGCTTCCTCGTCCAGACCGACCGGTTCACGCATTTCGCGATGGCCGCCGCCGACCTCGCGCTGGACGACGCCGGCCTCGGCCGGCCGGAGACCGACGCCGCGCCGTACTCCGTCGGCGTGGTCACCGCGGCCGGCTCCGGCGGCGGCGAGTTCGGCCAGCGCGAACTGCAGCGGCTGTGGAGCAAGGGCAGCCGTTACGTCGGCCCGTACCAGTCCATCGCCTGGTTCTACGCCGCCAGCACCGGCCAGGTCTCCATCCGGCGCGGGTTCAAGGGCCCCTGCTCGGTCGTCGCGGCCGACGAGGCCGGCGGCCTCGACGCTCTCGCCCACGCGGCGCGGGCCGTGCGGCGCGGCACCGACGTGATCGTGGCCGGGGCGACCGAGGCGCCGATCGCGCCGTACTCGATGGTCTGCCAGCTCGGCTACGAGGAACTCAGCACGGTCGACGACCCGACCCGTGCCTACCGCCCGTTCACGTCGTCGGCCTGTGGGTTCGTACCGGCCGAGGGCGGTGCCATGGTCGTGGTGGAGGCGGCGGAAACCGCCCGGGCGCGCGGCGCGCGGGTACGGGCCTTCCTCGCCGGGCACGCGGCCACCTTCACCGGCGCCTCCCGCTGGGAGGAGTCCCGGCAGGGCCTCGCCGAGGCGATCCGGGGAGCGCTGGAGGAGGCGCAGTGCGCTCCCCAGGAGATCGACGTGGTCTTCGCCGACGCGCTCGGCGTCCCGGCGGCGGACCGCGCCGAGGCCCTGGCCATCGTCGACGCACTCGGCCCGCACGGGGCCCGGGTGCCCGTCACCGCGCCCAAGACCGGCATCGGCCGCGGCTACTGCGCGGCGCCGCTGATGGACACAGCGGCCGCGATGCTCGCCATGGAGCACGGCCTGATCCCGCCCACCCCCAACGTCTTCGACATCTGCCATGACCTCGACCTCGTGACCGGCCGCGCCCGCACCGCGCAGGTGCGCACGGCCCTGGTCCTGAGCCGTGGGCTCATGGGCTCCAACTCGGCGCTGGTGCTGCGGCACGGCGTCGCCGACGCCTCGTAGCGGGGCGTCGCGCAGCAGGGAAGCAGCAGAGGAGAGGAACCCCATGACCGACCGCATCACCGTGGAAGAGCTGGCCGAACTCATGAAGAAGTCCGCCGGCGTCACCGTCGCGCCGGACGAGCTCCGGCAGCAGGACACCGCCTTCGCGACCCTGGGCGTGGACTCGCTCGGGCTGCTGGGCATCGTGGGCGAGCTGGAGAACCGGTACGGCACGCCGATGCCCCCGGACGCCGAGCGCTCCAAGACGCCCCGGCAGTTCCTCGACCTCGTCAACAGCGCACTCATGACAGGAGCGTGAGATGTCCGGACACACGCAGAACGAGATCACCATCGCGGCGCCCCTGGAACTGGTCTGGGAGATCACCAACGACCTGGAGAACTGGCCTCGGCTGTTCAGCGAGTACGCCTCGGTCGAGATCCTCTCCCGGGAGGGCCGCAAGACCACCTTCCGGCTGACCATGCACCCCGACGAGAACGGCACCGTGTGGAGCTGGGTCTCGGAGCGGGAGCCGGACCGGGAGACGCGCACGGTCAAGGCCCGCCGGGTCGAGACGGGGCCCTTCGACCACATGGACATCCACTGGCGGTACGAGGAGGTGCCGGCGGGCACGCGGATGGTCTGGACACAGGACTTCGCGATGAAGCCGCAGGCGCCGGTCGACGACGAGTGGATGACCGACAACATCAACCGGAACTCCAAGGTCCAGATGGCCCTGATCCGGGACCGCATCGAGAAGGCGGCCGCCGAGCGCGGCGCCACGCCCGGTCTGACCGACTGACCCGCACGGAGGACACCCCCCATGCACCAAGCACTGATCGTCGCCCGGATGGCCCCGGGATCGGCGCCCGACATCGCCAAGGTGTTCGAGGAGTCCGACCGCGGAGAGCTCCCGCGGCTCGTCGGCGTCGTCCGGCGCAGCCTCTTCCAGTTCGGCGACGTCTACATGCATCTGATCGAGTCCGAGCGCGACCCCGGGCCCGCCATCGCCAAGATCACCGGGCACCCCGAGTTCCGGGACGTCAGCGAGCGGTTGTCCTCGTACGTCAGCGCCTACGACCCCGAGACCTGGCGGTCCCCCAAGGACGCCATGGCGCAGCGCTTCTACCTCTGGGAGCGCGAGCCGGCCCGCTGAGCCGCGGGGAACCACACCGGTCGCCGGGCCCGCGACGCTGCGGGCCCGGCGACCGGTGGTCTGGGGGGAGTACGGGGTGAGGGTCGCGCCGGTGTGGTGCGCGGGCGCGACCCGATCAGCCAGGGACGTGACAGTCGAACGCGTGCAGGTACGGGTTGACCGGGCTGATGTCGTCGATGACCAGTCCGGCGTCGGTCAGCCGGGTGACCATGCTCTCGGTGGTGTGCTTCGCCCCGCCGACGTTGAGCAGCAGCATCAGGTCCATCGCGGTGCTGAACCGCATCGACGGCGTGTCGTCGACGAGGTTCTCGATGACCACGACCCGGGTGCCCGGGCCGCCCGCCTCGCGGACGTTGCGCAGCGTGCGGGCGGTGCTCTCGTCGTCCCACTCGAGGATGTTCTTGATGACGTAGACGTCGGCCTCGACCGGGACCGCCTCGCGCACGTCGCCGGGCACGATCCGGGCCCGGCCCGCGAGGTCGCCGCCCGCGAGCAGCCTCGGCACCGCGTTCTCCACCACGCGCGGCAGGTCGAGCAGCGCGCCGCGCATCGCCGGGTACTTGTCGAGCAGGCTCGCCACCACGTGCCCCTGGCCGCCGCCCAGGTCGGCGACCGACGAGCACCCCGACAGGTCCAGGAACGCCGCGACGTCCCGCGCCGACTGCACGCTGGACGTGGTCATGGCGCTGTTGAAGACGTCGGCCGACTCCGGAGCGTCCTCGTTGAGGTAGGCGAAGAACTCCTTCCCGTACAGGCCCTCCACGACGTTGCGCCCGGTGCGCACCGCCTCGTCCAGCAGCGGCCAGGCGTCCCAGGTCCAGGGCTCGGTGCACCACAGGGTGATGGCGCGCAGGCTGTTCGGGTCGTCCTCGCGCAGCAGCCGGGAGACGTCGGTGTGCGCGAACGTGCCGTCCGGACGCTCGGCGAAGACGCCGTAGCAGGACAGGGCACGCAGCAGCCGCCGCAGCTGGCGGGGCTCGGCCTTCACCGCGGCCGCGAGGTCCGCCACGGGCAGCGGGCTGTCGCCGAGGGCGTCGGCGACGCCCAGCCGGGCGGCCGCGCGCAGGGCGGCCGCGCACGCGGCCCCGAACGCGAGCTCCCGCAGCCGCATGGAGGGCGGCGGGGCGGGGGGCGGGTCCTGCTCGGGCGGGTCCGACAGCTTGCGGGACTGAACGGTCGTCATGTGCCGCCTTCCTTCGTTCTCGGATGCCGGGGGTTCGTCCTGCTTCGGGTGCTTCAGGTGCTTCAGGTGCTTCGGGAGTCAGGGGTGCTGCGGGGCCGTGTGCGGCGCCGTCGTCCGGTCAGCGACGGGTGCGGTCGGCCGGGCGGCACAGGCCGCCGGGAGTCGACGCCGCGCAGACGTTGCGCTCGAAGGTGTTGCCCTTGCCGGCGGTGTCCGCGTTGACCAGGTCCGCCGGGGCGTTGCCCTCGAGCGTGTTGTCGCTGATCCGGTTCCGCTCGCTCGGGGTGCCGACGAAGCTCTTGAACAGGACGATGCCGCCGGACAGCGGGGACGCGCCGACGTTGTCCCTGATGACGTTGCGGGTGATCAGGCTGTCCTCGGCGCCGGTCAGGACGATGCCGGAGCCCTGCAGGGCGTCCAGCCGCGCGGTCTTGGGGCAGGACTTGTTGTTTCGCTCGATGCGGTTGTGCTTCACCGTCACCCGTCCGGCCCGCGGTTTGTTCTCGTCGCCGACGACGAACACCGCCGCGCAGTTGCCGGTGAGGCGGTTGGCCGCGAGGGTGAGGTTGCGCAGCCGGCGGACGGTGACGCCGATCCGGTTGCCCTCGAGCCGGTTGCGTTCGACGACCGTTCCCCCGGTGTCGACGGCGCCCATCTCCTCCTTGACCGAGTTGGCGAGGAAGAGGCCCGCGTCTCCGTTGTCCCGTGCGGTGTTGCCCCGGAAGAAGCCGTGCAGGGAGCCCTCCTGGGCGATACCCCACACCCCGTTCCTCTCGGCGGTGACGTTGCGCACGGTCAGGTGGTCGGCGGCCATCGCGTAGACGCCGGACCTGGTGAAGCCCGTGACGGTCAGGTTCGCGACGGTGACGTCCTCGACGTGTCGTTCCTTCGTGCCGAGCACGCAGACGCCGTTGCCGCTCTCGGCGCAGCCCTCGGCGGCCTTGACGGCGGGCTTGGCCGCGGGCTTCGCTGCCGGCTTGGCCGCGGGCTTGGCGGCGCTGGCCGTGCCCGCCGTGGTGGCGGACGCGGCGGCCGGTCGGATGACCGTGCCGCGGCCCATGCCGCGCAGGGTCAGTCCGGGCGTCTTCACGGTGACGCTCTCGCGGTACGTGCCGAAGGCCACCAGAACGGTGTCGCCCGGCGCGGCGGCGTCCACCGCCTGCTGGATGGATTGCCCCGGACGCACCAGATGCACGTGGTGCGCCGTGTGCCCGGCGGCGGGGGCGGCGGCGCCGAGCCCCGTCCCGAGGAGGGTCGCTGTGCACGCCAGGTACGCGATATGGCATTTCTTCATATTGCGCACGCTATGACCCGGTGCCGGGTCAACCGGCGGGATGGGCCATCCAAGGGCGTGTCCGGCGTGTCGTCCCCCGTGGTCGTGCCCACGAGGGAGCCGCTCGGGCGGCGACCTCAGTGTCCGTCGCCCCGGCCCCGCCGACTGCCTCCGGGCGAGCGGCGGGGGAGCTGTCGTGGACGCACGGGGGAGGGCCCCTCCTGTGCCGGGCCCGCCCTGCCGGGATCGTCCTGCCAGGCCTCGTAGTCGGTGAAGGCGTCGCCGGAGTCCGGGACACCGAAGGGCCCTGCGCCGCCCGCGCTCCGAGTCGTCGGGCCGTTCCTGATCATGGCCAGCGCCAGGGTGTCGGAGTCGGGCGTCGCGTCCGCCGGGCGCTGGGCAACCGTGTGCGGCAGCATGACCAGGCACGTGGTGCCGGACTTCTCGGCGGACGGGCGCAACTGGACGCGGATGCCGTGCCGTTCGGCGAGCCGGCCGACCACGAACAGCCCCATGTGCTGGGCGATGTCGACGTCGACGGTGGGCGGGTTGGCCAGTTTGTGGTTGATCACCGCGAAGTCGTCCGGCTCGAGGCCGATGCCCTCGTCGTGGATCTCGACCATGATCCGGCCGTCGGGAAGCCGGGAGCCGGTCACCTGCACCAGTGAGTGCGGGGAGGAGAACGCGGTGGCGTTCTCCAGCAGTTCGGCGAGCAGGTGCACGAGGTCGGTCACGGCCTGGCCCTGGACCTGGGCCTCCGGCAGGCCGGCGAACCGGATGCGTTCGTACTGCTCCACCTCCGAGGAGGCCGCGCGGATGATGTCGACCAGGGGCAGCGGACGGTCCCACTGCTGGGCGGGCCGCTCCCCGCCGAGGACCAGGAGGTTCTCGCCGTTGCGGCGCACCCGCGTGGCGAGGTGGTCCAGCTTGAAGAGGTTCTCCAGCTGGTCGGGGTCCGTCTCGTTGTCCTCCAGGCTGGTGATCATGGCGAGTTGACGTTCGATCAGGGACTGGCTGCGGCGCGACAGGTTGGTGAAGATCGCGTTGATGTTGCCGCGCAGCAGCGCCTGCTCGGCCGCGAGCCGGACGGCCTCGCGGTGGACGTGGTCGAAGGCCCGGGCGACCTCGCCGATCTCGTCGGTGGTGTCGATCGCGATGGGGGTGACCCGGGTGTCCACTTTTCCGGGGTCGGTCTGCGACAGCTGGTCGATCAGGGCCGGCAGCCGCTGCCCGGAGATCTCGATGGCGGAGGCGCTCAGCCGGCGCATGCCGGTCACCATCGTGCGGGCCACCCAGGTGGCGAGGAGGAAGGCGGCCAGCACCGCGGCGAGCACGAGCGCGGCGTTGGTCATCGCGTCCCCGCGTGCCTGGTCGGCGACGTCCTGGGCGCTGGCGAGCGCCGCGTCGGTGAGATACACCTCGACGCTGCGGTAGGCGTCGAAGCCCAGGGTGGACGTCGCGAAGAAGGACTCCGGGGTGATGCCCTGCTCGGCGAGGTCCGCGGCGGGCTTCCCGGTGGCGATCGCGGCGATCATCGTCTGCATCGAGGGGGGAGCGACGTACTTCTTCCCCGCCGCCTCGGCCTCGGCGGCGGCCGCGGCGGTCTGCTGCTTGCCCCGGGCCCCGGCGTCGGCCAGTGCCTTCTGCAGCCGGGCCATGTCCTCGGTGGTGGCGGCGCCCGCGAACTCCTGCAGGCCCACCTGTTCGAGGTAGGCGTACGAGCGGAAGGAGGCGAGCTGCGTCTCCAGTTCGCCCGGGGCGAGGGCGTCACGGTCGTCCACCAGCAGATGCGTGCCGATCGCCCGGATCAGGGACTCGGCGGCCTGTGTCAGGGACACGGCGTACAGCGTCCGACCGAAGCTGGCCTGGTTGTCGCTGCCGTATCCGAGTTCGTTGGAGATCTCCATCAGGGGGTGCTGGACGGTGTGGTAGCTCTCCTCCGTCTGCACCCCGGTCATCCGTGGGGTGAAGGCGTTGGCCCGTACGGCGCTGAGCTGCTTCTCGCCCTCGCGCACCAGTTGCACGCGCCGCAGGAGGCCGCTGGTCTGCGGCATCCGGGCGACCGCCGCGTTGAACGCCTTCGCGTCCGCGTCGGTGATCTTCCGGGCCTGGACGACGGCGGCCGACTCCTTCTTCTCCGCGACGAGCGGGATGACCGACACGTCACGCTCGTTGATCGCGTCGCTCGCGTACTTGTTGGCGGCCTGGACGAGTTCGGCCACGCGGACCGCGTCGTCGGCGTCCTGCCAGGTGTCCACCGAACGTTTCACCCGGACGCCCCCGAACACGAGGGCCACCAGCACCGGGATGAGGAGAACGGCGCGCAGCCGTCTGCCCACGGGCCAGTTGCGGGTGAGGGATCTCCGGCCCTCAGCTGCTGGTGAGTTGTTCGGCACGCTGTCCTCATCGCCTGTGGAACGCCGTACGCGGGATGCGCCGGTACCCCTCACTACGGCGCGCCGGCAGCACTGCGTTCAGAAGTGGTGCAACTTTCACCAAAGTAGTGCCGTACACGTCCTGTTCGCCACCTCGGGCGCCATGACTTTGCCCACGACGTCGAAACGGGATGCCGCACGGCGCACGGCGCACGGCGCAGGCGTACGGCGTCACGCGCGGCCGTGGGACTCCTGCGAGCGGCGTGACAGGGCGTCGATCACCACCGCGGCGAACAGCACGCCGCCGGTGATGATGAACTGGACGGCCGGGGGAGTGTCCGTGATCGCCATGCCGGACGCGATCGACTGGATCACCAGCATGCCCAGCACCGCCGACCAGGTGGTGCCGCGTCCGCCGAACAGGCTGGTGCCGCCGATGACGGCCGCCGCGATGGCGTTCACCAGCAGGACGCCCGACCCCGAGCTCTGGCTCACCGAGGTGATGCGCGAGGCCAGGAACAGGCCGCCGACCGCGGCCATCGTGCCCGAGACCGCGAGCACCGCCGTCTGTACCCGGGTCACGCTGAGACTGGCCCGGCGGGACGCCTCGACGCTCCCGCCGAGCGCGTAGACCTGCCGTCCGTAGTGCGTGCGGCGGAGCATGACGTCGAGGCCGGCCACCACCACGAGGAAGACCAGCAGGGCCAGCGGCAGCCCCTGGAACCGATTGAGCCCGTAGGCGACGGTGAAGGCGACCGCCGCGAGCCCGGCGGTGCGCACCACGGTCCCGCGCAGCGAGCGGTGCGGCATGTCGACGGCCCGGCGGCGGCGCCGGTCCCGGTCGCAGACCAGGAAGTACGCGCCCGCGGCGAGTGCCGCGAGACCGTACGCGACGGCGTCCTGGGTGAAGTAGTAGCTCGTCAGCCTGGCGATCAGGCCGTTCTCGTCCAGGTTGACGGTGCCGCTGTCCCCCAGGACGGCGAGCATGAGGCCGTTCCAGGTGAGCAGGCCGGCCAGCGTGACCACGAACGCCGGCACCCGGGTCCGGGCGATGGAGTAGCCCTGCACGGTCCCCGCGACCGTGCCCGCCAGCACCGCCACGATCAGCGCGAGCCATTCCGGCACCCCGTGGTTCACGTTCAGCACGGCGAAGACGGCCGCGGCCAGGCCGCTGACCGAGCCGACGGAGAGGTCGAGTTCGCCGAGCAGCAGCACGAAGACGATGCCGACGGCGATCAGCCCCGTACCCACGATGTCCACGCTGAGGTTGGACAGGTTGCGGGGCGAGAGGAAGTTCTCGTTGAGGGACTGGAAGGTGATCCAGACGACGGCCAGGACGAGGACGACGGGGAGCGAACCCAGTTCGCCGGCGCTCAGCTTGCGCCGGAACACCGCCACCCCGCTCTCCAACGCGCGGGCGACGGCCCGCATGCTCTTCACCACCCCGCCTCCCGGCCGGCCGGCCGGCGCGGGACGTTCTCCGTGGCGCCGGTGATGGACGAGACGATCTGTTCCTGCGACGCGGTGTTCACGTCGAAGAAGCCGTTGTTGCGCCCCAGCCGCAGCACGACGGCACGGTCGGCGAGCGCCTTCACGTCGCCCATGTTGTGGCTGATGAGCAGCACGCCCAGGCCGCGGTCGCGCAGCCGGTCCACCAGGTCGAGGACCTCGGTGCTCTGCTCGAACCCGAGGGACGCGGTCGGCTCGTCCAGGAGCAGGATCCGCGGGTCGCCGAGGAGCGAGCGGGCGATGGCCACCGTCTGCCGCTGACCGCCGGAGAGCGAGACGACGGGACCGCGCAGATCCGGCATGCCCCGGGTCAGGCGGTCCAGCAACTGCCGGGTACGGCGTTCCATCTCCACCTCGTCGAGGAAGCCGAACCGGCGGATCTCCCGGCCGAGGAACAGGTTCCCGACGACGTCGAGGTTCCCGCACAGCGCCAGGTCCTGGTAGACGGTGGCGATGCCGAGGTCCCGGGCGTCGTGCGGCCGCCGGATGTGCACCGGCGCACCCCTCCACTCGATGACGCCCCTCTCCGCGGGGGCCACTCCGGAGATCACCTTGACGAGGGTGGACTTGCCGGCCCCGTTGTCTCCCAGCAGGGCGACCACCTGGCCGGAGTGGATCTCCAGCTCGATGTCGTCGAGGACCTTGACGACGCCGAAGCGCTTGCACACCCCGCGCAGCGCCAGCAAGGGGGGATCCGGCACGCAAACCACCTTCTTCCCGGGAGCGGGGGACGCGGCGTCAGGTGAGTCCGGCCCTGTCGCAGGCGGCCCGGAGTTGAGGCGTGCAGATCTGCCGGACGGTGTGCAGGCCGTCCTTGACGACCGTGTCCCCGATGTTGTCCACCGTCACGGACACCGGCGTGAGCAGCACGGACGCGACGGCCTGTCCGTCGCGTGTCGGCACCTCGCCGGTGGCGACGGGCTCGAGGCTCTCCCCGCGCGCCGCCGCCACGGCCATGGCGCCGCCGGCCGCCGCCTCGGGCCCGAACGGCTTGAAGACGGTCATGTACTGGTCGCCGCCGACGATGCGGCGCAGCGCGGGAAGCTCGGCGTCCTGCCCGGTGACCGGCGGCAGCGGGGTGACCTTGTTCGCCTTGAGGGCGGTGATGCTGCCGCCGGCGAGACCGTCGTTGGCGGCGTAGACCCCGTCGATGGAATCGGGGCCGAGCGCCGCCAGCGCCCCGGACATGTTCATGTGCGCGGTCTCCGGCCGCCACTGCGGGGTGTCGTACGCCTTGCCGATCTTCACCTTCCCGGCGAGCACGGACAGCGCGCCCCGCTGGAACGCCCTGGCGTTGGGGTCGCTCGGGTCACCGTTCATCATGACGATCTGCGCGTCGGGCACCTTGTCGCCCATCGCCCGCAGCAGGGCTCTGCCCTGGAGCCTGCCGACCTCCACGCCGTCGAAGGAGACGTAGCCCGAGATGGGGCCCTCGGCGAGCCGGTCGTAGGCGATGACGGGGATGCCGGCCTCGTGGGCCTTGGCGACCGCGGGCCCGAGCGAGCGCGCGTCCACGGCCACCAGCACGATGGCGTCCACGCCCTTGGTGATCATCGAGTTCATCTGTTCCTGCTGGAGCGCCACATCGCCCTTGGCGTTGGCGTGTTCGACCTCGCATTCGTCGCACAGTTGAGCGATCCGCTTCTCCAGCAACGGCCTGTCCTGGGCCTCCCAGCGGGGCGTGGTGGCGTCCGGCAGCAGCAGACCGATGCGCGGTCCGTTCCCGTCGCCGCGGGGCTCGCCTCCGGCGTCCGCCCCGCAGGCGGCCAGGACCGCCGCCGCGCAGAGCGCGGTCAGGGCCATCGCCGTGTCCCGAATGCAGGCCTTCATATGCGATACCTGCCGTAGACGACAATAAGGTGGATATGTTCGGCTGATCCTTATATGCGATTCTGGTGGGTGGGTGCCCCGATCTCAACCTGGCACCTGCGGCAGGACGGGAGGTACGTTGCGGACATGCCTCGACCGGGCCCTGACCTTCGCCGGAGCGACACTGGCGGCGGTCTACGCGCCCGGCGCCGCCGAAGGAGAACTCCGGCTGGTGGATACGTCCGGAGGAACCCCTTCCGGACAGCCGCCGCCGGAGCGCCTGCCGCTGTCCGGTGACTCGCCCGCGGTCCTCGCCTTCCGCACCGACCGCCCCCTCTGGCTGCCCGCCGACACCCCTCCCGGACCCCTCGGGGCGCTTCCCCTGGACGCGCAGGGCCGACGCCTGGGCTGCCTCCTCGTCCTCGGCTCCTCGGTGGACGGCTTCGAGAACGAACAGCGCCGGTTCCTGGAGCGGTACGCCGACGCCGTCGCCGCACTGCTCGAACCGGCCGCCGACCCGACGGGCACGGCGTCCCTGCTGGGGCCAGCCCTGCACAGCCTGCGCGTCGGCTCCTTCGTCCTCTTCCCCGACACCGGCCTGATCGAGGCCGACGACACCCTGCTCGACCTGGTCGGCATCACCCCCGACGACTTCGACGGCAAGGTCGACACCCTGCTCGCCCACGCCCTGCCGGAGGACATGCACGCCCTGATGACGGTCCTGGAGCCCGCGGACCTGGAATCCGGCCGACGCGACCTGGAGTTCCGCGTCCGCGGCCCGAAGGGCGAGATGCGCTGGCTGAGCCTGAGCTGCCGGACCGCGCCGACCGCCGACGGCCGGCCGGCCGGCGTGCTCGGCGTGGTGACGGCGACCCCGGTGCTGCGCCGCGGAGCCGACGACGTCTCCCGCATCCAGTGGCTGACCGCCGCCCTCGACGACGCCGCGACGGTCCGCGACGTCGGCCGTGTGGTGGTCGCAGCCCTGCGCGAGCCGCTGGCCGCCGACCGTGTCGCCCTCGCCGCGCTGCAGGACGACCGGCTCATGGTCACCGTCCTCGACCCGCCCCAGCCCACGGCCTGGCCCGAGGCCTGGCGCTCGGAGTGGCGCACCGAATGGCCCGACGCCCCGCTGCGCGCCCTGCCCACCCTGCGCGACGCGCTGAGCGACGGCCGGATGGACCTGTGGCCCACCGACACCGACCTCGAACCCGGACTGTCCGGCATCGGCCCCGGCGGACTGGCCGTACTGCCGCTGCCCGCCAAGGGCCGCGTCGCGGGAGTGTGCCTGGTCGGCTGGGACCGGCCGCACGAGTTCGTCCCCGAGGAGCGGTCCCTGCTCACCGCGACCGCCGCCCTCGTCGGCCAGGCCCTCAAACGGGCCCACGCGCACGACGCCGAGCAGGAACTCGCCACGATGCTGCAGCGCAGCCTGCTGCCCCGGCGGCTGCCCGAACTCCCCGGCGGAACCGCCGTCGCCCGCTATCTGCCGGCCCGCCGCGGCCTCCAGGTGGGCGGGGACTGGTACGACGTCATCGCCCTCTCCCAGGACCGGGTGGCGCTGGTCATCGGAGACGTGCAGGGACACAGCGCCGGAGCCGCGACGATCATGGGCCAGATGCGGACGGCGGTCCGCGCCTACGCCATGGAGGGCCACCCGCCCGACGTGGTCGTCTCCCACGCCAACCGGCTCCTCGTCGGCATGGAGACCGACCTGTTCGCCACCTGCTGCTACGCCGAACTGGACATGGAGGAGGGCAACACCCTGTTCGTACGGGCCGGCCACCTGGCACCGCTGCTGCGCCGGCCCGACGGCGAGACCGAGGAGGTGGAGGTCGCGGGCGGCCCCCCGCTGGGCATCCTCGCCGAGGCCGACTTCCCCATGACCGCCGTCGAACTGACCCCCGGCACGGTCCTCGCCCTGGTCACCGACGGCCTGGTCGAGGCCGCCGACCTGCCGCTCGACGAGGGCATGCGGCGCACCCGCACCGCGCTCGGCGCGGCCGACCCCGCGGACCTCGGCCGCACGGCCGACCTGCTGCTCGGCGACGTAGGCCGTCGCGAGGACGACGTGGCGCTGCTGCTCCTGCGCTACGACGGCATGAAGACCCGTCCCATCCGGGCCGGCTGGATGGTGTGGCGGCTGCCCGACGCCGTGATGCACGCCCGCCGCTTCACCGCGCGCACCCTGCGCCGCTGGCAGGTCCAGGAGGCCGCCGACGCCGTGCTGCTGGTCGTCTCCGAGCTCGTCACCAACGCCCTCGTGCACACGCAGGGGCCGGTCCGGCTCGACCTGATCCTGCGCGGCGACCGGGTGCGCGTCTGTGTGAGCGACTCCTCGCCGCGCGCCCCCGCCAAACCGGTGATCGTCGACTGGGAGTCCACCGGCGGCCGCGGCCTGCTGCTGGTCGAGGCCATGTCCGACACGTTCGGCTCGGTCCCGGTGGCCGGCGGCAAACAGGTCTGGA
The DNA here is from genome assembly GCF_003032475.1 of Streptomyces sp. P3. Taxonomy (NCBI): domain Bacteria; kingdom Bacillati; phylum Actinomycetota; class Actinomycetes; order Kitasatosporales; family Streptomycetaceae; genus Streptomyces; species Streptomyces sp. P3. The sequence continues at coordinate 5,173,064 of NZ_CP028369.1, forward strand.
GCGAGATCGTCGTACCGGAGGATGTACCGTGAGCATCCGACGCAGATACACCGCCGCGGTGGTCGGCGCGGCCCTTCTGACCCTGTCACTGGCCGCCTGCGGCGGCGCGGGGCAGAGCGGCTCCTCCGGCGAGGGGTTCACCGTCGGCCTGCTGCTTCCCAGCCGGGCCGTCCCGCGCTGGGAGCACTCGGACCGGCCGCTGATCGAGGCACAGGTGAAGAAACTGTGCCCGGCCTGCACGGTGGAGTACGCCAACGCCGAGAACGACGTGACCCGACAGCGCCAGCAGATGGTGTCCATGGTCACCAAGGGCGCGAAGGTCCTGATCCTCGACGCCGCCGACACCCGGGCGCTGCGCTCCTCCATCCAGGAGGCGCGCAACGCGGGGGTCCCCGTCATCGCCTACGACCGCCTCGCCGAGGGCCCGGTCTCGGGCTACGTCTCCTTCGACGGCGTGGAGGTCGGCCGGCTCCAGGGCGAGGCGCTCCTCGACGCCCTCGGCAAGCGGGCCGAGGACGCCGACGTCGTCATGGTCAACGGCGACCCCACCAGCCCCAACGCGGCCCTGTACCGCAAGGGCGCGCTGTCCGTCCTCGCCGGCGAGGTGACGATCGCCAGGTCCTACAACACGCTGGACTGGAGCGCGCAGAACGCCCACGCCAACATGTCCGCCGCCATCGCGGCCCTCGGCCCGGACCGGATCGACGGCGTGCTGGCGGCCAACGACGCCATCGCCTCGGGGGTGATCTCCTCGCTCAAGAGCGCCGGCGTCAACGAACTCCCGCCGGTCACCGGCCAGGACGCCGACCTCGACGCCGTACGGCGGATCGTCAAGGGCGAGCAGTACATGACGGTGTACAAGCCGTTCAAGGACGAGGCGTCCGCGGTCGCCGCCATGGCCGTCGCCGTGGGGCGGGGCCACGATCCCCGCGACAACGCCACCACGACCGTCGACAGCCCCACCACCGAGGGCATCCCGTCGGTCCTGCTCACCCCCACCGCCGTGACGGCCGAGGACGTCGAGCCGGTTCTCGTCGAGCGCGGCGTCTACACCGTCGCGCAGATCTGCACACCCCGACTGCGCGCGGCCTGCGACCGGGTCGGGCTCACCCCGTGAGCCCGGACACCCGGACGGACGTCAGTGCTGGTACGGCTGCTGCTGCTGCCCGTACGCCTGACCGCCGACGTGACCGGCGGCCTGCGCCTGCAGCTGCTCGGCCTGCTCCTTGGCGATCTTCTGCTCGGCGCCGCAGAAGGTGCACTGGGTCGCGTACTTCGATGAGATCGGGAAGAGCGGCACGAAGAACAGCGTGAACTTCGTGACCCGCTTCCTGAGGGTGTGCGCGGCGGGGTTGCCGCAGCGGCCGCACACCAGCGTCAGTATCGCCAGCTGGTAGAGGTATCCCTTGGTGCCGAAGATGATCACGTTGTGTTTCCTTCTGGGATGGGTGTCCGTCCGGGCGGGTGTCCGTCCGGGTGTCCATCCGGACGGCTTTCGCACCGCACAGTCTGCTGCATCGAGGGATCACCCGGGTGAGCGGCAGGCGGGTCGATGCCCTGGGCCACGCGGGCGATCTCCCGGCCACGGCGGCGGCGGTCGCCTCCGGGACGCGGCCATGGTCGTCTGGCCGCCGCACGGCGGCGGTTCAGGCTTCCCCCGAAGAGAGGTCCCATGCCCCGACTTCCCCGTTCGGCGGGTATCACCGCCGCCGCCCTCGCCCTCGGGCTGCTCGCCACGGCTCCCGCCGCCGCAGACGAGCCGGCCGTGTCCGCTCCGCGCGTGGTCGCCCACTTCGACCTCGCCGAGGGCGAGTCGCCGGAGAACATCGCGCTCGAACCCGACGGCTCGGCCGACCTGACGTTCTCGACGGCACGGCAGGTCGTCAACGTCACCCGCGAGGGGCGAAAGCGGCTCCTCGCGACGCTGCCCGCCGTGCCGAACGCGCCCACGCCCGTCGTCGGCAGGGCCGTCGTCCTCGGCATCGCCCGCGCACGGAACGGCACCCTGTACGTCACCTACGCCACCGGCACCCGCGCGACCGGCATCTGGCGCATTCCCGCCAGCGGCGGCAAGCCCCGTCAGATCGCCCAGCTGCCGGCGAACGGGTTCCCCAACGGTCTCGCCCTCGACGAGCGCCGAGGCGTGTTCTACGCCGCCGACTCGGTGCTGGGCACCGTCTGGCGCGTCCCGAGGGCGGGCGGCAAGCCCACCGCATGGGCCGGGGGCGCCGCGCTCGAGCCGCGCAACGCGCCGCCCGCGGCCCGCGTCGGGGTCAACGGCCTGCGCCTGCACCGCGACGCCGTGTGGGTGTCCAACACCAACGCCGGAACGCTGCTGCGCATCCCGGTCGGGCCGGACGGCTCGGCCTGCGCGATCCAGACCCGGGCGACGGGCCTCTTCGCGATCGACGACTTCGGGTTCGTCGACCGGCGCCGCGACACGGCCCTCGTCGCGCTGATCGGGGGCAGCCAGGTCGCCCGGGTCCGCCCGGACGGCACCCATCAGGTCGTCCTCGACCGTGAGGACGGACTGTCCAACCCCACTGCCGTGACCGTGCGCGGCAGGACCGCCTATGTCACCAGCGCGGCCTACTTCACCCGGAAGGACCCCAACCTCCTCCTGGCCCACGTGCACCAGCGCGCCCGGGGGCAGGTCGTGACTGCGGACACCCGCCCGACGCGCTAGTCGTACAAGGTCGCGGGCACGCGCACGCGGGCGGGCCAGGGCCCGCGGTCGGGTGAACGCCCGCGGTCGGGTGAACGCCCGCGGTCGGGTGTGCGGGCGCAAGGCGAGAGGGCCGGCGCCTTGTCGGCGACCGTGCCCTCTCGTGGCCTGCCCGGCTGTCCACCGGGCGCGATCAGGCCCAGCAGCCGTTCACGGTCGCGGCGAGACCGTCCATCGCGTCCTTGATGTCGTTCGGGTTGGCGGTGGAGCCGTTCTCGACGAAGGAGAACACCTTCCACCTGCCGTCCTTGCCCTGCGTCAGGCCGCTCAGTGCGATGGCGCCGGTGAGGGTGCCGGTCTTCGCGTGCACCTTGCCGACCGCGCACTTGGAGTTCACGTCGTCGAAGCGGCCCCATTCCGGTCCGAGCGTGCTGCCGGCCTCGCCGGAGACGGGCAGCCCGTCCAGGACGGAGCCGAGGACACGGGCGTGCTGCGGTTTCGTCAGCAGTTCGAGGATGTCCGCCAGGGTGGCGGCCGGGATGCGGTCCGCCCGGGACAGGCCGCTGCCGTCGTACATCTCGAAGTGGTCGAGCGACACCCCGTACCGCGTGCTCAGCACCTGGCGCACGACCTGCGTGCCGCCTTCGAAGGTGGCCGGGCGGCCCGCGCCCAGGGCGGTCATCCGCAGCAGGGTCTCGGCGATGTTGTTGTCGCTGGTCTTGAGCATCGTGTGGACGATGTCCGACAGCGGCGCCGACCGGTGCCGGGCGACCGGGAAGTCCGTCGGCTTCGCCGTGGCCCGGGTGACGACGCCGTCCACGGTTACCCCGGCCGCGGTCAGCTGCCGCGCGAACGCCTGCCCGGCGTCCAGGGAGGTGTCCTGTACCCCGTGCCCGTCGACGACGAGCGCGCGCACCGGCGCGACGGAGTCGGGGTAGTAACCGGTGTTCCAGCCGTTGGCCAGGGTGGGTTCGGGGAAGAGGCTGTCGTCCACGGCGACCTTCACGGACGTCAGTCCGGCCGCCTTGAGGCCGGCCACCGCGCTGCTCGCCAGTTCCGCGAGGTCCGCGCCGGTGAGGGTGCGGTCGCCGCCCCCGACGAGAGTCAGGGTGCCGCCGCCGTAGACGACCTTGGTGGTGAAGCGGTGGTCGGGGCCGAGCACGGTGAGCGCCACGGTCGACGTGGCGAGCTTGACGTTGGACGCCGGCATCAGCGCCGTCGCCCCGTTGTGGTCCCAGAGGGCGGTGCCCGAGTCGGCGTCGAGGACCACGCCGCTGACGTCGGGGCCCAGCCGCTGGTCCAGGACCCGGGTGGCGAGATTCGCGGCCATCTGTCGGTCGTCCGTGCCGGGGCCCTTGGACGGCGAGGTGTCCTTGGCCGTCGTGCCGACGCCCTTGTCCGCGGCGAACGCCGAAGGGCCGGCCAGGGCGGCGGACGTGACGGGCACGGCCAGCGCGAGCACCAGCGCCCGGCGCAGGCCCGCGCCGCCGTGCCGGGCCTTGCGGTGTCGTCGCCGACCGCCCGGCGCGAAGGAGGGTGTGGGGGATTCCGGCATTATGTCGTCCATGGGGTTTTCTGGCTTTCGTGGGGGGCCTGCGCAAGGGAATTCCGGCGCACCTTACCACCTGTCACATGTGCCCCGTGGGAAGGGAATTCAGAAACTGACGGAAATTCAGCAAATGGAATTCCCTGCCCGTACCCCCCATGTTCAGGAGAGCGACCCCAAGCGCTGCGTCGTATAGGCGCATTCGGTGTAGATGTAGCCGGATTCGAGTTTGGCCGTGTCCGAAGCGGGCGTGTCGAGGCTGCCGCTCATCGGCTTGTGCAGGAAGAACGTGGTGCCGACCGGCAGGCTGATCGTCCGCTCCGGATACTTCTTGCTGCTGTTGCTGCAGGGCTTGAAACCCGGACTGAGGGTGTTGGCGAGGGAGTACGCCTTGCAGTTGCCGCATCCCTTGAGGGTGAAACTGCCGGTGACCGGGCCCGTGTAGAGAACCGTGATCTGGTCGGGGCTGTCGTTCTGCACCGTCACCGAGATGTCGCCGCCGGAACGCGTCGTCGGCAGCTTCTTTCCCGCGGCCGGCACGGTCTGGGCGATCTCCGCCGCTATCGCGATCTTCTTCGCCAGGGCCGCGTTCCCGGCGCTCTTGTGGCCGGAGGCGTACTCGGTCATGGTCGTCTGCGCCGACTTGAAGTCGCCGTCCCGGTACTGGTCCACACCGCAGTTGTACGCACCCGTGTCCGCGCTCGCCGTGGCCTGGGCGGCGTCCTTGTCGAGGGCGACGGCGAAGGTCGTCCGCTCGGCCGGCAGCCCGTCGATCTGCGTGCTCAGTGTGGACAGCCGCTCGACGGCCGAACAGGGCTCGGCTCCGGCCAGGTCCTTCTGCGTCCGCGCGACTGCCGCGGCCACGGCCGGCTCCACCTTCGCGGCCTGCGCCGAGGAGGGGAAGGTCGTCAGCAGTTCCCCGAACTGTCCCGTCCAGCCCGCCTCACCCGCCGTGAGCGACGTGGACGCGCACTCGTACAGCGAGGTGGCGAGACGGTCGTCGGGCCAGGTCTTCAGATCGGCGAGATCCGTCTCGGGCAGGCTCTTGGGCACCGTGCGCAGGAACTTCAGCGGCGCGGTGGCCGCACAGTGGTCGCCCTGGTCGTAGGAGGCGCCGACCGTCTTGTAGAAGGTCTTCATCTGCGCGGGCACCCGCTCGGCGGCCCGGGAGCCGGGGTGGTCGGCCTGCAGGTCGGCGTAGGCGGCAAGGGCCTTGCGGTAGTCCGCCTGCGCCGAGTCGAAGGGCCGTTCGCCGGCCGTCTGGACCAGGCGGTTCGCCTCGTCGAGCCGGTCGAGGAGCATCTGCTGGATCGCTTCGTCCCGCGCCCCGTCGTACAGCACCGCTCCGCCGGCCGGGGCCACGAGGAGGAGCAGCCCGAGCCCGAGCGCGAGGGGCGCGTTGCGCAGTCCCGTCAGTGGCGTGCGCAGGCCCACACGGGCCCCGTGCGCCGCCACGGCGACGAGGAACACGCCGTACAGGACGAGCGCGAGGCCCGGGACGCCGTCCGGGTCGGCCGGCAGTGCCACGAGCAGCAGGGCGGCGGTGGCCGCCCAGCACAGCGCCGTCAGCACCCAGCGCCGCGTCAGCGCGTACCCCAATCCCAGTCCGCTGAGGTTGAGCACCGCGACCGCGACGGCCCGCACGCCGTCGGCAGCGGCCGGCGGCGGCGCCGTCGGCATGGGTGGAACGGTGAAGGTGTGGTCGTATCTGCCGTACTGGTCCCCCGACATGGCGGCTCCCCCCGCTGAACTGCGCCCGCACATCTGCGATTTGTCAGTGTACGGGCGCAGCGGCACCGCCGACAGGGGGGTCGGCGGCGAAGCGCACGGGGCCGGCGCCGACGAGGACGCCGGCGCCGGGTGCCGCCGGCCGTGACCGGCAGCCGGCCGGACCGCCACGCGGGGCGAGCGTGGCGGCCGCGGCTGCTATCGCGTCAGGCATGGTCAGGCCACACCCCCCGCCGTCTTCCGGCGGCGCAGGGCGTAGAGGCCGGTGCCGGCGACGGCGAGGACGCCGAGTCCGGTCGCGGTCACCGAGGGACCGGCGAGGGCGCCGCCGCCGGTGTGCATGCCGCCGCTGGGCTTCTCGTGCTTACCGCTCCAGCCGCCGGACTCCTCCTTGCCGCCACCCCCGGAGCCCGAGCCGTGCTCTTCCTTGTTCGTGCCGGCAGTCCCCCAGTCCTTGTCCTTGTCCTTGTAGGTCTCCGGGTCGAACCGGGGGTCCTTCGCCGCGCCGCGGTCGCCGTCCTGGTTCACCGCGGTCAGCGCGCCGCCGCCGGTGTGCATGCCGCCGTGCGGCCCGTCGTGTTCGCCCTTGCCGTGCTCGCCCTTGCCGTGCTCCTGCTTTCCGTGGTCCTCCTTGCCGTGCTCCTTGCCGGACCAGGAACCGTCCTCCTTGCTGTGGGAGGAGCTGTCGTGGTCCCAGTCCCCGTCGGCGGCGAAGGCGCCCGGGGCGCCGATCGCCAGGGCGGCCGAGGCCGCCGCGGTGGCCAGGATCATTCGAGCAGAGCGCATCTGATGGTCCTTCCGTCCCGGCCGGGCAGCCGACACCTCGTCAGCTCACCTGACCCGGCCTGACGTGATCCACCGTCAGCCAGCGCACGCCGGTGCACCACTCGGGGCGGTCAGCCGGGTGAAACCGGCCCGCCTTCCCCCGGATCGGTGCCGTCGAGCCGCCCACGAGGAAGATCCACTCCAACGGCGGAGGGGCGAAACGATTCACGGGGTGAACGGGACGCGACATGCGGCCGTCCCCGGCTCAGGGCCCCGATCCTGAGGCAGGCAACCGCCGACCGGCCGGCCGGGGGATCCGCCCCGTCCCGCTCTCTCGATCCGTCAAGGAGTTCTGTCGTGCGCTTTCGTCGTACGGTGCTCAGCACCCTCGGTTCCGTCGCTCTCGTGGTCGCCTCGCTGGGCGCGGTGACCGCGGCCACCGTGAGTCCCGCGGCCGCGGACCCGTGCGGCTTCTACAAGACCGGTTCCGACGCGTTCTACAACCACTGCACGTCCGACGGCTCCCGGGTGGTCGTCAAGGTCGAGGTCGCCCTGGCACCGGACTACGAGCGATGTGTCGGCCCCGGCAAGACCTGGCTGGGGCCGGCCGGCAAGATCCAGGGCGCCTCCTATGTCGGCCGTCTGTGCTGACGCCCGCGCCGACGTCTGCGCCGGGTGCGTGCCGAGGTGCGTGCCGAGGCCCGTGCTGACGGGGGCGCACGTGAAGTCGTCCGGGACGTCGGCGGCCCGGGCCGCCGACACGGCCGGTGGCGGCGCCGCCGCGAGCGGCACGATCCGCGGGCGCAGGGCGGCCGGCGGCCGAGCCGACGGCGCGCGAGTGCGGTGAACGACGGCCCCGCCCCCTGTCCTCGGCAGGGAGCGGGGCCGTTCAGTCCAGCACGGCCAGCAGGCGTCCGGCGAACTCCTCGGGGTCCTCGACGGCGCCGAGGTGGCCGCCGGGGAACTCCGCGAACTCGGATCCGAGGAGCTCCGCGAGCCGCACGGCCGGCCCGTACAGAGCGGCCTGCCCACGGGAGTCCTGCCCCGCGGCGGGTGTCAAGCGGTCGGCGACCGGGCGGAGCGCTGCGAGGTCCGGCACGGTCGAGGAGAACGGGACCAGGACACGGCCGAGGAAGACCGGCAGGTTGGCGTGCATCCGCCCGGCCATCTCCCGGATGCCGGGCGGCAGTTCCGTCGGCCGCTCGGCCGCCTGTCGTCCCGTCCCCTCCGTCAGACCCTCGCCGAGCCGGGCCATGGCGGCTTCGGCTCCTGCCCGCTGGAAGGTCTCGCGCACCTCGGCGAAGAGGGCACGGTGCGGAGCGGGCTCCGCGAGGAGTTCCACCAGCGGCGGCTCGTGGGTGACCACCCTGCGCAGCCGCTGCGGCCGCCGGGCCAGCAGGTCGACCGCCACGACCGCGCCGGAACTGCAGCCGAGCACGGCCGCCTCCCCGTCGGGGGCGAGCAGTTCGAGCAGGCGGTGGGCGTCGTCGCTCCACACCCGGACCTGCTCGTCGGTGTGCGGGGCGTCGGCCGGGTCGTCGAGGGGGCTGCGGGACAGGCCGCGCGGGTCGTAGGTGACCACCGTGCGGTGAGCGGCCAACCGCGGTGTCATGCCCGCGTACATCCCGGCGTCGCCGGCTCCGCCGGGGATGAGGAGCAGGACCGGCCCCTTGCCGGCCGTCTCGTAGTGGAGGGTGGCGCCGGGCACCTTGAGCTTGCCGGTACGGGTCGCGTTCAACGCTTGCTCCTGTCGGGCTGCGAGAGTCTTAGCTAGAGGATCTAGGTTTTAGCCTAGTCAACCTAGGCGGAGGATGCGTCGGAGTTTCTGATCAGCCGGAAGGAGTCGACTTCCCGAAACCGGACCGGCGCGGGGCGCGCCGTGCGGCCGGATCCGGTCCGGCCGGTCTCCGGGATGGTGCACTGGGGGAACAGCGACGGTGCGCGGACGGCCAAATCCCGGGCGCACGCGCGTTCTAGCTTGATTACTCGAGACAACGCACCACGAGAACAGCAGGAGTTGCCATGTCCGACCTCGTCGAGCCGGTCACGCCGGTGCTCGAACCCCAGGCCGCGGCGTTCGCCGAGGCCACCGCCAACCCGCCGTACCTCTTCGATCTCGGTCCGGTGGAGGGTCGCAAGGCGGTCGACGAGGTGCAGTCGGGAGAGATCGCGAGGCCCGCCGTCGACGAGGAGTGGGTGAGCGTCGCGGGTGGTCCGACGGGGTCCGTACGCGCACGGATCGTGCGGCCCGCCGGCGTCGAGGGCGTGCTCCCGGTGGTGTTGTACATCCACGGTGCGGGCTGGGTGTTCGGCAACGCGCACACCCATGACCGGCTCGTGCGCGAGCTGGCGGTGGGGGCCGGGGCCGCGGTCGTGTTCCCGGAGTACGACCTCTCGCCCGAGGCGCGTTACCCGGTGGCGATCGAGCAGAACTTCGCGGTGGCCCGGTGGATCGTGGAGCAGGGCGCGTCGAAGGACCTGGACGGGGCCCGCGTCGCGGTCGCGGGTGACTCGGTGGGCGGGAACATGGCCGCCGCGCTGACGCTGATGGCCAAGGAGCGCGGCGGTGTTCCGCTGGTGCAGCAGGTGCTGTTCTACCCGGTGACCGACGCGGCCTTCGACACCGGTTCGTACCACCAGTTCGCGGAGGGCTACTTCCTGCGCCGCGACGCGATGCAGTGGTTCTGGGACCAGTACACGACCGACGAGTCCGAACGCGCGCAGATCACCGCGTCACCGCTGCGGGCGACGCCGGAGCAGCTGAAGGACCTCCCCCCGGCCCTGGTGATCACCGGTGAGGCCGATGTGCTGCGCGACGAGGGCGAGGCATACGGGAACAAGCTGCGCGAGGCCGGCGTCCCGGTCACCGCCGTCCGCTTCCAGGGCGTCATCCACGACTTCGTGATGCTGAACGCCCTGCGCCCCACGTACGCCGCCGAAGCCGCGATCAACCTCGCCGTCGGCACCCTGCGCGACGCCCTGCACGCCTGACCCGACAAGGAGCACACCCATGACCACCACCCCCACCGTCGTCCTGATCCACGGCGCGTTCGCCGACGCGGCCAGCTGGTCCGGCGTCATCTCCGAGCTCCAGGGTCAGGGCGTCCCCGTGATCGCCCCGCCGAACCCGCTGCGCGGCCTCGCCTCCGACGCCGCGTACGTCGCCTCCGTCGCCGCCCAGATCGACGGTCCCGTGATCCTCGTCGGTCACTCGTACGGCGGCGCCCTCATCACCGTGGCCGGCGCGGTGGAGAACGTCGTCGGCCTCGTGTACGTCGCGGCCTATGTCCTGGAGGAGGGCGAGAGCCTCGGCGAGCTGCAGGGGCGCTTCCCGCTCTCGCCGCTGGTCAGCAACCTCAAGGAGTGGACGTACCCGATGCCGGGCGGCGAGCCGGCCGTCGAGGTGACCATCGCCGAGGACGCCTTCCCGTCGGTGTTCGCGGCGGACGTGCCCGCCGACGTCACCAAGATCCTCGCGGCGGCCCAGCGCCCGCTGGCCGCCGCCGCGTTCGAGGAGACCGCCTCGGCGGCCGCCTGGAGGACGAAGCCGTCCTGGGCGCTGGTCGCCGCCGCGGACGAGGCGATCAACCCCGAGGTCGAGCGCTTCGGCGCCAAGCGGGCCGGGGCGACGATCGTCGAACTCGAGGGCGCCTCGCACGCCGTGGCCGTGTCCCGGCCGAAGGCGGTCGCCGACCTGATCCTCGACGCGGTGCGCGCGACGAGCTGACACAAGAGCAGGGCGGGCGCGCATCCGGGTGCGCGCCCGCCCTGCCCACCGGCACCGGGCCACCGGCGTTCCGGGGCCCCTGAACCGACCGAGCCGCGCACCGGCTCGCCCTCCGACCTCCGAACCGTGCCCCCACCCGTCGGCCCGCAGGCCCGCGGCCCCCGCCCCGCCGTGCGCAGCCCGTCGGGGCCGCGGGTGCCGCGTCGGCCGTCAGCGGCTTCGCACCCGGCGTACGAGGTCGTCGGCGGCCTGCGGCCACTGCGGGTGGTCGAAGACGAAGCCCGCCTCCAGCAGCCGGCCGGGGACCACGCGGCGGCTCTTGAGCAGCAGTTCGGTGTCCGACCGCAGGGCGAAGGCGCCGAGTTCGGCCATCCACCGCGTCGCCGGCAGACCCACCGGGACGCCCCACGCGCCGCGCAGGGCGCGCATGAACGCGTGGTGGGGGAGGGGAGCGGGCGCTGCCAGGTTCACCGGCCCCGAGAGGTCGTCCCGTGTGACGAGGAAGTCGATCGCGCGGGCGAAGTCGTGGTCGTGGATCCACGACACGTACTGCGCGCCGCCCGCCACCGGGCCGCCGAGGCCGAGCCGGGCCAGCCGCGACAGGACGTCGAACACCCCGCCCCGGTCGGGGCTCATCACCATGGCGGACCGCAGGGCCACCTTGCGCGTGTACGGGGTGTCGGCCTTCTCCAGTTCGCCCTCCCAGGCGGTCGCGATGTCGACGCTGTAGCCCCAGTAGCCCGGCACGCCCGGCTCGGATCCGCCGACCAGACCGGTGGTCTCGTCGTTGGCGGCGTCGAACCGGTGGGCGTAGACGGTGGCGGTGCTCATCTGCAGCCAGAGCCGCGGCGGCCGGGCCGATCCGGCGATCGCCTCGCCCACGATCCGCGCCGACTCCACCCGGGAGCGCATCATCGCCTCGAGGTTGGCGGGGGTGTAGCGGCAGCTGACGCTGCGCCCGGCCAGGTTGACGACGACGTCGCTGCCGTCGATCTCCTCGGCCCAGGGGCCGAGCGTGCGGCCGTCCCACGCGATCCCGCCCCGGCCCGTCGGTCGCCTGCTCAGCACCACGACCCGATGTCCGGCCGCGGTCAGCGCGCGGCGCAGAACCGTTCCCACCTGTCCGGACCCGCCGGGCAGCACGATCTTCATGGTCTGGGCCCCCTTCCCTCTCGAAGAGGACCCTACCCGTGTTTTGAACATGTTCAAAACTGTGTTGCGGTCACGGCCCGGCCGACCGGGCCCCGCCTCGGACGTTCAGGCCAGGTGCGCCTCGAGTGCCGCCCGCACCCCCGACTCCAGCGCGCCCTCGATCCACGACGGCTTGACGGAGGTGTGGTCGCCCGCGAAGTGCAGCGGCCCCTCGGGGGAGCGGATGGCGCTCAGCAACTCCGTGTGCTGGCCCGGGAGCAGCACGGAGGCCTCCCCGTAGGCGTACGGATCACGCAGCCAGCTCTGGGTGCGGCCCACGCCGGTGTAGAAGACCTCGATGCGCCGGCCGTAGACCTGCTGCATTCCGCGCAGCGCGTGCGGGTAGCGCGCGTCGTCGTCGAGGGAGTCCCAGCGGGAGGCGTCGTCGGCCCAGCTGTAGGAGGCGAGGACGACACCGCCGCGGCTGCCCGCGACCGGATGCGACGGGTTGATCATGAACCGGTTGGCGTTGTCGGAGACCGAGCCGCCGCCGACGATGTGCGCCGCCTCCGGCTGGTCGCGTGCGGCCCACCGGTTGGCCGCGTGATGCACACGCTGCCCGGGCGTGATGTGCCCGGGCGGCACGGACGGATGAGCGCCGAGCAGACTTCCGTCGCCCGGCGTCCTCCCCGTCCGGTACGCGTCGTGCAGACCGGGCCGTACGGCGTCGAGTTCACGCTTCCAGTCCGCCTCGGTGAACTCCCACCAGCGGCGGCTGAACTCGAGCAGCACCTTGGTCGCGCTGTCGTAGTGCAGCTCCGCCACGGCCCGCCGCTTCCTGTACGACATCAGCGGACCGACCTGCACCTGCCGCAGCCCCGAGAACGGCACCGTGACGATCGCGAGGTCCGCGGTGAACTCCTGGCGCACCGGCTTGCCGTCGCGCCCCTCGGAGACGGTGTCGATCCAGACGTGCGGCCCGCCGGCGCGGACGTGCGAGGTGTCGCCGGCGTCGTGCCGGTCCGGCGCCCAGTACTCGATGTGCGTCACCCGCCGGTCCAGGCGCAGCACGTCGGAGACCTCCTTCAGCAGGGCGTCCGGCAGCGTGGCCGTGCCGCCGACCAGCTCCCAGAACTCGGTGTCCGGGCTGATCAGGGAGGCGCTGATGAAACTGTGGATGAAGGACAACGGCAGCCGGGAGGTGAGGTTCTCCAGGGTGCCGACCAGATCGACGGTGCGTTCGTCCAGGCCCGCCTCCTCGGTCAGGAACCGGTACATCGACCAGTCCCCGAACCTCTGCACCACGCGCGCCCAGCCGCGCACCCGCTCGGGCAGCGGCTTGTCCACGCGCCGGCCGTCGGCGCCGCGGGTGCTGAACTCGTCGCGGACCGGGTCCAGGGCCCCGCGCAGAATGGCCGCGGAGGGCACGTCCCAGTACTTCCTGGGCACACCGAAGGACCGGTTGACCCGGCGCGGGGACCTCGCGTACGCGGAGCGGCGCACCCGGACGCCGTTGACGTGCAGCCAGGCGTTGTTGACGGGCTTGCCCTCGGCGTCGACGTCCACGAGGTGGAACCGGCGTTTGGCGACGCCGAGCCGGTCGATCAGGCTCATCACCAGCGGGTGGCTGCCGGGGATGCGCATGGCGCCCGCCTCCGCGTACTGGCGGGCGTCGGCGAAGGCCTGCGGCGCGTTCTCGTGACCGCCGGTGCGGAAGGTCTTGACGCGGCCGCCGACCCGGTTGCCGTTGGCCTCCACGAGGGTGACGTGGTGACCGGCCCGCTTGAGCAGCCAGGCGGCGACCAGCCCGGCGGGTCCGGCGCCGATCACCAGCACCTTCTTCCCCGCCCCCGTCCCGGCCCGCGGCAGGCCGCCATCGAGGATCTTCGCGTACCCCGGCCCGAGCGGCCGGTCGTGCTCGTCGACCACCAGCAGCGCGCGGGCGACGGTCAGGCAGGTCTCCCAGTCGGCCGGGGGCCGGGACGCACCGGCCGGCTCCCGGGGGAGGGCCCTGGCCGGGGTGCCGGCCGCCGCCCCGGTGGCGGCGGCCGTGACGGCGGCCGTGGCGGCGGTGGCCGTGAAGCGCCGCCGGGAGAGCCGGCCGGGGTCTACAGAAGGATCGGAAATGTCCATGGACTCTGGATATGCGGTGGGCCGGGGGCGTGGGCGGGGTTGCCGTGGATCATCACCTGAACGTGTAGGCGCACCGGCGTGCGGGAGTGCGCGCACGGCGACTCCGGCGCAATTGGCGGGCGGATGTGGGTGTTTACGCCGGTCCGGCCGGGTCGGCTCATCAGGTCAAGTGTCCCGGACTATTGACTCTCGACGGATTCTGTCGCGATCCTCAACCCACTATCTTGCGCCGGTCATGACAAGCTCAATGGCATCCGAAGAGCCCTCGTCGACCGCGCGATCCCCGCCGACCGAGGGACGTGGGCTGTGACCATGACCGGACGCCCGTACCGCAGACGCCGAGACGCCACCGTCGTCTCGCTCCTTCTTCTCGTGCTCGCCGCCGTCCTCGGGCCCACGCCGAGCTCGGCGGCCGCCGCGGACTGGTGGACGCCGACGGCCCGGCCGGCCCCCGACTCCCAGATCGGCGTCACGGGCGAACCGTTCACCGGCACGAACGCGGCGGGACAGGTCCGCGGGTTCGTCGACGCGCACAACCACCTGTTCTCGGGCGAGGCCTTCGGCGGCCGGCTGATCTGCGGCAAGGTGTTCTCCGAGGCCGGTGTCGCCGACGCGCTGAAGGACTGTCCCGAGCACTACCCCGACGGCACTCTCGCGATCTTCGACTACATCACCCACGGCGGCGACGGCAAGCACGACCCGACCGGCTGGCCCACCTTCAAGGACTGGCCCGCCTACGACTCCATGACCCACCAGGCGAACTACTACGCCTGGGTCGAGCGGGCCTGGCGCGGCGGACAGCGGGTGCTCGTCAACGACCTGGTCACCAACGGCATGATCTGCAGCATCTACCCGTTCAAGGACCGCAGTTGTGACGAGATGACCTCGATCCGCCTGCAGGCGAAGCTGTCGTACGACCTTCAGGCCCACATCGACAAGATGTACGGCGGCCCGGGCAAGGGCTGGTTCCGGATCGTCCTCGACAGCGCGCAGGCGCGTGAGGTCGTCAAGCAGGGCAAGCTGGCGGTCGTCCTCGGCGTCGAGACTTCCGAGCCCTTCGGCTGCAAGCAGATCCTCGACATCGCGCAGTGCAGCAAGTCCGACGTCGACAAGGGACTCGACGAGTTGTACGGGCTGGGCGTGCGCAGCATGTTCCTGTGCCACAAGTTCGACAACGCGCTGTGCGGCGTCCGCTTCGACGAAGGCGGCCTCGGAACGGCCATCAACGTCGGGCAGTTCCTGTCGACCGGCACCTTCTGGCAGACCGAGAAGTGCACCGGACCGCAGCACGACAACCCCATCGGCACCGCCGCCTCGAAGGCGGAGGCGGACCTCCCGGCGGGCACCGACGTCCCGAAGTACGACACCGACGCGCAGTGCAACACCCGTGGCCTCACCGCACTCGGCGAGTACGCCGTGCGCGGCATGATGAAACGCAAGATGATGCTCGAGGTCGACCACATGAGCGTCAAGGCGACCGGTCAGGCGCTCGACATCTTCGAGGCCGCGAACTACCCCGGCGTGCTCTCCTCGCACAGTTGGATGGACCTCAACTGGACCGAACGCGTCTACTCCCTCGGCGGCTTCGTCGCCCAGTACATGCACGGCTCGGAAGGGTTCGCCGCGGAGGCGAAGCGCACGAACGCGCTGCGCGACCAGTACCACGTCGGATACGGCTTCGGCACCGACTTCAACGGCATCGGCGACCACCCCGCCCCCCGCGGCGCCTCCGCCGCGAACAAGGTCACCTACCCGTTCAAGAGCGTCGACGGCGGATCCCTCATCGACCGTCAGACGACCGGCACGCGCACCTTCGACCTCAACACCGACGGCGCCGCGCACGTCGGCATGATCCCCGACTGGATCGAGGACATCCGGCGCGTCGGCGGCCAGGACGTGGTGGACGACCTCTTCCGCGGCGCCGAGTCCTACCTCGGCACCTGGGGCTCGACCGAGCAGCACCAGGCCTCGGTCGACCTCGCCAAGGACCGTGCCGCCACCGCCAGTTCGTCCGAGTCCAACCCGTTCACCAGCTACCAGCCCGGCCGGGCCGTCGACGGCGACGACGGCACCCGGTGGGCCAGCGACTGGAGCGACGACCAGTACTGGCAGGTCGACCTCGGCGCCACCAACCGCGTCTCCCGCGTCACCCTCGACTGGGAGCGCGCGTACGCGAAGTCGTACCGCGTCGAACTGTCCATCGACGGCGCGAACTGGACGACCGCCTGGTCGACCACGTCCGGTGACGGGGGCCTGGACACGGCGAAGTTCGCCGGCACCCCGGCCCGCTACGTCCGGGTGCACGGACTGGACCGCGGCACGGACTGGGGATACTCCCTGTACGAAGTGGGCGTCCACAGCGCCTAGCTCCGGTCACGGCACCGGCCGCGGCATCGACACTCGGGGGACACGGATGGCGCGGATGCCGTCGGCGCAGCGGCGACGACAGCTGACGGAGGCGGCGATCAGAGCGATGGCCCGGGACGGCGTCCCCAGGACGACGACCCGGTCCATCGCCGCCGAGGCGGGTGTCTCCCTGAGCGTCTTCCACTACTGCTTCGAATCCAAGCAGGCCCTCGTCGAGTCCGTCATCACGACGCTCACCGCCCAGTCGGTGAGCGTCGTACGGGAGGCGATCCGCCCCCGGGCCACGCTCGAGGAGACGGTCCGCGCCGGGTTCGCGGCGTACTGGGACCACGTCCGCGCCCACCCCGACGCGCACATGCTGACCTACGAACTCACTCAGTACGCCCTGCGCCAGCCCGGGTTCGAGCATCTGGCCCGCCGCCAGTACGAGCTGTACGGCGAGGCCTACGCCGAGCTCATCGGGGAGCTGTGCCGCAGCATGGGGCTGCGGCTCGGCGTCCCCGTCCCCGTCCTGGCCCGCTATCTCGCCGCCATGACGGACGGACTGACCCTCAACTACCTCGTGCTCGGCGACGAAGCGGCCTGGTCCGACATCCTGGACACCGTCACGGCCCACGTCGCGGGGCTGGTCACGGCCGACGTCCGGCGACCGGGCCCGCCCCCCGGCCGGTCGTCCGGCGAGCGGACGTAGCGCGGGGCCGTCCGGCCGGCCGGAGCCGGCCCCTCCGGCGGCTACAGGGCGCGTGCCACGAGCAGCGCCACGTCGTCGTGGTCGTCGGGATGGCGCAGGCCGTACAGCAGGAGGTCGCAGATCTCCTCGAGCGGCCGGTGCGGCTCGTCCAGGAAACCGAGAAGGACCGCCAGACGGTCGTCGATGGGGTGCTGCCGGGTCTCGACGAGGCCGTCCGTGTAGAGGACCAGAAGGTCGCCGCAAGTCAGCGTGGTCGTGGTGGTCTCGAAGGGGACGCCGCCGACGCCGAGCGGGGCCCCGGACGGCAGCTCGAGCAGCGTCGCCGGACGCCCCGGCCCGGCCAGCGCGGGCGGCATGTGCCCCGCGTTGGCGATCCGGCACTGCCCGCTGCCGGGGTCGTACACGGCGTAGAGGCAGGTGACGATGTAGTGCTCCAGATCGCAGGTGATCTTGTCCAGGTGCTGGAGCACGGCGCCGGGTTCGAGGTCGAGGTCCGCGTAGGCGCAGGTCGCGGTGCGCAGCCGGCCCATGGTGGCGGCCGCGTCGATGCCGTTGCCCATGACGTCCCCGACGACCAGCGCGGTCTTGTCGTCGGCCAGCGGGATGACGTCGTACCAGTCGCCGCCGACCTCGCTGGTGGCCTGGGCAGGCTGGTAACGGGAGGCGAGGTCGAGGCCCAAGTGGTGGGGCGGGTGCTCCGGCAGCAGACTCCGCTGCAGGGTGAGGGCGGTGTTGCGCACGCTCTCGAACCAGCGGGCGTTGTCGATGGCCACGGCCGCCCGGCCGGCCAGCTCGACGGCGAGGAGGACGTCGTCCTCGTCGAACGGAAGCGGGTTGCGGGTGCGCTTGAGGTCGAGGGCGCCGAGCACCTCGCCGTGGGCGATCAAGGGCACGGCGAGATACGAGTGCACCCCGGCGCGGGCCAGCAGGGAGCCTGCCTCGGCGTCCCGGGCGATGCGCGGCAGGTCCTGTTCGCCGACATGACTCACCAGGACCGGCCGGCCGGTGTGCACGCACAGGGTGACCAGCTGGTCGCCCTGGTAGGCGGCCACGTCGCCCGGCGGGTCGGCGGCACGCAGCGCCACGGTGGGATGCGCCGCCTTGAGCGCGAGAGCGCGGAAGAGCTCGGGCCCGTCGTCCGGCCGGCGGGCGCGGCGGCAGGCCAGCGCGGAGTCCAGGACGTCCACGGCGACCACGTCGGCGAGCTGGGGCACCGCCACCTCGGCCAGCTCTCGCGCGGTCTGCTCCACCTCCAACGTGGTGCCGACCCGTGTGGAGGCCTCGGCGACGAGGGCGAGGCGGCGGCGGGCCCGGTCGGCCTCCGCTGCCACCCGGTGCCGCTCGGTCACGTCGACGACCGAGGCGGCCGCGCCCAGCACCCGCCCGCCGGGGTCCTCCAGACGGTAGAACGACAGCGACCAGGCATGCTCGTGATCGGGGTCGGTCCGCGGCCTGCCCACGTGGTACTGGTCGAGGAGCGGAGTGCCGGTCGTCAGCACCTGGCGCAGCGCGGACTCGATGGTGTCGACGTCGGGCAGCGGCAGGGTCTCCCGCAGTCGCCGGCCCACGTGGTCCTCGGCGGGGACGCCGTCGATGCGCTCGAGCGCCGGGTTGACCAGGAGATACCGCAGGTCGGGGTCGAGCAGCGCCAGCCCGATGGGGGACTGGTTGATCAGCCGTTCGCACAGCGCCAGGTCGGTCTCGACGCGCTGCAGCAGTTCGTGGTCCGCGGCGATGCCCAGGGCGTAGACGTCCCCGAGATCGTCCTGGAGCCGCATGTTGCGGAACTCCATGAGGCGGCTGCTGCCGTCCTTGTGCCGGATGGGGAAGGCGCCGGCCCAGCTCCGGCCGGTCTCCAGTACCTCCGTGAACAGTCTCACCACGGACTGCAGGTGCTCGGGGTGGATGAACAGCCGTGCCGCGTACTTGCCGAGGGCCTCCTGCGCGGTGTAGCCGAACAATTCCTCCGCCTGCGGCGTCCAGAACACGATGCGTCCCTCGGCGTCGACGACCATCGCGGAGACGCTCAGCACGTCCAGCAGACCGGTCGGCGGGGGCGCCTCCCGGCCGTACGCGGTCCCGTCGGACCGGATGGGTTCGGCTGTCATCGCGGATCCTCCTCCCGCACCTCCATGCTGCCCCTCATCCGGCGCGCCCGGTAGCGGGGCCCCGTCCGCCTGCCCACGGCGCGGGCCGCCCGTGCCGTGGGGGCACCGCGGAGCGCGGGCGCGTCGGCGCGCTGCCGCCGGGGCGAGGAGGGTCTCGGGGTGCGGTGCCGCCGGGGCGAGGGGGGCCGGGCGGTGCGGTGCCGCCGGGGCGCGGCGACGCCGTGCGCATCGGGCGGACAAGCAGCACCATGGTCCTGTAGAGGACGGCACCCATGGATCCAGCGCGAGAAGTCTCCGAGGCCCCGACGCCCGCGGGACCACGCGATCTCCTCGACGCGTCCACCGACGCGGCGGCGATCGTGACCGCGGACGGCGTCGTGCTCGCCTGGACGAGAGGCGCGCAGGCACTGCTCGGCCACCCGGCGTCCGAGGTCGTCGGCCGTTTCGCCGGACGTCTGGTGGCGATGCCGCGGGACCCGGCGCGAGTGGCGGCGGTCGCGGCCCGGTGCCGCGCGGGAAGGGGATGGAGCGGCCAGCTCACGGCACGCCACCACGACGGCCGCTCCGTCGACGTGGCCCTGCGTGTCTCCGCGTCCTTCCGGATCGGCGTGGACGAGTGCTTTCTGCTCTCGGCACGCGAGCAGAGCCGGCAGTGGACGGTGGGGCAGTCCGTCCTCGACGGGTTCCTCATCCGCTCCCCGATCGGGATGGCGGTGCTGGACCTGGAACTGCGTTACGTGTGGCTGAACGACACGCTGGAGCGCCTCGGCGGCGTGCCCCGTGCCCAGCGTCTGGGGCGACGGCTGAGCGAGTTGCTGCCCGGCCTCCAGGCGGACGCCATAGAGGGCCTCATGCGCAAGGTCCTGAAGACCGGAACCCCGGTCAACGACTACGAGTACCTCGGGTGGAGCTGGGCCGATCCGCACCGCCGGCGCGCCTACTCCACGTCCTTCTTCCCGCTGGTCGGCTCCGACGACCTGGTCACCGGGGTCTGCTACATGGTGCAGGACGTCACCGAGCGGTGGTCCGCCCGTCGGCTGCTGTCGCTGGTCAACGAGGCCTGGGCGCGCGTCGGCACGACCCTCGACGTCGTGCGCACCGCCCAGGAACTCGCCGACTTCGCCGTCCCGCGGCTCGCGGACTTCGTCATCGTCGACCTGCTGGAGCCGGTCCTCAGCACCGAGGGACACGGCACGTGGCTCACCGACGCCGGGCCCGCCCCGGCCAGGCCCGTGATGCGCCGGGCCGGCCTCAGTTCGGTGCGCGAGGGCTGCCCCGAGGCCGTGGCCCGGCTGGGGGAACGGGTGGACTTCCTGCCCCCGCCGCACGACGCGAAGCTGCTCATCGACGGCGAGCCCATCCTGCTTCCCGTCCTCGACCCCACCGACGAACTGTGGCTCGCCGAGCAGCCCGAGAGGGCCGCGACGATCCGCAGGTTCGGGCTGCACTCCCTCATCTCCGTGCCGATGCGGGCACGCGAGACCGCGCTGGGTCTCGCCACGTTCGTCCGGTCGCTCAACCCCGTCTCGTTCGGCCCCGACGACGTCCTGCTGGCCCGGGAGCTGGTGGCCCGGGCGGCGCTGTGCGTCGACAACGCCCGCCGCTACACGCGGGAGCACACGGCGGCCGTCACCCTGCAGCGCAGTCTGCTGCCGCACGCCCTGGCGGGCGGAACGGCCGTGGAGGTGGCCTCCTGCTATCAGCCGGCGGACCCCACGGACGGCGTGGGCGGCGACTGGTTCGACGTGATCCCGCTGTCCGGGGCCCGGGTGGGGCTGGTGGTCGGCGACGTGGTGGGGCACGGCATCGCGGCCGCGGCGGCGATGGGCCGGCTGCGCACCGCCGTGCAGACCCTCGCCGACATGGAGATGCCGCCGGACGAGCTGCTGGCCCATCTCGACGATCTCGTGCTCCGGCTGAGCACGGAACGCACCGACGACCCGGCGGCCCAGCAGGGCACCACCGCCTTCCTCGGCGCGACCTGTCTGTACGGCGTCTACGACCCGGTCACCCGGCGGTTCACCATGGCCCGGGCCGGGCATCCGCCGCCCGTCGTCGTCACCCCCGACGGCCGGGTGTCCTTCCCGGAGCCGCCGGCCGGGCCTCCGCTGGGACTCGGCGGGATGGCGTTCGAGGCCGCCGAGATCACCCTCGCCGAGAACAGCCTGATCGGCCTCTACACCGACGGCCTCGTCCAGGGGGCCGACCACGACATGGAGCTGGGCATGTCCCGGCTCGGCGAGGTGCTGGCCCGGCCCGACGCCGACCTGGACGCGCTCTGTACGTCGGCGGTCCGCCGGCTGGTGCCGACGCCGCAGGCCGACGACGTGGCCCTGCTGCTGGCGCGCACCCACGCCCTGGAAGCCGAGCACGTCGTCTCCTGGGACGTGCCCGCCGACCCGGCCGCCGTCTCCGGGATCCGAGCCCTGGCCACCCGCCAGGTGGAGGCCTGGGGCCTGACGGACCTCGCCATGACGTCCGAGCTCATCGTGAGCGAGCTGGTCACCAACGCCGTGCGCTACGCGACCCCGCCCATCCGGCTTCGGCTTCTCCGTGACGCCCGACTGACCTGTGAGGTGACCGACGCCAGCAGTACGGCCCCACGGCTCAAGCACGCCCGGATCACGGACGAGGGCGGGCGCGGCCTCTTCCTGGTGGCCCAGCTCGCCCACCGCTGGGGCACCCGGTACACGGCCGACGGAAAGGTCATCTGGGCGGAGCAGGAGATCCCCTGACCGCGGGGGACGAGCGCGACGGGGCCGGTCCGACGGCCGGCAGGGGAGGAGCGGGAAGGCAGGGGGGAGGCGGGTGCCCTGATGCCCGCGGGCCGCCGGGTCAGTGCAGCGCGCGGTCGCGCCAGTACCGGAAGTCGCGGGTGGCGTCGGGGGCGAGGCTCCAGGGGTGCGGGGTCATCCGGCGGCCGAGACGGCGGAAGACGGGGGCCGCGTCGTCGGCCCGCTTCATCCTCGTCAGCGTGAACGCGAGCAGGTTGAGGTCGGCGAGCGCCTCGGCGTGCGGCGCGGCGGCCGTGCGGAACCAGTGGGTCAGGGCGTGGTCCGCCTCGGCGGCCGCCTGCCGTTCGTACCAGTGCCCGTCGGCCGCGAACGCGATGGTGACGTCCCCGGACGTCCGGTGCGTGACCAGTTCGATCCTGGCGGCGAGGGGCAGGAGGGCCACCGGTGACCCGTACGGCGCCTGGCTCGCGCACCGCTCCGCGAAGTCGAGCATCTCCATGAGCGTTCCGTGGCCGCGGGGCGACAGATGGTCCAGCATCCGGTGGCAGGCGGTCCGGTTCCACGGATCGCGGGCGACCGCCTCGGTCCACACCGGGAAGACCGAGCGCGTCGGGGCGCCGCAGGAGGTCATCAGCGACAGGAGGGCGAGCCACGGCGTGGGGTCCTCGGGCGCGGCACGGGCCGCCCGCATGCAGTCCTCGTAGCGTTCCCGCGGGTCCGCCCGGTCGTCGTCCGCCGCCCGGGCGGCCCGCGCACAGGCCCGTACCACGAGCGCGTCGGGGTCCTGCGGGCGGTCCTTGAACCAGCGGTCGGCGACCACCGGCGGGAGCGCCCGGGCGAGCACCCGGACGCGGTGCACCCGGCGGTCCCAGTCGCGGCCCGTGCTCCGCAGCAGTTCGGCGGCGGGCGCCCACGACGGGCGGCTCGCCCCGGTGGCGAGGCCGTGCATCTGCTGCGCGGGGCGCAACTCGGCGAGGACGCGGTGCAGGGGGAGGTCGTCGAGCTCAGGGCCCACGACCACGGGGGTTCGGCGTCGCAGCATGGCCGTCCGGGGGAGGGGAGGGGGAGGGAGGGGAACCGTCGGACAAGAGTTGCCCACACACGCCGGACGGTTGACAGACTCACCCGTCGTCGACGCCGGGCGGTTGACGGACTCCCCGTCGTCGCCCGTACGGGCGCTCCGTCCACCGCCTCTCGGGTACCCGGTCCCGCACGGCGCGAGAGCGCGACTTCCGGGGCGGTACGCCGGTCAGTCCTGGACGAGCTGATCGGCCAGCCGGTGGGCCTGGGCCAGCAGCGCTCCGTACGTCAACAGCGCGTCGGGGTCGTCCCGCACGGCGCCCGGAAGCCGTCGGCGGAACGCGTCGAGCAGGTGGTGCAGCTCCTCGACCGCCTCGCGGAGCTCGTCGGCGGCGGCGGCGTCATGGCCGGCCGGCGTGAAGCGCGCGCTGCCGTAGAGCGCCACGGCGTGGGCGGTGCGGTGCAGGAAGTCCGCGTACGGACGGGCGATCTCCGCGGCCGGCTGTGCGGCCTTGCTGCCGTGGTCCACGGCCTCCCACACCGTCCGGGTCACGCCGGCGGTGTGCACGGCGATGTAGTCGAGCACGACCACGGCGTCGCCGTACGGCTTGTCGGGCTGCGCCGCGGCGTACAGGCGTCGGCCGCGCGGGTTCCCCCGCATGCTCTCCGTGCCGCGGCCGATCGCCGACCGCGCCTGGTCCACCAGACGGCCCAGACGCAGGGCGCGCGCATGCCACTCGGCGGCCGCCCGGTCGTCCCACTCGCCGTCGGCCAGCCCGTCGGCCACCGCGTCGAGGATCTCCCGCGCCTCACGGACCGCGTCCTCCAGCGCGGTGCGCGTGTCGCGCAGATAGAGGGGCGGACGGACCAGCGCGTTCACCGCGACGCCGACCGCCGCGCCGAAGACCGCCTCCGCGACCCGGGCCGCCGACGAGGCGATCGTGACCTGGCCGCCGGTCAGCACGAAGAGCGCGCCGGTGGCCGCGTACACGCCCTGACTGCCCAGACGGTGCCACTGCCCGAGGAGCAGCACCGCCGGCAGGACCAGGGCCATCGTGACCATCGTGCCGTCCAGCAGCAACGCCACCGCCGTGGCCACCACGGTGCCCGCCGCGATCGCCGCGAGCTGCTGCAGACCGTGTGCCACCGACCGGTACACCGTCGCCTCCACCAGCACGACCGCCACCCACGGCGCCACGAACGCCATGGGCGCCGCGAGCCACCAGCCCGCCACCGCCCAGGCCACCCACGCGGCCAGCGCGGCCTTGCCGGCCTGCGCCACGAGATCCCGTTCGCGGCCCGGCCCGGCCCACGCCCGGCGAGCGGTCCGCACGAGGTTCCCGCCGCTCAGCCGTACCGCCCGCACCAGTCGAGTCGGCCATGCCGCCTGCGGTGCCCGTGTCGTCGCGTGAGTCCACTCCATGGCACATCAAGTGCCACACCAGGCCCGCAACGCACCTACCGTGCGCGACGTCACAGCGCACTGTCCGGGAACAACCGCCGTGCCGTCACCCGGCGTGCTGTCAACGAGTTCACGCCCGACCGTGATCCCCATGTGATCGGTGCCGCGTAGTCTCCAGCCGACCGGGGGACTCGACTCACGGGCGTTCGACCAGTACGGGGGACACACATGACACATCGGCGTGCGGCGATACCTGCGGTGACGGGCGGGGTGCTGCTCACGGCGCTCCTGTGGTGGGCCGGGGCGAGCACCGAGGCCCTGCACCTGCAGGGCGCCACCGACGTGCTGGGCGGCCGGCTCGTCGCCGAACTCCAGCAGTGGCTCGCCCCCTGGTCGTACGACCCCGCGGCGTCGGTCCGGTTCGGCTCCGGCGCGCTCGGCGAGATCGGGGACCCTGCCGGTGGCGACGCCACCCGCTATCTGTCCCTGTACGAAACGGCGTTGCAGATCCGGTTCGCCGCGGTCTTCGTCTTCTTCGTGCCGGGGGCGATGCTCCTGGTCCGCCGGCTGCCGCCGGTCGACGGCCGGCTGCCGGCCGCGCTGCTCGCGCTGTGGGGCTGGGGAGTGGTGGCCGGGACGCTGGCGGTGACCGTCTCCGCGCCGTGGCTGATCGCCTCGCGGGGACGTGGCAGTTACCGCTTCCTCCCGCAACTGGCGGGCGTGATCTCCTCCGGGCGGCAGATGCTGGTGGTGACCTCACTGCTCGCGTCGCTGGCGACGGTCCTCGTCGCGCGGGTGATCGCGAGGAGCGCGGATCCGCTGCCGCGTGCGGCCGTCCCGGCGCGTGCGGCCCGGCTGGCCGCCACTGTCGGGACGGCGGTGATCGCGCTGTCCCTGGTGGTCCTCTCGTACCAGTCGGTCGCCGCCGAACTGCAGACGTCCTTCTCGGGCGGCGGGCTGCTCTCCGAACCGGGTGACCTCCTCCGCCAGTGGCTGCTTCTCGGCGCCTGGTCCGCTCCGGCGGGAGTGTCGTTCGGGGACTGGCTCCTGTACCGGGCCGTGGACGTCCTGCTGCTCGCCCTGGTGTGGACGGCGCTGCGGCGGCTGCCCGCGATGCTGACGCGGGTGACGGTCCCGGCGATGGCGGTGGCCACGGTGTGCTTGACCGTGGTCGGACTCCTGGCGAGTCAGCTGCTGCGGGTCGCGCTGGACGGGTCGACCCTGAAGTGGGACCTGATGTACCTGTCCGCGGGCATCGGCGACGGAGTCCCGGCAGCCCTCGTCTGGGGCCTGACGGCGGGAGCCGCGGCCACCGTGACCCTGCGGACGGCCGGGGGACGCGGGCCGGCCGTGGACGCGGCGGCCGAGGAACCGGAACCCGCCCGGCCGTGAGGGAGCGCGCGGTTTGGCGAACAGGAGCCGGAACGCCGTGAGGTCACGTGCCGGCCGCCGGACAACGCACCCCGGCCGTGACGTGACGTGCAGACCCCGGAGGCCTGCCGTATCCGGTCCCTCGGCACACGGCGGCCGGGGCGGCCCGGTGGCTGCTCTCCGGCCCGGCCGGCGCGGTCACCGCGGCCGCAGCCGGTAGAACTCGGTCGCGGTGTCGGCGAGGATGGCCCGGGTCTCCGTCGCGGAGCAGTCGCGCAGCAGCTCCTCGACGGTGGCCGCCCAGGCGTTCCAGCCGCCGGCGACGACGCAGACCGGCCAGTCGGAGCCGAACATGAGCCGTCCCGGGCCGAAGGCGGAGAGCAGCACGTCCCACACAGGACGGATGTCAGCGATGTCCCACTTCTCGCGGTCGGCTTCGGTGACCAGGCCCGACACCTTGCACCGGACCTGTGTGTGGCAGGCCAGCCGGCGGATCCGCCGTTCCCAGTCACCCAGGTCGCCGGCCGCGATCGGCGGCTTGCCCGCGTGGTCGAGGACCAGCGGCAGGCCGGGCACGCGCTCGGCGAGCCGGATCGCCTGGGGCAGTTGGTGGTCGCGGATCAGCACGTCGTAGCCGAGCCCCTTGTCGCGCACCGTGCGCAACCCCGACTCCACGACGGGCCGTTGCAGCCAGCCGGAGTCCGGCTCGCCCTGGACGAGGTGGCGCACGGCCCGCAGATGGGAGCCGCCGGGTCCGGCGCGCAGCCTGTCGAGGATGTCGCCTATGGCCGGAGAGGCCAGATCCACCCAGCCGACGACGCCGCCGATCAGTGGGTCCCGCTCGGCCAGGGCGAGCAGTTCGCGCGTCTCGGGGAGGGACGCCACGCACTGGACGACCACGGTCTGCGTCAGGGAGCGGCCCGTGATCGTGCGGGTCGCGGTCGCGCGCAGATCCCCGATGCCGAAGGAGCGACGGATCGACTCGTGGCCCGGCTCGTCCAGCCAGGGCTGGGACCGCCGGTCGAGATTCCACACATGGTGGTGGGCGTCGACGAGCCCGGAGCGCGCGTGGTCAGACACGGGCCGCGTCCGGTCCGTCGCAGTGGATGATCATGACAGCAACTCCTGTGCAGGTGCAGGGGTGGCAGAGCCCTTCGAGAGACGCGTGGCGTCGGCTCGGAGAGTCGGGGTCATCGGATGTCTGAAACAGTGGCGACTGTAGACGTTGCCGGTCGCGCGGGCAATCCAATGATCCCATGTGTGAGAGGTTCTTTTCCTGGTTGTGTCCGGTAACGACCATCGTATTACGTGCGTATCGACTCACCCATAGAGGGCGCGGACCGCGCGATCTCCATTCATGGGATGTCCGGTGGCGCTCCCGGAGTCGCTGCTGCCGCATCGCCGGCCTCCCCGGATCGCCGTGATCGTACGGTGGGTGTAGCAAAAACACAGCTCAGTAGGCTTGTCGGACAGCGGTCCGTGACTGTCGTGGCCTCCCTGTGGCGCTCCCGGCCCCGATGCCGCAGGATTCCTGTCGATCACCCCCTTGTCATCTCTGGTGGCGTCGCCGTAACGTCCTCCCAGCTCAAGAAACATCCGAGCAATCAAGGGCTTGGAGTGGAACGGACGGCGGTTTCTGGCCGACACCACGGCCGTCGCCGGGGCGGCGGTCGAGGGCGGCCTGTTCGGCTCCGGCCGCGCGTTCACCGCACCGCCCGTTGTCGAGGGCCCGTGACCCGGTGCGGGTGTCCCACCACGGACCGCAGCGGGCCATGCCCACACGTCAGGACCCCGCCGCAGCCGGTCGTGCGCCATGGCTGCGGCGGGGTGGCGCGGGGCGAGCGCCCCGAAGATCTGGTCCGGCCCGCGCCGAAGGCAGTCGACCCGACCGCAAGTGAACAGGGATGCTCCCATGAACATGAGACAACCGCTCCGCAGGCTGAGTGCCCAGGCCGTGGCGCTGACGCTGGCCGTCACCGGGGGAGTGGCGGCCCTGGCCGCGGCACCCGCGCAGGCCGTGAGCGGCACGATCGGCGTGACCTTGACGACGTCCGACCTGAGCCAGGCGCTGACTCCGCAGCCGGGCATCGCCCTGGGGCCGGTGTCCTCGGGCAGTGTGAATCTGAAGGTGGACGACACTCAGTCGTTCCAGACCATCGACGGTTTCGGCGCCGCGTTCACGGACACCTCGGCCTACCTTCTGCAGAACAAGCTGAGCGCGGCCACCCGTGACCGGGTGATGCGCGACCTGTTCACCCGCGGCCCGGGCATCGGCCTGTCGCTGATGCGGACGCCGATGGGTTCCTCCGACTACACCGCCACCCCCGCGGGCAGCCCCGGCACCTACTCCTACGACGACAACGGCGGCGTCGCCGACCCGACTCTGGCGAACTTCTCCACCGCCCACGACGACGCCTATGTCATCCCGGTCATCAAGCAGGCCCAGGCGCTCAACCCGTCGATGAAGCTCTTCGCCAACAACTGGAGCCCGCCGGCCTGGATGAAGACCACCAACACCATGCTCGGCACGAACAACGGCACCCTGCGCTCGGACATGTACGGGCCGCTGGCGCAGTACTACGTCAAGTTCCTCCAGGAGTACCAGACCAAGGGCGTCAACGTCTGGGGCATCACTCCGCAGAACGAGCCGACGATCTCCCCCTCCACGTACTCCGCCATGCTGTGGGCCGCGGGTGACGAGGCGAAGTTCATCGCCGGCAACCTCGCCCCGGCGCTGCAGCAGGCCGGCCTGAGCGACACGAAGATCCTCGGCGGGGACGCCGACCACGTGGACACCAACTACGCCAACACCCTGATGGGCAACCAGGCGGCGCGCGACGCGATGTACGGCACCGCATGGCACTGCTACCGCGACGACCTCGGCAGGATGACCACCATCCACAACTCCTACCCCGACAAGCGGATCTACGAGAGCGAGTGCTCCACCGGACCGGGCATCGCCCCGATGAACGCCGCCCAGCTCGCCCTGGAGTCCACCTTCAACTGGGCCAACGGCGCCCTGCTGTGGAACCTGGCCCTCGACACCGACGGCGGCCCGAAGATGGGCGTCGGCTGCGACAACTGCACCGGCCTGGTCACCATCGACCAGGCCACAGGCAAGGCCACTTACACCGACAACTACTACCAGCTGGGCCAGTTCTCCAAGTTCGTGGTGCCCGGCGCGACCCGGATCGGGTACAGCGACGGCGGCGGGATCTGGGCACAGGCCTACAAGAACCCCGACGGCGGTGAGGTCCTGGCCGCCTACAACAACAACTCCTCCGCCACCACGTTCACCACCACCTGGAACAACGCCGGCTCCTTCACCTACACCCTCCCCTCGCACGCCACGGTCACCTTCACCCGGAGCGCGCAGACCGCCGCCGGCCAGATCGTCGGCCAGGGCTCGAACCGCTGCCTCGACGACACCGGCAACCCGGCCAACGGCGTTCAGCAGTACATCTGGGACTGCGTCTCCGGCAACACCAACCAGCAGTACCTGTACTCCGGAAGCCGTGAGCTGCAGGTCGCGGGCAAGTGCCTCGGCGCGTACGGCAACGGCACCACCAACGGCACGAAGGTCGTCACCTGGGACTGCAACGGCGGCGCCAGCCAGAAGTGGACCTTCCACGCGGACGGCAGCGTCACCAACGACCTGTCCGGCCTCTGCCTCGACGTGACCGGCACGGGCACGGCGAACGGCTCGAAGATCCAGCTGTGGAGCTGCACCGGAGCCCCCAACCAGAAGTGGTCCGCCTCCAGCGGCGGCTGACCGCGCGGACGGCGCCCGGCCGGGCCGTGGGACACGTTCCACGGCCCGGCCGGGCGCACCGCCGTTCGCCGGGTGGCCCTGGGAGCTTTCTGGGGACGAGCGCCGCGTCCGCCCCTGCCCGCCGCCCGACCTGCGGCGATCGTGCACAGGGAACTCCCAGAACCTCTCGGGTACGTGGCGGTCGCGCGGCCCAGCCTGCACCTGCCCAGCGGCACGCGGCCCCGCGCCGCGTGCGTCGTCGAAACGGAGCGGACCGAGCGGACGGCTCGCGTGCCGGCGCGGGTCTTCCCGTCGGCGTCCTAGGCCCGAGGGGCCGTGGCCCGGCGCACGTGATCGGCGATCAGGGCGTAGACGTCCCGGGCCGTCTCGGCGTCGTTCTGGTCGTAGCCGTGGTCGGCCCCGGGGACGTCGTGGTGGTCGAGCAGCGCACCGGCCCTGCGCAACCGCTCCGCGTACCGGACGCCTTCCGCGTGGAGCAGGTCGTGCTCCGGCGTGATGACGAGGGCCGGGGCGATGCCGGTGAGGTCCGCGGTGTCCGACGGGTGCGCGGGGGAGACCAGCGGATCGCTGCGCCGCCTCCGGTCCGGGACGTACGCGGAGTCGAAGACGTCGGCCATCCACGGGCGCAGTAGCGGCTTGGCGGCGGACGAGTGCTTCTCCCGGGCATCGGTCGCGAGGTCGAGGGGCGGGTAGTGGAGGACCTGCAGCGCGATCGAGGGACCGCCCTTGTCCAGGGCCTGGCGGGCCACGGCCGCGGCGAGGGCGCCCCCGGCACTCTGACCGCCCACCACCAGTCGGCTGCCGTCCCACCCGTGCTCGTCGCCGTGCTCCGCGATCCAGCGGACCACTTCGTACGCCTGGTGGGGCGGGGCGGGGAAGGGGTGCTGCGGGGCGACGGCATAGTCCACGTTCACCACGGCCACGCCCGCCTCCGCGGCGAGGTGACGGCACAGCGGATCGTCCAGCTCGATCGGAGGCAGCACGAAGCCCCCGCCGTGGAAGTTGACGTAGACCGGCAGGGGCCCGGCAGCCCGGCCGTCGGGCAGGTACACCACGGCCCGGGCGGGGGCGACGGACGTCGGGACGGTCAGCTCGCGGGTGTTGCGGGGGTATTCCGGATACCGGTTGAGGAGGGTCGAGGCGACGTGCCGGTCGGCCAGCAGGGCGTTGAGGCGCTGCATCGTCCTCGCGGCGACGGAGGCGACTTTCGGCCGGGCGAGAAGGGACATGACGGCTCCGTTCGGGAGGGGCGCTCAGGTCGACGGCGATGCGCCTCGGAGTGGACTCGCGGTGCGGTGGCGTCCGTACGCGGATCGCCGGGGAGACGCGTTCAGGTTAGGAACCGCCGGGCGGGTGTCCGAGACCCCCGGGAAGCGAAGACGACGGGTTCCGGCAGTACCGGGGTACCGGTCGGCATCCTCCGCGAGGAGGTACGGCACCGTCCGCGCACGCGGTCACGGCGCCGCGCGCCCGGGTTCCCGCCAGCGCCGACGCTCCCGGAGGAGCCCGCCGTCCGGACCCGCTCCGCGTACGTGCTTTCGGACGAGTGCGGGCGGTACCCCGGTACCGCCCGGCCCGGCCGTATTCGCTTCCCCGGTGCCGTGGAGGGCCGGAAATCCGCGCCTAGCGTGAGATCCGGGTCGCAGGACCCACCGACCTTCTGTCATCCGTTCCGTGATTTCCCAGGTGGGAGTATTCCCGTGGCCACCCTTCTCTACCGGCTCGGCCGGTTCGCCTTTCGGCGACGACGACTCGTGCTCATGCTCTGGATCGTCGTCCTGGCGGTCGTCGGCATAGGCTCCGCGAACGTGTCCGGCAAGACGTCGGACCAGTTCACGATTCCGGGCACCCAGTCCCAGAAGGCACTCGACCTGCTGGACAAGGAGTTTCCGCAGGCGTCCGCGTCGGGCGCCACGGCCCGCGTGGTGTTCGAGGCGCCGGACGGGCAGCAGCTCACGTCCGGGGCGAACAGGTCCGAGGTCGAGTCGCTGATCGCCGACCTGAAGAGGGCCCCGCTGGTCGCGAACGTCACCGACCCCTACCGGAGTCGCCTGGTCAGCGCGTCCGGCACCATCACCTACGCGCAGGTGACGTACAAGGTCGCTCAGGCCGACGTCACGTCCGAGGCGCGGGACGCGCTGCACGCCGTCGCCGGCAAGGGCGAGAAGGCGGGCCTGGCGGTCAGCCTGGGAGGCAACGCCGTCCAGGAGAAGGAAGGAGCCAACGCGGGTGAGCTCATCGGGCTCGCGGTGGCAGCCGTCGCGCTCGTGATCACCTTCGGCTCCCTGCTGGCGGCCGGGCTGCCCCTGCTGACCGCGCTGCTCGGCGTCGTCGTGGCCATCCTGTCGATCACCCTCGCCACCGCCTTCGTGGACATGAGCTCCTCCTCCTCGACGCTGGCGCTGATGCTGGGCCTGGCGGTGGCGATCGACTACGCGCTCTTCATCGTGTCCCGCTACCGGAGTGAGATCCGGGACGGCCACGAACCGGAGGAGGCCGTCGGGCGGGCCCTGGGCACCGCGGGCTCGGCGGTGGTGTTCGCCGGTCTGACCGTCGTCATCGCGCTGGCCGGGCTGAGCGTCATCGGCATCCGGATGCTGACCGACCTGGGCGTGGCGGCGGCCTTCGCCGTCGTCGTCGCCGTGGTCGTGGCGCTGACCCTGCTCCCCGCGGTGCTGGGATTCGCCGGCCTGCGGATCATGAAGGGGAACCTCAGGACCCGGCGCATGCGGGCGCTGGAGAGCGGCGAGGGCGAGCCCATGGGCGTGCGCTGGGCGCGGCTGGTCACCCGCCGCCCGTGGCCGGCACTCGTCCTGTCGGTCCTCTGCCTCGGCATTCTGTCCCTCCCCACGCTCTCGCTCCGGCTCGGCATGCCCGACGACAGCACCGCCGCACCGGGCAGCACCCAGCGGGTCGCGTACGACACCCTGAGCAAGGGCTTCGGCGCGGGGTACAACGGCCCGCTGACGGTGGTCGTCGACGCCCGCGGGAGCAAGGATCCCCGCGCCGCCGCCCAGCAGACGACCACCGTCCTGGGCGCACTGCCGGACATCGCCTCGGTGAGCCCGCCGGTGTTCAACCAGGGGGGTGACGTGGCCCTGATCCGTGCCGTCCCGAAGAGTTCCCCGAGCAGCACGGAGACGATCGACCTGGTCTCCGAGATCCGCGACACCAGCGCCGCCGCCGTGTACCGGGCGACGGGCGCCGAAGTGGTGATCACCGGCACGACGGCACTGAACATCGACGTCTCCGAGAAGCTCGGTGACGCCCTGCTGCCCTACCTCGCGGTGGTCGTCGGCCTCGCGATGATCCTTTTGCTGCTGGTGTTCCGCTCGATCCTCGTGCCCGTCAAGGCGACACTGGGCTTCCTGCTCAGCGTCACGGCGACGCTGGGCGTGCTGGTCGCGGTCTTCCAGTGGGGCTGGCTCAAGGAGCTGTTCGGCGTCGACACGACCGCGCCGATCGTGAGCGTCATGCCGATCTTCATGATCGGTGTGGTGTTCGGTCTGGCCATGGACTACCAGGTCTTCCTCGTCACCCGGATGCGGGAGGAGTACGTCCACGGCGCCGGGCCCACGGAGGCGGTGATCGCCGGATTCCGGCACGGCGCCCGCGTGGTGACCGCCGCCGCCGTCATCATGATCTCGGTGTTCGCCGGGTTCCTGCTCGCCGACGCGTCGCTGATCAAGTCGATCGGCCTCGGCCTCGCCTCCGCGGTGCTGTTCGACGCCTTCGTCGTGCGCATGACGATCGTGCCCGCCGTCATGACCCTGCTGGGCCGCCGCGCCTGGCGCCTGCCCGGCCGGCTCGACCGGATCCTTCCGGACGTCGACGTCGAGGGCGAGAACCTGCGCCGTGCCCTGGCGGCGGGAACCCTGGGAACGGCGACGGCCGCGGGCGACGGGGCCGAGGAGCGCAAGCGACTCGCCCCCGTGCGCCCCGGCGGAGACTGACCGCTCCGCCCGCCCCGCGACGGCCGGCGCCCGCCCCCCACACACGCACCGCGCGTGCCGGCCGTCCCCCCGATCACCGTCCGCCGGTCCCTCTCCCCCCGGGGGCCGGCGGACGGTCCCCTGCGAGAGCACCGAACAAGAGCCGGGCACTGGCCGCCGAGAGCGCCACCCGTGAGCGGAGACGAAGCGGAATGAACAGCCGTGCCGGTGATGCCCGCACAGCCCGTCGGGCACCCGGACCGGCCCGTCGGATCGCGAAGGTGCACCGGCCCCGTCCGGTGATCCGGCACACCGGTGGTCCTCGTGAGGAGGGTCCTCGAAGGGATCGTGCTCCGGCCGGTGATCCAGGGCCGCACCCTGCAGATGCCTCCGGCGGTGATCCTGCCGGCGCTCACAGCGGGCGCCTCGGTCGCGGGGATCCTCGGCATGCCCCTGTCGGTCCCGTCGACCGCCGCGGTGTCCGGAGTGCTCGCGGAGCTTCGCGGACGCCCGGAAAGGGCGGACGGGACGGCCCTGGGCCCTCCTGCGGTCTCCACGGCACCCGGGGCCGCCGAAGCCGTGACGCCCCGCGCGGTGACGGGGAGCGAACCCCCTGCCGTGTCGGCCACCCCGGCACAGGCCGTCGCCGAGGCCCCGGCGACGGGCGGAAGGACGACGACGCGTCCTTCCGCCGCGCCCGTATCCGTCGCACCTGTGGCACCTGTCGGGTCGTTCCGGGTTCCCGGGCGCCGCGAACCGCGCGCGAACCGACGTTCGGTCATGATCGCCGTGCGCGCCGATCGCGTAGCGTCGTCCCCCACCACTCCGTCGCCGTCCGTAGGCCCGCGTCCCCCGGGAGCCTGCGGACGGTCCGCCCGTACGTTCGGAGACGCACGCCGTGACCTCGTCCTCAGACGCCCGCCCGGTCGACCCCGGTGCCCTGCTGGGCGGCCCCGAGCAGCGCACCGTCGTACGGCTCCTGACCGTGCTGATGTCGATGAGCCGGATGAACCAGGCCCATCCCCGGTTCAGGAAATGGGCGGCACCGCTGGTGTGCGCGGCGATCGGCCTCCCGGCGCTGTTCGACGCCGGCGAGGACGGCCTGCCCGGCCTTCCCGTGTCGCTGCTGCTCCTGGCCGGATTCACGGTGCCGCTGCTGTGGCGGGAGAACCATCCCCTGCTGGTCTTCGCCGTGGTGACGGCGTTCTCGATGGCGGAGGCCGCCTCGGGGGTGCTGACCAACGCCCACTTCCTCGCTCAGCTGATCACGCTGTACAACCTCGCCCGCTTCGCGCCACCCGTCCATCTGGCATTCGCCGTCTGCGTGGCGGTTCCCCAGACGATCATGACGATCGTCGCCTTCACCACCGACCGGCAGATCGCGCGCATAGACAGCCCGCTGGCGGTGACCACCGAACTCGTCCTCAGCATGCTCGCCATCGCCGGACTGGGCCTGGCCGGCCGGGTGGCCCGTTCCTACATCGCCGCTCTCGAGGACCATGCCGTCCGTCTGGAAGTGGAGCGGGACCAGCGCGCGCGACTCGCCGAGGCGGCGGAACGCGCGCGTATCTCCCGGGAGATGCACGACATCCTCGGGCACACCCTCGCCGTCATCGTCGGACTGGCCGACGGGGCGGCCGGGCTCGCCGAGTCGAAGCCGCAGCGCGGCGCGGACACCCTGCGGATCATCGCCGACAGCGGACGCGGCGCACTGGCGGACCTGCGCCGCCTGCTGTCCACCATCCGCGACGACGAGCGCCCCGACGCCCCGTTCAGCCCCCAGCCCGGAACCGCCGACCTCCAGGCCCTGCTGGAGCGGGTCCGGGCCGCCGGCCCGGCAGCCACCCTGCACACTGCGGGCGACCTCACCGGTCTGCCGACCGGCCTCCAGCTGGCCGTCTACCGGATCGTCCAGGAAGCTCTGACCAACACCCTCAAGCACGCCTCCCCGGACACCGCCGTCGAGGTGTCCGTGGCCGCGGAGAAAGGCACGGTGCACGTCACCGTCGAGGACACCGGCCCGCCGCGCGCCGCCCGGCGGCACACCGCGGGCGACGGTGGCCACGGGCTGCTCGGCATGCGCGAACGCGTGGCCCTCTACCAGGGCGCCGTCAGCGCGGGACCCGGTCCCCGGGGCGGCTGGACCGTCCGCGCCGTTCTGCACACCACCCCGCCGTCCACTCCGGCACAGGAGGAGCACCCACGATGACCACCGTTCTGATCGTCGACGACCAGGCGTTGCAGCGCCTCGGGTTCAGCATGCTCATGGAACAGCACCCTGACCTGACCGTGGTCGGCGAGGCCACCCACGGCGCGGAGGCCGTCCGCATGACCGCCGAACTGCACCCCGACGTCGTCCTGATGGACATCCGGATGCCCGGCATGGACGGCATCGAGGCCACCCGCCGCATCGTGGAGTCCGGGGGCCGCTCCCGCGTGCTGGTGCTGACGACGTTCGACCTCGACGAGTACGCGTACGACGCGCTGCGCGCCGGTGCGAGCGGGTTCCTGCTCAAGGACGCCCTGCCCGACGAACTGGTCGCGGGCATCAGAGCGGTGGCCGCAGGGGACGCCGTCATCTCGCCGGGACTGACCCGCAAGCTCATCGACGCCTTCAGCAACCGCCTGCCCGGTCACACCGGGGACCAGGAGCGGCGCCTCGCCGTGCTCACCGAACGCGAGCGTGAGGTCCTCACCGCCGTCGCCGGCGGCTACAGCAACTCCGAGGTCGCCGAGCACCTCCACCTTGCCGAGACCACCGTCAAGTCGCACGTCAGCCGCATCCTCGCCAAGATCGGCGCCCGGGACCGCGTGCAGGCCGTCATCTTCGCCTACGACGCGGGACTGGTCCGGCCCGCCTGAACGCGCTCGTCCCGTCGGCCACGGCGACGCCGAGCCCCGCCCCGGCCCTCTCCCGCAACTCGTCGCCGTCGGCCCGACGCT
This sequence comes from Streptomyces sp. P3, assembly GCF_003032475.1. Lineage (NCBI taxonomy): Bacteria > Bacillati > Actinomycetota > Actinomycetes > Kitasatosporales > Streptomycetaceae > Streptomyces > Streptomyces sp. P3. The sequence goes on from NZ_CP028369.1 coordinate 5,209,100, forward strand.
GTCGACGACGGCCCCCTCGGACGGGGCGGGAAGCCGGCCGGCACACTGCCGGGCGGCCCCCGCCGTGTCCGGGCGTCGCTCAGCCGAGGCGGCGGACCACCGCCTCGGCGACCGCCCTGGCGCTGCCCGGGTTCTGCCCGGTGATCAGGCGGTCGTCCTCGACGACGTGGGTGTCGAAGGGCTTCGCCGCGACGCTGTACCGCGCGCCGAGTTCCTTCAGCCGGTCCTCGAGGCTGTAGGGGACGGCGTCGGCGCGCTGGGCGAGTTCCTCCTCCCGCCAGGAGAAGCCGGTGACGTTCCTGCCCTTCACCAGGGGTTCGCCGTCGCTCAGGGTGACGTCGAGCAGACCGCACGGGCCGTGGCAGACCGCCGACACGATCCGGCCGCTCTCGTGGAAGCGGGCGATGAGCGTCTCCAGGGCCCGGCTCTGGTGGAAGTCGAACATCACGCCGTGACCGCCGGTCAGGTAGACGGCGTCGTAGTCGTCGACGTCGACCTCGCTCACGGCGACGACGTTCCGCAGCGTGTCCATGAACGCGCGGTCGGCGTACCGCTTGTCGGTGCCCAGGTCGCCGAGGACGTTGTGGGCGAGGCTCTCCGGGTCGAGCGGCACGGCACCGCCCTCGATGCTCGCGACGGTGAGCTCGAAGCCCGCCTGTTCGGCGACGTCGTAGAAGTGGGTCAGCTCGCCCAGCCAGAGACCGGTGCGGTAGCCGACCTTCTCGTACTCGCCGGTGCTGGTGACGATGATGAGAATGCGCTTCGTGGGGGACATCCGTGTCCTTCTGTTCTGAGGGTCGGGGCCGCCGTGCGGAGATCTGCGGCCCCGTGCGCGGCCTCACCGGCGACACCAGGTCGGAGCGCTGTTCCCTTCGGGCCCGTACCACGATAGGAGGTGATCGCCCATCACACGCGGTACCGGGGAAGCACATCGGCGGCCGGCGACCAGTACCGCGGTACTACGGGACCGCAGTACTACGGGAACGCGACACCGCGGCGGAAGGCGTGTCCGTGTGCGCGACGGGTGGTGACCCGACGATGCCGGCGCGTGCCGGGCCGACGGCCCGCTCCGACGCATCCGCCACGGCAGCGGGGAGGACGGCGCAGGTGGCGGCCCCGCGTCAGTGGACGGCGAGGAGGCCGGCCACCAGGGATCGGAGCCCACATTGATGCCGGTACTCAGGTCCCGCACCGAGGAACCGCCGGCGGCCGTGAAATCGCCTTTCGCGCGCGGGCGGCTCGGGCTAGGGTCCGGCTGCGGCGACTGGCCGCGAACGAGGAGCGAGGAGTCAGGGCATGATCGGTCGTCCGAGCGCGCGTTGACGTCATAGGCCGTGACCGGCCCGTCATCGCGTGCTGCCCCGCAGGTGCGGCACAGCGAGCCTTTCTCCCGCCCGAAACGTCGGTCCGCCCGGTGTGCACCGGGTGACGGGCCCCGTTGCCGACAGTCCACTGGGATCCTCGTGCCGTCTGCTTCCTCCGCATCGTCCGCCTCCTCGGCCCACTCCGCCGCGTCCGGCCCCGGTCGACGGGTTTCGCCGGGTCTGTGGCGGGACCGTGACTTCCGCAGACTCTGGATGGGCCAGACGGCGTCCCAACTCGGCGAGCACACAAGCCTGGTGGTCCTGCCGCTTTTCGCCGTGCTGACGCTCGGCGTCGGCGCCGGCCAGTTGGGCGTCCTGCGCGCGGTGGGGCAGACGCCGGTCCTGTTGCTGTCGCTCTTCGCCGGCGCATGGGTCGACGGACGGCGGGCCCGCACGGTGATGGTGCTGACGGACGCCGGCCGGGCCCTGGCACTGGCCGCAGCCGCCCTGTCGGGGCTTCTCGGCCTGCTCGGCCTGCCGACGCTGTACATGGCCGCCTTCACCGTCGGAGCCCTGTCCGTGTTCTTCGACGTGGCCTACCAGGCGTCTCTCGTACGGCTCCTGGAACGCGACCAGTTGGTGCGGGGCAACAGCGCGCTCGAGGGCAGCCGGTCCGCCGGGCAGATCGGTGGACCCGCCCTCGGCGGCGCGCTCGTGTCACTGCTGTCGGCGCCGGTCGCCGCCGCCTCCGGCGCGCTGTTCTTCGTGTGCTCGGTCCTGTCGGTCGGACGCATCTGTCGGACCGAATCGCTCCCTCAGAGCCCGGGGCGTCCCCCTCGGGTCTGGCACCGTGTCCATGAGGGCCTCCGCTTCGTCGCCGGTGACGCCCGTCTGCGGACCGTGTGCCTCGCTTCGGCCGCCTTCCAGTTCTCCTTGGCGGCCGTGACGACCGTCTATCTGCTCTTCCTGCCGCGCGAACTGCACCTGTCGGGCACCGTCGTGGGGCTGACGCTCGCGGCGACGGGGCCGGGCGCGCTCCTCGGCTCGCTGCTGGCCGCTCGCCTGCCGCGTCGGTTCGGTCACGGTGTGGTCCTCGTGTCGGCGGCGGTGGCGGCCGACGGGGTGTTCCTGTGCGTGCCCACGCTGCACGCCTCCTCCGCGGTGACCGTTCCCGCGCTGCTCGCCGTCAACGTCGTGTTCGGTACGGGCGGCCAGCTGGTGAACGTCACGGTCATGGCGATCCGGCAGGCCGTCACTCCGGACGGGATGCAGGGCCGTGCGGCCGCGACGATCATGTTCGTCGGCATGGGGTCGGCCCCCCTCGGCTCCCTGCTCGGCGGACATCTGGCGCAGGAGTGGGGACTGCGCACCGGGCTGCTGGCGACGGCCGCGGGCATGATGCTCTCCCCGGTGCTGATGGCGGTGTCCCCGCTCGCCCGCCTGGGACGGGTGCTTGCGGCTGTGCGTCCCGGACCGGGGAAGGAAGCGTGAACCGCGAAGACGCGCGGACCCTCGCCTCCCGTACGAGGGTCCACGATGTCCTTCGCGCCACCGATCAGGAACCCCCGACGGGTCGACCCGGACCGGGGGACCACCGGTTCGCGCACGGTCGCACAGGTGGCGAGACTCCTTCGTGCGTACGACACAGGGCGGGACCAGCAGGTTCTCCCTTCGCGCGGCACGCGCCTTGCATGTGGTTGACCTGTGGAAATAGCCTCTCCTCAAGCCGGTGGGGGTTGCCGGCCCGGGATGTGGCCCACAACATCGTGGTCGGAGGCGCGAGCCGGCTGTCGTCCGTGGCCTGCTCGGGCAGGAGGCCCGAGTCCGGGTCCTCCACCGATTCCGGAGCAGTTCAGTGCATGAAGTCGGCCTCCTGGTGCTGCTGGCGCTGTCAGCGAGTTGCGCACTCCGCGCGGCGTGGTCCAACGCTCACGCTGCCGCAGCGGACGGGAGACTCGCCGACAGGGGCGTGCTGCGCGACCACCGTGGGCCGAACAACCGGCCGCCGGGTCAGGTTCGGGTGGCGCCGCTCCCGGTGCCGACGTCGTGCGCGACAGGCGCGTGGGCGCGACGGACGGGAGATGCCCGGCCGTGACGCCCGCGCAGGTCCGCGAGTTCCAGGAGCCCTCGGGGCCACGAACTCCCCGGCGGGCCTGTACCGCGTCCGTACCGCCTCGGGAAAGCCACCATGCCCCAACGGACCACCACCCTCTCGGCCCCCGCCTCACTGCGACCGTCGCTGCCGGTACTGCGCCGGGAACACCGGTCGCCCAGATCGGCGAAGTACCGTGTCCCGCTCCTCGTCATCGCCGCCTTCCTCCCCCTGTACTGGGGGTGGGACGCCGTCCTCGCGACGGACGGCGGTGACCTCGCCGCGCAGTACGCGTGGGCGGGGTTCGTGGGCAGGCACCCGGCCACGCCGTACGGACTCTTCTGGTTCGGCGGCGTCCACACCGTCAACTACAGCGTCATATCACCGCACTTGATGGCCCTGTGCGGCGTCCGCGCCGTCTCGGTGCTGTCCGGGATCAGCGCCACCTGGGTGCTGGCCACCCTGCTGGAGCGCACCCTTCCGCGCGTGTCGATGTGGCCCGCGCTGGTCGGAGCCCTGGGCCTCTGGTACAACGTCGTGCTCGGCCGCACCACGTTCGCCCTCGGCCTGGCCTTCGCTCTCGCGGGCCTGCTCGCCGTCGCCGACCGCGCGCCCCGGCCCGCCCGGCTTGCCGCCGCCGTCCTCGGGGCGCTGTTCGCGACCATGGGCAGCCCGGTCGCCGGGCTCTTCCTGCTGGTGGCGGGCGCCGGGTACCTGGCCGACCGGCAGTACGCCAAGTGCCTCGCCCTGACGCTCCCGCCCGTCGCCGTCGTCGGCGTGACCACTCTGCTGTTCCCGTTCCAGGGCGAACAGCCCATGGCCGCCGGCCGCATGATTCTGCCCGTGCTGCTGTCCGCCGCCGTGGTGTGGGCGTCGCCGCGGGAGTGGCGGGTGGTGCGGGCCGGCAGCGCCGTGTACGCCGTCGGGGTCGTCCTGACCTGGATGGTCCCCTCACCGGTCGGCAACAACGTGGAGCGGCTCGCCCTGCTCTTCGCGCCCGCGGTGTTGCTCGCGGCCGCGCTGCAGCGCCGCGCCGGGGCCGACCGTCACGACGGGCGGCGAACCCGTATGCGGGCGATGGCTCTGGTGACCGCTCTGTCCGTCTCCTACCTCTGTGTGACGTCGCTGACGCATCTGCGGCGACCGGACCCCGTTCCGGGCTGGGTCACGCACACCGACGGCGTGATCGCCGCGCTCGACCGGCTGGGCGCGGACCGCGGCCGGGTCGAGCTGCCGACGGACGACGACCATCGCGGGGCCACCCTCCTCGGCCCCCACTTCGAGCTGATGCGGGGCTGGAACCAGCAGCTGGACGTCGAACGCGGACGCCTGTTCTACGAGGGCGACCTCGACGGGCCGACGTACTACGCCTGGCTGCGCCACTGGGCGGTCGGTTTCGTCGTCCTCCACGACGGCACGCCCGATCGGTCCGCGGAGCGCGAGACGGCTCTGATCAAGGAGGGCCAGCGCTGGCTGGAGCCCGTCTGGCAGGACCGCTACTGGAAGATCTACCGGGTCCGCGACACTCTGCCGCTGGTCTCCGCCCCGGCCGAGCTGCTGCGTGCGGGAGAGGCCGATCTGACGCTGAGCATGCCCGGCGCCGGGACGAGCACCATCCGGATCGCGTACTCGCCGTGGTTGCGGGCCGAGGGAGCGTGCGTCAGCGCGGACGGCCCGTGGACCCGGCTGACCGTGCCCCGGGCGGGGGTGTACCGGCTGACGTCGGAGTACGCCGGAGAGTCCACCGACGAAGGCGGCTGCCTGCCTGCCGGCTGAGGGGCGCCGCCGTCTTCGCCGGGTGGTGATCCGGCGAAGACGGACCGGCCGAGTCCGCCCGCCCACCGACGGATCTCCGCAGTGGAGGTCCGGTCACCGCGCGCCGGGAGCCTTGCCGCGCTGCCCGACACCCGGCGATGGCCGGTGCACCGGCGCATGGCCGGTGACCGCCGCCGGGTCCCGCCCGCTCGGCCGGTCGAGGCGGGCGGCCATCGGGGTGACGGGCCCGGCGCCCGGGTCAGCCGTCGACGGGCTCGTGGTCGAACCAGTCGAAGTGGACGGCTCCTGTCGCGGCGTACATGCCGATGACCCGGCCGGTGAAGCCGCCGGCGACCTCGGTCGACAGATAGCGGCCGTCGAGTGCCGCGAGCTCGGTGACCGTGCCGTCGGGCTGCTCGACGCCGAGGGAGACGACGTCGGGTCCCGTGCACGGTCCGTGCGGAGGCGGCGGTTCGGTGATCGTGACGGCGAGGACCAGCAGCCCGGCCGGCACGGATTCCTCGGCCACGACCGTGCGCAGGGATCCGACGCGCGCGACCACCCGCACCCGCGTGCCGGACGCCTCGATCGTGTAGTGGTGCCGTTCGTCGAGCCGGACGGCGAGGCCACCGCTTCCCTCCGCGGCGTCGACGAGCGTGCGCGCCCTGCAGTACGGATGCTGCTGGCGCCGGCCCACGAACACCGCGTCGGGCTCGTCGAGGGAGCCGCCCCGCGCGCGGAGCGTCAGCCAGCCGGGGCGCTCCTTGGTGGTGCAGTGTTCGGCGGGCCGGTCGCGCAGGGAGATCCACGACGGTCGCAGTTCGGTGAGTTCGAAGTCGTCCCGGTGCTCCTCGACGGGGCCGGGGGAGAGCGGCCACGGCAACTCGGGCAGGGTCGGCGTGACCTCGCCGACGACCGGCCAGCCGTCCACCCAGGTCACGGGGGCCAGGAAGGTCTCCCTGCCGAGCACGTGCCAGCCGGGCGTGCCGCCGCCGGGCCGGACGCCGAGCAGCACCATCCACCAGGACCCGTCGGGACCCTGGACCAGGTCGGCGTGCCCGGTGTTCTGGACGGGACGGTCGGTGCCCCGGTGGGTGAGGATCGGGTTGGCCGGGCACGGCTCGAACGGGCCGGCGGGCGTACGGCCGCGGGCGATCGAGACACCGTGGCAGCGTTCCGTGCCACCCTCGGCGATGAGCAGGTACCAGTAGTCGCCGATCCGGTACAGGTGCGGCGCTTCCGGGGCCTTGGCTCCGGGAGCGCCGGACCAGAGCCTGTGCGGTGTCCCGTACGTCTGCCCGGTCGACGGGTCGATGCGGATCTGCGAGACCCCCGCGACCGTGCACCAGCAGGTGCCGTCCTCGTCCCAGACCAGGTCGGGATCGATGCCCGGGACACCCGGCGCCCGGATGGGGTCCGACCACGGGCCGGCGGGGTCGGTGGCCGTGACGATCAGATTGCCGCCGCCCTCGCTGCAGTTGGTGACGATCAGCCAGAAGCGGCCGTCGTGGTGGCGCAGCGTGGGGGCGTAGATCCCGCCGGACGACGGCATGGAGGCGGGCAGACGCAGTTGGTCCGGCCGGTCCAGGACGTTGCCGATCTGCGTCCAGTGCACCAGGTCGCGGCTGTGGAAGAGGGGCACCCCGGGGAAGTACTCGAAGCTGGAGCAGGCCAGGTAGTAGTCGTCGCCGACGCGGCAGACGCTGGGGTCGGGGTGGAAGCCGGGGATCACGGGGTTGGCGACGGGTCCGTCCGGCTGGAGCCAAGGGGGCACCTGAAGGGTCCTCTCGTCGGTTCGTGAGGGGTGATCCGGTGGGGGAACGGTTGTCGAAGCGCTTCACATGCTCCGTAAGTTAACGGACGGGTTTCGTGGACATCAAGGGCGTCAAATCCTGAGCGGCTCCTTTCCGCTGGCCGATTGACGGATCGCAAAGGTGGGGCTATGTCGTCGAAGCGCTTCGACTATGGCGCGCGCCGTCGGCCTCCGGCGGGCAGTGACGTGCTGCCCTACGTCGACCGGGTCACCGAATGTGACCCCGCCGACCGCGATCGGCACCGGCCACTACGCCCGCACCGAGCCGGCCACCAGCGACCACGAACCGGTCGAGGCCGCCTGCCTGCGGGCCGTCGCCGCCCTCACGGTGAAGATCACCGACGTGGACCCCCCTCGTCGCCGGATGTCCTTGTCGCCGACGCAGTCCCGCGCCCCAGGGTGGGAGGGGCAGCGCCATTTCTGACGAAACGGCTGCCCGCAGGCCCGAGGGCACCACCCTCCAACCGGCCTGGTGAGCGGAGGACCCCGAGCGCCGGGACCTCCTGTGGTGCGAGGGTGCCCGCCGCGGCCACGAGGTGACACGTGCAGGTCACGGATGTCGTCCCGACAACCCGGCGACGGCTTGTGGTTAAGGGCTTAATCACCCAGCGTACCCAGCGTCGGCGGCCGGGAGGTCACCGGACGAGGAGTGATCGGACGACCGGCGTCGCTGATCGCGCCCGGCTCCCGGGAGGACATGCGTCCTCACCCGGTGCGGCCGGCCCGCGGTGGGAACGCCGGAACCCGGCCTGTGGAGCATCGGCCGTCGCGGTGCCGCGATCGGCACCGGTAGTCACATGAACGAGCGTGAACAAGAGGGGAAGCGGTGGAGGCGACGATTTCACGGGTGCGGCAAGGCACCATACCTCCGGTCGTTGCGGCGCGGTGGGCGCTGTGGACGTTTGTCATCATCAACTCGGTGATCGTCGAGGCCTTGTTCCTCACCTCCGGGACCGGCAAGAACGGGGTGCTGACCGTCGCCAAGTTCTTCGGGCTGCACGCCGCGGTGCTGATGCTCTTCCAACTGCTGCTGGTGGCACGGCTGCCGTGGCTCGACCGCCGTATCGGCATGGACCGGCTGACGGTGTGGCACCGGTGGGTCGGCTTCACCCTGCTGTGGACCGTCCTCACCCACGCCGTGCTGGTGGTACTGGGCTATGCGAGGCTCAGTGACACGTCGATGACGAAGACGTTCTTCTCGCTGGCCGGAGTGCCGGCCTCCCTGCTCGGGATGTGCGCCGCGGCGATCCTCGTCGTGGTCGCTGCGGTGTCCGCCCGGTATGTGAGGCGGCGGCTGAGGTACGAGACCTGGCACGGCCTGCACCTGCTGCTGTACCTGGCGTTGGGGCTGGCGTTCGTCCATGAGCTGCAGGAGACCACGACCTTCAGCTCGTCCCTGCCCGCGAAGATCTACTGGTGGGCGCTGTGGCTGTTCGCGTTCGGCGCCCTGTTCGCGGGCCGGATCGTCATGCCGCTGTGGCGCAACTCGTACCACCGGTTCCGGGTTGCGGAGGTGGTGGTGGAGTCGGACGACGTGGTGTCCGTGCACGTCACCGGCCGGCACCTCGACAAACTGCCGGCCCGGGCCGGGCAGTTCTGCATCTGGCGATTCCCCGACCACCACCACTGGTGGCTGGCGAACCCGTTCTCGCTGTCGGCGGCGCCCGACGGCCGCACCTTGCGCCTGACGGCCAAGGCGGCCGGAACGGCCAGCGCCGGACTGCGGCATCTCCCGGTCGGCACCCGCGCGTTCGTCGAAGGGCCGTACGGCGCGTTCACGTCGTTGCACCGCGGACGCCCCGGCGCGCTGCTGATCGCCGGAGGGGTGGGGATCACGCCGGTTCGAGCCCTGCTCGAGGAGGAGCCACCGGGCGACGTCGTCGTGCTCTACCGGGTACGCAGCGAGGACGACGCCGTACTCGTCGACGAGGTGCGCACCCTGGTCGCGGACCGCGGTGGGCGGCTGCACCTGCTCACCGGCCGCACGGGGGAGGGCAGCACGCCGTTCGAGCCGGGGAGTCTGCGGGCCATGGTTCCCGACATCGGCGAACGCGACGTGTACGTCTGCGGCCCGCCCGCGATGACCGCGGCCGTGCTCAGCTCCCTGCGCGACCTGGGGGTTCCCCGGCGGCACGTGCACGCCGAGCGGTTCGGCCTGGCCTGACTCCCGCCCGAGGTGGTGCCCGGCCGCCGGTCCACAGCGTGCCGGAGCACCACCGGTTCACGATCACCGAGCCGCATGCGGAGCGCGAGCGCCCGCATGCGGCTCGGTCGTCCCCTCGGCCGCCCGACCCGTGGCCGGGGACGACGCCACCGACGCCGTCCGTCACGTCCTCGGGCAGCCGCAGTGCGGCGAGGCGGTTCCCGGTCGGGCCGGCGGTGTCGATCAGGTCGCGCATCACCGTCAACACACCGCGGAGCCGTGCCCCGCGGGCCTAGGAGCTGTCTTCAAATGTCACGCCCACATCAGGAGCGAGGCGAGGGTGACGGCTGCCTGGTAGGACTCGGCGGTCTTGTCGTAGCGGGTCGCGATGCCGCGCCACTGCTTGAGGCGGTTGAAGCACCGTTCCACGACGTTGCGCCGCTTGTAGAGCTGTTTGTCGAAGGCCGGCGGGCGCCCGCCTCGGCTGCCGCGCCGCAGCCGGTTGCGGATCTGGTCGGCCCGCTCGGGGATGGTGTGAGCGATGCCGCGGCGTCGCAGCCAGGTGCGTATCGCGCGGGAGCTGTAGCCCTTGTCGCCCAGCACATGAGCGGGCCGCACCCGCGGCCGTCCCGGACCGAGGCGGGGCACCCGGATTGCCTCCATCACGGTGGTGAACTGGGTGCAGTCGTTGGTGTTGCCGCCCGTGAGCACGAAGGCGAGCGGACGCCCGAAGGCATCGCAGGCCAGGTGTATTTTGCTGGTCAGGCCGCCCCGGGAGCGTCCGAGCGCGGGGCTGCGGCGCCCCCTTTTCGGGCCCCGGCGGCATGCTGGTGGGCGCGTACGACGGTGGAGTCGACCGACACCAGCCAGTCGATCTCTCCCGCCGCGTCCGCCCGGGCCTGGGCGGCCTGGAGCATCCGCTCGAAGGTGCCGTCCAGGGCCCACCGTCGAAAGCGGGTGTGCAGTGTGTGCCAGGGGCCGTACCGCTCGGGCACGTCCCGCCAGGCGGTGCCGGTCCGGAACTTCCACACGATCCCGTTGAGCACGGTGCGGTCGTCCAACCGCTTCCGCCCACGCAAGGACTCGGGCAGCAGCGGACGGAGGAACTCCCACTCCTCATCGGACAGTTCATGGCGACGTATCACCCGACCATGATCCACCACTCAAGATCAATTGAAGACACGACCTAGGCGGCTGGGAAGAGTTCTTACTGAAAGTCATTCGGTAAAGTTCGGATGACGACACGCGGGCGGTGACGCCGCAGCCCGCCCGGGAGACCGAGGAAGAGGAGCCCACGTGGCGAGGCCGCGCACCCCTTTGCTGGACCGTCGGCGCATCGGTGCGGGAGCACTGAGAATCGTCGACGAGCAGGGCGCCCTCAGCATTCCCGCCCTTGCCCGCGAGCTCGGGGTCGCTCCCTCCGCGCTCTACCACCATGTGTCCGGTCGCGAAGAGATCATCGCGCTCATGAGGGAAGAACTGGCCCTGGAGTCCGGGCCAGACGACTGGGACCCGTCACAGCCTTGGGAACAGTCGCTGGAGGCCTGGGCCCGCTCCTATCGCGCGGCCTTCGCCACCCACCCCGGGGCGGTGCCCCTGCTCGCGACGGCCCCGCTGGCCGAACCCTTCATGCACGCGATGTACGAGCGGGTCGCCGAACTCCTGCTGGCCGCGGGCTTCGGCGCCGGTCAGGTCATGCCCCTGATCAACGCGCTGGAGAACTTCATCCTCGGCTCCGCCCTCGACCTCGTCGCGCCGACAGTGATGGTCTCCGACGTGACCCGTGAGACGGCCCCCCACCTCAGCGCCGCACTCGACGAGACCCCCACCGACCACCGCCGGGCCGAGCTCGCCTTCGACACCGGTCTGCGTGCCCTGCTCACCGGCTTCGGGGCGTTGCTCCCCCGGTGACCCCGCCGTCCGCCGCCCCCCGCCGTACCCGTCACCCGAGGAGCCCCCGATGACCGCCGCCTTCCACATCCTGACCACCGGCTACGCCGACGAGCGGGTGGCCGGCACCGTCACCCTGCTCGTCGACGGCGACACCGTCGCGATCGTCGATCCCGGCATGGTCGCGGACCGTCGTCTCATCCTGGACCCGCTCGCGCCGCACGGGCTGCGCCCCGAAGACGTCACCGACGTGGTCTTCAGCCATCACCACCCGGACCACACGCTGAACGCGGCCCTGTTCCCCGAGGCCCGCTTCCACGATCACATGGCCATCTACCGGGACGACGTCTGGGAGGACCGCGACGCGGACGGATACCGGCTGTCGCCGTCGATCACGCTCATGACGACCCCCGGCCACACCGCCGAGGACGTCAGCACCCTGGTCACCGCCACCGAGGGCCTGGTGGTCCTGACGCATCTGTGGTGGACCGCCGAGGGACCCGCCGACGACCCCTTCGCGCCGGATCGCGAGCAGTTGCGCGCGGCCCGGTCGAAGATCCTGGCCCTCGGCCCGGCGCTGATCGTGCCGGGACACGGGGCGCCCTTCGCGCCGTCGGCCTCGACGCCCGTCTGATCCGTCACGTCCCTGCGTCGCCCAAGCCGTGGGCCGTCCCGGCGGGACTCGCAGCGGCCTGGGTACCGGGCTCGGTACCGGGCTCGGCCTCGGCAGCATTTCGTCTCCGGGCCCGACGGTCCCACCGCTCGACCGTCCGGCCCGGGCGACGGCCCGGAGACGTTCGACACGTCACCGATCGGATGACCGGTCGTCCGCGCTCCCGCGTCGGCCGGGTGAGCGACCCCGCGGGACGGTAGACCTAGGGCGTGTTTCGAAAGTCCCGTCTGCCGGGCGACGCCTGGCACGCACGCTCGCCGCGTTGTCGGGATCATCCCGATACAACCAGTATCGGGATGACCTTCCGCCTTGCGATCGCACGCACCGGACGCCGCCCGGCCTGCCCTTCGGGCAGACGACGCTACTTTCGAAACACGCCCTAGGATGCCGTCGAAGACATCCGGCATCTGATCGTTCCTCAGCCCGGCGACCGTGCGGCCGCCGTCGCCCGACGGGTCGAGTGACGAGTTCTTCACCACGAGCGGTCACACAGCGGTTGGGGTGCCCATGGAGAGCTCACGCGTCTGGCGGCGTCCGACACTGGACGCCGTGGCCGCCCGGGCCGGCGTGTCCACCGCCACGGTGTCGAACGCGCTCAACGGCACCGGACGGCTCTCCGAGGCGACCAGGCAGCGCGTACTGGCCACGGCACGCGAACTCGGTTACGCCCCGGCCAGCACGGCCCGTGCCCTGGCCCGCGGCCGCACCGGTGTGCTCGGCCTGACCATGACCACGTACGGTGACCTGCCCGTTTCGTACACCGAGATCCCGTACTACGCCACCCTGACGCTGAGTGCCATGGCGGCGGCGCACGAGCGCGGCTATCTGCTCCTGACGATGCCGAACTCGATGTCGCCGTGGATGTGGCTCAACACGCCGATGGACGGCGTCATCCACGTCGCACCGCGCGCCGACGACCCGGTGCGCGCCCTCCTGCGGGAGCGCGGCATACCGATGATCAGCGAAGGCCGGCCGCCGCGGCCGCATCCGGGCGACGCGTGGGTGGACTCCGACCACGAGTCGGGCCTGCGCCTCCTGCTCGACCACCTGGCGGAGTCCGGGGCCCGGCGGATCGGACTCTCCCTGCCCCTTCACGACGACGCGTACCCGCAACTGGTCACGCACGCCTACCGGGGCTGGTGCGACGAACACCGTCTGCCCGCCCTCGTGGAGGAGTACGCCGTGCTGCCCGACTACTTCACGGCGGAGCAGGGCGCGGTCGGCCGGCTGCTCGACCGCGATCCGCGACCGGACGCCGTCATCGGCGTGTACTCCGACTCCGGTCACAACATCCTTGCCGCCGCTCGCCACCACGGCCTTCGGGTGCCAGGGGATCTGCTGGTGGCGTGCGTCAGCGAGGATCCGGAGTACGCGAGCACCGCACCGCCCGTCACCACCCTCGGTCTCCGTCCGGACCGTGTGGGCACCGAAGCGGTCGACCTGCTGATCTCCGTCATCAACTCCCGCAGCGCGGTGAACCGGCGCCGGCTCGTGCAACCGGTGCTGGTGCCTCGCCGGTCCACACGGCGCGCGGCGGGACGGGGGAGCGGCGCTCCGTGACCGGGGTGGGGCCGGACAAGCCGTCATCTCCGGCCGCGGGCGACGGTCATCAGGAGCGCAGGCTTTCGCCGCCCGTCGTGGACCAGCCGTTCAGGTCCGTCCACTGCCCGCCGTGCGCGCTGACCTCCAGCGGCACGACCGTCAGTAGCCGTAGATCATCTTGTAGGCAACCTCGGGGAGGAACTGTCCGGCCGAGGAGCCGCCGCCGACGCCGCAGTTGCCGTCGGACTCACCCGGGGCCTTGATCCACAGGAGCATCTCGGCGCCTCCCCCCAGCCGGGTGGGGGTGCCGATGCGGCGTCCCGACGGGTTGCACCACTGGCCGTTGGAGCCGTTGCCGTTGCGGCTGGTGTCCACCACGAACGGCTTGGTGTAGCCGTACCGGGCGTTGAGTTCCCTGTTGACGGCGTTGCCGTACGCGGTGTTCTCCGCCGTGGTCAGGTAGTTGGAGATGTTGAGCGAGAAGCCGTGGGCCTGGCGGAGGCCGGCTTCGTGCAGACGCCGGGCCATGGTCGCCGCGTCGGCCCAGCCGGGGTTGCCGGAGTCGAGATAGACCCAGGTGTTGGGGGCCTGGCGGTTGAACTCGGCGAGCGCGCCGCTGAGCATGGCCCTGCGTTCGTCGATCTGGGATTGGTTCATGCAGCCGTAGTCGCCGAGGGAGTCCGGTTCGAGGACGACCACGGCCGGGCGGCCCGCGACCCCGCCGGCGAACTGGGAGATCCAGGTCCGGTAGGCGGACGGCGAGGAGGCGCCGCCCGCGGAGTGCCCGCCGCAGTAGTCGCGGTTGTAGATGTTGTAGGCGACGAGGACGGGCAGCTTGTCCCGGGCGTCCGCGGCGCCGACGTACGTGCCGGCGGCGGTGCCGATGCTGCCGCTCCAGGAGCCGAACCAGCGGGCCGTCGGAATGCCGGCGATGGAGGCGTTGACCGCGGGCGCCCGCCCGTCGCCGGGGTTGGCGGCGACCCACCGCCTGGCGCTGGAGTCGGGATCCGCGTAGAAGCCGCTGGTCATGGTCGTCGGGTCCGCCGCATGGGCGGACGGCGCGGTGGCGAGAGCCAGCGGCAGCGAGGAGAGCGCTGCCGCGAGGGCGAGCAGTCTGCGGCGCATGACGGTACCTCGGGTTTCTGTCGGGGTGCGGTCGGTGGGCGGTCGGCGAGCCGGGGGTGCGGCGGCCGTGAGCCGGAGTGCGGCGGCGAGCCGGACTCCGGCGGCCGGCCGGGAGGGCGAGCCGTGGGGGGTGCCTCCGTCGGAAGCACCCCCCACGTCCCGGCCGGTCAGCAGGTCGAGTTGGTCTGGGTCAGGAGGCCGAGCCGCCACGGGAGGAGGTTGTAGTCACCGCTCGCGTTGGGGTTCAGGCCCTGGTAGAGGTACTGGAGCCGGCAGGCGGGGATGGTGAGCGTCTGGTCGTTCCCCGCCCGGATCATCTCGCCGTGGCTTATGTCACGGGTCCACGCGCCGGCCGGGAAGGACACGTTGTTGGCCCGGGCGAAGGGAGTGCCCTCGGACGCGGCGAGCTGCGTCCAGGAGCCGGCGAGACTCGTGGAGGTCCAGGACCGGAACCAGCGCCGCCCGTCGGACCCGATGGCTTCGACGAGAAGGAGGTACTGGTTGCTGCCCTGGACCTTGTACACGTTGCTCGCTTCGAACAGCGCGTTCCGGGAGTCCCGCAGCGCGATGACGGTGTTGGTGAAGCCGTTGGGGAACTGGCCGACGGTCGTCTGCGACCGGTAGAGGTGCCCGTTGTCGTCGGAGGAGAAGAGATAGCAGTTGGCGCTGTCGCAGATCACCCACATGTCGACCCAGTAACCGTTGCCGATGTTCTGCCGGATGATGTCCGGCATCGACGAGTAGAAGTTGCGGGGTGCGCTCCACCCGTTGGGATTGCTGATGTCCGGGTTGGTGGAGTACGAGGCGTTGCCCGTCTGGTAGACGAGGTACCACAGGCGTTGCGGCGCGTTGTAGAACACCTGCGGCGCGGCCCGGTAGCCGGTGCCGATGGCGGTGCGGTCCAGGTAGTGGTGGGTGGCGGAGCCGGCCTGCGACCAGTCGGAGAAGCTCAGGTAGACCAGGTTGTAGCCGGAGGCGCTCGCGGTGCTGGCGAACACGTGGTACTTGCCGTTGTGGTAGACGACCGTCGGGTCCTTGATCCCCGCGATGTGGTGGGTCGAGTCCGGTTTCGGTGCGATCAGAGGGCTGCTGGAGCTCCATGAGTACCTGTTCGGCAGGGCGGCGGCGCCGGTGGTGCCGCGCGTGGCGGCGGGTGTGCCGCCCATCGCCGTGAGCACCGCGTTGTACGCCGACTTCTTGTTGCCGTTGCGGTCGAACAGCAGCGGGTTCTCGCCGCTGCGCCAGGAGTCGCTGTCGCGGATGCCCCAGACGGTGATGCCGGTGCAGCGCGAGACGTTCAGACAGGCCCTGACCGTGTTCGCGTAGGCGCTCGGCGACGCCTGCGCGATGTCCAGTTCGGTGATCTGTACGTCCACGCCGAGAGCGGCGAAACTCGACAGCGTCGTCTGGAAACTGCCGGGAGGACCGCCGGCGCCGAAGTGGGCCTGAAGGCCGACGCAGTCGATGGGCACACCGCGTGCCTTGAAGTCGCGCACCATGCGGTAGACGCCCTGGGTCTTGGCGGCGTTCCAGTCGTCGATGCTGTAGTCGTTGTAGCAGAGCTTGGCCGCCGGGTCGGCTGTCCGGGCCGTGCGGAACGCCTGTTCAAGGAAGCCGGTGCCCAGCACGTCCCGGAAGACCGAGCTGCGGAGCTGGCCGCTGCCCCCGTCGGCGAAGGCCTCGTTGACCACGTCCCAGGTGTGGATGCGGCCCTTGTAGTGGCCCGCCACCGTGTTGATGTGGTTGTTCATCACGCTGCGCAGGGTGTTCGCGTCCCTGATGGAGCGGACCCAGGCGGGCAGTTGGGAGTGCCACACCAGGGTGTGACCGCGCATGCGCTGGCCGTGGGACGTCGCACGGTTGACGATCTGGTCGCCGGGGCCGAAGTTGAACGAGCCGCGGGACGGCTCGGTCGTGTCCCACTTCATCTCGTTCTCGGGTGTGACCGAGGTGAACTCGCGGTCCAGGATGCGGGTGTACGCACCGTCGCCGAGGCGGCCCGCGGCCACCGCGGCTCCGAAATACCGTCCCGACCGGGCTGCCTGGGCGCCCAGAGTGGAGGCGCGGACGGCGTCGGGCGCGCCGGTCGTGGCACCGGTCGCGCTGACGGTCGCACCGGCTGCGCTGCCGCTCGCACCGCTGGTTGCGCCGGTCGCGGTACCCGGTGTCGCCAGGGCGGTCGCGGCCAGCAGGGCCAGGACCGAGGCTCGGCGACGGCCGATCCGTTTCAACGGGTTCATGGTTCTCCTCGCGGGGTGGTGGGGGGGTTGGGTGGTGCGGTCGACGGGCCTGGTCAAGGACTGGTCAGGGCCTGGCCCGGGTGTGGTCAGGGAGTGGTCAGCTCGAACCGCGTGACGCGGACCGAGCCGCCGAGCGCCTGCGTGGCGTGGTTGAACAGGGCGAATCGGTAGCCCATGAAGAACCGCCAGTCGTTGCCCAGGGAGAGGGCCGGTCCGAGGCGGGTGAAGGTGGTGCCGTCGGAGCTGTAGGAGAAGGTGCCGGGGCGTCCGGCTCCGGGACGGACGTCCGCGCTCGCGCGCAGCCAGATGCGGCTGCCCGACACGGCCGCGCTCGCGACCTCGGTGCCGGTGCCGGTGGTGTTCCAGTTGGCGTCCATGGTCAGCCCGTTGACCATGGACACCCGCGTTCCCGTGCCGTCGCGCCGGACGCCGATCCATGCGGAGGAGTCACGCAGCAGCGCGAGTCCGGCCCGGTCGCCGGCCCGCATCGCGCTGTGGTCGAGCAGGACCGTGGCGGTCGAGGTGGGGCCCTGTATGCGGTGCGTGAGGGTGTTGCGGGCCCAGTAGAGGTCGTTCGTCACGGTCGCGGTCCGCAGGGTCAGACCGTCGTTCACCGACCATTTGGAGTTGTCCGGGTTGTGGTTCCACTCCCACCTCGGTTTCAGGACCGTGCCGTCGAAGGTGTCGACCCCGGTCATCGGGGTGACCCGGCGGGGTGGCGGGGGCACGGCCGGGCCGGGATACGAGGTGCCCCACGCGCCGTTGACGAGTTGGACGACCGGCCAGCCGTCCGCGGTCCAGGTGACCGGCGCCAGGGCGGGCACACGGCCGCCTGGGTACGCGTCGACGAAGGCCAGGTAGTACCAGGCGCCGCTCTGTGTCTGCACCAGCCCGCCCTGGTGCGGGACGCCGCCGCCGGCGATGGGCCCGCGCAGGTCGAGAAGGACCTGACGCATCGTGTACGGGCCGAAGGGGCCGCTCGACGACTTGAGGATGTACTGGCCGTTCGCGGGGCGGGTGAGGAAGATGTAGTACTGCCCGTTGATCTTGTAGAAGCGGGAGCCCTCCAGGGTGCCGACGCTCGACGGCGTGGTGAACACCTGCTGCGTGCGGACCTGGGTGCGGCCGTCGGCGGACAGCTGGGCCACGTTGATGGTGCTGTTGCCGTAGGCCACGTACAGGGTGTCGTCGGTGTCGACGAGCAGCCCCGCGTCGTAGTACGGGGTGCTGATCGTCGTCAGCTGGTTCCACGGCCCCTCGGCGGCCGTCGCGGTGTAGACGTACGTGCGTGCGAAGTCGATCTGACCGAGCCAGTAGAACGTCCTGTTGCTCGGCCGGTAGGCCAGGGACGACGCCCAGATCCCTCTGACGTAGCCGCGGGTGCCGTTCAGGTCGTACTTGGCGCCGAAGTCGAGCACGGGCACCGAGTGGCCGGCGATCTCCCAGTCGACCAGGTTGTACGACCGCAGCACGGGTGCGCCGGGCGAGTAGTGCATGGTCGAGGCCGAGGCGTAGAAGGTGTCACCGACGCGGATGACGTCGATGTCCGCGAAGTCCTGCCAGATCACCGGGTTCGTGAAGGCCGCCGCGGTCGTGCGGTCCGACCGCCGGGCGGAGGCGGTGTCGGGGGAGCCCACGAGAGGCAGCAGGGTACCGGCGGCCAGTCCGGTGGCGGCCGTCAGCGCGTGGCGACGGGACCAGTAATGACGAGTCCATGACATATCCATCGGTGGCGTACTCCCTCTGCGGCCGAGCCGCGGGCGGCTGGAGTGTCCGGAGGTGCCCTGTCGGTGAGCGTGGAGCGCATGCCGTTGGTTCGGGATGTCGAACCGGGATCGGCTGGCGAGCATTCAGGATGATTGGGGAGTCGAGGGAGTCCGTCAATCCTTCTCGCATGAATCGTCTCAGGCTTCGAAACATTCGAAGCGATCCATCCCATGTCATCGCAGGCTGTATGCCCGGATGGTGTGGATGCGCCGCTTTCCTGGCGCGTGAATGGCCGGATGGTGGGGTGGCGTGGCGGAAGGTGTTGACATGTTTGCCCGTCCCCCTAGTATCCCTGGCATCCCTGCTTTCCGAACGGAACGCGAACTTTCGAACCGTTGCTCCTCGGCTTCGAGCAATGTCATGTGCCTGACATTCGGTACGTTTCATCGCCCGTGATGCCTTCCGGGAAAGGAATCCTCGGTGCCCAGACGATCAGGCGGACGCCTCCTCCGCCTCCTCGCGGCGGCCGTGCTCACGGTCACCGCGTCCGTGACGGCTTCCGCGCACTCCACCGCCTCCGCCGCGCCCGGCAGCCCGGCGCTCACGCCGCCGCTGGGCTGGAACAGCTGGAACAGCTTCGGGTGCGGGATCACCGAGGCCCGCGTACGCGAGGCCGCCGACGCGATGGCGTCGTCGGGCATGCGGGACGCGGGCTACCGGTACGTGGTGGTCGACGACTGCTGGTTCGACCCGCAGCGCGACGCGGCGGGAAACCTGCGGGCGAGCCCGTCGAAGTTCCCCGGTGGCATGAAGGCGCTCGGGGACTACATCCACGGCAAGGGTCTGAAGTTCGGCATCTACCAGGTACCGGGCGAACGGACCTGCGCGCAGTCCACCGGGGCCTACCCGGGCTCCACCGGCAGCCGGGGGCACGAGGCCCGGGACGCCGCCACGTTCGCCTCGTGGGGAGTGGACTACCTCAAGTACGACTGGTGTTCCTCCAGCGGCACGTTGGACGAGCAGGTCGCGCGGTTCACGGTCATGCGCGACGCCCTGCGCGCCACAGGGCGGCCCATCGTCTACAGCATCAACCCCAACAGCTTTCACGCCATCACCGGCGCGGCCCACGACTGGGGCCAGGTCGCCGACCTGTGGCGGACGACCGAGGACCTGCTCGACATCTGGCAGAACGGGAACACCAACAGCTATCCGATGGGCGTCGGCAACGTGCTGGACGTCACCGCGCCGCTGGCGGCCCAGTCCGGCCCGGGACACTGGAACGACCCCGACATGCTGGTCGTCGGCCGTCCCGGCCTGTCGCTGACCGAGTCCCGCTCGCACTTCGCCCTCTGGTCGCTGCTGGCGGCACCGCTCATGGCCGGCAACGACATCCGCACCATGTCGGCCGACGTGAGCGCGATCCTGCGCAATCCGCGACTGCTGGCGGTGAACCAGGACCGGCTGGGCGCGGGCGGGCGCCGGGTGCGCGACGACGGCAGCACCGAGGTGTTCGCCAAACCCCTGTCCGACGGTTCGGTCACGGTGGGACTGTTCAACCGGGGAGGGGGCACGGCGACGATCACCACCACAGCGGGGCAGGCCGGTCTGTCGGGCGGGCCGTTCACCCTCACCGACCTGTGGACCGGGGGCACGTCGACCACGGCCGGGCAGATCTCGGCGAGCGTCCCCGCGCACGGCGTGGCCGTGTTCCGGGTCAGCGGTGGCAGTCCGACGGCCGCCACCACCTCGCGGCTGCGCGGCAACGGCTCCGGCCGCTGCGTGGACGCGGACGACTCCGCCGGGGCCGCGGTGCTCATCCGGGACTGCCACACGGCCGCCGACCAGCTGTGGACCTCATGGGCGGGCGGCGAGATCCGCGTCTTCGGCGACAAGTGCCTGGACGCCTACAACCAGGGCACCGTCAACGGCACCCGGGTCATCACCTGGCCCTGCAACGACCAGGACAACCAGAAATGGACCGTCGACTCCGACGGATCGGTGCGCAACGTCCACGCCGGGCTGTGCCTCGAGGCCGACCGGGCCGGCACTGCCGACGGCACCCCGCTCGTGCTGTGGAGCTGCAACGGCCAGGCCCACCAGAAGTGGAGCCGCGGGTGAGCGGCGCGCGGCTCCAAGAGGAGACTCCCACGATGAAGAGGGAGCGGCCCGGCGCGAACGGGTCGAATCCGTGCTTCAGGAACACGTCACCGACGCGCAGCGTCGCGCGTTCGGAACGGGCGACGACGACGGTGACCTCATCCACGGACCATCCGTGTCCGACGGTCGGTCGTCGGCGTCGCGGGTCTGTCACGTCTGATCGCGGTCGACCGTGTCTCTCTCCCACGGCCACCGCGCGTCCCGGCCGGCTTCGATGAGCGGGATCAGCCGGAACGCGGCGTCGCTCAGGCCGCCGAAGGTGTGGCGATGCGGCCCGGCCGGGGCGTGGGCCGGGGCGTAGCCGGCCAGGTTCCAGGTGTAGACGGGGATGTGGAAGGGGACCTTCTGCAACGGGTTGGACCACTGAGTCGCCCCGGTCTGTTCGTCGGTCACCAGGACCACCCGGTCGTGACGGTCGTAGTGCCGGTTGAGCGCCGCGGCCGTGTTGGTGCCGCCGAGGTCGTGGAAGCGGTCCAGGACGCGCAGTACCGGCTCACCCGGGGTGAGTTCGACGCGACGGCTGTCGGACCCGAACTCCACCAGGTCGGCCTGCTCGGCCCGCAGGGCCACCGCCGTACCGAAGACGGCCGCGGTGTCGGCCCGGTTGAGCTGGGTGTGCTCGCTGGGCAGGTCGAACATCGAGCCCGACCGGTCCACCAGGACCAGCGTGCGGCCGGTCAGTTCGGGGACGTTGGCGAGGGAGTGCCCGAGGGCTGCCTCCAGAGCGTCCTCCCAGCGGCGGGAAGGCGTGTTGCGGTGGGCGGCCAGATAGCGGAACGGGAACTGACGCGAGCGGCGCACCTCGTCCGGGTCGGAGATCCGCGCGGCCACCTCGGCGGCGACCTCGTCGCTCACGCCGGCCAGGTCGAGGTTGCGCAGGTTGCGCACGAGGGCCATCGCCCCCATCGAGGGGACCAGGGCCTTCCACACCGCCGCGTCGAGCGGCCCCTGCAGCCAGCCCGCCACCGACTCCCAGGTCATCCCGGCCGCGACCAGCCGCTCTGCGCCGCCCGGCGCGGTCACCAGGGCACGCCGATCCCCGACCGGCACGGTCATCAGCTCACGGTGTGCGGCGAGCAGCGTCTGACCGGGCGGGGGAACGGCACGGTCGGGGCGGTGGCGGCGGTCGATCGCGTAGCCGAACAGGTCGCCCTGCCAAGGACGTCGCGGGTCGGGAGTGGGGTGGGTGAGTTCGATGACGTCGCCGAAGCGGTAGGCGCGCGAGGCGGTGTCGTACTTGAGGAGCGCGCGCCCGGTGTAGAGACGTCGCACGGCGTCGGCGATCCCGCGCTTCAGTGGCTGAGGGAGTCCCCGCCCGTGCCGCGCTGTCCAGTACGCCAGCAACTCGCCTGGCTCGTCCGCCCGTTGAAGCACGGCGGCCACGGCCTGCCGTGAGTGACCGACGGCCCCCGCGTCCAGCCTGGCCCGCACGAACTCGGCCGCGCCCACGAGGGAGGCGGTGCGCATGTGGGCCTCGGTGCGCAGCCAGCCCAGCAGGCCCAGAGTCCACTCGGGGTCGCTCACGGCGAGCGCGCGCACCAGTTGCTCGTAGCGCTCGTCGCGAGCGACGGCGTCCTCGTAGAAGCTGTGGTGGCCGACCATGTGGGACATGGCCAGCAGGAAGAGTTCCGCCTTCGGGGTGCGGGCGTAGCCGGCGCCGCCCTGGTGGGTGCGGTTGTGCGGCCGGAGGGCGGCCGGATGCCGCGGGGTGCGTGTGGTGGCGGACGGCGGGAGCAGCCACCGGCCGTGGGTGGAGAGCGACGACGTCGCTCCGCCTGCGGTCAGTCCCGGTATTTCGGCCTGGATCTCGTTCCTGGCTTCGGACTTGGCCCGCTGACGGTTGAAATGGGGCATGCAGAAGGTCCCTTGGGAGACGTTCCTGAAAGAAGGAGAGACGCCTTCCGAGATCAGTAGTGGCACCGGGTTGGTGTTGCGCGTCAGATATGAAGTAACCGGGGCACAGCGCATCGGAAGGCGTCGAACATGCACGCTAGCCGGTGCGGTGAGTGGGCGCACGCGAATTAACGAGCACCCCGCTGACCGGCGGCCGGCGGGTCGACTCGCCGGCCGCCGGCCGCCGGGAAGGCCGGCCCGTGAACGCGTCTCCCCGTGCTGCACGTTCCGCCGTGAGACCTCTTTTCGCCGGGGCGGGCTCGGCCTTCCGCCGAGCCCGCCCCGGCGGTTTCCTGTCGGAGCCGGACCGGTGCCCCGCCGTCAGCGCTGCAGTGTCAGCAGACCCGGACGGTAGGGCAGGAGGCCGTAGTCGCCGCCGGAGTTGGGGCTGCGCCCCTGATAGAGCAGTTGCAGGTGGCAGGGATCGACGGTCATGGTCTGGTCGGGGCCGGTGCGGATCAGTTCGCCGTGGCTGATGTCGTTGGTCCATGTGGCGCCACTGTTGACCTGGCCGGCGAAAGGATTGCTCTCGGTCGAGGCCTGGGGGGTCCATGAGCCGTTCAGACTGGTGGCCGTGAACGAGCGGAAGTAGCGGCGGCCCTGCGCACCGATCGCCTCGACGATCATGAGGTAGCGGTTCTGGCCCTGCAGCTTGTAGACCTGCGGGGCTTCGAACAGGTTGTTCGTCGTATCGCTCATGACCACTGTCGAGGTCGCGCCGAAGCTGCCCGGGAAGTTCCCGATCGGCATACCGGCCCGGTAGATCTTGCCGTTGTCACCGGCGAAGAACAGGTACATGTTCGTTCCGTCACCGATGAGCGTCTGGTCGATCGGTCCTGTTCCGGGGCCGGAGATGCTTCCGGAGAAGAGCACCTGCTGGGCTGACCAGCCATTCGGGTTGGTGGGGTCGCTCGACGTCCGGTAGGAGAACGCGGTCCCGCCCCACTGGTAGGCGAGCACCCAGATGTTCTTCGGCGCGAAGTAGAGGAGCGTGGGCGCCACGGTGGAAGTCGGCATCCCGTTCTGGCCGGCCGAAGCCATGTCCGACCAGTTGGTGAACAGGCCGAAGTTCATCGAGCCCCAACGCGTCCCCGTGTCGTGCGTCGTCGCATAGACGAGTTGCCTGCCGTTGTAGGGGACGACGGTGAAGTCCTTGAGTGAGACCCACCCCGGCCTGGGCTGAGCCAGCGCGCCCGTCGACGTCCAGCGGTACGTCGAGGGAAGAGCGCACGAGCCGGGGTCGTCCGCGCCGACCTTGACGAGCTGCCACTGCTGGTTGGCGCCGCCCCAGTCGTCGTACTGGACGACGTTCGCGTTGTCGGCGGTGGAGGCTCCCTGTACTTCGAGGGCCTTGTCGCTGTGGCGCGCGATCAACCTCACGTAGCCGTCAGGGCTGTCGGCCAGCCGCCACTGCTGGTTGGTGGCGTTCTGGTCCGCCCACTGGACGATCGCGCCCCCGTTCGCGGTGGACCGGTTCTGGACGTCCAGGACCTTGCCCGAGTGGCGGGACACGATGCGGTAGTAGCCGCCCCCGGAATCGACGAACCGCCACTGCTGCTGGTTCTGATCGTTCCTGGTCCACTGGGTGATGCGGGCGCCGTCGCCGGTCGCCATGTTGTAGACGTCCAGGGCCTTGCCGCTGTTGCGGTTGATCAGCACGTACGAGGCGTTGGGGTCCACCGTCGCCGCGTCGGCCGGCTGGGCGCCGAGGAAGCCGGCCACGAACAACAAGGGTGCGAGGACGGCGAGTAACCGTTTCAGACGGACCGGGGACGGGGGGCGAAGCCACATGCGGAGGGCCTCCTTCGGGGAGCGGGGGAGAGGTGCTCCGTGACGCGGTGGTCACAGTGGTCGGCGGCCCCGGTGGGCCGCGGAGCGGACGTGCCGGGAGGAGAGGAGCAAGCTCGAAACATTTCGAGGAATTCCCGGAAGCTTTGACGCCACAAGCTAGGAATGCAGGGCTCTCCGGTCAAGGCCTTTCGCCGATCTGTCCACAAACAGCGCCTCCGTTTCGGGCCTGACGGGCTGTCGTGCCGACGGAAACGCTGCGGAGGGCGCCGTGCGGCGGGCCTGTCCGGCGCCCCGGGATTCCGCAAGTTTCGAGCAAGAAACGGAAACTTTTTCTGCGGTGAGTATTGACGATGCATCGTCAATACCTCAATCATTCCCTGCCTGAGGAACCGGTCGCAGTTCGAGATGTCGAACGCACTCAGGTGCGGCACGGCAGATCAACCACCAGCTCCACGACAGATCCGCGCGCCAAAGCCTGCGCCACCCCCGTCGCGTTCCGCCCGCCGTACGTCACCCCGACGGCCGACCGGGTGCCGTCCGTGCCGGTTGAGATCGTCCCGGTCCCATGTCCGTGGTGTGCGGTGATTCCGTGCTGCCCGGGCCCCCCGCCCGGCTGAGAGGGGCGGGCGACGCATTTCCCTTGCGCTTCAGTCCTTCCGTGATTCCTACCCTGGAGGAACAGTCATGGGCTCGTACGCCCTTCCCGGACCACGTGTCCGCCGGAAGATCCGCGGCCTGCTGTTGGCGCTGGTCGTCGGCGTCCTCGGCGTGGTCGCCGCACTGGCCGTGCCGTCGACCGCACACGCCGCCGAGAACACGCTCGGCGCCGCTGCGGCGCAGAGCGGCCGCTACTTCGGCACCGCCATCGCCTCGGGCAGGCTGGGCGACTCGGCCTACACGACGATCGCGGGCCGTGAGTTCAACTCGGTGACGGCCGAGAACGAGATGAAGATCGACGCCACCGAACCACAGCGGGGTCAGTTCAACTTCGCCGCCGGTGACCGCGTCTACAACTGGGCGGTGCAGAACGGCAAGAAGGTGCGCGGCCACACCCTGGCCTGGCACTCCCAGCAGCCCGGCTGGATGCAGAGCCTCAGCGGCAGCGCGCTGCGCCAGGCGATGATCGGCCACATCAACGGCGTGCTGGCCCACTACAAGGGCAAGATGGCTCAGTGGGACGTCGTGAACGAGGCCTTCGCGGACGGCGGTTCGGGAGCCCGGCGCGACTCCAACCTGCAGCGCACCGGCAACGACTGGATCGAGGTCGCCTTCCGCACCGCGCGCGCCGCCGACCCGTCCGCCAAGCTCTGCTACAACGACTACAACGTCGAGAACTGGACCTGGGCCAAGACCCAGGCGATGTACTCCATGGTCCGGGACTTCAAGCAGCGCGGCGTGCCGATCGACTGCGTCGGCTTCCAGTCGCACTTCAACAGCGGCAGCCCCTACAACGGCAACTTCCGCACCACCCTGCAGAACTTCGCCGCCCTCGGCGTCGACGTGGCCATCACCGAACTCGACATCCAGGGCGCCTCGGGCACCACCTACGCCAACGTGACCAACGACTGCCTGGCCGTCCCGCGCTGCCTCGGCATCACCGTGTGGGGTGTGCGCGACAGTGATTCCTGGCGATCGCAGGACACGCCCCTGCTGTTCAACGGCAACGGCAGCAAGAAGCCCGCCTACACCACCGTCCTCAACGCGCTCAACGGCGGTACCTCCACGCCCCCTTCGAAATCCGGAACGATCAAGGGCGTCGGCTCGGGTCGCTGCCTGGACGTGCCCGGTACCAGCACCGCCGACGGCACCCAGCTCCATCTGTGGGACTGCCACAACGGCACCAACCAGCAGTGGGCGTACACCACCGCCGGCGAGCTCAGGGTCTACGGCGACAAGTGCCTGGACGCCGCCGGGACCGGCAACGGCACCAAAGTCCAGATCTACAGCTGCTGGGGCGGCGACAACCAGAAATGGCGCCTCAACTCCGACGGGACCGTCGTCGGCGTCCAGTCCGGCCTCTGCCTCGACACCGTCGCAGGAGGCACCGCCAACGGCACCCTGATCCAGCTCAACTCCTGCTCGAACGGCAGCAACCAACGCTGGACCCGCACCTGATGGGATCCGACACGGACGAAAGGGTGAATCGATGAGGACCTACGGTGTGGTCTCGCCCGCCCCTCCGCAAAGGCGTCGCTGGTGGTCCCGGGTCGCCGCCCTGGTGGCGGCGGCGCTCGCGATCGGCATGCTCGCCGTGGTGAATCCGGCGCCCGCCGAGGCGGCGACCGTGGACACCAACGCCTGGTACGTCCTGGTCAACCGCAACAGCGGCAAGGCGCTGGACGTCAACGGCGCGCCCACCGCCGACGGCGCGCGGGTCAGCCAGTGGACGCGCAACGACGCAGCCGACCAGCAGTGGCAGTTCGTGGACTCCGGCGGCGGCTTCTACCGGCTCAAGGCGCGGCATTCGGGCAAGGTTCTCGACGTGGCCGGAGCCTCGAGCGCCGACGGTGCCGCGATCCAGCAGTGGACCGACCACAACGGGGCCAACCAGCAGTTCCGCCTGGCCGACTCCGACGCGGGCCACATCCGGCTGATCAACCGCGCAAGCAGCAAGGCGGTGGAGGTTCAGGGCGCCTCGACGGCCGACGGAGGCAACGTCGTCCAGTACGCCGACTGGGGCGGCGCCAATCAGCAGTGGCAGATGATCAAGCTGTCGTCCGATGGCGGTGGCGGTGGCGGTGGCGGCGCATGCGGCAGCGCCCCGACCCTGGCGAGTGGTACGCACACGATCCAGAGCGGCGGCAAGACCCGCAGCTTCATCCTCAGGGTCCCCGCCAACTACGACAACGGCCACCGCTACCGACTGATCTTCGCGTTCCACTGGCGGGGCGGAACCGCCGGCGACGTCGCCTCGGGCGGCACCAGCGGGAACGCCTGGTCCTATTACGGCCAGCAGGAACAGTCGAACAACACCGCGATCCTCGTCGCCCCGCAGGGCCTCGGCAACGGCTGGGCCAATGCGGGCGGTGAGGACGTCACCTTCGTCGACGACATGATCCGGCGCATCGAGGGCGGGCTCTGCGTCAACCCGGCACAGCGTTTCGCCACGGGATTCAGCTGGGGCGGCGGCATGAGCTACTCCCTCGCCTGCAGCCGGGCGAACGTCTTCAGGGCCGTCGCGGTCTTCTCCGGCGCCGAGATCAGCGGGTGCGGCGGCGGGACCCAGCCCATCGCCTACTTCGGAATCCACGGCGTCAGCGACTCCGTCCTCAACATCGCGCAAGGACGGTCCCTGCGCGACAGGTTCGTCCGCAACAACGGCTGCACCCCCCAGAGCCCGCGCGAGCCCGCGCCGGGCAGCCGGACGCACATCACCACCGCCTACTCGGGCTGCCGTGCCGGCTGCCCGGTCCAGTGGGCCGCGTTCGACGGAGGCCACATACCCGGTCCGGTCGACGGCTCCTCCGGCGAAAGCGGCGTCACCACCTGGACCAAGGCAGAGATCTGGAGGTTCTTCACACAGTTCCAGTGACACGTCCGCACGCACCACGCAGTGGAGCCGGGATCCTCCCGGCTCCACTGCGGTCTTGACGATTCCTCGACGAGAGGATGCGGTGCAGCCAGCAGGTTCCAACCGGGAGCCGTCCACGTCGGTGGCTGCCCCGCACGGCTGATGCGCGGGTCGGCCGAGCGATATCCCGCACAGGACCACGGCGGGAACGGGCGGGCAGGGAGCCTTCTCGTCAGAGCACGGCGATGTTCCTCACAATCTTCTGGTCCGACGCGCGTTGTACAGTGACGAACGCCCTTGACCTGCAGAAAGCAGGCAGGGAGCCGTCCTCCAGGAGTTGAAAATGCTGCGTACCATGTTCAAGTCCAAGATCCACCGTGCCACCGTCACCCAGGCCGACCTGCACTACGTGGGATCGGTGACCATCGACGCCGACCTGTTGGACGCCGCCGATCTGCTGCCGGGCGAGCTCGTGCACATCGTCGACATCGACAACGGGGCGCGGCTGGAGACGTACGTCATCGAAGGGGAGCGCGGCTCCGGTGTCGTCGGCATCAACGGCGCCGCCGCGCATCTCGTGCACCCCGGAGACCTGGTGATCATCATCAGTTACGCTCAGGTGACCGACGTCGAGGCGCGGGCGCTGGAGCCACGGATCGTGCACGTGGACCGCGACAACCGGATCGTGGCCCTGGGAGCCGACCCGTCGGAGCCGGTACCGGGCACCGACCAGGAGCGCAGCCCGCACGCGGTGTCGGTCTGACCGAAGCAGTCAGCGCAGTCACCGCACCGGGAGTGCTCCATGAGCGACATCGAGATCCGTGACGACCGGGCGGCGGGCCGCCTCGAAGCCGTCGGTGACGGCGGTGAAGTCGTGGGCCGTATCGAGTACTTCGTCCTCGAGTCGCCCGCGGCCGCCCTGGTGCCGGTGCACACCGTCGTCGAGCCGGCGCACGAGGGCAAGGGCATCGCGGGGTCGCTGGCACGCGAGCTGTACGCCCTGGCCGCGCGCGACGGCGTCCCGGTGGCGCCGTTGTGCCCGTACGTCGTGAAGTGGGCCGCACGCCACCCCGAGGAGGCTCCGGCCGCGGACCCCGGGCTGCTGAGCGCCGCGAAGGACTGGCTGCGCGCCCACCCCGGCCGGTTCTGACCATGGGGGCCCAGGGTCGTGCGGGTCGCACTTCTGGCGGCCCGCAGGCCCGGCGGCGGCCCGCCCCTCGGCGGCCGACAAGCCGCGCGGTCCGGCCCTTCGGCGGTCCACAAGCCCGGCGGCCCGTGACTCGGGTGGCCTGCCGTCCCGGCGATCGGGGCGTGGGCGGCGTCGCCGCCGGTGGTCTACGCCGAGCGCGGTCCCCGATGGGGCGCTCTGCTCGGGGCCGCCACAGGGCGTGGCCGCCGTCGGCCGTGGTCGCCGTCGGGCTTGGCCCTCGCCGTACGCCGGGGCGACTCCGGGTGCGGCCGGCCGGGTGAGTGGGCGGGGCCGGCCCGGGTACGCGGGGGAGTAGTTCCACAGCCAAGCCCCGCAAGCGGCCGGAGGACACGATGACCGACCCGTACCCCGACCCCGTCCCGCCCGGGCCGACGCCAGGCCCCGACCCGGTTCTCCCGGATCCCTTCCCGAGCCCCGTGCCCACGCCCGAGCCGCAGCCCCCCGGTCCTCCGCCTCCCGGCCCGCAACCGCCCGGCCCGGATCCGGCGCCGCCTCCGCGGCCGCCGGACCCCTCGCCGTCGCCGATCCCGCCGGGGCCGGAACCGGTCCCCAGCCCGGAACCAGGGCCGCCCCTGACCTGACGCGGCGGCGGTGGGCGGCCCCGACGCCGCTCGCCGCCGCCGCCCGGCGGGCCGTGCCCGGGGCGCTCCCGGGCACGTCGCCTACGCGTCGACCTCCGAGCGGTCCCCGCCCCACAGCGTGTGGAACGCTCCCTCCCGGTCCACCCGCCGGTACGTGTGCGCTCCGAAGAAGTCACGTTGCCCCTGGGTGAGCGCCGCCGGCAGCCGCTCCGCCCGCAGGGCGTCGTAGTAGGCCAGTGCCGCGGCGAAGCCCGGTGTGGGAACACCCTGCAGCGTGGCCGACACCAGCACCTCGCGCCACGCGTCCTGCGCCGCCGCGATCTCCGAGGCGAACGTCGCGTCGGAGAGCAGGCTCGGCAGGTCGGCCCGGGTGTCGTACGCGGCCCGGATCCGGTCCAGGAAGGCGGCGCGGATGATGCAACCGCCGCGCCAGAGCGAGGAGACGGCGCCGAGGTCGATGTCCCAGCCGTACTCCTCGCTGCCCGCCGCGATCTCGTGGAAACCCTGCGTGTACGACACGATCTTGGACGCGTACAGCGCCTGCTCCACCCGGTCGGCGAAGGCCTGCGCCTCCGCCTCGCCCAGCGAGGCCGCCTTCGGTCCCGCCAGATCGCGCGAGGCCTCCCGCAGCCCCGCATGTCCGGACAGCGACCGTGCGAAGACCGCCTCCGCGATGCCCGACACCGGAACCCCGAGATCGAGGGCGATCTGGACGGTCCAGCGGCCGGTGCCCTTCTGCTCCGCCTGGTCCACGACGACGTCGACGAACGGCCTGCCGGTCGCCGCGTCCACGTGGGACAGCACCTCGGCGGTGATCTCGATCAGGTAGGAGTCGAGGCGTCCCGTGTTCCAGGTGCGGAAGATGTCCGCGATTTCCGCGGGCTCGTACCCGGCGACGTCGCGCAGCAACTGGTAGGCCTCGCCGATGAGCTGCATGTCGGCGTACTCGATGCCGTTGTGCACCATCTTCACGAAGTGGCCGGCGCCGTCGGGGCCGACATGGGTGACGCAGGGCGCCCCGTCCGCGGCCTTGGCGGAGATCTTCTCCAGCATCGGGCCCAGCGACTCGTACGACTCGGGGGAACCGCCCGGCATGATGCTCGGCCCGTGCAGCGCGCCCTCCTCGCCGCCGGAGATGCCCGCGCCTACGAAGTGGAGCCCCTGCTCGCGCAGTTCGCGCTCGCGGCGCCGGGTGTCGGCGAAGTGCGCGTTGCCGCCGTCGATGATCATGTCGCCGGGCTCGAGCAGCGGGGCGAACTCCCTGATCACCGCGTCGGTGGGCTCACCCGCCTTGACCATGACGACCAGGCGGCGGGGCCGTTCCAGCGCCGCGACGAAATCCTTGGCGGTCTCCGCCGCCACGAACTCGCCCTCGTGACCGAACTCCTCGACCAGCGCGTGGGTGCGTGCCGCCGTGCGGTTGTGCACCGCGACCGCGTAGCCGTTGCGGGCGAAGTTGCGGGCGAGATTGCGGCCCATGACCGCGAGTCCCGTGACGCCGATCTGGGCTGAAGTGCTCATACGGGTGGCTCCTCCAGAGGTGCGCGTAGGTAGCGTGCTGTCATCCTGTCGTCCTCGGGTCCATCTTGACGGGTTTCCCGAGGCGTTTCGTTCCGCGACCGGCCCTCGGACGGCCCGTCGGGAGCCCGACGGCGGCTGCCGCGCTCCGGGCGGTGCCGGAGCGGCCGGTTGTCGCCTTGTCATGGCCTGTTCGCTGCCCATACTTTTGCCGCTCCTGACGCAATGTCGAGGGGGACCCCATGGCCGTACGCGGTCGGCACCGCCGGTATCAGCCGAACAGGATCAATCGCGCCTCACTCACCGTCACGGCAGGCGGCGCCGGCATGGCGATACCGCTCATGGGCGCCGGAACCGTCCAGGCGGCCGACATCGACACCTGGGACAAGGTCGCCGCCTGCGAGTCGACCGACGACTGGCACATCAACTCCGGCAACGGCTACTACGGCGGACTGCAGTTCACGCAGTCCACCTGGGAGGCGTACGGCGGCACGCGGTATGCGCCCCGAGCGGATCTGGCCACCAGGGACCAGCAGATCGCCGTGGCCGAGAAGGTGCTCGACGGACAGGGGCCCGGCGCGTGGCCGCTGTGCTCGGTGCGAGCCGGCCTGAGCCGCGCCGACGGCGACCCCGACATCCACCCGAACGGCTCGGCGAAGACGGCCGGGAAGAGCGACAACAGTGCCAGGAGCGGCAAGGGCGGTGCGTCCCGGGAGGCCGGGGCGGCCGGGGCGAAGAAGTCCGGCGCGTCCGCGCGGTCCGACGGTGCGGCGAGAACGTCCCTCGACGACGTGCGGCCGCAGAGCACCCCCCAGTCGCGGGCGGGTACCGCGCGGATGTACACGGTCGTCCGCGGCGACACCCTGTCCGGCATCGCCGACGACGAGGACGTCCGCGGCGGCTGGCAGGGCCTGTACGCCGCGAACCGGACGACCATCGGCGCGGACCCCGACCTGATCCTGCCCGGTCAGCGGCTGAGCCTGCGCGCCGGGGCGACGCCCGCCGGCAGCACTCCGGGCAACCACGGGAAGCCCGGCAGTCACGGGAAGCCGGGCGGCCACGGCGAGCAGCACAAGCAGAGCAAGCCGGCCAAGAGCAGCAAGAGCGCCAAGAGCAGCAAGAGCTCCAAGGGCGAGAAGGCCCACGGCGGGACATCGACCGGCCGTTCCTTCGTGGCTCCCGTCGACGCGGCCACCGGAACGCGGTACCACGCGTCCGGCTCGTCGTGGTCGAAGGGCTATCACACCGGGGTCGACTTCCCCGTGGCCACGGGGACGACGGTGAAGGCGGTCGCGGCCGGGGAGGTGGTGAGCGCGGGCTGGGGCGGGTCCTTCGGCTATCAGGTGGTCATCCGGCACGGTGACGGCCGCTACACCCAGTACGCCCACCTGTCGGCCATCTCCGTACGGGACGGCCAGTCGGTGGGCGGCGGCCAGCGCATCGGCCGGTCCGGCTCCACGGGCAACAGCACGGGCCCGCATCTGCACTTCGAGGTGCGGACGGGGCCCGGCTTCGGATCGGACGTCGACCCGGTGGCCTATCTGAGGGCCGGCGGCGTCAGGATTTGACCCGCACCCGGTGCCGGTCCACCGTCACCGGCACCGGGATGTGCAGCCCTCCGTAGAGCGGGGTGTAGAGCGACGGCGGGACGGCGGCCGGCACGGGCGCCGTCCGCTCGGCGTGTACGTCCTCGTCCAGGTCGCTCAGGTCGTTCACGTCGTCTCGGGCGTCGTCGTACCGGATGTCGCCGTGGCGGTTCTCCGCCGGTCGCGCCTCGGCGTCGGCCGTGGAGAACGCCACCAGGCGGTCCGTGCCGGCCGCGACCACGGGCCTCGGCTTCGCGGCGGCGGGCGCCGCCGTCACGGCGGCCTCCAGGACCGCGGCCGGCGCCGGGAGAACGACCTTGACGGTGTCGGTCTGCTTGCGCGCGGCGGCCGCACCGGCCGTCGCCGACGCCGGGTCTGGCTGCGTCTGTGCGGTCTGCGTCGTCTGCAGACGCTCCGTCGTGAGCAGGATCAGTCCGCCCGCCGCCACCACGGCGCAGCCCAGGGCGAGCACGGTGCCCGTGGTGCCGTGGCGGAAGGTCTCGTCGAACATCGTGATGCCGACCGCGGCCGCCACCACCGGGTTGACCACGGTCAGCGTGGCCAGCGGCGCGGCGAGGCCCGCGCCCCGGTAGGCGGCCTGGGAGAGCATCATGCCGGCCGTGGCCAGCACCCCGATCACGGCCAGCGAGGGGATGTCGGCCGCCGAGACACCGCCCGTCCAGTCGACCGCGACGGTCTTGGTGAACACCGACGACATGCCGAACGCGATGCCCGAGGCGGTGGCCAGCAGCACGCTGCGGACCACCGGGTGCCGGTGCGCGGCCCGCCCGGCGACCATCAGGGCCACCACCGCGCCGGCGGTGACCACGGCCACCGTGACCCGCTGCGCGGTGGTCAGCGACTGTGCGTCGGATGCCCCGACCAGGGACAGCAGACCCGCGAGACCGACCGTCGCCATGATCGCGCCCCGCCAGGCCGTGGCCCCGGCTCGGCGGCCGACGAACAGCGCGGCCATGGGCAGCGCGAACACGATCGTCAGCGCGCCCAGCGGCTGGACCAGGCTGAGCGGGCCGTAGGCGAGCGCCACCACGTGAAGGAGTCCGCCGAGACCGTTCAGCGCGACCGCGGCCCACCACCCCGGGCGGCGCAGCGGAGCGTATTCCTCGACGGGCGAGGACACCGCGACCTGCTCCTGCACGATCGCCCCGGCGGCGTACGCGACAGCGGAGACGAGCGACAGGACCACGGACAACGCGAGGGCGCTCATGAGCTGCTCCTCTGCGTGAGGCGGGGGCACACGGCCCGGCGCGGCGAACGGTCGGCTCTCATAACCAACACGATGCCTTGTCGATCTGTTCCCGTCGTCGTCCCTGAGCACGCATTGGGTCCTACTGCCGATGGAGTAGGACGGGCCCTGGGTCCTCCCTCAGGCGGGTGACGGACCAGGGATCCCCCTGACCCCGACCCCTACCCTCCTTGGTACTACTGCACTTCGTGGACCTCGACCCCGAACTCGCCCTGCTCCGCCCGTTGGGCGGCTTCTTCGCCCTGCGCACCCCACTAGGGAGCCCAGGAGAGCACGACCGGCGGCCGCCCACCCTCGCGCAGGCCTACGCGCCGGCCGCGACGGGGGCTCCGGGGTGCGCCGGAGCAAAACCTCACGACGATCCGCTGGCCTTTCGTGTCCGAAAAGTGACCCGTGCGCTGCGGGCCCCCGAGGAGCGGATCGGGGCGTCGGTGGCGCAGCAAGGGCTGGCGGCCCGGCTGTGGTCGGTCGCCCTGGGCTGCGCCGCCCTGTACGGGTGCGTCCCCGACCTCGCCCCCGGGCTGTTGCGCTGGGACCCGGACGCGGACGCTCCGGACGACCTCTGGCTGACGCGGGTGCGGGCCCGGCCCGGCGACGCGGCGGGCGTGGCCGGGTCCGTCGCGGCGACCGTCCTGGAGGACCACCTCGAACCCCTCTCCGCGGCCCTGCGCGCCCGCTGCCCGGTCGCGCCCGGACTGCTGCGCGGCAACGCCGCCTCCGCCCTCGCCGCGACGGCCCGTCTGCTGGTCCGGTGGGCGGACGGGCACAGTCGTCCCGACGTCGCCGCACGCACGCGTGATCTCACCGCGGCGCTCCTCGCCCACCCGCTGCTCGCGGACACCTGCACGCTGTCCGACGGCGTCTTCCGCCGCCGCAGCTGCTGCCTGTACTACCGGGTTCCCGGCGGAGGCGTCTGCGGCGACTGTTGCTTCACACGACCCCCGCGCTCTTCCCCGCGCGCCCCGTCTGGGTGACCATGAGGGGAGTCGGCCGCTGAGACTGGGGGTTCCGGGTGCGA
Organism: Streptomyces sp. P3; assembly: GCF_003032475.1. NCBI lineage: Bacteria > Bacillati > Actinomycetota > Actinomycetes > Kitasatosporales > Streptomycetaceae > Streptomyces > Streptomyces sp. P3. The sequence continues at coordinate 5,243,916 of NZ_CP028369.1, forward strand.
GTAGGCCTGCTGACCCGGGAGTATCCCCCGGACGTGTACGGCGGTGCGGGCGTCCATGTGGAGTTCCTCGCCCGCGAGTTGCGACGGCTGATCGACCTCGACGTGCACTGCTGGGGCGAGGGCCGTACGGACGGGGTGCGGCGCCACCGCCCGTGGCCGGCCCTGGACGGCGCCAACGACGCGCTGCGCACCTTCTCCGTCGACCTCGCGATGGCGGCCGCCCTCGAAGGGCGTGAACTCGTCCACTCCCACACCTGGTACGCGAACCTCGCCGGGCATCTCGCCAAGGAGCTGTACGGCGTCCCGCACGTGGTGACCGCGCACTCGCTGGAGCCGCTGCGCCCCTGGAAGGCCGAGCAACTCGGCGGCGGCTACGCCCTGTCGAGCTGGGCCGAGCGGACCGCGGTGGAGGCCGCCGACGCGGTGATCGCCGTATCCGGCGCGATGCGCGAGGACATCCTCGCCTGCTATCCCTCGCTCGCCCCGGACCGGGTCCACGTCGTGCACAACGGCATCGACACGGCTCTCTACCGGCCCGACCGGGGCACGGACGCGCTCACCCGGATCGGCCTCGACCCGGACCGGCCGTTCGTGCTGTTCGTCGGCCGGATCACCCGGCAGAAGGGTGTGCCGCACCTGCTGCGCGCGGTACGGGACATCGATCCCGCGGCGCAGGTCGTGCTGTGCGCCGGAGCCCCCGACACCCCCGAGATCGAGCGGGAGTTCCGCGACCTCTTCGCCGGGCTGCGCGCCGGTAGGGACGGGGTGCACTGGATCCCGAAGATGCTGCCGCGCCCCGAGGTGATCCAACTCCTCACGCACGCGGCCGTCTTCGTCTGCCCGTCGGTGTACGAGCCGCTGGGCATCGTCAACCTGGAGGCGATGGCCTGCGGCACTCCCGTGGTGGCCTCGCGGGTCGGCGGGATCCCGGAGGTCGTCGAGGACGGGGTGACGGGGCGGCTGGTGAGCGTCGACGAGGATTTCGAGGCGAACCTCGCGGGCGCGCTGGACGAGATCCTCGGCGACCCGGCGGCCGCGGCGCGGATGGGTGAGGCCGGGCGGGCCCGTGCGGTGGGGGAGTTCGGCTGGGACGCGGTGGCCCGGCGGACGGTCCGGCTTTACGAGGAGATCGTCAAACAGGCGTAGGGAGCCCCGCGCCGGGGCAGCCATGGGTATCCGACCAGGGTGAGGAGAGCGGCCATGCGGCGTGGAGGACCTACGGTGCTCGGGATCGTGCTGGCGGGCGGTGAGGGCAAACGGCTGATGCCGCTCACCGCGGACCGGGCCAAGCCGGCGGTCACGTTCGGCGGCACCTACCGGCTCGTCGACTTCGTCCTGTCGAATCTCGTCAACGCCGACATCCTGCGCATCTGCGTGCTGACGCAGTACAAGTCGCATTCGCTGGACCGGCACATCACGACGACGTGGCGCATGTCGAGCCTGCTCGGCAACTACGTCACCCCGGTGCCGGCGCAGCAGCGGCTCGGACCGCGCTGGTACCTCGGAAGCGCGGACGCGATCCTGCAGTCGCTGAACCTGATCTACGACGAGCGGCCCGAGTACGTGGCCGTGTTCGGCGCCGACCACGTCTATCGCATGGACCCGCGGCAGATGCTCGCCCAGCACATCGAGAGCGGCGCGGGCGTCACGGTAGCGGGGATCCGCGTGCCGCGCGGCGAGTCCTCCTCCTTCGGGGTGATCACCCCGGGTTCGGACGGCCAGACGGTCGAGCGCTTCCTGGAGAAACCGGCCGACCCGCCGGGGCTCGCCGACGACCCGGAGTCGGTGTTCGCGTCGATGGGGAACTACATCTTCACCACCAAGGCGCTGATAGAGGCGCTGCAGCGGGACGCCGAGGACGAGTCGTCCTTGCACGACATGGGCGGCTCGATCCTGCCCCAGCTCACCGAGCGCGGAGAGGCCGGGCTGTACGACTTCAGCGAGAACCACGTCCCCGGCGAGACCACCCGTGACCAGGGCTACTGGCGCGACGTCGGCACGCTCGACGCGTACTACGACGCCCATATGGACCTGATCGCCGAGCGCCCCGCGTTCAACCTGTACAACCGCAGCTGGCCGATCTACACCCACTCGGGCCAGCTCTCCCCGGCGCGTTTCAACGCGGGAGGCATCGCCGGCGAGTCGATCATCAGTTCGGGGTGCCTGATCCGCGGGCAGGTGACCCGGTCGGTGCTGTCGCCGGGGGTGGTGGTCGACCCCGGGGCGGTCGTCCAGGGCTCGATCCTGCACGACAACGTGCACATCGGCCGGGGAGCCGTGGTGCGCGGGGCGGTCCTGGACAAGAACGTCGACGTCCCTCCGGGCGCCACCATCGGCGTGAACCCGGAGCGGGACGCGGAGCTGTACACGGTGTCCCCGGGTGGGGTGATCGCCCTGGGCAAGGGCTGCCAGGTGTCATGAACTTAATCCGGTGTTAACTGTGCGTAGCCTGATCGTGCTTGACCGTAATCGGGTCCGAGGGTTGACTGGCTTCATACCCGTTCTTCACACCCCCGTCCTCGACGCGAGGCAAGTCCGTGACTGCTGATGATCTGCTGGCCCCCCTCGACCTGGCGTTCTGGAACCTCGAGTCGGCCGAGCACCCCATGCACCTGGGCGCGCTCGGCGTCTTCTCGGCACACTCGCCCGCCGCGGGCGCCCACGCGGCCGACCTGCTCGCCGCCCGGGCGTCCGGCGTCCCCGGGCTGCGCATGCGGATCCGGGACGTGTGGCAGCCGCTCGCCTTCGGGGGAGCCGTGCGCGAAGCCGACCCGCACTTCGACCCCCGCCACCACGTCCGTCTGCACGCCCCCGCCGCCGACTTCCAGACGGCGGCCGGACGGCTCATGGAACGGCCCCTGGAGCGCGGCCGTCCGCCCTGGGAGGCGCACGTCCTGCCGGGTGAGGACGGCGCCTCCTTCGCCGTCCTCTTCAAGTTCCACCACGCACTCGCCGATGGTCTGCGCGCCCTGACGCTGGCCGCGGCCGTCCTTGACCCGATGGACCTGCCCGAGCGCCGGCCCCGCCCGGCCGAGCCCGCCCGACGACTCGTCCCCGACATGGACCGGCTGCGCGGACTGCTGCGCGGGGCCGTGTCCGACGTGGGCCGCGCCCTCGACATCGGCGCCTCGCTCGCCGTCTCGGGCCTCGGCGTGCGCTCCAGTACCGCGCTCACCGCCGCGCCCAGCGGCACCCGCCGCACCTCCGGCGTGGTCATCGACCTCGACGACGTTCACCGGATCCGCAAGGTCGCCGGCGGCACCGTCAACGACGTGCTGATCGCGGTCGTCGCCGGAGCCCTGCGCCGCTGGCTCGACGAGCGCGGCGACGGCAGCGCGGGCGTCCGGCCGCGCGCCCTGATCCCCGTCTCCCAGCGCCGTCCGCGCACCGCCCACCCGCAGGGCAACCGGCTCTCCGGGTACGTGGTGCGGCTGCCGGTCGACGATCCGGACCCGCTCGGCCGGCTCGCCCACGTCCGCACCGCCATGGACCGCAACAAGGACGCCGGGCCGGCCAGGGGCGCGGGCGCCGTCGCCCTGCTCGCCGACCACGTCCCGGCCCTCGGTCACCGGCTCGGCGGGCCGCTGGCCGGCCAGGCCGCCCGGTTCTGGTTCGACATCCTCGTCACCAGCGTCCCGCTGCCCAGCCTCGGCCTGAAGCTCGGCGGGAACCCGGTCGACGAGGTCTTCCCCTATGCGCCGCTGGCCCGCGGCCAGGCCCTCGCCGTCGCGGTCTCGACCTACCGCGGCCGCGTCCACTACGGCCTCGTCGCCGACGCGGAGGCCGTCCCGGACCTCGACCGGGTCGCCCACGCGCTGACCGCCGAGGTGGAGACGCTCATCACGGCCTGCGGCCCTTGACTCGAACGCGTTTGGAGGAGAGGCGCGGCGCTCCGTAAAATTCCCCCTTCGTAAGGCGGGCGCGGTCGGAGCGCCGCCCGGGTGAGCAGGGAAGCGGCAGCGCGATGACGGTGACAGACAACTCGGCGGCGATCACCGAGGAGGCCGTGGACACGGTCGCGCACGGGCCCGGCATCGATCCCGAGCGGCTCGCCGTCTGCCTCGGGGTACTGGAGGAGCTCGACAAGCTCGACGTGGACCACCCTGACGCGATCGCCGTGCGCCGGGCCACCGCGGGCGTCTACCGCACGGTCAAGCAGCGCCGCCGCCAGGAGCGCCGGGCCGCCAAGACCGCCCACGACAAGACGGTGACCGAGGCCACCGCGACCGGCTCCGCCCAGCGCATCGACGACGAGACCGAGGGCATCCTGCCGTCGTCCGTCACCGAGGAGGGCAGGATCGCCGGGATACTCCAGCGACCGCGCTCCTGCTACACCTGCAAGACCCGGTACGTCGAGGTCGACTACTTCTACCACCAGCTCTGTCCCGAGTGCGCCCGCCTGAACCGCGACAAGCGCGACGTGCGCGCCGACCTCACCGGCAAGCGCGCGCTGCTCACCGGCGGCCGCGCCAAGATCGGCATGTACATCGCGCTGCGGCTGCTGCGGGACGGCGCGCACACCACGATCACCACGCGTTTCCCGAAGGACGCCATCCGCCGCTTCAAGGCCATGGACGACTCGGCCGACTGGATCCACCGCCTGGAGGTCGTCGGCATCGACCTGCGCGACCCGGCGCAGGCCGTGGCCCTCGCCGAGCAGGTCGCCGCAGCGGGTCCGCTCGACATCCTCATCAACAACGCCACGCAGACCGTGCGCCGACTGCCCTCCGCGTACGCCGCACTGGTGGGCGGCGAGAGCGCCCCGCTGCCCGCCGGTGAGCTGCCCGCCCACCACGTCATCGGCGCGTTCGGCTCCGGCGCCGTCGACGGGCTCACCGCGCTGCCGGTCGGGGCCAGTGCCCTGGACGCGCAGAAAGTCGCCGACCTCGCCCTGGTCGCGGGCAACGCCAGCGTCGCCCGGCACCTCGACGGCACGGCCATCGACGCGGGCGGTCTGGTCCCCGACGTCGTCGACACCAACACCTGGGTGCAGACCATCGAGCAGATCTCCCCGGTGGAACTGCTCGAGACCCAGCTGTGCAACTACACGTCGCCCTTCATCCTGATCAGCAAGCTCCGGCCGGCCATGGCCGAGGCCGCCGCGAAGGCCGGGAGCGGGCGCGCGTACGTCGTGAACGTCTCCGCGATGGAGGGCGTCTTCGGCCGTGGCTACAAGGGCGCCGGGCACCCGAACACGAACGCCGCCAAGGCCGCGATGAACATGGTGACCCGCACCAGCGCCCAGGAGATGTTCCAGGCCGACGGCATCCTCATGACCTCCGTCGACACCGGCTGGATCACCGACGAGCGCCCGCACTACGACAAGCTGCGCCTCGCGGAGGAGGGCTTCCACGCGCCGCTCGACCTGGTGGACGGCGCGGCCCGGGTCTACGACCCGGTCGTGCGGGGCGAGGCCGGCGAGGACCTGTACGGGGTCTTCCTCAAGGACTACGCGCCGGGCAAGTGGTGACCGGGGTTCGGGCCGCCGAGCCGGAGCCGGTGCCCCGCAGCGACCGACCGTCGCCGCCGGCGGTCGGCCGGTGATGTGGAACCGATGGCAGGGGCGGTGGATGCGAAGCCGGTGCCCGGGGCGGTGATGCGGAGCCGGTGGCCGCCGACGGGGCGCGGGCGACCGTCGGGGCGCCGGGCGGCGGGAGCCGCACGTCACCCGGCCCCGGGCTCCTGACGTGGGGCGCGTGCCGCCCGCACCCGTGTGCCGCCGTCCACCAGCAGGTCCGCGCCCGTGATCCACCGGGCCTCGTCCGAGCACAGCCACAGCACCGCCCGGGCCACGTCCTGCGGTTCGCCGATGCGTTCGAGCGGAAGCTCCCGTGCGACGGCCCGCTCCCTCGGCTCCCAGACGAACCGTGCCATCTCGGTGCGGACGAGGCCGGGGGAGACGGAGTTCACCCGCACCCCCGGGCCCAGCTCGCCCGCCAGTTGCTGGGTGAGGTGCAGCAGGGCCGCCTTGCTGGTGCCGTAGGCGCCGACGCCAGGGCCCACATGGCCCGCTCCCTCCGTGCACACGGAGACCACCGCCCCGCCGTGCTCGCGCATCCAGCCGTGCCACGCGCACTGCACCAGCCGCAACGGGGCCTCGACGTTCACGGCGAACGCCTCCCGCCAGACGTCCGGGTCGGCGTCCATGAGGGGGCCGTAGGGCTGGTTGGTCGCCGCGTTGTTCACCAGGACGTCCAGCCGGCCGAAGGAGCGCAGACACAGGTCGGTGAGCTCTTCGGGGTGACCGGGGTCCGCGACGCTCCCGGCCAGCCCCACCCCGCCCAGCTCGGCGGCGGCGCGCCGCACCTCGTCGGGGTCCCGTGCGCTCACGCACACCCACGCCCCGGCGTCGCGGAGCGCCCGGGCCACCGCCCATCCGATACCCCGCGTGCCCCCGGTGACGAGGGCGGCCCTGCCCCGCAACGCGTACGACGACGACGTCATCGGCGTACCGTCTCACGGCCCGCTCCCAACCGACAGGTCCGGAGCGGGAGTTGCGCATTCCCAGCACCGTCGGGCGGCGTCGGCCGTGCGGCGTCGGCGAGACCCGACGGGTGGGGCGGGCGGTGCCCGGACGGCGCGAGAGGCCAGGAGGGGCGTTCGACGGCATACGCCGTCCGGGTGAACTCAAAGGGTGCGTATGCGGTGAGAAGTGTTCAATTCGCTTACGGGTTCCTGTGGGTGACGCGCCATGGTTGCGTCAAATCTTCGGGCCCTATCGAGCGGCACCCCGCTCATTTGGTTAATGTATAGCGGACGGACAGCAGGACGGAGTGCCACCCACACCCACCGTCCGTCTGGGACAAGCCGGTTCACCACGGCCAGCTCTCCTGGGAGTCACCGGCGCCACCGTGTCGCCACCGACTCCAGCCAGACCCGAGGGAGCGTTCAGCGCCGGACCGCAGACTGGCCGGCACGCCCCGAGGGTGACCCGACACATAAGGAGTGCGCGGTGACACCGGAGAAGACGAATCGCGAGCAACGCCCCAAGGAACGCACGGAGCGGGCCGGCCGCAGGCCCGGCGAGATCGGCAGCCTCGACGTGTGGGCCCGCTCCGCCCCCATCCGCCTGGCCGGCTACGAGGACGACCTGGCCGAGGACCACATTCTGCCCAGCGTGGACTGATCCCACGGGTCGCGCGTCGCGCGATCACCGCAGCACGGGCGTGCGCACCCACCCGAGCCACGCCCCTGCCGCCCCGCCTCCGCCCCGGCCGCCCCGGCCGGGGCCGGCCTGTTCGGGTCTCACGGCGCGCCCTGATCGAGCGGCGCCGTGCGCCGCCAGGGGCGCAGGTTCTCCAGCTGCTCCGCCACGCGCAGCAGCTCCCCCTCCGAACCCGGCCGTCCGACCAGCTGTACGGACGCGGGCGCACCGGACGGCAGCGTGCCGAAGGGGACCGCCATCGCCGGCCAGCCGGTCAGGTTCCACGGCGGGGTCAGCGGCGAGTAGTTCGTGTTCACCGCGACGTTGCGCAGCCAGCCCCGCTCGTGCCACGGCGCGGCCTTCGGTGACCGTCGCGCCAGCGCCGGGGTGAGCAGCACGTCGTACTCCGCGAAGAACGGCTCCAGCCGGCGCCGCAGCTCCTCGCGTGCCGAGCCCTCCCGTACCCCGTTCAGGAAGCGCCGGCCGAGTGCCGCGTGCACCCGGGTGCGACGGGTCAGCAGGCGGGCGTCGAGGGCGGCGGCGTCCACGGCCGTGCCCGCCGTCCAGTGGGCGAGCGAGGTCACACCCAGCGACAGCGGATAGGGCGGATCGGCCCGCCGCACGAGGTGCCCCGCCTTCATCAGTACACCGGCCGCGTCCCGGGCCGCGCCCGCGTAGGGAGCGCTCACCGTGACCCCCGCCAGCGGACTGCGCACGGAGACCGCGATCCGCAGCGCCCCGGACACCTCGGCCGCCGTGACGTCGGCGCCCGCGAGCACGGCGAGCATCAGCCGCGCGTCCGCCACCGTGGTCGCCAGCGGCCCGTTCTCCGACATGCCGAACCAGTCGCCCTCCCCGATCCGGGCCGGCACCACCCCGTGACCCGGCTTCACGGTCACCAGGCCGCAGTTGGCCGCCGGGATGCGCAACGAGCCCATGCCGTCGTTGCCGAGCGCGATCGGCGTCATCCCGGCGGCGACCGCGGCCGCGCTCCCGCCGGAGGAGCCGCCCGCCGTGCGGGAGACGTCCCACGGATTGCGGGCGGTGCCGTGGACGCCCTCCGTGGTGCCGAACACGCACAGCTCCGGCACGTTCGTCAGCCCCACGACCACCGCGCCGGCCGCGCGCAGCCGGGCCACGGTGACATGGTCGGCGGCGGACGGAGCGTCGGGCGTCGCCGCCGAGCCGGCGCGCATGGCCTCGCCCCGCACGCCGAGGTTGTCCTTGACCGCCACCGGCACCCCGGCCAGCGCGAGCCCGCCCAGGTCGGCACGGGCGGCCACCTCGTCGGCCTCCGCGAGCGCGGCCTCGGCCCGCACCGTGCGGAACGCGCCGACGAGGCCGTCCAGCCGCTCGATCCGCGCGAGGTGCTCCGCCACCACCTCCCGGGGCGTGACCTGCTTCTCCCGCACGGCGGCGGCGATCTCGACGGCGGTCCGGCCGACCCAGGCAGCCACGGCAGCTCCTCTGCACTACTCGCGAGTACGTAGGGAGAACTGTGCCCCGGCGGACGCTCCGAGTCGAGAGGCCCCGGCCGTCGGCCGCTCGCCGGCCGCTCGCCGGTCGCTCACCCGCCGACCGCCGGTCGCCCGTGGACCGGTCGTCCTTCGGCCGTCGGCCGGGACCGGTGGATCACGGCGGCCTCCCGGCGGGTACGGTCGAAGGAGCGTCGGACCGGGTTTGCGCGCCGCCGCGCTGGCGTTCTGCGCGGCCCGTCCGGCCGTCGCGAGCGTGCTGGTGGGCGTCCGCTCGGCCGACGAAGCGCGCGACTGCGCCGTACAGTTCACCACGCCCGTCCCCGCCGCCCGGTGGCGGGAGCCACGGGAGACCGGTCTGCTTTTCCCCGAGGAGCCGAGGAGCCGTCATGAGACCCGCCCCGTCCACCGTGCGCGGCGTGGACCGCGTCGCCGTCCCGGTACCCGTCGAGCCGGAGCCGGCGTGAGCGTCGACGCGCACCACCACGTCTGGGACCTGTCGGTGCGCGACCAGGACTGGATCGCCGAAGGCAGCCCGCTGCGGCGGGACTTCGGCGTCGGCGACCTGGCGCCCGAGGCGCGCGCGGCCGGGGTCGACCGCACGGTCCTCGTCCAGACGGTCACCGTGGCCGAGGAGACGCCCGAGTTCCTTGCCCTCGCGGCCGGGAGCGACCTGATCGCGGGCGTCGTCGGCTGGACCGACCTGACCCGCCCGGACGTCGCCGACGAACTGGCCCGGCTGCGGGAGCTGCCCGGCGGCCGGTACCTCAAGGGGATCCGGCACCAGGTGCAGGGTGAGAGCGATCCGCAGTGGCTGGCTCGGTCCGACGTGCGGCGAGGACTCGCCGCCGTCGCCGACGCCGGTCTCGTCTACGACCTGGTGGTACTGCCCGGCCAGCTGCCGGCCTGCGTCCGCGCGGCCGCCGCGCTGCCCGGACTCACCTTCGTGCTGGACCACCTGGGCAAGCCGCCCATCGCCTCCGGCGCGCTCGAGCCCTGGGCTCGCGACGTGCGGGCGCTCGCCGCCCTGCCCCACACGGTCTGCAAGCTCTCCGGCATGGTCACGGAGGCCGACCCCGCCTCCTGGACCGTGGACGACCTGCGCCCGTACGCGGACACGGTGCTGGAGGCCTTCGGGCCGGCCCGGCTGATGTTCGGCTCGGACTGGCCGGTGTGCACGGTGGCCGCCACGTACGGGGAAGTCGCGGACCTCGCACGCCGGTTGACCGACCCGGGCGACCACCCACAGATCTTCGAGACCACCGCGGCACGCGTCTACAGCCTCTGAACCGCCCCGGCGTCTACGGCCTCCGAGCCGTTGTCGCGAGCCGGGTCGGCGGCAGGTACTCGCGCACGTACGTCCGTTCCCAGCAGGCTCCCGTCGCCCGCAGCTCATGCCAGGTCGTGAACCGGTAGCGGAACAGGCGGGCGCGGACGTGGCGCGGGGGCTCGCCGGGCGCGAACGGGGAACGGCGCAGCAGCCTCAGCGTGTCGCGGTCGTTCTCCAGCAGCCGTTCCACCAGGGCGGCGAACCACGTCCCGGCGTAGGCGGGGGAGAGCGCCGCGAACCACATCATCCAGTCCAGGCGCAGATGGTAGGGGGCGAACTGGCGCGGCCAGCGCCGTGGATCGCCCGGCTTGCCCTTGAACTCGTACTCCCGCCAGTCGGAGTCCTCGCGCGGCACGGTGTCGAGCGTGCCCTCGACCACCACCTCGTAGCGGATCCGGCTGACGCTGCCGAACGCGCCGTAGGTGTTGACCAGGTGGAGCGGATCGAAGGACCGGTTCATCACCTGCCGGCGGGAGAGCATGTTGAGCACCGGGCGGTGGCTGAGGAACAGCAGCAGGGCCGCCACGGCGAGGACGGTGACCTCGTACCAGAGCGGGGCGTCGGGGCCCGGACCGTGGCCGGAGGGGAGCGCCAGCGCCGGGACCGCCAGGACGACGGTGATCCAGTTCAACCAGGAGAAGTTGCCCGACAGCACCAGCCACAGCTGGGTGAGGATCATCAGCGCGGCGGCCGCCGACGCCACCGGCTGCGGGGCGAACAGCGCGAACGGCACGACGAGTTGGGTGACGTGGTTCGCCGCCGCCTCGACCCGGTGCAGCGGCTTGGGCAGGTGGTGGAAGAACCAGCTCAGCGGGCCGGGCATCGGCTGCGTCTCGTGGTGGTGGTAGAGGCACGTCAGCTTCCGCCAGCAGGCGTCCCCCCGCATCTTGATCAGGCCCGCGCCGAACTCGACCCGGAACAGGATCCAGCGGATCAGGAAGAGCACGACGACCGGAGGGGCCACCTCGTCGTTGCCCAGGAACACCGCGAGGAAGCCCGTCTCCAGCAGCAGGGACTCCCAGCCGAACCCGTACCAGGTCTGGCCCACGTTGACGACGGACAGGTACAGCGCCCACGGCACCAGCCACAGTGCCATCGCCGCCCAGAGCGGCAGCAGCCCGTCCGCGCCGGCCAGCAGCGCCGCCGACACCGCGCACCCCGTCCACGCGCAGACCGCGAACAGCCGGTCGGAGTAACGCAGCTGGAACAGGCTGGGCGCCCGCCGGAAGGGCACCCGCTCGACGAACCGGGGCACCGGCAGCATGCCCCGTTCCCCGAGCAGCGCCCGGAACTGCAGTGCCGTGGCCAGGAACGCGACCAGGTACAGGCCCGCCAGGGCGCGCTGGAAGACCAGCCGGCTCAGCCAGTAGTCGGGTGCGGTGAACCAGTCCACGGCCGTGCGCTCCTTCGCTCAGGTTCTGTCCGGTCCGGGCTCAGGCCGTTCTCCGGTCCGGGCTCAGGCCCTCTCCGATCCGGCTTGTCACTGTTCGTGTTCATCCGCTCCGCTTGCGTGACCGGAGCGGGTCAAGCAGACAATAGTGGGCGAACCACTTCGGTTCGGCCTGTTCGGACGATGCGGAGCACGTGGTGCGACTACCCACAGCCACTCTCCTCACCGCCTGTGCGCTCTCGGCGGCGCTCGTCGTCGCCACCGGCCGCGGCGGCGAGGCGGCGGACCACACGATGCCGGGTTCGGACGTCGTCCTCCCGGCCGCCGAGGGCCGTGCCCTCTTCGACGACGTCACGGGCGGCGCGGGTCCCGACGCCGGTGCGGACGCGGACGGCTCGGGCCTCGACCGCGGACTCGACCCCGGCTCCTTCGGCCCCGACGCGATCGGCCCCGAGACCGTGCCGGAGGTGCCCGACCTGCCCGACGGCGGTGGGCTGATCCCGGACGGACCCGACGAGTCCGGCGAGCTCGGCGAGCCGGACCGGTCCGCCGGCCGCGAGCCGCCCACCGCGCCCGACCGGTCCGACGACGCCATCTTCGGCAGCCCCGTCGACGTCGCCCTGGGCTGACGATGGCGCGGGCGTCGCTCCCCGGTCGAAGAATCGGGCAAATCCTGGCAAGGTGGGCCCATGGCTGATCGGGGAGCGAGCGCCCTGTCACTCCCGGACGACTGGCCCGCCCACCCGGATCCGATCCTGGCGCTCAATCGCATGGGCGGCTTCGACTGGGACCTGGACTCCGGGCTGTGCCAGATGGACGCCCGGGCGCTCGAGATCTTCGACCTGCGGCCCGACGAGTACGACGGCAACCCGGCCTCGCTCGCCGTGCGCGTCCCGCCGAACGAGGCCACCCGCCTGGACGAGCTGGTCTCCCAGGCCATCAAGGACGGCAGCGAGAACTACGGCGCCTACTTCCGCCTGCGGCTGCGTGACGGCACCCTGCGCTGGACCCACACCCAGGGCCACATCCGGCGTGACGGCACCGGCCGGCCTCGCCGGATCGTCGGCATCGTCCGCGACGCCACCGACGAGCTGCACGACCTCGCCGACCGCCACGAGGCGGCCGCCCTCGACGACGCGCGCCGGGAGCAGACCAACGTCGTCCAGCTCACCACGGCGGCCCTCGCGCACGCCCGCACCGTCCAGGACGTCATCGACGTGCTCAAGGACACCCACGGCCTCACCCACCTCGGGGCGACCAGTCTCGTCATGGGCCTGGTCGAGGCCGGCCGGATCCGGCTGATCGCCGAGGGGCCGGAGGGCAGCTTCGTGCCCGGCACGCTGGTCACCCGGATCGACGAGCCGTATCCGATGAGCGAGGTCGTGCGGACCCTCACCCCCCGCTTCATCGAGTCGCCCGAGGAGTTCGCCGGCGGCTACCCCGTGCTGTGGCCGCACCTCACCGACCTGAGGATCACCTCGGCGGCCTATCTGCCGCTCATCGTGCAGGCCCGTCCGATCGGCGCGATGGGTCTGCTCTACAGCGACCGGCACGGTTTCACGCCCGAGGAGCGCAACATCCTCGTGGCCCTCGGCTCCAGCATCGCGCAGAGCCTGCAGCGGGCCATGTTCTACGAGCAGGAGAAGGACATCGCCCAGGGCCTCCAGCAGGCCATGCTCCCGCGCACCATCCCCAGCGTGCGCGGCGCCGACGTGGCCGTCCGCTACCGCGCCGCCACCATAGGCGGCGCGAACGGCCGGGACATCGGCGGCGACTGGTACGACCTGATTCCGCTGCCCGGCGGCCGGGTCGGCGCGGTGATCGGCGACGTCCAGGGCCACGACACGCACGCGGCCGCCGTCATGGGCCAGCTGCGCATCGTGCTGAGGGCCTACGCGGCCGAAGGACACACCCCGGCCGCCGTGATGGCCCGGGCCTCCGTCTTCCTGCACGAACTCGACACCGACCGCTTCGCGACGTGCCTGTATGCGGAGGCGGACCTGTCCACCGGAGTCGTCCAGCTGGTCCGCGCCGGGCACATCGAGCCCCTGCTGCGCGGCCCGGACGGGAACTGCCGGCGCGTCCCGGTGCCCGGAGGGCTGCCGCTCGGCCTGTCCGCCGAGTTCGGCAGTCTCGGGTACCCGGTCGGCACCGTGGAGCTCGATCCCGGGCACACGCTGCTGATGTGCACCGACGGCCTGGTGGAACAGCCCGGCGCCGACCTCGACGACGGCATGCAGACCCTCGCCGCCTTCATCGCCGCGGGCCCCGAGGACGTACGTGAACTCGCCGACCGGCTCATCGAGATCGCCGAGGAACGCGGCGGGGACGACGACGTGGCCCTGTTGCTGCTGCGCCGGCGCGGTCCGGACAACGCGCAGTCCGGCAACCGGCTCCAGCAGCATGTGGCGCCCGGCGACCCGGAGGCCCTCACCGAGGCCCGGCACATGATCCGCGCCGCCGTCCGCTCCTGGGGGGCCCGGGACCGCTCCGACGAGATCGAACTGGTCGCCGACGAGCTGGTCACCAACGCCCTCATGCACACCGAGGGCGCGGCGATCGTCACCCTGCGCGCGCTGACCGGCGGCGACCGACGGCTTCGGGTGGAGGTCGAGGACTCCTCCAGCGCGCTGCCCCGCCGCCGTGACGCCGGCGAGTCGGGCGTCTCCGGCCGCGGCCTGCTCCTGGTGGATCTGCTCACCGACGGCTGGGGAGTGGAGGCGCGGGGCGGCGGCAAGTGCGTCTGGTGCGAGTTCGTGGTGCACGAGCACCACTGAGCCCGCGTGGCACTCTGGACGTATGCCGGAACTTCCCGAGGTGGAAGCGCTCAAGGACTTCCTGGCCGAGCATCTGGTCGGTCACGAGATCGTGCGCGTGCTGCCTGTCGCGATCAGCGTGCTGAAGACGTACGACCCGCCCGTCACCGCCCTGGACGGGCAGCGGGTCACCGCCGTGCGCCGGCACGGCAAGTTCCTCGACCTGACGACGGCGGACGGCCTGCACCTCGTCACGCACCTCGCCCGCGCGGGCTGGCTGCACTGGAAGGACCGCCTCCCGGACGGCCCGCCCCGCCCCGGCAAGGGCCCCCTCGCCCTGCGGGTCGCGCTGGAGACCGGCGAGGGGTTCGACCTCACCGAGGCCGGCACCCAGAAGCGGCTCGCCGTGTACGTGGTCCGCGATCCGCAGGAGGTACCCGGCGTAGCCCGGCTGGGCCCCGACCCGCTAGCCGCCGACTTCGACGAGGCCCGCTTCGCCGCCCTGCTCGCGGGAGAACGCCGTCAGCTCAAGGGCGCCCTGCGCGACCAGAGCCTGATCGCCGGCGTCGGCAACGCCTACAGCGACGAGATCCTGCACGCCGCGAGGATGTCCCCGTTCAAGCTGGCGGCCTCCCTGACGCCGGAGGAGACCCACACCCTCCACCAGGCCCTGCGCACGACGCTCACGGAGGCGGTCGAGCGCTCGCGGGGAGTGGCGGCGGGGCGGCTGAAGGCCGAGAAGAAGAGCGGCCTGCGCGTCCACGGCCGGGCCGGCGAACCATGCCCGGTCTGCGGCGACACCGTCCGGGAGGTCTCCTTCAGCGACTCCTCGCTCCAGTACTGCCCCACCTGCCAGACGGGCGGCCGACCGCTGGCGGACCGGAGAATGTCCCGGCTGCTGAAGTAGCGGGCGTGCCCGTTGCGGCCGCCCCGCGCCGGCGGGCCCGCCGGCCGTGCCGTCACACGGAGCCGGGCCGCGGCTGCGGCGGCGCCCCGGCCGGTCCGGGAGACCGGCGGCGGGTGGCGAGACGGACGGCGCCGGCGCCGACGGCGAAGGCCGCCGCGGGGACGGCGAGCAGCCGGGTGCCGAGAACGATCGGGATGTCTCCGCTCGGCAGAAGCACGGCGAGGGCCGTGGCGCCCGCCGCGGTGGCGCACACGGTCGTCCACCAGAGCGCAGGACGGCGCGCGACCAGGGGCGGCGCGCCGTGCCAGCGGTGCAGCAGGCCGTGGCGGCCGATATGGACGGACGCCCAGATCCAGCCGGCCAGTCCGGCCGCCGACGACACCGTGTGCAGGACGACCCACCAGGGGACGCCCGCCGTCACGGGGTGGCCGAGGGCGGCGAACCCCACCGTGGTGCCCGGCAGTTGATCGTGCGTGAGGTCGTCCCACAGGCGGTGGGTCACCGCACCGAGCCACGCCGACGACACCGTCACGTACCAGGGGTGACGGACCGCGCCGAGGACGCCGTACGCGCGCCAGGGCCCCGGCAGGTGGGCGGCGGTCACCGGGGCGCTCAGGCGGATCAGCAGGGCCGCCGCCACGGTCAGCGGCACACACCACACCACCAGGCCCGTCCAGGTGTGGCCGTAGGTTCTCAGCGGGGCGCCCGCCGCGTAGGGGAGGTCGGGCGCGGCGGATCCGACCACGAGCGCGACCCCGTCGAACCAGCGCGGGCGCGACAGCTTCAGCGGCATCACCGCCGCCGCATGGGGAGGGAACGTCAACGGCACCGGCCCATTGTCGCCGTCCTCACCGCATCGGCGTCAGGCTCGTCAAGGGGCGCCGGCATGGGGCCCGGGTCCGCCCGTACTCCGCCCGGGGCGGCGGCGGAGCGGCTCTCATGTACTGGTGAGACGGGGCCGGAGTGACCTGAACTCACTCCGGCCGGTCACTGGGTGGGGAGCGTCACCAGGTGCTCGCCGCCCGACGTGCGCAGCTCGTAGCGGGCGATCTCGTCGAGGTGCCAGGCCGCCGCACCCTGCATGGTGTTGGGGCGGGCGTCGTGCAGGGGGACGTTCCAGCTGGTGACGGTCTGCTCGGAGCCGTCGCGACCGACGGCGATCAGACGGCAGGAACGCGGGCCCGCGCCGTCCTTGACCTCCAGCCGCACATGGCTGCCCCACTCCTCGTCCTCGGCGGTGACCTGGGCCCACACCCCGGACTTCTCGTCCGTCGCGGTGAGCCGCACGGCGTCCGCGCCGTCGTCGCCACCGCTGCCGCCGCCCGCCATCATCGCTATGACGGGACCGGCGAGGGCCACCACCACGGAGGCGGCCACGGCGTACAGCACGCGCCGGCGGACCGCCCGGTGCCGGGCCGCCACCTCGGCGAGCAGGCGGTCCAGCAGCTGCGGGCCGGGCCCGGCGAAGGGGTGCACGGCGCGCGGGGTGGCACGCCGGTAGAGCATCATCTGCCGTGCGGTGGGGCCGAACTCGGTGACCTGTGCCGCACACTGAGGACACTCCATGAGGTGGTCCTCGAAGCGGAAAGCCTCTGCTTCGTCCAGCACGCCGAGCGCGTACGCGCCGACGTCGCGATGCCTTTCCAGGGACCTCATGCCGAAACCTCGTGCCGTTGAGTGCCAGTGGGGTTACTCGTTGCTCCCACCGGTACGCACCTGGCAGACGAATCACTCAAGCCGCGTACCGAATCGTGACCCAGATGTTCGGAGCGGCCCGGCCCGCGGATTGGTGTGAATCTAGAAAAGATGAATGGCCAGGTGGCCGAGTGGCAGCCCGAGCTGCCAGGCGGGCGTCCAGACCTTGGGTCCGTCGTCCTCGCCGGCGACCGTGGAGCCGCCCGGCACCGCGTTGAGGTCGGGAGCGAGCAGCTCCGTCTCCTCCAGCCAGCGCCAGGCCGCGGCGGCGAGTTCCAGATCGGGCGCGGGCCCCTCCGCCGCGGACGCCTCGTCCGTCAGTTGTGACATACGTGCGCCGACCCAGTCCTGCCACGGCTGGTCGTACGCCGTGAGCGAAAGCCAGGTCTCCAGCTGCGTGACGACCCGGATGCCGGGCAGTTCGCCGTCGGTGTCGGACAGGAAGATCGTCAGTGCCAGGGCGTCGCGCCCGGCACGGAACTCGAAGGACGTCGGCGGCATGAGATCACCGGTCCGCAGAAGTTCGTCGGCGATGTACTCGGCGTACAACCAGGCCATGGGGACGGTCAGTTCGCCGCCGCCGGTGCCGTCCGTGCTCTGGTGCCCTCTGTGCAGCATCCCTTCCTGCCTTCCTCCGGTGCGTGCGCTTCGCCCGTCGCCGGGACGCTGGAGACCCGACTTCCCGGACTCGTCCGGAACCCGGATAAGGACACCCGATTACCCAACGGGGGTTCTCGGCAAGGCGCTTTGCGAAGGCTTGACCCGACCGTGGGTTTCAGCGCAGGTCGGCCGCGTATCCCGGAAGCACCCGGCGCAGGGCGCGCAGCGCGTAGTACGCGCGGGACTTCACGGTACCGGGCGGAATGCCGAGCGTTTCGGCGGCCTCCGCCACACTCGCCCCTCGGAAATACACCAGCACCAGGACTTCACGGTGCTCCGGAGTGAGAGTCTTCACAGCCTCGCGCACATCGAGGGTCGCGGCCGCCCGCTCGGCGTGGTCGGCGCAGACCGGCGCGTTCTCCAGCACCGCGTCGCCGACCTCGGCGGGCCGGGCCTGGCGGGCCCGCCGTGCGTCGATCGCGAGCCGTCGGCCGACGGTGAGCAGCCAGGGCCGCACGGAGTCGAAGGCGTCGGCGCGCAGCGCCTCGGGATGCTGCCAGGCGCGGACCAGGGTCTCCTGGACGAGGTCCTCGGCGCGCTGGCGGTCGCCGTCGCACAGCCGCAGCAGCAGCGCGAAGAGCGGCCGGCCGTGCTCGCGCTGGAGCGCGGCGAGTTCGTGTTCGGCGGTCGTCGTCCGGGTGTTGAGGGCGGCGGTGGCGGTCATGGGCGTATGGCATCGCAAGGGGCCGGTTCAAGACAGGGCGCGCACAGGGGTCTGCGGCGGACGGTCGATCGCGTCGACGAACGGTTCGACGAACGGTCCCGGCTACGCCGATCGCGGCATCGCCCGTGGACGAAGGGAGTGCCGCCCCGGTCGGCCGTCCCGGATCGACTAGTAGTGATACATGCGTAAATATGACAATTTGATCGAACGGAGGGTGGTCCGGTGATCGCGCGCAGACATCAGGTGGCCCTGGCCCTGACCGTCGTTCTCGCCGCGGCCGCCGCCTGCCAGGCCCGGGACCACCGGCCGGGAGAACGGCCCGGACGCCCGGCGCCCGCCGGCGCCCGCGGCTTCACCCTCGTGGCCTCGGGCGACATCCTTCCGCACACCACCGTCATCGACCGCGCCCGCTTCGACGGCGGCGGCGTCGCCTACGACTTCCGCCCCATGCTCGCGGGGATCGCACCCGTGGTCTCCCGCGCCGACCTGGCCCTGTGCCACATGGAGACGGTGTACGGCGCGAACGGCGACTACACCGGCTACCCCGCCTTCAAGTCCCCTCCCGAGATCGCCGCCGCCCTCTCCGCCACCGGTTACGACGGCTGCTCCACCGCCTCCAACCACAGCCTCGACGACGGAGCAGCCGGCGTGCAGCGCACCCTGGACGCGCTCGACGCAGCCGGAGTGCGGCACGCCGGCACCGCGCGCACCGAGGCCGAGGGCAACGCGGTCACCCTGCTGCACGCCGGCCCGGCGCGCGTCGCCCACCTCGCCTACACCTACGACACCAACGGCTACCCCCTCCCGCCCGGGCAGCCATGGACCGTCAACGTCATCGACGAGAACCGCATCCTCGCCGACGCCAAGGTCGCCCGGAAGGCGGGCGCGGACGTGGTGGTCGTCTCCCTGCACTGGGGCACCGAATGGCAGGACGCCCCGGACGACCGTCAGCTCACCCTCGCCCGCACGCTCACCGCCTCCCGAACCGACGGCCGCCCCGACATCGACCTGATCCTCGGGACCCACGCCCACGTCCCCCAGGCCTACGAGAAGGTCAACGGCACCTGGGTCGTCTACGGCATGGGCGACCAGATCGCCGGCGAGATGTCCAACCACCAGGGCGCCCAGGACGCGCGCGGCAACCAGTCCACCGTCGCCCGCTTCACCTTCGCCCCGCCCGCCCGGGCCGGGGGCCGCTGGGAGGTGCGCAGGGCAGAGTTCGTGCCCCAGATGTTCGACCTCGACGCGGGACGGGTCGTCGACCTGAACAAGGCCCTCGCCCAGGGCGCCGGCGTCCAGGGGGTGCGCGACCGGATCAAGGACGTCGTCCTCAGCAGGGGCGCGGCCGAGGACGGGCTGGTGATGGGGAGGTAGCGGGGCCGGCGGTCGGCGCCCTCCGATCGGGCGCCGACGGACCGGGCCCGGCGGCCACGGCGGGCGGGCCCGGCGGTCACGGGCCGGCACCCCCGGTCATCGGTGCGGAGCCCGGGGTCACCCGCCGGGAACGCCGGTGAACCCGGCCGGACCGTGGCGGCGGGTCACGGCACGACCGTCACCGGCCACCGTCCCGCCTTCACCAGCCGCACCGCGACCGAACCCACGATCCGGTGCCCGGCCTGCTCGGAGGCGCCCACCACCACCGCGTCCGCCTTCAGCCGGTCCGCCGCCTTCGCCAGGCCGCTGTAGGGATCGCCGCGGAAGGTGTGGAACTCCCAGCGCACGTCGAATATCCCCCGGGTTTGCTCGGTGGCCTCGCGGATCTGGGCGACCAGGTCCTCGGCGACGGCGTCGGTCGTCTCCGCGACCGGCACGCCCAGCGCGGCGCCCGCCGTCATCACCGGCTGCACGTACACCACGGCGAGCAGCGCGTGCTGGCGACGGGCCAGCCCGCCGGCGTAGGCCGCCGCCCGCAGCGAGGAGTCCGATCCGTCCACGCCGACGAGGACGACCTTGGGGCCGTCGGTACCTCGCTCGAACTGGTGCGCGGGCTGCTGCGCGTGTTGTTCCGTCACGGCCCGAGGCTATCGGAAGCCCAGGGTTCCGCCGGTGCCGGGCGGCCGTACGGTGTTCCGTCGCGGTGGCGGTCGCCGTCCGACGGGCGGCCCCGCCCAGGTGTTCCTACAGTCGGAACATGAGTGCCACCGTGGAGCGCGCCGCGGCCGACCGCACCAAGGGCCCCGCCCGGCGTCCGGCCGGCCGCCTCCTCACCCGGGTCCCCGAGGCGTTCGCGGCCTTCCTCGGCGCCCTCGGCCTGCTGTGCGTCCTGCTGTCCCTGATCCCGCCGCTGCGCCGCCTGCTGCGCCCGGTCGTCCGCTTCCTGGACCTGCTCATCGTCCCGGTCAGCGCCAACCTGGCCTACGCCGTCTTCCTCTTCCTGCTGGCCGCCGCGACCGCCGCCCGCAAGAAGGTCGCCTGGTGGCTGGTCGTCGTCTACCTGGGGCTGCTCGTCCTCACCGACGTCCTCGGCGTGGCCGTCGGCCTGTACGCGCAGTCGGTTCCGTCCCTGGTGGTCTGCGCGCTCGCGCTGGCCCTGCTCGTGCTCGCCCGCCGCGAGTTCTACGCCGCCTCCCGCCGGGCGGCGCTCCGCCGGGCGCTCGCCGTGCTGTCCGTGGGGCTCGGTCTCGCCATCCTCGCCGGCTGGGGCCTGGTGGAGGCGTTCCCCGGCACCCTCCCGGCCGGCCAGCGCCTCGGCTGGGCCGCCAACCGGGTGCTGGGCGGCCTGGTCTCCGCCGGCTCCTTCGACGGCCGCCCGCCCCGCGCCCTGTTCTTCCTGCTCGGCCTCTTCGGCGCCCTCGCCCTGCTCAACGCCGCCGCCGTGCTGTTCCGCTCGCAACGCATGGAAGCGGCCCTGCACGACGACGAGGAGACCCGTATCCGCGCCCTGCTGACGGCGTACGGCGAACAGGACTCGCTGGGCTACTTCGCCACCCGGCGCGACAAGGCCGTCGTGTTCTCGCCCAGCGGCAAGGCCGCCGTCACCTACCGGGTCGAGGCCGGCGTCTGCCTGGCCAGCGGTGACCCCGTCGGCGACCGCGAGGCCTGGCCGCACGCCATCGCCGCCTGGTTGGACGCGGCCCGCCGGCACGCCTGGGCGCCCGCGGTCATGGGCGCCTCGGAGGACGGCGCCAAGGCCTTCGCGCGCGCCGGGCTCGGAGCACTGCAACTCGGCGACGAGGCCATCCTGCACGTCGCCTCCTTCGACCTCGGCGGCCGCGAGATGCGGGTCACCCGGCAGGCCGTCAACCGGGTCCGCCGCACCGGCGCCACCTGCCGCGTCCGCCGCCACTCGGCCCTCACCGACCAGGAGATGGAGGAGGTGGTCGACCGCGCCGACGCCTGGCGCGACACCGAGACCGAACGCGGCTTCTCGATGGCCCTGGACCGCCTCGGCGACCCGGCCGACGCCGACTGCCTCCTCGTCGAGGCCCTGGACGGCGGCGGCCGCCTCCTGGCGCTGCTCTCCTTCGTCCCCTGGGGCGCCGACGGCGTCTCCCTGGACCTGATGCGCCGCGACCGCTCGGCCCCCAACGGCGTCATGGAGTTCATGGTCGCCGACCTGTGCGCCGCCGCCCCCAAGCTCGGCGTGCGCCGGATCTCGCTGAACTTCGCCGTCTTCCGCGCGGCCTTCGAGGAGGGCGCCCGCATCGGCGCCGGACCGGTCCTGCGGCTCTGGCGCCGACTGCTGCTGTTCTTCTCCAAGTGGTGGCAACTGGAGGCGCTCTACCGCTCCAACGCCAAGTACCGGCCCGAGTGGTACCCCCGCTTCCTGTGCTACGGCGACGCCGGCTCGCTGGCCCGGGTCGGCCTGGCCTCCGGCATCGCCGAGGGCTTCGTCTCCGTGCCCTCCCTGCGCAAGCTCTGGGGCAAGCGGCACCCGACGGGCGGGCCCCGCCCCGCCACGACCGAGGGCCTGCCGTCGCTGGCGGCGCTCGGCCTCGACGGAGGGGACGAGGCCGGGGAGAGCGGTCCGGACGCGGGCCTGCCCGACCAGGTCCGCGTCCGGCGCCGCACCCTCGACCGGCTGCGTGCCCGGGGCGCCGACCCCTACCCGGTCGGCGTCCCGGCGCGCACCCACACCCTCGCCGAGGTCCGCGCCCTCGCCGGCACCGGCGAGACGGTCACCGTCGCCGGCCGGATCATGCGCGTACGCGACTTCGGCGGCATCGTCTTCGTGACCCTGCGCGACTGGTCGGGCGACCGGCAACTGGCCCTCACCCGTGACGCACTCGGCGCCGAGAACGCCTCGGGTTCCGCGGCCGCCGGCCGCTGCGGGGGCTCCCTCGGCTCCTTCCGGGCCGACACCGACCTCGGCGACCACCTCGCCGTCACCGGCACGGCAGGCGTCAGCGACAAGGGCGAGCCGACCGTCTTCGTGACGGCCTGGCAGCTCACCGCCAAATGCCTGCGCCCCCTGCCCGACAAGCGCCGCGGCCTGACCGACCCCGAGGCCAAGGTCCGCATGCGCCATCTGGACCTGGTGGCCGGCCCCGCCGCGCGCGACGTCGTCCGCGCCCGCTCGACCGCCGTCCAGGCGCTGCGCCAGGGGCTGCTGCAGCGCGGCTACCTCGAGGTCGAGACGCCCATGCTCCAGCAGATCCACGGCGGCGCCAACGCCCGGCCCTTCACCACCCACATCAACGCCTACGACCTCGACCTGTACCTGCGCATCGCCCCCGAGCTGTAT
Organism: Streptomyces sp. P3; assembly: GCF_003032475.1. Classification (NCBI taxonomy): domain Bacteria; kingdom Bacillati; phylum Actinomycetota; class Actinomycetes; order Kitasatosporales; family Streptomycetaceae; genus Streptomyces; species Streptomyces sp. P3. The sequence continues at coordinate 5,266,621 of NZ_CP028369.1, forward strand.
CTGAAGCGGCTGTGCGTCGGCGGCCTGGAGAAGGTCTTCGAGATGGGCCGCACCTTCCGCAACGAGGGCGTCTCCTACAAGCACAACCCCGAGTTCACGATGCTCGAGGCCTACCAGGCGTACGCCGACTACGACGAGATGCTCCACCTGGCCCGCGAGCTGATCCAGGGCGCGGCCACCGCCGCCTTCGGCTCACCGGTCGTCCACAGGGACGGGCGCGAGCACGACATCTCGGGGGAGTGGCCGGTCAGGACGGTCCACGGCGCGATCTCCGAGGCGCTCGGCGAGGAGATCGACGCCGACACGGACCTGGCGGTCCTGCTGCGGCACTGCGACCGCGCAGGCGTCCCGTACACGCCGGACGACGGCCGGGGCGACGTCGTCCTGGAGATGTACGAGCGGCTCGTCGAGGAGAAAACCCTGCTGCCGACCTTCTACAAGGACTTCCCCACCGACGTCTCCCCGCTCACCCGGCAGCACCGACGCGACCCGCGTCTCGCCGAACGCTGGGACCTCGTCGCCTTCGGCACCGAACTCGGCACGGCCTACTCGGAGTTGACCGACCCCGTCGAGCAGCGCCGACGGCTGACCGAGCAGTCCCTGCTGGCCGCCGGCGGCGACCCGGAGGCGATGGAACTCGACGAGGACTTCCTCGACGCCCTCGAGTACGCGATGCCGCCGACCGGCGGCCTCGGTATCGGCGTCGACCGCCTGGTCATGTTCCTCACCGGGCTCACCATCCGCGAGACCCTGCCGTTCCCGCTGGTGCGGCACCGCTGAGCGGCCGGCGGCACACGGCGCGGCACCGGCGGCGCCGCGCTGCGCCGGGCGGGTGGAATCATGCCGCCGGTCCGGTGTCGGCAGGGTGCGCCGGGGGCCGGTCGGGCGACTGATGACTGCATGAAGAAGGAGCAGTTGTTCACGCGCCGCCGCGCGTTGCTCGCCGGCGCCGCCGCCGTCGGAGCGGTCGGCACGGCCGGGGTGTTCGCATGGGGCGGCAAGGGTGAGCCGGTCAGTGGCGCCGTCCCCGCCTCGGGCGCGCCGGCGCGCAGCCTCCCGCTGAAACCCTCCGCCTACCGCCTCCAGCCGCTGACCGGCTACGGCCCCCCGCGCGCCGCACCCGCCCGCACCCCGGTGCGCCACGAGCCACTGCTGCGGATGACCGGCCGCGGCCGCACCATGGTGCTGACCTTCGACGACGGACCCGACCCCCACTACACCCCCGGCATCCTCGACACGCTGGCCGAGTACGACGTGCGCGCGACGTTCTTCGTGTGCGGGCAGATGGCCGCCGACAACCAGGACCTGCTGGCCCGGATGGCCGACGAGGGCCACGTCGTCGGCAACCACACCTGGTCCCATCCCCTGCTCACCAGGCTGACCCGCGGTCAGATCCGCTCCGAGATGTCCCGCACCAGCGACGTCATCGAGGAGGGCTACGGGGAGCGGCCCCGCTGGTTCCGCGCCCCCTACGGCGCGTGGAACCGCGCCGCCTTCCAGCTCGGCGCCGAACTGGGCATGGAACCGCTCGCCTGGACGGTCGACACCCTCGACTGGACGACCCCCGGCCCCGGCGTGATCGTCGACCGGGTCGAGAAGGGCGCCGCCCCCGGCGTCGTGGTGCTCTCGCACGACGCCGGGGGCGACCGCAGCCAGAGTGTGCGGGCGCTGCGCAGATATCTGCCGCGGCTTCTGGACTCCGGCTACCACCTCACGCTGCCGCACACACAGCGCGCCTGACACGGGCGCCCGCCCGGTCGGCGTCCGCTCAGCGGACCTCGACCAGGCGGGCGAAGGCGACGACGTTTCCGTCGTATCCGTTCGCCTTGGAGAATCCGCCGCCGCAGGTGATGACCCGCAGTTCCGGCGATCCCTTGGAGGCGTAGACGCGGTCGCCGGGGAAGTTGTTCTTCGCGAACACCTCGATGCCGTAGATATCGAACACCGCGGTCTTGCCGTCCTTGCGCGACACCTCGACGCGGTTTCCCTTTTTCAGTGCGCCGAGGCCGTAGAAGACGGCGGGGCCGAGTTTGTTGTCGACATGGCCGACGACGACCGCCGTCCCCTTCTCGCCCGGTGAGACACCGCCCGTGAACCAGCCGGCCAGGTTCGGGTCCTCCGGCGGCGGCGCTCCCACCCAGCCGTCCGTGTCGAGACCGACCGCCATGACCGGCGCGTCGACCCGGATGGCGGGAATCCGCACCCGGTCAGGCTCGGCGTAGGGCAGGGCCGCCGCGGTCCGTCCGAAGACGCCGCCGGCGGTCCGGCCGTCCGCGGCCGCAGCCGCGGCCGGCTGCGGCGGGCCGATGTCGAACTCTCCCGACCCGTTCCGGATGAGCGCGAGACCGGTCAGCAGAACAAGCGCTATCACGCCCCAGGGTGCGCGCTTCCTCCGCCGCTCCTCCTCTTCGGCCACCTCGGACAGCTCGTACGCAGACATTCGCCATCCCCTTTCGACACGGCCGTCGCCGCGTCCTTTCGCGCATACGAGAACGCTAAGCGCCGTGACGGAAACCGGCGACGGGGCAATGGCGAACGGGTGGCCCCGGCTTCGTCCGGTGCGCCATCCGAGTTGACGGCGGCAGATATTTTCTGACGGTCTGTGACCTGCGGTGATATCCGATTGTGCGGATGCCGCCCGGCGTGTCCGCTCACCAGGACGGACCATTCCCGAAATGCGGGCGCCCGCACGGCATCCGAGGGTCGGTCCGGGAGGCGCTTTCTCGCCGACATGCCGGGGACGGGACCCGGGGCGCCTTCCGCGGAGGATCACATGCGTACCACTCGTGCTCTGGCGGCCTCGGCGGTCTCCGCCGCCGCGGTCGCCGCCCTCGCTCTCACCGCCCCGGCCGCTGTCGCCCGGGACGGCATGGGCGCCAACCCCAGCAACATCGTCGTCCTGCCCGCCGTCATCGCCCGCGGCGGCCAGCTCACGATCTCCGTCGACGGCTGCCCCGGCGGCGGAACCGTGACCTCGGCCGCGTTCCCGCAGGCCCAGCTGACGCCGATCACCGGCGCCAACCAGACCGCCAGGGGCACCGCCACCGTCAACGAGACCGCCCGCCCCGGCGCCTACGACGTCACCGTCAACTGCTCGGGCCGTACCCTGACCCGCCCGGCGGCCTTCACCGTCATCGGCGGTGTCCGCGGCGGCCTCGGCGGCAGCAGCACCAGCGGCGCCACCCCGACCGACGTCGCGATCGGCGGCGGCCTCGTCGCCGCGGCGGTGGTCGGCGGCGGGCTGTTCTGGATGCGGCGCCGCGCCGAGCGCCGCATCTGACGTCCGCACCTGCGCGGGGACCGCGGACCGCTCGTGACACCGGACTTCGCCCCGGACCTGCTGGGAGCCGGGGCGAAGTCCCGTGCGCGGCCGAGTCGTCAGCCGCCGTCCTCGCCCGCGCGGCGCCGCGCGACGCGGTAGGCGGCGCCGACGGAGCCCGCGATGAGCGCCGTGCCCAGCCCGATCTCCTTCAGGTCGAACCCGGCGGAACTGCCGCCCTCACCGGCGTGCACACCCCGGGGCGGCTGGGGGCGCACCGGATCCGGGCGGACGGCGGCGATCGTCAGTTCCTTGACGGCGCTGACGCCGCCGCAGCTGAACGTCACCCGGTACGAGGCGCCCGGCTCGGCGTCCCGGTCGACCTGTGCCACCGCCGACGCGGAGCCCTTCCGGATGACGACGGCGTCGAACACCCCCGAGGTGACGGTCACGGAGCTCCGGCAGCCGCTGGTGACGCGGTCGACCTGGAGGACGACCTCGCCGCCGGCGGCGACCGTCGAGGGCAGCACCCGGTAGCCGTTGGACATGACGTAGTGGTTGTCGTCGTCGCCCGCGACGGCGGCCGGTGCGAAGCAGGTCAGGGCCGTGACGCCCAGCAGTGCGGCCGAAGCGACGCGTATCGCGCGCATGGTGGATCCTCCGGTCCCCGAGGAGCAGCCGCGGACCTGTTTCCGCTTTCTCCGACAATGCACCTCGATGACCGAAACGCTAGGAACACGTGTGCGCTCCCGCGATCGCTGTCGTGCGAATGGGGCACGGGTGTGGGCCGCTCGGGGGACGCCGTTCCTGCAACCGGGGGACTGTGGCGGCGTGGCGGCCGCCCTCGGGCGCGTCGACGTGGCGGAGGGCGGGCGTCGGCCCGAGAGCCTCAGCTCCCGATTCCCGGGAACAGACGGAGGAACGGTTCCGACGACGCGGTGACACCGCGGCTGTACGGCGCGTCGAAGTCCCAGATGAGGAAGAGCAGGAAGGCGATGAGCGCGGAGAACAGCCCGGCCAGGACCAGCTCGCGGGTGGTGCGCCGGATCTGCAGCGCGAACACCATGCCGATGGTGATGACGGCCCCCGTCAGCAGCCCGAACCACACCACGCCGGGCATCGTCGCCCCCGTCGACTCGGCGCGGGCGTTGCGTGCCTGGTCGGCCGCGGCCAGCTGGTCGAGCAGGGGCTGGTAGGCCTGCGCCTGGAAGTCGGAGGCCGGCCGGTAGTCGGTGACGTCCACCCGGACCTGGTGGAGGAGCTCGTCGCCACGCCCGCTCACGTCACCGCCGTCGGCCATCTCCTTCCATTCCGTGGTGACGACGTGTCCGACATAGGCGTTGACATCGACTCGAATACGGTCACGCACGTCCGCCGGGTAGACGCGCACCCGCTCGGAGATCTCGTGCAGCGCCTGCGCCTCGGCCTGCACGTGGTCCTGGGCGACACTGCGCGCCTCCCAGACGCCGGCGATGGCCAGACCGAGGACGATGGCGTACACCACGCCGATCCACATCGTCATGTACTCGATGACGTCCGGGGTCTCCGAGGGGTCCTCGTCCTCGGGCGCCCTGCGGTGCCGTACAAGGGTGATGACGACCACCACCGCGCAGGCGGCGAGCATCGCGAGGGTGAGAACAAGCCATTCCGGCAAGGAAAGCCTCCAGGATCGGCATTCAGCGCGGTCGCAGCGCGGCGACGGCGATCAGCGCGGGCACGGTGACGAGCAGGACGTAGGTGACCGGCGACTGGCCCCCGCGGGCGGGTCGCTGACGCGCCTTCGCGTGGTAGGCGGGATAGGTCACCGGAGCCGCCGAGGGACGCGGGGCGGGCGTCGGCTCCTGCGTGCGGGCCGGTGTGGGGGCCGGCGGGGGTGTGGGGGCCGGCCGCGGAATCGGCGCGGCGCGGCGCGGCGGCGCGGGCGCCGGCGGTTTCGGGCGAGGCTTCGGCGCCGGCGGCCGGGGCGCGGGGGGCGGTGGCTTCGGGGGCCTGGGCGGGGTGGGCGTCGGTTCGGGCGGTTCCGGCTGCGGCGGCTCCGGCGGCGGGGTGGGCCGCGGGCACACCGGGGAGCCCTCCCACCCGTGACTCCCCGCGACGGCGACCGCCTCGGTGCCGTCCGGGCCCGTCGAGGCGTACGCGCACGCGTCGGCCGTCGCCACGCCGGCCGGGACGGCCGCGAGGATCCAGACCGCGGTCACCAGGGCCAGACCTCGTGTGACGAGGGCGGATCGGGTCGGTTCGGGTCCATGCACGACGGAGATCATGCGGCCTCGTGCGGCGGCCGAGGTCCTTGCCCGGCGGGGATTGCCCCGAACGGGGGAAGCGCGGTTCCCCGGGTTTGCCGGGTGGTGCGTTCGCTTATGCGGCCCGTCGTCCGTCTGTGCGATCGGCACGGTCCGGGCCGGTGGGGGCGGCCGGTCCCGGGGCCGCCGTGCGCGGTCGGGGCGGCGCGCGTCAGAGGTCGTGGAAAGAAATTCGTGCCGCGATTGAACACAACGGACGTCCGCATGCGTACCCAGTGTCGTGCGGTGGCGCAGCAGGGCGCCGCAACACCTTGGGACGATCGGGGAGTTGTTGACGATGAAGACCACCTGGCGGAGCGCCTCACTCGCGGCTGGCACCGTGGCCGTACTGGCGCTGACGACGGCGTGCGGATCGGAAAGCGGCACGTCAGCGTCGAGCCAGAACGTCGGGGCCACGGCCCCGGCCGGTGGCATCGGGGGCGTCGGCAGCGGTTACGGGCAGGTCGGCGCCAGCGCGAGCCCGGCGCCCGGCGGTGTCGGTTCGGGCACCGGAGCGCAGGGCGGAAACGCGGGCGAACTGGCCGTCGCCGCGAACCCGGAACTGGGCAAGATCCTCACGGACGGCACCGGCAAGACCCTCTACCGCTTCGACGCGGACACCGCGGAGCCCCCGAAGTCGAACTGCGACGGCGACTGCGCGACCGCCTGGCCGCCGGTGTCCGCCGACGACGCGAGCGCCGGCGACGGCATCGACAAGTCGCTGCTCGGCGAGATCACCCGGTCCGACGGCAGCAAGCAGCTCACCGTGGGCGGCTGGCCCGCCTACTACTACGCCAAGGACGCCAACCCCGGCGACACCACCGGTCAGGGCGTGGGCAACAAGTGGTTCGCGCTGACCCCCGAGGGCAAGAAGGCCAAGGGCGGCGGCGCCGGTGCCGGGGGCGGTGGCGGCGACGCGGCCCTGGCCGGGCTGTCCGTCCGCAAGGACCCCAACCTCGGCGACATCGTCGTCGACAAGAACGGCATGACCGTCTACCGGTTCCTCAAGGACAAGGCGTGGCCCAAGCCGGTGTCGAACTGCAACGGCGCGTGCCTGGAGAAGTGGCCGGCGGTGGCGCCGGTCGAACCGAACGACACCAAGGGCGTCCAGAAGAAGGGCCTGATGAGCTTCACCCGGGGTGACGGCGTCAAGCAGCAGACGGTCAACTGCTCGCCGATCTACACCTTCTCCGGTGACAAGTCCCCCGGCGACATCAACGGTCAGGGCGTGGGCGGCACGTGGTACGCCGTCGCGCCCGACGGAAAGCTGGTCGGAGCGCCGGGGCAGTAGGAACGCCTCCCCAGGGCCGGTTCCCGCAGCCGCCCCTCGCGCACGACCCGTTGGTCCGCCCCCTCCGCGCCGCACGGAGGGGGCGGACCGCTGTGCTTGTCGGGCCCCCGTCTCCTGTGCGTAGAATTCGCCCGCCCTTCGGGCCGCTTCCGGAACGCTCCGGAGCGGCCCGGACACATTTCGTAGCACCGCGGGGGTCGTCGTTCCGGCACGTGCCGGAGGCAGTGACCGGGAACGGACGGTCAATTTCCGTTTCCCCTCGCCCGTTTGGCGGGCGATCAGTAGCCTCAGCTCGAACACCGGATCGCCTACGCCTTGGAGAGATAGATGGAGCGTCCCGCCTGGGCCCCTCGGAGCATCGACATCTCGGTGCCGAGCGTCTCGCGGATCTACGACTACTACCTGGGCGGATCGCACAACTTCGAGGTGGACCGGGAAGCGGCCCGCAGGGCCATGGAGTTCATTCCGGGACTGCCGAAGATCAGTCAGGCGAACCGGGCGTTCATGCGCCGTGCCGTGCGGTACGCGGTCGCCGAGGGTGTCACGCAGTTCCTCGACATCGGCTCCGGGATCCCCACGTTCGGCAACGCGCACGAGATCGCCCGGGCGGCGAGCCCCGGCGCGCGCGTGGTCTACGTCGACCACGACCCGGTGGCCGTGGCGCACAGCGAGGCGGTGCTGGCCGGCTGTGACGGCGTCGACGTCGTGGCCGCCGACCTGCGCAAGCCGCAGGAGATCCTCGCCAGCCCACAGGTGGAGCAACTGCTCGACCTGGAGCGGCCGGTGGCCCTGTTGCTGGTCGCGGTGCTCCACTTCGTCGAGGACGCCGACGACCCGTACGCGGCGGTGGCCGAACTCGGCGCCGCACTCGCGCCCGGCAGTCTGCTGGTGCTCACGCATGCTTCTTACGAGGGAATTCCGCAGCTGTCGCAGCGGGCCGAGGGCGCCGTCGGCGTGTACAAGGACATTCGCAATCCGCTGGTCATGCGCTCGCGTGACGAGGTCGGGCGGTTCTTCGAGGGGTACGACATGGTGGAGCCGGGACTGGTGCCGATGCCGCACTGGCGGCCGGACACGGCGCCGGAGGACGAGGACCCGTGGGCCTTCTCCGGTTTCGCCGGCGTGGGGCGTACGGCGTGAGTGCGGAGCCGGACGGGCCGGAGGACAGACTGCGGCGGTTCGTGACGATCTGGAGCCGGGCCGTGTACCCGGTGACCTCGACGTCGCTGACCCGCCCCGAACTCGAAGAGGAACTCCTGCCGCTGGCACGGCGGTTGCGCGAGGCGCTGCTGGAGCGGACCCTCGACGCCGACGCCGCCAAGGCGGTCGGCGCCGCCCTGGTCGACGCGCACTGCACCGACCCCGAGGCGCTCAGCCGCACGCTCGACTGCGTCGACGCCTATCTGGTGCTCTACTGCGGCCAGGACGGCCCCCAGGAGGACCTGCGCACCCGCGCCTCGCGGCTGCAGCACGCCATGGCCGGTGGCTACGCGACGGCGCTGCGCGAGCGCACTCTCGCCGAACAGGAGGCCATCGCCCAGGCCGCGTTGCGTGCCCAGGGGGTCGTCGCGCAGGCGCTGCACGCCAGCGAGGCCCGCTTCCGCGCGGTCTTCGAAGGCGCCGCGATAGGGATCAGCATCGCCGACCTCGAGGGCAACGTCCTCCAGGTCAACGGGGCGTTGCTGCGCATGTTCGGCGGTTCGCAGCAGTCGCTTCTGGGCCGCAAGGTCCAGGACTTCACCCACCCCGAGGACGCGCCGCAGACCTGGCGGCTCTACGACGAGCTCGTCCGCGGCGAACGGGAGCACTACCACACGGAGAAGGCGTTCAGCCGCCCCGACGGAACGGCCCTGTGGACCAATCTGACGGTGTCACTGCTGCGGGACGCGGACGGGGCCCCGCAGTACCAGCTGGCACTGATGGAGGACACCACCGAGCGCAGGCTGCTCAATCTGCGGCTGCGCTACGAGGCCACCCACGACGCGCTCACCGGACTGCCCAACCGCACCCTGTTCTTCGAACGGCTGGAGAAGGTGCTGGCGGCCGGCGAGGGCCGCCGGTTCGGTCTGTGCTATCTGGACCTGGACGGCTTCAAGACCATCAACGACAGCCTCGGACACGCCGCCGGCGACCGGCTGCTGGTGGAGGTCGCCGACCGGCTGCAGTCCTGCGCGACCGCGCCCGGCGAGATGGTCGCCCGCCTCGGCGGCGACGAGTTCGTGGCGCTGACCACCGGCCCCGACACCCGCCACGAGGTCGACGAGCTCGCCGCGCGCATCATGAACGCGCTGATCGCGCCCGTGAGCATCGACGGCCGTGAACTGACCGTGCGCGGCAGCATCGGCATCGTCGAAGGGCCGGCCGGGGAGCGCAGTGCGGCGGAGGTGCTGCGCAGCGCCGACATCACCATGTACCGGGCCAAGTCGGCGGGCGGCAACCGCTTCGAGGTCGCCGATCCGGAGGCCGACGCCCGCGCCATCACCCGGCACGGTCTGACCACGGCGCTCCCGGCGGCCCTCGAACGCGGTGAGTTCTTCATCGAGTACCAGCCGCTGGTCCACCTCGGCGACGGCAGCGTGCGGGGCGCGGAGGCGCTGGTGCGCTGGCTGCATCCGCAGCACGGGGTGCTCGGACCCGACCGGTTCATCCCGCTCGCCGAGCACACCGGGCTGATCGTGCCGCTGGGCCGCTGGGTGCTGGAGGAGTCGGTGCGACAGGCCGGCGAGTGGCGTGAACGCAACGAGGACACCGGCCCGCTGCGTATCAACGTCAACCTCTCCCCGTGCCAGCTCACCCACCCCGGCCTGGTGCAGGACACCGTCGACATCCTGGAGCGCGCCGGCGTCGACCCGGCGGCGCTGTGCCTGGAGGTGACGGAGTCGGCGTTGATCGGCGCCGACGACGCCCTGCTGAAACCGCTGCGCAGGCTCGCCGAGATGGGCGTGGACATCGCGCTCGACGACTTCGGCACGGGGTACTCCAACCTCGCCAACCTGCGTCGGCTCCCGGTGAGCGTGCTCAAGCTGGACCGCTCCTTCACCCAGGGCATGCAGCAGTTCCCGGCGGACCCCGTCGACCTCAAGATCGTCGAGGGGATCGTCTCGCTCGCGCACAGTCTGGACCTCGCGGTCACCGTGGAGGGCGTGGAGACCGGCGCCCAGGCCGAGCAACTGCGGATTCTCGGCTGCGACACGGCCCAGGGCTGGTACTACGCCCGCCCCGGCCCCCCTGACCGCCTCCACGACCTGGCCCTGGTGGACGCGACGGGCTGACCTCGGGGCGCGACCGCTCCGGGCCGGGCAGCGGTGCGTCCGGTCAGGGGGAGCGGGGCGGTAACGGCACGGACCGGAGCCCGTGGGGGGCGGGCCGGCCGGCGGTGCCGCGCGCGAGACGGCTCACCGCTCCAGCAGCATGCGCTGCAGCTCGCGCGCCGCGCGGGGCGGCGCCACGTCGCTGCGGTGGGCCAGGGCGATCGTGCGGTGCAGGCCGGGCCGGGCGAGCGGGGTGACCCGCAGGCCCCGGCCGGAGCGGGCGGCCACCATACGGGGCACGACGGCCACCCCGAGACCGGCCCGCACGAAGCCGAGCACCGCGTCCATCTCGCCGCCCTCGACCGCGAAGTCCGGTTCGAAACCCTCCGCACGACAGGCGGCCACGGTGAGTTCCCTCAGGTCGTAGCCGTGCCGGAACACCACCAGGCGTTCGCCCTCCAGGTCGGCGATCCGCACGGTGCGTCCCCGCCCCGGCCGGGGAGCCTCCGGCGAGGACACCACCACCAGGTCCTCGCGCAGCAGCTCCACCGTGGTCAGCGCCGGGGACGGGCTGGGCAGGGGCAGGACGACCAGGGCGAGGTCCAGGGCTCCGCGCGCCAGCAACCGGACGAGGTCGTGCGAACCGCCCTCCTCGATCATCAGCCGGACACCCGGATAGCGGTCGTGGAAGGCCCGCAGCACGTCCGGCAGCAGACCCGTGCAGACACTGGGCGTCGCTCCCAGCCGCACCCGGCCGCCGCGCAGCTGCACCAGCTCCTGCACCTCGTACCGGGCGGTCTCGGTGTCCGCGAGGATCCGGCGGGCCAGCGGCAGCAGCGCCTCGCCGGCGTCGGTGAGCGTGATGTTCCCCCGCGCCCGCAGGAAGAGATCCGCCCCCAACTCCCGCTCCAGCGCCTTGATCTGCTGCGACAGGGACGGCTGCGCCACGTGCACGAGGTCGGCGGCCCGGGTGAAGTGCCGGGTCTCGGCGACCGCCACGAAGTACTGGAGCTGCTGGAACTGCATGCCGCCAGCGTAAGCCCGCCATAGGCGGATCCTATGGATTCCAGGCAGACCATGTCTTGGACCGATCGGCGGCCCCGGCTTTAGCGTCTGCAGACATGGCTCTGGCAACGCGGACGGACCGAAGGTCGTCCATGGCGCGCACCGTGTGGGACTCCTCCGTCGGCAAGAAGACGGTGATGGCCGTCAGCGGCATGATCATGCTGCTGTACCTGGTCGCCCACGTCATCGGCAACCTCAAGATCTTCTTCGGCCCGGCGGAGTTCAACCACTACGCCCACTGGCTGCGCACGGTCGGCGAACCGTTCATGCACTACGAGTGGACGCTCTGGCTCGTACGCGTCGCGCTGGTCGTCGCGGTGGTCGCCCACGCCGTCTCCGCGTACCAGCTCAGCCGCCGAGACCTCAGGGCGCGGCCCACCAGGTACGTGCACAGGAAGCCGCGGGCGAGCTACGCCACCCGCACCATGCGCTGGGGCGGCGTCATCCTCGCCCTGTTCATCGTGTGGCACGTCCTCGACCTGACCACCGGCACCGTGCACAGCGGCGGCTTCCAGGAGGGCCACCCGTACCAGAACGTCGTGGACACCTTCTCCACCTGGTACGGCAACGTCGTCTACATCGTCGCGATGCTCGCCGTCGGCCTGCACGTGCGGCACGGCTTCTGGAGCGCGGCCCAGACCCTCGGCGTCGGCAGCCGCACCCGCGACCGCGCCCTCAAGATCTTCGCCGACGTCCTCGCACTGCTGCTCACGGCCGGTTTCCTGGCGGTGCCCGTGGGCGTCATGACCGGAGTGGTGAGCTGAACATGAGTCCCTTCTCCTCCTACGCGCACTACACGACCGGTGAGCCGGTCGTCGACGCCAAGGCCCCGTCCGGCCCCGTCGCCGAACGGTGGGACAAGCGCCGCTTCGAGGCCGGGCTGGTCAACCCCGCCAACCGGCGCAAGCACACGGTGATCGTCGTCGGCACCGGCCTCGCCGGCGGCTCCGCCGGCGCCACCCTCGCCGAACAGGGCTACCACGTCGTCCAGTTCTGCTACCAGGACTCCCCGCGCCGCGCCCACTCCATCGCCGCTCAGGGCGGCATCAACGCGGCGAAGAACTACCGCAACGACGGTGACTCGGTGCACCGGCTCTTCTACGACACCGTCAAGGGCGGCGACTTCCGGGCCCGGGAGTCCAACGTGCACCGGCTCGCGCAGATCTCCGTCGAGATCATCGACCAGTGCGTGGCGCAGGGCGTGCCCTTCGCCCGCGAGTACGGCGGCCTGCTCGACACCCGCTCGTTCGGCGGAGTGCAGGTCTCGCGGACCTTCTACGCCCGCGGCCAGACGGGTCAGCAACTGCTCCTCGGCGCCTACCAGGCCCTCAGCCGGCAGATCGCCGCCGGCAACGTCGAGATGCACCCGCGGACCGAGATGCTCGACCTGATCGTCGTCGACGGCCGGGCCCGGGGCATCGTGGCCCGGGACCTGATCACCGGGAAGATCGACACCTACTTCGCGGACGCCGTCGTCCTCGCCAGCGGCGGTTACGGAAACGTCTTCTACCTGTCGACCAACGCCATGAACTCCAACGCCACCGCGATCTGGCGGGCGCACCGGCGTGGCGCCCACTTCGCCAACCCCTGTTTCACGCAGATCCACCCGACCTGCATCCCGCGCACCGGCGACCACCAGTCGAAGCTGACGCTGATGAGCGAGTCGCTGCGCAACGACGGCCGGATCTGGGTGCCGAAGGCCGAGGGCGACGACCGTCCGCCGAACCGGATCCCCGAGGAGGAACGCGACTACTACCTGGAGCGCATCTACCCCTCCTTCGGCAACCTGGTCCCGCGGGACATCGCCTCCCGTGCCGCCAAGAACGTCTGTGACGAGGGCAAGGGCGTCGGCCCCGGCGGACAGGGCGTGTACCTCGACTTCGCCGACGCCATCGCGCGCATGGGCCGCAAGGCCGTCGAGGCGAAGTACGGCAACCTCTTCGACATGTACCGGCGGATCACCGACGAGGATCCCTACGAGGTCCCCATGCGGATCTACCCCGCCGTGCACTACACCATGGGCGGACTGTGGGTCGACTACGACCTGCAGACCACCGTCCCCGGCCTGTTCGCGATCGGCGAGGCCAACTTCTCCGACCACGGCGCGAACCGCCTCGGCGCGAGCGCCCTCATGCAGGGCCTCGCCGACGGCTACTTCGTCCTCCCGGCGACCGTCAACGACTACCTCGCCCGCAACCCGCGCCAGAGCGAGGTGAGCGGCGAACACCCCGCCGTCCAGGAGGTACTGGCCGAGACCCAGGACCGGCTCCACCTGCTCCTGTCCGTCGACGGCGACCGCACACCCGACTCCTTCCACCGGGAACTCGGCGAGCTGATGTGGGAGTTCTGCGGTATGGCCCGCACCGACGCCGGACTGCGCAAGGCCCTGGAGCGCATCCCGCAGATCCGCGAGGAGTTCTGGCGGCGCGTCAAGGTCCCCGGCGTGGGCGAGGAGTTCAACCAGTCACTGGAGAAGGCCAACCGGATCGTCGACCACCTCGAACTCGCCGAGCTGATGTGTCTCGACGCGCTGCACCGCGCCGAGTCCTGCGGCGGCCACTTCCGCGAGGAGTCCCAGACGCCGGACGGCGAAGCCGCCCGCCGCGACGACGAGTTCGCCTACGCCGCGGCCTGGGAGTTCACCGGGCCGGGCGAGGCCCCCGTGCTGCACAGGGAAGACCTGGTCTTCGAATACGTCCACCCCACCCAGCGGAGCTACGCATGAGGCTCACCCTGCGCGTCTGGCGGCAGCGCAACACCGACGCCGACGGTGCCATGTCCACGTACGAGGTGGACGGCATCTCGCCCGACATGTCCTTCCTGGAGATGCTCGACACCCTCAACGAGGAGCTCATCCTGCGCGGCGACGACCCCGTCGCCTTCGACCACGACTGCCGCGAGGGCATCTGCGGCGCCTGCTCGCTCGTCATCAACGGCGACGCGCACGGCCCGGAGCGCACCACGTCCTGCCAGCTGCACATGCGGTCCTTCCGGGACGGCGACACCATCGACGTCGAGCCGTGGCGGGCCGCCGCCTTCCCCGTCGTCAAGGACCTGGTGGTCGACCGCAGCGCCTTCGACCGGATCATCCAGGCCGGCGGGTACGTCACCGCACCCACCGGCGCCGCGCCCGAGGCCCATGCCACACCGGTGCCCAAGCCGGACGCCGACCTCGCCTTCGAGCACGCGGAGTGCATCGGCTGCGGGGCGTGCGTGGCCGCCTGCCCCAACGGGGCCGCGATGCTGTTCACCTCCGCCAAGGTCAACCACCTCAACGTGCTGCCCCAGGGCGCGCCCGAGCGGGAGACCCGGGTGCTGGACATGGTGGCGCAGATGGACGAGGAGGGGTTCGGCGGCTGCACCCTCGCCGGGGAGTGCGCGACGGCCTGCCCCAAGGGCATCCCGCTGACGTCCATCACCGCCATGAACAAGGAGTGGCTGCGGGCGACCCGGAAGGTGGCCAAGCGGTAGCGCCGGGCCGACAGAGCGTTCGCCGGACGTGCGGACGGGCGGGGCCGGGAGTGGTGCTCTCCGGCCCCGTCTCGCGTCTGCGGCACGGGCGGGGTGCGGTCCTGACCGGCCAGGTGAGCGGTGAGGTGACCGTGAGGTGAGCGGCCGGGCGGGCGGCGGACAGACCGGCGCCCTCCGATCCACCCCTCGGCCGGCCCTCTCGGGCCGGCTCCGGACCACCTGCTCGGGCGGCCCGCCTTCCCGTCGGAGCCCGTGCCTGAGCCTGTCGGGCCGGTCCCCGGCCCCGGCCCGAGCCGTTCAGCAAGCGCACATCAGCTCTCCTCGCGCCGGTCACGCCGAGGTCGGCCGGGAGCGGAAGAACAGGGGCGGCGGCACCCACGCCAGGGGGCCGCAGCCGCTGCGCCCACCCGGCCCGCGACAGGAGAGAGCCATGACCGGCGTTTCCACGCTCGACCGTCCCCAGCAGTCCACGGCACCCGCCCGCTACACCGTCACCCTGGCCCGCGACGAGGACGACGTACGGGCCGCACAGCGGCTGCGGCACGACGTGTTCGCCGGCGAGCTGGGCGCCTCGCTGGCGTCCCCGCAGCCGGGCCTCGACATCGACCCGTTCGACGCCCGCTGCGACCACCTGCTGGTGCGCGAGACGCACACCGGCCAGGTCGTCGGAACCTACCGGCTGCTGCCGCCGGAGCGCGCCTCGGCCGCCGGGCGCCTCTACGCGGACGGCGAGTTCGACCTCGGCGCGTTGGACGCGATCCGGCCCGGCCTGGTCGAGGTCGGCCGCTCCTGCGTGCACCCCGACCACCGCGACGGCGCCGTCATCGGCCTCATCTGGGCCGGCATCGCCCGCTACATGGCCGACCGCGGTCACGCATGGCTGGCCGGCTGCTGCTCCATCCCGCTGGCCGACGGCGGCGCGCTGGCGGCCGGGGCCTGGGAGCGGGTGCGCGCGAAGCACCTGGCGCCCGAGGAGTTCCGGGTGCGGCCGCTCCGGCCGTGGACGCCGTCGGCGTCCGGCCCGGCCGCCGCGGCCGGCCGCACCGAGCTGCCCGCCCTGCTGCGCGGCTACCTCCGTCTCGGCGCCTGGGTCTGCGGGGAGCCCGCCCACGACCCCGACTTCGGCGTCGCCGACCTGTACGTGCTGCTGCCGATGAGCCGCATCGACCCGCGCTACCTGCGGCACTTCCTCTCGCTCGTGCCCGCCGCGTGAGCGTCTGGCTGCCCGCGGCGCCCTGCACTCCGCGGGCGTGCGTGCGGGCGACGGCGTCCCGCACGGGTGTCCCGAGGGCCGTGTTGCGGCTCACGGCGGTCGTGGTGCTGGTGCTGGCGGGGGTGGCGCTGTCGCCGCTCGGCGGGCTGGCCGGCGTGGTGCGACGGTGGAGCAGGACCGTCGTCCGGGCGACCGGGGTGCGGGTCCGGGTGACCGGCGCGAGCGCGCCGGCCGCCGGGGGACTGCTCCTCGTCGCCAACCACATCTCCTGGCTGGACGTCCCGCTGCTGGCCGGCGTCCGCCCGGCGCGGATGCTCGCCAAGGCCGAGATCCGGCGGTGGCCGGTGGCGGGCGCGCTGGCGGCGCGCGGGGGCGTGCTGTTCATCGACCGCGACCGGCTGCGCGCCCTGCCCGCCACGGTGGAACGGATCGCGCAGGTGCTGCGTTCCGGCCGCGCGGTCGCCGTGTTCCCGGAGGGGAGCACCTGGTGCGGCCGCGCGCAGGGGCACTTCCGGCGGGCGGTGTTCCAGGCCGCGCTGGACGCCGGGGCCCGGGTCCAGCCGGTGCGCATCGGCTACCGCGACGTGGCCGGGGCGCTCAGCACGGCCGCCGCCTTCGTCGGCGACGACACACTGTTCGTGTCGCTGTGGCGGGTGGTGTCCACCCGGGGCCTGGTGGCGGAGGTCGAGGTGCTGCCCGTCCTCGCGGCGGACGGCCACCGGGACCGCAGGGCACTGGCCGAGGCCGCCGGGACCGGGGTGCTGGACGCGCCGCCTGCCCGGCCCTCGCCCGGCCCTGCCGTCGTCCGGCATGCCCCGCGCGGCCCGCGGCAGTCGGTCGGCGGCGTCCGGCGGGGAGAGGGCCGGCGGGGAGAGGGCCGGCGGCGGGCCGCCGCGGGGTGGCAGCCGGCCACCCCGGCGATTCCCGGCAACGCGGGGACGGCCGCGTCGAGTTGATGGGATCATGGCGCGTCCGACCTCCGAGGGGAGCGCGCGTGAGCACAGATCCGGCCGGCACACCGGTGCTCGTGACGGGCGGCAGCGGCTTCGTGGCCGCCCATCTCGTCCAGCAGCTCCTCGCCCGCGGCTACCGCGTGCACACCACCGTGCGCTCCACGGCGAACACGGCCAAGTGCGGCCCGCTGCACGCGCTCCAGGACGCCTTTCCCGGCCGCCTCGACCTCTTCGAGGCCGATCTGCTGACCGAGGGCTCCTTCGACGAGGCGATGCGGGCCTGCACGGTGGTCTTCCACGTCGCCTCGCCGTTCCTGATGCCGGAGAAGATCAGGGACGGTCGGCGGGACGTCGTGGAGCCCGCCCTGCAGGGCACCCGCAACGTCGTGGCGTCGATCGAGCGCACGCCGACGGTCCGCCGGCTCGTCCTCACCTCGACCGTGGGCGCGATCTTCGGCGACTACGCCGACGTACGGGAGATGGCCGGCGGGACGCTGTCGGAGAAGTACGTCAACACCACCAGCACGGTGGAGAACAACCCCTACCACTACGCCAAGACGGTCGCCGAGCAGGCGGCCTGGGAGGCCGAGGCCGCGCAGCGCCGTTGGCGGATGGTCTCCCTCAACCCCGGCCTGATCCTGGGCCCTTCGCTCACCCCGGCCTCCGACTCGGGCAGCCTGTTCCTGCTGGACGAACTGTTGAAGGGCTACTTCTTCTACGGCGCCCCGGACTTCAGCTTCACCACGGTCGACGTGCGGGACGTGGCGGCGGCCCACATCGCGGCCGCCGAACAGCCGGGCGCCCACGGCCGGTACATCCTCGCCGCCGAGGAGATGACCTCCTTCCACCGCATGGCGAAGATCCTCCTGGAGCACCACCCGAGGAACCTGCGCCTGCCCCGGACGGCCCTTCCGCACTGGCCGGTCCGCGTCCTCGGTCCCGCCTTCGGCCTTTCCCAGGCCTACATCCGCAGCCACCTCGGGATCCGCTTCCGCGTCGACAACCGCAGAAGCACCGAGGAACTGGGACTCGTCTACCGCCCGGTCGAGGAGACCGTGAGGGATCACTACCGGGCCTGGCGGGAGCAGCGCGGTCAGCGGCGTCCGGCGGTGAGCCCGCGGGCCGGATAGGGCGCCGTCGCCGCCCGGGACGAGGCCGATCACCCGGTCCTTTCCCCTCACCGCCACCGCCATGTCGTGCTCGACGACGACCATGGTGCGCACCCCCGCTTCCGCCAGTCCTCGGCTCGCGTGTCCCGTGCTGCCGGGCGGCGGGGACGTCGAAGGCCTCCGGTGACGGCGCCTGCCCCACCTGCAACCGCGGCATCCCCACAGCCATACCGACCTGAACACGCCCTAGGGTGGGCGTCGTGAACGAGAGCAGCAGGCGGCCCCTCGCGGTGTTCGACCTGGACAACACCCTCGCCGACACGGCCCACCGGCAGCGGTTCCTGGAGCGCAGGCCGCGCGACTGGGAAGCGTTCTTCGCGGCCGCGCCGGACGACCCGCCCATCCCGGAAGGCATCGCGCTGGTGCTGTCCAGCGCCGAGGAGTGCGAGGTCGTCTACCTCACCGGCCGGCCCGAGCGCTGCCGACGCGACACGCTGGAGTGGCTCGCCGAGCAGGGGCTGCCGGAGGGGCGCGTGCACATGCGGCGCAACGGCGACCGCCGGCCCGCCCGGCTGACCAAGCTGGAGATCCTGCGCGGGCTCGCCCGCGACCGGACCGTGCGCGTCCTGGTGGACGACGACGAGCTGGTCTGTGTCGACGCCGAGCGGGCCGGATTCACCGTCGTGCGTGCGCGCTGGGCCGCCCCTTCGGGCGAGCTGGAACAGGCGCAGGAGGGTGAAGGCCGTACCTGAGCGCTGCTCAGTCCGACTCGTCCAGGCGGAAGCCGACCTTCAGGCCCACCTGCCAGTGGGCGATGTCGCCGTCCTCGATCTGGCCGCGCACCTGGGTCACCTCGAACCAGTCCAGGTTGCGCAGCGTCTGCGAGGCGCGGGCGAGCCCGTTGCGGACGGCCTGGTCGACGCCGTCCGGCGACGTGCCGACGATCTCCGTGACCCGGTAGGTGTGGTTCGACATCGGGGATGCTCCTCTCGACCGTGACGGCGTCGTCACGTGTGTCACGCGTCACTCCACCGTGCCCCAAGCCGCGGCGGAGCGCGAGGCGTCGGGGCGGACGGACGTGTTCCGGGTGCGCCCCCCGGCCCTCGTATTGGTGCATACCAAAATCCGGGGTGAGTGTCCGGGCGCCGCGCTCGTCCCCCCGTGCCGGGACCCCGCCCTGTCCGCCGGACGGAACAGGGTCCCCGCGCGACGTCGCCTCCTCGCCCTCCGCTGCGTGTCCGCCGCCCGTCTGACCGCCTGTGGGGTGCTGCCCGGGACGGGGGACCCGACCGGAGCAGGGTCACGGTGCGGCTGATGAGGGGCGGCGTCTCGCAGGAGTTCCTGGACCGGTTCACCCCGGACTTCGAGTCGGAGGTCGCTGTGGAGTCCGAGTCCGAGTACGACGACGGTGACGGGCCGGACTCGTCGAGGTGGGCGACACCCGGGTCCCGCGGTACGTCGCGCGCCGCGGTGCCGGGCGACCTCGGCTCCGGTGGGCGCCTCGTGCTCCGTTGCGACGTCCGCGCCCGGCTGATGTCACGGCCGGACGAGCCGGCGGAGCGTGTGGAGGACCTCGATCACCGCGTCCGCACGGGTGTCGGGGTTCACGAAGGCCATGCGGAGGACCGTTCTGTCGTTCCACCGGGTCGGCACGCACAGCGTGGCGCCCGTCCGGGCGGCCTGCGCGGACCACGCCGCGTAGTCCCGCGCGCTCCATCCCGGTCGTTCGAAGAGGACGACGGACAACTCGGGTTCGGCCACCAGGCGCAGGTGGTCACTGGCCCGGATGGCGTCGGCGACCTGCCGACTGGTGGTCAGGGTCCGCTCCACGGCCGTCGCGTAACGGTCGGTGCCGTGGACGGCCAGACTGAACCAGAACGGCAGGCCGCGGGCGCGGCGGCTGAGGTGGAGCGCCAGGTCCGACGGATTGTGGACATCGCGGTCGATGGCGTCGAGGTAGTGCGCCGACTGACTGTGCGCGGCCCGCGCCGGTGCGGGGTCGCGGTAGAGCAGCGCGCAGCAGTCGTACGGTGCGAACAGCCACTTGTGGGGATCGACGATGAAGCTGTCGGCGCGTTCTATGCCGGTGTAGCGGTGGCGCACGCTGGCGGCGGCCAGGCCGGCTCCGCCGTAGGCGCCGTCGACGTGCAGCCACACGCCGTGGCGTTCACAGGCGTCGGCGATGGTGTCGAGTTCGTCGACCAGGCCGGCGTTCGTGGTCCCCGCAGTCGCCGCGACGGCGAACACCCCGTCGGTGGCGTCGAGGGCGGCGTTCACGGCGGCTCCGGTGAGGTGTCCGTGCCGGTCCACGGGTGCGGTGACCACCTTCACGTCCATGGCGCGTGCCGCGGACCGGATCGAGGAGTGCGCGCTGTCGGCGCACACGATCTTCCAGCCTCCGGCCGGGCGGGGCCGTTCCGCGGCGGCGGCTCGGGCCGCGACGAGGGCGGAGAGGTTGCCCATGGTGCCGCCGCTGACGAAGCAGCCTGCCGCGGTGGCGGGCCAGCCGAGCAGCCGGGTGAGCCACCCGAGCGCCTCGTTCTCGGCGTGGATGGCCCCGGCCCCGGCCTCCCAGGTTCCCGCGAAGATGTTCGCCGCACCGGTGACGGCCTCGAAGGCGAGCGCGGTCCGGGTGGGGGCCGCGGGAATGTAGGCGAGATTCATCGGCCCGTTCTGGGCGCGGGTGGCGGGCGCCAGTACGCGGTCGAACAGGCCGAGCGCGGCGGCGGCGCCGATACCGGGGGCGGTCACGGTGCTGCCGACGGCTTCGGTCAGTTCGGTCGCGGGACGGGCGCCCGTCACCGGGTCCGGGTCCTGCCTCAGGAGTTGCCGTGCGTACCGCACGGCAACCGAGACCACCTCGTCCTCGTCGCCCCACACAGGCCCCTCGGCAGGGAAGACGCTTTTCACTGACATGCCATCGCATGGTGCTTTCTGCATGGCGGAAACCTAGGAACGGGCGTCAGTATGCGCAATATGCGTCCAATATCTTGAGCATAATGCTCAATGCCGAGTCTGAGCGGCGTGGCATACTGGGCATCATGCGAAACGTGGACGCCGTCGACGCCCGCATCCTCCTCGCGCTCGACGCAGACCCGCAGGCGACCATCGTCGCCCTGGCCGACCGGCTCGGCCTCGCCCGCAACACGGTCCAGAGCCGGCTGAAGAGGCTCGAGGAAAGCGGCCACCTCAAAGAACCCAGCCGCCGCGTCGACCCGGCCGCCCTGGGCTACCCCCTGCTGGCCCTGATCACCCTGTCCATCAGCCAGAGAGTGGGAGAGCCCACCCGCGAGGGCATCCTGCGCATCCCCGAAGTCGTCGAACTCCTCGTCACCACCGGCGACGCGGACCTCCTCGCCCGGGTCGTCGCCCGTGACACGACGGACCTCCACCGCATCACCAACCACCTCCTCGAAGTCCCCGGCGTCGTCCGCTCCAACACCACCATCGTGCTGATGGAACTGCAGCCCCTCAGCGTGCGCCCGCTCCTGCGACGCCACACCGGCCCCTGACCCCCGCCGGCCCCCTGACCCCGCCGGAGCCGCCCGGGCACTCTTCCGGCGCGCGGAACGCCGTCCCGGAGGCGGGTGAGTGCACCGCCCGCGGGCGGTGCAGGTTCCGCACAGGTAGGGCGCCGGCCTTCTCTGGACACTTGACAGGAGCGGCGCGGCGATCCCTGAATATGTGTTCAGCAGCCGCACCGAACCGGTGATGAACTGCCGGAATCGATGGCTCGGGAGGACAAGGTGTCCGAGGGAAACTCGCCGCCGACGGCAGCGGCCGGACGCAACGCCGTCCCGCTCGACGACATCGACCGGCAGATCCTCAGTCGGCTCCTCCAGGACGGCCGGATCTCGGTCCGCTCACTCGCCGAGCAGGTGCACATCTCCCGGGCCAACGCCTACACCCGCATCGGCCGGCTCGTGGCCGAGGACGTCATCACGGGCTTCACCGCGCAGCTCAACGCCCAGCGAGCGGGTCTGGGCACGAGCGCCTACGTCACGATGAGCATCGAGCAGAACGCCTGGCGTGACATCTCCCGCGAACTGCGCCGCATCCCCTACGTGGAGCATGTCGCCCTCGTCACCGGCGACTTCGACGTCCTGGTGCTGGTGCGCGCCCCGGACAACCTGGCCCTGCGCAAGGTCGTGCTGGAGAGCATCCAGGCGGTGCCGGGTGTGCGCTCCACCCGCACCTGGCTCGTCTTCGACGAGGTGCGGGGACGCGGCGCCACCTGGACGGACTGAGGACCGGCGGTTTCAGCGGTCCACCAGCTCGGCGGCGGCCTCGGCGCGCCTCGCGGGCACCGGGACGGGAACCGTCGGCGTGGCGTGCCTGCGTGAGCGCACCACGCGGAACCGTCCGGTGACGAAGTGGGCTCCCCCGCCCGGCAGATCCGCGAGAGCCGAGGACGGGTCGGCCGGCAGATCGTCCAGATTCTCCACCAGCGGCACTCCGGCGTCGAGCGCCGCCGTCTCGGCCGCCGCGAGGACCAGCGTGTCGGTGGAGTGCACCGAGGCGTAGAGCGCGCCGTGCCGCGCCACCGTACGCCGCAGGAGCGCCAGGCTGTGCGAGGTGGATTCGGTGCCGACCAGGAAGGAGATCGGTCCGGGCCACTCCCGCGTGTAGACCTGCTCGTCCGAGGCGCGCAGCCGCACCAGCAGCGGACTGCGCAGTTCGGCGCCCGGATGACGCGGATGGGGCACCGGGCCGGAGGCGTGCACGACCGGGCCGTACCGTGCGGCCTCGGTCAGCGCGGCGCGCACCTCGTCGGCGGTGGTCGCGCCCAGCACCCCCGCCGCGCGCGAGGGGTGTCCGAGCAGCCGGTCCACGGCCTCCCCGACGTCGGTTCCCAGGTCACGCAGCGTCTTGTGGCCCTCGTCGGTGCCGAAGCCGTGCTCCGGCACCAGGATGTTCTGCGGGGTGGTGCGCACCATTCCGTTGCACAGGCAGGAGGAGAGGGCGAGCCCCCTGACCAGGCCCGGGTAGTCGTCGGTCGAGTCCACCACCACGGTGTTCAGCCCGGTCCGGCTGGCGAACACGGTGGCCTGCGCGGCGTGCCGCTCCAGCCAGTCGGCGACGCGCGCGGAGCCCGTGAAGTCGACGATCCGTACGGCCGGGTCGGTGGCCAGCCGCAGGTGCACCCGCCGTTCCGGCTCGGCCACGGCGAGTGTCACGAGGTTCGGGTCGTGGCCGGCCTCCTCCAGCACCTGGCGGGCGACTCGCACGGTGATCGCCAGCGGCAGCACCGAGCGCGGATGCGGGGCGACGACGACGGGGTTGCCGGTGACCAGGCTGGCGAACAGGCCGGGGTAACCGTTCCAGAGCGGGAAGTCGGGGCAGCCGATGAGCAGCGACACACCACGTGGCACCAGGGTGCAGGTACCCCGCAGTGCGAGCGGTGGTCCGCCGCGTCGTCCCGCGCTCTCCCAGTGCAGACCGGACGGCACCCGCTCGGACTCGGCGAAGGCCTGGGCCACCACTTCGAGCGCACGGTCCTGCGCGCGCGGCCCGGCGGCGTGCAGCGCGGCCCGCAGCGGCTGACCGGTGGTGTGGTGCACCGCGAGGGCCAGTTCGTGACTGCGGGTGTTGAGCCGCCGCAGGATCTCCACGGCGAGCCCGGCACGCTGACGGGGACCCGCGGCCCGCCAGCCGGGTGCCGCCCGGGCGGCCGCCGCGACCAGCTCCAAGGGTTCACAGCGGGGATAGGCGATGGCCAGGCCGAGCCCGTACGGCGACGACTCCGTGCGCACACGGGCGACTTCACCGGGCTGCACCAGGTCGAAGGGGCGCCCCAGCAGCGAGCCGAACACCTTTCCCGCGGTGCGGGTCGACCGCATGCCCGCGTCGGCCGCGTCCTGGACGGTCGCCTCGGCGAAGGGGCGGTGGCACTCACCGGCGGCGAGGGCGCTGACGACGCTGTGCAACAACTCGCGGTGACGCTCGTAGGGGCCGGGGCGCATGGCCGTCAGCCTCTCCAGCTCGCCGCGAGCGCCAGCAGGGCGTCGTTCTCCGCCGGCAGCCCGATCGTCACCCGGACGCCCTCGCCGGGGAACGGGCGCACCAGGACCTGTCCGCCGGCACAGTGCGACGCGAAGTCCCCGCTGGCCCCGCCGAGCGGCAGCCAGACGAAGTTGGACCGGGAGTCGGGCACGTCGTGGCCCAGCGCCCGCAACCGCCCCAGGACGCGTTCGCGTTCGGCGACCGTGAGGGCGGCGCGTCGGGCGACCTCAGCGCCTTCGCCGAGCGCGACGACGGCGGCCCGCTGGGCGAGCGCGCTGACGCTGAATGGCACCTGCGTCCGGCGCACGAGGGACGCGACCCCGGGCGGCGCGACGCAGTAGCCCACGCGGAGCCCCGCCAGGCCGTAGGCCTTCGAGAAGGTCCGGAGCACCGCCACGTTCGGCCGGTCGCCGAACAGGGCCAGAGCGTCGGGAACCAGGGCGGGATCGGCGTACTCCCGGTACGCCTCGTCGACGACGATCAGCACGTCCCGCGGCACCCGGTCGACGAAATCGGTCAGGGCCGGCGCACCGACCGCGGTGGAGGTCGGGTTGTTGGGGTTGCACACGAAGACCAGTCGGGTGCGCGCGGTGATCGCCGCCGCCATGGCGTCGAGGTCGAGCACCTGCCCGCGCAGCGGCACCCGGACCGGCGTACCGCCCGCCACGGCGGTGAGAATCGGGTACGCCTCGAACGACCGCCACCCGAAGAGGACCTCGTCGCCGGGACCGACGACCGTGTGCAGCAGCTGGCCGCACACCTCGGACGATCCGGCGCCCATCGCGATCCGCTCCGGTGCGACCCCGTGATGCGCCGCCAGGGCCTCCACGAGCGAACCGGCGTGCAGGTCGGGATAGCGCGACACGCCGCCGACCGTCTCCACGAGGGTCGCGGCCACCCCGGGGAGCAGTCCGTGCGGGGATTCGTTGGCGGCCAGCACGATGGCCCCGGGCTGTTTGCGGCCCGGCACATAGGCGGGCAGCTGGGACAGAGACGCACGGACACGCACCATGCTCGACTCGCTTCTGCAGCGCTGGGACCCGAGGTCTGCCGTCGGGCGTTCGACAGGGAAATCGTGATGACGACAAGCCAATTGCTCAACTGGTTGGCGATTTCGGCTACGGATCGCCGAAAAGGCGGTTCTGAGCGGCAAACCGTCTCCCGGGGGATCCTCCGGGACCTCTGCCACGAGACGAACGGCGCACCGTTCGCGGCGCCCCGGGCCATCCTCGTGATCACGAAGCGGACACAGCGGCTTTCCGGCGTCCCTGCCGTGGCCGGGGCCTCGGCAGACTGCTCGCCGCCCGCACCGTGGGAAGTCCGCGGGCCGGCCGTGACGAACGAGGAACCCATGCACATCACCCCGACCCGACTCCGCCGCGGGGCGTTGACGGCCTGCGCAGCGGCCCTCGCCCTGCTCAGCGCCGGCTGCTCGAAGGCGTCCGAGACCACGCAGACCGCAGGTTGCCGTGCCGACGACGCATGGCCGGGACGGCAGAAGGCCGCCTGGTTGCGCGACGCGGTCTCCTTCCGGACGGTCGAGGGCGCTGCCGCGCCGTCCGCGAGGATGTCGGTCGTCGTGGGCGCACCGCGGACGGCCGATGCCCGGCGGCTGTGCCTTCCGCTCGCCGTGCAGGTCGAGTTCTGGACCCTGACGACCACGACCACGAACACAACGGCGGCGGCGACGTCGCGGACCGAGTGGTCGTCCGTCAGGCGCTATCGCCTCTTCGCGGACGGCGCCAGAACCCGGACCGTCGGCTTCCCCGGTGACCTTCCCGCCGTCCGGGACGGCGTGTGTGTCGGGGTGCTCGTAGCCGTGTACGCGGGTGAACCCCTGACCGAACGAGAACTGCCCCGGGTGGCACCGGGCCCGTCGGCCGACGAGGACACGCCGGTACGGTTCGTCACCGACCGGGTCGGCGCGTACCGGCTGTTCCAGCCGCCCGATCCCGCGCGGTGCGCCCCGGGCGGGCCCACCGCCGGCCCCCCGCCCACCGGGGAGCCGGGCTGGGACCCCTTCCATCCGTGACCGGCGGGGTGTGGGCAGACGGGTGTGAGCCCGCCGGTGCCGCCCCCGAGGGCCCGGACGAGGGGCGGGGCCCACGGCGTGAGCCCCGCCCCTCGGGGTGTCCCGTCCCCGGAATGTCCCCGGGATGTCCCGCCGGCGGGTGGCGGCCGACTCAGTGCGCCGTGGCGAGGGTGAGCATGAAGCCGGCGTTCGGGTCGGACCAGAGCTGACGGGTGCGAAGGCCCGCCTCGGCCATCTCCTCCCGCAACCCGGACACGGTGAACTTGGCGCTGCGCTCGGTGATCCATTCCTCTCCGCGCTCGAACTGCACCGCCAGGTCGAGTTCCCGGATCTTCACCAGCTGCTCGGCCCGACTGCGCAGCCTCATCTCGATGAGACTCTCGGTGCTGTTCCACACCGACACGTGGTCGAAGGCGTCCGGGTCGAAGTCGGCGTCCAGTTCGTGGTTCAGGACGTGCAGCAGGTTCTTGTCGAACTCGGCCGTGACGCCCTGCGCGTCGTCGTAGGCGGCGATCATCTCGTGCTCCGGCTTGACCAGGTCGGCACCGAGCAGAAGGAAGTCCTCGGGCCGCATGACGTCCCGGAGCCCGCGGAGGAACGGGCCGCGGGCCGGGCGCCGGAAGTTCCCCAGCGTGCTGCCGAGGAAGGCGATGAGCCGTGGGCCCTCCTCGGGCAGCGCCGGCAGCACGAGCGGAGCCGTGAAGTCGGCACGCAGGGCGTGCAGACGGATCCCCGGATAGTCCTGGACGAGTTGCGCGCCGGCCTGTTGCAGTGCGTCCGCGCTGACGTCGACGGGCACGTAGTGCAGGCCGGCCGGCCCCAGCGCCTCGATGACCAGCTTGGATTTCGTCGAACTCCCGGACCCCAGCTCGATCATGCTGCGTGCCCCGGTCTGCGCGGCCACGTCCTCGGCGTGGAGCTGGAGCAGTCCCAGTTCCGCCCTCCACAAGGGGTATTCCGGGAGCTGGGTGATCTCCTCGAAGAGCTCGCTGCCCCGGGCGTCGTAGAACCAGGTGGGTGCCGTGGACTTGGGGGTGCTGGTCAGTCCGCCGCGGATGTCGGCGCGCAGAGCCCTGGCGTAGTGCTCGGCGTCGAGGGTGTCGGTGTAGCCGTAGGCGCGGGTGCCGGTCATGACTGCCTTTCCTCGGATGGTGCGGGTGCCGTGTCCGCGCTCGGGTCCTTGAGCGGGGTGAGCGCGACGTCGGCGCGGCTCGCCACGAGCAGGGTCCGGTCCGGGACCTCCTGCCAGCGCGGATCGTCGTCGTACGGTTCGGAGGCCACGGCCACCGTGCCCCCGCCCGGTTCCGTCAGGTACCAGAGGGTGTCGCCCCAGGCGGTCGCGGTGACGGCCGTCCCGTCGGTGAGCAGCAGGTTGAGCCGCGAGCCGGGGGCCGCGGCGGCGACCTCGAGGACGGTGTCGGTCAGCGACTGGCCCGCCGGGTCCCCGGCGCGCAGCCGGGCGAGGACCAGCGCCCACACGAAAGCGGAGTCGTTGCGGGCCTCCATGGACAGCAGGTCGGCGGCGGGCAGGGTGCGCGCCAGCGGCTCCAGCGAGCGCGGCCAGCCGGCGACCGCGCCGTTGTGGCTGAACAGCCAGGCGTCCGCCGCGTACGGGGCCGCCGCGGCCTCCGCGTCGGCGCCGGCCGAGGTGGCGTCCCGGACGGCGGCCAGCACGGCCCGGCTGCGCACCACCCGGGCCAGGTCGGCGAAGGACAGGTCCGCCCAGATGGGCCCGGCACGGCGGTAGCGGGCCGGCGTCGGGTCGCCCTCGGCGTACCAGCCCACCCCGAAGCCGTCGGCGTTGACCGTGCCGTGGCGCTGTTGCCGCGGCGCCCACGACTGGCGGTACAGCGCGTGCGGGGGATCGACGAGGAGCCTGCCGAGCGCCTCCTCGGGCCCCAGGTAGGCGAGGTGACGGCACATCAGAAGCCCCCCGAGCGGGCGGTGCGGAACCCGGAGAAGATCTGCCGCCGGATCGGATAGTCCCAGTTGCGGAAGGTGCCGCGGCAGGCGACCGGGTCCACCGCGAACGAACCGCCGCGCAGCACCTTGTGATCGGGCCCGAAGAACACCTCCGAGTACTCCTTGTACGGGAACGCCCGAAACCCCGGGTAGGGGGTGAAGTCGCTGGACGTCCACTCCCAGACGTCGCCGATCAACTGCCGTACGCCGAGTGGGGAGGCGCCGGCCGGGTAGCTGCCCGCCGGGGCCGGACGCAGATGGCGCTGGCCCAGGTTGGCGTGTTCCGGCGCGGGATCGGCGTCGCCCCACGGGTAGCGCATCGAGCCGCCGGTAGCGGGGTCGAAGCGGGCCGCCTTCTCCCACTCGGTCTCGGTGGGCAGCCGGCGTCCGGCCCAGCGGGCGTAGGCGTCGGCCTCGTACCAGCACACGTGCAGCACCGGCTCGTCGGGCGGCACGACCTCGGTGACGCCGAACCGGCGGCGCAGCCACTGCCCGCCGTCACGGTGCCAGAACAGCGGCGCGTGGATGCCGTGCCCGCGGACGTGCGCCCAGCCCTCCCTCGTCCACCAGCGTTCCTCGTCGTAACCGCCGTCCTCGATGAACGCCTGGTAGGCCGCGTTCGTCACCGGGATCGTGTCGATGTGGAAGGGCGCCACCTCACGCCGGTGGGCGGGGCGTTCGTTGTCCAGGGCCCAGGGCTCGCCGGACGTGCCCATGGTGAACGGGCCACCGGGGACCAGCACTTCGGCCGGGCCGGTGAACAGCGGGACCGGTTCGGGGTCGGGGGCGGTGAGCACCGGTGGCCCCGTGCGGAGCTGATGGGTGATCAGCATGGTCTCGTCGTGCTGCTGTTCGTGCTGCGCGATCATCCCGAAGGCGAAGCCGGACTCCGTCAGCCGGGTGCCGTGGAAGTCGGCCGACTCCAGCACGTCGGTGACCCGGCCGCGCACCTCCGCCGCGTACCGGCGGGCCTCCGCGGGCGGCAGCAGGGGCAGCGAGGGGCGTTCGGCGCGCGAGTGCTCGAAGGCGTCGTACAGGCCGTCGATCTCGGGGCGCATCGCCTCCCGGCCGGCCACCGCGCGCAGCAGCCACAGCTCCTCCTGGTTGCCGATGTGGGCGAGGTCCCACACCAGCGGGGACATCAGCGGGGAGTGCTGGGCGGTGAGGTCGGGTTCCTCGACGCAGGTGGTCAGCAGCGTCGTGCGGGCGCGGGCCGTCGTGAGCGAGGCGAGCGCGCGGGCGCGCAGCACGTCCGCGTCCGGGGCGGCCATGTTCGAGGCGGGCGCGGCGTCCGCGGCGGGTGCGGGCTCCGCGTCCAGGGCGGGCTCGGTCATGGGCGGAGGTCCTTCCCGTGCGCGCGGGCGTCCGTGCCGCGCAGGCGGTCGAGCTGGTCGTCGGCGGGGGTGCGTCCCTTGATGACGTAGCGGTCCCGGTAGTCCGTCACGGCCTCCAGCACGGCGTCGTCTGCGCCGAGGCGGGGCAGGGCACGCAGGGCGGCGGCGAAGCAGGCGACCGCCGTCTCGTGCAGTTCGGGGTCGGTCAGCGCGTGCCGGGCCGCGTCGATCCACAGCGGATTGTGCGGGGCGGGCAGTGGCCGGGCCCGCTCGGCCAGCGGCTTGACCGCGCGGTAGGCGAACTCGGCGGCCTCCGGGTCCTCGAACAGGGCCGTCGTCACGGCGAGCGGCACGATCCAGCCGTCGTCGCCGGGCTGCGCGTCGATCATGCGCAGCTCCAGATGGCCGCGCGGTCTGACCGGCGGGAACAAGGTGGTGAGGTGGTAGTCGAGATCCTCCCGGGTCGGCTCGCCCGTTCGGGTCCACTGGCGGAAGGTGAGGCGGTCGGGCACCTCCCAGGCCCCGCCGGCACGCCGCACGCACATCACCGGCGCGTCCAGCACGTGCCGTGCCCAGGCCGCGCGGGGATCGCCGTCCATGGCCGGCCCGCCCGCGCGGCCGGCACCGATCTCCATCCACAGCAGCTGCCGCGTGGAGCGCCAGCCGGTGGGGGCGCCGCCGAGCAGCGGGGAGTTGGCGAAGGCCGCCACCAGTACCGCGCCCAGCGTGTGCGACAGCCACCAGCGCCGGCCGTGCCCGAGCGGGCCCGGTTCCTCGTACCCGGCGTCCAGGCAGACCTGCACGGAGGCCGAGGTGCACATCATGGCGCGGCCCGCCGGCCCGGTGCGGTCGAGGCAGGACTCCATGGCGTCGTAGCGGGGCTCGTGCAGGAACCGGCGCGGTGTGTGCCAGGGGTCGGTTCCCATGCCGACGAGGGTGAGTCCCCGCTCGCGCAGGGCGGCGCGGACCGCGGCCAGGTCGGCGGAGACGGTGTGCACGCACTCCATGAGGGAGGCGGCGGGCGGCGAGCTCAGCTCCAGCTGACCGCCGGGTTCGACGGTGAGCGGCGAGCGCAGTGGCACGTCCCGCAGGGCGGCGTAGGCCGCTTCGAGCCGATCGGGTGTGACGGGGAGCTGCGGCGTGTGCAGCTCGTGGACGAGCCACTCCACCTCGACCCCGACGGTGCGGGGCGGGCCGGTCTTGAAGCAGATTCCCCTGACCAGCGCCTCCACCTCGGCTTCGGTGACGGCGATGCGCGGCTCTGCTCCGTTCGTACAGTCGCTTACCGAGTCGGACATGTCGGGATCCTCCTGAGATTCCACCATGCCACCGGTCCGGCCTCGGTGCGGCCGGACCGGCAGAGCTCGTTCCACCCAAGACCCTGGATCCGATTCGCACAAGGGTGCACATCGGCACTTTCAGGACAGTGAAGCCCGGATTCCGTGCGGTTCACCGCCGGTTCACCGCCGGTTTCCCCTGGCCCCAGAGCTGCTTCCCGGACGAGCCCGGAGCATGCGTCATGTGCTCCGGCGCCGGAAAATCGTGTTGCACGCGATGTCCGGGATCGCTCACGATGCGTGCATGAGCTCGACGGGGGAGAGGCGCGGCGTGCTGCGCGAGGCGAGGTGCGGGGCAGGAGTGACCGCACGGCACGCGCTCATGGGGTCCACGGGGGTGGCCCCATGAGCGCACGGCTGCGCGGCATCGCCCGGGAGACCGAGCGGATCGTGGCCGCCGGCGGCTACCGCGCCTCCGACGGGCGCACGGTGTCCCTCGCCGCGGCGGTGAAGGCCGCCCGTGCCGGTACACGGACGGCGGGACCGGGACCGGTCGAGGTGCCCGCCGCCCTGCCGGTGGGCCTGCGCGTCGAGGTCACCGGCGAGAGCAGCCTGGAGGCGGCCCGCCGGCTCGTCGGCGCGTCCGCGGAAGGAGCGCCGGCCGCCGGAGGGAATCCCGTCGCCGGAGGGAATCCCGTCGCCGGAGCGAATCCGGTCGCCGGGGGAGGGCCGGCTGTCGGGGGAGACGCGGTCGCCGTCCTCAACTTCGCCTCGGCGCGCAATCCCGGCGGCGGCTTCCTCAACGGGGCCCAGGCGCAGGAGGAGGCGCTGTGCCGGGCCTCCGCGCTGTACACGTGCCTGCTGGAGGCCCGGGGGTTCTACGACCACCACCGCGCCCACCGCGACGCGTTCTACACGGACCGCGTCATCCACTCACCGGCCGTCCCGGTCTTCCGCGACGACCGGGGCCGTCTGCTGGACGAGCCGTACACCGTCGGCTTCCTGACGGCCGCCGCACCGAACGCGGGCGTGGTGCTGCGCACGACGCCGCAGCGGGCCGCCGAGCTGCCGCGCGCCCTGTCCGCCCGCGCCGAACGGGTCCTGGAGACGGCCGCCGCGCACGGCTACCGCCGCCTGGTGCTCGGCGCGTGGGGCTGCGGGGTGTTCCGCAACGACCCCGCACAGGTGGCGGAGGCCTTCCGGGCGCCGCTGGCCGCCGGCGGACGCTTCGAGCACCGGTTCGCCCACGTGGTCTTCGGGGTGCTGGACCGGACGCCGGGCGGCACGGTCCGCGCCGCCTTCGGGCACGCGTTCGGCCGAACGGGTGCTCAGGTCCAGCCGTAGCGCTCGTGGAGGCGCCGGCGCACCAGGTCGAACCGCATCCGGTCCAGCGCGCAGGCCTCACGGCGCATGCCGTCCTCGTGCAGCCGCAGCACCCGGTCGACGTCCACCCAGGAGTCGCGACCGGTCCGGTCCCACGGTCCGCTGCCGATGGCCACCCACTCCCGGTCGCCGTCGTGCCGCTTGCTGGAGAGCTGCACGGCAAGGAAGGTGCCGCCCGGCTCCCTGGCGACGACGAGCACCGGACGGTCCTTGCCCCGGCCGTCGTTCTCCTCGAACGGCACCCAGGTCCACACGATCTCGCCGGGGTCCGGGTCGCCGTCGTGCGCGGGGGAGTACTCGGTGCGCACCCGGCCGACCGCACGCGGGTCGGCCTCGACGGTGGCGGTGGGGCCGGAGCGGCCCGGGACGTCTGCATCGGTAAACGCGGTCACGGGGGCACCCTAAGCGGTGCCCCCGTGACCGTGCCTCACCGGTGTGTCACCTCTCCTCGACGGGCACCCTCTGCGATGCCGGTCCCGCCGACCCGTTCAGCGGCGAAGTCCCGGCGGGAGCCTGGCCGTTCTGGTTCATCGACGCGAGCAGCTGCCGGGCCAGCCCCAGCCCGGTCCCGCCCATGGTGAGCGCCTTGGCGAACACGTCCGCCATACCGTCGGCGCCGTTGAGCAGCACCATGTTGTCGACGTTGCCGAAGGCGGACGCGCCCGCCTTCACGATCTCCGGCCAGTTCTCGGCGAGTTGCTGGGCGACGACCGCCTCCTGGTTCTCGGCGAGCGCGGCGGCGCGGGCCTTGATGGCCTCCGCCTCCGCGAGGCCCTGTGCCTTCGCCGCCTCCGCCGCCGCCAGACCCCTGGCCTGCGCGGAGGCCGCCTCGGCCTCACCGGTGGCCCGGGTGGCGGCCGCGGAGGCCTCACCGCGGGTCCTGGTCGCCTCGGCCTCGGCGCCGGCGGCCTGCTTGACACGGGTCGCCTCGGCTGCGGCCGCGAGCTCCGTCTCCTTCGCCTTGGCCTCGGCCGCCGAGATCCGGGCGTCGCGCTCGGCCTCGGCCAGCGTGCGCTTCTCGTAGGCCTGCGCGTCCGCGGGCTTGCGCACGTCCGCCTGGAGCTGCTGCTCGCGACGGTGCGCCTCCAGCTCGGCCACCCGCGTCTCCTGGACGACGACCTCCTGCCGGGCGGCGGCGTCGGCGAGGGGTCCCGCCTGACGGGCCTTGGCGCCCGCCTTGTCCCGCTCGGCCTGGTAACCGGCCTGGAGGATCTCGCTGTCCCTGGTGGCCTCCGCCATCCGGGCGAACGAGGCCTGCTCCGCCTCCGTGGCGAGCCGGTTCGCCTCCGCCTGGGCGATGCGCGCGTCCCGCTGCACGGCCGCCGCGTGCGGCATCGCCATGTTCTTGATGTAACCGGTCGGGTCCTCGATCTCGTGGATCTGCAGCGAGTCCACGATCAGGCCCAGCTTCTCCATCTCCGTACCGCAGGCGGCACGGGTCTGCCCGGTGAGCTTCTCCCGGTCGCGGATCATGTCCTCGACCGTCAACCCGCCCACGATGGAACGCAGATGACCGGCGAAGACGTTGTGCACCCGCTCCGACATCAGCTTCTGCTGGTCGAGGAAACGCCGGGCCGCGTTGGCGATCGACACGAAGTCGTCGCCCACCTTGAAGATGACCACGCCCCGCACCCGGAGCGGAATGCCCTGGTGCGTCACGCAGTCCACCTGCAGTTCGGTCTCGTTCAGGTCGAGCGACAGCTTGCGCACCACCTGCACGCCGGGCATCACCAGCGTTCCGCGCCCGGTGACGATGCGGAAACCCATGCCCGCCTCGAGACCCTCGGTACGGTGGTTGGAGCCGGAGATGACGAGTGCCTCGTTGGGCTCCGCGACGCGCCACATCATCTTGAACAGACCGATCAGAGCGAGGACGGCGACAACCGCCACCCCCGCAACGACGCCGACAACCATCGGCATACGCCCCCTTGTGATGGTGCCCTTTCGGCACCGAACGAAGGGAGTCTGCGCCTCGCCGGCCCCGGGTTGAAGACGCTGACGCATCCTTGTTGCAATCTTGACGCTTACGTTCCCGAAGCCGCACGCAAGCGGCCCTCACCTGGGCCGTGACGGGCTCAACCGTCGTACGCGCGGGTGACGTAGACCGATCGCGGCGGCAGGTGCTCCACCACCATCACGACGGTGCCGCACTCGATGCGGGCCGTGCCGTCCGCCGCGTAGGCGAGGAAGTGCTCGGCCCCACCGCGCACCCGGACCATGACCTCGCCGACGAGACCCGGCCCGATCGTCCCGGTGACCCGCCCCATGAGCCCGACCATCGCCGCGTCGTCCATGGTCACAGAGTACGGGCACAACCTGGCCGTCAGGCCGGGGAGTCGGCGACAGCTTCGCTCGGCCACCGTTCGTGCCAGCGCAGCTCCGCCTCCAGTTGGGCGGCGAGCGAGAGCAGCAGCGGCTCGCTGTGCGCCGGACCGAGCAGCTGCGCCCCGACCGGCAGCCCGCCGGGGGCGAAGCCCGCCGGGACGTTGACACCGGGCCAGCCCAGCACGTTCCACGGCCAGGCGTAAGGACAGGCGGCGATCATGGCGCGGTCGGTGGCGATCCCGCTCAGCTCAAGCATCGCCCCGATGCGCGGCGGGGGAGCGGCCGTCGTCGGCGCGAGGACCACGTCGTAACCGGCGAAGAAGGCGCCGACACGACGGTGCAGGACCGTCTCGGCGCGCCGGGCCGCCCGCAGCGGCGCCCCGCCGAGCAGCCGGCCCAGCCGGGCGGCGTCCCGGGTGCGCCGGTCCAGGAGCGCGGGGAAGGGCGCGTCGGCGACCCACTCGGCGATGCCCGCGGTCGCCCGGGGCACGAAGGTGAGGCCGATCTGCCCGTACGGCGGATCGGCCTCCTCGACCGTGTGACCCAACCCGGCCAGTTTCTCGGCGAGTTCCAGGACCCGGGCGCGCACCTCGGGCCGCAGCCGGGCGGTCACGGCGGTGAACGGCGGCTTCAGCGACAGCGCGATCCGCAGCCTGCCGGGGTCGCGGCGCACCGCCGCCGAGGCGTCGACGGCCGGCGGCCGGTGCGGGTCGTGTGCGTGGTTGCCCGCGGCCGCGTCGAGCAGCAGGGCCGCGTCGGCGACGGTCCGGGCCAGGGTGCCGTTGACGGTGATGCCCTGGAAGGACTCCCCGCGCGGCCAGGTCGAGATGCGGCCCCGCTGCGGTTTCACGCCGATCAGATGCGTCCAGGAGGCCGGGATGCGGACGGAGCCGGCCCCGTCCGAGCCGAGGGCGGCCGGCACCAGCCCCGCCGCCACCGCCGCGGCCGAACCGCCGGAGGAGCCGCCGGGCGTGTGACCGGTGCTCCACGGGTTGCGGGTGGCGCCGAAGGCCGGCCCCTCGGTGAACGGCCACTGCCCGAGCTCGCAGGTGTTGGTCTTGCCCACGATCACGGCTCCGGCCGCACGCAGCCGCCGGACCGCCTCGCCGTCCTCGGCGACGGACGGGTACGCGCCGGCGCAGCCGAACGCGGTCGGCTCGCCCGCCACGTCCATGTCGTCCTTGACGGCGACGGGGACCCCGAGCAGCGGTCGGCGCACGCCGGACGCCAACTCCCGGTCGGCCGCCTCGGCCTCGGCGAGCGCGGCCTCGGCCCGCACCACCCGGAAGGCGTTGAGGACGCCCTGGCTCGCCTCGATCCGGGCGAGGGTCCGCTCGACGAGCGTGCGGGACGACACTTCGCCCCCGGCCAGGGCGCGTGCGGTGTCCGTCAGACCTGCGGCACGGTCGGGCGTCATGCGGGGGCACCTCCGGGACGACATTGTCTACCGCACGGTAACCTGCGGGCGCCGGACAGCGGAACGGCGCGTGCACGACATCGAGTCGGGAGCGCCCAGGTCGGAGCGGGGCGGACCCGTCGACCGCACAGCCGCCCCACAGGCACCGTGTGTTCCTGCGCAGGGGATTGACGCGATCCTGCCTCACGCCTAGCTTCTGATCGACTTTCCGGACCTTGTTCGGAATGTCGAACCCTGAAGCCGTAGGAGAGCCGCACCATGACGACACGTCCCCCCGCCCCGTCCCGCCGTGCCCTGCTGCGCGCGATGGCCGTCCTGCCCGCCGCCGCGTTCGTGCTCGGCGAGGCCCCCGGCCTGCTCGGCACAGCCCTCGCCGCCGCGCCCGCCGCCGGATCGGCCACCCGCTACACCATCGTGCCGTTCCTCGACAGCAACGACGGCACGGTGAACGTCTACCAGTCCGACGACGCCACCGACTTCCGGCTGGTGCAGGCCTCCGCATACACCCCGCCCACCAACCGCATCCGCGACGCGAGCGTCTTCAAGCACACCGACGGCTACTACTACATCACCTACACCACCCACACCTGGCAGGACGCCAGCACCACCATCGGATTCGCCCGCAGCTCGGACCGGGTCAACTGGTCTTTCCTGTACGACTACACGGTCCCGATCGCCAACCTCTCCCGCGCCTGGGCGCCGGAGTTCTTCGTCGACAGCGACGGCAGCGTCAACGTCATCGTGTCCTGCTCGACGACGAACGACGAGTGGATCTTCACGCCCTACCTTCTCAAGGCCACCAACTCCTCGCTCACGGCCTGGAGTTCCCCGGTCGCCCTGTCCGGTATCGGCGCCAACCACATCGACACGTACATCGTGAAGACCGGGTCGACCTACCACGCGTTCACCAAGAACGAGACGGCGAAGTACATCGAGTACGCGACGGCGACCAACCTGGCCGGCCCCTACACGATCAAGAAGACCGGCGACTGGGCCGGCTGGGGCAGTTACCGCGAGGGCCCGACCGTCATCCAGCTCGACAACGGCGCCTGGCGGATCTTCTTCGACGGCTACGGCGACCACAAGTACTACTACAGCGACAGCTACGACTCCTTCGCGACCTGGAGCGCCCCCAAGGCGCTGCCCGGCATCTCCGGCACGGCCCGCCACTTCACCGTCATCAAGGAGACGGTGACCGGTGGCCCCACCCTGACCAAGAACGCCACGCGCTCCCTGCGGTCGGGCAACTACACCACCCGCTACTGGCAGGAGCAGTCCGCCCTGCTCAACCTGCCCGTGGTGACCGGCTCCAGCACCGCCGCCGAGAAGCAGGCGGCCACCTTCACCGTCGTCGCCGGGCTCGCCGACGCCAACGCCTACTCGTTCCGCGACGCGGCCGGCAAGTACCTGCGCCACTACTCCTTCCGCGGCCGCTTCGACGCAAGCGACGGCACGTCGGTCTTCGCCAAGGACGCCACCTTCATCGCCCGCACCGGCACGGTCGCGGGCTCGGTCCGCTTCGAGTCGTACAACTACCCCGGCTACTACCTGCGCCACTACAACTACGAACTGCGCGTCGAGCAGTCCGACGGCACGGACCTCTTCCGGCAGGACAGCTCCTTCGTGCCGGTGACGGCCTGGGCCTGAGCCGTACGGCCGCGGCCCCGCGGCAGGAGGCGGGCGGTGGCACCCGGGCGCGAACGCCCAGGCCACCGCCCAGTAAAGTGCGCCCCTGTCGTCCCGAGCCGTCCACGAACACCGAGGTAGCGCGCAGTGACCCCCGCACGACCAGGACCGTCGCCCGCCGCCCCAGCCGCCGTCACCGTCGTCGGGATCGGAGCGGACGGCTGGGCGGGTCTCCCGGAGGCCTCCCGCGCCGCGCTGGGCGCGGCCGAGGTCCTGATCGGAGGTCCGCGTCAGCTGGACCTCCTGCCGCCCGACTGCGCCGGCCTGCGTGTCCCCTGGCCCTCGCCGCTGCGACCCGCGGTCCCCGGCCTCCTCGCCGCGCACGCCGGCCGCCGGATCGCCGTCCTGGCCAGCGGGGACCCCATGTTCCACGGCATCGGACGCGCCCTCGCCGAGGAACTCGGCCCCGCGCGGCTGCATGTGCTGCCGCACCCCTCGTCGGTCTCGCTCGCCGCAGCCCGCCTGGGCTGGCCGCTGGAGGACGCCGAGGTCGTCACCCTCGTCGGCCGTCCCACGGCCCGCCTGGCCGCCGCCCTGCACACCGGCCGACGGCTCCTCGTCCTCGGCGCTGACGCCGCCGCCCCCGGGGAGATCGCCGCCCTGCTGCGCGACCGCGGGTTCGGGCCGAGCCCGATGCGCGTCCTCGAACAACTCGGCGGTGCGAGGGAGCACACGACCGCGCCGCGCACCGCCGACGACTGGCCCGCCGGCGGACCGCTCGGCGACGCGCTGCACATCGTCGCCGTCGAGTGCCGCCGCGCCCCGGACGCGCTGCGGCTCGGCGCGGGCCCCGGGCTCCCGGACGAGGCGTACGAGCACGACGGCCAGCTCACCAAGCGGCACGTCCGCGCTGCCACGCTCGGCGCCCTCGCCCCCGCCCCCGGCGAGCTCCTGTGGGACGTCGGCGGCGGCTCGGGCTCCATCGCGATCGAGTGGATGCGCACACATCCCTCGTGCCGCGCGGTCACCGTCGAGCGGGACCCGGCGCGGGCCGCGCGCATCGCCCGCAACGCCGACCGGCTCGGGGTGCCCGCACTGCGCGTGGTCACCGGCGCGGCGCCCGCGGCCCTGGCCGAACTCCCGCCGCCCGACGCGGTGTTCGTCGGCGGCGGGCTCACCGCTCCCGGACTGCTGGACGCGTGCTGGGAGGCGCTGCCGGCCGGCGGGCGACTGGTCGCCAACACCGTGACGCTGGAGTCGGAGGCGCTGCTCGCCGAGGCCCACCGCCGTCACGGAGGCGAGCTGGTGCGGCTGGCCGTGGCGCACGCCGTCCCCGTCGGCGCCTTCACCGGCTGGCGGCAGGCGATGCCGGTGACCCAGTGGGCCGTCCACAAGACCCTCGACACCTCTGCGGGAGAAGACCGATGACCGTGTACTTCATCGGCGCCGGACCCGGCGCCGCCGACCTGATCACGGTGCGTGGCGCGCGCACACTCGCCGCCTGCCGGGTCTGTCTGTACGCGGGCAGTCTGGTCCCGCGCGAGCTGCTCGCCGAATGCCCGCCGGGCGCGCGGCTGGTGGACACCGCCCAGCTGGACCTCGACCGGATCACCGCCGAGCTGGTGCGCGCCCACGAGGAGGGGCACGACGTGGCGCGACTGCACTCCGGGGACCCGTCGGTGTTCAGCGCCGTCGCCGAGCAGATGCGGAGGCTGGACGCGGCCGGCGTGCCCTACGAGGTCGTCCCCGGCGTGCCCGCCTTCGCGGCCGCGGCCGCGGCCCTCAAGCGCGAGCTCACCGTGCCGACCGTCGGCCAGACCGTCATCCTCACCCGGATCGCCCACCGCGCCACCGCCATGCCCGAGGGCGAGGACCTGGCCACCCTCGGCCGCAGCGGCGCGCTCATCGTGCTGCACCTCGCGGCCCGGTACGTGGACCGGGTGGTCGGCGAGCTCCTTCCGCACTACGGCGCCGACTGCCCCGCCGCCGTCGTCGCCTACGCCTCGCGTCCCGAGGAACTGGTCATCCGCGGCACGCTCGACGAGATCGCCGGCAAGGTGCAGGAGGCGGGCGTGCTGCGCACGGCCGTCATCATGGTCGGCCGGACGCTGGGAGCCGAGCAGTTCCCCGACAGCCACCTCTACTCCCCGGACCGAGACCGCCACATCTGCTGAACGCCCCGCCACGAAGGCGCGCGGACGGCGCGCACGTCGGTCGCACCGGCCGAGGCACGGGCGGCGCGCAGGTCGCCAATCGCAGGTCGCCTGTCCGCGGGTCGCGTGGCTACGGGCCGGCCACCGAGCTGCGGCCCACCACGGTCCCCGCGCGGTCGATGCAGATGACGTCGACCGCGACCGGGGCCCCGCGCAGCACGCCCAGCGCCTGATCGCGGGCGGCCGTCGCCACGAGGTCGCCGAGCGCGACCCCGGCCGCGGCGCACAGCTGGAGCGCGGCGAGCCCCGTGTTGGCCCCGGCCACCTCCGCGGCGAGCGCCGGGTCCGCGCCGCCCCGCCGGGACAGCTCGGCGAGGAAACCCCTGTCGACCTGGGAACGGGCGGAGTGCAGGTCGAGGTGGCCCGCGGCGAGCTTGGAGAGCTTGGCGAAGCCGCCGCAGATCGTCAGACGGTCCACGGGGTGGCGACGCACGTACTTCAGCACCGCGCCGGCGAAGTCGCCCATGTCGAGCAGGGCGTCCTCGGGCAGCCGGTACTCGGCGACGACCGTCCGCTCCGACGTCGACCCCGTGCACCCGGCGACATGTGTGCGGCCCGCGGCCCGGGCCACGTCCACGCCCCGTCGGATGGAGTCGATCCACGCCGAGCAGGAGTACGGCACGACGATCCCGGTCGTGCCGAGGATGGACAGCCCGCCGAGGATGCCCAGCCGCGGGTTCCAGGTGGAGCGGGCGATCTCCTCGCCGTGGTCGACGGAGACGGTGATCTCGACGTCGCCGGCGCCGCCGTGCCGGGCCGCGACCTCGGCCACGTGGTCGCGCATCATCTGGCGGGGGACCGGGTTGACGGCCGGCTCCCCGACCGGCAGAGGCAGTCCGGGACGGGTGACCGTGCCCACCCCGGGCCCCGCCCGGAACACCACCCCGGTCCCGGCCGGCAGCGGCCGCACCGTGGCCCGGACCAGCGCCCCGTGCGTGACGTCCGGGTCGTCGCCGGCGTCCTTGACCACCCCGGCCATGGCGTAGTCGTCCGTCAGCTCCTCGGCCGCCAGCGTGAACGCAGGCGTCTGCCCCCTCGGCAGCGTGATCGTCACCGGGTCGGGGAACTCGCCGGTCAGCAGGGCGGTGTAGGCGGCCGCGGCGGCCGCCGTCGCACAGGCGCCGGTCGTCCAGCCGGGCCGCAGACCGGTGTGCTTGAGTTGGGCGCCGCGGCCGCCCTTCGGGTCGCCCGCGCCTGCCACGTCACTGCTCATGATCGGATCCGGACTCTCGTGCACGTACTGATTCTCGGCGGAACCACGGAGGCCCGCCGCCTCGCCGAGCTGCTGCACGGCACACCCGGCCTGGAGCTGACCAGTTCCCTCGCCGGACGGGTGGCCAGTCCCCGGCTGCCGCCGGGCGAGGTCCGCGTGGGTGGCTTCGGCGGGACCGAGGGGCTGACGGCCTGGTTGCGGGAGCGGGCCGTCGACGCTGTCATCGACGCCACCCACCCCTTCGCCGGAACCATCAGCTTCCACGCGGCGCGGGCCGCCGCCACCGTCCATGTTCCCCTGCTGGCCCTGCGCCGCCCCGGCTGGGTCCCCGTCGAGGGCGACCGCTGGCACGAGGCGGACTCGCTGGAGCACGCGGCGCGGCTGCTGCCCGCGCTCGGCCGCCGCGTGTTCCTCACCACCGGACGCATGGGCCTGCCCGCCTTCGCCGCCCTGGACCAGCTGTGGTTCCTCGTACGGTCCGTCGACGCGCCCGAGGCCCCGCACCCGCCGCACGGCGAGATCCTGCTCGACCGCGGCCCCTTCACCCTGGACGGCGAGCGGGAGCTGCTGCGCCGCCACCGCATCGACGTCGTGGTGACGAAGGACAGCGGAGGAGCGGCTACCGCGCCGAAGCTGACCGCGGCGCGTGAGGCCCGGCTGCCCGTGGTCGTGGTCCGGCGGCCGGCCGTCCCCAAGGGCGTGCCCGAGGTCGAGGAACCCGAGCAGGCGGCCCGCTGGGTTACGGAGCGCCTGGCCACCGCCACCCGCACCTGACTCCCCGGCCCGCCCACGCCCCGGCCCCCGCCGTCCGCGCGGGAGGTGCCTTCGTCCGCGCGGGAGGTGCCGCCCCCCGTGAGGTCCGTCGTTCTCACGCCCGCGCACCTGGTACAGGGGCAGGAGGCGTCCCCGTCGCCGGCGTCCGTGGCGCCGCCGGCGGTCCGGCGCCGCGCACACTCACACCTCGGGGTACCGGCGAGGGGTCCAGACGATCTGCTCGCCGTCACCCCGCCGCACGGCCCGGGTCTGCGAGGAGCCCACCAGCAGGATCGTCCGCATGTCGACCACGGCGGGGTCCAGGTCGGCCAGCCGGACGATCCGCACCCGCTCACCGGGGCCGCCGACGTCCCGCGCGACCACGACCGGGGTGTCCGGCGCCCGGTGCTCCAGCAGCAGCTCGCGCGCCTTGCCCACCTGCCAGGTGCGGCTGTGCGAGCCCGGGTTGTACAGGGCCAGCACCAGGTCCGCCGAGGCCGCCGCGCGCAGCCGCTCGGCGATCACCTCCCACGGCTTGAGCCGGTCGGAGAGGGAGATCGTGGCGTAGTCGTGGCCGAGCGGGGCGCCCGCTCGGGCGGCGGCCGCGTTGGCGGCGGTCACCCCCGGCAGCACCCGTACCGGAACATCCGCGTACTCGGGCTGCGAGGCGGCCTCCAGGACGGCGGTCGCCATCGCGAACACCCCCGGGTCGCCGCCGGAGACGACGGCCACCCGCCGCCCGCGCTCCGCCAGCTGCAGCGCGAACTCCGCGCGCTCGGACTCCACCCGGTTGTCGCTGCCGTGCCGCAGCTGTCCGGGCCGCACGGGCACCCGGTCGAGGTACGTGGTGTAGCCCACCAGATCGTCGGCGGCGGCCAGCGCGGCCCGGGTCTCGGGCGTCAGCCACAACGGGCCGGCCGGGCCGGTGCCGACCACCACGACGTCGCCACGGGGCCGCACGGGACGCTCGGCGTCGACCCGGCTGGGCAGCACGGCCACCGAGAAGTACGGCACCGACTCCGGGTCCACGTCCGCCAGTTCGCCGGTCCGCTCCCCGCTCATCGTGGCCCGCTCCACGTACCGCGCCTCGTCCAGCCGCCCCGCGGCCTCCAGCGCGCGCCGCACCTTGGGGAAGGTGCGGCCCAGCTTCATCACGACCGCCACGTCGGTGGCGCCGAGCCGCGCCGTCAGCTCCTCCTCGGGCAGTGTGCCCGGCAGCACCGTCAGCACCTCCTCGCCCTCGGCGAGCGGGGCGCCCAGCCGGGCGGCGGCGGCGGACACCGACGTGACACCGGGGACGACCTCGGTCTCGTAGCGGTCGGCGAGCCGCTTGTGCATGTGCATGTAGGAGCCGTAGAACAGCGGATCACCCTCGGCGAGCACCGCGACCGTGCGCCCCGCGTCGAGATGCGCGGCGAGCCGGGCGGCCGCCTCGGCGTAGAACTCGTCCATGGCGCCCTGATAGCCGCCCGGGTGGTCGGTGGTCTCCGTGGTGACCGGGTAGACCAGCCGCTCCTCGACATGGTCGGCGCGCAGGTGCTTCGCCGCGATCGAGCGGGCGATGGACCGGCCGTGCCGGGCGCTGTGATAGGCGATCACGTCCGCCTCGCCGATCACCTCGACGGCTCGTACGGTCATCAGGGACGGGTCGCCGGGGCCGAGCCCGACGCCGTACAGCTTGCCGCTCATTCTTCCTCGCTCGCGATCGCGTTGAGCGCGGCGGCCGCGATGGCGCTGCCGCCACGGCGTCCGCGCACCACCAGGTACTCCAGGCCGAGCGTGTTCGCCGCCAGCGCGTCCTTGGACTCGGCCGCGCCGATGAACCCGACCGGCGCGCCGATCACGGCGGCGGGCCGGGCCGCGCCCTCCTCGATCATCTCCAGCAGCCGGAAGAGGGCGGTGGGCGCGTTGCCGACGGCGACCACCGAGCCCTCGAGCCGGTCCCGCCACAGCTCCAGCGCGGCGGCGGTGCGCGTGGTGCCCAGCCGCGCCGCCAGTTCCGGCACGCCCGGGTCGGACAACGTGCACAGCACGTCGTTGGCGGCGGGCAGCCGACGCCGGGTCACCCCGCTGGCCACCATCTGCACGTCGGTGAGGATCGGCGCGCCGGTCCGCAGGGCCTCGCGGGCGCGGGCCACGACGGACGGCGTGTACGCCAGGTCCCGTACGAGGTCGACCATCCCGCAGGCGTGGATCATCCGGACCGCGACCTGGCCGACGTCGGCGGGCAGCCCTTCGAGGTCGGACTCCGCGCGGATGGTGGCGAAGGACCGGCGGTATATGGCCGCACCGTCCTTCTCGTAGTCGTAGCTGCTCACGGTGTTCGTCTCGCTGCTCTCGATGGTGGTACGGCTCATGAGGTGATCGCCGCCAGGGCGGCGGCGAGGTCGTCGGGGTCGGACATCGGTACGGTGCGCGTCGGACGGCCCGACCGCACGGCGGCCAGCCGGTAGCCGCCGTCCGCGGAGGCGACCACGTCGATCCGGTCGCCGTGCGGGTGCCCGCAGCGCCGTTCGCAGCCGGACCAGTAAAGCGGGAGGGGGCAGGCGTCGGCCGCGTCGACAGTGTCGGCCGCGTCGGCCCGGACGTCGGCGTGGGATTTGCCACACCCGGGCCGTCCGACACAGGCGCCGACGCGCGGCCAGGGCGAGGCCGGATCGGTGACGAGACCGGCGGCGGCGAGCCGTACGAGCGACTCGTCGCGCTGCCCCGGGGCCAGGTCCGGAACGGGGACGACAACTCCGCGCCACGGGGTCAGCCGCAGCTCGGTCCGGGCCACCCGTGTCAACTCCCGCCACTGGAGGGCGGAGAGCCGTCCCAGCGGCACGTGCGCGGACAGGGCGTCGCCGACGACGCCGGGCGCGGGCCCCTGGGCGACCGGGACGGCGGCGACCTCCGTCCGGGGCGCACCCGCGATGCCTTCGGCGGTCAGGCGGTGGCGAACCCGCTCGGCCAATACGCTCTCGGGCAGGGGGAGTTCGGCCACCCGCCAGACTCCGCCGCCGGACTCCCGTACGGCTTCCAGGAACGTCTCGGCCGCCAGCAGCGCGGCCCGCGGCGCGTCCCGCGCGGACACCCGCACCGCACCCGGATCGAGCATCGCGCCGCCGTCGCCGGTCGCCCGCAGCGTCACGTCGGCGCCGAGCCCGGCGACGTCCCCCCGCCCGTCGTCCAGGGCGAACAGGAACCGGCCCGACAACTCCCGTGCCGGCCCGCTCGCGCACACCGCCGCGTCGAGGTCCGACAGCCAGGGC
This sequence comes from Streptomyces sp. P3, assembly GCF_003032475.1. Taxonomy (NCBI): domain Bacteria; kingdom Bacillati; phylum Actinomycetota; class Actinomycetes; order Kitasatosporales; family Streptomycetaceae; genus Streptomyces; species Streptomyces sp. P3. Next base: position 5,311,307 of record NZ_CP028369.1, read on the forward strand.
CGTACGTCGCGCAGGCCCCGTCCGTCGAGGCCGGACAGCGGCGAGGCGACGACGTTGCGCACCCGCTCGTGCCCGGCGGAGGGCAGCAGCCCGGCCGCTGCCAGCAGGGCGGCGAGCTCCGTCCCGCAGCCGTCCGCGAGACCCCGCAACTGCACGTTGCCGCGCGAGGTCAGATGAAGTTCCCCGTCGCCCAGCCGGCCTGCCGCCTCGCCGAGTGCCTCGGCCTGACGGACGCTCAGCACCCCGCCGGGCACCCGGATCCGGGCCAGCGCCCCGTCGTCCGCCGCATGCAGCCGCAACGCCCCGGGACAGGCGTCACCGCGGTCCCGTGAGACCGCTGTGGCCTGGGATGTTGGACGGACGTCAGCCGAGGACATGGCGGCGAGCATACCCACGTCCACCTGGGAGGTATGCCTGTGCCCTCTTCCCCCGCCCCTTACTATGCTCTGCGGTGGATCATCCGGTCCGCCATCGCCACGACGGCGACAGGGGAGGAAGCCCGGTGCGAATCCGGCGCGGTCCCGCCACTGTGAACCCGGCCCTCCCAGGCCGGGCGAGCCAGGAACTCCCGCCGTCCGACACCGCCCGGGGCGCGGACACCCCGAGGAAGGCCGACGCCCCATGATCCTGCTGCTGTCGACGTCCGACACCGACCTGCTGAGCGCGCGCGCCGCCGCCGGCCCGGTCCCGTACCGGTTCGCCAACCCGTCCCGGCTCGTCCTCGACGACCTCCCCGCGCTGCTCGACGGCGCCGACCTCGTCGTCGTGCGCCTCCTCGGCGGGGTGCGCGCCTGGCAGGACGGCCTCGACCTGCTGCTCGCCGACGGCCGCCCGGTCGTCGTCCTGACCGGTGAACAGGCCCCCGACGCCCAGCTGATGGCCGCCTCCACGGTTCCCGTCGGCATCGCCGCCGAAGCCCACGCCTATCTCGCCCACGGCGGCCCCGCCAACCTGGAGCAGCTCGCCCGGTTCCTCTCCGACACGGTCCTGCTCACCGGCCACGGCTTCGACTCCCCGGCGTCCGCCCCCACCTGGGGTCCGCTGGAGCGGCCCGCGCGGGCCGGCGCCCCCGGGGTCCCGACGATCGCCGTGCTGTACTACCGGGCCCATCACATGAGCGGCAACACCGCCTTCGTGCACGCCCTGTGTGACGCGGTCGAGGCGTCCGGCGCCCGGGCGCTCCCGCTGTACGTCGCCTCCCTGCGCGCACCCGAGCCGGAGCTGATCGAGGAACTGCGGGCCGCGGACGCGATCGTCACCACGGTGCTCGCCGCGGGCGGCACCCGCCCCGCCGAGGCGTCGGCGGGCGGCGACGACGAGTCCTGGGACGCGGGGGCGCTGACCTCCCTGGACGTCCCGATCCTCCAGGCGCTGTGCCTGACCTCCTCGCGGACCGACTGGGAGACGAGCGACGAGGGCGTCTCCCCGCTGGACGCGGCCGGCCAGATCGCCGTCCCGGAGTTCGACGGCCGGCTGATCACCGTCCCGTTCTCCTTCAAGGAGATCGACGCCGACGGACTGCCCGCCTACGTCGCCGACCCCGAACGGGCGGCCCGCGTCGCCGGCATCGCCGTCCGCCATGCCCGGCTGCGCCACATCCCGCCCGCCGACAAGCGTCTCGCGCTGGTGCTCTCCGCCTACCCCACCAAGCACTCCCGCATCGGCAACGCGGTCGGCCTGGACACCCCCGCCAGCGCGGTCGCCCTGCTGCGCCGGCTGCGCGAGGAGGGTTACGACTTCGGTACGGACGCCGAGGTGCCGGGGCTGGCCTCCGGCGACGGCGACGAGCTGATCCGCGCGCTCATCGAGGCGGGCGGCCACGACCAGGACTGGCTCACCGAGGAGCAGCTGGCGCGCAACCCGGTACGGATCCCGGCGGCCGACTACCGCCGGTGGTTCGCCGCCCTGCCCGAGGAGCTGCGCTCGGCCGTCGAGGAGCACTGGGGCCCGCCGCCCGGCGAGATGTTCGTCGACCGCAGCCGCGACCCGGAGGGCGACATCGTCCTCGCGGCCCTGCGCTTCGGCAACCTGCTCGTCCTCATCCAGCCGCCGCGCGGCTTCGGCGAGAACCCGATCGCCATCTACCACGACCCCGACCTGCCGCCCTCGCACCACTACCTGGCCGCCTACCGCTGGATCGCCGCGCGGACCGAGGACGGCGGCTTCGGCGCCGACGCGATGATCCACCTCGGCAAGCACGGCAACCTGGAGTGGCTGCCCGGCAAGAACGCCGGTCTGTCCGCCGCCTGCGGCCCGGACGCGGCCCTCGGCGACCTCCCCCTGGTCTACCCCTTCCTGGTCAACGACCCGGGCGAGGGCACCCAGGCCAAGCGCCGCGCGCACGCCACCCTCGTCGACCACCTCGTCCCGCCGATGGCCCGCGCCGACTCCTACGGCGACATCGCGCGGCTGGAGCAACTCCTCGACGAGTACGCCCAGATCGCGTCCATGGACCCGGCGAAGCTGCCGGCGATCCGCGCTCAGATCTGGACCCTCATCCAGGCCGCCAAGCTCGACCACGACCTCGGTCTCGCCGACCGCCCGGACGACGACGGCTTCGACGACTTCCTGCTGCACGTCGACGGCTGGCTCTGCGAGGTCAAGGACGCCCAGATCCGCGACGGCCTGCACGTCCTCGGCAACCCGCCGGCCGGCGCTGACCGCGTCAACCTCGTTCTCGCGATCCTGCGTGCCCGCCAGATCTGGGGCGGTGCCACCGCGCTGCCCGGCCTGCGCGAGGCGCTCGGCCTCGACGAGTCCGCCGCGACCCGTACGACGGCCGACGAGGCGGAGGCCCGGGCCCGGGCCCTCGTCCGGGCGATGGAGGACGCGGGCTGGGATCCGGCCGCCGTCCCGGCCGAGCACGGCGAACAGGTCGCCGCCGTCCTGGAGTTCGCCGCCCGCGAGGTCGTCCCGCGGCTGGCGGGCACCACCGCCGAACTCGACCACGCCGTGCACGCGCTGGCCGGCGGATTCGTGCCTGCGGGCCCCTCCGGCTCGCCGCTGCGTGGTCTGGTCAACGTCCTGCCGACCGGCCGCAACTTCTACTCCGTCGACCCCAAGGCCGTCCCCTCCCGGCTCGCCTGGGAGACCGGTCAGGCCCTCGCCGACTCGCTCCTGGAGCGCTACCGCACCGACAACGGCGAATGGCCGACGTCCGTCGGGCTGTCCCTGTGGGGCACGAGCGCCATGCGCACCGCCGGCGACGACGTGGCCGAGGCCCTCGCCCTGCTCGGCGTCCGCCCCGTCTGGGACGACGCCTCGCGCCGGGTGACCGGCGTGGAGCCCGTCCCGCAGGAGGAGCTGGGCCGCCCGCGCATCGACGTGACCCTGCGTATCTCGGGCTTCTTCCGGGACGCCTTCCCGCACACGATCGGGCTGCTGGACGACGCCGTCCGCCTCGCGGCCTCGCTCGACGAGCCGGCCGACGTCAACCACGTGCGCGCGCACGTCCGGGCCGACCTGGCGGCGCACGGCGACGAACGCCGGGCCACCACCCGCATCTTCGGCTCCCGCCCGGGGACGTACGGCGCCGGCCTGCTCCAGCTCATCGACTCCCGCGACTGGCGCACCGACGCCGACCTCGCCGAGGTCTACACGGTGTGGGGCGGCTATGCCTACGGCCGCGAACTGGACGGCCGTCCGGCCCGCGACGAGATGGAGACGGCCTACCGGCGGATCGCGGTGGCCGCGAAGAACACCGACACCCGCGAACACGACATCGCCGACTCCGACGACTACTTCCAGTACCACGGCGGCATGGTCGCCACCGTCCGCGCCCTGCGCGGCACCGCCCCCGAGGCGTACATCGGCGACTCCACCCGCCCCGAGACGGTCCGCACCCGCACGCTGGTCGAGGAGACCTCCCGCGTCTTCCGCGCCCGGGTCGTCAACCCGAAGTGGATCGAGGCGATGCGTCGCCACGGCTACAAGGGCGCCTTCGAACTCGCCGCGACGGTGGACTACCTGTTCGGCTACGACGCCACCACCGGCGTGGTCGCCGACTGGATGTACGACAAGCTCACCGAGACCTACGTCCTGGATCCGACGAACCGCGAGTTCCTCCAACAGGCCAACCCGTGGGCGCTGCACGGCATCGCCGAGCGACTGCTGGAGGCGCAGTCGCGCGGGATGTGGGCCGAGCCCGACCCGGCGGTGCTGGAGCGGCTGCGCGAGGTGTACCTGGAGACGGAGGGCGACCTCGAGGGCGAGGACTGACCGGCCGCCCGGCCGCCCGGCCGCGTCCTCCGCCGCGACGCGTGGCGCGGGCGACCGGCCCGGTTCCGCCGCGCGGCCGGACCGGGCCGGGCTGGTCAGTACCTCGGCGCCCGGCGGACGGTCAGGACGGCGACGTCGTCGTGACGGCCGCCGTCCCCGGCGAAGTCCCGCGCGTCCTCGTGCAGGGCCCCGGGCAGTTCGGTGGGAGAGCGGTCGAGGTGCTTCATCAGCCGCTCGTCGAGCGGATAGAAGGTGCCGTCGGCGGCACGGGTCTCGGTGAGTCCGTCGGTGGTCAGCACCAGCGTGGCGCCGGCGGGGAACGCGAACCAGTCCACGGTCGTGGGCGCGACCGCCAGTTCGGCGAGCCCGAGCGGGACGCCCGGGTCCACCGCGGCCGTGGTGACGGCGCCCTCGTGCACCAGCCGCGGGGGAATGTGGCCGCAGTTGACGATCTGCGCCTCGTCGTCCGCGTCGACACCGACGACGAGGGCGGTCACGAACCGTTCGTCGTCGCCGGTCTGTTCGGCGTAGGAGTTGTGCCGGACGACCGCGGCGTCCAGGGCGTCGACGAGCGCGGTGAGCGTGGGCTCCCGGTAGGCCGCCTCCCGGAAGGCGCCGATCACCGCGAACGCGGCGCCCACCGCGGTCAGGCCCTTGCCCTGCACGTCTCCGATGAGCACGCGGGTGCCCCACGGCGAGTCGACCACGTCGTAGATGTCGCCGCCGACGAGCCGGTCCTCCTGCACGGGCTCGTAGACACCGTTGACGAGGACGTCGTCGGTGACCAGGGGCAGAGGATGCAGGATGTGCCGCTGCATCGCGGCTGCGGTCGAGCGCAGCCGCAGCATCTCCTGTTCACGCGCGATGCGGCGGTGGCAGGCGTACACGGAGACGACGCCGAGGACCAGGGTGAGCAGCACCAGAAGACTGCGGTCCAGCCACCTGGCCCCGTCGCCGGCCCGCAGGAACAGGGTGAGGGAGACGAACAGGGTGGTCCACGCGGCGACGAACCTGGTCTGCTGCACGGTGCACAGCGCCGACGCCGTTCCCGGCAGGAACACCAGGAGTCCGAGCAGCCACACCTCGGACCCGGACAGCACGCCGAGCACCTCGACCAGCACCGTCACCGTGAGCACGCCGACGACCGTCTCGGCGTTGCCCGGGGGCTCGATGGCGTCGACGGCGTCGAGGGCGCCGGCAGGTCTCTTCCGACGTATACCGATCATGGGGGCTCCCGGGCGCGTGGCGATCCTCTCCACCTTAGACAGGCCTTCGGTCGGCGCGGCGGGTCGAGCCCACGGGGGCGAGCCGACGGGACGTGGCACGGGGCCGGGGGAGGACGCCGGCGCCGCCCCCGGCGCTCAGCCGGAGATCCGCAGCAGCAGCCTGCAGGTTCACGCGTAGCCGCCCATCGGCTCGTGGGCGCCGGCCGCGTCCGCCAGGGGGGAACTCCGCGGTGACCGGAACCCGCACCGGACCCTCGGCCCCGGTGTGCAGGGCGCGCTCGGTGAGCGAGCGGAGCTCCTCGGGCGCCGACCGGGCCGGGCTCAGTGGGCGGAACCGGCGGCGGAGCGGCCCCCTCGTACAACTCGGGCTGCCCCACCTGGCACGGCGGCGCCCCGCTCGCGTTGCCGAAGGACACCGGACGTCCGAAGACGGCCGGCGCGTCGAGGCCGCGGGGTGGTGACATCCGGCAGTTGGGCGCGGCGGGCCCGTCGACCGCGCCGAGCGCCCCGTGACGCGCCGGCCCCGTGCGGGCCGCGCCCTCGCCGACCGAATCGCCCGCGTCGGCCGGCGTCCCGCGCGCTAGGGTCGCGGCCAGGGGCGCCCGCCGATGGCCTCGATGCCGTTGTTGAAGCGCCGCAGGTATCCCGCGAAGGCGGCGACGTCGTCGTCGGACCAGTCGTGCATCACCTGGTCCAGGATCTCGACGATCCCCTCCCGCTCCGCGTCCAGCAGGCGCAGTCCCTCCTCGGTGAGCCGGAACTTGCGGGCCATCCCGCCCTCCGGGTCGGGGATGCGCTCGATCAGCCCCGCGCGCATCGCCGCCGCCGTCTGTCGGTTGAGGGTGGAGACGTCCAGGCCGAAGGCGTCGCTGAGTTCCCCGATCGACATGGGCCCCTGCACCCGGATCCGGCTCAGCAGGATGTAGGCGCTGCGCTCCAGGACGCTGTTCTTGCGGCGGCCGCCCCGCTGGTTCAGGAACGTGTGACGGCTCAGCAGCATCTGCTCGTACTCGACCTCGTGGGCGGGCGTCTCCATGGGTCCATCCTGACATGCCGGTATGCATGGGCCACATCATGTGCGTGATACACAAGGCGTGTACGATGCACATTCTCACGCACCACTTCCCGAGGAGTCCCTATGGGCGCCCCCGCCCCCGCCCCCCGGCCCGCGGCCGGTCCCGGCGCCGTGATCGCCACGCTGGCCTTCGCCGGCACCACGGCGGCGATCATGCAGACGCTGGTCACGCCGCTGATCGCCGAACTGCCCCAGATCCTGGACACCTCGTCCTCGAACGCGGCCTGGGTGATCACGGTCACGCTGCTGGTGGCGGCCGTGTGCGTGCCCGTCGTCGGCCGCCTCGGCGACCTCGTGGGCAAGCGCCGGATGCTGTTGGCCTGCTCGGTGCCGCTCGTCGTCGGCTCGGTGGTCTGCGCGTTCGCCTCCGACGTGGTGACGATGATCGTGGGGCGCGGACTCCAGGGCATGGGTATGGGCATGGTGCCTCTGGGCATCGCGCTGCTGCGGGACGTCGTGCCCGCCGAGAAGCTCAGCGGCTCCATCGCGCTGGTCAGCGCCTCCATGGGCATCGGCGGCGCGATCGGCCTGCCGCTGGCCGCGGCGGTCGCCCAGTACGCGAACTGGCGGGTGCTGTTCTGGGGCTCCGCCGCGCTGGCCGCCGTCGTCGCCGCCTTGATCTACACGCTCGTCCCGGACGTCCCGGCAGGCGCCAAGGGCCAGCGCTTCGACCTGCCCGGCGCGATCGGCCTCGGTATCGGCCTGGTCTGCCTGTTGCTCGGCGTCTCCAAGGGCGCCGACTGGGGCTGGACCTCGGGCACCACGCTCGGCATGTTCGCCGCCGCCCTCGTGGCACTGGCCGGCTGGGGCCTGTGGGAGGTGCGCACCACCGACCCGCTGATCGACCTGCGCACCACGGCCCGCCCCCGGGTGCTGCTGACCAACCTCGCCTCCGTCTTCATCGGCTTCGGCATGTACGCGAGCATGCTGGTGATGCCGCAACTGCTCCAGTTCCCGGAGGCCACCGGTTACGGACTCGGCCAGTCGATGCTCGCGGCAGGTCTGTGGATGGCGCCCGGCGGCCTGACGATGATGCTGGTCTCGCCGCTCGGCGGGAAGCTGACCAACGCCCGCGGCCCCAAGTTCACGCTGGTCTGCGGAGCCCTGGTGCTGGCGGCCGGCTACTTCGTCTCGCTGGCGCTGACGGGGTCCGCCTGGGGAGTCATGCTGGTCACCCTCGTCACCAGCGGTGGCGTGGGCCTCGCGTACGGGGCGATGCCCGCCCTGATCATGAGCTCGGTCCCGCTGACCGAGACCGCTGCCGCCAACGGCTTCAACACCCTGATGCGCTCGCTCGGCACCTCGATCGGTTCCGCCGTCATCGGGGTGATCCTCTCCCAGATGACCACGACCATGGGTGGTCACACCTTCGCCTCCGAGGACGGATTCCGCACCGCGCTCCTCGTCGGCGGCGGCCTCGCGCTGGTCTCCGCGGCCATCGCGGCCGCCATCCCCGCCGCGCGTGCCGCGGCCGCGGGCGCAGACGTCACCGGCCCGGTGGCCGAGGCCGAGCAGGCCAGGGTCTGAGCGGACCGGGAACACAGGCCGGGGGCGAACGCGTCGGTCGCCCCCCGTTCCGGGCGAGTGCCCACGCCGGTTCCGCTGGGCATCAGGGTGCGATTGCCCACGCCGGTTCTCCTGGGCATCCCCGTGCGAGTGCCCACGCCGGTTGCCCTGGGCGTTGCCGTGCGTGTTCCGCCTCGGGCGCGCGCCCTCGCCGACGCGCCTTACGGCCGGGTCAGCCATCGCATCGTCATGGCGAGGTGCAGCCGCAGCCGGCCCTGCGGGGTGCGCACCGGCCAGCCCAGGAGGTGTTCGGCGTGGGCCAGCCGGTCCTGGAGAGTGGAGTGGTGCACGTTGGCCTCGGCGGCCGCCGCCCGCAGGCTCGCCGTCGAGGTGACCGCGTACAGCGTGGTCAGCAGCCAGGGCGCGTCCGCGGCGGCGGTGTCCAACGCCCGGACGTCCGGCGGCGGTTCGGAGCCCGGAGCGATGATCTCGGCCAGCAGCGCGATCCCGCCGAGCTCATCGGCAGACACCACCCGGGGCCCGGGATCGAGCGCTCCTCCTTCCGCGGTGAACCGCAGCGCGGTCCGGGCGGCGTCCCACGACCCGGGCAGCTCCAGCACGGGCACGGCCGGGCCGACCCCGGTGCGGACGGCGGGCGGCTCGGCGGCGACGGGTGCGGCGGGCGCGGGGACGACGCCGGGCCGGCCCGCCGGGGTGGCGAGGGCGCGGGCCGGTGCGCGGAGGTCGAGGCCGAGGCGGCGGGCGGCGTGCAGCCTGGCCGGTTCGGCGGCGGTGGCGTCCAGGAGCGTCTCGACGAGGGCGGGATCGTCCAGCGGGGCCCGGCCGCGGGTGCGGTCCAGGACGAGCCGGGCCGCTCCGGCGGCGCGCTCCAGGATCACCGCGTCGACCACGCTCGGCGTCGCGTCGGCGCGTTCCAGCCAGAGGGCGGGCGCCCCGTCCGGGGTCAGCGCGGCGGACGGCCACGCGGGGTCCGGCGGCAGGCCGCAGTCCCGCCGGACGCCGTCGGGCTCGACCCGGATCCGCACCCGCCGGTCGGCGTCGACGAGCCGCGCGGGCACCCCGGCGAGCACCGCCGCCCCGCGCACCAGAGCCTCGACCCCGGCGCGGCCCTCCGTCAGCCGGTCGAAGTAGGCGATGACGCGCAGGGCGGCGCCGGCGTCCGGATCCAGTGCCGTCAGACGCCCCGCCAGCTCTTTCATACGCTCATCATGCGGTACGTCCCCCTCGGTGAGGAGAGCTGGGGCCCCGCCCCGACTACTCGGCGAGCAGCCTGCGCAGCCAGTCCAGATGGGCGGCCCGGGCCGACTTCGACAGTGTGGCCTGCGGCGCGAAACCGTCGAAGCCGTGGAAGCCGCCCGGCCACACGTGCAGTTCGGCGATCCCGCCGGCCTGCCAGATCCGGGAGGCGTAGCCGACGACCTCGTCCCGGAAGGTCTCGGCGGAGCCCACGTCGAGGAAGGCGGGCGGCAGCCCGGACAGGTCCTCGGCGCGGGCGGGCGCCGCGTACGGCGACACGTCCGGGCCGCCGCGCGCCGCCCCGAGCAGCGCCGTCCAGCCGGTGTCGTTGGCGGTCCGGTCCCACACACCGAGGCCCGCCATCTGGTGGGAGGAGACGGTGTCGTTGCGATCGTCCAGCATCGGGCACATCAGCAGCTGGCCGATCGGCCGCGGGCCGCCGCGGTCGCGCAGCAGCAGGGCGAGCGCGGCGGTCAGCCCACCGCCCGCGCTGGTGCCGGCGATCACGATGCGGTCCGGGTCCGCGCCCAGCTCCTTGGCGTGCTCCGCCGTCCACAGCAGCCCGGCGTACACGTCCTCGACGGGCGCCGGGTGCGGGTGCTCGGGCGCGAGGCGGTACTCCACCGACACCACGACCAGGTCCAGCGCCCGCGCCCAGTCCAGTGCCACGTCCACGCCGGCCCGGTTGTTGCCGAGGACCATGCCGCCGCCGTGCACGTGGTAGACGACGGGGCGCGGGCGGTCGGGGGCCGGTGCGACGGGGCGGCAGATCAGCAGGGAGATCTCCGGGACGCCCTTCGGCCCCGGCACGGTGCGGTCCTCGACCTCGAAGGCGCCGCCCGCCGTCAGGTCCAGCTGGGACAGCAGTGCCAGGGCCGGGCCCTGGCGGACGGCCTCGATGTCCTCCATGGCCATGCCCGGCTGGATCATGTCCTTGATCAGTTCCAGTGCGGCGGCGAGTTCCGGGTCGAACGGCGGTGGGACGGATGTCATGGCGTCTCCTCGACGGGGTGGCTCCTGCGGCCATGGTCCGCGCCCGCGCACCCGGCGGAGCGCCGCCGTTCGGCGGAACCTGCCCGCCGTTCGGCGGGTGGCATCCCCGGACGCGTCCGCGCCTCGCCTGGACGTGACCTTTTGTTCATCTGCGAAGGGTGGACAAGCGGTGGATCACGCGACAACGATTTTCACCCCCCACACCGGCACCAGGAGTATGACCCGTGAACGTCTCCCTCTCCGTCTGGCTGATGACCGTCGCGGCGCTGTGCGCGCTCGTCGCCGTCGACTTCTTCATAGGCCGCAAGCCGCACGACGTCTCGCTCAAGGAGGCCGGGACCTGGACGATCGTCTGGGTCGTGCTGGCCTGCCTGTTCGGTCTCGGCGTCTTCGTCTTCGGCGGCGGCAGGCCCACGGGCGAGTTCTTCGCCGGGTACATCACCGAGAAGTCGCTGAGTGTGGACAACCTCTTCGTGTTCGTCCTGATCATGGGCAAGTTCGCGGTGCCCTCGCAGTACCAGCAGCGGGTCCTCATGGTGGGCGTGCTGGTGGCCCTCGTGCTGCGCGCCCTGTTCATCGCGGCCGGCGCGGCGATCATCTCGACGTTCTCCTGGGTCTTCTACCTGTTCGGCGCCTTCCTGATCTGGACGGCGTGGAAGCTGGTCCAGGACGCCAGGAAGGGCGCGCACGAGGAGGAGTTCGAGGAGAGCAAGCTGCTCAAGGCCGTGGAGAAGCGTTTCGGCGTGGCGGACCGCTACCACGGCACCAAGCTGTGGATCGAGCAGAACGGCCGGCGGGTCATGACCCCGATGCTGGTCGTGATGCTGGCGATCGGCTCCACGGACGTGCTCTTCGCCCTCGACTCGATCCCGGCGATCTACGGGCTGACCGAGGACCCGTACATCGTCTTCACCGCCAACGCCTTCGCGCTGATGGGTCTCCGCCAGCTGTACTTCCTCATCGGCGGCCTGCTGAGGAAGCTGGTCCACCTCAGCTACGGCCTGTCGATCATCCTCGGCTTCATCGGCGTCAAGCTGCTGCTGCACGCGCTGCACGAGTCCGGGGTGCACGTGCCCGAGATCGGCATTCCGTTCTCGCTCGGCTTCATCGTGCTCGTCCTCGCCGTGACGACCTTCACCAGCCTGCGGGCGGCCGGGCGGCAGGAGGAGGCCGCGCCGGACACGTCAGCCGTGTGACGGCTCCGCGGCGCGGCCCCCTCGGGACGGTCTCCTCCGGCAGGGGCGCCGCGATCACGTGACCGGGCGCCCGGTCACGGCAGGGGCGCCCGCGCCTAGGGCGCGGGCGCCGCGGCGGCCCGCATCAGCACGCAGTCGAACTCGATCACCCGCCCGGTCGTCGCCTCGCGCGTCACCGGGTACATGCCGGTGATGCCGAACCCGGCCGCCTCGTAGCGTGCGACGGCCTCGCCCATCCCGGGACTGCCCTCGTAGAGCTTCAGCACGGCCACCTCGGACTGCATGCCGACGAACTCCGCGATCCGCTCCCCGGCCCCGCCGAACACCTCGAGGTCATAGCCCTGGGTGTCCATCTTCAGGTAGGGGCGCGGGTCGGTCAGGCCGGCCAGTGCCTCGTCCATGACCTCGTCCAGCCGGCGGACGCGGATCTCCTCCGTGTCGTCCTTCGCGAAACGGCTGTAACGGCCCTTGCCGTACTCGCTGGCCGCCAGCAGGGAGTTCATCGTCTTCCAGCCGGTGTGGATCCGCGCGGTCGTCTCCTCGCGGCCCAGCCCGCACCGGTGCACCTGCCACTGCGGGTCGTCCTCGGCCGCCTTCGCCAGCCGGGCGAACGTCGCCGACGTGGGCTCGAACGACACGATCCGCCCCGTGTACCCGGCCCTGCGCAGGCCCTTGGCGTACTGGCCGGTGTTGGCGCCGACGTCGAACACGCAGTTCACGCCGTAGAGCTCGAGCATCGCGGCGACATGCTGCGTGCAGAGGTACGCGGCGGCCGCCAGCTGCGTTCCGCGCTCGTCCCGGCGGGCCGAGGGGTCCATGAGTAGCACGGCGCCGGTGTCGCCCAGCCGTACGGCCTCGTCCTCGGCGGCCTCGGAGCGGGCCGCGTCGCCCGTCGGCCGCAGGACCCAGGTGTCCTTGCCGGCGCCGGTCACCCGGTAGGGGCCGCCGCGTCGGGAGACCACCGCCTTCCCCGGCCCGAGGTCGGTCACCTGGACGCCGATGCGCGGCATCAGATCGAGCAGTCGTCGATAAAGGGTGCTCATCTCCCCAGCCCTATCAGACGGGACGGCCCGCGGTCTGCGGCTTGACCGACATTCGCCGCTCCTCTCACCTCACCCGCGAGCGCGCGCACGCCGGAGGGGCCCGGAATCGCTTTCCGGGCCCCTCGGGTGTGCTGCTGCCTCGCCGGCCGTTCCCGCCCCGGCGTGCCACCGGACGACGGGCGGTGTCGGGCGGCCGTCGGCCGGCGCGGCGCCGATCGGGTGTCAGGCCGCGGCGGCCTCGCCGGCGTGGCTGTGCAGACGGGCGACGACCTCGGTCAGCTGGGCGGCGACCTCGGCGTCGTCGACCGGGTGGGTCTCGGCGAAGCGGGTCAGCGAGCCCGGGATGGAGAGCTTGAGGTCCTCGATGACCTTGCCGCCGGCGATGCCCACGGCCTTGCGGGCCTCGTCCTGCGCCCAGACGCCGCCGAACTGGCCGAACGCGGTGCCGACCACGGCGGCCGGCTTGCCGCCGAACGCGCCGGCGCCGTAGGGGCGCGACAGCCAGTCGATGGCGTTCTTCAGGACGGCCGGGATCGTGCCGTTGTACTCGGGGGAGAAGAGCAGGAAGGCGTCGGCGGCCAGGGCGGCCTCGCGCAGCCGGGCGGCGGCGGCCGGGACGCTGCCCTCGACGTCGAGGTCCTCGTTGTAGAACGGGATCTCGGCCAGGCCCTCGAAGAGGTCGACCTCGGCGCCCTCGGGAGCGACCTTGACGGCCGCCTCGGCGAGCTGGCGGTTGGTCGAGCCGGCGCGAAGGCTGCCGACGAGCGCGAGGATGCGGACAGACATGGGTACTCCCAGAGGCTGAGACACTGCGGCAATAATCCGGACCGGGGTCCGTTTAATGTTCTAGCACCCTAACCGGACCGCGGTCCAGTTTCATTCCCGATGCTTTACGCTGACGTCATGTCCGCCGTGCTGCCCCCGTGTCCCGAGCCCGAGGAGAGCGCTGCCGAGCCGGAACTGCTGCAACTCGGTCCGGCGGGTGACGAGCCGTGTCTGCGCGCCGACGCGGCCCGCAACCGGGCCAGGCTGCTGGACGCCGCCGCCCGCCTGATCGCCGAGCACGGCGCGGCCGGGGTCACGATGGAGGCGGTGGCGAGCGCGGCGAACGTCGGCAAGGGGACCGTCTTCCGTCGCTTCGGTGACCGCACGGGCCTGCTGAACGCCCTGCTGGACCACTCGGAGAGGCAGTTCCAGGCGGCCTTCCTGAGCGGCCCCGCGCCGTTGGGACCGGGTGCGCCGCCGGTGGAGCGGCTGCGGGCGTTCGGCCTCGCGTCCCTCGCACGCTCCGTCGACCAGCTGGATCTGCAGCTCGCGGCCGAGCCGGGGCCGGACCGCCGCCACTCGGTCCCGGTGCGCCGGGTTCATCACCGCCACCTGGCGATGCTGCTGAAGCAGGCACTGCCCGACGCGGACGGCGAACTCCTCGCGCACACGCTGATGGGGTATCTCAACCCCGTCCTCGTGCACCACCTCACCCGGCAGTGCGGCCTGCCGCCGGAGCGTCTGGAGGCGGGCTGGAGCGACCTGGTCGACCGGGTCACGGGCGAGCAGCGCCGAACGGGCGCCGGGTGACGCGCTGCGACGCGCCCGCTCAGGTCCGGCTGGGGCAGGGGCCGACCCAGGGCTGCGGCATGTCGGCGGACTGCGCCCCGGCCGACCGGCCGCGCGGGAACCCCCGTACCTCGTAGCCGCGGGGGACCCGCCCGGAACGTGCTCTCCGACGGACCGTCGGACTCGGCCTCCCCCGCCCGGGACCCGGCTCACGGCTTCTGCCAAGATGCGGTACGTCATGGTGCAGATACCGAACACGCCCGCGCCGACGATGCCGCCGGCGCCGCGCCCCGTGCCCACCAGCGCCGACGTGGCCCGTCTGGCCGGAGTCTCGCGCGCCACCGTCTCCTACGTCCTGAACAACACCAGCGCCGTACGCATCAGCGAGCCCACCCGCCGCCGGGTCCGCGAGGCCGCGAAGGAGCTCGGGTACGTGCCGCACGCGGCCGCCCGCACCCTGCGCGCCGGACACAGCAGGATGGTCCTGATGCCCACCCTGCCGGTGCCGGCGGGGCCGCTCTACAGCCGTTTCGTGCACGACTTCCAGGGCGCCATGAGCCGCCTCGACTACACGGTCGTCCAGTACGGCGCGAGCGGGGTGAGCGGTGACGAGGACGCCCGCGCGTGGGCCGAGCTGCGGCCCGTCGCCGTGCTGGTGCCCGGCACCGGCATCGGGCCCGAGGGGGTGGCGATCCTCAAGCGGTCCGGCGCCCGGGCCGTGGTGACCGTCGGTCCCGAGGCCGTCGAGGGCGCCCACGTGATGCTCCTGGACCAGGCCGACGTCGGCCGGGGCGCCGCCGGGCACCTCCACGCCCGGGGGCGCCGCGCCATCGGGGTGGTGGTCCCCGAGGAGCCCGGCATGGAGCTGTTCTCCGCGCCCCGACTCGCCGGCGCCCGTGAGGCCCTGCGGGGCACCGGCGCGACCGTCACCGAGCTGCCGCTCGCCTACACGGAGGAGGCCGCGGGCGCCCTCGCCGCGCGCTGGCGGGACCTCGGCCTGGACGCCGTGTTCGGCTACAACGACGAGTACGCCATGCTGCTGTCGCGCGCCCTGCGGGACGCGGGCCTGCGCGTTCCCGAGGACGTGGCCGTCATCGGAGCCGACGACCTGCTGCTCGGCCGGCTGCTGCGGCCGCGGCTCAGCACCGTGCGGATCACGCTGCCCTCCGGCCGCGACCTCGCCTCCCTGGTGGACCGGGCGGTCCGCAACCCCGCGGCCGCTCCCGAGTCGCACGAGCTGTTCTCGGTCGCCGTGGTGCACCGCGACTCCAGCTGAACTACCGTCCAGGGGGAGGCATGCCATGCGTACCACGGTCGGCATCATCGGCGGCGGCCCGGCGGGACTGCTGCTCGCCCGCCTGCTGCACCGCGCGGGAATCGCCTGTGTCGTGCTGGAGAGCAGGACGCGCGCCTACGCGGAGGGGCGCCAGCGCGCCGGGATGCTGGAGCAGGGCACGGTCGACGCGCTGCGCGCGGCCGGCGCCGCCGACCGGCTCGACGTCGAGGGCCTGGTGCACCACGGCATCGAGCTGCGCTTCGACCGCGAACGACATCACGTCGACTTCCCCGCCCTCACCGGCGGCCGCACGGTCACGATCTACGCCCAGACGGAGATCGTGAAGGATCTCATCGCCCTCCAACTGGCCGACGGGCCGCCCCTGTTGTTCGAGGCGGAGGCGCTCGCCGTGGAGCAGCCGCAGAGCGCGACGCCCGTCGTGCGGTTCCGGCACGAGGGCCGGGAACGGGCCCTGCGCTGCGCGTGGGTGGCGGGCTGCGACGGCTCGCACGGCGTCGCCCGGAGCGCCTTCCCGGCGGCCGCCGGCCGCACCTACGCCCACGACTACCCCTACTCCTGGCTCGGCGTCACCGCCGAAGTGCCGCCCTCCTGCGACGAGTTGATCTACGCACGCCACGCACGCGGCTTCGCCCTGCACAGCATGCGCTCACCGCACGTCTCCCGGCTCTACCTCCAGGTCCCCCGCGGCACGAACCTGCGGGACTGGCCCGACGCACGGATCTGGGACGAACTCACCGCGCGCTTCGCCGTCGACGCCGACTGGACCCTGCGCCGCGGCCCGGTCACCGCCCGGTCCGTGACCGAGATGCGCAGTCTCGTCCACGAACCCATGCGGCACGGCCGGCTGGTGCTGGCGGGGGACGCCGCCCACATCGTCCCGCCGACCGGCGCCAAGGGACTCAACCTCGCGGTCTCCGACGTCCGGCTTCTGGCCAGGGCCTTCACCGAACTGCACGCCCACGGGTCGACGCGACTCCTGGACGGGTACTCGGAGCAGTGCCTGCGACGTGTGTGGCAGGCCACCCGATTCTCCTACGACATGACTAGGATGTTGCACGCTCAACCAGATGGGGATGCGTTCGACCACCGGATGCAGCTCGCCCGGCTGCGCCGGATCACCGCATCCCGCCACGCGGCCGCCGAACTGGCGGCGAACTACACGGGACTTCCCCTCTCCCCGTGAGAGCGGCGAAGCCCGCGGGTCACCGATCGGAGAGCCCCCATGCCGTTGCTCGACCCCACCAACTGGCAGCCCCGCACCCTGTCGGGACCGCGGTACACCGTCACCGAGCCCGCCACCGGCGAGCAGCTGGGCACGGTCGTCCTGGCGGCCGGCGCGGACGTCGCGCCGGCCGCCGAGGCGGCCCGTGCCGCGCAGACCGAATGGGCCCGCGTCCCGCACTTCGTCCGCGCCGGAGTGCTGCGCCGGGCCGGCGACCTGTTCGCCGCGCACGCCGCGGAGCTGCGCGAGTGGATCGTCCGCGAGTCGGGCTCCATCGCGGGCAAGGCCGACTTCGAGCTGCACGTCGCGGCCCAGGAGTGCTACGAGGCCGCCGCCCTCGCCTCCCGCCCGGCCGGCCAGGTTCTGCCCAGCGAGGCGCCCCGGCTCTCGTACACCCGGCGGGTCCCGGTCGGCGTCGTGGGGGTGATCTCCCCCTTCAACGCCCCGCTCATCCTGTCGATCCGCTCCGTCGCACCCGCCCTCGCGCTCGGCAACGCCGTCGTCCTCAAGCCGGACCCGCGCACCGCCGTCTGCGGCGGACTGTCGCTGGCCGCGGTGTTCGCGCAGGCGGGACTGCCCGAGGACCTGCTGCACGTCCTGCCCGGCGGCGCCGAGACCGGCGAGGCCCTGGTCGCCGACCCGCGCGTGCCGGTCATCTCGTTCACCGGCTCCACCGCGGCCGGCCGGTCCGTCGGCGAGGCGGCCGGACGCCACCTCAAGCGCGCGCACCTCGAACTCGGCGGCAACTCCGCCCTGATCGTGCTGGAGGACGCCGACCTCGACGCGGTGATCTCCACGGCCGCCTGGGGCTCGTTCTTCCACCAGGGCCAGATCTGCATGACCACCGGCCGCCACCTGGTGCACGCCTCCCTCTACGAGGAGTACGTGGAACGGCTCGCGGCGAAGGCCGACGCGCTCGCCGTCGGCGACCCGCACCGCGCGCAGGTGCACCTCGGCCCGCTCATCGACGACGGCCAGCTCGCCAAGGTGCACGGCCTGGTGGAGGCCAGCACGGCGGCCGGGGCGAAGCTCGCCGCGGGCGGCACGCACCAGGACCGCTTCTACCGTCCGACGGTCCTCGCGGGCGTCGACGACGACACCCCGGCCTACGCCGAGGAGGTCTTCGGCCCGGTGGCCCCGGTGCGCCCCTTCAGCACGCCCGACGAGGCGGCGGCGCTGGCCGCGCGCAGCTCCTACGGGCTCTCGCTCGGCATCGTCACCCGCGACGCCGCCCGCGGCCTCGACCTGGCCGAGCGCGTCCCGACCGGCATCGTGCACATCAACGACCAGACCGTGAACGACGAGGCCGTGGCGCCCTTCGGCGGCGTGGCCGCCTCGGGCACCGGCGCCCGGTTCGGCGGCGAGGCCAACCTGGAGGCCTTCATCGACGTGCGGTGGACGACGGTGCGGGCCGACGTGGCGCCGTACCCGTTCTAGGGCAGCCGCAGGGTCTCCCCGGGGCTACTCGCCCCGGGCCGCCGGGGAGTCGCCGGCCCCGCTCTTGGCCTGCTCCTCCTCGATGGACCTGCGCACCTCGTCCATGTCCAGCCCGCGCGCCTGTCCGATGACGTCCGTCAGGGCGGCCTCGGGCAGCGCGCCGGGCTGGGCGAACACGGCGACCCGGTCGCGCACGATCATCAGCGTCGGGATCGACTGGATGCCGAAGGCCTGGGCCAGTTCGGGCTGGGCCTCGGTGTCCACCTTGCCGAACACCAGGTCGGGGTTCTCCTCGGCCGCCTTGTCGTAGACCGGGGCGAACTGACGGCACGGCCCGCACCAGGACGCCCAGAAGTCGATCAGGACGAAGTCGTTGTCGGTGACCGTCTGGTCGAAGTTCTCCTTGGTGAGCTCCACGGTGCTGCTCATGACCTGATTCCTTCTTCCCGGAGTTCCCGTCGGGTGCCTCCCGACACGAGGTGAAGCCGCCCGTCACAACGCGGGCGGCCGGACGCGTATTCCGCGCCCCTACCCCTGTGGCCACCCCGCACACCACCCACCAGACTGACCCCATGACGGAAACGGAAACCAACACGTACGACGTCGTGGTGCTCGGGGCCGGGCCCGTGGGGGAGAACGTCGCCGACCGCACCCGCGCGGCCGGCCTCACCACCGCGGTCGTGGAGAGCGAACTCGTCGGCGGCGAGTGCTCGTACTGGGCCTGCATGCCCAGCAAGGCCCTGCTGCGCCCGGTCATCGCCCGCGCCGACGCCCGCAGGCTGCCCGGCCTGCGCCAGGCCGTGCAGGGCCCCCTGGACGCCGAAGCGGTCCTCGCCCGCCGCAACTGGTACACCGGCGACTGGACGGACGACGGTCAGGCCGACTGGCTCAAGAGCATCGGCGCGGACCTGCACCGCGGCCACGGCAGACTGACCGGCCCGCGCACGGTGACGGTGGGGGACACCGTGCTCACGGCCCGCCACGCGGTCGTCGTCGCCACCGGCACCCGCGCCGCCCTGCCGGCCCTGCCCGGTCTCGCCGAGATCCGGCCCTGGACGAGCCGGGAGGCCACCAGCGCCCAGGCCGCGCCCGGCCGGCTCGTCGTGGTCGGCGGGGGAGTCGTCGCCACCGAGATGGCCACCGCCTGGCAGGCCCTCGGCTCGCAGGTCACCCTCCTGGTGCGGGGCAGGGGCCTGCTCGACCGCATGGAGCCGTTCGCCGGCGAACTCGTCGCCGAGGCGCTGACCGCGGCCGGCGCGGACGTGCGCACCGGCACCTCGGTGGCTTCGGTGACCCGCACGGAGGGCGTGGTCGTGGTCGTCACCGACACGGGGGAGCGCATCGAGGCCGACGAGATCCTCTTCGCCGTCGGCCGCGCCCCGCGCACCGAGGACATCGGTCTCGAGACGGTCGGCCTGGAACCTGGCTCCTGGCTCGGCGTCGACGACAGCCTGCGGGTCACCGGCACCGACTGGCTCTACGGCGTGGGCGACGTCAACCACCGTGCCCTCCTCACCCACCAGGGCAAGTACCAGGCCCGTATCGCGGGCGCGGCCATCGCCGCCCGCGCCGCCGGAACGCCCCTGCCGCAGAACGAACCGTGGGGCGCCCACAGCGCCACCGCCGACCACGAGTGCGTCCCGCAGGTCGTGTTCACCGACCCCGAGGCGGCCTCCGTCGGCCTCTCGCTCGCGGAGGCCGAACGGGCCGGACACCGGGTGCGGGCCGTCGACGTCGACATGTCGTCGGTGGCGGGAGCCGGCCTGTACGCCGAGGGCTACAAGGGCCGCGCCCGGATGGTCGTCGACCTCGAGCGGGAGATCCTGCGCGGGGTCACCTTCGTCGGCCCCGGCGTCGGCGAGCTGATCCACTCCGCGACCGTCGCCGTCGTCGGACAGGTGCCGATCGCCCGCCTGTGGCACGCCGTCCCGTCCTACCCGACGATCAGCGAGGTGTGGCTGCGCCTGCTGGAGGCGTTCCGGGACAACTGACCTACGGCAGTTCGAAGTCCAGCGCCCGCGCCGCCTCGGCCGGGGTCGGCTGCGCCCACCGCTGAAGGACGTTGCGGTCCGCGGCCAGCGAGCGCGGTTCGGCCCGGTCGAGGTAGAGCATGCCGTCGAGGTGGTCCGTCTCGTGCTGGACGATCCGGGCCGGCCAGCCGCCGAACACCTCGTCCAGCGGCCTGCCGTGCTCGTCCTCACCGGTCAGCCGGACCTCGGCGTGCCGGGCCACCACCGCCTGGTAGCCCGGCACGCTCAGACAGCCCTCGAAGAACGCGGCCCGGGCCGAACCCACCGGTTCGTAGGACGGGTTGACCAGCACCCGGAACGGCTGGGGCGCCCTGCCGCGGGCCTGCCGCACCTCCTCCGGCACCGTCGCCGGATCCTCGACGACCGCGATCCGCAGCTCCACGCCGACCTGCGGCGCGGCGAGACCCACGCCGGGCGCCGCGTGCATCGTGCGGCGCAGCGCCTCGACGAAGCGGGCCAGCAGCGCCGGGTCGAGCTGACCCTCGTAACGCGACGTGCCCGCCCGCAGAACGGGATCTCCGGCCAGGACGAGGGGCAACGGGCCGCCGGGCGCGAGGAGTTCCTCGATCCGTTCGGCAAGGGGGGCGAGGGGACGGGGAGATGCCATCGCGCCAGCATGCCACGACCGCCCCCGGCGTGACGCAGGTCACTCGAAGTGGCGGGAACTCGCAGGCGCCGCCCCACGACTACCGGAGCGCACGGCCGAGCACAGCCTTCCTCCCGGTCTGCTTCCCGCCCCGACGTCCCATGTCCCACGCCCCGTTCGCTCCCCTGCCCCCGGAGAAGCCGTCGATGTCCACCGCTCCCTCCTTCACCGCGGAAGAGGCCCCGCAGCCGGCGGCCCCCGAGCCGAAGCCCCGCGGCCCGTGGGCCGCACTGCGCCCCCTGGTCCTGCGGCTGCACTTCTACGCCGGCGTGTTCGTGGCGCCCCTCCTGCTGGTCGCCGCCGTCACCGGTCTGCTGTACGCCGCCTCGTTCCAGGCCGAGAAGCTTCTGTACGCGCACGAGACGACCGTCCCCGTGGGCGACGCGAAGCTGCCGATGTCCGAGCAGGTCGACGCCGCCCGCAAGGCCCACCCGGAGGGAACCGTCTCGGCGGTGCGTCCCTCGCCCGAGGACGACGCCTCCACCCGCGTGATGCTGTCCGGCGTCGAGGGGATCGCCGCAACCCACACCCTCGCGGTGTTCGTCGACCCGTACACCGGCGAGGTGCGCGGCGCGCTGGAGCAGTACGGCTCGACGGGCGCGCTGCCGCTGCGCACCTGGATCGACGAGTTCCACCGCGACCTGCACCTCGGTGAGACCGGCCGCCTCTACAGCGAACTCGCCGCGAGCTGGCTGTGGGTGATCGCGGGCGGTGGGGTCGCGCTGTGGTTCTCCCGACGGCGCGCGCAGCGCAAGGTCCGCGGGGTCACCGGACGCCGACGCACTCTCGGGCTGCACGCAACGGTCGGCGTCTGGGCGGCGGCCGGCTTCTTCTTCCTGTCCGCGACCGGCCTGACCTGGTCGGCGTACGCGGGCGCCCACATCGACGAGCTGCGCACCTCGCTCGGTCAGGCCACCCCGTCGGTGTCGGCGGCCGCGAGCGGCGGCGACCACGCCGGCCACGAGGCGGCCTCCGGAGCGGGCGGGAACGGCGAGCACGGCGTGGGGCTGGACAAGATCCTGGCCGCCGCGCGCGCCGAGGGCCTCGGGGACCCGGTCGAGATCGTCCCGCCCGCCGACGCCACGTCCGCCTACGTCGTCAGGCAGGTGCAGCGCAGTTGGCCGGAGAAGCAGGACGCGGTCGCGGTGGACCCGGCCTCCGGGGAGGTCACCGACACCGTGCGGTTCGCCGACCACCCGCTGCTGGCGAAGCTGACGCGGTACGGCATCGACCTGCACACCGGCGTCCTGTTCGGCCCGGTCAACCAGATCGCGCTGATGCTCCTCGCGCTCGCGCTGATCCTGCTGATCGTGTGGGGCTACCGGATGTGGTGGCAGCGCGGACGGGGCGGCGCCTTCGGCCGGCCGATCCCGCGCGGCGCCTGGGCGCAGGTTCCGCCGTACGTCCTGGTCCCGCTGATGGCGCTGGTCGCGGTGGTCGGCTACTTCGTCCCGCTGCTCGGCATCCCGCTCGCCGGGTTCCTCGTGGTGGACGTCGTCCTCGGCGAGATCACGCATCGGCGCAAGCGGCGGACGGCCGCCGCCTGAGCCGTCGCGGACGGCTTGCACGGCCCGGCGGTGAGCAGTCGTCACCGCCGGGCCGCTCACCGCCGGGGCCGCCCGGCCGCCCCCGGGGCGGTGGCCGTCCGAGGCGGTGGAGGGGCGGGCCGTCAGTCCTGCGGGAAGTCGCCCGTCAGCGCCGAGGCGATCCGCAGGTGCGGCCCCGCCTCCGTGTGCCGGCCCTGCCGCTCCAGGGTGCGGCCCAGCATCAGCCGGGCGTAGTGCTCGACCGGATCGCGCTCGACGATGATCCGCAACTCTGCCTCGGCGCGCCGCAGTTGGGCCGAGTGGTAGTAGGCGCGGGCCAGCAGCAGGCGCGGGCCGGTCTGCTCCGGCGTCTCCTCGACCAGGCCGGCCAGCACCCGGGCCGCGGCGGTGTACTCCCGCGCCCCGAAGAACAGTTGCGCCCGCTCCCAGCGTTCGGCCGGCGTCCCGTGGGAGTAGTACTCCTCGGTCCCGCCGTGTGCCCTCTCGTACCTCATGTCCACTGCCGACCTCCTTCGAGGCCGTCAACCGGACTGCATAGTTGAATATTCCACTATGGGGCCGACAGTGCCGGTGCCGGGGCTCGCCCCGCGTCAGGACGGCTCCGGTGGGCCCACGTCGGGTCCGAGCGGGACGTCGAGGAGGGTCGTCAGCTCCGCCGTGAACGCCCGCGTCCGGGCGCCGTCCAGGCCGCCGAGCGGCTCCAGCAGTCGCTCCAGCAGCCCCTGGACGACGGTGATCGCCCGCAGGGTGACGTCCTGCCCCCGCGCGGTGAGGGAGAGCTGCACGGCGCGCGGGTCGCGAGGATCCCGGGCGCGCTCGATCAGCCCGGCCGACTCCAGGGCGCGGGCGAGCTTGGAGACGTAGAGAGGCTCCAGGCCGGTGTGGTCGGCGAGCCTGCGCTGGCTGGGGCGTTCGCCGTCGCGCTGCATCCCGTACAGCGACGCGACCAACGAGTACTGCGCGTGGGTGAGTTCGAGCGGGGCCAGTGCCCGGTCGACCGCCACGCGCCACTTCGTCGACAGACGCCACACCAGGTATCCGGGCGTGGCCCCTTCGGAACCCTTGCTCATGCCGTTAGTTTACATGGCTACTATACGAGGGTCTCCGTGATCGTCCCCGTGTCCCTCCCGCGTCCCTGCGCACGGCCTGCGACGCACCGGGGGAGACGTGGCATGCGCACGGGGCCCGCGAGAACGGACGACGCAGGGTGGGGTGGTGTCATGGCGCCGGACACGACGAGCGACGGGCGGGTCAGGTCGGCGTCCGCGGCCACGGCGATGGCCCGCGCGGCGGGGACGGTCAGGAACGCACGGGGCCGCAGGACCTCGGCCGCGGTGCGGGCCTCGGTCCGATAGGCCATGCCGCCCAGCACGGGCGTGGCGACGACGACCAGAGGGCGGCCGTAGCGGGGCAGGCGGTGGCCGAGCAGCCGGTCGAGCATCCGGGCGGCCCCGGGGGTGTCGACGATGGCGCCGCGCCGGACGGGGTACGTGGCGCCCGCGGCGAGGAAACCGACCGTGGGCACGTCGACGATCATCCGCCCGCCGAAGGACCAGGCACGCGTGCGGGCGCTGCCCAGGTCGAGGGCGATGCCCCAGCACCGCGGGCGCCGGGGCCACGAGCGGTGCCGGGCGGTCACGGGGCCGGGAACGGGCACGGTGTTCACCGTCCGGCCTCCCCGACGTGCCGGCAGCGGGTGCAGTAGCGGGCCTGCGGCACGATCATCAGGTGTTCCCGGTCGATCGGCTCCTGACACCGGTGGCAGGAGCCGTAACGGCCCCGGTCCATCCGTTCGAGGGCGGCCTCCACGTCGGTGAGGACCATACGGGCGGAGGCGGCGAGCTTCACGCGGACCTCGATCTGGGACACGGCCCGCCGGTCGAGGACCGCGTCCGTGCGGGTGGTGGCGGGCGAGGAGAGCTGTTGCAGCTGCTCCCGGCGGAACAGACGCTGCTCGTGCAGGTTCTCGCGCAGCGCGGCGAGGTCCTCGGCGGACAGCGTGGCCGGGTCGCGGTCGTCGATGATCTGGTGGTTCACCGAATCACCCCTTGGGCAGGACAGGGCGGGAGAGGGAGGGCGCACGGCGCCTCGTCAGACGGCGTCGCGTTGGCAGGGGACGCAGAAACGGGTGTACGGCAGGATCTCGAGGCGCTCGACGGGGATGGGTCCGGAGCAGCCCCGGCAGACGCCGTAGCTGCCGTCCCGGACGCGGACGAACGCGGCCTCGACCTCGACGAGCACCCGCCGGACCGTGTCCTTCTGCGCGGACATCACCTGCTCCGCCGTGTCGGGTCCGGCCTCGTCGATGGCCTTCAGCTGGGCGAGGCGGGAGGCGCGTTCGTGTTCGAGGCGCTGGCGGGCCTCGTGGGCCGTCAGCCGTTCGGTGCGGGCGTCGGTCCGGGGCGTGTCGAGCGACATGACGGTTCCTTCTTTCGGCGGATCGGTCCGGTTCGGGGCGGGGCCGGTAGGGCCGGAGCCGCGGGTGGCGGTCCCTGCCTCCACCGTGACCGCGCCGCCGCCGAAATCCCATCGGGCGCGATACCCATCTCCGGAGGGGTCCCCCGACCCATCAGCGGTGGGTCGGCCTGGGGACGGAAATGGGCATCGGAGCCCATCGACGACGGAGCGGGCAGGGGGGAAGCTTGGCAGGACCGGCGGTGGAGACACGGCCGTCTCCCACCGACACAGCAGAGGAAGGCGTCGTCCCGGTGTCCCTGTTCTGGCGGATCTTCGCGCTCAACGCGGTGGTGCTGGGCAGCGCCACCGCGCTGCTGCTGTGGGCCCCGGTGACCGTCTCCGTGCCGGTGGTCCTGACCGAGGCGGTCATCCTCGTGGCCGGCCTGGTCGTCATGCTGGTCGCCAACGCCGCCCTGCTGCGGATCGGCCTGGCCCCGCTGGACCGGCTCACCCGGCTGATGGCCACCGTGGACCTGCTGCGCCCCGGGCAGCGGCTGCCCGAACGCGGCCGCGGGGAGACCGCCGACCTGATCCGTACCTTCAACGCGATGCTCGAGCGACTCGAGCACGAAAGGGCGTCCAGCAGCGCCCGCGTCCTGCTCGCGCAGGAGGCGGAACGACGCCGCATCGCCCAGGAACTGCACGACGAGGTGGGCCAGAGCATGACCGCGATCCTGCTGGCGCTGGAGCGGACCGCCGACGACGCCGACGAGCCCCTGCGCGGGGAACTGCGGCAGATGCAGGAGATCACCCGGGGGAGCCTGGACGAGGTACGGCGTCTCGTGCGCCGGCTGCGGCCGGGCGTCCTGGAGGACCTCGGCCTGATCAGCGCGCTGACCTCGCTCACCACGGAGTTCGCCACCCATGTCGGACTGCGCGTGGTGCGCCGCTTCGACACCGGTCTGCCGGTGCTGGACCGGCAGACGGAACTGGTGCTGTACCGCGTCGCCCAGGAAGCCCTGACCAACGCGGCCCGCCATGCCGAGGCCGGACAGGTCGAGGTCGGCCTGCACCACACGGGCGAGGCGGTGGTCCTGGCCGTCGCCGACGACGGCCGGGGAACCGGGGCGGCCCCCGAAGGGGCGGGAATCCGCGGAATGCGCGAGCGGGCCCTGCTGATCGGGGCCACGCTGGACATCACTTCCCGGCCGCAGGCCGGCACCCAGGTCCGACTGACCGTGCCCCTCCTCAGGAAGCAGACATGAGCGCGCCCGACACCTCCGTGATCCGCATCCTCCTCGCCGACGACCACGCGCTGGTCCGTCGCGGCGTGCGACTCATCCTCGACCGGGAGCCCGACCTCGAGGTCGTCGCCGAGGCCGGGGACGGCGCGCAGGCCATCGAGCTGGCCCGCGCCCAGGAGGTCGACCTCGCGGTCCTGGACATCGCCATGCCCCGGATGACCGGCCTGCAGGCCGCCCGGGAACTCGTCGCACTGAAGCCGGAAGTGCGGGTCCTGATGCTGACGATGCACGACAACGAGCAGTACTTCTTCCAGGCGCTGAAGGCGGGCGCCAGCGGATACGTGCTGAAGTCGGTGGCCGACCGCGACCTGGTGGCGGCGTGCCGGGCCGCCATGCGCGACGAGCCCTTCCTGTACCCGGGCGCGGTCACCGCGCTCATCCGCAACTACCTCGACCGGGTCCGCAACGGCGAGGAGCCGCCCGAGCAGGTGCTGACCGCGCGCGAGGAGGAGGTCCTCAAACTCGTCGCCGAGGGCCACTCCTCCAAGGAGATCGCCGAGATGCTCTTCATCAGCATCAAGACCGTCCACCGGCACCGGGCGAACCTGCTGCACAAGCTCGGGCTGCGCGACCGGCTGGAACTCACCCGGTACGCGATCCGCGCGGGCCTCATCGAGGCCTGACCGCTTCCGATCACGGCCCGTCACTTCCGGCTGCTTCGCTCACCGCGAGGTCCCGGCCGGCGCTCTCCCGCCGCGGCCCGCGGGCTCCGCGCCGCCGCACGCACACCGACATCGACACGGAAGGGGGCGGGCGGGGCATGGCACGCCGCACGCCGACCGTGCCGCTTGCGGGCGGCCGGATCCCGGCGGCCGTGCCCGCGGCGGCGCACGCCGTGCTGCTCGTGCTGCTCGTCCTGCTCGGTCCGTCCGGTCCGCCGGCCCCCGGCGGCGCCGACCTCCCCGCGCCCGGCGGGCTGACGCACGCCGCCGGAGTCCCGTCTGCGCACGGCACGCCGCACGCACAGGACGCGGACCCCGCCGTCCCCTCCGCCACCGTCCGGAGCGGCAGGGACGTCACCGGTGAGCGTCATACGCCGCCGCTTCCCGCCTCCCACCCGCCGCGCGGCGCGACGGGCGGCCCACTCCGGGCCGGGCGGACCCCGGTGGGTCCGCCGCCGGACCCACCGGCCTCGGCGCTACCCGCACACGGCCACGGGGTGCGGGCGCCCCCTTCGTTCTCCGGCACCTGACCCCTCCCCTTCCTTCCTCTCCCTTCCCGGCCGCGGCCACCGTCGCGGCCGCGGTGTGCCTGCCGGAGGCCCGCTGTGCAACGCTCCCCGCTCATCAGAGGGCTGCTCGCCCTCGCCGCCGTCGCCCTGTCGCTGTACGTCGCGCTCACCGTGCCCGTCAACCTGGGACTCGATCTGCGGGGCGGCACCCAGATCGTGCTCGAGACCCGCCCCGCCGACCCGGCCGACGCCGGCGGCGAGGCCACGGACCGCACCGTGGAGGTGCTGCGCGGCCGGATCGACGCGCTCGGTGTCGCCGAGCCCACCATCGCCCGCTCCGGCAGCGACCGGATCGTCGTCGAACTGCCGGGGGTGCAGGACCCCCGCAGGGCGGCCGACGTGCTCGGCCGGACCGCGCAGCTCACCTTCCACCAGGTGCTCGGCACGGCGGCAGACGCCGACGGCACGTCCGACCCGCTGCCGGAACGGCCCCACGAGCAGGTGACGGCCGACGAGTCGGGCAGGCCGCTGCGTCTGCGGGCCGCCGTACTCACCGGCAAGGACGTCAAGAAGGCAGCCGCCCGCTTCGACCAGCAGACCGGCGCCGGATGGCACGTCACGGTGGACTTCAAGGGGTCGGGCGGACCGGGCTGGGCCCGGCTGACCGGCGAGGCCGCCTGCCGTCCGCCCGGTGATCCGGGTCGCCGGGTCGCCATCGTCCTGGACGGCAAGATCATCTCCTCGCCGCAGGTCGACCCCTCGGTGGCGTGCCGGTCCGGCATCAGCGGCGGCTCCACCCAGATCACCGGATCCTTCGACGACGCCGAGGCCAAGGAGCTGGCCCTGCTCGTCAACGGCGGCGCCCTGCCGGTGCCGGTCGAGACCGTCGAGCAGCGCACCGTCGGCCCCACGCTCGGCGCGCGGGCCATCGAGGCCAGCGCCTGGGCGGCCGTCGTCGGCACCGCCGCGACCTCGCTGTTCATCATCGCCGTCTACCGGATCATGGGCCTTCTCGCCACGGTGGCCCTCGCCTGCTACGGCCTCATGTCCTACGCCGCCCTCGCCGCCCTTGGAGCCACCCTCACGCTGCCCGGACTCGCCGGTTTCGTCCTGGCCGTCGGCATGGCGGTGGACGCCAACGTGCTCGTCTTCGAACGCGCCCGCGAGGAGTACGCCGCCCGCAGCCGGCCCACCCCCCGGTCGTCGCTGACCGTCGGGTTCCGCAAGGCCTTCGGCGCGATCGCCGACTCCAACATCACCACCCTCATCGCCGCCGGCCTGCTGTTCTTCTTCGCCTCCGGACCCGTGCGCGGCTTCGGGGTCACGCTGGGCATCGGCGTCCTGGCCTCCATGCTCAGCGCCCTCGTCGTCACCCGCGTCCTCGCCGACCTCGCGGTCGACCGGCCCCGCCTGCGTCGCCGTCCCCACCTCACCGGCATCGCCCACACCGGCGCCGTCCGCGCCCGGCTCGCCCGCACGAACCCGCGCCTGCTGCGCCACCCCCGCCGATGGCTCGCCGCCTCGGCCGCGGCCCTGGTCCTGGCGGCCTCCGGGATCGCCGTGCGCGGCCTCGACCTCGGCGTCGAGTTCACCGGCGGCCGCCTCGTCGAATACACCACGGCGACGCCCGTGGACGCCGACCGGGCCCGCGCCGCGCTCGCCGACGCCGGGTTCCCCCGCGCCGTCGTCCAGACCTCCGGCGAGAACCGGCTCACCGTCCGCACGCACCACCTCGGCGAAGCCCGGGCGGACTCACTCACCGACGCCGTCACCGACCTGGCAGGCCGTGCCGACAAGGTCCGAGACGAAGCCATCGGGCCCAGCCTCGGCGAGGAGCTGCGGCGCGGCGCCCTGATCGCCCTCGCCGTCGCCCTCGGCGCGCAGTTGCTGTACCTGGCGGCACGCTTCCGCTGGCTGCTCGGAACCTCCGCGGTCGCCGCGCTCGCCCATGACGTCGTGATCCTCGTCGGCGTCTTCGCCTGGCTCGGCAAGCCCGTCGACGGTGTCTTCCTGGCGGCGCTGCTGACCGTCGTCGGCTACTCCGTCAACGACTCCGTAGTGGTCTTCGACCGGATCAGGGAACTCGGCCGCGACCGCACGGGGCTGCCCTTCGCCCGCATCGCCGACCAGGCGATTCTGCAGACCCTGCCACGGACCGTCAGCACCGGCATGGGTGCCGCGTTCATCCTCACCGCACTGGCCGTCCTCGGCGGCGACACCCTCACCGACTTCGCCCTCGCCCTGCTCATCGGCCTGGTGGTGGGCACCTGGTCATCGATGTTCACCGCCACGCCGCTGGCCGTCGAACTGCACCGGCGCACACGGGCGGGCTCCTCGCGGGGGCGCGGCGCGCTCGGCCGTCCGGGTGGAGGCCTGCGGGGGCCGTGAAGGCCCGGTGCCCGAGTGGGACGTATGGCCTCTGAGCGCCGGTGGAAGCGCCCGCCCCGGGTGCCGGGGCGGGCGCGAACAGAACGCGAACAAGAAAGGGACAAGGCAATCGAGACTGAATCCGCGAGCGGTCCGTACCCGTCGCCCGAGCACAGGAACGGAGCGGTCCCCGACCTCCGGCGCCGCGGGATCGACCCGGACTTCTGGTATCCGGTCGCGGTGTCCCGGAGCGTGGCGAGGAAGAAGACGTTCGCCGCCCGGTTCGCGGGGGAGCGGATCGCCCTGTACCGCGGCGAGGCCGGCACGGTCTTCGCCCTGGAGGACCGCTGCGCCCACCGTCAGGTGCCCCTGAGCATGGGCGTGGTGGAGGGCGAGGTGCTGCGCTGCTGCTACCACGCCTGGGCCTACCGGGGCAACGGCCGCATCTCGCAGATCCCGTATCTGCCCAAGGGAGTGGGCCGGCCGCCGCGAGGGGTGCGCGCCTATCCGGTCCGGGAGGCCTACGGCCTCGTCTTCGTCTTTCCCGGCGATCCCGAGAAGGCCGCCGCGACGCCGCTGCCCGACCTGCCCGAGTTCGGTTCGGCCCGGCACGTCACCATGACGTTCTCGCGCACCGTGCGATGCCACTACTCGTTCATGCACGAGAACCTGCTCGACATGAACCACCAGTTCCTGCACCGAGGCGTCCTCGGCAGGATCCGGCCCGAACTGCTGGGATTCGACACGGGTCCGGACTTCGTGGAGGCGCGCTACCTGTTCGTTCCCGCGGGCGGGAGGAAGGACCGGGGCGCGGCGCTGCTGTCCGCGGAGGGACTGAGCGGCGGTTCCTCGCCCGACGTGATCACCGTCCGCACCCAGTACCCGTACCAGACGCTGCGGGCGGTCCCGGAGAAGGCCGAGCTCCCGGCGTTCTCCCTGTGGGCCGCCTATGTGCCGCAGGACGCCGAGCAGCGCGTCAACCACACCTTCGGACTCCTCATGATCGCGAAGCCGCCGATCCCGGGAGCCCTGCACATCGCCCGGCCGTTCATCAGGAGGTTCACCGAACGGGTCTTCGCCGAGGACCGGATGGCCGTCGAGGCCGAGCAGCGGGCCTGGGACGAGCAGGGCGAGGACCGCAACCAGGAGGTGTTCCCGCTGATCCTGCACGTCCGCGACGTGCTGCGGAACAACGGGGTCCCGCTGCGCCCCACCACGGCGCGCGCCGGTTCGGGCCCTTGCGGAGGCAGCGCCGTGTGCACGTCCTGACGCCGGAGCGGGACAGGGGCGGTCCGCCGGAGGGACGGGCGCGGCTCGGCCCCCGGCGGCACACGGATCAGGACCGGCTCGCCGAGTCCAGGGCCGACTGGAGGGACCGGCGGTAGCCGTCACTGGTGTAGGTGGCTCCGGAGACGGTGTCGATGTCGGCGCTCTGGGCGGCGAGCGCCTCTCTGGTCAGCTGGGGCACGGCATAGCTGTTGATCTGCTGGTCCCGGGGGTTGTCCTGCGGCCAGGCGACCGCCGTGACGTCGGTGAGCCTGCCGTCCGTCAGCGTGATGCGCACCTGCACGGGCCCCCAGCGGGTCTGGACGGAGTCACCGGTGAGGGTCCGGGTCCCCGCGGCGGCGGATCCGCCCGACCCGGCCGTCCCGCTCGGCGCGCCGGAACCGGCGGCCGGTGCGGGCGACGCCAGCGCGGCGACGCCCGGTGCCGTGTGCGGCTTGAGCGACAGCAGCAGCACCATCCCGGAGACGGTCGCGGCGCCCGCCAGCACGATGCGGCGCAGCGGACGGTTCTTCCTCAACGTGTGCAAGACGGCCTCACAGCTCGAAGGACTCGTGGTGGATACGGTTGTCCGGGACCCCGGCGGCGCGCAGGGCCCCGTACAGGTCCTGCGCGAAGCCGTGCGGGCCGCACAGGTACACATCGTGGGCGGCCAGGTCGGGCACGGCCGCGCACAGCGAGCGGGTGGTGAGGTCGGGGCGCCCGCCGTCCGGGCCGTTGAGCGCGTAGAGCACGGTCGCACCGCGCCGGCGGGCGACCGTCTCCAGTTCGCCGGCCAGGGCGAGATCCTCGGCCGAGCGCGCGCGGTAGAGGAGGGTGACGTCTGCGGGCAGCGTCTCGAACAGGGCCCGCAGCGGGGTGACGCCGACGCCGCCCGCGATCAGCAGGGACTTGTGCGCGCGCCGCCGGTCCGCGGTCAGCGCCCCGTACGGCCCCTCCGCCCACACCCGGGTGCCCGGCCGCAGCAGCGGCACGGCGGCGCTGTGGTCGCCGAGCGCCTTGATGGTGATGCGCAGCAGGTCCGGGCGTGGCGGCGCCGACAGGGAGTACGGCGTGGACGTCCAGCGCATGCCCTCGGTCAGGAACCGCCAGCGCAGGAACTGCCCCGGCCGCGCGCCCATCTCGTCCAGCCGTCGGCCGCGTACGACGACGGAGTACACGCCCGGCGCCTCCCTGTGCACCGAGTCGACCCGCAGCCGGTGCCGCAGGTTCAGCCGCACCGGGGCCAGGACGCGGAACCACACCACCAGGGCGGCGGCGCCCAGGTACAGCGCGTACCAGGCGGCCTGCGCGGGACGGCTGCCGACCAGGTCGGACCCCAGGGCGAGCTGGTGACCGAAGGCGAGGAAGACCGCCGCGTACGTCAGCAGGTGTACGTAGTACCAGAACTCGTGGCCGACCCGGTGGCGCACCGCGCGGGCCGAGACGATCCCGACCGCGAACAGCACGAGCGTCCCTGCGGTGGCCTTGAGCATCTCCGGGTAGTCCAGGACCACCGTGAGCGTCTCGTGCACGAGCGAGGAACCGTCCTGGACCGAGTACCCGAGAAGGACCAGCACGACGTGCGCCGCCAGCAGACAGATCGTGTAGCGGCCCGCCATCGCGTGCCAGCGGGTCACCCGGTCCGTCCCGATCCGCTGTTCCAGCAGCGGCACACGGGCCATCAGAGCGACCAGCACGGCGCAGGCGTATCCGCACAGCAGGCCCGCGATCCGCCCGGCCCCCGTCAACCAGCCCGCCGCGCCGACGACCGCCCCCGTGTCGTGCCACCACAGGGCGACCACGGCGGCGGCCCCGGCCCACAGGACGGCGAGCACCGGGCCGGCGGCGGAACGCCGTGGAGCCGGCGGCGCGGGGGCCACCCTTCGTCGCGCGTACGCCGTCGTCATCCGCATGTCCCTTCGCCGGCCCTGCGACCCGTCTCCTCGGCCGTCCGGGACGACACTGTGCCGACCCAACCTCTGAGCCCGCTCTCAGCGCCGCGGCCACGGGAAGGTCTCCACCGCAGGTGGGAGGGGCTGCACGGGCGATCGGCGCCGACGGGAAGCGCGGCGGACTCAGAGCGGGACCAGAGCGAACTCAGAGGAAACTCAGAGGTCGGGAGAGCGGCTCACGACACCGCGAGACCGCATCCTGGTACGTGAGATGAACACTTCCCGCCCCCGTGGCTCCGGCCGCCCCGCGCTGACCCGGGCCGACGGCGCGCCGCTCCGGGTCCTCGTCGTCGACGACGACCCCGACCTCGCCGAGGTGCTCTCCGGCGCCCTGCGCTACGACGGCTGGGAGGTACGCACGGCGGGCGACGGCGCTTCGGCCGTCGCCCGCGCGCGCGAGCTGCTGCCCGACGCCATCGTCCTCGACGTCATGCTCCCGGACACCGACGGCTTCGCCGTGCTGCGCTCGCTGCGGGCCGTACGCCCCGACGTGTGCGTGCTCTTCCTGACCGCGCGGGACGCGGTGGAGGACCGCATCGCGGGCATCACGGCGGGCGGCGACGACTACGT
Organism: Streptomyces sp. P3; assembly: GCF_003032475.1. NCBI lineage: Bacteria > Bacillati > Actinomycetota > Actinomycetes > Kitasatosporales > Streptomycetaceae > Streptomyces > Streptomyces sp. P3. The sequence continues at coordinate 5,344,581 of NZ_CP028369.1, forward strand.
GACGAAACCGTTCAGCCTGGAGGAGGTGGTCGCCCGTCTGCGCGGACTGCTGCGGCGGGCCGGCATGGCCCGGCAGTCGGCGGAGGGCCCGCGGCTGACCGTCGGCGACCTGGAGATGGACGAGGACGCCCGGGAGGTGAGCCGCGGCGGCGAGCGCGTCGAACTGTCCCCGACCGAGTTCGAACTGCTGCGCTTCCTCATGCGCAACCCGCGACGCGTCCTGAGCAAGACACAGATCCTCGACCGCGTGTGGTCCTACGACTTCGGCGGGCAGGCCCATGTCGTCGAGCTCTACATCTCCTACCTGCGCAAGAAGGTGGACGCCGGCCGCGCACCCATGATCCACACGGTGCGTGGCGCCGGATACGTCCTCAAGCCGGTCGTCCGGTGACGACGCCCGGCCGGTGGCGCGAAGGACGGCTCGCGGGGCGTCCGCTCCGGAGCGGGGCGAGGCGGTCGCTGTCCCGTCTGCCCAGGCCGCACACGCTGCGGGCACGGCTCACCGTCGGCCTCGTCGTGCTGCTCGCGGTCAGCTGCGCGGCGGTCGGGCTGGCGGCGGTGGTGGAGCTGAACGGCTTCCTCACCGGCCGCCTGGACCAGCAGCTGCGCGAGACGGGCGCACGGTTCCCGGCGAGCCTGGAGCACGGCGGGACCCGGCCCTCGGACCACGACGGCGACGAGGAGGGCGACGGCGACACCCGCCGGCAGACCGTCGGGACCTTCGGAGCCCGGCTGGTCGGCGACACGGTCACGAACGCCGCGGTGGTGGGCTCCACGGGCGCGGGCGCCCGCACCGTTCCGCTCTCGGCGGCGGACCGGCGAACGCTCGCCGCGGTGCCGGCCGACGGCCGGGGCCACACCGTCGACCTGACGGCCCTGGACGACTACCGCGTTGCAGCGGTCCGGGGCAGGGACGGGGACGTCCTGGTCACCGGGCTGCCGACGGAGCCCGTCGAGGCCGCCGTCCACCGGCTGGAACTGGTCGCCGCGATCGTCTTCGGCGCCGCGCTCGCCGTGGCGGGCCTCGCGGGAGCGCTGTGGGTGCGCTGGTCGCTCCGGCCCCTCAGCAGGGTGGCCGCCACCGCCACGAAGGTCAGCAGGCTGCCGCTGTCCAGCGGCGAGGTGGAGCTCTGGCCGCGTGCGCCCGAGGCCGATCCGCGCGGCGAGGTCGGGCGGGTCGCCGAGGCCTTCAACACGATGCTCGGCCATGTCGAGGACGCGCTGACCAAGCGGCACGCGAGCGAGGAGCGGCTGCGCCGTTTCGCCGCGGACGCCAGCCACGAGCTGCGCACGCCCGTGGCGTCGATCCGCGGGCATGCGGAGCTGGCGCTGCTGCACCCCGGCCCGGTGCCCTACAAGGTGGTGCGGGCCCTGGAACGCATCGAGGCCGAATCCGCCCGCATGGGCGAGATGGTCGACGACCTGTTGCTGCTGGCCCGCCTGGACGCCGGCCGGCCCCTGGAACGGCTGCCCGTCGACCTGACCCGCCTGGTCCTGGACGCGGTGACGGACGCGCAGGCCGCGGGCCCCGGACATCGCTGGACGCTCGAGCTGTCCGAGGAGCCGGTGACGGTGCCGGGCGACGCCCACCGGCTCCATCAGATGCTGGGCAACCTGCTGGCCAACGCTCGCCTGCACACCCCCGACGGCACCACGATCACCGTGTCGCTGGAGACCGAGGACGACACGGCGGTGCTCAGGGTGCACGACGACGGCCCGGGCGTACCCGCGGACGTCCGGCCAGGGGTTTTCGAGCGCTTCACCCACGGGGAGCGCCGCCGCGCCGGGGGCGTGGACGGCGGCACGGGCACCGGCCTCGGCCTGTCGATCGTCGCGGCGGTGGCCGAGGCCCACGGAGGCGGCGTCGCGCTCGAGAGCGTCCCCGGCTCGACCACCTTCACCGTCCGCCTCCCCGCCGGCCACGGGTGACCGGACCCCGGCGCCCCCGCCGACGACCCTCGCGGCCCCGGTGGCGGCCGCGAGTCCGGCCGGGCCGGTCTGCTGTGACTTCTCCCACCTGCTCTTGCCGGGGCGCGGACCGCTTACCTACGTTCGGTCGCATGTCCTCCGATGGCGTCGCCCTCCCCGCCGAACCCGACGAACCCGCCGAGACGCGCGGGCCTGCCGCGGACCGGCCCGGCGCGTCCGCCCCGGTCGCCCTGGACATCGACCTGAGCTCCCACGAAATGCTCCGCCGCGCTCACGTCATGGACGCCCTCGGCCCCGCCTGGGACCCGCTCGCCGCACTGCGCGGCGAGGAAGCGGCGTACGACCTGCTCTACTCGGGCCTCAGCGCGGAACAGCAGCGGGTGTACGACGAGCTGGTCTCGGCCGGCGTCCTCCCGCGCAGAGGGGGCGGCCATGCTGCCGCTTGACCCGCAGGCCGACATCGGCCGTCGCGCCTGGGTGCCCTGCCCGAACTGCGACGACCGTCGTGGCTGCGCCAGCTGCGAGCAGGGGCGCACCTGCTCCGAGCACTGGCGCTACCTGCTCTCCCACGTCGGCAGCCTGCTCCACCTGCAGTGCAGGTCCTGCACCCACATCTGGACGCACGAGACCCACTTCGGCGCCACCCGCTCCCCGTGGGAGCGCATCACCAGCGGTCTGCGACGACGGTGACCGCGCACGGCGGCCGCCCTGACCGGCGGTGCGCCCACCGGCCGGGGACGGCGAGGCCGGACGGCGGATCGCTGCCGACTTTCGGGTGACCTCACCGTCTGTCGCCGGGGACGGGGCCCCGCCCTGGCCGAGGATCGCGGTCGGCGGACATCCTGCCTGCCGTTCTCCCGCCCGGAGGCAGCTGTGCACATCCTGCTCCTTGCCAGCGCGTTCAACAGCCTCACCCAGCGCGCCCACGCCGAACTGCGCGACCGTGGCCACAGCGTGGCGGTGGAACTGGCGCTGCCCGGGAGCCCGTTGCCGGAAGCCGTGCGGCGGCACGCACCCGAGCTCGTCGTCGCGCCGATGCTGAGGACGGCGATTCCGCAGGAGGTCTGGACGGCGTACACCTGCCTCGTCGTCCATCCGGGGCCCGTGGGCGACCGCGGACCCTCCTCCCTGGACTGGGCGATCCACGCGGGCGTCGACCGGTGGGGTGTCACCGTCCTTCAGGCCGACCGGGAGATGGACGCCGGTGACGTGTGGGCCTGCGTGCCGTGCAAGGTCCCGCCGGTGCCCAAGAGCGAGCTGTACCGGGGCGAGATCGCCGACGCCGCGCTGAAGGCCCTCATGATCGCGGTGGAGCGCTTCGCCGACGGAACGTACACACCCCTGAGGCAACCCGCGTCCGGCACGGCGAACGCCGGCCCGGGCACGCGTCCGTACCTCGACCAGGGCGTCCGGCGGATCGACTGGGCCGCCGACTCCACCGGGGACGTCCTGCGCAGGCTCAGAGCGGCGGACTCCCAGCCCGGCGTGCTGGACACGCTGCTCGGCGGCGAGTGGTACCTGCACGGCGGCCACCCCGAGAACGTACTGCGCGGCCGCCCGGGCGAACTGCTGGCCACCCGGGCCGGAGCGGTCTGCCGGGCCACCGTGGACGGCGCCGTGTGGATCCCCGAACTGCGGCCCCGGCGCGGGCCCGGGCAGCCCCCCACGTTCAGACTGCCGGCCGTACAGGCCCTGGGCGACCGGCTGCCGCCGCTGCCCGAGCGCCCCTTGCCCCGGCTGCCCGACGCGGACCCCGGCACCTGGGCCGACATCCGCTACCGGGAGGAGGGGAACGTCGGCTTCCTGTCGTTCTCGTTCCCCGGCGGAGCCATGAGCACCGAGCAGTGCAGGCGTCTGCTGGACGCCTACCGGGAAGCGTGCGCGCGGCCCACGTCCGTGCTGGTGCTGGGCGGCGAACGGGACTTCTTCTCCAACGGGATCCACCTCAACGTCATCGAGGCGGCGACCGACCCCGCGGCCGAGTCCTGGTCGAACATCAACGCCATCGACGACCTGGTAGAGGCGGTCCTGACGACGACGGACCGGCTGGTGGTCGCGGCGGTCGCGGGCAACGCCGCCGCCGGCGGGGTGATGCTGGCGCTCGCCGCCGACGAGCTGTGGTGCCGCTCGGGCGCCGTGCTGAACCCCCACTACCGTCTGATGGGCCTGTACGGGTCGGAGTACTGGACGTACACGCTTCCGCGCCGGGTGGGTCCCGCGTCGGCCGACCGGCTCATGGAGGAGGCCCTGCCGGTGAGCTCGGCGAGCGCACTGCGCCTCGGGCTGGCCGACCGCGTGGTCGACTGCGCCCCGGACGCGTTCGCGCGGGAGGCCGGCATCCTTGCGGCACGCCTGGCGGCGCTCCCGGCGACGGCGGCACGGATCACCGCGAAGAAGGCCGCGCTGGACCGGCTGGAGGCCGCCACCCCGCTGGCCGGCTTCCGTGAACGGGAGCTGGCCCGGATGCGCCGCACCTTCGACGACCCGGACGCCTCCTACCACGCCCTGCGCCGCTCCTTCGTCCACAAGCAGCGGCCGGACCGCACCCCGGCGCATCTGGCTTCCGCCGCGGTTGCGCGGCCCGCTCCCGTCCCCACTGCCGCCGCTGTCACCGGAACGGCCCACGCCGGCGTCACGTCACGGCCGAACGGCTGATACGAAGAAAGACGACGGCCGAAATGCGGGCCTTCATCCCTTACCTCCCCAGGAGGCGATCCCATGACTGAGGCGACGCCGGGCACGGTCGGCGCTGCGGACGCGGACGGCGCGCCCGCCGACGAGACACCCACGATCCACATTCTCTGGATCAACGCGGGGCTGAGCTGCGACGGTGACTCGGTCGCGCTGACGGCCGCCATGCAGCCCAGCATCGAGGAGATCGTGCTCGGTGTGCTGCCGGGTCTCCCGAAGATCGCCGTCCACTGGCCGCTCATCGACTTCGAGTGCGGCCCGATCGGCGGCTCGGACACGTTCATCGAATGGTTCTTCAAGGGGGAGCGGGGCGAGATCGACCCGTTCGTCCTGGTCGTCGAGGGCTCCATCCCCAACGAGGCGATCAAGCCCGAGGGCTACTGGTGCGGCTTCGGCGACAACCCGGAGACCGGCCAGCCGATCACCACCAGCGAGTGGATCGACCGGCTCGCCCCGAAGGCCCTGGCGGTCGTGGCCATCGGCACCTGCGCCACCTACGGCGGCATCCACGCCATGGCGGGCAACCCGACCGGCGCCATGGGCGTGCCGGACTACCTCGGCTGGGACTGGAAGTCCCACGCGGGCATCCCCATCGTGTGCGTCCCGGGCTGTCCGGTCCAGCCCGACAACTTCTCCGAGACGCTCACCTACCTGCTCTACCAGGCGGCCGGCTCCGCCCCGATGATCCCGCTGGACGTCAAGCTGCGTCCCACCTGGCTGTTCGGGGCCACCGTGCACGAGGGCTGCGACCGCGCGGGCTACTACGAGCAGGGCCAGTTCGCGCTGTCGTACGACTCCCCGACGTGCCTGGTCAAGCTCGGCTGCTGGGGTCCGGTCGTCAAGTGCAACGTGCCCAAGCGGGGCTGGATGAACGGGATCGGCGGCTGCCCCAACGTGGGCGGCATCTGTATCGCCTGCACGATGCCGGGATTCCCCGACAAGTTCATGCCGTTCATGGACGAGCCGCCCGGCGCCAAGGTGTCGAGCGGCGCCAGCGGCGCGTACGGCGCCGTCGTCCGCACACTGCGGTCGATCACCGCCCGGACCGTGGACAAGGAGCCCAAGTGGCGCCGCACCGGCGACCGGATCACCACCGGATACCGACCCCCGTGGTGAGCGGCGGCCGCAGGTAGTCCGCTCCCCGCTTCGTGCACCCCCACACATCCCGTACCTCCCGCGCAACGAAGGGCACGGCACACAGATGGCACCGAAGACGAAGGCGGCCGGCGACGGCACCGGCCTGGTGGAGATGGCCTGGGACCCGATCACCCGGATCGTGGGCAGCCTGGGCATCCACACGAAGATCGACTTCAAGCAGAAACGGGTCGCGGAGTGCTACAGCACCTCGTCGGTCTTCCGTGGCTACAGCGTCTTCATGCGCGGCAAGGACCCCCGCGACGCCCACTTCATCACCAGCCGCATCTGCGGGATCTGCGGGGACAACCACGCCACCTGCTCGGTGTACGCGCAGAACATGGCGTACGGCGTGAAGCCCCCGCACCTCGCCGAGTGGATCATCAACCTCGGCGAGTCCGCGGAGTACATGTTCGACCACAACATCTTCCAGGAGAACCTGGTCGGGGTCGACTACTGCGAGAAGATGGTCAAGGAGACCAACCCCGGCGTCCTCGAACTCGCCGAGCGCACCGAGGCCCCGCACGCGGCCGAGCACGGCTACCGCACGATCGCCGACATCATGCGCTCGCTCAACCCCCTGGAGGGCGAGTTCTACCGCGAGGCCCTCCAGGTCAGCCGCTACACGCGCGAGATGTTCTGCCTGATGGAGGGCCGCCATGTGCACCCCTCCACGCTCTACCCGGGCGGCGTCGGCACCATCGCCTCCGTGCAGCTCTTCACGGACTACCTCAGCCGTCTGATGCGCTACGTGGAGTTCATGAAGCGCGTCGTGCCCCTGCACGACGACCTGTTCGACTTCTTCTACGAGGCGCTGCCCGGTTACGAGGAAGTCGGCCGCCGGCGCGTCCTGCTCGGCTGCTGGGGCGCGCTCAACGACCCCGAGCACTGCGACTTCACCTACGCCAACATGACGGACTGGGGACGGAAGATGTTCGTCACCCCGGGCGTCGTCGTCGACGGCAAACTCGTCACCAACGACCTCACCGAGATCAACCTCGGCATCCGCATCCTGCTGGGCAGCTCCTACTACGAGGACTGGCAGGGCCAGGAGCAGTTCGTCACCCGTGACCCGCTCGGCAACCCGGTGGACCCGCGCCACCCGTGGAACCAGCACACCATCCCCGCCCCGCAGAAGCGCGACTTCGACGACAAGTACAGCTGGGTCATGTCGCCGCGCTGGTTCGACGGCAAGGACCACCTCGCGCTGGACACCGGCGGCGGCCCCATCGCCCGCCTGTGGTCGACCGCGCTGTCCGGACTCGTCGACATCGGGTACGTCAAGGCCACCGGCCACAGCGTGGTCATCAACCTGCCCCGCACCATGACCAAGCCGGAGACCACCTTCGAGTGGAAGATCCCGCAGTGGTCCAACGCGCTGGAGCGCAACCGCGCGCGCACCTACTTCCAGGCCTACGCGGCCGCCGTCGCCCTGCACTTCGCGGAGAAGGGCCTCGAGGAGGTCCGCGCCGGACGCACCCAGACCTGGGAGAAGTTCGAGGTCCCCGACGAGGGCATCGGCGTCGGCTTCACCGAGGCCGTCCGGGGCGTCCTGTCCCACCACATGGTGATCCGCGACGGCAAGATCGCCAACTACCACCCGTACCCGCCCACCCCCTGGAACGCCAGCACCAGGGACTCCTTCGGCACCCCGGGCCCGTACGAGGACGCCGTGCAGAACACGCCCATCTTCGAGGAGAACTCCCCGGAGAACTTCAAGGGCATCGACATCATGCGCGCCGTCCGCAGCTTCGACCCCTGCCTGCCCTGCGGCGTCCACATGTACGTGGGCGGCGGCAAGACGGTGAAGTCGATGCACGTTCCCACCGGCCTGAGCGGACTGGGCGGATGAGCGCGGCGACGGCGACGGCGCCGGTGAACGCGGAGCGGACCGGACGCCGGGTCGAGGAGGTGCTGGAGCGGCTGACCGCGAGCGGCGACCCGGCCGCCGCCGCGGCCGCGGAGGAACTCGTGCGGTCCCTCATGGACTTCTACGGCGCCGGACTCGCCCGCATTCTCCATCTGCTGTCCGCCGCCCCGGACGGCCCGGCGGCGCGGCTGCTCGGCGACGAGCTGGTCGCGAGCCTGCTCGTCCTGCACGACCTGCACCCCGAGGACCGCGACGCCCGCATCGCCCGGGCTCTCGACAGCGTCCGCGAACACGCCCTGGAGGTCGTGGACTTCGACGAGGGCAGCGGCACCCTGTCGCTGCGGGCCCGGGAGCCCGGCGGCTGCGGATGCGACTCCGGAGCAGACGCCCGGCAGGCCGCGGAGGCCGCCCTCGCCTGCTTCGCGCCGGAGGTCAGGGCCGTCGACGTGACGACCGCGCCCGCGGGGCCCACGCTCCTGCAGATCGGCACCGCCCCGACGGGCGCCCGATGACGGCGTCCCCGGCGACGCGCACGCCCGGCCTGCGGAGGTTCGTCACCGAACGTGCTCCGCGGCCCGAACGCTGCGAGCTGTGCGCCGTGACGGTCCCGGCGGACCACCGCCACCTGGTCGACACCGAGAAGCGCGCCCTCGTCTGCGCCTGCGCCCCCTGCGGGCTGCTGATGGAGCAGCCGGGGGCCGCCGCGGGCCGCTTCCGCACGGTCCCGGACCGCTACCTCGCCGACCCCGCGCACCACCTCGACGACAGTGCGTGGGACGCCCTGCAGATCCCGGTCGGCGTCGCCTTCCTCTTCCGCAACGCGGCACTCGACCGGCTGGTCGCCCTCTACCCGAGCCCGGCCGGCGCCACCGAGAGCGAACTCGACCCCGCCACCTGGACGGACGTCCTCGGCGGCAGCCGCCTCGCCGCACTGCTCGAACCCGATGTGGAGGCGCTGCTGCTGCGCCGCACCGACGGCGGCTGCGCGTGCCACCTCGTCCCCATCGACGTCTGCTACGAACTCGTCGGCCGCATGCGCCTGTTGTGGCAGGGCTTCGACGGCGGTGCCGAGGCCCGCGCCGCTCTGGACGCGTTCTTCGCGGACGTCGCGCGCCGCGCCCGGCCCGTGGACGAGGCGGAGCGCCCGCCGCGCAAGGCGGTGCGGCCGTGACGGAGTTCTCCTTCGCCTGCACAGGAGTGCGCGCCGACCGTTACGCCGCGGGACCGACCCTGGTCTTCCGGCTGCGGGTCACCGCCGCGGCCGGCGCACGCGTGCACGCCCTCGCGCTGCGCTGCCAGCTCCGCATCGAACCCGCCCGCCGGGCCTACGGGGCGGCCGAGGCGGACGGACTGTCCGACCTCTTCGGCGAGCGCTCCCGCTGGGGCAGCACGCTCCAGCCGGTGCAGTTCGCCCAGGTCGCCCTCATGGTCCCGAGTTTCACCGGAGAGATCGAGACCGACCTCGTGGTGCCCTGCACGTACGACATGGACGTCGCCGCGACCCGCTACCTCACCGCCCTCACCGACGGCGAGGTCCCGCTGCTGATGCTGTTCTCCGGCACGGCCTTCACCGGGGACGGCGGATTCCAGGTCGAGCCGGTGCCATGGGACCGGGAAGCGGCCTTCCGGATGCCGGTCGCCACCTGGCGGGAGATGGTCGAGCAGCACTTCCCCGGCTGCGGCTGGATCCGGCTGCCCCGCGACACCATGGACGCCCTGCTCGCCTACCGCTCCCGGCGCGCCCTGACGTCCTGGGAGGCGACCCTCGAGGCCCTGCTCGACGACGCCGGCGGCGCCCTCGCCCCGCCCGCCGCCCACCCGTTCCACGCGCTCACCGGCAGCACCGGAAGGACGGATCCGTGACCGTGACCGCCTTCGCGCCCGAGACCGAGGAACGGTTCGCCCTCGCCCGGCAGGTGGCCGACGCCGTCCTCTTCGAGGGCTATGTGCTCTACCCGTACCGGGCCTCCGCCGCCAAGAACCGGCTGCGCTGGCAGTTCGGGGTGCTGGTGCCGCCCGGCTGGGGTGCGGAGTGCGAGGAGCACGACTTCCAGCACACCGAATGCCTGATGGAGCCGAAGGCGGGCGCGACCCTCTCGGTCGAGGTGCGCTTCCTGCACGCCCGACGGCGCACGGTGCAGCGGACCCGCCCGGACGGCGGCTTCGACACGGTGCCCGAACTCCGCCTCGAGGACCGGGTGCTGGTGCCCTGGGACGAGGGGAGCGAGGAGCGGGTCGAGGTGGTCGCGTCGGTGGACGAACTCCTCGGGGACGGCGTCACGCACCGCTTCCGCCGCCCCGCCCGCGAGGACGCCGAACCGGTCCTGGACCCGGCCGGCCGCACCGTGGGCCGGCTGGTCCGGCGGTGCGAGGAGATCAGCGGGACGGTCCGGCTGTCCGCCCGCGAACTCGACGGCCCCTACCGCACGCTGCGGCTGACCGCCGTCGTCGAGAACACCAGCGACTGGACGCCCTCCGGGAGCCGCGGCGCCGGCCGGGACGCGGCGCTGCCGCACTCCCTGGTGGCCACCCACCTCCTCATGGCGCTCAGCGCCGGATCGTTCCTGTCGATGACCGATCCCCCCGAGTGGGCCAAGAGCGCGGTCGCCGCCTGCCGCAACCTGCACACCTGGCCCGTGCTCGCCGGCGAACCCGGCCGCACCGACCTCGTGCTGTCCTCGCCGATCATCCTGGAGGACCATCCGGCCATCGCCCCGGAGAGCCCCGGCGCGCTCTACGACGCCACCGAGATCGACGAGATCCTCGCGCTGCGCACCGCGGCCCTCACCGACGAGGAGAAACGCGAGGCCCGGGGAACCGACGAGCGGGCGGCCGCGGTGATCGAGCTGGCGGACTCGATGCCTGCCGAGGTCCTGGAGCGGCTGCACGGCGCGGTACGCAGTCTGCGCGAGGTGACCGGCCCGGGCGCCGCCGCGCCGGATCCAGCCACCGCGGACTCCGCCGTCCCGCACGCGGGCTTCCCCGACGAGTACGGGGTGGAGCGCCCCGACACCCCCTGGTGGGACCCCGCGAGCGAGGCCGGCTTCGACCCCGCGAGGGACCAGGTGCTCGTCGACGGCCGGCCGGTGGGCAAGGGCTGCCGCGTCGCGCTGCGACCGGGCCTGCGGCGCACCGACGCGCAGGACATCTTCCTCCAGGGCCGCACCGCGACCGTCGAGGCGGTCCTGCACGACGTCGACGGCGGGGTGCACCTGGCGGTCACGGTGGAGGGCGACCCGGGCGCCGACATCCGGCGCGAGCAGGGACGGTTCCTGTACTTCCAGCCCGACGAGGTCACCCCGCTGCAGGAGGACGGATGAAGCCCTCCGCACCGCCGGAACCGAGGACCCTCGTCGCCGGCATCGGCAACGTCTTCCTCGGCGACGACGGCTTCGGCGTCGAGACCGCCCGCCGGCTCGCCGAACGCGGCCTGCCCGGCCCCACCGAGGTCGTGGACATCGGCGTACGGGGGGTGCACCTCGCCTACCGGCTGCTGGACGGCTACGACACCCTCGTCCTCCTGGACGCCACGTCCCGCGGCGGCGCCCCGGGCACCCTGTACGTCATCGAGCACGAGGTCGACGGGCCCCCTTCGCCGCCCGCCGCCGCGATGGACGGCCACCGGATGACCCCCGACACCGTCCTGGCGCTGCTGGCCACCCTCTGCGCCGCGACCGGCACACAGCCGCCGCGCCGCGTCCTGGTCGTCGGCTGCGAACCGGCCTCGCTGGAAGAGGGCATCGGCCTGAGCACATCGGTGTCCGACGCCGTGCCGCGGGCCGTCGGGCTGATCGAGGAACTGCTGCGGAACAGCGAGCCGTCCGCGGCGCAGACCCCTACCGCGCAGGCATCGACATGAGGAGAGACGGGATGAAGAAGATCGTCATCGGCGGAGCGGCCCTGGCCGCCGCGGTCGCCGTATTCGCCGAGGTGTTCCCCGACATCAGGCGCTACCTGCGGATCCGACGGATGTGACCGTAGGCGCCCCCGGGTGCGCCGCGCGGTTGCGTCGAACGGCGTACCCGCGCGGCCGTGACGGCGTGCCGGGCCGTGCGACCCGGCCGGGCGCGCCTCTAATGAAGCCCGGCGGAGGCAGCCTGCGGAAGGACGGAACCCCATGCACGAGATGTCCGTCGCGCTGGCCGTCGTCGACCAGGTGGCCGAGGCCGCCGGCCGGTCCGCAGGCGTCACGGCGGTGCGGTCCGTACGGCTCCGGGTGGGTGAACTGGCCGGCGTCGTACCGGACGCCCTCGCCTTCTCCTTCGAGCTGGCCTGCGCCGGAACGCTGCTGGAAGGCGCCGAACTGATCACCGAAGCGGTGCCCGGGCGGGCCCGCTGCACGCCCTGCGCGCACGAATGGGCCGTCGGCATGCCACCCCGGCTGACCTGCCCCGCGTGCGGCGCGACGCACACCGAGCTGCTCGCCGGCCGGGAGCTGCAGATCGTCGACGTGCGCTGGGAGGACGGCCCGCCGCACGCGTCCCCCCGCGAACCGATCTCCGAGGAGCGCTGAACCATGTGCCGTGTCGTCGACCTGCGGCAGGCCGTACTCGCGAAGAACGACGCGAGCGCCGACGCACTGCGCGCCCGCCTCGCCGCCCGCGGCACGGCCGTCGTCAACCTGCTGTCCAGTCCGGGCAGCGGCAAGACCGCGCTGCTGGAGCAGGAGCTGCTGCGGGCACGGGAGCGGTCCGTTCCCGTCGCGGCGCTGAGCGCCGATCTCGCCACCGAGAACGACGCGGTCCGCCTCGCGCGTTCGGGCGTCCCCGTGAAGCAGGTGCTCACCGACGGACTGTGCCATCTGGAGGCGGGGATGCTCGCCGCTCACCTGGACGGATGGCTGCCCGACGACACCCGGCTGCTGTTCGTGGAGAACGTCGGCAACCTGGTCTGCCCGGCCTCCTACGACCTGGGGGAGACCCTGAGGGTCACGCTCGCCAGCGTGACGGAGGGCGAGGACAAGCCCCTCAAGTACCCCACCGCCTTCGGCCTCGCCCACCTGGTCGTGCTCACCAAGACCGACATCGCGCAGGCCGTCGAGTTCGACGAGATCGCCTTCCGCGCGAACGTGGAACGGGTCAACCCGGGAGTAGAGGTGATCCTGACCTCGGCACGGCGGGGGCAGGGGATCGGCGCGCTGCTCGACCGTGCGACGGCGGCCGCGGACGGGGAACCGGTGCACACGCCCGTGATGGCCCGGCCGCCGCAGCACGACGGCCACACTCATGCCGACCACGGCCACACCCACCCGCACGACGGCCACTCCCACGCGGCCCCGGATGCCGGCGGCACCATGGCCCACTCCCACCCGTGAGCGGTCCGCAGGCCCGGGCCGCCGTCGTCGTCGAGGACACGTTGCTACGACGCAGGGTCACCGTACGGGGAGTGGTGCAGGGCGTGGGTTTCCGGCCCTACGTGTACGGCCTCGCCACCGGACTCGCCCTGGCCGGACACGTGACCAACACCCCGGAGGGCGTCGTCGTGGAGGTCGAGGGCGCCGCCTCGGCCGTGGCCCGGTTCTGCGACCGGATCGCCGCCCAGGCGCCCCCGCTGGCCCGCGTCGAGTCCGTGCGCCACCGGGACGTGCCCCCCGCCGGCGACACCGCCTTCACCATCCTCGCCTCCCGCACCGACGGGCCGGCCCGCACGCTGGTCTCCCCGGACTCCGCCACCTGCGCCGACTGCCTCGCCGAGTTGGCCGACCCGGCGGACCGGCGGTACCGCCACCCCTTCGTCAACTGCACCCACTGCGGCCCGCGCTTCACGATCGTCACCGGCGTGCCCTACGACCGCTCCCACACCACCATGGCCGGCTTCGCGATGTGCGCCGACTGCGCCCGGGAGTACGCGGACCCCGCCGACCGCCGTTTCCACGCGCAGCCGGTCGCCTGTCCGGCGTGCGGGCCGCGTCTGCGGCTGGTTCTCGGCGGGCAGCCGGAGCCCGGGAGCGAGGAGGGCGCGGACCCGGTCACCGCGGCGCGCACCCTGCTGGCGGGGGGCGCGATCCTCGCCGTGAAGGGCCTGGGCGGATACCACCTGGCCTGCGACGCCACGAACCGGACGGCGGTGGACCTCCTGCGACGCCGGAAGGCGCGCGGCGACAAGCCGTTCGCCGTCATGGCCAGGGCGGCGGACGACGTCCGTCACCTCGTCCGGATCGGCCCCGAGGAGCGCGGCCTTCTCGAAGGCCCGGCCAGGCCGGTCGTCCTGATGAGGCGGCTCCCGCGGCCGTCGTCCGCCGACGCGGCTCCGCGTCCCGCCGAGGCCGTCGCGCCCGGCAGCCCCGACCTGGGCGTGATGCTGCCGTACACACCCCTGCACCATCTGCTGCTCGGCCTCCCCGGAGATCCGGACGGCCCCCGGCTGCTCGTCATGACCAGCGGCAACGTGTCCGGTGAGCCGATCGTCACCGACGACGCCGAGGCGCTGGAACGGCTCGCGCACCTGGCCGACGGCTGGCTCACGCACGACCGGCCGATCCACGTCCCGTGCGACGACTCCGTGGTCCGCGTCTGCGACGGGGAGCCGCTGGTGATCCGCCGCTCCCGGGGGTACGCGCCGCTGCCGGTGCCCCTCCCGCTGGCCGTGCCGCCGGCCCTCGCCGTCGGCGGAGACCTGAAGAACGCGTTCTGCCTGGGCGCGGGCCGTCGGGCCTGGCTGTCGGCCCACGTCGGCGACATGGACGACCTCGCCACCCAACGGGCCTTCGGCCGCGCGGTGGCGCAGTTGCAGGGCATCACGGGCGTGCGGCCCGAGACCCTGGCGTCCGACCGGCATCCGGGCTACCGGTCCGCCCGGTGGGCCGAGCGGAACGCGGCGCACCGGCCGGTCGTACGCGTCCAGCACCATCACGCGCACATCGCCGCCGCCATGGCCGAGCACGGGCTGGACGGCGCCCGGGAGGTGATCGGCGTCGCCTTCGACGGCACGGGCCACGGTGACGACGGCGCCGTGTGGGGCGGGGAGTTCCTGCTCGCCGACTACGACGGCTTCAGCCGGTTCGCGCACCTCGCGTACGTCCCGCTGCCCGGCGGCGACGCCGCGGTGCGTCGCCCGTACCGCATGGCGCTGGCGCATCTGCGGGCGGCCGGTATCGGCTGGTCCGCGGATCTCGCCTGCACGGCGGCCTGCCCGCCCGACGAACTCCCGCTTCTCCGAAGGCAGTTGGAGCGCGGACTGAACTGCGTCCCCACGTCCAGCATGGGCCGGCTCTTCGATGCGGTGTCCTCACTCGCCGGGGTGTGCCACCGGGCCGGGTACGAGGCGCAGGCCGCCGTCGAGCTGGAGGGGGCGGCTGTGCACGCCCCCGTCGAGGACACCACCGCGTACGCCTTCGCCCTGCACGAGCCGGAGGACGACCACGGCGGCGCCCTGCGGGCCGACCCGGCCCCCGTGCTGGCGGCGATCGTCGACGACCTGCGCGCGGGCGTCACGCCGGGCGCCGTCGCGGCCCGTTTCCACCGGGCGGTGACCGCCCTGGTGCACCGGGTCTGCGTGCGGGCGAGGGAGCGGCAGGGGCTGGACACGGTGGCCCTGACGGGCGGCGTGTTCGCCAACACGCTGCTCTCCTCGGCCTGTGCCGCCGTCCTGCGCGAGGACGGCTTCACCGTCCTGCGGCACCGCCTGGTACCGCCGGGCGACGGCGGCCTGGCGCTGGGCCAGCTGATGGTGGCCGCCCGGGCCGCTTCCCGTCCCACCGACCGACCGACGCGCGACCCACAGCGAGGAGAGGCCCATGTGTTTGGCGGTACCCGGCAAAGTGCTGGACATCGAGGAACGTGACGGCACCCGGATGGCCACCGTCGACTTCGGCGGCGTGGTCAAGGAGGTGTGCCTGGAGTACCTGCCCGACCTGCGCGTCGGCGAGTACGCCATCGTCCACGTCGGGTTCGCCCTGCAACGCCTGGACGAGGAGTCGGCGCGCCAGACGCTCGAACTCTTCGCCGAACTGGGCCTGCTGCAGGAGGAGTTCGGCGATCCCTGGGAGTCGGCGGCGATGGAGGCGGGCGAGGACGCCGTGGAAGAGGTGCGGAAGTGAAGTACATCGACGAGTTCCAGGACCCCGAGCTGGCGCGCCGGCTCCTCGACGACATCCACGCCACGGTGACCGGGCCGTGGGCCCTGATGGAGGTGTGCGGGGGACAGACGCACAGCATCATCCGGCACGGGATCGACCAACTCCTGCCGAAGGAGCTCGAGTTGATCCACGGGCCGGGGTGCCCGGTGTGCGTGACCCCGCTGGAGGTCATCGACAAGGCCCTGGAGATCGCCTCCCGGCCGGAGGTGATCTTCTGCTCCTTCGGCGACATGCTGCGGGTGCCCGGCACGGGACGGGACCTGTTCCAGGTCCGGGGCGAGGGCGGTGACGTACGCGTCGTCTACTCGCCGCTCGACGCGCTGCGCGTCGCCCGGCAGAACCCCGACCGCCAGGTCGTGTTCTTCGGCATCGGCTTCGAGACGACGGCGCCCCCCAACGCCATGACGGTCCATCAGGCGCGGAAGCTGGGCATCGCCAACTTCAGCATGCTGGTGTCCCATGTCCGCGTGCCACCGGCCATCGAGGCGATCATGTCGTCGCCGAGCTGCCGGGTGCAGGGCTTCCTCGCGGCGGGGCACGTCTGCAGCGTGATGGGGATGGGGGAGTACTCGGGACTGGCGGAGCGCTTCCGGGTGCCGATCGTCGTGACCGGCTTCGAGCCGCTGGACATCCTCGAAGGCGTGCGCCGCGCCGTCCGCCAGCTGGAACGCGGTGAGCACACCGTCGACAACGCCTACGCGCGGGCCGTGCGCCCGGAAGGCAACCCGGCCGCCCGCGCCATGCTCGAGGACGTCTTCGAGGTCACCGACCGTGCCTGGCGCGGCATCGGGGTGATCCCCGGCAGTGGCTGGCGGCTGTCGTCGAAGTACCGCGACCACGACGCCGAGTACCGCTTCCCGGTCGACGGCATCCGGACCGAGGAACCCGCCGCGTGCCGCAGCGGGGAGGTCCTGCAGGGACTGCTCAAGCCGCACGAGTGCGAGGCCTTCGGCACCGTGTGCACCCCGCGCACCCCCCTGGGGGCCACGATGGTCTCCAGCGAGGGCGCCTGCGCCGCGTACTACCTCTACCGGCGGCTCGACATGCCCGCCGGCAAGACCAGGGAGGCGACCCCCGTTGTCTGACACCACCGCTGCCCCCGCCGCCCTGGACATCGAGGCGTGGACCTGTCCGGCGCCCGTGCGGGACCGGCCGCGTGTCGTGATGGGCCACGGCGGCGGCGGAGCCCTTTCCGCCGAACTGGTCCAGCAGATCTTCGCGCCCGCCTACGGAGGCGAGGTGCTCGCCCAGATGGGGGATGCCGCGGTCCTCTCCCTGGGCGGCGTCCGGCTGGCGTTCTCCACCGACTCCTACGTGGTGCGGCCGTTGTTCTTCCCCGGCGGCAGCATCGGCGACCTGGCCGTCAACGGCACCGTCAACGACCTCGCCATGAGCGGCGCTCGCGCCGCCTACCTCTCCTGCGGATTCATCCTGGAGGAGGGCGTCGAGCTGGACGTGGTCACGCGGGTGTCCGAGGCGCTGGGCGCGGCCGCGCGCACCGCCGGTGTGCAGGTGGCCACCGGGGACACCAAGGTCGTGGAGGCGGGCCACGGCGACGGGATCTTCATCAACACGGCGGGCGTCGGTCTGGTCCCCGCGGGCGTCGACCTGCGTCCGCAGCGGGTCGTCCCCGGCGATGTCGTGATCGTCAGCGGTGCCATCGGTCTCCACGGGGTGGCGATCATGAGCGTGCGCGAGGGCCTGGAGTTCGGCGTGGAGATCAAGAGCGACTGCGCGGCACTCGGCGGCCTGGTCGACGCCATGCTCGCCGTCACCCCGGATCTGCACGTCCTGCGCGATCCCACCCGGGGTGGCCTCGCGGCCACGCTCAACGAGATCGCGGGAGCCTCCGGCGCCGGGGTGGTCGTCCGGGAACGCGACGTCCCGGTCCCGCCCGAGGTGGCCAACGCCTGCGCCGTTCTCGGACTGGATCCCCTGTACATCGCCAACGAGGGCAAGCTGGTGGCCTTCGTGCCGCGCGAGCACGCCGACTCCGTGCTCGAGGCGATGCGGGCCCATCCGCTGGGCACGGATTCCGTGATCATCGGTGAGGCCGTCGAGGAGCATCCCGGCATGGTGGTCACCCGGACCGGCCTCGGGGGGACGCGCGTCGTCGATCTGCCGATCGGGGAGCAGTTGCCGCGCATCTGCTGACAGGGCGCGCTCCGCTCGTGGGGCAGAGCACTCCTTCGGACCCCGATCGGAAGGTCAACCCGCCCGGGGTCCGGACGGCGGGTCCTGTGGATCCACACCGCTCTTCGAGGAGGCGTCCTTCGTGCCGCTGGGTCGCTGGGAGCGGCCCCTGCGTCCGGTGTCGCGCCTGCCCTTCTCCTGTGCGTCGCCGTACTCCTCACCGCGCCCGCCGGGACTCTCGGCGGTGTCACCCGGCACGGACCTCGTCTCCTCCGCGGATCTCGTCCGGCCGCGGCCCCGCTCCCCGGCGTGCTCACCCGCGTGGAACGAGCGACGGGCGCTCGGGTTGTCCTGCCGGCGCGTCTCGTCCACGTCGGGTGACCAGCCGTGGTGCTCGCCGCCCTGGTGACGGCTGGGACCCTCTCCGTGCGGTGGTTCGGACGAACGTGGCTTCTTCGACATGGTCCGATCCGTCCTTTCGCGGTCAGCGGGGACGCCGCTCACGCGCACCCGATATGGGTAAATTATCCTCTCTTGCGTAAGGGCGGGCATGTCGCGGGTGTGATCGGAGCGAGACGGCCCGCCGGTGATGAGTCCGGCGGGCCGTCGGTGACCGTGGAGCCGGGTCAGGGGGCGATGTCCCACTGCTGGCAGACGTTGTCGAGCTGCTGCCACTGGCGCACCGCGGTGCCGTTGGTCGTTGCGCAGTTCGCGACGTCCAGCGTCATGCCGGTGTTGACGTTGGAGATCGTGTAGTGGGTGCCGACCCTCGTGACGTCCCACTGCTGGCACCGGTTGCCGAGCGAGGCCCACAGCTGGACGGCCGTGCCGTTGGACTGCGCGCAGTTCTTGTCGTCGAGGACCGTGCCGCTGTTGACGTTGGTGATGGTGTAGTGGCCGTTGCCCGCGCCAGCGAACTTCCACTTCTGGCAGGCGTTGCCGAGCGAGGACCACAGGTCGACCGAGGTCCCGTTGGCGGTACCGCAGTTGACCGCGTCCAGGACCTTGCCGGAGTTGGGGTTGGTCAGCCGGTAGGCGGTGCCTGCGACGGGGAAGGTGACGGCCGGGGTGGTGTAGCCGACGGAGGTGATGTTGGCCTGCACCGCGTTGTCGGCGGCGTTGGTCGGGTAGCCGGCGGTCATGACGCCTTCGAAGAAGGAGCCGTCGGACCCGTTGCTGTTGTCACCGCCGGTGCCGAGGACGATGGCGCCCTCCAGGTGCATGGGGGTGTATCCGCCGAGGTTGGGCAGCGCCCCGTCGTACCAGGTCGTCAGTGATCCCGATTGCGCGTTGCCGCCCTTGATGGCGTAGGTCGTCGTGCCGTTGTTCTTCTCCATGGCGGTGACGTATTCGCTGGAGTTCCCGGTGTTGGCCGGGTTGGCGCCGTTCCCTCCGAAGAACAGCCCGTTCTCCAGGTCGGCCTCGACCCAGGGGCCCGCTCCGGCGCCGGCGCAGGAGAACCAGCACTCCGTACCGAAGTTGATCGCGTCCATGTGGCCGTTGCCGGTGTCGTTGCCGGACGTCTCGGCGTTGCCGTAGTCGAAGCAGCAGCGGTTGTTCACGTGGTGGCCGCTGGTCACCATGTAGGCGCCCTCGGGGGAGCTGCCGGTGGCGATGCCCGTGGTGCTGTTGTCGCGGTAGCCGACGCCGGCGGACACGAAGACGCCGTACGCCGCGTGACCGCCGACGGTGACCGGCAGCGCGTTGGCGATCGCGCCGACGTCCTGCCCGCCGTTGCCGCCCGGCCCCTCGACGGTCAGGTCGTTGTGGTTCGCGCTCTGGTCGTAGATCTTGGTGATGATGCAGGTCGTGCCCGAGCAGAAGGAGTCCTGCGCCGCCGCGTTGGCGTAGCCGCCGGCGCTGAGCACGCCGATGTTGGCGGTCGTGGAGTCCGAGGCGCGCTTGACCTGGTAGAGCGGGCCGTTGTAGGCGGCGTAGAGCGCCCGTGTGGTGCTGTGGGCGGCGGCGCAGGGGGTGCCCGCGGACGCGTAGATGTCGCACGGCAGGGACGAGGCGGCCTCGGCCGTGCCCGCGGTGCTGATGACCCCGGCCAGGAGGCCGGCGAGCAGTGCGAGGACCGCTCCCACCACCCTCAGGCGAAGCCCTTTCAGGTGTCTGGCTATCACTGTGAACCTCTTCCGTCGTGCGTTCTTCACCGGCCCGGCGCCGAAGGCGCGGGCGGCAGGGGGACGTCCGGTCGGCGAACCGGGAATTGTGAGCGCTAACATTCGAGAAGCCCGGAGGTCACCACTCATCCGAGCCCTGGGGGGCGGGGGTGTGAACGGTTCGTCGGTGGCTCTGTGTCGGAGCTGGTCCAGGGGTGTGCCTGGACGGTTCTCATACGATTGGCGGTGATCGACCGGTCCCGTGACTCCGCCTTTTTACGCCGGTGTGAACATCGGGTCAACACTGTTGAACAGTCAAGAGTATGGAAACAAAGGCCATGCCATTCCTTGACCTTGATTTCCGTTATGCCGGAACGGTGTCTCTCGACCGCGGAGCCGTCGGGTCGGGGAGCCGGTGATCCGGCACGCTCCTGGGTGCTCCGGATCGAGCGGTCGACCGGTCCCGGCCTCGCGCAATGTGTGCGCTAACAAGATGTCACGGCCGTTCCGGCCGTTCGCCTGAGCCGCTTCGGAGCGGGCACCCGGCCGAACGCGCCCGACGGGAAACGGAGTTACCGCAACATCGCCCGGATGATTCCCACGGTGCGCGCCAGATGCGGCTCGGAGCGGTCCGCTCGGTGGGCGACGGCCAGTTCCACCCGTGCGTCCGGTCCGGCCAGCGGCAGATAGACGACGCCGTCGAGCGCCAACGCGGTCACGGGTCCGGGCACGACAGCGACACCGAGCCCGCCGGCCACCAGCGTGACGAGGGTCGAGGTCTCACCGACCTCGTGGCGGATGTGCGGCTCGACGCCGGCGTCGCGCAGGAGACCGAGGACGACGTCGTACATCACGGACCGGCGGCCGGCGGAGTGCACGATCAGGTCCGCGCCGGCCAGGTCGGCGGCGCGCAGCCGCTTCCGGCGGGCGAGGGGGTGGCCGGCCGGCACCGCGACGACGAGCCGGTCCCGGCGCAGGGGGTGCACGGTGAGGGAGGGACCGGCCGCCACGGGGCGCAGCAGCGCCACGTCGATCGCGCCGGTGCGCAGCGCCTCGACCTGGTCGGGCGCGAGCATCTCGCCGCGGAAGGAGAAGTCGACGCCGGGAAGCTCTTCCGTGAGCCGCCGTGAGAGGGCGGGCAGCAGGCTGTAGGTCGCCGAGCCCACACAGCCGATCGCGAGGTGGCCCACCGAGCCGGCGGCGACGAGCCGGGCGTGCCGGGCGGCCTCGTCGACGTCGGCGAGGATCGCGCGCGCCCGCCCGAGATAGGCCCGGCCGGCCTCGGTGAGGTCGACGCGGCGGGTCGTGCGGTGGAACAGCTCGACGCCGAGCTCGGCCTCGAGCTGCCGGATCTGCGTGGACAGCGGCGGCTGGGCCATGTGCAGCCGCTCGGCGGCGCGACCGAAGTGGCGCTCCTCGGCCACGGCCACGAAGTACCGCAGGTGACGCAGATCCATAGGTCATCCGTATCAATCGGCTCGGATGTGCGTACTTCAGAATATCGCGGGCCGGGATTAGCGTCACTGCCATGAGTGCATTCCTGTACGCCGCGACCCGGACGCCGTTCGGCCGCTTCAACGGCGCGCTGGCCGGGGTCCGCCCCGACGACCTCGCCGCCGCCGCGATCACCTCGACGCTCGCCCGGGTGCCCGGTCTCGACCGCGCCGCGATCGACGACGTGGTGTGGGGCAACGCCAACGGCGCCGGGGAGGAGAACCGCAACGTCGGCCGTATGGCGGCGCTGCTCGCCGGGCTCCCGGTGAGCGTGCCCGGCACCACGGTCAACCGGCTGTGCGGTTCGAGCCTCGACGCGGCGATGACGGCCGGCCGGATGATCGAGACCGGCGACGCCGAGGTGGTGCTGACCGGCGGCGTCGAGTCGATGACCCGGGCGCCGTGGGTGCTGCCCAAGTCGGCGAAGCCCTTCCCGGCCGGCGACGTCACCGCGGTCTCGACCACGCTCGGCTGGCGGCTCGTCAACCCGCTGATGCCCAAGGAGTGGACGGTCAGTCTCGGCGAGGCCAACGAGCAACTCAGGGAGCGCTTCGGCATCTCCCGCGAACGGCAGGACGAGTTCGCCGCCCGTTCCCACCGACTCGCCCACCAGGCATGGGAGTCGGGCTTCTACGACGACCTCGTGGCGCCGGTCGAGGGCGTCGGCCTGACCCGCGACGAGAGCATCAGGGCCGGATCCACGCCGGAGGTGCTGGCCGGGCTCAAGCCGGTCTTCCGGACACCGGAGCAGGGCGGCACCATCACGGCGGGCAACGCCAGCCCCCTCAACGACGGCGCCTCCGCCGTGCTGCTGGGCAGCGAGAAGGCCGCGGCCGTGATCGGGGCCGACCCGATCGCCCGCATCGCCGGCCGCGGCGTGAGCGCCCTGGAGCCGCAGGCCTTCGGCTACGCCCCGGTCGAAGCCGCGAACCGTGCGCTGGCCCGGGCCGGGATCGGCTGGGACCGGGTGGGCGCGGTCGAGCTCAACGAAGCCTTCGCGGTGCAGTCGCTCGCCTGCCTCGACGCATGGAAGGTCGACCCCGCCCTCGTCAACCAGAAGGGCGGCGCCATCGCGATCGGGCACCCGCTGGGCGCGTCGGGCGGCCGTGTCCTCGCCACCCTGGCCAAGGTGCTGCGGGAGACCCGGCAGCGCTACGGCGTCGCGGCCATCTGCATCGGGGTGGGCCAGGGGCTGGCCGTCGTGCTCGAGAACTGCGGCGTCACGGAGGCGACCCGGTGAGCCGGGCGGACATCGTCGACAGCACCGACGCCGCGGTCGCCGGGATCGAGGACGGATCAACGGTCCTCGTCGGTGGCTTCGGCCTGGCCGGGATGCCGTTCGACCTGATCGACGCACTCATCCGGCAAGGGGCGAAGGACCTCACCATCGTGTCCAACAACGCCGGCAACGGCGACGTCGGGCTGGCCGCGTTGCTGGCCGCCGGCCGGGTGCGCAAGGTGCTCTGCTCCTTTCCGCGCCAGGCCGACTCCTGGGTCTTCGACGGCCTCTATCGCGCGGGAAAGGTCGAGCTGGAGGTCGTCCCGCAGGGCAATCTCGCCGAGCGGATGCGTGCGGCCGGGGCCGGCATCGGCGCGTTCTACTGCCCGACCGCGGTCGGTACACCGCTCGCCGAGGGCAAGGAGCTCCGGGAGATCGACGGCCGCACGTACCTGCTGGAGTACCCCATCAAGGGCGACTACGCGCTGATCGGCGCGCACCTCGCGGACACGCTGGGCAACCTCGTCTACCGCAAGACCGCCCGCAACTTCGGGCCGGTCATGGCCACGGCCGCGACGACGACCGTCGTCCAGGTCGACGAGATCGTCGAGCCCGGGGCGCTCGACCCCGAGGCCGTCGTCACGCCGTCCGTCTACGTCGACCGGGTCGTCCAGGTGGCGGCCCGTCGCTACACCGTGCAGGGGGCACGATGACCACCTCGTCAAGCGACCGGGCCGGCGCCGGCCACCGGCTCTCGATGGACGAACTGGCGGCCGTCATCGCCCGGGACATCCCGGCCGGCGCGTTCGTCAACCTCGGCATCGGTCAGCCCACCAAGATCGCCGACCACCTGCCGGCCGGGTCCGGGGTGGTGCTGCACACCGAGAACGGCATGCTCAACATGGGCCCGAAGGCCGAGGGCGACGCGGTCGACCCCGACCTGACCAACGCCGGCAAGGTCCCGGTGACCGAACTGCCGGGAGCGGCGTACTTCCATCACGCCGACTCCTTCGCCATGATGCGCGGCGGGCACCTCGACGTCTGCGTCCTCGGCGCCTACCAGGTCGCCTTCGACGGGGACCTCGCCAACTGGCACACCGGCAGGCCCGACGACATCCCCGCCGTCGGCGGCGCCATGGACCTCGCCATCGGCGCCAAGGACGTCTACGTGATGATGACGCTCTTCACCCGCTCCGGCGAGCCCAAGCTCGTGCCGCACTGCACGTATCCCCTCACCGGCGTCGGCTGTGTCAGCCGTGTCTACACCGACCACGGCGTCTTCGACGTCGGCCCCGACGGCGTGCGGATCCGGGAGACGTACGGCGTCGCCGCCGACGAACTCGCGGAGCGGCTCGGCATCACGCCGACGCACTGAGCCCTTCGCGACGAAGCGCGCGGGCGGCGAAGACCGGGAGGCCGCGGACCGGTTCGAGCGGGCCCCCGCGGGGCGGGAAGGTCATCGCCTTCCCGCTCCACCGGCCACCGCCCCGCGGTGCAGCAGGAGACCGGCCGGAACGACCGCCGAGATCACGGCGAGCACCGTGCACGCGCCCAGGATCGCCGTGAGCGTCCTGGTACTCAGTCCTCCCACGGACACCACCCATCGCACGGTCCTGGCCGTCCTCGCCCACCTCCGGGCCTGACCCGCCGGGCCGACCGCGCGGGGCCGACACGACGGTGGCCGCCCCCTCCGGACGACGACCACCACCCCGCCCGCGCCACGGGCCCGGCGGCCGCCGGTGACCGGCAGACGCTGCGCGCCACCCCGCCGGACGGCTTGCTCGGACCACTTCGAGAAGATGAGCGCATGATCGCCGACGAAACTGAGCCGCCGTCCCCGGGCCGAGAGCCGCAGCGCGAACCCGGCCACGCCTTCGACACCGTGCGGGTCGCGGCCGAGGGGGAGTCACCCGCCGCGACCCGTCGGCCCACAGCCGCCACCGCACTCGAAGGCGGCATGGAACGGGCGGTGGCCGCGCTGAAGCCGCGGATGCGCGGCTGGCTGCACGCCGGCGTGTTCCCCCTCGCGCTGGCCGGCGGAATCGTCCTGATCGCCGTGTCGCGCTCGGGTGCGGCGGTGGCGGCCTGCGCGGTGTACGCGGTGTCGGCCTGCCTGCTGTTCGGCACCAGCGCGGTCTACCACCGCGGTACGTGGGGCCCACGCGGCGAGGCGGTGCTGCGGCGGCTGGACCACGCCAACATCTTCCTCATCATCGCCGGCACCTACACCCCGCTGGCGGTGATGCTGCTGCCCGCGGACCGGCAGCGGCTGCTGCTGGCCGTGGTGTGGGCGGGCGCGCTCGCCGGGATCGCCTTCCGCGTCCTGTGGATAGGGGCTCCCCGGTGGCTGTACACCCCGTGCTACATCGCGCTGGGGTGGGTGGCCGTCTTCAATCTCCCCGACTTCGCGCGCACCGGCGGCGCCGCCGTCGTCGTCCTCGTCATCGTCGGCGGCCTGCTCTACACCGCGGGAGCCGTCGTCTACGGGCTCAAGCGCCCGGACCCGTCACCCTCGTGGTTCGGCTTCCACGAGGTCTTCCACGCCCTGACGATCGCCGCCTTCGCCGCGCACTACACGGCCATCCTCCTCGCGGCCGTGTAGTCGCATCGACGACCTGCCGTCGGTCACCCCGCGGGTGACCAGGACGAGGACTTCTCGGTCCCGGCCGGTGAGCGCGGCGGGGCGGCCGCGCCGGGCGGCCGCGGACGCGGGGGCCTGCCGGACGGAGGGTTCGGCCAGGCGCCGGGTGAGTGGGGGCGTCACCGTGATCGCGCCCCGCAGCACCGCGTGGACGGTGACCGGGATCTCCTCGGCGCGGGCGTCCTCGACGAGGTATCCGTTCGATCGGGCGCGCGGTGCCGGGCCGGCATGGCGGAACGTCCGGATGCGCCGCCCGGCAGTCGCCGGCGACGGAGATCGAGGGACGCCATCACCGGCGGACAGCCGGTACCGGGCCGGTCCCAGGGGGTCCGCGCACCACAGCGCCGTCACCCGCGTGATCGCGTTCCGTGTCCGCTCAGTCGCTCGCCTCGTCCTGCCGAGTCGTCGCCGCGAAGGCGCGGCGGGGTCCGAGGTTGCCGAAGATCTTGACGAGCGTGCGGGTGCGGACCAGCACGACCTGAGTGATCACCTGGAGGAGGATCCACGAGATCGCGTACAGGACGCCGTCCAGTGCGGGAACGCTGTCGACGGGCAGGGTGTAGGCCATGAGGAGCCGAAGCAGGGCGTCGCACAGCAGGCCGACGCCCCACAGCACCGTCAGGCCGCGCCACACACGCCGGAACGACGCGTCGGACGCCCACAATCGCTCCAGTGTCGTGGTCTTCCCGGGCAGCAGAGTGCGCAGCGCCTGGTAGGTGAACGGACGCCCGGTGAACAGGGTGACCAGCAGCCAGATCCCGGCCAGCGCGGTGAACAGGCCGTTGCGGGCGAGAGCGATGCGCGGGTCCGAGGTCAGCAGCGAAGCCACCGCGCTCACCACGAGCAGCGCGAGGGTGAAGACCCCGACCGCGTCCAGCCTTCGATGGCGTATCGCGGAGTGGAGCGTGTGCAGAGCGGGCGCTGAACCGCTGAGCAGCAGGGCCGTGATCTCACCCGCTCCGCACGCACGTAACAGGTAATAGAGCCCCACGGGAAGCACGATGTCGCAGACGACGGTGATCACGAAGGCCCAGGGTGAAGAGGGGCTCTCGGACGTGGTGGTGGCTGCCGTCGCGGAATGTGCGGACGTGGGCGTCGAGGACTCAGGGCGGGGTGTGGGGGAGGTCATGAGATGTGCTCCGGAGTCGTGGCCTCGGGCATGCCGGCCGAACGTGGTCTCACACGGGCGTCGTGCAGCGGTCGAACGCGACCGTCAGTTCGCGGGCGCACCGATCCAGGTCCATCGCCGCCTGGGAAAGATGGCGGCGCAGGACGGCATCGATGGCGCCACGGATGGCCAGGGCCATGGTGAGGCAGTCGAAGTCGCCGAACTCCCCTGCGTCACATCCCTGTTCGAGCAGGTCGGCAAGCCGGTCCACGGACATGATGCTGCGTTCGACGTCCTCCAGACCGGTGATCTGCCGGTCCCGGATCATTTTGACGATCTCGGTGAGCGCCTGGGTGTGCATCGGATAGCGCGTGATGAAGTCGAAGTTCGAGGTGATGTACGCGCTCAGCTTGCCGCGGTACGTCCGCTCGTCGCCCATGCGTATACCGGCCACCTTTTCGGCCATTTCGAGGATGACGCGGGCGGCTTCCGCGAAAAGCTCGGGCTTGCCCGAGAAGTGGTACGAGATCATTCCCGTACTGCACAGTTCGGCCTGCTGCGAGATTCTGCTGAACGACGCCTTTGTGTAGCCGGATTCGGCGAGCGTTTCGATAGCCGCCTGTATTATCTGCGCCCTCCGCGCATTCTGTGTGAAAGTTCTGGTGTGCGCCTTGGTTGTTCTGGCCGTCATGGCCTCAGATTAACCGGGTCGTGATCGTGATTTTCCTAGAGTTGGCAGTTGTTGCCTCGCCGAGATCTCTCTCCCGCCCCCTGCGGCCCGCTCTCGGGCTCCGTCGGTCCGGCAGCCTCGGGCTCCGTCGGTCCGGCAGCCTCGGGCGGTCGGCGGTCAGCACACCGGCGTCCGTCGAGCCGTCCTGCGGACGGCGTCGACGAGATCCATCGTGGCGATCGAGTCCACGAGCTGCCGGGTGTCGCCGCCGCCGCCCGAGCGGCCCGCGCGCGCGAACTCCGCGAGCAGGAGCGCCAGCTGGTCGGCGGCGGGCAGAACCAGCCGCTCCTCACGGTCCTGTTCCTCGATGACGAGCAGCGGCTGGTGGGTGGCCGGCGGAGTGAACGCCCGGGTCACCGTCAGCCGGGCCCTGTCGCCCCACACCGTGTACGTCGACGCGTAGGCGTGCTCGAAGCCGAACGCCAGCTCGGCCAGGACCCCCGACGGTGAGGTGAGCAGGACCTGCCCCGACAGGTCGAGGCCGTCCGAGGCGCGGGTGCGCAACGTCGCCCCGGCCACCTCCAGTCCGGGCCCGAGCAGGTGCACGGCGGCCCGCAGCGGGTACACGCCGACGTCGAGCAGCGCGCCGCCGCCCAGCCGGGCGTCGTAGCGGATGTCGTCCTGCGGCAGCGGCGGAATGCAGAACGCGGCACGGAAGGCGGCCGGTCTGCCCACACGGCCGTCGGCCATCAGTTCCCGCACCCTGGCGTGTTGCGGATGGTGCAGGAACATGAAGTTCTCCCGCAGCGCCAGTCCGCGTTCCGCTGCCAGCGCGCACTGGGAACGCGCTTCGGCGGCGTCGACCCCGATCGGCTTCTCCACCAGCACGTGCTTGCCCGCTTGCAGTGCCCGCTCCGCCCAGTGGCGGTGCAGGGCCGTCGGGGTCGACACGTACACCGCGTCCACGTCCGTTCGCCCCAGCAGCGCCTCGGCGTCCTCCTCGGCCGCGCAGTCGAACTGTCGCGCGAAGCGGGCCGCCTTCTTCGCCGTGCGGCCCGCGACGGCCACCAGCTCCCACTCCGGCATGCGGGTCACCGTCGGCAGGACCCGCCGCTCGGCCATCGACGAGGTACCGATCACCCCCAGGCGCAGCGGCGGCGCCGCCGGGGCCGTCACAGCGACCTCAGCGCGGTGACCAGCGTACGTGCCTGAACACTCAGGTTGTGGCTGTAGCGCAGCAGTTCGTCGACCTGGCGCAGCGACACCCAGCGGAACTCCTCCGATTCCAGAGGCGTCTCGTCCTCGATCTCGATGATCACGTAGTGGCTCTGGGCGTTGAGGAATCGCCCGCCCTCCTCCGACAGCAGCACGTCGTACACGGCGCTGCCGCGCCGGTTCTGTACCTCGTCCAGGTAGGGCGGCCACGATGCGCGCGGAAGGTGCGAGTAGTTCTGGACCGTGCACTGCACCGTCGGCCCCAGCTCGACCACCGTCAGGAAACCGGCCTCGGCGCGCGCCCGCAGCAACACGTGGCGTACGCCGTCGATCCGGCGTACGAACAGGGCCGCGATGCCCGTCCCGTGCGGTTCGATGAGCGGCTGCGACCACGCCGCCACTTCACGGCGGCCCGAGACGACGTCCACGGCCACCACGCTGAAGTGGTGTCCACGCACGTGGGACACCGCGTGCGGATCGTGCCGCCAGCCCTGTGTGTCCGCGAGTCCGATCGGAGCCACGCTCACGTCGTGCTCCGCCCGTCGCCGAGTGATCCAACTGCGTATCTCGGCGTCCGGGTGCAGCGATGCGGCCAGCGCGGAGGCGTCCGTCCGCCAGTCGGGCAGGCACGACAGGACCGTCCGGGCGTCCATGTTCACGACGTTGTCCTGCTTGAGCAGCATGTTCACCTGTCGCAGGGTCAGCCAGGCGAAGTCCTCGCCCGCCTCCACCTCCGGACCGACCCGCACGATCATGTTGCGGTTCCTCTTGCGGAGGAACCACGAACCCTGCTCCGACTGGAGGACGTCGGCCACCACCGCCCCCGGCTCGGGACTGCGGAAACAGTCCAGGTACCGGACGGCCGAACCACCGTGCACCCGCCTGTAGTTGCTCTTCGTCGCCTGGACGGTCGGCGACAACTGCATGCCGTTCACGTTGCCCGGCTCCGACTTCGCCTGCATCAGCAGGTGGGGTATTCCCCCGAAGTCCCGCAGGGCGATCCCCAGGATCCCGATCTCGGGCTGATCGACGATCGGCTGCTCCCACACGGACACCGGACCGAAGTCCGAATGGACCCGCAGCCCGTGCACCGAGAAGAAGCCACCGCTCGCGTGCCGCAGATCGCCGGTCCCCTCCTCGAACCGCCAGCCGGCCAGCCCCGCGAACGGCACCCGCTCCACCCGCTGCGGCTGAGCGCGACGCCTGTCCTCCAGCCACGCCGCGAGTTCCACGTCGCTGAGCACACCACCGTCGACGGTCGTCGCGGAGACCGCCAGAGCCGCCAGCGTGTGGGCCTCCTCGCCGTGCGACACCGCAGGCGCGATTGTCGGAGTCATCGATCCAGCCCTTCTCTCGACCGGGGAGCGCGACCGTTCGCGTGATCAACCAGGGCGGGCGCCGTCGCGCGCACCCGCGCCGAAGGACGCGCGGCCGAATCCGCCCCCACAGAGTGCCCGTTCGTATTCGAGCATTCGCCTAGACCGCCGCCCCTTGCGGCAGGCCCCGCCACTGGCTATGGCCCGCCACCGCGTCCGGCGGCAATGGCCGAGGCCGGCCGGCGCGACCGACCGGGCGAGGCCCACGACGTGCCTAGAGATTCCCCTAGAGCGTTTCCCCGGATCACCGGACGGCCCCTGTCCGCGTGCGAATGTGTGAGCCACCCCCAGCCTCCCGCCCCCGGTTTTGGAGTGCCATCGATGAACCAGCCGGTGCCCACCGCCGTCCGAAACACCGCTCCGGGCCACGAGCCCGTGGCCGTGGTCGGCCTCGCGTGCCGGCTCCCGGGCGCCGACGATCGGGCCGCCTACTGGGAGCTGCTGGCCGCGGGCCGCAGCGCCGTCACCGACACTCCGCGGGACCGGCGCACGGGCGCACCCGCCCAGGGCTGGCCCACCCCGCACGGTGGCACCGCACCCCTGCGCGGCGGCTACGTCGGCGCACCCGCCGACTTCGACGCCGCGTTCTTCGGTATCTCGCCCCGCGAGGCCGACGCCATGGACCCGCAGGCCCGCCTCGCTCTCGAACTGGGTTGGGAGGCCCTGGAGCACGCCGGTGTCCCGGTCACCGCCGCCCTGCGCGCCGTGGCGGTCTACCTGGGCGTCGACGGGTGCGACTACGCCGACGTCGTCCGCGACGCGGGACAGGGAACCGGACACCACACGCTCACCGGCCTCAACCGCTCCCTCATCGCCAACCGGCTGTCCTACGCGCTCGGCGTCAGCGGCCCCAGCGTGACCGTCGACAGCGCCCAGTCGTCCTCCCTGGCCGCGGTCCAACTCGCCTGCGACAGCCTCCGGCTCGGTGACTGCGGCCTCGCCCTCGCCGGCGGCGTGCACCTCAACCTCAGTGCGCAGAGCTCCCTGGCCGCGGCCCAGTTCGGGGCACTCTCCCCGGACGGCGCCTGCCACACCTTCGACGCCCGCGCCAACGGCTACGTACGCGGCGAAGGCGGCGGCATCGTCGTGCTGAAGCTGCTCGCACGCGCCGTCGCCGACGGCGACCACATCCACGCCGTCATCCGCGGCGGCGCCCTCAACAACGACGGCACCGGAACCAGCATCACCACTCCGGACGCCGACGCTCAAGCGGCCGTCCTGCGCACCGCGTGCCTGCGCGCCGGGGTCGATCCCGCCGGCATCGGCTACGTCGAACTCCACGGCACCGGAACCCGCGTCGGCGACCCCGTCGAGGCCGCCGCCCTCGGCGCGGTGCTCGGCACCGCCGACGGGCGACGCGCCCCGCTCGCCGTCGGCTCCGTGAAGACCAACATCGGCCACCTGGAAGGCGCGGCCGGCATCGCAGGACTGCTCAAGACGGTGCTCTGCCTGTCCCACCGCCGACTCGTGCCCAGCCTGAACCACGACGAGCCGAACCCCGCCATCGACCTCGACGGCCTCGGCCTGCGCGTCCAACGCGACACCACCGTCTGGGCCCCGGCCGTCCCCGGCGAACCACTGATCGCCGGAGTCTCCTCCTTCGGCATGGGCGGCACCAACGTCCACCTCGTCCTCGAAGAAGCCCCCGCCGCCGAAGAGGCCCCGACGCAGCCGCGCTCCACTCCTGCAACCGTGCCATGGCTGGTGTCCGCCGCCACCCCTGGCGCACTCCGCGCCCAGATCGAACGCCTCACCGCACACGTCCGCGACACCGACGCCGACCCCGCCGACACCGCGTGGTCCCTGCTGACCACCCGCACCCCACTCGCGCACCGGGCCCTCGCCGTGGGCTCGGACACCGCCGGTCTGCTCGGCGGCATCACCGCAGCGGCCCCGTCCCACCCCCTCGACGGCGACGTGAACCGGCCCGTGTTCGTCTTCCCGGGCCAGGGCAGCCAGTGGGCCGGCATGGCCGCCGAACTCCTCGCGTCCTCACCCGTCTTCGCGGCACGCCTCACCGAGTGCGGCCAGGCGCTGGCTCCGCACGTCGCATGGGATCTCACCGCGGTGCTGCGCGGTGACGCCGACGCTCCGCCCCTGGACCGGTCCGACGTCGTGCAGCCCGTGCTCTGGGCCGTCATGGTGTCCCTGGCCGCCCTGTGGCAGTCGTACGGCGTCCGGCCCGCCGCCGTCGTCGGACACTCGCAGGGCGAGATCGCCGCCGCCTGCGTGGCCGGTGCCCTCAGCCTGGAGGACGCCGCCCTGGTCGTCGCTCTGCGCAGCAGGATCCTCGTACCGCTGGAGGGCCGCAGCGGAATGGTCGCGCTCGCCCTCTCCGAGGAGGCCGCCCGCCGATTCACCGGGCAATGGGACGGTCGCGTCACCGTCGCCGCCCTCAACGGCCCTGCCTCCACGGTCGTCTCCGCCGACATCGAGACCCTCGACGACATCCTCGCCACCGCGGAGCGCGAGAACATCCGTGCCCGCCGCGTCGGCATCGACTACGCCTCCCATTCTCCGCACGTCGACCCGGTGCGCGAACAGATGCTCGACCTCCTCGCGGGGATCACCCCGCGCCGGCCGGAGGTGCCCTTCCTGTCCACCGTCACCGGTGACCGGCTCGAAGGCCCGGTCACCGACGCCCGGTACTGGTACGACAACCTCCGCAACCCCGTCCTCCTGGAACCGGCCGTGCGTGCGCTGGCGCTCGCGGGTCACGGCGCCTTCGTCGAGGTCAGCCCGCACCCCGTGCTGATCGCCCCGGTCAAGGAGACCATCGAGGCCGCGACCGGCCCCCGGCAGGCGGTGGTCACCGGAACGCTGCGCCGGGGCCAGGGCGGAGCCACCCGGTTCCAGACCTCCCTCGGCGCCCTGTGGAGCCACGGCGCCGACGTCGACTGGACGCCCGTCTTCACCGGTCTGGCTCCCCGGCGCTGTGAGCTGCCCACCTACGCCTTCCAGCGCCGACGGCACTGGGTCACCGGCGCCTCGGACGACGCCGCGAACGCGCCGACGGCCACCGCGACGAGACTCGACGCAGACGCCCCCGCGACCGCCACGGCGACCGTCTCCGGCGACGAGGCGGGCTCCGGACTCGGCGGCGCAGACGCGCTGCGCCTCGTCCGCGAGTGCACCGCGGTCGTCCTCGGCTACCCGGACCAGGCCCAGGTCGATCCGCAACGGACCTTCAAAGACCTCGGCATCGACTCCGTCACCGCCGTCGAGCTGCGCGACCGGATCAACTCCGTCGGCGGCCTCGCCCTGGTGACGACCGCCGTCTACGAGCACCCCACGCCCGCCCGGCTCGCCGAGAGCCTGAGCGTCTCCGCCCCCGCCGCCCCCGCCGCCACCGCGGACGCCGCACGCGATCGCCACGCGGCCGCCGACGATCCGATCGCGATCGTGTCGATGGGGTGCCGCTTCCCGGGCGGCGTCCGCGCCCCCGAGGACCTGTGGCGACTGGTCCACGACGAGATGGACGCCGTCACGGCGTTCCCCACCGATCGTGGCTGGGACGTCGAGACCCTCTACGACCCCGACCCCGACCGCAGCGGCACCACCTATGTCCGCGAGGGCGGATTCCTGTCGGGCGCGGCCGACTTCGACGCGGCCTTCTTCGGGATCTCGCCGCGTGAGGCGACGGCGATGGACCCGCAGCAGCGGCTTCTCCTGGAAACGTCCTGGGAGACGATCGAGCGGGCGGGACTCGACCCCCGTGCCCTGCACGCCACCTCCACCGGCGTCTTCGTCGGAGTCACCGCGCCCGAATACGGTCCCCGCCTCCACGAGGCGGACGAGGCCGTCGAAGGCCACCTCCTCACGGGCACGACGGCCAGTGTGGCGTCCGGGCGCATCGCCTACGCGCTGGGACTGGAGGGCCCGGCGGTCACCGTCGACACGGCCTGTTCCTCCTCCCTGGTCGCCCTGCACCTGGCGGTGCGCGCGCTGCGCTCCGGCGAGTGCTCACTGGCCCTCGCCGCTGGCGCCACAGTGATGTCCGGCCCCGGCATGTTCGTCGAGTTCAGCCGTCAGCGTGGCCTGGCCCCCGACGGCCGCTGCAAGCCCTTCGCGGCCGGTGCCGACGGCACCAACTGGGCCGAGGGTGTGGGTGTGCTGCTGCTGGAGCGGTTGTCGGACGCGCGTCGGCTGGGTCATGAGGTGCTGGCGGTGGTGCGGGGTTCGGCGATCAACCAGGACGGTGCGTCGAACGGGTTGACGGCGCCGAGCGGTCTTGCGCAGCAGCGGGTGATTCGTGCGGCGCTGGCGGACGCGGGTCTGTCGGCGGCGGATGTGGACGTGGTGGAGGCGCACGGCACGGGGACGAGGCTGGGCGATCCGATCGAGGCGCAGGCGCTGCTGGCCACCTACGGTCAGGAGCGCGACGGCGACCGCCCGCTGTGGCTCGGGTCCCTCAAGTCGAACATCGGCCACGCACAGGCGGCGGCCGGCGTCGGCGGTGTGATCAAGATGGTGCAGGCCATGAGGGCGGCGACGCTCCCGAAGTCCCTGCACGCCGAGACCCCCTCGCCGCTGGTCGACTGGTCGTCGGGTGCGGTGGAGTTGCTGGGACAGGCCCGGGTGTGGGAGGAGACCGACGGCCGGCCGCGACGTGCGGCGGTGTCGTCGTTCGGCATCAGCGGCACCAACGCCCACGTCGTCCTCGAAGGCGTGACGCAACCGGCAGTGACCGAGCCCGCTCACCCGGCCGCGGGCGCGCCCGCCCGTGAGGTCGCACTGCCCTGGCTCGTCTCGGCCCGCACTCCGGCCGCGCTCGCGGAGCAGGAGTCCCGGCTCGAGAAGTTCACCGCCGAGGCCGGCTCGCTCGACGCGGTGGATGTGGCGTGGTCGTTGTGGCGGTCGCGGTCGGTGTTCGAGTGCCGGTCGGTGGGTGTTGCGGGTGAGTGGGTGGTGTCGGGTTCTGTGGTGGGTGGTGCGGGGTCTGCGGTGTTCGTGTTTCCGGGTCAGGGTGGGCAGTGGGTGGGGATGGCGGTGGAGTTGTTGGATTCTTCGCCGGTGTTCGCTGCGCGGTTTGTGGAGTGTGGGGTGGCGTTGGAGGGGTTGGTGGAGTGGTCGTTGGTGGATGTGGTGCGGGGGGTGGGGGGTGTGCCTGGGTTGGATCGGGTGGATGTGGTGCAGCCGGTGTTGTGGGCGGTGATGGTGTCGTTGGCTGCGTTGTGGGAGTCGTTCGGTGTGCGTCCTGCTGCGGTGGTGGGTCATTCGCAGGGGGAGATTGCTGCTGCGGTGGTGGCGGGTGCGTTGAGTGTGGTGGATGGTGCGCGGGTGGTGGTGTTGCGGTCGCGGGCGATTGTGGCGTTGGCGGGTGGTGGGGGGATGGTGTCGGTGGCTCTGCCCGCCGAGGGTGTGCGGGAGTTGGTGGGTCGTTTCGGTGGTCGGGTGTCGGTGGCTGCGGTGAATGGTCCGTCGTCGACGGTGGTGTCGGGTGATGTGGGTGCGTTGGAGGAGTTGGTGGGGTTTGCGGAGGGGGCGGGGGTGAGGGTGCGTCGTATTGATGTGGATTATGCGTCGCATTCGGCTCATGTGGAGGTGTTGGAGGAGGAGTTGGCGGGGGTGTTGGGTTCGGTGTCGGCGTTGGTTCCGTCGGTGCCGTTCTTGTCGACGGTGACGGGTGAGTGGGTGGAGGGTGCGGAGACGGACGGGGGGTATTGGTTCCGGAATCTGCGGCAGTCGGTGTTGTTGGAGCCGGTGGTGCGTCGTTTGGTGGGGGAGGGGTTCGGTGCGTTTGTGGAGATGAGTCCGCATCCGGTGTTGACGGTGCCGATCGGTGAGACGGTCGAGGCTGCCGGTTCGGATGCGGTGGTGGTGGGGTCGTTGCGTCGGGGTGAGGGTGGTCTGGAGCGGTTCTATCTGTCGTTGGGTGAGGCGTGGGCGGGGGGTGTGGGGGTGGATTGGGGGCCGGTGTTCGAGGGGTTGTCGCCGTGTCGGGTGGAGTTGCCGACGTATGCCTTCCAGCGCGACCGCTACTGGCTGGAGGCGCCGAAGCCGGTGGTGGCTGCGGATCCGGCGCAGGAGGAGTTCTGGCGGACCGTCGAGGAGGGCGACCTCGAAGGACTCGCGGGCACGCTCGGTGTGCAGGAGGGGTTGGAGAGTGTCGTGCCGGCTCTCGCCGCCTGGCGCACCGCACACCGTGAGCGGGGAGTGGTCGACGGATGGCGGCACCGCGTGGAGTGGAGGCCGCTGACCGCGACCGCCCCCGCCGCCACCGGAGGGACCTGGCTGATCGTCGCCCCCGAGTCTGTGGAAGACGACGACCTGATCACCGACGTGCGAGCGGAACTGGAAGCGCGCGGAGCTCGCGCTGTCGTCGCCGCTGTCGACGCCGCCCGGCTGGACCGTGCGGCGCTCGGGGAACTGCTGAACACCGCCGACGTGTTCGCCGGAGTGCTGTCGCTGCTGGCGCTCGACGAGCGGCCGCACCCCCTGCAGCCGACGGTACCGCTCGGGCTGTCCGGCACCCTCACCCTTCTGCAGGCCCTCGGCGACGTGGACATCGACGCACCGCTGTGGTGTGTGACCCGGGGCGCCGTGGGCGTCGGCGACGACGACGGGCCGGCGGCGCCCGAACAGGCCGGCGTCTGGGGCCTGGGCCGGACCGCCGCCCTGGAACACCCCAAGCGCTGGGGCGGACTCGTCGACCTGCCGCAGGCCGGGGCGAACGGCCTCGCGGGGCTGCTGCTGGACGCCGTCACCGCAGGCCTCGCGGAGGACCAGGTGGCCGTCCGCGACGGCAGGACGTACGGCCGTCGGCTCGTCCACGCCGCCACCCGCGGCAAGCCGGCGCCGCGTGACTGGCGCCCGCGCGGCACCGTCCTCGTCACCGGGGGAACCGGCGCGCTCGGCGCCCATGTCGCCCGCTGGCTGGCCGCCCGCGGGGCCGAACACCTCGTCCTCACCGGCCGCCGTGGCGACGACACGCTCATCGCCGACCTGCGGGACGAATGCGCGGACCGGGGCGCCCGGATCACCGTCGCCGCCTGTGACACCGCGGACCGCCAAGCGCTCGCCGACCTGGTCGACGGACTTGCCGCGAGCGGCAGTCCGGTGCGCTCGGTCGTCCACGCGGCCGGCGTCAGCGTCCTCGGCCCGATCACGGAGACCGACGTCGACGACCTCGCCGCGACGCTGTCCGGCAAGGTTCTCGGCGCCGCCCACCTCGACGAGGTGCTGGACACGACCGAACTCGACGCCGTCGTCTACTTCTCCTCCATCTCCGGCACCTGGGGGGTCGCCGACCACGCCGCCTACGGTGCCGCGAACGCCATCCTCGACGCCCGCGCCGAACGGCGGCGTGCCGACGGCGCGCCCGTGCTCAGCGTGGCCTGGGGGCCCTGGGCCGGCGGCGGCATGATCGCCGAGTCCGTCCAGCACGACCTGCGCCGTCGCGGCGTCCCCGTCATCGAGCCGGGCGCCGCGATCACCGGCCTTCAGCAAGCCCTCGACCACGAGGACACCGTCGTCGCGGTCGCCGACGTCGACTGGCGCCGATTTGCCGAGGTCTTCACGTCCGTACGCGGCAGTGCCCTCCTCTCGGAGCTCACTCCTGCCGGTGTCGAGACGACGGAAACGGCGGCCGGGGCCGCCCAGGGCGACGACGTCTCTGCCGTGTTGCGTGAGATGGCCGATCTCGAGCCCGAGCGGCGGATCGCCGCACTGCGCGCCCTGATCGGCGCCCACGTGGCCACGGCGCTGGGGCACGCGGACGCGGCAGCGGTCAGCGTCGACGCGGCCTTCAAGGAGCTCGGCTTCGACTCCCTCACCGCCGTGACGCTGCGCGACCGTCTGCACCGTGCCACCGGCCTGAAGCTGCCCACCACCGTCGTCTTCGACCACCCCAGCATCTCCGCGCTCGCCGACTGCATCGACGAACTGGCCTTCGGCGGCAGGCGCGCGGACGCGCAACCCGCCACGGACCCGGCGGGCGCGGTCGCTCCGACGGCCGCCGACGAGCCGATCGCGATCGTGTCGATGGGGTGCCGCTTCCCGGGCGGCGTCCGCGCCCCCGAGGATCTCTGGCGTCTTGTGGCCGACGGCATGGACGTCATGTCCCCGCTGCCCACCGACCGCGGCTGGGACCTCGACGCCCTCTACGACGCCGACCCCGACCGCCTCGGCGCCAGCTACGTCCGGGAGAGCGGATTCCTCGACGACGCCGCCGAGTTCGACGCGGCCTTCTTCGGGATCTCGCCGCGTGAGGCGGTGGCGATGGACCCGCAGCAGCGACTGCTGCTGGAGACCGCCTGGGAGACCCTGGAGCGTGCGGGCATCGACCCCAAGACGCTGCGGGGCAGCTCGACCGGCGTGTACGTCGGCCTGACCGATCAGGAATACGCCGCCCGGCTGCGCGCGGCCTCCGGGGACAACGAGGGATACCTCGCGACCGGAGCGGCAGCCAGTGTGGCGTCCGGGCGCATCGCCTACGCGCTGGGACTGGAGGGCCCGGCGGTCACTGTCGACACGGCCTGTTCCTCCTCCCTGGTCGCCCTGCACCTGGCGGTGCGCGCGCTGCGCGCCGGCGAGTGCCGTCTGGCGGTGGCCGGCGCCGCCACCGTGATGTCGGGGCCCGGGGCGTTCGTCGCCTTCAGTCGCCAGCGTGCCCTCGCACCCGACGGCCGCTGCAAGCCGTTCGCCGCAGACGCGGACGGATTCGCCCTGTCCGAGGGTGTGGGTGTGCTGCTGCTGGAGCGGTTGTCGGACGCGCGTCGGCTGGGTCATGAGGTGCTGGCGGTGGTGCGGGGTTCGGCGATCAATCAGGACGGTGCGTCGAACGGGTTGACGGCGCCGAACGGTCCGTCGCAGCAGCGGGTGATTCGTGCGGCGCTGGCGGACGCGGGTCTGTCGGCGGCGGACGTGGACGTGGTGGAGGCGCACGGCACGGGGACGAGGCTGGGCGATCCGATCGAGGCGCAGGCGCTGCTGGCCACCTACGGTCAGGAGCGCGACGGCGACCGCCCGCTGTGGCTGGGGTCCGTGAAGTCCAACATCGGTCATACGCAGGCCGCTTCGGGCATGGCCGGGATCATCAAGATGGTGCAGGCCATGCGTCATGCCACCCTGCCCAGGTCGCTGAGAGGCGACCAGCCTTCCCCGATCGTCGACTGGTCGTCGGGTGCGGTGGAGTTGCTGGGACAGGCCCGGGTGTGGGAGGAGACCGACGGCCGGCCGCGACGTGCGGCGGTGTCGTCGTTCGGCATCAGCGGCACCAACGCCCACGTCGTCCTCGAAGCGCCGCAGCACGATGGCGCCGCTGACCGATCCGAGGCCGTCGAGCGGAACCCGGCGCACGACCGGGCGGTCGTGCCTCTTCTCACCTCGGCCCGCACGGAAGCGGCGTTGGCCGCCCAGGTCCGGCAGTTGACCGCACACCTGGAGTCCACCGCAGCCGACCCGGTGGATGTGGCGTGGTCGTTGTGGCGGTCGCGGTCGGTGTTCGAGTGCCGGTCGGTGGGTGTTGCGGGTGAGTGGGTGGTGTCGGGTTCTGTGGTGGGTGGTGCGGGGTCTGCGGTGTTCGTGTTTCCGGGTCAGGGTGGGCAGTGGGTGGGGATGGCGGTGGAGTTGTTGGATTCTTCGCCGGTGTTCGCTGCGCGGTTTGTGGAGTGTGGGGTGGCGTTGGAGGGGTTGGTGGAGTGGTCGTTGGTGGATGTGGTGCGGGGGGTGGGGGGTGTGCCTGGGTTGGATCGGGTGGATGTGGTGCAGCCGGTGTTGTGGGCGGTGATGGTGTCGTTGGCTGCGTTGTGGGAGTCGTTCGGTGTGCGTCCTGCTGCGGTGGTGGGTCATTCGCAGGGGGAGATTGCTGCTGCGGTGGTGGCGGGTGCGTTGAGTGTGGTGGATGGTGCGCGGGTGGTGGTGTTGCGGTCGCGGGCGATTGTGGCGTTGGCGGGTGGTGGGGGGATGGTGTCGGTGGCTCTGCCCGCCGAGGGTGTGCGGGAGTTGGTGGGTCGTTTCGGTGGTCGGGTGTCGGTGGCTGCGGTGAATGGTCCGTCGTCGACGGTGGTGTCGGGTGATGTGGGTGCGTTGGAGGAGTTGGTGGGGTTTGCGGAGGGGGCGGGGGTGAGGGTGCGTCGTATTGATGTGGATTATGCGTCGCATTCGGCTCATGTGGAGGTGTTGGAGGAGGAGTTGGCGGGGGTGTTGGGTTCGGTGTCGGCGTTGGTTCCGTCGGTGCCGTTCTTGTCGACGGTGACGGGTGAGTGGGTGGAGGGTGCGGAGACGGACGGGGGGTATTGGTTCCGGAATCTGCGGCAGTCGGTGTTGTTGGAGCCGGTGGTGCGTCGTTTGGTGGGGGAGGGGTTCGGTGCGTTTGTGGAGATGAGTCCGCATCCGGTGTTGACGGTGCCGATCGGTGAGACGGTCGAGGCTGCCGGTTCGGATGCGGTGGTGGTGGGGTCGTTGCGGCGGGGTGAGGGTGGTCTGGAGCGGTTCTATCTGTCGTTGGGTGAGGCGTGGGTTCGGGGTGTGGGGGTTGATTGGGGGCCGGTGTTCGAGGGGTTGTCGCCGTGTCGGGTGGAGTTGCCGACGTATGCGTTCCA
The DNA here is from genome assembly GCF_003032475.1 of Streptomyces sp. P3. Classification (NCBI taxonomy): domain Bacteria; kingdom Bacillati; phylum Actinomycetota; class Actinomycetes; order Kitasatosporales; family Streptomycetaceae; genus Streptomyces; species Streptomyces sp. P3. Next base: position 5,384,787 of record NZ_CP028369.1, read on the forward strand.
GCGCAGCCGCTACTGGCTGGATCTGCCCAAGGCGCGGGCCGGTGTCGACCCGGCGCAGGAGGAGTTCTGGCGGACCGTCGAGGAGGGCGACCTCGAAGGACTCGCGGGCACGCTCGGGCTGGACGGAACGGGCGGTCTGGGCGATGTCCTGCCGGCGTTGTCGGCCTGGCATCGAGGGCGGCAGGGTCGGGCGAAGCTGGACAGCTGGCGTTATCGGGTGGCGTGGCGGCCGTATCGGCTCGCCGAAGGGGCCACGCTCGACGGGACCTGGCTGCTCGTCGTACCCGAAGGGCGGACGGACGACGAGGTGACGGTCCGGACGCGACGCGTTCTGGAGGAGGCGACGCGAGTCGTCCCGGTCGTCGTGCCGGCGCGGGCGGACCGGACGGTCGTCGCCGAACTGCTGGACGCCGCCGTGAAACCCGGGGACGCGCCCGCCGGCGTGCTGTCGCTGCTGGCCCTGGACGACGCACCGGACGAGCGCGGCCCGGGCGTCACCGGGGGAGTGCTCGGCTCCATGGCCTTGAGCCAGGCCCTCGCGGACAACGCGATCCACGCCGGACTGTGGTCACTGACGCGCGGAGCCGTCGCCGTCCACGGCGAGGAAGAGCCGGTCGCCGGCCAGGCCGCCGCGTGGGGGCTGCTCCGGGTGGCCGCGCTGGACGATCCCGAGCGGTCCGGCGGGCTGGTGGACCTTCCCGCGGACGGCGGCGCCGAGCTGCTGACACGGCTGCCCGCGCTGCTCGCGGCAGGTGACGCACCCGGCGCGGAGAGCGAGTTCGCGCTCCGGCCCGGGCAGCGAGAAGTGCGCGTCCGCCGGATGGTGCGCGCACCGCTCGCCGGTTCCGCCGAGGCGCCGGTGTGGAAACCGCGAGGCGCCGTACTCATCACCGGAGGCACCGGAGCCCTCGGCGCCCATGTGGCGAGGGATCTCGCCCGCGAGGGCGCGGAGCATCTGGTGCTGACCAGCCGGCGCGGTCCCGGCGCGCCCGGTGCGGCGGAGCTGGAGCGCGAACTGACCGACCTCGGATGCCGGGTGACCATCGCCGCCTGCGACGTGGCCGACCGCGACGCGCTCGCCGCGGTGGTGGGGGGCATCCCGGAGGAGACTCCCCTGACCGCGGTCGTCCACACCGCGGGCGCCGTCGACCGGGCGCGGCCGCTCACGAAGATCGACGCCGACGAGGCCGTCGAGCTGATGCGCGCCAAGGTCGTGGGCGCAGAGAACCTGCACGAGCTGCTGGGCGCACGCCCGTTGGACGCCTTCGTGCTCTTCTCCTCCGGAGCCGGCGTCTGGGGCAACGGCGGCCAGGGGCCGTACGCGGCGGCCAACGCCCACCTCGACGCGCTCGCCGAACGGCGCCGCGCCGCCGGCCTGCCCGCCACCTCGATCGCCTGGGGCGCCTGGGCCGGCGGCGGCATGGTCGACGTCGAGGTCGGCGAGCAGCTGGCGCGGCGCGGAGTGCCCGCGATGGAGCCGACGCTCGCCGTGCGCGCCCTGCGCGAATCGGTGGCGGCGGAAGAGACCACCGTCGTCGTGGCGGACATCCGCTGGGACCGGTTCGTGCCCGCGTACTGCGCCCACGGGCACCGCCCGCTGATCGACGAGATCCCGGACGTACAGACCCTGCTGGCCGCGCAGGCCACCGAGGAGGCGGCCGGGCACACGGCGGACGCGAGCGCGGCGGCCGACGGGCTCCGCGGCGAACTGGCCGCGTTGACGGCGGCCAAACGCAACCGCCGACTGGCCGAGCTGGTCCGGACTCACGTCGGCGCGGTCCTCGGCTCCGGAGCCGCTGAAGGTGTCAAGCCCGGCCGGGCCTTCCGGGACATGGGATTCGACTCCCTGACCGCGGTCGAACTGCGCAACCGGCTCGGTTCCGCACTCGGCGCCAGGCTCTCCGCGACGCTCGTCTTCGACCATCCGACGCCGAAGGCCCTCGCCGACCACCTGGACGCGGAACTCTTCCCCGCGGACGACGTAGACAGCGCGCTCGACCCCCGGCTGAAGGGGATCGAGGCGGCCTACCGTGCCACCTCGGACCCGGTCGGCAGGGCGGAACTCGCCGAGGCGCTGCGCGGGCTGCTCGACTCCTGGGCGGCGCCCACCGGAGCACCCACCCCCGTGACCGTGGACGAGGAACTGGTCGGCGCCTCCGACCAGGACATGTTCGATCTGATCGACAAGGAACTCGGGATCTCCTGAGCGCACCCCCGACACGACTTCCCGATTCTCGAAGGGCTGACTGGCATGGCCAACACGCACAACACCGAGGACAAGCTGCGGGACTACCTCAAGCGCGTCACCACGGACCTGCGACAGACCCGTCACAGGCTCACCGACCTGGAGACGCGGGCGCACGAGCCCATAGCCATCGTGGCCACCGCCTGTCACATGCCCGGTGGAGTGCGCAGCCCGGAGGAACTGTGGCGGATCGTCGCCGACGGGGTCGACACCGTCTCGGACCTGCCGACCGACCGTGGCTGGGACATCGAGGCGCTGTACGACCCCGACCCGGAGCGCATCGGCACCAGTTACGTCCGCCAAGGCGCCTTCCTGCACGACGCGGCCGAGTTCGACGCCGGCTTCTTCGAGATCTCGCCGCGTGAGGCGACGGCGATGGACCCGCAGCAGCGACTGCTGCTGGAAACCACCTGGGAGGCGTTCGAGCGGGCCGGCATCGACCCCACGACCCTGAGGGGCAGTTCCACCGGTGTGTTCGTCGGCGCCAGCAACCAGGCCTACGCGCCCGACGGCGCCCGCGCGCCCGAGGGCATCGAAGGACACCTGCTGACCGGCGGATCCGCCGCCGTGCTGTCGGGGCGCATCTCCTACAGCTTCGGTTTCGAGGGACCCGCCGTCAGCCTCGACACGATGTGCTCCTCCTCGCTGGTCGCCCTCCATCTCGCGATCCGGGCGCTGCGCTCCGGCGAGTGCTCCATGGCTGTCGCGGGCGGTGTCACCGTCATGGCCAGCATGCGCAACTTCATCGAGTTCAGCCGTCAGCGCGGCCTGGCCGTCGACGGGCGCTGCAAGCCCTTCGCGGCCGGCGCCGACGGCACGGGCTGGGGTGAGGGTGTGGGTGTGCTGTTGCTGGAGCGGTTGTCGGACGCACGTCGGCTGGGTCATGAGGTGCTGGCGGTGGTGCGGGGTTCGGCGATCAACCAGGACGGTGCGTCGAACGGGTTGACGGCGCCGAACGGCCCGTCGCAGCAGCGGGTGATCCGTGCGGCGCTGGCGGACGCGGGTCTGTCGGCCGCCGACGTGGACGTGGTGGAGGCGCACGGCACGGGGACGAGGCTCGGTGACCCGATCGAGGCGCAGGCCCTGCAGGCCACCTACGGCCAGGAACGCGATGCGGGCAACCCGCTGTTGATCGGCTCACTGAAGTCCAACGTCGGCCACACACAGGCCGCTTCCGGTGTCGTGGGCATCATCAAGATGGTCGAGTCGCTCCGCCACGGTGTCGCCCCCAAGTCACTGCACGCGCAGGAGTTGACCCCGCACGTCGACTGGTCCTCCGGCACGCTGCGCCTGCTCACCGAGTCGGTCGACTGGCCGGACACCGGACGGCCGCGCCGCGCGGGCGTCTCCTCCTTCGGAGGCAGCGGCACGAACGCCCACGTCGTCCTCGAGCAGGCGCCGGTCGCCGAACCGGCGGAAGCCGTCGAGGCGACGGACGCCCAGGTGGCGGATGCCCAGGTGACGGATGCCCAGGCTGCCGACAAGAGGGAGAAGACCGGTGTCGTCCTGCCTTGGATGCTGTCGGCCCGCTCGGAGGCCGCGCTGAGGGAGCAGGCACAACGGCTGCTCGACCGCATCGAGTCCGCTGGCCTCTCCGCAGTGGACGTCTCCCATGCGCTGGCCACCGGTCGCGCCGCGCTGGAGGAGCGCGCCGTCGTCATCGGCACGGACCACGCGGGGCTGGTCGATGGCCTGCGTGCCCTGGCCCGCGGCGAGCGGCCCGCGAGCGCGGCCCGCGGCCTCACCGAGAGCCCCGGCACCCCCCTCGACCCGGTGTTCGTGTTTCCGGGTCAGGGTGGGCAGTGGGTGGGGATGGCGGTGGAGTTGTTGGATTCTTCGCCGGTGTTCGCTGCGCGGTTTGTGGAGTGTGGGGTGGCGTTGGAGGGGTTGGTGGAGTGGTCGTTGGTGGATGTGGTGCGGGGGGTGGGGGGTGTGCCTGGGTTGGATCGGGTGGATGTGGTGCAGCCGGTGTTGTGGGCGGTGATGGTGTCGTTGGCTGCGTTGTGGGAGTCGTTCGGTGTGCGTCCTGCTGCGGTGGTGGGTCATTCGCAGGGGGAGATTGCTGCTGCGGTGGTGGCGGGTGCGTTGAGTGTGGTGGATGGTGCGCGGGTGGTGGTGTTGCGGTCGCGGGCGATTGTGGCGTTGGCGGGTGGTGGGGGGATGGTGTCGGTGGCTCTGCCCGCCGAGGGTGTGCGGGAGTTGGTGGGTCGTTTCGGTGGTCGGGTGTCGGTGGCTGCGGTGAATGGTCCGTCGTCGACGGTGGTGTCGGGTGATGTGGGTGCGTTGGAGGAGTTGGTGGGGTTTGCGGAGGGGGCGGGGGTGAGGGTGCGTCGTATTGATGTGGATTATGCGTCGCATTCGGCTCATGTGGAGGTGTTGGAGGAGGAGTTGGCGGGGGTGTTGGGTTCGGTGTCGGCGTTGGTTCCGTCGGTGCCGTTCTTGTCGACGGTGACGGGTGAGTGGGTGGAGGGTGCGGAGACGGACGGGGGGTATTGGTTCCGGAATCTGCGGCAGTCGGTGTTGTTGGAGCCGGTGGTGCGTCGTTTGGTGGGGGAGGGGTTCGGTGCGTTTGTGGAGATGAGTCCGCATCCGGTGTTGACGGTGCCGATCGGTGAGACGGTCGAGGCTGTGGGTGGGGATGCGGTGGTGGTGGGGTCGTTGCGGCGGGGTGAGGGTGGTCTGGAGCGGTTCTATCTGTCGTTGGGTGAGGCGTGGGTTCGGGGTGTGGGGGTTGATTGGGGGCCGGTGTTCGAGGGGTTGTCGCCGTGTCGGGTGGAGTTGCCGACGTATGCGTTCCAGCGCAGCCGCTACTGGCTGGATCTGCCCAAGGCGCGGGCCGGTGTCGACCCGGCGCAGGAGGAGTTCTGGCGGACCGTCGAGGAGGGCGACCTCGAAGGACTCGCGGGCACGCTCGGGCTGGACGGAACGGGCGGTCTGGGCGATGTCCTGCCGGCGTTGTCGGCCTGGCATCGAGGGCGGCAGGGTCGGGCGAAGCTGGACAGCTGGCGTTATCGGGTGGCGTGGCGGCCGTATCGGCTCGCCGAAGGGGCCACGCTCGACGGGACCTGGCTGCTCGTCGTACCCGAGGAGCACAGCCGCTCGCCACTGGCCGCCGCCGTCCAGGACGCCCTGAGTGAGGCGGGCGCGACCGCCGTCACCCTCACGTTGGCCGGCGACGAATTGGACCGCGCGCTCGTCGCCGAGCGCCTCACGGCCGCCGTCGCCGGAACCGACGCCGTCGCCGGAACCGACACCGGAACCGACGCCGTCGCCGGAACCGACACCGGAACCGACGGCGTGGCCGGGACCGGCTCCGTGCGCGGCGTCGTGTCCCTGCTGGCCCTCGACGAACGCCTCGCCCCGGACCACTCCGGCGCGACCGTCGGCATGATGTCCTCCCTGGTCCTGGTCCAGGGCATGCTGGACGCCGGTATCGAGGCCAGGACGTGGTTCCTGACCAGCGAGGCCGTCAGTACCGGTGACGGGGAGCCGGTCAGCCGTCCGGTACAGGGCGCGCTCTGGGGATTCGGCCGAGTGGTCGCCCTCGAGCAGCCGCGACGCTGGGGTGGCCTCGTCGACATTCCCTCCGCACCCGACCCCGACGTCGCCCGCGGTCTGGTCGCCGTCCTGGCGGCAGGGGGCGACGAGGACCAGATCGCCCTGCGCGGATCGAGCGCCCACATCCGACGGCTGGTCCGCGCACCCCTGGCCGGCCGCAGTTCAACGCGTCCCTGGAGCACCAGCGGCGCAGCGCTGATCACCGGTGGCACCGGCGGCCTCGGTGCCCACACGGCTCGACTGCTCGCCCGCAAGGGCGCCGAGCACCTGGTGCTGACCAGCCGCCACGGGGACCAGGCGCCGGGCGCGCAGGCGCTGCGGCAGGAACTCACCGAGCTGGGCTGCCGGGTGACCATCGCCGCGTGCGACGTCGCCGACCGGGAAGCGCTGCACCGTCTCGTCGAACAGGTGGAGTCCGACGGCCCCGCGATCCGCACCGTCGTCCACACCGCGGGCGTCGGCATGCTCGCCGCCCTCGCCGAAACCGACCTCGACTTCTTCGCCGAGGGAGCCCGCGCCAAGCTGCTCGGCGCCGTCAACCTCGACGAAATCTTCGACCACGACCGGCTGGACGCCTTCGTCCTGTACTCCTCCGTCGCCGGCACCTGGGGCAGCGGTGACCACGGCGCCTACTCGGCCTCGAACGCCTACGTCGACGCACTCGCCGACCATCGCAGAGCGCGCGGGCTGACCGGCATGTCCCTCGCCTGGGGCATCTGGAGCCCGGAGGGCGGAGGCATGGCCGTCAACGTCGTCCGGGAACAACTGCGCTGGCGCGGTATCCCGTTCATGGACGCCGAACTCGCCGTCGCGGGCCTCGAGCAGGCACTCGACCACGACGAGAGGTTCCTCGCCGTCGCCGACATCGACTGGGAGCGTTTCGTTCCCGTCTTCACCGCCGCCCACCCCCGACCGCTGCTGCACGAGGTTCCCGAGGTGGCGGCCGCAATGCGGGCCGACGAAGCCGTTCTCGACCGCGTCACGGAACGCGGTGGTGGCCTGCGTGCGGAACTCGCCGGCCAGAGCTCCGCCGAACGCGACCGGACCCTGACCGACGTCGTCCGCACCCAGGTCGCCGCCGTCCTCGGCTACGCAGACGGCAACGACATCGCCGTCACACGTGCGTTCCGGGAACTCGGATTCGACTCACTCACCGCGGTCGAACTCCGCAACCGCCTCAACGAGGCGACCGGTCTCACGCTGCCCGCCACGATCGTCTTCGACCACCCCAACATCCGCGATCTCGCGCGCCATCTGCGCGGACACCTCGTCGACGAAACCGCCGAGGTCCGGCCCGCCGTGCTCCCCGCCGCCCCGGCGGCCGGTCCGGGTCATGCGGACGAGCCGATCGCCATCGTCTCCATGGGCTGCCGATTCCCCGGCGGAGCGAACTCGCCGGACGACTTCTGGCGACTCGTCCTCGACGAGACCGACGCCATCTCTTCCCTGCCCCTCGACCGGGGCTGGGACGTGGAGAACCTGTACGACCCCGATCCGGACCGAGCCGGCACCACGTACGCCCGCGACGGCGGGTTCCTGCACGACGCGGCCGAGTTCGACGCGGCCTTCTTCGGGATCTCGCCGCGTGAGGCGCTTGCGATGGACCCCCAGCAGCGACTGCTGCTGGAGACCACCTGGGAGACCCTGGAGCGGGCCGGCATCGCCCCCGACAGCCTGCGCGGCAGCGACACCGGAGTCTTCGTCGGCGTGTCCCACCAGGGCTACGGAGCGAGCGGGGGTGCCCCGGAGGGCCTCGAAGGCCACCTCATCACCGGCACCGTCACCAGCATCGCCTCCGGCCGCATCTCCTACACCCTCGGCCTCGAAGGGCCGGCCGTGACGATGGACACCGGCTGCTCGTCCGCGCTCGTCGCCATGCACCAGGCCATGCGTTCCCTTCGTTCGGGCGAGTGCTCCCTCGCGCTGACCGGCGGCGCCGCCGTCATGGGCGAGCCCGTCGGCCTGGTCGGCTTCAGCCGTCAGCGCGGCCTGGCCGTCGACGGGCGCTGCAAGCCCTTCGCGGCCGGCGCCGACGGCATGGGCATGTCCGAGGGTGTGGGTGTGCTGTTGCTGGAGCGGTTGTCGGACGCGCGGGCGCTGGGGCATCAGGTGCTGGCGGTGGTGCGGGGTTCGGCGATCAACCAGGACGGTGCGTCGAACGGGTTGACGGCGCCGAACGGTCTGGCGCAGCAGCGGGTGATCCGTGCGGCGTTGGCGGACGCGGGTCTGTCGGCGGCGGACGTGGACGTGGTGGAGGCGCACGGCACGGGGACGAAGCTCGGTGACCCGATCGAGGCGCAGGCGCTGCTCGCCACCTACGGCCAGGAGCGCGACGGCGACCGCCCGCTGTGGCTCGGGTCCGTGAAGTCCAACATCGGCCACACCCAGGCCGCTTCGGGCATGGCCGGGATCATCAAGATGGTGCAGGCCATACGGCACGCCACCCTGCCGAGGTCCCTGCACGCCGAGGAGGTCTCCCCGTTCGTCGACTGGTCGGCAGGACAGGTGGAGATCCTCGCGCAGGCCCGCCCGTGGGAACGCGACGACCGGCCTCGCCGGGCCGGCGTCTCCTCCTTCGGAGTCAGCGGCACCAACGCGCACATCATCCTCGAAGAACCCGATCCGACGCTCACCGAGGAGGAGTCGGTACCGCTCGTCGCTGACCCGCCCCGCACCGTCGTGCCGTGGCTGCTGTCCGCTCGCTCGGACAACGCGCTGCGCGCCCAGGCCGAGCGGCTGCTGACCCGTCTGGAGAGCTCGGACGGCGATCCCGTCGACATCGCGCACTCCCTCCTGACCGGCCGTGCCGCGCTGGAGGAGCGCGCGGCCGTCGTCGGCGCCGACCGCGACGGCCTCGTCGCCTCGCTGCGCGGTCTGGCCGCCGGAACGCCCGGCGCCGGCCTCGTGCGAGGCGCCACCCGGCGCCTCGGCGACACCGTGGACCCGGTGTTCGTGTTTCCGGGTCAGGGTGGGCAGTGGGTGGGGATGGCGGTGGAGTTGTTGGATTCTTCGCCGGTGTTCGCTGCGCGGTTTGTGGAGTGTGGGGTGGCGTTGGAGGGGTTGGTGGAGTGGTCGTTGGTGGATGTGGTGCGGGGGGTGGGGGGTGTGCCTGGGTTGGATCGGGTGGATGTGGTGCAGCCGGTGTTGTGGGCGGTGATGGTGTCGTTGGCTGCGTTGTGGGAGTCGTTCGGTGTGCGTCCTGCTGCGGTGGTGGGTCATTCGCAGGGGGAGATTGCTGCTGCGGTGGTGGCGGGTGCATTGAGTGTGGTGGATGGTGCGCGGGTGGTGGTGTTGCGGTCGCGGGCGATTGTGGCGTTGGCGGGTGGTGGGGGGATGGTGTCGGTGGCTCTGCCCGCCGAGGGTGTGCGGGAGTTGGTGGGTCGTTTCGGTGGTCGGGTGTCGGTGGCTGCGGTGAATGGTCCGTCGTCGACGGTGGTGTCGGGTGATGTGGGTGCGTTGGAGGAGTTGGTGGGGTTTGCGGAGGGGGCGGGGGTGAGGGTGCGTCGTATTGATGTGGATTATGCGTCGCATTCGGCTCATGTGGAGGTGTTGGAGGAGGAGTTGGCGGGGGTGTTGGGTTCGGTGTCGGCGTTGGTTCCGTCGGTGCCGTTCTTGTCGACGGTGACGGGTGAGTGGGTGGAGGGTGCGGAGACGGACGGGGGGTATTGGTTCCGGAATCTGCGGCAGTCGGTGTTGTTGGAGCCGGTGGTGCGTCGTTTGGTGGGGGAGGGGTTCGGTGCGTTTGTGGAGATGAGTCCGCATCCGGTGTTGACGGTGCCGATCGGTGAGACGGTCGAGGCTGCCGGTTCGGACGCGGTGGTGGTGGGGTCGTTGCGGCGGGGTGAGGGTGGTCTGGAGCGGTTCTATCTGTCGTTGGGTGAGGCGTGGGTTCGGGGTGTGGGGGTTGATTGGGGGCCGGTGTTCGAGGGGTTGTCGCCGTGTCGGGTGGAGTTGCCGACGTATGCCTTCCAGCGCAACCGCTACTGGCTGGAACCGGTTGCTCCGCAGACCACCGCCGACTCCGGGACGTTCGGGGCGGTGGACCTTCTCGACGACGGATTCTGGGCGAGCGTGGACAGCCACGATCTCGATTCCCTGGCGGACAGCCTCGGCCTCGATGACGTGCGCTCACTCGCCGAGGTGGTGCCCGCCCTGTCATCCTGGCGGCGGGACCGGCTCAACCATTCCACGCTCGACGGCTGGCGTTACCGGGTCGCATGGCGGCCCCGCACCGAACAGCCAGCACGCGTCCACGAGCTGGCGAACACCTGGCTGCTCGTCGTGCCGGCCGGATACGAGGACGACCCCCTCGTGCAGGACGTGCGTACCGCGATCGGCGGCAGCTCCGCCGAGGCCCGCGTTCTCGTCGTGGGCGGCCCGGACGCCGAACGTGACCGGATGGTCGACCTCGTGCGTGGTGCGGTCGACGGCGTCGAGGTCGGTGGCGTGCTGTCGCTGCTCGCGCTGGACGAGTCCCCCTGGTCGGACGAGGGTGTGCTGCCCACCGGCCTGGTCCTGACCACGACTCTGCTCCAGGTGCTCGCAGACGCCCGTCTGGACGCCCCGGTGTGGTGTGCCACGCGTGGCGCGGTCTCCGTGCGCCGCAGCGACCGGCTGACCAGCCCTCTGCAGGCGATGACCTGGGGTCTCGGCCGCATCGCCGCCCTGGAGTACCCGCAGCGCTGGGGCGGGCTCGTCGACCTGCCCGGCACGCTCGACGACCGTGCGGCGCGTCGGCTGATCGGCGCTCTGTCCGGGACGCTCGAAGAGGACCACCTCGCCGTGCGTGCCTCCGGACTCTTCGCTCGGCGGTTGGTGCGCGCCGGTGACGGGCCGCGGCCCGACGGCAGTTGGCAGCCGTCCGGCACGGTCCTGGTGACGGGTGGCACCGGCGGCCTCGGCCGGCATGTCGCCCGCTGGCTCGCCCGCTCCGGCGCCGAACACCTCGTGCTCGCCTCCCGGCGCGGCCCCGACGCCTCGGGTGCCGACGAACTCGTCGCCGAAATCGCCGAGCTGGGCACTTCGGCAACCGTCATCGCCTGCGACGTCGCCGACGCCGACGCGGTGCGGCGCCTCGTCGACGACCTGCCCGGCGGCGGCACCCTCACGGCAGTGGTGCACACCGCCGGCATCATCGACGACGGCCTCATCGACGCGCTCACCCCGCAGCGTGCCCATGACGTCCTACGACCCAAGGCCGATGCGGCGCTGGCCCTCGACGCCGCCACCCGCCATCTCGACCTCGACGCGTTCGTACTGTTCTCGTCGATGGCAGGCACCCTCGGTGGTCCCGGACAGGGCAGCTACGCCGCGGCCAACGCCTTCCTGGACGCCCTGGCCGCCGGCCGCAGGTCGCGGGGACTGCCCGCCACCTCCATCGGCTGGGGAACCTGGGCAGGCGGCGGCATGGTCGGCGAGGAGGTCGCCGAGCGGCTGCGGCGGGACGGCGTACCACCGATGGACCCCGAACTGGCCATCGCCTCCCTGCAGAAGGCGCTGGAGCAGGACGAGGAGTTCCTGATCGTCGCCGACGTCGACTGGAAGCTGATCACCGCCCGCGCGTTCGCCGCGCTGCGCGAGCTCCCCGAGGCCCGGGCACCGCTCTCCCCGGAGAGCGGTGAGAAGAAGGCCGACTCCGTCGACGGACCGCCGCTCGTCCAGCGCCTCGCGGGCCTGCCCCCGGTGGAGCGCCGTGCCGCTCTGGTCGCCGAGGTCCGCGCCCAGGCCTCCGCCGTTCTCGGCCATGCGGATCCCGGCGCGGTCCCCGACGGGCGTGCGTTCCGCGACGTCGGCTTCGACTCGCTCACCGCCGTCGAACTGCGCAACCGGTTCGCGGAGGCCACCGGGCTGCGTCTGCCGGTCACGCTCGCCTTCGACCACCCCTCCGCAGGAGCCCTCGCCGCCTACCTGGACGGAGAACTGTTCGGTACGGGCGCGGCCGCCGAGCCGCTGCTCGCACTGCCGACGGCGGCCGTCGACGACGACCCGGTCGTCATCGTCGGCATGAGCTGCCGCTTCCCCGGCGGTGTCGTCTCGCCGGAGGACCTGTGGCGACTGGTCGCCGACGGCGCCGACGCCATCACACCGTTCCCCGCCGACCGAGGCTGGGACGTCGAGAACCTCTACGATCCCGACCCCGACCGCATCGGCCACTCGTACGCCCGCCACGGCGGCTTCCTGCACGACGCCGACCGGTTCGACCCCGCGTTCTTCGGGATCGCGCCCCGCGAGGCCGTGGCCATCGACCCGCAGCACCGGCTGCTGCTGGAGACGTCCTGGGAGGCGTTCGAACGCGCCGGGATCGATCCGGACCGCATCCGCGGCGCCCGCGCGGGCGTCTTCGTCGGATCCAACTACAACGACTACGGCAGCCGCGCCCGTCAGGCCCCCGAGGAGTTGGAGGGCTACCTGGCCACCGGCAGCGCCGGCAGCGTCGCTTCGGGACGCATCGCCTACACCTTCGGTCTGGAAGGACCGGCCGTCACCGTCGACACCGCCTGCTCGTCCTCCCTGGTCGCGCTGCACCTCGCGGTGCAGGCCCTGCGGTCCGGGGAGTGCGAACTCGCCCTGGCCGGCGGTGTCACCGTGATCTCCACCCCGGACACCTTCGTCGAGTTCAGCAGGCAGCGTGCCCTGTCGCCGGACGGCCGCTGCAAGCCGTTCGCCGCCGAGGCCGACGGCGCGGGCTGGGCCGAGGGCGTCGGCCTCCTCCTGCTGGAGCGCCTGTCCGACGCCCGCCGCAACGGCCACCCCGTGCTCGCCACCGTCGCCGGCACGGCCGTCAATCAGGACGGCGCCTCCAACGGGCTGACCGCGCCCAGCGGACCCGCCCAGCAGCGGGTCATCCGCCAGGCCCTGGCCTCCGCCGGGCTCTCCCCGCTGGACGTCGACGCCGTCGAGGCGCACGGCACCGGCACCACCCTCGGCGACCCCATCGAGGCGCAGGCGCTGATGGCCGTCTACGGTCAGGACCGGCCTGCCGATCGCCCGCTGTGGCTCGGGGCGCTGAAGTCCAACATCGGCCACACACAGGCCGCTTCCGGCGTCGCGGGCATCATCAAGATGGTGATGGCGATGCGCCACCGCGTCCTGCCGCGCACCCTGCACGCCGAGCAGCCGTCCCCGCACGTCGACTGGTCGTCCGGCGCCGTGCGCCTGCTGCAGGAAGAACGCGACTGGACCCCCGGTGACGGCCCGCGTCGCGCGGGCGTCTCGTCCTTCGGCGTCTCCGGCACCAACGCACACGTGATCATCCAAGAGCCGGAAACCCGTGCCCCGGCGGAGCCCCGTCCGGTCGACCGGGCCTCCCGCACCCTGCCGTGGCTGCTGTCGGCCCGCGGGAACGCCGCCCTGCGAGCCCAGGCACGCCGTCTTCTCGACCACATCGCCGCCCGACCCGACACCGCTCCGGCCGACCTGGCGCTCTCCCTGGCCACCACGCGCGCCCACCACGACGACCGCGCGGCCGTCGCCACCGGCGACACCGCCTCACTCACCGAGGCGCTCACCTCTCTGGCCGAGGGCCGGGAGCACCCGCTGCTCACCACCGGCCGGGCCCGCGGGGGCAAGGTGGCCTTCCTGTTCTCCGGGCAGGGCAGTCAGCAGGCCGCCACCGGGCGCGTCCTGTACGAGCGGTACGAGATCTTCGCCGACGCCCTCGACGAGGCCTGTGCCCACCTGGACGCCGAACTCGAACTACCCCTGCGCGAGGTTCTGTTCGCCGAGCCCGGCACTCCCGAGGCGGCGTTCCTGGACCGTACCTCCTACACCCAGGCCGGGCTCTTCGCCGTGCAGGTCGCCCTGCACCGACTGCTGGAGAGCCTGCACGTACGGCCCGACGCGGTGCTCGGCCACTCGGTCGGCGAGATCGCCGCGGCCCACGTCGCAGGAGTGCTCACGCTGGAGGACGCGTGCCGGCTCGTCGCCGTCCGCGGAAAACTCATGGGGAGCCTGCCGGCGGACGGCGTCATGATCTCCGTCCAGGCAGGTGAGGAGGAGGTGACACCGCTCCTCGCCGCCCACGAGGGCCGGGTGTCCGTCGCGGCGGTCAACGGCCCGCTCGCCACCGTCCTGTCCGGCGACGAGGAAGCCGTCACCGCGGTGGCGGCCGAACTGGCCGGCCGGGGCCGCAAGACACACCGTCTGCAGGTCGGTCACGCTTTCCACTCCCACCACATGAACGACATGCTCGACGAGTTCGCCGCACACACGGCGCTTCTCGAACACGCCGCCCCCGCCCTGCCCGTGGTCTCCACGGTCACCGGACGTCCCGTCACCGCCGACGAGCCGATGGACGGCGCCTACTGGGTCTGCCAGGTGCGCGACGCCGTCCGCTTCCACGAGGGCATTCGCGCACTGGAGGAACAGGGCGTCACCACCTACGTCGAGATCGGTCCGGGCGGCGTGCTGACCGCGCTCGCCGCAGACTGCGTCGACGGCGTCGCCGCACTCGTGCCGACGCTGCGGCGCGACGCGGAGGAAGACACCTCGCTCACCTCCGCCCTCACCCGTCTGCACACCCACGGCCACCGAGTGGACTGGGACACCTGGTTCACCCCCTCGGGCGCCGTCCGCACCGATCTGCCCACCTACCCCTTCCAGCGGCGCCGCTACTGGCTCGAGGCGACCGGCTCCGACAGCACCCGCACGGACCTGGACCCCGTACGCCACCAGCTGCTCACCGCGGCCGTCGCCCTCGCCGACGGCTCCGGCGTGGTGCTGACCGGATCCGTCTGCGTGAACGACAGGCCCTGGCTCGCCGACCACGCCCTGGACGGCCGCATCCTCTTCCCCGGCACGGCGTTCCTCGACCTTGCCCTGGAGGCGTGCGGTCACGTCGGGGCCGCCCGGATCGGCGACCTCACCCTCCAGACGCCACTCGTGCTCCCGGAGAACGGCAGCGTCCGGCTTCAGGTGTCCGTCGCGGCGCCCGACGGCAACGGCGACCGTGCCCTCTCGGTGCACTCCCGACCCGCCACCGGCACCGCCTGGACGCGGCACGCGGACGGCACCCTCACCGACACGCCGTCGGCCGTCGCCCCCGCACCTCTGCCGGCCGCCTGGCCGCCCGCAGCCGCCACGCCCGTGGACGTCGACGGACTGTACGACCGCATCGCCGCCGGCGGCTTCGCCTACGGCCCCGCGTTCCGCGGGCTCCGCGCCGCCTGGCGGGACGGCGACCACGTGTACGCCGAGATCGCCCCCGAGGAAGGCGAACACCTGCAGGGCGCCGACCGGTTCCGCGTCCACCCCGCCCTCCTGGACGCCGCCCTGCACACGGTGGCCCTGGCTCCCGCCGCAGGCACCGGCACCGTCCTGCCGTTCACCTTCTCCGACGTCGTCGCCCACTCCGCCGGCGCCACCGCGCTGCGGGTGCGCCTCACCCCCGTCGGCGAGCACACCTACCGGGTGAACCTCCTGGACGGCGGGGGACACCGGGTCGCCGACATCGACGGACTCACCCTGCGCCCCGTGGACACCAGCGCCCTGCCGGCCGCTCCGGCCCGCGGCGCACTGCACCGGATCCGCTGGACGCCCGTCGGCATCGGCACGGCGCCCGCCGGTCCGCCGCACCTCGTCGGCAGCGTGCCGTTGCCCGACGCACCGGCACTCGGCACCGCCGTCCGGCACACGGACCCCGCCGCGCTGTACGCGGCCACAGGCACCGCAGTGCCCGCGACGGTCCTGGCGGCCATGCCCGACACCCGGTCCGACGCGGACGGCGACGTCACCGCCGCTACCCGACGCGCCACCAGCCACGCGCTGAGCCTGCTCACCGACTGGCTGGCGCAGGACGGCCTGGCGGCCTCCCGGCTGGTGGTGCTGACCCGCCACGCCGTCACCACCGGAGCCGAGGACGCGCCCCGCACCGATCCGGCCCAGGCGGCCGTCTGGGGGCTGGTCCGTGCGGCGCGCGCCGAGAACCCGGGCCGTTTCGCCCTGATCGACCACGACGGCAGTGCGGCCTCCCTGGCACGGCTGCCGGCCCTGCTGGCCTCGGACGAGAGCGAGATCGCCCTGCGCGAGGGCTCCGCGCTCACACCCCGGCTCACCCGGGCGACGCCGCCCGCCGAGACGGCGGACGGGGCGTTCGCGGACGGTACCGTCCTGGTCACCGGGGCCGGCGGCATCCTGGGACGGGAGATCGCCCGCCACCTGGTCACCGCCCACGGTGTGCGCTCCCTGGTGCTGGCCGGACGGCGCGGCCCGGCGGCCGAGGGCATGACCGAACTCCACGAGGAGCTCAGCGCTCACGGAGCCCACGTCACCGTCGCGGCCTGCGACGTCGCCGACCGCGAGGCCCTGTCCGCCCTGCTCGGCCACGTCCCCGCGGACCGGCCGCTGCGCGCCGTCGTGCACACCGCGGGCGTCCTCGACGACGGCATCGTGCAGTCGCTCACTCCCGAGCGCGTCGACACGGTGCTGCGGGCCAAGGCCGACGCGGCCGTCCTGCTGGAGGAACTCACCCGCGACACCGGTGCCGCGCTCGTTCTGTTCTCCTCGATCGCCGGAACCCTCGGCGGCGTCGGGCAGGGCAACTACTCGGCCGCCAACGCCTTCCTCGACGCCTTCGCCGCCCGCCGCGCCGCCGGCGGACGCCGCGTCCAGTCCCTCGCCTGGGGTCTGTGGGCCGAACGCAGCGGAATGACCGGCAAGCTCGGCGAAGCGGACATGCGCCGCATCGCCCGCAGCGGACTGCGGCCCATGGAGACCGGTCACGCGCTCGCCCTGCTCGACGCGGCGCTGCGCTCCCGGGATCCGTACCACGCGCCCGTCGACCTCGACCCGGCCGCGCTGCGCGCCTCCGACGGGTCGGTGCCTGACCTGGTGCGCGACCTCGTCCCGGCCCGCACCCGGCACCGGGCCGCACCGGCCACCGGCGCGTCGGCGACGTCCGCGGAGGGCGAGCTGCGCGACCGCCTCGCCGGGCTCGCCCCGGACGCCCGGCACGCCGTCGTCCTGGACGCCGTACTCACTCAGGCGGCCCTGGTCATCGGGCACGACAGCCCCGACTCCATCGACCCGGAAGGAGGCTTCCTGGACAGCGGGTTCAACTCGCTGACCGCCGTCGAACTGCGCAACCGCATCGGCGCCCTCGCAGGAGCACGACTGCCCGCGACCCTCATGTTCGACTACCCGACGCCGGAACGGCTCGCCGCGCACCTCCTGGAACGCATCACCCACGAGGCGCAGCCGGCCACCTCCCCGGTCCTCGACCGTCTCGACGCCCTGGAAGCACAGTTCACCGCGTCGGTCCTGGACACCGCCGTCCAGGAGCGGCTGCGCAGCAGACTCAGCGGTCTGCTGGCCCGGCTCGACGACGACCCGGCGACCGGGACCGCCTCCGGCCCCGCGCCGACCGTGCCGGGGCCGACCGCCGACGAGGTCTCCGACGACGAACTGCGCGCCTTCCTCGAGGGCGACCTCGGCGAGGTCTGAACCGATCGGCCCCGTTCCGGCCCGGACACCGCGTCCGGGCCGGAACGGCCACCACCTCTCACCCACCACCTCTCACCCGTCACATGGATGGAACAGTGAAGGCTCTCGTGCTCGCGGGGGGATCAGGTTCACGACTGCGACCGATCACCCACACGTCCAGCAAGCAATTGGTCCCGGTCGCCAACAAACCGATCCTCTTCTACGGTCTCGAATCCATCGCCGCCGCGGGCATCACCGACGTCGGCGTCATCGTCGGCAGCACCGCCCCGGAAATCGAGGCAGCCGTCGGTGACGGCTCCGCCTTCGGCCTGACCGTCACCTACATCCCGCAGAGCGAACCCCTGGGGCTCGCCCACGCCGTGCTCGTCGCCGAATCCTTCCTGGGCGACGACGACTTCGTCATGTACCTCGGTGACAACTTCGTGCTCGACGGCATCACCGACGTCGTCGACGAGTTCCGCAAGGACCCACGCGACGCCCAGGTGCTGCTCACCCGGGTGAGCAATCCCACGGCCTTCGGCGTGGCGGTCACCGACGACAACGGCAACGTCCTCGTGCTCGAGGAGAAACCGCGCAAGCCGCGCAGCGACCTGGCCGTCGCCGGCGTGTACCTCTTCACGGCGGCCGTCCACGAAGCGGTGCGGGCCGTCCAGCCGTCCCCCCGCGGCGAGCTGGAGATCACCGACGCGCTGCAGTGGATGATCGACCAGGGAATGGAGGTCCGTTCCACGGTCATCACCGGTTACTGGAAGGACACCGGCAACGTCACCGACATGCTGGAGGTCAACCGCACCCTCCTCGAACGCCTCCAGCCCTGTGTCAACGGCTACGTCGACGACGAGAGCGAGATCATCGGACGTGTCCGGATCGAGGCGGGCGCCGAGGTCCGGCGCTCCCGCATCGTCGGTCCCGTGATCATCGGCGCCGGCAGCGTCGTCAGCGACTCGTACGTGGGCCCCTCCACGTCGGTCGCGGAGAACTGCCGTATCTCCCACAGCGAGATCGAGTACTCGATCGTGCTGCGGGAGTCGTCCTTCGACCGGATCCGGCGTGTGGCGGCCTCCCTCGTCGGCCGCAACGTCAAAGTCGCCGTCGCCCCCGGACTGCCTGCCACCCACCGCCTCGTCATAGGCGATCACGGGCACGTCCAGCTCTCGTCATGACCGCCGTACGCCTCCTCGTCGTCACCGCGGTACGAGCCGAACGCGACGCCGTGGCGCGGGGTCTGGGCCCTGCCCCTGCGGTCGAGTGCGGCGCCCTGCCGGGCCGCGAGATGCTCCGGATCAACTGCACCGGGGACGCCTCGTCCGCGCCGGCCGACCGCACGGCGGCGGGCCGGGGTCCCGTCCGTCACCGGGAGCTCGTCGCCGACCTGGTGGCAGCGGGAGTGGGCCCCGCAGCCGCGGCCGCGGCGACCGACGCGGCACTCACCGCGGCGGCCGTCCGGGGCGACGGATACCACCTGGTCGTCTCGACAGGCATCGCGGGGGGCTTCGCGCCGGTCGCCGACGTCGGTTCCGTCGTCGTCGCCGACCGCGTCATAGCCGCAGACCTCGGCTGCGAGACCCCGGACGGATTCCTGTCCATGGACTGTCTCGGCTTCGGAGCCTGCGAGCACGCCTGCGCACCCCACCTCTCCGCCGCCGTCGCCCGGGTCCTCGGCGCCGTCCACGCCCCCGTCCTGACCGTCTCCACCGTCACCGGTACCGAGGAACGCGCCCAGCGCCTACGGCGACGCCACGGAGCCGCGGCCGAGGCGATGGAGGGCTTCGGCGTCGCCGAGGCCGCGACCGTCCACGGCGTCCCGCTGCTGGAACTGCGCACCGTCTCCAACGCCGTCGGCCCCCGCGACCGTGCCGCCTGGCGCATCCCCGACGCCCTGACGGCGCTTCAGGACGCCTTCGCGGTCCTGCACACCGTTCTCGCCCGGGGCGCCCCACCGCCGTACGTCTGAGCAGCCCGGGCCCCGAACTCTCGTGCAGGAAACGGCCGTTCGGGGCCTCGGCACGTCCGGACCGTCCGACCGGCCATTGCCCCGGCCTGCGTGAACGGCGGCGGGCCCATGATTTCCAAGGGTTTCCCCAGAGAACCCGGCCGGGTGCCGAGAAAGGCTCCCGGGCCGGGTCATGCTGTCCCCACCGCTCGAGGAGCACACCAGCAGTCGGACGCCCACAGGGCCCGCCGACCACGCGCGGGGACACGTTCCGTCACAGAACCGATCAGCATGGGGGCAGTCCATGACGAATGAAGCGCAGCTTCGGGACTACCTCAAGCGGGTCACCGTCGATCTCCACAACACCCGCCGCCGGCTGCGGCAGTTGGAGGCCCGCGAGCAGGAGCCCGTCGCCATCGTCGGCATGAGCTGCCGCCTGCCCGGCGGCGTCCGCACACCCGACGACTTCTGGGACCTGCTGGTCGACGGGACCGACGCGGTGACCGGCTGGCCCGCCGACCGGGGCTGGTCCACCGTGCCCGGGCCGGACAACGGCGCCGCCGAACGTCGCCGTGGCGGTTTCCTCGACGACGCCGACCGGTTCGACCCCGCCTTCTTCGGTATCTCCCCGCGCGAGGCGCTCGCGATGGACCCGCAGCAGCGTCTGCTGCTCGAAGTGGTCTGGGAGGCCTTCGAGCGCGCCGGCATCGATCCCGCCACATTGCGAGGCAGCCGCTCGGGGGTGTTCGTCGGGTGCAGCGACCAGGGCTACACCTCTGGGCTGCGCGAGGTCCCCGACGACGTCCGGGGCCATCTGCTCACCGGCAACTCCATGTCGGTCCTCTCCGGCCGTGTCGCCTACACCCTGGGACTGGAAGGCCCCGCCGTCACCGTCGACACCGCCTGCTCCTCCTCCCTCGTCGCCCTGCACCTGGCCGCCCAGTCGCTGCGCTCCGGCGAGTGCTCTCTCGCCGTCGTCGGCGGTGTCACCGTCATGTCCAGCCCCGGCGCCTTCATCGAGTTCGAGCAGCAGGGCGGCCTGGCCGGCGACGGCCGCTGCAAGGCCTTCTCCGACGACGCGGACGGGACGGGCTGGGCCGAGGGCGCCGGAACGATCGTCGTCGAACGGCTCTCCGACGCCCGCCGCAACGGCCATCAGGTGCTGGCGGTGCTGCGCGGCAGCGCGGTCAACCAGGACGGCGCCTCCAACGGCCTCACCGCCCCCAACGGCCTTGCCCAGCAGCGCGTCATCCTCGCCGCGCTCGCCAACGCCGGCCTGCCCGCGTCCGAGATCGACGCCGTCGAGGCCCACGGCACGGGCACCTCGCTCGGCGACCCGATCGAGGCCCGGGCGCTTCTCGCGACCTACGGTCAGGGCCGCACCGCCGACCGGCCGCTGTGGCTCGGCTCGGCGAAATCCAACATCGGCCACACCCAGGCAGCCGCGGGCGTCGTCGGCGTCATCAAGTCCGTCCTCGCGCTACGACACGGCGTCCTGCCGCCCACCCTGCACGCCGATCGGCCCTCCCGGCACGTCGACTGGAGCGCCGGTCACGTCCGGTTGCTCACCGGGCCTGTCGACTGGCCGCACGTCGACCACCCGCACCGCGTCGGAGTCTCGGCGTTCGGCGTCTCCGGCACCAACGCCCACGCCGTCATCGAGCAGGCCCCCGAACCCGCCGTGGACGAGACCACCCCGGAACCGGAACCCCGTACCGCTCTCCCGGTCCTGCCGTGGCTCCTGTCCGCCCGCGACGAGACCGCGCTGCGCGGCCAGGCGGGCCGCCTGGCCGCCCACCTGACCGAGCGCCCGGACATCGACCTCTACGACCTGGCGGCCTCCCTGGCCACCACCCGCACCGCCTTCGAGACCCGCGCCGTGATCCAGGGCCACGGCCGCACCGAACTCCTCGCCGGTCTCTCCGCGTTGGCCACGGGCAAGCCCGACGCGCGCACCACGACCGGGACGACCCGGGGTGGTCGGACGGCGTTCTTGTTCGCTGGTCAGGGTGCGCAGCGGGTGGGGATGGGGCGTGAGCTGTATGGGGCGTTTCCGGTGTTCGCGGAGGCGTTCGACGCGGTGTGTGCGCGGGTGGGGGGTGGGTTGCGGGAGGTGGTGTTCGGCGAGGATGTGGAGTTGTTGGGGCGTACGGAGTGGGCGCAGCCTGCGTTGTTCGCGGTCGAGGTGGCTCTTTTCCGTCTGGTGGAGTCGTTCGGGGTGCGTCCGGACTTTGTGATGGGGCATTCGGTCGGTGAGATCGCGGCGGCGCATGTGGCGGGTGTGTTGTCTTTGGAGGATGCGTGTGCGTTGGTGGTGGCGCGGGGGCGGTTGATGCAGGGGTTGCCGTCGGGTGGGGTGATGGTGGCGGTGGAGGCGGCCGAGGGCGAGGTGCTGGCGCTGTTGGAGGGCCGTGAGGGTGAGGTGTCGGTCGCTGCGGTGAACGGTCCGCGTGCGGTGGTGATCGCGGGTGTCGAGGCGGCGGTCGCCGAGATCGCCGGTCAGCTCAAGGCGTTGGGTCGGCGGGCGTCTGGTCTGCGGGTGTCGCATGCGTTCCATTCGCCGTTGATGGAGCCGATGCTGGAGGCTTTCCGTGAGGTGGCGGAGGGCATCGCCTACGGTTCCGCGTCGATTCCGTTGGTGTCGAATGTGTCGGGGCGGCTCGCGGTGGAGGGCGAGTTGGCGTCGGCGGAGTACTGGGTGCGGCATGTGCGGGAGGCGGTGCGTTTCGCCGACGGGGTCGGTGTGCTGGCCGGCGAGGGTGTGACGCGGTTCCTGGAGATCGGCCCCGATGGCACCCTCACCGCACTCGCGCAGAA
Organism: Streptomyces sp. P3; assembly: GCF_003032475.1. NCBI lineage: Bacteria > Bacillati > Actinomycetota > Actinomycetes > Kitasatosporales > Streptomycetaceae > Streptomyces > Streptomyces sp. P3. The sequence goes on from NZ_CP028369.1 coordinate 5,406,779, forward strand.
CAGCGCGGCGGACGACATGCTGTACGCGCCGGTCCTCCGCAAGGACGGACAGGAGGCCCGGCACTTCGTGGCGGCCCTCGCGCGACTGCATCTGAGCGGCGCGGCGGTGGCGTGGTCCACGCTCCTCCCGGGGGCGCGGACGGTCGAGCTGCCCACGTACGCCTTCCGCCGTGACCGGTTCTGGCTGGAGCGTTCCTACGCCGAGGACGGTTCGGCCGTCGCCGTCGACGGCCTGCACCACCGTGTCGTCTGGCGCACGGTCGCCGGCCTGTCCGAGGGCGCGCGGCTGTCCGGGCGCTGGCTGTTCCTCAGGCCCGTGTCCTCGGCGGGCGCGGACGGCTGGGACGGCGCCCTGACTGGAGCACTGCACGACGCCGGTGCGGAACTGGTCGCCGTCGAGCACCACCACAGTGACAGCCGGGCCGAGTTGGCGCGCCGTATCGCCGTGGCCGTCGGCGACGCCCCGGTCACCGGCGTCGTCTCCACCCTCGCCCTGGAGCGCGGGGCGAACGGAGACGTGCCCGACGGCGTTCTCGCTACCACGGCGCTCGTCCAGGCCCTCGGTGACGCCGCCGTCTCGGCGCCGCTCTGGACCCTGACCCGGGAAGCCGTCACGGCGACGGCCGACGATCCGGCCCCGGAACCCGACCAGGCCGCCGTCTGGGGCCTCGGGCGCGTCGTCGCTCTGGAGCACCCCGACCGCTGGGGTGGTCTCGTGGACCTTCCCGCGCCCCTGGACCGGCGTTCGGCCGCCCGACTGGTCACCCTGCTCGCCGACGGCACGACGGCCATGGGTCCACGCGAGGACCAGGTCGCGGTCCGATCCGGCGGACTCCTGGGCCGCCGCCTGGTTCCGGCCTCTCCCGCACCGGAATCCGCCTGGCAGCCGTCCGGCACGGTCCTGGTGACCGGCGGCACGGGCGCGTTGGGGGCCCGAGTGGCGCGGTGGGCCGCCCGGGCGGGCGCCGCGCACCTGGTCCTGGTCAGCCGCAGCGGGGACCGGGCACCCGGTGCCGAGGAGCTGTGCGGCGAACTGCGTGACGCCGGCGTCGAAGTGACGTTCGCGGCAGTGGACCTGACGAACCGTAAGGCGCTGCGGGCGCTGCTCGACGCCCACCCCGTGGACGCGGTCGTCCACACGGCAGGGGTGTTGGAGGACGGCGTCCTCGACGGACTCACTCCGGCCGCCTTCAAGAAGGTCTTCGCCGCCAAAGTCGTCGGCGCACGCAACCTGGACGAGCTGACCCGCAACCGCGAGCTCTCCGCCTTCATCCTCTTCTCGTCCTTCGCCGGCACGGTCGGCTCCGCCGGGCAGGCCAACTACGCTGCCGCCAACGCCCTGTTGGACGCCCTCGCGGAGCGACGCAGGAGCGAGGGGCTGCCCGCCACCTCCATCGCCTGGGGGCCGTGGGCAGGCGGCGGCATGGCCGCCGACGCCGACGCGGAGGGCCGGCAGCTGAGAGGCGGTGTGGGCCTCCTCGACCCTGACCGGGCCCTGGACGCCCTCGCCGCCGCCGCTGGGGACGCGACGGCCGCCGCCTTCGTGGCCGACGTCGACTGGAGCCGTTTCGGCGCCGCCTTCACCGCGGTCCGGCACAGCCCGTTCCTCGCAGAGGTGTACCGCGCTCCGGTCGGACCCCGGGTCACCGCCGAGACCGTCACGACCGGACTCCAGGCGCGTCTGCGCGGCCTCGCCCCTGAGGCGCGCCTGCGGGAACTCGTCACAGAGGTCCGCGCCCGGGCCGCGGCGGCACTCGGACACGCCGGCACCGAGCAGGTCGGCGCGGAGCGGGCCTTCCGCGATCTGGGCGTGGACTCGCTCATCGCGGTGGAGCTGCGCAACGTTCTGGCTTCCGTGTCGGGAGTGGCTCTCCCGGCGACGGCGGTCTTCGACCATCCGACTCCGCAGGCGCTGGCCGTGTTCCTCCACGCCGAGCTGTTCGGGGACGAGACCGCCGCTGCCGCCACACCGCACGGGACGGCTGCGATCGCGGTGGACGAGCCGGTGGCGATCGTGGGCATGGCCTGCCGTTTCCCCGGCGACGCCGAGACCCCGGAGCAGTTCTGGGAGATGCTCGTCGACGGCCGCGAGGGCATCGGTGACTTCCCCACCGACCGCGGCTGGGACCTCGACCTGCTCTTCGCCCCCGACCCGGACAACCCGTACGCCAGCCACACCGCACGCGGCGGTTTCCTGTCGGGTGTGGGTGGTTTCGATGCGGAGTTCTTCGGGGTGTCGCCGCGTGAGGCGTTGGCGATGGATCCGCAGCAGCGGTTGTTGCTGGAGGTTTCGTGGGAGGCGGTGGAGCGGGCGGGGTTGGATCCCCGGTCGTTGCGGGGGAGTCGTACGGGTGTGTTCGTGGGGACGAACGGTCAGGACTATCCGGCGTTGTTGAGTGTGTCGGAGGGTGACTTCGGCGGTTATGTGGGCACGGGGAACGCGGCGAGTGTGGCGTCGGGGCGGGTGTCGTATGTGCTGGGTCTGGAGGGTCCGGCGGTGACGGTGGACACGGCGTGTTCGTCGTCGTTGGTGGCGTTGCATCTGGCGGGGCAGGCGTTGCGGTCGGGGGAGTGCGACCTGGCGCTGGCGGGCGGTGTGACGGTGATGTCGACGCCGGGTGCTTTCGTGGAGTTCGGTCGTCAGGGTGGGTTGGCGGCGGATGGTCGGTGCAGGGCGTTCGGTGAGGGTGCGGATGGTACGGGGTGGGGTGAGGGGGTGGGTGTCCTGTTGGTGGAGCGGTTGTCGGATGCGCGTCGGTTGGGGCATCGGGTGTTGGCGGTGGTGCGGGGTTCGGCGGTGAATCAGGATGGTGCGTCGAACGGGTTGACGGCTCCGAACGGTCCGTCGCAGCAGCGGGTGATTCGGGCGGCGTTGGGGTCGGCGGGGTTGTCGGCGGTGGATGTGGATGTGGTGGAGGCGCATGGTACGGGGACGCGGTTGGGTGATCCGATCGAGGCGCAGGCGTTGCTGGCGACGTATGGCCAGGGGCGGGACGGGGATCGGCCGTTGTGGTTGGGGTCGGTGAAGTCGAATGTGGGTCATACGCAGGCGGCTGCGGGTGTGGCCGGTGTGATCAAGATGGTGCTGGCGTTGCGTCGTGGGGTGTTGCCGGCGACGTTGCATGTGGGGGAGCCGTCGTCGCATGTGGACTGGTCGGCGGGGGAGGTGCGGCTGTTGACGGAGGCGCAGCCGTGGCCCGAGGCCGATGGGCGGGTACGACGTGCGGGAGTGTCGTCGTTCGGTCTGTCGGGGACCAACGCGCACGTCATCCTGGAGCAGGCCCCGGCCGAACCGGCGGACGAGGTAGAGAGTGGGGGTGCGGGTCTGCCGGTGGTGCCGTGGGTGCTGTCCGGACGCAGCTCCGACGCCCTGCGCTCACAGGCCACCCGGCTGCTGGACGCCGTACGGTCCACCCCCGACATCGAATGCGCGGAGGTCGGCGCCGCCCTTGTCGCGACGCGTACCGCGTTCGAGGAGCGGGCCGTCGTCTGGGGCCGGGACCGCGCCGAACTCCTCTCCGCTCTCGCAACGTTGGCGGCAGGCGAAGCCCACTCCCACGTCGTCACCGGAACGGTGGGCGAAGGCCGGACGGCGTTCTTGTTCGCTGGTCAGGGTGCGCAGCGGGTGGGGATGGGGCGTGAGCTGTATGCGTCGTTCCCGGTGTTCGCGGAGGCGTTCGACGCGGTGTGTGCGCGGGTGGGGGGTGGGTTGCGGGAGGTGGTGTTCGGCGAGGATGTGGAGTTGCTGGGGCGTACGGAGTGGGCGCAGCCTGCGTTGTTCGCGGTCGAGGTGGCTCTTTTCCGTCTGGTGGAGTCGTTCGGGGTGCGTCCGGACTTTGTGATGGGGCATTCGGTCGGTGAGATCGCGGCGGCGCATGTGGCGGGTGTGTTGTCTTTGGAGGATGCGTGTGCGTTGGTGGTGGCGCGGGGGCGGTTGATGCAGGGGTTGCCGTCGGGTGGGGTGATGGTGGCGGTGGAGGCGGCCGAGGGCGAGGTGCTGGCGCTGTTGGAGGGCCGTGAGGGTGAGGTGTCGGTCGCTGCGGTGAATGGTCCGCGTGCGGTGGTGATCGCGGGTGTCGAGGCGGCGGTCGCCGAGATCGCCGGTCGGCTCAAGGCGTTGGGTCGGCGGGCGTCTGGTCTGCGGGTGTCGCATGCGTTCCATTCGCCGTTGATGGAGCCGATGCTGGAGGCTTTCCGTGAGGTGGCGGAGGGCATCGCCTACGGTTCCGCGTCGATTCCGTTGGTGTCGAACGTGTCGGGGCGGCTCGCGGTGGAGGGCGAGTTGGCGTCGGCGGAGTATTGGGTGCGGCATGTGCGGGAGGCGGTGCGTTTCGCCGACGGGATCGGTGTGCTGGCCGCCGAGGGCGTGACGCGGTTCCTGGAGATCGGCCCCGATGGCACCCTCACCGCACTCGCCCGGACCGCTCTCGGGGACGGTGTCGTCTGCGTTCCCGTGCAGCGTAAGGGCCGCCCCGAGGTCGACGGCCTGTTCGCCGCGATGGCGGCTCAGTACGCCAACGGACTTCCCGTCCGCTGGGACGGGCTCTTCGCCGGCGTGCGCCCCGCGCCGCTGCCCACGTACGCCTTCCAGCGCACCCGGCACTGGCCCGAGGTGAAGAAGAGCGCCCTTACGGCGGCGGCCGCGGTGACGGCCGGGGAGGACGCGTTCTGGGCTGCCGTCGATCAGGGTGACGCCGATGGACTCGCCGGTGTCCTCGGCGTCGACGGCGCAGAGCTGAACGGTGTCGTGCCGGCGCTGGCGGAGTGGCGGCGTGCTCAGCTCGAGCGAACCGCCGCGGATGCGCTGCGCTACCACGTCCGTTGGGATCGTCTGGCGACGGACGGAGAGCGGACGGTCAACGGTCGGTGGCTGCTGCTGCAGGCCGGTGACGCCGATGTGCTGCCCGGCATCGAGGAGTTCGTGCCGGGAGTCGAGCGTGTGGTCTGCGCCGAGGGCATGGAACGCCCGGTGCTGCGCGCTCTGTTCGGCGTGGCCATGGCCGACGGCGTTCCCGTCGCCGGTGTGCTCTCGTGCCTGCCGGGTGTGGACAACGCCCTTGCCCTGGTGCAGGGCCACGGCGACGCGGGTCTCGGCGCGCGGCTGTGGATCGTCACCAGCGGGGCCGTGGCCGTGGGAGCCGGGACCGAGGCCGCGGTCGAACCCGGAGCGGCCTCCGTGTGGGGCCTCGGCCGGGTCGCCGCGCTCGAACACCCGGACGTCTGGGGCGGATTGCTCGATCTGCCCGCACGGCCGGACCGGCGCGTCCTCGCTCAGGCCGCCGCCCTTCTGGAGGCCGCCGACGAGGACCAGGTCGCGGTGCGCGGCGCGCAGGCCTACGCCCGCAGGATCGTGTCAGCCCCCGCCCCCGCCCCCGCCGGCACGGCGCAGTGGACATCACCGGAGCGCGTCCTCATCACCGGCGGCACGGGCGCCCTCGGCACGCGTGTCGCACACTGGGCCGTCGGGCGCGGGGCGCGCGAGGTGGTGCTGGCCGGCCGTCGCGGACTCCGTGCGCCCGGCGCGGCCGAGCTGTGCGCGGAACTCGCCGCGCTCGGGGCACGGGTGTCCGTCGTGGCCTGTGACGTGGGCGACCGGGACGCGGTCGCGCGGCTCCTCGCCGAGCACCCCGTGGACGCGGTGCTGCACTGCGCGGGCGTCCTCGACGACGACGTCATCGCCGCCTACTCGCCCGACCGGCTCGCGGCCGTGCTGCGGGCCAAGGCCGTGGCCGCCGACCACCTCGACGAACTCACCCGCGACAGCGACCTGTCGGCCTTCGTGACGTTCTCCTCGATCGCCGGCGTCTGGGGCAGCGGTGGGCAGGCCGCGTACGCCGCCGCCAACGCCCACCTGGACGCGCTGGTCGAACGCCGTCGCGCCCGCGGCCTGGCCGGCACCTCCGTGGCCTGGGGACCGTGGGGCGACACCGGCATGGCCGCCGACGAGGAGACGGCGAAGCTGCTGATCCGCAGGGGGCTGCGGCCGTTGGATCCCGCTGCCGCGCTGACCGCGCTCGAGCGCGCACTGGCCGGCCGGGACACGACCGTCGTCGTGGCCGACGTGGACTGGGAGCGGTTCCTGCCCGCCTTCACCACCGGCCGTCCCAGCCCCCTGCTCGCCGTGCCGACCGAGACGGCCGCGGACCCGGCCGTCGGCGAGTCCGTCCCGCAGGCGGACAACGCACTGCGCGACCGCCTCGCGCCGCTCACCGTGGACGAGCGCGCGGCCGCCCTGCTCGACCTGGTGTGCCGCCGCGCCGCCGCCGCGCTAGGCCACACCGACCCGGCCGCGGTCACCGTGGGACGCGCCTTCCGTGAAATGGGCTTCGACTCGCTGACCGCGGTCGAACTGCGCAACGACCTCACCGCCGAGACCGGCGTCCCGCTGCCGACCACGCTGGTCTTCGACCATCCCACCCCCCTCGCCGTCGCCGAACACCTTCGGGACGCGCTGTTCGGGACCGGGGAAGCCCGGCACGAGGCGACGGCACGGGTCACCGACGCCGACCCCGTGGTCGTCGTCGGCATGGGCTGCCGGCTGCCCGGCGGCATCGACGGCCCTGACCAGCTGTGGGAGCTGCTGGCCGCGGGCGGCGACACCGTCGGTGGCTTCCCCGAGGACCGCGGCTGGGACCTGACGTCCCTGCTCGAGGTCAGCGACACTCGTTCCGGCGGCTTCCTTGCCCGGGCCTCCGCCTTCGACGCCGCGTTCTTCGGCATCAGCCCCCGCGAGGCTCAGGCGCTCGACCCGCAGCAGCGGCTGGTGCTGGAAACCTCGTGGGAGGCACTGGAGTTCGCCGGCATCGACCCCACCGCTCTGAAGGGCTCGCGCACCGGCGTCTTCGTCGGAGCCGGCGGTTCGGGCTACGCCACCGGTCTGACGGAGATCCCCGAGGGCCTCGGCGGACATCTGCTGACCGGCCAGGCGGGCAGCGTGGTCTCCGGCCGCATCGCCTACTCCCTCGGACTCGAAGGCCCGGCCGTCACCGTCGACACCGCCTGCTCCTCCTCCCTGGTCGCCCTGCACCTGGCCGCGCAGTCGCTGCGGTCCGGCGAGAGCGACCTGGCCCTCGCCGGGGGCGTGACGGTCATGGCCGACCCGGGCGCCTTCGTCGAGTTCAGCCTTCAGGGCGGGCTGGCCCCGGACGGCCGGTGCAAGGCGTTCTCCGACGACGCCGACGGCACCGGCTGGGCCGAGGGTGTCGGCATCCTGGTCGTGGAGCGGCTGTCCGACGCCCGGCGCAACGGTCACCGTGTGCTGGCGGTCGTCGAGGGTACCGCCGTCAACCAGGACGGCGCGTCGAACGGTCTGACCGCCCCCAACGGGCCGTCGCAGCAGCGGGTCATCCGGCAGGCGCTGGCATCGGCGGGACTGTCCCCCCAGGACGTGGACGCCGTGGAGGCGCACGGCACCGGAACCGTCCTCGGCGACCCCATCGAGGCCCAGGCGCTGCTGGCGACCTATGGCCGGGACCGCGACGAGGACCGGCCGCTGTGGCTGGGCTCCGTCAAGTCCAACCTGGGCCACACCCAGGCAGCGGCCGGAGCCGTCGGCGTCATCAAGATGGTCCTCGCGCTGCGCAACGGCCTGCTGCCGTCCACCTTGCACACCGGCCGTCCCTCCTCCCGCGTCGACTGGAGCACCGGCGGGGTCCGCCTGCTGGACGAGGCCGTCGCCTGGCACGCCGGCGACCGCACCCGCCGCGCCGGTGTCTCCGCGTTCGGCGTCTCCGGCACCAACGCGCACGTCATCCTCGCCGAACCGGCCGCCGACGGACACGAGCCGAGCGCTCCCCGCACCGGCGGTACGGACCGCGAGCGGACGGCGCTGCCGTGGCTGCTGGCCGCGCGCAGCGCACCCGCCCTGCGTGACCAGGCGAGCCGGCTCCTCGCCCACCTGGAACAGCGCCCGCAACTGGACGCCGCCGACGTCGCGCACGCGCTTGCCTTCACGCGTGCGCCGCTCGAGCACCGTGCCGTCGTCACCGGCTCCGGCCGTGCCGCACTGCTGGCCGGACTCCGCGCGCTCGCCTCAGGAGAGCCGGACCCCGCCGTCGTCACCGGGGACACCCTGACCGGGGGCGGCACCGCGTTCCTGTTCGCCGGACAGGGCACCCAGCGCCCCGGGATGGGCCGCGGACTGTACGAGGCGTTCCCCGTGTACGCCGACGCCTTCGAGGCCGTCTGCGGGCACTTCGACGGACTCCTCGCGCGGCCCCTGGCCGAGGTGGTGAACGAGGGCGACACGGACATCCTGAACCGCACCGAGTACGCCCAGCCGGCCCTGTTCGCCGTCGAGGTCGCCCTCTTCCGGCTCCTGGAGTCGTTCGGGGCGCGGCCCACCCACCTGACCGGCCACTCCGTGGGCGAGATGGCCGCCGCCCACGTGGCCGGGGTGTTCAGCCTGCCCGACGCCTGCCGCCTGGTCGCCGCCCGCGGCCGGCTGATGCAGGCGCTGCCCGAGGGCGGCGCGATGATCGCCCTCCAGGCGTCCGAGGACGAGGTGCTGCCGCTGCTCGCCGGAGGTGAGGAGGCCATCGGGGTGGCGGCCGTCAACGGACCCCGGTCCGTGGTCGTCTCCGGCGACGAGGACGCCGCTCTCGCCGTCGCCGCCCACTTCGCGGAGCAGGGCCGCAGGACCACCCGGCTGCGGGTCGGTCACGCCTTCCACTCGCCGCGCATGCAGCCGATGCTCGACGACTTCCGGGCCGTGGCGGACACCGTCGAATACACCGAGCCCCGCGTCCCCGTCGTCTCCGACCTCACCGGCCGCGTCGCCGAACCCGGCCTGCTGACGGACGTCGCGTACTGGGTGCGGCACGTGCGGCACGCCGTACGGTTCGCCGACGCGGTCGCCACCCTGGAGGAGCAGGGCGTCGCCCGCCTCGTCGAACTCGGCCCCGACACGACCCTGACCGCCCTGGCACAGGCGGCCTGGCAGGGCGGTACGCCGCTCGCCGTGCCCACGCTGCGCGACGACCGCGACGAGGCGGAGACGTTCCTGACCGCGGTCGGCGCCCTGCACGCCCACGGCGCACCCGTCGACCGGCGAGCCGTGCTCGACGCCACCGCGCCCGGCGCCCGCCCGGTGGAGCTGCCCACCTACGCCTTCCAGCACCGGCCGTACTGGATCGAGGCGGGGGCGGCCGGGGGCGACCCGGCCGCCGCCGGACTCATGCCCGCCGACCACCCCCTGCTCGGCGCGGTCGTCCCGTCCGCCGTCGACGACTCCCTGCTGTTCACCGGCCGCCTCGGCACCCGTGCCGCGAGCTGGCTCGCCGCACACCGCATCGGCGGCACGGCCGTCGTCCCGAGCACCGCCTTCCTCGAGCTGGCCCTCGCCGTCGGCGCCCACGCGAACTGCCCGCAGATCCGGGAACTGGTCCTGGAACGCCCGCTGTCACTGCCCGAGCACGACGGCGTCGCCCTGCAGATCCGCGTGGAGGCGCCCGACGTCCGTGGCGATCGTGCCTTCGCCGTCCACGCACGTCCGGCCGCCGACACCGGCGGCGCGTGGAACCGGCACGCCGCCGGTGTCCTCACGGCGCAGACCGAACCGGCCCCGGAGCACGACCTGACGGCATGGCCGCCGCCCGGCGCCGAGGAACTGGACACCGACGGGCTGTACACGCGGCTGCGGGAGGCCGGCCTCGACTACGGGCCCGTCTTCCAGGGCCTGTCGGCCGCCTGGCGGGACCGGACCGCCGTGTACGCCGAGGTCGCGCTCCCCGAGTCCGCCACGGCCGACGCCGGCCGCCACGACCTGCACCCGGCACTGCTCGACGCCGCCCTGCACCCGTTGGGCCTCGGGACGTTCGACGGCCTGGGCGAGGGACGCATGCTGTTCTCCGCGGGCGCGGTCCGGCTGTTCGCCACCGGCGCCACGACGCTGCGTGTCCGCCTGGAGCGCAGCGGAGCGGACACGCTGTCCCTCACCGCCGCCGACGCGGTCGGCGACCCCGTCCTGACCGTCGGGTCGCTGCTGCTGCGGCCCGTGCCCGGCACGCCCACGCCCCCCGCCGCCGCCCGCCCGGAGACCGCGCCCGCCGCGGAACCGGGCCGCCGCCGGGCCGCCGCCCGTACCCAGCCCCCCGGCAGCCTCCTCGAACGGCTGGCCGGCCGCCCGGCCGCGGAACGCGAGCGTTCGCTCCTCGCCACCGTCCGGGACCGGGTCGCCGCCGTGCTCGGCCACAGCGGTCCCGAAGAGGTCGAACCCGCCCGGCCCTTCACCGACCTCGGCCTCACCTCCCTGACCGCGGTCGAACTGCGCAACGGGCTCAGCGCGGCCCTCGGCGTCACCCTGCCCGCCACCCTCGTCTTCGACCACCCGACGCCCGCCGTCCTCGCCCGGCACCTCGCCGACGACCTGTTCGGCGACGTCGTCACCGGCGGGCCCGCCGCGCGCGTCCGCCGCGCCGTCGACGACGACCCGATCGCGGTCGTCGGCATGGCCTGCCGTTACCCCGGCGGCATCGCCGGGCCCGAGGACCTGTGGGACCTGGTGCGCGCCGGAGTGGACGGCATCTCGCCGCTGCCCACCGACCGCAACTGGAATCCCGAACGGCTCTACCACCCCGACCCCGACCACCCGGGCACGGTCTACACCCGGGAAGGCGGGTTCCTCCACGACGCGAGCAGCTTCGACCCGGCGTTCTTCGCGATCAGTCCGCGCGAGGCCCTCGCCATGGACCCCCAGCAGCGCCTGCTCCTCGAGGTGTCCTGGGAGGCACTGGAGCGCGCGGGCGTCGACCCCGTCGCCGCCCGCGGCTCCGACACCGGCGTCTTCGCCGGCGTCACCTACCAGGACTACGTGACGATCCTCGCCGCCTCCGACGACAACTTCGAGGGCTACGTGGGCACCGGCAACTCGCCCAGCGTGCTGTCCGGCCGCATCTCCTACGCCCTCGGCCTGGAAGGCCCCGCCGTCTCCGTCGACACCGCCTGCTCCTCCTCCCTGGTCGCCCTGCACCTGGCCGCACAGTCGCTGCGGCAGGGAGAGTGCGGACTCGCCCTGGCCGGCGGTGTCACCGTGATGTCCACGCCGGGCTCGCTCATCGAGTTCAGCCGACAGCGCGCTCTCGCCGAGGACGGCCGCTGCAAGCCGTTCTCCGCGGACGCCGACGGCGCGAGCTGGGCCGAGGGCGTCGGCATGATCGTCCTGGAACGCCTCTCCGACGCGCGCCGCAACGGTCACCAGGTGCTCGCCGTCGTCCGTGGCTCCGCCCTCAACCAGGACGGCGCGTCCAACGGTCTGACCGCCCCCAACGGGCCGTCGCAGCAGCGGGTCATCCGGCAGGCGCTGGCGTCGGCGGGGCTGTCGCCGCAGGACGTGGACGCCGTGGAGGCGCACGGCACCGGAACCACCCTCGGCGACCCCATCGAGGCCCAGGCGCTGATCGCGGCCTACGGCCAGGACCGCGACGACGAACATCCCCTGTGGCTCGGCTCGCTGAAGTCCAACATCGGGCACAGCCAGGCCGCCGCTGGCGTCGGCGGCGTCATCAAGATGGTCATGGCCCTGCGCGAGGGGATCCTGCCGCGCACCCTGTACGCGGACGACCCGACCCCGCACGTCGACTGGAGCGCCGGCCGGGTCCGGCTGCTGAGCGAGGAACGTCCCTGGCCCGTCACCGGCCGTGCCCGCCGCGCCGGGGTGTCCTCCTTCGGAATGAGCGGCACCAACGCGCACGTCATCGTCGAGCAGGCCCCCGACGCGCCGGCACTGCCCGCCGGGCGGATCGCACTGCCCGCCGTCCCCGTGCTGCTGTCCGCCCGCACGCCCGCCGCGCTGCGCGCCCAGGCCGTCCGGCTGCGCGCCCACCTGCGCGCCCGGCCCGGCACGTCGCTCACCGACCTCGGCTACACCCTCGCCGTCGGACGTGCCTCCTTCGCCCACCGTGCCGCCGTCCTGGCCGACGACGCGGACCGGCTCGACGAGACGCTCGCCGCGCTCGCCGCCGACGGACCGCTCACCGCGCCCGCCGTGGTCGGCGCGGCCGTCCCCGGAGGCGACGAACCCGTGCTCGTCTTTCCGGGACAGGGCGCCCAGTGGGTCGGCATGGCCCGCGAACTCCTCCACGAGTCAGCGGTGTTCGCCGACCGGATCGACGCCTGCGAGCAGGCGCTCGCCCCGCACGTCGACTGGTCGCTGACCGCGGTACTGCGGGGCGACGAGGACGCCGCCGACCTCGGCCGCGTCGACGTCGTCCAGCCGGCCCTGTGGGCCGTCATGGTGGCGACCGCCGCCCTCTGGCGAGCCCACGGCGTCCGTCCGGCCGCCGTCGTCGGACACTCCCAGGGCGAGATCGCGGCCGCGTGCGTCGCGGGCGCCCTGAGTCTGGAGGACGGCGCCCGGGTCGTCGCCCTGCGCAGCCGGGCCATCACCGGTATCGCCGGCACCGGCGGCATGATGTCCGTGCCGTTGCCGGCCGACGACACCCGCGCCCGCATGGCGCCGTGGGCGGACCGGCTCGCCGTCGCGGCCGTCAACGGACCCACGTCCGTCGTCGTCTCCGGCGAGGCCGGCGCGCTGGACGAACTGCACGTCGCCCTCACCGGGGACGGCGTCCGGGCCCGCAAGGTCAACGTGGACTACGGGTCGCACTCCGCACAGGTCGAGGCGATCCGCGACACCGTCCTCGCCGCCCTGGACGGCATCACCCCACGGGAGGCGGACCTCCCCTTCCGCTCCTCCCTCACCGGCGACTGGCTCGACACCACCGCGCTGACCGCCGACTACTGGTACGCCAACCTGCGCGAGACCGTCCGCTTCGAGGACGCCGTGCGCGGCCTGATCGACGCCGGACACCGCACCTTCGTCGAGGTCGGACCGCATCCGGTGCTCGCCGTCGGACTGCGTGACACCCTCGACGAGGCCGGAGTGGACGGGGCCGTCCTCGGCTCCCTGCGACGCGACCGGGGCGACCTCGGGCAGTTCCTCGGCGCGCTCGCCGAGGCGCACGTGCACGGCGTCGACGTCGACTTCGAAGCGGTCTTCGACGGCACCGGCGCCACCCGCACCGACCTGCCCACCTACCCGTTCGAGCACCGGCGTTACTGGCCGACTCTGCGGGAGGCGGTCGCCGCCGACCTCGCCGCCGACGGCGGGCTCACGGCCGACTCCGTCGAGGCCCGCTTCTGGCAGACCGTCGAGCAGGAGGACCTGGAGAGCCTGACCGACGCCCTCGACCTGCCCGCCGACGCCCCGCTCAGCACCGTGCTGCCCGCGCTGGGCAGTTGGCGGCGCGCCCGCCGGGCACTGGCGACCACGGACGCCTTGCGCTACCGCGTCGCCTTCACACCGCTCGACCCCGGCCCGGCCGCCCTCACCGGAACCTGGCTGCTGCTCGCCCCCGCCGACGCCGCCGGGCACACCGCACTCGCCGACGCGGCCGCCGACGCGCTGACCGCGGGCGGCGCCCGCACGGTCCGCCGGATCGTCCTGCCGGACGGCGGAGCCGACCGGGCCACGCTCGCCGGCCTCCTCACGGCCGGCGGAGACACGGGACGCGTCGACGGCCTGCTCTCCCTGCTCGCACTCGACACCCGCGACCACCCCGCCCACCCGGCCGTCCCGGTCGGTCTCACCTCGACGCTCGCCCTGGTGCAGGCGCTCGGCGACCTCGGCGTCGACGCACCCCTGTGGTGCGCGACCCGCGGCGCCGTCGCGGTGGGCGCGGCCGACCCCGCGCCGGACGCCGCACAGGCCCTCGTCTGGGGCTTCGGCCGGGTCGCCGCCATGGAGCACGCCGAGCGCTGGGGCGGCCTGATCGATCTGCCCGCCGACCTCGACGCCCGCTCCGCCACCCGCCTGACCGCCGTTCTCGCCGACCCCGGCCAGGAGGACCAGATCGCGCTGCGCGCCACGGGCGCCCACGGCCGGCGGCTGGTCCACGCCCCGGGCGCGGACGTCCTCGCCGAGCACTGGCGGCCCCGCGGAACCGTCCTGGTCACCGGCGGCACCGGAGCCCTGGGCGGTCACGTCGCCCGTTGGCTCGCCGACCGCGGCGCGACCCGTCTCGTACTGGCCGGCCGCCGCGGCGCCGACGCGCCGGGCGCCGTCGGCCTGCGGGACGAACTCACCGCCCGTGGAGTCGACGTCACCCTCGCGGCCTGTGACGTGTCCGACCGGACCGCCCTCGCCGGCCTGCTCGCCGCGGTCCCCGCGGACCTGCCCCTGGACGCGGTGTTCCATGTCGCCGGCGCCCTCGACGACGGTGTGATCGAATCACTCGGCGCCGACCGCATGGAACCGGTCCTTCGCGGCAAGGCCACCGCCGCCAGGGCCCTGCACGAACTCACCCGCGATCTCGACCTCTCCGCCTTCGTCATGTTCTCCTCCACCGCGGGCGTCCTGGGTGGCGCGGGCCTCGGCAACTACGCTCCCGGCAACGCGTATCTCGACGCCCTCGCCGCCGAACGCCGCGCCGCCGGCCTTCCCGCCACGGCCGTCTCCTGGGGCCTGTGGGCCGAGGGCGGCATGGTGGGAGACGCCGTCGGCGACCGCATGCGCCGTTACGGAGTGCACCCCATGGACACCGCCGAGGCCTGCGAGGCCCTCGGTCGTGCCCTCGACCTCGGCGACACCCACGTCGTCGTCACCGACCTGCGCTGGGACACCTACGCGCTGTCCTTCACCGCCCCGCGGCCCAGCCGCCTTCTCGACGAACTGCCGGCCGCACGGCGGGCGTTGGACGCCGCTCGGCCGGACCCGACGGCCGCGGCCGAGGTGTCCTCGCTGCATGCCCACCTGACGGCCCTGCCCGACTACGAACGGGCCGGCGCCGCCCTGGAGATCGTGCGCGGACACGTCGCGAGCGTCCTCGGGTACCCCTCGGCCGACGCCGTCGAACCCGAACGCCCCTTCACCGACCTGGGTATCGACTCGCTCAGCGCCGTCGAACTGCGCAACGGCATGAACCGCGTCACCGGCCTGCGCCTGCCGAGCACCCTCGTCTTCGACCACCCCCACTGCCGGGCCCTGGCCGACTTCCTGCTCAGCCAGGTCGCCGACGACACCGCGCCCGACGCCCCGGACGAAACCCGGCGCCGCACCGCGGTCGACGACGACCCGATAGCCGTCGTCGCCATGGGCTGCCGCTTCCCCGGCGGCATCGACACCCCCGACCAGCTGTGGCGGATGCTCCTGGACGGCGAAGAGGGCCTCGTCCCCTTCCCCGAGGACCGCGGCTGGGATCTCGACGCCCTCCACCACCCCGAGCCAGGGAAGGGGGGCGCCGTCCACACCCGGACCGGCGGATTCCTCAGCGACGCGGGCGGATTCGACCCGGCGTTCTTCAACATCTCGCCGCGCGAGGCCGTGGCGATGGACCCGCAGCAGCGTCTCCTGCTGGAGATGGCGTGGGAGACGTTCGAGCGGGCGGGGATCGATCCGCGGTCGCTGCGCGGCAGCCGGACCGGCGTGTTCGCCGGCACCAACGGCCAGGACTACACCGGAATGCTCGCCGCCTCCGGCGAGGACTTCGAGGGCTACATGCTCACCGGCAACGCCGCCAGCGTCGTCTCCGGCCGGCTCTCCTACACCTTCGGGCTGGAGGGCCCGGCGGTCACCGTCGACACCGCCTGCTCCGCCTCCCTCGTGGCCCTGCACCTCGCCGTGCAGTCCCTGCGCACCGGCGAATGCGACCTCGCCCTCGCCGGCGGCGTCACCGTCATGGCCTCACCCGGTCTGTTCGTGGACTTCAGTCGTCAGCAGGGGTTGGCGGTGGATGGTCGGTGCAAGGCGTTCGCGGAGGCGGCGGACGGGACGGGGTTTTCGGAGGGTGGTGGTCTGTTGTTGGTGGAGCGGTTGTCGGATGCGCGGCGGTTGGGGCATCCGGTGTTGGCGGTGGTGCGGGGTTCGGCGGTGAATCAGGACGGTGCGTCGAACGGGTTGAGTGCGCCGAACGGTCCGTCGCAGCAGCGGGTGATCCGTGCGGCGTTGGCGGATGCGGGTGTGTCGGCGGTGGATGTGGATGTGGTGGAGGCGCACGGTACGGGGACGCGGTTGGGTGATCCGATCGAGGCGCAGGCGTTGTTGGCGACCTATGGCCGGGGGCGGGACGGGGGTCGTCCGTTGTGGTTGGGGTCGGTGAAGTCGAACGTCGGTCATACGCAGGCGGGTGCCGGTGTGGCGGGTGTGATGAAGATGGTGCTGGCGATGGGGGCGGGTGTGGTGCCGGCGACGTTGCATGTGGATGAGCCGTCGTCGCATGTGGACTGGTCGTCGGGTGCGGTGGAGTTGGTGACGGGGGCGCGGGTGTGGGAGGAGGAGGCCGGGCGTCCGCGGCGTGCGGGTGTGTCGTCGTTCGGTATCAGCGGTACCAACGCGCACGTCATCCTGGAAGGCGTCACCGAAGGACCGCACACCGACGAACCTCTCGCCGACGACGCGGACACCCCGCCCGCCCCCTGGGTCCTCACCGCACGCAGCCGTGACGCCCTGCGCGCCCAGGCCGCCCGACTCCTCGGGCACCTGCGGGAGTCGCCCGACACCGGTGTCGCCGACATCGGCCTGTCGCTCGCCGCGACCCGCACCGCCTTCGAGCACCGCGCCGTCGTCCTCGGCGCCGACCGGGCGGTGCTGACCGACGGACTGAAGCTGATCGCCTCCGGCGAGAGCGGACCGCACACCGTGACCGGCGTGCGCCGCGGTGAAGGCAGGACCGCCTTCCTCTTCTCCGGGCAGGGCGCCCAGCGCCCGGGCATGGGACGCGGACTGTACGAGGCGTTCCCCGTCTACGCGGACGCCTTCGACGATGTCTGCGCCCACCTCGGCGACGAACTGCGCGACCTCGTCCTCGGCGGCGAGGCCGAGCAACTGCACCGCACCGAGTGGACCCAACCCGCGCTGTTCGCCGTGGAAGTGGCCCTGTACCGACTCCTGGAGTCGTGGGGCGTCCGCCCGGACCACGTCGCCGGCCACTCCGTCGGCGAGATAGCCGCGGCCCATGTCGCCGGCGTGTTCTCCCTCCGGGACGCCTGCGCCCTGGTCGCCGCCCGCGGCCGGCTGATGCAGGAACTCCCCTCAGGAGGCGCGATGTTCGCGCTCGAAGCCGCCGAGGACGAGGTACGCCCCTTGCTGGAGGGGCTCCGCGACGGGGGCATCGCCGCGGTGAACGGCCCGCGCTCGGTGGTCGTCTCCGGCGCCGAGGACACGGTCACCGGCATCGCCGCGCGCCTCGCCGCCGACGGGCGACGCACCACCCGGCTGCGGGTCGGCCACGCCTTCCACTCCCCGCTCATGGAGCCGATGCTCGACGCGTTCCGCGAGGTCGCCACGAGCATCGCCTACGAGGCGCCCCGGATGTCGGTAATCTCCAACGTCACCGGCCGCGCCGCCGACGGCGAACTCCAGGACCCCGAGTACTGGGTGCGCCATGTACGGGAGGCCGTCCGCTTCGCCGACGGCCTCCGCTGGCTCGCCGAGCACGGTGTCGACCGGTTCCTGGAGGTCGGCCCCGACGGCACCCTCACCGCGATGGCGCAGAGCTGCCTGCCGGACGCCGAGGGCACCCTCTTCGTGCCGTCGCTGCGCAGGGACCGTGCCGAGCGCGAGACGCTCGTCGAAGCCGTCGCGCGGGCCTTCGCGCACGGTCTGCCGGTCGACTGGCCGCGACTGTTCGACGGCTCGGGCGCCCGCACCGTACAGCTGCCCACGTACCCCTTCCAGCGCCGCCGCTTCTGGCCGCGACCGCCCCTGCTCCTCGGCGACGTCACCTCCGCCGGGCTGGGCGCGAGCAGCCATCCGCTGCTCGGCGCGGCCGTCGAACTGGCCGACGGCGACACCCAGGTCCTCACCGGCCGGCTCGCGCTCGGCAGCAGCCCGTGGCTCAAGGACCACGCGCTCACCGGCACCGCCCTGTTCCCGGCGACCGGGTTCCTCGACCTGGCTCTGCACGCGGGCGCCCGGACCGGCTGCGAACAGGTCGCGGAACTGACGATCCTGGCCCCGCTCACCCTGCCCGCCCAGGGCGGTGTCCAGGTCCAGGTACGGGTCGAGGCCCCGGACGCCACCGGCGCCCGCCCCCTGACCGTGCACGGCCGGCCCGACGCCGCCGAGCCCGGCACACCGTGGACCCTGCATGCCGGCGGCCTGCTCACCGCCGCCGCCGAACCGGCGTCCGCACCGTACGACTTCACCGTCTGGCCGCCCGAGCACGGCACGGAGGTGCCGCTCGACGGCTTCTACGACGCCTTCGCCGACCGCGGCCACCTCTACGGTCCGCTGTTCCAGGGGCTGACCCGGGTCTGGACGCGCGGCGAGGAGGTGTTCGCCGAGGTCGAGCTGCCCGCGGACGCCGTGCCGGCCGCCGACGCCTTCGACCTGCACCCGGCCCTCCTCGACGCCGCGCTGCACGCCGTGATGTTCGTGCCCATGAAGGACACCGGACGGCTGCCCTTCTCGTGGAGCGACGTGCGCCTGGACGCCGTCGGCGCCTCGGCGCTGCGGCTGCGGATGGTCCAGGAAGGCCCGGAGGCCGTCGGCCTCGCCCTCGCCGACCCGACGGGCCGCCCGGTCGGCTCCGTCGGCTCGCTCACCCTGCGCGAGCTGACCGGCGACCTGGCGGGCTCCACCGTCGGCGCCCCGGACCGGCAGGGCCTGTACGAACTGGACTGGCAGCCGGTGGCCGCGGTGGACGCCGTCGTGCCGGCCGCATGGACGGTCGTCGGCGCCGGCGAGGCACTGGCCGGTGCCCTGCGCGCCGCCGGTCACACCGTGCGCCGCGTCCCCGCCCTCGGCGCCCTGGCGGAGACCGGGGAGGTGCCCGACACCGTCCTGTACGCCGTGCCCGTCGCGGCGGACATCCAGGGCGACGCCGAGGGCGTCCTCGCCGACGCGACCCGCGCGACCCTCGCCGAGGCGCTCGCCGTCGTCCGGCAGTGGGCGGACGACCCGGTGTTCGCGCACGCCCGGCTCGCCGTCGTCACCCGCGACGCCGTTCCCACAGGCCCCCGGCCGGCCGACCCGGCGCAGGCGGCGGTCTGGGGCCTCGTGCGGGCCGCCCGCACCGAGAACCCGGGCCGCTTCGTCCTCGCCGACACCGACGGCGGCGACGCCTCGGCGCTCGCACTGCCCGCCGCGCTCGGCGACACCGCGTTCGAACTCGTCGTCCGGGACGGGACGGTGGCGGCACCGCACATCGTGCCGCTGGCCGCCGACCGCGCTCTCCTCCCGCCCGCCGGCACCGCCGCCTGGCGGCTCGGCGTGGAACACCGGGGCAGCCTGGACGGCCTGCGTCTCGAGGCCTGCCCGGAGGTCGACGCGCCGCTCGCCCCCAACGAGGTGCGCATCTCGATGCGCGCCGCCGGCGTCAACTTCCGCGACGTCCTCACCGCGCTCGGCATGTACCCCGGCGACGCCACCGCGATAGGCCTGGAGGGCGCCGGTGTGGTCACCGGGGTCGGCGCCGAGGTGACCGTCCTCGCACCCGGGGACCGGGTGATGGGCATGTTCGCCGGCGCCTTCGGGCCCGTCGCGGTCGCCGACGCCCGGATGGTCACGAGGATCCCGAAGGGCTGGAGCTTCGCCGAGGCCGCGACCGTCCCCATCGCCTACCTCACCGCCTACTACGCACTGGTCGACCTGGGCGGACTCGAGCCCGGCGAGAGCGTTCTCGTGCACGCCGCGGCCGGCGGCGTCGGCTCGGCCGCCGTCCGGCTCGCCCGGCACCTCGGCGCCGAGGTCTACGGAACCGCGTCACCCGCCAAGTGGGACGCGCTGCGCGCCGCCGGCCTCGACGACGCCCATACCGCCTCCTCCCGCGACCTCGGCTTCGAGGAGCGGCTGCGCACCGCCACCGACGGCCGCGGTTTCGACGTAGTCCTCGACTCGCTGGCCCGGGAGTTCGTCGACGCCTCCCTGCGGCTGCTGCCGCGCGGCGGCCGCTTCCTGGAGATGGGCAAGACCGACGTACGCGACGCCGGACAGGTCGCCGCCGACCATCCCGGCGTCGACTACCGGGCGTTCGACCTGGTCGAGGCAGGTCCCGACCGGATCGGCGAGATCCTGGCCGATCTGGCCGACCTGTTCGGGCGCGGTGTGCTCAGGCCGCTGCCGATGGCCGTATGGGACGTACGCAGGGCACCCGACGCATTCCGGTTCGTCAGCCAGGCACGGCACATCGGCAAGGTCGTGCTGACCCTGCCGACCGAGCCCGACCCGGCCGGCACGGTCCTGCTGACCGGCGGACTCGGCGGACTCGGCCGCATCACCGCCCGTCACCTCGTCGCCGAGCACGGTGTACGGCACCTGCTGATCGCGGGCCGGCGCGGCCCGGACGCGCCCGGCGCCGCCGCACTGCGCGACGAACTCGCCGAGCTGGGAGCCGACGTCACGGTGGCCGCCTGCGACGTGGCCGACCGCACCGCGCTCGCCGCGCTCCTCGCGGCCATCCCCGCCGACCGGGCGCTGACGGCCGTGATCCACACCGCGGGAGTCCTCGCGGACGGCGTGCTGTCCTCGATGACACCGGACCGACTGGCCGAAGCGCTGCGCCCCAAGGCGGACGCCGTGGTCGCGCTGCACGAACTGACCCGCGACCTCGACCTGGCCCGGTTCGTGGTCTTCTCCTCCGTCGCCGGCACCTTCGGCGGAGCGGGACAGGCCAACTACTCGGCCGCCAACGCCTTCCTGGACGCCTTCGCCCACCACCGGCGTGCCCACGGCCTGCCCGCCGTGTCGCTCGCCTGGGGCACCTGGCTGCCCGG
Source organism: Streptomyces sp. P3 (assembly GCF_003032475.1). NCBI lineage: Bacteria > Bacillati > Actinomycetota > Actinomycetes > Kitasatosporales > Streptomycetaceae > Streptomyces > Streptomyces sp. P3. The sequence goes on from NZ_CP028369.1 coordinate 5,427,488, forward strand.
CGCGGGCATGACCGGAGAACTCGGCGACGCCGACCGCGAACGGCACGCCCGCACCGCAATGGTGCCGCTCGACGCCACTGCCGGCATGCGGCTGCTGGACGCCGCGGCCGGCACCGACCGGGCCGCACTGCTGCCGATGGACCTGGACCCGGCCGCGCTGCGCGAACACCACGACGTCCTGCCGGTGCTCCTGCGGGGCCTGGTCCGCACCCCCGCCCGGCGCCGCGCCACGGCCGCCGGGACGGCGCCCGTCACGGGGGCTCCGCAGTCGCTGGCCGACCGGCTGGCCCCGCTGCCCGGCGCGGACCGCGACCAGCTCCTCCTCGACGTGGTCGCGGAGCAGGCCGCCGCGGTCCTCGGACACGGCTCGGCGGCCGACATCGACCCCGAGCAGACCTTCAAGGAGCTGGGCTTCGACTCGCTGACGGCGGTCGAGCTGCGCAACCGGCTCGGCGCCGCCACCGGCCTGCGGCTGCCCGCCACCCTCGTCTTCGACTACCCGACCGCCCTGGCCCAGGCCCGGTACCTGCTGAACGAACTGTCCCTGCCCGAACCGCCCGGCACCGCGCAGGCCCTTTTCGCGGAGATGGACCGTCTGGAGGGCTCCCTGGCGGACGCCGACATGGCCGGTGAGGACCACGAGAAGGTCACCGCCCGGCTGCGCGAGCTGCTCTCCCGCTGGCAGGGCGAGCCCCTCGTGGCTGCCGCCGTCCCCGCCGCCGTCTCCGCCGCACAGGACGCGGAACTCGCCGACGTCGAGACGGCGGGCGACCTCTTCGACCTGATCGACCGCGAGCTGGGCGACGTATGAGCACCCCGCCGGTCCTCCGCACGCACCCGACGCCCCGGCCCCGCCCGGTTCAAGGAAGTGACTCTCGTGGCTGACGACGACAAGTACGTGGAATACCTCAAGCGGGTCACGGGTGAACTCCGGCAGACCCGTCGCAGGCTGCGCGAGGTCGAGGACCGCAGCCGGGAGCCGATCGCCGTCGTCGCGATGAGCTGCCGCTTCCCCGGCGACATCCGTTCGCCCGAAGACCTGTGGCGGCTCGTCGACGAGGGCCGGGACGCCATCGGCCCGCTGCCGGAGGACCGGGGCTGGGACATCGCGGACCGCTACGATCCGGACCCCGACCGGCCCGGCACGTTCTCCACCCGCGAGGGCGGCTTCCTGCGCGACGCCGCCTCCTTCGACGCCGCCTTCTTCGGCATGAGCCCCCGCGAGGCCCTCGCCACCGACCCGCAGCAGCGGATCCTGCTGGAGGCGTCCTGGGAGCTGCTGGAGCGCGCCGGGATCCGGCCCCGGACCCTGCGCGGCAGCTCCACCGGCGTGTTCGTGGGCGCCGCGACCTCCGGTTACGGTCAGGGCCCGGTCGAGGTGCCCGAGGACGTGCACGGACTGATGCTCGCCGGGAACGCCACCTCGGTCGCCTCCGGCCGCATCTCCTACGTCCTGGGCCTGGAAGGGCCGGCCGTCACCGTCGACACCGCCTGCTCCTCCTCCCTGGTCGCCCTGCACTGGGCGGTGCAGGCCCTGCGGGCGGGCGAGTGCGACCTCGCCATGGCCGGCGGCGTCGCCGTGATGGCCACCCCGGGTTTGCTCTTCGAGTTCAGCAGGCAGCGCGGCCTCGCCGCCGACGGCCGCTGCAAGGCCTTCGCCGACGCCGCGGACGGCACCGGCTGGTCCGAGGGCGTGGGCCTGCTGCTGGTGGAACGCCTCTCCGACGCCCGCCGCAACGGACACCCGGTGCTGGCCGTCGTCCGCGGCTCCGCCGTGAACTCCGACGGCGCCTCCAACGGTCTGACCGCGCCCAACGGGCCCGCCCAGCAGCGCGTCATCGAGCAGGCCCTCGCCAACGCCGGGATCACCGCCGCGGACGTCGACGCCGTCGAGGCGCACGGCACGGGCACCACCCTCGGCGACCCCATCGAGGCCCAGGCCCTGCTCGCCACCTACGGCCGTGCCAAGGACGCCGAACGCCCGCTGCGCCTGGGTTCGTTGAAGTCGAACCTCGGCCACACCCAGGCGGCGGCCGGCGTCGCGGGCGTCATCAAGACGGTCATGGCCCTCCGGCACGGACGGCTGCCGCGCACCCTGCACGTGGACCGGCCGTCCACCCACGTCGACTGGGACGCCGGTCACGTCCGGCTGCTCACCGAGGCCACCGACTGGCCGCTCACCGAGGGACGTCCCCGCCGCGCCGCCGTCTCGTCCTTCGGTATCAGCGGCACCAACGCCCACGTCGTCCTGGAGGCCGCGCCCGAGGGGACCGAGAAGGCCGAGGGGAACGGGGGGAGCGAGGAGTCGGGTCGGGTCCCCGCGACCGCCGGGCGGCTGCCGCTGGCGCCCTGGCTGCTGTCCGCGCGCGGCGCCGAAACGCTGCGCGCCCAGGCCGCCCGCCTCCTCGAACACGCCGAAGCCCACCCCGCCGACGACCCGCACGTCACCGCCCGCGCCCTCGCCGGCACGCGGCAGGCCTTCGAACACCGGGCCGTCGTCCTCGCCGAGGACACGGCCGGCGCCCGCGACGCCCTGCGCGCCCTCGCCGCGGGGGAGGAGCATCCGGACGTCGTGACCGGCCGCACCCTGCGCGGCGCGACCGCGTTCCTGTTCTCCGGCCAGGGCGCCCAGCGGCCCGGGATGGGCCGCGAACTGTACGGCGCGTTCCCCGCCTTCGCCCGCGCCTTCGACGAGGTCTGCGCCCATCTCGACCCCGAACTGGGCCTGAGCCTCGGGGAAGCCGTCCTCGAAAGCGCCCCGGACGACGAGGCGCTGCGGGAGACCGGCCTCGCCCAGCCCGCCCTGTTCGCCGTCGAGGTCTCCCTCTACCGCCTGCTGGAGTCGTGGGGCGTCACGCCCAAGTACGTTCTCGGGCACTCGCTGGGCGAACTCTCCGCCGCGCACGTCGCCGGCGTGTGGTCGCTGCCCGATGCCTGCCGGCTCGTCGCCGCCCGCGGGCGGCTGATGCAGGCCCTGCCGCGAGGCGGTGCCATGGTCTCCGCCGAGGCAGCCGAGGACGAGGTGAGCGCACTGCTCGCCGCACACGGCGACGCCGTGTCGGTCGCCGCCGTCAACGGCCCGCGCGCCACCGTGATCTCCGGTGACGAGACCGCCGTCGAGGCCGTCGCATCCGAACTCGCGGCCCGCGGCCGCGCCACCCGCCGGCTGCGGGTCTCGCACGCCTTCCACTCGGCACGCATGGACGCCGTCCTGGACGACTTCCGGGCCGTCGCCGAAAGCGTCACCGCGCACCCTCCGCGCCTGACCGTCGTCTCCAACCTCACCGGACGGCCGGCCACGGCCGAGGAACTGGCGTCGGCCGACTACTGGGTGCGCCACCTGCGTCACGCCGTCCGCTTCGCCGACGGCGTCGACTGGCTCGCCGCCCACGGTGTCACCCGCTTCCTGGAGCTCGGCCCCGACGCCACCCTCACCGCGCTCGCCCGGACCGGCCTGCCCGACGACACCGCCGACCGCCTCTGCGTGCCCGTGCTGCGCAAGGACCGCTCCGAGTCGCGCACCCTGCTCGCCGCCGTCGCCGCCGCCCATGTCCACGGGGCCTCCGTCGAACCGGAGGCCCTGCTCGGCAGCGACCCGGCCGATCCGCGGGTCGACCTGCCCACCTACGCGTTCGCGGAGGACCACTACTGGCTGCGCCCCTCCCTCGGCTCCGGCGATGTCACCGGCGCCGGGCTCGTGGGCGCAGGCCACCCGCTGCTCGGGGCCGTCGTCCGCGTCGCCGACGACGACCGGGTCCTGCTCACCGGGCGGCTGTCCACCCGAGTCCAGCCCTGGCTCGCCGACCACACCGTGTCCGGCACGGTCCTGCTGCCGGGCGCCGCGTTCGTCGAACTCGTGCTGCGCGCCGGCGACGAGGTCGGCTGCGGTCTCCTGGACGACCTCACGCTCGAAGCCCCGCTGGCGCTCCCGGACACCACCGGTGTGCAGCTGCAGATAGCCGTCGGCGCCCCCGACGCAGACGGCCGCAGGCCGGTCACGGTGCACTCGCGGGCCGACGCCGACGACGACGGCCCCTGGACCCGGCACGCCACCGCCGTCCTCGCACCGGCGCCCGCCGCGCCCGAGGCCGAGCAGCCCGTCGCCTGGCCTCCCTCCGGCGCCCGCAGCGTCCCCCTGGACGGCTTCTACGACGCTCTCGCCGCCCGGGGCTACCAGTACGGCCCCGTCTTCCGGGGGCTGCGGGCCGCGTGGCGGTCCGGCGACACCTGGTACGCCGAGGTGACCCTCCCCGAGGACCAGCACCGTGACGCCGCCCGCTTCGGTCTGCACCCGGCGCTCCTCGACGCCGCCCTGCACGCCCAGCTCGCCGACGACGGCAGGGGCGACGACGGCGGGGGAGACAGCGGTGGCGGCGAACGGGGAGGCGTGGGCCTGCCGTTCGCGTTCAGCGGCGTCACACTGCACGCCGTCGGGGCCACGGGGCTCCGGGTCCGCCTGGACCGAGGCGCATCGGGCGCCGTGAGCCTGCACCTCGCCGACGGCACGGGACGCCCCGTCGCCACCGTCGACTCCCTTGTCAGCCGCCCGTTCTCGCAGGTCGCCCAGCACACCGCCCGGCCCGCGGACTGCGCCCTGTACGCGGTGCGCTGGAGCGACAGCGCTCTGCCCGAGGCCGCTGCGCCCGACGCCGCGATCGCCGACGGCCCGCGGCTCGCCGACGACGACCCGGCCGGCCTGGTCCCCGCCTGGCCGGCGCTCGGCGCCGACGACGCCCCCTCGGCCGTGGTCCTGCCGTGCGTCTCCGCTCCCGGTGAGACCCCCGCCGACATCACCGGCCGCGTCCTGACCCGCCTGCAGACACTGCTGACCGATCCGCGCACCGACGGCGCCCCCGTCGTGATCGTCACGCGCGGCGCCGTCGGCGCGGTCGACGGCGAGGACGTCACCGACCTGTCCGCCGCCGCCGTCTGGGGCCTGGTCCGCTCCGCGCAGACGGAGAACCCGGGCCGCGTCGTCCTCGCCGACATCGACGGCACCGACGCCTCCCGGGCCGCCCTCGCCGCCGCCGTCGGCACCGGGGCGACCCAGTTCGCCCTGCGCGAGGGCACGCTGCTCACCCCCGCGCTGACCCGGACGCCCGCCGTCGGCCGGGCGCCCGTGTGGGACGCGGACGGCACGGTCCTGGTCACCGGCGGCACCGGCGCGCTCGGCGCGCTGGTCGCCCGCCACCTGGTCACCACCCACGGAGTGCGCTCCCTGGTGCTGACGTCCCGAAGGGGCGCGAAAGCCCCCGGCGCCCGCGAACTGGCGGACGAACTCACCGCCCACGGCGCCGTCGTACGCGTCGAGGCGTGCGACGCCACCGACCGGGGAGCCCTCGCCGACCTCCTCGGCACGCTGCCCGGGGAGCGGCCACTGCGCGGCGTGGTGCACACCGCCGGAGTCCTCGACGACGGCGTACTCGGCTCGCTCACCCCCGACCGGCTCGCCGCCGTGCTGCGCGCCAAGGCGGACGCCGCGCTCACCCTGCACGAGGCGACCAGGGACGCCGACCTCACCGCCTTCGTCCTGTTCTCCTCGGCCGCCGGCCTGCTGGGCGGCGCCGGACAGGCCAACTACGCCGCCGCCAACACCGTCCTGGACGCCCTGGCCCACCACCGCCGTGCCACCGGCCTGCCCGGCACCTCGCTGGCCTGGTCGCTGTGGGACCACGACAGCGGTATGACCGGCGGGCTCGGCGAGGACGACCGGCGCCGCATCGCGGCCTCCGGACTGCCCGCCCTGGACCCGGAGCGGGCCCTGAGCCTGCTCGACGAGGCTCTCGCCACCGGCGAGCCGCTGCTCGCGCCGCTGCGCACCGATCCCGCCGCGCTGCGCTCGGCCGCCTCGGCCGGACGGCTGCCCGCCCTCCTGCACGGCCTCGTCCCGGCGGCCCGGGGCAGGCGGACCGCCCGCGCCGCGGACGCGGACTCCTCCGCACTGAGCCGCCTCCTGTCCGGCCTGTCCGCACCCGAACAGGAGCGCCATCTGCTCGAGTTGGTCCGCCGCCACGCCGCCGTGGCCCTCGGCCACGGCTCGGCCGGCGCCGTCGACGGCGAACAGTCCTTCAAGGACCTCGGCTTCGACTCCCTCAGCTCCGTCGACCTGCGCAACCGCCTCAACGCCGAGACCGGGCTGCGGCTGCCGGCCACGCTCGTCTTCGACCACCCCCGGCCCAGCGCGCTCGCCCGCCACCTCGCCCGTGAACTCGCGGGCACCGCAGTGCAGTCCGCCACCGGGAGGACCGCGGCCGAGGAGGACGACCCGGTCGTCGTCGTCGCCATGGCCTGCCAGTACCCCGGCGGGGTCACCTCCCCCGAGGACCTCTGGCGCTTCGTCTCCGAGGGCCAGGACGCCATCGGCGCCTTTCCCACCGACCGCGGCTGGGACCTGGACCGCCTGCCCGGCCTGGAGGCCGGATTCCTCCACGGCGCCACACACTTCGACGCCTCCCTCTTCGGCATCGCCCCTCGCGAGGCGCTCGCCATGGATCCCCAGCAGCGGCTGCTGCTGGAGACCTCCTGGGAGCTCTTAGAACGCGCCGGGATCGATCCGCTCTCCCTGCGCGGCACGGGCACCGGCGTCTACGTCGGGGCGATGGGCTCCGGCTACGCCTCCGGCCTGGCCGACATCCCCGAAGGCATGGAGGGCTACATCGGACTCGGCGTGTCCGCAAGCGTCATCTCCGGCCGAGTCGCCTACACCTTCGGCCTGGAGGGGCCGACGATGACGGTCGACACCGCCTGCTCGTCCGCACTGGTCGCCCTGCACCTCGCCGCCCACGCCCTGCGCCAGGGCGAGTGCTCGATGGCTCTGGCCGGCGGGGTGACGGTCATGGCCACCCCCGGCACCTACACCGAGTTCACGGCCCAGAACGGGCTGGCCGCCGACGGCCGCTGCAAGGCCTTCGCCGCCGCCGCCGACGGCACCAGCTTCTCCGAGGGCGTCGGCATGCTCCTGCTGGAACGCCTCTCCGACGCCCGCCGCGAAGGCCACCCCGTCCTCGCCGTGATCCGCGGTTCCGCCACCAACCAGGACGGCGCGTCCAACGGCCTGACCGCCCCCAACGGCCCCGCCCAGGAGCGCGTCATCCGGCAGGCGCTGGCCTCGGCCGGACTCGCGCCCTCCGACGTCGACGCCGTCGAGGCGCACGGCACCGGAACCACCCTCGGCGACCCCATCGAAGCCCAGGCGCTGTTCGCCGCCTACGGGGGCGAACGCGACGCGCAACCCCTGCTGCTGGGATCCGCGAAGTCCAACTTCGGTCACACCCAGGCCGCCGCGGGCGCCGCGGGCGTCATCAAGATGGTCATGGCCATGCGCCACGGCGAACTGCCGCGCACGCTGCACGTCGACGAGCCCTCCCCGCACATCGACTGGACCAGCGGCGCCGTCGAACTGCTCACCGAGGCCCGCCCCTGGCCGGCCCGCCGCGACCGGCCGCGCCGCGCGGGCGTGTCCTCCTTCGGGATCAGCGGCAGCAACGCCCACGTCATCCTGGAGGAGCCGCCCGCCGCCGAGCCCGCCGCCGAACGGACGGCGCCCGCCGAGACACCCCGGGTGCACCCCGTCTCCGGGCACACCCCGGACGCGCTGCGCGCCCAGGCCGGCCGGCTGCGCGCCCACCTGCTGCGCCACGACGACGACCTCCGCGACCTCGCCCGCACCCTCGCCGTGGCCCGTCACCCGCACGCCCACCGGGCCGCCGTCGTCGCGGCGGACCGTGCGGAACTCCTGGCCGGGCTCGCCGCAGTCGCCGCCGGCGAGCCGGACGCCCGCACCGTCACCGGCACCGCCGGGGGCGCACGGCTCGCCGTCCTGTTCAGCGGACAGGGCGCCCAGCGCCCCGGCATGGGCCGCGACCTGTACGACGCCCACCCGGTCTACGCGCGCGCCTTCGACGAGGTGTGCGCCGGACTCGACCCCCACCTCGACGGACCGCCGCTGCGCGACGTCGTCTTCGCCGCCCCGGACAGCGCCGAGGCCGCCCTGCTGGACCGCACCGCCTACACACAGGCCGCCCTCTTCGCGTACGGCACCGCGGCCCACGCCCTCGTCCGGTCCTGGGGTGTGCTGCCCGACGTGCTGGCCGGGCACTCCGTCGGCGAACTGACCGCCGCCCACGTCGGCGGAGTCCTCGACCTGACCGACGCCTGCGCCCTGGTCGCGGCCCGGGGCCGGCTCATGCAGAGCCTGCCCGAGGGCGGCGCCATGGCCGCACTGGAGGCGACCGAGGACGAGGTCCGGCCCCTGCTGGAGGACCGGGCCGACCGTGTCGCCGTGGCCGCGGTCAACGGACCGGTCTCGGTGGTCGTCTCCGGCCAGGAAGACGCCGTGGAGGCGATCACCGCCGTGTTCGCGGCCCGCGGCCGCAAGACCCGGCGTCTGAGGGTCAGCCACGCCTTCCACTCGCCGCTGATGGACCCCATGCTCGACGAGTTCCGCGCCGTCGCCTCCCGGGTCCGCTTCCACCCGCCGACCGTCCCCATCGTGTCCAACGTGACCGGCGACCTCGCGGCCGCCGACGCCCTGACCACCCCCGACTACTGGGTGGCCCACGTCCGGCGGGCCGTCCGCTTCGGCGACACCGTCCGCACCCTGGAGGCGAACGGCGTCACCCTCACGCTCGAACTCGGCCCCGACCCCACCCTCACCACCCTGGTCCAGGACGGCCTCAGCGCCTCCGGGGCGGTGACCGCCGTACCCCTGGTGCGCCGCGACCTGCCCGAGGGCCGCTCCGCGCTGCTCGCCGCCGCCACGCTGCACGTGCACGGGCTCGGCGACGTGCCGGCGCCGCCGGTCGACGACGAGGCCCGGCCCGTGCCCCTGCCCACGTACGCCTTCCAGCGCGAGCGCTTCTGGCTGGAGGCCTCCGCGCCGAACCCCGCCGCGTCCGACCAGGACGCCGCCTTCTGGAGACTCGTCGAGGCGGCGGACCCCTCTGCCCTCGCCGAGCGCCTCGCCGTCGACACCGACGCCCCGCTCAGCGCGGTGCTGCCCGCCCTCGCCGCCTGGCGCGGCGAGGACCGCAGGCAGACGGAGATCCAGGGCTGGGAGCACCGTGTCGTGTGGCGGCCCACCACGGAGAACGTGGCCACACCCGCCGGTACCTGGGTCCTCGCCGTTCCCGACCGGCTCGACGGCCGCGCCTGGACGACCTCCGTCGCGGACGCGCTCACCGCGCACGGGGCCCGGGTCCGCGTCCTGCCCGTCGACTGCGCCACCGCGGACCGCACGGTCCTGGCCACCGCCCTCGGCTCCCTGCGGCAGGACGGCGACGGGCCCTGGACGGGCGTGCTGTCGCTGCTCGCCGCCGACATCGCCGCGCTGCCCGGACTCGACTCCGTCCCGGCCGGCCTCGCCGCGACCGCCGCCCTCGTCCAGGCCCTCTCGGACGGGGCCGCGGGCACCGACGCCGTGCGCCTGTGGGCGCTCACCGCGGGCGCCGTCGGCGTGCTCGGGACGGAGGCACCGGTCGTCCCCGAACAGGCCGCCGTGTGGGGACTGGGACGCACCGCAGCCCTCGAACACCCGCAGCTGTGGGGTGGTCTGGTGGACCTGCCCGCCGGCACCGACACCGCCGTCGCGAGCGACGTGGCGCGCCGGCTGGCCGCGACGCTGGCCGACCGCACAGGCGAGGACCAGGTCGCCGTACGGCCCGTCGGCACGTTCGTGCGCCGCCTCGAACGCGCCCCGGCCGGCGCGCCCCGGGCATCCGCGCCCGACTGGTCCGGCACCGTCCTGCTCACCGGGGCCACCGGGGCGCTCGGTCTGCGCACGGCCACCTGGCTCGCCGCGCAGGGCGCCGCCCGCATCGTGGCCGTCAGCCGTTCCGGCGCGGGTTCCGAGGGAGCCGCCCGCCTCAAGGACGCGCTGGCCGACTCCGGCACCGAGCTGATCCTGGCCGCCTGCGACACCGCCGACCGCGACGCGCTCGCCGCGCTGCTCGCCGAGCACCCCGTCGACGCCGTCGTGCACACCGCGGGCGTGCTCGACGACCGGCTGCTCGACGGCATGGACGCCGCATCCCTGGACCGCGTCCTGCGGCCCAAGCTGGCGGCCGCCCGCCATCTCGACGAACTGACCCGTGGGCGCGAACTCACCGCGTTCGTCCTGTACTCGTCGATCTCCGGCACCCTCGGCACCATCGGCCAGGCCAACTACGCGGCGGCCAACGCCTGTCTGGACGCCCTGGCCGAACGGCGCAGAGCCGACGGAAAGCCCGCCACCTCCGTGGCGTGGGGGCCGTGGGCGGGCGGCGGCATGGCCACCGCCGACGCCGACAGCGAACACCGCATGCGGCGCGGCGGCATCGACCCGCTCGACCCCGAGCGGGCCGTCGACGCCCTCGGCCGGGCGGTCGCCCGCACCGACGCCGTCCTCGCCGTCGCCGACGTCGACTGGGCACGCTTCGCCCCCGGCTTCACCACCTCCCGGCCCAGCCCGCTGCTCACCGGCCTCCCCGAGGTCCGCGACCTGCACGCCCGCCGCCCGCAGAGCGCCACGGGCGCCCCGCAGGCCCTGCGCGAACGGCTCACCGGACAGTCCGCGGCCGAACGCGAACGCACCCTGACCGGCCTGGTGCGGACCGAGGCCGCCGCCGTCCTCGGCCACACCGGCACCGACCGGGTCGGCGCCACGACGGCGTTCAACGCCCTCGGCTTCGACTCGCTGATGGCGGTCGAACTGCGCAACCGGATCGGCGCCGCCACCGGACTCGCCCTGCCCGCCACCCTGCTGTTCGACCAGCCGAGCGCCACCGCGCTCGCCGGGTACCTGCGCGGCCGGCTCTCGGACGGCGCCGAGGGCGCCGAGACCGTCCTCGCCGGGCTCGACTCCCTGGAAGCGGCCCTGACCGCACTGGCGAAGGACGACGTCCGGCGCGATCGCATCGGCGCCCGCCTGCAGTCGCTGCTCGCCGGCTTCGGCGGTCACACCGCCGCCGCCGACGCGGCCGGCGGCGGCGACGACGTCAGCGACCGGATCCAGTCCGCCGGCGCGGACGAGATCTTCGACTTCATCGAGAACGACCTCGGCATCTCCTGACGGCGCGGCCAAGGGACCTGAGAACGGGTGACAAGACATGAGCGATGAGGAAAAACTCCTCGGCTACCTGAAGAAGGTCACGGCCGACCTCCACCAGACGCGACAGCGTCTGGCCGCGGCCGAGGCACACCGCAACGACCCCGTCGCGATCGTCGCGATGGGCTGCCGATTCCCGGGTGGGGTCAGCGACCCCGACGATCTGTGGCGGCTGCTCGACGACGGTGGCGACGCCATGTCCGAGTGGCCCCGCGACCGGGGCTGGGACATCGACTCCCTGTACGACCCGACGCCCGGCACCCCCGGCCGCAGCTACACCCGCACCGGCGGATTCATCGACCGTGTCGGCGACTTCGACGCCGGCTTCTTCGGCATCTCGCCGCGCGAGGCCGTCGGCACCGACCCGCAGCAGCGGATCCTGCTCGAGATCAGCTGGGAGGCGCTCGAACGCGCCGGGATCGACCCGATCGCCCTGCGCGGCAGCCGCACCGGTGTGTTCTCCGGCACCAACCTGCAGGACTACACCACCCTGCTCAGTCTGTCGGACAACGCCGGCGACGACGGGGTGGGCAACGCGCCCAGCGTGCTGTCCGGCCGGATCTCCTACACCCTCGGCCTCGAAGGCCCCGCCGTCTCCGTCGACACCGCCTGCTCCTCCTCGCTGGTCACCCTCCACCTGGCCGCGCAGGCCCTGCGCGCGGGAGAGTGCGACCTCGCCCTCGCCGGCGGCGTCACCGTCATGTCGACGCCCACGATCTTCCTCGAGTTCAGCCGCCAGCGCGGCCTGTCGCCGAACGGCCGCTGCCGCGCCTTCGCGGACACCGCCGACGGCACCGCTTGGGGCGAGGGCGCGGGAGTCCTCGTCCTCGAACGGCTCTCCGACGCCCGCCGCCACGGACATCCCGTCCTCGCCGTCCTGCGCGGCTCCGCCGTCAACCAGGACGGCGCGTCCAACGGCCTGACCGCTCCCAACGGCCCCTCCCAGGAACGCGTCATCTGGCAGGCGCTCAACAACGCGAAGCTGGCACCCGCCGACGTGGACGCCGTGGAGGCGCACGGCACCGGAACCACCCTCGGCGACCCCATCGAGGCGCAGGCCCTGCTCGCCACCTACGGACAGGACCGGCCCGCGAACCGCCCGCTGCTGCTCGGCTCGGTGAAGTCGAACATCGGCCACACCCAGGCCGCGGCAGGTGTCGCCGGCGTCATCAAGACGGTCCTCGCGCTGCGTGCGGGCCGACTGCCGGCGACCCTCCACGTCGACCGGCCCAGCCGACACGTCGACTGGACCGCCGGAAACGTCGAACTGCTCACCGAAGCCCGCGGCTGGCCCGCCGTCGGCGACCGCCCGCGCCGCGCGGGCGTGTCCTCCTTCGGCGTCAGCGGCACCAACGCCCACGTCATCCTGGAACAGGCCCCGCCCACCGAGCAGGACGACACCGGACGCGCGGGCGACACGTCCCGCCCGCGCGCCTTCACCCTGTCCGGCCGCACCGCACCCGCCCTGCGCGACCAGGCCCGTCGGCTCGCCGCCCGGCTGCGCGCCGACCCGGACGGCGCACCGCGCCTCGCCGACCTCGCCTGGTCCCTCGCGACCACCCGGTCCGCGCTCGAACACCGTGCCGTCGTCGTCGCCCCCGGCCCCGACGTCCTCCTGCGCGGCCTGACCGCCCTGGCCGACGGAGCGCCCGACCCCGCCATGGTGCGCGGCGTCGCCGACACCGAGGGCGACCCGGTCTTCCTCTTCCCCGGCCAGGGGCCGCAGTGGGCGGGCATGGCCACCGAACTCCACGACACCGACGCCCGGTTCCGCGCCTCCTTCGACGAAGCCGCAGCCGCCGTGGAGCAGTTCACCGACTTCCGCGTCCTGGACGTCCTGCGCGGTACCCCCGGCGCCCCGCCCCCGGAGCGCCTCGACGTCGTCCAGCCCACCCTCTTCGTCGTCTGCGTCGCCCTCGCCCGACTGTGGATGGCGTGCGGGGTCCGCCCCGCCGCCGTCGCCGGACAGAGCCAGGGCGAGATCGCCGCCGCGCACATCGCGGGTGTCCTCACCCTCCAGGACGCGGCCCGGGTCGTCGTCGCCCGCTCCCGGGAGCTCACCGCCATCACCGGCCGCGGCGGCATGGTCGCCGTACCGCTGGCGCTCGCCGAGGTCGAACGTCTCATCGCCCCCTACGACGGCCGCATCTCCGTCGGCTCCGTCACCGGCCCGCGGTCCGTCACCGTGTCCGGGGACGCCGAACCGCTGGCCGAACTGCTGGCCCGCCTCACCCGAGACGGAATCCGCGCACGCCGCGTCCCGGTGGACTACGCCTCGCACAGCGCGCAGGTGGAGGAGGTCCGCGAGGCCCTGCTCGCCGGATTCGCACCGGTGCGCCCGCGCCCCGCCGAGATCCCGTTCCACTCCACCGTCACCGGAAACCGGGTCGAGGACACCACCACGCTCGACGCCGCCTACTGGTACGACAACATCCGCCGCACCGTCCGCTTCGAGAGCACGGTGCGCGCGCTCGCCGACGCCGGGCATCGCGTCTTCGTCGAGATGAGCCCGCACCCCGTGGTCACCACGGCGGTCGGCGACATCCTCGACGACCTCGGCATCACCGACGGCGCCGTCCTCGGTACCCTGCGCCGCGACGAGGGCGGGACCGAACGCTTCCTGACGTCCGTGGCCGGTCTCGCCGTCCGCGGCGGATCCGTCGACTGGAACGCCGTCCACGACGAGCCCGCGGGCCGCGTCGACCTGCCCGTCTACGCCTTCCAACGCCGCCGCTACTGGCCGGGGTTCACCGCTGCCGCGACCCCCGCGACCGACGCCGCCCGGGACGCCCCGTTCTGGCAGGCCGTCGACTCCGGTGACCTCGGCACCCTCGCCGAAGCGCTCGGCCTCGACGAACAGGCCACGGCCGCACTGCTCCCCGCCCTGGCCGACTACCGACGACGCGGCAACGACCGTGAGACCGCCGACCGCTGGCGCTACCGCATCAGCTGGCGCCCGCTGCAGGACACGCCGACGCCGGCCCTCACCGGCCGCTGGACCCTTGTCGTGCCCCGCGGCCACGAGAACGGTCCCGAGGCCACCCGCGTCCGGGCCGCGCTGACCCGCGCCGGCGCAGACTGCGTTCCCGTCGTGGTCGAAGAGCACGCCGACCGCGCGGCGCTCGCCGCCGTGCTGGGCGAGGCGACGGCCGACGCACGCGGTGTGCTGTCCCTGCTCGCGCTCGACGGCGGCGCGCATCCTCGGCACCCGCTGCTGCACGGTGGTTTCGCCGCCACCGTCGCCCTGGTGCAGGCCATGGACGACCTCAACGTCCGGCTGCCGGTGTGGTTCCTCACCCGCGGCGCCGTAGCCACCCGTTCCGGCGAGGCGCCCGCCTCACCGGCCCAGGCCCTCGTCTGGGGGTTCGGACGGGTCGTCGCCCTGGAACAGGCCGACTGCTGGGGCGGCCTGATCGACCTGCCCGCTCAGCTCGACGCGCGCACCGCCGACCGGGTCGTCGCCGTCCTCGCCGGAACCGACCACGAGGACCAGGTCGCCGTACGCGTCACCGGCACGCTCGGCCGCCGGCTGGAGCGCGCCGCCGTGGGCGGGCTCGCCGCCCGACGCCGGTGGCGACCGGAGGGCACGGTCCTCGTGACCGGCGGCACCGGCGCCCTCGGCCGTCATGTGGCCCGCTGGCTCGCCCAAGAGGGAGCGGCGCACCTCCTGCTCGTCAGCCGCTCCGGCCCCGACGCGGAATGCGCCGCGGGGCTGCTCGCCGAACTGACCGCCCTCGGTGCCCGCGCGGACCTCGTCGCCTGCGACATCGCCGACCCCGCGGACCTCGAAGACCTGCTGGCCTCCGTCCCCGAGGAGCGCCCCCTCACCGCCGTCTTCCACACCGCTGCCGTTCTCGACGACGGGGTCATCGGCTCGCTCACGCCCGAGCGCCTCGCCGAGGTCCTGCGGGTCAAGGTGGGCGGCGCGCTCAACCTCGACGCCGCCACCGCCGGCCTCGACCTCTCCGCCTTCGTGCTGTTCTCCTCCTCCTCGGGTGTCTTCGGCAGCCCCGGACACGGCAACTACGCCCCCGGCAACGCCTTCCTGGACGCCCTCGCCGAGGACCGCCGCTCGCGCGGTCTGCCCGCCACGGCGATCGCATGGAGCGGCTGGGCCGAGGGAGGCATGGCCTCCGGCACGGTCGGCGAGCGACTCCAGCGTCACGGCGTCCGTCTCATGGATCCCGCCGTCGCGGTCACGGCCCTGCAACACGCCCTGGACCAGGACGACACGTCGCTCGTGGTCACCGACATCGACTGGGAGGTCTTCGGGACGGAGCTCGGCAAGGGCCGCCCCCGCCGTCTCTACGCCGAGCTCCCGGATCTGGAGCGGATGCGTGCCCAGCGCGCCGCTGCCCCGGCCGTCTCCGGCGGCGACGACAACGACATGATGGCCACGATCGCCGCCCTCGGGGACGCCGACCGCCGTCATGCCCTGCTCGAGCTGGTGCGCGCTCACATCGCCTACGTCCTCAACCATCCGAGCCCCGACGACGTCGAACCGGCCCGCGCCTTCCGGGAGCTCGGCTTCGACTCCCTCACCTCCGTCGAGTTGCGCAACACCCTGGGCGAGGCGACGGGTATGCGACTGCCCGCGACCCTCGTCTACGACTACCCCACGCCCGCGGCCCTGGCCGAGCACCTCGGCGAGCAGCTCGCCCCGACCGGCGCCTCCGCGTCCGGCGCCTCCGCGTCCGGCGCCGCCGTCGCGCCCCCTGAGACGGCCGAGGACCCGGTCGTCATCGTCGGCATGGCCTGCCGTTTCCCCGGCGGGGCGGACACCCCGGAGCGGTTCTGGCAGCTGCTGGCCGACGGGACCGACGTGATGGGCCCGTTCCCGGAGGACCGGGACTGGGACGTGGCCGGGCTCTACCATCCCGAGCCCGGTACGGCGGGCCGTACCGCCACACTCACCGGTGGATTCCTGGACGGCTTCGCCGACTTCGATCCCGGCCTCTTCGCCATCTCGCCCCGCGAGGCTCTGGCCATGGACCCGCAGCAGCGGCTGCTGCTCGAGACCGCCTGGGAGACGTTCGAGCGGGCGGGGATCGATCCGCGGTCGCTGCGCGGCAGCCGCACCGGCGTGTTCGCCGGCACCAACTACCAGGACTACACCTCACGTCCGATCGCGCCGGGCGACGACGTCGGCGCCCATCTGGGCACGGGCAACTCCGCGAGTGTCCTGTCGGGCCGCGTGTCGTACACCTTCGGGCTGGAGGGCCCGGCGGTCACCGTCGACACCGCCTGCTCGTCGTCGCTGGTCGCCCTACACCTGGCGGCGCAGGCGCTGCGTGCGGGGGAGTGCGACCTGGCGCTGGCCGGCGGCGTCACCGTGATGTCGACACCCGCTCTGTTCGTGGACTTCAGTCGTCAGCAGGGGTTGGCGGTGGACGGTCGGTGCAAGGCGTTCGCGGAGGCGGCGGACGGGACGGGGTTCTCGGAGGGTGGTGGTCTGTTGTTGGTGGAGCGGTTGTCGGATGCGCGGCGGTTGGGGCATCCGGTGTTGGCGGTGGTGCGGGGTTCGGCGGTGAATCAGGACGGTGCGTCGAACGGGTTGAGTGCGCCGAACGGTCCGTCGCAGCAGCGGGTGATCCGTGCGGCGTTGGCGGATGCGGGTGTGTCGGCGGTGGATGTGGATGTGGTGGAGGCGCACGGTACGGGGACGCGGTTGGGTGATCCGATCGAGGCGCAGGCGTTGTTGGCGACCTATGGCCGGGGGCGGGACGGGGGTCGTCCGTTGTGGTTGGGGTCGGTGAAGTCGAACGTCGGTCATACGCAGGCGGGTGCCGGTGTGGCGGGTGTGATGAAGATGGTGCTGGCGATGGGGGCGGGTGTGGTGCCGGCGACGTTGCATGTGGATGAGCCGTCGTCGCATGTGGACTGGTCGGCGGGTGCGGTGGAGTTGGTGACGGGGGCGCGGGTGTGGGAGGAGGAGGCCGGGCATCCGCGGCGTGCGGGTGTGTCGTCGTTCGGTATCAGCGGTACCAACGCGCACGTCATCCTGGAAGGCGTCACCGAAGGACCGCACGACACGTCCGACGTCGACGACACGGGTGCTGGCCCGTCGGCGTCGCGGGTGCCTTCGCCGGTGCCCTGGGTCGTCACCGGTCGCAGCCGCGACGCCCTGCGCGAGCAGGCCGTCCGGCTGTTCGACCACGTGACCGCCCACCCCGAAGTCGCCGTCGCCGACACCGCGTTGGCGCTGGCGACCACCCGGACGCCGTTCACCCACCGGGCCGTCCTCGTCGCCGACGATCACGACGGCCTCACGGCCCGGTTGCGGGCCCTGGCCGAGGGGACGCCGCTGCCCGGCACGGTCACCGGCGCCGCACGCGCGGGCGGCCGCACGGCGTTCCTGTTCACCGGCCAGGGTGCGCAGCGGCCCGGTATGGGCCGCGAACTGCACGCCGCCCACCCGGTGTTCGCGCAGACCTTCGACGCCGTGTGCGAACGCGTTCCCGGACTGCGGGAGGTGGTCCTGGGAGACGACGCCGAACTCCTGAACCGCACCGAACACGCACAGCCCGCCCTGTTCGCCTTCGAAGTGGCGCTGTACCGCCTGCTGGAGTCGTGGGGCGTCCGCCCGGACCACGTCGCCGGACACTCCGTCGGCGAGATCGCCGCGGCCCATGTCGCCGGCGTGTTCTCCCTCGACGACGCCTGCGCCCTGGTCGCCGCCCGCGGCCGCCTCATGCAGGCGCTGCCGCCCGGCGGCGCGATGGCGTCGATCCGGGCCACCGAGCGGGAGGTACTGCCGCTGCTGTCCGGACACGAACACGAAGTCGGCATCGCCGCCCTCAACGGGCCCTCCTCGACCGTCGTCTCCGGCACGGAGGAGGCCGTCGCCCGGATCTGCGAGCACTTCTCGGCGGCCGGCCGGCGCACGGCCCGGCTCCGGGTCAGCCACGCCTTCCACTCCCCGCTCATGGACCCGGCGCTCGACGACTTCCGGGCCGTCGCCGCCGGCCTCTCCTACGAAGAGCCCGTCCTGTCCGTCGTCTCCGCACGGACCGGTGAACCGGCCACCGCCGGTCTGCTCACCGACCCCGAGCACTGGGTGCGGCACCTGCGTGAGCCGGTCCGGTTCCACGACTGCGTCACCCGGCTGCACGGCCTCGGTGTCCGCCGCTTCCTGGAGGTCGGCCCGGACGGTTCGCTCACCACGCTCGCCGAGGCGGCTCTCCCCGAGGCGGAGCCCGACACGGCCGAAACGGTGTTCGCGGCAGCCGTACTGCGGGGCGAGCCCGAGACCGGCTGTCTGCTCCGCGCCGTCGGCGCACTGTTCGCGCACGGCGCCGAACCCGACTGGGCGGCGCTTCTTCCCCGTGCCCGCGCCGTGCCGTTGCCCACCTACGCCTTCCAGCGGCAGCGGTTCTGGCTGCCGACGGTGGCCTCGGCCGGCGATCCCGGCGCCGCCGGGCTGCACTCGGCGGACCACCCGTTCCTCGCGGCCGAGGTCGCCCGCGCGGGCTCGGACGACCTGCTGTTCACCGGGCGGCTGTCGCTGCGCAGCCACCCCTGGCTCGCCGACCACACCGTCCTCGGGCAGGTCATCCTGCCCGCCACCGGCTACCTCGACCTCGCCCTGCACGTGGGCGACCGCACCGACCGCGCTCACCTCGGCGAACTCACCCTGCTCACCCCGCTCGTCGTGCCCGCCGAGGGCGCCGCCCACCTCCAGGTCACCGTGGACGCCGCCGACGACCGGGGCCACCGGGCCTTCGCCGTGTGGTCGCGGCCCTCGGCCGACGACGGGGAATGGCAGCGGCACGCCCAGGGCGTCCTCGCGCCGCGGCCGCCGTCCGTCCCGGCCGACGACCTGGCCGCCTGGCCCCCGCCGGGAGCCTCCCTCGTCTCCGACGAGGACCCCTACCCGGCCTTCGCCGCCGCCGGCTTCGCCTACGGCCCGAGTTTTCGCGGCCTGGGCCGCGTGTGGGAACGCGGCGAGGAGGTGTACGCCGAGGTCGCGTTGCCGGAACCGTACCGGCAGGACGCGGCACGGCACGCCCTGCATCCGGCGCTGCTCGACGCTGCCGTCCAGGCGCTGCTGGTCAGGCGTCCCGGGCTGCGCGGCGACGAGGATCCCACGGCGCCGATGCTGCCGTTCGCGTGGACCGGACTGACCCTGCACGCCGACCGCGCGACCGCACTGAGGGTGCGCCTGACACCGGCCGGCCACGACCACGGCTACCGGGTTCTGGTCACCGACACCGCCGGCCGGGCTGTCGCCACCGCCGACGCGATCACTCTGCGGGAGGTGGCCGCCGCCCCGGCCGCCGGGACGGGCCGGCCCGAACTGCTGCGCCTGGACTGGCAGGAAACGCTTCCCGCCCCCGAGTCGCCCGCTCCGCGCACGGCGCGCTGGATCGTCCTCGGCGGAGGCGACGACCGGGTGGTCGCCGCTCTCGACGCGACCGGGGTCCACGTGGAGACCTACGCCGATCTGGAGTCGCTCGCCAAAGCCCTCGACACCGGGATGACGATGCCCGAGGTGGTCGTCGTCGCACCGGAGCCGTGTCGCGTCGGCCGTCACGGCATGCCCGAGGCGCTCCGCGGCCGCCTGTCCCGCACCCAGGAGGTGATGAGCGGCTGGCTCGCCGACGAGCGGTACGCCGATGCCCGGCTCGTGTTCGTCACCCGCCGCGCGGTCGTGGCGGGCCCGGACGACGCGTCCGCGGACGCGGTCCTGCCGGACGTGACCGCTGCCGCCCTGTGGGGACTGGTCCGTGCCGGACAGACCGAACACCCCGGCCGTTTCCAGCTGGTGGACCTGCCCGGCGGGGCCGAGGGAGGCGACGAGGCCGCACTGCTCGCAGCGATCGCCTCCGGCGGCCCGCACAGCGCGGTCCGCGACGGACGGGTCCTGCACCCCGATGCCGTGCCCGCCACTCCCGGCCCCGCGCCCGACCTCGCCGCGGGCACGGTCCTGGTCACCGGCGCAACCGGCACCCTCGGCCGGGCCGTCGCCCGTCACCTCGTCACCCGGCACGGCGTGCGTTCGCTGCTGCTCGCCGGACGGCGCGGCCCCGCCGCGGACGGTGCGGAGGCCCTGGTCGCCGAGCTGGCGGAACTGGGTGTCCGAGTACGTCTGGAGGCCTGCGACGTCGCCGAACGAGCCGATGTGGAGCGGCTGTTGACCCAACTGCCCGCCGACGCCCCGCTGACCGGGGTGATCCACGCGGCCGGAGTCACCGACGACGCCGTCCTCACCGCACTCGACGGGGCGCGCTTCGACACCGTGCTGCGCCCGAAGGCGGACGGAGCCTGGAACCTGCACCACGCCACGGCCGACCACGACCCGCCCGCGTTCGTGCTGTTCTCCTCGGCGGCGGGCACCTTCGGCGCTCCCGGCCAGGCCAACTACGCGGCGGCGAACGCCTTCCTCGACGGCCTCGCCGCCCTCCGACGCTCCCTCGGCCGACCCGCGGCGTCCGTCGCCTGGGGCCTGTGGAGCGACGACAGCGGCATGACCGCCGGTCTGTCCCGAACCGACCGGGGCCGACTGAACCGCGGTGGCCTGCGCCCCCTGACCACCGGGGACGCCCTCGCTCTTCTCGACGACGCCCTCTCCACGGCCGACCCCGCGGTGATCGCCGTCGCCACCGGTTCGGGCCGGGCCAAAGTCCGCTCGATGCTGCGGCCGGTCACCGCGGCGGCGCGGCGCAGGATCGCGTCCGGCGCGACGGAGCCTGTCGGACCGTCGCTCCTGGCCGGACGCTCCGCCGAAGAGGGCCGCGCTCTGCTGGTCGGTCTGGTGCGCGACCTCGCCGCCACCGTGCTGGGGCACGCGAGCGCGGACGGGGTGGAGCCCGACCGGCTCTTCACCGAGCAGGGCTTCGACTCCCTCACGGTGGTCGAACTCCGCAACCACCTCGCCACCGCCACCGGCCTGAAACTCGCGCCGACCCTTCTGTTCGACCATGCCACGCCCGAGGCACTCGCCGCCCATCTGCACGGCCGGCTCGGCGAGCGGGCCGCCCCGGAGACCGGCCGGGAACAGACGGCTGTGAGCGCGCCGGGCATCCGCCCCGAGGACACCCTCGGCGGCCTGTTCAAGCGGGCCTGTCTCGACGACCGTGTCGACGACGGCTTCACCCTGCTCCAGGCGGCGGCGGAACTGCGCCCCACCTTCACCTCGCCGGACGAACTCCCCGGCCCGCCCGCGGCGATCCGGCTCTCGGCCGGTGGTGCCGCGGCACCGCTGGTCTGCTTCAGCTCCTACGTCGCCCTCGCCGGAGTCCACCAGTACGCCCGGTTCGCCTCGCCGTTCCGCGGCCGGCGCGACGTCTGGGCGCTGCCCACCCAGGGCTTCGGTACGGGTGAGGCGCTGCCGGCGACCTTCGACGCGGTGGCCGACCTGCACGCCGACGCCGTACGGCGGATCGCCGGAGACGTTGCCCCGGTCCTGCTCGGCTCGTCGTCCGGCGGGATCCTCGCGCTCTCCGCCGCCCGGCGGATGCAGGAGCGCGGCGCCCCGCCGGCGGCCGTCGTCCTGCTGGACACCTACATGCCACGGGCCGACTCCCCGTTCCTGCGCTTCTCCCGGCAGATGCTCAGCGGGATGTTCGAACGGGAGTCGATGTTCGCGCACATGGACTCCGCCCGGCTCACCGCGATGAGCTGGTACGTCGCCATGATCGGGGAATGGGAGCCGGGCCCCCTGGAGTGCCCCGTGCTGCTGGTGCGTTCCAGCGAGCCCCCGGTGCCCGCGGAGCCCGGTGAGGAGATGCGGCCCGAGGAATGGCAGACGTCCTGGCACCGGGCCCACACGGTTCTCGACGTCCCCGGCAACCACTTCACGATGATGGAGGACCACGCCCGCTCCACCGCCGGGGTCACCGACGGCTGGCTCGCCGCCCGAGGCACCTGACCGGGCCGGCCACCGCAGCAGGGCCCTGCCCCCCGCCGGTTGACGGGGGGCAGGGCCCTTGTCCGTGCCGGACGGGCCCTCGTCCGTGCCGGACGGGCCCTCGCCCGTGCAGGACCCGCGTCGGCGAGCGGGGCGCCCCACCAGGCCTTCCGGGGGGTCGAGAACGACAGTCGGCGTCCGGGCAGCGCCGGGCCGGGTTTAGAGAAAGACCTAGTGCCCCCCTCGACATACTGCTTGGCAAGGATCGGGAACGATCTCTGCCGCTCCTTGTGCCGACGGTGCCTGGGGGATGGCGGCCCCGGATTGTCAGAGTCCGTCCATCGCCCCATGTGATTGGAAGCCGAGCTGTGACTGAAGAACGCTCCGTCGCATTTGTCCGTCCGCTGCACGAGATCCTCAGGGACCACGCACTGCAGCGAGCGGACGAGCGGGCTTTCCAGGACTCTCGACGGTCGGTCACCTACGGTGCTCTGGAACAGCGCACCCGGTTCCTGGCCGGGCACCTCGCCGCACTCGGGGTCGGTCGCGGTGAGCGCGTCCTGCTGCGCGTGGGCAACCGGGTCGAGATGGTGGAGAGTTGTCTCGCCGTCACGCGGGCGGGAGCCGTGGGCGTGCCGGTCGACCCACGGTCCTCCGACACCGAGCTCGCCCACCACCTCGCCGACAGCGGCGCCCGCACGGTGATCAGCGGCGCGGCACAGGTGTCCCAGGTGGTACGGATCGGTCGGAGCAGCGGGCTGGACTGCAATCTGATCGTCGTCGGCGCCGCCGAGCCGGTGGCGGGCGCCACCGACTTCGAGCACCTCGCCGTCACCCCGCCGCCCGTCGACGCGCGGGACGACCTGGACCTGGACGAGACGGCCTGGATCCTCTACACCTCCGGCACCACCGGACGCCCCAAGGGCGTGGTCACGACCCAGCGCAAGTCCCTCTGGGCCACGGCCGCATGCACCGTGCCGATCCTCGGCCTGTCCGCGGCCGACCGCCTCGTGTGGCCGATGCCGCTGTACCACGCCGCCTCGCACAACATCGGTGTACTCGCCACTCTGGCCGTCGGGGCCTTCGCCCACTTCCTGGAGGGCTCCGCCCCGGACGAGATCATGGAGGCCGTCGGCAGCGAGCAGGCCACCTTCCTCGTCGCCTCTCCCACCACCTACCACCGCATGGTGGACCTCGCGCGCGAGCGCGGGCTCGCACTGCCGAAGCTGCGGGTGTGCATGGCGGCAGGCTCGGCCTGCCCGCCCGCGCTGCACGAAGCCTTCGAGGACACCTTCGGCATCCGCCTCCTGGACAGCTACGGAAGCAGCGAGACCGGAGGCGCCATCACCACACAGGCACTCACCGGTCCACGCGCCCTGGGCACGACCGGCACCCCGCTGCCCGGCCTGACGCTGCGGCTGACGGACGCGCTGACCGGCGAGGAGGTGGCTGTCGGCCACGAGGGCGAGATCTGGGTGAACAGTCCGGCCACCATGACCGGATACCACAACGCCCCGGAAGCGACCCGGGCCGTGCTCGTGGACGGCTGGTACCGCACCGGCGACCTCGGGCGGCAGGACCCGGCCGGGAGGCTCACCCTCACCGGCCGGGTCAAGGAACTCATCATCCGCGGCGGCGAGAACATCCACCCCGCGGAGGTGGAGCACGTCCTGGCCCGGGTGCCCGGCGTGGCCGAGGCCGCGGTGACGGGCAGACCCCACACCGTACTGGGCGAGGTACCCGTCGCCTACCTGGTGCCGGGTCCGGAGGGCCCCGCGGGCATCGACACCCGGGAACTCCTCGAGACCTGCCGCCGGGAACTCTCCTACTTCAAGGTGCCCGACGAGTTCCACGTCATCGACGGCATCCCGCGTACAGCGGCGGGAAAGACCGCCCGGCGGCGGCTGGCCGAGCTGCCCTCGACGCTGCTGGTCGTCAATCCGTCCGTGAACGTCCGCCCCCAGCCGGCCGCCGAAGGACCGACCGGAGCAGCGCCCGCCGCGACCCCGGTGTCCGCCGGCACCGTCCTCCCGACGACGCGGCACGGGCTGCTCGGCCTGGTGCGCTCCGTGGTCGCGGACATCCTCGGTCTGGCCTCCGAGGACGTGACCGCCGATCGGCCTCTGCACGAACTCGGCTTCACCTCCCTGGCCGCCGTGACCCTCCGCGACCGGCTGTCGGCCGCCTCCGGCCACCGTCTCTCAGCCGCTGTGGCCTACGACCACCCGACCCCGCAGGCCCTCGCCCGGTACCTCGACGGCCTGACGGAGGGGGGCCTCGGTGCCGAGAGCGCGGGGGACGCCGGGGGAACAGCTGTGACGGAGCAGTCGGACGAGCCCATCGCCATCGTGGCGATGGGCTGCCGTCTGCCCGGTGGCGCCCGCACGCCCCAGGAGCTGTGGGACCTGCTCGTGGCGGAGACGGACGCGGTCGGCCCGCTCCCCGACGACCGGGGCTGGAACCTGGACCGGCTCCTGGGTGACGAAAGCAGCGGCGGTGGAAAGTCGTCCGCCCGGCAGGGTGCGTTCCTGGCGGATGCCGGGCGGTTCGACGAGGCGTTCTTCGGGATATCGCCGCGTGAGGCGCTGGCGATGGATCCGCAGCAGCGGCTGCTGCTGGAGACGGCCTGGGAGACCTTCGAACGCGCGGGCATCGACCCGGTCTCACTGAAGGGCAGCCGGACAGGCGTCTTCGCCGGTGTGATGCACGGGGGCTACGGTCCCGGCCTCCACGAGCGGGCCCCCGAGAACCTGGAGGGCTACCTCGGCAACGGATCGGCCGTCAGTGTCGCCTCCGGCCGCATCTCCTACACGCTGGGTCTGCTGGGGCCGGCGATCACGGTGGACACGGCGTGTTCGTCTTCGCTGGTGGCGATCCACCTGGCGGCGCAGTCGCTGCGACAGGGCGAGTGCACCCTCGCCCTCGCGGGGGGTGCCACGGTCATGTCGACGCCCGGCGCACTCGTGGAGTTCAGCCGCCAGGGGGCGCTCTCGGCCGACGGGCGGTGCCGGGCGTTCGCCGCCGGGGCGAGCGGCACCGGCTTCGCCGAGGGCGTCGGCCTGGTCCTGCTGGAACGGCTGTCGGACGCACGTCGGCTGGGACATCCGGTCCTGGCCGTGGTGCGGGGTTCGGCCCTGAACCAGGACGGCGCCTCCAACGGTCTCACCGCCCCGAACGGCCCCGCGCAGCAGCGGGTGATCCGCACCGCCCTGGCGCAGGCCGGCCTCTCCCCGTCCGAGATCGGCGCCGTCGAGGCACACGGCACCGGAACCACGCTCGGCGACCCCATCGAGGCACAGGCGCTCCTGGCCACCTACGGCCAGGACCGTCCGGCCGGAGAACCCCTGCTGCTGGGTTCGGTGAAGTCGAACATCGGCCACACCCAGGCCGCGGCCGGTGTCGTCGGCGTCATCAAGATGGTCATGGCGCTGAGCCATGACACGCTGCCCCGGACCCTCCACGTCGACGCACCCTCACCCCACGTCGACTGGAGCACAGGCCGACTCCAGCTCCTGACCGAATCCCGGCCCTGGCCGCGCACCGGCACCCCCCGCCGCGCAGGCGTCTCCTCCTTCGGCGCCAGTGGGACGAACGCGCATCTGATCCTGGAGGAGGCGCCCGCCGAGCTCGTTCCCGCGGCCGTCGCCGGACCGTCGGGAGTGAGGGCGCCGATGCTGCTGTCGGGGCGTGGGGAGGGCGCGCTGCGGGCCCAGTCCGCACGGCTGGCGGACTTCCTGGAACGTCACCCCGAGCTGCCGGCCGACACGGTGGCAGGGATGCTGGCCGGCTCACGGACCGTGTTCGAACACCGAGCCGCAATCGCCGGAAACGACCGCACACAACTGGTGACACGCCTGCGCGCACTGGCTGACGCGGATGCGGACGACCACGCCGACGTGGTGCGCGGCACCGGTCGCCGACTGGGCGATCCCGCTTTCGTCTTTCCCGGTCAGGGCGCCCAGTGGCCCACCATGGCCGTCGAACTCCTCGACGACGACGGTCCTTTCGCGCAGCGTCTGCAGGAGTGCCGTGAGGCTCTGCGGCCCTTCGTCGACTGGGACCTGTTCGCCGTGCTGCGCGGTGAACCGGACCAGCCCGACTTTGATCGCGTGGACGTCGTCCAGCCGGCCCTGTGGGCCGTCAAGGTCTCCCTCGCCGCACAGTGGCGGGCCGCAGGCGTCCGGCCCGCCGCGGTGGTCGGTCACTCACAGGGCGAGATCGCCGCCGCCACGGTGTCCGGCGCGCTCACCCTCGCCGACGGCGCGCGCATCGTCACCCTGCGCTCGCAGCTCATCACCCGCATCGCCGGCCGCGGCGGAATGATCTCCCTGGCGCTGCCACGAGACCGGACCGAAGCGATCGCCGCCGACCTCGGACTGGACATCGGAGCGGTCAACAGCCCCGCCAACACCGTCCTGTCCGGTCCCACACAAGCACTCGACCGACTCGTCGCCTGGTGCGAGAAACACGAGACGCGTTACCGACGGGTCCTCATCGACTACGCCTCGCACTCCGTCCACGCCGAAGTGATCAAGGACGAGATCCTCGAAGCGCTCGCACCCGTCACACCGCGCAGTGGTGACCTGCCCTTCTACTCCTCCCTGACGGGCGGCCCGGTCGACGGCACCGAACTCGACGCCGACTACTGGTACCGCAACCTGCGTCACACCGTCGACTACGAAACGGCCATCCGCGCCCTGGCCCACAGCGGCGTCACCGCTTTCATCGAGGTCAGTCCCCACCCCGTCCTCACCCTGCCGACCCAGGAAACACTGGAAACACTCGACGACCTCACCGAGCAACCCGCCGTCCTCGCCACACTCCACCGTGGCCACGGCGACGCCCACGACTGGACCCGCGCGCTCAGCACCGCGTGGACACAGGGCGTCACCCTCCACCCGACCCCGACCCGCACTCCCGTCCACCCCGACCTGCCAACCTACCCCTTCCAAGGCACCCACCACTGGCTCAACACACCGACAGGCGGCGACCCGCAGTCGTTCGGCCTGCGCCCCGTCGTGCACCCGCTGCTGGGCGCCGCGATCCATCGCGCGGACGAGGACGGCGTGGTGTTCACCGGACGGGTCTCCACGGCCACGCATCCATGGCTGGCCGACCACGTGGTGCGCGGGTCCGTCCTGTTTCCCGGAACGGCTTTCGTCGAGGCCGCGATCCGGGCGGGTGACGAGGTGGGCGCCCCCTGTCTGGAAGAACTGGTCCTCGAGGCCCCGCTCGTGGTCGCGGCACAGCAGACCGTCAGCCTGCAGGTGACCGTCGGGGCGCCGGACGGGTCGGGGCGCCGTGCGGTGAGCGTCCACTCGGCGCCGCAGAGCGGCGCCGAATCGACGGCCGACCCGCTGTGGTCCCGGCACGCCCATGGCTTCCTCGTCCCCGCCCTGCCGGCTGACAGCGCCGCCGCCGAAGCGCTCGCGACCTGGCCGCCGCAGGGCGCGCAGGCGATGCCCGTCGCGGACGCCTACGAGCGGATGGCCCGGGCCGGATACGGTTACGGTCCCGCTTTTCGAGGCCTGCGAGCCGTGTGGCACAGGGACGCGGAGGTCTTCGCCGAGATCGCCCTGCCCGAAGGGGAGACCGCCGACGGCTGGAGTCTGCACCCGGCGTTGCTGGACGCGGCCCTGCACCCCGACGTCCTGGGCGAGGTGGACAGGGACGAATCCGGGCCGCTCAACCTGCCGTTCTCCTGGCACGACGTACGACTGCACGCGGCCGGGGCCACCACGCTGCGGGTCCGGCTGACCCGGCCGGAGCCGGAGGGCGTCGCGCTGCTCGCCGTGGACCCGGCGGGAGCCCTTGTCGTCTCCGTGAGCACCCTGGCGACGCGGCCCATGGCGGAGGCGGCTTCCGCAGCGGACGACACCGTCCGGCAGATGCTGCTGCACACGCGGTGGCAGCCCGTGACCACCCCGCCCGAGCCACAGCCCGCGGGTCGCTGGCTCGCGGTGGGACCCGACGCCGCGCATGTCGCCTCCGCCCTCACCGACGCGGGCTTCGACGCGCACGGGGTGCCGGACCTGGCGGCGGACACCACGGGGCCCGCGCCCGACACCCTGCTCGTGTTCGGTGACCATCCCCGGCCGGAAGCCGCCGGCACCTCGGCCGAGGTCCACGCGCGCGTGCAACTCGCCCTCGCGCAGGTGCAGCACTGGTTGCGCGACGAACGGTACGAGGCCACCCGTCTTGTTCTCACGACCCGTGGCGCTGTGGCGGCCGAGTCGGCGTCCGGCGTCACCGACCTGGCCGGGGCCTCCGTATGGGGTCTCGCCCGGACGGTGCAGGCCGAACACCCCGGACGTCTCGTCCTGATCGACCTGGACCCCGAGGCGGACTCCGCCGCCGCGGACGTGGCCGGGCTGCGCGCCGCGGTCGCGTCCGACGAGCCGCAGAGTGCCGTTCGCGCGGGCCTTGTTCTGGTCCCCCGCCTGACGCGTGCAGCCGACCTCGCGTCCGAAGAGCCGCGGACGCTCGATCCCGAAGGCGTCACGCTCGTCACCGGCGGAACCACCGGCCTGGGCCGGCTCGTCGCCCGGCACATGGTCGCCGCACACGGCGCCCGCCACCTGTTGCTACTGAGCAGAAGCGGCCGCACCGCCGAAGGCACCGCCGACCTGATCGACGAACTCACCGCCCTGGGCGCGTCGGTGACCGTCGAAGCGTGCGACGTGGCCGACCGGGAGGCCCTGGCATCGGTGCTCTCCGGCCTCGACCGGCCCCTGACCGCCGTGGTGCACAGCGCCGGCGTCCTCGACGACGGGACGGTGTCCGGCCTTTCCCCGGAGCAGGTCGCCACCGTGTTGCGGCCCAAGGTGGACGCGGCACTGCATCTGCACGACCTCACGCGCGACGCCGACCTGAAGCGCTTCGTCCTGTTCTCGTCGGTCGCCGGCATCCTGGGCGGTCCGGGACAGGCCAACTATGCCGCGGCCAACGCCTTCCTCGACGCCCTCGCGGAGCACCGGCGCTCACTCGGACTGCCCGCCACCGCGGTGGCCTGGGGCCTGTGGGAGGCCGGCGGTCTGACCGCGCACCTGGGCACCACCGACCGCGTCCGCATCGCCCGCAACGGCGTCCGGCCGCTCGACGCCGATCAGGGACTCGCGCTCCTGGACGCCGCCGTCGACCGGCGAGGGGCCGCCTTCGTGGCCGCGTTCCTCGACCACGCCGCCCTGCGACGGCGTTCCGGCGGGGTGCCCACCCTGCTGAGCGGTCTCGTCCGCGCTGTCACGCGCCGTACCGCCGCCGTCGAATCCGGTGACGCGCGGGACACCGGCGCCTGGCTCGCCGGGCTCTCGTCGAAGGAGGCCGAACACGCCCTGCTCGACGCGGTGCGCCGGCACGCCGCGGCCGTTCTGGGACACGAGTCGCCGCAGGCCGTACGCGCCGACAGCGCGTTCAAGGACATCGGCTTCGACTCGCTGTCCGCCGTAGAACTGCGCAACCGCCTCAACACCGCGACCGGCCTCCGGCTGGCCCCGACCGTGATCTTCGACCATCCGACCCCGCAGGCCCTGGCGGCGCACCTGGCCGAGAGCCGCGACGGAGCCACGGCGACGGCGGCCGTCCCGGCGCTCCGGGCGAGCTCCAGCACGGACACGGATCCCGTCGCCATCGTCGCGATGGGGTGCCGCCTGCCCGGTGGGGTCGAGGGCCCCGAGGACCTGTGGGAGTTGCTGCGCTCCGGAACCGATGCGATCGGTGACTTCCCCACGGACCGCGGCTGGGACCTGGACGCCCTGTACGACCCCGACCCGGACAGACCCGGCACTTCCTATTCCCGCAGCGGTGGCTTCCTGGCGGATGCCGGGCGGTTCGACGAGGCGTTCTTCGGGATATCGCCGCGTGAGGCGCTGGCGATGGATCCGCAGCAGCGGCTGCTGCTGGAGACGGCCTGGGAGACCTTCGAACGCGCGGGCATCGACCCGACATCCCTCGGCAACAGCACGGCCGGCGTGTTCGTCGGCGCGATCGCCCAGGAGTACGGCTCGACCTTGCTGCACGAAGCCCCTGACGGACTGGACGGCATGCTCCTCACGGGCAACGCCACGAGTGTGATCTCCGGGCGGCTCTCGTATCTGCTGGGTCTGCTGGGGCCGGCGATCACGGTGGACACGGCGTGTTCGTCTTCGCTGGTGGCGATCCACCTGGCGGCGCAGTCGCTGCGGCAGGGCGAGTGCACCCTGGCCCTCGCGGGCGGCGCCACCGTCATGTCCACCCCCGGTACGTTCACCGCCTTCAGCCGGCAGCGCGCGATGTCCTCCGACGGGCGGTGCCGGGCGTTCGCCGCCGGGGCGAGCGGCACCGGCTTCGCCGAGGGCGTCGGCCTGGTCCTGCTGGAACGACTGTCGGACGCACGCAGACTCGGGCATCCGGTGCTGGCGGTGGTGCGGGGTTCGGCGGTCAACCAGGACGGCGCCTCCAACGGTCTCACCGCCCCGAACGGCCCCGCGCAGCAGCGGCTGATCCGCACCGCCCTGGCGCAGGCCGGCCTCTCCCCGGCCGAGATCGGCGCCGTCGAGGCACACAGCACCGGCAGCACCCTCGGCGACCCCATCGAGGCGCAGGCGCTCCTGGCCACCTACGGTCAGGACCGTCCGGCCGGAGAGCCTCTCCTGCTGGGTTCGGTGAAGTCCAACATCGGCCACACCCAGGCCGCGGCCGGTGTCGCCGGCGTCATCAAGATGGTCATGGCGATGAGGCACGACACGCTGCCGCGCACCCTCCACATCGACGCACCCTCACCCCACGTCGACTGGAGTGCGGGCCGAGCCCGGCTGCTGACGGAGAATCAGCCCTGGCCGCGCACCGGCACCCCGCGACGCGCCGGGGTCTCGGCCTTCGGGATCAGTGGCACGAACGCGCATCT
Source organism: Streptomyces sp. P3 (assembly GCF_003032475.1). NCBI lineage: Bacteria > Bacillati > Actinomycetota > Actinomycetes > Kitasatosporales > Streptomycetaceae > Streptomyces > Streptomyces sp. P3. Next base: position 5,458,301 of record NZ_CP028369.1, read on the forward strand.
GATCCTGGAGGAGGCGCCCGCCGAGCACGTCTCCACGGCCGCTGCCCGGACACCCGGCGGGGGAGGGGTGCCGATACTGCTGTCGGGGCGTGGTGAGGGCGCGCTGCGGGCCCAGTCCGCACGGCTGGCGGACTTCCTGGAAGGCCACCCGGACCTGCCGGCCGGCACGGTGGCTCGGATGCTGGCCGGCTCACGAACCGTGTTCGAAAACCGCGCGGCGGTCACCGGGGACGACCGCGCGCAACTCGTCACGCGCCTGCGCGCGCTGGCCGACACCGACCAGGACACCGATGCCGGTGTGGTGCGCGGCACCGGCCGTCGACTGGGCGATCCCGCTTTCGTCTTTCCCGGTCAGGGCGCCCAGTGGCCCACCATGGGCGTGAAGCTCCTCGACGACGACGGTCCTTTCGCGCAGCGTCTGCAGGAGTGCCGTGAGGCTCTGCGGCCCTTCGTCGACTGGGACCTGTTCGCCGTGCTGCGCGGTGAACCGGACCAGCCCGACTTTGATCGCGTGGACGTCGTCCAGCCGGCCCTGTGGGCCGTCAAGGTCTCCCTCGCCGCGCAGTGGAGGGCCGCGGGCGTCCGGCCCGCCGCGGTGGTCGGTCACTCACAGGGCGAGATCGCCGCCGCCACGGTGTCCGGCGCGCTCACCCTCGCCGACGGCGCGCGCATCGTCACCCTGCGCTCGCAGCTCATCTCCCAGCTCGCCGGCCGCGGCGGAATGATCTCCCTGGCCATGCCGCGAGACCGGGCCGAGACCATCGCCGCCGACCTCGGACTGGACATCGGAGCGGTCAACAGCCCCGCCAACACCGTCCTGTCCGGCCCTCTCCAAGCGCTCGACGAACTCACCGCCTGGTGCGAGAAGCACGACGTACGCCACCGACGCATCCCCATCGACCATGCCTCCCACTCCGTCCACGCCGAAGCCATGAAGGACCAGATCCTCGAAGCGCTCGCACCCGTCACACCGCGCAGCGGTGACCTGCCCTTCTACTCCTCCCTGACCGGCGGCCCGGTCGACGGCACCGAACTCGACGCCGACTACTGGTACCGCAACCTGCGCCACACCGTCGACTACCAGGCCGCCACCCGCGCACTGGCCCACACCGGCGTCACGGCCTTCATCGAGGTCAGCCCGCACCCCGACCTCACCCTCCCGACCCAGGAAACCCTCGACGCCCTCGACGACCTCACCGAACAGCCCGCCGTCCTCGCCACACTCCACCGCGACCACGGCGACGCCCACGACTGGACCCACGCCCTCAGCGCCGCGTGGACACAAGGCGTCACCCTCCACCCCACGCCGACCCCGACACCCATCCACCCCGACCTGCCCACCTACCCCTTCCAAGGCACCCACCACTGGCTCAACACACCGACAGGCACCTCGCGCGGCGCGTCCGGCCTGGGCGCGGTTCCCACCTCGCATCCCCTGCTGGGGGCCGCCGTGGAACTGCCCGGCACCGAGACCGTGGTGTTCACCGGCCGGCTTTCGGCGGGCAAGCCCGCGTGGTCGACGGAAGAGCACCCCGAGGGTGTGGAGCGGGAACTGGACTGGCTCGCAGCGGAGTTGGCGCTCTCGGCCGGCGCGCAGCTGGGCAGGAGCCGGCTGCGCGCCCTGACCGCGCAGGCGCCGTTCCTGATGCCGGGGTCCGGCGCCGTCCAGGTCCGCGTCACGGTCGGTGAGGGTGGGGAGCCCGGCGTACGCACGGTCTCCGTGCACTCCCGGCGCGGCGACGACGTCCTGGGGTTGCCCTGGACCTGCCACGCGACCGGTGAGCTGGTCGCGGCGGCGGGCGAGCCGGACTGGGATCTCGAGGCCTGGCCACCCGCGGACGCCCTCCCGATACCCGAGCCCGAACTGCGCCTGCAGTACGGGACTTTGCACTCCACCGTGCACGGCGTGTGGCGACGGGACAGCGAGGTGTTCGCGGAGATCCTCGTACCGGACGCGCTGCGTGAGGAGGCACGGAGGTTCGGACTCCACCCGGCGCTGGCACAGGCCCTGCTCGGCCTGGCGGGCATGAAGGGGGTCGCGCCCGAGCCCGACGCGTCCTTGCGGGTGCAGGCCTGGGGAGAGGTCTCGCTGCACGCGTCCGGCGCCTGTGTCCTGCGCGCCCGACTCTCCCCGGGGCCGGACGGCTCGGTGTCGCTGGCCGCCGCCGACGCCACCGGATCCCCCGTCCTCACGGTCCCGGCCCTGCGGTTCGCACCCGTCGTGCGTGAGGAGCTCCGGGCCGCGGACGTGGCGCAGCAGGACAGTCTGTTCGGCATCGAGTGGACCGTCGTGGACACGCGGGCGAACACCGCCGACGCCGAACGCACATGGGCCGTCGTGGGCGAGGATCCGGTGCGCGTGCGGTCCTCGCTGATGACCGCCGGACGCTACACGGAGACGTACCCGGACCTGACGGCGCTGGCAGCCGCCGTGGAGGGCGGCCGACACGCCCCGGACATCGTCGTGGTCCCCTTCCTGGAGCAGTACGGCGATCCGGCCGGGCGGGAACTGGTGGACGCCGTTCACGCCACGACGGTCCGTGCCCTGGAGACGGCCCGTGCGTGGGTGAGCACACCGGCCTTCGACCGCTCCCGGCTGGTGTTCCTCACCAGGGGCGCGGTCCCCGCGGTGGCCGGGCCCGACGACACGTCACCGCTCGACCTCGCGGGAGCCGGCGTCTGGGGTCTGATCCGCAGCGCGCAGACGGAATACCCGGACCGCTTCGTCCTCGTGGACACCGACCTCGCCAAACCCACCTGGCGCGCCCTCGCTCGCGTGGCGTCCGCCACGGAACCGCAGTGGGCGCTGCGCGGGCGGACCACGCGGGTCCCGCGGTTGGCCCGCCTGGTGCCGGGCAGTGCTCTGCCGAGACTGGACGCCGGCCTGGACGGTACGGTGCTGGTCACCGGCGGGACGGGCATGCCGGGCTCGGCCCTGGCCCGCCACCTGGTGACCGAGCACGGTGTGCGGGATCTGCTGCTGACGAGCCGTCAGGGACCGGACGCGCCGGGAGCGGCGCTCCTGGAAGCCGAACTGACGGAGCTGGGGGCCCGGGTCGAGGTGGCTGCCTGCGACGTGGCGGACCACGAGGCCCTGGCCGCCCTGCTCACGGATCGGCGGATCGGCGCCGTGGTGCACGCGGCGGGCGGGGCGGACGACGGGAGTCTGCCGGCTCTGACCGCGGAGCGCATGGGCAAGGCGCTGCGCCCCAAGGTGGACGCGGCCGTGAACCTGTACGAACTGGTCCACGAGGCAGGGGTACGGCAGTTCGTGCTGTTCTCCTCGCTCGCCGGCATCCTGGGCGGTCCGGGACAGGCCGGCTACGCCGCGGCGAACACCTTCCTGGACGCGTTCGCCCACCACCTGCGGTCCCGGGGCGTCGCCGCCACGTCGATCGCTTGGGGTGCGTGGGCCGGGGCGGGCAGTGCGCCGGGACGGTCCGGGAAGGACCGGCACCCGGCGGCGCCGCGCGGCACGCATCCGCTCGTCGAGCAGCAGGGGCTCGGGCTCTTCGACGCGGCATGGGCGGCCGGCCGCAGTCTCGTGATCGCGTCCCGGCTGGACTTCGCGGGACTGACCGGCGACGCGCAGACCGGCGACGTGGCCTCCGTCCTGCGGGCCCTCGTGCCCGTCGGCACGCGCCGCACGGCCCGGGCCACCCCGGCGGAGCGGACGGACCTGCGACACCGGCTGGCGGCGATGAGCAGGGCGGAGCGGGAGACGGTGGTGACCGACCTCGTACGGGACCGGGCGAGTGCCGTCCTCGGCCACGCCACACCGGGCAGCGTGGCCGCGGACGCCCGGCTGCAGAACCTCGGATTCGACTCGCTCACCGCTCTGCACCTGCGCACGGCACTCGTCGAGGCGACCGGGCTGAGGCTGCCGACGAAGGTGGCGTTCGAGTTCGACACCCCGGCGGACCTCGCGGAGTACCTGATCGAGCGGATCCTCGCCTCGGCATCCTCACATCTCGACGGAACGGAAAGGCCCTCCGATGAGAATTGACCATGTGTTCATCGACTCGCTCGGTGTCACGCTGCACGAGTTCGAGCCCGTCGAGCGTGCCGTGTCCCAGGGACTGATCAGCCAGGACCTCGTGGACGCGAACGGGCTGACCGGCACCCATCTGGCGCACGACATCCCGGCCGTGGAACTCGCGATCTCCGCCGCGCGCGTCGCCATGGACCGCTCGAAGCTGCAACGGGAGGACATCACGCACCACGTGCACAGCGGTGTGTACTACCAAGGCCCGCCCGGGTCCTACGCACCCGGATACGTCCTGCGCGAACTGGAGGTCGAGCCGCTCTCGTCGCTGTATCTGCGCCAGGGCTGCAACGGCATGCTGGGGGCCCTGGAGGTGGCGGTCGGACAGATGACGGGCGCCGCTCAGGCGGAGAACGTACTGCTCACCTCCGGTGAGAACTTCACCGCCACGGGCTCGGACCGTTACACGGGGATCGGCCAGGCGTACTTCCTCTCCGACGGCGGCGCCGCGGCGCTGATCAGCGCGGACGAAGGCTTCGCGCAGATCAGGTCGCTGAGCGCGGGCATCCTGCCGGAGCTCGAACGGTGGCATCGCGGTGACGGCTCGTTGCTGGCGGACGAAGGCCGCGAAAGCGACGGGGACATGGCCGAACGGGCCACTCGCTACAGCGAGACCGAGACCCCGCTCTCGGAGACCCTCGAGAAACTGACTCTCTTCAATCTCGGTGTCATCCGCCGAGCACTCGTCGACGCCGACCTGAATGCCGACGACGTCGCCAAGGTCGTACCGATCAACATCGACGGCCGGATGATCGAGTACTCGGTCATGATGCCGCTCGGCCTGCCCATGGACCGCTCCACGTGGGACTTCGGCAAGGGCATCGGGCATGTGGGCGGCGCCGACGTGTTCATCACCCTGGAGCATCTGGTCCGTACGCGCGAGGTGGCTCCCGGTGACCACGTACTGCTGATCTCCCAGGGCCCGGGCTGGATGTGCACGGCCGCTGTCGTCACCCTCGTCGATCTTCCCACCTGGGCGCTGTGAGCTGCCTGCCACCGCGCGCTCGTCCTCGATGCGTCGAGGGCGGCCCGGTGGCAGCGGTCCGTGACCGGGCGGAGCAGGGTCTCCTCCCGCTCGGCCGTGGTCAGCACGCCGGCCGGTGGCGCAGTCCTTTCGGGGGGCGGCGGCTGTGTCGCGTGCCGTTCGGCGTACGACCTCGCTCTCGCCCCCTCCGTCTCGACGCCCGCGAACAGGGCCTGACGTCCCGTGAGGAGGCTGTGCCGGCCCACGGGACGTCAGGGTGCCCGGACCTGCGGCACATCAGGGCCCGCACCGCCCACCGCCGCCGGGCGCGCCGCCGACCGCGACAGTTCGCACGGGACCCAGCAGTGCTCGAACAGGGCGTCCTGTTGGGCCGCCGACGCGGCTCGTACCGCGTCGCCCCGCAGCGGCGCGCAGGTCACCGAGCGCGCGGTCAGTACCGGGTCGCCGGCGCCGTCGGCCGCCTCCAGGGCCCAGGAGCCGTCCGCCGTCTGCCGCAGCCGCACACGCAGCGAGGACGCGCCGGTGGAGTACAGGGACACGTCTCGCCAGCGCACCGCCACGGCCGGCTCGGCGCCGTTCCGCGCGGTCTTTCGGGCGAGGCGGATCGCCCCGGCCAGCGCCGCGTCAGGCAGCACCGGATGGAGCGCGTGACGGTCCTGGCCCGTCACCCAGTCGGGCAGCGCCACCTCGACGAAGACCTCGTCGCCGCGCCGCCACACGGCGCGGGGCGTCCGCGCGACGTCCGGCCGGCCGGCGCGGCGGTCCTCGGCGATCCGGTGCGCGCCCGGCGGAGGCCACACGGACAGGCTCACACCGGATCTCCCGGGGGCGGCGGGCGCCACCGTCGCCGTCGCGTACCGGGTCCACGGCAGTCGTGACGCACCCAGCGGTTCCCGCCGCCCGTGCACCGTCACCCGCCGGATCCCGTCGGCCTGCGGCGCGCCGACCGTCACCCGAAGTTGCACGCCACCGTCGTGCGGCAGCACCAGCGGCTCGTCCGCCGCGAGATCCAGTGCCCGGCCGCAGCCGACCCGGCCCGCCGCGTGCAGCACCAGGTCCATCAGGGCCGCTCCCGCGAACACCGCCATGCCGTCCACGCGTTGCGTCAGCGTGGGGTCGCCGCCGGTCGAGGTGATCCGGCCCGTGCACACCAGTTCGTCGTGCCCGGGCAGTTCGACCACTGCCGGGAGCAGTGGATGGTCCGCGCCGTCCAGCCCCAGGTCGACGGCGCCGAAGGAGCAGAGCGAGGCCCGCGGCCACTCCCCGGACCGTCGCCACAGCGGTCGCGTCGGCAGCCCCGCCAGCAGTGTGCGGACGATCTTCCCCGCCGGGTCACGGGGAACGTCGGTGACCTCGTGGATCGCCTCCGGAAGCCTGGACGCGGGCAGCCTCTGCCTGCAGGCGGACAGTACCGCCTGGACGTCGAGCCCTTCGCCCGTCGGTACCACGTAGGCGACCGGCACCTCGCCCAGCGTCCCGTGGCTGACGCCCGCGACCGCCGCGTCCGCGATCCCGGGCACCTGCGTGAGGGCCTGTTCCACCTCGCGCGGGTGGATGCTCTCCCCGCCCCGGACGATCAGTTCCTCCAGTCGGCCGGTGATCGTCAGATGCCCGTCCGTGTCCCGGCGGCCCAGGTCACCGGTGCGGTACCAGCCCTCGGACAGCACCCTCGCGGTTTCCTCCGGCCGTCCGTGATAGCCCAGCATCAGTGCCGGACCGGACACCCACACCTCACCTTCGGCGCCCCGCTCCACCTCGTCGCCGGTGCGCGGCTCCGTGAGCCGCAGCGTCAGCCCGGGAATCGGCACCCCGCACGAACCGGACACGTACGGACCCCGCGGCAGGTTCGTGGTGATCGCGCCGCCCGTCTCCGTCGAGCCGTAACCGTCGAGCAGCGCGATGCCGAACGCGGAGCGGAACGCCGTGTGCAGGGACTGCGGACACGGCGAGCCGGCCACCATGCACACCCTCAGCCGCGGCACCTGGCCCGCGCCGGACCGTACGAGCTCCACCATCCCGTGGTACATCGCCGGCCCACCCACCAGGAAGGTGGCTTCCTCCTCGGCTGCCCGGCGCAGCACGTCGTCGGCGGCCGGACCGTCGGTGATACGGACGGTGGCGCCGACCGCCACGACACCGAGCACGCACACGCGGTGCGCCGCCGCGTGGAAGAGCGACAACGGCCACACGATCCGGTCCTCGGGGGACAGCCCGAACAGCGGTGCGCTGCAGGCGGCCGTCGTCCACAGGGACGCCCGCTGGGTGGACACGACCCCGACGGGCCGGCCGCTCGCCCCGGACGTGTACAGGATCCAGGCCGGCTCGTCCAGGCCCAGGTCGTCACGGGGCGGATCACGCAACGACCACGTCGACGCCAGTTCCTCCCAGCGCGGCAGTTCGTGGTCGGCCGCCTCCGTGAAGTCCGGTTCGGAGTCCCGCCCCACGAGGACCACGACGATGTCCGGCCGGTCCGCCAACACCCTGCGCAACTGGGGCAGCTGCGCCGCGCCGGTGATGACCAGCCGCGCCGCGCAGTCGTCCAGCAGATACGCCAGTTCCGGGTCGGTCGACGTCGGGTCGAGCGGAACCCCGACGGCGCTCGCCCGGGCGATGGCGAGGTAACTCTCCACCGCCTCCACCCGGTTGGGCAGGTAGATCACTGCTGACGCGCCTCGGGTCAGGCCCAGCCCCACCAGATGACCGGCCACCCGGGCGGTACGCCGGTCGAGTTCGGCCCAGGTCACCGCAAGACCGGCGTCCTTGAACGCGATCCGGTCGGGCTGCCGCGCCGCGTGCCCGGCCAGCAGTTGGTGCACCGGGCGGACGAGGTCCGCCCGGAACGTGGCGTCCGCGGTCACGGCTTCCTCCTCATGAACCGGCCGAACGGTAGCGGCGCACCGCCAGCGTCCGGCCCACCACCGCGATCAGCACCGACCAGGACACCGACACGAGCACGGGATGCTGAGCGGGCCATGCGCCCGTGGCCGCGAGCCCCGGGTTGCCGAACAGTTGCCGTGTCGCCTGCACCGTCGCGCTCAGCGGGTTCCACTCGGCGGCCCAGCGCAACACCGTCGGGAGCGTGGAGGGCGCCACGAACGCGTTGGAGAGGAACGTCAGCGGGAACAGCCACAGGAAGTTGCTGGTGGCGGCGGCCTCCGGGGCGCGCACCGACAGACCGATGACGACCCCCACCCACGACAGCGCGTAACCCATGAGCAGCAGCAACGCGAAGGCGGCGGCGGCCCGCAGCGCCCCGTGATGGATGCGCCAGCCGACCAGCAACGCGCAGAGCACCATCACCGTCATCACCATGACGTTCTGTACGAGATCCGCGACGGTGCGGCCGGTGAGCAGTGCTCCTCGCGCCATCGGCAACGAGCGGAACCGGTCGACCATGCCGCTCTGCATGTCGTTGGCCATGCTGACGCTGCTGTTGCCGGCGGTGGCGAAGGCGATGGTCTGCGCGAAGAACCCGGGCATCATGTACTCGCGGTAGGCGGCGGGATTCGCGGCGCCGGGCAGGCTGAACGACCCGGCGAAGATGTAGGCGAAGAGCAGCACGAAGACGATCGGCTGCACCAGACTGAGAATGACCACCTCCGGGATACGGATCGTCCGGATCACGTTGCGTCGCGTCACGACCAGGACGTCGCGCAGCGACTTTGCGGCCGTCCCGGGCCGCAGCTCGGGTACGGACGAAGCCGTGGCCGACACGTTCATCACTCCTTCTCGTTCGCCGCGCCGGCGCCGACCGCCGTGCGCGATGTCTCCCGTGAGGTGGTCTCGGTGAGGGCCAGGAAGACCTCGTCGAGCGTCGGGCGGCGCAGTCCGATGTCGGTGACCTCGATGCCCGCGTCGTCCAGTGCGGCGATCACCCGGGTCACCAGCCGCACCCCGCCGTCGACGGGAACCGAGATCATGCCGCGGGGACCGTCGACGTCCGGTGCGCGTGTGCCGTACCGGGCCAGCAGGGCGGCCGCGGAGTCGAGTTGCGCGGCCCGCGCGACGACCGCCTCGACGCGCTGGCCGCCCGCCTGCGCCTTCAGTTCACGCGGTGTGCCACGGGCGATGATCCGTCCGTGGTCGACGACCGCGATGTCCCGCGCCAGGCGGTCGGCCTCCTCGAGATACTGGGTGGTGAGCAGAAGTGTGGTGCCCTGGGACACGAGGTCCTCGATGGCGTCCCACAGCATCAGCCGACTGGTCGGATCGAGGCCGGTCGACGGCTCGTCGAGGAACATCACCGAAGGGCGCACGACGAGCGCGCAGGCCAGGTCCAGACGCCGCTGCATGCCGCCCGAGTAGGTGCTGGACATCCGGTCGGCGGCCCCGGTCAGGTCGAACTGGTCCAGCAACTCGTCCGCGCGGCGGCGGGCGGCCCGGGAGCGGAGCCCGTACAGCTCACCGATCATCCGTAGGTTCTCCCGGCCCGTGAGTCGGTCGTCGACGCCGGCGAACTGGCCCGAGAGGCCGATGGAGAGCCGGACCCGGTCCGGGTGGCGGACCACGTCGTGGCCCGCCACGTCGGCGGTGCCCGCGTCGGGCCGCAGCAGGGTGGCGAGCAGACGCACCGTCGTGGTCTTGCCCGCCCCGTTGGGGCCGAGCAATCCCAGTACGCTGCCTTCCGGCACGTCCAGGTCCACTCCGTCCACGGCACGGGTCTCGCCGAAGGCCTTCACCAGACCCGTGGCGTGAATGGCACCTGCCATGGGGTACTCCGTCCTCGTATACAGGGATGGGCGGGAGCGAGGCAGGGTGTCCGGGGCCCGATGCCCGCGCCCCGGACACCCTGCCCGGCGGTTCAGGTGGCTGCGATGAGCTTCAGCTCGGGGTGGGCCGTGCCGCCGGCGATCGCCGTGGACGACACGTGGGAGACGACCCGCTCGTCGACCGGGTCGTTCGCCGGGTCGTCGTGCACGACGAGGTGCTCGTACGTCGTGGCGCGCTGGGCCGGTACCCGGTCCGCCGCCCGCATGAGATGGATCAGTTCGAGCAGGTTGGAGCGGTGCTTGGCGCCGGCCGAGGAGACGACGTTCTCCTCCAGCATGATCGAGCCGAGGTCGTCGGCGCCGTAGTGAAGGGAGAGCTGGCCGACCTCCTTGCCCGTCGTCAGCCAGGAGCCCTGGATGTGCCTCACGTTGTCGAGGAACAGGCGGGCGACCGCGATGATCCGCAGGTACTCGAACTGTGTGGCCTGCGTCTGGCCCTTGAGGTGGTTGTTCTCGGGCTGGTACGTGTACGGGATGAAGGCGCGGAAGCCGCCCGTGCGGTCCTGCACGTCACGGATCATCCGCAGGTGCTCGATGCGTTCGGCGTTGGTCTCGCCGGTGCCCATCAGCATGGTGGACGTCGACTCGACGCCCAGTTTGTGCGCGGTCTCCATGATCTCCAGCCAGCGCTCGCCGGACTCCTTGAGCGGGGCGATCGCCTTGCGCGGCCGGGCGGGCAGCAGCTCGGCGCCGGCGCCCGCGAAGGAGTCGAGGCCGGCCGCGTGGATCCGGGTGATGGCCTCCTCCACGCCCACCTTCGAGATCCGCGCCATGTGCTCGACCTCGGACGCGCCCAGCGAGTGGATCACCAGCTGCGGGAACGCCTGCTTGATGGCGGAGAAGTGCCGCTCGTAGTACTCGACGCCGTAGTCCGGGTGGTGGCCGCCCTGGAACATGATCTGGGTGCCGCCGAGCTCGACGGTCTCCGCGCAGCGGCGCAGGATGTCGTCGAGGTCGCGGGTCCAGCCCTTGGCCGTGTCCGTGGGTGCCGCGTAGAAGGCGCAGAACCTGCACGCCGTGACGCACACGTTGGTGTAGTTGATGTTCCGCTCGATGATGTACGTCGCGATGTGCTCGGTTCCCGCGTACAGACGACGGCGTACGGCGTCGGCGGCGGCGCCCAGCGCGTGCAGCGGGGCGTCGCGGTAGAGGTCGAGAGCCTCTTCGGGGGTGATCCGCCCACCGGCGGCGGCACGGTCGAGAACGGACTGGAGGCGGTGTTGCGGAGCTCGGGGCATGGTGGTGGCCGGGCCTTTCCGGTGGCGTGTGTCGTTCAGGGGGCGAGGGGACCGAGCAGCCGGACGGCGACGTCGGGCGGGAAGCCCTCGTCGCCGCCGCCGACCCGGCGCGCGAATTCGGCGATGCCGGCGAGCTGTTCCTCGCCGAGACTGAAGTCGAGGGCCGTGGTGTAGTAGCGCTCGAGCGTCGCGGCGTCGAACTCCTCCCACTGCGCGGCCTGTTCGCAGACCTTCGCCACCTCCGCCAGGGACAGGTCCCGTGAGGCCAGCAGATCGGCGTGGACCTGGCGAACGAGCTCGGGTTCCCGGGTCAGGAAGTCGCGGCGCGCGGCGAACACGGCGAACACGAAGGGCAGCCCCGTCCAGTCCTTCCACATCCGGCCCAGGTCGTGCACCTCCAGACCCATCCGGGGCGCCTCGTGCAGGGCCGCACGCAGAGCGGCGTCGCCGATGACCACCGCGGCCTTCGCCTCGGACATCATGGTGCGCAGGTCCGGCGGGCACACGAAGTAGTCGGGGTTCACCCCGACGCGCTCCGCCAGCAGCAGTTGCGCCAGACGGACCGACGTGCGGCTCGTCGAACCCAGTGCCACCGGCTGCTCGTCCAGTTCCTCGAGCGGTACCTGGCTGATGATCAGACAGGACATGACGTCCCCGTCGCTGCCGACCGCGATGTCCGGCAGGGCGACCAGGTCGTCCGCATGCCGCAGGAACTCCAGCAGGCTGATCGGTCCCATGTCCAGATCGCCCGCGGCGAGCGCGTCGTTGAGGCCGTCCGGCGTGTCGGTGTGCAGATCCATGTCGAGGAGGGACCCGGTGCGGGCGAGTCCCCAGAACAGCGGCAGGCAGTTGAGGAACTGTATGTGGCCCACACGGGGCCGGCGCCGGCGCACAGGCGTCGACCGCACTGTGTCGGGCGCGAGTTGCTGGGTCATGGTGCACAACTCCCGGAACGGGTCGAGGGGGAGGAAGGAGGAGCGCCGTCAGGCTCGGGGAACCGCGGCGGTGAAGTGCTCGGTCAGCACGGCCAGCACCTCGGCCGGCCGTTCCGAGAGGAAGAAGTGTCCGCCGGAGAAGACCCGAAGATCCGACCCGGCACCGGTGTGCTCACCCCACGCGCGGGCTTCCTCCAACGACGTACGCGGGTCCGCGTCGCCGGTGAGGACGGACACGGGGCAGAGCACGGCGGCCCCCGGCTCACAGCGGTACGTCTCGACGGCCCGGTAGTCGCTGCGGATCGCGGGCAGCACCATGCGCAGCAACTCCTCGTCCTGGAGGACCTGGGCGTCGGTGCCGGCCAGGGCGCGCAGTTCGGCGATCACACCGTCGTCGTCGCGCATGTGCACGCTCTCGTCCCGCACCCGTGAAGGGGCGCGGCGCCCGGAGGCGAACAGCCGGACGGGGCCCGCTCCGGCGCGCTCCGTGCGGCGCGCGACTTCGAAGGCCACCAGGGCGCCCATGCTGTGACCGAAGAAGGTCATGGGACGGTCGTCGTCCCACTCCGCGAGGGCCGCGCAGACCTCGTCGGCGAGAGCGGCGATCGAGGTGGGGCCCGGTTCATGCCGACGGTCCTGACGACCGGGGTACTGGATCGCCGCGACATCGACTCCGGGGCTGAGCGCGGCGGCGACCGGCAGATAGAAGCTTGCCGAACCGCCCGCGTGCGGGAAGCAGACCAGCCGCTCGGCCGCTTCGGAGGAGGGCCGGAACCTGCGGACCCACAGGTTGTCGGTGGTGGAACTCATCGGACGTGTGTCCTTCCCGTGCGTCGGTGTAACGGCCCGGCGGTACGGTGGCCGGGGCGGTCCGGCGGTGTGGCGACCCGGCCACCGGGCGGTGAATCCGGCCGCCGGGCGGTGGCCGGGTCGCTCCGGGGCCGGGCAGACGGGACTTCGGGAACGCGCCCTAGTCGGCGGCCTCGGGGCCGTACACCTCGACCCCGTCGGAGACACGGCGCACGTGGATGCATTCGCCGGGGCACTCCTTGACCGAGTCGACCACGTCGGTGAGCAGATCCAGGGCGAAGCGCGTGGTCGCTCCCGGAGCCTGGAGCAGTTCGTCCTGCTCGCTCTTGACGTAGGCGAGCCCGTCGATGTCCAGTTCGAACACCTCGGGGACGTACTGGGCACAGATCCCGTCGCCGGTGCACAGGTCCTGGTCGATCCAGACTTCCAGGTCCTCGTCGTTCGTCGTCCGCGGGGACATAAACACCTGCCTGGCCATGTCGTCGTGGTGTGCACGGTGCGCGGACATCTGCTCGAGACCGAGCGCTGTACGCACCGCACACGTGGGGAGTCGTGCACGCGGTACACGAGGGGCCCGGCCGCTGCGGCCGGGCCGGCGGGTCACACCCGCATCGGCTGCGGTGACTCGCGCAGTGCCGGGTCGGGGCCGTCGTACTCGCGGATGATCTCGTAGCGGGTGTTGCGCTCCACGGGGCGGAACCCGGCGTCCCGGATGAGGTCCAGCAGGTCCTCGCGGGTCAGCTTGTTCGGCGTGCCGTAGTTGTCGGCGTCGTGTGTGATCTTGTACTCGACGACCGAGCCGTCCATGTCGTCCGCGCCGTGCTGGAGCGCCAGCTGCGCGGTCTGGACGCCGTGCATCACCCAGAAGACCTTCACGTGCGGGACGTTGTCGAAGAGCAGCCGGGAGACCGCGAACGTCTTGAGGGCCTCCGCGCCCGTGGCCATCGTCGTGCGGGCCTGGAGCCGGTTGCGGACCTTGCCGTCCTTCATGTCGACGAAGTCGTGCTGGTAGCGCAGCGGGATGAAGACCTGGAAGCCGTTCGTCTCGTCCTGCAGCTCGCGCAGCCGCAGGACGTGGTCGACGCGGTGGCGGGGCTCCTCGATGTGGCCGTACAGCATGGTGGCCGGCGTCTTGAGCCCCTTCTCGTGCGCGAGGCGGTGGATGCGCGACCAGTCCTCCCAGTGGGTGCGGTGGTCGACGATGTGCTGACGGACCTCCCAGTCGAAGATCTCCGCGCCGCCGCCGGTCAGCGACTCCAGGCCGGCGTCGATCAGCTCGTCGAGGATCTCCGAGGCGGTGAGCCCGCTGATCGTCTCGAAGTGGTGGATCTCCGTCGCCGTGAACGCCTTCAGCGAGACGTTCGGCAGGGCGGCCTTCAACTCGCGCAGCGAGCGCGGATAGTAGCGCCACGGCAGGTTCGGGTGCAGGCCGTTGACGATGTGCAGTTCCGACAGGTGCTCGTTCTCCATCGCCTTGGCCAGACGCACGGCCTCCTCGATGCGCATCGTGTACGCGTCCTGCTCGCCCGGCTTGCGCTGGAAGGAACAGTAGGCGCAGGAGGCCGTGCACACGTTGGTCATGTTGAGGTGGCGATTGACGTTGAAGTGGACCACGTCACCGTTCTTGCGCGTACGCACCTCGTGCGCGAGTCCGCCCAGCCACGCCAGGTCGTCCGACTCGTACAGGGCGATGCCGTCCTCGCGGGACAGCCGCTCACCGGAGAAGACCTTCTCCTCCAGCTCGCGCTTGAGCCCAGCGTCCATGGCCGGGAACCTCCTCGTTCAGTGCCAGGCGGCACCCGCGGTGACGGTGCGCACGTGGCATGGGCGTGGTCTGCCGCGTCGACGGTCCCCAGGGCGCGACCGCGACGTTCCTGGGAACCGGTCGTTCCGCCCGGAGGCGGTCGGACGGCACTGTACGGATCCGCACCACCTGGCGTCCCGTCGATCCGACCGGCCTCGACGGCCCGCGCAACCCGCCGACGATCCGGCGACCCGCGGGCCCCCGGCCGGACGGGCGGGCATCGACGCCGTGTCGGGTGGGCCCCCTCATCCTCGCGGAGGGCAGTCTGGGGAAAACCCCACATCTGCAACGGCTTTGCTGAGGGCATCTCTGCCGCACCACGGACAAGAAGGAAGGACCGGCCATGACGGCGTCCCTGACCCTCGCGCACTCGCCCTGCCCCAACGACACGTTCGTCTTCCACGCCTGGACCGAGGGGCTGCTTCCCGACGCGCCCGAAACACAGCTCACCCTCGCCGACATCGACATCACCAACGGCCTCGCCGGACGCGGTGAACTGGACGTCCTGAAGGTCTCCTACGGCGTGCTGCCGCACATCCTCGACGACTACGCGCTGCTGCCCTGCGGCGGCGCCCTGGGGCACGGCTGCGGCCCCCTCGTCCTGGTGGCAGAGCCCGGCGACCCGGCCGCCCTGGTCGGCGCCCGCGTCGCGGTGCCCAGCACGACGTCCACGGCCTACCTGCTGTTCCGGCTGTGGGCAGCCGACGCGATCCCGGAAGGCGTCGGCGAGGTCGTCGTCCTGCCGTTCCACGAGATCATGCCCGCCGTCCGGGACGGCGCCGTCGACGCCGGACTCGTCATCCACGAAGCTCGTTTCACCTACGGGCGCTACGGTCTGCACTGCACGGCCGACATGGGCGAGGAGTGGGAGAAGCGCACCGGACTGCCCATCCCGCTGGGCGCGATCGTCGCCCGCCGCTCCCTGGGGGAGCCCATGCTGCGCAGGCTCACCGACACGGTCCGTGCCTCCCTCCGCGCGGCCTGGGACAACCCGCACGCATCCCGCGCCCATGTCCTACGGCACGCCCAGGAGATGGACCCGGACATCGTCGATCAGCACATCGGCCTGTACGTCAACGAGTTCACCGCCGCACTCGGTGAGGACGGCCTGCACGCCGTGCGCACCCTCCTGGACGGCTCGGCCGAGCTCGGCCTCCTGCCGGGCGTCGCAGCGAGCGCACTGGACATGACCATCCGCCTGTGAGCGGAGGGGCTCCCGACGACCGGGCGGCACCCAGCTCGGCCGGCAACGCTAGAAGTTCTCTTAGAGCCGCCCGGACCACAGCCCGAAACGGGAGCAACCCTTCCCATAATCGGCCCGAGAGACAGGCCCGGCGCCGGGAGCGCCGCGACCCGTCCCGTGAGGGCATCGGACGGCACGCCGACCCTCACCAGGCCCCGGCGCCCATGAGGTGCCGGGGCCGAACCGATGCCTCGTGCGCCACGGCGAGCCAGCGCGCCCGCCGCCGAAGGGAGACCGATCCGTGAGCGAGGACAGGCTGCGAGAGTTCCTGACCCGAGTCTCCAGCGACCTCCAGCGCACCCGCGCCCGGCTGCGCCAGGTCGAGGGCAGGGCAACGGAACCGATCGCCGTCGTCTCCATGAGCTGCCGCTACCCCGGAGGGGTGCGCACACCGGAGGATCTCTGGCACCTCGTCGACACGGGCACCGACGGCGTCTCCGCCTTCCCGGACAACCGCGGCTGGGACCTCGACGCCCTCTACAATCCCGATCCCGCCAACCCCGGCACCTGCTACACCCGGGAAGGCGGCTTCCTCCATGACGCAGCCGACTTCGACCCCGCCTTCTTCGGCATGTCCCCGCGTGAGGCCCTCGCCACCGACCCGCAGCAGCGCGTCCTGCTCGAGATCGTCTGGGAATCCCTCGAACGGGCCGGCCTGCGTCCGGCCGACCTGCGCGGAAGCGCCACCGGAGTGTTCGCCGGAGTCATGTACAACGACTACGCCACCCGGTTCCCCGAGCCGCCCCCCGGCGTCGAGGGCCATCTCGGCAACGGCAGCGCCGCGAGCATCGCCTCGGGGCGCGTCTCCTACACCTTCGGCTTCGAGGGGCCCGCCGTCACGGTGGACACCGCGTGCTCCTCCTCCCTCGTCGCCCTCCACCTCGCGGTGCAGTCACTGCGGCAGGGCGAGTGCGACCTCGCTCTCGCGGGCGGTGTCGCCTTCATGTCGACGCCGGTCACCTTCCTGGAGTTCAGCCGACAGCGCGGACTCGCGCCGGACGGACGCTGCAAGTCCTTCGCCGACGCCACCGACGGCACCGGCTGGGGCGAGGGTGCCGGCGTCCTCCTGCTCGAACGCCTCTCCGACGCGCGTCGCAACGGCCACGAGGTGCTCGCCGTCGTCCGCGGCTCCGCCGTCAACCAGGACGGCGCGAGCAGCGGACTCACCGCTCCCAACGGTCCGTCCCAACAGCGCGTCATCCGCCAGGCGTTGACCTCCGCCGGGCTCTCCCCGCTGGACGTCGACGCCGTCGAGGCGCACGGCACCGGCACCACCCTCGGCGACCCCATCGAGGCCCAGGCACTCCTGGCCGCCTACGGACAGGACCGCGCCGAGGACCGTCCGCTCTGGCTCGGCTCCCTGAAGTCCAACATCGGTCACACCCAGGCCGCCGCGGGGGTCGGCGGTGTCATCAAGATGGTCATGGCGCTGCGCCATGCCCGCCTGCCCCGCACTCTGCACGTCGACGCGCCCACGACCAAGGTCGACTGGACCGAGGGCCACGTCCGTCTGCTCACCGAACCCGTCGTGTGGCCGCCCGGTGACCGGCCGCGGCGCGCCGGGGTGTCCGCGTTCGGGGTCTCCGGCACCAACGCCCACGTCATCCTGGAGGAGACCCCGCCGGACGAGGCCGAGGCCACGGAACCGGAAGACGCCGACTCGACACCCGAACCCACGGCGCCGCCGGTCGTCCCGTGGGTCCTCTCCGCCCGGACCGCCGACGCCCTGAGAGCTCAGGCCACCGGCCTGCTCGACCACCTCGACGCGCACCCGGGGACCGACGACCTGGCCGTCGCCCGCACGCTGACCCTTCGACGCTCCCTCTTCGAACAACGCGCCGTCGTCCTCGGCACCGATTGCGAGACCCTCACCGCGGGCCTCGACGTCCTCGCCGCCGGCGGCACCTCACCCGACGTCATCACCGCGACCGCCCGCCGGGGTGGTCGGACGGCGTTCTTGTTCGCTGGTCAGGGTGCGCAGCGGGTGGGGATGGGGCGTGAGCTGTATGCGTCGTTCCCGGTGTTCGCGGATGCGTTCGACGCGGTGTGCGCACAAGTGGGGGGTGGGTTGCGGGAGGTGGTGTTCGGCGAGGATGTGGAGTTGCTGGGGCGTACGGAGTGGGCGCAGCCTGCGTTGTTCGCGGTCGAGGTGGCTCTTTTCCGTCTGGTGGAGTCGTTCGGGGTGCGTCCGGACTTTGTGATGGGGCATTCGGTCGGTGAGATCGCGGCGGCGCATGTGGCGGGTGTCCTGTCTTTGGAGGATGCGTGTGCGCTGGTGGTGGCGCGGGGGCGGTTGATGCAGGGGTTGCCGTCGGGTGGGGTGATGGTGGCGGTGGAGGCGGCCGAGGGCGAGGTGCTGGCGCTGTTGGAGGGCCGTGAGGGTGAGGTGTCGGTCGCTGCGGTGAACGGTCCGCGTGCGGTGGTGATCGCGGGTGTCGAGGCGGCGGTCGCCGGGGTCGTTGAGGTGTTGAAGGCGCGAGGTCGGCGGGCGTCTGGTCTGCGGGTGTCGCATGCTTTCCATTCGCCGTTGATGGAGCCGATGCTGGAGGCTTTCCGTGAGGTGGCGGAGGGCATTGCCTACGGTTCCGCGTCGATTCCGGTTGTGTCGAACGTGTCGGGGCGGCTCGCGGTGGAGGGCGAGTTGGCGTCGGCGGAGTACTGGGTGCGGCATGTGCGGGAGGCGGTGCGTTTCGCCGACGGGATCGGTGTGCTGGCCGGTGAGGGCGTGACGCGGTTCCTGGAGATCGGCCCGGACGCCACCCTCACCGCACTCGCCCGGACCGCTGTCGAAGAGAGCGGCGGTGAAGCCCTTTTCGCCGCAACACTCCGTAAGGACCGGGACGAGTCTCGGACCACGGTGGCGGCGATGGCAGCGCTGCACGTCTCCGGCAGCCCCGTGGACTGGAAGATGCTCCTGAACGGCACGGACGAGTCGGTCCAGTTGCCCACATACCCCTTCCAGCGGACACGCTACTGGCTCGATCCTGTCGCGAACCACGCCGGACGACAGGGGGGACACCCGCTGCTCTCGGACGGAATCGGCCTCGCCGACTCCACCACCGTGGTGGCCACGGGACGTCTCTCCCCGCGCACGCAGCCCTGGCTCGGCGAACTCGCCACCGGGGGCGGCTCGCTCGTGGCCGCCTCCGTCCTGACCGACCTGGCTCTTCACGCGGGACGCGGCGTCGGCGCCCATCACCTTGCCGAACTGCGCGTCGACACCCCCCTGCCGCTCTCCACGACCGGGGAGATAGAGGTGCAGACGGTCACGGAGGCAGTCCAGGGCGAGCGGCGTTGGACCTTCGCACTGCACGGACGACCGTACGACCCCGACGCCGGCCCGTCGGACGAGGACCGGCCCTGGACCCGCCACGCCCGCGGAATCCTGCTCGGTGGCCCCGATGATCCGACCGGCCCGAGCCCCGACGCCTCCGAACCCGCCGCAGCCTGGCCCCCGCCGGGCGCGGTGCCCGTCCACCTGGACGAGGTGTACACCGACCTCGACCTGCCTCGCTCGCCGGTGCTGACAGCAGTCTGGCGTCTGGGGAACGAGGTCTTCGCGGAGGCCGCCCTGCCGGAGGCGGCGGAAGCCGAGGCGGCCAGGTTCGCCGTTCACCCCGCCCTCCTGGACTCCGCCCTGCTCGTCCTGACGGCAGCCGGGCAGCCGGTGCCACACCTCGTGGCCTGGTCCGGAGTCACCCTCCACGCGCGTGCGGCGGCGAGCATACGGCTGCACGTCGTTCCGCGCTCGACGACGGAAAGCGAGCTCCGGCTGCTGGACGTCACGGGGGCCCCCGTCCTGACCGCCTCGGCTGTAACCGTACTGCCCTTCGACGCCGACGAACGTCCCGACGCCGTCGGGCACCTCGGCAGTGACCTCTACAGCGTCACATGGGTGGCGGCCGAGGCCGCCACGGAGCGGGACAACGTCGGGGCCGTGGCCCACAAGAGCCCGGAAGAGCTCCTGACCGCACTGTCGGCCGCCTCGGACGACGCCCCCTTCGCCGACCTCGTCGCCCTCCGGTGGCACACCGCGGACGCCTACAGCGACGCCGGGCTCGTGCCCGACGTGCACACTGCCGCCGAGCAAGCGCTCCGTCTGCTCCAGCGCTGGCTCACCGAAACGCGTGCCGACCACTCACGTCTGCTGCTGCTCACTCGCGGTGCGGTCGCCGCGCGCCCCGGCGAGACTGTGGTCGACCTGCCCGCAGCTGCGGTGCGAGGGCTGTTCAAGTCGGCCGCGTCGGAGAACCCCGGACGGATCCTGCTCCTCGACACCGACACCGACACCGACACGGACACCACTCCCACCGACGACCAGCTCAAGGACGCGGCCAGGCGAGGAAGGGACGAACTCGTACTGCGTAACGCGCAATTGTTCGCTCCGATGCTCACACGGGTCACGGCCCCGGCGCAGCGACCGGCCGCAGCGGCCTTTCCCGCGGACCGGACGGTGCTCGTCACCGGTGGCACCGGCACGGTGGGCTCCGCCACCGTCCGCCATCTCGTGCACCGTCACGGTGTGCGTCACCTGCTCCTCGTCACCCGGCGGGGCCCGCAGGCCCCTGGCGCTGCCGAACTGATCGCCGAACTCGCCGCCGTCGATGCCCGAGTCACCGTCGTGAGCTGCGACGCGGCCGACCGCGACGCCCTCGCCGACGTCATCCGCGACATCTCGCCCGAACACCCGCTCGGCGCCGTGGTGCACATCGCCGGAACGCTCGACGACCGCGTGGTCACCTCCCTCACCCCGGAGCGACTCACCTCGGTGCTGCGGCCCAAGGTCGACGCGGCGGTCCATCTCCACGAGCTGACACGACACCTCGACCTGTCGGCGTTCGTACTGTTCTCCTCGGCCGCCGCCACGTTCGCCGGTCCTGGCCAGGGCAACTACGTCGCCGCGAACTCCTTCCTCGACGCCTTCGCCGTGAGTCTGCGTGGCGACGGACGGCCCGCGGTGTCCGTCGCCTGGGGTCTGTGGGACGCCGACAGCGCCATGACCAGCGGTCTCACCGATGCCGCGCAGAACCGCGCCGCCCGCAACGGCATCGGCGCGCTGGCCACCGGCGACGCCCTCGCCCTCTTCGACCGTGCTCTGACCCACACCGACGTCACCCCGATCCCACTCCGTCTGGACCGCGCCGCACTGCGCCGGACCGCCGACAGGCTGCCCCCGTTGCTGCGTGCCCTGGCGGGCCGCCCCACTCTGCGTGAGGCGGCGTCAGCCGCGCGATCCGCCGCCCCGCAGCTCGACCTGCTCGACCTGCCCGAGTCCCGCCGCGGCGAGGCGGTGGCTGGACTCGTGCGGCGCACGCTGGCCGACGTGCTCGGGCACGCCCCCGAAGCGCACATCCGCCCGGACACGCCGTTCACGCAGCTGGGCCTCGATTCCCTGACCGCACTGGAGCTGCGGAACTCCCTCAGCGCAGCGACCGGAATACGGCTGCCGGCGACCCTCGTCTTCGACCACCCCACGCCCGAAGCGGTCACCGAACTCCTCCAGGCCGCACTGGCGCCGTCCTTACACACGAACGCCTCCGCGGTCCGCCTCTCCGAGCCCGCCGCGCTCGCCGACGATCCCATCGCGATCATCGGCATGGGCTGTCGATTCCCGGGGGGTGTCGAGACACCCGAACAGTTCTGGGATCTGCTCCGGCAAGGGGAGGACTCCATCGGCGGCTTCCCCACGGACCGTGGCTGGGACAACCTCACCGCATTCGACGGACTGGACGGCGCCGGACGCGACACGTCGGCGTACCCCCGTCACGGTGGGTTCCTGTCCGATGTCGGTCGGTTCGACGCGGAGTTCTTCGGGGTGTCGCCGCGTGAGGCGTTGGCGATGGATCCGCAGCAGCGGTTGTTGCTGGAGGTTTCGTGGGAGGCGGTGGAGCGGGCGGGGTTGGATCCCCGGTCGTTGCGGGGGAGTCGTACGGGTGTGTTCGTGGGGACGAACGGTCAGGACTATCCGGCGTTGTTGAGTCTGTCGGAGGGTGACTTCGGCGGCTATGTCGGCACGGGCAACGCCGCGAGCGTGGCGTCGGGCCGGGTGTCGTACGCCCTGGGTCTTGAAGGTCCGGCGGTCACGATCGACACGGCGTGCTCGTCGTCGCTGGTCGCCCTGCACCTTGCCGCGCAGTCGCTCCGCTCAGACGAGTGCTCGAAGGCCCTCGTGGCAGGCGTCACCGTGATGTCCACCCCCGCTGCTTTCGTGGAGTTCGGTCGTCAGGGTGGGTTGGCGGTGGATGGTCGGTGCAGGGCGTTCGGTGAGGGTGCGGATGGTACGGGGTGGGGTGAGGGGGTGGGTGTCCTGTTGGTGGAGCGGTTGTCGGATGCGCGTCGGTTGGGGCATCGGGTGTTGGCGGTGGTGCGGGGTTCGGCGGTGAATCAGGATGGTGCGTCGAACGGGTTGACGGCTCCGAACGGTCCGTCGCAGCAGCGGGTGATTCGGGCGGCGTTGGGGTCGGCGGGGCTGTCGGCGGTGGATGTGGATGTGGTGGAGGCGCATGGGACGGGGACGCGGTTGGGTGATCCGATCGAGGCGCAGGCGTTGCTGGCGACGTATGGCCAGGGCCGTGTCGAGGGGCGGCCGTTGTGGTTGGGGTCGGTGAAGTCGAATGTGGGTCATACGCAGGCGGCTGCGGGTGTGGCCGGTGTGATCAAGATGGTGCTGGCGTTGCGTCGTGGGGTGTTGCCGGCGACGTTGCATGTGGGGGAGCCGTCGTCGCATGTGGACTGGTCGGCGGGGGAGGTGCGGCTGCTGACGGAGGCGCAGCCGTGGCCCGAGGCCGATGGGCGGGTACGACGTGCGGGAGTGTCGTCGTTCGGTCTGTCGGGGACCAACGCGCACGTCATCCTGGAGCAGGCCCCGGCCGAACCGGCGGACGAGGTAGAGAGTGGGGGTGCGGGTCTGCCGGTGGTGCCGTGGGTGTTGTCCGGACGCAGCTCCGACGCCCTGCGCTCACAGGCCACCCGACTGCGTGCCTACGCGCAGACGAGTGCGGATCTCAGCACCGTTGCTGTGGCGAGTGCTCTGACCACCCGCACTCCTTTCGAGAACCGCGCCGTCATCTACGGCCGCGATCACGCGGAACTGCTGGCCGGCCTCCACTGCCTTGCCGTCGGGGATCCCGCCGCCAACCTGATTCAGGGCACAGCGGCGGGTCCCGGCCGGACGGCGTTCTTGTTCGCTGGTCAGGGTGCGCAGCGGGTGGGGATGGGGCGTGGGTTGTATGGGGCGTTTCCGGTGTTCGCGGAGGCGTTCGACGCGGTGTGTGCCCGGGTGGGGGGTGGGTTGCGGGAGGTGGTGTTCGGCGAGGATGTGGAGTTGCTGGGGCGTACGGAGTGGGCGCAGCCTGCGTTGTTCGCGGTCGAGGTGGCTCTTTTCCGTCTGGTGGAGTCGTTCGGGGTGCGTCCGGACTTTGTGATGGGGCATTCGGTCGGTGAGATCGCGGCGGCGCATGTGGCGGGTGTGTTCTCGCTGGAGGATGCGTGTGCGTTGGTGGTGGCGCGGGGGCGGTTGATGCAGGGGTTGCCGTCGGGTGGGGTGATGGTGGCGGTGGAGGCGGCCGAGGATGAGGTGTTGGCGCTGTTGGAGGGCCGTGAGGGTGAGGTGTCGGTCGCTGCGGTGAACGGTCCGCGTGCGGTGGTGATCGCGGGTGTCGAGGCGGCGGTCGCCGAGATCGCCGGTCGGCTCAGGGCGTTGGGTCGGCGGGCGTCTGGTCTGCGGGTGTCGCATGCGTTCCATTCGCCGTTGATGGAGCCGATGCTGGAGGCTTTCCGTGAGGTGGCGGAGGGCATCGCCTACGGTTCCGCGTCGATTCCGGTTGTGTCGAATGTGTCGGGGCGGCTCGCGGTGGAGGGCGAGTTGGCGTCGGCGGAGTACTGGGTGCGGCATGTGCGGGAGGCGGTGCGTTTCGCCGACGGGGTCGGTGTGCTGGCCGGCGAGGGTGTGACGCGGTTCCTGGAGATCGGCCCCGATGGCACCCTCACCGCACTCGCGCAGAACAGCCTCCCCGACGACACCGGCGAGGCACTCTTCGCATCGATGCTCCGCAAGGACCGGAGCGAGGTGGATACCGTCGTCGCGTGCGTCGCCGCTGGATACACGGCGGGACTCTTCGTCGACTGGACCGCCGTGATCGGTGAGGTCTCCACGGCCGGTGTCGACCTGCCGACGTACGCCTTCCAGCGCGAGCGGTTCTGGCCGCAGACCAAGCGCAGTGAAGTCGTGCGCGACGCGGAACTCTGGGAACCCACCGAATCGGAGGAAGCGCGCGAGCTGGCGCACACGTTGAACATCGGCGAGGACGTCGTCCAGGAGGTCCTGGCGGGACTGTCGGCCCGGCATCGGGATCGCGCGGTCAGAGCCGAGGTGGATGGCTGGCAGTACCGTGTCGACTGGCAGGAGGCTGCCCTCCCGTCCGGTGACGGTCCTTTCGGGCGGTGGCTGGTGCTCCATTCGGCGGGGCGCTCGGATCACCTGGACACGGTGACCGCTGCTCTGCCCGAGCACCTGCTCCTGTCCCTCTCGGACGATCCCGACCGTGCGGAGCTGGCCCGCGCCGTCGCTGCCCTCCCGGGCCGGCGGATCGCCGGAGCCGTGATCCTGTGCGACACGCTGGTGCAGGCACTCATCGCCACACAGGCAATGGGTGACGCGAAGGTGGCAGGGCCCACCTGGCTGGTGACCCGGGGAGCGGTTTCCGTGGGCGACCTCGACGACGGTCCACTGCAGGCCGAGCAGGCCGCCGTGTGGGGACTGGGTCGTGTCGCCGCACTGGAGCACCCCGATCGCTGGGGCGGCCTCGTCGATCTGCCGGAGGTGGCGGATGTGAACACCGCCGCGCTCCTCGCGTCGGTCTTCTCATCCTCGTCGGAGGATCAACTCGCTCTCCGCGACGGCCGGATCCATGCCCGCAGGCTTCGGCAGAGCCCAGCTCAACGGCGGCCCGCCGGACCGGGCTGGAAACCGGAAGGGAAGATCCTGCTCACCGGCGGCACCGGTGCTCTCGGCGCGCACGTCGCACGCTGGCTCGTCCGGCGTGGAGCCACCGACCTGGTTCTCACCGGTCGTCAGGGCCCCGACGCCGACGGAGCTGACGAACTCGTCGCCGAGCTACGCGACTCGGGCGCGCAACGGGTGAGCGTCGAAGCATGCGACGTGTCCGACCGGGCAGCCGTCGCCGACCTGCTCTCCCGGCATCGCGTCAGCGCCGTCTTCCATGCCGCCGGCGTCCCGGACCACATGCCCTTCGACGACATCGATGCCGCTCGTGTTCGGCGGGTGATGGGGGCGAAGGCGTGGGGTGCGGTGTATTTGGATGAGTTGACGCGTGGTTGGGATCTGTCTGCGTTCGTGGTGTTCTCCTCGATTGCGGGTGTGTGGGGGAGTGGGGGGCAGGGGGCGTATGCGGCGGCGAACGCGTGGGCTGATGCGGTGGTGGAGTCGCGTCGTGGTCGTGGTCTGGTGGGTGTGTCGGTGGGGTGGGGTCCGTGGGCGGGTGGGGGGATGGTGTCGGGTGAGGGTGCGGTGGAGTTGGGTCGTCGTGGGTTGCGGGTGATGGATCCGGGGCGTGCTCTGGTGGGGTTGGAGTCGGTGTTGGAGGGCGGTGGGGGTTCGGTGGTGGTGGCTGATGTGGAGTGGGACCGTTTCGTTCCGGCGTTCACCAGCCGCCGTCCCAGCCCCCTGCTCACCACCCTCCCGCGCCTGACCGGCTCTGACGTCGTCGAAGAGCACGCGACCGAAGACGCTCGAGCCGTGCTGACCGCCCGCTTGGCACACCGACCTGAGAAGGAACGTCTGCGCGCGTTGCGGGAACTGGTCCGTAAGTGGACCGGGGTGGTGCTCGGTCGCTCCGAAGGCTCGCCCTCGGACCTCGACCGGCCCTTCAAGGACGTGGGTTTCGACTCCCTCATGGCCGTCGAGCTCCGCAATCAGCTCCATACCGAGACCGGGCTGCGGCTGCCGTCGACACTGGTCTTCGACCATCCGAGCCCGCGCCACCTCGCTGATCACCTGCACGACGAGTTGTTCGGCCGATCGGACGGCATGAATACGGTGCCGGGAACGCCGCTACGGCCAGGGCCGGGTGACGAGGCTTCATTCCGTGACGCAATTGCCGCGATCCCCTTCTCGCATTGGGAGGAGAGCGGCCTGCTGGCAGCCGTGCTGTCGCTGGCGGACAGCGGCCCGATCGGACGGACCACCGCCGAGGCCGTGCCGTCCGGGCCCACGGCGTACGGCGCCGCCCGCTTCACGGGCACGTTCGAGCAGTCGCAGGACGGCGACGAGTCCGCATCCGGCGCGATCGACGCCATGGACGTCGACGCACTCGTTCAACTGGCCCTGGGCGACTCCACCTCCTGAGGAACCCATCCCACCGCCACGCCTTCCCGTCCGCCCGCGAACGGGCCACGAACCAGTGGAGTTTGAGCATGCCCACCTCCGAAGAGCGCGTCGTCGCCGCGCTGCGCGCCTCCCTGACCGAGAACGAGCGACTGCGTCAGCGCAACGACGAACTCAGCCGGGCAGCGAGCGAACCCATCGCCATCGTCGGCATGGCCTGCCGCTACCCCGGTGACGTCACCACCCCGGAACAGCTGTGGGAGCTGGTCGCGGCCGGCGTCGACGCCGTCACGCCGTTCCCCGCGGACCGTGGCTGGGAGCAGACCGGTGGCACCTCCTCGGCGACCCTGGGACAGGGCGGATTCGTCGCCACGGCCACGGACTTCGATGCGGGATTCTTCGGGGTGTCACCCCGCGAGGCGCTTGCGATGGACCCCCAACAGCGTCTCGTTCTGGAGGCGTCCTGGGAGGCGCTGGAGCGCGCGGGCCTCAAGCCCGCCTCCGTGCGCGGCAGTCGTACCGGCGTCTTCGTCGGATGCAGCAACCAGAACTACGGGGCCGTCTCGGGAGACGACCTGCCGGAGGGCGTCGAGGGTCACTTGCTCACCGGCAACGCCGCGAGCGTCGTCTCGGGTCGGGTGTCCTATGTGCTGGGTCTGGAGGGTCCGGCGGTGACGGTGGACACGGCGTGCTCCTCGTCGTTGGTGGCCCTGCATCTGGCCGCGCAGTCGCTGCGGTCGGGGGAGTGCGACCTGGCCCTGGCGGGCGGCGTCACCGTGATGTCCACCCCCGATGTCTTCATCGAGTTCGGTCGTCAGGGTGGGTTGGCGGCGGACGGTCGGTGCAGGGCGTTCGGTGAGGGTGCGGATGGTACGGGGTGGGGTGAGGGGGTGGGTGTCCTGTTGGTGGAGCGGTTGTCGGATGCGCGTCGGTTGGGGCATCGGGTGTTGGCGGTGGTGCGGGGTTCGGCGGTGAATCAGGATGGTGCGTCGAACGGGTTGACGGCTCCGAACGGTCCGTCGCAGCAGCGGGTGATTCGGGCGGCGTTGGGGTCGGCGGGGCTGTCGGCGGCGGATGTGGATGTGGTGGAGGCGCATGGTACGGGGACGCGGCTGGGTGATCCGATCGAGGCGCAGGCGTTGCTGGCGACGTATGGTCAGGGCCGTGTCGAGGGGCGGCCGTTGTGGTTGGGGTCGGTGAAGTCGAATGTGGGTCATACGCAGGCGGCCGCGGGTGTGGCCGGTGTGATCAAGATGGTGCTGGCGTTGCGTCATGGGGTGTTGCCGGCGACGTTGCATGTGGGGGAGCCGTCGTCGCATGTGGACTGGTCGGCGGGGGAGGTGCGGCTGCTGACGGAGCGACAGCCGTGGCCCCGCACCGGCCGACCCAGGGTGGCCGGCGTCTCGGCCTTCGGCGTCAGCGGCACCAACGCCCATGTCATCCTCGAACAGGCCCCGATGGTGGACCCGCAGGCCGACTCCGCCGTCGCCACCTCGCACCCCGCTCCGGCCGTCTGGCCGCTCTCAGGGCGGACCGAGGAGGCCCTGCGTTCCCAAGCGCGCTCTCTCGCGACGTTCGCCGGCCGGCGATCCGACATCGCACCCGGTCGTGCCGGCCTGTGCCTGGCGACGATGCGGACGCACTTCGAGCACCGGGCCGTAGTCGTCACCGAGGACGGCACCGGCCTCGTCGAGGCTCTTAATGCCTTGGCACGCGGCACTGCTTCGTCGGACACGATCGTCGGTCAGGACCACGGTGACGCGCGGCAGGCGTTCTTGTTCGCTGGTCAGGGTGCGCAGCGGGTGGGGATGGGGCGTGGGTTGTATGGGGCGTTTCCGGTGTTCGCGGAGGCGTTCGACGATGTGTGTTCGCGGGTGGGGGGTGGGTTGCGGGAGGTGGTGTTCGGCGAGGATGTGGAGTTGTTGGGGCGTACGGAGTGGGCGCAGCCTGCGTTGTTCGCGGTCGAGGTGGCTCTTTTCCGTCTGGTGGAGTCGTTCGGGGTGCGTCCGGACTTTGTGATGGGGCATTCGGTCGGTGAGATCGCGGCCGCGCATGTGGCGGGTGTGTTCTCGCTGGAGGATGCGTGTGCGCTGGTGGTGGCGCGGGGGCGGTTGATGCAGGGGTTGCCGTCGGGTGGGGTGATGGTGGCGGTGGAGGCGGCCGAGGGCGAGGTGCTGGCGCTGTTGGAGGGCCGTGAGGGTGAGGTGTCGGTCGCTGCGGTGAACGGCCCGCGTGCGGTGGTGATCGCGGGTGTCGAGGCGGCGGTCGCCGGGGTCGTTGAGGTGTTGAAGGCGCGAGGTCGGCGGGCGTCTGGTCTGCGGGTGTCGCATGCGTTCCATTCGCCGTTGATGGAGCCGATGCTGGAGGCTTTCCGTGAGGTGGCGGAGGGCATCGCCTACGGTTCCGCGTCGATTCCGGTTGTGTCGAATGTGTCGGGGCGGCTCGCGGTGGAGGGCGAGTTGGCGTCGGCGGAGTATTGGGTGCGGCATGTGCGGGAGGCGGTGCGTTTCGCCGACGGGGTCGCCGCGCTGGCCGGCGAGGGCGTGACGCGGTTCCTGGAGATCGGCCCCGATGGCACCCTCACCGCACTCGCGCAGAACAGCCTCCCCGACGACACGGGCGAGGCACTCTTCGCATCGATGCTCCGCAAGGACGGTTCCGAGCACCTGGCGGTCCTGCGGGCGATGGCGAAGTTCCACGTCGACGGCGCGGACATCGACTGGACGGCCGTATTGGGGAGCGGTACCGGCGACGAACACGTCGACCTGCCGACGTATCCGTTCCAGCGGCAGCGTTATTGGCTCACCCCGAGCCAACCCTCACTCGGCGGCCCGTCGGGTCCGACGCGAGCTTCCGTCGTGGTCGACGCGGAGTTCTGGGCTTCCGTGGCGAGCGAGGACGTGCCGACTCTCGCGGCAGGCCTCGACCTCGCGCCCGACGCGCTCGATCCGGTCGTTCCTGCCCTCGCGAAGTGGTACCACCGACGACAGGAGCAGGCCGCGATCGACGCTCTGCGGTACGAGGTGTCCTGGCGGTCGCTGACCCGCGACGACGAGACCCGGCCGGGCGCCCGCGCGTCCGGCACCGGGAACTGGACGGTCCTGGTCCCGTCCGATGCCGAGGGCGACTCGCGGGAGATGATGAAAAGCCTCGTCTCCGGACTCCGGAGGGAGGGACTCACCCCGCACACCATCGAAGTGGACGCGGCCGACCCCCGAGCCTGCGCCGAGGTTCTCCGCCTTCCCGCAGACGGGACCGACACGTCAGACGCCGGCCGAAGCCCGGACGGCATCCTCTCGCTCCTCGCCTTCGCCACGTCCGTCGGACCGGCCGTGGGGACACTGAACGCGCTGCGCGCGCTGGCCGACGCACGCATTCCGGGCGTACGACTCTGGGCTCTCACCCAAGGCGCCGTCGCAGTCGGCGGGACCGAACGCGTTGCTCGTGTCTCGCACAACGCCGTATGGGGGCTGGGACGCGTCGCGGCACTCGAGCACCCGGATGTCTGGGGCGGATCGATAGATCTGCCCGAGCGCGTCGACCACCGGACGTCCACCCGTCTCACGCATGCGCTGACGCGTTTGAAGGGCGGCGAGGACCAGATCGCCGTCCGCTCGCACGGTGTCTTCGGCCGTCGGCTCGAGCAGTCCGCGCCGTTGCCGCAGCCCGCCGTCCCCTGGAAGCCGAACGGAACGGTGCTGATCACGGGGGCCACCGGAGCTCTGGGAGCACACGTGGCCCGCTGGGCCGTGGTGCGCGGCGCCCGTGATCTCGTCCTGGTGAGCCGCAGCGGCGAAACCGCGCCCGGTGCCGCCGAGCTGCGCGCCGAGCTGGAGCGGGCGGGTGCGCGGGTCACCCTGCGCGGCCTGGACGTCTCCGTGCGCGCGGACCTCGCCGCCCTCCTTGCCGAGCACGCCGTCGATGCCGTCTTCCACACGGCCGGGGTGCTGGACGACGCCACGCTGCTGTCGACCGACGCCGACCGCGTCGATCGGGTCATGCGTCCCAAGACGTCGGCCGCCCACCTGCTCGACCAGCTGACCCGCGACCGGGAGCTCTCCGCGTTCGTCCTCTTCTCCTCGCTGGCAGGAACACTGGGGAGCCCGGGCCAGGGCGCCTACGCCGCCGCCAACGCGGTCCTTGACGCTCTCGCCGAGCGTCGGCGTGCCGACGGGCTGTCCGCCACGTCCATCGCCTGGGGGCCTTGGGCGGGAGACGGGATGGCCGTCGCGTCCGGCGACCGGCGTCGGGGCCAGGGCGCGGTGACCGCGCTTGCACCTGAGCTCGCGCTGTCCGCCCTCGGGGCGGTTCTGGACGCGGGCATCACCACGCAACTGGTCGTGGACGCAGACTGGAAGCGGTTCGTCCCCGCGTTCACCACCACCCGCCCCAGCGCCCTCCTCTCCCGCCTCGCGGTTCCCGTCGCCACCTCCGGAACGGGCAGCACTGCGAGATCAGCCGAGGCCGACGGGAGCCTGCGGTCGCGGGCGGCCGGGCTGTCGCGTGAGACCGGGCTGCGCCTCGTACTCGAGGAGGTGCGGAAGCTGGCGGCCGTCATGCTCGGATACGAGGGTGCCGAGCAGGTCGGCGCGGAGCGGGCCTTCCGCGATCTGGGCGTGGACTCGCTCATCGCGGTGGAGCTGCGCAATGTTCTGGCTTCCGTGTCGGGAGTGGCTCTCCCGGCGACGGCGGTCTTCGACCATCCGACTCCGCAGGCGCTGGCCGCGTTCGTCTACGACGAGCTGTTCGGGGGCGACGCCGACGCTGCCGCCACACCGCACGGGACGGCTGCGATCGCGGTGGACGAGCCGGTGGCGATCGTGGGCATGGCCTGCCGTTTCCCCGGTGACGTAGAGACCCCGGAGCAGTTCTGGGAGATGCTCGTCGACGGCCGCGAGGGCATCGGTGACTTCCCCACCGACCGCGGTTGGGCCGCGCTGGAACCCGTCTACGACCGGTACGCCAACGGGGACGGCATGGCCGGCGGGTACCCCCGTCGCGGCGGTTTCCTGTCGGGTGTGGGTGGTTTCGATGCGGAGTTCTTCGGGGTGTCGCCGCGTGAGGCGTTGGCGATGGATCCGCAGCAGCGGTTGTTGCTGGAGGTTTCGTGGGAGGCGGTGGAGCGGGCGGGGTTGGATCCCCGGTCGTTGCGGGGGAGTCGTACGGGTGTGTTCGTGGGGACGAACGGTCAGGACTATCCGGCGTTGTTGAGTGTGTCGGAGGGTGACTTCGGCGGTTATGTGGGCACGGGGAACGCGGCGAGTGTGGCGTCGGGGCGGGTGTCGTATGTGCTGGGTCTGGAGGGTCCGGCGGTGACGGTGGACACGGCGTGTTCGTCGTCGTTGGTGGCGTTGCATCTGGCGGGGCAGGCGTTGCGGTCGGGGGAGTGCGACCTGGCGCTGGCGGGCGGTGTGACGGTGATGTCGACGCCGGGTGCTTTCGTGGAGTTCGGTCGTCAGGGTGGGTTGGCGGCGGATGGTCGGTGCAGGGCGTTCGGTGAGGGTGCGGATGGTACGGGGTGGGGTGAGGGGGTGGGTGTCCTGTTGGTGGAGCGGTTGTCGGATGCGCGTCGGTTGGGGCATCGGGTGTTGGCGGTGGTGCGGGGTTCGGCGGTGAATCAGGATGGTGCGTCGAACGGGTTGACGGCTCCGAACGGTCCGTCGCAGCAGCGGGTGATTCGGGCGGCGTTGGGGTCGGCGGGGTTGTCGGCGGTGGATGTGGATGTGGTGGAGGCGCATGGTACGGGGACGCGGTTGGGTGATCCGATCGAGGCGCAGGCGTTGCTGGCGACGTATGGCCAGGGGCGGGACGGGGATCGGCCGTTGTGGTTGGGGTCGGTGAAGTCGAATGTGGGTCATACGCAGGCGGCTGCGGGTGTGGCCGGTGTGATCAAGATGGTGCTGGCGTTGCGTCGTGGGGTGTTGCCGGCGACGTTGCATGTGGGGGAGCCGTCGTCGCATGTGGACTGGTCGGCGGGGGAGGTGCGGCTGTTGACGGAGGCGCAGCCGTGGCCCGAGGCCGATGGGCGGGTACGACGTGCGGGAGTGTCGTCGTTCGGTCTGTCGGGGACCAACGCGCACGTCATCCTCGAACAAGCTCCGGCCGAGCCGGTAGCGGTAACGCCGACAGTCCGTTCGGTGGAGGACGGAGCGGTACTGCCCTGGCTCGTCAGCGGTCGCAGCGAAGAGGCTCTGCGCGCCCAGGCCGCACGGTTGCTCGCGATGCTGGAAGAGTGGGACGACCAGCCGCCCGCCGACCTGACCCGCGCGCTGGCCACGAGCCGTACCTGCTTCGAGCACCGAGCCGTCGTGCTCGCAGCCACCCGTCAGGAGCTGGCCGAAGAACTGCGTGTCCTCCACCTGGGTGCGCCCGGACTGCGCACGGTCGTAGGCGAAGGACACCGGGGTGGTCGGCAGGCGTTCTTGTTCGCTGGTCAGGGTGCGCAGCGGGTGGGGATGGGGCGTGGGTTGTATGGGGCGTTTCCGGTGTTCGCGGAGGCGTTCGACGATGTGTGTTCGCGGGTGGGGGGTGGGTTGCGGGAGGTGGTGTTCGGCGAGGATGTGGAGTTGTTGGGGCGTACGGAGTGGGCGCAGCCTGCGTTGTTCGCGGTCGAGGTGGCTCTTTTCCGTCTGGTGGAGTCGTTCGGGGTGCGTCCGGACTTTGTGATGGGGCATTCGGTCGGTGAGATCGCGGCCGCGCATGTGGCGGGTGTGTTCTCGCTGGAGGATGCGTGTGCGCTGGTGGTGGCGCGGGGGCGGTTGATGCAGGGGTTGCCGTCGGGCGGTGTGATGGTGGCGGTGGAGGCGGCCGAGGGCGAGGTGCTGGCGCTGTTGGAGAGCCGTGAGGGTGAGGTGTCGGTCGCTGCGGTGAACGGCCCGCGTGCGGTGGTGATCGCGGGTGTCGAGGCGGCGGTCGCCGAGATCGCCGGTCAGCTCAAGGCGTTGGGCCGGCGGGCGTCTGGTCTGCGGGTGTCGCATGCGTTCCATTCGCCGTTGATGGAGCCGATGCTGGAGGCTTTCCGTGAGGTCGCGGAAGGCATCGCCTACGGTTCCGCGTCGATTCCGGTTGTGTCGAACGTGTCGGGGCGGCTCGCGGTGGAGGGCGAGTTGGCGTCGGCGGAGTATTGGGTGCGGCATGTGCGGGAGGCGGTGCGTTTCGCCGACGGGATCGGTGTGCTGGCCGGCGAGGGCGTGACGCGGTTCCTGGAGATCGGCCCCGATGGCACCCTCACCGCACTCGCGCAGAACAGCCTCCCCGACGACACGGGCGAGGCACTCTTCGCATCGATGCTCCGCAAGGACGGTTCCGAGCACCTGGCGGTCCTGCGGGCGATGGCGAAGTTCCACGTCGACGGCGCGGACATCGACTGGACGGCCGTATTGGGGAGCGGTACCGGCGACGAACACGTCGACCTGCCCACCTACGCCTTCCAGCGGACCGACTTCTGGCCCACGGTCACCGCACGCGCGATGGCATCGGCGAATCCCTCGGTTTCCGACGGCGACGCGTCCTTCTGGTCGATGGTGGATGAGGGGACACACGACCTGGCGGCGACCCTCGGGGTGCCCGAGGAGACGCTGGAGGCCGTGCTGCCCGCGCTGGCGGAGCTGCGTCGCGAGCAGGTGACGCGCGCCGAAGTCGACGGCTGGCGGTACAGCGTCGGATGGGAACCGGTGGCACTGTCGGCTTCGGCGCCTCTGGACGGGCGTTGGCTGCTGCTGCAGGGACCTGACACCTTCCCCCTCGCGGGGCTCGATCGGTTCATCCCCGGTCTGGAGCGGCTCACCTGCGACGCGCGGGACAGGAAATCGCTCACCGATCTCCTGGAGTCGGTCATCGACGGGACCGCGCCGACCGGTGTGCTCTCCTGCCTCTCCCTTCCGGATCTCGGCGACGACCATGTCGTCTCCGGTCAGGACGCTGACGTGGTGCACACCATGACTGTCGTTCAGGCCCTCGGTGACGCAGGCGTCGCAGCGCCGCTGTGGGTCGTCACCCGGGCAGGGTTCGGCCCCGGCCGTGCCCCCGACGATCCGGCGCAGGCCGCGATATGGGGATTCGGCCGTGTGGCCGCTCTGGAGCACCCGGACCGTTGGGGCGGACTCGTCGATGTGACGGCGACGCCGAACGACGGGGAACTCGCCTCTCTCGCCTCGGTGCTGGCGCATCGCAGCGAAGATCAAGTGGCGGTGAGCGGGGGGCAGGTCTTCGGCCGTCGGCTTCGTCCGGCACCGCTGAACGGAACGGGCCCGGTCCCTTCGCCGAACCACGACCGTTCGGCTCCACGGCGTCTGCTCGTCACCGGGGGGACCGGTGCGCTCGGAGTGCGCGTCGCCGAGTGGTTCGTCGCACGCGGGACGGAGGAACTCGTACTGACCAGCCGGAGCGGTCCGGACGCTCCCGGCCTGGCAGACACCGTCCTTCGACTTCGGGCGGCCGGCGCGGAACGCGTCGACGTCGTCGCTTGCGACGTCGCCGAACGCGCCCAGGTGGCGGCCCTTCTCGAAGCCCATCGCGTCGACGGCATCGCTCATGTGGCTGGTGTCCTGGACGTAGAGGCGATCGACGCGATGACGCCCGCTCGTGTTCGGCGGGTGGTGGGGGCGAAGGCGTGGGGTGCGGTGTATTTGGATGAGTTGACGCGTGGTTGGGATCTGTCTGCGTTCGTGGTGTTCTCGTCGATTGCGGGTGTGTGGGGGAGTGGGGGGCAGGGGGCGTATGCGGCGGCGAACGCGTGGGCTGATGCGGTGGTGGAGTCGCGTCGTGGTCGTGGTCTGGTGGGTGTGTCGGTGGGGTGGGGTCCGTGGGCGGGTGGGGGGATGGTGTCGGGTGAGGGTGCGGTGGAGTTGGGTCGTCGTGGGTTGCGGGTGATGGATCCGGGGCGTGCTCTGGTGGGGTTGGGGTCGGTGTTGGAGGGTGGTGGGGGTTCGGTGGTGGTGGCTGATGTGGAGTGGGACCGTTTCGTTCCGGCGTTCACCAGCCGCCGTCCCAGCCCCCTGCTCACCACCCTCCCCCGGGTGGCCGAGATCCTGACGGGGCCCGGGGCGCCGTCCGAGCCCTCCCCTGCCGGCGCCGCGCTGACGGCCTTGGCCCAGCGCGTCGCCTCCCTGCCGCCCCAAGGGCGCGCCGATGCCCTCCTTGAGCACGTAAGGCGGGCCGCGGGCAGGGCCCTCGGCCACGACGACACGACAGTGATGGCCGCGGACAGGGCTTTCCGTGACATGGGGTTCGACTCGCTGACCGCCGTGGAACTGCGTAACGCCCTGATCAAGGACACCGGCTTGGCGCTGCCCGCGACCCTGGTGTTCGACCATCCCACCCCGGCTGCTCTCGCACAGCACCTGGACGCCGAACTGTCCGGGGAGAGCGGGACGATGGCCACCATGCTGGCGGACCTGGACGCGGGTATCGCCCGCATCATGAAGGCGGAGCCCGATCAGGACGCCCGCTCGTTGCTCGGCGCCCGGCTCAGGGCGCTGTTGAGCGAGATCGAACTCCTCGGAGCCGGCCCTGACGTTCACGGGCCGTCACTCGGCGACCGGCTGGACGGGGCCAGCGACGAGGAACTGTTCGACCTCATCAGCCGCGAGCTGGAGCAGTAGCCGCGGGTATCGGTCGCCGGAGGCCGGCCCGCCTCGTCCTCCGGCAACAGCCCGACGGCGTCGATGTGTTGTTGCCGGACATGGGGCGGCGGCCGTACCGATCGGACGGTACGGCCGCTGGTGGCAGGACGTGCCCACCAGGCCTGGCACGAGGCTTGTGGCCGGTGCAGCAGGCGGTGGGGACGAGCGGCGGGGGGAAGCAACCGCCGCGAGAGCGTCGCTACTTGATGAATTCCGGAAGCACCCGCGGAGGCCACTGGCCGACGGTCAGCATGCCCATGGAGTGGGCGCGCGCCACGAGAGCAGCCCTGTTCGGCGCCTTGAGCTTCCGCAGCATGAGGCCTACGTGATATTCGACGCCCTGTCGGCTGAGGTAGAGCCGAGCGGCGAGTTGCACGGTCGAGGAGCCGCTGGCGACACCCTCGAGGACCTGTGCGTCAAGCTTGCTGAGCAGCCGTTCGCGAGGGTTGAGCACCCCTTCCTCAGGACCTGAGGAAGGCGCCTCCTTGTCCGGCCTCACCTGTACGACGATGCCGGCCATGAGTCCCGTGGTGTTCTGTACGGCGATGCCTGTCAGCTCTCCGGAGAAGGCTCGGCCCTCGTCCCCGAGGCCGACCACTCGCTCGGCGAAGCGGTTGCAGCGCCCCTGCGAAAGCCGGTTGAAGTGCCGGTCGAGCACGGAGGGGGAGCTGGGGTGCAGCAGCTCGTACAGACTTCGTCCGCAGATGTCGGCGGAGGTACTGCCGAACTGGCGGGAGAAATCCGGCTCCGCTGCCACGATGTGCATGCCGGTGTCGATGTGCGCCGTGTAGAGGCGACGGCTGGTCTCCGTGCGTGGGCGGTGATCGGGTTGGGCCCTGTGCGCGGTCGAAGAAGTGTGCGGGGCCGCCGCCCAGTCTCTGTCGGGCCAGGGGCCTGCTGTTCGCGTGGTCACTGCGACGCACCGTCTTTCTGCACTCATGTGGGGGATCTACTGCCCGGGGCAGAGTTTGATCGGACGCGGTGCTGCTTGTGCAGGTAGGAGATCGAGCGGTGACCCTTCCTGCGTGCCTCTGATCAACTGTGGTCGAGCCTAGGAATATGGCATGGAGCGGGTCAAGCAAACCTTTGCGTGGCCGTAAAACACTGTGGTTCGGTGGTTCGGTCGTCCGGACATCCCAAGTGGGCGTCTGTCGGGTGCCGAAGGGTAACTCGCTTTCAGCCAACAGAGGTTGGCTATCCATGGCCAGCCGAGGGCGGCGCCGGGCCCGTGGTGTGCCGAGCGCTGCCGTCGGTTGCTCGCGGGACGAGTCGAAGCGGTGTGCAAAGTTTGCTGTGGGGGCGTGCCCGTTCGGTGCCCGCGTCAGGGTGACTGCTCGGCGTCCGCCCTCCTGAGTGCCTTGTCCAGCTCCGGGCGCCCGGATATGCCGAGTTTCCGATAGGAGTTCGTCAGGTGTTTCTCCACCATGCGTGACGACGTGCCCAATTGACTTGCGAGCTCTGAATTGCTGAGGCCTGTTGACGCGAGACGGGCGACTCTGAGTTCGGACGGGGTCAGCCGACTGCCGTGGTTTATGGACTTTCTCGTCCCCTCGGTCAGCTTGGTGCGAATCTTCTCCGTCAGCCCGGGGACGTCATGCTCGTGGGACAGATCGTGCGCCCGACCGAGGGCGGTCGATCTTCGGTTCCGCCGCGTGTCGGGATGAGTCGCCAGAGCGTACAAGCCTCGTAACAGCTCATATCCGTTGTTGCCCTTCTCCAGGACCGTGACGGCCTCCTCGAGCAGCTCGGGGCCCCTTCGTCCGGGTGTGACCCGGCCGAGGACGACCAGGGAGCGCCCCAGCGAGGTGGCCGCCCCCCACGCGCGGGCCATGTTCACCTCCGACTGCGCGGCGTTCACGGCTTCTTCGTGTTCGCCCAGGCGGTGGTGCATGAGGGCGGCGCACGACGACCACGGCAGTACGGCCGGGTTCTTCCAGCCGATCTGCTCGGTGTACCTGCCCGCGGTGCGGTAGTGGCCCAGTGCGGTGCGCGGTTCGTCACGGCGGGCCGCGAGTGTGCCTCGTGCCATGTGCAGGAGTGCTGTCAGATGCTGGTTCTCGGCGTGCAGGCGGTGCTGCGTGAGCAACTGCTCCGCCAACTCCGGCTCGTCCGTGCGCATCGCGACGATGGAGAGGACGGCGGCACAGACGGTGGGCAGCCCGCCGGTCTCGGGACCCGCGAGGGCTTCGGCCTGGATGATCTTGTCCCGGGCCGAGGCCCGGTGCCCGTCGGCGAGGGCGACCAGTGCCTGTTCGCAGCGGATGACGGCCTGTTCCACATCACCGCCGCGGCGGTGGGCGAGACGGTTCGCCTCACGCAGCCAGTTGGCCGCACCCGCCGTCTGCTCCGCACCGGCGAGGATGTTCACGGCCAACGGCGCGGTGGTGTGCACGTGCTCCGGCGTGGGCGGCTCCTGCTCGAGCACCCGGGTACACGACTCGGCCAGCTGGGCCGCGGGAACGGCGTTGGCGACGAACGCGATGTGCATCAGCGACGTGACCAGTTCCCTTTCGCCCTTGGTGGCCAGCCGGGGAGACGGGCCGAGGTCGCGTAGGCGTCGCAGCGCCCGTCGGATGTGCGTCGGATCCTGCGCCGACAGGATGTGCTCGCGTGCCTCCAGGCGCAGCACCAGTTCGCGCTCCACCCAGTCCTCGGTGACCGACTGACGCAGTTCGTCGGTGATGGCGGCTCTGATGACATTGACACGCAGGGAGGGCGGATCCATCTGGAGGGGACCCAGCCGCAGCATCGCGTCGGCACGCTCCTGTACGGATTCGAGGAGCGGCGCGGCCTCCACCACGTGCCGCAGCGCCGCGGCCGTCGCGAAGCTGCGCTCGGCGGTGGCAAGGTCGACGAGCAGTCTCGCCCTGTCCTGTCCGGAGAGCGAGGAGTCGAGGAGGGCGCGCCGCAGATAGCGTGCCGAGTCCCGGGGCGAACCGCGGCGCAGCGCGCTGTCCGCGGCGGTGCGCAGGATCTGCACCGCTTCCGGGCCGCGCAGGGATATCACCGCCATCAGTTGCTCCGCGGCGAGCTCGGCCGGATGCCCGGTACGGTGCAGCAGTTCGGCCGTCACTCCGCGCATGGCGGTGCGCTCCTCCGCTGGCATGTTCTCTTCCACCAGGTCCCGCAGGATCGTGCCCGAGGTGAGCCGGCACGCGCGCTGGTCCACGAGACCGGCGAGCCGCAGCATCTCGACGGCCTGCGCCCCTCCCCTTTCGTCGAGTTCGGCGAGGCGGGCCACGAAGTGCTCGTCCGCGGACGCGCCGAGCAGGGTGAGCGCGTAAGCGGACCGCCGCACGTGGTCCGGCTGCGACCGCAGGTAGGCGTCCAGACGCCGGCGCAGGCGCTCGGGCCGCAGGTTCGCGACGACGGCGGCGTCCGTCGCCGTGGGACGCAGCCTCAGATACTGGGCCTCGTCCAGCACCGCCTGCAGCAGCAGGGGGTTCCCGCCGGAGCGCACCGCTACGGTTTCCACGAACACCGCGTCGGGCGCGTCGCCGAGGGTCTTCTCCACGAGCAGGCGCACGCTGTTGAGGCCGAGTGTCGACAGTTCCAGGATCTGGTCCGCTGTCTCGTGCCGGGACCGGACCGGGTCCCCGACGCCGTTCGGTTCCGCCGCGCACTGCTCGGGGTCCAGCAGATCGCGTACATGCGGCCGTCTGACGCGTACGTCGCCGGGAAGGACGGAGAACACGAAAAGGACCCGCCGTCGCGCACGTTGTGCCACCGAAAGTGAGAGGGCCTGTAAGGACCCGGTGTCCGCCCAGTGCAGGTCGTCCACCATGAGCACCGCGGGCCGGGCGTCGGCAATGGAGTTCAGCAGGCCCGCCAGCCAGCACGGCGCCTGCTGGGGGCTGAGCTCGGACCACCTGGGGGTCTCCGAGAGTGCGCCGGCCGCAGGGGCCGTGCCCGCTGGGCTCTCAGGCGGGAAGGCGTTCGCCCGTCGGGGTCGGCGGGCCGGATCGTCGGGAACGGTGATCCCGCGCAACGAGTCCACCAACTGCCCCACCACCCCGAGCCGGAACCGCTCCTCGGCGGCGGACGCCTGGGCTCTGAGCAGCGCGAAGCCGTGGTCTCGACTGATGGTGGCGAAGGACTCCAGGAACGTCGACCGGCCCACCCCC
Source organism: Streptomyces sp. P3 (assembly GCF_003032475.1). NCBI lineage: Bacteria > Bacillati > Actinomycetota > Actinomycetes > Kitasatosporales > Streptomycetaceae > Streptomyces > Streptomyces sp. P3. Next base: position 5,498,222 of record NZ_CP028369.1, read on the forward strand.
AGCGGGCCGCGTACGACGAGCAGTGAGCCCCGTCCGCCCTCTGTGGCGCGCAGGGCCGCGGTGGCCTGTGCAAGGGCGGACTCACGTTCTAACAACACCGTGCTGGTACTCCCTCGTGCGCGCGGGTGCCGCCTGCGCCGGCAGAACCGCGTGGTCGCTGTGCCGTCCGGGACCGGTGGATCTGCTGGTGACCCCGGGCGGACGTATCTCGGTCGGCGCGCGGTGTGCGCGCTGTGCCGGGCCGTGGAGTGCCAGGGCGTGTTCCGAAAGTCCCGTCTGCCCGGCGACGCCTGGCGCGCACTCCCCCGGAGGGGGCAGCAGCCGCGTTGTCGGGGTCGCCCCGATAAACAGGATCGGGGCGACCCTCCGCCCTGCGCTCGCACGCACCAGACGCTGCCGGGCCTGCCCTTCGGGCAGACGACGCCACTGTCGAAACACGTCCTGGTGCCGTGGCCGGAAGGTTCACCGGCTCGCGACGCCCGGCACGGCTCCCCCACGCTCGGCTCCGCTCGTGCGGGAGGGGCCCCCGCCGTCGAGTTGTCGCATCACCCGAGTACGTCCGGTACGCGGGCGATGCCCCGCCTCGCGATGCACCGCACCGGACGCCGCGAACTCCGCGGCAGACCTCTCCGGTCACGGCACTAGCGGTGGCCCGGACCGGGAGAAGCCGTTGGCTCAGGACTACGGTGCGCGGCAAAGGAAGCGGTGCGAGTCGGAGGGGCAGTGTGCGGAGAATCCATGGAGTCACCCATACAGAAGATGTGCCGAAAGTTCACTCATAGCCCTTGCAACTTTGAGCTTCAGCAGATCATAGCCAGGGGTATGCCAGCAAGGGGATGTGGAAAGCAAACGCAGTCTTCCGCCGTGCGGGAAGTTGCATAAAGGCCCGCCGGGCAAAGATCGTGGCCTCGAGGGCGGTCGTCCATGGCCTTAACGGGACAGCGTGCGTGGTGAGACGCGTCCCGGACCGGGTGCGGGATTGCGTCCGTGAACATTTGAAGGTGTGACTGCATTCGCGTGCGTGCAATTGCAGGGAATGCCTGCAGCGCCCGACTCCCTCGCCTTGCGGGGAGCCTCGGAAAGCGGGCATTCATCACCCCATTGCGAGGTGGTCTCCTGAATGAACGTCAAATTGCCGTGTTGCGTCATGCGGAACGAAATCCGATGGCGTCCGGCAGGGGTTCGCGTCGCGCCCGGAGTGGTCCGGCGAGCGGTCCGTCACCTTGCGTGTCCGGCGTCATGAAAGTCCTGCGACTCCAGCGAGTCCCGCAGCTCTCGCCGTCCCGTCAGGCCCAGCTTGCGATAGACCGAGGTCAGGTGGACCTCCACCGTTCGACGCGTGACGAACAGCGTCTCGGCGATGTACGCGTTCGACCTTCCGTCGGCCGCGAGGCGAGCAACCTGCGCCTCGCTCTGTGTGAGCGCGCCCGGTCCTCGGGACACGGGACGGCGCGGTCGTGCGCCGGTGGCGAGCAACGCCCGGTGCGCGACCGTGTGGAGGGGCAGGGAACCGATGCCGTACGCCTCCTCCCAGCCCTGACGCAGCACATCTCGGGCGGCCTTCTTGTACCCGAGCCGCTGGAGCGCCTGGCCCCGGGCGACCCGGACCCGGGCCAGCCACAGGGCGGCCCGGGTACCCAGGAGTACCTGCTCGGCCTCCTCCAGGAGGGCCGGCCGCTGGTCGTCGCTCATCGTCGCCGCCCACAGTTCGAGTCCCGAACCCAACGCGCACGGCAGGCCCGCGGACCGGGAGTCGGCGACGGCCCTCTCCGCCAACGCGACGGCCGAAGCGCGGTCGCCCAGGGCGAGATGGGTGCGTCCGGCCCAGTACCACCAGGGCGAGACAGCCGGACTGGTGCGCTGCCAACCCGCCTGCCGGCGGGCGCACTCCTCGAAAAGGATCAGGGCCCGTGTGGGGTCCTCCTTGGCCAGACACAGCCGGCCGCGGGCGCCCACCACCTCGTTCCACTGCCAGGAGTCGTCCGGGACGGGGTCGGGTATCTCCGCCTCCAACAGGGCGGCCTGAGCCAGATCGCCCTGGTCGAGCAGCGTGTGAAGACGCACGGCGAGCGCCAGGGCCTCGAACGGGGTGGCCCGTGCGACGGTCATGCCCGCGAGAGCGGCGGCGCTGGCGTGTGATGCCTGCCCGAGGGCTCCGAGTCGCTGGTGCGCCTCCGCGCTGAGGGCGAGCAGGTTCCGATAGCTCGGGCCGAGCAGGGCGTCGGCCCCGATGACCAGCCTCTGGTAGACCGCGTCGGCCTCGTGCGGAAGGTCCGCGTACAGCAGCCCCGACGCGGCGACGCCGAGGTGGATCGGGGCGTCGGTGGTCGCCGTGCTGCGGCCGATGACGGTGCGGGCGGCGGCGACGGCTTCGGCGACGCGATCCATGCGGGACGCCGAGATGACGGCCCGGGCGGCGAGCAGAGCGCGCTGCTCGGGAGTGTCGCCGGGCAGGGAGAGGTCGAACGAGACGGTCTCGAGCAGTTCGGTGTAGGCAGCCCGGTTGGCGGAGGCCGCGATGAGCAGCTGCGCCTCCATCAGTTGCGGATCGGCCGAACCCGAAGCGGTCGAGGCCGCTTCGGAACGGCAGCGGGCCAGGAGGCCCGCCGCCCGCGCCACCTGGCCTTGTCGGGTGAGCGCCTCGGCGAGCGCGCCGAGAGCCTCGAGCCGCAGTTTCGGCTCGGTCGCCCCGTCCAGCGCAGACGTCAGGTGACGGACGCTGGCCTCGGCGTCGACCCTCATTTCCGCCATGCCGAGTTCGAGGAGCAGGCTCGGGTCGCCCTCCTCCTCGGTGCCCTCGGGCACGCACGCGCGCAGCAGCTCCACCGCTCGCACCGGTGCGGCGCGCAGGACGGCCTCACGGGCGGCGTCGCGCAGGACGGCGGCGGCCCAGGGCTGATGTGCCGTGGACGGCGCGTGGCAGAGGTGCTCGGCCACCTCCGAGGGGCTCGCCCCCTCGTCGTGCAGCAACCGCGCCGCGCGACCGTGCACGGCGTCGCGCTCGGCGTCGGACATGTCACGCAGGACGACGTCGCGCAGCAGGGCGTGGGAGAAGGACCAGCTTCCGTCGCTGTTCGACGTGACGAGCCCGTTGGAGACGAGGGCGAGCAGCGAGCGGGCGAAGACCGGACTGTCCAGCAGGGCGAGGCGGGCGCCGTTCTCCGGGGTGACCCGGTCCCCGAGCACGGCCAGGGCCCGGGCGGCCTGGACGGTGGCCGCGGGGTGCCGGTGCAGCAGGCCCGCCGAGCGCAGGCGGAACGCGTGGATGTCCTGCCCGGGCACGGAGGCGACATGGTCGGCGGTGAGCGGCAGCCGCTCCTCGCGCAGTGCCGTCAGAAGCCGCGTCGCCAGCAGGGGGTTGCCGTTGGTGGCCGCGAGACACGACTCCTGGAAGGCCGCGTCGGTCTCCGTGCCGAGCAGCCGCAGTGTCAGCAGGCCGATTCCCTCTCTCGTCAGGGGGCGTGGTCGCACCAGCCGGCACAGGGGGAGGGCTGCCACGTCGTTGAGGGCCGGCTCGTCGGCGCCATTTCGGCGGGCGAGCGCCATCAGCACAGGCAGACCGGCCAGGCGGCGCGCGGTGTGCGCGAGGAAGCGCAGTGACGCGGTGTCGGCCTCCTCCGCGTCGTCCACGACGATCACCAGCGGGCTCCTGGTCGCAGCGGACCGGACCACCTCGTGCAGTGCGGCGAGTACACCGAAGGACGGGTTCGCGCCGTCGACGTCGTGGCTGGGAAACCCCGGCGACCGCGCGTCCGTGCCGGAGGTGTCAGACGGATGCGCCCATGCGGTCAGGGGCATACGGCCCACCTCCGCGTCGAGGCCGGCCAGCAGGGTGTGGGCAGTGCTCAGGGGCGGCCGCTCACCCTCCTGCCCGGCTGTGGTGTGGACCACGCGCAGATCCTCGGCCCGGGCCCGGGCCACCAGAGCGCGGAGCAGGGTCGTCTTGCCGATGCCGTCCGGGCCTTCGAGCATGACCAGAGCGGGGCCACCGGCCGCGGTGCGCCGCGTGAGCTCGACGAGGAGGGCGAGTTCGCACTCACGCTCCACCGGCTCCGGGCCCGGCTCCACCGGCTCGGGGCCCGGCCCCCTCGGCTGCCGTTCGCAGGAAACGCTCCCGTGCACAGCAGTCATCCACCCTGTACCTCTCTCCCGGAGCGCCGGTGGCGACCGGGATCTGTGCCCACGCCCCGCAGGACCGGCCGTGAAGACCGGCACTGACACGTGGAACCCCTCCCGATGAGCCATCTTCGCTCACACCGGGTCGGCAGAAAGCCCGGATCACCCTTTTCCCCTACCTGCGCCTTCATCCCGTCTGGACCCGTCTGGGACCGTTTGGGCCCCGGACCGGGCCAGGTGCCATGACGGCGCGGCCGGCAGGCGTCATGATCCGACGGATGTTCCGCTGCGGCTGTGCAACCGCTCCCGCCACGGCGCGGTGCCCGCCAGAGCGGCTTCGGCCTCGGGCAGACACAGGTACACGTCACGTCCGGCGTCATCCTCGGGCGTGGGCGCGATGTGCACCGTCGGTACCGGCAGGTCGGGGAACTCGTACCAGAAGGGGCGTCCGGCGCCGAGGTCGATCCGGTACAGCGGGAACTGCGACCAGTTGTTGACCGACAGGGACGTCGTCGACACGTCGGGGGCCCGTACCGACATCACGTGCCGGGACACACCCCTGCGCCGGTAGGAGCCGAGGAAGGCTATCTCGTCGCGGATCTTGTCCTCGGTGTTGCTCTCCAGGCAGCGCCGCACGTCCCTCGCCACGGCTCCCAGCGGTGACTCGCGCAACCGGCCGGCGTCGAGCGAGGTCCAGCTGTTGCTGACGCAGTTGCCCCAGTACGACGACGGCAGGGCGTCGCCCAGCCGGCTCTGTGCGCCGACGATCAGCCCGAGCCACTCCACGGCGTCGGCCGGACGGCCCCGCAGTTCGCTCAGTACCTGCCAAAGGTGCGCGGTGAGCGCGTCGTTCGTCGACACCCACGCGTCCGGTCCGGGCAGGGTCCGCTGGGCCTCGGCCTTGAGCGCGGCCAGTTCCGCCGCACCGAACCGGGTCGTGACGGTCGCGAGCTTGTTGACGCCCACCCGCAGCGTCGTCGTCAGGTGCCGGACCCGGCCCACACCCACGAACGCCCGCGCCTCCAGGGTGGCGGAGTCCGTGGACAGCCGGCCGAGCCCGTCCAGCGCCGCGCGGTCGTGACCGGGTTCCTCCCACGGCAGCCCGAGGTGCTCGCGCGACCAGCTCTCCAGGAAGGCGAGGGTGCTGCCGCCGTCCGCGAGGCTGTGGTTGACGAGCACGCCGAGAACGGAGCCGCCGCCCTCCATCCGGGTCAGCCGTATCTTCAGCAGCGGCGTGTCACGGCCCACCACGCCGAAGGCGCTCACTTCGCGCAACAACTTCCCGATGACCGGCTCGGCGCGCAGACCGTGACCGTACTCGCGCATCGGGTCGGGGCAGAACGCCTCGGTGAACCGGACGCCCGCGTCATTGCAGAGCACGCTCAGTCCGCCGTCCGCGTCCCGCTCCAGACGCCCCGCCAGCAGGGGGTAGCGGCGCAGCGTGCGCGCCAGCGAGTCGCGCAGCGCCGCGCCGTCGAGGGTGCCGCGGTAGAAGAACGTCAGCGGTGTGTACCACGGACCGGTCAGCAGGTCGTAGCCGGTCAGCCGGATCCGTGCGCCGTCGGCCGCACCGGCCCGCACGGTGTGCACGCGCTCCACACGGCTGTCGACAGTGGTGCGGAACGCGGGACGGCCCTTTCCCGCCGCGCGGCGCGCGGAGTCCTTCCGTGCCACGGCCATCAGCTCCAGGACACGAGCAGTCGGTCCACGCCGTAGTGCACGGCCCGGTCGCGCAGCGGTACCTCCTCGGCCGGCGCCGCCAGCCGCAGCGACGGGAAGCGCTCGAACAGGGCGCGCAGTCCGATGCGCAGGCTGGCCCGTGCCAGGTGCTGCCCCAGGCACTGGTGTGCGCCGAAGCCCAGCGCGAGGTGTTTGCGGGGGACGCGGGTGACGTCGAGCCGATCGGGGTCGGTGAAGACCTCGGGGTCGCGGTTGGCGGCGGGCAGCGCCAGGACCACCGTCTGCCCCGCCCTGATCACGGTGTCGCCGATCTCCACGTCCTCCAGCGCGCACCGGCTGGAACCCATCTGGGAGATCGTCAGATACCGCAGCAGTTCGTCCACCGCGCCGGCCTCGTACAGCTCCGGCCGTTCCCGCAGCAGCGCCAGCTGGTCCGGGTTCTCCAGCAGGGCGAAGACACTGAGGGACAGCATGTTCGGCGTGGTGTCGAGCGAGCCGCCCAGCGTGAGGACGGCGAGGTTGACCAGTTCGTCCTCGGTCAGCTCGCCGGTCGCCGCGAGCCGGCCGAAGAAGTCCTGGCCCCGCTCCACCGTCCGCTCCCGCACCATCGGCCGGATGAGCCCGTCCATCGACTCCACGTGGTGGATGAACTCCTCCAGCGTGTACGTGAGGGTCATCAGCGCCGAGAAATGCTCCTGGATGCCGTCCATCAGTTCCGGCGAGACGTCCATCAACGAGCACACCGAGCGCAGGCTGACCTTCTCCGCGAAGCCGGTGACCAGGTCGACGGGGGAGCCTTCGGCGGCCATCTCCGCCAGCGCCCCGTCCACGATCCGCGTCAGCTGCGGCTCGTACTGCTGGATGCGCCGCAGCGTGAAGTGACCCGCCAGCAGCCGCCGGTACTTGGTGTGGTCGGGGGCGTCCATCTTCGCGAACGAGCCCGGCGGGGAGGGCTGCGGCGCGTACTCGGTCATCGGGAACGGCGGAGCGACCACATGCGCCAGCAACTCGTTGCGGTGGCTGAAGCGGTCGTCGGCGAGGATCTGCCGGACCAGGTCGTGCCGGGTCACCAGCCAGCCGGAGGTGTCCTTCGGCGCCACCTCGAAGGTGACCGGGCTGACCGGCTGCTCGGCGCGCAGCCGCGCGTACTCGGCGGGCGGGTCGAACGGGCACCTGCCCCGTTCCGAGGGGATCACGGGCGGGTCGGGCCTGGTCTTCATGGGGTCGCTCCGTCGTGAGAGGGGCCGGGACTGGGGCTTGGGGGAGGGACGGGGGCCGTCGCCTCAGGCGTGGTGCACACGCAGGGGCAGGTGCCGGGCGCCGAAGACGTTGGTCCCGTGCCAGCTGAGCCGCACCGCGGGATCGACGCCGATGCGGGCGTATCGGTCCAGCAGGGCGTCGAGGGCGATCCGGCCCTCGAGCCGGGCCAGCGGCGCCCCGATGCAGTAGTGGATGCCGTGTCCGAAGGCGGCCTGCCGGGCGTTGGAACGGTCCGGGCGGAACGCGTCAGCGTCCTCGAAGACCCGTTCGTCGCGGTTGGCGGACAGCAGCCACAGATGAACCAGGGTGTCGGGTCCGACGTCCGTCCCGGCGACGGTGGCCGCGGTCGTGGTGACCCGCTCGATCCGGGTGAACGGCGGGCGCAGCCGCAGCGTCTCCTCGATCACCGCCGGTATCAGCGAACGGTCCGCACGCACCCGTTCCAGCAGCTCCGGATCGCGGTCCAGGCACAGCAGCGCGTTGCCGACGAGCACCGACGTGGTGATGTGCCCGGCGAGCAGCAGCAGCGTCGCGAAACTCGCGATGTCCTCGTCCTCCAGCCGCTCGCCGTCGAGTTCGGCCCCGACCAGGGTGCTCAGCAGATCGCCGCTCGGCTCCTTGCGCCGGGCCTCGATGAAGCCCTGGAGATAGGCGGAGATGGTGACCGCGGTCTCCTCCATCCGGCGCACGCTCTCGGGATCGTCCGGATCGGTGGACAGCAGTTGGTCCGCCCAGCTCTGGAACCTGTCGCGGTCCTCGGTCGGGACACCCAGCATGCGCGCGATGACCGTCACCGGCAGCGGGTTGGCCAGGACGTCCACGAGATCGAAGGCGTTCTCAGGTGCGGCGTCCAGCAGTTGCCCGGTGAGTTCGGTGATCCACGGCTCGAGGCCGGTGATCAGGCCCGGGGTGAACGCCCGGCTGACGAGGCGGCGCATCTTGCCGTGCAGCGGCGGGTCCAGGAGCAGCAGCGTGCCGCGCGGGGCCTGCTTCTCACCGCCCGACAGCCGGCCCACCGTGTCCGAGGAGAACGTCGCCGTGTCGGCGAGAATCCGCTGCACGTCCGCGTGGCGGAACACGTGCACATGACCGCTGCCGTCCCGCCACACCGGCTGCTCCTCGCGCATCCGCGCCGCCCAGGCCAGCAACGTGACGCCGCCGTCGGGCTCGACGGACGGCGGGCGTTCGAGCCGGAACCCGACCCCGGGTGTCGAATCGAGCGCGTCCGAGGTGCCTTGCTGCGCCACCCGGATTCCCCTTTCGCAGATGTCGTACGACGGTCGCGCGGGCCTCGTACGCCCGTCGGCGCGCTGCCCGATCGCCCGGCCACTCCAGCACGGCGGTGACGGACCGGGCCAGAGCGAGCCGCGCAGTCTAGGGATTCACCGCGTACCGGTCTTCACGGCCGCGTGCCTCCTGGCTCCCGCGTCCTCCGCCACGGCCGAATCTCTGGAGGAAACCCCAGACAGCGGTCCGTGCCCGGTCGATCCCCCGCACCACGCCGCAAGATGGGCTCGCCCAGGCAACCCATCGGATCGGCGAGCGCGCAGGAGGCCCGCATGGACATCGCGATCGATCACGACAAGTGCATCGGCGCCGGACAGTGCGCGTTCATCGCTCCCGAGGTCTTCGACCAGGACGACGACGGATCGGCCCTGCTGCTGGTCGACCGACCTGCGGCCGGACAGGTCTCCGCCGTGCGGGAGGCCGCCGAGTCCTGCCCGATGAGCGCCATCTCAGTGGCGGAGGACGGGGAGCGAACGGCCTGAGCGCCGCCCCGGGCCACCCGCACGGAACCGATGAGGAGAGGAACCCATGCGCGTCCTGTTCGCCGGCCTGCCGGAGAAGTCGCACGTCTTCACGATGGTGCCGCTGGCCTGGGCCCTGACGGCCGCTGGGCACGAGGTGCTGATGGCCAACGCGCCGTCACTGAACGAGACGGTCACCGGCACCGGGCTGGTGGCCGCACCGATCGGCACGGACCACCACCTCCACCACGACATGGCCATGGCCCGTGAGTCACAGGACGCGGACGTGGCGAACTGGAGCCGCCTCGGATACGGCGACGTCGACCACGCGAGCCTGGTCGAGCGGTACGCCGTCAGCGTCCCGTACGGGTTCGCCCGCTACAACGATCCGATCCTCGACGACCTCGTCGCACTCGCGCGGGACTGGCGGCCCGATCTCGTGGTGCACGACCCGATCGCCTACGCGGGCGGCATCGCCGCGCGGGCCTGCGGCGCCGCACACGCGCGCCTGCTGTGGTCCGCGGACGTCTACGGCCAGGCCCGCGCCACGTTCGTCGAGCTGGCCCGGGACGTGCCCGAGGACCGGCGTGCCGACCCGCTGGCCGACTGGATCGACGAACGCGGACGCGCCTACGGGGTGCGGTGCGACGAAGAACTGCTCAACGGGCACTTCACCCTCGACACCCTGCCGCCGAGCCTGCGCCCGCCGAGCGAACTGCACCAGGTCTCGATGCGGTACGTCCCCCACAACGGCCCCGCGGTGCAGTGGGAATGGCTGCGCGAGAAGCCCAAAAGGCCCCGCGTCTGCGTCACTCTGGGCCGCACCAACACCGAGGCCTACGGCGGGGACTACGTCGACGTCGCGAACCTGCTGCGCGCCCTGTCACGGCTGGATGCCGAGATCGTCGCGGCCCTCATGCCCGAACAGGCCGAGGAACTCGACGACCTGCCCACAAACGTCCTGGCCGTCAGCGAAGTGGCGCTCAGCACGCTGCTGCCGACGTGTTCCGCCGTGGTCCACCACGGAGGCTGGGGCTCGTTCTCCACCGCTCTCGTCAACGCGGTGCCGCAGCTCGCGATGTCCACCCTCGTCGCCGACCAGGAACTGCGCGGCCGGTCCCTGGAGGACGCCGGCGCCGGATTCTTCCTGCATCACACCGATGCCGACCCCGACCGGGTCACGGACCTCACCGGACGGCTCCTGGAGGACCCCTCCCACGCCGCCGCCGCCCGCAGGCTGCGCGACGAGTCCGCAGCCATGCCCACCCCGCACGCCATCGTCCCGGAACTCGAACGTCTCGCCGCGGCCCGCTGACAGGTCCGCGAGCCCGCACGCACACCCACGAGGAAGGAGGACGGCGCAGGCCGGGCACTCCCGGTGACGCGCCGCACCCAGATGAGTCAGACGCGCATCCTGGTGACCGGCGGTGCCGGCTTCATCGGTTCCCACTACGTCCGGACCCTGCTCGGCCCCCTCGGCCCCGACGACGTCACCGTCACCGTCCTCGACGCCTTCACCTACGCGGCCAACCTGGCCAACCTCGACCCGGTGGCGGACTCCGACCGCTACCGGCTCGTCGTCGGCGACATCTGCGACGACGGCCTGGCGGACCGGCTGATGGCCGAGCACGACCAGGTGGTGCACTTCGCCGCCGAGTCCCACGTCGACCGTTCCCTGGCCAGCGCCACCGAGTTCGTGCGCTCCAACGTCCTGGGTACCCAGACCCTGCTGGACGCCGCCCTGCGGCACGGCGTCGGCCGGTTCGTGCACATCTCCACCGACGAGGTCTACGGCTCCATCGCCGAGGGCTCCTGCTCCGAGGAGCAGCCGCTGCACCCCAACTCGCCGTACGCCGCCTCCAAGGCGTCCAGTGACCTGATCGCCCTCGCCTACCACCGTTCCCACGGCCTGGACGTCCGGGTCACCCGGTGCTCGAACAACTACGGACACCATCAGTTCCCCGAGAAGATCATCCCCCTGTTCGTCACCCGCCTGCTCGCGGGAAAGACGGTCCCGCTCTACGGCGACGGCCTGAACGTGCGCGACTGGCTGCACGTCGACGACCACATCCGCGCCGTCGAGCTGGTCCGCACCCGAGGCCGTGCCGGCGAGGTCTACAACATCGGCGGCGGCACCGAACTCGACAACCGCGGTCTGACCGGACTCCTCCTCGAAGCCTGCGGCGCCGACTGGGACAGCGTGGAGTACGTCACCGACCGCAAGGGCCACGACCGCCGCTACTCCGTGGACTGGCGCAAGGCCCATGTCGAGCTCGGCTACAAGCCTCGGACGGACTTCGCCGAGGGCCTCGCGGAAACCGTCGCCTGGTACCGGGACAACCCCGGGGTATGGGGCCGGGCCGTCCGCCCCGACCCGACGACGGGAGCCGCGGCGTGCTGACCTGGCGCACTCTGGGTCCGCTGCGGGTCTCGGCCGACGGCCGGGACGTCACCCCGACGGCGCCGAAGGTCCGCCAGGTGCTGGCCCTGTTGCTCGCCCGGCACGACACGGTCGTCCCGCTGGCCGCGCTGACATCGGAACTGTGGGCGGGGCGCCCGCCGCGCAGCGCCACCGCCACCGTGCAGACGTACGCGTACCAGTTGCGCAAGGCGCTGCACGGCGACGAGGACCCCGGGCCGGTCGAGAGCGGCCCGCTCGTCACCCACGCCCACGGATACCTGCTGCGGGTCCGACCCGGCGCATGCGACGCGGAGGCGTTCGCACAGCTCACCGGCCGGGCCCGGACGGCACTCGCCGACGGCGACCCGGCCGGCGCCGTCGTGCTGCTCGACCAGGCCCTGCTGCTGTGGGACGGACCGCCGTTCGCGGACGTCGCGCCCGGACCGGCACTGCACGGGCACGTCCTGCGGCTGAACGAACTCCACCTTCAGGCCGAGGAACTGCGCATCACCGCCGGCCTGCACCTGGGCCGACACCGCGACCTCGTCGGCGAGTTGAAGGAACTCGCCTGCGCGCACCCGCTGCACGAGTGGTTCCAGGGCTCGCTCATCATCGCCCTGGAACGGTGCGGCAGGCGGAGCGAGGCGCTCGACGTCTACCGGCGGCTGAGCACGCACCTGCGGGACGAGCTGGGACTGGATCCCTCACCGGGCCTGCAGCGTCTGCGCCAGCATGTGCTGACCGATCGGGTCAGCACGGCCGATCTGGACCTGCTGCCCGGCTGACGCCGGCGCCGGGTCGGCTCCTCAACGGCCGACCGACCCGTCCTGCTGCCCCGCCGCGGCACGCCACAGGTCCTGCACCATGTCGTGGGGCGTGCGTCGCGGCCGCCACCCGAGGACAGCGCGCGCGGCCGACACGTCCACGGCCATCCAGTCGGCGTCCTTGAGCGATCGCGACTGCGTCACGGGACGCTCCACGAGCCGGGCCCGGCGGCCGCTGATGGAGATCAGCAGGTCCACCATGTCCCGGACGGGCTGCGAGACGCCGCTCGCGACGTTCACCACGCGCCCGGTGGCGCCGGGGGAGCGCAGCGCGGCGACGACGGCCCGGGACACGTCCTGCGCGTCGACGAAGTCACGGCTGCTGCGCAGCGGCGACACCCGCACCTCGGCCGTACGTCCCTCGGCTGTTCCCTCGAGCAGTTGCGTGGCCACCTGCCCGAGCAGACTCCCGCGCGGAGTGCCGGCGCCGATGACGTTCGACAGCCGCAGCACCACCGCGTCCGCCGCGCCGGTCCCGACGGCCCGCAGCACCGCACGCGTGCCGTGCAGCTTCGACCGTCCGTAGCCGGTGACCGGTTCCTCCGGGGAGGACTCCGTGAGCCACACCCCCCGGGGCTGCGGGCTGTACTCGTGCACCGAGCCCAGCTGTACCAGCCGCGGCCTGGGGCCGGCGGCCGCCAGCGCCGCGAGGAGCCGCTCCACCAGCAACTCGTTGCTGTGGCGCATCCGGTCGGCGGTGGGCGACCACACCTCTCCGGCGGCGTTCACCACGGCGACGGGGTGCGCCTCGTCGATCAGCTCGACCAGCGCCCGGGGCTCGGCACCGGCCAGATCCATGGGGTGGAAGCGCCAGGACGCCGGGGTCTTGCGGGGGTGGCGGGCGACGGCGATAACCTCGTAACCGGCCCGCTCCAGGGCGATCCCCACATGACGGCCGACGAATCCCGTCGCGCCGAGCACCAGCACGCGGCCCGAGCTCCCGTCCGCACCGTCCGGCCGCCCCAGCGCACCGACCTCCGGCATTGCCGTCTCTCCTCCCGGTGCCGCGCGCTGCACGCCGGTCACCGTCGCTGCCCCGCCAGGTCGCGGGTCTGACGACACCACTCAAGCAGCCGACGATCGAGGATCACTCCAGGCCGCGTCGACCTGAGCCGTTCCTCGCCGATTCTCGATCGGCCCTCGATCCCCGCACCCTACGGTGTAGTCACCATGAAGGTTCGAGAGATGGCCGTGCCGGACGCCTACCACATCACGCCGCATCAGTTCCGTGACGAACGCGGCAGTTTCTACGAGTCGTTCCGGTGCGACCGGCTGGCCGACGAGATCGGCCGTCCGGTGCCCGTGGCTCAGGTGAACTACTCCGTCTCGCGCCGCAGCACCCTGCGCGGGCTGCACGGCACACTGCTGTCGTCCGGGCAGGCCAAAGTGGTGTGCGTGGTGCGCGGCGCCGTCCTCGACATCGTCGTGGATCTGAGGGTCGGCTCCCCCACGTGGGGGGTGCACGAGGCGAACTGGCTGTCCGCGGAGTCGGGCGAGACGCTGTTCGTCGCCGAGGGGCTGATGCACGGGTTCCTCGCGCTCACCGACGACACCTGTGTGTCGTATCTGTGTTCCACCGAGTTCGTGCCCGGAACGCAGGTGGACGTCGACCCTCTCGACCCTGATCTCGCCCTGCCCTGGAGCCTGTCGGAGACCCCGTTGATGTCGGTGAAGGACTCGGCGGCGATCTCCGTGGCCGAGGCCCGGGACACCGGGCTCCTGGCCCCCTACGAGGACTGCCTGACGTACTACGAGGCGCTCCGGGCGGATGCCCGCTGAACCACCTCCTCGGCCCTTCCCGGGCCGTCAGACACCCTTCCGGAGAGCCGATGACGCCCGGCGCCCCCACGCCCGCCCGCCACTACGCCCTGCTGCTGTTCGCCGACTTCGGCCACATCGCCCCCACGCTGGGAGTGGCCCGTGAACTCCTCGCCCGCGGCCACCGCGTCACCTACGTCGTGGACGAGCGGTTCGGACCGCTCGTGGAGGACTGCGGCGCCCGCGCCGTCACCTACGTCTCCGCGCGCGGCGACTTCTACCGCGCCGCCGACCCCAGCCCGGACCGGCTCGCCCGTGACGGCTACGACCTCCTCGTCGACACCGTGCGCACCGTCTTCCCCGCCGCACTGGAGGCCCTGGCAGCCGATCCGCCCGACGTGGTGCTCTACGACTTCGAGACGGTCGCCGCCGGCCGTGTGGCCGCGCGTGTCCTGGACGCGGTGCCGGTCCAGGTCTGCCCCAGTCACGCCGCCAACGAGACCTTCTCCCTGCGCGCCCAGATGTGGGACCCCGGGCATCCGCTGATGGCCGAGGGGGCCAGTGTGCTCATCGGCTTCATGGGCGAACACGGCATCGGACTGGACGAGATGGGCCGGTACGGCACCGAGTGGGACACCCACAACCTGGTCTTCCTGCCGCGCGCCTTCCAGATCGAGGGGGACGGCTTCGACGACCGGTTCGCTTTCGTGGGCCCCGTCTTCACCGAGCCCGAACCAGGCCTCTGGTCGCCGCCGGACGAGGGGCGCCGCGTCGCCCTGGTGTCACTGGGTACGGAGTCGGGGGACCGGGGCGACTTCTTCCGCCTGTGCGCCGAGGCTTTCTCGCCGACCGAGTGGCATGTCGTCATGACGCTGGGCCGCGACAGCGACCCCGGGCTCCTCGGGTCGCTGCCGGCGCACGTCGAGGCGCACCCCTGGCTGCCGCACCCCGCAGTGCTGCCGCACGCCGACGTGTTCGTGTGCCACGCGGGCATGGGCAGCATCATGGAGTCCCTGTTCTACGGCACGCCCGTGGTGGCGCTTCCCCGCGCGCACGAACTGGCGCTGAGCGCAGAGCGGCTGCAGGAGCGGGGGGTCGGACGAGCCCTGGCCCGGACCGGTCTGACCGCGGGGCGTCTCGCCGGCACGGTGGGGGAGTTGCTCGCCGATCCCGGCGGACCCGCGGCCCTCGCCTCGATGCAGGAGGCAGTCCGCACGGCAGGGGGCGCCGCCCGCGCCGCCGACCTGCTGCAGACGTGGGCGGCGCGGGTGCCGGCGACGCCCACGCGCGGCTGAGCGGTCCGTCGGCACACGAAACGGGGTGGGTCCCGGCGACCTCGGGCGGCCGGGACCCACCCCGTGGACGTGTCGCGGGGTCAGTGCGGCAGGGTCACGTACTCGAGCACCGTGTTGATGCTGTGGTCGATCATCTCGTCGGTCAGGCCCGGGTACACACCGATCCAGAACGTCCGCTCGGTCGTGATGTCGCTGTTGGTGAGCGGTCCGCTGACCCGGAACTCCTGGCCTTCGTAGGCCGGGTGACGGGTCAGGTTGCCCGCGAAGAAGCGGCGGGTGGCGACCATACTGGACTCCAGGTGGTCGATCAGGGCGCCGGGCTGGAACGGCGCGCCCGGCTGCACGGTGATGGCGAAACCGAACCAGCTCGGGTCGCTGCCCGGCGTGGCATCGGGAAGCAGCAGGTGCGGCAGCCCGTCCAGGCCCTCCCGCAGCCGGGCCCAGTTGTGGCGTCGGGCCTTGCCGAACTCGTCTATGCGGCTGAGCTGTTGCAGCCCGAGCGCCGCGGAGACATCCGTCGACTTCAGGTTGTAGCCCACGTGGGAGAAGATGTACTTGTGGTCGTAGCCCTCCGGCAGCGAACCCATCTGGTGCTCGAACCGCTTGAAGCAGCGGTTGTCCTCACCCGGCTCGCACCAGCAGTCGCGGCCCCAGTCGCGCATCGATTCCACGATCCGTGCCAGGACCAGGTTGTCCGTCACCACGCAACCGCCCTCGCCCATCGTGATGTGGTGGGCGGGATAGAAGCTCTCGGTCGCCAGGTCCCCGAAGGTTCCGGTCAGCTGTCCCTCGTAGGTGCTGCCCAAAGCGTCGCAGTTGTCCTCGATGAGGAACAGGCCACGATCCTCCGCCAGTTGGGCGATCTCACGCACCTGGAAGGGGTTGCCCAGCGCATGGGCCATCATGATCGCGCGGGTGCGCGGGCCGATGGCCTGCTCGACCCGCTCCAGCGAGGCGTTGTAGGTACCCAGCTCCACGTCGACGAAGACCGGCACCATGCCGTTCTGCAGGATCGGGTTGACCGTCGTGGGAAACCCGGCGGCCACCGTGATCACCTCGTCACCGCGCTTCAGGCGGTCCACGCCCAGCTGCGGCGAGGTGAGGCTGCTGAGCGCCAGCAGATTGGCCGACGAGCCGGAGTTGGTCAGATGCGCCTTGCGCAGCCCGAAGTACTTCGCCAGCGAACGTTCCAGCCTGCGCGAGCTGACCCCGGCCGCGATGCGCATGTCGAGCGCCGCTTCCACCAGCGCCACCCGGTCGTCCTCGGTGAGCACCGCACCGGACGCGAGCACCGGTGTGATGCCCGGCACGAACCCCGAGGAGAGGGTGGAGCGGTGGTACTCCCGTACCAGGTCGAGGATCTCGGTCTTGTCGTTCCCCACGGCTGATGGCCTCCTGTATGTGCCGGTGGGGACGAGACGTACTCGCCGGCTCGCAGTCGAAGCGAGTCCCCACGCCCGTATCGTTCGATCGGGGGAACCCCAGACCAGCACGCGCGCCCACTCGCGGGCCAGCCACGCCGGACGATTCTAGGGATCCACCAAGAGCATGGGGTCTAGGGATTTCATCGTCAGGAACCCGGCACTCTGAAGTGCCAAGCCCGCGTGGGCCTTTCGCCCCTGTCTGGAGACGCACCCATGAAGCACGGCCGCCCGCCGGGCAAGCCCGGGCAGATCGTCGTCCTGCGCGCGGGAGGGACGTCCGGCGAGCGGGTCCGGCTGGGCGTTCACGACCTGCTGAACGGCACTTTCGCCACACCGCGCACCTTCTTCTACCGGCGGACCCTGGACTCCGACGCCCTGGCCGACTCGCTGCGCCGCACACTGGCGCACCATCCGCTGCTCACGGGACGCCTCGAACGCGACACGGACGGCGGCCTCAGCGTGGTGTGCAACGACGCCGGAGCGATGTTCGCCGTCACCCACTCCGACCAGGTCATGCCGGACTACGGGCCGGACCGCTCCGCCAAGCGGGACCTGCGCCGGTACATCCACTCCGTCAACGCCTTCCGCGTCGTCGGGCACGACACACCGCTGCTCACGGTCAAGGTCACCCATATGCGAGGGGGCGGCTCCGTCCTCGGCGTCGCCGTCAACCACAGCGTGGTCGACGGCAGCGGCTACCTCGACTTCCTGCGCCACTGGTCGCGCACACACGCCGGACTGGACGGTTCCGCGCCGCCGTACGACCGCGCGCTGCTGGACGGCCTGGCCGCCGAGGCGTGTCCCGCACCGGACGACCCGCAGTACCAGGTCGTCACCGGACGTCAGAAGTTCGGGTTCATCTGGAGGGTCAACTCCCGTGCGTGGAAGGTGCGCACCGTCACCGTCCGACTGACCGCGGCGGAGGTCCTCGCCCTGCGCGCGGCCGCGCGCGCCGGACAGGACCGCGATCTGCCTCCTGCCTCCAGCGCGGTCGCGCTGGGGGCACACCTGTGGCGGGTCCTCGGCGCGCTCCGTGACCGGGAGCCCGGCGCCGAGGAGCGCCTGGGGATCGTGGTCGGACTGCGGACCGTGCTGAAGGACCGCCTTCCGCACGGCTACGGGGGCAACGCGGTGTCCAACACCACGGCCGTGCTGGCGGCCCGTGAGCTGCGCGAAGAGCCCCTCGCCCACACCGTCGCCGCGGTACGCGCCGCGGTGGAGCGTGTCACGCCCGTCCGGGTGCGCCAGGAGGCCGCCTTCCTGGAGGCGCAGCGGCAGGCAGGGCGCTCGGGCCGTGTCATGAGCCGTATGTCACTGGACGCGTTCGAGGGCACGGTCGCCCTGAACGACTCCGGCAGGTTGCCGGTGTACACGCTGGAGTTCGGCGCCGGACGGCCGTTCTGGTTCGAGTTCCCGGCAAGCCCCATCCCCTGGACGGCACTCGTCACGCCCACCCCCGACGACGACCACAGCCGCGACGTCCACCTGAGTGTTCCCCGTGAAGCCGCCGACGCCCTGCGAAGCCCGCAGTGGGCCGAACGTCTGCGCGGCGCCGCCGACGGTCCTGGCGGCCTCCGACCGGGCGGCCCCTGATCGCGGCTCCCGTCCTGAACCGCCCCACGAGGGAGAGGGTCAGCCGGGTCCGCAGGGGGAAGGACCTGCGGAAACCGGCTCCGGCGGTGCCGGCAGGCCCTCCCCCCTGTTACGTCCTCACAGGCCGGCGGCCTTGCGCAGTGCGTCCACGCGGTCGGTGCGCTCCCACGTGAAGTCGGGCAGCTCGCGGCCGAAGTGGCCGTACGCGGCGGTCTGGGCGTAGATCGGGCGCAGCAGGTCGAGATCGCGGATGATCGCGGCCGGGCGGAGGTCGAAGACGTCGTCGATGGCCTTCTCGATCTTCTCGACGTCGACCTTGGCGGTGCCGAAGGTCTCGACGAACAGGCCGACCGGCTCGGCCTTGCCGATCGCGTAGGCGACCTGGACCTCGCAGCGGGCCGCCAGACCCGCCGCCACCACGTTCTTCGCCACCCAGCGCATCGCGTACGCGGCCGAACGGTCGACCTTGGACGGGTCCTTGCCCGAGAAGGCGCCACCGCCGTGACGGGCGAAGCCGCCGTAGGTGTCAATGATGATCTTGCGGCCGGTGAGGCCGGCGTCGCCCATCGGGCCGCCGATCTCGAAGCGGCCGGTCGGGTTCACCAGCAGACGGTAGTTGTCGGTGTCGAGCTTGATGCCGTCGTCCAGGAGCGCCTTCAGCTCCGGCTCCACGACGAACTCACGGATGTCGGGAGCGAGCAGCGACTCCAGGTCGATGTCCGAGGCGTGCTGCGAGGACACGACCACGGTGTCCAGCCGGACCGCCTTGTCGCCGTCGTACTCGATGGTGACCTGGGTCTTGCCGTCCGGACGCAGGTAGGGGATGGTCCCGTTCTTGCGGACGTCCGACAGCCGCTTCGACAGCCGGTGCGCCAGGAAGATCGGCAGCGGCATCAGGGTCGGCGTCTCGTCGGACGCGTAGCCGAACATCAGGCCCTGGTCACCGGCGCCCTGACGGTCCAGCTCGTCCTCGTCGCCCTCGACCCGGGACTCGTACGCCGTGTCCACGCCCTGGGCGATGTCCGCGGACTGCGCGCCGATGGACACCGAGACACCACAGGACGCGCCGTCGAAGCCCTTCTTGGAGGAGTCGTAGCCGATCTCGAGGATCTTGTCGCGCACCAGCTGGGGGATCGGCGCGTAGGCCTTGGTGGTGACCTCGCCGGCCACGTGCACCAGACCGGTCGTGATCAGGGTCTCGACGGCGACCCGGGAGGCCGGGTCCTCACGCAGCAACGCGTCGAGGATGGTGTCGCTGATCTGGTCAGCGATCTTGTCGGGGTGACCCTCGGTCACAGACTCCGAAGTGAACAGGCGACGAGGCATGATTCTCCTGGGGTACCGCGGCGCCCCCCGACGGGACACCGCACAGAACGGACGGTTCGGGTCGCGGCGCCTGCCGGTGTGGTTCAGATCAGGTGCAGGCGCCTGCTGGGCGGTTCAGATCAGATGCCGGCGCGTCCACTCGGCCAGGACTCCGGAGGCCACCGATGCCGCCTCGGGCCAGGCCCGCTCGGCGGACTCGTCGGCCTGGTCGCTGACGTACTTCACGATCCGCACCGGCAGGCCGAACCGCTCGGCCACGGCGGCGATCGCGTAGCCCTCCATGTCGACCAGGTCGGCCCGCTCGGCCAGCAGCGCGCGGGTGCGGCCGTCGGCGACGAAGGAGTCACCGGTCGCCAGGGTGGGCCCGGGTTCGGGCCGTACGGTCAGTGGGGCGCCGTAGCGGGACCCGCCGAGCCGGTGGAGCACATCGTCCGGCAGGTCGTGCTGGATGACTCGGGACACCTCGACGACACCGCTCAGCGAGCCGCTGAGCGACCCGGCCGTACCGAGGTTGACGATCTCCCGTGGACGTGCCGACGACAGTACCCACGCAAGCTCCACGGTGGCCCGCACCTTCCCCATTCCGGTGATCAGCACGGGAAGGGAGTCGTCGAAGTGCGCCGCCTCCGCCTCGGCCGCCGTCACGATCAACGGAAGGTCGGGACGGATGCGGCCTCGGAGGCGAGCCGTGAAGGCGGCTTCGGGTGGGGCGGGGAGCAGCACGGGATTCCTGTTCGGGAGGGGCGCCGGTCGAGGTGGACCGGTGTCAGGTGTTCCGGACGGTCAGCAGTGTGGCCAGCAGCGCCATCACGGCCAGAGCGCCCGGCGCGATGAGCCCCTTGCGGTCGTTCGCCCGGAGATGGAAGACCGCCGCGCCGCAGAAGTACAGGAACACCCCCGCGCCGGCGGCGATCCCCAGCGGCCGGTAGGCCAGCCCGAGAAGCAGTCCCGAGGCCCCGGCGATCTCCACCGAGGCCAGCCGGGGCAGCCACGGGTCGGGCACGCCCACTGCGCGCATCGCGGCGACCATGGACTCCCGTCGTCGCAACTTGCCCAGCGCCGAGACCAGGAGGACCAGCGACAGGACGATGATGAAGGACGCGTAGTTCATGGACACGGGTCTCCGGTGGACGAGGCGGCGAGGGGCGTGCGGTGACGGCCGCCCCCATGTTTGCCGTGATCGGCCCAGGAGATCCCTAGTGCTGGATTCCGCGTTCTGCGGGTACACGGGCTGCCGGCGGGGTAGTTCGGGTGCTCGGGCGGGCGTCGGACGACGGTGCGACGAGCACGGCCGGGCGAGATCGGGACACCGTGCCGTCGTTCGCCGGTGACGGCCGGTCGTGCCCGGCCGCTGAATACGACGGCGATATGCGGGCATCCGATGAGGAAGTCCGCGCGAGAGCGTATGCCCGCCCCGAGACCGGAAGGATTGATCGCGGATGTGCCTCCTGTGAGCCCGCTCACGGTGGCATACTCCAATGAGACTCATGTCTGCTCTAGCCGCCGTGTTTTTCTCAGTGGACTGCATCCTGGTCAGGGGAAGCAGCCTGTCCCGCCTTGTCGAGGAACGCCTCGGACTGAGCGGGGCCTCGAGCGTGCATGAAACCCACGCCACCGACGCGGCACGCTGGGCGGGCATCCCGGAGAACGCACTGCACACCCAGCTCGCGGGGCTGCCCATGATCCCCGGAATCGCGGAGACCACGCAGTGGTGCTGGAGCAGCGGCCTGATGCCGATCATCTCCAGCCTCACCTGGACCCCGATCGGCGCGCACCTCGCCGAGCGGTTCGGTTTCCACTCGTATGCGGGGCGCTGCCTGGACGCGAGGAACGGAAGGTTCACGGGTCAGGCCGGCTGCCCGTACACGCCCGCGGATCAGGTCGAGTTCGTCCAGCGACGTTGCGACGATCTCGGGGTCGCGCCCCACGGCTGCGCGGCCGTGGGCGCGTGCCCGACCGACGGTCCGCTCTTCGACTCGGTCGGCCTCGCCATTGCCTTCAACGCCCCGCGGGAGGTGAGCGCACGCGCTACCACCGCCGTCGAGGGAGACGACCTGCGCGCCGTGATACCCGCGCTGCAGCGTCTCACCGCCAACGGGGTCTGAGCGACGACGACGGCGCTGGCGGCGGCGGTGCGTGCGGCGTGTCTGCTGCATCGGCCGGTCGCCCGGGGCGGTGCTCAGGTGGTGTGCGAAAGGCTCTGGCCCTTGGAGGACGGTGGCGGTGCGGTCGAGCATCGGACGACGAGTGCGACCGGTGGCGCGCTTGCCGGCGGCAGTTCCGTGTCCGGTTTCTCGATGGCGTGGACGAGCAGTCCGACTCCCTGCCGTGCCGCGGCGTCGAAGGGCTGCCGCACGGTGGTCAGCGGCGGAGAGACATAGGCGAAGACCGGGTTGTCGTCGAACCCGACGACGCTGACGTCCTCCGGCACGCGCCGTCCGGCTTCCCGCATGGCGTGGATCAGGCCGATGGCCATCTCGTCGCCGGCCGCGAACACCGCGGTCACCGAGCTGTCCGAGGCAAGCTCGCGACCCGCCGCGTACCCGGAGGCGGGCGACCAGTCACCGTTGAGCAGCGGCGGCTCGTGCGCGCCCCGCGCCGTGAGTGCCGCCCGCCATCCCTCAATACGGTCCTTGGTGGCGTACCACCCATGTGGACCGGCGAGGTGGTGAACGGTCGCGTGTCCCAGATCCAGCAGATGCTCGGTGGCCGCCCGAGCCAGTTCGGGTGCGCCCACACCCATGGTCACGGTCCGGGTGGCGGTGAATGCGGGCGGCGCCCCCAGGAAGAGGACGGGGACGTCGACACCGACGCTGACGTCCCCGTCCACGATGGGTTCGGAGACGATGACGCCGTCCACCCCCTGCTCCAGCAGCGACTCCACCGCCCCCGCGATACCCGCGGGGTCGCCGTCCGCCGTGTTGACCACACGGAGCGCGTAGCCCGCGTCGCGCACGGCCCGCTCGATGTGCACGAGCAGTGAAGCGGTGCCGTACCCGGCGGTGCCCAGGGCGACCACGCCGATGGAGCCGGTACGCCCGGAGGCCAGGGTCCTGGCCGCCTGGTTCAGCCGGTAGCCGAGTTCCTCAGCGGCTGCGAGGACTTTTGTGCGGGCCTTCTCGGAGACATACGGCTCGTTGTTGAGGACCCGGGACACCGTCTTGCGGGACACCCCGGCCAGGCGGGCCACGTCCGCGCTGCGCGGCACGGGGGAGCCCTCGCTCCGTCCCACCACTGTTGCCATGAAGTCTCCCGACGGCCGTGCGTCTGCATCGAACGAGGTCAACTATATGACCACGCGGTCTGATCGCGTGGTCATGTCTACGTAGCCGAGAGCTGTACGTCAAGAGTTCCCGCGGTTTCGATTCCGGTGGGCGGCAGTGGATCCGGTGGGGGTGAGCGGTCGGCTCCGGGTTGTGCGGCCACCTGGAGAGGGGTCGCCTCTGTCGGGTATACATGCTGGTCAAATGGCAGAATCTCACTCGCGGGTCCGCTCGCGAAGCGTCGTCGTCGTTCCCGCCCGACGGGCGAGCCGTCCGGCTTCTCGACGTGTGCGGTCGGTCCTGAGCGGCGGCCGGAGGGGCTTGACAGCGACTCCCCGGACCGTTCAGGCTTCCTCGCAGCCGCCGGTCGTATTTGTTCGATCGTGTTGAGTCTTGGTCGCATGAGTGACCGTTTTTGCCGTCGCATCCCTCGGTCGACCCGCCGTCTCGGGTTCGGCCGTCCTGTCAGGAGCCAAAATGAACCCTTCGTCCTTCGGCCGGCCGGTGCCTGCCGCGAGCCGCCGTACGGTCTTGCGTGGTGTCGCCGGTGCTGCGGTTCTGGGTGCCGGTGTGCCGGTGCTCAGTGCCTGTGGCGGCAGTGGTGGCGCTGCCGACCCGAAGACGGTCACGCTCGGTTCCAACGCCTCGGACGCGGTGCCGAAGAAGGCGTTCGCCGAGATCTACGCGGCGTTCACGAAGCAGTCGGGGATCGCGGTGGACGTGAACACCAAGGACCACAACACGTTCCAGGAGCAGATCAACTCCTATCTGCAGGGCACGCCGGACGACGTGTTCAACTGGTTCGCGGGTTACCGGATGCAGTTCTTCGCGGCCAAGGGCCTGGCCTCCCCGGTCGACGACGTGTGGCAGAAGATCGGGGGCAACTTCCCCGACGCGATGAAGGCGCTGAGCAAGGGCGCGGACGGCAAGTACTACTTCGTGCCGGTCTCCACGTCGATCTGGGGGGTCTTCTACCGCAAGAGCGTGTTCCAGCAGCACGGTTACACCGTCCCGGCGACCTTCGACCAGCTGCTCGCGCTGTGTAAGCAGATGAAGAAGGACGGTCTGGTCCCGTTCGCTTTCGGCGACAAGGACGCCTGGCCCGCGCTCGGCACCTTCGACCAGATCAACTTCCGTACCAACGGCTACGACTTCCATGTCGAGCTGATGGCGGGCAAGGCGTCGTGGACGGATGCGAAGGTGCGCACCGCCTTCGACCACTGGGCCGAGCTGCTGCCCTACCACCAGGACGGCGCCGTCGGCCGGACCTGGCAGGACGCCGCCCAGACGCTGATCTCGAAGAAGGCGGGCATGTACCTGTTCGGCAGCTTCGTGGCCCAGCAGTTCACGAACAAGGCCGACCTGGACGACCTGGACTTCTTCCCCTTCCCGCAGATCGACCCCGCCCACGGCCAGGACACCGTCGAGGCGCCCACCGACGGCTTCATGCTCTCCAAGAACCCCAGGAACAACACCGGTGCGCTCAAACTCCTGGAGTTCCTGGGCACGCCGCAGGCCGAGCAGATCTACCTGAAGTCCGACCCGAGCCTGGTCGCCGCCTCCAACAAGGCCGACACCTCCTCCTACACCGCACTGCAGAAGAAGGCGTACGCGACGATCGCCGGCGCCAGGCACCTCACCCAGTTCATGGACCGCGACAGCCGCCCGGACTTCACCTCCACGGTGATGCAGCCCGCGCTGCAGAAGTTCGTCCGCGACCCCAAGGGCATCGACGGCCTGCTGGCATCGATCGAACGCCAGAAGAAGACGATCTTCGCCTCCGGCTGAGACCCACCCTCCTGCTGAAGCGGACGAACACCGACACCATGAGCTCCGAAACCACACCGAAGACCCCGCAGGCGGCCCCCCCACCGCCTGCGGGCACCGCACCCCCGAAGAAGCGGGCCCCGCTGGGCCACCGGCGGCTGCTGACCCGCCGCGACCGGCTCACCCTCACCCTGATGGCCGGCGTGCCCACGGTCCTGCACATCGCCCTGGTCTGGGTCACCGCCCTGGCCTCGATCGCGCTGGCCTTCACCACCTGGGACGGCATCGGCTTCGGCTCCATCACCTGGGTGGGACTGGACAACTTCCGGGAACTGTTCACCAACAACCCGCAGTTCTGGCCCGCCGTCGAGCACAACATCGTCTGGTTCGTCGTGCTCATCCTGGTCCCGACCCCGTTCGGGCTGTTCCTGGCCGTCCAGCTGGACAAGAAGATCCGCTTCAGCCGGCTCTACCAGACGGCGTTCTTCCTCCCGGTCGTGGTCTCGATGGCCGTCATCGGCTTCGTCTGGCAACTGGTCTACAACCCCGACACCGGCCTGATCAACAACCTCATCGGCGCGAACCGGCCAGGCCACTACATCGACTGGATCGGCGACCCCGACCTCAACCTGTGGGCCGTCCTCATCGCCGCGTCCTGGCGCCACGCCGGCTACATGATGATCCTCTACCTCGCCGGACTCAAGGGCGTCGACCCCTCCCTGCGCGAAGCATCCGCACTCGACGGCGCCAACGAATGGCAGACCTTCAAAAACGTCGTCTTCCCCACCCTGCGCCCCACCAACACCGTCGTCCTCGTCGTCACGATCATCGAAGCGCTGCGCGCCTTCGACCTCGTCTTCGTCTTCAACAAGGGCGCCCAGGGCACCGAACTGCTCTCGATCCTGGTCACCAACAACATCATCGGCGAGTCCAGCCGCATCGGCTACGGCTCCGCGATCGCCGTGGTCCTGCTGGTGATCTCCCTCGCCGTGATCATCCCCTACCTCGTGTCGACCTTCCGGAAGGAACGCAGCGCATGAGCACCGTGAACGCGCTCCAAAAGCAGCGCACCCCACCGCGGCCCGCCCGGATCCTGCTGCACACCTTCCTCGCCGCCACCGCCCTGGCCTGGCTGGCCCCCCTGCTGTGGGCCCTGTTCGCCGCCCTGCGCCCCTACGCCGAGACCAGCACCAAGGGCTACGTCTCCTGGCCCGACACCCTCAGCCCGGACAACTTCACCGACGCCTTCGAACAGTCGGACATGCTCCACTACCTCGCCAACACCCTGCTGGTGGCCGTCCCGGCGGTACTGCTCACCCTGTTCCTCTCCTCCTGCGTCGCCTTCTACGTCAGCCGCTTCGACTTCCGCGTCAACCTCTTCCTGCTCCTGGTGTTCACCGCCGGCAACCTGCTCCCCCAACAGGTGATCATCACCCCGCTGTACCGCCTCTACCTGCTGGCCGACCTGCCCGGCATCACCATGAGCGGCAAACTGTACGACTCCGCGCTCGGCCTGGTCCTCATCCACGTCGCCTTCCAGTCCGGCTTCTGCGCCTTCGTCCTCGCCAACTACATGCGCTCACTGCCCCACGAACTCACCGAAGCCGCCCTCGTCGACGGCGCCTCCGTATGGCGGCTGTACTGGCAGATCGTGCTCCCGCTGTGCCGCCCCGCCATGGCCGCGCTGGCGACCCTGCTGTCCATCTGGATCTACAACGACTTCTTCTGGGCCATCGTGCTGATCTCCACCGGCGAGAACATGCCGATCACCTCGGCCCTGAACAACCTCTCCGGCCAGTACTTCACCGACCCCAACCTCGTCGCGGCCGGCGCCCTGCTCACCGCGATCCCCACCCTGATCGTGTACTTCGTCCTCCAACGCCAGTTCGTCAGCGGTCTCACCCTTGGCGCCAACAAGGGCTGAAGCACGACTCGTTCACGTTCCTCACACCTCCCGGAGTACCACCAGTGACCACCGAACGCCCTCTCCGCCTGCCCGGCATCGCCTACGGCGGTGACGACAACCCCGAGCAGTGGCCCGAGGAGGTGCGGGCCGAGGATCCGTTGACCAACAAGGTCGTGAGCCCCTTGCCCTCCCAGCTCTCCGCGTACGTGTCGGACACCGCACCGTGGCGCGGCGCCCTGCGTCCGGCTCGCTCCTGGCTGCACTCCGACGCCCCCGCCCAGTCGCTGAACGGCCCTTGGCAGTTCCGTCTGTCGCCCACGGCGGCCGTCGCCGAGCACTTCGCCGCCGAGGAGTTCGACGATCGGGGCTGGGACAGCATCCCGGTGCCCGCGCACTGGGTGCTGGAAGGCGACGGCGCCTACGGCCGGCCGATCTACACGAACGTCCAGTACCCGTTCCCGATCGACCCGCCGCACGTCCCCGACGAGAACCCCACCGGCGACTACCGCCGCCACTTCGATCTCCCCGAGGACTGGTCGGACGCCGAGCGGATCCTGCTGCGGTTCGACGGGGTGGAGTCGCTGTTCCGGGTCTGGGTGAACGGCGTCGAGATCGGCAGCGCCACCGGCAGCAGGCTGGCCCACGAGTTCGACGTCACGTCCGCGGTGCGACCTGGCGACAACGTCGTCGCCGTACGGGTGCACCAGTGGTCGGCCGCCAGCTACCTGGAGGACCAGGACCAGTGGTGGCTGCCGGGCATCTTCCGGGACGTCACCCTGCTCGCCCGCCCGGTCGGAGGTGTCGAGGACGTCTGGCTGCGCACCGGCTACGACCACGGAAACGGCCGTATCGACCCGGAGATCACCGCTGACGCCGCCGCGTTCCCCGTCACCCTGCGCATCCCCGAACTCGGCGTCGAGCGGGTCTGGGCCACCCCGGCCGACGTGGCGCCCCTCGACATCGCGGGCGTGGAACCGTGGTCGGCCGAGCAGCCACGCCTGTACGACGCGGCCGTGTCCTCGGCCGCGGAGAGCATCGCCCTGCGGGTCGGCTTCCGCACGGTCGAGATCCGCGGCGACCGGTTCCTGGTCAACGGCCGCCGTGTCGTCTTCCATGGGATGAACCGGCACGAGGCCCACCCCGAGCGCGGCCGGGTCTTCGACGAGGAACACGCCCGCGCGGACCTGGCCCGCATGAAGCGGTTCAACGTGAACGCCATCCGCACCAGCCACTACCCCCCGCACCCCCGGCTGCTCGACCTCGCCGACGAACTCGGTTTCTGGGTCGTCCTCGAATGTGATCTGGAGACCCACGGCTTCGAGAACGTCGACTGGGCCGACAATCCGAGCGACGACCCTGCCTGGCGCGCGGCCTACCTGGACCGCGTCGAGCGCACCGTGGAGCGGGACAAGAACCACCCCGGCATCGTGATCTGGTCACTCGGCAACGAGGCCGGAACCGGCGCCAACCTGGCCGCCATGTCGGCCTGGGCCCACGCCCGCGACCCCGAGCGTCCCGTGCACTACGAAGGTGACTACACCGGTGAGTACACCGACGTCTACTCCCGCATGTACCCGACGATCCCGGAGATGGAGCAGATCGGCACGGACGGTTCCCGCGCGCCGCTGCTCGGCTGTACCCCCGCGCAGGGCGCCCGGCAGCGCACCAAGCCGTTCCTGCTCTGTGAGTACGCCCACGCGATGGGCAACGGGCCGGGTGCCCTCGACCAGTACGAGGAACTGGTCCACCGGTTCCCGCGGATGCACGGCGGATTCGTCTGGGAGTGGCGCGACCACGGCATCCTGACCACGGCCCCGGACGGGACGCCGTACTACGCCTACGGCGGTGACTTCGGGGAGGTCGTGCACGACGGCAACTTCGTGATGGACGGGATGGTGCTCAGCAACGACGTGCCGTCGCCGAGCCTGCACGAGTTCAAGGCGGTCACGCAGCCGATCCGCTTCGCCTTCGACGGCGACAAGCTCGAGATCACCAACCTGCGGCACTCGGCCGACACGTCCGACCTGCGCTTGCGCTGGCGCGTCGAGCACGACGGGAACCTCGTGGACTCGGGGGAGTGGGACGCCCCGGCCCTCGCGGCGGGCGAGTCGGGGCGGGTGGCGTTGCCGCCGGTCACGACGGCCCCGGACGGCGAGACCTGGCTGACGGTCGAGGCGGTGCTGGCGACGGCGACCGCCTGGGCACCGGAGGGGCATGAGATCGCCACCGCCCAACTCGACCGCTCGGTACGACGGCCGGCGCCCGCCGCCCGACCTCGGCGCGACTGGCGGCCCGGCGAGGGAACGCTCACCCTCGGCATCGCCGAGTTCACCGGCGGCTCCCTCACCCGCCTCGCCGGGCGCCCCGTGACCGGCCCACGCCTGGAGCTGTTCCGCGCGCCCACCGACAACGACGAGAGCCGGGCCGACCGGCTGGAGGGCAGCGACAACAGCGTCCTCGGGGTGTCCAGTGCCGACACGTGGCGCCGTGACGGCCTGGACCGGCTGACCGCGCGGCGCATCGGCGTCGAGCAGACCGCCGACGCCCTGCGCACCGTGGACCGGGTCTCCGCCGCGGACTCCGCCCTCTCGGTGACCGTGGAGTCCGTCTGGTCGATCGAGGACGGCGAACTCGAACTGCGTGTGGAGATCGAACCCTCGCGCGGCTGGCGGTCGGTGTGGCCGCGGATCGGCGTGCGCTTCGAACTGCCCGACGGGACGGCACCCGTCGACGGCGCGGACTGGTTCGGCCTGGGTCCGCTGGAGTCCTACCCCGACAGTCTCAACGCGGCCCGCGCCGGCCGCTTCTCCTCCGCGGTCCGGGACCTCGCGGTCGACTACGCGCGCCCTCAGGAGACCGGCCACCGCTCCCAGATGCGCCGCCTCACGCTGACCAGTGGCGGCACCGAGGTACTGCGGCTGGTGGCCCTCCCCGACGCCCGCGGCCGGCGCCCCGGTTTCACCCTCGGCCGCCACACCCCCCAGCAGATCGCCCGGGCCGCACACCCCTTCGAGCTTCCGGAGTCGACCACGAGCCACCTGATCATCGACGCCGTCCAGCACGGACTCGGCTCCCGGTCCTGCGGGCCGGACGTGTGGCCGGAGTTCGTGCTGCGCCCCGAAGCCCGCACCATCAGGCTGCGCATCACACCGGGCGCCTGAGCGACAGAGCCCGCCGGCGACGGTGTTGCCCGCCGAGGGCCGGCGGGCCCACCGGGTGCTGCGCGGCCCGGCGGTGGGGGCGGCCGAAGGTTCCCCGAACGATCGTCCCGGCCCGAGGGCTGCCTCGACGAGCAGCCGGTCGGCGGCGAGGTGCGGGAGTTCGGGACCCGGGTGCCGATGGCGGAGCCGGGCGCCTTCCGCATCCCCTCTTCGAGATCGTGTGGGCCGAGGCCGAGGCCGACGCGGGGCCTGTGCCGGGACCGACGGGCCCCGGGCCGCCGTCGACGGGGCCCGGGGCCCGTCGACCGGGCGAAGGCCACCGGCCCCGCCAGGACCGGCCCGGCGCACCCTTCGTCAGCGACGGGCGGAAACAGCGGTGCGGCCTTCAAAGATGCATCCGCGGGTTTGCACACCGTCTGGCAACCAAACAGAAACCAGAGAGACTCGACATGAAAGCATCTCCGCCTCTTGTCGCGGTGATAGAGCCGGTTGAGCCGGATCTGCTCAGAGCCTTCATCGCGCACTACCGGGACACGGTCCGGGTACGGGAGTTCCATCTGGGTCTCCACTTCACGGAAGACGCCCCGCAATCAGTTCGGGAGGAACTGATATCCGTGTGCGAGGAGCTGATCGGCCCTCCGGTGGTCATCAGCCAGGGAGCCTGGCACGAGACCGTGCACAGCGAGTTGCGCGACCATCTGCGCGCCCGCGCCGGCGTCGGCTGGCATGTGATCGCGGACGTCGACGAGTTCCACGACTACCCGGTTCCGCTGACCGAGTTGACCGACGCCGCCGAGAGCGCGGGCAGCCCCATCGTCGGAGGACTGCTGCTCGACCGTGTGAGCGAGGACGGGTCCATGCGGCCGTGGTCGTCCGAGGAGGGGCTGGACCGGTCGTATCCGCTGGGCGGCTTCCTCACCCCCAGACTGCTGGGCGGCAATCCCGGCAAGATCGTGGCCGCTCACTCATCGGTTCGACTCGGCCTCGCAAGTCACCGCAGCCTGGACGGATTTCCCGTCAACCGTCCGCTGGTTCCGGTGCACCGCTTCAGGTGGCGCGCCGGGATCCTGCAGGACCTGGCACGCCGGGTCGCCAAGTACGAGACCGGGGCGTGGCGCGAGACCGGGCCTTGGATCCGGAACGAGGTCTTTGCGCTGCTCCGCCACGTGGAGCCGCGGGACGGCCGCGTCGACGTGGCCGACAAGCGCTTCGGGCTGCGCCCCACTGCTTTCGGCAGAATCCCTGAAGGGTGGGAAAAGGACTCCGTGGAACTCCTCGACGAAGCCATGGGAATGTGCGACGAGGACAAATGGTCCACGGTCCAGGCACCCATCCCGAATTCCTGAAGACAAGGTGAGTGCTTCGGTGTTGAACACAGTCGTCATACCAGTCCACCAAGAACTCTCCGTACTGCGAATCTTCTTGGACTCCCTCGTCCGTACCCTGGAATCCGATACGCAGCTCCTCGTCGTCAACGACGGTTCGGGAGCAGCCGTGCAGACCTTCCTCGAGGAGCGCCTGTTTCCGCTCAAGGAGAGCGGGGTCGTTGTCGAGATCATCCAGCACGAGGATCCGTTCGGCTGTGCCGCCTCGATCAACGAGGCGCTGCCTCTGGTACTCGGGGACTACGTCTACCTCATTGACTCGGACATCATCCTGGAACCTGAGTGGCAGTCCCGGATGCGCGCCACCCTGGAGAGCGACGAGTCGGTCGGGATGACCGGAGGCGTGCTCGTCTACCCGCAGACGGGCGGCATCCAGCACTGCGGAGTGACGTTCACCGACTCGGTCGGGCGGCATCTCCTGCTGAACGCCCGGCCCAGTGCGCTGCCGCATGACCGCTATCCGGTCCAGCTGGTCGTGTTCGCCCTGTTCGCGATGAAACGTCAGGTCCTGGAGGAGACCGGTTCGCTCGACGAGGACTTCTTCAACGGCTACGAGGACTTCGACTTCCAGATGCGTGCCCGGTCCCTGGGCTACCGGACTCTGGTCGATCCGCGGGTGGTGGCTTACCACTGGGAGCGGAGCAACGGCATCCACCGGGTGAGCAACAGGAAGAGCAACCTCGGACGCTTCTGGAAGCGCTGGGGCCACGCTCTCGAGCAGGACCTGTGGGACCGGCTCTTCACCCGCCTTGAGGAGGCGGTGGCCGGGACTCCGGCAAGTGACGCCCCGACCGTCGGGGTGGATCTGGCGGAGGCACGCGGCGACGCCACGGAGTTCTGGAAGCGGCTCGCCCGGCAGACGTGGAGACCGGAACGGGTGCTCAACGCGTCCCACAAGGTCTCGACCGGGACCCCGGTTCCACTCGCGCAGGTACTTCCGTCCGATCTGCTGCGTGAGGAGTCGCGGCTCCTGCTGCTGACCGACAACTTTGTGCAGCTTTCGGACAACTGGCTCTGGTGGAAGGAACGTTCCACTGTGCGCGGTGACGATCTCATCGTCGACCTGTACGGCAACTGCGTCACGAGTGCGGAACTTCAGGCCGGCTGTTGGCCCGGCCGGAAGATCAGATGAGGAGATCCCCCATGGAGCCCGCCGCATCATCCGACCTGCTCCCGGTCGACTTCCCGCTCAGCCTGCGCTGGCTGGAGAAGAGTGAACGCATCATCCCCGCCGGTTGCAGCACGCTCGCGAAGTCGCCCTCACGGGTCCTGCCCGGAACGACCGCGATCTGCTGCGCGGAGGCGAACGGCGCCTACTTCAAGGACATCGACGGCAACACCTGGCTCGACTGCGAAATGGCCATGGGAACCGTCCCGTGGGGACACGCTCGCAGAGAAGTGGAGGAAGCCGTCGTCGCCCAACTTCGGCGCGGTGTCTCCTTCTCGCTGCCCGCCCCGCTCGAGGCCGAGGTCGCGGACCGGGTGCTCCAGCGGTTCGGCCGGTACGACGCGCTGCGCTTCTGCAAGAGCGGTGCCGACGCGGTGACGGGTGCGCTGCGCATCGCCCGCGCCGCCACCGGCCGCCAGATCGTCGTGGCGACGAGTTACCACGGCTGGCACGACTGGTCTGCCTACGGCCACTACGGCCGGCAGCCGGGCCCGCTCGGCATCCCGGACTCCGTCGCGGACACCACCCGCTGGGTGGGCGGATCCGACCCGGCGGCCCTGGAAAGCGTCCTGGCGCAGACATGGGGAGCATGTGCCGCAGTGGTTCTCTGCCCGAACACCTGGGCAGTTGCGGACCTGCGACGCGCGGTCAGCTCATGCCGCCGGGCCGGGGCCGTCGTCGTCTTCGACGAAGTGACCTCCGGCATCCGTATGGGCCGCCAGGCCACGGCTGGGGAATACGGTCTGTGGCCGGACCTGATGTGCATCTCCAAGGGAATGGCCAACGGCCTCCCCCTGGCCGCTGTGCTCGGCCCGGCCGAGCTCATGGACCAGGCCACCCACACCAAGTTCAGCAACGCGCACTCCAGTGAATGCCTGGCGCTGGCGGCCGCGCTGGCGTGCGAGGACCTCATGAGCCGTACGCCCCTCTGGCCCACCTGGCGCGACCGCACGGCAGTGATGCTCGATCGCCTGAACGCGGAGATCACACGTCTGGGCCTCGATACCGAACTGGTCGTGGAGGGAACCCACGCCAGCTTCGCACTGCGCAGCCGCGGCATCGCCGACTTCTGGTCGGATCCGTTCCGCGAGCACCTGATCCGCGTGCTGGCAAGGAAGCGGATCTTCTCCAAGGGCTATCTGGTCTTCTCGGACGCCCATGGCCCCGAGGAACTGGAGACGGTCGAGTCGGCGCTGCTGACCACACTCCGTGAATGGCCCCCCGCGTCGTCCGTAACGCCCTCCCAGAGAAGGACCGCACGATGAAGGCTCTGGTGTACGTCACCGCCGGCAAAGTGGAACTGCGCGAGGTACCCGAACCCGGTTTGGTTCACGCTCACGACGTGAAGGTCCGGATGTACGGCACGGGCGTCTGCGGCAGTGATCTCAAGATCGTTCAGGGTAAGTACGCCATCGGGCAGGAGGGCACGATTCTCGGCCACGAGGGCGTGGGCACCGTCACAGAGGTCGGCCCGGCCGTCGCCGGCCTCAAGGCCGGCGACCGGGTCGTGATCAACCCGACCCAGTCCTGCGGGCTGTGCCCTGCGTGCAGGGTCGGCCATTACTGCTACTGCGAACGCTTTGAGGACCACCAGGTCGGTTACTCGCTCCCGGGAACGTTCGCCGACTACTACGTCGGACACGAGCGGTACCTCTACCGGATACCCGACTCCATGAGTTGGCGGACAGCGAGTCTCATCGAACCTCTGGGCTGTTCGCTCAACGGGCTGGTGAAGGCTCAGGTCACGGCGGGAGACTCGGTCCTCGTCCTTGGCAGTGGGCCGATCGGACTGCTCTGCCAGAGCAT
Source organism: Streptomyces sp. P3 (assembly GCF_003032475.1). Taxonomy (NCBI): domain Bacteria; kingdom Bacillati; phylum Actinomycetota; class Actinomycetes; order Kitasatosporales; family Streptomycetaceae; genus Streptomyces; species Streptomyces sp. P3. The sequence continues at coordinate 5,532,103 of NZ_CP028369.1, forward strand.
CAGCATGAAACTCGCCCGCCTGACGGTCGCCACAGACCTCAGCCCGTTCCGGCGCGAGTTCGCCCGCACCATCAGCGACCACGTCGTCTCTCCCGACGAGCTGACACCGTCGCTGCTCCGCGAGGTCAACGGCGGCCGCCGCTTCGACATCGTGATCGACGCCGTGGGCAATCAGATCGAGACCGCTCTGTCCTACGTGGCGAAGGGCGGGAGGGTGGTCCCGTTGGGTTGCGACGACAGCTACACGGCCGCGGTGAAGCCGGTGGATCTGATCGACAACGGCATCAGCATCGTGGGGGCCGTACCCCTGCACGACGCCATCGGACCAGCGATGGAATTCGCGCGTCGACTGCCGGAACTTGAGCGAATGGTCACCACGGAGGTTCCTCTCGAACACTTCATGGAAGCGTTCGAGGCGGCCACGGGCGTGGACTCCGCCACGGGCGAGCCTCGCCCTCTCACCACTGTGAAGGCGCTTCTCCTCTCTTGACCGACGCCCGGCGCTCTGCCCTCGCGCGGCGGAGCGCATCCGGGCTTCCCAGAACGGACCCCTCGTGAGATCCATCCTGCTGAAGGACCTGCCTCCGAACGCCAGGTACTGCGTCCTTCTCGAACCGTTGTGGGCGCTGACCGGGACGGTCGTGCTCTACTACGCCACGCTCTACATGAAGTCCGTCGGACTGAGCAATCTCTCCATCGGTGTCATCCTGTCAGCGAACCTCTACGCCGCCTTTCTCTTCCAGATCATCGCCGGAGCCGTGACCGACCGGCTGGGGCGCAGGACGACATCCCTCGTGTTCGACCTGATCGGCTGGGCGCTGCCCATGGCGCTCTGGGCGATCGCGACGAACTTCTGGATCTTCCTGATCGCCGCTCTGTTCAACGCCTGCGCAAGCATCGTCAACACCTCCTTCAACCTCCTCGCCACCGAGGACACTCCGGAGGAGGGCCAGCCCCGTGTCTTCGCCGCGATAAAGCTGATTGCCATGGGTGCTGGGCTTCTTACCCCGATCGCCGGTGCCCTCATGGGGCAGTACGGCGTGGTCTCCACCCTGCGGGTCATCTACGGCGTCGGCGCGGTCATGATGTTCGTCCTCTTCGTCTGGCGTCACCGCCTGGTCCACGAGACGGTCGCGGGCAAGGCCGCCATGAAGCGGCGCGGTTCCACCGGCATGGCCCGCAGTGTCGCCACGAACCTACGGCTGTTCTGGCAGTTGTCACGACAGCGCCGGATGTGGCCTCTCGTCGGTCTGTACATCGCCACCAGCCTGGCAGTGACGATCAACGTCTTCCAGGTCGTCTACCTGGCGGACAACCTCGGGATCGGCGCCGACACCATCTCCTGGATCCCGGCGCTGACCGCAGCCGTGGCACTGGTCTGCTTCCTGCTGTTGCTGCCCCGGCTGCGGGGACGCTCCGTCGTGAACACCGCCCGAACGGCCCTCGCGCTGAGCGCTGCGGGTTGGCTGCTGTTCCTGCTGGTGCCGAGGCATGGAGTCTTCCTGCTGATGCTGAGCAGCACGCTGATCGCCGCCGGCGTGTTCCTCACGGAGTCCTATCGCGACACCATCATCGTGGGGACACTCGATGACAGGAACCGGGCCGCGATGTTCAGCGCCCTGCAGAGCGTGACCGCCATGATGGCGATTCCCTCCGGCTATGTCGCGGCACTTCTGTACGACACGCAGCCCCGGCTGCTCTTCGTCGTCATCTTCCTGCTGTACACGGTCGGAGCGATCTTCGCCTGGATGCTGCGGCCCGCGTCCGCGCCTTGTGACGACGTCGATCCCATCACACCGGAGGCGACGTGGTCAGAGGCCTGATCCTCGACTTCGACGGGTTGATCGCCGACAGCGAGTCGATCTGGCACCACGTCCTCAGCAGCATGTACTCCGGACACGGCGCTGTACTGTCCCAGGACGACTGGCTCAGAGGGGTCGGTGCCACTCTGGCGGAGTTCGACCCGTTCGAGGAGCTTGCGGCACTCGTCGGGGATCCCGCGCTGCGGGACTCCTTCGAGGCGGACGGCGAGTCGATGTTCCGCGAGCTGATGGAGGAGTCCGTTCCGCTGCCGGGTGTGATCGAACTGCTCGACCAAGCGGCGGCACACGGTCTCCGATGCGCGGTCGCTTCCAGCTCGGGCCGCGAGTCCGTCGTACCCTATCTGCGCCAGTTCGGGATCCTCGATCGCTTCGCCCATGTGGTCACACGCGACGCCGTGCCGAACGCGAAGCCCGCTCCCGATCTTTTTCTGGAGGCGTTGTCGCGCCTCCGGTTGAGCCCCCATGAGGCACTCGCTTTCGAGGATTCCCTGCCAGGGTTGAAAGCCGCCCGAGCCGCCGGTCTGCGTTGCATCGTCGTAGCTGGCCCCAACGCCGGCGACGTCGACTTCAGTGGCAGCCATCTCCGGATCACCACCTTGCAGGGCTTTGAACTGTCCTGTGAGATCTCGGCTTGACGACCCGCGGAGCCGCAACGACCCCGGCCGGGGGTGGTGATCGCACGTCGGAGGCTGCCGCAGTGGCCCGCGAGGGCGATATCGCACTGTCCCCGACCGGGCCCGTAAGCGCCCCTCCCTGGTCGGCCTCGATGGTGCCCGCCTCGCCGCCCGGGTGTTCCTGAATCCGCTCGTCCGCGAGGCGTCGGCCATGCCCGGCTTCGCTGATCGCGAGGGTGCGCGGCCGGTCATCTGCCCCTCGGCGTCAGCGTGTCGCTGTTCTGCCATCCATTGGAGAACAGGATGCGCGTGCCCCTTGTGTCTGTACGGGAGTCGTAGCGCGAAGTCGCGCCGGGTGAATTTCTCGATTGCGGGAGTTTGCGCGGACTCTTGACGTCTCAGCTTCGAGTGCGTAGATATGTCTGCGCAGTCATGACAGCGCAGACATGCGAGACGGGCGTTGCCGACTGCCGGAGATCAGGAGACACCCATGGCACGACTGGCAAGTCGCAGCGCAGGTACCGCACCTCGCAGCGTCGACGTGGCGCGCGTGGCGGGTGTCTCACAGAAGACGGTGTCCCGGGTCATGAACGGGGAACAGTACGTCTCCGGTGAGGTGCGCCGGCGCGTTCTCGAAGCCGCCGAAGGGCTCGGATACCGGCTGAACCATGCCGCCCGGGCCCTGGCCTCCGGACGGACCCGGTCCATCGGCGTGGTGACGCTCGGAACCGCTCTGTACGGTCCGGCCTCGCTGCTGATGGGAGTCGAGCGTGCCGTCCGCGACACCGGCTACGCGCTCCGTGTGGTCAACACGGTGGAGGGTGACGCCGCGGGTATCGCCGGCGCCGTCGACTCGCTCCTCGATCAGGGTGTGGACGGCATCGTCATCTCCGAGCCGATAGACGAGGAGGGGGGCGAGGACCTCACCGCCCGCCTGGACGTGCCGGTCCTTGTCCTCGGCGCACCGCCGCCGTTCGCTGTTCATCGAGTGGTGACCGCGGGGCTGGTCTCGCACCGGCTGGCAGCGGCCCTCACCGAGCACCTGCTCCAGCTGGGGCACGTGACTGTCCACCACCTGGCCGGTCCGCAACGCTGGTATGCCGCCCGGGACCGCCTCGAGGGATGGCGGGCGACGCTGGCCGCGCACGGCAGACGCGAACCGCCTGCCCTGGTGGGCGACTGGTCCGCCGCATCGGGATACCGGGCGGGCCGCGGGCTGGTCGACGCCGACGACGTCACGGCGGTCTTCGCCGCAAACGACGACATGGCCATCGGTCTGATCCGCGGGCTGCTGGAATCCGGTCGGCGCGTACCGCAGGACGTCAGTGTCGTCGGCCTCGACGACATTCCGGTGGCCGCCTACGTCTCGCCTCCTCTGACAACGGTGCGCCAGCCGTTCGACGCGACGGCGCAGGACGGCATCAGGCGTCTGGTCCACGCCATCGAGAACCCTGACGAGAACCCGATCGCCGTGCACGACCCACCGGTCGACCTCGTCGTGCGTGCCTCGACGGCGCCCCCGCCGAACCGGACGACCCCGGACGGTCCGCCCATCAGGGCCTGACACCGCTCCGACCCCGCTCCCGGTCACCCGGGGCAGACCGGCCCATCCACAGCTCGTCGCCCGCGGTCACCCTCACCTGCTCCACCACTCGCACCTGGGCGAGCGAGCCGATCCATCTGCAATCCGGTCTCGCAGCGCCCGTCACCAGGGGCGAGGCCTGGGCGCCTCTCTTCGGTCCGATCGCCGCCCGGGCCCTCCGCCCCTCTCATGCCTTCACTCGCGTGAGCCCTTCGCCGGTCGAGGACCTTGACGGGCACGGGCGCCGGACCCGCGAAGAACCCCTCGCCTCCGGCCGGCCGCACCCCGCCTCTCACGCCGGTCATCCGCTGGCATCGCCCACGGCGCGCCGCCGACCGGTGCGCACCCATTCCCTACGCTCTGCGGAGTTCACCATGTCCAGATTCTTCACCGACGTCTCCTCAACCTCCCTGAACAGACGTGGCTTCCTCGCCGCGACCGGCGCTCTTACCCTCGCCACCACGCTGTCCGCCTGCGGCGGCACAGGCGGATCGGACGGCGCCGCCGCGTCCGACCCGGTCAGCCAGGCCGACATCGACAAGGCGATGAAGACGCCCACCGAGCTGACGTTCTGGACGTGGGTTCCGAACATCGACAAGGAGATCGCGCTCTTCCAGCAGAAGTACCCGGCCATCAAGGTCAAGGCCGTCAACGCCGGCCAGGGCGTGGCCCACTACGCGAAGCTGCGCACCGCGCTCAAGGCCGGCAGCGGCGCCCCCGACGCCGTGCAGGTCGAGTACCAGGCGATCCCGACGTTCACGATCACGAACAGCCTGCTGAACCTGAGCCCCTACGGCGCCGCCGCGCTCAAGGACACATTCGTCGACTGGACCTGGGGGCAGGTCAGCGGACCGCACGGCGAGGTCTGGGCGATCCCCCAGGACACCGGTCCGATGGGCTTGCTGTACCGCAAGGACATCTTCGACAAGCACGACATCAAGGTGCCCACGACCTGGGACGAGTTCGCCGCCGCGGCGCGCAAGCTCCACAAGGCCGACCCTGACGTCTATATGACCAACCTGGCGGCGAACGAGGCCGCGGCCTGGCACGGTCTGCTGTGGCAGGCGGGTGCCAAGCCCTATGCGACGTCCGGGGAGGGCGAGGTCAGCATCAACGTCGACGGCTCCCTGTCCCGGATGCTCGGGGACTTCTGGGGCGGCCTCGCGGAGGAAGGCGTCATCGGGACCGAGCCCGACTTCGCCGACTCCTGGTACGCCGCGCTCAACAAGGGCAAGTACGCCACCTGGATCACGGCCGCCTGGGGCCCGGCGTTCCTGTCGGGGTCGGCCAAGTCCACGGCCGGTCGGTGGCGGGCCGCGCCCCTGCCGCGGTGGGACTCCGCCGAGCCGAGTTCGGGCAACTGGGGCGGCTCGACGACCGCGGTCGTCAGGACCAGCAAGAACCCGATCGCGGCGGCGTTGTTCGCCCAGTTCCTCAACGGCGACCCCGCGAGCGCGAAGATGTTCGCCACCGAGCAGTTCTTCTTCCCGGCGACCAAGGCGCTGCTCGCGGACACCGATTTCTTGAGCAGCGCTCCGTCCTTCTACGGCGGTCAGAGGGTCAACCAGGTGTTCGCCGACGTCAGCTCCACGGTGAACTCCACGTTCAAGTGGCCGCCGTTCCTCGACCAGGCCGCCACGGACTGGACCGAGACGGTCGGCAAGTCCCTCGCCGACCGTACCAACACCTCCCGGGCGCTGGGCACCTGGCAGACGCGGCTCACCACGTACGCCAAGAAGCAGGGCTTCACGGTCCACACGTCCTGACGGTGTGCGGGGCCCGCGCTCCGGCGTGGGCCCGCCCCCTCACCCGCCGGCACGGTCATCCTCGGAACGGGCTGACGATGACTGCCGCAACCGCGGCCTCCCCCAAGGGGCGGCACCGAGCAGGGCCGCCCCGCCGCGTCGATGGCCCGGTCGGCGTACTTATCCGGGTGGACGAAGATCGTGTCGCGGTCCTGCTTGCCCCGCAGGTGTCCCTTGGACGGCGGTGGCCGTGCTCGTAGGCGATGCGGGCGTTGGCGATGGCGGCGCGTCCACGCAGCGTGGCCGACCTCGATCGAGACCCGCCCGTCCACACCCCCGCCGATCCGTCGGCAGGCGAGCGCTTTCGCCGCCGCAAGCAGTCGGGTTCCGATGTCAGGCAGTGCCGTCAGACCGGGCCCCTGCCGGTATCTGCCCCGTGCCGCTGGCGGAGCTGTCCTCGTACGAACTCACCGCTACCAGGGCCGTTGGGGCGTGCGGACGCGTCCTGAGTGCGGGAGGCCCGGGATCACCGTCCGCCCTCCGACCGCTCCCTCATCGACGTCCGGTTGTCGGACCACACGGAAGGGCGGTGGGGCTACGGGCGCTGCGGATCCTGTGGCAGCCCGGCGATCAGGGCTCCCCGGTGCAGCACGTCCCGCAGCATCGCGGGGGTCAGGGTCCGGGTGGACATGTTGCGCCGGCTGGGGTGGTATCCGCCGATCAGATGCATCCGCCGTTCACCGGTCGCGTCGGTGAGGAGGGCTTCGGCGCCGTGTCCGAAGGCCGGGCGAGGGCGGGGCAGCTGCCAGCCCGCGCTCGTGAGCACGGGCAGCAGTGCCTGCCAGGCGAAGCCGCCGAGCACCACGATGGCCCGCAGGGTCGGTAGCAGGAGTTCCAGTTCTCGGGCCAGCCACGGGCGGCAGGTGTCGCGCTCGGTGGTGGTGGGCCGGTTGTCGGGCGGTGCGCAGTGCACCGGCATCGTGATCCGCACCCCGTGCAGTTCCAGCCCGTCGCCCCGGTGGGTGGCGGTCGGCTGAGAGGCCAGCCCGATGTCGTAGAGGGCGGCGTACAGAGCGTCGCCGGACGGGTCACCGGTGAAGATCCGTCCGGTGCGGTTGCCTCCGTGCGCGGCCGGAGCCAGACCGACGATGGCCAGGGGTGCGTCCGGCGGGCCGAAGCCGGGCACGGGACGTGCCCAGTACTCCCATTCCTGAAACGCCCTGCGCTTGACCCTGGCGGCTTCCTCCCGCCAGGCCACCAGCCGGGGGCACGCCCGGCAGGTGGCCACCGCCGCGTCCAGTTCGCTCGGGGAGCCCACCAGGGGAGCCGTCCGAGCGGGAAAATCGTGTGATTCGGGCAGGAGACGTCTGCTGGGCACATCCGGCTCCTCGTCACGTCAATACGCCGAAACGGACTCCGTAGCTCTGCGCTCGGACGGCGATCGTCATGGGTGACCCGACGGGATCCCGACGGGTTCGCAGGACCTGTCCCCGATAAAGTGGACGAGTCGGAACCATCCGCTCCGCAGTAGGGCACGGACCTGTCCACCCGATCAAGGCCGGGGCGGTCGACCGATCTGGAAGGGCACCATCATGGCCGAACGGATCACCTGTCGCAGAGTCTACGAGGAGACCGCGCCTCAGGACGGCAAGCGCGTGCTGGTCGACCGGGTCTGGCCCCGGGGCATGCGCAAGGAGGACGCGCATCTGGACGAGTGGCTGCGTGACGTCGCCCCCTCCAGCGAACTGCGCAAGTGGTACGGCCACGAGCCCGGCCGCTTCGCCGAGTTCCGCCACCGCTACCTGGCGGAGTTGCGCGACGCCGGGCACCGCGAGGCCGCCGAACATCTGCGTGACCTGGCCGCACACGACAAGATCATGCTGCTGACCGCCACCAAGGACGTGGACCACAGCCAGGCCGCTGTCCTCGCCGAGTGGCTGGCCGAGTAAGACCCGGTGATCGGCACATGAGGAACCGGCAGTGGCGGTGGTCGTCGTTCACGCGCACTCGCCCTTGCCCAGGCTGCGATCGGCCCTGCCCGGCCGACGCCGCCGCATCGTGTCGGCCTCGTGCCGGCATGGTGCGCCGCCCGCAGACGTGAAGAGGGAAGGCAATGCGAACGAACATCATCCGGCGCGAGAGCATGATGGTGAGCTATGACGTGGTCAACGACTGGAGCGTGGTCGAGGTCGACGGTGACGTGGACACCCACACCGCCCCCATGATCCGGGAAGGAGTGATCAAGCTCCTCGACGAGGGTCACCGTCACTTCGTCCTGGACCTGGGCTTCGTCCCTTTCATGGACTCGATGGGGCTGGGCGTGATCGTGGCGATCACCAAACGCATCCGTGAACACGAAGGCTCGCTGCGTATCGCGTCCGTCTCCAGCCGGATACTCAGGCTCTTCGACCTCAGCGGCATGCGCGAGAGCTACGACATCTACCCCTCAACAGCGGAAGCGACGCAGTCCACTCCCTCACCCGGAAGCCTGAAACACTGGCCCCACCCGTCGAGCTGAGGGACGATCACGACCTGTCGTCGCTGCCCGCCCTGAGCGACACCCAGGGCTGTTGCTCGGTAGACGATTGCCGTGGGGAGGTGGGCGTGCCGTCCGGATCCAGGCCCAAGGGCCGATGTTCTCGACGCATACGTACGTCCTCGTTCATGTCCCCCGGGTTGCCAGGGTCGGCAGCCTCCCGGTGGAGGGACGCCGCACCCTCCCGATTTCCAGCCGCCGCCCGGATATAGGCAAGGCTGAATCGCCGTCCAGCCATGATGCCCTCCTACACGACGACGCGCAGGGGTTGTTCGAGCAGTTCCCTGAGGTCGGCGAGGAAGAGAGCACCGGTGGCGCCGTCCAGGACCCGGTGGTCGACGGACAGGGTCAGCGCCATCACGGTGCCGGCCGCGAGTTCGCCGTCGCGGACGACGGGTTGGGGGTGGGCGGTGCCGACGGCGAGGATCGCGGCCTGCGGGGGGTTGATGACGGCGGTGAAGTGGTCGATGCCGTAGGGGCCGAGGTTGCTGATGGTGAAGGTGCCGCCCGTCAGGTCGTCCAGGGTGAGGTGTCCGTTGCGGGCCTTTTCGGTGAGGCCGCGCGCTTCATGGGCGATGTCGGTGAGGGTCGTGCGGTCGGCGTCGTGGATGACGGGGACGGTCAGTCCGTCGTCGAGGGCGACGGCGATGCCGATGTGGATGCGGCGGTGGCGCAGGATGCGGGTGTCGTCCCAGGAGGCGTTCATCTCCGGGTGGTCCCGCAGTGCCGTGGCGCACGCCTTGATGATCAGGTCGTTGACGCTGATGCGCGGTCCGCGGTCGCCGAGGCGGGTGTTGAGGTCGGCGCGGAAGGCCAGGAGCGGCTGCGCGTCGATGATGGTCGTGAGGTAGAAGTGAGGGGCCTGCTGAGCGCTGTCGGTGAGCCGTTGGGCGGTGAGGCGGCGCACGGTGGTGAGTGGGACTTCTACGGCCTCGTCGGCTTCGGCGACGGGTCCAACGGGTGGCTTCGCCGCGGCCGGTGCTGCCGTGGACGGCGCGCCGGCCGCTGGGCGGGGAGCGGGATGTGCGTCGCCCTGGTCGACGGCCGCGTCCACGTCGGCGCGTACGACGCGGCCGCCGGGTCCGCTGCCGGTGAGGGAGGCGATGTCGATGCCGTGGTGGCGGGCCAGGCGGCGGGCGAGTGGGGAGGACGCGACCCGGGTGGGCGCCGCCGGAGTCGGGACTCGTGGGGCGGCTGCGGGCCGGGACGGTTCCGCGGACGTGGCCGGCGGTGCTGCGGATTCGGCTGAGGTATCGGTCGGCTGGGGCTGGGGCTGGGGCTGGGGCTGCGCAGGCGCGGGGGCTGGTTCTGGCGGGGGTGCGGTGGGCTCGCCGATGACCGCGACCGGGGTGCCGATGGGCACGGTGGTGCCTTCGGGCACGAGAGTGCGGGTGAGTGGGCCCTCGTCGTATGCCTCGAGCTCCATGACGGCCTTGTCGGTTTCGATCTCGGCGATGACGTCGCCTTTGTGGATCTGCTCGCCCTCGTGCTTGAGCCAGCGGCCGAGGGTGCCTTCTTCCATGGTGTCGGAGAGCCGGGGCATGAGGATCTCGGGCATGAACGGGTCTCCTAACCGCGTTCGGACGGCAGGGGCTCGAGCGGGAACCCGGTGGCCTCGAGGACGTCGTGCACCGTGCGGGTCAGGGCGGCGGCATCCGGCAGGGCGGCCCGCTCCAGGGACTTGGCGTACGGCAGGGGAACCTCGGCGGCGGCCACCCGGCGAACGGGGGCGTCGAGGTGGTCGAAGGCGCCCTCCTGGACGGTGGCGGCGATCTCGGCGCCGATGCCGTAGCTGAGCCAGTCGTCCTCGAGCACGATGGCCCGCCCGGTCCTGCGGACCGAGGCGCACACGGTGGGCCTGTCCAGCGGCCGCAGGCTGCGCAGGTCGACCACCTCCGCGGAGATCCCCTCCTCCTCGAGGCGGCGGGCGACGTCCAGGGCGATGACGGCCGCGCGGGAGTAGGCGACGATGGTCACGTCGCGGCCGGGCTTGGTGACGGCGGCGGTGCCGATCGGCACGGTGTGGTCACCGTCGGGCACCTCGCCCTTGGTGTTGTACAGCGCCAGGTTCTCCAGAAAGATCACTGGATCGTCGTCGCGGACGGCGGAGGCGAGCAGGCCCTTGGCATCGGCGGGTGTGGAGGGGGCGAGGACCTTCAGGCCGGGGACGTGGGCGTAGAAGACCTCCAGGTTCTGGGAGTGGGTGGCGGCCAGCTGCTGTCCGCCGCCGCCCGGCGTGCGGATCACCATCGGCACCGAGACCTGGCCGCCGAACATGGCGTGCATCTTCGCCGCGTGGTTGATGATCTGGTCGATGGCCAGCAGGCTGAAGTTGATGGTCATGATCTCCACGACCGGGCGCAGGCCGAGCATGGCGGCGCCGACCGCGGCGCCGGTGAAGCCTTCCTCGCAGATGGGGGTGTCGCGGATGCGGCGGGGGCCGAACTCGTCGAGCAGCCCGGCGGTGATCTTGTAGGAGCCCTCGAACACGCCGATCTCCTCGCCGATCAGGAGAACGTCGTCGTCCCGCAGGAGTTCGGCGCGCAGTGTGTCGTGCAGGGCCTGGCGGTAGGTGACCGTCTGGGGCACCGCTCATCCCTCCCTCTGCCCGCGGGCATCGTCCGGGGCGCCGGGCAGTGGGTCGCCGGGCAGGCCCCGGAAGGTGTTGGCGACCGCGGTGGCGTACTGGTGGTCGAAGAGGGTGTCGACGGACGGGGACGGGCTGGCGTCGGCGAAGTCGACCGCGGCGGTGACCTGCGCATCGGCCGCCTCGTCGATGCGGGCCGCGTCCGTGGGGGTGAGGAGGCCCCCTTCGATCAGACGGGTGCGGAAGGCGGGAACGGGGTCCTTCTCCCTCAGTTGCCGGGTCTCCTCCGTGGTGCGGTAGCGGGCCGGGTCGACGACGGAGTGGCCGCGCAACCGGTAGCCGACCGCCTCGAGCAGCCGGGGGCGATGCTCGCTGCGCGCCTGCTCCAGGGCGGTGCGGGCGGCGTCGCGGACCGCGAGGACGTCGCCGCCGTCGACGCGGGTTCCGGAGATGCGGTAGGCACAGCCGCGGCGGTACAGCTCCGGCTCGCCGGCCGCCGCCGCGACCGGAGTACCCATGCCCAGCTGGTTGTTGACGATGACGTAGACGATGGGCAGATGCCATACCGCGGCGAGGTTGAGGGACTCGTGGAACGCCCCGATGTTGGTGGCGCCGTCCCCCAGCAGGCACATCACCGCTTCGCCGTCCGGCCCCGGCTCGCCGCGGTAGGAGATCGCCAGGGCGGCGCCGGTGGCCGGGGGCAGCTGGCCGCCGACGATGCCGTAGCCGCCCAGCAGGCGCGACCGGGTGTCGAACAGGTGCATCGAGCCGCCACGCCCGCCGCACAGCCCGGTGGTGCGGCCGAAGAGTTCGGCCATCACCCGCCTCGGATCGGCACCGCGCGCGAGGGCATAACCGTGCTCGCGGTAGGTGGTGAAGAGATGGTCGGCGGAGCGCAGCGCGGCCATCAGACCGACGCAGGTGGCCTCCTCACCGAGGTTGAGATGGCAGTAGCCGCCGATCTTCGCCCGCGTGTACATCTCCGCCGCCCGCAGTTCGAAGGAGCGGATCAGCGCCATCCGGCGGTAGTAACCGCGCAGGGCCTCGGCCTCATCGGCGGTGAAGGGGGCGGCGGGTGCGGGGCGGGCCGTGCCCGCGGTGTCGGCGGCCGGGTCGTGCGCCGGTGTTGTTCCGGTCATCGTGGCGGATCCCTTTGCGTCGGTGCGGCCGGATCTCTCAGCTGCCGGGCGGCGCCTCCTGGGCGGTGAAACGGTCGGCGGCATGGCACTTGGGGCAGCGGGCGGGCGGATGCTCGCCGCGGACGGTCTCGCCGCACACCCGGCAGGCCCACTCCGTGGTGAGCAGGGCCACCACGTCGGACCGGCTGACGATGCCGACCAGGCGGCCTCCGGCCAGCACGGGGACCCGCCGGATGCGCCGCTCCACCAGCAGATGGCGGACGTCGTCGACGTCGGTGTCCTCGGTGACACTGACCACGGCCTGGGTCATCACCTGCCCGGCGTTGCCTCCCGCCCGGGCCAACAGGTCGTACTCGCTGACCAGGCCGACCACCGCGCCTGCGGCGTCGAGGACGGGGACGGCGCTGATCCGGCGGCCGTGCAGCACGGCCGCGACGGCGGAAACCGCCGCGTCCTCGGTGACCGTGACGACCGGCGTCGTCATGATCTCCTTGACCTTCATCGCGACCCTCTCGGCTGGAGTGGGGGAGGAGGCGCCTCATCGTGCCCGTTCCGTGCCCATTGAGGAACATCTGTCCGTCTCATCATCGGATGGGTTCTCCGGGCAGGCGAATGCGCGCCATCGGACACGCGCACTCCGGCAGGCGGCCGTGGCCGTGCTCGCGCCGCGCCGTCGGCGGTCCCACGGTCCGGTTCAGCGCGAGAGCTCGCATCGACACGCCCACCGAGGCCGACGACTACCGCCACGTCGGCATCCTGCCCTGCGCCCCGCGCACTCTCCTGCCCACCTGAGAGGCCTCCTCAGGCCCACCGCCCGTCAGACGGCAGGGCATGCCGGGAGGCAGGGCGTGGGCCTCTCACCGTGCTGGGCCGGCCAAGGGGGTGCGCAGGGCGAGCAGGGCTACATCGTCGTCGAACACCTGCCGGTTGCGGCTGATCAGGGCGTCGCAAAGCTCCTCCAACGGGGCCGTGGCCAGGTGGGCGGCCTGCTCGGCCAGGCCGTCCAGTCCGGTGTCGATGTCCTGGTCACGGCGCTCGACCAGCCCGTCGGTGAACAGCAGCAGGGTGCTGCCGGGGGCGAGGGGATGGTTGTGGCTGAACCGGGGGACGGACGCCTCGATGCCCACCGGGATTCCGTGACGGGCGGGTGCCAGGTAGCGGGTGCTGCCGTCCGCGCCGACCAGCAGTGGCGGCAGATGCCCGGCGTTGCTCCAGCCGAACGTGTACCGGCCGCCGTCCGCGGGGTCGCGCTCGATGCGGCCGAGCACCAGCGTGGCCGTGGGCGGTTCGTCGAACATCGTCAGGACCCGGTCCAGCCGTGACACGATCATGCCCGGCGGTTCGGCCCGGTCGAGGGCGATCGCCCGCAGCATGTTGCGGATCTGCCCCATCAGCGGGGCGGCCTCCACATCGTGGCCGGTCACGTCACCCACCACTACCCAGGTGGCGCCGTCAGGCAGGACCATGGCGTCGTACCAGTCCCCGCCCAGCCTGGGCAGCTCGGAGGCGGGTTCGTAACGGGCGGCGACCTCGAGCGGCGTCAGGTCGGGAAGTACGGGCAGCATGCGGCGCTGGAAGTGCTCGGCGGCGTGCTTGAGGTGCTCGTACAGGCGGGCGTTCTCGAGGCTGACGCCAGCGGCACTGGCCAACGCCGTCAGCAGGCCCTCGTCGTCGTCGTCGAAAGGTGTGCCGTCCCTCTTGTCGGCGACGTAGAGGTCTCCGTAGACGGTGCCGCGCACCATGAGGGGAACGCCCAGCAGGGTCCGCATCACCGGATGGCCGGGCGGAAAGCCGGCCGAACGAGGGTGCGTGGGCACATCCGCCACTCGCAACGGTTCCCGGTCGTCCACCATGGTGTGCAACAGGCCGTGGCCCTGCGGCAGGCCCATGACAGCGCACAGGTGCGGGTCGTCGATGCCCACGGTGATCAGGTCGATGACCTTGCCGCTCTCGTCGAGCACACCCAGTGCCCCATAGCGTGCGGCGACGAGGTCGGTGGCCGCCTCCACGATGTGGTGCAGCATGCCGCGGGTATCCAGGTTGGCGCTGACGGCCGCGATCCCGTCCAGCAGGTGCCGCAGCTGCTGCCGGTCCAGAGCACGCCGCGGTGGCCGTGAGGCCACCCGGTGCCGGGCCCGGTCTCGCCGCTGCCACGGGTCGTGCGCCATGGTGCTTCCTCCCGGCGCCGTCATCACGTCGCCCTGCCCTGTCACACTACGCGCTCCCCTGGTCGGAAGCGGGCCGCAACGGGCGCTGCCTGCTTCCGTCCGAGAGGACCGCCGCGACCGGCTTCCCCCTGCCGCGTGGACCGCACGTGGAGCAGGCTCGGGGCACGATGGCGGACGGCGCCGACTCCACTGTCAGGGGCAGTGGTCGAACCACGGGGGAAGAGAGGGGCGACGTCTGCCGCACAGAGCGCTGCCGTACCACTCGGCTGCCGTGCCGTGCCGTGCCGTGCCGCGGCCGGTACCGCGTGCTTGCCGGCAGGCGAGCGGGACGATGTGACCGGTGGGAAGGTGGAGCCATGGAGGCTGACGGTCGATCCGGGACCGGCCGGGCCGCACCAGCGCGCCGGACGGCTCGGGTGGACGGCTACGTGCCTCTGCGTGACTACGCGGTGATCGGTGACGGCCGGACCGTGGCTTTGATCGCCGCGGACGGTTCGGTCGACTGGCTGGGGCTGCCGGACCTGGACGCGCCGACGGTCTTCGCCGGCGTTCTGGACGCCTCTCGTGGTGGCCGGTTCCAGCTGGAGCCCGAGGAGCCGTACCAGGTGACCCGCAGATACCTGCCCGGCACGAACGTACTGGAGACGACATTCAGGACGGAGCGGGGGACGGCAAGGGTCACCGACGCGCTCTCGCTGGACGACGACCTGGCGCTCACCCCGGTGCGGGAGCTGCAGCGACAGCTCGACGGTGTGTCGGGCACCGTGCCGATGCGCTGGAGCGTACAGCCCCGGTACGGCTACGGCTCTCGCGCCCCGCGCATGGAATGGCGCCGGGGTGTCCCGGTGGCCATCGATGGTGCCGACGCGCTGGCTGTGTGCGGCTGGGATGTCGGCCCGGTGGAGTGCCGTGACGGTGAGGTCGCAGGCCGGTTCGACCTGCGCGAAGGCACCGACGCGTTGATCGCGTTGCCGTTCGCCCACCAGGAGCCGCTCGTTCTGCCTGCCCGAAGCGAGTGCGAGGCGAGAATGGAGCACACGTGCCAGGCGTGGCGCCGCTGGGCCGGCTCACGGGAGTACACCGGTCCTTGGAGGGAGGCGGTCTCCCGCAGCGCGCTCGCACTGAAGCTGCTCGTCTTCGCCCAGTCCGGCGCGGTCGCCGCCGCGGGAACCTGTTCCCTTCCGGAGTTCATACCTGGCGAACGCAACTGGGACTACCGGTTCTCCTGGATCCGGGACTCCGCCTTTGCTCTGGACGCGTTCCTGCGACTCGGGTGCCCCGCCGAGGCACATGCCTACTTCTGGTGGCTGATGCACGCCTCCCAGCTCACCCACCCCCGGCTGCGGGTCCTCTACCGGCTGGACGGCGGAACCCCCGCCCGCGAACGGGTCCTTCCACTGGCCGGCTACCGAGGCTCGGCTCCGGTGCGGACCGGCAACGCGGCCGCCGAGCAGGTCCAGTTGGACACCTACGGCGAGTTGCTGCATACCGGTTGGCTGTATGCCGGCGCGACGGGGCGGCTGGACACGGACGTGGCCCGCAGACTGGCGGAACTGGCTGACTTCGTCTGCGCCGAATGGCAGCGGCCCGACTCCGGCATCTGGGAGGTCCGCAGCACGCCTGTGCACTTCACCCAGTCCAAGATGATGTGCTGGGTGGCGCTCGACCGGGCCATCGATCTGGCACGACGGCGACTGATCCCCGATCGACACACGCCTCGCTGGCGCGCCGCCCGCCTGGAGATCCACCGGTTCATCGAGAACCAGTGCTTCTCGGAGCGCGGCGCCTGCTACGTACGGTCCGCCGGGAGCGAGGACCTGGACGCCGCCGTGCTGCTCGGCCTGCTGTACGGCTATGACGGCGCCCCATCACGGTTGCGTTCCACCGTGGACGCCATCGATCGCACACTGCGCGACGGCCCGTATGTGGCCAGGTACTCCGGTGAAGACGGCGTCAGAGGAAGCGAGGGGGCCTTCGTGGCCTGCTCGTTCTGGCTGGCGGAGTCCCTGGCACGGACCGGGCGCGTGGAACGTGCCGCCACCTTGATGGACGACCTGGTGGCGCTGGCCAACGACGTCGGCCTGTACAGCGAGGAGATCGACCCGGCCGACGGTGCATTCCTCGGCAACCTCCCCCAGGCGCTGAGCCATCTGGCGCTGATCAGCGCGGCCACCGCCATGGACGCCGGTCTGAGCGGGGCCGCCCGGTGAACCCGGCAGGCATCGCCGCAGGCGGATTCATCGGAACGCTCGTTCTGACCACCGCGCTGCGCGCGGCCAGCGCCCTGAGCCTGACCCGCATGGATCTGCCGTTCCTGCTCGGCACGGCGGTGACCGTCGACCGCACCCGCGCGAAGGCCCTCGGGTATCTGATGCACTTCGCCAACGGGCAGATCTTCGCCTTCGTCTACTATGCCGTCTTCCTGGCCATCCATCACGCCGGCTGGTGGTTGGGCGCGCTGTTCGGCCTGGTCCACGGGCTCTTCGCGGTCACGGCGCTGGTGAACACTCTGCTGCCGCTCGTTCACCCCCGCATGGGCAGCCCCTTGACCAGCGCTCCGGATGTGGCGCTGCTCGAACCCCCCGGCTTCCTGATGCTCAACTATGGCCCGAGCACACCGATCGTCTCCGTGTCGGCCCACATCGCCTACGGTGCCCTGATCGGCGGATTCGCCTCGCTCGCCGGTTGACGTACCTCGAGAGACCGCCGTCAGGCGGGATCACCCGCGCTCTGGGCGGCGTCGGCGTTCAGCACGTGATCTGGACCGCGGACAGCCTTGATGATCTGCCGCGGTGTTGCGACGGAAACGGAAGGGAGAGGCCCATCGTGCATGCGCCGTGTGCGGCACGACTTGTGGAGAGTCGGGCAGGGCGATCCCGCGGAAGGGTGTCGCCCTGCCCGGTTCGCAGGTCATTTCGTCACGTCAGGGCATCGACGTGGGGGACCTGATTGAGTTCTGCCACGAGGTCGCGGTAACGGCGAAGTCCCTGCGCACCGTCCTCCTCGGCCGCCGGGTCGGGCTCGGTCACGAACCGCACCTGGGAGGCCAGCGACTGGGCCAGGTCCCGAGCGGCCTGTGCCGTCCCGGCCGTCACCACCACATACCCGGCCCGGTCCAGCGACCAGCGGACCCGCGGGATGAGCTGGCCCACCTCGAAGTTGAGGTGGAACTCGACGACACCGGCGTGGGAGCGCGCCTCGTCGGCGCCCTCGACGGCGACCAGTCGGCCGGGCTCGGCCTCGAAGAAGACGACAGCCGCACCGCCCTTGGCCGCGGGACGCTCGATGAGCGGCTGGAGCTGACCCGTGGCCCAGGCGAGGCCGGCCTCCTCCAGGTCGATGCCGTGGACGGCGTGCGTCATGGTGTTGATCCGGTCGCCCCCACGCCGGTTGTGGCTCTCGACCACCCGGGGCCCGGTCGGCGTGAGCTTCAGCTCGGTGTGCGACAGACCGCTGCGGAGGCCGACCGCGTCCAGGAATTCGGACACCGTGCGGCACACCTCCTCCTCCAGGGAGGGGTCCAGCTGGGCGGGGATGACGTGTCCGAACTCGACGAAGCCGGTCCCGGTGATCTTGTCCGCGATGGCGATCGGCACATGACGGCCGTCGAAGGAGAGAGCGTCCACGCTGATCTCCGGGCCTTCGAGGTACTCCTCCAGCAGGAACTGCCTCAGGTCGAGCCCACTCAGCGCGGCGTAGGCGGACTCGGCCGCCTCGGCGCTGTCGATCTTGTGGATACCGATGCTCGCGGAGCCGCCCAGCGGCTTGGCGATCAACGGGTATCCCTGGGCCGCACCGAACTCCCTGATGTCCTCCAGGCTCGACGCGACGGCCGCCCGCACGGTGCTGACGCCGTGCTCCGCGGTGTGCCGGCGCATGCGCCACTTGTCGGTCAGCAGCGCGACGGTCTCGGCGGAGACACCGTTCAGGCCGAGGGCGTCGTTGAGCAGGGCGTTGGTGATGACGCCCTCCTCCTGAACGGTCACGACGGCCGAGAACGGCGTACGGTCGTGCAGCGCGCGGACGGAGTCCACCAGCTCCCGCGGGTCGGACTGGTGCCGCAGCACCAGGCAGATCTCGTCGTGCACGGCGTCGGCGGGGAGCTTGCGGAACTCCTCGGGGGTGTACACGCAGACCACGTCCAGCTTCAGCCGCCTGGCCCGCTGGAGCATCGGGGGTTTGGGCGAGACGAGACAGACACGCGTGTTCATGGTCATTCCTTCGTGTGGTCGGGGCGCGGAAGACGCCGCCTGGCGAGCGCCACGGCGTCCTGGGCCAGTGCCGTGGTGGGGTCGAAGACGGGGAGGTTCTCGGCCCGGTGACCGAGCACCAGGGGGAGTTCCGTGCATGCTGCGACGATCATGCCCGCTCCGGCCCCGGCGACGCTTCTGACCGCCGGGGCCAGTGCCTGCTCGGCGGCCTCCAGCTCGCCGGCCTTGATCAGTCGCACGGCCCGCATCACGGACCGCTGCTGAAGCAGCGGCGGGGGGACGACCGCGTCGATGCCCTGCTCGCGCAGACTCTCCTGGTACAGGCCTGTCACCAGCGTGCCGGTGGTGGCGAGGAGCCCCACCCGGGAGACCGACGGCGCGGCCGCGCGCAGCCGGCGCACACTGGCGTCGATCATGCTGAGGATGGGGACGGCCGAGGCCCGCCGCAGGTCCGGGAGGAAGGCATGAGCGGTGCTGCAGGGCATGGCGATGATCGCGGCCCCCGCGGACTGGAGCAGGTGGACCCCTTCGAGCAGGCGGGGCAGCGGGCTGGGCCCGGCCGCCAGGATGGCGTCGGTGCGGTCCGGCACGGTGGCGTCGGACCACACCAGCGTCCGCAGATGCTCCTGGTCACTGACGGCGGGCGTCTCCCGCACCAGCTTCGCGAAGAAGTCCGCCGTGGCGGCCGGCCCCATGCCGCCGAGCACACCGACGATGCCGGACGCCGCCGGATCGGGTGCCTGCGTCGCGGTCCGGTACCCGGAGGTGGGCGCGCTCACCGCGTCGACCGCCCGTTCGCGGCGAGCGCGTCGTCCTTGAGGAGAGCCCACGGCGCGAGGCCGCCGAGCAGCACGACCACGCCGACCAGCAGCCATATGGGGGTGCCCCGGTCCACGAGCGGCCCCACGATCAGCAGCGGCCCGACGAGGTCCTGGCCCACCCGGCCCAGGTTGTAGAAGGACAGATACCGTCCGAGCGACTCCTTCGGGGCGAGCTCGAAGGACAGCGGCGTACTCGCGATGAAGAGGCTCTCCCCGGCCGTGTGGGCGAGCATGGCGACCACGAGGACGGCGAGCGCCACCCAGGCGTCGCCCACCGCTCCGGCCCCGGCGTAGGCGAGACACGCGGCGCATACGGCGGCACCGCCGAGCGCCGACGCGCGCAGGGCGGCGGAGAAGTCGGCGAACATCCGGTTCACCGGTACCTGAGCCGCCATGGCCAGCGCGCCGTTGAGAGCGAGCAGCGCGGTGAGACTCCACTTGGGAGAGCTGGTGGCGTGGACGATCCACAGGGGCAGCACCAGGGACAGGATCGTGTTGTGCGTCTGGGCCACACCGTTGACGACCGTGATGGCCAGGTACCGCCGGTCGTGCAGGGGGGAGGCCCCGCCGCGGCGTTCCTTGTCCCGGCCGGTGGCCGCGGGCTCCGCCTCCGGGACCTGCAGCCGGGCCACGAGGAGCGCGGCGACGATGAAGGACGCGGCGTTGACCCCGATCCCCACCAGGTACAGGGCGCTGGAGCCGGTGACGACGGGCAGGGTGGCGGCCAGCGACCCGAGGACGATCGCCCCGTTGCGCGCCGAGAACACGGTGCCCAGGATCGTCGCCCGGTCCTTGGCCTCGAACAGTCGGCCCATCAGAGCCTGGTTGATGGCAGGGCTGGCCCGGTCGGCCGTCGTCACGACGCAGGCGAGCACCACGAACAGCCAGTACTGCTCGGCGAGCAGGTACAGGCCGTAGCCCACGGCGCGTACGCCGAACAGCACGATGAGGCTCTTCTGCGGCCCGACCCGGTCCGCGAGGGCGCCGATGCGGGGGCCGAGGAAGAACGCGCAGAGGCTGCCCAGGGAGATCGCCAGGCCGACGGCGGACACGCTGAAGCCCCGGACGGTGGTGAAGAACAGGACCGAAGTCGCCGTGAAGATGCCGGTGCCGAAGGAGTCGGCGGTCACACTCGCCAGGAGCAGTCTGGTCTCACGCCGTTGCAGCAGCAGCACATCGCGCAGGCGTGCCCACAGGGCGAGGTCAGTGCTCACTCTCGACGACCTCACGTCCGCGGCTGCCCTCGCCGGCGAGCGCGGCGATCAGTGGGATCACCGCGGGGATCCGCTCGCTGGGCACGCCGAAGTCCAGCAGACAGGCGATGTCGTCGACACCCGCCGCCGCCACCCGGTCGGCCATGCCCCGGCAGGTGTCCGGGGAGCCGATCAGGGATCCGCCCCGGAGATAGCGTTCGTAGGTGGCGTCCAGCAACTCCTCGAGGAGGTCCTCGGGGATCTCGTCGTCGGGCAGGACATGCCCGCCGCTGATGGTGCCGCCGCCCTGGGCGGCCCGGAGCTCCAGCTTCACCGCGGAGCGCAGATAGTCGCGGAACGGTGCGCGGCTGCGGGCCTCGGCGGCCTCCGGGTCGGCGTCCAGGTGGGTGTGCAGCATCAGGGAGACCGTCCCGGTGGCGGGGTCGAAGCCGGCGTCCGCGCGGGCCTTGCGGTAGAGGGCCACCTTCTCGGCGAGCTGGTCCAGGTTCTGGCCGATCAGGTGGGTCAGCACGTTGAGGCCGCGGGCACCGGCGTCCTGGAAGGTCCGAGGGTTCCCCGACGAGGTGATCCAGATCGGCAGTTCCGGCTGGACGGGCTTGGGGTGCAGGCGTGCCGCGAAGGGCTGCCCGGTGCCGTTGGGGAGCTCGACGTCCTCGCCTCGCCACAGGGCGCGCACCGTGTCGATCTGCTCCAGCATGACCTGGTGCCGCGACTCGTAGGCGTCGGGGGCCAGCACGAAGTCGTTGGCGTTCCAGCCGGAGCCGAAGGAGACTGCCGCACGGCCGGACGACCAGTTGTCGACGACGGACCAGTCCTCGGCGATGCGCACCGTGTGGTGCAGCGGAGAGATGAGGCTGCCGGCCCGCAGCTGGATGTGTTCGGTCGCGGTGGCCAGCGCGGCGCTGGTGAGCGCCGGGTTGGGGAACACACTGCCGAACTGGTCGAAGTGCCGTTCGGGAGTCCACACCGCGTCCAGGCCGTGAATGTCGGCCAGACGGCTGGTCTCCAGCACCGTCCGGCAGGTCTCCTGCGGGACCGCCTCACCGGAGGCGAAGAACATGACGCTGAAGCGCAAGGGGACTCTCCTGTCTTTCGGAACGCAGAGGCGGGGGGTCAGACCGCGGCGGGCACGACCCGGGTCGCCGACCAGCCGTGGACGTGGCCGTGGACCGGATGACTCGTAACGTGCTCGCCGCACTCCAGGCGGGCCGGCGCCCCGGCGACGAGCGTGTCGGTGCCGTCGCCCCCCTCCGGCCAGCGGATCTCGACGGTGTTGCGTCCGCGGCGCAGGACGTCCGGACTCACGGTGAACTCGCAGGTCGCCCACGCCGTGCCCACCTCGGCCGTGCCCACCTCGTGTCCGTTCACGGCGACCGACACCGACTCGGCGGGGACCTCGCCCGGCAGCCGCCAGGTCACTTCGAGGAGGACAGGGGCCGGTTCGTCGACGACCAGGGTGGACCGGGTGCGGGGGGAACTCGCCCGCAGGTATGCCGTCCGCGGGCCGACGCCGGCGTCGCGGCGCTCGTTGAACGTGGTGGCGAGGTTCGCGTCGGCCAGCAGGTCGGTGCCGCCGCAGTGTTCGGCGACGAGCAGGTCCTCGTAGCGCCGGCGCGCCGGGACGCCCCTGCTCTCGAGTGCGTCGAGCATGACCTCCCGCAGGCCGTGGTCCGCCAGTTTGCCGTTGAGCCGGCCGTCGCCGACCACCATGTAGCGCCTGAACGCCGGGTCCTGGGTGGAGCGCTCGTAGGAGGAGCACATCCAGTTCGGGGCGATCCTCGTCTGGTAGTCGAGGTAGTCCTCGAACCGGTCGGCGACCGAGGCGTCGGCGTCGAGCGCTCGGTTCAGGTGATGGCGCAGCACGTCCTCGGACTGACCGTAGTGGGCGTTGTGCACGGCGGCGAGGAAATGCGCCAGGGCGAGCCGGTCGGCGGCGGCCCGGACCGGTACGCCGTCGGCGCCCGGTCGCTCGGGCAGCTCCAGAGCGGCCCCGAGGGTCTCCGCCACGGCCAGGGCCGTGACACGCAGACCGTCGTAGGTGAGATGGCAGTAGTCGAGGAAGTACCGGCGACCGGGCGCGCCGGCGTCGCCCTCCCGGAACAGCGCCGCCTGGTCGACCAGGCGGAACCCGGCCTCGACGGCCTTGCGGCGCATCACCTCCTGCACCGAAGCCAGGGTGCGCGGGGAGTGGATGGCGAAGGGGCTGACCACCGCGTCCTTGGCCGCCCGCAGCGCGGTGAGCGCCTCGTCGGGCGAGGCCGCGCAGTGTGCGGCCAGGCGGTGGGAGACAGGGCTGGAGCCGCCGTCGAGCCCGGTCATCTCGGCGATGAGCGTACGGGCGCCGGCGAGGTCGCCGTCCCGCAGAGCCCGCTCGGCCTCGTCCCGGGCACGGAGCCAGCGCCGCATCCGTCCGGCGGGCAGGGCGGGGCAGTCGAGGATCGGCTCGTCCGTCCAGTCGCCCAGGTTGAACTCCGGGACGACCAGGACGACCAGGACGTCCCCCGCGAGTTCGCGCAGCAGGTCCAGCGCGCTCGCGGCGACCTCGGTGACGAGATCCCGGAAGGACGCCGCGGCCACCGGGAAGCCGCCCTCTTCGAGCAGCAGAGCCAGTTCGTGGCGCTCGATGGGCGTCGGGTCGACGTTGTTCCAGTTGTTCCCCGCGTGCACCACGAGGGCATCGGCGCCGAGAGCGAGGGCTTCGGCGGCGGTCCTGAGGAGTTCCGTCAGGGAGCAGTTGGTGCGGGCGAGGTCGAGGATGTCCACGCCGGTGCCGTCGAGGGCGGTGTCGACGAGGCCGGCCAGCGAGTACGCCGGGTCGAAGAAGTAGCCGCGGGTCGCGGACTCCCCGAGCACCGCGATACGGCGGTGTCCGAGGCGCAGGGGTATCTCCGGCCGGTCGGCCCAGTAGCGCCATTCGTTCTGGCGGCCGGTGTCCCGGCGCAACTGCCCGTCCGTCAGCCGCCACACGGCCACCTCGGTTCCCGACGGTGTGGGCGCGGTCAGCTCCGTCGAGCGCTCGACGGGCCGTCCCAGCACCTGCATCCGGGCCAGGGCGAGGGTTCCCTCCGGCCCGGACAGGGAGCGGCTGAGTCGCTCGGTGATGCTGTGAGTCGGATCGGTCGGCGGCATCCGTTGTCCCCCTGGCAATGTGGTTCGGACAGGGCTGCCCGGCACCCGCCTGAGTTGCCGTCAGGCGGAGTATGCGGGCAGATCGTAGAGGTCGAGGAGCAGGTTGAAGGTGAGTACGGTCATCAACAGGTCGGTCTCGAAGGGAACGTTGATGCGGAACCCGGGCGTGCCGTACTCACGGACGAGCCGCTCCACGCGGTCCGGATCGAAGTAGCCGTCTGCCTCGATGCGTTCGCGGGACAGCAGGGCCTCGATGGCGGGGTCGTCCTGCCGGATCAGGTGCGGGCTGCCCGGCGCGGTGAAGCCGAACTTCTCACGGTCCACGATCCGGCGCGGAATCCAGTCCCGGGCGACCTGCTTGAGGAGGTACTTCTCCTCAAGGCCCTTCAGCTTCAGCTCTGGTGGCACGGTCGCGAGGAACTCGACGAGCTCCCGGTCGAGGAACGGATGGCGGGACTCCACCGAGTTGGCGAATACCATGCGGTCGCCGTGGTCGCCGAGCAGATGGTCCGCCAGCCGGAGTTTGAGGTCGAGGTAGGAACGGCGGTGCAGATCGTGCAGGCCGGTCAGGCGCTCACGGTCGATCAACGGGTGGCCGAGGCAGTCGATCTCGTCCTGCCGCTCGCGCACCGACGCCGAGTAGAGCCCGGCCTTCGTGGCCCGGAATCCGGCGTCGTTGCGTTCGTAGAAGAAGTTCTCGTCCCCCCAAAGGCCTTCGCGAAGCTTGGCCTCCCGCAGGTCGGTGACGCCGCCCGCGGCCTGGGTGCGCCGGACCTGGTCGAAGCGGTAGCCGATGTAGCCGCCGAACAGCTCGTCCGCGCCCTGTCCGGTGAGCACCACCTTGACCCCGGCGCCGTGCACGGCCTCGGACAGCGCGTGGGCGGCCGAGTTGAACGACTCCTTCAGCGGGCACTCGGTGTGCCGTACGACCGCGCGCAGCCGGGAGGCGATCTCCTCGCCGTGCACGAAGCGCTCGGTGTGGCGCGTGTCGAGGACCCCGCTCATCAGCCGCTGGTAGTCGCTCTCGGAGAGTTCCCGCTCGGGGAAGGCCGCCGCGAACGACTGGATCTCGGCGTCCGGCATCAGATGCCGCATGATCGCGCCGACCAGGGAGGAGTCCAGGCCGCCGCTCAGGTAGAGGCCGACCTCCACGTCGGACTGCAGACGCTTCTCGACCGAACGGACCAGCAGGTCCTCGACCCGGCGGACGTAGTACGACTCGTCGTGGTGTTCGAAGTCGGCGTCGGCGCGCGGGTATGCGAGGTCCCAGTAAGTCCAGAGCTTGGGCCGGTCGCCGGGGCGGAACTCGACGGCGGTGCCCGGCGGCACGCTGTGGACGCCCTCGAACATCGTCCGCGGGCTCACCAGACCGGGCAGGGTGAACACCTGGTCCAGGCCGACGAGGTCGACGCGGCGCGGCACCGCGGGATGCTTCAGCATGGCCTTGATCTCGGAGCCGAAGATCAACTGGCCGCCCTGGTGGGCGTAGAACAGCGGCGTGACGCCGAAGTGGTCGCGGGCGCCGATGAAGAGCTGCTCGCGGTGGTCGTACAGAACGACCGCGAACTGCCCGTCGAGTCGGCTGACGAAGTCGCGGCCGAACTCCTCGTAGAGGTGCGGGATCACCTCGGTGTCGCAGCGCGTGCGCAACGTGTGGCCCCGGTCGACGAGGAGGTCACGCAGTTCGCGGTAGTTGTAGATCTCGCCGGTGGTCATGGCGACGATCTGCCGGCTCTCGTCGTACATCGGCTGGTCGCCGGCCCCGAGGTCGTTGATCGCCAGCCGGGTGAACGCGAACGCCACGGTCTCGTCGACGTGGAATCCGGTGGAGTCCGGTCCCCGGTGTCCGATGGCCGCGCTCATGGCGTCGAGCGTCTCGCGCGCCCCCCGGGAATCGGGTCGTGGCCCGACGAAGCCCGCGAGTCCACACACCGTCAACACCCTTTCCAGAGTCGGTACAGCTCTACGCCGACACGTCAACATCCGCCCTGGCGCGGCAGGTTGCCGCCGGGCGGGACTGAGGCAGATTACATCACCAGTTGATCAACGCAAGGAAAGATTCCTTGACCAAATAAAGATCTTCCTAAATGGCGTCTGACGTGCCACAGTTCCGTGTCGTGCATCGCCGGGGCGATCTTGGTCCGCGCGCCGGCAGGGTATTCACGAAGGGGACAGCACCGTGTGTCGTACCGGTCCGCAGTCGTTGGGTTCGGTGCTGGTCGAGCAGTTCCGACGGACACCCGACGCGCGCGCGGTCTCCGACGACAGACAGGTTTTGACGTACCGCGAACTCGACGCCCGCTCGGCCGCCCTGGCCGAGGCGCTCGTGGCGGCGGGAGCAGGGCCCGATCGGGTCGTGGCGCTCCAACTGGAGCGCTCCGTCGACCTGGCCGTGGCGATCGTCGGGGTCGTGCGGGCGGGCGGGGCATGGCTGCCGCTGTCCACCACCGACCCGGACCGGCGGATCCTCGGCCTGCTGCGGGACGCCGCGCCCGCGGCCGTCGTGACCGAGGAATCGTCCCGGCTGTGGTCCCTCGCCGACGGCGGCGTGCCGCGCCTGACGCCCCGCGGTCACCGGGCGCCCGGCCAGGCGCCGCCGATCGACTCCGCCGCGCCCCACCACCTGGCCTATGTCATCTACACGTCCGGCTCCACGGGCCGCCCCAAGGGCGTGATGATCGAGCACGCCGCGATCGTCAACCGCCTGCGGTGGATGCAGGACCGCTTCGGCATCGGCCCCGGGGACGTGGTCGCACAGAAGACGCCGTACACCTTCGACGTCTCGGTGTGGGAGTTCGTCTGGCCCCTGATGACCGGAGCGGAACTGGCCTTCGCCGCGCCCGACGGGCACCGGGACCCCGGCTACCTGGCACGGTTCCTGACGGAGCGCCAGGTGACCGTCACGCACTTCGTGCCGAGCATGCTCACGGAGTTCCTGCGTCAGGTGCGGCCCGGGGACTGCCCGCGGCTGCGCTCGGTCATGGTGAGCGGCGAGGCGCTCGGCCCGTCCCTGGCCCGGCGGTTCTTCGAGCGGCTGCCCCACACCGAACTCCACAACCTCTACGGCCCCACCGAGGCCGCCGTCGACGTCACCCACTGGCAGTGCGCCGCCAACGCCTCGCCCACGGCGCCGGTCCCCATCGGCCACCCCATCACCGGCATCGAGTTGCTCGTCGTCGGCGAGGACGGCACCCAGGTGCCGACGGGCGAGGTCGGTGAGCTGTGCATCGCCGGCGTGGGCATCGCCCGTGGCTACCTCAACCTGCCCGAGGCCACGGCCGAGCGCTTCGTGCCGCACCCGGCCGACCCGACCCGCCGCATGTACCGCACGGGCGACCTGGCCAGTCGGCGTCCGGACGGGGCGTACCTCTACCACGGCCGCAACGACCGCCAGGTGAAGATCGGCGGCGTCCGTATCGAGCTGGGCGAGGTGGAAGCCGCCCTGCAGTCGCTGCCCTGTGTGGACGAGTGCGTCGTGGTGACGCGCGTCGACGGGGCCGGCGTCGTACGCCTGGACGCCGCCGCCGTCCTGGTCCCCGGCGTGCCGTGGTCCGGATGGCGTGACGACCTGCTGGGCATCCTGCCGGCCGGCTCGGTTCCGGCCGGCCTCACACCCGTGGACTCCCTGCCGAAGACCGCGCACGGCAAGGCCGACGTCGCTGCGCTGCGCGCGATCCTGGCGGAGCGGTCCGACCCGGGCGGGCAGGCCGCCGCCGGCGCCGACCCGCTGGAACGCCTCTGGGCCAGGGTGCTCGGCACCACCGAGCCGCACTTCCTGCGCGCGGGCGGCACGTCGCTGCACGCCGTGCGGCTGCTCGCCGACGTCGCCGACGAGTTCGGCGGCACCCTCGCCCTGTCCGACTTCTTCGCGGAACCGACCCTTGACCGGCTGCGCGCCCTGGTCGCCGCCGCAGGCAGCGTGACGACGAAGGTGCCGTCGCGCGTGCCGCGCGATGGTGGGCTGTCGCTCAATCGCTACCAGGAACGCCTGTGGTTCCTACAGGAGTTGGAGCCCGAAAGCACCGCGATGAGCGCCCCCACCGCGTTTCGGATCACCGGGGTGAGCGGCGAGCGGGTGTCGGAGGCGTTCGCCGCTCTGGTGCGGCGGCACGAGGTGCTGCGGACGACGTTCCGCTCCGCGGACGGTGAGCCGCGGGCCGTCGTGGGCGCGGAACCCCCGGCCCTGGAGTGGACGGACGGGACAGCCCTGTCCGCGGATCCCGAGGCCGTGCGCCGACTCGTGGAGGAGACGGCGTACGAGCCGTTCGACCTCGCCGCCGGACCCCCGCTGCGGGCCCACGGGGTCACCTTCGGCCCCTCCGACCACCTGCTCGTGATGGTCACCCACCAGATCATCGCGGACGGCTGGACCTGGTCGCTGCTGACCGAGCAGCTGAGCCGGCTGCTGACCGAACCGGACGCCGGGCCCGCGGACGCACGGTTGCAGATCGTCGACCACGCGGCCTGGCAGCGTACGCAGGAGGCCCGCCCGGAGCACCGGGCCGCCGTCCAGGAGTCGCTGCGGCACTGGCGCACCGTGCTGGCGAACGCGCCGGACGGGCTCGACCTGCCGGTCGACGAGCCGCGCGGCCCCTCCCTCAGCGTGCCCTCCGACAGCGTCGCGCTGCGTTGGTCGCCGGACCTCCCCGCCCGGCTGAAGAGCCTGTGCCGCGAGCACGGCATCACCGAGTTCATGGCCCTGCTCGCCTGCTACACGGCATGGCTGGCCCGGCTCTCCGCCCAGGAGACCGTGGTCGTCGGCACGCCCATGGCGAACCGGACGCCGCCCTGGGTCGCCGACCTGGCCGGCTACTTCGTCACGACCGTCCCGCAGAGTCTGGAGATCGACGAGGACGCGACGGTCGCCCAGGTGCTGGACCGCGCCCGGACCGCCGTCGTGGCGGGCCAGCGGCATTCGGTGGTGCCCATCGAGCGCATCGTCTCCGAGGTCGGATCGGCCCGGGGCGCCGACCGGCTGCCCGTCTTCCAGAACCTGTTCGTCTTCCAGAACATGCCGGCGTGGCAACGGCAGGCCGACGGCGTCACCGTGCGGGTCCACCAGTTCCCACCCCGGCACACGCACTACGACCTCAAGTTCGAGGTCTTCCCGCTCACCCAGGACTACGAGGCCCGCCTCGTGTACGCCCGGGGCCGTATCTCGGCCGAGCGCGCCGCGCTCATGGCCCGCCAGCTCGCCTCCTTCGTCGAGGCCGCGGTGGACAAGCCCGACGCGTACGTCGACGAGATAGCCCTCTGATCTGCCCGCAGGGCAATCCTGACCACACGATTGGACTGACACTGAGATGACGTACGCCGACGACCACCCCACCGCGTCGACGACGCCGTCACGGCACCTGGCCGAGAACACCACCGTCCCTGCCCTGATCGAGGCCACGGCCTCCCGCTTCCCGCACGCCGTCGCACTGGTCCGAGGCACCCGGTCCCACACGTACGAGGAACTCGTGGGGCGGTTCTCCGCGACGGCTCGGGCGTTGCGGGCACGGGAGGTGCTCCCCGGGGACGTGGTGGCGGTCCGTGGTGGCCGGTCGCCGGAGACGGTCGTGGCCATGCTCGGTGTCCTGCGGGCCGGTGCGGTCCTGGTGATGATCGACGTCACCCAGCCGGAGGGCCGGGTGAGTGACGTGCTGGAACGGGCGCGCCCGTCGCTGCTGGTCGACACCACCGACCGGACGTGGGACCCGGGCCATGGCACCACGCCGGTGGTCCGGCTCGCCGAGTTGGAGCAGTCGGCGGCGAGGGACGTGGAGCTGCCCGTCGTGGGCGCCGCCGCGGACGCGTACGTGTGCTTCACGTCGGGCACCACCGGCGAGCCGCGCGGTGTCCTGGGCTGGCACGGGGCGCTCGCCCACTTCTGCGCCTGGGAACAGGAGGCCCTTGCCATCGGCGCGGGCGACCGGGTCGCCCAGATGGCCGCGCTGACCTTCGACGCGGTCTTCAAGGACCTGTTCCCGGCGCTCATCGGAGGCGCCACCGTGTGCCTCCCGCCGACCGACCGTCCCTTCGTCGATGTGGCACGAGTGCTCGAATGGCTGCGCGAGGACGAGGTGACCGTCCTCCAGACGGTGCCGAGCGTGTTGTCCACGCTGCTGGCCGAACAGCCGGGCGGTGCGGGCTTCCCGGCGCTGCGTCTGGTCTGCCTCTCCGGCGAGCCGCTTGCGGGCAGCCTCGTCAACCGCTGGCGGAACGCGACCGGCGACGCGGGCACGCGGTTCGTCAACCTCTACGGGACGACCGAAGCCACCATCCTCAAATCGTGGTACCCCGTTCCGGACGGCGAGGTACCGGCGGGCATCCTGCCCGTGGGCAAGGCCATCGACGGCGCCGAACTTCTCGTGGTGAACAACCGGGGCCGGCGGTGCGGCGTCGGTGAGCCCGGTCACGTGCTGATCCGCACCCCGCACCTCACCCGGGGCAGCTGGCGCCCGGCTGCGGGAGAGGCCCCGCCCTTCGAGGTGAACCCGCTCAACCCCGACGACCCCACCGACCTCGTACAGCGCACCGGTGACCTTGGCCGCATCGGCCCCCAGGGCGACCTGGACATCCACGGCCGGGTGGACGACCAGGTCAAGGTCCTCGGTGTCCGCGTCCACCCGGCCGAGGTCGGCGCGGTGATCACCCGCATGCCTGAGGTCGAGGACGCGGCCGTCGTGGTCCGCGCCGGGGAAGGCGGTCCCGCCCTCGTCGCCTATGTCGTGCCGACCCGGGGCGCGGGCGTGGACGCCTCCGCCGTACGGCGGCACGTGGCCGCGGCCGGCTCCAACGCGATGGTCCCGGCCCACGTGGTCCTCCTGGAGCGGCTGCCGCTCACCGGCCACGGCAAGCTGGACCGGTCCGTGCTGCCCGACCCCGACGACACGGTGGAGCCGCAGCCGGAGGAGGCGGCGGACGAGGGCGAGTGGACCGAGACGGAGCGGCGCGTCGCCGAGCTGTGGTCCGAGGCGTTCAAGAAGGAGATCACCTCCCGGCACGCCAACTTCTTCGATCTCGGCGGCCACTCGCTGATGCTGGCCCGGCTCCTCGCCCGGATCCGGCGGACGTTCGAGGTCGACCTGAATCTGCCGACCCTCTTCCGGTCGGCGACGATCGCCACGCTCGCTCGGGCCGTGGACGGCGCGCTCGAGGAGGGCGCCCGGGCCGGGGACGAACCGGCGCCCGTGCCCGTCGCGCGCGAGGCCGACCAACCGCTCTCCCCCGAGCAGGAGGGCCTGTGGTACCTCCAGCAGCTGGACCCGGACAGCTCCGCCTACAACATGGCCGGCGTGTTCCGGCTGCCCACCGGCATCGACGAGCAGGCCGTACGCACGGCCTTCCTCACGGTGTGCCGCCGTCACGAGGCGTTGCGGCTGCGCTTCCGCGAGGCCGACGGGCACCCCGTGCAGTACGTGGGTGAGGCCGCCGTCGACTTCACCGCCCTGCCGGCCGTCACCGACCGGCCGTCGGGCCTGGCCGCACTGTCCGAGGCGGCGGCCGCCGCCTTCGACCTGGTCGCCGGGCCCCTGGTGCGGGTCCGGACGGTCCGGGTCGGGGACGACGAGCTCCTCGTCGGGCTGACCGTCCATCACCTGTGCTGTGACGGTGTGTCGTGGAGCCTCGTCGCGCAGCAGGTCGACGAGCTGCTCGCCGGCACCGACCGGCACACGTACCCGGAGGGCGACACGTCCCGGCTCCAGTTCGGCGACTACGTCGCCTGGCGTGCCCGCCGGACGACCGGCGAGCGCGCCGAGGCCGACCTCGCCTACTGGCGCGACCTGCTCGCCGACACCCCCCGCCCCGACGTGCCGTGGGGACGTCCCACGCCCGGCGAACGGCCGCACCAGGCACGGGTGCTGCGGGTGCCGGTCGCCCGCGAGGTGACGGACCGCCTCGCCGAGCTGTGCGCGAAGTCCGGGGCCACCGAGTACATGGCCATGATGACCGTCCTCGCCCACGCCCTGTCCCGGGCGTCGGCACAGGACCGGGTCGTCATCGGCAGCGACAGCGTGGGCCGGGACCGCGAGGAGTTCGAGGACGTCATCGGGTTCTTCGTCCGGACCCACGCCTATCGCTTCGACATGGCGGGCGACCCGACGTTCGAGGAGGCACTCGGCCGGGTCAGGTCGACGATCGTCGAGGCGTCGGGGCACCGGGACGTCTCCTACGCGCAGGTCGTCGAGGCCGTCGCCGAGGCCCGGGACGGGGACCGCAGCCCACTGTTCTCCGTGATGCTGCGGATGCCGCCGCGCGAGGAAATGCCGCGCGAGGCCGCCCTCCTGCGTCCCGTCGATGTGGTCGCCGACGCCGGTGACGGCTCCGGCACCGCGCCGACGGCCAAGTTCGACCTCACCGTGGTGGTGCGCCCCGGGGAGGCCGGCACCGTCCTGGACTTCGAGTACGACGCCGACACGGTCCAGGCCGAGTTCGTGGCCGCGCTCGGCGAGCGGCTCACGCGGCTGCTCCGCTTCGCCGCCGAGCAGCCGACGAGCCCGCTGGCCGGCAGCCGCGCCGGCCACCCGTTCTCCGAGCCGCTCCCCGCCCGGGACCTCGTCCCCGTCGCCGAGCGGTTCCGGCGCCGGGCCGCGGCCACCCCGGACGCCGTAGCGGTCTCCTGGGCGGAGGGCGAGGTGACCTATGGGCAGCTCGCCGCCGCGGTGGCGGGCGCCACGCAGGAACTTCGGGCGGGGGAGCGCGTCGGTGTGCTGGGCGGCAAGTCCCCCGCCACCGTGGCCGCCCTCGTCGCCGCGCTCGGCGCCGGCGCCACCGCCGTACTCCTGGACGACGGTCTGCCGGGACCGCGGCGCGCTTCCATGGTGGCCAGGGCCGGCGTCCGGCGGGTTCTGCTCACCGAGCCGTCGACCGCGACGGAGGTGCCGGGCGACGCCACCGTGCGACGCCTCTCCTTCGAGGAACTCGCCAAGAGCGCGGACGACGCGCTCGGCCCCGTCCCGGCACGGCCCCTGGAACCGGCGTACGTCTTCTTCACCTCGGGCACGACCGGCGAGGCCAAGGCGGTCGTCGGGTCGCACCGCGGACTCGACCACTTCATCGACTGGGAGGCGGCGGAGTTCGGCGTGCACGCCGGGGACCGCGTGGCGCAGCTCACCACGCTCTCCTTCGACGCGGTCCTGCGCGACGTCTTCGTACCGCTCACCCAGGGAGCCACTCTGTGTCTGCCGCCGGCGAGCGCCCTGGACGACACGGCGCGGATGACGGACTGGCTGGCGCGCGAGCGCGTCACGGTCGTCCACACGACACCCAGTGTGGTGGCGTCGTGGCTGCGGGACACCGACCGGGCCACCGCGCCCCTCACCGACCTGCGGCTGCTCTGCCTGGCGGGCGAGCCCCTCACCGGCCGCCTCGTCCAGGAACTGCGTGAGCGACTGCTGGGCCCGGGCACCGAGGTCGTCAACTTCTACGGGCCCACCGAGACGACCATGATCAAGACGTTCCACCGGGTGACGGCCGAGCAGGACGCGGGACCGGTGCCCGTCGGCCGCCCGCTGCCCGGCGCCCAGGCGGTCGTCCTCGGCGCGGACGGCTCGGTCCGCGGCCCCGGCGAACGCGGTGAGATCGTCATCCGGACGCCGTACCGGACCCTGGGCTACCTCGACGACGCCCGCGCGGCGTCGAACTTCCGCCCCAACCCGCTGTCGGACGACCCGGACGACCTCGTCTACCACACGGGAGACCTCGCCGTGGTCGGCGCCTTCGGCGAGATCCACGTCGAGGGGCGCAGCGACGACCTGCTCAAGGTGCGCGGTGTCCGGGTGCACCCCGCGGAGGTCGCGGCCGAGCTGACGACCCATCCACAGGTGCGCCAGGTCCACGTGGAGGCGGACAAGGAGGGGGACGGCTCGCTCGTCGCCTACGTCGTGCGCTCCGCGGGCTCCGGCCTGACCACGGAGGAACTCCGCCGGCACGCGCGCGAGCGGCTGCCGCTGGCCGTCGTCCCCTCGCTGTTCCTCTTCGTCGACCGGTTCGCCCTGCTGGCCAACGGCAAGCTGGACCGCTCCTCTCTCCGGGGCACCTCGTACCCGGCCACCCAGGAGCGTGTCGCGCCCCGGGACGACACCGAGTCCCTGATCTCCTCCATGTGGTCCGAGCTCCTCGGTCACGAGGACTTCGGCGTCACCGACGACTTCTTCGCGGTCGGCGGACACTCGCTGCTCGCCACCATCCTGCTCACCCGGATCCGCAAGAAGACCGGTCTGTCGCTGTCGCTGCGCAAGCTCCTCGAGGGGCCGCGCGTCGACCGTCTGGCCGCGTCGGTACGCGAGTTGCGCAAGGAGACCGACGACCAGGCGAGCGACCTGTTGCTGACGCTGCGTCAGGGAATGCCGGGTGGACCGCGGTTGTTCCTCGTGCACCCGATCGGTGGCGACGTGCTGTGCTTCCGGGAGGTTGCGTCGGCACTGCCCCCCGAGTTCACGGTGATCGGGGTCCGCTCTCCCGGCCTGGACGGCGGCACCGCCTTCACCTCGGTCCAGGAGATGGCGGCCGCCTACCTCCACGAGGTGCTCAAGGTGCAGCCCGAGGGGCCGTACCACTTCGCCGGCTGGTCCATGGGTGGCGCCGTCGCCTACGAGATGGCACGCCAGCTGTCCTTCGAGGGGGTGCGCACCGCGTCCCTGGTGCTCCTGGACAGCTACGCGCCGGGTTCGAAGGCCTTCGAGCACTTCGCAGGACCCGACGCCGACCGGGTGGCGTCCTTCACTCGTGACCTGGAGCGTATGACCGGCGAGCGGGCCGACACCGCGCTGCTCACCGGTGAGCGGCCGGCGGCCGGCGAGGAGCAGGAGGCGCTGCGCCGCAGATTCGCGGTCTTCGACGCCAACGCCACCGCGCTCGTGGACTACCGGATGCGGCGCGCCCGCCTCAGGGACACCCGGCTCACCCTGGTGCTCGCCGGTGACCAGACGCGTCCGGAGGGGACGTCCCCGGCCCTTGGCTGGGAGGAGGCACTGGGCACGCCGGTGGAAACCCGGACCGTGGCCGGCGCCGACCACTTCACCCTGGTGCAGCGGTCCCATGCCGCCGCCACGGCCGGGGAGATCGCCCGCGCGGTCGTGCCGGGCACCGCCGGCCAGGACGAGGGGCACGGATGAGCGACGTGACGGCGCCCCGCTTCCGGGCGTACTCGGCACGCGATCTGGACGCGCTGCTGGACCGGTGCGGGGCGGACTCCGAGACGAAGCTCCAGCTACGGGCCGTGGCCGCGGTCCTGCCGTTCCGGACCAACCAGTACGTGGTCGACGAACTGATCGACTGGGACGACGTGCACGACGACCCCGTCTTCCGGCTGGTCTTTCCCCAGGCCGACATGCTGGCCGCGGACGAGCTGAAGACCATGACGGACCTGCTGCGCGAGGAGGCGGGCCCCGCCCGTCTCGCGCCCGCCGTGCGGGAGATCCGCGCGGGGCTGAACGCGCATCCGGCGGGCCAGACGGACCGGAACGTCCCCGCCTGGCAGGGGCAGCGACTCTCGGGCGTACAGCACAAGTACGAGGAGACGCTGCTCTATTTCCCGCGTCAGGGCCAGACCTGCCATGCGTACTGCACCTACTGCTTCCGCTGGGCGCAGTTCGTCGGGGTACCCGAGCTGAAGATGGCCGCGGAGAAGGACGACGCCGACGCGCTCGCCGCCTACCTGCGGCACCACACGGAGATCACCGACATCCTGGTGACCGGCGGCGATCCGCTGATCATGCGCACCGACAACCTGCGGCGCGCGCTGGAGCCCTTCCTCGCCCCGGGGATGGAGCACATCAGGAACATCCGGATCGGCACCAAGGCCCTGACCTACTGGCCGTACCGGTTCACCGACGACGAGGACGCCGACGACCTCCTGCGCCTGTTCGAGGAGGTCCGCGCCCGCGGTCGGCACCTCGCGGTGATGGCCCATGTGACGCATCCCCGCGAGCTCCGACCGGAGCCCGTGCGGCGCGCGGTCGAGCGGATCCGGTCGACGGGCGCCGTGATCCGCACCCAGGCGCCCCTGGTCAGGTCGATCAACGACGACGCGGGCGTCTGGCGGGAGATGTGGACGCGCGCCGTCGCCCTCGACGCCGTGCCCTACTACATGTTCGTGGAGCGGGACACGGGCCCGCGCCAGTACTTCGAGGTTCCGCTCGTCCGCGCCTGGCAGATCTACCGGGAGGCGCTATCGTCCGTGACCGGTCTTGCCCGCACGGTGCGCGGCCCGTCCATGTCCGCCACCCGCGGCAAGGTGGTCGTCGACGGCGTGACGGAGGTCGCGGGACAGTCCGCGCTCGCACTGCGCTATCTGCAGGCCAGGGACCCGGAGGTGGTCGGGCGGCCGTTCTTCGCGCGGTTCGACCCGCAGGCGACCTGGGTGACGGACCTGCGGCCACTGTCGCCGTCGGACGCGCCCTTCCTGGACCAGACGGCCGAGGCCCGTCCCGAGGGCCGGGCCGGCGGACAGGCCCCGGGGCCCACCGGGGTGACGGCGCCCGCCCCGGGTGTCCCGCGCCGGCCCGTCTGACCCCTCCGCCCGTCCGCAACACCGTTACGTCAGGAGACCGCATGTCCGAGCCGGCAGTGCTGCCGGCGGTGGTGGAAGCAGGTTCCACCACCGACCTCGTAGACCTCATCGAGCACGATCGTGACGAGCTCCGCTCGGCCCTCGACACCCATGGAGCGCTCCTCTTCCGGGGCTTCGACATCGACGGCGTCGAGGGACTGCAGTCGACCGTCAACGCGCTGTCCGGTCAGACGCTCACCTACACCGAGGCGTCTTCACCGCGCACCTCGATCCAGGGCAATGTGTACACGTCCACCGACCACCCGGCCGAGGAGGAGATCTTCCTCCACAACGAGTGCTCCTACCAGGACACCTGGCCGATGACGCTGTACTTCTACTGCCTGCGGGCACCGCAGACGCTGGGATCGACACCGCTGGCCGACACCCGGCGGCTGTACGCGGCGATCGACCCTGCCGTACGGGAGGAGTTCGCGCGCCGGCGCTGGAGTCTGGTGCGCAACTACCACCCGCACTTCGGCGTCCCGTGGCCCAAGGTGTTCGGGACCGACAGCCGGGCCGAGGTGGAGGCCTACTGCAAGGAGCACGGGCTGGTCCCCGAGTGGACCGGCGAGGACGGGCTGCGCACCCGCGTGGTGCGGGACGCGATGCACCGCCACCCGCGCACCGGTGAGGAGGTGTGGTTCAACCACATCACCTTCTTCCACGTGACCACGCTCCCGGAGGACGTCCAGGAGGGCCTGCTCGCGCTGTTCGGCGAGGACGGCCTCCCCACGAACACGTACTACGGCGACGGCGGACGCATTCCCGACGACGTGATGGACCACCTGCGCAGCCGCTACGCGCAGTGCCGGGTCCGCTTCGACTGGCAGCAGGACGACATCCTCGTGGTGGACAACATGCTGTCCAGCCACGGCCGGGAGTCCTTCACCGGCGACCGGAAGATCGCGGTCGCGATGGCGGAGCCGCACACCGCCGGACAGGGAGAGCCGCGATGACGGTGCAGAACACGCGTACCCCGGCACCCGCCGGACCCGTGGTCCTCGGGATCTCGGCCCACTTCCACGACTCGGCGGCGGCGCTGCTGGTCGACGGCCGGCTCGTCGCCGCGTCCCACGAGGAGCGCTACACCCGGCGCAAGCAGGATCCCGACCTGCCGCTCGCCGCTGTGCGCGACTGCCTGGACCAGGCCGGTCTGCGCATCACCGACGTGGACTGCGTGGCCTACTACGAGGACCCGGCGAAGAAACTCCACCGCCAGCTGTGGACCGGGCTGCCGGCCTTCCCGGACAGCAGCGCGAGCGCCCTCTACCGCCTCGACGCCGACCGGCCGCTCCGGGAGATCCGGGACCTGCTCGGCTGGGAGGGCCGCGTCGAGTTCGTCGACCACCACCTCTCCCACGCCGCGAGCGCCTACTACTTCTCCGGTTTCGACGACAGCGCCGTGCTGACGGTCGACGCAGTCGGCGAGTGGGCCACCACCAGCTGGGGGACAGGCCGGGGCGCGTCGCTCGAACTGACCGAGCAGGTCGAGTTCCCGCACTCCCTGGGCCTCCTCTACAGCGCGGTCACCGGCTACCTCGGCTTCGAGGTGAACGAGGGCGAGTACAAGGTGATGGGGCTCGCCCCCTACGGCGAACCGCGGTTCCGGGACGAGATCGGCCGGCTGATCCATGTCACCGAGGACGGGTCGTTCCGGCTCGACCTGGACTACTTCGACTTCACCAACCCGGACGGCATGCTCGGTGAGCGCTTCACGTCCCTGATCCGCGTACCGCCGCGGGTGCCGGAGTCGGAGATCGAGAAGGTCCACCACGACCTCGCGCGCAGCATCCAGGTGGTGACCGAGGAGACCCTGCTGCGCATGGTCGACAAGGCCCACCGCATGTCGGGCAGCGAGAACCTGTGCATGGCCGGAGGCGTGGCCCTCAACGTCGTCGCCGTGCGCCGCATCGTCGAGGAGGGCCCATTCGCCAGGGTGTTCGTGCAGCCGGCCGCCGGCGACGCGGGCGGCAGCCTCGGGTGCGCGGCGGTGGCCCACCAGCGCCTGACCGGACAGCGGCCCCACCAGGACCGGCTGACCTCGGTGCTCCTCGGCTCCGGCACGGACTCCGACGGTGTCGCGCGGCTGCTCGGCGCGCGCGCCGGCCGGCCCTTCGCGGACTTCCGCGGGGACGAGGCAGGTCTGCTCGACGCCGTCGCGGGGCGACTGGCCGACGGCAAGGTGATCGGCTGGTACCACGGCCGGGAGGAGTTCGGGCCCCGTTCCCTCGGCGGACGGTCGATCCTGGCCGACCCACGGGGCGACGACACGCGGGACCGGATCAACGCCTCGGTCAAGATGCGCGAGGCGTTCCGGCCGTTCGCCCCCGCCGTGCTGGCCGAGCACGCGCACGAGCACTTCAGGCTCGACCACGAGTCGCCGTTCATGCTGGAGACCTGCGAGGTCGTGTCCCCGCTGTCGCTGCCAGCCATCACCCACGTGGACAAGTCGGCCCGCGTCCAGACGGTCACCGAGGCAACGAACGGGCGCTTCTACCGCCTCATCCGGACGTTCGCCGACCGAACGGGCTGCCCGCTGCTCCTGAACACCTCGTTCAACCTCCGAGGAGAGCCGATCGTCCACACCCCCGTCGACGCCCTGCTCTGCTTCCTGAGGTCGGACATCGACTGCCTGGTGCTCGACGACTTCGTTCTGGACCGCGAAGCCCTCCCGCGGTCCTGGGTGGCGTGGTTCAAGAACACCCGGCCACCGCGCCGGAGCCGGGTGAGCGACAGCGTCTACACCCTGCTTTGACGGTGCTGTGCACTCCGCTGCCCGATGGGGGAGTTCAGGCCGTGATCCCATGGGGAGTACCCGCCGTCGATCGCCGTGGCTGCCGGCAGGACGGAGGCGCGGCCGGGTCTTGTGCGTCAGGACCCGGCGTTCTGTCAGGTCAGCGCATCCTGCCACGTGGCTTCAGCGGCGGCCCGGGCGGCAGCTCCGGCGCGGGCAGCGGCGCGCCGTCGTAGCCCGTCACCTCGCCGAAACGGGTGCCATATCGAAGTCCGTCGGTGTCCGGGCGGCATCGGCGAGCAGGGTGATCCCGGGCTTCCGGTCCCAGCGGTGCCCGACCGGAAGGGTGTGAAGGCGGCGAAGGACCGGCGCGGTGTCGCTGTCGGTGAGGAACGCGGTGAGCTGAGGTGCGCAGCCTTCACGCCCGCCTCATGCGCTCCCTCGGCTCAGGCGACCGACTGCCCACGGCAGGAGCTCCTTCGCCACCGCAAGGCTGAACGGCCTCACGAGCGAGCACAGTTCGACGCAGGCCGTAGGGCCGAGCGTGAGATACGGGAGGGCGGCCAGCCTGTCGGTGGTGTGCTCGATCTCCGCCCTGCGCCGCGCACCCTCCTCGGTCAGGGCCAGGTCCGGCCCGTCCTCGAGCCATCCACGCTCGCGCAGGCTCTGGACGGCCTGGCCCCACTGCTGCGGCGTCCATGCCCGTGAGTCGCGCAGGACCCCTGCGTCGACGTCGCCCGCGGCGCCATGCGTGACGAGTGCTTCGATCCCGCTCAGTCCTGCGGTCAGCAGTGCCCCCACATGGCCGTCGCCCCGGAACTCCCTCAGCAGGGTTTGCGCATGCCAGAGCACGAGGTGGGGCTCGCTCGGCCACGGCAGTGCGGCGTGCGCGGCAAACAGTGGACGGCCCTGTGGGTG
Organism: Streptomyces sp. P3; assembly: GCF_003032475.1. Taxonomy (NCBI): domain Bacteria; kingdom Bacillati; phylum Actinomycetota; class Actinomycetes; order Kitasatosporales; family Streptomycetaceae; genus Streptomyces; species Streptomyces sp. P3. Next base: position 5,571,862 of record NZ_CP028369.1, read on the forward strand.
ATCAACAGTCACTTCAGCTGCGGCACGGGCCAGTTCCGCCGCGCGGGCCATGGTCGGCGAGGAGAGCTCCGCGCCGAGGATGCGGTGAAGCGTGGCATCGATCCCTGCGAGCCGGGCAGCGGCGAACTGCTGTGGCGTAGCGGCCTCCCACGCCGCAGGTATGACCCGGCGCACCAGTTGTGGGTTGAAGTTGTAGAACGTGGCGATGACCACATCCGCCGAAGCCGGGCCGAGCGCGGCCGAACGGGACGCGAAGTACCCCGTCGTGGCGTCCACGCCCAACTCGTCGTACCGGCCTGCGGCTTCGGGCGAGAAGTAGACGGCCCCGTGGTAGGGCTCGAGGGTTCTCCAGGTCTCGCGCGCGAGGGCGAGGCTGTCGCGGTTCACGTTCTGCGTCATGAGCGGCTCTCCGTCCCGGGGCGGATGAATCGTTGATGTTCATCGAGCACATGACGGCGTATCGGACACCATCATGCGTACCGCCTGGTCGGTACGTTATCGGAGAGCGGCTCCGGCGACCACTGCCCTGCAGCCGGTTCTCCGCGCCGGACCACGAACGCCAACTCATCCACAGGTCCTGACGATTGCTCCCGCGAAGGCGGGCCGGTGACTCGTCCGGAGCCGGCCGCGTCATAGGTGGGCCAGCAGTTCGCGGGCCACCTCCCGCGGAGCCTTGTCGGCGGTCCACAGATGGGTGCCGAAGGCCGGGCCCGCCAGGGCGTCCAGGCAGCGGTCGAGCTGACGGCCTTCCCAGCTGAGCTCTCCCCACGCGTCAGCCGACTCCCGGCGTTCGGCCATACGCCTGCGCAGGCGTGCGCGGATCGTGGAGGCGTCGGCCAGCAGCGTGAAATGGCGTACGTCGGTGCCGTCCCGGCGCAGCGCGCCGACGATCCGTTCGAAGACCGGCATCCGGACGATCGTCATCGGTACCACCAGGGGGCGGCCGTAGGTGCGGGCGCACTGCTCGACGAGCACCCGGGTCAGCGGTGCCCACGCCGGCTCCAGTTCGAACTCCTCCTCGCGCAGGTGGTCCGGGAGTTGGCGCCACAGCATGTGCCCGACGTCCTCCGGATCCACGACCAGGGCGTCCGGGAGCAGTTCGGCCACGTGACGGCTGACGGTGCTCTTTCCGCAGCCGTACGGTCCGTTGATCCAGACGACGGGGGCGCCGCCGCTCACAGCAGGATCTCGTAGCCGTAGAGGGCCCGGTACATCGCGCTCTGGGCGTCGTCGTCGAAGACCGTCCGGATGCGGCGGCCGTCCAAGGAGTCGCTGAAGAGGTAGCGGGGCAGGCGGAAGGCCCACAGTTGGGTGAAGACGGTGGAATAGGCACCGCAGTTCAGCAGGAGGAGGGAGCGGTTCTGCGGGCCGTGGGGCAGGGTGGCGGTGCGGCAGACCAGGGCGGGGGCGCAGGTGCTGTCGCCGACGTCGTACGCGGTCCACGGTGTGCCGGGATCGGGCAGCCGGGTCGGCAGGGGGTGGTAGGTGACTTCCGCCATGTCGATCAGCACGTTGGAGCCGATCTCGGTGACGAGGTACGTGCGGTCGCCGTTGTGTTTTTCGGTGGTGACCGCGGTGAGACCGACGGCTGCGTCCGCCGTGAGGTAGCGCCCGGGCTCGATGTGCAGCCGGAACGGATAGCCGATCGAGTCGAGTTCCTCCTTCGCGATGGCCGCGAAGTCCTCGGGCCCCAGCCCTGAGCGGTGCAGCAGGAAGCGGGTCTCCAGGCCGCCGCCGATGTCGATGACCTCGAAGCGCAGGCCCAGTTCCCGTTCCGTCTCGCGGGCCACCGCGGCGACGCCCGCGAGGGTCGCCCGGTACTTGGCGGGCTGGGAACAGTGGGTGACCTGGTGCGCGTGGAGGGCGACCACCTGCACCTCGGGCGTGTCGAGGGCCGCGCGCGCCAGCCGCAGGAACTCCCCGCCCTCCCAGTCCACGCCGAGTTTGGAGGAGGGGGTGATGTAGATGCCGTCGTGGTCGACGGGCGGCGTCACGCGCAGTCCGATCCGGGCGCGGCTGCCGTGGCGCCGGCAGGCGGCGGCCACCGTACGGAGGTCGTCCAGGCAGTCGACCACGGTGAGGCCGACTCCGGCGGCGACGGTGGCGTCGGCGTACTCCTCGCTGCGGCCCACGCCGTTGCTGACGATGTCGGCCGGCGCGAAACCGATCTGTTGGGCGATCTGGAGTTCGAGGGCGCTCATCACTTCGGCGCCCGCGCCGGCCCGGTGCAGGACGGTCAGGCATTCCTTCAGGTAGCAGCTCTTGATCGCGGCGAAGGTGCGGTGGCCGGGGAAGTGCGCGCGGTAGGCGTCGTCGATGCTCCGGTAGTTCTCCCGTACCCGGTCGCCGAAGTACCAGATCAGTGGCGCGCCGGCCTGGTCCAGCAGTTCCTGCGCATCGTGTCCGTACACGCGCAGGCGGCCCTGGTCGTCGTAGCGGAGGTAGTCCAGGAGCCGGTGCACCCCGGTGATCTCGGACTTTTCCAGGCCGATGAGGTCGCGGGCGCGGACCCGGGAGGCGTCGTGGGCGGTGGCCATGGCGTCGTGTTCCGATCTCCGGGCGGGCGACGGCCGCCCGGGTGGTGTCGCGGGGCGGTCAGAAGAGTTCGACGTAGCGCGCCGGGTAGGCCGCCTTGTCGTGGCGCAGTACCAGCACGGAGTAGCTCAGGTGCCGGCGCAGAAGGTTGGAGGCGCGGCGCACCCGGGTGAGGCGCTCGATCATCGCGCGCCGTACGGGTGCGTCGGTGACCCCGGACTGGGCGCAGGCGCGGTCCACGGTGGAGGTGCAGTAGTGCGCGATCTCTTCCTCGGTCTCCAGGACGGGCTTGCGGGCGGACGCGTACATCACGTCGAAGCCCCGGTAGAGGGCCATGGCCTCCTTGTAGGTCTCCATGGGGCTGGTGATGCCGAAGACCTCACGACGTACGGCCTCCGCCTCGGCCGGCAGGGGCTGCTCCGCCCAGAAGGGGGAGGCCAGCAGGTGACCGCCGTCGGTGAGGAATCCGCTGAGCCGGTGGGCCATGGCAGCGGGTTGCGGGAAGAAGCCGAGGGCGGCGCCGACCACGACGTGGGTGAAGGGTCCGCCCGGCGGGGTGGTGGTGGTCGCGCCGTCGGCGGTGAAGTAGTCCAGGCGCAGGGAGGGGTCGGTGTTGAGGTGGTTGTGGCGGGCCATCCGGACCGAGTCCTCGGAGAGGTCGAAGCCCACGGCGGAGCAGCCGGTCAGGCGGGCGAGTTCCCGGGAGGAGAAACCGGTGGTGCAGGCGACCTCGAGGACGGACGAGGAGGCGTCGACACGGCCGAAGACGGCCCACTCGTTGAGAGTGACGTGGGAGCCGGGCGGCACATTGGTCTGGTTGACCATGGCGACGAAGTCGGTGTAGCTCGCGGCGTGGACGTCCTCCGCGGTCTGCGGGATCCGGGTGAGAGGCCAGGCCGCGGGGTGGGATCGCGAGGTGGTGGCGGTGGTCATGACGGGGCTCCGTTTCGAGTGCGGCGAGTGCGGCGAGTGCGGCGAGCGGGGCGGGCGTTCGGGGTGGTCCGGGTCTTCGGGCGGGGTCAGTCCTTGGTGGCGGTCACGGTGAAGCTCAGCGGGAACGGATCGCCGGGGATCCGCCACCAGCCCCGCTCGGAGGGCGTCATCCACGGCAGCGGCTGCCAGGGCAGTACGGGGTGCTCGGCCATGGCGGTGATCCGCAGGCCTGCCCCGGCCAGGGCGGAGACCACTTCGGACAGAGGGTGGTTCCACCGGTACTGGGGCAGGCCCAGGCGCAGCGAGGTGTCCACATAGGTGCCGGCTTCGTCGTCGACGACGGGTGCGGTGTGCCGGAAGTACGGGTGCCGGGGGCGGTAACCGTCCTTGCCCGGCTCGTCGTCCCAGATGAACAGGTGGGGATGGCCTTCTGCGAGGAAGAACGTGCCGCCGGGGGTGAGGTGGCGGGCGACGGTGCGGGCCCAGGCGTCGAGGTCGGGGAGCCACATCAGCACGCCCCAGGAGGTGAAGCAGATGTCGAAGGTGCGCCCGAGGTCGAGGGTGGAGACCTCGGCCTGTTCGAAGCGGGCGGGCAGGGCGGACTCGGCGGCCAGGGCTCGGGCGCGTGCGACGGCGGCGGCCGAGAAGTCGACGCCGACGGCGTCGGCGCCGAGGCGGGCCCAGGAGAGGGTGCCCAGGCCGAAGTGGCACTGGAGGTGCAGCAGGCTGCGGCCGGCCGGGTCGCCGACTCCGGCGCGTTCGATGTCGTCCAGGGCGAGGGCGCCGTCGCGGAAGCCTCGCAGGTCGTACCAGTCGCTGTCGGTGTGCAGGGGCACGCGGGCGTCCCAGAGCGCGGCGTTGGCGGCCAGCCAGGTTCCGCTGTCTCCTGCGGTCCGGCTCGCGGTGCCGGTCGTGGGCCCGGTCGTGATCGCGTTCTCGGTCTCGGTCGTGGTGGTCATCGCTGCCGGTGCTCCTCGGTGGTGTCGGGGCGCCTGCGGGTTGCGTGCAGCCCGGCCAGGCGGGTCAGGCCGAGTCCGACGCCGACGCACGGGGGTACTCCGTCGGCGAAGGTCTCCAGCACGTCGCGGTAGTCCCGGTGGACGGGGTGGGGGTCGTCGCGGAACTGGCGGGCCAGGCGGCGCGCGAGCCGGTCCGGGTCCCGTTCGTTCGCGCTGGTCTCGGCGAGCTCGACACCGTCGACGCTGAGCCAGACGCGGCGCGCGTCGCGGCCGTCCCCCGCGATGAACGGGGAGGCGGGACCGGGTATTCGGTGGACGAGCGCCACTCCGGGCAGCCGGTGCCGAAAGGTCGAGCGCCACAGCCGCCGGACGAGGACCTGCGGGTCGATGGCGCCGGCCGGATCGGGGGTGCCCTGTCCGGCGGCCAGGCGGCGCACTGCGGCCTCGTCGTCGGGGTGGACGCCGGAGGTCTCGGTGAACGCTTCGTCGAAGGTGGTCCACCGCGGCGGGCGGTCGTCGCCGAGCACCCGCGCGACGAGTCCGGCGACCAGGACCGTCATTTCCTCCAGTCGCAGGTCGGCGGCGTAGGCCTCGAGCATCGTGAACTCCTTGACGGCGTCGCCGCGCAGGGGTTCGTTGCGGAAGCTGGCGCCGATCTCGTAGACCCGGGTGCGGCCCTCCGCCAGGCGGCGCAGCAGGTCCAGTTCGGTCGTGACGCGCAGGTACAGGGGCCGGTTGCGGGAAGCGTGCCGGGTGGTGAAGGGGCGGCTGGCGCCTCCGTAGAAGGCGGCCGTCAGCACCGGTGAGGCCATCTCCGCGAAGCCGAGTGCGCCCAGCTCCGGCCGCAGGGCGTCGGCGACGGCCGCTCCGCCGCCCGTGTCCGTGAGGGGCCGGGTGCGGCGGGCGGCTCCCACGGAACGCGTCGGCCGGTGGCGCAGCACCTCGTCGACGAAGAGGACGGGGGCGCCGGTGCGGGAGTGCCCGGCGTGGCCGCGGACGGCGAGCAGGTCGCCGGGGCGGGGTCGCAGCGGGTGGCCGGCGTCGAAGGCGAGCTGGACGGTCCGGTCGGCCCAGGACAGGTCCGCGAAGGTCCACTCGCGGTGCCGGCGCACGGCCTGGACACGGCCGCCCAGACGGCGTTCCTCGCCGGGGTTGCCGGGCGGGCGGTGCCAGTCGGCCAGGGGCAGCGGCTCCTCGTCGTCGTCCGTGCCCGACGGGGCGCCGGACGTGGCCGGGAGCCGGACGAGGAGGTCCTCGGGGCCGGTGAGCAGCCTCATCAGTTCCGGGGCGTCGGCTGCCCGGGGGTCGGTCAGCCAGGTCAGGCGGCGCAGGGTCCAACGGCGTTCGGCGGGGCCCTGGCCGGCGAAGTGCTCCAGCAGATGGAGGGCGGCGACCGCGGCGAGGGCGGGTACCCGGGCACCGAGGCGGCCCCCGAGGCGGCGTACGGCGTCGGCGAGCACGGCGTTGTCGACGGGTCCGGCAGGCCAGGGGTCGCCGGGGCAGGCGGCGGCGAGGGCGAGGCGGAACACGTCCTCCTCGGGGGCGCCTTCGCGGTGCGCGGGCCGCAGCCCGTCAGGCAGGGCGGTCTCGGGGCGCGCGCTGTGCAACCGGACGCGGCGGTGGGGTCCGGCGAGGCCCAGGGCGGCGAGGCCGGCGAGCAGCGACCGGAGGGTCTCGCGGTCGACGGCCGGCTCGGCCGTGCCGAGGGCGGCCGCGGCCCGCAGGAGGGCGCCCACCGCGTCCCAGACGGCGGGGGGCGAGGCGGCGTGTTCGAGGGCCGCAGCCGCCGCCGTGCCGGCCAGGGCGGCGGGGGCTGCCGCGGCGGGGGAGGGGGAAGCCGGCCGGGCTCCTTCCCACCAGCGCACCGGGGTGTCGCCGGGGCGGTGCGGCCAGACGACCTTCAGTGCCTCGACGTCCTGGGCGGCGAGTTCGGCGTCGTAGGGTCTTCCACCTGCGGCGTAGCGTGCGCGGATGTCCTCGCGCACCGCCTGGGCGATGGCTGTGCCGCGCGGGCTGGAGCGCCGGTCGAAGGCCTCGACGGGCTGGAGCAGGACGAAGGTGGAGGTCGAGCCGTAGGTGTGGCGGGGCGAGTCGGCCCGGTAGGCCGGTGCGAAGACGAGCGCGAACCAGCGGGTGCCGCAGGCGCGCAGCCACCAGTGCTCGTCCGCGGCGCCCTCCAGGCCGCGCAGGTCCTCGTCCCCGTCGGCGGCGAGGATGCCCGCGAGGACGGCGCGGGTGGTCGCGGCGACCGCGGCCAGGGTTGCTCCGTGGGCCGGGGCGGTCAGCTCGATGACGAAGCCGTCGAGGCGGTCGGCTTCGGCGCAGGCCGTGAACGCCCGCAGGGCCGGCGCGGCGGCGCGGCCGGCCGCGTGGGCGTCGGGCCCGTGGTGGGCGCGCATGCCGGTGAGGCGGGAGTGACGGGCGAAGGAGCATTCGGCGCGGTCCTGCACCGTGCGGAAGCGGGCGGCCGAGTCCTGCCCGTCGGGCCCGGCGGGAGCTCCGGCCGCGACCGGGCAGCCGGACGCAGCCCGGGTCTCGGGCGAGGCGGGGGCGGCGGTGAGCGGCTCAGGCATGGCTCGACACCTGGTGGTCGAGGTAGGTGCGGGAGGGCTGGGGGCCGTCGGCGAGCTGGTACTTGCCCTCGTACAACCGGATCGCGCCGACCGGCTGCCAGAAGGTGACCTGGGCGATGAGCATGCCGGGGAAGACGCGGACCGGGAGGGTGGCGTAGAGCTGGAGGGTGGAGTGCCCGACGAAGCCGATGTCGATGAGGTCGGCGGTGACGTGCACGAACAGGCCCATGCGAGCGGTGCCGGACTTGGCGTGGATCATCGGCACGTAGTGGTTGCTGCCGATCGTCTCGGCCGTCTCGGCCAGGACGAACTCCCCCGGCGCGAGATCCAGGCCCTCGTCGGGTATCTCGCGGAGTTCGTGGGCCGCCGGGCGGCGCGGGTCGAGCACCTCCTCGGTGTAGACGAGGACGCGCCGGCCGAGCGCGAGGTCGTAGGAGTTGGTGGTGCAGCGGGCCGGGTCGAACGGGGAGAGGACGATGCGTCCCCGGTCGACCTGCCGTTCCACCTCGTCGCCGGTGAGGATCACTGCCGGTCTCCGATCGCGGACTCGTGGGGTTCGTTGAAGCGGGCGTACAGGGCAGGCGTCGGGCGGACCCGTCCCCGGTTCTGCCAGAAGGAGACCTGGCCGATGGTCATGCCGGGGTAGATCCGCAGCGGCCGGGTGGCGACCATCTCGAGAGTCCAGCGGTGGCAGGAGGTGGTGTGGCCGAGGTCGGCGGAGACCTGGAGGAACAGGCCGAGGCGGCCCATGGAGCTGCGGCCGATCAGCGACATGGCGTACGTGTCGCTGCCGATGACCTCCTCGGTGTGGCCCAGATACATCCGGCGGGGGGCCAGGACGTAACCCTCCTCCGGGAGTTCGAAGGCGAGCCACGTGCGGGTCGACTCCTCGAAGCTCTTGACGGTGCTGCCCAGCCGGTAGTTGTAGCTGTTGGGGTTGACCGCATCGGCGCGGTAGGGGGAGATGACGATGCGTCCGGCCTCCCGCTCCTCCTCGATGCGCGGTCCGGTGAGGATCATGCGGCGCTCCGGTGTCCGGTGGCCACCGGCAGGGAGGCGACCGAGCGCAGCACGCGCGAGGGCTTCCAGCGGGTCCGCTCGGCGAGGGCGGTGAACCGGGCCGGGTGGCCGGCGTACCGCTCCAGCAGGATCCGCGCCTGCAGGCGGGCCAGGGCGGCGCCGAAGCAGGCGTGCGGGCCGTGTCCGAAGGCCAGGTGCGGGTTGGGGGTACGGGTGGGGTCGAAGGTGCCGGAGCGGGGGAAGACCAGCGGGTCGCGGTTGGCGGAGGCCAGCAGGAGGACGATCCGGCGGCCGCGCTCGACGGGAACGCCGTCGATCTCGGTGTCGGTGAGGGCGGTCCGCGCGGTGATCTTCGAGGGTCCGTCGGTGCGCAGGACCTCTTCGACGAAGGCGGCGGCCGCGCGCGGGTCGTGGGCGGCGGTGCGCGCGGGGCCGGGGTGGGCGGCCGCCGCCTGGAGCAGGGCGGTGATCAGGTTGGTGGTGGTCTCGTGGCCGCCCAGCAACAGGGACACGCAGTTGGAGACGATCTCCTCGGCGGTGAGGCGGCCTCCGTCCGTCTCGGCCCGTACCAGGGCGGTGACCACGTCGTCGCCGGGCCGGGTGCGGCGCTCGGCGACCACGCCGGTGAAGTAGTCCCACAGGGCGGTCCAGGCCCGGCCGATGCGGTCGACGTCCTCGGGCCCGGGTGCGGGCTCCACGATCCGGATCAGGTCGTCGGACCAGCGCTTGAGGCGGTCCTGGTCGGCGGCGGGCAGTCCGAGGAGGGCGCAGATGGTCAGCACCGGCAGGGGGAAGGCCAGTTCGCGTACGGCGTCGCCGCCGCCTGCCGAGGCGAGGCGCTCGAGCAGGGTGTCGGCGGTGGCGGTGATCCGGTCCTCCAGAGCGGCGACGCGGCGCGGGGTGAAGGCCTGGGCGAGCAGGGTCCGCAGCCTGCGGTGGTCGGCGCCGTCGGTGTAGAGGGCCCAGGAGGAGACCGGGGCCATCGCCGGCCGCAGGGCGGCGGGCAGATCCGCGAGGAAGTGGCCGGCGGAGGGGGCGCAGCCGAAGGCGTCGTCCCGCAGGACCCGGCGGACCTGGGCGTGCCGGGTCAGGACGAGGCGCCCGCTCCCGAGGCCGGGGCAGTCGACGGTGGCGGGGCCGCGCGCCAGGAGGTCCAGGGCCGGTGCGGGGTGGTCGGCGTCGAGGGCGTCGAGCACCAGGCACGGGTGGTCCGTGCGCGCGTCCTCCTGACGGGTCGGGTGGTCCCGGTGGTGCATGACGGTCGGCCTCCTCATGCCGTGCGGCCGGCGGTGGGCCGGGTGGTGCGGGCCTGGGCGAAGAGCCCGGCTGCGGTGATCCGGTCGGCCAGGAGCGCGGTCTCCTCGGCCGTGCCGCTGCGCAGGCAGCTCTCCCCGCGGACGTCCATCTCGATGTAGGCGGTGATGATCTGGCGCAGCGAGAGGTCGGGCAGGAGCTCGGCGAGGACGGACATCCCGTAGTCGACGGAGTGCGAGTCGCCGGGCAGCAGGTACGTGGCGTGTGCGCCGTGCGGGACGTCCAGCCGGAAGGACTGCCAGCCGTCGCGGTGGCGGCGGCGCCAGATGTCCAGGGCGGCGGCATGGACTTCCGTGGAGGGCAGGGCCGCGAGGCGGCCGAAGGCGCCGGGGGCGCTGCCGGGGTCGTGGTGGCGGGTGTGGGGCGCTCCGTGCGGGATGCTGTGCAGGAACTTCTGCACGCAGGGCCCGACCTCCCCAGGTTCGGTCGGGGTGTGCAGCCGGTTGGCGAAGACGGTGTCGCCGAAGTCGCGGCGCACCTCGGTACGGATGGCGGTGCAGCGGGCGACCACGTCGCGGCCGCTGACGACGAGTGCCTCGCACACGCCGCTGGTCATGTAGTGCAGGGTCAGCTGGTGTGCCACCGGGTAGGCGCCCACGGCGAGTTTGGGCCACACGTCCTCGACGTCGCGGGCTCCGAGGGTGAGGGTGTAGCGGGTCACGACGCTCAGCTCGTGCCGTGCGATCAGCCGGTCGACGTGGGCGCGCAGGCCGGGCAGGAGGTATCCGTCCGGCTTGAGCAGCAGGACGCTGAGCGGGGCGCTGTCGCTCCCGTGGTCCGGGGTGTGGTCGTGGCGCATGGAGTGATTCCTCGTTGGGTGGGCGGGCGCCGGTCAGGCGGCGAAGCCGAAGGCGTGGGTGCCGCGGGCCCGGGCGGTGAACACCCGGAAGGCACCGAGGGCTGCGGCCAGCCAGCCGGCGCCGGTGAGCAGCGCCCACAGCGCCGGGACGGCGACGGCAGTGCCGGGTGCGCCGTCGGCGAGCGCTCGTACGGCGGCCAGCCCGTGGGTCGGGGGCAGGGCGGTGGCGGCGGCCTGGATCCAGCCTGGCCAGAAGGTGACCGGGACCTCGGCTCCGCAGACGGCCATGAGCAGCAGGAACGACGTGTTGAAGACGATGTTGCGGGCGTCGGGCGCGGCCAGGACGAACGCGCCGACGAACAGGCCGAGGCTGTAGGTCGAGACGGCGGTGAGCAGCACGAGGCCGAGCAGGGCGGGGATGCTGGCGAGGGGCCAGTGGACTCCGAAGGCCGGGCCCACCGCCAGCAGCGACACCATCGCGGTCGCCGATCCGCTGAGGGGCCACTGCAGGCTGCGGCCGAGCATGACCCAGCCGAGGTCTCCGGGGGCGGCGGCCAGCAGGGGCAGTGTGCCGTGGCCGCGCTCCCAGCTGGTGGACACCACCACGGTCATCGCCTCGATCACGCAGGCCATCACGCCGTTGCCGAGGACGAGGTAGCGGGTCTGGGCGGCGGAGCCGAGCATCTGCCCGACGAGTCCGAAGAAACAGACCTGGCTGAGCATCCGGGTGAGCCAGCCGAAGGTCCAGCTGGTCCAGGTGTAGGAGGCGCGGAAGTCGGCGTAGGCGTTGGTGGCGCTGTATCCGATGACGCGCAGGGTCCGCAGGAGTGGGTGCATCGCTGTCCTCATGTCTGGGCGAGCGTGCCGGTGGTCGTGACCCGGCGGAGCATGCGACCGATCAGGAGGGTTCCGGCGAGGGCGCCGGCCAGACCCAGGAGCGCGACGGCGCCGAGGGCGCCCGCGGGCCGCACCGGCGCGGCGGGGTCCAGGGCGGCCCGCAGCAGCCGGGCGCTCCAGGACAGGAACACCGCCTCCGACAACGGGCGCAGCCAGTCGGGGAGATGGGACACGGGGACGAGTACGCCGCCGAGCAGGTAGAAGGGGAAGCTGAGGGCGTTCTGCAGGACGCGGGCCGAGGGCGCCAGGACGAACAGGGCGCAGACGCAGCTCGCGGTGCCTGCCATCGCGAAGGCCGAGACGAGGACTGCGGCGAGGAACAGGCCGGGGTGCTCGATGCGGACGGTGAGGCCGAAGACCCCGTAGGCGACCAGCCAGGCCTCGGCGAAGGAGAGTGCGCCGAACAGGGTCACGGCGGCGATGCGGACGTTGACGACGGCCGGATAGGAGGCGGGCGCGGCCACCACCGCCTCCATGGTGCCGCGGTCGCGTTCCTCGCTGACGAGTTCGCCGGCGGTCTGCAGGGCCATCGACCACAGGGCCATCAGCGCGGGGGCGAGGACGGCGTAGCCGGCGAGGTCCGGGCGGCCGGCGTGGACCTGGATGGAGAGGAAGACCAGGGTGTACAGCGGGGTGGTGACGAAGACGTGGGCGATGTCGGGGGTGCGCAGGGTCATGAGCGCCTGGAGGCGGAAGACGGTCCACAGCGTCCTCATCGGGTCACCTGCATGCCGCGGCCGTCGCCGATCAGGCTCAGGTACACCTCGGCCAGGCCCGGCCGTACGGTGCCCAGTTCGGTGACCCGGGCCCGGACGAGGGCGTCCAGGACAGCGGTGACGGCGGCGTCGCCCAGGACGTCGATCCGGGTGAGGTCCCCGTCCCGGGTGACGCCGGTGACGTCGGGCAGCAGGTGCAGGCCGTCGAGGACGTCCGCGGGTACGTTCCTGGCCTCGATCCGCTCGTGGGCGCTGATCCGGGCGGCGAGGGCGGCCGGCTCGTCGGTGGCGATCACCTCGCCGTGGTCCATGAGGGTGACCCGGTCGCAGACGCTTTCGGCCTCGGCCATGTCGTGGGTGGTGAGGAGGATGCTGCGGCGTTCGGCGCGCAGTTCGCCGATCAGGTCCCGGAAGTCGAGGGCGGCGGCCGGGTCCATGCCGGTGGTGGGTTCGTCGAGGAGGAGCACCCGCGGGTCGCTGATCAGTCCGCGGGCGAGGTGCAGCCGCTGCTTCATGCCCCGGGAGAAGCCGTCGACGCGGTCGTCGGCGCGGTCGGCCAGCCCGACCCGGCGCAGGAGGTCGGTGATGCGGTGGCGCAGCGGGGCGCCGTGGAGGCCGTAGAGGGCGCCCCACAACTGGAGGTTCTGGCGGGCTCCGAGCCGTCCGTACAGGCCCCGGTCGCCGCCGAAGACGATGCCGACCAGCGGTTTGACGGCGCGGGGGTCGGCGGCGACGTCGTGGCCGAGTACGCGTGCGGTGCCGCCCGTGGGGGTGAGGACGGTGGAGAGGATCTTGCAGAGGGTGGTCTTGCCGGCTCCGTTGGGGCCGAGCAGCCCGCGCACCTCGCCCTCCTCGACGGCGAGGTCGATGCCGTTCAGTGCGGTGACCGTGGTGTGCGGGCCGCCGCGCCGGGGGCGGTAGGAGCGGGTCAGGCCGCGTACGTCGATGGCGGGGGCGGCGCTCATGCGTGCGTCCCGGCGTCGAGGGAGGCGAGGGAGGCCGCGGCCGCCGCGTGCTCGGCGGGGTCGACGAGTTCGCCGGCGACCAGGAGGAAGGAGCCCACGGGGGTGTGGGCGAGGGTGCCGGACGGGCCCGGGTCCAGGCGCAGCCGGTCTGTGGGGCAGCGTCCGGTGCCGGTGTCCAGGAGCATGCCCCACACGGGGAAGCCGGAGGCGAGGCGTTCGGGTACGCCGGCCGGCTCCGGCCGGGCGCCCGTTGCCGCGCGTCGCCGGTTCTCGTCTTCGGCGAGCGGGCCGGTCCGGGAGACCAGGGCCTCCAGCGTGGGGTGGGGGGCCGCGGCGTGGACGAGGGTGAGCAGTTCGTGTGCCTCGGGGGTCAGACGGAAGGCGTCGAGGGTGTCGGTGACGGCGCCGGTGTCCGCGAGTTCCCCGGTGTGCAGGAGCATCAGCACGTCGACGGCGTCCTTGGCGTGGAAGGGCCGCTGGACGCGCTCCTCCACGACCGACAGCAGGTCGGCGAGGCCCTGGCGGGCGGGCAGTGCCGGGCGCAGCGGGAGCGCGCCGAGGTCCCCGTAGAAAGCGGCGGTGCTGAGCTCCACCCGCAGCTCCTGTTCGAGGAGCGGGTCGGGCGAGGGCCAGGCCACGGTCAGCAGCACGTGCAGCGCGCCCTGCGGGTCGGTGACGAGGGTCAGTTCGTACGGTTCGGCATCGTGGCCGGCGGTCAGCGTGCGGGCCGCCGCCCACAGTTCGGCCTCGTCGGGCAGGACCAGGTCCAGATCGCCGACGGGGCGGACGACGTCCTGCGGGTAGCGGGCCGCCAGGGAGGGGCCTTTGACGACGCGGCCGTGCGGGGCGGCCTCGGCGACTGCGGCACGCCACTGCTCGTATCGGGCGGCCCGGGTGCGGGCGCGGGCGAGTTCGTCGGTGCTGCCGCTGCCGAGCGGGACGCCTTCGCGGGCGGCAACGGAGATCACCAGCTGTGGCAGGGTCGCGGAGACCTCGCGGGCCACCGAGACCAGTTCGCGTCCGTCCTCGTGGTCCGGGACTGCGAGCAGTGTGTGCAGCAGGGTCAGGTCCAGGGGGACGGGCGGGGTGGCGGAGGTGGTCATCGCGGGGTTCCGATGCTGGTCGGGGGCAGGACGGCGGCGAGTTCGGCAGGGCTGGTGGTCCAGTAGATGTGGTCGGTGCTCCAGCCCCGGGCCTGGAGGGCGGTCAGGGCGGCGGACCGGCTCTCGTCGGACCGGTGCACCACGTGCCCGAGGAGCGGCAGGCCGCGTCCGGCGGCGTGGGCGGCCGCCGCGGCCACCAGGGCGTCGCGGCACGCCCCGGCGTGGGGGGCGTCCGGCTCGACGAGGACGTCCCACAGCTCGGTGTGGGCGGCGGCGGTGACCGCGTCGGCCTGCTCGTCGAGCAACACCGCGTGGCCCACGGGCGCGCCGTCGAGCACGGCGACCAGGACGGTGGGTCGGGCGTCGAGCACCTCGGCGGCAGCCGCCGCGATATCGTCCTCGGCGGCCTGGCGGCCCTGTTCGTCGGCGCCTTGGCGGATCGCCCGGGCCGTCCAGACGCGGACCGGCCCCTGGTGCTCCTCGGTGGCCGCGACGATGCGCAGGCCGTCGGGGCGGGGCCGTCCGGTGAGCGGCCGGGTGAGTCGGACGTACGTCAGGGAGCGGCGCCAGGGCGGGGGCAGGCGGGTGCCGGCTGGCGTGCGGACCTGGAACACCGCGCTGCCGGGGTGCCGGCCGGCCAGGTCGGCCAGTACGGCTTCCAGCGTTCCGTCGGTGAAGGCGCCGGGGTCGGCGTACTCGACGAAGAGGCCGGGCTCCGTGCTGAGCGCGTCGGTGCAGGATCCGACGACGAGGCGGTGGCCGCCACGGCGTACGGTCAGGCCCGCGGCGTCCGCCTCGGTCCAGTAGCCGGGCGCGGGGTCGGGCGCAGGCAGCTGCTCGGCGGGCACCGCCGCCGGTGCGGCCGTCATCGGACCGCCTCCGGCCGTACGGTCACCAGGAGCCGGCCGGCCACGTCGGCGGCCGCGGCGCGTATCTGCTCGGCGGTGACGGCGCGCAGTGCCGCGGTGTCGGTCTCGAGCGACCACGGCCGGGTCCCCGCTGCGGTGCGGTCGGCGGTGAGCCGTGCGTGTTCCAGGGGTTCTTCGCTGTCCAGGAGCAGGCTCATCTCGGCCTGGCGGCGGGCGGCCGCCAGGTCTTCGGGGTCCGGCCCCCGGTCGGCGAGCCGCGCGAGCAGGGCCCGTACGACGTCGACGACCTGGTCGGCCTGTGCGGGCGAGGTGCCGACCAGGACGCGCCAGGCCCCGGCTTCGCGGTAGCCGCGGTCCCAGGCCTGGAAGGTGTAGGACAGCTGCTGCTCTCCGCGCAGGGCGCGATACAGCAGGGAGGACGGGCTGGAGCCGAGGAGTTGGGCCAGGAGGGTGTAGACCGGGCGCAGTGCGGAGCCGGCTGCGGGAGAGCGTGCGCCGAGGCACACCCAGCAGAAGTCGGCGTCCAGCGGCCAGGCGGCCACGGCCCGGTCACCCGGCTGCGCTGCGGTGAGGGGCAGTGTGTCCCGGGCCGCGGGGCGGGTGCCCCTGGGCAGGTCCCCGAGGACGGCCGGGATGCGCGGGCCGACGACGACCAGCGCGCTCGGCGCGTTCACCAGGGCGGTGTGCGCGGTGCGGATGTCGTCGAGCGTGACGGCCCGCAGCTGGCGTTCGTCACCTCCGACGGGGCGGCCCAGCGGGTGCCCGGGGAAGAGCGCGGCCAGTACGGCGTCCTGGACGGTGTCGGCGGGATCGGCTGCGGCTGCGGCCAGTTCCT
This sequence comes from Streptomyces sp. P3, assembly GCF_003032475.1. NCBI lineage: Bacteria > Bacillati > Actinomycetota > Actinomycetes > Kitasatosporales > Streptomycetaceae > Streptomyces > Streptomyces sp. P3. Next base: position 5,587,380 of record NZ_CP028369.1, read on the forward strand.
GGAAGACCACCTCGCGCTCGTCGTCGAGCGCGCTGCGGTCGAAGTCGGGTGCGGTGTAGGCCCTCAGCAGCAGGGCTGCGACCTCGTCCGCGTCGTCCGCGTGGACCTGGGCGTAGTAGAGCATCTGCTCCAGGCCGGTCTCCGCGTTGGTACGGCCGCCGAGCCGCTCGACGCGTTCGCTGAAGGAGCCGCCGCCGTCCATGGGCACGGACATCACGAGGTGTTCGAGCAGGTGGGCGCAACCACCCCGGTCGGCCGGGTCGTCACGGGAGCCGGACGCGACGGCCAGGCACAGGCTGGTGGTCCTGAGCCGGTCGTCGATCACGGGGATCAGGGACATCGGCACAGCGGTACCGAGGGTCATGGGCCACCTTCCGGCCGGCGAGACGGGTACTGGGCGGGAGAACAGGGGGCGGTGGGCTGCGCCGCCGGGTGGGGCCGGACGGCCGCCGAAGCCGACTGGCTCCGGCGGCCGTCCGGTCAGCCGGGGCGTCAGCCCTTCTTGACGACCTTGTCGAGACGCGGACGCATACCGACGGCGTGGTTGCGGTTCATGTGAGATCCCCTTTCGAGGAGGTGTTGGGCGGTGTTCAGGGGCGGTTGCCTCCGAACACCGATGACACTAGGAGCGCGTCGATGGACGCCCGGTCGACGCCGTGGTCCGCGCCCGCCGATCGGTCGTAGATCGTTTGTAGATCGGGGCCGGAGCGCCGCGTGGCAGAGTCGTCGCGTTCTCCCCGCACCTGGGACGGAAGGCCCCTCATGAACCACCGACTCACGTCCGCCCGCCTGCCGAAGGCCGCGTCCGCACTGGTCCTGCTCTGCGCGGTGGCCGCACTCACCGCTGGCGCGGGCACGCTGACGGACCAGTCCGCGCAGCATCAGGCCCCGACCGCCGGGAGCATCGTTCCTGCCTGGAACAACACCGGTTCCGCCGTGCCGCCGCACCCGCCCGTCATCTGATCCGTCCGCGCGCGGGAAATGGGGAGGGCGCCACCTGTACGAGGTGGCGCCCTCCCTTGCGTGCTGCGGGCCCGCGGATCGCGGCGGGGACCTACGCCGTGCGGCCTAGCTCCCCCAGAAGGTCCGCGACATCCTGCTGTTCGGGCAGCCCCATGCCCTCGAAGATGTGCAGGGACTGCTCCAGGTACACCTGGGCGCCGTCCGGGTCGGCGCGGTCGGCGAGCACGCGGCCGCAGACCAGCAGGGCCTGCGCCTCGGCCCGTTCGTCGCCGCGCCGGCGGGCCATTGCGACCGCCTGACGAGCCATCGATTCGGCGGCCGGGAAGCGGCGCAGCATCCGCAGGGTGTCGGCGAGCCGGTAGCGGACGTGGACCTCGCGCCCGTCGTCGCCGGCCCGGTCACAGGCCTCCAGGGCCTCGGTGAGGGCGCGCAGCGCGTCCTCGTGGTGGCCTGCGGCTCCCAGGGCCACGCCCTTGACGTAGAGCGCGTACGCGGCTGCGGACTCGTCGTCCAGCTCCGCCACGGCTTCCAGCACCTCCCGGGCGGTGTCCAGGGCGACGCCCGTGGCGCCGAGCCGCACGTGGGCGAGGGCGCAGTTCAAGAGGGTGGCGATCTCGCCGGAGCGGTGGCCGAGCCGGCGGGCCAGGGCGAGGGCCTCCTCGTAGTGGGTGATGGCCTCGGCGCTCTCGCCCAGGGTGACGGCGATCAGGCCCAGGTCGTTGAGGGCTTGCCGCAGGATCACCACGTCCTCCGCCGCGCGGCAGGCGCGCACCGCCAGCCCGGCATGGGTGCGGGCCGCCGCAAGCCGGCCCGCCCTCAGGGCGAAGGAGCAGCTCAGCCACTGGGCGCGACCGAAGGACCGCTGGTCGCCCCGGCGCCTGGCGGCTTCGGCGACGCGCAGTGCGGCGGGGGCGAGCTGTTCGTGGCGCAGATCCCCGACGAAGGGGCTCAGCGCCACCAGCAGATCGGTGGCGGCGGGCAGCAGCCTGCGGTGCGGCTCGGCTTCGGCGTGGTCGGCGCAGGACTGTACCGCGAGGACGGCCGCCTCGAAGTGCTCGGCGGCCCAGGCCCGTGCGGCCTGCGGGTCGGGGAACGGGGCGGCTTCGGCTCCGAGTGACACCAGGGAGCCGACCACCGAGTCCCCGGGGACCAGCTGGGCGAAGGCCTGGCACGCGGTGGCGAGCAGGTGGCCGAGCAGGTTCTCGTAGGCGCGGTCGGCCTCGGCCGCGTCGTGGGCGCGGGCACGCGCCCGGCCGAAGGCCCGCAGCAGGTCGTGGATGCGGTACCGGCCCGGCGCCGGGGACTCCATCATGGAGGCGCTGACGAGTGCCTCCAGTGCCTCCTCGGTCTCCGCCTCGGCGCTCTGCAGGATCGCGCCGGCGGCCTGCGGGCCCACGTCGGCGGCGGTGGCCACGGCGATGAGGCGAAAAGCCCGGGCCTGCTCGGATGACAGCTGGTGATAGCTGAGGTCGAAGGCCGCTTCGACGGCCAGGTCGCCCACCCGCATCTCGTTCACCCGACGGGCCTCGTCGGTGAGCCGGGCCGTCAGGGCGGCGACGGGCCAGCCGGGCCGGGCGGCGAGACGGGCCGACACGATGCGGGTGGCGAGCGGCAGCTGGCCGCATGCGCCCACCAGGGCGTGGACGTCCGCACGTTCGGCGTCGAGCCGGCCGGCGCCGATGATCCGGCCGACCAGGGTGACGGCGTCCTCGGGCAGCAGCCGGCCCAGACCGAGTTGTACCGCTCCTTCGAGGCTGGGCAGTTGGGTGCGGCTGGTGACGAGGACCGCGCAGCCGGGGGCGCCGGGGACCAGATGGCGCACCTGGGCGGCGTCGGCCGCGTTGTCCAGGACGAGGAGCACGCGCCGACCGTCGAGGACGGTGCGCAGCAGCCGGGCCCTGGCGCCGACGGTGTCGGGCAGCAGGTGGAGCGGGCAGCCGAGTCCGTCCAGGAAGGCGCCCAGCACGATCGCGGGGTCCTCGGGGTCGGGGTCCATGCCGCGCAGGTCGGCGTACAGCTGCCCGTCCGGGTAGTGCCCGCGGACCAGGTGCGCGACGTGCAGGACCAAGGAGGTCTTGCCGATGCCGCCCATGCCGGAGACTGCGGCGAGCGGCAGGCTGCGGCGGTCCGGTGCGGTGAGCAGGGCGTGCAGGGTGGCGATCTCGGCGGTGCGGCCCACGAAATCGGGTACGGAACGCAGCAGTTGGGCGGGTGCGGTCCGGGGGAAGGCGCTGCCGCGCCCGCCGCCCGGGGCGGTCCCGGGGGCGGGCGTCGGTGGCGGGCCGTCGTCCGGGCCGGCCGCCACGGCAGTGACGGCGGCCGTGGCGGGTCGGCCGGTGCCGGCTGCGGGGCGGGGCTCCGGTAAGACCGCCGCCGACGGGGTCCGGGTCGCCGGGGACGTCGCGCGGGCCGTTGCCGGGGTGGTCCGCGGGACCGGCGCCGGGGTCGCCCGCGGCGTCCTTTCCGGGACCTCCTCCAGTATCTGGCGGTGCACGGCCGCCAGTTCGCGGCCGGGCTCCATGCCCTGCTCCTCGATGAGGGTGTGGCGCACCCGCTGGAACAGGGCCAGCGCCTCGGTGCGCCGTCCGGTGGCGTGCAGGGCCCGCATCAGCAGGCCGTGGAGCCGCTCCCGGCCCGGGTGTTCGGCCGCGAGGGCGGTCAGGTCGGGTATGACGGCCCGGTAGCGCCCCTGTGCCAGTTCCAGGTCGTACTGCTCCTCCAGCAGGGCGGTGCGTAGTTCGCCCCACCGCTCACGCTGCTGGTCGGCGAAGGGGCCCGGCACTTTCGCCAGGGGCTCTCCGCGCCACAGCCCCAGGGCGGCGGCGACCAGTGCTGCGGCCTCCGCGAGGCGCCCCGCGTCACGTGCCGCGGCCGACCGTTCGGCCAGCTCCGCGGCCTCCAGGGCGTCCACGGAGCAGCCCGGGACATCGAGCCGGTAGCCGTCGCCGACCGAGACCAGGATCCGCGGAGCGGAGGGGTCGGGCTCCAGGAGGCGCCGCAGCCGCCACGCGTACGTCCGGAGGTTGGCGACCGCCCCGTCCGGGGGCTCTTCCCCCCAGACCCCGGTGACCAGGTCCCACATCGGGACACCCAGCCCCGCACGCATGAGTAACTGGGCCAGTACCGCCTGCTGTTGCGGTGATCCGGGCCCGATGGCCCGTTCACCGCCTGTGACGCGCAGTGGTCCCAGCACCGCGAACTCCAGCGTGCTCGATTCCTCGCCGCCGGCGGACACCCGCACGGACATCGTCCCCCCATGTGTTCCCTCGACTCCGGAACCGCGTCCGGGTCCTATCGATCATCGTTGTGGTGACGCCGCAGGATGGTCGGTCCGGTGCGTCGGATGTGGCGCAGGGGAGCTCGCGCCGCCCGCTGCCCCTCGCCCCAGCGTCTCCACAGCTCGTCCTGCTGAGCCGACCAGAACCGTAATCACGCTCCTGTGCCTGCACAACCACATGATCATCCGGGGATGGTGCGCCGTTCACCTGAGGGTGCCATCATTGTTCGGCTCAGGCACAGATCGTGGGGAGTGGTCGCGGAGCGTCACCCCGGTCTTCGACGGCAAGGGCTCGTATTTTCCGTGAGACCCCGTACCCTCCCGTCCGGCTGCGGAGGATGACGCTCCGTCAGTCCTGCGCCGGGCCTCGCCGGTGTCCGCGGCGAGCGGTGACGATGCCGGAGGGCGGTGTCCAGCGTGGATCATCTCGCCTGAGATCGCCCATGCCGTCGCGGGCGTCGGCTCCTTCTCCGTCTACCCGAGTTCACCGCGACGGAAGGCGTCCCTCATCTCGCTGAGCCTCGCGGTCGTTGCCGGGTTCCGCCCCTGTGCTTGTTCAGCGAGTCGGAGGGCGTCGTCGATCTCGCCGAGCTTCCTGGAGGACAGGACGGCCGCCCGCTCTATCAGGTCGTCCCGGGACACGGTGGTCAGCCACGTGCACGGGGTGAAGCCTGGACGCCGGAACGCGAGCCGCAGCACACCTTCGAGCGGCAGCCCTTCACCGGCGCCGACCGTCACTTCGATGCCCAGACCGCTGATGTCGAGGCCCGCCGGAGCGACGACCTGCATCACCTGGAACCCGGTCGCGTCGTCTCCTGACAGCAGTACGACCAACCTCCGCTCGTCGAACTGGACCCACCAGACTTCGCCACGTTGCACAAGCCCTCCGATACACAGGACGGCAGGCAGACGCTGCGCGACCGGACGCGGTGTGGAGACGGGTGCGGCCACCGTTGATCATCGGTGTGTGAAGACAAACGATCATGCGGTGGCCGCAGGTCACAGCGTAGACCCTGGCTGCCGGCAGGAGGCGTTCGAGGGCCTGATGAGCCGGATAGCGGGACGCTTCACACGGTTCGAACCGCGACGCCGGGCCCGGAAGCCGGTACTCGACCTGTTGTCGGACCTGCCGCGCAAGAACTGCTGGACCATCACCGAGCGGGCCGGGGACGGGGCCCCGGACACAGCACAAGCCGCAGCCGGAACGTGACGGAGCCCGGGAGCATGTCCAGCTCCCGGGCTCCAGCTTGCCGCCCATTTGCGCACACCGGCGGCGTTTAAGAACCGCGGGTCATGTTGAGATCGACGTGTTCTGCCTTTGAACTACAGCGCCACGAGAGAGGCGCCGAGGGGACTTGAACCCCCATCCGTCGATGTTCGCCCACGCTCGGTCGATCCGGTGTTCGGCGGCGAATACTGAGACTGGAGCGAGAATCTGAGTTTCATGGGGCCGCCTCTGCCAGGCTTGGGCCACCCCCGCACGTGGTGCGGGGAGAGGGATTCGAACCCCCAACTGACACCCCTTCATCAGCTTCAACATCAGTTTCAGCTTGCGCTCATCGCGCACCCTCCGCTCGCGACGGAGGGCGTATGTGGGGGCTACCGGAAGAGGTAGCCGAATACCGCGTCGCCGACCCGCTGGTCGGTGACCTCGGTGTTGTTCGCCTCCTCGCGGGCGAACTTGACGGACTGCTGGAGCTTCTCGACACGGTCGAGGAGCTCGTTGACCCGCCGGGCGGGCAGCGCGCCGGAGAACTTCACCGTAGTCCAGTAACCGACCGGGACGTCCTCGTAGTACACCTCGACCTGTGCCGGGTGCTTCTCCGTGGCCTCGGCCTTCACGTGGTTGCGCGGAACCTTCTTCGTGCGGATGGTCCGCACCGGGTCCGTCTTCCACGAGTCCGTCGAGGGGTCCAGGTTCCACGACTCGGAGGCGTCGAGCACCGGCAGCTTGCGCACGAAGGTGTGCAGGTCGGTGAGTTGCTTCTCCAGGAACAACAGGTACGGGACGGGCACCTGGGGCAACAGCACCGTACCGTCGACCACCACGTCCGCGACCGCGGACCGGTTCGCCCAGTCCTTCGTCGCGGTCACGTCGAAGAGCCGCGTCAGCGTCCCGGCGGTCGCCCGCAGAGCGTCCTCGGCCTTGATCTGCACCCGCGTGGACTCGGGCGGCAGTTGCTCGCCCTCTTCGTCCTTGGGCTGGTAGGTCCGGGAGATGCCGGCCAGCAGGGCGGGCTTCTGCACGTCCTGGTGAGCCTGGGTGAGCTCCTGGAGAGCCTTGGACTTGACGCCCTTTTCGACTGCGATGATCTGATTCAGCTTCGGCACACGGCGAACCTAACAACTCCGCGCCGCCCGCACATCCGATTAAACGCCAGGCCCAGAGGGCGGGGCTGCACGTGTGAGCCCGGACCGGGGCGCGAAGGTCACCAACCGTAAGGCGGCCGCCCGGCCGCCCGGCCGGCGGCCCGTGGGGTGCATCGCAGGGCGGAGGGCCACGGCCACTACCGGGGACGTACCTCGGTGGTCCTACAACGCGCCGAGGCGCAGTGCCGGCCGCCGCGACACGGTGAACCTTCGTGGTCGCAGCACAAGTCACCACACCAGTGGCCTCACGCCCGCGCCGGGTCAGGAGGCGGGCCGCCTTGTCGTCACCGAAATGCACGCCGGGGGAGGACAGGGAGAGCATCGTGGTCGCGATGCCGTTGCGGTCCATCAGATCCAGATGATCCCGGACGGACCACGATGGCCAGCCGCCCGTGCCGTCGGGGTGCGTTCCGCGCGCAGCGCCCTCTCCAGCCGACCTGCCACGATCTGCGAAAACGGCCAGGCCGGATATCCGGCGGTGGGAAACGCGGCGTCGGTCACGTCGGCCGTTTACGAGAACCTGCGGGAGGGTCCCTGCGGGCGCATGGCGACCACGATCCACGGTTTCGAAAGGAATCATGTTCTCTTCGCGGGGCACGTACGCTCTGGATGCGCGCGGTCGATCTAGGGCGCGCCGGGAGTGAGCCCGAGGGGTTGGACGAGGGGAGCGTTCCGCAGTGACACGTGATCACGAGGAAGAGGTCCTGGCCCGGATCGCCAAGGGGCTTGTGTACACCGAGTCCGAAGCCGCCTTCCAGGGCCCTCGGCGCCGCACCGAGCGGATCTTCGAGTACAACCACACACCACCGAGCGAAACGGAGAAGCGCCGATCGCTGCTCGTCGCGATCTTCGGTTCGGTCGGTGAACGCACTGTGCTGCTGCCGCCGTTCCACGCCGGGTTCGGCAGCAACGTCCACGTCGGCGACGACTTCTTCGGGAACGTGAACCTCACGTTCGTCGACGACGTGGACATCCGCATAGGCAACGGTGTCATGATCGCGCCCAGCGTGACACTGACCACGACGGGACACCCGGTGCATCCCTCGCGACGCGCTGACTTCGGACGGTTCTCGGAACCGATCGTGATCGAGGACAAGGTGTGGATCGGTAGCAACGCGGTAGTCCTGCCGGGCGTTCGCATCGGATACGGGTCGGTCATCGGTGCCGGCAGTGTCGTCAGCCACAGCGTTCCCCCCATGACTGTCGCGGTCGGAACCCCTTGCCGGGTGGTCCGCCCCATCACGGACGAGGACCTCACCACACGTACCGCCGGGCACGAGAAACGCTGTCCCTTGAGGTGAACGAAGCCGCGGAGGGCGACTCGCTGAAGAAGATGCTGAAGACCATCGCCGCCTTCGCATCGCAGGACGGCGGCACCGTGCTGATCGGCGTCCGCGACTACCCAAGATCGTGGGCCTGCCCGCGAAGCCGACCGCCGACAAGCAGGAACTCCAGGTCGTCGGCATGATCCCCGGAGTTCTACGTCCGCGCCGGCCCGAACACAGGATGTCCTGGAGCATGAGGGTCTGTGCAGCTCGACAAGCTGATACGCGACATGTGACTTGCCTGGCTAGCCCTTCGGGAGGCTCGCCGTGGCCAAGACGCTTCCGTCCGGGGCCATCAGGCGGACGCCGGTCAGTGTCGTCGGGTCGGTCGCGGCCGGTGCGCCCCAGTATCCGTAGCCGTCCTTGAGGGGGAAGGAACCCACCGGGACCGTCGATCCGTCGGCGTGTACGAGCAGACAGCGCACCGGGCCCCGGCCGTTCCCGTCCAGATCGACGGACATGTACACCCAGCCCTCGTCACCGGCGTGGGCGTAGATGCGGCCCACCTCGTGGCCGCCGGAGACCAGGGCCGCCGCCCGTAGGCCGCTGTCCGCCCGCTGAGAGATCGGCGGTGGCGCGGCCTCGACCACCGTGCCGATCGCCCATCCGCCGAATCCGCAGGCCAGGGCCGCGGCGGCCGCCGCCGGCCCTAGCCGGTGCCTGCGCCGCTTCGGTGCGGGCGCGGCGCCCAGGGCCCGGACGACGCGGCTCTCGAAACCGACCGGCGGCTCGGCGCCCGGCAGCAGCGCGAGCAGACCGTCGCCGACCACCGTCAGCCGCTCGACGTGCTCCCGACAGTTCGGACAGCGGTCCAGATGGGCGACCGCCTCGGCGCGCTCGCGGGCAGGCAGGACCCCGAGCGCCATCTCGGCGTTCAGCTCGCGCAGCTGCTCGCACTCCATGCCGCTCACCGCTTCTCCGCCGCTTCGAGGAGGGCCTGTACCTTGAGCGTCCCGGTCCGGATCCGGGTCTTCGCCGTGCCCAGCGGGATGTCCTCCGCGTCCGCGACCTCCCGCGCCGTCATCCCGTAGATCCCGGCCATCACCAGGGCCCGCGCCTGCTCCCGGGGCAGCTCCGCCACCGCCCGCCGGACCCGCTCCGCGCTGTCGTCGGCGAGCGCCCGCCGCTCGGGTGTCTCGGTCACGATGCCGAGCAGCGCGGCCAGGTCCTCCGGGTCGACCGGGCTCGCCCGCCGGGCCCGTACCGTGTCGATCGCGAGGTTGTGCGCGATCGCCGTCAGCCAGGACCGCACGGATCCACGACGGGGGTCGTACACCTGTGCGTGCCGCCAAGCCCGCTCGAAGGTCTGCTGGGCGACGTCCTCGGCGAGCTGGGGGTCACCCAGGACGGCGAGAGCCACGCCGAAGACCGTGCGCTGGAAACGGCGTACGAACGCGACGGCGAGCTCCGGATCGCCCGTCGTCAGACCGGTGAGCAGTGCCTCGTCGGGGACCCGCCCGAGAAAGAGACCCATACGCCGCATACCAGGGATACGTTCCGCCGCCCGGAAGGGATTGCCTTACGTCCATTCTCCGCCCGCGCGATCCTGCGGGCCGCAATCCTTCGGCCCGGCGGCGTCGTACCTCTTGCGGGGGGACGACCCGGAGGACCGACACATGACCACCCCGCACATCCACCGCCGCATTCTCCTCGGCGTGGCCGCCGGCGGCCTGACCGCCCTGCTCGCCGCGTGCGGAGGCGGTGGCAACGGCAGCAGCAACAGCAACGACACCAGCACCAGCACCAGCCACGGCGCCCAGGTCACGGCAGAGCTGTCCGACTTCCACATCAAGCTCTCGACGGAGAAGTTCCAGCCCGGCCAGTACACCTTCACCGCGAACAACACGGGCTCCCACGTACACGCCCTGGAGATCGAAGGCCCCGGCGGCGAGAACCGCAGCAAGACGGTGGATCCAGGGCAGTCCACGACCCTCAGCGTGACGCTGAAGTCCGGCTCGTACGAGGTCTACTGCCCGGTCGACGGGCACAAGGACCTCGGTATGAAGACGGAGATCAACGTCGGCGGGGCCCCGGCACCTTCCGACAACAACACCTCATCGGGCAGTGCCTACTGACAGAGCGGCCGCGAGGCTCGTCTGAGCCTCACCGCGGTCCTGTTCGGATTCAACGAGTACATCGACGCGAAGCCGGCCCGGCCGACCCTGTACGTCGAGACGGCGGGAGTCGTCGTCCTGACCCACCTAGGCGATGGCGCGGCGGCACTTGCTCTCCGCGTAGAAGTCCCCGGCATGCACCTGCGCGGGCGGGCGGCCCGCGCCGATGCCGAGCTCGACCGTCCACTCCGGCGGCTGCGGCCGCCGTGCCCGGCCCTGCGCCCGGCGGGGATGCCGCCCGCCGGGCCTCGGTGCGCGTCGTCAGGCGGTGCGGCGCTGGAACTGCTGGTTGGTGCCGGTGCCGCAGGTCCACTGGATGAGCCGGGCGCCGTTGGCAGTGGAAGCGTCCTTCACGTCCAGGCACTTGCCGCTGTGCCGGGCAACCAGCCGGTAGTGGCCGTTGCCCTGGTCCTGGAACTGCCACTGCTGGTTGGTGCCGGTGGCGCAGCGGTACTGGTTCACGAAGGCGCCGTCGGCGGTGGAGGCGCCCGAGACGTCCAGACACTTTCCACTGTGCTGGGCGAGGACCCGGACGTAGCCGCCACCCGCGTCCTGGAGACGCCACTGCTGGTTGAGGCCGCCGCTGCAGGTGTACTGGAGGGCGACCGCGCTGTCGGCGGCCGAACTGTCCGAGATGTCGAGGCACTTGGAGCTGTGTCGGGCGACCAGGTTGTAGTACGGGCCGCCGCCCACGCCGGTGACCGTGCCGGCGGCGGTGTCGATGGCGATCTGCGGGTACCAGGGCATGTTCATGGTGGTCCGGGTGGGGAAGGTCAGCGGCAGCCACACGTACTGGGAGTCGTTGACCGTGCCGCCCGTGGCGTTGCCCCAGCGGTCGCCCATGTACAGATACGAGGTGCCCGAGGTGCCCTGGACGGGCAGGACGAACGTGGTCTGGGAGCCGTAGCCGGTGTCGTCCCCGATGTCGGCCATCGCGGTCCACGGGCCGGTGACGCTGGTCGCGGTCGCGTACCTCTGCTGGTTGGGCTTCCAGCCGCTGTTGGCGGAGGTGAGCATGAAGTAGACGCCGTCCCGCTTGAACAGCGCAGGCGCCTCGCGGAAGGTGCCGGCCCACGGGTTGGCGGCCAGGCTGTCGTAGCCGGTGTAGTCGGCGGTGAGCTTCCAGATCTGCAGGTCGGCGTTGCCGGCCGCGGAGGTGATCTGGTAGGCGGTGCCGTCGTCGTCCTTGAACAGCGTCATGTCGCGGGACGTGGTGCCTGACGGCGGCCGGAAGCTGCCCTTCCAGGTGTAGTCGCCGTCGACGGTGTCGGAAACGGCGACGGCGGCGCGGGCCTGGTTGTAGTCGGTGCCGTTCTCCTTGTGCATCCACATCACGAACTTGCCGGTGGTGGAGTTGAAGACGACCTTGGGCCGCTCGATGTTGGCGGCCGCCAGCTCGGGGGCGCCGGCCTGGGTCAGGACGTTGTTCCTGAACTCCCAGGTCTTCAGGTCCGTCGAGCGGTAGGCCGAGACGGCCCTGAAGGTGTTGTCGGCGTTGCGGTTCTCACCGAACCAGTAGTAGAAGGAGCCGACCTTGATCACTCCACCGCCGTGGGCCTGGACGACATCGCCGTCCGTGTCGGTGAACTGGGTCGCGTTGGTCACCGTGACCTGGGCGGCCTGGGCTGACGATCCGGTCACCAGCACGGTGAGCGCGCTCACCGTGGCGACCAGCACGAGCGTGAGGGTGCGTCTGAGCATGGATACCTCAACCAACAGTTTTGGAATTGTTGATGTGTGTGCGACTCCGTTGCCGGACGCTAGAGGGGGTGTAGCAGTGCGTCAAGAGCCTTAACATCCGATGTTTCCCGGATCGGGCCCTCGCTTCCTCGGTCGCCCGTGGGTGCTGGGCAATGTTTTTCGTCCCCGCTCTGGACAGTGGTTGACGTCATGATTACTAATAATTCAGTGTCATCCCGGTGAGATGTACGCCTCCGTGCGGCTCCGCTGCATCCCACCGTCCCTGGGTGACCCATCCGATCTGTTCGGCCCGCATGCTGAGTCACAGCACGGTCCGTGCTGTCCTCATGGACAGTCAGGAGAGATCTCCCTTGTCAGAACCGCTCACACGACGAAGAGTGCTGATGGGCATGGCGGCCATGACGGTCGCCGCCGTCGTCACGCCCGCCCTGGCGGGCCCTGCACATGCCGCTTCCACCCGCCCCCTGCCACTCCCGCCGCTGCGCATCCCCAAGCTCGACCAGGGGCTCGAGCAGCAGCCCGACGAGAAGGTGCAGTGGCTGACGGACGCCAAGATCGGCATGTTCATCCACTGGGGTCCCTACTCCGGCCCAGCCAAGGGCGAGTGGTACATGGAGAACGCCGCCATCACGCCGGAGAACTACAGGAAGTACGTCACCGACGCCACCGGCGAGCAGTTCACCGGCAGCGCGTACAACCCGGCCGACTGGGCCCAGCTGGCGAAGGACATGGGCGCCAGGTACACCGTGCTCACCACTCGCCACCACGACGGTTTCGCGCTGTGGCCGTCCACCCACCCGAACGCCTGGCACGCAGGTCAGGCGCCGCTGCAGAAGGACTTCGTCGGTCAGTACATCACTGCCGTACGCAATGCCGGACTGAAGGTGGGCCTCTACTTCTCCCCGCTGAACTGGCGCTACCCCGGCTACTACGACGTTCGGGGCACCAACTGCCTTCCCAACGCCTGGGGTTACACCACCGATCCGACGCACAAGGAGAACGCGCGGATCATGAAGAACGAGGTGTACCAGCAGGTCAAGGAGCTGGTCACCCAGTACGGAAAGATCGACGACATCTGGTGGGACGGCGGCTGGCTGGGCCAGCAGGGCTCCGACGCCGACGCCGCCTTCTTCTGGGAGCCCGGCAAGTTCCGCGACACCTCGAACGAGTGGCCGGTGGACGCCGCCTACGGCGACACCGACCCCGCCACCGGCAAGCCTCTGGGCCTGACCGGCCTGGTCCGCAAGCACCAGCCCGACGCCGTCACCACTCTGCGCGCCGGCTGGATCGGCGACTTCGCCAGCGAGGAGGGCCCCTCCGTACCGACCGGCGCCATCCGCACCGGCAAGGTGGCGGAGAAGACCTTCACCATCGGCGGCGCCTGGGGCTACCGGGCCGGCTCCGGCGTGATGAGCTTCGGCACCGCCATGAACATCCTGGTCAACGCCTGGGTGCGCAACATGACCTGCCTGGTCAACGTCGGCCCCGACCGCACCGGCGCGGTCCCCACCGACCAGCAGACCCTGGTACGGCGGATCGGTTCCTTCCTGACCACGTGCGGGGAGGCCGTGTACAGCACCTGCGGCGGCCCGTGGAACCCGGTCGACGGCAAGTACGGTTTCACGTACAAGGACAAGACCTTCTACATCCACCTGCTGCCCGGCTACAGCGGCACCTCCTTCACCACCCCGCAGATCGGCGACGCGACGGTCACCCGGGTCTTCGACGTGGCATCGGGGACCGACCTGCCGTTCAGCGTGGCTGGCAGCGGCGAGGTGACCGTCACCGGCATCAACCGCACCCGCATCCCCGAGGACAGCGTCGTCGGCGTCACCCTGGACCGGACGGTCCAGCCCGCCGACATCGCCGCCGGCAGGACCGCCACAGCGAGCAGCGAGGAGAGCTCCAAGGGCAACACGGCGGCCAAGGCGGTCGACGGCTCCACCGCGACCCGCTGGTGCGCGAGCAACGGCAACACCGGTCACTGGCTGAAGGTGGATCTGGGGGCGGCCAAGTCGGTCACCGGCGCCCGGATCGCCTGGGAGCTGGACGCCACCAACTACCGGTACAGGATCGAGGGCTCCACCGACAACACCAACTGGACCATGCTGGCCGACCGCACTGGCACCACCAGCACCAGCCAGGTCCAGGTCGCCGTGTTCAGCGCCTCCGCCCGGTACGTGAGGGTGACCGTCACGGGCCTGCCTTCCGGAACCTGGGCGTCCATCCGCAGTCTGGAGGTGTACGACCGTCCCTTCGCCGCCGACCTGGGCACGTTCAGGGTGGTCAACCGCAAGAGCGGCAAGGTACTGGACGTCAACGCGGCCTCCAGCGCCGACGGCGCGGCCGTCATCCAGTGGCCATGGACCGGCGGCACCAACCAGCAGTGGAAGCTGCTGCCCAACACCGACGGCTCCTACCGGCTGTCCAACGTCCGCAGCGGCAAGGTCCTGGACAGCCCCGGCGGCTCCGCCGAGGGCGCCGCCCTGGACCAGTGGACCGACACCGACGCCGGCAACCAGTGGTGGAAACTGGTCCCCGCGACCAGCGGCTACTACCGGCTCGTCAACGTCGGCAACGGCTGGTGCGCCGACGTCAAGGACGCCTCCACCGCGGACGGCGCCGCAATCATCCAGTGGCGCGACACCGGCGGCACCAACCAGGAATGGCAGGTCATCGCCCTGTAACCGACGAGCTGTACGAGGGCCGGTGCCACCGCACCAGCCCTCCGTCCTGCCGCCCCTCCGCTCGCTCCAGCTCCGCGGCCGCCGCGGCCACATGGCCTGGTCGACACCGGCCCGTGGCTGCGGGTGGCCGGCGCTGGGTGGCCGGCCGCCATGACCAAGAGGGCCGCACTGGCGATCCTGGCCGAGACGCTCATCGGCGGACTGCCGCACCGTTCGCGACTGTCACCCCCTCACCGAACCGGCGGTGTCCCTGGCGCAGGTGGGCGACACACGCAGAGCCACGGCGCGTGCCGCGCAGGCAGAGGAGCCGGTCCACCTGCAACACCGGAAGACCGTGCAAGCGCACACGCTGGCACGTCTCGCGGACTCCGTTCCCTCGCCGCACCGCGAACGAATGATCGCGCGGGACCTCGCCCCGGGCTCGTGGCAGGACCTCCTCGAGCAAGGTGCACACCTCGCGCAGGAAGCCGTCCGAACCTCGGCCGTCGAACGGTTCGGCGGACCCTGACAGCCCCGACGCGATCCAGCCGGACGCGGTCCAGCGCGCCGAGTTGGTTCTCGGTCGGGACCCCCGCCGAGCCGCCCGACATACGTGCGCGCATGCGTAGTTCCCCCGAGGCGGCCGAGGGCGGCCGTCTGGGAAGCTCTCCGGTGAAGCCCGCAATCGGCCAACGGCTCGGAGGACGGGCTCTGCGGCAGGGTGACCGTCGGCCTGACGACCAGGCCGATGACCAGGAACGGGGGTGCCGGCAGTGGCTCTGCGGCCGAGTCCGCAGTCGGCTCCGCAGCCGGGCGGTCAAGCGCCCGGCGGGAGGTGGTCGCACCTGGCGACCGGGGCGGAGCTGGCCTTCATGGCGCAGCTCGTCGTCGCGGGAGCGGTCTTCCTCGCCACGGCCGGCATGCGCGACGACCACGGAATCGGTTTCGCGGGTGGCGCCCTCGCCTGGGCCCCCCGGGTGCTCTTCCTCGTGGTCCTCGCCGGGTACCTGCACTGGCTGCTGTTCACCCTGCCCGCCATGGCACTGGCCCGGCTCCTGGCGGCTGCGCCGCGGGCTGCGCTGCGAGCGGCGCTCGGGGCCGCTGCGGTCACCGCGGCCCACACGGCGTGGGCCGTCTCGGTGTGGGACGTCCCGGTCGGGTGGACCGTGGCCTGGATCGCGGGCACCGGGCTGCTCCCGGTGACAGCAGCCTGGTACGAACACCGCCGGTCGCTGGGATGGGGTGCGATGGCGGCCCGGATCGGCGCTGCCACCGCAGTGGCCCTGCTCCTCGCCGTGGTCGGCGGGTTCCTCCTGGAGTGGACCCGCTGGCACGCGTACGAGCCGCCCCGGCTCGAGCGGGGCAGGTACGTCGGGGACTGGATCGGCGGCGGCGGCGCCTACCGGCTGCGGCTGGGCGAGAACGGCGTGGCCGAGGGCGACAACATGCCGTTGGTCGACGAGAACACCGGACCGTGGGACTCGTGCTCAGGCACCGGGACATGGACCTTCGCGCCGCAGCCCGAGGCCGGCCGCCCGGCCCACGGCGGAGCGCGGGACCGCATCACGCTCACGATCCCCGACTGCGGCGCCCTCCGTGACTGGCAGGTGGCCGGCACGGCCGACCAGCCGCAGCTGTTCGTCGTCAAGAGGGACGCGAGCACCTCTTCGGTCATCACCCTGCACGGCCCCCAGCCGGGCCGCCACCAGGCACACGGACCAGGAGGACAGGACATGACCGGACGCGGTCCGATGGACCTCATCCATCCTGCTGACGAAGAGGGGCAGTCCGCCCGGCGTCATCCGCGATCTGTTTCTCTCCCTTACCGATCACCCGCCACCCGCCGCGCCCCGGCTGGGCTAGGTTTCCGAACGGCCCGAACTCCGGGCCTCACGAAGGGGGTTGAAACCACCAGATGAAGCGTCACAGCACCGTCCTGCCCCGCCCGCTGCGCAAGGTCGCCGCCGTCGTCACGGCCACCACGGCGGCCGCCGCCATGACACTGGCGCTCGCCCCGTCCGCCTCCGCCGCCACCTATCGGTACGACTGCCGTCGGCTCGCGGGGGCGGGCTCGTACAGCAACCCTCTCGCCCTGGGCAATGTGACGGGCCGGACCGTGGTCGCCGTGAACTGCCCGCCCCTGACCTCCGGCGCCGGCTACGCCAACCGCTATTTCAGCTTCACCCTCACCCGGCCGGCCCGCGTGCCGTCGTACGCGGGCGCGTCCTTCGTCCTCAACCGTGCGCAGAAGTCCGCGGTCAACCCCTCGCTCGCCCGCGGCCCCTACACCATCCTGCGTACCAGCGCGGGTCTGTGGACGTACGACCGCAGCGGTGTCTTCAACGGCCGGTACCTGCCGCTGGCCCCGCTGCCCGGCGGCGGAGTTCTCCCGGCCGGGACCTACCGGCTGAACATGCAGAAGCTCGACTCGCCGCTGCGCTCGCTCAGCACCCCCTGGTTCAACGTGGTCGTGGCGGCCCCCTGACCCTTCCACGGCTGACCGGCTTCACCCCCGAACGGTCGGCTCCGGCGTATGCAGTGCGCCGGAGCCGTCGCCCCGGTCGTCGCAGACGCTCGTCGCAGGGGCGTCAGACTCCGACGGGCCGCCATTCCTGGCCGCCGCCGCTGCCGCCGGGCCACTGGACGACCTTGGCGCCGTCGGCGGCCGATCCGTTCTGCACGTCCGCGTGCAGACCGCTCCTGACGTTGACGAGGTGGTAGTAGCCGCTGGTGGCAGCCGGTACGAGCTTCCACCACTGGTTGCCGGCGTTGGTGTCCTGCCACTGGTCCAGGGCCGTGCCGGCGTTGGTGGAGGCTCCCGGGTTGTCGAGCCGATGTCCGAGGTGAGCTTCACGGTGGCGGTACGGGCCCCGGTGTCCCAGGTGAGCGACTGGACGGTGATGGCGGTTGCGGCCGCGGACGCCCCTGTCCAGTGTTCGCCCGGCTCAATGGCCTGCTCAGGCAGCTCTTACGGCAGAAAGAAGGTCGGGAGGTCGAGCCGCGGGCCTGCGTGATCGACGCGCAGAGCGTGAAAACCTCCACCAGCGTGCTCGCCGCACGTCAGGGCATCGACGCAGGGAAACTCTTGAGCCGGATCTGCAGCGCGTCGCACAGGTTCGCGGACATGCCGCCATGATCTGGCACGACCGCGCGCACAGGTTTTCCGGGCGCTTCCTGAGGGCCACTGGACGGGCGGACCGCAGTGTGCGCGGTGCGTTCCTTCCCAGCGGCCGCCCGGGTCAGGGGCGCTGGTCGCGGAACGATGTGAGGAGACCGCCTGTGCGGCGACCCTCCACGATGACCGACACCCGCCCCGGGTCGAGCCCGTCGAAGCCGATGACCTTCGTCGTGTTCCGGACACGGACGGTGACGCAGTTGATGCCCCGCACCCGGGACAGGTCGAGGGGCGCCCGGCGCGGCCTGCGGTGCAGATTCAGGTGCAGCCGGGTAAGGCCAGGAAAGAGAGCGGCGAAGTCGGGCAACCATGCCGTGTCCGCCACCCCCTTGAGTCGCAGGGACGTGATCGAGGGCAGCCCGACCTCCGGGAGGGCGATGCGGTCGGCGAAGCTAAGGCTCAGCGCGGTCAGCAGCGGAACGGCCTGGAGCGCTGAGAGGTCCAGGCCGACCGGCACGTAGTCGAACACGAGTTCCCGGATGCCGCTGTCGGCGAGTGGTCTCAGGGACAGCGTGGACGTCGGATTGCGTACGTGCAGGCGCCTCAGCCCGGTCAGACCGCCGAGGGCGGGAAGCTCCGATGTGCGGTGATCGGCCGTGCCGAGCGCGAGGGACACCGTGGAGGCCCGGTCGAGGACGGCGGAGAGCTCGTGGATCAGCGACGGCTGGGGGAGCGACAGGTTCGGCACCTCGGGGAGCTGGCGCAAACACGCCACCTGCTCCACGTTCGTCACCGGGATCTCGATGTCATCGCAGCGGCAGTCGGCCAGTATGGACTCGGTGAACTCGACCGTGTCGAACCGCGGCCACGCGTTGACGACCTCCTGGCGAACACCGCGTTGGGGCGCGTCCTTGTACGCCCGCATCCGCTGCAGTGCGGCCGGCCCCCCGATCAGCCCGATCGTGCGCACGCTCGCGACGGCTTGCTCCTCCGTCATGTCGGCGGGCCCCGACAGCACGTCGAGGACCACTGCACCCGCCTGAGCCAGATTCTCCGCCTCCTCGCGGCTGGCCGGAGGGATGAGGAAGGCGGCGCGGCTGATCACCTCCGCCCTGATCGCCGGGTCGAGCGTCGTGGCGTTCTCCAGGCTCGCCGCGGCCAGGAGGTGATAGCGGCGCCGCTGGGAGGGACGCTGGTCGCCGATGATCACCAGTTTGCGGAGCAGTTCGGCGCGCTCGCGTTCGCGGGCGTGACCGACGGCCATGCGGATGACGTCCTCCCACTGGTCGTCGCCAGCGTTCTTGGCGAGCAGATCCAGGTCGGAAGCCTCGACGGCCGCCTTTGCGCCAAGGTAATCCTGAAAGGTCCGGTGGATGAAGTCGACCGTGTCCGGCGTGGGTTCCCGTAACAGCCCGCTGCGCAGCAGCAGATGACGGAACACCTGGTGCGCGCCGTCCAGCGCGACGACGTGCGGCATGGAGGGCAGCCGTTCCCGGATGATGCGTACGGCCAGCGCCTGGGTGGCCTCGGAGCGCCCGTTGCGGATGAGCCAGTACGCGAGCCGCTGGAGGAGTTGGACCTGCTGTTCCTCGGTCAGCTGCAAGCCCTCCGGCGCGATGACCTCCCGCTCCTTGTCGCGGCGGACCAGGAGCATCCGCAGCGCGGCCGCGTACAGGTCCATGCGCCCCTCGGGCAGCTGCGAATGCCGATCGCGGTGCAAAGCGCAGATAACCGAGCACATCAGGGGATTGGTGGCGAGCTGGTACAGGTCGGGCTTGCGGCGCAGGGTGACGTGCAGGGCGGCCCGATACTGCTCCACCTCGGTGCGCTCCTCGGCGTCTCCGAGAGTCGACAGGGCCGCATCGTGCCAGCGGTTGACGAACTTGTCGATGTCGCGCTGGTTGAGGGGCAGCAGGTCGAACTCGACGAACCCGAGGTCCGCCGCCCAGCCGATCGGGACCGCGGAGGGACGCGTGGTCACGAGGAAGAACGTGCGCGGGTAGATCTCGGTCAGTTCTGCGAGCCACCGCTTGGTCAGCAGCCTCTTCGACTCCGAGATCTCGTCGATGCCGTCGACGAGGACGATGCCGCGCCCGCTGTGCAGGACCCGGTCAGCCCAACCCTTCGGTTGCGCGCCCTCCAGCATGCTGCCGGCCATGGTGAGGAACTTGTGTGCGGTGGGGAGTGTGGATTCCTGCGCCAGGCTGCGGAGCGGGAGAATGAACGGGACACGGCCGCGGAGAAAGCCGAGCTCGTCGTCGAAATCGTTCTGCGCGGCGCTGACGGCGAGCCACTGGGCCAGTGTCGTCTTGCCCGAACCGGCGGGGCCCCGCAGCACCACACGGTGCTTCCCGGTCAGGGCCCCTTCAACCCGGAGCCGGTGGGTGGCCGAGACACCCCCGTCGCGGCTCTGCGCCGAGAGTTCCAGGCTCAAATAGGCTGTGTCGAGCGGCCAGCGGGCCTGACCGGGAGTGCTGAGGTCGAGCCCGAAGATGGCGAGCTTGCCGTACTTGAGCCCGAGGTGTTCCAGGTAGCGCTGCTCGAAATCGGCGTCCTGGCTGCGCGGCGGGGGAAGCCGCGCCGTCAGCACCTCCATGCGGCGCATGGTCTCGTCGATCATGCGGGTCTGCGTGATCAGCGTGGCCGGGATGAACGCCGAGCGCTGCGTGAAGAACTGAAGGATGTGCAGGCAGCAGACGTCGAGCAGGGAACGGTAGAGGTTCGTCGCGTCGGCGCTGATGTTCCGCGTCGAGTCGTCCGCCGCGGCCGAGAGCTTGCGCGCCAGCTCGACGTGCCCGAGGTGGACCGCCTGGACGTCCTCCATCTCCAGGTCGCCGAGCGAGAGCAGGGTTTTGGTCAGCGCGTCGACCACGGCTATGCGGTCGCCGTCGTGCACCGCCGGCTCGTACGGGTTCGCGGCCAGGGTCCGGCTGATCAGTTTCTCGCTGATCTTGCGCACGTCTCGCTCGTCCAAGGTGCGCTTCTGGCCACGCCAGCTGACCAGTTGGGAGACACGGATTGGCTTGCTGACGAGGTCGGCGCCACTCTCCTCCCGCACGAACAGCTTCGCCACGAGCGGCTTGATCAGTGTCGAGGCGACCCGCGCCGCCATCCCCAGAGCCGCAGGCTCCACCCTCGACCGCCTCTCGGTAAACCGTCGCGTCGACATCAGGTTAGAGGCGCGGAGGCCCTTTATCGCCACCGCGCCGGAATCTCCGCAGCTGCGGGTCCTGGCCGGCCGCGCCGAACGAGCCGAACCGGTCCGCGTCGTGAGGGAGTCAGGAGTTCTGGGATCATCCTTGTTTCGCGTCGCTGAGCATCATCCCCAGCCGGATCGGGAACGGCGGGGCGGACGGAGAACTGTCAGGTCGGTGTCTTCCTCGCCTATGCCGGTGCCCGCGGCCGCACGTTGATCGACCGCCGCTTGTATCTGCCCACGTCATGGACCGATGACCACGAAGACCGTTGCATTACTGGGCGCCTGCGTCCCTCGAGCTGCTCCTCCTTCTCCGCCAGGGCGCTCTCGACGTCGCTCGGCTCCCGTATGCGGACGCCGAATTGTCGCTGGGGGCCAGGGGGCGATCGCTCCCGGCCTGACATGTCGGCGGCGCGCACCCCCGTGGTGCGGTCGCGCGCCGCTCCAACGACGTGTACTAACGATCAAATCGGCACTGCGTGGAGTATGTCCTTGTGGACATCTACTCGTTGCGGCTGATGAGGGAGCGCAGCATGGGGACGCTGCTGCCGGTGGCGCCAAGGCCGGTGAGAGTGCACAGAGGCAGTGGGCTGTCTGCGAGGAAGGCGAGGCCGCCGGCGACGAGCCCGATCAGCACGCCAATGAGCAGCACGACAGCGGTGTGTAGCGGAAGGAACGGCCCGGGCGGACTCGGGTCGGAGGATGAACTCACCACAGCTCCTCTGGCTCGATAGTGCAGTGCGCCGCCGCACCGGTTCCCGGGCACGGCGGGGCGCTGTACTGGCTAGCGGGGGTTCTGCAAGTCCTGCAGGTCGGTGATGAACTGCCCCATGGACACCTCGATGTTGTGCATGCTCCAGGGGACTTCACCGAAGGCGCGCACGCCAAAGTAGTACAGCCGTGCGACGGCGTAGCAGGCCTGGTTGGCATGCAATGCGCTGCAGGAGGCTTCCATGTCATTGCGGAACCACTGGTCACACGTCGCGCGGTCGGACCAGTGGAATTTGTAGCAGCCGTCGTGGTGCTTGCAGGCGTGGTGGAAGTCGAAGTAGGAGCTGGAATCCTTGACGCCCGTACAGCCGTCGGTGTCCCAGTACTCGTCACCCTCGTTGAACGGCGTTGCGTTCACGCCGGGGGCGGTGGAGGCCGAGGCCGGGGACGCCTGGGCCGTGAGCAGGCCGAAGCCACACAGGACGGCGGTGGCGAAGCCCGTCGCCCGGCGGCGGAAAGCGGTGCTGGACATGGTGCCCTTCTCGTTGTCCGACAAAGACCAGCAGGCCCGCAGCGAGCCGCTGTTATTGGCAACGCTATCGACGACATGCCTCACCCGGTGTCGGACGAACGACCGACAGCATGACCCCGGCGAACGCCGCCACAATGATGTGGTGCAGAGCGCGCCGCGACCGTCCGGCCGGCGGGATGATCCGCATGCGGGGGAGGATCTTCGATGGCCGACGTCGGTAGCGCGGTCACACACTTACGCGAGCTGGGCCGGCGCTATGACGGTGCCATGCGGATAGCCACCGGGCTTCCGACACTGACCGTAGCCACGCTGGCTGCGCGGACGGCGCCGTCCCCCCAGATGACCTGCACGCTGCTGGCAGTGACGACGACCTGGAGCCTTGTATACGTACGGGCCATGCGCCGCCAGCCGGGAGCCTGGGCCACGATGGCCGACGCCCTGGTGCTGGCGGCATTGGCCGCCAGCACCCCCTGGACGGTTCCGCAGCAGTGGCTGGAGCACGGCAGATCGTGGCTCTTGCCCTTTCTCGCGTTCGCATGTGTGGGCTACCAGTACTCGGCTGGCTGGCGCCTGGGCGCAATCGCGGCCACGCTGGTGCTGAGCGGCGCCATAGCGGGAACCGCCACCGCGCTGCCTGAACACGGATCACTCGACAGCCTGGTGACCGCAGGATGGTCGGTCATCGTCGCCGGTCTCGCCCGCATGCTGTGGACTCTGATGCAGCGCGGTGCGAAACTCGCCGACGACGCCGCAACAGACGCAGAGTCAGCTCGAGCGAAACAGGCGACCGAGACAGCAGTCCGGGCCGCCAAGCGCGAACACAACCGGACCCTCCACGACACTGCGGCTACCACTCTTTTGTGGGTCGGTACCGGCTCGAACAAAATCCCTGCAGAGCTCTTGGCCGAGCAGGCCGGCAGGGACTTGGAGAAGCTGCTGTCATTCGAGGACGCCGGAGCCGAGGACAGCGACCTCATCCCTCAACTGCAGCGCATCGTCGACCTGACGATGATCAAAGTCGACTTCAGTCACCCTCAGACTCTACGGCTGCCCCGGCGGATCGCTGTGGCGCTGACCGGTGCAACGAGCGAGGCACTCGCTAACGTCGCCAACCACGCTGGTGTCGATCACTGCCGAGTCACCGTGCAAGCCGAGGGAGACACTGTGCGCATCTCCATCACTGACCAGGGTCGCGGCTTCCACACCGAAGGCGTCCCACGTATCCGCCACGGCGTGAGGGAGTCCATTCACCAGCGCATCAAAGAGGTCGGCGGCCTTGCCGAGATTTCCTCCCGGCCAGGCCGAGGAACCACCGTTTGTTTGGAGTGGCGACGATGAAACCCTTCCACCGAGCCGACGACGATCCCACCACGGCGGAATTCCTGCGACACCTGCGTATCGCCGTGCTCGCCATCGCTACGACCGTCCTGTTCTCGATGAGCTGGCTGCGCAACACCGGCCTCTACCGGCCACTGTGGATGCAAGTTCTCGCATGGAGCATCCTCGTGACCGTCACGGCTACCGAGGGCGTACTCACATGGCGTCACACCATCTGGGGCAGCGCCCGGTGGAGCGGAGTGGCTCTCGCCTTCACTGCGTCGATCCTGTCCTGCCTCTCCCTGCCCACCGGAGCACCGGGCACCGCCGCGGACTGGGCGTTCGGCACCGTCGGATGGATCGGCGTGATACTTCTCCTGGACCGGCCGATGACCCAGCTGGCCGCCTTCCTCGCCGCCCACCAACTCATCACGTTCACCAACCTCCTTCTCAAGGGACCCGCCGATGAAGACAGCGTCCTGAACTTCGTCAGCGGCTCCATCGGCGCCATCGGATTCCCCCTGGCCTGCGGGATGGCAGCCACCGCGCTACGGCAGACGGCACGCCGGGCAGAAGTCGCCCGGGCCCAGGCTGAGAACATCCGGCACGCCGAGCACGTCGCCGCACAGACTGCGCAGGAACTCAACAACAGCTATGCAGACCTCGCCCACACGGCCGCCCCGCTCCTCAGGGGCCTGGCCGACGGGAGCCTCGACGGCAACGACCTCAACGTCCAACGTGCCTGTTGGATCGAGGCAGCTCGAATGCGCCGGCTCTTCTCAGAGAACGACGACGTACCCAATCAACTCATCCACGACCTCAGGCAGTTCGTGGACACGGCGGGTCGACGCAACGTCAAAGCCGAGATCGCCACCTACGGCCATCCCACCGACCCACCAGACGACATCCGTGAAGTGCTGAGCAGTAATTCCCTCCATGTCCTGGCGCAAAGCAGAAGCTGGGCCCAGATCACCGTTGTCTTCACACCGAACTTCATTTCCGTGCAAGCAGTGGGCGATTGCGGGGACATCGACATTCCGCCCTGCGCCCATACTGCGATCGAGACCGAGAACTTCCTGGACACAGACGACACCACCTTCAGTACGGAGGCTCAGTGGCAGACCAGCCCATCACCGTTGTGATCTGTGAAAACCACCATGTCGTGATCCGCGGAGTCCGCGACTTGTGCTCCCGCGCCGAACCCCCCATCCACGTCATCTCCGCCGGCAACCAACTCACCCGTGTGTGGACCGGGGAAGGGGCGAAGGCCGACGTGGTCGTCTTCGACCTGGGTTTGCAGCAGGAAGACGTGCACGAGCTCTTCCACCTGCGCAAGCTGGTCGATCAAGGCCGCAACGTCGTGGTGTTCTCCGGAGAGGAGTCGGCCGAGGTGATCCTTGAATGCAGTCAACTCGGCATCAAGTCCTACGTCACAAAGGCTGAGGGCGAGAACCACCTGATCGGCGCCATCCAGGCTGCAGCGAAAGGACATAAGTACACTGCCCCGAGGCACGCGGGTCTGATCGTGGCCGACTCTGCATCTACCAAACCCAACCTGACCGCGCAGGAGATCAGGGTACTTCTTGCCTGGTGTACAGGTGGAATGACCAAGGCCATGGTTGCACGAAAACTGAATCTGTCTCTCGGGTCAGTGAATGAGTACATCCAACGTGCTCGAGATCGCTATGACCAAGTCGGCCGCCCGGCCCGGGACAAAGTCGCCATGACTCAACGGCTGATCGAAGATGGCGAGATTCATCCTGGCCAAATCTTCTCATCCACCCCGCGTACCCGTCGTAAGCGCGCGGCCCGTGACATCAAGCGATACGGAGACCCGCTTTAAAAGACACGGTCTTGTGGCCAATCGACAGGGGGAGAAACCCAAAGCACCCGGTAGCACCGCCCTACCTAACTTCAACGACTGAGCCCCACATGGACATGGTCCAAGCACGCCCTTCCCGGCGGTCGGACGCGGGTTATGGGCGGGCGCTGAGCTGGCGCACGTGCGGACCCCGCTGCTTCAGCACCGGCGCGGCGCACCACGGGCACAACGGTGTCCCGCCGTGCCCGTATTTGCGGGTTTTACGCTGGCAGACGGCACATGCTCGAATCGCATACGACCATCGCATCAGTCGAGCTCGGCCGACGCCAGTCGTGCCGAGTGGCGGACCGTCGGCCGTGTTGTCGCCGCCGGCAGCAGTGGCGCCTTCGGCGACGGAGTCACCGGCGTAGTTCACGAGTCGCCTCCGTCACCCGGTCGAGCAGCGCCTTCAACTGGACGGCGTCGTCCGCGCCCAGGACGTCCGTGACCTTCCGCTCGATCTCGGTGATCACGGTGTCGGCCGCCCGGAGGGCGTCGCGGCCCGCGTCGGTGAGGTGCAGTTCCTGGACGTGACGATGGCGTGGGTGGGCATGGCGCTCCACCTGGCCCTTGCTCTCGAGGCGGGCGACCAGGGACGCCACCGCCTGGGGCGTGACCGTCAGACGGCGGGCCAGCTCCGCTCCGGTCAGGCCGGGCTCGTCGTGGACAAGCATCAACAACTGGTAGTGGGACACGGCCATCCCCAGGGAGCGCAACCTCTGCTCCTTGAGTGCCTGCACCGACACCTCTGCCCGTCGTAGCGCCCAGACGACCCGCTCCAGCGCGTCGGCGGACACCGGTTCCTCCTCCATGGCTGCCATGGAGTGAGAGTACACCGTTTCACTACTATCAAGCGTTTGACATCTAGCAAACGGTGGTGAAAAGTGGACGCATGTCCCGAACTCTCGCACTCGTCACGGGCGCCTCCTCCGGAATCGGCGCCGCCTACGCCCACCTCCTCGCGCCCGACCATGACCTCGTCCTGGTGGCCCGGCGCGCCGACAGGCTCAACGACCTGGCCGACCGGCTCCGCGGGTTCGGTGCCGCGGTGGAGGTCCTGGCCGCCGATCTCTCCTCCCACGAGGGACTCGCCGCGGTGACCGGCCGCCTGGCCGCCGGCGACGTCCGGCTCCTGATCAGCAACGCCGGATTCGGCGGCTACGCCCCGCTCACCGATGTCGCTCCGGACGAGATCGACCGACTGCTCACCCTCAACGCCGTCGCGCCGATCCAGTTGGCACGCGCCGCCCTGCCGGGCATGCTCGCCGCCGGAGAGGGCACAGTCGTCACCGTCGCATCACTCCTGGCATTCAGCGGGGGCCGGGACAACCCCCACATGCCGCGCCGCACTCTGTACGCGGCCGCCAAGGCCGCCACCGTCGCCTTCACCCGCACGCTGGCGGGCGAACTGGCGGACACCGGGGTACGCGCGCAGGTGGTGTGCCCCGGTCTCGTGGCCACGGACTGGAACGGTGGCTTCGGCCGCACCATCCCCTCCGCGATGTCCCCGGAGGACGTGGCCTCGGCCGGTCTGGCCGGCCTGCGCCTGGGCGAGACCGTCTGCGTCCCGGGACTGGAGGACCAGGACGCCGCACTGAAGGCGCTGTCGAACGCGGAGAGCGCACTGATGGACGACGGCGCCCGACAGTCGCCCGCCACTCGATACCAGCAGCAGACACAGTTCTGAGGAGACACCGGATGGCACCCGTCATCGACTTCCATTCCCACGTCCTCGAGGCGGAAGTGGCCGACCAGGCATGGGACCACAACGTGATGTCCGGGTTCGGCGCCATCACCCCGCCCCCGCAGATCGCGGGCTTCAAAGCCAAGATGCTCGACCCGGCCGAGCACATCGTCGACATGGACAAGCGGGGCATCGACGTGGAGGTCGTCTCCAGCAGCACGGTGTTCGCCGGCTGCGAATGGGCCGATCCACGCACGGACCTCGCGCTCAACCAGCGCCTCAACGACGCCAACGCGGCGGCTCAGCAGAGGTACTCAGGTAGCGTCCTCGGAAGCATCACCCTGCCGTTGCAGGCGCCCGATCTCGCCGTGCGCGAGCTCCTGCGGGCCAACGAGGAACTCGGCCTGCGCGTGGTCAACATGCCTGCCAACGTCAAGGGCACGTACGTCGGTCACCCGTCGCTGTGGCCGGTGTGGGAGGCCGTCGCGGAGCGCGATCTGGTCGTCTTCATGCATCCCCACGGAGTCAAGGACCCCTGGTACCTCGACTACGGGCTGTGGAACTCCGTCGGTCAGACGGTGGAGGAGGCCCGCGCCATCTCCTCGATGATCTACGAGGGCTTGCTCGACCACCTGCCGACCCTGAAGATCGTCATCTCGCACGGCGGCGGCTACCTGCCCCACTACTGCGGCCGCCTCGACCGCAACGTCCACAACATGCCCCACAGCGCCCGGAACATCACCCGCCTGCCGAGCGAGTACCTGCGCGACCTGTATTTCGACACCTGCGTCTACGACCCCGAGACGCTCAAGGCGCTCGTCGGCCGTGTCGGGGTCGACCGGATCGTCCTGGGGAGCGACTACCCGGTCGGCGACCCGGACCCGGTGGGCTTCGTGGAGCGCTGCCCGGGCCTTTCCCCGGAGCAGATCACCGCGATCAAGAGCTCGACCGGAACCCGGCTGCTGGGACTGGGGGAGGAGCAGAACCGAGCCCTGTGAGCCGGCGTTCGCCCACCGCCTGCGACAAGCCGCAGAAGACAGCCGGGTGCGGGCGAGGAGCGGTTGGCCTCGGACGACGGACGTCGGTCGGGCGGCACCGCTGTGCGGTGCCGCCCGACCGACGAGGCGTGTCAGGATCCGGTGACGGCTGTCGGGTGCGGGGCGGGCGCCTCGGGCGCGGCCGCGCCCTCACTGAACCACAGGGGCTTCAGCCGGTACGTGAAGAGGTACAGGACGGCTCCCGCACCTGCCGCGACGAACATGCTGAGGTCGCCGGCGCCGGGGTAGGCGGTGGAGAAGGGGCCGGTGTAGAAGCTGGACTGCCAGAACGGCACCGACGCGGCGACCCCGCCCACCCAGGCGACGAAGCCCCAGTCCAGCACCCGGCGGCGGTCGTAGAGCTCCTCGATGCGGGACGCGTCGGAGCGGCCGCCGAGGTAGAAGTCGAGCAGCAGCACGGCGGCGAAGGGGGCGATGAAGTAGGCCGTGAGGTTCAGGAACACCTTGAACTTTGCTTCCGTGCCGGACTCGCCCCACAGGCTGATGACGTAGGCCAGCAGACAGATCACGGTGACCGCCTGGGCGCGTGTGACCGGGATCTTCAGGGTCTGGACGGAGATCGCGCCGCCGTAGACGTTGAGGAAGTTCTGGGCCAGGGCGGACAGGCCGACGGCGAGCAGTGCGGGGATCGCGAAGGGGCCGGCCAGTTCGTGCAGGGCGGTGATGGAGTCGGAGCTGCTGGCGCTGCCGCCGACGACCACGCCGAGGATGCCCAGCCAGGCGATGGTGACGAAGTTGCCGAGGCCGGTGTACCAGGCGGTGCGGCCGACGACCTCGGGGGTGTCGGGGAGGTAGCGGGAGTAGTCGGAGGCGAAGGGCGCCCAGGCGACGAGGAAGGACAGGAACCAGCCGCCGAAGGTGATCCATCCGCCCGTGGAGCCGATGTAGCCGTCCGCGTGCGCGTCGGCGTGGAAGAAGCTGCCGCCGCGCACCACCGCGACCACCGTGATCATCAGGAACAGCGGGGTCAGGATGTAGGTCAACACCTTCTGGAGGTAGTTGATCATGTTGTAGCCGTAGATCGACACCACCAGCTCGATGGCGGTGAGCACGGCCCCGCAGAGCCAGTAGGGCAGGTGTGTCAGCTCGGCGAAGGCCTTGCCACCGAGGATGACGGTGACGGCCGCCCAGCCGACGCCCGCGAAGACGTTGATGTAGGCCACGGGCAGGAAGTTGCCGAAGAAGCCGAGCGGGCCGCGGGCCTGGATCTGCTGCGGCACCCCGAGCCGTACGCCCATCTTGGACATCACGGCCATCAGCAGCGAGCCGACGGCCGCGCCGATCACGATGGCCGCCACGGCTGCGGAGAAGCTCAGTCCGAACCAGGCGGCGCTGAAGCCGAGCAGGATGATCGGGAAGTTGAGCCCTGCGGCGAACCACACGAAGAACTGCGAACTGGGTTTTCCGTGCCGCTCGTTGTCGGGGATGTGGTCGACGCCGAAGGGCTCGACCTTGGTGACCGCGCTGCCGTACACCGGCGCCGAGGCATCGTGGGACATGGCTGCTCCTGGGGGCGGGGAAAGAAGCTGTCTCAGTGGGGGTGGGGGCTGTGGAGTCTCACTGTGGCGGGGGGCCATCCGTGAGAGGTCGAACCCTCTGCCGCTGGACACCAGCGGGCCGAGGTCATGCGCGCGGGGGAGGTGGAGGTACGGGGAGGCGGCCCGAAAGACGTGGGGCGGGCTCTGCGCGGTCGGTCGGCCTTCTGGGCGACGTCTCCGGCGGACGGTGTCGGCCTACTGGAAAGCCGGCACGACCTCCTTGATGAACAGCTCCAGCGACTTGCGCTTCTCCTCGTGGGACAGGCCGGTGTCGATCCAGAAGCTGTACTCGTCGACGCCGAGTTCCTGGTAGGCGCGCAGCCGTTCGATCACTTCGGCGGGGGTGCCGATCATCGCCGTCCTGTGCAGCGCCTCCGGCGCGAACTCGGGACGGCCTTCGAACTTCGACTCCGGGCTGGGGTCGAGGAACCCGTTGCGCGGCGTGGTCTGGTTGCCGAACCAGGCGTCGAAGGTCCGGTAGAACCTGTTGATGGCCTCCGCGGCCGGGCGCCAACCGTCGGGCTCCTCGGGAGAGTGGACGTGGGTGTGCCGCAGCACCATCAGCTCCGGACGCGACACCTCGGGGTGGTCGGCCACCGCGGTGTCGAACTTCCGCTTCAGGTCGACGACTTCCTCGTCCCCCTTCATCAGGGGGGTGACCATGACATTGCAGCCCTGGGCGACGGCGAAGTCGTGGGAGTCCGGGTCGCGGGCGGCGATCCACATGGGCGGCGTGGGCTGCTGCACCGGCTTGGGCACGCTGGTCGACGTCGGGAACTGCCAGATCTCGCCGTCGTGCGCGTAGTCGCCCTGCCAGAGCGCCCGCACGGCGGGCACGAGCTCGCGCAGGTGCTTGCCGCCGTCGCGGGCCGACAGACCGCCCGCCAGCCGGTCGAACTCGAACTGGTAGGCGCCCCGGGCGAGGCCCACTTCCATCCGGCCGTTGCTGATGACGTCGAGCAGCGCGCACTCACCGGCGGCGCGAATCGGGTTCCAGAACGGGGCGACGATGGTTCCGGCGCCGAGGCGGATGGTCGTGGTCTGTGCGGCCAGGTGGGCGAGGAGCGGGATCGGGCTCGGCGAGATGGTGTACTCCATCGAATGGTGCTCGCCGATCCACACCGTGCCGAACCCGCCGGCCTCGGCCATCAGGGTCAACTCGGTGAGATTTTCGAAGAGTTCGCGGTGGCTGACCTCCTCGTCCCAGCGCTCCATGTGGACGAACAACGAAAACCTCATGACTGCTCCTCGTCTTGCGGGCCGGCCGCGTCCATCTCGGTGAGGGTGATGTCGCCGGTCGCCCAGTGGGACCGGGGCACCTCGTGGACGACGACACGGATGTACTCGGGGCGGGTGTTCGTGGTGCGGAGGACCGCCGCGTGCACTTCGTGCAGCAGAGCCCGGATCTGTTCCGGCGTACGGCCCTCGGCGAGGGTGATGGCGACCTGTGGCATGTCAGCTCCGCATGGTGAACGGGTCGGCCACGGGCTCTTCACTGGTGTTGATCCACACGCTCTTGAGGCGCGTGTACTCCTTGATGGTCTCGGTGCCGTGCTCGACGCCGACGCCGCTGGTCTTGAAGCCCTGCCGCGGCGACATGGGGGACATGGCCCGGTAGGTGTTGACCCAGACCGTCCCGGCGTCGAGCCGCGCCGCCATCCGGTGCGCCCGGGCGAGGTTCGTCGTCCAGACACCGGCCGCGAGTCCGTAGTCGGTGTCGTTGGCCAGCCGGACGACCTCCTCCTCGGTGTCGAACGGCATGACGGCCAGCACCGGGCCGAAGATCTCCTCGCGGACGACGCGCATGCTGTTGTCGACGTCCACGAGAACGGTGGGCTCGTAGAAGTAGCCGCCGAGCCCGCCGTCGGTGGGCCGGCCGCCGGTCAGCACCCGGGCGCCCTCGCTGCGTCCGAGATCGACGTATCCCGCCACCTTGTCGCGCTGGTCGCCGAAGGCCAGCGGGCCGAGCTCGGTCTGCGCGTCCAGGGGGTCGCCGATGCGGATGGTCCTGGCGCGTTCGGTGACCCGCTCGAGCAGCTCGTCGTAGACCGACCGATGGGCGAAGACGCGGCTGCCCGCGATGCAGGTCTGACCGGCGGCGGCGAAGATGCCGGCCACGACACCCATCGCCGCGTTCGCGATGTTCGCGTCCTCGAAGACGATGTTGGGTGACTTGCCGCCGAGTTCGAGCGTCGAGCCGATGAACCGGCCGGCGGTCGCCGCCGCGATACGCGCCCCGGTGGCGGTGCTGCCGGTGAAGGAGATCTTCGCGAGGTCGCGGTGGTCGACCAGGGCCTGTCCCGCTTCGGCCCCGAACCCGGTGACGACGTTGACCGCGCCCGGCGGGAAACCCGCCTCCAGAGCCAGCTCGGCGAGCCTGACGACGGTCGCCGAGGTGTACTCCGAGGGCTTGATCACGACGGTGTTGCCGGCGCAGAGGGCCGGGGCCAGCTTGCTGCTGGTCAGCGTCAGCGGGGAGTTCCAGGGCGTGATCGCCCCTACGACGCCCAGTGGCTCCCGGGTCGTGTAGTTCAGCACCTGGCGGTCGGAGGTCGGGATGAAGTCGCCCTGGATCTTGTCGGCGAGGCCCGCGTAGTAGTGGTAGTACTCCGGCAGGGTGGTCAGCTGTCCCCGCATCTCGCGCAGCAGCTTGCCGTTGTCCAGCGTCTCCATCCGGGCGAGTTCCTCGGCGTTCTCGGCGATCAGCTCGCCGAGGCGGCGCAGCAGGCGCCCGCGCCGGGTCTGGCTGAGGTCGCGCCAGCGCGGGTCCTCGAAGGCGTCCTTCGCGGCGGCGACGGCCCGGTCGATGTCGGCGGAATCGCCGCGCGCGGCCTGGTAGAGGACCTCTCGGGTGGCCGGGTTGGTGCTCTCGAAGTACTCCCCGGACGCGGGCTCCACCCGCTCTCCGCCGATGAAGTGCTGCAACGTGGTGAGGTCAGACATGAGCACACTCTCCGAGGAAGGTGGTGAGGGCGTCCGCGAGTGCCCGGGGACGTTCGACGGGCAGCATGTGACGTGCCTCCGGGACGATCACCGCCCGGCAGTCGGGCAGTGCCGCGGCGAGCCTACGAGTCATCTCGGGGGTGGATCCGGGGTCGTTCTCCCCGGTCACGGCCAGTGCGGGTACGGCGATGGCGTCGAGGTGCGGTGAGAGTTCCGCGTCCGCCGTGGCGAACACCCGATAGCAGCCGAGGAAGGAGTCGAGGTCGTTGGCGAGCAGAGTGACCTCGGTCCGGGCCACGCGGTCGGCATCGACGTCCGTGCCGTCGTACCACCGCTTGAGGGATGCGGCCGTGCTCGCGCCGAAGTCCGCCTCCGCCGTGCGCAGCCGGTCGAGGACCGACGCCCGCTCCTCGCTCGTGCGCCGGCACACCGAGCTGACCGAGGTCAGGGTGGCCACCAGCTCGGTCCGGTGCAGAGCCAGGTGCTGGGCGACCAGCGCGCCCAGTGAGAATCCGACCAGGTGCGCGCCGGACGGGATCTCACCGGCCACCACGTCCGCCAGGTCCGCGAGCGTCACCGCGTCGCTCACCGGCGGGCGGGCGCCGTGGCCCGGCAGGTCCGGGGTGATCACGGTGAATCGGTCGGCCAGGAGCGCGACGGTCGGCTCCCACATCGTGTGGTCGAGTCCGACGCCGTGCAGCAGGACCACGGTCGGCTTGCTCATGGAGCACCTACTGTTCGGTCGAGAGCGGTGCCAGGCGCTGCTGGGGGCGCCCCTGAGCGGCGGCGGCGAGGGCGATGACGATCTCGTTCGGGTGCGGGGCGTCGCTGACGCGGACCTCCAAGCTCTGGTGGTGCGAGCGGATCGTGGCGTCCGTGATGTGCTTCAGCGGGATGTCGAAGACCACGCCGGCCGGGCCGCGCTTCTCGACCGCGGGCAGCAGGGTGGTGGCACTCGCCGCCTTGCGGAAGTGGTCGCCGAACTGGAGGGTGTGGATCAGGGCCGAGCCGTGCTCGATCTCGCCGTCCAGACCGACGATGGCGGCCTTGCCGTAGGCCTCGGCGGGTGCACCGAGGGCGTCGAGTACCGCGGGAGCCAGCAGCGCGCCCAGGTCGGAGGCGTTCGCCGCGATGCCGGGGCCCAGATCCTCGACGAAGCCCTGGCCGGCCCAGGGGTTCTCGATCACCGCCGCGACGACGGCGACCCGGGCCGGACGGTCGAGCTTTCGGCCGCCCTCGGCGTGGATCTCCTCGACGACGGTCACGATCCTGCGGACGCTCATGAGGGAACAACCTCCATTGTTTCGGTGGTGACGACAGGGTCGGTCATGCGGTCGCCGATCCGGGGGTGGGGACGTGGCCCCGTCGACGCCGCGGCGATGACGACGATCTCGTCAGCTCGCGGCCCGTCGGAGACACGGGCGCTGATGGTCTGGTAATGACTGCGCGTCGAGGCATGGATCTTGTGCCAGAGCGGGATGGTCAGTGACTCTCCGGCCTCGGCGCGGGCGTCGGCGAAACAGATGATGGAATCGCCCCGAAGGAACTCCCTCACCAGGTTGCCGAAGTACGGGGTGTGGATGAGTGCCCCGGCGTGCTCGATCTCGCCTGCCGTGCCGACGATGGCGGCCTTGCCGAAGGACTCGATCTCGTCCACGCCGCCGAGGCAGCCGATGAGGCGGTCGGTCAGCAGCTTGGCGAGGACCGGGGCGACACGGATCTGCTCCGCGGACAGGTCTGTCCAGGGACCGGAGCCCACCCATGGATTCCGTATGACCGCGGCGACGCTGGCTCGCCACGCGGGTCGCGCGGGCTCGGCGCCCGCCTCGGTCAGGACGGCGTCACGGTAGAGAACGAGCTTGCGGAGACCGATGTTCTCGTTGATGTGTTCCGGACTGTCTTGCATGGCACAGGACGATAGGCACACCCGTTAAGACCGGTCAAGAGGTCCGACGCGAATGACTTCGGCACGCGATTCAGTCCCCTTGCGGGAGCTGGTCAAGCGCATTTGAACTGCACGTTCGCGGGATCATGGGGGCAGAGAGGCAATCCGGCGCGGCCGGGCCCTTGACGGTCTCGGTGTGGCATGCATTACTGCTTCTTGTATGCCAGCGAGGGTCGAGGTTCAGCTGAAGGAGACCCGGAGATCAATGGCCGTTCATGTGCGAGCTTTTTCGTCCCCCGACCCGCTTGCCGCGGTCGGCAGGACATGGGCACTCCCGTTCGTGCCGGCGGACGGACCGCATACTCCACAAAGCCGTCACCGTGGAAGGGGAAGAGATGACGCACACCGACGCCCGCAAGGAACAGATCGAGAAGACGTGGGCCGAGGCCTGGGGCCGAGGTGACGTCGACGCACTCGACGCGCTGCTGAGCCCAAACTACCTGCGCCACGGGATCGACCCGCACCCGCAGAACCTGGACGCCTTCAAGGCGGCGATCGTCTCCACGCGCGGGGCGTTCCCGGACCTGACCACCGTCATAGACGACATCGTGATCGAAGGCGACAGAGCCGCGATCCGCTGGCACAGCAGTGGAACGCATGACAATTCCTTCTTCGGGGTTCCGCCCACCAAGCGGCGCGTCGACATCAGTGGCGCCACCTTCGCCCGCTTCGAGGGGGACCGGATCGTCGAGGAGCACGTGACGTGGGATCCCCGAGCTCTGCTCACGGCGCTGGGCATCATCAGCGTGGGACAGGACTGACGACCAAGATGACAAGGAGCACCCTCATGTCCGCGCTTGCCTCCACCCCGGACATCGACGTGATGAAGCAGGTGAACCGGCAGTTCGTCACCGGTGTCACGGTCGTGACCGCGATGGATGGAGAGACCCCCAAGGGGCTGGCCGTCAACGCGTTCTCGAGCATCTCGCTCGACCCGCCCACCGTGATGGTGTGCGTCCAGCACACCTCGTCCACGCATGACTGTCTGTTCCGCGCGGAACACCTCGCGATCAACATCCTGTCCACCGACCAGCTCGACGTCGTGGGCACGTTCGCGAGCAAGGCCACGGACAAGTTCGAGGACCTGGACTGGGAGAGCGGCCCGTTCGGCAGCCCGCTGATCGCCCGCAGCAGTGCGCAGATGGAGGTGCGCATTCGCGAGCGGCTCCGGGCCAGTACCCACACCGTCTTCATCTGCCGAGTGGTGCACGCCGCGGTCACCGAGCTCCAGCCCATGGTCTACAGCGCCGGCAGGTTCTTCGACGGCGGAGCACTCACGTCTCTGGGATGATCCAGCGAGTGGTACGGGGAGAGGGAGGAAGATTCGGTGAACCGCGCGAAGAGTGAACCGAAGAACGGGTCGATGCAGGCCACGGTGATCGCCGAAATGCGCAGGCGCATCATCAAGGGTTACGTCGAACCCGGTGCCTCGCTCTCCGAGGCTGCCCTCGCGGACGAGTTCGGTGTGAGCCGGACACCGGTGCGCGAGGCCCTCAAACAGCTGCAGACCGAAGGACTCGTCGAGATCCGGCCCCGCGTCGGGACGTTCGTCACCGTCCCCTCCCGCCGTGAGATCACGGAACTCTTCGAGATGAAGGAGCTCATGGAGGGCGCGGCCGCGCGTCTCCTCGCCCAGCGCGGCCGTGTTCCGGAGATCGACTCCCTCGAGAGGAACCTGCGCGAGGCCGATGCGGCGGTGGAGGAGGACGACCGGGAGCGGTATGCGCTCCTGGTCCAGGAGTTCCACGACCTGCTCATAGTCGGTTCCGACAACAACAAGCTGCAGGCCCACTACCGGACGCTGATGAACCAGCTCGCCTACCCACGGCTGGTGAACACCTCGCTCAGCCAGCCGGGTCGCGCCATTCAGTCCGACCGTGAGCACCATCTCGTCCTGGAGCTGATCCTGGAGAAGGACGGCGACAGCGCCGAGCGCGTCATGCGTGAGCATGTCAGGGCCAGCCGGCGTGCCCTCCTGGCGGGTCTGCCTGTCGGCGGCGCGTTCGAGGCGCTCGGCGGAAAGGGTCCTGATCCGGCGTGAGCCGGGTGAGTGAAGCCGGTGAGAGCGGCACGTCGGCGCAGGGCCCTGCCTCAGCAGGCGCCGTCGAGCGGCAGCGGGGACGGATGTACCGGGCCGTGGCTGCGTAGAAAGGTCGCCGCCGCGGACAGCCGGCGCGACCCTGGGCCGAGACGTCCTCACACCCGCAGGTCCACTGTGACTCCCGACCGTGCGGGCACGGGCCGCGAACCCCAGGGAGTCGCACCAGGTAGCCGGTGGTGCGGGCGAGTTCGCGGGCGCTCGGCAGCGCGTCGTACGGAGTGCCACCGAGGCGCGGGTCGCCGTGGACGTACAGCAGCGTCCGCTCGACGCGGCCCTGCGCGTGACAGACCTCCGGTCCGCACGGGCCCTCGACGGCTGCGGGAGGGACTGCTGGCGGACGTGATCGCGGTGGAGGGCGATCCGCTGGCGAGTGCCGACGCGACCGGGCGGGTCTGTTTCGGCGTGAAGACCGGGCGCAGTCACCGGGGCCGGGAAGTCGGCGAGCGCGGGTGAGCCGGCGGGCGTGCGGGCGACCGAGACGTGGGCGGTATCGGGAGCCCTGACCGCGTGCGCGGCGTCGGACGCCGGGCACGCAGCGGGCGCTTCGGGTGCCGGGGCACCTTGCCGTCCGCATGACCGGACGCGCTCAGCTCATGCGGCCTTGGCCGCTCCGGCGAGACGGCCGGACTCGCCGATGCGAACGCGCGGCTCGCCCCGGCCGGCCTCGCACGCATCGCCCACGGCGACGCCGACCGCGTGCTGCGCCTGTGAAACACGCTCTGCCCGGCGCCGTCGGTCCGAGGCGGATGCCGGGCCTTGCCGGGCGGCGATCTCCGCCCGGCAAGGGTCCAGCCCCTGACGGTGTTCCGTGTCCCGGAACAAAGAGTGGCCCCCGGCGGCAATGGTGTCTAAACCGGTATCCCACCCCGTTTTCCTGCTCCCCGTGGAGGTACCCCGTGTCGACCATGCTCGACGATGTCCGCGCGCACAGCGCCCCACCGACCGTGTTGAAGGCCGCTGACCGGTTGGCGGAGGCGACTCGTGGCGGTGTTGTCTGTCCGCCGGTGCGGGAGCTGTTCGACGGCGGCGGTGATCTGGAGACCGCGTACGCCGTGCAGCAGCTGAACGTCCGACGCGGGCTGGACGCCGGACGCCGGATCGTGGGCCGCAAGATCGGCCTGACCTCCGTGGCCGTGCAGCGCCAACTCGGTGTGGACCGGCCCGACTTCGGTGCGCTGTTCGCCGACATGGCCGTACCGGACGGTGACGAGGTGGCCGTGGGGCGGCTGCTCCAGCCCAAGGTGGAGGCCGAGGTCGCGCTGGTGATCGGCCGGGACCTGCCGCACCGGGAGTGCACGGTCGTGGACGTGCTGAGGGCGGTCGACTTCGCGGTGCCCGCGCTGGAGATCGTCGACAGTCGCATCGCGGGGTGGGACATCTCCCTCGTCGACACCGTCGCCGACAACGCCTCCTGCGGCCTGTACGTCCTCGGCGCGACGCCGGTACCGCTCACCACTGTCGACCTGCGTGCCGTGACCATGACCATGACCCGGGGCGGCGAGACCGTGTCGCAGGGCACCGGCGCCGACTGTCTCGGCAACCCCCTCAACGCCGCCGTCTGGCTGGCCTCGGCACTCGCCGAGCGCGGCGACCCGCTGCGCGCGGGCGACCTGGTGCTGACCGGCGCCCTGGGCCCGATGGTCCCCGCCGGACCGGGCGACGTGTTCGAAGCCGGTATCTCCGGCCTGGGTTCTGTGCGGGTCGGTTTCGCGACGGAAGGAAGTGAGCTGTGAGCACCAAGGTCGCCATCATCGGCTCGGGCAACATCGGCACCGACCTCATGATCAAGGTTCTGCGCCTGTCCGAGACCCTGGAGATCGCCGCGATGGCGGGGATCGACCCGGCCTCCGACGGCCTGGCCCGGGCCCGCCGGCTGAAGGTCGCCACCACTCACGAGGGGGTGGAGGGCCTGGTGGCGCTGGACGAGTTCGCCGACGTCCAGATCGTGTTCGACGCGACCTCGGCCGGCGCCCACCGCTACCACGATGCCGTGCTGCGCCCGCTCGGCCGCACCCTGGTCGACCTCACCCCCGCCGCCCTCGGCCCCTACGTCGTGCCGCCGGTCAACGGCGACGCCCACCTCGACGCGCCGAACGTCAACATGGTCACCTGCGGCGGCCAGGCCACGATCCCCGTCGTCGCCGCGGTGGGCGCGGTCACGCCGGTGCACTACGGCGAGATCATCGCCTCCATCGCCTCCCGGTCGGCCGGTCCCGGCACCCGCGCGAACATCGACGAGTTCACCGAGACCACGTCGGCCGCGATCGAGAAGGTCGGCGGGGCCGCGAAGGGGAAGGCGATCATCGTCCTCAACCCGGCCGAGCCCCCGCTGATCATGCGGGACACCGTGCACTGCCTGGTCGCCGACTGCGCCACCGAGGCCGTGACCGCGTCGGTCGAGGAGATGGCGGCACGCGTCCAGGCGTACGTGCCCGGCTACCGCCTCAAGCAGAAGGTGCAGTTCGAGAAGGTGGCCGCCGACGACCCGCTGCGCACCCTCGCCCCCGGCGACGTGCTGAAGATGTCCGTGTTCCTGGAGGTCGAGGGCGCCGCCCACTACCTCCCGGCCTACGCCGGGAACCTCGACATCATGACCTCGGCCGCGCTGCGCACCGCGGAACGCATGGCCGCCCGCCCCCACTCTCGGCTCCACCCGAGCGGGGGGACCCCCATCGCCACGGAGGTGGCTTTCCGATGACCCGTCTGTACGTCCAGGACGTGACCCTGCGGGACGGCATGCACGCCGTCCGACACCGCTACACCGTCGACCAGGCCCGCACGATCGCCGCAGCCCTGGACGCCGCCGGCGTGGCCGCGATCGAGATCGCGCACGGCGACGGTCTGGCCGGCTCCAGCATCAACTACGGCGTCGGAGCCCACACCGACTGGGAGTGGATCGAGGCGGTAGTCGGCGCGGTGCACCACGCCGTCCCCACCACGCTCCTGCTGCCCGGCATCGGCACGATCCACGACCTCGAGCAGGCCCACTCCCTGGGCATCCGCTCGGTACGCGTCGCCACGCACTGCACCGAGGCGGACATCTCCGCCCAGCACATCGCCGCCGCGCGGGAGCTGGGCATGGACGTCGCCGGGTTCCTGATGATGTCCCACATGGCCGAGCCGGCCGAACTCGCCCGCCAGGCCAAGCTGATGGAGTCCTACGGCGCCCAGTGCGTGTACGTCACCGATTCCGGCGGCCGGCTCACCATGGACGGCGTCCGCGACCGCTTCCGCGCCTACCGAGACGTTCTCGACCCCGGCACCGAGCTGGGTGTCCATGCTCATCACAACCTGGCCCTGGGGGTGGCCAACACCGTCGTCGCCGTCGAGAGCGGTGCGGTACGGGTCGACGCGTCCCTCGCCGGGCAGGGTGCGGGCGCGGGCAACTGCCCCCTGGAGGCGTTCATCGCCGTCGCAGACCTGATGGGCTGGGAGCACGCCTGCGACCTGTTCCCGCTGATGGACGCGGCCGACGATCTCGTACGGCCGCTGCAGGACCGCGAGGTGCGGGTGGACCGCGAGACCCTCAGCCTCGGCTACGCCGGCGTGTACTCCAGCTTCCTGCGCCACGCCGAGACCGCCGCCACCCGCCACGGCCTGGACACCCGCAGCATCCTGGTCGAGGTCGGGCGGCGGGGCATGGTCGGCGGCCAGGAAGACATGATCACCGACATCGCCCTGGACCTGGCCGCGCGGGAGGAGACCGTGTCCTGACGAGAGCCCGGTCGTGACCGTGCGGGCGGTCACGAACCTTGCCCGGCCTGCCGTTAGAGCATACGCTCTAGAGTATTCGCTCTAACGGTACTCCCGAGAGGACTGGCCATGGGCAGTGAAGCCGGGGTGCACGAGCCGCCCGCTGCGTCGTCGGTCATGCAGAAGGCCTTCGACCTGCTGGAAGCGTTCCGCTACGGCCGCGTGCTGACGCTGAGCGAGGTGGCGCGCCGCGCCGACCTGCCGAAGTCGACGGCCTATCGCATCCTCGGGATGCTGGTCCGAGTGGGGGCCGTGGAACACGAGGGCACCGGTTACCGGGTCGCGCTGCGGATGATGGCTCTCGGCGCGGCGTCGCCCGAAGGCGCGGTCCGCCACACCGCGCTGCCCTACCTGCTGGATCTGCACCGGGCCGTCGGGCACACCATCCATCTGTGCGTCCTGCGCGGCCCGGACGTCGTCTACGTGGAGAAACTGCACACACCGCGGTCGCGGCTGTTCCCCACGGAGGTGGGCATGGCCCTGCCCGCGCACTGCACGAGCGTGGGCAAAGTACTGCTGGCCTACTCGGATCCCGACATGACGGCGGCGGCCGGAGCGGGCCGGCTGCGCGCCCTCACCGAGCGCTCCGTCCTGGACCCCGAGCTGCTCCGCCGTGAGCTGCGGCGCGTCCGGCAGCGTGGGGTGGCCACGGACGTCGAGGAGGCGGTGCCGGGACGGTCGTGCGTGGCCATGCCCATCGTCGTCGGCGGTACGGCGGTGGCGGCGGTGTCGATCGGTTTCCCCGCCGCACAGGGGTCCAGTGAGCTGTTCGTGCCGCCTCTGCGGCGGACGGTGTCGTCGATCGTCAGGGCACTGCCCGGTGTCGCGGCGTGAAGGGGGAGACCGCCGGGCGGGGCTCCTCCGCGCGTGAAGCGCTCATGGACGCCGCGGAGCGGCTGATGGGCGCGCACGGCTTCCACGCGACGTCGGTGTCGGCGCTGTGCAAGCTCTCCGGCTGGCCCATGGGTTCCCTCTACCACCACTTCGGTTCCAAGACCGGTCTGCTGGTCGCCGTCCTCGAACGGGGCATCAGCCGGGTCGATGCCGCGGTCGACGAGGCCGTCAGCCGTCCCGTCCCGCCGTCGGACCAGGCGTACGTGTACTTCGACGCGGTGGCCAAGGCGGTGGACGACAACGCGGTCTTCCACCGGCTGCTGGCCTTCGTCCTGCTGGAGCGCACCACGCAGCCGGAGGTCAGGAAGATCGTCGAGCCGTTCCGCAACCGACTGCTGGCGGGCGGCACGGAACAGATGTTGGTGACGCTCCGGCACCATGACGGGGATGTCACACGGGAATCGGCGCAGACGATGGCCCAGTCCCTGACGGGCTGGCTCGTCGGCATCTTCGTCCTCGATGTGCCGGACCGCCGCTCCCGGGTCGCCCACGAGGTACGGCTGCGCGTGCAGGCCGGTGCGTCCGCGGTGTCATGAGACCGCCTTCCCGCCCGCAGCCAGCCGGGCGGCCGCCCGCGGGAACACCGCGTGCGCGTGCCGTCCCACACCGGCCGCGACCTCCGGGGTGAGCGCGCCCCCGGTCAGCAGCGAGGTCATCGTCTGCCGCAGCACCGGTTCGCTCGCGCACGGCGCGCCGAAGTCCGAGCCGTACACGATGTGGCCGGGGGACGTGACCGCGAGCGCGGGGCCGAGCGCGGTCGGCGTCGCCGACATCGCGGTGTCGTAGTAGAGACCGGCGAAGGCCTCGCGCACCGTCTCGGGCGTGACCCCGTCGTGGGGCACCCAGTCGGCGTCGGACAGCAGCGCTATCCGCCCGGCCAGCGCGGGCAGCGCGCCGCCCGCGTGAGCGAGGACTACGCGGACGCCGGGAGCGGACCGGAAGACACCGCGCCACACCATGTCCACCGCGGTCCGCGCGGTGTCGAAGGCGACCTCGAACAGCGCCGGCGGCAGATCCAGGGCCGGTGCCGCGAACGGCGAGGGGTGCACGAGGACCCCGGCGCCGATCGCGTCGAGGGCCCGCCACACCGCGCGGAACCGTTCCGCGCCGAGGTAGTCGCCGTCGTAGGCGGCGAGCAACGCGAACCCGTCGGCGCCCAGGTGCCCGTGCGCGTGCTCGATCTCCGCCAGCGCGGCGT
The DNA here is from genome assembly GCF_003032475.1 of Streptomyces sp. P3. Taxonomy (NCBI): domain Bacteria; kingdom Bacillati; phylum Actinomycetota; class Actinomycetes; order Kitasatosporales; family Streptomycetaceae; genus Streptomyces; species Streptomyces sp. P3. The sequence goes on from NZ_CP028369.1 coordinate 5,629,642, forward strand.
CCACGTCGGACATCGGAAGGCCCGCCAGAAGGCCGAACCGCGACGGATACCGCCGGACGACCGACGCGCCGTACTCGTTGGAGGCACGGACCGCGGCGGGGTCGGAGACCGAGAAGTCGGACAGCAACTGCATCTCGATGCCCAGCCGCGCCATGTGGTCCAGGCCCGGCTGGGGATCCCACTGCGTACCGTCTCCGGGCAGCGCGAAATGGGTGTGGACATCGATCCAGCCGGTTCGGTTCATGGCGTGGTCCTCTCCGCGACGGATGAGCTGGCGGGCCGAGCGTAGATCGCCGCCGGACCTGCCACGGAGCGGCTGTTCCGGTTCCCGGAACACGCGCTTTGCCCGCTCGGTGCCGCGCCATACCGTCGCAGACGCCACGAGCTCAGCCGGCGCCCCGAACGGCGCCCGATCAACGAGGAGGAGCCGCGATGGCCACCGATGCCTTTCCCTCCCCAGCCACATCCACGGAACGGACGCCCGTGCTGATCGTGGGGTCCGGGCCCGCGGGCCTCACCACCGCACTCGCGCTGGCCCGCATGGGCGTGCCCAGCATCGTCCTCACCCGTCATCTGGGGCTCGCGCACACACCGCGTGCCCACATCACCAACCAGCGCACGCTGGAGATCCTCGCCGACCTCGGTGTCGAGGAGGAGGCGCGCGCCAAGGGACGGCTGCTCGAAGAGCTGCCGTTCAACGTGTTCGTCCTGTCGATGGAGGGCCCGGAGGTCGCCCGTACCACGGCGTGGGGCGCGGGCCTGAGGGACCAGGCCCGCTACCGGCGGGCGAGCCGGCACCTGCCGCTGAACCTCTTCCAGCACGAGCTGGAGCCGGTCCTGGCCCAGGCGGCGATCGCCACGGGACTGGTCGACCTCCGTTTCGGCCACGAGTTCCGCAGCCTCACCCAGGACGACGACGGCGTCGACGCCACGATCGTCGAACGGCGGTCGGGGCACGAGTACACCGTCCGGGCGGACTACCTGGTCGGCGCCGACGGGGCGAGCAGTCGGGTGCTCAGCGAGATCGGCCTGTCGGTGCGCGGCGAACTGGGCCTGAACCCGCAGGTGAACGTGTGGATCAAGGCGGACATGAGCCGCTACGTCGCCCACCGCCCTGGCGTGCTGTTCTGGGCCACCGATCCGGACTACGCGACCTGGATCATGATCAACAGCTTCGACGAATGGGTGGTCGGCTGGCCGGTGCCGGACGACTTCGTGCCCGACCGCGACGAGATCGTGGCCAGGATCCGGCACTTCGCAGGCGATCCGCACCTGCCCGTCGAGATCAAGTCGATCGACAGATGGACGATCAGCAACGCCGCGGCGGACCAGTACTCCGCGGGCCGGGTCTTCTGCATGGGCGACGCCGTCCACAGGCATCCGCCGGCCAACGGGCTCGGCAGCAACACCTCGATCGCCGACGGCTACAACCTCGCCTGGAAACTGCGTCTGGTGCTGACCGGAGTGGCCGACGCCTCGCTGCTCGAGACGTTCTCGAGCGAACGCGTCCCGGTCGGACGCCAGGTCGTGGACCGCTCCTTCGCCTCCGTGCGCGAGGTCTTCACCGTCGGTCCCACGATCGGGCTCAGGCCGGACATGACGACCCCCGAGAAGTGGGCCACGGTCCGGGCGCTCCACGACGACACGGAGGAGGCGTCCGGCAAGCGCGCCGCGCTCGCCAGGACGCTGGAGAGGCTCATGGACCTCCAGCTGAACGCCCTCGGCCTGGAGCTTGGCTACCGCTACGCCGTCCCGGCGGGAGACGACGACACGGGCGACGACTGCGGCACCGTCGACGAGACGGAGTACCGGCCCTCCACCGCGCCGGGGGAGCACCTGCCGCACGCCTGGGTGGAGTTCAACCGCCGTCGTATGTCCACGGTGGACCTGGTCGGAAAGGGCCAGTTCACGCTGATCACCGGTCGGGGCGGCGAGGCGTGGACTCAGGCGGCGGACCGCGCGTCGGCGCTGTACGGACTGCCCATCGTCGTCCGCGCGATCGGGTCGGAGCACGGCTACCGGGACCCGCTGGGGGAGTGGGCCGCCGTGCGCGGCATCGACGACGACGGCTGCCTGCTCGTCCGCCCCGACGGCCACATCGCCTGGCGGGCCCGCTCCGGCGTCGATCCGGACGCCCTGCTCGACGCGGTCGCCCGCACGCTCGGGATCCCCGCGCCCCGGCACCACGAGGCCGCCGGAAAGCCCCTCGCCACCGCAACGCGCTGACCACCCCCCTTCACCACCTGAGGAGAAAGCACATGAGCGTCTTCACTTCGCTGGGCTACGTAGTGGTTCGGGGCCCTCTCGACGAATGGACCCGCTTCGCCGCCGAGACCATCGGCGCGCAGCCCGTCCGGCACGCCGGAGGCGATCTGGGCCTGCGGCTCGACGAGCACGCGTACCGCATCGTCGTCGAGGACGGTGCGCCCGCCGGCCCCCGGTCCCTGGCGGCCCTGGGCTTCACCGTCCAGGACGCGACCGCGCTCGCCGCACTGGAAGACCGCCTCACGTCCCGGGGCATCAAGGTCGGCGAGGACGAGGAACTGCGGGCCCGCCGCGGTGTCGAGGGGTTGCGGGTCTTCGCCGACTCCGACGGCCAGACCATCGAGGCCGTCCACGGCCTGCCGCTCGCCGACACCCCCTTCGAGTCCCCGCTGGGGGTCCGGTTCGTCACCGGCGAGCTGGGGGCCGGGCACGTCTTCCTGTCCAGCTCGGGCAGTTCGAGCGAGCTGGCGGAGTTCTACCGGCAGGAGCTGGACTTCAAGCTGACCGACACGATCTCCATGGCGAAGCTGGGATCGGACGACGACGCCTACTTCCTGCACTGCAACCCGCGCCACCACTCGGTCGCCGTCGCCCGCATCCCCGGGCCGCCCCCGGGCCTCATCCACATCATGCTCGAAGTCCCCGACTTCTCCACCGTCGGCCGCGTCATGAGCAACATCGACGACGATCCCGACCACATCGCCATCACCCTGGGCGAGCACTCGAACGACCAGGTGACGTCGTTCTACGTGGACACGCCGTCGGGCTTCCAGATCGAGTACGGCTGCGAGGGCATCGTCATCGACGACGCCACCTGGCAGGTCGCCCACTACGACTCGACGAGCAACTGGGGCCACAAGTTCGTCGGCCCTCGCGCCTGACCCCGGAGAGGAAGGACAGCTGTGTCCACACCCAAGGCCCTGACCGAATCGGCCACCAGCAAGTACCTGCAGACGGCCAAGTGGAAGCTGCACTACAACGAGGCGGGCGACGGTCACCCGCTGGTCCTGCTGCACGGGGGAGGCCCCGGTGCGAGCGGGTGGAGCAACTACTCCGAGAACATCGACTTCTTCGCGCGCCACTACAGGGTGTTCGCCATCGACATGCCCGGCTGGGGCAAGAGCGACACGGCCGAGCCGGGCGACCGTGACCATGTGGAGGCCCTCGGACTGGCGCTGGACGCACTCGGCCTCGACCGGGTCGCCCTCATCGGCAACTCGATGGGCGGTGCGACGACACTCCGGTTCACCGCGGAGCATCCCGAGCGCGTCAGTCACCTCGTCCCGATGGGAGCCAACGCCCCCGGCACCAACATGTTCGGCCCGCCCAACCACAGGTCGGAGGGGATCCGCGCCATCGGCCGCGCCTACTTCGACCCGTCGCCGGCGAACTTCCAGGCGATGGTCGGCGCGCTCGCGAACGACCCGGCCCTCGCCGAGGACGCCGACCTCGCCCAGCGGCGTTCGGAGGCGGCGCTCGCCCGTCCCGACCATCTGGAGAACTGGAAGCTGTCGGCGCCCCGTGGGGAGCTGAACGGTCCTCCGCAGCTGTACCAGGCCGTGCCGCGGTTGCTGGGCGGGCTCACCGTGCCCACGCTGCTGGTGCACGGGCGGGACGACCGTGCCGTCCCCCTGGAGAACTCGCTGCGGCTGCTGGCGATGATTCCGTCCGCCCGGCTGTACGTCATCAACAACTGCGGTCACTGGGCGCAGATGGAACACCCCGAGGAGTTCAACCGCGTCGTGCACGAGTTCATCTCGGCCAACTGACCTCTCGGAGCAGGCGGCACGCGCGCTCGCGCGGGCCGCCTGCTCCCCGCGCACAGAGGTGACGAACGACCATCCAGTCAAGGAGATCGGCCTTATGGCGACCATCACGGAGAACCCCGGCGCTTTCACAGTGGTCGTGGTCCTCGACCTGCCCGAGAAGGACTGCGACGCGATTCTCGACCTGGTCGGGCGACGCGTCGAAGAGCAGATCCGGTACGTGCCCGGCTTCCTGGCGGGCAGCTGGTTCGAGCGGCTGTCCCACGGGATCGGTGGTGATCTGGAGGCGCAGACCGCTCCGGTGGGCTGTCGCCGGATAGCGGAGTACATCCAGTGGCGGGACAAGGCCTCCTTCCAGGCGTTCCTCGCCGATTCCACGCTGTCCGGGCACATGGCCAAGGTGGACGAGGTCGCCGCACAGGTGTGGTGGCGGGGCTACGAGGTGCGTACGGTCGTAACGGCGGGGGGCCGGGTGGCGGGGGACCGGGCGGCGGCGCTGAGGATCTCACCGGATGTGATCACCCAGGTGGTGCGGCGCGACACGGTTCCGGGGAATCAGGGCTGGGTCACCGAGTACACGGTCGCCGAGACCGAACGAGTGACCAGACACCTGCCCGGCTTCGCGGGGTCGGCCATCCACCTCGACCAGGACGGCGGGGTGCTGGAGTACGTCCAGTGGGACGGCGTCGAACACGTCCAGGAGGCTTACGCCGACCCGGAGTTCAGCGAACACATCCCGGTGGTGGGCCACTACGCGAGATCCGACGGGGATCTGTACCGACTCCTGCGCACGATAGACGGAGCCGACGCGCCGGGCGCGACCACGGCGCCTGTGAACGCGGTACGACAGGGTTGACGAAAGACATGGAGGCACCGCCGCCGACGGCATGGATGAGGGGCTTGGGTGTGCCGGTGCGCGCGTTCGCAAGCCATAAAATGGGCGTAAGTACCTCGATACGATCGAGTGATCATGGGCAGCTGGGATGCTCGCTCAGCCGGCTCCCCGCCGGTCGGGAGCGGGTACGCCTCGTCCTCGACCTCCCTCGTCACGGCTGTTACGGATGAGCCCGGCACCGTCACGGAGTGGAGCCGCGGCGCCGAGCGGCTTCTCGGGTACCCGGCCTCCGACGTCGTAGGACGTAGGCGGGAATTCCGGCGGCCGAGCGCAGCCTTCGTCGAGGTGGAGGAACGCGTTCCGTTCCGTCGTCCATGCCGACTCCTGGAACCGTGCTGACGCGAGCGCCCGGCCGACGACGTCGCCCTGCTGATCGCCCGCACCCGTGCCCTCGGCGCCGACCACGTGGCACCTGGGAGCTGCCCGCCGACCCCGCCGCCGTCTCCCAGGCCCGCAAGCAGGCCGCCGCCCGCGTCGCCGCATGGGGGCTCGATGATGCCGCCTTCACCACTGAACTCGTCGTCAGCGAACTGGTCACCAACGCCATCCGCTACGGACATGCGCCCATCGAGCTACGGCTCATCCACGACCAGGCCCTCCTCTGCGAGGTCTCCGACGCCAGCACCACCGCCCCGCATCTGCGCCGGGCCCGCGTCTTCGACGAAGGCGGCCGCGGACTGCTGCTCGTCGCTCAGATGTCCCGGCGCTGGGGCTCCCGCCAGACCGCGGCAGGAAAGGCGATCTGGGCCGAGTTCGACCTGCTGTGACCGAACACCGCGAACCCTCGAAGGCGACGAGTGCCGGACCTGGCCGATCATCGCCGCCCCCGGCCGTACCGGCCCTTCACGACGTCCCGGGCGACCGCGCCTCTTCCTTCCGGGCCGTCCGACCGCATAGGTGGGACGGCCCTCGCGCCGGGCGGTGATGCTCGACCCGCGTCACGGCCCCGACAAGGAGCGGTGCCGGAGTCGCCCGCGGCGGCGTGGCCGTCCGGGGGCCACGGCCGGAAATCTTCCTTGCGTAGCGTCCGGCCCCCGTCGCCGTCCATGGGACGAGCAGGGCCTCCACCGTGTCGTCATCACCCTGAAACCTTGTCGATACGTCCTGACAAAGCTATTGACATCACTCCGAGGGCGTTTCATAGTACGTGCTCTAGAGCGCGCTAGTAACGCGCTCTAGATGGCCGAGAGCAGGCAGCGCACACCCGCCGCTGCCGCCGACGACGACGGGATCTCCCGCCGCGCACGGCGCCCCTGACCACACGCCCGGTCGGCACGCCGGACCGGGCTCTCCTTCGAGGCCGTCAGCCCATTTCCCACCCTGATCAGCACAGTGAGGTGCAAGGGACATGCACAGAAACCACCGAGCCGCCGCCCTGACCGCCGCAGTCCTCGCCGGCACCCTGACGCTCGCCGCCTGCTCCAGCAGCAGCGGCGGCAAGAAGGCCGAGGACGGCGGCGAGGCGGCCTCCGCGGGCAAGGCGACGACCCCGCGCATGACCGTGGCCATGGTCACCCACGCCTCCCCCGGCGACACCTTCTGGGACCTGGTCCGCAAGGGCGCCCAGGCCGCGGCCGCCAAGGACAACGTCAAGCTCGTGTACTCCTCCGACCCGAGCGCGGGCAACCAGGCCAACCTGGTGCAGAACGCGATCGACCAGAAGGTCGACGGCATCGCCCTGACCGCCGCCAAGCCGGACGCGTTGAAGGAGGTCGTGGCCAAGGCCAAGACTGCAGGCATCCCGGTCGTCGGCTTCAACTCCGGTGTCGACGACTGGAAGAAGCTCGGAATGCTGGAGTACTTCGGCCAGGACGAGAACATCGCCGGCCAGGCGTTCGGCGGGCGGCTGAACGACCTCGGCGCCAAGCACGCCCTGTGCGTCATCCAGGAGCAGGGGCAGGTGGCGCTGGAGGCGCGCTGTGCCGGTGTGAAGCAGGGCTTCAAGGGCAAGACGGACGTCCTGTACGTCAACGGCACCGACATGCCGTCGGTGAAGTCGACGATCACCGCGAAGCTCAAGCAGGACTCCTCGATCGACCAGGTCGTCACCCTCGGCGCCCCCATCGCGCTCACCGCCGTCCAGTCCCTCTCCGACGCCGGCAGCAAGGCGAAGGTCGCCACCTTCGACCTCAACAAGGACCTCGTCAAGGCCGTCCAGGACGGTCAGGTCGAGTTCGCTGTCGACCAGCAGCCGTACCTCCAGGGCTACCTGGCGGTCGACTCGCTGTGGCTCTACAAGACGAACGGCAACTTCAGCGGCGGCGGCACGGCCCCGGTCCTGACCGGCCCCGCGTTCATCACCAAGGAGAACGTCGACGCCGTCGCCGGGTTCGCCGCCAAGGGAACGCGGTGATGAGTGTGACCCAGCATGCCGAGCCGGCGGTGACCGCACCGCCGGCCTCCGGCCCCGAGGCGGCCGACGGGCGCACCGCCCGGCGGCCCCTGGCCCTCCGGCTGCTCGCCCGTCCCGAGGTGGGCGTTCTCCTCGGCGCCGCAGCGGTGTACGTGTTCTTCCTCGTCGCCGCGCCGCCCGTGCGCGACGGCGGCTCGATGGCGAACGTGCTGTACCAGTCGTCGACCATCGGCATCATGGCGATTCCGGTGGCCCTGCTGATGATCGGCGGGGAGTTCGACCTGTCGGCCGGTGTCGCCGTGATCACCTCGGCGCTGACCGCGAGCATGCTGAGCTACCAGCTCAGTGTGAACGTGTGGGTCGGCGCGGTCCTGGCGCTCGTCGTGTCCCTCGCGATCGGCTTCCTCAACGGCTGGCTGGTCGTCAGGACCGGCCTGCCCAGCTTCCTGATCACCCTCGGCAGCTTCCTGGGCCTCCAGGGCGTCAACCTCGCGGTGACCAAGCTGGTCACCGGCAACGTCGCCACCGACGACATCAGCGACATGGACGGCTTCGCCCAGGCGAAGAAGATCTTCGCGTCGACCTTCGACATCGGCGGGGTGCAGGTCAAGATCACCGTGGTGTACTGGCTCGTCTTCGCCGCCCTGGCCACCTGGATGCTGCTGCGCACCAGGTACGGCAACTGGATTTTCGCGGTCGGCGGCGACAAGGAGTCCTCACGGGCGGTCGGCGTGCCCGTGAACTTCACCAAGATCTCGCTGTTCATGCTGGTCGGCCTCGGCGCCTGGTTCGTCGGCATGCACCAGCTCTTCACCTTCAACACTGTGCAGTCCGGCGAGGGTGTGGGCCAGGAGCTGATCTTCATCGCCGCGGCGGTGATCGGCGGCTGTCTGCTGACCGGCGGTGCGGGCTCGGCGATCGGCCCGGTGTTCGGCGCTTTCATGTTCGGCATGGTGCAGCAGGGCATCGTCTACGCCGGCTGGAACCCCGACTGGTTCAAGGCCTTCCTCGGCGTCATGCTGCTCGGCGCCGTCCTGATCAACCAGTACATCCAGCGCTCGGCGACCCGGAGGTGACCCGATGACGACGAACACATCCGGAACTAAGGGGGCCACCAGCCCCGCCACCCCGCCCGAGACCGGGGACGGCCCGATCGTCGAACTGCGCGGCGCGGGCAAGTCCTACGGCAACATCCGTGCCCTGCACGGCGTGAGCCTCGCCGTCCATCCCGGGCGGGTGACCTGTGTGCTCGGCGACAACGGGGCCGGCAAGTCCACCCTCATCAAGATCGTCTCCGGGCTGCACCAGCACACCGAGGGCGAGTTCCTCGTCGACGGCCGGCCGGTGCGCTTCACGACGCCCCGCGAGGCCCTCGACCGCGGTATCGCCACCGTCTACCAGGACCTCGCCACCGTCCCCCTGATGCCGGTCTGGCGCAACTTCTTCCTCGGCTCCGAGATGACCAAGGGCCCCTGGCCCGTGCGCCGTCTCGACATCGACGCCATGAAGAGGACCGCCGACCGCGAACTGCGCAACATGGGCATCGTCCTGGACGACCTCGAACAGCCCATCGGCACGCTCTCCGGCGGCCAGCGTCAGTGCGTCGCCATCGCCCGCGCCGTCTACTTCGGCGCCCGGGTGCTGATCCTGGACGAGCCCACCGCCGCCCTCGGCGTCAAGCAGTCCGGCGTGGTCCTGAAGTACATCGCCGCCGCCCGCGACCGCGGCCTCGGCGTCATCTTCATCACCCACAACCCGCACCACGCCTACATGGTCGGCGACCACTTCAGCGTCCTGCGCCTCGGCACCATGGAGCTCACCGCCTCCCGTGACCGGGTCAGCCTCGAAGAGCTCACCAACCACATGGCCGGCGGCGCCGAACTCGCGGCTCTCAAGCACGAGTTGTCCCAGGTGCGTGGCGTCGACGTCGACGAGCTGCCCGAGGAGTCCGACCTCACCGCACCCGTGTCGGCCAAGGGCGGCGCGGCCGCGTCCTGACGGGCGGCGCGAACACCGACCGTCCCCACCTGCCGGTGGGCGTCCGCGACGCCCACCGGCGTCATCCCCGAGCACCGAGGGAGGCTTTGGCGTGAGCACGGTTCGCGTCGGAGTGATCGGCACCGGCGTCATGGGGCCGATCATGTGAACACCCTGCATCGCCTTGTGTCCGGCGCCCACGTCACGATGGTCGCCGACATCGATGTGGAGCTGGCGGGGCGACGGTCGCACGCTCCGTCCCCGACGCCCGCGCCACGGGGGACCCGTACGCCCTGATCGCGGACGCGGAGGTCGACGCCGTCGTCGTCGCCTCGCACGACGCGACCCACGCCGATCTCCCCGCACTTGGAGGCGGCGGAGGTCGCCCGGCGCATCGAGGCCGGACGGCTCCAGACCCCGCTCAGACCCCTGCCCGACTCCGTGGCCACCCTGCGGGTGATGGACGAGATCCGCCGGCTGTGCGGCATCTCCTTCCCCGGAGAGGTCACGGGCCCGCCCACCGCGTGACGGTCCGCGGGCATCAGCGTTCCGGCGGCGGCCCGCTGGTCCCCCGTACCACCAGCTTCGGTTCCACCACGGCCTCCCGCGGCTCGCGTCGGGAGTCTTCCAACCGCTCCACCGCGAACCTGACGGCGTGCTCGGCCATGAGGCCCGCGTCCTGGCGCACGGTGGTCAGGCCGATCGGCATGAGGTGGGAGAGGTGGCTGTCGTCGTAGCCGACGACGGACATGTCGCGCGGGACCTCGACGCCGGCCCGGGTCAGGGCCATCAGCAGGCCCATGGCGCTGCGGTCGTTGCCGGCGAGCACCGCTGTCGGCAGCGGCCGCCCTTCGTCGCGTTCCGCCAGCAGCAGACGGCCGGCCTCGATGCCGGACCGCTCCGTGTGATCCCCCGGGATCACCCGATCCTGCGCTTCCAGCCCGTGGCGCCGCATCGCCGCCCGGTAGGCGCGCCGCCGCTCGGCCGAGCCGGGGCCCTTGCCGCCGTCGAGGTGCACGATCCTGCGATGGCCCAGCTCGACGAGATGGTCCATCGCCTGCCGTATGCCCTTGCCCTCGGCCGAGTGCACGAAGTCCACGTGCGCGTGCGTGACCCGCCGGCTGACGGACACGGCGACCGTGCGACGCCCCAACTCCTCCAGGAAGGCCGGCTCGGCAAAGGAGCCCAGTAGGATCAGCGCCTCACAGCGATGGCTGAGCAGCGCCTCGACTGCCTTCTCCTCGCTGCGGCCCTGCGTGGCGGCGGACAACAACACCTCGTAACCAAGGCGCTCCGCCTCCGGGTAGACGCCCTCGATGAGGTTGGTGTGGAAGGCCTGCTGGACGGTGAACATCACGCCGAGGGTGCGGCTGCGGCCCCGGGCCAGCAGTCGGGCCGCGCTGTCGGGGTGGTAGCCGATCTCGTCGGCGACCCGCAGCACCCGCTGCCGCGTCTCCTCGCTCGCACCCGGCTGGTTGCGGAACACGATCGAGACCAGCGCCCGCGACACACCCGCCTTCTCGGCGACGTCCGCCATCGTGGGCCGCTGCCTGCCTGGTCCATCCACCCGTACCCCACCTTCCGACGACGCCCACCTGGGCGGCGATCTTGAAATCTTCCGGCAACAGACTATTGACATGACATTTGGACTGGGGTCATCGTACTCGGACTAGAGCGCACTAGTAGAGCGCGACAGGAAACTCTTCCGAGACATCCCCGGGGCCTCCCCGCGAGCCTTCCGGAACGAAGGGACACCAGCGTTATGCCGTTCGAAGTGCTGACCATGGGCCGTGTGGGAGTGGACGTCTATCCGCTCCAGACCGGTGTCGGGCTGGCCGAGGTCACCTCGTTCGGCAAGTACCTGGGCGGCAGCCCGACCAACGTCGCCGTGGCGGCGGCCCGGTACGGCCGTACGGCCGCGGTGGTCACCAAGACCGGCCGGGACCCGTTCGGCGACTTCGTGCGCGCCGCTCTGGAGGGCTACGGCGTCGACAGCCGTTACGTCGGTACGTCGGACATCGCACCCACCCCGGTGACGTTCTGCGAGATCTTCCCGCCGGACGACTTCCCGCTCTGGTTCTACCGCCTGCCCAAGGCGCCCGACCTGGACATCGCCGCCGCCGAACTGGACCTGGACGCGGTCCGCGAGGCGGCCGTGTTCTGGATGACGGGCACGGGACTGAGCGAGGAGCCCAGCCGTTCGGCCACCTTGGCCGCGCTGCGGCACCGGGCCAGGGCGGGCGTCACGGTGTTCGACCTGGACTGGCGGCCGATGTTCTGGGCCGACCCCGCCCGGGCCCGCGTCTCCTACGCCGAGGCGCTGCGGCACACCACGGTCGCGGTCGGCAACCTCGACGAGTGCGAGGTCGCCACCGGCGAGCGCGACCCCCACGCCGCGGCCGACGCACTGCTCGAGGCAGGTGTGGAACTGGCAGTGGTCAAACAGGGCCCCAAGGGTGTGCTGGCCGTGCACCGCGGCGGTGAGGTCGCCGAGATCGCGCCTGTGCCGGTGGACGTGGTCAACGGGCTCGGGGCGGGCGACGCCTTCGGGGGAGCCCTCTGCCACGGACTGCTGTCGGGCTGGGACCTGCGCCGCACCGTGTCCTTCGCCAACGCCGCCGGCGCCCTCGTCGCCGGCCGCCTGTCCTGTTCGGACGCCATGCCGACCGAGGACGAAGTCCACACCAAGCTCGATGAGGTGACCAGTGTCTGAGAAGCTGAGTCGGATCGTGTCCGCCCGGGTGAGCGACCCCGGCGCCATCGCGGCCGCCGCCGCCCGCCGCGTCCGGGCCGCCTCGCCGCTGGGCGAGCACGGCAAGGCGATGATCATCGCCGCCGACCACCCCGCGCGCGGCGCCAACGGCGTCGGCGGCGACCCCAACGCCATGGCCGACCGCTCCGAACTGCTCGACCGGCTGTGCACCGCGCTGGAGCGCCCCGGCGTGACCGGGGTGCTGGGCACCGCCGACATCCTCGAAGACCTCCTCCTGCTCGGCGTGCTGGACGGCAAGAGCGTCTTCGGGTCCATGAACCGGGCGGGCCTGGCCGGGTCGGTGTTCGAGATCGACGACCGGTTCACCGGCTACGACGCCGCCACCATCGCGGCGATGGGCTTCGACGGCGGCAAGATGCTCACCCGGGTCGCCCTCGGCGACGCGGCGACACCCTCGGCCCTGGAGAACACCGCCCGGGCGGTCGACGAGCTCAACGACCGCGGCCTGATCGCGATGGTCGAGCCGTTCCTGTCCGAGTGGCGGGACGGGAGGATCCGCAACGACCTGTCCACGGACGCGGTCGTCAAGTCCATCACGATCGCCTCGGGTCTGGGCCGCCGCACCGCCTACACCTGGCTGAAGCTGCCGGTGGTCGAGAACATGGAGCGGGTCCTGGTTTCCTCCACGCTCCCCGCGCTGCTGCTGGGCGGCGAGGTCAAGGACGCCGACGCCGCGTTCGCCTCCTGGGGGAGGGCCCTGAAGCAGCCCACCGCTCAAGGGCTGGTCGTCGGACGGTCCCTGCTGTACCCGTCGAGCGGGGACGTGGCCGGTGCCGTCGACAAGGCGGTGAGCCTGCTGTGATCTCCACGAACCAGTACCACCTGCCGAGGGGCAGTGCCGCCCACGGCCCCTACGACGTGCAGGTCACGCCGGAATCGGCGGGCTGGGCACACTCCGGCCTCAGCATCCTGACCCTGGGGCCGGGCGAGGCGCACACCCTGTCCACCGGAGAGTCCGAGTTCCTGGTGCTGCCGCTGACGGGCTCGTGCACCGTCACCACGGACGGCGGTGTCTTCGCACTCGAAGGCCGCACAGGCGTGTTCGCCTCGGTCACCGACTTCGCGTACCTCCCCCGTGCGTCGGAGGCCACCCTCAGCAGTGCGTTCGGCGGGACGTACGCGCTGCCCAGCGCCCGTACCGAGCGCGGGGGCCTCCCTGCCCGGTACGGGCGCAAGGAGGACGTCCCCGTCGAACTGCGGGGTGCGGGAGCCTGCTCCCGGCAGGTCAACAACTACTGCCTGCCGGGTGCCTTCGACGCCGAGCAATTGCTCGTGTGCGAGGTGCTGACCCCGGGCGGCAACTGGTCGTCCTATCCTCCGCACAAGCACGACGAGGCCCGGCCGGGCGAGGAGTCGGAGCTGGAGGAGATCTACTACTTAGAGGTCTCCGGCGGCGAGAACGGCTTCGGCTACCAGCGCGTCTACGGCACCCCCGAGCGCCCCATCGACGTGCTGGCGGAGATCCGCTCCGGCGACACCGTGCTGGTCCCGCACGGGTGGCACGGCCCGTCCGTCGCGGCTCCCGGCTACGACCTCTACTACCTCAACGTCATGGCCGGTCCCGGGCAGGACCGCGCCTGGCTGATCTGTGACGACCCCGCGCACGGCTGGGTGCGTTCGACGTGGGACGCCCAGGACATCGACGACCGGCTGCCCTTCGGAGAGAACCGATGAACACCGTCCGCCTCACCACCGCGCAGGCCCTGGTGCGCTTCCTGGCCAACCAGTACAGCGAGCGCGACGGCCAGGAACACCGTCTGATCCCCGGCGTGTGGGGCATCTTCGGACACGGCAACGTGGCCGGCCTCGGGCAGGCACTGCTCCAGGCCGCCACCACCGGCGAGGCCGACCTGCCGTACTACCTGGCCCGCAACGAGCAGGGCATGGTGCACGCCTCCGTCGCCTACGCCAAGATGCGCGACCGGCTCGCCGCGTTCGCCTGCACCGCCTCGACCGGCCCCGGCTCCACCAACATGATCACTGGCGCCGCGCTGGCGACGACCAACCGGCTGCCGGTGCTCCTCCTCCCCTCGGACATGTTCGCCACCCGCGCCGCCGACCCGGTCCTCCAGCAGCTGGAGGACACCCGCGGAGGGGACGTCACCGTCAACGACGCCTTCCGCGCCGTGTCGAAGTACTTCGACCGCGTCTCCCGTCCCGAGCAGCTGATCCCGGCCGCGCTGGCCGCGATGCGGGTGCTGACCGACCCGGTCGAGACCGGCGCCGTCACCCTCGCGCTGCCGCAGGACGTGCAGGCCGAGGCCCACGACTGGCCGGTGGACTTCTTCCGGCGGCGGGTGTGGCACGTGGGCCGCCCGGTGCCGGAGCCGGCCGCCGTCGCACGCGCGGCCCGGCTGCTGCGGGGCGCGCGGAAGCCGCTGATCGTGGCGGGCGGCGGCGCCGTCTATTCCGGTGCGGAGACCGCGCTGCGGGCGTTCGCCGAGTCCACCGGCATCCCCGTCGCCGACACCCACGCCGGCAAGGGCGCGGTGCCGTGGGACCACCCCTGCGCGGTCGGCGGCATCGGCTCGACCGGCTCCTACGCGGCCGACGAACTGGCGAGGGAGGCGGACGTGGTGCTGGGCATCGGCACCCGCTACTCCGACTTCACCACCGCCAGCCACACCGTCTTCGGCAACCCGGACGTCGCCTTCGTCAACCTCAACGTCGCCCGCCTGGACGCCGTCAAGCACTCCGCCGAGCCGCTGGTGGCCGACGCCCGCCTGGGCGTCCAGGCCCTCGCCGAGGCCCTGGACGGCTGGGAGGCGGACCCGTCGTACCGGGTGAGGACCCGCGAACTCATCGCCCGCACAAGGGAGATCGAGGAGCGGTGCTTCACCGCCGGCCACGGTCCGCTGCCGGCCCAGACCGAGATCCTCGGCGCCCTCAACGACGTCCTGGACGACCGCGCGGTGGTCATCAACGCGGCCGGTTCGATGCCGGGCGACCTGCAGCAGCTGTGGCGGGCCCGGGACCCGAAGGCCTACCACGTGGAGTACGCCTACTCCTGCATGGGCTACGAGGTCGCCGCCGGCGTCGGCGTGAAGATGGCCGACCCGTCCCGCGAGGTCGTCGTGCTCGTGGGCGACGGCTCGTACCTGATGATGGCCCAGGAGATCGCCACCATGGTCTCCGAGGGACTGAAGGTCGTCGTCGTCCTCGTCCAGAACCATGGCTTCGCCTCCATCGGCGCCCTGTCGGAGTCACTGGGTTCGCAGCGCTTCGGCACCAAGTACCGCTATCGAGACGGCGATTCGGGCCTCCTGGACGGCGACGTCCTGCCGGTCGACCTCGCCGCCAACGCCGCCAGCCTCGGCGCGGAGGTGCTGCACGCCACCACCGTCGACGAGTTCCGCTCGGCGATGGAGAAGGCGAAGTCCGCCACCCGCACCACCGTCGTCCACGTCGAGACCGACCTGTACGGCCCCAACCCGCCCGGCCACGGCTGGTGGGACGTGCCCGTGAGCGAGGTCTCCGCCCTGGAGTCCACCCGGGCCGCCTATGCCACGTACGCCGCCCACAAGCACCACCAGCGCCACTACCTCTAAGGACACCGCTGTCGTGAACACCATTCCCCACTGGATCAACGGCTCCCCGACCGAGGGCTCCGCCACCGTCACCCAGCCGGTGTACAACCCGGCCACCGGCGCCGAGCGGGCGCGTGTCGTCCTGGGCGGCGGCGCGGACGTGGACGCCGCAGTGCAGGCCGCCTCCGCTGCCTTCGAGACCTGGTCGGAGTCCTCCCTCACCACGCGCACACAGGTGATGTTCGCCTTCCGCCAGCTGCTCGTGGAGCACGAGGAGGAACTGG
This sequence comes from Streptomyces sp. P3, assembly GCF_003032475.1. Lineage (NCBI taxonomy): Bacteria > Bacillati > Actinomycetota > Actinomycetes > Kitasatosporales > Streptomycetaceae > Streptomyces > Streptomyces sp. P3. The sequence goes on from NZ_CP028369.1 coordinate 5,645,482, forward strand.
GCCGGATCATCTCCGCCGAGCACGGCAAGACCGTCGACGACGCCCGCGGCGAGATCACCCGCGGCCGTGAGGTCGTCGAGTTCGCCTGCGGGCTCGGCGACGTCCTCAAGGGCGACTTCTCCGACCAGGTCTCCCGCGGCGTGGACGTGCACAGCTTCCGCCAGCCGCTGGGCGTCGTCGCCGGCATCACGCCGTTCAACTTCCCCGCGATGGTTCCGCTCTGGATGCACCCCATCGCGATCGCCACCGGCAACACCTTCGTCCTCAAGCCGTCCGAGCGCGACCCGTCCGCCGCCAACTTCGTCGCCGAGCTGTACAGGAAGGCGGGCCTGCCCGACGGCGTCTTCAACGTCGTCCACGGCGGCAAGGACGCGGTCGACGCCCTCCTCGCCCACCCCGACGTCGAGGCCGTCTCCTTCGTCGGCTCCACCCCCGTCGCCCGGTACGTCCACGAGCGGGCCACCGCCACCGGCAAGCGGGTCCAGGCGCTGGGCGGCGCGAAGAACCACGCCGTCGTCCTGCCCGACGCCGACCTGGAGTTCGCCGCCAACCACATCACCGCCGGCGCCTACGGGTCCGCGGGCGAACGCTGCATGGCCCTCTCCGTCGCCGTCGCGGTCGGCGAGGCGGCCGACGCTCTGGTGGAGGTGCTGGAACGCAAGGCCCGCGAGGTCAAGGTCGGTCCCGGCGACGTCCCCGGCACGGAGATGGGCCCGCTGGTCACCAGGGTCGCCCAGGAGCGGGTGGAGAACGCCGTCGGCGCCGCCGCCGCGCAGGGCGCCGCCGTCGTCGTCGACGGCCGCGGTCTGAAGGTCGCCGGCCACGAGGACGGCTTCTTCACCGGCCCGTCCCTGCTCGACCACGTCACCACCGAGATGGAGGCGTACCGGCAGGAGCTGTTCGGCCCGGTACTGGCGGTCGTCCGCGTCGACACCCTCGACCAGGCCATCGACGTCATCAACGCCAACCCCTACGGCAACGGCACCGCCGTCTTCACCGCCTCCGGTGAGGCCGCGCGCCGGTTCCAGCGATCCGTCAAGGTCGGGATGATCGGCGTCAACGTCCCCGTGCCGGTGCCGATGTCGTACTACTCCTTCGGCGGCTGGAAGGACTCCCTCATCGGCGACTCGCCGATCCACGGCCCCGAGGGCATCCGCTTCTACACCCGCCCCAAGGTCGTCACCTCTCGCTGGCCCCGGCAGAACCACCACGTCGCCGCCGGATTCACCTTCCCCACTTCCGACTGACACCCTCGTCCCGTCTCCCCTAAGGACACGCCATGGCAACGGCGCCATCCCCCCTCCGCACCGTCGCGGGCAACCTCTGCCTGGGCTCCGCCCCCGACTCCTGGGGCGTCTGGTTCCCCGAGGACGAGCACCAGGTGCCGTACACCCGGTTCCTCGACGAACTCGCGCAGGCCGGCTACCAGTGGCTGGAGCTGGGCCCGTACGGCTACCTCCCGACCGACCCGCAGCGCCTGAAGGAGGAACTCGACGCGCGCGGCCTGAAGGTCTCCGGCGGCACCGCGTTCGGCGCGCTGCACCGGCCGGAGGCGTGGGACGAGATGCTCGCCCACGTCCGGCAGGTCGCCGAGCTGACCGCGGCGGCCGGCGCGCACCACCTGGTCCTCATCCCGCCCATGTACCGGGACGAGAAGACCGGTGACTTCACCGAGTCGCCCGAGCTGACCGCGGCGCAGTGGGAGGGCTTCGGCAGGGCCGCGGACCGGCTCGGCCGGCTGCTGCTCGACGAGTACGACATCCGTCTGGTCGTCCACCCGCACGCGGACAGCCACATCCAGACCCAGCCGGAGATCGAGCGGCTGCTCAACGAGTCCGACTCCCGCTGGACCAACCTGTGCCTGGACACCGGGCACGTGGCCTACGGCGGCGGCGACAACCTCGACCTGATCCGCCGCTTCGGCGAGCGCGTCGGCTACGTCCACATCAAGCAGATGGACCCCGAGATCCTCGCCCAAGTGGCGCAGGAGAAGCTGTCGTTCGGGGAGGCCGTCAAGCGCGGGGTGTGCGTGTCGCCGCCCGCCGGGGTGCCCAGGCCCGCCGATGTGGTGACCGAACTGGCCAAGCTGGACGCCGAGTTGTTCGTCATCGTCGAGCAGGACCTGTACCCGTGCGCGCCCGAGGTGCCGCTGCCCATCGCGGTGAACACCCGTGAGCACCTGGCCGGCTGTGGTCTGGCCGGGACCCGGCGCCCCGGCGCCCGCCGGTAGGAGGCAGCCATGGATGTCAGGGACGGCACCCCCGCGCCCACGGCTCACCTTCGTCAGGCTCTACGTCCCCGGGACGAAGGGCCGCTCCCTGGAAACCCCGAAGCCGAACTCCGGGCGTGCCTCTCCTAGTTCTCCCCTGAAGGAATGACCAATGACTGTACGCATAGGGGTCATCGGCGCCGGCTGGATCGGCCACGAGCACATCCGCCGCCTCACCCACACCGTCACCGGCGCCCGCGTCACCGCCGTCACCGACATCGACGTCGCCCGCGCCGAGGAGGCGGCCACGCCGGTCGGCGCGCGGGTCCTGCCCGACGGCGCCGCGGTGATCGCGGCGGACGACGTGGACGCCGTTCTCGTGACGTCGTGGGGGCCCACGCACGCCGAGCACGTCCTGAACGCGATCGCCGCCGGCAAGCCGGTCTTCTGCGAGAAGCCGCTTGCCACCACCTCCGAGGACTGCCTGAAGATCATCGAGGCGGAGACGGCGCACGGGCGCCGCCTGGTCCAGGTCGGCTTCATGCGCCGCTACGACGCCGGCTACCGCCAGATGAAGCAGGTCATCGACTCCGGCCGCATCGGCGAACCGCTGATCGTGCACTGCGCGCACCGCAATCCGACGGTTCCGGAGTCGTACACCTCCGCGATGGCCGCCCTGGACACGGCGGTGCACGAGGTGGACGTGCTGCGCTGGCTGCTGGACGACGAGATCGTCTCCACGCAGGTGGTGACCCCGCGTCCCACCAGCAAGCGGTTCGCGCACCTCAAGGACCCGCAGATCATGCTCTTCGAGACGTCCAAGGGCGTCCGCATCGATCTTGAGGTCTTCGTCAACTGCCGGTACGGCTACGACATCCAGTGCGAGGCCGTCGGTGAGGAGGGCCTGGTTAGGCTGCCCGACCCGGCCGCGGTGGGGGTGCGCACGGCGGCCCGGCACAGCACGGAGGTGCTGACGGACTGGGTGGGCCGTTTCGCGGACGCCTTCGACACCGAGTTCCGCGAGTGGATCGCGGGCGTCGCCGCCGGCGCGGAGCCCACCGGCCCGTCAGCGTGGGACGGCTACGCCGCCACCGTCATCACCGCCTCGACCGTCGAGGCCCTGGAGACGGGCCGCGTCGTCGCCACCGACCTCAAGCCCCGCCCGACCCTCTACGGAGGCACCGCATGAAGATCGCCCTCGACCCGTACATGTTCCGCGCGCTGCCGATCGACGAGATGGTGCGAACGGTCGCCGAACTCGGCTACGAGTACATCGAGTTGTCGCCGCGCGACGACTTCATGCCGTTCTTCCTGCATCCGCGGGCGGACCACGGGCGCATCGCCGAGCTGAAGGCCGCCCTGCGTAGGCACGGCGTCCAGCTGGCTTCCGTGCTGCCCCTGTACAAGTGGTCCTCGCCGGACGAGACGGAACGGCAGGCCGCGGTCCGCTACTGGAAGCGGATGATCGAGATCACCGCCGACCTCGAATGCCCGCTGATGAACTCGGAGTTCAACGGCCGCCCCGAGCGTGCCGCCGAGAGCGAGGCGGCGTTCTGGCGCTCCCTGGAGGAGTTGCTCCCCGTCTTCGAGCGGCAGGGCATCGCTCTGAACCTGGAGGCGCACCCGGACGACTTCTGCGAGGAGAACGCCCCCGCCGTCGACCTGGTCCGCGCGATCGACAAGCCCTGGGTCAACTACCTGTACTGCGCCCCGCACGCCTTCCACCTCTCCGGGGCGGATCCGACGGCGGACATCGCGGCGATGATGCGGTACGCGGGCGACAAGCTCCAGCACGTCCACATCGCCGACTCCTTCAACCACAAGGGCTCCAGCGGGCTCCGCTACATCCTCAACCCGCCCGGCACGACCGCCCGCATCCACCAGCACCTGGACATCGGCCAGGGCGAAGTCGACTGGGACGCCTTCTTCGGCACCCTGCGCGAGCTGGACTTCGACGGTGTCGCCACGGCCTGCGTCTTCGCCTGGGAGGAACGCGCCAAGGAGTCCTCGGCGTTCATGCTCGACCGCATCACCAAGGAGCTCGCCTCGTAGCGGGCAGTTCATGGACGCAGCCCCGTGGGATGTCACGCCCGCGGGGCCGCCGTCGCCAGCGGTTCGACGAGCGCGGAGTTGTTCGTCGTTCGGTACGAGACACGCACCTATACGGGGGAGGAGCTGCAGTCACCGACGGAGCGCCGCTGCGGCTACCGGCACCCGGGCGCGTATGGCGGGTTGATGCAGTTGCGTGGCGGTAAGTCATCACACCTCTTGAGGCGGACCCGGATGTCGCCGGGCGCACAGGTGTGGTGTGCGAAGGGCCGGATCGGCTCTCCAGGCCCGAGTTGGAGCCTCTGCGCTTGTGGCGCATGCACTGGTGGGAGGCGATGGCATCGCCGCCTTGCGGGTGTCGGTGGCCGTGATCGCACGGGAATAGCGCGGCAGGCATTGACGACTGCGATGGGATGTCTATCATCCAGAGAGTCGAATTGACGACCTGGGCTCGGAATATCGAACGTGCGGTAAGAGTCCGGGGCACCCACCGCTCCGGCTCTCGCGCGGCAACGCAAGCGACGGCTCCCCCACCGCACCCGTACGGTCCGTACCGGTAAGGCCCTTGCTTCCCCGCCGGCGAGCACGACCGGTGTCTCCTGACGTGCTGGCAAGGCCGTTGACCAGCCTTGGAGTTCGGCATGTCTCCAGTCTCCGCACGCAGACGCCCGTTCGTGCCGCGCACCCCCTTCCGCGCGGGCACGAGCTGCGTCATCACCTGGGTGTACGACCAGTCACGGCAACCACTCCAGTCCGGGGGACAGCTGAGCGGCTGCGGCGGCGGCTCCCAGCCCCTCGCCTACCTCGGCATCCACGGTATCCGCGACAAGGTTCTGGGCGTCTCCGGCGGACGCGGCCTGCGCGACCGGTTCGTCCGCAACAACGGCTGCGCCGCCCAGAACCCGCCCGATCCCGCACAGGGCAGCCGGACCCACGGCATCACCACCTACGCCGGATGCTCCGCCGGACATCCCGTGGAGTGGGCCGCGTTCGACGAGGGCCACATCGCCGCACCACAGGACGGCGCCGGCGGCGACAGCGGCTCCAGGACCTGGGCGCCGGCCGAAGTCTGGAAGTTCTTCACACAGTTCTGAGGCACCTCATCCCCTCGTACCGGGTGAGACAGACCCCACCATCCAAGGAGCTCGTTCATGTCCCTCCAGTCACGGTTACGCCACGTTCAGCGCGCGCTGCTGGCGACCGGTGCGGCCGCCGCGCTCAGCGTCGGCGTGCTCACCGGCACCGCACCGGCAGCGGCCGCCGCGGCGACGCCGGCAGCGGCCACACTGACCGAAGTCACCGGCTTCGGCTACAACCCGTCCAACCTGAGGATGTACGAGTACGTGCCGCAGAACGCCGGTGCCCACCCGGCGATCCTGGTCGCCAACCACTACTGCGGCGGATCCGGACCGGCCATGTACTCGGGCAGCGAGTTCGCCTCGCTGGCCAACCAGCACGGGTTCATCGTCGTCTACCCGTCGGTCACCCGCAGCAGCAAGTGCTTCGACGTGTCGTCACCGCGCGCGCTGACCCACAACGGCAGCAGTGACCCGGCGGGCATCGTGTCGATGGTGCGGTGGGAGCAGCAGCACCGGGGCGCGGACCCGAACCGCGTCTACGCCACCGGCTTCTCCTCCGGAGCGATGATGACGAACGTCCTGCTCGGGGACTACCCCGACGTGTTCAAGGCCGGCGCGGCATTCTCCGGCGTGCCGTTCGGCTGCTTCGCCACCACGAACGGCTCGGAGTGGAACAGCGACTGCTCCGGCGGGAGGATCACCAAGACGCCCCAGCAGTGGGGCAACCTCGTACGCACCGCCTATCCCGGTTACGCCGGAACCCGCCCGCGCATGCAGGTGTGGCACGGCACACAGGACACCACACTGAGTTACGTCGACTTCGGTGAAGAGATCAAACAGTGGACCAACGTTCTCGGCGTGAACCAGACGCCCGTCCTCACCGATCACCCCAAGCCGGCCTGGACCCGTACCCGGTACGGCGTCACCGGCACCACCGCCCCCGTCGAAGCGATCAGCGTCCAGGGAGTCGGCCACAACCTGCCGCAGAGCGGCATGCAACCGCTGGCCCTGCAGTTCATGGGCCTGACCTGACCTGACCTGGCCTGTACGGCACCGCGCGGCGCGGGCGCGAGCAGTCCTGACTGACCGACGAGTGCGTGGCGGGCGGAAGTTGGCTCCCGACCCGCCACGGACCAAGCACGCAGCAGCACGGTGACCTGGTTGCACCCAGTCCTCGGCGCGTGCTTCAACGACGGGAACCGCCCCGCCGGCTCGCCAGAAGCTGCTACCGCTCGGATGCGGGCGAAGACGTTGACCACCACGCCGATGTAGAGAATGACGAGGATCGTGGGAGGCGGGTGCCTCACTGCCCCCGGCGGTGCGGGCGAGCGTCCAGCGATTCCAAGCCGGCGAGGACGGCGACAGCTCGGCCCTGTTCGCCAAGGCGGACGCGGCGGGCGATCCGGAGTACGCGGCAGCGCTGAGGCTGTTCGTCGCCGAGGAGCAGAACCACGCGAGGCTCCTCGCTCTGCTGCTCCGGGCGGGCGGGGCGACGACGCAGGCCGGACACTGGAGCGACACGGCCTTCGCGCGACTGCGTCGCGTGCCGGGGTTGCAGACGGAGCTGCTGCTCCTGATGGTCGCGGAGGTGGTGGCCTTGCGCTACTACCGGGCGCTGCGTGACGGGACTGACGATCCGCTGACGTCGGAGGTCGCGGGCCGCATCCTGGCAGACGAGGAGAGGCATGTCCCGTTCCACTGCGCGCGGCTGCGCGTGTCCGTCGTGGAGCTGCCGCGCGCAGCCCGGCGACCCCTGCTGGCGGGCTGGCGGGTGATGCTCCTCGGCGCGGTTGTGGTCGTAGCCGCCGACCACGGGCGGGCACTGCGCAGGCTCGGGGTCGGGCGAGGACGTTTCGTGGTGGACGTGCTGAGGTCGGGCGGTCCGGTGGTTGCGGCGATCCTCGGGACCGTTGGAACGGGAGGATCAACCGCTGCGGGGGAAGCTGGTCAGACTGACTGACCGCGACTGGCTGCGGAAAATACCCGACGGCCAGTTCACCACCCGCCTATGAGCGGTGACGCAGCCGCCTGATTGGCTCTGCTTCACGAGGACGGGCTCTGACAGCGCCCGTGCTGGGGTGAGGCTGCCGGGGGTGCTCGGTGACCGGAGCTTTCAGGCGTCTAAGGTCGCGTCCATGACGAGGACCACGCCCGCGCGCCCTCTCGATGTCGAGGCACTCCTCCCAAAACTGGCCGCCTTTCGGGGCACGACAACTCGGCTCCATCCACGGCCTGAGCCAACGTCAGCATGTGGAACCGGACGGGCAGACCAGACCTTTCAGCCAGTTCCGTGGGCGGTCCTATGCTGTGGCCGACGGACGAGCTGTGGCCGGTATGCGGCGAGGCACACGGCCGTGGGCGTGGTCGACGTCCGGCTGACATCCGTCGCTATCGGCAGGTTCTGGCTTCCGCATGGGCCGGCGAGGGGGCTCCCGGCCCGACGGATGAGGAACGGAAGCTCCTGGGCGAGCTGCACCGGGAGCACCGGATCCCCAGGGCATCCGAGACCGACCCGCTGCCGATGATCGGCCTCCCTGCCGTCAACGGCGCACTCTAAACATCGTGATCATCTACCGAGGCTGGAAGACATCACCGCCTTCGACGCCCGGCCGCACGTCCTCTGACCAGCGGTCATACTTCATAGCTCACAGCCTCCGGCTCCTGCGCCGGGCGCCGTCGGGCTTCCTTCCACGGGTACCCGTGTCGGCAGGAGCATCAGCTCAGCGGTGGGAGTCCGGGGGAAGTCGGTGCGGACCAACTCCCCCGTCGCGACCGGCGGTGATCCTCTCACCGCGGGCCCCTCGCGGGGCGGGGCGGGCTCGATCAAAAACGGACCGGCGCGTCTTTCCCCTGTACGCGGGCGTACGACGGGGACGTCTGTGTCAAGTCCACACACGCTGAGCAAGCGTGCCGCCGGTGGCGTCGAGGGAGGCTCCGGTGATCCACCGCGCCCGGTTGGTAGGCCAGGAAAACCACCACGTCGGCGACCTCCTCCGGCTCGCCCAGGCGCTTGAATGCCGACAGCTGCGACATCGGCTCGCGCACCTCAGGCGGGTCGGGGGAAAGGTGCGCGACCTGCTCGGGGGCGGCCCCGAGGGAATGCTTTCGGGGCCGCCCGCCGGGCCAGGTGTTGATGACGAAGTGCGCGTAGATACCGGGGGGCCAGGAGGACGGGTGGCTGATGGGTGTCAGAGACTGAAGACGAGTTCTGCCTGGTCGCGCTTGGTGGTGTGCAGCTCCCAGTAGACCGGGGAGATCTCCTCGGGCTGGGCGGTCGGGAATCCGGGGATCGCCGGCGTGCCGATCGACACGTTGACGGCGACGTGCGCCGCCTGGACACCGGTGCCGTCCAGCTCCTTGTGCAGGTTGATCACCCAGTTGCGCAGCGCCGCGGCGGCGGCGTTGACGTTGGCGACCTGCGGCACGGGGTCGACGGAGCCGGCGCCGGTGGTGAACAGCAGGGTGCCCGCACCGGCCTCCCGCATGGCGGGCAGCACCGCACGGGTGGCGTCGATCGCTCCGTAGAGCTGGAACTCCATCTCGTGCTGCACGTCGGCGGGCTCGGTGGCGCCGGGGGTGGTCATGACGGTCTGCAGGCCGCCGACCGGGGAGTACTCCAGGACGTCGATGCCGCCGAAGTGCGTAGCTGCGTCCTTGAGTGCCTGGGTGAGGGCGGGGCGGTCGAGGACGTCGGCGGGGAAGGCGGCAGCGGTGATCCCCTCGGCGGCCAGCTCGCCGACAAGGACTTCAAGCTTGGCCCGGTTGCGGGCGATCAGTGCGACGTCGTAGCCGTAACTGCCGTAGGTGCGGGCGATGGCGAGACCGAGCTGAGGGCCGGCACCGACGATGGCGATGGTGGGCATGAGAGAACCTTTCACTGAAGGGGCGTCGGATAGGGCTATCCGTTTCATTTCCGGAAAGCCCTATCCGGTTCGCTGCCACCGTAACACGGGAATCGGATAAGGCACTCCGGTTTGTTAGTCTGACGTCATGAGCCCCCGAGACCCGCACACCGAAGCCAGCGTCGGCGCGACTGATTTCGCAGGTCAGCCCAGGCGCAGCGACGCGGAGCGCAACCGGGGGCGGATCATCGCCGCCGCGCGCACGGTCTTCGGGCGCGACGGGCTGAACGCGTCGATGGCCTCAGTCGCACGGGAGACCGGGGTCGGGATCGCCACCCTCTTCCGCCACTTCCCCCGCAAGGAGGACCTGCTCGCCGCGGTCTTCGCCGACCGTATGAAGGCATACGCGCAGGCCACCGACGCAGCCCTGGCCGATCCGAACCCGTGGCACGGCTTCACCGGCTACATCGAGACCGTCTGCGCGATGCAGGCCGCCGACCGCGGCTTTGCCGACATCCTGACCATGAACTTCCCGGGCGTTCCGGAGCTGGAGAGATACCACGCTCAGGCGTACGAGGGCTTCCTCGAACTCATCGGCCGCGCCAAAAACAGCGGGCAACTGCGCGAGGACTTCACCAGCCGCGATCTCGTGCTGCTGCTGATGGCCAACGCCGGAGTCCTCAGCGCCACTGCCGATGCCGCCCCGGACGCCTGGCGCCGCCCGGTCGCCTGGATGATCCAGTCCTTCCAGGCTCCGACCCGCGGCCCGCTGCCGGACCCGCCGGAAGACGCTGCGCTGTACGAGGCCATGCGCCGCGCCAGCCAGAGCGCCATCGCCCCCGAGACGGGAAAGCCACGCTGAACCAGCGACCGGTGGGACAGGGCGACCGCGATGAGGCCGTACATCGGAGTGATCTTGTCGGTGGTCGGATCCGACCTTGGAGATCATCAAGCGCACCGACGACATGACAGGGTTCGTGGTGCTGCCGAGGCGGTGGGTGGCAGAGCGCACGTTTGCATGGCCGATGAACTCCCGCCGTCCGGCCCGTGATTACGAGACCCTGCCCGCCGCCGGCGAGGCGATGATCCAGTGGTCGATGGTCACGCGGATGAGCCGGCGTCTGGCACGGCCACGGGCCGCCGGCCGGCGCTGAATGCCCCCGACGCCTCCAGAAGGAGCCACCCGCGCTCCGCCAGGCGCCTGGCTTTCGGCCGCAGAAACCGCAGGCCAGCCCGGACGCCACGAGCCCGCGAAGACCGTGAAACGAGCCGAAACCCTCACCGAACATATCCGCCTGAAACAGCGGCGAGGTTAAAGATCAAGCTGAGTCCGCATGACACCAGATCCGTACGCCATGTCACCAGCAACGCGTGGGGCGTTGCTGTTGCCACCATCGGCTATCTGAGTTGCACGGCGGCCGGCACCCCAGTGTTGACCTGTCCGGCTGGCCGCTCGCCAAGGATCGCCGTCCAGCAGGCTTCGTGCACGCGCCCGCCGCACGCGGTGCCGGCCGCCGGAGGCCGGGTCTCGAATCGTCTCCCCAAGCACACTTGACCTGGAGCGCGCTCCAGATCCGAGGATGGGGGGCATGGATATCGACATCACTGACCGCCAGATCGTCCTCGGGACGATGGACTTCGGCACCCGCGTCGGCCCGGACGAAGCTTTCGCGATCCTCGATTCCTTCGTCGGCGAAGGCGGTGTCTGGCTCGACACCGCGAACTGCTACTCCTTCTGGGTCGATTCGAGTGGCGTCGGCGGTGCCAGCGAGCGCGTCATCGGCGCGTGGCTCCGAGCCCGCCCCGGCGCGCGCGACGCGGTGCGGATCGCGACGAAGGTCCGGCAGAATCCGCTCGTCCCGCACTCCTGGCCACAGAGCGCCGAAGGACTTTCCGCCCCCGCCGTACGAATGGGTGTCGAGGAGAGCCTGGGGCGTCTCGGAGTCGATCACGTCGATCTCCTCTGGGCTCACGCCGAGGACCGCACCGTGCCGCTGGAGGAGACCGTCGGTGCGTTCGGCGAACTGGTCACGAAGGGAACGGCTCTGCGGGTCGGGGCGGCGAATCACGCTGCCTGGCGCGTCGAGCGCGCCCGGTCGCTCGCCCGGCAGCAGGGCGTGGAACCGTGGACGGCCCTGCAACTGCGCCACTCACTCGTTCAGCCGCGCCCACTCACCCCCCTCGCGGAGGACGGCCATCGCCTGCTCGCCGACGAGGATCTGGACTTCGCGCAGTCGGAGGGGCTCACCATGTGGTCGTACAGCTCGCTGATGTGGGGTTCCTACGTGCGCGCAGACAAGCCGCTTCCGCAGACTTATGATCATCCCGGTACCACCCGGGTGCTCTCGGTCCTGGACGACGTGGCCGGCGAGCTGGCGGCCACGAGGAACCAAGTCGTCCTCGCATGGCTGATGCGCCGGGGGATCGACCCCATCGTCGGCGTGAGCGGGGTGGAGCAGATCGAAGAGGCACTCGCGGCACGCCGTGTGCGGCTCGGCGACGAGCACCTGGCCCGCTTCGCCGAAGCGCGGTAGCAGCGATCAGACAAGGAGCCCCGTGGTCACCCTCCTCACTCCGGCAGCGGCGGCCGATCGTACCGGTGTCTCCCTCGACACACTGCGCTACTACGAGCGCGAAGGGCTGATCGGACCGATCCGGCGTTCCCCCGGCGGGCGCAGGGAGTACACCGAGGACGACGTCTTCTGGATCGGCATGGTCACGTGCTTTCGTGACGCCGGCCTCGGCATCGCGGACCTGCGGGAATTCGTCGCCATCCTGCGCGCCGAGCATTCCGCGCAGGACCGGGTCGCCTTCCTCCGCGAGCATCGTGCCACCCTGGAGCAGCGAGTGGTGGCGCTGTCCCGGGCCATGAAAGTCCTGGACGACAAGATCGCCTACTACAGTTGAGTGCGGAGGGCCCCGCACTCAACTCGCGCTCTGACCACCACACATCGCCCACCATCTCGAACCCCTCGCCGTCTGAAGCCGGTAGTGGCACAACGTCCGCGCGCAGCTACTGGAGCGACTCACCGACGTCCCCACTCCGGCCGGGCCGATCCCCGACAGATCGGCATCCCCGCTCAGGCCACCCTGCTGCCGGTCATTGAGATCAACCGGAAGCCGACAGGGCAGTAGCGCTTATCTGCCCAGCCGGTGCCGGGGCCTTGGGTCAAGGCCCCTCTTGGAGCTCCTGGCAAAGGCGCTGGACGCGCCCCCGGAAGTCGAAGTCGAAGGCGGCGATGAAGCAGGAGCCGCGTAAGCAGCGGCGGCGACTCCAGGACGCCGGGAAGCGCCGCCTCGCCGCCGCGCCGGCCCGCTCCTGGCAGAACCGGATCGGCGACGCGGTGGCGCGCCGCGTTGTCCGCGCCCTGTCCCGGGTGCGGCGCTCCACCGCCTGGCTGTGAGGTGCCCGGGCTCGGTTGTGAACCAGGTCCACCTCGGCAGGTGTAGTGGGCTACACCCCCGGTTCGGGAGGGCGCTCCCTCGTGGCGTCACGCTGCCGACGGAATCGTGGAGGGCGGCAGAAGGACCCCTCCCAGCTCCCCTTTGAACAGGGGCGTACATCCCACAGAGGCGGTTCTTCGACTTTTCGCCGTTCCTGAACCGCTGATGTGGAGGCGTATCCCGCCATGGCAACTGTTCTCTATCACCTGGGTCGCGCGGCCTTTCGGTGGCGCTGGTTCGTGACCTTGTTGTGGGTGGCGGTGCTGGGCGCCGTCGGTTTCGCCGCGTCGAAGGCGCCCGCCGCCGCGGACGAGGGCTTCACCATGCCCGGCATCGAGTCGCAGAAAGCGTTCGACCTGCTGGAGCAGCGCTTCCCCGGCTCGGCAGCCGACGCGGCGAGCGCCCGGATCGTGTTCGTGGCACCGAGCGGTGAGAAGGTCACCGCCACCGAGAACAGAAGGGCCGTCCAACACCTCGTCGACGAGGCCGCCGAAGGCTCCCAGGTCGCCGGCGCCGTCGACCCCTTCCAGGCGAAGGCGGTGAGCAGGGACGGTACGACGGCGTACGCGACCGTCAGCTTCAAAACCGGCGCCGCCGATCTGACCGACGGGAGCAAGGAGCACCTGGAGCGCGTCATCGACGGGGCCCGGGACGCGGGCCTGACCGTCGAGGTCGGCGGCGACGCGCTGGCCGCCCAGCCCTCTGCGGGCGGCGCGGCCGAGGTGATCGGCATCGCGGTGGCCGCCCTCGTCCTGCTGATCACTTTCGGGTCGATGGCCGCCGCCGGGCTGCCGCTGCTGACCGCGATCCTCGGTGTCGGCCTCAGCATGGCCGGGATCACGGCCGTGTCGGAGGCGTTCGGCCTGTCCGAGAGCACCGGCACGCTGGCCACCATGCTCGGTCTGGCCTGCGGCATCGACTACGCCCTGTTCGTCGTCTCCCGGTATCGGGAGGAGCGCGCGAAGGGGCGCACGCCGAGGGAGGCAGCAGGTCTCGCCGTCGCTACGGCCGGTGCAGCGGTCGTCTTCGCCGGTCTCACGGTCGTCATCGCACTGGCCGGGCTGTCCGTCGTAGGCATTCCGCTGCTCACCAGGATGGGACTCGCCGCCGCTGCCGCGGTCCTGGTGGCGGTGCTGGTGTGTCTGACGCTGGTCCCGGCCGTCCTCGGCTTCTGGCCGAACGCCGTTCTCGCGCGCGGCGCCCGCCGCAACTCCCGGCGCTACCGCAGGAAGCAGCGCAAGGAGGACAACGGCGGATCTCGCTGGGCGCGCATCGTCGTACGCCACCCGCTGCCCGTCCTGCTGCTCGGCGTCGTGGGGCTGGGTGCCGTTGCCGCACCCGTCCTTGACCTCCAGCTCGGCATGCCCGGCGACGAGGCCAAGCCCACCTCCACCACCGAGCGCCGCGCGTACGACGCTCTGGCCGAGGGCTTCGGTCCCGGCTTCAACGGGCCCTTGACGATCGTTGTGGACGCCCAGGGCTCCGCGGACCCGAAGGCGGCTGTGGCAACGATCGCGAAGGATGTTCAGGCCACGGACGGGGTCGTCTCCGTCTCGCCGGCCCGCTTCAACTCCGCGGGTGATACCGCGGTGTTCTCCGCCGTCCCGTCCACCGCTCCCACGGACGAGAAGACCAAGGATCTCGTCACCGCCATCCGTGACGAACGCCCCGGCATCGAGTCCAACGCCGGCGCCTCCTTCGAGGTCACCGGAAAGACCGCGCTGGACATCGACGTCGCCGAAAAGGTGCAGGCCTCCCTGATGCCCTATCTGGCGGTCGTGGTGGGACTCGCCATCGTCCTGCTGCTGGTCGTGTTCAGGTCCCTGCTGGTGCCGGTGAAGGCCGCGTTCGGGTTCCTGCTGTCCGTCCTCGCGGCGCTGGGTTCGGTGGTGCTGGTATTCCAGCAGGGTCACGGCGCCGACCTGCTGGGCGTGGAGTCCACCGGGCCGATCATGAGCATGATGCCGATCTTCCTGGTGGGCATCGTCTTCGGTCTCGCCATGGACTACGAGGTGTTCCTGGTCTCGCGGGTGCGCGAGTCCCACGTTCACGGGGACGCGGCCAGGACGGCGATCGTCTCCGGGTTCAAGCACAGCGCCCGGGTGGTCGGGGCCGCCGCGCTGATCATGATGGCGGTCTTCTCCGGCTTCGTCGGGGCCGGCGAGTCGATGATCAAGATGATCGGGTTCGGGCTGGCCATCGCGGTCCTGTTCGACGCCTTCGTCGTCCGCATGGCGATCGTCCCCGCCGTCCTGTCCCTCCTCGGTGACAAAGCCTGGTACCTGCCCCGCTGGCTGGACCGGCTGCTGCCCGACGTCGACGTCGAGGGCGAGAAGCTCAGCCGCAAGGTTCCCGCACCGACGGGTTCCGCCGCCGACCCCGACGAGCGGCCGCTGGCAGAGCCCGTCCCCATCCGCTAGCCGCAACCGCGCGGCCGCCTCTGAGGGCGGTCGCCCTCGACCGGGGCCGCCGAAGCGGCGGCAGCCCCGACGCGCCGCGCCCGTGGGGACAGGGGCGGCGCGATCCAGGGCCCGGCGGCCGGAGCTTTACCCCAGCTCCGGCCGCCGGGACCGCGGACTTGGCCGGGGGCACGGGGTGTAGCCCGCTACACCCCCACCTCGGGAGGGCGCTCCCTCGTCCCGGCCGCTGGCCCAAGGAATCGTGGACGACACAGCAAGACGCTCCGCAAGCCCCGCTGAGCAGGCCGGACTTCACGGGCCGCTACACCCCCCGACTGGAGCCCCCGCGATGAACATCACGGTCGCCGTGGTATTGGCGCTCGCCTCCATCGCCGCCTACGCCGCCGCGGCCGCGACGCAGCACCGCGTCGCCTCCACCGACGGGCATGGGGCTGCGACGCCTGTTGGCCGGCCCCGCCTGGTGGGCGTCGAACGCCGCCAATGCCACGGGCGCGGCGCTGCACGTCGCCGCCCTCAAGTACGGCCCGCTCACCCTTGTCCAGTGCCTCGGCGCGCTGACCATCACAGCCGCCGTCCCGCTCGCCGCCCGCGGCGCCGGACGCCGCGTCAGCCGCGGCGGACGGCGCCCGAGCCCACGTCACTCATGGCCCCGCCCACACCGCTCCGGCCCCGCGGTCCCCGGCAAGCGGCCGCCTTACATACCCGGGCCTCGCGGGAGCGACCCAACCGGAAAGCAGGACCCTTTGAAGACGACCCATCTCCGGACCGTACTGGTAGGCGTCCTCGTCACCTGCGGCACACTGGCCACCGTGGTCGGCGTCGCCCACAGCGAGCACGACCAGGCCCAGGCCGCCCCCGCTGCCAAAGGCCCGTACGTCGCCCTCGGCGACTCCTACACAGCCGGCCCGAAGATCCCCGGCCAGACCGGCGCCCCGGCCGGCTGCGACCGCTCCGACCGCAACTACCCGTCACAGGTGGCCTCCCGGCTCGGCGTGGCAGACACCGACTTCCGTGATGTCAGCTGCAGCGGCGCCCCCATCGCCGACCTCACCCAGCCACAGACCACAGATCAGGGCACCAACGCGCCCCAACTCTCGGCGCTTTCACCGAAGACCCGGCTGGTCACCCTCGGCATCGGCGGCAACGACATCGGTTTCGGCTCGATGATCAAGCGGTGCGGCACGATGGGGCTGGCGTACCAGGCCCTCGGCAGCGGCAAGTACATCCCCGAGGACACCCTTTGCAGGGGGCACTACGTCCACCGTCGCACCGACGAGCTGGAGCGGATGATCGACGCCGCAGGCGAACGGCTGGCCGGCGCGCTGACGGAGATCAACCGCCGCGCGCCCCAGGCCCGGGTCTACGTCGTCGGCTATCCGGCGATCCTGCCCGCAGACGGCGCCGACTGCGGCGGCGAACTGCCCCTCGCGCCCGGCGACATGAGCTACCTGCGGGAAAAGGAGCAGCAGCTCAACAGCGAGCTGCGGGAGCGGGCTCGGGCATCCGGAGCGGTGTACGTCGACACGTACCGTCCGTCCGAGGGGCGCGACGCCTGCTCGGACGCGGCCACCCGCTGGATCGAACCCCTTGTCCCCAGCAGCCCGGCCGCGGCCGTCCACCCCAACGAGCGAGGCGAACGCGGTATGGCGGACGCCGTGCTGGACGCACTCAGGTGAGATGTCCTCGGATGAGCGGTCAGGTTCCTTTCCTGTAAGGGTCGTTGAGGTAGGCCAGCACGGCGAGGACCCGGCGGTGCCCGCTGTCGCTGGGCGGCAGGTGCAGCTTGAGGAAGACGTTGCCGATGTGCTTGCTGACCGACCGCTCGGTAATGACCAGCGTGCTGGCGATGGTGGCGTTTGCGTGCCCTTCGGCCATCAGCTTCAGCACCTCGCGCTCGCGCGGGGTGAGGGAGTCCAGCGGTGAGTCCCGGCGGCGCGTCAGCAACTCGGTCACCACCTCCGGATCCAGCGCCGTACCGCCGGAGGCGACCCGCTCCAGGGCCTCCAGGAACTCGTCGACCCGGCCCACCCGGTCCTTGAGCAGGTAACCGACGCCGCTTGCCCCGTCGGCCAGCAACTCGGCGGCGTACGACTCCTCGACGTACTGGGACAGGACCAGCACCGGCAGCCCCGGGATCTGCTGCCGGGCGTCCAGAGCCGCCCGCAGGCCTTCGTCGCGGAAGCAGGGCGGCATCCGTACGTCCAGCACGGCCGCGTCCGGGCGGTGATGCAGCAGCGCGGGCATGATCTCCGGCCCGCTGCCGGCCACGGCCACGACCTCGTGCCCGGCCGAGGTCAGCAGCAGCACGAGCCCTTCCCTGAGCAAGGCGTTGTCCTCGGCGATCACCACACGCACGGCAGGCCCGTCCTTTTCCACGTCGGTCTCGTCCCCGCCGGCTCGGTCACCACACGCACGGCAGCTCCACGGCAATCATCGTCGGTCCCCCCTTGGGACTGGTCACGGTCACCTCACCGTCCATAGCGGCGACGCGCCGCCGGACGCCGAGCAGTCCGGTGCCGCTGTTCTCGTCGGCTCCGCCCAGGCCCTCGTCCCGGATGACGGCCCGCAATCCGCGGGGGACGCGCTCCAGCTGAACGGTCGCGCGCCGCGAACCGCTGTGCTTGGCGGCGTTCGTCAGCGCCTCGGCCACCGCAAAATACGCCGCCGCCTCCACCGCCGCCGGAGCCCGCGGCCCCTCCTCCAGCCCGCCGTCCACCCGCACGGTCACCTCCAGCCCACTGCCGGCCGCCAGCGCCCGTACGGCGCCGACGAGACCGCGGTCGGTGAGGATCGGCGGGTGAATGCCGCGTACTACCTGCCGCAGCTCGGTCAGCGCCTCCTCGGCCTGCTCCTGGGCGTCGTCGAGGAGTTTGCGGGCCGCCTCGGGATCGTGGCCATAGGCGCGTTTCGCGAGCCCGATCCGCATGGACAGGGCGACCAAGCGGGCCTGTGCCCCGTCGTGCAGGTCCCGCTCGATGCGGCGCAGCTCGGCGCCGTGTGCGGCGATCGCGTCCGCCCGGGTGGCGGCCAGCTCCTCGACCCGCGCGGCCAGCAGCGCCCGGGGCGAGGGCTTGAGCAGGGCCTGCGACCAGCGGGCCTCCAGGTCGGCGAGGCGGGTGATCAAAGGCAGGACGACCGCCCCGCGACGCCCGAGCCCGCACCACACCCCGTCCACGACCAGGCCCAGCGGCCACAGCGGCAGCGCCACGCACAGCAGGGCGCCATAGACGTATGAGGCAGCCATCCAGCGCAGGTCGAGGAAGGTGCCCGGGTCATGGACGGCGATGCGCAGGCGCTCGCGCAGGGTGCCGGTGATCGGCCGGTAAGCCTCCGGGATGTGCCGGCCCGTCCAGGCGGCCGTCAGAGCGCGTTTCGCGCCGGCGATCCGGCGGATCAGCAGCACCGTCTCGGGCAGCATCCACGCCCCGACCACGACAACCGTGCCGACGGCCGTGATCAGCAGCACGGTGATGAACAGGTACAGGCCGAAGGCCAGCGCTGCGGCCACGAGCAGATGGAGCGTGGCCCGCGCTGCCTGCCGGATCGTTCTGCCCATGGCGGCAAGGCTACGGCCTGGGGGAACGGATGTGATCGTTCGTGGGCGTGCGGGCCTCTGACGTACCGGGTTCATGGCGCCGTGTACTCCTTCACCGAGGGCTCTTCGAGGGGGAGCGGGCACAACGGCAGTTCCGCGACGACTTCGAATCCGCCCCGGGGCCGATGGCCCGCGCGCAGACGGCCCCCGGCCGCGTGGGCGCGTTCGTGCATGCCGATGAGCCCGTGGCCACTGTGGGGGAAGGCCCG
The DNA here is from genome assembly GCF_003032475.1 of Streptomyces sp. P3. Lineage (NCBI taxonomy): Bacteria > Bacillati > Actinomycetota > Actinomycetes > Kitasatosporales > Streptomycetaceae > Streptomyces > Streptomyces sp. P3. The sequence goes on from NZ_CP028369.1 coordinate 5,664,329, forward strand.
GTCGGCCGGCGCAGTGCTTGCACTGTTGGTGCGGTGATGGACAGCAGATCGTGGCCGTGGGTGAGCCGTACCTCGGCCGTGCCGGTCGTGGCGTGCTTGGTGACGTCGGTGAGTGCCTCCTGCACGATCCGCGAGTGCCTCCTGCACGATCCGGTAGGCCGTGAGGTCCGTCCCGGCGGGAAGAGGCCGTGGTTCTCCCTCGCCGGTGAGGGAGACAGTGAGCCCGACACTGGCTCCGCGGAAATCGTGGAACTGTCCCTCGTCTCCCGGGACGGCACGCACGAGCCGCTGGTGGAGGAGTTCCTGCGGCACGCGGCGACGGACCGGCAGGAGACTGACTAGGCACGTCCCCGTGACTCACCGGCCCGGGCCAGGACACCCCGTGCGCGTTCGAGCACCGGCCGGTCGACCATCTGCCCGTCGACCGTCGTGACCGGGTCACCGGCGTTGAGAACGCCGCGCGCCCAGCGCAGTTCGCCGGCGGTGGGAGCGAACCCGTCGGCGGCGGGCCGGACCTGCGCCGGATGGACGCAGAACTTACCGGTGAACCCCAGGCGCCGGGCGTGCGCGACGTCGGCGTCGAGCGCGTCGGGATCCCGTACGGCGGTGGTGACGCCGTCGAGGGGCGGGTGGGCGCCTGCCGCGGCAGAGGCGAGGACCAGTCGGGAGCGGGCGTGGGTGAGGGCGAGGTGGTCGTCGTGGGCGACGCCGAGCTCGGCGGCCAGGTCGACGTTGCCGAAGGCGGCGCGCACGACGCCGCCCACGGCGCACACGTCGTGGGCCCGTTCGATGCCGAGGGCGGTCTCGACCAGCGGGATCAGCGGACAGCGTCCGGCTGTGCGGGCTGAGATCTCCGCGAGGACGTACGGGTCCTCGGCCTTGGGGATGATGATCGGGCAGCCGTGGTCGGCTGCTGGTGCCAGGTCCGCCTCGAACCACGGGGTGCCGGGCGGATTGACGCGTACGACGGCTGTGTTGCCGAGGCCGAGCCAGTTGTCGGCGTTGTCGCGGGCGCGGTCCTTGTCGTCGGCGGCGACGGCGTCTTCGAGGTCGATGATGACGAAGTCGCTGCCCGAGGCGGCGGCCTTGTCGAAGCGGTCGGGCCGGTGGCCGGGGACGAAGAGCAGGGTTCGTGCGGCGGCGATGCGGTCGGTGTCCGGGTGGCTAGAGGTCATGCGAAGGTCACCTCGGCGGTGGCGTGCCGTGCCTCGCGGTGGGTGGCGATGTGCAGCTGGGCGTGGTCGTCGGTGGGTGTGCCGTGGGCGAGGAGGTGCTCGCCCACGAACGCCGGGCGGTGCAGCCGGTAGGACAGCGAGCGCACCTGCCGCTCCGGGGCGTTCCCGCGGACCAGTTCCAGCATGAGCAGGGCCAGCAGCGGGCCGTGGACGACGAGGCCGGGGTAGCCCTCCGTATCGCGGCAGTACGGGCTGTCGTAGTGGATGCGGTGGGCGTTCGCGGTGAGCGCGCTGAACCGGAAGAGCAGGGTCTCGGTCGGGTGCAGGCGCAGCTGCCACGGTCCCTCGGGCTCCGGTTCGGTGGATGCGTCGAGTGCGGCCGGGTGGCTTGGAGTGGCGCCGTCGCCCGATCGGTAGACGATGTCCTGCTCTTCCACCAGACACAGGCGGCCGTCCTGCCGGAACTCCTGGCGTTCGGTGACGAACAGCAGCTCGCCGCTGCGGCCCTGCTTGGGGGTGATGGCGGCCAGGCTGACGGTGCGTTCGGCCGGTTGATTGAGGCGCAGGGGTTCGGTGATCTCGCAGCGTCCGCCGGCGAACATGCGCCTGCGGTCGGGGATGGGCGGCAGGAAGCGGGCGTCGCGCAGGTGGCCGTCGGGGCCGAGGGCCTGCTGGGGTGCCCAGTGCAAGAAGTAGAGCCACTGCCACAGCGGCGGCAGCCGGTCGCCGGACTCGGCCGCGGGGGCAGGGAGGTCCAGCAGTGCCGACAGCGCCGCCGCCGGAGCGGGCGGCAGGGCGTCCTCGTCGGTGACCGGTTCGGGACGCCATGACTCCACGTGGGAGGCGAGGGAGGTGGGCATGGGCTTGTTCCTCGTAGACGGAGTCAGGTCAGCGGGGTGGTGGCCTGCGTGGCGGTGGCCTGTGGGGCGGGCGTCGGGTTTTCCAGCAGGGATGTGCGGGACGATTCGCGTACGACGAGCGTGGCCAGGAAGGTCAGGCCGATGCACGCGGTGACGTACCAGAAGAAGACGGTCTCGTGGCCGCCGCTTCGGTCTCGGCGAGCCGGCGGGCGTTCGCGGCGATGGTGTCGCCGAGCCACCGCAGCAGAGCGCCCCGCGCACTGGCGGTCAGCTCGGCCCAGGGGCCCGGTGTGCAGGGCGCGGTGGGCGGCTCGCACCGCGTCGTCCACGTCCTGCTCAGTGCCCTGGGCGATCTCGGCCCAGGGCGCGCCCAGGTAGGGGATGTCGGTGGGGAACCACTCACCGCCGGTTGCCTTGCGGCTCTCCCCGTCGATGAACATCTCGTAGCGCTGCATTCGGAAATCCCGCCCGCTAGAAGGTGCCGAGGCCGAGGGAGGCGCGGAAGGTGTTCTTGTTGGCGACGCCGTCGCGGGACGGCAGGGCGCGCGGGGGCTCGGTGGTGTCGATGAGTACCTGGGCGTACGTGGTCGCTGTGCGCGCCGTGATGCGCGTGGCGAGGCCTTCGACCTGGGCGAGGTCGGTGATCCGTTCGGCGTCGCGGATGCCGAAACCCTGGGCGACCGCGATGAGATCGGTGCCCAGACCGGTGTGGCTGGGCTGCATACCGGTCTCGCCGAAGTGGGCGTTGTCGAGGACGACGATCGTGAGGTTGGGCGGGAGTTGGGCTCCGACGGTGGCCAAGGTGCCGATGCCCATGAGGTGTTCGCCGTCGCCGGTGATCGCGACGACCGGATGGTCCGGCTGGGCGAGGGCGAGGCCCAGGGCGAGGGGTGCGGCGGCGCCCATCGCGCCCCAGAGGTAGAAGTTGCCAGGGCGGTCGCCGGCGGCGAACACGTCGTAGCTGGGAGAGCCGAGGCCGGTGACGACGAGCGCGTCCTCCGGGAGCCGGGAGACCAGGTCGGCGACGAAACGGCGGCGGTCGAGGCGGGCCGGGGTGTCGACGGCGGTCATCAGTTGCGCTCCCACTTCTTGCGGCCGATCAGCTTCTGTCCGAGAAGCACGGCGACGCGCTCGCCGGCCTCGAACACCGAGTCCAGGGCGGCCTCGACGGTCTCCTCGACGTCCTCGGGCTCATCGGCCCGGAGCACGGTGATGCCCATGAGTTCCAGGGCCTGCCGGGTGGTGCGGCCCATGGGGCTCTGCCAGGGGTTGAACTCGGCGTACTCGCCCCGCATCGTCACCAGCGTCAGGAAGGGGAACCGGCACATCTCGAGCAGGGAGAACATGTTGACGCAGTTGCCGACCCCGCTGCTCTGCATCAGCAGAGCCGCGCGCTGACCACCCAGCCAGGCACCGGCGACCACACCGACGCCCTCCTCCTCGGTGGTCAGCACCACGTCGTGGATCGCGGGGTCGCGTTGCGCCTCGACGATGGTGTGGGAGTGGCCGGCGTCGGGGACGTAGGCGATCTGCTGAATGCCGCGCTTCTTCAGCGTGGCGAAGACGTCCTCCTGCCAGGAGGGTGGTGCGGGAGCGGGTGTCTCGTTCATGCCGCTCATCGTGGGACCTGATGGGTATGTCTGAACAATAGAAAGCCGTGATGCCTGTATGAGCCGCTCGCATAGCGAGCGGCTGTGGCCGTGCGACTGCGCGCCGCTACGGCCCTTGGGTGAGGAACGCCGAGACGAGGGCGCCGGCCTCGGAGCGGCAGTCCTCGAAGTACGCATGCCGGGCGCCCGGGAAAACGAGCTGAGCCGGCGCGTGAGTCACGTGTTCTCGGTGTCGGACCCGTGGACCTGGGCGGAAGGCCATCTGCCCTGCCGAACGGCTGAGTTGACCTGTCGGACCAGCTCGCGCGCGACGACCTCCACGGCAGGCGGCGTGCGCCCGTGCCTCGGTGTGCCGAGGACGATCGAGCGCCACACGTCGGGTTCGCTCAGCGGGGCGGCGCTCAGCGCGCCCCGCGCCACGTCCTCGGCGATGCCCACGCCGGGTAGGACAGTCCATCCGTGCCCTGCCTGGACGAGCTGTTTCTGTACGCGCATGGAGTTGGTCTGGACGACGACGTCCATGGCGGCTCCGGCGCGCACCGCCGCCGCGTCGATCAGGCGGCGCAGGGCGTGGCCCGAGGCGGGCATGACGAGAGGGTGCCGGGCCGCTTCCGTGAACGGCACGGGGTGGTCGGGGCGGAGGCCGGCGGAGGCCGGAGCGACGGCACACAGGTGCTCCCGCACCAGTGGGTGGGCGTTGAGGGAGGGGGTGCTGTCGAGGTTGTAGAGCAGGGTCAGGTCGAGGTCGCCGGCGTCGAGCCACTGCTGCAGATGGCCGGAGTAGGCGGTCATCAGGCGAAGCTCGACGCCGGGGTGGTCGCGGGCGACAGCGGTCACCAGCGGCTCGGCCAGCAGATCGCTCGTGCTCTCCAGCAGCCCGACGGTGACGATGCCCGTCACCGCACCCGGGCTCGGCCGCACCTCGGCGCGCGCCCGCTCCAGTTCGTTCAGGGCGCGCCGGGCGCGGTCGACCATGATCGCTCCGGCGTCGGTGGGCCGCATGCCCTGCCCGGTCCGCTCGAAGAGGTCGATGCCGAGTTCCTGCTCAAGGGTGCGGATCTGCCGGGTGACCGCGGGCTGCACGAGGTGCAGCAGCTCCGCGGCGCGCGTGACGCTGCCCACCTCGGCGACCGTGACGATCGCCTTGAGCTGCTTGATGTCCAAGAGGCCTTCCTTCCGCGGACGCACCGCACCTCCCAGGGCGCGTGAGCCATTCGCGCCGCGCATGGGGGCATTACATCTTGCTATTTCCTCTACCGCGTCATGAGCATTGATGATGGTACTCCCGGAGGGGACCCGGGATCCGCACCCTTCTCGCCCTCTTCTGGAGGCCGCCTCATGACCGAGCACCCCGAGAAACCGCCGCTGGCCGGCATCACCGTCGTCAGCATCGAGCAGGCGGTGGCCGCTCCCTTCGCCACCCGCCAGCTGGCCGATCTCGGCGCCCGGGTCATCAAGGTGGAGCGGCACGGCGGGGGCGACTTCGCCCGCCGGTACGACACCACGGTGCACGGCGAGTCCAGCTACTTCGTGTGGCTCAACCGGTCGAAGGAATCCGTCACGCTCGACCTGAAGTCGGACGCGGGCCGCAGGATCCTGGACCAGCTGCTCGCCGGAGCCGACGTGTTCGTGCAGAACCTGGCGCCGGGCGCGGCCGCGAGGACGGGCCTGGGCGCCGAAGCCCTCGCCGAGCGCTTCCCCTCCCTGATCCCCTGCTCCGTCTCCGGCTACGGAACCAGCGGCCCCTGGGCCGACCGCAAGGCGTACGACCTCCTGATCCAGTGCCAGACCGGCCTGGTCTCGCTGACCGGCAACGAGCACGGGGCGGCTCGCGTCGGGATATCGATCGCAGACATCGCCGCAGGCATGTACGCCTACTCCGGCATCCTCACCGCCCTTTTCACCCGGGCGACCACGGGCGCCGTACGGGCCGTGGAGGTGTCGCTGTTCGAGGCCCTGGCCGAGTGGCTGAGCCAGCCCGCCTACTACACCCGCTTCGGTGGCACCCAGCCCCCGCGCGTCGGCACCCAGCACGCCACCATCGCCCCCTACGGTGCCTACACCTGCGCGGACGGCAAGGACGTGCTGTTCTCCATCCAGAACGAGCGCGAATGGGCGGCCCTGTGCGAGCGGTTCCTGGGCCAGCCGGGGCTTGCCACGGACCCGCGGTTCGCCACCGGCTCGGCCCGCGTCGGCCACCGCACGGAGCTGAACGCGATCGTGGCCGAGCGGTTCGGCGAGCTGAACAGCGAAGACGTGACCAAACTGCTGGACGAGGCCGGCATCGCCAACTCGGGCGTGAACGACGTCGAGGAGTTCCTGGCCCACCCGGTGCTCAGCGAACGAGGCCGATGGCGCGACGTACGGATCCCCGGGGAAGCCGTGGTGCCCACGCTGCTGCCGCCGGTCGACCTGGCGGGAACCGCCCCGCGCATGGGGCCGGTGCCCGCAGCCGGGGAGCACACCGGGACCATCCTGGCCGAACTGGGATACGGCAGCACCGACATCGACCGCCTCAGGGCCGACAGCGTCATCTGAACCGCATCCGGACACATCCGGAACACAAGGAGTTCCCGCATGAGCACCCTCGACATCCTCGCCGAGGACGAGCAGTTCATCGTCCGCACGGTGCGCGACTTCGTCGACAAGGAGGTGAAGCCCGTCGTCCAGGAACTGGAACACACCAACACCTACCCCGAAGCCCTGATCGAGCAGATGAAGACGCTCGGCATCTTCGGCCTCGCAGTCCCCGAGGAGTACGGCGGCACCCCGGTCTCCACCCCTTGCTACGTCCTGATCACCGAGGAACTCGCCCGCGGCTGGATGAGCCTGGCCGGCGCGATGGGAGGCCACACGGTCGTCGTCAAACTGCTGCTGCGGTTCGGCACGGAGGAACAGAAGCGCCACTACCTGCCGAGGATGGCCACCGGCCGGATCCGCGCCACCATGGCCCTCACCGAGCCCGGCGGCGGCTCCGACCTCCAGGCGATGCGCACCGTCGCCCGCAAGGACGCCGACGGCTATCTGGTGAACGGCGCGAAGACGTGGATCACCAATTCCCGCCGCTCCGGCCTGATCGCCCTGCTGTGCAAGACCGACCCCGACGCCACGCCCGCACACCAGGGTATCTCGATCCTCCTCGTCGAGCACGGGCCGGGCCTGACCGTCTCCCGTGACCTGCCCAAGCTCGGCTACAAGGGCGTGGAGAGCTGCGAGTTGGCCTTCGAGGACTATCGAGCGCCCGCGAATGCAGTCCTCGGTGGTGCGGAGGGCAAGGGCTTCGCGCAGATGATGAAGGGGTTGGAGACCGGCCGCCTCCAGGTCGCCGCCCGCGCGCTCGGCGTCGGCCGGGCGGCCTTCGAGGACGCGCTCGCATACGCGCAGGAGCGGGAGTCGTTCGGCAAGCCGATCTGGAAGCACCAGGCCATCGGCAACTACCTCGCCGACATGGCGACGTCACTCACCGCCGCCCGCCAGCTCACCCTGTACGCCGCCCGCGAGGCAGACGCGGGCCGCCGCGTGGACATGGAGGCCGGAATGGCCAAACTCCTCGCCTCCGAGACGGCCATGCAGATCGCGCTCAACGCCGTCCGCATCCACGGCGGTTACGGCTACTCCACCGAGTTCGACGTCGAGCGCTACTTCCGGGACGCCCCGCTGATGATCGTCGGCGAGGGCACCAACGAGATCCAGCGCAACGTCATCGCAAGCCAGCTGGTCAAGCGCGGAGGTCTGGACGCTTGAGGATCGTTGTCACTGTGAAGTACGTGCCCGACGCCGCTGGCGACCATCACTGGTTGCGGCACGATGCCCTGGACCTGCCCCGTCTCCAGACCGCACTCGCGACTCATCCCCCTCATCGGATGCGTGGAACTCACCGGGCCGAGCAGAGAGTTCACGCCCGCGCCGGCCTACTGCGTGCAGGCCTCCTCGTGGTTCGAGACGATCGAGGGCGAGGGGCCGGAAAACCCCCGGTGGATCCGGTCGCACGAGCTCGACCGTGACGGCAGCGGCTACTCCACCAAACTGTGGTTTGACCGTCGCAGCGACACCGTCCGCTTTTGGGCGCTCAATCCGTACGGCTAGGCGCGTTGATGGTGATCAATGAGTGGGTTCGCGTGAGGGAGTACCCGCCGCCGATCGCCGTGACTGCCGGCAAGACGGAGGTGCGGCCGGGTCTTGTGCGTCAAGACCCGGCGTCGGGTCGGATCAGCGCACCCTGCCACGTGGTTTCAGCGGCCCGGGCGGCAGCTCCGGCGCGGGCAGCGGAGCGCCGTCGTAGCCCGTCACCTCACCGAAACGGGTGCCCTTCATCCAGTCCTCGCGTGCCTGCTCGATCTCGGCGTGGCTGCGGCCGACGAAGTTCCACCACATGACCAGCTCCTCCTCGAACGGTTCGCCGCCGAGGAGCATCAGACCGGCGTCGGACTCCGCGCGCAGCGGCAGTTCGGTGCGGCCGCAGCCGAGGTAGAGCAGCGAACCGGGGAGCAGCGGGACGCCGTCCACGTGGACCTCGCCGGACATCGACAGCACGCCGTACTCGAAGTCGGGCTGGAGCGGCAGCCGCACGTCCGCGCCGTGGGCCAGCGTGAGGTCGGCGCCCACGATGGGTGTGTACGCCGTGCCGGGCGAGACGGCCCCGTCCAGGTCGCCGAGGAGCACGGTGGCGCGGAGGCCGGGGGCAGCGGCGACGGGCAGGTCGGGGTGGTGCTCGAAGTGCGGGTCGGTGTGCCGGTGCGCGTCGGGCAGCGCCACCCACAGCTGGGCGCCGTGCAGAAACCGGGCGTGTGAGCGCGGGCTCTCCTCGGAGTGGCTGATGGCGCGCCCCGAGGTCATCAGTCCGAGTTCGCGGGGCCGGACCGTCTGGAGGCTGCCGGTGGAGTCGCGGTGCAGCACCTCGCCCTCGTGCAGCCAGCTGACGGTCTGCAGACCCATGTGCGGGTGCGGCGGGACCTGCATGCCGGGCTCGTCGGCGATGTCGTCCGGGCCGTAGTGGTCGACGAAGGCCCAGGCGCCGATCATGCGCCGGCCCAGGTTCGGCAGCAGCCGTCGTACCTCCGTCGATCCGCCGAGCTTCACGTGGCGGGGGCTCAGCAGCTCACGGACGGGCTCGGCGACGACGAAGCCGCGGCCGCCGCACACGCTCGGCACGGGCGATCGGTCAAGGTTGCTCATGCGGCCCAACCTAGCGGTCGGGTGCGCGGGCGCGCAGCGGGGAAAGGGGACCGCCCGCCGCGGCGCCCTGGCGACTGTGGGCGGCTCAGTCGCCGAGGACGGCGGCGAGCTCGGTGGTGGCCCGCGCCATGTCGGCGTCGGGGGCCGGCTCCCGCAGCAGTTGACGCAGGACGTCGCGCTGGGCGTGGACGGCATGGCGGGCCTCGCGTTCCCACCCCACGTAGTCGTCGGGGTGGTGGTGCAGCTTGGGATACGCGGCGGCGGTGGTCTCCCACTGGTGGGCGTCGGCGATGCTCTTGAGCAGGCGCAGTATCTCCGCGCGGCAGGTGACCTGGGGGAGTCGGACGAGTTCCCAGAGGAAGGGCACCGTGGCCGCCGTCGCCTGGTCGACGACGAATCCGAACTGGCAGATGCGTCGCCGCAGTTGGCCGAGTGCCGGGCCGGCGCTGTCGGCGTCGCCCCGGGCCATCGTGGTGAGCAGGGAGGGGATGGCCGCGGCGGAACCGGTGGAGTCCTTGATGTCGGGCCACGGCACGTGTCCCAGGCCTGCGAGCGGGGTCGTTCTCTTCGTGGCAGTCATGTCAGAAGTCAGGGGTCGGGCGTCGGGGATCAGGAAGAGGGGCGCGTCGGCAGCATGGCCCAGACGGTCTTGCCCAGGGGGAAGCGGCGGGTCCATCCCCAGTGCTCCGAGAGGGCTTCGACGATGTGCAGTCCGCGTCCGTGTTCGAGGAGGTCGTCCGTGAACCGCGGGCAGACGGGCGGGCGGTCGCTCGGATCGGTGACGGCGCACACCAGGTGCGAGCGCCGAAGGGTGAGCCTGAGCAGTACGGGGAACCGGTCCGTCCCGCTGTGGGGGAGCGCGTGCAGGACCGCGTTGGCGGCCAGTTCGGTGACGACGGTGATCGCGTCGTCGCCGCAGTGGCCGAGGGACCAGCAGTCCAGGGTGCGGTGGGTGAAGTCGCGTGCCCGGGCGAATCCCTCCTCGCTGCCCGCGAGGTGCAGGGCGGCGGTTCTGGGCGAGTCGCGGACGGAGACGGACTCATGACTTCGGGACTGCGCAGGTGATGACACGGTGCATCTCCCTGAGGTGACGTCAGAACGGGGCGCCGGAAGAGCGGTTGACGACAGGGCTATTATCCACGCTGACGATGTCCTCGTGCAATTTCACGGGAAATTGCGCGCACAAGTGAGGAGAGTGCGATGCCGTCGGTGCCGAACGGAGTGCGGGCGAGCTCGCTGGGCGTGCGCTGGGTCAAGAGCAGCCACAGCAACGCCGAGGGCAACTGTGTCGAGGTCGCGGCCCTCGACGGGGGAGGAGTCGCGCTGCGCAACTCCCGTGATCCCGACGGGCCCGCGCTGGTGTACACGCCGGCGGAGGTGGCCGCGTTCGTCGCCGGGGCCAAGGGCGGGGAGTTCGACCATCTGACGTGAGGGCCGCGTGGAGGCCGGACGCGGGGCCGGGGCGTGACGGGCCCGGGCGGATCCGGGCGGGACGCGGCGGCCGCAGACGGGGCGTGCGGAGTCGGCCGGGGTGTCCGAGGAACGCCGAAGCGGCCCAATTCCCCTGCAGCGTGCGGCCAAAGGGCTTCGGATGCGATACTTTCGGTCTGTCGTCTGCCGGTCCACGGGGAGTCAGGATGTCTGCCGAGTCGCCTCGCGTCTCACGCCTCGAACCGTATCTGAACCGGGCCGAACCCGCCCCGACCTTGCTGAAAATGCTGGTCGGTGTACAGCTGTCGGGCATCCGGGAGGACGCCGGCCTCTCCCAGGAACAGGCCGCCCGCTCCCTCGGGTTCAGCCCGGCGAAGCTGTCGCGCATCGAGGCCGGCAAGGGGCGCAGGCCGCCCGCCGAGACGGACGTCCGCGCACTACTGTCGTTGTACGAGGCCGACGACCACGAGGCCTCCATGCTGTTGAGGCTGCTGCGGCAGGCGGGGGAGCCGGGGTGGTGGCAGCGCTACGACAAGCGGTTGATGCCCGAGTGGTTCGACCGGTTGGTGGGGCTGCAGGAGGCCGCCACGGCGATCCGCACCTTCGAGATCCAGTACGTGCCGGGTCTGTTCCAGACGCCCGCCTACGCACGCGCCGTCGTGGAGCGGGGGCTGCCGTCGGCGACGTCCCGGGAGGTGGAACGCCGGGTCGAGCTGCGGACCCGCCGCACCGAACTGCTGCGGCGGCCGGACGCCCCGCAGGTGTGGGCGATCCTCGACGAGTCGGTGCTGCTGCGGGTGCTGGGCAGCCGCGAGGTGATGCGGGAGCAGCTCGCCCACCTGGTGGAGCTGGCCGCTCTGCCCCATGTCACCGTCCAGGTGGTGCCGCTCGACGTCACCCACGCCTCGGCGCCCGCCATACCCGTCACCTATCTGCGCTTCGCCGGCGTCGATCTGCCCGATGTCGTCTATCTGGAGCAGATCAGGAGCGCCACCTTCCTCGAGGACCGGGACGAGACGGAGGAGTACCGGGTCGCCCTGGACCGGCTGGCCGACGAGGCGCTGAACCCGCGTGACTCCGTCGCACTGCTGGAGGCGACCGCACGGGAGCGCTACCCCTGACCCGCGGCGGTCCGCCCGGCGGCCGTCGCGTCCCCGGCGTGTCAGCCCAGTCGGCCGACTCCGCCGAACTCGATCCACTCCTGGGTGAGCTGGCGGGGCGCCACGTCGGTGTCCGGTCGCCAGGCCGAGACCTCGACCAGTCCGGGGTGGAGGATCTCCATGCCTTCGAACAGTGCGGCCACGTCCTTCTCCTGGCGCACCCGGCCCCAGTGGCCCTGGGTGGCCTTGTCCATGAAGTCGGTGACGAAGGCCCTTACCTCGGCGTCCTCGCTGACCAGCTGGCACATCACCAGGCAGCTGCCGGGCGCGAGGCGTTCGCGGACCCCGCGCACCACCGCCTGCGGCCCGTCGCTCTCGCTGTCGGGGATGCAGTGGAAGACCGAGTTGTACAGCACGGCGACCGGCTGTGAGAAGTCGATCAGCCGCCGGGTGTCCTCGTGGTCGAGGACGGCCTGCGTGTCGCGCAGGTCGGCGTGGATGACGGTGGTCCGCTCGTCCTGCTCCAGCAGGGCCCGCCCGTGCACGAGGACCATGGGGTCGTTGTCGACGTAGACGACATGCGTACGCGGGTCGACGCGCTGGGCTACCTGGTGCACGTTGTCCTGCGTGGGCAGGCCGGAGCCGTGGTCGAGGAACTGCCGGATCCCGTGCTCCTGCGCCAGGGTCCGCACGACGCGCTGCAGGAAACGCCGGTTGTTCAGCGCGAGGACGCGCGTGCTCGGGACGACCTTGTCGAGTTCCTCGCAGGCGGCGCGGTCGGCCGCGTAGTTGTCCTTGCCGCCCAGGTAGTGGTCGTACATGCGTGCGGCAGTCGGGATCGTCTCGTCGATCTTCGTGGACAACTGCCTGCCTGGCTGCATCTCTTCCCCCGGGATCCCCGCTGTGCCACGGCCTGACGCGGCGGGCAACACATCCTAGGGAGAAGCCGGTTGGCGGCACCACCCCCTTGATGAACGGTTGTCCTGAAGGGGGCCGTCCGCTCTCGACGGGTTCAGCTGTCCTGGACTTATGGTCCAAGGTCTGGACTCGTGGTCTAATCGAGACATGGAACCTCAGGGCCCGCAGACGCAGCGGGCACAGGAGCAGGAACGGGAGCGGGACGTGATCCTGCGCGCCCTCGTCCCCGTCGTCGACGGCATCGCGGCCACCTTCGGCCCGGTGTGCGAGGTGGTGCTGCACGACTACCGGCGGCCGGAGAGGTCCGTCGTCGCCGTCGCCGGAGCGGTGACCGGACGGACGGTCGGCGGCGCGATGAGCGAGATCGGCATGCGGGTCCTCGCCCGCGGGGACGCCGCCGACGACGAGCTGAACTACGTCACCCGCACCGGCGCCGGAAAGCTGGTGAAGTCGTCCACGATGGTGCTGCGCGACTCCACGGACGCGGTCTTCGGAGCCCTCTGCGTCAACGTGGACGTCACCGAGGTGGACCGGGCGCGCACGGTGCTGGCCGCTCTCGCGGGGACGGCGACCGGGCCGTCCGACCCGCCGGCGACCACGTTCGGCGACGACATCGACTCCGTCGTGGACGCCCTCCTCGACGCCCATCTGCTGCGTCAGGACCAGACCTGGGCCGGCCTCGACCGGCCGCGGCGGCTGGCCCTCTTCCGCAGCCTGGACGAGCGCGGTGTGTTCGCCGTGCGTCGCGCGATCGAACAGACCGCCGCCCGCCTCGGCATCTCGCGCGCCTCCGCCTACACCTACCTCTCGCAGGCCAGAGCCACCCCGGCGACCGGGGCGGACGACGCCGACGACACCTCTGAAGGAGCACGTTCGTGACGACCACGCCCCTGCCGATCACCCTCGACGACGTCCGCGACGCGGCCGCCCGGCTCAAGGGCGTCGCGCACCGCACCCCCGTGCTGCGCTCCCGGACCCTCGACCGGATCGTGGGCGCCGAGGTCCTGCTGAAGTGCGAGAACTTCCAGCGCGTCGGCGCCTTCAAGTTCCGCGGCGCCTACAACGCGGCCTCCCGGCTCACCCCCGAACAGCTCGCCCGGGGCATCGTCGCGTACTCCTCCGGCAACCACGCCCAGGCCGTCGCCCTGGCCGCCCGGGAACTGGGCACGACCGCGGTGATCGTCATGCCGGAGGACGCGCCGCGCTCCAAGCGGGCGGCGGCAGAGGGCTACGGGGCCGAGATCGTCACCTACGACCGTTACACCGGCGACCGCGTCGCGATCGCCGAGGCGCTGGCCGCCGACCGGGGCCTGGCGTTGATCCCGCCCTACGAGCACCCGCACGTGATGGCGGGCCAGGGTACCGCCGCCCTCGAACTCCTGGAGGAGGCAGGTGAGTTGGACGCCCTGCTGGTGCCGGTCGGGGGCGGCGGGCTGATCGCAGGCAGCGCGACCGCGGTCAAGGGGCTGCGGCCCGGCATCCGAGTGGTCGGCGTCGAGCCCGAGGCCGGCGACGACACCAAGCAGTCCCTCGAGGCGGGCCGCCGGGTCGAGATCCCGGTGCCGCGCACCATCGCCGACGGGCAGGCCGTGCACACGCCGGGGGAGCTGACCTTCTCGGTGAACCGGCGGCTCGTCGACTCGATCGCGCTGGTCACGGACGACGAGATCCGTGCCGCCATGCGGTTCGCCTTCGAACGCCTGAAGATCGTCGTGGAGCCCAGCGGCGCCACACCGATCGCCGCGCTCCTCGCCGGACGGCTCGGCGACCTCCCCCGGCGCGTCGGCGTGATCGTCTCCGGCGGCAACGTCGACGCCGGCCGCTTCGCCGAGCTCTTCGGCGAAGCGGCCTGCGTCTGAGGCGGCCGTCCCGTATGGCGGCCCCCTGTGGACAGGCGGACCATGGAGTTGTAGGGGCGCGGCTCCCACCGGTGGCGTCCAGTTCCGCCGGGGAGACCGCTCCAGGCCGTGCTCAAGCGCGGCCGGAAGGGAGGAGCGTCATGATGGAAGTGAAGACGCTCGACAAGCCGGACGAGCGTCGCGATTTCCCCCGCGGCCACATCGAGGCCGTCCACATGACCGGGCTCGACTTCGCCAAGGCGACCTTCGAACCGGGCTGGCGCTGGACCGAGTCGCTGGCGGGGGTCGTGGGCACGGACACCTGCATGATCCACCACAACGGCTATGTGGTCTCCGGGCGCATGCACATCGCCATGGACGAGGGCGGCGAGAGCGAACTCGGCCCCGGCGACGTGTTCGTGGTCCCGCCCGGCCACGACGCCTGGGTCGTGGGCGACGAACAGTGCGTCGTGTACGACTTCGCCGGAGCGATGGCGACGGATTACGCGAAGGCCAAGGAGGCCTGAGCGCCGCCCGGTCCGACCCGGTCCACCCCGCCCGGTCTAGACGGGAAGCAGCCGGCCGATGAGCGCGCCGAGTTGGAGGGCGTTGCGGCATTCGTGCATCGCGACCACCTCGGCGTACTCGGGTGCGGCCGAGTCGCCCGTGCCCCACAGGGACCGGGGCTCCGGGTTCAGCCAGTACAGACGGCGGGCCTGCCCGGCGATCCGGCCCAGCGCGGCCAGGTTCGGATCGGCCATGTTCGTCCGGGCGTCGCCGAGCACGAAGACCGTGGAACGGGGACCGACCGCGGCGCCGTACCGCTCCGCGAACTCGCCCAGGGCCATGCCGTAGTCGCTGCTGCCGTGATAGCCCGTCAGCCGCGCCTCGTCCCGGATGCGGGCGCCGAGGCCTCCGGGATCGGCCGCGCCGTGTTCGAGCAGACCGGTCACCTCGTCGATCCGGTTGACGAAGGCGAACACCCGCACCCTGCCGAACTGGTCGTGCAGCGCCTGCACCAGCAGCATCGTGAAGTCGGAGAACCCGGACACCGAGCCCGACACGTCGCACAGCAGCACCAGTTCGGGGCGGACCGGACGCCTGCGGCGCAGCACGGGCCGCAACGGCACGCCGCCCGTGGAGAGCGAGGCGCGCAGCGTGCGCCGCAGATCGATGGAACCCCGGGCGGCCCGGCGGCGGCGCGCCGCCATCCGGGTGGCCAGCTTGCGCGCCAACGGCTGTACCGTGCGCCGTAGTTCGGCCAGCCGGTCCTGGCCCGCGTACAGGAAGTCGACCCGGTCGGCGGTCGGGGCCACCGCCCGGCGGGCGATCTCGTCCCGCCCGCGCCGCTCCGCCACCCGGCGGCGCGCCTCCCCGGCCACCAGAGCGCGGAACGCCTCGATGCGCCGCCGGATCTCGTCCTCCAGCAGCCGGTCGGCGAAGCCGGAACCGCCGTCCCGCGCACGCATGTCGTCCCGCACCCGTGCCAGCAGCGTCTGCGGGCGCAGCCGTTCGAGCGTCTGGTGCGACGACCAGCCGTCCGCACCCGGCGAACTGCCGTACCCGCCCAGCCCGTCGACCGCCTCGATCGCCAGCCGGCCCAGCATCGCTTCGTCGCCCTCGGCGAGTGCGGCGGCCAGCCGCTCGCGCAGGTCGTCCCGGTCGCCCGGCTCACCCCC
Source organism: Streptomyces sp. P3 (assembly GCF_003032475.1). NCBI lineage: Bacteria > Bacillati > Actinomycetota > Actinomycetes > Kitasatosporales > Streptomycetaceae > Streptomyces > Streptomyces sp. P3. The sequence continues at coordinate 5,680,115 of NZ_CP028369.1, forward strand.
GGGCGCGCCCACACCGCGCGGGAAGTACAGGTCGAAGACCGTGTCGAACACCCGGCGCTGGTCCGCCGAGTGCAGCAGTGTCGCGGCCAGCCCTTCGCGCAGCAGCGCCCGGTCGGCGAATCCGAGCGCCGTGGCGGCCTCGGCGGCGTCCACGGTCTCGCCCGTGCCGACGCGGACGCCGTGGGCGCGCAGCGCGGCGACGAAGCCGGCCAGCCGGTCGGCGACCGGGGCGCTCACACGGCGTCCAGGTCGAGCTTCGCACCGGCCTTGAGGAGATCGTCCTGGTGCTTGAGGATCACGCCCAGACTGTCCCGGACGACGTTCTCGTCCAGGGTGTCGGCGCCGAGCGCGAGGAGGGTGCGCGCCCAGTCGATCGTCTCCGCCACGGACGGCGCCTTGCGCAGGTCCATCGCGCGCAGCGCGCCCACCACCCGGACCACGGACTCGGCCAGCGCCGCGTCGATGCCGGGCACCTTCAGCCGGACGATCCGCCGCTCCAGCTCCTCCTCCGGGAACCCGATGTGCAGGAAGAGGCACCGGCGGCGCAGCGCCTCCGACAGCTCGCGGCTGGCGTTGGAGGTGAGGACCACGAAGGGGCGGCGGGTCGCGGTGATCGTGCCCAGTTCGGGAACGGTGACCTGGAAGTCGCTGAGCACCTCGAGAAGCAGTCCCTCCACCTCGACGTCGGCCTTGTCGGTCTCGTCGATCAGCAGGACGGTCGGCTCGTCGCCGCGGATGGCGGTCAGCAGCGGGCGGGGGAGCAGGAACTCCTCGCTGAAGATGTCGGTGCGGGCCTCGTCCCAGGTCTCGTCCCGCCCGGCGGTGATGCGCAGCAGCTGCTTGGCGTGGTTCCACTCGTACAGCGCGCGGGACTCGTCGACGCCCTCGTAGCACTGCAGCCGTACCAGCCGGGCGCCCGCCACCTGTGCCACGGCCTTGGCCAGTTCGGTCTTGCCGACCCCGGCCGGCCCCTCCACCAGCAGTGGCTTGCCGAGCCGGTCGGCGAGGAAGACGGTCGTGGCGACGGCGGGGGAGGCCAGGTAACCGCTCTCGGCGAGCCGGGCGCGGACATCGTCGACGGACGTGAACAACGGGGGCCTCCGGCGGTCGGCGTGGACTGGGAGCGAGATCCGCCAACTATCTAAGCGCTTGTTCACCCATTTTGTCATCAGCCTTCGGCCGCCCTCCCCTCTCGCCCTCTCGCCCTCCCGCAGCGCCCCTCCACCCTCGCCCTTGCGGCAGGGGCGCGGCCCACCTCGCCGCCGAGGGCGTTGTCGGTGGCGGGCGGTACGTTGCGGGGCATGGGTGTGTACCTGGTGAGTGTGGACGCGCGGGACTGGTTCGGGCAGGAGGAGGGCGGCCACGGCGAAACGGCCTCGGCGCTGAACGAGGAGTTGCGGCGGCGCGGACTGCCGCCGTACCTGCCGGCGGAATCCGCCACGCGGGCGCGGCACTGGTTCGAGGAGAAGGCGAGCCCGTCCATGGCCGGGTTCGCCGCGCTGTGCCGGGCGCACCTCACCCCGGCCGAGCAGGAGACGCTCCTCGGCTGGACCGTCCTGGTGCCGGTCTCCCTCGACCGGGCCGTGGAGCTGCCGATCGGCAGCGCCTACGTCGACGAGACACTCGTCGCCGGAGCGCCGCAGGTCCTCGCCCTCGCCGAGCGGCTGGCCCAGCCTCTCGGCCTGCCCCTGGACGCGATACCGGAGACCGGCGGCAATCTGGAGATGACGCACTGGTTCCTCGAGGGCGAGGCGAGTGCGGCAGCCGCGGCGCGGCCGGGTCCGTGGGCCGACGACCCGGAGGCGGCGTTCTACGTGGCATTGTACCTGCGCGCCGCCCGGTACGCCCTGCGGCACGGCTGCCCGATGACCTGGTCCTGACCCACGGCCGTGGGCGTACCGGGCGGCGCGCACGACGCAGGACCGCGCCGCGCTCGTCACGAGGCGCCGGAGCCCGTGTGATCCGCCCGGTCCTGGGAACCCGGCCGACATGGACGATCATGCGCACCTCGACCATGCGCACCTCCAGGGGTCGTACTGGCTGGACACCGCGCCCCCCGGTGACCCGCTGCCCCCGCCCGAAGGGCCGCTCACCGTGGACGTCGCGGTCATCGGCGCGGGCATCGCCGGACTGAGCACCGCCTGGGAGCTGGCCCGTCGGGGACGCTCCGTCGCCGTGCTGGAGGCCGACCGGATCGCGGCCGGGGTCACCGGGCACACGACGGCCAAGGTCAGCGCCCTGCACACCCTCGTCTACGACCGGCTGCGCCGCACCCGGGGCCCGGAGGCGGCCGCCCTGTACGCCCGCTCGCAGGCGGAGGCAGTCCGGCACGTCGCCGAGACCGCGGACGCGCTCGGCGTCGACTGCGACTGGGAGGAGACCGCGGCCTACACCTACGCCGAGGACGCCTCCCGCACCGACGCGCTGAAGGCGGAGGCGGAGGCCGCGCGGGAGGCCGGCCTCCCCGCCTCGTACGTGACCGACACGGACCTGCCGTTCCCCGTCGCCGGCGCGGTCCGGGTCACCGGGCAGGCGCAGTTCCACCCCCGCAAGTACCTCCTCGCCCTCGCCGACGACATCCGGCGGCTCGGCGGCGCGATCCACGAGCAGACCCGGGTCACCGGCCTCACCGAGGGCGACCCCTGCACGCTCACCACCCGGTCGCCGGCGTCCGGGACCGAGGTGGGCGCCCGGTCCGTCGTCGTCGCCACCCACTACCCGGTCTTCGACCGGGCGCTGCTCTTCAGCCGGCTCTCCCCGCGCCGCGAACTGGTGGTGGCCGCGCCGCTCGACGCCATCGGCGCCCCGCTCGGCATGTACATCACCCAGGAGCAGAACACCCGCTCGGTGCGCACGGCGCCGATGGACGACGGCAGACGGCTGCTCATCGTGACGGGCGAGCACTTCACCCCCGGCTCCGGCGGCGACGTCGAAGAACGCTTCGCCCGCCTGTGCGCCTGGGCGGCGGACCGCTTCGGCGACCTCACCTTCACCCACCGCTGGGCCACCCAGGACAACGACTCCACCGACTCGGTCCCGCTGGTCGGACCACTGCACCCCGGCAGCCGCCACGCCTACGTGGCGACCGGCTTCGGCGGCTGGGGGATGAGCGGCGGCGTCATGGCCGGACGGCTGCTGGCCGAGCAGATCACCGGCGGGACGAGCCCCTGGGACGACCTGTACGACCCCCGCCGCCTCGCCTCCGTGGTCCGCGAGGGCGCCACCTTCCTCAGACAGCAGGCCGACGTGGCCCGGCACTTCGTCGGCGACCGGCTGCCCTCGCTCGCCGGGCCGTCGGTCGAGACCCTCGCGCCGGGCGACGGCGCGGTGGTCCGCGTCGGCGGCGAGCGCTGCGCCGTCCACCGGGACGAGGACGGACAGCTCCACGCCCTGTCCGCGCGCTGCACCCATCTGGGCTGCCTCGTGGCCTTCAACCGCGCCGAAGGGGCCTGGGAGTGCCCCTGCCACGGCTCGCGGTTCGACGTTCGGGGCGCGGTCGTGCAGGGCCCCGCGGTCGACCCGCTGGAGCCCCGCGACCTCTGAACGACGCCGGCCCGCCCGCCTGCCCGGCCCGCCTCAGCCGACCAGGACGACCTCCAGCGTGCGCGGGCCGTGCACCCCCTCCACCCGGTCCAGCTCGATGTCACTGGTCGCCGACGGACCGGAGATCCATGTCAACGGGCGGGCCGGGTCGAGCCGTTCGAGGGCCTGCGGCACGGAGGACACGACCTGCCCGGCCACCCGGACCACGCACACATGGTGGTCGGGGACCAGGGTGATGCGGCGTCGGCCCTGATCGGGCCCGCCGTCCAGAACGATCGTCCCGGTCTCCGCGATCGCCACCGCGCACGCTGTGACCACGCTGTCCACGCCGTCCAGTTCGTGCGCGGTGCTCCCGGCCCGGTCCTCGACCCGCTCGGCGTCCGTGGCGGACAGCCAGGCGGGGTCCAGGCCCGCCGGGGCGAGGACCGACCGCGTCCCGTGGCCGGCGAGCAACCGGCCGATCAGGGAAGGGAGTTCGTCCTCCGTGCAGCGGTGCACGAGTGCCCGGTAGTCGGCCAGGTTCTCCGCCAGCAGCTCCGCCGTCTGTGCGGCGCTGCGCTCGCCGTGCTCGCGCAGGTACTCCCGGGCGACGGCCTCCCCGTACCCGGCGACCTGCCCGGGCCCGGAGGACTCCTCCGGCCTCTTCGATCCATTCGGCCCGTCCGGAGATTCGTCGCGCGGCACGTCGGCCAGCGCGCGCCGGACCCGGCCCAGGATCTGGTCCCTGCTGCTCACTTCGCCCTCCCCTCGCCGGCGTCGCCGCCGTTGGTCCGCTGCCACCAGTCGCGGAACGGTTCCGCGGGCACGGGCGGAAGATCCCGGCTGCCGCTCCACGCCCGGCCCGGACCGGGGAGGGTGCGCGGGTGCAGCCGACGCGTGCGCGACGCCAGTCGCTGACCGGCACGCAGTGCGCCGGGGCGGGCGAACGCCCAGCGGGCCGCCCGCATCGCCGCGCGCTCGGCGGCATGGCCCTTGGCCGGCTTGAGCACCGTCCGGTTGCCCTCCAGGGTCACCGGCCCGCCCTGCACGACCCGTTCGCGCAGGTGCACGAGCACCTCCGGGATGTCGATGGCGACCGGGCAGACCTCGTAGCAGGCCCCGCACAGCGAGGAGGCGTACGGCAGTGAGGCGTCGATCTCGCTGCCCGTGCCCCGCAGTTGCGGGCTGAGGATCGCGCCGATCGGACCCGGGTAGACCGAGCCGTAGGCGTGGCCGCCGGCCCGCTCGTACACCGGGCACACGTTCAGACAGGCCGAGCAGCGGATGCAGCGCAGGGCCTGCCGGCCCACCTCGTCGGCGAGGGTGTCGGTGCGGCCGTTGTCCAGCAGCACCAGATGGAAGGTCCGTGGACCGTCGCCGTCCGTGGTGCCCGTCCACGTCGAGGTGTACGGGTTCATGCGCTCGGCCGTCGAGGAGCGGGGCAGCGTCTGGAGGAAGACCTCCAGGTCACGCCAGGTCGGCACGATCTTCTCGATGCCGACGACGGAGATCAGCGTCTCGGGGAGGGTGAGGCACATCCGGCCGTTGCCCTCCGACTCCACGACCACCAGGGTGCCGGTCTCGGCGACCATGAAGTTCGCGCCGGAGACGCCGACCCGGGCACGCAGGAACTTCTCCCGCAGATGCAGCCGGGCCGCCTCGGCCAGCTCGGCGGGTGTGTCGGTGAGGCCCTTCGGGGCGGGGCGCCCCCACTCGCTCATCCGGGCGGCGAAGATGTCCCGGATCTCGCCCCGGTTGCGGTGGATGGCCGGGACCAGGATGTGCGAGGGGCGGTCGTTGCCCAACTGCACGATCAGTTCGGCCAGATCGGTCTCGTAGGCCCGGATGCCCTCGGCCTCCAGCGCCTCGTTGAGCCCGATCTCCTGCGTCGCCATGGACTTGACCTTGACGACCTCCGACTCGCCGGTCTCCTTGACCAGCCGGGTGACGATCCGGTTGGCCTCGTCGGCGTCGGCCGCCCAGTGGACCGTGCCGCCGGCCGCGGTGACCGACTCCTCCAACTGCACCAGATAGCGGTCGAGATGCCGCAGCGTGTGGTCCTTGATCTGCTTGCCGGCCTCGCGCAGCGCGGCCCAGTCGGACACCTCGGCGACCGCCGTCGCGCGCTTGGCGCGGATGGTGTGCGTGGCGTGCCGCAGATTGGCGCGCAGGGTCGTGTCGCCGACCGCCTCCCGGGCGGCCTTCGGAAACGCCGGCATCCCGACGAACGTCCCGCTCACAGCGCCGGCTCCGTTTCCGTGCTCGCCAGGATCTCCGCGATGTGCACCGGTCGCATCCCGGTCCGCAGCCGGGTCATGGTTCCGCCGATGTGCATCAGACAGGAGTTGTCGGCCGCGCACAGCACCTCCGCGCCCGTCGACTCGGCGTTGCGCACCTTGTCGGCGCCCATCGCCGCCGAGACGTCGGAGTTCTTCAGCGCGAACGTGCCGCCGAAGCCGCAGCACTCGTCGGCGCCCGGCAGTTCCACGAGCTCCAGCCCCTTGACCGCCCGGAGCAGCTGCCGGGGCCGGTCCCCGAGCCCCAGCCCGCGCAAACCATGACAGGTCGGGTGATAGGTCACCGTGTGCGGGTAGTACGCGCCGACGTCCGTCACACCGAGCGCGTCCACCAGGAACTCGGTGAGCTCGTACGTCTTCGGGACCACCGGGGCGAGGGTCGCGGCGAGCGTGTCCCCGCGCCCCTCCGCCCGGGCCCGCTCGCCCATCCGCGGATACAGCTCCCGCACCATCGCCCCGCACGATCCCGACGGCGTCACGATCGCCTCGTACTCGCCGAAGACATCGGAGAAATGCCGGGCGAGCGGCTCGGCCTCATGGCGGTAGCCGGTGTTGTAGTGGGCCTGGCCGCAGCAGGTCTGAGTCATCGGGAAATCGACCTCGACGCCCAACCTGGTCAGCAGTTTCACCACGGCGCGGCCGGTGTCCGGATAGAGCGTGTCGTTGACACAGGTCAGGAACAGGGCGACGCGCATCGCGGCTCCTCGGGGATCGGTCATCGGATGAATGAAGAGTAGCCCGCCACGGAGCTCCGAGGGGAGACCCCGTCTCACCGTGTGGTGAGACGGGCCTGCGCCTCCCGCCACGAACCGGTGTCGCCGCGCGGCTCGTAGCGCGTCAGCGGCTGGGTCCGGGCGAGCAGCCGGCGCATCTCGGCGCGGTCGCCGACCAGCCCGTGCGCCCGGGCCTGGACGAGCACGTTGCCGAGCGCGGCAGCCTCCGTCGGGCCGACCACCACGGGCAGTCCGCAGGCGTCGGCGGTGAGCTGGCACAGCAGCGTGTTGCGGGTGCCGCCGCCGACGATGTGGACGACGTCGACGGCATGGCCGGCCAGCCGCTGGGCGTCCTCCACCGCCCTTCGGTGCGCCAGCGCCAGGGAGTCGAGGATGCAGCGGGTGATCTCGCCGGGCGTTCCAGGGACCGGCTGTCCGGAGGCGCGGCAGGCCTCGGCGATCCGCTCGGGCATCTGCCCGGGCGCCAGGAAGACGGCGTCCCCCGCGTCCACGACCGAGCGCAGCGCGGGCGCGGCCGCCGCGTCCCGCAGCAGGTCCGCCAGGTCGGGCTGGTCCCAGGCGCGCATGCACTCCTGGAGCAGCCACAGTCCCATGATGTTGCGGAGATAGCGGACCGTGCCGTCCAGCCCCAGCTCGTTGGTGAAGTTGGCGGCGCGGCTCTCCTCGGTGAGTACGGGCGCCGTCAGCTCCAGGCCGGCCAGCGACCAGGTGCCGGTGCAGATGTAGGCGAACCGCTCGCCCGTCGCGGGGACGGCCGCCACGGCGGAGGCGGTGTCGTGCGAGCCGACGGTGGTCACCGGGACCGGGCCGGTCAGGCCCGTCTCCTGCAGCACCTGCGGCCGCAGCAGCCCGGCCGGGTCGCCGGGCCGCCGCAGTGGCGGGAAAAGCTCCAGGTCGATGCCCAGGCGTGCGGCGACTTCGTACGACCAGTCACCGGTGCGGGGGTCGATCAGCTGCGTCGTCGAGGCGTTCGTCAGCTCCGTGCCCTGCTCGCCTGTCAGCCAGTACGTCAGCAGGTCGGGGATGAGCAGCAGCCGCCGCGCCTGCGCCAGCTGGGCCGTGGAGGCGGCGGCCGTCAGTTGGTAGAGGGTGTTGAACGGCGCGTACTGCAGACCGGTCGCCGCGTACAGCTCGGCCGCCGGCACGCTCGCCCACACCTTCTCGGCGACGCCCTCGGTGCGTGCGTCCCGATAGTGCACCGGGTTGCCGAGCAGGGTTCCGTCGGCGTCCAGCAGGCCGTAGTCCACGGCCCAGCTGTCGATGCCGACGGAGTCGACCCCGCCCGCCGCGCGGAGCCCGTCCAGTACTCCCGCGTACAGGGACAGCACGTCCCAGCGCAGCCCCTCGGGGAGGCGGACCGGGCGGTTGGCGAAGCGGTGCGCCTCGGTCAGCTCCAGCGTGTCGGGGCCGACGCGGCCGACCATGACGCGCCCGCTGGACGCGCCGAGGTCGACGGCGGCGTACGACTTCACGGCCGTCACCGGAGGAACGCGGCCGCCACACCCGCGTCGACGGGGACGTGGAGTCCGGTGGTGTGGGTGAGCTCGCCGCCGGTCAGCGCGAACACGGCGTTCGCCACGTGCTCGGGCAGCACCTCGCGCTTGAGGATGGTCCGCTGCGCGTAGAACTCGCCCAGCTTCTCCTCCTCGATGCCGTAGGTGGCGGCCCGCTGGGCGCCCCAGCCGCCGGCGAAGATGCCCGAGCCGCGCACCACGCCGTCGGGGTTGACCCCGTTGACGCGGATGCCGTGCTCACCCAGTTCGGCCGCGAGCAGCCGCACCTGGTGGGCCTGGTCGGCCTTGGTGGCGGAGTAGGCGATGTTGTTGGGCCCGGCGAAGACGGCGTTCTTCGAGGCGATGTAGACGATGTCGCCGCCGAGGCGCTGCGCGATCATCACCCGGGCCGCCTCGCGAGAGACGAGGAAGGACCCGCGGGCCATGATGTCGTGCTGGAGGTCCCAGTCCTTCGCCGATGTCTCCAGCAGCGGCTTGGAGATCGAGATGCCGGCGTTGTTGACGACCAGATCGACCCCGCCGAAGGCGAGCGCGGCCGCCTCGAAGGCGGCGGCGATCTGCTCCTCGGACGTCACGTCGACGGTGACCGCGACGGCCCTGTCGGGACCGCCGAGCTCCTCGGCCACGGCGGCGGCGTTCTCGCCGTTCAGGTCGGCCACGACCACGCAGGCGCCCTCGCCGGCCAGCCGGTGCGCGATCGCCTTGCCGATCCCGCTGCCGCCCCCCGTCACCAGGGCGACCCGGGTGGCGAGCGGCTTGGGCTCAGGCATCCGCTGGAGCTTGGCCTCCTCGAGCGCCCAGTACTCGATGCGGAACTTCTCCGACTCCTCGATCGGCGCGTACGAGGACACCGCCTCGGCGCCCCGCATCACGTTGATCGCGTTGACGTAGAACTCGCCGGCCACCCGGGCGGTCTGCTTGTCCTTGCCGAAGGAGAACATGCCCACGCCCGGCACCAGCACGATCGCCGGGTCGGCGCCGCGCATCGCGGGGGAGCCGGGCTCGGCGTGCCGCTCGTAGTAGGCGGCGTACTCCTCGCGGTAGGCGGTGTGCAGTTCCCCGAGCCGGGCCACGGCCTCCTCCAGGGGAGCGCCGGGCGGCAGGTCCAGGACCAGCGGCCGCACCTTGGTGCGCAGGAAGTGGTCGGGGCAGGAGGTGCCGAGCGCGGCGAGCCGCGGGTGCTCGGCCCGCGCGGCGAAGTCGAGGACGACGTCCGAGTCGTCGAAGTGCCCGACCTGCGGCCGGTCCTGGGAGGCGATCGCCCGCACGTACGGGGCGAGCGCGGCCGCCCGCCCGCGGCGCTCGTCCTCGGGCAGCGGGCCGTAGCCCTCGAGGACGGGACCGAAGGGCTCGGCCTTCCCCCTGTCCGCGAGGAAAGCCTCGGCGGTGCGGATGATGTGCAGCGAGTTGCGCTCGCACTCCTCGGCGCTGTCGCCCCAGGCGGTGATGCCGTGACCGCCGAGGATCACGCCGATCGCCTGCGGGTTGGCCGCCTTGATCGCGGCGATGTCCAGGCCGAGCTGGAACCCGGGCCGCCGCCACGGCACCCAGGCGACCGCGTCGCCGAAGCACTCGGCGGTCAGCTTCTCCCCGTCGGCGGCGCAGGCGAGCGCGATGCCGGAGTCCGGGTGCAGGTGATCGACGTGCGGGGCGTCGACGAGCCCGTGCATCGCGGTGTCGATGGACGGAGCCGCCCCACCCTTGCCGTGCAGGCAGTAGTCGAACGCCGCGACCATCTCGTCCTCGCGCTCGACCCCCGGATAGACGTCCCGCAGCGCCCGCAGCCGGTCCAGCCGCAGCACGGCCAGTCCGGCCCCGGTGAGCGTGCCGAGGTCGCCGCCCGACCCCTTCACCCACATCAGCTCGACGTCCCCGCCGGTGACGGGGTCGGTGTCGGAGCCCTTGGCCGACGTGTTGCCGCCGGCGTAGTTGGTGTTGCGGGGATCGGCGCCGAGCCGGTTCGACCGGGCGAGGAGAGCGGCGGCTTCGGGGTGGGTGGTCATGCGGATTCCTTACTTCTCGAACGCGGGTGACGAAGTGCCCCGAGGGGCGCGGGGTGGTATCGGCGTGCGGCTCCGCCGCGCGGACGCGACCGGCCACGAGGGCCCGCGGTCCGCGGTGAACAGGTGACGGCGCAGGCTCACGCGCCCCAACCGGCCTGCTCGCCTCCGACCCGCTCTGCGACGATCTTCTGCGCCCACCCGGACGCCCGGTAGGCGGCGACGGGGTCCGGGTTCAGCCCCATCTCCTCGCGCACCTCGGCCAGCAGCGGTCGCACGTCCGTGTTGTACGCGTCCATCAGCACCGCGTTGGCCTCCAGCACGTCGCCGCAGGCCTGGGCGGCGGCCAGGGCCGAGGCGTCGACGAGCAGCGCCTTGGCCGTCGCCTCCTGGACGTTCATCACGGAGCGGATGATCGCCGGGATCTTCGCCTCGATGTTGTGGCACTGGTCGAGCATGAACGCCACGTCGGAGGTGAACCCGCCCCCGCGCACCACCTCGTACATGATCCGGAACAGCTGGAAGGGGTCAGCCGCGCCCACCATCAGGTCGTCGTCGGCGTAGAAGCGGGAGTTGAAGTCGAACCCGCCGAGCTTCCCCTCGCGCAGCAGTGTGGCGACGATGAACTCGATGTTGGTGCCGGGCGCGTGGTGCCCGGTGTCGACCACGACCTGCGCCCTGGGGCCGAGCTTCAGGCAGTGCGCGTACGCCGTGCCCCAGTCCGGGACGTCCGTCGCGTAGAACGCCGGCTCGAAGAACTTGTACTCCAGCAGCATCCGCTGCCCCTCGCCCAGCCGCTCGTACACCTCGGCGAGGCCCTCCGCGAGCCGGTCCTGGCGCGCGCGGAGGTCGTCCTGGCCGGGATAGTTCGTCCCGTCCGCGAACCAGAGCTTCAGATCGGTGGAGCCCGTCGCGTCCATGATGTCGACGCACTCGAGCAGGTGGTCGACCGCCTTGCGGCGCACCGCCGCCTCCGGGTGGCAGATGCTGCCGAGCTTGTAGGCGTCGTCCTGGAAGGTGTTGGAGTTGATCGCCCCCAGCCGCACGCCCCGGTCCTCGGCGTGCTTGGCGAGCGCGGAGTAGTCCTCCACCTTGTCCCACGGGATGTGCAGCGCCACGGTCGGGGCCGCCCCGGTGACCGCGTGCACCTGTGCCGCGTCGTCCAGCTTCTCCTGCGGGGTGCGCGGAACCCCCTGCTGGGCGAACACCTTGAAACGGGTCCCCGAGTTCCCGTACGCCCATGACGGCGTCTCGACGGCCTGGGTCTTCAGCGCGGCCTTCACGGCGACGAGGTCGGTCACTTCGGGCTCCTGTGACATCAGTCCGAGATCGACTCTCGGATGAAACGATTCAGTACGGGAAGCTATGAGCCCGCCGAACGGGTGTCAACCCCCCGGGCCTGGCGTGTTCACCGTGACCCATGCGTGACCTTCGTGTATCGAAAACTTTTCGACACGTACCCATTGACGTGACATGCCCGGGATGCCTAACGTCCCGGCCATCCAGTTGAAACCTTTCACGACGCCGTGGCGGCCCCCAGTGGCCCGGCCCGCGGCCGTCGTCGAGGAGCCACCCATGACCCACCCGTCCGACACGGGACCGCCCCCGGTACTGGCACTGAGGGACGTCACCAAGTCCTTCGGCGCCGTACGCGCCCTGCGGGGCGTCTCCCTGGAGCTGTTCCCCGGCGAGGTACACGCCCTCGCCGGCGAGAACGGCGCGGGCAAGTCGACCTTGATCAAGACCCTTGCGGGGGTGCACCGACCGGACGCCGGTCGGGTGCTGCTCGACGGCGAGTCCGTCGTCTTCCACGGTCCCGGCGACGCCCGCGACGCCGGAATCGCGGTGATCTACCAGGAGCCCACGCTCTTCCCCGACCTGTCGATCGCCGAGAACATCTTCATGGGCCGCCAGCCCCGGCGGGCCCTCGGCCGCATCGACCACAAGGCCACCCATGCCGCCACCGCCGCCCTGATGCAGCGCCTCGGCGTCGACCTCGACCCCGAGCGCCCGGCGCGCGGACTGTCCATCGCCGACCAGCAGATCGTCGAGATCGCCAAGGCGCTCTCCTTCGACGCCCGCGTCCTGATCATGGACGAGCCCACCGCCGCCCTCACCGGCAGCGAGGTCGCCCGTCTCTTCGGCGTGGTGCGCACCCTGCGCGAACAGGGCGCCGCCGTGCTGTTCATCTCGCACCGGCTCGAGGAGATCTTCGAGATCTGCCAGCGGGTGACCACCCTGCGCGACGGGGCGTGGGTCGCCAGCGAGCCGATCGAGGGCATGGCCGAGGACGACCTGGTCCGCCGGATGGTCGGCCGCGATCTCGCCGAGCTCTACCCCAAGCAGGACGTCACACCGGGCGAGGTCGCTCTCAGCGTCCGCCGGCTGACCCGCGAGGGCGTCTTCACCGACGTGTCCTTCGAGGTCCGCCGCGGCGAGATCGTCGGCCTCGCCGGACTGGTCGGGGCCGGCCGCACCGAGGTCGCCCGAGCCGTCTTCGGCATCGACCGATGGGACGCCGGCGAGGTCTCGGTGGACGGTCGCCCCCTCACCAACGGAGCCCCCTCCACCGCGATGTCCGCGGGCCTCGCCCTGGTCCCCGAGGACCGGCGCGCCCAAGGCCTGGTGATGGACATGTCCATCGAGCGCAACATCGGTCTCACCGGGCTGCGCGCCACCGTGAAGGCCGGACTGATGGACCGCGGCGCCGAACGCAGCCGCTCCCTCGACTGGGCGGTCAAGCTCCAGGTGAAGTACGCCCGGATCGCCGACAGCGTCAACACCCTCTCCGGCGGCAACCAGCAGAAGGTCGTGCTCGCCAAGTGGCTGGCCACCGGCCCCAAGGTGCTGATCGTCGACGAGCCGACGCGTGGCATCGACGTCGGCACCAAGGCCGAGGTCCACCGGCTGCTGAGCGAGCTGGCCGCCGACGGGGTCGCCGTTCTGATGATCTCCTCCGACCTGCCCGAGATCCTCGGCATGGCCGACCGCGTGCTGGTGATGCACGAGGGCCGGCTCACCGCCGAGATCGCCCGCACCGACGCCACCGAGGAAACCGTGATGGCCGCAGCCACCGGGAGGGCCGCCGCATGACGGTGACCACATCCCACGAGGCCCCCGTCGCCGGGACGCCGAAATCCAGCGGCACCCGGCTCGTCGACCGCGTCTTCAAGATGCGCGAACTCGCCATCCTGGCCGTCTTCCTGGTGATGATCGCCGTCACCCAGGCCGGCAACAGCGAGTTCCTCTCCGAGCAGGGCATCAAGGACCTGCTGCTGAACGCGACCATCCTGGTGCTGGTCGCCACCGGCCAGTCCCTGGTCGTCATCACCCGCAACGTCGACCTCTCGGTCGGCTCCACCCTCGGCATCAGCGCCTTCGCCGCCGGCACCTATCTGCAGGGCGGCGGCAACCCGGTGGTCGCGATCGTCCTGGCGATGCTGCTGGGCGTCGGCTTCGGGCTGCTCAACGGCCTGCTGGTCAGCCTGGGCCAGGTGCCCGCCCTGGTCGTCACCCTCGGCACGCTCTACATCATCCGCGGCATCGACTCCATCTGGGTCGGCTCCCGCCAGATCACCGCGGCCGACCTGCCGGACTCCTTCGTCGACTTCGGCTCCGGCGGCCTCTCGGCGGTGCCGTGGCTGGCACTCATCGCGGTCGCCGTCCTGATCGCGACCGCCTACTACCTCAAGCAGTTCGGCAGCGGACGCGAGCTGTACGCGCTCGGTTCCAACCCCGAAGCCGCCCGGCTCGCCGGCATCCCGGTGCGCAAGCGGATCCTCGCCGCCTACACGTTCTGCGGCGGTCTCGCCGGTCTCGCCGGCGCCATGTACCTGGCCCGGTTCGGCAACGTCGACTCGGGGACCGGCACCGGCTACGAACTCACCGTCGTCAGCGCGGTCGTGGTCGGCGGCATCGCCTTCACCGGCGGCTCCGGCAGCGTCTACGGCGCCGCCCTCGGCGCCCTGCTCCTCACCTCCATCAACAGCGTCCTGCCCGCCCTCGGCGTCAGCTCGGTCTGGGTGCTCGCCATCAACGGCGTGCTGCTCCTGCTGGCCATCGCCGTCGACCGGATCGTGGCGCTGCGGGTGGCGTCCGCCCTGAAGAAGAAGTCGGCCTCCGTGCCGGCCGTAGAGAAGGGAGAGGCCCGTGCCTGAGTCCCTGGCCCGCGCGATCCGCTGGGACACCGTCGTGGGCGCCCTCCTGATCGTCCTGCTGCTGTTCTCCTTCTCCTTCGTCGACGGCTTCGGCAACGCGCTGAACCTGTCCTTCCTGATCGGCAACACCCTGCCGATCGCCCTCATCGCCCTGCCGATGACCCTGCTGGTGGTCTCCGGCGAGATCGACCTCTCGGTCGCCTCCACGGCCGGCCTGTCCGGCGCGGTCATGGGCGCCCTGTGGAACCAGGGTCTGACCATCGAGGCGATCATCCCGATCTGCCTGCTGCTGGGCGTGGTGTGCGGACTGATCAACGGTCTGCTCGTGACGCGGCTGGGCCTGCCCTCCCTCGCCGTCACCATCGGCACCCTCGCCGCCTACCGGGGCATCGCACAGATCGTGCTCGGCTCCGACGCGGTGACCGACTTCCCCACCCAGTACCTGGACTTCGCGGCCGGAAGGTTCGGGGACAGTTTCCTCCCACAGGCCTTCCTGCCCTTCGTGGTGCTGCTCGCGATCGCGGTGGTCGTCCTGCACGCCACCCCGTTCGGGCGCTCGCTCTTCGCGACCGGCGCCAGCGAGGAGGCCGCCCGGTTCGCCGGCATCCGCGTCAAGCGCCAGAAGCTCGTCCTGTTCACGGTGACCGGCCTGATGGCCTCCCTCACCGGGATCTTCTGGGCCCTGCACTACGCCAGCGCCCGCTACGACAACGCGACCGGTCTCGAACTCTCCGTCGTCGCCGCGGTGCTGCTCGGCGGCATCGACTTCGACGGTGGCAAGGGCACGTTGGGCGGTGCGATCGCGGGAGTGTTCCTCCTCGGCGCACTGCAGAACGTGATGAGCCTCCTCAACGTCTCCGCCCAGTCGCAGATCGTCGTCACGGGCGTCCTGCTCGTCGTCTCCGTGCTGGGCCCCCGGGTCGCACGCCAGATCTCCGTCGCGAGGGCGGGCCGTAGAGCCGCTGCCTCGACCCCGACGGCCTGAGAATCACCCCCGCCCTCCTCACTAAGGACTCACACCACCATGCGCAAGTCATCCCTCCGCCGTGCCTGTGCGGCCCTCGCCGCAGTCTCCTCCCTCGCCCTCGCCGCCACCGCCTGCGGCGGCACCACCAAGGAGGACGTGAAGAAGGAGAGCACCGGCGCGGCTGCCGCCGCCACCGGCAAGGCCGACCCGAACGCGGCCACCAAGAAGGGCCTGACCGTCGGCTTCCTGCCCAAGCAGGTCAACAACCCCTACTTCACCTCCTCCGACAAGGGCGGCGAGGCGGCCCTGAAGGAGCTGGGCTCCAACTACAAGGAGGTCGGCCCCTCCAGCGCGACCGACACCTCCAGCCAGGTCTCCTACGTCAACACCCTGACCCAGCAGCAGGTCGACGCGATGGCCGTGTCCGCGCAGGACCCGGGCGCCCTGTGCACCGCGCTCAAGCAGGCCATGAGCAACAAGATCAAGGTCGTCACCTACGACTCCGACACCAACCCCGAGTGCCGCAACGCCTTCGTCTCGCAGGCGTCCGCCGAGGACCTCGGCCGCACCGAGGTGCAGCTGCTCGCCGAGCAGATCGGCTACAAGGGCGAGATCGCGATTCTGTCGGCCGCGCAGACCGCGACGAACCAGAACACCTGGATCGACTTCATGAAGGACGAGCTGAAGGACCCCAAGTACAAGGACATCAAGCTCGTCAAGGTGGCGTACGGCAACGACGACGCCCAGCAGTCCTTCCAGCAGACCCAGGGCCTGCTGCAGCAGTACCCGAACCTGAAGGGGATCATCTCCCCGACCACCGTCGGCATCAAGGCGGCCGCACAGTACCTGTCGGGCTCCAAGTATAAGGGCAAGGTCAAGCTGACCGGCCTGGGCACCCCGAACGACATGCGCACCTACGTCAAGAACGGCACCGTCGACGCCTTCGAGCTGTGGGACCCCTCGAAGCTCGGCGCACTGGCCGCCCAGACCGCGGTGGCGCTGGTCTCGGGCCAGATCACCGGCGCCGAGGGTGAGACCTTCAAGGCCGGCGGCGCGCAGTACACCATCGGCAAGAACGGCGTGATCAACCTCGGCAAGCCGACCGTGTTCAACGCCAAGAACATCGACCAGTTCAACTTCTAGGTCTGGAGCGGTACTTCATGCAGCGCGTCTGTTTCCTGCTCAAGGTCCGACAGGACCGCCTCGCCGAGTACCGCGAACGCCACGCGGCCGTGTGGCCGGAGATGCTCGAAGCTCTCTCGGCCACCGGCTGGCACAACTACTCGCTCTTCCTGAGAGACGACGGCCTGCTCGTCGGCTACCTGGAGACCGAGGACTTCGCCGCCGCCCTGGCCGGCATGGAGGCCGCCGACGTCAACGCCCGCTGGCAGGCGGAGATGGCCCCGTTCTTCGAGTCCCTGGACGGCGCCCGGCCCGACGAGGCCATGAAACCCCTCACCGAGGTCTTCCACCTCGCCTGAGACCCGCCCCGAACTGCCGACACCCCCCACACCCGACCGCCGCCCTCTTCCCCTGCTCTCGCACGACAACGGAGTCCCGAGATGAGACGACGCACCCTGCTGGCCGCCACCCTCCTCAGTGCCGCAGCCTCCCCGGTGCTGGCCGCCGGCACCGCACGCGCCGCCGACCCCGGCCCCTCGGTCACGAGGAGGACGACCACGCTCCTCGACGCCCAGGCCGTGTTCTTCGTGTCCTACGACGGCCTGGTCAACAACAACTCGTTCCAGAAGAACGGCCTGCTGACCTACAAGGGCTACCAGTACGCCACCTGGTACACCTCCACCCGGAACGCGGTCGTCGCCCGCCGGGTCCTGGGGGGAACCGCCTGGTCCACGGTGACGCTGGCGCACCAGCTCAAGTCCAGCGACTCGCACAACGTCATCTCCATGGGCGTCTCGAAGGCCGACGGCCGGCTCCACCTCAACATGGACTCCCACAGCGACGGCTTCTTCTACGTCAAGTCGGTCGCCGGACTCCTCGACAACCCGGCGACCACGTCCTGGACGTCATCCGTGTTCGGCGCCGTCCAGACCACCCTCGACGGACTCGCGCTCACCTCCCAGTTCACCTACCCGCAGTTCGTCTCCACCCCCGAGGGCAGACTCCAGCTCAGCTACCGGGTCGCCATATCCGGCAACGGCCGCAACGCCCTCGCCGAGTACGACGGTTCGAGGTGGCAGAACCTCGGCGAGTGGTCCAGCTCCACCGGCACCTACACCAGCGAGCACGGCTCCAGCACGGCCCGCAACATGTACCTGCACGGCATCGACTACGACGTCAACGGCCGGCTGCACTCCTTCTTCACCTGGCGCGAGCAGAACGGCGCCGTGATGTGCTCCGGCGGCGGCATCACCAACCACGACACCGGCTACGTCTACTCCGACGACCGCGGCCGGACCTGGCGCAACAACGCGGGCGCGGTCGTCGGCGTCACCGGCGGCTCCGACAAGGTGGCGGTGACCGACGGCGGACTCGTCGTGGACCCGCTCAACCCCGACCACTCGCTGATGAACCAGGAGAGCCAGGCCACCGACTCCGCGGGCCGGCCGCACGCGATCATCAGCTACGTCCCCGGCCGCTTCGGCCAGTGCACCACCGACTACGTCCGCGACCGCACCGCCAACGGCCGCGCCTTCCACCTGCGCAAGAACAGCGCCGGCGGCTGGCAGAAGACGGAGATCCCGGTCGTCCTCGGCTCCAGCCAGCGCACCAAGCTCGTCCTGGACAAGTACGACAACGCGTACGCGATCTTCCCGTTCGGCAGGATCGCCGGCGCCTCGAAGGCCTCCGGCCACACCGACTGGAAG
This sequence comes from Streptomyces sp. P3, assembly GCF_003032475.1. Taxonomy (NCBI): domain Bacteria; kingdom Bacillati; phylum Actinomycetota; class Actinomycetes; order Kitasatosporales; family Streptomycetaceae; genus Streptomyces; species Streptomyces sp. P3. The sequence continues at coordinate 5,698,134 of NZ_CP028369.1, forward strand.
ATCCTCTTCGACGGCAGCGGCCTCAACGCCTTCGGTGAGGTCGTCATCGACGAGATGCGGGTCAAGGCGGACAACACGCTGTCGTTCATGTACCAGGAGAAGTCGAGCGGGACGACCCCGTCGGCGCTCCGCGTCATCGACTTCGCGCTGCCCGCATGACCGGCGCACCGGCTCGGCCGGAAGCATGGCGGCATGACGGTAATGTGAAGGCCGTCCCGCCGTGCCCCGTTCACCTGGAGGTTCACGCCTGATGGCCCAGTCGGTGGGTATCAAGGACGTCGCCCGTGCCGCCGGAGTCTCCGTCGGTACGGTGTCCAACGTCATCAACCGCCCGGACACCGTCGCCACGGAGACCCGGGCCCGGGTGCTCTCGGCGATAGACCGTCTCGGATACGTCCGCAGCGAGTCGGCCCGCCAGCTGCGCGCCGGACGCAGCCGGATCATGGGGCTGCTCGTCCTCGACATGGGCAACCCGTTCTTCGTGGACGTCGCCCGGGGCGCCGAGCGCGCCGCCCGGGACGCCGGGCTCGGCGTCATGGTCTGCAACAGCGCCGAGAGCGCGGGCGAGGAGGCCGAGTACCTGTCGCTCTTCGCCGAGCAGCGGGTGCGCGGCGTGCTGCTCACCCCGGCGGACGCGACCGGCCGCAACATCGAGTCCTTCCGCCGGCACGGCATCCCCTTCGTCCTCGTCGACCGGGTCTCCGAAGGCACCGCCGAGTGCTCGGTGTCGGTGGACGACGTGGCGGGCGGGGCGCTGGCCGTGCGGCACCTGATCGACGCGGGTCACCGCTCCATCGCCTACGTCAGCGGCCCGCCCGGCTTCACCCAGGTCCGCGACCGCCGTACCGGTGCGCTGGCCGCGCTCGCCGAGGCGGGCCTCGGCCCCGAGCGGCTGCGCGAACTGCCCACCGAGCGGCTCGACGTCGCCGCCGGCCGGGACGCGGGCGCCCGTCTGCTGGGCCTCGCCGACCGCCCGACCGCCGTGTTCTGTGCCAACGACCTGCTCGCGCTCGGCGTGCTGCAGGCCATGTACGCGGCCGGCGTGGGCGTCCCCGACGACCTCGCCATCGTCGGCTACGACGACATCGAGTTCGCGGCCGCGGCGGCGGTCCCCCTCACCTCCGTCCGGCAGCCCGCCGTCACCATGGGCGCCCTGGCCGCCGAGATGCTGCTGGAGGAGACGGAGGAGGAGCACGAGAACGGGACGCGGGCACACGAACACCGTCGCGTGGTGCTCCAGCCGGAACTGGTGGTCCGCCGGTCGAGCCTGTCGGCGCGCTGAGCGTCCGTCCGACCGCCGCGGCCGACGGTGACGCCCTCCCCGGCGCAGCGACCCTCCGGGCCCCGCCCTCCGTGTGCCCGGCTGCGCCGTGACCGTCGGGCGGGCTCCGGTGTCGGTGTCCTTGCCGAGCGGCGCCGTTCAGGAGCCGGAGGGTGATCACCGGACCCCGGTCGCCGACCGCAGATGTGCTGAACTGGGACGCGGCCCGTACATCGAGCGTCCCGGGAGACCCCTGTTGTCCCTCAGCTACCGCCAGCCCGGCGTCGTACTCACCGACCGCCGCTTCACCGTGCCCCTCGACCACGCAGACCCGGCCGGGGAGACGATCTCGCTGTACGCCCGCGAGGTCGTCGCGAGCGACAAGGCCGGCCAGGACCTGCCATGGCTCCTCTACCTCCAGGGCGGACCCGGATTCGGCGCCCACCGCTTCGTCGGCCGGCCGGCCTGGCTCGGCCGTGCGCTGGAGGACTACCGCGTCCTCCTCCTCGACCAGCGCGGGACCGGCCACTCCACCCCGGCCAACCGCCAGACGCTCCCGCTGCGCGGCGGACCGGCCGAACAGGCCGACTACCTCGCGCGCTTCCGCGCCGACTCCATCGTCCGGGACTGCGAGCTGATCCGCCGCGAGGTCACCGGCGGCGCCCCGTGGACCGTGCTCGGCCAGAGCTTCGGAGGCTTCTGCACGGTCACCTACCTCTCCACCGCACCGGAGGGCCTGGCCGCCGCCCTGATCACCGGCGGTCTGCCCGCCCTGGACGGTCACGCCGACGACGTCTACCGCGCCGCGTACCCGCGCATGGAGCGCAAGGCCGCGGCGCACTACGCCCGATACCCGCAGGACGCCGAACGGGCGCGCCGCGTCGCCGACCACCTCCTGCACCACGAGGTGACCCTCCCGAGCGGCTACCGCCTCACCGCCGAGGCCTTCCAGACCGTCGGCATCCTCCTCGGCGGCGGCGAGGGCAGTCACCGTCTGCACCACCTCCTCGAGGAGGCCTTCGTGCCCACCCCGCAGGGCCCCGCGCTCTCCGACGCCTTCCAGGAGGAGACGCAGGTCCGGCTCTCCTTCGCCGGGCACCCGCTCTACGCCCTCCTGCACGAGGCGATCTACGGACAGGACGCCCGTCCCACCGCATGGTCCGCCGAGCGGGTGCGCGCCGAGTTCCCGCAGTTCGACGCCGCCAGGACGCTCACCGGCGACGGCCCGCTGCTGTTCACCGGCGAGACGATCCACCCCTGGATGTTCGACGCCGACCCCGCGCTGCGCCCGCTGCGCGAGACCGCCGAACTCCTGGCCGCCCGCACCGACTGGACGCCCCTGTACGACCCGGCCCGCCTGGCCGCCAACGAGGTTCCGGTCGCGGCCGCGATCTACCACGACGACCTGTACGTCGACACCGCCCACTCCCTGCGCACCGCGCGGGCGATCCGGGGGCTGCGCACCTGGGTCACCGACGAGTTCGAGCACGACGGCGTCCGGGCCGGCGGCCCGCGCGTCCTGGACCGGCTGCTCGCCCTGGTCCGTGACGAAGCGTGATGTCGGTGTCACGCACTAGTCTGCGGACATGACCGAGCCGGCGATCCCTCAGCTCCAGCCCATGCCCGAGGACTGGCGGCGCGCCCTGGCCGTGGTGGCCCATCCGGACGACCTCGAGTACGGGTGCTCGGCGGCGATCGCCGCCTGGACCGACGCCGGCCGTGAGGTCGCCTATGTGCTGGCGACCCGCGGCGAGGCCGGCATCGACACCCTCGCGCCCGCCGAGTGCGGCCCGCTGCGCGAGCGGGAGCAGCGGGCGAGCGCGGCCGTGGTGGGCGTCTCGACGGTCGAGTTCCTCGACCACCGGGACGGCGTCGTCGAGTACGGGCCCGCCCTGCGCCGGGACATCGCCGCCGCGATCCGCCGGCACCGCCCGGAGCTCGTGATCACCCTCAACCACCGGGACACCTGGGGCGGCGTCGCCTGGAACACCCCCGACCACGTCGCCGTCGGCCGCGCCACCCTCGACGCGGCCGGGGACGCCGGCAACCGCTGGATCTTCCCGGAACTCGTCGAGCGGGGCCTCCAGCCCTGGAACGGAGTGCGCTGGGTCGCCGTGGCGGGTTCCGCGACGCCCACCCACGCGGTCGACGCCTCGGCGGGGCTGGAGCGCGCCGTCGGCTCGCTGCTCGAGCACCGTGCCTACATCGAGGCGTTGACCGACGAGGAGCCCGAGAGGTACGCCCGGGGGTTTCTGACCGGGGTGGCGAACTCGGTGGGGGAGCGGTTCGGCGGCAGGCCGGCCGTGGCGTTCGAACTGTTCGGCCGGTAGCGGGACGTGTCCTTCGGCCGTGCCGGTCGGTGGCCCGGTGGCCCGGTGGGCCGGAACAACGGGTGCACGGAGCATGGCCGCAGGATGCTCCTATGGCTGTCAAGTCGATGACGTCAGTCAGTAGGCGAGTCAGGCTCATCAGCAGAACCACCAGTCACATCCTCACTGTCAGTAGGGTGGACGGATGCACGATGAGACTGTGGACCCGGCGGCGCTGCGCGGCGACTGCGCGAACTGCTTCGGCCTGTGCTGTGTGGTCCTGCCCTTCGCCCGCTCCGCCGACTTCGCGATCGACAAGCCGGCCGGCACACCCTGCCCGAACCTGGGCGAGGACCACCGCTGCGGCATCCACGCGCGGCTGCGCCGGACGGGCTTCACCGGCTGCACGGTCTACGACTGCTTCGGCGCCGGGCAGAAGGTCTCGCAGGTCACCTTCGGCGGCCGGGACCGCAATGCCGCTCCGCCGGCCGAGGCCCGCCGGATGAGCGAGGTGTTCCCGGTCGTGCGGCAGCTCCACGAACTCCTGTGGTACCTCGCCGAGTCGCTCCGCCTGCCCGCGGCCCGCCCGGTCCACGCGGACCTGCGCCGGGCGCTGGCGAAAACCGAGGAACTGACCCTGCTGCCCCCGGGAGAGCTGGTCGCGCTCGACGTCCCGGCGCACCGGCAGGACGTCAACGTGCTGCTGCTGAGGACCAGCGAGCTGGTCCGGGCCGGCGTCGGCGGACGGCGCAAGGAGCGCCGGGGCGCCGACCTGATGGGCGCCCGCCTCAGGGGTGCCGACCTGCACGGTGCGAACCTGCGCGGCGCCTGCCTCATCGCGGCCGACCTCGCCGGCGCCGACCTGCGCCGGGCGGACATGATCGGCGCCGACCTGCGCGACGCCGATCTGACGGACGCCGACCTCACCGGCGCGTTCTTCCTCACCCAGCCGCAGCTGAACGCGGCCAGGGGGAGCGCGGGCACCCGGGTGCCGACGTCACTCGCCCGTCCGGTGCACTGGACAACGCCCCTCTGACGAGGACTCACGACCGCGACCGGAGCCGCCCCCCTCGCCCGGCCCGCCGCGCCCGGTCTGCCCGTCGGCTTCGCGCCCCTCGTCCACCCACCCGTCCGGCGGGGCGTCCGGCCCCCCGGACGGCGTCGGCGCACGCCGCTCCAGATGCAGCCGCAGCCCCTCCGGCATCAGTGTCAGCCGTTCCGCGACCCGCAGTCGGTACGCCGGGTCCGGCCGCAGCTCGTAGCGACGCAGCAGCAGCCCGAGCACCAGCGTGGCCTCGTGCAGCGCGAACTGGCGGCCGATGCAGGCCCGTGTGCCCGTCCCGAACGGCTTGAAGGTGTGCGGGGCGCGAGCGCGGACGGCCCGGGCGTCGAAGCGGTCCGGGTCGAACCGTTCGGCGTGGGGACCCCACACCGAGGGATCCCGGTGCAGCATTCCCGTCAGCACCAGCGCCCAGCCGCCCCGCCGCACCGGATGCTCCCCGCCCAGCACGGTGTCCTCCCGTGCCTCGCGCGCGAACGCGGGCGCCGTCGGCCACAGCCGCAGCGCCTCGTCGAGGACCCGGCGGACATAGCGCAACTTCGCCACCTGCTCGTACGCGGGCACGGCCGTGTCGCCCCACACCCGGTCCACCTCGGCGCGGGCGCGGGCCGCGACGCGGGGATCGCGGGAGAGGTAGTGCAGGGCGAAGGAGAGCGCGCCCGAGGTCGTCTCGTGTCCGGCGACCAGGAAGGTGATGACCTGCCGCCGGACGTTCTCGTCCGACAGACGCTCGCCCGTGTCGGGGTGGGTGGTGTCGAGCATCCGGTCGAGCAGGTCGCCGTCCTTGCCGCCCTGCGCGCGGCGGTCCCGCACCAGGGCGTCGACGGTGCGGTCGAGGTAGGCGATGTCGGCCCGGTTGCGGCGTGCGGCCCGCCACAGCAGCGCGGGGGACGGCGCGGTGTTGAGGCGCTGCGCGTAACTGAGGGTGCCGACCATCGCGGTGACGAACGGGTGCGGCCGGTCGCGCTCGAAGGAACCGAAGTCGTGGCCGAACCCGGTGCGCGCGATCGTCTCCAGGGTCAGCTTGGTCATGTCACCGGGCACGTCCACCGCCCGGCCAGCGGCCAGCTCCCGGTCCCAGTGAGCGGTGAGCCGTTCGGCCACGTCCAGCATCATCGGGTGGTAGGCCGCCATGGCCTCCCGGCTGAACCCCGGGGCGAGGACGTCGTGCGCCAGCTGCCAGTTGGGCTCGTGGTTGTACGCCGTGAACAGGGCGTCGCCGACGACGGGCCGCAGGTTGGCGATGCCCAGCCCCACGTGCTTGGCGAAGCGCTGCTCGTCGGACATGTCGGCGGCCAGGCCGGCGCCCCACACGAACACGAACTCCCGGTTGAACGCCTTGCGCCGGAAGATCGGCCCGAGCTGACCGGCGTAGCGCAGGGAGTCCTGCATGGGAGTGCGCCGGCTCGCGCCCAGGACGTCGCCCAGTAGGGGGAGCCGGTGCGCCGGGTGCGGAATGCGGTGCAGTTCGGGCCACCCGAGCTCCGCGCCGCGGAACCCTTTCGGCAGCGCGTCGGGCGCGGCCGTCCCCGTTCCCCTCGCGGCCGTCTTCCCCGTCGTCCCCGTCTCCGCCATGACGCGATCTCCCTTGATGCACCGGCAGGTTGAGCATGTTGTACGTGGGTTCAATAGCACGCCCAGTCTGGTCCCGCCGTCGAGCGGGCGTCAAGTAAGGTGCGAGGATGGCCGCGAACCAGGGCGAGCGCACCCGGCGCCGACTCAGCACCGGGGAGCGCAGGGAACAACTGCTGTCGGTGGGCGCGCGGCTGTTCTCGGAGAGCCCCTACGACGAGGTGTGGATCGAGCAGGTGGCCGAGATCGCGGGTGTCTCCCGCGGGCTGCTGTACCACTACTTCCCCACCAAGCGGGACTTCTTCGCGGCGGTCGTCGAGCGCGAGAGCGAGCGGATGCTGCGCATGACGGCGGCCGTCCCCGGCGTCCCGGTCCGCGAGCAACTGGCCACCGGGCTCGACGCCTACCTGGAGTACGTGGAGACCCACGCGCACGGCTACCGCGCCTTCCATCGTGCGGACGCCGCAGGTGACCGAGGCGTGCGCACGGTCTACCGGCGGGCGCTGGCGGCGCAGGAGCGCCAGATCCTGGCCGCCCTCGGCGTCGACCCCGAGTTCGGCCCGGTGTTCGAGCAACGCCCCGAGGTTCGGCTGGCGGTGCGCGGCTGGCTGGCGTTCACCACGGCGGTGTGCCTGGAGTGGCTGCGCGGCGCGGACCTGTCGCGGGAGCAGGTCAGGGATCTGTGCGCACGGGCGCTGCTGGGGGTCATCGCACCTGCGGCGTGATCTGCCCCCTGACGGCGAAGGGCGCGGCCGCGGCGGTTGGCGCACGAGCGGATCTCCGCTAGGTTAGGCAAGCCTTACCTTAGGAGGTTCCAGTATGGGTGACGACCAGAGTTGGGCGGCCGTGCCTGCCGCCGCCGAGCGCGCCCGCTCGGTGCTCGCGGCCTCGTGGTCCTGCGTGGTGACCGCGGACGGCGGGCGCGAGGAGTTCGTCGGCGCGCACACCGTCGACGACGGCGGCCGGGTGACCCTGCGGGTGCCCGAGGACGGCGCCCTGCGCACGGCCGCGATCTGCGCGCCCCGCGGCGAGCCGGCCGCGGTGCTGGAGTTCGCCGACGTCGCACCCGTCCCGGTGCGCGGCCGAATCCGTGCCCGGCTCTGGCTGGCCGGCTGGTTCGCCCCCGAGGAGAGCGGCCTCGCCTTCCACGCCACGCGCGTCGTGCTGAAGGAGGGCACCGACGCGGTGGTCGTCGACCTCGCCGAGTTCGCCGCCGCCACGCCCGATCCGCTCGCCACCGCCGAGGCGCACCTGCTCACCCATCTCGCCGACGCCCATCCCGACGCCGTGGAGCGGCTGACCCGGCTCGTCCGGTCCGACAGCCTGCACGGCGCCGTCCGGGTCCGGCCGCTCGCCGTCGACCGGCACGGACTGACGCTGCGCATCGAACGCGCCCGCGCCCACGGCGACGTACGCCTGCCCTTCCACGCGCCGGCCGACGACGTCTCCCAGCTCACCGAGCGCATGCACGTGCTGCTCACCCGGGCGGCCGCCGCGTCCTGCCCCCGCGCCGCCCTACAGCGGCAGCGCGCAGACGGCGACGGCTGACGCGAACGGCTCGCCGGCGAGCCGCAGTTCACCTTTCGCGTCCACCCGGAAGACGCTGACCGTGCCGGACCGCTGGTTGGCGGCGAACAGCAGGCCGCCGTCCGGCGAGAGGGCGATCTGGCGCGGGAAGTCCCCTTCCACCGGCACCGTGCCGAGCAGGCGCAGCCGGGCCCCGTCCTGCTCCACGGCGTAGCGCGCGAGGCTGTTGTCGCCTCGGTTGGCGAGGAAGGCGAACCGGCCGTCCGGTGTCAGGGCGGGCTGGGCCGGGTAGTTGACGTCCGCCCTCGCGCCCGTGGACTGCGGCCGGCCGATCGTCAGCCGGCCGCTCGACGCGTCGTAGGCGCAGACCGCGAGGGTGTCGTCGGCCTCGTTCGCCAGGTACGCGTAGCGGCCTCCCGGGTGGAACACGAGATGGCGCGGACCGGCGCCCGCCCGGGTGTGCGCCTGCGCGACCTCGGTGAGCGTGCCCGCCTCCTCGTCCAGCCGGTAGCTGTACACCGTGTCCGTGCCGAAGTCGACGGCGATCACATGGCCGCCGTCCGGGGCGGTGATGAACTGGTGCGCATGCGGGCCCTGTTGACCGCGACGGGGCGCCGGACGCCGGTGCGTGACGTGATCCGTGCGTTCGCCGGGCGCCCCCGAGGCGGTGATCGGGTGCACGGTCACGCTCCCCGAGCCGTAGTCGGCGCTCAGCAGCCACCGGCCACTCGGATGGACCGACACATGGCAGGTGTGCGCCCCGCCGGTGGCCCTGCTGCCCAGCACCGTCCGGTCGGCGAGCCGTACGGCGGTCACCGCGCCCCGCTCGCGTTCGTCGACCGCGTACAGCGTGCCGCCGTCCGGATGCACCGCGAGGTACGACGGGTCCGTGACGCCGGTGATCGTGCCGCCCCCGGTGATCCGCCCGGAAGCGGGGTCGTACGAGGCGACGCCGATGCCCTTCCCGCCACCCTCGGCGGAGGTGTACGTGCCCAGGTACAGCGGGCGGGGACCGGAGGCGCCCGGCGTGGACCCCGGTGTGGTCGCGGGGGCGGCCGACGGCGACGGCCGCGCGGGCGGTGCGGCCTGCGGGGCCTCCCGCGCGGACGCCGGGGCGCCGCCGCCGTCCCCGTCGCCCGCGCAGCCGGCCAGGGCCGACGCCGCCGCAGCGCCGCCGAGCGCGGAGACGAAGCGGCGCCGGCTCCAGCCCCGGCCGCCGTCGGCTCCGCCGGAGCGGGGAGACCCCCCGCGCGCCGTGCCCGTACCGCTGCCCATGCCTCGCACCTGCCGTCGTCGTCCGCCCGCGTCGTGACAGCCACCTTGACCCGGACCGCCGCCGAACGCAAAAGCACGGTGCGGCCGGGGCCGACGGCGGGGGAACGGGGCTACCAGTCTCCGTCCTGCACCGGGCTGCCCGGCGTGTCCTTCAGGTGCTGCACCTGGCCGGGGGCGGGCGGTTCCCACGGGTCCAGGTCGTCGCCGATCCATTCGCCGACCGGCCGCACCGCGCCCAGGGTGTCGCTCGGGGCGACGTCCTGCGCGTCGTCGTCGTAGTAGTCGAACCACGGCAGTCCCGCCCTGGTGTACGCGGCGCGGTCGACCGGCGAAGGCGGTGGCTCCTCGCCGGTGATCCGGCGCCACTCCGGCGGCGTCACCAGATGCACGAAGACCCGGGCGGCGGGTTTTGTCGCGTAGTGCGCGAGCGGACGCTCGTCCCGGTAGACCTCCTGGCGCATCGAACCGCCCACCCCGAGGCCCATCGCGGCGGCCGCCCGGGCCCGCGGCGCCCCGCCCGGACGAGGTGCCGCGCTCGCCGTCGGGGCCGCGGGCGGCAGGCTGCCGAACACCCCGCCGATCAGGTCCTGTGTCAGTGGGATGCGGCGGCTGCGCTCGGTCTCCCGCCACTCGGCGCGCCGATGCTCCTCCAGCGGGAACGACTGCAGCTGCACCCCGCCCCACACCTCCTCGCCGGTGACCTGGCCCTCGACGGTCGCGCCCAGGCCCAGCGGCACCGCGACGAACTGGCGCACCGTGCCGCTGCCGGAGTTGATGCCGTCCAGCCAGGGCTGGCGGGGGAGCGCCACGTAGTTCTGCGGGTCCCGGGAGAGCCGGTCGCTCCACGGCCTGCCGGAGACCGCGCACACCTTGCCCGCCCCGACCTGCAGCGCGGCCGGTTCCGAGGACGACGCGAAGCTCAGCCACATCGCCTCGCGCAGGTACATCGGCAGCATCACGCCCCCGCGCGCCAGCCACTCGGCGGGCACGGAGTCGGCGTGGTCGCGGACCCGCCGCACCGGGAACGCACCGAGGCCGGGCGGCAGGTCGTGGGTGCCCTTCTCCGGCAGTCGCAGGGTCCGCATGAACCGCACCGCCACCCCGCCCGGCAGCCGCAGCATGTCCCCGTCGATCCGCACGGTGGTGTCGGTCATGCGTGTGCTCCCCTCGTCGTGGTGTACGTCACTGGGAACGACGTGCGGTGGTGCTCCGGTTCCGCCACGGCCGGAACCGGCCGCGCAGCCGCTGCCTCAGCCGGTGCAGCCACGGACGGCGCTCACGCTGTTCCCGGCTGTTGCGGTCCAGCTCCTCCAGCAGGCGCCGGGTGCGGTGCTCGGTGTCGAGCTCGTCGATGATGCGGTCGACCTCGGTGAGCATCGCGCCGTGCAGCTGCCACTGGCGGGCGTCGTGCTGGAGCTGTTCGAGCAGGAGCTGGGCGAGCTTGTCCCGGGTCGCCGCGGCCTGCCGCAGCTCGGCGGTGAGCCGGGACTCGGCGGCGTCCGCGTTCTGGCTGACCTGCGTGGTCACCAGCACCGCGAAGCTGACCACCGCGTCGGCCATCTCCGACAGCAGCCGTTCGACCACCTCCCCCGTCCCGGCGGGGAACAGCGGCTCCGGCTCCCGCTGCTTGGCCAGGTCGGTGAAGGTACGGGCGAGCACCCGGAGCACGACCGTGCAGATCTCCAGCGTGTCCAGGCCGGTGCGCAGCACCACCCGGTGCAGCAGCCCCTCCCGGACGCGGGGGTTGAGCCGCAGGCTGTCCTCTGCCTGCCGCAGCGCCGCGTCCACCTCGACGATGTCGTGGTCCAGCCGGCGTGCCTCGTGCAGCCGTTCGGCCGCCCGTTCGTACGGGGTGCGGCCGGCGGCCTCGTCGCCGATGCGCAGCATCAGCTGCCGCAGCCGGCGGGCCAGCCCCTCGATCGACTCGCCCGCCTCCTCCACCCACACCGGAGGCGGCAGCAGCAGGTTGCAGCCGAGTCCCACGAACGCGCCGATCAGGGTCTCCACCACCCGCGACCACGCCGTGTCCCCGACGGTGGTCACGCCGAGCACCAGCATGGCGCTGATCGCCACCTCGGGCACGTACTCGTCGACCCGCACCAGATGCCCCACCGCCAGCGAGGCCACGATCAGCAGCCCGAGGCTCCACCAGGTCAGACCCACCAGAAGACTGAAGGCGATGGCCACGAGGACGCCGGCCACCACCGCGTTCACCCGGCGGATGCCGTTGGTCAGCGTCGCGTACAGGGTGACCTGCACGACCAGCAGCGCGGTCAGCGGCGCGGTCAGCGGCAGCGCCTCGGGGCTCAGGCGCAGCGCGAGGACATAGGCGAGGGTGGCCGCGGCGGCCGACCGCAGCGCCTGGACGACGACGGGGTCCCGGTGGCGCTGTACCAGCCGCACCAGCGGCGCCGCTCGCTCACGTACTTCTCGCATCCTCAAGTCCCGTTCCCCTTCCCCGCCGCCTCGAACGTTTCCGCGGCGCCGCGCGCGTCGCGCCGCGGAAACGGCCGCTTCGGCGACCGGATTCCCCGGCCGCGGACAGTCTGATCGATCAATGTCCATTCAGGACGATGGCTGTCCGCAAGTGTGCCTAGATTGTTCTCGGCGGCCGGAAGAACGCCGGCCGCGGGAGACGAGGGGGAGACGCATGACGGACAAGGCCGGCCCGGTCGGGGTCGAGGTCCTCACCCAGGCGCACGCCTACCTGCGCGAGGTCGTCGCGGGCGTCGGGGACGGACAGTGGGGCAGACCGACACCGTGCGCCGGATGGACGGCACGGCAGGTGCTCAACCACGCCCGCATCGACCAGCAGGGCTACGGTCTGGCGCTCAGCGGCGGCCGGCCCGACAGCGATCCGTTCCACCCGGCCGACGCCCTCGACGGCGACCCGGCGGCCGAACTGGACAAGGTACTCGACATGGTGGCCGAGGCCTACGCGGCGCTGCCCGCGGACACGAAGGAGGCGCCGACGCCGCTCGGCCCGCTGCCCCTGCGGATCGCCCTCGGAGCCGCCGCCATGGATGCCGCCGTGCACGCCTGGGACATCGCCGTCGCCACCGGTCAGGACCGCCCGCTGCCGGTGGAAACGGCCGAGGGCATCAGGCCGGCGGCCGACCGGCTCGTGAACCACCTGCGCGACGCCTACCAGGTCTTCGCCCCGGCCGGAGAGCCCGCGCCGGACCACGACCCCGCGCAGGCGCTGCTGGCCTTCCTCGGCCGCGACCCGCACTGGACCGCCGCCGCGCGCTGAAGCGGCGCCCGCCCGCTCCCGTACGGCCCGCCGCCAGGTCCCCGCGAACGGCCGGACGGGAGCCGCGCCCGAGCCGCTCCTTCCGCCGTGCCCTGCGCGGCCGGAACGGTTCGGCCCGGCTCACCCGTGGACCGGATGCGCCGCCTGCCAGGCCAGCCGCAGATCCGCGCCCTCCCCGACGGCCGTGAGGAACTCGTCCAGATCGAGGAACTCCCGCCACACCGGACGGCCGCCCGCCCGCGCCAGCTCCGCCACGACCCGATCCTCCAGATCCGCGACCCGCTTGTTCTTCCACACCTTGTCGGCCAGGCTCACCAGCAGGTCTTCCACCGCCACGCCCGGGGCCGCCCAGGAGGCGTGGGTCGCGGCGAACCGCGCCCGCTCGGCGGGCACCCCGTGGGCCAGCAGCAGCGCACGCCCCGCCTCCTCGTGCCGCGTGCCCGGTCCGGACAGCTCCTCGGGGTGCAGCGTCTTGCCGATGTCGTGCGTGGCCGCGCCGAACAGCACCGCCTCCCGGTCCACGGGCAGTCGCGGGCAGTGCCGGGCGACCCGGTCGACGAGCCGGGCGGCGACGTCGTGGACCGCTCTGAGGTGCGCCACCAACCGGGGCGGTGCGCCGGTCACGTCCAGCAGCCGCGCCGCTTCCGACGGCATCGGGCGCAGCACGGGGTCCGAGGTGTCGTCCGAGGCGATGGACCGGACGGTCCAGACGGTGGTCATCGTGCCAGCCTAACGACGACCACGGCGGCCGGAAGGCGTCCGCACTCGCCGTCCGCACCCCAACTGCCGCCCGGAAAAGGGCTCGTGCCGGGCGTACGGCGGCGCATCCGGGACGCGTTGCGTACGCGGGACCTGGCCGCGGCGCGGGGCCGGCGACCGGATCTCGGCGACATCCAAAAGGACGAGGCGTTCCGGGCGGCTCCCCGGGAGGCCGAAGGCCGGGCCGTGTCGACGGGTCCGCCCGGCTGCGGCTCGCACTCCACCGCGCCTGCCTCTGCCTGATCATGTTCGTCGAGACCGTTCCCCGGGCGGTCGGCGCGGACCGCGACCGTCGGACGCAGGAGGCCGTCGCCCCGGAGCCGTCGCCGCGCTGCAGGGGATCGCCGAGACGGACGTCTCTTAGCTCACATCGTGAACTAAGGGTTGGACGAATATCGCGTCGTGCCTGTCGACGGAGGTATGTTGCAGGTCGGGCAGGGCTCGGAGGGAGCGACATGACGGGGCGGAACGGGCGCACGGTACGTGACCTGAGGCGGGCCAACCGCACGGCGGTGCTGCAGCGGCTCTACTTCGACGGCCCGCTGAGCCGTTTCGAGCTCGGCCCGGCCACCGGTCTGAGCTCGGGCTCGATCAGCAACGTCGTCGCCGAACTGATCGCGGACGGACTGGTGGAGGAGGCCGGCAGCGTCGACTCCGACGGAGGCCGCCCCCGCATCCTGTTGCGGGTGGCCCCCGGCAGCGGCCACATGATCGGCGTGGACGTCGGCGAGACCCGGGTGCGGATCGAGCTGTTCGACCTGACGCTGACCGAACTCGCGCGCGTGGAAAAGCCGTTGGAACCGCGGCGGTACGAGGTCGACGGCATCGTCGGCCACGTCCGCGACGGCGTGGCCGAGGTGCTGGCGGCGGCCTCCGTCGCCCCCGAACAGCTTCTCGGCGTCGGCATCGGCGTCCCCGGCATCGTCGAGCACACCCCCGGGCGCGGCGCGGTCGTGCACGGTCAGACCATCGGCTGGGACGCCGTCCCGCTGGAGGAGCTGCTGCGTGAGGGCTCTCTTCTCCCCGAGTCGGTCCCGTACTTCATCGACAACGGCGCGAAGACCCTCGGCCAGGCCGAGATGTGGTTCGGCGGCGGACGCGGCGCGCACAACGCGGTCGTCGTCCTCTTCGGCTCGGGTGTCGGCGCCTGCCTCGTCACCTCCGAGGTCGAGCACGGCCGGGCGGTCGAGTGGGGGCACCTCACCGTACGGGTGCGCGGCCGCCGCTGCAGGTGCGGGGCCCTCGGCTGTCTGGAGGCGTACGCCGGTGCCGAAGCCCTGCTGGAGCGCTGGCGCGAGGCCGGCGGCCGGCCGCCGGAGGGCGTGGACGAGGAGACGGCGCTGACGGCGATGCTCGCCGCCGCCTACCCGCCGGGCGGCGACACCCCCGACGGCGGAGGGCGGACCGCCGACCCGGTGGCACTCGCGGTGCTGGAGGAGACGGCGGAGTACCTGGGCGCGGGCCTCTCCGACCTGATCAACCTGTTCCAGCCCGAGCGCATCCTCATCGGCGGCTGGGCCGGCCTGCAACTCGGGGCGCGGTTCCTGCCGGCCGTGCGCCGTCATGCCACCGCGTACGCGCTGCGCCACCCGGCGCAGAAGGTCGGTATCGAGCTCGGACGGCTCGGTCCCGACGCCGTCACCGTCGGCGCGGCGATCCTCCCGCTCGCCGACTTCTTCGCCCGCGGCGGCCGTCGCCCCGACCCCGCCCCCACCGGCCCGGCGCCCGCCTGGCGCACGGTGCTGGAGGAGCGCGCCCCACGCTGAGGCGCCCGCGCCGCACCGAGGGCCCCGTCCCGGTGCTGACGTCGCCGTGCCGACCCGTGTCACGTTTCGCGTCCCGCCCGGGAGGTACTCGCGTGGCGCCGGACGGACGGCGTCCGGGCAGGCACCAGCGTGAAGGGAGGCCGTCGTGGCCGCACACCGCCTCGAAGGCCCGGGCGAGACCGGCGGACCCGTCCCGCGCGACCCGCCGGACCAGCAGGCCGACGCGGGCGCGGAGGACCCCTGGGACATCGCCGGCCCGGATCGGCCGGAGAAGCCCGCCGAGGCCGAGAACGTCCCCGACACCGACGAGTCGGGCACCGGCCGGAGGGGCGCGTCCACCGGCGTGTCGCACACCGACATCGACCAGTCCGACGAGCCCGTGCCCGAAGAGCCGTCCGACTGAAGACTCGCCCGCCTGGGGAGCCCGCGTGGGAAGGGCGCGGCCGACCGGATCCCTCACCGCCGCGCTCGCCGAGTCCCGGGAGCCGGGCACAGGAGAGCCCCGACCGGACGGGGGAATCACGGTCGGGGCGGTCTGGTGTGGGTACGCACGGCGGTCGCCTCTCGGCGAGACGCTCCACAGGGCTTCAGCCGGACGATCGTCCCTGTGGGCGGAAGGTGAGGCCCGGGGACACTGTCCCGTCCGCGCCCACGATCTGTTCAACGGGTGACCACTCCTGGGTGTTCCCCGGTCCGCGGCGGGGCGCGGTGACGTGTGTCACCCCGGTTCCCGCCCCAGCGGGCTCGCCGAGAGGGACGCCAGCAGGTCGGCCGGGTCGTCGTACACACTCTCCGCGCCCGCCGCCACCAGGTCGGCGCGCGGGACGCCGCCGCACAGGACGCCCACGCAGCGCACCCCGGCCCGGCGGCCGGCCCGCATGTCCCACACGGTGTCGCCGACGAACACGGCCCCCTCGGCGGACGCCCCGACCTGCTCCAGGGCGTGGGCCACCGGCTCGGGAGAGGGCTTGCCCGCCTGCACGTCGTCCGCGCTCGCGGTCGCGGCGATGGCGTCGTCGGCGTCGATGGCGCCGCGCAGGGCGGACAGCTCGGACCCGCTCGCCGAGGTGGCGAGCACCACGGTCCAGCCGTCGTCGCGCAGCCGGCGCAGCAACCGCCCGGCGTCCCGCAGCGGCGGCAGCCGGTCGAAGTACTGGCCGTACAGCGCCTTGTGGGCGGCGCTGAGCTCCGCGTCCCGGTCCGTGTCCCGGTCCTCCCCGAGCAGGTGGGCGATCAGGTCGTCGGAACCGAGGCCCACCGCCCGGTGCACGGCGTGCATCGGCACCCGGTGGCCCGCCTGCCGGAAGGCCTCCCACCAGGTGACGACATGCAGGTGGTTGGTGTCGACGAGGGTGCCGTCGACGTCGAAGACGGCGGCGCGTGTCATTTCGGATCCTCTCTCTCGAACCACCCGCCGGGTACCACCTCAGCGGCCCGCCACTCCCGCCGGCGTGCGGCCCTCGTGCGTCCAGGCCAGCAGATCCCCGAGCGGCCACGCGGTGACGACCCGCTCCACGGGCACCTCGCACTCCTCGGCCCGCGCACAGCCGAGGATCTGCCAGTCCAGCTGACCCGGCGCGTGCGCGTCGGTGTCGACGGAGAACAGCGTGCCCGCCGCCACCGCACGGCGCAGCAGCCGGCGCGGCGGGTCGAGCCGCTCGGGCCGGCTGTTGATCTCCACGGCCGTGCCGGACTCGGCGCACGCCGCGAACACCTCGTCCGCGTCGAACTGCGACTCCGGTCGCCCGCGCCCGCTCACCAGCCGTCCGGTGCAGTGGCCGAGGACGTCGGCGTGCGGATCGCGCACGGCCCTGACCATGCGGCGCGTCATCGCCCGGGGTTCCATGCGCAGCTTGGAGTGCACGGAGACCACGACCACGTCGAGCCGCTCCAGCAGCTCCGGCTCCTGGTCCAGGGACCCGTCGTCGAGGATGTCGCACTCGATGCCGGTCAGCAGCCGGAAGGGGGCCCAGGTCGCGTTGAGCTCCTCGACCACGTCCAGCTGCCGGCGCAGCCGCTCGGGGGACAGCCCGCGGGCCACCGTCAGCCGCGGCGAGTGGTCGGTGAGCGCGGCCCATTCGTGGCCGAGCGCCGCCGCCGTCCGTCCCATCTCCTCGATCGGGCTGCCGCCGTCCGACCAGTCGGAGTGGACGTGGCAGTCGCCGCGCAGCAACGCCCGCAGCCCGGTCCCCGCGCCGTCCGTGAGCGGCCGGCCGGCTTCGTCCTCCAGCGTCGTCAGGTACGCCGGCTGTCGTCCGGCCAGCGCCTCGCGCACCACCTGGGCGGTCCTGGGCCCCACGCCCTTCAGCGACTCCAGCGTCCCGGCCGCCGATCGCTGCTCGACCTCCGTCGCGGGCAGCCGTCCCAGCACGCGGCCCGCCGTGCGGAACGCGCGCACCCGGTAGGTCGGGGCCAGCGACCGCTCCAGCAGGAAGGCGATCCGGTCCAGGGCCTCGAGGGGGTCCATCGCCACCTCCTGGCTCCAGAGTTCACCGCCCGCGCGCGGGCCGCACGTCGGGGAGACGATTCCCCGTGCTGCCCTTTTGTCTGCGATCGAATGATTCGTGGCGACCGGTTCCGCTCTACCCTCTATGTCATGACCGAAATCGCGAGCCTCCGTATCTCCCGACCACGGATCATGGTGCTCGGGGTGCAGCCCGCCGCCGTTCCGTTCCGCATCGTGGAAATCGACGCCGAGGTGGTCGGGGAGGCCAGGGACGTGACCGACGTCCTCGAGATCGCCGCCGCGTACGGCATCACCGTCCATGACCTCGACGACCCGGACGTGGTGCGCTGGGTGGGCGGGGACAGGTACACCTGGAATCCGCACTGACGCCGGTCCGGTCCCCGCCCCCGCCCCGCTCTCACGCGCGCGGCCTGCGGGCGTGCACCGCCCGGCCGAACCTGCGCCCCAGGATCAGGTAACCGATCAGCGCACCCGTCGTGTTGAGGATGACGTCGTCGATGTCGAAGGCGCGTCCGTTCACCAGCGCGCCCTGGGCGAACTCCACCAGCAGCATGACGGCCGCCGTCAGCAGCAGCACGCGCAGCAGCCCGCGGGCCCGGGGGGCGACGACCGGCACCAGCACGCCGAAGGGCACGCCCAGCAGCAGGTTGCCGCCGATCTGCTTCGCGGCGTCGCGCAGTTCCGGCTGGTCCAGATAGGCCCGCAGCGAGTCGCCCGGCCGCAGGTTGGAGTGCACCAGGGCCGCCGAGGCGGGTGACGGCTCCAGGGTGATGCGGGCGAGCACGACGGCGAACGCGACCATGAACGCGAAGGCGCACAGCATGGCCAGCAGCCGCAGCGGGAACGGCAGCGGCCGACCGGTCTTCGCGCCGGTCCTCGTTCCGGCCTTCCCGTCCGGCTTCTCGCCGGTCTGCGGAGGCGTCCCGGTCCTGTTCCAGGGCCTCCAGGGCTTTCCGGGTTTCCCGGGCTCCTTGGCGCCGCGCGGGCGGAACGCGGTGAGCGGACGTAGCGCTGCACGGGCCATGCGGTCCTCCAGTAGTCAACTTCCCTGAGTGACAGGGCGATTACCCGCGGAATCCCCGAGGATGCCCACCTTCCCCGTCCGGCGCCGGACAGAGGGCCCGGCGCCGAGAGGAAGGTCAGGAGCCGTAGACCACCTTCACCGCCTTGAAGCCGAGGGAGTGCAGCAGCCCCTCCAGCATGTCGGTGGTGTTGTTCTCGGCCCGCGCGGTCAGCTCGCTCTCCTTCGCCGCGTCACCGATGTGGCGGACCGCGAGCTTCTGCACGGCCTGTTCGCCGCCGGGGTTGTCCGAGAAGAGATCGCCGAGGCGGTCCAGGAGACCGCGCTGCTTGGAGACCGCGTAGGAGCGGTCGGGGTCGAGCGCCGGGGTGCCGAGCCGCGCGTGCGGCAGCCGGAGCGTGGCGCTGGTGCGGTCCTCGTCGACCGTCACGTCGTCGTCGCCGACCTTGCCGAGGTCGACGTAGGCGTCCACGGTGCCCGCCCCGACGTACAGGGTGCGCGTGCCGCGGATCGCGTCGGGGAGGTACTTGGCGTCCTTCTCCAGGTCCACGACGACCTGGAAGTTGCCGGAGGCGGCGTCGTAACGGCTCATGTCCTGGATGGACCGCAGCAGGGCGGGGCCCGTGCGGTCGTGGGTCTCGGTGCCGAAGAGGTCGCGCAGTCCGGGCAGCAGGCTCAGCCGGATCCCGGCGAACATCACGACGAGCACGACCACGACGGCGGTGAGTGCCTTGGCCCAGCCGGGCATGCGGCCGGGGAGGCGCCTGGGGGGCTTGTCGGCCTTGGTGGGCCCGGTGGGCTCGATGGAAGTCGTCATGCGGACGGCCCTCCTTCCTGAGGACACGGATTCCCGCCAATTGCGTTGTCAGACCGCTTTGTTGGCAACCTGTGACGTACGGTCCACCGCACCGGGTACGCGGGTCGGCACGGCGTCCTCGCCGGTGCCGGGACGGCCGGCCGTCGGCGGGACGGCCTTTTTCGGGTGCCCGGGAGGCCTCCCGCTCCGGCGGCCCGGACCGCCCGAGCACGTCACGCGCACGACGGCGACGGGCGCGACCACCATGGCGACCGCCGCGACCGCGACGGCCACCGGGTCAGGCCGCGACGGCCACCGGGTCCGGCCGCGTCCGGCCACGTCACCCGGGCGGCCGATCCGCCCGGTGCGTCCCGCCCGCCGGAGCGACGGGTCCGCCGACCGGCCGAGACCGGACCTCCCGGGGGCCGGGAGGTGTGGGGGAGGGGAGGTGTGGGGGAGGGGGCCGACGGAGCGCGGCGTGCTGGTGGGGGTGGGCGAAACGGACGCGGTCCGTAGCATGGGAGCTCCCGCCCCAGCCGGACATGATCAGCGAGGAGCCGATCGTGCGAGACATCTCCGTGTTCAGCGGCAGTGCCCATCCCGAGCTGGCAGCCGAGGTCTGTGCCCACCTCGGCGTGCCCCTGAGTCCCACCCGCCTCAGCAGGTTCGCCAACGACTGCCTGGAGGTCCAGCTCCAGGCCAACTGCCGGGAACGGGACGTCTTCCTCGTCCAGCCCCTGGTCCGGCCCGTACAGGAGCACCTCGTCGAACTGCTGCTGATGTGCGACGCGGCGCGGGGGGCGTCGGCGGGCCGGATCACGGTCGTCATGCCGCACTACTCCTACGCCCGCTCCGACAAGAAGGACGCGCCCCGGATCTCGCTCGGCGGCCGGCTGGTCGCCGACCTGATGGCGGCGGCCGGCGTCCACCGGGTGCTCGCCATGACGCTCCACTCGCCCCAGGTGCACGGCTTCTTCTCGATGCCCGTGGACCATCTGCACGCCCACCGGGAGCTGGCCGCCCACTTCCGCCGCTACGACCTCACCCGCACCACCGTCGTCTCACCCGACCTCGGCAACGCCAAGGAGGCGGCGGCCTTCGCCCGGATGATCGGCGCCCAGGTGGCGGCGGGGGCCAAGCAGCGGTTCGCCGACGACCGGGTCAGCATCAGCGCCGTGATCGGCGAGGTGGCGGGGCGGGACGTGATCGTCCTCGACGACGAGATCGCCAAGGGCAGCACCGTCCTGGAACTGCTCGACCGTTTGAGGGAGTCGCGGCCGCGATCGATACGGGTGGCGTGCACGCACGGCCTGTTCGCGGCCGCTGCGCTGAAACGGCTCAGCGAGCAGCCCGACGTCCTGGAGATCGTGTGCACCAACACGGTGCCGGTGCCCGTCGAGCAGCACACCGACAAGCTGCGGATCCTGTCCATCGCCCCCGCCCTCGCGGAGGCCGTTCGCCGTATCCACAACGGCGAGTCCGTCAGCGCCCTGTTCGACGCGGAGCGCGGCGAACAGCGCAGTGCCGGCCGGTCCGAAAGGGTCGAGCAGCGCTTCCCTGCGCCGTCATAACGTGCCGGAGGCGGCCCCGGGACGCTCCAGGGCGGCCTCCAGGGTCGCGGCGGGCGGCAGCAGCCGGGACAGCCCGGTGGCCCGCAGGATCCGCAGGGTCAGCGGGTGGGGGCAGACCAGGTGCAGACGGCCGCCCTGGTCGAGGACCCGGCCGCGGGCCCGGTACAGCAGGCGCAGTCCGGAGCAGTCGAAGAACTCGACCGGGGTCAGGTCGATCACGACGCGCGGCGCGGCGCCCGCGGTCGCCTCGTCGAGGTGCGGGCCGATCTCGGACGCCGCGACGATGTCGATCTCTCCGTGGAACTCCAGCACCGTGTACCCCCGGTCCTGGCGGACGCGTAGATGCGGGGTGCCCGCCGTGGGTTCGTGCTGCACGACGACATCGCCTCCAACCCGCTCCACCGGTCGGGAGCCTCCAACGGGTGGGGAGCACACAGCAGTTCCCCGCTCCAGCAAGCTACCCCCGATGGAGTGAATTCCAGCATGTTCGATTGACATATGTCTTCGAAATGCAACGGACTCTGGCCGAGTTTTTTCGCGCCGTGAGCGAAGGGGGGCGCGAGGGGCGGTCCGAGGGGCTGTGGGAGGGGTGGTGGGAGCGTTACGAAAGGGCGTGCCAGGCCGTCGACAGGGCCGCGCGGAACTGTTCCGTCTGAGGTGCCGTGAGCTCTCGCACCATGTGCTCCTCCAGTTCCCGTACCGGGCCGGCGTGCCGGTCGAGGAGCTCGCGCCCGTCGTCGGTGAGCAGGATCAGCAGCTCGCGCCGATTGCGCGGATTGCGCTCGCGGCGGATCAGTCCGCGCCCCTCCAGGGACCGCACCAGGTCCGCGATGGACTGGGCGGTGACGAAGGAGGTCCGGGCCAGCTGCGCCGCCGACAGCCCGTCGTGCCGCTGCAGCACGGTGAGCGCCGTGTACTGCAGGGCCGTGATCCCGGACGGCTTGACCAGCTCGTCCAGGTGGGAACGTACGACCAGCTCGACCTGCTTCACCATGTAGAGAAGGGACGGAGGTGTCCGGTCGGGTGAGGGTGCGGACGAAGTCGTGCTCGTCTGGGTGCCGGCCATGACTCCGAGCGTAGAGCATTGACAGGAAACCTGTCTGTAAAGAGACTGCGAACCAACAGGAATCCTGTTTGTTGAAATCTTGGCGACGATGCTGAGGAGTGGCGATGACCACCTTCGAGACCGGCCCCGGTCGACTGTTCATCGGGGGACAGTGGCGCGAGGCGGCGGACGGAGCCCGGACCGAGGTGGTCGACCCCTCCCGGGGTGAGGTCGTCACCACCGTCGCGGAGGCGGGCGCCGCCGACGTGGACGCCGCCGTACGGGCCGCACGGGAGGCCTTCGACGCGGGGCAGTGGTCCGGTCTCAGCGGCAGGGAGCGCGGCCGCGTCCTGCTCCGGGTGGCGGAACTGATCCGCGCCGAGGCCGACGCGATCGCCCGGCTGGAGAGCCTCGACGTCGGCAAGCCGATCACCCTGGCGCACGCCGTCGACGTCACCAACGCGGCCAACGACTACGAGTACTTCGCCTCCCTCGCCTTCGCCCTGGACGGCGCGAACCGCGACACCCCCATGAACGCCCTCGCCTACACCCGGCGTGGCCCGCTCGGCGTCGTGGCCGCGATCACCCCCTTCAACTTCCCGCTCATCCTGGCCGGTTCGAAGATCGCCCCCGCCCTCGCCGCCGGAAACACGGTCGTCCACAAGCCCGCCGACGAGACCCCGCTCAGCGCCCTGTACATGGCGGACCTGTTCCAGCGGGCGGGCGTGCCCGACGGCGTCGTCAACGTCGTCACCGGCAGCGGCCCGGTGGCCGGCGAGGCACTGCTGCGCCACCCCGGCGTCGACAAGATCGCCTTCACCGGCTCCACCGCCGTCGGCCGGCACGCCGCGAGCATCGCCGGCGAGAACCTCAAGCCGGTGACCATGGAACTCGGCGGCAATGCCGCGCACCTCGTCTTCGAGGACGCCGACCTGGAGAAGGCCGTCGGGGCCGTCATCAAGGGCTTCGTGTTCAACACCGGCCAGTTCTGCATGGGCGGCCCGCGGCTGCTGGTGGCCCGTCCGGTCTACAGCACGATGCTGAACATCCTCGCCGAGGCCGTGCCGGGCGTGCCCGTCGGCGACCCCCGGCGGCCGGAGACCGTCGTCGGTCCGATGGCGGGGGAGAAGCACCTGCGCAAGGTCGAGGAGTACGTCGACCTCGCCCGCAAGGAGGGCGCCCGCATCGTCTGCGGCGGTGAACGCCTCGACCTCGACGGCGGCTACTACTACCGGCCCACCGTCATCGCCGACCTCGCCAACGACTCCCGCGTCGTGCAGGAGGAGATCTTCGGCCCGGTCCTCACCGTCCAGCCCTTCGACGACGAGGACGAGGCCGTCGCGCTCGCCAACTCCACCCCGTACGGCCTGGCTTCGGGAGTCCAGACCGGCAATCTGGCCCGCGCCCACCGCGTCGCCGACCGCCTCCAGGCCGGCATCGTCTGGGTCAACGACTGGGCGATGCTCGACCCGGCCGTCCCCTTCGGCGGCGTCAAGGACTCGGGTTTCGGCCGCGAGTACGGCCCCGAGGCGCTCCAGTCGTACACCAAGGTCAAGTCCGTCGTCGTCTCGCTCGACTGAACGTGCCGCGAAAGCAAGGGAGTCGTACCCATGACCATCACCACACGCGCCGCCGTCGTCGAGTCCGCCGGAGCCCCCTTCACCCTCTCCGAGGTCGTCCTCGACGACCCCGCGCCGCACGAGGCGGTCGTCCGGCTGGTGGCGGCGGGGCTGTGCCACACCGACCTCGGCGTGGCGAGCGGCGGACTGCCCTTCCCGCTGCCCGGGGTCCTCGGCCACGAGGGCGCGGGGGTCGTCGAGGCGGTCGGCGCGGCCGTCACGGGAGTGGCCCCCGGCGACCACGTGGTGCTGTCCTTCACCTCCTGCGGGGACTGCCGCAACTGCCACGGCGGACACCCCGCCTACTGTGCCTCGTGGCTGCCGCTGAACCTTCTCGGTGGCCGCCGCGCGGACGGCACCAGCACGCTCAGCCGGGACGGTGAGCCGCTCGGCGGCCACTTCTTCGGCCAGTCCTCGTTCGCCGACCGGGCCCTGGTCGACGAGCGCAGCCTCGTCAAGGTCGACCCCGACGTGCCGCTGGCGTCGATCGCCCCTCTGGGCTGCGGCGTGCAGACGGGCGTGGGCGCGGTGTGGCACGTGCTCCGGCCCACGACGGGCAGCACCGTCGTCGTCCTCGGGGCCGGAGCCGTCGGACTGTCGGCGGTCATGGCGGCCGCCCTCACCCCGGCCACCACGATCGTGGCCGTTGACCGGGTCGCCGAACGCCTCGCACTGGCAGAGGAGTTGGGTGCCACGCACACCGTCGACGCCGGCCGGCACGCCCTCGGTGACGCCCTCGCGGAGATCACCGGCGGGCAGGGCGCGGACGGCATCGTGGAGACCACGGGCAGCACGGCCGTGTTGCGCCAGGGCGTCGACGCGCTCGCAGCCCGCGGCACCCTGGTGGTGGTCGGTGCACCGCCCTTCGGCAGCGAAGTCGCCCTGGACGTGAACGGGTTGCTCGGCGGTAAGCGGGTCGTGGGCCTCACCCTCGGCGACAGCGAGACCCAGAGCTTCATCCCCGCCCTGGTCGAGCTGGTCAAGGCGGGGCGGCTGCCGCTGGACCGTCTGATCGGCACCTACGCGTTCACGGACATCGACCGGGCGGTCCAGGACATGACCTCGGGCAAGACCATCAAGCCGGTCCTGACGTTCTGACGTCTCCCGGTCGTCGATCGTCCCGTCGGCGCCGAGTTCCCGCAGGGGGCCGTGCTTGCACGACGAGACGGGACTCGGTCCCGGCCGCCGGCTGATCCGGCGGCGCGTCGCGCACGCCCGGCACCTGCTGGAGGGCGTCGACCTCTCGGTGGGCCGGATCGCCGGCCGCGTCGGCTTCGCCGCGGGCGCCTCGCCGCGTCGGTATCTGCACGCGGCCGTCGGGGTCCTCCCCGCACGTCTACCGCAGGACGTTCCGGGCGGCGTCCCGCCGCTCGCCGCTCGCCGCTCGGCGGGAGGCGCGTGACCGGGGCCGCTCAGCGGCTGGCGTGCAGTGCGACCAGCAACTGCCACACCTGGTCGGCGATCTCGGCGGGCGAGCCGTCCAGGTCGCCGTGCAGCCAGTCCGCCAGGACGCCGGCGAACGTCGCGGCGACGGCCGAGGCGACCAGGGGCGCGTCCGCCGCGCCCGCCCGCCGGCGCTCCCGCAGGCTGTAGGCGCGCAGGTCGCGGTGGAGCACCCGGCCGAGCGGCCCGCCGCCGCCCGGCGCCAGCAGCGTGCGGTAGAGCGCGTTGTGCGGGCTCAGCGACGCGAAGAACTCCGCAAGCGCGGCCGGGGCCTGCACCGGGTCGGGGCGGCCCCGCCAGGCGTGCAACGCCTCCACGGCCTCCCGCACCACGTCGGCGCAGGCGTCGACGGCGAGGGCCTCCAGGTCGGGATAGTGCACATAGAAAGTGGCCCGGCCCACGCCCGCCCGCCGCACCAGAGCGGCCACGCCCACCTCCTCCAGCGGCCGCTCGGCGCACTCCTCGAGGAGAGCCGAGCGCAGCCGCGCGCGGGTGCGGGCCGCCCGCGGGTCCTCGGGGTCCCTGCGGGTCACTGTGCGACGAGGACGGCGACCAGGGCGAGGGCGCCGGGCAGGGCCTGCGCGAACAGGATCCGGCGGTTCGCGGTGAGCGCGCCGTACACGCCCGCGACGATCACGCAGGACAGGAAGAACACCTGGGCGCGGAAGCCGGTGGGGTCGGCGGCGATCAGCCCCCACACCAGGCCCGCCGCGAGGAAACCGTTGTAGAGCCCCTGGTTGGCGGCCATCGCGGCGGTCTTCTTCGCCATCTCCGGATCGAAGCCGTGGAACGACAGCCCGGGCTTCTTCTGCCACAGGAACATCTCCATCACCAGGATGTAGAGATGCAGCGCGGCCACCAGCGCGACCAGAACGCTCGCCAGGATTTCCATGGTCTCTCCCTCACTTCTTGGACAGGTGTCCACTATAGCGGGACAGCTGTCCAAGAAGTCCAGGGGTGGTCGCCCGGCTCCGGTGGGCGGTCGAAACGGGGGTATCCGCAGGGTTCGGAGGCGGGGCGCTCCGCTCCGGCCCGGATCTCGTGGAGGAGACGACGACATGGCACTGGTGAAAGCGGGCGTCGTGGTGCTCGACTGTGCCGAGCCCGAGAAACTCGCCGAGTTCTACAAGGGGCTGCTGGACGCCGAGGAGACCGACCGGACCGCGAACCGCGTGGAGATCAGGAGCGGCGACGGCACCCGCCTGGCCTTCCGGCGCGACGTGAACGCGACCCCGCCGAGCTGGCCCCGCCCCGAGAACTCCCTCCAGGCCCACCTGGACTTCCTGGTCGACGACCTCGACGAGGTGGAACGCAGGGTGGTCGGCCTGGGCGGCCGCCCCCTGGAGACCAAGGGCGCCCCCGGCCCCCACGAGGAGCGGGGCTACGCCGATCCGTCGGGCCACTCCTTCACCCTGCGCCTGGCGCCTTCGACCGCCCCGAAGCAGGGCTGAGCCCGGCGTACGCGGAGCGGCGGGCCCCGCCCTTCGGCAGGCGCCCGACGCTCCGCGGGCTTCCCCGGCGAGGAAGCCGTCCAGGCCTTCTGCGTCACCGCGTCCCGCACCACCGTGCCGCCCCGCACCACCGTGCCCCGGGCATGTGACGAC
Source organism: Streptomyces sp. P3 (assembly GCF_003032475.1). Taxonomy (NCBI): domain Bacteria; kingdom Bacillati; phylum Actinomycetota; class Actinomycetes; order Kitasatosporales; family Streptomycetaceae; genus Streptomyces; species Streptomyces sp. P3. The sequence goes on from NZ_CP028369.1 coordinate 5,724,482, forward strand.
GGCGGACGGGCGTCAGTCGCGGCCGCCCTTCTCCTTGGCGGGCCAGACGCCGGTGGAGCGCTCGATCGCCTTGGCACCGGTGCGGTCCGCGGCGCTGCGGGCGGCCGCGAAGATCGCGCCCTGCACCGCCGCGGCCAGCAGGACCTCGCCCCAGCCACGGTCCCGGTCGAGGGCGTCCGGTGCGTCGTCCTCGTGCCTGATCGCCTTCCACGCCTTGCGGAACGCGAGCCCCGCCAGGGCGCCGCTCGCCCAGCCCAGCGCGAATCCGACGGGCTGGTAGACGAGGGGGAGTTTCCTCTTCTTGGCCATGGATCTCCTCACTCCTTCTCTGTCATGGGGGAGGGACGACGGGCCCGGCCGGCTGCCGGTACCTCTTCACCGGCCGGCACCGGGCCGGGCGGAGTGCCGTCGCCGAACGGGCGGCCGCCGAGCTCCTCCCGGCGGTGCGCGGAATGCCAGCCGGCCAGGTCCGGTCCGAGGGGCACGATCCTCGTCGGGTTGATGCCGGTGTGCACCCGGTAGTAGTGCCGTTTGATGTGGTCGAAGTCGACGGTGTCGCCGAAACCGGGCGTCTGGAAGAGATCGCGGGCGTAGGCCCACAGCACCTCGTTCTCCGTCAACTTCCAGCGGTTGCACTTGAAGTGACCGTGATAGACGGCGTCGAAACGCACCAGCGTGGTGAACAACCGGATGTCCGCCTCGGTGAGGGCGCCGCCCACCAGGTACCGCTGCCGTGCCAGCCGCGGCGTCAGCAGTTCCAGCCGCCGGAAGACACCCGCGCACGCCTCCTCGTACGCGTCCTGGCCGTCGGCGAAACCCGCCCGGTACACCCCGTTGTTGACGTCCTCGTACACGTCGGCCATGACCGCGTCGATCTCGTCGCGGAGCCGTTGCGGGTAGAGGTCGGGCGCGCCGGGGCGATGCAGCGCCGTCCACTCGGTGGCGAGGTCGAGGGTGAGCTGCTGGTAGTCGTTCGTCACCAGGTTCCCGCTCGGCACGTCGACGACCGCCGGCACGCTGACTCCGCCCGGGTGACCGGGCTCCCGTCGCTCGTACGCCTCGGCGAGGTACCGGATGCCGAGGACGGGATCGCGACCGCCGGGATCGAGGCCGAACCGCCAGCTGCGGTCGTCCTGGACCGGATCGGTGATCGCCATGGACAGACTGCCCTCCAGGCCGAGGAGCCGTCGCGAGATCACGGCGCGGCTCGCCCACGGGCACGCGCGGCTCACCACCAGACGGTAGCGGTCCGCCGCGACGGGCCAGCCGTCCCGGCCGTCCGCGGTGATGCGGTCGGTGAAGTGACTCCTGGCGCGCCGGAAGGCCGTGTGCCCGTACGCGCTGTTGCCGTCGCCGCCCCCGTCGCTCATGACGTCCTCCCGATGGTGTCGCGTCTCCTGTTCCACGCGTTCCCCGTTTTCGGCCGACGGCACGGTGTGATCGCGACCGGCCGGGGAATTCGGCGAAGGTGAGCGCGACACCTTCAGAACGCAACGCCGATCACCAGGCCGACACGAAGGCCCGAGAGAGTCAGGGGGTGGACGATCGCAGCATCGGCCGGACGGCCGCAACGGCGGGCGGACGCGCGGACCGGCCGAACACGTCCGGCCCGCCCGGAACAGCCGGCCCGCCCGGAGCGTCGGGCGCGCCCGACGCACGGAGCACGCGTGGCGGGGACGACGGAGCAGCCGATCGGCGGACACGCGTCACCGTGCTCGTGGCGCTTGCCGCCAACCTGGTCATCGCCGTCGCCAAGGGACTGGGCGGCGTGCTCGCCGGGTCGCCGGCGCTGCTGTCGGAGGCCGCGCACTCCGTGGCCGACAGCCTGAACGAGGTGTTCCTGCTCGCCGCCCTGCGCCGCAGCCGGCGCCCGGCCGACCGCCGGCACCCCTTCGGCTACGGCAAGGAACGCTTTTTCTGGTCGCTCCTCGCCGCCGTCGGGATCTTCGTGATGGGCGGCTGCTTCTCCTTCTTCCAGGGCGTCGAGGCGCTGCGGACGGGAGCCGACGAGAAGCTCAGCGGCTACGTCGCGGGCCTGATCGTGCTGGGTGTCTCGTTCCTCGCCGAGGGCGCCTCACTGGCGCGGGCCCTGCACCAGGTGCGCCGGCAGGGCGGCAGCGCGGGCCTGCGGGACCCCGCCCTGCGCACGGTCGTCGCGGAGGACGGCACGGCCGTGCTCGGTGTCACCCTGGCCGCGATCGGCATGGCCCTGCACATGGTCACCGGTCAGGTCGTCTGGGAGGCCTCCGCGTCGCTGGCGATCGGCGCGCTGCTCGTCTACGTGGCCTTCCGGCTCGGCCGCGACGCCCGCGACCAGCTCATCGGCGAGGCCGCGGCCCCCGAGACCGGCGCGCGCATCCACGCGCTCCTCGACGCCCAGCCGGAGATCGACAGCGTGGAAGCGGTGTTCACGATGCAGATGGGCCTGAACTCGGTTCTGGTGGCGGCCCGCGTGGACCTCATGCCGGGCCTGGACAGCGAGCGGGTCGAGGAGGTCGCCGTGCGCATCAAGCGGTCGATCGCCTCGACGATCTCCGAGGCGGACCAGGTCTTCCTCGACGTCACCGACCGGCCCGCCAAAGAGACGGCGCAAAGCCCCGCCGCGACGGGGGAGCGCGGCGGGGCCTGACCGCCGGGTGCCCGGTGGGAGCGCCTCGATGCGTTCCCACCGCGGACTTCCCGTGCGCGGCGTCCGCGAGGACGCCGCCCGCGCGACCCCGGAGGGTCAGCGGCTCGCGGCCGGCTCCACGACGAACACCGGGATCTCCCGGTCCGTCTTCGTCTGGTACTCGGCGTACGGAGGAAAGGCGGCGACGGCCCGGTCCCACCATTCGGCCTTCTCCGCGCCGGTGACCTCACGGGCCGTCATGTCCTGCTTGAGCGGCCCGTCCTGGAGCTCGACCTCGGGGAGGGCCTTGATGTTGTGGTACCAGACGGGGTGCTTCGGCGCCCCGCCCTGGGACGCGACCAGGGCGTACCGGCCGTCGTGCTCGACGCGCATCAGCGGGGTCTTGCGAATCCGGCCGCTCTTCACGCCGAGCGTCGTCAGCAGGACGACGGGCAGTCCCGTCTCCAACAGGGTCGTGCCCTCGGTGCCGCCGGAGCTTTCGTAGAGTTCCACCTGCTCGCGCACCCACTGTGTCGGGCTGGGTTCGTACTCGCCTTCGAGAGGCATGGTCTTCGTCCCCTTCGTCATGTCACCGGTGCCGCTGCACCGCTGTGCTGTCATGTCGTCGCTCCGTCCGCGTGGTTCGCGTGGTTCGCGTCGCGCACGTCCGGCCCGCACAGTGCTGCAACACCGACGGCCGCGTGTTTCATCCGCCCGTCCGGTCCCTACGTCACCATCCGGACGGCGAGCACGGTCATCACCCCGCTCGACACGAGTGCGGTGACCAGGCGTCCCCGGTGGCCGGTGAGCGCGCGGCCCAGCAGGGCGCCGCCTCCGGCGAGCAGCACCTGCCAGCTCGCCGAGGCGACGAAGGCCGCCAGCACGAACACGCCCTGCTCCAGGGGCCGTAGCGGGTCGGCGGTGCCGGCGCCCAGGACCAGCGCCGCGAAGTAGACCACGGTCGTCGGGTTGAGGAGGGTGATGCCGAGCAGGCTCAGATAGGCCCGGGCCGGGCCGGGCGGAGGCGGCCCGGCCCGGGTGGCGAGCCGGTGCGCCCGGTACCGGCGCAGGGCGCTCAGCGCGCCCCGGGCCGCCAGCGCCAGCAGGACCAGAGCCGAGGCCCAGCGCAGCGGCGTCAGCACGGGTCGCAGCACGGCCGCGACGGCGGAGCCGCCCACGGTCGCGACCAGGGCGTAGAGGCCGTCCGCGGTGGCGACGCCGAGCGCGGCGCACACCCCGGTGCGCAGGGAGGTGCGGGCGGTGAGCGAGACGAGGTAGGTCGCGACCGCGCCGACGGGCACGGCGATGCCGTAACCCGCGACCAGGCCCGCGACGAGCGCGGCCGTCACCGTCGTGCGGCGTCGCGCCTCCGGAGACGGGCGGGCTGCTGCTGGACCGGCGTCGTGGGAGCGGCGGCGGACGTCAGCGGCAGACAGGCATCGAAGATGAGCATGGCCGGATCCTGCGGGTGAGGAGCGCCCGGGGGCAACCGGATTTCACGCGTCCGCCCCGCCCCGGACGATTCGTCGTGCTCCGGCCCGCCCGGCCCGCTGCCCTGGCTCCCGTCCCGGCCGCCTTCGGCACGCTGAACAAGTGGGCCGAAGGCGTCGCGGACACCCTCGCCCAGGGCCCCTGTGCGAGGCCGTCGGTCCCGGCGTCCCGACAGGCGTCCTGCCGTGCGAACGAGGCCTTCGCGGGTCACCCGGGCCGGCGAGGGGTCCTGCGGGTCAGTGCGGGCTCGGCGGAGCGAACTCCGTGCCGCAGGGCCCCGCCCCCTCGCTCACCGGCAGGGCCAGTCGCTCGCCGTCCATCGTCAGCGTCCGGTAGTACGCGCCGATCCGCTCCGCCGAGCGCCCGACGTAGTGCCCGATGAACGACCGGCGGAACCGGTCGCCGCTGCGGTTGGGCTGCGATCCGTGCACCAGACTGCCGTTGAAGAACAGCACGTCGCCCGGGGCCATGTCGACCGGCGTCGCAGCGAGCCCGGGCGGCGGCGCCACGTACTCCCGCGCGAACGACACCTGCTCGTCGGCCGTCTCCGGGCAGAACAGGTCCATCCGGTGTGTGCCGGGCACGACTTCCAGACCGCCGTTGTCGCGGTCGATCTCGTCGCAGGCCAGCCAGGCGGCCACGCACGTGCCCGGTTCGACCCGCAGATAGAAGTTGTCCTGGTGCAGCGCCTGGCCCCGGGCGCCCGGCGGCTTGAAGTAGAACATGCTCTGCGCGGCCAGCACCTCCTCCTCGAGCAACTGCTCCAGCACGTCCCGTAGTCGGGCGTCGAGCAGCACCCGGCGGGCGAGCGGGCTGATCTCGTGCGGGTGCAGCACCCTCGGATACGCGGCGAGCGGGTCCGCGGCGCCGGGGCGCGGCTCGAAATGCCCGGGCACCGGCCGCCCCGCCGCGTGCAGCGCCTGGAACTCGGCACACAGCCTGTCGACCTCGTCCCGCGTGAACAGCCCGCGCACGACGGTGAATCCGTCCTGCCGGTACTGCCTCAGATCCGCCTCGCCCGGACGGGGAGTCCCGGTGGCGCCGTCGTCCGTGACCGTCATGTGTGGCCTCCTCGGTCCGCCTGCCGCGGAACCGGCACCGTAACCCCGGGCCGGTCGATGCGAAAGAAGGGCCACGGACGGCGGCGCCCGGGTGAGGGAAACGTCCGGCAATTGCGTCCGGAAAGATGCACAGAAAGAGGCTTCAAAAGGGGACAGCAATACCGTGACCACCCCACAGGGCGATCCGGCATTGACGTTTCGTCAATAGCTGGGGGTCGCCGGCCCGCGCACGAAACCGTGTGATCTCTTGTTCGTCCTGGTCCGGTTGTGCGAAGGTGTGCCTTGTCGGCGCGCAAACAACGATCTCCCATCGCGCGCACGAGGCGCCTCTCGTCACACTCCCCACGCTTCACGAGAGCTGTCCCCCCGCGGACGTCAGAGGCGCCGAACCCTGTGCGAGTCGTCCCGCCGCCCGGGCGGAACCGCAAACCCGATGGTATGGACTTTATGCCGCATGCCCCCGGAAGGAATGCAGCCCGTGAATGACGCAGGCCTGTCGAATTCCCCTTCGGCGCGCCGCTTCGACGCGACGGACGAACAGCTCAGCGCGGAGCTGAAGAAGTGGACGGGGGCGTCGCCCGCGCTGCATCCCGTCGGTGAACTGCTCGACCGGCACTGGGAGGCCGCGTTCGCCTACGCCCGGCTGTGCACCGACGACGAGCGCGCGGCCGGCATGCTCACCACGGCCGCCTTCACCCGGCTGTTCGGCGAGACCCTGCGGCAGAACGGTCCGACGGCCGCCTGGCGCCCTCACCTGCTGGTCACCGTTCGCCGCATCGCCACCGAGTGGGACACCGACGGCCGTCGTGACCTGCTGCATCCCACACTGCGATCCGACGGCGACGGCGTGATCGCCGAGCGCGCGGCCGCCCTCATGCTGCCGCCCGTGAACCGGCGCATGCTGTCCCGCGCGTTCCAACGGCTGCCCGAGGCGGCTCGCTGCCTGCTCTGGCACGTCGAGGTCGAGGCGGAGCCGCTGGCGGTCCCGGCCGGCCTGCTGGGTCTCGAGGAGGACGGAGCCCGCGGCGAGTTGAGCCGGTCCCGCGAGCGGCTGCGGGAGGAGTGCCTCCAGGTGCACCGCGAACTCGCCACCGACGACGAGTGCCACCGCTACCACCGGCTGCTGGACGTCACCTGCCGACGCGGCGGTGGCGACCTCGACCCCGACCTGCGCACCCACCTGGACGGCTGCCGGCACTGCACCCACACCGCCGACCAGTTGCTGCAGTTCGAAGGGCTGCTCGGCACCGCCCTGGCCGACGGCATCCTGGGCTGGGCCGCCGCGGCCTATGTGGAGATCAGGGTCGCGGGCCGCGGTGATTCCACCGACCCGGCCGCAGAGAAGACGCGCGGCTACGCGGGCGAGGCCTTCACGGACGGGTCCTTCGCGACCGCCTCGGCCGAGGCCGGGGCCCGGCCCGCGAGCCGGGGCCGGCTGCGGTCCGGCCTGGCCTCCCGGATCGGTGCCCGCTTCGGGGACCTCCCGTCGACCACGACCGCGACGGCAACCGCTCCGGCCGGTCCCGGCGGCGGCGGATCCGCGCCCGGCCCCGTGACGGACGCCGACTCCCGCCCCTGCGCGAGCCGTTCGGCGCAGAAGGCGGCCCGTCGCGCCGCCCGTCGGCGCAACCTCGCCGCCGCGGTGCTGACCGTGAGCGGGCTCGTCGTCCTGCCGCTCATGGTGTGGGCCGTGATCGACTCCGGCGACAGAGCCGCCCCGACGGCCGGCAGCGGTGCGGCGGAGCCCGATGTCCCGGGCACGGACAAGGCCACCGGCGGCCCGTCCTGGACCGGCGCCGACACCGCCGCCCAGGGCACCGTGCGCGGCCGTCTGCACAACGTCGCCTCCGGGCTGTGCATCGGCGTCGAGGGGGCCAAGCCGGTCAGCGGCGCCGAGGCCAAACTCGCCGCCTGCACCTCCGCCGCCGGCCAGCAGTGGGCGTACGACCCGAGCGGACAGCTGCGCAGCGCCGCAGCCCCCGACCTCTGCCTCGACTCCCGGCTCGGCTACTCGGTGCGGCTCGCGCCGTGCACGGGCGCCGCCCAGCCGGACGCCAGGAACGTCCAGTACGACTTCACGCTGCAGGGCACGCTCGTCCCACGCTCGGGTCAGAACCTCGCGCTGGCGCCGGCCGCCACCGACGGCTCGGGCGCGCTCGTCCTGAAGAACCGGGTGGACAGCGCCGCCCAGCGGTGGGTGATCGACACCTCGCGGCCCGACCCGCAGATGCAGTTCGTCAACTGGGGCGCCGACAGCGAACCCTCCGACGCGCCCGCCCCGTCCCCCACGCCGAAGGCCGCGAAGCCCGCGAAGCCCGCGCCCACACCGACGCCGTCCGCCGCCCCGACGCCTTCGGCCGGCGCGTCCCCGGGCCAGGGCGGCAATTCCTGCTGGTACGGGAACCCCTGCTCCGGCGGCGGGCCCGGCTCCTCCGGCGGCTACGGACAAGGCCCCGGCGGATACGGGGACTACGGCTACGGGGGTTACGGCGGCTACGGCTACGGCTACGGGGGTTACGGCGGCTACGGAGGATACGGCGGCGGGCGCTGAACCGGCTGGTCAGGCGCCGATCACCTGGAGCGAGGCCCACAGCGCCACCACGGCCGGGATCAGCGCGGCCGGTACCGTGAGCAGGCCGAGCCGGGTGAACTCGCCGACCTCCACGCGCTCGTCGCGCTCCCGCACCACACGCCGCCACAGCAGCGTCGCGAGGGATCCCGCGTAGGTCAGGTTCGGGCCGATGTTCACGCCCAGCAGCACCGCGAGTACCGCCCCGGCTCCGGCCGGGGCGGCGAGCGGCACCAGGACCAGCACCGCGGGCAGGTTGTTGATCAGGTTTGCGAGGACGGCGGCCACCGCGGCGACGCCCAGCAGCGCGAGGAGACCCGAGCCGCCGGGCAGCACGTGCCGCAACGCGCCGGCGAGACCGTTGTCGACCACCGCGCGCACCACGATCCCGAGCGCCAGCACGAACGCGAGGAACCCCGGTGCGGCGGCCCGCACCACGACGAGGGGCGTCACACGTCGTCGTGCCAGCGCGCGCCCGGCCATGACGAGGGCGCCGGCCAGCGCGGCCCAGGCCGGTTCGACCCCGACGGCGGAGGCCACCACGAACCCCGCCAGCGTGCAGGCCACGGTGACCAGCGCGAACAGCGGCAGCTCGGGCTCCGGACCGTCGTCCGCGGTGGGTTCGGCGGCGGGCACGTCGGCGGCGAAGAAGCGTCGTACGACCAGGTACTCGGCGCCGATCGCGACCACCCACGGCAGCGCCATCAGGGCGGCGAAGCGGGTGAAGCTCAGCCCGCTCGCGGTGAACGCCAGCAGGTTGGTGAGGTTGGAGACCGGCAGCAGGAGCGAGGCGGTGTTCGACAGGTGCGCACACGCGTAGACGTGCGGCCTCGAGCGCACTCCCATGCGGGCCGCGGTGGCGAACACGACCGGCGTCAGCAGCACGACCGTGGCGTCCAGGCTGAGCGCGGCCGTGACGGCCGACGCCAGCACGAACACCGAGACCAGCAGGCGCCGGGGCCGGCCGGCCGCCCGGCGGGCCATCCATGCGCCGCACGCGGTGAACAGTCCCTCGACGTCGCACAGGTGGGCCAGCACCAGTACCGCGGCGAGGAAGCCGACGACCGGGCCGAGCCGCTCGGCCTCGGTCAGGGCGTGCTCGGGCGACACCGCGCCCAGGGCGGTCACCACCGCCGCCGCGGGGACTGCGACCAGGGCCTCCGACCGCCCGGCCGGGCGCAGGACCGCCCAGCCGAGAGCGGCGGCGAGCAGGAGGACGGACAGAGTTTCGGCGAGCGGGGCGTTCAGTGCGGTTCTCCGGGACGGGGTCGGGACGCTGCCCGCCCCATCGAGGAGGTCCGGGAGCCCGTCCATGAAAACATGTTCGGGTAAGAGCCCGGTCCGGCCGGTCAAGGAGCCCCGTCCGGCCGGGTCGGCCGGGGGGCCGCCTCACTCCTCCCCGAGGAGGGCCAGCTCCGCCCAGATCGTCTTGCCCTCGGCGGTGTGCCGGCTTCCCCAGCGCTGGGTGAGCTGGGCGACCAGGAGCAGGCCGCGGCCGCCCTCGTCCCAGGTCTTCGCCCGGCGCAGGTGCGGGGCCGTGTGGCTGTGGTCGGAGACCTCGCAGATCAGCGTCGTCGCGTCATGGATGAGCCGCAGCCGGATGGGGCGGGAGCCGTACCGGATCGCGTTGGTGACGAGCTCGCTCACCACCAGCTCGGTGGTGAACGACGCGTCGCCCAGATCCCAGCGCGCCAGCTGTTGGACGGCCTGTTTGCGGATCGGCGCGACCAGTGCGGGATCGGCGGGGATGTCCCAGGTCGCGACCTGGGAGGCGGGCAGGCCCCGGGTGCGTGCGAGCAGCAGGGCCACGTCGTCGGAGGCCCCGCCGGGGGGCAGCAGGGTGTGCAGGATCCGGTCGCAGGTCTCGTCCAGGGAGCCCGACGGGTCGGCCAGGGCGTCCCGGAGCAGCCGGTGCCCGGCCTCCGCGTCCCGCTCGCGGGACTCGACCAGGCCGTCGGTGTAGAAGGCGAGCACACTGCCCTCGGCCACCTCCAGCTCGGCCGACTCGAACGGCAGCCCGCCCACGCCCAGCGGGGGGCCGACGGGCAGCTCGATCCGCCGGGGCGCGCCGTCGGGCCGCAGCAGGACCGGCGGGGGGTGCCCGGCGCGGGCCAGGATGCAGCGGCGCGACACGGGGTCGTACACCGCGTACAGGCAGGTCGCGCCGACCTCACCGGGGCTGCCCTCACCGCCGGCCTCCTCCGACAGCCGGACGACCAGGTCGTCCAGGTGGGTGAGCAGCTCGTCGGGGGCCAGGTCGATGTCGGCGAGGGTGCGCACGGCGGTGCGCAGCCGGCCCATGGTGGCCGAGGCCTGGACGCCGTGCCCGACGACGTCCCCGACGACCAGGGCCACGCGCATCCCGGACAGCGGGATGACGTCGAACCAGTCGCCGCCGACCCCGGCCCGGGCGGCCGGGAGGTAGCGGGAGGCGGCCTCGACGGCGGCCGTGCGCGGCAGGGTCCGCGGCAGCAGGCTGCGCTGCAGGGCGAGGGCCGTGTCCCGTTCGCGGGAGTACCGGCGGGCGTTGTCGATACAGACGGCGGCGCGGGTCGTGACCTCCTCCGCCAGCAGCGCGTCGTCCGGGGAGAAGGGCTCGGGCCGCCGGAACCGGGTGAGGACGGCGACGCCGAGGGTGACGCCCCGGGCCCGGATCGGCACGCACATCGTGGAGTGGACGCCGAGTTCCCGCACCCGGGCGGCGCGGGCCGGGTCCCGGGCCAGCCAGGCGTCCAGTCCGCCGCCGGCCACCGTGGCGACGATGGTGCGGCCCGCGGCCAGCGAGTCGGCCTGCGGGGACCCGGCCGGGTAGTCCTGCGCCTCGCCGGGCCTGGCCACCGCCTCGGGGTTGCCGGGGTTCACCGAGTGGTGTGCCGCGCGCCGCAGGCTCACCGGCGGGGCGAACCGGGCCGGGGGTTCGCCGTCCTGCGGGTCGAGCAGGTCGACGCTGACGAAGTCGGCGAGCGCGGGGACGCACACCTCGGCCAGCTCCTGGGCGGTGCGGATCACGTCGAGGGTGCTGCCGATGCGCACGCTCGCCTCGTTGACCAGCTGGAGCCGCTCACGGGAGCGGTGGTGCTCGGTGAAGTCGTGGGCGGCCAGGCACACGCCCCGGATCCGGCCTGCCGGGTCGGTCACCGGCGCCATCCGGGCCAGCCAGGCGTGCGCGCGGTCCTCCCCGCCGGCCCGCAGGTACGTCTCCACGTCCCGGGCCCGGCCGCTGTGGAGCACCTGCAGCATGTGCCGTTCGAGTTCGGCGCTCTGCGACCGCCCGCCGATCTCGGAGGGCCGCAGTCCCTTGACGCGCTCCTCGGGGAGCCCGATGACGGCGCTCATCGCGTCGTTGATCCGGCACAGCCGCAGCTGTTCGTCGTAGACCGCCACGGCACAGGGGGACTGGGCCAGCCCCGCCATGGCGAGCGGCTCGTCCGCGGGGGCGGGGCCGCTCCGGGTGAGCGGGGTGACGACGAGCCACTGCCCGGGCCGGCCGTCCTCGGACCGGCTGTGGTGGGCGAGCAGCCAGGTGGGTACCGTACGGCCGTCGCGGTGGCGCAGAGTCACGGTTCCGTCCCAGCGGGAGCCGGTGAGGAGGGGCGGCCGTCCGGTCAGGAGTTCCACCGCGGGCCGGCCCACGACCTCGTCCGGGGACCAGCCGAGAAGGGCGCGAGCGCCCTCGTTCCACCCGATGAGCGTGCCGACGTCGTCGACGACGGCCCGGGCTGTCGCGGCCTCGTCGAACGGATACTCCGGGCTCATCTCGCCACTCCAACGCGGGCACTCACAGTGAACAGGCACTTCCGTTCCAGCCTAGTGCGTTCGGCCCGCGGGCGGACCGCAACCCCTGCGGGGCGGCTGCGCAGCGGATCCGCGCCGGGGTCAAGAGGCAGAACCGGCCGATCTTCCCCGGGACGCCGCGACGGGTCCAGTGGACGAGGGGCTTTCGCACCCTTGACGGGCAGGAGTGGCGCGTCGTCAGATTCTGTGAGTAAACGGTGAGTTGTGAGTACTTCTGGTTTCTGATGTCCAGATGAGGGAGAGCCGCCCATGACGGTCACGCGCAGATCGGTCCTTGCCGCTTCTGCGGCCGCACCGGCCGCAGGAGCAGTCCTCGGGGGCACGCCGGCCCGGGTCGTCGCTCCCGCCGCGAGCACGCCGGGGCGCCGTACGGTCCCGCTGCGCGACGGCTGGCGATTCGCGCTGGTCGACGCCGGCGGGCTCTCCGACCCCACCGGCCAATACGCGGACGCCGCCGACCCCGGCCACGATGACTCGACCTGGCGTGCGGTGGCCGTCCCGCACGACTGGAGCATCGAACAGGCCCCCACCACGCAGAACGGCACGACCAGCGGCACCGGCTTCTTCCCGGGCGGCCTGGGCTGGTACCGGCTCGCCTTCACGCTGTCGCCCGCGCACGCGGGCAAGCGGATCTCGGTCGAGTTCGACGGCGTCCACATGGACTCCACCGTCTACTGCAACGGGACCGAGGTCGGCCGCCACCCCTACGGCTACACCGGTTTCGCCTTCGATCTCACCGACCTGCTGCACACCGACGGCGTCACCGGCAACGTGATCGCGGTGAGGGTCCAGAACCGGCTTCCGAGCAGCCGCTGGTACTCCGGCAGCGGCATCTACCGCGAGGCCCGTCTGGTCGTCACGGAGCCGGTGCACGTGACCCGCTGGGGCACGTACGTCACCACCCCGGAGGTCACCGGGAAGCGGGCCGTGGTCCGGGTCGCCACGACCGTGGCGAACGCCTCCGGCGCGGGCGCGGACGTCGAGATCGTCTCCCGGGTCCGCGCGCCGAACGGCCGCACGGTCGCCCGCACGTCCTCCACGGTGGCCGTGACCGAGCAGGCCACCGAGACCCACGAGCTCTCCGTGGCCGGTCCCCGGCGGTGGGACTTCGCGACCCCGCACCACCGCTACACCCTGGAGACCGAACTGCGCGTCGGCGGCCGGGCGGTCGACTCCCACCGCACCCCGTTCGGCATCCGCACGGTCCGCTTCGACCCGGACGAGGGGTTCCACCTCAACGGCGTGCACGCCAAGATCAAGGGCGTCGACCTCCACCACGACCTGGGCGCGCTCGGCGCCGCGGTCAACATCGACGCGATCCGCCGTCAGATGACGATCATGAAGTCGATGGGCGTCAACGCGTTCCGCACCTCGCACAACCCGCCCTCGCCGGAGATGGTCCGGGTCTGCGAGGAACTCGGCATCGTGATGCTGGTGGAGGCGTTCGACTGCTGGAAGACCGGCAAGACGCGGTACGACTACGGGCGGTTCTTCGACGAGTGGTGCGAGCGGGACGCCGCCGAGATGGTGCTCGCGGCCCGCAACTCGCCGGCCGTCGTGCTGTGGTCCATCGGCAACGAGATACCCGACTCCACCTCCACCGCCGGTCTCGCCATGGCCGACCGGATCATCGCCGCGATCAGGGCGGCGGACGACACCCGCCCGCTCGTCATCGGCTCCGACAAGTACCGCAGGCCGCCCGCCAGGGGCACCGCCGCCGATCTGATGCTGGCGAAACTGGACGGCCTCGGCCTCAACTACAACACCGCCCAGTCCGTGGACGCCCTGCACGCGGCCTATCCGCACCTGTTCCTCTTCGAGTCCGAGTCGTCCTCGGAGACCTCGACCCGCGGCGCCTACCAGGAGCCCGAGCACCTCAACACGGGCGAGAACCACACCCCGGGCGGGCGGGCCACCTCGTCCTACGACAACAACCTCGCCTCCTGGACGATGAGCGGCGAGTACGGGCACAAGAAGGACCGGGACCGGAAATGGTTCACCGGGCAGTTCCTGTGGTCCGGCATCGACTACATCGGCGAGCCCACGCCGTACGACGTGTTCCCGGTCAAGGCGTCCTTCTTCGGCGCGGTCGACACGGCCGGCTTCCCCAAGGACATGTACCACCTGTTCCGCAGCCAGTGGGTCGACGAGCCGATGGTCCACCTGCTGCCCATGACCTGGAACCACGAGCCGGGCGACACGGTCGAGGTGTGGGCGTACTCCAACGTGGACACCGTCGAGCTGTACCTCGACGGGAAGTCCCTGGGCGTGCGCACGTTCGACAGGAAGAAGACCGTCGACGGACGTGCCTATCTGGAGACCACCGAGGCGACCGGCGACGACAAGACCTTCACCACCGGGCCCTACCCCGGCAGCTACACGAGCCCGGGCGGCAGCGCGGGCAAGCTGCACCTGACGTGGCGGGTGCCGTACGCGCCGGGCGAGCTGAAGGCGGTGGCCCGCAGGAAGGGCAGGACGGTCGCCACCGACGTGCTGCGCACGGCGGGCGCCCCGCACGCCGTGCGCCTCACCGCCGACCGCAGGTCCCTCCCGGCGGACGGGCGGTCGCTGGTCTTCGTGACCGCCGATGTCGTCGACGCACGCGGGACCGTGGTGCCCGACGCCGAGCACCTCATCTCCTTCGAGGTGCGCGGCGGCTCCCTCGCGGGCCTCGACAACGGCCGGCAGGAGAGCGCCGAGCGCTATCAGGCCACCACCCGCACCGCCTTCCACGGCAAGGCGCTCGCCGTCGTGCGCTCCGGCGTCGAGGCAGGCGCCCTGAAGGTGACGGCGCGGGCCGACGGACTGCGCAGGGGCACGGTCACGGTGCGCGCCACGCCCGCCCGCCAGGTCGCGGCCACCCCGGCCGCCGTCTTCGCCGCGGACCTCCCCGCGCCGGTCGACCACCCCCGGCCGGACGCCAGTCACTCGGGCCGCCCGGACACCCTGCCGGCCGCGATGCTGGACGGCGACCCGGCCACCGGGTGGTCCAACGCGTTCGTCAAGGCGGCCACCGCGCTGCTGCCCGCCTTCAGCGGGGCCCGGACGAAGGACTGGGTGTCGGTGGACTACGGACGCACCAGGGACTTCGACCGGGTGGAGGTGTCCTTCACCGTCGACGCCGCGCACAGCCTGCCCGCCTCGGTGACGGCCGAGGTCTGGGACGGTCGGCGGTACGTGCCGGTCACCGGGGCGGTCATCGACTGGGCCACCGCCTCGAACACGCCCACGGCGCTCACCTTCGACCCCGTGCGCGGCTCGAAGCTCCGGCTGAGTCTCACCAGCGGCGCGCCCGGCACGCCCCGCGGCGCGGTGCGCATCACGAGGTGGGAGGCGTGACGGCCTGACGGGAACCCCGTACGCAGGCGCGTGCGGGGTTCCCGGCCGGGATCACCGGCCCGGGCGCCACCGCGCGCGCCCTCGCGCCCGCGCCGCCCCGGCGAAGGCCCTCAGAGCGCTTCGGCCCCCTCGAACGTCACCTTCGCCGTGTCCACCGTGCCCGCGGTGCGGCCGGGCGCGCTCTGCCACGACCAGTACAGGTTGGTGTGGGCGACGACCTGCTCCGGGGCCGGTGCGCCGTACTCGCTCAGGTCCTCCGTGGTGTGCGCGTCGCCGATCAGTGTCACGTCGTACCCCCGGACGAAGGCGCCGTGCAGGGTCGAGCGGATGCACGCGTCCGTCTGCGCGCCCGTGACGACGACCCGCCCCACCCCGTGTTCGGCGAGCACCGACTCCAGCTCCGTGTCCTCGAAGGAGTCGAGGTAGCTCTTGTGCACGAGCGGCTCCGGGTCGAGGCGGACCAACTCCTCGACGTAGTGCCAGTCCTCGCTGCCGCGCACCAGTTCGCCGTCCGAGTGCTGCACCCAGACGACGGGCGCCCCCTGCGCACGGGCGGTGTCGATCAGGGTGCGTATGTTGGCGATCACCTCGTCGCGCCGGAGGGCGCCCGCCACGACGCCCTTCTGGACGTCGATGACGAGCAGGGCCGTACGCGGCCGGTCGGGCAGGGTGGTCATTAAGGCTCCCCGTTCTCGGAGTGCTGCGCGGACTGTCCACCCTAGGACGCCCCACTGACAACGCCCCACCGACACCGCCCCACCGACACCGCCCCACCGACACCGCCCCACCGACACCGCCCCACCGACACCGCCCCACCGACACCGCCCCACCGACACCGTCCCACCGATGAGGCTCCCGCGGCAGGGCCCCACCCGCGGGGCTGCCGCGCGGGCCCCTCCGACGGGGCTGCACAACAGAGCCTCGTCGACATGGCCCCGCCGGCAACACCCCCGAGGTCATTTCGTCCGCACCGTTGACGGGGTGTCATGACTGCAACAAGCATGTCCTTCGACCCTCCCTGGGAGCGCTCCCATCGGCCGCCCGGTCCCGTGCGGAGCATCCCGCGTCTTCCGAGGAGCCCGGACGTGAAACGACGCAGAACCGCCCTGCTGTCCCTCGCGGCCCTGCTGGGCGCGGCGCTCACCGCGCTGCCCGCCCAGCAGGCCGGTGCCGACGAGAGTGAACAGGTCAGGAACGGCACCTTCGACACGACCGCCGACCCGTGGTGGACCAGCAACGTCACCGCCGGCCTCACCGACGGCCGGCTCTGCGCCGACGTGCCGGGCGGCACCGTCAACCGCTGGGACTCCGCGGTCGGCCAGAACGACATCACCCTGCAGAAGGGGTCGACGTACCGGTTCTCCTTCAGTGCCTCCGGGGTGCCCGAGGGGCACGTGGTGCGCGCCGTCGTGGGCCTCGGGGCAGCGCCCTACGACACCTGGCAGGAGGCGACGCCGGTGCTGAGCGCGTCGGGGGAGTCGTACACGTACACCTTCACCGCGCCCGTGGACAGCGCCCAGGGGCAGGTCGCCTTCCAGGTCGGCGGCAGC
This sequence comes from Streptomyces sp. P3, assembly GCF_003032475.1. NCBI lineage: Bacteria > Bacillati > Actinomycetota > Actinomycetes > Kitasatosporales > Streptomycetaceae > Streptomyces > Streptomyces sp. P3. The sequence continues at coordinate 5,740,895 of NZ_CP028369.1, forward strand.
GCCGAACCCTGGCGGTTCTGCCTGGACGACGTGTCGCTGCTGGGCGGGGTGCCGCCCGAGGTGTACGAGCCCGACACCGGACCGCGGGTGCGCGTCAACCAGGTCGCCTACCTGCCCGGCGGGCCGAAGAACGCCACGCTGGTGACGGACGCCGCCGGCAAGCTGCCCTGGCGGCTGCGGAACGCCGCCGGGACGACGGTCGCGAAGGGCTGGAGCGTGCCGCGCGGCCTCGACGCCTCCTCCGGGCAGCGCGTGCACACCATCGACTTCGGCGCCTTCCGCAAGGGCGGCTCCGGATTCACCCTGGTCGCCGACGGCGAGACCAGCCGCCCGTTCGACATCGGCACGGACGCCTACCGGCGGCTGCGCGCCGACGCGGCGAAGTACTACTACACCCAGCGCAGCGGCATCGCGATCCGCGACGACCTGCGGCCCGGGTACGGACGCGCCGCCGGACACGTGGGCGTCGCGCCCAACCAGGGCGACACGAAGGTTCCCTGCCGGTCCGGGGTGTGCGACTACACCCTCGACGTCTCCGGCGGCTGGTACGACGCCGGGGACCACGGCAAGTACGTCGTCAACGGGGGCATCGCGGTCTGGGAGCTGATGAGCACCTACGAACGCTCCCTGCATGCCCGCACCGGGCACCCGGCCGCGCTCGGCGACGGCACGCTCGCCCTGCCCGAGAGCGGCAACAGGACGCCGGACATCCTCGACGAGGCCCGCTGGGAGCTGGACTTCCTGCTGCGGATGCAGGTGCCGGACGGACAGCCGCTGGCGGGCATGGCCCACCACAAGGTCCACGACGAGCAGTGGACGGGCCTGCCGCTGCTGCCGGACGACGACCCGCAAAAGCGCGAGCTGCACCCGCCGACGACCACCGCGACCCTCAACCTGGCCGCCACCGCCGCCCAGGCCGCCCGGCTCTACAAGCCCTATGACAAGGCGTTCGCGGCGAAGGCGCTGAAGGCGGCGCGCACCGCCTGGGCGGCCGCCGTGGCGCACCCGAAGGTGTACGCCGACCCGGCCGACGCCACCGGCGGCGGAGCCTACAACGACGACGACGCGACCGACGAGTTCTACTGGGCGGCGGCCGAGCTGTACCTGACCACGGGGGAGAAGCCGTACGCCGACTTCGTCGCCGGCTCGCCCGTGCACACCGCCGACGTGTTCGTCCCCTATGGGTTCGACTGGTCGCGCACGGCCGCCGCGGGCCGGCTCGACCTCGCCCTCGTGCCCAGCCGGCTGCCGGGACGGGACGGAGTGCGCCGGTCGGTGGTGCGCGGCGCGGACACCTACCTGGCCGCCCTGGCGGCACAGCCGTACGGCATGCCCTACGCGCCCGACGGCAACCGCTACGACTGGGGTTCCAGTCACCAGGTCCTGAACAACGCCGTGGTGATCGCCACCGCCTACGACCTGACCGGCGCCTCGAAGTACCGTGACGGGGCCGTCGAGAGCATGGACTACGTCCTCGGCCGCAACGCCCTCAACATGTCGTACGTCACCGGCTACGGCGAGGTGAACTCGCACCGCCAGCACAGCCGTTGGTACGCCCACCAGCTCGACCCGAACCTGCCGGACCCGCCGGCCGGGACGCTCGCGGGCGGGCCGAACTCGAGCATCCAGGACCCCTTCGCGCAGAGCAAGCTCCAGGGGTGCGTCGGGCAGTTCTGCTACATCGACGACATTCAGTCCTGGTCGACGAACGAGACGGCGATCAACTGGAATGCGGCGCTGGCCCGGATGGCGTCCTTCGTGGCGGATCAGCGATAGGACGCGACCGGCCCGGCAGCGAGCACGGACGAACACCTTCTGGTACCGCGCGGTCATCAGTATGACCTGGGGAGATTTACGCGTAAGTACCCGCGCGGTACCGTGAAGGGCATGCCAGCCCTCAATGTGGAGTTCAGCGATCGCGAGCTGGAGGACCTGCGGCAGATCGCCAAGGAACGCGGTACGTCGATGAAGGCACTCGTGCGGGAGGCGGCCGCGGCCGACATCGCGCGGCACCGGGCGCTGCAGGAGGGCGCGGAGGAATTCCGCAGGTTCTTCGCGTCCCATGCCGACGAGTTCGCGGCCGCCTTCCCCGACGACGAGCGCTCCGCCAGGAGCGAGGGGCGGGTCGCCTGACCGATGACAGCCGTCATCCACATCGACGTGCCCTGGCTGCTCCAGCGCCATGAAGAGGTCCTGCCCGAGCAGCCCACCGTCAACGACTTCTCGGCCCTGGTCGCGGCCGTCGCCCGGCACCGGGTCGACCCGCCCAAACTGGGTGTGGACTCCGACCCGGCCTGGCGGGCGGCCGCACTGCTGCACACGCTCACCCTGCTCAGGCCACTGCCCTCGGCCAACGCCCGCTTCGCCTGTGCGACGGCGGTGGCGTACATGTTCACCAGCGGTGTCGGCATCGATCCGCCGTACGGCGCGCTCGTCGACCTCGCCCGGGACCTCCTCGACGGGAAGACCGACGTGTACGGCGCGGCGGACCGGCTGCGCTCCTGGCAGATATAGCGCGGGTCGCGCCACGGGCGTCTGAGGGAACCTTCCGGGCCGCCGGCCGAGGGCGGGAGGAACAGGGCCGGCGGCCGTTTCGCGCAGGAGAGCCGCCGTCCTGCGCGGGGCCTTTCGAGGAAGTGGCCGCTTCCAGACAACTACCGTGGCCGGTGCGGCGGGAGCGTGCGCGGAGCCCCGTCGCGTGCGCGTGTTTCACACGGGGCGCGGGAACGGATTTTGATCGCGGCGCCCGGCCCCGCGGAAAGGCGCCGTACGAGGTGGGAGCCGCTTTTCGCTTATCGACTTTTCATCAACAAAGGGCGCCTTCGGCTCTCGCCTTGTTGCGCGCGACTTAGTTGTGCAAAGGTGAACCACCCGTGCGGGGGGTCGTGGCCGGGCCCCCTGCGTTCGTCGGCGGAGGCGAATTGGCGCTCCCTGACCGCACCGAACAGGTACGTACCAAAGGAATTCGCTCAGTGCCCACCCCTCAGCCTCCGCTTCCGCCCTACCCCCCGCCGGGCGAGGGCCCCGGAGAATCCGACGAGTCACTCGCCGCCGGAATCCGTGGCGGCGCGGACAGCGAGGTCGCCCAGTCCACGGCGCTGCTGATCGCCCGGCACTGGCGGCCGGTGCACGAGTACGCGGTCATCTGCCTCGCCTCCTCGGGAAGCGTCGCCTCGATGATCACCGCCGCCGCCTTCCACCAGGTCTTCGACCGGCTCAAGCTGGGCGAGCCGGGCACCGCGCTGCGCCCCCGACTGCTGGTGACCGTCCGGGACACGGCCCGGCTGTGGTCCGCCGACGAGCAGCTGTCGGGCGTCCTGCCCGTGCTGCGCAAACCGGCCGGGGCCCGGGGCATGCGCACCGCGAAGTCCATGACGCCGGAGAACCGGGTGCTGGCGGAACGCTCGTTCCACGGGCTCCCCGCGGTCGCCCGCTGCGTTCTGTGGCACGTGGAGGTCGAGGCCGAGCAGATCACCGTCGCGGCCGGCCTGCTCGGCATGGACACCGAGACCGTGTCCGCGGCCCTCGAACAGGCCCGTGACAAGCTCCGCGAGGGCGTGGTGCGCGCCCACCGGGAACTCGCGCCGAGCAAGGACTGCCGCTTCTACAACCGACTGCTGGACGTGCCCATCCGGCGTGGCGGCGAACTCCTGCCGGACGTGCGCAAGCACCTGGACGAGTGCCGCTACTGCCGCTCCGCCGCCGAACAGCTCGGCGGGTTCGAGAGCGGCCTCGGCCTGCTGCTCGCCGAGGCGGTGCTCGGCTGGGGCGCCCGCCGCTACCACGACACCCGGCCCGGCCGGAGCCGTCAGCCGGCCGTGCGCCTCAAGGGCTCGGCGCGGCACCGCGGCGGCGGTACCCGGGGCCGGCGCGGCGCCCTGCTCTCGAAAATCCCCACGCCGCGCCTGCGCACGTCGCCCGACAACCCGCGTTCGGCGCGCAGGCTGTTCGCCGGCGTCGGCCTGGCCTCGGCCGGCCTGGTGACCACCCTGCTCGCGGCCGGCATGTGGACGGACGGCGGCGGCGCCGACCCCGCCTCCTCCAGCACCGGCGTCCCCGGCACCGACTCGCAGGCCACCACAGCCTCGCCGACCGCTCCCGGCACCGCCCGCCTGCCCGCCACGCCCCGGCAGACCAGGCTGCGCAACGCCGCCGCCGACCTGTGCCTGGACGTCAGAGGCAAGGCGAAGGCGGGTGCTTCCGTCGAGCTGGCGGGCTGCTCGTCCGAGGCGACCCAGCGGTGGTCGTACGACGACGACGGACAGGTGCGCAGCGTGGCCCGGCCCGATCTGTGCGTGGACTCGCACGTGGACGCCGGCGTGGTCATCCTCGGGGGGTGCGCGGACGCCACCGACGCCCGCGGCGACGACGTCCGCTACGACCTCACCGTGCAGGGCGAGTTGCTGCCCCGCTGGGACGACGCACTCGCGCTCGCCCCGGCCGGCGAGAACGAGGGCAGCGATGTGGTGGTGAAGGTGCGCGACCACTCGGCGAGCCAGCGCTGGCTCACCGACGCCCCCTCGGCGAGCCCGGGCTCCCTCGCCGTCACCGGCACCGACGCGCCGCCCTCGGCCCAGCCCGTCGACCTGGCGGACGGAGCCGTCTGACGCCTGGCCCTTCCGGGACCCGGCGGGCCGTCAGCCGGCGTCCTCGAGGTCCTCGGGGCCGACGGTCGACGGGACTCGATGACCGCTGAGGGCCAGCGTGAGGTCGAGCTCGGCGAGCAGGCAGCGGATCACGTGCTCGACGCCGGACTGTCCGTCCAGGCCCAGCCCGTAGACGTAGGGCCGGCCGAGCAGGACCGCCCGTGCGCCGAGGGCGAGGGCCTTGAAGACGTCGTCGCCGGTGCGTACCCCACTGTCGAACAGCACCGTCAGCCGGTCGCCGACCGCCCGCGCCACCCGGGGCAGCGCGTCGGCGGCCGCGACCGAACCGGCGACCTGCCGGCCGCCGTGGTTGGAGACCACCACGCCGTCCGTCCCGGCGTCCGCCGCCAGGCGGGCGTCGTCGGGGTGCAGCACGCCCTTGAGGACGATCGGGCCGTCCCAGTTCTCCCGCAGGAACGCCAGGTCCGGCCAGGTCTTGCCGGGGTCCGCGAACAGGTTCACGAAGTGCAGCACGGCCGCGTTCGGGTCCTCGAGCACGGGCTTGGCCAGACCTGCCGTGAAGGCCGGGTCGGTGAAGTAGTTGGCCGTGCCCACGCCGTGCAGGAACGGAAGGTAGGCCTGGTCGAGGTCGCGGGGCCGCCAGGCCAGCATCGGGGTGTCGAGGGTGACGACCAGCACCGTGAAGCCGCTCGCCCTCGCCCGGCCCAGCAGGCTGCGGGTGACCTCACGGTCCTTGGACCAGTACAGCTGGAACCAGCGCTCGGCGTCCCCCATCGCCGCGGCCACCTGCTCGATCGGTGTGCTGGAGGCCGACGACAGGATGTACGGGACCCCGTGTGCCGCCGCCGCCCGGGCCGCCGCGGACTCCGCCTCCGGATGCATGATCGACAGCACCCCGACCGGAGCCAGCGCCAGCGGCGCGGGCAGCGCGCGGCCCAGCACCTCGACCGACAGGTCCCGCTCGTGCACGTCGCGCAGCATGCGCGGCACGATCCGGCGGCGCTCCAGGGCCGCCCGGTTGGCTCGCGCCGTGCTGCCGTCGCCGGCGCCGCCCGCGACGTAGCCGACCGGACCCGGTCCGAGCCGTCGTTCGGTGAGCTCCTCCAGCCGGGTCAGGTCGGTGGGTAGCCGGGGGACCGCGCCGGTCATCCCGTTGAGGTAGATCTCGTACTGGAAGTCCCCCCAGTGCTTGGCCATCCGCTCGTCCCGTCTCTCGTCGTCCGGTCGCCCGTCGCGCTGTCGCTCGCGCGTGGTGTCGCAAGGGGCGACCATACCGGCGGGTCGGTGCCGTGCTCCCGGTCCGAGCCGGTTCTCCGGGCGCGCACCCCCGGGGTCTTCGAGGGCCTTTCGGGGGTGCGGTGCGCGGTCGTCGCGGCCGGCTTCCGAGGAGATCGGCGGGGACGCGCGGGCGCTAGCGGAATGTTTCAGGCCGATTAACGAAGCTACGAGAACCGGTCATCGATCCGACCTAAGGGATCATGAAGCGCTTGCTTTCGGCGTTGGAACGTTCGAACTTGGTGACTTCGCGCCACTGATTCAATACGCAAGGTTACCGAAACGCGTGGGGTCGATGTGAGATTCGGCGGCGGACTCGGCAGACTCGCGCTCGCCGCGTTCGGCACCGACCGAGTCGGACCGGCACACCCCCGAATCGAGCGGAAGGATGCACACAATGCGGAACACCGCGCGCTGGGCAGCGACCCTCGGCCTCACGGCCGCAACCGTCTGCGGATCCCTCACCGGATCCGCGCTCGCCGCCCCGGCCGCAGCGCCGACCTCCCTGTACGCCCCGTCGGCATTCGTGCTGACCGTGGGCCACGGAGAGACCGCCGCGACCGTCAACGCGGCCCGGGCCGTCACCCTGAGCTGCGCGCCGACGCCCTCCGGCACACACCCGGCCGCCGCCGCGGCCTGCGCCGAACTGCGCGCCGCCGGCGGCGACCCGGAGCTCCTGGCGGGCCCGGGGCACGCCGTGTGCACCCGGCAGTACGACCCGGTGGTCGTCACCGTGGACGGCGTGTGGCAGGGCAGGCGGGTGGCCTTCGCGCACACCTTCGCCAACGAGTGCGTGAAGAACGCTGCCGAGAGCAGCCTCTTCGCGTTCTGAGGACCGGGATCAGGTGGTCCCCGTGGACACCGAGGGCAGGCTCGTGAAGTGGGGAGTGCGAGCCCCTGACGCGGGACCGCCGTGATCTCGTACCCGGAGGCCGGACCGGTGGTGTGGGGCTGCCGCCGGCCTCCGGGCTTTTCGTGTACGACCCGGCCGCCGGCGGCCGGGTCGTCCGTCGCGCGCGACCGGCTCCGCGCGCGACCCGGCCGCACCCGCCTGCGCGGGTGCGGCCCTTCGGACGGCCGGGGCCGTCAGGAACGCTCCCGGTCCCGGTGGCTGGTGTCGCACCAGGGGTAGCGCCGGCTGCGCCGGCAGGTGCACAGGGCGACCCGGAAACGGTCGGAGGAGACGGTCGTGCCGTCCTCCAGTTCCACCTCCACCGGACCTTCGACGAGCAGGGGCCCCCGGCGGCGGACGCTGATCCGGCAGGGCTTGTCGGCGGGGGAGTTCGACACGGGCGACCACCGGTTCCTCGTTCTCGTCGTTTCTCGTGGTTCTCGTCGTCTTCTCTTGACGCCTCTCGTTCTCCTGACTCCCCTCGCCGTGCAGCGGGGCAGGTCAGGAGAGGCGGACGGTCTCCGGCTCGGACAGCGGGATCCGCAGGGAGGATCCGCCCGAGCGCCAGGCGGCCAGCAGCCGATCGCCGAGGCGGTCCTCCAATATCCCGGTCGCGTCGACGCCGAAAGCGATGTCGGCCGCCAGGTGGGGCTCCTCCTCGAGCAGACCGGCGATGACCTCGTGGCGCACGACCTGCTCGTGGACGGCGTCCGCCTCGACGTGCTCGTCGTAGAAGCGCACGGCGGCGGGGCCGGCGTCCGCGTGGCGCATCGCCGCCGCGAGCCGCCGCGAACCGGGGGAGGAGGTGATCTCCACCGCCGCGAAGTGGCCGACGAGCGCTCCCCGCAGGGACCGGTGCAGGCCGAACAGGGACATCATGTTGACCACGGCCAGCGCCTGCGCGCACGCCGCGTCGAGGTAGCGGCCGTAGCCGGTGTCCAGCCCGAGGTCCGCCATCAGGTCCGCGAAGAGCCGGGCGTGCACACGCTCGGGCCGGCCGCCGCCGTACTCGTCGAACTCCACCGCGGCCATGGCCGCCTTGGCCCGGCCCCACAGCCGCGGCAGCACCCACGCGTGCGGGTCCGCCTCCTTGAGGTGGTACAGGGAGCGCTGGGCCGCGTACTCGCGCAGCTGCCAGGCCTCGCCCTCGGCGGCCAGGAAGTGGCTGACGCCCGTGCCCTCGACGGGCTCCACGAGGATCTCCGCCAGCGCCTCGTCGAGGGAGGCGTGGACCGGTGTGTCCGCGCGCAGGGCGGTCAGGAAGCGGTGTTCCAGCGCGGCCCGGACCCCCAGCAGCGCCGGGTCCCACTCGCGGTCCGGGGACACCCCGGCGAAACCGCGGTAGTGCAGTTCATAGCAGAGGTACAGGGCCAGCTGGAGGTCGTCGCCGTACGGGGGCGCGGACACCGCCGCCTCGCTCGCCGGGAGGGGGCCCGCGTCCTCCAGGTACGCGCGGACGGCCGTGGAGACCGGGCCTCGGGGAGCCGGCAGCGGCGGTCCTGCAAGGTCGTGTGCCATGCGGGCCGGGTACCCCGCGGGCGGCGGGACACCCCTCGGCCCGCGGTGCGACGGCAGGGGGTGTCCGGCGGGGATGCCGGCGCCCCTTCCGGCCGCGGCTCGCGGGTTTCAGTCGCCCCGGGACTCCTCCTGGGCGCGCCGGTCGGCGGTGAGCGCGTCGGCGGCCTCCGCCCTGCGCCGGGAGCGCTCGCCCTGCGGGTCGTCGACGCGGGTCTCGGCCTCCTCTATCTCCTGGATGACCTCCTCCAGCGCGGTCCGGGGGCGGTCCTGGCCGGTGTCGGGGCGCTGGTCGTCGTCGGGCACGGTGGCTTCCTTCCGCCGGGTTCGGATCGGTCTCAGTGTTTCGCGAGGCGCAGCGGGACCGGCTCCGGGGGTGCCTGCCCGTCGTCGGTGAGCCGGGTGACCTCCGCCCACCAGGCGGGACCGTCCTCCAGGTGGCGCAGCATCACGCCCTCACGGATCGCCCAGGGGCAGACGGTGAGCGTGGAGAGCCCGGTCAGCTTCATCGCCGTGTGCCCGAGCACCGCGCCGGCCAGGCTCTGCGCGGCGCGCGGCGCGGAGATGCCGGGCAGCCGGGCGCGTTCGGCCGAGGGCAGGGCGGCCAGCGTGTCGATGGCTTTCCGCAGGTCGCCGCGGTGCAGGGTGCGGTCCATGAACGGGCCGTGCCGCCCGGGCGCCGCCCCGCACAGCCGCCCGAGCTGCTGGAAGGTCCGGGAGGTCGCCACCGCCGTACGCGGACCCTCCCAGCGGATCCGGGCGGCCACGTCCCTGAGCTGATGCCGGATCCGGCGGCGTGCCGCGCGTACGAGCTCGGGGGAGGGCGGGTCGTGGTCCGCGAAGAAGTCGTGGGTGAGGCGGGCCGCACCCAACGGCAGTGACACGACGAAGTCCGGCAGCCGGCCCCGCCCGAAGGCCACCTCGAAGGACCCGCCGCCGATGTCCAGCAGGGCGAGCGGTCCGGACCGCCAGCCCATCCAGCGCCGGGCCCCGAGAAACGTCAGTTCCGCCTCCACCTCGCCCGGCAGGGTGGACAGCGCGACGCCGCTGCGCGCCCGGACCGTGCGCAGCACCTCCTGCCGGTTGGGGGCGGCGCGCACCACGGCGGTGGCGAAGGCGAGGGGCCCGGCGGCCCCCCAGCGGTCCGCGGTCCGGGCCGCGGCAAAAACCGCCCGGACGAGCCGTTCCACGGCCTCCTCGGGGATGGGGTCGCCGGGCTTGACCTGCTCGGACAGCCGCAGCCGCCACTTCGCGGTGTGCACCGGCAGCGGAACTCCGCCCGCCGCGTCAGCGACCACGAGCCGTACGGTGTTCGACCCCACGTCCAGAACGCTGATTCTCATGGACCGCGAGTACCCAGGCCCAAACCTCCATGCGCCACCGAGCCGAAACGGAGCATAACGGGAGGCAGGAGGGCGAAGGCGGGTGTGCCGACGGCCCGGACGGCAGCGGGGGCCGCCGTCCGGTGCGGACGGCGGCCCCTCTCCCCGGTGGGCGGCTCCTGCGCCCGGTCCGTCACATGTGGATGACCGGCGCGGCGTCCGCGTCCTGCTCCGGCACTCCGCGGCGGAAGAGAGCGAAGGCGATGACCGCGCCCGCGACGAAGAACCCGGCCGACCACCAGAAGGCCGTGGTGTAGCTCTCGATGGTGGCCTGCGCCTGGACCAGCTTGTCCGCCGGGTTCTTGCCGGCCAGGTAGTCCGTGGCGGCGCTCGCGGCGAGGGTGTTCAGCAGGGCCGTGCCGATCGAGCCGCCCACCTGCTGCATCGCGTTGACGGTGGCCGAGGCCACGCCCGCGTCCTCGGCGGCGACCCCGCCGGTGGCGAGCTGCATGGCGGGCGGCATGACCAGACCGAGGCCCATGCCGGTGACGACCAGCTGCGGCAGGACGGCGCTCGGATAGTGCGAGCCGACGCCGATCCCGGTCAGCCAGGCCATGCCGGCCGCGGCGACGGCGAAGCCCAGCGGGATGACCGTCTTCGGGCCCAGTCGCGGCACCAGGACCGTCGTGCCGAGCTGTGCCGCGACCATGAGCGCGCCGACCATCGGCAGGAAGGCCACGCCCGTCTTCGTCGGGCTGAAGCCGAGGTTCAGCTGCAGGTAGTAGGTGAGGAAGAGGAACACGCCGAACATGCCGGCGCCGGAGACGAGCACGGCGAAGAAGGAGGCCGCGCGGTTGCGGTCGAGCAGGATGCGCAGCGGCAGCAGCGGGTGCGCGGCGCGGGTCTGCCACCAGGTGAAGGCGGCCAGCAGCAGGCCGCCGGCGATCAGGAAGCCCCAGGTCAGCGGGGAGTCCCAGTCGTGTGTCTCCGCGTTGGAGAAGCCGTAGACCAGGGCGAACAGGCCGGCGGCGACCAGGACGGTGCCGGGCACGTCGAGCTTCGAGTTCGCGGCGTCGCGGTGGTTGGCGAGCAGGAGCCAGCCACCCGCGAAGGCGAGGACGGCGATGGCCACGTTGACGTACAGCGTCCAGCGCCAGTCGAGCGCGTCGGTCAGGATGCCGCCGAGCAGCAGGCCCACCGCGCCGCCCGCGCCGGCGATGGCACCGTAGACGCTGAACGCCTTGGCCCGCTCCTTGGCGTCGGTGAACGTGGTGTTGAGCAGGGAGAGCGCCGCCGGGGCGAGGAGCGCGCCGAACGCGCCCTGCAGCGCGCGGGCGGTGACCAGCATCTCGAAGTTGCTGGCGGCGCCGCCGAGCGCCGAGACGGCGGCGAAGCCGACCACGCCGATCAGGAAGGCCGTCTTGCGGCCGAAGAGGTCGGCTATGCGTCCGCCGAGCAGCAGCAGGGAGGCGAACGCCAGGGCGTACGCGGTGACGATCCACTGCCGGCTGCCGTCGGAGAAGCCGAGGTCTGCCTGGGCGGAGGGCAGCGCGATGTTCACGATGGTGGCGTCCAGCACCACCATCAGCTGGGCGAGGGCGACCACCGCCAGGATCCACCACTTCTTGGCGGAGTCCGTGGACGGATTCTGTTCGGCGCCCGCGCGGGCGTCTTCCGTCAGGGTTTTGGAGGACATGGGGAACCACTCCAGGGACGTCGGCAGAGAGCAGATAAACGAAACCGTTTCGTACACGTGGAGGCTAGACCAGATTCTGCGAAACGGCAAAGTTTCGCTAGCGGGCCCCGGAGTCGGAGGTCCGGGGTCTCGGGCGCCGGCCGCCGGTGCCGGGTGGGCGGGGGACGACTACCGCCCGGCCGAGGCGCGTCCGCGGGCTCTACGCCAGCTGTCGTCGCACCAGCTCGTGCAGCCGGCCGCCGGTGTCCGCGAGGAGCTGCGCCGGCGGGCCCTGCTGGGCGATCCTGCCGTTCTCCATCACGACCACCCGGTCGGCGTCCATCACCGTGGAGAGCCGGTGCGCGATGACCACGCGCGTCGCGTTGAGCTTGCGGGTGCTCTCGATGACCGTGCGCTGCGTCTCGTTGTCGAGGGCGCTGGTCGCCTCGTCGAAGAACAGGATGCGCGGCTGCCGGATCAGCGCCTGCGCGATCATCAGCCGCTGACGCTGACCTCCCGAGACGGACCCGCTGCCGGAGACGATCGTGTGCAGACCCATCGGCATACGCCTGATGTCCTCCGCGAGACCCGCCAGCTCCGCGGCCGCCATCGCCTCCTCCGGCGTGTAGGCCCCGGTACCGCAGATGACGTCCAGCAGTGAGCCGGTGAACGGCTGGGCGTGCTGGAGCACCACCCCGCACTGCCGGCGCACCGCCGCCTGGTCCAGCGCCGCCAGGTCCTGGCCGTCGTAGAGCACACTGCCCGACAGGGGGCTGTCGAAGCCGATGAGCAACCGCAACAGGGTCGACTTGCCGCAGCCGCTCGGGCCGACGACCGCCACGAACTCGCCCGGCCGCACCTCGAAGGAGACGTCGTCGAGGACGAGAGGGCCGTCGTCGGAATAGCGGAAGGAGAGCCGGCGGGCCTCGAGCGCGCCGGTCAGCGGGCCGGGACGGGTGCTCGCGGTGCGCACTTCGGGGGTGGCCTCCAGCACCGGCCGGATCTCCTCGAACAACGGCAACGCGGCAACGGACGACACGAACGCGCCGGTCAACGAGGTGACCGAGGTGAGCAGCATCGTCATGGAGGTGTTGAAGGCGAGGAAGTCCGCCGCCGACAGCGCCCCCCGGGCGGGGCCCGCAAGCAGCATGAACATCAGCAGCGAGCACAGCGGCAGGTACACCGAGCCCAGCACCGTGCTGAGGTTCTTGATCCGGCCGAGCCGCTGCTGCAGCTCGCGGCTGCGCGCGAACTGCGCCGCCCAGGCCGCGTACGCGTAGTTCTCGGCCGCCGCCACCCGCAGTTTCGGCAGCCCGCGCAACGTCTGGAACGCCTGGTTGTTCAGCTTGTTGGACAGCACGACGAGCCGCCGCTGCCAGCGCACCTGCCACAGGCCGAGCGCCAGGAACACGGACGCGATCACGACCAGCATGCCGATCGCCGCCAGCGCCATCGGCACGCTGTACCAGAGCAGCAGCCCCAGGTTCATCGCGCCGATCGTGACGGACTGCGCGACCGAGGGGCCGAGCCCCGCCAGCAGCCTGCGGATCGTGCTGACGCCCATCGCGGCACTGGCCAGCTCGCCCGTGGACCGCTCGGCGAAGAACGTCGTCGGGAGTCTGAGCAGCCGGTCCCACACCGCAGGCTGGAGCGTCGCCTCGACCCGGCCCTCCAGCCGCAGGATGGTCAGGTTCTGCAGCAGTGTGAACGCCGCCGCGACCACGCCGGCGACCATCACGGACAGGCACACCTGCGCGATCAGACCCTGCTGGGCCTTCGGCACGTACTCGCCCAGCACCTTGCCGGTGGCGATCGGCACCAGCGCCCCGATCGCCACCGTCACCAACCCGCTGAGCAGCAGGTTCGTCAGGTCGCCGGCGGTGCCCCGCATACAGAACCGCAGCAGGCCGAGCGGGCCGAGCCGCCGCTCCGGCAACGGCCGGTAGAACATGACGGCCCGCGGTTCGAACTCCTGCGCGTTGGCCTTCTCGACCGGCGTCTCCCGTCCGGTCGCCGGATGCACGGCGACATAGCCGCCGCGCCGCCACAGCAACGCGACGGGCGCCCCGGACAGCGCCCGGTGCCCGACCAGCGGCCCCACGTCGTCGCGCCACCACCGGCCGTCGAGGCGGACCGCCCGGGCCCGCACCCGCGAGGCGAGAGCGATCCGCTCGACCGGGTCCAGCCGGTCGCCGTCGGACCCCGTCCGGGCGGGCTCGACGAGAGCGATCCCCGCGGCCCGCGCGACCAGCCGGCAGGCGGCGAAGGTCGCGTCGGCGTCGGCGGCCGTCGCGCGCTGCCCGGACTTCTTGCCGATCGACGCGAGGAGCGTCCGGTCGGCCTGGGCGCGCACCGCCTCGCCGGCCTTGATCCCGGCGGCCGTACGGGTCTCGTGGGTACGTTCCAGCTGCTCGATCCAGCGGTCCAGCGTGGTCAGCAGCCGGTACTGCTGGTCGACCATGGACTGCCACACCGCCGGGTCCATCAGCAGGTCGGCGGCGGCCTCCTCGCCGTACAGCGAGCCGTACTGCACACTGCCCGGCGGGACCTGCATCCAGAACACGTCGTCGTCCTGGACCTCCACCGACCCCTCCGTGGCCATCGGCGCCTGGAAGAGGACCGACAGACCGCGGCCGACGCCGAGGGCGAGCGCGTACTCCAGCGGACTCGAAGTCGGCGGCACGTAACGGGGGTTGCCGTACTCGTCGTACGACCAGGTCCGGGTGTGCGCCGGCTGGTACAGCTCGCGCAGCGCGACACGGTGCACCACGCAGTCCCGCGACGGCCGTGCGACGAGCGTGTGCCGGGGCCCGGCGACCGGACCGAGCAGCAGCGCGCCCGCCTCCAGCCGCCCCAGATGGTGCCAGTGCCCCTGCTGTCCGGCGTCCACCGCGAACAGGTCCAGCGCGCCGGACGCGACCAGCCACAGCACCTGCGGGCCCTCGAGGTCGACGCGGCCCGAGCCGGCGCAGTCGATCCGCGAACCCGTCCGGCCCAGCGCTGCGAGCACGACGTCGAGCTCGCCCTCGGACACGGCAGTCATCTCATCGCTCCCTGACCAGGGCCGCGTACGAGCCGCCGCGCGCCACCAGTTCCTCGTGCCGGCCGCGTTCCACGACCGTGCCGTGCCGGAGCACGACGATCTCGTCGCTGTCGCGCACCGTGCTCAGCCGGTGTGCGATCACCACGCACGCGCAGCCGCGTCGGCGCAGGTTGTCCATCACCGTCTGCTCGGTCTCCGCGTCCAGCGCGCTGGTCACCTCGTCCAGCACGAGGACGCTCGGCCGGCGCACCAGCGCCCGCGCGATCTCGAGGCGCTGCCGCTGCCCGCCGGAGAAGTTGCGCCCGTCCTGCTCCACACCGCTGCGGATGCCGCCGGGCCTGCGCAGGACCACGTCGAGGAGCGCCGCGTCGCGCAGCGCGTCCTCGACGGCGTCGTCGGGGATCGACGGGTCCCACAGCGCCACGTTGTCGCGGACCGACCCCTCGAACAGGAACACCTCCTGGTCGACGAAGGAGACGGAGGAGGCCAGCGCCCCCCGCGGAATGTCCTCCAGCCGCTGCCCGTCGATCCGGATGACGCCCTCCCAGGGCGCGTACAGGCCCGAGATCAGCCGCGACACCGTCGACTTGCCGCTGCCGGAGCCGCCCACCAGCGCGACCTGCTGCCCGGGCCCGACGGTCAGGTCGAAGCCGGTCAGCAGCGGCTTGTCCAGCGGGCTGTAGCCGAACGAGACGTTCTCCAGCTCGACGTGGCCGCGCAGCCGGCGTGTGGAGTCGGCGCCATCGCGACGGTCGTAGAGCGGGTCGGCGCGGAAGTTCTCCACGTCCTTCAGCCGGGCCACGTCGGCGGCGAAGTCCTGGATACGGCCGGCCACGCCGTTGAGCCGGGTCAGCGGCGCGGTGAAGCGGGCGACCAGAGCCTGGAAGGCGACCAGCAGACCCACCGAGACATGGCCCTCGATCGCGCGCGTCCCGCCGATCCACAGGATCAGCGCGCTGTTGAGCGTCGCGAGCGTCGGCGCCACCACGCCCAGCCAGGCGCTCGGCACCCCGAGCCGCTGCTGCTCCTCCAGGGTGGTCGCGTGCTGCCCGGCCCACTTGCGGAAGTAGCCGTCCTCGCCGCCGGTGGCCTTCATCGTCTCGATCAACTGCAGCCCGGTGTAGGCCGTGTTGGTGAGCCGCGCGGTGTCCGCGCGCAGCTTCGCCGTCCGGGTCGCCCGCATCCGCACGACGATCCGCATGGCGACGATGTTCAGCAGCGCCACTCCGACGCCGACGTACGTCAACTGCGGGTCGTAGGTGTAGAGGAGGAAGGCGTACAGGACGACCACCACCGCGTCCACGCCCGCCGACGCCAGGTCGCGGGCCAGGGTCTCGGCGACGGCGTCGTTCGACTGCAGACGCTGGACCAGGTCGGCCGGACTGCGCTGGGAGAAGAAGGTCACCGGCAGCCGCAGCAGATGCCGAAGGAAGCGGGCGCTGGACAGCGTCGAGGAGATGATCCGGCCGTGATGGAGGTTGGCCTGCTGCAGCCAGGTCAGCGCGACCGTGAGCGCCACGCAGGTCCCCATCGACGCGAACAGCACGCCCAGCAAAGAGGTCTGACCCTCGATCAGGAACGTGTCGATCCAGGTCCGGCTCAGCGCCGGTACCGCCGCGCCCACCAGAACCAGCAGCAGGCTCGCCAGCACGGCGGCCGGCAGGGTGCCCGCGGTACCGCGCAGCCGGGCCGGCATGGCGCCCAGCACACCGGGTCTGCGTCCGCCCCGCTCGAAGTCCTCACCCGGCTCCAGCACCAGCACGACACCCGTGAAGCTGCCGTCGAAGTCCTCCATGGGCACGAACCGCCGGCCCTTGCCCGGGTCGTTGACGAACACGCCGCGCCGGCCGAAGCGCCGGCCCAGGCCCTCGTAGACGACGTAGTGGTTGAACTCCCAGAAGAGGATCGCCGGCGTACCGACCCCGGCGAGCGCGGCCAGGTCCATCTGCATGCCCTTGGCCGTCAGTCCGTAACTGCGGGCCGCCTTCAACAGGTTGCTCGCGCGCGAACCGTCGCGGGAGACGCCGCACGCGATGCGCAGCTCCTCCAGCGGGACGTGCCGGCCGTAGTGGGCGAGGACCATGGCGAGGGAGGCGGCCCCGCACTCCACGGCCTCCATCTGCAGCACCGTGGGCGTGCGGACGGTCTTCACCCGGCTCTTGGGGACCGGGCGCCGGGGCGGTGCGGCCCGCCGTCGGCCGCGGGTCTGCCCGGCGGCGGTCACGGGAGCAGCCAGTCGACGGGATGCTGGTCGGCCAGCCGGATCGAGCCCGTGGCCATGGTCATGGAGGCGAGCGCGTACGGCGGTCCGCCCGCGGACGACCACCGGTATCCGCTTTTGGTCGCCGAGGACTTCTCGAGGCGGACCAGGACCGCCACCGGGCGGCCCTCCTCGCTGAACTGCTCGCCCAGTTGGCTGTCGCCCAGGAACGCGGCGATCTGCTGCGCCGACTGGGCCTCGCGGTCCACCGACTTCACCCGGCCGCGCAGCACGCCGTACCGCTGGGACGGCACGGTCTGCACGGTGAGGTCGACGGCCGCGTCCCGCGGGATCGAGGCCGCGCTCTCCGCCGGGACGTACACCGTGGCGTACAGCGGATCGTCGGCGTCGGCGATCTTCTCGACGGCGGCCACGTTCGCGCCGGTGGAGATGATCTGTCCGATCGAGGCGGCGAGCGCGGTGATCCGGCCCGCGGCGACCGTCCGTACCACGGTGACGCCCTCGGTCGTGCGCACCTTCAGCACGGGGGCGTCGGCGGGCAGTCGTTCACCCTCCTTCGCGAGGACGGCGGTGACCTGGCCGGCGGCGGGGCTCTGCAGGAGGTAGCTGCCCTCGCCGTGGGTCAGGACGGCGGGTGCGTCCACGGTGGACGTGACCGACCCGGTCACCGCCCACACGGACGCGGCCGCCAGGACCACCACCGTCACGGACAGCACCAGCCATCCCTGCGGGCGCGCGAAACGCACCGGCAGGTCGAGTTCCTCCGGTGACTGGAGCTTGGCGAGGGCCTGTTGACGGAACTGCACAGGGCTTCCCTGGGGGTCTCGGCGCACCGACGAGTCCCGGAGCCGGGTGACGGCTCCGGGACTCAAAGGGTCACAAGGGCGCGATCAGAGACCGGCGACCAGGTTGGTGACCGGGGCGGTGCTCAGGCCGGTGACGCCCTCGACGGTGCCGACGGCCGTGTCGACCACGGACGAGACCGGGGCGATGCCGTCCACCAGGCCGGTGACGGTGCCGAGGGCGTTCAGGGCCAGACCGCCGGAGACGTTGTCCAGCTCGGCGTCGGAGATCTCGACGGTCTCAACCTGGGGGGTGGAGTTCATGGGGGGACTTCCCTTCACATGGGTATTCATAAGGGGGGAGCGGCCCCCTCTGGGGGACAGACGACGGCCGCGAACGCCGGCGCCGGGCCCCCGTCTGAGGAGACCGCGGCGGCCTGCGGTGCGTTGGACTAAAGCAGGTCCAAGGCTCGGACATCCAATCAATCACCGCTCTCACCTGGGCACTTGCGTCACAGGAGCGTCAAACCGTGCAGGTGCGGCCACGGCTTGGGATCGACTTCTTCACACCTTGGGCAGGCTTCGCTCGGATGAGCGCCCGGCATTCTCGCGGCGAATCCGACACTGCGCACCCAATGGCCCGGCCGGGGCCGCGCGGATGTGCAGAACCCGCCCCGACGGTGCCCCGCTTGGGCATGCGCTGTGCAGATTTCCTGGAGCGGGGATTCCGACGCGCCTCGTCGACGAAGAGTCGCCGGACGACTGCGGAACGTGTGGATCCGGGGGCTTCGGCCAGGGATCGGATTCAGCCACCGGGTACGGATCCGGCCGACATCCCGCAGTGTCTGACGCGCCGTCGGTCACCGGACCGCCTTCACCGCCCGGCCTCCGCCCGGCCTCCCCGAAGGTCGCGGCGCCGCTCGGCGCCCCGGATGCGCGG
Source organism: Streptomyces sp. P3 (assembly GCF_003032475.1). Classification (NCBI taxonomy): domain Bacteria; kingdom Bacillati; phylum Actinomycetota; class Actinomycetes; order Kitasatosporales; family Streptomycetaceae; genus Streptomyces; species Streptomyces sp. P3. The sequence goes on from NZ_CP028369.1 coordinate 5,759,167, forward strand.
CGCCCGTGAACGCCCGCCGTCGCGGCGTCCCGGCGTCCGGCGTGAGCGCCGTTGACCAGTGAGGACGCGGAACGGGAGGGTCCCTCTCCGAGGGCGGGGCGCAGGGGCCGGCGTGTGCGCCGAGGGGGCGAAAACCACTCGAAAGGATCTTGTCGGCTTCGGCGGTCGTCATCGCGATATGGGTGACTGCTCTGCGGCCGGCGGAGTCGGCCGCGGGTCACGGTCGATTCAGCGTTTCGCAAAGGAAGTTGGCAATCGCGATTGAACGCGCCGCGTGCCGCCTGCGTACCCATGGCCAACCAGGCGCCGCTGTACGGATGTACGGAGCTGCCGACACCGGCAGTCAGACCCCGTCCCCCCAGGAGGTCGAGTTTTTTGAGTCACAAGCGAGTTACGAAGCGCAAGGCCATCATCGCGGCAGGCGGTGTGGCGGCCCTCGGAGCGGCGGCCATCCTGCTTCCCCAGGCCAACGCCTCCCAGGACAACGGCGCCAACGGAGCCGCCTCGGTGAAGACCCTGAAGTCGGGCGACGCCTCGAACCTCGCGTCCCAGCTCGAGAAGCTGCTCGGTGACGCCTTCGCCGGCTCGTACTACGACGACGCCGCCAAGCAGCTGGTCGTCAACGTCACGAACGTCTCCGGCGACAAGAACAACGTCGTCGTGCAGGCCGAGCGGGCGGGTGCCAAGGTCCGCGAGGTGGAGAACAGCAAGGCCGAACTCGAGGCGGCGGCGAAGACGCTGAAGACGAAGGCGACCGTCCCGGGCACCTCCTGGGCCGTCGACCCGAGGACGAACAAGATCCTCGTCACCGCCGACTCCACGGTCACCGGCCGCAAGTGGGACCGCGTCGACTCGACGGTGAAGTCCCTCGGCGCGAGCATGGCGACCATCAGGAAGTCGGCCGGCACCCTCAAGCCGCTCGTGTCCGGCGGGGACGCGATATTCGGCGGCGGAGCGCGCTGCTCCCTCGGCTTCAACGTGACGGCGGGCGACGGCTCCCCGGCGTTCCTGACGGCAGGTCACTGCGGTGTCGCGGCCAAGCAGTGGTCCGACTCCGAGAACGGCCAGCCGATCGCCACTGTCGACAAGGCGACCTTCCCCGGCGACGGTGACTTCGCGCTTGTGAAGTACGACGACGCGAACACCCAGGCGCCCAGCGAGGTCAACACCGGTCAGCAGAAGGTCGCGATCAGCCAGGCTGCCGAGGCGACCGTCGGCACGCAGGTCTTCCGCATGGGCAGCACCACCGGCCTCAAGGACGGTCAGGTGCTCGGCCTCGACGCCACGGTGAACTACCCCGAGGGCACGGTCACCGGCCTCATCCAGACCGACGTCTGTGCCGAGCCCGGCGACAGCGGCGGCTCGCTCTTCACCCAGGACGGCCAGGCGATCGGTCTGACGTCCGGCGGCAGCGGTGACTGCAGGGTCGGCGGCGAGACCTTCTTCCAGCCGGTGACCACCGCCCTGGCGGCGGTCGGCGCGACGCTCGGCGACGCCGGTGCAGGTGCAGGTGCAGGTGCAGGTGACGCCGGCGGTGGCCAGGCGGGCGCGGGTGCGGTCGACGCCAACGGTGACGGCATCGACGACAACACCGGTGAGGCCATCCAGGGCGGTGGCCAGGCGGGCGCGGGCGCGGTCGACGCCAACGGTGACGGCATCGACGACAACACCGGCGAGGCCATCCAGGGTGGCGGCCAGGCGGGCGCGGGCGCGGTCGACGCCAACGGTGACGGCATCGACGACAACACCGGCGAGGCGATCCAGGGCGGCGGCGACGCGGCGGCCGACGGCGGCGCGAACCAGAACGGCGGCGCGAACCAGAACGGCGGCGACCAGAACCAGAACGGCGGCAAGCAGGACGGCCGTCAGGGCAAGGACCAGAACCAGAACCAGAACGGCCAGGACGGCTCGGGTGTGAACGAATCGCACTGACCCAGCGGCATCCGAACGGTCCGGTCCTCCAGCGAGGGCCGGACCGTCCGCGTCCCCCCGGTGATGCACCTCAGCCGCGCCCTCTGCCACCTTCTCGGGCCCGCAGCAGCAGCAGGGCCACGTCGTCGATACGGTCCTCGGTCTCCGCGTAGCGCCCCACCAGTTCGTCGGCCAGCTTCTCCAGCGGACGGTCCCCGTGTTCGGCGAGCCGCCGCCCCAGCTCGGCCACCGCCTCCTCGATGTCCACACCGGGCTTCTCGACGAGCCCGTCCGTGTAGAGGGCGAGAACACAGCCGGGGGAGAGCTCCACCTCCGTCGTCGGGTACGTCGCCGAGGCGTCGATGCCCAGCAGCGGCCCGCCCGCGAGGTCAAGGACCCGGACACGCCCGTCCGCCCGGCGCAGCAGCGGCGGGGGATGACCGGCCCGGGCCATCACCGCCCGGCCGCCGGCCGGGTCGAGCCGCAGGTACAGACAGCTCGCGAGCAGGTCGGAGCCCAGGTCGATCAGCAGCCGGTTGGTGCTGCGCATGACCTCGGCCGGCTCCTGGCCCACCGTCGTGTAGGCGCGGACGGCGGTGCGGAGCTGGCCCATCAGACCGGCCGCCGTCACGTTGTGTCCCTGCACGTCGCCGATCACGGCCGCCGCGAGCGGCGGCGAGGGCACCAGGTCGTAGAAGTCCCCGCCGATCTCCATGCCCCGTGTGGCGGGCAGATAGCGGGCGGTCGCCTCGATGCCGGCCAGCCGCGGCAGTGAGGGCGGCAACAGCGCCGCCTGCAGTCCGTGCGCCAGCCGGTGCTTGGTGTCGTACAGCAGGGCACGGTCGAGGGCCTGCGCGATCAGTCCGGCCAGGCTGGTGAGCACCGCGCGCTCGTGCGTGGAGAACGGGTGCGGCTCGGCGTAGGCCAGCGCACAGACGCCCACCGGGCGGCCGGAGGCGATCAACGGCAGGTAGGCCCAGGAGCCGAAGCCGTCGGGGGCGTCGGGACCGGCCGGGTACAGGCGCTGCAACTGCTGCGGGGAGTCGAAGAAGGCCGGCACCCCGTGGGACACGGCGCGCGCGCCCGGCGTCGGGGCGGTCAGCGACATCCCGTCGAACTGTTCCACCGTGGTCGGGTCGGGATATCCCTGGTGCCCGAGCACACGCAGCCGGCCGGCCCGCGCGCCGAGCAGCGCCAGGGCCCGGCTGCCCACCGCCGGCGCGATCTCGTCCGCCACCATCCCCACCACGTCCTGCACGCTCACCGTCTCGGTGAGCGCCCCGGCCAGGCTCAGCGCCTGCGACATCGACACCAGCCGGGTCGGCGCGTCCCCGGAGCGGGCCTCGGCCGGGCCCATCTGCGACACGGACCGGGCGCGGCTGATCCGCACGCTGATGCCGGTGGTGCTCGGGTACAGCCGGAACGACAGCCACTCGGAGGGCGGGCGCAGCGCGACGAAGGAGGTGGCGTCCTGACCGAGCAGCGCGGCCCGGTAGCGCTCCTCGTACAGGGGATCGTTGAGCCACGGCACGGCCGCCCACAACTGTGAGCCCAGCAGCCCGCTCACCGGCACACCGAGCATCTCGGCCGCGGCGCCGTTCGCGAACCCCACCCGCCCCCTCAGATCCAGCGAGCACATCCCGTACGGCAGCCGGGCCACCATCCGCGCCGCCTCCACGGTGCCCAGCGTGTCGGAGACGCCGCCCACCGGGCCGGAGTCCAGCACGTCGGCCTCGGGCCGTACCGTGCGGTTCTGCGCCGCCGCGCGCTCCAGCCGCAGGGCGAGCCGCTCGCAGGCCGACGTCAGCTCCCGCCGCTCCCGCTCGGACAGCTCCGGCGGGTGGGAACCGGGCCAGGTGACGAAGACCGCGCCGTACGCCCGGGTCCCGGTGGCCACGGGCAGCGCGGCCAGGGCGAAGGGATACGGCAGGACGACCGCGATGCGCGGATACCGCCGGGCCATCTCCTCCTCCCCGCCCACCCACACCAGCCGGCGTTCGCGCACCGCTTCGGCGACCGGGATCGGCGCGCTCAGCCCCACGCGTTCCCAGGGCGCGGCGAAGGACCGGGGCAGCCCCGCCATCACCGCCATCTCCAGGACCGTCCCGTCGCCGGGACGCAGGTACACGGCGCCGGAGTGCGCGCCGACGGCGTCCATCATCGAGGTCAGCGCGAGGGAGAGCAGCGGCTGCCCGACCGGCGCCCATACAGTCGCCGGGGCCTGGCCGGACGTCTGCTCGGGCACGGCGACCACCTCCTCGCCCCGGTGCCGCGCGGGTGTCCGGCTCCAAATCTGCCCTGTGCCGGCCCGACGCGCACGGCGAACGGCCCCGCCGGGAGCCGCCGTCCCTGGTGCCCGGGAAAGGCGAGCCGGCCCTGGTAGGGCATCGCGAGCCAGCCCAGCGCGGCGATCTGCTCGTCGAGCCGAGCCCGGGTCGCGCCGGGTTCGGTGGTGCGGGCGAGGTACAGGATCATGCCGGCGCGGCCCTGGAAGAGACCGGGCTGCGCGTAGAAGCGGGAGGCGGCCGCGGTGCGGATGCCGGCCCGGGCCCGCGCGAACTCCGCGCCGGCGTCCGGGACATGGGACACGAGGTCGTCGAGCACCATGCCCACCCCCGCGCTGCCGTCGCCCAGGTGGGGCAGGGTGCGCCACCCCTCGTCGACCTCCACCGCGCCTGACTCGCGCTCCGCGCAGCACGCCAGGTCCCGGCGCAGCGCGGCGCCCGCCGCCAGCTGCTCCCGGTCGCCGCTGCCCTCGTACTGGCGGAGCAGGAACAGGGCGGCCCCGCTCGCGCCCCGCAGCAGTCCGGCCCGACGCCGCCCGGCCGTGTCCGGCACCGGTTCGGCGAGCCGCCGTACGACGATGTCGGCGGCCTCGGCCGCCCGCTCGCGCAGTTCCGGCTGTCTGTTTCGAGCGCAGCCGGGCGCGCGGCCCTCGCGATGCCCCCGGCGGGGTCCGCCAAACGGTTCCAGGGGCTGCGCCCGGGCCGCATTAGCGCTGTAATTGCGGACGTGGTCAGTGAGGGTGCCGCGGAACGCAGAAAGGGACCTCTGGGTGTCGAGACGGCTCTCCATGCGGTCACCGCCGACCCCGTCTCACCCCACCGTGTGCGCCGCACCCTCGAACAGGCGCTCGTGTTCGCCGGTGCGGCGCTCGCCGCCGTCTACACGCCCGCGCCGGAGGCCGGCCTGCTGTGCCTGGCCGAGTCGGCGGGCGTGCCGAGGACCCTGTACGGACTGCGCGAGAGCTATCCCCTCGACGGCGGCTCGCCGGCCGCCGACGCCCACCGCACCGGGCGGCCGGTGTGGCTCGGCCCGCACGAGGTCGCCGAGTGCGCGGACGCCCGGCGGATGCCCGCCCGCGACGTCCATCTGGCCGCACTGCCCGTCCGTGACGGCGCGGGCGGCTGTCTGCTCGCCGTCAGCGAGCGCCCCGGTGGATTCGACGCCCAGGACCGCGCCTGCCTGGAACTCGTCGCCGACGCCGTCGCCCTGCCCGCCCCGACCGCCCGGGCCGAGGGCGACAAGCTCCTCGCGGGCGGCTTCAGCCTGGCCATGGACACCGGGCGGGTCGAGGTGGGCGACGCGATCCTGGAGCTGTTCGCGATGGACCGGGCCGCGTTCGACGGCCGGGTGGAGACCCTGCTCGGGCTCACCGTCCCCGAGGACCTGCCCTCGCTGATGTCCGTCGTCGAGGCCGACCACATGTCGATCGGCGACCGCGAGCTGGAGTTCCGGGTGCTGCAGCCCGCCGGGCCGCCGAAGTGGCTCAGACTGAACGGCCGCCTGGTGCCCGGCGGCGACGGACGCCCCGCCCGGCTGGAGGGCACCGTCGCCGACGCCTCCACGCTGCGCGCCGAGATCACCGACGTCGCCCGTGTCCAGCGCCTGGCCGCCGCGCTCGCCACCGCCGGCACGGTCCGCGACGTCAGCCAGGCCGTCGTCGCCGCCTTGCGCAAGCCGCTGCGTGCCGACCGGATCGCCCTCGCCGAGCTGGAGAACGAGCGGCTCGTGGTCACCGTCCTCGACCCGCCCGAGCCCGACTCCTGGCCCGAGCTGTGGCAGCTGGAGTGGCGCGGTGAATGGCCCGACGCGCCCGTGCGCGCCATGCCCACGCTCGCCGCCGCGCTGCGCGAGGGCCGGGCCCGGATCTGGCCCGCCGGCACCGCCCTGGAACCGGCGCTCGCCGAGGTCGGCCCCGGCGGCCTCGCCGTCCTGCCGCTGTCCGCCGGCGGCCGGATGGCCGGCGCCTGCCTCATCGGCTGGGACGCGCCGCACGACTTCGGCCCCGACGAGCGCGCCCTGCTCACCGCCTCCGCCGGCCTCGCCGGACAGGCCCTGATGCGCGCCCACGCCTTCGACGCCGAACACGAACTCGTCGGCATGCTCCAGCGCCAGCTGCTTCCGCGCCGGCTGCCCGACCTCCCCGGCGGGTTCGCGGTCGCGCGCTACCTCCCCGCCACCGCGGGCCTGGAGGTCGGCGGCGACTGGTACGACGTGATCCGGATGCCCGACCACCACGTCGCCCTCGTCATCGGCGACGTCCAGGGCCACAGCGCCGCAGCCGCCACCCTCATGGGGCAGATGCGCACGGCCCTGCGTGCCTACGCGGCCGAGGGCCACCCGCCGGACGTGGTCGTTTCGCACGCCAACCGGCTGTTGTTGGAGCTGGAGACCGACCTCTTCGTCACCTGCTGCTATGTCGACGTCGACATGGAGGACGGCACCGCCTGGTGCGTACGGGCCGGGCATCCGCCGCCCGTCCTGCGTCACCCGGACGGCTCGGCCGAGGTCGCCGGGACGGACGGCGGCCCACCCCTCGGCATCCTGACGCAGGCCGAGTTCCCGATGGCCCCGCTGCGGCTGACGCCGGGCGCCGTCATCGCCCTCACCACGGACGGCCTCGTGGAGTCCGCCGACCTCGACATCGGGACCGGTCTGGACCGCCTCGCCGGCGAACTCTCCGGCGCCGACCCCGCCCAGCTCGGCGCCGTCGCCGACGCGCTGCTCGGCGGCGCACACCGCGGCGACGACGTCGCCCTGCTCCTGCTGCGCTACGACGGCATGGCGGTCAAACCCCGGCGCGAGGGCTGGACGGTGTGGCGGGTGCCCGAGGCGGCCCGGCACGCCCGCCGCTTCACCCGGCGCAGCCTGCGGGGCTGGGGCGTGGCCGACACCGCCATGGACGCGGCCCTGCTCGTCGTCTCCGAGCTCGTCACCAACGCTCTGGTGCACACCGGCGGGCCGGTCCGCCTCGACTTCACCCTCATCGACCGCCGGCTCCGCGTCGCCGTCACCGACGCCTCGCCCCGCACGCCGGTCAAACCGACCGACCCCGGCTGGGAGGCCACCGGCGGGCGCGGCATCCTCCTGGTGGAGGCCGTCTCCGACAGCTGGGGGACGGTGCCGGTCAGCGGCGGCAAACAGGTCTGGAGCGAGCTGCTGCTGCGGTTCTGAACGGCCGTACGCCCACGTGTCCCGGGCGGTGGACCGGGTACCCGCCGCACATGGACACCTTCGCCTCCGCATACCTCGCGGCATCCGGAAGGTCCGCACTGGCCTCCGTAGCGTTCGTCGTCGTCGGTCTCGTCCTGGTCGGCGGGCTGATCTTCGCCTTCCGGCTCGGGTTCAAGATCCGCCGCCGGGAGCCGGCGCCTCCGCAGCCGCACGAACAGCCCCGGATGCCCGCGTCGGGCCCGACCCACGAGAGCCGTTCGCGTGAACCCAACGAGATGCCCCGTGCGGCCGACGGCGAGCGCCTCACCCCGCACGAGCTGCGGCCCACCGGCAGCCGGGACAGCTCCGACGCCGTCGGCCCCCGCCGGGACCGGGGTACGGGCGGCTCGTTCGGCAGCGGCGGCCCGGGTGCCCGCTGACCCGCGCCTCAAGTGCATCGTGACCGAGAAAGGTGATGAATTGTCGTGACCTCGCAGCTCGAGGACAAACCCGTGATCCGTCGGCCCGAGACGGGCTGGGCCAGGGCGCGCCGCACACGCCGCGGCTCCGCCGCACCGCGCACCTGCCTGCCGGCGGTGGCCGCGCCCGGGACGCAGTCCGGGCCGGAGGGCAACATCGTCAGGGGCGACGACTGACCGCCCCTCGCGCACGACCCGGAGCGCCGCCCACGGCGTTCCCCGACCCGCGCCACGCCCACCGGTGAACCACGCCCTCGCTTCCCGTCCCGCCCTCCGGCAGGGCCCGCGGCCCGCGCGGTGACCCGCGCCGACGCCTACCGGCGTCGTCGACGCGTCGGCCCCGTCGTCACGCGTGTGCCCGCGGTGAGCCGGCCGAGCGCCCGGTACGCCACCCGTCGCACCCGGCGGGCGGTACGGCGTATGCCGCCCGGCTGCGGCGCCGGCACCACGAGGACGCCGTCCGGGTCGACGTGCAGCGCGAAGGGCAGCGGATGGAAACGCGCCCCCTCCGTGTCCGGCGTGAGGCACACCGTCGTGAGCCAGGTCCGGTCCGCCAGGTCGCCCACCGGCAGGACGGCGTCCAGCCGGCCGCCCGGGGCGAGCGTCCCGAAGATCTCGTGGGAGTTCCCCGACTTCGCCCCCGTCAGCCGCAGCAGCACCGGCGCGGCCTCGGGCACGTGCAGCGGCAGGAGCACATGGAACCGCTCCCCATGATCCCCGGCGAGGGTGACGTCGCCCGCCGCCACCCGGCCCAGGCCCAGCCGCTCACTCGCGTGACCGACGTCCAGTGCGAGGCCGGCGTGCCGGTCGGTCCAGTAGGGCAGCACCACCCGGTCCGCGACGACGGCGGCGGGCGGGGCCGGCCGGCCGTGGCGGGGCGCCGGTCCCAGCCGCAGCTCCTTCGTCCAGCCGCCGAGGCCCACCCTCACCCACACGTCCCACAGGCCCTCGCGGGGCGGGCTGCCGCTGACCGCGGTGACGGGGTCGACGACGGCCGTGCCCTGCAGCACCAGACGCACCCCGTTGCCGTCGGCCGCCGCCATCCGCTCCCGGTCCGTGCGCACCGGCTGGAAGTACTGCGCCGCGCCGGCCCGCTCCCGCAGCAACAGATCGGGCGAGGCCCGGTCGAAGCGTTCCGCGGTGTCCAGGCCGAGCCAGCGCACCGCCTCGGCGACGTCCCGCGGCGGCCACTGCGCACGCTCCGCGGCGGCCGGGAAGACCATCGGCCGGCCCTCGTGCGTCAGCTCCGCCGCGAAGACGATCCGCAGCAGCCCGCCCCGCCACTCGACGCCCCGCGGCTCGACGGCGAGCCCGACGCCCGCCTCCCACCGCGCGAACGCGACGACGTCGTCGTAACGCCCGTCGGCGGCCAGCGCCGCGACGACCCGCTGGGTGGGCTGCAGCGGAGCCGCCACGCCCGGCCCGAACCGCTCCACGACGACCGCGTGGATCTCCTCGAACAGCTCCTTGCGGTAGTCCTCGGGCAGGTTCAGGAAGCGCCGGCCACGCAGCCGCTCGACCATCTCCACCCGCAGCCACCGCCGGAACAGCCGGTCGCGCAGGGCGCCCGGCTCGGTGTACCGCTCGACGACGTCGAGGGCTTCGCGGAGGTTCTTGAAGTAGCACACCGGGTCGAACCGCCGGAAGCTCACGTTCGCGGCGTCGTCGCGCCGCACGTGGTAGTAGCAGACGTAGTCGCCGAGCACGGCGACGTTGTCCGCACGCAGATAGGCCTCGGTGACGAAGACGTGGTCCTCGAGGCGGCGTCGCCCCTCCGGGAAGCGCAGGCCGGTGCGCTCGAGGAAGGCCCGGCGGATCATCTTGTGCGGGGTGAGACTGTCGATGAGCGGCGCGTTCTCGACGGTGGCCCGCGGGCGGTTCGTGCGGAACAGTTCCACCGGCACCGCGCGCCCCCGGCCGGCCATCTTGCCCACGACGACGTCCGCGTCGTTCGCGACGCCGTAGTCGTACATCCGCTCCAGGGCTTCCGCGCCGAGGTGGTCGTCGGCGTCCACGAACATCACGTACTCGCCCCGGGCGGCGTCGATGCCGACGTTGCGCGGCTTGCCGGGCCAGCCGGAGTTCTCCTGGTGGACGACGCGGACCCGGGGGTCCTTCGCGGCGAGGGCGTCGAGGAGCGCAGGGGTGGCGTCCGTGCAGCCGTCGTCGACGAAGACGATCTCGTAGGCCTCCGGCGGGAGCGACTGCCCGAGCAGCGAGGCGATGCAGTCCTCGATGTAGCGGCCGGGGTTGTAGACCGGGACGATGACGCTGACCTTGACCGGCATCGGGCTTCTGGCTCCCTCGTCGGATCGCCTGCCGTGCGGACGGCGGGTGCGTGCAGCCCGATGCTAACCCGGCACCCGGCGCCCCACCTGTCCTGATTCGTCCTGATCCGGATTTTGTAGTCTGACGCCGTGCGCCTCCTGCTGATGTCCGACACCCACCTGCCCAAGCGCGCCAAGGCGCTTCCCGCCCCGCTGCTCGACGAGATCCCGGACGCGGACCTCGTCGTCCACGCGGGGGACTGGGTCGACGCGGCCACGCTCGACCTGCTGGAGGACCGCAGCCGTCGGCTGCTCGCCGTCCACGGCAACAACGACGGGCCCGAGCTGCGCGCCCGGCTGCCCGAGATCGCCCGCGCGGAACTCGGCAGACTGCGGTTCGGCGTGATCCACGAGACGGGTCCGGCCCAGGGCCGGGAGGCCCGGTGCGCGGCCCGCTTCCCCGACCTGGACGTCCTGGTCTTCGGACACAGCCATATTCCCTGGGACACCACGGCCCCCGGCGGCCTGCGTCTGCTCAACCCGGGCTCCCCGACGGACCGCCGCCGCCGGCCCTACTGCACGTACCTGACGGCCACCGCCGACGGGGGCCGGCTCACGGACGTCGTCCTGCACCGGCTGCCGCCGCGCTGAGCGCACTCGCGCGGCCGGAGAGGGAGCGGGGGAGGCGGTGTCACGACGGACGAACCGGGCCGCTTCCGGCCGATGCGGTCGGAGGCGGCCCGGAACTTGCGAGTGTGCGTTGCGTCAACGGGCCTCCTTCCACCGTGAGACGACGGAGGGACATGCATGCGTGTCCGTTCTGGGCGCGTACCCCGTTGCGTGCCTCGCTACACACCGCCGGTCCGGTGAATTCCGGGACGCGTCCCGACGGGGCGGTGCTACCGGGCGGGCCGGGCCCGACCGCCCGCCGGGGGGTGGACGGCGCCGGTGGTCGCCGTCAGCGGGGCGCCGCTGCCGCCCCACCGCAGCGCGACGATCTCGGCCGCCACCGACACGGCGACCTCTTCGGGCGTACGGGCTCCCAGATCCAGCCCCACCGGCGAGCGCAGCCGCGCCAGCTCGGCGTCGGTGACCCCGGCCTCCAGCAGGAGCGCACGGCGTTCGTCGTGGGTGCGCCGGCTGCCCATCGCCCCGATGTACGCGGCCGGCCGGCGCAGGGCGGCCGCCAGCAGCGGCACGTCGAACTTCGGGTCGTGGGTCAGCACGCAGATCACCGTGCGGTCGTCCGTGCCCGTGCCGTCCAGGTAGCGGTGCGGCCAGTCCACGACCACCTCGACGCCCGCCGGGAAGCGTTCCGGCGTGGCGAACGCCGGCCGGGCGTCGCAGACGGTGACCCGGTAGCCGAGGAAGTCGCCGATGCGGGCCACGGCGGCCGCGTGGTCGATCGCGCCGAACACCAGCATGCGCGGCGGCGGGGCGAAGGACTGCAGGAACACCGGGACGTCGTCCTCCCGCCGCCGGCCGTGCGGTCCGTAGTGGCGCAGTCCGGTGGCGCCCGACGCCAGTTCTCCGCGCGCGTCGGAGGTGACGGCCGCGTCCAGTCCCGCGGAGCCCAGGGTGCCGGCGGTCCGGTCCGGCCAGACGGCGAGCACGGCCCCGTGGGGGGCGAGGCCGTCGATGACCGTGGCCACGATCACCGGTTCGCCCGCGGCGACCGACCGGGCGACCGCCCCGAACGAGGGGTCGAGGTCCCGCGTCACCGCACGCACCAGCACGGTGAGCTCGCCGCCGCAGGTCAACCCGACGGCGAAGGCGTCGTCGTCGCCGTATCCGAAGGTCGCCCGCCGGGCCGTCGCGTCGGCCAGGACCTCCTGGGCCAGCTCGCACACCGCGCCCTCCACACAGCCCCCGGACACACTGCCCACGACCGCGCCGCCCGGGCCCACCGCCATGGCGGCGCCCGGAGCGCGCGGCGCGCTGCCGCGGACGGCGACCACGGTGGCGAGCCCGAACGGCTCACCGGCCGCGTACCACCCGTTCAGCACCGGCAGAATCTCACGCACGATTGCACGGTAATCCGTCGCCGCCCCGCCCGCCGTTCGGCCGGCCGACCGCCGGGAGGGCGACGACGCATCCCCGGCGCGCCCCGAGTGCCTCCGCACGGACGGCAAACCGCCGAACCGCCGGGAGTACCTGGTGCTCATGACCGGCCGGGTGGCCAACTGGACTGACTGTGCAGGAACTTACTCATGGGTCAGTAGGTATTGACGGTGTCCGGAAATCACCGGACTGTAGTGGACATGCCGAATATCCGGGCACGTCTGCTCGCTGTTCTGGTGGTCCTCTGCGGACTCTGCGGCTTCCTGACGGCTGCGGGCGCCTCGCCCGCAGCCGCGGACGCCACGCTCCCCGGCTCGCTCCCCTTCGACGGCACGGCGCTCACCGTGTCGAACGGCCGCTTCGTCGACGGCAACGGCCGCGAGGTCGTGCTGCGCGGTTACAACGTCTCCGGCGAGACCAAGCTCGACGAGAACAAGGGCCTGCCCTTCGCCTCGGTCGCCGACGCCAGGAAGTCGGCGACCGCGCTGCGCGCCCTCGGCGGCGGCAACTCCGTGCGTTTCCTGCTCTCCTGGGCCTACGCCGAGCCCGTGCGCGGCCAGGTCGACACCGTCTACCTCGCCGCCGCCACCGAGCAGATGCGTGCCTTCCTCGACGCCGGCATCCGCGTCTACTCCGACTTCCACCAGGATCTCTACTCCCGCCACCTGTTCAACCAGGGCAGCTGGTACACCGGCGACGGCGCCCCCAAGTGGGCGGTGGACCTCGGTGGTTACCCCGCCGAGTCCTGCGGCATCTGCTTCTTCTGGGGCCAGAACATCACCCAGAACGGGGCGGTGAAGGCCGCCCAGTACGACTTCTGGCACAACGCCCACGGCGTCCAGGACAACTTCCTCGCCACCGCCCAGCAGACCATGGCGTACGTCAGGCAGCACCTGAGCACCGAGGAGTTCGCCGGCGTCCTCGGCTTCGACCCCTACAACGAGCCCTACGCCGGGACCTACGACTCCGGCCAGACCAGCCGCACCTGGGAACGCGACCTCCTGTGGCCCTTCTACGTGAAGTTCCGGGCCCGGATGGACGCGGCAGGCTGGCAGGACAAGCCCGCCTTCGTCGAGCCGAACATGTTCTGGAACGGCAACATCGACTCCCAGCGGCAGGAGGGCGGACTCCTCGACGTGGGCACGCTCGGCTCGCGCTACGTCTTCAACACCCACTTCTACGACCAGAAGGCCATCTCCGGGATCCTGATGTGGGGCAAGGCGGCGGACGGCCAGTACGTCACCGACTTCGGCACCGTCCGCGACCGGGCCGCGGCGACCGGGACCACGGCCGTCGTCAGCGAGTTCGGCCATCCGCTGGCCGGCAATGTCTCCGACAAGGCGCCGACCGTCCTCAAGGCCATGTACCAGGCCCTCGACTCCCGGGTGAAGGGCGCGGGTTGGTGGACCACCCCGGCCGTCTCCGGCCCGGTCCTGTCCGGCAGCCAGTGGCAGTGGGACATCTACTGGGGCCGCCATCACGAGCTGATGAACGGCAACCCCGACAAGGTGCTCACCGGCGGCGACGCCTGGAACGACGAGGATCTGTCGGCCGTCCGCCTCGACGACGCCGGCAACGCCACGCTCCGTCAGGATGCCCGGCTCCTCGACCGTGTCTACCCGAGCGCCACCTCCGGCACGACCGTCGCCTTCACCTATGAGGACCGCTCCCGCGACGGCTCCACCACCCTCACCTGGAACCCGGTCCCCGGTTCCCTGCCCGCCACGAAGCAGCTCGTCGGCTCCGGCCAGTACGCGCTGCTCGTGTGGCGCTCGGCCGGCGGTGCGGCGCCCACCGAACTGCACCTGCCCGCCTCCTTCCCGACCGCCACGACCACCGTCGTCTCCGACCTCGGCGCCGTGTACGCACCCCCGGCCTACCCGGCCACCACGAAGATCGCGGCGGCCGTCGAACCGGGCGGCACGGGCAGCCGGCGTCTGCTGCTCAGCACGTCCGACTCGGGCGCGGTGCACTACGCACTGGTCACCAACGGCGCGAGTGCGCCGTCCGCGACCCAGCTGGCCGCGGCCCGTACCGAACTGTCGGCGTGGGTGGCCCAGAAGGTGGGGTAGCGGCACCGGCACGACGAAGGGGTGGGTGGCGGTCGCCGCCACCCACCCCTTGTGCCGGGGGCCCGCCGTCAGCTGCCGGTACCGGTCCAGCCCGCCGCCACGTGGCCGAGCCGGACCCGTTGCGGATGGTCGCCCACGGGGACCGACACGACCTTCTGCCCGGTGGCGAAGTCGATCGCGGTCACCTGGTCGGCGCCGCTCTCGGAGATGACGCAGTCCTTGCCGTCGCCGCTGACCGTGGCCCAGTAGGGCTTGGAGGCGGTGACCAGCGGGCCCTCCTGGAGGGTGGCGCGGTTGACGATCGTCGCGTAGTCGTCCATCGTGCCGGCCACGCACAGCTTGCCGCCGTCCGGACTCATCGACAGGCCGTGATGGCGCGAGTCGTTGACGTACGTGGTGCGGTCGTCGCTGGTCGTGGAGTTCTTCGGCAGGGTCTTCGTCCGGGTGATCTTGTCCGTGGCGAGGTCGTACTCGAAGAAGCCGTTGAAGAACGACACCTGGAAGTACAGCTTCGACTCGTCGGGCGAGAAGACCGCGGGGCGCACCGCGTCCGAGTAGTCCTTGAGCCCGATCGCGTCCAGCCGCTGGCGCATGTCGATGATCTTGACCTGCTGGTACGTGTTCGCGTCGACGACGGTGATGCGCCGGTCGCCCTTCGTGAAGTCCTGCCACGGCGCGTCCTGGGACGTGTTCACGTCTCCGATCGCCATGTTGTAGATGTACTTGCCGTCCTTGGTGAAGATGTTCTCGTGCGGCTTGTCGCCGGTCTTGAACGAACCCACCTGCTTTCCGGTGACGATGTCCAGGACGTGCACCGTGTTCGAGATCGACGCCGAGACCGCGACCCGCTTGCCGTCGGGGGAGACGGCCATGTGGTCCGAGCGGTAACCCGACACCGGGAAGCGCCAGTTGATCTTTCCGGTGGACAGGTCGATGGAGACGACGTCGGCGAAGCTCGGCCGGGAGACGACCACGGACGCGCCGTCCGGCGTGGTGTACATGTCGTCGACGAACTGGTCGTGCCCCTCGCCGACGCCGTTGCGGATGGCCATGAAGTAGATCCACTTGATCAGGTCGCCGTTGATCTCCGCCATCCGGGCGTCCTTGTCCGGGATCACGTTGATCCGGCCGACCTTCGCGAAGTCGCCGCTGGACTTGATGACGTCCGCGGTGCCCTCCCAGTTGTTGCCGACGAAGAGCACCTCGCGCAGTGCGGCTGCGGTCGAGGAGTCCGAGGCCGCCGAGTCGGCGGTCGCGACGGCGGCGGGAGCGGTGAAGGTCAGGGCGACGGCGGCGGCGATGGAGCAAAGGTGCCTGGAGGTGAAGGCAGGCATGACTGCTCTCTTCTCTGGGGGGGGCGGAAGGTCAGGGGCAGGGGTGTGAAGGCAGGGGAAACCCCGCCGGAATCTGAACACGGGCCCGTTCAGAATGTGCTTACTGGAAAGTAAGGAAGGGGTGCCCTTCGCCACAAGACTCGTACACGACAAAATTGGCCCTGAGGGAACACCGGAGGACGAGGGAGGGTCATGGCGGGCAGACTCAAGGCGCCGACCGGCCGCTACGGCGGCAAGTCCGCCGAGCAGCGGCAGGCCGAGCGACGCGGCAGGTTCCTGGACGCGGCGCTGCGGTCGTTCGGCGGCCCGCCCGGCTACCGGGGCACCACCGTCGCCTCGCTCAGTGAGGCGGCCGGCCTCTCGACCCGCCAGTTCTACGAGGAGTTCCGCACCCTCGAGGACGTCCTGGCGGAGCTGCACCTCCAGGTGAACGCCTGGGCCGAGGAGGCGGTCGTGGCCGCCGCCGTCGCCGCCGAGGGCAGGCCGCTCGCCGAACGCGCCGCCGCGATCTTCCGTGCCTACGCCGCCAACGTCACCTCCGACCCCTGTCGCATCCGGATCACCTTCGTCGAGATCGTCGGCGTCAGCCCCCGTCTGGACGAGCAGCGGCTGGCCCGCCGGGCCCGCTGGATCGACCTGATCTGCGCCGAGGCGACGGCGGCCGCCGCCCGCGGAGAGGGCGCCCCGCGCGACTACCGCCTCGCGGCCACGGCCTTCATCGGCAGCGTCAACGGCCTCCTGCACGACTGGAGCGCGGGCTGGGTGGACGCGACGCTGGACGAGGTGGTCGACGAACTGGTCCGGCAACTGCTGGCCATCCTGCGGCCGACGGAAGGGGAGCCCGGCGGGCCGCGGAGCGCACGGTAGGGGAGGGGGTGTGCCCTTGACGCGGCCGGACGGCTTCACCCCAGCCGCGTCACCGCCTCCACCACCCGCCCCACGCCGTCCTCGCCGCGCACCCGTATCCCGAGCCGAGTCGCCCGGCGGGCGTAACCGGGCTCGCGGGTGACCCGTGCGAGGGCAGTCGCCAGCGTGTCGGCGGTCAGCCGGCGCAGCGGGACCGTACCCGGGGCCACCCCCAGCGCGACCAGGCGCTCGCCCCAGAAACCCTCGTCGAACTGGATCGGCACCGGCACGGCCGGCACGCCCGCCCGTACGCCGGCCGCCGTCGTGCCCGCACCGCAGTGGTGGACGACCGCGGCCATCCGCGGGAAGAGCAGTGAGTGGGGAACTTCGTCCACCGTCACCATGTCGTCGCCGTCTGCCGTGAGGCCCGCCCAGCCGCGCTGGATCACCCCGCGCAGTCCCGCCCGCCGCAGCGCCCCGGCGATCTCGGCGCCGAGCCGCCGAGGGTCGGGCACCGTCGCGCTGCCCAGGCCGACGAAGACCGGCGGCGGCCCCGCGTCCAGGAACTCCCGCAGGCGGGACGGCAGCCGGGTGTCGCGGTCGTGGGGCCACCAGTAGCCGGCGACGTCCAGCTCCGCGCGCCAGTCCCGGGGCCGCGGCACCACCAGCGGACTGAAGCCGTGCAGGACCGGCCAGCCGTGCCGCGGCCGCTGTCGTGCGGCGCCGACGCCGCGGCGGACGGCGGGCAGCCCCAGCCGGGCCCGCACCGTCGGCAGCACCGGGGTGAAGATCCGTTCGACGGCGGCCTCGACG
Source organism: Streptomyces sp. P3 (assembly GCF_003032475.1). Lineage (NCBI taxonomy): Bacteria > Bacillati > Actinomycetota > Actinomycetes > Kitasatosporales > Streptomycetaceae > Streptomyces > Streptomyces sp. P3. Next base: position 5,776,386 of record NZ_CP028369.1, read on the forward strand.
CCGTGCCCGGCGAGTCGGTTGCCGACCGCCCCCCAGGAGCCGCCGCCCAGCATCGGCGGGGCGAACTCGCCGGTGGGGGCGACGGGTTGCAGGTAGAGCCCGAGGCTCGGCAGGGACAGCCCCTCGGCGATCGTGTGGCCGAGGGGCGCGACCGAGGCCGACAGCAGCAGGGCGTCGGCCTCGCGGGCTGCGGCCAGCAGATCGTCGGCGATCTGCCCGACCAGCGTCCGTGCCATCCGGGTCACCCGCAGCAGCTTGCCGGGGCCGGTGGCGCTGCGGTGCAGTCCGCGGCCCCGCGCGGACTCCAGCTCCGCCCGCGGGTCCAACGGCAGTGCGTGGAAGGCGACGCCCGAGCCCGCCACCAGCGGCGCGAACCGCGCGTGGGTGACCAGGGTGACCTGGTGTCCCGCACGTACGAGCGCGCGGCCCACACCCGTGAAGGGGGCCACGTCGCCCCGGGAACCCGCCGTCATGATCGCCACTCGCACGACGGACAGTATGGCGCGCGGCACCGGGCCGGGGGTGAAGGCCCCCGCACGGGCGGTCGGTTGCATTTTGAGAGCGGTCACAATCGCTTCGGTCGCAGCCGTTGACTTAGCCTCCCGGCGGTTCTACTTTCGGCGCGCAACACGTTCGGTTTGCCGACCTTCATTCGATATCTCGAACTTCCGAAGCTGGAGCCGCCCCATGTTCCCTCCACCCCCCGCGCACCTCGTCCGGCACGGGAGGTCCGCCGCCGCACGGATGCTCGCCCTGCTGCTGACGGTCGTCGCCGCCCTGTTGTTCGCCCAGCCCGGCACGGCCGGGGCCGCGACCTCGCGCCAGATCGCGGTGCCGGCCGCCCCGATGGGCTGGGCCTCCTGGAACAGCTTCGCGGCCAAGATCGACTACAACGTCATCAAGCAGCAGGTCGACGCGTTCGTGGCCGCGGGCCTGCCGGCGGCCGGATACCAGTACATCAACATCGACGAGGGCTGGTGGCAGGGCACCCGTGACAGCGCGGGCAACATCACCGTGGACGAGTCGGAGTGGCCCGGCGGCATGAAGGCCATCGCCGACTACATCCACGGCAAGGGCCTCAAGGCCGGTATCTACACCGACGCCGGCAAGGACGGCTGCGGCTACTACTTCCCGACCGGCCGCCCCGCCGCCCCGGGCAGCGGCAGCGAGGGCCACTACGACCAGGACATGCTCCAGTTCTCCCGGTGGGGCTTCGACTTCGTCAAGGTCGACTGGTGCGGCGGTGACAAGGAGGGCCTCGACGCGAAGACGACGTACCAGGCCATCAGCAACGCGATCGCCACGGCCACGGCGACGACCGGCCGCCCGATGACCCTGTCGCTGTGCAACTGGGGCCGGCAGAACCCGTGGAACTGGGCTCCGGGCCAGGGGGCGATGTGGCGGACCAACGACGACATCATCCTGTTCGGCAACAAGCCGTCCATGGCCAACCTGTTGACCAACTACGACCGCAACGTGCACCCCACGGCCCAGCACACCGGCTACTACAACGACGCGGACATGCTGATGGTCGGCATGGACGGCTTCACCGCGGCCCAGAACCGCACCCACATGAACCTGTGGGCCGTCTCCGGCGCACCGCTCCTCGCCGGCAACAACCTGGCCACGATGACGACGGAGACGGCGAACATCCTCAAGAACCCCGAGGTCGTCGCCGTCGACCAGGACGCGCGGGGACTGCAGGGCGTCAAGGTCGCCGAGGACAGCAGCGGGCTGCAGGTGTACGGCAAGGTCCTCGCCGGCAGCGGCAAGCGCGCCGTCGTCCTGCTCAACCGGACCTCCGCCGCAGCGAACATCACCGCCCGCTGGGCCGACCTGGGCCTGACCGGCGCCTCCGCGACCGTGCGCGACCCGTGGGCCCGCGCCGACCTCGGCGCCTTCGCCACCGGCTACACGGCGAACGTCCCGGCGGGCGGCTCGGTCATGCTCACCGTCAGCGGTGGCACCGAGGCGGCGGGCAGCACGTACACCGGCACGTCGAGCTTCTCCGGCGTGACCGCCGGCAACACCGGCCTGAAGGTCGTCGACGTCGCCTACACCAACACCGCCTCGACCGCCCGCACCGCGACCCTCAAGGTCAACGGCCAGACCACGACGACCGTCTCCTTCCCGCCGACGGGCTCCACACAGGGCACGATCACCCTTCAGGTCGCCCTGTCGAAGGGCTCCGCCAACACGCTCGCCTTCACGGGCGCGCCGGCCCTCGCGGACATCACGGTCAGGCCCCTGCCCGGCGCGAACGGCAGCCTCGTCGTCGGCAAGCAGTCCGGCCGCTGCCTGGACATGTTCGACACCACCATCACCAACGGCACGCAGGCGGAGCTCTGGGACTGCAACGGCGGCTCCAACCAGGCCTGGACGTACACCTCCCGCAAGGAACTCGTGGTGTACGGCAACAAGTGCCTGGACGCCTACGACCACGGCACTTCCAACGGCACCAAGGTCGTGATCTGGGACTGCACCGGCCAGAACAACCAGAAGTGGAACGTCAACAGCGACGGGACGATCACCAACGTCAACGCGGGTCTGTGCCTCGACGCGTACGGGGCGGCCACGGGCAACCGCACCCCGATCGTGCTGTGGACGTGCGGCGGCGCCGACAACCAGAAGTGGACCCTGAACTGACCTGACGGTCAACAGAGTCTGACGTGGCGTCAGGCGCGGCGGGACGTGGGCCGGACGCTCCGGGTCCGCCGTCGGAGCGACGGAGATCCTCGTGCGGTTGGGGCGCGTGGCCTTCGGACACCTCCCGTCGTGCCCCGGCCGCCCGTGCCCCCGGGCGCGGCAACGGCCGCCCGCCCGCACCGCCCGCCCGCACCGGCCGCCTGTGCCCCGGACGCCCCGCCGGCGGCGCACCGGCTCAGGCCCGCGGTCCCAGCGGGACCGCACCGGGCCCACCCCCGCTCACCGGCGTCGGCCGTGGCGTCGGCGGGCGGTGGCGGGCGTCGGCGGGAGCGGACGCCGCCGAGTCGCCCTCAGCGCCGTGCGCAGCAGGACGACGGAGGCGCGTCGCCCCACCGCGAGGACCGGCGCCGACAGCGCGGGCCGGGACGCCCGCGACCGGCCCAGGCCGGCCGGACGGAGAAGGTCCAGGTCAACCGGGAGGTGACCTGGACCCCGGCGGTTTTCCTCCCTACTCGTCCCACGCCTGGATCATCGTCTGCTCGACGATCTTGCCGTCGCGCAGGGTGATCATCGACTCGGCGAGCACGCGCACGCCGTCCGGGTACCGGCAGGATTCGCTGTAGGCGGCACGGTCGCCCTGGACGATGCACTCCTCCAGCTTGTGGGTCATGTCCCGGCTGTAGACGTCGTCGAGCAGCTGGGCGATCTCGTCCCGGCCGTGCAGCACCCGGGGTTTGCTCGGCTGGGTGTTGTGGTCGACGAGCCGCAGTTCCGCGTCGTCGGCGTAGAGCGACAGCAGCGTCGCCGGGGTCTGTCCTTCCACGCCCCGGCGCAGCGTCTCGGTGGTGAATGCGGAGCCTGCCGCGGTGCCCATGTTGACCTCCTCGGAGGGCAGCGGCCGAGGGGAGAGACGCCGCCGGGCCCTCACCTTCGAGGCTCCTCCGGTAGGCCGGGCTCGGCAAGCGCAGCGGCCCGCTCCACCGGTCGGACGCGCGGGGCAGGACGAACGGGCCCCGCGATCCGGTCACTCGACCGTCGCGAGGAACTGGGTCGCCGCGAGCTCGGCGTAGAGCGGATCGCCCGCCACCAGCTCACGGTGCGTGCCCACCGCCCGGACCCGGCCCGCGTCCATCACCACGATCCGGTCGGCCATCGTGACCGTCGACAGCCGGTGGGCGACGACGAGCACCGTCGTCGTCCGGGCGACCTCGGCCACGGTGTCGCGCAGCGCGGCCTCGTTCACCGCGTCCAGCTGGGAGGTGGCCTCGTCGAGCAGAAGCAGCCGAGGCCGGCGCAGCAGGGCGCGGGCGACGGCCACCCGCTGCCGCTCACCGCCGGACAGCTTCGTCCCCCGGTGTCCGACCAGCGTCTCGAGTCCCTGCGGCAGCCGGGCGACCAGCTCCTCGAGCCGGGTCGTCTTCAGCACCCCGCGCACGGCGTCCTCGTCCGCCTCCGCGTTGCCCAGCAGCAGGTTGTCGCGGAGCGAGCCCGACAGGACGGGCGCGTCCTGCTCCACGTAACCGATCGCGCAACGCAGCCGCGACAGCTCCCAGTCGGCCACGTCGATGCCGTCGAGGGCGATCACCCCGGACTCGGGGTCGTAGAACCGCTCGATGAGCGAGAACACCGTGGTCTTGCCCGCGCCCGAGGGTCCGACGAACGCGGTCATGCCCCGGGCCGGTACCGCGAACGTCACTCCGTGGTGGACGTACGGCAGGTCGTCGGCGTAGCGGAAACGGACATCGGTGAAGGCGACGGCGGCCGGTTCGGCGGCGGAGGCCGGCAGCGGCACGGCCCAGGGCGACACCGGCTCGGCGGGCAGGCGCAGGGCCTCCTGGATCCGGCTCAACGCCGCGGAACCCGTCTGGTACTGGGTGATCGCGCCGACGACCTGCTGGATCGGCGACATCAGGTAGAAGACGTACAGCAGGAACGCCACCAGCGTGCCGATCTCGATGGCGCCGGTCGCCACCCGCGCGCCGCCCACCGCGAGGACGGTGATGAAGGCGGTCTGCATGGCGAGGCCGGCCGTGTTGCCGGCCGCCGCCGACCACTTCGCGGCACGCACGCTCTGCCGCCAGGACTCCTCGGCGGCCGCGTGCAGCGTCGCCTCCTCACGGGCCTCGGCACCCGAGGCCTTCACGGTGCGCAGCGCGCCGAGGACCCGCTCCAGGGAGGCGCCCATCACGCCCACCGCGTCCTGGGCCCGGCGGCTGGCCCGGTTGATGCGGGGCACGATCACGCCGAGAACCGTGCCCGCGCACAGGATCACCGCCAGCGTGACGCCCAGCAGCACCGGGTCCACCAGACCCATCATCACGACCGTGGCGACCAGCGTGAGCCCGCCGGTACCGAAACCCACCAGCGAGTCGGTGGTGACCTCCCGCAGCAGGGTCGTGTCGGAGGTGATGCGGGCCATCAGGTCGCCGGGCTCGGTTCTGTCCACGGCCGTGACGCGCAGCCGCAGCAGATACGAGGACAGCGCCCGCCGAGCCCCGAGCACCACCGACTCCGCGGTGCGCTGCAGCACGTACGAGCCCAGCGCACCCACCACGGAGTTGGCGACGACCAGCGCCGTCAGGGCGAGCAACGCACCCGATATCGCGCGGTCGTGGCCGAGGTCGTCGATCAGTTTCCGTGCCACCAGCGGCAGCAGCAGACCGGTGGCGCCGGTGACGAGCGAGAGCGCCGCCCCGGTGAGCAGGGCCCGGCGATGAGGACGCACGTAGCCGAGCAGCAGGCGCCACGTGGGCCGGTCGTCGTCGGCCGGCTGGGCGATGGTCACGGGGCTCCTCGGGCTCGGTCGGAGCCCTCAGGCTACGTCGGCCACCGGGACGGCCGGCCGGGAAAGGGCGTGTTCAGGACGCGGACGCGGCCCGTCCGGCGCCGGTGCAGGTGCCCTCGGACGATCAGTCGAGCGTAGGGTCGGCACAGGGACGGATGACCGCCGAGGAAAGGGCAGCGCCATGCCGCAGGAAGTACGCGCAGTGATCGCACCGGGCCGGGACGAGCCGGTGCGGGTGGAGACGATCGTGATCCCGGATCCCGGTCCGGGCGAGGCGGTGGTGCAGATCCAGGCCTGCGGGGTGTGTCACACCGATCTGCACTACAAGCAGGGCGGCATCAACGACGAGTTCCCGTTCCTGCTCGGGCACGAGGCGGCGGGCGTGGTCGAGTCGGTCGGCGAGGGCGTCACGGACGTCACGCCCGGTGACTTCGTGATCCTGAACTGGCGGGCGGTGTGCGGCCAGTGCCGGGCCTGCCTGCGGGGCAGGCCGTGGTACTGCTTCGACACGCACAACGCGAAGCAGCGGATGACCCTGCTGGACGGCACGGAGCTCTCGCCGGCCCTCGGCATCGGCGCCTTCGCGGAGAAGACGCTGGTGGCGGCGGGTCAGTGCACCAAGGTGGACGCCTCGGTGTCGGCCTCCGTGGCGGGGTTGCTCGGGTGCGGGGTGATGGCCGGCATCGGCGCCGCGATCAACACCGGCAACGTCGGGCGCGGCGACAGCGTGGCCGTCATCGGCTGCGGCGGGGTCGGTGACGCGGCGGTCGCCGGGTCACGGCTGGCCGGCGCGGCGAAGATCATCGCCGTGGACATCGACGACCGCAAACTGGCCAAGGCCCGCGAGATGGGCGCCACGCACACCGTGAACTCCAAGGAGACCGACCCGGTCGAGGCGATCCGGGAGCTGACCGGCGGCTTCGGCGCCGACGTCGTCATCGAGGCGGTCGGCCGCCCGGAGACGTACCGGCAGGCCTTCTACGCCCGCGACCTCGCGGGCACCGTCGTCCTCGTCGGCGTCCCCACCCCCGAGATGAAGCTCGAACTCCCGCTGCTGGACGTGTTCGGCCGCGGCGGGGCGCTGAAGTCGTCCTGGTACGGCGACTGTCTGCCCTCGCGTGACTTCCCCGTGCTGATCGACCTCCATCTGCAGGGCCGCCTGGACCTGGGCGCGTTCGTCACCGAGACCATCGCTCTGGACGAGGTGGAGAAGGCGTTCGAGCGGATGCACCACGGAGACGTTCTGCGTTCGGTGGTGGTGCTGTGATGGCCGCGCGCATCGAACACCTCGTCACCTCGGGGCAGTTCAGCCTCGACGGCGGCACCTGGGACGTCGACAACAACGTGTGGATCGTCGGCGACGACCACGAGGCGATCGTCATCGACGCCGCGCACGACGCCGACGCGATCCTCGCCGCCCTCGGCGGGCGACGGCTGACCGGCATCGTGTGCACCCACGCCCACAACGACCACGTCTCCGCCGCGCCCGCCCTCGCCGACGCGACCGGTGCCACGATCTGGCTGCACCCCGACGACCTGCCGCTGTGGAAGCTCACCCACCCGGACCGCGAGCCGGACGCCCACCTGGTCGACGGCCAGGTCATCGAGGCCGCCGGCGCCGATCTCACCGTGCTGCACACCCCCGGGCACGCACCCGGCGCCGTGTGCCTCCACGAGCCCGGACTGGGCGTGCTGTTCACCGGCGACACCCTCTTCCACGGCGGCCCCGGCGCCACCGGCCGCTCCTACTCCCACTTCCCGACGATCATCGCCTCCATCAGGGACCGGCTGCTCGCCCTCCCGCCGGAGACGAAGGTGCTGACCGGACACGGCGACGCGACCACCATCGGCGCCGAGGCGCCCCACCTCCAGGAGTGGATCGCCCGGGGCCACTGACGCGAAAAGGCGGAGCGCCGCCGAACTGGAGGGCCGTACCCTCACGGGCATGACCGGCACTCTTGTGACCCTGTACGGCACCCGCGTCCTGCAGTGCGCCCCCGACGGCCCACCGCTCGACGGGGAGCGCGCCGCACTCGACCTGATCGGCGACGCGTTCGGCCAGGACGCGCAGCTCGTGGCCGTGCCCGCGGAACGCATCGGGGAGGACTTCTTCCGGCTGCGGTCCGGGGTCGCCGGCGAGGTCGTGCAGAAGTTCGTGAACTACCGGATACGGCTGGCCGTCGTCGGAGACGTCTCCCGCCGGTTGGCCGAGAGCTCCGCGCTGCGGGACTTCGTGCGCGAGGCGAACCGCGGCAGCCAGCTGTGGTTCCTGGCCGACGACGGCGCGTTGGACGACCGGCTGAACCCGGCCACCGGCTGAGCACGGTCGCCTGCCGAACCCGGCCGCGGGCCTAACCCGGTCACCGGCCGGGCGTGACCGCCGCAAACCACCCGCCGGCCGGGACCGGTCGGGTGAGGTCTGGAGAAAGGCGACAGAAGACGTCCGGATTTCCCGCGATCCTCGTGGTGACACCCCACACCGAGGAGCCGGGAGGCAGGACATGTCAGGACCGCTGGAAGGCCGGGTCGCTCTGGTCGCGGGAGCGACCCGGGGCGCCGGCCGGGGCATCGCCGTGGAGCTGGGCGCGGCAGGCGCCACCGTCTACGTGACCGGGCGCACCACCCGCGAACAGCGCTCCGAGTACGACCGCCCCGAGACCGTCGAGGACACCGCCGACCTGGTCACCGAGGCCGGCGGCCGGGGCGTCGCCGTGCCCACCGATCACCTCGACCCGGCGCAGGTGCGGGCCCTCGTCGAGCGCATCACCGACGAGCAGGGCCGCCTCGACGTCCTGGTCAACGACATCTGGGGCGGCGAGAACCTCTTCGAGTGGGACACCCCCGTCTGGGAGCACGACCTCGACAAAGGACTGCGGCTGCTTCGGCTCGCGGTCGAGACCCACGCCGTCACCAGCCACCACGCCCTGCCGCTGCTGCTGCGCACGCCGGGCGGACTGGTCGTCGAGATGACCGACGGCACCGCCGAGTACAACCGCGACACCTACCGCGTGAACTTCTTCTACGACCTCGCCAAGGCCTCCGTCCTGCGCATGGCCTTCGCTCTCGCCCACGAGCTCGGGCCCCGGGGGGCCACCGCCGTGGCGCTCACCCCAGGCTGGCTGCGCTCGGAGCTGATGCTGGAGCAGTTCGGCGTCCGCGAGGACAACTGGCGCGACGCCCTCGAGCGGGTCCCGCACTTCGCCATCTCGGAGACGCCCCGCTACGTCGGCCGGGCCGTCGCCGCGCTCGCCGCCGACCCGGACGTCGCCCGCCGCAACGGACAGTCGCTCTCCAGTGGCGGCCTCGCCCCGGAATACGGCTTCACCGACCTCGACGGCAGCCGTCCGGACGCCTGGCGCTACCTCGTCGAGGTACAGGACGCGGGAAAGCCGGCCGACACCACCGGCTACCGCTGAGCGTTCACGGCGAGGGCGAGGGCGAGGGCGAGGGCGAGGGCGAGGGCGAGGGCGAGGGCATCGTCGGCCAGCGCGCCGGGTGACCGGGCGGCAGGTCGAGGTCCTCGCGCACGGCCGCGTAGTAGCCCTCGCGGCCGGCGCGCTGGCGCTCCAGCAGTGCCTGCCAGGCCCGCGGATCGTGGGTTCCCTCGCGCAGGAAGCGCTCCATGTCCATCACCACGGTCACCCACGTCCGCGCCCGTTCCACCACGTCGCGGCTGCCCAGCATGACCAGCGCCTCACCGGCCGGATCGCGTCCGTCGGTGGCCTGCGCCAGTTGCGGCTCCGCTTCCTGCGGCGACAGCGGATAGGGGTGCGGGTCGTTGCCCAGGTGCGCGGCGACGCGGTACATCAGGTTGACCGACCTCTTCACCGCCCGCGCGTAGTCGGCGTACACCGACAGCCGCCGCTCCTCCCACCGTGCCGACCGCTCACGCGCGAACCTGGCCCGGTCGCTGCGCACGAGCGCGAGATACGAGCCGAGGGCGCCGACGACGACGCCCAGGAGGGCGGGAAGCTGCTGGAGGAACGCGGACATACCCGCACGGAACCCTTCCTGACGGCATGATGACGCTCAACGGACGGTCGGATCATTTCACTTCATCTGACGGTCCGGAAGTTCACTGTTTCGTCACAGACCGGTGCTTACCACAACCACCGCCCCCGTCGGCCGGTCTACGTTGACGAATACGCGAGAACAGTGTCAGGGAGAGGGCAGGTCATGGGGGACATACGCAGACGAGGGGCGGTCGTGCTCGGGATCACCGGGCTGGTCGCGCCGTTGACGCTCGCGTTGGGCGCGGCGCCGGCCCAGGCCGCGAGTTGCACGACGTCGGCCGGGCCGTACCAGAAGCAGGTGGAGAAGTTCCTCGGCCGGCCCGTGGACGGCAGGCAGTCGGGCGCCGACTGCTCGGCGATCCGGGCGTTCCAGAACAAGCACGGCATCACGCCGAACATCGGCTACGCGGGGCCCGTCACCTGGGGCGTGATGGACCTCATGAACAAGCAGAAGGCCGTGGGCAACAAGCCCAACAAGGCGGGCAAGTGCCCCACCAACAAGGGCCGCATCGCCTGCGTCAACCTCACCCTCCAGATCAGCTGGATCCAGGACGGCAGCAGGCTGGTCTACGGGCCGGTCCCGGTCCGCACCGGCCGCAACGGCTACGAGACCCGCACGGGGCTGAAGAAGATCTACTGGCGGCACATCGACCATGTGTCGACCATCTACAACGTGCCCATGCCCTACAGCCAGTTCTTCGACGGCGGTCAGGCCTTCCACTCGGTCGGCGTCAGCATGTGGAACCCGCCGGGCTCGCACGGCTGTGTGAACATGACGAGCACGACCGCCAAGAAGTACTGGTCGCTGCTGAAGAACGGCGACGACGTCTTCGTGTACGGGCGCAAGCCGGGCACCTGAGTCGTGGGCCGCGCCGCGTCACGCGGCGCGGCCGGACCGGCGTCCGGCTCCGTCGGCGCCGGGCTCCGCGGAGGGCTGAACCGTGCCCTGGGGGTTGACAGATGGACGTGATCAGTAACACGTCCGATATGTCCGATTCATTCGTGATGACTCACGTGGCCTTCACCTCGGACGCCGTAAGATTCACACCATGTCCACCACTGTTGGAACCCTCTCCGAGCGATCGGCCGCGGAGGTCAACGAGGAGATCAGGGCCCTGTGGCTCCGGTCCGGCGGGACACTGAGCGTCGAGCAGCGTGAGGAGTACCAGCGGCTCGTCCTCGAGTGGGCCGCCGCACCGCAGCCCGTCGAAGCGGCCTGACCGCCTCCCGGCCACGGGGCCGCCCTCTCGGCGCCCGGCTTCCGTCCACGCATCGGCGCTCTTCACCCCCTGACGCACCCACGCCTCCCGGTTCTCACCGCCCCCGGGCTCAGGACTTCGTCCGAGCCCGGGGGCGCCGCCGTGTCCGGCCCGGGAGCCTCCAGCGGCGCCCGGACGGCTCATCCCCAGGTCGCCGAGTAGTACCGCTGATAGGCCTTGCGGTCCTGTTCGGCGCGAATGTACCGGGTCGCGACCAGAGCGACCATGCTGCCCGCCAGGACCAGCAGACCCGGACCGATGTTCTTCGGGTCGGTGAGCCGGGAGGCGAGGGTCACACTGTCGCCGACACCGGTCACCGGAGTGGTCGAGCCCGGCGAGGCCGAACCCGGGGAGACCGCCGCCTGGGTGTTGGTGGCGCCCGGCGCGGGCGCGGGGGACGAGGGGGGCGTACCGCCCTGGCCGTTGCCGGACGGCGCCGCCACGATCAGCTGGACGCCCAACTGCTTCAGCGCGTCGTCCACCGGCTGGAAGAACGTCGTCCCGCCGGTCTTGCAGTCGCCGCTGCCACCCGAGGTGATGCCGAGGGCGATGCCCTCGGAGAACATCGGGCCGCCGCTGTCACCCGGCTCGGCGCACACGTTCGTCTCGATGAGCCCGCCGACCGTGCCCTCCGGGTAGTTCACCGTCGCGTCCAGGCCGGTCACCTCGCCGTCGCGCAGCCCGCTGGTGCTGCCGCTGCGGAACACCCGCTGACCCACGGCCGCATCGCCGGTGCCCGTGATCCGCACCCCGTTGCCGTTGCCGATGGCGACCACGTCGGCGTTGGCTCCCGCCTTGCCGCTCGCGTACTGAACCAGTGAGAAGTCGTTGCCGGGGAAGGCGGAGTTGACCGTCTGGCCCACCTGCTGCTTGGCCTGGTTGTCGGCGAACCAGGTCGACCCGGTGGGGCCGCAGTGCCCGGCCGTGAGGATGAAGTCGCTGGTCCCGTTGGTCACGTTGAAGCCGGCCGAACAGCGCCCGCCGGTCGACAGGATGGGCTGTGCCCCGTTGATCCGGGTGGTGAACGTGCCGGTGGTGCGCTCCATGCGCACGAAGCTGCCGATGCCGCCGGCCGTCCGCGTCAGCTTCGACCAGTCCGAGGACGACACGGTGCTGTCGCCCTGTACGACGATCTGGTTGGACCGGTAGTCCGCCACCCACGCCGTACCGGCCACCCGCGGAGCCGAACGCAGCGCCGCCGTCGCCGACTTGAGCTCGTTCATGCTGTGCGACACGACCTTCGCGACGGCGCCCGCCGACCGCACGGCCTCGGCCGTCCTCTCGTCGGTGACGCCGACGACGGGTCGCCCCTCGGAGTCGAGCCAGGTGCCGGCCGTGCGCGCGGTGCCGAACTTCTCGACGAGCGCCGCCCCCGGGTTCGTGACGACGGACTCCGCCGCGCTGCGCGGAACCGCCGCCGTGCCGGGCGGCTCGCTCGCCATGGCGGCCTGCGTGACCATGGCTCCTCCCAGGAGCAGTCCGCCGACCGCCGCCAGCCGTGTCACTCGCCGGACGGTCCGTCGTCGTACGTGCCTCATGCCTGGCTCCCGAAACCCTGAACGCGCGGACTCAACACCGCGGGGCCCTCCGGTCGTTGAGCACCCTCACCTCCATACGCGCGAAAACCCCGGAGTGTTCAGCCGCGGGTCGCCGGAAGTGACCCGCGGCCGGCATCCGCGCGCCAACGGAGCGAAGACCCGCGGCATCGTGCGTTCGCGCCCTCTGCCCGGCCTCGCGCACACCGGCGGGAGCGGCGCGTCACACCGGGCCGCAGCGCCCTTCGCACCGCCGGACCGCCGCACCGCCGGACATCCGGTCCGGCCGGTCATCCGGGTATTCCGGGGGCGACGTCGACCTGGGGGGTCCGCCTATGAAAGGCCCTGGGCGCGGGAGTCGACAGGAGCGGACGGTCCCCCCGGTTCCCGTGCGGGCCCCAGCCGCGCCCAGCTCCGGGCGTCGCCCCACACGGCCGCCGCGCCGGTGTATGGCCGCAGCAGCGCGGAGAGCGTCGGGTCACCGCGGCCGTTGAGCTCGTCCGAGGCGATCCGGCGGGCGATGCCGGCCAGGAAGTCCGCGAGCTGCACCCGGGCGTCGAACCGCGAGACGACCAGCCGGAGCCCCGCGAGCCGGATGCCGCGTCGCCGAGCCTCGCCCTCGATCCAGGCGATCCGCTCCGGGGTGAGCATGTTCTGGCGGTCGTGCGCGAGCCGGACCGGACGCCCGCCGTCGCTCCAGTGGGCCGCGGTGTGCAGGATCGAGGGGAGCAGCGGATTGAGGACCGGGGCGAGCACGAACGGACCGTCCTGGATTCCGGCGCGATAGGCCAGGGCGCGCGGGCGTTCCTCCGACATCCGCGCGAGAACGTCCGCCGCCGGTGTCCCCGGATACCGGCGCCGCAGGACGTCGACCACGTGGAAGAAGCGCGGCACGGGAGCGTCCGGCACGTCGTCGTGGCGCACCCACAGCAGGTGGTTCGCCGCCTCCAGGAAGGTCGTCCATTCCTCCGCGGTGAACGTCCGCCGTCCTTCCCCGAACAGGGAGACGGCCGCCCCGGGATCGTCCAGCAGCAGGTCGACGGCCCGGTCCACGACGTAGAAGGGCTTCTCCACCAGATGCACATGTGCGCGCCCGTGCAGCGGCCCCGACGGCGAGAGAAGCCACTCGAGGACGGTCCGGTGCTTCTCCCGGAGCAGATGGTTCGCCTTGTACTCCTCCGCGGGCGAACGGATCCGGTTCCGGATCTCCTGTACGTGCCCGGCGGCGGACTCGGCCGGCAGCAGCACACTGGCGTGGGCGAACACATCCGTGTTGCCGCCGGTGAGGTTCTCGCCGTCCGAGCCCGATTCGTCGCAGGCGATCTCCCGGATGCCGGCGGCGTCCGCCGCGACTGTCCCGTTCACGTGATCCCAGGTCACAACACGGCCCCCTATCTTGTGCCCATGACCAGCATCCCGCACGAGACGCCAGGTGAACCGAATCCGCTGAACGCCCTCACTCTCGATCTGCTGCGCCGCCGCACGAGCGTGAAGTGGCGCGCCCATCCGGCCGACGTCCTGCCGCTGTGGGTCGCCGAGATGGACGTGCCGCTCGCCGAGCCGGTCGTCCGCGCGGTGACGCGGGCCCTCACGCTCGGCGACACCGGATATCCGTCGGGCACGGCCTACGCGCAGGCGCTGGCCGAGTTCGTCGCCAAGCGCTGGGGCTGGGACGGGCTCGCGGTCGAGCGGACGGCGATCGTGCCGGACGTGATGCTGGGCGTCGTCGAGATGCTGAAGCTGGTGACCGCCTCCGGTGACGCGGTGGTGGTCAACCCGCCGGTGTATCCGCCGTTCTTCGCGTTCGTCGCGCACATGGACCGGCGTATCGCCGAGGCGCCCCTCGGCGCGGACGGCCGGCTCGACCTCGACGTGCTGGAACAGGTCTACCGGCGGGCCGTCGCGGGCGGTCGGCGCGCCGCCCACCTGCTGTGCAGCCCGCACAATCCGACCGGCACCGTGCACACGGCACGGGAACTGGCCGCCGTCGCGGCCCTCGCCGACCGGTACGGCGTGCGGGTGGTCGCCGACGAGATCCACGCACCGCTCGCGGCCCCGGACGGCGACTTCATCCCCTACCTCGCCGTCCCGGGCGCACAGAGCGGTCTGTCGCTGATGTCGGCCTCGAAGGGCTGGAACCTGGCCGGGCTCAAGGCGGCCTTGGCGATCGCGGGCCCCGACGCGGCGGCCGACCTCGCCCGCATGCCCGAGGAGGTCGGCCACGGGCCCAGCCATGTCGGCGTCCTCGCCCACACCGCCGCCCTGTCCGAAGGCACGGCCTGGCTGGACGCCCTGCTCGCCGGGCTCGACGACAACCGCCGTCTGCTCACCGCCCTCCTCGCCGAACACCTGCCCGGCGTCGGGTACCGGCCGGGCGGAGCGACCTACCTGGCCTGGCTCGACTGCCGGGACCTGGGCCTCGGGGACGATCCGGCCGCGGTCTTCCTGGAGCGCGGCCGGGTGGCTCTCAGCCCCGGACCGGACTTCGGCACGGGCGGAGCCGGACACGTGCGGCTGAATCTGGCCACCTCGCCCGAGATCCTCACCGAAGGAGTGCGGCGGATGGCCCTTGCCGTGCACTGAGGCCGCTCACCGCCGCCGGCGACGGACCGTCGCGCGGGACCCGCCGGGGTGATGAGCGCGTCCGGGGTGCCTGGCTGGCGCCGTGACCGGAAAGGTTCACCGGCAAACCTTTTTGGCCACGGCACTAGACTGCGGCCATGGACGACAAGTCGCTCGACCGGCTGGCGGCGGGAAAGTATCTGCTGATCACCAGCTTCCGCAAGAACGGGACGCCGGTCGCCACCCCCGTGTGGGTGGTGCGCGACGGTGACGCGCTCGGGGCCTGGTCGGCCGCCGACGCCTGGAAGGTGAAGCGCATCAGAGCGCGCGGGGACGTCCTCGTCGGCCCGTGCGACGTGCGGGGCAACCCGACGGGCGACCAGATCCCGGCCACCGCCGAGATCTGTGACGCGCAGACCACCGCCCGCTACCGCACGCTGCTCGCCCGCAAGTACGGCGTCGTCGGCAGGCTCACCCTGCTGGGCAGCCGGCTGCGCCGGGGGCTGGACGGGACGGTGGGCATCCGCATCACGCTGTGAGCGCGGGAGGGGGCGCGGACCGCCGGACGGTCCGCGCCCCCTCCTGTCGTCGGGGTCGCGCTACGGCGCGTCCACGACCGTTCCGGTCGAGGCCGGGGCGTCCGGCATCGGCCGGTCCCGGTCGTCGCTCAGCGTGAAGCGCACCGACTCCTCGGGTTCGGCCAGCCGGTCCCGCACCGTCGGGATGGCGAACTCGGCACTGGTGGCCCCGGCCGGGAACTGCGGCCCGGTGTACATGTCCACCTGCGACAGCGGGAGTTCGGGGTCGGGCTCCTGGCCCGAGACATCGGACAGCCACTGCGGGTCGACGTCCTTGGTGGACAACTCGGCCCCGTCGGTGACCGGCGCCAACCGCAGCAGGTACCACAGCGGCACCTCGGCGGCCCGGGAGAGCGAGACCCGCCAGGTCAGCGTCTCGCCCTCGGTCGCCCGCACGACGGGCGCCAGGGACACCCGCGGCGCCGGGTCGTCGTTGTGCGCCGTGACCCCGCCCCGGTAGGAGCCGACGACCGCGCCCCGCACGGCCTTCACAAGAAGGTCCTGCGCCTCGTCGTCGCCGAAGAGGGTGTCGCCCTTCACCTCGACCGAGAGGTCGATCGGGTCGGCGCCGGGCCGGACCGCGAGCACCTTCTCCGTCGCCTCACCGCTCTGCGTGTCGACGACGTAGAAGCGGGCCGTGCCGGTGCCGTGTCCGGACACCTGGACCGGAACGTGGTAGGTGCGGGTCCCGGAGTCGCCCTCCTCGACCGTGAGCCGGCCGATGTCGACGCGCGGCAGTGCCGCGGGCGTGACCGCGGGCGTGACCGCGGGCGTGCCGGGCGCCCAACCCCAGGCGTCCATGAACCAGGCCTCGCCGGACCCCGAACGCGGCGTCAGTTCGAGGGACTTGACATGCCGGAGGTCGAGTCGGGCACGGGCGGCGGCGGTCAGCGGCAGGCGCAGTTCGCGGGCCCAGTAGGAGGAGGTGCGGTCGGAGCCGGGCAGCCCGTCGACCCGGACCCTGCCGAGCTTCGCGCGCCGGCCGGCGGAGTCGGCGACGGTCACGTCGAGTTCCGTGCCGGTCGTGTTGGGCGGTACGAACACGCGCAGGGCCAGGCTCCGGGCGCCCGACAGGGAGACCGGGGCGGTGGAGGTGATCTTGGCGGGGGAGCCCGGTGCGGACCACTTCAGCGCGACCGCGCTCTTGCCGGAGTCCTTCGGCAGCTCCCACCACCCGAAGTGCGGGGACATCCCCAGAGCGTTGTCACCCAGACAGGCCTGCGCCGGATCGGGGTCGGCCCGGCAGACCCGGCCGCCGGTCACCGCGACCCCGCCGTCGGGCACGAAACCGCCCGTGCGACGGGCGCCGACGGCGTGCGTGAGAACGCGGGCGGGGTCCGCGGACGGAGCGCGCCTGCCGGAGCCGTCGAGCAGCGGGCGCACCCGGTCGTCGCCCGCGACGAACAGCCGGGCCGCGGCGGCTATGTAGGAGGCGCCGGCCCGGTGCTGCTGGTCGGCGGTCAGCCGGGTGGGCGCGGCG
Organism: Streptomyces sp. P3; assembly: GCF_003032475.1. Classification (NCBI taxonomy): domain Bacteria; kingdom Bacillati; phylum Actinomycetota; class Actinomycetes; order Kitasatosporales; family Streptomycetaceae; genus Streptomyces; species Streptomyces sp. P3. The sequence goes on from NZ_CP028369.1 coordinate 5,793,244, forward strand.
GTGGAGCACACCGGGTCGCGCCGCCCCTCCTCGGGGTCGTCCCCGAAGTCGTCCGAGGACGGCGCCTCGGACGTGCCCGGCGTCCACTCGCTGTTGAAGAAGTTGTGGTTGGCGCCGACGACGTAGACGGCGCTGTGCAGGGCGGCGCCCTTGCCGATGCCGCGCGTCCCGTCGAGGTACGTCTCGCCCTCGAGGTCGGCGACGTCTCCGTCGCAGCCGGGCAGGATCGTCGCGGAGGGGACGTCGGCCACCGGATTCTGGCCGAAGATCGTCGGCCCGACGAGGACGGTCCCGCGGATCCTCCAGCGGACCTTGCCGGGGTAGCCCTCCTGGGCGGCCGGCGGCGGGTAGAGGCTGTCCATGGCGGCCCGGTTGACGCCTTCGCCGCCGCGCGAGTGACCGACGAGGAGCACCTTGGAGAGGTCGGCCTTCGCCGCGCCGGGCACGCCGGCCGGGGCGTCGCCCGGGTGGGCGGCCCAGTCCGCCCACCGGGCGAGGTGCTGTCGCACCAGCGAGGAGCGCGCCTGCGCGCCGCCGTCCTCGGCCTGCCCGTCCTGCCCGTTGACGCCGTTGGCCGAGACGGAGACGGTGACATAGCCCTGGGAGGCCAGCAGTTGCTGGTCCCTCAGGTAGCCCCGGTAGCTGGGGATCTCCTTGGTGCCGGCCGGGCAGGGCCACTCACCGCTCACGTCGTCCTCGGCGCCCGGCGTGTAGCAGGTGCTGTGCCGGCCGTGCAGGAACAGCGCGAGCGGCCGCTTGCCGGCGGCCCCGGCCGGTGCGACCACGACGGCCCGCATCTCGACCGGCTCGGCGTACCCCGGGAACCTCACCGGGTCCAGGCGGTACTCGCCGGTGACCGTGCGGTACGAGCCCGGCCTGCCCGGGTCGACGGAGTTCGCCGGCAGGGGCGCCGCGGACGGGGGCTGCCGGACGGCGGGCGAACTGCGCCTGCCGGCGGGGGAGTCGGCGGCGGGAGCGTCCAGGCGGCGTCCGCTCGCCAGTACCCGCAGATCCTTCAGGGGGGCGGCGCCGGCCTCGTCGAGCGGGAGCCGGAAGGTGCGGCCGTCCGCGGACTGCCTCGGTACGCCGAGCAGCCGGCCACCGGCGTGGAACTCCACGCGGGCGTCGCCGACGGGCACGGGCCTCGGCGAGCGCCACACCAGCTCGCGTGCGGCGCCCGTGCCGCCCACCTGCCAGCCCTGGGGCAGTGCGCGGTCGGCGGAAGCGGCGGGGGGTCTCGTCTCGGAAGGCTGTCGGGCAAGTGCCAGTCCCGGTGTTCCCGCCAGGGCCGCGAGCGCGGCCACGGCGGTGACACCTGTTCGCCGGACACGGATCAAGGTCCACTCCTCAACTCCGGAGCGCGGGAGCCCCGTCCGTCCCGGGAGCTCCTCGCGTCACGGAGGAAGCGAAACCGGATCCTTGGGTTGCCTGTGCGGTCGCAGACCGCCCGAGGAGCGAACGAAACCGGTCACGCGGGAGTGGGGTGAGGTGCGGCGCTCAGTGCCAGGCGCGGTACGGCTCGTCGAGCAGCTGGAAGACCGGCTCCCCGCGCACCGGGTCCTGCGCCGTGGACAGCCGGACGCGGGCGCCGCTGTGGATGCCGATGAGCGGCCCCATGACCCTGCCGCGCACGACGAACCCTTCGGTCATCTCCACCAGTGACACATTGCGCGCCGCCGGGGTGTTGCGGTGCACGACCGTGGCATGGCGGACCGTTCCGGCGCCCTCGCTGCGCTCGGTGCGCAGGTCGCTGCCCTGGCACACCGGACACAGCAGCCGGTGGTACATCGTGGTGGCGCACCAGGTGCAGCGTTGGAAGAGGATCGTGTCGCCGTCGGCATGCGGGCGGTCGAGGACGCCCGCCGCGGAGCGGACGGTCTGCTGTACGGCGGTTCCTGAGTGGTGGTACACGCGGGTCAACTCCCTGCACTCGGCCGGAATCCACGTGCGCGGTTCACCCGTGCACGCACGTGCCCGGTCGACCGTGCCGCCGTGCACGGCCACAGCGTATGGCACTGAGTGTCACAGGTAAAGGCACTGCGTACCCTGATCTCCCGGGGTCCGGTCCGGCTCGAGCGTCGTCTCGATCTCCCGGAGCACACGCCACAGCGGCGTTCCGCGCCGGGTGACCACCACCACGACGTCCTCCGGGTGCTCGGCGGTGGACGGCACCGCGGCGGGAGTGGGGGCGGTGGCGGGAGCCGGGGGAACACCGAAGGCCGACTGCACGAACCCGAGGGCGTGGTCCACGGTCGCGGTCGCGTCCCCCCGGCCGTCCGAACGCAGCCAGGAGCGCAGGGCGTTGTTGTGCGCGGCCACCACCGCGGCCGCGATGACGTCGGCGTGCAGGGTGCCGTGCGCGCGGCCGGTGAAGCGGCCGCGAAGGTACTCGGCCAGGGCGCGCTCGTAGCGCCAGACCACCGACAGCTCGTACGCGCGCAGCCCGGGGACCCGCTTGGTGAGCCGGTAGCGCTGTACGGAGAAGGAGGGGTTCTCCGCGTACATCAGCAGGACGAGCCGGGCGGCGTCGCAGACGCGCCGCACCGGCTCGTGCCGCTCGTCGCTCGCGGCGAGGAAGGCGGTCATGTCGGCCAGGCACCGCTCGTGGTCGGGGAAGACCACGTCCTCCTTGGAGGGGAAGTAGCGGAAGAAGGACCGACGGCCGACTCCCGCGAGCGCCACGATGTCGTCGACGGTGGTCTGTTCGTAGCCGCGCTCCAGGAACAGCCGGAAGGCCGCCGCGACCAGGGCGTCCCGCATGGGCGGCTTGGCCGGCGCCTTGTCAGTCGCGCTCATGGACGGGAACGTAACACCTGAACGACACCGATGGCACTCGGTTCCCTCATCCGGGGAACCGAGTGCCGGACCGGCGTCGGGTCAGAGCCGCTCCGCCGCCTCGACCACGTTGGTGAGCAGCATCGCCCGTGTCATCGGTCCGACGCCGCCGATCGGCGGCGCGAAGGAGCCGGCGACGTCGCTCACGTCCGGGTGGACGTCGCCGAGGATGCCCTCGACCGTGCGCGTGAGGCCCACGGACAGCACGGTCGCACCCGGCTTGATCCAGTCGGGGCGGACCATGTGGGCCACTCCGGCCGCGGCCACCACCACGTCCGCCTCGCGGGCGTGCGCGGCCGTGTCCTGCGTGGCCTCGTGGCACAGGGTCACGGTGGCGTGCTCGGTGGCGCGGGTCAGCATCAGGCCCAGCGGACGGCCCACGGTGACGCCGCAGCCGATCACGCAGAACTGCTGCCCGGTGATCTCCACGTGGTTGCGGCGCAGCAGGTCGATGATGCCGCGCGGGGTGCAGGGCAGCGGGCCCGGGATGCCCAGCACCAGTCGGCCCAGGTTCGTCGGGTGCAGGCCGTCGGCGTCCTTGACCGGGTCGATCAGCTCCAGCACCGCGTGGGTGTCGATGTGGGCGGGGAGCGGGAGCTGCACGATGAACCCGGTGCACGCCGGATCGGCGTTCAGCCGGAGCACGGCGGCCTCCACGTCGGCCTGGGAGGCGTCGGCGGGCAGCTCCACCCGGATCGAGGCGATGCCGACCTGGGCGCAGTCGCGGTGCTTGCCGCCCACGTAGGAACGGCTGCCCGCGTCGTCGCCGACGAGGATCGTGCCCAGCCCGGGGGTGACGCCGCGCTCCTTCAACGCCTGTACGCGCAGGGCGAGTTCGCTCTTGATGTCGGCCGCGGCGGCCTTGCCGTCGAGAAGTGTTGCGGTGGTCACGGGATCGGCGAGCCCTTCAGGAGATAAGAACGACGGTCCTGTCATCGTACGACCCCTTCGTCCGCCGACGCCCACGAGTCCCGCCCGCCGCAGCCGTACCGCCAGGTCGGCGGCGTTGCCGCTGACGTAACCTTTGCGCACCGCTTCGCCGCCCACCGGGAGACCTCGCATGCCCGCCGCCCGCCCCCGTCTCCTCTACGTCACCGACCTGGCCTACCCGGCCCGTGGGCGCCGTTACGGCGACGAGGACGTCTTCCTCTCCTCCCGCCTGCGGGCGGACTTCGACCTCGCCCTGTGCCATCCGCTGGACGCGACCGCACTGATGCCTGCCTTCGACGGCGTTGTCGTCCGCAACAGCGGACCGGTCCTGGGCTACCGGGCGCAGTACGAGGCCTTCCGGGAGCGCGCGCTGCGCGACGGCGTACGCGTCTACAACCCGCTCACCGGCCGCGCGGACATGGCGGGCAAGCAGTACCTCCTCGACCTCGGTGCCGAGGGATTCCCGGTGATCCCCACCGTCGACCGCGCCGAGGACCTGCACCGGCTGCCCGAGGCCGAGCGGTACGTCGTCAAGCCCAAACTCGGCGCCGACTCGACAGGCCTGCGGGTCGTCGCGCCCGACGCCCTGCCGGCTGCCGCCGACGGCTCGCTCCTGGTGCAGCCGTGCGTCGACTTCGTCCACGAGGTCTCCTTCTACTACGTCGACCACGACTTCCAGTACGCCCTGTACGCTCCGCGCCCCGACCGCCGCTGGGAGCTCCAGCCGTACCGGCCCACCGTGCGGGACCTGGAGTTCGCCCACCGCTTCGTCGACTGGAACGGTCTCGCGCACGGCATCCAGCGCGTCGACGCCTGCCGTACCCGGGACGGCGAACTGCTGCTGGTGGAGCTGGAGGACCTCAACCCCTACCTCTCACTGGACGCCCTCGACGAGGAGGCGCGGGACGCCTTCGTCGCCGCGACGACCCGCTCCCTGCGCCACTTCCTCGCACAGTAGCCCCGCCCTTCCTCGCGGGAGCGGCCCGGTCCGCGGGCCGCGTCGGGCGGGGGCCGTTGAACCCGGCGGCCCGCGCGCCCGTATCCCATCCGGGGGACCCACGGGAGGGAGACCAGGTGCCGACACCGGAGGAACCCGGACAGCCGCACGACCGCCAGGTCCTGGAGCCCATCCGGGTCCTGAGGCCGCGCAACACCGACGCCCTCGCGGAACTGTTCCGCGAGATGACCGAGGACCCCGCCGACGGCTACGAGGCCGTTCCGCTCCCGGGGAGGACCCCGGGCGACGAGGCCGAGACCCGGGAACTGCCCCCGGCGCCGGCCGTCGGCGCGCGAGCCCGGCGCGCACCCGGGCGCGGGGTCCGGCCGGTTCCGCGCACGGCCCCCGCCCGCGCCGCCCGGCCCGCGCCCCGCGGGGCCGACGGGCCGCCCCGCGTCGCGGTCGCCGCCGTCGCCGTGCTCGCGGCCGCGCTCCTCGGCTTCGCCGGCGCGCTGTTCCTGCCCGGCCGCGACGGCGGAGCCGCCGCCGGGGCACAACCCCCCGCACCCGCTCCCACGCCGACCGCCGCCGCGAGCGCGTCCGCCGATCCCGACGGCGCGGGCACCCTCCGGCAGGGGGACGGCGGCCCCGAGGTGACCGAGCTCCAGCGGCGTCTGCTGAGGATCCCGAACGTGTACGACAACGGCCCCACCGACGGCCGCTACGGCAGCGTGCTCACCGAGGCCGTGGCCCGGTTCCAGCTCTGGTACGGAATCCGCGGCGACGAGTCCGGCGTGTACGGCGACGACACCCGCCGCGACCTGGAGTCCCGCACCGGGTCGGCCGCCGCCGGATGACCGGGCGACGGCCGGGTGCGTGCCGGGCGGGGCGGGAAGGGGCAGGCCCTACGGCTCGCCGTCCCTCGGCAGCCGGATGTCGAGGACGCACACGTCGTCGCGGCCGTCGGGCTCCAGCACCGCGCCGAGCAGCCGCTCCAGCGGCGCCGGACCGGCCGGCCCGCGTCGGGCGGCGGCCCGGGCGAGCCGTTCCAGGCCCCGGTCGATGCTCTCCGTGGGCCGTTCGACCAGACCGTCGGTGTACAGCAGCAGCCGGTCGCCGGGTTCCAGCAGGACGTCCGTCTCCTCGTAGCGGGGCGCGTCCGTCGCGCCGAGGAGCATCCCGTACGGGCGCTCGAGGTAGCGCGCTTCGCCGTCCCGCAGCAGCAGCGGCGGGGGATGGCCGGCCTGCGCCCAGACGAGCCGGTGCTCGCGCGGGTTGTAGCGGGCCAGCATCATGGTCGCCGAGCCGTGCGGATCGCGGGAGTGCAGCAGCAGCGCGTTGAGCCGGCTGAGCGCCCCGGTCAGCGACGACCCCGTGATGATCATGCCCTTGGCGGTGAACCGCAGCAGCGCCATCGCCGCGACTGCGCCCAGACCGTGCCCCGCCACGTCGCCGACCACGAACAGGGCTTCCCCGTCGGGTAGTTCGATGGCGCTGAACCAGTCCCCGCCGACGCTGAGATCCGACTGCGCGGGCAGGTACGCGACGTCCACCCGCAGTCCGGCCAGCCGGACGGGCTGCTTCGGCAGCGGGAGCAGCGCGTCCTGAAGACGGGCGGCGGCCGTGCGTTCGGCCTGCAGCACACCGTGCTGGGTGAGCATCGCCCGCTCGCTGGCGACGAGCGCGAGTTCGGCACTGCGCTGCGCGGTGAGGTCCTGCACGAAGCCGTGCACCTCGACGGGCGTGCCCTCGGCATCCGGCACGGCCTCCGCGACCACCCGCAGATGACGGACGTCGTCCCGGGTGACCAACCGGAACGGCACGTCGCACGGCTGCCCGCGGCGCACCAGCTCCCCGACGGAGCGGGCCAGCACCGGCACGTCCTCCGGCAGGGCCAGCCGCGGCAGACTCGGAAGCGGGACGACGCCCAGGGCGGGGTCGCGTTCGAGGATGGCGAAGACCTGGGAGGACCAGTCCCCCTCGCCCGTCACCAGGTTCCAGGTGACCCAGCCCAGGTTGCCCAGCCGCTGCACGTCCGCCAGCCGCTGCTCCTGCCGGTCCGAGGGATCGTGGCGGACCCAGCTGACGACCAGTCCGTCGCCCAGCCGCGCCGCCCTCGCCGAGTAGGTGGACAGCTCGCTGAAGCCGGCGATCATCTGCTGCAGGGCGAACGGCTCGCCCTCGAACGGCTCGTCGCCCGCCAGTGTCCGCAGGCAGCCCTGCCACAGGGGTTCGCCGGCCATCTCCGGCCAGCACTCCAGGAAGCGCAGACCGACCAGCTCGCGCCCGCTGCGGCCCCTGGCGTCGCAGGCCATCCGGGTGGCGGCGTCGACGCGGAAGTCCTCGACGTGCCCCGACGCGGACCGCAGGGGCGAGAGGAGCACCGCGGAGACCGGCAGTCGGTCGAACATCGTCTGTACGGCGTCCGCGCCGAACGCCGCGGCGGGCCGACGGGCGTCGAACGTGCGCAGCGGGCCCGCGCAGAGCTGGGCGACGGCCAGCAGATGTTCCCGCACGCGCGGGGTGAACGGACCCTCACGGCGGCGGAGGATGCCCAGCGCGACGTCGGCCGACGCGCCGGTGACCACCGGCAGCCAGGCCCGGGTCGGCCAGCGCCGGGGCGGATCGCCGATCAGCAGATGCCGCTGCGCGTCCTTGTCGAGGTCCTCCAGCCAGCACGGCCGGCCGGACTCGAGTGCGTCGCGGGCGGCGATCCCGCTCACCGGCGGAATCCGGCCCCACTGGTCGGCCAGTGTCTCGTCGATCCCGGCGTGCCCCACGAGTTCGAGCCCGCCGCCCGGCAGCCGCGCGTAGATCATGACGGCGTCGGCGCCCACGTCCGGGGCGAGGTGGTCGAGGAGCCTGCGGGCGAGATCCTGCGAGCCGCCCACCCGGACCAGGGTCCGGCTGAGCCGGCCGAGGGCGGTGGCGTCGATCTCGTCGCCGGCCGGCTGCGGCGTGCTCTGCTCCGGGGCGTCGGCGGAGGGAGCCGCGGGCTCGGTGTGCGGCGGTGCGGCGAGGGCGCCGAGGGTGATCCAGCACTCCTCCAGCAGTGTCCGCCGCGCGGCCTGCGCCCTTCGGCGCAGTTCCTCCTGGGCGGCGTCGGGGGTGCAGCCACGCTGTGCCATCAGTGCGCCCTTGGCGCGCTCCAGCACGGCCGCGGTGGCCGCGAGGTCCTGCAGTCTGTCCATCTCGGCGCGCTGGCGAGCCACGACGCGGGTCAGCGCGGCCATGTCGGGGACGCCGCCGGACTCCGCGGGCAGGGCGGGTTCGCTCGTCACGCCTCGAGCATGGCACATGGGCGCGGATCAGATCGAGGTCTTGCGACAACCCTCCCGCCAGGTGCTATGGCCTGCGAGGACATCGTTGCGACACCCCGCTCAGCGCCCGGCGTTGTGCTCCGTCAGGGCCTGGGTGACGGCGCGGACGCTGCGGGCGATGTGCTGGAGCTGCATGACCTCGGCCGCGTACATCTTGATGGTGTGCTCGATGACGGACTCGGCCAGTCCGAGCCGGGGGAGGTCGGCGCGAGCGGTCTGCAGAGCCGTACGGGCGACCCGGACCTCGTTCTGGACCTGGATCTGCGCGTGCCGGGCGAGCAGCACCGGGTGGCGCAGCAGGGCGGGGTAACTCGCGTACCGCGCGGGCACCAGCTCACGCAGCCACTTGGCGGCCGAGCGCTCCCAGTCGTAGCTGCCGGGCGTCTTGACCTGGCACGGCCAGTCCGAGCTGATGCGCGTCGTCGTCAGAGTCATGATCATCGCTTCCGGTATGTGGCGTCGTGACGGTGGTCCGACGGTTCGGGGCGGCCCCGGTCCAGGGGATGACCGGGGCCGCCTAGGGCGCTCGCGCAAGCGATGCCCCGAGCACCCCGAGCGCCGACGTGGGTAGGGACGGCGGTCTTCCGGGTGCCCGTACAGGAGCCCTTCGCGGGCGGGTGCGGCCGTGAGCAGTATTTATATATGCCGACGGCTTTGCAAGACGTATGAAAACATTCATGCGTGAAATGCCCGTAATGGTTCCTTTGGTCTCCTCTGTGGGAGGGGGGTGGTCCTGGATCAAACGGTCATTCCCGGAGGAAGAACTGGTGCTGCTCGGCGATCTGCTCGTATTCCTCGAGCCGGGCCTGGGTGCGCTCGGGGCCGGCGTCGGTCATCGCCTGGAGCAGCGCCGCGGCCATCACGCCCGGGGCGGCGTACGAGTCGAAGACCAGGCGGGAGCCCGTGCCGGTGGCGAAGGTGGCGTCGGCCTCGTCGGCCACCGGCCCCAGCGCGAGGTCGGTGATCAGTGCGACCTTGAGGCCGGCGCTGCGCGCGACCCGCACGGCGGTCAGGGTCTCCTGCGCGTGCCGGGGCATCGAGAAGGCCAGCACCCAGGTCCCGCCCGCCTCCCGGGACTGCAGCAGAGCGTCGTACGCGACGCTGCCGCCCCGGGTCACCAGCCGCACGTCCGGGTGGACGCGGCGGGCGGCGTAGGCGAAGTACTCGGCCAGCGAGGCGGAGATGCGCAGCCCGAGGATGGTCAGCGGCGTCGACTGGGAGAGCTGCCGGCCGACGTCGATGACATGGTCGGGGTCGGCGAAGTCGCGCCGCAGGTTCTCCAGGTTCTCGATCTCCGCGTCGACCGCCGCCTGCAGCTCGTTGCTGCGGTTCACCTCCGCCGCCGGGCCACCGGCCAGCGCGCCGAGCGCGATCGACTGGAGCCTCTCCCGCAGCGCGGGATACCCGCTGAAGCCCACCGCCGCGGCGAACCGGGTCACCGAGGGCTGACTGACGCCGACCCGGTCCGCGAGGTCGGTGATCGACAGGAATGCCGCCTCGGTGATGTGCTCGATCAGATACTGGGCGATACGCCGTTGTCCCGGGGAGAGTTGAGGCCCGTCGAAGAGCGCCCGCAGCCGGGAGGTCGGCGACACCTCCGTCTCCGGCCCGGTTCTGCCCGAGGTGATCGCGGATGCCTGTGCGCGTGCCTGCTGCGGCGATGGCGCCGGTGCGCCTCCCTTGTCTTCCACGAGGCTCAACATAGCTCAGGGGCCCGCCCGGCAAGGGAGGGCCGAGAGCGGGCGAGGACGCCTCCGCGCACCCTCGGTGATCGCGGATTACCGCCGGTACGACGCGGTCCTGGGCCCGATGCCGGTCACCGGCTGCCCGGAGCCCCGACGTCGTCTCCGGCCGCGCGGGGCCCGGCGTCGTCTCCGGCCGCCCGGGCTCGGCGTCGTCTCGGGTCGTCCGGGGGAGTGGTTATCGGCCGCGAGGGGTTCGGTGGCATCGGCGGCTGCCAGGGGCCCGGCGTCACCTCCGTCGCGCGGAGCCCTGGCCGGACCGCCTGCCGGCGTTCCGAGGTGCGCCCTCATCGATCCCGAGGGTGACGTCGGCCCGGAAGCCGACCCGGCCCGAGGGGGGTGACATCGGCCCGGGGTCGACATCGGCCCGGGGTCGACATCGGCCCGGGGTCGACACAGGCCCGGGGTCGACACCGGCCGGGTGGTGGCGGGAGCGGGCCGGCAGGTGCGCGGGCTCGCACCGGGTCGGCTCCCGCCACGACGGGTGTTACCGCTTCAGCAGACGTACCGACAGGCCGTGCGCGGTGTACACCGGTACGGCCCGAAGGTGACCGCAGTCCAGCTCGACGCGGTCGAACTGGCCGCGCAGCACCGACGCCGCGATCACCGGCACGGTCGTCCCCGCGGCCGGCGGCCGGTCGGCGTCGAAGCGCAGCGACAGCACCGAGCCCCGGTCGAGCCGCACCCGCCCGGACACCGTCAGGGCCGGCCCGTGATGCCCGCGCAGCGTCAGATCGAGCACCGCGCCGGCCCCCTGGGCCCACGCGCCGCGCACCCGCACCGGCTCGCCCGCGCGCAGCGTGCCGCCGGTCAGCCGCACGTCTCCCTGGCCGAGGGCGCCGGCGTGCCCGGCCACGAGCACGCCCGCCTCGACGACGGTGCCGCCGTGGTAGCGGTTGTGCCCGGTCAGGGTGAGCGTGCCGGAACCGCGCTTGGTCAGACCGCCCTCGCCCGCGATGTCGTTGCGCCAGGCGTCGGCCGCCTGGAAGCCGCCCTTGGAGGCGTCCAGGGTGACCGTGACGTCGTCGTCGAAGGCGCCGTAACCGTCCGCGGCCGCGAACAGGTTGAGCCGGCCCCACTGCTCGAAGCCGTCCAGCAGCACGTACCCGGAGGGCAACGCGGTCGTGCGCAGCACCTCCCGGCGCTGGGCCGCGGTGAGGTACGGCTGCCGGGTCTCCAGCAGCACCTCCGCGCCCTTGGGCACGGTCAGGGGCTCCTTGCGGCCCTCCCTGGTGAGGACGTAGGTCAGCCGGGGCCCGACGGCGCGGGCGTTGGCCTCGCGGTCGGCGTACTCGTCGTCGGCGTCGGAGTGCGCGTAGGCGAACAGGGTGTCGGCGGTCGTGCCGGTCTTCTCGGTGAAGTAGGCCAGAGCCTGGGCGCGGGCGGCCGCCTTGAGCTCGGCGTTGGCCGGGTCGGCGAGCGTGGCGGCGGCGAGCGCGGTGGCCATGATGCGGCCGCCGATGACGTCGACGGTGGAGTGCATGCCGGACACGATCCGGGTGTGGCTCAGATACAGGGCGCGTGTCACCAGCTCCTGGAACCGCTCGGGGACGGCGTACGCGTACGCCAGCGACGCCAGGTGGAAGGCGTTGGTGTGACCGCTCGGGAATCCGCCGTCGTCCGTGGGCGAGCTGCTGCGCTGGCGCAGCAGCTGCGGCACGACGACGACCTCGGAGTCGTAGACCGGGAAGCCGAGCGCGTCGGTCTTCCCGGTGTCGACGACCTCGCTGTTCTCGTTCATGCGCCACGGCCGCGGGTACTGGAAGGCGTACTTGCTCGGGTTGCCCGAGGCGTAGTTGCCGCGCACCGTGTCGACGAGCTTGGCGACCAGCCCGAGCTCGGAGGCGTACGAACCGGCGCCGAGCGCGGAGCCGGCGGGCGCGCCGGCGGGCACGGCGTCGTCGATCTTGGTGGCGGGGATGCCGTCCGGGGCGGCGGTGATCGACGTGACGGCCTTGGCTCCGGCCCTGTACAGATCCGTCAGGGGGCCCAGGCCGGCGATCGTCGAGTAGCTCTGGTGCTGGCGGTCGTAGACGAAGGCCTCCTTGCCCTGCGCCTCCGTGCGCGCCCGGGTGACCGCGACGCAGTAGCGCACGTTGGCGCGCAGGATGTCGGGCCGCAGGGGCGTGCCGGTGTTCCAGGCGCCGCCGGTCTTCCACACCTGCGCGAAGCCGCCGAGGGCGCGGATCACCGCGTTGGTCTCGGGGGTGAGGTTGGCCATGACGTTCGTCTTGTAGTCGTCGACGAACGGGAGCGGAGCGGTCGCGGCCTTGGCGTCCGCGGGGGCCAGCCACGAGGCCAGCGTCGGGGCGGCCACCAGGGCCGCCGACCCGCCCACGGAGAACTTGAGGAAACGCCTTCTGTTCACGGCCGACGGAGAGCTGAGCCCGGCGGGTGACGGCATGGATGTGCCTTCCTGGAGTGGCCTCGGCCGAAGGGCCCGAGGGAAGGGGTCGCGACTGCGGTCCGAGGGTCTTGCGACGCCCCGTGAGCCGGGTGACGCGTCTGAGCGAAGATCTACGGCCGGGTCGTGTCGCTTTCGCGAGGCCCCGGCGACCGGTGCGTGTCCTGCGGGTGAACGTGCCGGCGGCGGCTCACAGCAGCGAGCGCGCCAGTGCCACCGCGCCCTCGACCGGCGGCACGGTGAGCGGCTGCGGCCGCGCTCCCGGCACGGCCGCGCCCAGCGCGTCGGCGAACGCCTCGTACAGGGCGGGCTGTCCGAGTACCGTGCCGCCCGCCACGACCACGTCGTCGACCGCGACCCCGCGTGCCGCGAGCCGTGCGACGAGCGACGCGAGGTCCTCGCCCGCCCGGGCGATCACCGACCGGGCGAGGGCGGAGCCGTCGGCGGCGGCCGCGAAGACGACGGGAGCGTGCCGCCCCCACTCGGCGGAGACGTCGACCGCGCTCTCCAGCGCGGCACCGAGCGCCGGGACCTCCGGCACGCCGAAGGAGGAGATCAGGCCGAGTGCGAGGGCGTCGGGGGCGTCACCCCGGTCGTGGGCGGCCCAGACGGCCCGGGCGGCCTCCCGGACGAGCCCGGCGGCGCCGCCCTCGTCGCCGAGGACCGCACCCCAGCCGCCCACCTGGACCGGGGCCCCGTCGGGAAGCCGTCCCACCGCGACCGAGCCGGTGCCGGCCACGAGGCCGACGCCCTTGTCCAGACCGGCGGCCGCAACGAGCAACTCGGCGTCGCCCACGAGGTGCGCGGGCGCGCCGAGAAGTTCCTGGAGCGCGACGCGGATCCGCGCGCACTGGAGGGGGGTCTCACAGGCGTGCGCCCCCACGGCCAGCGCGGCGGGACGCGTGCCCGCCGGCAGCGCCTCACGGAGGAGGGAGACCAGCCAGTGCGCGGCGGCCGCCGGGTCGTGCGGCTGCCAGCCGCTGCTGGCGCGCACGTGGTCGACCACGACGTGGTCGCCCGCGAGCGCGCGCAGATGCGTCTTGGTGCCGCCCACGTCGACGCCGACCACGAGGGGGCTCGAAGGGGGGGAGTCCTGCACGGATCCTCTTTCGTCGATGCGCTTGACGTGCTGCGACGGCGGGCGAACCGTGACCGAGGGAACAGGCATGGAGAAACTAGGGAAGCCCCGGGACGGGCCTCTGACGAAGCACGGCAGGCGAGTACCGTGAAGTTCGTTAGGAAGTTAACTAACGAAGTACAGTGCGTCAAGAGGAATCGCGCACTCGACCACCGCGTGGCCCGGCCGGCCACGCGGGGCGGGCACGCGCGACGTCGGTGCATCCCATCGCCGCAGCCCGCCAGGACGATCGCGTCCGGTGCGCGCGGCCCTGTACCCGTGTGGGGGAAACTGTGGAACTCGACGTGGTGGAAGCCCCCCGCCTGACCGAGAGCGCCAGCGCCGTATTCGCCGTGCTGGCCCAGGCGGGCAGTGCGACCCGGCCGCAGCTCGCGAGTCTCGCGGGACTGTCCAAGCCGACGGTGTCCTCCGCCGTGGCGGAGCTCGAGGCCGCCCGGCTCGCCGCGCACTCCGGCACCGCCTCCAGCGGCACCGGCCGCTCCGCCGCCGTCTACTGCCTCGGTCCGGCCGCGGGCGCGGTGCTGGCCGTCGATCTCGGCCCGGCCGTCACCCGCGTCAGGGGCTGCGCCCTGGACGGCGCGCTGCTCGCCGAGGCCACCGCCTCCCGCAAGGACGCCGCCGACGCCGTGCGCGAGGCGCTCGACGTGCTGCCCGACGGCGTGCCGCTGCGTTCCATCGTGGTCGCCGTCGGCGACGTGGCCGCGCGGGACCGGCTGGGCAGCGGCATGCGCCCCGCGACCGCCAAGGCCGGCCCCGCCTTCGACGCCATGGCGGTCGCGCTGCCCCCGGGCGTGCCCGTCCAGCTGGAGAACAACGTCAACTGCGCGGCGCTCGCGGAACTGCACGAGGGAGCCGCCCGGGGCCGGCACACCTTCGGCTATCTGCGGATCGGCGTGGGCATCGGTCTCGGCATCGTGGTCGGGGGACAGGTGCTGCGCGGCTCGAACGGGGCCGCGGGAGAGCTCGCGCGGCTGCCCTACCCCTGGGACGACGGCCGCGAGCCGCGCCAGGAGGCCCTGGAGGAGTACATCGGCGCACGCTCGCTGCTGCGCCGGGCCAGGGAGGCCTGGGAGGCCGCGGACGGGCCCTGTCCGCGCACCACCGAGCGACTCTTCGCCCTCGCCGGGGCGGGCACGGCCACGGCGGGCGAGATCGTCGGCCGGCACGCAGCGGACGTGGGCCGGCTCGCCGCCGCGGTGACCGCCGTACTGGACCCCGGACTCATCGTGCTCGGCGGCAGCACCGGTGCGGATCCGCAGCTCCTGCCCGGTGTGCGGGCCGAGCTGGCGCGGCTGAGCTGGCCCACCGAGGTGGTCAGCAGCACGGTCGGCGATTCCGGCACCGTCGCGGGCGCCGCACGGCTCGCGGTCGCCCGGGGAGTCCAAACCGTGACCCAGGCCGCGCGGCCCAAGGATTGACGGCTTCGGACTCGGTCTGCCAATGTCCGGACAAGCGCTTTCTAAGTCGGCCGGGACGTCGGCTTGGGTTGAGCATCCCGCCGGTACGCGAAGTACGGCAGCCGCACGAGGGCGCGCTTGTGCGACGACGGCCCTCATGGCCGGGGATCCCACCCGTCAAGGCGATGCGGCCGGGCGAGGCCGCACCCTCGGAAAGCAACTTTCCTGCAAACTGCACCCGTGCCGCCTCGTTCGGCGCCGTGCTCCGTCCCCTACGACGAAAAGGGATCGAAGATGACCAGTGTGGGTGTGCGGCGCTCCCGCCGACTCGGCCTCGGCGGCATACGCCGTCTGGTTCCCCTCGCTGCCGTGGCCACGGCAGGTGCCCTGTTGCTCTCCGCCTGCGGGTCGGACGGCGACTCGGGCGGGAACTCCAAGTCGCTGACGTTCTGGATCTCCACCGTTCCGGGGCAGGACGCCGGCTGGAAGAAGCTGGTGGCGCAGTACAAGAAGGAAGCCGGCGTCGACGTCAAGCTCGTCAACATCCCCTACGACGGCTACGCGACGAAGCTGAAGAACGCCGCGCAGGCGAACTCCCTGCCCGACGTGGCGGCCGTGCCGGCGCTGGACCCGATCTGGTCGGGCAAGCTGATCGACCTCGGCTCCATCGCCAACAACAAGACCAACAAGATCAACGCCAACTTCATCGCCAAGGACTCGTCGGGGAAGGTGCTGGCCATCCCCTCGGACGTCACCGCGTCCGGCCTGTACATCAACAAGTCGCTGTTCGAGAGGGCCGGCGTCGCCTTCCCGACCTCGCCGCAGAAGACCTGGACCTGGGACGACTTCATCAAGGCGGCGAACACGGTCCGCGAGAAGACCAACGCCAAGTACTCCCTGACCTTCGACCAGTCGCCGTCCCGGCTCCGCGCCATGGTGTACGAGATGGGCGGGAAGTACGTCCACGCGGACGACTCCGGGAAGTTCTCGGCGGACGAGGCCACCAAGAAGGCCGTGAACTACTTCGTCGGACTGAACGACGACAAGACCATGCCGAAGTCGGTGTGGACCAGCGGCGCCGACCCGTCGGCCATGTTCCAGAGCGGTGACGTGGTCGCCTACTGGTCCGGCGTGTGGCAGGTCGCCTCCTTCGCGGAGAGCATCAAGAAGTTCGAGTGGGCGAGCGTCCCGACCCCCGCCCAGCCGGTTCAGGCCTCCGACGTCAACAGCGGCGGCCTGATGGTGGGCTTCAACAACAACGGCGCCGCGGCCACCGCCGCGACGAAGTTCATGTCCTGGCTGTACGAGCCGGACCACTACCGCACGCTGTGCGAGACCTCCGGGTTCCTGCCGGTCGAGAGCGGTCTGAACCCCAAGTACCCCTTCACCTCCGAGGCGGCGCAGGCGGCGTTCAAGCTGTACAACGAGGAGATCCCGCTCTACGCCCCGATCTCCGGCTACTTCAACGGCGCGCAGACGAACTGGGTGCTGAAGGGCAAGAGCCTGACCGAGGACCCGACCAAGACGGAGCTCGGCAAGGCGATCAACGGGCAGCAGTCGGCGGACAAGGCCCTCGAGAACATCGTGGCCGGCTACAACCAGCAGGTCGGCGGCGGATCGTAGGCCACAGGGCCGGGCGGCGGTGTCCCGACACCGCCGCCCGGCCCCGCACGCGCACGTGATGCCGGGCTCACGGGGTGAGCCCACGGCAATCCCATCCACCAGCACGGAGTCAGGAAGATGACAAAACGCGCCTCGGACGTGTCCGTGAGCCCGCCCAGGAGACGCAGCACCTACGTCCTCGCGCCGCTCGTCCTCATCGCGGCCAATGTCGTGCTCTTCTCGCTGTTCTTCGTGTGGCCGGCGGTGATCGGGCTCGTCTACTCGTTCACGAACTACACGGGCGTGGGGGCGTTCCAGTTCGTCGGGCTGGACAACTACCACAACCTGGTAGGGGACTCCACCTTCTACGACGCGCTGACCCGGACGCTGCTGTACGCCGTGCTCTTCGTCCCGCTGAACTTCGGGCTCTCGCTGCTCGCCGCCAACCTGGTGGTGAACAAACACGCCAAGGGCGCGTCGGTGGCCCGCGTCATCTTCTTCATCCCGTGGCTGCTGTCTCCCATCGTCGTGGGCGTCCTGTGGCGGTGGCTGTTCGGCGAGAACTTCGGACTCGTCAACTACGTCATCGAGCAGCTCGGCGGCAGTGCCGTCCCGTGGCAGTCGAACGCGGACCTGTCGCTCATCGTGGTGGTCATGGCGGCGTCCTGGGCCTGGACGGGCTTCTCGATGCTGCTGTTCATCGCGGCGATCAAGAACGTGCCGGTGTCGTACTACGAGGCGGCCGCGCTCGACGGCGCCGGTCCGTGGCGCCAGTTCATCAGCATCACGCTGCCGAGCATCGCGCCCACCTCGTTCATCGTCATCCTGCTCAACACGATCAACGCGATGAAGGAATACCCGGTGTTCGTCGCCCTCAACAACGGCGGCCCCGGCACCTCGAACAACCTGCTCGTCCAGTACATCTACGAGACCGGCTTCAAACGGGGCCAGATCGGCTACGCGAGCGCCGCGTCGTTCGTGCTCATGCTCATCCTGATGGCCGTCGCGATCATCCAGCTGATCGTCAACCGGCGGGTGGAGAACCGATGACAACCACAGACATCCCACGCCCGGTCGACGCCGGTTCCGGACGGACCGTCTCCAAGAAGCGGTCCCGCGACGCGGGCGGCGGCGGACTCCGGCGGGCGGTGCCCGCGACGACACTGCTGTGGATCCTGGCGTGCCTGTACGGGCTGCCGGTGCTGTGGTTCATCCTCAGCTCCCTCAAGCCGGCCAGCGACCTCTTCTCCTATCCGCTGACGCTGGTTCCGCACAACCCCACCCTGTCGGGGTTCAAGGCGGCGTGGGAGAGCGCCAACTTCTCCCAGTACTTCATCAACACGGCCATCGTGTGCGTGATCACGACGATCCTCACGGTGGGCGTCAGCTGTTGCACCGGGTACGCGCTGGCCAAGTACGACAACCGGTGGCTCAAGGCGTTCTTCCTCTGCATCCTGGCCACCACGATGCTGCCGTCGGAGGTCATGCTCGCCCCCGAGTTCCTGGTGGTCCGCAACCTCGGCCTCTACAACTCCTTCGCCGGCATCATCCTCCCGGCCGTGCTCACCGCGACCGGATGCTTCATGTTCCGCCAGTTCTTCCTGACGGTTCCCGACGAACTCGTGGAAGCCGCACGCATCGACGGCGCGCGCGAACTGTCGATCTTCCTGCGGATCATGATGCCGCTCTCCCGGCCCATCATGCTGACCCTCGCCATCCTGTCGTTCCAGTGGCGGTGGAACGACTACATCTGGCCGCTGCTGATGCTGAACGACCCCAACAAGTTCACCGTGCAGATCGGCATCCAGAGCATCGTCGGCGCGCAGAACATCAACTGGTCGGTGCTGCTCGGTGCCTCGGTGATCTCCATGATCCCCCTGATCCTCGTCTTCCTCGTCTTCCAGCGCTACGTCATGGGCGCCGACATCAACGCCGGACTGAAGGACTGACCGTGCCCACCCCGCTCGACCACGAGTTCGTCCGCGCGGTGGCCCGCGCCGCCGACCGGGAGGCCGCCCCGGTGGCGGCCCGCCCCGACGAGGAACCCGCCGGCCTGCCCCACCGCGCGCTGGCCCGCCGGGTGAAGACCCTGATCGCGGCATACCGTTCCCCGGACTCGGCCCTGCACGGCAGTGGCCGGGCCGTCGCCGCCGCGACGACCCATCTGCGCGCCCTGCGGGCCGCGCAGACATCCACCGGCCTCTTCGCCGGCGGCGACAACGTGCAGTCACCGCCGGACTCCGCCTTCACCGTCAACGACGTATGCGACGCGCACGTCCTCGCCGCCGACGCGGGGCCCGAACTGGGCGAGGTCGCGGCCGTGCTCGCCGAGATCGCCGGCGCGGCCTGCGGCAGTCTCCTGACCGGCGGGATCCACACCCCGAACCACCGCTGGGAGCTGTGCGCGGCACTGGCCAGACTGCACCGCTCGTTCCCCGACGGCCGGCTGCTCGACCGCGTCGAGGAATGGCTCGCCGAGGGCGTCGACATCGACGCGGAGGGCCTGTACTCGGAACGGAGCGCCAACTACGCGGCCCATGTGTCCAACCCGTCGCTGCTGCTGCTGGCCGGCGTCCTCGGCCGCGCCGACCTGCTGGACGCCGTCGAACGCAATCTCACCGCCACCCTGGACCTCATCAGGCCGGACGGCACGGTGGAGACCGTCCACTCGAGACGGCAGGACCAGTACCATCCGTTCCCGCTGGCGCCCTACCTGCCCCACTACCGGCTGCTCGCGGTCCGCACCGGCCGCGGCGACTTCGCCCGCGCGGCGCGGCAGGCGGCCGCCGGCGGCATCGACGACCCCGACCTGCTCGCCGAGACCCTCCTCACCCCGGACCTGTGCCGCGCACTGCCCGCACCGGCCGCGGAGAAGCTGCCCCGCGACCGGTACGTCACCACCGCGCGCCTGGCCACACACGCCTCGGCCACCGCGCACACGGTGGTGTACGGCGGCTCCGACGTGCCGGAACACCGGCGCATCCGCTCGGGCCTCGCCTGCAATCCCACCTTCCTGCGGCTGTTCGCCGGCGACGCCGTCCTCGACGCGGTCCGCCTCTCGCGCGGCTTCTTCGACCTGGGCCCGTTCCGCGCCGCCGACATGCGAAAGCTCGCCGACAACCGTTACCTGCTCACCGAAACCCTCACGGCCGCCTACTACCAGCCGCTCCCGAAGGACCGGCGGCGCGACGACGGCGCCTACCGGATGGCGGACGAGGGCCGCTTCTCGGCCGCCATGTCCTTCGCGGACCGGCCCCGGGACGAGGTCTCGCACACGACCCGCGTCGAGGCCGACCTGCGGGAGGACGGCGCCGACCTGCGCATCGACATCAGCGGACCGCGGGTGCCCTGGGCGCTCGAACTGACCTTCCGGCCGGGCGGCGTGACGCAGGGCGGCCAACCGATCGGTGACGGACGCCGGTGCCTGACCACGGAGCCGATCACCTACCGGGTCGGGGACGACGAGATCCGGGTCGAGGCCGTGGTCGAGGCGGGCGAGCCGCTCGCCGGGCCGGACCGGAGCGACGTCCTGCGGTACGACCCCGGCCAGGACCACACCGTGGTGGGCGGCACCGACGCGACGACCGGGAACCGCGTCTGCCTCGGTGGACTCGGCCCGCACACCCTGACCCTCGCACTGCGCGCCGGCCGGCCCGCACCGGCCGTGTGACGGGACGCCTGCCCTCGCCGCTCGTCCGAGGACCGGACGACGTCCCACGGCGCGCCCCCGGTGCGCTGACGCCTACGCCGGGCGCGGCAGGCAACCGGGTCCGGTCCTCAGACAGGCAGCCCGAGCAGTCCCCAGCCGCGCCGCGCCGCCTCGTCGACCACCACCGCCCACTCGCGCAGCAGCACCGTGAACGCGTCGAAGTCCGCGATCGACCCGCCGGGGCGTGCCGCGTGCCGGCCGTACTCCGTGCGCAGACCCTCCAGCAGGGGCTGTGCGCGGGCCCAGTGGGCGGCGAGCCCGGCCACCCGGACGGGCGGGCCGACGAGGAGCAGGCGCATGCCCCACGCAGTGCCGTCCGAGGGGAGGAGGCCGGCCCCCGGCATGTCGTCCTCGTCCCGGACCAGGGGGAGGAGGAAGCCGTCCAGGGCGTCCCGCAGCGCCGGGTCGGCGAACCCGCGGGCGGCGTCCCAGCCCTCGCCCGCCCAGAAGTGCGGTGCGTAGGACCCGGTGGTGCTGTGGAACTCGTAGCGGCCGCACCAGGGCACCTTCGGCGAGGCGGGGAACACCCAGCCGACCTCGGGCGCGCCGTCCGGGTCCGGCCCCTGGGGGCACGCAGCCTCGGCGAGCAGCTCCTGCCGCCCGGCCGCCGGGGTCCGCTCCAGCCGATCCCAGTCCAGCGCGAGCACGGTGAGGTCAAGCCCCATCCGGCCCTCCCACCCGCACCACCAGGTCGGCCCGGTCCCGCGTCGTCGCCACCAGCTCGGCGTTGAGCCGGTCGCTCCGGCGCACCCAGGCCACCGCCTCCTCGTGCCCCTTGCCGAACTCCTCGTGCCGGGCGACCAGCCGGCGGACGCGTTCGTCCTCGTCCGTCTCGCAGAACCACACCTCGTCCAGCGCGGCCCGCACCCGTGCCCACGCCCCCGTGCCGAGGAGCAGGTAGTTCCCCTCGGTGACGACCAGCCGCACCTGCGGCGGGACGGGCACGGACCCCGCGATCGGCTGCTCCAGCACCCGCTCGAAGCCCGGCGCGTACACGACGTCCCCGCCGTCCGTCTCCTCCCGCAGCCGACGCAGCAGAGCCGCGTAACCGGCCGCGTCGAAGGTGTCCGGCGCACCCTTGCGGTCCCGTCGGCCGAGGCGGTCCAGCTCGACGTCGGCGAGGTGGAAGCCGTCCATCGGGACCTGTGCGGCCCACGGCTCCCCCGCGCCGTTCAGCTCCCGTACCAGGCGCTCGGCGAGAGTCGTCTTGCCCGCGCCTGGACTGCCGGCGATGCCGAGCAGGGTGCGCCGGCCGCCGTCCCCGGCGAGGGAGCGGGCCCGCCGGACCAGATCGTCGAAAGTGAGCACACAGCAGAGTGTCGCAGTCTCCTGGCAGGAGACCCGCAAGGAGAGGAGGACGCCCGTGTCCGACGACGAGACGCAGATCCGCACCCTGATCACCCGCTGGGCCGACGCCGTCCACCGGGGCGACCTCGACACGGTCGTCGACCACCACGCGGAGGACCTGGTGATGTACGACGTGCCCGCGCCCCACGAGGGCATCCGGGGTCTTGCCGCCTACCGGGCCGCCTAGCCGCCGTTCTTCGCCTGGCAGGCCCAGGGCGCCCGCTTCGACATCGACACCCTCGACGTCACCGCCGGTCACGACGTCGCCTACGCCCACGCGCTGCTGCGCTGCGGCACGCCCGAGGAGCTCGCGGACTTCCCCGGCCTGCGGTTGCGGCTCACCTTCGGACTGCGCAAGGAGCGCGGCCGCTGGCTGATCGCGCACGAGCACCACTCCTTCCCCCATGACTGACCGACCGGGCGGCGTCACGGAATCATGTGGCGAGAGGATGTGGCGCGCGCCACACCGTTGGGAGAGGCGTTGTGGGGGAACCGGGCTTGTATGACGACGACGCTCGGTCTTCCCGACGACATCCAGGCCTGCCTCTTCGACCTCGACGGGGTCGTCACCCGTACGGCGGTGGTGCACGCGGCCGCCTGGAAGGAGACCTTCGACGCGTTCCTGCACGCGCGCGAGGGCACGGACTACCGGCCGTTCGACTCCGCCGGCGACTACGACGAGTACGTCGACGGCCGGCCCCGCGCCGACGGCGTCCGCACCTTCCTCGCCTCCCGGGGCATCGAACTGCCCGAGGGCGACCCCGCCGACCCGCCCGACGCGCAGACCGTCCACGGACTCGGCAACCGCAAGAACGAGCTGCTCCTCGAGCGGATCCGCACCGAGGGCGTCGAGCCGTACGACGGCACTGTGCGCTATGTCGAGGCGGTACGCGCGCGTGGCCTGCGCACGGCGATCGTCTCCTCCAGCGCCAACACCCGCGACGTGCTGCGCTCCATCCACGCCGAGCACCTCTTCGACGTCCGCGTCGACGGCGTCGTGGCGGCTGAGCGGGGCCTGCCCGGCAAGCCGCGCCCCGACACCTTCCTGGCAGCCGCCCGCGACCTGGGCGTCGAGCCCGCCCACGCGGCCGTCTTCGAGGACGCGCTGGCCGGCATGGACGCGGGCCGCGCCGGGAACTTCGGGCACGTCGTCGGCGTTGACCGGGTCGGACAGACCGACGCGCTGTACGCGCACGGCGCCGACGTCGTCGTCAAGGATCTGGACGACCTCATCGGGCAGGAAGGGGACGCGTGATCACCGACCGGTCCTACACCGTCGAGCCGTGGTGCGTGCGCGAGACGCAGCTCAACCTGGACGTCCTGGCCCAGAGCGAGTCCGTGTTCGCGCTCTCCAACGGCCACGTCGGCTGGCGCGGCAACCTCGACGAGGGCGAGCCGCACGGCCTGCCCGGCGCCTACCTGAACGGCGTGCACGAACTGCACCCCCTGCCCTACGCCGAGGCGGGCTACGGCTACCCCGAATCCGGGCAGACGGTCATCAACATCACCAACGGCAAGATCCTGCGGCTGCTGGTCGACGACGAGCCCTTCGACCTGCGCTACGGCCGGCTCGTCGCGCACGAGCGCGTGCTCGACCTGCGGCGCGGCGTGCTGGAGCGCACCTGCGAGTGGACCTCGCCGGCCGGCTCCACGGTCAGGGTGCGCTCGACCCGGCTGGTGTCGCTCGCCCAGCGGGCCGTCGCCGCCGTCGCCTACGAGGTGGAGGCCGTCGGCAGCCGCTCCCGGGTGGTGATCCAGTCCGAGCTGGTCACCAACGAGAGCCTGCCCGACCCCGACGGCGACCCGCGCACGGCCCGCGCCCTGAAGTCGCCGCTGGAACCCGAGGAGGACGTCGCGGTGGGCCGCCGGCTGCGGCTGGTCCACCGCACGAAGCGCAGCGGGCTGCGCGTCGCCGTGGCCGCCGACCACGAGGTGAGCGGCCCCGAGCGGACCACCCTCAGCAGCGAGAGCAACGTCGACGTGGCCCGGCTGACCATCACCTCCGTGCTGGAGCCCGGCCAGCGGCTGCGGGTGGAGAAGCTCGTCGCCCACGGCTGGTCCGGGGTCCGCTCCCGGCCCGCGATGAGCGATCAGGTGGAGGCCGCCCTCGCCGCGGCCGGGCACAGCGGATGGGAGGGCCTCCTCGAAGAACAGCGCGCCTACCTGGACGACTTCTGGACCCGCGCGGACGTCGAGGTGGACGGCGACGAGGAGATCCAGCAGGCCGTCCGCTTCGCCCTCTTCCACGTCCTGCAGGCCGGCGCCCGCGCCGAGCAGCGCGCCATCCCCGCCAAGGGGCTGACCGGCTCCGGCTACGACGGCCACGCCTTCTGGGACACCGAGACGTTCGTGCTGCCCCTGCTCACCTATACCGCGCCCGTGGCGGTCGCCGAGGCCCTGCGCTGGCGGCAGAACACCCTCCCCGCGGCCCGGGAGCGCGCGGCCCAGCTCGGTCTGCGCGGCGCGGCCTTCCCCTGGCGGACCATCGAGGGGTCCGAGGGCTCGGCCTACTGGCCGGCCGGGACGGCGGCCTTCCACGTCAACGCCGACATCGCCGACGCCGTGGTGCGGTACGTGGAGGCCACCGGCGACCGCGACTTCGAACGGAGCACCGGCGTCGAGCTGCTGACCGAGACGGCCCGGCTGTGGCGGGCGCTCGGCCACCACGACGCGCACGGCCACTTTCACATCGACGGGGTGACCGGCCCCGACGAGTACAGCGCGGTCGCCGACGACAACGTGTACACCAACCTCATGGCCAGGGCGAACCTCCTCGCCGCCGCGGAGGCCGTCGAACGCCATCCGCAGGAGGCCGCCCGGCTGGGCGTCGACGACGAGGAGAGCGCGGCCTGGCGGGACGCGGCCGAGGCGATGTCCGTGCCCTACAACCACGATCTCGGCGTCCACGAACAGCACGCCGGCTTCACCCGCTACCAGCACTGGGACTTCGACGGCACCCGCCCCGACCAGTACCCCCTGCTCCTGCACTTCCCCTACTTCGACCTCTACCGCAAGCAGGTGGTCAAGCAGGCGGACCTCGTCCTGGCGATGTACACCTGCGACGGCCACTTCGACGACGAACAGCTCGCCCGCAACTTCGCCTACTACGAGCCGCTGACCGTCCGCGACTCCTCGCTGTCCGCCTGCTGCCAGGCGGTCGTCGCCGCCCGGGCCGGACATCTGCGGCTGGCCTACGAGTACACGGCGGAGGCCGCGCTGATGGACCTGGCCGACCTCGAGCACAACACCCGGGACGGACTGCACATCGCGTCCCTGGCCGGCACCTGGACGGCCCTGGTCGCCGGGTTCGGCGGGCTGCGCAGGGACGCGGACAGCCTGCGGTTCGCGCCCCGGCTGCCGGAGCGGTTCAGCCGCCTCGCCTTCAGCGTGCAGGTGCTCGGCCGCTGCCTGCGGGTGGAGATCGGACCGGAGAAGACCGCGTACACCCTGCTGTCCGGGGCGCCGCTGACGATCCGCCACCACGGGGAGCCCGTCCACGTGAACGGAGACGGTCCCGTCGTGCGCCCCGCGCCGCCGGTCCCGGCCCGTCCGACGCCCCGCCAGCCGACGCACCGGGGCCCCAACTTCCGCTGACGGCAGTACGCTTCCGCAGGCGACGGGGACCCGCGCCCCACCCTCAGTCGCGCACTCCGTGGTCCTTGCGGTACTTGACGATCTGCTGTGCCGGGTCGCCCGTGCAGGACCACGGTGTGCGCGTCGCCCGGCGGCCGAGTCCGGCCAGGAGCGGGGCCGCCACATCGCGGACCCGCGCCGCGCACGCCGCGTGGGCCAGGTGGTTGACGTCGCGCAGCTCACCCGGGGCGACGGCGCCCTCCCCGCGGCCGGCGAACCAGCGTTCCCAGGTGCGGCGGACGTCGCTGACCGCACCGTCGTTGTTCCAGTGCTGGGCGAGGGCCACCGAGGCGGAAGGGCCGTGCGCGGTGTCGAGGGAGTGGCGGAACTCCTCCACGCGCGCGTACTGCACCAGCACCGGCAGCGGGCAGCCCGGCGGAGCCACCCCCGCAGCGTCCCGGGCGAAGTCGTACATCAGCCCGTGCGAGCCGTGCCAGCGGGCGGAGTAGTAGTGCAGGACCTGGAGGTGCCCCTCCATGCTGTAAGGGTCGCGCTGGTGCAACTCGTCCCACCAGCGCGCCAGTTCCTGCCGTCGAACCCCGGCCGGGTAGAGGCGGGCGACCGAGATCAGTGAGGTCCACGGCGTCGGGTCGTCCAGATAGGCCTCGGTCGCGGCCAGACACGCCAGGACCGCGGCGTCGACCCGGGTCTGGTCGATCGGCGCGCCCCGGCCCGCGGAGATGGCCAGGCTGAACGCCCGGGCCGTCTCCGTGGCCGCGCGCAGCACCAGCGCGTCGGCACTGTGCGGCTCGGCGGCCAGCCAGGTCTCCACCGTGGAACTGCTCGCGCAGGCCTGCGCGAGCGTCCGCATCCGGTGACCGCGGGCGAGCCAGTCGGGCCCGGTCGACCGCAGCAGTTCCCGCACACCCTGCCAGCGTCCGATGACGATGTCGTGCTTGACGGAGGAAAGAGGGGCGTCCCCGCAGTCGGGGTCGAAATCGGGAGCGAAGCGGTCCCGCGCCATCACGTTCCTTCTCAGAAGTCGGTGGAGAGGCCCTCGTGGACGACCGCTCGCCCGTCCGGGCGCCCGTCGGGCACATAGTCGGTCTCGACGGTCCGCGCGGCGTCCAGCCGGGCGGGCCGGTAGTACTCACTGCCCTGCCGCCAGTACCAGAGCATCGGCACGAGACCCACGGCGAGGCCGCCGATGCCGATGACGATGGCGGTGGGCGCCAGTTCGCCGAGCGACTCCACGAACACCCAGAACATGAACACGGAACCGAGCAGCGGCCACAGCCCGCCGAGGACGAAGTCGGACGGCGAACTCAGCAGGGTCTTGCGGTACGCGACGACGGCCGCCAGACCCGCGAGGCCGTAGTAGACGGCGATCTGCAGGCCGATCGCCGAGATCGCGTCGGCGAGGATGTCGCCCACCGAGCCCAGCGCGTTGGAGGCGACGAACAGCACCAGCGCCACCGCGCCCACCACCACGATCGCCACCCAGGGCGTGTTCCAGGTGCGGTGCACCCGGCCCAGCGCCGACGGCATCGTGCGGTCGCGGCCCATCGCGAACAGTGAGCGCGTCACCTGGATGAGGGTCGTCTCCAACGTGGCGACCGTGGACAGCATCACGGCCACGATCAGCAGCTTGCCGCCCCAGCCCGGCCACACCTCTTCCCCCAGCGCGGCCAGCACGTTCGCGCCGTTGTCGTCGATCTGCTGCGAGCTCAGGACGATGTTCACCGCCACGGTGAAGACCTCGAAGAGGAGGAAGACGACGCCCACGCCGATCAGTCCCGCCAGACCTGTCGTACGGCGGCTGTTGCGGGTCTCCTCGCTGAGGTTGCTGGTGACGTCCCAGCCCCAGTAGTAGAACGCGGCGACCAGCGCGCCGGCGGCGAAGCCGGAGACCCCGTCGAAGTGGCCGAAGCCGAACCAGGACCAGTCGAACGGCAGGGAGTTGTCCGAGTGGAACAGGCAGAGCACCGCGAACAGCGCCAGGATCGTCAGCTCGACCCCTGACATGATCAGCTGTGCGCGCACGGTGAGCCGGGCCCCGCCCAGCACCACCGCCAGCATCACCAGGAACCAGGCGGCGCCCACCACGGTCGACAGCGCGGTGTTCGCGGCGAGGTCCTCGTCGAACAGGGCGAGCGTCATCGACCCGGCCGGCAGTGACCCCGCCACCATGAAGATGGTCGCCGAGATCACCAGCGCCCAGCCGCTGATGAAGCCGAGGAAGGGGTGGAGCGTGCGCCCCACCCAGGAGTAACTGGCGCCCGCGTTGACGTCGATCCGGCTGAGCCGGCTGAACGCGAGCGCGATGCCCAGCATGGGTATCGCGCAGTACAGCAGGGCCGCCGGGCCGGCCAGGCCCACGGCGCCCGCCAGGACCGCCGTGGTGGCGGCGATGGAGTAGGCGGGAGCACTGCCCGCGACCGCCATCACCACCGTGTCGAAGGTGCTCAGCACATTCGCCTGAAGCCCTCTGCCGGTGCTGTTGCTCATGGTTGGCGCTGCTTTCGTCGTGCACGCCGGAGGAGGGAAGGGTCCGGCGGTGAATGGGGGGTGAGGGTGGGACCGTGGAGCTGTGTGGAGCACCGCCGCGCGAGAGGGATGGCCTCGGGAACGTCGGCGGGGAGGGGCGCGCAAGGACACTGTTTCAGCACTGCGTCGGCGGACGGTTACACCGAGTGTGCGAGTGACTATAGCCGCAACTCTTGAGCTTTCAAGATTGACGGGTGGGTAATCTTCGCGGCCGCCCGTGCAGGTGGCATGTGTCGCGATTGGACCGGGCCGCACGGGAAACGCGGACGGGGAGAACAGCAGGCCGGCCAGTGAGGAGGCACCCCATGAGCACGGAGTCCGAGGCGAGGGGCGACGACGTCTACCAGCCCACCGGATCCGGCGAGGAGCAGGAGGACGGGGCTCCGCTCGACCTTCAGGACGCCGTCGACGAACGCACCTACGACGACGCACTCGACGAGGGTTACTCCCCGCCGGAGAAACCGCTCGGCGTCACCAAGTACGGCACCACCGCGGCCGAGCAGCACGACGGAGAGAGTCTCGACCAGCGCCTCGCCCAGGAGGTCCCGGACGTGTCCGCGCCGGCCGGGGACGGCGTCGGCGACCTGCCCGACGGAGAGGGCGAGCCGGTCGACCCCGAGGCGGGCGACCGTCGCGCGGGCCGTCTCGTGGCCCCCGACGAGGGCGCCCACCCGGACGCCGTCAAGGAGGAGATCGCCGAGGACGTGGGCATCGACGGCGGGGCGGCGGCCGCCGAGGAGGCCGCCGTCCACATCGTGGAGGAGTAGGCCGGCCCGCCGGGGGAGCGGGGAGCGCGGCCCCCGGTCAGTCGTCCGTCCGCTCCAACTGCCGCAGCCGGTTGGAGGCGTCGAGGGTGGCGACCTTCCACGACTCCGCCGGCGTCGGGTGGTTGAACACCGCGTCGACCGGATGGTCCACGGTCCCGCAGCAGCCCGTCACCGTCTGCCCCCGGGGAAGGGGCGGCGCAAGAGGTGCGGCGCAGGCGTCGGCGGGGGTTCTAGGGGAGTTCTAGGGGAGCACCTTCTCGATCGCGCCGGGGCCCTCCTCGTCGAGCTTGCGCCGGGCCCACGCGAGGTTGCGCGGGGTGAGGTCGCGGCCGGTGGCGAGGACCATGTCCTCCGGCGAGACCTCGGTGCCGGTGCGGGTGTGGAGCAGGCTGTCCGGGGTGGTGCGGTCCGGCGAGGGCCGGGCGGCGCCGGGCTGTGACGTCGGCATGATGTCTGCTCCTCGCGTCCGAAGGAATGTACTAACACCATTCATCCTGTGGCCGCGCCCCGCAATCCCGATCATCCCCGTCCGAGATGCCGCGGTGATCGGGCTGGCGTCTAATGGGCGGTGTCGGGGCGACCCAACCACTGTGCGGTGATGCCGCACGGCATGGAAGGCCCAGCTCATGGAACCCACCACTGCCGGGAAACCCCAACGGGGGGGACTGCGCAGACTCGGCGCCTGGTGCGCCCGTCACTACCTCGTCGTGATCATCGCCTGGCTGGTGGCCCTGGTCACCCTCCAGGTGATCGACCGAGCCGTCGGAGGCACCTTCGAGGACAACTTCGCGCTCTCGGACACACAGTCCCAGAAGGGCCTCGACGTCCTCCAGGAGCACGATCCGCAGGCCGGCGGGTACAGCGCGCAGATCGTGATGCACGACGACGGGCAGGCGCTGAGCGCGCTGAGCTCGCAGATGTCCACCACGGTCGGCGACCTGCAGAAGCTGCCCCATGTCCTGTCGGTGCAGAACCCCCTCTCGCAGAGCCCCACCAAGGTCGGCCCGGTGTCGAGCGACGGGAAGACGGGCTACATCACCATCCGCTTCGACCAGCAGCCCAACACCCTCGGCGACGCCTACCTGAACGGCGTGGACCAGGCCGTTCAGCCGCTGCGGGCCGCCGGCGCCGACGTCGAGTACGGCGGCTCGCTCGGCGAACTGGCCCGTCCCAAGGCCAACGACTTCGTCAGCGAGGCGATCGGCTTCGCGGTGGCCGTCGTGGTCCTGCTCGTCGGCTTCGGCAGCGTCCTCGCGGCCGGACTTCCCCTGATCACCGCGCTGATCGCCGTGGTGGGCGGACTCGCCGTCCTCGGGCTGCTGGCCGCCGCGTTCACCTTCGCCACCGTCTCCCCGACCCTCGCCACCATGATCGGGCTGGGCGTGGGGATCGACTACGCGCTGTTCCTGATCACCCGGCACCGGCAGAGCCTGATCGACGGCGCCGATCCGGCCGAGGCCGCCGGACACGCCGCCGCCACCAGCGGCCGCGCCGTCCTCGTCTCCGGCACCACCGTGATCATCGCGCTGGCCGGCCTGTACGCGTCCGGGGTGTCCTTCATCGGCAAACTCGGCGTCGCCGCGGCCGTCACCGTCGTCTCCGCCGTGATCGGGGCCCTCACGCTCGTGCCCGCCATGCTCGGGCTCATCGGCCGGCACATCGACCGATGGCATGTGCGCAGACCCGTCGCCGAGACCGACGCCGAACCCGGCGCCACCCCGCACGGCACCTGGCACCGGTACGCCAAACGTGTCGAGCGCAGGCCCTGGCAGTACCTCGGGGGAGGGGTAGCCGTCATCGCGATCCTCGCCATCCCCGTCTTCTCCATCCAGCTGGGCCACATCGGCGACGGCGCCGACCCGACGTCCTTCACCGACCGGCGCGCCTACGACCTGATGACCGACGCCTTCGGGCCCGGCTCCAACGGTCCCCTGACGATCGTCGTGGACCAGACATCCGTCCCCTCCGACAAGCGCTCCGACCTGCAGTCCCAGGCGCAGAAGACGCTGAACGCCGTACCGGACGCGGCCACCGTCACCCCGCTGACGCCCACCCAGGACGGCGACGTCCTGATCGGCACCGTCTACTCGACCCGGGCGCCGCAGGACGCCGTCACCACCGGCCTGACCAACCGGCTCAAGGACACCACCCTGCCCGACGCGGTCTCCGGCTACGACGCCAAGGGCTATGTCACCGGCACCACAGCCGCCCAGGTCGACTTCCGTGACATCGTCGCCAGCCGCCTCCCGCTGATCATCTGCGTGGTCGTCGGCCTCGCCTTCCTGATCATCCTCGCCGTGTTCCGCGGACTGCTCGTCGCCGTCAAGGCCGCCGTCCTCAACGTCCTGTCCATCACGGCCTCCTACGGCGTCGTCGTCGCCGTCTTCCAGTGGGGCTGGGGCGGGCCCGCGCTGGGCGTCAACGGGGACGTGCCCATCGAGAGCTATGTGCCGATGATGATGTTCGCGATCATCTTCGGGCTCAGCATGGACTACGAGATCTTCCTGCTGTCCCGGGTGCACGAGGCCTGGCTGCGCACCGGGAACGCCAAGGACTCCGTCGCCCACGCCCTGGAGATCACCGCCCGCGTCATCACCTGCGCGGCTCTGATCATGGTGAGCGTGTTCGCGGCGTTCATCATCAGCGACAACATCGTCGTCAAGATGCTGGGCCTGGGACTCGCCGTCAGCGTGCTGATCGACGCGACCGTGGTGCGGCTGCTCATGGTTCCCGCCGTGATGACCCTGCTGGGGTCGCACGCCTGGTGGACGCCGCGGTGGCTGGACCGGATCCTGCCGCACATCGACGCCGAGGGCGACGCGGAGACCCTCAGCGCGCCGCCGCCGTCGGGGCGAGGACCAGCATCGTGACGTCGTCGCGGACGTCGGGGCAGTGGCGCAGCACGTCCGTCCAGACCCGGCCGGCCGTCGTCGCCGGGTCGGCGCCGGACGCGAGCACGGGCAGCCGGTCCAGGAGCGGGTAGAACACCCCGGCGGAGTCCCTCGCCTCCGAGACGCCGTCGGAGGCGAGGAAGAGCCGGTCGCCGGGGCGCAGCGGCAGGGCGCAGGCGGTGACCGGGGCGCCCTCCGGCAGGCCCAGCCCCAGCGGCGTCCACGGCACGACGTCCACCTCGGTGACCGTGCCGTCGCGCAGCAGCAGGGGCGGCGGATGCCCGCAGGCGACGACACGCACGGCGTCCACGTCCGGGGTGAACTCCACCAGCACCGCCGTCGCGAACAGTTCGGCGTGCGCGACCCGCGCCGAGTCCACCACCAGCCTGCGGTCCAGACGGGCCGCCACCGACTCCAGGTCCGGCTGGTCGAGCACCGCCTCCCGGAACGCCCCGAGGAGCGAGGACACCGTCGCCACCGCCGCCAGCCCGTGCCCCTGCACGTCCCCCAGGACCGCCCGCACCCCGTGGGCGCTCTCGCGCACGTCGAAGAAGTCCCCGCCCACCAGTGTTCCGCGTTGCGCCGCCCGGTACAGACCGGCGCAGCGCACCGGCCCGACCCGTTCGGGCACCGGCGGCGCCACGGCGCGCTGAGCCGCCTGCGCGATGGTGCGCTCGGTGTCCAGCTGGACGTCCCGGCGGCGGCGAACGAACGCCACGAACACGCTCAGGGCCGCGACCGAGAACACCGTCAGCACGTCGGTCTGCCCAGGCCGGTCGAGCTGGAACGCGGGCACGTCGAGCATGACGACCACGACCGCGCCGAGCACCGCGGTCACCGCCGGACCGTAGGACAAGACCGCCAGCGGCGGGATCGCGCCCAGCAGGAAGCCGATGTCCAGCGGGCTGGGACTGACCAGTGTGGCGACGCAGACGCCCGCCACGAGCAGTAGCGGCAGCGCCCGCACCCAGCGAGGCGGTGGCGCGCCCCGAAGCCAGCCCCGCCGTTCGCCCTCGTGTGCTCCCACACCCCCCACGCTCCCCCTCGGCCCCGGCCGGCGCACGCCGGGAAATCCGCTGGACGCCGGCGCGGGCGAGGCGTGGTTCCGTTGGTCCGGCGAACCGTTCGAGGGGACGTGAGTGGGCGTGCCGCGCCCGCCGGCAGGGTCTCGGCGTCCGCGAGGATCTCGGTGACGCGCAGGTCGTGGGCGGCGTCGCAGGGGTCGGGGCGCGCGTCGCGGGCCGCGCCGAGCAGGGCGACCGCGGCCCGGGGGAGCGCCCTGCCAGGTCAGGCGGCCCGGGCCTCCGACGGCCGGACGTGTTCGGCAGCGGCAGCGGCGGTGTCGGAGTTCGGGACGTCGGACACCGGGACCTCGGGCGAGGGGGTGCCGGGTGCCGGGGCAGCGGCCGCCGGGGCGTCGGACGCGCCGCCGCGGATCAGGCGCAGCCGGCGTCGGGGCGAGGCGTGACGCCGGTGGGCCGGAGCCGGGGCGAGCAGGCGTGTCTCGACCCGGTCCATCACCGCAAGCAGGACGGACAGCAGCGGCAGGAGCAGTACGGCGACCCAGAGCACGGTTCCCTCCTCGGCAGGCGACAACCTGGCGAGTGCTCCGATTCGGGCCGCTGATGCGTGCCGGGACGCCGTCAGTGGCGAAACCGCGCGTCGAAACCCGTGAGCAGGGCGTCCACCTGCGCCAGGCCGCTCTCCGCGGAGATCTCCCGCAGCGACTGCACCGGCCGGATCACGGCGAACGTGACACGGCCCCCGTCGATCAGGGCGCCGTACACCGCGGGCCGCGGCAGGCTGTTGTACGCCCAGTGCGCCGAGAAGTAGTAGCCGCCGGTGTCGTGGAGCACCACCACGTCCCCCTCGGCGAGCGCGGGCAGCGGCCGGTCGTGCGCCACCACGTCCCCCGCGAAGCAGAGCGGCCCGGCGACGTCCTGTCGCACGAGCGGCGTCCGTTTGGGCAGGCCGTCCGGGCCGAACGCGGAGATCCGCAGCGGCCAGGCGTCCGGCATCAGGACGGTCCTGGTGGCGACCTGGCCGCCCGCGTGGGTGAGCGCGACCCGGCGCCCGCCGGCCTCCTTGACGTACTCCACGACGGCCGCGGTGAACCCGTTCTTGGCGATCAGGGACCGGCCGAACTCCGTGACCACCTGGTAGCGGCCGTCCAGCAGCGCCGGCTCCGCGGCGGTGAGCGCGGCCACGTAGTCGGCGTAGGTGGGGGTGACCGTGTCGTCGGCGAAGTTCACCGGCAGCCCGCCGCCCAGGTCGACACTGGTCACCTGGAGGCGGCCGACGCGGTCGTCGATCTCCTCGGCGAGCCGGTGCGTCTCGGCGAGACCTTCGGCGATCAACGGCAGCGGGCAGCCCTGCGAGCCCACGTGCGCGTGCAGCCGGGTCAGCCAGGGTCGCCGCGCGAACGCCTCGACGACCCTGGCCCGCGCCCCGGGGTCGCGCAGCGCCACGCCGAACTTCGAGGTCGCGGTCGCCGTGCTCATCGCGCCGATGGACCCGCCGCCGACCTGCGGATTGACCCGCAGGCCCAGCACGGACGGACAGTCGGCGGGGCGCAGGGCGTCGATCCGGCCGAGTTCGTCGAGGTTGTCCGCGTTCAGCGCGACGCCCAGGGAGAGGGCCTCGCGGATCTCCTCGCGTGTCTTGGCGGGCGAGTCCAGCACGATGCGCCCCGGCGCGAACCCCGCGTCCAGGGCGAGCCGCAGCTCGCCCGGACTGGCCACCTCGCAGCCCATGCCCGCGTCGGCCAGCAGGCGCAGCACCGGCACCAGCGGGCAGGCCTTGGCGGCGAAGGTGTGCAGGACGTCCGGCGTGCGGGCGAACGCCTCGTGCAGCGCGGCGACGCTGCTCCGCACACCCCGCACGTCCACGAAGCCGGCGACCGGCCGGCCCTCGCCGATCAGCCCGTCCACGACGGCCCGGCGGACGGTGAGCGCGACGGAGGTGACGTCGGTCTGCTGGTTCTCGGTGGGCCTCGGCACGTCTGCGGTCTCCTTCGGGCGGGGCGGTCTGGAGGGGGTCGGGCGGGGCCGGGCGGCGGGTGGGTCGGGGTGTTCCTCCCCGCCGTCCCTGTTACCACCTGTGGACGGTCTTCCCCGCGCCGGGCGTGTGCTCGCCCCCTGAACCGGCCTGCACCCGGCCACCGGACGGCTCAGCGGGCCGGAAGGCACGATTCAGCGTTCCGGCCGCTGAACGCGTTCGCTTCTCGACCCTCGCCGCGACGGAACTCACCCGGACCGCCGGTGAACCCGCGGAACCGGACGCCGCCGTCCGACACGACCACCGGGAGGACACGTCCATGGTGTCGTCGTGCGGAAGACCGCTCGACAGACCGCTCGACAGACCGCTCGACCGCCGCGACCGGGGCGGGCATCGGAACGCGCGGCAGACCGCCGAACAGCGGGCCGGCGCGCCGACCCGCTGTTCGGCTCCTGCGCCTCGCCGACGCGTTCAGCCACCTGTCCAGCGCCCGGAACGTATGACCGTTCGTGGCCGGATCATGCTCCTGGGGAGTGAGAAGTCCGTGTGTCATGCATGATTCGCCGGTGACCGGGCACACGCAGCGCACAACAGAGAGAGGGGCGCTAGTGATCGTTCCGGACCCGAAAATCGCCAGGACCTTGCTGACCCGCTACGCGACACTGAAGATCGCACAGGCGGAGAGGGAGACGCCGCAGGCGGCACGTGAACTCCAGGACGTGATGTACACCCTGTGCGTGCTCATGGGCACCGCCGACGTCCGCGAGGCGGTCGCCGCGGCGGACGCCCTGCTGGAGGCCGCTCCGGTGACGAGCGCGCCCGCTGAGGGCTCGGACGGACTGTCGCTGGCCGTCTGAGGAAGTGCAACGGCCGGACCCGCCGTGCGGCGTCCGGTCACCCAGGCAGTCCGGCACGCGGCCCCGGGCCCGTGGACATCCTGTTCACCGGCGCCGGGGGCCCGGTGCCCGACGCCGGGTGGACGGGCCCGGCGCGGCGGAGCTTCCTCGGGCTCCCGCCGCGCCCGGGCGCCTCACGGGGCCGCGAAGCCGCACCGGTCGGCGCGCCGGACGTCGTGCTCCGTCGGCGGCCCGGCCAGCCACTCGGCGATGGTGCGGGCGACGGGCTGACCGGTGTCCACCTCCACGAAGCCGAACTGACCCGACTGGTTGCACTCCAGGAACCACCAGGTGCCGTCGGCGTCCTCCGCGAAGTCGAAGGCGCCGTAGGCGAGTTCCGCCTCCCGCAGATACGTCCGCACCGCCTCGGCCAGGCGCGGCGGGACGTCGGCGGGACGCCAGGGCGTTGCTGAGGGCGAGTAGCGCACGTCCACCACGTCGGGGTCGCCGCCGGGGACGGTGTCCTTGCGGGCGGCGAAGAGACGGTCGCCGACCGCGGTCAGCCGGATGTCGGCCCGTTTGGCCACCCGGCGCTGCAGCAGCGTCGGGCCGTAGGCGACGGCTGCGAAGTCGGCGTCCGGCGGGACCCGGGTGGTGGGCACCGCGCGGGGCGGATCCTGCGGATGGGCGCCGGACACCGGCTTGACCACCAGGTCGGGATAGCGGTCCGCGAACTCACGGGCCGCCTGCGGGAACGTCGTGACGATGGTGGCTGGCACGGGCAGGCCACTGCGTTGTGCGAGACGCAGTTGCCAGGGCTTGTGCCGGGCCCGGACGGAGGCGTCCGGGTGGTTCATCCAGCGCGCGCCGGTCGCCCGGAGCATGCCGTAGAGCGCCTGCGACGCCTCCTCCGTCAGCCACGCGGACGGCTGGGCCGCCCGGGCCGCGGGGGTGCCGGGCCGGCGGACCCACACCGATCGCAGCCCCTCGAGGCTCACCAGCCGTCCGGCGGAGGACAGATGGCCACGGAAGGCTCCGTGCACGTACTCGCCGGAGAGCGCGACGGTATGGGTCAGGTCGGCCGGATCGAGCCGGACGACGGGGACGCCCGCGGCGTTCAGGTGCACGACCACCATGTCCGCCGTGACGTCCTCTTCACAGGTCAGGATGAGCACGGTCATTTTCGTCGGCCTGTGTTCAGTCGTCGAAGTGGGTCTTGGAGCCCGCTGTCGAGGTGGTGGTCGCCAGTTCTCTCAGGAGGGCGTGGTCGCGAGCGGCGATCCGGCCGTCGAAAAGTACGTTCAACTGCATTCCGGGGTCGTAGGCATACGGAGTGGCAAACTCCAACTCAGCTGCGGGGCGTGCGTAGTTGAGCGTGAACGGTTGCATCGTCTCTCCCTCGTCGGTACTGCCTCGATCAAGCGGTGCCGCTGTGCGACGTCACTCGGGCCCGCTGCTTGGTGCTGGATTGGTGCGCCCTTCAGTCACTTATACGAATCGAACGGGTGGTTGGTTTCCTTACTCTCCGTGATCGTCGGGG
Source organism: Streptomyces sp. P3 (assembly GCF_003032475.1). NCBI lineage: Bacteria > Bacillati > Actinomycetota > Actinomycetes > Kitasatosporales > Streptomycetaceae > Streptomyces > Streptomyces sp. P3. Next base: position 5,829,756 of record NZ_CP028369.1, read on the forward strand.
AGTTGGGCGCCGAGCAGGGCGTGGAGCAGGGGAGATCGGGTCGAGCGGTGGTGAAAACGTCTTCCGCAGCGGTCAGTCGGGGACCCGCTCGGAAAGGTGCCCGGCGGTGCGGTCGGGCGCGCGACGCAGCGAACGAAGGGCCAGCAGGAGCATGCCGATGTCGTCGAGATAGACCGGATCCGGCAGCAGATCGGCCGGAAACACGAAGTACAGGACCGCCCCCCAGAACACCCAGCGCGGGCCGGTGGGCAGTCCGGCCCGTCTGAGGCCCCGGCGGGTACGGATCAGCCGGGTCAGCACCGCTGCGGCCGCGGCGAACAGCGCGACGGCGGCCACCGCCACGACGACGACGAGCGTGGTTGGCGCATCCACGGGTCCTCCCCTGTGGTCCGTCGCGCTACGTCCGGCCGTGCTCTGCACTTCCCGTCCGGACCCCGGGTCGCGGTCCCTGTCTGTCGGTTTCCCCGCTTCGGGTGCTCGAATGCCCGCTTCCGGCAGGATTACCGCATCGGACGCCTCCACACGGGTGCCGCGTACGAGGGACGGGACCGGCGGGAGGGCCCCCGCCAGGGGGAGGAGCAGACGCCCGGGAGGGGGAGGGCCAGGCGCGCGGGACGCTCCGGGGCGCGCGAAACCCCGGCCCGCGCCTACGAGTGCCCCGAGCCGGCCTCTCCGCCGCCGGGCCCGGGTGCGCGGTCCTGTTCCGGCCCTTCGGCGGGCGTGCTGGCCGGGACCGGCCGCAGGCTCTTGGTGGACTCCCTGAACCGCTCCAGGGTCCGGCCCAACTGCTGGAAGGGCGAGCCGGGTCGTTTGACCGGCGCCTGCCGCGGCACTCCGGCCGCGTCGGCCTCGGCCGCCGCCTCCCGGTACGCGGCCAGCGCCTCGTGGGCGTGCTCGGCGGCCTCCCGGTACAGGTCCCGGGACTCCGTCATCGCCTCCAGCGCGTCCTTGTACATCGTCACCAGCGCGCGCTCGCGGGCGAGTTCCTCCTCCAGGGTCAGCAGCTGCCACTCCTCCCGCAGCACGGCGAGCGCGGCGTCGCCGCCTTCCGGCAGCGGCCGGGGCAGAGCGGCGAAACGCCGCACGGCGTCCAGCAGCTCGGTGGGATGCGTGCCGTCCAGGAACACGCTGCGCACCGAGAACGCGACGGGGTCGTAGTCGGCGGGAGCGGGCACGCCGGGCAGCACCAGCGCACCGCCGCGCGGCACCTCCGCCCCCGACTCCTTGAGGGCCCAGTTGACCGTGCGCAGCTGGTGCGGGGCGGCCCGGTGCTCGACGACCCGGTGATGCAGGCCGGGCGGGAGCAGCGGGACGAGCGAGCGGCGGCCCTGCTCGTCGGGCGTCATGGCCTCGTGGACGACGACGTGCACGGCCCAGGTGTCGCGCAGCGCGGCCCGGAGCGTGCGACGCAGTTCCTTGTCGTCCGCGGGCAGCGGGTTGACGTCGAGGAAACGTTCGCCCGTGACGGTCTCGTGGCCCCACGGTGCGTCCGCGTCCCAGGGCCAGAAGATGCCGGCGGGCGACGGCCAGCGCTGGTCCCAGGGGCGGTCCGCCTCCGCCGTGAGCGTCCACTCCTGGCCCCGGCCCGACCACTCGGCGAGGGTGAGCCGGGCGCGGACCGTCACGTCCTCCTCGGGCTGCCACCGGGCCTCGAAGGCCGTCTCCCCGTCGGGGGTGTCGGCCTCGGGCAGCTCCGCGAAGTCCTGCACGGCGCCGGCGTCCTTGAGGGCCTGGAGGTTCTTGCGCAGGACGTCCGGCGCGGTCGGTCCGGTGTGGCGGCCACGGGCCTGCCACACCGTGGAGGGCGTCATGGGCGAATCGGTCGCGGCGATGTGCGTGAGTCCATTCGTGAGGGCGGGCGGCCTGGCGGCGGCGCGGCGACGACAGGGCGACGGCGCGCGAAGGCCAGTATCGCTCGCCACAGGGGGTGGGCGGTCCGACGGGCGGCGGGCGAGGGCGCCCGAGGACGCCTCCGTTCAGGAGCCCCTTCCCCGGCACGACACCCGTCACGCGTCCGGATCCGCCCGGTTGGCCGCATCCGCCGCATCCGCCGCATCCGCCGGAGAACACGCGCGCAGTGTGTGGCCTGCCCGCCCGGGGTGTGCGCCGTGCACCACGGCGGACGTCCCGCACCCGTGGGCTCTTCGGGTCCGGGACGGGAGAATGGGACGGCGGACGGGGACCGTCCACCATCCGCTTCGGGGCGGGCCCCGTCCGCGCGCGCCCGCCCCCCGGCCGTCCATCTCTGCCGGGCGTCGATACCGCCGGGCGAACCGGCCGGCCCCGTGCCCCCGCCCCGAGGCGGCAGCCGCTCCCGTGCTTGCCGCTGTTGTCGGCCCGTCCGCTCGCCGGGCCGCCTCGGCGTGCGGCTCCGCGGACGGTCCGGCCGGTGCCGCCGGGCGAACACCGGGCATGCCAAAGGAATGTGCCAAAGCCGTCGCCTTCGGCTGCCGTGTTCCGTAACCTCTGGGGCACCCGAACCATCCCGCGCCGCACCGCACCTGCTCCGCAACAGTCGCCAACGCGCCGAAGGGACACCGGTCATGGCCGTCGAGGTCGAGGTCGCGAACGAACTGCACCGCCTGCGCGCCCGTATGCCGCAGCTGACGGGGGCGTTGGCGGCCGGCGCCGACGGTCTCGTTCTGGCCCAGGACATGCCGGACGTCCAACCGGAGGGACTGGCGGCGCTCACCGCGGCGGCGCTCGGCGTCGGACGCCGCATGGTCGACCTGGCGGCCCGCGGCGACTTCCGAGAACTCCTGGTGCGCGGCGCCGACGGCTACCTCGCGACCTACGCGGCCGGGCCGGCCGCCGTGCTGACCCTGCTCGCCGACGACCGGGTCAACGTCGGCCGACTGCACCTGGAGGGGCGGCGCTGCGGCGCACGCATCGCCGAGCTCGTGGCCGCCCGGTCCGCGGGCGAGCGGCCTTTCGGCGCGGGGGGCGGACGATTGCCTCCACCACAGGTCGGCGGCCGGATCCAGGGCGCACTCCCGCTGCGTATCCCGCCTCAGTCCCGCCACCGGCCCTGATCACGGATCGCAGTCCCGCCACCGGGCCTGGAGGCGGCGTCGGCGGACGGCGCACGTCACCCCGCGCCGCCACCCGCTCCCGAGCGCCCACGCGGACCCGCGACAGGGCGCCGCCGCGCACCCCTTTGCTCCGGGTCGGCGCCTGTGGAAGGCGCGCTGAAGCCGCCGGGGACGAGCCGCGCCGGTCCGACGGCGGGCATCGTGGGTCCCGACGGCGCGGGCCTGCCGTGCGCCTCCTGCCCCACACCGGCGGCGGGAGCCGCCGCCGGGCCGCCGGTCGCACGGGGATCCGCCTCCGGGTCCGGCACGCGGGGCCGCGGCGGAGCCGCCCGGCTCAGCACGCGCGTGTGGGGCATCAACGGGGCGCACGCGGAGCACACTTCGCTGAGCGTCCACACCTGACCCACCGACGGGTCGTGCCGCAGGACGAGGACGACCGTGCCCGCGCAGGAGACCCGGACGTCCTCGTGCGGCGCGCACCGCTGACGGCGGCACCAGCAGGCGGCGTCGTGATGCACCGCCGCCGCCCGGGCGTGCGCGGCCGCATGGGCCTCGGCGAAACGGCGCAGGGCCGCGAGGTCCCGGGAGCGCGACGGCATCGCGCACGCGGAGGAGCAGGTGACCGACGCGGTGCGGTCCCGGTGCCCCACCACACGGATCGTCCAGCAGCGACCCGGACGGCGGGCCGAGGGGGCGTCAGGGTGCATGAGAGCCAAAGCACACGTCCTTCGTGGAGAGGGAGGGAGGAGGGGAGAGGAAGCGGACCGGGAGCGGTTGCGGCACGGCCCGGCGGAAGTGACCTCGTTCACAGCATGCCCGTGGGCGACCGGACCATTCGCGCCGTGCCCCCTCCGGCCGACACACCGCGTGTCGGTCGCTGCCTCTAAGCTCCCTCCATGAGCACAGGGGGAACCCACAGACGCGTCGTCGACGGACGCTTCGAGCTGGTGGAGCGACTCGGCGGGGGAGGGATGGGCCTGGTGTGGCGGGCCCACGACCTGGTCCTGCAGCGCGCGGTGGCGGTGAAGGAGGTGCGGCACGCGGACCCGGACCTCGCCGAGCACGACCCGGCGGCCGCCGGCGTGCTGCGGGAGCGCGTGCTGCGGGAGGCCCGCGCGCTGGCACGCGTCCACCATCCCAACGTCGTCACCATCCATCACATCGTCGACGGCGGCGAGCACACGTATCCGTGGATCGTGATGGAGCTCGTCGAGGGCGGCTCCCTGCAGGACCGGCTGGAACGGGGCGTGATGCCGCCGGTCGAGGCCGCCCGGATGGGCCGCGAGGTGCTGGCCGCGCTGCGTGCCGCGCATGCCGTCGGCATCGAGCACCGTGACGTGAAGCCCGCCAACGTCCTGCTGCGCCCCGACGGACGGCCGGTGCTCACCGACTTCGGCATCGCCGCGGTCCGGGAGTCCGCCGGCCTCACCGCCACCGGCTCGGTCATCGGCTCGCCGGACTACATGGCTCCGGAACGGGTCAGTGGGAAGGAGGGCGGCTCCGCCGCCGACCTGTGGTCCCTCGGGATGCTCATGTACGTCGCCGTGGAGGGGCACCATCCGCTGCGCAGGGGCAGCACACTCGCCACCCTGGCCGCCGTGCTGAGCGAGGACGTGCCCGCGCCGCGCGGCGCAGGCCCGCTGACGGCCGTTCTCACGGCGCTGCTCGTGCGCGACCCGCAGGCCCGCCCCGACGCGGCCCGGGTCGACCTGATGCTGGCGGCCGCGACCGCCGCCGCGCCGGCGCCGGGCGTGGTCTTCCCCTCTGCTCCGCTCCCGCCGCCGGGCGCTGCCCTTCCGCCGGCTCCGGTCCCGTCGGCGGTCCAGGCTCCGCAGCCTTCGACGACCTCGTACCCGCTCACTCCGCCCGCGGCCCCGCCCGGCGTCGTCACGGTCGTCCCGCCGGCCGGCGCCCGGCCCCCCGCCCGCCGCGGCCGTACCACCGCCGTCGCCGTGCTGGCCGGCGCTCTGGCCGGCGTCCTGGCGTGGACGCTGTTTCCGTACCTCCACGACGGCGGCGACAGCGGCGGAAGCGGAGGCGCCTCACCCCTGCCCGGCGTGTCCGCGTCGCAGAGCGCCCGGCAGGCCGCCTCCGGAGCGTCCGGGGGTGCTTCCGACGACCCCTCCGAGGCGGCTTCCGGCGGCGCGTCCGACACCCAGAAGGTCGACCTGCTCAGCGGGGACGGCGTCAAGAACGTCGTGGCGAAGCTGTCGGCGGCCACGGGCGGGGCGAAGGTGACGAGCCTCGCGGTGTACGAGGAGTACGCCATCGCCGAGGTCTCCGTGAAGGGCCGCCCGAAGCTCTACGACCGGTACACGTACCGCGGTGGGGACGTGGCGGTGAAGGACGGCCCGGGCGGCACCGTGATGAGCGGCAAGGTCCCCGTCGACCTGGACGTCTACGACTGGGACAAGGTGCCCGGGCTGCTGGCGCGGGCCGCGAAGACCCTCGGCGTCCCCCGCCCCACCAGCCGCTACCTGCTGGTCGACCCGGGGTCCACGGTCTTCGACACCGGACCGTCGATGAGCGTCTACCTGTCCGACGACTACGGCAGCGGGTACCTCCGGGCCGACGTCAAGGGACGGGTGATCGCGACGTATCCGCGCGACGACGGCTGACGGCCGCGCACGGCCGGGCACGGCCGTGCGTGTCGAAGTAGTGTTTCGCCGTGCGGAATATATCGGCTCCCGATATATTCAGTCCCATGGCATCGAGGAGTATGACCCAGGCCGCCTTCTTCGTGCTGACGGCCCTCGCCGATCAGCCGCGGCACGGCTACGGCATCCTGCGGGAGATAGAGGAACTCTCGGCCGGTGAGGTGCAGTTGAGGGTGGGCACGCTGTACGGCGTGCTCGACCGGCTCACCGCCGACGGGCTCATCGCCCTGGACCGCGAGGAGGTCCAGCAGGGCAGACTCAGGCGCTACTACCGTGTCACCGACGACGGTGTCCGGGCCCTCGCGGCGGAGGCCGACCGTATGGCGGCCGGCGCCGGCGCGGCCAGACGCCGCATCGCCGAGGGACGCCGCGCCCCCGGGACCGTCATTCCGCCGGCCCCCGGGCCCGGACTCGCCGGAGGTCTGGCATGACCGGCGCGACGACCCTCCTCGAAGCGCGCTACCGCGCGGTGCTGCGGCTGCTGCCCATGTACTACCGCCAGGAGCGGGAGGAGGAGATGGTCGAGGTCTTCCTCGGGGAGACCGACCGCGATCTCCAGGACGAGAGCCGGCCGACCCTCGGCGAGGCCGCCAGCGTCGCAGCCCTCGCTGTGCGCACCCGACTGGGCACCGCCACCGCGCCGCGCCGCTACGCGGTGCTCGGCTCGACGGTCCGGCTCTTCGCACTCTGCGCCGTGCTGCTCCAGGCGGCCGCCGCGGTCGCCGACCGGGCACTGGAGCTGACCTGGACGTCCACCCACGGTTCCTTCGGGCGGGACGTGTTCATGTCGGGGTTCACCGGGCAGGGGCCGGTCGTCGCCTCGGCCGCCGTCGCCGCCTGGGTGCTGCCCCTGCTGTGGACGGTCGGCTGTTTCGCCCTGCTGCACGACCGCCGAAGGACCGCGCGGATCAGCGTGCTGCTCGCCGCCCTGCCCACCCTCTGGCCCTTTCTCGCGCCCTTCGTGGCCGACTTTCCCCCGCCGGCGCCGGCCTACGCCACCGCCACGGCGGCCTTCGCCTGGCTGCCGGCCCTGGCCCTGTGCACCTCCTGGCACCGCGACGCGCCCCCGGCGGCGCTGTCCGTCGGCACGCCGGGCACGGTCTACCTCGGCTGCTGCGTCGTGATGGGCGCCTCCGTCGTCGTGCTGCCCGGCGTGGCCGACTCCGTGTGGGCGCCGACCACCTGCTTCGTCCTCGGCGCGCTCGGCTGGCTGGTGCGCCGCGGCCGCCGGGGCCGGACCGCGGGCGGAGAGGGCGCGCTCGCCCTTGCCGGGCTCGGACTGCTGATCCTCACCCTGCGCGTGGCCGCCGCGTACACCTGGCTGGATGTGTCCATGCCGCTGCCCACGGCCATGGTGGCCGGATTCGCCGTCCAGGCGGCCGCCCTGCTGCTCCTGACCGCCGCCCTCGCGGTCGTCGGAGGCCGTGACGTCGCGGCCCGCTGACCGGACGGCGTGCCGCGACCCCGCCGAACGCCCGGACGGCGTGCGGCGACTCAGTGCGGGAAGGCGCGCGGCTGCCGCAGCCGGGGCAACTCGTCACGGAACTCCTCTATGCGGGAGCTGATCTGCCGCATCAGGACGGTGTCGGCCAGCCGGTCCAGGTAGAGGTTGCGACGGGCCAGACCGGGCGCGTCGACGCAGAAGTACAGGGTCATGAGGGGGTTGACGAACAGCTCGCCGTCCTTCGTGCGCTCGGTGAACCGGACGTCGCCGAAGTCGCCGCGCACGGCGGCCGCGACGGACCCGTTGACGATGCTGGGATGGCCCGGCGTGCACGCCTGGGCGTCGGCCACCGCGTCGAGGTAGAGGGCGCCCTCGGGGCTGTGCCGCGGCAGGGAGAACGCGCCGAGGTAGGAGCCCGCCCGGTCGAGTCCGGCCAGGTTCTCCAGCACCAGGGAGTGGCTGATCCCGTGATACGCGTCCACACCGAAGCCCAGACAGGCCACCAGACGCTGGGGGACGTCGTCGAGAGCCTGCACGGCGGCCAGGCTCGCCATGTCCTCCTCGGGCGTGCCCAGTCCGTGCTCGTCGCCGCGCATCAGGATGTCGGTGCCGCCGTCCACCAGGACCACGGCGTCCACCCCGCCCAGGTGGTCCACCAGCGCCCGGTAGGCGGCGCGCAGCGGCTGCACGCCGGTGCGCGGGAAGGCGTACACGGTGGAGGGCAGCCCCTGTCGGTCGAGCCAGCGGGCCAGGGTGCGTTCGGGGAAGTAGTCGCCGCGCACGGCGAGGTCGGGGCCGACGGCCGCGACGTCGGGCTGCAGCCACACGTCCGAGGGCAGCCCGTACAGATCGGCGAACGAGAGGTTCGCCAGGTGGACGTCCTTGCCCGCCGCCCGCAGGGCGAACGCCAGCGGAAGCCCCGCGTACACGTCGAAACCGCCGCCCGCGCCGGCGACGAGCACCCGGCGCGCGTCGCGCAGCCGGGTGAAGAGAGGAGGTTCCTGGAGGGAGAACACCCCCGGACGCTAACAGTCGGCGATCTTGCGGACCATCGGATTCGCCGTGGGTGTGCGCCGGGCGGGCACGCCGGGGCGAAGGGCCCGGAGGCGTCCGCCCCCGGGTCCCGTCATGTGCCTACGCGCCGCTCTCCCGCAGCATGTCCTCACGCTCGACGATCTTCACGCGCTCGCGGCCCTGCGGCTCGCCGAGCGCCTTCTCGGCGGCGTCCAGCCGGTGCCAGCCCTCCCAGGTGGTGAAGCGGACCTCGCGCTCGGCGAGGAACGCGTCCACGGCCTCCGGTTCGGGTGCGTCCGGCGTGTGCAGACGGCCGTTCGCGTGGTCGTCCAGCAGGTTCGACACCGTCTCGTTGGCGTCGCCCTTGGTGTGGCCGATCAGGCCGACCGGTCCGCGTCGGATCCAGCCGGTGACGTACGTGGACTGCAGGTGCGCGCCCGACTCCTCGATGACACGGCCGCCCTCGTCCGGAACGGTGCCCGAGTCGAGGTCCCAGGGCAGCTTCGGCAGCTTCTCGGAGAGGTAGCCGACGGCGCGGTAGACCGCCTGGACGTCCCAGTCCTTGAACTCGCCGGTGCCCTTGACGTTGCCGGTGCCGTCGAGAGCGGTGCGCTCGGTGCGCAGGCCGACGACGCTGCCGTCCTCGCCGAGGATCTCCGTCGGCGACTCGAAGAAGTGCAGGAACAATTTGTGCGGGCGGTCGCCCACATCGCGTATGGCCCAGTTCTCCAGCGTCTTGGCGACCATGTCGGCCTGCTTGTTGCCGCGCCGCGTCGCGATCGAGCCCTCGTCGTAGTCGATGTCCTCGGGGTCGACGATGACCTCGATGGTGGGGGAGTGGTCCAGCTCCCGCAGCTCCATCGGCGAGAACTTCGCCTGTGCGGGCCCGCGCCGGCCGAAGACGTGGATCTCCCGCGCCCTGTTGGCCTTGAGGCCCTCGTGGACGTTGGCCGGGATCTCCGTGGGCAGCAGCTCGTCCGCCGTCTTGGCCAGCACGCGCGCCACGTCGAGGGCGACGTTGCCGACGCCCAGGACCGCTACCTTCTCGGCCTGGAGCGGCCAGGTGCGCGGCACGTCCGGGTGACCGTCGTACCAGGAGACGAAGTCGGCGGCGCCGTAGGAGCCGTCGAGCTCGATCCCCGGGATCGACATCTCCCGGTCGGCCATGGCGCCGGTGGAGAAGATCACGCCGTCGTAGAAGGCGCGCAGGTCGTCCAGGCTGATGTCGGTCGGGTAGTCGACGTTGCCGAAGAGACGAATCTGCGGCTTGTCGAGGACCTGGTGCAGGGCGGTGACGATGCCCTTGATGCGCGGGTGGTCCGGGGCGACGCCGTAGCGGATCAGGCCGAACGGGGCCGGCATGCGCTCGAAGAGGTCGATGGAGACACCCGGGTCGGCGGCCACGGCGGACTTGAGCAGCGCGTCGGCGGCGTAGATCCCGGCGGGGCCGGCTCCGACAATGGCTACCCGCAGGGGGCGGGGCATGATCAGGTTCCCTTCGAGCGGCGACAGATCGACTCCGGGGAAGCCTAAACTAAGGCAAACCTAACTCGGTACACGGGTCCACTCTATGAGCTCATAAACACCATTTATGAGCGGGCGTCGCGCCCTGAGTCCCGCCGCGGCGGATCACCCGCACGCCCGCCTGCGGCCCACACTCCCTCAGGGCAGCGGCTGTTCGGCCCAGATCACCTTGCCCTTGGGGGTGTACCGAGTGCCCCAGCGCTCGGTGAGCTGCGCCACCAGGAACAGCCCGCGCCCGCCCTCGTCGGTCATCGCCGCGTACCGCAGATGCGGCGAGGTGCTGCTGCCGTCCGAGACCTCGCAGATCAGCGTGCGGTCCCGCAGCAGCCGCACCCGCACGGGCCCGCTGCCGTAGCGGATCGCGTTGGTGACCAGCTCGCTCAGGATCAGCTCCGTCGCGAAGGACAGCTCGTCGAGGTCCCAGCGCGCCAGCTGCCGCACCGCCGCCGACCGCACCTCGCCGACCGCCGCCGGGTCCACCGGCACCTCCCACTCGGCGACCCGGTCGGCGCCCAGGGCCCGGGTGCGCGCGACGATCAGAGCGATGTCGTCGCCCTGCCGGGCCGGCAGCAGCGCTTCCACGACCGCCTGGCAGGTCTCCTCCGGCGAACCCGCGGCGCTGCGCTCCAGCGCCGTGCGCAGCATCTCCAGACCGGTGTCGATGTCCCGCTCCCGGTCCTCCACCAGCCCGTCCGTGTACAACGCCAGCCGGCTGCCCTCGGCCAACTCCAGTTCGACCGTCTCGAACGGCAGACCGCCCAGCCCGAGCGGGAGCCCCGCCGGCACTTCGGCGTACTCGACCCGGCCGTCCGGACGCACCACCGCCGGCGGCGGATGGCCGGCGCGGGCGATCGTGCAGCGCCGGGACACCGGGTCGTAGATGGCGTACAGACAGGTCGCCCCGGAGACGGCCGCGTTGCCCCGGTCGCCCGCCTCGTCCTGGTCGATGCGCGCCACCAACTCGTCGAGCAGACCCAGCAGTTCCTCGGGGGGAAGATCCAGCGCGGAGAAGTTGTGCACCGCGGTGCGCAGTCGCCCCATGGTGGCCGCCGCGTGCAGCCCGTGTCCCACCACGTCCCCGACGACCAGAGCGACCCGGGCACCCGACAGGGGCAGCACGTCGAACCAGTCGCCCCCCACACCGGCCTGCGCGGGCAGATACCGGTAGGCGATGTCCAGGGCGTTCTGCTCCGGCAGCGTACGGGGCAGCAGGCTCCGCTGCAGCGTGACGGCCATGCCGTGCTCGCGGGTGAAACGGCGCGCGTTGTCGATGGAGATGGCCGCCCGCGCCACCAACTCCTCGGCGAGCGCCACCTCGTCCGGATCGAACGGGTCGGGCCGCTCCGAACGCCAGAAACTGACCACGCCCAGAATCAGCGTGCCGGCCCGTACCGGCACCGTGATCAGCGAGTGGATGCCGAACTCCACGACCTGTTCGGTCCGTTCCAGGTCCTGGGCACGCCAGCCCGGCGCCCGGGACAGCCGGGCCTCCAGCACGGCCCGCGCGGTCCCCAGGCTGCGGGCCTGCGGCGCGGAGTCGACGAACCGGATCCGATCGCCCACGGCGTACAGCGGAGCGCCCTTGCGGATCCCGCCGACCGCCGTGCGCCGTAGCGTGCCCTTCGTCTCGGGCTCCTCGCCGTCCAGGACGGCGTCGAACAGGTCGACGGTCGCGAAGTCCGCGAACCTCGGCACGGCCAGCGCCGTCAGCTCCTCCGCCGTCCGGGTCACGTCCAGGCTCGTCCCGATGCCGACCCCCGCCGCGTACAGCATGTCGAGACGCTCACGGGCCGCCTCCGCACGCCCCGACAGGGCGCGCAGTTCGGTGGAGTCGCGAAGCGTCGCGACGCTGCCGGCCGGACCGCCCGCCAGGTGGGTGGGCCGCTGGTTGATCGCCAGCAGTCGTTCCCCGACCAGGTGCACCTCGTCCGTCACCATCCGCCCGGAGGCCAGCAGCTGGGCGGTCTCCCGGTCCAGTCCCAGGTCGAGGACCTGCCGCCGCTCGGCGTCCGGGGGCAGATCGAGCAGCCGCTGCGCCTCGTCGTTGGCGAGCAGCAGGTCGCCCTCGCCGCCGACGATGATCACGCCCTCCCGCACGGCGTGCAGCACGGCGTCGTGGTGCTCGTACATCCGGGTCATCTCGCGCGGTCCGAGGCCGTGTGTCTGGCGCTGCAGCCGACGGCTGACCAGCGCGGTGCTCGCCGTGGCCAGCACCAGGGCGAGAGCGGCGCTGCCGAGGACGAGCGGCAGCTGCCGGTCGGCGTTGCCGCCCACGTGCTCGGTCGTGATGCCGGACGACACCAGCCCGACCACCTGCCCGCCGGACGCCCGCACGGGGACGACGGCCTGGACCAGCCGGCCGATGGTCCCGTTGACCTCCTCGACCACGACGCCGCCGTCCAGCGCCGGTTGGAGGGTCCCGACGAACTTCTTGCCGATGCGGTCCGGCTTGGGATGTGTGTAGCGGATGCCGTCGGTGTTCATGACGACGATGAAGTCCATGTCCGAGGCCTTGCGGGCGGCCTCGGCCTTGGGCTGCAGCACGGCCGTCGGATTCGGGCTGTTCAGCGCCGCCACCATGCCCGGCGAGTTGGCGAATGTCTCCGCGACGGCCAGCGAGCGGTTGCGGGCCTCCTGTGCGCTGTCGTGCCGCACCTGCAGCAGCAGCGCCACCACGGCCGCCACGACCAGCAGCAGCACGATGACCACCTGCAACACGAACACCTGTGCGGCGAGGCTGCGCCCGCCCAACGTGGTCTCGGGAGCACGCCGATCCCGCGGGCCCCGGGGACCACGGGCCTGACGGGCATCCGAGCGCCCCAGGAGTCGGACCATGTGCCCATGTCTACACTGCCCGGCCCCCTGAGGCGAGAGTCGTCACCCACGGTGACGGACCGCGCCGCTCACCCCCGCCGCGGCGGCTTCGGCCCGGACCCTGCCCGGTCACGCCGGGTGGCCAGCAGCAGCGCGATGTCGTCGGAGCGGTCCGCCGACCGGCGGGCCGCCGCGGTCAGCCGGTCCGCCACGTCGGCGAGCGAGCGGACGGCGCCACCGGCGCCACCGGTCGGGCCGGTGGGATCGGGGGCTTCGGCCGAGGTGCGGGGGTCCCCGTCAGCCCCGCGACCCGCTGCTCCGCCGGCCTCGGCCAACGCCGTGCGCAGCGCCGCGATGCCGTCGTCGATGTCGTGGCCGGGCCGCTCCACCAGGCCGTCCGTGTAGAGGGCGAGGATCGCGCCCGGCTCCAGAAGCAGTTCGGTCACCGGATAGTGCGCGCGCGGATCCACCCCCAGGACGACCCCGCCGGGCAGGTCCAGGACCTCGGTCCGTCCGTCGGGATGGCGCAGCAGCGGGGGGAGATGCCCGGCGCGGGCCGCCCGGGCGCGGCCCGTGGACGGATCCAGCCGGATGTAGCAACAGCTCGCGAACTGGCCGGGGTCCAGGCCGATGAGAAGGTGGTTCGTGCCGCCCATGACCTCCTCGGGCGGCCGGTCCCCGAGCGCGAACGCACGCACCGCGCTGCGCAGTTGCCCCATGGTCGCCGCGGCCTGCACCCCGTGGCCCTGGACGTCGCCGATGACCAGGGCGAGCCCGTCCCCGGCCTCCACCACGTCGTACCAGTCGCCGCCCACGTCCATGCCCTCGGTGCCCGGCAGATAGCGCCCCGCGGTCTCCACGCGCGCGTGCTGCGACAGCCGGCGGGGGAGCAGGGCCTGCTGCAGGCCGCGCGCGAGGGCCGCCTCGGTGTCGTAGCGCTGGGCCTTCTCCATCGCATGGGCGATCAGCCCGGCCAGCGCGGTCAGCACCGTGCGTTCCTTGGAGCCGAAACTGCGCGGACGGTCGAAGCCGAGGATGCACGAGCCCACCGGGCGGCCCGAGGCGATCAGCGGGAGGAACGCGCGGGCGCCCTCCTCCGCGTCGAGCTCGATGCCCGGGTAGGCGTCGGCCAGCTGCTGCATCGAGTCGAAGAACAGCGGCCGGCCCGTGGTGAGCGTCTCCACGCCGGGCAGCCGGGCGTCCAGGGCCACCCCCTCGAAGGGCGCCAGGAAGCCCTCCGGGAACCCGGACTCCCAGGCCAGGTACAGATGCCGCTCCTGAAGCAGATAGATGGCAAGCCGCCGGCCGCCGAACGCGGGCAGCAGCTCCTGCATGACCACCGCCGACACCTGCCGGGCGGTCACCGCCTCCGTCAGCGCGATGGCCAGCACGATCGGCCGGTACAGCGGGGCGGTCGAGGCCGCGGCGTCCGGCGCGGAAGCGTCCGGGCCGACGGCCTCGGGGACGTCGTCGTGCGGCACACGGTCGGCGGGGACGGCCCTGCAGGTGACCAGGTCCGCGCCCGGGTAGAGCGACATACGCAGCCAGTCGCCCTCGTACGGCCGGGGCGAGGGCCCTTCGGGAGTGGCAGGCAGCCGCACGTCGAAGTGGGCGGGCTCCGGCGACAGCAGGACGCCCCGCAGGTGCTCCTCGTACGTGGGCTGGTTCAGCCACGGCACGGCCTCCCACAGCTGCCGGCCGACCAGCTGCTCCCGCGGCACCCCCAGCAGGTGGCCGGCCCGGGGATTGGCATACACGACGAGGCCCGTCCGGTCGAGGCAGAACACGCCCTCCGGGAGCAGATCGGCGGCCCCGTCGGCGAGCGCGCCCGGTCCCGGGTCCAGGAGGACCCCGGCGACGGGGCGCGGTGCGCCGGGAGAGGCGCAGGCTCCGCCGCCGACCGTGGCGGACCCGCCGGATTCCCGCGCCTCCCGGGTTTCCCCGTTCGCCCGGCCCTGCTCTGGTTGCTGGGGCGGCAGGGGCGGCGGCTCCTGCTCCCGTGCCTCCCGGGTGCGCGCGGCGGGCCGCCGGGGTTCGGCGGCCGGGCCGATGCTCGCGGCTTCCGCGTTCGTCGCCGGCCACAGATCCAGCAGCCGCAGACCGCCCGCGGCGGTCCGCACCTGGATGGGCAGCGGCGGGGGCCGGCCCCGGGCCGTCCGGTGCAGCAGGTCGGGCAGCCGGTGGGCGTCCGCCGGGTCGACGACCCGGGCCAGCGCGTCCAGCGTGCCGGGGAAGTCGCCCGGCGGCAGACCGAGCAGGGCACAGGCCCGCGCGTCCACGGTCAGGGCGCCGGTCGCCGGGGTCCAGGAGAGCCGCCCGACGCGCCCCGGCGCCGGTCCGGCGGCCGGCGGCCGCACGCACAGCGGTGTGTCGTCCCAGGTGACGGTCCCGCCGTTCGCGCCCAGCCGCAGCAGGTCCGCGCCCAGGGCGTCCGCCACGGCCGACAGCCGCTCGCCCTCCGCCTGCACCTCCGCCACGTCGGCCGCCGCCGGCCGCAGCACGGTCAGCACCCCGAAGGCCCGGTCCCCCGCCACGACGGGCACATGCAGCGAACCGAACTGGAAGGGCAGCCCGGCCGCGAACTGCGGATAGCGGCGCATCACCTCGGTGGCGTTCGCCAGCACCACGGGGACGCCCGTCCGGTGCACGTCGGCCACCGGGAACGGCCGGTCCACGTTCACCCGCCACCAGGGGCGGAACAGCTGACCGGGCAGCCCGGACAGGACCGCGAGGCGCAGCAGCCCGGAGCTCCGCGAGCGCAGGTAGACGCCCGCCGCGCGCCCGGCCGTCGTCCGCAGCGCGTCCGCGACGGTCCCGGTCAGCAGCGCGGGCGGCGGTCCGGACGGCTTCCGCTCGTCCCTGACGCTCCCAGTCATCGGCCCTACCTCGTCCGTGCGCCGCCGCGTGGGGCGACACAGTAAGAATGCGCCACATGTGACCGGTTGTGCATCCGCGCGCGGGGGAGAAATGAGCGCCGGACGGGGTAACCGGCCGCCCATGGGTGAGATTCTGGTGGGCGCCTGCTCGTGGACGGACCGGGCGCTGGTCTCCAGCGGCTGGTATCCGCCGGGGCGGCGCGACGCGGCGGGCAGGTTGCTGCACTACGCCGAGCGGTTCCCGGTCGTCGAGGTCGACGCGACGTACTACGGGCTGCCCGGCGAACGCACCAGCCGGCTGTGGACGGAGCGGACGCCCGACGGGTTCGTGTTCGATGTGAAGGCGTTCTCGCTGCTGACCGGCCACCCCACCCGGCCCGCCGCGATGCCGCCCGGCCTGCCCGCGGGCTCCCGCGGGCCGCGGGCCCTGGACGAGGTGTGGCGCAGGTTCGCGGACGGCATCCGTCCGCTGCGGGACGCCGGCCGACTGGGCGCCGTCCTCTTCCAGTTCCCGCCCTGGTTTCGCCCCGGTGCGCGGGCCCACGCGTTCCTCGCCCGGTGCGCGGAGCGCACCGCCGGGTGGCCCGTGTGCGTCGAGTTCCGGCATCCGCACTGGTGGCGGGGCGAGCAGGAGCAGACGACGGCCGACCTGCTGAGGGCCCACGGCTTCGTCGCCGTCGCCGTCGACATGGAGCAGTCGCTGCCCTCGGCCGTCCCACCCGTCACACCGGTCACCTGCGAGCGTCTGGCGGTCGTCCGTCTCCACGGTCGAAGCCGGCACTGGGGCACGGGCGGCAAGGAGGACCGCTTCCGCCACGAGTACGGCCCCGGTGAGCTCGATGAGTGGGTGCCTAGGATCCGCGCGCTCGCCCGGCGGACCGAGCAGGTGCATGTGCTCTTCAACAACTGCTGCGGAGACGCCGCCGTCCGGGCCGCCGCGCGCATGCGCGCCCTGCTCGGCGGCTGACCGGCCCGGACGGCGGGTGTGGGGCGGACGGGCGGGCGTCAGCCGGGCGGGTTCGGGCAGGCGGGCGTCAGGCGGCGGTGGTGCGCAGGGTGCTCTTGGCGAGCTCGTAGGCGGGGAGCATCGCGTCGTGCTCGCCGGTGTCCAGTCCCCCGAGATGCAGGACGACGGGGCCCTCGGACGTGGTGACGGCGAAGGCGTGCTCCTGCTTGCTCTCCTCGAGGAGCTTGCTCGTGGTGGTGTACGCGACCTCGACGCCCGTGACGTCACCCGCCTTCACCTCGCGGTACACCGCTCCGCTCGCCTGCGGCTCGGCGGCCACGAACTCCTTGAGCACGGTCCGCGCGTCGGCCTTGCCGGCCGCGCCCGTCCACACCCGGAGGAACCCGATCTTGCCGGCGGGCTTCGCGTCGATCTCGCAGGCCAGGGTGACCGGGCCCTGGTGCGCGAACGCGTCCAGGAGCTCGGCCAGGTCGCCGCCGGCGCCGGACGCGTCCGCGCCGTCGACGGCCTTGGCCTTCCAGAACTCCGCGATGTCGAAGGCGACCGGAAGCTCGCAGGCCGACCCGGCGGCCCCGACCGACCCCCCGCGCTTCGCGACCTTCGCGCTCCCCTTCGCGGACGCCCCGGACGCGGCGTCCGGGCCCTCCCGGTCGGCCGTGCACCCCGTCACCAACCCCGTCACGAGTCCGGTCGCCAGGGCAGCCAGCGACACCCCCCGCCGCACCCTTCCCGCGTTTCCCGTGCTCCCCGCGTTCCCCACCCCAAAGCGCACCGCTGTGTCTCCTCTCCGGACCGGCGCGTTGCCGGCGGAGCACTGTAACCGAGAGGTGCGCCGCCCTCGCCACCGAAATTCGCACCACCGGGCCGCAGGCCGTGAGGCGGACGAGTGACGTGCCGTCATATCGGCGTCCGTATGGGGCGAACGGGAACCCATAGCCGCATGAGCAAGACCGCACTGATCGTCATTGACATGATCAACACCTACGACCATCCGGATGCGGAGCTGCTGCTGTCGTCCGCCGAGAGGGTGGTCCCGGTGATCGCCGGTCTCCTCCAACGGGCCCGCGACGCCGGCGTGCCCGTCGTCTACGTCAACGACAACTTCGGTCAGTGGCGCTCCCATCACGGCGAACTCCTCGACACGGCGCTCGCCGGCCGGCACGCCGCACTCGTCGAACCGCTGGCGCCGGACGAGGAGTCCCTCTTCGTCGTCAAGGCACGGCACTCGATCTTCTTCGAGACCCCGCTGTCGTACCTCCTCCACCAGGAGGGAATCGACCACGTCGTGCTCTGCGGGCAGGTCACGGAACAGTGCGTGCTCTATTCGGCCCTCGACGCCCACATCCGCCATCTCGAGGTGACCGTCCCCCGGGACGCCGTCGCCCACATCCACGCCGGCCTGGCGGACGCCGCGCTCAGCATGATGCGGCGCAACATGGGCGCCCGGGTGTGCGACAGCGACGAGCTGTGGAACTGAACGGCCCGGCCCGGCACGGCGGCTGACACCAACGTCCGCCGGCGCGGCACGGATGGCCGGCCACACCACCGTCGGCCGGCGCGGCACCACCGCCGGCTGCCGCTACCCTCCACGTCCCGGCCCGGGCGGAGACGAGCAGAAAACCGCTCCCGCTGGGCACGGGCCGGCCCTTCCACCGGTTCCTCCCACCACCAAGGGGCACATCAGACATGGCAGAGCTGACCCGACGCAGACTGTTGGGCTCGGCCGCCGGCGCGCTGGGCGCCGCAGCGGCCCTCTCCCTGCTTCCGCCGAGCGTCCGGAAGGCCGTCGCGGCCGGACAGCCCAGCCGGGGCTCGCTCGCCGACATCGAGCACGTCGTCCTGCTGATGCAGGAGAACCGCTCGTTCGACCACTACTTCGGCACGCTCTCCGGCGTGCGCGGCTTCGCCGACCCCGACGCGCTCACCCTCGACACCGGACGGTCGGTCTTCCACCAGCCCGACGACGAGAACCCCAGGGGATACCTGCTGCCCTTCCACCTCGACACCCGCACCTCCAGCGCCCAGGCCATCCCCTCGACCAGCCACTCCTGGTCGGTGCAGCACGACGCCTGGAACGCCGGCCGGATGGACCGCTGGCTGCCTGCCCACCGCAAGGCCGACGGCGCCAACGGCCCCTACGTCATGGGCTACTACACGCGCGAGGACATCCCGTTCCAGTTCGCCCTCGCCGAGACCTTCACCGTCTGCGACCACTACTTCAGCTCGGTGCTGGGCCCTACCTGGCCGAACCGCCTGATGTGGATGACCGGTTCCATCGACCCGGAGGCGCTCCACGGCGGCCCGGTGACCCGCAACTCCGCGCCGACACCGTTGCGCTGGACCACGTACGCCGAGCGCCTCCAGGAAGCCGGCGTCAGCTGGAAGGTGTACCAGCAGGAGGACGACTACGGGTGCAACGTGCTGGAGCAGTTCGCCGCCTTCCGCGACGCGCTGCCCGGCACCGACCTGTACGAGCGGGGCGTACGACCGCAGCCGGAGGGCGCCTTCGAGGACGACGCCCGCAACGACCGCCTGCCGACGGTGTCCTGGATCGTGCCCCCGGGCCACCAGTCCGAGCATCCGGACCATCTGCCGGCGGCCGGCGCGGCCTTCGTCGCCTCGAAGATCGAGGCCATCGCGGCCGACCCACAGGTCTGGGCCAAGACCGCGTTCATCCTCAACTACGACGAGAACGACGGCCTCTTCGACCATGTGCCGCCCCCCACGCCGCCTGCCGGCACGCCGGGCGAGTTCGTCGGCGGCCTCCCGATCGGCGGCGGCTTCCGGGTCCCGGCGATCATCGTCTCGCCGTGGACCGTGGGCGGCTGGGTGGCCGGTGAGACCTTCGACCACACGTCCACGCTGCGGCTGCTGGAACGACTCACCGGGGTCCTGGAACCCAACATCAGCGACTGGCGGCGCGGCGCCTTCGGCGATCTCACCTCGGCGTTCTGCTTCACGGACGGCAGCTCGCCCGTGCCCGCGCTGCCCGACGACACGGAGGAACAACTGACGAAGGCACAGACGGACGTCGCCACCCTGCCCAGGCCCACCCTGCCGGGCGCCCACCAGGCCTTCCCCGTCCAGGAGAGGGGCCGTCGCCCGCAGCGCTGACGCGTCGGCCGGGGCGGCGTCCGACGACCCGGCCGCCCGAGCCGTGTCCCGTCCGTTGAGCGAGCGTGGTCCCGGTCCGTTTCCCCGTCCGTGGCGCGAGCCGTGATCCCGGTCAGTCGCGCGCGGCCGCGGCCGGGGGGTCTGCGCGCGTAGACAGCGCGCAGTCCCGGGGGAGGAAGAACAAGGCACAGATGCGCAGTGGCCCGGGCTCCCGGTTCTCCGCCATGTGAACGCCCTGAGGCCCCACCGGCTCCACGATGCAGTCCCCCGCGGGCGTCACGCACTCGGAGCCGTCGGCCAGGGTCCGGGTCAGCACCCCGGTCGTCACGACGGCGACGACCCGGCCGTCGTGGTAGTGCCAGGGCAGCGAGCCGCCCGGCGGAATCTCGTAGTCGGCGACCACCACCCTGGTGCCCTCCGGCGCGGTCAGCGCGAGCCCTTCGGTGAGGAGGCCGTCGGCGAGCAGAACCGGGGCGGGTTCGGCGGCGGCCCGGTTCCCGGCGGGCGTGCGGCAGTTCGCGCGACGGTCACCGGGAGTGGCAGGGGGCCCGGGGCGTCGGGCCCGCCGGAGCCCCCCGGGGCCCGCCGTGTCGGGTAACTCGGCTGGGGTCATGTTCCGCTGGTCAGTGCGTTCCACAGCGGTGACACTAACCCACCCCCGTCACACGGGGGTGGGTGACGGAGGGGTGACCGGGAGTCAAGACCGGCCCGCCGAGTAATCCTGCCGCCCGATCTCAGCGTCTCCCAGGGCGGGACTCGCACACACCCCGTGCGACGAGTGGTTGGGGAGACCATGAGCATGCTGCGCCTGCGCCCGGAAGTGGAGCGGCCTCACGAGGGCCGCAACGGTGGCGAGCCTCGCGCCGACCGCGCCGCGACGAAGCCGCCCGGCAACCCGTTCCGGCGCGCCGCCGCATTCGCCGGCCGCACGTTGCGGGGCGAGTGGTACGGCATCGTCGTCGACCCCGTGCGGCAGCTCGTCCGGCGCGGGCCCGCCGCACTGCTGCTGGCGGTCGTCGCCTGCGTGGGCGTGATCTTCTTCCACGGCATCGCCCAGCACCCCGCGGGCGCGGCGGCGGTGCGTCTGCTCGGCGGCGTCCAGGGTGACCTGCCTTGGTGGCTGGCCCTGCTGCGCACGCCGGTCTCTTTGTACGTCCCGGCCCTCGACCTGCCGGTGTGGGCCGGCATCACCCAGCTGTTCCTCGCCTTCGCCTTGGCGGAGCTCGCCCTCGGACGTCGCCGGACCCTGCTGATCGCCTACGCCTCCACCCTGGCCGGCACCCTCACCGTGCGGGTGATGCTGGCGATCGGACCCGGCACGTGGGGCCTCGGACTGCCGGCGGAGGCCGGTCAGGTGCTCGACACCGGCCCGTCCGCCGCGGTCGTCGGGCTCTTCACCTATCTGTCCGTCGTGCGCCGCGCGCCCATCGTGTTCACGCTCACCGGCGGTTCGATGGTGTGGGAGTCGATAGCCAGGCCCAACCTCGCCGGCCGCGAGCACCTGATCGCCGTGGCCGCCGCCCTCGTCATGGGTCTGCTGCAGCTGCGCGCGGACCGCAGGCGGCAGGCTCGGCGGCCCGGCCTCGTGGATGCCCCGGCGGGATGACGGCCGACCCGCGCCCTGTGCGGTGAGGTGTCGGAGACGCGGCTCGTCTGAGATCTTGCTGTGAATGCGCCGTGCGATTGAACACTTCCGCGTCCGGCAGCGTATGAGGTCGGGGGATTTCTTGTCCGTGGCCGCCGACGACGCGTAGGAGCACTCCTTGGCACAGAGCAGGCGCAGACGACCGACGGGCGGACGGCGGGCCAGTTTCGCCGCGATGGCGCTCATTCTCGGCGGCGGCGGGTTGATGGCGGCGAACGTCTATGCCTCGGCGACCGAGGACGGCACCGAGGGCAACTCCGTACGCAAGGGTGGCAACAGCGCCGTCACCATCGACTGCCCGGACGTGGGCGCCAAGCTGACGACCGTCCCGGACCAGGCCTTGGCGGAGGTCGACCGCGAACTCGCCGTGCTCGACGAGCAGGTCGCCGCGGCCTACCGGCAACTCCAGCAGTCGGCGCAGTCGGTGCGTCAGGACGCGGGCTTCGTCGACAACGCGGTGATGAACCCGCTCAAGGAGAAGCGCGGCGCGACGATCGAACGGATCGCGGTCGCCATCGACCGGGTCGGGGACCGCCCGGAAGGCCTCGAGTCCCTCGCCTCCTGCGCCCTGCGCGCCTCCGACGACCAGGCTGACGAGGGTGCCGACGGCAAGGGCGACGAGAACCGGGGCGACGGCCGGCAGGACGGCCAGGACCAGGGCGACAAGGGCCAGGACGGCCAGGACCAGGACGGTGGCCAGCAGGGCGGGCAGGGCAACGCCGGGCAGGGCAACGGCGGACAGGCCGGGAACGGTCCGGTCGCCGCCGACTTCGCGGACATCACCTCCGTCCAGCCGGCTCAGCAGACCCCCGACCCCCGCTCCGGCCCCTCCCGCGGCGTCTTCGTCACCAGCTGCGGCGTCAACGCGGGCGGCCTGTTCAACTCGGACAACGTGATCGTCGCGCCGGGCGTCAGCAACGGCGCCCACCACTTCCACGACTACGTCGGCAACCAGTCGAACAACGCCTTCGCCTCCGACGACGACCTGGCGAAGGCCGAGACGAGCTGCGTCGACCAGGGCGACAAGTCGACCTACTACTGGCCCGTGCTGCGCCTGCAGAACGGCGCCCAGGAGCAGGACGCGCAGAGCCCCGGTGGTGGCGTCGAGGGCAACGCCGGCAAGATCATCACCCCGAAGGACGTCACACTGACCTTCGTCGGCAACCCGCGCTCCAAGGTCACGGCCATGCCGCTGCTGCTGCGCATCATCACCGGTGACGCGAAGGCCTTCGTCAACGGCACGGCCAACGCCAACGCGTCGTGGAGCTGCACCGGGTTCGAGGACCGGCAGCTCAAGGACAAGTACCCGCTCTGCCCGGCCGGCAGCGACGTGGTGCGCACCTTCCGTTTCCAGAGCTGCTGGGACGGTTCCAACACCGACAGCGCCAACCACCGCACCCATGTGGCGTTCGCCGGCGCGGACGGCTCCTGCCCGGCCGGCTTCGAGGCCGTGCCGCAGCTGGTGCAGCGCATCGTGTACGACGTCGACGCGCCGAGCCTGCAGGACGGCGGCAGGACGACTCCGCTGTTCGCGGTGGACTCCTTCCCGGAGCAGCTGCACAAGGCGGTCACCGACCACGGCGACTTCATCAACGTCTTCGACGAGTCCCTGATGCGGGAGATGGTCGACTGCATCAACGGTGGCCGCCAGTGCGGCGCCGGCCAGAACAACGGCGGTAACGGAAACGCCGGCAACGGCGGTAACGGAAATGCAGGCAACGGCGACGACAACGGCGGCAACGGAAACGCCGGCAACGGCGAGAACAACGGCGGCAACGGAAACGGCGACGGAAACGGCGACGACAGCGGTTCCGGTAACGGGGACAACGGAAACGCCGGCGACAACGGTTCCGGTAACGCCGGAGGGGACGGCTCCGGTAACGGGGACAACGGAAACGCCGAGGGCAACGGTTCGGTGAACGACGACGCGGTCGGTCAGGGCACACAGCCGCCCGTCGGCAAGCCCGCTACCGAGGCGTCGGCCAAGAACCAGCCCCGCGTCGACGCGAAGCCGGCGGCGAAGGCGGCCACCTCGGCGCCTCCGGCGGGTTCGGGCGGCGAGATCGGCGCCCCCGCGACAGCTCCGCCGACCGCGTCCGCCCCGGCGCAGGCGCGGCCTCCCGCCGACACGGGCGCCGTCACCGGCGGCACCGAGCAGCAGGCGGTCCAAGGCGGCCTCGCCGAGACCGGTGCCAACCTGTGGCCCGGTGCGCTCGGCGCCCTCCTGGTGATCGGCGGTTTCGTCGTCCTGCGCCGCAACGCCGGGCGTAACTGAGCTGCTGAGTCCGGTCGGCACGGCCAGGGGTCCGTCGCCCAAGCGACGGGCCCCTGGCCGTGCGTCTCCCGGAGCGAAGCCGGTGAGGCGGCCCGCCCGCCGACAGCACAACTCCTTCCGGCACCGCCGGTTCGCGGCAGCCGCCTCGGCGGCGAGCACCGCCCCGGCCACGTGAGCCGTCCGGGTGTTCCGCGTCCCGGCGTCCCGCGTCCGGGTGCATCCCGGGGTCGCGGTCACCGTGGGGCACGGCGCCATGGACAATTGATCGAGATCGTTGGTGCTGTCGACGCACGACAAGGAGCCTCGGAGCATGGCGGGCGCACGGTGAACGGAACAGGCAGATCGAAGTGGGCGCTGCCGCACGTCGGCCCGGCGCAGCAGGACGCCGTGGCCCGTGCGCGAAGCTGGGCGCGGCTCGCCCTGGTGCTGGTGGCCGCATGCGTGGCGGTCGTCATGGCCGGTGCGGGTTCCGGCGGCTGGCTGGTGCTGCTCGCCGGGTTCGCCCTGCTCGCGCTGGCCGCGGCGGGCGTGTGGTGGATGCTGGCGCACCGGGGCGGGCTCCGGCTGCTCGGCGGTCTGCTGGCGGTGACCGCGCCCGTGGGCGTGCTGGTGCTGTACGCGACGTCGGGGCTGTGGCCGGTGGCGGTGGGCGCGCTCGGGCTGTGGGCGGGGGCGCTCGCCTCGGCCCGGGCCGCCTTGCGCAGCGTGCGCCGCCCCAAGGGCACCCATGGCCGCAGGACCCCGCCGCCGCGTCGACCCGTCCTGATCATGAACGTGCGCTCGGGTGGCGGCAAGGTCGTCAAGCACGACCTCGCGGCGCGCGCCGAGGCGCTCGGCGCCCGGGTGATCCTGCTCGGCGTCGACGACGGGTACGTCGACCCGGCGGCCGAGGCCCGTCGGGCCGTCGCCGAGGGTGCGGACCTGCTCGGCGTCGCGGGCGGCGACGGCACCCAGGCGCTGGTCGCGGGCGTGGCCGCCGAACTCGACGTGCCCTTCCTGGTGGTCGCCGCCGGCACCCGCAACCACTTCGCCATGGACCTCGGCCTCGACCGCACCGACCCGGTGCGCAGCCTCGACGCCCTCACGAGCGGCGTCGAACTGCGCGTGGACCTCGGAGACGTCAGCGGACGGCCCTTCGTCAACACCGTCTCCTTCGGGGCGTACGCGGAGATAGTGCAGAGTCCCGACTACCGTGACGCCAAGGCCGCCACCGCCCTCGACCACCTGCCGGACCTGCTGCAGGGCGCCTCCGGCCCGGTTCTGACCGTACGCACGGACGACACCGCGGTCCACGCGCCGCAGGCGCTGCTGGTCAGCAACAACGCGTACGCCCGCGCCGACCCGCTGGGCGGCGGCCGTCGCCCCCGGCTGGACTCCGGGCTCCTGGGGGTGATCGGCGTGCGGGTGGAGAGCGCGGCGCAGGCCGCGGAACTCGCCCTGCTCGGCGAGCGCGCGGGCAGCATCACCTCGCTGACCTCCAAGCGCGTCGTCGTCGAGGCCGACCGCGAGCGCATCGCGGTGGCCGTCGACGGCGAGGCCCTCGAACTCGACATTCCCGTGGTGTGCACGGTACGGCCCGCCGCACTGCGGGTCCGGGTGCCGCGGCACCGCCCGGGCGCGGCCTACGCGCCCCCCACGGTCGACTGGCGGCGCGTCGCCCGTCTCGCACTCGGCCATCCCGACCCCCGCACCATCAAGGAGGCCTACGATGTCTGACCGCCCAGCGAAACTGACCGCCCGGCGACTGGTCGGCGACCTCGCCACCCTGGACCAGGCCCTGTACGAGGCGGTCACCGTGACCAGGACGCCCACCCTGGACACCGCGTTGCGCCGGTTGTCCGCGGCCGCCGACCATTCCAAGCTCTCCTTCGCGGTCGCCGCCGCGCTCGCCCTGCGCGGTGGCCGCCCGCGCCGCGCCGCGGTGCTCGGCGTCGCGGCCATCGGCGTCGCCTCGGCCAGTGCCAACCTGCTCGGCAAGCAGCTCGTGCGCCGTCCCCGGCCGCATCGTGCGGAGGACTCGCCGTACCCGGGCCGGCATGTGCCGATGCCGCAGTCGGCGTCGTTCCCGTCCGGACACACCGCCTCGGCCGTCGCCTTCGCCGCCGCCGTCGGCCCGACGCTGCCGGTCTCGGCCGTCCCGCTCGGCGCGCTGGCCTGTGCGGTGGGCTACTCGAGGATCCATACCGGTGTGCACTATCCGGGCGATGTGGTGGCCGGCGCGGTCCTCGGCACGGGTGCGGCCGCACTGGTCCTCGCCCTCGCCGCCCGCGTCAGGGACTGAACGCCGGCGGCGGACGGCCTACGGCCCCTACGGCCTGCCGCAGTGCAGGAACAGATGGGGCTCGGGGCCGGCCTCGGGGTGGTCGGGGGTGAACAGGACGCTCTCCTCGTCCAGCACCGTGAGGCCGGCGGCGGTGACGACGTCGACGAGGCCGTCCCGGGCGTAGCTGGTCACCCGCACCGGCTGCCCCATGAACACGGCGTCGACCCCCTCCACGTCCACCGGCACGGTGGCCAGGGCGAGGCTGCCGCCCGGCAGCAGTGCCCGCGCCAGCCTGCCGATGAGCTCGGCCTGTTGCGCGCGTTCCATCTGCAGCAGGGAGAAGTACGCGCAGACGGCGTTCAAGGAGTGCTCCCGCAGCGGGAGTCGGCGTACGTCCACGCACCGGAATGTGGCGTTCGGCACCTGGCGCGCGGCGAGGTCGACCATGACGGGGGAGACGTCTACGCCGAGCACGCGATGGCCGGCGGCCGCCAGGGCCGCCGCCGTGGGCCGTCCGGTTCCGCTGCCTACGTCCAGCACGTCGCTGCCCGGTGTGAGCCGTCCGAGCAGCCAGTCCAGGGATCTGCGGTGCGCCTGCGAGTGCGCGAACGCCTTCTCGTACGCGGGCCCCAGCGCGTCGAACACCCGCGCGGCGCGCTGTCCGTCGTCCTCGCTCGTCACGTCGGCTCCTCCTCGTGGTGTGCGGGCCGTCAGGAGCCACGCACGGATGGGTTCACGCCAGGTGAGCGGAAAGACTTCCCGAAACGGGCCGGAATCATGTTTTCCACTACCGTAAGTAACATGTTCCAATCCTCTTGATGCGGAACCTACTGGCGAGTAGCCGTGGCTGCCGCGGACCGTCGTTTCGTTCGGAGGACCCCCATGACCTCACCCGAGGACGCCCTGCAGGAGACCCGCGCCGCGTACGAGGAGCATGCCCGTACGTGCCGTCAGTGTCACTACGACGGAGCCCCGTGCGCCGTCTCCAAACTCCTTCTGCGCGCACACAACAACGCCAGACGGGCACAGGTGCGCACCCGTCCCGCCATGCGCTGAGGAGTCGTCGGCTCACCTCGCGGCGGCCGGTCTCCGTGCCTCCCGGTCATGCGACGCGTGCCGGCGGGCTCGCTCGGAGGCCGGCCTCAGGCGGGGCGGACGGCGCCGCGCAGCGCGCCCTCCCCGTAGGGAAGGATCGCCTCTTCGCGGATGGCGGCGCCCGGACCCGGGGCGTGGATCATCATGCCGTTCCCCGTGCACAGGCCGACATGGCTGAGGTCGTCGAAGAAGAAGACGAGATCGCCGGCGCGCAGGTCGGCCAGGCTGATCCGGGTGAAGGCCTTGGCCTGGTCGATGGCGGCCCGCGGCAGACTCACCCCGGCGGCCTTCCAGGCGGCCTGGGTGAGGCTGGAGCAGTCGTAGGACTCCGGTCCGGTGGCTCCCCACACGCAGGGCCGTCCGGTCTGGGCACGGGCGAAGGCGAGCGCCTTGTCCGCCTTCCCCAGGTAGGCCGTCCCGGTGGCGCTGACCGTGACGTCGGCGGGGGCGGCCGTCCGGACGGGCTCGGGAAGCGGGGCCACGGGCGCGGCGAGGGCGGTGGCGGTCTGGTAGCCGTGGTCGCCGGTCAGTGCGTCCGGGATGGGCGCCGGGAGGCCGAGTCCGGACGTGGGATAGGCGGGCGCGGGCGCGGTGTCGGCTGCGGCGTAGCCGAACTCGGGTGCTGTGAAAGGAGGTTCAGGGTAGGCGTATCCGGCGGGAGGTGTGACCGGCCCCAGTTCGTCCATGAGGTAACCCGGCGCGACCGCATCCGTCGGGAAGGCCGCGCGGCCCGATTCCGGGGCGGCGGCGCCGAGGCCGGGTATCGGGTGGCCGAACGACGGTGTGCCGATGCCGAGTTCCGTGACGCCGAGGTCGGGTGCCGGTTCCACCAGGGCGATGTCGGATGCCGAGAACGCCGGCGCCGCTGCGGGGAACGAGAACCCGCCGGTGTCGAGGAGGCTCTCAGGCCCGGCCGACGGTGCGACGGCTGGAGCCATGGCGGGAGTGGCGGTGGGAGCGACGGCGGGCTTTCCCGCCCACGCGGCGGTGATCTCCGCACGGAACGCCTGCTGCTCCGCGGTGTCCCAGGGCTGCTGGACCGGCAGCGGGTCGGCCGGCTGCTGCGGTCGTCCGACGGCGGCCGGGTAGCCCGTCGGCGTGGCCGCCGTGGGCACGGACTGCGTCGACGGGGAGGATGTGGACTGCGCGGGGATGAACGCGGTGAGCGCGGGCTGCCGGGAGGGCGCGGGCTGGGTGACGGCCCGGGCCAATACCTCACGGGCCGTGGCGAGTTTGCGTCCGATCCGTTCCTTGGTGCTCCTGAGCGAGGCCTGCCGGTCCGCGGGGGCGGCGGCGGGCGAGGCAGCGGAGGCGGGAGCGGCGGGGAGCGCGGCAGGGGCGGGGAGTGCGGCCAGGGGTGCGGTGAGCGCGGCCGGTGCGGCGGCCTCCAGGGCCCTGGGCTCGCTGCGACGCGCCTCGATCGCTGCGGGCGGCGCGGCCGCGGGGGGTGCGGTGAGTTCCGGAATCCGTCTGGCGGCCGCTTCGAGCTCGCGGATCGTCGCACTGTCCGCGGAGGGCCCGGGCGTGGCCGGACGGGGCGGACGGCGATCGGCCGGCAGGACGGCGGGAGTGGTCGGGCCGATCTTGTCGCGGGCGACGTCGAACCACTGCCTGGTCACCGCCTCGAGCGACGGATCGGCCGATCCGCGGCCGCTGTTCGCGACGGAGCCGACCTTGCGCCGCGAGAGGTTCGACATGGCGCGCGTGGCGTTGTAAGTGCCCGTGTCGGTCTCGGCCCGGTCGTACAGCGAGCTGACACGCTGCTGGATCTCCGCCCGGCTCGGCTCGTTGCCGCCTGGGGACCGAGGGCTGCGATCCGTCGCCATGGAAGACGTTCTCCTTCCGTGCTCCGCCGGTGTGTTCCCGGCGGAATCCGGGCGACCCCTGTTGCGGGTGACCCAAGCCCCCTGCCCCGAAAGGCAGTCGAACGGCCTGGGCGTCAACTTAGCCAACTTGTGTGTCTGGTGTGAAGATTGAGGTGTTAAATGTCCGATACGTATTCGTGACCTTCGTCTCCTGCCCGCGCGTCCCCGTCATCGTGTCGACGTCATGGTCCATCCTGGTGTCCGACTGTGTGCGGCCGGCGCCTGTCGGTCACGAGTGGCGGACCGATCCCCGCTCGGGCTCACGGACGCGGGGTGCGGCCCGCCTCGTCGTGGGCCAGTAGCGACAGCAGGGACGCCACGCTCAGTCCCGCTTCGGCGGGGTGGCGCAGCACCCGGCCGGGCTCGATCCGGTAGATGTTGCTGCGCCCTTCCTTCGTGTGGGACAGGTAACCGTCCTGTTCCAGGTCGGCGATGATCTTCTGGACCGCCCGCTCGGTGAGCCGGCAGTGCGCGGCGATGTCCCGGATGCGAGCACTGTGGTTGTCCGCGATGACCGCGAGGACGCGGGCGTGGTTGGTCAGAAACGTCCATCCGCTGTGTGGCTCGGGCACTCCCTCCATGGGGCCATGTTATGCCCGAGCTTTCATGAAAACAAAGGCCGGAACTTCATTTCGTGTATCTGTTGACGTATGACGGGTCGCGGGGTGAGTCTTGACGTGACAGGTGAAGTGACCGAGGGAGGCGGTCATGCCGGAACCGGTATACGACGCGGACGCCGCAGGCGGGGATGCGAACGCGGATGCGGAGTCCCGCGACGCGCGCTTCGTCCGGGCGACGCCCGGGCCTGACATCACGGTCCGTACCGACGGGGAGCGGGTCGTCGTGACGGTACGGGGTGAGCTCGACCTCGACTCGGCCGGGCTCCTCGGACGCGCCCTGCGCGCCGCGCTCGACGCGTCGGCGGACGGGATCGACCTGGAGCTGGACGGGGTCGTGTTCTGTGACTGCTCCGCCCTGAACGTGCTGCTCGGTGTGCGCGAGGAAGGCCTGCGGCAGGGCAGGACGGTCGTCCTGCGCTCGGTCGGCCCGGCGGTGGAACGGCTGTTGACGCTGACCGGCACGGGGTCCCTGTTCGGGGCCGCCGCCGGTCGCGGCGGCGCCCCCCATGGCCCCGCCGAGGGCACCGACGAAGGCGCCAGGGCACCCGGGGCCGACCGGGCTCCGGGCGGCGCGCGCTCGGCCGGCCCGCCGGGCCAGGCGTTCGACGGGAGCCCGCCGCCGCACCCGCGCATCGAGCTCGTGCGACTGCGGCGCGCGGTGCGGACCCGCCCGCTGATCGACCTGGCCCGCGGCGTCCTCATGGCGTCCTTCGGTCTGAGCGCCGACGAAGCCTGGCGGGTCCTCGTCCTGGCCGCCCGGAACACCGACGGCACGGTAGGGGGCCTCGCCCGGGACCTGGTCGGCGCCGCCCAGGAAAGACCGTCGCCGGGCGCCCTGCCGGAAGCGGTGACCGCGGCGGTGGCCGAAGTCAGGTCGTAGGGGAAGGGCGCGCGCACGGCGGTCGCCGCGGCCGTCGCCGCGCGGCGGCCGGTTCCGCCGTCCGGGGAGTTCTCGGGTAGAACTGACTGACATGCGTGTCGACCATGATCCCCAAGCCCTGGGCGCGGGCGCCTTCTACCGGCTGCTCACCGCCGTCGTCGTACCCCGGCCGATCGCCTGGGTGTCGACCCTCGCGGCCGACGGCACCGCCAACCTCGCCCCGCACTCGTTCTTCACGGTGGCCTGCACCGACCCGCCCATCGTCCAGTTCACGTCCGTCGGACGGAAGGACTCGTTGCGCAACGTCGAGGCCACCGGCGAGTTCGTCGTCAATTTCGCACCCGAGACGCTTCTCGAGCAGATCAACGCCACCGCCACCGACTTCCCCGCGCACGAGGGCGAGTTCGACGCGGTCGGCATCGAGCAGGAGGCCTCCCTGCGAGTGCGGCCGCCCCGTGTGGCGGACTCGCCCGTGGCCCTGGAGTGCCGCCTGCATTCCACCGTCGTCCTCGCCGGCTGCACCCTGGTCCTCGGCGAGGTCGTGCACGCCGCCGTACACGAGGACGTCGTCGTCGACGGCCGCCCCGACATCCGCAGGCTGCGGCCCCTCTCGAGGCTGGGCGGCAACGAGTGGGGCACCGTCGGCGAGATCCACGACCTGGCGCGGGTCGCCTACCGCGACCGGCCGCCGTCCTGACCGGTACGCCCGTATGATCGGCTCATGACGAGACGGGTGACGAAGGGCCGCGGGGCCGACGGCTCCTGGTGTTCGCTGTGGTCGAGGAACTCGGCGTTGTCGATCGGCTCCGTCAACTCCTTCCTCTCCGTCGGCTCGGTGGGCAGTTCCCTGTCCGTCGCCTCTGTCGGCGGATTCCTGTCCGTGGGGTCCGTCGGCTCCGCCCTGTCCGTCGCCTCCGCCGGATCCTGGCTCAGCGCGGGTTCGGTGCTGAGCGCCCGTTCCACCGGTTCGGTGCTCGCCCGCGGTTCGCGCGGGACGGTGGCCGCGGCGGCGACGATCGCCGGGCTGACGCTGGTGGCCTGCACATGGAAGTACGGCCGCACCCGCCCCGTTTCGTGAGCCGTCCGGTGGCCTGAGGTTCTGCGCGATCCGCGCCATGCGCGCGGAACCGCCTGCGAACGGCCCGCAGACCCCGGCCGAAGCCCCGGTGCCGGACCCCCGAGGTTCCCGCCCCTGCGGCCGCGGCGTCGTCGCGCCCGGTCCCCTTCACCGCGCGGACCCCCGGGTGTGATCGCGACGTCCCGGAAGGTGCGGGACGCCCAGAGCCCGCGCCTGACGGCATCCGGGCCGCGGCCCGCCTCCGGTCGCGCACGGCGTTGTCAGTGGCCGCCGCTAAGTTCGTCGGTGTCGTGCCGCTCGGGTGCGACGACCCCCCTTGTGCTGCGCCGAGTCGGCGTGTGCAGCCGCGTGCCGCAAAGGAGATGGTGTGTTCTCGGACCGGGAGAACTGGGAGAGGGCGAGCACGGCCCGGGTGGTGCCGCCCGCGCGGCCGCGCAAGCTCGCCAAGGTCCCCTTCGTCGAACTGGCCGACGGACGCCTGCAGGGCGTCGTCTCCAGCGGCTCGGACATCGAGCGGGTGTACGTCTCGTCGGTCGCCGTCGGCACCTACGCCTTCGCGTGCAGCACGAACAACAACCGCCCCTGCGGCGGCGCGCGCGGATCGTTCTGCAACCACATCCGCGCCCTGATCACCGAGGCCGTGCTGCAGTACGGCCCCGACCGCGTCGCCCGCTACCTGCGCGTGGAGCCCGTCGACCCGGAGGCCGACGCCGGCGCCCTCACCGTCGCGATGACCGGCGCCCGCCCGCCCCAGGCGGACGGCAAGGCGACGGCCGCCGCCGTCTTCAGCCGGTTCCTGCGCCATCTGGCCTATCTCGAACTCGCCCCCGTCACCGTGCCGCTGCCGGAGCTGCAGTGGTTCCCGCCGACCCGCGCGGACGCCGCCCCGGCAGCGACCGGGCACGGCGCCCACGCCGCGCAGGGGGCCCGAACCGGCCGTACCGCCGCACCCGTCGAGGGACTCGACGAGGCGCTGGCCGCGGTCGACGCCTTCGACCACGCCCTCGCCGCCGGTCTGCTGCGCCCCCGCCCCGACCGGGTCGGCGGACTCGGCGACCTCGCCCGCGCGGTCGCCGGCAGCCCGCTGGCCGCCCGGGTGGCGGAGGCGGCGGAGAAGGCCGCCGCGGGCTCCGCGAGCGAGGACCACCTCGTCGCCCTCGCCGCGGCCCGCACCGCCTTGCTCGGCGCCGTGCACGACGCCCTCGTCGTGAGCGCCGACGAGCTGAGCGGCCGCCTGCGCGAGGAGCCGGCGCCCGCGGCCGCCGGCCCGCGCACCACGGTGAACCTGCTGGCGGCGGCGCGCACCTGGCTCGCGGATCTGGCCCGCACCGGCTGGCAGGGCCTCGACCACGAACTGGCCGGCGGAGCCGCCCCGATCGTCTCGGCCATGCTGCCGGACCCCGGACTGCGCCGACTGGCCACACTGCTCGACGGATTCGCCGCCGAACTCGCCGCCTCCTGCCCCGGCGCCGCCCTCGAACGCGTCCCGGAGCGCCGCTGGGCCGACCTGTGGTCCCGCGCCCTGCTGCTCACCGTCCCCGGCGCGGCCGACACCCCCGTGACCGGCACCGCCACCGGCCGCCTCCTGCCGCTCGGCGTCGATCTCCACGAACACTCCACCGCCGCGCAGGCCCAGGTCCACGCGGTCTTCGAACCGGCCGACGGCGGCGCGCCGCGACTGGTCCG
Source organism: Streptomyces sp. P3 (assembly GCF_003032475.1). Classification (NCBI taxonomy): domain Bacteria; kingdom Bacillati; phylum Actinomycetota; class Actinomycetes; order Kitasatosporales; family Streptomycetaceae; genus Streptomyces; species Streptomyces sp. P3. The sequence goes on from NZ_CP028369.1 coordinate 5,862,605, forward strand.
CGCGAGCGTCTCGGCACCGAAGCCGGACACCGTCGTCGCGGCCGGAGTCTGGCAGCTGCTGCGGCCGCACCTCTCGCTGCTCACCGCCCTCGGCGAGGGCCGGTCGATGGAACTGGACGCCATGCCCCTCTCCGACGAGGGCGACCTCCTCTGGGACGACGCCCGGGCCCGCCCGGGCGATCCGGCCGACGCCCTCGCCACCGCACGAGTCGTCCTGCCGACCGCCACCGCACCGCCCACCGGGCCTTTGAACCGCCATCCCGCGCGTATCGCCGAGCCGGTGTTCCTGGAGGGCTACGACCGGCGGCAGGAGGGCGACGTCCTCGTCTTCACCGTGGCAGGCCGCGACCTTCCCGTCGACACCGACCGCATTCCGGCCGCGGGACCGCTCACCCCCGAGGCCGTGGCCGGCTCCCGCGCCTGCGTGGGCCTGCTCCGCTGGGACGACGGGGACTTGCGTCTTCAGCCGCTTGCCGTCGAGACCACCGTGCGCAGGAAGGCCGTCGCCCTGCACGCGGGCGGGTGGGCCGGCGGCACCGCCGACAAGACCGGCGCCCGGGCCGAGAAGGCCGCCACCGACGCCGTGACCGTTCTGCGTGAACGGGCGGGAAGGCTGCTGCGGAAATGAGCGACGAGATGCTGGAACCGGTCACTGCGGTCCCCGAGAGCCGCGAGGTCTGCGCGACCCCCGACGACAACCGCCGACAGGTGCTCTACTGGCGGCTGCTGGCCCGGCTCTTCGATTCCGAGGAGCAGATCGCCCTGGAGTCCGCGAGCCTCGCCGTCGTCGAGGACATCGGCCTGCCGGCCGCCCTGCTGGACCCGCAGTCCTCCGTGGACTCCCTCGTGCAGCGTCACCCGGAACTCGCGTCGGAGTTCGACGGCTTGATGGTTCCCGAAGCCGAAGCCGAAGCAGAAGCCGAAGCACTCGGCGACGGCCGCGTCCGTGCCGACGAGGTGCGGCGGGCCGCGCTCGTGTCCAAGGTGCTGCTGAACGTCTTCGCGACGGGCTCCGGAGCCGTCAGCGCCGAGCAGCTGTCCCGCTGGCAGAGTGACGCCGGCTGGCTGGAGCGCGCCCTCGGATGCCGCCCGGGCGAACTGCGCGGCGGCCGGGGCCCGGCCGCCGGCGCGGGCGGCCTCGTCCCCGGGATCGGCCCGGAACTGGCCGAGGTGGAAGCCGACCTGGTGCACCGCATGCACCTGCGCGAAGTGCTCGCCGACCCCGCCCTGGCCGCGCGGCTCACCCCGAGCATGTCACTCATCGAGCAACTGCTCCGGGACAAGAACAACCTCTCCGGGGTCGCTCTGGCGAACGCCAAGGCGCTCATCCGCCGTTTCGTCGACGAGGTCGCCGACGTGCTGCGCACCCAGGTGGAGAAGTCCACGGCCGGCGCGATCGACCGCTCGGTGCCGCCCAAGCGCGTGTACCGCAACCTCGACCTCGACCGAACCGTCTGGAAGAACCTCACCAACTACAGCCCCGAAGAGGAACGCCTCTACGTCGACCGCCTCTACTACCGGCACACCGCCCGCAGAACGACGCCGCAGCGGCTCGTCGTGGTCGTGGACCAGTCGGGCTCGATGCTCGACTCCATGGTCAACTGCACCATCCTGGCGTCGATCTTCGCCGGGCTGCCCAAGGTCGACGTGCACCTGATCGCGTACGACACCCGGGCGATCGACCTCACTCCCTGGGTCCGCGAGCCGTTCGAGGTGCTGCTGCGCACCAAGCTCGGCGGCGGCAACGACGGCCCGGTCGCCATGGCCATGGCCCGTCCGAAGATCGCCGAGCCCAAGAACACCGTCATGGTGTGGATCTCGGACTTCTACGAGTTCGACCGCTCCCAGCCCTTGTTCGAGGGCATCGAGGAAGTCCACCGCTCCGGCGTCAAGTTCATCCCCGTCGGCTCGGTCACCAGCTTCGGCAGGCAGGAGGTCAACCCCTGGTTCCGGGAGCGGTTCAAGGCGCTCGGCACACCCGTGATCTCCGGCCGTATCGACAAGCTCGTCCACGAACTCAAGACGTTCCTCACCTGATCCGCACCCTTCCTTCCGAAAGGCCCCTTCGATGACCGACCTGCTGCGCGCCCCCGCCGAACTCAAGTACGCCGAGGAACTCGACTGGCTGGAGTCGATCGACGACAACCCCAAGCCGTTCTCCTGGCGGCTCTCGCCGAAGATGGTCCGGCTGTTCGTCCTCGGCTCCGAGCGCGCCGACGGCCTCGACCGGGAGATCGCCCAGAAGTGGTTCGGCGACCGCAGCTTCGTCGAGCGCTCCATCGTCACCCTCGCCTCCGACCGCGGCCTGCTGCTCATCGGCGACCCGGGCACCGGGAAGAGCTGGCTGGCCGAACTGCTGTCGGCCGCGATCTCCCGCAACTCCACCCTGGTCGTGCAGGGCACCGCGGGCACCACCGAGGACCACATCAAGTACTCGTGGAACGTCTCCATGGTCATCGCCAAGGGCCAGTCGAGGGAGTCGATGATCCCCTCGCCGATCATGACCGCCATGGAGACCGGAGCCATCGGCCGCTTCGAGGAACTCACCCGCTCCACCAGCGACGTCCAGGACGCTCTGATCTCGATTCTCTCCGAGAAGTACATCTCCGTCCCGGAGCTGGGCAGCGACGGGGACAGCGACAACATCGTGTTCGCCAAGCCGGGCTTCTCCGTCATCGCCACCGCCAACAGCCGCGACCGCGGCGTCAACGACCTCTCCTCGGCGCTCAAGCGCCGCTTCAACTTCGTCCGCATCCCCGTCGTCACCAACAAGAAGAGCGAGGCGGAGATCGTCCGCTTCCGCACCGAGGAACTGCTGCGCCGCCACCGCATCGAGCTGGACGTCCCGCCGACCCTGCTCGACGTGCTGCTGCAGAGCTTCGCCGACCTGCGCGCCTCCTCGGCGGCCGCCGGCAGCGACGACGAGAAGCTGGAGTCCGCCCTGTCCACCGCCGAACAGATCGGCGTCCTCGAGGACGCCGTCCTGCACAGCAACTTCTTCGGCGAGCGCGCCCTCACCGCCCGCACCCTCGCCTCCTCCCTCGTCGGTTCGCTGGCCCGGCGCGCACCCGAGGACCTCGCCATCCTCAACAAGTACCTGCACGGCGTCGTCGAACCGCGCAGCAAGGAGCAGGGCGGCTCCTGGCCGGAGTTCCTCGAGGGCGGCCGCGACGCCATCGCGACCCTGTCATGAGCGGCGCCTTCGACGCGTTGCGCGGTCAACTGCACGAGGCCGCCACGGCGTTCGCCGACGGACCCGGAGCCCTGGAGGGCATCCTGCGGGGCATCGTCGACGACGTCGAGCGCGCCGTGCACGAGCCGCTGGAGATCTTCCCGGTCTGTCACCACTCGCCGGCCTCGGCGATCGCCATGGCGCGCCGGCTGCGCGAGAAGCAGCCGAAGGTCGTCTACCTCGAGCTGTGCGAGGACATGGCACCGCTCCTCACCGAGCTGCGCAACTGCCGGCTGCCGGTGGCGGTGCAGTCGTTCGCCACCGAGATCGAGGGGTTCCCCGCCGACTGGTCGCCGCTGTCGGTGGTCGCACCGGTCACCGAGGCCTCGGCCGAGTACCAGGCCATCGCCTACGCGCTCGACACGCCGGGTGTCGAACTGGTCCTCGTCGACCGCTCATCGGACCACGTCTTCCAGTGGGAGACCGGCTCCGGCTCCGGCGCCGACGCCCTGGCCGAGGGCGGCGCCGACGTGCCCGAGACACCGGAGCAGACCGCCCTGCACGGCGACGCCGTCGGCGTGGAGATCGGCGACCTGCGCCCGCGCTTCGCCGAACTGGAGGAGCACCTGCTGCGGCACGGCCGGGTGCGGCACTGGTCGGAGTGGTGGCACCAGTACGTGGAACTGCCCCTCGGCGACAGCGACCACGACACCTACCGCCAGGTGATGCTGCTCATCGGCAGCCTCTTCCGGCGCCTCGCCCCCGGCGACCCCGGCAAGGTGCGCGTCGACGAGGACCGCGAACGGTACATGTGGACGAGGATGCGCGAGCACCTGGCCGCCACCGGCGCCGACCCCGCCGACTGCCTCTACGTGTGCGGCGCCTTCCACGCGGCCAGCCGCGTCGCGGAGTTCGGCGTGCACGGCAGCGACGGCTTCGTCGTCAGCCCGCCGAGCGGCACCCGATGGCGGCACGGCCTCATCCCCTCCAGCCACGCGGCGATCGAGGCGCAGTTCGGCCTGGCGGCCGGGTCGGTGTCCATCGCCGCGGCGGAGTGGGCGAAGAACGTCCGGCGCACCGGCGTCCGCCCCTACCGCCTGGACGGCCAGGCGGGCACGAAGAAGACCACGAGGCCGAGGAAGGCCCTGCCCGCCGCCGTCCCGGCGCCGGCGGCCCCGCCCGCCGACCGGCTCACCGGCTTCCTCCGGCGACCGCCCGCCCTCGACGCCCTCGACGAGGCCGAACTGCTCGGCTGGTCGGTGGAGATCGTGCGGGCCGCCCGCCGCAACGGCTACCTCGCCTCCACCGCCGACGCCATCGCCGTCTTCGAGACGTCCATCCTGCTCGCCGGGATGCGCGACCGCGCCAAGCCCACCCCGTACGACTTCCAGGACGCGGCGGTCACCTGCATCGAGAAGGACGCCGTGCCCGGCCGGCGGGACGTCGGCCGGCTCGTCGAGATCATGATGGGCGGCGACCGCCTCGGCCAGGTCGGCTACGACGCGCTGCCACCGCTCGCCCGCGACGTGCACGACCGGCTCGCCCCGCTCGCCCTCAGGCTCGAGCAGCGCGGAGTGCAGCGCGCCCTGCTGGACATCGCCTCGCGGCCGGAGCTGGCCCACTGCTCCGACCTGCTGTGGATGCTGCGCCGGCTGCTGCCGCAGGGGGCCGCCCGCCCGATCATGGGCGAACGACGGCTCGGCGAGCGCTCCCTGCAGGAGTCCTGGGACCTGGCGCTGGGCACCCACCAGCGCGCCCTCATCGAACTCGGCTACGAGGGCGTCAGCATCGAGCAGGTCCTCGAACAGCGGCTGCGCCGCGCCGCGTACGCCCCGCAGGCCACCGCGGCCCAGGTCCTCGAGGCCGTCGAGGACGCCACGCTCTACCTGCGCAGCCGCCGTCTGGCCGACGAGCTGGGCACCCGCGCCCTGGAGGTGCTGGCCCACGAGCGCTCCGTCGACGGGGCGCCGGAGGTGCTGCGCCGGGTGCGCCGGCTGCTGGCCTACTACCGCACCGCAGAGCCGGTCCTGCCGCCCTGGATCGAGTCGTTCGTCAAGACGGGCTTCGCGCACTACTGCACCCTGCTGCCGACGGCGTTCACCGACGAGGACGCGACCGTCCGCCAGGTCGCCGCCATGCTGGGCTTCCTGTTCGGCATGGAGAGCCTCGCGCTGTCCCTCGGCTGCGACCGGGCGCAGCTGGAACTGGCCCTCGCCCAGTCCCACCCGGCGGAGCCCGCGCGCACCGCACTGCTGTGGGCGGCGCAGACCCACCTGGGCACACTGCCGAGGGCGCAACTGCGGGCGCGCTGCGACGAGCTGCTCGGCAACCCGCTGGTGGTCCCCGCCTACCCCCGTTACCTCAGCGGGTTCGTGCACGCCCTGGAACCGGTGCCGGGCCTGGCCGACTTCGTCGTCGAGGCCGTGTCGAACGCGTTCGCGCGTCTCCCCGACCGGGTGCTGCTGCCCTGGCTGCCGACGCTGATCACCACGTTGCGCGCCGGGGGAGCCGAGCTGGCGCCGCTGCTGATCCGCGAGGCCGGCCGGGTCTTCCCCGCCCGGCTGCCGGAGCTGGACGCCTGGGTGCCGCCGTGGCGGCTGCCGCAGGAACCGCCCGGCTTGCTGCCGCGGGCCGGCGAGGGGGCCGGAGGCGGCGGCGTGCCGCTCCTGGCCGCCCACCCGGCGACCTGTGACGCCCTGGCGGATCTGCTGGGCTGTGACGGGGCGTGGGAGACCGGGGGGCCCGTCCCGTCCGGAGCGGTCCTCCTCGGGCGCCACCCGGCCACCGCCGCCGCGCTGGAGGCGTTGCTGGCCGTCACCTGAGAGGCAGGGACGACGTCACCAGGCGCCGGATCGAGTCTGCGGCCAACGCCGGGTTGGCGGCGGCATGGTGGACCAGCTCCTCGTCGTCGAGGAGCTGCGTCAGCCGGGGCGGGGGGAGGTTCGGGTGACGGGCGAAGGCGGCCCGTACGGCGGGGTCGGGGTCCCGGGTGAGCCGGTCCACGGTGTGCGCGGCGGTCCGGGGATCGCGGGCGGCCAGTCGGCGGACGGCCGGGTCCGCGTCGTCGGCGTGGACGGCGAGGCCCTCGCTCGGGAAGCCCGGCCGCGTAAGGAGACGCTCGCGTTCGCATCCGGTGTACTCGAGGAAGCAGCGCAGCAGCAGGTCGGCCGGGGGACGGGGGTGGTTCTGGGCCAGCAGCACCCGGACGCCGAGGTCGTCGTCGGCGGCCAGCCGGGCCACCAGGTCCGAAGGCAGCGCACGCTCCTTCGCGGCTTCCCGCCGCAGCAGCGGATGACCGGAGAGCGCGTCCCGGCGGACGGCCGCCGCGTCCCGTGGTGTCGCGGAGCAGTGGTGGAGGCCGAAGTCGCCGTCCTGGGAGACCTGGTAGTCGACGGCGGACCGTTCCCGCTCGCTCCAGGCGGGGTGTACGGAGACGGACAGGCGCACCTGGGGATCGGGGTCCGCGGCGAGGGCGGCGCGTTCGCCGGGGCCGAGGTCGGGGTGCCGGGCGATCGTCCGGCGTACCCCGGGGTCGGGATCCGCGACCAGGGCGCGGCGTTCGGCCGGCCCGAGGTCCCGTCGGTGCGCGATCTCCTTCCGGACCTCGGCATCCGCGTCGCCGGACAGCAGGGCCACGACGTCGGGCGGAAGACCGGGGTTCCTTGCGATCATCTTCCGGTCCTGGGGGCCGGCCGGGGCGGTGAGGACACTGTCCACCACGGCTCTGCTGAGCGCGCGGTGGAGCAGGGCGTCGGTGCGTCCGTGGCAGGAGTGCGCAGGCAGGACGCTCTCCACCCACGCCGGATCCTCCTCCCGCGCGTTGCGCTCGGCTCTCTCCCGCACCTCGTCGTCGGGGTCGGCCAGCAGGGCGGCCCGCGTCCCGGCGGCAAGAGAGTTCCATGGGCCGGTGCCCCAGAGACGGACCTTCGCCACCGGATGCGTGGCCATCGCCCGTCGCAGCCCGGCGGATATCTGCCGGTAGAAGGAGCCGCCGAGGAGTTCGTCCTCGTAGGTGGTGATCATGTGCACGACTGCGTCGTCGGGCAGTGGTGCGACGTCGTCGGGACCGGTCACCCGAGGCCCCTCGGCGAGGTGACCGCGGACGATCCAGTCCGGGTCCGTCAGCAGCCGTGCCCGGGTGCGGGGGCCGACATGGGGGTTGCGGGCGAGGAAGCTGCGCGTGTGGGCGTCGGGATGCCCGACGACGGCGTCCACGACGGCGTCGGGCAGGGTCCGGTCCCGGCACAGCACCATCCGCACCGCGAGCGGCCCGTCCGCCAGCAGCCGCAGCAGCACGTCGACCGGCGTGGACGGGTTGAGCGCGAGTCCGGCCAGCCGCCGGGTCGGCAGGTCGGCCTCGGACCAGATGCTGTCGGGCGTGCGCATGTGGGGTCCCCCCGCAAAGGCATGGGCCCCCTGCGGTGGCAGGGGGCCCATGACCCTAACCGTCCGGCACGACGACGTGCCAGGCGTTTCTCCAGCGGTGCCGCAGTCCGAATCCCTAGCGGTGCCGCAGTCCGACCGTGATGACGCCGGCGACCTTCGTCATGATGCCGGTGTCGTGGACGACCTTCCCGTCCGACGTCTTCCAGATCCTGATGTGGAAGGTGTCCGGGCCGTCGGTCACGGTGACGCGGAAGCGGTAGCCGCTCTTGCCGTTGACCGTACCGGAGCCTTCCAGGACGGCCCGGTTGCCGGTCACCACGAGCCAGTCGAGGTGAGCGGACCGGAACTTGGTGAGAGGCGACCGCAGGTCGAGGGTGACCACGCCGGCCGGGGCCGAGGCTCCCGGCAGATAGCCGGCCGACAGGGAGAACTTCGGCTTGCCGCGGGACGCGGACAGGCCCGCGCCCAGCACCGGGCCGGCGGCCCGGTCGTACACGACCAGCTGGGGCAGGGTCGTGGTGGCCTTGCCGCCGTCGTCGTCGGTGACGGTGACCACCGGGCGGCGCAGACCGGCCGAGGTGTAGGTGTGCTCGGCCCGGCAGACGGACGCCGTGACGGTGCCCTTCGCCGGCCTGCTGCCGTCCTTCCAGTCGATCACGCAGGTGTGCGTGTCACGGGAGCCCGCGTCGGCGAACCGGACGGTGACGACCGCCGGCCGGCCGACCGACACCGGGGACTTGGGGCCGGTGGCGGAGGTGATCGAGGGAGCCGCGTTCGTCACGGTGACCACGGCCGTGTCGGTGCTGCGTCCGGCGGTCAGGGTGAGGGTGAACGTGCCGTCGTCGGTGCAGGTGACCGTCGTGCGGGTGGCCGTCGGCTCGGCGACCGTGCAGGGCGCGCCCTGCTCGACCGTCCACTTCGGGCTGCCCGCCCCGGAGAGCGTGCCGTTCAGGGCGATCCGGTCGCCCTCCACGCCCTTGGCGTCCGGACCGGCGTGCACGACGCCGACCGGGTCGATGCTCGTGAGCGTGGGCACGACCTTCTTGATCAGCCCGTCGGCGTCGAACTCCAGCTTGTCGACGGTGGTCTCGCGGTGCATGCCGTCGCCGCCGGGGATCGCGAACCGGTGGTAGGCGATGTACCAGTCGTCGGTGCCGGGCACGTTCACGACCGAGTGGTGGCCGGTGCCGAGGATGCCCTGTGCGGCGTCCTTCTCCAGGATCACGCCCTGCTTGGTCCAGGGGCCGGTGGGCGAGTCTCCGGTGGCGTAGGCGACCCGGTAGTTCTCGTCCCGGGTGTCGTTCTCCGACCACATGAAGTAGTAGACGCCCTTGCGCTTGACGACGAACGCGCCCTCGTTGTAGCCGCTCGGCGTGATGTCCTCGACCTTCGCGGTGTCGATCGAGGTCATGTCGTCGTTCAGCGGGACGACGTACCCGTGGCCGTTGCCGAAGTACAGATACGACTGGCCGTCTTCGTCGGTGAAGGCCGCCGGGTCGATCATCTGGCCGGGGAACTGGCCCGCCTTCAGCAGCGGCTTGCCGAGGGCGTCCTTGAAGGGGCCGGTGGGGGAGTCGGAGACGGCGACGCCGATGTTGGCGTCGGCGCAGAAGTAGAAGTAGTACTTACCGTTCTTCTCGGCGATGGTGGGCGCCCAGGCCCTGCTGTCGGCCCAGCTCACGTCGGGACCGAGGTCCAGGATGACGCCGTGGTCCGTCCAGTGCACCAGGTCGGTGGAGGAGTAGGCCTTGAACTGCGTGCCGCTCCAGCCCTCGAAGCCGTCGGTCGTCGGGTAGAGGTAGAAGGTGTCGCCGAAGCGGACGATGTTCGGGTCGGCGTTCAGCCCCGGCAGGACCGGGCTCTTCATGATGAGCGCGGACACTGTCCAGGTGCGCTTCTTGCCGTCGGAGCCGGTCACCTCGTAGGTCTGCGGCTTGCTGAAGTCGCGCAGCGTGCCGGAGGCCGGGCTGATGCCCGCGCCGTGCGCCAGGGTGAACTGCGGCGCCAGGGCGGTGACGTCGCTGCCCTCGGCCAGCGGCAGGACGACCGTGCTGTTCTTGTCGTTGATCAGCGCGTCGACCTTGAGCGCCGGGTGGGTCGCCGCGGCGATGCCGGTGGTGTTGCCGGCGAGCTCCAGGACCTCGGCGGGCGTCAGGGCCCGGTTGTAGATCCGGAAGTCGTCGACCTCGCCCGCGAAGTACGGGTCCGGGGAGTACAGGGACTTGCCGATGTAGCCCGAGGCGTCCTTCGCCGCGTCGTACAGCTCGGACGGCTTGACGGTGACACCGTTCACGCGGGCGACTTCGGCGCCGTCCACGTAGAGGACCGCCGTCTGGGTGGCTCCGTCCAGGGTGACGGTGAGGTGCTTCCACTCGCCCGGGGTGAGCTGCGAGCCGCCGATCATCTGCTTCTCACCGGACCAGGTGGCCTTGGTGATCGCGGAGAACAGCTTGCCGCCGCCGTTGGAGGGGGTGGCGAAGAGGTACTTGTTGCTGTCCGGGCCGAGCCCGAACAGCCACTGGAAGTTGCCGCCGCCCTTCCACTTGACGTACGTGGAGACGGTGACGCTGTCGACGTTCTTGAGCACTCCGCCCGGGATCTTCACGTACGGCGAGTCGGAGGTGCTGGAGCCGCCGGACATCTTGAACGAGCCGCCGTCGACGCCGGTTCCGAAGGCGGGCGTACGGACGTAGGTGCCGTGGAAGCCGTGGCCGCTGGAGTCACGGACGATGTTGCCGCCGCTCTCGTCGAAGCCGTAGTGCAGGAGCAGGTCGGCCGGGACGTCCGGGCCCTCGGCGGAGACCGTGACGTCGGCGTGGACCTCGATCGCCGCGTCGCCCGGCAGGTCGCCCTTCACCTTGAAGGAGCCGGCCTGCGCGTACTGCGACGCGTCCACGTCCGCCCAGGTGACGGTGACGGGCCGCTTCGCGCCGTCGGCGTACTCGGCGATCACGGTGGCCGGCAGAACCGGGGCCTCACCGATCCGCGTCTTCACCGACACGTCCTCGACGCCGGTGACGATCTGGTCCGGCTGGTAGGCGCGCAACAGCCGGTCGTACTCGGCCTGGGTGACCGGCAGGACGGTACCGTGGCGCGGCTTCGACGGCAGGTCGTAGCCGGTGGACGGGGTCCAGGCGCCGCCGGCGAGGTCCGTGGTCTCGAAGGGGATGTAGCCGCGGCCGCCGAACTCGTCGAGGAAGGCGTACCACTTCTCCTCGGTGTTGGACTTGAACACCAGCGGCCCCTCGGCCGCGTTCATCGCGCCCTTGCCGATGCCCTCGGCGACCGCGGTCCAGGAGAGGTTCAGCAGCGAGTTGCTCTTCTCCTCGAAGACGAACTTGCTGTTGGGCGTGGAGGAGGTGTTGTTGCGCTCGTCCTTCGACAGGCGGAAGTACGTGCCGTCGTGCTGGATCACCGTGGAGTCGATGACCGAGTAGCCGCGGTCGATCCAGACCTTGGGCTCGCTGAAGGTGTAGAAGTCGCGGGTGGTGGCGTACATCATCCGGTTGTAGGTGTCGCCGGAGTGCGAGGCGTTGTCGTACAGCTTCGACGCCCAGAACACCACGTACTGGCCGAGCTGGGAGTCGTAGTACGCCTCGGGCGCCCAGGTGTTGCCCGCGCTGTCCGGGGAGACCTTCACGAGGCGCTGGTTCGTCCAGTGGACGAGGTCGGTGGACTCCCACACCATGATGGACTTGCTGCCGCTGCGCTGCGAGCGGTCCCAGTCGCCGTTGCCGTAGATCCTGAGGTCGGTGGCGATCTGGTAGAACTTGTCGCCCTCGGGGGAGCGGATGATGAACGGGTCGCGCAGACCCTTCTCGCCGAGCGTGGAGGTCAGGACGGGCTTGCCGTCGTTCAGCTCACGCCACTTCAGCGGGTCGTTGCCCTTGCTGAGCGCCGCGTAGAGCTGTTCGCCGTCCGCGGTGCCCTCGCCGGTGAAGTAGCTGAACATGTAGCCCTTGAGGGCTTCCTTCTCGGGGAGTTCGGGGACCTTCGCGGTGAACGTGCGGGTCGTCTTCGCGTCCCCCTTGGCGACGGTCGCGGTCAGGTCGACCGTGGTGGCGCCGGCGCCGTGCGCGGGACGGTGGACCACACCGTCGGAGGAGACGACGTCCTCGCTCGCGGAGGACCAGGTCACGGTGGTGCCGTAGGCGCCCGTCGCGGGGAGGGTGAGGTTGCCGCGGACGTCGTCCAGGTTGTGGACGGTGAGGGCCTTGGCGGCCTGCTCGGTGGCGGCCTTGTCGTCGAGGTCCGGCAGGACCGTGACGTCGAAGGTCCGGGTGGCGGAGACGGAGCCCTTCTTCAGGGTCGCGGTGAGCGTGGCGTGGCCGTCGGGTTCGCCCGCGGCCGGCCGGGTCACCTTGCCCGCGTCGGACACCACGTCGGTGTTGTCGCTGGACCAGGTGATCGTGGAGCCGCCGGCCGGGCCGGTCTTCGGCAGGGTCAGATCGGCGGTGACGGCGCTCGTGTCGCCCAGGGTCAGGGCGGCCTTGTCGTCCGCGACGCCCTGGGTGGCCACGGGCAGCGAGAGCTGCCCGACCTCGCCGGCGTCCAGTGCGCGGTTGTACACGCGGAAGTCGCGCATGCTGCCCTTGAACAGCCGGTCGCCCGAGTAGACGGACTTGCCGATGGCGTTGGCGGTGGTCGTGCCCGAACCGATCGCGCCGGGGGTGATGGTCACCGACGTGTTGCGGGCGACCTCGACGCCGTCCTCGTACAGCACGCCCGTGGTGCCCGACTGCGTGTAGGTGAGGTGCTTCCACACCGCGCGGGTCAGGTTGTGGGAGTCGGCCGGCTTGGTGTTCTGCTCGGTCGACCAGTTGCCGGTCGCGATCGAGGTGCGCAGGGAGTTGCCCGTGGTGAACAGGTATCCGTTGCCGTTGCCCGCGCTGGTGTTGCCGAAACCGTAGAGGAAGTACGGGGTGGCCTGCGCGGCGTCCATCTTCACGTCCATCGCGACGCTGATCGACGTCATGCCCTTCATCACGTCGTTCGGCACTTTGACGTAGGTGTCCGTGCCGTTGAAGGAGAGGCCCTGGCCGGACGAGGACCAGTCGGCGGTCCCGTTGACCGTGCCGTTCAGTCCGTGGCCGGAGGCGTCGGCGACCGTGGTGCCCGAGGCGCCGTCGAACTTGTACCAGAGGGCCAGGCCCTCGGTGACGTCGGCGGCCTCCGTCGCCTGGACCGGAGTCGTGGCCACGGCCAGGCCCGCGATCAGGGCCACGGCGGTCAGTGCGGCCAGTCGTCCCGCCCCGCGCCCTGCCCGTCCTCGGAGTCTATGTCTGTGCGCCATGGGCGGACCGCCGTTTCAAACGTGTGACGTGATGTTGCTGGAGTGTCAAACGGTGTGCATGGCCGCGTCAAGACTTGCCGAACGATGTCCGACAGGTCGAACAATCTGGGTGGCGTCCAAGGCCTCGCGCGCGGTGCCGACGCGCCAACTCCGGCCGCCCGCCGAGTGTTACCACCGGCGCGGCCCGGCCGGGGAGACGGGGATGATCCGCCGGAGCACGCCGAGCCGGCGGCGGAAGTGCAGGGGTGTGGGGACGGTGTCATGGCCGCCGGTTCCCGGACCGCCTGGAGGGCCGGGCCGCAGTGGTGGCCGCGGCGGGCCGCGATGGCCACGGCCGCCTGAGCCGGCCCTGCGGCATCCCGGGGCAAACACGGTCCAATCGAGCGACACATGTGGTGAGTGGCCCGGCTCACATGGCCAACAAGGTCACCCACCGCCACGATGGGTCCCGTCACCGTCGGCTGAAGGGGTCCAGGATGTTCCGCAAGGTGCTGGTCGCCAACCGCGGCGAGATCGCGATTCGTGCATTCCGCGCCGGCTACGAGCTGGGCGCACGCACGGTCGCCGTCTTCCCGCACGAGGACCGCAACTCGCTGCACCGGCTGAAAGCCGACGAGGCGTACGAGATCGGCGAGCCGGGACACCCGGTGCGCGCCTACCTCTCCGTGGAGGAGGTCGTCGGCGCAGCGCGCCGGGCAGGCGCCGACGCCGTCTACCCGGGCTACGGGTTCCTCTCGGAGAACCCCGAACTCGCCCGCGCCTGCGAGGAGGCGGGCATCACCTTCGTGGGCCCCGACGCCCGCACCCTCGAGCTGACCGGCAACAAGGCGAGCGCGGTGGCCGCGGCGCGCGCCGCGGGCGTCCCCGTGCTCGGCTCGTCCGCACCCTCCAACGACGTCGACGAACTCGTCCGGGCCGCCGAGGAGATCGGCTTCCCGGTGTTCGTGAAGGCGGTCGCCGGCGGCGGCGGACGCGGCATGCGCCGGGTGGAGAACCCGGCCGCCCTGCGCGAGTCCATCGAGGCGGCGTCCCGCGAGGCGGCCTCCGCGTTCGGCGACCCCACCGTCTTCCTGGAGAAGGCCGTCGTCGACCCCCGCCACATCGAGGTGCAGATCCTCGCCGACGGCGAGGGCAACGTCATCCACCTCTTCGAGCGCGACTGCTCCCTCCAGCGCCGCCACCAGAAGGTCATCGAGATGGCCCCCGCGCCGAATCTCGCCCCGGAGCTGCGCGACCGGATCTGCGCCGACGCGGTCCGCTTCGCCCGGCAGATCGGCTACCGCAACGCCGGCACCGTCGAGTTCCTCCTCGACCCCGCCGGCAACCACGTCTTCATCGAGATGAACCCCCGCATCCAGGTCGAGCACACGGTGACCGAGGAGGTCACCGACGTCGACCTGGTCCAGGCCCAGCTGCGCATCGCCGCCGGCGAGACCCTCGCCGACCTCGGCCTGTCACAGGAGACCGTCACCCTGCACGGCGCGGCCCTGCAGTGCCGTATCACCACCGAGGATCCCGCCAACGGCTTCCGCCCCGACACCGGCCGCATCAGCGCCTACCGCTCGCCGGGCGGCTCCGGCATCCGCCTCGACGGCGGCACCACCCACGCGGGCACCGAGATCAGCGCGCACTTCGACTCCATGCTGGTCAAGCTCACCTGCCGCGGACGGGACTTCCCGACCGCGATCGGACGCGCCCGGCGCGCCGTCGCCGAGTTCCGCATCCGCGGCGTCGCCACCAACATCCCGTTCCTGCAGGCCGTCCTGGACGACGCCGACTTCCAGGCCGGACGCGTCACCACGTCCTTCATCGAACAGCGTCCACACCTGCTCACCGCGCGCCACTCGGCCGACCGCGGCACCAAACTGCTGACCTACCTCGCCGACGTCACCGTGAACAAGCCGCACGGTGAGCGGCCCGACCTGATCGACCCGGTCGCCAAGCTGCCGGCGACGCCCGACGGTGAGCCGCCCGCGGGCTCCCGCCAACGGCTGGTCCACCTCGGCCCCGAGGGCTTCGCCCGCTGGCTGCGCGAGTCGCCGACCATCGGCGTCACCGACACCACCTTCCGCGACGCCCACCAGTCCCTGCTGGCCACCCGGGTGCGCACCAAGGACCTCCTCGCCTCCGCCCCGCTGGTCGCCCGCACCCTGCCGAACCTGCTCTCCCTGGAGTGCTGGGGCGGCGCCACCTACGACGTCGCGCTGCGCTTCCTCGCCGAGGACCCCTGGGAGCGGCTGGCGGCCCTGCGCGAGGCCGTCCCGAACATCTGCCTCCAGATGCTGCTGCGCGGCCGCAACACCGTCGGCTACACCCCGTACCCGACGGAGGTCACCGACGCGTTCGTGCAGGAGGCCGCCGCCACCGGCATCGACGTCTTCCGCATCTTCGACGCCCTCAACGACGTCGGCCAGATGCGGCCCGCCATCGACGCCGTACGGGAGACGGGCACGGCGGTCGCCGAGGTCGCCCTGTGCTACACCTCGGACCTGTCCGACCCGAACGAGCGCCTGTACACCCTCGACTACTACCTCCGTCTCGCCGAGCAGATCGTCGAGGCCGGCGCCCATGTCCTGGCCGTCAAGGACATGGCCGGCCTGCTGCGCGCCCCGGCCGCCGCCAAGCTCGTCTCGGCGCTGCGCCGCGAGTTCGACCTGCCGGTGCACCTGCACACCCACGACACCGCGGGCGGCCAGCTCGCCACCTACCTGGCCGCGATCCAGGCCGGCGCGGACGCCGTGGACGGCGCCGTCGCCTCCATGGCGGGCACCACCTCGCAGCCCTCGCTGTCGGCGATCGTCGCCGCGACCGACCACTCCGAGCGGCCCACCGGCCTCGACCTCCAGGCCGTCGGCGACCTCGAGCCGTACTGGGAGGGTGTCCGCAGGATCTACGCACCCTTCGAGGCCGGCCTCGCCTCCCCGACGGGGCGCGTCTACCACCACGAGATCCCCGGCGGTCAGCTCTCCAACCTGCGCACCCAGGCCGTCGCGCTCGGCCTCGGCGACCGCTTCGAGGACATCGAGGCGATGTACGCCGCCGCCGACCGCATTCTCGGCCACCTGGTCAAGGTCACCCCCTCGTCCAAGGTCGTCGGCGACCTCGCCCTGCATCTGGTCGGTGCCGGTGTCTCCCCGCAGGACTTCGAGGCCACGCCCGACCGGTACGACATCCCCGACTCCGTCATCGGCTTCCTGCGGGGCGAGCTCGGCACGCCGCCCGGCGGCTGGCCCGAGCCGTTCCGCAGCAAGGCCCTGCAGGGCCGCGGCGAGGCCAAGCCGGTCCAGGAGCTGAGCGCCGAGGACCGCGAAGGCCTGGAGAAGACCCGCCGCGCCACCCTCAACCGGCTGCTCTTCCCCGGCCCGACGCGTGATTTCGAGACCCACCGGCAGGCCTACGGCGACACCAGCGTCCTCGACAGCAAGGACTTCTTCTACGGTCTGCGCCAGGCCAAGGAGTACGCGGTCGACCTCGAGCCGGGCGTGCGTCTGCTGATCGAGCTGCAGGCCGTCGGCGAGGCCGACGAACGCGGTATGCGCACCGTCATGTCCACCCTGAACGGCCAGCTGCGGCCCATCCAGGTCCGCGACAAGGCGGCGGCCTCCGACGTCCCCGTGACCGAGAAGGCCGACCGCACCGACCCCGGGCACGTCGCCGCCCCGTTCGCGGGCGTGGTCACCCTGGCGGTCGCCGAGGGCGACGAGGTGGAGGCGGGCGCGACCGTCGCCACCATCGAGGCGATGAAGATGGAGGCCACGATCACCGCGCCGAAGGCAGGCCGGGTGAGCAGGCTCGCCATCAACCGCATCCAGCAGGTGGAGGGCGGCGACCTGCTCGTGGTCGTCGGCTGACGGGGCCGTCGCCGGCGCTCACCCACCGGCGACCGCGTACCGCCTCGCCGTCCGGTGCGGCGGCCTCGCGGTCACCGCAGGACGACCTCCCAGGTGTCCACGGCGTAGTGCAGGGTCATGCCGTGGCGGGCGTACAGTGCGGGCGCGCCGGTCGCGTTGGAGGTGTCCACGCCCAGCCCCACGGTGTCCCGCCCCCGGGCGGCGAACGCCGCGAACGCGTGCCGCAGCAGCAGCCCGGCGAGACCGCGCCCCCGGGCCTCGCGCAGGACGCCGAGGGCCGGGATCCACCCCATGGCCGCACGGTCGTCACGGGCCATCAGGAACCCGCAGTCCCCGGCGTCGTCGGTGGCGGCGATCCACACGAGGGACCAGTCGAGCCCGGCGGCGTCCAGGTCGTGCAGCCACCGCTCGTAGCGCCGCGGCTGGAAGTCGAAGTGCTCGGCGAACGCGGCCTGGAACAGCTCGTGGACGCGCCGCCGGTCCGCCTCCTCGGCACAGGGCCGCAGCCGCACCCCGTCGGGCAGCCGTGGTGGCCGGTCGGCGGCCCGGTCCAGGCCCCGGCGCAGCACGTGATGGCGCCGTACCGCGGACCACCCCCGCTCCCGCAGCAGCGAGACGTCCGTCGTGGGCCGTGCGTTGAGGTTCAGGTGCACCACGGCCCGCTCCGCGCCGTTCTCCCGGGCCTTCTCCAGCGCCCGTGCCTCCATCGCGGCCAGGACGAGCAGACCCTCCTCCTGTCGGTCGGGCAGGACGTAGTGGTCGATATCCACCCGCTCGCCGCCCGACTCGTCCCACAACAGGCCGTAGACCACCGGCCGGTCCCCGTCGAAGGCGAGCCAGGAGTCGCGTCGAAGATCGACGTCGGGATGCCTCAGGTCCGCCTCGACGGAGTGCACGTCCGTCTCGGGGCGGCCGATCTCGACGAGGTCGATCTCGTTGAGGAGCCCGGCGACCGCCGGAGCGTCGGCGAGGGCGGCGGGGCGCAGGAGGGAGAACATGCCTCCCAGGGTCCAAGCGACCGGAGCGGGGCCGCAACACGATTTCCCGAGGCGCAGGTGCGGCCATGAGCCCTGCATGCGCCCCCGCGAGTCCGGGCAGAATCCGTTCTGCCATTTGATCACGCCGGGGACGACGCGCGGTCGCCCCACGAACTCCACGGGAAGGCGGGTCGGTTGTCGTGCAGTTGCGTCTTCCCTCCTCCATATCCGAAGCACAGCGGTGTCTCGCCGAGGGCGCGGTGCCCGTCGGCGGCGCCACCCTGGTGTGGGCGGGATGGCAGCGGGACGGCTTTCCCGAGCAGGCCGTGTCGCTGCGCAGGCTGCCCGAGGCCAACGCGGTCGGACCCGAGGAACTCGGCGGGGCCGTCCTGCTGCACCGCGTCGACGCGACCGTGCCCGAGGTGCTGCACCGGGCGGCCGGCGGAGTGGGCACGGGCGCCGTACGCCGGGCGGCCACGGTCGGCGGCAACATCGTCGGCAGCACCCTGCGTTGTCTGCTTCCCGCCGCCCTCGTACTCGACGCCCGGGCCACGGTCCTGACCGCCGACGGCGTCTACGAGACCGACCTGGCCGAACTGCTGGCCAAACGCCTCGTGCTGCTCGCCCTGCGCTGGCGCACACCGCTGGTCAGCGGCTACCGCAAGCTGGAGGGCGAGGCGGGCGGCGCGCCGCCCCTGGTCGTCGCCGCCGCGCTGCACCGCGGGGACGACGGCCGTGCCCACCTGCGGGTGGCCGTCCGCGACGGCTACGACGTGCTCAGCGGGAGCGCCCCGTACGAGCCCGGCACCGGCGCAGAGGAGATGCTGCGCGCCCTGGAGGGCACGGAGCTCGGTGAGTTGCCCGCCGGCGCCCGGGACGCCGTGCACGCCCAGGTCGTCGAGGTGCTCGCCCGCACCGCCGGCTGAGGAGCGGGCGGCGCGCGCGAGACCGGTGCCGCCGGGGCGGAGCTCAGAGCCGTCGGCCGGGACGCACGCCCGCCGCCGGACCGTTCGCGGGTCCGTCCGTCTGCCGCGCGCCCGTCCGCCCCCGTCCGTCTGCCGCGCGCCCGTCGGAGAGGCGGAACGGGGCGGGCGGCCGCGTGGCGTGGCGGCCCGGGCACCGGACCCCCGCGCCCCCGAACCGGCCTCGAACCCGGCCCCCGGGAGAGGCGATGTCAGTGGCTGTTGGTAGAACTGCGGACACATCACGGATCGCACACCATTTCCCCTCGGGAGCAGCCGTATGACCATCGGTGAACACCTCAAGGCGCTCCACGGGCTGCCCGCCTACACGTTTCCCGGCGCCGAGCACCAGCCGCGGCCGGTCGAGCCGGACGCCGTGGCCTGGCGCGTCACCAGCGACGTCTACGACGCCGACGAGAAGTGGACGGACGCGTTCGCCCGCTTCTGCGCGGCCGTCGACACCACGCGCGTGAAGGCACTGATCGTCGGAGCGTGGGAGGAGGCCTACGAGGACGACCCGGCCCCCGTCGTCGAGGCGCTGACCGCGGCCCGGGACAGGTTCCCGGCCCTGCGCGCGCTGTTCTTCGGCGACATGGTGATGGAGGAGTGCGAGATCTCCTGGATCAACCAGACCGACGTCACCCCGCTCCTGACGGCGTTCCCGGCGCTGGAGGAGTTCGGGGTGCGCGGCGGGTCCGGGCTGCGTTTCCCCGCCCTGAGTCACGGCGCACTGCGCCGGCTGGTCATCGAGACGGGCGGACTGCCCGCCGAGGTCGTGCGCGGAGTGGCCGGCAGCGACCTGCCCGCGCTGGAGCACCTGGACCTGTGGCTCGGCACGCCCGAATACGGCGGCGACAGCGAGGCGGCCGACCTCGAGCCGATCCTGTCCGGCGCCCGGCTGCCCAGCCTGCGGCACCTGGCCCTGCGTAACAGCGAGATGCAGGACGCGGTGGCCGTCGCGGTCGCGGCGGCCCCGGTGGTGGCCCGGCTGGAGGTGCTGGACCTCTCCATGGGCGTGCTGACGGACGAGGGCGCGACCGCCCTGCTCGGCGGACAGCCGCTCACCCATCTCAAGAAGCTGGACCTGCACCACCACTACCTCGGCGAGCCGCTCCAGGAGCGCGTCCGGCAGACCCTGGAGGCCGCGGGCGTCGAGGTGGACCTCGACCGCGGCGACGCCGAGGAGGACGCGGACGGCGACGGCACGGTGTGGCGTTACGTCGCCGTCGGGGAGTGAGCGACGAAACCATGGACCGCACGCCTGCGCCGGTGAGTGATCCCGTGCCGCGACTCGCGGTGGTCGCCAACCCCGAGAACCGCCGGGTCGCCCTCTTCGAGGAGGCCGTGCGGACGGCCGGGCTGCCCGCCCCGCGGGTCGTCCCCTGGGCGGACGTCCTGCGCGCCCGGGGGGCCGACTTCGCCGTCGACGAGATCGTCCGGATCGACTCGCCGGGGGAGAACCGCGAGGTCGACCGGATGCTGCGGGGCGCCCAGGACCCCACCCGGGTCGAGGGTTCGGCCCGCTGGTACGCCGGATTCCTCGCCGCCGTGCGCAGCCTGCGCGGCGGCGTCCGCCTCACCGACCCGGACGACCTGGCCGTGCTGTTCGACAAACGGCTCTGCCACGGCGTCCTGCGCGCTGCGGGCGTCCCGGTGCCCGCCTCGCCCACCTCGGGTCCGGACGGCCTGCCGGTGCGCGGCTGGGACGACGTGCGCGCCGCGATGCGCGAGCACCGGATGCCCCGGCTCTTCGTGAAGCCGGCGCACGGGTCGTCCGCGTCGGGGGTCCTCGCCGTCGAAGCGGGCGGCGGCGGCCGGATCAGGGCCACCACCTCCGTCGAACTGACCGTCGGCGGCGGCCTGTACAACTCCCTGCGGGTGCGCCGCTACGAACGCGAGCGGGACGTCGCGGCCGTCGTCGACGCGCTCGCCCCGGACGGACTGCACCTGGAGCGATGGCTGCCGAAGGCCTCCCAGAGCGGCCGGGCCGCCGACCTCCGGGTCGTGGTGGTGGCCGGCCGCGCCACCCACGCCGTCGTCCGCACCAGCCGCTCGCCCCTGACCAACCTGCACCTCGGGGGCCGCCGCGGTGATCTGGACACCGCCCGCGAGGCCGTCGAGGCCGCGGGCGCCCGCTGGGCAGACGTCCTCGGCGTGTGCGAGCAGGCCGCGGCCTGCTTCCCGCGCACCCTGTGCGTCGGCGTCGACCTGCTGCCCGCCGTCGGCTGGCGCAGGGCCGCGATCGGCGAGGTCAACGCCTTCGGCGACCTGTTGCCCGGGCTCACCGGTCTGCCCGGCGGCGGGGCGGAGGGCCGGGACACGTACGCGGCCCAGGTGGCGGCCGTGTCGCGCGGTCGCCTCCCGCACGGAACAGGAACACCGCATGCCTGAGCCCGACATGAACGACGTCGTCGGCAGCCACGACATCCTCCTGGTCACCCTGGACACCCTGCGGTACGACGTGGCCGCCGAGCTGGCGGAGGCGGGCCGTATCCCGCACCTCGCGCGCCACCTCCCGGACGGCCGCTGGGAGCGCCGGCACGCCCCGGGCAGCTTCACCTACGCCTCCCACCAGGCCGTCTTCGCCGGATTCCTGCCCACTCCGGCAGCCCCGGGACCGCATCCGCGCCTGTTCGCGGCGAGTTTCGCCGGCAGCGAGACCACCGCCGGCGGCACTTTCGTCTACGACACGCCCGATCTGGTCTCCGGTCTCGCGAAGGCGGGCTACCACACCGTCTGCGTGGGGGGCGTGGGCTTCTTCAACAAGCAGGGTCCGCTGGGCTCGGTACTGCCCGGTCTGTTCCACGAGTCCCACTGGGCACCGGAGTTCGGCGTCACCTCGCCGGAGTCCTTCGAGAACCAGATCGCCCGCGCCGAGCAGACGCTCCGCGAACTCCCGCCCGAAAAAAGGCTGTTCCTCTTCGTGAACGTCTCCGCGCTGCATCAGCCGAACTGGTTCCACCTGCCCGGTGCGACCCGCGCGGCAGGCGACAGCCGTGAGACGCACGCCGCCGCGCTGGAGTACGTGGACCGGCACATCCCGCGGCTGTTCACCGCCGCGAGCAGCAGACGCCGCTGCTTCGCGATCGTCTGCTCCGACCACGGCACCGCCTACGGCGACGACGGCTACACCGGTCACCGCCTGGGCCACGAGTCCGTGTGGACGGTGCCGTACGCCCACTTCTTCCTCGACCCCTCACCCGCGGACCCCGTACCCCTCGACCCCGCACCCCGTGATCCCGCAGCCCGTCCGACGGAGACCGCCCGATGAGCACCACCGAGCCGGTCACCCGCACCAGCCCGTACCAGCACTACGTCTACGCCTACCCGCACAAGACGGCCTACCGGCCGCTTCCCGACCGACCCCTCCTCGCGGAGCTCTGGGCGAGTGAACCCAAGGACGCCCTCTCCCTCTATCTGCACATCCCGTTCTGCGAGGTCCGCTGCGGGTTCTGCAACCTCTTCACCCGCATCGGCGCCCCCGACGGCCTCACGGGCGCCTATCTGGACGCGCTGGAGCGGCAGGCCGCCGCCGTGCGCGGCGCACTGGGGGAGGGGGCCCGGTTCGCCACGGCCGCCTTCGGCGGCGGCACGCCCACCTTCCTCACCGCCGCCGAGATGGAGCGCCTGTGCGACATCGCCGAGCACCGCATGGGCGCCGACCTGCGCGCCGTCCCGCTCTCCGTCGAGGCCTCGCCCGCGACGGCCACCGCCGACCGGCTCGCCGTCCTCGCCGACCGCGGCGCCACCCGGCTCAGCCTGGGCGTGCAGAGCTTCGTCGACGGGGAGGCCCGGGCCGCCGTACGCCCGCAGCGCCGCGCCGACGTGGAGGCGGCGCTCGGGCGCGTGCGCGAGGCCCGCATCCCGGTCCTCAACATCGACCTGATCTACGGCATCGACGGCCAGACCGAGCAGAGCTGGCTGCACTCGCTGGACGCGGCGCTCGCCTGGCGGCCAGAGGAGCTCTACCTCTATCCCCTCTACGTGCGCCCGCTGACCGGTCTCGGCCGGCGCCACCCGGCCGGCGGCCCGAGGGCCGGCTTTGATGCGGCCTGGGACGAGCAGCGCCTGACCCTGTACCGGGCGGGGCGCGACCACCTCCTCGCGCACGGCTACACCCAGCAGTCCATGCGCATGTTCCGCCGCGCCGACGCCCCGCCGCAGGGTGCCGACGACTACGCCTGCCAGACCGACGGCATGATCGGCCTCGGCTGCGGCGCCCGCTCCTACACGTCGGGGCTGCACTACTCCTTCGACTACGCCGTGGACATGCACCAGATCCGGGGCATCATCGACGACTACGTCGCCGGCGACGCGGCCGGCTTCGCCCGCGCCCAGGTCGGCCACCGGATGAGCCCGGCGGAGGCGCGTCGCCGGTACCTCCTGCAGTCGCTCCTCCAGGCCGACGGGCTGCGCCTGGACGACTACCGGGACCGCTTCGGCGGCGCCCCCGCCGACGACTTCGGCCCCGAGCTCGAGCGGTTCGCCGACCGGGGCTGGCTGACCGACGCCGATCCGACCGCCCTGCGACTCACCCCCGAGGGCCTCGCCCACTCCGACGCCGTCGGCCCCGAGCTCTTCTCCCCGGCCGTGCGGACCGCCATGGCCGCCTACGAGCGGAAGTGACCCGGCCGTCATGGATCTGACCCTGCTCTACCGGGGCCCGCTCGCCTCCTGCGACTACGACTGCCCCTACTGCCCGTTCGCCAAGCGCCGGGACTCCACCGCCGAGCTGCGGGCCGACCGCGCCGCCCTGGAGCGGTTCGCCGCGTGGGCGGCGGAGCGCACCGACGACCGGCTCTCCCTCCTGTTCACCCCCTGGGGCGAGGGCCTGGTCCGTTCCTGGTACCGGCGCGCCCTCGCCGACCTCTCCCGCCTGCCGCACATCCGCCGGGTCGCGATCCAGACGAATCTCAGCTGCCGCACCGACTGGCTGGCCGAGGCCGACACGGACACCCTGGCGCTGTGGTGCACCTACCACCCGGGCCAGACGCCCTACGACCGTTTCCTCGCCAAGTGCCGTGACCTGGCCGACCGGGGTGTCCGCTTCAGCGTCGGCGTGGTCGGTCTGCCCGGACACCGGGAAGCGGCCCGCCGGCTGCGCGCCGACCTGCCCGCCCACGTCTACCTGTGGATCAACGCGGCCGAGGGGCACACCTACACGGACGCCGAGGCCGACGACTGGACCTCGCTCGACCCGCTCTTCCCGTACAGCCGCCACCCGCACACCAGCGCCGGCCTGCCCTGCCGCACGGGGGAGTCGGTGATCTCGGTCGACGGGGAGGGCACCGTGCGGCGCTGCCACTTCGTCCGCGCCGAACTGGGCAACCTCTACGACGGCTCCTATCGCGCCGCCCTGCGCCCGCGGGCGTGTCCGCTCGCCGTCTGCGACTGCCACATCGGCTACGTCCACCTGGAGACGCTGCCGCTGTACGACGTCTTCGCCGGCGGCGTCCTGGAGCGCATTCCGGCGGCCGCTCCCGCGCGGCACCCGGCCCCGCCACGGCACCCGGTCCCCGCACAGCACCCCGCCCGCGTCACGAGGATCGCGACGCGGGCGGGGACGACGGACTGACGGGTGTGCGGATGCGCAGGTGTTACGGCGTCACGTCCGTGACCCTCCAGCGCTGGTTGGAACCGGAGTTGGCCAGCCAGGTGGTGACGGCCGCGCCCTCGTTGGTCGCCTGGCCGCCGACCTCGAGGAGACGTCCGGTCGCCACGTTGACCAGGGTCCACGTGCTGTCACCGGTGGTCGACATGATCCACTCGGTGGCGGGGTCCCGCTCGCCCGTGTCGGGCTCGACCACCGGCACGTTGTCGCGGACGGCGAGGCGCTTGCCCTCGGCCGGGTTGGCGAAGACGTACCGCTGGCGTGCGCCCTTCTCGCCGTGCCGTGCGTCGAGCTGCCACCGCTGCGCGGTGCTGCCGTTGGCCGAGCCGATCACCAGGCTCCTGCCGTCGGCCGCGACGGTCACCGCCTTGCCGCTCTGCACGCCGGTCAGCGTGTAGGAGTGGCCCTTGCTGAACAGGCCCGCGTTCTTCGCGACGCCCGAGACGCCCTTGACGGCGAAAGAGGTCACCGACTGTGCCGGGACGGTGTAGGTGGCCTTGCCGTCGACGACCTTGACCGGGGCCTGCTGCTTCAGCTTGCCGTCGGCGCTGGTCACGGTCGGTGTGACGGTGGCGTTGCGCTTGACGGTGCGGAACTTCGACAGGTCGATGGTGACCGTGCGGGCCGCGGTGGTGGAGTTGACGTGGACGAGGGAGACGCCCTTGCCGCCCTTCGTCACGGCGGCGGCGCTGGAGGTGTCGTCCACCTTGATGAGCTTGTCGCCGGGCTTGATGAAGTGCGTGAAGTTGCGGGCCGTGTCGAACTTGGTGTTCGTGTAGATCGGGCACGACTTCAGGGTGTCCGACTTCGTGCAGCTGAACGGGAGCTGGATCTCGCCCCAGTTGCCGCCCTTGGCGGACTCGCCGCCCGGCTTCATGTTGTCGTAGTCCTCGACCGGCTGCCAGAACACCCAGGCGCTGGGCTCCAGTTCACGCAGGTCGTTCACCATCTGCTGGGCGAGCCCGAGGCCCGGACGCATGTCGGTGAAGCTCTGCCCGTCGCCCCAGTCGCCCTCCACCTCGCTCATCCACAGCGGCTTGTCGGCGGCCTTGGCGAGGTCGCGGACGGTGGTGCGCTGGCCGGTGCCGTAGGTGTGGACGTTCATCTGGTCCACGAGATCCCTGGAGGCCTGCGAGTAGGAGTTCCAGTTCGTCGCGAAGATGGACGGGTTGGTCTCGTCCATCGCCGATATCTTCGCCTTGGTCTTCGCCTTCTTCAGCGCGGGCGCCAGCGCGGCGAGCACCTTCTGCTGGAGCGCGGGACCGATGTGGGCGCCCTCCTGTCGGCCGCCGACCGGTTGGCCGCCGGCGTCGAGCCGGGTGCCCCAGTAGCCGGTGTTGGGCTCGTTGAACGGGTCGACGGTGTCGACCTTGATGCCCTCGGCCTTCTCCAGCCGCTTGGTCGCGCCCGCGATGTAGGCGGCGAAGTCGTCGACCGAGTCGGCCTTCAGCTGGTCGGTGTTGGAGTTGAACCCGCCCGAGACGTAGCCGCTCTCCGTCATGAACCACGGCGGGGAGTTGCTGAAGGTCTCCCAGTGGGTGATGTCCTTCTTGATGCGGTCGACCCACCAGCGCTGGGTGGCGTCGGCGTTCTTGTTCCAGTCCGCCGGGTCGTCCGCGCTCCACCAGTCGGTGTCCTCGCGGGTGGTGCCCGCGGGCGCCTTCCACCAGCCCTCGACGGCGCCGCCCGCGCGCAGGTAGTCCTTCACGTCCGGCGCGTTGCCGCCGCCGATGTTGTAGCGGGCGATGTTCAGCGCGAGGCCGTCGTCGCCGAAGAGCAGTTCGGCGAGCTTCTCGCGGACCGCCGGCGGGTAGTCGCCGGTGGCGTTCGCGAACCAGACCAGGCTGGTGCCCCAGCCCTCGAACTTCTCCTGCCGGTACGACGGGTCCGGCGTCACGGTGACGGCGGCCTCGGCGTGTGCCTGTACGGGGACGCTGAGAAGCGCGGCCCCGGTGGCCAGGGCGGTGAGTGCGGCGGCCCCGAGGGTCCGTCTGCTGCGGTTGCGGCGTGCCATCTGTGCTCCCAACTGCGGTGCGGTCGCTGTGGTGGGCCCCTGCGGCCGCGCGGGCGGCAGGGGATGGCCCCCGGCCGCGGGCGCATGCCGTGCCGGGGAGTCGTGGGGGGTGCGGTGACGACGAGGTGCTGTGCGGCTTCCGCCGGCGCGTGCTTCGAAAGTCCCGTCTGCCCTCCCGGCAGACGACGCTACTGTCGAAACGCGCCCTGGCGCGCGGGCTGTCGCAGGACGGCGACCTCCCGTGGACCGAGCATCAGGGCGCCGTCCGTGCCCCTGGAGCCGATCAGGATGTCTGCCTCCAGCCCGGCCACCGGCACCGTCGCGTCGGTCCGGTTGACGAGGAACAGGAACCGTTCCCCGGCGCCGCGGCGGACGGTCAGCTCCACCTTGCCCCGCACGTCGGCGGGGAGTTCACTGCTGACGCCGGCCGGCTCCAGCAGCCGGGGCAGCAGAGAGCGGAGGCCGTCGACGCCGAGCCGGGTGGAGACGTAGGAGGCGGAGCCGGCCCCGGTGGGCCGCCGGGTGACTGCGGGGCGGCCGGCGTGCACTCCGGTGCGGTAGCGCGCCAGCACCTCGGTGTCGTCGCCGGTCACGTCGATCCGGTCCGTCCACAGCGTGCCCCAGGTGGAGTCGTCGAGCTCCACGCTCTCCCCGGCGAGCAGCGGGCCGAACTCCTCGATGCGGACGCCGAGCAGGTCGCGCAGGGCGCCCGGGTAGCCGCCGAGCCACACGTGGTCGTTCTCGTCGACGATCCCGGAGAAGTACGTGGTGACGAGGTGGCCGCCCTGCTCGACGTACCGGGTGAGCTCCTTGGCGAGCTCGGCGGGGACGACGTGCAGCACGGGCGCGACGAGCACCTGGTGCCGGGAGAGGTCGGCGCGGGTGGTGACGAGGTCGGCGCGGACGCCGAGGGCGAGCAGCGCCGAGTACCAGTCGAGCGCCTCCTGCCGGTAGTCCAGCAGGGCGGTGGGGTGGGAGTCCTGCTCGCCGGCCCACCACGACTCCCAGTCGTAGAGGATGCCGACCAAGGCCGGTTCGCGCTCCGAACCCGCCACCGGGGCGAGGGTCTTGAGCTGGGCGCCGAGGTCGGCTACCGCACGGAAGAGGTCGCTGTCGGGGCCGGCGTGCGGAACCATCGCCGAGTGGTACTTCTCGGCGCCCGCCGCGGACTGCCGCCACTGGAAGAAGCACACCGCGTCCGCGCCGTGCGCCACGTGCAGCAGCGAGTCGCGGGCCAGGTCGCCGGGCCGCTTGGCCACGTTGACGGGCTGCCAGTTGACCGCGCTGGTGGAGTGCTCCATCAGGAACCACGGCCGGCCCCCCGCGATGCCGCTGACGAGGTTCGCGGAGAACGACAGCTCGTCGCGGTCCTGCGGGCCGGGGTGCACGTAGTGGTCGTTGGAGACGAAGTCGATCTCGCTCGCCCAGTCCGCGTAGTTCATGCCCTTGGTGCCGCCCATCACCATGAAGTTGGTGGTGACCGGGATCGCGGGGGTGATCTCCCGCAGGATCTCCCGCTCGGCGACCAGGTGGTCCTTGAGGGCGTCCGAGGAGAACCGCTTGAAGTCCAGCTGCTGGGTCGGGTTGGGGTGCGAGGCGGCCAGCCGGGGCGGCAGGATCTGCTCCCAGTCGCTGTAGCGCTGCGACCAGAACGCCGTTCCCCAGGCGTGGTTGAGTGCGTCGAGGCTGCCGTAGCGGGCGCGCAGCCAGACCCGGAAGGCGCGGGCGGCGTCGTCCGAGTGGTCGTAGACGTTGTGGCAGCCCAGCTCGTTGGAGACGTGCCAGGCGACGAGGGCCGGGTGGTCCTTGTAGCGGCCGGCGATCTCCCGGACCAGCCGCAGGGCGTGCTCGCGGAAGACGGGCGAGGTGGGCCGCCAGTGCTGGCGCGCCCCCGGCCACAGGGTCTCGCCGTTCGCCGTGACCGGCAGGATCTCGGGGTGCGCGGTGGTCAGCCACGGGGGCGGGGAGGCGGTGGCGGTGGCCAGGTCCACGCCGATCCCGCCGGCGTGCAGCAGGTCCATGACCTCGTCGAGCCAGCCGAAGTCCCAGGTGTCCGGGCCCGGCTGGATGCGGGCCCAGGAGAAGATCCCCACGGAGACGATGGTGACGCCGGCCTCCTGCATCAGCCGGACGTCCTGCTCCCACACGTCCCTGGGCCACTGCTCGGGGTTGTAGTCGGCGCCGTAGGCCAGACGCGGAGCGGGGTCACCGTCCGCCCCGCTCAGCATGCGGGACTGGAGGGTGGAGATCATGGCGGTCCTTCCGAAGGTGGTGCACGGGGGCGGCGCGGCCCGGGTGCCGCGCCGCCCGGCGTTTACTGCTGTGCTGGTGCTCGTGCCGACCGCTGCGCGGTCGACTGCTTCCCCGCTACTTCTGGATGGTGAAGCCCTGCTCCTCGCCGTACTTGACCGAGGCGTCCTGCCAGGCCTTCAGGCCGTCCGCCAGCTTGGTCCCGGAGACGTACGCCTTGCCGACCGTGTCGTTGAAGATCGAGTTGGCGTACGGCTGGAACGGGAGGTACGACCAGTCGCTCGCCACGTTCGCGGCGGAGTCGGCGAAGATCTTGTTCGCCTCCTGGCCGTCGAAGTAGTCGAACTTCTTGCTCTGGAACGCGGGCGACTCGAGCTCCGCCTTGGTGGCGGGGAAGGCGCCCTCGCTGATGCGGGTGGCGACACCGGCGCCGGAGTTGGCGTACTCGGTGAAGGCGTAGGCGAGTTCCTTGTTCTTGGCCAGCGTCGGGACGGCCAGCGAGCTGCCGCCGTTCTCCGCGCTCGCCTTGTCGCCCTTGGTCCAGGCCGGCATGGGCGCGGCGCGCCACTGGCCCTTGGCGTTCGGGACGCCGGTGGCGAAGTTGGCGGGCATCCAGGCGCCGGTGGCCAGGGTGGCTATGGTGCCGTCGCCCAGGCCCTTGTACCAGTCGTCGGTCCAGCCGTTGACCGGGGCGAGCAGCTTCTCGCTGATCAGCTGCTGCCAGACCGTCTCGTACTTCTTGGCGCCCGCGTCGTCGAAGTTGACGCCGAGCTTGGTGCCGTCGACCTTGTAGGGGCGCGAACCGGCCTGCCACAGCAGGGAGGTGGTGAGGCCCGCGTCACCGAGGTCGCTGGTGATGTAGGCCTTCGGGTCGGCCTTGTGGAGCTTGCGGGCCGCGTCCAGGTACTCGTCCCAGGTGGTGGGGACGGCGATCTTGTACTTGTCGAAGACCGTCTTGTTGTAGAACAGCGCCATCGGACCCGAGTCCATCGGCAGGCCGTAGACCTTGTCGCCGTCGCTGACCGCGTTCCACGGGCCCGGCGTGTACTTCGACGCCAGCTTGTCGGCGCCGTAGGGGGCCAGGTCGGTCAGGCCCTTGGTGAGGGAGTACTGGCCGAGGGCGAAGTACTCGACCTGGGCGACGTCCGGGACGCCCTTGCCGGCCGAGATCGCGTTGGACAGCGCGGTGTAGTGCTTGTCGCCGGAGCGCTCGCTGACCAGGTTGACCTTGACCTTCGGGTACTTCTTCTGGAAGTCGGCGGCCACGGTCTTCAGGGTGGGCTCCCAGGCCCAGACCGTGATGTCGCCGCCCTTGTCCAGGGCTGCCTGGAGGTCGCCGGCCGAGACCGCCTTGGTGTCGGAGTCGCCGTCCGAGCCGCCGCAGGCGGTGACGCCCAGGGCCAGGGTGGAGACGAGGGCGATGCCGCGCAGGATGCGGCTCGTTGTTCTGCGCATGGGGCTTCCACTTCTTCGTGGGTGGGACGGGTGAGGGTGGGGGTGATGCTGGTAAGGCCTAAATGTGGGGCTTGGGGGTGTCTTCCACGTCACTCCTTGACGCTTCCGGCGGCGAGGCCGGACTGCCAGTACTTCTGGAGGAACAGGAAGGCGGCGATCAGCGGAAGGATCGTCAGCAGGGACCCCGTGATCACCAGGTTGAAGATCACGTCACCGCCGATGGTCTGCGCCTGGGAGCTCCAGGCGCTCAGACCCAGCGTCAGCGGGTACCAGTCCGGGTCCTTCAGCATGATCAGGGGGAGGAAGTAGTTGTTCCAGGTGGCGACCGTGGTGAACAGCAGCACGGTCACGATCCCGGGGGCCAGCAGCGGCAGCGCGACCTGGAAGAAGGTCCGCACCTCGCTCGCCCCGTCCATCCGGGCCGCCTCCAGCAGCTCGGTCGGGATCGCCTCCGCGGCGAACACCCACATCAGGTAGAGGCCGAACGGCGACACCAGCGACGGGATGATGACCGCCCAGGGGGTGTCGGTCAGCCCCATCTTGCTGAACATCAGGAAGGTGGGCACCGCCAGCGCCGTACCCGGCACGGCCACCGCGCCGATCACCACGGCGAACACGGCGCGCCTGCCGGGGAACTGGAACTTCGCCAGCGCGTACCCGCCGAGCACGGCCAGCAGCGTCGCGCCGCCCGCGCCGAGCCCCACGTACAGCAGGGTGTTCAGCAGCCAGCGGCCGAAGATACCGTCGTGGTAGGTGAAGGTGTCCCGGACGTTGTCCCACAGGGCGAAGTCGTGGGCGAACCAGAGGCCGTTGGAGTCGGCCAGGCCGGCCTGGGTCTTCGTCGAGTTGATGATCAGCCAGATCAGCGGCACCACGGTGTAGAGGACCATCAGGGCCATCAGCACCGTCAGCAGCACGTTGCGCTTCGGCTTGCCGGGGGTGTGCTTCTTTCGGGGGGTCCGCAGTCGGGGCGCGGCGCTCTTCGCGGGGGAGGCGGTGACAGAGGTGCTCATCGGGTCACGCTTCCTTGCGCATGCCGCGCAGCTGGACGGCGTAGGCGACGATCATCGTGATGACGCCCATGATGATGGCCACCGTCGCGGAGTAGTTGTGCTGCTGGCCGTTGAAGGACAGCGAGTACGTGTAGAAGTTCGGCGTGAAGTCCGTGGTGATGGAGTTCAGCGCCAGCGGGCGCAGGATGCTCGGCTCGTTGAAGAGCTGGAAGCTGCCGATGATCGAGAAGATCGTGGCGATGACGATGGCTCCCCGGATCGCGGGCAGCTTGATCGAGCGGATGATCCGCCACTGGCCCGCGCCGTCGATCTCCGCCGCCTCATACAACGAGGTCGGGACGACGCGCAGTGCCGAGTAGAAGATCAGCATGTTGTACCCGACGAACTCCCAGGTCACGATGTTGCCGATGGAGGCGAGCACCCAACCGGGGGAGAGCAGGTCGGGCAGCGTGACACCGAACGCGGAGTTGATGTCGCCCACCAGGCCGTACTTGGTGCCGTACATGAAGCCCCACATCAGGGTGGCGACCACGGCGGGCACGGCGTACGGCAGGAAGATCGTGATGCGGAAGAAGCTCTTGCCGTAGAGCCGGCCGCTGTCCAGTGCCAGCGCCACCAGCAGGGCGATGCCGAGCATGAGCGGCACCTGGACCGCCAGGAAGAGCGCCACCCGGCCGACGGCGCCCCAGAAGGCTTCGTCCTGCAGGGCCCGGGTGTAGTTGTCCAGGCCGACGAACTGGTTTCCGCCGATGAGCTGGTTCCGGAAGAGGCTGAGGTAGATCGAATACACGATCGGGGCCAGGAAGACCAGCGCGAACACGGCCACGAACGGGCCGAGGAAACCCCACCCGGTCCAGGAGCGGCGGTCCCGTTTCGCCGGAGGCGGTGCCGGCCGCGGCTCGGCGGCCACCGGCGGTTGCAGCGTCGTCATGTAGTTCCTCGCTCGTCCAGTCCTGGAACCGGCGGTGTTGCGCGGAGATTTCCGGGCGCCCCACCGCCACCATGATGTTTGCGTAAACATCAGCCACGCAAGAGGGCTGTACAAGCTGTTATGTTTACGTAAACATCTGATGGCGGCATGTCTACACTGCCCCGATAACGAAGGTCAAGGGCCCTCCGGGGAGACTGTGACAGCGGAGCCGACGGAAAGGTGGGCACACGGGGTGGACATGGCCGAAAGAACACCGGCGAGAGGGTCGCGGCGGCCGCGGGCCACGGCCTCCATGGCCGACGTCGCACGGCTCGCGGGGGTGTCCTCGCAGACGGTGTCCCGGGTCTCCAACGGTTACGCCGGGGTGAACGAGGAGACCCGTCGGCAGGTGCTCGAAGCCATGAAGGAACTCGGCTACCGGCCCAACAGTGCCGCCCGGGCCCTCAAGCGCGGCGAGTTCCGCACGATCGGCGTCATCACCTTCACGCTGTCCACCACCGGCAATGTGCGCACCCTGGAGGCGATCGCCACCTCGGCGGCGGAAGAGGGCTACGCGGTGACGCTGCTCCCGGTGGCCGTCCCCACCTCCGACGAGGTGCGCGGCGCGTTCTCCCGGCTGGAGGAACTGGCCGTCGACGCGGTCATCGTCATCATGGAGGTGCACCTGCTCGACGCGGCGACCGTCAAACTCCCGCCGCACGTCCAGGTCGTCGTGGTGGACTCCGACGCCGGCGACCACTACACCGTCGTCGACACCGACCAGGCCGGCGGCACCCGCACCGCCGTCCAGCACCTCCTCGACCTCGGCCACCGCACCGTCTGGCACCTGGGCGGACCCGCGGACTCGTTCGCCGCCCAGCGTCGCGCGGACGCGTGGCGTGCCGCCCTCGCCGAGGCGGGCCGGCCGGCCCCGCCCCTCGTCCGCGGCGACTGGTCGGCGGAGTCCGGCTACCGGGCAGGCCTCGAACTCGCGGCCCACGAGGAGTGCACGGCCGTCTTCGTGGCCAACGACCAGATGGCACTGGGGCTGCTCCGGGCCCTGCACGAAGGCGGCCGCCGGGTGCCCGAGGACGTCAGCGTCATCGGCTTCGACGACATTCCCGAGGCGAGTTCCTTCCTGCCCCCGCTCACCACCCTGTACCAGGACTTCGCCGAGGTGGGCCGGCTCTGTGTCCGGGCCGTGCTGCGCAAGATGCGCCCGGACGGCGCCGAGCACGGGACCACGCTGGTGCCGACACGGCTCGTCCTGAGGCAGAGCACGGCCCCGCCGCCCGGGGTGGACTGACGCCGGGCCGCGCAGGCCGCCCCGTCCCGGGCGGCGGCGTCGGCGCGGGGCGCCCTCGTCGAGCGCCGCCCGGGGCCGCCCGCGCCAGGCCCGGCTGCTCGACGACGGCACGGCGAGCAAGGCGACTCGGGGCGGGCCGGCTTCCGGGAGCGACCGCTCACCTCGGGTGTTCGCCCACGGCCCGGGCCGCCGTACGCCAGGCCGTGGTGACCGCGAGCCGCGCGGCCGTCGTCCCGCGCTCCGTCTCCGCGGGCAGCCGCAGCGGCGCGCCCAGGTGGACGTGGCAGTGCGGGCGCCGCACCGGCGCGGTCAACGTGCCCGCCAGCTGCTTCACGGCCGAGCCGGAGGTGATGCGCCGGG
Source organism: Streptomyces sp. P3 (assembly GCF_003032475.1). Taxonomy (NCBI): domain Bacteria; kingdom Bacillati; phylum Actinomycetota; class Actinomycetes; order Kitasatosporales; family Streptomycetaceae; genus Streptomyces; species Streptomyces sp. P3. Next base: position 5,896,165 of record NZ_CP028369.1, read on the forward strand.
CGCCCGCATGGCCCACCGGCACCACCAGCGCGCCGGTCGCCTGCGCCAGGCGGGCCAGCCCGGTGCGGAACGGTTCGGGCGCGGTCGCCGCCGCGTCCCTGCGGCGCGGCAGCCCGCCCTCGCCGTACAGCAGCACGTGCCGACCGCCGGCCAGCGCCTCGGCGGCGGCGTCGAGGGCCAGCGCCGCGTGCGTCGTGCGGCGGTGGACCGGGATGTGTCCCTCCCGGGTCAGCGCCCGGCCGAGCAGCGGTATGCGCCACAGCCCCGCGGTCGCCATGACCACCGGGTCCAGCTCGAACCGCCGAAGGGCGGCCATGACGACGGCGGGGTCGGCCAGGGAGTCGTGGTTGGCCACGAAGATGCTGCCCGCGGGCAGCCGCAGCTTGATCTCACTGGTGACGGTGAGCCGCCCGAAGAGCGGCGTCAGGGCGATGACAGCACGGCTGAACACGAGGATGCCTCTCCGTAAGGGCGGTCGGAGCCTCAGTGTCAGGGGTCCGGCCCGGCCGCGCCTGAGTACCGCTACTCAGATCCGCCGCCGAACACCGCCCGGAAGCAGCGGTGTTCACCGCCCCGTCGGGGGCATGCGCAAAAAGCAGCGGCTCCTCGGAAGGAGCCCCACCCCGAAAGGACGGACCCCGTGGTCGCCATCGTCTCGGCAGTGCTGTTCTTCATCGCCTTCCTGATCAACGCGGCGGACATCTCCACCAACGACACCTTCACCTCCACCAACCTCATGCTCCTCGGCCTGACCGCGCTCGCCCTGCACGTCGCGGGCGTCGGCAGCGGCTGGCCGGTGCGTGGCCGCCGGCGCTGAGCACACGGCCGGCGACCCGCGCGAAAAGCCGGCCCGTACTCGCGGACAGCCGCTCCCACGAGGGAAGATGGGACCGCACGGCAATGGTCAACTGATGTGGAGGAGCGGGCACATGCAGCACGAGCGAGCGGGCCGGAAGGCCGGCCCCGAGGATCTCGTCGACGTCGCCCGGCTGGTCACCGCGTACTACGCGCTGCACCCCGACCCGGACGACCCGGCGCAGCGCGTGGCGTTCGGCACCTCCGGGCACCGCGGATCGTCGCTGAACACCGCGTTCAACGAGGACCACATCGCGGCCACCAGCCAGGCCATCTGCGAGTACCGGGCCGCGCAGGGCACCGACGGACCCCTCTTCCTCGGCGCCGACAGCCACGCACTGTCCGAGCCGGCCCGGGTCACCGCCCTCGAGGTGTTCGCTGCCAACGGGGTGACCGTGCTCATCGACAGCGCCGACGGCTACACGCCCACGCCCGCCGTCTCGCACGCGATCCTGACCCACAACCGCGGGCGCGCCGCCGCACTCGCCGACGGCGTCGTGGTCACCCCCTCGCACAATCCGCCCGCCGACGGCGGCTTCAAGTACAACCCGCCGAGCGGCGGGCCCGCGGGCTCCGACGCCACCTCCTGGATCCAGGACAGGGCCAACGAGATCATCGCGTCCGGCCTGAAGGACGTCCGGCGCGTCCCCCAGGCACGGGCTCTCGCCGCACCCACGACCAAGCGGTACGACTTCCTCGGCGCGTACGTCGCCGACCTGCCCGGCGTCCTCGACCTGGACGCGATCCGCGCCGCCGGGGTGCGCATCGGCGCCGACCCGCTGGGCGGGGCCTCGGTCGCCTACTGGGGCAGGATCGCCGAGCAGCACCGCCTCGACCTGACCGTGGTCAACCCGCTGACCGACCCCACCTGGCGGTTCATGACGCTGGACTGGGACGGCAAGATCCGCATGGACTGCTCGTCGCCGTACGCGATGGCCTCCCTGATCGGCCGGCGCGACCGGTTCGACATCGCCACGGGCAACGACGCCGACGCCGACCGGCACGGCATCGTCACCCCCGACGCTGGCCTGATGAACCCCAACCACTACCTGGCCGCGGCCATCGCCTACCTCTACGCGCACCGCGAGCAGTGGCCCGCGGGCGCGGGCGTCGGCAAGACGCTGGTGTCGTCCTCCATGATCGACCGCGTCGCGGGCGACCTCGGACGCCGGCTGGTCGAGGTACCCGTCGGCTTCAAGTGGTTCGTGGACGGACTGGTGGACGGCTCGCTCGGCTTCGGCGGCGAGGAGTCCGCGGGCGCCTCCTTCCTGCGCCGCGACGGGTCCGTCTGGACGACCGACAAGGACGGCATCATCCTCGCGCTGCTGGCCTCAGAGATCACGGCGGTCACCGGGAGAACCCCCTCCGAGCACTACGCCGCGCTCACCGACCGCTTCGGCGCTCCCGCCTACGCCCGCATCGACGCCCCGGCCACCCGGGAGGAGAAGGCGCTGCTGGCGAGGCTGTCGCCCGCGCAGGTCACGGCCGACACCCTGGCCGGCGAGGCGGTCACCGGCGTGCTCACCGAGGCGCCCGGCAACGGCGCGTCCATCGGGGGCATCAAGGTGACCACCGAGAACGCCTGGTTCGCGGCCCGCCCGTCGGGCACCGAGGACGTCTACAAGATCTACGCCGAGTCCTTCCTCGGCCCCGACCACCTGCGCCGGGTCCAGGACGAGGCCAGGGACGTGGTCGACGCGGCGCTGGGCGGCTGAGCGCCTGCGGGGGCGCGGGGCGGCGTCCGGCGCTGCCGCCGCCGCTCCCGCCGGTGTTCCGCGGCGGCGGCCGGGTGCTGCCGGGCTCCGCGGGCGCACCCCTGTGCGGTGTGTCTGTCGGGCCCGGGGGCACGGCCGCTATGATCCTCTCAAGGTAAAATGTGAGGTTTGCCCGAAAAGGGCGTCCTCCCGACGAGCTGCCGTCCCGCCGGAGTGATCATGTCCCGCAAGCGCACCACGGACGACGGCGACGAGCTGCTGGCCAGACTCGGATCGCTGACCGCCCAGGCGCGTGAGCGCGCGGAGCAGCAGCGCTCCCGCGTCGAGCTGGCCCTCGCCCTGCAGCGCGGCATGCTGCCCCGCGACCTGCCGTCCGGCCCCGGTTTCCGGCTGGCCGTGCAGTACGCGCCTGCCTGCCACGGGCTCAACGTGGGCGGCGACTGGTACGACGCCTTCGCCATGCCGGACGGGCGCGTCGGCCTGTCCATCGGCGACGTGCAGGGCCACAACATAGAGGCGACCGCCTTCATGGGCCAGGTCCGGGCCGGACTGCGCGCCCTGGCCTCCGTGACCGGGGAGCCGGGCGAACTGCTCGCGCGGACCAACGACCTGCTCCTCTCCCTCGGCAGCGAACTCTTCGCCACCTGCACGTTCATGCGGCTCGATCCCGCCACCGGTGTGCTCGAGAGCGCCAGGGCGGGCCACATCCCGTGCGTGTGGGCCACCGCGGACGGCAAGTCCGGCGTCGCCGAGGACGAGGGCGGACCGCCGCTGGGTGTCCAGGAGGGCTCGGACTATCCCGTCACGCGCTACCGGCTCACCAAGGGCGGAGTGTTCGTCCTGCTCACGGACGGTGTGGTCGAAGGGCCGACGCTGAGCGTCGAGGAGGGCCTCGACCAGGTCGTACGGCTCGCGGGCATAGCCGCCGTCGCGCAGATGGAGGCGGGTGCGCTCGCCGCCGCGGTGATCAAGGGCGCCGAGCGGGTCGGCCACGAGGACGACGCGGCGGTGCTGGTGGTGGGACACGACGGGCTGGTGGCGCCGGAAGTGCCCCGCGTCCAGCCGTAGGGCCGGACGGCGGGCAGGACTCAGCCGGAGGAAGGGAGGCGGTGCCGCTCGCCTCGCCGACAGCGCGGGGCCGGTGTCTGATGGCTGCTGTGGTGGGTTTCGAGGTTCTGCGCAGGCCGGCCGGCTTCGTCGTGCTGACGCTGGCCGTCGCCCTCTGCTACTACGCGGCGGGGCGGCTGGGCCTCATGCGGGAGCTCGTCGTCGAGGGCGCCGTGTTCACCCCCATCTGGCCGCCCACCGGCGTCGCGGTGGCCTGTCTGCTGCTCTTCGGGCTCCGCTGCGCGCCGGGCATCGCCCTCGGGGCCTTGCTCGTCATCATGTCCCTGACCTCGCTGCGCCCCGTGGTGATCGGCAACCTGCTGGGCAACACCGCCGCCCCGGTATGCGCGTACCTCCTGCTGCGCAGAGTGGGCTTCCGCACCGATCTGGCCCGACTGCGCGACGGCCTCGCACTGGTGTTCCTGGGGGCGCTCACCGCGATGCTGGTGAGCGCGACCGTGGGCGTAGGGCTGCTGCTGCTCACCGACCGCCTCGGCGCGCACAGCTTCTGGCCCGTGTGGCTCGCCTGGTGGGTGGGCGACGCGATGGGCGTGCTGCTCGTCACCCCGGTGCTGCTGCTGCTGTCCGCGGTGCGCCTGCCCCTGGACCTGTCGCGCTGGAAGGAGGCCACGGGACTGGCCCTCAGCGCCTGCGTCCTGGTCCCGCCGGCCACCCGGAGTTCCGTGAGCCTGCTGTTCCTGGTCTACCCGCTGCTGATCTGGGCGGCGTTGCGCTTCCAGCTCGCCGGCAGCATGCTGTGCGCCCTGTTCACCTCGGTGCTGGCCACCGTCGCCGCGACGGACGCCGTCGGACCCTTCGAGGATCTGACCCGGATCGAGGTGATGATCAAACTCCAGGCCTTCAACGGCACGATGGCCCTGACCGCCCTGCTCCTCTCCGCGGTGATCGCCGAGCAGCGCAACACCCGCCGCTCCGTGGAACGCGCCTGCCAGGAACTGGTCGAGGTCCTGGAACACCTCACCGCGGGCGAGGCCCCGCCCGGCCGCCCCCCGAAGGACGCCGGGGACTGACGGCGCCGCAGGCGCCGGGTCACCACCGGGACGTGCGTGTCACCGGCGATGTCAGTGCCTGCGCCTACGGTTCGGTGTGTGGGACTCGCCGGAACGGCCGCGGGCCCGCCTGGGGAGAGGTGTGTCATGTCTACCGGGTCCAGCACGCTGTCCACGACGTATCTGGAGCTGTCGCAGGACGACGGCGGCGCGCACAAGTTCTACGAAGTCACCGTCGACGGCACGGTGGTGACGGTGCGGTACGGGCGGATCGGCGCCACGGGCCAGGTGCAGACGACCGCCTTCCCCACCGTCGAGAAGGCGCGCGCCGCCGCCGCGAAGAAGGTCGGGGAGAAGGTCCGCAAGGGCTATGCGCCGGCCGTCGCCGGGCAGCGCGCCCCCCGCGCGGTCACGCGCCGTCAGGTCGCTTCGGCGCCGTCCACGGCGCGTGCGGTGGCACCGGTGCTGTGGCGGTTCCGCACCGGCTCCTCCGCCTTCGGCATCCACGTGGACGACGACCACTGCTGGGTCGGCAACCAGGGGGGCGACGTCTACACCCTCGACCACGAAGGCGGTGTCCTCGCCCGGTTCAACCTGCCGGACGGCGTGAAGTGCCTGGTCGCCGACGACTTCTGGATCTACGCCGGATGCGACGACGGCAAGGTGTACGACCTGTCCTCGAAGCTGCCGTTCGCGGCGTACGACATCACCGCGGACGTCGACATCTTCTGGCTGGACATCCACGAGGGCGTGCTGAACGTCTCCGACCGGGGCGGCAGGCTCACCGTCATCGACCACGAGGACGAGCACCAGTGGGCCCGCCGCAGCCAGGGCGAGCACGCCTGGATGGTCCGCGCCGACGACCGCGGCGTCTACCACGGCCACCACCGGGGCGTCACCGCCTACGCGCCCGACGGCGGCGGCGAACTCTGGCACACCCCCACCCGTGGCGGCGTCCTCTTCGGCTGGCAGGAGGACGACGCCGTGTACGCGGGCACCGCGCACCGGGTGGTCCAGCGGCTGTCGAAGGCGACCGGCGCGATCGAGGCCACGTACGGCTGTGACAGCGCGGTGTACTCCTGTGCCACCTCGCCGGGCGGCCGGTTCGTGTTCGCGGGTGACGCGTCGTCGTCCGTCTACTGCTTCGACCGGGACGGCACCCGCCTGTGGAAGCTCGGCACCGGCGGCGGCTCGGCCCTGTCGATGCAATACCACGACGAACGGCTGTACCTGGTGACCACGGACGGCTCGCTGGTCTGCGTGGACGCGAGCGAGACGGCCGTCTCCGCGGCGCAGCAGGGCACCGTGCCGGTGGCGCGGGACGTGAAGCTCGCCGCGGTGCTGCCGACCTACGCCCCGGCCACCGCCGTGAGCGCGGTGGCGACGGTCGCCCAGGCCCCCGTCGGCGCCGTCGTCGTCGAGTGCGTCCGGGAAGGCGGCCGGGTCCGCGTGCACGTGGTCTCCGACGGCTACGACACCTCGTGGAACGTGCAGTTCCCGCGCGAGATACGCGAGCCCGGGGCGCGGTACGTCGTGGACGCCCTGCACTCGGCGGCCGGCGGCTTCTACCGGGTCCGCGGTGACATCCGACGCCTGTTGTGAGCGGGCCGCCGCCGGGGCGCGTTCGCGCTCCGGCGGGGGGTGACGGCACGTCGCCCCCGCCACGACGCCCCTGGCGGGCTGTCACGGCGGAGGCGAGGTCCGTTCGCCCGCGCGGCGCTGCGGGCGGCGTCCGGCCGTCGGCTACGGCTTGCGGGCGAGGCCGCCGTGCTCGCCGATCACGGCCGGGGCCGGGGAGGCGGCCTCCGGACGCCACAGCGGGACCGAGACGACCCCGGGCTCCAGCAGCTCCAGACCGTCGAAGTAGGCGGTGATCTCGTCGACCGTACGCAGGTTGTACGGGACCGCGCCGCTCTCGTTGTAGGCGTCCTGGGCCTGCTCGAAGACCGGGTCCACGCCCCGCGACCCGTCGTTGACGGACAGGTAGCTCCCGGAGGGCAGTGCGGCCATCAGCCGGGTGACGACGGAGCGGGCCTCGTCGTAGTCGGCGACGTGGCCCAGGATGTTGCTGAGGATGAGCGCCGTGGGGCGGGTGAGGTCCAGCGTCTCGGCGGCGGCGGCCAGGATGCGCTCGGGCTCCAGCACGTTGGCGTCGACGTAGGCGGTCGCGCCCTCCGGGGTGGAGGTGAGCAGGGCGCGGGCGTGGGCGAGGACCAGCGGATCGTTGTCGACGTAGACGATCCGGGTCTCGGCGGCGAGGCGCTGGGCGACCTCGTGGGTGTTCTCGGCGGTCGGCAGGCCGGTCCCCACGTCGAGGAACTGGCGAATGCCGGCCTCTGCCACGAGGAACGTGATGTTGCGGCGCAGGAAGGCACGACTGCTGCGGGCGATGGTCACGATGCCGGGGAAGACGGCGGTGTACGCGTCGCCGGCCTCCTCGTCGACGGGGTAGTTGTCCTTCCCGCCCAGCCAGTAGTTCCAGATGCGGGCCGAGTGCGGCACCGTCGTGTCGATCTTCTGAGGGGCCGCCGGTCCGGGCGTGGTGACATGGTCGGTCATGAGGGGCGTCCGTCTTTCAGCCGTGGCGTGAGCAGGTCGAGCCACAACTTACGTCCCAACGGCCATGTTACGGACACCAGTTAACATTTTCGTTCGGTTCCAGCAGCCTTTCGGCACAATTGCCTGGTGTGGCGCGGAAGCGCGCCCGGAAGTCGTCGACGACCGGGCCGACGACCGGGCGAACTACCGGAGGGGCGCACGGGCCGACGCCCGGACGGCCGGGGGCGTTGGACCGGTACCGTGGCCGCCGTGAAGACAGGCACCCGGGAGACCCGGCTGGTCGTGCTGCGCGGCAACAGCGCCTCGGGCAAGTCCTCGGTGGCGGCGGGCCTGCGCGACCGGTTCGGCCGAGGCCTGGCCCTCGTGGGGCAGGACAACCTCCGCCGCGCCGTGCTGCGCGAGCGTGACCGGCCGGGGGCGGCGAACATCGGGCTGATCGACGCCGTCGCCCGCTACGCCCTGGACGCCGGCTACCACGTCGTCCTCGAGGGACTCCTGTACGCCGACCACTACGGCGCGATGCTCGCCCGGCTGCGCGCCGACCACCGCGGCCCCACCCACGCCTACTACCTCGACGTGCCGTTCGCCGAGACCCTGGTGCGCCACGCCACCAAGCCGATCGCGCACGAGGTGGGCGAGGAGGACCTGCGCGACTGGTACCGCCCCCTGGATCTGCTGCCGGGCGGGGCCGAGGCCGTCATCGGGGCGGACAGCACCCTCGGCGACACCGTCGAGCGCATTCTGCGCGACACGGGCCTGGACCGCCTGCCGCCGACGGACCGCTGACCGGCGTCCCGCGTGCTGTGCCGGTCGACTGCCCTCACCACACGGACTCCAGGCACTCCGCCAGCCGTGCGACGGAGTTCGGATCCGGCAGATCCCGCAGCGAGGCGAGGACCTGACCGCTCGCGAACTCCCGTTGCGTGGGCGTCACCGCCGGATCGATCGCGGACTCGGCCTGCACGCGGACGTAGTTCAGGGACGTCGCGAAGAGCATCGAGAACGAGTCCGGGCCCCCAAGGACGGGGCGGCCCCCGGCTTCCCGGTACGCGCGCACCAGCCGCCGGGCGGACCCGGCGTCGAAGTGGTTGCCGCCGGACCACACGAACACGGCCTGCGCGAGTTCACGCCCCGCCGACGTCGGCCCGGCGTTGTCCCAGTCGAGGAGAACCGGCCCGTGCGGCCCCACCAGCACGTTCTGGGGCTGCACGTCGAGATGCGACGTCACCACCTCCTCACCGGCGGCCGGAACGCCGTCGGCGACGGACGGAGTGACATGGCGGGCGAGCTCCCCGGCCGACGAGGAGACGAACCGGCCCAGGGCGTCGGCCCAGGGCACACCGGCCCGCCGCACCCGCGAGTGGAGCCTCGCCCAGTCCTCGGGCGAAGGGCAGCGCTCGTACCAGGGATCGGGCGTCCCGGTCTCCCGCGCCCCCACCCGGTGCAGGGCGGCGAGCGTCCGGCCGCACCAGTGGAGGATCTCCGGGTCGCGGGAGTCCGCCCGGGCTCCGTCGACCCACTCGTACAGCTTCACGCGGGGCCCGTCGGGCGAACCGCCGAGCCGGGTGAGGTAGGCGCCGGCACGGTCGGGGAAGAGCCGCGGAGAGGCGATGCCCAGCCTCTCCGCGGCGTCGCGCAGCGCGGACTCCCGCAGAACCTGCTCTTCGTCACCGTCGAAGAGCAGCTCCTTCACCGCCCATGCCGTCCCGCCCGGCGGGCCGCCCGCCGGGCCGTCGGTCGTGTGCGTCCGCGTCAGCTTCCAGATCTGTCCGAGCGCGCCACGGGCGACCGGTTCCATGGCCCAGTCACCGGAGCCCAGCGCGTACGCGTCCGCGACGACGTCAGCCATGGCGCCCGTGCCGTGCATGTGCGACTCCCGTCGAACGGTCGGTGTCGGTGTCGGTGTGGCGGACCGGTCACGGCTTGATGCCGACGCCCGTCCAGAGGCTGACCGTGGCGTCCGTGGCCTCGACGGCGCCGTCCGGACGCCAGCGGTGGCCGACCGTGACACCGGGGTCGAGGAGGTCGAGCCCGTCGAAGAAGCGGGTGACGTCCTGCCGCGAGCGGAACTGCACGGGCGTGCCCGCGCTCGTGTAGATGTCGGTGACCTTCTGCCAGGTGCCCGGGTCGAAGTCGGGCGTGCAGTGGCTGAGGGCCAGCGCGCTGCCCGACGGCAGGGCGTCCAGCAGCCGTCCCACGATGCCGTACGGGTCCTGCGCGTCGGTGACGAAGTGCATGAGCGCGTTGAGGGACAGGGCCACCGGCCGGTCCAGGTCGAGCACGTCGGCCAGGGCGGGCGCGTCGAGCAGCGCCCCGGGGTCGTTCACGTCACCGTGGACGTAGGCCGTGCGGCCCTGGGGCGTGCTGCGCATCAGCCGCTCCGCGTACTTGAGGACGAGCGGGTCGTTGTCGGCGTAGACGACGCGAGCGTCGGGGACCACGGACTGGGCGACCTGGTGCAGGTTGGGCTCGGTGGGAATGCCGGTGCCGATGTCCAGCCACTGGCGGATGCCGTGCTCGCGCGCGAGGACCCGGGTCGCCCGGTGCATGAACGCGCGGTTCTCCCGGGCGCACACGAAGATGCCCGGGTAGACCGACGCCACGGTCTCCGCGGCCCGCTCGTCCACGTCGAAGTGGTCCTTGCCGCCGAGGTAGTAGTCGTACATCCGGGCGGAGTGCGGCCTGCTGGTGTCGATGTCCCGCGCGGCGTTCGAGGTGGTCATCCTGTGCCTTTCGGTGGTGTGCGTGGGGGGTGTCCGGCGGATCGCGCCGGTGGGCGGACGCCTTGCGCCGTCCGTGCCCGGGTCTCAGCCGGCCGTGAGATGGTCGGCGAGGCCCCGTTTGACGCCCGCGACGAACGCGGCGATCTCCTCGGGGGTGTAGATCAGCGCCGGGCCTGCGGGATCGGTCGACTGCCGCATCGCCACGCGCCCGTCGGCCAGCTGCTTCGTCTGCACGCACTGGCCGCCGTTGGGGCCGCTCCAGGGCGACTCCCAGCCGTGCTCGCCGAGATCGGAGGCGGGCATCCCGTTGTAGACGTGGTGGTGGGCGCGGCCGTCGACGCCTTGTACACCGGTCATGAGTACTCCTTGCGCATCCGGTTCAGGAGTGCCCTGCTGTCGTTGTCCGAGGTCAGCAGGGACATGCGGTTGTGCGCCTCCAGATGGGCCGCGACGTCGGAGCGCTGGTCCAGATAGACGGCGCCGGAGAGGATCTCGGTGTAGACGATGTCGGGCAGCTCCGGCTCCTCGAACCGGAAGTAGGTGAACGGGGCGCAGGCGCCGACGTGGGCGCCTGCCGCGAACGGCACGACGTCCACGCTGACATGCTCCAGTTCCGACACCTCCAGCAGCCGGTCGATCTGCTCCCGCATCACCTCGGCCCCGCCCACCACCCGGTGCAGTACGGTCTCCTCCAGCACCACCCACAGCGTGGGCGCGTCGGCTCTCTCCAGCAGGCTCTGGCGGCGCAGCCGCAGGTCGACGCGGCGCCGCAGATCGTCGTCCCGGTCATCTGGAAAACCACCGCCCAGGACTTCGCGCGCGTAACGCGCGGTCTGCAGCAGCCCGGTGACGTAGTGGGGCTCGTAGGCGCGCAGCGTCCGGGCCGCGGTCTCCAGGCTGACGTAGGCGCTGAACCAGCTCGGCAGCACGTCGCGGTAGGGGTGCCACCAGCCCGGCTCGTTGGCCCGCTCGGCGAGACCGACGAACTCCTCGATCTCCTGCCGGCCCGCCCCGTACGTCTCCAGCAGGATCTCCACGTAGAGCGGCCGCAGTCCGACCTCAGCCTTCTCCAGGCGTCGTACGGTCAGCGGTTTGACCCGCAGCGCCCTGGCCGCGTCCTCCAGCGAGACGCCCGCGTTCCGGCGCCGCTCCTGCAGGCGCCGGCCGAGGATCATGCGCAGCACGGTGGGCGCACTGGTGCCCGCGCCCGAACGGCCTTCGCTCACGCCTACCTCCTGGGGAGAGACACCGCCGAGAGTCCGGCAGCGGCACGCCGGAGCGGCCGGGCGGATATCGGCTTGTTGAAATTATCAGGCCGTCGGTTGCAGCTTGAACTTCCTTACGAGCATAGTTACTTGCGTGAACCACGCCGCCGAACCCGCGCGTTCCCCCGTCAAGCTCCGCCATCCCCGCGTGAGTCGGATCGTTCGGGAGTTCACCGGCGCAGGGCCCGCCCGGAACACCCCCTCCTCCTGGGCCTCTTGCTCACCTTCCCCGGCCTCTGGCTGCTCCCGCCCCCCACGGAAGGCGACCACCGTGTCCCCCCACGCGACCTCTCCCCAGTTCTTAGACACCTGGAGCCCGGACCGGACGCACTGGCTCGAACTCCCCGCGCACCGCTCCAGCGTGTCGATCGCCCGTCGCTCCATGACCATGTGGCTGACCGCGTGGCGGCTGCCGGGCGAGCTGTGCGCGGACGCCGTCCTGCTCGTCTCGGAACTGGCCACCAACGCTGTACGGCACACCCTCGGCACCCGGTTCCTGTGCGGGGTCGGACTCGTCACCGAGGGATGCCTGCGCCTGGAGGTGCACGACCACGACCGCACCGGTCGCGGCCTGCCGCGCTGCGAACCCGGCCCGGACGACGAGGGCGGCCGCGGGCTGCTCCTCGTGGAGCAGCTCTCCCAGGACTGGGGCGTGGACCGGTCCAGACTCACCGGCGGCAACGCGGTGTGGGCGACCCTGGCGGACTGAGCGCAGGCACCCCGGGCGGGGTGTCCGCTCCCCGCCCGGGCGTCAGCGGCCCGCCGGCGTCAGCGGTCCGCGGGCGTCAGTTCGGCGAGCAGCAGGGTGCGGTCGTCGGCTCCGGCCGTACCGGACGCGGCGTGCAGGAGCCGTCGGCACAGGGACGGCAGCGCGTCCCGCGGGTCGCCGTCCACGGCTTCGGCGGCGGCCGCGTCCACGGTGCGCGCGAGGCGGGCGATCTCGTGGTCGATGTCGGCGTCGCGGGACTCGACCAGACCGTCGCTGTAGAGGACCAGCAGGGCGGGGTCGGGCACGCTCAGCACGGTCTCCTCGTAGTCGCCCGCGCCCAGTCCCAGGGGCAGACCCGCCCCGGCCAGCGCGACGGGCGCGGTCCGGCCCCGCGGACCGCGCAGCAGCGGGGGAGGGTGGCCCGCCCCCACCAGGGTGCAGGTGCGTCGGCGGGCGTCCCACTCGGCGTAGATGCAGGTGGCGAAGGAGACGCCGGGGGAGTCCCCGGCGAGGGCGTCGAGTCGTCCGACGAGGTCGGCCGCGGGTATGTCCAGCGCCGCCAGGGTCCGGACGGCGGTGCGGAGCTGAATCATCGCGACGGCGGACTCGGGCCCGTGCCCCATCGCGTCCCCGACGATCAGACTGACCCGGTCGCCGGGCCGCTTCAGTATGTCGGACCAGTCGCCGCCGACGAGATTGCCGTGCCCGGCCGGCAGACAGCCGTGGGCGGCGCGGCAGCCTCCGAACTCCTCGGCGGCGCCGGACGGCAGGCTGTTGCGGATGGCCAGCGCGGTGCGCCGCTCGCGCTCGTACCGGCGCGCGTTGTCCAGGGCGACGGCGGTCCGCGCGGCCAGCGCCTCCGCGGCGGCCACGTCGGCCGTGCCGAACGGCGGCCGGCCCGGTCCCCTCGTGCAGTTGACGAAGCCGATCGCCTTGTCCCGCAGCCGCAGCGGGACGACCAGGAAGGACGTCACGCGCTGCAGGTCGCCGGCGCGTGCGTCGCCGTCGCGCGGACCGACGAGCCGTCCGCGGGTGTGCGGGTCCACCGCGTCGAGCACCCGTGGCTGTCCGTCGGCGAGAGCGCGGGCATAGGGCGTCCGGCGGGAGTGGGCGACCACCTCGCCGACCGGCAGCGCGTCCTCCCAGTCCGCATGCGCGCCCGGCCCGACACGCAGCGCCGTCCGGCGCACCTCGACCCGGAGGTCGTCCGCGCGCACGCGCGCGTTCTCCTCGAGACGCCAGCGCTCCAGCAGGTACACGGAGGCCGCGTCGCAGAACCCGGGGGTCAGCGCGTGCACGAGATGGTCGGCGGTCATCCGCAGGTCGAGTTCCGTGCCGATGACGTCGGCGGCGGGCGAGAACGCCGACCGGCGTGGGGAGGGCAGGGCCGCGGACGGGGCGGGGGCGGCGCTGTGCGGTTCGTTCCGCAGGGTCGTGCCTTTCCAGTGGGGGCTCCGGCCGTGCGACGGGGTGAGGGGGAGCCGCCGCGCACCCTCGCTCACTATATGATGACGCGTCAAATTCACTGGCCAGAAGGCTAGTTGTGAAGATCACCACCAAGGGCCCGGCCGTCGGCGGCAGCACGTCCGAGCCGCCCGGGGGAGCCCCCGCCAGCGGCGCTCCAGAGCGTTGTCAGTGGTGGCGGGCAGGATGACCGGCATGACAACACGTGGTGCAGTGATCGGGGACGCCGCCGCCTACGCGCAGGCGGTCGAGGACGCGGTGAAGGCGTCGGCGGCGTACTACGCGTCCGGCACGTCGGGGCTGGACGACGACGACTACGACCGGCTGGTGCGGTCCATCGCGGCCTGGGAGGCCGAGCATCCGGAGCAGACGCTCGCCGACTCCCCGACGGGGAAGGTCGCCGGCGGGGCCGTGGTCGGCGACGTCCCGCACACGGTGGCCATGCTGAGCCTGGACAACGTGTTCTCGCCCGAGGAGTTCACGGCGTGGACCGTCTCGCTGACCAGACGCGTCGGCCGCGAGGTCACCCGGTTCAGTGTGGAGCCGAAGCTCGACGGCCTGGCGATCGCGGCCCGCTACCGGCAGGGCCGGCTGACACAGCTCGTCACCCGGGGCGACGGGACGGCCGGGGAGGACGTCTCGCACGCGATCGGCACCGTGGAGGGTCTGCCGGCCGAACTGGCGGAGCCGGTCACGGTGGAGGTGCGCGGCGAAGTCCTGATGACGAACGCCCAGTTCGAGCACGCCAACGAGGTGCGCACCGCGCACGGCGGAGCACCGTTCGCCAACCCCCGCAACGCCGCCGCGGGCACGCTGCGCGCCAGGGAACGCGCCTACACCGTCCCGATGACGTTCTTCGGCTACGGCCTGCTGCCCCTCGCCGACTCCGACCCGGCTCTCGCCGAGCGGCTGCGGGAGAGCGCGCACAGCGACCTCATGACCGAGGCCGCCGCGCTCGGCGTGAACACCACGGCCACCACGGCCGTGCCCGGCATCACCGCGGCCACCGTCGAGGAGGTCCTGGCCCGGGTGGCGGAGACGGCAGCGCTGCGCGCGGCGCTGCCCTTCGGGATCGACGGGATCGTCGTCAAGGCCGACCTGGCCGCCGACCAGGCGGCCGCCGGATCCGGTTCACGCGCCCCGCGCTGGGCGATCGCCTTCAAACTGCGGGCCGTGGAGAAGATCACACGGCTGCTGGCGGTGGAGTGGAACGTGGGCCGCACCGGCGTCATCGCCCCGCGTGCCGTCCTGGAGCCGGTGGAGATCGAGGGGTCCACCATCACCTACGCCACCCTGCACAACCCGTCCGACATCACCCGCCGCGATCTGCGCCTCGGCGACCGGGTGATGGTCCACCGGGCCGGTGACGTCATCCCGCGCGTCGAGGCCCCCGTCGCCCATCTGCGCACCGGCGAGGAACAGCCCATCGTCTTCCCCGAGACCTGTCCGCGGTGCGGGTCGGACATCGACACCAGCGAGCAGCGCTGGCGCTGCGAGAACGGCCGCAACTGCCATCTCGTCGCCTCCCTGTCCTACGCCGCAGGGCGCGACCAGCTGGACATCGAGGGACTCGGCCACACCCGGGTCGTCCAGCTCGTCGACGCCGGACTGGTCGCGGACCTCGCCGACCTCTTCACCCTGACCCGGGACCGGTTGCTGGGCCTGGAGCGGATGGGGGAGACCAGCACGGACAACCTGCTGGCGGCGCTGGCCGCCGCCAGGTCGCAGCCGCTGTCCAGGGTGCTGTGCGCGCTAGGCGTCCGCGGCACCGGCCGTTCGATGTCGCGGCGCATCGCCCGGCACTTCGCCACCATGGACCACCTGCGGGCCGCCGACGCCGAGGCCATCCGGCAGGTCGAGGGCATCGGTGCCGAGAAGGCCCCGTCGATCGTCGCCGAACTCGCCGAACTGGCCCCGCTCATCGACAAACTCGTCGGGGCCGGGGTGAACATGACCGAGCCGGGTGCCACCCCGCCCCTGCCCCGGACAGCCGCGGCGGCCGACGGAAACGAAGGCGAAGGCACGGAAGGCGAAGGCACGGAAGGCGCGAAGAGCACGGAAGGCGCCGACGCGGCGGCCGGCCCCGGGCCGCTGGCCGGGATGACCGTGGTCGTCACCGGCGCGATGACCGGAGCGCTGGAGAAGCTGAGCCGCAATCAGATGAACGAGCTCATCGAACGGGCCGGCGGCCGCTCCTCCTCCAGCGTCTCCGGGAGGACCTCTCTCGTGGTGGCCGGGGAGGGCGCCGGATCCAAGCGCGCCAAGGCCGAGACCCTCGGCGTCCGCCTCGCCGCGCCCGACGAGTTCGCCGCTCTGGTCGCCGATCTCCTCGACCCGGACGCCGGCGCCCGGCCGTCGGCGTGACGGCCACGACGGCAGCCGTCCACCGCTCCCGGGCCGACGATCGGCGCCCGATCCGGCCGGTGATCCGCACCACTTGGCGGCGGAGAGCGACGTCACGCCAGGTGGTGCGGTATTGGCCGGGCGCGCGACACGCGGTACCGTCGCTCTGATATCGACGACGTCAGCACGGAAGCCGGTGAAAATCCGGCACGGTCGCGCCACTGTGAACGATGCGTCCCTCCTCGAGGGGCACATCAAGAGTCAGACCCGGAGCCGTCGTCCTGTGCACCACCGAGATGGGACGCGAACTCCCAGAGGAGGCCCTGCCATGGCGCAGCATGTCGCCCAGCCGACCCCCACCACCCCTGCGGTCCCCGCAAAGCTGCCGCTGAAGGACATCGCCCCCTGGGCGGTCTTCTTCGGCGTCCTGATGCTGGTCCTGCTGTACTTCGTCGGCGCCGAACAGGGCGCCACCTCCGTCGTCTCCGGCGAGGGAGTCCACGAGTGGGTGCACGACGCACGCCACCTTCTCGGCTTCCCCTGCCACTGACGAGGGACGCCGCACACCCGATGAACTCCGCAACGGTAAGAAACCTGCTCGTCCGCGGCATGCTCGCCGGCCTCGCGGCCGGCGTGCTCGCCCTGGTCGTCGCCTACTTCCTCGGTGAGCCGAACGTCGACGGTGCGATCGGCTTCGAGGAGTCCCACGCGCCCGCCCACGAGCACGAGGTCGAACTCGTCTCCCGCGGCCTCCAGTCCACCGCGGGCCTCGCCACCGGCGTGCTGGTGTACGGGGTCGCCTTCGGCGGCATCGCCGCCCTCGCCTACTGCTTCGCGCTCGGCCGCGTCGGCCCCTTCACCCCCCGGGCCACGGCGCTCCTGCTCTCGGGAGCGGCGCTGCTCACCGTGTACGTCGTCCCGTTCCTCAAGTACCCGGCCAATCCGCCGGCGGTCGGTGACCACGACACCATCGCCAAGCGGACCACCCTCTACTTCCTGATGATGGTGCTCGGCGTGCTCCTCGCACTCGCCGCCGTGATCGCGGGCAAACGGCTCGCACCGGGACTGGGCGCCTGGTACGCGACGGTCGTCGCCGTCCTCGGCTTCACCGTCGTGATCGGGCTGGCCTACGCGTTCCTGCCCGCCGTCAACGAGGTGCCGGCGGACTTCCCGGCGACCCTGCTGTGGCGGTTCCGGCTCTCCTCGCTCGCCCTGCAGATCACGATGTGGGCGGGCTTCGGCCTCGTCTTCGGGGAACTGGCCGAACGGCTGCTGAACCCGAAGCCCGCCGCGATCCCCGCGGGAACGGCGGTGACCGCCTCGCGCTAGCCAGGTCGCGGACTCGCGGTCCCGGAGACCGACGACGATCGGGCGGACGCGGCCTCAGGCCGTCTCCGCCCGATCCAGCGGGAGCCCCAGCCGCAGGTTCCAGCGGCCGCCGCGCCCGCTGACGGTGGTGGCCGTCAGCGGCGGCACGTCCAGCCGCCAGAAGGCCGCGGCGGACGCCCCCAGCACATGCACCACCGCGGCCCGTACGATCTCCGGTTCGACGACGGCCAGGATGCGTCCCTCGCCTTCGGCAGCCGTCTCCAGCCAGCGGGCCACCCGTTCGCACAGATCCCGCACGGACTCGCCGCCGTGCGGCGCCGACGTGGGATCCGCGAGCCAGCGGGCCACCGCCTCCGGCTCGGCGGCACCGACCTCGCCGAGCGTCAGGCCCCGCCACCGGCCCACCTCCAGCCCCGCCAACTCCCTCACCTCCGGCGCGTCGAGTCCGAGGGCCGCCGCCGTCTCACCGCACCGCACACCGGGCGAGACGAGGACCCGCGAGGCTGCGGGCAGGGTCCCGGCCGCGGCGCGGGCGAGTGCCGCCCCGGCGGCGTCGATCGGGGCCCCGTCGTCGAATCGGGCCTGCCGCAGCGACGAACTCGTCGCGGGCGAGACGAAAACGACCCGGATGGTCATATGGCGGCTCCTTCTGAAGCGGTCGACGAAGGTACGGGTCTGGCGGCGCGGAGCGCCCCCGCCGCGGTCGCGCGGAGGACGTGGGGCCTGCAGGACACGGAGCGCCCAGGACGTGGCGCGCAGAACGTGGTCGCGGGGGGACGGCGGCGCCACCCGCCCCCGCGACGGACGGTCAGCCCGCCGACGGCCGCACGCCGCCCGGCCGTCCCTCGTGCCGCTGATCCTCGTCCCCAGGCTTCCCGCTCCACCGCGCCCGGTCCTGGCGCCCGCCGTCCTGACGCTCCCAGTTCCGCTCGGCGGGCAGGGCGCCCAGGAAGCGTATGTGCGGGCGGCCGTCGGGGCCGTCGCGGGTGAGGCGGGCCCGCACTCCGTAGACGTCGGCGATCAGCGCCTCGGTGAGTACGTCCTGCGGTGTGCCGCCGGCCACCGCCCGGCCCTGTTTGAGGACGACGACCCGGTCGCAGTACATCGCCGCCAGGTTCAGATCGTGCAGCGCGACGACAGTGGTCACTCCGAGCTCGGTGATCAGGTCCAGCAGCGCGAGCTGGTGCTGGATGTCGAGGTGGTTGGTGGGTTCGTCCAGCAGCAGCTCCCGCGGCTGCTGGGCGAGCGCGCGGGCGACCTGGACACGCTGGCGCTCCCCGCCGGAGAGGGTGTGCCACAGACGGCCGGCCCGGTCGCCGAGACCGGTCCGCTCCAGCGCGGAACGGACCGCCGCCTCGTCCTCGGCCGACGCGGCGCCCCAGGCCCGGCGATGCGGGACACGGCCCAGACGCACGACGTCCAGGACGCTCAACGCGACCTGCGTGTCGGCCTGTTGCTCCACGACGGCGATCCGTCGGGCCACCGCCCGCCGCCCGAGCTGCGCCAGCGGACGGCCGTCGAGGGTGACGACGCCCGAGGCGGGGGCGAGGACGCCGGCGAGCAGACGCAGCAGCGTGGACTTGCCGGAACCGTTCGGACCGAGCAGGCCGGTGACGGTCCCCGGGCGCAGCGTGAGGCCGACGCCGTCCAGGATCGGCGAGCCGCCCGCCGCGTAGGCGAGGCGGTCGCCGCGCAGGCCGGCGTCGTCGGCGGTCCCGGTCATTTCGCGCTCCTGGTCCGGTACAGGACGAGGACGAACGCGGGCACGCCGATCAGCGAGGTCACCACGCCCACCGGAACCTCCTGCGGGTCCAAGGCGGTGCGGGCGAGGGTGTCCACCCACACCAGGAACACGGCCCCCGCCAGAGCGGTGGCCGGCAGCAGCCGGGTGTGTCCGGGACCGGTCAGGGCGCGGGCCGCGTGCGGGAGCACGAGGCCGACGAAGCCGATCGCCCCCGACGAACTGACCAGAGTGGCCGTCAGCAGGGCGGTGGCGCACAGCAGGACCAGCCGGGTGCGGGCCACGTGCACCCCCAGCGAGGCGGCCGCGTCCTGGCCGAACGCGAAGGCGTCCAGCGTCGTCGCGTACCCCGCGCACACCAGCAGCACCGCGACCAGCACCGCCAGAGCCGGGCCCACGTCCGCCCAGTCGGCCCCGCTGAGCGAGCCGAGCAGCCAGAACAGCACCCCCCGGGTGGTCTCCGCGTCGGCGGTCGTCATAACGACGAACGAGGTGAGTGCCGAGAACAGCTGCATCGCCGCCACCCCGGCGAGCACCACGCGGTCCGTGGCGCCGCCCAGGGTGTGACTGAGCAGCAGCACCAGCGCGAAGGACACCGCCGCGCCCAGGAAGGCGCCCCCGGACACCGACAGGACTCCGCCGCCCGCCCCGAGCACGACCACCACGACCGCGCCCGTCGAGGCGCCGGAGGAGATCCCGAGGACGAACGGGTCGGCGAGCGGGTTGCGCAGCAGGGACTGCATCACCGCGCCGCACACGGCGAGTCCCGCGCCGCACACCGCGGCGAGCAGGGTCCGCGGCAGCCGCAGATTCCACACGATGCCCTCTCTCAACGGTGTCAACCCGGCTTCGCCGAAGCCGAGACGGGCGGCCACCGTGGACCACACGTCCCCGACCGCGATGTCCGCCGGACCGATGGTGATGGCCACGGCGACGGACGCGCACAGCAGCGCGAGACCGGCCGCCCACAGCAGTACGTGGCGCAGCCCTCGCGCCGCCACGGCCGCCACCGCGGGCGCGGCTGCCGCCGGGCGCGCGGCGCTCATCCCGCGAGACCGTACGCGCGCAGTGCCGACGCCACTTTCTCCACACCCTCGACCGTGCGCACGGTCGGGTTCAGCGCCTGCCCGGACAGCAGCACGTACCGCTTCTTCCGCACCGCGGTCATGTTCCTGGTGACCGGATCGGACTCCAGGAACGCGATCTTCTTGGCCGCGGTCTCGGCCGTCTGCTGCCTGCGGCTCAGATCGCCGATGACGAGGACGTCCGGGTCGCGGTCGGCGACCGACTCCCAGTTGACCTGCGGCCACTCCTCCTCGGTGTCGTCGAAGACGTTCCTCGCGCCGAGTTCGCGGGTGATGGCACCGGGGGCGCCGCAGCAGCCTGCCAGGTAGGGGGACCGGGAGTCGGCGAACCAGTACAGGAGGGTGACGTTCTCGGCGTCGAGTCCGGAAGCGGCCCTGCTCACCCGGGACTTCAGTGCGGCCACCAGGGTCTCGCCCCGCTTCACGACCCCGAAGACGCGGGCCAGGTCGCGTACTTCGCCGTAGACCGCGTCCATGGTCAGCGGCTCGGTACGGACGCCGTCGCCGCCGCCGCTGTTGTCCTTGCCCGCGCAGTCGGAGGGGGAGAGATAGGTCGGGACCCCGAGCTTCTCGAACCGGTCGCGGGTCGCCACCCCGCCCTTGCCGAGCGTGGAGGCGAACGAGGCGGCCACGAAGTCGGGTTCGACGTCCAGGACCTTCTCGAAGGAAGGCGCGTTGTCGGCCAGCCGCGTCACCCCGGCGCCGGCCTTCTCGAGGCTCCTGGGCAGCGGGTCGGTCCAGGTGGCGGTGCCCGCCAACCGGTCGGCGAGCCCGAGGGAGAGCATGATCTCCGTCGTTCCCTGGTTGAGGGAGACCGCCCGCCGAGGGGGCGTGTCGATCCGCACCCGCCGTCCGCAGTTGTCGAGCGTGACCGGCCGGCCGGCCGCCTCGCTGCCGGCGGAGGACGCAGAGGAGGCGGCGGAGCCGCCGCAGCCGGTCGACAGGAGCGCGCCCGCCAGGAACAGGACGGCAGAGCGGACGGGACGTGCGAACGGCACGGAGATTCCTTCGGCGTCGAGGGCTCAAGCGCGAAGCCCGGTCGTACGGTGCGCTCCTCCGGCCGGTCTGCGACACCGGAGGCCGCCAGCAGGTCTTCGGACTCGGGGTCATCCGGGCGAGGCGCCTTCCCGGAGCGCGCACGCGTTCCAGTGGCCGAAAGCCCCGCCCGTCGCCCTTACCGCTGCGCGTCAGCTCCGGAGTTCCACCGGATTCCCTGACCCCTGCGCGCCCGGGGCGCGCACGAGTACGACTGGCCTCGGCAAGCTACCACAGGCTTCGGGGCCTCTGGCGGGGGTGACCTTCGGCACATCGGAGGTATCCGGCCCGACAAGTGCTTTCATCGTGCACCTGTTGCTCATCACGCACTGTTCCCGCAGGGAAAGCACGTGTCACCCGATCTCTGACGGAGCGTCACATGGGCATGGGAGAACCGGAGAACGGCCGGGCACTTACTTTCAGGTGCGTTGATTCGCGTGGGAGGACGCGCTCCGGGCCGCCGTTCCAGCGCCTAGTCTGTGGTCCGGACCCCACCGGGCCTTCCCCCGCAGCGTGGGCGGGATCTCCGCCCGTCACCACCGAGAACAGGCGGCCGAGGGCATGCAGCCACTGCGCCCAGAAGACCCCGAGCAGCTCGGGCCCTATCGGCTCGTGGCCCGACTCGGCGCCGGCGGCATGGGCCGGGTCTATCTGGCCCGGTCGTCGGCCGGCCGCGTCGTCGCGGTCAAGGTGATCCGTCCCGAGATGGCCGACGACGACAACTTCCGCATCCGCTTCCGGCGGGAGGTGGCGGCCGCGGCGGCGGTCGGCGGCGCCTACACGGCGCACGTCGTGGACGCCGCCCCGGACGACGTGACGCCCTGGCTCGCCACCGACCACGTACCCGGCCCCACCCTGGCCGAAGCGGTCGCCGCGCACGGGCCGCTGCCGGTGGAGACGGTCCTCGCACTGGGCGCGGGTGTCGCCGAGGCGCTGATGGCGGTGCACGCCGAAGGGCTTGTGCACCGTGACCTCAAACCGTCCAACGTGCTTCTCGCGGCGGACGGCCCGCGGGTCATCGACTTCGGCATCGTGCGCGCCCGCGACGGTTATGAACTCACCGGTTCCGGCACGCTGTTCGGCTCGCTCGACTACATGTGCCCGGAGCAGGCCACCGGGGATCCGATGGGCCCGGAGGGCGACGTCTTCTGCCTCGGCTCGGTGCTCGCCTTCGCCGCGTCGGGCCGCTCGCCGTTCGGCGGGGCGGTGGGCGCGGCTCTGCTCTACCAGGTGGCCCACGGGTCGCCCGACCTGAGCCTGGTGCCCGAACCACTGGACAAGATCATCAGTCTCTGTCACGCCAAGGACCCGGCCCTGCGGATCCACCCCGACCGGCTCTCCGCGGCCTGCGCCCCGGGCGGTGCCGAACAGGTGCTGACACAGGGCTGGTTGCCCCGGCCGGTGGCTGCCATGGTCACCGCCCACCGGGCGGCCGTGCGGGACCTGGACCGCCTGGCGGTGGACGAGGTCCCGCGTCCCGGAGCCTTCGCGCCGCCTGCGCCGGACGGCGAGCCCGTCGCAGAGCCTGTCGAGCCCTACCGGCGGAGGGCGGCCCGCGCCGCCGTCGACCGGTCGGCGTACGGCGTTCCCGCGAGCGAGTGCGCAGGCGAAGGTGCAGACGACAGCAGGGGCGGAAACCGGAACGGAAACAGTACCGAGACCAGAAACGGAAAGGGCCGCGGCGAGGGCGCCGGGGCGGTCGGCGGTGCGGAATTCTCCACGGTGCTGCCGGGAGCCGAGTCGTTCGTCTCGCCGGACGAGCCGGCCCGGGCCCGATCCCCATTCCAGTCCCAGGCGCCGACCCAGGCGCAGGCGCTCACGCGGGTCGGCTCTCGGGCAGAAGCCCGAGCCCAGGCCGCAGTCCGGGCCGCAGAGCGATCCGAAGCCCCGGCCGCGGACCTGTCCGAAGCCCCGTCGCAGGGCGAGGCCGAAGACCGGCCCAGGGCGCGAGCACAGGCGCCGGAGCCGGCGCAGGTGCGGTCGCAGGCGCCGGGTTCGACGCCGTTGCCGCAATCGGCGTCGAAACGTTCCGCCACGCCGACGCACCACCGGGCCCCGGTGCGCACCGGAGTCGCCCGGCGCACGGTCCTGGCGGCGACCGCCGGCGCGGCACTGGTCGCGGGTGGGGCACTGGCCCTCCGCAAAACGCCGGACACGGAAACGGCGCGTCCGCTCGGCCGGGCCCCCGAGCCGGCGTGGGTCTACCGGGGCGGACCGCTGCTGCAGGCCCCGGCGGTCTTCCACGACGGCACAGCCCTGCTGAAGACCCGCCCGGGTGACATGATCGGCCTGGACGTGGAGAACGGCTCCCGGCCCCGTTGGGTGTACCAGGGCGTCAGCCTCTCACCCGGGCCCGTCCTGCTGATCCACGGCGCCGCGGTCGCGCTGGGCACGGGCGCGACGGTGATCGGCGGCGCGGAGCAGTTCACCCTCGACTTCGGAGAGGACTACCGCTTCGACCAGTTGCTCGGCGGCTACGACGATCACAGCGTCTCGGTGCTCGGTGCCAAGCTGCAGCGCCGGCCGGGGGAGCAGGGCGTGGCGACCTCCACCGACTCCGTGTTCAGCGTCGACATCGAGGCGCGTCAGGCCCTCGTCATACCGATCGATCCGCAGGACGTCGGCATCGCGCTGCAGCCCGTCATCACCGACGAGTACTTCGTCTACGCCGACGGACTGCGCAACGTCGCCGTCCGCGGCACCCGTGACGGCGGCAGCCTGCGCTGGCGGCACCCGGTGGGATACGACCTCAGGCCGGGCGTGGCCGTGCTCGGGCAGACCGTCTTCGCGATCGGCTCCGAGCTCATCGCCCTCGACCTGGGCACCGGGAGGCTCCGGTGGAACGCGAAGGCGCAACGGGGCATGTACGCCTCGCTCGGAGCCGTCGGCAACACCGTCTACGTCACCGGCACGGACCCCTGCGGCGTGTACGCGTTCGACGCGCGCAACGGCTCCCGGCGCTGGTTCTGCGAGACTCCCCGCCTCGACGTGGACAGCCCGGTCGCGGTGGGCGCAAACGCCGTGTACGTGACGGCCTTCGAGAACAAGGACGGCTTCTACGCGATCGACACCGCCTCGGGGCGTCTGCTGTGGAACTTCACCGACGGCCGGGAGACCGGCGTCAACCGGTGGCAGCTCTCCTGCGACGGCGCCGGACACCTGGTGGCCCTGCACTTCGACCGGGTCTACGGACTGCCCGTCACCTGAGGCCGACGGGACCACCACTCTTTCGGCCCGCGGCGCGCGGCGGCCGACGCGCGGGCACCTGAGCCCGGTGCCAGGCTGAGGACGTTGACGGATCTGCGAAAGGGCAACGCCGTGATGACCACCGACCCCACCCCCGGGGCCCCCTGCTGGCTCGACCTCGGCGCCCCCGACGTCCCGGCCGCCGCGGCCTTCTACGGCGCCGTGCTGGGCTGGCGGTACGAGCCCATGGAGGGACAGGGCGCGGAGGGCGGGATGTTCCAGAAGGACGGCAAGACCGTCGCCGGGCTCGGCCGGCTGACCGAGGAGGGGGCCCGCTCCGCCTGGATGATCTACTACACGGTCACCGACGCGGACGCCACGACCCGGGCCGTCGAGAGTGCCGGAGGCACCGTGCGGCTGGCGACCAGGGATCTCGGCGACTGGGGCCGGATGGCGCAGTACAGCGACCCGCTGGGCGGCCAGTTCGCGGTCTGGCAGCCGGGGAAGAACGCCGGCTTCGAGCTCGTGGACGAGCCGGGCTCGCTGTGCTGGACCGAGCTGTACACGACCGACGCCCCGGCGGCGAAGGAGTTCTACGGCAGTGTGTTCGGCTGGCGTTTCAGCCCGATGGAGCTGCCGGGGGGCGGGGGTGGCGAGTACTCCCTCATCACGCCGGAGGGCCTGCCCGAGGAGCGCATGCAGGGCGGTGTCATGCAGTTGCGTGCGCAGGACCTCGCCCTGACGGACGGACGGCCCTACTGGCACCCGGTCTTCGCCGTCGCCGACTGCGACGCCGCGGTCGCCGCCGTCACCGGGAACGGCGGCAGTGTGCAGATGGGCCCGCAGGACGCGCCGGGCGTCGGCCGGCTGGCCGTCTGTCTCGACCCGTCGAACGCGGACTTCGTGGTGCTCACCCCGACCGGCGGCTGAGCCGGGACCTCAGGCGGCCGTACCGCCCGGACCGGGGACGCCCTCGGTGCGCAGGTGCTCTCTGAGCCACCCCTCGGTGGTGCTCACGTGCATCAGGGCGGCGGCCTGGCTGAGGGCGGCGTCGCGGGCGGTCAGCGCCATGAAGATCGCCTCGTGCTCGGCAAGGGTGCGGCCCCCGGCCTGGTCGTCGACCAGACCGCGCCAGATGCGGGCGCGCAGCGTGCGACCGGAGACGCCCTCGAGCAGGGCGAGCAGTGACTCGTTGCCGGTGGCGGCCACGACGGCGCGGTGGAACGCCGCGTCATGCGCGTTGAGCAGTTCGACGTCGTCGCGGGCCGCCCGCATGGCGTCCAAGTGCCGCTCGACCTCGGCCAGTTGGTCGTCGGAGATCCGGGTCGCGGCCAGCGCGGTGGCCATCGGTTCGAGAAGCCGTCGCACCTCCATGAGGTCCTGCAGTGCGGCCGAGTCGCCCTGCAGCAGCTCCACCGCCCCGCCGAGCCCTTCCAGGAGCAGACTGGGCTGCAGGCTGGTCACATAGGTGCCGTCGCCGCGCCGGACCTCCAGGATCCGGGCCACGGCCAGCGCCTTGACCGCCTCGCGGGCCAGGTTGCGGGAGAGTCCGAGCTGGGCGGCCAGGTCCGGTTCCGGCGGGAGCTTCGACCCCGGGGGCAGAGCGCCGGTGCGGATGAGCTCACGGATCTGCTCGATGGCCCTGTCCGTCAGAGACAACGCGAGCTCCTCCCTTCCCGAGGGTGACGTCGATGGTACTCGGCCGACGGAGGGAATCGAGCCGGTGGTCGGGGTCACCGGGATCCGGTCGACAAAGAGGATCGAGCCGGCGGTCGGCGTGAGCGGGCTCCGGCCGGCCCTGGGGGCCGCGCCGGTGGTCGGCGGGCCGGTGACCGCGCCGTACCGGCCCGTCCACCGCCCGGGACGGTGACCCCGCGAACCGTCCCGGGCTCCGACGCGGGAACATGCGAGGGCGGGAACGATTCCGTGAAGGCTCTCGTCGCATTCGGACACAGGGGTTGTCCTGACATTCGCCGCGCCCTTAGGGTCGCCTCACGGGAGCAAGCGCTTTCTCCGCTCCGTCACCCACACGGCGACTGCAAGGGCCCCGAGGAGCGCGCATGAGCATCCGAGTCAGTCACGCGTACGGCGAGCACATCGCGGTCGCGGCGGCGGACGGGACGGAGATCCTCCGGTACGTCTACCGCCCCGACCCCGACGCGTTCGAGTCGCCCAAGCCCTACGCGCACCCGGTGCGCACCCTCGCCGGCCGCACCGTGACCGGCTACCGGCCCAGTGACCACCGCTGGCACAAAGGCCTGCAGATGACGGCGAGTCACCTCTCCGGCCAGAACTTCTGGGGCGGCAACTCCTACGTCCACGGTCGGGGCTACCTGGCGCTGCCCGAACGCGTCGGTTCGATGCGGCACGACGGCTTCCCGGCGTTCACGGTGACCGACGACAGGCTCGCCGTCACCGAGCAGCTCACCTGGGTCACGCACGGCGGCGAGGAATGGGCGCGCGAGCAGCGGGGCCTCACGGTCCACTCCGTCGACGAAGCGGCCGGAGCGTGGGCGCTGGACTGGTCGATCCGGCTCACCAACATGCGTGACGCACCGCTCGTCTTCGGCTCCCCGACCACCGCCGGGCGCGAACCGGCCGGCTACACCGGTCTGCAGTGGCGCGGCCCCCGCGACTTCACCGGCGGCGCCGTGTTCGTCCCGGACACCGGGGCGGGCGCCGGCGCGGACGCCGACAAGCTGATGGGCGCCCAGGGGCCGTGGCTCGCCTTCACCGCCGAGCACGACGACGTCGACGCCCACTCCACCCTCGTCTTCGCGCATGCGCCCGAGAACCTCGACGGGCGGAGCGCCATCCACGAGTCGCACTGGTTCGTACGCTCCGAACCGATCCCGACGGTCGCGTTCTCCTGGGCGTTCTTCGAGGAGTTCGCACTGCCGCCGGGCGAGTCCTTCGCCTACCGCTACCGGGTGGTCGTCGCCGACGGCGTCTGGGACCGCGAGCGCGTGAGCGCGTATCTGCGCACCCTCCCGTGGTGAGCGCGTCCGCGCCGGAGCCGGCCGCACCCGACGACCGGCTCCCCCACCTCCGCCTCGATGACCCTCTCGCACCTGGACCTGCACCCGCACCCGCCGCTGTGCCCTCGCGCAGGGCGTAGCAGCGTGCCGGGCGGGGACCGCACCCGCTAGGTGGGCGAGGGGCCGCGGGGGCTTACGTCGCGACCGGGCCGGGCGCACCGGCGCGACGCCCACACGGAGAGCCGTCCACCATGGCGCGGGCGCGGGCCGAGGCCGGCGGCCGGAGTCGGCCGCCCGTGCGCGCCGTCGTGTCCGCCCGGTCGCGCGGTGCGTTACGCGCCCTTGGGCGGCACCTGCTGGACGACCTCGAACGACCAGAGGGTGGAGGCCGAGGCGGCGGGCTTGGGACGCTCGCCCTCCGCGCCGCCCCGGTGCGCCGCCCGCATCGGGCCCTCGGCCCACGCCCGGAACGACTCCTCGTCACGCCAGCGCGTGTAGACGAGGTAGGTGTCGGTGCCCTCCACCGGGCGGAGCAGCTCGAACCACTCGAAGCCGTCGGAACCCTCGACGGCGTGTCCGCGTGCGGCGAAGCGCTTCTCGAGGGTCTCCCGCTGCTCCGCCGGGACGGTCAGTACGTTGATCTTGACTACGCTCATCCCCCCATCCTGCCCCCGCGGGCGCACCGGCCGGCGGCCACCCCACCGGTTCGGCGGTTCGCGGACCCGCCGTGGGACCGTGCCGCGCGGCGGGGCGGAGTCGCCACCCGCCCGCCCGGCGGGGCGCGCGCCCGCATCCGGCGTACCGTCGGAAGTGTGGACGACCAGGTCGACCGTCTCGTGTCCCGCGTCGCGCGCGAGCTGGGCGCGCGGGCGGACGAGGTGACCGCCGACGTGGAGAAGGCTCTGCGACGGGACCTTCCCGCGCTCTGGGAGACCCCGGAGATGGGCCGCACGGTGTCGAAGAACGTCGCCGAGTACATCGTGACCGGGCTGTCCGGCCTGGCGCGCTCTGTCGAGCCGGAGCTGATCGAGGCACCGCCGGGCGCCCTGGAGCGCGCTCGACGCCTGGCCCGGTACGGCATGACCCTGGACGCGATGCTGCGGGCCTTCCGGCTGGCGCAGGGCGTCGTCCTCGACCGGCTGATCGCGGAGCTGCCGCGGTTCACCGCCGACGCGCCCCTGGTCAGCAGGGCGACCCGGTATGTGGTCGCGTCGACGACCGGGTACATCGACCGCACCTCGGAACAGGAGGTCAGCGCCTTCCAGGAGGAGCGCGACCGCCGACGGCAGTGGCGGCTGGAGATGGTGAACGAGGCGGGCGTGCGCATCGGGACCACTCTGGACGTCGCCCGCACCACCCAGGAGCTCGCCGACCTCGCCGCGGAGCGGTTCGCGGACCTCGTCACCGTCGACCTGCTGGACTCCGCGCTGCACGGCGACGACACCCCGGGTCAGGACCGGCTCGCCGTGCGCCGGGTCGCGCGGGCGCCCGCGGCCGCACGCGAAGCGCAGCCCCCCGCCGTCGCCGCGCGGCAGCTGACCACCTGCGTCGACGGATCACCGACCGCACGCGCCCTGGCCACCGGACGGCCCTCCCGGCACCACGGCCACCAAAGCCTGGACGGGCACCGCATCCACTCCACCCTGGTGGTGCCGCTGCGCGCCCGCGGCAGCACGCTGGGCGTCGCCGAGTTCTGCCGGCACCGCAACCCCGACCTCTACGACGACGATGACCTGCTGCTCGCCCAGGAGATCGCCGCCCGGGCGGCGATCGCCGTCGACAACGCCCGCCGCTACACGCACGCCCGGGCCACCGCGCTCACCCTGCAGCGCAGTCTGCTCCCGCGGCACGCCCCCCGGCAGTCGGCAGTGGAGGTCGCCCACCGGTATCTGCCGGCCGGCGGTCAGGCCGGCGTGGGCGGCGACTGGTACGACGTCATCCCGCTGTCCGGGGCCCGGGTGGCCCTGGTGGTCGGCGACGTGGTCGGCCACGGCATCCACGCCGCCGCCACCATGGGCCGGCTGCGGACCGCGGTGCGCACTCTCGCCGACATCGACCTGCCGCCCGACGAACTCCTCACGCACCTGGACGACGTGGTGCTGCGCCCCTCCGGCGAGGCCTCCGACGACCCGGACGAACACCTCGGCGAGACGGGGGCCACCTGCCTGTACGCCGTCTACGACCCCGTCTCCCGCCGGTGCACCCTGGCCCGCGCCGGCCACGTCCCACCGGCCCTGACCAGCCGGGACGGCACGGTCGAGCTGCTGGAACTGCCGCCCGGGCCGCCGCTGGGCCTGGGTGGCCTGCCCTTCGAGGCGATGGAGGTGGAACTGCCCGAGGGCAGCCTGATCGCCCTGTTCACCGACGGCCTGATCGAGGCCCGCGACCACGACGTCGACGCGGGCCTGACACGGCTGCGCCACGCCCTCGCCCGCCCGGAGGCCTCCCTGGAGGCGATCTGCGACACCGTCCTGGAAACCATGCTGCCCGACCGTCCGGACGACGACGTCGCCCTCCTCCTCGCCCGCACCCACGCCCTCGGCGCACGCCAGGTCGCCACCTGGGATCTGGACGCGGACCCGGCCGCCGTCGCCCGGGCCCGTTCGTACGTCTCCCGGCAACTGGGCGAGTGGGGCCTTGCGGACCTCGCCTTCACCGCCGAGCTGGTGGTCAGCGAACTGGCCACCAACGCCATCCGCTACGGCCGGCCCCCGATCAGGCTGCGCCTCATCCACGACCGCGGGCTGCTGTGCGAGGTCTCCGACGGCAGCCACACCACCCCGCACCTGCGCCGGGCCCGGGTCTTCGACGAGGGCGGACGTGGCCTGCTGCTGGTCGCCCAGCTGGCGGAGCACTGGGGCACCCGCCACGCCCGCCGCGGCAAGACGGTCTGGGCCGGACTGAGCGAGTCGGCGCAGTTCCCGGCGTCGGCGTTCGCCGGGTGACGGCGACGGCCGGCGCGTGCGTCGAAACCGACGCCGCCACCACGGGAAAGGGAACGGGAACGGCGGCGTCACCAGGGGGCCGGCGGCCCGTGTCTTGCCTGCCCGGTCCGCCGGGCGCACGCTGGTCCTATGAGTGCGCGGGACGGCCCCACGCTCATCAACTCCGTGCAGCGGGCATTCCGTCTGCTGGAGGCGGTGAGCGAGCACGACAACGGCGCGCCGGCGAAACAGCTGGCACGGGAGGCCGGGCTGCCCCTGGCCACCGCCTACCACCTGCTGCGAACCCTGGTTCACGACGGCTACCTGCAAAAACTCGAGGACGGCGGGTTCATCCTCGGTGACCGGCTGCGTACGCTGCACACCGCGGGCCGCGGCCAGGCGCTGCTCGGCCGGGTCCGTCCGACGCTCGCCGCGCTGCGGGACGAGCTGACGACCGCCGCCTACCTCACGTTCTACGAGGAGGGCGAGATCCGGGTCGCCGAGATCGTGGACGGTCCGCGGACGCCCCGTGTGGACCTGTGGGTCGGTTTCGAGGACGCGGGGCACGCCACCGCCCTCGGCAAGTCCGTCCTGCGGGAGATGAACGACGACGCCCGGCAGGACTACCTCTCGCGCCACCAGCTCGCCGACCTCACCCCGAGGACCATCACCAGCGCTCCGGAACTGATCCGGCGACTGGACGACTCGCCCGTGGCCCCGGCCGTCACCGACCTCGAGGAGTACGCCCTCGGCACGGTCTGCGTCGCCGTCCCCGTCTACAGCGGCGACGTCATCGGCTCGCTCGGCGTCTCCCTGCCCGCCGACCGGCTGTCCCGGATCGAGCAGGTACGGGACCGGCTGATCCCCACCGCGAACCGCGTGACCAGGACTCTTTCTCTGGGCGCCTGATCGTTCATTATCTGAAAAGCTGCGCCTTGTGAGTGACGGCAGCCCTCCCTTTTCCTAGAGGAAACGGACATATGCGATGTGCCGCGGGGCACGGTGAGGACTGCATAACCAGCATGAGTCAGGCCCGGAAGCATGGTGGCGACCCCATCCCGACGCGGCTGTTCGGAAGCCGGCCGGCAGGTCCCCTCCTGCCCGTCCTGATCGTCTTCGTCGTCGTGCTCGTCGATCTCGTCGGCGGAGCGGGGATGACCTGGCTGCCCCTGCTGGCGGCCGGCCCCGCGCTGGCCGCCACCACGAACGGGCCGCGCGGTGTTCTCTGCGTCGGACTCCTGGCCGCCGTGCTCGGCGCGACCCTCGGCACCCGGGACGGGGCGCCCGGCACGGAGCTGACGGCCGTGCTGGCCGCCCTGCTGGCCGTCACCCTGGCGAGCGCCCTCGCCGGCGCGCTGCGCTCACGCCGGGAGCAGGTACTCGCCGACGTCCGCTCCGTCGCGGAGGCTGCGCAGCACGCGCTGCTGAAGCCGGTCCCCGCCACGGTCGGCCCCTTCGAGGTCGCCGTCCGCTACAGCGCGGCCGCCGCGGAGGCGAGGATCGGCGGAGACCTCTACGCGCTGGTGCCCACCCCCTACGGCGTCAGGCTGATCGTCGGCGATGTGCGGGGCAAGGGGCTGCCCGCCGTGGGGACCGCCGCCCTCGTGGTCGGCGTCTTCCGCGAAGCCGCCTACGACGAGCCCGATCTCCTCGCCGTCGTCGACAGGATCGAGCGAAGCCTGGCGCGCAACCTCGGCGCCGACGACTTCGTCACCGCCGTCGTCGCCGGGCACCCGCGGCCGGGGGAGCTGGAAGTGGTCAACTGCGGACACGCGCCGCCGCTGCTGGTGCGTTCGTCCGAGGACGTCGTGGCCGTCGAGAGCCCCCACCCGGCGCCGCCCCTCGGTCTGCGCGCCCTCACCGACCAGCGGCCCGACCTCCAGGTGCTGCCGTTCGCCGACGGGGACCAACTGCTGCTCTACACGGACGGCGTCATCGAGGCCCGCGACCGCCACCGGGAGTTCTACCCGCTCGCCGAAGGACTGTCCCGCCACCTCTGCGACGAGCCGGCGCGCACGCTCGACTCGATCCACGAGGAACTGCTGACGCACGTCGGCGGACGACTGCACGACGACGCGGCGCTGCTGCTGATCCGCAAGCCGACGGCAGGCGCGACCGACGCCGACGTCGCCCAACCGGCCCTGGAAGGACTGGCGTTGGGGGAGAGCGCGGTGTGACCTCGGTGACCCGGGCGACCTCTGTGATCGCCCTGCCCGGTGTCGCAGACTGTGCTCATGACACGCATGAGGAAGATCGCGGCCGCCCTGCTGGCCGCATCGGGCGCACTGCTCGCGCTACCCCCCACCGCCTCTGCCGGCCCCGCCGCCTCCGCGCTCAGCCCCACACGCGCGGCGGACGGCACCCTCTCCCGCAGGACCTTCGTCCGCGAGAACTTCGACCGACTCCCGCTCGGTCCGGTCACCGCGGGCCACGGCTGGACCACCGACGCCAAGGACGGTTCCCTGACCGTCGAGCCCAGCGCGACCGGCCACGGCCGCGAACTGCGGCTGCACACGGAGGGCAACGGACGCGCCTTCCTCGTCCTGTCCGACCTCGCGCCCGCCGGGAACAGCCTCTGGGCCCGGCTGCGGCTGCGTGTCGACCGGTTCCCGATCGCGCCCGACTGGGCGCACTGGACCGTCGCCGAGGCGTCCGGGTCCGACGCCCCCACGCTGGTACGCCCGTTGGGCGGCCAGTACGTTCCCACCTCGCAGGCGAACTTCTGGGGCGTCGGCTCCGACCTCGGCCCCACCGGCGACTGGACCGCGTGGCGCACCTCCGCCCCCGCCACGGCCGGGACCTGGAGCTGCGTGGAGTTCCACCTCGACGCCACCGACAACCGCGTCACCGTGTACCAGGACGGCGTGGAGCGCTCCGATCTGACCGTCTCCACCAAGGAGCACGGCGGCAGCGCGGACGACTTCGTCTTCCCGCGCTTCGACACCCTCAAGCTGGGCTGGCAGCTGTACCAGTCCGGCCCGACGCCGTCGTCGTACGACGTCCGCATGGACGACGTGGCGCTCAGCACCCGGCGCGTCGGCGGATGCGCCTGACGGCACCGTGTGAGACACGCGTCGGCGGGGCGTCGGTGCGACGCCCCGCCGAAGTCCGTCGGGCCCTTGGGGGCTGCCGGGTCAGGACAGGAAGCTCCCGTAGGGGCCGCCCAGGATCTGGTTCTTCTGGCTCTGGCTGAAGTGGGTGTTCGGGTAGTCGTAGAAGGACGCGGACATCGGTGTGCCGTCGGTCGAGGACGAGTCGGGCAGGCCGAACGCGTGCCCGAGCTCGTGCACCATCCCGCCGTACCAGCGGTTCATCGACTGTCCGCTGGTGCCGGCGGCGCCGTCGGCGTCATGCCCGCTCAGGACGACCCAGCCGGGGCTCGCGCCCCCGCCCGCGCCTTCTCCCTCGGCGCTGATCTCGCCCACGTTGAGCCAACGGCTGTCGGGGTTGTTCAGGCCGAACTTCCTGGCGAGTTCGTTCTGCATGTTGGTGACGGCCCACCAGTAGCGGTCACCGCCGTTGGGTGTGTTCTCGTACCAGCTGCGCGGCTGGTCGCCGTTGACGACCTCCACGACGGTGGTGTTCAGCTTGAAGGTCTTGCCGAGCTCCTGCTGGTAGTAGCGCTGCGCCTCGCGCATCACCTTGGCGATGCCGTCGGGATACCGCTGGTCGAAGGGAACGTCGGACGGCTTCAGCCAGTACACCCGGACGGTCTTCGTGGGTGGCGGGGTCGAGCCGCCGCCGCTGCCGGTGAAGCCGGCCAGCCGCCAGGTCCGGGCCCCCGTTCCGGTGCAGGGCAGTTGGACGAGGCCGGTGCCGGAGGCCGAGGAGTCTCCCGCCGGGGTGACGCACTTGCCGGAGGACACCGACTGCAGGCCGAAGACGTTGGTCGTGCCGCTGACGGTCACGGGCACCAGACGGAACTTCTGGCTCGCGCCCGTGCCGCAGGCCCGCTGGACGATCGTGGCGTTGTCGGCGCCGGACGCCCCGTTGACGTCCACGCACCGCCCGCCGGTCGTGCCGACGGTGTACTGGTCGGTGGTCCCGCCGACCGGGGTGAAGGTGAAGTTCTGGTTGGGCTCGCCGTGGCAGGTCCACTGGATGAGCTGGAGGCCGTCGGCGGTGGAACTGCCCGGCACGTCCAGGCAGTTGCCGCCGCTGCGGTTCACCGCGGTGGAGCTGAACGCCGTGGCGGCGTGAACGGGCGGCGCGATCGCCACGGCTCCCGTCACCGCGCCGAACATCAGCGTGAGCACCAGCGCCCACAGGGGCAGGAATCGGGATCGGGTCATCCGGCTACTCCCCCGAGGGTGCGGGCAGGGTGGTGCCGAGGGCCACGGGTGTGCCGAAGTTCGGCGTGCCGTCGGCGTTCCAGGTGAACTTCTGCGCTCTGGTGCTCCTGTTCATGTCGCAACCGCCGCTCGTCGAGTTGTTGGCGTGGTAGACGATCCAGTCCTCGGTGCCGTCCGGCGACTTGAAGAAGCCGTTGTGCCCGGGGGCGTACACGCCGTTGGCGTTGGACCGCTGGAAGACCGGGTTAGGCGACTTGACCCAGGAGGAGGAACTGAGCGGGTCGCCGCCGTTGTAGGTGAGCATGCCCAGCTTGTAGTCGGGCGTGGAGCAGTGACTGGCCGAGTAGACGATGAACGTCTTCCCGCCCCGCTGGAGGACCTCGGCGCCCTCGTTGACCGCGCCGCCCACCGTCTCCCAGCTGTAGGTCGGCGTGGAGAGCACGCGCCGGGTGCCGCTCGCCGTCCACGGGTTGGACAGCGGCCGGATGAACATGGGCTGCGAGCCGTTGTAGAAGGTGCCCAGCAGGTAGAGCCGGCCGTCCAGTTGGAGGATGCCCGGGTCGAGCTCCCAGGTGTTGTCCTGGGTCGGGTCGAGCAGGTCGGCCTTGAAGCTGTAGGGGCCCATCGGATCGAGGCCCGCGCTCTCCAGCACGTGGATCCGCTGGGTGCCCAGGTCGTAGGGCTCCCGTCCGGCGGTGTAGTAGAAGTACCACCGCTTGCCGTTCGGACCGTCGAGCAGATGGAACTCGGGAGCCCACATGGTGCCGGCGCCGTTGGGCCGGGTGAGGTTGAAGATCACCTGGTCGGAGGCGGAGGCGAGGCCGGCGAGGGTGCTGGCCTTGCGCATGGTGACGGTCGAGTTCCAGGTCGTGGTCGCGAGATAGTAGTAACCGTTGTAGTACGTCAGCCAGGGGTCGGGCCCGTGCTGGGACAGCGGGTTGGTGAAGGTCTTGGTCCCGGTGCCGCCGCCGGCGAAGGCGGGCAGCCGCCACACCCGGCCGTTCGCCGTGGCGCAGGGCAGCTGCACCAGGTTGGTGTCGGAGGCCGACGAACCGCCGCCCGGCGTCACGCACTTGCCCGAGCTCACGGAGACCAGATTGAAGGTCTTGTCGG
Source organism: Streptomyces sp. P3 (assembly GCF_003032475.1). NCBI lineage: Bacteria > Bacillati > Actinomycetota > Actinomycetes > Kitasatosporales > Streptomycetaceae > Streptomyces > Streptomyces sp. P3. Next base: position 5,931,598 of record NZ_CP028369.1, read on the forward strand.
TTCCGCTCACCGCCACCGGCACGAGCCGCCACTGCTGGTTGGTCCCGCCGTGGCAGGGCCACTGGATGATCGCCGCGTTGTCCGCCGTGGACGCCCCGTAGACGTCGACGCACTGGCCGGACTGCCCGGTGATCGTGTAGGTGTCGGCGGTGCCGGAGACCAGGGTGTACCCGAAGTTCTGGTTGGCGCCCGAGGCGCAGGAGAAGGCCCGTAGCTGGGCCCCCGCCGTCGTCGAACCACCGGGCAGGTCGAGGCAGTTGCCGCCGTTGAGGTTGACCCCCGTCGAGGTGAACGCGACGGCGGCGGAGGCGGTGGGCGGAGCCACCAGGAAGGCGACCGCCACAAGGAGCGCCGCGAAAAGCGCGGACAGGCATCTGGAACGGGTCACGGTCCGTACACCTTTGCTTCGAGGAGGCCGACGGAGTTGGAGCCGTTGCCGGTGAGCAGCACCCGTAGCCGGGTGGTGCTCACGGCGGTGAAGGAGACGGTGTCGTACTGGTTCTTGGCCAGCGGGTAGCCGCTCGCGCCGGGCACGTCGGCGTAGGCGCTGCCGTTCCAGTACTGGAGCTTCCAGGAGGCCGGCATGTCGATGCCCTCGTCGTCGTCGAAGAAGTACACGTCGGCCTTGTTGACGGTCTTCGCGGACGGCCAGGTCAGTTCGGCCCACTGCTGCCCGGTCTCCGGCCAGGTGCCCCAGCGCGGGTTGACCGTGTCGTTGGACGACGGCGGGTCGATCCCGTCGTTGACCGCGGCGACGCTCTCCCAGGGGGAGGTGTAGGACGCCGTCGCCGTCGCGGACGTGGCCAGGTTGGCCGGTGGCTGAGGCGGCTGGACACCGCCCCGGTTGTACGCCTTGACCTCGGTGAGACCGGTCTTGGCGCCGGAGGCGTTGGTGGCCAGGATCCGCACGCGCTGGGCGGTGACCGCGGGGAAGCGCACCAGGTTGTAGTTGGCCCGTGGCGCCGAAGGGCTCTTGGTCTGGCCAGGCACGTCCACCCACGCACTGCCGTTGTGGTACTGGACGGCGTAGGCGGACGGCGCCCGGTAGGTCCCCGAGGCCGGGCGGCTGTCCTTGAAGTACAGGCGCATCTCGTTCAGGGTGCGCGCCGTGCCGAAGTTCAGTTCGTACCAGTCCTGGCCGTTGGGGGACCCGCCGGCTCCCCAGAAGGGCTCGTTGGTGGGATAGCCGTCCACCGCGCCGGAGGTGCTGCTGCCGGAGCCGGTGTACGAGGCGCTGGTCGTCGCCCCGGTGGCGAGGTTGGTCAGGTCGGCGGTGAGGTCGACACCGGCCTTGGCGAGCATGTCGACCATCCGGGGGCTGTTCTGCACCACCTGCTGGGGTGCCTGCAGTCCGGACACGGCCGTGTGGTGGGTGACCGTGCCGCTCGTGGTGACATCGCCGGTGGCGGGGTCCCAGGTGAAGGGCACGAGTGAGTTGACGGTGGCGGCCCGGGTGCCGTTGACGTAGATCGAGTAACCCTCCGGGACGCCGGGATAGCGCACCACCCCGTCGGCCGGGTCGTCCCAGACGATCGACAGGTCGGCGTTGCGGTAGCGGAGGTTGTTGACGGTGAAGTGGCTCCAGCCGATGTTGATGGGGGAGACCTCCACCTTGGCGTCGTTGCGCGGCCGGAGCCCGGCGACGTCCTCGATCACCGTCCAGTTGCTGCTGCCCAGGATGTTGTGGTGGATCCATGAGCGGTAGTCGATGTTGCTGCCGTTCCAGTCGGCCCAGAACTCGTTGGCGTCGGGCCACTGGGTGTTGCCGCCGACGTACTGCGCCCAGGTGTTCCAGTAGAGGAGCTTCTTGTAGTCCGTGGCGTTCATCCACGAGTTGGGGTAGTTGCGCAGCACGGAGGAGTACAGCCGGAACTGCACGGTGGAGTTGATGGTGGAGAAGTTGTTGGAGCCGGGGTTGCCGGCGTCCGCCGCTGCCTTCTTGTCGGCCTGGTTGGCGGTGTAGAAGGGGAAGACCGGGTACTGCGCGGGGTCGTCGTAGAGGCGCAGGGCCTGCTTGTACGTCACCGTGTTGGGGACGGCGCCGACCGAGAACGGGTAGTAGTTGTTGATCTCCTTCCAGGGGACCCACTCGTTGGTCGACTTCAGCCGGTGCTCGAAGAGCTGCCGGTTCGGGTTCCACAGGACGTTGACGATGGCGTCCTTGATCTGCGTCGCGAGGGTGCGCATCTCGGCGGCCTTGGCGGTGTTGCCGGTCGCCTCGTAGGCCTGCGCGGCGGCGAGCGCGCCGCTGTACTGGTAGGCGGACTCGGCTCGGTCCATGTTGCCCGGCTTCCAGTGGAAGGACACCGCGTCGGCGTCGTTGCCGGTCAGCGCGCCCCAGTCGTACTCGATCAGCTTGTTGTTGTCGTGGTCGTAGTAGGCGAGCTGCCCCTTGACGTCGCCCTCGGCGTAGCGGGCGAGGTTGCCGGCGATGGCCGGCTGCCCGCCGTGGATCTGGTAGCTCTTCCAGGCTGCTTCGGCGATGTACTGGGTGTAGCTGTTGGACCAGTTCTCCGGGTCGCCGGGGTTGTCGAGGAAGCGGCCGCCCTTGGAGGTCTGCCCGACGCTGAGCCAGTCCCCGTAGGCGTAGGACGGGTCGCGCAGGTACTTGAGGTCGTCGATGTGCATGGGCTGGGTCAGCGCGATCGCGTTGTTGTACCCGAGGACGCCCTCGGTCGACGTCGGGAACTGGAAGGTCTGCCCGGGGATGTCGGCGTCGAGGTTGTTGAAGCGCATCAGCCACCAGCGGTAGTAGATGTTCTTCTTGATCGCGGGCTCGGGCACGTCGATGTAGGGCACGTTCTTCGCCCACCACAGGTTGTAGGCCTTGACGTGGGTGGCGAAGGCGGTGGCGTCGCTGTAGCCCGCGTACGCGTTGTACTCGGTGAGCGAGTCGGGGAGCTCGTCGGTGACGAAGCCCATCACGACCTTCGTGGTCACCGTGGCGCCGGCGCCGACGGTGACGGACCGGTTCAGGCCGCCGCCGGAGACGCTGAAACCGTCGCCGGTGAGCCGCGGCCGGATGGTGGTGAGGTTGTTGTAGGCGTTCACCTGGCCGGTCAGTTCGCTGCCGCTTCCCGACGTGGCGTACGGCGACGTCGCCCGCAGCTGCAAGGTGGTGGAGCTGCTGCCGTTGTTCTTGATCGACAGGTTGGTGACGGCGACGTTGTTCTCGGTGATGAACTTGGTCTGGGTGACCGCGATCGAGCCGCTGGTGTGGACGCTCCTCCAGTGGCTCGGAACCTGCCGGCGCTGGGAGACCTGCTCGGTGAAGGTACCCGGGGTGATCGCGACGGTGTAGGCGTTGTTGTCGTTGATGCTCTCCCAGTAGGCGACATGGCCGCCGAAACCGAGAACCGCCGGGTCGTGGGTCTTCATGAAGAGCGCACGCCCCCGGCTCATCAGCCAGGGTCCGGCCGGGTCGTCGCCGGAGCGGGCGAGCAGACGGTCCATCCAGAAATCGGTGCCGGAACTCTCGGCGTCGTAGATGCTGCGCATCATGTCACCGGGCGTGTAGGCGACGGGCGGTGCCGGGATCGCGGGCCCGCTGAAGACGGGGAACCCGATGGTCTGCGCGGCGGAGGCCGGGCTGACGGAACAGACGGAACACAGGATGAGCACGAGGGCGACGAGGAGGCGCTTCATGGGCTCCCTCTCCGGTTGGCGGTATCGGGGTGTCATGCGCCTGACATACGTGCGAGGAAACTCACCTAAAAGGTTTTCGCAACGTAGGAGCGAGCTGATGCCGTGTCAAGGGAAAGCGCTTGAGCACGAGTTCACCGGCCGCACCGGAGCCCCGGGGAGCGCGGTTCAGGACAGCGGCGCTGTCGACTCCCGGATGACCACCCGGCCGCGCACCGTCTCGATCCCCGAGCGCCGCGCGCCGCCGATCGCGAGGAAGAGGGCGTGCGCGGCCGCCCGCCCCACCTGTTCCAGGTTCATGTCGACGCTGGTCAGCGGCGGGCGCGAAGAGGCGGTCAGGACCTGCCAGTTGTCGAAGCCCATCACCGCCACGTCCTCCGGCACCCGGTGACCGCGCTCCCGCAGGACGTCCATGACGCCGCGGGCTATCTGGTCGCTGCCGCACAGCACGGCGTCGAGATCCGGATGCCGGTCCAGCAGCAGCGCGGTGGCCGCCCGCCCCCAGCCCTCCGTCCAGGCGCCGAACCGTGGTTCGCCGACCGGCGCGAGACCGGCGTCGGCCAGCGCGGCCCCGGCGCCCTCGGCCCGCTCCCGCGCCGCGACGTACCCGGGGTCGCCGGTGATGTGCGCGATCCGGGTGCGCCCGCAGGCCAGCAGGTGTTCCACCGCGGTCCGGCCGGCGTCGACGCTGTCGGGGACGATGGACAGATCCGCCGGATCGTCCGACGGCGCGTAGGCGTAGACCACGGGCACGGGCAGCTCGCGCCCCAGGGACGGGCGGGGGTCGGTCCGGCTGCCCACCACGATGAGTCCGTCGACGCGGCGTCCCAGGAGCGCCCGGACATGGTGCTGTTCACGGATGGCGTCGCCCCGGGCGTCACACAGGAACACGGCGACCTCGCCCGCCCCGAACGCGTCCTCCGCGCCCATCAGGATCGGGATGCTGAAACGGCCCTCGAGGTCGCTGGTGAGCAGCCCCACGGTGCCCGACCGTCCCACGAGCAGTCCGCGGGCCAGCTGGTTCGGCCGGAAGGCCAGCCGCTCGGCGGCCTCGATCACCCGCTGCCGGGTCTCGGCGCGCACCTGGCTGCGGCCGTTGAGCGCCTTGGACGCGGTGGCGATGGACACGCCGGCCAGCCGGGCGACGTCACTGAGCGTGGCGGGGTGCGAACGAGAGGTGCCGGGGGCCGGTGTCATGAGGGTCTCCTGTCGCGCGGCGCGTGAGTAAACCGTACGCGAGTTGTTTCGGCCGGGGCCCGGCCGGGACGGTTTCACAGGTTTCGGTGGAGCCCGCAATACCGCTTGCTGCAGGGGGATTGACGGGCTGTCAGTCGGGTCCTAGTTTTCAGAAAGCCTTTTCGGTTCCTTTCCGTTCGAAGAGCCCACACTAGGGGGATCGTCATGGGGAGCACGACCGGACCACGTGGACCCGTCCGCAGACTCACCGTCGGCGTCGTCGCGTTCCTCGCCACCGCGAGCCTGATCACGGCCTGCGGATCGGGGGACGGCGACTCCGCCGGCGGGTCCGACCGGAGTGCCGACGCCAAGGGCGTCGACGACGGCGCCACGCTGACCATGTGGACACGGGCGGCGACCCGGCCGCAGAGCGAGGCCCTGGTCAAGGCCTACAACGCCAGTCACAAGAACAAGATCGAGCTGACCGTCGTCCCCACCGACGACTACCAGGCCAAGGTGGGTGCGGCGGCCGGCTCCCACGACCTCCCCGACCTCTTCGCCTCCGACGTGGTGTTCGTGCCGAACTACACCACCAGCAAGCTCTACGCCGACCTCACCGAGCGCATCGACGCCCTGCCGTTCGCCGCGAGCCTGGCCCAGTCACACATCAAGGCCGGCACGTACGAGGGCAGGAAGTACGTCGTCCCGCACACGCTGGACCTGTCGGTGCTCTTCTACAACAAGGACCTCTACCGCAAGGCCGGGCTCGACCCGGAGAAGCCGCCCGCCACCCTCGCCGACTGGGACCGCCAGGCCCGGGCCGTGGACGCGCTCGGCGGCGGAGTCGACGGCACCTTCTTCGGCGGCAACTGCGGCGGCTGCGGCGTCTTCACCTGGTGGCCGTCCATCTGGGCCGGGGGAGAGGATGTGCTGAACAAGGAGGGCACCGGGGCGAACCTCGACTCCGCCACCGCGAAGAAGGTCTACGACACCTACCGCGGATGGGTGAAGGACGACATCGTGGCCCCCGGCGCGCGCGACGAGACCGGCGCCACCTGGACCGGTGTCTTCCCCAAGGGCAAGGTCGGGGTCATGCCCATGCCGTCGACCACGCTGGGCCTGATGCCCAAGAACCTCGACCTCGGCGTCGCACCCATCCCCGGGCCCGACGGCGGCAAGTCCACCTTCGTCGGCGGCGACGCCGTCGGCGTCTCGGCCACCAGCAAGAAGGTCGACCAGGCCTGGAACTTCCTCGCCTGGTCACTGGGAGACGAGGCCCAGGTGAACGTGGTCGCCGCGCACAAGGACGTCGTGGCCCGCACCGACCTCGCCGCCAACAAGTACTCCGCCGCCGACCCCCGTCTGGTCGCCATCAACCAGTTGGTCGCGGACGGCCGCACCCCGTACGCCCTGAAGTTCGGACAGACCTTCAACGACCCCAACGGGCCCTGGCTGTCCATGATGCGCGACGCGGTCTTCGGTGACGGGGCGTCGCTCGACAAGGACAACAAGGCCGTCACCGCCTCCCTGGCCGACTGATCCGCACGACCTCGCCCGACGCGGTACGACGCGGGCGCACGGCACGGACGAACGACGCGGGCGCACGGCACGGATGCACGGCACGGACACGCGGCCGGACGCCGTGCTCCCGCACGACCCCTCCCACCGCACACGGCAGAGGAGAGCCATGCAGGTCAAGGCGCCCGACCGGGCGACCGCCGAGCACCCGCCCCCGACACGGCGCCCAGCCCGCAGCCCCCGCCCCGCCGCCCCGCGCCGGCATTCCCGAAGGATCCAGGGGCTCGGTTACGCCGCCCCCACGGCCGTCTTCGTCACCGTCTTCTTCCTGCTGCCCCTGGTGCTCGTCGGACAGATGTCCCTCGACGAATGGCCGCTGCTCGCGGGGGACCAGGGCGCCAACGCCCCCGAGAACTACACCGACGTCATGGACAGCCCGCTGTTCTGGCCCGCAGTGCGCTTCACCCTCCTCTACACGGCGGTCGTCACCGTCGTCCTCCTGGGTCTTGCCCTGCTGCTCGCCCTGCTCGTCCAGGAGTCCCGCCCCGGCGCCGGCTTCTTCCGCACGGTCTACTTCCTGCCGGGCGCAGTCGGCCTGGCCTCGGCCTCGCTGCTGTTCTGGGGCCTGTACAGCCCCACCACCGGACCGCTCAGCAGCATCCTCGAGCACCTCGGCCTCGTCGACGACCCGGTGTCCTTCCTCGGCACCCCCACCTCCGCGCTGCTGTCGACGGTCTTCCTCGTCGTCTGGAAGTTCGCCGGCTTCTACATGCTGATCCTCCTCGTGGGTCTCCAGCGCATCCCGCACGAGGTGTACGAGGCCGCCCGGATGGACGGCGCGAGCCGCGGCCAGATCTTCCGTTCCATCACCCTGCCGCTGCTGCGTCCGTCGCTCGCCCTGTCCCTGCTGCTCTGCGTCACCGGCTCACTGCTGGCCTTCGACCAGTTCTTCGTCCTCACCAAGGGCGGACCCGACAACAGCACCGTCACCGTCGTGCAGCTCATCTACCGCGAGGCGTTCCAGCGGCTGAACCTCGGCACCGCGGCCGCCCTGTCCATCCTCGTGCTGGGCGCGCTGCTCCTGCTGAACGCCCTGCAGTTCCGCGGTCTGCGCCGCTCCGACGAGTCATGACCCCCGCCTCCTGGAGAAGGGACCCCACGGTGCTCACCCGAGCCCTCGGCCGGACGCCCCACTACGTCGTCTCCGCAGGACTGGCCGTCATCTTCCTCTTCCCGCTGGTGTGGAACGCCTGGGCGTCGGTCAGCGCCCAGCCCGGCACCGCGCAGGAGTCCGGCTACGGCCTCGGCAACTACCGCACGCTGCTCGACTACGACGCCGGACTGTGGCGCTACCTCGGCAACAGCGCCGTCGTCTCCGTGCTCACCGTCGCCCTGACGCTCGGGGTCTCGCTGCTCGGCGGCTACGCCTTCGCACGCTTCGAGTTCCCGGGCAAGAACCTGCTGTTCCTGCTGACGCTGGCGATCCTCATGGTCCCGTACGCCACCCTGCTCATCCCGCTCTACGTGCTGCTCGGCAGGCTCCATCTGCAGAACTCGCTGCTCGGACTGAGCCTGGTGCTGGCGATGTTCCAACTGCCTTTCGCCACCTTCATGATGCGGATCTCCTTCGAAGCGGTGCCGCGAGAACTGGAGGAGTCCGCCCTCGTCGACGGCTGCGGCACCGCGGGCGCGCTGCGCCGGGTCCTGCTCCCGGCGGTGCGGCCGGGACTGATCACCGTGGGTCTCTTCGCCTTCCTCGCGGCCTGGAACGACTTCATCGCACCGCTGATCCTCATTTCCGACAGCCAGAAGGCCCCGCTGCCGCTCGCCGTCGCGAACCTGCGGCAGCAGAGCATGGGCGCCGTCGACTACGGCGCCACCGAGGCCGGGGTGGTGGTCCTCGCCGTGCCCTGCCTGCTCCTCTTCCTGCTGCTCCAACGGCACTACGTGCGGGGCTTCATGTCGGGCGCGCTCAAGGGCTGAGGCGCCCGCCCGACCGCCCGGACCGCCGCGGAGGCCGGACCGGCCCCGACCGGCGGGACCGCGGGGACCGACCCGGACGGCCGACCGACCCCGACCGACCCCGACCGACCCGGACCCATTCGGACCGACGACCACCTGGACACCCTTGACGGGCAACCGAGAGGACGAACCGAAGGCATGAACTGGTGAGGGAGAACACGACGCGGTCAGCCGTCCTGCCGGTGGCGCCGAGCCGGGGGCGGCTGCGACCGCTGGGTCTCGACGAGGTCAGGATCACCGGGGGCTTCTGGGCCCGGCGCCGACAGGTCAACGCGACCGCGACAATCGACCACTGCCGCGACTGGATGGAACGCGTCGGCTGGACCGGCAATTTCCGCGCCGCGGTGGAAGGCCGGATCCACCGGGACCGGCGTGGCCGCGAGTTCGCCGACTCCGACGTCTACAAGCTGATCGAGGCCATGGCCTGGGAGGCCGCCCACGGCTCCGGCGCCGCCCTCGACGCGCAGATCGCCGCACTCACCGACACCATCGCACCCGCCCAGGAACCGGACGGCTACCTCAACACCGCCTTCGGCCGCCCCGGTCAACAGCCCCGGTACAGCGACCTCGAGTGGGGCCACGAGCTGTACTGCTACGGGCATCTGATCCAGGCCGGCGTGGCCCAGACCCGGGCCCGCGGTGAGGGCGAGCTGGCGAAGATCGCCCGGCGCGCCGCCGACCACGTGTGCGCGGCCTTCGGCCCCGGCGGCATCGAACGCGTCTGCGGACACCCGGAGATCGAGACGGCCCTGGTGGAACTGGCCCGGGCGACCGGCGAACAGCGCTACCTCGACCAGGCCGCGCTCTTCGTCGACCGTCGCGGCCGGCACACCCTCGCCGAGCCCGAGTTCGGCCGCGCCTACTACCAGGACGACGTGCCCGTCCGGGAGGCGACCGCGCTGCGCGGCCACGCCGTACGTGCCCTCTACCTCGCGGCCGGCGCCGTCGACGTGGCGGTGGAGACCGGGGACGACGCCCTGCTCGACTCGGTCGTCCGGCAGTGGGAGGCCGCGGTCGCCCGGCGCACCTACCTGACCGGCGGCATGGGCTCCCACCACCGGGACGAGTCCTTCGGCGACGACTTCGTCCTGCCCCCTGACCGCGCCTACTCGGAGACCTGCGCGGCCGTCGCCTCCGTGATGCTCAACTGGCGGCTGCTGCTGGCCACCGGCGAACCGCGCTACGCCGACCTCGCCGAGCGGACCCTGTTCAACGTGGTGGCGACCTCGCCGTCACAGGACGGCAGGACCTTCTTCTACGCCAACACCCTGCACCGGCGCCGCCGCGGCACGACACCCGCCGCCGACGCGCAGAGCCCGCGCGCCGAATCGGGCCTGCGCGCCCCCTGGTTCGCGGTGTCGTGCTGTCCGACCAACGTGGCGCGGACCCTCGCCCTGCTGCCCGCCTATCTGGCGACGGCCGACGACGACGGGGTGCAACTGCACCAGTACGCCGACGCCGAGCTCGCCACCTCCCTCTCCGAGGGCCGGGACGTCGCCCTGCACGTGCGCACCGACTACCCGTCCGACGGCAGCGTCACCGTACGGATCGACCGCTCGCCGGAGCACCCCTGGACCCTGTCGCTGCGGGTGCCGGCATGGGCGACGGGCGACGCCGCCCGACTGGTCGACCCGGACGGGGTGCGCCGTGCCGTGACGCCGGGTACGGCCGCCGTCACCCGGCGCTTCCGGCCCGGCGACGAGATACGGCTGGAGCTGCCCGTGGCCCCGCGCTGGATCGCACCCGACCCCCGCATCGACGCGGTACGCGGCACCGCCGCCGTGCAGCGCGGGCCGCTCGTCTACTGCGCCGAGTCCGTCGACCTCCCGCCGGGCCACGAGGTGGACGCCGTCCGGGTGAACCCCTCCGTCCCGCCGCAGGACGGGCCGGACGGCACCGTCGTGGCGGCCGGCGCACTGGTCGCGGCCCCGGACGCACCACCAGGGGCGCAGGGCGGAAGGTCCGGCGAGCCGGCCGATTCCGCCGCAGACACAGACACACGCGCAGCCGCCGACACGGACGCAGCAGCAGGCGTGGACGCGGAGGGCGACGGCCGGGCGGTACCGGACGCCGACACACGGTGGCCGTACGCGCCGCTCGACGAGGCCGCCGTGCCGGACGGTGAGCGTGCCGACATCGTCCTCGTGCCCTATCACTCCTGGGCGAACCGCGGCCCCTCGACGATGCGCGTGTGGCTGCCGACGACGCGACCGCCGACCGAACCCCCCGGCAGATAGCCGTGCACCGGCCGGGCGCAGCCGTGCGCCGCGGGAAGCGCCGGGCCGGCGCATGGACCCGGGCGCACGGAACGGGCGCCCGCGCCGGCGTGCCGCGCCCGGCCTTCGGCGACATCCCTCCGACCGTGACATCCCCACTGTCCGACCCGACCACCCACGCCCCCACGATGGGAGTCCGACCATGTCCCAACCCCCCTCTCGCCGCGGTCTGCTGAGACTGGCCGCCGGGACCGCGGCCGCAGTGCCGCTGCTGCACGCGACGCCCGCGGCGTCCCGTGCCGCCGCCGAGCCGGCCACGGCGACAGCGGCGTCCCGGGCGTCCGCCGTCCCTGCGGCTCCCGCTGCGGTCGCCGCGCCCGTCCCGCCGACCTGGGCGGTCCAGCCCTTCGCCCTGGACCGGGTGACGCTCGGCGACGGCGTCTTCCGTCGCAAGCGCGACCTGATGCTCGGCTACGCCAGGTCCTACCCCGCCGACCGGATCCTCGCCGTCTTCCGGGCCAACGCCGGGCTCGACACCCGCGGCGCCCGGCCGCCGGGCGGCTGGGAGACCTCCGACGGCAATCTGCGCGGCCACTACGGCGGCCACTTCCTCACGCTCGTCGCCCAGGCGTACGCCGACACCCGCGAGAGCGCGCTGAAGACCAAGCTCGATCACCTGGTGACCGCACTGGGCGAGTGCCAGACGGCGCTGGCCGACCACGGCTCGCCGAAGCCGAGTCACCCCGGCTATCTGGCGGCCTACCCGGAGACCCAGTTCATCCTGCTCGAGAGCTACACGACCTACCCCACCATCTGGGCCCCCTACTACACCTGCCACAAGATCATGCGCGGGCTGCTCGACGCGCACACCCTGGGCGGGAACGCGCAGGCGCTGACCATCGCCTCGAAGATGGGCGACTGGGTGCACAGCCGCCTCGGCCGGCTGCCGAAGGCGCAGTTGGAGCGCATGTGGTCGATCTACATAGCAGGCGAGTACGGCGGGATGAACGAGGTGATGGCGGACCTGTACGCGCTCACCGGGCGGGCCGAGCACCTCGCAGCCGCCCGCTGCTTCGACAACACCGCGCTCCTGGACGCCTGCGCCGACGGCCGGGACGTCCTGGACGGCCGGCACGCCAACCAGCACATCCCCCAGTTCACCGGGTACGTACGGCTCTTCGACCACACCGGTGAGGAGGAGTACGCGGCCGCGGCCCGCAACTTCTGGGGCATGGTCGTGGGTCCGCGCACCTACAGCCAGGGAGGCGCCGGCAAGGGGGAGATCTTCCGGGCCCGGGGGGCGATCGCGGCCACCCTCGGCGACGACAACGCCGAGACCTGCGCGACGTACAACATGCTCAAACTGAGCCGTCAGCTGTTCTTCCACGCGCCGGACGCCGCCTACATGGACTACTACGAGCGCGGCCTGACCAACCACATCCTGGCCTCCCGCCGGGACGCGAGCAGCACGACCAGCCCGGAGGTCACCTACTTCGTCGGCATGGGCCCGGGGACGGTGCGCCAGTACGACAACACCGGTACCTGCTGCGGCGGGACGGGCATGGAGAACCACACCAAGTACCAGGACTCGGTGTACTTCCGCTCGGCCGCCGGCGACGCGCTGTACGTCAACCTGTACCTCGCCTCGACCCTGCGGTGGCCGGAGCGGGGGCTCGTCCTGGAGCAGACGAGCGCCTACCCGGCGGAGGGCGTCCGCACGCTGACGTTCCGCGAGGGCGATGGCAGCCTCGACCTGAAGCTCAGGGTCCCGTCCTGGGCCACGGCCGGCTTCACCGTCGCCGTGAACGGGGTCCAGCAGCAGGCGTCGGCCTCCCCCGGCAGTTACCTCACCCTGCGCAGGAACTGGCGGCGCGGCGACCGGGTCACCGTCTCCGCGCCCTACCGCCTGCGCGTGGAGCGGGCGTCGGACGACCCGTCCGTGCAGTCCCTCTTCCACGGGCCGGTGCTGCTGGTCGCGCGGAGCCAGGCGACGGATTTCCGGCAGTTCTCGTTCTACAAGGACTTCACCCTGCGCGGCGACCTGGCCGACGCGATCCGTCCCGAGGGCCGTCCGCAGTACTTCACCACACACGGTCTGACCCTGGCCCCGTTCCATGTGGCGGACGACGCCCGCTACCACGCCTACTTCCGGCGCGTGGAGCCGGTCGTCGTCTTCGGCAGGTCCGACTCGGGTGTGCCGAACCGCTCCCGCGGCGACGGCCTGACCTTCCTCGACGTCCTGTGGCAGCAGGCGCCTTTCGCGACCTCCGCCGCTTTTCTGGCCGCGGTACGCGCCCTGGCCGACGCCTGGCGGGCCGACGGGAGGTTCACGGCCGCCGAACGGGACCGCGTCGTCGCCGCCGCCACCGCCGCGAACCTGCGCCGCTGACGGCACAGCCGCCTGCACCCGGGGAGACGCACGTCACATGCGGCCTCCGCCGCCGTCCGTCACACGTCGGCGGCGCGAGCCGTCATTGCCGTGTAAGCCCCGACACGGCAAGGAGATCATCATGGAAGCGCGTCTCGACCTGCTCGGCACCCCGTTCGCCGGCACTCTGATGAAGCACTTCAACACGGCGGGCAAGGCCGTCGCGCGGTCCACGCTGCCCGGCACGGTCCAGCAACTGGTGATGCTGCGGGCCAGCCAGATCAACGGCTGCGGATTCTGCACCGACATGCACACCAAGGACGCCGTGCACGCGGGCGAGTCCGATCAGCGCCTGCACCTGGTCGCGGTGTGGCGGGAGGCCACGGTGTTCAGCGACGCCGAGCGCGCCGCGCTGGAGCTGACCGAGCAGGGCACGCGCATCGCCGACGCGGCGGGCGGCGTGCCCGACGAGGTCTGGGCGAACGCCCTGAAGCACTACGACGAGGAGCAGCTCACGGCCTTGGTGGCGCTCATCGCGCTCATCAATGCCTACAACCGTCTGAACGTCATCGTCCGGCAGCCCGCCGGCGGCTACCGGCCCGGCATGTTCGGCTGACGGACTGACGGACTGACGGACTGACGGGCGGGTATGTCCGCGACGGCGGACCGGCCGATCGCACGACCGTGGCTCGAGGGGTGGCCCGCCCCTCGAGCCACGGTCGTATCCGCTGTGCCCTCGGCTTCACGGAACGTGCACAACTGCCGCCGTGAACTTTAGGTTTCAAGCGCTACGCTCGTCGGCAGTCCGGGCGGGCCGCCCCCACGCCGTGCCGCTCGTATCCCCCCATGCTCAGGAGACTCGCGTGCGCGACGGCGACGTAGTGGTGATCGGCGGCGGCTATGCGGGCGTCCGCCTGGCGAAACGGCTGGACGCGACGGCCCGGGTCACGCTGGTCGACCGCAAGGACGTGTTCTTCCACCGTATCGCCTCCCTCCGCGCCGGTGTGCGTCCGGAGTGGTCGGTCACCCCGTTCATCCCGTACGACCGGCTGCTGCGCGACGGCCGGATGGTCGTCGGCAAGGCGGTCCGCATCGACACCGCCGAACGCCACGTCGTCCTGGCCACCGGCGAGCGGCTGCCCTACGACGTGGTGGTGATCGCCACCGGCGCCGACTACCCCGAACCGGCCCGCTTCACCGGGACCACCGCCGAGGAGACCCTCAAGACGTTCGCCGGTCACCAGCGCGACGTCGCCGCCGCCGACCACGTCCTCGTGGTGGGCGGCGGTCCCTCCGGCGTCGAGCTCAGCGCCGAGATACGCCTGGCCCGGCCGGACGCCCGGGTCACTCTCGCGCACTCCGGTCCCGCGCTGCTGCACTCCACGGGCAGCGAGCGGGCCGGCCGCAAGGCGCAGGCCTGGCTGGAGTCCCACGACGTCGAGGTCCGGCTGGACTCGTTCATGTCCCGCGGCAACGACTTCGGCACCTACCGCGACGGGCACGGCGGAGTTCTCGAAGCCGACCTCTCCTTCTGGGCGACCGGCACCACGCCCAACACACTGTGGCTGCGTCTGGCCGGGCTCGGCGACTGGCTGAACCCGGCCGGACACGTCAGGGTCGACCGCCGGCTCCGGGTCGAGGGGTGGCCGGACGTGTTCGCCGTCGGCGACGTCAACGACGCGACCGAACTCAAGATCACCCCCGCCGCGCTGGCCCAGGCCGACCTCGCAGCCCACAACATCCGCGGCTACCTGCAGAGTCCCGGCAGGCATCGCAGGGAGCCGCGCCTCTACCGGCCGCTCCAGCGCACGCCGCTGATCGTGCCCTTCGGTCCGACCGACGGGCTGACGTTGCTGCCCGTGCCGGGCGGCGAGAGCGCGGTGCTCGGCGGCCGCACCTCCGTCCTGGCCAAGGCGAAGACCCTCATGACCCCGTACATGCGCCGCCAGCTCGGCTACACCGCCACCTGACGGCCGTCCGCCGACGCCGCCCCCGGTCTCGCTACGTGTCGCCGTCCGCGTCACCCGGCGGCGGCCCGGGCTGCCGTATGAGGGGCAGGGCGTCCAGGTACTCGGGCGGGTGGTCGAAGGCCCGGGTCAGGGAGGCGAGATGGGGCTGGAGGCTGTGGGTGAGGGCATCGACGGCGGCCGGGAGCTCGTGCACGTGGCGCGGGGTGATGTGGCCGTCGGCGAGGAGCAGGCCGGTGTGCGGGGTGAGGTGGGTGAGCAGGTAGAGGGCGGTGACCTCGGTGAGGAGGCGGCGGGCCGGTTCATGGGCCGTGCGGGCCGAGGTGGCCAGGAGGGCGTCCGCGGCCTGCAGCCTGATGTGGGCCTGAGCCTTCTGCAGCGCGGGAGCGGATGCCGTGTTCCAGCGGGCCTGCGGGTCGTGCGAGGGGCCCTGGCGCAGGGCTCGGTGTGCCTGCTCGTGGAAGGCGTGCTCGGTGCGGGCGAGCAGGTTGCGCAGGTGGTGGGGATTGGTGAGGACGGGCGGCCCGGCGTCCGGGACGGGCGGGGACGGCGGGTGGTGGAGCAGTTCCGCGGCCGCCTTGGTGGTGACGAGGAGGTTGTCGCCCTCCGCCGTGATGGTCCCCTCGATGTACTCGGAGAAGCCTGCGAGGTGGTTCGCGGGGAGAAGTCCCTGCGCGCCGCAGCGCTCCCGTGCCTCCAGCGCGATGGTGCGTGCCTCCCAGGTGATCCAGGCCTTGGCGAGCGCGACGAGGCGTTCGAGACCGGCACGGTCCGAGGCGTCGGGGCTGCTCCACCGCGCGGTGAGCGAGCGGTGCAGGAACGTCATCGCGTAGGTGGTCGCGACGCCCTGGAGCAGTCGGCTGTGGTGGGTGCGGTGGGTGTTGATGGGCAGCCGCTGACCGGGCCGGGCTCCGCTGACGTGCCGGTGGTCGCCGTAGCGGACGGCGATGGCGAGCGCCGCGCGTGAGGCTCCGACGGCCGCGGCGCTCATGCACAGCTTGCCGACGGTGACCCGGGAGATCGAGGTGAGGAAGCGTTTGCGGCGGTTGCCGAGGCTGCTGGTGAGGACGCCGTCGGGACCCAGTCGCCCGTGCTCGCCCTGAAGAAGGGCCCGGCGCGGCAGGGGCAGGTGGTCGAAGGAGGTGAGGCAGTGGTCGACGGGGGCGTTCGGACGCAGCGGGAGGGGTGTGACGGTGACGTGGGGAAGCGGTCCGTCGTGGTCGGTGAGCGGGGTCAGGAAGAGGAACACGCCGTGGTCCCGGTCGCCGACGAGCAGGCGGGCCGCCACGACGGCGCTCTTGGGGCCGCCCAGCGTGCTGGTGTTGGGCATGAACTTGGCGGCGCCGGGGTGGGGGGTGTGCAGGAGGAACCCGCCCGTCGCGGGGTCGAGACGGGCGGTGGTCTCCAGCGCGAAGGCGTCGTTGCCGTGGTCGACCTCGGTGCACAGGAACGTTCCGGTGCGTCGCAGCGCGGTGAACTCGGTCAGGTCCCTCGAGGGCTCGGCGTCGTGGTCGAGGAGGCTGCCGAGGAAGAGGTTGTAGTGGATGCTGGCGACGGTGGTGAGGCCGCCGCCGCCGTCCACGATGGCGGCCCACTCGTGCAGCGCCGTGAGGAGGGCCGGGTCGGTCGCGAGCGACGCGGGGTCGGCCAGCAGGTCGTTGACCAGACGCAGCCAGGTGTAGGACTGCGCGGCCCGCTCCTCGGGAGTGAGACCCGGCCGGTGACGGAAGTCGTCCCGGGCTATGAGGCGGCGCCACGGGGCGTGGACGCGTTCCCGTTCGCCGTCCTGGTCGAAGAGCAGCCGGGTCAGCTCGCGGACGGTCGCCGCGTCGTCCCGCGCCTCGCCCTCGGCCGTGTCCGCGAAGGGGCGGGGACCGCTGCGGTCCGGTCCGGCGGGGCGCTCCGCGCCGTGGAATGCCAGAAGGGCCATGACCACTCCCCGTTGTCGCGGATTCGCACACCGGTACGTCTGGTTGCGCCGTCCGCCAAAAGATACGGACCTACCGGTTTTCTCATCAAGTCGGAAACCGGCAATCCGGCCGGTCGTCGGTGGCGTGTTTTGAGGGGTTCCCGGGCCGCAGGAGCGCGCCTGGAGCGGATATGGCGAACTCACCGCCGAGGTCCGGGCGTTGCGGTGCCGCACGCCGCGGCCAACCTCCGATGGGCCGGTGGCCGCGGTGTCGGTGGACGTGAGCGGCGAGGTGGCAGGAGTCAGACCTGTCGGTATATTTTCGAGCCGGATTCGCCGGAGCTACCTCGGAGGTGGGGCGTGGCGCTGCAGGAACGGGCCGTCCGGACGAGGCGGGCCGTCCTCGTCGCGGCCGCGGCGGTGTTCGCCGAGGTGGGGTACGAGGCCGCGACGATCGCGGAGATCCTCGCCCGGGCCGGCGTGACCAAGGGGGCGCTCTACTTCCACTTCTCCTCCAAGGAAGAGCTGGCGCAGGCCGTGCTGGCCGGCCAGCTGGAGACCGTCCCGGCCGTGCCCGCAAGGGAGTTGCTGCTGCAGCAGGGGCTGGACGAGGCCTTCGTCCTGGCCCATCTGCTGTCGGTGGGCGATCCGTTGGTCCAGGGAAGCATCAGACTGACCGTGGACCAGGGGGCGCCGACGGACGGGCTGGACCGGCGCGCGCCGATGAGCGGGTGGATCGCGCACAACGCGGACCTGCTGGGGCGGGCGAAGGAGCGCGGCGAGCTGCTGCCGCATGTCGATGTGGCCGCCGCCGCGCGGATGTTCGTGGGCGCGTTCACCGGGGTCCAGGTGCTGTCCAAGATCATGACGGGGCACGCGGACCTGCCGGAGCGGGTGGCGGACCTTCAGCGGCATCTGCTGGCCGGGGTCGCGGTGCCCGCCGTGCTGTTGCAGCTGGACACCGCCGCCGACCGGGGCGCCAGGGTGTACGAGGAGGCCGTGAAGGCCAGTTGGCCGACGGGACAGCCGCGGGCCGCCGGATGACCGCCGCGGCCTCGTCCGCAGGGGGCTGTGCGACGGCGCACGCGGGTCGCCGAGCGACCGGCGGCCCCGGCCCGTCCGGCGGCGTGTGGGACCGGCGACCGGGCACGGGTGGTTTCCGGCGGTCGGCGTGAGGCGGCAGGTGCCTGCGAGTCGGCGGGCACGTGCGGGTCGGCAGGGGTGTCCGGGTCGTGAGGCGCGTGCGGGTCGTCGGGCGCGTGTGGGTCGGTGGTTGAGGGTGGGGCGACAGGGGGAGGGGTCGGGCACCAACGGTTGTCCGGGGGCGTGGTTCCGCGTCCTCGGCTGAGAGGCGGGCGACCCCCTGCCTCCCGACCGGTGCGCATGCCGACCCTGCTGGACCGACCCCGGGAGTTCGACGATGGATACGACAGCCTGCCCCTACGCCCTGGACGTGACGGGGCGCGATCTCGCGGGCGAGGCAGCCATGCTCAGGGCCCAAGGCCCCGCCGTGCGGGTGGAGTTGCCGGGGGGAGTGGTCGCGTGGGCGGTGCTGCGTCAGCGCGAGGTGGAGCGGCTGCTGACCGATCCCCGGGTGTCGAAGGACGCGCGCCGGCACTGGCCGGAGCTGATCGAGGGGCGCATCAGTGAGGAGTGGCCGCTGTACCCCTGGGTGATCAACGAGAACATGCTGTTCGCCTACGGCGACTCGCACACCCGGCTGCGCAGGCTGGTGGCGGGAGCGTTCACCGCGCGGCGTTCGGAGGCGATGCGGACACGAGTGGCACAGATCGCGGCAGAGCTCGTCGACGGGCTCGCGGCGAGCCGGCCCAGGGAGCCGGTGGACCTGCGGGCCGCGTTCGCGGAACTGCTGCCGATGCGGGTGATCTGCGAACTGTTCGGGGTGCCACAGGGCGAGGCCACCGACGCCCTGTGCGCGGCCCTGCACACGGTGTTCGGCACGACGATCAGCGGCCGGGAGATCGAGGCGGCCCGGCTGGAGGCCTTCGTCCGGCTGTCGGACCTGGTGAAGGCCAAGCGGGCCGAGCCGGGCGACGACCTCACGTCGCTGCTGATCCAGGCACGTGACCAGGAGGACCGGCTCACCGAGGAGGAACTCCTGGGCACCCTGTTCCTCATGATCGCCGGAGGGCAGGACACCACGGCCGCCCTGATCACCAACGCGGTCGGCGCGCTGCTGCGGTCGCCCGAGCAGCTGGAACACGTCAGGGCCGGCCGGGCGACCTGGCAGGACGTCGCTGCCGAGACGATGCGGGTGCACACCCCCGGGGCCTACTCGCCCATGAGGTTCGCCGTCGAGGACATCGATCTGGACGGCGTGCTGATCCGCAGGGGCGAGGCCATCC
Organism: Streptomyces sp. P3; assembly: GCF_003032475.1. Taxonomy (NCBI): domain Bacteria; kingdom Bacillati; phylum Actinomycetota; class Actinomycetes; order Kitasatosporales; family Streptomycetaceae; genus Streptomyces; species Streptomyces sp. P3. The sequence continues at coordinate 5,950,782 of NZ_CP028369.1, forward strand.
TCGTCAACTTCGCGGCGGGGGGCCGGGATCCGGAACGCTACGGGCCGCACGCCGAGCGGTTCGACGTGCTGCGCAAGGACCGTGACGGCCTCGGCTTCGGCCACGGGCCGCACCGCTGCCTGGGGGCGCCGTTGGCCGGAGTGGAGGCGGAGAGCGCCTTCGCCGCGCTCTTCGAGCGCTTCCCCCGCATGGAACTCGCCTGTGCGCCGGAGGAACTCCTGCCGTTGCCCAGTTTCCTGATGAACAGTTACCGGTCGCTTCCCGTCCGGCTCGTTCCCGTCCAGGCCTGAACCGGACATCGTGCCTGCGCCGTCGAAGACCGAGGGCCGGGGAGCACGGACCGAAGATACCGCACACGCGGTTTACTTCGGCACGGTCGCGATGGGATGCTCTCCCCGTTCCGCCGGACGCGGGACGCGGCTCTCCGCCGTCCGCGCAGGCTGGGGAGGAAGACCTGATGGTCAAGCAGGCACGGGCGGTCCGCACCCGCCGGGCCCTTGTCCGGGCGGCGGCCGAGGTGTTCGCCGCCGAGGGGTACGCCGGGGCGTCCCTTCCGGCCATCAGCGAACGGGCGGGGGTGAGCAACGGCGCCCTGCACTTCCACTTCGCCAGCAAGCACGACCTGGCGGCGGAGGTGGAGAGGGCGGCGGCGGACGGCGCGCAGCGCCTCGCCGAACGATGCCGCAGCCGGGCCGACACGCTGCTGCAGTCCCTCGTGCACACGGCCTGCGCACTGCTGCTCGCGGTGGTCGCCGACCCCGTGATCCGGGCGGGGTTCCGGCTCAGCGGTGATCCCTCGCGCAAGGACGGTACGCGGCTGCTGCGCTGGTGGCAGGCGTGGGTGCAGGAGCTCGTCGTACAGGCGCAGCGCGACGGGGAGCTCGCGCGGGACGTCCCCGCCGACGTCGCGACGACCGTGATCGTTGCCGCGACCGCGGGCTTCGAGGTGATGGGGGCGGCGGACCGCGAGGTGCTCTCGGTGGAACGCGTGACGCAGCTGTGGACCTTCGTCCTGCCCCGGCTGGCGGCCCCACCCGGGCACGCCTCGACGTCCAAGGGACCGCAGACACCGGTGGAACAGCAGGGCGACCAGGTGTATTGACCCGCAGGGTTGTCGACTCGGGTGACGGGTGGCCGGCCTCCCAGTGCGGTGTGGCCGTCGGCGCGTGGGCTTCACAGGCGTGGACGACGGCGTTTGTGCGCCTGTCCCTCCCGGACATAAGGCAGTTGGGCCTTCGTGTCCGCTGCCAGGAGAGGAGCGCCCGTGCCGCAGTCCGAAGAAGAGCCTCTCGTCGCGCTCGCGGCGCGCCTCGAGCATGACGGCCCCCGCTTCGCCCGGGCGCCGCGCACCGGACGCCCCGCCCGGCCCCGCGAGTACCGCCGCACCTGGGCCCGCTGGACGCTGGCGGCGGGCCTGGCCGGGCTGACCGGCGGCGTCCTCCTGTCGCACGGACTGCTGATCGCGGCGGGGCTGGTCGTCACCGGCATCGGCGTGCAGCTTCTCGACGCGCACCGGGCGCGAGGGGGCCGCCGTCACCTTCCTCTCCGGTGAGACGGAGAGCCCGCCTGCGCTGATAATCTTTACCGAGTACTTACGTTTCGCCGGGCGTCGACGCGCTCAGCCGTGGAGCGACGGCCGGCGGTCCGGTCACCGACGTGAGGGAGGGCGTGCCATGGGTCGAGTCATCCCCGTGCGCGTCGACAACGCCGCCCGCGACCGCGTTCCGGATATCGGCGGTACCGGCCCGAGCGACTCCCCGCAGCGCTGACGCGTAGCTCCCCCCCGCACGGTGGGAGCCCCGCCCCTGCGGCCGGTACTGCCGCGCACGCGACCCCGCTGCCGCCGGCACGCCCCGGGCCGATCCGGCGGACCGCGCCTCGGTCCCGCTCGTCGGCCGCCCCGGTCGGTGTCCGGGGAACGAACGGCTCTGCCGCCCGCGGCGTCAGCCCGCCTGCTCCGTGCGGTACCCCGGGCAGCGACCGGCCGCTCGGGAAAGTCCGCGTTCCACACACGTACGGCGGTCCGCCCCGCCCCCGCACCCCGGCGCCCGCGCGGGGGCGACACCGCCGGCTCCGCGAAAGCACAGACGCACCCCGCCGACCTCGACCGACGCGCCACCACCGATCCCGACCGACGGAGGAAGACGCCCGTGCACGACACCACCGCCCTGCTCATCGAACTCGGGGCGATCATCCTCGCCCTGGGCCTGCTGGGACGCCTGGCGGGACGGGTGGGCTTCTCGCCCATACCCCTCTACCTGCTCGCCGGGCTCGCCTTCGGCCAGGGCGGCATGCTGCCCCTGGAGGCGAGTGCGGAGTTCATCGCCACCGGCGCCGAGATAGGGGTCATCCTCCTGCTGCTCCTGCTCGGCCTGGAGTACAGCGCCTCCGAACTCGTCACCAGCCTGAAGACCCAATACCCCTCCGGCGCGGTCGACTTCGTGCTCAACGCCGTGCCCGGCGCGGCCGCGGCCCTGCTGCTCGGCTGGGGTCCGGTGGCCGCGGTGGCGCTGGCCGGCGTCACCTGGATCTCCTCCTCCGGCGTGATCGCCAAGGTCCTCGGAGACCTGCGCCGGCTGGGTAACCGGGAAACCCCGGTCGTCCTCGGCATCCTGGTCATGGAGGACCTCTCCATGGCCGTCTACCTGCCGATCCTCACCGCCCTGCTCGCCGGCGTGAGCCTCGCGGGCGGCGCGCTCACCCTGCTGATCGCCCTGGGCACCGTGGGGGCGGTCCTGTACGTGGCGTTGCGGCACGGCCGGCTGATCAGCCGCGCGGTCTCCTCCGACAGCGCCGAGATGCTGCTGCTCGTCGTCCTCGGCCTGACCCTGGTGGTCGCCGGCATCGCACAGCGCCTCCAGGTCTCCGCGGCCGTCGGCGCCTTCCTGGTCGGCATCGCCCTGTCCGGCGAGGTGGCCGAGGGCGCCAGCAGTCTTCTCACCCCGCTGCGGGACCTGTTCGCCGCGGTCTTCTTCGTCTTCTTCGGACTGCACACCGACCCCGCGGCCATCCCGCCCGTCCTCTTCCCCGCCCTGGCTCTGGCCACCGTCACCACCCTGACGAAGATCGCCACCGGATACTGGGCGGCACGACGCGCCCGGATCTCGGTCAAGGGCCGGTGGAGGGCGGGCGGAACCCTGGTCGCGCGCGGTGAGTTCTCCATCGTCATCGCCGGGCTCGCGGTCGGCGTCGAACCGCGCATCGGACCGCTGGCGACCGCGTACGTGCTGATCCTGGTCATCCTCGGGCCGCTCGCCGCCCGCTGGACCGAGCCCCTCGCCAACCGTCTCACCGCGGTACGCGTGGCACCGGCGGGGGCGGCCGAGGCCGTGGGCGCGGTCGACGCCGTGGAATCCGCCGGGACCGCGGGAGGCGCCGGGGCCGTGCCCGCGAGCCGTTGAGGAACAACGTGCCGCGGCGCGGTTACGACGCCCGGACGTCGGCGCCCCTTCGGGAAGGGGAGATAATCCGTGGGCGAGCGTCCGAGCCGAACGGGGAGGCCATGACCGACCGCAGCACGTCCGAGCAGTTCCTGGACGGCTTCCAGCGCATGCTCGCGGACGCGGCCGCCACCGGCCGCCGTCTGACCCGCGAGGAGATCCAGTCCCGGCGGGCACACGGCGCCCGGGCCGCCGAAGGCGGACACGACTGGCGCAGCCTCGTAAGGGCCCACCTCGCCGCCGGCCGGGAGGGCTGGCCGCGGGGGGCCGACCCGGCCGGTGTCCTCACCGTCGTCGAACAGGCCCTGGACGCCTTCGCCGACGGCTACGAGAGCGCGCAGCGCCTCGTGATCCGCAAGGAGGAGGCCGCCCGCCGCGAGTTCATCGACGACCTGCTGCACGGGCGCGGGGACCCGGGCCAACTCGCCGCGCGCTCCGAGCGGTTCGGCCTGCGCCTGTCCCGCGCCCACGCGGTCGCGGTGGCCGGGGGACCCGCCGAGTTCGACGAGACGGACCCCGTACCGCGCCGGGTGGCGGGCGAGCTGTTCGGCCGCTTCGAGGACCGCCGCATCCTGTTCACCACCAAGCACGGCCGGATGGTGTGCATCGCCCCGGGCGGCCAGGACGAGGTCCTCACACACTTCGCCGAGCAGGCCCACGCCGCAGCCGTGGGGCAGGTCCAGGTCGCCGTCGGCAGACCCAGACCGGGGCCGGTCGGCATCGGCCACAGCTACCAGGAAGCGCTCAACGCCCTCGAGGTGGCCCAGCGCATGGGCCTGGACGAGCCGCTGCTGCGCGCCGCCGACCTGCTCGTCTTCCCCGTCCTCGCCCGGGACAGGCAGGCCCTGGTCGATCTCGTCCACAGCGTCCTCGGGCCGCTCGAACGGGCCCGCGGCGGTGCGCAGCCGCTGCTCACGACCCTGACGGCGTACTTCGACTCCGGCTGCGTGGCGGCGGCCGCCGCCCGGCAGCTCTCGCTGAGTGTGCGTGCCCTCACCTACCGGCTGGAGCGCGTCCACCAACTGACCGGCGCCGACCCGGCCGACCCCGGCCACCGGTACACGCTGCAGACCGCGGTCATCGGCGCCCGTCTGCTCGACTGGCCGGCCAGACGCCTGCATCCGACCGACGGGCCTGCCTGAGGGCGCCGCGCGGGAGGGCAGGGGGGTCACTCCCGTTCGAGGATCGCGGCGGCCGCGTCCACGCCCTCCCGGGTGCCGATCACGATGAGGGTGTCCCCGCCGGTCAGCCGGAACCGGGGAGTCGGCGACGGGATGGCCTCGGCGCGGCGCAGCACGGCCACGATCGAGACACCGGTCTCGGTCCGCATGCGGGTCTCCCCGAGCAGCCGCCCGTTCCAGTGCGATGTGGCCGTCAGCTCGACGCGCTCCGCCACCAGACCCAGCTCGGTGGTCGACAGCAGGCTGGGACTGTGGTGCGTCGGCGTCATCGCGTCGATGAGCGCCGCCGCCTCCCCGGAGGTCAGCCGCACCGACAGCGCGCAGGCGTCCGGATCGTCCTCCTGGTAGGCGTTCAGCGTCCGCGCTCCGTCGCGGTGCGCGACCACCGAGACGCGACGCTGCTCCCGTGTGGTCAGGTCATAGCGGACGCCGATGCCCGGCAACGGCGTACTGCTCAGGCGCGGAGCCCCCACGACTGCCCCCAGTCCGGATCGAGCGTGCTGCGAACGTTGTCGGTCCACCCTAGTGCCGTGACCGGAGAGTTCACCGGCTCGCCTTCGCGGTCACGGCACCGGGCCGTGCCCGGCGGGTGACCGAAGCCGGGCTCGTGCGCCCCGGCGACGGGGTGGGAGACTTCGTGTTCAGGACCACACTGCCGTGGGGCCGGCGCTCCCGGCCCGGCGTCCCTTCGGCACGGGGGCCGGAAGGAGGCGTGGAGAATGATCGAGTGGGTGTCCCTCAGACAGGGCACCAGGCCCGTACCCCAGCCCGTCGCGACTCCACTGGTGTGGGCCACCGCCTGCGTCGGCGCGCTGACGCTGGTGACGGTGCACAACATGCTCGTGGGCTCCGACCGGCCCGGGCTCGCACTGGCCGCGCTGTCCCTGCTGGCCGGCCTGCTGGGACTGTGCGCCCGCTTCACGGCGGCACCCGGCACGGCCCTGCTGTGCTGGCTGACCCTCAACGGCTTCGCCGTTCCGCCTGCCGGGACCCTCACCTGGACCGGCCACCGTGACACCTTCTGGCTCAGCTGTCTGTGCGCCGCGACCCTCGTCGGCACGGCGGCCGCCCGGATCGGCCATGCCCGGGCCGCCTACCGTCGTCTCGCGTCCGCGGTCCCGACCGGCCCGGACCCGGAGGACGAGCCGCACGTCCGCTGATCCGCTCGCTCAGCCCTCCACACCGGTGGCGTCGTGGGCCGCTCCGACCGGCTTCGACTCCGGGGAGCCGCGTTGCCGCAGGTAGATGGAGAGCACCGCCATGGAGGCGACCGCGAGCAGCTCGGACTGCCAGTTCTGCAGGGTGCGGTTCCAGAACTCCGCCGCGCCCAGGTAGTCCGACCAGCTCAGGGGCGCCTGCAGTTGCCGCAGTCGCTGCTCGTTGGAGGCGGCCATGCCGGTGATCGACTGGACCAGCCAGGACAGCACGAAGATCGTCCCCATGACCAGCAGCAGGGAGTGCGAGTACAGCGCGCGCCGCCAGCCGCGGCTCCTGGCCCAGCGCGGCGAGCCGTCCTTGGCGTACGCGCCGACCATCTGGTCCTCGTCCGACTCGGCACCGGCCTTGTGCAGCTCCTTGGACTCCGGCGAACCGCGTTGCAGGAGCCATACCGTGGCCCCGACGTAGAGGAAGAACTGCAGGTACTCCGACTGCCAGTTCTCCGAGACGTCCACGGCGAAGTCGGACGAGGTGACGTACGCGCCGAGTGAGACCTGCTGGAGTCCCTCCACGGCCATCTGGTCGTTGAAGTCGGCGTGCCCCGCGATCGCCTGGCCGATCAGGCTCAGCAGGAACGCGCCGAGGAAGAACAGCCCGAGCCCGTTGTCGTGCACGAAGCCCCGCAGGCCCCGGCGCTGTCGGGGCCCGGCGCCGGAGGTGCGGCCGGTCATCGGTGCATCAGTCCCAACACCGCGAGATAGACGAGGCCGACCGCGATGATCGCGACGACCAGGACGAACATGACGCGCATGTGCTCACCCGCCCTTGACCGTGCACTGGTAGGGCCGGCCCGGTCGCGGCTCGCACCCCGCGGCCACGATCTTCCAGCCGCCGGTGAAGCGGGAGAGGAACAGGGTGTCCGAGGCGAGCACGGCCCGCGCCTGGTTGCCGTAGACGTCCGTGTGCCGCACCGCGCCGCCGGCCGGCAACGACTCCTGGCCCAGCGCCTTCGGGCACGGAAGCGCGGCGGACTGTTCCAGCTCCTGCTCGGTCTCCGGCGCGAGCAGCGCACAGGCGCGGTCGTAGGCGTCGTCGCGCAGCGCCGACTGGAACCGTGCCGCAGCGTCCCGGACGTCGTCCTGCCGTTCCGCCACCGCACCGCACCCGCTGACCACGCAGACGGCCAGCACCACGGCCAGCGCGACGCCGTACCCTCGTGCGGCCATGCGCTCACCTCCCTGGGCAGTACACCGCAGCGTTCCCCGGTGAGGCGGCCGCGGCACCGCGCCTTCGGCCGGCCGGCCCATCGTGCGAACCGGTGACCGGGCCGGTGACGGGGGGCGCGTCGACCGGGGCGACCACGGGCGGTGCGGGAGGGCGCCTGCCCGCCGCGCGGACGCGGCGGGCAGACCGGGAGGGCGAGGAGCCGGGGGCCGGTGACGGGTGGTCAGTCGACACCCCGCACCACGTTCCAGTCGTTCCCCCGGCGGCTGCGGCCCACGTCGCCGTCGATCGTCGCGCGGACACAGGTGCGGATGCGCTGCCCGCGCAGCCGGCGTGCCGTCGCCCAGCCCGTCTCCGGTCGGCGTACGGCGAGGGTCTTCTCGGTCTCCACAGGTACGGCGGTCATCTTCCCGTCATCTTCCTTCTTCGTCCGGTCCGTTACGTTCCGGACAGGTTCATGCCTTTTGGTGCGTATCCGTCACCGAGTTTCCCCACCGCTCGGCGGGAAACGTCCGCAAGCGATCGGCGCGGGAGCGCCGCAGCGGCCGCAACGCCGGGAACAGGGGCCACCGCCGCCCGCCTGCCCCGGTCGCCGTGCCGGCGTCGGCGTTACGTGATCGAGTCGAGGGGTACCGGGAGACGGGCGGCGTGAGCGCGCCGAACCACGGCGTCTGGAGGTTGGCATGGACTCATCGGTCGACCGGATCGCCCGACCGTGGGGCAGCCGCACCCCGTACGACCGGCACGCGTCCTGGCCCGCCCGCGTGGACACCCACCTCGAGGCGGGCGTCGCACCGGAGCAGGTGCAGCGCTGGGTGCGGGCCGCCTCGATCCTGCACTCCGACGGCGACGCCATGGACATCGCCGTCGTCGACGGGCGCACGGCCGGGGTGCGCGGCCGGGTGGACGACCGCGTCAACCGCGGACGCCTCGGTCCGAAGGACGCCTTCGGCTGGCAGGCGAACTCCTCCTCCGGCCGCCTGACCAGGCCGTTGGTCCGCGAGGACGGACGTCTGGTGGAGTGCGACTGGGACACCGCGATGGAGCGCGTCACCTCCCGCTCGCGCGAGCTGCTGACTCGGCGCGGCCCCGGATCGATCGGCTTCTACACCTCGGGGCAGCTGTACCTGGAGGAGTACTACACCCTCGCGGTGCTGGCCCGGGCCGGCATCGGCACGAGCCACCTGGACGGCAACACCCGCCTGTGCACGGCCACCGCCGGCGAGGCGCTGAAGGAGTCCTTCGGCTGCGACGGACAGCCCGGCAGCTACGACGACATCGACCACGCGGACGTGATCGCGCTGTTCGGGCACAACATCGCCGAGACGCAGCCCGTGCAGTGGATGCGCATCCTCGACCGGCTGGAGGGCGGTGACCCGCCCCGCCTGGTGTGCGTCGACCCGCGTCCCACCCGGGTGGCACGCAGGGCGGCCGTCCACCTCGCCCCGCGCGTCGGCACCAACGTGGCGCTGCTGAACGCGCTCCTGCACGAGATCATCCGCGCCGGCCGCGTCGACCACGACTACGTCCGTACGCACACCGTCGGCTTCGAGGAGCTGGCGTCCCGGGTCGAGGAGTGCACTCCCGAGTGGGCGGCGCGGATCTGCGACGTGCCGGCCGCGTCGATCCGTGCGGCCGCCGACCTCCTCGGCGCGGCCGACCGGCTCCTGTCCACGGTCCTGCAGGGCGTCTACCAGTCCCACCAGGCCACCGCCGCCGCCGTGCAGATCAACAACCTGCACCTGGTCCGCGGCATGCTCGGCCGGCCGGGCGCCGGCGTGCTGCAGATGAACGGGCAGCCCACCGCGCAGAACACCCGCGAGTGCGGCGCCGACGGCGACCTGCCGGGCTTTCGCAACTGGCAGAACGACGACCACGTCGCCGACCTCGCCCGGGTGTGGAACGTCGAGCCCTCCACCATCCCGCACCACACCCCGCCCACCCATGCGATGCAGATGTTCCGGTACGCCGAGCAGGGCTCGATCCGCATGCTGTGGATCAGCGGCACCAACCCGGCGGTGTCACTGCCCGAGCTGGCCCGGGTGCGCTCGATCCTGCAGCAGGAGCGTCTGTTCGTGGTGGTGCAGGACCTGTTCCTCACCGAGACCGCCCGGCTGGCCGACGTGGTGCTGCCCGCCGCGACGTGGGGCGAGAAGACCGGCACGGCCACCAACGCCGACCGCACCGTGCACCTGTCGGAGAAGGCGGTCGAACCGCCCGGCGAGGCCAGGCCCGACCTCGACGTCTTCCTCGACTACGCCGCCCGCATGGACTTCCGCGACAAGGACGGCGGCCCGCTGATCACCTGGCACGACCCGGAGTCCGCCTTCGAGGCGTGGAAACGCTGCAGCGCGGGGCGGCCGTGCGACTACACCGGCCTCACCTACGCCAAACTGCGCGGCGCGAGCGGCGTCCAGTGGCCGTGCAACGAACAGGCCCCCGACGGCACGCCGCGCCTCTACGCCGACGGCGTCGCCTGGGCGCATCCCGACGTCTGCGAGAGCTACGGCAAGGACCTGGTGACGGGCGCCGCCGACGACGTCGTCGAGTACCGCTCCCTCAACCCGGACGGCAAGGCCGTGATCAGGGCGGCCGACTACCTGCCGCCGCACGAGGCACCCGACGAGGACCATCCCTTCCAGCTGACCACCGGCCGCACCCTCTACCACTTCCACACCCGCACCAAGACCGCGCGGGCGCCCCAGCTGAACGCCGCCGCCCCCGACGTGTGGGTGGAGGCCTCCGCGTCCGACGCCGCCGCCCTCGGGCTCCACGAGGGCGACCTGGTCGAGGTCGGCACCCGCCGCGGCGCCGTGCGGGGGCGGCTGCGCGTGACCGACATCCGCCCCGGACTGCTCTTCCTGCCTTTCCACTACGGCTACTGGGACACCGAGGGCGGACACGGGCCGGGCGGCGGCATGCCGGGACGCGCCGCCAACGAGACGACCGTCACCGACTGGGACCCCGCCTCCAAGCAGCCGCTGTTCAAGACCGCCGCTGCGGCGCTGCGGCTCGTGGAACGCGGGGACGGACGCGTCGCCCCCGCACCGACCACCACGGCGTCGGCGCCCTCCCGCGCCGACGCCGCGCCGGCCACGGTCGGCGGCCCGACCGCCCTCGTCACCGAGTCGTCCGTCCCTGCCCGGGACCGCCGAGCGCAGGAGGCACCGTGAACGGCATCGCTTTCACCCTGCGCGCGCTGCACCACGGCGAGCGACACCTCGCCGGTCAGCTGATCGCCGTCGCCGAACGCCACCGCACCGAGCACGAGGTCCACCATGTGGCCCGCGACCTCGCCGCCTGGTCCCGGGCCCATGTCGCCTCCCTGGCCGAGGCCGCCCGCGCCCACGGCCTCGACCTCGACGGATCGCCCGGGGCTCCCGCGACCGGTGCGACCGGTGTGCTGTCGACGCTCCGGGAGAAGACCGCCGAGGCGGTGGGCCGCCGCCCCGAGCCCGGGCTGCTGCTCCTGCGTGATCTGCGGGAACTGCATCTGAGCGCCGCGGAGAACTCCCTGTACTGGGAGATGCTGGCGCAGGCCGCACAGGCCACGAAGGACGACGAGCTGCTCGCCGTCGTCTCCTCGTGTCACCCGCAGACGCTGCGCCAGATGCGGTGGACCAACACCCTGATCAAGAACCTCTCGCCACAGGTCCTCACCTGTCCGTGACGTCGATGTCAGCCCATGACGCCGATCCTGCCCGCGCCCGTGGGACGCCGGGCCCCGCGGCTCCGGGCGACCGCGGCGAACCCGGCGGCGTCGGCTGTGAGGGGCGCGAGGGGCGTGTGTGGGGCAGCGGCCAGTGGGCACTCAGTGGGGCGGAACGACGCGCCCCGCACCTGGAGCGCCCTGCCGAACGGAGAACGCGATGACGGCGCAAGCATGGGCGCCACAGGCGCCGGCCCGGGCCTGTATCCCGCCGGGTGTGTACACCCCCCAGTGGGACACCCGGCTGCTGACGCGTGCCCTGTCCCGTGAGGACATCGGCTCCGCCACGGAGGTGCTGGACCTGGGCACCGGCTCCGGGGCCCTCGCCGTTCAGGCCGCACGGCTGGGCGCCCGGGTGACGGCGGTCGACATCTCGCGGCTGGCGGTGCTGACCGCGAGGTTCAACGCGCTGCTCGCCGGCCAGCGGGTCCGATGCCGTCGGGGCGACCTCACCGCGGCCGTGCCGGGGCGGTCGTACGACCTGGTCGTGAGCAACCCGCCCTACGTGCCGTCGCCCGCCACGGCGCTGCCGCACCGGGGCCTGGCGCGGGCCTGGGACGCGGGCCGGGACGGGCGCGTGTTCATCGACCGGATCTGCTCCGAGGCGCCCGCCGTCCTGAATCCCGGCGGTGCCCTGCTGCTCGTGCACTCGAGTCTGTGCGACACCCAGGCCACCCTGCGGCGTCTGGCGGACGTCGGACTGCGCGCCGTGGTCACCGACCGGGCCACCGTGCCGCACGGCCCGGTCCTGCGCTCCCGCCACCGGTGGCTCCTCCAGCAGGGCCTGCTGGAGGACGGCGAGAACCACGAGGAACTGGTGGTGGTCCGCGCCGAACGCGCGTGACGCCCGCGCCGCGCGGTGCGGCGCGGTCACCCTGCGGGCGCGCACGGGTCTCCCTCACGGCGGAGATCCTCCGGGCGGCCGGGGCGGTGACCCGTCGCGGTGACAGGGCGGGGGAAGGGCGGTCACCGCCACCCCGGCAGGCGCCGGCCGCCCGGCGGCCCGCGGAGCAGGAACCGCGCCACGGTGTCACCAGCCCGTCAGCAGCAGGTGGTTGAGGAGCAGCGCGAGCACCACCTGTGCGGCGAGCCACGGCCGGGGCCGGGGCAGCAGCGCGCACGCGGCGAGCAGCCACTGGGCGAACGGCAGCCAGATCCGCTCGGTCTCCGCCTTGCTCATCCCGGACAGGTCGGCGATCAGCAGCGCGGCGAACACGGCGGCGACCAGCAGGGCGAGACGGGATTCGGGGGAGGCGCCCCGCACGTCCGCGAGCCGTGCGGGAGAGCGGGGGAACGCGCCGCCGGCGCGTCGCAGCGCGGCCACCGTGGCCGGACCCACGATCAGGACCGTGCAGGCGAGGTTGGCCCACACCCAGTAGCCGTAGGGCCGGACGCCGCCGGCGCCCTGGTGGTAGCGGTCGACCAGCAGTCGGTACGCCTCCCACCAGTCGAAGCCCGCCACGGTGAACGCGAGCGGGACGACGGCGGCTCCAGCGACGACGTACGGCAGCGGCCGCAGTCGCTGCGGCCCGCCGAGCAGCAGGACGGCGGCCCCGATCACCGCGAACAGGGTGAGGCCGTACGACAGATAGCAGGTGAGCCCGAAGAGGAGCCCCGCGGCGAGGCCGGCCCGGCGCGGCCGGTGTCCGGTGACCGCGAGGGCGAGGAAGGCGACCGTCCAGGCGGCGACCGCGGTGAAGTAGCCGTCGGCGGAGGTGCCCGTCCACACCGCGGCCGGCGCCAGCACCAGGAACGGCGCCGCCCGGCGGGCGTGGCCCTCGCCCACGAGCGTCCGCACGGCGACGAGGACCGCCGCGCACGCCGACCCGCCCACGGTGATGCACCAGACCCCGGCCCAGCCTCCGCCGCCGAGTCCCACCCGGTCGAGCAGGACGAAGGTGAGCGGCGCCGCGGGCGGATGGCCCGCCACGTGGGCGGGCCAGTTGTCGGGGGACTGGAGCAGGATGTGGTGGGTGAAGTCCCGCAGGGTGGCCGGGATGTCCTGGAAGCGGTCGATGACCCGCAGGTACTCGTGCCGGGTCGTGAGCCGGCCGGCGACCCCGCGCTGCCAGCCGTCGACGAGCGCCAGGGCAAAGATCCAGGCCGTGGCGGTGCCCCAGGACGACCAGAGCAGCGTCCGCCACCGCAACCGGGCCGCGACGGCCGGTCCGCAGGCGACGACGGCGACCGCGACGACGATCGCCGCCGGGGTGCCCGGTCCGACATGCGGCTGCCAGGTGGCCAGCAGCGGGGGCCAGTTCACCCGCAGGGTGCCGTGGTCCCGCTCGATCGCGGTACCGACCAGCACGGCGGCCGCGACGAGCAGAGCAGCTGCCACCGTCGCACCCAGGTCACGGAGATGATCACGATTCACAGGGGAACGCTAGGCCGCCGCGGGCCCGTCGACGCCGCTTAGCCCGCGGACGTCAGCGTTTCGTCATGTGTCGAAGGCCCCGTCGCCGGGCCGCCTCGGCCTACGGTCGGCGCATGTCACGGTTGCCCACCCTGCCGTCCCTGTCCGCCTCCCCCCGCCTGCCGACCTCTCCCCGGTTCTGGCGCAGCCCGCTGCGCGGTCCGTGGTTCACCTCCGTCCTCGGTGTCGTGCTGCTCGGCGGGATCACCGTGCTGTTCGTGACGGGGCTGCTGTCGTACGCCGCCTACAACCCGGATCTCTCGCCGGTGAACGACAAGACCCCGGACAAGGGGCTGCTCGGCTTCTACCTCTTCGCGTGGCCGACGGACCCGCCCTGGCTCTACCGGCTCACCCAGGGCGTCCACGTCACCCTCGGGATCACCCTGATCCCCGTCCTGCTGGCGAAACTGTGGTCGGTGATCCCCCGGCTGTTCGCGCTGCCGCCCGCGCGGTCGCTCACCCACGCGCTGGAGCGCCTGTCACTGCTCCTGCTGGTCGGCGGCGCGCTGTTCGAATTCGTCACCGGCGTGCTCAACGTCCAGCTCGACTACGTCTTCCCCGGCTCCTTCTATCCGCTGCACTTCTACGGGGCGTGGGTGTTCTTCGCCGCGTTCACCGCCCACGCGGTACTGCGCGCGCCGGCCGCCGTACGCAACCTGCGCCGACTGCGGGACGAGCCGGAGCCCGCCCGGGAGGAGGCCGCCCGCGGCGCGGAGGTCTCGCTGACCGCGCCGCGTCCCGCGGAGCCCACCGTGACGCGGCGGGGCGCGCTCTGGCTGGTCGGAGGCGGTTGCCTGCTGCTGTTCGTCACGTCGGCGGGGCGGAGCTTCGACGGGCTCGCCCGGCGGACTGCCTTCCTCGCGCCGCACGGGGGTGCGGAGCCGGGCAGCGGCCCCGGCGGCTTCCAGATCAACAAGACGGCCGTCTCCCGGGGGATCGTCGCGGCCGAGACGAGCGCGGACGCGTGGCGGCTGACCGTCACCGGGCCCGCCGGGACCGTCCGGCTGAGCCGGGCCCAGCTGCTCGAACTCCCCCTGCACAGCGCGGCGCTGCCCATCGCGTGCGTGGAGGGCTGGTCCACCTCCGACCAGTGGTGGCGGGGCGTGCGGCTGCGTGATCTCGCCGCCCTGGTCGGCCACGACGCGGACGCGGCGCCCGACGTCCTGGTCGAGTCGCTCCAGCGGAGCGGGGCCTTCCGCCGGGCGGCGCTGCGCGCGAACCAGGTGCGCGATCCGCGCTCCCTGCTGGCCCTGGACGTCAACGGTGAGCCGCTGACCCCCGACCACGGATTCCCGGCCCGGATCATCGTGCCCGCCGCGCCCGGCGTGCTGAACACCAAATGGGTCGCCCGGCTGACGTTCGGCGAGCTGTGACGGCGCCGGCGGGACGAGCGGTACGGCCAGCTGTGAACACCCCGGTGAGGAGACACCTGTGAGGCGACCTGTGAGGCGGCACGGCGCGACGGCGGCCCGGCCGCCCGGTGCGAAGGCGACCGGCGCCCTGCCCGGGACGCACGCCGGCAGCCCGTTCCCCCTGCTGCTTCTGGCCTGCTCGTTCGCGCTGGCCGGTTATGCGGGGGTGCGGCTGCTGGCGGACGACTGGTTCGCGGTGGCCCTGTGGTTCGTGGGCGCCGCACTCCTCCACGACCTGGTGCTGTTGCCGCTGTACGCGACGGCCGACCGTGCGTCCGTGAGGTCGCTGGAGGCGGCCGGCCACCGCGCGTGGGCCCTGTACGTGCGGGTGCCGGCCGTTCTGTCCGGGCTGCTCCTGCTGGTGTGGTTCCCGCTGATCAGCGGGCGCGTGGAGGAGCGTTACCGGTCGGCGACCGGGATGTCCGCGGACGGGTTCCTCGCCCGCTGGCTGCTGATCACGGCCGCGCTCTTCGGTGCCTCGGCGCTGCTGCTCGCGCTGCGCCGGCGGCCGGGGCTGCGCAGGGCGACGAAGCAACGGCCGCCCGCCGACCACTGATCGGCGGCCCGCCAGCCCGTCGGGCCGGTGCGCCGGAGCAGTGCCCGGGTACCGAGCCGGGCCCACGGGAACGGGACGCCGGCCCCGCCCCGGACGTCGACGAGACGGACGTCGATGCGTTCGTCGACGTCCACGGGAGCCGTCTCGGCGATCAGCAGACCGCCGGGGACCAGGGTCCCCGCCAGCCTTTCGAGCAGGGCCGCCGCGTCGCCGCCGATGCCGAGGTTGCCGTCGACGAGCAGGGCGGTGCCCCAGCGGCCTTCCCCGGGGAGCGGCTCGAAGACCGAGCGCCGCAGCGCGGGGCCGCCGAGCCGGACCGTGTGCCGGACGGCGGCCTCGCTGACGTCGATGCCCAGAGCGGTCCGGCCCCGGGAGGCGAGCTCGGCGACCAGCCGTCCGGGACCGCAGCCGACGTCGAGCACGGCGCCCTCGCAGCGGTCCAGTACCTGCCGGTCCACGGCGTCGGCGCGCCCGCACCAGCGCTCCACGTCCAGGGGCAGCAGCCAGCCGTCCCCACGGCGCAGGAAGAGCGGTCCGCGGCCGGCCCGGAGGGCGTCGGCGTACGGGTCGGCGCGGGACCAGCCGTGTTCCGCGCCCTCGCGCGTCACCGCCTCGTTCGTCACCGCGTCGTTCGTCGTCACCTCGTGCGTCATCGCGCCTTTCGTCATCACCTCGTGCGTCGTGCTCATCGGCTGCCGACCGCGCGGAGCCGGGTCAGGGCGGTGGCGAAGCGGCCGTGCGCGGCGCAGGCGGCGACCGCCTCCGCGTCGGCGGACGTGTCCACGTCCCGCAGGCGCGGCAGGTCGCGTACCCGCAGTCCGGCGGCGACGAGCCGGGCACGCTGCACCGCGCCGGTGACGGACGTCGACATCGGCACGCCGCGCAGCAGGTCCGGGTCGGGGTGGGCCAGCCCGAGGGCCCAGAAGCCGCCGTCCTCGGCGGGGCCGAAGCAGGCGTCGTACCCGTCGAAGTCCACGGTGAGCAGCTCCGGTGTCACCTGGGGGGTGTCCATCCCGATCAGCAGGGCGGGACCGTCGCATCCGGCGAAGGCCGCGGCGAGCCGCTCGTCGAGACCGCCCGCGCACTGCGGCACGACGTCGAAACCGGGCGGCAGCCACGGGCCGATCTCCCCGTCCAGCACGAGCACCCGACGCCGGGCGGGTGTCGCGGCGACCGCGCGCAGGGTGTCCTCGAGGGCCGCCTCGGCGAGCGAGGCGGCCTCGGCGGGTGTGAACGGCGGGGTCAGGCGGGTCTTCACCCGGCCCGGACGCGGTTCCTTGGCGACGACGAGCAAAGTGGTCATCGGCGGACGCCTTCCTCGGCGGGCACGGGAGCCGGAGCGGGAGCCGGGCCCGCCGCGGGCGTCGGCGCCGGTGTCGGGGGTTCGGCCAGGACGCGGCTCATGTCGCGCACCGCCTGCCAGGTGCCGCGCCAGGTGCCCGTCACCTTGGACGCGCCGGACCGCGGCAGATACGGGACGTCGTGCTCGGCCACGCGCCAGCCCGCGTCGGCGGCCCGTACGACCATCTGCAGGGGATAACCGCTGCGCCGGTCGGTCAGGCCGAGCCCGAGCAGCGCCTCACGGCGGGCGGCGCGCAGCGGACCGAGGTCGTGCAGACACAGGCCGGTGCGGCGGCGCAGCATCCGGGCGAGCGCGATGTTGCCGGCCCGGGCGTGCACGGGCCAGACGCCGCGGCCCTGCGGGCGTCTGCGCCCGAGCACCAGGTCGGCCCGGCCGCCCTGGACCTCACGTACGAACGGAACGAGCAGAGCCGGGTCGAGCGAGGCGTCGCAGTCGCAGAAACACACGGTGCCGGCGGTCGCGGCGCTCAGCCCGGCGTGGCAGGCGGCGCCGAAGCCACGGCGCGGCTCGTCGACGACGACGGCGCCGAGTCGCCGGGCGATGTCCGCCGAGCCGTCGGAGGAACCGTTGTCGACGACGAGCGCGCGCCAGCCGGAGGGAATGCGGGAGAGCACCCAGGGGAGCGCCTCGGCCTCGTTCAGACAGGGGAGGACGACGTCGACGTCCTCGAGCGGGGGAGGGGTCATCACGTCTCTCACCCTACGAACGGGAATCGGGCATTTCGGACTGTGGCTCCTTACGAAACACGGACGTCGACGCGGGACGGGGGCCGCGGGGCGACGCGGGGCGGCCGACGGTGCGAGGCTGGCCGTATGGAACAGCAGCCGTACGAGCAGGCCGCGGACGCCCCCGCGAGCCCGGGGGCCCGGACCACCGGGGCCCGGGTCCTCGTCGTCGACGACGACCCGACCGTCGCCGAGGTCGTCGCGGGCTACCTCGACCGCGCCGGATACCTGGTGGACCGGGCGGGTGACGGGCCGTCCGCCCTCGCCGGCGCCGCCGCCCACTGGCCCGACCTGGTGGTCCTCGATCTGATGCTGCCCGGCATGGACGGCCTCGAGGTGTGCCGGCGGTTGCGCGGCCGGGGGCCCGTCCCGGTCATCATGCTCACCGCCCGCGGCGACGAGGACGACCGTATCCTCGGCCTGGAGGTCGGCGCGGACGACTACGTCACCAAGCCGTTCAGCCCCCGGGAACTGGTGCTCAGGGTGGAGTCCGTGCTGCGCCGCACCCGGCCCGGGGCGGGCGCCCGGTCCCTCGGCGCGGCCGGAATCACCCTCGACCCGGCGGCCCGCCGCGCCACCCGGGCCGGCGCCGAACTGGCGCTCACCCTGCGCGAGTTCGACCTCCTGGCGTTCTTCCTGCGGCATCCCGGCAGGGCGTTCAGCCGCGAGGACCTGATGCGGGAGGTGTGGGGCTGGGACTTCGGCGACCTGTCGACCGTCACCGTCCACGTCCGGCGGCTGCGCAACAAGGTCGAGGACGATCCGGCCCGGCCCCGTCTGATCCAGACGGTGTGGGGCGTCGGTTACCGTTTCGATCCGGCGGCCCCCGCCGGCCCCGGTGAGGAGTGACCGTGCGCGACACCCTTCTCATCGCCCTGTACGCCCTGCTCGGCGCCGGCGCGGCCGGGCTGCTCGGCGCGGGCGCCCTGTGGCTGCTGCGCCGCCGGTCGCTGACCGGCTCGCTCACCGTGGTGGCGGCCGTCGCGGTGACCGCCATGCTCGCGGGCACCCTCGCCGTGGCGCAGGCGATGTTCCTGTCCCCGCACGATCTGAGCGTGGTCACCACGGTGGTCGCGATGGCGGCCGTCGTCTCGCTGGCCACCGCGCTGGCGCTAGGCCGCTGGGTGGTCGCCCGCAGCCGCGAACTCGCCCTCGCGGCCCGCTCCTTCGGCGACGGCGGCGACTTCACCGCACCCGACGGACCGGCCACCGCCGAACTCGCCGCGCTGAGCCGCGAGTTGCAGACCACCAGCGCGAAACTCGCCGAGTCCCGGGAGCGGGAGCGGGCGCTGGAGTCGTCCCGGCGGGAACTCGTCGCCTGGATCTCGCACGACCTGCGCACCCCGCTCGCGGGCCTGCGCGCGATGTCCGAGGCGCTGGAGGACGGCGTCGCCGTCGACCCCGGCCGCTATCTGCGCCAGATCCGCACCGAGGTCGAACGTCTCAACGGCATGGTCGGCGACCTCTTCGAACTCTCCCGCATCCACGCGGGCGCCCTGGCCCTGTCGCCTGCCCGGATGTCGGTCTACGACCTGGTCGGCGACGCACTCGCCGGGGCGTATCCGCTGGCGTACGAGCACGGGGTGCGACTGGTGGGGGACCGGGTGGAGCCCCTGCCGGTGGAGGTGGACGGCAAGGAGATGAGCCGGGTACTCGGCAACCTGCTGGTCAACGCGATCCGCCGGACGCCCGCCGACGGCACCGTCATGGTGGCCGCCGAACGCTCGCCCGACGGCGTGGTGCTGTCCGTGTCGGACAGCTGCGGCGGCATCCCCGAGGAGGACCTCGCCCGCGTCTTCGACACCGGCTGGCGCGGCACCCACGCCCGGACGCCGCCGGCGGGAGCCGGACTGGGTCTGGCGATCGTCCGAGGCATCGTGGAGGCGCACCGGGGCCGGGCCACCGTGCACAACATCCCCGGCGGCTGCCGTTTCGAGGTGGTGCTGCCCACGGCAGCTTCATGACGCGGGCAGCACCACCGGCCCTGTGCGGTCCTACGCGCCGCGCATCCCCGCCGACGCGAACTCCCGCATGCCTTCCGTGAAGCCGACCAGCGGCTTCCAGCCCAGCTCCGCCCGCAGCCGGGACGAGTCCGCCGTGATGTGCCGGACGTCCCCCAGCCGGTACTCGCCGGTCACCACCGGCTCGGGTCCGCCGTGGGCGGCGGCCAACGCCCTCGCCATCTCGGCGACGGTGTGCGGCTCGCCGCTGCCGGTGTTGTACGCGGTGAGCGCGCCGGCGGCCGGATCCGCCTCCAGCGCGGCCGCGTTGGCCGCCGCCACGTCCCGTACGTGCACGAAGTCCCGTCGCTGCAGCCCGTCCTCGAACACGCGCGGCGCCTCGCCCCGGGCGAGCGCCGAACGGAAGAAGGAGGCGACCCCGGCGTACGGGGTGTCCCTGGGCATCCCGGGGCCGTAGACGTTGTGGTAGCGCAACGACACCGCCGACCCGCCCGTCGACCGCGCCCAGGCGGCGGCCAGATGCTCCTGGGCGAGCTTGGTGGTGGCGTACACGTTGCGCGGGTCCGCCGCCGCGTCCTCGCCGACCAGCCCGGCGGACGGCTCCCGGCCGCACACCGGACACCGCGGCTCGAAACGCCCGGCCGCCAGGTCGGCGACGACCCGGGGCCCCGGCCGCACCACGCCGTGCCGCGCACACGTGTACCGGCCCTCCCCGTAGACGACCATCGACCCGGCCAGCACGAGCCGCCGTACGCCCTGCGCGGCCATGGCCGTCAGCAGGACGGCGGTGCCCAGGTCGTTGCGGGAGACGTACTCCACGGCATCGGCGAACCCGGCGCCCAGCCCGACCATGGCGGCCTGATGGCACACCGCGTCCACCCCGGCCAGGGCGCGGGCCACGGCCTGCTCGTCGCGCACGTCCGCGGCGGGGTCGGCCCGCACGTCGAACACGACGGCTTCGTGCCCGCGCGCCCGGAGCGCCTCGACCACATGGGACCCGATGAACCCGGCGCCGCCGGTGACCAGTACACGCATGGCTCCACGTTAGGGCGGCGCACCCGCCGACACCCTGCTCCGCGCCCGTCACGTCACGACTCCGTAAGAGTCGGTCGTCCGCGAGAGTCGGTCGAGGGCCGCCCCGCCCCGCTGCGCACACTCCTCGTCGGCGAGCAGACAGGCGGTGAGCGCCGCGATGTCGTCCTGCAGACGGTCGTGGCTGTGGGCCAGCAGGTCGGTGCGCGGCCGGCGCAGCAGCTCGTCGGGCGGCGGTTTCCCCCAGGAGCGCAGTCGCCGGTGTCGGGGATGGAACGAGCCGTCGGGCTCGCGGGTCTCGGTGACTCCGTCCGTGTACAGCGGGAGTTGGTCGCCGGGCCGGAAGGCGTAGGCCTCGACGTGATACGGATCGCCGACGAGCATGCCGAGGTTCAGCGGCGGAGCCGACCGCCCCCCGGGCGAGTTCGCGGACCCCGTTCGGCCCGATGAGCAGCGGGGCGGGTGACCGCAGTTGACGATCCGGACGACGCCGTCGTCGGCGCGGATCTCCGCGAAGACGGCGGTGACGAACCGTTCGCCCGGGTCGGGGCCGCCGGTCAGCGCCGCCCTGCGGCTCATGCTCGTCTCCATGCGGTCCGCCAGGGCAGGCAGACCGGGCTCGACTTTTGTCACACGGCCCGGGCAGGACGTCCAGCCTGCTGCGCGCAGCCGCGGCACACCGGTGACTGCTCCGCATGGCGGCAGGTTCACCGCCGCGGCCCCGCTCCGCTGCCGCCCCCGTCGACAGCCTGAGCGGCGGTGAGCCGGACGCGTCAGACGGTCGCCGGCTGCTTCTCGTCCGCGGCGGCGGGAACGGACTCCGTCGAGTAGAAGACGGACTTGCCCTGCTTGCTGCGACGGACCTGCCCCTTGGCCACCAGGGCCTCCAGGGTGCTGCGCACCACCGTGATCTTGACGCCGCGTTCCGGGTGGGTGCCGGTCAGCGCTTCGGTGACTTCGAGGGCCGAGCGGGGCGCACCCTCGCCGGTCAGGTGACCGACGACGAGTTCACGCAGCGTCGGACCGTCGGCGGCCTTCGACGCCTGCTTGGCGGCAGACGCCTGCTTGGCCGCCGGGGCCGCCTTCGACACCGCGTCGGCCTTGGGCGCGGGCGCCGACACGGCCTTCGGTGACTTCGCGGCCTTCGGTGACGACGCGGGCTTCGCCGGTGACGCGGCGGTCTTCGGCGTTGACACGGCCTTGGGGGACGCCGCCTTCCTGGAGCGCGCCTTCTTCTGCCCACCGCCCTGCGCGGCGGCAGGCGCGGCCTGGCGGGGAACGGAAGCCGTGGGCGCGCTCGTGGAAGCCGCCTCGGCCGCCGCCTCGGCCCCGCCGAGCGCCTGCTGCATGTTGACCAGCAGCGCGTGGTCGTGGCGCAGTGACTCCAACTTCTCCTGCAGCGCGGTCACTTCGTTGCCGAGACGCTCCTGCTCCTCGGTGTTGTGCTTCAGGTCGTCAGCCAACCGGGCGGCGTACAGCGGCCTGAGGCTGGTCGTCTCGTCATGGTTGTCGGCCACGAGGGCCCTCCTTGGAGTGATGTGCCGTGGTTTTGCCGAATAGTACTCACCGCCCTCATGACCGCGTCGCGCATGTGCACAATCTCCCTCCGCCCGGTACCCCGCGACCCCGCACCCCGCGAACCCACCACACGTGACCGTTCGGCCCGCAGCCGCGGAGACCGAGTGAACCGTCACTGGCCCACGGACAGTTGCTGCTCGGTCCAGATGACCTTGCCTTCGGGTGTGTAACGCGTGCCCCAGCGGTCGGCGAACTGGGCCACGAGGAAGAGCCCGCGGCCGCCCTCGTCCATGCCGGCGGCGCGGCGCAGATGCGGTGAGACGCTGCTCCCGTCGGACACTTCGCAGATCAGGCTGCGGTCACGGATCACGCGCACGGTGATGGGCCCGGTCGCGTACCGGATGGCGTTGGTGACCAGTTCGCTGAGGATGAGTTCCAGGGTGAACGCCTCCTCGTCCAGTCCCCAGTCGTGCAGCAGGCCGCTGACGCAGGCCCGCACACCGGAGACGGCCGCGGGATCGGACTCCACCTGCCAGACCGCCATCCGGTCACCGTCGAGCAGCCGGGTGCGGGCGACGAGCAGGGCGACGTCGTCGCGCGGGGCGGTGGGCAACAGGGTGTCCATCACGGCCTGGCACATCTGTTCAGGTGTGCGTCCGGCGTGTGCGACGACGCCGCGCAGCCGTTCGATCCCCTCGTCGATGTCCCGCTGCCGTTCCTCGAGCAGACCGTCGGTGTACAGCACGATGCTGCTGCTCGGGGGTAGTTGGATCTCCGCCTTCTCGTAGGGCAGCCCGCCCAGTCCCAGCGGCGGTCCGGCCGGCACGCCGGCCAGGCGGGCCCTGCCGTCCGGGTGGACGACAAGGGGCTCCAGGTGACCGGCGCGGGCCATGGAGCACCGGCCGGACACCGGGTCGTAGACCGCGTACAGGCAGGTGGCGCCGGTCAGCGTCGGAGTGTCGGCGTTGTCGTCGTCACGGTCCTGGTCGATACGCGTGACGAGTTCGTCCAGATGCCAGAGCAGTTCGTCGGGAGGCAGATCGAGCGTCGAGAAGTTGTGGACGGCGGTGCGCAGTCGACCCATGGTGGCGGCGGCGTGCAGACCGTGTCCCACGACGTCGCCCACCACGATGGCGACCCGCGCCCCGGGCAGTGGGATGACGTCGAACCAGTCACCGCCGACGCCGCCGAGGCCCGCCTCGGCCGGCAGGTAGCGGTGCGCCACCTCGACGGCGCTGTGCTCGGGGAGCGCCTGCGGGAGCAGGCTCCGCTGCAGGGTGACGGCCGTGGCGTGCTCGCGGGTGAAGCGGCGGGCGTTGTCGATGCTCACCGCCGCACGGGCCACCAGCTCCTCCGCGACCGAGAGGTCCTCCTGGTCGAACGGCGTGGGTTCCCGCGAGCGCCAGAAGGTCGCCACACCGAGGATCACACCGCGCGCCCGCAGGGGAGCCGCGATCATCGAGTGGATGCCGGAGGCCACCAGGGCGCGAGCGCGGTCGGGGGCCTGTGCCTGCCAGCCGGAGAACGCCGCCATGTCGGCCTCCAGCACCATCCGCCCCGAACCGAACCCGGTGGCCTGCGGCGTCGAGGGGGCGAAGTGGATGAGTCGACCGGTCGGATACAGCGGTGTGCCCGTGCGCACGCCGTGCAGCGCGACCCGACGCAGCTCCGCGATGTTCGCCAGGTTCGGTTCCTCTCCGCGCAGCACGGCGTCGGCCAGGTCGACGGTGACGTAGTCGGCGAACCTGGGCACGGCCAGTTCGGCCAGTTCCTCCGCGGTGCGCGTCACGTTCAGGGTGGTTCCGATGCGCAGTCCGGCTTCGTACAGCAGGCTCAGCCGCTCCTGGACGACCTCCACGCGCCCGACCAGAGCACTGAGTTCCGTCGTGTCCCGCAGGGTGGTGACCGAGCCGCCGGGGCCGGGCAGCTGCTCCATGGGGCGCTGACTGACCGCCAGCAGGCGGGTGCCGACCTTGATCACCCGGTCGGTGGACGTCGTGCCCGACAGCAGGAGCCGTTCGGCGCTCGGTTCCAGCCCGAGGCTGCTGACGGGCCGCCCCTCCACGTCGGCGCCGAATTCCAGCAGCCGCCGCGCCTCGTCGTTGGCCAGGACCAGCCGGTCCTGCTGGTCGATGATGAGGACCCCTTCGCGCACCGCGTGCAGGACGGCGTCGTGGTGCTCGTACATCCGGGTCATCTGCGCCGGACCGAGCCCGTGCGTCTGGCGGCGCAGCCGCCGGCTGATCAGCGCACTCCCCGCGGTGGCCGCCGCGAGCACCAGCGCCGTCGCCGCCAGGACGAGCGGCGCCTGCCGGTCGGCCGCCACACTCACCCGCTTGACCGTGATGCCCGCGGAGACCAGCCCGACGATCTTCCCGGCCGGGTCCCTGACGGCGACGACGGTCCGTACCGACCGGCCCAGCGTCCCGGTGGTCGTCTCGGTGACGACTCCGCCGTGCTGGGCCTTGGTGATGCTGCCGATGTAATGCTGGCCGATCCGCGCGGGGTTGGGATGGGTGTAGCGGATGCCTTCGACGCTCATCACCACGACGAAGTCCACGCCGGAGCGCACGCGCGTCTGCTCGGCCTGGCGCTGCAGCACCGCGGTGGGCTTCGGCTCGCTCAGGGCCTGGACCACCGAGGGCGAGGAGGCGACGGCGGAGGCCACCGCGAGGGTGCGGTTACGGGCCTCACGCTCGGCGTCTGTCCGGGCCTGCAGCAGCAGGGCGGCCACCGCGGCCGCCACCAGCACCAGAATGACGAAGACCTGGAGAACGAACACCTGGCCGGCGACGGTCCGTAGCCCCTGCCAGGACCGCAGACGTCCGAGCCGTCGATCCATAGCCCCATCTAACCCCGGCTCGTACCCGCCATCACCCCAGAACGCCGGGCTTCGGCGAACTCGTCACCCGCGGTGCCGTGCCGTGCAAGCGCGGAACCGCGGGTTCCGCGATGCCCGGCCGCACCCGGCGGGTCAGCCGCCGACGGGGCCGGAGCTCTCGCGGACGATCAGGTCGGTGCCGGCGAACGTCGGCTCGGGAGACCGGTGGCCGCTCTCCAACTGGCCGCGCAGCAGGGCGAAGGCGTCGCGGCCCAGACCCTGGAAATCCATCCGCACGGTGGTGAGGGCGGGCGTGAGGAACGCCGAGTGCGGGGCGTCGTCGAAGCCGATGACGCTGACGTCGCCCGGCACATCGCGTCCGGCGTGGTGCAGGGCGCGCAGCACGCCCAGTGCCAGGTCGTCGTTGCCGCACAGGATCGCGGTGATCTCCGGGTCGTCCGCGAGCCCGCGCCCCTCGTCGTAGCCGACCTGCGCGCCCCAGCCCGTGCCGCCGCGCGGGTCGGGCGGGGTGATGCCGGCCGCCTCCAGAGCGGCGCGCCAGCCCTGGGCGCGGGGGCCTTCGGGACGCCGGGCGCCCACGGACGACGGGATGGCGAGGTAGTGGACGGTCCGGTGCCCGAGTTCCAGCAGGTACGCGGTGGCGGCCCGGGCGGCCTCGCGGTCGTCGGCCCACACGGCGGGACGGGGAGGGGTCCCGCCGGGCGGCGGGGCCTCGACGACGGCGGCGCACGGCACGTCGGCCGGGGCCCGTTCCAGTGCGGCGGCGCCGAGCGGGTCGAAGCCGATGACCAGCAGCCCGCCGCCCTCGGCCGCTGCCGCGGACATCGTGCGGTCGAGGTCGTCCTCGGGCGTCAGCACCTTCACGCCCAGCGCGTATCCCGCGGCGCGGGCCGCTTCCTCCAGGCCCTGCAAAGTGGCCGCGTAGCCGTGGAGGGTCGTGTTCGAGGTCAGGACGGTGAGGGACCGGGTCACGCCGCTGGCGAGGGCGAACGCGGTCGGGTTGCGGCGGAATCCCAGACTCTGGACGGCCGCCTCGACGCGGCGGCGCGTCTCCTCGCGGACGTTCGGGTGACCGTTGATCACCCGGGAGACGGTCTGGTACGACACGCCTGCGGCCCGAGCGACATCGCGAATGCTGGCGGCTTTGCGCTGTTCCCGCCCGGCGCCCGAGGGGTGGTCGGGGGTCGTGTGACCGGTCACATTCATCCTGTGAGTGTGAGCGGCCGCAATGCCGCGCGTCAAGTGACGGGAATGACCGGAGTCGGTCTCCGTGCGACAGGTATATCAGGGAACGCGTCGGCCGACCGGTCGGCCGGGGTACACCCGAGCCGACCGGGTCGACCCCGGCAGGCGCGGGATGACCGGCCGGCTCGCGGTGACCGGACGGTCGGCCGACCGTCCGGCCGGCCGACGAGTCGTTCAGTTGTTCTGACTCCTTGAGTCCTTGAGCCCTTGAGCCCTCGGGTCGTGGAGTCGGTCAGGAAGGCGTGGGCGCCGGGTTGCCGTAGTAGGCGTCGGGGCCGTGCTTGCGGGTGTAGTGGCGGTTGAGGAGGTGGGGCGGGGGCGGTGCGGTCGGGGACAGCGCGAAGGTGTGCAGGGCGATGTCGGCGACGGCTTCGCAGATGATGGCGTGCTCGAGCGACTTGCGGGCGGTCGGCCCCCAGGTGAACGGGCCGTGGTTGGCCACCAGGGCGGCGGGCACCTCGACCGCCCGCTGGTCGTCCTCCTCCAGGAGGTCCACGATGACCCGCCCGGTGTTGTACTCGTAGTCCTTCGCGCACTGCTCGGCCGTGAGGTCCGGGGTGACCGGGATCGGGCCGTTGAAGGTGTCGGCGTGGGTGGTGCCGAGCACGGGGATGTCGCGGCGGGCCTGGGCGAAGGCTACGGCGCGGGTGGAGTGGGTGTGGGTGACGCCGCCGATGGAGGGGAAGGCGAGGTAGAGGCAGCGGTGGGTCTCGGTGTCGGTGGAGGGCCGCAGGTGCCCGTCGACGACCGTGCCGTCCGACAGGCGGACGGTCACCAGGTCGTCGAGACCGAGGTCCTCGTAGGGGACCCCGGAGGGCTTGATGACGAAGACGCCCGCCTCGCGGTCGACGCCGCTGACGTTGCCCCAGGTCAGCGTCGCCAGGCCGACCTGAGGGATGGTCAGGTTGGCGTCCAGCACCTCCTGCCGCAGACCGTCGCGTACTCGTACGGTCATCGGCTTCCTCCTTGCACACGGATCAGAGCCATGGTGTCCGCCCTCACAGCGCCTGGGCGAGACGGTGGTAGGCCGCGTTCCAGCGGACTTCCTTGGCGAACTGCTCGGTGCGGGTGTTCTCGTCGATGGTGAGGAGCTCGACGCCGGTCATGGCGGCGTAGTCGGTGAGCGTCTCCACGCTCACGGCCGAGCTGAGCACGGTGTGGTGCGGGGCGCCGGCGAGCAGCCAGCTCTCCGCGGACTCGGCCAGCGAGGGGCGGGGCTCCCACACGGCGCGGGCCACCGGCAGACGGCGCAGCGGCTCGCTCGGGGAGATGACGTCGACGACGTTCGCGGTCAGCCGGAAGCGGTCGCCGAGGTCGGAGAGACCGACGACGACGGCGGGGCCCTCGGCGGCGTTGAAGACCAGGCGGACGGGGTCCTCGCGGCCGCCGATGGAGAGGGGGTGGATCTCGGCGCTGGGGCGGCCGGCGGCGATGGAGGGGCAGACCTCGAGCATGTGGGCGCCGAGGACGCACGGCTTGCCGGGGCCGAGGTGGTAGGTGTAGTCCTCCATGAAGCTGGTGCCGCCGGGGCTGCCGACGCCCATGACCTTCATCGTGCGCAGCAGGGCCGAGGTCTTCCAGTCGCCCTCGCCGCCGAAGCCGTAGCCGTCGGCCATGAGGCGCTGGACGGCGATGCCGGGCAGCTGCCGCAGGCCGCCGAGGTCCTCGAAGTTGGTGGTGAAGGCGGTGAAGCCGCCCTCGGTGAGGAAGACGCGCAGACCGGCCTCGATGCGGGCCGCGTACAGCAGGGAGTCGTGCTGGTCGCCGCCGGGGCGCAGGGCCTCGGCGACGTCGTAGGAGTCGGTGTACTCGGCGGCGAGTTCGGCGACGTCCTTGTCCGGCACGGCGTCGACGACGGCGACGAGGTCGTTGACGCCGTAGGTGTTGACGGAGAACCCGAAACGCAGCTGGGCCTCGACCTTGTCGCCCTCGGTCACGGCGACGTCGCGCATGTTGTCGCCGAAGCGGGCCAGGCGCAGGGTGCGGGCCGTGTGGCGGCCGACGGCGGCGCGGGCCCAGGCGGCGACGCGGCGCACGACGCGGGGGTCGGTGGCGTGACCGGCGACGATCTTGCGGTCGACGCCGACGCGGGACTCGATGTGGCCGAACTCGCGGTCGCCGTGGGCGGCCTGGTTGAGGTTCATGAAGTCCATGTCGATGCTGGGCCAGGGCAGCGACAGGTTGTACTGGGTGTGCAGGTGCAGCAGCGGCCGGTCGAGGGCGCTGAGTCCGGCGATCCACATCTTGGCGGGGGAGAAGGTGTGCATCCACACGATCACGCCCACGCAGGTGTCGGAGGCCGAGGCCTCCTGGCACATCCGCCGGATCGCGTCGGCGTCGGTCAGGACCGGCTTCCACACGATTTTGACCGGGATCTCGCCCGGGTGACCCAGCGTCTCGGAGATGCTCCGGGACTGCTCGGCCACCTGCTGCAGCACGTCGTCGCCGTACAGGCCCTGGCTGCCGGTGAGAAACCAGACCTCGTGGTCGGGGTAGGGCGTGGCGTTGGCTTCCATGTCGGACGTTTCCTTTCGGGAATGATGACCACAGAGCAGATGGCGGTGACGTTCACCGCGCGGGGGTACGGCGTTCTCAGGCGGATGCCTCGGCGCGGATACGGCGCAGGCGGTGCATGACCTCGTTGGCGCCGCGGCCGAAGTAGTCGTGCAGCAGCCGGTACTCGGCGAACAGGCGGTCGTAGGCCGCAGCCCGCTCGGGGTCGGGCTGGTAGACCGCCGGGCGGGCCTTGCCCATGGCGTGGGCGGCGGCCCTGATGTCCGGGTACGAGCCGGCCGCGACCGCCGCGTGCATCGCGGCGCCGAGGGCCGGTCCCTGGGCCGAGTCGATGACGCCGAGGGGCAGACGGGTGACGTCGGCGTAGATCTGCATCAGCAGCTCGTTCTTCGTCAGACCGCCCGCGATGATCAGCTCGCGCACCGGCACGCCGGAGTTCTCGAAGGCCTCGATGATGGTGCGGGTGCCGAAGGCGGTGGCCTCCAGCAGCGCCCGGTAGACGTCCTCGGGGCGGGTGGACAGCGTCAGGCCCACGATCACGCCGCTGAGGTCGTGGTCGACCAGGACGGAGCGGTTGCCGCTCTGCCAGTCCAGCGCGATCAGCCCGTGCTCGCCGATCTTCTGCTCGGCCGCGAGCGCGGTGAGGTGCTGGTGCGCGTCGCGTCCGAGGGCGGCCGCCTCCTCGGCGTACGCGGCGGGGAAGCCGGTGCGCACGAACCAGCCGAAGATGTCGCCGACGCCGCTCTGCCCGGCCTCGTAGCCCCACAGGCCCGGCAGGATGCCGCCGTCGACGACGCCGCACATGCCCGGCACCTCGGCCCACTGGTCGGAGCTCATGACGTGGCAGGTGGAGGTGCCCATGATGGCCACCATCCGGCCCGGCTCCACCGCTGTCGCGGCGGGCGCCGTCACATGGGCGTCGACGTTGCCGACGCACACGGCGATGCCTTCCGGCAGGCCCGTCCAGGCCGCCGCCTCGGCCGTCAGGCCGCCCGCCAGATCGCCGAGCTGCCCGATCGGGTGCTCCAGCTTGGTGCTCACGAAGTCGGCGAAGTCGGGGTTCAGCGCGGCGAGGTACTCCGGCGACGGGTAGACGCCGTCCTGCAGCTGGCCCTTGTAGCCGGCGGTGCAGGCGTTGCGGACGTAGTTCCCCGACAGCCGCCACACGATCCAGTCCGCGGCCTCCACCCAGCGCTCGGTCCGGGCGTAGATCTCCGGGTCCTCCTCGAGGAGCTGCAGCGCCTTGGCGAACTCCCACTCCGAGGAGATCTTGCCGCCGTAGCGCTTGATCCACGGCTCCTTGCGCTGCTCGGCCAGCGCCGTGATGCGGTCGGCCTGGGCCTGGGCCGCGTGGTGACGCCACAGCTTGACGTAGGCGTGCGGACGGCCGGTGAGGTCCGGCAGCTCGCACAGCGGCGTGCCGTCGGCCAGCGTCGGCACCATCGTGCAGGCGGTGAAGTCCGTGCCGATTCCCACGACCTGCTCCGGGCGCACCCCCGAGCGGGCCAGCGCCTCAGGTACGGCGATGCGCAGGACGTCGATGTAGTCGGAGGGCACCTGCAGCGCCCAGTCCGGCGGCAGCGCGGTCCCGTCCGGCAGCTCCCGGTCGAGCACGGCATGGGTGTACGGGTGCTCGGCCGACGCCAGCTCGGCGCCGTCGGAGACCCGGACCACCACGGCCCGCCCGGACAGCGTGCCGTAGTCGACTCCGATGACATAGGTGTCGGGACGGGACTCTTCCCCGCGCTCGTCCAGGATCTCGGCGTTCACCACCGGACCGCCCTTCTGTTCGGTATGACAATCAACGTTCGGTATTGCGGATAGGGGAAAGGTAACCGGTGGTGTGGAGGATGGGGAAGGCCGGGGCCCGTGAAGACCCCGGCCGGGGCGAAGTCGGCCGGTCGGCGGCGCGGCCGCCACCTTGCCGATGTCGGGCGCTCACCTGGTGGAGTTTGCGAAGGTGACGGCTTTTATGTCGGCCTTCCGGGTGACCGGGACCGGCAGATCGCGGAAGTCGGGCCGGCTGGAGGATTTGCTGAACGCGACCGTGTTCGTGGTGCCGTTCGCGTAAAGGTCCGCCGCCCCGGAGAGGCCGCTGGTGTGGCGGTTCCCGGAACCCGCGAACTCGCACGGCGCGCGTTCGTCACGTGACACCCGGCCGCCGGGGCCTTCGCCTGGCAGGTGAGGGCGTTCGCGGCGCCCGCGCCGATGTGGCCGACGTGCTCGCCCGCCCGAGGGTCGGGCGTTGCCGGAGACGTCCGCGGTCCCGGCGGAGTCGCCGTCCACCGTGAGGCTCCGGGTGGCGGGGCCGCCCGACTGACGTGCCTCGTTCCGCACGCTCGGGTGGCCGTCGGCGACCCTCGTGACGGTCTGGGAGGGGAGGTCCGCCGCCGGGCGACGTCGCGAATGCCGGCGGCCTCCCGCTGCCCGGGGGCGGTCGCCCCGGCCGCCGAAGCTTGTGTGACCGGTCGCTGACCTGCGAGGATTGTGAGCGGTCACAACTTGGGCGCCAAGAGACTTGGGACCAGGGACTCACTCCTCGGTCACCCCGGCCGGCGCGGCGGACCCACCGCCTCCCGAGCGCGAATCTCCAGTTCAGAGCGCCTACGAGAAGCACCGCAGGACCGAACCGTCCCGGAAGGGGAAACTGCCTTGGCCACTGCCGTCGCGACAGACGAGAGGTCCCGTGTCTGGTCCCGCCCGGAACTCGGACTGCACGCCGTGGTGGACGCCGGGGGATCGGTGCGACTGGGCAGACCCGACCAGGACCGGGCCTGCCTGGTCCCCCTCGTCGAGGTGACCGCCACCGGCCACGGACGCCGGTGGTCGGGCGAACGTTTCATCGAGACGTCCGTGGGCGAACGCCTCGCCTATCGCGGCCACGAGACGGTCCACGAGGGCGGCCGGGAGCGCACCACGATCCGGCTGGCGGACCCCGTGACCGGACTCGCCGCCCACGTCACCCTCGAGGCGGGCGGCGGAGCGGTTCCCGGCACCGGCTTCCTGCGGGCCCGGGTGCGCCTGGTCAACGAGGGCGCGGCCCCGATCCGGCTGGAGAGCGTGACCACGCTGACCCTCGGCGGTATCGCCGACGCCGACGGATCGCTCGACGGTCTCACCCTGCACTGGGCCGACAACGACTGGCTCGCCGAATGCCGCTGGCGGCAGGCCCCCTACCGCGACCGGGCCGTCGCGCTGAGCCGGTCCGCCCACGGCCACGACGGCCGCGGCTGCTTCGAGCGGTACTCGCAGGGCAGCTGGTCCACCGGCCGCCACCTCCCCGTCGCGGGCCTCACCGACCGGGACGGCGGGGCGTGGCTGTGGCAGATCGAGTCCAGCGCGGGCTGGCGCTTCGAGACAGGTGAGCGCGAAGGATCCGCCTACGTCGCGCTGTTCGGCCCCGACGACGCCCACCACCAGTGGCAGCACACCCTCGCGCCGGGCCAGGAGTTCCACACCGTGCCCGCCGTCCTCGTCCGCACGGAGAGCGGCGGCCTGGACGCCGCTTTCGGGATCCTCACGGACCACCGCCGCGGCATCCGCCGCGACCACCCCGACCACCGCGCGCTCCCGGTGATCTACAACGACTACATGAACACCCTCATGGGCGACCCCACCACGGAGAAACTGCTGCCCCTGATCGAGTCCGCGGCCGCCGCCGGCGCGGAGGTCTTCGTCATCGACGCGGGCTGGTACGACGACGACGCCCAGGGCTGGTGGGACGCCGTGGGCGCCTGGGAAGCCGCCCCGAACCGCTTCCCCGGCGGCATCGAACAGGTCCTGGACGCCATCCGGCAGTGCGGTATGACGCCGGGGCTGTGGCTGGAGCCCGAGGTCGTCGGCGTGCGCAGCCCACTGGCCCGGACGCTGCCGCCCGAGGCGTTCTTCCAGCGCGGCGGGCTGCGCGTCACCGAACACGGACGGCACCAGCTGGACCTGCGCCACCCGGCCGCCCGCGCCCATCTCGACCGGGTCGCCGACCGGCTCGTCGGCGACTGGGGCGTCGGCTACCTCAAGCTCGACTACAACATCAACATCGGCCCCGGCACGGAGAGCGGCACCGGCGAGGGCCCCGAGAGCCCGGGCGCCGGACTGCTCGGACACCACCGCGCCCACCTCGACTGGATGGCCTCACTGCTCGACCGGCACCCCCGTCTCGTCCTGGAGAACTGCGGGTCGGGCGGCCTGCGCATGGACTACGCGCAGCTGGCGGTGACGCAACTGCAGTCCACCAGCGACCAGCAGGACTTCCTGCGCTATCCGCCGATCGCCGCCGCGGCCGCGACCGCCGTCGCGCCCGAGCAGGCGGCCGTCTGGGCCTACCCCCAGCCGGCGCACAGCCTCGACGAGATCGCCTTCACCCTCACCGGCGCACTCCTCGGCCGGGTCCACCTCTCGGGGTTCCTCGACCATATGGACGACGACCGGTTCGCCCTCGTGCGCTCGGCGATCGGGGTGTACAAGGACATCCGCCCCCGGATCGCCGGCGCCCACCCCTTCTGGCCGCTCGGGCTGCCCGCCTGGGAGGACGCCTGGCTCGCGCACGGGCTGCGTGGCCCCGAGTCCACGTTCCTGACGGTGTGGCGCCGGGGCCCCGGCGGTGAGCGGCGCGCACTGTGCCTGCCGCACCTGCGGGGCGTCGGCCCGGTACCGGAGGTGCTGTACCCGGGCACCTCCGACGCCACCGTCCGGTGGGACGCCGACGCGGGGATCCTCACCGTCCGCCTGCCCCGCCCCGACACCGCGGTGCTCCTGCGGTGGGACACCGCCCTCTGAGGCGGCGCTCGCCACCTGGGGGCGGGCCGGCACCACGGACCGGCTTCCGTCACGGACCGGCTCGCGTCACGGACCTGCCACCGTCACGGACCTGCCACCGGGGACCGCCGGCGCGGCGCGGCCGGCCGCGACCCGTGAAGCGGTGACGGCTGCCGAGCGGAGCCGGTGGCGTCGCAGCCGAGTCCCGACCCGGTGCGCGCTGCGCGGGCCTCACGGAAGCCGACCCGCCCTCCGGGGAGCGACGGTGCCGGTTTCCGGAGGGGCGGCGGCCCCTCTCGTGTCCGCCGCCGGGGCCGGTGCCCGGGCCGCCGCCGGGCGGTCCGGGGCGACTCGATGGGGTGCGGTCCCGGCTGCTACGTTGCGGACGCATGAGCGACAACGTGTACGTGGGCAACGCCGGCAAGGACGCGGCGCTGGACCACGGCTGGCTGCTGGGCCACTTCAAGGACGCCGACGACCCCCGGCACAGCGCGGACGTGGAGATCAAGTGGGGCGTCCACCCGCCCGGCGACGAGCGGGTGCAGTGGGTGAGCGGTGAAGTGCGCACCGCCCTGCTGGTGCTCATCAGCGGGCGCTTCCGGGTCGAGCTGCCCGGGCGCAGCGTCGTGCTGGCGGAGCAGGGCGACTACATCGTGTGGGGCAAGGGCGTCGACCATTCCTGGTACGCGGAGGAGGAGTCCGTCGTCCTGACGGTTCGCTGGCCGTCGGTCGCGGGCTACCGGGCCACCGCCGACGCCGGCCCGCAGGCCCGGGGCTGAACTCAGCCGCCGCGCGCCCCGCCGCCCCCTTCCGCGAACGTCGCGAGGATGCGCTCGGCCGCCAGCGTCGCCGTCAGCCCGCCGTCCCTGACCTGTTGTTCGAGGAGCGGGGCGAGGGTGCGCACCGCCGGGTCGGCGTGCAGCCGGCCGAGGAGTTCGTCGCGGACCATGGTCCAGGTCCAGTCGACCTGCTGGTCGCGCCGTTTGGCGGCCAGGCGCCCGGTGGAGTCGAGCACCGTGCGGTGCTGTTCCAGGCGCTCCCAGACGGTGTCCAGCCCGGACGACTCCCGGGCGCTGCAGCTCAGCACGGGCGGCGCCCACGCGGCGTCCTTGCCGTGCATCAGCCGCAGCGCGCCCGCCAGTTCGCGGGCGGCGGCGCGGGCGTCGAGCTCGTGCGGGCCGTCCGCCTTGTTGACGGCGATGACGTCGGCCAGCTCCAGGACGCCCTTCTTGATGCCCTGCAGCTGGTCGCCGGTGCGGGCGAGGGTGAGCAGCAGGAAGGAGTCGACCATGCCCGCGACCGCGGTCTCGGACTGGCCGACGCCGACCGTCTCGACGAGGACCACGTCGTAGCCGGCCGCCTCCATCACCACGATCGACTCCCGCGTCGCCTTGGCGACCCCGCCGAGGGTGCCCGCGGTGGGGGAGGGGCGGATGAACGCCGCCGGATCCACCGCGAGACGTTCCATCCGGGTCTTGTCACCCAGGATCGAGCCCCCGGTGCGGCTGGACGACGGGTCGACGGCGAGCACCGCCACCCGGTGGCCCCGCGAGGTCAGCAGCGTGCCGAACGCGTCGATGAACGTCGACTTGCCCACGCCGGGCACTCCGCTGACGCCGATCCTGCGCGCCCTGCCGCTGTGCGGGAGCAGCTCGGTCAGCAGCTCCTGCGCCAGCGCCCGGTGCTGGGGCCGGGTGGACTCGACGAGGGTGATGGCGCGCGCGACGATCGCGCGCTTCCCGTCGAGTACACCCTTCACATACGTGTCCAGGTCGATGGCCATGGGCGTCAGAGGCCGTGCCCGAGGTCGTCCGACAACCGCTTCACCAGGTCGTACGCGGCGTCCGGGATGACCGTGCCGGGCGGGAAGACGGCGGCCGCGCCCATCTCCAGGAGTGTGGGCACGTCCTGCGGCGGGATGACTCCGCCGACGACGATCATGATGTCCTCGCGTCCTTCCTCGGCGAGCTGCTCGCGCAGCGCCGGCACCAGGGTGAGGTGTCCGGCGGCCAACGACGACACCCCGACGATGTGCACGTCGGCCTCGACGGCCTGACGCGCCACTTCGCCCGGGGTCTGGAACAGCGGGCCGACGTCGACGTCGAAGCCGAGGTCGGCGAAGGCGGTGGCGATCACCTTCTGGCCGCGGTCGTGTCCGTCCTGGCCCATCTTGGCGACCAGGATGCGCGGCCGCCGGCCCTCGGCCTCCTCGAACGCGGACACGAGGCCGCGGGTGCGGTCCACGGAGGGCGACTCCCCTGCTTCGTTGCGGTACACGCCGGAGATCGTACGGATCTGGCTCGCGTGCCGGCCGTACACCTTCTCCAGGGCGTCGGAGATCTCACCGACGGTGGCCTTCGCGCGGGCCGCGTGCACGGCCAGCTCCAGCAGGTTGCCCTCGCCGCCCGCGGCCCGGGTCAGCGCGTCCAGGGCGGCCCGGCACGCGTCGTCGTCCCGCTCCTCGCGCAGCCGGCGCAGCTTCTCGATCTGCTGGGTGCGCACGGAGGAGTTGTCGACCTTGAGGACGTCGATCTGCTCGTCGCTGTCGACGCGGTACTTGTTGACGCCGATCACCGGCTGGCGCCCGGAGTCGATGCGGGCCTGCGTGCGGGCGGCTGCCTCCTCGATGCGCAGCTTGGGGATGCCGGCGTCGATGGCCCTGGCCATGCCGCCCGCGGCCTCGACCTCCTCGATGTGCTGCCAGGCGCGCCGCGCGAGGTCGTACGTCAACCGCTCCACGTAGGCGCTGCCGCCCCACGGGTCGATCACCCGCGTGGTGCCGGACTCCTGCTGGATCAGCAGCTGTGTGTTGCGGGCGATGCGCGCGGAGAAGTCGGTCGGCAGCGCGAGCGCCTCGTCGAGGGCGTTGGTGTGCAGCGACTGCGTGTGGCCCTGGGTCGCCGCCATCGCCTCGACGCAGGTGCGCGTCACGTTGTTGAAGACGTCCTGCGCGGTCAGCGACCAGCCCGAGGTCTGCGAATGGGTGCGCAGCGACAGCGACTTGCTGTTCTGCGGGTCGAACTGCTTGACCAGCTTCGCCCACAGCAGGCGCGCCGCCCGCAGCTTGGCGACCTCCATGAAGAAGTTCATGCCGATCGCCCAGAAGAAGGACAGCCGCGGCGCGAACGCGTCGACGTCCAGGCCCGCTTCACGCCCCGCCCGGATGTACTCCACGCCGTCCGCGAGCGTGTACGCCAGCTCCAGGTCGGCCGTCGCGCCCGCTTCCTGGATGTGGTAGCCGGAGATGGAGATGGAGTTGTAGCGGGGCATCCGCTGCGAGGTGTAGGCGAAGATGTCGGAGATGATCCGCATCGACGGCTTCGGCGGATAGATGTAGGTGTTGCGGACCATGAACTCCTTGAGGATGTCGTTCTGGATGGTCCCGGCCAGCTTCTCGGCCGGCACGCCCTGTTCCTCGGCGGCGACGATGTAGAGCGCGAGCACCGGCAGCACCGCGCCGTTCATCGTCATCGACACGGTCATCCTGTCCAGCGGGATGCCGTCGAACAGCTGGCGCATGTCGTAGATCGAGTCGATCGCCACACCGGCCATGCCGACGTCGCCGGTCACCCGCGGGTGGTCGCTGTCGTACCCGCGGTGCGTCGGCAGGTCGAAGGCGACCGAGAGGCCCTTCTGGCCGGCCGCGAGGTTGCGGCGGTAGAAGGCGTTGGACTCCTCGGCGGTGGAGAAGCCGGCGTACTGACGGATCGTCCACGGCTGGTTGACGTACATCGTCGGGTACGGGCCGCGCAGGTACGGCGCGGCACCCGGATAGGTGCCCAGGAAGTCCAGACCCTCCAGGTCCTGACCGGTGTACAGCGGCTTGACGTTGATGCCCTCGGGGGTCTCCCACAGCAGGTCGTCCCCGCCCGCCGCCCTCTTCACCGCCGTGCGCCACTCGTCGGCGCCGGCGTCGGCGGCCGGGGTCCCCAGTTCGATCCCGGAGAAGTCGGGGATTGCCATCAGGACACAGCTCCCATGCGGTCAAGGGTGGCGGACAGCACGGCGACGGCGTCGCAGCCCGCGAAGACGTACGCGTCGACCCCGGGGTACTGCCCAGGGCGTCCGGCGAGGAACACGTGCGAGGCGCCGGCGGCTCGCAGCCGGGCCGCCTCCGTCTGCGCCTGCTCTTCGTACAGGGCGTCACTCGAGCACAGGCAGACCTCCGTGGCGCCGCTGTCCTCGAACGAGCCCTCGGTGACGGGCTCGACGCCGCCGGCCTGGAACAGGTTCGCGGCGAAGGTCAGCCGGGCGGTGTGCGCGGCGGCCGGACCGAGCGCCGCCAGATAGATCCGCGGCCGGGAGCCGGTCGCCGCGAGGTGGGCGTCCGAACGCGCCCGCAGCGCCTCGTACGCCTCGTCGCGGCGCACCCGCGGCAGACCGCCGGAGCGCGGTTCGGGCGCGCTCTCGCGCACCACCGGCTTCTCCGCGAGGAACGGGAACTCACTGACCCCGGTGATGGGTTCGCGCCGCTTGGCGAGCCGGCCGCTGCGCGCCTGCCACGTGTCGGCGAGGTCCTTCGCGAGGCGGCCCGAGCGCAGGGCGGCCGCCTGACCGCCGCTGCGCTCGATCCCCTGGAAGAACTCCCAGCCCGCGTGGGCCAGTTCGTCCGTCAGGCGTTCCACGTACCAGGAGCCGCCCGCCGGGTCGATGACCCGGGACAGATGCGACTCCTCGATGAGGATCGTGGACGTGTTGCGGGCGATGCGCCGCGCGAACGCGTCGGGCAGGCCGAGCGCGTCGTCGAAGGACAGCACGGTGACGGAGTCCGCTCCGCCCGCCCCCGCGGCCAGCGTGGCGATGGTGGTCCGCAGCATGTTCACCCACGGGTCGCGGCGCGACATCATCACCGGCGAGGTCACCACGTGCTGGATCTGCGCGCCGGCGCCGGGCGCCCCGGACACCTCGGCGACCCGGGCCCACAGCCGGCGGGCGGCCCGCAGTTTGGCGATCGTGAGGAACTGGTCGGCGGTCGCCGCGTAGCGGAACTCCAGTTGCCCGCAGGCCTGTTCGACGCTCAGCCCGGCCTCGGTCAGCTCCCGCAGATAGCCGACGCCGGTGGCCAGCGAGGCGCCCAGTTCCTGCGCGGCGGAACCGCCGGCCTCGTGGTAGGGCAGCGCGTCCACGGTCAGCGCCCGCAGTCGCGGATACTCCCGCGCGCACAGCCGCGCCAGTTCGGCGGACGCGGCGAACGCGACCGGTTGTCCGGTGCGGGTCTCGTGGCCCAGGGGATCGGCGCCGAGGTTGCCGCGCGCCGCGTCCTTCGCGACGCCCCGCTCCTCGAACAGCCGCAGCAACTCCCGTGCGGCGGGCTCGACCTGGTCCCCCGCGTCGAGGACGACCGGCGCCAGGTCGAGAAGCACGCCGTCCAGGACCCGGCCGAGGGACGGCACCGGGATGCCGCCCTCGCCGGCCACCAGCCACAGGGAGGTGACGCCGTTCTCCAGGTCCGCGAGCACGGCGCGGTTGTCGTCGGCGGTGTGCCGCTGCCGTACGTCCCAGCCGCCGACGGCGTTCCCTTCGGGCCGGCTGCCGCGCACGAAGGGCGCGAAACCGGGGTGACCGTGCTCGGGCGCGGCGTCGCGCGCGGTGTAGAGGGGGCGGGTGCGCAACCCGTCCTCGAGGGCGGTGGACAGGGCTTCCTCGGCCTGAGCACCCTCGACATCCTTGCCCGACTTGCGCAGCACGCCTGCGATGAGGCGCTGCCACTGCTCGTGGGTGGCGTCAGGGAACTCGCCGGCCAGCTGGAGCCCGTCGTCAGGCAGGACCGTCATGCTCGGATGCTAGGCCCAAGACACGAAGGAGCAGCAGAGGGCATCGCTGTGACCTTTCCCTCGCCACGGCTGTGACGTGCCCCGCTCCACCGGGACTCGACTCCGCGAAGCGGCTCGGACCGGGCCTGACCAGGCAGGACGGCCGACGCCGGCCGACGGCGCGAAGACGGGCTCCGGACCGGGCGGCGGGCCGGCCCGGCGGCGCGCCACCGGCGCTTCAGCAGGGCCCCGGCGCCACTCCGGCGGAGGCGTCCGTTCCGGCCCTCGACGGACCCCGGCCCGGCCTCGCGGCAGGAGGGCCGTGCACCCCGGCCGCCACCGCTCCATGCGCCGGTTCCGGGTCCCGGTCGCTCAACTCCCGCGGACGACAGGCGATCTGATGCTCGACCGACCGGGCGCTCCCTCCGGGGACGACGTCCGAGCCGCGCCGGGCTGCACGACGGCAGCCGCGTCCGCGGTCGTGACGCGTCCCCCTCCGCGCACCGGGACGCGCCCAGGGCGTAGCCGGCCGCCGGTCGCCGGCCGCCACCGTGGTCGAATCGCCGGACCCCCCTCGTCGGAAGAGAGGCGCTCCGCGTGACGACCCGCAGGCCGGCCCCGCCCCCGGCTCCCGAACCCGAACCCGAACCCGGTTCTGAGTCCGGCTCCGGGTCGGTGCCCGCGGCGCCGCATCCGTTGCTCGCGTACTTCCTCGACGCCGCCGACGGCTGTTTCCCGCCGGCCGACGGCGCCGTCACGGTGCTGCCCGCACTGCCCACACCGCCCGGCGCGCTGGAGGCGTCGGTCGCCTTCACCGGTCACGCCGTCCTCGCAACCGCGCTGGCCGCGCCGAAGATCCACGCCCTGCGCCCCGACGGGTTCGGCGGCTCGATGGGTCCGGACTTCCTGCGCGCCCTCGCCGGACCCACGGGCTGGATCGGGTCGGTCGACGCCGTCCTGGTCCGCCGCGGTTTCGGCGGGGCCGCCCGACTGCAACCGCTCTCCGGGGCCGACGGCCATCCGCGGGTGCGGTACGCACGCCGGCTGCGCGCCGGAGTGCGGGTCTTCGGCGACGAGCGGGGGCTGGTCACCCTGGCGGCGGGACTCGCCGGCCGGACGGAACTGAGCATCGAACTGCACACACCCGACCACGGCGGCCGCAGTGGGCACGGCAGGTCGCTGCTCGGCGACGCGCTCACGCTGGTGCAGGCGGGCGAACCGGTCTTCGCCGCCGTCGCCCCGGGCAACGCGCGCTCGATGCGGGCGTTCCTCGCCGCCGGCTTCACCCCGGTCGGCGCCGAGGTAATCGTCAGGCCGGACCGGGCCCCGGCACAGCGGCGCCGCGGTGGCCACGAGTCGCCGCCGCCCTGAGCCCGTGTCACCGTCGTGATGAGCCGGTGAAACCCCGACGGTGGACCCGTGTGAATTCGGGTACCCGGCAGCGCGGCGCGTGCGGCTGCGTCGTGGCGCGAGAGTGCGGAAGGGGTACGCGCGGGCCGGAACCGGTTCGGCCATGGCGGCCTGCGGAGTCCCGGCCCTGCGAGACTATGCTCATCTGAGTATAATATGCAACAGATGTGCGCTACTGGGCTTATGTGCCGGTCTGTGGGGAACTTGGTCTCCGCGACCAGCCGCCGGCACCGACCCGGAGGATCAGCCCTCCACGTGGGCGTCCGGGCATACCCCGAGGAGTGAACGTGAGTATGCGTATCGGAGTGGAGGAAGAGTTCCACGTCCTGGAGGTGGAGAGCGGGCTCCTGGTGCCACGCGCCCAGGCCGTGCTGGAACACCTGCCCAAACGGACCTTCACGACCGAACTGCATCAGTCGACGGTCGAGTCGAACAGCGGTGTGCACACGTCGCTGGACGACCTCTACGCCGATCTCACCGAGACGAGACGCCGACTCGACGAGGCTGCCGCCTCGTCGGGGCTGGCGGTGATGGCCGCGGGCACCGCGCCCCTCGCGCCCGCCGCCTCCGCACACCCCACCGCCGACGCCCGCTACCTGCACATGGCCGAGGAATACCGCAGGATCGCCGACGAGCAGCTCATCTGCGGCGCCCAGGTCCACGTGGACGTGCCCGACCGTGACACGGCCGTACGCGCCATGTGCGCAGTGTCGCCCTGGCTGCCCGTGCTCCTGGCGCTCTCCGCGAGCTCCCCGTTCTGGCAGGGGGCCGACACGGGGTACGCGAGCTGGCGCACTCTGGTGTGGCAGCGCTGGCCCACCGCGGGTCCCGCCGGATGCTTCGCCGACGCGGCCGAGTACGACGCCGCGGTGGACGACTTCGTCCGCGCCGGGATCATCAGCGACCCGGGGATGGTCTATTACGACGTGCGCCCGTCCTCCCACCTGCGCACGCTCGAACTGCGCGTCTGCGACGCCTGCCCGCGCGCGGAGACCGTCGTCCTCATCGCCGGCCTCTTCCGCGCCCTGGTGACGGTGGCCCGCGAGCGGCTGCGCACACAGGACGGGCCGGTCTGCACCGGACGGCACGAGTGGCTGCGCGGCGCCACCTGGCGCGCGGCCCGCTGCGGCCTCGAAGGGACGCTCGTGGACCCCGAGACGCACCGCGAGGCGCCGGCGCCGCAGGTCCTGCGCAAGCTGCTCGTCCGACTCCGTCCCGCGCTCGAGGCACACGGCGACTGGGACACCGTCCGCTCGCTGGCCCGGTCGGCGCTCGCCGACGGCAGCGCGGCGCGCCGCATGCGCCGTACGGCACAGGACGAGGACCTGCTGGCCTGCGTCGACATGCTCATAGCCGAGACCCGCGGCGAACGCGCCCGCGGAC
This sequence comes from Streptomyces sp. P3, assembly GCF_003032475.1. Lineage (NCBI taxonomy): Bacteria > Bacillati > Actinomycetota > Actinomycetes > Kitasatosporales > Streptomycetaceae > Streptomyces > Streptomyces sp. P3. The sequence continues at coordinate 5,992,376 of NZ_CP028369.1, forward strand.
TGCGCGGCCCCTCCGGGCCGTCCGCCGTGGGCGGCTCGCGCTCCTCCGTCCTGCGCCGAGCACTGCCGGAGGCCATCGGCCGCTGACGTGCTCGTGAACGCCATGGACACCGGGTACCCCGGTCCGGCAGCACCGTCGGTCGCCTCGCACCGGCGGTGGGCGGCGGCAGTGCGGGCAGCCGCGGGAGCGGCCACCTCGCAGCGCACGGGGCGTGCCCGACGGTTCCCCATGCTCCGCCCCTCGGGCATCCGATCCGTTCAGAAAGGTTTTGTCATGTCCAGCAGCACGGCTGAGGTCGTGATCGGCGAGGGCGGTCCGGTTCTCCGGAACCGGTCCGCGGACGCCGACGAGCGGAACGGAGGTGGTACGCCATGTGCGGTCTGAGCGGAGAGATCCGCTTCGACGGACGGCGACCCGATCCGGCGGCCGTCGGGCGCATGAGCGACCGGCTCGCCGCCCGCGGACCCGACGGCCAGGGCTTCTGGACGCGAGGCGCGGTGGCGCTGGGGCACCGGCGGCTGAAGATCATCGACCTGTCGGACCTCGGGGCCCAGCCGATGACGGACGCCCGCGGCGAGCTCACCGGCGTATTCAACGGCTGCGTGTACAACTACCGGGAACTGCGCGACGAACTGCGCGGCCTCGGCCACCGTTTCACGTCGACGTCCGACACCGAGGTGGTGCTCAAGGCCTACCGGCAGTGGGGGACCGCCTGCGTCGAGCACTTCCACGGCATGTTCGCCTTCGCCCTCGTCGAACACCGCACCGGCCGCGTGGTGCTGGCCCGCGACCGGCTCGGCATCAAGCCCCTCTACCTGTCCCGGACGCCCGGCCGGCTGCGCTTCGCCTCGTCGCTGCCCGCCCTCCTCGCCGCCGGGGACGTGGACACCTCGCTCGACCCGACGGCCGTCCACCAGTACCTCAGCTGGCACGCCACGGTGGCGTCGCCCCGCACGGTCCTGAACGGGGTGCGCAAGCTTCCCCCGGCCACCGTGCGGGTCGTCGAGCCGGACGGCACGCACCGCGACCACCGCTACTGGCAGCCGTCCTACACGCGCCGGCCCGACTACGCGGGCATGGGCGCGAACGAATGGCGCGACGCGGTCCTGGAGGCGCTGCGCACCGCCGTACGACGCCGGATGGTGTCCGACGTCCAGGTCGGCGTGCTGCTCTCCGGCGGCCTCGACTCCAGCCTCATCGTCGCCCTGCTGGCCGACGAGGGGCAGCGGGACCTGATGACGTTCAGCGTCGGCTTCGAGTCGGAGGGCGGCGAGGAGGGCGACGAGTTCCGCTACTCGGACCTGGTGTCCCGGGAGTTCGCCACCGACCACCGCCGCCTGCTGGTGCCCTCCGACCGGGTGTCGACGGCCCTGGACGGCGCGATCGCGGCCATGAGCGAGCCCATGGTCAGCCATGACGTGGTCGCCTTCTACCTGCTGTCCGAGCAGGTGTCGAAGGAGGTGAAGGTCGTGCAGAGCGGGCAGGGCGCCGACGAGGTGTTCGCCGGCTACCACTGGTACCCGCAGCTGGCCGAGGCCGCCCGGGAGGACGAGCCCGAGCGGTACGCCGACACGTACTTCGACCGGCCGCACGCCGACCTCGCCCGGATTCTCCAGCCGCACATGCTGCCGCACCGCGACGTCTCGGGCGACTTCGTCCGCGCGCACATGGCGGTGCCGGGGGCGCAGAGCGCCCTGGACGCGGCACTGCGCCTCGACACCCACGTCATGCTGGTCGACGACCCCGTCAAGCGGGTCGACAACATGACGATGGCCTGGGGCCTCGAGGCCCGGGTGCCGTTCCTCGACCACGAGCTGGTGGAGCTGGCCGCGGCCTGCCCGCCGGAGCTCAAACTCGCCGACGGCGGAAAGGGCGTGCTGAAGGAGGCGGGCCGCAAGCTCCTGCCGCGCGAGGTCGTCGACCGCCCCAAGGGCTACTTCCCCGTCCCCGCGGTCCGCCATATGGCGGGTCCCGTCCTGCAGCGCGTGCGGGAGGCGCTGAAGGCGCCCGAGGCGACGGAACGCGGGCTGTTCCGGGAGTCGTACGTGGCCGAGCTCCTCGCGGCGCCCGACGAGTGCCGGACCAGGCGCGGAGCGAACGCCCTGTGGCAGGTAGCTTTGCTGGAGATATGGCTGCAGACGCACGGAATCACGTGACCGACGGCGACCGGAGCGGGCGGGCCGCACAAGGCCCGGCGCCCGCCCTGCGGCGGGTCGACGCCGGCCTCGCGACGTTCGGAGCGCCCGCATGGCACGCGGGCGCTCCGCCCGCGGACCCGCCCGCGGACCCGCCCGCGGACCCCCGCCCCGCGGACGGGGACGCGTCCGGCGAGGTGTGCGCGGCCGCCCCGGCCCTGGTGCTGCTGCCCGAGGCGGCCGGACCGCGCGAGGCCGTGAGCCGGCTGCGCGCGCACGGCTGCTGGTACCCCTCCGCGGGCGCCGACGGGGCCGAGGTGGCCTTCATCTGCGACCGCGGCGGGGTGCCCCAGCTCTGGGCCGGGCCCGTGAACAGCGCGGAGGTGCGGCTGCTGGACTCCTCGCCGGATCCCGTCACCGAGGTGTCCTGGTCACCGGACGGCCGCTGGATCGCCTACACCACCGCGCCGGGTGGCGGCGAGCACTCCCGGGTGCTGTGCGTGCGCCCCGACGGCACCGGCCGGCGCGTACTGGCCGGCGCCGACCCGGGCAGCACCGCCTACCTGGGCTGCTGGTCGCACGACGGCGCCTGCCTCGCCGTCACGGTCACCGCGCCGCCCGCCCGCGCCCCCGGCGACCCCCGGGGCCGGAAGCCGGCGGACCGCGGCCCGGCCGGCAGCCCGCTCGACGGCTCCCCGCCGCCCGCCGGGTGGGCCGACCGCGGCGGACACGCCACGCTCCTGGGCGCCTCCTCCTACGACGCCGGAACGTGGCACGGTCCGGCGGCCGCCACGGGGACGGTGACCGGGGCGACGAGCGGCGCGCCGCTCGAGGACACCGCTGCTGCGGCGACGACCGTGCGCCCCGACGGCGGCCTGTCGGTCTACCTGCTCGACCCCGACGGTATGACGTCGCCCGCCCTGCTGACCACGGAGACCCACGCGGCCACCCTGCGGGCCTGCGACCTCAGCCGGGACGGCTCCCTCGTGCTGCTGCGCCGGGGACCGCGAGGCCGGCGGGAGGCCGTCGTGCGGCGGACGGACGACGCGAGGGCCACCTTCGCCCTGCCGGTCGCCGACGGAGACCCGTGGATCGGCAGGTTCTCACCCGACGCCCGGACGCTGTGGCTGCGCAGCAACGCGGACCGGGAGTACGCGGCGCTCCTCGCCGTGGTCCTCGACGCGGACGGCCGGCCCGAGGGCGCCTCCCACGACCTCCTCGAAGCGCCGCACCACACGTGGGTCGTCGCGGAACGCGAGGGCTGCGACCTCGAACTGCTGGCGATGGCCCACGACGGCCGCACCGCCGCCCTGGCCTGGAACAGCCGGGGGGCGAGCGCACTCGAACTGGTCGAGACCTTCCCGGCCCTCCAGGGTGTACCCGCAGCTCCGGCTCCCGACCGCACGGGCCCGGCACGGCCCGTCCCCCTGCCGCACGAGGTCGTCACCCGTGTCACGGCGGCCGGAGCGGGCCGCCTGCTGCTCGCGCTGTCGGGCTCGCAACGCCGCCCCGGCGTGTGGTGGGCCCACGAAGGCGTGTCCCTGTTGCGCACCCCCTGGTCCTCGAAGGACGAGGACGCCGTCCCGCCGGGCCGTCCGCCCGTGCGCCCCGTCCCGCTGCGGCTGACGGCGCGCGACGGGCTGTCGCTGAGCGGCTGGTACTACCGTGCGCCGGGCCGTCCCTCGAGCGTGCCCGCGCCCTGCGTGATCCATCTGCACGGCGGCCCCGAGGAACAGGAACGCCCCGTCCTCCACCCGCTCTACCACGAACTGACCGGGCGCGGCCTGGACGTCTTCGCCCCGGACGTGCGCGGATCCTCCGGCCATGGCCGCTCCTTCGTCGACGCCGACCTCGGGGCGGGCCGCTTCGCCGCCCTGGACGACGTCGCCGACTGCGCGGCCCACGTCGTCACGACGGGGCTCGCCGACCCGACACGGCTGGCCGTCATGGGCCGCTCCTACGGCGGCTACCTGACGTTCGCCTCCCTGGTGTGGCACCCCGAACTTTTCCGCACCGGAGTGGCCGTCTGCGGCATGTCCGACCTCCTGACCTTCTTCGCGGCGACGGAACCCTGGCTCGCCGAGTCCGCCGCGCACAAGTACGGTCACCCCGACCGTGACCGGGAGCTGCTGCGCTCCCTGTCGCCGATGACCCGCGTCGACGCGCTGCGCGTCCCGGTGCTGGCCGTCCACGGCGAACACGACACCAACGTGCCGCCGGAGGAGTCGCGCCGGTTCGTACGGGCCGCCCGCGAACGGGGTCTCGCCGCCGAACTGCTCACGCTGCGCGACGAGGGCCACGACTTCCTGCGCGCGGACAACCGGCGGCTGTTCCGCCGGGCCGCCGCCGACTGGATGGAGCGCCACCTCCTGCTGTGAACGTCTCCCGGCGGGTGTGAACGTTCCCCGGACCCGGTGTGCGTAGAGCGGCGGACGCGGGGTAGTCGAAGCGAGTCGGCAGGAAGCGGCGCGATGCCTGGGGAGGTCGAGCGCCGCTTCCTGCCTTGCTTTCCCCGGGCGGGGCCTGCCCCCGCTGTCGCCGGGCGGGAGGCCCGCTGCCGCACGCCGGTGGCGCGGACCGTGCCGGGCGGGAGCCGACGGCGGTGATGGCAGGATGGTTGGTATGGACATTCGTCGCAGGAACAACGTCGTGATCACCGGTCGGCCGGACGGACCGGTGGTCGTACTGGCCCACGGGTTCGGCTGCGACCAGAACATGTGGCGACTGACGGTCCCCGCCCTCGCCGAGCACCACCGGGTCGTCCTGTTCGACTACGTCGGCTCGGGCCGCTCGGACCTGACCGCCTGGGACGAGAAGCGGTACTCGACCCTCCAGGGCTACGCACAGGACGTCGTCGACGTCTGCGAGGAACTGGACCTGCGGGACGCCGCCTTCGTCGGCCACTCGGTCAGCGCGATGGTCGGCGTCCTCGCCGCGCGGGCCGCGCCGGACCGGATCGGATCGTTGGTGATGGTGGCCCCGTCGCCCTGCTACATCGACACCGACGGCTACCGCGGCGGGTTCAGCGCCGAGGACATCGACGAACTGCTGGCGTCCCTGGAGTCGAACTACCTGGGCTGGTCCGCGGCCATGGCCCCGGTCGTCATGGGCAACCCCGAGCGGCCGGAGCTGGGCGAGGAGCTGACGCACAGCTTCTGCGCCACCGACCCCGACATCGCCCGCGTCTTCGCCCGCACCACGTTCCTGTCCGACTCCCGCGACGACCTCAAGACCGTGGCGGTGCCGACCCTGGTCCTCGAATGCGTCCAGGACGTCATCGCCCCGCGCGAGGTCGGCGCCTACGTGCACGCCGAGATCCCCGGCTCCACCCTGGTGACGCTGCCCGCCACCGGCCACTGCCCGCAGCTGTCCGCCCCGCAGGCCACCAACGCGGCCGTCCTCGACTTCCTGCGCGGCCTGAGGTGATGTGCCCCGCCGGAGAAGGACCGGAGCCCTACGGGGCGGACGCCGCGTCGACCGACGCCGCGTTCACCGCGCTGCTCGAGGACAGCGCCGAGGACCTGTACGAGTCCGCGCCCTGCGGATACCTCTCGACGCTGATGGACGGCACCATCGCCAAGATCAACACGACACTGCTGGGCTGGCTCGGCCTGGAGCGCCGGGCGGTGGTGGGCCGCATGCGGTTCACCGACCTGCTCGCCGTGGGCGGCAAGCTGTACCACGAGACGCACTTCGCGCCGCTGCTGCAGATGAAGGGCGAGATCAGCGGCATCGCCCTGGAGATGAAGAAGGCCGACGGCGGACGCATACCGGTCCTGGTCTCCTCCGTCGTCAAGCACGGCGGCGAGGGCGAGCCGCTGCTGATCCGCACCACCGTCTTCGACGCCTCCGACCGCCGCTCCTACGAAGAGGAACTGCTGCGCCGCAAGCGGGAGGCCGAGCAGGCGCACCGGCAGGCGGAGGCCGACCGGGCCCGGCTCAAGGAGGCCCTGGCCGCGCTGCAGCAGTCCCTGCTCCCCGCGACCCTGCCGAAGGTGCCGGGCGTGGAGACGGCCGTGTACTACCACACCGCGGCGCCGGACCGGCTCGGCGGCGACTTCTACGACCTCTTCGCCCTGGACGGCAGCCGCTGGGCGTTCTTCCTCGGCGACGTGTGCGGCAAGGGCCCCAAAGCCGCCGCGGTCACCTCGCTGACCCGCTACACCCTGCGCGCGGCGGCCCTGCACGACCCCGACCCCGTCACCGCGCTCACCACCTTGAACACGGTGCTGCACGAGCGCTACACCGGCGGCGACCCGCGCTACTGCACGGCGATCTTCGGCATCCTCACCCGCGCCCCGGACACCGGTCGCGTCACCGTCAGCCTGGCGTCCGGCGGCCATCCGCCCGCCCTCGTCATCCGCGGCGACGGGGAGACCGACTTCCTGCCCACTCCCGGAGGGCTCCTGGTCGGCGTGCTGCCCCAGGCCACCTTCACGCCCGCCGCCACCACCCTCGGACCCGGCGACACGCTCCTGCTGTACACCGACGGTCTGACCGAGGCGCGCACCGGACCCGACCGCGCCGACCTGTACGGCGATCACGCCCTGCGCGACTTCGTCGCCGCGCACGCCGGCGCGTCACCGCACGGCATCGTCAAGGCCCTGACCGGGCTGCTGGAGGGCCTCGGCGACGGAGTCGACGACGACACCGCGCTGCTCGCCATCGGTGTCCCGGGCATTGGTCCGGCACCCCTACCGGCAATGGATCACCCGAGATGAACACAGTGAAGATCGCCGCTCGTGACGCGGCCACCGGTCCCGTGATCGAGGTTGTCGGCGACCTCGACTACGCCACCGCGCACGAGCTGCGCGACTTCGTCGCCGGGACCGTCCTGCGTCCCGGCCAGTGCGTGGTCCTCGACCTGGCGCGGCTGGAGTTCTGCGACTCCAGTGGCATCACCGCCCTGATCGCGGCCCGCAACCACGCGGCCGCCGCCGGGGCCGACGTCGCCCTGGCCGGCGTGCCCGCCAACACGCTGCGCGTCCTGCGGATCGTCGGACTCGACCAGGTCTTCCTGCTCCACCCCGACGCGCGCTCGGCCACCGGCGACCGCCCCACCGGCACACCGCCCCGATAGCCCCCGCGCCGCGACCCGGTGACCGGAAACCGGGTCTACGACGAGAGACCCGCCACCGGCGACGGACCCGTGGCGGTACCCTCCGGGACCGGCACGTCGAGGTACCGATTCCCGAGGGGTCATCCGCGCTCGCGCAGATACGCCTCCAACTCGGCGGCCCCGCTCAGCAGGGCCCGCCCGCGCGCGGACAGCCGACGGTGCCAGTCGCCCAGCGCGCCCTCCAGCGGCTCCAGGCCGCCGGCCGCCCGCACCTGGGTGATCAACGGGGCTATCTGTTCCAACAGGTATCCGCCCCGCCTGAGGTGGTGCGCCATTCGCACATCCCGCACATCGGCCTCGTCGTAGACCCGGTATCCGGTCACCGGGTCGCGGCGCGGGCGCACCAGACCGGCGCGCTCCCATGCGCGCAGGGTCGCGGGCCGGATGCCGAGCCCTCTCGCCAGGGGCCCGATGAACAGGCCGACGGCCCGCGGGCGCGTGGTGCCGGGTGCGGATGCCGTGGCGGGCGTCAGGTCGCGCAGGGCGCGTTCCACGGCCTGGAGCGTCCTTCGGTCCTCCAGCAGCCGGGCGTGGCTCTCGTCGACACAGCGGAAGGCCTCGTCGAGCGCGCCCGCGTTCACGGCCCGCATGATCGCCGTCGCCGTCGGGTGGCCGTGACCGGGCACGAGGGCCAGGAACGCGGCCAGGGCCCGCGCGTGCAACGGCGTGTAGGTGCGGTAGCCGTGGGCCGTGCGGTCGGCGGCCGGAAGGATGCCGGCCTCCTCGTAGTTCCTGACGGCCTGCGTGGACAGGCCGTGACCGCGCGCCAGGTCGATCGGCCTGAGCTGTCCGTTGCTTTGAAGGTTTCGTCCCACGACCTCCATGCTATCCGGGCACAAGGCGGAAGAAGTCTCCACCGAAGCTTCAACGATAGCGTTGAAGGCATGGCAACTGACCTCACGGACACCGCCCATGCCGTCGAAGCGGCCGCCGTCATGAAACTGCTCGCACGGCGGCCCCGGCTGCTCTCCCTGGGCGAACCCACCCATGGCGAGGACACCCTGCTCGACGTGCGCAACGAGCTGTTCCGGCAGCTCGTCGAAGAGGAGGGCTACCGCACGATCGCGTTGGAGAGCGACTGTCTGGCGGGCCTGGTCGTGGACGATCATGTCGCCTTCGGCGCCGGGACCCTGGACGACGTCTTGGAGCGCGGGTTCAGCCACGGATTCGGCGCCTCTGCGGCCAACCGCGAACTCGTGCGCTGGATGCGCGCCTTCAACGAGGGCCGGCCCGCCGCGGACCGGCTGCGCTTCGCAGGCTTCGACGGCCCGCTGGAGATCACCGGCGGCGCGAGCCCCCGGCAGGCTCTCACCGCGTTGCACGCCCACCTCGCCGCCCGGGTGGACGGGGACCTGCTGCCCTGCACCGAGGAGACGCTGGACCGACTCCTCGGGGCCGACGACCGGTGGCCGGACCCGGCCGCGATGACGGACCCCTCGCGGTCCGTCGGGCGGTCGCGCGAAGCCGGCGAACTGCGGCTGATCGCCGACGACCTGGTGGCGCTGCTCGACGCGCAGACCCCGCACCTGACCGCCACGACCTCGCGCGACGAGCAGGACCGCGCCCGCCTGTACGGACGCACCGCCGTCGGTCTGCTGCGCTACCACCACTGGACGGCCGACACCTCACCGGGCCGCATGACCCGTCTGGTCGGCCTGCGGGGCGCGATGATGGCCGACAACCTGCTCGCCCTCGCCGAGCGAGGGCCGGTCCTGGCGCACGCACACAACGCGCATCTCCAGCGGGAGGAGAGCTCGATGCGGATGGGTGGACGGGAGGTGCGGTGGTGGAGTGCCGGCGCGCTGGTGCACGCCCGCCTGGGCGACGAGTTCGCCTTCCTGGCCACCGCGGTCGGCACGATCCACGGCCGCGGAGTGGACGCCCCGACACCGGACACCGTCGAAGGACTCCTGTACGCCCTGCCGCACGACCGCTGTGTCATCGACGTCCCGCGCCTCGCCGCAGCGCTCGGCGACCCGCGCCCCTCCCCACGCCTGTCCCCCTGGTTCGGCTACGCGCCCCTCGACCCCGCCCATCTCGCCGACGGCGACGCGATCGTCTACGTCAAGAACCTCGCGGAGGGATAGCGCGCCGCTCTCGCCCCGCGTGTCGGCCCTCGTCACCGTGCGGCGAGTTCCCGGTCAGGCAGGCGGCGCGCTTTTTCGCGCTCCGGGGTTGGGCGAGCGAACGGCCATCGGGTTTACAGACGCGGGCAACGGTCGGCTGGAGACCCGATACGGGCTGCTGACGGGCATCGCCGCCGAGGCGGGGGTGTCGGTCAGCACCGTGTCCAAGGTGGTGCACAGGCGGCGCGACGTCGGCGCGGCCACCCGGGCTCGGGCGGCGGAACTGAGCGCGGGCCGCCGCGCGGCGGCCCGGAAATCGGGTGTGAGGGAGCCCCGAGAGGGGACTTGGAGTGCAGGCAGGGTCCAGCGGCGTTCCCATGGGGCTGGCCCGGCCCAGGCTCTTTCGGTTCAGACAGCGTGCCGGGGGAGCCGCCCCCGCGGGGTCAGAGTCCGCCCTTCTCGCAGACCAGGCGCGCGACCTCGCGGAGCTTGACGTTGTTCTCCTGCGAGTAGCGGCGCAGCACGTCGAAGGCCTGCTCCTCGTTGAGGTGGTGGCTTCCCATGAGGATGCCCATGGCCTCGCCGATGGCGTGCCGGGTGGCGACGGCCTGCTCCATCTGGGCGTGGGTGCGGGCGCTCGAGAAGGCGACCGCGGCATGCGAGGCGAGCAGCCAGCCGGCCAGCTCACTGGCCTCGCCGAACGCGCCGGGCTTGCGCGAGTAGAGGTTCAGCGCGCCGAGATCCTCGTCCTCGGTGAAGAGCAGGAAGCCCATCATGCTGCCCAGGCCGAGTGCGTGGGCCTGCGGGGCGTAGGCCGGCCAGCGCTGATGCTCGACCGTGAGGTCGGCGATGCGGTAGACCCGCTCTCCGGAGCCGCTGCGGGCGGCGTCGAAGCACGGTCCCTCGCCGAGCCGCGCCTGCAGGCGGTCGCTGTCGACGACCAGGCGATCCGTGGGAGCGAGCGACTCCACCTGCGAGTCGTGCAGCACGAGGATGCCGGCGGCGTCACAACCGGCCACCAGCTCGGTGGCCGATGTGGTGATCCGCTCGAGGGTGGCGCCGACCGAATCCTGCGCGAGGAGATCCCGCGCCATCGACGCCATTTGTTCCGCAAACCGGCCCCAGTCCACGCCGCGCTCCATTCTCCCGCCTGCCTGCAACTGCCCGCATACCCAGCTTGGCACGCGAGTAGCACCACGATCAGGGCGACGGCCCGGGGCCGGGCGGGGGAGCGGCGCCCTGCCGTCGGCGGGTCCGGTCGCCCACGTCCCCGCCCGCCCCGCGCCCAGCCGCCCCCACGTCCCGCCGCCCGGGCGGGCGGTGCGGAGTGTGTGGATCAGCCCGACCGGAGCGTCACGACCCGGCGTGGGATGTGGGGTCCGTCTCGGCACCCAGGGCGTCCGTCCACGCGGTCTGCACGCGCTTCCACTCCCGTTCGCAGCCGCGTGCACGGCGTGCGGGGAGCGACCGCGGGCCGACGAGGTCCGTGTGCCGCGCGGGGTCGGCCCCGTAGAGGTAGCAGAGGTGGTTGACGGCGCGCTGCTCGTCCGTGGAGTGGTCGTCCTGCCGGCCGTCGTCGGCGTTCTCGTAGATGATCGCGGACAACCGCCAGGTCCGCGCGGCGGAAAGCAGCCGCCGTTGCCCCTCGGCTCCCTCACGGAGCAGCATGAGCGCGGCGAACTGGTCCGCGCGATCCTCCTCACGAGCGCTCAGCGGGAGGTCGAGAACGTCGAGCACCGCGTGCGCGCTCTCGTGGAACAGCGTCTCCAGCATGACGGCGGACAGCACGTCGTCGGACGCCCGTTGCCCGGCAGCCCGGTAGAGATCACGGGTTTCGGAGATCTCCTCGTAACAGATCTCCATGCGTCGAGCGCCGGGGTCGTACGCGGACCCTTCGCCGCCGCAGGACCGGAGGACCATCACCACCGGCGGATCCAGTGCGACGAGAGCGCCGACGCCCGCAGCAGCCGCCTCGGGCAGCTTGCGGGTGCGGAGGAACGCCGCGTCGCCCCTGTCCGCACCCGACGGTTGCTCGTAGCGGACGGTGACACTCGAACTCACGGCGCTCGGCGCGTCGGCCGTGCCCGTTCGGCACCCCGTGGCGAGGGCCGTGAGGACCACGCAGAGGGAGAGCGTCGCGGAATGCGGGGCGGCCCGGGCCGGCTTCCTGCTGCGGACGTCTCCCCGGCCCGTGGTGCGGGCACGCATCGCCACCGGTCCCCCTCCCCGATCCCACCCACCGGCATTCCTACCAGAGACCGTCCGCGGGTGAGCGTTCGCCGGAGGGGCGGAGCGCGGGCGGCCGGTTGAAGCCGTGCCTGCGGAGGTCGCCCGCGCGGCGGCGGGCCGCCTGCGCCGTGCGGGCAGTCCGCGCTGCCCGGGCCGCGCGCTGCGCTATTCGATGCGGGTGGCGGCCCTGTCGGCGTGGCCGCCGGCGCCCAGCAGGCCCGTGGGGCGCAACGGCTCCTCGGCCTCGAGTCGGGGCAGGGTCCGCCGCGTCGCGCGCAGCACGAGGGGTGGGATCGCCGCCCGGCCCACCTGGGCGAGACGCAGCCACGAGGGGATGTAGACAGCGGTGCGCCGCTGTTCCACGGCGCGCACCAGGCGGGCCGCGACGGCCTCCGGGGGGTGCACACGCCGTGCGGGAAACGGCATGTGGGCCCGCAACTCCCGCAGGGCGGCGTACCGGTCGCCGTCACGGATCATGTCCGTGTCGATCCAGCTGAGGTAGGCGAGGCCCACGGCCACGTCACGGTGCGCGACCTCGGCCCGCAGGGCGTGGGCGAAGGCCTCCACGCCGGATTTCGACGCGCAGTACGCGCTCATCAGCGGGGCGGCACCGAAGGATGCCAGCGAGGCGATCTGCAGGTGATAGCCGGCGGTCCGCATCAGGTCGGGCAGGAAGGCCCGGGCGGTCTGAGCGCTGCCGACGAGGTTGACCTCGATCACGCGGCGCCACGTCCCGGCATCGGTACGGGCGAAGAGCCCGGCTTCGGCGACGCCCGCGTTGGCCACGACCGCCGACGGCGGGCCCAGGCGCCCGCGGACGGCTTCCGCGGCGTCGTGGAGGGCCTCGCTGTCGGTGACGTCCACCCGCAGGGCCAGCGTGGTCCCCGGCAGCGCTGCGGCCGTCGCCCGCAGCGCCGCCCCGTCGTGGTCGAGCAGGGCCAGCCGCGCACCCCGCCCGGCGAGCGCGGCCGCGAGTGCCGCTCCCACGCCGCGTGCTGCTCCGGTGATCACGACGGTGCGGTCCTTGAGAGGGCTGTCGTCCACGGCGGTTCCCTTCTGGTTTCCGGGGTTCGGGCCGGGGGAGAGGGACGCGGCCGGGCTCCGTTCCGGCCGCGTGTCGCCCCTGCCGGGCCGGCCTCAGCCCGGACGGTCGCCGCCGTCGGCCGGGCGGGCCGTGTGGGCGGGGTGACCGGCGGTGCGGCGCGCCTCCTTCATCTCGGCCTCGTACAAGTGGTCGCGGCCCTGAGCCAGCTGGTTCACGGCCTCCCGGGCGAGGCGCGTGAACGGCTGGTGGTAGGTCGCGTCGTACGCCTCGACGATCTGGAAGGTCCAGCGCCCCGGGATGACGTTGCGGCCCAGGATCTCCGTGTCCACCGTGTCGGCCCATTCGGGGTGGCCGGCCTTGCGCAGCAGGTCGACGGCCTGGTCCAGCTGCAGGTCCGCGGTGCCCGTCAGCTGGTGGAAGCTGTAGAGGTGGCCTCGTGCGCGTTCGGTGGTCTCCAGCGCCTTGGACAGCGCTCCGAGCGCTTCCACGGTCTCGTCGCTGACGCCTTCCGGGCGCCGGTGGGCGCGGTCGGGACCGTCGGGCGCAAGGGTGTGGTCGGTGCCGTCCTCAGGGATGTCCATGGTGATGTCCGTTCCATGTACCAAGCGGCTCGCGGGCCGAGGGGAAGGGGGCGGTTCGGGGTGTCACGGCGCGTGCGGTGTCTTCCGTCCGGTGCGGTCCCGGCGGGTGAGGACACGCTGGGCGCGGGTGAGCCCCGAGAGCCGCTGCCGGTGCAGTGCGGCACGGGCGGCGTTGGCTCCCGGGGCCCCGTGGACGCCTCCGCCCGGGTGCGCGGAGGCCGAAGCGAGGTAGAGCCCCTTGACGGGAGTCTCCGGGCGGCCCGTTCCGGGCACGGGGCGGAAGACGAGCTGCTGGTGCATGGCCGCCGTGCCGCCGTTGATCGCGCCCCGGTACAGATTGCTGTCCAGCGCCTGGAGCGTGGGCGGGGCCAGGATGCGCCGGGCCCGGACGAGGGAGCGGAATCCGGGAGCGAATCGTTCGACCTGGCGTTCGATCCGGTCGGCCATGATCTCCTGCTCCCGGGGGCTCCAGGAACCCGTCAGCCCCTCGTCGCCCGCGTCCGACGTGATGACCTGCGGGAGATGGGTGTACGCCCAGGCGGCCTCGGTCCCCCGGGGCGAACGTGACGCGTCCGCCGTGGTCATCTGGCCGAACAGGGCGAACGGCCGGTCGGGCGCCTGGCCCATGGCGATCTGGGCCGCGAAGCGGGTGAGCTCGTCCACGCCGTCCGCCAGATGGACGGTGCCGGCCTGCGCGGCCGACGCGGCCCGCCAGGGCACGGGACCGTCGCACGCCCAGTCCACCTTGAAGGTCGCGAAGTCCCACTCGAAGCGCCTGAGGTCGTCGAGCACCTGGGACGGCAGGTGCTCGGCTTCGACGAGCCCGCCGTACAGCGCCGAGGCCGACACGTCCGCGAGGACGGCGCGCCGGGCGGCCACCGCCTCACCCTCGGCGGTGCGCACGCCGACGGCCCGCCCGTCCCGCACGATCACGCGCCGCACGCGCCGTCCGCAGCGCAGGACGCCGCCACGCGATCGCAGCCGGCGCACGAGTGCTTCGGTCAGCGCCCCGGCGCCGCCGACCGGCACGGGAAAGCCGAAGCTCTGCCCGAGCATGGACATCAGCCAGCCGAAGCCGCCGCTCCCCGCGGCCTCCGGAGCCAGGTCGGCGTGCAGCGCGTTCCCGGCCAGCAGCAGCCTGCCGCCCTCGCCCCCGAACTCCTCTGTCCCCATGCGGCGCACCGGCAGGATCAGCGTCCGGGCCATCCGCAGGCCGCCGGCCCCCCTGAGCCTCGCGGCGAGCCGGGCGGTGGCGCGCAGCGGCGGGAACGGGGTGAACAGGGCGTCCAGAATGTCCGGGCCGAGGCGCTCCCACGCGTTGTGCAGGCGCCTCCACGCGTCCCCGTCGCCGGGGTGGAAGGCGTCGAGGGAGTCGGCGGTGGCGTCGAGGTCCCGGGCGAGTACCGCGCACCTGCCGTCGGCGAGCGGATGGGCCAGCACGCGGGGTGCGTGACTCCAGCGCAGCCCGTGATCGCCGAGACGCAGCCGCCGCAGCACGGGCGACGCGGCGGCGAGCGGATAGAACGAGCTGAAGAGGTCGTTCACGAACTCCGGGTCGACCTCCCGGTCGTGACGCACCGCTCCACCCGGCTCCGGCTGCTCCTCCAGGACCTCCACGCTCCAGCCCTCGTCGGCGAGCAGGTTGGCCGCCACCAGCCCGTTGGGCCCGGCGCCGATCACCACCGCATCAGGCATGACCGCCGCCGACGCCGTGCGCTGCCTCCCTGCGCCCCCGCGACCCCGACAGCCGTTCGGACCGGCCCTGCTCCTCGCACACCCGGGCGAGCCGGGCCAGCATCGCGCGGTGGCGCAGCTGGATCAGTCCCTCGAAACCCACGTTGTGAAGCCGCCCGCTCGCTCCCTGCAGCGGATGCTCGTCCACGATCACCAGGCAGTGCTCGCCCCAGGGGCGCAGCTCGATGGCGATGCGCGCCGATCCCAGCACGCCCGCGTGCGCCTCGAGCTCCAGCTCGGAGCCCTCCTCGCAATGCCGCACGACGGTCTCGTCGGTGAGCCGGAAGGGGCCGAGCCGCACCTCGTAGCCGATCGCGGAGCCGACCTGCGGCCACTGTCCCCGCACCGGTTCGGAGGACGCCGTCCCCACCACCCACTCCGCATACCGACCGCCGTCCGCGAGGACGGCCCACACGGTCCGCGGACTCACCTTGATCAGCCGATGCCGTACCGCCACGCCACACCTCCGGAGCACCAGGACAGGTCCCCGGCCGAGTGCCCAGCACGGAAAACCCCAACCGGCGGCCACCGCCGGGCGGCCCCGCTGAGCGGTTCCTTTGCCTCCGCGGCGGCGGCATGAGTCCCTCGCCGCGGGGTCCCGCACCGGACCGCAGGCGTGCACGGCGGGACGGGGGGCTTCCGCGGCCGCGGGTGCCGACGAGTCCGCGTCCGGCATCGGAAATCGCCCTGGGCGCATGGCTCGGGGCGTGGGCTCAGCGCGTGACTCGGCTGCTCCGCTCGGGTCTACGTCGGCGCGGCATCCTGACACGCGCGGACACTCCGGCCGGTCGGACGACGGCGGACGACGGTAATCGCGCGTCGGCGGGGTAGAGGGACGTCGACCGGCCGCCCCGACGGGGCCGGCGCCTCCCCGCAGAGAAGGAGTCGAGGATGACCGACGAGGCCTACCTGTTCCTGCTGGACGACGCGTCCGCGGCGCTCGGCGTCGCGCCGTCCGCCGTCGGCGACCTCGCGTGCATGGCCACTCCCGCGGTACAGGCGTGGCTGGACGCGCAGGGAATCCCGGCGGCGTCCCCGCGGCTGCGCCTGCTGCCGCCGGAGGAGCGGGGGGCCGTCCCGAAGGGAGCGGAACGGCTGCCGGTGCCGTTGAGCGACGAGGAGCTGAGCCGGGTGCGGCACGGGCTGGCGCCGGCGTCGCTCGCGCAGGTGGAGGAGGATCTCCTCGCCTACCGCGACTGCACCGACGGCCGGGACGGTCTGATCGGACGTGCACTGGCCGCGGGTGTGCCGCCCCACCGCGTCGTGGAACTGACCGGAGTGGATCCCGCGGCGGTGACAGCGGCGTCCGGCGAGCGATGACGCACCGACCGCGCCGGCCACGCCGGGGGCGCGGGCGAGCCTCCTGCGGAAGGTCGGCTCGCGTGCGGTCGGATACGGTCGCGGGTCAGGTCTTCGACTCTTCGGCATCGGTCGACACCCTCGACCGCGCCCGGGCCGCCCCCGGCCGTGTCCCTGCCCACGCTCCGCGGCAATGGCCCGTCGTGCCGGTCGCAGCGGCCTAGGCTCGTGTCCCATGATCGTATGGCTCAACGGAACCCACGGTGCCGGCAAGACGACAACCGCCGCACTCGTTCAGCAACTGCTGCCGGATTCCCGCGTGTTCGACGCCGAGAAGGTCGGCGAGACGCTCATGGACATCACACCGGGGCTGCCCGGCACGGACAACTTCCAGCACTGGCCGCCATGGCGCCCGCTCGTCGTCGAGACCGCCCGCCACGTACTCGACTACACCGGCGGCACCCTGGTGATGCCCATGACCGTCCTGGTCGAGGGGTACTGGCGCGAGATCGGCGCGGGCCTCGCGCGACACGCCATCCCGGTGCGGCACTTCGTCCTCCACGCGGACCAGGACACCCTGCGCGGACGCATCGAGGGGGACACCGTCCTCGGACCCTCCGCGTTCCGCCTGAGGTATCTGGAGCCCTACGCCGAAGCGGCCCGCACGTGGCTGCACGCGGAGGCGGAAGTCGTCGACACCACTCACCTCACGCCCGGCCAAGCCGCGCTGCGGATCGCGGAGGCCGTCAAGAACTGAGCTCCGGGGGGATGGGAAGGTGAGAGCGTCGCATCCGTTCACGGAGGGGAAACCTCGGCATGGCCGTCATTCACCACACCGTCCTGAAGCCGACCAAGCTGGAACTGCTCACTTCCTGGCTGCCCACCCGGCCGTGGTACGTCGGCGGCGGGGGCCGGCCGGAGCCCGCCAAGGCCGGCGGCTTCCGGCTGGACGACCCGCAGGGCGAGGTCGGGATCGAGTTCATGGTCGTCACCGACACCGCCGGCCCGCACCCGGCCGCCTATCTGGTCCCGCTCACCTACCGCGGAGCCCCTCTCGTGGAGGCGGAACACGCCCTGGTCGGCACGATGGAGCACGGGGTGCTGGGCCGGCGCTGGGTCTACGACGGCTGTCAGGATCCGGTGCTGGTCGCCCAACTGCTGGCGCTGATCGAGGGCCGGGTGCAGGCGCAGGCGCAGAGCACCAGTGACGCGCCCGACCGGGAGGTCACCCGCTCCTACACCGGCGTCGCGCCCCTCGTCGCGCCCCCCACCGCCTCCGCCGCCGACGACCGGGACGGCACCGAACTGCCCGCACCGAACGGCACGACGCTCCGCCTGCAGAGGCTGCTGGCCCCTGTCCCGGACGACGCGCACCTCCTCCCGCCCGGTGCGACCGGCCACGTCGCCGGTCCCTGGCTCACACCGGCCGGGACCCGCGAGCGGAGCCTGTTCGCCGTCCTGCTCGCGGCGCCTCGCGCCTAGCTTCCTCCCCGCCCGGTGCCGTCAGGTGGGGAGGAAGCCAGGCCACCAGGGCGGGACGTTCCCCGGGCACACGGGATCGGGATACGAGGCCGGCATGCCGAGCCACGTCACGAGGAACCACGTGAACCACAGGGTGAAGAGCAACCCGGTGACCAGTGCCGCCCGCGGGTGGGTTCGTCCGAGGGTGCCGCGCAGGACCGGCCACGGAGCGGCGGCGGCCAGCCAGACGACCGGCGCGAGGAAGAGCAGGGTCCCCAGGTCGGCGCCGGCGTTGACACCTACGTCGCAGGAGGCCCATGCCCTCCCGACAGCCACGACGGACACCACCGCGGTCAGGCCCCCGAAGACGGTGCCGAGCAGGACGCCTCTCACCGCTCGCGCGATCCCAGGCTCGCCGCGTGGTCGGCGACGTAGGTGCGGAGATCGCGCGGCGGGCGCTGGTAGCCGGTCGAGGCGGGCCGCTCGGGGAGCTCCAGCACGGGTGGCGGCACCTCGTGGTACGGCAAGGACGACAGCAGGTGGGCGATCATGTTCAGCCGTGCACGGCGCTTGTCGTCGCTCTCGACGACGTACCAGGGCGCCTCGGTGATGTCGGTGTGCACCATCATCTCGTCCTTGGCCCTGGAGTACGCCTCCCAGTTGGTGATCGACTCCAGGTCCATCGGGGAGAGCTTCCACCGCCGCAGGGGGTCCTCCAGCCGACGCCGGAAACGCTCCTGCTGCTCGGTGTCGCTCACCGAGAACCAGTACTTGCGCAGCAGTACGCCGTCCTCGGCCAGCATGCGTTCGAAGATCGGGCACTGACGGAGGAAGAGCTGGTGTTCCTCCTTCGTGCAGAAGCCCATCACGTGCTCCACGCCGGCACGGTTGTACCAGGACCGGTCGAACAGCACGATCTCCCCGGCCGCCGGCAGATGCTCCACGTATCGCTGGAAGTACCACTGGGTGCGTTCGCGTTCGGTGGGCTTCGGGAGTGCCGCGATGCGCGCCACGCGCGGGTTGAGGTGCTCGGCGACCCGCTTGATCGTGCCGCCCTTGCCCGCCGCGTCCCGGCCCTCGAACACGATCACCAGCCGGGTGCCCGACGCCCGCACCCACTCCTGCAGCTTCACCAACTCCGTCTGCAGCCGCAGCAGTTCCTTCTCGTACGCCTTGCGCGGCAGTGCCGCCGCCTTCTTGCCGGACATGCCGCCTCCACCGCCCGTGACCCCAACGCCGACGCCTCCCGCGTTCTCACCCGTACCGAGATCGAACACCAGGACGCCACCGTACTGACCGCCGACGCGCCGCGCACCCTGGACGCGCACGGCCGGCCGGGCGGCCCGCCCGGTTGCCCGTCACGTGCCGACCGGCGCCCGTGCGTCGAGGAGCCCCGCCTCGCGCAGGTCGGACCAGAGGCCGTCGGGGATCCGGGCGTCGAACGCCGTTGCGTCGAGCCGCACTTCCTCCGGGGAACGCATGCCGAGCACGATGCCCGCGACCGCCGGATGCCGCAGCGCAAACGCCATCGCCGCGGCGGGAAGCAGCACGCCGTGCGCCTCGCAGACGTCGGCGAGTTCGCGCGCCCGCCGCAGGACGTCCGGCGGAGCGGGCGCGTAGTCGAAGGCCGCTCCGTCCGCGGGCCGCGGCGTGGCGAGCAGCCCGGAGTTGAAGACCGAGGCCGCGAGGACCGACACCCCGCGCTCGACGCAGGCCGGCAGCAGGTCGTCCAGGGCGCTGTGATCGAGGAGCGTGTACCGCCCGGAGAGCATCACCACGTCGGCGTCGGTCTCCCGCACCAGCCGGGCCAGCATCCCGGGGTCGTACATGCCCGCGCCGATCGCCCCGACCACGCCCTGGGAGCGCAGTTCCGCGAGGGCGGGGAAGCCTTCGCGCAGCGCCGTGCCGAAGTGCTCCTCGGCGTCGTGCAGAAGGAGCACGTCGACCCGGTCGACGCCCATGCGGGTGAGGGAGTCGTCCAGGCTGCGCAGCACGCCGTCCCGGGAGAAGTCCCACACCCGGCGGTGTGTCGCGGGCACCCGGAACCTCCCGTCGCTGCGGCCCCCGTGACGCTGCGGGACGAGGAGGCGGCCCACCTTGGTGGAGAGGGTGAAGGTGTCGCGAGGCATCCCGCGGAGGAAGTCACCGGTGCGGCGCTCGGAATGGCCGATGCCGTAGTGCGGGGAGGTGTCGAAGTAGCGGATGCCGCACTCCCACGCGGCGCTCAGCGTCGCGGCCGCGCTCTCGTCGTCGAGCGGGGCGAAGAGCCCGCCGAGCGGTCCGCCGCCGAAGCCCAGCTCCGTGACCTCCACCGCGCTGCGTCCGAGACGGCTGGTCCTCATCAGGTGTTCCCCATCGGGTGTTCCTCTCCGCGCCCTGCGCGGCTGCGTCGGACGTCGCCTGCCGTGACCGCGGCGCGCTCCCACGGGCTTCCGGGAGGGAGCGCCGCGGTCGGGGGCGAGGCGGTCAGCGCACGATGCGGTGCCTTCGTCCGCCGCGGCGGAACCGGACGGCGGCGTAGGCGAGATCGGCGAGGAGCACGACCGCGCCGATGACGAGCAGGTAGAACAACCCGTGGGCCGCGAATCCGATGATGCCCAGGACCAGGGCCACGAGGATCAGGAACAGGAACAGGCTCATCGTTTCTCCCCATGGCGGGATCCGGCGGTCTCCGGTGGGCTTCGCCGGCCCCGCCCCTCAGCGACGGGCGAGACGGCGTTCGCCGCCGGCGCCCGGCAGGTAGTCCAGTTCGTAGTGGGCGAAGACCTTCGGCTCGTCCGGTGCGAGCAGCTCGCCGTCGACGTCGATCGACGGGGCCTTCCTCACCGCGTTCCTGCCGTAGGCCACTTTGAGGTGCCCGGGGCCGACCGTCGCCCCGGCGAGCGGGACGAACACCAGGCGGCGACGGGTGGGAAGACCGACGGTCACCGTGGCGAAACTGGGCATGTCGGTGCCGGTGTCCACATAGACGGACTCCAGGACGCCGATCCTTCTGCCGTCCGGATCGACCACGTCGTGACCGCGCCAGTCTCGGATGTCGCTGGCTTCGAACATGAGCAACCTCCGCAGGTGCGGGTACCCGGCTTCGCGTCGTGGATGTCCCCGCCGGCCGGCGGCGGGGGAGAGATGACGGGCGGCGCCGGGGCCGGCGGGTCCCGGCCGGTCACAGCGGGCGCGCCAGCAGTATCGCGACGTCGTCCTCGGCGGGATGCGGGAGCATCTGCCCGAGGACGTCGTCGCAGAGCGCGGGGAGGGGCCGTCCGGTGCGCCGCAGTGCCCGGGCGAGCCGGTCGAGCCCCTGGTCGAGGTCCCGGTCCCGGGCTTCGATCAGGCCGTCGGTGTACAGGACGAGCAGGGTGCCGGACGGCAGCGAAACCTCTTCGGCCTCGAACTGCTGCCCGCCGGTTCCGAGCGGGGTGCCGGGCGAGCCCTCGAGGAAGGCGACCGTGCCGTCGTCCGTCACCACGGCCGGCGGGGGGTGACCGGCCCTGGCGACGAGGCATCCGCCGGCGCCGGGGTCGTGGACGGCGTAGACGCAGGTGGCCATCTGGTCCTCGCCCATGTCGGCCACGACGGCGTCCAGCGAGCGCAGCATGCGGGCCGGGTCGACGTCGTGCCGGGCGAGCGTGCGCACCGCCGTGCGGAGCTGGCCCATCACCGCCGCGGCATGGATGCCGTGCCCCATGACGTCCCCGATGACAAGCCCCGTCCGGCCGTCGGGCAGCGCGATGACGTCGTACCAGTCGCCGCCGACGTCGTGCTCGCTCGCCGGCCGGTACCGGCCCGTGAGCTCGAGGCCGGGGACGACGGGCAGCGCGCTGTTGGTCAGACTGCGCCGCAGGGTCAGGGCCGCCGCCCGCTGCCGGGTGTACATGAGCGCGTTGTCGATGTTGAGAGCGGCGCGCGCCGCCAGCTCGTCGACGAGCACGCAGTCCTGGTCGTCGAAGGGCTCACGGCTGCGCAGCCGCGTCACCACGATCGCCCCGAGGACCTTGTCCCGGGCCACCAGCGGGATCAGCCGCGCGGACCCGAGGCTCATGAGGTAGGCGCGCAGCTCGTCGGCGCGGGGATCGGTGACCAGTGCGGGAACGTCGGACCGGTAGAGGTCGGTGGCGCGGCCGTCGGCGATGACCCGTTCGTAGAGGGAGCCGGCCGCGATCCGGGAGGTCATGCCCGGGCGGAGCTTCGCGGTCGGGGCGGCGGGATCGGGGAAGCGAGCGGCCATCCGCCGGACCACGCCACGGGTGAGGGCGGTGGACTCGTCGGGGGCCAGGACCTCTTCGAGGAGCTGCACGTCGGCGGAGTCGGCGAGCTGGGGCACCAGCATCTGCACGATCTCCTCGGAGGTCTGCCGCAGGTCCAGGGTGGTGCCGATGCGGGTGCCGACCTCCGCCAGCAGCGCGAAGCGGTGTCGGGCCCGTTCGGCGTCGCGTTCCGCCTGCTGGCGCTCGGTGATGTCGATGAGGGAGGCGATCACGCCCAGGGTCCGGCCGCCGCCGTCGAGCAGCGGGGCGTAGGAGCACGACCAGGTGTGTTCGCGGTCGGGGTCCGCGGGGGTCCGCCCGGTGCGGCGGACGTCGACGACGGCCGTGCCCCGCTCCAGGACCTCCCGCATGGTCGCCTCCAGCGCCACGGCGTTGACGCCGGGCACGACCTCGGTCGGCCGCCTGCCGAGGTGCTCGGCGGCGGAGGCGCCGTTCATCCGGGCGAGGGCGTCGTTGACCCGGAGGAAGCGCAGGTCGACGCCGAGGGTGGCCAGGCCGATGGGCGACTGGCTGAAGAGGCTTTCCAGGGCCGCGAGGGAATCGCGCATGCGCAGGACCTGGGAGGTCTCCACGGCGATCAGCAGAGCTCCGGCCCGGCCCCGGGCATCCGCGGCCGGGACGATCCACATCTCCATGGTGACCTGGTGCCCGTCGCGGTGGCGCACCGACAGCGTGCCGACCACGGTTTCCCCGCCCTGGACGCGGTGGGTGAGTTGGTCGGCCAGCTCACGGTTGCCCTCGGGCACCAGAAGGGCCGACGCGGGCCGGTCGAGGACGTCCTGCGGCCGGTACCCGAGCAGATCCTGGGCGGCCAGCGACCACTCCACGACGCGACCGTCAGCGTCCTCCCGCCACAGCGCGATCGGAAGCAGCTCCCGCAGTACGCCCGCGTACCCGACAGCTCCCCGAGGCTGCTCGGGCGCCGCGCCCGCCCGGTCAGGGGCTTCCACCGCGGCACCTCCCCATCGGCATGAATTATACGAAAACACCATATCCGGAACATTCGGGGAAGAGGTGCGCTCGCGTGCACCGTGGCCGGACGCGACCCCGCCGGGCACCCCGTCCCGGTCAGACGGGGTAGGCGTGGGTCTGCGCCGCCTTCACCGCCGCCCACACCTCGGCGCCGGGGTGCAGATCGAGTTCGGCGGCGGCGACCGTGGTCAGGTCCGCGGCGAGCGGCAGCTCTCCGGCGAGGGCGGCGCGGATCTGGTCGCCGTGGGTCTCCAGGGTCGCCACCTCGCAGCGCCAGAGGTTGCGGGCGCTGGTGCCGGCGGGGCGGACGCGGTGCAGGGTGACCGCGCTCGGCGGGAACGCCACGAAGACCGGGCCGGCCAGCGCCTCCGTCGTGGTGATCCGCGGTCCGGCGTCGAGGCGGACGACATGCCCGTCGGCCTCGCCCCGGAAGAGGTTCAGGCCGACCAGTTGGGCGATGTAGTCCGTACGTGGGTGGCGGGCGATGTGGGAGGGGAGGCCCTCCTGGACGACGCGGCCGTCCTCGACGACGACCAGACGGTCGGCCAGCACCATGGCGTCCAGCGGGTCGTGGGTGACCAGGACGGCGACGGCCTCGAACTCGGCGAGATGGCGGCGCAGTCGGGTGCGCACCTCCAGTCGGGTGCGGGCGTCCAGCGCGGCCAGCGGCTCGTCCAGGAGCAGCAGGCGGGGACGGGTGGCCAGCGCCCGGGCCAGGGCGACCCGCTGCGCCTGTCCGCCGGACAGCCTGCGCGGCTTGACGCCGGCGTGGTCCGCGAGACCCAGGCGGTCGAGCCACACGGCCGCCCGCGCCCGCGCCTGGGCCCTGGTGGCTCCCTGGCACCGCGGTCCGAAGGCCACGTTGTCCAGCGCGTTGAGGTGCGGGAAGAGCAGATAGTCCTGGAAGACGACGCCGACCGGGCGGGACTCGGGCGGCGTACGCTCCAGCGCCTCACCGTCCAGCCGCAGCCGGCCGCCGGTGAGCGGGGTGAGGCCGGCCAGGGCGCGCAGGGCGGTGGTCTTTCCGGCGCCGTTCGGACCGAGCAGGGCGACGACCTCGCCGGGCGCGACGCTCAGCGTGACGTCGAGCCGGAAGGAGCCGCGCTCGACGACGAGATGGGCGTCGAGGCCCTGCTCGGAGCCTTGGGCGCGCACTTCGCGGGTGGCCTCGCGGATCTCGGTCACCGTGCCCCCGTCCAGCGGTCGCGCAGGCCCGCGAGCACCGCGACGGAGACGGCAAGCAGCACCAGACTGAGGGCGATGGCGGCCTCCGGGTCGCTCTGCAGGGCCAGATAGACGGCCAGCGGCATGGTCTGGGTACGGCCCGGGAAGTTGCCCGCGAAGGTGATCGTGGCGCCGAACTCGCCGAGTGCCCGCGCCCAGGCCAGGACCGCGCCGGCCGCGATGCCCGGCGCGATCAGCGGGAGCGTCACCCGGCGGAAGGCGGTGAAGCGGGAGGCGCCGAGGGTCGCGGCGGCCTCCTCGTAGCGCGGATCGGCGGCCCGCAGGGTGCCCTCCACGCTGATGACGAGGAAGGGCAGGGCGACGAACGCCTCGGCGACCACCACGCCGGCGGTGGTGAAGGGGAGGGTGACCCCGAACCAGGAGTCCAGCCACCTGCCGACGACGCCGTTGCGGCCGAGCGCCATCAGCAGCGCCACACCGCCGACGACCGGCGGCAGGACGAGCGGCAGGGTGACGAGGGCGCGCAGGAGGCCGCGTCCGGGGAAGTCGACCCGGGCCAGCAGCCAGGCCAGCGGCACGCCGACGACCAGGCTCACCGCGGTCGCCGCCGTGGCGCACACCAGCGACAGCTGGAGCGCCTGCCACACCTCGGCGCTGGTCAGCAGTGCGGGAAGGCTGCGCCACGGAGCGCGGACGAGCAGCGCGGCCAGCGGCAGCACCAGGAAGGCCACGCCGATCAGCGCGGGCGCCAGCAACGGCAGCGGCGCGACCCGGCCGGTGCCCCTTCGGACCCGTCGGCGCGGCCGGTCGCCGGGTGCGACGGACGGGGCGTCGCGCTCGGCTGGGGCGTCGTGCTTGCCGACCGGTGAGGTCACGGCGCGAGGAACCCTGCCCCGGTGAGGACCTTCTGGCCCTCGGCGGACCGCACCAGCGCGATGAACGCCTTGGCGGCGCCGACGTTCCCGGCGTCCTTGAGCTGGACGATCGGGTAGTCGTTGACGGCGTTCGCGGACTCGGGGAACGGCACGCCCTCGACCTTGTCACCGGCCGCGTGCACGTCCGTCCTGTAGACGACGGCGGCGTCGGCCTCCTTCAGCTCGACCTTGGTCAGGGCGGCCTTGACGTCCTGTTCGTAGGAGACGGGCGTGAGTTTCAGTCCGCCGGCGGCGAGGGCCTTCTGCGCGGCGGCGCCGCACGGCACCTCCTTGTCGCACAGTACGACCTTGAGGCCCGGCCGGGTGAGGTCCCCCAGCGAGGAGATCTTGTCGGGGTTGCCCGGCAGGGTGGCGATCTCCAACTGGTTGCGGACGAACACCGTGGGTGTGCCGGACGCGTCCCCGGCGTCCGTCACGATCTTCATCGTCTTGGGACTGGCCGAGGCGAACACGTCGGCCGGGGCGCCGCCGGTGATGCCGGCGGCGAGGGAGTCGCTGCCGCCGAAACTGAACGTGACCTTCGTGCCCGGATGCTCCTTCTCGAACCTCGCGCCGAGCGTCGTGAAGCTCTCCTTGAGCGAGGCGGCGGCGAACACCGTCACCGCGCCGGACACCTGGCCCGGCGTGCCGGAAGAGCCCGCGGCGGCGCCGGACGCGGTGGAATCCGCCGTCGTCGATGAGGAGTCGTCCGACGACGAGCAGGCGCTCAGGGCCAGCAGCGCCACGGCGCCCACGGCGGCCGCCCGCATGGTCCGGCGGGTCCGGTGCTCGATACGGGTCGTCACGGTGCACTTCCTTTACGTCCGGCTCGATGGGTGTTTCCATGCGCCGTTGATGATTCTGCCGCAGATGCCAGGAGAAAATCACCTGTCGCTTCGCATGAGCTGCCGCGAGGGCCGATGCGGATGGCATGTGCGTCCGGTGCAGGCCGTGGTGGCAATATCGTCGAAGTGACGATATCGTGCGGGGGTCGTCGTCCTCGCCGTCCCCTCCGTCCTCAGGGAGGACCACCATGCCCGCCGCACTCCGCCCGCCCGCCCGGTCCGAAGACGGCGCCACGACGATCCGTCTGATTCCGCAGGACCCCGAGTGGCTGTGGGACTTCTTCATGACGCACGACCTGCTGCTCGCGCCCCACCACGCGGCGTGGGCCTCCCGCAGGCACGGCGTGGGCGAGGACATCGCGCCCGCCTGGCCGCCCGGACTGGAGAACCTGACCGGGCTGGACGCCCCGGCCGGTATCGACGCCTGGGCCCGCGTCCACCACGCGCTCCCACCGTCCTTGCGCGACCGCGCACTCCTGCACGACGACCGGGCGGACCCCACTCGCCGCAGCCCTCTGCGCGCCCCCGACGGCAGACCGCTCGTCCCGCTCCACGCCGTCACCGTCGCCGAGGACGACCTGCGAGCCCTCGGACGCGTACGACGTGCGATACGCGCCGGGGCCAGGGCGATGCCCTCGCTGGTGGTGACGAGGCATCCCGACGGTTCGACCGACGTCCACCGGATCGCCTCACCGGGCGACTACCGGGGCACGGTGGACCGCACCGTCGCGGTTTTGTCCCTCGCTCCCGACGACGACACCGACGTGCTCGCCGAAGCCCTCGCGCCGGGCACGACGAGCCCACGCATCGACCTGTCCGAGGAGCAGTACGCGGCCTATTGGCGCTTCGCCGACCGGCTCGCCGCGGCGGCCATGACCGGTCGGTCCGGCGGCGACCGGGCGCTGTTCAGAAGCCGCTACTGACCGGCGTCCGACAGCGGCCCGGGTCTTCGGGGCGGCCCGTGCCCCGCGCGGCGCGGCTCTCTGACAGGCTCGGGCCCGTGACGTACGTAGTGACCGTGGACACCTGCATCCCGGAGGGCACTCCGGAGATGGACCCGCTGCAACGCGCCGGCGCCGTGGCGCTCATCGAGGACGGATTCGACTCAGTACGGTCCGTCAAGGGGCCGGAGGGAGTGGAAGTCGCCCTGCTCGACACCATCGTGGCCGTCCACCCCGGCGGCGCCCTGCTGAAAGTGATCGTGGACGCTCCGGCCCTGGAGTTCGCCGAGGACACCGTGCAGGCGCTCGTGGACGAGTTGCTGGAGCGCTCCGCGCTGCTGGCCGACTGGACGATCGAGCGGTGCGAGGTCGAACTCCACCAGGATCTCGCCAAGGAGAGCCTCGACGCGGCGGAGGGCCCCGATGCCCCGCCCGACGACCTGGCCGCCCGAAAGGCCCGGCACACCGCCGGCCCGTCGGGCGAAGGCCCGGCGAACGGCGACGACGCGACGACGCAGACCGCGGCCGTCCGGACGCAGATGCTCCGGCTGGCCGAAGCGCTGCGGTCGTTTTCTCCCGCGACGTTCGGGGCGACCGGCGCGGGCGAGGGGGGAGCAGCCGCACTCGCCGCCGGCGCCCTTCTCTACGCGACCGACATCCTGGTGGACGAACTGTTCGAAGACCTCCAGGTCCTGACCCGGGAGGACGTGGCCGTCGCCGAATGCGAAGGTCCGTTGTGGCACCTCGAGCACCTTCCCGACCGTTACGCTCTCCAGTACGACGCCCGCTTCGCACGCCGCTTCCTGGTGACCGTGATCGCCATGACCACCCGCTTCACCGACGGCTCCTTCCAGCGGCTCGGCTGCGTGGCCGAGGGACTCGCCCTGCGACTGCTCCTGAACGAGACGACCTCGACGCTGGAGCTGTACGGGCTCCTGGACGACGACGTGTCGGCCGCTCTCGACACGTTCGCCGACCGGGTGTACGAGGGCACGGACGACCAGTGGCTCTACGACGACGCCCTGGGCGTCGGAGAAGGGAGCGCCGCCGGCCCGAGGGCCGCGCCGCTGGCGTTCGGGTCGTGGTTCACCCCCTTCGACGAGAGCCCTGCCGACAGCGGCTACGTGCACCCCTCCGCGGCGGACGACGTCTGAGCGGTCCGGCGGCGGACGGGCTTGAGCGCGGGTCGTGGGGGTCGGGGGAGTGCCCGTCCGCCGTCGTGTGATGCTGGCCCCATGACTGATCGAGGCGAGGTTTCTGTCGTCCGCTGGCCCGGTCCGGCGCCTGCCGCGGGCGACGGGCCGGCCGCGCTGCTCGCCGCCTACCACCTGCGGACGGAGGCGGAGAAGGGCGCGGCCGTCGCCGATGTGGACGCGCTGCCGGAGCGCTACCGAAGGGAGATAGCGGACCCGCGGACGGTGTTCGCCGCCGACGTCGTGCTCGTGGCGCTGATCGAGGACACCGCGGTGGGCTGCCTGGTGGTGACCGCCCCCGCCGACGGGCGGTCCGAGATCAAGAGACTCTGGACGGACCCGGCGGCCCGGGGCCGGGGCGTCGCGTCCGGCCTGCTCCGCGCGGCGCTCGCGCATGCCGCCGAGCACGGCGTGGGCGTCCTGCGGCTGTCGGTGTGGGCCTGGCGGACCGGGGCCGTCGCCCTGTACGAGCGGTTCGGCTTCGCCGTCACCGAGTCGTGGGACGGGCGGGACCGGCTGGTGTGCATGGAGCGCGCCGTGTGAGTGGCCGCCCCGGATGAGCCGCAGGTGACGGACGTCTCAAGGGCCGCCGGCGTGAAGGAGTGGACCGGTTGCCTCACCGGGGTCGATCGTGGGTGACATGAACGATCATCGAGGTGCTGTGAGTGACGTGCCGCCGGGCGGCGAGGCCGACGAGATCCGCCGCTTCTGGGGACGGCTCGGCCTTCCCGGACTGGTCGACGTGCACACGCACTTCATGCCCGAGCGCGTCCTGCGCAAGGTGTGGGACTACTTCGACGGGGCCGGACCTCTGACGGGCGGGCTCGAGTGGCCCATCATCTACCGGCGGGACGAGACGGAACGGACGGCCCTGCTCCGGCAGTTCGGCGTGCGGGCCTTCACCGCGATGCTCTACCCCCACAAGCCCGGCATGGCCCCGTGGCTCAACGGATGGGCGGCCGACTTCGCCCGCCGCACCCCCGACTGCCTGCACACGTCCACGCTCTATCCGGAGCCGGGCGTCGAGGCCTACGTCCGGGAGGCCGTCGAGGCGGGGACACGCGTCTTCAAGGCGCACGTACAGGTCGGGGCGTACGACCCGGCGGACGAACTCCTCAGGCCGGCCTGGGAGTTGCTGGCCGAGGCCGGGATCCCCGTGGTGATCCACTGCGGCTCCGGACCGGCGCAGGGCAAGCACACCGGACCGGAGCCGATCGCGCGGGTGCTGGCGAGGCACCCCCGACTGCGGCTGATCGTCGCCCACATGGGCATGCCCGAGTACGAGGACTTCCTGGACCTCGCGGAGCGGTACGAGGAGGTGCGGCTCGACACGACGATGACGTTCACCGACTTCACCGAGGAGCTCAGCCCGTTCCCCCGCCGGGCCCTGCCCCGGCTGGCCGCGCTCGGCGACCGGATCCTGCTGGGGACCGACTTCCCCAGCATCCCCTACCGGTACCTCCACCAACTGCACTCCCTGGAACGCCTGGGCCTGGGCGACGACTGGCTGCGGGCGGTCTGCCACGACAACGCGGCCCGCCTGTTCGCCGTGTGAACACCGCTGACGGGACGGCCGGGGCGACCACCGGTGTGCCGTGGTCCGCCCGCCCGCAGGGCCTTCCCGGGCGGGCGGACGAGGAGGCCGGCGCAGCTCGGTGAGCGGAGACAGCTGGGGGTCGTCGGCGTAGGCAGGGCGGAAGGGACGACCTTCGACGGGCCTACGGTCGTCACGTGGCTCGGGGCGCCGGGCAAATCCGATGGAGGGCGGCGTTCCGGCGCTCCTATAGTGGCCCGCATGCGCGCCTCCTATCCCCGAACCCCTCATTTGCCCTGGTCACCGGGTATGTCCGCAGACGATGTGCGGACCGTTGGGCTGAGCGGGCTCGCCGGGCGGGAGGTCGTCGTCACCGAGAAGCTCGACGGGGAGAACACGACGCTGTACGCGGACGGGCTGCACGCGCGGTCCGTGGACTCGGCGCACCATCCGTCGAGAACGTGGGTCAAGGCGCTCCAGGGGCGGGTGGGAGCGCGGATTCCGACGGGGTGGCGGGTGTGCGGGGAGAACATGTACGCGCGGCACTCGATCCCGTACGACGAACTGGACGGTTACTTCTACGGGTTCTCCGTGTGGGACGAGCACGACCGGTGTCTGGGCTGGGACGACACCGTGCGGTTCCTGCGGGCGCTCGGCGTGCCGACGCCGCCCGTGCTGTGGCGGGGCGTGTTCGACGAACGCGCGCTGCGCCGCCTGCGGGTGGAGACCGGGCGGCAGGAGGGGTACGTCGTACGGACCGTCGAGGGCTTCGCGCGCGACGACTTCGCCGGACGGATCGCCAAGTGGGTACGGCCGGGACACGTCACCACGGGCACCCACTGGATGCACGCGGCCGTCGTGGAGAACGGGCTCGGTCCACGCGCCGCGCTGTGGGCCGTGCGATCCGGGGCGGACCCGGACGCGAGGGCACTGGCGGGGTACGTGGGAGGGGGGACGGCCCACGGCGAGGGGGACGACGGCGCGAACGCCCACGCCCCTACGCACGCGAACGCCCACGCCCCTACGCACGCGAACGCGGAGGCGGCCGCCGAGACGGGCGCGCGGCTGGCCGCGCTGGGACGCGGCGGGGAGGCACGTCTCGCGGGGGTGTTGGCCGCGCTGCTGCACCGCACTCCGCGGGCGACGCTGATGCGCCGGGCCGCCGGACCCCTGGGGGTGCCGCTGGCGAGACGCGTCGCCGACCTGGTGGGTCTGCACGCCGCGCTGCACCGGCCCTACCCCGACGCGGAGCGGCGGGCCGGGCTCGTACGGATGTCGTTCGCGGCCGACCTGGCTGTGCTGCACACCGTCGCGGCGGCGGTCGCGGGGGACGAGAGGGCGGCGCGCGAGCAGGCGGAGTGGTCCGCGCTGCACGCGGAGGAGGCGGGGCTGCTCGCCGACGCTCCGCTCGCGCCCCTGAGGTCCGGGCTGCGGGCGGCGCTGGCGCAAGGCGGGATCTGCGGCGAGGCCGCGGACCGCTGCTGGGCGCAGACCCGGGAGACCTACGCTCGGGGGCGGGTCCGCACCGTCGAGGAGGCCGTCGCGGCGACCTGGCGGTGGCGTGGCGGGGACTTCCCCCGGCTGGTGCACCTCGTGGGCCCGTCCGGCAGCGGCAAGAGCGCCTTCGCGGCGCGGCTCGACGGCGTTTCGGCGCGGGTGGAGCTGGACGCGCTGCGTGCGGCGCGCGGCTCGCGGGCCGATCAGAAGGCCAACGGGGAAGTACTGCGGGACGGCCTGCACCGGCTGGACGGGGCGCTCGCGGCCGGCGGCACGGTCGTGTGGGACGCGACGTCCCTCAACCCACGGCAGCGTTCCCTGGTCCATGGCGTGGCGCGGCGACGCGACGCGCTGGTCACCCATGTCGTCGTCCTCGCCGACGAGGACGAGCTGGGACGGCGCAACGCCACCCGCGCGCATCCGGTGCCGTCGGACGTGCTGGCGGGGCAACTGCGCCGGTTCGTGCCGCCCTATCCCGGCGAGGCGCACCGCACCTGGTACGTGGGCGCGGACGGGACCGTGCAGGACCGCGACGGCACACTGGAGGGGGAGGACGTGTGATGCGTACCAGCGAGGAGATCTACCACCAGGTGCGCTGGGACGCGCGGTTCGACGCCGCGCGGTTCGTGTTCGGCATCCACCAGCGGGGCGCCGCGCCCGAGCGCGTGCCGCTGGCGACGTTCGTGCCGGGAGGCGAGATCCCCTGGCACCGGGTGCTGTTCGTCGAGGCGGACGGCGAGGTCGTGTGGGACCGCGCCACGGGAGTGGACCGCGTCGACGCCTCCGGCGCCGGCCGGGTCCGCGACGCACGTCGGCTGCGTGCGCCCTTTTTCACGGCGCGCACGCCGCACGCGTGGGACGCGCCCGCCGGGCGGTGGCGTCCCGCAGCGCACACCCAGGGGGAGCCGGTCCGGGACCGGATCCGGGTGCTGACCTGGAACACGCTCTGGGACCGCTACGACAGCGACCGCATCGACACCGCCCTGCGCCGCCCGCTGCTGCTGGACGCGCTCGAGCGTGCCGACGCCGACGTCATCGCGCTGCAGGAGGTCGAGGCGGGGCTGCTGACCATGCTCCTGGAGGCGCGCTGGGTACGGGCCCACTACACCGTCGGCGCCGACCCCTACGGCAAGGACGTCGACGACTGCGGTCTGCTGCTGCTCAGCCGGCTACCGGTGCGGGAGGCCGCCCTGCACGCCCTCGGCCGCCACAAGGCCGTCGCCGCCGTCGTCGTGGACACCGCGGCCGGACCGCTGACGGTGGCCGCCACCCATCTGACGAGCGACCACTCGGAGGACGGCCCGGCCCGGCGCGGCGCCGAACTCACCCGGCTCGCCGAGGGATCGGCGGGCGTGTCGGGCGGCCTGGTCCTGGTCGGCGACTTCAACGACGGCGGCCCCGGCCCGGCTCGCACGCTCGGCATGCTCGACGCCTGGACCGAGACGTACGGCCCGCACGACGACTCGCCCACCTTCGACCCGGACAACAACCCGCTCGCCGCCGTCTCCTCCCTGTCGGGCCGCGTCTCCCGGCTCGACCGCGTCCTGGTCCGCCCCGCCGACGGCCCGCGCGTGACCGGGGCCGCGCTGCTCGGCACCACGCCCACCCCGCAGGGGCTGTATCCCTCCGACCACTACGGGATCGCCGCCGACCTGCACTGCGGCGTCGGCACTCCCGTCGACGTCCTCGACATCGCGCCGACGCCCCGGACTGCCCTGGCGTGGGTGCCGCCGGGCGAGCTGTGGCCGGCGCTCCAGGACGTGCGCCGGGACCACGACGTGCAGATCCGGCGCTGGCCGCCGCACGTCAACGTGCTCTTCGGGTTCGTCCCCGAGGCCGACTTCGAGCGGGCGGCCCCACTGCTCGCCACGGCCGCCGCACAGGTCGAGCCGTTCACGGCACGGCTCGAGGGAGTGCACACCTTCGCCCACGGGCGCGACGCCACCGTGTGGCTGGACCCGGCGGCGGACGACGCGACGCCGTGGGCGGAGCTGTGGCAGGCGCTCGTACGGCGATTCCCCCGCTGCCGTGGGCGCCACGACGGATTCACCCCGCACCTCAGCCTCGGCCGGACCGGCGATCCGCAGGCCGTCGCCGCCGACTGCACGGCCCGGCTCGCCCCGACGACCGCCCGCGTCGGCGAACTCGTCCTGCTGTCCCGGCGGGGCGACGAACCGATGCGGCCACGCGCCACGGTCGCCCTCGGCACCGGCGAGGTGCGGTGGCTTCCCGAGCCCGACCTCGGCCGGCCCGACCGCGGACGGGAGGACTGGGTTTCGCCCCCGGCCGACGCGAAGGTCCGGCCGGACGCCGACGAAGCGGCGGCCGGGCACGTCGTGCGGCGGCTCGCGGACGCGCTCGGCGAGGGCGTGGTCCATCTCGCGGGCTCGCGGCGCATGGGCTGCGCCCTCGCCGGAGCCGACCTGGACATCGTCACGGCGCTGCCCGGCGCCGTCGAACTCGCCGCGGTACGGGAGCG
Organism: Streptomyces sp. P3; assembly: GCF_003032475.1. Classification (NCBI taxonomy): domain Bacteria; kingdom Bacillati; phylum Actinomycetota; class Actinomycetes; order Kitasatosporales; family Streptomycetaceae; genus Streptomyces; species Streptomyces sp. P3. Next base: position 6,025,870 of record NZ_CP028369.1, read on the forward strand.
GGTGACGGCCGCGCTGCCGGAGACCACTCGGATGCGCGAGGTCGTCGGAGCGCGCGTGCCGGGACTGCGGTTCCACGCCGAAGGGCTCGACGTGGACCTGGTGGTCGTCGCCACGGGGGCGGTGCCGGCGGCGGAAGCCCTGGACCGGCGGGCCGAGTTGGGTGAGGCCGCGGCGGTCGCGTTGAGCTCGGTCTCCGACGCGGAGGCGGTCCTGGCGGCCGTGGGCGCACACGGCCTGCCGCATTTCGTGGAGCTGGCGAGGGGCGTCAAGGCGTGGGCGCGGGCCCGCGGACTGGACGGGGCGCCGTTCGGCGGTCTGCCCGGCGTGGCGTGGGCGGTGCTCGCGGCGCACACGGTCTGCCGGTCGCCCGACGTGTCGGACCCCGACGAACTGCTGCGACGGTTCTTCGGGACCTGGGCGGCATGGGACTGGCGCGAGCCGGTCGGCCTCACCGGGGACGGGCTCGGGACCGGCGAGACGCACCACCACCGGAACCACCACACACCACAGGCGCATCCGACCCACCACGCCCTGACCGTGCTGACGCCCGGCGCACCCGTGCGGTCCTGCACCGAGCAGGTCGGCCCGCACGGGCGGGACCTGGTGAGCCGGGAGCTCTACCGGGCCTGGGAGACGGTGGAGGACGCCGCCGGGTCCGGCACCGATCCCTGGCCCGCCCTGCTGTCCCCGCCGCCCCTGCACCGGCGGCACGCGGCATGGGCCGTGGTGACGGTGCGAGGGCGGCGGACGCGGGACTTCGACGAGCTGAACGGGCGGGTGCGCGGACGGCTGCGCGCGCTGCTCACGGCGCTGGAGGAGGCGGGTGTGGCGGACGCGCACGCCTGGCCGAGGCAGTTGCCCCCGGTGCCGGTGTCCGCCGGGGAACCCACGGGCGCCCGCTACGTCATCGGGCTCGGGCGCACGCCACCCGGCGCGGAGCGGCTGGCGGACATCGCAGGCCGGTGGGCCGCCGGCCTGTCGGGCGTGGAGGTGGCGCACGTCGACGCAGGAGCGGTCCCCACGCTGCGCTGAGCCCTGCGGCGCGGGAACCGGCGCCTTCTCGCGCCCTGCGTGCGGCGGCGCTCACCCGCCGTGGACGTGGGGTGGTCAGGGGGCCTTCCGTGCGACGAGCCGGACGGGCACCTCGGCGTAGGTGTTCAGGATCGTGTTCTCCGCGATCACCGGGTCGCCGGTGAGTTCGATCCGCTCGACGGAGTCGAGCAGCGCGTGGATCAGGGCGTGCAGCTCCAGGCGGGCGACGCCGTGACCGACGCAGCCGTGCGCGCCGTAGCCGAACGCGAGGTGGTCGCGCGGATTGCGGCGCAGGTCGAACTCGTCCGCGCGCTCCCACTTGCGCTCGTCACGGTTCGCGGAGGCGAACAGGGCCCACACCCGGGCGCCCTGCGGGATCGTCACCCCGCCGAGCTGCGTGTCGCGCGCGGCGACACGGGTGAGGCCCCGCACGGGAGTCTCGAACCGCAGGAGTTCGTTGATCGTCGAGGCCACGAGCCCGGGCTCGGCGCGAAGGGCCGCCCACTGGTCCGGGCGCTCGGCGAAGACGACGAGCAGATGGCCGATCGCGGCAGCCGTGGTCTCCAGCGACGGGCCGATGAAGTCGACGAGGAGGAGCGGGCACTTCTCGTGGGGAATGACACCCTGCTCAGCGGCCTCGATCATGGCGGCCCCGGGACTCCCGGGCGCGAGTTCGCCGCTCGCCGCGAGCTCGTGGGCGAACGCGAAGAGACGCTGCGTCATCTCCATGTTGTGCGGGGTGCGTTCCGTGACCGGGCCCAGCAGGTCGTTGCCGACCTGGCCCCACTGGTAGAGGTGCTCACGGTTGCGGTCGGGCAGCCCGAGGTAGTCGGGTATGACCAACATGGGCATCGCCTGGGCGAGTTCGGCGACGCCGTCGATCGCGCCCCGGGCGACCACCTCGGCGACCAGGCCCTGTGCCTTGCGGGCTATCTCCTCGCCGCGGCCCTGAACGGAGCCCGGCCGCAGTCCGGCCCCCACGACGGAGCGCAGCACGTCGTGCTCCGGCGGATCGCTGACCAGGGTGACGCCCCGCATGATCCGGTTGACGTCGGGATCGAAGCCCACGCCCTCGCCGGAGAGGAACGTGTCGTGGTCGGCCAGCGCGGCCTTCACCTCGTCGTACCGCGTGAGCGCGTAGACGTCCGGTTCGCGCAGCCGGACGACGCCGCCCAGTTCCCGCAACTGCCGGTACTGCTCGTAGCGGATGCTCCGGGCCGAGGACGCGAACATGTCGATCTCTGCGCAGGGTATGACAGCCATGGGTTTCTCCTGGAGGCGCGGGGGGAGTGGTCGACGAACTGGGCGCGGGCGGGGGATGGTCGACGACGTTCCTTCCTGGCCTGGCCGAGCCGGACACACCTTCTGGATCTTGCTCGGGCGGAGGCGTCGCAAAACCAGGGGTTCGGCCGCATCGCGCAGGGGGAGCCGGAGCCCGACGGTGAGCTGCGTAGAGTGCCGCCCATGACGGTCGCGCGTTCCCTGGTCCTGTTCCTCGTCGCCGCCCTGTTCGAGATCGGCGGGGCGTGGCTGGTGTGGCAGGGGGTGCGCGAGAACAAGGGCTGGATCTGGGCCGGCGCGGGCGTCGTCGCGCTCGGCCTGTACGGGTTCGTCGCCACCTTGCAGCACGACGCCCACTTCGGCCGTGTACTGGCCGCCTACGGCGGCGTCTTCGTCGCCGGGTCGATCGCCTGGGGCATGATCGCCGACGGCTATCGACCCGACCGGTACGACGTCGTCGGCGCTCTCGTCTGCCTGGCCGGCATGGCCGTCCTGATGTACGCGCCGCGCGGGAGCTGACCCGGGCCGCCACGCGCCTCGCGGGGCCGTGGCCGCCGCGCGGCTCCTGCACCGCGGCCCGCGCGCCGCCCGGGACGGGTCCTACGTTCGTGGCGCGGGCTGCTCCCCCGAGCCGCGGACGATGAGCCGGGTGGGGACGGTGATGGTGTGGGCGCGGGTGCGGTCGCTGTCGAGCCGGGTCAGCGCGGTGGTGGCCGCCGCTCTGCCGAGTTCCTCCGCGTCCTGGGCGACCACCGTCAGAGCCGGTTCGAGGGCCTCGGCCAGTGCCACGTCGTCGAAGGCGACCACGGCGACGTCCTTGCGTCTGCTGCGGGCGAGTTCGGCCACTATGCCCAGTGCCATGATGTTGTTGCCGGCGAACAGCGCGGTGGGCGGGTCGGCCAGAGCGAGGAGCCGGGCGGTCGCCTCCTCGGCGCCCTGCTGGTCATGGGCGTTGGCGACGAGCGAGCGGTCGTGGGCGATGTCGGCCTCTGCCAGTGCGGAGCGGTAGCCGGCCAGACGCTCGCGGCGCGTGTAGAGCTTGACGGGGAGGTCGCCGACGAAGCCGATGCGCCGGTGTCCGTGGGCGATGAGGTGGGCGACGCCGTCGTGGGCTCCGGCACGGTTGGAGCTGACGATGCTGTCCGTGGCCAGCCCGACGCCGGGACGGTCGAGGAAGATGACGGGGAGGCCCGCCGTGCGGTGGGGCTTCAGGTGGGAGTGGTCGGCGCCGACCGACGGAACGACCATCAGGATGCTGACCCGGCGGGCCAGGAACTTGTCGGTCAGGGCGCGTTCGCGGTCGGGGTCGTCCGCGGAGGAGCCCATGAGCAGGGTCAGTCCGCGGTCGCGGACGGTGTCCTCGATGGCGCGGGCCACGGCTCCGAAGAACGGGTTGGCGAGGTCGGGGATGACCAGGCCGATGGTGGTGTCCGGGCCTCCGACGCGGATGTTGCGGGCCATCAGGTTCGGCTGGAAGCCGAGCCTGGCCACCGCGGCCAGTACCTGTTCCCTGGTCTGTGCGGAGGCGGGCCCGTCCTCGTTGAGGACCCGGGAGACCGTCTTGGCGCTGACGCCGACTTCTCGCGCGACGTCGGCCAGGGTGGGGCGGCGATTGGCTGCCATGGAGGAAACAGTCTCCTGAGGGCTCTCGGTTCCGGCCGCGGCCTCGGCCGGAACTGCGAGAGCGGGTTGTGCTGTCAGGTGGCCTGGACACCGGCGGCCTTGGCGGCCTCCGAATCCGCTACGACAGTATCTCCGGCCTCGTCGACGGTGAGTGCGCCGGTCATGATGGCGACGACCTCGGCCATGGAGTAGTCGGAGGGCTTGATCAGGGCGGCGCGCCGGCCGAGGCGGTGGACGTGGATCCGGTCGGCGATCTCGAAGACGTGCGGCATGTTGTGGCTGATGAGGACGACCGGCATGCCCTTGTCGCGGACGCGGCGGATCAGGTCGAGGACCTGGCCGGACTCCTTCACACCGAGGGCGGCGGTGGGTTCGTCCATGACGACGACCGAGCGGGCCCAGGCGACGGCGCGGGCGACGGCCACGGCCTGGCGCTGTCCGCCGGAGAGGGTCTCCACGGCCTGGGTGAGCGAGCGCAGTCCGATCTTCAGATCGGCCATGTGCTCGGCCGCCTCCTGGCGCATGCGCTTCTTGTCCAGCATGCGCAGGGCGCTGCCGAGGACGCCGGGGCGGCGCAGTTCGCGTCCGAGGAACATGTTGGAGGCGATGTCCATGGAGGCGGCCACGGCGAGGTCCTGATAGACCGTCTCGATGCCGTGGGCCTGGGCGCTCTGCGGACCGGAGAACGTGATGGGGCTGCCGTTCAGCCGGACTTCGCCCGCGTCCGGGACGACTGCGCCGGTGAGGGCCTTGATCAGGCTGGTCTTGCCGGCTCCGTTGTCGCCGATGACGGCGAGGACCTCGCCGGGCAGGAGGTCGAAGTCGGCGCCGTCGATGGCGGTGACCTGGCCGTAGCGCTTGACCAGACCGCGGGCCTGCAGCACGGGCGTGGGGGAGGAGGTGGCGCTCATCGGGCCTTCTTCCGGGAGATCTGGTCGACGGTCACCGCGAGGATCACCAGGACGCCGGTGATCAGGGTCTGGTAGATGGAGGCGACGCCCATCAGCTGCAGTCCGTTGCGGAACACGCCGACGATGAGGACACCGATGAAGGTGCCGAGCACCGAGCCGCGTCCGCCGAAGAGGCTGGTGCCGCCGAGGACCACGGCGGTGATGCTGTCGAGGTTGTCGGTCTGTCCGGCCTGCGGGTCGCCCACCCCGGTGCGGGAGATGAGCAGCAGGGCGGCGATGCCGTACAGCAGTCCGGCCACGGTGTAGATGCCGATGGTCAGGCGCGAGGTGCGGATGCCGTTCAGACGGGCGGCCTCGGCGCTGTTGCCCAGCGCGTACACGTGCCGGCCCCAGCCGGTGCTGCTCAGCGCGTAGGCGAGGAGCAGGAACAGGGCGATGGTGACCAGGGAGCCGTAGGTGATGTCCGTGTGACCGAGCGGGAAGGTCTCACCGAGGGCGGTCAGCGGGCCCGGCAGGCTGGTGACCGTCTGCTCCTCGGAGTAGATGTGGGTCAGCGCGAACGCCACGTTGAGCATGCCGAGGGTGACGATGAACGGCGGCAGCGGGATCTTCTGCACGAGCAGTCCGTTGAGCAGCCCGAAGCCGCCGCAGACGGCGAGGCCCAGCGCGATCGCGACGAGCGGCGGGACGGAGCCCTCGGCGGCCATCTTGGCGATCACGATGCTGCCGAAGGCCATCACCGCGCCGCACGACAGGTCGATCCCCGCCGTGAGGATGATCAGGGTCTGCCCGATGGCGAGGGTGCCGACGACCATGACCTGCTGCACGATCAGCGAGAAGTTCCCGCCGGTCAGGAACTGGTCGGTCGAGAAGGAGAAGAAGGCGCAGGCCAGGAGGAGGGCTGCCAGGGGTCCGGTGGTCGGCGCCGTGAGCAGTCTGCGGACCGTGGTCGGTGCTTTGAGCTCCGAGTACGGCGTGGTCGTGGCTGTCATGCGAAGTCCTTGTCGGAAGACAGATGTCCTTGTCGGAGGACGGGGGCGAAGCCCCCGCCGCCGGGACAAGGGGGGCGGTCGTCCGGGGAGGTGGGCCGGCCGCCCCGCTGAAGGGAGTGACGTGTCGTACGGTCCTACGGGGCGGCTCAGCCCCAGCAGTTCTCCAGGCCGTAGGCGGTGTCCTTCGACGCGACCCCGTCCTGTGCCTTGTCGCTGATCAGCGTGACTCCGGTGTCGGTGTAACCGGACGCCTTCTTGCCGTCCTTGGCGTACGTCACGACGGCCTTGACGCCCTCGGCCGCCATCTTCAGCGGGTACTGCTGCGACGTCGCGGCGATCTTGCCGTCCTTGACCGCCTGGGTGCCGGTGCAGCCGCCGTCGACGGAGACGATCAGGACGTCCTTCTCCCGGCCCTTCGCCTTCAGCGCGGTGTACGCGCCCAGCGCCGCCGGTTCGTTGATCGTGTAGACGACGTTGATGTCGGGGGACTTCTGCAGGCAGTTCTCCATCGCGGTCTGGCCCTTGGCCTGGTCGCCCCCGGTGTCCTGGGCGCACACGACGTCCTTGTCGGTGGCGCCGAAGCCCTTCAGGAAACCGTCGTGCCGCTGGACGCCCACGGAGACGCCCGGCGCCAGGTCCAGGGCGGCTATCTTCGCGGTCTTGCCCTTCATGGCGGCCTTGGCGTACTCGCCGATCAGCTGGCCGGCCTTCAGGTTGTCGGTGGCGAAGAGGGCGTCGACCGCGCTCTGCGGATCGGTCGGCGTGTCCAGGGCGATGACCAGAACACCCTTGGCGCGGGCCTTCGCGATCGCGGGCACGATCGCCTTGGAGTCGCTCGGCGTGATCAGGATGCCCTTGACCCCGGCGGCGACCATATTCTCGATGGCGGTGACCTGTCCGGCGTTGTCCCCGTCGAACTTGCCCGCAGCGGTGGACAGTTCGGCACCGTTCTCCTTGGCCGCCTTCTGCGCGCCCTCCTTCATCTTCACGAAGAAGGGGTTGGTGTCGGTCTTGGTGATCAGCCCGACCTTGACCTCGCCCGAGCCGGAGCTCGAGGAGCCCGAGCCGGAGCCGGACCCGCAGGCCGTCAGGGTGAGGGCCGCGACGCCCGTGACCGCGGCGACTCTGAGGAGGGAGGAGGACAGGCGAGTGGTGCGAGACATGATCGACTCCTGTGGGATAGCGGGTGGCACCGGGTAGGGATCAGAGCGTGCCGCCCGGGGGGTGTCATCGTTGACTTATGTCATCGTTGACACTTCCTGGCGAGGATGATGGACTCCGGATCCCGGCAACGTCAATGCCTTCCACCCGTCACAAATCGGCAACGTCCCCAGCCGCCGTCTCCGCGCAGTCGCTCGGTCGCGGTGACGCCGGGTCGCCCCTACCTCCCGCCCGCCCGAGCCGCCCACCGCCGTCACGACCCGATTTCCGTACCGTTCTCCGAGTCGATTCCGAGCCTTTCCCCGCCTTTCCCGAGAGAGAGCAGCCCATGAGCCCGCGTCAGATCACCGTTCTGGGAGAGTGCGTCGCAGACGCCTTCGCGGAACCGGTCAACGCCTCGCCCGAACTCGCTCTGCGGGTGCTGCCGGGCGGCGGACCCGCGAACACGGCAGTGGCGCTGGCCCGGCTCGGCACCCCCGCCCGCTTCCTCGCGCGGCTGTCCGGCGACGTGTTCGGCCGTCTGTTCCGGGCCCGTCTGGAGGAGTCCGGCGTGGATCTGTCGTACGCCGTCTCCGCCGCCGAGCCCAGCACGCTGGCGGTCGCGGAGCTGGACGCCGCCGGTCAGGCCGCCTACTCGTTCCACGCGCAGAACACGGCCGACTGGCAGTGGACGCCCGGCGAACTTGCGGCGGTGGACCTGTCCGGGGCGGCGTGTGTGCACACCGGGTCGCTGGCGCTGGTCCGCGAACCCGGCGGAGCGGTCGTGGAGGAGTTCCTGGCGGCAGCGGCTCCACACGCCACCATCAGCATCGATCCCAACGTCCGGCCGTTGCTCGTGCGCCCCGAGGTCTACCGCGCCCGGCTGCCGCACTGGTGCTCCCTCGCAGACATCCTGCGGCTGAGCGAGGACGACCTGGAGCTGCTGATGCCGGGCGCCGGGCCGGAGCAGGCCTGCGACACCTGGCATGCCGCGGGGGTGCGGCTCGTGGTGATCACGCTCGGCGCCGACGGCGCGCTGGCCTCACTCGACGGTGAACGGCTGCGGGTGCCCGCGGTGACCACCCCGGTGGTCGACACCGTCGGCGCCGGGGACTCCTTCACCGCCGGACTTCTGCACCATCTCGGCGCCCGCGGACTCCTCGGCGGCCGGCTGACCGGTGTCGGTCTCGACGAGGTCGCGGAAGCCTGCCGGTTCGGCGCTCGGGTCGCCGCCCTGACCTGCTCGGTCGCCGGCCCCAATCCGCCGTGGCTGGAGCAGTTGCCGGAGCTTTCGCCCACCGGCGGAGCCTGAGCGTTCCGGCCTACCGGCCGGGCGCGGACCATGCCGAGCCGTTGACGTGCGGGGCGGGCCGCGCTCATCATCGGGCCACCCGATGTCATCGATGACACACGTCGCGACGCCGTGGAACGGCCGGCGCATGCAGCCCGCCGCACCGCACCGCCCATGAGGGACAAGGACACGAGACCGTGAAGAAGACCCTGCTCGCCGAGTTCACCGCCCGCGAAGGAGCGCAGGACGAGGTCGCCCGCCTGATCGGCGACTACGCCCTCGCGGTGCGCGAGGAAGAGGGCAACATCGCCTTCGACGTCTACACCAAGGCGGCCGAGCCGCGCGCCTTCTGGATCTTCGAGGTGTACCGGGACGAGGACGCCTTCCGGGCCCATCTGAACGCCCCGTACGGCGGCCCCTTCAACGCCGCGCTCACTCCGCTGATCGAGGAGACCGCCTCCGTGCTGACCTTCCTCGATCCGTTGGCCTGACGGCGCCGGCGGCGGACCGGCGAGCGGACCGTCGGATCGGCGGATCGGCGGGCCTTCGGGCGGGGGACCGAGGGGCCGTCGGGCGGGACCGACCGTCGCTCGGAGTGCGCGGTGGCGAGGCGAGGACGGCGGATCGGCGCGTGCGTAGTGGGTAATCCCCGTTGCCGACAAGCGGTGCGGGCCGCGATCCTGAGGCCATGAGGTACGTCGTATGCGGCTGAGGCTGCGGCAGTTCAGGCTCCGCACGGGTCCGCACGAGCACCGTGTCGTCCAGCCGTGGGAGCCTTCGCGCCGCATCTCGCTGAGCGCACCCGAGCCCATCGGCGCCCTGTTCGGCGACCAGGAAGGGCTGAGCCGGCTCTCGGGGCTGTTCTCCTTCGCCGCCTGCTCCCGGCACACGATCGTCCACCTGCCGCTGCGCGACTCCCCTCAGCCCGACGAGGGTTTCGGCACGCCGGTCGACCTCGTCCTGGTCCATCACACGCTCGGTCTGCGCGCCGCCAAGTGGCCCGCGCTGCGGCGCAAGTTGGTGCGCGGCACGCCCCTGACCGCCGACACCGACGAAAGCCGAACCGCCAGGGACGCCGCACGGTGGGCGGAACGCGTGAGGCGGGCCGACTTCAGCGGCCGGGTGCGGCACGCCACCCACGCCGGCACCTTCTTCCTGTTCGGGAACCGGGACGTCTTCGCCGCGACCGCGATGGACCTCGCCGAGGCGGCCGGTCGGGGCCCGTGCCAGAAGGGCGTCGCCCAAGGTCACGCGGCGCTGATGACGGCGCTGCCCACACTGGCCCAGGCACCGGGCGGCGGTCACGACGTCGAGGTGCTGGTCCTCTTCAAGCCCCGTCCGCCCCACGCCCACGTCGCACGTCCCGGGAGTTGAGAGCCGGTCGGCGGAGGTCGCCGGGCTCCACGTCGACCATGCCGGAGGCTCCGGAGGCTCCGGAGGTGAGGTATCGGAGGCGAGAGGCCGGAGGGGCAACGGCACGGCGCAGTTCCTCGCGGCACCGGGCCCGCGAGCGTGTCGTCGGCCCGTCCGCTCAGGGCCCCGGCGGTGTGCGAGTCCCCCGGCGCTGGTCGCCGCTGCTGCGGCGCAGCCGGTCGGCGTGGCGGGCCACGTCGTCGACGCGCGCGGCGAGTTCGGGGTGGTCCGGAGCCAGATACGAGCGCGCGCCGGTCAGCGGATCGACGAGGGCGGCCGCGTCGTCCGATGCGAGGGCGGCGGCGAGCTCGACGAGGGGGGTGCCCGCGGCGGCGGGCAGGTCGCCGAGCGCGGTGATCTGCCCGGCGAGCCGGCGCAGATCGGCGGCGTTGGCCCGCGCCCAGGCGGTGACGGTGCGGTCGGCGGCGCGGCGGTCGCGGGTCGCCTGGACGCGTTGCTCGCCCGTCGAGCCGGGGTTGCCGGGGCGAACGCGCAGGTAGCGGCGTTCGGCGGCCTGGCGACTGGAGACGCCGAGGGGGTGCGCGAGGTCCGCCCAGCTGGCGCCCGCCTCCCGGGCCTCCTCGATCAGGCCCGGTTCCCATCCGGCGAGCCGGTCGCGCACTTCGCGGAGCAACAGGAGTGCGGCGAGCGCCTGTTCCGAGCTGGGCCGGGCGGACGCGGACGGCCCGTCCCCGGGCGGCGCCCCGGCCGTGCGCAGCGCCTCGTTGATCGTGTCGAGGGCCGCGGCCGCGAGGAAGGACGCGGGCGTGACGGTGTGCGGGTGGTGGTGATCGTCGGTCATGCCGCCTCCGAGGATGTCGTCATCGTATGGACGACATCTTGCTTGTCATCGTTTAGATGACATGTTACAACGGTGGCAGGTCACCCCGCATTGGCAGCAAGTGCCTGACCCGAACACTGGAGGTGTTTCCCGATGTTGATGCGCACCGACCCGTTCCGCGAGCTCGACCGGCTCACCCAGCAGCTCCTGAACACCACGGGAACGTGGTCGCGCCCGTCGGCGATGCCGATGGACGCCTACCGTGAGGGCGAGGAGTACGTGATCGCCCTCGACCTGCCCGGTGTCTCCCCGGACGCGATCGACATCGACGTCGAGCGGAACATGCTGACCGTCAAGGCCGAGCGACGGCCCGTCGCCAAGGCGGACGACGTGCAGATGGAACTCAGCGAGCGCCCCCTGGGAGTCTTCTCCCGCCAGCTCGTACTGGCGGACACCCTCGACACCGAGCGCATCGAGGCGGACTACGACTCGGGTGTGCTGACCCTGCGCATCCCCATCGCCGAGCGCGCCAAGCCCCGCAAGGTCGCCATCGGCCGCGGCTCCTCGCACCCGCAGATCAGCGGCTGAGCCTCCGCTGCCGGGCGGCATCGGTGGCCGGCGGGCGAGCCGACGGCCACCGATGCCCGAGCACCCCGATCACCCCAGACGAGAAAGGCATCCGCGGCACCGATGATCTCCCTGCAGGAGTCATGCCGGTCCACCGCGGGCATGACGTTCGAGCAGATGCTGGAAAGAGTGCGGTACGAAGGCGCGTATCCGACCCGCGCCCAGGCCGAGGAGTCCGCGTGCGCCGTACTGGCCGCGCTCGGGCGTCAACTCACGGGCGACGAGCGCGTGGCGCTCGCGGCCGCGCTGCCCCACGAGGCGGCCGCCGCCTTCACATCCGGGATTCCCGACGCCGAACGCCTCACCGGCTGGGGCTTCGTCGAGGACCTGGCGTCCCGTACCGGCGGCACGGCGGCCACCACCCGCTGGGACGCCGGCACCGTCCTGCGGGTCGTGGCCCAGCTCGCCGGCGAGGAGTTGCTCGGCCGTGTCCTCGCCCGGCTCCCGTCGGGCTACGCCCTGTTGTTCGGCCGCGCCGAACTCACCCGGGCGGCCTGAACCGGGGGGAAGGGAGGGGGCGTACCGCAACCGCCCCCTCCCCTCCTTCACGGTCAGCCGTTGCCGAGAAGTTTGTTCATGTCGGTGATCTCGGCGGTCTGCGCGGCGACGATGTCGTCGGCCAGGGACGTCGCGGGCGCGTACGCGCCCTTCTTCTTCTCGGCGGTGGCCATGTCCACGGCACCCTTGTGATGGTCGACCATCATCGTGAGGAACATGGCGTCGAAGTCCTTGCCGGACGCCTTCTTGAGGGCGGCCATGTCCGAGGCGGCCATCATGCCGGGCATCCCGGAGCCCGAGTGATCCATGCCGGGCATGGACTCCGCCATGCTGCCGGAGGAGGTGGGGACGTCCTCACCCCAGGACGTCAGCCAGCCGCTCATCGTCCTGATCTCCGGTTCCTGCGCCTTCTCGACACGCGCGGCGAGGGCCTCGACCTGGGCGGAAGACGCCCGGCCGGTGGCCAGTCGCGCCATCTCCAGGGCCTGCCGGTGGTGCGGGATCATGCCCTGCGCGAAGGACACGTCCTGCGCGTTGTGCGCGCCGGCCGCGGCGCCGGCCGACGCCGACGCCGACGCGGAGCCGGCAGCGGCCGTGGAGCCGCTGTCGCTGCCGCTGCTGTCGCCGTCGCCCCCGCAGGCGGCGAGGACGAGTGCGGCGACCGCGGAGGCGGCCGAGACGGCGACGCGACGGGTCAGGGTACGAGTGCTGCGCATGCTGAAACTCCTGTGGGTCGTGCGAAAAAGTGGATCCGGACATGCCGCGGCACGGAGGTTCGCCGTGCCGGCGACGTGGTGCGTGCTGTCTAGATCCGCAGGAGTTGCAGTTCCGCCAGAGAGGGCGGCGCGCGTGCCTCGCCCGGGCCCCGGGTCGCGCACGAGCGTGGGGCGTCGGTGCGCACGGGCACGGCCACCGGGTCGGGAACGAGAGGGGCGAGAGTCGGCGCACCGCTCACCGAAGCCGCCGCGCAGGTGGGATCGGCGTGATGAAGGTGCCCCCCGTCGCACCCTCCGTGGTCTGCGGTGCAGTGCTCGTGCGCGCTGACCACGACGGCCCGCGTGTGCTGCGGCGCGGCATGCTCGCGGACGGCGCCCCCGGGCGCCAGGGCGTGCATGGCCAGGAGACCCGCCAGCAGACCGAACACCAGCAGCGCATACCACCGCCGTACAGGCGTCGGCGCGAGGCGCTGCTTCGGGGTCGTCATCGGGATCATCCTAGGTGAAACGCTGCGGCGGACTCGTCGACGGTGTCAGCCGTGGGTACGGTCGCCGGCCCGTCAGCGTTCACCGCCGGGCCGGCTCACGACGCGCGGCGCGGCGCTCGGAATGCGCGGCGCGGCTCAGGTCGCGCGGCGGATGCGCAGCCAGGGCGCTCGGGCGGCCACCAGCGCACGGATGCGTGAGACGGCCGGTGCCTTGGTGGCGCCCCCGCGGCGGACGTTCAGGGCGCCGTTCTCGGAGCGTTCGGTCTCCCGCAGGTCCGGGCGCCTCAGGAGGTCCTCGGCGCGCGGGTGCCACCGAGGCCGACGTCGTGCAGCTCCCGGTTGTGCGTTCCGCCGCCGCACCGCGCCCGAGCCCCGCCCGCCCCTCGCCGGGCACTCACCCCGGGGGGTCGGTCTCGTGCCGCGGTCCGCCGGGGCCCTCGCACGACGGGCCGGGTTCCCCCGGGCCGAGTCGCACGGTGGTCGTGACCCGGGTGAGGGCGGGAGCGCGCGGCACCGAGCCGAACCCGAACCGCACGGGCGGATCGACCGGGGAGACGACACCGAGGTCGCTTCCCTCGAACGTCGCCGACACCGTGCGGACCGGCCGCAGGTCACGGGCTCCGTACCACTCCCTGCGGACCCCGCCGGCACTGCCACGGGTGCGCACGCCCGGCAGCAGCACGCGGGCGGGGACGTCCGTCAGCGTGGCCCACGCCGGACGACGGGCGAGCGGGCCGGGCACGACGCGCAGCAGGAGACCCAGGAGACCCAGGAGCCCCCGCCGGCCGGTGGTGAAGCGCAGCCGGAGCGGGCCGGCCGCGACGGTCCAGGTGTCACCGTCGACGCTCACGTCGACCGGGACGACGCACACGGTGTCGAAGACATAGGTCCCGCTGACGAAGTCCGCCGTCTCCCGGGTGGGGGCGAACAGCAGCCGTTCTCCGCCGGGACGCTCCATCATGACGTCGCTGAACGCCCCGAACGGCGACCGCGGCCAGTGCCCCAGCACGAGGCGCGTTCCGCGGGACGTGCCCAGGCCCGCGATCCAGCCGTCGAAGCACAGCCGACGACTCCGCCCGGTTCCGGTCGTGGTTCGGGCTCCGGTGCGGGTTCCGGTTCCGGTGCCGGTTCCGCGGAGGATACGGCTCATCGGCTCGACGGCTGCCCGCGTGCCGGACGCCCGCTCCTCGCGCGGCCTCTTCTCGTCGTCATGCCGGTTCTCCCGCCTCCGCAGGCCACACACCCCGGGGACCGGCTACCCCTTTCGGCGTCCGGCCACGCGCCGCAGCAGTGAGGGACGACTCGCCCCGACCGACGGGTGCCGCGGGCACTTGGGGGTACCTGCTGCTCGCCGCGTCCCGAGCCGGTCCGGGCAGTGCGGCTTCCGTCTCCCATGAGCGCCGGCAAGGTGATGACCCATGACCAGTACGCAGGAACGGCCCGAGTCCGCTGCCCCCCGTGCCGGCATCCCCGCCCGGGGGACGCCGCAGGAGCGCGCCGCACGTATACGCCGTCGACTGGAGCGGCTGATCGGCGTCGCGGCGACCGAGGGCAACGCGCTCACCGCCCTGCGCAACGGTGACGAGATCTTCCCGGCGATGCTGGCGGGCATCCGGTCCGCCGAGCACACGGTGGACATGATGACGTTCGTGTACTGGAAGGGGGACATCGCCCGGGACTTCGCGCGGGCACTGGCCGACCGGGCCCGCGCCGGTGTGCGGGTACGACTGCTGCTGGACGGCTTCGGAAGCAGACTGATCGAGAAGGAACTGCTGGCGGAGATGGAGCAGGCCGGCGTACAAGTGGCCTGGTTCCGCAGACCGTTGCTCCTGTCACCGCTGAAGCAGAATCACCGGTGCCACCGCAAGGTCCTCGTCGTCGACGAGCAGACGGCCTTCACCGGCGGGGTCGGCATCGCCGAGGAATGGTGCGGGGACGCCCGCAACGAACACGAATGGCGTGACACCCACGTCGAGGTCCGCGGGCCGGCCGTGGACGGCATAGCCGCCGCCTTCGCGCAGAACTGGGCCGAATGCCACGAGGAACTCTTCGACGAGCGCGACCGGTTCGTCCAGCACCGTCCACAGGGCGAAGCGGTGGTTCAGGTGGTGCGCGGCTCGGCCAGCTTCGGCTGGCAGGACATGCAGACGCTGATCCGGGTCGTGCTGGAGTCGGCGGAGCACCGCTTCCGCCTGGCCACCGCCTACTTCGCACCCGACGAGTACTTCGTCGACCTGCTCTGCGCCACCGCCCGGCGGGGCGTCGAGGTGGAGATCCTGCTGCCCGGACCGCACACCGACAAGCGGGTCTGCCAGCTGGCCGGCCAGCACCACTACCAGGCGCTCACCGCCTGCGGGGTGAAGATCTACCAGTACCAGCCGACGATGATGCACGCGAAGGTCATCACCGTGGACGGCGTCGCCGCCCTGGTCGGCTCCACCAACTTCAACCGCCGCTCCCTGGATCACGACGAGGAGATCATGCTCGCCGTGCTGGACGAGAGCTTCACCGGCACCCTCGACAGCCACTTCGACGACGACGTGCGGGCCGCCACGCTGATCCGGGAGGGGCGGTGGAAGCGGCGCTCCGTGCTGCAGAGGGCGCGAGAGGCGGCCGTCGTGCCCATCCGCCGTTTCCTGTGACACAGCCGCCTGCCGCTTGCCGCCTGCCACTCGTCGGGGTGCCCTGATGGTTCACGGCGCTGATCCCCGAGGGCACCCCACATTTCGTGAGAGCGCAGGCATGGAGGCAGAATAAAGGGGTATTCGCGGGACGGCGCCGACCGCGTTCGGCCGGTGCCGCGGGGGGCTTCGACGATGCGGGAGGGACAGGTCATGACGCTCAGGAGCGCGACGGCGACGGACGGGCAGGCGCACGAACTGCCGCACATCGCCTGCCCCTCGCAGGTGGCGCCCAGGGACGCTCGCGAGCTGTCCCGGGTCTTCTTCGACCAGCTCGCGGTGCTGGAGGAGGGTACGTCGGAGTACCAGTACGCGCGGAACACGCTGATCGAGATGAACATGTCGCTGGTGCGGTTCGCGGCCGGCCGGTTCCGCAGTCGGGGGCCGGAGGAGATGGAGGACATCGTCCAGGTCGGCATGATCGGTCTGATCAAGGCGATCGACCGGTTCGAGCTGACCCGTGAGGTCGAGTTCACCTCGTTCGCGGTGCCGTACATCGTGGGGGAGATCAAGCGGTTCTTCCGGGACACCACCTGGGCCGTGCATGTGCCCCGCCGGCTGCAGGAGGCGCGTGTCCAGCTCGCCCGCGCCACGGAGGAACTGCGCAGCCGCCTCGGCCGTACGCCCACCACCAAGGAGCTCGCCGAGCTGATGAGCCTCGGGGAGGACGAGGTGCGCGAGGCCCGCCTCGCCGCCAACGGCTACCACTCCTCCTCCCTGGACGCCGCCGTCAGCGGCAACGAGGACGGCGAAGCGGCGCTGCAGGACTTCATCGGAGCCGAGGACCGGGCGCTGGAGCTGGTCGAGGACTTCCACACTCTGGCCCCGCTGATCGCCGGACTCGACGAACGGGACCGGCAGATCATCCACATGCGGTTCGTGGAGGAGCTCACCCAGTCCGAGGTCGGCGAACGTCTCGGCGTCTCCCAGATGCACGTCTCCCGACTGCTGACGCGCACCCTCGCCCGGCTGCGGGACGGCATGCTCACCGAGCGCTGAACCGCTGGGGGCCACCGCGAACACTCGGCAGACCACGGAGAACAGTGGGTCGGCCAGGGCCTGTTTCGGAACGGGCCGGCGGCTGCTGATCCAGACGAGGATGTCGTCGGCGATGGTGTGCGGTCGGAGGCGCGGTGGTGCTGGCGCGCTCGCCTGTGGCGGGGGCGGCGCGGTCGATCTCGATGCCGCCCCACGCGCTGACGTTTCTGCGGCTACCTGCGCGAGCACGGCCGCAACGACTACCTGCTGTACACCGACGACAAGTCCTCCTACGGCTTCTACGAGTCCCGCGGAATGACCCGCGCCGCCGGCAAGGACATCAAGGCCTACCACAACTGCAAGCCACTGACGCTGAAGACCATGCTCTACACCGGAAGCCTCGAGTCCCAGGCTCCTGCAATGCCCCGGTGACAACTGAGACCCGGCATCGACCATCGGGACCGCGTCGGTGTGGACACCCCATTGACCAACGTCGACGACCTGACGGCCACACCCAGGCTCGCACCACGCAGCCAACGGGAAGGCCGGGGGTCGGTCACCGCTGACCCACTCCGAAACAGGCTCTAGCGGGCGGGTGCGTACAGACGTAGGTGGGCGACGACGCGTTTGCCGGTTTCCAGGGCGACGGTCTGCAACTGGTCGCACAGCCGGGTCACCAGACGCAGGCCGTGTCCGCCGATCCGGCCGGCGTCGTGGGCGCGCAGTTCGGGCGGGCGGGGAGAGCTGTCGCTCACGGTGACGCGCAGCACGGCGGCGTCCGATGTCACTTCCAGCGCCAGGCCGCCCGGTCCCGGCGCGTGGCGCAGTGCGTTCGTGACCAGTTCGCTGACGACGAGTTGGGCGTCCTGGCTCGGCCGCTGGTCGGGGTGGTGACCGGCCCGGGCCAGCAGTGTGCGCACCGCCGCGCGGGCGTCGGCGATGGACGCACCAGTCGTGTCCCAGGCGGCGCTGAACAGCAGGGGCGTCCAGGGCTTGCGTGCGTGCGATGCCCGAGCTTCAAGGGGGGTGGCCATAGAACTCTTCCCGGGGGTCGTCCTCGTCGATTCGGCAGGGGTCGTTGCGGTCGTGTGATGCGGATACCCGCTGACCTCCCGTTCATGAGGCGCCGTGGGCCCGTGCGCCGCATGACGGCCCGTTCCCGGGTTTCCGCCGGGCCTCACGCCACGCCGTTCACCGCGGAGCCGGCTGAGGCGGCGGCTGAAAGCAGGCGGTGACCTTCTTGCCGCGGGGGCAGTGATAGGCGAGCCAGTCGTCGGCGAGAGCGTCGACCAGCAGCAGACCGCGCCCCCCGGGAGCCGCCGTGCCGGGGTCGCGCGGCTCGGGAAGCCGGGGGGAGGAGTCGTGCACGGTCACGTGCAGGCATTCCTCGTCCCAGGTGAGGATCAGCTGCGCCGCGCTGTGGGCGTGCACATGGGCGTTGGTGACCAGCTCGGAAACGGCCAGCACCACGGAATCCACCAGGTCGGGCGCGGTCCTCGACCAGGCCAGCGTCTCCAGGTGCGCCCGCGTCCAGTCCCGGGCGGCCTTCGCCCCGCTGTTCAGCGGCAGCGAGCGCGCCCACCCCACAGCCCTCAGCGATGAGTCCTTCGCCACTGTCCCTCCTTGCGCCAACCGAACGAGCCGTCGTCGGTGTCCCGTCTGCCCAGAAATACCGGACCCAAGGTCGCCGCAGGGGAATGCGCCACCGATGCGGGGCGGGGGAGCGCTGCCGCGCCTCAGGCCGTGGGACGCGGAACGCCGATCGAGCGGCTTTCCTCCACGACGCGGTAACCGGCGCTCGTGTACAGGCTCATGGCCACGTCGTTGCCGCCCCACACGGTGAACATCAGCGCGCCGTCACCGGCCGCGAAGGCGGCTTGTTCGCCTGCCGCCATCGCGGCCCGCCCGAACCCCTTGCCGCGGTGCCGCTCCTGGACGTGCAGCGAGTAGCCGTAGGTGACGCCCGGCAGGTGTCCGTGCCTCAGCCAGCCGGTGCCGATCCGCTCTCCGGCTGCCTCGAGCACCAGGAAGGCGTGACCGGGCGTCGCCAGGCCCTCGGGAACCAGCTCGGCGAAGTCACCGTCCGACTTGTGCACGGCCTCCTCGGGGCTCAGGGCTCCCGCGCGGACGATGTCGGAGACGTAGGCGGATTTCTCGGCGTCGAGCCACCCGGGATATTCGGCCGGTGTCATCGGCCGTGCGGTGACGCCGTCCAGCGGTGTCGGCGGGGAGTCGACGCGCCGCGCCCGGAGCTGGCCGCGGAGGCGGTAACCGCCGAACAGGTCGCCGGCGGGCTCGGTGAGCCGCACCTCCACCCTGCTCGCGCCGCGCCGCGCGCACCACTCCTCGGCCCATTCCCGGGCAACCCGTTCGTGCCCCCTGCCCACATGAGGCGTGTCGACGTGGAGATCGCAGATACGGCCCACGCGCGTGTTGCCGGCGTCGGTCACGACCACGGCGACGTGCCCCACCCGGATCCCGGCGTCAGTGATCCCGGCGACGGTCCAGTCACCGGCATCGGCGCCGGCGTCCGCCAGCATGCGGTCCGCCGCGGCGGCTCCGAGACCGGACGCCGTGTACGAGGCGTGTCGCCGCCGCTCGAAGTCGGACTGCCATTGCGCGCTGTCGTCAAGGAGGGTGAATGCTGTCACGTGAGCACACTAACGGCACGCTCACAAAGGCGAGTTGCCGCCCCGGGAGTGGCGCCCGGCAAGGAACGTGCGCGCCCCTCGCCGCAGCGTCCGGTGCGCCCTGCGTTGCTGCGCGACGGCGGTCGCGTCATCACGACCCCGTCTGCGGTCGCCCGGCCGGAGGCGTGTCATGTCCGGGTGGGGGCCCGCAGGGCGAGGAGGGCCACGTCGTCGTCGTTCGCGGCGGGGCGGACCCGGCGGAGCAGCAGGTCGGTGAAGGAGGCCAGAGGGCGGTGGGCGAGGGCGGCGGCGTGCCGGCGCAACCGGTGCAGGCCCTCGTCGAGGGTGTGGCCGGGTTCCTCGATCAGGCCGTCGGTGTAGAGGAGCAGGGTGGACCCGGGCGGCAGCAGGGCGCCGGCATCGGCACGGGGCCTGCTGACGCCGGTGCCCAGGAGGATGCCGTGTCCACCCGTGAGGTATGCGGCCAGGCCGTCGTGGCTGATCAACAGAGGTGGCGGGTGGCCGGCGTTGGTCCAGGTCAGTCGCCAGTGACCGTCGTCGGCAGCTTCGACCCGGGCGAGGATCAGGGTGGCCATCGCGACGTCGGTGATGTGCATGACCGCCTCGTCGAGTCGGGCCACGATCTGGCTGGGGGGCTCGTGCAGAGCCCACGCGTAGGCGCGGAGCATGTTGCGCACCTGCGCCATGCCCGCCGCCGCCTCCAGGTCGTGACCGACGACGTCGCCGACGGCCAGCGCGGTGGCGCCGTCGGAGAGGGAGAAGGCGTCGTACCAGTCGCCCCCCACCTGCGAGGCGTCGGGCGCGGGCAGGTAGCGGACCGTCATCTGCAGGCCCGGCACGCGCGGCATCTGGGGCAGCAGGTGGTTCTGCATGGTCTCGGCGACCTTGCGCTGGCGCTGGTAGAGGCGCGCGTTGTCCAGGGCGAGGCCGGTACGGCGGGCGATGTCCTCGAGCAGTGGGAGATCCGTGGTGTGGAATTCCCCGGGCTGCTTGGCGCGGCCCAGGGTCAGCGCTCCGAGGACCGCGCGTGTGCTGCGGATGGGTGCGATGGCCACGGAGTGCACGCCGGTGGCCTCGAATAGACGGCGCTGCTCGACTGCGATGCCGGAATCCGGCGGCTCCTGGTAGGTCTGCGGGCCGGCCAGCGTCGCTGCGACCCCGCGCAGCGCCCGGGACAGGGGCATCGGGGACTCCTCGGGGACCGGTGGCATCGGTCCCTGGAGTTCCTCGTGGCGCACCAGCTCACCGCCGTCCGCCTCAACGACGACGGTGCGCCACACCTCGTCGCGCTCGGTGATGAGGTCGACGACGGCCCAGTCCGCCAGCCGCGGCAGCACCAGGGAAACCAGCCGGCGCAGTGCCTCCTCGACGTCGAGGGTGGACGTCAGCTGCGTGGTCGTCGCGGCCAGCAGCGCGAGGCGTTCGATCTCCGGCAGCAGCGTGGGCGCCTGCTCGGGCCGGGCGGCCTCCCCGGGATGAGGGGCGTGGAAGAGGACGAGCGTGGTGTTCTCGTGGCCTGCGAAGTCGTACGGGGTTATCAGCCACGAGATGGCCAGCAGGGAGCCGTCCCCGCGTGCGAAGTAGTCCTCCGGGGCCTGCTCGGTGCGACCGGCGTGGAACGCCTGGCGCATGTTGCACTGGCTTCGCGGCAGGGGTTGGCCGTGGGCGTCCCGGTGCAGCAGGTCGTGCGCGTCGTGGCCGACCAGATCCGCGGCGGGCCGCTTCAGCAGCTCCTCGGTGAGTGCGTTGACGGCGAGGATGCGGCCCTGCTCGTCGACGACGTAGGCACCGGTCCCGATGGCGTCGAGTCCCCCGGCCGGCGCGGTGGCAGGCGCGGCCAGGGGCCCCCTCGCGCGGCTCTCCTCCTGCTCCGGTTCTGCTGCCATGCCCAGATCTCCTCAGCTCACTGCCGGCACGCCCGCTCGACGGCATCCGATTCCCGACTGCCCCGGCAGCTCGAAACGAAGCCGCCGCGCGGAGCGGCTCTCCCCGTCGCACAGGGACGCGTCACCGGCCCAGGGAACGCCGGGAGCGTTCCCAGGGCCGGCTGGGTGCTGGGCTCGAGTGCCTCGCCGGCGGCCCGGACGGTGGCCTGGACGCCGCGTGCGGGCACGCGGCGGATGCCGCCGTGCACCGAGTCGGTCACGTAGAGCATGCCGCCTCGCTGGGTGAGGGCGAAGCCGTTGGGCAGGCCGTCGGCGGGGAGTGCGGCGATGCGGCGCGGGCGGCTGCCCGGGCGGACGGCCCGGACGCTGGTGCTACACCGTCAAGACCCTCACCCGTGCCTGCACCGCAGCCACCGGACAGCCCGTCAAACAGGTCATCGACGGCCGCGTCGCGCTGGAGGCGCAACGCCTGCTCGCCCACACCGACGA
Source organism: Streptomyces sp. P3 (assembly GCF_003032475.1). Taxonomy (NCBI): domain Bacteria; kingdom Bacillati; phylum Actinomycetota; class Actinomycetes; order Kitasatosporales; family Streptomycetaceae; genus Streptomyces; species Streptomyces sp. P3. The sequence continues at coordinate 6,047,349 of NZ_CP028369.1, forward strand.
ACCGGTGGCGAGGATCGCCCGCCGCCTCGGCTTCCCCGAACCCACCGACTTCGGCAAGTTCTTCACCCGCCACACCGGCGTCACGCCCGGCGCTTTCCGGCAGGCGCACCAGCACCGGCAGTGAGCCGGTCCGCTCCGGGGCCGGGGCCGGGGTGGCGCGCGGCGACGGCCCCGAGGCCGCCGAGACGGCAGGCGGCGACGGCCCTGAGGCCGCCGCCGCGTGTCCGGTGCGCAGGAGCGGGTCAGCGCTTGGTGTAGATGAAGCCGAGCTTGTCGATCTCGCCCCCGGCGCGGCCGTGGAACCCGGCGAGCTGCCATCCCGACGGCGCGGTGCGCGTCACGCAGTCGGACGTGGTGGTACCGCCGGACAGGCTGCGGCCGAGGTTGGTGATGAACTTGGCGGAGAAGACGCGCGTGAGACCGTCCTTCCGGCCCTGGCACAGCTGGGCGGAGGTGACGTACTCACCGCTGCCCAGAGTCAGGGTCGACACCGTGCCGCCAGTGCCGCCGTGGGCGAGCACCTTGCCGCCCGCGAGGGTGAGAGCGACGCCGTCGACGCGGGAGCCGCTGCGCAGCGAGAGGCTGACGGGGCTCGCGCCGGCCGGTACGGCGTCGATGTCGTTGTAGTAGTCGCCGTGCGGTCCGCCGAACTGGTCGCTGAGCTGGAAGTCCGGGTTGCGCGACCAGGAGAAGCCGACGGCGACGGGGTCGTGGTCGGACAGCATGAGTCCGTCGCCGGTGAGGAACTTGGTGTGCTCGTTGTTGTAGGACGTGGCGTTGAGCGTGACCAGTCCGCTGCCGCGGTAGAGGACCTTGTCGACGACCTCGCAGGTGTTGGGCACGGTGGGGCCGCTCTGGTCGCAGACCAGGGCGTCGCTGCCCTTGGCGGGCGGGGTGCCGCCGCGGACCAGTTTCACCCAGGCGTCGGTGAGTCCGTTTTCGGCGGCGAACTCGGCGATGGTGTCGCCGGATCGGGTGTAGCGGGTGTTGGTGTCGCCCATGACGACGACGGCGTTGCCGGCGGAGTGGGTCTTGATGAAGGCCGTCAGCTGGGCGAGGTTGTCGGCGCGTGAGGCGAGGTCGCCGTCGTTGGTCCCGGCGTTGGTGTGCAGGTTGTAGAAGTCGACGTAGACGCCCTCGGCGAGCCGTTCGCGTACGAAGGTGAAGCCCTTCGGGGTCAGGCAGTCACCGGAGTCGACCTGGCAGGAGTTCCAGCGCACCCGCTCGAAGTCGTCGGTGTCGTAGGGGAGTTTGGAGAGAGTGTTGAGGCCGCTGCCGATGCCGGCGCCGCCGCTGGTGGGGGTGCGGTAGGCGTGCGCGGTGTCGGCTGCGTAGAGGTAGGAGTGGTAGTTGAAGTCCTCCTCGACGTGCACGATGTCGTAGGGCGCGATGCGCTGTCCGATGGCCGTGGTGCTGGTGTCGCGGGGCGTGGAGGCGCTGGAGATGATCGCCGGCAGGCCCGCGACGTTATAGGTGAGGGTGCTGAAGGAGCCGGATGCCGGATCCGCAGCGGCGGCGGGGGTCGCGGTCGCGGCGAATCCGCCGCAGGTGATGGCCGCGGCCGTGAGGCAGGTGAGAAGACGGCGCATGAAGTGGAACTCCTGTGAGTGGGGAGGGGCAGCGGGAACTTACCGCTGGTAACCCGCTTCTGTCGTCGCCTCTGTCGAGGGAGATCAAAACTTGACCGCGTGGTCTGGTCCATGGGGCGGGCTGTGGCTTGCCGCATGGTGGCGGTCGGGTGAACCTCTCGACAGGCGTCCGGACGGGCGTATGTTCGGCGGCCGTTTGACCCGAAGCTCCTGGTGAGGTCCTGGGTGGCGGCCAGTGGGCGGGTGGGTGGCGGAAGGGTGGGGCGAGATGCTCGTGTGATCCCCGGAATATCTGACGAGTCAGGTATTGTTGATCGGGTGAACCGCTCGCACCAGGCGGGCGCCACACCTTTCTGTCGAGGTCCTCGATGAAGCTGATCTACGTTTTCGACGCCTACTGCGGTTGGTCGCACGGCTTTTCCCCGACGCTCCGCGAGGTGGCCTCCCGGCATCCGGAGCTCGCCGTCGAGGTGGTCTCCGGAGGCCTGTTCACCGGTTCGCGCCGGGTACCGATCCGTGAGTTCGGGTACGTCCAGGGCGCCAACGCCACGATCGCCGAGCTGACCGGTGTCGTGTTCGGTGAGGCGTACGAGAAGCTGATCGCCGACGGCTCGTTCGTGATGGACTCCGAGGCCGCCGCCCGAGGGCTCGCCGCCCTGCGGCAGGCCGCTCCCACGCGGGCGGCGGAACTGGCCATGGCGCTGCAGCACGCCTTCTACGTCGACGGCCTCAGCCTCTCCGAGCCGGAGACCTACCGCATGGTCGCCGAGCAGGCAGGCCTGAATGCGGCGGATGCCGCCGCCGCCTTCGAAGCGCCCGGGACGCGGACGGCGGCCGAAACGGACTTCGTACGCGCCGCCGGGCTGGGCGTCGACGGCTTCCCCACTCTCCTCGCCGTCGACGGGGAGCGCACGACCGCGCTGGCCCGAGGCCGAGCCACCGCCGACGACGTGGAGCGACGCCTCGCGGCGTTCTCCGCCGCCCGCCCCTCCTGACCGTCCCTCCTCGACCGTCCTCCCGTCCTCGACGGCCGTCCCTTCCCCTTCCCCGACGACTGCCCCGTCCCTGATCACCCCCCCCGAAGGAACCGCCATGAGCACGCTCAACTTCAAGATCCTCGACCTGGACTTCCCCGCCGGCAGCAAGAACAAGACCGCCACCCTCGTCACAGGCGAGACCGAGGCGCTGCTGGTCGACGCCGCCTTCACCCGCGCCGACGGGCACCGCCTGGCCGCCGGGATCCTCGACTCCGGCAAGCAGTTGACCACCGTCTTCGTCAGCCACGCCGACCCCGACTTCTACTTCGGCGCAGAGGTTCTTGCCGACGCCTTCCCGGACGCGACGTTCGTCGCCACCCCGCTCGTCATCGAGCACATCCAGCACTCCTACGAGGGCAAGCTCAAGGCGTGGGCGGCGCTCGGCCCCAACCTGCCCACCCGCCTGGTGGACCTCGAGCCCCTCACCGGGGACCTCACCCTGGAAGGCCACACCTTCGAACTCAAGGGCGGCCCGGCCGCGTTGCCGGACCGCCACTACCTGTGGCAGGCCGAGCACCGTGCCCTGCTCGGCGGCGTCCTGCTCTTCCAGCAGGAGCACGTCTGGGTCGCCGACACTCCCACCCCCGAAGACCGCGCCGCGTGGATCGACCTGCTCGGCGAGATGGCCGCCCTGAACCCGGAACTGGTCGTCCCCGGTCACCGCCTGCCCGGCGCGGCGGCGGACGCGACCGCCATCACCGCGACCCGCGACTACCTGCTCGCCTTCGAGGAGGAGCTCGGCAAGGCCGCCGACGGCGCCGCCCTGACCGAGGCGCTGGTCAAGCGCTACCCGGACAACGGGATGCTGATTGCCGCGCAGATCGGCGCGAAGGTCGCCAAGGGCGAAATGAAGTGGGGCTGACATGAGCGAGTTCGCGACCTCCGCGGCCCCCGGCGACGTCGTACGACGCCAGTACCTGGCCTCCGCGGCAGGTGACCTCACAGCACTTCGGGCCACCCTCGCGCCGGACGTCGAGTGGACGGAGATGGCCGGCTTCCCCCTCGCCGGCACCTACCGCACTCCCGACGGCGTCACCGCCAACGTGATGGAACAGCTCGGCAAGGACTGGACGGGCTGGACCGCCCACGACGACACCTACGTCGTCGACGGCGAGAACGTGGTCGTCCTGGCCCGCTACACCGCCGTCAACAACGCCACCGGCAAGCCGATCGACGTCCGGGTGGCGCACCACTTCGTCGTGCGCGGCGGACTCATCGTCCGCTTCGAGCAGTTCGTCGACACCGCGCTCGTCCGCGACGCGATGACCGGCTAGACCCGTCCACCCGTCCGCCCCACCACATCCCGACCACCACCCCACCACCCCAACGTCGCAGCGCACCGCGTCGCAGCGCACCGCACCGCGTCGCGGCCTGTGGGCCGCACCTGAGGGTCTCCCGGCCGGGGGGAACCCCGGCCGGGGAGAACCCCGGGCGGCGAGACTGCTGGTGTCGCCGTTCACGGAGGAGAGGGCCGGCTGTGGTACGTGGTCGCGTCGCACTGTGTGCCGCCCGCCACATGAGGACGAGTCGCTCCGCCGTGGCGGACGGACGTCGGGCCTGGCTGCTCCCGGCCGCTTCGGCGGGGCTCCGTCACTCGGTGGTGCGCAGCGCGGTCCAGGTGTCGGGTCGCACGACGCCGTTGGCCTTGAGCCCCCGGTCGCTCTGGAAGCTCTGGACCGCGGCCCGCGTACCGTCCCCGAACTCGCCGTCCGCGTCGGTGCCTCCCTCGCTGTACCCGCGCTTGGACAGCATGCACTGAACCTGTTGCACGCGTTTGCCCGTGTCGCCGAGGCGGGTGCGTGCCTTGCCGGAGTAGTACGTGCACTCGGAGAGCCAGGGCGCCGTGTCGGTCACGGCGGACGGGTCGGCGGTGGGTGGCGTGGCGGAGGGGGAACCGTCCGGTGCCGTTCCGGGAGCGGAGGCGTTGACGGGCCGGCCGGCGGGGGAGGCCGACGGCCCGACGCCGGGGGCGGTGGTTCCGGTCGAGCCGCCGCGGTTCTCGACGGCTGCGCCGTCCACGTCGGGGCGGGCGTGAACGCTCGCGCTCGGGGAGACCGGCACCGTGGAGACGTCACCGGATCCGGCGTCGACGGCCCTCGTGACACCGGGTTCCGGAGCGGCGGTGGTGGGAGGGTCCTGACCGGTGAGCATCAAGGCCGCAGCGCCCACGGCACAGGTCGAGAGGGCCGCGGCGGCGATCAGCAGCGGCTTGCGCCGGTTCCGGGCGGGGATCTGTGCCCGTCCCGACCGCCCCGACGGTGTCTCGGCCGGCTCGCTCTCGGCCGCCCGCGGGGACACGACGGGCGGCACGGGCTCGGGCGTCCGTGCGGCGAGGACCGCGGGCGGGTCACCTGCCGACCGGAGCCGGGGCGTGCCGGCGACCGGCAGGCGGAGCAGCGTCTCGTACGCCCGCTGCCGGGCCTGCACCTTGGCGTTCAGCGGCTCCGGCCAGTCGGACGGCACGGCGGACGGCACGGCGTGGCTCTCGGCCGCGGCGATCAGCTGCTGCGGGGTGGGCCGCTGCACGGGCTCCTTGGCCAGACAGGCGGTCAGCAGCGCGCCGAGCTCCGGGTCCGCCGCGGAGATCTCACCGATCACCTCGGGGTGGGGTTCCTCGAACGCCACCCGGTGCATCACGTCGACGCCGGTGCCGTCGCCGAACGGGGCCCGGCCCGTCACCGCGTAGGCCAGCGTCCCGGCGAGCGAGAACACGTCCGAAGCCGTGTCGGAGCGGCCCTCCCTCAGGTGCTCCGGCGACATGTAGGCCGGTGTGCCCACGCGGTTGCCCGTACCGGTGATCGCACTCGCGTCGGCGGCCTTGGAGATGCCGAAGTCGATCACGTGCGCGCCCCGGACGGACAGCAGCACGTTGGACGGCTTGAGGTCCCGGTGCACGATCCCCTCGACGGCGAGCCCGGCGAGTGCCCGGCCCAGGTCCCCCACCAGACGCCAGACCGCGGCCGTCTCCAGGGTGCCGTCCTCCCGTACGGCTTCCGCCAGGTCGAAGCCGGGAAGGTACTCCGTGGCCATCCACAGAAGTTCGTCCTCGAAGCCGGTACCGCACAGCCGCGGCGTATACCGCGTCCGAAGCCGGGCGTGCACCGACGCCTCCCGTTCGAACCGGCGCCGAAAGCTCGGGTCCTCCGCGTACTCCGGCCTGATCACCTTCAGCGCGACCAGTCCAGGACTCTCGTCCCTGGGGCGGGCCAGGTAGACCCGTCCCATGCCGCCACTGCCTAACAGTGCCACCGGCGTGTACGGGCCGACGCGCCCGGGATCGCCGAGCCGCAGTGGTGAGGCACCGGTCTGCCGCAGCGTGGCCGCCGCATCGTCAGCAGGTCCCGGTCGCTGTCCCGACAAGAATTCCCCCGAAGTTTCTTTCGATGAACGCTAGTTCGCCCCCGTGGAACACGAGGCTAGCCCAGCCTGCGCGCTGGTTCAGCGAATCGGGCACTTCTGTGCCACGGCACCGGAGGAGGCCCCTCCGGTCCGCCGGAGGGAATGCGTGCCGTGTCGGCGCGTGGCGAGCGGCCCCTCGCGAGCGGCGCCTGCCCCGCGGCGGAATCCATGTGCGCACGTGGACCGGCCCAGGAGACACTGCGCGGATGATCTCCGAAGTCTCGCAGACCCCTCAGGAGCGGGCTCTGTGTCATGTCGCCGCACTGGCGTCCGGCCCGCCGATGGACCCGACGCTACGAGTGACGCTGAACTTCCATCCCGACCGTCTCTTCCACGACAGGCTGACGATGGAGGCGCTGGCCGAGGACGGCCTGTACCGCTCGCAGTTCGTCACGGGGACCGGAAACGGCGGGCTGACCGCGCACCCCGGCGGCGACAGGTGGGCCTGGGAGAGCCGGATCTTCGACGGAGCGTACGACGCGGCGCCTGCTCATGACAGGCCCGTCTACGGGGCGTTGAACTTCCGCCGGAAGCCGGTCGGCGGGGCGCCGCGCTTCGGCTCCGCGCACTTCCGGCTGACGGGCCGGACGGCGACGCGCACCACGTTCTGCTATCCGGACAGCTTCTTCGAACCGTCGGACTTCGGTGTCTCCGCCCGAATGAAGCTGATCGCACTCGCCCTGGCCGACCGTCAGGACGACCTCGACGACTACATCGAGGCCCAGGTGCACGGACCGGTCCGGCTGGACCGCGATGTGGAGGCTCTGGTCCTGGACGCGTGCTATCGGGGCACGGCCGTCGAGGCCGCGGCCATGCGCCTCGGCTGCCCCGTCGAGTGGCACTCCGGATTCCGTCTCCAGGTCGAGGAACTGCGGCGGCACCCCGGCTACCGCGGTCAGGAGTATGTCGACCTGGGCGCGCGGATCGCCGTCGACGGCGTGCTCGACCCGCGCATCGTGGGAGACGCGGCACGCGACGGCCGCCACGATCCTCAGGCGGTCAAGAAGGTGTGGCACTGCCTGGCGCGCTTCGGCGCTCCCCGGACGCGGACGAAGGACGCGGGCGGATCGGCGAAGTGAGGCAGATAGTAGCCATGGATATAGATGCCATGTACTCTTTTGCTGTGGAGGCGCTCCGTTCCCGACCGACCGACGACAGCATCCAGGGGAGAACAACCATGACCACCGCCGAATCCGGCGCCACCGGCCCGGTCGCCGACGCCCGCGCTCTCGGGCTGGCCCACTACGCCGCGCGCGGTGTCCTGGAGCACGTCCTGTCCCGCCACGGCATCACGTTCCAGCAGATCGTCCTGCGCGCGGCGGTCACCGCCGACACCCCGCGGAGCCCCGACGATCTCGTGGCCCAGGTCTGTGCCTCTCTCAAGGCCGATCCGGCCGACATCCGGGCCGCTCTCGGCGAGTTGCTGGCCGGCCAGCTGCTCGTCGTGGACGGTGCGCACCTTCGTCCCACGGCCGAGGGGCGCGACCTCCTCACCGTGATCGGGTCGGAGACCGCCCCCCTCACGGCCCGGATCTGGGGCGGGATACCCGCCGAGGATCTGGCCGCGGCCGGCCGTGTCCTCACCCTCGTCGCCGAGCGCGCCGACGCGCAGCACGCGGCATTGAGCGCAGAAGGGCCGAACGGCGAGCGCCGGGGCCGGAGCGCCCGGGGTGCTCAGTAGCGCTGCGCCTTGGCGACCTCGGCGGTCAGTGGCGGCTGGGGCGGCTTGCGGCTGATGGCGAGGGGATGGGCCCGGGCGCCTGGCGCGAGGTCGTCCGCGCCGACGAAGCGCGTTTCGACGACCTTGCCGTCGGCGTCGCGGAAATCGATCTGGACGGCGTAGGACGCCGCCTCGTCCGTGCTGTTGGCGATGTTCACGATGACGGCGAGCAGGCCGCCCGCCTCGGCGCGCGGCTTTCCGGTGAGGGAGACGTCCGCAGTCGCGTTGCCCCGGCCTTCGAGGTTCTTCAGTTTCTTCTCGGCGGCCTGGTTCGCGCGCGCGACCTCCGCGGACACCGACGCCTCGAACTCCGAGGCGCGCGCCGAGGCGGAGGAGGCGGCGGCGGAGGCGGCAGAGCGGGCTGACTCCTTGACGGACGCGCCGAGCGAGCCGAGTGCGGACGGCGCGGCACCGGAGAAGGACGCAGTGTCAGGAGCGGAGGGGCGCGGAGTGAAGGAAGCGCCACCGTCGTCACCGTCGCCGCTGCCGCACGACACCAACGTCGTCGCACCGGCCGCCGTCACCAGCAGACCGGCGACGGTGGAAGCGAGGCGCCTCCGCAGCGGTCTTGCCCTCACGCCGGACGCACCGTCGTTCATCAGGTCGGACCCTTCGTCAAGGTTTCCTGCCGTTCACGCCTTTCGGTCACGCGGCTTCATCGTGCCCGGCACGGTCGGGCGGAGCCACCCGGTAGGGGGCAGAAGAGTGGTGCCGGAGCGGCAGGATCCCTGCCGCCCGCGCCCGCGCACCCGCAGCCGTGCACTGCCCGTAGCTGCACACTGCCCACACCCGCGCGCCCGCGCACGCACCCGACACCGGCGGAGCCGGCCACGGATAGCGCTGTCGAGTCGGCCTGTCTTGCCCGGTTCAGGCGCGCCGTGCAGGCGGCCGGCTGTGAACGCCGTCCGCGACGCGACGGCGGTGACTCGAGGAATGGGCCGGAAAGCGACGTTGATGGCGCCAGGCGAAGCCATTAGCCTGCACTGATTTTCGTCAATGCGATGGAGGCGTCTTCTGTGGCCCGAGTACGGAACCTGTTACCGACCGCAGCCCTGGCCTGCGGTGCCCTGCTGGGTGTCAGCACACCGGCCGCCGCGGCCGACCCGGCGCCGGAGGTCATTCCGATCGACCTGCTGCTCGCCGGCTCGTACACCGACGCGGCCCGCGAGGCAATCGCGATCTGGAACACGGCCGTCCCGACGATCAGGTTCGTCGAGCAGGACACTCCGGCGGCACTGCGCGTCATGGAGTACAAGACGGCCAGGGGCGTCCAGTCCCACGTCAACATCAAGGGCGCGGGACGGGGTTGGGTGTACCTGGAGGTGGGGGACGCCCAGTTGTACAAGCCCTCGCGCATCGTCGTCCACGAGCTGGGACACATCCTGTCGCTTCCCGACCTGGGCCCGGGCAGCCCCTGCTCCAAGGTGATGTCGGGCGGCTGGGCGGGATCGGACTGCGTCAACGTACGGCCCGACGACGCGGAGAGGGCCGCCGTCACGGACTTCTTCGCCGCGAACGACGTCGGCGACCGGGTCCCGTGGTGGGGGTCAGGACTTCCCGCACGGTAGGAGCGGCTGCTCGTCCGCCGGCCGCCCCGGCGGACCTGTACGGTGAGCCGGCCTGTGCGGTGAGCCGAGGGTAGGATCCGCGAGCACGGGGGCACCCGTCCGGGACGGCCGAGCCTGTGCAGGGTTCTCTTCCGATGACGTTGCGACTGCGCGCTGTCCACTGCCTCGTGCTGCTGGCCGGCTTCGAAGGAGTTCGCCGCGGACCGGACGGCCGCCCGCCACGCGGGCCGTGACGCGACAACTGCCGCACTGCGCCCGCGCCGCGCTGCCCGGAGAGCCCGGGGAGCGCGGACACGGTGGCGAACTCGGCGAGAGGGTCGGTCAGGAGGCGGTGAGCCCGCCGGTGCAGGCGGCCCCGGGCTCGGGGGTCTGCGCGCCCTGGACGTACTTGACGAGGAACTGCTCGACCCGGGCGTCGGAGGCCTTCTCGACGGTGAGTTGACGGCCCCAGGCGGACAGGGTGATCGTCCCGGTCTGGTTCTTGTCGGGGCTCATGAGCGTGTACGGCGTCCTGTCGACCCTGTCGGCAAGGGCCTTGACGTCGGCGTCGGCGGCTTTCTCGTTGTACGTGACCCAGACGGCGCCGTGTTCGAGTGAGTGGACGGCGTTCTCGTTCGCTACGGCCCGGGTGTAGACCGTGCCGTCGCACGTCATCCACGCCTGGTGGTGGTCGCCGCCCACGGGAGGCTGCATCGGGTACCTGACGGCGTTGGCGACGTGGTTGCGGCCGAGCTTCTTGGTGTCCCAGGTCTTCTCACCGGGCACCGGCTTCTCCGCGGCGGCGGCCTTCTGCTCCTCCCGATCGTTCGCGTCGTCGATGGCATACGCGCCCCAGCCGACGAGAGCGGCGACGACGACGCTGCTGAGGGTGACGGTGAGGATGCGGTTGCGGCGCTCGCGGGCTCTCTCGGTGCGGCGCATCTCCTCGATGCGGTCCTTGCGGGATGCGGCGGCGGCCTTCTTGCTGGTCTTGCTCATGACTGGGTCGTCCTCGTCTCCGCCGTGCGGCGGTGGGTGCAGGGAAGGGATGGACAGAAATGGACGCCGGTGCGCTGAGGGGCGCGGGCGTCGTCCGTCTAGATCCGCTGCACTTTGAGGACGTGGAGATCGGGGGCGCTCCGGGCAGGCGGCAGACCGCAGGCGTGGGCGGTGACCGTCGGACGGACGGGAGCCGGCGAGCACGGCAGGACGACCGGCAACGGCTGGGGCGCCGCGGGGACCACGGCGGGCCCGCCGTGCGCTGAGCGGGCGCAGCATCCGTCGCCGGAGTGGCAGTCTCCCGGATGCGCCGACGTGATCGCGTGGTGCGTGGCGGACCGGCCGTCCGCCGGTGCCTGCTCGGTGGTCGTGGCGGTGACAGGGCGCGCGGCGGTCACGGCGGTGGCTGCGGTGACTGCCTGCGGGCCGGCGGGGGTGTGGGTGGTGGAGCCCGGGCACATGGCCACCGCGATGAGCAGCATCCCCAGCACGGCGACGCAGAGCGCCGCGACGGGTGAGGTCGCCCAGGCGCCACAACGTCTGTGCTGGGTCCGGCTGTTCATCACGGCGATGCTAGCGGTGCCGGCGCAGATACCGACGGACGGGGCCTGATGGACAGGGCCTGACGGACAGGGGCCCGCGGATGACGGGACGGCCTCGTCGACCACGAGGGGAACCTCGGTGGCCGTCCGCGCCGCGTGCCGCCTCGCACGCATCACGCAGCGGGCGGCGGGGTGAGGCGGTCAGCGCTCCACCCCGCCGCCGACGATGCAGCGTCAGCTCTCGCTGGAGGAGCCGGAGGAGCCGGAGGAGCCGGAGGCGCGGGAAGAGTCCGCGGAGTCGGAGGGATCGGAGGAGTCGGTGGGACCGGAGGAGCCGGAGGAGCCGCGCTTGACCAGCCACCAGGCCCCGCCGCCGCCCACCACGAGGAGGGCGGCCACGATCACCGCGACGAGGGCGCTGGTGGACATGCCGTCGTCCTCGTCGCCGGCCGCGGCGTCGCCGGTCGGCGTGGCGTCCGGCACACCGGCCGTGGTGGAGGAAGTGGGGGCGGCCGTACTGGGAGTCGGGCTCGGCGTCGCCGTCGGGCTCGCGGCGACCGGCTTGGCGCCCGGGGCCGCGGCCTTGAGTTTCAGGACCGGCGCGGGCTGCTCGGGCTCCTTGCCGCCGGTGGGCAGCTCGATCCAGCGGGAGACCTCACCGTCGCTGTAGGTCTCGACGGTCTTGAACACGAGCTCCTTCACGTCCGGCAACTGCCGGACCCTGATCCTGTACTCGGCGTCGACACCGGTTTTCAGCGCCGGGCCCGCGAGGGTGTAGCCGTCCGCGGCCGCGGTCAGCTTCCAGCCCTTGGGACCCTCGTCGAGGGCGATGTCTGCGGGGGCGATTCCCTCGGGCAGGACGACACGCAGGTTCGTGAAGCCCGCTGAGGCGGACTCGGCCTCGGAGACGAAACTCAGGGTGACGTTCTCCGCCAGGGCCTGGGGCTTGTCGGCCTCGACCTCCGCGTGCGCGGCGGCCGGGGCGGCCAGGGCGAGGGTGGCCGTCAGCGCGATGGCGCCGGCGAGGACGAGACGACGGCCGGCACACGCCGGCGGACGGGTGGGGAGGGGCACAGGGAACTCCTTGGTGACACGGGTGGGTGCGGCCCCGTAGAGACCCGGGGCCGGTGGGGAACCGGAAGGCGTCCCAGCCCTGGTGGTCCCCTGCGCACCACCGCGTGCTCCAGTACCAACTCCCGTGCCTGTGAAGTCGCTTCGAAGAACACGCCGGACCGTCGACGGGGCAGCCGGGGATCCGGCCGGTCGGGATCGGTGACGGCCCGCGGCCACACCGGGGCCAGCGTCGCCGCGGCAGCCCCGGCGAGGGTGCGGAGCGTGTCGAGCGCCGCCCTCATCCGGCTGTCCGCCCGATGCAGCAGCCATGCCACGACCAGAGCGGCAGTCGTGTGCAGCACGGTCATCGCCGCTCCGGCGTGATGCCAGGAGTGGCCCTCACCGACCGCGGTCATGTGCCCGGCGTGCGAGGCATGCCGGGTCCGGGCCATCGGCACGTCGCCGTCCGCGCGGGACAACGCGAAGTGCAGCACGCCCTGCGTCGCCAGCGTGACGGCGACGGTGGCGACCGGGGTGCAGCGGCGTCGCGCGAGCGGCCAGACCGCCGAGAACTGCGCCACGGTCAAAACGGTCACCAGCCGCCAGGGCACCGTGCCTTCGGCGATCGCGTGGTGGCCGAAGGCCGCGACGAGGGTGCCGAGCGCTGCGAACAGTGCGGCCCGCGCGCAGGTCCCCGCGCGGCCGGCCCGCTCCGCTCCGGCGCGTCGGTGGTCTCCCATCACGTGATCAGCCGGCACGGTCGCCCATCATCCTCCGACGACCGGGCGCGTGGTCGTGGTCGCCGCCGGAGATCCGGGCCGCGCGCCGCAGCGCGCACCGCACGCCGACCATGACCCGCAGCGGATGTGGGGCGGTCGGTCGTCCGTCGTCGGCGACCCTGCGGCCGGCACGTGCGTTCACCTCGACGTATACGGCGGATCGGGCGGGCCCGTTCACCTGGGTGGATCCCAGGACGCGATCCGCGGGTCGAGGCGCGCGGTCCCGCGGACGGGTCCCGGCCGCAGCGACGCGGACGTGGTCCCGGCGGCAGCGATGGCGACCGAGACCGCAAGCGGCCGAGGACGGCCGAGGACGACCGGGCACGACCGCGGGCGGGCAACCCGCCTCGGAACGTCCGGTGGGCGTTGATCAGTTCGTCGAACGGCCCCCACGAGTTTCCGGGAAAGCCCTTCCCTCTCCCTTTCGGCTTGCCACTCTCTTCCTGCACACCGCGGATGTCATGTCCGCAACCACCGAACCGCCGATGGGATCCCCCATGCCTCGAACCAGCAGGACCTCCCGGCTCGTCAGAACCACGACCGTCGCGGGCAGCGCCCTCGCGCTCACCGTCACCCTGTCGGGCAGCGCCTCCGCCGGCGTGCTGCAGAACCTGCCCGAGAACGCCACGGCGTTCCAGACGTACTTCGAGCCCGTGTACGACTACGACACGGACTCCTGCTACCCGGCCGCCGCCATCGACCCGGCCGGCAACCTCAACGGCGGCCTGAAGCCGACCGGCTCCATCACCGGCCAGTGCCGCGGCGGTCACCTCGACCATGCCAACACCTACTCGCGGGCCAAGTGCAACAACGGCTGGTGCGGGATCATCTACGCCAGCTACTTCGAGAAGGACGAGGCGTCGCCCGGCATCGGCCACCGCCACGACTGGGAGTGCATGGTCGTCTGGGTCGTCCAGGGCGCGAACACGCCGTCGTACCTGTCAGCCTCCCGGCACGGCGGGTTCAGCACCCATCCGATCGCCGACGTCCCGATGAGCGGCCAGCGCGTCATGGCCGTCTACCACAAGGACGGCGCCAGCACCCACGCCTTCCGCTTCGCCCAGTGGGGCGAGACGGCCGAGAACGACACCGGCGCCTGGCACCAGGAGAACCTGCTCACCTGGGACAACCTGGCGCCCAACCTGCGCAACACCCTGAACGGCTCGGACTGGGGGGACGCCAACCTCCCCCTCCAGGACTCCAAGTTCAACGACACGCTCAACAAGGCCAAGCCGTCCGGGATCCCCTTCGCCCCGTACGCCTGACGCCCACAAGGCGCGGCCCCGACGAACTCCTCGCAGCGGCCCCCGATCCCCGGCCCGGCGCTGACGTGTCGATCAGCCGCCCCCCACACACACGGGGGCGGCTGATCCGGCGCGGAGGTCGCCGTGCGAGGCGGACGCCACCAGGCACAACACCGCGGTCATGCGGAGCAGTTGCCGCCGTGCACGACGGAGGCCGCCGTGCATCCCGGCGCACGCGAGGGCCGCGCAGAGCCGCAGGTGGTGCTGCGGACGACCACCCGCCGACGGTCAGAAGCTGCCGTAGTTGACCTGCCAGGTCGGCAGGCCCATCCGGCGCCACACCGCGACGACGCGATCCCGGTCGTCGAGCGAGATCCGCACCGCGAAGCGGTGACGCACGTGCCGGTTGAACAGCTCCGCCTTCACCACGTCGTCGCGGCGGCCGTCACCCGCGGCCCGCATCCACAGCTCGTCGTACGGGACCTCGTGCGTCCGCAGCCACGCCTGCGTCCGCTCACGGTGCTCCTCACCGCGCCCCGAGAGCAGGACGACGACATCGCCGTCGGCGCCCCGGAAGGAGCGCAGCGCATCGCGCACCGACACGTTGAGCAGGTCTTCCTCGCAGCGGGTGAAGTCGAACGGACCCCGCGCGCCCCGCAGGGCGAGCGTGCCGTCGATGTCGCACATGACGGCCGAGGGGAGGGCCGGGTCCGCGATGTACGGCTCGACGGACGGCTCGTCGTTGAGCCACTCCGCGGTGAGCCGCCAGCCGCCCCGCCTGGCCACGCCGTGCTTGTGGGCGAGGAGGCGGATGATCTCCTCGCCGACCGCCCGCTCCCGCTCGGCGTCGCGCCGGATGCACTCCTCCACCGGCACGTCGGTGAAGTCGTGCACGACGAAGGTGGCCTGTCCCGCCACGGCCGCCTTCAGCCGCTTCGGTATGTGCGGCGTCATGTGCGTGTTGTCCACCACGACGTCGAAACCGCCGTCGACGGCCGCGCGCACCGCCGCGTCCTGGATCGCCAGCACCGTCTGCTCATGCGCGTGCGACCGGCCGCGCTCGGGCGCCGGGACGTCGAGCATCATCCGCAGATCGTCGAGGTTGACGCGACGCATCCGGCCCTCGGTCTCCGCCTGCATCCGGCGCGCGGCGGTCGTCTTCCCCGAGGCCGGAAGCCCCGTCATGACGTGTACTACGGGCACGGTCAGTTCTCCTCGTCGGTCTTGAACGGGTCGGATGCCTCCGGCCGGGTGGAACGGTACGTCACGAGCTCGGTCGGGCGCCCGTCCAGGCGCAGGAACATCGCGGGGCGCAGCGCCGCGTCGGGCAGTGCGCTCACCGCGCGGGCGAAGGCCCCCCGGTCGCCGGCGAGCGGGGCGAGGGACCGGAACGCCTCCTCGATCGCCTGCTCGCGGTCGGCCACCTGCTTCTCGATTCCCGCGATGACACCGCGCACCCAGGCGTCGAACTCGTCGGGCACCTGCTCCAGCAGCGCGTCCAGCGGCCGGCCCCCGGACGCGGTGACGTCCTCGGCCGAACAGCCGAGCGCCTGCGCCACCTGCTTGGCGGGCAGCCCCGCGAACCGCTGGACGCCGTGACCACGCCAGACGTCCCGTTCGGTCACGCCGGTGAGCACCTTGTGGAGCCGGACGTACTCGGTCAGCTTGGCCTTGGCCCGTACACCGGAGGCGAAGCGCAGCACGAACCCCTCGGCCTCGGTGCCGGTGGCCGCCCGGCCGCCGGGGAGCCGGTTGCCCTCGGTCAGGGCCAGCAGTTCGTCGAGCGGCATGGCGGGCCACACGGTGACCACCGAACCTATGTCACCCCAGTGCGTCGCGGCCTCGGACAGCGCGACTTCCGTGCCGTCCTTGGCGTAAGCGGCCAACAGCACCAGGTCACGGCGCTCGCCGTAGTCGACGACGATCCGGTTCTGCGGGTAGAGGATCTCGGCCAGGTAGGTCACCCCGGGGACCAGGCCGCAGGTGTCCTTCCCGTCGAGCAGACGCTGTGCCCACGTCGCCTGGGTGCTGATGAACGAGCCCTTGGACGCGACCCGCCACCGGCCGGCGTAGTGGAAGACCACCGCCAGACTGCCGTCGACCTTCTCGTACACCTCGAACGGCTCGTCCGGGAGCTCGGGCGCATACGGCTGACGGGCCTCGTGCTCACCCACGTTGAAGAACTTGGGCAGCGGCAGCGCCACGATCTCACCGGTGACGTCGTCGGCGACCAGACCGCGACAGCGGGTCGTCACCCGGTTCCACACCCGCTCGTACTGGCACACCCGCGTGTACGTGTAGATGGACAGCGGCAGTTCCGGGTGCGGCTTGCGCGTGACGTGCCCCGCGTCGAGCGCGGCCGCCAACTCCTGCGGTGGCAGCAGCTCGTGAAGAGTCAGGTTGACCTGGCTCATGGTGTTCCTCCCCTTGCTGATCCCTGATTGTCACGCGAAGGGAGGGCCGGTGAACAGCCGATTTAGCTCCGGACGCGGCGCGGGCGGGCACGCGCCGCCGCTTTTCAGCGCGTCTCCCACGACGAGGTGCCGCCCCGCGTCGAGTACTCACTGACCGAGGACGGCAGACGCCTCAACGACGCACTCCGGCCACTGGCCGTCCGGGGTCGCGAGCGGACGGCCTCTCGCGCGACGCAGGACGCGGCGGACGGGGTCGTCCGGATGTGAAGTCGCCTGCCCCGGCTGCTCGTTGGCAGTCATGACCGGCGTTTCGGGTTCTCTGCCGCTGGACGGCCGGCCACTGGTGGAATCGGTGCCCTCGGCCGGGATCGGGAAAGGGTCCTGAGGGCCTTCCACGGGTTCCGGGACACGTTTTGGGCGCGCTGCGCTCTGTCCGGGTCGCTCACCTTCTGACAGGGCTCCGTCCGGCCGCCTGCGGCTTGGTGAAAGTGGCTCCGACCTGGTGTTTCTCCGGAGATCTCGTAGGCTGGGGACGTCTGTCGGACAGTCGCGGAGGGGGCCCTGATGAGTGGGAAAGACCTGAGGTACGACGCTGCCTGCATCAAGGTGCTCGAGGGGGTGGAGGCCGTGCGGAAGCGGCCCGGCATGTACGTGGGCTCGACCGCCGAACGCGGCCTGCACCAGATGGTGTTCGAGGTGGTGGGCCGGGCCGTGAACGCGGTCCTTGCCACCGGCGGCGGCCGCGTCGATGTCACCCTCACTCCCGACGGGGGTGTGCTCGTGGCGGACGACGGGCCGGGTGTTCCCTTCGAGGGCGACGCGGATGCCGACGGCCCGGGCCTGGAAGCGCTACTGACCGGTTTTCCGGCCGGGCCGGGGCCCGCCGGCCGCCACGTCGCGGACGTGGGGTATTTCCACGTGGGCCTGATGGTCGCCAACGCCCTGTCGAGCCGGCTCACTGCCGAAGTGCGGTGTGAGGGGGTGCGCCGAGCCCAGGAGTACGCCCGTGGTGTCGCCCTCACTCCGCCCGTCGCCGTGGGATCCACGACCACGACCGGCACGACCATCGCCTTCTGGCCCGACACCGAGATCTTCGAGACGACCCGGTGCTCGTTCGCCGTCCTGGCGGAGCGCCTGCGGCAGGTGGCCTTCCTCTCCCGCGGCCTGGAGATCTCGCTGGCCGACCGGCGTCCGGACGGAGGAGCGCGGAAAGTGCGGTTCTGCTTCCCGGACGGGGTACGGGACTTCGTGGCCGCCCTCCACGCGGAGACCGGCGGGGCCGTCGCCGCGGACGTCGTCGCCTTCGAGCGGGAGGACCCGCGGATGGCGGGGGCCATGGAGGTGGCCCTGGTGTGGCAGGGTTCCGGCGAGGACCGGGTGCGCGGCTTCGCCAACAGCCGGCCCACTTTCGAGGGCGGCGCGCATCTCGACGGCTTCCGGGACGGGCTGGCGACCGCGGTCACGGCGTACGGGCGCGCTCGCGGGCTGCTGACGGCGGTCGCCGCCGACGTCGGAGCCGACGGCATCTGGGACGGCGTCACGGCCGTCGTGTCGGTGAAGCTGGACCATCCCGAATTCCTCGGTGCCACGCGCACTCTCCTGGGCGGCACGGAGGTGCGTGCCTGCGTCCGCGAGGCCGTCCGGGATCATGTCGGCACCTGGCTGGACGCGCACCCGGAGGACGCCGCGCGGATCGTCGACCGCATCAACCGGAGCGCCGACCGGGACTGAGGAGCGGTGGATCAGGGAGCGACACGTCTGCGGGACGGTGCCGTGCCGGTCGGCGCCGGCGGTCCCGTCCCGCAGCTTCCCTGTCTCGTTCCGCCGTCCGCCTCCGGGCGGTCGACCGGAGCCGGATCAATCTCGACGTCGTCCTGGTCGGACACGACGGCGGGCAGGTCGGAGAGGCCGTACTTGGCCCCGTCGCGCTCGTTGCCCGACTCCTGGGCCCAGGGAGCCTGGTTCTGCGTGACGGTGTAAGTCCCGTAACAGCCCGCCGAGTTGATCGTCTTCGAGGCCATTTGGGCGCGCTTGCCGTTGACGTAGAGGGCGCGGAGCTTGTTGTCGCGGTTGAGGGTGGCCTTCCAGATGTTCCCGCTGTGCTGTGCCCAGCCGGTCACCTGAACGCCTCCGTCCAGGATCGGCTTCTCGTCCGGGTAGGCGGCGTCCACGACGCTGTGCCCGTTCGTGCCGGAGTCGACCGAGGTGAAGTTGATGGTGCTGCTCACCGGGTAGGTCCCGCCCCGGAGATTGACGTTGATGGCCCCGGTCATGTCGCTGTCGACCGTGCGCACGACGTCCCGGGCGTGCTGCAGGGTCCTGAACGGCGCCGCGATCGTCCCGGCATGGGCGTCGTCACCGTTGAGGGCGACGTAGTACGTCGCCTGGGTCGTGGCCGAGGCCGGGGTCGAGAATGATGTCAGCAGCGCGGCGGTGACGCCCACCGCGAGTGCGGGGCCGACAACACGGCCGGCTACGGCAGGTCCTGACCCGAACGGCTGCGCCCCCGCGACATACGCCGGCACCGGTGGCCGCACCGCGTCCTGACGGTTCCCGCCGGCAACGGCCCACGCCCGGGGCATCGCGGCACCGGCGTGACCCCGCCGGACGACCACCGCCAGGGGGCTGTCGCGCGACGGCCGGGGCTCCGGAACGGTGCCGGAGCCCCGACCGCGCTTGCTGTCAGGTTCTGCGGACGGGACGAACTACCGGCTGAACGTCCAGTCCTGTGAGCCGTCCGTGGTCGCGTTCTGCAAGGTCAGCGGGGATCCGGCGGAGGCTCCTGTCAGATAGAGGCCCGGGTTCTGCGCCGACCGCAGTCGGTAGTGTCCGTCGCTCGTCCTGACGAGGGTCCATGCGCCGGTGGCGCTGTTGTCCACCCACTGCCCGATCTTCTGACCGGCCGTCGCGTTGCCCGTCCAGACGGCTGCCGCCCTGCCGCCCGACCTGTTGAGCAGGGTGACACCGCCCTTGGGTTCGGTCACCACGTGCCAGTACTGGGTGTCCGTGATCGCCGCCGCGCCGAAGTCCTCGAGGACGACGTCGGGCACGTCCCCGTTGCCGAGGTTCGCGTCGTTGGTCTTGTTGCCGGTGCCGATCACCTGGCCGGTCCGGCGGTTGACCAACCGGTAGTAGGCGCCCGCCGAGCCGCCGAGGTCGACCTCGGCGTGCGCGATCGTCGAGGTGCCCTGGTTGTTGAGTATCGCGACGCGGCCGGTCCCGTCGACGTACTGCAGGTTGCGGCTGTAGCCGGCCGGCGAGGTGGTCTGGTACTCCGTCCACACGCCGTCGCTGCGCCCGCTGTCGTTGACCCACACGTCGCCGCTGCCCGCCGCGTTGTAGACCAGACGTCCGTCGGGAAGCCGGATGACGACCGGGCTGCCGCCGGTCGCGAGAGGCCGGGAGCCGGCGACGACCGGCAGCGAGGTGACGGCCATGCCGGTGGGGGAGCCGCGGAAGAACTTCAGCGGGTCGTCCGCGACGACGTACCGCGTGTTGGCTCCGCCGCCCCAGTACTCGAAGGTGAGCAGCCACCGTCCGTCCGCCGTGCGCACGACGTTCGTCATGCCCGGTCGGCCGCCGCCGATCTCCTTCTTCCCGCCGCCCATGTCCTGGTCCGAGCCCGCGATGTCGACGACGGGAGCGCTCCAGGCGCCGCTGCTCCCGTTCCAGGTCCGGTGGACGAGGATCTGGCCGTGCGAGTCCGCGGCGGTGTCGTCGGCGGGGTCGGGGGTGGGGACGCCGGTCACCGGGTCGAAGCCCGTGTAGTCGTTCTCGTCCGAGTAGTAGCAGACGAGTTTGCCCTGGTAGACCATCAGGTACGGCTCCCAGAGGGGATCGACCTGCTTCTTCGTGTTGGCGTCCGCGACGTTGTGGCCGACCGCGCCGGCGCTGCCGCCCTGCCAGCCGCCGGTTGCGATGACGTTGACGACCTTCCAGGTCCTGCCGTCGTCGGTGCTGGAGTACAGGGCTATGGCCAGGTCCTTGCGGTCCCCGTCGTTGTCCGGCGTCCAGCCGGGGTCGGCCGCCTTGTGCTCCTTGTAGTAGTAGTCGTCCCCCGACACGACACTGGCGAGCAGCAGCGTGCCCTTCTTGAGGGCGCCGACCTTCTGCGGGAGCACGTAGAGGTAGGGGTTGGTCCAGTTGCTCGTGTACTTCGCGTAGCGGGGGTCCTTGGAGAGGTACGCCGGAGCCCTGACCTCGGACAGCGGCTGCCACGAGGTGCCGTCGTCGTCACTCTTGTAGACCGGGAGGGTCTGCCCGTCCGCGCTGCCCGTCGCCGACACCACGGTGGACTTCTCGAAGGACGCGACGAGACGTCCGTTCGCCAGCTGCGCCGACTTCGGGTAGACCGCGCAGTTGCCACGGCCCTTGAGGCACGGCTCGTTCCCGAGCTGGTAGAGGGTGCCGCCCGTCGGGTTGTACGCCTGCGCGGCGAACGCGGGCACGGCCAGCAGCGCGCACGCGGCGGCGAAGGTTCCCAGTGCTTTTCCCAGGCTTGTTCTCTGCATGGTTCCTTCTTCTGGGTGGTCAGGAAGGGATGCCGGTTCAGTTGCCGTCCGCGCCGGTGTCACAGACGAGCACGCGCACGTCCCACGGGCCCAGGCGCAGCGCGGCGCCGGCCGGTACGGGCCGGTCGTCGAGGACGTCGGTCAGGTCGCCCGGGACGTCGACGCTCGTGGGTTCCCAGCTCCAGTTGTGCACGATGTGCACGCGGCGTCCGTCGGGAGAGGCGCCGGTCGTCGCGGTCACGGAGACGGGGAGCCCCTGCCACCCGCTGCGCGGGGCCGGAGCCAGCCAGGCGGCCAGGCTACGGGCGAGACCGCGGCCGGGAACCGTGCCCACGCAGGTCACCCGGCCCGCACCGTGCCGACGGGTGGTGACGGCCGGCCAGCGTCCGAAGTGCGGGTGCTCGTACGAGGCCAGGACCTCGGCGTCGGTGACGGTGAGACTCTCCGCCCAGTGGATCGCCGTCGCGTCGCCGGGCACGTCGAGCGTGCCGCCGGGTACGCCGCGGACCGGCACGTCGTGCAGGAGGTTGCTGAACTCGTCGTAGCGGACGCCCGCCGCCTCCGTGAGGCGTCCGGGGGCCGCTTCGAGGCGGGCACGCGCCTCGTGGTCGGCATAGCCGGTGCGCGGGCCGAGCACGAGGTGACCGCCCGCGTGGGCGTAGGCCGCGAGCCAGTCGATCGTCGCGTCGTCGACGACGTACAGGGCGGGCGCGACGAGCACCGGATGGCGCCGCACGGCGTCCTCGGGGGTCATTCCCTCCCGCTGTCCGCTGGGGTCGTGCAGCTGCCGGGCGTGGACGATCCGCACCTGACGGCCCGCCTCGAAGACGCCGCGGTAGAAGGGGTCGAAGACACGGTGGTAGGCGGCGGGGTCCGGCGTGCCGTCCGACTTCGACAGCGGCGGGTACTTCTGCATCAGCCACTTGCTCGGCATCGAGTAGACCATGGCGATGTCGCTGTCCGGCTCCAGGCCGGCGACGAGCGGCCCGGCCTTGTCGAACTCGGCTCCCAGGCGGGCCACTTCGGCATACGTACGGCCCGGTTGTCCGTTGTGCGGGAGGACGCCGCCCCAGTAGGTCTCCGCGCCGAAGCGCAGGGTCTGCCACTGCCAGTACTCGATCATCCGGGCGCCGCGGGCGACGTGCGCCCATGCGGTCTGGCGCCACTGACCGTCGTAGCCGGGACGGTTGTCCCAGGGGAAGCCGATGGAGTTCGCGTTGGTCTCGGTGACCAGGAACGGCGCCTGGCGGGAGGAGAACATCCAGTCGGCGGTCTGGTACATCGCCCACACACCGGTGGTCTTCCAGACCTGCTCGTGCGTGTCCGGTGTGGGATCGGGGAGCAGCAGGCCGTCCTGCATGTCGTAGTACGGGTTGCCGGAGGCGATGTCGAGGCGGTCGCTCATCTCGTCGTCCTCCACCCCCTGACGGGTGTAGGAGATGCAGGTGGTGACGAACTGCCCGGGCCGGGCGTACTCCCGGACGAGGTCGGCCTGCCAGCCGATGAACTCGGTGACCTGGCGGGCCTGGAACGCGCGCCAGGCGACGTCGTACTGGGGCTGCTCGTTGCCGTCGGGCGTCCACAGGTCCGCCCAGGTGGAGAGGCGGTGCGACCAGTAGACCAGGCCCCACTCGCGGTTGAGGGTCTCCACGTCGCCGTACGTGGTGCGCAGGTGGTCGACGAAGCGCTGGAAGACGCCGTGGTTGTGGAGGAGGTGCAGCCCCGGCTCGTTGTCCACCTGCCAGCCGATGACCGCGGGGTGGTCGGCGTACCGGGCGGCGATCTTCCGGATGACCCGTTCGGCGTGGAAGCGGAACGCCGGGTGGGTGAAGTCGACCTCCTGGCGGGCGCCGAACCCGATGCGCTCGCCGGTGCGCCGCTCGCCGGCGATCTCCGGGTACTGGCGGGCCAGCCACATCGGCGCGGCGTAGGTCGGCGTGCCGAGGACGACGGAGATGCCGCGTTCGTGGGCGCCGTCGAGGACCGGCTGGAGCCAGTCGAGGTCGAAGCGTCCGTTCTCCGGTTCCCAGGTCGACCAGACCGACTCGCCGACCCGGATCACGGTGAAGTTCGCCTCGACCATCAGGTCGAGGTCGGTCTTCAGCCGTTCGTCGGGCCGAAGTTCAGGGTCGTAGGCGGGCGTGTACTCGTGGTAGTACGCGGCGCCGAAGAGGACACGGGCAGGCAGAGCCGCCATGAGGGGAAACCTCCGAGAAGACGGGGAGAGGTACGGGTGGTGCGCGTTACTGCTTGACGCCGCCGGAGGCCAGTCCGCTCTGCCAGTACCGCTGCAGCATCAGGAACGCCACGACGAGCGGGACGATCGAGATGAGGGAACCGGTCACGACCAGCGCGAACATGTCGCTGCTGGCGCCCGCTCCGCCGTTCTGGGCCTGGGCGGCCCACGAGGAGAGGCCTACGGTGACCGGGTACAGATCCGGGTCGTTCAGCATGATCAGCGGCAGGAAGTAGTTGTTCCAGGTCGCGACCAGCGTGAACAGCAGGACGGTCACCAGGCCGGGGCTCAGCAGCCGCAGGACGATGCCGAAGAAGATCCGGGCCTCGCCGGCACCATCGATGCGGGCGGCCTCCAGGAGGCTGTCCGGGACGGCGTCCTCGGCGTAGACGCGCATCAGGTAGAGGCCGAACGGGTTGACGAGGGAGGGCAGGATGATCGCCCACGGGGTGTTGACCAGGCCCGCCTTCGCGAAGAGCAGGTAGGTCGGGATGGCCAGGGCGGTGGTCGGCACCATGACGGCCCCGAGAACCAGGTTGAAGGCGGTGCGGTCGCCGCGGAAGCGGAACTTGGAGAAGCCGTAACCGCCGGCGGCGGCGAGGAGTGCGGCGCCGACGGCGCTGACGCCCGCGTACACGACCGTGTTGAGCAGCCAGCGGACGAAGACGCCGTCGTCCTGGGTGAAGGTGTCCTGGATGTTGGTCAGCAGTTGCGGGGCGTGCGAGAACCACAGGCCGAAGCTGTTGAACAGGTCCTGCGTGCTCTTGGTCGAGGCGATCAGGAGCCAGAGCAGCGGAAGGAGGAAATAGGCGAGGGCGGCCAGCATCGCGATGGTCAGCGGGGTACTGCGGCGGCGGGCCGACGGCCGGCGCTGCTTGCGGCCGCTCGTGCCGGCGGTGGGCCCGGCGGCCGGTGCGACGGTGGCTTCGGGGGTGAGGGAGGTCACGGAGTCCTCCTGCGGTTCGCGGTGAGCAGGACGGCGTAGGAGGCGATCACGATGACGAGGCCGAGGAGGAAGGAGACCGTGGCCGCGTAGTTGACCTGTTGGCCGGTGAAGGCGAGCGTGTACGCGTAGAGGTTGGCGGTGTAGGAACTGGTGATGACGTCCGGGGCGATGTTCATGAGCAGCTTGGGCTCGTTGAACAGCTGGAAGCTGCCGATCACGGAGAACAGCAGGGTGAGCAGGAGCGCCGGGCGCAGGGCGGGAATCTTGATCGACCAGGCGATGCGCCAGGCGCCGGCGCCGTCCATGGACGCTGCCTCGTACAGCTCGGTGGGGATCGTGCGCAGCGCGGCGTACAGGATGATCATGTTGTAGCCGACGAACTCCCAGGTCACGATGTTGGCCAGGCTGCCGAGCATCCAGCCGTCGCTGAGGAAGTCGGGGACGGGCAGACTCACCTTCCGGGCGATCTGGGCGAACGGGCCGAAGTCCGGGCCGTACAGATAGCCCCACATGAGCGAGGCCACCACGCTCGGCACGGCGTACGGCACGAAGATGCCCAGCCGGATCACCCGGGCGAGGCGCAGAAGGCCGCTGTCGAGGGCGAGCGCGAACAGCAGCGCCAGCAGCAGCATGAGAGGCACCTGGATCACGAAGAACAGTGCCACGCGGCCGACGCCGTGGAGGAACTGCGGATCGGTGAGGGCCTGTGTGTAGTTGTCGAGGCCGACGAACGCCGTGCCGCCGATCAGACGCTCCTGGAAGAGGCTGAGGTAGGCGGCGTAGCCGAGCGGCGCGAGGAAGAGCAGGAGGAAGAGCACCATGAACGGTGCGACGAACAGGGGTCCTGCCGACCGTCGCCGGCTCGCGCCGCCGCGACCGGGCCGTGTCGGCCCGTCTCGGCGCCGGCCCTTGGGAGAGGCCGCGGTTGTGGCGGTCATCATCGGCCCTTTCTGGGGAGGGGTGGCTGGTGGGGGAGCGGGGGCGGGTCCCGCGCCGTGGCGCGGGACCCGACGGGCCGTCAGGAGTTGACGGTGAAGCCCTGCTTCTTGGCGTACGTCGTGAGCCTCGACTGCCAGGTCCCGAGCGCGCGGGCGGTGTCGGAGCCGTCGGCCAGTGACTTGCCGACGGTCTCGGTCCAGTCGGTGGCCGCCTGGTCGAGGAACGGCGGCCACTGGAAGGAGGAGCTGACCGTGGAGCTGATGTCGGCGAAGACCTTGTTGACCTTCTGGCCGCCGTAGAAGGCCGGCGCGTCGCCCACGAACGAGGCGTCGGTGAGCAGGGCCTTGGTGGCGGGGAAGAAGAACTGCTCGGTGGCGAACATCTTCGCGCTGGCCGGGTCGCTGTTGAGGAACTGTGCGAACTGCGCGGCCGCGATGGGGTTCTTGGTGGACCGGATGACCGCGGTGGTCGAGCCGCCCCAGTTGCCCGAGCTCGGCTTCGAGGCGTCCCACTGCGGGAGCGGGGCCGCTCGCCACTTGCCCGCGGTGGCCTTGGCGGAGCCGGAGAGGAACACGGGGCCCCAGGCCGCGGTGATCCAGGTGGCGTACTTGCCCTTGTTGAGCGCGGAGTACCAGGAGTCGGTGAAGTCGGGTTCGACGCCGATGACCCCTTCCTTCGCCAGGCCGCCCCAGTACGTGGCGAGCTTCTGCGAGACGGCGTCGTCGACGCTGATGGTGATGTCGCTCTTGCCGGAGGTCACGTACGGCTTGGCGCCCGCCTGCCACAGCAGACCGTGCCAGGCGGCGACCTGGCTGGCGGCGAGGTTGGTGAGGTAGACGTCCGGGTCGGCCTTGTGGAGCTTGCGGGCCGCCGCGGCGAACTCGTCCCAGGTGGTGGGGACTTCGATGCCGTGCTTGTCGAAGATGTCCTGCCGGTAGAGCATGCCCATCGGGCCGGTGTCCTGCGGGATCGCCCACACCTCGCCGTTCGTTCCGCTGACCTGCCCCCAGGTCCAGTCGACGAACGTGTTCTTGAGCGCGGCGGCGCCGTAGGGCCGCAGGTCCAGCAGGCTGTTGGTGATCGTGAACGTCGGGATCGCCTGGTACTCGATCTGGACCATGTCGGGGGCGCCGCTGCCGGCCTTCAGCGCGGTGCGCAGCTTGGTGTACTGCGGGGTGCCCTGACCGGCGTTGACGACCTTGACCTTGATCGCCGGGTACTTCTTCTCGAAGAGGGCGACCTCCTTGGCGATGTCCGGGACCCACGTCCAGAACGTCAGCTCGGTCGGCGTCTTCATCGCCTTGTCGATGTCGGCCTGGCTGATCGGCTTCGCGGAGGCCGAGGAACCGCCGCCGCTGTCGCCGCAGGCGGTGAGGGCGGCGCCCAGTGACACCGCTCCCGCGGCGGTGAGGAAGAGCCGGCGGCTCATCTGGGACGGGCTGGGGGTGGAGCGGAGTCTGTACATGGTGAACTCCCGCCGATGGCTGAGGAAGGGCACGCCGGACAAGGGCATGCGGAACAAGGGGTGACGAGGGAGAGACAGGGATCGGACGTGGCGGCCGGGACACGGGTGCGACGGGCCGGGGTACGTCCTGGTGGCCTCACCCGGCGGGCTTGCCGCCGCTGCGGCGGAAATCCGGTGGCCGGGGGAGGGAGAGGAGGGACGGAGAGGTGCTGCGGCGTGCCTGGAGTTCGGCGGCCGCGGGTGAGGAAGGCACAGGCGCCCTTGCTGCCGCGGGGTTTCCGCGGGCTACGGGGGCGTCGGGCCGGGGACGGCAGGCGCCGTGACCGGCGCGCGGGCCGGGCCCCGCGTTCGTGCGCCCGGCGGTGGGGCTGTTGCCCGGGCTGCGTGCCCCGGTCAGTCCTGGGCTGGGACGGTCGCCTTCGCGGGCGGGGCGGGCCCGCCCGTGCTCGGACGGTGGGCGACGCGGTGACCGTGATCCCGGGGTGGCCGGGTGGGAGGCGGCGCGGTGGAGGCACGGAGGACGAGGTCGACCGGCGGCTCGCTCGCCGGCAAGGGATCCGCCTGAGGGTTCTCGATGATGTGCACGAGGCGTTTGATCCCCTCCTGCGCCACGACGTCGAAAGGCTGCCGGATCGTGGTGAGCGGAGGAGTCACGTAGGCCGCGACGGGGATGTCGTCGAAGCCGACCACGCTGACGTCCTTCGGTACGCGTCGGCCGGCTTCGGTCAGGGCCCGGATGAGGCCGATGGCCATGTCGTCGTTGGCGGTGAACACCGCGGTGACGCCGGCGTCGGCAGCCAGCCGGCGGCCGGCCGCGTAACCGGAGGCCGCCGACCAGTCGCCTTCGATGACCGGCGGTACCGCCCTGCCGTTCCCGACCAGCGCGGAGCGCCAGCCCTCGGCACGGTCGCGGGCCGCGAACCACCGCTGCGGTCCAGCCAAGTGATGGACCGTCAGATGTCCCAGGTCCAGCAGGAATTCGGTGGCCGTCCGCGCCATGACGTCGGCGCCGACACCGGCCACCAGCGACCTCGGCGCCGAGAACGGCGGCGCGCCGAGGACGAGGACGGGTACGTCCACGTCGAGGCGGGCCGAGAGATCTCCGTCCCGCCCGTCGTCGATCGGCTCGGAGATGACGATGCCGTCCACACCCTGGTCGAGGAGTGAATCGACGGCGGGGGCGACGCCGGCGGGGTCGCCCTCCACGGTGTTGACCACACGCAGGGCGTAGCCCGTGTCCCGTACGGCGCGCTCCACGCCCATGATCAGCGAGGCGGGTCCGTACAGGGCGGTTCCCAGTGTCACGACCCCGATCGACCGCGTCCGTCCGGAGGCGAGCGCCCGGGCGGCGTTGTTCAGTCGGTAGCCGAGTTCGTCGGCGGCCTCGAGGACGCGTCGGCGCACATCGGCGGAGACGTACGGCTCGTCGTTGAAGACCCGGGACACCGTCTTCTGGGAGACGCCCGCGACCCGGGCCACGTCCACACTGCGCGGTGCGCCGGAACTTCCGCCCCGCCTTGCCCCTCGCGTCATGGTGTCTCCCGGACGTCGTGATGGTTCCAGCGGCACCGGTGGGGCTCTGCCCGGCCGATTCCGTCTGACTGCGCTGCCATGTCTACGCAGTCAGACGGAAGCCGTCAAGTGTCCGGAATACATTCGTGACACCCTCGAAACCCGAGGGGCGGGTTCGCCGGGCGTCCTGCGGGAAAAGCGGGCGTGGCATCGGTCGCGCGGCTTGACGTCCCTCGTCTGACTGCGTAGACATATTCGCGAACCGGGTGGCCGGAATGCGGCGTCGCGTCCCGCGCCCGGCGCGCCGAGTCCATGCCGCCCGCCCGCCTGCCTGCCTCGTCCCCGCGTCGTGGCCCGCCGGACGCTCCTGCGACACGGGGCGCCGCGTCCTGCGGCAGGGCCCGGCGGACGTACGTCAGCGGCGGCCGGTCCGTGCGGCGGAGGCGTCGAGGACGACGAAGGTGCGTGCGGGCTGTTCGAGGTGGGGCGGACGGCCCGCCTCGGCGACCGGTTCGAAGCGGGCGTTCGCGAACGACGCGGCCTACGCCACGCCGTGGGCCGGCGTCGCGACGCGGTCGCTCTCGCCCCACAGGACGAGGGCCGGGACGCCGACCGCCGAGAAGCGGGGGCGCAGGGCGGGGTCGATCATGCCGGGCCGCCGGAGAGGACCCGCAGGGCGGCCGTGAAGACCGAGGGGCGGGGAAGAAGGAGGGCGCAATCGAGGGAGTCCGCGAAGTAGCGGCCAGGGGGTCCGCGAAGTAGCGGCGCGCCCGCGGGGGGAGGGGCCTGCCCGCCTGATGGTCCTGCGACGTCACCGATCCCCCGTGCGAGCGCCGCGCGCGTGGACATGGCGTCGCCCGGGCGGCTCTCAGAGGGTCGGCGTGGCTCCCGCGCCCTGGTGCCGGCCGGAGACCGGTCGGGCCGCCGGTGCCGCCGTACCGAAGGCGCCGCCCGGGCCGGGCTGGGCAGGGGCCTCAGGAGAGGCGGAGCGGACGCCCCCGGGGACGGAGAAAGGGCCGGAGGTGCCGGGCGCCGCCGGTTCGTCCGAGGCGTCGGTCAGGCTGGCGGCCAGCCACTGTTCGACGGCGGTGATGTGGACGGTCGCGGCGGAGGCGGCGAGCAGGGCATCGCGTGACGTGAGCGCGGCGAGGATCTGCTCGTGGTCCCGATGGGCGTGGTCCAGGGCATGACGGGTCCGGCTGCCGCGGACGATGCGGACGCGCTGTGTCCGGGTGGAGACGACCTGCAGCAGCATCGACAGCACGGGGTTGCCGACGACTTCGACGATCTTGAGATGGAAGGCCGTGTCGTGGGCGACGAACTCCTCCACGGTGGCGACGGTCCGGGACCGGTCGAGGATGTCGCGCAGTTCCCGGAGGTCCTCCGACGTCAGCAGGGCGGCGGCCAGCCCCGTCGCCTGCGGTTCGAGCAGCCGCCGCACCTGGAGCAGCTGCAGAGCCGCGCGGCCCTGGGAGACGTCGGCGGCGAAGGAGAGCGTCTCCAGCAGCAGGTGGGGCTCCAGGCTGGAGACGTAGGTGCCGTCGCCCTGGCGGGTGATCAGGATGCGCATGGCGGCCAGCGCACGGACGGCCTCGCGCAGCGAACTCCGGGACAGCCCCAGCTGTTCGGCGAGGATCTCCTCCTTGGGCAGCCGGGAACCGGGCGCGAGCTCACCGGCGACGATCATCGCCTTGATCTTGTCGATCGCGTCGTCCGTCAGGGCCACGAACGTGCCTCTCCGTGCTGGGGGTGTGTGGTGCGGCGACTCTGCCGGGCCTGGGACGGCGCCGGCCGAGCCGCAGGTGGGAGGCGGTTACTCCTGCTTCTCGCCGGAGGCGAAGCGGGAGATGATCAGGGCGACGATGATGATGGCGCCGTTGAGGAACTGGTTCCACAGCGGAGGCACGCCCGCCAGCGTCATGACGTTCACGACCAACTGCAGGGTGAGGACGCCGGTGAGGGCGCCGAACACGGAGCCCTTGCCGCCGTTGAGGCTGACCCCGCCGATGACGGTCGCGGCGAAGACCTGGAAGATCCAGCCGCTGCCCTGGGTGGCGGAGATGGAGCCGTAGTGGCCGCTGTAGAGGATGCCGGCGAACGCGGCGAGGACGCTGCCGAGGATGAGGACGATCCACACGATGCGGTCGACGCGGATGCCCGCGGTACGGGCCGCCTCCGCGTTGCCGCCGATCGCGTAGAGCGCCCGGCCGTGCCGGAGCCAGGCCAGTGCACTGCCCCCGAGGGCGAAGAGCAGCGCGCACACCCAGATGGCGGCGGGCATGCCCAGCCAGGACGCCTTGCCCAGGTAGGTGAAGGACGAGGGCAACTCGACGATGGACTGGCCCTCGGAGAGGGCGACCTGCAGACCGCGGAGCATGGTCAGGGCGCCGAGCGTGACGATGAAGCCGTTGAGGCGCAGCTTGAGGATGAGGAAGCCGTTGACGGCCCCGATCAGCGCGCCGACCAGCAGGCAGAGCGGGACGGCCGTCCACTCGGGAAGGAGGCCGAGCCCGTTGAAGCGGCCGCCGCTCGAGGGCAGTACGAGCCAGACGGCGATGACGGGGGCCACGCCGATGGTGGACTCCAGCGACAGGTCCATCCGTCCGGCGATCAGGATGAACGTCGTGGCGAGCACCAGCAGACTCAGCTCGGTGGACTGCTGGGCCACACCGATCAGGTTGTCGGCGGTGAGGAAGGCCGGCGAGACGATGAACCCGATGAGTCCCAGGACGAGGATGGCCGGGACCAGGGACAGCTCACGGAAGCGTCCGATGTCGACCCGGCGGCGGACGGTGTCGCCGCCGGCCGGCCCGGCCTTGCTCGCGGTGGGCTCGGTGAGATCTGTGGTGGCGGACATGACTACCTTCCGTGCTCGTCTGCGCCGGATGAGGCGGACAGGGGTGACGCGATGGGCCGGGCCGTGCCGCCGGAGACGCCCTCGATGGCGGCGACGACGTCCTCGTCCTTCCAGCCGCGGTCGAACTCGGCGACGACCCGCCCGTGGAACATGACGACGACCCGGTCGCAGGCCTTGAGGTCGTCCAGTTCGTCGGAGACGATCAGCGCGGCCCTGTCGTCGTCCGCGACCTGTCGGATCCTGGCGAGCAGGAACTCCTTGGACCTGACGTCCACGCCGTTGGTGGGCCGGATGGCCACCAGCAGGTCGGGGACGGTGGCCAGGGCTCGGGCGACGACGACCTTCTGCTGGTTGCCGCCGGAGAGGGCGGAGACCGCGGTGGCGGCCCCGGGGGTCTTGATGTCGAGGTCGCGGATCATGTTCCGGGCGAACGCCCTGGTCCGGGCGGGGAGCACCGTGCCGAACGGGCCGAGCTGGTCGGTGACGGTCAGGGTCGCGTTCTCCGCCACGCTGCGGTTGCCGACCAGTCCCTGGAGGTGGCGGTCCTCGGGGACGAAACCGACCCCGGCGGCGAGCGCGGACGGCACGCTGCCGGTGCGCACGGCCCTGCCGCGGACCGAGATCCGGCCCGTCCTGGCCCGGTGCAGTCCGGCGATCGCCTCACCCACCTGCACGTTTCCGCTGGCCGTCGCCCCGGCGAGTCCGACGACCTCGCCGGAACGGACCGTCAGGGAGATGTCCTCGCAGGCGCCGGGCAGCGTCAGCGCGTCGAGCGACAGCACTTCCGCGGCGTTCGCCCGTGCGACCCGGGGCCGGCCCGCGGCGTTCGCCGCACCGGCCGACTCGCCGGTCATGGCCTCCACCAGGGCCTGGTGCCCGAGCTCCGCGACGGGCGCGGTGAGGATGTGGGCCGCGTCGCGGTAGACGGTGACCGTGGCGCAGAGGTCGTACACCTCTTGCAGGTGGTGCGAGATGAAGAGGAACGCGACGCCCTGGCGTCGGAGGTCCCGGAGCTTGTCGAACAGTCGCTCGATGCCGCGGGCGTCGAGCTTGGCCGTCGGCTCGTCGAGGATGATGAAGCGCGCGCCGAAGGACAGGGCCCGGGCGATCTCGACGAACTGTCGCTGTTCGACGGTGAGGTCCCTGGCCCGCGCGGTGGGGTCGACGGCCACGCCGTACTCGCCGAGCAGTTCCTCGGCACGTCGGCGCAGCCGCTTCCAGCGGATGGGCCGGACCGCGCCACCGCTCTGCCGGTTCAGGAAGAGGTTCTCCGCGACGGTCAGCTCACCGATGATCGTGGAACGCTGGTAGACACAGGCGACCCGGGAGCGCCAGGCGTCGATGTCGCCGACGGCGGGGGCGGGCTCGCCGGAGAAGTGCAGACTGCCGGTGTCGGGCTGCTGGAGACCGGTGAGGACGGACACGAGCGTCGACTTGCCGGCGCCGTTGCGTCCGACCAGGGCGTGCGACTCGCCCGGGGCGACGGCGATACGGGCGTCGCGCAGCGCGACGGTCGCGCCGAATCGTTTGCTGATGCCGGCCGCCTCGGCCACCGGGGCCGGGGTGCCGGGGCCGGCCGCAGGGGCGGTCGCGGTGTCCGCCATGGTGGATACCGTCCTTCGTGTACGGGGGCTGGGGGCGGGTGCGCACCCGGGCCGGCGGGGGGCGGACGTCGGGCGTGGTCCGTCCCCCCCCGGCGCGGTGTGCTGGGACTGCCGGCCGTCAGCCGACGTTGTTGCCCCACAGGGTCTTGTCGTCCACGTTTTCCTTGGTGACCAGCGGCGCCGGCAGCTGGTCCTCGAGGCCGTTGGGGATCTTGATGATGGTGGAGTCGTGGTCGGTGGCGCCCGGCTTGAAGGTCTTGCCCTCGGCCGCGGCCTCGGCGTAGTACAGCGCGTACTTGGCGTAGAGGTCCGCGGGCTGGGAGACGGTGGCGTCGATCTGGCCCTTGCGGATCGCGTCGAACTCCTGCGGGATGCCGTCGTTGGAGACGATGGAGATGTGGCCCTTCTGGCCGGCGGGCTTGAGCAGGCCCTTCTGCTCCAGCAGGGCCAGGGTCGGCTGCAGGAAGACACCGCCGGCCTGCATGTACACGCCGTTCAGGTCGGGGTGCTGGGCGAGCAGGCTCTGCAGCTTGGCGGAGGCCACGTCACCCTTCCAGTCGGTGGGCAGCTCGAACACCTTGATCTTCGGGAACTTCGTCTTCATGCAGTCCGCGAACGCCTCGGAGCGGTCGCGCCCGTTGATCGAGTCCAGGGCCCCCTGGAGTTCGGCGACCTTGCCCGTGCCGCCCAGCTGCTTGCCGAGGAACTCGCAGGCCTTGGTGCCGTACGCGCGGTTGTCCGCGCGGACGACCATGTAGACGTCGCCCTTGTCGGGTCTGGTGTCCACACTGACCACGGGGATCTTCTTCGACGCGAGGGTGTCGAGGGTCGACGCGACGGCGCCGGTGTCCTGGGGGGCCATGACGACGGCCTTGGCGCCGGTGTTCTGGAACACCTGGACGTTGGCGACCAGTTTGGTGACGTCGTTCTGTGAGTTGCTCAGGGGCAGGGCGTTGACGCCGTCCGTCTTGATGTCGCTCTTGAGGTACTGCGCGTAGGAGTTCCAGAAGTCGGAGTCGGAGCGCGGCAGGTCGATGCCGACGGCGGGCTTGTCGCCGCCCGAGGCCGTCGAGCCCGTGCTCTCGCGGTTGCACGCGGTGGCGAGTGCCAGGACCGCGACGACGGCGGTGACGGCTGCGGCGGTGGAGCGGGTGTGAGCGAGCTTCATGGCCGTGTTCTCTCCTAAGCCAGGGGCGCAGGGCCGCAGGGCGACGGTGGGAGGGGAGGGCGTACCCGCCTGTCGGGAGGGGCGGACGCGCCGGCCGGGCAGGTGCCGATCTTGCTGTCGAATGCGCGGATCGTGCCCGAGGAGAAGGGAATCGAGGGTCAGCCGGTGACCGAGGTGACGGCAACGGGCGGCCACACGGGTGCGGCCCGAACGGCGCACCGGACGATGCGGACCATTCCTCCGATGTATCTCGGACGACCAGGACGTTACGACGGCGTTGCCGAGCTTGACAAGAGTTCGCGGTCGACGATTTGCGGCACAACGTGCGGGGAGCCGCCCAGGCGCCGCTCCGGCGCCCGGAAGTGCCGGACCTCACCCCTGTCGAACTGGGATTTCAAGGAATCGTGGGCGTCGGATGAGGGGTTGCCGCAGGCTCACGATTCGGCAACGGCGGCACCGGGAGGGCGGGGTCGGGGCGGAGCCGGCCACCTGGGAGTCGGTGCCTTCTTCGTGGCAATCAGTGACATGTCGGCTCATCCCGCCCCTCGTAGGGCCGGATGGTCGCGGGCGTGGTACGGGATTCATCGGAGGGTGGGGCGTGTGGCGCCCCTCACTTCAGGGCATGGCCATGGCAAAGAGGGACCGAAAGGTGCCGTGTCGACAAGGGTGCGGAAATACATCCGAGGAATCCATTGTCAGGCGCGGATTCCGCATCTATGGTCACTCTGCCGCCATACATCCGATGACTGTGTGCGCGGATGAGACGGACGAGTGAGTACCGCGGAATGGCCCAGGCCCGGACGACCCCCACCGGCCCGCCCCACGGCCGGCCCTCAGACGAAACCCGCATGGCAGAGGAGTTGCCCCGGTGAAACTGCTTCGAGTCGGCGCCCCCGGACAGGAGCGCCCCGCCGTCCGCACCGACGACGGCCGGCTGCTCGACCTGTCGTCCGTGACGCCGGACATCGACGGCGCCTTCCTGGCCTCGGGCGGAGTCGACCGGGCCCGCGCGGCCGTCGCGGCGGGAGAACTGCCCGAGCTCGACCCGGCCGGCCTGCGCGTCGGCGCTCCCGTCGCCCGCCCCGGCAAGATCGTCTGTGTCGGTCTCAACTACCGCGACCACGCCGCCGAGACCGGCGCGGCGATCCCTCCGCGCCCGGTGGTCTTCATGAAGGACCCCGGCACGGTCGTCGGCCCGTACGACGAGGTGCTGATCCCGCGAGGCTCGACCAGGACCGACTGGGAGGTCGAACTCGCGGTCGTCATCGGACGACGGGCCCGCTACCTCGACGGCCCCGGGGCCGCGCGGGCCGTGATCGCGGGATACGCGGTCAGCCACGACGTATCCGAGCGCGAGTTCCAGCTCGAGTACTCCTCCCAGTGGGACCTCGGCAAGTCCTGCGAGACCTTCAACCCGCTCGGCCCCTGGCTGGTCACCGCCGACGAGGCCGGCGACCCGCAGAACCTCGCCCTGCACCTGAGCGTCAACGGAGTGAAACGGCAGCAGGGCCACACCGGCGACATGATCTTCGCGGTCGACCACCTCGTGTCCTACCTGAGCCGGTACATGGTCCTGGAACCGGGCGACGTGATCAACACCGGTACGCCCGCGGGTGTGGCCCTGGGGCTCCCCGGCACTCCCTTCCTGCGCCCCGGCGACACCGTCGAGCTCGCCGTCGACGGTCTCGGCTGCCAGCGCCAGACCTTCGCCCAAGCGTGAAAGGCACCGCCTTGACTGCAACCTCCGCCCGGATCACCGCGGTCGACACCTACGACGTCCGCTTCCCCACCTCGCGGGAACTCGACGGCTCCGACGCGATGAACCCGGACCCCGACTACTCCGCCGCCTATGTCGTCCTGCGCACCGATGCCGGTGACGGACACGAAGGCCATGGCTTCACCTTCACCATCGGGCGCGGCAACGATGTCCAGGTCGCGGCGATCGGAGCGCTGAGACCTCATGTCGTCGGGCGGTCCGTCCAGGAACTGTGCGCCGATCCGGGCTCGCTCAGCCGCGACCTGATCGGCGACAGCCAGCTGCGCTGGCTCGGTCCGGAGAAGGGCGTGATGCACATGGCGATCGGCGCCGTGCTCAACGCCGTGTGGGACCTCGCCGCCAAACGCCAGGACAAGCCGCTGTGGCAGCTGCTCGCCCACGCCGACCCCGAATGGCTGGTCTCCCAGGTCGACTTCCGCTACATCGCGGACGCCCTCACCCCCGAGGACGCCCTCAGACTGCTGCGCGAGGGCCGCACCGGCATCGCGGAACGTGAGGCGGTCCTCCTCGAGAACGGCTACCCGGGCTACACCACCTCCCCGGGCTGGCTCGGCTACTCCGACGACAAGCTCACCCGGCTGGCCAAGCAGGCCGTCGCCGACGGCTTCACCCAGATCAAGCTGAAGGTCGGCGCGGACCTGGACGACGACATCCGCCGCCTGCGCACCGCCCGCGCCGCCGTCGGCAACGGGATCCGCATCGCCATCGACGCCAACCAGCGGTGGAACGTGGACGAGGCCATCGAATGGACCGACGCGCTCGCCGAGTTCGACCCGTACTGGATCGAGGAGCCCACCAGCCCGGACGACGTCCTCGGCCACGCCGCCGTGCGCCGGGCGGTCGCACCCGTGAAGGTCGCCACCGGCGAGCACGTGCAGAACCGCATCATCTTCAAACAGCTCCTGCAGGCCGGCGCCATCGACGTCCTCCAGATCGACGCGGCCAGGGTCGGCGGCGTCAACGAGAACCTCGCGATCCTGCTGCTCGCCGCCGAGTTCGGGGTCCCGGTCTGTCCGCACGCCGGCGGGGTGGGCCTGTGCGAGCTGGTGCAGCACCTGTCGATGTTCGACTACCTGGCGCTGTCCGGCACGACCGAGAACCGCGTCATCGAGTTCGTCGACCACCTCCACGAGCACTTCGCCACGCCCGTGGTCATGCGCGACGGCCACTACCGCGCACCGCTCGCCCCCGGGTTCTCCGCCACCATGCGGGAGGAGTCCATCGCCGCGTACCACTACCCGGACGGCGCCTTCTGGACCGCCGACCGCGCTGCTCAGGGAGGAACGGCATGACCGATCTGGCAGGGCTCAGGGCGGTCGTCACCGGAGGCGCGTCCGGCATCGGCCTCGCGACCGCCCGCACGCTGGCGGCGCGAGGTGCGGCGGTCGCCGTCCTCGATCTCGACCCGGACGGCGTCGGCGAACCGCTGATCGGCCTGCGGGCCGACGTCACGAACGACGGCTCGGTGCGCACCGCCGTGCAGCAGGCCGCCGAGCGGCTCGGCGGCCTGGACATCCTGGTGAACAACGCGGGGATCGGCGCGGTGGGCACCATCGAGGACAACCCGGACGACGACTGGCACCGGGTCCTGGACGTCAACGTCCTCGGAATCGTGCGCGTCACCCGCGCCGCCCTGCCGCATCTGCGTCGCTCCGCTCACGCGGCGGTCGTCAACACCTGCTCCATCGGCGCCACCGCGGGCCTTCCG
Source organism: Streptomyces sp. P3 (assembly GCF_003032475.1). Taxonomy (NCBI): domain Bacteria; kingdom Bacillati; phylum Actinomycetota; class Actinomycetes; order Kitasatosporales; family Streptomycetaceae; genus Streptomyces; species Streptomyces sp. P3. The sequence goes on from NZ_CP028369.1 coordinate 6,084,395, forward strand.
CAGCGCGCCCTGTACTGCGCCAGCAAAGGCGCGGTTCTCTCGCTCACTCTCGCCATGGCCGCCGACCATGTCCGCGAGGGCATCCGCGTCAACTGCGTGAACCCGGGCACCGCCGACACGCCATGGGTCTCCCGGCTCCTCGACGCCGCGGACGACCCCGAGAGCGAACGCGCCGCCCTCAACGCCCGCCAGCCCATGGGACGCCTGGTCACAGCGGACGAGGTCGCCGCGGCCATCGTCTACCTGGCGAGTCCCGCCGCGGCCTCCGTCACCGGCACCTCGCTGGCGGTGGACGGCGGCATGCAGGGGCTGCGGCTGCGCCCGGCGGGGCGGTCGTGAGGGTCACCGGGCTGGGCGCCGGTGCGGTGGCCGTCTCGGAGCTGGCGCTGGGCTGCGCCGCCCTCGGAAACCTCTACCGGCCGGTCTCCGACGACGCCGCCCGGGCCACGGTGGACGCCGCCTGGGACGTCGGCATCCGCACGTTCGACACCGCGCCCCACTACGGGCTCGGCCTGTCGGAACGACGGCTCGGCGCCGCCCTGCGCGACCGCCCCCGGGACGCCTACACCCTCTCCACCAAAGTGGGCCGGCTGCTCGTCCCGCACTCGGGTGCCGGCGACGACCTCGCTCACGGCTTCGCCGTCCCGGACACCCACCGCCGGGTCTGGGACTTCAGCGCCGACGGGGTGCTGCGTTCCCTGGAGACGAGCCTCGAACGTCTCGGCGTCGACCGCGTCGACGTGGCCCTGCTGCACGACCCGGACGCCCACCCCGAGCAGGCGCTGCGCGAGGCGTACCCGGCACTGGAGCGGCTGCGCGCCGAAGGCGTGATCGGCGCGATCGGAGTGGGGATGAACCAGTCGGCGCTGCCCGCCCGGTTCGTGCGCGAGACCGACATCGACGTGGTCCTGCTGGCCGGCCGTTACACGCTGCTCGACCAGGAAGGGCTCGCCGAACTGCTTCCGCAGGCGGCCGCCCGCGGCCGTGCCGTGGTCGTCGGCGGGGTGTTCAACTCCGGTCTGCTCACCGCGCCCCGGCCCGGTGCCACCTACGACTACGCACCGGCTCCCCGGCCGGTGCTCGACCGGGCGCTGCGGCTGCTGGAGGTCTGTGAACGCCACGGCGTGCCGCTGCGGGCCGCCGCGCTGCGCTTCCCGTTCGGTCATCCCGCGGTCGCGAGCGTCCTGACCGGGGCGCGGTCGCCGCAGGAGGTGCACGACACCGTGCGCCAGCTGCGACGCCCGATCCCGGACGCCCTGTGGGACGAGCTGCGCGCCGAGGGCCTGCTCCACCCGGACGCCCCCGTCCCCTCGGCTGCGCCGAGCGGGCGGACCGCACCTGCCGGGCACTCCGCCCCGGTCGGGGGAGCCACGCCGTCGAAGGAGCCGTCATGAGGGTCGCCCTGCACACCAAGGTCCGCGCCGACCGCGTCGAGGAGTACGAGGCCGCACACCGCGAGGTACCCGAGGAGCTGACCGCCGCCATCCGCGCCGCGGGCGTGAGCGAGTGGACCATCTGGCGCAGCGGCACCGACCTGTTCCACCTGCTGGACGTCGCGGACTACCCGGCGATGATCGCCGAACTCGAGAAGCTCCCCGTCAACATCGAGTGGCAGGCGCGGATGGCCGGCCTGCTCGACGTCGCCCACGACTACTCCGCGGACGGCGCGGACGCCTCGCTGCCGGTGGTGTGGCAGCTGTGACCACGACGCACGGGGGTGTCGGTTGTCGCGGAGGAGGGCCTGGGCCGGCCGGTCACCGAGGTCGACCGCCGCGCTGTGGCTCTCGACCGCCGACACCTTCGAGTTCCTGAAGAAGCCCGCGCGCAAAGCCGTACGACGCCGACGCCTCCGCCGTCTCCTGGCACGGGCCTGCGTGAATCCGGTCACCGTCCGACGACATGAGCAGGCAGGATGATCCCCGTGGCCGCCGTGCCACGACACCGGAGCACCACGGGAGATCCCGCATGGCCGACTGCTATCCGTACCGCATCGCCACCAGGAGAGGGGAGGTGATCCTGATCTGGCTGCCCGGAGAGGGGGACGACCCCGACGCGCTCGCGGTCGACGACCGGGGAAGGCTCCTGGTGTTCGACGACCTCGACACCCTCCGGGACCACTGCGACAGCAACGGCTGGGACCTCGTCCGGGAGGACGAGGACACGCTCGACCTCGGCGTCGTACGCCGGTGGGTGGCACACCCCGCACACGGGCGGGTTTCGGCGGGACTGCTGCTGGAGGCCTGGAACTTCTTCGACGACCTCGCCCATAGTCTGGACGTCTTCCCGCCCCTGCCCTCCCGGGGACCGCTCCAGGACGCCGCCTACGAGAAGATCTTCGGGGGCGAAGCCCTCGAGCCGACCGCCGGCGACGGCGCCTGGACGGACGAGGAGACCGGAGCCGTGCGCGAACTGCTCCGCGTGGGGCTCAAGTTGTGGGATGAGGCCGCGAAGGCCACGCTCTGCGGCCGGCCTGCCGCCGACGATCATTCGTCGACACAGGCCCGGGCGACGGCGTAGGTGTCCTCGTAGAGGTGGTAGCGGGTGATCGACCCGTCGCGGACCGTGGCGTGCAGGAGAAGCCGGTGTCGATCTCCCGGCCCGTCTTCCCGGCATCCCAGACCGTGCGCCCGCCGAGGACCACGTCGTCGACCTCGGCGATGACCCGACGGAGGTCGAAACGGAGGTCGAACCCCTTGGCCGGCACAGGGGGCTCCAGCAGTTCGAAGAAGGTCCGCAACGGCAGAGCCGGTGGACGTTGCCGAACCGCACGGTCTCGCCGACGGCCTGGCACCAGGGTCCCGGGCCGCTACAGGCCGCTGACCTTGCTGCTCGCCGTCATCTCGTAGACGAGGGTGACCGTGCGGTGGCCACCGGGTGCGAGGGCGAGGTTCCACCGGACGATGCCGTCGGCGTCGACGGCGTCGGGCGCGGGGGAGCACGCGTCTTCGCGCAGACGCGTCTGCACCGCGGAGATCTCGGAGACGGGCATCCGTTCGCGCACGACGATCACTTCCTCGTCGTGGGCGTCGTGGGCGTCGTGGGCGTCAGGGGCGGAGAAGCGGGACAGGTGGAGTCGGACGGTACGGGTCAGCACGCTCCGCTGAGTCAGGGCGGAGGTTTCGCGGACCTCTTCGGTGTGCCGGACGACGCGGTGGTCGTCGAGGCTGCCGAAGGCGAGTTCGGCGCGGGCTCCGGGAGCGGTGAAGTCCATTGTGCCGCGGCCGCTGTACCCACTGCGGCGCACCAGGTCCACCGGGCCCGCGAGCAGGGCGTGGCCGGACAGGTTGTCGAACCGGGCCACCTGGGTGACCAGCGGGGACAGCTCGGGCGCGCAGGCGTGCTCGACGCTCGGGATCGCGGTGAACGCGGAGAGCGGCACGCGATGGGCGCGCCCGTCCCCGGGGACGCGGACCGGTGCGGGCGCGTACAGCACCCGCGTCTCGCCGCCGTCGTCCACCCCCGGCAGCCCGGCCACCGGAGTCGGGCCGAGGTCGGCGATCTCCTCCTCACGCAGTTCGACGTCCACGCTGCGGCGTTCCGCGGGAGAGCGGTCCTGCAGGGTGAGCCGGTCCTCGCGCAGCCGTGGCGGGGCGGCGGCCTGCGCCGAACGGGCCGTGGACAGGGTCAGCGTCACGTCGGACCAGTCCTCGCCGGTGCGCTGCCAGACCATCGCGTCGGTCTCCAGCGTGAGGCAGTCTCCGTCGAGCACGGCCCGGTAGACGGGCCGCCACAGCGCACAGGCGGTGAGGTGGGTCAGCCGCAGCTCGGCCGGCCCCGCGGCAGCGGCCTCCACGGTCAGTTCGATGTGGCCGGTCAGCTCGGCCGGCTCTTCCTCGGCCAGGTCCATCGCCCCCCGAGCCGAAGCGAGTTCGGCGGTACGAGCGGCGAACCGGGCCTCCACGGTGCGCAGTTGCTCTCCGCAGGAGTCCCGCTCGGCGTCCAGACGGTCCAGTTCGCGGTTCCAGCGGGGCCCTTCGACCTCTCCGTGGCCGGCGCCCTCGCCGATCTCGCGCAGCAGGTCGGCGGCAAGGCGGCCGAGTGTGTCGAGGCGGGTGTGCAGCCGGTCTCGCTGCCGGCCCAGGACGAGCAACTCCTCTTCGAGGGCGTGCACGCGGTGCCGCAGCGCGGTGTCGTCGTCGGTGGGCCGGGGGCCGCGCGGGCTCCAGACCCGGACGATCCGCGCGTCGAGCACGGTCGCCGGGGCGTCGGAGGTGAGCTCGGCGTGCAGCGTGCGGTCGACGGCCAACGCGCTCACCGGGCCCAGACGCAGCCGCTGGACCCCGGCCTCGAGGTCGAGGACGGCGCTGCGCTCGACGTGGGCGCGGTCCTCCAGGCAGGTGACGGCCGTGACGGGCAGGGGAATCGGCTCGGGTGCCGTGGACATGGGTGCGTCAGCTCCTGCGGTTGCCGCCGGCCAGGGTCTTGGCGGAGGGGATGCGGATCTCGTAGCCGCCGTCGAGGGCGGTGGTGGTGCCGGCGGGCAGCTCGACCCGCCAGATGCGGGTGCCGGGCGCGTGGTGTTCGGCGTCGGTGTCCGTCTGCGGCGCGCTCCAGTCGGCTCGTTCCTCGACCCGGACGTCCGGGTCGGAGGAGACCGGAACCCGTTCGCGGACCTCCACGGTGACGGGCTCGGCGAGCCGGTTGGCCAACTCCACGTGAACGCGGTGGTCGAGCACGGTGGTGGTGTTGCGCAGCCCCGAGGTCGACTCGTGCAGATTCGTGCGGCGGGTCACCCGGACGCCCTCGGCCTGCCCCAGCCCCACCCGGCACACACCGCCCGGCGCGAGGGTGGGCAGGGCCGCGGTCAGCAGGAAGTCGTCGCCGGCGGTGATCTCCACGGGGCCCGCCAGCAGAGCCTGGCCGGTGGCGTTGGAGAGTGCGAGCGTCGCGTACACGGTCTGCTCCACGGACGGCACACAGAGGTACTCGGTGCGCAGACCGACCGAGATCTCACCGACGGTGACGGTGTGCCAGGTGCCGTCGGACGGGATGTCCGCGCGGGCGACGGCGTCGAAACGGTGGTCGAAGGAACCCGCCGACTCGCGGGGCCGCACGGCGTGTGCGGGCAGCGGCAGCGCGGCCACGCCCTCCGCGCGGCGACGGTACTCGGCCGCCGTCGGGTCGAAGGGAACGTCGGGGAACAGCCGACCTCGGCGAGCGTGCTGTTCGTCGGGTCCGCACAGGACGAGAGCCGTGTAGTCGAGTTCGGATCCGCTCGGCCGCGGCGGGCCGACGTGACCGGGGACCGCGGGTGCGGAAGGCCGAGGCGGCGCGGCCTGACCGGGGGCCGCGGGCATGGCCGGGGGAGCCATGGCGGCCCGCGCAGCGGGAGAGCGGCTCCCGCCGGCCGGGCGGGAGGGGGCCGGCTGTGCGGGACCTTCCCCTCCGCCGCCGAAAGCCTGCGGGTGGCCACCGCCGGGCATCGGGGCCGGGGGCGGCGCGCCGTAACCCGGCGGCGCCGGGGCGAGCGGCTGGTCGTAACCCTGCGGTGCCATCGACATCGGCATCGGCGGTGGCAGGGGAGCAGGGGCGGGAGCCCCCGCCGCCACGGGCACGGGGCGGCCCCCCATCCTGTCGGCGCGGGACGTGGCGGGGTGGCGACCGGCCGCGTCGTACCCGGCGAACAGGTCGGCCAGACCCGCCGGCGGTTCGCGCCAGCCGGACGGCGTGGGGTCCGGCTGGCGGCGTCCGATGCGCAGCGAGCGGAGCCTGGGCAGGTCGGTACGGCGCCCGAGGTCGGCGGTGGCCAGGGCGAGCCGGACGCCCGTCCAGTCCTCGCCGGTGCGCTGGGCGATGGCGGCGCGCAGCACCAGACGTCCGCTGCTCTCGCCCTGACGGTGCGTGAGCCGGTAGGCCGGCGCCCAGACCGCGCCCGGCACCGCGTACTCCAGCTCCACTTCCGCGTCCCCGGCGCCGTCGAAGGTCACCAGCGCGGAGAGCGTGGTCCGCACATGGGCGGCCGGTGCGTCGGCGGAGGCTCGTGCCAGCCGGTCGGCGGCGACCGCGAGGGCGTGTTCGGCCCGGCCCAGCGCCTGCTCCAGCTCGGCGAGACGGGAGTGCAGTGCGGTGAGCCGTTCGTCGACGAAGTCGGCGAGTTCCAGCCACGCGTCCACCGGGGTGCGGCGGTGCGGGTCGTCCCGCCTGCGGGTGGGCGGCACCGGCCGCAGAGCCCTGACCTCGTCGATCAGTCGCACCTGCCGGTCGTGGCGGGCCCGCACCGCCGCGCACTCCTCACGCAGCGCCTCCACCTCGCTGTGCAACGCGTCGGGGACGGTGGCGCCGAGCGGCTCCGCCTCGACCTCCACACGTGCCTCGATGACGCGTGCCCCCTCGCCGCCGGTGACACGGACGCGCAGGGATCCGGCGTCCAGCGCGCGCGGGAGACCGCTCACGCGGACCCGGCCGCCCGGCGGCACCGTGCCGCGGGCCAGGCGGCGGCAGACGGCGCCCTGGGCGTACACCACGACCGAATCGAGGGCCGACCCCCACCTCGGTGCTGTCTCAGCCGTCATGTGCCCCGCCCCCGTCATGTCAGTGCTGGACGAAGCCTACGTCCGCAGCGGCCGGCCCCGTGGACGAAGCCGGCGCCGTCGCGGCCGGGCCGAACAGGCTGACAGACGACGCACGGGTCAGCACACTGAGCACATGCGCCATGAGGACCGAGTGAAGCTCACCGTCGTGCGGGCCCTGGTCGCGGCCGCCCTTCTGCTCTCCTCGCCGGTGCTGCTCCTGGCCGGGGCGCCGATCCGGCGCCGCTACCTCCGTCACGTCCACCGCGACGGCGCCCCGCAGATCCTGGACAAGGAACGCGGCCTGGTCGGCGTGCACTACTTCGTGATCACCAGCCGTCTCCTCGCCCGCTGCTGCCGGCCGACGGAGGCGATCGAGAGCTTCTTCGCACGCAGAGGCGGGACACCCGCGCCCTGAGGGCCGCCGATGTCCGCCCGACTGTCACATCCGGGCAGCAGCCTGGTCACAGGGCACCGCGAAATCCTCCTGGCGGGGCCCTCCTCCGTGTCCGCCATGGCACCATTCCTGCGCAAGCTTCACGTCCAGGGGGGACACCATGCGCATCCGCGCCACCATCGTCACCGCGGCCCTGCTTCTCGCCGCACTCACCGCCTGCTCCTCGTCCGACGACGCCCCGGCGGCGAGCGACTCGGGTACGCCCGTCGCCGAGCCCACCATCAGCGTTCCCGCGGAGCACGAGGGCGACGACCTCAAGGCGGCCGTGGCCGTCTACACCGCGTCCTATTTCGCCGGCGACGCGGACACCGCGTACGGCATGCTGTCCGCGCGCTGCGCGCAGAAGATCACCAGGAGCGCGTTCACCGAGGTGGTGAAGAAGGCCTCGGCCGCCTACGGCGAGGACCATGCGGTGAGCGACGTGCGGGCCGAGGTGTCCGGCAAGACGGGGCGCGCCGGCTACAAGGTGACGGGGCTGCCGAAGTTCGACCAGCAGGCGCAGCCGTGGACGTTGGAGGGCGACGCCTGGAAGTACGACGCCTGCTGACTCAGGGCCGGCCCGACGGGACGGGCTCGCCGGCCCTGCCGACGGAGAACCCGGTGACCCTGGTGCTGGTGCCGGTGCCGGTACGGGGGCCGTCACCGGCGGTGACGTCGACGGTGAGGGCGAGGCGCATGCGCGTCGTCCCACCCGTCGGAGGGGGCCGGTAGGTCACCCGGTAGGTCCGGGTGGGGCCGTCCTGGACGGACCGGATCGTGGGCTCGCGTCCTGCGGCGTACTGCGGAACCCACCGACGCGCGAACGTGTCGGCCGCATCCGCGACCTGCTCCTCGCTGAGGGAGCCGGCTCCACCACCCCGGTTCGACGACGAGGCGCTGACCAGTTCCTTGTCGGGCCACCAGCCCGAGACGCTGCCGCGGTTCGTGTCCACGGTGATCTTCATCCGGTCACCGTTCTTCTCCGTGGCCGACCCGGTGACCTCGGTGCCGCTGCCGTAGATGCCCTCGGCCGCGGCGGTGAGCCACTCGCTGGCCTCGACGGAGGACTCGACGAGGTCGCGTCTCTGTTCGTCGAGGGCCACGACGTCCACTCCGGTGACACGGCTGTGGAAGACCGCCGTCACCGCCGTGGCGCCGACCGCGGCGAGGGCGACGCCTCCCAGGAGATCGCGCAGCGGTCGGCGCGGGGGAGTGTGTCGCAGCCAGAGCCACAGCGTCCCGGCCAGGGAGCCGGCCACGGCCCCCGTCGCGTTCGCCGCGAGATCGGTCACGCTGCACGACCGGCCCAACGGCGCGGCCGACTGGGCCAGTTCGATCGCCGCACTCAGGACGGCGCCCGCGGCAGCCACCGTGACGGGCCGCCGGAACAACTGGACGGCCAGGAATCCGGCCGGTGCGAAAAGGGCGATGTTCAGCAGGTACCCCGCCGACGTGAACAGGTGCGAGGGCGCTCCCGTGTCGCACTGCCACCCCTGGAGACCGGCGTCACCGGGGAGCAGTGTCACCGCCAGGACGCCGGCCAGTTGGACTGCCAGCGCCGTGCGCAGCGGCCAGGGCCTGCCGAGGGCCTTCGCCACCAGTGCGGTGGGAACCGCCACGACGGCGGCGAGCACCAGGAAGGTGACGAGCAGCCCGGGTACGGCCGCGACGGACGCTTCGATCACGAGAGGACTCTCCGGACGGGGACGCCCGGGGCGCCGAACATGCGCCCCGGGTACAGCCTGCACGGCGTCGGGTTCAGGCGCCGTTCCGCCGTGCGAACTGGAGGGACAGCGACCGCAGGACGTCGGCGGTCGAGGTGTCGGTGTTCCCCTCGTCGTGGACCTCGGCCAGGTGCACGAAGGCGTAGGAGAAGCAGGTGGAGAGAGTGACGATGGCCGGCCCCAGCGTCTCCGTGATGATGGCCGTGGTCTCCTGGGGGGTGGCGTCGGCGGGCAGCTTGATCTCGGGCAGGGTCTCCGCGAGGAGCGCGGAGACGGAGCCCGTCAGTGCCGCCTTGGCGTCCGGGTTCTCGCGGGCCTGTCGCCGCATCTCGATCGCTTCGGTGAGGATGCCGACGACGCGCTGCATGATCTCGGATTGCTGCATGGTCGCAGCCTACGAGTGAACGCGGTTCGGCGAGACGGATTACCGCGTGGCCGGCCACGACGGCATGTGCACGCACCGGATTTCACTGGACTCACCGCACTCACCGCATCACGGCACTGCAGGCAGGTGTGGCAGACGCCCGGCAGGAGCATCCGTAAACCGTCCGTACCTGGGAAGACGGGTCTCGATCTTCATTGACGTCCTCGGGGAGGAAGCATCACCATGGCCGTTCCCGTACGTGCGCCGCGTCCCGTGCGCCATCCCCGCCGGTTCGAACTCCGGGCGACGGCACTGTACTTCGTCCTTCTGGCCGTGCTGCTGACCCTGGCGGGCACGGTCGCCCGCACGGCTGCGGCCGCTGCCGAACGCCGTCCCGCCTGGGCCCTCGCGCTCGCGCTGGTGACAGCCGGCGCCGTCGTGGCGGGTTGCCGTCGAGGGCGCAGGGTATCGGCGGCGAGGCTCGCGCGCCGCGCCGCGGCAGCCCTGGACGAGGCCACGATGACGGCGGTCGACGTCCTCGACGCCCCGTCCCCCGCCCCGTCGGCCGGCACCGCACCAGCGCCCGGCTGTGCGGCCGAGCCCTCCGCCGGTCGCGACGGCACCCAACGGACCCTCCTCCTCGTCGATCCCGTAGACCCTGTAGATCCCGCAGACCTCGTGGACCAGGTCGCCGTCGACACCGAGGAGATCGCTTACGAGGCCCTGGACCCCGACGAGTTCGAACAGGCGATAGCCGACCTGTGCCGACGCGACGGCTGCCGGGACGTCGACGTCGTGGGCGGGGCCGGTGACCTGGGCGCGGACGTCGTGGCGAGGACGCCGGACGGACGCCTGGTCGTCATCCAGTGCAAGCGCTACCGCGACACCAACCGAGTCGGTTCCCAGGACCTGCAGCGGTTCGGCGGCACGTGTTACACCGTTCACGGGGCCGATGTCGCCGTCGTCGTCACCACCGGCGACTTCACCGCTCCCGCGCTCGAGTACGCCGACCAGTGCGGCATCGTCTGCATGGACGGCCGAGAACTCCAGCACTGGCAGGACGGCGTGGGACCCCGACCGTGGGAGCACGAGTTCCCGGCCGGCCAGGAGACACCGAGCGAGTGGTAGGCCGGCCCGCCCGGGTGGGCCGTGTTCTCCATCTCGGACATCAGATGACTGGACAGGAAAACACCGTGCGGCCCTCCGCGGCCAGACGACGGAAGAGCCGTCGTACCCAGAGCACGCCTTCCGGATCCATGCCGTTGACCGGCTCGTCGCACACTCGCGCGTCCGGGAACCGCGTTCCGCCGCCCGGGCCCGCCGAGGCCGCCTCGGCCCGGTGTGTCGGACGACACTCCTGTGGCAGGCATGCCGAGCGGCATCGCGGGTACCGGCGCACGTGAACGGGGGAGTGAGGGCGAGACGAGTGGAATCGCATGCCGACGGAGACGGCTGTACCGGGCCGCGACAGCACCTCATGCGCACCGCCTACGCGATGGGCGGTGCCGACGGCTGCATCGCCGACGCCCGCCACCATGCCCTCGCGTTCCTCGACCGAGCCCGCGTCGACCATCGTCTGCGCGTACCCGACCGGGTGAGGGACATCATCCAGCTGGTGGTCAGCGAACTGGTCACCAACGCCCGCAAGTACGCCCCCGGCCCCGTTCTGATGGAGCTGCGTCTCACCGCCGACAGCGTGGACGTCGCGGTGTGGGACAACGACCCCACCGTTCCCATGGCCCGGCCCGCCGACCCGGACAGGATCGGCCAGCACGGCCTGGAGATCGTCAAGGCCGTCACCGCGGACCTCTTCGTCGAGCGGGAGCCGGTCGGCAAGCGCATCACGGCCCGTATCGCCCTCGCCGACCCACCCGGTGACGCCACCGCCGCCCGCCACAGGCCCTAGCGGAGCGGCGGTTCACGGGGACATGTCCTAAGCCTTCAGTGCGGCCAGCACGTGTTGCGCGAGCTTCTTCGCGCTCGCGGCGCCGTTGTCCGCGCCGTCCGTGGACAGCACGCTGACGACGGCCGTGCCGGAGCGGGAGGCGATCAACGTGGTGCCGGTCTCCCAGGCGCTGCTGGTGAGGGTGATGGTGTACGCCTCGTCCCCGAGTCCGGCCGTGGCGGCGCCGGTGACCTTCACCTTGCTGTGGGTGTCGGAGTCCGTGTAGCTCGGGCAGGCGGTGACGACGGCTGCCAGGTCCTTGAGCACGTCCGCACCCGTGGTGCCGCGGTAGACGTCGATCTCCTGGTCGAGTTCGGCGGACGTGTTCTTGTTGATGTAGGAGTTCTGCGCGAACGACACGCCCTCGACGCCGGTGAGGCTGATCCAGCTGGTGGCCGCGAGGTCGGCGCAGTGCGGCTTGGCGGCGCTCTTCGTGGCCGGCGCCTGGTAGGTGTCGCCGGTGTCGCGGGCGAGACTCACGTCGGCGGCGAAGCCGGCGGGGAAGTACGAGGCGGGCGCCAGCGCCTTCTTCAGCTGTGTCCCCGTCAGCAGACCGGCGTTGGGGTCGGCGGCTTTCGACGGCGTGGTGGACGCGGCCGGACTGTCTGCGGAGTCCGCGGACGTGGCGGAGGAACAGGCAGCCAGGACCAGCGGGAGCGCCGCGACGGCGAGCACCTTGGCGGCATGGGACGGGAGACGCATCGAAATCCTCGAGAGTGACATGCATGGTGCGCCGGACCTGGGTGGGGGAGCGGGACCGGGTGCGCGGGAAGCGCGGAGGTGCCTACGGCCTGGTCGGCGGGGCCGCGAGGTTGCCGAGCCCGGAGTGACCTTAGGCGGGTGCCGGCCACAGAATGATCACCGGATACTCAAGGCAAGGTCAAAGCATCGATCTCCTCGACGGTTTTGCCGTGTCTTGGGGAAGCGGCGGAGCGGCCGGGGAGCGGGGCCTTCTCGGCGGGCGGATGGCGAGGGCGTGGAATTATCCGGGCCTCTCACGTGCTGTCCTATCCACCAAGGTGGGACGCCGACGGTGTGCGAGCGCGCAGCGCGAGCGGCCGAGGCGGAGAGGAGAGGGAACCGACATGGCAGCGCAGACGCAGAGGGCCGTGCTGGCGGGCGGATGCTTCTGGGGAATGCAGGACTTGATCCGTCGGCTCCCGGGCGTGACCGCGACCCGGGTCGGCTACACCGGGGGTGATGTGCCGCACGCGACCTACCGCAACCACGGCACCCACGCGGAGGCCATCGAGATCCTCTTCGACCCCGAAAAAACCGACTTCCGGACCGTGCTGGAGCTCTTCTTCCAGATCCACGACCCGAGCACCAGGAACCGTCAGGGCAACGACATCGGGCTCAGCTACCGCTCGGCGATCTACTACGTGGACGACGAGCAGAAGCGGATCGCCGAGGACACCATCGCCGATGTGGACGCCTCCGGACTGTGGCCGGGCAAGGTCGTCACCGAGGTGGAGCCCGTCGGGCCCTTCTGGGAGGCCGAGCCCGAGCACCAGGACTACCTGGAGCGCTACCCCGACGGCTACACCTGCCACTTCCCGCGCCCGGGCTGGCGGCTTCCCGCCCGCTCGGACGCCTGACCCACCGCGCGACAGGCGCAGAGCTCCCCTCCGGTCCGGGGCCGCCCGGGACCGTCCGGGTCGGCCCGGTCCGCGTCAGCGCTGCGCTTCGCCGGCGTGGACAGGCCCGCCCACAGGGCGCGCGGACGCAGCCCGGAGCCGGTGGTGTCGGTGGCAGTCGAGGCCCCGCGCGCGGACAGGCCCGTCATACGCACAGAGGTGCCGGAACCGACCCCTCCTTCCCCGTAGCCCTCGGCGACGAGCCGTTCGTAGGCGACGCCGACGGTGTTGATCCTGTACGGGCTGGTTCGCCATCTGGTCAGCCAGAACGAGGGGTTCGCCGCCTCCGCCCGCGGTGCGGGTGAGCCGTGGGCCGTGTGGCGCGGTGGCGACCTCGGCGATGACCCGGCCAGAGCGTATGAGGCGTCAGCGTCAGTGAGCGAGGTCACCGCGGCGTTCGCTGAAGACGAGGTGCTGGAGCGGCGGTTCGCGCTGCCGGAGGTGGGCGAGGGCTTCGCTGTCCCCGGACGGAAAGCGATCGGTTTCCACCTGCTCGACTACGTGGCGCACGCCTGGGACGTCGCGGTGACGATCGGCGCCCCATGGGAGCCCGCCGACGAACTCACCACCGCCGCGCTGCGCGCCGCTTCCCTGGTCCCCGACGAGGGCCGCGGGGCCGGTGCCGCCCGCCGACGGATCGCCGTCCCTGACGACGCCCCGCCGGGCGAACGGTTGCTCGCTCTGCTCGGCCGTGACCCGAACCCCCGCACCTGACCGCTCGCCGCGTGGAGCCCTCCGAGCTCCATCCCCTTGAACTGCACAGACCTCCCGACGTCACTCGGGCCGCTCCCGCAAGTTCCTGTTGCACGGCCATTGACACGACGCCTGCGCCGGGGCCAAGATCACGCCTGCAAACACAGGATTGAAACGTTTCAAAATCCTGGAAGCAACAATTCCGCTCCGTCTCGCCCCCGGGTTGCCGACGCGCTCTGCCGCCCTCTCCGCTCTCCGTACATCTCCTAGGAGCCCGCGATGCACGATGTGACGCGCCGCAACATTCTGCGCTCGGCCATAGCTGTGGCCCTGGCCCCCACTCTGGGTTCCGTGATGCTGCCCGGGCTCGCGCCGACGGCGTCCGCGGCGGTCTCGTGGACCGCGAAGTGGATCTGGGCTCCGTCCAGCACGACGAACCAGTGGGTGGCTTTCCGCAGATCGTTCACCCTGGGCTCCGCGCCCTCGACGGCCATCACCCAGATCGCGGCCGACTCCAAGTACTGGCTATGGGTCAACGGCACACTCGTGGTCTTCGAGGGCGGACTCAAGCGCGGCCCGAACCGTACCGACACCTACTACGACGAGATCGACCTTGCCCCGTACCTGACCAACGGCACCAACACGGTGGCACTGCTGGTGCGGTACTTCGGCAAGGAGGGCTTCTCGCACAGCAGCAGCGGCAAGGGCGGCCTGCTGTTCCAGTCCGAGATCACGACCGGCTCCACCACCACCCGGCTGGTCAGCAACACCGACTGGAAGCACAAGGTCCACCCGGGCTACTCGAACAACACCAGCGGCACCCAGGTCAACTTCCGGCTGCCGGAATCGAACGTCTACTACGACGCCCGCAACGCCGCCGCCATGGCCGACTGGCAGTCCTCCGGCTTCGACGACAGCGGCTGGAGCGCGCCCACCGACTTCGGCGCCGTGGGCGTCGCTCCATGGAACGGCCTCGTCGAGCGGCCGATCCCGCAGTTCCGCTACTCCGGCCTGACGTCCTACACCAACGCCGCCTCGCTCCCGAGCGCCGGTCAGGGCTCCACCGCCATCTCGGCCACCCTGCCCTCCAACATCCAGGTCACGCCGTACCTGAAGGTCGACGCCCCGGCCGGCACCGTGATCGGTGTCCAGACCGACCACTACGACGACGGCAAGGGACTGGTCGGCATCGACCAGAAGACCATTTTCAACGTCCGCGCCACCTACGTCTGCACCGGCGGGGTCCAGGAGTTCGAGGCGCTGTCATGGATGAGCGGTACGGCCGTGCGGTACACCATCCCGGCGGGCGTGACCATCGTGGATCTCAAGTACCGGGAGTCCGGCTACGACACCGACTTCGACGGGTCGTTCACCAGCAGTGACGCCTTCTTCGACACCGTGTGGACCAAGGCCGCCCGCACCATGTACGTCAACATGCGGGACAACTACATGGACTGCCCGACCCGTGAACGCGCCCAGTGGTGGGGCGACGTGGTCAACCAGCTGAAGGAGGGCTTCTACACCTTCGACGCCAGGTCCCACGCCCTCGGCAAGAAGGCCATCTCCCAGCTGGCCTCCTGGCAGAAGGACACCGGGGCGCTCTACTCCCCGATGCCCTCGACCATCTGGACCTCCGAGCTGCCCAACCAGATGCTCGCCTCGGTGTGGTCCTTCTGGACGTTCCACCTCTACACCGGCGACACGAGCACGGTCACCGGCGCCTACCCGGCGGTGAAGAAGTACCTGGACCTGTGGGGCCTGGGCAGCGACGGCCTGGTGGCCCACCGCGCCGGGGACTGGGACTGGCAGGACTGGGGCAGCAACATCGACACCCGCGTCCTGAACAACTGCTGGTACTACCTTGCCCTGGACACCGCCGCCAAGCTGGCGGCCCTCAGCGGCAACACCGGCGACGTCGCCGGATGGCAGGCCCAGCGCGCCGGCATCAAGGCCAACTTCGACACGCTGCTGTGGAACTCCACGAAGAACGAGTACCGCTCGCCCGGCTACACCGGCGACACCGACGACCGGAGCAACGCTCTCGCCGTCGTCGCGGGCCTGGCCGCCCCCAGCCACTACCCGGCGATCACCAACGTGCTGCGCACCCATCTCAACGCCAGCCCCTACATGGAGTTCTACGTCCTGGAGGCGCTGTACCTGATGGGTGCGGCCACCGTCGCCGAGGAGCGGATGCGCAACCGCTTCGCCGCCCAGGTCGCCGACCCCGCCTGCCACACCCTGTGGGAGGTGTGGGTCAAGTCGCAAGGCACCGACAACCATGCCTGGAACGGCGGCCCGCTGTACGCGCTGTCCGCCTACGCCGCGGGTGTGCGCCCCACCACGGCGGGCTGGGAGACGTACGAGGTGATCCCTCAGACCGGCACCCTCACGAAGATCAATACGGTGACGCCGACCGTCGAGGGTGACATCCGCTTCGGCATCACCCGCGACGGAACCCAGGCGACCCTCACGCTCACCTCGCCGAGCGGGACGACCGCCCGAGTGGGCGTGCCCACCTACGGCGGCTCCCAGCCCGTCATCAAGGCCAACGGCACCACCGTCTTCACCGGCGGCTCCTCCACCGGCAGCGTCAGCGGTCTGAGCTACGACGGCAAGGACTCCTCGTATGTGTACTTCAAGGCCCAGCCGGGCAGTTGGACGTTCACGGCCACAGGCACCGGCCGCCTCGACAACCTCGCCCTGAACCGGCCGGTCACCAGCAACAACAGCCTGGAGAACAGTAACTGGGGCATGAACCGGCTCACCGACGGCAAGCTCACCAGCGTGAGCGGCGCCAGGGGATACACCAGCAACGAGTTCACCTCCGCCGACGTCAGCGCGAACCCCGTCTGGGTGGAGGTCGACCTCGGCGCCGACACCGACCTCGACGCCGTACGCCTCTTCCCCCGCACCGACACCCCGGCCGCCGGGGGAGGGACCGCGGGCTTCCCCGTGGACTTCACGATCCAGACCCGGGCCGACGGATCCAGCACCTACACCACGGCTCGTACCGTCACCGGCCAGGCCAACCCACAGGGGCTGGTGCAGACGTACGGTCTCAAGCCCGCCACCGCCCGTTATGTCCGCCTGCAGGCCACCAAGCTCGGAGCCGCCGCCTCCGACGAATCCACCAAGTTCCGCCTGCAGCTCGCCGAACTCACCGTCCCCACCGCCGCGACCACGGTCACGGCCAACTGCACGCTGGAGAACAGCGACTGGGGCAAGACCCGGATCCTGGAGGGCACCACCACCAGCGTCACCGGCGCCAAGGGCTTCACCAGCATCGACTTCCCCTCCGCCGACGTCGGCGACACACCCGTATGGATCGAGGTCGACCTCGGCGCCGACCGGTCCATCGGCTCCGTCACCCTTCACCCCCGCACCGACACCCCGGCCGCCGGGGGAGGGACCGCGGGCTTCCCCGTGGACTTCACGATCCAGACCCGGGCCGACGGATCCAGCACCTACACCACGGCTCGTACCGTCACCGGCCAGGCCAACCCGAGTGGAGCCGCCCAGACCTACACCCTCACCTCCACCACCGGCCGCTACCTGCGCCTGACGGCAACCAGACTCGGCGCTGCCGCCTCCGACGAGAGCACCAGGTTCCGCCTGCAACTGGCCGAGATCGGCATCAAGTAGCACGCCGCAGCCACAGTGGCCCGCCCGCCCCGGCACACACCCACGCGCCGGGGCGGGCAGTCCTTGCGAACAGCGAACCTCTATGCGGAGCACCCCTCGGTCGGCGCCCGAGCCCGACCTGGTGCATCCGCCACCTCGGCGAGGCCTGTGCCCGGGCCGGCGAGCGGGAGCGCCACGGCCCCGCCGGTCGAAAGGAGGGCGACCGGCCGTGCCGTCCCGTCGGCTTCGGGCGAGGTCGGTGGCGGACTCGGTCGCGTAGCGGCTCATCGAGGCGATGCCGGCCTGCGGCGTCAGCGGCCGGCCGTCGGCGAGCACCTCCTGCAGCGGACGCGGCGGGCACAGGCGTGCGCTCCCTGGTCGAGCGGGAGCGAGCGGGAGCCCACGTGCGGGACGTACGTCGTCGGCGGGGGTGCGTTCAGGCCCCGCGCAGGGCCGTCTCCAGGTGGCCGGCCCAGCGCAGGGCCGCCGTCGCGCACTCGTCGGTCCTCGGCTGAAGGCGTCGTCGCGGTCCGACGACCTGGACGGCGGCGACGACCTCGTCGCTGAAGTCGCGGACCGGTGCGGCGACGGAGTAGAGGAGCGGTTCGGCCTCCTCGTCGACGATGGAGTAGCCGCGTCTGCGCGTCGTCTCCAGCCTGCCCAGGAAGTCGTCCAGGCCGGTCGGCGTGTTGGGGCCGTGGCGGACGAACTCCGTGCGGGCGAAGACCGCGGCCACCTCCTCGTCGTCGGCGTCGCTCAGCAGGGCCTGGCCGCAGTCGCTGCAATAGGCAGGGAAGGGGCGGCCGATCCACGAGCCGAGCTGCCGGCTGCCGGGCGGCACCCGCTCGGCGATGGTGACGGTGGTGTCGCCGACCAGGACGCCGAGGTAGCAGCTCTCGCCGGTCTCGGCGGCCATGCCCTCCAGGGCGGTGAGGCCGTCCGTGCGCAGGCGGCGGGCCGTGAGGTCGCGCGCCGTCGCGTAGAGCCGCCAATGCGGTGCGACGCCGCCCGAGACGTCGTCGCGGACGGCGAACTCCTCCGCGGTCATGGCGGTGAGCATGCGCGACAGCTGGCTGCGGTCGCGGTCCATCCGGCGGGCCAGCTCCGAGACGGTCACGGCGGGGCCGTGCCGCCGTCCGTCGGCCGTGGCGCGGGCCAGCGCGGACAGGGCGTCCAGCCCCTTCGTCACGCTCGAGTCCACGTGCTCCTCCTCCGCCCTGCCGACGCATGCCCGCGCGGGGCTGTCCTGCCCGTGATCTTCGGTCCGCACTGTACCGCCGCCCCCAGCCGATCGTATGCTGTGCGATATTTGCATCTTGTCATGCAATTAATGCACGCCTACTATCCTGGTGTCAGCCGCCGCAGAAGCCGAGGGAGGACGTTCGTGGCCACGACGACGATCACCGCGCACAGCGCCGGACCGGACCGGGAGGCCGCCCGGACGTCGGTCCGACGCCGGACGGTACGGACGATCAAGGTGTACTGGCCGGTCGCGACGGAGACTCTGACCGCCTGCGCGGAGGGCGACCTCGGGACGCTGCGGGCCGACGAGTCCTTCGCGGCGCTGCTGCGGATCCTGGAGACCTCGCCCGAACTCGGGGACTTCGGCGCCTATGGCGACGTCTTCGAGGTGGCGTTCGGCGCCGAGGGTTTCACCGTCCGGCCCGGCGCCCGCCCCGCGCTCGGCTCGGTCGGCGGCCGCTTCCTGTCGCCGACGCTCGCCGTCACCACCTACGTCGACGCCGCGACGACCGACGACGACCTGGCGCGCGTCCTCGCCCGCCTCACCGACGCCCACCCCTGGGAGATCCCGGTGATCGAGCTCTCCGCCCGCTGGACCTCGTCTCCCGCGCCTGACCCGTCACCGCCACCGCCATCGTCACCGCCCCGGCATGCGGTGTCACCCGGTCGGTGGGACCCGCCGAGCCGCGGGGGCCGGTCGAGCCGGCCGGACCGTCGAACATCGCCGAGCAAGAGGACGGACACACATGACGCAGAACACGGACGCCGCCGTCGAACCGCCGCTGTGGGCCCTGCACCGGGAACTGATCGGCAAAACGGTCCGCACCGACCTCACCCATGCCTTCCACCCCGGTCAGCCGCACTTCCCCGCCTTCCCGGACGAGCAGCGCGAGATGCCCTTCGACATGTCCCGCGGTGACGGCTTCACCGTGCACCGGTACACGATCGTCGGACAGTGGGGCACCCACGTCGACCCGCCCGTGCACTTCGTGGCCGGCGCGCGGACCCTGGACGAGATCCCCGTCGACGAGATGATCCTGCCGCTCGTCGTCCTCGACATCACCGAGCGCGTCTCGACGGACCCGGACGCCGTACCGACCCTGGACGACGTGGCCGCCTGGGAGGCCCGTCACGGCCGCGTCCCGGAAGGGGCGTTCGTCGCGCTGCGCACCGGCTGGGGCCGCCGCTGGCCGGACCCGGCCGCCATGGCCAACAAGGACGAGGCAGGCGTCAGCCACTGCCCGGGCTGGTCCGCCGAGGTCCTGACGTACCTCTTCGAGGAGGCCGGCGTCACCGCGATCGGGCACGAGCAGACCGACACCGACCCCGGACTGGCCACCTCCGCCGGCGACTTCGGCCTGGAGCGGTACGTCCTGCAACGGGACCGGTGGCAGATCGAGCTGATGGCCCACCTCGACCGGGTGCCGGAGGCGGGCGCGCTGATCGTCGCCACCTGGCCCAAGCCGCAGGGCGGTTCGGGCTTCCCGGCCAGGGTCTTCGCGCTGCACCACGAAGGCTGAGAGCGGTTGTAGGGTGCGAAGGTGACGACGAACGGCCCCGCACCCCGACAGCAGGTCCCGGGAACGGCCGCCTCGCTGCGGATGGCCCTGCGCATGGTCAACACCGTGCTGGACCGCGAAGCGTCCGGCCGTACCGGCTTCAGCGTCAGCAGGCTCGCCGACGAGGTCGGCGTCGAGCGCAGCAAGGCCTCACGCACCACACAGGATCTGTGCGACAAGGGCTTCCTCGCACGCCTCGACGACTCGACCCTGCGCGCCGCGGACGCCTTCTTCGCCACCGCCGCGTCCCTGCACCCCGGCCTGCTCCGCCGCAGCCGCCCCCTCCTGCGCCGACTCGCCGTCGAGCACGGCGCCGGCGCCCGGCTCTCCGTCCGCGACGGCGTCCAGGTCCGGCTGCTGCGCGCCGAATCCGCCGCCGGTGCGTACCAGGAATGGCAGGGCCGATCGGCTCTCGTCACCCCGTGCTGGTGCACCGGCGCCGGCCGCGCCCTCCTCCTCGACCACACCGCCGAGGACATCACCGCCCTGCTCGACGACTACGAGCTGATCGGCGTCGGCGGCCCGAACGCGGCCCACTCCGCCGAAGAGGTCGCCGCCGCCAACGACCGCGACCGCAGACGGGGCGTCGTCGCGGCGCACGGTGAGTTCGAACACGGCGTCACCGAGTACGCCGTACCCGTGCGCGACGGGAACGCCCACATCCGGGCCGTCGTATCGGTCGTCGGCAGACAGCAGGACCTGCTGCCGCGCGAGCGCACGATCCGCACCGACCTCACCGCCGTCGCCGCGGCACTCGCCGAATGCGTCACGGGTGCGGACACACCGCAGTGAGCGCACGGGCGCCGCGGCCCGTGAGCCGGGCCGGCGAGGAGTCCGGAGTCGAAGAATCGCAGAACTTGACGACGGATCATGGCTGTTGCTCTCTGGTGGCGGCCACTCTCACCGTGTAGCGTCGCTCTCAGATGTCGTGGTTGGCAGTACCTGCCCGCGCTGCGCGCGGGCGTTTTGCTGTGCAGTGCCGGACCAAGGCGATCACCTCCGGGGCCGCGCGGTGCGGTGCCCGACATTGACTGGGAGGCACCAGCATGGCCAGCGGAACTGTGAAGTGGTTCAACGCCGAAAAGGGCTTCGGCTTCATCGCCCAGGACGGCGGCGGACCGGACGTCTTCGCCCACTACTCCAACATCAACGCCTCCGGCTTCCGTGAGCTCCAGGAAGGCCAGGCGGTCACCTTCGACATCACCCAGGGCCAGAAGGGCCCGCAGGCGGAGAACATCACTCCCGCCTGACCCTCGCACGGCCGTCAGGTCCCGGAGCGCTTCCCGCTCCGGGACCTGATCGCATGTCCGGCCCCCGTTCCCCGCCAGTCCCGGCCGCACGGACACCGTCCGGTGTGCGGATGTCGAGCATGACGCGCGACATCCGGGCAATGCGCCTGGTGTGATACGCGTGGGAATCGTCGTTCTGACCCTGCTGACCGCCCTCGGGGCCGTGGCCGCGGCGGTCGGGGTCTCGCCCTCCTGGTGGTTCGCGGCGCTTCCGCTCACCCTGGTGGGTGCGCTGGGAGCCTGGGACCTGCTGCAGCGCCGGCACTCGGTACTGCGCAACTACCCCGTCCTCGGCCACGCCCGCTTCCTCCTGGAGCGCATCCGCCCGGAGTTGCAGCAGTACTTCATCGAGCGGAACTACGACGGGCGCCCCTTCGACCGGGACGTGCGCAGCATCGTCTACGAGCGCGCCAAGGGCACCGACGCGGAGGAGCCGTTCGGCACCGAACGGGACGTGTACCAGCCCGGTCACGAGTTCCTGGTCCCGTCGATGGCTCCGTGCCCGGTGCCCAAGACCCCGCCGCGCGTGCGGGTCGGCGGTCCGCACTGCGGCCGCCCCTACGACATGGCACTGCTGAACGTCTCGGCGATGAGCTTCGGCTCGCTGTCCGCGAACGCGGTCCTCGCACTCAACGGGGGCGCCGCGGCCGGGGGCTTCGCCCACGACACCGGCGAGGGCGGACTCTCCGAGCACCACCTCCGCCCGGGAGGCGACCTCGTCTGGGAGATCGGCACCGGCTACTTCGGCTGCCGAACCGAGAAGGGCGATTTCGACGCCGGCGAGTTCGCCGACAAAGCGGCGCACGACCACGTCAAGTGCGTCTCCCTGAAGCTGTCGCAGGGCGCGAAGCCCGGCATCGGCGGAGTCCTGCCGGGAGCCAAGGTGAACGCCGAGATCGCCCGGGTCCGGGACGTGCCCGAAGGGCGGACCGTGGTCTCGCCGCCGTACCACCGGGTGTTCTCCACGCCCCGCGAACTCGTGCGCTTCATCGCCCGCATGCGCGAGTTGTCCGGCGGCAAGCCGGCCGGCTTCAAGCTGTGCGTGGGCTCGCGCCGGCAGTTCCTGGCGGTGTGCAAGGCCATGCTGGAGGAGGGCACGGCGCCCGACTTCATCGTGGTGGACGGCGCCGAGGGCGGGACCGGCGCGGCGCCGCTGGAGTTCGCGGACCACCTGGGCACACCGCTCACCGAAGGCCTGCTCACCGTGCACAACGCCCTCGTCGGCGCGGGTCTGCGCGACCACGTGCGGATCGGCGCCGGCGGCAAGATCGCCACCGGCGCCGACCTGGTCAAACGCCTGGTGCAGGGCGCCGACTACGGCAACGCCGCCCGAGCGATGATGTTCGCCGTCGGCTGCATCCAGGCCCAGCGCTGCCACACCAACACCTGTCCCACCGGCGTCACCACCCAGGACCCCCGCCGTGCCCGTGCCCTCGACGTCCCCGACAAGACGGCGCGCGTACGGCGCTTCCAGGAGGCGACCGTGGCCGGAGCGCTGCAGATCATGGCGTCCATGGGTGTCACCGATCCCGCGCAACTGCGCCCCCACATGCTGCGTCGGCGCGTCGACCCCCGCACCGAGCGCTCCTACGAGGAGTTGCACGAGTGGCTGGCGCCCGGGCAGCTCCTCGACGAACCGCCCGCCTCCTGGGCGGCCGACTGGCAGGCCGCCGACCCCGACCGCTTCACCGTCTGAATCGGAGACCCCCATGCCCCGTACCGTTGCCCGTGTCATCGTCGACGCGCTGAGCGAACTCGGCGTGCGCCAGGTGTTCGGCGTCGTGGGAGACGCCCTCAACCCCCTCACCGACGCCATCCGCACCACTGACGGCGTCGAGTGGGTAGGCTGCCGCCACGAGGAGGCGGCGGCGTTCGCCGCGAGCGCCCAGTCGCAGCTCACCGGCACGCTCGGCGTGTGCATGGGTACGGTCGGACCCGGCTCCGTCCACCTCCTCAACGGGCTGTACGACGCGGCGAAGAGCCACGCGCCGGTCCTGGCGATCGCCGGCCAGGTGCCGCTCGCCGAACTCGGCAGCGACTACTTCCAGGAAGTCGACAACGACGCCCTCTTCAGCGACGTCGCGGTCTTCCGCGCGACCATCACCTCCCCCGAGCAGCTTCCCCGGATGCTGGAGACGGCGGTGCGCCACGCACTCGGCCGCAAGGGCGTCGCCGTCCTCACCGTGCCGGGCGACCTGGGCGAGCAGCAACTGCCCTCCGACCGGCCGGCCCGTTTCTCCCTGAACGCTCCGCTGAGCCGGCCCGACGCGGCGGCCGTGCGCCGTGCCGCCGAACTCCTCGACCGCTCCGAACGAGTCACCCTCCTCGTCGGTGAGGGCGCCCGGGCCGCCCGCGATGACGTCCTCACCCTCGCCGACCGGCTGGCCGCGCCGATGGTGCTCACCCTGAAGGCCAAGGCGGGCTTCGAGGGCGACGACAACCCCTTCCAGGTCGGCCAGACGGGACTGATCGGCAACCCCGCCGCCGCAGCGGCCCTCCAGGACGCGGACACCCTCCTGCTGCTCGGCACGGACTTCCCCTACCGGGACTGGTATCCCGAGGACCGGACCGTCATCCAGATCGACACCGAGGCCACGCACATCGGACGCCGCGTACCGGTCGACGTCGGACTCGTGGGGGACACCGGCGCCGGCGTGCGCGACCTCCTGGACCACCTCACCGCCGGGCCGGACGGAGCACGCGGGCGCTCCCATCTGGAGAAGGCACGCGAGCGCTTCGACCAGTGGCGCACGGGACAGGCCCGGCTCGCCGACCCGTCCCACGACAAGGGTGTCATCGGACGCGTCCGGTCCGCACTGGACAACCGTGCCCACGACATCCGCCCCGAGGCGCTGGCCGCCGCGGTCGACCGGATCGCAGCCGACGACGCCGTCTTCACCTCCGACACCGGCATGGCCACGGTGTGGCTTTCGCGCTTCGTCGAGATGCGCGGCGGGCGACGCCTCATCGGCTCCTACAACCTCGGCTCGATGGCCAACGCCATGCCCCAGGCGCTCGGCGCCCAGTGCCTGGACCGTGCACGCCAGGTGGTGGCGTTCTGCGGCGACGGCGGACTCAGCATGCTGCTCGGCGATCTGATGACCCTGAAGACGTATCGCCTTCCCGTCAAACTCGTCGTCTTCGACAACCGCCGGCTGGGCATGGTGAAACTCGAACAGGAACAGGCAGGCCTCCCCGAGTTCGGCACGGTGCTCGACAACCCGGACTTCGCCGCCGTGGCGGAAGCCATGGGCATCACCGGCGTCCGGGTGACCGACCCGGCCGACCTGGACAGCGCCGTGCGGCGAGCCTTCCACAGTCCGGGACCGGTCCTGCTGGACGTCCTCACCAACCCCGACGAGATCGCCGTGCCCGCCAAGCCGACGGTCGAACAGGGCTGGGGTTTCGCGGTCGCCAAGGTGAAGGAAGTCGTACGAAGTCACGGGGAGCCGGGCGGCAGCTGACGGAAGTTCCAGGAATGCCGGTCGAGGTCGGGGGTACACGCGTGAGTGCCGGACGACGGACCGGCGACCTGATACTCGATCGATGGGGAGGGCACATGCCGGCGACGACGACCGTGCAGACCGCTGGACAGACGGTGGACGTACCGGAGATCGCAGACCCTTCCAAGGTCGCGCCGAGGGACGCGCGGAAGTTGTCGAAGCTGTTCTTCGACCAGCTCGCGGTGCTGGAGGAGGGTACGCCGGAGTACCAGTACGCGCGGAACACGCTGATCGAGATGAACATGTCGCTGGTGCGGTTCGCGGCCGGCCGGTTCCGCAGTCGGGGGCCGGAGGAGATGGAGGACATCGTCCAGGTCGGCATGATCGGTCTGATCAAGGCGATCGACCGGTTCGAGCTGACCCGTGAGGTCGAGTTCACCTCGTTCGCGGTGCCGTACATCGTGGGGGAGATCAAGCGGTTCTTCCGGGACACCACCTGGGCCGTGCATGTGCCCCGCCGGCTGCAGGAGGCGCGTGTCCAGCTCGCCCGCGCCAAGGAGGAACTGCGCAGCCGCCTCGGTCGTACGCCCACCACCAAGGAGCTCGCCGAGCTGATGAGCCTGCCGGAGAACGAGGTGGTCGAGGCCCAACTGGCCTCCAACGGCTACACGTCGGCCTCCCTGGACGCGGCCATCAACGGCAGCGAGGACGGTGAGGCGGCGCTGGCGGACTTCATCGGTGACGAGGACGCCGCCCTGGGGCTGATCGAGGACTTCCACGCGCTCGCACCGATGATCGCCGAACTCGACGAACGCGACCGCAGGATCATCCACTGGCGGTTCGTCGAGGAACTCACCCAGGCCCAGATCGGCGAACGCCTCGGCGTCTCCCAGATGCACGTCTCCCGGCTGATCTCCCGTCTCCTGACCCGCCTGCGTGAGGGCATGCTCAGCACCGCCTGACCGGCGCGGAGCTCCCGGCGGGACGGCTCGCCGGGGGCTCCGCGGCCGTTCGCCCCGGCGCGTGCGTCGCACCCCTGCGTGCAGCCGGGAGCCCGGGCCGACCGAGGTTCGTGCGGACGACGCAGGCCGCTCAGGCGGTCTGCCCGGCGTGCAAGGAGTTCACCTGTGCGGCGTCGTGTTCGGCGTCGTCCACGCTCACGGCGACTCCCCGCCCTTCGAAAGCCGTACGACCAGGCGCTCTGCGCCGCGCACGAGCACGCCGGCGTCCAACGCGCCGAGCCGGTACCCCCAGCCGCCCACCTGTCCCGGCCCGCGGCGCGGTGCTGCCCGGACTCGGACGGGACGGGCGTCGCCTGGTGGAAGTACATGCGCCAGCCGGTCTCGGTGAGGCGCCACAGGGAGCTCCGCCAGGCCCGCCGCCCCTGGTTGTCGGAGAAGTACGCCAGATGAACGACACCGGGAGCAAGAACGACTCCGGCCATCTCGCCGACCTCCACCGCGTACTCCGGCGACACCGTCGCGCCACTGGTGACCGAGAGAACGGAGTGCGCGTCCCACCGGCGTCCCGAAGCGCCGAACTCGGTGAACTGCGGATCCAGCAGCTCCGACACGAGGGCCGAAGAAGCCCGCACCTCGGGATCGAGCAGTCGTAGTTCGGCGTCCACGGCCGCTTGGACGGCACGTGCGCGGTCGCTGTCGTCGGTCATGGCGGAACCCTGCTCAGGCGTCTCGCCGCGCGTCGCAGCCCGGTCAGGCGGGCTGCCACAGCTCGACGCGATTGCCCTCGGGGTCGACCACCCAGCCGAACCGGCCGACCCCCTCCATGTCCTGCGTCTCCTCGGCCACGTCCGCACCCCGGGCGCGCAGTTGCGCGAGCATCGCGTCGAGGTCGCGAACCCGGAAATTCAGCATGGACTGCTGGGCGCGGGACCCGAAGTAGTCGGTCCCGGACTCGAACGTCGCGAACACCGTCGGACCGGTCTCCTGACGCCACAGACCGTGGTCGTCGGCGTCCAGACCCAGACACTCGCGGTACCACGCGCCCAAGGCCGCGGGATCCGCGGCCCGCAGGAAATATCCACCGATGCCCAGCACACGTTCCATGCCCGCCATCCTGCCAGGATTCGTGGCACGGGGGCTGCCGAACCGTCCCGGCCCGCCGTCCTGACCAGGCGGAAACAGGCGCATCACGTGACGTTGCGGAGATCCGGGGAAGAAGAAGCGGCAGCCGATGGGAGGTTGTTGTGGAGGGTGGAGATCTTGAACTGGGCGAATTGCTGGCCGCTGCGGAGGCGGCGCCGCCCGGTGAATCAGTCTATGTCGTGGCGCACGACCTGCAGAAGCGGTTCGGGGCGGAGCGTGTGTCCTTCCTGTTCGTCGACCTGGTCGGTCAGCGGTTGGTGCGCCTCGCCGCGGCCGGCGCAGACCTCGCGGACCACGACGAGCCGACGGACCTGCTGGGCAGCGTCTACGACAGTGTTCTGCGGAGCCAACGTCAGCATGTGGAACCGGACGGGCAGGACGGACGGCGTGTCATCACGCCGGTCACCAACCGCGGCGACTGCATCGGCGTCCTGGAGGTGACCCTGCAGTCCGTCGACGACACCGTCCTCCGGCAGGTCCGCGACGCGGCACACGCGCTGGCCTACATCATCGTCACGGACCGCCGCTTCACCGATCTCTACCACCTGGGCCGGCGCACCACCGAGACGAGCCTGGCCGCGGAGATCCAGCACCAGCTGCTGCCCTCCGCCCCGTGCTGCGAGGCGGAACAGTTCACCCTCGCCGCAGGGCTGGTTCCGGCCGACGACATCGGCGGCGACACCTACGACTACACGCTCGACCGCGACAAGCTCCACCTGTCCATCACCGACGCCATGGGGCACGACACGAACTCGGCTCTGCTGGCCACCTTGCTGGTCGGGGCGCTGCGACAGGCGCGCCGCAGCGGCTGTGACGCGCTGAACCAGGCCGACCACGCGCATCAGGCCCTGCTGAGCCACAGCCGCGGTCTGGCCACCGGACAACTGCTGTGCGTCGAGCTCGACACCGGATTGTGCGAGCTGGTCAACGCCGGCCATCCCCGGCCGCTGCGGTTGCGCGACGGCACCGTCGAAGAGCTGAAACTCGCCGTCAACCTGCCGTTCGGTGTGGCGGCGCCCACCCCCTACCGTCTCCAGGAACTGCACCTGCTTCCCGGGGACCGATTGGTTCTGCTCACCGACGGCATGCAGGAGCGCGGCGCCGCGGCCGCCGACCTGGCCTCGATCGTTCACCAGACCCGCGGCCTGCACCCGCGGGAAGCCGTCCGAAGCCTGACCGCCGCGGTGCTCGAGGCCTGTCACGGCAGTCTCAGGGACGATGCCACGGTGCTGATACTGGACTGGCACGGCAATCGGCGCAGACCGGCCGAGGAGAGACCCGGCCCGCGGTGATGCCCGCGGCGGGCCTCTTCTCGTGCGCGGCGGACCGAGGGGAGCCGCCTGAAGCGGCGCGTTCCCGAGGTCCCGGGTCACCAGTAGTGACGCCGCCCGGCGACCGCGTGTCCCATCGCGCCGAGAACCCACAGCACCGCTCCCACGGCCACCAGGATGACTCCGATGGTCCACAGGAAGGCGATGCCGGCGACGAGACCGATGACGAGCAGAATGACACCCAGGATGATCATGGCTTCCCCCTCGGGGAGCGGTCGGCTGCCACGCCACGAGCGGCGGGACTTCTGACGAGAGACGAACGAGGCCTTCTGACGGGTGACGAAGGAGGAGGGGCGCGGCTGCCGCGTCACCCTGCCCCGGCCGGGGCAGGGTGCTCCTCCCCGTCGGGCAGTCGGGCGTCGACGACGGCGACGCGCACGCCCGCTGTACGGTCCGCCGACATGCTCGGGCCGCCGGCGAGGCGACCCGTCGCGCCGAGGCCGCCGGTCGTGTCGTGTGTCATGGCGATCGCCCCGCCCGTGTCCGATGAGGGTGCCGACTCCGAGTACCCGCTTTCTCCGAGCCGCGAACGGGATCGCCACCCTCGAAACGGCCGCCCCCGGATCTCCGCCGTGCGTGCGGCCGACGGTGGTCGGGTGAGGGGGCACGGCGCCCGGCGGACCGGACGTCACACGCGGAACCGGCCGCCTCCCCGTGCCCTGTCCGGCCCAGCCCGCGGGCGGGCTGTCGGGCAGGCTGGTCGACTGAGCAGAGGACTTCGCCCCTCGTCGCCACCGCAGCCGAACAGGGCCTTGGAACAGGTCTGAAGAGGGAGCTCCCGGGTGCCCCGTCCGCACGGACGAGGCACCCGTCGTGTAGAAACGAACGGGCCCGGGACAGCGCGGGCCCGTTCACCACGAGGGGGAGACACATGATGGACACGACCGAAGCGGCCGCCGCGTTCGCGAAGATCCCGACCACGACCCTTGCGGACGTCCTCGGCCGCGAGCAGGTCATGGGCACGGGCATCCGTCCCCTGTGGTCGCCGGTGCCCCGCGTGGCGGGGCCGGCGTTCACCGTGCGGTGCCCGCCGGGCGACAACCTCATGCTGCACGCGGCCATCCACCGCGCGCAGAGCGGCGCCGTCATCGTCGTCGAGTCGGGCGACCTGGACTACGCGTTGGCCGGCGGCAACGTGTGCGCCGTCGCGCAGCGGCGGGGTGTGGCGGCCTTCGTCGCCGACGGGCTCCTCCGCGATCTGGCCGAGGTCAGGGAGATGGGCTTCCCCGTGTTCGCCCGAGGGGTGATCCCCTTCCCCGGCAGCAAGAAGGCGGTCGAGCCGCTCAACGCCCCGGTGCGCTGCGCCGGAGTCGCCGTGCGCCCCGGTGACATCGTCGTCGCCGACGAGGAAGGCATAGTGGTCGTCCCCTCCGCCCGCACGCAGGACACGCGCACCGCGGCCCGCGCCAAGCTCACCAAGGAGGCAGGCGAGAGCCTCGACATGTGGGAGACGGCCCACCGCGACCGCATCGACGAGATCCTGCGCGCCCAGGGCTTCGAGAGCTGACACGCTCACAGGTGCCCCCACCGGAGCCCTGCCCGCCAAGACGGCCCGACCGCACCTTCGCCGCCAACGCCGCGGTGGTGTCGGTGCCGGGCCGGGTTCCGCCACCGCCGGAGCGGCGCGGGCACGGCCTCGGCACGGATGGAGTGACGCGTTCCCGGGCACAGGGCCGTCCAGGCCCACCCGCGGACACCGGCCCCGCAGCCGCGCACCTGCGGCTCAGTCGAGACAGAACTCGTTGCCCTCGACGTCCTGCATGAGGAGGCACGACTCGTTGTCCTCGTCGGCGGGCAGAAGTCGTACGCGTACCGCGCCGAGCGCGACCAGCCGTGCGCATTCCGCCTCGAGCCTGGCCACGCGCTCCTCACCCACGAGTGCGGTGCCGACGCGCACGTCGAGATGCACCCGGTTCTTCACGGCCTTGCCCTCGGGAACACGCTGGAAGTACAGCCGCGGGCCGACACCCGAGGGGTCCTTGCACACGGACCACGCACCCCGCTCCTCCGGCGGCAGTGAGCGCTTGAAGTCGTCCCACGTGGCGAACTCCTTCGGCGGCGCGGGCAGGACGTACCCCAGCACCTCGCACCAAAAGCGGGCCACACGCTCGGGTTCCGCGCAGTCGAAGGTGACCTGGAACTCCTTGACCGATGCCATCGGCCCACCGTAACAGGCGACTCGACAGCCTTCGGACGGAGCGTCATGCCGCGTTGCCCGCAAGGGACTTCGACCCGTGCACGCTGGACTAGGGTGCTCGCTGCGCCCAACACGAGGGAGATCATGGAGTCCGCCGAAGAGTCACCGACAACCATCAGCACGCCGTGGGGAATCGCGCCTTTCCGGCGGTTCCTCTCGGCCCAGCTCATCTCGGCGACCGGCTCCGCGATGGCGCCCCTCGCGCTCGCCTACTCCGTCATCGAGCAGGGCGGAGGACCGGGTTCCCTCGGCCTCGTACTCACCACCAACACCGTCCCCATGATCGTTTTCCTGCTGGCCGGGGGCGTCTTCGCGGACCGTCTGTCCCGAAGCCGGCTGCTCTTCCTCGGCAACCTGCTGGCTGCGGGCGCCCAGGGCGTGCTGGCCCTGTCGGTGGCCACGGGACACGCGACGACGGCCTCGATCGCGGCGTGCGGCTTCGTGGCGGGCACCGCGGCCTCGTTCGCCGGGCCGGCCGCGCAGGGCGCCGTAGCGCAGATCGTGCCCGCGGAGCATCTGCAACAGGCCAACGCGCTGCTCAGACTGCCGACCAACGCGGTCAAGGTACTGGCTCCGGTCGTCGGAGGGTTCGTCGTCGCCGCAAGCGGCGCGGCCTGGGCCCTGGCCTGGGACGCGTTCACGTTCGCCGCGGCGGCCGTCCTGTTGCTCGGTCTGCGCCTGGACGCCCCGCTCACCAGATCCGGAAGCGCGCTGGCGGATCTGCGGGCCGGCTGGACGAGCTTCTGGTCGCGTACCTGGTTGTGGACCTACACGGCCGCCGGCACCGTCCTCGTCGCGGCGTGGCTGGCGGGTTTCCAGCTTCTCGGCCCCCTCGTCGCCGTGTCGCAGTACGCGGGGGCGCGCGACTGGGGCCTGATCCAGGCGGCCTTCGCCTCCGGACTGCTGGCGGGAACCGTTGTATGCCTGCGCTGGAAGCCGTACCGACTGCTCATGGTCGCGGTCGCCGCCGGCGGTGCGCTCGTGCTCCCCCTGGCAGCCATGGCCTGGGGGCTGCCCCTGCCGGTCGTGCTGGGGGCCGCCCTGCTGGCCGGAATCGGACTCGACGTCGCCGTCGTCGCGTGGACCACCGTGTTCCAGCAGCATGTGCCGCAGGCGGAACAGGGCCGGCTGATCGCGTTCAACGGTATCGGGGAGCGACTGGCCATTCCGGTCGGCTACCTCGTCACCGCCCTTGCCGCCCACTCCTTCGACGGACGGACGGTGCTGCTGGCATGCGCCGCGATGATCGCCGCTGCGACCGTACTCAACCTCTGCGTCCCCGCCGTTCACCGTGTCAACCGCCTGACTCCGGTCGACCGGCCGACGACGAACGACCGTCGCGAGGTGGAACAGACGTAACGGCCCGGCCCGGCGGCGCCGTCAGTGCGTCGGCGGGCCGTCCGCGAATCCCGCGTGCCTTGTCAGTCCGGGCGCGAAGTGCCCGACCGCGCCCGGATCATGGAGCCAGGTCGCGTTCGTCCTTCAGGCGTACCGCCAGGTCGGGCCAGTGCGCGCACCACCGCGTGAGATCGTCCGCGGACGGCGGCTCCTGTGTGCGCAGTGAGATGAGCGGCAGGAAACGGACGAGCGTCCCGGTGGTGCCGTCGGCATCGAGCGGGTTCAGGTCACTCACGGGCACACCATGCTCGTAACGTTGGGTCCAGGCACCGTGGTGACGGCGGTTGGTGTGCACCAGCCACTCACTGAGCGCCGCCACGACGGACATCCCGCGACGCGGATGGCCGTCCGGAAGCCGCTCCGCATCCGGGAGATCGAAGAACCGCAGATCCTTCGACGCCATCACCGGCTTCTTCACCGTCCGACCATGAGCGTCGACCCGGGTGTCGGTGCCTCGCCCGTCGTCCGCCACGGACACGGAGCCGTCGCGGTGCAGCGTGACGAGGCACCGGCCCCCCGCGCGATGGGACGCCTCGTCGGCCGCGTACGCGACGACTTCGAGGACGAGGTGCGCCGGTCCGCCGGGGGCGAAGGTCTGCGGCTCTCGGCGAATCCGGGCGAGATGGTCCAGATCCACCGTACTGGCCCAGTCGTGGGTGGTGTTGGTCCAGAGGGCCGTCGATTCGTCCATCCCGCGAGTATCCGCCACTTCACCTGCGGCGTACTCCCGGAATCGGCGGCCCCCGGGCCCGTCGTCGTAAAGCCGGGCGGGGGACGAGTGCCGAGCACGCACCGGATGCCCGCGCACGCCCTACCCCCGGCCCGGTGGCTGCGCCTTGAACGCATGCAGGCGGGCGGCGGCGAGGGTCTGCTCCGCGTCATACGCCTCGAAGGTACCGACACGTTGGAAGCCGAGGCGGGTGGAGAGCCGCAGCGAACGCTCGTTGGCCGTCTGCGTCACGATCAGGACCGGCTGGTCGGGCAGTTCACCGGCCGCGACGCGCAGTGCGGCCGTGGCGGCCTCGAATGCCAGCCCCGCGCCCCAACTGCCGCGTCGGAGAAGGTAACTCAGCTCCAACTCCACGCCTTCCTCGGTGACGTGCCCGGGAAGGCCGGGGGAGCGGCGGTCGAGCACCAGTGTCCCCACGCAGCGGTCGGTCCTCCTGTCGGCGACGACATAGGTGCCGGGCCTGGCGGCGACGGCGCCGACGCCGTTCGCGTCGAAGTACTGCTCGACGGCGCTCCGCGGCCGAGGTCCGCCGAGGTGGGCCCGGACCTGCGGATCGGTCTGGAGGTCGATGAGGGCGTCGACGTCGCCGTCGTGCGCTTTGCGCAGCCGGAGGCGGTCCGTGCCGATCTCCGTGGCGGACAGCGTGGGTAACGGGTTCACGCCGGTCATTGTCCCGTGTCACCGGGCGGACTCACTCCGAAGGCGCTTGCGGGAAGGGAGAGTCGTCCACTCCGTCTCCCGCTCTCCCCGGGGCGAGATCCTTGCTGTAGACCGTGGAACTGCGCCGGACCGTCATGCCGATCCGCTCGTACAGCGACAGCGCTCCGGTGTCCGAATGCGTCCACAGCGTGCAGGTCCGCATCCCGCGGACGTAGAAGGCGCGGAACGCCTCCCGCAGCAGCATGCGCGCGATCCCCCGGTTGCGGTGGTCGTGCCGTACGGCGACACGCTCGACATACCCCTCGTCCCTGCCCGGGCCGTTCAACGACAGCACCGCGCCGACCATCCGGTCGCCCGCGAAGGCGATCGGCGACGCCGCCGGTTCGAAGGTCGTGCGGTCGACGGTGTGCCGGGCCCACTCCTGGTAGGACTGCCGCCGCTGCTGCCACTCGTCGAACGCGTCCTCGGTGAGCCGGTGCACCGCGTGCCCGTCGCCTGGCCGGAACGGCCGGACCACGACTCCTTCGGGCGGCTCGGGCACGACCGGCTCCTCGGGCATCGCGAT
This sequence comes from Streptomyces sp. P3, assembly GCF_003032475.1. NCBI lineage: Bacteria > Bacillati > Actinomycetota > Actinomycetes > Kitasatosporales > Streptomycetaceae > Streptomyces > Streptomyces sp. P3. The sequence goes on from NZ_CP028369.1 coordinate 6,117,843, forward strand.
CTCCAGGAGCCACTCCGTGACGAGTGGGGAGTACCCGCTCGACCGCAGCAGCGCGACGGCCGTCCGATCACTGTCCGAGACGGTCTGGGCAAGCCGGTCGCCGCCTCTCCGGCGGGCCCTTGCCTCGGCCCAGTCGAGCAGCGATCGGCCGAGTCCCCGGCCTCGGTGGTCGGGGTGGACGTCGACCGTGGAGCGTCGTCCCCGCACCCACGCCCAGCCGGCCAACTGGCCGCCGTCGTCGTGCACGAGCACCGTGTCGTACGGGAGATCCAGCCCCGGCTGACCGAGATCGGCGGCGATGCCGTCGGCGTCGGTCGTGGCCCCATCGTGCAGTCGGTGTTCGCATGCGGTGACCAAGCGGTGGATTTCCCGGACGTCGGCCGTGGTTGCCGGGCGGCTCCGGTAGCCGGCCTGCGACCGGAGAAGGGGAGAGTCGGACATGGGGTGAACCCTGCGCCGTCCGGGGGCGCCTGTCGAGCCGAATTCCTCGCCGGGGCCACGCGAGGTGTCGTCGCGCAGTCTTTCGGCCACGTCGTGTTCCGCTGCATGATGGCGTCATGATCACCGTTCATCTGACCTACGAGATCGACGCCGACAGGCTGGAGGACTTCGAGGAATACGGCCGCCGCTGGGTCGGGCTGGTCAACCGCTTCGGCGGGACGCACCACGGCTACTTCCTGCCGAGCGAGGGCGACAGCGACATCGCCTACGCCCTCTTCTCGTTTCCCAGCCTCGCCGCCTACGAGCAGTACCGCACGGACAGCGTGTCCGACCCGGAGTGCCAGCAGGCCTTCGAACTGGCTCGCCGTACGCGCTGCATCAGGCGGTACCAACGCCGCTTCCTCCGCCCGCTCGACGGCGTGTCATAGCCCGCTCGACGGCACGCCCCGGTGGTCCCGCGGCCTCGCGCCCCGGCCGCGGATCCGGCCGAGCGCCGGGCGCGGGGCCACCAGGGACGCCCGATCGGTCAGGGCAGGATCTCGACGTACCCGTCGGTAGCGTGCACGCGGATCCGCTGTCCGTCCCGGATCAGCCGAGTGGCCCGTTCCACGCCCACGACGGCCGGCAGTCCGTACTCCCGGGCGATCACCGCGCCGTGCGTCATCAGCCCGCCCACCTCCGTCACGAGGCCCGTGATCCCGACGAAGAGCGGCGACCAGCTGGGGTCGGTGTACGTGGTGACCAGGATGTCGCCCGTCTCGAGATCGGCCTGCGTCATGTCCAGGACGACGCGGGCCCTTCCCTCGACGATCCCGGCCGAGACCGGGAGGCCGACCAGAGCGCCGGCCGGCACGTCGTCGCGTCGGTACGCCCCGGTGAGGGCCTCGCCGTCCGAGGTGAGGACCCGGGGCGGCGTCAGCGCGTGGTACGACCGGAACGCTTCCTTGCGCCGCTGGATGAGCTGTTCGTCCAACTGGTTCGAGCGCGAGACGTCGTGGAACTCCTGGAACGTGAGGTAGAAGACGTCCTCCACCGCGGCGAGCACACCGGCCCGGACGAGGCGTTCGGCCTCCCTCAGCAGGGCCTGCTTGTAGAGGAAGTAGCGGCTGATGATGCCGTACTTGGGGTACTCCCGGTACCCGATGAAGGCTCGGACCTGGTCGATCATCCGCTGCGTCTCGTCGGCCTTGCGGTCACCGTCCGGCAGGGCCCGCAGGCGTGACACCACCTCGGCCGCCTTCTTCCGCGCCTTCTGCCGGCCCTCCTCGAAGCGCCGCTCGGCGGTGCCGGGCTCGATGTTCCTGACGTTGTCGAGGATCACGGGCACGAGCGTGTCGGGCCGCTCGCGCCAACGTGGTCGTGTGATGTCGATCTCGCCGACGCAGCGCATGCCGTACCGGTCGAGGTACGCCTCGATGGCGTCGCGCGCCTCGGCCCCGCCCGCGAGTCCGGCCAGTCCGTCGAGGAAGTCCTCGTCCCGGACGCCCTGCAGGAACGCCACCACCTCCGGATACGGGCGGATCACGTCCGCGACGTCGAGCAGCGCGAGGCCCATCTCCGACGTGACGTTGTCGGGGGCGGAGAGCGTGAGCGTGTCGGCCGCGTTCTTCTCGCCCAGCCACTCCCGCAGCCTGTCGTTGAGCCACCAGGTGCCCTCCATCGCCACCATGATCGCCCGGATGTTCAACGGATCGCTGAGGACGCGCTTGTGCTCCTCGAAGGCCGCCGACAGCAAGTCGAACAGCGCCGGTCCGCTCTTGGTGCGGAGGTCGCGCTCCAGGGCGGCGACGGACTCCTGGCTGCGGCCGATCAGTTCGCCGACGACGGACGGATCGGTCTCGGTCGGGTCGAACGCACCGCCGACCGGCGGCCCGCCGGGAGCAGTGCCGGGCAGCGACGTCACGAAGTCGTCGCGCTCGAGGACGGTCTCCAGCGCGTCCCTGGTCAGCGGATCGCCCCTCCCGATGACGTCCAGGAGGCCGGCGCGGCTCGCCGGCGAGGCCAGGCGCGGGGTGACGTCGACGAACAGCCGCCCTCCTGCCTCGTGCATCGGGACCATGGCCGTCCGCCGCCACATGGACAGCCCCAGGGGCTTCATGGGGTCGGTCATCATCTGCCCATGACCGACGGAGACGTAGACGCGGTTCTCCCGGTCGCCGGCCTCGCGGACGGGGACCGGGAACAGCGTCGTGATCGGCCGGCTCTGGACGATCCGGAAGTCGCCGTCGACGAGGCACCACTCGATGTCCTGCGGGCAGCCGAAGTGCGCTTCGATCCGCCGCCCTATCCCGACGAGCCGCACGGCCTGCGCATCCGTCAGCGCCGGCTGCTCCTGCCGCTGCGGGTCGACGGCCACCTCTCGCGTACCGCCGCCCGGCAGCGCGTGCAGAGCCCGGTGTTTGGCGGCGATCGTCCTCGCGACGACCTCGCCGTCGCGCACCCTGAGGACGTCCGGGTTCACCAGGCCGGAGACGAGGGCCTCGCCGAGGCCGAAGCCGGCGTCCACGGTGGCGACCTTCCGGTTGCCGGTGACGGGGTCGGCCGTGAACAGGATGCCGGACGCCTCGGGGAAGACCATCTGCTGCACGACCACGGCCATGTGCACCGTGCGGTGGTCGATCCCGTTGCGCCGGCGGTACACCACGGCGCGCTCGGTGAACAGCGAGGCCCAGCACCGGCTGACATGGCGGAGAACCGCCGCCGGTCCCACGACGTTCAGATACGTGTCCTGCTGGCCGGCGAAGGACGCCGTCGGAAGGTCCTCCGCCGTCGCGCTGGAGCGAACGGCCCAGGCGGTCCCCTCACCCAGCCCGGCGAGCGCCCCGGCGATCGCTTCCGCCAACTCGCCCGGAACGGCGATCCCTTCGATGGTCCGGCGGATCTCCGCACTCAGCGTGCGGACCGCCTCCGCGTCCTCCGGGTCCAGACGCGCCAGCCGATCCAGTCGATCGTCCATCGACGGCGCCTGTGCCATGATCCGCCGGAAGGCGTCCGTCGTCACACAGAACCCGGCCGGTACACGGACACCCTCGATCCGCGACAGTTCGCCGAGGTTCGCGCCCTTGCCGCCGACGGCCGCGGCCTGCGTGTTGTCGACGTCGTGAAGATCCCACACGTACGGCCCGTTCATCGCCGTGCCTTTGCGACAGCCGTGTCCCGTCGCATCGCACCGGCCGATCTCGTCGTCGGCGCGGACGCCCTCGGCGGCCACACCGTCCCCACCGCTGGTCCGACGTCATCGCGTCCCCGGTACGTCGACAACACACGCACGTAAGTGCCCTCATTTCCGCAGGTTGTGGCCTTGGCCGAAGATTTTGCGGCATCACCCGGGCCTTGCCGCAAGCCCCCCGGTGCGCTATACGTTGAGAAGGGTGAGGAGAGAGTTCCTTGCCCTCGTCCTTTTTCCGGGCGGCGATTCGGGGCAGGAGACCGGGCGACGCCGTCCCGGAGCAACGGGAGCGGACCAGGTCGCCCGCGCACGGGACGGAAATCGTGCGCCTCGCCTTCCCGGTGGGCACGGACAGGCGCATACCGGCGCGGGCCGATGCGGCGTCAGGCGGGCTGCGGGGCGGGTGGCGTCGAACTGGCCGCGGTCCTGCGGGTCTCGCGCGCCGTCGGCAGGCCGTTGACCACGACCGGTGTCGCGTCGCGGGTCACTTTGCGGGTCACTTTGCGGGTCTTCGTCGGGAACGCGGTCGTGGGACGTGAGCCGCGGCCGCGTTCCCGGATGTCTTTCGGTCGCCGGCCGGCGGGCGACTCCGGCATCAGGCGAGGGCGGCGACGAGCAGGGCGAAGGCCGCGATGATGACGGCGACGCGGACGTAGTGGAAGCGGTTCCAGCGGTTCAGCTGTTCTTTCCAGTCGGCGGGCCGGTTCCCGGGGGTCCACGCCTTGTTCCGGTTGTTGATCGGGACGAGCAGCAGGATCGACATGACCACGCTGAGGATCAGCAGTCCGGCGGCGGTGACGACGAGACCGGTGCCCGCGTGATGCCGTCCGGCGACGGCCCAGACCGCGACGAGGACGAGCGAGCCGATGTACCAGACCGGCATGACCGCGCCCAGCATCCGGCCCCCGTGGGCGTGGCCGAGCTGGGCGCTGTCCTCGGGGAGCGCGTTGAGGATCGGGTTGATGACGAAGGCGACGGAGAACTCCACCCCCACCATCACGCCGACGACCACGGTGGTGAACACTTCGAGTGCGTTGAGCATGATGATCCCTCCAGGAATCTAGCGGCGCTAGATGACATGGCAACGCTAGTACTGCTGCCGCTCGGTTGTCTAGCGATGCTAGGATCTGTGTATGTCGGTACAGGAACGCAAGGAGCGGGAACGGGCGGCGCGCGAGCGCCTCATCGTGGCGACAGCCCGCGAACTCGCCGAGCAGCAGGGCTGGGACGCGGTCACCACCCGCCGGCTCGCCGAGCGCATCGAGTACAGCCAGCCCGTCCTCTACAGCCACTTCCGCGGCAAACGCGAGATCATCGGTGCCGTCGCCCTCGAAGGCGCCACGGAGCTGGCCGTGGCGCTGCGGGCGGCGACCGCCGCCGCGGACGGCCCGCGCGCCCGGGTCACCGCCCTCGCCCGCGGCTACCTCGACTTCGCCGCACGCAACCCGGCGGTCTACGACGCCCTGTTCCAGCTCGACGGCGGCCTGGCGTACGCGCGGGAGGACACCCCCGAACCCCTCAAGGATGCTTTCGCCGCACTGCTGGAGTGCCTCGACGAGGTCGCCGGGAACGGCGTCCACCCGGGACTGTTCACCGAGGTGTTCTGGGCGTCCCTGCACGGCATCGCGACCCTGACCCGGGCGGGACGGCTGCCGCCGGGCGAGACCGAGCAAAGGGTGGAACTGCTGGTCGGCCGGCTCGCCGCGCTCTGACACGCCGTCCCGGCGGCTGCGCGGCCGGGGGCTCCCGGCCCCGCCGCCGCCCTGCCCGCGACGGCGCTTCCCGCGCGGAGCCGCACGTCGTCCCGGCGCGGCTGCAGGAGAACAGGGCCGCGACGGCGCGCCGGGCGGGCACGGGATGTATCGTTCGGTGCTCCGGTCGGGCATCCGAATGTCAGATCAATGGGCCGCCGGGCGACGGACGGGTCATTGCAGTGGGAGCGCCGTATTCGACGCGTCGGAGCAGAACTTGGCGAACCTGTCCCAGCTCGAGGAGATCTTCTCCGGCGACGGCACCGGACCCACGCGGTCACTCCGCTGGCAGACGGGCGCCTCACCGGCGGCTCTGACGGTCACGCTGATCGCCGACTACACGTTTCCGGGCCGTGCCCGGCTGCCGGCGGCGGCGATCGTGGCGTTGCTGGGGGAGTTCGACGTCGCCGACGGCGCGGCCCGCACCACGATCAGCAGGCTGGCGCGTCGAGGGGTGCTGGAGGGCAGCCGGCAGGGGCGCCGCAGCTCGTACCGACTGACCCGGGACGCCGCGGTGGACCTGTGGAGCGGCGGTGCCTCGATCGCCACCTTCACCACGCAGCCCGACGCGTGGGACGGACGGTGGACGCTCGTCGCCTTCTCCGTGCCGGAGCAGGAGAGCACGCGACGCCGCGCGCTGCGCACCGCGCTGCGCTGGCGGGGATTCGCGCCCCTGTACGACGCGGTCTGGGCTTCGCCGCATCCCCTGACTCCCAAGGGGCGCGGCGAACTCGCCGATCTGGCGCTCGGGGCGATGAGCGTGTTCCGGGCCCGTCAGGTGGATCTCGAGACGGAGGCCAACCGCAATCCCGTCGAGGCGTGGGATCTGGCCGGCATCGCCGAGCAGTACGAGATCTTCGTCGAGCGGTGGAGTGCCGTGCTGCCCCGTATCGGTGCGGGTGACGTCACCGGGGCCGACGCGGTGCGCGCACGTACCGAGGTGATGGGCGCCTACCGCCACTTCCCGGTGCTGGACCCGCTGCTGCCCGTCGATCTGCTGCCGGCCGACTGGCCCCGGTCCCGGGCTCGGGAGGTCTGCGTCGCGGTGTACGACGGTCTCGCCCACACGGCGCAGGAGCATGTCCGTTCGGTGGCGGCGCGCTTCGCCGACGACCCGCATCCCGGCATCACGGCTCACACGATCGCCGGCATGAGCGCCGGAATCGGCCACCTTCCCGGCTGACCGATCCGCCCCGCGGGTTCGGGGCGATGTGGGCCGCAACGATTGACAGACGGGCGCTCGGTCGCGACTCTTTCTGTTGTACGACGGTGTGGGAACGTTCCCAGTCCACCCGCTCACGCCCGATCGACGCCGGTCACCTCATCGCGTGCTCCGTCTCCGGTGCAGCGCCGAGGCCCCGGGTTCCCGCAAGGCGTACGTCCCTGCACGGCACCCCCTGGCGGGCGGCTCTCCGCACCGGCACTCCGACGGATCGGAGACCTCCGCGCCCGCTTTCCGACGAGCCGCGCCAGACGATCCGCACGACGAGCCGCGCCAGAAATCCGCACGACGGCCTGCCGCGGGCCGCCCCCCCACGATCACTCCGCTCGCAGGCCGACCCGACCGGGGCGTCGGCCCGTGCGGGAGAAGGAGTCACCGATGCACCGACCCACCGTGCACTCCACCGAGACCTCCGGACCCGGACGGATCAGCCGCAGGACCCTGCTCAAGGCGTCCACCGCCACCGCCGGGGCGATCGCCACCGCCGCGGCGCTCGCCGAACTCGAGACGCCGGCCGCCGCCGCCGCGGGGTTCGTCAAGGGCGTCGACATCAGCTGGGCGCCGCAGATGGAAGCGCGCGGCCTCTCCTGGAAGAACGCGAGCGGGCAGAAGCAGGATCTGCTGACCGTTCTCCAGGGGTACGGCATCACCGCCGTACGGCTGCGCACGTTCGTCAGTCCCTCCAGCAGTCCGACCGACGGACACTGCAGCATCAACGAGGTCGCCGCCTTCGCCAGGCGGATCAAGGCCGCCGGAATGTCGATCATGCTCGACTACATGTTCGGCGACACCTGGAACTCCGTCGGAGTGCAGAACCCGCCCGCCGCCTGGAAGAACATGAGCCACCCTCAGATGGTCGGCGCGATGAGCTCCTACGTGAACCAGTCGATGACCGTCATGAAGAACAACGACGTGCTGCCCACGTGGGTGCAGATCGGCAACGAGACCAACAGCGGCATCTGCCGTCCCGTCGGCAGCGTCTCCAACCCGGCCCAGATGACCGCACTGTTCAACGCCGCGTACACCCAGGTGAAGGCGGTGTCGCCGAACTCGATCGTGTGCATCCACCTGGCCCAGCCGCAGAAGTACGACTCGATGACCACGTTCTTCAGCCGCTTCGCGGCGGGCGGCGGCAAGTGGGACATGTCGGTGTTCTCCTCCTACGGCAGCGCCGACCTCGCGCCCGGGATCGTGGCAAACATGAAGAAGATCTCGGCCGCGTACGGGAAGCCTTTCCTGCAGAGCGAGTTCGGCGGCCGGGCGGACCGGGCCTCCGCCACCGGGGCCGCGCTGGTCGCCTACATCAGGGCGCTGAAGGCCGACGGCGGGCAGGGCATCTTCTACTGGGAGCCGGAGTGCATGTCACCGTTCACCGGCTACGCCATGGGCGCCTGGGACTCCGCCACCCAGCGGCCCACCGCCATCATGGACGGCTTCACCCAGGCCTGAGCGACGGGTCGCAGACCCTGACCCGCACCCCACTCACGACCGAGGACGCAACCCCATGAAGGCAATCAGCACGTCCCTGCGCGACCGCGGAAGGCGGGAGACCCGGCTGGCAGTTGCGGGAGCGCTGACCCTGACCGTACTTCTCGGCTCCGGGCCGGCGCACGCCGATGACGCCGCACCGCGGGCGCTCCCGGCCGGGTGCTCCGGCACCTCGCCGATCACCTGTCACTACGCGGTGGCGCCGGGCGACTACGACGTGACCGTCTCCGTCGGCGGCGGCTCCTCCGCCGGCCGGACCGAGATGTGGGCGGAGGCCCGCCGCCTGATGCTGCCGGCGACGAGGACGGCCGCCGGCGCCGTCGCCACGCAGTCGTTCACGATCGACGTACGGCAGCCGGAAGGCCAGCCGACCGGCCAGGGAGGCACCGGAACGCCCGGTCTGGACATCCGGTTCACAGGGCCCGCCCCCCAGGTGTCGGCCGTCTCGGTGCGCCCCGCGGCGCAGCCGACCGTGGCCTACCTGGCCGGCGACTCGACCGTGTGCGACCAGCCGGCGGCCCCCTACACCGGCTGGGGCCAGATGATCCCGAGCGCGGTGCGTTCCGGTGCGGTGATCGCCAACTACGCCGACTCGGGGGAGACCTCGGGCAGCTTCCTGAGCAACTCCGCGCTCTTCCCGGCACTGCTGGCGAAGGTCAGGACGAACGACCCGGTCTTCATCCAGTTCGGCCACAACGACAAGCAGACCACCGCGTCCGCCTTCCGGAACAACCTCACCTCCATGGTCACCCAGGTCCGCGCCAAGGGCGGCGTTCCCGTCCTGGTGACACCACCGGTCCGTCGGTTGTTCACCGGTGACCGGCTCACTTCCACGGCGATGCACGTCAACGCCGTCGGCGTGGACCTGCCCGCCACGATGCGCGCGGTCGGCACGGCGCAGCACGTGCCGGTGATCGACCTGACCGCAGGGAGCAGGACGCTCCTCGAGTCCCTCGGCCCGTCCGCCTCCGCACAGCTGTTCCTCCGCTCGGCAACCGACGGTGTCACGGACAACACCCACTTCTCGCAGTACGGCGCGACCCGGATCGGGGCGCTGGTGCTCCGGAGCATCCGCGAACAGGGCCTGCCCCTGGCCGCGTTCCTGCGTTGACCGACGCGCGCGAAAGCCCGTCCCCGGAGAGGAACCCGATGAAGAACCTTCGGACACTCGTCACAACCGCACTGGTGGTCGCCCTGTCGGGCTTCGGCGTCCACACCGCCTCGGCCGTCGACAGGGCCACCGCCGGCTGCACCGGCGCCTCCCTCGCCCCCGCCGAACGAGCCGCGGCCGGCCCGGTCACCGTGTGGCTCGCGGGTGACTCCACCATGGCCGATCCGAGTGCCGCCCGCTGTCCGGTCGGCTGGGGCAGTCGGTTCGGCGCCCTGTTCACCGGCGGCGTCACCGTGAAGAACCAGGCGGTCGGCGGACGCAGCATCCAGACCTGGCTGTACGAGGGGAACGTGAGCGGCGCCAAGGGCTCCGACGGCGAGTGCCGGCTCACGTCCGGTACGTACGCGTCACGCTGGCAGGCGATGCTGAACGCGAGCACCGGGATGAAGTCCGGCGACTACCTGTTCATCCAGTTCGGCATCAACGACTCCTCCTCGGCCTGCCCACGGCACGTCGGGCGGGCGCGGTACCAGCAGTTGACGACCATGATGGCGCAGGCCGCCCTGGCCCGGGGCGCGCACCCCGCGCTGCTCACCCCGGTCGCCGCCATCACCTGCTCCGGCAGCACGGCCACCAAGAACCGCGGCTTTGTCCCCGAGGTCCTCGCCGCCGCGTCCGCGACCGGAGCGCCGGTCGTCGACCTGCACACGCTCAGCGTCTCGCGCTACAACAGTCTCCGTTTCTGCCCCAACAACGGCGACTACGGATCAGGTCCTCTGGGGGCGTTCTTCTGCAACGACCACACCCATTTCGAAACCTACGGCGCGCAGCAGATCGCCGGACTGGTCGCCGGAGACGTACGGCGGCAGAACCTCCCGCTCGCGGCGTACCTCAGGTAGCGCGGAGGCGGTGGCCGCCGGTCCGCCGTGCCGGTCCGGCGGCGTCGGCTCAGGCGGGACCGCGCGCCCGCCCGACGACCCGCGCGCCGATTCCCCAGGCTCGGCCTACTCTGTTGCAAGGGGGCAATCGGGTGAATCGCGCACCGAGAGGCGCCCCTGATGGACGACTACCCGCTGATCGAGAACCACGGCCTCATCGGTGACCTGCAGACCGCGGCACTGGTGACCACCGACGGCAGCGTCGACTGGTTCTGCGTCCCCAGATTCGACTCGCCCAGCGTGTTCGGCGCGCTGCTGGACAAGGACAAGGGCGGGCACTGCACGATCCGGCCCCAGCACCGGGCCTACGCGACCAAGCAGTTGTACCTCCCCGACACGGCGATCCTGGTCACCAGGTTCATGACCGAGGCGGGTACCGGTGAGGTGATCGACTTCATGCCCGTGACCGGTACGACGGTCACCGAGAGTCACCGGATCGTGCGCATGGTCCGCTGCGTGCGCGGCAGGATGACGTTCGACGTCGAGGTCGAGCCGCGGTTCGACTACGGGCGCAAGGGCCACTGGCTGCACCTCAGCGAGCACGGGGCGGTGTTCGTCTCGGAGGACGGCACGGAGCTCACCGTGCACCCCGTCCGCGAGCCCGACGACGAGCGGCTGCTCGATCTGCTCGCCGACCGGCGGGACGCCCTGCACTTCAGCCTGACGCTGGAGGCGGGCCAGGAGCGGGGGCTGGTCCTGGAACGGTCCGCCGGCGGACCGCCCCGGGAGATGCGCCTCGCCGAGTACAGCCGGCTCTTCGACGAGACGGTCGCGTTCTGGCGCTCCTGGCTGCACCAGTCGCGCTACACGGGGCGCTGGCGCGAGACCGTGGAGCGCTCCGCGATCACGCTGAAGCTGATGACCTACGCGCCGACCGGCGCGGTGGTGGCCGCACCGACGGCAGCGCTCCCGGAGCAACTCGGGGGCGAGCGCAACTGGGACTACCGCTTCACCTGGATCCGCGACGCCTCGTTCTCGGTGTACGCCCTGCTCGGGCTGGGGTTCACCGACGAGGCCCGGGCGTTCATCCAGTGGCTCGCCGACCGGGTCGGGGAACACGCCGGCAAGGACGGTGACACCGGCCCGCTGAACATCATGTACGCGGTGGACGGCTCCTCCGACCTGGCCGAAGCGACGCTCGACCACTGGGAGGGCTATGCGGGTTCCGCGCCGGTGCGCATCGGCAACGGCGCCGCCACGCAACTCCAGCTGGACATCTACGGAGAGGCGCTCGACAGCATCCATTTCGCGCACCGGCACGGTCTGCAGGTGGGACACCGGGGATGGCAGGCGCTGCGCACCGACCTCGACTGGCTGGTCGACCACTGGGACCAGGCGGAGGAAGGCCTGTGGGAGACCCGCGGCGGCCGCGAGGACTTCACCTACGGACGCGTGATGTCCTGGGTGGCCTTCGACCGCGCCCTGCGGCTCGCGGAGTCCAACGGCCGCCCGGCCGGCGTCGAACGCTGGCGCGGCGCACGGGACGACTGCTACGAACAGGTCATGGCCAAGGGGTGGAACGAGGGACGCCGGGCCTTCGTCCAGCACTACGGCAGTGACGTGCTCGACTCCTCGCTGCTGCGCATGGCGACGGTCGGGTTCATCACCCCCGAAGACCCCTTGTGGGCCACGACCCTCGATGCGGTGGAAGAGGAACTGGTCAGCGACAGCCTGGTCTACCGCTACAACCCCGAAGCCTCACCCGACGGTCTGCGCGGCTCCGAGGGCACGTTCTCGCTGTGCACCTTCATGTACGTCGACGCGCTGGCGCGAGCGGGACGCACCGAGAAGGCGCGGCTCGTGTTCGAGAAGATGATGGGGTACGCGAACCATCTGGGCCTGTACTCGGAGGAGATCGACCCGACGGGCCGCCAACTGGGCAACTTCCCACAGGCGTTCACCCATCTCGCCCTCATCGACGCGGCCATCACCCTGGACGCCGCGCTCAACCGCACGTGACCCCCGCTCGTACCCGGCACCGTCACCGCGATCACTCACTCACCCCTCCCCGGCGTCGCGCCGGGCACCCGGCGGGGCTCAGCCCTCGTCCCCGGCGCCGCCGCGGCGCAGGTCGGCGTCGGTGAGGCCTTCCAACTCCCCACGGGTGTCGAGCCGGTAGAGCAGGGCGACGGCGGGCACGACCAGCACCACGGCGACGAGGGTGACCAGGCCGAGCCAGCGCAGCGTGGTGTCCGCCCCCGCCCCCTCGGAGACGGTCAGGGTCGTCGGGACGAGGTACGGGCGCTGCGCCATGCCCCAGGCGATGACCGCGGACGCCACCACGACGACCGCCGAGACCCGCGACCAGGCGACCGCGGGGGCGCCGCGCACCAGCAGCCAGACGGTGGCCAGGCTGCTCGCGGCCGCGGCCGCCACGAAGACCAGTCCAACCCCGTGCGTCAGCCCGTGCCATACGTGCGGGGCGTCGTCACGGGTGACCGCGAGGGTGCTCAAGGCGAGGACGGCGACGCACCCCAGGGCCGCGAGAGCCCGCCCCCGGAAGTAGCCGGCCAGGTCGGGCGCGTCGAAGCGGCGGGCGTCCGCGGCGAGGAACACCGCGCCGAGCAGCGCGGTGGTCGCCACGGCCAGCAGACCGAACAGCACCGGCGTGGGATGGGCCCAGGCGTGCGCGGACGGGTCGGCCTCCGCCGTCACCCGGCCCGACGCCACCCCGCCGGCCGCGACGCCGAGGAAGAACGGCGTCACGAGGGAGGAGACGGCGAACACCGCGCCGTACAGGCGCCGTCCGGCCAGCCGCTGCGCGGGTTTGCGCAGCGCGAAGCCGGCGCCGCGCAGCACGATGCCGACGGCTGCCAGCGCCAGCGGCAGCCACATCGACTGGAAGAGACGCTGGAACAGGACGGGGAAGCCCGTCCACATGACGACGAGGACGAAGATCAGCCACACGTTGTTGACCTCCCACACCGGAGCCATCGCATGGTCGATCAGCCATCGCGGCCTCCTGCCGCGGCGCACTCCGCCCGCGAGCAGGTCCCAGAACCCGGCCCCGTAGTCGGTCCCGCCGGCGCAGGCGTAGGCAGCCACCGCGAGGAGCAGGACGACGGCGACGACGTCCGCGGTCACGGCCGGGGCTCCGTGGGCGGGGAGGCGGCGTCGCCCGACCGGGGCGGCGCGCCGGTCGGCACCGCGGGGCGCGGCCCGTACGGGAGGCCCGACTCCGGCGTCTGTCGCGGTGAGGCGGCTCCGCCGGCCCGCCGGTCCTCCTCGTCGGCGAGCCGCCAGCGGTTGCGCATCTTCAGCAGGACGGCGAGGAAGGACGCGAAGACGCACACGTACACCACGACGACCAGGGAGAACATGATCCACAGGCTGGTGGAACGGGTCGACGTGACGGCTTCGGCGACGCGCATGTTCTCGTAGACGATCCACGGCTGGCGGCCCACCTCGGTGGTGATCCAGCCACTCTCGACCGCGACGACGGAGGCGACGCCCGCCACCGCCGCGCACCGGTAGAACCACGCCGAGGCGGGCAGCCGGCGCCGGCGCAGCCAGACCAGGGCGTACCACAGGGAGAGTGCCACGAGCAGGGAGCCGATGCCGACCATGATGTCGAAGGCCCAGTGGGCGATGGTTGCCTGAGTGGCCGTCGGCCGCGCGTCGGCGGGCACGGAGGTCAGTCCGGTGACCCGGGTGTCGGTGCTGAAGCCGGCGAGGACGGAGTCGAGCTGGGGGATTCTGATGCCGCCGGAGATGCTGCCGTCCGGGTGCAGGCGGCCGAACAGGTACTCCGGCATGTGGGTGCCGGTCTTCCAGACGATCTCCATGGCGGCGAACTTCACCGGCTGCTCGTGGAAGACCTTCCGGGCGATCGAGTCGCCCAGGACGAACTGGACCGGCGTGAGCGCCGCGGCGACCGTGAAGGGAACGCCGAAGCCGAGGCGGTGGTACCGGTCCCGGCGGCCGCGGAGCCATCCCGCGGCGTAGACGCCGCCCACGACGTAGCCGGCCGTCACGAGCATCGCCACCACGAAGTGCCAGTACTGCGGGCCGAACATAGGAGTGAAGATCGCCTTCCAGATCTTCACGTCGACCGGGTCTCCCGCGGAGTCGAGGCGGAAGCCGCGCGGGGTGTTCATCCAGGAGTTGGCGGCCAGGATGCCGAAGGCGCCGAGCAGGGCCGCGGCCGGCAGCGGCAGGGCGAGCAGGAAGTGGGTCCGGGCGGGCAGCCGCCGCCAGCCGTAGAGGTAGATCGCGATGAGGACGGCCTCCAGGAAGAAGGCCCAGGCCTCGACGCCGAACCCGATCCCGAAGACGTCGCCCCACCTGCCCATCAGGCCCGGCCACAGCAGGCCGAACTCGAAGGAGAGCACGGTGCCGGTGACCACCCCGATCGCGAACTGGACCGCCATCACCGCCGACCACCGGCGGGCGAGCAGCAGCGCGGTCCGGTCCCCGCGGCGCAGGCCGTAGCCGTGCAGGACGAGCGTGATCAGCGGCAGCGCCACGCCCAGCGGGACGAGGACGATGTGGGAGGCGAGGGTGAAGGCCATCAAAGACCTGGCCGGGAGCAGTTGCGCCGGGGCGTCCGCCAGTGCCTGCAGCGTGCTGTGCATCTGATTCCGTTCGGGAGGCGTCGCGCGCGCGTGTGGAGTGTCAGCCGCCGGTCGCGAAGCCGGGGAAGAGGGTCATTCCGCCGTCCACGAAGAGCGTGGTGCCCACCACGTAGTCCATGAGGTCGGAGGCGAGGCCGACGACGGCGTGGGCGATGTCCTCGGGGTCGCCGACGCGGTCGTAGGGGATCAGCCGCAGAAGGTCCTCACGGGCCTCGGGGGTGTCCCAGGCGCTGCGGTTGATGGGCGTCCTGATGGCCCCCGGGGCGACGGCGTTCACGCGGATCTTCTTCGGTGCGAGCTCCTGGGCGAGGGTCTCCATCATCATCTGCACACCGCCTTTGGAGGCCGCGTAGTTGACGTGCCCGGCCCACGGGATGACCTGGTGCACGGAGCTCATGCAGATGATCTTGCCGGCGGCACGCGACACCTCGGGGACTACTCCGCGGCGCAGGAACTCCTTCGTCGCCTCCCGCGCACACAGGAACTGCCCGGTCAGGTTGACGTCGAGGACCTTCCGCCACTGGGCGAGCGTCATCTCGGTGAACGCGGCGTCCCGCTGCATCCCGGCGTTGGCCACGAGGATGTCGATCGTGCCGAACTCCTCGACCATCCGGTTCATCATGGCGACGACCTGGTCCTCGTCGGAGACGTCCGCCTGGTAGGCCGCCGCCCGCACCCCGTAGGACCTGATCTCCTCCGCCACCTTGTCGGCCTCCTCCTGGCCGGCCACGTAGTTCACGACCACGTCGGCTCCGGCCCGGCCCAGCGCGACCGCGGTCGCCAGGCCGATCCCGGAGTTCGCGCCGGTGACGAGTGCCTTCTGGCCTCTGAGCAGGTGGGCGGGGATCACGTCACGGGGCGCACCCTCGGTCGGACTCACGATGACTGTCTCCTCCACTGCGCGGCCGGGTCTCCGGGGCTCACCTCAAGGGCCCGGGTTCAGACACTCACCGAAACACCGCGGTCGCTCGGAGGCGCGTCGTGGAGAGCGGTCTTGGGCCGACCGGGGGAGGAGGTTCGCCCGCCGGAAGGCGGGTGCCCGGTCCCGGTCGGCCCACTCGTGCCACCGGCGGTCGCCCACCGGCAGCGCGGGCACCGTGCCCGCCGGTCGGGCCCACGGTCTTCCACGGCCCTCGACCGGGTCAGCCGAGAAGCCGACGCTTCTGTGCCGCGAACTCCTCCTCGGTGAGGACCCCTTGAGCCTTGAGGTCGGCGAGCTGCCTGAGCTGGTCGATCTTGGCTGTCATGTCGTCGTCGTGCGGCTGCGCGGCGGCGGGGGCGGGCGGGGTGGCCTGCTGGCCGACGTCCTGGCGGGCGCTGTCCTGCTCGGCCCACCGGCCTGCCTGCCGCCTCGAGACCCGGTTGGACACGGCCGTGGCCGTTCCCGCGATCACGGCGGTGCGGGCCACACCGCGAAGAAGTCCTGGCATGTCACTCATCTCCCCTGGTCCGTGCGAAGTCGTGAGGACGCGCCGCGGGGGCGCGGGCGGTCGCGGTGTCAGCGGGCGGTCACGGGGCCGCCGGCTCGGTGGCGTCCAGCGACGCCAGCAGGGCGTCCACGGGGATGCGCCCTCCGGCCACCATCTGGGCGCCACCACGCCGTAGCGCACGAGCCAGGGGAGCGGCCCAGAGGTTCTCGTACACGATGACGGCCGCCGAGTTCCCGGGCTCCAGCGCGGCGCCGGCCTCGTCAAGGTCGCCCTGGTCGAGCAGGCCGGAAGAGGCTCCCTCGAACACCGTCAGTTCGGCCCGATCGCCGAGCTCCCTGAATTCCAGCACGGCGACCGATCCGTCGGCGCCCTTCTGAATGAAGACGAGGTCGAGGATGCGGATGACGCCGTTCTCGACCAGCTCGACGAGCAGGGGCATGCCCTCGCCCGTCATGCGGCTTTCGGGGAACTCGACGATCAGATAGTCGACGGGCCCCATGTCCGCGACGTCCTGGTGCATGGCCACTCCTCAGCGGTGGGTCCGGCCCCGGCCGTGTTCCGCCACGGTGTCGGTCGCCCGCGCTCGGGTCCGAGGGACGGTGCTTTCCAGCCATTGCAGCACTCGGTCAGGGGGCCTGCATGTCCGGGACGTCCTGGATGTGCGGGGCGTCCGGCACGCTGGGGTTCCGGGACCGGGTCGGGGGTGACGCGACAGCCCGGGATCCGGTCGGGACGACCGCAGCGCTGCACGTGATTCCGCGCCGGGACCAGTTTGTGCGTTTAGTCCATGATCGCCCTATGCTGTTGTGCGGGAGAGCTCGAGCAGTCGACGTGCCGGCTCAGAGCCGGCGGGAAGCGGGCTTCCATGGCTGAGCGATTGAAAATGCACGGATTGGTCGGCGAACTGTCGGCCGAATTCGTCGGCACCATGATTCTGATCCTCTTCGGCTGTGGCGTGGTGGCCCAGGTGGTCGCCGGCGGAGCGCTCACGACACCGCCGGGGGGACTCGGAAACCACGACAGCATCGCCTGGGCCTGGGGCCTCGGCGTCACCCTCGGCGTCTACGTCGCGGCGCGACTGAGCGGCGCCCACCTCAATCCCGCGGTGACGGTCGCCCTGGCCACGTTCAAGGGCTTCCCGTGGCGCAAGGTCGCCCCCTACGCGCTGGCCCAGACCGCCGGAGCCTTCGTGGCGGCCCTCATCGTGCGGTGGAACTACACCGAGGCACTGGCGAAGGCCGACCCCGGACACACCATCAAGACGCAGGGCGTGTTCTCCACGCTCCCCGCCAACGGCAACCCGAACCTGCCGGTCCACGAGTGGGGCGCGTTCCGCGACCAGATCATCGGCACCGCCATCCTGCTCCTGCTGATCCTGGCCGTCACGGACCTGCTGAACACCCCGCCGGGTGCCAACCTGGCCCCGTTCATCGTCGGTCTGATCGTCGTGGCCATCGGCATGGCGTGGGGCACCAACGCGGGGTACGCGATCAACCCGGCACGTGACTTCGGGCCCCGACTGGCCAGCTTCTTCACGGGCTACGGCACAGCATGGCGAGATCAGTACGGGAACCTCTACTTCTGGGTGCCGATCATCGGCCCCCTGATCGGCGGCCTGCTCGGCGCCGGGCTCTACAAGGGCCTCGTCGGCCGGTTCCTGCCGACGGCGGAGCCGGAGCCTCCCGGCCGCGTTCCGGCACCCGAGGAATGACCCCCACAGCAGAGGCGGCAACTCATGGCTGACTTCGTGGGCGCGGTGGACCAAGGCACCACCAGCACCCGTTTCATGATCTTCGACCACTCCGGCAACGAGGTGGCGAAGCACCAGTTGGAGCACGCCCAGATCCTCCCGCGCTCGGGTTGGGTCGAGCACGATCCGGTGGAGATCTGGGAACGCACCAACTCGGTGATCCAGAACGCGCTGCGGCACGGCAACCTCTCACCCGAGGACCTGGCCGCCATCGGCATCACCAACCAGCGTGAGACCACCGTGGTGTGGGACCCGCGCAACGGACGTCCCTACTACAACGCCATCGTCTGGCAGGACACCCGCACCGACTCCATCGCGGCTGCCCTGGAGCGCTCGGGCCGGGGTGACGTGATCCGCCGCAAGGCGGGGCTGCCGCCGGCGACCTACTTCTCCGGCGGCAAGATCCAGTGGATCCTGGAGAACGTCGACGGTGTCCGCGAGGCGGCGGAAGCGGGCCACGCCCTCTTCGGCAACACCGACGCCTGGGTCCTGTGGAACCTCACCGGCGGCCCCGACGGGGGCGTCCACGCCACCGACGTGACCAATGCCAGCCGCACCATGCTGATGGACCTGGAGACCCTCGACTGGGACGACGAACTGCTGGGCTTCTTCGACATCCCCCGGCGGATGCTGCCCACCATCAACCCGTCCTCCCACCGCGAGGCGTTCGGCGTGACCCGCACCTCCCGGCCGCTCCGCGCCGCCATCCCCATCGCCGGGGTGCTCGGCGACCAGCAGGCGGCCACCGTGGGACAGGTCTGCTACGCGCCCGGCGAAGCCAAGAACACCTACGGCACGGGCAACTTCCTGGTCCTCAACACCGGTACGGAGCTGGTGCGTTCGCAGCACGGTCTGCTCACGACCGTGGCATACCAGTTCGGCGACAGCCCTGCGGTGTACGCCCTGGAGGGCTCCATCGCCGTCACCGGCTCCGCGGTGCAGTGGCTGCGCGACCAGATGAAGATCATCAAGGACGCGGCGGACAGCGAGGCCCTGGCACGCACCGTGGAGGACAACGGCGGGATGTACTTCGTTCCCGCCTTCTCCGGCCTGTTCGCTCCGTACTGGCGCTCCGACGCCCGCGGCGCGATCGTCGGTCTGGCCCGTTACAACGACAACGGTCACCTGGCCCGGGCGACCCTGGAGTCCATCTGCTACCAGAGCCGCGACGTCGTCGAGGCCATGGAGCAGGACTCCGGAGTCCATCTGGACGTGCTGAAGGTGGACGGCGGCGTCACGGCCAACGACCTGTGCATGCAGATCCAGGCCGATGTCCTCGGAGTGCCGGTCAGCCGTCCGGTCGTCGCCGAGACCACGGCGCTCGGCGCGGCCTACGCGGCGGGCCTGGCCACCGGGTTCTGGCGCGACACCGACGAACTGCGCACCCACTGGCAGGAGTCCAGGCGCTGGGAGCCCCAGTGGTCCGAGGACCAGCGCGCGGAAGGGTACGCGGGCTGGAAGAAGGCGGTGGAGCGCACGCTCGACTGGGCCAAGGTCGAATAGCCCGACCGGACCGGGCGCCACCCCTGACATCGGGTGGCGCCCGGTCCCGGCGTCCTCGGTGTGAGTGACGGCCGTGCCCCGGCGCCGCGGTCAAGACGGCGAGATCGTCGTCGGCCGCCAGGTCGGCCGTTGCCACGGTGACGGTCGCCACCGAGCCGCGGGCCACGAACGGCAGGCCTCGGACGGACGCTGCACCACGGGTGCCGGCGACACGCGCCTGAGCCGCCCCTGAGCCGCACCTCACCCTCGCGCTTCGGCCAGGCTGTGGGAACGCCCCCGGCGCGCCCACCGCCGCGACGGATCGACACGCCGTTCATGCATGTGAACGTGAGATACGGGTGGCTTGGCAGGACGGGGCGCCCTGTTTCCTCGTGCGTGTCACGTCATCTGGGGAACGGCTCAAGTCTTGCGAGCGGTGGCGATTTCCTGTCGACCGATCGACGTTCACATACTTGTCACCCGCGACCGGCCATCCTATCCTCACGGGGAGAAAGCGCTTTCCCGGTACTCCTGACCTTGCCGGGCAAGCGGTCCGCGGCACCAGCCGTGGGGCATGCCGCGCGCCGCAACCGATCCGGCGCGGGGTTGACCCGGGCTGACCGCACCGGGATGCCGCCGCGCCGGAACACCGGGGCGCACTCCGGGCTGTGCTCCGGACCGTAGATGCGTCACGCTCGCGCCGTGGCCGTGGCCGTGGCGGCGGGCTCGTGCACCGTGGATCGCCGGGAGTTCCGCAGTTCGGTTTGCCCGGTCGTTCCTGCCTCCGGCGGCGTCCAGCCCGGGCTGCCGTGGCATCCGTATGTCAACCCACGCCCCGAGGAGTCGCCCGCGCGGCGTTCTCGTGGCCGACACCGCGGCACATGGCCGGTACGGCAGCGGCACCGCCCGCCGGTGCCGCAGCAGCACGGTCCGCCCGTACCTCGGTGACACCACCGTCCTTGCGGGATGGGCGCAGAGATCCGCACGAGCCGGCAGGGGCCTGCTGTGGCGCGCAATGTCATGAGCATGCCATTTTTGTGTGGACTCGACGGGCCCCGGTGCCGGGCACGACGTGCTCGCCACCCCCGGTACTCGACGACGAAAACGAGGCGAGAATGAGAAAGCCAGTCGCTCTGCGACTCTCCGCGGCGCTCGGCACGCTGACCCTGGCGGCGGCGACCGGCATGGTCCTGTCGCTGCCCGCCGCGTCGGCGGCAGGCGCCGGCGCGACCGGGTTCGCCACCCAGAACGGCGGCACCACCGGCGGCGCCGGAGGGGCGACGGTCAGGGCCACCACCGGCACCCAGATCCACCAGGCCCTGTGCAGCCGGGCCAGCAGCAGCACCCCGATCGTCATCCAGGTCGAGGGGACCGTCACCGTCGGCAACACCGCGAAGGTGTCGGGCGCCAGCTGCAACACCGCCGCCGGCGTGATCGAGCTGAAGGGGATCAGCAACGTCACCCTCGTCGGCGTCGGCGGTGGAGCCGTGTTCGATCAGATCGGCATCCACCTCCGCCAGTCGAGCAACATCATCGTGCAGAACGTGACCGTCCAGAACGTGAAGAAGTCCGGCTCGCCGACCTCCAACGGCGGCGATGCCATCGGCATGGAGAGCGACGTGCACAACGTCTGGGTCGACCACGCCACGCTGACCGCCTCCGGCGGCGAATCAGCCGGTTACGACGCTCTGTTCGACATGAAGGACGACACCCGGTACGTGACCCTGTCCTACAGCGTCCTGCGCAACTCCGGTCGAGGAGGCCTCGTCGGCTCCAGCGACAGCGACCTCGGCAACGGTCCGGTCACCTTCCACCACAATCGGTACGAGAACATCGACTCCCGTACACCCCTGCTGCGTGGCGCGACCGCGCACATCTACAACAACTACTACGTCAGGCTGAACGAATCGGGCATCAATCCCCGCGCCGGCGGCAAGGCCAAGGTCGACAACAACTACTTCAAGGACTCCAAGGACGTCCTCGGCACCTTCTACACCGACCTGCCGGGATACTGGCAGGTCGGCGGGAACGTCTTCGACAACGTGACGTGGACGCCGCGGGGCGAGGACAACAACCCCGCAGGACCGAACCCGACGTCGAACACGACCGTCGCCATTCCCTACGCCTACAGTCTGGACGCGGCGTCCTGCGTGCCGTCGATCGTGACCGCGACGGCGGGCGCGAACACCGGCCTCAAGGTGTCGGACGGCAACTGCGCCGCGACGACGCCGACCGCGACGCCCACCCCGAATCCCACGCCGACGCCGACTCCCAGTGCGACATCGGCACCCACCGGGGCCAACCTGAGCCTCGGCGCCGCCGCCGACGGCTCCAGCAAGGCGTCCGGCACCAGCTACGGCAATGTCCGCGACGGCGACACGAGCACGTACTGGTCACCGGCCGGTTCCACCGGATCCATCTCGATCAAGTGGGGGACGACGACCGCCATCTCCAAGGTGACCCTCCGGGAGGCCGCCGGAGCCGCAGGCGGCATCCGTTCCTGGCGGGTGCTCAACGGCGACACCGGGGCGGTGCTGTCCTCGGGCAGCGGAGCGGGCGCGATCTCCTTCACCGCCACCTCGCTGAAGAAGGTCACCTTCGAGATCACGGGGTCGAGCGCCACGCCGAAGGTGGCCGAGTTCGAGACCTACGCCTGACCGAACGGCGACGCCGGGCCGGCCGCACAGGCGGCCGGCCGGTTCCCTCCCGCCGGCCCCTCGGCTCATCCCGCCCCGACCCCGTGGCGTCTGGCTCGCGGCGCCGGCTCCATGGCCGCTCTTCGGATGGCACGACGCTGGGCAGCCGTGGTGGCGCCCCAGATCCCGTCGTCTTCGCCGTGCTCGAGGGCCCAGTCGCGGCAGGCGAGGAGCACGGCGCAGCGGCGGCAGACAGCGCGGGCCCGCGACGCCTCCGTGCCGGGAGCTGCGACGTCCGACAGCGGAAAGAAGATCTCGGGATCCTCTCCGATACAGGCGGCGCGATCGCGCCAGTCGTCCGGTTCCGGGTATTCGCAACATGAGCGGGTCATGGTGCACCTCTCAAAGCCGCCCGAGGGCAGGACGAGCGATGGTCGCGGCGCGCCACAGCGCCGCGACTCCGGCAGAGGTTCCGAGCATCTTAGGCTTGTATGTCTCATTTGCGATAGGGGGTGACGGCGGCCTGCGATCGAGGCCGCTTGCTGACGACGCCAGCGAGAGCGCTCGGTGCGCGCGACCCTGCCCGGCCTCACCACCGTCAGCTATCGGGCGTGCTGGGTAAGGCCGAGCAGGGCTCCGGTGGGATCACGCACGACCATGTCTTCGTTGGCGGTTCGGTGAACTCCGGTCACACCGAGCGGTCGGGCCCGCTGGGCGAGTCCGGTTGGGCGACGGTCCAGCCGAACAGTGCGGTGCAGAAGGCCACCGTCGTTGCCATGGCGGGGGTGCCGAGGTCGATCCAGCTCACGGTGTTCTCGGGGTGCCGCGTGATGTTCATCGCGGTGACTTTCGCTTCAGGCCGCCTCGCCCCGGTGGTGGGGCGAGGCGGTGTTCAGAGCCGATTTGGCGGCAACCTTCGGTGTCAGGTGTAGTAGGGCGAGTTCAGATCGATGCTGGCGTCTTTGACGATGTCGCCGTCGAACAGTCGTGTCGTTGCCGGGGCTCCGGCCCGGCGGGCTTCCTCGGCGAAGGGGCCCTGGGCGAAGGCCAGGGCGTTCTGGGCGCTGTCGAACTCGTAGAAGCCGCCCAGGGTGTGCGTTCCGATGCCGGACAACCACGTCTTGCGGATCAGGCCCGGCGCGGTCTTCAGCGCGGTATTGATCTGGCGCCAGTCGAACTGATCGAACGGCACTGCCGTCTGGATCTCGGTGTAGAGAAATGTCTTGCCCATCACGAACCTCCGGGTTGGGGGCTGTTCAGTCCGCCCCACTAGTACGTGCGTCCTAGTGGGGAGCATGGACTAGGATGGTCGTACTAGTCAAGGAGGTCGCGATGGCCGCGGACACGAAGGCCCGCATGATCAGCGCAGCAATCGGGCTGCTGCAGCGCCACGGCCTGGCCGCGATGTCCTTCACCGACGTCCTGGCCGAGAGCGGCGCCGCGCGCGGGGCGATCTATCACCATTTCCCGGGCGGCAAACAGCAACTCGCACTCGAAGCCGCCCGCCGCAACGCCGAAGACGTCCGCGGCCACCTGCACGAACTGCCGGCCCGCACGCCACGCGACGTCGTGGAGGCGTTCCTTGGCGGCGTCCGCCCCGTGGTGCAGGCGTCCGCCGGGGGCGGCGGCTGCGCCATCGCGGCGGTCACCGTCGACGGCGGTGCGGCCATCGCCGACCAGAGCGGCCTGCGTGCTGTCGCGGCCGAAGCATTCACCGGATGGGGCGGCGAACTCGCCGGAAAACTCACCCACGCCGGAATGAGCTCGTCCCAGGCCGCTGATCTGGCCACACTCATGATCGTCACACTCGAAGGCGCCCACATCCTGTGTCGCGCCGCCGGCAGCATCGCCCCTTTCGACAGAGCTGCCGCGGCCCTGCTCGCCGGCCTCCCGAGCTCGGGCTGAACCCGTGCCGGAACACAACAACGCGGCGCGCTGACACGATCAGGCTTCTGCCATGGCATGCACAATGCCGCCTGGGCCGGGTGTTGCTGTGACGCAACATTTTGGCCGCACGGCCCTGTCCCCTCGTGTCTTCACTGATCACCGGCCCCCAGCGCCGTCGACTCGGTTCACAGAGTCGGCTGACGCTCCCGGCTGCGTGATCTTGTGACTGAGCGCCTGAGTCGGCCATTGACCACTGCGGTCGGCCACTTCGGCGCTGCCGCGCTGCCGTACTGTCGGCGCCTCCGCCGGGGGCTACTACTTCGTGCCGACCGTGCGCAGTGCGGCGAGCACCAGTGCCCGGGTGACGGTGACGACTTCGCTCACGCGGACCTGTTCCTGTGGGCCGTGTGCGTGGCGTACGTCGCCGGGGCCGTACTGCAGCGTGGGGATGCCCGCCCCGGCGTACAGTCGCAGGTCACTGCCGTATGGGGCGCCTCGCTCAGCCGGTCGCGGGCCGCCGGTGACGTCGGCGTGCGCGTTGCCGACCCGGGCCGTGAGCGGATGCCCGGCGGGCAGCCGTCCGCTGGCGAACTGTCCGCCGGGCCACGTCACCGTGGCCGGGTGGGAGCGCAGCCAGGGGTCGGCCGCGCAGGCCTCGGCCACGCACGCCTCCAGTTCGCTGCGTGCCCGGGCCGGATCCTCGCCCAGCCGGACGCCCAGCCTTCCTTCGGCCACCAGCAGGTCGGGCACGCTGCTGGCCCAGTCGCCGGAATGGACGGTGCCGACGGACAGCGGGTAGGGGATGGGGTATTCGGACATGAGCGGGTCGCAGCCGGCGTTGCGGCGGGCTTCCAGGTCGGCGAGCGCGCGGTGGATGGGCAGGTATGCGTCGATGGCGCTCACTCCCACGTATCTGGTGCTGCCGTGGGTGGCCCGGCCGGGTACCTGGATGCGAAAGGTCAGGGCACCGGCGTTCGCCGTCATGAGCGCACCGCTGGTCGGTTCGGTGATGATGCAGGCGTCACCGGTGTGGCCGCGCTCGAGGGTGCCGAACGCTCCGAGTCCTCCGTCCTCTTCGCTGACCACGAAGTGCGCGGACATCTGGCCGCGCAGCCTTGCGCCGGCCTCCCGTATCGCGGCCAGGGCGGCGAGTATCGCCACCATCCCCGCCTTCATGTCGCACGCTCCTCGTGCGTACACCACGTCCCCGGCGACCCGGGGGCGGAAGGGGTCACCCGCCCATCGCGCCAGGTCCCCGGAAGGGACGACGTCGACGTGTCCCTGGAGGACCAGGGTCGGCCCGTCGCCCCGGGGCCGCGTGCCGCCCACCAGGCCCCACGCCTCCGTGCGCGGGGCCTCGCTGCCGGGAAACCGGGGATGGGCACGCAGCTCGGGCAGGTTCATGGACCACAGGTCGACATCGAGGTCCATCCGCTCCAGACGCCGGGCCAGGACGTGCTGGATCTCGGACTCCGCGGCGCTACCCGTCACGCTCGGGACCGCGAGAAGTTCCAGCAGCAACCGGGCGATGGCCGCCTCGTCCACCGCGGCCAGTGCCGAGGCTTCCACATCGCTCAGACTCGCTGTCATCTCGACACTTCTCCCGGCACGTGACATCAGGACAAGCCGGAGACTATGTTCGGCGGACAACGCAAACAATCGCCATTTAATGCTGCCTACTGTCGCTTTCTTGCAATGTCAGCGGGTCCACGGCCATTTCTTGCGCTGAGTCGCGGGCTCCGACGTCTGGAGTGAGGTCATGGACGCCATCGATCAAGCGATCATCCGCTACGTGCTGCACCACGCACGCGCCCCGTACGCCCAGATCGGCAGGGCGGCCGGGCTGTCCGCGCCCGCCGCCAAGCGGCGTCTCGACCGGCTGGTGGCAACCGGCGCGATCCGCGGCTTCACCGCTCTCATCGATCCTCAGGCGTTGGCCTGGCACACCGAGGCTTTCGTCGAGATCTACTGCACCGGCAATCCCACCCCCGCCGAACTGTGCCAAGCCCTGGAGGGCATCCCCGAGGTCGTCGAAGCCTGTACCGTCTCCGGTGCCGCGGACGCAGTCGTCCACATGCTCGCCAGAGACATCACGCATCTGGAACAGGCCATCCAACGCGTGCGCGCCACCGCTCCCGTCGAACGGACCGAGAGCGCCATCGTGCTCTCCCGGCTGCTGAACCGGCCTCGCGTGTGATCGACACCATGGGATCACCACGAGCGCCGAGGCTCACGCCGTCCGCCGGCCGACTGTGACACTCAAAGGGGCCGACTCACGGGAGCGGAAACCGAAGCGGCAGGACAGGGCGGAGCAGGTCGGGCTCCGGTGAGGGCGCTGCCGCATATGATCGGCCGGTGATCAGTCCTGTCGTTCTCCGGGTCGCCGCGACGCCGGCTGCTCCCGCTCTCGTTCTTCGCCCCTGGAGCCTGGCGGAGGCAGCGCCGCTGGTCGAGGTGTTCCGGGATGCCGAACTGCGCCGGTGGACGAGCCACATCGTGGAGAACGAAGCAGACGGGACGCGGTGGGTGCGGTCCCAGCAGCAGAGCTGGTCGGCGCGGGACCGGTTCAACTTCGCCGTCCTCGAGGAGCAACCCGAAGGCCACCGCGGGTCGTTGCTCGGAAGCGTGGTCCTCAAGGCCGTCGCGCCCGGTGAACCGGCCGCCGAGGTGGGCTACTGGACCGCTGCCCACGCCCGTGGGAAGGGAGTGGCCTCCCGCGCTGTCGAAGCACTCTGCGGCTGGGCCTTCGACGCCTTCGAAGCCGACGGGCTGGAGCGTCTGGAACTCCTTCACCAGGTGGACAACCGGGCGTCGTGCCGGGTCGCGCAGAAGAGCCGGTTCGACTTCCACCGCGTTCTGCCTGCGGCGCCACCCTCCTTCCCCCACCCGGGCCACCTGCACGTACGTCGCGCGAGCCACTGACGAGCCGCGGACACCCTCGCGCCCGTCCGCAGGAGGGTCGGTGGATCGGGGGATCGGGAGACGGGCGTCATTCTCGCGGCGGCCGCTCCCAGTGACGTCGATCCGCTCGATCCACCGGGTGCTCAGGTGGGCAGGTCGTGCTCGCTGATCGCGTGGCGACAGCTGCTGCGTCTGCATCTCCCGAGCGGGCCGCCGGCCTGGAAGTCGGGGCACGGGCAGGACAGGCAGCGGATGCGCTCACTCGGGTCGGGCCCACCCAGCCCGTTGTCCGTCAGTCTCACCCGGGTGGTTTCCCGGACGTGGCCCGTGTGCTCGCCGACTCTGCGAGGATCGGCCTCGCTCTCCTCAAAGGCCTTCTTCTGGGCGTCCGTTGGGTCGTACTGCATGGTGCCTCCAGACGGGGAGGTGACGGCGACGGCATACCGCCTCTCCCCCCAAGATGACCCGGTGGACGCCCGCTCGCACGTCGAGCGTCAGTACGGCTGCCGGCGCTCCGCCCACCCCACCTACGGTGTGCCCTCCGCACGGCCGACAGCACAACGGTCGGCGGCCGACGACGGAACCGGCGGTTCACTCCGCGTCGAGCTGGTGGTCGGCCCAGACGTAGGTGTGGGGCAGCAGGTCGGTGACCAGGACGGTGCGGACGCGGTCGCCATCGCCGACGATGACCTTGAGAGCGGGGAAGTAGTCGAGGAGGACCTGCCGGCACCGGCCGCACGGCGGGATCACTCCGCGCTCGCGGTCGCCCACGGCGACGATCGTGTCCAGCTCGTAGGTCCCCTGACCGGCTGCCGTGCCGATGAGGACCAGCTCGGCGCAGGGGCCGCCGGTGAAGTGGTACGCGTTCACCGCGGTGATGATCCGACCGTCACGATCGCGGGCCGCGGCTGCCACGGTGTGGTTGTCGCCCCGACAGCGGGTTCGGGCGACCTGCGCTGCGGCCTGGATGAGCTCGTGGTCGACGGGGTGGGTCTGCGTGGTCATCTTCTTCGCCTTCGTGAGGTGTCAGATGACGTTGACTTGTGCGACGAGCGCGCGCAAGGGAATATCGGCTTCGCCTGCGATCACGGGGAGTGCGCCGACGGGGGAGAGCCGGGAACGGGTGCTGGCCCTGCTGGGGGCGGGGCCCCGGCAGCAGGTGACAGCAGGTTGACGGCGTACCGGGAACGTCGCCCCCGGCCGACGGCGGCCGGGCAGCTCCGGACGCTGTGCGCGGCGGGTCGGCACGGACGCCGCCGTCTGCGGAGACCGGCCCGGGTCCGGCGCCCCGCGGTGTTTCGGCACCGGGGTTTCAGGGGTGCGGACGGGCCAGCCGGCGGAGGAGCGCCACCGCCTCCTCGACGGGCACCGGCTCGAAGAAGTGCGCGTCGGCCAGCTCGACGGCCGCGATCGCGCGTGGGGCCAGCTCGGCGCCGACGTCGGTGACGCGCAGTCGCTTGGCGCGCGTGTCGGCAGGGTCGGTCTCGCGCTCGATGAGTCCCTTGTGCTCCAGGGTGCGAAGGACCTGGGAGGTCATCTTGACGTCGGTGCCCGCCTGTCGGGCCAGAGCCAGCTGGTTGGGGTGTTCGCCCTGGGAGTTGAGCCACCAGGTGCAGGCGAGCAACACGAACTGGACATGGGTGAGTTCGAGGGGGGTCAGCGCTGCGGCGATGTCGCGCTGCCAGCGCAGTGTGGCGTGCCAGAGCAGCAGTCCCGGGCTGTCCTCGGGGCGCAGGGGCATCAGCGCAGCGCCAGTTCGACCAGCGACGCCATGGTGTCGGGCCAGTCGGCGGTGATCCCCGGCCCGATCTGGGCGCCGGCCTCGTCGGCCCCGGGGCCGGTGATCTCCATGCGGTACACCACTCGGACCCGGTCGTGGCCGATCGGGTCGATCCGGTGCGTCGTTCGGAACAGCAGGTCACCGAAGCGGGCTTCGTCGACGAACAGTTCGTCCTGCCTGGTTTCGGCGATGCTGAGCACGATCGGGTCGTCCCCGGGCGGTGTCATCGTGATCCGGGTGCCCGCCGCGAACGGGCCGTCCATCTCGATCTTCTCGATCTCGGCGTTCCAGACACCCCAGTTGTCGACGTCGGCCCAGAGCTGCCAGATCGCGTCGGGGGTGGCGCCGGTCTCGATGGCGTGTTCGTACTCCCACATGGTTTCCTCCTGCGAAGATGATGTGTCCATAGACTATCTGCGCGACGACTATCTGTCCAGGGGGGAGTGGTCGCTCCGCCACGCCACCCCGTCCACCTTGACGTTGTCGTGTCCATGTCACTAATTTCGGCGAGCCGGATCCGGGTGCGCTCCTCCTGCGGAGCGTGGGCGGACGGGCGTCATGGCGGTCATGCCTGCCCGGGTAGGGCGGCTGGTGCCGAGGCG
This sequence comes from Streptomyces sp. P3, assembly GCF_003032475.1. Lineage (NCBI taxonomy): Bacteria > Bacillati > Actinomycetota > Actinomycetes > Kitasatosporales > Streptomycetaceae > Streptomyces > Streptomyces sp. P3. The sequence continues at coordinate 6,147,005 of NZ_CP028369.1, forward strand.
GACTACGCGGAAGGGGCCTTGCCGGAAGGCGGTGTGCCGGGCGCCGTGCCGGCCACGTAGACCGTGTTGGTCGACGTGCCGTTCTGGCGGGCGTTGTCGAAGTCGACGACCCGAGCCGCCGTGCGGGCGAAGACCTCCGAGAGCGCGGACATGAACTGCTCGTCCGGTGGATCGTTCGACCACAGCGCGAACACCCCGCCGGGGCGCAGATGCGCGGCGAGGGCGCGGAGCCCCGCGGGACGGTAGAGGGCCGCATGGCGTGGGTGGAGCACGTGGCGCGGCGAGTGGTCGACGTCCAGCAGGACGGCGTCGAAGCGACGGCCCGGGACCTCGGGGTCCAGGCCGCGGGGGTCGGCGGCCAGCGCGAAGAAGTCGCCTTGTGTCAGGCGGCAGCGGGCGTCCGAGGTGAGCCGGGATCCGAGGGGCACCAGGTGCCGCTGGTGCCAGTCGATGACCGCGGGCAGCGCTTCGATCACGGTCAGCGAGCGCACGCGGGGATCGTCCAGGGCCGCCCTGGCGGTGTAGCCGAGCCCGAGTCCACCGACCGCCACGTCAAGTTCGGGTCCGTCGGTGTCCGGCAGCTCGGCCAGTCCGAGTTCCGTGAGCGCGATCTCGCCGGTGGTGAAGAGACTGGACATCAGGAACTCGTCACCGAGCTTCACCTCGTACACGTCGTCGCCCGAGACCGGGTGGCGACGGCGTCGCAGACTGATCTCGCCGATGGGCGTCGGTTGCCAGTCGATCTCCTCGAAGCGCAGGCCCATCCGTTCACCTTTCGGGATTGTGACGTTCTGACGTTCTGGCGAGGCGGCCCGGACCGGCGCAGACCCGCCCGAGAGCGTTCACGGGCTGCGGGGCGCCGCGGCCGGTACGGTGACGGATGCCCCGCTCCGGCGGGGAGCGGGGGGAACCGGGGCGGCGGGCGCGATCAGGCGTCGATGATGACGGGGATGATCAGCGGCCTGCGACGGTGCGTGCGGAAGGCCCAGTTGGCCACGGCGCGGGCGATGAGCTGTTCGAGCTGGTGGGCGTCGCCGACGCCTTCCTGTGCGGCGTTGGCCAGTGTCTTCTCGATGACGGGAACGACCGGCTCGAAGGTGGCGTCGTCGTGGACGAAGCCGCGCGCCAGGAAGTCGGGAGCCTCGGCGAGGGCACCGGTGTCGGCGTCGACGATGGCGACGACCGTGATGACGCCCTCCTGGGCGAGCGTGACCCGGTCCTTGAGGGACGCCTCGGTCGCGCCGCCGACTTCCATACCGTCCACGTAGACGTTCCCGGCGGGCACCTTGCCGGTGATCGAGGCACGGCCGTCGACGAGGTCGACGACGACGCCGTCCTCCGCGATGACGACGCGGTCCGGGTCGACGCCGGTGCGGATGGCGAGGTCGGCGTTGGCCCGCAGGTGGCGGAACTCCCCGTGGACGGGCATGACGTTGCGGGGACGGACGATGTTGTAGCAGTAGACGAGTTCCCCGGCGCTGGCGTGACCGGACACGTGCACCTTGGCGTTGCCCTTGTGGACGACGTTGGCGCCCCATCGGGTCAGACCGTTGATCACCCGGTAGATGGCGTTCTCGTTGCCGGGGATGAGGGAGCTGGCGAGCAGGACGGTGTCGCCCTTGCCGATGCGGATCGCGTGGTCGCGGTTGGCCATCCGCGACAGCGCGGCCATCGGTTCGCCCTGGGAGCCCGTGCACACCAGGGTGATCCGGTGGTCCGGCAGCTTCTCCAGCTCCTTGGCGTTCACGACCAGCCCGGACGGGACCTTGAGGTAGCCGAGGTCGCGGGCGATGCCCATGTTGCGGACCATCGAACGGCCCACGAAGGCCACCTTGCGGCCGTGCTGGTGGGCGGCGTCCAGGATCTGCTGGATGCGGTGCACATGGCTGGCGAAGCTGGAGACGATGACTCGGCGTGGCGCGGTGCGCATGACCTGCTCGATCGCGGGGTTCAGTTCGCGTTCGGAGGTGGTGAAGCCGGGGACCTCGGCGTTGGTGGAGTCGGTGAGGAACAGGTCCACGCCCTCCTCGCCGAGTCGGGCGAAGGCGCGCAGGTCCGTGATCCGGTCGTCCAGGGGGAACTGGTCCATCTTGAAGTCGCCGGTGTGCAGCACCATCCCGGCGCCGGTGCGGATCGCGACCGCGAGACTGTCCGGGATGGAGTGGTTGACCGCGACGAACTCGCAGTCGAACGGGCCGAAGCGGCGCCGGTCGCCCTCGCGTACGCGCACCGTGCGGGGGCGGATGCCGTGCTCCTTGAGCTTGGCCTCCAGGAACGCGAGGGTGAGCTTCGAGCCGACGACCGGGATGTCCGACCGCTCCCGCAGCAGATAGGGCACGCCGCCGATGTGATCCTCGTGGCCGTGGGTGAGCACGATGCCCACGATGTCGTCCAGGCGGTCCCGGATCGAGGTGAAGTCGGGCAGGATCACATCCACCCCGGGCTGGTTCTCCTCGGGGAACAGCACACCGCAGTCCACGATCAACAGCTTGCCGGCATGCTCGAAGACGGTCATGTTGCGACCGATTTCGCCCAAGCCGCCCAAGGCGGTGACCCTCAGCCCGCCTTCGGGCAACGGCGGGGCGGCTTTGAGTTCTGGGTGCGGATGGCTCATGACCTCACGTTATCGAAGAGTCCGCCGGTGTGATCCACCGCCCGTCCCGTGCCGCCCCGGCCCGCCCGGTCCGGAGCGAGGCCCGGTGCAACGCCCGGCGAGCCACGGGGCACCCGTCGTGGTGCCTACACAGGGAATCGGGCCACCGGCTGACCGTGGCCGAGTCCCTGTCGAAAAGGGGTCACGAATGGAGTGATCTTCCCTGGATGGGTAGAACCCATGTAAGAGGCGTGAAGCAGCCGATCCGGGCGCGTCACGGGCGGATCCCCTCCGACGGATCGCAGGGATTGCGTACCCAGGGGTATCTGGGCTGTCCCGTTTCGGGTCCAATGGTGAGAGTCCGGCCCTTGCATGCCCACACCGGTCAGAAGAGGCACGTCATGGATCCATGGCTGATCTGGTTGATCATCGCAGCGGTTCTGGCTGTGGTGGAGATCTTCACGCTGACCGCGGCGCTCGGGATGCTGAGTGCGGCCGCGCTGGTCACGGCGGGTTCCGCGGCGGTCGGGCTGCCGCTGCCCCTGCAGTTCGTGGTGTTCACCGTCGTCGCCGCGGCCACGGTGTTGTTCGTACGCCCCATCGCGCTGCGCCACGTGCTCCGGCCGGGGGCGGCACGGTTCGGCGTGGACGCCCTGATCGGCAAGGCTGCCTTCGTGGTCGCGGACGTGTCGGACCGGGGCGGCAGGGTCCGTATCGACGGCGACGAATGGACGGCCCGCGCCTACGACGAAACGCTGGTGATCCCTGCCGGAAGAACCGTCGACGTCATAGAGATCAACGGAGCCACCGCGATCGTCTACCCCCGGGACTGAAACCATGGAAACCTCGGCGTTCTTGATTGCCGGCCTGCTCGTCGCCCTCTTCGCGGTCTTCACCGTGGTGCGGGCGGTGCGCATCGTGCCCCAGGCGCGCGCCCGCAACGTCGAACGACTCGGCCGCTACCTCCGGACCCTGAATCCAGGCCTCAACTTCGTCATCCCGTACATCGACCGCGTGCACGGAGTGATCGACCTGAGGGAACAGGTCGTCTCCTTCAAGCCGCAACCGGTCATCACCGAGGACAACCTGGTCGTCGAGATCGACACCGTTCTCTACTTTCAGGTCACGGATCCGCGAGCGGCCTTCTACGAGATCGCGAACTTCCTCCAGGCGGTCGAGCAGCTCACCGTCACCACGCTGCGCAACGTCGTGGGATCCATGGACCTGGAAAAGACGCTCACCTCTCGGGACACCATCAACAGCCAGCTCCGAGGCGTGCTGGACGAGGCCACCGGGAAGTGGGGACTGAGGGTCAACCGGGTGGAGATCAAGGCCATCGACCCCCCGCAGAGCATCAAGGACGCGATGCAGAAGCAGATGCGGGCCGAGCGGGACAAGCGGGCCGCGATTCTCGGGGCCGAGGGGCAGCGCCAGTCACAGATACTGACCGCCGAAGGCGACAAACAGGCCGCAGTCCTGCGCGCGGAGGGCAACCGAACCGCTGCGATCCTCCAGGCCGAAGGGCAGTCCCGGGCCATCGACGAGGTGTTCCAGGCCGTGCACCGCAACGACCCCGACCCCAAGCTGCTCGCCTACCAGTACCTGCAGACGCTGCCCCAGCTCGCGCAAGGTTCGGGCAACAACTTCTGGGTGATCCCCAGCGAGATCACCTCCGCGCTCCAGGGTGTGTCCCGCGCCTTCAGCGAGGTGCTGCCCCCGTCGCCGGCCACCCGCGAGAAGCCCGGGGACGACATGGCCGCCCAGGCCGCCGACGACGCGGCACAGGCCGCGGAAGCAGCTGCCGCGGCCCTCGCCGACGCGGCCAGGGCCGAACGCGGCACCCCGCCCCCCGATTCCCTCCCCTCGCAGCCACCGCACTGACAGCGCGCCTCGCTTCCCCTGACCCGCGGCCCAGGTACGAGCCTGGATCCCGGGGAGCCGTCAGAAGGAGTGGAAGCCGTCCCAGTAGGTGTCGGCGCTCTCGCTGAAGCGGTCGGGGCGCCGGCGTCGCAGTCGGGTGTATCGCTCGTTGAGCAGGTCCACGGCCAGGCGCAGGCTCGTCCCGAACTCGGTGCGGATGGCCTGGATCGCGTGAATCCTGCGGTTTTCCATGATCAAGGCATCGATGCCCGACCAACGCCGTTCCTCGGCTTCCTCCGTCGACGTGAAGGTCGCCAGCTCGTCCTGGAGGCGCTGCACCTCACCGAGGATCTCGGCGTCGGTGGCGACGCAGAGTGAGGTGACCTCGTCCCGGCTCGGATCGTCCCGGCCGATGCCGAGCTTGATGCACAGCCAGGCTCTCAGGTCGCCGAGTTCTCGTCGCAGTTCGTCGCGTTGCGCACGAGTCGTGGCGAGCTCGCGTTGCACCGTCTCGAGATCCTCCTCCGGCATGGTGACAGTCTGCCAGGGCGGCGGCACGCCTCGACGCTCTGTTCCGCGCCGAGCACGACCCGCATCATCGACGCCATCCGCCGGCCGCACCACCCGACGGGGACCTGACGGACGCGCCGCGCTCTCCTCGCTCACATTGTGAATGGGATCGGTCATTACCTGGCCAAAGAGAGGATTTCTCGTCAACCGCCTTGTGGTCGCATTCCCTGTGGCAATCTGAGTCCTCCAGTCGGGGGTGATCATATTGGGAATCTCGAGGTGCGTTCCGCCGCGCTCACGGCGTGTGCTGGGAGCGGTTTTCTGTCTTGCCGCCGTGGCCTCCTGCTCCGGTGTTTCCGCGGACGGCGGGGGTGGGTCCGGCGAAGGTTCCGGAATGCCGGCACCCGCCGCCTCCGCGGGACGCTATCCGGCGGGTGACACGGGTGCCAGGGAACTGCTGGAGAAGGTGGGAACGAAGGGCGACTCCGCGTTGGTGGAGTCGCTTCGGCCCACCAGTGCGGACTACCGGGCAGTCTTCAGACCCGATTTCGCAGGCCGGGCCGAGCGTTTCTATCGCACGCGGTTCTGGGGAGGCTCTCCGGTGCCGCCCGGTCCGTGGGCACAGCAGGGTCAGACCGAGCTGAAGATGTGGAAGGCGACCACCGAGGAGATTCGGGACTGGACGCCGGCCGTGCGGTCGAACTTCCCCGGTGGATACGCGGACGTGAAGGACGAGTTCAACTCCGGGCTGACGGTGTACACCTGGAGATACACACGGCCCGGGGCGGAGCGTGGCCTGTTCTTCAACGGGCTTGTTCACGTGAACGGACACTGGGCTCTCTTTCCCAAGCCCTGGTACGTGCTGCATCAGTGAGCCGTGCGCAGTGCGCTGCGGGCAATGAGCAGTGCAGCGATGAGCCGAGTGATGAACCGCCGGAATGACCGGCGGGTGAGGGGGCGGATTTCGGTGTTGGCTCGTATACCGCTCGACGGCGGTGGCGTGATTCTGGTGGAGAGTTCGGACGTCGACGACGGGCCGGTCATGGCGGGCAGGATTCACGATGCGGTCCACGACGTGCCCAGGAGACTGGGCGAGATCATCGAACCGGTGACCGAAACCGCGCGCATTCTCGTCGAGAGGCTGAGCAGGGCCAATCCCTCGGAATTCGAGGTGGAGTTCGGGATCGATCTCGCCGCGGAAGCCGGTGTGGTGATCACCAAGAGCACGGTCGGGACCAACGTGAAGGTGAGGATGGTGTGGAAGCGGCCCGAGGGCGGCGCCCCGGACGACGCACCGGCCTGACCGCCCCGGTGGCACGGCGCGCCTTTCCCCGTGGTGACGGCGAATGGTGACCTGGGCCGCGTCCGTGGCACGGGTGATGGGCCCGGGAAACGCCGTGGCAGGCGCGGGATTCCTGGTCGCCGACGACATCCTGGTGACGTGCGCGCATGTGGTCGAGGCCGCCGGCGTCCGGGCGCAGGGGACCCTGAGAGTGGAGTTCCCGCAGGCGGAAGGGGCCCCCGGGGCGATCGGTGAAGTCGTCCACCTGGGCCGCGGCGCACTGACCGGAGAGGACGTCGCGGTCGTCCGTCTCGCCGCGAGGCCCCCGGGGACGTCCCCGCTGCCGCTCGCCGGGGCGCACGGATGCCGGGGGCACCGGGTACGGTCCTTCGGCTTTCCGGCGCAGGCCGTGGCCGGCGGCCACTACGGCCACGGGCACGCCGGTGAGATCCTTTCGCCACACTCCGGGGCGGGGGCGTTGCTGCAGGTGAACCGTGCCAACGACCTGACCCAGGGGTTCAGCGGCGGGCCGGTCTGGGACGACACCGTGGAGGCGGTGATCGGTATGGTCACGCGGATCACCCGGCCGGACCCGCATCTGAGGGGCACGGACATCGCGTATGCCACGCCCGTGGGTCGCCTGCGTGAAGTGTGGCCCGAGCTGGCCGTCGGCGAAGTCTGTCCGTACCGGGGGCTCCAGGCGTTCACGACGGAGCATGCCGGCTGGTTCCACGGCCGTACCGAGGCGGTTCACGGGATTCTCGACCGGCTGTGGGCCGCCCCCGACGCACTGCTGCTTCTCGGCCCGTCCGGAGCCGGCAAGTCGTCCCTGGTCCAAGCGGGGGTGGTGGCCGCGCTCGCCGCCTCGGACCTGCCCGGCAGCGACCGCTGGGAGGTCGTCACCGTACGGCCCGGACCCGCTCTGCTGGACGCACTGGAGGCCGTCGGACATCCGCGCCCGGCCGACGTGACGCGCCGCGTACTCGTGGTCGACCAGTTCGAGGAGATCCTCCAGTTCGAGGCACCTCTCACGCCCCCGGCTCCGTCAGCGGGCGACGCCGGCGAGTCGGTGACGGGAGCGGAGCCGACGGGAGAGGGCGGGCCGACGGCGGGCGAAACGGCGCTGCGCACCGGCCTCGACCGGCTCACCGCGGCGATCGGGACGCCCGGTCTCACCCTCCTGCTCGTCATGCGTGACGACTTCTACCCGCAGCTGGCCGCCGAGGCCCCGGACCTGCTGGCGGCCGTCACCCCCGGGCTGCTGAACGTTTTGGCCACGCTCAGCCCGGAGGACCTCCACGACATCATCGTCAAGCCGGCGGAGGAGGTCGGTGCCCGTTGTCAGGAAGGCCTCCCCGAGCGGATCATCGCCGACGTCCTGCGCATCGATCATCTGGTCGGCGCCCGGCAACCGACACCGACGACCGTGCTCCCACTGGTCGAGGTCGCGATGAGCGAGCTCTGGAAGCGCTCACGCGACGGTGTGCTGACGCACGAGGCCTACGAACGGATCGGTGGGCTCAGCGGCAGTATCAACGCCTGGTACGGCAACGCCATGGCCTCTCTGCCGGCCACGGACGCGGTGCGCGACACCACCCAGCGGCTCCTCACCGCGCTCGTCCGGCCTCCCGACCCCACGCGCGGCATCCCCGCCCTGCGCCGGCAGGTGCCGCTGCCGGAGCTGCGCGAGCTGGCCGGCGACGGCGCAACTCCCCCCGACGCGGGCGATGTCATCGGCGGGCGGGCCGACGCGGGGGAGGCGGGCGCCCGAGCCGAGGCGGGCGCCCGAGCCGTGGATCAGGTGCTCGCCGTGCTGGTCGAGCACCGCCTGATCGTGACCCGCAGGGCGACCGCACACGACGAGCCCGTCGCCGAGCTGGTCCATGACGCGTTGATCCGTGACTGGGGCGTCCTGCGGGGCTGGGTCGAACACAACCATCGCTTCCAGGAGTGGCTGGACCGGGCGGCGGATCAGCGACGGCGCTGGCAGGATCGCGGTGACAACGCCGACCTGCTGCGCGGCAGCGACCTGGCCGACGGACTCTCGCTGTCGGCCGGGCACCGGTTGCCCCGTGCCACGGCCGACTTCCTGCGGGCCAGCCGCCGTGCCGCCCGACGCGCCGTCTGGGCCCGCCGGGCCTTCACGCTCGGCCTGGTCCTGCTCACGCTCGCCGCCGCGGCGATGGCGGGCGTCGCCCTCGACACCGCGGCCGAGGCGAGAGCGGAGCGGGCCGTCGCCCTGTCGCGCCAACTGGCCGCCCAGAGCCGGAGCATCGCGACGGCGCAGCCGGTGACGGCTCGTCGGCTGGCCGTGGCGGCGTGGGCCACCGCCCACACCACAGAGGCGGGCCTCGCCATGACGGCGCTGCTGAGCCAGCAGCAGTCGACTCTGGTCGGTCATCTCGGGGCGCTCACCGCGGCCGTGTTCAGTCCCGACGGTGCGCGCATCGCCACCACCGGCGACGACGGCACCGTACGGTTGTGGGACACGGTCACCGGCCGGTCGGTGTACGTCCGGTCGGGAGCCGCGCGCGGGCGCAAGACCGTCGCCGTCGCCTTCCGCCCCGATGGAAGGATGCTGGCCTCGGCGGACGAGGACGGTGCCGTCCGGCTGTGGGACCCGGCGACCGGGAAGCAGGTGGGCGCGCCGCTGACCGGGCACACGGATCGGGTCAACGGTCTTTCGTTCAGTCCAGACGGGGCGCTGCTGGCGTCGGGCAGCTGGGACGGCACCGTCCGGCTGTGGGACCCGGCGACCGGGAAACAGGTGGGCGCGCCGCTGACCGGGCACACCAGTCAGGTCAACGGTGTGGCGTTCAGTCCCGACGGGGCGCTGCTGGCGTCGGGCGGCTGGGACGGCACCGTCCGGCTGTGGGACCCGGCGACCGGGAAACAGGTGGGCGCGCCGCTGCGGGCACACGTCGGCTCGGTCAGGAGTGTGGCGTTCCGTCCGGACGGCGGTCTGCTGGCCGCGGCCGCCGGTGACGGGACGATCCAGTTGTGGAACCCGCGGACCCGTACACCGGTCCGAGAACCGCTGCGCGGACACACGGAAGCGGTGCTCTCCGTGACCTTCCACCCCAACGGCAAGGTGCTGGCCTCCACCGGACAGGACGGGACCGTACGGCTGTGGGACCAGGCCACGGGGAAGCCGGTGGCGTCGCCGATGACCGACCACAACGCGTTGGTGTGGTCCGCCTCCTTCAGTCCCGAGGGCGGCGTCCTGGTCAGCGCGGGCGCCGACGGGACCGCGCGCCTGTGGGACCCGGCGACGGGTCGCCCGGTCGCGATGCCGGCGTACGGCAGCGGCGGCCGGCTGCTGTCGGTGGCGATGACCCCGGTGTCCACGCTCGTGGCGTCCGCGGAAACCCCTCACTCGGTACAGCTGCGGGACCCGAGGACCGGTGGCACGGTCGGTGTGCCGCTGCGCGGCCACACGCGCGACGTCCTCGCGGTCGCGGCCGATCCGAAGGCGCGGATCGTCGCCACGGCCGGCGGCGACGGCACGGTGCGGCTCTGGAACCCGTACACCGGGAAGGAGATCACGAACCCGCTGACCGGTGACTGGGAGTACGTCTCCACGATGGCGTTCAGCCCCGACGGCACGCTGCTGGCCGTCGCAGGCTTCGACGCGACGGTCCGGATCTGGAACACGACGACCGGTGAGCCGACCCACGAACTGCACACGAAGCACGAGCCGTTCGTGAGCGTGGTGGTGTTCACGCCGGACGGCAGCCGCCTCGCCACGGCAGGCGCGGACAAGTCCGTGGCGTTCTGGGATCCTGTGACGGGCGGGCGGACGGGGGAGATCGCCACCGGCTACCGGTACGCCGTCGAGTCAGTGGCGTTCAGCCCGGACGGCGCCCGCGTCGCGGTGGCCAGCACCTCCGATGCCGTGGAGCTCTGGGACGTTCGTACCCGCAAGGCCGTCGTCCGGCTTCGCTCGGACGGCCGTCAGGGAGCTACCGCCCTGAGCTTCGACCGGGAAGGCGACGTTCTCGTCCTGGCCGATCCGGACCGGAACGTCAGACTCTGGGACCCGTCGACCGGCCGGCAGCTGGGAGAGCCACTGACCGGACATCAGGAGGACGTCGTCACCCTGGCGTTCACCCGCGACGGAACGTTCTTCACGACAGTGGACGAGGAGTCCCTCGCCCGTGTCCGGTACGTGCCGTTACCCCGAGTGGCCGCGGCGGAGCTCTGCGCCCGGTTCGGCACTCCGACCACCGCCGAGTGGCGGCGCTACGCTCCCGGTGAACCACAGCCCTCCCCCTGTCACGCGGGCGGGACCGAGGCCTCCGCCGGACCGACCGGACCGACCGGACCGACGCTTCCCTCGTAGACCGCCTCCCGAGCCCCCGCAAGCCGCAGAGTGGGCCCTGCCGCCCTGCCGCCCTGCCGCGAGCGGGCCGACTCGTCGGTCAGCCTGCCGGATGGGAGCCCGGTGTGTGGCCGAAGGTGCGCCGGAAGACGTCGATGAAGGCGCTGGCCGAGGACCAGCCGCACCGGTGCGCCACCACGGTCACCGGTTCCTTCTCGGCGAGCAGGACCAGGGCGCGCTGAAGGCGCAACTGGGTGCGCCACTGGGGGAAGGTCATCCCGAGGTCGCTGCGGAACAGCCGGGACAGCGTGCGGTCACTTGCGCCGACCCGGCTGCCCAGTTCGGCGAGGGTGCTGCAGTCGGCCGGGTCGGCCCGCAGGATGTCGCACAGCGTGCGCAGCAGGGGGGTGGCCGGTGTGGGCAGGTGCAGCGGCTCCTGGGGGGAGACCCGCAACCGGTCGATCAGTACCGCGCGCAGCCGGGCCCGTTCGGGGCTGTCGTCGTCGGATGCGTGGGTGTAGGCGATGATCAGTTCACGCAGCAGCGGGCCGACGGCCAGCACGGTCGGTGTGTCGAGGCCGAGTGGGTTGTCGGTGGCGGGCAGCCCCATCAGATGCAGTTCGAGTTCGCCGTGGGCCTGGTGGGCATGGACGACGCCGGCCGGGACCCAGATGGCGCGGGTGCCGGGGGCGACCCAGGAGCCCGCGTCGGTCGTGACGACCAGCACGCCCCGGCCGGCGTAGACGATCTGGTGGTCGTCGTGCCGATGGGCTTCGATCGCGCCGCCCGGGGCCAGCCGCTGGGTGCGGGTCGGTGCGATCGGTTCATGGCGGATTCGCGGCATCATCCGGCAGTTTATCGGAAGCGCGACACGGGAGCGGGTCCGGACGATAGCGGGGTGCGAAGGAATACATCGATCACTCTGCTGTCCGTCGGCCACGCCTGCGTCGACGTGTACCAGGGCGCCGTGGCGTCCCTGGTGCCGTTCTTCGTCGCCGAGCGTTCCTACACCTACGCGGTCGCCTCGGGCATCGTGCTGGCCGCCTCGTTGCTGTCCTCGGTGGCGCAGCCGGTGTTCGGCGCGCTCACCGACCGTCGGTCGATGCCCTGGCTGCTGCCGGTCGGCACGCTGCTCGGCGGTGCCGGCGTCGCGCTCAGCGGACTGAGCGGTTCCTACACGCTCACGCTCGTGTTCGTCGCTGTCTCGGGGGTCGGTGTGGCCGCCTACCACCCGGAGTCCGCCCGTGTCGCCCGTATCGCCGGCCGGGGCAGTCACCGGGCCATGGGCTGGTTCTCCACCGGTGGCAACATCGGCTTCGCGTCGGCCCCGCTCCTGGTCGCCGCCGTGGTGGCCGCCGGGGGACTGCGCTGGACGCCGCTGCTGGTGCTGCCGGCCCTCGTCGGCGCCGCGCTGTGCCTGCCCGTGGTGCGCGCCCTGCAGCACGACAAGGCACCCGGACCGGGTACGACGGGTCCGGCCGGAAGCGACGACATCGCCTCCTTCGTGAAGCTGTCCCTGGCCGTGGTCTTCCGCTCGATCGCGTTCGTCGGCCTGAGCACCTTCGTCTCGCTCTACGCCCGCCAGCGCCTGGGCGGCGGTACGGCGGCCGGCACCGCGGCCCTGACCGTGCTCTACCTCGGCAGTGCGATCGGCTCGGTGCTGGGTGGATTTCTGGCGAGCCGTCGGGACCGGGTGACGGTCTCGCGCCGGTCGTACCTGATCGCCGTCGCGGCCGTCGCGGGCGTGGTGTGGCTGCCGGGTGCCGCCGTCTACCTGTTCTTGGCGCTGACTTCGGCGAGCCTGTACGTGCCGTTCTCGCTGCAGGTGACGCTCGGTCAGGACTACCTGCCCTCGCGGGTCGGCACGGCCAGCGGGATCACCCTCGGCCTGACCGTGAGCATCGGCGGCCTGGCCGGTCCCGTCATCGGCGGCCTCGCCGACGCCACGTCCCTGCAGACCGCCCTGGCGCCTCTCGTCCTGATGCCCCTGCTGAGCTGGCTGATCTTCCGCTCCCTGCCCGAACCCGCCGCGCCGCACCTCACGGTCGCGCCGCAGCCGAGTGCCGACGACACGGACATCACAGGCGCCACGGATGTCACGGACGGCACGGATGTCACGGACGGCACGGACGTCACGGACGCAACGGGTGCCACGGATGCCGCCGACGCGTCCGAACAACGGCCCCGCCTACGCTGACCGGAGTGCGGTGACGCCGACGGGGCGGGAGGAACCAGACGCCCTCCTGCGGGCCGCAGCCGACCGCGTGGTGCCGCCCCGGTGTGGACGCCGTGGCCGGCAGAAGCCGCTGACGTATGTCAAGGGGACGATGCGGATCTGCGGGACCTGCGGCCACCAACGGTTCGCCCGCCGGGAGGAGGTCCGCCGGACCGGCGCCATGGCGGGCGTCTGCTTCATCTGCACCCGCTTCCCCACCGCGGTCTGCTCGACCTGCGGCAGGACCACACCCTGCTACCGCGCGACGACCAACTCTCCCCAGTGCCCGGAGTGTTGCCGTCAGCGAGAAGAATGCGGCGCCTACGGCCTGCCCTCCCGACGCGGCCGCAACAGCGCCGCCAGCCTGAGCAAAAGCCGCCGTACCGACAGCGAGCCGAACAGGCCTCGGCCCTCCGACCGGCGCCGGCAGTGCGCCGGGCGGCGTGGGCGCCCGGCACGGCACTGACGGCGGAGCAGGGCATGCGCGGGGCTACTCAGCGACGGCGCTCATTGCGCGGCCAAGCAGCACGGCCATGGGGACAGTTCCCTCGCAGGCCACCCACCCCGTCGTAGCTGCATCCGCGCAGGCGAGGGCGGCCGCGACCAGGGCGGTCGGCCTGGGATCCTCCGGCCGGTCGGGGTCGCCCCCCAGCCGCCGTGCGAGCTCCGGGACCAACAGCTCCTGCCGGCCCAGCTGCTTCCCGAAGTGCCGGGCGGGCAGTGGCGGCGTGTCCACCATCCGGGAGATGCCCTGCTTTCCTGCGCTGATTCGTGTCCTGAGAACAACAGTCATCGCAGGTAGCAGGGCATCTCCAGGGTAAATCCAGGCTCAGTGGGCCATCACGGGCTCGCCCTCGGACGGCTCCAGGGCCCGATTCGGAATCAGGAACGCGGCGATCACCGCACCGACCACGAAGAACCCGGAGCCCCACGCCAGGGTGGCCGTGTAGCCCTCGACCCCGGCCTGCGCCGCGGCCAGCGCGCTGGGCTTGTGCGAAGTCAGGTAGTCGGTCGCGGCGGACGAGGCAACGGTGGTCAGCAGTGCCGTACTGATGGAGCCGCCGATTTGCTGACCGGTGTTGACCAGCGCCGAGGCGACACCCGCGTCCTCGTGGTGAATGCCCGAGGTCGCCCCCTGGATCGCGGTGGTCATCACCGCGCCGATGCCGAGACCCAGCAGGATCATGCCGGGCATGATGTGGGTGGCGTAGGTGCTGTCCAACTCGAGCCGGGTCAGCAGGGCCATACCGGCTGCGGCGACCAGGAAGCCGGCGCTGACGACGATCTTCGGGCCGACCTTGGGCAGCACCAGCGAAGGCATCGTGGTCGACGAAGCGACGACGGCCGCGACCATCGGCAGGAACGCCAGACCGGTCTTGATCGGCGAGTAGCCGAGGCTGGCCGCGAAGTAGTAGGTCAGGAACAGGAAGATCGAGAACATCCCCATGCCCAGGACGAACACCGCCAGGAACGAACCACCGCGGGTCCGGTCCAGCACGAGGCGCAGCGGCAGCAGCGGATGCGCGACCCTGGACTCCAGCCATACGAACACCACGAGCAGCACCGCGCCGACGATCATGGAGCCGAGGGCGACCGGGTCGGTCCAGCTGGTGGACTCGACGTGCGCGAACCCGTAGACGACGGCGAACAGCGCGGCGCTCACCACGACGATGCCCGGAATATCGAGTTTGGGCTTCTTGGTGATCGCGGGCTTGGCCAGCAGCAGCAAGGCGCCGATCAGGGCGGGGGCCGCGAAGGCGACGTTCACGTACATCACCCAGCGCCACGACGCCCATTCGGTGAGCATGCCGCCCAGCAGCAGCCCGATCGCGCCGCCCGCACCACCCAACGCACTGAAGATACCGAAGGCCTTCGCCCTTTCGGACGGTTCGGTGAAGGTCACGCTGAGCAGGGAGAGTGCCGCGGGTGCGAGCAGTGCGGCGAAGAGGCCCTGGGCCACGCGCCCCGCGACGAGGATCTCGAAGCTGCCGGCCGCGCCGCCGACGACGGACGCGGCCCCGAAACCCGCCAAGCCGATCACGAAGAGGGTACGTCGGCCCAACAGGTCACCGAGTCGGCCGCCGAGCAGCAGCAGGCTGCCGAACGCCAGCGCGTAACCCGTGATGACCCACTGCCTACTGCCGTCGCTGAAGCCGAGGTCCTGCTGCGCCTCGGGCAGCGCGATGTTCACGACGGTCGCGTCGAGCATGACCATGAGCTGTGCCACGCCTATGACGACCAGCACCCACCAGCGCACGGCATGTGAGCCGCGAAGGCCCGAGTCTCTCTTTGCGGCGGCGGGCGCCCCGCGGTCGATGCTGGTACTCATTTTCTTCCCTTGCTTGCTGGGTGACTGAAAGCCGTCTGGAAACTGATGGGTTTCCTCACCGATGAAGGTGAGGCGAGCGGGCGGCGGGCTGGGATCAGGGTTTCGAGATCATCGTGTGGCCGCTTTGCTTCCCTCGGCGATTCCCTGGAGGGCCGCGTCGGTGTCCGCGATGGCCAGCATCCTGTTGATGTCGGCGCCGGCCAGTGCGCCGGCCGCTGCGGAGGCCCCTACCTGGGCGACCGGATCGGTGACGTTGCCGGCCACCCACACCCCGGGGACTTCGGTGGCGCCGGCCGTGCCGGAGGCGAAACCGCGGCCCACCGGCAGGTCCTGCACCGGCAGGCCCAGACCTTCCAGGGCCTGGGTGCGGGCCTGCATCCGCGGGCCGACGGCCAGGACGCGGCGGGCCACGACCTGGCCGTCGGCCAGGCGCAGCCCGGCGAGGGTGCCGTCCTCGTCGTTGACGACCTCGGTGACCGGGGTGTCGACGACGCGGATGCCGCGGGCGGCGAAGCGGGCGCGGCTGTCCTCGTCCAGGTCGGTGCCGTGGGTGAAGTAGGTCAGGTCCTCGGTCAGCTGACGGAACAGATACGCGTGGCCGATGGAGGCCGGCCCGGTGGCGAGGATGCCGATGGGTTCATCGCGCACCTCCCAGCCGTGGCAGTACGGGCAGTGCACCACACTGTGCCCCCAGTGGTCGGCGAGCCCGGGCACCTGTGGCAGCACATCCGTGAGGCCGGTGGCCACCAGGATGCGGCGGGCGGTGATGCCGCGGCCGTCGGCCAGGGTGACGGTGAACCGCAGGTCCCCGTCCGCCGACGGGGTGGCGGACTCGGCCGAGACCACCTCGCCGTGGACGACGCGTCCGCCGTACTGGCGCACCTGCTCCCGGCCCCGTCGAAGAATCTCGGACGGCGGGGTGCCGTCCAGGGCGAGGAGGCCGTGCACGGCCTCGGCGGGCGCGTTGCGCGGGGAGCCGCCGTCGATCACGACGACGGAGCGGCGGGAGCGGGCGAGGATCAGTGCACCGTTCAGCCCCGCGGCGCCCCCGCCGATCACCACCGCGTCGACGGTCCCCTCGGCCAGTGCATCGCTCGCGTACGGAGGAGTCGCCACAGCCATGGCCTCCTGCTTTTCCTTGTCAGTCATGGTTCGGTCGACCCTTCGAGTTCTGGGTGGTTGCAGGGGGGCAGCTGTTCAGGAAGCCCAGGAAGTGGTCGGCGACCGTCGTGGGCGTTGTGGAGAGTCCGGCCCCGGTCTGCTTGGGCCGGCCTGGAAGGCATCGCAACGCCGGGCGGCGCGGAGGAGCGCAAAGGCATGGGTTGCCCTCGATCGCGCCAGGCGTGTACGCGGCCTGTCCGGTGAGCTCAGGACCGTTATGGACTGAACAGTAAGAAACCTAGGCGGTTCTGTACTGAGTTGTCAAGTACGGCAGGCCGACCCTCGATCGCCAGGACGATGCCTGGAATATCCAGTTTGGACTTCTGGGCGATCACGGGCTTGGTCAGCAGTAGGGCACCGATCAGGGCGGGGCCGCGAAGGCGGCGTTCACGTACATCACCCACCGCCATGACGCCCGTTCCGTGAGTGTGCCGCCGGGCAGCAGCCCGAACCGCTCGATGGTTTCGGGCCCGTAGATGCCGGCGAAGTCCTCGCCGAGGGAACAGCAGAAGACCGCAGTGTCACGCTCTGATCGAGACTCGGCGTGGACCAGGTAGGGGCCGGTTTGATGCCGCGTCTTTCCGAGTTGGAAGGATGCGTGTCGTGCCGGAGAAATGGATCCCGAGCTGAGGGCCCGGGCCGTCCGGCTGGTGCTGTAGCACCGTGCCGAGTACCCGACCGGATACCGCGGCGGCGGTGCTGACGGTGTCCAAGCAGGTCAAGGTAGGCGGAAGTCGTTGTGGCGCTGGGTCGCCCAGGCCGAGACCGGCGGCGGCGAGGCGCCCGGGGTCGCCGAGGAGAACGAGGGGATCCGCCGACTGCGGTCGGGGAACGGTCGGCTGGGTGAGGACGTGGCGACCCTGAAGGCGGTCACAACTTTCTTCGTCGGGGAGCTCGAATGTCTGGACGGGGATGTACGGGGGGTGCCGATCGCTTGGGGTCAGGCCGCGTCGAGCAGGATCCGCGCCATCTCGTCGGGGCGCTCCAAGGCGGAGAAGTGGCCGGTGCGGGGCACGGTGATGCGGTGGACGTCCGTCAGCGCGTCGGCCACGCGGTCTCGCTCGGCGGGCCGGGACCAGTCGTTCTCGCTGTAGACGAGGGTGACGGGTGCCGACACGCGCGGATAGCGCTCGCGGGCCCGGTCGAATCCCTTGTCGTAGCCCTTGCGGCGGCCGCTCCTCAGTAGCTCGGTGATGAAGTCCTCGGGCAGCCGGGTCTTGTCGACGTAGCCGCCCTGCAGAATTGCCCGAAAGACGGGCCGCGGCTCGAGGGGGGCGAAGACGGGGCCCAGCACGGGCATCCGCACGCTGGAGATGATGGCGCGGGCGATCCAGTTTCCCCGCTCCCCGCCCTGGGGGTAGTCATAGCTGTTGAACGCCACGACCCTGCTGACGCGGTCCTTCAGGTCGATCGACGCCGACAGGGACAGGGCGCCCCCGAGCGATTCTCCCGACAGGGTGACGTCGTTCAGGTCCAGTCCGCGGACGAATTCGACGACTGCGGCCCGCAGTTGCGGCTCCTCGTACTGTGCGCCGGGGACGATGTCGGACCATCCCATCCCGGGCAGATCCAGCGCGTAGACCGTGAAGTGGTCCCACGCCTGCGGAATCACCCGCTGGAAGTAGTCGAGCTGGCCGCGCACGGTGTGCATCAGCACGAGGGCGGGGCCGGTGCCCACCGTGTAGTAGCGCAGCCGCGAACCGTCGGCCCGGGTGAAGAACCGCACCTCGCCGCGGCCGTTGCTCCAGGTTCTCGCGTACGTCGCGTCGGGAGGCCCGTTGCCTTCCATGGTTCTGTCCTTTCAGGTGAGGGGAATGCAATAATGGCATTCACCCTCATTTCGTTGGACTGTGAAGTTGATCAGGGTTTGGACACTCGGTATGAAGAACCGCGCATTCTCCAACCAGGAGTCAAAATCACTCGACGCAGCCGGCACCGCTGGGCGGGACGCTGGGGTCGATGCCGGTGTCCTTGGTCATGAGGGCTCCTGGGCCGGGTCGGAGACGGTGTCGGGGTTGGTGGCGGTGAGGGGAAGCAGCACCTGGAAGCGGGTGTCGCCGGGTACGGACTCGACTTTCAGGTCACCGTGGTGCTTGTTGACGACGATCCGCCAGGAGATGTCGAGCCCCAGCCCGGTGCCCTCGCCCACCGGCTTGGTGGTGAAGAACGGGTCGAAGATCCGGTCGCGGATCTCGGCCGGCACTCCCGGGCCCGTGTCGCGGAACTCCACCAGGAGCCGGTCGTGCACCAGAGCGGTGCGTACGGTCAACGTCCCTTCGCCGCCCGCGCCCTTGATGGCGGAGACCGCGTTGTCGATCAGGTTGGTCCACACCTGGTTCAGTTCGGCCGGGTAGGCCGGAATCCTCGGCACCGAACGGTCGTACTCCTTAACGACCTTGACCTGTGGACCGATCTTGCCCGACAGCATCAGCAGCGT
Source organism: Streptomyces sp. P3 (assembly GCF_003032475.1). Classification (NCBI taxonomy): domain Bacteria; kingdom Bacillati; phylum Actinomycetota; class Actinomycetes; order Kitasatosporales; family Streptomycetaceae; genus Streptomyces; species Streptomyces sp. P3. The sequence goes on from NZ_CP028369.1 coordinate 6,165,713, forward strand.
GCTGTCGAGGAGTTCGTGGACATCGGCGACCTGATAGGGCGCGCGGTCCAGCTGCGAGTACTGCTTGGCGGCGTCGACGAGGTGCGAGATACGGGCGGTGGAGTCCTCGATCTCGGACATCAACAGCTCGGTCTCGACCGTGTAGGTGAGCCACCCGATAGCACTCTGCAGGATTTCCTGCTCGTCGACGGCCGCCGCGATCTGCTCCAGCCACTCGACGTCGAGACCGCCCTGCACGAAGATCGGCGCGATCTGCCAGCCGTTTGGGACACCGTGGTCGTCCAGCCAGTCGGCGAGTTCGTCCTCCCGGTCGGACGCTTCGAGCGGGCTCAGTGGCGGCGCCTTGGGGACCCGCTCGGCCGTACGTTCCTGGAGGTCGACCAGGGCCTTCAGGGCGTCGCCGTGGTAGGGGCCCGAGGCGATGACGCCGAGCTTGTTGCGCATGTGCGCGACCCGGTCCCTGAGCGATGCGGTGGCCCGTACGGCCGCCGCGGCCGGGTTGTTGAGCTCATGGGTGAGGCCCGCGGACAACGAGCCCAGAGCCAGCAGCCGTTCGCGCTGCCCGACGGCACGCTGAAAGGTCTGCGAACCGAGGACGAGCCCCTCCAGGAGATGGATCGCCATCGGAAACCACTCGTGCATGAAGTTCGCGAACGATTCGGCGGGCAGCACGAAGAACCGCGTCGGCTCCGACACCCGCAGCGAGTTCATGTACCGCTGCGGTTTCCCGTCCCCGACGTACGCCATCACGGCCCCCGCGTACACCCCCGGCTGGGACGTGCGGCTCACCTCGATGTCGTCGCCGCCCACCCGGCGCGACATGACGACCGCGCCCTCGATCATCACGTAGAAGCAGGTCGCCGGGTCACCTTCGGTGAACACCGGCCCGGGGTCGAACAGTTCGACCCGTCCCTCGCCGCACAGCCTGCCGAGCTGCTCGGAGCTCAGCTTCTCGAACAGGAACAGCGAACTGATCTCCGCCGCTCTGCACGGCATCACCCGCCCGCTCACGACTGCTCCAGATACCGGTGTACGAGCATCACGGCCATGGCTCCCTCTCCGACGGCGGACGCGACCCGCTTCGCGGACTCCGCGCGCGCGTCCCCGGCGACGAACACGCCGGGGATGTTGGTCTCCAGGTGGTACGGCGGCCGGTCCAGCTCCCAGTTGGCCGGTGGCCGCCCGTCGGCGGTCAGATCGGGCCCGGCGAGGATGAACCCGCGCTCGTCCCGCAACACCGTGCCCTCCAGCCAGTCGGTGAGCGGGGCCGCGCCGATGAACACGAACAGCCACTGCGCGTCGACGAGTTCGGTCTGACCGCTCGTCGTGTCGCGCAGCGTCAGCTGTTCCAGGTGGCCGTCGCCGTGTGTGGCCTCGACGACCGTGCGGGCCCGCACCGAGATGTTCGGCGACTCGGCGATCTGCTGGATGAGATAGTGCGACATCGACGCGGTGAGGTCCGCTCCGCGCACCAGCAGCGTGACCGACTTGGCGCCCCTGGACAGGTACATCGCCGCCTGCCCGGCCGAGTTGGCGCCGCCGACGATGTACACGTCGTGGCCCTGGCAGGCGGCGGCCTCGGTGAGCGCGGACCCGTAGAACACCCCGCGGCCCGACAACTCGTCGGCACCCGGCGCCTCCAGCTGCCGGTACGACACACCGGTCGCCAGGATCACGCTGTGCGCCGCGATCTGCGACCCGTCCGCGAACCGTACGAGCCGGGCCGCCCCGCTGCTCTCCAGACCGGTCACCTCCCGCGCGGAGAGGATCTCGGCGCCGAACTTGGTGGCCTGGCGTCGCGCCCGGTCGGTGAGCTGGCCGCCGGACACCCCGTCCGGGAAGCCCAGATAGTTCTCGATCCGCGAACTCTGCCCGGCCTGCCCGCCGGTCGCCGACCGCTCCACGAGCACCGTGCGCAGCCCCTCCGAGGCCCCGTACACGGCCGCGCCCAGCCCGGCCGGCCCGCCGCCGATGACGACCAGGTCGTAGAAGTCGGACGTGGGTGTCGTCGCCAGCCCCACGTGCGCGGCCAGTTCGGGCACCTCCGGCTCGACGAGCGCCGTACCGTCCGCCGTGACCACCACCGGAAGCCGCTGCCCGTCCTCGCCGGCCGCCGCGAGCAGCCGCTGCCCCTCGGGTTCCTCGGTGGAGTACCAGCGGTACGGCACCTGGTTGCGGGCCAGGAACTCGCGCACCTGCGAGGACCGTGCCGACCAGCGGTGTCCGACGACCTTCGTGGCGGGCACGGGCCGGTAGTCGCTGGCGCGCCAGGCGTCCAGCAGGTCGTCGAGCACCGGGTAGAGCTTCTCCTCCGGCGGGTCCCACGGCTTGAGCAGGTAGTGGTCGAGGTCGACGACGTTGATCGCGTCGATCGCCGCGTTCGAGTCCGCGTAGGCGGTCAGCAGCACGCGGCGGGCGCCCGGATAGACGTCCATGGCCTGTTCGAGGAACTCGATGCCGTTCATCCGCGGCATCCGGTAGTCGGCCAGGATCACCGCCACCAGGTCGCCGCGCAGCTTCAGCTCCCGCAGCGCCTCCAGCGCGGACTCGCCGGACTCCGCGCGCACGATCCGGTACGAACCGCCGTAGCGCCGCCGCAGATCACGGGCGACGGCCCGGGACACCCCGGGATCGTCGTCCACGGTCATGATGACGGTCCGTGCAGCGTCCAGGAGCGGTCGGACGAGAGATGCTGATGCTGGCTTCGGTGTCTCTGGTTCGGACATGTGCGTCTCCTCGGGCGCCGCCCCGTACTGCGGGGTCAGCCGGCCAGTCGGTTGAGGTTGCGGATCTGTCTGTCGAAGGCGCGCGAGGGCACGATCCGGCGCAGGATGCTGACGCGTCTGGCCATCGGGCCGGCGGTGTACCTGAGCTTGGGCCTGGAATCGGTGGCGACCGCGACGATCACCTTCGCGACGACGTCCGGGTCGTCGGCGTTGCGCACGGCCGTGGCCAGCACGTCTCGGGAGACCTCCCGCTGCGCGGCGTAGACCGGCAGGGGCGAGTCGGGTGCCATGCTGCTCGCCTCGAAACCCGTGCTCGTGTAGGCCGGCTCGACCAGCAGCATCCGGACGCCGTGCTCGCGAAGCTCGTGGTCGACGGACTCGGAGTAGCCCTCGACCGCATGCTTGGTGGCGGCGTAGACGGCCATGAAGGGGGCCGGGATCAGACCGACTACCGAGGAGACGTTGACCACGCGGCCACTGCCCTGGGCGCGCATGTGGGGCAACACCGCGTTGGTCATCCGCATCACGCCGAAGACGTTGATGTCGAAGACCTCCTTGGCCTGGCTGATCGAGCTCTCCTCGCCGGCGCCGACCGCGCCCACGCCTGCGTTGTTGACCAGGACGTCTATCCGGCCGAACCGCTCGATCACCTCCCCGACCAGGGAGCGGACCGACTCGTCGCCGGCCACGTCGAGATCGAGGAACGTCACCCCGGAGAGCGGCTCGGCGTTCGCCGCGTTGCGGCTGGTGCCGACCACCGCGAAGCCGGCGCCCACGAGGGCGAGCGCCGCCGCCCGCCCGATCCCGGAGGAGGCGCCCGTCACGAGGGCCACGGGGGGACCTGTCTGCATGGTGGTTCCTTCGGTTGTGGTCATGACTTCGTCGGGCGCTGTACGGGGTCGCCTGTGCTCAGGCCGAGACGGTCCGCACCGGTCCTGCAAGCCCGAACCAAGCCTGTCCGGCAAGCTCAGGACGTTGTTTACTGAACAGTCCGAAACCTAGGCAGTTCTGTACTGACTTGTCAAGAAGGGCGGGTCGGCTTTACCGTCTTTGTATGGCCAGACCACGAAGCTTTGACCGCGACCACGTCCTCCATGCCGCCGAGCGGCAGTTCCGCGCCTCGGGCTACAACGGCACGAGCGTCGACGACATCAGTGCCGCCACCGGCCTGGGCCGCGGCAGCCTCTATGGCGCGTTCGACGGCAAGCACGGCGTGCTGCTGCAGGCGATGGCCGGCTACTTCGCCCGGCTGGGGCAGGGTCCGCGGAAGGCGCTCGCCGGACCGGACGAGGGCGCCCTGGAACGACTGCACGGGTACTTGCTCCGCGCCGTCCACGGGGTGCCACTCGCCGCCGACGTACCCCCCGCCTCTGACCGGACGGCGGCGGCCTGCTTCGCCGCCAAGATGGCCCTGGAGATCGGCGCCTCCGACCCCGAGGTGAAACGCCTGGCCGACGACTGCTTCTCCGTGGTCGCGACGGCGGTGGCCGAGTGCGTGCGAGCGGCGCAGCGCAACGGCGACATCGACCCCGACGCGGATCCCGACGACCTCGCCTACCTTCTGCTGACCATCATCCGCGGGACCGATGTCGTAGGTGCCTTCGGCCACAGTCCCGCCCGCCTGACCTCGATCGCGGAGAGCGCGTTCGCCTTGCTGCCTCGCCCGCGCCACACCTGAGAAGGGCACGGCCGGCCTCGTTGCACAGGCATCTGATGCGGTCGGCCCACTTCGACGCCGCCGAGGCACGGCCCGTAGGTTTACGCGCCGCCGGGCGGTCGTCTGGACGGTTGGCGAGGAACTGCGCCCGCATCCAGTCGAGTTGTTCCACCTGATGCGCGGTGTCGCCGGGCTTGAACTGCACGGTCGGTCGCCGAACGCCTCGCCGCCGGCAGACGGTGGTACTTCGGCCGCCGCCTGGAGGCACGTGGCAGCTACAGAAACTCCGACCGATCGATCACGGACTCCTGCCGGTGTCACACCCCGACGGGCCTTGACCGCGGTCGGGTCCGCTCGGCAGCCTCGCCGAACGCTCAACCGTTCCGCAGGTTCGCACAGCCAGATTCGTCAGTAACCTCCGATACTCGTCGTGCCCGGCGAATCGAGGAACACGCGGCCGGTCCGCCTGGGTCTTTCACGGTTCTCGCGGGAACCAGGGACGGATGCAGGGACACCGCCGGCGGTGTCGCTGAGCCGTCGCGGGGTGGCGACTTCCTCGGCCGGCCCCGCAGCGAGCATCGCCTGTCCCGGTCAGGCGACCAGTTCGGCGATGCTCCGGGCCGTCAGCCACAGGCCCGTCAGCAGGGCGAGTGTGACGATCAGCTGTTCCTGGTGTTGCGCGAGCCAGGTGCGCAGGGCGTTCAGCCGGGCGTTCGCGACCGTGGGAGCCCAGACCGCGTACAGCTCCATGACGATGAGGCTGAGGGTGGCGAGCAGGCAATAGGCGGTCAGCGCGAGCCAGTCGGCCAGGGTGGAGAGGTCCGCGTCGACGGTGGTCGCGGCGCCGGCGGCGACCAGTGCCCAGGGCTGCAGCAGCCAAGCCAGGCCGGCTGCCGTGGCCGGCGACGCGTTGTCGATCCGGGCGGTCCAGCGTGGTGGGCCGTGCGGGCGTGGCGGCCGGCGGCGCCGGTGCTCCCCGTAGAGGACCAGTGCCAGGCCGAGGGCGACCTTCGCGCCGAGTACGGCGGTCGAGGGCGCGCTGTGACGGGCCGGGGGCTGACCGCCGGTCAGCAGCAGCACACAGGTGATCACCACGATCAGGTTGGCCAGCCACGACAACAGGAACGCCAGCCCCAGGCGAACGCCACGCCGCGAGGAGAGCAGCAGGATGAAGGCGCTGTTGTGCAGAGGCCCCAGGGTGACGGCGGTACCGATCACCACCAGGTCGAGGACCATCGGATCAGCCGCTCCCGGATGTCAGGGCCGCCAGGCGCCCGTGGACGGGCGGGCCGGTCGGCAGGGTGTGGCGGTGCTGCGGCGCCGCAATTCCGACTCTGCGGTCGACGACCCGGCCGGTCAAGCAAGCCTCACCCGGATGGGGCACCGCCTCGGTCGCGTATCGAAGGCGCGAGGTCCGGCCGGCCTGGTGGGCGGAGTCCACGAGCACTGTTGGGCGCACCGGGAGGGCGGCCCCGATCACGGTTGCCCGGACGTGGTGGGCGACGTCGCAGTCGCCGCAGACCGTCGGCGCCCGGCGCCGGCTCCGGGATCGCGGCGCAACCTATGAGGCCCAGCTCACGATGGCTGTCCCGCCGACGGTGCCGGACGAGGTGTCACTCGAGGGTGTCGACGAGTTCCTTCCCGGGTCTCACAGACCCGCCCCTCGCGCTGCGCGGTTCATGACGCCCGGCGCGCCGTGATGGCCCGGCGTGTCACGTAGGCGGCGATGCCTGCGGCGAGGACCGCGCTTCCCCACGCGATGGACGCGGCGGGCAGGGTGAAGGCCAGCAGCAGGCAGCCTGCCAGGCCGGCCGCGGGGACGATGCGCGCAGGACGGTTCTCGTCCGTGGTGAGCGTCCAGGCTGAGGCGTTGGCCACGGCGTAGTAGACGAGGACGCCGAAGGAGGAGAAGCCGATCGCGCCGCGTACGTCGGCGGTGGCGGCCAGAATCACGACGACGGCGCCCACCAGCAGTTCGGCGCGGTGTGGCACCTGGAAGCGGGGATGAACGGCGGCCAGGACATGGGGCAGGTGACGGTCCCGTGCCATCGCCAGGGTGGTGCGGGAGACACCCAGGATCAGGGCGAGCAGGGAGCCGAGCGCGGCGACGGCCGCCCCGCCCCGGACGACGGGCGCCAGCCGTTCCGCCCCGGCGGCTCGCACCGCGTCCGAGAGCGGAGCGGCCGCCTCACCCAGCCCGCGGGGGCCGAGCACGGTCAGGACCGCGACCGCCACGGCCGCGTAGACGACCAGCGTGATGCCGAGAGCGAGCGGGATGGCGCGGGGGATGGTGCGCGCGGGATCGCGGACCTCCTCGCCGAGCGTGGCGATGCGGGCGTACCCGGCGAAGGCGAAGAACAGCAGGCCCGCAGCCTGGAGTACGCCGGTGAGGGTGGCGTCGGCGTCGACGTCCAGCCGGCCCGCGCCCGCCGCCGACGAGGTGAGGCAGGCGACCACGACCGCGGCCAGCACCGCCACCACGACGGCGACGACGGCCCGGGTCAGCCACGCGGACTTCTGGATCCCGGCGTAGTTCACGGCGGTGAGCGCCACCACCGCGGCGACCGCCACCGCGTGGGCGTGGTCGGGCCACACGTACGAACCGACGGTCAGCGCCATCGCCGCACAGGAGGCGGTCTTGCCGATCACGAAGGCCCAGCCGGCCAGATAGCCCCAGAAGTCGCCGAGGCGTTCGCGGCCGTAGACATAGGCGCCGCCGGAGGCCGGGTAGCGGGCGGCCAGCCGGGCGGAGGACGTGGCGTTGCAGTACGCCACCGCCGCGGCCACCGCCAGAGCGACCAGCAGCCCGGAACCTGCCGCGCGGGCGGCCGGGGCGAGCGCCGCGAAGATGCCCGCGCCGATCATCGAGCCCAGCCCGATGAGCACGGCGTCCGCGACGCCGAGCCGCCGCTGGAGCTGAGGTGACGCGGGCCCGGTGGGCTGGTTCATGACGTGCCTCGGTCTTCCGGCATGGAGGGTCGCAACTGCCGGAGAGCAAGGTACATCAACATGGTTTGATGTATTTTCTCGTTCCATGAGGCCCTCTGGCGCTGCCGCCCCGGCGTTCGTACGGCTGGCCGCCCACCCGGTGCGGTGGAAGCTGCTGGCAGAACTGGCCGTGAGCGACTACCGGGTCCGCGAACTGGTGCTGAGGGTCGGCCGGCCGCAGAACCTGGTCTCCTACCATCTGCGGCTGCTGCGCGGCGCAGGGCTGGTCACCGCCCGTCGCAGCAGTTTCGACGCCCGGGACACCTACTACCACCTCGACCTGGAGCGATGCGCCCAAGCGCTCGCCGGCGCCGGTGGCGCCCTGCACCCGGCGCTGGGTCTCGCGCCCGCCCCACCACTGCCGCCGCCCGCTCAGGCGGGCGCGGCGAGACGCCCCGCCGTCCTGTTCGCCTGCACCGGCAACAGCGCCCGCTCACCCATCGCCGAGGCGCTGCTGCGCCGGCACGCCCACGGCCGGGTCGAGGTGACCAGCGCCGGCAGCCACCCCAAATCCCGTGTCCATGCCGACGCCGCACACGTCCTGCGCGAGCAGTACGGCGTCGACGTCTCGGAGCAGCGTCCGCGACACCTGGACGGACTCCTCGGCCGTCGGTTCGACTACGTGATCAGCCTGTGCGACAAGGTCCGCGAGGTCTGCCCCGACTTCGTCGACGACCGGCCACGGCTGGTCCACCGGGTCCACTGGAGCATCCCCGACCCGGCAGCGACCACCGGCCCCGGCCCCGTAGGCCGCCCCGCATTCGTCCGCACGGCAGCGGAGATCGACATCCGCATCCGCCATCTGCTGCCCCTGCTCCTCCCCACACCACAGGAGTCCGAGCGGTGAGCACTCCTGGTCAGGTCGCCGCCTTCGCCCGGTGACCGCGCTCAGAGGGTCGGGAAGACCGCCGTGAAGAAGAACCACAGCAGTACGGCCCAGAAGACCGCCGCAGCCAGCGACACCAGCAGGGAGCTGCGCCATTTCAGCACCAGGAACGGGAAGATCGCCGGGAGGGCCCAGTAACCGGCCACGTCGATCGACAGGCGTGCGGCCTGGCTGAGGGTCTCCGCGTGTCCCGCGGCGATACGCCGCAACAGCCGCTGGGAGACGAAACCGTACAGGCCGAAGACGATCGGGAAGAACCACAGCGGTGTGATCGTGACCAGCTCGGACTCGTCGAGCTCGTCGAACATGACCAGGTAGACGCAGACGGCTCCGAGCACACCGACGACCAGGGCGCTCACGTAGAGGGCGGTCAGCACGGCCGGCTCCACCGGCCTGGCCGGCGCCGGAACAGGGCCGGGCGTGAGCACGGGCGAGGCGTACGGAACATCGGCGGCCGGCGCCGGAACCACCTGGTGGCAATGGGGACAACGGACGTTCTGCCCGGCGCGGTCGGCCGGGGCCGCAATCAAGTGCCCGCATGAGGCATGGAATTGCATGTGCTGCTGACGGTTCACGTTGCCTTCCCTGTACCGCTCTCTCGTGCTGCTCGCCGGCCGGTGCGGCGACAACCGGCCGAACCGAGCTCCGACACGATCGGGAACCCGCCCGACAGCATCCGGCGTGCGCCGACATGCGGCTCACGAACAAGTCTCTCCGCCGTGAACCTCCCTGACATCGGTGAAAACACGTAGTCACGCACCCCGGCAGTGCAACATCGCCGGGCCCCGGCCTCCTGGTCACCGGTCAGGACCCGGCGGGACGTGCCCGGTCGGACTTTTCCTGTGTGTGACCTGGGCCTGGGGTGGTCTTTGCCTGTCGGGGTCCAGGGTTCGTCTGGCCTTCACCCGGCGGCGGTCGTAGGCCCCTAGTGTTGCGGCGCCGCCCCCCTCGAACGTCCGTCGCTTCTGTCCGGAGGACAGTCATGGCCGCCGTCAAGGCTCCCCAGCGCAACCGACGTCGCCTCTCCGCAATCGCCGGAGCCGTCGCCCTCACCGCCGCCTCGATCGGACTGTGGACCGTCACGTCCACCACCGCGCAGGCCGCCGCTCTCCCGGCCCCCGACCACGTGGTGGTCGTGGTCATGGAGAACCACGCCTACTCGCAGGTCATCGGCAGCTCCAGCGCCCCGTACATCAACAACACCCTCAAGGCGGGTGGCGCCAACCTCACCCAGTCCTACGGCCTCACCCACCCCAGTGAGCCGAACTACTACATGCTCTTCTCGGGCTCCAACCAGGGCCGCACCGACGACAGCTGTGTCAGCGTCGGGTCCATGTCCGCCCCCAACCTCGGCTCCGAGCTGATCGCCGCGGGCAAGACGTGGCAGAGCTACAACGAGTCGTTGCCCAGCCAGGGTTCGACGACGTGCAGCAGCGGCAACTACGCGCAGAAGCACAACCCCTGGTTCGGCTTCTCCAACGTGCCGACCAACACCGCGCTCACCATGGGGCAGTTCCCCACCGACTACACGACCCTCCCCAAGGTCTCCTTCGTCGTCCCGAACCTGTGCAGCGACATGCACGACTGCTCGGTCTCCACGGGCGACACCTGGATCAAGAACAACCTGGGCGCCTACACCACCTGGGCCAAGGCCCACAACAGCATCCTCGCCGTCACCTTCGACGAGGACAACAAGCTGTCCGGCAACCGCATCCCCACCGTCTTCTACGGCGAGCACGTCACCGCCGGCAGCTCCACCGCAACCACCTACAACCACTACAACATGCTGCGCACCCTGGAGGACCTGGCCGGTCTGTCCACGCACGCGGGCAACGCCGCGTCGGCGTCCGACATCACCGGCATCTGGAACTGACGCCCGTGTACCTCGCGGACTCCCGCAGTACGGATTCCGGTGGCACCAAGGCCGCCGTCGCCCCGGACACCCGTCCGGGGCGGCGGCCGGCCGCCGTGCCCGCCACCGTGCTGGCCCTGGGCTCGGTCAGCCTCGTCACCGACATCTCCTCGGAGATGGTCACGGCGGTGCTCCCGCTGTACGTGGTCGCGGGCCTCGGCCTGTCGCCGCTCGGTTTCGGTCTGCTCGACGGCATCAACAACGGCGTCGGAGCCCTGGTCCGGCTGGCCGGCGGCCACCTCGCCGACCGGGGCGGCCGACGGCACAAGGTCGTGGCGGGCCTCGGCTACGGACTGTCGGCCGTGTGCAAGCCGCTGCTGCTGCTCGCCCACACCCTTCCCGTGATCAGCGCCGTGCTCGCGGTCGACCGCACCGGCAAAGGCCTGCGTACCGCCCCTCGGGACGCGATGATCTCGCTGGCCACCGAACCCGGGCACCGGGGGCGGGCGTTCGGCGTGCACCGGGCGATGGACACCACCGGCGCGCTCCTCGGGCCGCTCGTCGCCTTCGCCGTGCTGCGGGCCACCGTCGACGGATACGACGCGGTGTTCGCGGTCAGCGGCTGCATCGCCATGTCCGGCGTCCTGGTGCTGGTGCTCTTCGTGCCCCGCCGCATCCCGGCCCCCGCCGATGCCGTACGGCAGCCCGGGCCGGCCCGGCCGCCGACGCTGCGGGACGCCGTCGGGCTGCTGCGCCGCCCGCAACTGCGCCGGCTCACGGTGTGCGCGACCCTGCTCGGCCTGACCACCGTCAGCGACTCCTTCCTCTATCTGCTGCTCCAGCGCGAAGGGAACCTGCCCGCCCACCTGTTCCCGCTGCTGCCCCTGGGCACCGCCGCCTTCTTCCTGCTGCTCGCGGTGCCGCTCGGCGCGCTCGCCGACCGCGTCAGCCGCCGCCGGCTCTTCCTGGCCGGCCACGGCGTCCTGCTGCTCGGCTACGGCCTGGTGCTCTCCCCGTGGCAGGGCGTCCCGGTCGTGGTGGGCGTCCTCGTCCTGCACGGCACGTTCTACGCCGCCACGGACGGCGTGCTCGCCGCCGCCACCGCGGGGGTCGTACCAGCACAGCAGCAGGGCGCCGGACAGGCGCTGGTGGGCACCGGACAGGCGCTGGCCCGGTTCGTCTGCTCGCTCGCCTTCGGCGCGGCATGGAGCCTGTGGGGCGGCCGGACCGCGTTTGCCGGCACCGCCGCCGCTCTGGCCGTCAGCGCCGTCGTGGCCTCGATCGTCCTCCGTGCCGCCGACGAGGCGCCGTCCACCATTGAAGAGGTGCCCGCATGACCCGGACAACCCGCCTGGTGATCCTGCTGGTCGCCGTCGTCCTGCTCGGCGCGGTCGGCACCGGGGCGGTACTCCACGCCGCCCACCGGTCGGGCATGCGGGACGAGCAGCAGGCGGACGGGCCGACCGTGCGCACCGGCACCGTCTCGCTGCGGCCGACGTCCGAACGACGGCTGCTGGTACGCAACCTGGCGTGGGGGCCGCACCGCGACGAGATCGCCACCGTGGCCGCCGACGACCCCCAGGGCCCGCGCACGGTGTCGGGGGTGAAGTGCCTGCGCTTCCACGCGGCGGCCGGCACCGGCATCTGCCTCCGGGCCGAGCACGGCCCACTGGAGGACACCTACCGCGCGGTGGTGCTCGACGAGCACCTGCGCGAGCGGCACCACTTCCCGGCGGCCGGCATCCCGACCCGGGCCCGGGTGTCGCCCTCCGGTCACCTCGTCGCCTGGACGGTGTTCGTCAGCGGGGACTCGTACGCCGGGACCGACTTCTCCACCCGCACGGCCATCGTCGACACTCGCACCTGGGAGATCGACGACAACCTGGAGACGTACGACGTCATCAGGGACGGCCGCGCCCACCACGCGCCGGACGTCAACATCTGGGGGGTCACCTTCGCCGACGACCGACACTTCTACGCGACGCTGGCGACCGGAGGCCGGACCTACCTCGTCCGAGGCGATGTCACCGCACGCACCCTCACCACCGTGCACCGCAACGTCGAATGTCCGTCGCTCTCGCCGGACGGCACCCGGATCGCCTACAAGAAGCGCGTCGAAGGAGCGTCCCCCGACGCCCCTTGGCGGCTGTACGTCCTGAACCTGCGCACCATGCGGGAGACCGCGACCGCCGAGGGCCGCAACATCGACGACCAGGCCCTGTGGGCCGACGGCGACACCCTCGTCTACGCCCTTCCCGGCGACTACGGATCGGACCTGTGGACCGTCCCCGCCGACGGCAGCGGCAGGGCCCGCCGTCTGATGAACTCCGCGGTCGCCCCCGCCTATCCGGGGTGACGGGTCATGACCGACACGGATCACCGATGCCCCGCGTTCGACGCACTGCCCAGCACTCCATCCGGCCACGCGTACCCCGGCGTCACCGGAGCCCCACGGTGAACAGCGCCATGGTGGGAGGCGAGCGCGACCCATGGCAACGGCGGCTGGACCATGAGCGCTCCCTCCCGTCGGGGCTGACTGCGGCACGCTCCGTCCGTTCGCGGGCGACGAAGCCGACGGCGAGGCAACGCTCCGTGCCCATATGCCGTCTGGTCAACCGAGATGGCGCCGAGTCGGTGCCCGTCAGGAACGGAGCGAATCGTGTTGATCGGCTTGGTGACAGCCGTTGCGGCGTCCGTCTGTTACGGCACAGGCTCGGTCCTGCAAGCCGTCGGGTCCCGCAGGTCCGCGCGCAGCGACGCGGCCACCACCGCCCGCACCCAGTACGGGGGACCCAGCCTGTCCTCGACCGCGAAGGCCGCGATGACCTGGGAGTTCGTCGTCGGCACCGTCCTGGACTTCGTGGGCTTCGCGCTCGGCGCACTGGCTGCTCGGCTACTTCCCCTGTTTCTCTCGCAGACCGTGATCAGCGCCAACCTGATCATCACCGCCTTGCTGAGCGTCCGGCTCCTCCGCGTCCGGCTGACTCGCGCCGAATGGACGTCCATCGGCGTGGTCTGCGCGGCGCTCGTCCTGCTCGCGACGGCGGCGGGGGAGGAGGGCAGCGGACACGGCACCCCGATCGCCACACACTGGTGGCTTCTGGCGATCTCGCTTGCTCTGATGGTGGGCGGCACGCTCGCGGTACGCCTCGTCGGTCCCCGCGCTGCGATCCTCGCCGGCCTGCTGTCGGGACTCGGTTTCGGCGCGCTCGGCGTGGGCGTCCGTGTCCTGAACGGCGTCGACCCCTTCGATCCGTCCGCCATGCTGACGGATCCCGCCCTGTACGCGATCGTGACGGCCGGCGTAGGGGGGATGTACCTGCACACCGTCGCGTTGCAGATCGGTTCGGTCAACGGGGCCACGGCGGCCCTGGTCGTCGGCGAGACCGTGCTGCCCGGCGCGATCGGTGTGCTGTGGCTCGGCGACGCCTCACGGCCCGGTCTCGCCTGGATGGCGATGCTCGGGTTCGTGCTGGCGGTGGCAGGCGCGGTCGCGGTCGCATGGTTCGGGGGATCCGAGGCGGACGTGGAGGAGCAGCCGCAGCAGGCACCAGAACTGACTCCCACGCGCTGAACACCCGACCACCCGCCAACGGACGGGCCGCACCAACACGGTTCGCTCGCCACAGGTGGGTGGGCCGGGGACGACCTCGCCCTGACCGGGCCTACTCACGCCCACCCGAGTACCTGAGCCCGGGCGGAACACCTCGTCCCCGGCCGGCCTTCGGGATCGCCCTCGGCGCGTCGGTCACCGTGACGGACGTGGTCACCGTCGTGTGGGCGTGCTGGGCACTGCGCCACATCGGAGAGTGACGGCCGGGGCAGGGAGCGACGGGGGTTGCCGAGGCGGCGGGTGCGGTCGGGCCCGCCGGTCCGGCCACCGGCTCCGGCGGTGGCGGATCCACAAGGGCTTCGGATCCAGACGCATTTCGTATCCCGGACCGGCATCCCAGGCTTCCCGGTCCGCGCAGGTCGTCGGGGGTGGGATCGTCCCACCGTTGCGGAACGGCGGCGGCTGTTGTCCCAGGTCCGGAGGTCATCCCAGGCTGTGGTCGTCGCACCGGCTGAAGCGGCGGACAGCCCGACTGCCCCAGGACACCCCGACTCCGGACGGGGTGGTGGGCAGACGCCGGCCCGGCACGCACCGTGATCCGCGGCGCCGCGCCGCGGGCACGTGCGACCACGTACCGACCAGAAGAGGAGCATGCATATGAACGTGAAGTCCTTCGGGGGCCGCCGTGTGGCCGTGGCCGCGGGTCTCGCCCTGGCTCTTGGATGCGGTGTGTCGGTGCAGGCCTCCGCCACCGGGCCCCGGGCAGCCGGCGGCAAGGCCGAAGACACGGTGGCGCACGGCTCGGGCGGCACCGGCGGAAAGGGCGCCGTCGCCGCCTGCTCCCAGGACGTTCTCGGGGTGTCCGCCGTCAAGGAGCCCGCGGACAGCAAGGAGGCGAGGCACCTCCTCCTGATCGTCCAGAACGCCGGCGACAAGAAGTGCAACCTCTACCGTCACCCGCTGGTGCGGCTCGGCGCCGATGCCCGGACCACGGTTCCCGTCATCAAGGAGAGCGACCCGAACCCGGGGGCGCCCGTGACCCTCGCTCCGGGTGAGGAGGCCTATGCCGCCCTGCTCGTCAGCGGTGGCGCCCGGGACGAGTACGAGGCGAGGAGCATCACCCTCGGCCTCCAGGGCCGCAAGCCCGGCAGCACCGCGGGCCGGCCGATCGACGTCCCCATGCCGGCCCCGACGCTGTACGCGGACGACGGCCAGCTCGTCACCTACTGGACGACTGCTTCCGGTTACGCTCTGGATTTCATCATGTCGAAGTGACGGACCTCGACCGGGGCCGTCACCCAGCGGCTCACCAGAACGCCCACCTGGCCTTGCCTTGCCGTGGACACGCAAGGACACATGCGAACAACGACCTTAGTAATCGGAGGATTTGAATGAAGTCTGCAATCCGGAAGACCGTCGGCCTGGCGGGGGTGAGCGTGGCCGTCGGGGCCATCGCCATGACCGGCGCGTCCGCAGCCCACGCGGAAGCCCCCACCCACGGCTGCCCGTACCCGTATGTCTGCTTCTACGTGGACAACGACGCCTTGCTCGCGGGCACGCCGATGTCGAAGTACCGGGACGTCACCAGCGCCTATCAGGCGGTCACGCCCCGGCCGCACTACGGGGTCATGAACACCCGCAATGACGACGTGGTGTATCTGCGGCTCCAGGGCGGCGGCTCGATCTGCCTTTCGCCCAACTCCTCGACGGTGTTCGTCAACTCCGTGCTCGTCAACGGGATAAAGATCTCCAGCCGCTCCACCTGCTAGCTCCGCCGCCCCGGCGGCAGGCACGCGTGCGTGACCGCGCCTGCCGTCGGGTCAGGAGAGGGCTGTGTGCGGCATCCCTTCGGGCCCGGTCGCGCTCTGTGTCAACGGCGCGACTCTCGGGGGCTTGTGCGGCCTGTCGCTTCGTCAGCCGCGCTCACCGTCCTGTCCTGGCGGGTGGTCAGGTCATGGGGACCCA
This sequence comes from Streptomyces sp. P3, assembly GCF_003032475.1. Taxonomy (NCBI): domain Bacteria; kingdom Bacillati; phylum Actinomycetota; class Actinomycetes; order Kitasatosporales; family Streptomycetaceae; genus Streptomyces; species Streptomyces sp. P3. The sequence goes on from NZ_CP028369.1 coordinate 6,181,340, forward strand.
GCCGCGGGGGTCGCGGTACCAGTAGTGCGGTAGCCCCTTGATGCTGGTGGTGCGGAACGGGCGGCCGTGGTCGTCGATGCGCATAGTGCCGGTTCGGCCCTGCGAGGACCAGTCGAGCTCGAGGTACCAGTCGCAGGTGCAGGCCTCGGTGCGCGCGGCGACCAGCAGGACCTCCGGCTCCCGTAGGGACACCCGGTAGGGGAAGTCGATCGCGGGAGCCGGTCGGTCCGGGTCGTTGCCGGGCATGGAACGGACCAAGGGCCGGCGCGCGTCGAGGTTCACGGAGAAGTAGCGGGGCACGAGGACGGCGCCGCAGCCCTCGTACATGGAATAGGCGGAGCCCGAGCGGTCGGCCGGGGTGACGCGGCCGACCACGCGCACATGCATAGCCTGCAGCACCACCGCTGCGGCGCCGCGTCCCTGCACCGAGACCCGCAGATTGGTGGTGCGCCCGTGCACCGCCCGCTGGGACGTGGCCCAGACCGAGGCGTCGGCCGGAGTCGGCGGCGGAGGGACCTGACCGGGCGGCTTGGCGATGACGTAGTCATGGTCGCAATCGAGCTGCCAGAGCTGGGAGTCGGCCGTCCAGGTGAGAGGGGCCGGCGGCGCGACCCCGCCCTCCTTGTTCTTCTGCGGGCTGCCGCCGCTGTGCGCGGCCGGCGCCGAGGACGTCGGCGTGGTGCGGGCGGAGTCCGACGGCTCACCGCGGCCGAAGGGGGGCCCGCCGGCGGATGCCGTGAGGACGGCGAACGCGACGGCGAGCGAGGCCGCCAGCACCGTCGAACGCGCGAACCGTCGCCGAGGGCGCACGGCGAGGGCTCGCCGGTCGGCAGGGCGGGGCGACTCCGGGCGCGCGTCGGCCGGTGGGGCGAGTCCCGGGCGCGGGTCGGCCGGCGAGTACGGCTCGACTCCCTGGTCCGTCTGGTCCGCCTGGTCCGCCTGGTCCGCCTGGTCCGCCTGGTCTCCGTGGCTCACGGATGCGGCCGGAGCGGGCGTGGCGGCGGTGCCGCGGCGTGTCGGTGTCCGCCGGGCGTCGGAAAGTCGTGATCGCTGCCGTGCCGCGGCTGCCAGGATCCACCGGCGGTGCAACTCCACACGTTCGTCGGGGGAGGCTCCGCAGAGCGTGGCGAACCGCTCGACCCCGGTGAAGTCCAGGGGAACCGCCTCTCCGGAGCAGTAGCGGTGCAGCGTGGAGGCGTTCATGCCGAGGCGGCGGGCCAGCGCCGAGTAGCTGCGGTCCGTGCGCTCCTTCAGGCGCGTCAGCAGTAGGGCGAACTCCACCACGTCATCGTGGATTGCATCCATGTGGTCCGTACACCCATCCATCCGTCGGCCTGTGCAGTCATGCCCCGATCCGGGATGGCGTCCCAGGCGCTCCCCATACCTGCACGTCAATAAGGCCGGGATGGTTCCAGAGTCGGGCCGCGGGAGTGAGCTGCACCTGCCGGTTCTCGACCTCGCGGGACGACGGCCGAGGCGCAACCGGTGCGGTGCGGGGGATTCCGCAGTCCGGGAGCACGCCCGTGGCGTCGCCCTCCCCGGCCCGTCGCCGCAGGTGCAGTGCGGGGTCTGCGCCCGGAAGCGGGACGACCGTCGTGTCGTCGCGTGCAGTCGAAGGCATCTCGCATCCGGGAGCGCGAGGATGTCGGCGGACGCGAGGGCCGGCACGTCAACGGGCAGGAGCCAGTTCCATGATCAATGGTGCGCATGTCATCCTCTATAGCCAGGACGCCGAGGCGGACCGTGTTTTCATCCGTGACGTCCTCGACCTGCCCGGCGTCGACGCGGGCGGCGGCTGGCTCATCTTCAAGCTGCCCCCGGCCGAGGTGGCCGTCCACCCGACCGACGGCCCGCCCCGGCACGAGTTCTTCTTGATGTGCGACGACCTCGATTCCCAACTCCGCGGGTTCCGTGCGCAGGGCGTCGAGATCATCCGGCCGGTCAGCGAACAGCGCTGGGGCAGACTGGCCGCGATCCGACTCCCCAGCGGCGCCGAACTCCCGCTGTACGAACCACACCACCCCACCGCCCACACCCTGTGACCTCACCACCCCGGATCGGCATCGGCCGCCATCGGCCGACCGGCCGATCCGTCAGTTGAGCTTCTTCGAGCGGGCCACCGATCGGGTGACGGTCCGGGAAGCGCAACGAGCGAGGCCCTCGGGCAGTTGATCGAGATGTCTGACGTCTCAACCACGCTACTCAGGGGCCTCGTTGGTCATCCGTCCTGCCGCACTCGACCTGCCTGGAACACCCAGGGCCCACCCCTTCTGTCGTCGCTCACCGACGTCCGCCAGCGCTTCTCGTAGGCGCACCGCGGCAGAAATTCCCCGGTCGGCAGGGGGCCGGACCCGTCGCAGGTGTCACCGCTGTCGACGAGGCGCCAGGCGCGCGGGAAGCGGCGGTGCTTGAGGGGGAGTGGATACCGGGCCGGGGCGTGACGACCGGTGTCGAAGACCCGTGGTCATGTCCATGATACTCGCCCGTCTCGCCGCGGGGTGCGATCACCCGTGACCCTCAGTCACCATGTCGGCTGTCGGTCCGGTATCGAGCAGCCTGTGTGCGGCGCGGCGCGGGGTGGTGGGGCCGTCGGGGCCGTATCCCAGGCGGATCAGTATCTGGGCGTGTCCGATGCGGCCCGGCGCCGGGCTCAGGGCATGGCGCAGGTCCGGCCACTCCATCGGCTGGTGCAGCAGGGAGGCCCGTACGCCATGGACCGTGGCGACCAGCAGGAGGTGTTGCAGAGCCTGCCCGGCCCGCAGCCAGTCGGCCCGGCGGTCGTGTTCGGTGGTCAGCAGCGCGATGACCGGGTCCTTCTCGAACGGCTGGGCCGTCAGCCGTTCGGCGTGCCGCTGCGCGGTGAAGTCGCGCATGGGCAGGCGCTCGTGGGAGTCCTGAGGGCCGAGGGCGGCCTGCGGGAGTCCGACGTCGGTGAGTGCGTCCCGGTCGCGGTGGATCCAGCGGCGGCTCTCGGTTCCCCGGTCCGGATCCGTCCGGTTGCGGTGCTCGGCCTCGGCGGTCACCCGGAGCAAACGCTCTGTCTCGGCAGTATCGGGGAAGGTGAGCAAGGCACCCTCGGCGCGGGCGGCCTCGGCGAGTTCCGCGCGCAGCTGGGGTGGCAGAGACCTGCCCGAGAAGGCGAACCGGCTGCTGTGCCGGCGCCCGATCGCCTCGTACAGGTCCGCACGATGCTCGGTGGCGGGCCGAGAGGCGGGCCCTGTGAAGCGCACGGTGGCGAGGAGCTCAGGGTCCTCCGGTGCGGGCAGCAGGCGGGTGACCGGGCGCCAGCCGAAGTGGCCCACCGCGACACGGAGGTTGAACACGGACGCGCCCACTGACAGGTGCAGGGCACGGCCCGCGGGATCGACATGCCGCAGACCTCGCTCCGGAGCAGCGCGGACCTCGAGTGTGACGGTCTCGGGAGCCAGGCGGAAGCGCCATGGCTGGGTGTTGAAGATCGAGGGCGCGGCGGCCGCGGCCGCGAGGCAGGGTTTGAGTGTTGAGGCGTCAACAGTGGCGGATCGCATGGGGTTCCTCCTCGCCCGTCCCGTGCTCGCGCGAAGACCGCGCAGATGGTGCTTTCCACCGAGGGTGAGACCTTCCTGGCGGCGAAGGGGAGGGGCCGGTGGTCCCTCGGCGTGGTCCGGACGGGCCGGACGTGCTGGGCGCGCCCTGCCGACTGCCCTGGAGGAGGGCTGAACGGCCCACCGACGTGTCCGAGTGGGCACCGACCGGCCCTGTGATGCCGTCTGGTCGGCCCCTGCCGGGCCCGGTTCCCAGGTGTCACCGTCCTGTTGTCACTTCGAGGAGGTGCGGGTGCCATGCGCAAGGCAAAGCGTACGAGGTGGTTGCTGTGGCGGTTGCGGAGCAACCCGCTGCGGCGGCGCGACGACGTCATCGAGGCTTGGATCATGCTCGGGGTGTGGACAGTCGTCGTGCTGGGCGGCACTGCGGTTGGCGCGGTCACGGTCCAGGCCGCGGACGAGTCCTTCGCGCAGCTGCGCGCCAACCGGCATTCCGTCAGGGCCGTCCTTCTCGAGACCGCCGAACGGGCCATGCCGACGGCGGAGGGAGCGACGGACGACCGCGTCCGCGCGAAGGTCCGCTGGACGGCGCCGGACGGCACCACGGATACCGGACGGGCCACCGTGGACTCCGGGCTCCAGGCTGGATCAAGGGTGGTGATCTGGCTCGACGACCAGGGCCGGATCGCCTCACAGCCGCCGACCGCGGCTCAGGCAGAGGCTCAAGCGGGCCTGCTGGGTGCCTCGGCCGCGCTCGCCCTCGGCGGCTTGACGTACGGCGCCGGGCGCGTTGCACGGTGGCGGCTCGACCGTCGGCGCACCGAGGAGTGGGGCCGGCGGTGGGACCAGGTCGAGCCGCAGTGGCGACGCAAGACCATGTGATCAGGGGCGGGGCGGCATCGCCGGACAGCCCGGTCGGCGGGCCCTGCACGCATCACCCTGGCGCGCGGCGCACGACGATCGCACTGATGTGAGCGGCGTTGCGGCGGACGGCTCCTGCGGATCACGGCCGAAGTGAGGCCATGTGGCGGGTCGTTACGGCTGCCCGGCCCATCTCTCCGCCCATAGCGCTGGATGACGCTGGAGTGAGGACCGCTCCTGAAGGCCGTAGGGGGGAGTCCAAGGGGCCCTGTAGCCGGGGACGTTCGGCCCCTGCGACCTCATACCCGTGCCGGTGAGGCTGGTGCGAACGGGCGGAGGCTCGAATGTGGGAGGTGCCATGGAGGGTTCCACCGTCGCCTCTGTGTCCGCGCTGCGCGCAGCACACGAGAGGTTCGTGACCTCGCCCGGAGAGCTGCCAGGGATCCGGGCCTTGGTCGCCGATTCGTGGCGGCGCTGCTCCGGCCGGGGCATACGGCCCGACGGCAGCCGCCTGCCGCCCCTGCGGGGAACCCCCGCCGAACTGGACGCCTACCGGCGGGCCCACCCGCTCGCCACCGTACTTCCCCTGTTCCGCGAGCTGCTGGGCGCGGGCGCCGCGGACGACGGTCACATTTTCGCGGTCGGCGACGCCGACGGGACCCTGCTCTGGGTCGAGGGTGACACCGCTGCCATGGACCGGGCCGAGCATATGCGCTTCGTCGAGGGCGCCGTATGGTCGGAGCGGCAGGCGGGGACCAACGCACCGGGTACCGCACTGGAGTTGGGCCGCGCCGTCCAGATCGTGGCGGGCGAACACTACAGCGCCGCCGTCCACGGTTGGTCGTGCGCCGCCGCCCCTGTGCGCGATCCCCGTACCCGACGCGTGCTCGGGGTCGTCGACCTCTCGGGCGGCGGCACCATCGCCACGCCCCCGGCGTTGGCCGCCGTACGCGCTGCCGCGCTGTCGGCCGAGGCCGAGCTCGAACGTACGGTGCCGCTGGGCCTCGACGGACGTGCGCCGGCCTCCCGCGGCTTCATACGGCTTTCGGCGCTCGGCCGGGACAGTGCGCTGCTGGAAAGCGCGGGGTGCGTCCACCGGCTGAGTCCGCGCCACAGCGAGATCGTGCTGGCGCTCGCCCTGGAGGACCGGGGTGTGCATGGCGACCGGCTCGCGGTGGACCTGTCGGAGCGGGAGGTGCCGGCGTCGACGCTGCGGGCCGAGATGACCCGGCTGCGTGCGGTGCTCGGCCCGGCCGTGCTCGGATCGCGGCCGTACCGACTGCTGCTCCCGGTGCGCGGCGACTTCGGGGAGGTGGCCGCGCTGCTTGCCGAGGGGCGGGTCGCCGAGGCGCTGGCCCGTTACCCCGGCCCGCTGCTGCCGCGCTCCGAGGCGCCGGCCGTGGTGGAGCATCGGCGGGCCCTGGAACAGCAGTTGCGCGGTGCCGTCCTGGCCGGCGGTGACGCCGGGCAGTTGCGCCGCTGGGTTGGGGCAGCCTGGGGAGCCGACGATCCCGCCGCATGGCTGGCACTCGCCCACACACTGCCGGGCGGTTCTCCACAGCGCGCCGCCGCGGCGGCCCGAGCGCACGCACTGGACGCCGTCGGGGCCATCCCATCGCAGGTCCGACGGCATGCAGCGGTATTGCAGCGTTCCCACTCCTAGCGTGCTGAGCATCACCACAACCCTCGTGAAAGGTGACGATCATGACGTACGAGCCTCCGGGCGCGACGGGCAGCCCCGTCGACGTCTCGCCCCGCTACGAGAACTTCATCGGCGGCAAGTGGGAGGCGCCCACCACCGGTGAGTACTCGCCCAACCTGAGCCCCGCCACCGCCAGGCCTTTCTGCGAGGTCCCGAAGTCGGGTCCCGAGGACATCGAACTCGCCCTGGACGCCGCGCACGCCGCGAAGGACGAGTGGGGCGGGGCGTCCGCGGCCCAGCGGGCCGCGGTGCTGAACAAGGTGGCGGACGCCATCGACGCCCACCGCGAGGAGCTCGCCGTCGCCGAGAGCTGGGACAACGGCAAGCCCGTCCGTGAGACCCTCGCCGCCGACATCCCGCTCGCCGCGGACCACTTCCGCTACTTCGCGGCTGCGATCCGCGCCGAGGAGAGCTCGATCACCGAGATCGACAAGGAGCTGATCGCCTACCACTTCCACGAGCCGCTGGGCGTGGTCGGGCAGATCATCCCGTTCAACTTCCCGCTCCTGATGGCCGCGTGGAAGCTGGCCCCGGCGCTCGCCGCGGGCAACACCTCGGTCCTCAAGCCCGCCTCGCCGACCCCGTGGTCGATCCTGAAGCTGATGGAGGTCATCGGCGACATCCTCCCCGCCGGCGTCGTCAACGTCGTCAACGGCCCGGGCGCCGCGATCGGCAAGGCGCTGGCCACCAACAAGCGCATCGCCAAGGTCGCCTTCACCGGGGAGACCACCACCGGCCGGCTGATCATGCAGTACGCGTCCGAGAACATCATCCCGGTCACCCTGGAGCTGGGCGGCAAGTCGCCGAACATCTTCTTCAACGACGTGGCCGCCGAGGACGACGACTTCCTCAGCAAGGCCGTCGAGGGACTCGTGCTGTACGCGTTCAACAAGGGCGAGGTGTGCACCTGTCCCTCGCGCGCACTGATCCAGGAGGGCATCTACGAGGAGTTCATGGGCCGCTGTCTGGAGCGCATCCGCGCCATCAAGCAGGGCAACCCGCTCGACCCGGCCACCATGATCGGCCCCCAGGTCTCCAGGCAGCAGGTCGAGAAGATCGGCTCCTACGTCGAGATCGGCGTGAAGGAAGGAGCCGAACTGCTCGTGGGCGGCCACCGTCCCGCCATCGGCGGGGAGTTCGCGGACGGGTTCTTCTACGAGCCGACCGTCCTCAAGGGCCACAACAAGATGCGGGTCTTCCAGGAGGAGATCTTTGGACCCGTCCTCGCGGTCACCACCTTCAAGGACGAGGCCGAGGCGCTCGAGATCGCCAACGACACGCTGTACGGCCTCGGGGCCGGCGTGTGGAGCCGCGACACCGGACGCACCTACCGGATGGGCCGCGCCATAAAGGCGGGCCGCGTCTGGACGAACTGCTACCACCAGTACCCGGCGGGTGCCGCGTTCGGTGGCTACAAGGTCTCCGGCATCGGCCGCGAGACCCACAAGATGATGCTCGAGCACTACAGCCAGACCAAGAACCTCCTGGTCAGCTACGGCACCAAGCCGCTCGGGCTGTTCTAGCGGTCCGCCAGGTCCAGCAGCTCCACCAGTCCCAGCGGATCCGAAGGGGTGCACCGACATGCCTGCGACGCTTCACAACGGCAACGCCGGGCGCGTCACCGCCACCCGGGCGGCGCACCGGGCCATCAGAGCCCTGCGCGCCGCCCACGGCAGGCCGGTGATGTTCGTCCAGTCCGGCGGCTGCTGCGACGGCAGCGACCCGATGTGCTTCCCCGGTGGCGAATTCGTCCTCGGCGAGGGCGACATGCTGCTCGGCGTCCTGGACGGCTGCACCTTCCACATCGACGCCGACCTGTACGAGGCGCTCGGCCGCCCGCGCTTCGTTCTGGACGTCGAGGAGGGAACACCGGGCGGCTTCTCCCTCGCAGCGGGGGACGGGCTGCGGTTCGTCACACACGTCGAGGACCCGGAGGAGACCCGGGCCCGCACACACGCACCATCCGAGGAGCTGATCATGAAGGCAGCGGTCGTCACCGACTTCGGCAAGCCTCTGGAGATCCAGGAGCTGCCCGTCCCCGAGCCCGGCCCCGGCCAGGTGCTCGTCCGTATGGAGGCCTCCGGGCTCTGCCACACCGACATCCACGCCGCGCACGGCGACTGGCCGGTCAGGCCGCGGCCGCCGTTCATCCCAGGGCACGAGGGCGTCGGCCCGGTGCAGGCCGTCGGAGCCGGCGTCTCCGAGGACCTGGTGGGCAAGCGGGTCGCCATCCCGTGGCTCGGCTCGTCCTGCGGCACCTGCCGCCACTGCGTCTCCGGCTGGGAGACTCTCTGCCAGAGCCAGGTCAACTCCGGCTACTCCGTGGACGGTTGCTACGCCGAGTACGCCGTCGCCGACGCAGGTGCCGTGGTCCGGGTACCCGAGGGCGTGTCGTCGTTCGACGCGGCGCCGCTGACCTGCGCGGGCGTCACCACGTACAAGGCCATCAAGGTCGCGAACGTGGTCCCGGCCGAACGGGTCGCCGTCTTCGGCATCGGCGGTCTCGGCCATCTGGCGGTGCAGTACGCGCGGCTCGTCGGCGGCTTCGTCACTGCCGTCGACGTCGAACCGGACAAGCTGGGTCTGGCCCACAAGCTCGGCGCCGACCAGATCGTCAACGCCCGCACACACGACCCGGTCGAGGAGATCAGGCAGGCCGGCGGAGCGGACGTGGCCGTCGTGCTGGCCGCGAGCGCCAAGGCCTTCGAGCAGGCCTACCGGTCACTGAACCGGGGCGGGCGTCTGGTGATGGTCGGGCTGCCCGCCGACAACGCGTCCATCAACGTGCCGATCTTCGAGACCGTGCTCGGCGGGATCTCCGTCATCGGCTCCATCGTCGGCACCCGCCAGGACCTCGCGGAGGTGTTCGCACTGCACGCGGCCGGACGCACCCAGGTGATCGCCGAGAAGCGGCGCCTGGAGGAGGTCAACGACTCCTTCGACGAGGTCCTCGGCGGACGGGCCGAAGCCCGGCTCGTCTTCGAGTTCTAGGGCCCGGCACCACCGGGTCACAGGGAGAGGCAGCAGATCATGGCAACCCTCACCATAGGTGCCGTACGGGAGCGGGCGCCCGGCGAACGCCGTGTCGCCCTCGTCCCCGAGGCCGTAACCCTCCTGCGCCGGGCCGGACTCGACGTCCTGATCGAGACCGGAGCCGGAGCCGGCGCCTGGTTCACCGACGCCGAATACACCGCCGTCGGCGCGATCGTAGTCACCCCGGACGAGCTCTACGCACGCGCGGACGCTGTCCTCTGCGTCGGCCCGCCCGACGAGGAGACCGCGACAGCTCTGCGCGCCGGGCAGACTCTGATCGGCCTGCTCGAACCGCTGCGGCACCCCGCCCTGGTCGAGGAACTGACCGGGCGCGGCGTGCGCACGGTCAGCCTCGATCTGCTGCCCCGCACCCTCAGCCGCGTCCAGTCCATGGACGCGCTGACCTCGCAGGCCAGCGTCGCCGGCTACAAGGCGGCGGTCCTCGCCGCCGATTCGTACGACCGCTTCTTCCCGATGCTGACCACCGCGGCGGGCACCATGCGTCCCGCCCAGGTCCTGGTCCTCGGCGCCGGAGTGGCCGGGCTGCAGGCGATCGCCACCGCCCGGCGTCTCGGCGCTGTCGTCTCGGCGTACGACGTACGCCCCGCATCCCGAGGGGAGGTGGAGTCGCTCGGCGCCCGGTTCCTCGACATCCAGAGCCCGCCGGAAGGGGAACCGGGCACCGAACAGGGCGGCTACGCACGGGAGTTGACCGAACAGGAACAGCAGGCCCAGCGGGAGGCGCTGGACACGCACATCGCCCGCTCCGACGTCGTGATCACCACGGCGCAGGTGCCGGGCCGCAAGCCGCCGCTGCTGGTGACCGCGGCCGTGGTCGAGCGGATGAAGCCCGGCTCGGTCGTCGTCGACCTCGCCGCGAGCGAACTCGGCGGGAACGTCGAGGGCTCCGAGCCCGACAAGACGGTCGTCCTGGACGGCGGAGTCACCCTCATCGGTGCCGGGCACCTGCCCTCCGCCATGGCGACCGCCGCGTCCGCGGCGTACGCCCGCAACCTCGTCGCGCTTCTGGGGCACCTGGTGCGCGACGGGGAACTGACCCTCGACCCGGCCGACGAGATCACGGCCGCACTCATGGGAGGAGCATCCTCATGAACAACCTCGATCTCCTCACCGCGATCACCGTCTTCGTCCTGAGCGTGCTGGTCGGCATCGAGGTCATCAGCAAGGTCCCCGCGACCCTGCACACCCCGCTGATGTCCGGCTCCAACTCGGTCCACGGCATCGTCGTCATCGGCGCGATGCTGATCGCGGCCGAGTCCCACACCTGGCTCGGCTACGTCCTCACCTTCGTGGCCATGGCCTTCGGCGCTATGAACGTCGTCGGCGGATACGTCGTCACCGACCGGATGCTGGAGATGTTCAAGGCCAAGCCTCGGCCGGCCGCGGCTGAAAAGAACCAGAAGGCAGAGGTGTGAGCGCCATGGACACTGTCTCCAACGCCGTCCACTACATCTTCCTCGCCGCGGCCGCCTGCTTCGTCCTCGGCCTGCACCTGATGAACCACCCGCGTACGGCCCGCCGCGGCAACGCCCTCTCCGCCGCCGCCATGGCCGCGGCGATCGGCGCCACCGTGTGGCTGGTGGCGGACGAGGGCGCGATCAGCCGGACCGGCTGGCTCGTCCTGGTCACGGGCGGTCTGGTCGGCGCGGCGCTCGGCCTGTGGGCCGCGCGCGAGGTGCAGATGACCGCCATGCCCCAACTGGTCAGTCTCTTCAACGCCGTCGGCGGAGGCGCGGCCGCGCTCATCGCCGTGGGCGACCTGCTCCAGGCCGACCAGCCGGCCGCCCTGGGCGCACGCGTCTCCCTGCCCGGAGCGCTGGACATCGTCATCGGAGCGGTCACCTTCTCCGGATCCCTGGTCGCGGCGGGCAAGCTGCAAGGCGTCGTCTCCGGAGCACCTGTGGCCTTCCCGGGCGCACGACTGCTCAACGTCCTGCTGCCGGCCTCCTTCGTCGCCGGCACGGTCTGGCTGGTGCTGGCACCCGACAGCCGGGTCGCGCTGTACGGGCTCGTGGCGGTGGCGCTGCTCTTCGGCGTGACGATGGTGCTGCCGATCGGGGGCGCCGACATGCCGGTGGTCATCGCCCTGCTGAACGCCTTCACCGGGTCGGCGGTCGCGATGGCGGGCTTCGTACTCGACGAGACCGCGCTGATCATAGCCGGCATGCTGGTCAGCGCTTCGGGCGGCATCCTCACCAAGCTGATGGCCGACGCCATGAACCGCTCCATCGCCAACATCGTCATCGGCGGCTTCGGCACCGGCGACAGCGCCCCCGCCGCGACGGGATCCGCAGCCCCGGCCCAGGTGCGATCGGTCTCGGCAGACGATGTGGCGGTCCAGCTGGCCTACGCCAGCAAGGTCATCTTTGTCCCCGGGTACGGTCTCGCCGCCGCCCAGGCCCAGCACGAACTCGGCGACCTGGCCAAGCTGCTCACCGACCACGGCATCGACGTCAGCTACGCCGTCCATCCGGTCGCGGGCCGCATGCCGGGCCACATGAACGTTCTCCTGGCCGAGGCGAACGTGCCCTACACCCAGCTGAAGGAGATGGACGACGTCAACCCCGAGTTCCCGCAGGCGGACGTGGCCCTGGTGATCGGCGCGAACGACGTGACCAACCCGATCGCCCGCCGCCCCGGCAACGCGATCTCCGGGATGCCGATCCTCGACGTCGACAAGGCCAAGAGCGTGGTCGTCATCAAGCGGTCCATGGGACACGGCTACGCGGGCATCGACAACGAGCTCTACACCGACCCCAAGACCGGCATGCTCTTCACCGACGCGAAGAAGGGACTGAGCGAACTGAAGGCGGCAGTGGGAGAGTTCGTCGCCTGACACACCACGATCACGGGCCCCCGCGCGCTGAACGCGGGGGCCCGTGATCGTATCGACCAGGGACTCACTCGTGAGGGACGATGGCGACCGGGCACCGGACATGGTGCATCACAGCGTGTGCGACCGGACCGGTGTGGACGCCGAGTTTGGCCGGGCGGATCCTGCGGCCGACGATCAGCAGGCCGGCGTCCTGCGTCGCGTCCAGCAGCCGTTGTGCCGGACGGCCTTCCCCGGCCAGCTCGCGGACCTCCACGGTGGGGTATTTCTCCCGCCACGGCCCGAGCACGGAAGCCAGCGCCTTCTCGGCAGCAGCGCTGACCGCCTTGCGTGCCTTCGCCTCTGCCGCGGTGGGCATGTAGGGCAGCTGCCACGCGTGCACGACCCGTAGCGGTGCGGCACGCGGTGTCGCGGTCTCGAAGGCGAACGCAAGCAGTTTCTCGCAGGGAGACGCCGGGTCCACGCCGACCACGACGTCGCGGTACGGGGTGCGCGCCGAGTGGTTACCCTCCGGGTCCGGCAGGTGCTCGTCCTCCAGGGCCTGATCGGCCCGTACGAGAACGACGGGCCGCGACGCGTGGGCCACCGTCGCCAGCGCCACCGAACCGGCCAAGAACCCACCGAGGCCGCTGAACGCGCGGCTGCCCAGGACCAGCAGCTCGCAGTCGTCACCGGCCGCGACGAGAGCGTCGGCCGCCGGCCGGGAGATCTGCTCGCCGCTCAGATGCACCTGCGGGTAGCGCTCGTTGAGCCGGTCCATGGCGCCGCGCAGGATCCGCCGCGCCCAGTAGCGCGGCGCCTCCACCTCGGGCAGCTCCGACTCAACGGGCGACATCCCGCCCTCCCACGCGTGCACCAGGCGCAGCGGCAGACCGCGCCTCAGCGCCTCCCGGGCCGCCCAGTCGGCGGCGGCGAGGCTCTCACGCGAACCGTCCAGGCCTACGACAACGGGGCGAAGCACGGCCGACACCTCCCCGGATCCGTGTCCGCACGCTCCTGTGCGAACCCTTCCACTGTCAGATTCCCGCCGGGCACATGGCAGGGGCAGGGGCTGAGGGGCCTCAGAGGGGGGCCGAACGGCCTTTGCCATGCTCGGCCCGGTCATGGTCCGGCGCGGGGCCGACCTTGGTGAAGGGGGCCGTACCGCCCGGCCCGGCAGGTGGCTTCGGGATGGGGACGCCCGACGCTGCCCGTCGTACACAGGCCGGCTGCCGGGGCTGCCCGGCGTCACCGGTGACTGCGGGTTGTGCCGGCGCTTCCGCCATCCCGGCCGTCGGTGGTGGCCCCGTAGTCATCGAGGGCGTCCACGCCTCGAGTGGCCGGCGTGGTCAGTTCGCCGCTGCGCTGGGCGGCCACGTGGTCCGGGCCGAGTGCGGTCGCGTGCGCCAGCAGCCGCTCGCGCAGCGGTGACTTTGCCGCCGCGGAGGCCCGGCGGGCCGCAGTCTCGGCCGGCCGGGCGACCGCCGCCCGGCCGGCCGAGACACCGGCCGGCAGGAGCAGCGGATCGCGCAGGGACGCGAGGTCTCTGTCGTCCTGGAACGCCCCGACCACCACATCGGCGACGGCGACGGCCTGAAGGACGAGCAGCGCCGCACCGATCGTGCCGAGGACCACGGATGCCGCGAGGAAGAGCCGGGTGGCGTGGGCATGGCGCAGCAATCGCGGGTCCACGGGCTTCATCGGTGACCGCCTCTCAGTCCGCGGTGGCTTTCGAGCCGGGATCAGGCGGGGATGTGCTCGACGCCGATGCGCTTGCGGAACACCCAGTACGTCCAGCTCTGGTAGAGCAGCACGAGCGGTGTCATGATCGCGGCGACCCAGGTCATGACCTTCAGCGTGTACGCCGAGGAGGAAGCGTTGGAGACCGTCAGGCTCCACGCCGTGTCCAGGCTGGAGGGCATGACGTCCGGGTACAGCGCGAGGAAGAGCATCGCGACGGCCGCGGCGACTGTGACCCCGGACAGGACGAACGCCCAGCCCTCGCGTGCCCGACGGTTCGCCGCGAGGGCGCCGAGCAGCGCGAGCACGGTGACGGCCAGCGCCGTCAGGCTGCGCGCGTTGCCGGTGTCGGTCTGCGTCCACAGCAGGAAGACCGGCGCGATCCCGACCGTGGTCAGGCCAGCCCACCGGGCCGTGCCATGGGGCCGAACGGCCCTCACTTCGCGGGCCGTCCATGGGACAAAACGGCTTCGTGGCCTCTCCTGGATCCCACGGCCTGGGACCGGGGCCGACCGGACCGGTCCCGGTGCCCAAAGGCCTACAGACTCCGGCCCGCACCACGAGAAACGGTGAGCACACCGATCGGCCCCGCCGACGGGCGAGCGGGCCACACCAAGGAGCTGTAATGGCAAAGGCATATCTCGTGGGCAGCGGCGTCGCCGCGCTCGCCGCAGCGGCGTACCTGATCCGCGAGGGCGACTTCGACGGGGCGGACATCCACCTCTTCGAGGAGCAGGACCGCATTGGCGGCAGCCTGGACGCGGGTGGCACCCCGGAGACCGGCTACTCCATGCGCGGCGGCCGCATGTTCGAGGCCGAGTTCCGCTGCACCTACGATCTGCTGTCGACCATTCCCTCGCTCGACGACCCCTCGGTCTCGGTGACCCAGGAGATCCTCGCCGGGCACGAGACGTTTGCCTGGGACGACGTCTCACGCCTCGTCGACGGCGACGGGAAGATCGTCGACGTGACCTCGATGGGCTTCTCCGAGCGAGACCGGCTGGACCTGATGCGCTGCCTAGCCACCTCCGAGGGGCGACTGGACGCCAAGGCCATCACCGACTGCTTCACCGACCACTTCTTCACCACGAACTTCTGGTACATGTGGTGCACCACGTTCGCCTTCCAGCCCTGGCACAGCGCGATCGAGTTCCGCCGCTACCTCAAGCGGTTCATCCACCTGTTCCCCGAGTTCGCCACCATGTCGGGGATCCATCGCACCCGCTACAACCAGTACGACTCCATCGTCCGCCCGCTGCGGGCCTGGCTGGCCGAGCGGGGCGTGACCATCCACACCGGCTGCCGGGTCCGGGATCTCGTGCTCGCACCGGGGCCGCGTACGACCGTCGAGCGGATCCTCCTGCACCGGAACGACCGTGACGACGAGATCCGCGTCGCCCCCGACGACCTCGTCCTGGTCACCAACGGCTCGATGACGGACGCCTCCAGCCTCGGCTCCCACACCGAGGCGCCCGACCCGCACAGCGCGCGCCGCTCCGACGCCTGGCTGCTGTGGCACCGACTGTCCCGGGGCCGGGACGACTTCGGCCACCCCGGCGTCTTCGACAAGCACGTTCCGCAGTCGAGGTGGGAGTCGTTCACCGTCACCGCCCGGGACCGGGTGTTCCTCGAGGCGATGGAGAAGTTCAGCGGACAGGAGGCGGGCAGGGGCGGGCTGATGACCTTCACTGCTTCCAACTGGCTGCTCACCATCGTGGTCAACCGCCAGCCCGTCTACCGGGACCAGCCCGAGAGCGTGTCGGTGTGGTGGGGATACGGCCTCTTCCCGGACCGGCCCGGCAACCTCACCGGCAAGCCGATGACCGAGTGCTCCGGGCGGGAGATCCTCGATGAGGTTCTGCACCACCTGCGGTTCGACGAGCACCTCACGCAGCGCGTCCTGGCGAGCTCGACCGTCGTGCCGTGCCTGATGCCGTACATCACCAGCCAGTTCCTGGTCCGCCGGCACGGCGACCGGCCCCGGGTCATGCCCAGGGGGTCGGTGAACCTCGCGTTCATCGGGCAGTTCGCCGAGGTACCGGACGACGTGGTGTTCACCGTCGAGTACTCCGTCCGCACCGCGTGGACGGCGGTCGCCGAACTGCTCGGACTCGACCGACGGCCGCCCGAGGTCTACAAGGGGCACCACGACCCGCACGTACTGAAAGGGGCACTGGAGACCATGCACCGCCAATAGGCGGATCGGGCCGTTCCGCGGTGCCCTCCCAGGTCACGGACAGCTGGCGGGGGCAGCCATGGGCGCGTCCACGAGGGGTGGCCGCGACCGTGTCTGTGGGGACGGGAAGGGCGTCCCGGTCCCGGAGGCGAAGGCGGGCGCCAGGACCATCCCGGTGCGGCACGTCTGAGCGCCATTTCGCGCTCGCGCCGCACCACAGGTGCGCGGCCGGAGGCAGGACCGGCCGCGCACCTTCGTCTCTCGGTGAGGATGCACCGGATTCGCCGGTCAGCAGATCCGTGGGAGTTGCTGCGAGCGGCATTCCACCACCTGCCGGGCGCCGATCAGCGTGCGCAGCGTCACCCGCCCGCCCGGCCCCTGGGAAAGGACCTCGCCGATGGGGGCGAGCGTCGTCGGGCCCGCGGGCGCCGACGCGAGGCCGACCGTGTCGGCCGTCTCCCGAACCACCCGGTGATCTGGTACGGAACAGGGACATCGATCACTACCGACTGCCGCTCCCGTAAGGGGCGTACAGGTCGAGCAGCCGGATGCGGGACGCGTGCAGCCGGTGGGCCACCACCCGGCCGACCCAGGTCGCCACCGCGCGGCCGAAGGCGGGGTCGTCCGCGCACATCGTTCGCACCGCCTGCGCGTCGAACTCGTAGGCCCGCACCGGAGTCGTGGCCGCTGCGCCGAGTTGCCACATGTAGGGCGGGAAGTGTCAGGACCAGCCGATCAGTTCGTTGTGGCCCAGGGACTCGACTACGGCGGCACGGCGGCCGGGCACATACAGGTCGAGGGCGACGGTCCCGGTCCGTACGATCCAGAACCGGTCGGCCCGCCCGCCTTCCTCCAAAACGAGAAAGCTTCAGGAATTCCGAAGTTACGTCACAAACTGGCCGAGCATGCAAACGAGGGAGAAGCCCCAGGCCAGGGACTCTGGCCCCCGGCAGGAGTCACGGGAACTCGCGGGATATCGCACAGTCCGTCCGATGACACCGGAGAACAGCCGATGGTTCCGGTGCGTAAGATCTCCGGGCAGGCTCTCGACGAGAGCCGGTGCCTCCCGCAGCGCCAGGCGTTTCCCGGGGCCGCGCAGGGCGCCCGGCATTCCGACGCTGAAGAGCCACACCGGCCGGGCACCCAGTGGGCCGAGGTTGTCCCGTAGGAAAGCCTTGGCCGGATCCAGCCAGGTCTGTCCATGGACGGCGCTACCGAGGACAAAGGCGCGGTACGCGTCCGCGTCGTCCACCGTGGTCATGGCCCTCGCTTCGGCCTTCAGGCCCGCCTCACTCAGTTTGGCGGCCAGTCGCTCGGCGATCTCACGGGTCGAGCCATGCGCGGTCGCGAACCCCACCAGGAGGTCCATGACCTCACCTCGTCATTCCTCGATCGCTGCCGGTGACGGGTGACGGGTGACCGGTGACCGCGGCGGTGGACGTCAGGCTGCCCGAAGGGTGCATAGCCGACTACCCGCCGCCCGCTATGCGGCGCCGCTCCTCGCGAAAGCGGGCGCCCCGATGGCCCCGGGCGGCGAAACGGGACGGGCGGAGCGTTCTGCGGCGGGCACCGCGACCACGGGGACCGTCGCGTGCCGCAGGCACGCGCGGCCCACGCTGCCCATGGAGGGCAGGTCGTGCTGCCTGTGGGCCGTGCGCCCGAGGGCCAGCAGCAGGGCGCCGTGCGCCTGCTGCACCAGCACCCGCTCGGGCTGTCCCTCCACCACGACGGCACGTACGGCACTGCCAACCTGCGGGCCGAAGACCGCGCGCAGTGTTTCGGCGAGCAGTTGTGCGGCCCTTTGCTGCTGCTCGGCGGCCGTCGGACGCGCCGAGGAGGGGGCGTAGGGGGCGAACCCGGCCCCGATCGGTTGCCAGGCGTGTACGGCGACGACGTCCGCCTGCAGTGCACTGGCCTGCCGAGTGGCCCAGCGCAGCGCCTCCATGGACGCCTCGGACCCGTCGACGCCCACCACGATGGTGTTGTCGGCGGCGCGTTGTGTCATGGCATCCTCCCTGGATGGCCTCTCGTTCCACGGTGCCCCGAAGGCGGACGGTGGTGCGTGGGCCGAGAGGGTCCCCGTGGGTGCCCAACGGTCCCTTGTGGGCGGTCGTGACCCGGCACCGTCAGTACAGCGATGGTGGCCACGCCAGCAGCACACCGGCGATGACGTCGACATCGAGCAGCACGCCGCGGGACAGCCAGGGGTTGAACCACAGGGCCTTGAGCGCAAGGCCGACGTAGGCCGCGGTGAGTGCCGCGGTCGTCCAGCCGCCGCTCCGCACCGCGGCGGCGGCGCACGCGATGACGCACAGGACGGTGGTGGCCGAGGCGAGGGCGACGGCGGCCCTCCCCAGGGCTCGGACCTGGGGCAGTCCGGCCGCGGCGAAGGCCCAGGAGTGCCGCGGGTCGAACGGCTCGCTCCTGCCGGCCGGCGCCAGCCAGGCCGGCAGATGGAGGAGACCGTGCACGAACAGGAAGACGGAGACGAATGCCGTAGTCACGACAGGTCTTTACGGTTCCTGGCCGCCCTGGCCGCCCTGGCCGCCCTGGCCGCCCTGGTCGAGCCGGAACGGCGGATACACGTCGGTGAGGAGGGCCGCGTAGGCGGCCACGCGCAGCATCCAGCGGTTGAGCCCGATCACGAGGTCGAAGATGCCGCGCGGGTAGCGCTTGGTGGCTGCCAGGGCGATCCCGGCGAACAGGGTGAGCAGCCCGAGCAGCCCGTCCGAGAACCAGACCACGCGGACTCCGCCGAGGACGAAGCCCAGGATCAGGTAGTGGGGGATGGCCAGCAGCCACCACTTCACCAGGACCAGGCCCCGGGAGAGCTGTTCGGGGTACGCGACGTCCCAGTGTGTGGGGTAGTCGGGGACGTCGGCGAGCGTGAAGGGCGGGTAGCGGTCGGTGCCCAGAGCGCCGTACGCGTAGTACGCCACCCGCCAACTCCAGCGCAGTACACCGGTATTGAAGTCGAACAGAGCGCGTGGGTACCGGCCCGTGATGAGGTTGCCGCGACAGGGGGACGACCGGCCCCGATGTGAGGGGCGGTCGGCGGTTCACGTGCCGGAACTGGTGGTCAGCCGGTGGCGCAGCGCGAGGGACGCGAGGGTGACCAGGGCAGTGGCGAAGGCCGCGAGGACCGTCAGCTCGCGAAGGATCGCCGACAGGTCCCCGTTGCGCGACAGCAGCGTCGTCCACGCGTCGACCGCCCAGGCCTGCGGCACCGCGTGCCCTGTGGTCTCCAGCCAGTCCGGGACCACGGCCAGCGGCCACATGCAGCCGCCCAGCATGCCCATCCCGATGCCGAGCGCGGGGCCGATCGCGTGCACCTGTTCCGGGGTTCGGAACACGGCCCCGGCCAGCACACCGGCGCCGGTGCCGACGAGCGCCCACACGGCGACCAGGACAGTCGCGGCGAGCGGATCGCCCCAGGCGACGTCGAAGGCCAGCGCGCCGATGCCGACGATCAGCATTGACTGCAGGAGGGCCAGCAGAAGGTAGGCGACCGTCTCGCCGAGCACCAGGGTGCGGGCCGCGACGGGCGCCGCGAGCGCCCGCGTGTACACCCCGGTCCTCCGTGTCTCCACGATGGCCGCACCTCCGGCCAGGGCGTTGATGAACACGAACAGCACCAGCATGGTCGGGGTGCTGTAGCTGTAGCCGAGTGGGAGGAAATCGCTCTGGCCGTTGACGGTTTCGCTGCGTACGGCGATCGGAGTCGCGGCCTGTTCGGCGCCGCGGGCGAGCGCGAGGTTGGTGTCGAAGTCGCCGCCGGCCTCGTCGCCGGCGAACCGGGCGGCCTGCAGGCGCGCAGCGTGCTCGGTGACGACTGCCGACACCGAGGTCACCGCCGAGTGGCCGGCGCTGCCCGAGGGCTCCACGAGGACCCGTACGGTGACGGAACGCCCGGCACGTACGTCCGCGTCAAGGCCGGACGGCATCAGCACGATCGCGTCCAGTTCGGCGCGGCGCAGCGCGTTCCGCGCCTCCTCGGCGGTGTCGTAGGTGCGGGTTCGCAACCCGGGTGCGTCCTCCAGATCCGAAGTCAACTCCCTCGTCACCGGCCCTGCTTGGGCGGCAGGGACGAGACCGACCCGGAACTGGTCGAAGCCGCTGACGGTGACCCCGATGACGACGATGATGGCGATCGGGAGCAGCACCATGAAGAACAGCGCCGTGCGGTCGCGCAGGGTGCGCACGAGGGTGGCCCGGGTTACCGCGAGCGCGGTCATGATGTCCTCCTCAGCCGAAGGAGCAGTGCCGTCACCGCGGCCACGACGATCGAGAACGAAGCGATGCCCAGGAGCGGGGCGCCGACGGCGTCCCAGCCGCGCACCCCGGTGCCCAGGTCGGTGAAGCCGCGCAGGGCCCAGCCGTTGGGCGTGAACAGGGCCAGGGTGCGGATCGCCGGTGTCGTGCCGGAGGCGAAGACGAAGTTGCCACCGAGCAGGACGAGCGCGAAGACCAGGATCGACGCGAGCCCCTGGGCCTGCTGCTCGGTGCGTACCAGCGCGATGACCAGCGCGGTCAGACACACCACGCACACCGCCATGGCCACGCTGAGCGCCGCGACCCCGAGCGGGTCCGCCCAGCTGGCGCCGAAGGCGAGCCATGACACGACCGTCACGGTGGCCAGCCCGGCCAGACTGTAGACGAACGTCGACACCGACTTGCCGAGCAGCAGTGCACCGCGCCCGACGGGTGCCGCAGCGATCCGGTCGAGGGTGCCCTGCTGCTGCTCGATGAAGTAGCCGCGCGCCCCGAAGCCGACTGTGAACAGTACGAAGAACATGCCCATGCTGGGCCCGAAGTAGCTGATCACCTTCAGCGGGTCGTCGGGAAGGCCTTGCGGCTGGACTTGCTCGGGCAGCCGCAACAGGGCTGCCTTGGCGGCGAGTTCGGGGATGTCGCGCTGTGGGGCGCCTGCGGCGATGGCTGTGGCGACCGACAGTCGGCCGGCGTTGACCTGGGCGACGTACGACTCGGTGACGGCCCGGGCGAGCTGGGCCTGCAGGCCGTAGTCGACGCTGTCCAGGACCCGGACCGGTGCGGCCGCGGTTCCCCGCAGCGACTCGGTGAACCCGTCGGGTACGACGATGGCGGCGTGCACGCTGCCATCGTCCACGGCCCGTCGGGCGGCGCTCTCGTCGTCGTAGGACTGCACTTGGACCGTGCCTTGGAGCTCCGGGCTCTTCAGGACCTGGGTGAGTCCGGTGGCGGCCGGGCCCCGGTCCAGGTCGACGACGCCGATGTTCGCGCGGAACGAGTCGTTGTTGTTGAACGCCATGGCCATGAGGGCCGAGATCAGTATGGGTGCCAGGAACACGATCACCCAGGCGGACCGGTCGCGCAGCCGCTGTCTGAGGTCCTTGGCAGCGATGGCGAGTACGACGTGCATGGCGGCTCACTCCCTCAGGGCGGTGCCGGTCAGGTGGAGGAAGACGGCCTCCAGGTCGGGCTCGTCGATCTCCACGCTGCGGATGTCGGCGCCCTGTGCGTGGGCGAGATCGAGGAGGTCCGGCAGCAGGCTGCGGGCGTCCTTGACGACCAGTTCCACGACGTCGCCGTTGCCGACGGTCCGTGCCGCGCCCTCGACGCGGGCGAGGCGGCTGCACGCGTCGGCGTACGCCGCCAGGTTGCCCACGGCGGTCAGCCGCACCCGGTCCCGCTCGGCGACCAGCGCCACCAGCTCGCGTGGGGTGCCCTCGGCGACCAGGCGGCCGCGGTCGATGATGCCGACGCGGTCGCAGAGCCGTTCGGCCTCTTCCATGTAGTGCGTGGTGTAGAGGATGGCCATGCCTTCCTCGCCGAAGCGGGTGACGCTCTCGAGGATGGCGTGCCGGCTCTGCGGGTCGACGCCGACGGTCGGCTCGTCCAGCACCAGCAGTGTCGGCGAATGCACCAGCCCGGCACCGATGTTGAGGCGCCTGCGCATGCCGCCCGACAGGGAGTCGACGCGGTCGTGCGCCCGTGCGCCGAGGTCGACGAGGTGCAGCACCTCGTCGACGCGGCGCTCCAACTGGCGGCGGGGGAGCCGGTAGAGGCGGCCGAAGAAGCGGAGGTTCTCGCGGACGCTGAGGTCGGGGTAGAGGGCCACGTCCTGTGGGACGAAGCCGATGAGCTGCTTGGCCGGCCCGGCGGCGGTGCTCACCGGTTGCCCCGCCACGTGCACGGTCCCGGTGTCGGGGCGTAGCAGTCCGCACACCATCCTGATCGTCGTCGTCTTGCCCGCGCCGTTCGGCCCCAGCAGGCCGTACGTCTCGCCCGGCGCGATGCGCAGGCTCACGTCGTCGACGGCGGTCCGCTCACCGAACCGCCGGACCAGGTGGCCGCATTCGAGCACGGCCCGGGTGGCGTCGGGGTCCCTCACGGGATCGTTCATGGCATCACCTCATGGTGCGAGGGAGAAGTAGTTCTCCTCTTCCTGTGTGAAGTGCAGGCGCAGCACGCTGTGCTGCCCGTAGAGACAGGCGCGCAGGTCGTCGAGCTGCTCGAAGGTGAGGGCGCGGCGCTCCGTCTCGGCGTGCGCGCGGCTCATCGTCGCCGTGGCCTCCGGGCCGCCGAGCGTGGGCGCGAGCGCGGGGCAGAGCTGGTTTTCCTCGGCGTGCTCGTGCGGCAACAGCCCTTCCTCCTCGGCTTCCTGTCTGCCTGAAGGGCGTGGGAGGTACCCCCATCGCGGGCGCGACGCTCGCGGCGGAACCGTCGAGTCCGACGACGGCAGGGCCGGTCATGGCACACCTCCGGGTTGGTGCGGCAGACGAAACCTGACCGCATTTGCGCCTCCTCCACCCAGGCTGACCGCGCGAGGCCCGGCGCGGGAGGGCCGGACGGTATGCCCTCGGGGCCCGTATGGCCCAGTGCGGGACCGTCTCGGAAGGCCGAGGCTGATAGCCGTGGAGGCGAGCCGGGGACCGCCCGGCCGGCGATGCCGGGCACGGCCGCCTGCGCTGTCATTGTCCCGCCGCGCAGGACAGGACCGCCCGGCGAGGACGGGAGCGTCCGGAGAGGGGAGAGCTGCCATGAGTGGCCCCATGGGTGGTCCGGTTGTGGTGGGCGTCGACGGCTCGCCGTCGAGTCTGGCCGCGGTGGAGACCGCGGCGTGGGAGGCAGAGCGGCGTGGGACGGGCCTGCGGCTGACGCACGCCCTCGTATGGCCGTCGACGCACGTCCCGCCTGGTATACCGCCCTGGGATCCGGACGGCGGAGGGCTGCGGGACCGGGTGAACGGTTCCTTGACCGAAGCCGAGCGGAGGGCGCGAAGCGTCGCGCCGCAGGTCACGATCACGTGTGACGTCCTCTTCGGCGAGCCCGCGGCCGTACTGGAGATCGAGACGCGTACCGCGTCGCTCACCGTGGTGGGCGGACGCCGAGCGACCCGCGACGGCGTTCTGCTGCACGACTCCGTCGCCGACCGGCTGACCGCCCACGGCCGTTGTCCCACCCTGGTCGTGCGGGGCAGGCCGGAGCCGGCCGGTCCTGTCGTGCTGGCCGACGACGCCTCACCGGCCCTCACGGCAGCGGCCGAATTCGCTTTCGCCGAAGCCTTGGGGCGCGGCGCCGATCTCGTCGTCCTGCACACACGGGCCGGGAACGGTCGGCTACCCCTCGGCCCGCTGTCCAGCCTGCGGACGAAGTACCCGGACGTTGCCGTGCGCCCCCGATGGCTGCGGGGCAGGGAGGGCCGAGTCCTCGTCGAGGCGAGTGCGGACGCGCAGCTTGTCGTGGTCGGCGCGCGTCACCGGGTCCGGAACACGCTGCCCGGCTCGGTCGGCCGGATGCTGCTGCGGCACGCGCACTGCCCCGTGGCCGTCGTCCCGAGCGCAAAGGTGTGACCGTGGACGGACCGACGAGGGCTGAGACCGTGCCATCGGTATCGGCGGCGGAACGCGCCACCGGGGCGTCGGACCCTTACCGTCTGACCCTCACACGGGTCGCCGAACAGCTGCGCGTCGATCCAGCCGTAGGACTGAGCACGCGGGCGACCGCCGAACGCGCGCAGGTCCACAGGCCTAATCGACTGGCCGAACCGGCCCGGCGGCCCGAGTGGGCTTCCCGCCGTCCTGGCATTGACCCTCGCTCTCGGGGTGCACCGGATGGCGCGCCGCGGCGCCATCGTCAAACGCCTGGCCTCGGTGGAGTCGCTCGGCTCAGCGACCGTTGGGTGCAGCGACAAGACCGGCACGCTGACCCTCAACGAGATGACCGTACGGGCTTTGTGGACCGGCGGGAGGCTCTACGACGTCACCGGCGAGGGCTACGCCACGAAGGGCACCGTCCGCGGCGCCGAGGCACACTCCATCCAGCTCGGGACCGTGCAGTGCGACGCGACCGCGAGCAGCGCTGCGTGGCGCTGCTGGGAGAGCCCAGGCGGCGGTGTGATCGTGAGGCGGATCGACGCGACACGGGCGGGGCGGTCGCAGGCCATGGTGAACTCCATACGGACCCGGAGCCCGGTGCGGTGCAGGCCATGGCGGAGGAGATAGCGGCCCGCGTGGAAGGCGACGCAGGTGGCGAGCGACGCGGCGAACAGTTCGACGGCGTACTTCGTCCAAAGCCGCCATGCGGAAGACGAGTCTGGCCAGGAACGCTCAACCCGCCGTACGGGAATGTGCCGTGCGCGAGAGGGCCCGTACGCCTCACGGTGAACGGGCCCTGAAGCGCGAGGAGATCGCGCCGAACGCGAAGCGGGCCGTGTCATCGGCGGCACGGACCGCCCACGGACGGGCGATGAGTCCTCGGGTCGTCAGCGCACCTTGTTCAGCTTCTCGAGCGCCTTGGCGAGGCCGTTGGCCCACAGCTGGTTGACGCGCGAGCGCTCGGTCGTGTTGGGGTAGCGGTTGGTGCAGGACGTGCCGGGTCCGCCGCCCGACATCAGTTCGCTGCACGGGCCGGTGTAGTGGTCCGGCAGCCCCAGCACGTGACCGGTCTCGTGCGCGGCGACGCGGATCGAGTCGTACTGCCGGTTCTGGGCGTAGTCGAGGAAGATGTAGCCCCTGCCGTGGCCGTTGGTGGAGGCGTACGAGCCCCGGGAGTCGTTGCCCTCGTAGTAGGCGAAGTCGCCGCTGCCCGAGGTGGACTGCAACTTGACGTTGCTCACGGAACTGTTCCATATCGAGGCGGCGCTCGATATCTGGGAGCGGAAGTTCGGCGCCTGGGAGGCGTTGTAGTAGACGGTCACCGACTGCAGGCTCGGGTTGGCCGCCTGCTTCTCGGCGACCGAGTCGAGGACCGCTTCGAAGAACGCCTTGTTGTTCGCCGACTCCTGGGCCGAACCGGTGTAACCGGTGACAGGGGCGGCGGCGGAGCCGGTTGTCTGGGCGCTCGCCGGGACCGCGCTGCCAAGGGCCGCGAACGTCACGCCCAGGCCGAGCGCCAGCAGTCTTCTGGAGGCCTTCGCGGACGTGGAGGACCTACGGGTGGATGTCATGTGGGGGGCTCCTACTCGTTCGTGTGGGGTGGTGAACGATCGGTAGGGCCGAGTGTGGGGCAGCCGGTCGGCCGCGGGGATGATGGCAACCGGGGATAGCACACGGCTATCGGAGCGACTCGTGTTGTTATGTTGGCGTTTGAACATCTGGCGTCTCGTCAGACCCAGCCCCTACGCTCCGCGCATGGAGCTCGAGGTGAGGCACTTACGCGTGCTGTGCGCCATCGCCGACGCCGGCAGTCTGCACAAGGCGGCTCGCGAACTGGGCATGGCCCAGCCCTCGTTGAGCACCCAGCTGCGCCGTATCGAGCAGCTGCTGGGCGGCCGGCTCTTCGTCCGTGACTCCAGGGGCAGCCGCCCCACGCCGTTGGGTCAGGTCGTGGTCAGCCGCGCACGGCCGCTGGTGGACGAATTCTCCGCGATCGTGACCGAGACCCGGGCCGCGGCCGCCCACACGGCGGGCGGCCCCCGGCTGCGTATCGGCGCCACCGCCAGCCGGGCGATCCCGGGCTGGCTCAGCCGGCTGCGCGCCCGCAGGCCCGCGGTCGAGCCCGGCCTGCAGATGGACGTGTCCGCGAACGCCCTGCTGCGGCAGGTGGCCGAGGGCAGGCTCGACCTGGCGTTCGTGCACGAGGTCGAGGGCAGCCCGCTGCGCGTCCCGAACGGGCTGTGTCTGCGCGTCCTGGTGGAGCGCGAACCCCAGTTCGTCACCATGGCCGCCGACCATCCCGCGGCGGCCCACCCCGAGGTGCGTCTCGCGGACCTCGCTCACGACCGCTGGATGGTGGACGCCACGGTCGACGGGGAGTGGGACGGGGTGTGCCGAGTGCTGCGCGCCGCCGGGATCAAGCCCGATCTGCTGCACGGTGACTACCTCACCGCCTACCTCCTGGCCGCCATCGGCGAAGTCGTCACGGTCAGTCAGCCGACCGCACTGCCGCCCCGCCCCGACCTGGTCATCCGGCCCCTGCACGGCGACCCGATCGGTGTGCGGCTGCTGCTCGCGGCCCGCACGAACGCCGAACTCGACGCCGAATCACCGGAGTTGGAAAGAGCATACTGGGAAGCGGCCTGCCAGGCGCCTGCATACCAGGAGTGGCTGGCGCGCGGAGCCGCCGGACGGCCGGCACAGACACTGCGGGCGGTGGGAGCCTGAACAGCGACGAGTTCCAGGCTGTCGCGCAGTCAGGGCCGCAGACCGCGCGGCAGCCCGGCACCGGGTGGGCGCTACCCCTCGCTCCGGCCCCGTGCAGCGCGATCAGGGGCAGCTCTCACCGAACTTGACCGCTGTGAACTCGACGGGCTGCCCGTTCAGTTTCTCTCCGGCGGCGGGCTTTTGCGTGCATACCTGCCAGTTCGACTCGACGAGCACGAACCGGTCCTCGGCGGCGTCCTTCACGGAGATCGACGTCCCGGAGTCGAGGGCGGCGCGGGCGGTCTTCACGCTTTTGCCCGCGAAGTCGGGCATCGTGCCACCGGCCTTG
The DNA here is from genome assembly GCF_003032475.1 of Streptomyces sp. P3. NCBI lineage: Bacteria > Bacillati > Actinomycetota > Actinomycetes > Kitasatosporales > Streptomycetaceae > Streptomyces > Streptomyces sp. P3. The sequence goes on from NZ_CP028369.1 coordinate 6,208,123, forward strand.
GCCGGCGCGGTCTGGTCCTTGGCAGGGCAGGTTTCGTCGAGTTTCACCGCGCCGAAGTCGAGCTCGGTGTCCACGGACACCACCTTTCCCGCGGCGATGTTCTGGCTGCAGACCTTCCAGTTGCGGTCGAAGGCCTGCATACGGCCGCGGCCGAGGGAGTCGTGGGAGGAGAGGCTGCGGAAACCGGCCGACCGGGCGCTGTCCTGGGCGGATTGCAGTCCCATGCCGATGAAACCGGGGACGGCCTTCGTCTCCGCCTTGCCGTCATCGCCGCCCGCGGTCTTCGACGTGCCGACGGCGGGTGTCGCGCTGCTGCCGGAGGTGTCGTCGGGACCGCAGGCTGATGCGGTGCCTGCGATGACGAGTACGCCGATCGCTGCACCGATGATGTGTCGACTGATCATGATTGCCCCCTGATTGCGCAGATGATGCTGGCGAGCGTAGGACCGACAGGGGGAGCGCGCGCCGGGCGTGACGGTGCTGTGACTCGAATGGGGGGATCCGGGCGCATGTGCGCACCACTCGGTGCTGCCCGGGGTGCCCTGGAGCCGGTGTGCCGGCAGCACGAGGCGGGGTGTTCCACGCCGTCGGGGTTTCACGGGCACAGGTGAGGGCCGGGTGGGCCTTCGCCGCGGTCGCACGCGACGGCGGGGCCCCGCCCGACTCCCCCGAGGACCTCGACGAACGCCGCACGCGGGCTCGCCTCCACTGCCGTGACCTCCCAGCGGCTCGCGGAGCAGCCTCCACAGCCCGGATTCCGGTCAGTGGATGCCGATTTGCGGTCACAATCCGATCAAGGCCGCCTCACCCTTGCTTACCGCGCGGCTTCCGGTCTGACAACATCACCGAAAGATCTGGTCAGTGGTGTCAGCGGGGCTTGGGGGAGCCGGGTGGCGACTTACGGGGGGCGTTTCGGGGTGCGCCCGGGGAGTGCCACGCTCGTCCTGGCGAGGGCACGAGCCCATCGGGCGCTGATCACGGCCGCGCTCGTCACCGTCCTGCTCACCACGTCCGTGCTGGCGGCCTTGGCCGCCTACTCGGCCGCGATGGGCGACGCGGCCCTGCGCCATTCGCTGGCCGGGCCACGCAACGCCGCCGACGCCGCGCTGGTCGTCACGGCCGAGGTGGCGGCCGACGACCGCCGCGCCGCCGACACCGCCGTGCGCGACGGCGCCCGCCGTACCTTCGACGGACTGCCGGTGACCGTGCGGACGCTGGTGCGCTCCGGCCCGTACGCCCTGCCCGCGACCACCAGGACGGCAGCCGCCCGGCCCGGCGACAAAGCCGACCTCACACACTTCGCGACGCTCGACTCCACCCGGGTGCGGTTCAGCGAGGGACGGCCCCCGCGCGCGGGCACCCACGACGTCGAGGTGGCGCTGCCCGAGACCGCCGCACGGCGGCTTCGGCTCGCGCCGGGCGCCCGCCTCACCGTCACCGACCGGCTCGGCGGGCCGTCCGTACCGATCGCCGTCACCGGCGTGTACCGGCCCGCCGACCCTGCCTCCCCCTATTGGCTGACAGACGAACTGGGCGGCCGGGGCGTACGACGGACGTCCGACTTCACCACCTACGGACCCCTCCTGACGGCGCCCTCCGTGGTCACCGGCGGCCGGGTGAGCGAGGGACCGTCCGCGTGGCTCGCCTCCGCCGACTTCACCCGCTTCACCGCCGACCGCATCGACGCCCTGCGCACCTCCGCGCGCACCGGGCCGGCCGCCCTGCTCAAGCTGCGCACCAGGGACGGCGGCGAAGGCGGGACGACCGCGAGCACCGCTCTGCCCGAAGTCCTCGACCGCGTCGAGCGCTCCCTGCTCGTCTCCCGCTCCACCCTCCTGATCGTCGCCCTCCAACTCGCGCTGCTCGCGGCCTGCGCGCTGCTGCTCGTGGCCCGGCTGCTCGCCGCCGAACGCACCACCGAGACCCGGCTGCTGCGCGCCCGCGGTGCCTCCCGCGCCGCCCTCGCCCGCCTCGCCGCCCTGGAGGCGCTGCTGCTGGCCGGGCCCGCGCTGCTCATCGCCCCGCTGCTGGCAGGCCCGCTGACCCGGCTGCTCGCCGGACACGGGGCGCCGGCCCGGATCGGGCTGGAGCTCGAGGCGCCGGCCGGCGGACGGCCCGCGGTGTGGCTGACAGCGGCCGCGGTGGCGCTGGGGTGCGCGCTGGCGGTGACCCTGCCGGCGGTCGCGTCCACCGGGTTCCGCACGTTGCGCGCCCGCCCTCTGCCCGCTCGGCTGCGGGCCGGCGCGGATCTGGGGCTGACGGCGGTGGCCGGGGTCGCCTTCTGGCAACTGAACCGCCGTACGTCGGGCGCGGTGAGCGCGGACACGGCCGGCGCCCTGGGCATCGACCCGCTGCTGGTCACCGCGCCCGCCCTCGCGCTGCTGGCCGGCGCCGTCCTGACCCTGCGTCTGCTGCCGCCCGCCGCGCGCCTCGCCGAACGCCGGGCGGCGGGCGGGCGGGGGCTGGCCGTGGCGCTGGCCGGCTGGCAGCTCAGCCGCCGACCGGGGCACGGCGCCGGACCCGTACTGCTGCTCGTGCCGGCCGTCGCGCTCGGCGTGCTGGCGATCGGCCAGGGCTCCTCCCTGGGGCGCTCGCAGGACGACCAGGCCGACTTCGCGGCAGGCGCGCCGGTACGCATCCTGGGCACCGGCGGCGGCGAGCTCGGCCTCACACAGGAGTACGCGGCCGTGCCGCATGTGAGCGAAGCCGCCCCCGCCGTGCGGACGACGCTGCCGCTGTCCGGCGACCGCACGGCGACGGTGCTGGCGCTGGACACCGCGCACGCGGCGGACACCGTCCTGATGCGCCCCGACCTCGCGCCCGCCCCGATGAACGGGCTGCTGGCGGGGCTGGGACCGGCGGGCGAGTCGGCGGGCGCACGCGTACCCGCCGGGGCGACCCGGATCACGCTGACGGCGACCCTGCTCAGTTCGGTGCCGGGCACGCAGAGCGCGGCGACCGTGACCCAGACGCTGGAGGACGACCACGGCGTCCCCTACCCGCTGCCGTCCGGCAGCCTCCCCGCCGACGCCCGCCCGCACACACTCTCGGTCGAACTGCCCAGCGGCCACGGACCGTTGAAACTCACCGGGGTACGGCTCGTGCTGCCCGTGCCGTCGAACCGTGCGGAACAGCACACCCTGACCCTCGACGCCCTGACCGCGACGACCGCCACCGGCACGGCACAACGGGTGCCCCTGCCGGCGGCGCCCTGGACGGTGGCCTCCAGCACCGACGGGCAGGGCTCGGCAGACGCCGGAACCACGCCCGCCCGCCCGGCCGTCCGCCCCGCCGCACACCCGACCGCGGTGTACGGCACGGGCTACGTTCCCTCCGGTCAGCCCTGGCTCAGCCCGTCGCTGACGCTGCGCATGCAGGTGACACAGCCCCGGACCACCATGGTGGCCGCCCTCGCCACGGACCGTTTCCTCGCCTCCGCCGGCGCCCGCCCCGGCCAGACCATGGACATCGTCGTGGAGGGGCAGAACGTGCCCGTGCGGATCGTGCGCGCCCTACGGCAGCTGCCGACGGCCCAGGGCGAGGAGGGAGACGGCGACGGCGGTGCCCTGCTCGTCGATCTGTCCGCCGTGAACCGGGTCCTCCAGGCACGCTACGGGCTCGCCCTCGCGCCCGCCGAGTGGTGGCTGCGGCCGGACTCGTCCTCGCACGGTGCGGACGTCGCCACCGCCCTGCGCGCCCGGCCCGACCTCGATCCCGAGCAGATCGTCGTGCGCGACGAGATCGCCGCCGAACTGCGCGACGATCCGTTCGGCGCGGGCCCGGAGGCCGCGTTCACCGCGGCGGCCGCCGCGGCGGCGATGCTCGCCGCGCTCGGTTTCGCGGTGAGCGCGGCCGGGGCGCTGCGGGAGCGGAACGCCGAGTTCGCGATGCTGCGCGCCCTGGGCGCCCCGCCTGGCCGGCTGGCCCGTGCCGTCGCCGGCGAGCAGAGCGTCCTGGTCGCGCTGGCGCTGGCCGTGGGTACCGGCCTGGGCCTCGCCCTGACCCGTGCGGTGCTGCCGCTCATCGTGCTGACCGGCGAAGCCACCCACCCCGTTCCGGATCTGCTCGTGGTGCTGCCGCCGCTGCGGGTGGCGGCCCTGGTGGCGGCGGTGGCCGCCGTCCCGGTCGTCGTGGTGGCGCTGCCGGCGGTGCGACGGGCCGATCCGGTGCGGGTGCTGCGGGAGGGGGAGTGAACACGGTGATCCCGTTCAGGCGTGGGACGCTCGTCGCCGCCCCGTGGGTCCGCACCCGCCTGCGGTCCGCGCCCGGTGCCGCTCTCGCCCTCGCGCTGCTGGTGGCGGTGACCGCCTGCCTGGCCGCCGCGTTCCCGCGCGCACTGGAGCGGTACGAGGACGCGGGCCTGCGCCACTCCGTCGATCAGGTGCCCCACCTCCGGAGCGTCGTCACGCTGTCCGCCCCGGCGCCGCTGCCGAACCTGCCGCAGGAACAACGCGAGCAGGCACTGCGCCCTGCCACCGTGAAGCGCCACTACGACAGCATCCTCGGCACGGTCCGGCGTCCCCTCGTCCCCGACCCGGGCCAGTCGTCGTACGGCGTGGCCACCTCCACCAACCAGGCGGTGCCCGAGCCCTGGCTGCCCCGGCCGAGCGGGCTGCCCGCCCGGGTCGCCCTCGTCGCACAGGCCGGTCTGGCCGACCACGCCCGGCTGAGCGAGGGCCGTCCGCCGCGCGCGTCCGGCACGGTCACCGCGACGACGCCCGAGGTCGAGGCGGCGGTCAGCGCGGACACCGCCAGGAGCCTGCGCATCAAGGTGGGGTCGGTCCTGCACGTCCCCGGCGCGGGACGGGACACGCTCGCCGTCCGGATCACCGGCATCGTCGAACCGCGCGACCGGGAAGGCGCCTACTGGGCGACCGACATCCTGCTGCGCACGCCCGTTCTGATGCGGGTGTCGCCCGTCGACCCGGAGTCGCCCCGGTACTGGCTCGGCGCCCTGCTGCTGCCGCCCGAGGCCGCTCCCGCGCTGCTGGGCACCGAAGGGCGACCCTACCGCTACTGGCGGCTGGCCCCCGACCCGCACACCCTGCGCCACCGTGACCTGGGCGCGCTCAAGTCCGCACTCGCCGCACTGGTGTCGGGCCCCGGTCTCCAGCAGATACGCACGGCCACCGACCCCCTCACGGACGCCGACACCCGCCTCGACGACGTTCTCGACTCCTACGCCCGCCTGCACGCCGGCGTTTCCCCGCTGATCGCGGTCGCGGCGTTCGGCGGCGGTACGGTCGCCGCCGTAGTCCTGGCGCTGGCGGGCGGTCTGGCCGCCGACCGCCGCCGCACCGAACTGGCCCTGCTGCGCGCTCGCGGCGCCTCGTCGGCCGGCCTCGCGGGCCGCCTGCTCGCGGAGACGGCGGTGGTCGCCGTCCCGGCCGGCGCGCTCGGCCTGGCCGTGGCGATGCGGGCCCTTCCCGGGGCGCGCACCCTGCCCGCCGTACTGGCCGCCCTCGCGGTCACGGTGTTCGCCTGTGTCGCCCTCCCCCTGCGCGCCGCGGCCGCCCACCGGCTCGTCCGCATTCCCGTCCTCCGCGAGGACGTGACGTCCGTACGACCGTCCCGGCGACGCACGGTCGCGGAGCTGACGCTGGCGGCGGTGGCCGTCGGCGCGGTGGTGACCCTGCGCCGGCAGGGGACGTCCGGCGGCTCCGGCGACCAGCTGATCTCGGCGGCACCCGTGCTGGTGGGAGTGATCGCCGCGCTGCTGCTGGTCCGCCTCTACCCCCTTCCGCTGCGCGGCCTGGCAGGCCCGGCCGGGCGGCTGCGTGGGGTGGTGGGCCATCTGGCCCTGGCTCGGGCCGGCCGCGGTTCCGCGTCCGCCGTACTGCCGTTGCTCGCCCTGCTCACCGCCCTGACCACGGCCTCGTTCGGCGGCTCGGTCCTGGCCGGCATCGGCGAGACCAGGGACCACACGGCGCTCCTCGCCGTCGGGGCCGACGCCCGGCTGGAGTCGACCGTCGGTCCACTGCCCTCGGGCCTGGCCGAACGGGTGCGCCGGGTCTCCGGCGTGCGGGACGTGGCCGCGGTGAGCATCGCGTACCAGGCGAAGCCGAACGACGGGCGCCAGGCAGTGCCGGTGGTGGGCGTGGATCCCGGCGGCTATGCGGAGCTGACGAGAAGGACGGGGCTCGGCGCCTTCGCCGAAGCGGCGGTGAGGAAGGGCCGGGGCGGGTCGGGGGCCGGCGCCGCGCTGCCCGCCGTGGCCTCCCCACGCGTGGCGGAAGCCCAGGGTTCGTCCCCGTTCCCCGTCACCATGGAGGACGGCAGCAGTGTCACCGTCCGCATCGTTCTCGTCCGGGACGTCACTCCGGCCGTGCCGGGCGCCGACTTCCTGGTGGTGGACCGCGCGGGCCTCGGCGCCACGGCGGCCGAGCCGACGACGCTGCTGGCGACGGGCCCGGAAGCGGACGGCCGTGCGCTGCGCGAGGCGGCCGGGGACGCGGTGTCGGTCCGGCTCCGCGCCGACGAGAGGGCCCGGTACGTCGACTCGCCCCTCCAGTCCGGAGCCGAGCACCTCTACACTGCGGCGGTGGCGGCAGGCGCCGGCTATGCCGTGCTCGCGCTGCTCCTGTCACTCCTGCGCGCCGCTCCCGAACGCGTCGCGCTGCTCGCCCGGCTCCGCACCATGGGCCTCACCCGTGCGCAGGGCCGCCGCCTGCTCGTCCTGGAGTCCCTGCCCCAGGCCCTGCTCGCCGCGGCCGGCGGTGCCCTGACCGGCTGGTGCGCGATCCGCCTGCTCGCCCCCGGCATGGACCTGACCGCGGTGGCGCTACCGCCCGCGGCCGCTCCCGTGGAGCAGAGCCGGCTGTCGACCGACCCCTGGTCGCTGACGGTGCCCACGCTGAGTGTCGTGGTGATGACGGTGGGCGTCGCCGCGGTACAGGCGTGGTGGGCGGGGAGGAGGGGAGCGGTGCGGGAGTTGAGAGCGGGTGACACCAGGTGAGAAGGGCGACGCACACCGTCGTCGGCGGCCCCGGCCCCGGCCCCGGAATCCGGTGGCCTCGGCACCGGTCCTCGAGGCCCCCGGCGACCCCGGCCCCTGACGCCGGTCGGACCCGGCGGCAGCGATCCCCGCGTCCGGCCGGGATCCCCGGGGCCCTGGCGCCCGACCCTCGCTGTCTCGGCGGCCCAGGCCGCCACTCCGACGACCCCCGCCCGCACGCGGCAGCCCCGCGCGCGCACCCGGCGGGCCGCGGCCCCCTCGACCAAGGAGCCCGATGACGACGAATCCCACCCTCGCCGAACTGACCGACAAGGCGACCGCCACCCGCGATCGGCCCGCCTACGGCCACGACGCCCTCATCACCTGCGACCGTCTGGTCCGTATCTTCTCGGCGGACGGCGTGGAGGTGCAGGCCCTCCAGGGTCTCGACCTGCTCGTCCGCGAGGGCGAACTCATGGCCCTGGTGGGCGCCTCGGGCAGCGGCAAGTCCACCCTCATGAACATCCTGGCCGGCCTCGACACCCCCACTGCCGGGGTGGCCCGGGTGGCCGGCCACGACCTGCTGGCCATGACCGGGAAGGACCGCCTGCACTACCGGCGCAAAGTGGTCGGCTTCATCTGGCAGCAGACCTCCCGCAACCTGCTGCCGTATCTCACCGCGGCCCAGAACGTCGTCCTGCCCCTCCAGCTGGCGGGCGGGCGGCGCCGCTCCCGGGCCCGCGCCGAACGTGCCCTGGAGCTGCTGGAGTTGCTCCAGGTCGCCGACTGCCGGGACCGCCGCCCACAGGAGATGTCCGGCGGTCAGCAGCAGCGGGTCGCGATCGCCGTGGCCCTCGCCTGCGACCCGGCGGTACTGCTCGCCGACGAACCCACCGGCGAGCTGGACTCCCACACCGCCCAGCAGATCTTCGCCGCGTTCCGCACGGCGAACGAGGAGCTGGGCACCACGATCGTCATCGTCACCCACGACCGCGCCGTTGCCACCGAGGTCCGTCGCACGGTCGCCATCCGCGACGGCCGCACCTCCACGGAGGTCCTGCGCCGCAGCGAGGTCGACGAGAGCACCGGCCACGAGACGTTGGTGGCCCGCGAGTACGCGATGCTCGACCGGGCCGGCCGCCTCCAGCTGCCTGCCGAGTACACGAGGACCCTGGGCATGCGTGACCGGGTGGCGCTGGATCTGGAGGAGGACCACATCACCGTTTGGCCGGACGACAGCGGGCACAGCTGATCGCCGGTTCTGACCGGACAGCGGGCGCGCGGGCGGCTCGCCGCACCACCGCGCCGGTGGCGACCAGGACGACGACGGTGCCCGCACGGCGGCCCGTCACATGACGGGTGACGACTCGGCCTGCTCCCTCGTCGCGTCCCGTATCTCCCCGTCGCGCAGTTCCAGCACCCGGTCGGCCAGGTCGAGCAGCGTCGCGTCGTGCGTGGCCACCAGCGCGGTGACGTGCTCGCTGCGCACCACCGCCCGCAGCAGCTCCATCACCGCATGGCCGGTCTCCGCGTCCAGCTGGCCGGTGGGCTCGTCGGCGATCAGCAACGAGGGGTTGTTGGCCAGGGCGCGGGCGATGGCGACCCGCTGCTGCTGGCCACCGGAGAGCTCGCCGGGCCGCTGGGCCGCGTGGTCGGCGAGGCCCACCAGGGACAGCAGCAGCTCGACCCGCTCCTCACGCTCCCGTACCTCGGTCCGGCGCATGCGCATCGGCACACCCACGTTCTCCGCCGCCGTCAGGATCGGGATGAGGCCGAAGGACTGGAACACGAAGCCGACCCGGTCCCGCCGCAGCGCCAGCAGGCCGTCCTCGCCGAGCTCCGAAAGGTCGAGACCGTCCACGGTGACACGCCCCCGGTCCGGTGTGTCGAGGCCGCCGACGATGTTCAGCAGAGTGGTCTTCCCGGAGCCCGACCGCCCTTTGAGCGCGACGATCTCCCCGCGCGGGATGTCGAACGACACACCGCGCAGGGCATGGACGGCGGCGGCCCCCTGGCCGTACGACTTGTGGACGTTCTCGACGCGCACCATGGTCTCGGCGACGACCCGGCTCATGTGTTCTCCCTTGATCCCCTGTGGGCGCCAGTATCGCCGCGTTCCGCCCGGCCCTCAACGCGGTGGGACGTCGGACGATGTTCTGTGACGGTCGACCAGGAAGCACGCGACAGTGCCCGGCCCTCGCACGCGCCGCCTCGTCGCTACGCCGTTCCTCTCATCGCACCTCTCTCGCGTACGGCGCGACGGCGATCCGGTCGATCAACGGCGCGTACCGGGAGCGGAGCAGCACGCCGGGGAAGGTGTCCGAGGCGTAGGTGGTGCCGTCGAAGTCGGGCAGTTCTTCGGAGCGGAAGGTGAGTGTGTTCCGTCCCTTCGCGAGTTCGACGGGGACGGTCAGCTCCCAGAAGTTGTTCTGGTGGAAGGTGTGCGGGAAGAAGACCCGCCGCGTCTGGCCGCCGTTGACGGTGAGGTCGGCGTGACGGGTGAGCGGGTCCGGGTTGTAGTGGGTGGCCGGGGACTGTTCGGGGTTGGCGTAGCGGATGCGCAGTGCGTGCAGGCCCGGCTGGTCCGCGGTGACGGTGAACGTGGCGGTGTTGCCGTTGCCCGGGTCGCCGCCGATGCCGCTGATCGCGGTGCCGCCGGTGGCCAGGGAGAGGGGACTGAGGGCGGCCGATCCGGTGAGCGCGGCGTCCTGGGCCTCGTACGTGCGCGTCCTGAGGGTGCCCTCGGTCGGGGTGACCGTGAGGCGGTCGACGAGGGTGATGCCCGAACCGCCGCTCACCGTCACCTTGTTGACGCCGCCGGAGAGGGAGACGGCGGCGCTGTTCTTGCGCTTGCCCAGACGCAGGACGTCCTGGCCGTTGACGGAGACACGGCCGTCCGTGCCGGCGAGGGTGTCGATCGTGAGGGTCGCTTCGCGGTCGGCGGGGGAGTAGACCCAGAAGGTGGCGGTTCCCTTCTTCGGCAGCCGGGCGGCGCCCGAGCCGGTGGCCGCCGGCTCGGGCAGGTCGTAGACGGGGCGCGCCCCGCCGCCGAGCCAGGCCAGTTCACCCTCGTACACCTGCGTGTGGGCGGAGGCGTCCGGCAGGGACAGGGTCAGCCGGTCCACGATGGCGTCGCCCTTGGTGGCGCGCTTGCCGTCGAGGCTCCTCGCGGCGAGCGTCAGGGTGTGCTTGCCCTTGGTGAGCCTGACCTCGGTGTCGCTGTGGTCCCACACCACCCACTTGTAGCCGAGCGGCAGGTACAGCTCCTGCTCGCCGGCCGCAGCGCCGTCCACCCGCAGGAACACGTTGGTGGGACCCTGCTCCTGGACCTTGTCGAAGGTGTTGAGGGAGTTGGCGAAGACGCTCAGGTCGTAGCTGCCGTCTTCGGGCACGTCCACGGTGAAGTCGAGCGTGACGTCCGAGCCGGTGCGCAGGCCGCCCACGTCGTAGCCGCCGGACGTGTAGAACTTCGACACGTCGCCCGTCGACCCCTCGGGGCCGTTCTTCGAGTAGCCGGAGCCGGTGTGTGCGGCGTCCTCGGCCTCGTACGAGCCCTGCCAGCGCACGGGTGCGGACTGTACGTCCTTCGCCGTGCCGGCCGGGCTGAGAACGATCTCGTACGCCGAGGACTCCTTGAGCGCAGGCAGTGTTCCGTCGCCGAAGTCGGCGGACACGCTGCCGTCGGCGCCGACCTCGAGATTCGTTTCCGCGAGCAGCTTCGGGCCGGAGCTGTCGCCGACCTGCCCGCTCCACTCGATCTCGCGGATCCAGGCGTGGACGCTCGTGCCGAAGACCTTTTCCGGGATGCCGGCGAAGGTGATGTGGCCCTTGCCGGCGGAGCCGCCGAAGAGCAGCCGGGCCTGCTTCTTCTTCTCGTCGAGGGTGGCGACGCCCTGCATGGTGTAGTTCCGGCCGGGGAACGGCGGGTCGACCGTGACGGTGTGGCCGCTCATGGAGGCGTAGGAATGCAGCAGCCACCACTGGCCGTTGCCGCGGTTGGACTGGACGGCGGAGTCGGAAAGGTTGCCGTCGATGTTCCAGTAGGCGATGTCGGCGTCCACCTTGGACTCCTCGATCGCGGAGACCCACTGGATCATCTGGCCGGGGACGGAGGTGTGGTAGTTGAAGGCGTACTCGTTGATGTTGACGGGGAGTCGGGTGCCCTCACGGTTGGTTCCCTCGAACAGGGCCCGCTCCCACGTCCGGTATTTGGTGACGCCGGCGCGTACGGCATCCGGGTGGCTCAGTTCGTGCCAGGTGATCACGTCCGGGAGTGTGCCGGCGGCGAGGGTGTGCGTGAGGAAGCCCTTCACCTGGTCGTACAGGATGCTGGTGTTGGGGCCGGCGATGCGGGCGTCGGGCATCCGGCCCTTGATGAGCCGGTACGAGGAGTCCCAGGCGGCGAGGAAGGCGTCGGGGGAGTTCAGCCAGCTGACCTTGTCGTAGCTCCACTCACCGGTGCCGAACATGTTGCCCTCGGGCTCGTTGAACGGCACGAAGACGATGTTGTCCTGATACCGCTTCGGCAGCCGGAGCACCTGGTCGACCTGTTTGGCGATCTTCTCCTCGTACAGCTTGACCTTCTCCGCGGGGGTGGCGCCCGGCCACTCGTACGGGAACCCACGGTGGATGTCGGTCATGTAGATGTACACGTCACCGTCGGTGGAGTCGGCCAGTGGCCCGACCACCTCCAGGGCGTCGGCACCCGGATGCTGGGGACCGTCCTGTGCCTTGGTGGAGACGGTGCGCAGACCCATGCCCTCGATGAGGTTGTTGGTGGGGACGTCGGGTCCGTACACGCCGTAGAGGGTGCCGGAGGCGCCGCCGTGGAAGGCGCCGGTGTCCGAGCCCAGGTCGACGGTGAGTTCGCCTTCGCGGACCACGGTGACGGTCGCCGTCACCCGGCGCCCGGCCGCCGTGCCTGCCGTCGTGAACGTGCCGGGCCGGGCGTACTTGTCCGACGGTACGGCGTCCCAGACGATCGGGGTGTCGCGGTCGTAGCCGTCGGAGTAGGTGGAGCGGACCGCTGAGGGGAGGGGCGGGGCCGTTGCGGCGGTGGTCCGGACCTCGAAGGACGTCCGCGACAGTGCCTGAAGCGTGGGGACGTCACCGACCATACCCGCCACCTGCTCGGCGCTGAGCGCCGAGTGCCATACCGTGAAGTCGTCGATCGCGCCCTTGAGGAGCGGATCCGGGTGGAAGGACCTTCCGATGTAGCCGGCGGCGGTGGCCGAACCGTCCAGCAGGTCCTTGGCCTTGACGGTCGTCGCCGAGAAGGAGACCGCCACGCCGTCGAGGTAGGTGGTGACCTGTCCGGCGGCGGTGTCGAGGGTGACCGTGACGGTGCGCCAGGCGCCGGCCGGGAGCGCCGCGTATCCGGAGACCTGCGACTCCGCGCCGCCTCCGCCGGTCGTCACGGCGGTGCGCAGCACGCCGCCGTTGTGGGACGGGGTGGTGAAGAGGTACTTCGTGGTGCCGGTGCCCAGGTCGAAGATCCGCTGCCAGGACGATGTGTCGTCGCCCCACTTCACGCGGGCGGACACCGTCAGGTCGGTCGCGTCGCCGACCACTCCCCGGGGCAGGCGCACGTAGGCGCCGTCGGAGGTGGGGGCCCCGCCGGGCAGGGCGAGCGCCTTGCCGCCGTCCCTGCCTTCGACGGTCCGTGCGGTGGAGCCGTTGACCAGACTCGCCGTCAGGCCGTTGCCGGAACTGTCGGTGATCCTTCCGGAGGCGAGGTCGTCCTCGTCGAAGGTGTAGCGGGCCGTGGGCGGGGGCGTCTCCGCCGCCTGCGCGGGGGCGGCCGGTGCGGCGAGCAGACCCGCGCCGAGGGCCAGGGCCGCGGCGGCGGAGGCCCGGCGGCGGGCTGAACTGTCAGCGGATGACGCGGATGACATGGACTGCGTCCTCGATCCTGTGAGTTACGGGTCCCGGCCGGTGGCTGCCGGGCCGTATGCCGGGCCGGTGAGGAGGATCCGCGGACCTGCGACGTCGAATCGGTTCGACGTCGGGGCATCCAGAGGGGGGCGGGATGCCCAAGGACGAACGGGGTCGGTGCCCGGCACGGCAACGGTCGTGGGGGGAGGGGCTGGCTCGGGTCGTCGGAAGGATCACTCCATCGAATCGGTTCGCAGGAAGCTAACACCGGGAAAATCCCGCAGCAATACCCCCGACGCAAGGAGCGTCGGCGAGGACCGCGGATCGTGCGGATTGTCCTGCTGTCAGGGGAGGCACCCCGATCCAGGTGCGGACAACCCCGCCGTGCGGCAGCACCGAACCGGTTCGAGTCAGGTTGTTCTCCAACGCGGGTCGGCCGCCCACCGGTGGTCGGTTCGGCAGGTTCGAGCGGCGGCCCGAGCACACAGGGGCGCGGCCGGGCCGGTGTGAGCGCCCCGAGCGACGTCTCTGCGCACCCGTCACGTTCGGACCAGCACGTGCGCCCCACGCGCTCCCCTCCGCCCCTTCACACCCCTGAGCACCGGGAACCGTCGGCCTCCTCCACGCCCTCCTGAGGGCATGTTCCCGAAGCAGCGGTCTCCTTTCGGCATCGTCCTCAGGGCGAACCTGCGGCGGCAGGCCGGCCCGTTGGCCGCGTTCGTCGTGGCCGCACTGATCGTGTGCGTGGTCTGGGACGGTCTGTACGCCCGGGACATGTGGCGGGAACTGGAACGGGCAGGCGGGTACACCGCGGTGGTCGCAGGCGCCGCCCGCTGGGACGAGGGGAACGTCGACCTCCCCGGTGCGCCACCCGGCGTCCGTGACGACGGCCTGCGCACAGCGTCTCCCCACTGCGGATCCGTCGGCTGCGGGCTGTCGCCCCCGGGGCCCTGCCGAACGCGATCGATCTATGGGGGAGACAGCCGGGCAGGATGCGGTGGGCCGACGTGTGCCAGGATCGCTCGACGGGCGCTGCGGGCGGCGGCCAGAAGGCTTTCGTCCAGTCTCATCTCGGCGTCGCGGGTGGAGTCGTTGACAGGGATGCGGGTACGTCTGTCGATCAGGGCCGTCACGTCCGGCAGTGCGGGGCGCGCGTGGCCGCCCATCCGGGCGAGACCCGCCAGGTAGTACTCGCCGACCGCGTAGTCGGCCAGGTGAGGTGTCATGAGGGCGAGCAGCCGGGGCAGGGCGGAGGGTCCGGCGTGTCGGAGCCACAGCGGGGCGCACTCCGCCTGTGAGCGGCAGGGGTGATGGAACGTCAGGTTGTACAGCTGGGCCGCCTGTCGGAAGGTCAGTGGGCCGTCGTCCAGCAGGGCCTCGTAGATCTCGGAGGCGTGAGCGAGACGGGTGATGCCCACTGGCCTGGCGGCGAGCAGCGCGGCGGCGGATGCGCTGTCGTACGACGTCGCGGTGGACGGGATCCGGCGGGCCCTCGTGGTCGGCGTGAAGGGGACCTCGGCGAGGAGAGCTCCGTGGGTCCGCATCGCCGCCTCGGAGATCGAGGCTGTCGCGAGCGCCTTGCCGAGAGCCGGGGTGATCCTCTGGCTGTGGTGTCGGACGAGGAGCGGCAGCAGCCCGACCGGTGCGGCCCGCCAGTCGTGGCACGCCTCGCGGGCCAGGTCGGCGCCGATGTCCCGGGTGGCGGGGTCGGCGAGGAGGCGGGCCACGAGGGCGTACGTGTCGTGCTCGCGCCCGAGTCCGTACAGGGCCGCGCCCCAGAGGTGCCCGACGTCCTCCAGGTGGTGCGCGGCCTCCCGGGCATCGTCGAGGAGTGCGGCGTCCAGGGAGCGCCACCGCGGGGGTGGCGCTGTCCGCAGCGTCTCCAGGTGCGCGAGGAAGCGGACCGACGCGAGGCCGTCGCCGGTCAGACGGGCGGCGGCCGGGCCGAGCGCTCTGGCCAGGACGGTGCGCACGACAGGATCGGCGAGTTCGGCGAGGGCCGCGAGAACCAGGCCGGGCTCCCCGTGGAAACCGACGAGACACGCGGCTCGGCGCCGTACTTCCTCGTCGAGGTCATTGAGCCGGGCCACAGCGGCGTCGACGGCCTCTGGCCAGGGCCGTTCGCGGGCCAGGCTGCGCAGGAGGTCCAAGGCCTCTCGGCGGACGACGGGTGCGTCGGCGTGTGTGAGCCGGAGCAGCCGGGTGGCGACCGTGCCGGTGCGGTCGGCGCGTATCGCCTGGAAGAGCGCGATACGGGAAGGGTGGGCGGGTGTCGTGGCCGTGCCGTTGGCCACGGCCTCGTCCGGCCACGTCATCGGGCGGGGCGGAAGTCGCCCTTCCGTGCTGGAGCTTCGATCATGAGACCGATCATCCCACACGCGCGACAGCTTGGGCAGGGTCGCCGCCTGCGCACCCCACAGGACGAAACTCCCCCGAAGTACTCAGCCATCGTCGGTCCGGGGCTCGGGCGCGTGTGTCCTGAGCGGACGAGCCCCACCCCGATGCCACGAAACTCCGTCGCGCGGATCGACTCACCCGGTTGTCCCGTTCAGCGAGTGACCCGATGCGCGGTTCGCGGCGGCCCGGCTCACGTCCGCCTCGCGCCCGGGTGCCCAATGACCCGCCTTGACCAGCGGGTTCGTGTGGCAGAAAGTGGTCCTATTGATCGACCGGGGCGGGAAGCATGACACATGAGGAATACGCCGCCCACTGCGAGGAGCTCTTCGCGGTGGGCGGATTCACGGAGGTCCGGAAGCTGGCCGAATCCGGCCTGGCGGAAATCGGACCCGATCCGGTGCTCTACCGGTGGCTCGGCCTCGCACATGCGGCGGAGGACGAGGACGACCACGACGACGAGGCGGAGAAGGCCTACGGGGCCGGGCTCGCCCAGTGGCCCGACGACCTCGGACTGCTGGTCTCCTACCTGGAACTGTGCCTGCGGGCCGACGGGTGGACGTACCCCGGGCGCAGCGCTCGGGCGGGCTCGCTCAAGGAGCGGATCGCCGTGCTGGCTCCGGCGGGGTCGCCCGAGGCGGCACAGGTGGAGGACGCGCTCGGGCGGGCCGGACGAGGCTACTGGCAGGACCTACGGGAGAGGACGGCCTCCGTGCGGGCGGAGCGGGCGGCTCTGACCTCCCACAGCGCCGATGTCGCCGAAGCGCTGGAGAAGGGAGGCCGGCCGTCCGCCCATCCCGAGGACCTGCGGGCCGCCGAGGTGGCGGCCGCGCTGGAGCTGCTGGCCGGCCCGTGGCGTGCCCCGCTCCGGCTGCTGGTCCGCTACCGGGTGGCCGCGTACTCCGCCGCCTTCGTGCTGGTCGTTGCCACGAACAAGGCGCTGGTGCTGAGCGGAACCGTCTCCTACAGCGCATGGGGCTGGATCTGGTACGCGCCCCTGCTGCTGGCCGACGCGAGACTCAAGCAGGCTCGGCGGGTGGCCCGGCAGCGGGTGATCGGCGCGATCGAGGCGCGGCACGCCGAGACCGCCGCCGCGGACCAGGGTCGGTAGTGAAAGCGACGCCCGATCGCGGATGATCACGATGTGCGGGACGTGGTGATCCGCTGCGGCGCTCACCTCGTGGGGGCGACGGACTGCTGCGACGATACCGCCGACCGACCCCCGATCACTCGTTCGACACCGGCCCGAGGAGGCGTACGCATTGACCGCCGTGGTGCTCGTGCATGGCCTGTATCACCGTCCCGCACACTTCGCCCTGGTGGCCGAACGCCTGCGGACCGCGGGAACCGAGGTCCTCGCTCCCGAGCTCCACCGGGGCTCACTGGCCGCCGACACGGCCGCGGTGCAGGCTGTCGTCGACTCGCTGCCGGATCCTCCCACCGTGCTCGGCCACTCCTACGGCGGGTCGGTGATCACCGGGCTGCGCGGGGTGGGACATCTGGTCTACCTGGCGGCCTTCGTGCCGGACGTCGGTGAGAGCGCGGCCGGTCTGGGTGGTGCGTCCCCGCAGCTCCAGGACGCGATCGACCTCGAGCCCGACGGCTCGACCAGCCTGCACCCCGGCCGGGCCGCCGACACCCTCTACGGAGACTGTCCCGAACCTCTCGCCGCCTGGGCGGTCGGCCTGCTGCGGGCGCAGGCCCCCGGCTGCGGGCGAGGCATTCCGGAGCATCACAGCTGGAAGCACACTCCCTCCACCTACGTCGTCTGCGGGCAGGACCGGGCCCTCGACCCGGTCCTGCAGCGGAGGATGGCCTCTCGCTGTACCGACGCGCGCGTGTGGCAGACGGGCCACTGCCCGTTCGTAGGACGGCCGGGTCTCGTCATCGAGCTCCTGCAGGAACTGCTCGCCGCCGCCCCGGATCAGCCCGGCGGAGGATGCGCAACCGCTCCTTGATGTCGCAGGTACGGGCGGCAACCGTGTGATCAGGCGGCGGCGCAGGGCTCGTCAGACGGCGATGATCTGCCACTGCTCCTCAGGCGCGCGGTGATACGCGACCTGGTCGATGTTGGCCCCGTCGGCGGTCGAGCCCGCGTCGACGTTGAGTGACAGTCCGCTGAACCGGTTGGTGAGGCAGTAATAGCCGTCACCGGTCGGGGTGACCGCCCAGTGCTGCTGGGGGACGTCGTCGTCTCCCCAGATGGACACGTTGCCGCCGTCCACCCGCGAGAGGCCGGCCACCTCCATCAGCTTGCCGCTGTTCACGTTCCTGACTTCGTAGTAGCCGTCGCCGGTGGAGCTGAAGGTCCACTTCTGCGCGGTGTTGTTCAGCCATGGCCATTGTTGGATGTTGGTGCCGTTGGCGGTGCCGAAGTTGTACACGTCGGCGACTTTGCCGCTCTTGCGGTTGACGATGCGGTAGACCGTGCCGTCGCCCGGCAGGACATTCGACACCAGGGTCGGCTTGGCTGTCCGGCCACCGATCCTGACGCCGCCCATGTTGGCGTAGCCGCCGGTGGCCGCGTTCGCCTGGATCCGCACGAAACCCACGTTCCGGGCGGGCCATTCGGTCACCTTGGTGGCGCGGTCGCCGGCCCAGGTGCCGGTGGCGACCTGGGTGAAGTTCGTGCCGTCGGTGCTGGTGTGGACGGTGTACGAGGTGATGTCGCCGTCGGTGGAGTTATTGCGGTTCCACTGTTTGGGCAGGTACTCCAGGGTGGAGACATTGCTCCACACCCCGCCAAGGTCGATCGTGATCGAGTGAGGCAGCGCCGAGGACAGTCCCCACGTGGACCAGCAGGTCTCGTAGCCCCTGTCGCTCAGCCCGTCGATGGCGTTGAGCGGTCCCTCGCCGGTGTGGAAGCCGGTGGCGTAGGCGCTGACGGGGGTCACGGGGTGTTCGGCGCGGAGCATCTGGGCGGGCAGTGGCGGGCGGGAGGCGTTGGGGCTCCATGCCGCCCCGACTTCGGCGAGTCGGTTGACGATGTTGGCGTCCAGCTTGCCGTTGCGGTTGGGCGGGCAGTTGAGGACGAATGAGGTGTACTTCGGTTCCAGGTCCGCCAGGTGCGACAGGATCGCCGCCTTGCTCATGGGGTCGGTGGTGGGCGTGGACGGATGCCAGAACCATCCGTCGCTGATCGTCTGTCCCTGCGTTGCGGCGTAGGTGTTTCCGGCCGGCGCGGTGATTCCCAACGGCTCCTCGAAGTAGATCGCGTCACCGAGGGAGGGCACGGACAGTCCGCCGTGGTCGATCATGACGATGTCCGGCTGGAGCGACTTCACGTGCTCGCGGATCCGCTGGTAGGAGACGGCCTGCTGGCCCATCTGCCATGCGTAGCCGTCGGTGACGAACATGTCGATGGTGCCGTAGTTGGTGAGCAGTTCGGTGATCTGACCCAGGATGAAGGTCATGTCGCCGGGCTGGATGGCATCGGTGATGTCGAGTCCGGTCACCTTGTGCCGGCTCTCCCACGCCTCGACGCCGAAGGTGCGGTCCCATATCGAGTAGTAGAGCCCGACCCTGAGCCCCTTCGCCCGGAAGGCGTCGCAGTACGCCTTCACCACATCCTGCTTGTAGGAGCTGTTCGCGACGTTCTGGGTGCCGTAGGCGCTCGGCCACAGGGCGAAGCCGTCATGATGCTTGGTCGTCAGGATGCCGTAGCTCATCTTCGCCGCGGCGGCGGCGGCCGCCCACTGGGCACAGTCCACGGCTGTGGGCGCGAACAGGGCGGGGCTCTGGTTGGGGGCTGCCCACTCCTCGTTGGTGAACGTGCCCAGGCTGAAGTGGTTGAACATGCCGAACCGCATGTTCACCAGCTTTTCCAGGTTGGTCTGCGGGTCCGCGGCGGCCGCCTCGGCCAGCAGGGGCGACAACGCGGGGATCACGGGCAGCGTGGTCGCGGCCACGGCGGCCCCGGCGGCACCCAGCAGTGTGCGCCGGGACACTTTTCCTGACGGCATGGTTCTACTCCCGGTTCGGGCGGCTCGGACGTTCGGGGTGAGGCGGTCGGACTGGCGGTCCGAGGGATGCGGTCTCCAGCCCTCAGTGACCCGGCCCTCCCTCTGGGCTCCAGGGCGTCGGATGTTACGCATGAAGTTCGGTCATGCACCCCGCCCATGTCAACGGGCGTGAAGGGATGAACTGTCGTCAGTGAGATGACATTTGGCACCGGTGGATGGGAAATATGACGATGCGTCTCCCGGTAAACATGGCATGTCTGACGCATTCATCCGTCCGGATGCAAGCGACGACCCACGCAGTGCGGCGAGTGCCCACGGCCGCGGCGAGAAGAAAGCGAAGTGTTCGACATGCCGGACATCGTTCGAAAACTATTGACGCTGATCGTGTCCCCCAACAAACTCGCCAACGCGATGTCATACGGGCCGAACGGCAGCACCTCGGCCGAGGCCTCGCGCACCCTGCCACAGCCATGCCTTCTCCAGGGATGTGAACCCATGCACAGCGTGAGACCTCGCGGTCGCCCAAGATTCCTGCCAGGCACTCTGGCCGCCGTGGCTGCCGCCTCGCTCCTGTGGGGCTTCACAGGTCCGGCCGTACCCGCCCAGGCGGCGGAGATCACCGACGGCCTGGCCCTCTGGTACAAACTCGACGCCGCCTCGGGCACCGTGGCGGTGGACTCCTCCGGGCACGGCCGAAACGGAACCGTCAACGGCACCGCGGGCTGGTCGGGGACCGGGGAGGGGCTCACGTTCGACGGATCCGGCACCTACATCAAGGTGCCGGACAACATCATGAGCGGCATGAACGCGATCACCGTTTCGATGGACGTGCAGATCGACCCCGCCCAGACCACGCCGTACTTCATCTACGGCTTCGGCAACACCAGCAACGGCAGCGGCAACGGGTATCTCTTCACCACCGGTAACTCGTTCCGGACCGCCGTCGCTTCCGGGGGCCCGTCCACCGAGCAGAACACCCAGGCCGCCGGCACGTTGCAGCGCGGGGTCTGGAAGCACGTCACCTACACCCAGACCGGCAACACGGGAGTCCTCTACAGGGACGGCGTGGAGGTGGCCCGCAACACGTCGGTCACCATCACCCCCGGTTCCATCGGGTCCGGCACCACCACGGCCAACTACGTGGGCAAGTCGGTCTTCACCAGTGACAAGCTCTTCAAGGGCAAGATCCGGGACTTCCGGGTCTACGACCGAGCGCTGGCACCCGGCGAGGTCCTCGACATCAGCGGCAACACCACGGGCATCGCGAAGGTCACCCACCCCGCGCTGAAGACCGACGCCATCATCGACGACGCCAACAGCAAGATCACGCTTCCCCTGGTCGAAGGGACCGACCTCACCGCGCTCGCCCCGCAGTTCACCCTCGCCGACGGCTCGTCCATCAGCCCCGCCTCCGGGACCCCGCGCGACTTCACCCAGCCCGTCACGTACGAGGTGACCGGCTCCGACGGCGCCAAACGCACCTGGACGGTCGCGGCGTTCATCATGAGGAGCCCCGTCCTGCCGGGGCTCACCGCCGACCCGGACATCATCAGGTTCGGGGACACCTACTACATCTACCCGACGACCGACGGGTTCCCGAACTGGAGCGGCACGCGCTTCAACGCGTACTCCTCCAAGGATCTGGTCCACTGGACCGACCACGGCGTCATCCTCGACCTGGGACCGGACGTCAGCTGGGCCGACAGCAAGGCGTGGGCGCCGACGATCGAGGAGAAGAACGGCAAGTACTACTTCTACTTCTGTGCCAACGGCAACATCGGTGTAGCGGTCTCCGACTCGCCCACCGGCCCGTTCGCGGACGCCCTGGGCAAGCCGCTGCTGCAGGCCGGCGCCTACACGGGTCAGATGATCGACCCGGCTGTCTTCACCGACGACGACGGGCAGTCGTATCTCTACTGGGGGAACGGCCAGGCGTACGTCGCGCCTCTCAACGACAACATGGTCTCCTTCGACGCCTCGAAGGTCACCAACATCACCCCCAGCGGCTTCAGGGAGGGTGCCTTCGTCATCAAGCGCGCGGGCACCTACTACTTGATGTGGTCGGAGAACGACACCCGGGACGAGAACTACCGGGTCGCCTACGCCACCGGCTCCTCGCCCACCGGTCCCTGGACCAAGCGGGGTGTCATCCTCGAGAAGGACCTCTCGCTCGGCATCAAGGGTCCCGGCCACCACTCCGTCGTCCAGGTCCCGAACACCGACGACTGGTACATCGCCTACCACCGTTTCGCGATCCCCGGCGGAGACGGCACCCACCGCGAAACCACCGTCGACAAAATGGAGTTCGACACCGACGGCCTGATCAAGAAGGTCGTCCCCACCCTGAGCAGCATCGCCCCCGTCACCGTCGGCACCGCCCTGCCGACGAACACCACCCGCTCACTGCGATCGGTCAACTTCCCCGGCCGCTACGCGGTCGTACGCTCGGACAGCCTCGGCTACCTCGACCCCGTGACCTCCTCCAGCACCACCGCGGTCAAGCAGAGCGCAACTTTCACCGTCGTCCCCGGCCTGGCCGACTCCAAGTGCTATTCGTTCCGTGACTCGTCCGGCCGCTACTTGCGCCACGCCGACTACCGGGTCCGCTTCGACGCGAGCAACGGCACGCGGCTCTTCAGCAAGGACGCCACCTTCTGCGCCCGGCCCGGCTCGGTCGCCGGCTCGGTCGGCCTGGAGTCGTACAACTACCCCGGCCGCTACCTGCGCCACTACAACTACGAGCTGCGCATCGACCCCTACCAGGACAACGCCACCTTCCGTGCCGACAGTTCCTTCACGGTGGTCAGCCCCTGGGCCTGAGCGGTCTTCTCGCCCACCCGGTGGCCCGCACGGCGGCAAGGTGCGCGCCGTCTCGAGTCGAGAGCGGGTGGGAGAGGCCCGGGCTGGGCATCCGGGCCGCCGGCCGTGCGGAGATCCGCTCGTCACGAACGTCCGACACGGCAGGCAAGGCCGCCGCCCGTCCACAGGGGAGGGGTGACGGCCTTGCCCGATGCGGTCACGCGGCGGGGCACCGCTCAGGTGTCCTGCCGCCGGGACACGTCAGTCCACGTACCACTTGCCGCACTTGGTGACGCCCTCGATCTCGGCACAGGCACGCGCGGCGAAGTTGGAGTTGAAGACGGACTGCGTGCGGGTGCCGGTGTAGGGGCCGCACATCTTCCAGCCCTGGCTCTTCGCCTGCTGATCGCTGACGATGCCCTTGGTGTTGGGGAACGAGTGGAAGCTGCGGTCGACCCACAGCCGGTCGCCGGCCTTGCGGCCGGACTTGATCTCCGCGCGGCTGTAACGGTCGAGCGCCGACTCGTTCTGCAGCTCGACCCGGCGACCCCGGAAGTCGAACGAGGCTCCGGACTCGACAGCCCTGAAGCGGCCGATGACGGCAATGCCGTCGCAGTCGGCCTCGGTGGCCGAGGCCACCGACGCGGGGACGAAGACTACGGCGCCGCTGCTGATCAGTACGGCCGAGGCCGCGACCAGGCGGCCCATACGGGGCTTCTTCACATGGGTTCCTTGTTCGAATGGCGTGTACGGGCGGGGCCTACCGCTGCGCTGGACAGGCGAAGACCGGCAACGAAGTGCATCGTCATCTCGATGTCGCCCAGCGGCATTCCGCGTTGCCCACCGAACAGTGCGCCACAGACCTTGCGGAAACCTTGCGAACCGGTCGTGAACTGGGCAGTTGAACAACATCCTCCCCTCCCGGTCGGCAGCCCACGAGACACCTTCACGCCACCGGCTCGACGACGTACGCGCAGACCGGGCAGACACACCGGGTAGACAGACCACGCAGACAGACCAGGCAGGCAATCCGTTGCCCCGGGATGGGTCGAGCCGCGGGAAAGCGTGAGGCACACGATGTGGAGCCACGCTCGCTTCGACCGTGCACCAGTCCCTGCCTGCTTCGCGGGCGTCCTGTCGATCCACGGGACGACGTGGTTGCGTCCACATGAGGGAGGCAAGGCCGGGACTTGAGAGAGTGTCAGGTCCATCATGCCTGTTCGGAGGCGGTCTCGGTAGGACCCAGCGCACGTCCGTTCGGCCTTGTGGCGGCGGATTTCGCGCGCCAGACTCGTCGTCATCCACTCTCCGGCCAACGTGTCGACAGCCTCATGCGGCTGTCGGTGCGTTCGCCGTGCTGTCTCGCCGTGTGACGTGCACAGGCCGGGGAGTGGCGGGACGAAGGGGGATCGATGGATCAGGACATGGTGATGCTGGCGAGGGTCAGGCTGCTCAGTGCCAACCGACGGGTGGTGCGCGGTGCCGAGGGGCTGTGGATCTACCGCCTTCTGACACAGGTCGAGCCGGAGGTGTACGGGTCGAAGTTGGCGTACGTCCTGCTGGAGGCGAGCGCGTCGCCCCTGGTGGGGGAGTACCCCGAGCGACGGTCGGCCCTGCTGGACGAGGCCGTTGAGGTGGCGAAGGCTCTCAGCACGTCGAATCCCTACCGGTCGAAGATGCTGGCCAGGGCCGGACAGCTCCTGAAGAGCAACGGCGGGTTCGCCGACTGACCGTCGGACGTGACAGTGCGAGCGACCGTGGTCTGCGCCCGCACGACCGAGCCCCCGTCCTCGAAGCGGGTGCCCGCCCCGGACGAGCGACGAGGCGGGCCCGGCCAAGGGGACCGTTCGGTCGAATCGGTGGCATCGTCGGCGACCGTGCCCGCCGAGCGGCTGGCAACTGCTGTGCCGCGGACCCCGACCGAGTCCTGGACGTCGTCCTGCGCTCGGTCGGGGTCCGCGGACGCCGACGCTCAGATACCGGCGGCCCCTGCGGATGATCAGCGGGGTGCGCGGCGGGTCCCGTCGGGGCCGGCGGGTGCGTGGAGGCGGGGCCCGAGTCAGGCGAGGGGCCGCCGCCGGCGCCGGCCGCCTTGGGCGCAGGTGACGCAGGTGGTGGCCGCCGGACGGATCTCCAGGCGTTCGGGCGGGATCATCCTGCCGCAGCCTTCACACCGTCCGTACTGTCCCTGTTCGAGACGTTCCAGCGCCCGGTCCAGTTCTTCCAGGTGCTCGCGTGCCTGCGCCATCAGGCCCGCCACATGGGCCCGCTCGAAGGCGGTGGTGCCTCCCTCGGGGTCGTGCTCGTCGTCGACCGCGATCAGGGCGTTCGCCGCGACGATCCCGTCGAAGTCCCGGCTCAGCGCGGCCGACCGGGCGAGCGTGTCGGCGCGGTCGGCCGCGAGGCGTGCGCGGACGCTCGAGAGCCAGGACGGATCGGGAACGTCCTGGCGGTGGCGGGAAGACTCGCCCATGCTGGGGCAACGCGGATCCGTGGTCCAGGATTCCCCCGGCCACCCGCATCCTCCCTTCTCCGGGAGGCGGGGCCCGTCGACGGCTCGGCGGTGGCGGCGTTCGAGAGGTGGGACCGTACCGGGGGGTGCCCGGCACGGTTGGTGAAGGGCCCGGCTCGTGCTGTGACCGTGCAGGTACGCCGGGCTGGGCCGTCGCATACGGCCAGGTCCTTCAGCGGTTCATCGTGTGGCCGCCGGCGTCGGGCCGAAAGCGTCACCGAGGCTGGTGAGGACGGAGCCGGGCCAGCGGTTGTCCCCGAACACGCTGATCGGCGCGGCGAGCACGCCGTGTTCGCACCGGAGTGTCTCGGCCGGGATCTCCACCGGGAAGAAGTAGTTGCCGGGACACGTCCGGCTCGCCGTGGGAATCGCCCCGAGCACGTCGTCCGGCAACCGTTCGAACAGCCGCTCGGCGCGTGCGGCGAGTTCGTCGACGACCCGCTGGGGCACGTCGCTGTGTCCGATCAGCAGACGGTGGGCGAGGTGCAGCTGTGCCGGCGTGGGCGGGTCCGCCCGGAACGCTTCGGCCCATGCGGCTTGCGACGGACTCAGCAGGACCACGCCGAACGTGCGTGGCCACAGCCACCCCTTGGTGACCGAATGCAGCAGGACCGCCCGGCCGGTGTCCAGCAGTCGCCGCGTGCCGGCGGCGAACGGGGCTCCCAGGTCGTAGACGCTGTCGATGAGCAGGCTGCGGCGTGGTGAGCCCCGCAGCCACGACACCACCGCGGCGCACTCGGCGTCGGACAGGTACCGGCCGAGGGGTTTGCTGGGGTTGGCGAGCAGCAGGTATTCGGGCCGGCTGCTCGCCGGCGATCCCGGCAGGGCCGGCGCCGGCAGCGTCGGGTAGGACCCGGGCTCCAGGCCTGCAGCACGGGCCAGTTCGAAGTAGACCGGGTACACGTCGCCGGGCAGCCACAACTGCGCATCCTCGGCGTGCATCCGGTGGAACAGCACGCCGAGCCCGTGCCGGACCCCCCGACAGACCATGGCGTGGCCGGACCACTCCCGCGGCAGCTCGAAGCGCCGCAGCCAGGCGCGGGCGAGATCGCACCGGTGCACCGTGGCCACGTCGGTCGGAGGTTGCGGCCGGATCGGGGCAAGCGCCCGGTACACGTTGGTCTCGGCGGCGTCGAGAAGGGAGGATGAGGCACTGAGCTGCCGTCGCCGGAATCCCTGGAACTCGTCGAACCTCATGCCGTCGCGCCTTCCGGCAGGATCTCGCTGGCCCGGTCCTCCAGGGAGGCGTAGCAGCGTCCGTCGGCCATGACGTTCCAGCTGCGCGCGATCCCGCTGGTGCGCTCCCAGAGCAGGCTGGGCTCGGTGTAGGCGGCAATCCGCATCGGCCGTCCGGCCCAGCTGCCGTGATAGACCGGCGCGCCCCAGGGCAGTCGGCTCGCCAGTCCGAAGCCGTGCTGCCCGGCGAACCGGGTGACGAGGGACAGCGAGACCTGGTGTTCCCGGCTCCAGACGTTGGCGGTGCGGTCGAAGTAGAGCGACTCGGTGCTGGTGGACACGTAGAGCTCCTTGAAGCAGACTTCCTCGACACCGAGAGCCGCGGCCCACGACAGGTAGTCGGCGACGTCCTGCGCGTCGGCGACACCGCCGTGCTGGAGTACGCAGATCAGCCGCATCCGCAGCCCGGGCCAGCGCTCACGTTCCTCGCGCCAGGTGCCGATGACAGAACTCACCGGTGTGCGCAGCATCATCAGCCGCTCGCTGACGGCGTCGTCCTGATGGTGCCGGGAGACCGCCAGCACGCTCAGGCCCGCCGTACTCAGGGCTGCGAGGCGGTCGGCCCGGTCGGCGTGCCGGCCCTTCGCCAGAGTGTGCGCGTTGGTGATCAGGACGACCTTCGGGAAGGCCGCCGAGCAGGCGGACACCAGTCGAAGCTGCTCGTCGAAGGGAATGAGGGTGGGCTCCCCGCCGCCGGTGATCACCGCACGCTCGGCGCCCGCCGCACGGGCGCGCTCCAGCCAGTGGGTGACCGCCTCCCACGGGACCCGAGCCGGCGCCTGGTCGCTGGAGATCGATGCCGAGGAGAAGCAGAACGAGCACCGGGCCTGGCAGGCGGAGGCGACCGGCAGGAGCGACACCGAGCGCGGTCGCGTGTCGGCGTAGCGACGCAGAGTCGATCCGTGCAGCTGCAGGGAGGCCGCCGTCGCATCCTCGACGGTTGTCGCACGCAGAGCGAACTCGTCGCCCAGGTGGTCGAGTTCGTGGATCGCTGACAACCGGATGTGCGCCTCGTGCAGTTCCGTGCCGAGGCCGGTCGCCACGTTGGGCACCAGCTTGCCGGGGTCCACGGTGGTTTCCAGCACCAGCAGCCGGTCGCCCGGAATGGCCAGGCGGTCCAGCAGGCGTCGCGCCTTGGCGACGCCGATTCCCAACTCCGCCCGGGTCAGCAGGTGGAACCGGTCGGGATAGGTGCTCTCCGGAATCCCCGCCTTTCCGTACGCGTACGCGTACTTGTCGAAGCCCTTCGCGAAGTTCGACAGCACGATGACGTGGAAGCGCTGGTCGCCATGGTTCATCCGGTCATCATGCACAGTCGGCGCGCCCCCACGCACCCCCCGGACAGGGTCGACCAGGGCGATACGGCGACGCAGCGGTCTTGACAGGAGATCGGGATGACGCTTTCTTGGTGTCGTTGCATATAGCGGCACTGTTGTGTAGTGCACAACAACATGAAGTCTGTGTCGACGGCTGTGCACGAGAGCCGGGACATCCGGCGACGGAACGGCCCTGATTTCCCTACCACCCGGAGTGGCGCTTCAGATGACTCGCAACGCACCTGTCGACGATCCCGGGGACGCCCGGCTGCGGGTCGGCCCTCCCAAGGAATACGCCGCCGGCCTCCCCGCGGTCACCTCCTCGCTCCGGCACGCCGGCGAGCAGATGGGAGCCCGCCGGAGCCTGCTCACCCTCCTGCGGGTCAACCAGAAGGAAGGCTTCGACTGCCCCGGCTGCGCCTGGCCCGAGCCGGAGCACCGGCACCGGGCGGAATTCTGCGAGAACGGCGCCAAGGCGGTGGCCGAGGAGGCCACCGTGCGCCGGGTCACCCCGGACTTCTTCGCCGCGCACACTCTGGAGGACCTGCTGCCCGCCGGCGACTACTGGCTCGGCCAGCAGGGCCGTCTGACGCACCCCATGTACCGCACGGCCGGCGACGACCGCTACCGGCCGATCTCCTGGGACGACGCGTTCGCCGTGATCGCCCGGGAACTCGCCGCCCTCGACCACCCGGGCCAGGCCGCCTTCTACACCTCCGGCCGGGCGAGCAACGAGGCCGCGTTCCTGTACCAGTTGTTCGTCCGGATGCTCGGCACCAACAACCTGCCGGACTGCTCCAACATGTGCCACGAGTCCAGCGGATCGGCACTGACGGAGACCATCGGGATCGGCAAGGGCAGCGTCACCCTGGACGATCTCCACGACGCCGACCTCATCCTCGTGGTCGGTCAGAACCCCGGTACCAACCACCCCCGGATGCTCTCCTCGCTGGAGACGGCCAAACGCCGGGGCGCCCGGATCATCGCGGTCAACCCGCTTCCCGAGGCGGGGCTGCTGCGGTTCAAGAACCCCCAGCGGCCGTCCGGCGTCCTCGGCGGCGGCACCCGCCTGGCGGACCTGTTCCTCCAGGTCAGACTGGGCGGGGACCAGGCGCTGTTCCAGGCCTTCAACCGTATGCTGCTGGAGGCGGAGGACGAGGCCCCCGGTTCCTGCCTGGACATGCCCTTCATCGACCGGTACACACACGGTTTCCAGGAGTTCGCCGAGCACGCCCGCCAGGTGTCGTGGGACGAGGTCCTGACGGCCACCGGCCTGCCCGAGGAGGAGATCCGGGCGGCGTTCCGCGAGGTGCTGGCCGCCGAGAAGATCGTCGTCTGCTGGGCGATGGGCCTGACCCAGCACCGACACTCGGTGCCCACCATCCGGGACGTCGTCAACTTCCTCCTGCTGCGCGGCAACATCGGCCGCCCCGGCGCCGGCCTCTGCCCGGTACGCGGCCACTCCAACGTGCAGGGCGACCGCACCATGGGCATCTACGAGAAGCCGGACGACGCGTTCCTGGACGCGCTCGGCGCCGAGTTCGCGTTCACGCCCCCGAGGCGGCACGGCCATGACGCGGTCGAGAGCATCCGGGCCATGCGTGACGGAGACGTACGGGTCTTCGTCGCGCTCGGCGGCAACTTCGTGGCCGCCGCCCCCGACACCGACCTCACCGAGCGGGCTCTGCGCAACTGCCGCCTCACCGTGCAGATCTCCACCAAGCTCAACCGCTCGCACGTCATCGCCGGGGAACAGGCGCTCATCCTCCCCTGCCTCGGCCGGACCGAGGCCGACCTGCGGCCCACCGGGCCCCAACTGGTCACCGTCGAGGACTCCATGGGCATGGTGCACCTCTCCCGAGGGCGACTCGCCCCCGCGTCCGACCACCTGTTGAGCGAGGTCGCGATCGTCTGCCGGATCGCACGGGCCGCGCTGGGGGAAGCGGGCTCCCACGTGCCCTGGCAGGAGTTCGAGAAGGACTACGACCGTATTCGCGACCGCATCGCCCGCGTGATCCCCGGCTTCCAGGACTTCAACCAGCGGGTACGAGCGCCGGGCGGCTTCGCGCTGCCCCACCCGCCGCGCGACGAACGCCGCTTCACCACCGCCACGGGGCTGGCCAACTTCACCGCCAACCCGCTGGAGCGGCCCCACGTGCCGCCGGGCCGCCTGCTGCTCCAGACACTCCGCTCCCACGACCAGTACAACACCACCGTCTACGGCCTGGACGATCGCTACCGCGGTATCCACCAGGGCCGCCGTGTCCTCTTCGTGCACCCCGGCGACCTCGCCGACCGGGGCCTGGCCGACGGGGACCTGGTCGACATCGTCAGCGAGTACGACGACGGGGTGGAACGCAGGGCGCCGGCCTTCCGCGTGGTGCCCTACCCGACACCCCGCGACTGCTGCGCCGCATACTTCCCCGAGACCAACGTCCTGGTTCCTCTGGACTCCACGGCGGCGATCAGCAACACCCCCACCTCGAAGTCGATCGTCGTCCGCCTGGAACCGGTCCCCGCCGACCCGTCCACGGGGATCTGAGGTCCGACGAGGAGAACAGGGGGCCTCCTCGCCCCGCAGGTCTGTCGGCCCCTTCGGCGGTCCGGTCCTCCCCCACACCCGGGGGTGCGACCGGCGACCGGCGATCCCGCGGCCCTGCAATCCGCCGGGCTCCGGGCCGTCGTCGCCGACTTCGAGGGCCGTCCGGTCCGCGCGCGCCCGGGGGCGTGAGCCGTACCGTCCGTGCCCGCCCTCCGTCCGGACACGCGCCACGGACCGGGTCGCGCGAGTGGACCTCCTCGCTCGAGCGGGACGTCCACACCGAGAACGTCATGATCGTGGACCTGGTCCGCAACGACCCGGGAGCGTCCGCGTAACCGGCACCGGGCCTCGGTGACGGTCGCCCCCGTTGTCGACGCCTCTCCCTTCCTGCCAGGTCGCGCGACCGTCGCCCGCGGCGGAGCGTCCACCGCTGTCCGTGGGATGAACCATCGCGGTCCGTGTCTTCCGCCGTCCCGGAGCGGCGGACCCGCCAGCCCGGCGGGCCGTGGCACCGCCCTGTGCGGCCACGGCCCGCCGGGCTTTCGCGTCCGCCTCCGGGATCATGCGCCTGCCCTCGCCCCGCGGTCGCGGCGAGCCGGCGAGGCGGGCTTCTTCGTTGTTCTATGTGAGTCGAGTTGTGAATGTCGCAACGCTCCATGGGACTCGAAGGGGCCCCTGAATGCCTTGACAAGGGTTCTGGGCGACTCCAGACTGATGTTGCGCTTACCGCAAACCGTTTCGTTATACGCACCCGAGGTGTCATGATGATTCCCGCGTGCCGTCTCGCGGATCTCCCGCGAGGTGAGGCCTTCCGGCTCGACGTCGACCCGCCGGTGTCGGTGTTCCACACCGACGACGGCGAGGTCTTCGCCATCGACGACACCTGCACCCACCAGGACGCCTCGCTCGCCGACGGCTGGCTGGAGGGCTGCGAGGTGGAATGCCCTCTGCATGCCTCCAAGTTCGACCTGCGCACCGGCGCGGTGGACTCCCCGCCGGCGAAGCTGCCGGTCCGGACGCACGAGGTCGTCGTCGAGGACGGCGTGATCTACGTCCGGCTCTCCACCGAGGCGCCCAACCTGCCGCCCTGCATCTCCGCCCGCCTCGCCGGCGGTCCCGCGTGAGGACGGTCGCCGTGGTCGGCGCCTCCCTCGCCGGCCTGTCGGCGGCGCGCTCCCTGCGCAAGCAGGGCTTCGACGGACGCCTGGTCGTCATCGGGGACGAGCTGCACCGCCCCTACGACAGGCCCCCGCTGTCCAAGGAGTTCCTGTCCGGCACCCTCGGCGAGGCCGAACTCGCCCTGGAGGCGGAGGGCGAGGACCTGGCGGCGGAGTGGTTGCTCGGCGTCCGCGCCACCGGCCTCGACCACACCGCGCGCTCCGTCCGTCTCGCCGACGGACGTGAGGTGTGCGCCGACGGCTTCGTCATCGCCACCGGCGCCGTGGCGCGCGCCCTGCCGGGCTCCGTGGGCCTTGCCGGAGTGCACACCCTGCGCACCCTTGACGACGCCCGCGCCCTTCGGGACGAACTGGCCGGCGGCGGACGCCTGGTGGTGATCGGCGGCGGATTCATCGGCGCCGAGGTCGCCTCCACCGCGTATGCCCTCGGTCTCGACGTGACCGTCGTGGAAGCGGCCCCGACCCCGCTCGCCGGGCCGCTGGGCGCCACCATGGGCGCCATCGTCTCCGGCCTCCACGCCGACCACGGTGTGCGGCTGTTGTGCGGCACGGGCGTCAAGGGACTGAGCGGGGAGCACCGGGTCGACGCCGTCCTGCTGGAGGACGGCCGAAGCGTCCCCGCCGACATCGTCGTCGTCGGAGTCGGAGCCCTCCCGTGTGTCGAGTGGCTGGCGGGTTCCGGCATCGCCCTCGACAACGGCGTGAAGTGCGGCGCGGACGGCCGTACCAGCCTGGCCGGGGTGGTCGCGGTCGGCGACTGCGCGAACTGGTACGACCCCCGGGCCGGCCACCATCGCCGGGTGGAGCACTGGACCGGCGCGCGCGAGCGTCCGGAGGCCGCCGTCGCCACCCTGCTCGCGGGGGGCGCGGTCGAACCCGGCGTTCCCCGGCCGCCGTACTTCTGGTCGGACCAGTACGGGGTCCGCATCCAGTTCGCCGGCCACGCGGCCGAAGCCGACAGCATCACCGTCGAGGCGGGCGCGGCGGACGACCGCGACGTCCTCGCCGTCTACCGGCGTGCCGGGCGGCCGGTCGCGGTGCTCGGCATGAACCAGCCGCGGCTGTTCATGCGGGCGCGCAAACAGCTGGCCGCCGGCACATCTTGACAGCACCCCGGCGCCACCCCATGCTGCGGTTGCCCACAGCGCGCAGTGTTGCTCCATGTACAACGCCGTTCGGAGTCGTTCCTCCCGGCGTCCGAATGACCCCTCCGCGATGTTCACCGAGGAGTGACCCGTGACCTCGAACGGCCTGCCCGACAGCCTGATCGCCACTCTTCCCGGCTCCGCCTACACCGATCCCGGGGTCTTCGCCCAGGAACAGGAGCGCATCTTCGAGACGATGTGGTTCTGCGTCGCCCGGGCTTCCGAGCTGGCGAAGCCGGGCGCGTTCCGCACCGTCGACGTCGGCCGGGAGAGCATCCTGGTCACCCGGGCCCGGGACCACTCGATCCGCGCGTACTTCAACGTCTGCCGGCATCGCGGGGCCAAGCTCTGCACCGAGGAGTCGGGCGAGGTCAAGCGGTCCTTCCAGTGTCCCTACCACGCCTGGACGTACGGCCTGGACGGCAAGCTGGTCGCCGCGCCGAACCTGACCAAGATGCCCGACGTCGGCCGCACCGAGTACGGCCTGGTGAGTGTCGCCGTGCGGGAATGGCTCGGCTACGTCTGGGTGTGCCTCGCCGAGAACCCGCCGTCCTTCGAGGAGGACGTCATCGGTGAGGTCGTGGCCCGCCTGGGCGACGTCGAGTCGATCGAGCGGTACGACATCGGCAACCTGTCGGTCGGGCGTCGGATCACCTATGACGTGAAGGCGAACTGGAAGCTCGTCATCGAGAACTTCATGGAGTGCTACCACTGCGCGACGATCCATCCGGAGCTGACGGAGGTGCTGCCGGAGTTCGCGGACGGGTACGCCGCGCAGTACTACGTGGGTCACGGCGCGGAGTTCGGTGAGGAGGTCCAGGGGTTCACCGTGGACGGCTCCGAGGGTCTGGACCGTATCCCGGGTGTCGCCGAGGAGCAGGACCGCCGTTACTACGCGATCACCGTGCGGCCGCAGGTGTTCATCAATCTCGTTCCCGACCATGTGATCCTCCACCGGATGTACCCGGTGGCGGTCGACCGCACGGTCGTCGAGTGCGACTGGCTGTATCTCCCGCACGTCGTGGAGAGCGGCAAGGACGTCAGCCGGTCCGTGGAGCTCTTCGACCGGGTGAACCGGCAGGACTTCGACGCCTGTGAGCGCACCCAGCCCGGGATGAGCTCGCGGATGTACGCCAAGGGCGGCGTGCTGGTGCCCAGCGAGCACCACATCGGCGCCTTCCACGACTGGGTGAACGACCGCCTCGGCACTCCTCAGGGGTGAATCAGCCCAGGAATCCCATGCGGTGGCTGATCTCGGCGGCGCCCTTGACCAGCACCGGGGACAGTTCGTGCAGCCGCTCCTCGGTGAGCCGGTAGGAGGGCCCGGAGGCGCTGAGAGCGGCGATGACCTCGCCGTCCCGGTTGCGGACCGGCGCGGCCATGGCGTGCAGACCGATCTCCAGCTCCTCCAGGGTGAAGGCGTAACCCTGCTCCCGGGCGGTGACGAGGTTCTTCTCGAGCTTCGTCTTCGCGGTGATGGTGTGCGGGGTGACCTTCTTCATGCCCGTGGTCGCCAGCAGCGTGGCGCGCTCCTGCGCCGACAGGTGGGCCAGCAGGATCTTTCCGCTCGACGTGGCGTGCAGGGGAGTCAACTGACCCACCCAGTTGTGCGCGGTGACCGCCCCCGGTCCGCGCACCTGGTACAGGTTGATCGCGTACTGCTCCTGCATCACGGCGATGTTGACGGTCTCGCCGATCTCCTCGGCCAGACGCTCGCACACGGGACGGCTCTGCTGCGTGATGTCGATACGGCCCGTGACCGCGCCGGCCAGGCGCACGATGCCGAAACCGAGCCGGTACTTGCCGCGCTCGCCGGCCTGCTCGACCAGGCCGCGCGCTTCCAGGGCGCCGAGGAGACGGAAGGCCGTGGACTTGTGCACCTCGATCTCGGCCGCCACCTCGCTGACACCCGCTTCGCCGCGCTGCGCGAGGATCTCCAGGACGCTGATGGCGCGGTCGACCGACTGCACCCCGCCCGCGGGCGCGTTCGACGTTTCTGTGTCAAGGCTGTAGTTG
The DNA here is from genome assembly GCF_003032475.1 of Streptomyces sp. P3. Taxonomy (NCBI): domain Bacteria; kingdom Bacillati; phylum Actinomycetota; class Actinomycetes; order Kitasatosporales; family Streptomycetaceae; genus Streptomyces; species Streptomyces sp. P3. The sequence goes on from NZ_CP028369.1 coordinate 6,242,031, forward strand.
CTCACAGTGCAACTATACGCGCAGTAAACAACACGACTGCAAGTAACCGCCCTGGAGCGAAGTTCCATAAGTTGCGCGGTTCGCAACCTGGTGCGTATAGCGCGACCGGGTCTAGCATGCCACGCATATCTACGGCGCGAGTGAGACGAGGCACCATGGATCCTGTGCAGTACGACTTCGTGATCGTCGGTGGTGGTTCTGCGGGCAGTGCACTGGCAAACAGGCTGTCCGCCGACCCTGCGAACCGGGTTCTGGTCCTGGAAGCGGGCCGGTCGGACTTCCCGTGGGACGTCTTCATCCACATGCCGGCGGCGCTGACCTATCCGATCGGCAGCCGGTTCTACGACTGGAAGTACGAGTCCGAGCCCGAGCCCCACATGGGCGGGCGGCGTGTCTACCACGCGCGCGGCAAGGTGCTGGGCGGGTCCAGCAGCATCAACGGCATGATCTTCCAGCGCGGCAATCCCATGGACTACGAGCGCTGGGCCGCCGACCCGGGGATGGAGGCCTGGGACTACGCGCACTGCCTGCCCTACTTCCGGCGCATGGAGAACTGCCTCGCGGCGGACCCCGACGACGAGTTCCGCGGCCACGACGGCCCTCTCGTCCTGGAGCGCGGCCCCGCCTCCAACCCGCTCTTCGGCGCCTTCCTCAAGGCAACCGAGGAAGCCGGCTACGCCCCCACCGACGACGTCAACGGCTACCGCCAGGAGGGCTTCGCCAAGTTCGACCGCAACGTCCACCGCGGACGCCGGCTCTCCGCCTCGAAGGCGTATCTGAAGCCCGTCCGCAAGCGCCCCAACCTCACGGTCACCACCCGCGCTCTCGTCACCCGGGTCCTCTTCGAGGGCAAGAAGGCGGTCGGCGTCGAGTACCGGCGAGGCAAGGGAGCCGCGAAGCAGGTCCGCGCGAAGGAGGTCATCCTCTGCGGCGGTGCGATCAACTCGCCCCAGCTGCTCCAGCTCTCCGGTGTCGGCAACGCCGGGGAACTGAGGGCGCTCGGCATCGACGTCGTCCACGACCTCCCGGGCGTCGGCGAGAACCTGCAGGACCACCTGGAGGTCTACATCCAGTACGCATGTGAGAAGCCCGTCTCCATGCAGCCGTACCTGGCGAAGTGGCGGGCGCCCTTCATCGGGCTCCAGTGGCTGTTCCGCAAGGGCCCGGCCGCCACCAACCACTTCGAGGCGGGCGGGTTCGCCCGCAGCAACGAGGAGGTGGACTACCCCAACCTGATGTTCCACTTCCTGCCGATCGCGGTCCGTTACGACGGTTCGGTGCCGGCCGGCGGCCACGGCTATCAGGTGCACGTGGGACCCATGTACTCCGACGCCATCGGCTCGGTGAAGATCAAGAGCAAGGATCCGAGGGAGCACCCCGCCCTTCGCTTCAACTACCTCTCCACGGAGCAGGACCGCCGCGAGTGGGTCGAGGCGATCCGGGTGGCCCGCAAACTCCTCAACCAGCCCGCGCTCGCCCCCTACAACGGTGGGGAGATCTCTCCCGGACCGTCCGTCGAGTCGGACGAGGAGATCCTCGCCTGGGTCGCCAGGGACGGCGAGACCGCTCTGCACCCCTCCTGCACCTGCAAGATGGGCACCGACGAGATGTCCGTCGTGGACCCCACCAGCATGCGCGTGCACGGCCTGGAGGGTCTGCGGGTGGTGGACGCCTCGGTCATGCCGTACGTCACCAACGGCAACATCTACGCCCCCGTCATGATGATCGCCGAGAAGGCCGCCGACCTGATCCTCGGCAAGAAGCCGCCGACGCCGTCGAGGGCCGCGTACTACCGCCACCGCGACGCGCAGAAGCAGGCGGGGTAGACGTTGACCGCCGCAGGGCTTCGCGCGCTGCTGAGGACGGTCCGCTTCGAGGTGCTGCCGGTGAGGAGCACCGAGGAGAAGGTCCTCGCCCACGTTCCGCGCGACGTCGTCGTCACCGTGGCGGCGTCGCCGGTCAAGGGCCTGGAGCCGACCCTCGACCTGGCCGGCCGGCTGGCCGCGCACGGGTACCGTACGGTTCCGCACGTCCCCGCCCGGCTCCTGCGGGACGACCTGCACCTGAAGGAGGTCGTGGACCGGCTGCGCGAGGCCGGTGTGGACGACGTGTTCGTCCCGGCGGGCGACGCCGACCCGCCGGCCGGGCCCTACGACGGGTCGCTGCCGGTGCTCCGCCGGCTGGGCGAGCTGGGCGGGCCGTTCGCCCGGGTGGGGGTCACCGGCTATCCCGAGAGTCATCCGCTCATCCACGACGACGTCACCGTCCAGGCGATGTGGGACAAGCGCGAGCACGCCACGTACATCGTGAGCAACCTCTGCTTCGACCCGCGGGTGCTGGGAGAGTGGCTCGTCCGTATCAGGCGCCGGGACGTGACCCTGCCGGTCCATGTGGGCGTCGCGGGGCCCGTGCAGCGGGCGAAGCTGCTGGCCATGGCGACGAAGACGGGGGTGGGGGAGTCGGTCCGCTTCCTGACCCGGCACCCGTCGTGGTTCGTGCGCTTCGCCGCGCCGGGCGGCTACGCGCCGGAGAAGCTGCTCACCGGCATGCGGAACGCCCTCACCGACCCGGCGTCCGGGGTGGCGGGGCTCCACCTGTTCACCTTCAACCAGATCGCGGAGACGGAGCGGTGGCGGCAGGCCCTGCTGGACCGGCTGGACGGCTGAGCACACCGCTCCTGCGCCGTTTCGTGCCGGACGCGGAAGTCCGGACGGGCTCTCCGCCCGCCCCGCGTTCCGCACCCGTACGTCACGTACTCATGGCCAGGTTGCGGCCGAGGGGACGTGGGCGGCCTCGGCCGCTTCGTAATACACAACATGATGAGCGATACGCAACATGGCCGCTTCGGTGTCACCTGCGGCCAAGGGTGGGCGGGCAAGTGGCCGCATGCTCAAATCGTCATACGTCAATGTCTTGACGTCCGTCTGGCCAGCCGACAGTGTTCCATCACAAGCAATCAGGTGCACGATGCGCAACGAATGTCATTCGGAAGGCTCGGGGCGTGGCAGACCTAGACCTGCATGTGGACGGAGAGTGGCGGGACGCGCCGCCAGGTGGGCGCCGGGACATTCGCTGCCCTGCTGACGGCACGCTTGCCGTGACCGTGTCGGAGGGTACGCGCGCCGATGCCGAGGCGGCGATCGCCGCCGCCCGTCGCGCCTTCGACGAGAGGCCCGGGCGGCACACCTCGGAGCGGGAGCGCGGCGCGCTGCTGCCGAGCACCGCCGATCTGATCGAACGGGGCGCCAAGGACTGCGCCCGTGCGGAGTCGCTGGACACCGGCAAGCGGGTGGTGGAGAGCGAGTACGACATCGCCGACGTCGTCCAGCACATCTGGCAGAACATCCAATCCCGGCCGCGGCGCTGGTTCAGCGGCTGAACGCCGAAAGAAGGTCGAACATGACCACCCAGACCGAGGTGCCGCAGCGGCGCGGCACACCCCAGGACTCGGGTCCCACCCCGGTCATCTCCGTGCGCAATCTGTGGAAGGTGTTCGGGCCGAAGGCCGAGTCGGTTCCGGGCTCGGCGGAGTTGTGCGGTCTCACCCGTCGTGAGCTGATGGACCGGACCGGCTGCACCGCGGCCGTACGCGATGTGCACTTCGATGTCTCGCCCGGCGAGGTGTTCGTCGTCATGGGGCTGTCCGGTTCCGGCAAGTCGACGCTGGTGCGGTGTCTGACCCGGCTGATCGAGCCGACCGCGGGTGAGATCGTCTTCGAGGGCGAGGACATCCGCGAGGCGGACGACGGGCGTCTGCGTGACCTGCGTCGACGTAAGTTCTCCATGGTTTTCCAGCACTTCGGGCTGCTGCCGCACCGTCGGGTGGTCGACAACGTGTCCTTCGGTCTGGAGATCCGTGGCATGGGCCGGGCCGAGCGGACCAGGCGGGCCCAGGAGGTGGTGGAGCTGGTCGGTCTCGCGGGTTACGAGAACTCCTATCCCGACCAGTTGTCCGGCGGTATGCAGCAGCGTGTCGGTCTGGCCCGGGCGCTGGCCGGTGATCCGGACGTGCTCTTCTTCGACGAGCCGTTCTCGGCGCTCGATCCGCTGATCCGCCGTGACATGCAGAACGAGGTCATCCGGCTGCATCACGAGGTCGGCAAGACCATGGTGTTCATCACCCATGACCTGTCCGAGGCGTTGAAGCTGGGTGACCGCATCCTCATCATGCGTGACGGGCGAACGGTCCAGTGTGGTACCGGTGATGAGCTGGTGGGTGCTCCGGCGGACGACTATGTGCGCGAGTTCGTCAAGGACGTGCCCCGGGGTGATGTGCTGACCCTGCGCTGGATCATGCGGCCGCCGGCCGACGGTGATCCTCTGGACGGTCCCGAGCTGGGTCCCGACGTCGTGGTGCGGGAGGCGACCCGGGCGGTGCTCGCGGCCGATCGGCCGGTGAAGGTCGTCGACAACGGCAAACTCCTCGGCATCGTCGGCGACGAGGAGATCCTCGCCGTGGTCGCCGGGCAGGAAGGCGGCGCCTGATGACCGTCGTCGTGGAGAAGACCGAGCCGGCGGGCGGACCGGAGAGTACCCGGCCCGTCGAGGAGCCGGCCCCGGCCGCAGGGCCCCGCAGGATCAGACGCTCCCTGGTGATCGGCGTGATCCTGGTCGTCTGGCTGGTGCTGTTCGCCGTGCTGCGCGGGAAGCAGACGTTGTCGCTGGCGGCGGCCGACCTCACCGATCTGCACCGGTGGTTCAACGACGTCAACGACTCGATCGGTGCGAACCGCGACTCCAACCCGCTGTTCCTGTACTTCTTCAACGAGATCCGTCTCGTCATCGACACTCTGGCCGCGTTCGTCCAGGAGCTGATCTCGCAGCCGTCGGCCGGCCGGCCCCTCCCGCAGATCGGCTGGCTCGGAGTCGTCGGCATCGTCGGCTACGTCTCCTGGGCTTTCGGTAACTGGCGGGTCGCCCTGCTGGCGGTGGCGGGTTTCACCTTCCTCGGGCTGCAGGGGCTGTGGCAGGAGAGCATGGACACCCTGGCGCTGACCCTGTCCTCGGTCCTGGTGGCGCTGCTGTTCGCGATCCCGCTCGGGGTGTGGGCGGGGCTGTCCGACCGGTTCCACCGGATCATGACGCCCTTCCTGGACTTCATGCAGACGATGCCGACCTTCGTCTACCTCGCCCCGCTGACGCTGTTCTTCCTCATCGGCGGAGCCTCCGCCACCATCGCCACGGTGATCTACGCGGCCCCGCCGGCCATCCGCATCACCGCGCACGCCATCCGGTCCGTGCCCGAGACCACCGTCGAGGCGGCCGAGTCACTGGGCGCGACACGTCGGCAGTCGCTGACGAAGGTCCTGCTGCCGATGTCCAGGCGGACCGTGGTGATGGGCGTCAACCAGACCATCATGGCCGCCCTGGCCATGGTCACCATCGCCGCCCTCATCGACGCTCCCGGTCTCGGCAAGACCGTGGTGCAGGCGCTGCAGTCGCTCGACGTCGGCACCGCCTTCAACGCGGGCCTGTCCATCGTCGTCATGGCGATCGTCCTCGACCGGGTGACGACCGCGGCCAGCACCCGCGAGGAGGAGGCCCGGCGTTCGAAGAACCGGTTCCTCGCCTGGCGGCGGCCGCTGCTGGGCGCGGGCGCGGCCGTCACCGCGGTCCTGGTCTACCTGTCGCACACGTTCGTGTGGGCGGCCGAGTTCCCCGGCGAGGGCGGTCTCGGCAGTTCCATCGCGAGCGCGGCGGACACCACGACGACCTGGGTGCAGGACCACTTGTCGGGTGTCACCAACACCGTCCGTGACGCCCTCACGAACGGGCTGCTCAACCCCTTCCAGTCACTGCTCACCGACTCCCCGTGGTGGCTGGTCGGCGCCGTACTGATCGCACTCGGCGCGGTGCTCGGCGGCATACGGGCCGGCATCACCACGGCCGTCTGCGTCGGCCTGCTGGTCGCCACCGGGATGTGGTCGGACGCCATGACGACGCTGGCCTCGACCGTCGTCGCGACGGCGCTGGTGATGCTGCTCGGCGTCGTTCTCGGTGTGTGGATGGGCCGCAGCGCTCTCGTGGACCGGGTGTTGCGGCCGAGTCTGGACGCGGCGCAGGTCATGCCGCCGTTCGTCTATCTGGTGCCGTTCCTCGCGCTGTTCGGCGCGACCCGCTTCACGGCCATCGTCGCCGCCGTGGTGTATGCGGCTCCCGTCGCCATCAAGATCATCGGGGATGGGGTGCGGAACGTGCCCGCGGCCACCGTGGAGGCGGCCACCTCCGCCGGGTGCGACACCTGGCAGATCATCACCAAGGTCCAGCTGCCGATGGCACGCGGCGCCCTGACCCTCGCGACCAACCAGGGTCTGATCTACGTGCTGTCGATGGTTGTGGTGGGCGGCCTGGTAGGCGCGGGCGCCCTCGGCTACGACGTCGTGGCCGGTTTCTCGCAGGGCCAGCTGTTCGGGAAGGGGCTCGCCGCGGGGCTGGCCATCGTCCTTCTCGGAGTCATGTTCGACCGCATCACCCAGGCCGCGGCGCGGCGAACCAGTGCGTAAGGAGCAACTGACCATGGCAAGGCAAGCAAGACGATGGAGAGCCGGCGCGGCCGGCATGGCGGTCCTCGGGCTCACCCTCACCGCCTGCGGCGGTGCGAAGGTCGGCGACAGCTCCTCAGGGACCGGCGGCGGCGCGGACGGCTCCGGCAAGTGCGGCACCTTCAACCTCGCGGTCAACCCCTGGGTCGGCTACGAGGCCAACGCCGCGGTCGTCGCGTACGTCGCGGAGAACGACCTCCACTGCAAGGTCACCAAGAAGGACCTCAAGGAGGAGATCGCCTGGCAGGGCTTCGGGACCGGCGAGGTGGACGCGGTCGTCGAGAACTGGGGCCACGACGACCTCAAGAAGAAGTACATCACCGGCCAGAAGACCGCCGTGGAGGCCGGCCCGACGGGGAACAAGGGCATCATCGGCTGGTACGTGCCGCCGTGGCTGGCCAAGGAGCACCCGGACATCACCGACTGGAGCAACCTGAACAAGTACGCGGCGAAGTTCAAGACCTCGGAGTCGGGAGGCAAGGGCCAGCTTCTCGACGGCGACCCGTCGTACGTGACCAACGACGAGGCGCTGGTGAAGAACCTGAAGCTGGACTTCAAGGTGGTGTACGCGGGCAGTGAGACCGCGCTCATCCAGGCCTACCGCAAGGCGGAGAAGAACAAGGAGTGGGTGATCGGCTACTTCTACGAGCCCCAGTGGTTCCTCTCCGAGGTGCCGCTCGTGAAGGTGAACCTGCCCGCGTACAAGGCGGGTTGCGACGCCGACGCGGAGAAGATCGCGTGCGACTACCCGGTGTACGACCTGGACAAGATCGTCAGCGCGAAGTTCGCCGAGTCGGGCAGCCCGGCCTACGACCTGGTGAAGAAGTTCAACTGGACGAACGACGACCAGAACGTCGTGGCCAAGTACATCGCGGTCGACAAGATGACCCCAGAGGCCGCGGCCAAGAAGTGGGTCGAGGCCAACCGCGCCAAGGTGGACGCCTGGATCAAGTAGTGGCGGAGACCGGGCGCGGGAGGCCGGTCTGACCATGCCCGGTGGGCGGCGTGTGCGGGATGCGCGCCGCCCACCGGGCGTCGCTGTGTCCGGGCTTGTCGGCCCCCTGTTTTCCGAGGTCTCGGGACCCTTGACACCCACCTGCGCGAAAGGCACATTGAGTTGCGCAACCTGAATCGCGTTGCGTGAAAAGCAACTCGATCGGCTCGACTGATCCAACAGACCGGAGGTGCGGCGATGGCGGGACCCCGAGTGGTCATCATCGGAGCGGGGGTCGTGGGAGCGGCTCTCGCGGACGAGATCTCCGCACGAGGCTGGACCGAGGTGACCGTGGTCGACCAGGGCCCGCTCCCCGCCACCGGGGGCTCCACGTCACACGCCCCGGGCCTGGTCTTCCAGACGAACTCCTCCAAGACGATGACCGAGCTGGCCCGGTACACCGTCGAGAAGTTCTGCTCCCTCGACGTGGACGGCAAGCCCTGCTTCCTCCAGGTCGGCGGACTCGAAGTGGCCACCACCCCCGAGCGCCTGACCGAACTGCGGCGCCGGCACGGCTGGATCACCGCCTGGGGCATCGACGCCCGCCTGCTCACCGCCGACGAATGCCTCGAGCAGCACCCGCTGGTCAACCCCGACAAGGTCCTCGGCGGCCTGCTGGTCCCCACCGACGGCCTCGCCAAGGCGGTCCTCGCCGTCGAGGCGCAGATCCGCCGGGCCACCGAGCGCGGCGTGACCTTCCTGGCCCGCCACGAGGTCCTCGACGTCCTGAAGGCGGACGGCGAGGTCACCGGCGTCCTGACCGACCAGGGCGAGATCCCGGCGGACATCGTCGTGTGCTGCGCCGGAATCTGGGGTCCGAAGATCGCCCGCATGGCCGGGATGAATCTCCCGCTCACCCCGCTCGCCCACCAGCTCGCCTGGACCGGACCGATCCCGGCCCTCGCCGGCCAGACCGAGGAAGCCGTCCGCCCGATCCTGCGCCACCAGGACGCCGACCTCTACTACCGCGACCGCTTCGACGGCATCGGCATCGGCTACTACGGCCACCGCCCCATGCCGATCTCCGCCGACGACATCCTCTCCGTGGGCGAGGCCGACGACATGCCGTCGGTCCTGAAGTTCACCGAGGACGACTTCGCGGGCGCCTGGACCGAGACCCAGGCGCTCCTTCCCTCCACGAAGGAGGCGAAGATCGAGGAGGGCATCAACGGCCTGTTCTCCTTCACCACCGACAACTTCCCGCTGCTCGGCGAGTCACGGGACGTCAAGGGTTTCTGGGTCGCCGAGGCGGTCTGGGTCACCCACTCCGCAGGCGTGGGCCAGGCCATGGCCGAATGGCTGGTCGACGGCTACTGCTCCTCCTTCGACCTGCACGAGTGCGACGTCAACCGCTTCGAGCCGCACCAGCTGTCCCCTGAGTACGTCCTGGCCCGCGACTGCCAGAACTTCGTCGAGGTCTACGACATCCTCCATCCCCTCCAGCCGTCCGGGGACCCGCGGCCGATCCGCACCAGCCCCTTCCACACCCGCCAGCAGGAGCACGGGGCCTTCTTCCTGGAGGCGAACGGCTGGGAGCGCCCGCAGTGGTACGAGGCCAATGCCGGCCTCGTCGAGGGCCGCAGCATCCCGGCCCCGGGCGACTGGGCCGCGCGGTTCTGGTCGCCGATCGTCGGCGCCGAGGCCCAGGCCACCCGAGAGACCGTCGCGATGTACGACATGACGGCCCTCAAGCGCCTGGAGGTGAGCGGCCCCGGTGCCGCCGACCTCCTGGAGCGCCTGTGCACCGGCAAGGTCGCCAAATCCGTCGGCTCGGTGACCTACACCCTCTTCCTCGACCACGACGGCGGCATCCGCAGCGACGTCACCGTCGCCCGGCTGTCCCGCGACACCTTCCAGATCGGCGCCAACGGCAACCTCGACCTGGACTGGATCACCCGCCACCTCCCCGCAGACGGCACGGTCCAGGTCCGCGACATCACCCCCGGCACCTGCTGTGTCGGACTGTGGGGCCCGCTCGCCCGCGAGGTCCTCCAGCCCCTCACCGACGCCGACTTCTCGAACGACGGACTGAAGTACTTCCGTGCCAAGCCCGCCTACATCGGCTCGGTGCCCGTCACCGCCATGCGCCTGAGCTACGTCGGCGAACTCGGCTGGGAGATCTACACCACCGCCGACCAGGGCCAGAAGCTCTGGGACACCCTGTGGGAGGCGGCCCGCCCCCTCGGCGGCGTCATCGCCGGCCGCGGCGCCTTCAACAGCCTGCGCCTGGAGAAGGGCTACCGCTCCTTCGGCACCGACATGACCTACGAGCACGACCCCTACGAGGCCGGCGTCGGCTTCGCCGTCAAGCTCGACAAGGACGACTTCGTCGGCAAGGCCGCCCTGCTGCGCCGCAAGGAGAACGTCCGGCGCAAGCTGTCCTGCCTCGTCATCGACGACCCCCGGTCGGTCGTGCTGGGCAAGGAACCCGTCTTCGACGGCGACCGGCCGGTCGGTTACGTCACCAGCGCCGCCTACGGCTACACCATCGGCAAGGGCATCGCCTACGCCTGGCTCCCGACCGAACTCACGGCCCCCGGGACCGCGCTGCACATCGGCTACTTCGACCGCCGCGTCGAGGCGGTCGTCACCGAGGAGCCCCTTTTCGACCCCAGCATGTCCCGCCTCCGTGGCTGACACCCGGCCACGACCGAAGAGGGAAGGAACACCGCCGGTGAACGCACAACTGCTCGACGGCAAGGCCACCGCCGCCGACATCCGCCGCGAACTCACGGAGCGCGTGGCCAAGTTGACCGCCATCGGCGGCCGCCCGCCGGGCCTCGGCACCGTTCTGGTCGGCGACGACCCCGGCAGCCGTGCCTATGTCGGCGGCAAGCACCGCGACTGCGCCCAGGTCGGCATCGCCTCCATCCGCCGCGACCTGCCCGCCGACGCCACCCAGCAGCAGGTCGAGGACGTCATCGACGAGCTGAACGCCGACCCGGCCTGCACCGGCTACATCGTCCAGCTCCCGCTGCCACGCCACCTCGACGCCAACGCCGTACTGGAACGCATGGACCCGGCCAAGGACGCCGACGGACTGCACCCGGTCAACCTCGGCCGGCTCACCCTCGGCGTCGACGCACCGCTGCCGTGCACCCCGCGCGGCATCGTCGAACTCCTCCGCCGCCACGACGTGCCGCTCGCCGGCGCCCGGGTCTGCGTGGTCGGCCGGGGCATCACGGTCGGCCGCCCCATCGGCCTGCTGCTCACCCGTCGCTCCGAGAACGCCACCGTGACCCTGTGCCACACCGGCACCAGGGGTCTGGCCTGGCACACCCGCGAGGCCGACATCGTCATCGCGGCGGCCGGGTCACCCGGACTGATCACCAAGGACATGCTGCGCACCGGCGCGGCCGTCCTGGACGTCGGCATCACCCGCACCGACCAGGGCCTGATCGGCGACATCCACCCGGACGCCGCCCAGGTCGCCGGCTGGATCGCGCCGATGCCCGGTGGAGTGGGCCCCATGACCCGCGCGATGTTGCTGGCCAACGTCGTCGAGGCCGCCGAGAGGAACGCCACCGCCGTATGAACGCGCACGCCCCCCAGTACCCGCCGTATCCGCACCTTTCGGAAGACGGAGACGTCCGATGAGCCCCCGCACCCCAGGCGCAGACCTCCCCGAGCACCCCGACTGGCTGTGGCGTGACCCCGAGCCCGCGAAGTCGTACGACGTAGTGATCGTCGGCGGCGGCGGACACGGTCTGGCCACGGCCCACTACCTGGCGAGGAACCACGGCATCACCAATGTCGCGGTGCTGGAGAAGGGGTGGCTCGGCGGCGGCAACATGGCCCGCAACACCACGATCATCCGCTCCAACTACCTGTGGGACGATAGCGCGGGCATCTACGAGCACGCCCTCAAGCTCTGGGAGGGACTGGAGGAGGAGCTCGACTACCCGATCCTCTTCTCCCAGCGCGGTGTGCTGAACCTCGCGCACAGCCTCCAGGACGTCCGCGACAGCGTGCGGCGCGTGGAGGCCAACCGCCTCAACGGCGTGGACGCGGAGTGGCTCGACGCCGACCGCGTCAAGGAAGTCTGCCCGATCGTCAACATCTCGCAGGACGTGCGCTACCCGGTCCTCGGCGCGACCTACCAGCCGCGCGCGGGCATCGCCAAGCACGACCACGTGGCCTGGGGCCTGGCCCGCTCCGCCGACGCGGCCGGCATCGACATCATCCAGAACTGCGAGGTCACCGGCCTCGACGTCGTCGACAACCGGGTCGTCGGCGTCCGGACGACACGGGGCCGCATCGCGGCCGGCAAGGTCGCGCTCTGCTCGGCAGGGCACACCTCGGTCCTCGCCGCCATGGCGGGCATCCAACTCCCCGTCCAGTCCCACCCGCTGCAGGCCCTGGTCTCCGAGCTCCTCGAGCCCGTGCACCCCACGGTCGTCATGTCCAACGCCGTCCATGTGTACGTCAGCCAGGCGCACAAGGGCGAGCTGGTGATGGGCGCGGGCATCGACGCGTACAACTCGTACACCCAGCGCGGCGCCTTCCACATCATCGAGGAGCAGATGGCCGCGGCCCTGGAGCTGTTCCCGGTCTTCGCGCGCGCGCACGTCCTGCGCACCTGGGGAGGCATCGTCGACGTCAGTCCCGACGCGTCGCCGATCATGGGGCTCAGTCCCGTCGACAACCTCTATCTCAACTGCGGCTGGGGAACGGGCGGTTTCAAGGCCACCCCGGGCGTCGGCTGGGTCTACGCCCACACCATCGCCCACGACACCCCGCACGCCCTCAACGCCCCCTTCTCGCTCGACCGTTTCACCACCGGCGCGCTCGTCGACGAGCACGGCGCGGCCGCGGTGGCCCACTAGGGAGCCCAACCATGCTGCTCATCCCCTGCCCGTGGTGCGGACCCCGCGACGAGGCCGAGTTCCACTACGGCGGCCAGGCCCACGTGGCCTATCCCGAGACCCCCTCGGCCCTCACCGACGAGGAGTGGGCCCGCTACCTCTTCTTCCGCGACAACACCAAGGGCCCGTTCGCCGAACGCTGGAGCCACGCGGCGGGCTGCCGCCGCTGGTTCAACGCGGTGCGCGACACCTCGACGAACGAGATCCTTTCCGTGTACCGCTCGGGCGAGGAACGCCCACCGACCCCGGAGCCGCGTCCGGCATCACCAGCCAGTCCGGCGTTTGAGGACGAGGCCCTTCAGGCCGAAGAGGGGTCCGGGGGCGCAACCCCCGGAAGCGGTGTCGAAGGTGCGCAGCCCCTTCAGGACGGGACGGGCGGGGCGACCCAACCGTTCCGCCACCCCACCCGAGGCCGGATCGACCGCGGCACCCTCCTCACCTTCACCTTCGACGGCACCGAGTACCAGGGCCACCGGGGCGACACCCTCGCCTCCGCCCTCCTCGCCAACGGAGTGATCCAGGCGGGCACCAGCATCAAGCTCGGCCGCCCCCGAGGTATCTTCTCCGCCGGCGTCGAGGAACCCAACGCCGTCATCCAGATCGTGGAACCCTTCCCCGAGCCGATGCTCCCCGCGACCACCGTCGAGCTCTACGACGGCCTGGTCGCCACCAGCCTCCCCGGCCAGGGCCGCCTCGCCACCGAACCCGACCCGGCCCGCTACGACGCCGTACACGCCCACTGCGACCTGCTGGTCGTGGGCGCGGGCCCGGCGGGCCTCGCCGCCGCGGCCGCGGCGGCGAACAGCGGCGCCCGCGTCATCCTCGCCGACGACCAGCCGGAACCCGGCGGCAGCCTCCTCGGCACCGCCGAACACCTCGACTGGGTGGGTGAGACCGCCGACCTGCTCGAAGCCGCGCCGGAGGTCCGGGTGCTGCGCCGTACGACCGTCTTCGGCTACTACGACGACAACCACCTCCTCGCCGTCGAGCGCCGCACCAACCACCTCGGCGGCGCGGCCCCCGGGAACGTCTCCCGGGAACGCGTCTGGCGCATCCGCGCCCGTCGCGTCGTCCTCGCGACCGGCGCCCACGAGCGGTCGCTGGCCTTCGCCGACAACGACCGCCCCGGCGTGATGCTGGCCTCCTCGGCCCGCACCCACGTCAACCGCCACGGCTCCCTGCCCGGCCGCCACGCGGTTGTCTTCACCACCAACGACAGTGCCTACGCGGCGGCCCTGGACCTCGCCTCGGCGGGCCTGGCCGTCACAGCCATCGTCGACACGCGCCCCGAACCGGGGGAGTGGGCCGAGCGCGCCAGGGCCGCCGGCATCGAGGTCCTGGCCGGGCACGCCGTCACCGGCACGGAGGGCGAGGCGCGGCTCACCGCCGTGACCGTGGCCCCGTACGGCGAGTCCGCCGGACAGCGGGAGTTCGCGGCCGACCTGCTGCTGGTCTCCGGCGGCTGGAACCCGGTGGCGCACCTCTTCAGCCAGTCCGGGGGGAAGCTGCGCCACGACGAGACACTGGGCTCCTTCGTGCCCGACACCGGCCGCCAGGCGGTCGAGGTCGTGGGCGCCGCGAGCGGCCTCCTCGACCCGGCAGCCGTCCTCGCCCAGGGCGCCGCCGCCGGCGCCCGTGCGATCGAGGCCGAGGGATACACGCCCGAGGAGCGCCGCCTCCCGGCCGTGCCGCCACAGCCACGGTCGACTCCGCCGATGCACGTGTACGTCGTCCCGGGTGAGTCGGACGCTCCCCGGTTCGTGGACCTCCAGCGTGACGTCACCGTGTCGGACCTGGCCCGCGCGACCGGCGCCGGCCTGCGCTCGGTGGAGCACACCAAGCGGTACACCACCGCCGGCACGGCGAACGACCAGGGCAAGACCTCGGGCGTGCTGGCGAGCGGGGCCGTCGCCGAACTGCTCGGCGTGGACGTGTCGGCCCTCGGCACGACCACCTTCCGCCCGCCGTACACACCGGTCTCCTTCGCAGCCCTCGCGGGCCGCGACCGGGGCGTGCTGAGCGACCCGGTCCGCACGACCGCGCTCCACGAGTGGCATGTCGGGCACGGGGCGCTGTTCGAGAACGTCGGCCAGTGGAAGCGTCCCTGGTACTACCCGCGGGACGGCGAGGACATGGAGACCGCCGTGCTGCGCGAGTGCGCGGCGACCCGCGAGGGCGTGGGCTTCATGGACGCCTCCACCCTCGGCAAGATCGACGTCCAGGGCCCGGACGCCGGTGTCTTCCTCGACCTGCTCTACACCAACATGATGAGCACCCTGAAGGTCGGCATGATCCGCTACGGCGTCATGTGCCGCCCGGACGGCATGGTCTTCGACGACGGCACCGTCATCCGGGTCGACCGGAACCGCTACCTGGTCACCACGACGACCGGCAACGCCGCGGCCGTCCTGGACTGGATGGAGGAGTGGCTCCAGACGGAGTGGCCCGAGCTGAAGGTGCACTGCACGTCCGTGACCGAACAGTGGGCCACGGTCGCCCTGGTCGGCCCGAGCTCCCGTGACGTGCTCGGAGCCCTCGCACCCGGGCTCGCCGTCGCCAACGAGGACTTCCCGTTCATGGCCTGGCGCGAGACGACCGTCGCGGGCATCGAGGCCCGGGTCTGCCGGATCAGCTTCTCCGGCGAACTCGCCTACGAGATCAACGTGTCGCCGTGGGAGGCCCTCGCCCTGTGGGAGGCCCTGTACGAGGCCGGCGCCCCTTACGGCATCACCCCGTACGGCACCGAGACCATGCACGTCCTGCGCGCCGAGAAGGGCTACCCGATCATCGGTCAGGACACCGACGGCACCGTCACCCCGCAGGACCTCGGCATGAGCTGGGCGGTCTCCAAGAAGAAGCCCGACTTCATCGGCAAGCGCTCGTTCGCCCGCGCCGACACGGTGCGCCCGGACCGCAAGCACCTGGTCGGCCTGCTCCCCGAGGACCCGGCCGCGTTCCTCCCCGAGGGCACCCACCTGGTCGCCGACGGCGAACTGCCGGCTCCGCCCGTGCCGATGCTCGGCCACGTCACCTCCAGTTACCGCAGCGCCGCTCTCGGCCGCACCTTCGCGCTCGCCCTGATCAAGGGCGGCCGGGACCGCATCGGCGAGCGGCTCTACGCCCCCGTGGGCGACCGGCTGGTCCCCGTGACCGTCGCCAGCCCCGTCCTCTACGACCCCGAGGGAGCCCGCCGCGATGGCTGACACCGCCCCGACCTCCCGGCCCCGCAGTCCGCTGGCCGGGGCCGCCGACCGGCTGGCCGCCGCCACCCGTACCTCCGGTGGCGCGATCCGGCTGGCCGAACTGCCCTTCCTCACCCAGCTCGACGTGCGTCTCGACGCGAAGGGGGCGGCGGCGGACGCCGTCGGCCTCGCGCTGGGCCTCACGCTGCCACTGGAACCCGACACCGTCGTCCGCGCGGGGGAGTCGACCGCGCTGTGGCTCGGCCCCGACGAGTGGCTGCTCGTGGGGCCGCCGGGCCGGGAGCGCGAACTGGAGAGCCGGATCCGGGAGGCCGCGGGAGAGGAGCCGGTCTCGGTCACCGACGTCTCCGCGCAGCGCACCACCGTCCTCGTCGCCGGCGCGCGAGCCCGTGACCTGCTGGCCCACGGCTGCTCGCTGGACCTGCATCCGAGGGCCTTCGGTTCCGGCCGCTGTGCCCAGACCACCCTGGGCCGCACCCAGGTCGTCCTGGTCGCGCGTGAGGAGCCCAGCGCCGGTTTCTGGATCCTGGTCCGTTCGTCGTTCGCCGGGTATCTGGCGGACTGGCTGCTGGACGCGGCGACGGAGTACGTCTGAGTCACCCCGGCGGGGGCGACCCCGTCACGCCTGTGGGAGCTCCGGTGAGGGGCTCCCACAGCGCTATGCCGGCAAGGCCGTGAAAGCGTCCTGCCCACGCGGTCCTGTCAGCGCGTCGAAAGTCGGACACCAGTGATCGTCACGGCCCCCGCCACCGGCAGATCCTCGCGTCCGGGAACGCCGGACCTGTACCCGCACGGCCTTCCACGTCCGGGCAGGACGCTGGTCATGGGCGTCGTGAACGTCACGCCGGACTCGTTCTCCGACGGCGGGCTGTCGTTCGCCGAGCACGCCGCCGTGGCGCACGGGCTCGCCCTGCTGGAGCAGGGGGCGGACATCGTGGACGTCGGCGGTGAGTCGACCCGCCCCGGCGCGCTGCGCCCACCGGTCGAGGAGGAGCTGCGACGGGTGCTGCCCGTCGTCCGGCACCTCGCGGCGGCGGGCGCGGTCGTCAGTGTCGACACCATGCGGGCCGAGGTCGCCGCCCGCGCCCTGGAGGCGGGCGCACGGCTGGTCAACGACGTCTCAGGGGGCCTCGCCGATCCCGGGATGCTGCCCCTGATGGCGCGGTCGGGGGTGCCGTACGTGCTGATGCACTGGCGTGGCCACTCCGCCGCCATGCAGGAGAACGCCGTCTACGACGACGTGGTCGACGAGGTGCTCGGCGAAGTGCGGCTGCGGATCGACGCCGCCCTGGAGGCGGGTGTCCCGCCCGGATCGATGATCGTCGATCCCGGGCTGGGCTTCGCCAAGCAGCCCGAACACAACTGGGAGCTGCTGGGCCGTCTCGGCGAGGTCCGCGCGCTGGGCCGCCCCGTCCTGCTGGGCGCGTCCCGCAAGGCGTTCCTGGGGCGGCTGCTCGCCGACCGGACGACCGGGGAACCGCGCCCGGCGCGCGAGCGTGACGCCGCGACCACCGCCGTGTCCGTGCTCGCGGCCGCACAGGGCGTCTGGTGCCTGCGCGTGCACGACGTCGCCTCCACGCTGGACGCGGTGCGGGTGACGGCCCGTTGGGGCGCGGAGACGGCGGTGTCTGCGCGGCTGCCTCTGGGCTGACCGCTCTTCGCGGAAGGTCAGCCCCGGACAGCCCATCCTGCGGGTGATCTCCTCGGCGCCCCGTGTCAGCACGGGCACGAGTTCGCGCATGCGCTCCTCGGTGAAGCGGTAGGCCGAGCCGGAGGCGCTGCCTTCTCCGGCTTCGGCCCGGCGGCGAGGGTGCGGGGTCGGCTTCCGCAGCCCGGACGCCTCCAGCACCTCGGAGCGCCGCCGCTGCGACAGGTGGGCCAGCAGGGCTTGGCGGCTGGACGTGGCGTGCACGGGGGTGAGCCGGCCGCCCTGGTTGTGGGTGCCGACCGCGCCCGGTCCGCGTACCCGGTGGAGCAGTCCTGCCCGAAGGTCCCGAGGTGTTCGCGGTGCGTGTGCCCTGGCCGGAACCGGTCGCCCGCATGGTCGCGCGGTCCCTCCTGTCCGGCGAAGGGGGCGGCGTCGAGGGGGTACGGGCAAGTCGGCGCGGCCGACCTCTTGACAGTGGGTGTCCCCGAGGAGACAGTTTGGTCGTCGTTGCTCATGGCGAAAGCAGTTGCGCTATATAGAACACGATGAACGACTGTGGTTCGGCCGCGGTCCCCGTCCGGGCCCCGGTGGAGACACTCCTCCCCTCCCTCGCCGACAGCTCCGGGGAGCGATCGGCGTCCTCCCGCCATCCAGCACATCCGGCCGAAGCACGAATTCGGCCCCCCTCTACGAGGAGATCGACCGTGACGCACGAGGTGAGCGCCGTCGGCGCCGACGTGTCCGGGCGCGGCGGCGCGGTGAGGTCCTCCTGTCACGGCGCCTGCCTGCCCTCGACGTCCCCGCCCCGATCGGCCTCCCGCATCGAGCGCCTCGTCACCTCCGGTCGCTCGCCCGGCGCGGTCTGCCTCCACGTGAACGCGCTGGTCTCCGCAGAGACCCTCCTCCGGGGGCCCGGACCCGCCGGCCGCTCCTTCCCGGGCTTCGGCGCCGTCGTCGCCTCCGTCCGGGACCTCCCGCTGACGCTCCCCGCCGGCACCACCGTCCCGACCGGCCACGGCGAGACCGCCCCGATCGGGGCCGAGGCGCCCCGCCTCGACGAGTGGATCGCCCGCGGCCACCGAACGCCCGCCACCGCATCACGAATTCCCCGCGAAGGTGACTCGATGACCCTCAACCATCTGCCGCCCAGCCTCATCCCCACGCTGCCCGGCGAGTACTACACGGACCCCGAAGTCTTCGCCCAGGAGCAGGAACGGGTCTTCGAGACCATGTGGTTCTGCGTGACCCGCGCCTCCGAGCTGGCGAAACCCGGCGCCTTCCGTACCTACCAGGTCGGACGGGAGAGCGTCCTCGTCGCCCGCTCCCGGGACGGGTCGGTCAAGGCCTTCCTCAACATCTGCCGGCACCGCGGGGCCAAGCTCTGCACCGAGGAGTCGGGCGAGGTCAAGCGGGCCTTCCAGTGTCCGTACCACGCCTGGACGTACGGCCTGGACGGCAAGCTGGTCGCCGCGCCGAACCTGACCTCGATGCCGGACATCGACCGGACCGAGTACGGCCTGGTCGGCGTCCATGTGCGGGAGTGGCTCGGCTATGTGTGGGTGTGCCTCGCCGACGAGCCGCCGTCCTTCGAGGAGGACGTGCTGGGCGCGGTCGTCGAGCGGCTCGGCGACGTCGAGTCGATCGAGCGGTACGACATCGGCAACCTGTCGGTCGGGTGTCGGATCACCTATGACGTGAAGGCGAACTGGAAGCTCGTCATCGAGAACTTCATGGAGTGCTACCACTGCGCGACGATCCATCCGGAGCTGACGGAGGTGCTGCCGGAGTTCGCGGACGGGTACGCCGCGCAGTACTACGTGGGTCACGGCGCGGAGTTCGGTGAGGAGGTCCAGGGGTTCACCGTGGACGGCTCCGAGGGTCTGGACCGTATCCCGGGTGTCGCCGAGGAGCAGGACCGCCGTTACTACGCGATCACCGTGCGGCCGCAGGTGTTCATCAATCTCGTTCCCGACCATGTGATCCTCCACCGGATGTACCCGGTGGCGGTCGACCGCACGGTCGTCGAGTGCGACTGGCTGTATCTCCCGCATGTCGTGGAGAGCGGCAAGGACGTCAGCCGGTCCGTGGAGCTCTTCGACCGGGTGAACCGGCAGGACTTCGACGCCTGTGAACGCACCCAGCCCGGGATGAGCTCGCGGATGTACGCCAAGGGCGGCGTGCTGGTGCCCAGCGAGCACCACATCGGCGCCTTCCACGACTGGCTCCAGACCAAGCTCGGTGCAGGGCCCGCGCACTGACCTGGTCCCGCCCTTCTTCCGACCCCCCGTCCACCTGCCGCTCCGGCCCCCTCGGCAGGCGGGCGGGGTGCAGACGGAATCGTTGCGATCGACGCAACCCGGAGCGTGATCGGGAACGATCGGCGGTCCGCCCTCTTGACACGCCCGAATTCCACCTAAACCATGTTGCGCATAACGCGAATCGTTGTGCCATGTGAGACATCTCTTCGTCTGGAGCCCCGCATGAGGAGCATCACCGTCGTCGGAGCGTCACTGGCGGGCCTGAGTACGGTCCGGGCGCTGCGCGCAGAGGGCTACGACGGCGAGATCGTCGTCGTGGGGGAGGAGCGTCACACCCCCTACGACCGCCCTCCGCTGTCCAAGGACTTCCTCAAGGGTGACATCGACGCCGACGCGCTCGCCCTCGGCGACGCCGACGAGTACGACGCCCTGGACGTGCACTGGCTGCTCGGCGAACGCGCGGTCCGTCTCGACCCGCTCGCCCGGACCGTCACCCTGACCGGAGGGCAGCAGGTACGCACCCACGGCGTGGTCGTCGCCACCGGCGCGAGCCCCCGCACACTCCCCGGCTCCGACGGGCTGGCCGGCGTCCACACGCTGCGCACCCTGGACGACGCCCTCGACCTGCGGGCCGAGCTGCTGGACGGCCTGCCCCGGGTCGTCGTCATAGGCGCCGGTTTCATCGGCGCCGAAGTGGCCTCCACCGCCCACCGGCTCGGCCTGCACGTCACCCTCGTCGAGGCGGCCGACGTACCGCTGGAGCGCCAACTCGGCCGAGAGATGGGCCTGGTGTGCTCCTCCCTGCACACCGATCACGGCGTCGACCTGCTGTGCGGCACCGGCGTGGCCGAACTGCTCGGCGAGGACCGGGTCACCGGGGTGCGGCTGGCGGACGGGCGGGTGCTGCCCGCCGACGTGGTCGTGGCCGGCGTGGGCGTGCGCCCCAACACGGACTGGCTCGCCGGCTCCGGAGTCCTGGTGGACGACGGCGTGGTGTGCGACGCCGGCTGCGCGACCACCGTCCCGGGCGTCGTCGCCGTCGGTGACGTGGCCCGCTGCCCCCACCCCTTCACCGGCCGCCACGCCCGCATCGAGCACTGGAGCAACGCCACCGAGCAGGCCAGGACCGCCGCCCGGACCCTGCTGACCGGGGTGTCCGCCCCGGCCCCGCGGACCGCCCCCTACTTCTGGTCCGACCAGTACCGCACGCGCATCCAGCTCGCCGGGTACGTCGTGCCGGGCGCGGAGCCCGAGGTCGTCGAGGGGGACCTCGACAGCCGTGTGTTCACGGCCGTCTACCGGCACGAGGGCAACCCCGTGGCTGTGCTCTCCCTCAACCAGCCGAAGTTCTTCAACCGGCTCCGCCGCACGCTCGTCCCCGCCGCCGCGGTCGCCTTGTCCTGAGCGCCCGCTCGTGAGCGTCCCACTCTCCCTCCTCCCTCCGGAACCGCACAGGAGACCGCTGATGACCCTGCTCAACCAGTCCCTGCACGACCTCGACCCCGAGGTCGCCGCCGCCGTCGACGCCGAGCTGGACCGCCAGCAGTCCACCCTGGAGATGATCGCCTCGGAGAACTTCGCTCCGGTGGCGGTCATGGAGGCCCAGGGCACGGTCCTGACCAACAAGTACGCCGAGGGCTACCCCGGCCGCCGTTACTACGGCGGCTGCGAGCACGTCGACGTCACCGAGCAGATCGCCATCGACCGCCTCAAGGAACTCTTCGGCGCCGAGTACGCCAACGTCCAGCCGCACTCCGGTGCTTCGGCGAACCAGGCGGCGCTGTTCGCCCTGGCCCAGCCCGGCGACACCATCCTCGGTCTGGATCTGGCCCACGGCGGCCACCTCACCCACGGCATGCGCATCAACTTCTCCGGCAAGCAGTTCAACGTCGTTCCCTACCACGTCGACGACTCCGGTCTGGTCGACATGGACGAGGTCGAGCAGCTCGCCAAGGCCCACCACCCGAAGGTGATCATCGCGGGCTGGTCGGCGTATCCGCGGCAGCTGGACTTCGCCGCGTTCCGCCGGATCGCCGACGAGACCGGCGCGTTCCTGTGGGTGGACATGGCCCACTTCGCCGGGCTGGTCGCGGCCGGGCTGCACCCGAACCCCGTCGAGTACGCGGACGTGGTCACCTCCACCACCCACAAGACCCTCGGCGGCCCGCGCGGAGGCATCATCCTCGCCCGGAGCACGGAGTTCGCGAAGAAGCTCAACTCGTCGGTGTTCCCGGGCTTCCAGGGCGGTCCGCTCGAGCACGTCATCGCGGCCAAGGCGGTCTCCTTCAAGGTCGCCGCGAGCGAGGAGTTCAAGGAGCGCCAGCGGCGCACGGTCGCGGGCGCCCGGATCCTCGCCGAGCGGCTGACGGCCCCTGACGCCCGCGCGGCCGGCGTCGACGTGCTGTCCGGCGGCACCGACGTCCACATGATCCTGGTCGACCTGCGCGCCTCCGACCTGGACGGGCAGCAGGCCGAGGACCGCCTCCACGAGGTAGGCATCACCGTCAACCGCAACGCCGTCCCCAACGACCCGCGCCCGCCGATGGTGACCTCCGGCCTGCGCATCGGCACCCCCGCCCTGGCCACCCGCGGCTTCACCGCCGAGGACTTCACCGAGGTGGCCGACATCATCGCCGAGGCGCTGAAGCCGTCGTACGACGCCGAAGCCCTCAAGGCGCGGGTCAAGGCACTCGCCGCCAAGCACCCGCTCTACCCGGGCCTGTAACCGACAACCCCCGCAGGGGGCGTGCCGGCACCGACCGGCACGCCCCCTCCAACTCCACGGAGCGTGGCGTGGCAATCAGCGTCTTCGACCTGTTCTCGATCGGCATCGGCCCGTCCAGCTCACACACCGTGGGCCCGATGCGCGCCGCCGGGATGTTCGTCAGGCGGCTGAAGCAGGACGGGGCGCTGGCCCAGACCACCGCCGTGCGGGCGGAGTTGTTCGGTTCCCTCGGCGCCACCGGCCACGGCCACGGCACCCCCAAGGCGGTGCTGCTCGGCCTGGAGGGCAACGAGCCGCACACGGTCGACGTCGCCCGGGCCGACCTGGACGTCGAGCGCATCCGAGCCACCGGACGTCTGCGTCTGCTCGGGGAGGAGATCGGTCCCGCTCACGAGATCGACTTCGACGTCTCGGGCGATCTGGTCCTGCACCGTAGGAGGTCACTGCCCTACCACGCCAACGGAATGATCCTCTTCGCGTACGACGCCGACGGCGTGCCCCTGCTGGAGAAGACGTACTACTCGGTCGGCGGTGGCTTCGTCGTCGACGAGGAGGCCGCCGGTGCGGACCGCATCAAGCTCGACGACACCGTGCTGCCCCACCCGTTCAGTACCGGTGACGAACTGCTGCGGCTCGCCCGGGAGACGGGCCTGTCGATCTCCGCGCTGATGCTGGAGAACGAGCGGGCCTGGCGCACCGAGGCGGAGATCCGCGCGGGCCTGCTGGAGCTCTGGCGCGTCATGGAGGCCTGCGTCTCCCGGGGCCTCGGCCGCGAGGGCATCCTCCCCGGCGGTCTCAAGGTCCGTCGCCGGGCCGCGGCGGCCGCCCGCGCCCTGCGCAGCGAAGGCGACCCGCAGGCCCGCTCCATGGAGTGGATCACGCTGTACGCGATGGCGGTCAACGAGGAGAACGCCGCCGGCGGCCGGGTCGTCACGGCCCCGACGAACGGCGCGGCCGGCATCATCCCCGCCGTCCTGCGCTACTTCCTCGATTTCGTCCCGGGCGCCGACGACGACGGCATCGTCCGCTTTCTGCTGGCCGCCGGCGCCATCGGTCTCCTCTTCAAGGAGAACGCCTCCATCTCCGGCGCCGAGGTCGGCTGCCAGGGCGAGGTCGGATCCGCCTGCTCCATGGCCGCCGGGGGACTCGCCGAGGTCATGGGCGGCAGCCCCGAACAGGTCGAGAACGCCGCCGAGATCGGCATGGAGCACAACCTCGGCCTCACCTGCGATCCCGTCGGCGGCCTCGTCCAGATCCCCTGCATCGAGCGCAACGGCATGGCCGCGGTGAAGGCCGTCACCGCCGCCCGCATGGCTCTGCGCGGCGACGGCCGTCACCACGTCTCCCTCGACAAGGTCATCAAGACCATGAAGGAGACCGGCGCCGACATGAAGGTCAAGTACAAGGAGACCGCCCGTGGCGGCCTCGCCGTCAACGTCATCGAGTGCTGAGCACCCGAGAGCACCGGCGGCGGCATCGAACGGGCCGGGACGGTAGCTCTCGTCGGGCTGGACCTCGGTGCGCACCGACCACACGGAGAAGTCGGACCGAGTCCGCTTCGGCAGCCACCGGTCTCGGCGGCGACGTACCGGACGCCGCCGCCCCTTCCGGCCGAGTGGGGCGGGAAGGGGCGGCGCCCGCAGTCACCCCGCGTGGCAATGGATCGACTCGGCGGGAGGTCAGCCGTGGTAGTTGATGTATCCGTTGCCGTCGGCGTCGTTGGCCCGCTTGGTGTAGGAGTGGACGTCTGCCTTGGCGCCGGAGGGCTTGAGCAGGTAGATGGTGTCCTTGTCGTTGTTCCAGATGAAGTTGCAGTTCTGGCGGTAGACGACGTTGCCCGAGTCGGAGTCGGTGCCCCTGCCGCCGCGCAGTTTCACGTAGTCGCCCGGCTCGAGTTTGTGGCTGGCGGTGAAGGTGAACTTGTTGCCCGTGGCGTCCTTGACGACGTAGCCCTTGAGGTCGACGGTCGCGGTGCGGGAGTAGTTCTTGATCGTCAGGTACTCGTTCTTGGTGTTGCCGCCGGAACACCGGTTGGAGTCGCTGCCGGGGGCGTCGTACTGAACGCCCTTGATCTTCAGCGCGGACGTGTACTCGGTGGCCTGGGCCGGCCCGGCGGCGATCACGGCTATCGTGCCCGCGGCGACAACTGCGGCCAGGGCGTGGCGTGTACGCATGAGGATTCCCCCCTCAGTGGTGCGAATGGAGCGCCTGGAGCCTACCCGAGGTGACTGTTGGGTGTTCCTTTCGTGTGTAAATTGTGAAGGTGACGCTCGAGGGTGGACGCCTGCCGGTGTGCCGAACCGGAGGAGCGGCCGTGGGGGACACGCGGCGCGCGTGGTGCTCTGCTCACCCTCGCGGAGACCTCGGCGATCACCTCCGCGCGCCCGGCCTCCAGCGCCGGATGCCCCGCGTTCGACTCCCGCCGCCCCTGCCGTCGATCGAGTCCTGAAGCAGCCTCGGCGAAACCCCGTTATGTTCTTCGCGGTCCTGCAAGAGGGCCGCTGGCCTCCGGGCCCGGCATGACTGTGTCCCCCTGTCGAACGGATGACCTGGGGGGTGGTGTCACCGGGCTCGGGAGGTGCCGTCGGAGACGCTGATGAGAGGTCCGGCCACCGCCCGGTCCGGCGCAATGCCGGACAGCTCGCGGGCGGCAGGTCTGCATAACGTGGATGCGCGCGCACGACACCACTGCCGAGGCCGGCACGCTCAACACCCTGGAAAGGGCGCGATGTTCGACACCGAAGACGTGGGCGTGTTCCTCGGCCTGGACGTCGGAAAGAGTGCTCACCACGGCCACGGGCTCACCCCGGCCGGGAAGAAGGTCCTCGACAAGCAGCTGCCCAACAGCGAGCCGAAACTGCGGGCCGTCTTCGACAAACTCAAGGCCAAGTTCGGCACCGTCCTGGTGATCGTGGACCAGCCCGCCTCCATCGGCGCCCTCCCGCTCACGGTCGCCCGGGACACCGGCTGCAAGGTCGCCTACCTGCCCGGACTCGCGATGCGGCGGATCGCCGACCTGTATCCGGGCGAGGCCAAGACCGACGCGAAGGACGCAGCCGTGATCGCGGACGCCGCCCGCACCATGCCGCACACCCTGCGCTCGCTGGAGCTCACCGACGAGATCACCGCCGAACTCACGGTTCTCGTCGGCTTCGACCAGGACCTCGCGGCCGAGGCCACCCGCACCTCCAACCGCATACGCGGCCTGCTCACCCAGTTCCACCCGTCGCTGGAGCGCGTCCTGGGCCCCCGCCTCGACCACCAGGCCGTCACCTGGCTGCTGGAGCGCTACGGCTCCCCGGCCGCACTGCGCAAAGCCGGCCGCCGCAGGCTCGTCGAGCTCATCCGGCCCAAGGCCCCACGCATGGCCCAGCGGCTGATCGACGATGTCTTCGAAGCGTTGGACGAGCAGACCGTCGTGGTCCCGGGCACCGGCACCCTCGACATCGTCGTGCCCTCCCTGGCCCGCTCGCTCGCCGCTGTCCACGAACAGCGCCGGGCCCTGGAAGCCCAGATCAACGCCCTGCTGGAGGCCCACCCTCTTTCCCCGGTCCTGACGTCGATGCCCGGCGTCGGCGTCAGGACCGCCGCCGTCCTGCTGGTCACCGTCGGCGACGGCACCAGCTTCCCCACCGCCGCCCACCTCGCCTCCTACGCCGGCCTCGCCCCGACAACGAAGTCGTCCGGCACCTCGATCCACGGCGAACACGCACCCCGAGGCGGCAACCGCCAGCTCAAACGCGCCATGTTCCTGTCCGCCTTCGCCTGCATGAACGCCGACCCCGCCTCCCGCACCTACTACGACAAGCAACGCAACCGCGGCAAGACCCACACCCAGGCCCTCCTCCGCCTCGCCCGCCAACGCATCAGCGTCCTGTTCGCCATGCTCCGCGACGGCACCTTCTACGAATCCCGCACACCCGCGGACGTCGAGCTCGCCGCATGACCCCAGCAAGACCGAATCACCCCAAAACCGACAGGGGCGCCTTGACGAAGGACATAGAGGCACCCCCCCGCACGACGAGCACGGCGCTGCTCGGCCGCGTGCACCTCACCGGAGTCCCGGGCGGCGATGGAGTGGGCCCGGCCTCGAGTCGGCGGGCTCGCGGGAAGGAAATAGTTTCGCCCTGTATCACTGTAGGCTCACCGCATGCCCCCGATCGATCTCGCCCGGCTCGCCGAGCGACTGCACCAGAACCTCGGCCGCCCCGAGCCCGAGCTGCTGGCTCCGGGAAGTGCCTGGAACCTGTCCCAGACGCTGCAGCACTGTGCCCAGACCGTCCGCTACTCAGTGACCGGCTACCCCGCGCTCAAGCCCGCCCTGTTCCGGGCGACGGCAGGCACCCTGGCCAAACGGGTCTTCCTGCGCCGCGGTGCCATGAAGCACTCGCTCGCTGCCGAGATCGACGGAGCGCCGCCCCTGGATCCGGCACTGCCGGTGACCGAGGCCGCGACCGGCCTCACGGACGCGGTGGCCCTGTTCTCGGGCCACACCGCAGAGCACGCCCCCCACCCCGCCTACGGACGTTGCTCGCACGAAGAGTTCGCGCAGCTGCACGCGATGCATCTCGCCGAGCACCTTCCCGGCCTGGTGGACGCCTGACGGCACGCCAGGCCGGGGTGCCCTGACATCTGCGGGGACCGTGCGCCGCGGCTGCCGCACTCCGGTCACGCGGGGCTCTGCCGTAGGCCGGTGACGCCGCCGGGGACGCGGGGGGTGACGGTGAAGTCGCGTACGTCGAACCGGCCGACCTCGGCGCGGAGCCGGTCGGTGGACCAGGGCCAGCTGAAGCTGTTGCGGCCGTTGACGTCCAGGTAGTAGCTCCTGCATCCGCCGGAGTTGTAGACGGTGCCGGCCAGAGCGGCCTGCAGTCGCGTGTTGTACGCCGCCTGAACGTCGCCGCGTACCTCCAACGCCGTCCAACTGCCTTCCCGTGCGGCCCTGATGGCGCCGAGGACGAGGTCGAGCTGCGCCTCCAGGATGGCGAAGGCCGACGAATGCCCGGTGCCCAGGCCGGGGCCGAGGAGCAGGAAGGCGTTGGGGAAACCCGCGACGACAGTGCCGAGATACGCCTCGGGGGAACCCCGCCAGTGGTCGGCGAGCGCGCGGCCGGCTCCGTCGCGGACGAGACCCGCGAGCGGTGTGTCGAGAATGTGGAAGCCGGTGCCGAGGATGATCGCGTCCACCTCCGCGGCACTGCCGTCGGCCCCGTGCACGGTGGCGCCTTCGACGGACTGCACGGCAGCGGCGTGCACGGCGACATTGGGCCGGTTCAGCGCAGGATAGTAGTGGTTGGAGAAGAGGATGCGTTTGCAGCCCAGGGTGTAGTCGGGGGTCAACTTGCGACGCAGTCCGGCGTCGTGGACGGTCGCCCGCAGATGGGCCCGCGCGATGGCCTGTACGCCGCGCATGAGAGCGGGGCGCCTGAATCCGCGTCCGAGCGTCTCCATGGCCCGGTACTCCAGGGAGGCCACCGTGGCCCGCGCGCCGGGCAGACGGCGCATCGCCCAGCGTTCGGCATTGGGTATGTGATGGTCGAGCTTGGGGAGAACCCACTGGGCGGTGCGCTGGAACAGATGGAGTCGGGCGACCTCGGGAGCGATCGCGGGGACGAACTGCACGGCCGAGGCACCGGTGCCGAGGACGGCGACCCGCTTGCCGCGCAGATCGTAGTCGTGGTTCCAGCGCGCGGAGTGGAACACTTCGCCGGGGAAGCGGTCAAGGCCGGGGACGTCCGGAAGGAGTGGCTCGTTCCACGGTCCGGCTCCGGCCACGAGGAATCGGGCGGTGAACTCTCCGGCATCCGTACGCACAAGCCAGCGGGCTTGGTCGGGCTGCCATCGCGCCTCCGTCACGGACACCCCGAACACGGTGTGCTCGCGCAGCCTGCAGGTGTCGGCGACCCGCTTCACGTACGCGAGGATCTCAGGCTGGCGCGCGTACACCCGCGTCCAGTCCGGATTGGGGGCGAAGGAATAGCTGTACAGGCGGGACGGCACGTCGCACTGGCAGCCGGGATAGGTGTTGGCCCGCCATGTGCCGCCGAAGTCGTCGGCCGCCTCGATGATCAGGAAGTCCCGGATGCCGGCCTCACGCAGCCGGGCCCCGGCGCCCACTCCGGAGATGCCGGCGCCGACGACGATGACCTCGAAATGTGTGCTCATGCCGTGGTGCTCCTGTCGATGGCTCGCTTGACGCGGTCGGGTGCCGTGCGCAGGGAAACGTCGAGGGTGGCCGGCCGCCGCCGCAGGTCCATGAAGTTGGGCCCCATCGCGGCCAGCTCCCGCGCGCCGGGCTCGATGCGGACCACGCGGCATCCCGCCGCGCGCAGCCGGAGCTCCTCCGCGTCGACGGTCCGGGTCATCCAACGGCGCAGAACCCTTTCGAAACGGCTCAGGCCGGTGGCCGGCGCACCCCCGGAGGTCGCCATGGGAGCGACGATCACGACCTCGTCCAGTCCCAGGGGCACCAACAGGTCCGCCGACGTCGGCGACAACGCTCCGCCGTCGAGATAGGTGCGTGCGCCGATCCGCACCGGTGGGAACCAACCGGGGATGGCCCAGGACGCGGCGATCGCACTGCCGAGGTCCGCGGTCGGGGCCCCCGGCGCGCCGAACGCGACCCGCCGGCCGGAGCGCGCGTCGGCCGCGACCAGCCAGGTGCGCGTGGAGTCCAGCCAGGTTCCGCCGTCCGCCAGGGCGGCGCCGAACCGGTGCAACCAGCGCGCATCACCCCGGCCGCGTGGCAGCAGACCCACCAGCCCCGAACCCGGCGAGACCCGGCCCCGGACGGCGGCCGCGGCCAGCCCGGCTCCCGGCAGCCCTGGCCACGGAACAGGAGGCAGCACACCGGGGTGGGTGTGGACGTGGTCGAGCAGCAGCGGGTCCGCGTCCGGTTCGGCCCGTAACGCCGCGAGGAGGTCCGACACGGACCGTCCGGAGCCGAGAGCGGACACGACTTCTGCTCCGGCGGACGTCCCCACCAGCACCTCGGCGGTTCGCGCGTCCCAGTCCAGCTGCTCCTCAACGGCGGTGAGCGCGGCGATGGTCCACGCGAATCCGAGTGTGCCGCCGCACCCGATGACGAGCGCGCGCCGTCGTGGCACAGATCCTCCTAGAATTCAGATATCAAGGGAATCTGGAAGCTAGCGGTATTCTGCGGGGGTGGCAAGACTGACCCGAGCCGAGAGCCAGGCCCGCACCCGCGAACACGTCCTCGACACCGCGCACGAGTTGTTCCTGCGCGACGGCTTCACGACCACCTCCATCGAGCGGGTCGCGGAGGCCGCCGGCTACTCCAAGGGCGCGGTGTACTCCAACTTCGCCACCAAGAACGAGCTCTGCCTGGCCGTCCTCGACCGCATCGCCATGCAGCAAGTGGCGCACATCGCCGCCGCCATGGGCGATGCGCCCCGCATCGAGGACCGGCTCGCCGGCTTCGCCCGCTGGGCCGAGCAGCACATCGGCGACAGTTCGTGGACCGCTCTGGAAGTCGAGTTCGCCACCGCCAACCGCCGCGACGCACAGGTCTGCGCGCAGCTGGCCCACCGACGGCGTACGGTCACCGAGGTCCTCGCGGACCTCATCCGGGCTCAGACACAGGAACTGGGCGTCACGCCCGCCGTGTCCGCGGACACCGCCGCCCTGATCCTGCTCAGCCTCGGCATCGGCATCGGTGTCCAGCGCGCATTCGATCCCACCGTGCCCGTGCAGCCCGTCGTCGACCTGCTCCACCGCTTCCTGACCGACTGACACGGGTCGATTCGCAGAAGTGGGTGTCGGGTTCGTACGAGGTCGGTACGGGGCCGAGTCGCCACAAGGGCACGATGGTTCGTGAAGCGCGGAAACCGCCGGCTCAGTTGTCGTTCGCCGTGTCCGCCAACAGGGGGAAGAGGCGCGCGATGAGGGCAACGGGCTGGGCTGAGGCGGGTCGTGCGGAGGGCTGCCGTTCCCGGTGCCGGTAAGGCGCCAGTGCCCGACGTACCGCTTCTGCGACGGTGCTCATCTCGTCGTCCCGGACGTTCCTGCGGGCGTGCGGCCACCAGGCCGGGCCCTACTCGATCTCTCGGTCACGTAGCGCCCAATCCCTCACCAGGCGCACGGTGCGCTCGGGATGTTCCTCGTGCAGGTAGTGCCCGCTGTCGGGCCAGTGGTCGACGCGGGAACCGGGGACGCGCAGGGTGCCCCGTTCCCAGGTGGCCGCTTCCGCCGAGGTCCATACGGTGAGTGCTGGCTGCGTGCGGCGGAGCAGGTACGCCTCGCTGTGCGGGCGCACGCCGACCGCGCCGGGGTCGGTGTACATGCCGGCGTACGACTGGGCGACGACATGGTCCGGGGTGCCGAGCATCGCGCGCACATGGGCCGTGCGCAGTCCGGCCGGGGCGCCTGCCGAGAAGGCACCCTCGATGAAACCGGCCGCTGCGCACGCCCCTCGTCCTCGGTACTCGGCCAGCCGGGCCGGGATCTGCTCGACCTCCGCTCCGTGCGCGCCGTGTGCCGGATCCAGGGCGACGACCGAGCGGACGCGTTCCGGATGCCGCAACGCGAGCAGGTTGACGACCTGGCCGCCCATGGAGTGGCCCACGGTGATGGCAGGCCCGGCACCGAGGTGACCGAGCAACGCGGCCAGGTCGTCGGCCATCTCCGCGGGGGTGTTGCCTTCGTCGGGTACCTCCGAGCGGCCGTGCCCGCGCAGGTCGGGGATGATCACAGGGAACCGGTCGGCCAGCGCCTCGGCGTGCGCGGACCACTCCCGGCCGTCCCCGCCCCAGCCGTGCACCAGGAGCAGCGGGGCCGCGCGGGCGGGCCCGACGACGGTGTGGAAGAGGCGGACGCGTCCCAGGTCGGTGATCGTCATACGGTGCCGTCCTCGGAGGTCCGGTAGTGCGTGTAGGCGAAGTCCGCGTGGACTCCCGCGCCGTCGAGGTCCTGCGCCCACAGTCCCAGCATGGCGCCCGTGAAGCCGAGAACGCGCAGTTGCCCTTCGTGGAACTCGTCGGCGTACTCGTCCGACAGGACGGTGGCGTCGAGTTCGACGGGCACCTCCAGCATGCCCCGACCGGTGTCGTACGAGAAACGCAGGACGGGCACCTCGAGTTCGGCGCGCAGGACGACCGCGCGTCCCGGCTCGAGCGGAATCGTCGGCCGGTGGGCGACAAGACGGCCCGCCTCGCAGCTCAGTGCCCGCAGGACGGGCGAGCCGTCGTCCTCGGCGGTGACGTACAGGTAGTGCCAGTTGCGGGTGTTGTAGTAGGCGGTCAGACCGGCCAGGTGGTCGGGGGTGCGGGGTGCGAAGGTCAGGCTGGTCTCGAAGGAACAGCGTGGGGCGGTCACCCGCCGGGCGAGCAGGCTCGGCGTGCGGCGGCCCACCGGCGACTGGCCTCCCCGGATACGCAGCCGTCCCGGGGCCGGCTCGATCCAGTCGTCGGTGGCGGGGCGGCGCAGGGTGCACCAGTCGGGGCCGAGGGCGGGAGATGCGAACGAGTCGTCCGCCGGTGGTGCGGGGACGGGCGCGGGGGGCAGCTCGGGCGCCGGTGGCATGACGGCGGGTACGGCTCCGGCGATCCGGGGCCAGCCGTCTTCGGTCCAGGTCACCGGTTGCAGCGCGGTCTCCCGGCCGAGCACGCACCGGCCCCGCTGTGTGTGGGGACGGGCGACGATGTGGGCGGCGTACCACTGGCCCGTCGCCGTCTCGACAAGTGAGCAGTGCCCTGCCTTCTGCAGCTCCAGGGACGGGTCGTCGCGGGACGTGAGCAGAGGGCCGGCGGGGTCGGCTTCGTACGGGCCGAAAAGGTCACGTGAGCGGGCCACGGCCGCGCCGTGCTCGTAGCCGGTGCCGCCCTCCGCGTGCACCAGGTAGTACCAGCCGTCGCGACGGTAGAGATGCGGGCCCTCGGCGACCCCGGCCGGGGTTCCCACGGAGATGGTGCGGGGCTCGCCGAGCAGGGTCCGGCTCCCGCGGTCGTACTCCTGGAGCTCGATCCCGGCGAACCCCTCGCGGTCCGGACGCCAGTCGAAGCGCATGTTCAGCAGCCAGCTGCGGCCGGCGCCGTCATCGTCATGGAACAGGGACACGTCGAAGCCCCGGCCGTGCAGCGGGACCGGGTCGGACCACGGCCCTTCGATCGAGGCGGCCGTGGTGACGTAGTTCGGGAGGTCTTTCCAGCCCTCCGCGTAGGTGTCGACGACGGTGAACACGAGGTGGAACAGGCCGTCCGCGTACGACAGCCCGGGCGCCCAGATTCCGCCCGAGTCCGGGACGCCCGTGAGGTCGAGCAGGCGCGTGCTGTCCAGAACCCCGCCCAGCGACCGCCAGTCGACCAGGTCCCGGGAGTGGTGGATCCGGACGCCCGGATACCACTCGAAGGTGGAGGTGGCGATGTAGAAGTCGTCGCCGACCCGGAGGATCACCGGGTCGGGTTCGAAGCCGCGCAGGACGGGGTTGTGGATCACGGACGCTCCGCTCAGAGGGTGAACAGCAGGGTGCCGAAGCCCACGTGGTCGCACTGGAACGCCGCCCCCTCCGGGCGGATGTTCCCGATGGCGGTGTACGTCCAGGGGGCGGGCAGGCTGCGGCGTTTGACGTAGTGGTTGAAGGCCATCTCGTAGATGGGGCGCAGGTTGCCGCGCTCGATGGTGGAGAGGGAGTTGAAGGTGAGCTTGCACGAGCCCCAGACGGCGTACGGGACGTCGTTGCCGGTGTTGTACTTCGCGGTGTACTCGAAGCCGGCCAGCAGCCGGTTGGAGGAGGCGGAGTACAGGTCCTGGCCTTGGATCCAGGCGATCTCGCAGGCCTCGGCCATGCTGCCCAGGATGAGCTGGGTGTGGGCCTGGTCGCGGCCGCTGTCCACGCACTGGCCGGAGTCCCTGATCACCCGGCTGAGCTTGCAGCAGTCGTGCAGGTAGAAGGCGTCGACGGCGGCGTTGTAGAGGGAGGTGTCATTGCAGAACACACCGAACGCCGCCATCGCCTTGATGCAGTTGGTGCCCCAGCCCGCGTCGCCGAACGTCCTCACCAGGGGTACGAAGACGTTCTTGAGGAGGTTCTCCGTCCGGGTGATCTCGGAAGCGCTCCAACTGCCCGAAGGGGCCGTGTACCGCATCAGCTCGGCTGCCGCCGCCAGTTTGAAACCGTAGATGGAGGCGGCGAGTTGGGCGTCCTTTCCGGTGATCGAGGTCAGCGTGGACGACCAGGACTTGATGATCTGCAGCGCTTTCGCGGCGTGGGCGGTGTTGCCCGTCAGGTTCCACATCAGGGCGTTCTGGTAGGCGGCGTTGCAGTCGTTCCAGAACTCCCAGTTACCGACCTCGGTGGTGCCGCGGTCGATGGTCGTGCGGGGGCCCGCCATGGCGTACGTCGACTGGGAGTAGGCGTTCGCCCTGAACACGTTCCAGCCGCTGAGCCAGGGCTCGGTGCCGGCCGCGATCCGGGTCTTCGTCCGCTGGATGTCGGAGAGCTTGTGCAGCACCCCGGGGTGGATGAATGAGGTCAGGGCGTCCGCCGCCGGGATCGCGGCCAGCCCCGTGGCCGACGCGGCAGTGCCGACGGCGGTGATCTGCAGGAAACGGCGACGGCTGGGGGACTCGGGTGTGGAAGGGATCGGCTCGGTCATGCGTCTTCCTCTTTCACTCGACGCTGAGTGGCAGGGAATGGAGAAACAGGGGAGGGGCGCCGGTGCGGCTCCCTCCCGGGGGCTCAGTCGGCCGCGCGCCGCCCCCGGTACAGCACGATCGTGCTGCGGGGGCCGACCTCGGGACGCTGTCCGGCGCCGACCGTCCGGCCGGTGGCGAGGTCGCGGGCGGGGCCGAAGTCCTGGCGGGTGGGCAGGGTGTACGTCCGGTCGGTGCTGGTGTTCATGGCGATGAGGTAGTCGCCGTACTCGCACAGGTAGAACGGAGCGCGTCCGACGAGCATGGTCTCCACGCCCTCGAAGTGGACGCCGACGGCCGGGTCCGGCACGTCCGCCGGGACCGGCGCCAGATGGTAGACGTCGCCGGCCAGCGCCTGGTGCAGGGTGTCGCCGGGCGGCGGGAAGCCACCGGGCGGGATGTGCCCTGCCCCGGGGTCGTTGATCGCGTAGTCCCACAGAATCCAGTCGTTCACCGTGTACGTGTCGTCGGTCGAGCCGGCCGAGCGTTGACGGATGGTGGCGGAGCGCTGGTCGGTCGGGGTGAGGTGGTGGATGCGGGCGTAGTCGTTGACGCCCTGGCGGGCGCGCCAGTAGAGGGAGGCGAAGAGGAGTTCCTCGCCGTTCTTCACGGCCAGGACGCCGTTCTCCTCGTCGGTGAAGACGAAGTCGGGCCGGTTCCAGTCGGTGGGGATGCGCCCCGGGCGGGCGGGCAGAGCCTGGTAGGTGTCCCAGTCGCGGGAGACCAGCCGCAGGCCGGCCAGCCCGACGCGGGTCCAGGTGTGGTGGATGAGCAGGTCCAGTTGCTTGTAGAACTGCCCGTCGGCGACCATCTCCTGGGTCCAGCCGACGATGTCCGGGTCCGTGAACACCGCCGCCGACATCACCGGGTGCGAGTCCCACGCGGTACGGGAGGCGTAGGCGATCTCACCGGGGTAGACCTCGTTGCGCCAGCCGACGACCGTCTCGATCCGGGATACGCGGGCGCCCGTCTCGTCGACGTCGACCACCCGGAACCGCCCCCGGGCCTTGATGATCTTCACCATCTGCTCGCGCAGCTCCGGCGCCTCCTGGCCCTGGTACCCGCGCGTGACCGACTCGTACATCATGACCAGCCAGTCGACGACCTCGCCGTAGCTGCCCACATAGCCCAGTTCCCGGGTCAGGCCGGCCCGGGTCACCTGGTAGTAGCTTTCGCCGAGCGGCTTGGTCGGGTTGCCGTCGGCGTCCTCCTTGCCGAGAAAGGGCTTCATGCCGAGCGACTGGTACATGTAGTCGCGGGCCCTGTCCTCCGGCAGGGCGAGCTGCGGGGCGAGCAGACGCAGGCCGCGGTTGGCCTGGTAGATGCCGATGGCACAGATCTGCGACTGGTTGGTGTAATGCGGGAAGTTCTGCCGCCAGTAGTCCCGGCTCGACTTCAGCATGTCGATGTAGGCGGCGCGCCGCACCGGCTGCTCGGGGGTGCCGGCGCCCGTGGGTGCGGTGACGGTCAGGTCGTCGAACCAGGCGGTGCCGGGGCCGGACAGCCGCAGGTGGAGCTCGACCTGGGTGGCGCCGTCGGGTGTCTCGAGGTCCAGGGAGACCTGTTCCCAGCCGTGGGTGCCGGTGGCGGCGAACCGGCGGTGGTCGCTGCCGACGAGGTTGCCGTTCGCGTCGAAGAACAGCGGGTCGATGTGGGCGCCGGTACCGGTGACGCCGTCCGTCCTGATCCACGCGCCGTAGGTGTGCGTCCCCTTGCCGACCTGGAGCTTCGCCGCGTTGTACGCCGTGACGAAGCCGTTCGTCGCGGTGGCCGCGAGTTTCAGCGACGCGGATCCGGACCGGTTGACGGCGGTGTCCCGGGCCCAGGAGGCGTCGCTGGTCCTGCCCCAGCCGGGCACCGCCCAGCCGGAGGGGGTCCCGGCGCCCTGCTCGAAGCCGGGGTTGCGCAGCTCTGTGGGCTTGACCAGGTCGACGGAGTCGAACCAGGCGGTGCCGGGGCCGGACAGCCGCAGGTGGAACTCGACCTGGGTGGCGCCGTCGGGTGTCTCGAGGTCCAGGGAGACGTACTCCCAGCCGTGGGTGCCGGTGGCGGCGAACCGGCGGTGGTCGCTGCCGACGAGGTTGCCGTTCGCGTCGAAGAACAGCGGGTCGATGTGGGCGCCGGTACCGGTGACGCCGTCCGTCCTGATCCACGCGCCGTAGGTGTGCGTCCCCTTGCCCACACGGGTCCTGGGAGAGGAGTAGACGGTGATGAAGCCGCTCACCGCGCTCGCCGTGACCCTGAGCGAGGCGGAGCCCGTGCGGGACACGGTGGTGTCCCGCGTCCAGTCGGCGTCGGCGGTCTTCCCCCAGCCCGGCACCTCCCAGCCCATGGGAGTCTCGCCGCCCTCCTCGAATCCGGGGTTGGAGATCTCGTACGGCGAGCCGGTCACCCTCTGGTCCAGACGGTCGTCCAGGTGCTCCCAGAGCAGCGCCAGTACCAGTCCGACCCGGCCGAAGCCCTGCCACTGCTGGTCGGATCCGGTCAGCACGGTCGCGTCGTTCTTCCACGCCATGTACCGGCCGTCGAGGGCGCGCAGCACGCGGTCCAGCGCCGCCGGGTTTCGGTGGGCGGGGCTGCCGGACCAGAGGTACCCCTCGGCGAGCGACTGAAAGGCCCAGGCGTCCATGCCGGCGGGGTTGACGCTGGTCAGGTAGGCCTTCTGGTCCTTGGCAACGCGTTGACGCACCGCCTCCAGGGCCTCGGGGCCCTCGACGTCCCGGACGGTCGGCACGGGCGCGGGACCCTGCGCCTCGCCCCTGGGCGGGACGAAGCACGGCTCGGTGTGCGTGTAGAGGCGGTAGATGCCCCGCGACGGCGTGGTCATCTTGTAGTAGAGCTGGTCCGTGTTCTGGCCGTAGGACCAGATACGGCCCATCGAACGGATCTCCAGCGTCACCTTCTCCTTGCCCCGGGTGAGCCGCTCGGGCAGCGGCAGGGTGTGGAAGAAGAACCGGCCGGGCGTGCGCGGCGAGGTGTCCAGGATGTCCAGGCTGTCGACGGCCCCCTCGTCCTGGTGGCCGACCTGGAGGCCGTCGCAGAACAGCTGAAGCCGCCACATGTTCGTGCCGGACGCCGCCTGCCGGGAGGTGGAGTCGAAGTCGTCGCCCCACAGCCGCACGGTGACGTAGGTGGTCCGGGTCGGGCTGACGGCGACGTCGAACTTCAGGGCGCCGCCCCAGTACGTGGCGGGCTCGGTGGGGTTGAGGACGCGGGCCCGCTGCCCGAGGCCGCCGGTGACCGTGTCGGAGAGCGTGGCGGTGAGACCGTGCGTCGTCTCGGAGTTCGCGTCGCCGAAGACGACGACGTCCAGAGGCTTGCAGACGGCCGGCCGGAAGGGGACTTCCGAGGCGGGCGCCGCGGCGGCGGGTTGGATGTTCAGCAGTCCGAGGCCGGCCGCCGCGGCACCGGTGGTGCCGGCGTACTTGAGGACGTCACGTCGTCTGGGTGCGTTGGGCACGGCTGATCCTTTACTTGAGGCTGCCCATGAGGATTCCGCTGCGCCAGTACCTCTGGAGCGCGAACATGAAGACCGCGAGCGGAACGATCGACAGCAGTGACCCGGTGAGGACGAGGGTGTTCATGTCGCGGGCGGTCTGCGCCTGCTGGAGCCAGGAGTACAGGCCCAGACTCACGGGGAAGGTGCGCTCGCCGGTGAGCATGAACAGGGGGAGGAAGAAGTTGTTCCAGATGTCGATGAAGACGAGCATGAAGATGGTGATGCCGCCGGTCCGTACGAGTCGCAGGGCGACCGAGCAGAAGATCCGCAGTTCGCCGGCGCCGTCGAGACGGGCCGCTTCCATCAGTTCGGTGGGGATGGAGCTGTCCGCGTAGACCTTGCCCAGGTAGACGCCGAACGGATTGATGAAGTACGGGATGAGCACCGACCAGATGGTGTTCGTCAGCCCGATCTGGGCGAAGACGAGGTAGAGCGGGAAGGCCAGCAGGGTGCTCGGCAGCAGTGAGGCGCCGACGATGACCGCGAACAGGGCGCCCCGACCCCGGAAGTCGAACTTCGACAGCCCGTATCCGGCGGCGAGCGAGACGAGGGTGGAACCGGCCGCCCCGAGGGTGGAGTAGAGGATCGAGTTGCCGATCCAGCGGGTGAACACCCCGTCGTGGTAGGTCCAGATGTCCTGGAGGTTGTCCGCCAGGTGGTTGGAGGAGAACCACAGGCCGAACGTGGAGTACAGGTCCGTCTGGTTCTTGGTCGCGGAGACGATAAGGAACCACGTCGGGGCGAGCGAGTAGATCAGGAAGAGGACCAGCAGGCCGGTGGTGAGCGCCACCGCGCGGCGGGTGGGGCGCACGCCGCCCCCGGATGCGACAGTGCTCATGACATCTTCCTGTTCGTGACCCGGTAGAAGACGAAGGCCAGAATCCCGGTGACGACGGCCAGGACCAGCGACTCGGCGGCGGCGTACTGGTAGTCGCCGGTCTTGAACGCCTTGTCGTAGATCTCCATCATCGGAGTGAAGTCGGTGTTGATCGACTCGGGTGCGATCTGCCGCAGCAGCAACGGTTCGGCGAACAGCTGGAGTCGGCCGATCAGGGAGAACATGCCGGTCAGCACCAGGATGCCGGTGATGTTGGGGATCTTGACCGACCAGGCGATCCGCCACTCCCTGGCCCCGTCCAGCCTGGCCGCCTCGTACAGCTCGCGGGGCAGCGCCTGCAACGCGGCGGAGATCAGGATCATGTTGAAGCCGATCCCCTGCCAGGTCAGCAGATTG
Source organism: Streptomyces sp. P3 (assembly GCF_003032475.1). Taxonomy (NCBI): domain Bacteria; kingdom Bacillati; phylum Actinomycetota; class Actinomycetes; order Kitasatosporales; family Streptomycetaceae; genus Streptomyces; species Streptomyces sp. P3. The sequence continues at coordinate 6,280,648 of NZ_CP028369.1, forward strand.
CCCAGGGAGACATACGTGTTGAGGCCGCCGAAGAACGAGACGTCCGTGCCGGCCCGGTGGGCGAGGTCGAGCAGCGGAGAGCCTGTCGGGCTGTACAGGAACAGCCACATCACGGTGGACACCACGGCGGGTACCACGTACGGGATGAGCAGCGCCGCGCGGAAGAACCGCACCGCACGGGCGGCCACCCCGTCCAGGAGCAGGGCGAGGAACAGCGAGAGGCCCAGCATCACCGTGATCTGCGCCGCGCCGAACAGCAGGGTGCGCAGCATGCTCGACCAGAAGTCGCCGTCACCGAGGATGGAGGCGAAGTTGGACAGGCCGGTGAAGACGACCCGGGTCGGGCCGAAGCCCAGACCGCTGCTCTTCTTCTCCCGCAGGCTCTGGCTGAAGGCGTAGCAGATCGGCACGACGTACGTGGCCAGGAAGCCGACCAGGAAGGGAGTTGCGAACAGCAGTCCCTTGTGGGCTCCCCGTCTCCCGGCCCGGCGGGGGGAGGACCGCCGGGCCGGGGAGTCGGTGGCGACCTTCGGCGGTCGCGTCAGGGTGGACACGGGTGTCTCCAGAGGTGAGGCCTGCAGAGGTGGGGGCCTACGGGGCAGGGGTGGGGCCTACGGGGGTGTCAACTGCCGGCGACGGCCTTGACGCCCTTGTGGTTGAGGTCGTCCACGGTCCACTTCTGCAGCGAGGTCAGCATGTCCTTGACCGTCAGCTGCTTCTTCATGACCTGGCCCCACTGCTTCTGCATCTCGGAGTACATCGCCGCGTAGTTCGGGCCGTACTGCCACTGCTCACCGACCCTCGAGGCCGCGGTGGTGATCACCTGCGCGCTGTCCGACTTCCCGTTGAACATCCCGGTCGGGACGATCTTGTCGACGTACGGCGAGACGTCCTTGACCGCGGGGAACAGGCCCGACTTGGAGGCCGGGTCGGTCAGTGCCGTCAGCGATTCCTTGCTGCTGCTCAGCCAGGCGGCGAACTCGGCGGCGCGGTCGGGGTACTTGCAGCCCTTGAGGACGCCGGTGGTGTCGAAGTTGCTGGAGGTCTGCGGCTTGGCGGTGTCGAAGACGGGCGAGTCGGCGAGCTGCCACTTCCCCTTGGACTTGGGAAAGTTGGTGTCGTAGATCGGCAGCTGCCAGGTCGAGGTGGTCATCGCGATGGTCTTGCCGAGGTCCCAGGTCTTGAAGACGCCCGGGTCGGCGTACGACGCGTTGGAGGCCAGGTCGTTGTCCACGAGCCGCTGGACGATGTCGCCGGCCTTGAGCGCCTCGGGGGATGTGAAGTTCACGACCCAGTGGTCGCCGTCCACCTTGTACCACTGCGCGCCGGCCTCCCACGACAGGTCGACCAGGGAGCTCGGGTCCTCGCCCGCCATGTTGTAGATCTTGACGTTCTTGTCCTTCTGCTGGACCTTCCTGCCGGCGGCGATCAGGTCGTCCCAGGTCTTGGGGGCCTCGATCCCGTACTTCTGGAACAGGTCCGCGCGGTAGGCGGTGAACAGCGGCGACGAACCCATCGGGATGCCGAAGGTGGTGCCGCCCGGGCTGACCGCGTTCCAGGCGGCGACCGTGTACGCGCCCTTGTACTTGGCCGCGACCTTGCCGATGTCGGTCAGCAGTCCGTCGGCGGCGAAGTTCGCCAGGTTCATCCCGTCCATCTTCGACAGACAGGGCGCGGTTCCCGCGTTCACCGCGGCCCGCAGCTTCTGGTAGGCGGTGTCACCGGCAGCGTTGACGAACTTGATCTGCGTCTCGGGGTGCTCCTTGTTCCACACCTTGGTCTGTGCCTCGATGCCGTCCGTCCAGCTCCAGAACTCCAGCGTGACGTCGCCCTTCGTGGTCGACGAGGCGGCGGAGCCCGAGTCGTCCGAGCAGGCGGTCAGCAGCAGGGAGAGAGAAGCGACGGCGACCACCGGGACAAGCACTCTGGGGCGGATACGGGACTTGGACATCGGTCCTCCACGAAAGGAACGGGACGGCGCCTGCACGTGGGGGAGACGGCGCGGTCGGGGCGACGCGGCGGGAGAGAATCCGGCACCGCGTGGACGGCGGCAGTAACCGTTTGTTGTTGTGGACCGTACGGCTGGCGGGGCGGGATCCACAAGGGGCGGATGCCGGATTGTTTCGTTCAACTTTCTCCAGCATTACCGCTGTGCCCGCTGAGCTGCACTGTTGATGCCATCCTCGCGGGAGGGTGAGCGCTGTCCGCGGCTTGATCGCCTCCCGGCTTGGGCCATTGACCCGAGGCGCCTTCGGCTCCTAGCGTGGAATACGTTTACTATCCCGATCGCCGGCATCTTCCCGCGGTCCGCCCACTCCCGCCAGGAGCGTCATGTCCGAGTCAATGCCACCGCGCGCCCTTTTCGCCATGAATCCGGTGCATCTGCCGGAACTCTTCCCGCCGCGGCTGATGACCCGCGTCCAGCAACTCGCGCAGGTCGATCCCACGCTCGTCGTCGAGGACTTCTCCGATCCCGCCGTGGCGGAGGCCCTGGGCGGCGCCGAGGTCCTGGTCACCGGCTGGGGTTGCCCGCACATCGGCGCGGAGACCCTCGCGGCGGCGCCCCGGCTGCGTGCCGTGCTGCACGCCGGCGGCAGCGTCCGGCACCTCGTGGGTGAGTCGTTCTGGGAGCGCGGCCTCGCCCTGTCCAGCGCGGTGCACGCCAACGCCCTGCCCGTGGCGGAGTACACGCTCGCCATGATTCTGCTGGCCGGCAAGGACGCCTTCGGACTGCGCGAACGCTTCCGGGCCGAGCGGGTCTATCCCGCTCCGACGGAGTACGCGGGAGTGGGCAACCTCGGTCGTCGGGTCGGTCTGATCGGCGCGTCCCGGGTGGGCCGCCGGGTCGTGGAACTGCTGCGGCCCCTCGATCTGTCGGTGGCCCTCTACGACCCCTACGTCGAGGCCGCCGAGGTCGCGGAACTGGGCGCCGTCCCGCTGGAACTGGACGAGCTGCTGCGCACCAGCGACATCGTCAGCGTGCACGCCCCCGACATCCCGCAGACCCGCCGCATGCTCAGCCGCGAACGGCTGGCGCTCATCCCCGACGGCGGCGTGCTGATCAACACCTCACGGGGCGCCCTCGTCGACCACACCGCGCTCACCGGGGAACTGGTGAGCGGTCGGCTCAGCGCGGTCCTGGACGTCACCGACCCCGAGCCGCTGCCGGCGGACTCTCCGCTCTACGGCCTTCCGAACGTGTTCCTCACGCCGCACATCGCCGGTTCCCTGGGCAATGAACTGGCGCGGCTGGGCGGCACGGTGATATCGGAGCTGGAACGCCTGACGGCGGGCCTGCCGCCTGCCCACCCGGTCCATCGCGCCGAACTGGCGATCAGCGCCTGAAGGACCCCGCGCCGACCCGTCGGCCGGGGACACCGCCGGTCGGCGGATTCGCGCAGTGCCGGTCCCGTCACCCCGTCCCCCACCCCCTTCCTCCGGAGGCACCCTTGAACACGACCCACACCGGACCGGTCCACCCCTCCGTGCGCGCAGTCTCCCCCCTGCGTCCCGCATCCGCGGCCCGGATCGAGGACGGATTCTGGGCCGAGCGCCGCCGCGTCAACGCCGGGATCTCCCTCGCCGAGGGCCCGGCGCGGCTGGAGCAGGCCGGCAACCTCGCCAACTTCCGCGCCGTCGCACTCCTGCGCACCGACGCCCTTGCGAGCACGGGGTTCTCCGGCGACTTCCAGTTCCAGGACTCCGACGTCTACAAGTGGCTGGAAGCCGCCTGCTGGCAGCTCGCGGACACCCCCGACGAAGCGCTGGCCGCAGAAGTCGAGGCCGTAGTCGGGGTGATCGCCGCGGCTCAGCGCGAGGACGGCTATCTGCAGACGTACTACCAGCTCGGTGGCGGGATCCCCTGGACCGAGCCGGGCTGGGGACACGAGCTGTACTGCGCGGGGCATCTGATCCAGGCCGCCCTCGCGCACCATCGGGCCACCGGCTCCGAACGGCTGCTCGACGTGGCCCGTCGGCTCGCCGACCACGTCGACTCCGTCTTCGGTCCGGGCAAGCAGGCGGACACGGTCTGCGGCCACCCCGGAGTGGAGACCGCACTCGTCGAACTCCACCGGACGACCGACGAGAAGCGGTACCTGGATCTCGCCCAATATTTTCTGGAACGACGCGGCCACGGCAGCCTCTCCTCCGGCGCCGACCGGGGCCACGACCGAGACCCCGGCGCCGAGTACTGGCAGGACCACACGCCGATCCGGGCAGCCGATGAAGTCACCGGCCACGCCGTGCGCCAGCTCTACCTCCTCGCCGGAGCCGCCGACCTCGCCGCGGAGACCGGCGACAGGGAACTCCGTACGGCTCTGGAGCGGCTGTGGCGGGACATGGTCACGACCAAGACCTACCTCACCGGCGCCGTCGGCTCCCGGCACGACTGGGAGGCGTTCGGCGACCCCCACGAACTGCCCGCCGACCGCGCCTACGCGGAGACCTGCGCCGCCATCGCCTCCATCCACTTCTCCTGGCGCATGGCCCTGCTCACCGGCGAGGCCCGCTACTCCGATCTCGTCGAGCGCACCCTCTTCAACGGCTTCCTCGCCGGTGCCGGTCTGGACGGCCGGACCTGGCTGTACGTCAACCCGCTCCACCTGCGAACCCGCCCCCACGAACGCCCCGGCGACCAGACCGCCCGCCGCACCCCCTGGTTCCGCTGCGCATGCTGCCCGCCCAACGTCATGCGCCTGCTCGCCGCCCTCCCGCACTACATGGCCACAGCCGACGGCAGCGGGCTGCGGCTGCATCAGTACGCCACCGGCGTCTACGGCGGTGACGGCCTCACCGTGCGGGTGGCGACGGACTATCCGTGGGACGGCACCGTCACGGTCACCGTCGAGGACGCTCCCACCGCCCTGGCTCGCACGCTCTCCCTGCGGCTGCCGGCGTGGTGTGCGGATCACACCCTGACCGTGAACGGCGCCGCCGTCGAAGGCGGGGCACAGGCCGGCTGGCTTCGGGTGACCCGGGAGTTCGTCCCGGGCGACACCGTTCGGCTCGACCTCGCGATGCCGGCTCGGCTGACCGTCCCGTCCCCGCGTGTCGACGCCGTCCGCGGCTGCGCCGCCATCGAACGCGGTCCGCTGGTCTACTGCCTGGAACAGACCGATCAACCGGGCCGGCTGGACCCGGACGAGGTCACCCTGCAGCCCGACGCGCCGCTCACCGTCCACGGCCGCACCGAACTGCTCGGCGGGGTGCGCACGGTGAGTGTGCCGGGAAGCCTGCTCCCTGCCGACGACCCGTCCGCCGACTGGCCCTACGTCGACCATGCTTCGGCGGCGCCGGGCGAACCCCGCGAATGCGTCGAATTGACCGCGGTGCCGTACTACGCCTGGGCCAACCGGGAAGCGGGCTCCATGCGGATCTGGCTGCCGCTGGCCCGCCGCAGGTGACGCCCGGCCCACCGCTCGTCGAAGAGGCGGGCCGGCCCGACGGCCGACGGCGATGCCGACGGTCCGGCCGGGAGGAACGTCGGCAGAGTGCGCTCCCGGCCGCCCCACGTGCACCGCGACAGTACCGAACGCGCGTCGTCCGCCTGCTCGACCATGCCGGGCGACGGCACGGTCGCCGTCCGGACGCGCTGTCGCGGCGCCGCAGAGCCAATGGTGTCGCGCCATGACGCGTGATGAGGGCGGGCGGGACCCGACCGGGCAGGCCGGCCGTCTGTTCGCAGCGACTCCCGCCGGTGGCCTCGTACCGGATGCCCAGGCCCTTCGCAGCCCTGGTGAAGAGGGGGGACGGACTCCGGGGTTTCGGGAGGCATCGAGGTCCGGAGGGGCAGAAATCGTTTTCTGTCTCAGACGTAAATCGAACTGCTCATGAGGCTCCACAAGGGCGTCGAATGCAGTAACGTCAAGTCGTGACAGCGAATGGACACGCCTCGTCGGCAGCTCCCGATCCCAGTGCTGCCAAGCGTCGACGCAAGAATTCGGTGGGTGAGGAACGCCCCAGCACGATTCGCGACGTCGCCGAGAGGGCGGGCGTGTCGGTAGCAACCGTTTCCAGGGCCTTGGCAGGGAACTACCCCGTGTCAGCCGCCACCCGGAAGCGCATCACGGACGCCGTGGAGTCGCTGCACTACGTGGTGAACGTCCACGCCAAAGCGCTCTCCGGGCGGGTTGCCGGTCCCGTCGCCCTGGTCCTGCGGGACATCACCGGGCCCTCGTTGGCTCACGTCGCCGCCGGTGTCGAGCAGGAGGCCGCTCTGCGGGGTCGACTGAGCCTGGTGTGCGCCACTCACGGGGACTCCGCACGCGAGGACGACCTGGTTCAGTTGATGCGCGAGCAGCACGCCGCCGCGGTCGTCCTCGTCGGCGGGGCGGTGCAGGACGAGGCATATTTCCAGCGCATGGCCGGGTACGCGCGCGCCCTGGACGCCGCTGGGTCCCGTCTGGTTCTGGTGGGCCGCCCGCCCCTGCCCGGCGGTCTCCCGGTGACCGTCGTGGACTACGACAACCGCGGGGGCGCCTTCCAGGCCGCCGACCACCTGCTCGTACAGGGGCACCGGCGGGTCCTCTTCCTCGGCGGCGATCCGCAGCTGAGCACAGGAGTGCAACGGCGGGAGGGCTATCTCCACGCCCTGCGCGCGCACGATCTGCAGTACACGCGGGAACTGGACGTCCCCGGTCTGTACACGCGAGTCTCCGGCTACCAGCGCACCAGGGACGCCCTCAGGGCAGGGGTCGACTTCACCGGCATCGTCGCGGGAACGGACATGGTGGCACTCGGGGCGCTGGCCGCCCTCCGCGACGCAGGGCTGCGCGTCCCCGAGGACATCTCCCTCGTCGGCTTCGACGACGTCCCCTTCGCCGCCGACCTCAGCCCGTCACTCACGTCGGTCCGGGTGCCGTACGAGGATCTGGGCCGAACGGCGGTCCGGCTCGCGCTGGAACGCACCGAGCGCATCAGCGGTGACGACCACATTGTCCTGAGCACTCAACTGGTGATCCGTCAGTCCGTACGCCCCCCGCGCCCGTAGGCGCTGACCAGTCCCGCCGGACCGGGACTCCGCACCCCCGCGCGGCCGACGCGCCGACGCCGAGCGCAACCGCGCCGCGACCAACGTATGGAGCCCCCACCGATCCCGGTGCGGTTCACGTATCCGTCCGCAGTCCCGCTTCCGTGCGAGTCGGCGGCAGGCGGGCTGCTGAGTGCCGTGGGGCGCGCGCCGAGATCAGACCGAGCGACGCTCGATGACCCCGGTGACCTCGGGGCCGACCGGCATGGGCCGGCCTTCGAGCAGGCTGGTGACCGCCGCGACGAGGTGGCGCGCGGTGTCCCGCATGTCCACCGCCACCGCCACCGTCGTCAACGGCGGAGCGGCGAGGCGCGCGGCCGGGGAGTCGACGGCTCCGATCACCGCCAGGTCCGCCTGCGCGGTCAGCCCCTGCTCGCGCAGGCCCGCCAGGACGGCCAGGGCTGCCACGTCGTCGTCGGCGCACACGCCGGTGACGGCCATCTCGCGCCAGGTCGCGACGGCGTCGACGGCGGCTTCGGCTCCCGCCTCGTCGCCGGGAACGGCCAGGGTCACAGGAGCCGCCAGGCACGCGGGCTCCACGAGGACCGCTTCCTCGCAGAGACTGCCGAGGACGACTTCGTCGGTCCAGACCTACACCCGCCTCGACGTCAACGCTCCCCGGATCCTCGGGCACGTCAGTGCGGCGATTCCGCGCAGCCGCCGTCTGTCGCAGGCGCTCGTACTGCCGCAGCTGCGCCGCCAAGCCGCGGCCGCCGTACCTGTGGAAGGAGTGCCCGCCGACGGGATCCGCCGCACCCAGTTGGGCTATCGGTGGGCACCGGAGGCGGTCGCGGCGACGATCCGGCGAGTGGCGCACCTCTTCCCCGGCAAGGAGATCGTCATCACCGAGCACGGCGTCGCGACCGACGACGACGCCGACCGCGTCGAGTACCTGCGGGCGGGGCTGCGTGTCGTGCACCGGCTGATCGGCGACGGACTTCCCATCACCGGATACGTCCACTGGTCGCTGCTGGACAACTTCGAGTGGTGGGACGGCTGTCGCCCCACGTACGGGCTCGTGGCGGTAGACCGCACCACCCAGGACCGGGTCGTCAAGCCATCGGCCCACTGGTACGGCGACGTGGCCCGGAACAACCGAATGCCGGCATGACCCGCCGGCCGGCGACCGCGCCACGGCCGGGATCGTCATGAGCCGGACGCCGGGCGGCGTGACCAGAGCGTCCTCGAAACGACGCCGGTCACGCAGCAGTCAGTGAGGGCCACTGCTTCAGAGCGGGCGTCGCAGGGCAACAGGGAGTTCTCATGACGTACGGCTGGGGCGGCGCGGGCACCGGTGCTGTCGCAAACGGTTTCGCAGACGCACTGCGGCGGCTGCCGACGCGCATTGGTCGCAGTCGGCTCCCGAAGCCGGGAATGGCGTCCGGTCCCCGGAGGCCCTTTCCCGGCTTCGGCCTCCCGGGACCGGCAGACCCGAACACCGCCTGGCCGATCGTGCATAGGGTGGCGGCTGCCTGCTCGACCCCCGCCGAAACCGACGGCACCCCGCCGGTACGGGCGGTGCCGCCGGTACCGGCGAAAGGTCTGGAGCAATGCCCGGGAATCAGGCCGCGACGAGCTCCTGCTCGCGGTCCGGCACCTTGACCTTGGGCTTCTTGTTCGGCAGCGAGAGCCGGACGACCTTGTGCCACGCGGAGAACACCTGCTTGGGCAGCGGCCCGGTGACGTACTGCAGCTCGTACTTCTCGAACAACGCGCGCACCTTCACCGCGACCTCGGCGTACCGGTTGCTCGGCAGGTCCGGGAACAGGTGGTGCTCGATCTGGTGCGACAGGTTGCCGGTCATGAAGTGCATGGCCTTGCTGCCGCTGATGTTCGCCGAGCCCATCATCTGGCGCAGGTACCACTGGCCGCGCGTCTCGCCCCTGATCGACCGGCGCTCGAAGACCTGCACGCCCTCGGGGAAGTGCCCGCACATGATCACCGAGTGGGACCAGATGTTGCGGACCACGTTCGCGGTGAAGGTGGCGGCGAGCGTGGAGAGGAACGACGGGCCCGACAGCAGCGGGTGGATCACGTAGTCCTTGACCACCTGCTTGCGGATCTTGCGGCCCACGGCCTTGGCCCGCGCGCGGAACTCCGGGTTCTTGCGGCGGCGCTTGTGCAGGTTCTTGCCGAGCTCAAGGTCGTACGCTGCGATGCCGTACTCGAAGAAGCAGGCGTTGATGAAGTTCCACAGCGGCTGGCCGAGGTGGAACGGGTGCCACTTCTGGTCCTCGTCGACGCGCATGATGCCGTAGCCGAGGTCGTTGTCCTTGCCGATCACGTTGGTGTACGTGTGGTGCAGCTCGTTGTGCGAGTGCTTCCACTGCTCGGCCGGCGAGACGTGATCCCAGTCCCAGGTGGTGGAGTGGATCTTCGGGTCCCGCATCCAGTCCCACTGGCCGTGCAGGATGTTGTGGCCGATCTCCATGTTGTCCATGATCTTCGCCACGGACAGACCGGCGGTGCCGATCAGCCACGCGGGCGGGAAGATCGAGAACAGCAGCACGCCCCTGCTGACCAGCTCGAGCTTGCGCTGCGCCGAGATGACCTTGCGGATGTACGCGGCGTCCTTCTCGCCGCGGTCGGCGATCACCTCGTCGCGGATCGCGTCCAGCTCGCGGCCGAGCTCTTCGATCTGTTCCGCGGTCAGGTGGGCGGTGGGGTCGATGGCGGTCAAGGTGCTCCTACCGTTCGATGGCGCAGGCGCCCGCCGCAGCGGACACACAGGTCTGGATGAGGACGCCCGGCTCGGCCTCGGTGATCTCACCGGTGCGCAGGTCGCGGACGGCGCCCTCCTTGAGCGGGGTGACGCAGCCGAAGCAGATGCCCATACGGCACCCGGACGGCATGAGCACGCCGGCCTCCTCGCCGACGTCCAGCAACGGCGTGGCGCCGTCCGCGTCGACGGTCTTGCCGGAGGTGCTGAACGTGACCTCGCCACCGTCGCCGGCGACGACGATGGCGGGGCGGAAGCGTTCGGTGTGCAGGCGCTCTCGGACACCGTGCCCGGTCCAGTGCTCTTCGGCGGCGTCGAGCAGGCCCGCGGGACCGCAGGCCCAGGTCTCGCGCTCGGCCCAGTCGGGCACGAGTTCGTCGAGACGGGCGATGTCGAGGACGCCGTCCGTGTCGGTGTGCAGCTCGGTCAGACGCAGCTTCTTGTCCGCGACCAGGTCGTGCAGATCGTTGCGGAAGATCACGTCCTGCGGCCGCGGCGCGGAGTGGACCATGACGACGTCGTCGAACTCGGTGTCGCGCAGCATGCCCATCACCGGCGTGATGCCGCTGCCGGCCGTCAGGAAGAGCACCTTGGCGGGCTTGGCCGCCGGCAGCACGAAGTCACCGGTCGCCTGGTCGAGCTGGATCAGCGTGCCCGGTTTCGCGCTGCGGACCAGGTGATTGCTGACCTTGCCGTCCGGGATCGCCTTCACGGTGATCGTGACGCGGCCGTCCTGGCGGTCTGCCGGCGAGGTGACCGAGTAGGCACGCCACAGGCGCACCCCGTCGACGTCGACCCCGATCCGCACGTACTGACCGGCTGTGTGGCCCCGCCAGCCTCGTCCCGGCCTGATCACGATGGTCGCGGCGTCACCCGTCTCGGGGTGCACGGCCTCGATGCGCCCACGCAGGTCGGCGCCCGCACGCAGCGGGCTGACCAGGTCGAGGTAGTCCGACGGCAGCAGCGGCGTCGTGACCATCTCCAGCAGTTTCCACGCCCTACTGCGGAGGGCTGCGCTCGTCATGACTCCAGCTTGATGCGCCTCAGGGCGTAAAGTCCTGTCCGCAGGACGTGAATCTGGTCGACTGAATTGTTCGCAGGGAACAACACATGAGCCATGCAATCCGGAGGGCCACCGAATTGGCCCTGGATGAGACGACGGTCACCGCACTTCGGGCCGCGCTGAAGGCCACCGCCGACGAGGTCGTCCAGGCGATCATCGACGAGGTCCCTCCCTACGCCAACGCCCTTTCGGGTCGCATGGGCGGCACCATCCGCCGAGCCGTCCGCACCGCCCTGGGGCACTATCTGGACCTCGCGAGCGGGAACGCCACGGGCGGCGACGGCGGTGACGCAGCCTACGAGCTGGGCCGCGGCGAGGTACGCGACGGCCGGTCGATGGACGCCCTGCTCAGCGCCTACCGCGTCGGAGCCCGCGTGGCGTGGCGATGCCTGGCCGCCGGCGCCGTACCCGCGGGGCTGCCCGCCGCCGAGGTCGCCAAGTTCGCCGAGCTGACCTTCGCCTACATCGACGAGCTCTCCGCCGCGAGCGCCGCGGGCCACGCCGACGAACTGGCCGCCCGCGGCCGGGCTCATGAGCGCCACCTGGAACAACTGGTCCGCGACCTCCTCGCCGGCGCGAGCCCGGACGTGCTGCTGGCCTCTGTTCAACGAGCCGGGTGGCAGCCTCCGGCTTCGCTGACGGCGGTCCTGCTGCCCGCCGCCCAGGCCCGGCCTGCCTACCGCATGCTCGACCCGAGCACCCTCGTCCTCGACGATCTGCCGGACGCCTTGGGCGTGCTGCTCGTCCCCGATGCCGACCGACCTCATCTCCTGAGACAGCTGACCGACCGCACCGCCGTGGTAGGCCCGGCCAGGCCATGGACGCGTGCGTCCGCCTCGTACGCACGAGCCGTACGCGCGCGCGCCCTTTCCCCCGATATCCGCGACACCGAGGACCACCTGCCCGAGCTGGTGCTGAGCGCCGACGCGGACGCGTTCGCAGACCTGCGTGCCCGAGCCCTCGCACCATTGCGGACCTTGCCTGTCGCAACCGGGCGACGGCTGGAGGAGACGTTGCGGGCGTGGCTGCTGCACCATGGCAGGCGGGACGAGGTGGCGGCGGCGTTGTTCATCCATCCACAGACCGTGCGGTACCGGATGTCGCAGCTGCGGGAGCTGTTTCCGGATCTCGGGTCGCCTGACCGGGTCCTCGAGCTGACGCTGGCGGTCGGTCTACGGGTCAGCTGAGGCGTTCCTCGAACGTCCACGAGCACGCCCGCGAGCGCCCGGAAATCGTGTCTTGTCCTCGGTGCCGTCAGCTGTTCCGTGCGGCCCGGGCGAGATCAGTGTCAGCCGGCTGAGACTGCGGGTTGCGGTGAAGACCGGAGACGGCCTCGGGAAGGCCGTCGGGGCGCTCTCTCCCAGAAGCGCGGTGGCGCATCCGCTCATCGAAGATCGAGCTCGCTGCCGAGGAACCCGCGCAGCAGGGTCCGGTCGTCGTCCGTGGCAGGGGCCCGCGCGTCATCGAGCGCAGCCTTGTCATGCCGGGCGAGCGGACGCCTCGAACGTGCGGGCCCTTGGTCGGCGGCAGACGTCCAGACCATCGACGTCCGGAAGACCGAGGCCCGTACCGAGGCCCGTACCGGGGCGGACGGTTCACCGATGCCTCTCTGTCAGTGGCTGTCAGTAGATTGGCCAAGGTGAGCAGACCGGTGAGTGTGGGGCGGTAGTGAAGGATTTCGCGGGGGAGTTCGAGACCCATCTCACTGTGGCGTGCACCTCCATGGCCGCGGATGAGGACCGTATACGCCGCTGGGCGGAGGGCCACCGTGCGAAGTACACACGCATCGTTCTCGACCGGGGATCGACCCCCGACCAGCCGATGTTGACGGTGCGCGGCCACGGAGTCCTGCAAACACAGCGAAAGGCCGCGCTGTCATGGATCGAGCGGCTGTGTGCCGAGGGGTTCAGCGTCGCCCGTGTGAAGATCGAGGCCGCACCATGGAACGAGGACGTGCCGCGGACGGCCGCCGAGGCCCAGGGGCTCCCTCCCGGCTACTACTTCGAGCACCACGTCAAGCTGGCCCTCCGCGACGAGACCGAGGTGGCGGCGGTGCGCGCGCTCGCCCAGTCGCACTGCGCCCATGTGTCGCGCAACGCCCGCCGCGATCTGGGCGGACGCGGCCACGAACGCTTCGTCACCCAACGCTGCCGAGGCGTCGGCCGCATCGAGGCCCGCCGCCGTCTCGACGCTCTCCTCGGCGCGCTCGCGACGGCGGGATTCGAGGCCGTCGAGGTCGAGGAAGAGTTTGTCGTGCACGACGATCGCCCAGCCCTGGACAGCGGATGGATCGACGAGCGGACGGACGCCCGATGACCTCCACCGTCGACGGCGACCGGTGGCGCACCGCGCACCGGGCTGTGCTGGACCACCTGCTCGGCCTCGTCGCCGGGTCCCCGTTGAGCGACGAGCTGGTCCTGCGGGGGAGCATGGTGATGCCGGCGTGGGTGGGCGCCGACGCGCGGGATCCGGCGGACCTCGACTGGATCGTTCCCCGGCCCCTCTTGGTGCCGGTCGATCCCGAGCACCCGTATCCGTACGTGGAGGAAGTGGACCTCGTACGGCACTGGCCGGAGGTGGCCGACGGCGCCGGCCGGTACGAGATCTGGCAGTTCGAGGACTTCGACACCAAGGGCCTACGGACCGTGGTACCGCCCGAAGGACTGCACTGGGTCGTCGAAACAGGCCCGGAGGACAGTCCGGCACATGAAACGCTGCTCGCCCTGGTGCGTGAGCGGCCGATGGCCGCGCCGGGGGTGATGCTCGACGCGGGCGCCGCCCGGGACGACGGCACGTGGACCTACTCGCAGTCCGACACCCCGGGCATACGCGTGATCATCCCCTGGAAGACCGAAGGCCTACCGCCTGGCGAAGTCCGGCTGGACTTCGCCCGCGACGAATGGCTCCCCGAGCCACCCGTGTGGACGGGCATACCCCACGGCGACGGCGCCGGGCCGACCGTGCTGCGCACCGCAAGCCGTGAACTGTCGCTCGCCTGGAAGCTGTTGTGGCTGCACGCCGACTGCGCCACGGAGGGACGGGCGCAGGCCAAGGACCTCTACGACGCCGTACTTCTCGCCGAGTCCGAAGCCACGAAGCTGTCCCCACGGCTGCTGGCCAAGGTGTTCCGCCGCGAGCCGGGGAACACGGCGGCCGTAGACGCCTTGCGCCTGGACGCGGTGGCCCTGGGGTCCGTGGACTGGGAGGATTTCCTCGCGAACCACCCACAGGTACGAGGCACGGCAGAGGAGTGGCTGGAGCGCCTGCGCCGGGCGCTGGAACGGGTGTCGTGACATCGCTCTGAAATTGCCGTCCTGGGCGCCCAGTGGAGAAGGGGCCGCGTTCGTTCCTCCTCGGCGATCCAGGACTCGCTGCCGCCGTCCCATTCCGAGGAGGCGATGGTGAGGAGCGGAACCGTCTCGGTGTCGCACTCGGGGCAGGGGCGGGGCCCGGATAGGTGCCGAAGCTAGCCTGGCCACCTGCCACCTGCCACCTGCCACCTTGCAGCGTCGAAGGAGCCACCCGCATGGAGATCGTGTCGTCACGGAAGATCACCACGTTTCTGATGTTCGAGGGAAACGCCGAAGACGCGATGACCTTCTACGTCTCGCTCTTCGACGATGCCGAGGTGATCGGCATCAGCCGCTATGGAGCCGAGGGCCCCGGCAAGGAGGGGAGCGTGCAACACGCGACCTTCTCCCTCGCCGGTGAGCAGTTCATGTGCATCGACAGCCCCGTGAAGCACGACTTCACCTTCACGCCCGCGGTCTCGCTCTTCGTCCAGTGTCGGGACGAGGCGGAGTTGGACCGCCTCTTCGCGGCCCTGGCCGAGCAAGGCGCCGTGCTCATGCCGCTGGGAGACTACGGATTCAGCCCGAAGTTCGGCTGGGTCAACGACCGGTTCGGCGTCTCCTGGCAGCTGAACCTGCCCGCGTGAGAGGTCGTCCTCCGGATCTGTCCCGATCAGTCAGCGGGCGATCGAGACGGCGAAGGGTGCGAACCCGCTCGACCGGATCATGTGCGGCACGAAGCCGACGCCGTACGCCATAGCCGTCCGGGGCCAGGTCCACGACCTGTTGCACCAGGTACGGGGCGTGCTGGCGCCAAGCCGCGAACTCGACCTCGCGACGCTGGAACGCACCTTCACGCTGCGTTGGCACGACGCGCTCGTCGCCCATGCCGGCCCCGCCTTCCTGGCGGCCGTGCGCGAACAGGCGCCGGGCGTACGGCTGCGCTTCCTGGCGGAGTCCAGCGTCGACACTCCTGAACTGCGCCGCGGCGAGGTCGACCTCGCCGCGAACGCCGATCGCCCCATCGCACCCGAGATCCGCGCCGAACGAGTGGCCGAGACCGCCCATGTCATCGCCGTGCGCCGGGAGCACCCGCTGACACGTATCGAGACCGTCACCGCAGCGCACTACGCGGCGGCCGACCACATCGGCGTCTCACGCCGGGGAAGGCTGTCCAATGTCCTCGACGACAGCCTCGCCGCTCTCGGTCTGACCCGGTGAGTGGTGGCGACGGCACCCACCGAAGGAGCCGCGTTCGGCTTCGCGCTGAACTCCGACCTGCTGGTCACCGTTCCGGAGTCCACCGCGCGCCCGGCGGCGGCACGGAGCGGCCTGACCTTGCTCCCGCTGCCCCTCGACCTGCCGCCGGCCGCGGTGTACTTGTCATGGCACCAGCGTTACGACACCGACCCCGCACACCGATGGCCGCGCGACCTGGCGCGCACCGTTCTGACCGAGCCGGCGGCCGGGCAAGGCAGCACCGGGACGACATCGGGATCCGGGCCCGGCCCGGCCCGCTGACACTCCGTTCGGGGGCGGGCACGGTGAAACAGAGAGCGGCGGCCGCCGTCGGCGGCAGCACACGAGCCGGACGGCACGTCCTGGTCAGGGGCCGTCTTCACCCACGGATCTCGTCCGCCGCCCGGCGGCCGCCAAGTTTTTTCGCGGAATCCTGTCGAGGATGTCGAAAACGCCGAGCGTGCTTCTACCTACCTGTGACGGCCCCCGCCCAAAGCGGGCATGACGATCGAGGAGCAGAACCATGAAGTACATGCTGCTGATGCAGTTCAGCGAGAAGAATGCCGACTTCCCCAAGCTCGACGAATGGAGGCCCGAGGAGATCCAGGCCCACATCCAGTTCATGAAGGAGACCAACGACGGCCTCAACGCCGCCGGCGAACTGGTCGACGCCCAGGGCCTGGCCATGCCGGAGACCGCCCGGATCGTGCGCTCCCACAGCGGTGGCGCACCGGTCGTCACCGAGGGCCCGTTCCCGGAGTCCAAGGAGTGGGTGGCCGGCTGGTGGATCGTGGACTGCGACACCGAGCAGCGGGCCATCGGGATCGCCGCCGCCATCTCCGGCGCCCCCGGTCCGGGCGGACGGCCGTTGAACATGCCGATCGAGGTACGCCAGGTCATGGCGACCCCGCCCACCGAGCTGTGAACATCCCCCTGTGACGACTTTGGAACCAACCGTCGACGACCTGCTGCGCACGCTCGCGCCGCAGGTCGTCGGCGTGCTCACCCGCCGCCACGGGGACTTCGCCGCCGCCGAGGACGCTGTACAGGACGCCCTGCTGGACGCCGCCGGGCAGTGGCCGGCCGAGGGCGTGCCGCGCAACCCGCGCGGCTGGCTGATCCAGGTCGCCAGCCGCCGGATGACCGAACAGGTCCGTAGCGAGCAGGCACGCCGCCGACGCGAGGAGCTGGTGGCCGGTCAGGTCCCGGCCGACCGGCGGTCCGCACCCGGGGCCGACGCAGGGAACGAGGGCGCGCACGACGACACCCTCGCCCTGCTGTTCCTGTGCTGCCACCCCGTGCTGTCACCGGCCTCGGCGATCGCACTCACACTGCGCTCGGTCGGCGGGTTGACCACGGGTGAGATCGCCGCGGCGTTCCTGGTCCCCGAGGCCACCATCGGGCAGCGGATCAGCCGGGCCAAGCATCGGATCAAGGACTCCGGGGTGCCGTTCCGCATGCCGGACGGCGCCGAGTGGCCGGCTCGACTGGACGCCGTGCTGCACGTCCTCTACCTGATCTTCAACGAGGGCTACGCCAGCAGCACCGGCGCCGAGCTGCGGCGCGTCGAACTCTCCCGGGAGGCGATCCGCCTCACCAGAGCCGTCCACGTGCTGCTGCCGGACAACGCCGAAGTGGCCGGCCTGCTCGCGCTGATGCTGCTCACCGAGGCGCGCGGGCCCGCCCGTACCGGGCCGGACGGCGAACTCGTCCCGCTCGCCGAGCAGGACCGCGGCCGATGGGACACAGCCGCGATCGCCGAGGGCGTCTCGCTGATCACCGCCGCCCTGCCGCGCGGTCCTGTCGGCCCGTACCAGGTGCAGGCGGCGATCGCGGCCGTCCACGACGAGGCGCCCACCGCCGCCGAGACCGACTGGCCGCAGATCCTCGCTCTGTACGGGGTGCTCGCCCGCCTCTCCGACAACCCGCTGATCATTCTGAACCGGGCGGTCGCGCTCGCCATGGTGGACGGCCCGGCCGCCGGACTCGCCCTGCTCGCAGACCCGCCCCCCGCGCTCACCGGCCACCACCGCCTGTACGCGGTCCGGGCCCATCTGCACGAACTCGCCGGGGACCGGGAGACCGCCGTCGCCGACTACCGCACCGCCGCCCGTCGAACCGCCAGCCTCCCGGAGCGGCACCACCTCAGCCTGCGCGCCGCCCGCCTGGCCGCGCCTACGGAAGGGTGAGTCACGGTCAGCCTCGGTGAGGCAGGACGGCTACTGACGTCGGCGGACCAGGTCGATTCAGCCAAGGATCGGGTCTCCGTGAGCGCCGAGAGCCGCCCCTGCCTCCGCCGACGATCCCCGTGTGTTCGAGAGGGGTGTCGGCGAAGGCCGTCTCCAGCGTCGGATGGACCGGCCCGAGAGGTCTTCCGCCTGGTCAGGTAGCTGCAGCCGGGACCCCGCGCACAGTGGCTGAGACACGGCGGAGCCCCGTCGGGCGACCATCCCGACGGGCTTTCGCGGAGGTCGTCGTGACCGCAGGCCGCCCGAACCGCCGCGGTCGCCGTCCTCGGACATTCTCCGGGAGAGGTCCGCGAATGCCTGCGCGAGCGGCCGATCCGCCGCACGAGGGCATTCGCCGGTGCGCCATACTCTCCCGATGGGTTCTCGCACTTCCCCGGTCAGCCAGCCGATCACGATCGGGAGGGCCGTCGCGCGGGATGCCAAACGGCTCACGCGGCTCGTGCGTGGCTCAGGTGCCTACAAGGGCAAGTACGCGGCCGCAGTCGCGGACTACCGGGTCGGTCCTGACTACATCGAGGCTCACCGCGTCTTCGTGGCCGTCGGCGCCGACGAGCATGAAGGCCGGGTCCTCGGGTTCTACTCGCTCGTCCTCGCTCCACCGGAGCTCGACCTGCTGTTCGTCGCCGACGACGTGCAGGGACGTGGTATTGGACGGCTCCTTGTCGCGCACATGCAGTCCGAGGCCCGAGCGGCCGGGATCGACCGGGTCAAGGTCGTGTCGCATGTTCCCGCCGAGGACTTCTACCACCGTGTCGGTGCGGTGCGGACCGGGACCGCGTTCGCGAACCCGCCCGTCGTGGCCTGGGACCGTCCCGAATTCGAGTTTCGCATTCCTCCGGACTGACGCGGTGGGCCGGTCGGCGGGGCATCACCGGCTTCGCCTGCATGACGGCAGACTTGCAGGAGTCGCCGGGCGCCGCGCGCTCCGCGTGTGCCGTCGCCTCTGCCGTCGCCTCTGCCCCGACATGGTGATCGCCTGCGACAGCGACCTGCCCCCGCGGCGGGTATCTCTCCTCCGGAACTTCCTGAGCCGGCTCAACCGGCGCGCATTCCCGAGCTGCTGAGGGCAGTTGCGACGGCGGCCCCGGTGGAGGCCTCGACGTGTCCGGGCGGCGGCGCGGTCGGGTGCGCCTGCCGCACACGGGCGGTACCGCTTGAGGCACTGTCACATGGACCGGCCGGCCGTGGCGCCGAACTCGTAGGACCGTACCCGTGCGGCAGCCTCGGCGCCCGGCTGCCCGGCTGCCGGGCGTGCTGGGCGAAGAGCCAGGACCAACAGGCATCAGCTTGTGCGCGCGGCACGTGTCGGGGCTGTACGGACCTGTCCGAGCGGGACCTTCGGCACCGCTACGAGCCCCGTCCGGCCGCTCCCACGGTTCGCCATGACGCAGCAGCATCGTTCGCGACCGACTCATCCACAGCGACCGGCACAAGGAGCACAGCAATGCCCAGGACCCCAGCGAGTGGTGAACGAGCGGCGCCCAAGCCCCGGGCGGCGCTCGGTCTCCCGGCCGCGTCCGCGCTCGTGATCGGCACGATCATCGGCACCGGAATCTTCGCCCTCCCTTCCGCCCTCGCCCCGTACGGGCCGGTCTCCCTGGTCGCCTTCGTCGTCGTGACCCTGGGGGCGCTTGCGCTCGCGCTGACCTTCGGGGCGCTGTCGAAGCGCGTTCCGGCGAGCGGCGGGCCGTACGTCTACGCCCGGGAGGCGTTCGGGGAGTTCGCCGGATTCCTCAACGCCTGGTCGTACTGGATCACGGCGTGGGCCGGGAACGCGGCGATCGCCGTGGCCTGGGTCGGTTACGTCGAGGTGTTCGTCAACACGGGCCACAAGACATGGGTCTCCATGACTCTCGCTCTGGGCGGGCTCTGGGTGGCGGCCGCGATCAACCTCAGCGGCGTCCGCAACATGGGCGCGTTCCAGGTGGTCACCACCGTGCTGAAGTTCGTGCCGCTCGTCTTCATGGCGACCATCGGTCTGTTCTTCATCGACCCGGACAACTTCGGTGCCTTCAACGCCAGCGGCCGGTCGGCGCTCGGCGCGATCTCCGCTGCGGCGGCCATCGCCCTGTTCAGCTACCTCGGCCTGGAGGCCGCCTCGGTGGTCGCCGGCCGGGTCCGGGACCCGGAGCGCAA
Source organism: Streptomyces sp. P3 (assembly GCF_003032475.1). Classification (NCBI taxonomy): domain Bacteria; kingdom Bacillati; phylum Actinomycetota; class Actinomycetes; order Kitasatosporales; family Streptomycetaceae; genus Streptomyces; species Streptomyces sp. P3. The sequence goes on from NZ_CP028369.1 coordinate 6,300,374, forward strand.
CGTGCCGCGCGCCACCGTGTACGGCACGGTGCTGTGCGCCGTCCTCTACATCCTGGGCACGCTCGCGGTCTTCGGAACCGTCTCGCACGGGGCGCTCGGCGACACGACCGCGCCGTTCACCGACTCCGCGAACAACATCTTCGGCGGCACCTGGGCGGGGGACGTTGTGGCCGTCGCCGCGATCGTCTCGGGCATCGGCGCCCTCAACGGCTGGACGATGCTGTGCGCGGAGATGCCGTACGCCGCGGCCCGCGACGGGCTCTTCCCCGATGCCTTCGCGAAGCTGCGCGGCGAGAGCGGCGTCCCGGCCTTCGGGATCTTCGCCTCCACCGTGCTGGCGTCGCTGATCACCGTGTTCAGCTACACCCGGTTCGAGGACGTCTTCACGAAGATCATGCTGCTGAGTGTCTTCACGGCGGTGATCCCCTACCTGTTCTCCGCCGCCGCCCAGTTGTACTGGCTGCTGGTGCGCGGCCGGGAGACCCTGAGCCCGCGGCGCCTCGCCCGCGACGTCACCGTCGCCGCTCTGGCGCTGGTCTTCTCCTACTGGTCGATCCAGGGCAGCGGCTACCAGACCGTCTACTACGGACTGTTCGTCCTGTTGCTCGGCGTGCCGGTCTACGTCTGGTTGAAGCGTGGCCAGGGCCGGTACGGCGAGGAGGCCGCGGTGATCCCCGCCGCCCGCGCCCCGCGCGAGGAGCGCGCCCCCGAGACGCCGGCCCCGCCCAAGCGTCTCTCCCGAGGGCTGGGCACCAACCGCGTCGGCGGCCCGCGCAAGCGGGACACCCACCGCCACCAGGACTGACCACCGTCCACCTCACGACAGGGGAAACCACGCCATGACCACGTTCCATGTCGATTCCGAGGTCGGCCGCCTGCGCCAGGTGATCCTGCACCGCCCCGGCATCGAACTCTCCCGGCTCACCCCACGCAATGTCGACGCGCTTCTCTTCGACGACATCCTCTGGGCCAAGCGCGCCCGTGAGGAGCATGACGCCTTCGCCCAGGTACTGCGCGACCACGGCACCCGAGTGCACTGTTTCGCCGACCTGCTCGCCCAGACTCTCGACTCTCCCGAGGCCCGCGACTGGCTGCTCGACCGGGTGGTCACCCCGGCCACCGTAGGGCCGGCGCTGATCGACCCGGTCCGCGAACTGTGCGCCGAGCTCGACAGCGAGACCCTCGCCGGGCACCTCATCGGCGGACTCCTCAAGAGCGACCTGCCGCTCGCCACCCCGCACAGCCTGGTCTGGAACGCGCTGGACGCCGACGACTTCGCCCTCGCCCCGCTGCCCAACCACCTCTTCCCACGCGACAACTCCTGCTGGGTGTACGACCGGCTGTCGGTCAACCCGATGGCCAGGGCGGCCCGGCGGCGGGAGAGCCTGCACGCCGAGGCGATCTACCGCTTCCACCCGATGTTCGCGGGCGTCGCCCCGGCACCGATCCTCGACGGCTCGGTGGGCACGCTCGAAGGCGGTGACGTCCATGTCCTCGGCAACGGGGCCGTCATGGTCGGCATGGGGGAGCGGACCACCGCGCAGGCGGTGGAGAACCTGGCCGCCCGGCTGTTCGCCGGGGGCACGGCGCGGCGGCTGATCGCCGTCCAACTTCCCGCCGCCCGCGCCTACATGCACCTCGACACCGTGCTGACGATGCTCGACCGCGACACCTTCGTCATCTACCCGGGCCTCGCCGACTCCCTGCGCTCCTGGACGCTCAGGCCCAGCAGCACTCGCGAGTGCGGCTTCGACGTCGCCCCGAACTCCGATCTGGCCACCGCCCTCGCCGAGTCTCTCGACCTCGACAAGATCCGGATGCTCTCCGCCCCGCAGGACATCCGCAACGCCGAACGCGAGCAGTGGGACGACGGCAGCAACTTCCTCGCCGTCGCCCCCGGAGTCGTCGTCGGCTACGAGCGCAACGTCACCACCAACACCTACCTGCGCAAGCAGGGCATCGAGATCATCACCATCGCCGGCGCCGAACTCGGCCGCGGCCGGGGCGGACCCCGCTGCATGAGCTGCCCGATCGAACGCGATCCGGCCGCCTGAACCCCCAGAAGGGGAACCGTCATGACCATTGACCTGAGAGGCCGCTCCTACCTGAGCGAACTCGACTTCACCGCCGCCGAGATGCGCCACTTCCTCGACCTGGCGGCCTCCCTCAAGGCCGCCAAACGGGCCGGCACCGAACAGCCCCGGCTGAACGGCCGGAACCTCGCCCTGATCTTCGAGAAGACCTCCACCCGCACCCGCTGCGCCTTCGAGGTCGCGGCCGCCGACCAGGGCGCCGCCACCACCTACCTGGGTCCCGGCGACACCCACATCGGCGCCAAGGAGTCCATCGCCGACACCGCCCGCGTCCTGGGCCGCATGTTCGACGCCATCGAGTACCGCGGCTCCGCCCAGTTCCTCGTCACCGAGCTCGCCGCCCACGCCGGCGTCCCCGTCTACAACGGACTCACCGACACCGCACACCCCACCCAGAGCCTGTGCGACCTCCTGACCATGCACGAGCACAGCCCCAAGCCCCTGCCCGACATCGCCTACTGCTACCTCGGCGACGCCCGCAACAACATGGGCAACTCCCTGCTGTCCATGGGCGCCCTGCTCGGCATGGACGTGCGGATCGCCGCCCCCGCCGGTCTGTGGCCCGATCCCGCGCTGGTCACCACCTGCCGGGAACTGGCCGAGCGCAGCGGCGCCCGGATCCTCCTCACCGAGGACGTGGAGACCGCCGTACGCGGCGCCGACTTCCTGCACACCGACGTCTGGGTGTCCATGGGCGAGCCCGCCGACACCTGGCAGGAGCGCATCGAGCTGCTGCTGCCGTACCAGGTCAACGACAAGACGCTCGCCGCCACCGGCAACCCGGACGTGAGGTTCATGCACTGCCTGCCGGCCCTGCACGACCGCCGCACCCGACTCGGCAACGACCTCTTCGACCGCTACGGCCTGGACGGACTCGAAGTCACCGACGACGTCTTCTCCTCGCCCGCGTCGATCGTGTTCGACCAGGCCGAGAACCGGCTGCACACCATCAAGGCAGTGCTCGTCGCCACCCTGGAGGACTGAAACCATGCGCATCGTCGTCGCCCTCGGCGGCAACGCCCTGCTCCACCGCGGCGAACGCCCCGACGCCGCCGTGCAGCAGGCCAACATCGACCGGGTCGCCACCGCGCTGGCCGCCCTCGCCCACGAAAACGAACTGGTCCTCACCCACGGCAACGGCCCCCAGATCGGCCTGCTCGCCATGGAGAGCGCCGCGGACCCCGCCCTCAGCGCCCCCTACCCCCTGCACCTGCTCGGCGCCCAGACCCAGGGGATGATCGGCTCCCTGCTCGCCTGCACCCTGCACGACGCCCTGCCCGGCCGCCACATCGCCACCCTGGTCACCCACACCCTCGTACGAGCCGACGACCCGGGGTTCGCGCGGCCCACCAAGTTCGTCGGCCAGGTCTACTCCCGGGAGGTGGCCGGCGCTCTCGCCCGCAAGCGTGGCTGGCACGTCGCACAGGACACCACCGGCTGGCGCCGCGTCGTCCCCTCCCCGTCACCGGAACGGATCCTGGAGACCGACACCGTCCACGAGTTGCTGAACAGCGGCGCACTGGTGATCTGCGCGGGCGGCGGAGGCGTCCCCGTGACGGCGGACGACGACACCGGCGCGCTGACCGGCGTGGAAGCCGTCGTCGACAAGGACCTCACGGCCGCCCTGCTCGCCGAGGACATCAAGGCCGACTTCCTGCTGATCCTCACCGACGTCCCGTGCGTGTACGAGGACTACGGCACCCCCGCCCAGCGACCCCTCCTCGACGCGACCCCGGCCGAGCTGCTGCGCAGGGGCTTCCCGGACGGCTCGATGGGTCCGAAGGCCGAGGCCGCCGCCCGGTTCGTCGAGCGGACCGGAGGGCTCGCCGCGATCGGGGCCCTGGACGCGGCGTACGAGATCGTGCACGGCCGCTCGGGCACCCTGATCCGCCCGGATCTCACCGCCGGTTGACGGAGCGGTCCGCACGTCCCGGTGCTCCGGGCCCCGACGGTGCCCTCGACGCCGGTACGCACGAGATGCGCACCTACGCCGTCAACGACGGCCGGGACGAGATGGCAGGCGACCAGGCCGCTCCCGCGACGACTCCGCAGACGGGCGAGTACCTGGACCTCGAGGAGCTGCCGGCGGCGTACGGCCACGTGCCGGACGGGCCGGCGCGACGCACGTCAACGCGCTCAACGTCCTCCCCGACACGCATGACGAGTACGCCTGCGAGCGCACCCGCCGACCTCGCTGAGGGGGCACCCCGGAGTTCGAGATGGCGCCGTACGACCACCCCGTGCACCGCTTCACGGCTGCGGCCGACGGGCCAGCCGTCGCCGCGGCCGGCCCGTCGGCCGTGAAACCCGCCCGGTGAAGGTCTTCCGGGACGGGACGCCTCGGGCCTCGTCGTTGTCCTCCTCGCCGAGGGCCACGAAGTCCAACGACCCCTGAGGACAGGGCCGTTCGGCCCAGCGGCCGCGGACCTTCGGCATCCGGCACCGCCCGGCGTGCGGGGCCAGAGTGAGTGACGTCAGGCACCGACCCGACCCCTTCGAAGGGAACCACGACCATGGCCGTGCACGAGCACCCTCGCCGGAGCTCCGGCTTCCACCTGCCCTCGTTCCGCGGGCACCGGAGCGCCTCCGCATCCGAGTTCGTGTCGGCGGACACCGGCACGCACTCCGCGCGGGCCTACGCCTTCGCGTCCCTGCGTCTGCTCACCGGGTTCGTGTTCCTGTGGGCCTTCCTCGACAAGACCTTCGGCCTCGGCTACGCCACCCCGTCCGGCAAGGGCTGGATCGACGGCGGCTCCCCGACGAAGGGCTTTCTCGGTTCCGTCGCCGTCGGGCCGATGGAGTCGACCTTCCACTCCTGGGCCGGCGACCCGTGGGCGAACTGGCTGTTCATGCTCGGCCTGCTCGGAATCGGCCTCGCCCTGGTCGCGGGGGTCGCGCTGCGTATCGCCGCATTCGCCGGCACCGCGATGATGGCGCTGATGTGGATTGCCGAGTGGCCGCCCGCCCGACACCTCTCCGACGGCTCGGCGAGCATGTCGACGAACCCGTTCGTCGACTACCACCTGATCTACGCCGTCGCCCTGGTCGTGCTGGCCGCCGCCGCAGCCGGCGACACCCTGGGCGCGGGCCGGCTGTGGGCCAGGCTGCCGTTCGTCCGCGACCACAGCTGGCTGCGCTGAACGCCGCCGACGCGGCGGGCCCGCCATCCGGCCCGCCGCATCCCGGCCACTCCGGATCACTCCCGATCACTCGCGAGGAGAAGCGGACCGTGAAGGCGGCGGTGGTGCGGGCGTTCGGTGAGTCCCTAGTAATCGAGAAGCGCCACGACCCCGGGCCCGACCCGGACCAGGCCCGGATCCGCGAGCACGGCACCGACCTGCTCAAGACAGCCGACTGGACCGGGAACGCCTGAACAACCTCATTGCCGGAAGGAATGCCCTGCCATGACCGTACGCGTCGGCATCAACGGCTTCGGACGTATCGGCCGCACCTATCTGCGTGCCGCCCTCGACCGGGCCGAGGAAGGCACCCAGGACGTGGAGGTGGTCGCCGTCAACGACATCACCTCACCCGCCACCCTGGCCCACCTGCTGGAGTACGACTCGACCTTCGGTCGCATCGGCCGCTCCGTCGAGCATGACGACAGCTCCATCACCGTCGACGGGCGCCGTATCGCCGTCACCGCCGAACGTGACCCGGCCGCCCTGCACTGGTCGGACTACGGCGCCGGCATCGTCGTCGAGTCGACCGGCCGCTTCCGCGACCGGGACTCCGCGGCCCTGCACCTGAAGGGCGGCGCCCACACCGTGCTGCTGTCGGCGCCCGGCAAGGGGGTGGACGCCACCATCGTGATGGGCGTCAACGACCGGACCTACGACCGGCACCGCGACCGCATCGTCTCCGCGGCCTCCTGCACCACCAACTGCGTCGCCCCGATGGTGAAGGTGCTCGACGACGCCTTCGGCATCGAGCGAGGAGTGATGACCACCATCCACGGCTACACCAACGACCAGTCCCTCCTCGACGGCCCGCACAAGGACCTGCGCCGGGCCCGCTCGGCCGCCCTCAGCATCATCCCCACCAGCACCGGCGCCGCCCGCGCCGTGGGTCTGGTGGTGCCGGAGCTGGCCGGGGCCCTGGACGGCATCGCGGTCCGGGTGCCCGTGGAGGACGGATCGCTCACCGACCTCGCCGTCGTCCTCACCCGAGAGGCGAGCGCGGACGAGATCAACGCCGCGTTCGAGGCGGCCGCGAACGGCCCGCTGAACGGCATCCTGCGCGTCTCCAAGGCTCCCATCGTCTCCCGCGACGTCATCGGCGACCCCTCGTCCTGCGTCTTCGACCCGGCGCTGACCCAGGCCAACGGCACCCTCGCCAAGGTCTTCGGCTGGTACGACAACGAGTGGGGCTACACCAACCGTCTCCTGGACCTGACGGCGTTGGTGGCGGACGACTGAATCCTCCGAATCGCTCGTCGTGACGGCGAAAGCGGGGCCGGCCGGCAGCCGCAGCAGGGCCGACCGGCCCCGAGGTGGCCCCGTACAGCCCATGGGCTCCTCCTTCGCTCTGCCGGACGATCGAAGTACCGAGAGCATGGAGGAGACCTGCCATGACGGACGACCTGCTCCACCGGCCCAGGGTGGACGACGCCCTGTTCGGGGACGGCACCACCGTGTGCATCCGGCCTGTGTTGCCGGACGACCACGAACAGTTGCGAGGGTCGTACGAGGGGCTCTGCGAGGAGATGTCGCCGCAGAACCTCCGCCCGCGCTTCTCGGCGGCGAGCCTGCGCCCGGCCGCGACGGCCGCCGACCGGGCCCGCGCCCCGGCCCGCCCGGGGCACCGGGTCCTGACGGCGGAGGTGGACGGCAGGGTGATCGGCCTCGCCGAGGCCGCGGTGCGCCCCGCTGCTGCCGGGCGCGAACGGAAACACCCCCGTCGACCTCGAAGGACCCCAACAGCTGCTCCACCTGCTTTCCCGGATGGCGGCGGACCTGCCGCGACTCGCCGAGGCCGACTTCAATCCCGTCCTGGTGACACCGGACGGCGTCAGCGTGCCCGACGCACGCATACGCCTCCTGCCCGCCGCCCCCAGGACCCTTACCTGCGACGACTGCGCTGAGGAGGAACCGCCATGCGACACGACAAGGTCGGCACCGTGATGACCACGGACGTCGTCCGCGCCGAGTACGGCACCCCGTTCAAGGAGGTGGCCCGGCTGCTCGCGAGCCACCGGATCAGCGGACTGCCGGTGGTGGACGAGGACGACAAGGTCGTCGGTGTCCTGTCCGAGACGGACCTGATGATGCACCAGGTGACCGTCCCGGACCCGGACGGGCCGAAGCACCGCACGCGGCTCGCCGAGCTGACGCCCGGCGCCAAGCGACAGACCGCGAAGGGCAAGGCCCGAACCGCAGGCCGGCTGATGACACAGCCGCCCGTCACGGTGCACGCCGACGACACCATCGTCCAGGCCGCCCGCACCATGGTCCGCAAGCACGTGGAGCGGCTCCCCGTCGTCGACGAGCAGGACCGGCTCGTCGGCATCGTCACCCGCAGCGACCTCCTCCAGGTCTTCCTGCGGCCCGACGCCGAGATTCGCACCGAGGTGATCGAGGAAGTCCTGGTTCGCACGCTGTCGCTGCCGCCGCGCAGTGTCGAGGTCTCCGTTGCGGAGGGCGTCGTCACGCTCTCCGGACACATGGAGCGCAGGAGCGAGACGGAGATCGCCCCGTCCATGACCCGGCGGATCGACGGCGTGGTCGACGTGGTCGGCAGGCTCACCTACCGACTGGACGACGCACGCCTGCGTACCGAGGAGCAGACACAGTCAGTGCACGGCGTGGCCGACGACTGGCTGCGCCGGCTGTGAAAGGAGGTGGACCACCATGACCGACACCGTGCTGGTCACGTACGGAACGACGAACGGATCCACAGCGGAGATCGCCGAAGCCGTGGCCGAGGTCCTGCGCAAGGGCGGGCTGACCGTCGAGTCGCTTCCGGCCCGGTCCGTGACGAATGTGGCGCGCTACGACGCCGTCGTGGTCGGCGGCGGCCTCTACGCGGGGCGCTGGCACAAGGACGCACGGCGGTTCGTCCGCCGCAACCGCGTGCCCCTCGCGGAGCGTCCGGTGTGGTTCTTCAGCAGCGGCCCGCTCGACGCCTCCGCCTCCGAGCGGGACATCCCGCCGGTGCGAGGCGTGCAGCGGGCCATGACCCGGCTGGGCGTCCGGGACCACGTCACTTTCGGCGGATGCCTGGAAGACGGCGCCAAAGGGCGGGTGGCCGGGATGATCCTCCGCTCCGGCAAGGGCGGTGACTTCCGGGACTTCGGCGCGATCCACGCCTGGGCGGGAGGCATCGCCGACACACTGACGCACACCTAGAGAAGGAGCAGAGGCACCGCATCGACGATGTTCTCAGCAAAAGCCGGAGCGTGCCGGTGCGCGACCACGGGCGTACGGTCACTGACCGTGGTGAGGAGCGTCGGACGGCGCCACGGGCTTACGCCGCGCCGTGGACTGGATGCGGGTGCGACCGGTGGGTGCGCATCGGACCGTACGCCGTCACGGGACGTCGCGTCGCGGTCTGAGCAGGGCCTTTCTCCGGAGGCCGGGGACCGATGGTCCCTGGCCGGGGACGCCCGAGCCGTTTGACGATGGACGGTGCCAGGACCGGGATGCCCAGGGGAGAGACGAGAAGGCAGATGGACGCCAACGACGGATTGCGTGCACTCGACCGGCAGGAATGCCTGAGTCTGCTGGCCAAGGCGCCGGTGGGGCGCATCGTGTACACGCGGCAGGCGCTGCCCGCAGTCCTGCCGGTCAACTTCTGCCTCGACCAGGACGGCGCAGTGCTGGTGCGCACCTCGGCGTCCTCGGAACTGGCGAGTGCGATCGACGGAGCGGTGGTCGCCTTCGAGGCCGACGAGGTCGACGTCGCCACCCACTCCGGATGGAGCGTCGTGGTCATGGGGACGGCCACCCTCGTGACCGACCCCGCCGAGCACGCACGGCTGTTGCGGACCGGGCCGCGTTCCTGGGCTCCCGCGCCGCAGGAGGCCTTCGTGCGCATCGACCCCGAACTGGTCACCGGACGCGACCTCGTCGGCGGACGCACCCTGTACGGCGTGCACCTCCCCTCCTGATCGCCACGCCTTCACGCGGCCCGAACAGCCCTTGGGACAAGGGCTGTTCGGGCCGCGCGCATGACACGGACGCGCATGACGCGTACGAGCAGGCGACGGCCCACGACCTCCACGAGGCCGAGCGGCGCGCGGCCTCGTGTTCTGCACGGACCGAGTCATCGGCATCTCCCTCCATGGTGCCGGCGCGAAGTCCGGTCCGGGCACGGTCCGCCAGGGAGCAAGCGGACGAAGCCGGGCCGGCACCGTGCTCTCACGCAACTACGGGACCGGCATCCCGACGTCACGGTGGAAACCGAAACGTCTCCACCACTCCGAAGAACTGCTCGCCGCGACGCAGGAGGCCGCCGTCGTCGTCATCGGGGCCCACCGCCGGACGAGCGTCCTCGGCCCGCGCCCGGGTCCGGTCGCCCACATTGCTGCACGGGGCCCACTGTCCGCTGCCCGGTCCTGGTGCCTTACGGGGGGTGGGTAAGGCGGTGTGTGGTCCCTTGAGTGGGGCGACGTCGGGGAACAGGTCATAGCCCCCGCAGTCGGTGATCCGCTTGTCGTCCAGGTGCCCTCCAGGGGTTGCCGGGCAGTGGACCAGTTCCAGCCATGGAGCCTTTGAAGAGGGCGGACGGAGGGGAAGGGCGCAGTGTCGCCCCGGACGGCGGTCTTCTGTGCGGTAGTCACCGGGCCGTGACTCGGCCCCTGTGCGACGGCAGTCCGCCGAACAGGGGCCGAAGGGTCATGTCACCGTCACCGGTACGTGAGCTATGGCTGTTCCACCTGCTCGGCTTCCGGACGGCCGTAGTAGGCCGTACGCATCAGCTCGCGCATGTCGTCGAGCATGGGCATCCGGGGGTTGGCGGGTGCGCACTGGTCTTCGAAGGCGTTCAGGGCCTGCTGGGGCAGGGCGTCGAGGAAGGCGTGCTCGTCGACGCCGAGGGCCTGGAACGTCGGCTCGATGCCCACGGCGGCGCGCAGCCGTTCCACCGCCGCGGCGAGGGACTCGACGCCCTCGGCCGGGGTGGCCGCGGGCAGGCCGAGGGTCCGGGCGATGTCCTGGAAGCGGTCGGGGGCGCGGTAGTTCTCGTACTTCGGCCAGCCGGTGAGCTTCGTGGGGACGGTTCCGTTGTAGCGGATGACGTGCGGCAGCAACACGGCGTTGGTGCGGCCGTGCGCGATGTGGAAGGTGGCCCCGAGGGTGTGGGACATGGCGTGGACGATGCCGAGGAAGGCGTTGCCGAAGGCCATGCCCGCGATGGTGCCGGCGTTGTGCATCCTCTCCTGAGCCTCCGGCCGCGCCGCGCGGTCGTTCACCGCCCCCTCGATGTTCTCGAAGATCAGCCTGATCGCGTGCAGGGCGAGGCCGTCGGTGAAGTCGTTGGCGTAGACGGACACGTACGCCTCGATGGCGTGGGTGAGGGCGTCGAAGCCGCTGTCGGCGGCCAGCGCGCGCGGCAGCGCGGTGGTGAGCAGCGGGTCGACGATGGCCACGCTGGGGGTGAGCGCGTAGTCGGCCAGCGGGTACTTCTTGCCGGTGGCAGGGTCGGAGATGACGGCGAACGGTGTCACCTCGGCACCCGTGCCGGAGGTGGTGGGAATGCACACCAGGCGGGCGAGCCTGCCCAGCGTCGGGAAGCGGAAGGCGCGCTTGCGGATGTCGGAGAACTTGTGCCGCATGTCGGCGAAGTCGACGTCCTTGCCCTCGGCCTGCTGCTCGTACAGCAGCCACATCACCTTGGCCGCGTCCATGGGGGAGCCGCCGCCGAGGGCGATGATGGTGTCCGGACGGAAGTCGCCCATGAGACGGGCACCGCGCCGCACGGAGTCGATGCTGGGCTCGGGTTCGACGTTGTCGATGACCTGGATCGTGACCGGTTCCCGGCGGCGTCGCAGCACGCGCTCGACCCGGTCGACGAGCCCGAGGCGGGTCATCGTCGCGTCGGTGACGACGGTGACACGGTGGACGTCCGGCATCGAGGCGAGGTAGCGGATGGACTGCGGCTCGAAGTAGATCTTCGGTGGGACCTTGAACCACTGAAGATTGTTGCGGCGCATCGACACGCGCTTGACGTTGAGCAACTGGGCGGCCGAGACGTTGTTCGACACCGACGTGCTGCCCCAGGAGCCGCAACCCAGCGTCAGCGAGGGCAGCAGGCTGTTGTAGATGCCGCCGATGGCGCCTTGCGAGGACGGGGCGTTGACGATGATCCGTACCGTCTTCATACGGCGGCCGTACTCCTCCGCCAACTCCATGTCCTTGGTGTGGATGACGGCGCTGTGGCCCTGCCCGTGGAAGGCCACCATGTCGGCGGCCAGGTCGAAGCCCCGCTGCTCGGAGTCGGCCCGCAGGACTGCGAGAACCGGGCAGAGCTTCTCGCGGGTCAGGGGCTCGTCCGGACCGACCCGGTCGGTCTCCACCAGGATGAGGGAGGTGTCGTCGGCCACGGTGAAGCCCGCCTGTTCGGCGATCCAGTACGCGCTCTGTCCGACCGCCGCGGAGTTGACCTTGGGCTCGCAGCCCGCGCCGGTGGCGCCGACGGGGAACAGGAAGGCCTCCAGCTTCGCCTTCTCCTCGGCGGTGGCCAGGTGGGCGTGCAGGGTGCGGAATTCGGCGAGGACCGCGTCGTGGATCTCCTCGTCCAGGATGACGGCCTGTTCGGAGGCGCAGATCATGCCGTTGTCGAACGACTTGGACAGCACCAGGTCGTTGACGGCCCGGCGCACGTCCGCACTGCGGTGGACGTAGGCGGGAACGTTGCCGGCGCCCACGCCCAGGGCGGGCTTGCCGGCCGAGTAGGCTGCCTTGACCATGGCGTTGCCGCCGGTGGCGAGGATCAGTGAGACGCCGGGGTGTCGCATCAAGGCGCCCGTTGCCTCGACGGAGGGCGTCTCGATCCACTGCACGCAGTGCTCCGGCGCGCCCGCCGCGACCGCCGCGTCCCGCACGATGCGGGCCGCCCGCGCGCTGCAGTGCTGGGCGGAGGGATGGAAGGCGAACACGACCGGGTTACGGGTCTTCAGCGCCAGCAACACCTTGAAGATCGTGGTGGAGGTCGGGTTGGTGACCGGGGTGATCGCACACACCACACCGACGGGCTCGGCCACTTCGGTCATGTCGTCGATGTCGTCGCGGGCGATGACACCGACGGTCTTCATCGGGCCCATGCCGTGCGTGACGTACTCGCAGGCGAACATGTTCTTGGCCGCCTTGTCCTCGAAGACACCGCGCCCGGTCTCCTCGACTGCGAGCCGCGCGAGCGCGGTGTGCTGGTCCAGAGCGGCGACCGAGGCCTTCTTCACGATGTGGTCGACCTGCTCCTGGTCGAGCGCCTCGTAGTCGGCGAGTGCCTTGAGCCCGTTCGTCACCAGGCGGTCCACCGCGATGGCGATGTCGGACGGCGCGGCGGCGGAGTCGGTGGTCGCGCTGCGGTCGTCGTGGCGGGTCATGGGGCGAGCCTCCGTCGTTGAGAGGGCGGCGCCGCGCGGTTGGCGGCGCTGGGAGGGAGCGGTACTGCGGGGGATGTTGTCCGGGACCGCTCCCATCAGCAGCGTCTCTCGTCAGAGGTGTTCCGCCCCAGGTCCCGTTGGTCCCTCGGCGGGGCCGACCGGCCCCGAGGCGGTGCGGACGGTCAGCCTGTTGACGACGCCGACCACACCGTCCACGCGATAGGTCAGCCGGATCACGAGCGGAAGGTCTCCGCTGTGCTCCAGGGGCCCTACCAGCGTGGCCATGCCGTCGCGGACCGAGACGGTCACGCCGTGGTCCGGTCGGCCGAGGACGCGGGTGAGTACCTCGTCGTGGACCTCCTGGCGGATCTCGTCGTCGGTACGCAGGAAGACGCGCAGCAGGTCCCGTCTGGTGGCGATGCCGATCAGCCGGTCCTCCTCGTCCACCACCGGAAGGCGCTCGACACCATGACGCTCCATCACGCGCGCCGCGTCCGCGATGCGTTGCTCCGGATGCACGGTGACCGCGGGCGTGGACATCAGTTCCTGCGCCGTGACGATCCCGCCGTCCGGGGACCTGGCCGCCTGGCGGCGGATCAGATCGGTCTCCGAGATCACTCCGAGGACCTTGTCGTCCTCGTTCACCACGGGCAGGCCGCTGATCCGATGCCGGTCCAGCAGCCGTACCACGTCCTTGAACGTCGTCTTCGGGTGTGCCTCGACGACGTCGACGGTCATCACCTCACCGACGATGCGTGCCATGGTGCCCACTTCCTTTCTCGTCGTATCTCGGCAGGGGCAGGGGCAGGGGCAGGGGCAGGGGCAGGGGCAGGGGCAGGGGCCACAGGACCCCGGGGGCGTCCTGTCGGGCTCTTCCCGGCGGAGCCAGGTCCCTGTCACCTGCTGTCGCTCGTCCCCGCCTCGGGGAGCGCCGCCCGTCCGGCCTCCAGACGCGCGACCGGGACGCGGAACGGCGAGCAGGAGACGTAGTCCAGTCCCGCGTCGTGGAAGAAGTGGACGGAATCGGGGTCCCCGCCGTGCTCGCCGCAGACGCCGATCTTCAGATCGGAGCGTGCGGCGCGACCCTCGTCGACCGCGATGCGGACCAGCCGTCCCACTCCGTCACGGTCGAGGGTCTCGAAGGGGGAGGTGGCGAAGATGCCTTTGTCGAGGTAGGCGGAGAAGAACGCCGCCTCGACATCGTCGCGGGAGAAGCCCCAGGTGGTCTGGGTGAGGTCGTTGGTGCCGAAGGAGAAGAACTCCGCCTCCTCGGCGATCCGGCCGGCCGTGAGCGCTGCCCGGGGCAGCTCGATCATGGTGCCGACCGGGCAGTGCACGGGGACGCCGGACTCCTCGGACACCTCGGCGAGGACGCGTTCCACCTCGGCCCGCTCGATGCGCAGTTCCTCGACGGCGCCGACCAGCGGCACCATGATCTCCGCCTTGGGGGAGCCGCCTGCCCGCACGCGTTCCACGACGGCCTCGGCGATCGCCCGTACCTGCATGGCGACCAGTCCCGGCACGACCAGGCCGAGGCGTACTCCGCGCAGTCCGAGCATCGGGTTCTCCTCGTGCATGCGGTTGACCGCGTCGAGGAGTTCGGCGTCGTGCGGGGCTGGTCCGGTGTCCTGGGCCTCGGCCGTGGCGATACGCACAGCGAGTTCGGTGCGATCCGGCAGGAACTCATGGAGGGGCGGATCGATGAGCCGGATGGTCACCGGCAGACCGTCCATCGCCTCGAGGATGCCGATGAAGTCCTGCCGCTGCAGAGGCAGCAGCGCACCCAGCGCCTTCTCGCGCTCGGTCTCGTCGCGGGCCAGGATCATCGCCTCGACCAGCTTGCGGCGCTCGCCGAGGAACATGTGCTCGGTGCGGCACAGTCCGACGCCCTGCGCGCCGAACCGCCGGGCACGGGCGGCGTCCTCGGGGGTGTCGGCGTTCGCCCGTACCTCCAGCCGCCGGGCGCCGTCCGCCCGTTCCATGCTGCGGGCCACGGCCTCGACCAGCCCGGCGGACCGCTCACCCGTCTCGAAGTAGCGCATGACCGCGGAGTCGACGAGGGGTGCGGCGCCCGGGTACACGGCGCCCTCGGAGCCGTCGACGGAGATGACCGTGCCCTCCTCGACGACGGTGTCGCCCACGGTGAACCTGCGTGCCGCGGTGTCGACGGCGATCTCCTCCGCACCGCACACGCACACCGTGCCCATGCCACGCGCTACGACGGCGGCGTGGCTGGTCTTGCCGCCGCGGCTGGTGAGGACCGCCTCCGCGGCGATCATGCCCGGCAGGTCGTCGGGGGTGGTCTCCTGGCGTACGAGGACGACCTTCTCTCCCGCGGCGGCCCGGCGGACCGCTTCGGCCGAGTCGAAGACCGCCACACCCGCGGCCGCACCCGGCGAGGCCGGAAGCCCGTGCGCGAGCGGCTCGCCGACGGCCGAGGTGTCGAACCGGGGGAACATCAGCCGGGCGAGGCCGTCCCCGCTGACCCGGGCCAGGCCCTCGTCAGGGGCGATCAGCCCCTCGTCGGCCAGCTGGGCGGCGATGGCGAACGCGGCCTCGGCGGTGCGCTTGCCGACCCTGGTCTGCAACATCCACAGCCGGCCGCGCTCGATGGTGAACTCGATGTCGCACAGATCCCGGTAATGCGTCTCCAGAGTGCCCATGTGGCCGCGCAGTCGCCCGTACGAGACCGGGTCCAGCTCCTCCAGAGCGGTCAGCGGAACGGTGTTGCGGATGCCTGCGACGACGTCCTCACCCTGCGCGTTCGAAAGGTAGTCGCCGTACAGGCCGGGCCGGCCGGTGGCCGGGTCGCGGGTGAAGGCGACGCCGCTGCCGGAGTCGGACCCGAGATTGCCGAAGACCATGGTCTGCACGTTGACGGCGGTGCCCAGGTCGTCCGGGATGTGCTCGCGGCGGCGGTACAGCCGGGCGCGCTCGCCCTTCCAGGACTCGAAGACGGCAAGGACCGCGCGGCGCAGTTGCTCGACCGGGGACTGCGGGAAGTCCTCATCGGTCTCCGCACGGATCAGGTCCTTGTACGTCGCGACGAGCGCGACCAGGTCCGCCGCGTTGAGCCCCAGGTCGTCCGCCGCGCCCCGGACCCGCTTGAGGTCGGCCAGGGCTTCCTCGAAGAGGGAACTGTCGACGCCCATGACCGTACTGCCGAACATCTGCACAAGGCGTCGGTAGGAGTCCCAGGCGAAGCGTTCGTCCCCGGACACCTTCGCCAGACCGAGTACGGACTCGTCTCCCAGACCGATGTCGAGGATCGTCTCCATCATGCCGGGCATGGAGAAGCGAGCCCCGGAGCGGACGGAGACCAGGAGCGGGTCGTCGGGCTGCCCCAGCCGCCGTCCCGCGGCCTCTTCCAGGGCGGTGAGATGTTCGGAGATCTCGCGGGCCAGCGTGTCCGGCTCGGTGCCGGTGGCCAGGAAGACCCGGCAGGCCTCGGTGGTCACGGTGAAGCCCGGCGGAACGGGCAGGCCCAGCAGGGTCATCTCGGCCAGGTTCGCGCCCTTGCCGCCGAGAAGGGCGGCCATGTCCCGGCCGCCTGATGCGAAGTCGTACACGTAACGGACCATGACGCCGGTCTCCTCCGGTGGCTTCTGGCTGGGTACCTCTCCATCGTCCGGCCGCCGGGACCGGCAGGGGCAGGTGCTGTCGGTCCCCTCCACGGGGCCGGTCGGCCCAGGCGGGTGCGTCCCTCTCCCGCGGACGCCCCTGATCCGTTCGTCGCGGGGGTGCGCCACGGCCCGGGGCTGCGGGGCATGCCCGAGCCCGCCGTCGGCTGAACCGCAGGCCGCGGGCGCACGTCGGGCACTCGCCCGATTCGATTCCCCGGCCAGCGGCACCGCTACTGTGCCGGTCGCGCGCTGCGCGGCTCTCTGCGCGGCAGCGCGCGATGCCGTGCCCGCTCCGACGACGGCGGCCGTCCGGGCCGCTCCTCCGTGCCTCTGCCGGGTTCTCCCCGCCACCTCCATCACACCACCGGGACCGGCTCGGCCACCAGGACCGACCGTCCCCGGCTCGACGCGCACCGGGCCGTGCGGCCCCGCGTACAAGGGCTGTTTCGGACCTCTCCTCGGTCCCTTCGGCTCATGCGTCCTGACCTGTCGAGGCGTTGGGTGGAAGCAGGGAGAACAATGCCGACCAGGGAGGGCTGAGGACAGTGGGTACCAGTCTCACACCGGAGTTCTGGGAACGGTTCGTGGTGCTGTTCGTGCTGGCCATGGGGCTGACATTTGTCCTCGCGGCGGTCTTCGACAGTCTTGCCGTCCGGCTGCTGCGCCGTCGGATCCCCAAGGCGCTGCCGCCGGTGCCGGACCAGCCGCGTCGGCTGGACCAGCCGCGCCGGCCGGACCGGAAGGAGCACCGCACGTCGGCGCACTGCTGAGGCGAGCGATCGGCATGGCTTTCATGGGCCGGGACTTGGTTCCCGGCCCATACGGCGTGCGCTGATCGATCCCGCCGTGACGGGCACAGCGCCGGTCGCCTCTTCGTGGGGGCCGATCGGCCCCCGACCGGGACTCCTGGCCCCTCGTGCGGCAGCCGCGCGGACTGGAAACTGACAGCGCACCCCTGAAGGAGGTCCGCACATGCCAGCCATCACCGTCGGCCTCGACGGCTCGCCCGAAAGCCTCGCCGCCGCAGACTGGGCTGCTCGCGAAGCAACGCAACGAGAGGCGCCCTTGCGTCTCGTGCATGCCCGGGACGCGCTGGGGGCGCCGTACACCCCCTTCATGGGGGCTTCGGCACCGGGCGTGCTCGAAGCGCAGCGCGACTGGGCCGCCCACCTGCTGCGCGAGGCGCAATCCCGGCTCACGGAACGCCACCCCGGCCTGCGGATCACCACCCTGCAGGCAGAGGACGAGGCCGTCCCGGCTCTGCTGGCGGCCGCGGAGGACACCGAACTGCTGGTCCTCGGCTCCCGGGGCCTCGGCACGGTGGCCGGCTTCCTGGTCGGCTCCGTCGCCCTTGCCGTGGTGGCACGTACGGAACGGCCCGTCGTCCTCGTGCGGGCCGGGGAGCATGCCGAGGACGAGCATCTGCCGGACGCCGCGGGCGCCGCGTCGAGCAACACCCAGTACCGCGACGTCGTGGTGGGGCTGGACCTGGAGGATCCGGGCGACGCGGTCGTCGAGTTCGCCTTCGAGACCGCCCGGCGTCGCGCGGCCTGCCTGCGGGTGGTCCACGGCTGGAACCCGGCGGCCGTCTACGGCTACGGTGCCGTCCTGGATTCGGGACTCGAGGCCGAGCTGGCGGCGGAAACACGGCAGGGACTGAGCGACCTCCTGCGTCCGTGGAAGGACAAGTTCCCCGGTGTGGAGGTGCGCGCGCAGGCCGTCGTCGGCAGCGCAGGCCGTCATCTCGTGCACGCCTCGAGGGACGCGTCGCTGGTCGTCGTCGGGCGGAAGAGGAACCAGGCGTTGGTCGGCGGTCGCATCGGCCCGGTGACCCACGCGGTACTCCAACACGCCTCCGCGCCGGTCGCGGTGGTGCCGCACGACTGACGGACCCGGCACCGCAGCCGACCTGGTCCGGCAGGTGTCAGAGGACACGGCAGACTCCCCGCCGGCGGTCAGTTGGCCTCCCGCTGGCGGACATGAAACATCCCTGGTGACGGACAGCTGATCTTCCCGCAGACCCACCTGGATGAATGAGTCCAAGGGATGGCCTGCGGACATAGGACGAGGGCGTCCAATGTCAGTGTGTGAAGACGGACCTGGACACCCTCGCAACGGCACTCTATGCCCGGATCGACGACGAGTTGAAGGCTTCGCCGTGGTTGGCCCCGTGCCGCCCGGCCGTCGGGATCGCGCCCACGCTCGGTGACGCCGAACTGGTCACTCTCGCGGTCATGTCGGCGCTGCTCGGTTACACATCCGAGCGGCGCTGGCTGCGCCGCGTCGGGCGGGACCTCGGCCGTCTCTTTCCCTACGTGCCCCAGCAGTCCGTCTACAGCAAGCGGCTGCGCGCCGCGTCGTCGCTGCTCACCAGCATGATCCTGGATCCTGGCCCGGGACACCTCTCTGTGGAGCGACGATGTGTGGCTGGTCGACTCCACCCCGGTCGGCTGCGGATGCTCGCGGGAGACCGCCAAACGCTCGGACCTGGCGGGCTGGACCCGGTACGGCTACCGCGCGTCGCACTCACGGTACTTCTGGGGGCTGCGGCTGCACCTGGTGTGCACGCTCGGCGGGCTACCGGTCCTGTTTATTGGAGTACGCGCGGGTTCCCGGAGCCCTCCCAGTGGCCGTGAATCCGCATCTCAGCTGGTAGATCGCCTTGTGTGGGTAGTTCACTCGTTGGTGTGAGATCTCAGCAGTAACTCGCAGATTCTGAGAGTGGTCGCCGTAATCTGCGGCTTCGTGTCAGATTCCGAAAGTCGCGTGCTGACGCTCGTGCGACCCGGGCCAGAGCTGGCCGTGCCGGTAGATCCGGCTGCGGTGTCGGTCGAGTCCGGTCTCGCGGACGTCGTCACCCTTCAGCGACGCCGCCAGGCCCGCGTCTCGGAGCACGACGAGGAGAGCTTCTTCCTCGACACGCTGTCCGAGTACCAGTGGGCGAGGGACGCGGCCGGCCTGGCACCGACGACGCTCGACGGGCTGATCAAGCCGGTGATCGAGGTCTGCGAGTTCTACGGCACGGTGCCATGGAAGCTCTCGCCCCGGGAGTTGGACCGATACTTCGCCGGTGCGGGCAAGCGGGCACCGTCGACCCTGCGCGGCAAGATCAACAAGATCGACGCGTACTTCGCGTTCCTCGAACAGCGCTACGCCGGCGAGATCATGCGCCGCTTCGGCCACGCCGTTGAGTCGCCGATCGACCCGTTCAACCGGCCCCGGCACCGCGGCGACTTCGGCTTGCGCGTCCCGCCCTCGCAGACGGCGATGCGGGACTTCTTCCGCCGCTGGCGCGAGGACCTGCCAAGCACCCGGAAGTACCTGGTTGCCTGCCGCGACTACGTGATGACGAAGATCGCGTACCTGTCCGGAGTCCGGGCCAACGAGCTGTGCGGGGTGTGCATGGGCGACCTGCACTGGGAGCACGGCCAGTGGGGCCGCTTCGTCGTACTCGGCAAGGGAGCCGGCGGGTCGGGGCCCCGGCCGCGCGAGGCCTACATGTTCCAGGAGGGCCGGGCCCTCCTGTGGTGGTACATCGAGGAGATCCGCGGCGAGTTCGGCGACGACGCCGAGCACCCGAAGGCGCCGCTGTGGCCGTCGGAGCGCAAGCCCACCGCGGTCGCGGCGCTGAACCTGCCGATCGCCCCGGCGATCGTCCCCTCGACGTTCCGCCGGGCCCTGCACAACGCGGCCGACACCTATCTGACCGGGCCGGTTACCGACCTGTTCCCGCACCTGTTGCGTCACGCCTGCGCGACCCACAACTACGAGCGCGGGATGACGTTGTGGGAGGTGCAGAAGGTCCTCGGACACGCCTGGGCCACCACGACACTCCGGTACATGGCGACCGCGCACGCCGAACCGGAACACGCGAATCTGGCCGCCAGTGCCCGGGCAGCCCAACGACTGGTGATGGACAAGGGGAACCTGCGGTGAAGTGGAATCTGCGGATGGTCGCCGCCCAACGGGACCTATGGCGGCCGACCGAAGTGCTGGCCGCGTTCCAGCAGGTGGGGTTCAACCCGTCACTGAGCAAGGTCGCCGCGCTGTGGGGTGGCAAGCCGGTCACGGTTCGCCTGGACGACCTTGACCTGATGTGCGCGGCGCTCGACTGCACGGTCGCCGACCTGCTCCAGGCCGAGCCCGTCGCCGACGCGCAGGCCGCCCAGGACTCCGGCCAACTGGCGGTCGGCGCCGAGGGGCGGGAGCCGGGGCCGGTGAGGCCCGTCCCCCGTACCCGCCATAGCGGCGGGCCACGGTCACTGCCGCCGAGCTGAGGAACGGGCATGGCGAAGAAGACGGGGCGTGCCCGCAGTTGCGAGATGTGCCTGAGCTGGTCGGTGCTGTATGGGCGCCGGATCTGCCACGGCTGCGAGCACTGGAAATACGATTTCCCCGCACGCGGGGTGTGCCCGCGATGCCGACACGAGGCCCACCTCAACACCGAGGGACTGTGCAAGTCCTGCCTTCAGAAGCCGTTGTCTTTCCGGATGTGATCACTGAGTTTCCGCTGCTCAGGCATGGTTCCGGTGTCGTCGTGGGAGCGTTCGGGCGATCAGTTCGTCCTGGATGATGCGGAGGTGGCCGGTGGCGTCGGTGATGGGGTTGCTGGAGGAGCGGGAGGCCGTTGCCCGGGTGCGGGTGGAGGAACTTCAGGTGGAGGCGGACCGGATCTTGTCCGAACTCGCCGCGGCCGAGGCGGTGTTGGAACGCCGGGCGATCGCTCGGGCGGAGCTGGCCGAGGCCCTGGCCGCCCCTGGTGATGCGGCGGATGCGGCCGTGCGGGAGGCGCCAGAACCGGTGCCGGAGACCACAGCGGTGAAGGTCCCGGTTGCGGGGTCGATCGTGCCGCACTTCGGGGAGGGGACGACGGTGGAGGCGCTCGCGCCGGATTACCGGCGGATCGTGGAGGTGGTGGAGTCCGGTCCGGGAGGCGGTGAGGGGGTGCCGGCGAAGGAGATCGCGTCCGGGCTGGGGCTGGAGTTGGTGCCGGCGAAGATCGAGGGGGTGCGGTCCAAGGCGAGGCGCCTGGCCGAGCGGGGCTGGCTGGCGGTGTCGCCGTCTGGACGGTTCACGCCGCGGCAGTCCACTGTGACCGCTCCTGCCGGGGCCGGGAGGCTGTCCGGGCAAGACGGCGGCTCATGAGCATGGCCTGCGAGAAGTAGATGAACGCCTCGCTGGAGGCGGGCAGTGTCTCGAAGTCGCGCACCAGGCGCCGCGAGCGCATCAGCCATCCCAGGGTGCGCTCGACCACCCACCTTCTCGGCAGCACCACGAACCCCTTCATGTCGTCGCTGCGTTTGACGATCTCCAGCGTGAGCTGGAGTTTCTCCTTCGCCCAGTCGACCAGGCAGCCGGTGTAGCCGCCGTCGGCCCACACCAGCGTGATCGTGCGGAACCGCGCCCGCAGATGGGGCAGCATGACGCGGGCGGCCTGCCGGTCGGTCACGTGTCCGGCCGTCACCAGCACCATCAAGACGAGGCCGATGCTGTCCGTGATGACGTGCCGGCGCCTTCCGTTGATCTTCTTGCCGCCGTCGTAGCCGCGTGAGGCGGCGGGCACCGAGGAGGCGCCCTTCACCGACTGCGAGTCGATGATCGCTGCCGTCGGCTCTGGCTGACGGCCCTCGGCCTCACGGACCCTTCCGCGCAGCCGGTCGTGGAACTCCCGGGCCAGGCCCGCCCGTCGCCACCTGCGAAAGTAGGCGTACACGCGGTCCCATGCCGGGTAATCGACAGGCAGGGAGCGCCACTTGATCCCATTGTCGGTGACGTAGAAGATCGCGTCCAGCATCTGCCGGTGGCAGTAGCCCTCCGGCTGTCCGCCCCGGCCCTCCAGCCAGGCCGGGACCGGCATCGCGTCGCGCACCACCGCCCATTCCTCATCCGTCATGTCGGAGGGATACACCGGCGCCCTCTCCGGGCGGTCGGCCGCGTTCCCGAACCGGTGAGCGAGGCAATCGCACGCCGACACGCGGGAGTTGGACGGGAACAGGTCCGTCACGCAAGACTGGGACAACAGGGCCTCCTGGCGCTCGAGTTGGCTTCGCAACCCTCGTGCTGCACCGGAGGTCCTGCTTTCATGCGCCCGCGCGGCCAAGATCACTCGACCTGGGACCCCGTTCGATCAGAACCGCGCTCATGATCGATAGGCATACGGCTTCTCAAGCCATCCGGGCCGAGGACGACGCGGAATGGGCGCTGGCCGTCCCCGGGGCACGGCCGCGTGCCCTTCAGCTCACGATCGGCACCTACCGCCACTACGCGACGCAGGCCCGCAAGATCGTGCGCGGTGAGAGCGGCGGGCGTGGGGTGAACGCCAGGTGGAGACGCGCGCTGAGTCAGCAGTATGAAGAGCCGGCCGGTGCGGCGGTACTGGAGCCGCAGGTGTGGGGCCAGCTTCCCCTGTTCACGCTGCCGCGCACCCTCACCGACGCCACGGTCCGCGCTCTCGCCACCCGGACGGTCGCCGGCTGGGACCAGGCACAACCCGTGCTGGAGGCGTTAACGGCCGAACGCCGCTTGACCAGAGCCTGGTACTACCGGGCGGCCAAGATGGTCCGCCTCGCTCTGGCCGTGCGCGAAGCGGAAGGCGTCGAGCCGGCCCCCGAGACGTTGTTGCGGGACCTACCGACGAACGGTGACACGGTCTGCCTGGTCCTGCTACGCGCTGGCCTGCTGGCCGCGCCGCAACCACGACACCTCGCCCAGGCTGGGCGACCCCAGGCCCCCGATGTCGCCCCAGTGCCGAACTCATGGTTCACACCGCGCCAGTGCAGTGACTGCCAAGCCTGGATGCCCGAAAGGCAGCATGCGGGATTCCTCTGCGATCCCTGCCGATTCTGGCGGGAGCGACAACAGGCCGGGGACTGCACGCGCTGCCACCGGGACGGGCTACCGCTGCGTGCCGGCCACTGCCGCACCTGCCATCCCCACCGCGACGCCGACCGGGCGCGACCGACCGCCGTGACAGCCACGCAACTGGTGATTGACCTGCCTGCCAGCGTGGGCGGAACCGCCCTGCCGCTCCAGGCCGACGAGCCCCTACCGTTGCTCGCGGACGTGACGCCTGCGACGACGGTCGGGCCGGGGCAGGAGAGTCTGTTCACTATGCGCCGCGACTGGTCGCCGGTGCTGGCCCGGCTGCGGAGTCGGCCGCCGGGCGAACTGCCTCTGACCGGCGCGGCCGTCGCGCTGGTGGAGGACTTCGCCGAGCTTCGCCGCGACCAGGAGGCGTCGGGCTTCCGCAAGAACATCCGCACCCTCGCCATCCTGGGGTACTGGCTCGGAGTCGAGAACGCGATCCACGAGCGCGATGTGCACGACCTGACTCGGCTGGACACGCACCTCGCGGCCAAACCCGTCTGCCAGTTCCTGCGTGCCCGCGGCCTGCTCGTCGACGACCCCGAACTCCACCAGGACCGCGACCTGGCCTGGATCGAAACCGCGCTCCACGCGCTGCCGCAACGTGTCGCCGACGAGGTCCGCATATGGGTGGACGTGCTGCGCGGCCAAGGGCCCCGTGAGGACGAGCCGCGCAGTTGGGAGGGTGTCCGCCGCTACCTGACCACCCTCCAACCGGCTCTCATCGCATGGACGGCGGCTGGTATGACGACCCTTCGGGAAGTTACCTCGGATCATCTCCAGGTCACGCTGGAGGATCTGACTGGGACCGCTCGACGCCAGCTCGCCACCGCCTTGCGCAGCCTGTTTCGGGCCCTCAAGCGCAAGCGGGTGATCTTCCGCGACCTTGCGCGCTACCTCGCCGTGGGCGATCTGACAGGCATCCCGCGGCCGGTTCCCTCCGACCTGTTGGTCGGTCTGCTCGACCGTACCGAGACCCCGTTCGCGCGCCTCGCTATCGCCCTGGCCGCAGTCCACGCCGTTCCCGCCGCCGAGATCCGCACCGTGCGCACCGCTGATCTGAACCTCGCCTGCGGAACCCTCGAAATACGCCGCGGTCTGCTGCGACGCACCCTCTACCTGGAGGAGCTCACCCACCAGCTCGCCGCTGACTGGCTGGTCTACCGCCACCAGCGCTGGCCCGCCTCCGTCAACCCCCACCTGTTGGTCAGCCAGAAGACCGCCCTCGACCCGGACCACCCGGCCGTGCACAGGGTCACCCTGAGCCAGATCCTGCCCAACGGGCCGACCCTCGACCGACTGCGCCAAGACCGCATCCTCGACGAAGCCTTCGCCACCGGCGACCCGCTCAAGCTCATGAGGCTCTTCGGCATCAGCGAACAGACCGCCATGCGCTACGTCGGCACCGCCTACCCGGAGCGAACCGCGAAGCTGCCCAGGTAGCGGTCGTGTCTCTTAACTTCAGAGGCGGCGCGGGAGACTTCCGTCGAAGATCGTAGACTTGTGGCGTGGCATTCACGAGCACCCCGCACTACTGCTTCCTGTGATCGGGAGGTCTTGAGGGCGATGCCGGACGGCGTCGCCCTCCTCGGCGTGCCTGCTGCGTAAATCCCGTTCTCTCGGCGCTGCCGCACCCAGGTGACCAGGCGTTGGACCTGAGTGTTCCGGGGGCGGCCCCCTTTCGGATGCACGTAGACGGGCACGGTCCCTTCCCTCCACCGTTGCCAGGAGCCTCGTGTCCGTGCTTCGCCCTGCCCTCGAATCATTCCTCGACCTGCTGCACTGCCCGACGTGCCGCGCGCACCTCCATCCCCGTGGTGGTGCGCTGCGTTGCCTGACGGGCCATACCTTCGATGTCGCTCGCCACGGCTACGTCAGCCTTCTGTCGGGCACCAGCGCCACCAGCGGCGATGACGCCGCCATGGCCCGGGCCCGGGCCCGGTTTCTGTCCACCGGCAAGTACGGGCCCATCCGCCAGGCCGTGGCACGCCTGGCGACAGACGCTGTGACCGAACAAGGCACGGTCGTGGACGTCGGGTGCGGCACCGGCTACTACCTGGCCGGTGTACTTGATCAACTGCCCTTCGCCCGTGGGCTCGGCCTGGATACCTCAGTGCGCGCACTGCGCTCGGCGGGGCGAGCCCATGAACGAGCCGCCGCAGCGACCTGGGACGTCTTCCGTCCGTTCCCGCTGGCCGACGGGGTGGCTGACGTCGTGCTGGACGTGTTCTCGCCCCGGAACCCCTCCGAGTTCCACCGAGTGCTGCGTTCAATCGGCCGGTTAATCGTCGTGCGTCCCACCCAGCGGCACCTGACCGAGCTGCGCGGTCCGCTCCCCGCAATGGTCACGATCGACCCGGCCAAAGAAGAGCGCCTGCACAGGGCGCTGAATCCCTTCTTCGACGCCGCCGTCACCGAACTGATTGAGTACCCCGCATCTCTGGCCAGGCAGGAGGTCCTCGACCTGGTGGGGATGACACCGAGCGCGCGCCACATGCCAAGCGCGGACCTGGATGGTCACGTCCTCATGCCCGACCAGGTCACCGTCTCCGTCCTAGCCACCTCCTACCGGCCGCGGTAGACCACGAGCGACCGCTCTCGCCTGCTGACGGATGAGCAGTGGGCAGGTCTGACACCCTGCCTTCCCCATAACACGGAGAAGGCAGGGTGTCCGCTGGCGGTGGCCGGGTCTCGCGAAGGGCCGGTCTTCGCTTCCCCGGCGGGAATGGGGATTGCCCGACCTGTAACGTGGCGATCTTCGGATGGCGTAGGCCACCGGAGTCCCGAAGGTGAATACCCATGACGATCGACGAGCTGCCCGTCGCATGGAGGCTGTCCCCCGAGGAGGTTCAGGCGGGGTGGCGTGCGCTGTGGTGGACCGTGGGACCGGCCGGCGAACTCGCCGTGATGTTGGTCCAGCGGCGGTACCTGAGCCGCGACAAGTATCCTCGCGGGTGGGTCGGATGGCGTGCCGAAACGCCGTTCGACGGAGAGTTGGTCATCGCCTCCGGGCAGGAGCAGCGGCGTATCCCGGTCGAAGGGATCGACGTGCGGCCCAGCCACCTGGCCCTGCTCCCAGGCTCCCGGTTCCTGCTGGCATCGGGCCGTACCCACCGGGACACGGAGGGAGCCTGGTGGAAGAACGCCGTCGTGTACTCCCCCGAGGGCCAGCCGGAGGGTGCCTTCTGTATCGGTGACGACATCCCGGCCCTGGTCACTGACCGCAGCGGGGGCATCTGGACCGCCTACGGTGACGAGGGCATCTACGGCAACCACCCGGAGTCCGGGGCTGGCCTGGCGGGCTGGAACACCCGGGGTGTCGCGACGTGGGTGCCGGAGGGGAGACTTCCCGATTGGCCACTGGAGGGTTGCACGGCCGCCACGGAAGGCGAGTCGGTGTGGCTGGTCTGGTATAGCCCCAAAGGAACCTTCCTCACCCGGATCACACCCTCCACCGGCGAAGTCATGAGCTATCGCAGCCCGGTGAAGGCCCCGGATGGAGTCGCAGTGCGCGGCACGCGGGTGGTTCTGACCAGCCGCGACCACTACAAGCGCAGGACCACTGTGACCCGCGCGGAGCTGGTCGGCGACGTGTGCGTTGCCATCGGCCAGGAGCGAGTGCGGGTGCCCGGGCGGGTGGTCATGAAGTGCGGCCACGGCCGCGACGGAACCCTATGGCTCCGAGCCGGCCATACCTGGGTACGCATCGACGCCTGAGACCCGCGGCCGTCAGACCAGCGGCAGGGCGCCCGTTAAGGCCCGCCGGTAGGCGGTCGGGGAGGCGCCGATCGCCGCCGAGAGGTGCTGGCGCAGGGAGACGGCCCGCACCGAAGCCGGCGTGAGCCGCGATGTCCCTCGGGGGATTCCTCGCGGGAACCGGCCTCTCCCCCGACCTCCCACCACCATCACCCTGAAGCGCCGACGCCAGTAATGGCCGTGGAACCCGCTCCCCGAGCCGCCTCCAACGATGGACAGGCGGCCGGGTTCGTCGTTAGACCAGTCCAGGAATCCGCGAACCCGCGCGTTTCCGCCCTCACCGGTGCGAAGGCCGACGAGCGCGAGACACTGCGCGACATGCTCGATGCCGCACCCGACGTGGCGGCCTCCCACCCGGGCCAGACGATCATCGGGGACAAGAACTACTACGGCCGCGAGTTCGAACGGGACCTCGCCGAGCGTCACCTGGAGTTGCCGCGGCCGGCCCGCAAGGGAGAGGCCGAGCGGGCCGGGGCGCATCTGGTCACGCCGCTGCGGCAGGTCATCGAGTCGATCAACCAGACCTTCAAGGGACAGCTCGACCTGGAACGATCTGGCACAACGACAAGACCGGGCAGCCAGTCAAGCGATCACTGCCGCGAAGGTCAGCGGGCGGAGTACTGGAGCAGATTCCGGTTCCGTCTCACCTGCACGGTCGTCCTGACCCTGGCCCTTCTCCTCCTGGGAACCGCGGTCTACGCCATGGTGTCCTGAACGTGGGGCCGATCGCGCTCACTGTCTGGTGAGCGGGAGGCTGAGGACTCCGCGGTCATGTCCGACGATCAGGTCCGCGCCCGCGGTCGCCAGGCAGGTGGGCGACACCTCCAGGGCGATGTGCCGCACCGCGCCGGTCTCCGGTTCCCACAGCCGCAGCCGGTGACCGTGACGGGCGCCGGCGACCAGGACCGTGCGGCCGCCGTGCGGCGTGGCGGCGGTGATGAGCGGCGGGCCGGCGGTGCCTGTGGAGCTGGGCAGACCATCGCCGACCGGGGCGCCGGTGGCCGGATCCCACAGCATGACGACACCGAGGCCGTCTGCCGTGGCCAGCATGGTTCGGTCGGGCGTCAGGACAGCCTCCACGGCCGCCACCTGGTGGTCGGCACCGGCGAGCGCCCGTGCGTCCAGTTGCACGGCCGCGCAGCTCTCCCAGGGGTCGTCGACGGCTGGATCCCACACGTGCACGCGGCCCGCGGTGTCCGAGGCGGCGATCAGAGTGTGGTCGGCGGAGATCGGGACGGCGGTGATCGACCGGATCGGACTGCCGTAGGGGTTGAGGCGCCTGACGCACTCACCGCTGTCCGGTTCCCACACTCGGACGGTGCCTCGTGGGGTGGCGGTGACGAGAAGGGTGCCGCCGTCGGGGACGACAGCGGTGCACATCGCGGTCACCCCGCCGGGCCAGTCGCCGGCAGGTTCACGCACCGGCTGCCCGGTGAACGGGTCCCACACGGCGATCGTCCCGCTGTCGCCTCCGCTTGCGAGGAGGACGCGGCCGTCGGGCAGCGGGAGGGGCGTCATCGAGCGGACGGCGTCAGGATGCCCTGGCAGCGGGTCGTGGACGAGTCGGCCGTCGGTCACGTCCCACAGGCACACCACGCCCTTGTCCCCGCCGCCGGCCACGAGGGTCGGCCGACCGGGGCGAGATACCACCGCCAGGGCGTCGACACCCCCGGACGAACCGGGCAAGGAATCGGAGAAGACCGACATACGGCCCCAGAGCGTGCCGTCGGCCGCGATCACCGCGTTCTGTTCCTGCCGGAACCGGGTCGCCGCTTGGCTGGTTCCTCCGGCCGCCGCCGATTGCGCTCCGGCTGCCGACCCGTCGGAGTCCGCCGGCGCTCGATCCGGACGGTGTGGGGAGAGCGCACCCTCCGGGCTCTCCGCCAGGCCGTCCGCGATCGTCCACGTCCGCTCGCAGTCCCAGCAGTCGAAGTGCCCGGTGAGGGACATCAGCCGGCGGGCCAGTTCCCCCGCGGCCCGCTGCGGCGTGCCCCTGACCGCGACGATCCCGGCGACCAGGCACAGGACGGCTTGTCCCGGCGTTTCGGGGGAGACTCCCTGCGCCGCGACGTCGCGAGCCACCCGCAGAAAAGGCTCCCAGCCCTCCCCCAGGGCCTCCTCCCGCAGTGCAGCGGCGGCCTCGCTCCAGGGATGTCCGTCCTGCCGGACATGGGAGGAGGGTTCAGGCAGCAGTGACGCATCGAGGGGCGGGCGCGCCGCGCCCACGTAGAAGTCGGGTATCTCCGTGTCGCTTCCGCACGCGGGACACGACAACAGGAGCTCGCTCTCTCCCTCCTCCGGGAACTGCCACAGCACCTCGCCCATGAGGTGTCCGGCCAAGGCCACGCAGGAGAGGGCGAGTCGGGCACAGACCGGTCCGGGGACATCGGCGGCGAGGAGGCTCCGGGCGGCCGCCCGCTCGGCCAGCCGCACAGCGGCGCCGAAGCCCGCCTCAAGATCGGCCGGGACGGGTGGCCGGTAATCGGCGGTCACGAGGAATCCGAGGTCCACCCAGAAATCCACGGTCTGTTCCGGAGGCAGGACCGCTGCCGCCTCGACGAGATGCGGCAGGGCCGCATAGGCCCCGTCGGCGACGACCCCGTCGTCCAACAGGCCGCTGGACAGATCCGTCCAGGTGCGCCGCCACGCGTCGCCGCCCCCGATGGCACCGGCAGAGGTCAACTGCTCCAGGAGCACCTGCACCTCCTCGGCCTTCACACCGTCCAAACCATGCCAGCGAGGGCTGTCCAAGGGCACCTTCGGAATCATGGGACGAGTCTCGCAGACGGCACTGACAATCAGGAGGCAGCCTGGTGTCCGGCAGCTTTCCGCTCCGCTCGTCACCCGACCGACGACCCCTTGGCCCCTGTCGCCGCGGGAAACACCTCCTCGGAGTGAGTGCCCCGGTGGCTGACGAGGGCGGCGTGGCTACCATGCCGGTCATGTCTCGTGAACGCCGAAGCAGCGGTCCGGCCCGTGACGGTGGGGCGGCGGGGGGCCGGTTGACCGATCCGGGATGGCTGGTGCACGGGGATCCGGAGCTGATCCTCGCGTGCCTGGACGGCGCTGATGTGCAGGAGGAGACGCTGGCGGCTGTCGTGTACCGGACGTCGGGGCATGTGCACCGTGACGCCGGCGCGGGGGTGCGGCGGCAGGTATTGGCGCTGGACGCCGCCCGGTACGGGAACCGAGAACTGGCGAGGGACATCGCCCGGGTCGCGGTCCGCCAGGGGATGAACGACCTCTGGGTCGTGCAGTGGGCTACCGGCAGCGACTTGGACTCCCGGCTGCGTTACGCGTTGCCGGTGCCGGCCAAGGTGAGCGCGTTGGCGACCGTGGTCGTGGGGAGCCGTGGTATCGCTGTCGCCGGTTGTGCGGACGGCACGCTGCACGCGTGGGATCTGGCGACGGGCAGCCGGCTCGGGAAGGCCGTGTCCGCGCGCACCGGCGCCGTCGTTGCGCTGGTGACGGCGGTGCTGGACGGCCGACCCGTCGCGGTGACCGCCGGTTCCGATCGAAGCGTCCGAGTATGGGACCTGGCGCGGGGAGAACTGGTCGGTACGTGCTCCGCCGACGCCGACTCCTGGGTGAAATCGCTGGCCGCGGGACTGGTCGAGGGCCGGCCGGTCGTAGTCGGCGCGTGCGTCGACGACGTGGTGAGAGTGTGGGATCTCGCCACGCTCTCCCAGCACGCTGAACCGT
Source organism: Streptomyces sp. P3 (assembly GCF_003032475.1). NCBI lineage: Bacteria > Bacillati > Actinomycetota > Actinomycetes > Kitasatosporales > Streptomycetaceae > Streptomyces > Streptomyces sp. P3. The sequence goes on from NZ_CP028369.1 coordinate 6,330,955, forward strand.
TGACCATCCGCACCGGCTTTGTGTCCGCTCTGGCGACGGCGGTGGTGGACGGCCGTCCCGTTGCCGTCACCAGCCATTCAAAGGAACTCGCGGCGACGGACCCGATCACGGGGGAGGAGACCGTCCGACTGTGGGATTTGATCACGGGACGGGAGTTCGGCCCCCTGGGCGAACCTCCCGAGCAGCCTCCCGTGTTCGCGGACCGGGCGTCCGACCGGACGGTGGAAGGCGACAGTGACGGTGAAGGGGAGGCGGGGCGCTGCGTCAGTCTGGACGTCAACACCGCGGCGCACTTTCTGGTGACGGATCCGGAGTGCCAGTGCCCGATCGCCGTCAGCGCCAACGCCTACGAGGTGCACGTCTGGAACCTGGCCACACGGGAGCAGGTCGGTGAGCCTGCGGCCGTGTTCGTGGAAACGGCGGCCGTGACGGTGCTCCACGACCATCCCGCCGCGCTCGTCGCAACGGGCCATGGAGCGGTCGGAGTGTGGGATCTGGCCACCCTCCGGCCGTTGCAGCCGTCGCTGACGGGTCACGAGGCGGCCGTGCGGGGAACGGCGACGGCGGTGGTGAACAGACGACAGCTCGCGGTAACCGGAGGCGACGACAGGTCGGTCCGCATCTGGGACCTCGACGGTGAGAAGGGGACGGGTGGCGGCCGGCTGACGGGTCATGCCGGCTCGGTGACAGGGCTCATCACGGCCGACGTGGACGGCAGTCGCGTCATCGTCACCGGCGGCTCGGACACGAGTGTGCGGATCTGGGACCTCGACGGTGCGGGACAACTCGGTGAACCCCTGACCGGCCATACCGCCGGCGTGGATCTGCTGGCGGCGGGGACGGTGGACGGACGGCTCACCCTCCTCACGCGCGACGATCGGTACAGGACGGTGCGGATATGGGACCTGACCACCCGTCAAGAGCTGCACGGACGATCGACCAGCGAATACACCAGCCCCTCCATCGACTTCTTCGCGGTGGTCGATGGCAGCTTCGTCGGTGTGACCGGGGAAGGCCGCGTCTGGGACCTCACCGCGAGCCGATGGATCGGAGTGCAGCCGCGGCGACCAGGCGCCCTGGCCCTGGAGGAACTCGAAGGCCGCAACGTCATTCTGACCGGCGACAGGGCAGAGGGCGTCCATCTCTGGGACCTGACCACGGGCGAACTGCTGGCACCGCCGCTGACGGGCCACACCGGTGAGGTGCGCTCGGGGGCGACCGGCATGCTGGACGGTCGCCCTGTCGTCGTCGCCGGCGGCGACCGAACCGTATGGACGTGGGACGCAAGCACAGGGCAGCAGATCGGTGCGTACGAGTTTCCTTCCCGCATCAGGGCACTGACAGTGGCGCCCGACGGGCGGCTGGTGGTCGGCTTCGGCGCGGACATAGCGGTCCTGGCCCATCGCCGCTGAGAAGCCGCGATATCCGAGAGACCGCTGAGGTCGGTCCCTCTGCGCACCCCTGCTCCGTCGCCCCGACCACGCCCGCAGCTCGTACAGGAAACGAAGAGTCGTTCCTGTCGCGGCGGAAGTGGCTGCGGCCTAATACCCCGGGCGCCGGGTATCGCACGCACATGCAGGTATGGGGAAAGGTCGTGTGGGCGGGGTCTGGGCGGGAGGGTTTCCTGCGGAGTGTGGTGCAGCGGGCGCTGGCGGGTGACGAGCCGCAACCGTGGTGGATGCCGCGGCGTGTGGTGAGCGTGGTGTCGGCCGACGTCGACGACGCTGCCGGTGTCGGCGCGATCTGGATCCTTTGGCGTCCGAAGTCGTCACGGGCCCGTGAGTCTGTTGCACTTCTGGAGTGGTTCGGCGAGCGGTGGCGGTACGTGGGAGGCAGCAGCAGTAGCGGCTGCGAGGACGGTCCTGCCGATGCCGATGTGCTCGAGGTTCATGACGGCGGTGGCGTGCTCAGTCTCACCCGCAGACTTGACCCTCCGCGCTCCATCACCGCGGCCCCGTGGATCAGTTGCGTCACGTTGCGACTCGGGCGAGACGTGCGGCAGGTTCTCCTGGGCGGCCGCCGCATCGAGGTACCCGAGCAGCGCAGGCTCATTGCCGTGTGGATGACTCCGCCCGGACGTCGGGGAGTCCGTCCCGTGATCGTGGCCCTGGGACGCGACGGCGTCGAACTCGCCCGCCAGGGACCCTATGACGGTCTCGACACTCATACATGGGCGCGATTGCGAGAGGAGTGACAGCCGGCCTGCTTCCTGATCCACGCCGGCATCCATCAGGTCATACACGGGACCGATGTACTCCTCGAAGCGGCGGACTCTAGCGTCTTTCCGCGGTGCGGGACGGCACTTGCCCGTACGCCTCACGGTAGTAGGCGGCGAAGCGGCCCAGGTGAGTGAAGCCCCAGCGCGCAGCGACGTCGGTGACGGTTCCGGACGCGGAACCGTCCGCGATGCGCAGCAGGTCCTGGTGCACCCGGTCCAGCCGTACGCGCCGCAGGTGGGCCGTCGGGGTGGTCCCGAGGTCGGTCCGAAAGCGGTCCTGGAGGGTACGAGGGCTGACCCGCGCTGCCGCCGCCATGTCCGCTACCGACACCAGGTCACCCGCGTGGTCCTCGCAGTACGCCATGGCCCGTCGCACGGCACTCGAAAGGGCCGGACGGCCGTGCGGGGGCAGGACGGCGGAGTGGTCCTGCGGCTGGAGATCCACCAGGCTGTGCGCAAGGACCTGTTCGAGCTGCGCGGAGACATGCGCGGTCCCCAGCCACTCGGCCACCACGGAGTCGCCGTCCGCGAGGGCGGAGGCGAAACGCCGGTCGGCTAAGGGCTCTTCGGGGAGATGGGCGACGTCCTCGCTGGCGCCGGAGACCTGCCGCAGCAGCACCAGGGCCACGCCCCTGAGCGCACCCGCCTCCGGATTCGTTCCCCAACCGAGCAGTTGGGCGCGCCAGCCCTCCTTGACGGCGGCCCGTGACGGGCCCTGCGGGAACCCGGTGCCGCGCGCGGTGGCGGCGGAGGACGCGAGGAACGCGCGGTAGGTCTCCACGGTGATGGTTCGCAGGAGCACGCCACGGCTCCGTGCTCGACGCACGCGGCTGGGCGGAACGGGCAGTGCTGACACGGTCTGAGCCCCTCCTTCTCCCCGGCTCAGTCGCGGGGACACACAGGAGGTTCACAGCGGTGCATGACCGCTCCGCGCGGCGAAGGTGACGGAACCATGACCGTTCCTCACCAGTCGCCATCACACGGTCCCATGACTGCTGACCTGGCGTTTGCGGCTCAGCAGGCCAACTCGCCCATCGCGTCCCATCCTTCCCGGAGGTCCTGCTGGGAGCGGAGATCTGTTTCTGCCGGGCTCTGCCCACCGGGCCGTGACGAATGCGCACCGTTCTGGCAATCCGATATGCGCGAACCAGTCAGCGGAGAACGGATAGCAAGCGGTCGTCCGCCCTTCATATGCTGCAGTCGATCCGCACGTACGGCCAAACCCGGCAACGGTGTGCAGTACTTGCGAGCGGGCTGCGGCCAAGGCGGCCCGGTAGAAGCAGGGGGATTCAAGTTGCGAGTGAGCATCCGGTGGTTGATCACTGCTCTGGTCATGGGGCTCTTCATAGGGGCAGGCGCGCAGGGAGCAGCGGTCGCGTCCTCGACCGACGCAGGATTTACGGCACAGGCACGAGCAGCCGGGCTGTCGACCGACAAGGCCGCGGCATTGCAGGCCAAGGTCGACGACTATCTGGTCAAGCTGCAGGGGAGAGGCAAGCAGGTCTCGCCGAACCAGATCAGCATGAACGGTGCGGTCCTGAACGTAACCGTCCCCGGGGAAGCGCGGCCCCGACAGCTCGCGCAACACAGCGGAGCCGCCCCTCAGGCGACCGTGTGCAAGGACTTCTCATCATGGAATCCAGTGCCCTACGGGTGGTTCTGCGCCTATCAGCTCCAGTGGGGCGGGGGCGACTCCATCGGCATGTACAACTGCGACAACTACTTCATCCCCTGGGTCTCCGAGGGATCCTGGATGAACAATCAGACCACCGGTACCGTTCCACGGCTGTACTTCAGGGACTTGAGCTGGTGGGACATGCCTTCCGCATTCTCTTCGCAGGGTTACCACGTGGACTGGAACCCCGTGAACTCCATCACGAACTGCCGGTAGCAAGGGTCGATGACGATATGCGTTCCACTGCCTCCCTCAAGGCCGCCGCGGGCCACAGGCGCAGGAGCCTTCTCGCCATGGTCACCGCGTTTCTCTCCGTGGCTTTCATCGGCATTGCGTTCTCCCCGCCGGCCGCGGCCGCACCATCACGACCCGACAACACCTCGGCCGTGGGAGGAACAAGTGCCGTCGTGCCCGTCGGCGTCACCGCCGGGATCGCTGTCTTCGATCGCCAGACCGATGGTTTCACCGAGCAACTGAACCCGAGCATGCAGTTCCGTTCGGCCTCGATCGTCAAACTGCTGATGGCTCTGGACTATTTCTGGAACCGAGGCTCCGACTACGTCGTTCCGGCCGCCGACCGTGCCTGGCTGGACCCCATGCTCCGCAGCAGCGATGACGACGCGGCCAGTCAATACTGGTCGAGCCACGGCTATTCATCGATCGTCACCCGTATGCGCGGCAACCTCGGGCTGAGCGACACGGAGCCCCCTGGCGACCCGAACTTCTGGGGCTACACAGCCATTTCGGCCCGCGACACGGTGACGATCTACCGCTACATCCTGGAAAAGGCCCACGCGCCCGTACGCAACTTCATCATGGACAACCTTCGTCAGTCGACCCGCTGCGCGTCGGACAAATTCGACCAGCACTTCGGCATCGTCGGTGCCTTCAACCGACCCTGGGCCGTGAAGCAGGGCTGGTCGGGCGACTCGTACCCGAAGGGCACATGCGGCCACACGAGCCCGGTCTCGCCCAGGGCGGCGGCCGGCGTCGGTCCCGCCGCCGCGGCCGTGGATCTGACCCGTCCCGCCCTGCATTCCACTGGCACCGTCGGCGCCGGCGACCGCTCGATCGTGGCCGTCTACACACTGCACCAGCCCGGTACTTCGTATGGGAAGGCTTTCACCGACATCGGTCGACTGACCCGTTCACTCAGTGTTCCCGGTGGCGTCGCGCCGTCCGGAAAATGGTACGGGACGTGGAGTTCGGAGGTCGTCGTCCGCAGTGAACCACGCATCGGCGACAACGCGCTGACGCGACTGCCCGCGGGGGTTGAGGTACTGGTGGGCTGCCAGAAAAAGGGCCAGTCCGTCTCCGTGCCCCCGTACACCAACGACTGGTGGGCGTACCTGCCCCAGTACGGCGGCTACATCTCCAACATCTACATAAGCCATCCGGACAATCGATTGCCGGATGTCCCACTGTGCTCAAGTCCGAAGTAGCAGTGCAACCAGGGCCAGAAGCACATGACTGGAAACACGACGATCAGAACGGGGTACACGAATGCTTTCACTGAACAGGGGCCGCCGCCGCAAGACGCTGGCGATGACGTTCGCCGCGGCCGCCTGCACGACGGTCCTCACATGGCAGGGCGCCTCCGCCGCCCATGCCGCCAGCCCCTATGACGGCGCGGACCCGGCCGCCACAGGCTGTGCGTCGAACGCCAAGACTCTCGCCTCCGCGCCGCTCTACCTGCCCAACACGACCAGTCAGGCCGGCACCATCGAGATGCGCTACAGCAACACCTGCATGACGCAATGGATCCGCGTCTACTCCAACCAAACCCGTTGCAGCGGTGAGCCCTGCCGCAACAAGGCGGAGATCACCCGCCCCGCGGGCTCGGACGGCCCCGCCCTGACCGTGGGCCGCGGCAACGTGGCCGCAGGGGAGCCCTACCAGTGGAGCCTCATGGTCTACACCCCCAACACCCGCTCCTGCGGCACCGGCAACGCCGACACAGGGTCAGGGACGGCCTACCCGTACGGGGAGTGGGGACGCCAGATCTGCGGCTGAGCCCGAGCAGAGCGATGAACCGCGAAAACACGTCCTGACCGACGTCCGCAGCTCCGACGAGTTCGTTCACGAGCGTCATCAGAGCGTTCCGCCACTGGCCGCGGGCCGCCGAACGACCGCAGCAGGTCGTAGGTCCGCACCTGGTTGACCGCCCGTTCGTGCCATCAGCCTCAAGACACTGACTTACCACTGGTTCCGCAGCCCCGACGGCAGGCCGGCCGACACCGCGGGAGTCACCCACGCGTCCCGGAACAGCATCCCAAGGACCCCTGTTTTCCCAGGTCAACAGGGGTGGGATGGTTCCATCGTCCCGGGTGCGGCGGTGACCGTTGTCGAGGGTCCCCGTGGCCGTGGAATCTGTGGACGTCGCACCGGCCGAGACGGCACGACCGCCGCGCCGGCAGCACGAAAGCCACCGCCTTGCGCCTGTATGGCGGGACGGTGTTCGAAGCCCCACCCCTGCGCCGTCCGGTGACGCAGGGTTCGCTCACCTTTTGACAGAGAAGGAAGTCACCGTATGAACAGCAGCACTCCCGCACGCCGTCGTCCGGGCCGCGGCGTGGCCGTCGCCGCCGGCCTCGTCCTGGCTCTCGGACTCGGCACGGCGGCGCAGGCCTCCGCCGCTCCGCGGATCGCCGACGCGGAGGTCAGGGCCTCGTCCTCGTCCCTCGCGCGCTCCGACTCGGGCACGTCGCTGTCGGGCCGTCAGATGATCCGGGTGCTGAAGTCCCTGCTGCCCAAGGGCGCGAAGGTCTCCGACCAGCAGGGCCAGGAAGGCTACGGCGCGCTGGTCTGGGACGACGGCCACGGAAAGAGCATGATCGGGGTGAACTCCCAGCACGACATGGGCGACGTCCTCGAAGGACATATGGGCTGCGAGGGCACGTACATCGAGTGCCGAGCCCTGACCCTCGCCGACGGCACGCAGGTGAAGCGGGCCAAGCGGGCGTCGGAGAAGGGTGGTTCGGCCGTGGTGTGGCTGGTCGACACCCTCCACCGCGACGGTCGCCGGGTCATCGTCCAGGAGGTGAACTCCTACGCCGAGGGCGGTGAGGTGACGCGACCGCAGCCCCCGCTCACGCTCGACCGTCTGCAGGCCATCGCGCTCGACTCCCGGTGGGCGGGCTGACCTAACTCGGTCTGCGCTTGAGGAAGGCCTGACCCCGCAGGACGGGGGCGGGGGAGGGGGTTGAGGGTAGTCTCCGCCGGCCGACCTCGGCGAGTTCCCTCGGGCGAGGAATGAGAGCGGGAAGGGGCGGGCCGGAGCCGGGCGCGTGGCCGGGGGGTCGGCGCGGCCGGCTCTCCGCTTGCGCGCAGCCGCGGCGTCCCGCCTGGGAGTCCCCCTCAGTCGGCTTGGCCGCCTGCTCCAGCAGTACCCGACAGGGAAGGGGAGGCGGCCCAGCCGTGCCGGCACTGCCGGGCCCGGGCGGCGGTGAGCGGCGCGGGGCCGGTGGCGGCTGCGTCTGACGCGCAAACAGACGAGTTCGGCTGCCTGCGCGTTCTGGCTGCGCGGGCTGGCCGGGTTCGCTGCACAGGCTGACCCCTTCACCCGGACGATGCGCGGGTCAGGCTCCGCAGTACCGGGTGGCACGAGGACCGCAGAATTCGTTGCTCCCAGCTCCGTCATAATCGACATTGTCATCGGTGTCGAATACTATTGTGTCGGCTCCGACATTGCTGGAAACCCGTACTTTGCGGCCTATCGGCCATTCTTCGAGGTCGTTGGACGCTGTGACTTCAGCTGTCGCCCCGGCCGGTGTGAGGGTGAGCCGAAAACTGACTTCGCACCCCTCGGGCTGGGCGGTGGCGCACGGCGGGTCATTGCTGGGGTCGGCATAGTCCAAGAAGGGGGACCAGTTGTATCTTCCAGAGCCGTTCGCTTCGATGGAGATTTTGCGACGGTGAGCCTGCCAGGTCCCCTGATATTCTGCCTTGATGATTGCAGCGGAATCGAAACGGCTCAGATCGACGAAGACGCTGGTGAGTTTGTATTTTCCGCCGGTCAGGATGTTGCTGATCCCTGCGATCTGGGATTGGACAATCTCAGGTACGAGCTTGAGGCTGTCAAGGAGGGCTGGGATGAGTTCGGTTGCCTCGACCCGGCCCAAAGCAAGCTTGGCGCAGGTCTGAGCAGCCTTGACCGCCGACTCGAAGCGCTTGTTGGCCGAACCGTTCTCACTCAAGGCGTCTTTGACGTCCAGGAGGCAGTCGCCGGCCCCCATCAAGGTGCCGAACTGACTGACTACGTCAGGTTGGCCTTCGGGCTTCTTTGACGTGGATGCGTCGTCGACCGTCGCCCGTGTCGCCCGGGCGAGTCCCGCTCCTCCTTCCTTGGCGGACGCAGAATTCACCGCCTTCTGTGCGATGCCCTCGATCCATGTCTTGTCGGCACTGAGGGCGGGCATGAAGGCCAATAGCGTACCCAGGAGAACATCGAAGGCGACTGCACTGCCGTCCATATGGCCGTGAAGCCGGGCAGATTTCATTTTCTCGTTGACAGTGACGCTCCCGGCCTTCGCCCCCGCAATGATCCTCTGCCCTTGTGTCATCCAGAACACGTTGCGAATGACGGTGATGGAGTCACCGCTACCGAGGAGGACGTCCCTGCCGGTTACGGTGACCCCACTCGGGAGACGGTCGAGCCGAATCGGATACGCCATACCGTTGACCATGTTGAGGGTGACTTGCTTGCCGTCGCCGTCGGCGCAGGCAGAGAAGGAGTTGTCGCCGACGGCGGTACTGGCCTTGGCGACGACAGTGCCGCTCGGTTTGTCGCACTTGAGATCTGGTGGGATCGCGAAGAGGTCCTTGACGATGGCGACCGCCGAGGCGGTGATGAGTTTCTGAAAGTAACCCATGACCGTGGTGCCGGCGTCGGCTGTCATCTTTATTCCGCGGCCGGCTATGTGCAGGAGCTGCTCTCCCGGCTTCACGAAGAACGTCCTGAACAGAGAGAAGTGCGGTGCCGTGCCCGTCACGCGGTGCGTTCTCGGGTCTGCTGCCGCATCGAGCAGCGGGAACCAGGCACCCAGGCCGGAGTCGAAGACCATGATGCCGATCTGCTTGGCCGTCACACCACGGGGCAGCTTTTTGGAGTCGTACGACAAGCTGACGCGGCCCCGCGCAAGGGCGCCTCGGGTGGTCGATATCTCCACGGGAGCACCCAAGCCGGCCACGCCGAGGTGTTTGTCAGTGGGGCCGGTGTCCACCTCGGGGAGTTCCCGGAACTGTACTTCGGTGCCGTTCCTTGCGCCCTCTCGCGGAACGGTGACCGTGACACGCTGCTCGCCGGCGTCTCCGCTGACTTCTCCGCCTTCTGCGCCCACGGTCGCGGTGGAATCGTCTGACGGGCTCTCGCCAGTGCAACCGCCGAGCAACAGGGTCATCACGGTGGCCGCGATCAAGACGGCGGTTCGAACCGGATGATGCTCCCGTTGCTGCATGAACTGCATGTGACCCCTGGGTGATCGGTCCCGTGCGAGCGAGTGGAAGCATTCTGCACTGACGCGTATCGCCCGAACAACCCCTTCTGCGACAAACGGTGACGCTCAGTCAGAATCGGGTCGGCCGCCCCGCTCCAAGTGCTCGCCGCCGCCTTTGGCCTCAGCCGCGCTGACGAAGCGGTTGACCGTGTGGGTCATGGTCAAGATCTGTGCATCGAACCAGGCTGAGGCGGCTTGGTGGACATCGTGATCTTGGTGTCGTTCTCGCCGTGACGAGTGACTTCGTGCAGGCCCAGTCGCCGGTAGAGGTCCTGGGTCCGCCGGTTGACGACGAGGACGTCCAGGGTGAGGTCCCGGGCCTGCTGGCGAGCCTGGTGCAGGAGGCTGCGGATGAGCCGACTGCCGATGCCGTGTCTGTGGTGGTCGGGGTGGAGCTCGATCCGCGCCAGGTAGATCTCCGTCGGCCGACGCTCGACGTGGAGCACGCCCGCATCGGTGCCGTGCTCGGCGTGTGGTGATCACGCTCCCGCAGAACACCCTGCACCAGCTCGACGTCACCCCCGCACTGCCGGAGGGCAGGATCCGCGCCAGCCAGGACCGGGTCAACTGACGCGCTATCACCGGGCCCAGCAGGAGAGCCACGGGGTCCTGCACTTCGCGAGCAGCGACCATGCCAACGTGTGGGCGGGTTTCATCGACGGCGCGGTCGAGAGCGGCACGCGAGTGGCCCGGTGTATTCGCGCCGGGTGGGAGGAGCCCACGCCCGGCCTTGACTGAGCGAAGGGATGCCGGGCCGGTCGAGGCCCGGCATCAGGGGGTCGGGCGTGGGCCCGTCGCCCATGCCGTCTCAGCCCTGACCGGCACGGCAACGCCGGGAAGTCCATGCAGGTCGATCCAGCATATGGGCATGACGAGCTGACGGAGGCGAGCTGCGTAGGTGCGGGATCCGAGGCGTGGTTTGTAGCTGTTTTGTGGTGTACGGGACGATCCATCGTCATCGGCATCCGCCCGTGTTGTGATGGGGGGTGTCACGGTGCTCCGTGAGGGGAGCGCCACGCAAGGGACTTACGGGGGATTCACATGCGCAAGAGGAGCAGGGTGGGTGCGGTGCTGACCACCGCCGCAATAGCCGTCGCCGTGGTGGGGGCCGGCGCGCCATCCGCCGGGACGGCCGGCGGGTGCTGGCAGAGCGGTGGGCGCTGGTGGTGCAACAACGTTTCGGGGGCACCCGTCTACGGCACTATGGGAGCGAGCACGCAGTACCCCGACCCCGACGTGATCGTCGGCTACATGTACTCCAACCCCAGTTGGTTCGACTGCAAGATGGACGGTCAGGCCTGGGTGGGCGGACCGCACCCGACGCGCTGGGAGTTCACGAAGGCGGACAACGGGCAGTGGGGCTGGATGAAGGACACAGCGATCTCCAGCGAGACGAACCCGCTGCCCAACTGCTGAGTAGCGTGCGGGCGTGCCGGCGTGCGGGGTCGGGCATCCCCTTCGCGACCCCATTTCGTCCATGCACCGGCTGAGTTGAGGATGAGGCAGGGCGGGCTGGACGGCGCAGACGCGGCCGGGGCCGGGGCGCACTCGCCCTGGCGCCCGTGCGCGTCTGCTCCGCCGACCCGCACGACGCCGACGGTGCGGCTTTGCTCGATCCGAGGTGACAGCGGTCCCGCCATGATGGGGATATCCCCACTCCCAAGTGGTGGCCAGCCTGATGGGCAACGGCAGGTGCGGGCGGCGATCGTGTCGTAGTCAGGCTTTCCGCTGAACTGGCGGCGGCGGTCCAGAAGACTGTGTCGAGAGCCGACTGCCAGTCAGGTCTCCGGATGGCCACCTCAAGGGATCATGAAGGGGGAACAGTGGATCGTCCCATGGAGCGCTCTCCCGCGCGCCGTACCCTGCTGGCTGGTGCGGCGGGGGCCGGTGCGGCAATCGTGTGGGGAGCTGCGGGGAGGGGCGTCGCCGGAGGGTGGGGGCGCCCCGCGGGGCAACAAGCGGTGGACGCCGAGGCGGCGCGTCTGAAGCAGCGGCTGATTCGGCTGCGGAGGGACATCCACCGACATCCCGAAGGGCCCGGTCAGGAGCAGCGCACCGCCGCTGTGGTGGCCCGGGAGCTGCGCGCGGCGGGGTTGAGCGTCACCACGGCGGTGGGCGGCCACGGCGTCGTCGGGGTGCTGAGGGGCTCGCGCCCGGGTCGGACCGTCGCGTACCGGGCAGACATGGACGCGGTGCCGCCCACGGACATCGTCGGGGGAGGCCCGGCACCGGCCCATCTGTGCGGACACGACATCCACACCGCAGTGGCCCTCGGCGTCGCTCAGGTCCTGGCTCGGCTGCGGCAGCAACTGAGCGGAACGGTGGTCTTCCTCTTCCAACCCGCCGAGGAGGCACTGTCCGGCGCCCGCGCGATGATCGAGGCGGGAGTGCTGGAGCGCACGCGCGTGGAGGAGATCCACGCGCTGCACTGCGGACCGTTCCCCGTCGGGCGGTTCGCCGTCACCGCAGGCTACGGGCTGCCCGGTCAGGACAAGGCGGAAGTGACGCTCTCCGGGCCCGACGCGCCCGACGCCGCGCGACGACTGGCCGCCGAGATCGGCGCGCTCGCGACGGTGACACCGCCGCAGACTCCCGCGGACCTGGAGCGGATGGTCGCCGACGCCCAGACCCCCGACGGGCCGCTGGCCCGATTCGTGGCCATCCGGGCCCGAGCGCAGGAAGCCAAGGTGAGTGTGTCCTACCGCTGCTGGCCACCGGAGCGGTACCCGGAGGTACGCGAGCACATTCGCCGCCTGGCCACGTCATACCCAGGCGCCGGTGTGACGTTCCCCGCCGAGCCGTTCCCCGCCATGGTCTGCCCAGAACGCGACGGCCTCGTCCTCGCCCACCACCTGCGCCGCACACTCGGTCGAGACGCAGTGACCAACCTCCACGCCGCCTTCCCGCCCTTCAGCGGCGAGGACTTCGCCCTCTACTTGAACCGCGTCCCGGGCACGTTCACCTTCCTCGGCGTCCGCGCTCCCGGCGCCCCCATCACCCACAGCTACCCGCACTACCCCGACTTCGCCCCGGACGAGCGCGCCATCGGCCTCGGCGTACGGGCGATGGCAGGCTGGATCGCAGAGCGAACCCGCAGCGTGCCGGACCTGCCCGGCAGATCAGGCGACTAGAGAAACCCGCTGAACGCCGGATCGCGCCGGCCGCGTCCCGCCCGAGAACACTCAGCGACGGAGTCGCTCCCCGGATCGTCGCGACTGGTGAGCCTTGGCGAGCTTTCGCGGTCGGCAGGTAGGGGGAGACCGGATCGGTCTCCCCCTGCCTGCCTCTTCGGCCGACGGTTCAGTTGGGGGTGGGCACGGTGTGGACGGTGACGGGGAGGTTGGTGCGGTTGCCGTGGCGGTTGATGCCGAGGCGGCCTGTTGCGGCGGGGACGGCTTCGTTGCCGAGGGTGTAGAGCTGGTTGGTGACGTCGTAACGGTTGGGCGTGTGGCCATTGGTGTTGGCGGTGGCGGTGTGGATGGCGGTGGTGGCGGTCAGGACGGCGTCGTGGGCGAGGACGGGCCAGTAGCTCCCTTTGAGGTGGTCGGCGGGGAAGCGCAGGCCGTGGTGGTCGGAGACGAAGGCCTGGACGAATCCGGTGTAGAGGCCGTGGTCGCGGTTGGTGGCGGCGGCGAGACCGGCAGGGGAGGGGAAGGACGCGTACATGAGGGTGATGGGCGCCTCGGGGTCGTGGAGGGCTTTCATTCCGGGGTCGAGTGCTGCCGCGTCGGAGCCGGTGACGACGGTGATCGGCTTCTTGTAGCAGCTGCGGTGCCGGAGGGCTTCGAGGAAGGTGGGCAGGTACTTGGCCCGGGCGGCGTAGTACACGACGTCGATGCTGTCGGCGCCGCGGCAGAGGTTCTGGCTGATGCTGGGCATCGCGGCGTCGGCCCCGCCCTGCGGGCTGAAGGGGAAGTCGGGGGAGTCGTCGTCCAGGTACTTGCTGAGGGACGGGATCGTTCGGAAGCCGTGGTCGAGGGATTTCGTGTAGAGGTCGCTTCCCCCGGTGGGGGTCACGTCGCTTCCGATCAGAGCGACCGTGTGCGGGCCGGTGTCGAGGTTCCTTCCGAGGGCGGTGAGCTGGTCCCTGTTCGGCATGGCGATGCGGACGAGGCCGTTGATCGGCCCGCGGGGGTCGATGGCGCCGGTGCTGTCGAACCCGTCGGCGGTGATGAGGTCGGCGACCATCGGAATGCCGACCTTGCTCAACGCCCGGGCGGCGTCGACGGACTGCTGCTGGCTCAGGCCCATCCCGACCACTGCCACGAGTCCCTTCTCGGCTTTCAGGCCGTCGACGGCGTGTTCCCACCGTTCCTCGCCGCTGCCCATGTTGGCCAGGACGAGTCGGATCTTCGGGTGGCTGTCGCTCTCGTTCGCCCGTTCGACGGCCGTGTAGGCGCCTTCGATCTCCCCGACGAACTGGTCGAGCGTCAGGTCCTTCTGTTTGCCCCGCGAGGTCAGCGGCGCCAGGAATCCGATCGTGACGAAGTTGCCGTCCTTCACCGTCTGCCGGTTCTCCGCGTCGAGAGCGGTGAGGACCGGCTCGAGGCCGGTGCCGAAGACCCCGGCGCCGTCCTGGCCGTCCGTCACGCCGGTGCATTCCCCGGCATGCGTCATCAGGGACGTGTTCCGGCTGCCGCAGTGCTTGCGCTCGAATGCTTCGTCCTGCACCTGCTTGTCGTGGTCGCGCTGTGCCTGGACGTGACGCGTGTGAATCTGCCATCCGCCGATGGCCGCGGCCAGCACCATTGTTGTCGCCGCTGCGCCGCAGGCGACCAGACCCCGGCGGGTCCTCACCCATCCGCCGGCTCGCTGCCGCCACCGCCCGTCGGGCTCCGACGGCGGCATCGGCGGGGCGCTCACGGTGGCGTCGGGCTCCACCGGCGCCGTCCCCTTCCTGACGGCGTCCCAGGCCCGCTCCCACCGCTGGAGCCCCTCGCCCGTCACACCGCAGGCGGTCACGTAGGCGGCCACGAAATCCCAGTCGGGGAGATCATCCGCTTTCAGCGTGGTGCTGACCGTCGGAGACGTCAGCCGCTTCGAACCCTGCCGGTCCGTCTTGACCTCCAACTGCTTCAGCGTGATGCCCCTGCGCTCGCGTAATTCCTTGAGCGCTTGGCGGAACTCCCGCTGATCCGCGATCCGCAGTGGGTCGGACACCTGGCCGCCCGCGTCTCCCGCCCCCGCTGCGTCCTGAGTCTGCTCGGTCACTGGGCGCCGCCCGGGGACGAGGCGGTCAGACGCTGCTCGCTGAGCCAGGAGCCGATCTGCGCCGCGGCGGCGCCGGCGGCCATGACCATGCCGAGAGCGGTCGTGACGGACTGCCCGCTCGCGACGCAGACGACGACCACCACCAGAATCACGGTGAAGACGGTGATGCGGTGTCCGGGCGTGAGAGCCGTTCCGCACTGAACCTGAGATGCGGGTGCGGGCTGTGGGGGTGTCCTTCGGTAAAGGCGCAGAGACATGACGGGCTACCTGCCTTCCTGGGCGCGGCACAAGTGCCGACTTGAGAGCTCCACTTCCGGTTACCGGCCGAGATGCGGAGTGAGGTGTCTGGTTCTCATTGTTTGTCTCTGCGGAACCGAAACAACCCGGTTGGCGTCATCGGAAATAAACCGAACAATCACGCTCAATTAGTGGTTCGTTCTTTGATTTTCCGCTCGTTCAAGCGGCTCGTTCCAAGCACCTTCCAGCCAGCCGCCGAGTCGTCGCTGTGCTCCCCGTCCAGCGCCCGAAGTCCGTGTCCTGCTCCGGAGGCGAGGCGCGCCCGGTTTCCGAACAAGCCACCCGAACTGCGCATCTGTCGTCCAGGTCCTTCGGAACGTCCGAAGGATCTTGCGATAGAGCCATGGTGATGGTGACCTGGTGCTGTGAGCGGCTCCGGCCGCGCGTCCTCAAGATGCCGAACTGCCTTCCTGGGCACAGCAGCGCATCGACAGGGACGAGAGAGAGGGGGCTCCTGTTACCGGCTGGAGCCCCCTCGCCATTCTCGCTGTCGCCTCCGGTTCAGGGGGATCCGACCTATTCGGAATGATCGCCGCTCGGAGAGGAATCCTCATAAAAGCGGCGGCGAAGTGCTGCGTCATCACGGACTCACTCTCTGTGCGGCTATCCTGTGGCGGATTGGACAGAGGCTCATTTGCGAATTGTTTTCCTGCCGCCATTTGGGCTGTAGCCGGGTTCGGACTCTTCACTGTGCACGGTGCAGCAGGAGGTGAGCCGTCTCTCTGCACAGGTCATCAGGTGGTTGCAGAGACGGGACAGAGAGACGACGCGGAAGGCGGCTCAGACTTCGAGATGGGCGACGTGAAGCATGGCGCCGCCCCACACCCGCAGCAGCAGTCCGCGGCACTTTGCCGGTGCTGGGAACCTTCCGACGAGTGCGCTGTCGATGGTCACGTCGTATGTGTCGCCGTTCCGGGTTGCGGCGATGTGATGGCTGCGGGTGATGTCCGCAACCCCTTGCTGGTGCTGGGATCCGATCCAGGCGCCGCTGGGGAGCTGCACCGTGCGGGCGTAGAAGCCGCCGTCGTCCTGCCACTCGTCCTGGAAGCGTGGAACCCACCGGCTGATCGTCGTCGCCGACGTCACCGGATCCCAGGGCGAAGCCATAGCCGTCGGAATTGCTGGAAGGAGCGTCGACGACGGTGTCGAAGGAAACGGTCGAGGCGTAGCACCCGCTGCCCGGCACCCACGCGCCGTACAAGTGCGCGTACTGATCGGCCCCGCCGGGCGAGCCGACGTCCGCGGCGTCGCCGGCCTGCGTGGGACGTGGACGTCCCGTAGCCGTTCCCGAAGGGCTGGAAGGCCACGGCCGGGGCGCGGCGTCTGGCCTGCCGAGACGGCTGCAGTAACCCGTCCTCAAACTGCGGTCGTGGGTGTTCCAGGCGGTTCTCGCCGCCCGGAACACCCACGACCCAGAGCAACAGCCATTGTTCACCTGGCGAGTTCGACCGATGCGTCCAGCCGCGTCAGCTTCCTGGGGTTCCTCACCAGGTAGACCCGGGTGACTTGCCCGTTCTCCACCACGAGGCTCAGCGCCGTGACCGACTCGCCGTCGATCTCGATCCGGCCCGCGGGCGCGCCGTTGAGCCACACGGCCGTCGCGTCGAGCGCGGTCGCCTCCACCCGGTTCGCGCGCGCGAGCACCTTCGCCACCTGTTCGACCCCGTGGATCGGAGCCAGAGCAGCGGCCGCAAGCCCGCCACCGTCGGCGATCAGGACCACGTCCGGTGCCATGACCTCCATCAGCTCCTGCAACCGCCCGGTTCGCAACGAGGCCAAGAACCGCTCCACCACTGCCTGTTGCTCCGACCGGCTCACCTGCACCCGCGGCCGCCGAGCCGCCACATGCTCGCGTGCCCGCCGCGCGATCTGCCGGACCGCGGTCGCGGACTTCCCGACGGCCCCGGCGATCTCGTCGTACGGCATCTCGAAGACCTCGCGGAGCACGAACACCGCCGGCTCCGTCGGCCCGAGCGTTTCCAGCACGGTGAGCATCGCGATCGAGACGCTCTCCGCGAGTTCGACATCGTCGGCGACATCGGGGCTGGTCAGCACAGGCTCCGGCAGCCACTCGCCAACGTATTCCTCGCGGCTGCGCGACAACGAACGCAGGCGGTTGAGCGCTTGCCGTGTGACGACCCGAACAAGGTACGCCCGTGGGTCACGCACCTGCGAGTGGTCGACGTCGACCCACCGCAGCCAGGACTCCTGCACCACGTCCTCCGCATCGGCCGCCGACCCGAGCATCTCGTAGGCGACCGTGAACAGCAGGCTGCGATGGGCGACGAAGGCGTTCTCGGTCATGCCGACGACGCCACGCGGGTGTCAGGACGCGTGGCCAGCGGAATCTCGCACGCGTCGGAGAAGCCCTGCGAGCTGATCCCGTTCGCGTTGTTGTTCCTGGTCGCCATGTTGACGAAGGCGATGTACGCAGTGAGCTCGACCATCGCCGCCGGGCCGAGCCGGTCGAGCAGGCTCGCGTACATTTCGTCGGTGACGGTCGGCGGCGTGTGCGTCATGGCCTCGGCGTACTCGAGGACGTCCCGCTCCAGCGGGGTGAACGCCTCCGACTCCCGCCACCTCGGCACCTGGCTCGCCTTGGCCGGGTCCAGGTTCTGGTTCTGCGCCTGGAAGTAGCCGACGTCGAGGCACCAGCTGCAGCCGACCTGCGTCGCGACTGCCATGTGCGCGAACGACTTGAGGCTCGCGTCGGCCTCGTCCCACTCGGCCAGCTTGGCGGAGAACTCCAGGTTGGACGTGGCGACCTTGGGGCTGTGCCACACCACCTCGACGGGCTCGGCCACGGCCCCAAGTTGCTTGATCATGTTTTCGCTGAGTTCGGTGGGGAGTTCGGCTTTCGGAACGCGCAGTGCCATGGTGTCCTCCTTGGGCGTTTGCTTGTCAGACATGAAGACACCGCCGGGCCCGCGATTGTGACAACCGCCGGCACCGCCGCGCACGGAGATCCGCAAGGTCGGAGAAGCGTCCGGCAGGGGGTGTCAGCGCTTCGGCATGGGAGGCAGTTCGGCGTGCCGGACCGTGTAGCCGCCCTTGGTTACCGGGGCGTACGGCGCGGGGGCCATACAGGTTCCGACGGGGGCTTCCGCAGGTTCGGTGTCGCCGCCCGGCAGCAGGTTTACACCGTTCCAGGAGAAGCCCACGCGGTCGTCGGAGCGGCCCCTGTCCTTGCCACCGTCGTAGACGCTGAATCCGACCTGCTTGCCCAGTTCGTCCGGGCCGCCCGGGCTCACCTTTGTGACGACCGCTGTCAGCGTCGCTGTGCGGGGGCCGGTGACCGCGCAAGCCTCTTCCTCGGCTCCGGCCACAACAAGTCAACGGCCTCGGTGAACTCGCCGCACAGGAACCACTGTTCCTGCCCGGAGAGTAGTCCTGCCCCGCCCGCCCGCCCGCCCGGCGTCACGGTCCTCACCTCACGGCGCTGGGGATTACGGGTGGGGGCCTCACTGTTCCCGGCGCGCCAGGCCTCGCCGGAGTCCGTCCAGAACGTCCCCGACCATCTTCCGGCCGATGGCTGTCATGGTGAACCCCGTGGAGCCGTGGAACGTCCCCGGGTAGAGGTGCAGCTCGGTCGGGACTCCGGCCTGCGTCAGCCGCTGCGCGTAGTGCAGCCCTTCGTCGCGCAGGGGATCGAACTCGCAGACGTAGACGAACGCCCGGGGCAGCCCGGAGACGTCCCCGGCGCGCGCCGGGGCCGCGTAGGGCGAGACGTCGGGGCCGCCGCGGTGCTCCTCGCCGCCGAGGTAGTGATTCCAGCAGATCTCGGCGATGGGACGGTTCCACACCGGGGTGTCGGTGAAGGCCCGCATCGAGGGCGTCGTCAGCCGGTCGTCCAGCTTGGGGACGCCGAGGTACTGGAAGCAGAGAGCCGGGCCGCGGCGGTCACGGGCCAGCAGGGTGACGGCCGTGGCGAGCCCGGCGCCCGCGCTGTCGCCGCCGACGGCGAGGCGGGCCGGGTCGATGCCCAGCTCCGCCGCGTGCGCGGTCGTCCACACCAGTGCGGCGTAGGAGTCCTCCAACCCGGCCGGGAAGGTGTGTTCCGGGGCGAGCCGGTAGTCCACCGAGACGACCACGGCGCCTACCTGGTCGGCGATCCGCAGCAGGTCGGAATGGCAGAACTCCAGGGTGCCGAGCACGTATCCGCCGCCGTGCATGTACACCAGCCCGGGCAGCACGGCGCCCTCCGCCCCGGCGGCGGTCGGCGTATAGATCCGGACCGGTATCTGCGGCGCGCCCTCGGGCCCCGGGACGAGGGTGTCGTGGACGTCGACCGGCTGGACCGGCTCGTACACGGGCATGTTCGCCGTCATCGCCTTCTCGGCGTCGCGGGCTGCGACGATGTCGGCGAAGGGCAGATCGTTGATCATCGCGGCCCACTGGGCCAGCTCGGGATCGAAGGCATAGGCCATGGTGCTTTGCTCCTCAGAAGGGTTTCGTGTGCAAGATCGTCGCGACGGCAGCCGGTCTTCGCCCCGTACCTGACATCGAGCGTCAGCATTGGCACGGCTTTTGCGCGGTCGGCCGGCTGCCTGGGATTCGGTGCCGCTCTGGCCCACTGGGGCCGGAGCCTGCCGCTCAGGTCCCAGTGGGCCAGAGCGCGGTGGCGTCGTCCGTTGGGGGCTCGGTGATCATCGGTTGCTCGGCGGTCGGGGGGCCGCCGACGGCCCGGGAGTTGCCGGTGGCGTGCGCGTCGTAGACGGGCCAGCCGGGGTCGCCTGTGGCGGCGAACGCGGCCCATGCGCCGACCAGGGTGTCGCGTGCGGCCAGGTGCTCGGGGGTGGCTGCGCCGACGAGGGAGAGCTTGTCGAAGACGTGCAGCAGGTCGACGCCGTGGAAGGCGCCCATGGCCGGGCCGCAGGGTTCGTCGAGCACGAGGTAGTGGTAGGCGCGGCCGCCTGCGGCGACCTGCGCCTGGGCCAGGCGCGTCGCCGGCCTGCGGTAGACGGCGTCGCTGAGGAAGGCGCTGCGCAGGTTCGCCAGGTCGTCGGCCTCGGGAACGCGGTGCCGGTAGGAGGCGAGGAGCTTGTCCGGCTCGGCGATCCCCGCACGTCGCATCTCGGCGTGCAGAGCTGCCTCGTCGGCGGGCCGGAAGGAGTCGCCGCCGATCATCTGGAAGACGCGCACCTCGTCGCGGGTGGCGCCGATGAGCAGCGGGATCGCGGCGGCGGCCCCTTGCGTGACGGCCTGATGTGGCGCGGCGGGCAGCACGTTGCCGTCGAGCACGGCGCCCCAGGACCGGCCGCCGGGCAGGTTGCGCCGGCCGATGTCCCCGGTGACGACGGTGCTCTGCAGGTCCAGGATCCGTTGCACGGGCACGGTCAGCAGGCCCTCGGCGTCGTCGAGGCCGAGGGCTGTGATCAGGTCCTCGGCCATGGCGGTGGCGGTGTTCCGGTCGAAGAGCCGGGAGGTGCTGCCGCTCTGGAGGATCGCCTTGTGAAAGAGACCGGCCGCCGTGGGGACGGCCAGCAGCGCGCCGATGGAGAACGCTCCCGCGGACTGGCCCGCCACGGTGACGTTGCCCGGGTCACCACCAAAGGCGGCGATGTTGTCCCGCACCCACCGCAGGGCCTCGATCTGGTCCTGCAGGGCGAGGTTCGTGCATCCCGCCCATTGGCTGCCGAGGTCCGCCAGGTGCAGGAATCCCAGGGCCCCGAGCCGGTAGTCGGCGGTGACGATTACGGCGCCGGTCTGGCGGGCGAGGGAGGCGCCGTCGCTGTAGGGGGGTGCGGCCGAGCCGGCCTCGAAGCCGCCACCGTAGATCCACACGATCACCGGGAGCGGCCCTCCCTCAGACGGTGTCCCGGGCGTCCACACGTTGAGGTACAGGCAGTCCTCGGAGGTCTCCGTGATCTCGGCGGTGGGGAAGGTGGGGAAGGAGGACTTCTGACCTGCCTCCGGCATCAGGGTCGAGACGCCCTGGGCGGGGGCCGGTGCGAAACGATCGGCCGGGCGGACGCCCTGCCACGGCTGGGGCGGCTGCGGCGGACGAAACCTCAGCTCACCCACCGGAGGTGCGGCGAAGGGAATGCCGGCGAAGAGCCGGCCGCCGTCGGGGAGGGTGAGTCCGCGGACGGTGCCGCCGGTCGTGTCCACCAGGAGGGCATCTGCCATGGTCTGTGCCTGTTTCTCCGTGTTGCGATGTTTGCGTTGCCTGGGCAGCATCCCAGCCATTCGTGACACCCTGTGTCAGGATTTAGGCTCAGCCGTGTGAAAGCCGACCGACTGCTGTCGATACTGCTGCTCCTGCAGACGCGGGGGCGCGTCTCCCATGTCGAGCTCGCCGAGCTGCTGGAGGTCTCCGTCCGCACCGTCTACCGCGACGTCGAGGCGCTGTCCGCGGCCGGCGTCCCGGTGTGGACGGAGCGCGGACGCAGCGGCGGGGTGCGGCTCCTGCCCAACTACCGCACCGACGTCACCGGCCTGACCCATGACGAGGCACGCGCCCTGTTCGTGCTCGCCGCGGAGGGCACCCACGAGGCCCTGGGGCTGGGCGAGGCGATCGGCTCCGCCCTGCGCAAGGTGATGGCCGCGCTGCCCGCCCCGCATCGCGACGACGCCGAGCGCACCAGCCAGCGGATCCTCGTCGACCCGGCCCGCTGGATGCACGGCACGGAGACGGTCCTCGACACGGACCTCGCCCAGCTGCAGCACGCCGTCTTCGCGGACCGGCGCCTGACGTTGATCTACCGCAGCGGCGACGCCCGCACCCCGCGCAGTCACACCGTCGACCCGTACGGGCTGGTCAGCAAGGCCGGCATCTGGTACCTGGTCGCCGACCGGGAGGAGGAACCCCGGCTGTTCCGCGCCGACCGCATCCACGCTGCCGAGGTCACCGACGAGCCCGTCCGCCGTCGCCCCGGCCAGGACCTCGCCACCGTCTGGACTCTGCTGCGCGAACGCTTCGAGAACCTGCCGGACGGCATCCGGGTCCGCTGCCGGGTGCGCCGCGCACAGCTGGAGATCTTCCAGCGGCTCTTCTCCTCCCACCTGACAGCCCCGCCCCAACCCGTGGACGACGACTGGGCCCACGCCGAGCTCGCCTTCCGTGAACTGCCCGACATACGCGCGCTGCTCTCCCTCGGCGCCAGCGTCGAGGTCTACGACCCGCCCGAGGCCCGCGCCGAACTCACCGCCGTCGCAGCCGAACTGGCGGAGCTGTACGAGGGAACGCGATCCGGGTGAAGGGCCGACCCTCGCTGACCTGGACAAGGGAGGCCGACTGCACTCCGAATCCCTCATCGCCTGGGCCGCCACCACCCCCTGCCCCGATGCCTCGCCCGCAAGGGAGCCACCTCCAACTGGCCGAGCAAGCCGCCGCTGGTCGGCTGACGCTGCCAGGTGCCAGGTGCCAGGTGCCAGGTGCCAGGTGCCAGGTGCCAGGTGCCTGGTCAGCCCGGCAGCCGGCCCAAAGCCACGTCCGTACTGCAAAATCTGTCGTCACAGCAGAGGGTGTGGGCAGGTCACTTATGATCATCGCGGACGGAACGCTCACTCGCAGTGAGTGATGATCCCATCGGCTTGGGGCCTGCCATGATCGAAGAGTCGCTTCAGGAACTCATGTCGACCGCGTTCGGTGCTTGGACTCCGCAGGACGGATGCACTGACGCCGAAGTCACGACTGCCGTGGATCGCTTGGGCATCAGCCTGCCGGACGCCTTGCGCGACTACTACGCTGCCGCCGGTCGGCACCCGAAGCTGATGGGCATGAGCAGCCACGAGCACACCTTCTGGATGAGCGCTCCAGAGGACCTGAACGTCGAGGACGGACATCTGGTCTTCAGCGGGTATCATCGAGGGACCGCCCGACTGAGCATGCGCCCGGACGATTTCGGCTGGCCCGACCCCAGGGTCCATGGCCGGAGAGAGTCGGGCGGGACGTGGTACAGCGAATGCCGGAGACTGTCGTCCTTCCTGATCAATGTCGCTGGCATGCAGGCTGTGGAGTCGCTTCCACATCAAGCCACGTGCTGTATCCGTGAGCGGCAACTGGGGGTCATTGAGTCGGCACTCGGTTACCTGGGCTCTCGCGAGATGCAAAAGGGCGGTCACTGGCTGAGCTTCATCGACCCATCGAGGCGCATTGTGGCCAGCTACTCCTACCTCACCGAAACTCTGCGCGTCGCGGCCGTGGACCCCACCGCACTCGAATCCCTGCACGAGCGTTCAGGTCTGCCCCTCGAACCGGCATGAAGCCGAGAAACGGCCACCTACTGCTTTGCCGCGGGCGGCGTGCGATAAGCCTGATGTGCTTGACCGGCGCTTGCACCACCTGCGGCCGAGCCCTCACCACCAGCAGAGCCGGAGGCAGAGCCTTACGAAGCACTGCTGGAGTACTAGGTGTTGCGGGTCATGACGTTGTTGACGGTGGGTTGGGGGCGGTCGGCGGGGCGAGATCCGTTGTGGACGGTCTGGTGCGGACGATGGCTTGGTCTCCTCGTGGACCGAACAGGTGCAGGATCTCCACAGTGCTCGTGTCCGCGGGGCCGAACCAGTGGGGCTCGGTGGTGTCGAACTCGGCCACTTCGCCGGGCCGCAGCGTGAAGTCCTGCGCCCCGAGGATGAGGCGTAGCCGACCGGCGAGGACATAGAGCCATTCGTAGCCCTCGTGGGTGACCAGTTCCGGCCGGCGGGGGGTCAGTACCTGCTTGAAGACCTGCACTCGGCCCGGGTACTGCGTCAGGGGTACGAGGACGCTGCCGCGCTCCTTGCGCACGGGCCGGAGGTGCACCCGAGGGTCACCGCTGGCGGGCGCCGCCACCAGTTGGTCGAGTGCGACGTGGTGGGCTCGTGCCAGTGGAATGAGCAGGTCCAGAGTCGGGCGCCGTTTGCCCGATTCCACCCGGGACAGTGTGCTGACCGAGATCCCGGTCGTGGCCGCGAGTGCCTCGAGCGTGAGCCCCCGTTCCCGGCGCAGCATGCGCAGCCGGGCCCCGATGCCATCGAGAATCTGTTCCAGCTCCGCATCCCTGGCTCCTGTGTTCATGGTTCATTTTTGCAGTGTTCGCAAAATTGATGGGCTGCGACTGTCGTTTGGGCTGAGCCTTGCCGGGCACTGTTCCCGGACATCAGAGGTAGACCGTGACCGCGACGACACCCCCTGTTCAACCCATGCTGAGTGCGCGCAGACGCTGGACGGTACTGGCCGTCTGCTGCCTGAGCATGTTCCTGGTGGGCCTGGACACCACCATCGTCAATGTGGGTCTGCCGGCCATCGGGCGTGGCCTGGATGTCGACACACGCGGTCTCGAGTGGATCGTGGACGCCTACACCCTCGTCCTGGCCAGTCTCCTGATCTCCTCCGGCGCACTGGCGGATCGCTTCGGACGCCGCCGGGTGTTCCAGTGCGGGCTGGCCGTGTTCGGCGCGGCCTCGCTGTTCTGCGCGCTCGCCCCGTCGGTGGGCGTACTCATCGCGGCCCGCGCCCTGCAGGGCATCGGTGCCTCGATGCTCAGCCCCGTGGCGCTCGCGATCGTGGTGAACGCGATGCCGGACCCGAAGGAACGGGCGCAGGCGATCGGCATCTGGGCGTCAGTGTTCGGGCTGAGCATGGCCGCTGGTCCCGTCACGGGCGGTGCGCTGCTCGCGGGGCTCGGCTGGCGGGCGCTGTTCTGGATCAACGCACCGGTCATCGCGGCCGCTCTGCTGCTCAGTGCGGTGTTCGTGCCGGAGTCCCGGGCACCGCGGGTCCGGCGTCTCGACCTGCCCGGCCAGGTCCTGCTGACCGTGGTCCTCGCGGTCGTGGTCGGCGTCCTGATCGAAGGGCCTCGCATCGGCTGGACGTCGCCTGCGGCGCTGGCGGGATACGCAGGGGCTGCTGTGGCGACAGCCGGATTCGTGTGGGTCGAGTCCCGCCGACGTGAGCCGCTGATGGATCCGCGGATCTTCAGGAGCCCGGTCTTCAGCGGTGCCGTCCTGGGCGCGGTGGCGGTCTTCGTCGCTCTCACCATGACACTGCTGCTGAACACCCTCTACCTGCAGCACACCCGGGAATGGACGCCGCTGGCCGCCGGAGTGGCGACCTTGCCCCTGGCCGTCGGAGCGACTGTCTGCGCCCCGTGGTCCGGCCGCATGGTCGGCCGCACGGGACCGCGGCTTCCGCTGCTCCTTGCCGGTGGTTTCATCACGGCCGGCGGGCTTTGCCTGGTCCGGCTCACTCCACACACGAGCGTGCTCCTGCTTCTGGCCGCATACTCGCTCATCGGCGTCGGGTTCGGGTTCGCCAACGCCCCGATCACCAACACCGCGGTCAATGGACTGCCACCTGCCCGTGCCGGCGTGGCCGGGGCGATCACCTCCACCGCACGGCAACTCGGCTCCGCCGTCGGCATCGCTCTCGCTGGCGGCCTGGCCACGGCCACCAGCCCGAGGGGGCTCGCGCACGCGTCCCGCCCGGGCTGGATCCTGGTCGCCACCTGTGGCGTGCTGGTCTTCCTCGTCGCCCACGTATCACGGCCGAAGGAGGCCACCACGGGCCCCGCCTACCCGCAAGCGCGGTGAGCACGGCGCGAGACGGGCCACGGCGCCCACCCTCATGACGGACAGCAGCCGCTCCAACGTCACCCGTGACTCGCCCACCGTGCGTGCTCTGGCAGTGGCTCGGGCCGAAACCCGGCCCCAGGACGATATGTCGGTGCCTGCGCATAGAGTCGCTGCGACGTTACGGGGCACGCACCGGGGGCGGTCACATTGGTGTCGGGACGACCGGTCGATCTGGAAGAGGCGCGGCAGTTGATGCTGCGGAACGGCTGCAGACCCAAGTCCGCCTTCAGCAGCGTGAAGGCGGAGTGGCCCTGTATCTGTGAGAGGCGCAAGGCGGACATCGTCCCGACGTACGACAGCATCGCCAGGGCGGCGCAGCAACACGGCGACGCCCCGCGCGGTTGCCGTGACTGCGCCGACCGTGCGCGGGTGGAGAAGTTTCGGCTGGACGAGGCGGAGTTGGCGAAGACGATCGCGCAGGCCCACATCAAGCAGTGGGGTCCGCACGTGCGCCGGCTCAGCACCCGCCTATGACCTGCGTCCGACCGCCGGGAAGGGCCTGTCGTACGGATGCGCGGTGCGCTTGCGGGCCAGCGGGCGCAGTACGGCCTGGTCCTCGGTGTCGCTCGGGTACAGGGCGCGTAGGTCGACGGTCATCATCCGGCGCCGACCGGGCGGGTGCAGTCGTCGACGACCGCCTGCACGATCCGTTCGTCCAGGCCCGCCTGGTGCGGTCGGCCGCGCAGAACGTAGGAGAGGTGGCGGCGGGCTTCGGCGAGCAGGTGCCGGCGCTTGAACACACCGCGCATCACGTACACCACGGCCGTGACGTCGACGGCGGTAGGGACGACGTCGACCACCGGCCGTACCCGGGCCCACACCAGCCACGCCACGTTTACGCGACATTTCTGCGGCCTCCTGTACCCGCCGATCAGCCAGCCGTGTCTCCACCCGTATGAGGACGACCGGATGCGCTTCGACCGGCACGCGCGCCCGTACCGGGCGGTGGACGCCCTCCGGCTGGAGTACCTGCTACGACAGCTCGTCGCCGAGGGCACGCCGCATCTTCTCGGCGACGCGGACTGGGTGGGCCGCGCGGTGGCGTACCTGGCCGGCAGGACGAACCTCTGGCTCACCGCCCCCTCGCTGCGCCGCGTGACAGCGCAGGCGCTCGCGGAGACCGGCCCAACAGCGCCTGAGCGCTCTACCCCGAAGCCGCCGACGGTTTCGTGATCGCATCCGCTGTCCGCAGCGCCCTCTGGACCTGGCCGGCATTCCGGTGCGCCGGTGTCCACGAGTGCATCACGCTGCGCCGAAGACCCCGCGTCGCCATCATGGCCGAGTTGTCACCGCACCCTTCCCCTGTCCTGTCCACCCGTCCTCGGGGGAGAGCGACCACCGGCTGCATCGGCCTCCACTGGCCGTGATGGTGTTCGAGGATCTGCTCCGGAGTGCCGGTTAACCTCGTTGTGCCCATTCCCCAGTCCGGTGAGCGGCGAGTTTGTCGGCGCTTGGAGCGGCGTCCTTTCTGGTCCTGGGGACGGTCACTTGTGCCAGCACCGCAACGGGCCGATCGGTCGTCTTCGTACGCGACCAGCTCACGCAACGCGTAGTGGTGAAGCGGCGTTGTCCGGGCACGGGGATGGTCCGCCATGATGTGGCGGACCTGGCGCAAAGGCTTCTCACTGACGACGATGCCGATCTGGATCGGCGGTTCACGGTTCTGACTCACGGCGGGCGAGCAGCCTGATCGAATGCCGTGATGCCTTGCGGCCCCTCTACGAGGCCAGCGTGGCGCGCATCGGGCCGCCCAAGCTGCTGGGTGGCACCGCACACGGCCCGAGTGTGCGGTGGAGCAGAAGCGAGCGGATCCTGCTGCTGTCCGGCGACCACAGTGAGGTGGTTCTGTCCGCGCACGAGGCGAAAGCGTTCGTCCAGGCAGAGTTCTCCCGTCTCGACTCGGGCGACCTGCCCTACACGTGGCAGCTGGACCGCCACGGCCCCGGCCATGACCATGGCTGGACCTTCAACGGACATGCCGCGGCCAACGGCTGGGCACAGGCCGAGGAGCATCTGGCGGGGATTATCGCCTCCTGGGCGGAGCACATGCCCTTCAAGCTCCCGGCGACTGGGTGAGCTTCAAGCTCTGGGCGTCACGCGACTGGGGACGCACCATGATCGTCTCCTACGAGCCATCGAAGACGAACCGTGAGTTCTACGCCTCCATCGACGACCGCGACCACGAGCAGACAACCGAACGTGCCACGCAGATGCGCGCCAGAGGCTGGCAGGACCTGGACGAGGTGGGTCGTTGGCGCACCAGACTGCCCGAAACGGACCCGACCGCGCCCGCCACGCTCGCACGCATGATCGTCACCGATCTGCGCGCCCGCGGCACCGTGTGCCCAGACGAAGTCACCGCCTGGGACATCAGCGCGGGCGACAACGGCGAACTGTGGGTGCCCGGCATCGGAGTCGACGTGCACCCACGCCGCGGCCCACACCGCTGACGCCGTCACATCCCATCTGATCAGCCTTCAGCTCGGCAGCGACCCCGACGACCACCGGAACCCGTGGAACGAACCCCCCGACCCGGCCTCCAGGTCGGCGCAGCAGACGGCCGAACCGGGCCAGGATCGGCCGTACTGGACGGCAGCCCGGAGGCCCTGGACGACCCGTATACCGCGCACGGCCTGCGAGACCCCGAGCTCGTCGTGCGGTCCGCGGCCGAGGCCACCCGCGCCCTCGGCCCCGAGGAGGAATCCGCACCCGCGTCGGACCGGGCCGACGGCTCGCCCACGCGCGGTACGGAACTGCGGTCAGTGGTACGGCGGCCCGTCGCTCCGGCGCCGTCCGCCGACAGTGGTCACGCAGTCCGGCGCTCAGCGTCCGTCGTCGCCCCCCTGCGCCAGCGAGTCGCGCACCACCACATGCGTCCCCCTCAACAGGTACTCCGCCGGGCGTCCGCGCGTCTGCCCAGTGCCGTACGGACGGCGAAACGGCCCAGCTTCTCGTACGGGACGTGGACCACAATGAGGGCGGGGGCGCAGGTCACGGGCGAACGGGATGTCGTCGTAGCCCACGAGGGACACGTCCCCCGGGACGTCGAGGCCCGCCTCGTGCACGGCGGTGCGCGCGCCGACGGCGACCATGTCGGTGGCGGCGACGACCGCCGTGAACTCCAGCCCCTCCTTGCAGGGCTTGGCCCATCAGACGGCGGCCCGCGTCCCGGGTGAAGTCGTCCGTGCAGCAGCAGGGCCGGGTCCGGTTCCACCCCCGCGGGAGCTGTCGGCGGTCGGTCGGCTCCGGCGCACGCCGACGGATTTCTCACCACCAGTGCGAGACGGCCGAATGCGCCAATTGGTCCTTCATGGCGTTGTTCTGCGGATTGACGGTATGTCATCGGTGGCGAGACCGTATGTGTGGTTTCAGTGTGTTTTCTCGTGCCTCACGGGTGAATTCTCCCGACTATCGAGACCTTCTCACGTAAGGGCCCGTTCTTTTCTGCGCCGGCGTTGACGGCCCATCAGGGAAGCGTGCTGAAGCCGCCCACGACCGAGCACGATTCCCGCCACGTCGTAGAAGTCATCGACTTGGCATTTTCTCGGGTCGCCGCTCGGACAAACGGTATGCCGGCGCGGAGGAGGAAAACATGCCCCAGCATGATCAGGCCCACATGGGCCTACGAAGCAGCAGATATGTCGTCACGGTCGTGGCCCTGGCCACGGCGCTGTTCCTGACTCAGGGGACCGCGTGGGCGGGGGCCCCGACCTTCGCGACCCACGTCGAGTACGGCACGGGCGGCGGCCCCGTCGTCATAAAGGTGGCCGACTTCGACGAGGACGGCCACCTCGACCAGGCCGTGGCCGACTTCGACGACAACACGGTGTCGGTTCTGCTCGGCAACGGTGACGGCACCTTCGACACCCACGTCGACTACGCCGTCGGCAGCCTCCCGAGCGGAATCGAAACGGCTGATGTCGACGAGGACGGCCACGTCGACCTGGTCTCGGCCAACGCTGACGACAACTCGGTGTCGGTTCTGCTCGGCAACGGTGACGGCACCTTCGACACCCACGTCGACTACGGCGTGGGAGCGTATCCGTACACCGTGGCGGTGGCCGACTTCGACGAGGACACCAACGCCGACCTGGCCGTCACCAACGTCATGGACGGCACGGTGTCGATCCTCCTGGGCAACGGTGACGGCACCTTCGACACCCACGTCGACTATGGAGCGGGAACCTGGACCTACGGGATCGAGGTGGCCGACTTCGACGAGGACGACAATGCCGACCTGGCCGTCACCAACGTCGGTGACAACACGGTGTCGGTTCTCCTGGGCAACGGTGACGGCACCTTCGACACCCATGTCGACTACGCGACGGGGGCTCAGCCCGGTCTGGTCGTGACGGAGGACTTCGACGGGGACACCAACGCCGACCTGGCGATCGCCAACCTGGAGGACAGCACGGTGTCGGTGCTGTTGGGCAACGGCGACGGCACACTCGACGCCAAGGCCGACTACGTGACCGACTCGTCGCCCCTCTCGGTGGAGCTGGCGGACTTCGACAGTGATTCGGCCGTTGATCTCGCGACCGCGAACGGTGACGGATCGGTGTCGGTGTTGCCGGGCAACGGTAACGGCACCTTCGGCACCAGGTCCGACTTCGGCGTCCCCGCCTCGGCGTTCTCCGTCGCAGTGGGGGACTTCGACGAGGATTCGCTGCCGGACGCGACGGCCGCCGTCTACGACACAGACGAGGTGTCGGTCCTGCTCAACACCACTCCCTGAGCCACACCACTGGAATGAACCGCAAGACGCAGGCCGCATCCGACCGCTAGGCGACCGAATGCGTGACCTTGCCGGTGTAGGTGCCTGTCACCGCGGTGGCGGGCACCGACACCCTCAGCGTCGGTTGCCAGGTCACGGAGCTGCTGACCGTCAGGGTCGAACTGTACGAGAAGGCGGTGCGGGAGGCGTCCATTGCTACCGAGTAACTCGAGCTGGGCTGGCCGGAGGTGAAGGTTCCCGGGCCGGACTTCGTCACGAGGGGGCCGGACCAGTACCTCAGATTGCTCTGCGGGATGGTCTCCGAG
Organism: Streptomyces sp. P3; assembly: GCF_003032475.1. Classification (NCBI taxonomy): domain Bacteria; kingdom Bacillati; phylum Actinomycetota; class Actinomycetes; order Kitasatosporales; family Streptomycetaceae; genus Streptomyces; species Streptomyces sp. P3. The sequence goes on from NZ_CP028369.1 coordinate 6,361,448, forward strand.
GCCGAGCCGCTCCCCGTTTTGAAGCTGGTCGCCGAAACCGTCGCCGTCCAGCTCTTGTTGCCGCTGCTGGTCACCCTTACCGATCCGAGTGCCACGCTCAATGTCGCGCCGGCCCGTACCGTCCCCATATTGGTCGGGGACGGCACGGTGATCACGGGGGGCGCCAATACGGCCTGGGGGACCGCGAAGACCGCCGAGACCGTCATGGTGCTGGCCGCTGTCTCTGGAGGCAGCACCAGGAAACTCGCGCACAGTGCTCCGCCGGTCCCGATCCGCAAAGAGAGGCGGGGCCATGAGAGGGATCGCGATCCCACCCATGCTCCTTCCGATAGTCCGCTGAATGGCCATTTTCATACTGAATGAAAAAAGGAACCCCCTGTGGCTTTCGGCACCGGAGTCGGGCCGTGTTCACCCGTTCGGCAAGGGAAGATCCTCTCTTCACTCGTACATTCAAGCGATCCGTCGGGACCGGGACCTGACGAACATCAGAACGGCACCGCTCAGAGCCAGAAAACCTGCCCCGGCGTACCAGTAGGGGCGGGTTGACGAGCTCATGATCCACGCGGCGGAGATGCCCCCCGGTTTCGGGAAGGTCAGGCGCGCGGAGAGGCTGTGCCGCACCATTCCGCTCTCCAGCTCCAACCGCACTTTCCAGGGCCCGGCGGGCAGACTCCTTTCGAGCCCCTCCACTTTGACGGTTCCCGAGCCTCCCGGTGGCAGGGTGATGCCCTCGGTGACCGGATGCGTCCCCGCGTCCAGCCCGCCGGGACCCTCCCCGATGTGCAGCTTCCCTCTCAGATCAAGGGCCCGCTTGCCCGTGTTGCGGACACGGGCGACGACACTCGGCCTCCCGTCCTTGTCGCGCACGGCGATGATCTTCTGGATCCGGAAGTCCGCGTACTCACCGCTGTTGCTAACGTCCAGGTACACCCGCGTTCCCACGCGCATGATCGAGCCGATGTTGTGATGCTCGTCGGGTGGAGTTCCGCTCTCCGCCCACACCACCGCATAGCGCTCTCCGGGCGTCGCCGTATCGGGAACCGTGATCGTGACCTTCGCCTCCCGTTTCTCCCACGGTCCGAGAGTGAGGGCGGACGGCTTGACCCTGGTCCACCTGGTCAGTTCGTTGGGCGTCCGGCCCTCGGCGAAGACGAACGCGTTGTCCGCGATCTTCGCCGCGCCCGGGTACAGCTGCACCTTGCGCCCGGTGGCGGTCTGGTTGTCAACCTCGAACCGGCGCTCGATGACAGTTCCCGGTTTCAGATGGTCGACGATGTACTTCAACGCACGAGGGTCGTCACGACGGACGACCGGGGCTTCGAGGAGACGGAAACCGATGTATCCGGGATCGGCCGAACCGTCGCTCGCCGTCGCCGCAGCGGATCGCGGCATCCCCGGGAGCAGCAGAGCGAGCGCGGCCGCAGCCGCGCCCATGAATCGGACCGACCTGCCTTTTCGCACGCCTTCGGACACTCAGGACACCGAATGAGTGATGACGCCGGTGTAGGTGCCGGACACATTGCTCGCGGGCACGTCCACAGATACCGACGGGTTCCATGTGACCGAGTTGGCGCCGTCACCAGTGCCCCTGGAATACGCCGTGCGCTGCGCGGCCAGGGTTCCGGCGGTTCCCGGAGTGTGCGGAGGGTTGGTCTCAGTGATGGGGTTCCCCGGCGTGTACGTCACCTGGGCCCCCGAGATCGTCTCGGAAGCCGAGCCGCTGCCCGTCGTGAAGACAGTGGTCAGCTCGACCGTCGCGGTCCAGGTGGTGCTCAACTGGGAACGCTGGTCGTTGACCGTGACATTGCCGAGTGAGCCGGACGCCGTCCCGCCGGGCGCGGCCGAGGACAGGTTGGCGCTCCCGGGCGCGCTGATGGTCAGCCCCGTCGTCGCGGTCACGGTGAACGTGGTGGTCGTGTCGGCAGCCGTCGCACGGGGGGACGTCGTCACCATCGCACCGATCACCATGGCGGAGGCAATCGCAGCGTTACGAACGCGCATTCTCACTCCTCAAAGGCATGATCACTAGTACGACGATATTTGTCCACTCAGGCCGCAGGAGCCCGGCGGGCACCCGCCGATCACGCCGTTGCAGTAGCCGAACAGACCGGTCAGCCCACCCCGGTTGCACATCTCGCTCACGCCGCGGCGACGGGCCCGTCCAGCCGTTCGGTTTCGTTGCCGAAGGGGTTCGGGACCCAAGCACTCACCACCGGGCGGAGGTCACGCTCCGAGCGTCCGCGCGATGTCCCCGATCGCCTCCGGCCCCACGCGGATGCTTCTCGAGACGCTCGAGCATGAGACTGCGATGTCTCCGGCCGGCCGGGTTTACTGACACCTCCGCATAGAGCGGCACGCAGCCCCTGCTCGTGGTGGCGTGCATGCTGTTGAGGCCCGCCACCACTTGCTATTAGGCAATCAAGCTGCTGGAACGCCTGACCAATCAGGGGCTCAACGACGCCAAGAACGCCATCCTCCACATTCCCCGGCCCGTGACCGTTGTAGGGAGCTGGTCCAGTGACGAGACGAAGGGCTGGGAGAAGGCCGTCATTCCAGTGGTGCGCCAGTAGGACCACTGATCGGCTCACGGACGATTGGCTAGCCCCGCGTAGATGTCCCGGGTCACGGCGCAGGGCTTCGGCGTAGTCGGTCGGGCGTCCGTTTCGTGATCACGCGAGGCCGAGGAGCGCGAGGGGTCGGCGGGCGTCGCGCGCGTTCTGGCGGAGGCCGGAGGCGATGTTCTTCACGCCGCTCATTCGCAGGGCGCCGACGGCAAGGTTGCGCCAGGTCGCCATGGCGCGGGGTGCGTTGCCGTCCGCAGTTGGGAGGCGTCCTCGGCGAAGGTGGTGTCGCGGGCGTGGTGCAGGACTTCGATCTTCCAGTGGCCGCGGATGAGCTTCGCGAGCTGGGCGGGAGTGCCCTGCTCGGCGGTCAGGCTGGTGACCGCGTAGACGGTGGTGAGGGTGGTCTTGCCGGTCTTACGGTCGGTTCGTCGGCGCTTGATCTGCACGGCCTGGCGGGCGCCGGGGAAGCGCAGGTTGCCCGCGGTGGCGACCTTGATGCGACGGATCTCGGCGCGGCCGTGGCCTGTACCGTGGGTACGGCCTGGGAGCGGGATGTCCTTCCAGGGCCGGGACTTCAGCTGCCTACGCAGGTTCTTCTGGTTGCCCTTGACGATAGCGATGTAGTGGGCCCGGCGGCCCAGGAGGTAGGCGGCATGCTCGCGTTGCGTGTGGAGCGCGTCGCTGATGACCACGGTTCCGGCCAGGTCGGCGACGTTGTCCAGCAGCGGCTGGAAGCGCCTCGTCTCCCCGGTCTTCTCGCCGACGTCGAGCTGAGCCAGGACGAGCCCGGTGTTGTGCTCCACCGCAGCAAGCAGGTGGATCTTCCGCCCCCGAGCCTTAGCCGCGCCGCGCAGGGACTTCCAGGCAGGTCACGAAGGCGTAGACACTCCATGATCACGGGACCTTCCCGGCATCGTCCTCAGGTCACATCAACGCCGCAGCCTTGCCTGCCACCCAGGTCTGCCAGACATGACGGGTATTCGGCAGGTCAGGGCGGTCAAGGAGCCAGAGCACATACCCTGCATGGCTCCGGGTCCACGGACTGTCGGAATCGGCTGCCCGATCGAGCCTGCCGCGCAGGTCAGCGCTGTCGACAGCCTGGGCAACCCGCACGTACTCGCGGTCCTTGCAGCGATACACACGGTGGACGACGATCTCGACCAGGTCGGTGAGCTTCGCCTTGATCGCCTCCTCCTGGCGAGCACGGGCCACCTCCCGGATCAGGCTCTCCTTCGTACTCCACGCCTTCGCATGCTGCGTCCAGTCCTGCGGGAATCTCGCTTCCCACTCCAGGAAGAGCAACGCGTAGGGCAACCCCTGCCAAGTGGCCAGATCCTCGCTCGCAGGGCGATCCCACAGCCCGTCGGGCAGCGAACGTCTCTGCGCCTGCTGATACCTCCGACGCGCCTTGAGGAAGGCCGGCTCCCGGTACTGCTCGTCCGCTCCCAGGGGCCGCGTCAGCCGCCACGTCTCGTTGAACCGACCGCGCGCGTCCTCGACCTGCCTCCGTGCCTCAGCCAGATGGGCAAGCGCTGCGGTCCTCGCAGCCGGATCATCCGCTATCAGTCCGAATGCCCAGCTCAGTCGCTCATCCCATAGACAAGCGTCGTCCGCACCAGTACCTGCCTCTTCAGCCACGCAGGAGATCATCCCCCAACACAGTCGGCTCGCTCCACCTGACGGTGCTGGCAGACGCAACAGCTCCGAGGCGTACGTCCGTGGGCAGGGAACCGTCCGCTCGCCCTCCTTCAGCTCACGTGATCACGAAAACGGATGCCCGACGACTACGCCGACGCCCTGGGTCACGGCGGGTGCGGGCCGGGGTGGGTGCTCCTAGGCTGGTGGTGCTCGGGGCTACACGCGGCGGAGGTCTGCCAAGCCCCGAACCATTTGGAGCGGCGCCATCTCGTTTGGCCTGGTCACTTCTCTGAACTGGATCGGCCCCGTGCGTGTCCACCAGGTGGCTCTATCGAGCAGCCGACGCCTGAGCGACGGGCCACCTCAGGACCCTGCATCGTGCGCCCGGCTCGTAACCAGAGCTGACGGGGGCGGGGCACGTCCGTGCCGCCCGCACGATCAACTGAACATCTCTTCAGTGCCTGAGTTGGTTGGGCCTTGACCCCGCGTTCAAGGTGCGTTGGCCGCCCGCTGCGAGCGTGTCGATCAGCCGGGAGACTGTCGGGTCCGAGGCCGCCGGCCCGAACACGGCCGGCTCGGCCCGCAGCATCCCGACGTCGGCCAGGCAGTCGCCGCCGAGAGCGACCGCGAGCGCCACATCCAGCAGGATCTTGCCGGGATCGTGCAGCGCCCGCGGCTTGCGCCAGGGCGCCAGAGCCGCCGATATCGCAGTATCCAGACCCGTCTTGCGGACCGTTTCCACCAGCAGCACCGCCCCGGCCTGCGAGACCACTCCACGACCGCTGCCCTCAACGCGGACATGCGGGTACGACCCGATACGCGAGTCTCGCGTCGGCGTCGACGCGAGCCATTGCCGGTTTCCCGTCGCGCAAAACCTCACTGCGCAGCGGATGAAGTCTCGCCCAGGAAAGCTGGAATCTGCTGCTCCGCCCAGATGACCTTGCCTTCGCGGTGGTGCCGTGTACCCCAGTGTTCGGTGAGCTGGGCAACGAGGAGCAGGCCGCGCCCGCCCTCGTCGAAGACCCGGGCGCGGCGCAGATGCGGGGCGGTGCTGCTGGCGTCGGACACTTCGCACGTCAAAGCGGACTGAAGGATCATCCGTAGCTGTATCGGGCTCTTGCCGTAGCGGATGGCGTTCGTCACCAGCTCGCTGACCACGAGTTCGGTGGTGAAGGCCAGTTCTCCCAGCCCCCAGACGGTCAGCTGATCGGATGCATGGATGCGGGCTTTGGAGACGACTGCCGGGTCGCTGGGCAGGTCCCATGCGGCGACGTGATCGGCGTCAAGAGCTCTGGTCTGTGCCACAAGGAGTGCGACGTCGTCGGCGGGGCGGCTGGGCAGCAGCGCGGACAGCAGTTCGTCGCAGGTCTCCTCGAGCGACGCCGGTGCTTGGGTAAGAACGTCGCGCAGCAGGGCGAGGGCAGCCTCGACATCACGAGAGCGGCTCTGGACGAGGCCATCGGTGTACAGAACCAGCCGGCTGCCTGGTGGCAGTTCGAACCGGGCGGATTCGAAGGGGAGTCCGCCCAGACCCAGGGGCGGGCCGATCGGCAGCTCCGGGAAGTCGACCGCGCGGGCGGCGGGGCCGGTGCCGTCGGCGGCCGGGGGAGTCGCCACGGCCGGCGGAAGGTGTCGGGCGCTGGCCAGGGAGCAGGTGCGGGATACGGGGTCGTGGATCGCGTACAGGCAGGTGGCGCTGATCTCGTCCGTGTCCCTTTCCTCTTCATGCTGCAGGCGGATGACCACGTCGTCGAGATGGGTCAGCAGTTCGTCGGGGGGCAAGTCGATGTCTGCCAGCGTGCGGACGGCTGTCCGCAGTCTGCCCATGGTGGCCGCGGCATGCAGGCCATGACCGATCACGTCGCCCACGACGAGGGCGACGCGGGCTCCGGAGAGCGGTATCACGTCGAACCAGTCGCCCCCCACGCCCGCTCGTGATCCGCTGGGCAGGTAGCGCGAGGCGGTCTCTACGGAGGTGTCCTGCGGCATGTGGTGCGGCAGGAGGCTGCGCTGGAGGGTGAGCGCGGTGGAGCGCTCCTGGGTGTAGCGGCGGGCATTGTCGATGTTCACCGCTGCTCTGGACGCGATCTCCTGGGCCAGCAGCAGCTCGTCGTCATCGAACGGGTCCGCCGGGCGACGGCGGACGAACTGGGCGAGTCCTAGCGCGTTTCCGCGAGCCCGCAGCGGGACCAGGAGCAAGGAGTGCAGGCCCAGAGCGCGCAGGGAGCGCGCGTGGTCTGTTGACATTGCCAGCCAGGCGGGGACGTCGTCGGCGGTGAGGGCGAGCCGGAGGGGCTGTCCGGTGGCCAGGACGTGAGCCGGCTCCGAGCCATCCGGATAGGTGTGTGTCTGTCCTGTGCCGAGTGCCGGGGCGGGACAGCCGTGTGAGACCGCCTGGGCGATTCGGCGGAGCGTCGCCGGACCGGCTGCCGCATTTGTCTCCTCTTCCTGGAGAGCGGAGGAAAGAAGGTCGACGATGACGAGGTCCGCGAGGTGGTCGGCACCGACATCCGTCAGTTCCTGCGCGGTACGGGTGGTGTCCAGGGTGGTCCCGATCCGTGTTCCCGCCTCGTTGATCACGGTCAGCCGCTTCTGCAGCCAGCGGTCGCGTTCCCTCTGGTAAGCGGCGACAGTCTGTTGCGACGTGCGATCGACGTACTCGAAGGCCATCGCGCTCAGGGTGACGGTCGTCGCGTTGATCAGCTCCTGGGACCCGGCGGCACGGGCTGTTTCCGTATAGAGCTGATCCAGCAGATCCGCGTGGACGAGCCGGTAGACGCGAAGGAGCTGGCTGATCGGCACCCCGTGCTCAGCGAGTCGGCCGGCGAACTCGATGGCGGCGGGCGGTGTCCTGACCTCAGCCATGTCGAGGCCGCGCTCAAGGAAATTCAGACTGGCTGCGATGTGTTCAGACAACGCCACTGGCGCCACGGCGGCAATGTCCTCGTATTTCCATACTTCGGGAAGCTCGCTGCGTAGGTGCTGCAGTATTACATGGGCTATCTGATCCGCTCGGGGTGTCAGGCCCCGAGCGAGATCGCTGAGGAAGGCATGGGTGTCAGTACCCATAGGCACAAGGTACCCCTACCCTGGCTGACGGGCAGTGCCTGCGGAGCCCGCGCGCTCGCCCGCCGCCTTCCAGCCGACGCTCATGGGGTGTGACCAGCGCGGAGACATGGTGCAGGGTTTCGATGCCGGGGTCGTCTGCCATGGGGGATGGGTTCGTCGTAACCGTTGGCGATGCTGCACACCGTGCAGGAGTTCTGGGTGGGGACCAAGGTGTGCGTCGCAATGCGCGACCAGGACGGGCTGCTGGATGGCGCCGAGATGCCGCAGGCAGGCAACGCGTCGGACATCTTGCGATGGGTGGGCCTGCCGGGAAGGCAGCCGTGCCTGCCGTCGTGGTGCCATCGTGAGCGGGAGGATTACGACTGCTGATTGACGAGGCCGAGGAATGCACCCATGCGGAGCCGCGAACTCGGGACCCTTTTCCGCGACGATCTGACCGAATCGCGGCACACGCTCCTGGAATCCCGGCCATGTGAGCGATTGCGCGTAGGCCGCACGGAGGTCGGCGTCCGGCGGGAGAGATGCCCGGTTGACCTGGACCTTGGCGTTCGCACCCGGCCGACCAGGCACGCCGGGCCGAAGCCCTCGCCTGGGACCGGATGCACCCCCGCCTGACCGTCCGTGGACCCTGGCTCGACCACTGCGGCGAACTCCCTTTGATCCACGGCACGTTGATCCGGCTGAAGGTGGATCACCTGCCCGGCGACCGCGACCCGAAACCGGTCTGGCTGTGGTCCTCACGCACCTCGATGACCGGCGAGGACATCGACCTGCGCTGGCAGGCATTCCTCCGCAGATTCGATCTCGAACACACCTTCCGGCTGTTCAAGCAGACTCTGGGCTGGACCGTCCCCAAGGTCCGCGACCCGCACACTGCCGACCTGTGGACCTGCCGACCTGTGGACCTGGCTGATCATCGCCGCCCATGCCCAACTCCGCCTCGCCCGACCGCTCGCCGAAGACCTCCGTCGCCCCTGGGAACGGCCCAGCGAGCCCCGTCGGCTCACCCCGGCCCGGGTCCGCCGGGGGTTCCGCCACTTCCGCGCGAAGGCCCCCCGTCCCGCAGGTGACTCTGTCGGGAATCTTGGAGTTGCCGAGGTCAGGTGCCGAGGGTTCGCCAGGACTTCGGCCGAGGTATCTCGCGCCGGTCGAGGTAGTTCTGGAAGGCAGTCGGCCGGCGGGGCGTGAGGGTTTCCTCAGTCGGCGTCAGTCCACTGAGGCGCTCGATGTTGATGGCTATGGCGGTCAGGACGTGCTGGATGTGGGCCTTTCCCTGTCCTCGGTAGCGGCAGTGGCGCATGCCGTGTCCGTGGGCGAACTCGTTGACCGTGCCCTCCACCCCGGAGCGGACTGCGTAGCGGGTCTTCCACTCGGGTGTCTGCTGCTCGGTGCGGACGCGGAGTTGCAGGTCGCGGAGTTCTCGTGGGGGAAATCCCACGGTGCGGGTGCCTTCGCGGGAGGCGGTGCACTGGGCGCGGGCCGGGCAGGGGTGGCACTGGCTCTTGGTGAACCTGGCCACGATCAGTGGGGCTGCGGTGGGTGAGGAGGTCGGGTAGGGGCCGTGCCAACCCGCGCTGATCTGGCCCTGGGGGCAGGTGACCTGCTGCTTGTCGTAGTCGATGTGGAAGTCGTCCCGGGCGAAGCCCTCGCCTCGGCGGTGTTGGCGGGTGGGGTTGCTGCGGAGTGGCCCGGAGACGGTGACTTGGTGTTCACGTGCGGCTTCTTCCAGGTGGGGCAGGGAGGTGTAGCCGGCATCGACCAGGTGCTCGGCGGGCAGTAAGCCGCAGCGCCGCAGCCGTGTGTGGATGCCGGGCAGGACCTGGCTGTCGTGGGTGGTGGCAGCGGTGGTGGCCACGTCCGTGATCACGTTGGGGCCGTCGGGAGCACAGGTTTCGGTCAGGTGGGCGGAGAACCCCTTCCAGCTGATGATGTGTGGGTGCCGTGCGTAGCGGGCCGAGGTGTCGTAGGGAGAGACGATCGCCCGGGACGAGGGCGGCAGCCCGGGTCCGCCTTCTGCCTCGGCGGTGCGCCAGCGCAGGTGTCCTGCGGCGTCACGGTGGTAGTTCTGCACCATGATCTGGCGCAGGGCCTGGACACGCGGGCCCAACGCGCGGTCCGCTCCGTGACGGTAGAGGTGCTCCAGGAGCCGGACGGCGTCGTTTCCGGTGGCAAGGATCCTGGTCTTGGGCTTGGTGGGGTTCTTGCCCAGGCGGACCGGGCGGCCGTAGCGGCGTCCCCATTCCTCATCGACTAGATCGTCCAGCAGGTGAGGAGAGACGCCGGCGGCTTCTTCCAGTGAGGCGCGGACCGCCTCGGTGATCAGCTCCAGGCGGGTCAGATCCCGCACCGCGGCCAGGACATGGGTGGAGTCGGTGCGCTGCGTGGTGCGTTCGCGCACCAGGCCGGCCTCCTTGAGGCGGGCGAGCGCCAGGTCGAGGAGCCAGTCGGCACGGTCGTCTTCGGCGAGACGGTCGCGGAAACCGGCCGGCACGCTGTGATGGAAGCCTGGATCATCCAGCTCCATGGCCATGGCGTACTTGAAGTCGATGCGGCAGCGGACCGCCTCGGCGGCCTGCCGGTCCGACAGACCGAGCAGGAACCGCAGCACACAGACGGTGGCCAGCTGGGCGGGCGAAAGAGCCGGACGCCCGTCACGCGGATACCAGTCGACGAAGTCCTCGTCGCACCACAGCCCATCGAGCCGGTCACGCACCCATATCGCCGTCGTACCGCCCGGGTTGCTCGCCCGCGCGATCTGCCCAGTCAGAGGCGGGACTTGCTCGCCGGAACGGGGACGGAGGGACAACGGGCACCTCGACAGCTGCATCGGTCATCGGAGCGACCCGAGCATGCCCATTGATCATGCTGCCGCACTGCGAAACTCCAAGATCCCCGACAGAGTCAAGCTCAGTGACGCAGAGCACTTGCCACCACTTCATTCTCCCTGTATGTATTACAACCGTAAGTTAAATGACCGTAAGGCAACTGCATGGAGCCGCGGTCCTCGGTCGTATCCGGTGAGGCCAGATGAAGACGACAAAGAGCATGAAGTGGATCGACGTACCCACCCGCACGATCGACGTCGGCGGGGTGCCGTTCGCCTACCGCGAACTCGGCCCGACCGAAGGCGTTCCGGTGGTGTTCCTGCACCACTTGATGGCCGTCCTTGATGACTGGGACCCAAGGATCATCGACGGCATCGCCGCCCGCCACCGAGTGATCACGTTCGACAACCGCGGGGTCGGCGCGTCCGGAGGATCCGTGCCGCCCGACGTCGAGGAGATGGGCCGCGACGCCGTCGCCTTCATCCGCGCGATGGGACTCGAGAAGGTCGACCTCCTCGGGTTCTCGCTCGGCGGCGGAGTCGCACAGATGGTGGCCCTGCAGGCACCCGAACTCGTGCGCCGGATCATCCTGGCCGGGACCGGTCCCCGCGGAGGCGGCGGCATCAAGGAGATCAACAAGGTCGCGCTCAGGGCGTACGTCAAGTCCGCGCTCACCCTGAAAGACGCCAGGACGTTCCTGTTCTTCCCCCGCAACGCCGAGGGCAAACGAGCCGCAAAGGACTACCTCACCCGGCTCAAGGAACGCACCCACAATCGCGACAAAAAAATCTCCCTGCAGGCTCGACGCGCGCAGCTGAAGGCCATCCGCGCTGCCGGACTGCACGCACCCGACGACCTCTCGGTCATCACCCAACCGGTCTTCGTCGCCAACGGTGATCACGACCTCATGGTCGCGAGCAGCAACTCAGCCGACATGGCCCGCCGGATCCCGAATGCCTGCCTGAAGATCTACCCGAACTCCGGGCACGGCGGCGTCTTCCAGCACCACCGGGAGTTCGTCCCCCAAGTTCTGGAGTTCCTCGATGACTGACAGGTCCGACCAGTCGATCGCCGGAAAGGTCGCCCTCGTCACCGGCGGCGGCCGGGGCCTGGGTGCGGCCGCCGCGCGGTCCCTGACCGCCGCTGGCGCCCGGGTCTTCGTGATCGATCTGCAACGCCCGGCTGCGGGCGAGGCGATCGATGAGCGGGTCACCTACCTGGTCGGCGACGTGACCGACCTCGGCGACATGAGCCGAGCGGTCGAGACCGTCATCAGGGACGCCGGCCGCCTGGACATCGTGATCGCGAACGCAGGTGTACTCGGGCGGGGCGTGACCCTCCGGGCGTCATCGACTTCGGCGGTCGACCGACTCTTCGACGTGAACGTCGGTGGTGCGCTCAACACGGTCCGTGCCACCCTTCCGGGCCTCATCGAGAACCGTGGTCGGCTTGTACTGATCTCGTCGGTGTTCGCCTTCGTCAATGGGGCCGGCGCAATCCCGTACGCGATGAGCAAGGCAGCTGTCGAGCAACTCGGCCGTGGACTGCGGGTCGAGCTCGCCGCTCACGGCGTCAGCGTCACGACCGCGTACTTCGCGGTGATCAACACGGACATGACCCGGCAGGGCCTCGACGAGGATCCAGTAGCCCAGGCGCTGCTCGGCACCCAGCCGAGGTTCCTGCGTAAGCGCATCAGCCCCCAGCAAGCGGCAAAAGCCATCGTCGAGGGCCTGTGTCGCCGGGATGCGCGGGTGTTTCGTCCGCGCAGATGGACCGTGGTCTCCAGGGCCCGCGGCATCATCGCGCCCGGTATGGACTCAGGCCTGGCGCAGGACAACGCGGTCCAGAGCATTCTCGGACTCCTCGACACGCGTGAAGGCGAAAACTTCCTGACCACCTGATGTCAGGAACAACGCGGTGCCCCGACTACGCACAGACCAGGAGCCATTGATGACGAGTTCGACCCGGAATGTGTCCGGACTGCTGACCCACACCGCGTCGGTACACCCGGCGCGCACGGCCATCGTCTTCGGTGGCGATCGGATCTCTTACGCGGAACTCGACGCGGCGTCGAACCGGGTGGCGAACCTGCTGATCGAGCGCGGCGTTCGCCCTGGCGAGAAGGTTGCCCTGTCCTGCGCGAACATCCCGCAGTTCACGACGATCTACTTCGGGATCCTCAAGGCCGGCGCGGTCGTCGTGCCGTTGAACGTGCTCCTCAAGGCGCGAGAGATTGCCTACCACCTCAACGACTCGGACGCGGCGGCGTACTTCGCCTTCGAAGGTAGTCCGGATCTCCCGATCGGGCGCGAGGCATGGTCGGCCTTTGAGGCCGCCGATCGGGCCGCGCACTTCTTCCTCATCGGCAGCGGCGCATCTGTGGATGGCGTCACGCCGGACCAGATCTTTGCCGCCGCTGTCGCCGGGCAGCCAGAGACGTTCGAGACGGTCGAGCGTGCCGACGACGACACCGCGGTCATCCTCTACACGTCCGGTACCACCGGGCAGCCCAAGGGCGCGGAACTCAGACACCGGAACGTGTACGACATCGCCCGAGCCGGTGTCCAGCTCTTCGAGTCGGACCCCGCGAAACCCGACGTCTACCTGTGCGTGCTTCCACTCTTCCATGCCTTCGGCCAGATGGTCATCCAGAACGGCGCCATCGGGTTCGGCGGCACACTCGTCCTGCAAGCGAGGTTCAACGCCCGAGAGGCGCTGGAGCTCATGCTCGGCCATGACGTGACGTTCTTCGGCGGCGTACCGACCATGTACTGGGGCCTGCTCGAGGCACTCGACGACAGCGTTGACGTTGTCCGACTGGCCGCCAACCTGCGCATCGCCGTGTCCGGTGGTTCCGCGCTTCCCGCGAAGATCCACCAAGAGTTCAAAAAACATTTCGGTGTGACGATCCTCGAGGGCTACGGGCTCTCGGAGACGGTGGCCATCGCGTCATTCGCCAAGTACGGCGAGGAGCCCCGTGTCGGATCGATCGGCCGGCCCATCACCGGGGTCCATATGAAGCTCATCAAAGATGACTGGTCGGATGTGGAGGACGACCCCGGCGCGGTCGGGGAGATCGCGATCAAGGGCTACAACATCATGAAGGGCTATTACAAGCGCCCCGAGGCCACCTCGGAGTCCATCAACCAAGGATGGTTCCGCACCGGAGATCTGGCTCGCAAGGACATGGACGGCTTCTACTTCGTCGTCGACCGGTCCAAGGACATGATCATTCGCGGGGGGTTCAACGTCTACCCGCGTGAGCTCGAGGAGGTGCTCATGGAGCACCCCGCGGTCTCCTTGGTCGCTGTGATCGGAGTTCCACACCTGAGTCACGGGGAAGAGATCAAGGCCGTCGTCGTCAAGAGGGCCGGCGACAGTACGACTGAGGCCGAGCTGACAGCCTGGGGGAAAGAGCAGTTCGCAGGCTACAAATACCCGCGCATCGTCGAGTTCGTCGACGCCCTGCCCATGACTGCCACCGGGAAGATTCTCAAGCGCGAACTGTCCTAAGGGCCCGTCCAGCAACAGCCCACGCACATACGCTTGCCCCCACCGCCGCTGATCCACACCGAGCGGTCTGCATGCGACCGGGCGAGAAGCGTCACTTCGTGCTTCCGAGCTGACGGCGGGCCTCACGGAGAGGGGCCGTACGGCCCCCGGAGGGGGCCAGGCAGCCTCTGCCTCCGCGCAGGCCGCGGAGTGACGCTGGTATCCGATGACAGACCGAGCGTTGGAGGTGCCGAGATGCTTCGACCCGTTGTCGCCGGAGTCGACGGATCAGCCGAAAGTCTGGCCGCAGCCGCATGGGCGGCTCGCGAGGCCGAGCGACGGCACGGACCGCTTCACCTGGTGCACGCCTGGGACTGGCACTCCCGCCGAGAGGAGCGCGAGATCGCCAGTGCCGCCCAGCGGCATCTGGCCCGGCGTTTCTTGCGGCAGGCGGTAGAGCATGTCCGCGCCGAGTGCCCTGACGTCCGTCTGGCCGAAGAGCAGAGGGAAGGCCCGGCCGTCACCGCCCTGCTGAAGGCGGCGGACCAGGCCGATCTGATGGTTCTGGGCTCACGCGGGCGGAGCGGGTTCACCGGGTTTCTCGTGGGTTCGGTGGCGCTCGGCGTGGTCGCGAAGTCGACGTGCCCCGTCGTTCTCGTCCGGGCGGACGAGGAGGCGGCGGACGAACACGTACCGGCAGGTGACGGAAGTGCCGCGACGGACACCGGCTATCGGGACGTCGTGCTCGCCGTCGACCTTGGCGAGGCATGCGACGAGGTCATCGAGTTCGCCTTCGAAGCCGCCCGGCTCCGGAACGCCCGCCTGCGGGCCGTGCACGCCTGGCACACGGTCACCCCCATCGGCCTCGGACCGGGTGACATCGGTCTGGTGAAGGACACCTGGCAGGGCGAGGAATGGTTGGGTTTCCTCAGGGCTGTGCTCCAGGTGTGGCGCGACAAGTACCCCGACGTCGAGGTCCTCGAGACGGTCGTGGACGAGAAGCCTTCCACGGCGCTGGTCAGGGCCGCCACCGGAGCGAGCCTCCTCGTCGTGGGACACCGCCTCGCCGAACATCCCGTCGGCCCCCGCACCGGAGCCGTCACCCATGCCGCGATCCACCACGTCGGCTGCCCCGTCGCCGTGGTACCCCACTTCTAGGGAGAGCCCCCTGAACGTGCGCGGGTCCGTTGCCGAAGAACCCGCGACAGCGCGGGCGGAAGAAGGGGCTGACGGCCCTGACGAGGCCAGTGGTGGCCGGCTGCCTGGGCGGTTCGAAGGAGAGCCTCGCCGCGCTCGGCTGTCACTGGCCAAACGGACCTTCGTTCTCAACCACCGCGGAAGTGCCCGAGTGTGTGATCCTCGCGCTCGGACCGGCCGGTTGCTGTTTCTTCTTGCTCCGCTGAATGCCGGTGCGCCCGGCAGACGGTTGAGTCCACTGAGACTGTCCGGCTCACGTCGTCACCGGCATCAGCCTCGGCAAGGACAGCCGTGAGGACCCGTTCCCATGTGGCGTCCACCTCCCATCTGATCAGCCGTTTGTGTTCGGTCGGAAAGGGCCCGAGCTCCTCTGCCGGATCGAGCCACGGCGAGCAGGTGCGGTACTTTCACGCGATGGCCTCAAGGGCGCGGCGATGATCGGCCCACCTCCGCCCACGGGCCGGATCGGCCGGCATCAATGGCTCGATCCGGTCCCACATCACATCAGTGATCACTAACCGGACAGATACATCCGATCAACCCATGAGAGAGCCACGCTCTATGTGTCGGCGGTTGGCGGGGACCCTCGTGGCTTCGTTCCCGGGCGTGGGGCGTGGGGGTGCGGGGTGCGGGGTGCGGGAGGCTCCTGGTCGTTGTGGTTGGTGGGTTGGCCGGGCGCGGTGGGGGCCGGGTGTTCGTGGTGGGGTGGTGGGGATGGGTTGCTATACGGCTGCTTTGTGGGGGACGGCGCGGTCGCGTTGGTCGATTTCCTCGGCGAATTCGAGCCAGGTGGCTGCGTATTGACGTGCGAGGGTGCCGATGAGTTCTCCGCAGTGCGGGGGTACGGCCTCGGCGATCCGCGCCAGGGTGTCCGGTTTGGCCTCGTCCCCGGGTGCGGGCCCATGCGCGAGTGATCAGACGAAGGCCGCCCCCGCGTCCGGCGAATCCCCGGATGAGCGACCCAGATCGACACACGGTTCGAAGCCGGGAGATAAGAAGCAAGCTCGGGGTGCAAATGTTGCTGCTTCCACCGGACTACCAGCGAATACCCGCCGCCGTACGGCAGGCAGCTGGACCCGTCATGGCCCGGCAGGTCGGTGGGATGCCGGGAGTGGACGTCAACGTGCGGGCCAAGCTGGAACCACTGCGCGGGAAGCTCGTCGGACTCGTCGACCGTGGCTGGCTGCTGAAGCTACCCGACGGCCGGTTTACCCCCCGCCTGTGAGCGGCTGCCGCTGATCACGTGCTTCGCCCCGTCCGAGATCGTTGCCAGCGGATGGGGAACTGCTCGGCTCCCCTGCTGAAACTCGCGGTAGAAATTGCCCATCACCGCGGCGACCGGCGCGTAACGGACAAGGAGCGCCGCGACCGACGCGGGAACGTCCTGTGGGGCCACCCGCTGGGCGCACGCATTCACAAACTTTCTGCGTTCTTCCGGTGTGTATCCGTAGAGAGCGACGGCCAGCCAGTTCACCAGGTGGGTGACGGCGTAGTACTGGTCGTAGGTGCGGTGCTGTTCGAAGAAGTCGGCCTCGTCCCGTGTGAGGTCGAAGTGTGCGGAGATCGCGAGTCCGTAGTCGGTGAAGAAGAGCTGTCGGCCGTCGGTGAGGATGTTCTCGAAGTGGGCGTCGAAGTGCAGAAGCCCGCGGGCGTTCATGAACGAGATGCTGGCTTTCAGCTCGTCGTCGACCATGGCGCAGGCCCGCTCGGCCGGCTCGCCGCCGGCCTCGATCTGTACACCCAGCCAGTCGTGCAGGTTTTGCGGGATGTACTCCAGGAACAGTACGAGGCTTGCCGTGGAATGCCGGAGAGCCTCGATCCGCCGGCGTACGGCTGATCCGCCTCCCCAGTAGGCGACAGCTCGATCCACATCGGCCAGTTCCTCGGGCAGCGGCTGGCCAGAGTCCGGGATCACCCGCCAGTGGTACATCAGAGGGAAGCCCTCGTGGTCTCCCGCAACCACCCAGTTCGTCGTCATGGTGTGTACGGCCAGTTCCCGCCAGGCCCCGAACCCCGGGCCGCCGATCGTGCCGATGCCGTAGTGGCAGAAGACCGGAAGTCCGAACAGGTTCGCGGTGGAGTGAACATGCTCCGGCCGTCGCTCCAGATCAGTCAGCCGTACTTGTTTGACGAAGACCGGGGTTCCCTCGACCTCCAGCAGGACCGTCTTCCCGCCGATGCCCGACCCCAGCGGTGCGCCGGCGTCCACGAACTCGCGCAGACTGCGCTCACTGCGCAGCGCCAGCGATGTGGAAACGGCCTCGTGGGCGGCCAGACGGGCACCGCGGGACATATCAGGGTCCTTCACTCACGCCTCCAACCGTGCCTCACCTCTTGTCCAACGGCATCAGCAGATACCGGGGCGGGAGCCGAAGGGCACCCTCCCGCGTCGGAGCCGGTGCGATGTGGCGGGCGCAACTGGCAGCCTTTCCCATGCAGTTGAGGGCGTGTGACGGAAACCAAAGGGCACACTGAGAACTCCTGCGCACTTACCTACCAGTGCGGTCCACCGCTGTCCACGCGCACCGTGAACCACCTCGCCGGTGCGCTGGGGCACCCTCTGAAGGTGATCCGTTCCAGGTGGCGGATCCTGCCGCCAGGGGAGCGGAGCGGTGATCGTCCCGGCCGTACTGCGGCACGACCAGCGCCTGGCCGACATGACGGGCGGCAACAACGTGGCCGAGTCCACCGTCCGCCGCTGACGCGACGAGCCATGAGGTGCTGCGTTCCGGCCCCGAGCGGCGGGCATCCGTGCCGCGGCCGGGTCGGCATCGCGTAAGTGCACCGGCACGCCGTGCGCGCGCAGTGCCAGCGCGACGGAGGCTCCCATGAGCCCTGTGCCCGATCACCAGCGCGGAGTGCATAACGGCAGCGTCCGGTCCCTTGGCCGACCATCCGGTCGTTCGGGACCTTGGGGACCGTGGACGGCGGCCGGGCCGGGTGAAAGGGCCGGACGGGGCCCGTGACGTCCGGCGCCGCGCGGTGATCCGAGGCCGGCGCGTCCTTTGGGCGGAATGCACCGCGCGTCGCTTCCGCACCGTAGCGGAGAGAGTAATTCCGCATTTCCGAATACAGACCTCGCCCTCCTGGAGGCGATGTTCCCCGGTGTTACCCTCCCGGTCGGATGATCACATTGTCGGTGAGGTGCGGGGTGTTTCGCCTCGCAGTTGAAGGGTCGGGGGATGACGGGCACGTCGGTGCGCCGGACCGGTTCCCGCTACGCGGGGGTGAGGGTGACGTCGGTGGCGCTCGCGCTGCGCTGGGCGGCGTCGCGGTACAGCTTCGTCGAGGAGGAGGTGGCGGGGCTGAGGCCGTGGGTGCGGCCGGGCGCGGTATGCCTCGACATCGGCGCCGAGTACGGCCTCTACACCTGGACCCTGTCCGCGCTGGCCGGTCCTTCCGGCGCTGTGTACAGCGTGGAGCCGCTGCACGGCCCCGCGCGCTGGCTGCGTACCGCGGCAGCGGTTCTGGGCTGCGGCAACGTCACCGTGCACCGTGCCGCCCTCGGTGAGCGGGCGCGGCGGCGGGGCACGATGAGTCTGCCCCGGCGCAGACTGCTGCCCGTCCATGGGCGCGCGTACCTCACCGAGGGCGCGTCGGGGCCGGGCCCCAACGCGGAGTTCGCCCGGTCCCGTCCGGTGACCACTTCGGTGCGGACGGTGGACGGTCTGTGCCGCGGCATGGGTCTCGACCGCGTCGACTTCATCAAGGCCGATGTGGAAGGGGCGGAGGCGGCCGTGCTGTCCGGCGCCCGGACCACGCTGCTGCGCCACCGGCCCGTCCTCCTGCTGGAGATCGAGGACCGCCACCTCGCGAAGTACGGCATGGAGCCTGCCGCTCTCGTGCGCCGCCTGACCGCCCTGGGCTACGGCATGTACCGCTGGCGCGACCGCAGGTGGGAGCCCGTGGCCGAGGTCACGGTCGACTGCCGCAACTATCTCTTCACGGCACGCCCTGTCCACACCTGCTGAAGGACTGACACACCCATGGGGTCCACCCTCGTCATCACCAACGACTTCCCGCCCCGGCAGGGCGGGATCGAGACATTCGTGCACGCCATGGTCACGCGTATGCCGCATGACGGTGTCGTCGTCTACACCTCGCACGAGCCGGGCGGCACCGACTATGACGCGACGCTTCCGTTTCCGGTCGTGCGGGACTCCACCGGCATGCTCCTGCCGACCCGGCGGGTCACCAGGAAAGCCGTCGAGTTAGCCAGGGCCCATGGCTGTGACCGGGTCTGGTTCGGAGCGGCGGCACCGCTCGCCCTGATGGCACCGGCCCTGCGCCGCAGCGGCATACGGCGCATGGTGGCGACCACTCACGGTCATGAGATCTGGTGGGCCAGGATTCCCGGAGCCCGCCGGATGATGCGGCGGATAGGCGACGGCGTGGACGTGGTCACCTACCTCGGTCAGTACACCCGCGACCGGATCGCGCCCGCCCTCGGCCCGCGCGCGCGGATGAGCCGCCTCGTGCCCGGCGTCGACGCCGACGTCTACCGGCCCGACGCCGACAGCGGCGACGGCGCAGGGTTGCGCGCCGAACTCGGGCTGCAGGGCAAGCGGGTGATCGTGTGCGTGGCCAGGATGGTCCCGCGCAAGGGCCAGGACATGCTGATCCGCGCCCTGCCCCTGATCCGGCGTGAGGTCCCGGACGCGGTGCTGCTGCTGGTCGGCCGGGGCCCCGACGAAGCGCGGCTGCGCAGGCTGGCCCGGCGCCGCGCCGACGACGGCTCGGTAGTCTTCGCGGGCGGCAAGACGCACTCCGAGACGCCGCGTTACTACGCCGCCGCGGACGTCTTCGCGATGCCGTGCCGCACCCGCAGGGCCGGTCTGGAAGCGGAGGGGCTCGGCATCGTGTTCCTGGAGGCGTCGGCGAGCGGTCTGCCGGTCGTCGTCGGCGACTCCGGCGGCGCTCCGGACACCGTGCTCGACGGCAGGACCGGCCACGTCGTGGACGGCACCGACCCGGCGGCGGTGGCGGGCGCGCTGACCCGGATACTGCTCGACGCCGACCGGGCCGCCGGGATGGGCGAGGCGGGCCGCCGGTGGGTCCGGGAATCCTGGTCCTGGGACGCGTCCGCCCGGCATCTGGCCGACCTTCTGACCCCCGAGCGCGCTGCGGTGACGGCGCGCGGCCAGGAATAGGACAGGCAAGGAGGAGCGACCCGGCACAGCAACAGCAGCCCGCACGCAGCCGGGGCGCCCGCGGTGCTGCTGGTCGGCGCGGTCCCACGGTGAACGGCGCCGCGACACAGCAATTGGCTCACCGCCTGCACGGTCCCCCGGGAGGGCTCGTGCGAGGGGCTCATGCCCCGCATTGCGGTGTCGATGCACCGCGGACACGGTGAGGACCGCCGTGCCTGCGCGCCGCTCGGCGACCTGATGGCGCCGGTGACGTCCCACACCACCGGGCTGCGGTGCGTCCACCACGGACGCGCCCGCCGGCGCGGGGCCACCGCAGCGCCCCTGACGGCGACCGCGGTCATCACAGGGGCTCGACGCCGTGTGCGCGTGCCGAGCAACGCCGACCGCGACGCTCCCGTTCAGACACCTGCCCGGCCCGCGCCGCCGGACAGCGCCCCGTCACCTGCAGAGCAGAGCGCCGGTTGTCCGGTTGGTCGTCGCCCGGACCGCACGGCCGGGGCCGTCACGCCGCGGTCTGCCGCGGCGAGCGCAAGGACTCTGCGGCCGCGACGGGCCGAAGCACCCGAGGCACCCGAGCCTCCGTGCAGGACAGCCGTCGCGGGAACATTGCGCCCCCGCGGCCTGAAAAGCGATCGCCCGTCCACGAAACACCGCGATCCGGGCCGGACAATATCTGTGACCCCGGCGTGAAGATTTACCACGCCACGCCGGGAGCGTTTTCAACGCACCCGGCAGAGGGGAAATATCCTCGGCACGCGGGCCGCTGCCGCATGCTACTGTCGATCTCAGTTACAGTCGTGGTTCCCAAAAAATTCAAGCTCCGGCACCGGTATTTCATGGCTGGCGGAAGCTTTTATGTACTGCCGGTCTTCGCCCGGACGGGGCATCATCGCGGCGACCCGGTACCCGTGCGGCACGGATCCCGGCGTACTGCCCCAGAGGAGACATGACGTGGCGTCAGGCATCGTGAAGTGGTTCGACGCGGCCAAGGGATTCGGCTTCATCGAGCAGGACGGCGGCGGCCCCGACGTCTTCGCCCACTTCTCGAACATCACGGCCCAGGGCTTCCGCGAGCTGCTCGAAGGCCAGAAGGTCATCTTCGACATCGCGCCCGGTCAGAAAGGCCCGACGGCCGAGAACATCGTTCCTGCCTGACGTCGGCGCGCACTTCGCAGCTGGGGCCCGCATTCCTCGGGGTGCGGGCCCCAGCTGCGGGCATTCCCACGGCGACGGCAGACCACCCGCAGCGATCCCTCGACGACGCGCACCCCCTCGGAGCGCCGCCGGTCGGCGTCCGGGATTTCATGACCGCATGACGTCACGCGTTTCGTCACCTGCACCCGTACCGGATCCACTGCAATTCAGATTCGCCGCAGATTCGCTTCAGATCCGATTCCGCATTTCCATTCCGGCCCGTTATCGTGATACCCCGCGCTGTTCTTCTGATGAGGTAATTCATTGATACGTGTCGCTCGTGATCCGCGGTTTCACGCGCTCCGGCAGGAGGCACCCCCTTGACACCGGACCAGACGCAGTCCCGCTCGCCGAACACCCTCGCCGTGCACAGGCCCTCGGCCGACGCCGTGGACCCCTCGCGCTCCTCGCCCGCTGAATCGTCCAGACCCCAGCACCCCTCGTCGCCCTACTTCCTGTGAGGCATCATGCGCTGTGTCATCGCCCGCTTTCCGTTCGACCTCACCAGGAGCGGCGTCCTGGAATCGATGAAGGGCGTGAAGCCCGAGGAAGTCCTCGGCACGTCCGTGATCGTCGGGCGCCGCACCTACCCCGTCAAGCAGGTCGGGCAGGTGGTCACGCGCCAGGACCGCCGCGATTTCACTGCCGACGAAGTCGTGCGGGCCATGACCCAGCTCGGCTTCACCTGCCGCGACGTCCCCCGGGCCGCCCCGTCCGCCAGGGCTCTCGATCCGTTCCAGGAGGCTTCCGCGCTGCTCGGCGGCGCCCCTGCCGGCGCCTGAGCGGTATGCAGGCACGAGTCGCGGGCGCGAACGGGGGCGTGAGCAGCGGGCGCGAACCGCGGTGAGGGTCCCGGTCGGAACACTTCGGCCGGACCCTCACCGCGCCCCGAGGGTTCCCTGCGCAGGGGCCGGACCGAGCACGCCGGCGGGCCTCGTCGGCTCCGCTCCCGGCGCCGACCGGGGGACCGGGCCGGGGCCAACCGGGCCGGGGCCGGACTGTGTGTGAGGGGTGGGGGGCGGTCAGCCGGAGAGCTCGGTGTGCAGGCGGATCGTGGTGCCGGTGTCCGCGGTGGAGCGAATCTCGACGAGGTCGCACAGCTGGTGGACGAGCCACAGACCGCGTCCACCGATCTGCGTTCCGTTGGGCTTCAACCGGCCCGCCAGGGGATCGTCGATGTAACCGGCGTCGCGGAACTCACAGATCAGTCGGCGGTTCTCGCTCCAGGTCCGCAGCACACCGTGCCCGCCGCCGTGCCGGATGCTGTTGGCCGCCACCTCCGTGGCGGCCAGGTGCAGTTCGCGCAGACGCCGGCCGTCCACTCCGTGCCGCTCGGCACAGCGCTCGATCTTCTCCCGCACCGCCGGCAGGTCACCACTGGTGTAGACGAACTCGTCGTAGGGATCACAGGGATCGGTCAGCGCGACGAAGGCGTACGGCGCCTGCGGGTCGTAGTCCGCGCTCGGCACGGTGCGCCCGCCCGTGCGGATCTCGGGGTGGCAGCGGGTCATCTCGTCCAGCGCGGCCGTCTTGCCGGCGACGTCGTAGGGGCACAGCAGCCACCAGGCCGCACTGTCGGCGAAGGCCTTGTTCAGCAGCCACTCGTGATAGCGCAGTTCCTGCGCCTCGGCACGGCTGCGGGCCTCGTCCCAGGGCGACTCGCCGATCCCGCGCACCGGGCGCCCGTCGGAGGCATGCTCCTTGATCCACTCCTGCCATGCTCCGATGAGCCGGCCTGGATGGTGCGCGGTGACCGTGGTGTCGACGTAGCGCACCGCAGCGTCGTCGGCGATCTGCGCGCGCAGCAGGGAGGCCTTGTCCTCGGGTACGGCCACGACGACGGCCTCGCCGCCGTCGAGCGCCTCCTGGATGAAGCCCAGCGTGCCCTCGGCGAACTCGCCCGGACCGGAGTACGGATACAGCTCGTGGCGGTACCCGGTGAGGGAGGGCTCGGCAGGCGTGGCGGGCCCGGAAGGGGGACGGGAGATGGTCACAGCGCCATCACCACCGGTACGCGGGGGGCGGCGAAGCCGGACAGTTCCCAGGCCAGCCGCACGGTCTCGTTCGCCCCTTCCAGGACCACCTTGCGATCCGGCAGGCGTCCGGCCGCGTCGGCCAGGGCACTCATTCCGGCCGCATCGAGGAAGTCCAGGGCGTCGCAGAACAGGCGCACCGTCGCCGTCCGGGCGAGCAGGGTGCGCAGGACGGCCCCGAAGGCCGAGGCGCCCTCACTGTCAATGACCCCGTTCACCGTCCAGCCGTCCTTTCTCGTCCGGTACACCTGGAATGCGGGTGATGCCGGGCGGCTGCCCAGATGGTGGGGGTGTACGCACCTGACCTGATCCAGTGTAGGAGCGTCCCAGCCGGCGCCGCTGTAGGCACAGACCACCAGTGCACCGCTGTCCGCGGCGAACTCCTCCAGCTCGAGCTCGCTGCGCAGCAGCTCTTCCGAACGTTGGGCGGAGCCGTCGGGACAGGCGTGGTGCAGAACCCGGAGCGAGCGGAAACCCTCCCGCCCGGCGCTCGCCGCCTCGCGGCGCACCGCGGCCAGCAAGGAACCCTCCAGCCGCGCCGGGTCGAGCACCAGCCGGGCGAATTCGCTCTGCGTCTGCATGGCAGGTCCGACGATCACCACCTTGTCGCCGAACAGCGCACCGTCGGCGACAAAGGCCCGACTGCGGTCCATGACGTCGTCCGTGGGATCCAGCATCTGGCAGACGTGGTCACTGGTGGCGACCTCGTCCAGGGTCGCCAGGGTTCGCGCGGCTCTCAACTGCTCCTCCCTCGCTTCGGCAACCACTCTACTGACCCGCACGCCGCCGTCCGCCGCCTCCCGCCGACTGCCGCGTCCGCTCGTGCGCGCGACCCCTGCGTGTGGCACCCCGCAGCCCCGGGCACTGGATCTGGTTTCCGGCGGTGAGTCGATGGTGACTCGTGACCGTCGGCCATGGCGGTGAGTGCCAGGACATGCTCGGGCCTGCGTTCGCAGCCGGCGGAGCCGACGGCATCCGCCGAGCCAGGACTTGGTGTGCTCGACCGCCCGGCGGTTCCGGACCAGGCGCTGGTCGCTCCCGGCTCCGAGCGGGGCGACGCGAGGAACGATGGTTCGCTCGCGGAGACGTCGACGCAGGGCGGGGGGTGGCCGTAACCCTTGTCGCCGTGCAGTGCCGACGGCCGCCGCGCCCGCGGTCGTTGACAGCCGCTGAGAGTCCGGGCGGCTCGGCCCTCGTGCGGGAGGGCGCGAGGACCTGAGAGGTCGTGCCGGGTGGCGTTGCGGTGTGACGAGATGGGTTTGGGGTCGTTCGGGTGGTCTGCCGCCGTCGCTGCAACTGCCGGACGTGCAGGGCGCCTCCTGGACACCGAGCGAACGCCGAACGCTGGAGGTTGTATGCAGGAGTGGCAGTACCCACCGGCCGCCGTGACCTTGCCCGAGCTGGTCATGGACCCCTACCGCTGCGGTTTCGACGTGAGCGCGACGCTGAGCGGGGCGGAGGCGGAGGAGCAGTGGGGGGACGAGGACTGGCGTGTGCCGCCTCAGGGCCGGCCGGCCGAGGGGGAGACGCCGTGGCCTGACGGGACAGCCCCTGGTGGAGATGGGCGGCGTTGTTCTCCAGGTAGTGGCAGGCTCTGTCGGCTGCGGCCCGTTGATCGCAATGCGGAGTGATGCTGGCGTAGCCCATGCAGTACACGTCGTCGGCGGCCGGTCCGCGGGCATCCAGTCCGATGCGATGTCAGGGGTGCTGCGGGGTGGGAGCTTCCGTGCTGTTCGCCCATGCGGTGTCGAATTGCTGGAGGGCGATGGTGTACAGGAGGCCGGGTGCTCGTGCGTAGAGGCAGGGTGAGTTCCTGCCGTGAGCGTTGTCGCTGTAGAAGGTGAGGTAGGCGACCTTGTCGGTGGCGATGATGCGGCACGTGTGGGGGAGGTTGTAGCGGCGCAGTCGGAGCCCGGTGTGTGTTTGGGCGGCTTGGGTGAGGTAGTCGATGTTGGCTCGGACCTGGCTTCTGAGCAGGTCAGGGGTGTAGCCCGGGTCGAAGCGGGCGACATTGTGGGAGCGGCGGTCGAGCCAGGAATCGTGTGGTGTGTCTGGATCGGGGAGCAGGATCTGGACGGATGCGGGCGAGATGGTGCCGGACCACAGGGGGGCGAATGCTTCGCGGGTGAGTACGTTGCCGCGTCCTGCTATGACTTTGACCCACTGGGCGCGGGCGAGATCCTGGCGCATGGCGCGCTCTGCGGAGGCTTGACGGCGGTAGACGCGGTGGAGTCCTGTGCCGTTGAACCAGGAACAGGCGGCGGTGAGCCACCACAGGGGGCGCGCGGCGTGCAAGCGGCTGAGGACGAGCAGCAGGGCGCTGGTGGCGAGCGAGCTGAGTACGCCGAGCAGAAAGGCGTTCATGCTGAGGCTCCGGTGGTGGGAGTTCACTTTGGGCTGTACCGGTGGTGCTCGGGGCCGGACCTTCAGAAGTAGGGGAGTAGCCGGCTGAGGACATGGGCGGCGTTTCGTGCGGCGAGTTCGTGATGGCTGTGGCCCTTGTGTTCGTCTGCGTTGTCGGACACGCCGCGGATGACAATCCAGCCGGGGTTGGCCGTGCCGTGGACCGAGTTCTCCTGCCAGTACTGGCTGAGGCCTCCGGCTTCCATGTCTACGGCGAGGACTTTTTCGTGGTAGTCGGTGAGGTAGGTGCGGATGTCGCTGGCCCGGTCGGCGATGACGGCTTCGCCGGACCCGATGACTCCGGGGTAGACCTCGTACTGGTCGCTGGCGTGTGCGGTCATTTGGCCGTTGATGCGTGCCGGTGTCCCGTACTCGGTGAAGTAGGCGTTCACGGCGTGGACGATGTGCGCCGGCGCTTGCCGGTGTTCTCCACGGCGGCGGGTGTCTTGAGGATTGATCTTGCGGTTTTCGTAGTAGACGACGTCGGTGGAGACGATGACGTTGCCGATTCGGGCGTGGTCCTCATGGATGCCTCCGGCGATGCCGACGAGGGCCCACAGGCGGGGATTGTAGTGACGGCGGAGGTTTTCCAGGGCGGCCATGGTGGAGCGCTGACCCTGGCTTTGCGTCTGTGTGGCCACGATGCGCAACGTGGCGTCGGGGGCGATATGTTCGCCCTGGTAGAAGTAGAGGCCGCTGGGTGTCTTGTGGCGGCGGAGTTTCAACTCGTCGATGACGGAGCGGAGTTCCTCACTGAGGATGGTGACGATCCCGAGGTCCCACGGAATGCCTGCCTCGGTGGCGGGCTCCGCGGAGGGCAGAGGGGTGGTCGTGGAGGCTTGGGCACTCTCTCCTATGGCGATGGTGCTGAAGGTGTTGTTGTTGCCGCGGCTGATGATGCCCTTGTTGTTGGTCATGCGGCTGCTCCGTTGTCGGCCTGTGTGGGCTGGTTCGCGGGGACGTTGACCTGAGCTGCGTCTCCTACGGCATTGTTGGTGAAGCTGTTGTTGTCGCCGAAGTTGAAAATTCCGCTGTTGATTATCTTGAGTGCGCGGTCGTTGAAACTGGATGTATCGACGCCCCTGGCCTGGAGGAAGTCGCCGGCGGCGCTGAGAAGGCGCTGCTCTATGGTTTTCAGGCGCCCGAGGATGTCGCTCTTTTCCAGTTGGACCTTGGTCCAGGTCTGGGACGACTCTTCCCGTATGCTCACGCGACTGCCGATGAGGATGTTGCGGATGGGGGTCTTGGTGAGGTCCCGGGGCAGGATGGCGGCCTTGGCCACTCTGTAGAGGTATCGCAAGACCCGCCATGAGTACTGGATGTCGGTGGGCAGCGCTCTCAGCTCGTTGAAGGCTGCCCATATGACGGCGGTAGCGCCGTGGTGGCCGAACTCTTCACCCCGCTGGAATGCGCGCGGTGTGTGGGCGAGTACGCATGCTGCCGTGGACAGGCTCAGGGTGCGTCCCTGCAGGCTGACATGCAGCAGGACGGTCGCGACGAATTCGGATCCGTCGGCGGGTGTGATGATCTCGAGGAAGTGGTGCTGCTTCGATTCCGGCGTGTTGATGATGGAGCGCAGTTCGCTGCGGGTGAAGTGGTGCGGAAGCAGTGACCGGTCGACGGCGACATCGGTCTCGGCGACGTAGACGCGGTCCCGGACCTCGGCAGGCAGCCGAACATCGTGGCTGTCGGCGTTCAACGGCAGAACGGCTGCGCTCAAGTATTCGACGAGTTCGTGTGCCTTGAAGGGCGGCACCGCGTGCTCACGCTCATGCAGCGGTTCCTCGTCGGATTCGGCCCGCAGCAGCGGGATGCTCATTGGCGGGTTCCACTGGTAGACGAGTTCCCCCGCCCCGATGAACGGCGATTCGTCACCGAAGAGCGTGAACATGGTGAGGTCGTCGTCCTCGTCGTCGCTGTGCCGGGTTCGGCGGTACACGGCGCACATGTGGTGCTGCTGGCGGTCGGCTGCCCGCTGGCGGCCGGACAGGTGGGAGGGGCGCAGAGCAGGTGTGCGCAGTATGTGGTTGAGGATCAGCTGACGCGTGGCGCCGACGGCCAGGTAGACGAGTGTGAGCACCGCCGCCAGCAGGAGCGCCACCAGAGCCTGCCGGGGATAGAGGAGGCCGATGACCAGGATGGTCAGGGCCAGCCACAGTGTGGTCGTGACGACGCGTTTGACCACGCGTGTGTTGGGCGTGGTGACGCGCGGGAGGAAGAACCTGAGGAGATGGCGATGAGCCCGTAAGGGATCTGGGACGCGACGTCGGGACTTGCCGGCCGCCGTCGACTTGCTGTCGACGCCCCGCAGCAGTACGGCCAGACGCAGCAGTAGCAGGAGACCGAAGCCGCTGGCAACGAGGATGGCCGCGGGAATGCTTCCGGTGAGCAGGGGACCTGCTGTCGTGGCGACGACCGTGGTACGGGCGAGGGCTCTGAGGGCAGCGGCACGCCATGCGTGCCGCATGACGGGGACGATGTCGAAGCCGTAGGAAGGGGCGACCCTGCGATGCGGCGCGGTGCATACCTCGTCGATCACAAGGTCACGGAAACGTTCGTCCACGTACACGCCGGCACACAGATGACGGGTGGCGGCCGTGGGTTCGAGCGTTGTCTCCCGTGCTGGTGGCGCGTCGGACGTGGTCATGTCCTACCCCCGGCTCCTATGGTTAAGGTTGTTGTGACCATAAGTGTCGGCGGAGTTTAAGTCAATGAGACCTTTAGGGGTGCGGGTGGACGACTGGCTGAAAGACTCGGACGAGATCGGACCCTCCTGGCTGACCGTAGACCTCGCGATCTTCACCCTCAGAGACGACCAGTTGATGGTGCTCCTGGTCGAGCGCGGCCTGGACCCCTTCCACGGCATGCCCGCGATGCCCGGAGGCTATGTACAAAAGAACGAGACCCTACGCGACGGCGCCCTGCGCGAGCTGGCGGAAGAGGCCGGCATCGACGGCAGTCGACTGCACCTGGAGCAGCTCGGCGCCTACGCAGACCCAGGGCGCGACCCGCGGGGGAGAGTCGTGACGGTCGCCTACCTCGCACTGGGGCCACATCTGCCGGCCCCCGTCGGCGGGACCGATGCCGCACGCGCGTTCTGGGCACCCGTGGCGCACTTGGAGGATGGCACGCTCGACCTGGCGTTCGACCACCGGGCAATCCTGACGGAGGCCCTGGAAGAGGTCCGCCGAAAGATCGAGTACACCGCTGCGGCCACCGCGTTCTGCGCGGAGACCTTCACCCTCAGAGATCTGCGCACGGTGTACCAGGTGATCTGGGGCCGGCAACTGGATCCCAGCAACTTCCGCCGCAAAATCCTCAACACCACGGGATTCGTGCAGCCGACAGGAGACCAGTGGCTGCCCCCTACCGGCCGTCCAGCCGCTCTCTATCGCCGTGGACAGGCCTGGCTGCTCAATCCGCCCCTGCTGCGTGCCACAACAACCGTTCAGCGAAGCTGAGACGGCTGTGCCTGACATGGTGTGAACCGAACAGCAGCCGTAACGGTGGACCCCTGATCGGTCCCGGGCCTGTTCCGTATGGGGCTGTGCGAGAGCCCGCCGTCACGGGAGATTGGACTGTCGGGCTGTTTGCCGGCGACCCACCGGGAGGGTGTGAGTCTCGGAAAGCCGCGGTCTTCGGTCAAGGGACGAAACAGATGTAGTTGCGGATATCGACGAGGCAGGCGAGGGCGACGTAGGCGTTGCCGTCGAACAGGGAGAGATCGATGGCGGCGCCCCCCCCACGAGTCCTCGTCATCTGGGCCTCGGAGGCGAATACCTGGACGACACTCGATCATGCCGCTGACTTCGGTGGACATGGGGGCATCCTGTGCGCATTTATGAGGAGCCCCCGCTTCTGCCGGCCGGGCCGGAAGCCCGCCCACGTTGATCAGTTATGGAAGGATCTTCGCTGCGAGCGGGACACTTGCGGACGGGTGGAGGGGCCGACATGGTGCTGCACGTCCGCGGGGTGGTGCTCCCCGAGCGGGAGGAGCGGAGCTTCTGGATCGACGGGGACGTGCTGCGCACCGAGCCCGTGCCCGGGGCCGAGACCGTCGTCGATGGAGGATGGCTGGTGCCGGGGCTCGTCGACACCCGCACCCACCCCGGCACCGAGTCGCTCGAACAGCCCTTCAACGAGCGGGACTTGCGGCGGCATCTGGTCCAGCACCGCGATGCCGGGGTGCTGCTCGTGCGCACTCCGGGTACCGCTGCCCGGATGACCGGCTGGGTGGACACGAGGACGCCGGGCTGCCCCGGGTGCGGTCGGCGGGGCGGTGGCTTGCCACGCCGGGGCGGTTCTTCCCCGGATTCGGGCGGGACGTCGGGCTCGACGAGCTGGCGGCAGCCGCCGTCGAGGAGGCCGCCGCCTCCTCCGGCTGGTGCAAGGTCATCGGTGACTGGCGCTGGAGCGAACCCCCCGTGCCGCTCGACGTGTTGCGCACGGCCGCTGGGCGCGACGCTGGGCTTCGGCTACCACTACGGCGCGGACATCATCGCCGGTGTGGTGTTCACCCTCACGATCGATATGGCGCTGCGCTCGTTCGACCGTGGCTGGGACCGGTCGGCGAAGCGGTTCGTCGTCCACGGCGCGGCGGTCTTCACTGCGTTCTTGGCGTCGTACCGCTGTCTCTCGACTCAGATGGCCGCCCATCCGTGGGTGTTCGGCCCGTTGCTCATGCTGGCAACGGCGTCAGTGGTCTATGGCTATGCACGGATCACCAGGCTGTCGCAACGGACGGCGGTACCGGCCCACCCGGAACCGCGACGCGAACCGCAGCGCGAACCGGTCTGATCCGATGTGCGACCGGTGGAGCGAGACAGGGCACCACCGGCTGTGCAGGTCAATCTGGGTGGCGAGGCGCGCTGACTCACCTGTCGCCGATGGGCCGGCGAACGGGGTGGGTGCGGCACCCCACGAGGTCCACGGCATGGCTGACGCTGCCAGGTGGCGCGTGGACGCGCTGCTACTGAACTTGAAAGCGGGATGTCGGTTGCTGGGATCAGGCGGTCACCGCTTGCGACTGGGGCTCCACTCGTAAGTTCCTGGTGCCGTCTCGATGACTTCGCAGGGCCAGGTCAGTCGGACCTGTTCCAGGCGCCCGCGGTGCTCGACGATCCAGTCTTCCTGGGGTCGGGTTCCCAGGGCTGTCGTGAGGCGGTCCGGGTCGCTGACCTGGATCGACAGCCAGCCGTCTTCATGCACGTGGATGCCGAGGCTCAGGCCGCGGTCTCCGCCGATGCTGACCGTCTGGCCTGGTCCCAGGTTGGACAGCTCCTGCTCCCAGGAGTCCAGGTCATGCTGGAAGAGGTAAAGGTCGAGCCGGGCGTCGACGAAACTCGCGGAGACGAGCACGTCCGCGTGCAGAATGTCGTGGCCGGTCAGCACGCCCGGCTGGGACCGTCCTGTGACGCGCACGATACAGCGGTTCCCATCCGGATCGGCGAGGTGGATCAGATCCATCGGAGCGGGTTCCGTCATTGCGTTGCTCGCTTTCGTGCGCTGGCGTGGGCTGCATCGTCTCCTATCGCCGGACGAGCGACACAGTCAGGCCCAGGCCTGGAGAGTCACGTGCCCAGGGGCCAAGCCGGTGCCGGCAAGACAGTCGTCGATCACGTCTGACTGGTACTGGAGCTTCTTGAGCCGATGCTTGACCGCGCGGGTGACTTGACTGAGGCTGGCGGCGGCAAGGTTGCCGATGTCTCGCTTGACCAGGGACCACACGCCCTCGGTTGGGTTGAGGTCGGGCGCGTGGGTGGGCAGCTGAACGACGGTAAGCCACTCGGCGTTCGCGTCGATGAACTCGCGCAGCGGCCTCGTCAGATGCAGTCGGACGTTGTCCCGGACCAGCACGATCGGGCCACCCAGCTGGATGCGGGCCCGGACGATCAGATCACGGAAATCGCGCCAGCCGAAGCCCTTCGGCTGGTCCTTGCGCCCGTTGTACTCCCGGACCGCATAGAACAGCCGGGACCGCTCACCAGGCTTGTAGCAGGTCATGCCCACCATCGACACTCGCCCGGAACCGCGGCCCGCGCACCCGCACCACCGGCGTGCAGCCCCGGCGGCCCCAGGTTCTGGCACGCGGCGGAGTCATCGACTGCCCGGCCTCGTCCTCAAAGACGATCCAGGCCCCCCGCTCCGCCGCGATGCTCTTACCTGCGGCCGGGTCTCCTTCTTCCAGACTTCGACCGAGGTGTCGTCACGCTCGGGGACAAGGCCCATGGCCCTCCGGGCAGGCTGCTGCCACGACCAGCCATGCCGCTTGAGCAGCAGCCATGTGCCCTTGACCGTGTACGAGACGTGGAACAGGCGACCGATCGGTGTCTTAATCCGAGCAAGGGTCCACCGCTGGTCCACCCAGCCGTGGATTAGCGGTCCGCGCTCCAACTCCCTTTCCAGCCGGGCGATCTGCGTATCACTGAGCCTCGGTCGGCCCGGGGATCCCTTCGACAGGACGCCGTCCTTCCCACGCTCGCGCCACTGGCGACGCCACCGCTCCACGGACCGCTCACTGACCCGCAGCGCGGCAGCGATCTCCCGACTTTTCTGCCCGCCCTCGAAGCCTTCCACGGCCTGCAGCCGAATCTGCTCCCGGGCGGCCCTCCCGGCGTCGGTCAGCCCGCCGCCCTGCGCGTATCTCACAGTCCAGGGCTACCGGAACGGCCCTCCCACCGTCAGGCGAACTGCTCCGACATCACCCAATCAAGTTCAGTATGTTCCGGAAGTGCTTCGCGAGGAGTGAGGGGTGGCTTTCGCCCGCCGGGAAGGCGGTGCAGGCAGCAGCCGCAACCTCCTCCGTTTCACGAGCCGGTTGAGGCCCGCGCCCGGGGCGAGGTGAGTGTGCAACCACGACAGCGCGGCGCCGCTGGACTCCTCGAAATGCACCGTGTAGGCGTCGAAGTGCCTGTGGGGCAACTGCACCGGCTCCTTCGGGGACAGGGCCCGTTCGCAGGCGGCGAGCGGGAGGTCGGCCGGGACCACCTCTCACCTGCGGGGCCGCGTGGCCACGAAAGATCAGACAGCGGATGCACCCCACTCGCCGCAATCGCATCCTCCCCAGTGATGTCCCGATCCCCATCATTCGAGAGGACACCCATGTCGCCCAGCCCGTCCCGCGGCGCGCGCCGAACTGTTTCCGCTCTCGCCACCGCTCTGCTGGCCCTGGCCGGTCCCCTGGCGGCCCCTGCCTCACCTGCGGCGGCCGCCGCGGGAGGCGGGCAGGTCAGTACGGTCGGCTATACGGCGGCGGAGCGGACCGCTGCCCTCGCGTACTGGACGCCCGCGCGTATGAAGCAGGTCAGCCGCACCGTCGACCTGGGGCCGACCGGACCGCTCAGCAAGCCTTGGACAGGCAAGGGCATTCCCAGCATCGGCCGGCTCTTCTTCTCTGACTCGCGGGGGCAGGACACCTGGTGCACGGCCAGCGCCGTCACCAGCGGCAACCACTCAGTGATCATGACCGCCGCTCACTGCGCGCGCCTCGGCTCCTCGCCCGTCAACACCTACAGCGACATCGTCTTCGTCCCCGGCTACGCCAAGGGCAAGGCGCCGTACGGCCGCTACGCCGTCAAGGCGACCGTGACACCGCGCTCCTGGGCCGAGGACACCGTGAACGACGTAGCGGCGATGGTCGTCGCCACCCCCGAGTACGGGAAGCAACTCACCGACGCGGTGGGGGCGCAGAACATCGCCTTCGGCCGTCCCGCCGGTGAGCGGGTCACCGCCTTCGGCTATCCGGCGACCGACCCTCAGCGGGGCGAGGAACTGCTGCACTGCGCCGGTACCTCCCAGGGCGCCCCCGAAGGCGAGCAGCGCATCCCGTGCGACCTCGGCGGCGGCGCGAGCGGCGGTCCGTGGCTCGCCGGCTTCAACGCCGCCACCGGCAAGGGCACGGTGGTGTCGGTCAACAGCCACGGCGCGGGCGACGGCGGCTCCCCGATGTACGGGCCGACGCTCGACAAGACCGCGCGGGCCGTCTACGACGCCGCACAGCGCGGCTGAGAGGCAGCTCGTCTCCGGACCCGGAAGCTGCCTGGCACCCGTCATTCACCCCCGCCCGGCGTCCCGGAGACGGTGGGGCCCGATACACGGGGTGCCGACGAGCGGAGAGGCGCTGAATGATCCGCTCGGGAATCCTCCGCAGGGTTCCTGAGCCCTGAGCCCTGCGACGGCCGGGTGACGCTCGCGCGACGACGAAACCGGCGAGGTCACCCGGCTGTATGGAGCGAGTGGCGCGGGGAGGCCGGGGGGCTCGGCGGGAGAGGGGGCGGGGAGGCAGCCCCGTGAGCTCTTCGCCGCCTGGCATGACCACCACCCGCCGCACCCCGCCGCCCGTCACCGTCGTCATCGACCGCAACGATGACGCACTCCACACCCACACCGCCCGGGCAGCCCACGATCCCGCCGCCGGGCGGATGGGTGCTGCAGCCGCTGCCCCTCCTGGTCGGTGAGTCGGCGCACACGGACAGGCTCTGTCACCGCGCCTGCAGCGGTTGGATGGGACGTCACCGCACATCCAACCGCCACGACCACCAACACCGCGAACCATCACGGTCACAGCCCTAGCCGCGCTGAAGAAGTTCTCCCGGTGGGTGAAACGCTACGGCGTCTTGAACCCCTTCGATGGGTTCGACGCCCCGCGGGTGGCCCGCAGCGAGGACGTCGAGTGGCTCGACCCGGGCGGCTACAAGCGGTGGTTGGACCTGGGAATTCGCGGGATGGGTCTGTCCGGGCGGCCGGACCGGTGGTGGCGGGGACGCAACGAACAGCGCGACGTGTCCTTTTGCGACGGCCTGCTCGGCACGGGCCCGCAAGTGTCGGAGTGGGCCGGCGTGGTGCTGCCCGGGCTGCCGCCGTTCGAGCGGCGCCGTGGCTACGACCCCTGGCCCTGGCGGACGCCTGCGCTGGTGCAGCGGCCGCACTGTGACAGGCCCGCACCATGATCGGCGAGGCCGCGACAGCGGCGTATGCGGCTCTGGGTCCGTCGTCGTGTTCCTCTTCCGCCCCGACCGGGAACACGACGACGGACCCTCGCCCGTGATCGATCCCGACCCCCGGCCCCGAGGCGGCTAATGCGCGCGGTCCTCCAGGTAACGCGTGTGGGCTTCCTGGCGTCTGGCCTCTGTTTCCCGTAGCGCGCCCGCCAGTTGCTCCGCCTCCTCCTGGAGCAGGGTCAACTGGCGTTCCAGATGGCGCTCCGGGGGATCCTGGCCCGGTGCCAGCCGTGTCCACCACCTCGTTCGCACGAAGGTGTCGACCGCCTCGGGAACGTCCTGCCGCACCGCCCTCGACAGGGTGTGAACGCCCTCTGAGTCCTGGGCCAGGATCTCCGCGACCCAGCCGGGTTCGAGGAGGGCGGTCAGCAGGCCGGTGAGTTCGCTGAGGCGGCCCCCGGCGGCCGGGGGCAGGTCGACCTCCGCGAGGTAGGCACCGAGGCGTTCGAAGTCGCCGCGCACTGCGTCGAGCTGGGCGGACGGGTCCGGGAAGTCGGGCAGCGGGGGCCGCTCCGGCGGGGCGATCAGCGCGCCCACGCCGTAGAGACCGACGACCACGACCGGCCAGTACGGGCCCGCGACGCCCGTGAAGGTCAGGACCAGGCCGGCCAGTCCCGCCGCGCTGCCGCCGATGTTCTTGCGGGACTCCAGGTATCCGACGAACCTACTGGTAGCCACGGATCTCCTCGAAGGCGCCGTCCAGCGAGCCCTTCCGGGCGTCGAAGAGGCGGCCGCCGGTCAGTTCGGCGATGTGCTCCAGCTCCCCCCGGTCGGAGTCGCCGAAGAGGATGGGGAAGACGGGGATGTCCTGCCGTTCGGCGCTGAGGCTCTTGTAGAAGCCGTCGAAGTCGCCGGCCTTCGCGCCCGCCGTGTTCTCGCCGTCCGTCATCAGCACGATCGACGTGAACGCGTCCCGGTCGGCGCCGAGGTGGTCGTACGCCTTCTCCAGCGACGTGTAGACGGCCGTGTCCCCGTCGGCCGACAGCTCCTCGGTGTCCTTGCGGATCGCGGCGAGCCCGGCGTCGGGGTCGGCGGGGCTGACGACATGCGTCCGCACGCTCTTCACGTCCGATCCGAATGGCATCAGCGTCACCTCCTCGCGGTCCCGGAAGTCGCCGGTCAGGTCGGTGAGGGCGGACTTGAGGCGGCGCAGCCGGTCGCCCTGCATCGAGCCGGAGGTGTCGAGGACGTACACCGTCCGGGAGGGGCGGCGCAGGTCGTTCTCATAGGCGTCGAGGAGCCCGTCGGCGACGGACCGGGTGCCGGGGAAGGGCAGTTCGCGCCTGCGGGCGGTGTCGAGTCCGGCCGCGGGCGGGACGGAGGCGACGACCGGGCGGCGGTGCGTCCTGGCGGTGATCAGCCGCTGGACGGCCTCCGTGCGCAGCGCGTCGGTCACCCGCTTGACGTTGTCGCGGGTCGTCGCGTCGGTCGCGGCTAGGGAGGAGAGCGGGTAGTCGGCGGTGACGACGCCGTCGGTGGGGCGGATCACGGTCAGCCCGGGGATGCCCTTGAGTACGGACTCGTAGTTGAGGAGCGCGTCGACGTCGCCGCGCCGGGCGTACGCGCTCGCCAGCCAGCCGGACGAACCCGAGGTCAGCTGCTGCCCCTTGAAGAACTCCTTCAGCCTCGGGGTCGCCTTCGCGACATCCGCGTCGGTGAGCGCGGACTGGGCTGCGGAGAGCGCCGAGGCGACCGAGACGAGCGTGGAGAAACCGGAGTTGGAGCGCGCCGGGTCGGTCATGCCGTAGGTGAGTTCGCCGTCCTGGATCGCCTGTTCGATCTGCGACCAGGTGACGTGCTCGGGCTTCCAGCCGAGGGAGCCGACGGTCGCCGTCCGCACGCCGATGGCCACCGGGCTGGACATGATCGGCGTCTCCGAGACGACCTTCTTCGCCGCGTCGGGGCGCAGCCGCAGATAGTCGTCGGAGGACAGCCACACGGCGTCGTACCTGCCGTCCGTGCCGGGCTTCGCCAGCACGTTCACGGCGTCGAGCGTGCCCATGTAGGTGGGCCGGATCGTGACGCCGGTGTCCTTGCGGACCTGCTCCAGCACGGGGGCCATGTCGCTCAGCTCGCTGGAGGCGAGGACGCGGAGGGTGCCGGGCCGGGGCGCGTCGGGGTCCTTCTCGTCCCCGTCGGCCACCGCCGAGCAGGCGGTGAGCAGGAGGGCGAGCGTGGTCAGCGCGAGGAGGGGCCGCAGGGGACCAAGGGGCCGAAGGGGCCTGGGGGGTCGTCTCATGAGAGGCCGCCTTCCAGCGCGCTGCGGGAGCGGCTGCGGTCCAGGTAGGTGCTGGCCTGCTGGAGTTCGGCCGTCAGGTTCTCGACGGTCACCGCCATGGCCTCGGTCGCCTGCACCTTGTAGGTGTCGATGGCGTCGAGGGTGCGGTAGATCTGCTGGAAGGCGGAGCGCAGGGTCTCGGCGCCGACGGCAGGGTCGGCGGCGATGCGCTGGATCTCCCCGCTCTGCGTCGCCAGCATCTCCGCGTTGCCCCGGATGAGGTCCTCGGTGGTGCCGCGCAGGGCGTTGACCTGCTCGATGACCTTCTTCTGGGTGTCGAGCGCGGAGGCCAGCATGACCGAGATGCGCAGCGCCGAGACGGTGGTCGTGGCGGCCCGGTCGACGCCCTTGATCAGCTCGTCGTTGTTGCGGCGGACGACGTCCATGGCGAGGTAGCCCTGTGCGCACACCGCGAGCTGCGTGAGCAGGTCCTGGTGCTTCTGCCGGACCGGGAAGAGGACGTCGGCGCGCAGGCTGTCAGCCCGCTCGGGGTCAGTGAGCTCGGTGCCGGAGATCTGCTGCTCGACGGCGGAGTCCAGGGCGTCGGTCAGGACGATGTACTCCTGGAGCTTGCCCATGGTCTCCCAGAGCCGGACCCGCTCGGTCTGCAACGCGGCGTTGTCGCGCCGCAGTTCGTCCTGGCCGCCGCGCAGCGAGCCCACGATCTTGTTCAACGTGCCCTGCGCGGAGGCGTACTTGGCGACGTGGTCGCGGAGCTTGTTGCCGCCGGGGAGCTTGGAGAGGAACTTGCGGCCCTTGCTCGTCGGCAGGTCCCGCGGGTCCAGGTCCTCGACCACGCGCCGGAGTTCGACCAGCGAGCCGGCCACCTTCGACTGGGCGTCGCCGCCCTTGTCGGGCAGGCTGCGGACGGTCCGCTCCAGCATGCGGTTGGACTGTGCGGCGGCCGTGCGCATCTCGCCCGCGCCGAGCGCGGTGATCTCGCCGACCTTGCCGACGAACTCGGGCGAGCGGGCGTCGAGGGCGGCGAGTCCGTCGACGAAGGCGGCTGCCCTGGTCGCCATGTCGGTGCGGACGCCGTCGTCCACGGGGACGAGTCCGCCGGCCCGCTCGCGCGCAACGGCGGCGACGGCCTCGGGCGGGGTGAGGGTGAAGTCGTTGTCGGTGCTGCTCATCTGCTGCTGTCCCCCTTATCCGCGCGCCCATCGCGCCAGCTCGTGCAGCACCGCGGAGGTGGGCACGGGCGCCTGGCGGACGCCGGTCAGTTGCTGCTTGAGGTAGGTGCCGGCCGAGGCGAACTCGGCGGCGACGCCCTGCGGGCGGAACCCGTGCCGGATCTCCAGCTTGCGCAACCCCGGTTCGGTGGACAGGAGTTGGGCGAGTCCGGAGCCGTTCTCGGTGAGCGGCACGGCGGTGTGGTCGCTGTTGACGGTGGTGTCCGGGTAGAGGACCACCAGGTCGTCGGGCTGCTGCCCGTCCGCGAGGAGGGAGGCGACCTGCGACTCGTAGACCAGGACGAGCGGGTTGCCGGCGCCGCTGACGAAGTCCCGGAAAGCCGCCTCCGTGCTGGACTGCTGGGCGCCCTGGACGCTGACCAGCTTGTGCAGCAGCGGCGCGGTCCTGTCGACCTCGGCGGTGCTCGCGACGACCTTGCCGCCGCCTGCGATGTAGGAGGCGGCGGCGAGATAGAGCGCGCCGGAGTTGGAGGTCTCCGGGTCGGTGCTGGAGAGGTAGAGGGTGCCGGTCAGCTCCCCGTACTTCTCGGCGCCCTTGAGCTGCTGCCAGGTCCGGTCGGCGCGGGCCGCGTCCAGATAGGCGGCCATCTTCAGGGTGCCGCGGTGCGCGGCGTCCAGGGTGGCCAGGCCGTTGGCCGCGAGCACCCCGGCGGCGCTCTTGTGCGCCACGACGACGAGGGGCGAGTAGAAGGGGCGGGGGAGGGTCCCCTGCACCTTGTACTTGGCCGCGAGCTCGACGGCGGGCGCCTGGCTGCTGGGGAACGCGAGGTCGTAGCCCTTGAGGTTCAACCCTTCCATGGCCCAGGACCCGGAGGTCTCGGCCTTGACGGTGTAGCCCTTGGCGGCGAGGGCCTTCACCACGTCCGGATCCGCGAAGAACTCCGCCTTCTCCGACCCGATCACCATCCGCACGGTCTTCGTTGCCGTGCCCTTGTCCTCATCGCTGCGACCCGCGACGACGGCGACCACCACACCCGCCATCAGCAGTACCGCGAGGACGATTCCCATGATTCGTCTCACACGTGGAGCCTGCTCCCGGAACCCCACATTCCCGGGTATCCCTGGTGAACGGACGGTGACACGCCAGCCCCGGCCTTGCAACGCCCCTGGGTAACGCCCCTGAGGGTGCGAAGCCGACGCGGTGCATGGCGCCCGGTCCGCGCATCGCCGTCAATGCCTGGCAAGGGCCGTCGACGTCTCGCCGTGGCTGCGGCCGGACGCACCGTGCTCGCCGGAGCGTCTGTTCTGCCACGTCCACGGCAGGGCGAAGACGGCCTCCCAGTTCATCCCCGGCTGGCCCTCCCGGTTCGTCACCGTGCTGGAAAATGGGTGCCACGTCCTGGACGCAGATCCTGGAAGCGGTCCGCCCTGGGACTGTCTCTCAGATCCGTCCGTGAGATCGTCGTGTTCGTGATCGAGTCCTGGGTGATCAACGATGGCAGCGCCGTCTCTGAGTCGTCCGAGGTGGTACTGCAGACACTTCGGGCGAGGGTCGCCAGAAGTCAGCTGGAGACATGGCTGAGCAGTTCGTCGGGCCGATCGCTGGGCTTCGTGACGAACACCGAGCGGGCGATGGTGATGTTGCTCGAAGCAGAGGGCGATCCCGGCGAGTATGCCGTGGAGCCAGGAGCCATGGGATCGAGCGAGGGGTTCGTTGTCTCCAACTGGCAGCACGACGAGTACCCGGACGAAGACGCCGTGCCCATCGGTGAGGCATTTCAGGCTCGTGGAGCACATTGTCAGCACGGGAATCTGGCCTGCGGGCGCGCGCTGGGTAGTCGATCGCGGAGGCAGCGGCCTATCGCCGAGCCCAGATGAGGATGGACGCGAGGTGCAGTGCGGCCTGGTAGGCGATGGCGAGCTTGTCTGTTCTCATGGCCAGGCCGCGCCATTGCTTGAGCCGGTTGATGCATCGTTCAACCGCGTTGCGCTGCTTGTATGCCTCGGCGTCGAAGGCGGGTGGCCGACCGCTGGCGCGACCTCGCCGCAGACCGTGTCCGACCTGGTCGGAGGGCTGACGGATGACGGCACGGATCCCGCGCCGACGGAGGTGACTTCGGATGGCGCGGGATGAATACGCGCGGTCTGCCAGGACCGCATCCGGTCGGGTCCTCGGTCTGCCGGGCCCACATCGTGGAACACGGATGCTGGCCATGACGGCCTCGAACGCCAGTGCGTCGCCCGCCTGGCCTGCGGTGACGCTGAGGGCCAGCGGTCGTGCACGGCTGTCGCCGGCAAGGTGGACCTTCGTGCTCAGGCCTTCGCGTGAGCGTCCGAGACCGTGATCGTCGGGTTCGGCCCGGTCCAGTGTTGCCCCCCTTTTCCTGGCTCCGGCGGCATGCTGGTGAGCCCGGCAGACGGTTGAGTCCACCGACACGGTCCAGCCGATGTCGTCACCCTCGTCGGCCCCTGAATTGCGCGGAACGCAGGGCGGGACTTGTCGACCAATGCGTCCAGCCTACCGACGTGGTACCGCTCGACCCAGGCGTACACCGACTGCCGCGACGCTCCGAACTGGCGGGCCACCTGCGAGACCGGCGCCCCGTCCATCACCTGGAGGACCGCCCGGTACCGGTGCTCGGCCATCCACCGCCGGTCGTCCACCGGCTCCAAATGAGCCCGTCCGGGTGGCCACGCCTTCGGATGGCGGAATGCAGATGGCCCGCACGGAAATGGGTGCTCGATACTCCTTGCAGAAGAGAAAGGAAGGTACACACCATGGCGGACACCAACGAGCAGTCGGAACAGCCGGCCGGGACCCTCGCCGAGCAGGCCGACAGAATTTCCTGGCAGACGCCCGGTTACACGGTCGTCGAAACCGCACTGGAGGTCACCGCCTACTCCCTCTCCGCCCGCTAGTTCGCCGCCATGCTGCTGCAGGTGCTCGGCACCGCGGCCGGCGGCGGCGTCCCGCAGTGGAACTGCGCGTGCTCCGGGTGCTCCGGGGCACGCGCGCGTCCCGAGCGGCGCCGCCGTCACGCCTCGCTCGCCGTCCGCGCGGACCAGGGCCGCTGGTACCTCGTCAACGCCACCCCCGACATCGGCGACCAGATCGAAGCCCACCCGGTGCTCCACCCGGGACCCGGCCCCCGGCAGACACCGGTCGCCGGGGTCGTCCTCACCGACGCCGAACTCGACCACACCCTGGGCATCGCGCGGCTGCGTGAGGCCGAGAGCCTGGAGATTCTCGCGACGGGCCCGGTCCGCCAGGCGCTGCAGGACCGCTTGCGCCTCGGTGAGGTACTGGGCCCCTACA
Source organism: Streptomyces sp. P3 (assembly GCF_003032475.1). Classification (NCBI taxonomy): domain Bacteria; kingdom Bacillati; phylum Actinomycetota; class Actinomycetes; order Kitasatosporales; family Streptomycetaceae; genus Streptomyces; species Streptomyces sp. P3. The sequence goes on from NZ_CP028369.1 coordinate 6,402,739, forward strand.
CCGCTCTGACCTGGCGCGAACTGCCGTGCCACAGCACCCGGTTGCTGAGCGTCGACGCGTCGGTCCCGTCCGGCGGCGGCGTGCGGATCAGCGCCGTCCCCGTGTCCGGCAAGCGCCCCCGCTACGCTGACGACGCCCCCGACGACGACTCCTGGGTGGTGGCCCTGCACCTGTACGACACGGCAACCGGCAGGTCAGCTGTCTACGCTCCGGCCGTGGCCGTGTGGTCCGACGCGCTGCACCAGGTCGCCGCCGAGGCCGACTGCGTCATCGTCGACGGCACCTTCTGGGACGACGAAGAGCCGCGCCGCACCGGTATTTCCTCCCGCACCGCCACCGGCATGGGGCATCTGCCCATCGACGGACCGGGCGGCACCGCAGGCATCCTGGCCACGCTGTCCGCCCGTTGCCTGTACACGCACCTCAACAACACGAATCCCCTCGTGGACCCCACCACAGCGCAGCACAAGCGGCTCGCGGGACTGGGCATCGAGGTGGCCGACGACAAGATGGTGATCGAACTGTGACCACGGCCTGCGCCGCCCCGACAGAACCCTGGAGCCCCGCCGAGTTCGAGGCCCGCCTGCGTGCGGTGGGCCAGGAGCGGTACCACGACCGCCACCCCTTCAACGTTCGCATGCACGAAGGCGACCTCAGCCCGGTGGAGGTGCGCCGCTGGATCGCCAACCGCTTGCACTACCAGCGTCACATCCCCGTCAAGGACGCGCTGATCATCGCGAAGCTGGACTCCTCACGGCTGCGGCGCATGTGGCTGCGGCGCATCGAGGATCACGACGGCCGCCGGGAAGGCGAGGGGGGTATCGAGCGCTGGCTGCGCCTGGGCGAGGCGGCCGGCCTCGACCGCGGGAGCCTGCAGGCGAGTGAGTCGGTACTGCCCGGTGTACGACTGGCCGTGGCCGGCTACGTCAACTTCTGCCGCCTGAGCCCGCCGCTGGAAGCGGTCGCGGCATCGCTCACCGAACTGACGGCTCCCGACCTGATGCGCCTGCGCATCGACGCCTTCGAGCGTCACTACGCCTGGATCGAGCCGTCCGGGCTCGACTACTTCCGCGCCCGCGTCGGCCAGGGGCGGCGCGACAGCGGCGAGGCCCTCGCCCTCGTCCTGGAGTGGGCCCGCACCAGCGAAGACCAGCAGCGGGCCGTGGCCGCACTGGCCTTCAAGTGCGACGTGCTGTGGGCCCTGCTCGACGCCGTGCAGCAGGGCCAGGACGATCAGCCGCCCGGCCGGGGGCAGGTGTGATGCCGGTGTCCGAGAGCCTGTGGCGCCCGGCCCTCGCCCCTGCCCTGATGCTGCGGCACGACAGCGTGCGCGGGGCGGACCTGCTCCTCCTGCCGGAACGCGTTGTCGTCCTCGAAGGACACGCCGGCCAGGTCGTCGGCCTGTGCGACGGCACCCGCACCGTCTGCGGGATCGTCGACGTACTGGCCGAGCGCTACCCGGGCGCCCCCGTGGCCACCGAGGTCCCCCCCTTCCTCGACCGCCTGCACGAGGAGGGCTGGCTGGAATGACCATGCCCCAGGCTTCCCCGGACACTGTGAACGCGCCCCGCCCCTGGGCCCTGCTCGCCGAACTCACCCACGCCTGCCCTCTGCACTGCCCGTACTGCTCCAACCCGCTGCAACTGGAACGTCGCTCGGCCGAGTTGAGCACTGGGGAGTGGACGGACCTGATGCGTCAAGCCGGTGTGCTGGGCGTCGTGCAGACCCATCTCTCCGGTGGTGAGCCGCTGTTGCGCGCCGATTTGGAGCAGATCGTCGCCGCTGCCGAGTCCGCCGGGATCTACACCCAGCTGGTCACGAGCGGAACCGGCCTGGACGAGGCCCGGCTGAGCGCGTTGAGCACCGCGGGGCTGCGCAGCGTTCAGCTCTCCGTCCAGCACGCGGATCCCCTGACGAACGACCGGATCGCCGGCCGCCCGTCGGCCTTCGCCGCCAAGGAGCGGGCCGCGGCACTCGTACGCCGGGCTGGGCTTCCTCTCGGTCTCAACGTGGTGCTGCACCGTGACAATCTCGACGCCGTCGACGCCCTCGTCGAACTGGGCGTGGCCTGGGGCGTGGACCGCATCGAGCTGGCCAACACCCAGTTCTACGGCTGGGGTCTGCTCAACCGTGCCGCGCTGCTGCCGGCGCGCGACCAGTTGGTGCGGGCACGGGAGAGCGTCGAACGGTGGCGGGAGCGGCTCGTCGGCAGCATCGACCTGCTCTGGGTCGTCCCCGACTACTTCGACGGCGCCGCCAAGCCCTGCATGGGCGGGTGGGGTGCGGTCTCGCTCACCGTCACACCGGACGGCACCGTACTGCCGTGCCCGGCCGCCGCCTCCGTGCCGGACCTCGACCCGCCCAGCGTCCGGGACTGTTCGCTCTCCTGGATCTGGGACCACTCCGCGGCCTTCAACCGCTTCCGTGGCACCGACTGGATGACCGGCCCCTGCGGCGGCTGTCCCCGCCGGGAGGAGGACTTCGGCGGTTGTCGCTGTCAGGCGTACGCCCTCACCGGTGACGCCGACCGCACCGATCCTGCGTGCCGACTCTCCCCCGACCACCACCTCGTCCGCGGACTCGTCGATTACAGCCCCTCCCGGGAACGTCCCCCTTACGTCTACCGTCGCCCAGGAGCGGTGCCGGCAGCCCACTGAGTCGCGCAGGAGGGCGCTTTCCGAGTTCGCGCGGAGGTCAGGTGGAGGGCCGACCGAACGCGAGGACATGGCCGTCACGGGTTCCGACGTAGACTCGGCCGCCGTCCGCGGCGGGCACCGAGAACTTGGAGGCCGTGCCGATCGGCGCCGACCACAGCTTCGTCACCGTGCCGTTCACGGGATTCGCGTCGTACGCGCGCAACTGACCGTTCGCGCCGCTCGAACCATCGGCGTAGACGGCCCACACGACGGCCGAGCCAGGAGTGCTGCCGGTTGAGGTGATCACCGGGGAGCCGGAGCTGAAGCCGAAGGTCTCCGAGGACCGGCCGGCGTCGATCAGCGTGGGCACGCCGTCGCCGGTGACGCCGTACCGAAAGGCGCGCAGCGGGCCCTTGCTCCCGATCGTGTAGACGTAGCCGCCCTGCCCGCCGTACACGCCCGGATGACCCCAGACGCCCTCGTAGGGGCCGAAGATGCCGAGAACCTTGTCGGTGCTGTTCGCTCCCTGGCTGCGGCCGCCGAGATCGTCACGGTCGAGGAGGAACAGCCTGCCGTCCTTGCCGATCTGGACCAGGAGGTGGGGATGCTGGGCCGTGCCGAAGGCATCGTCGGGGAGGGCGGTCGGACCGCCCGAGCCGAGGTCGGCGTCGAGCAGGCCGAGGAGTGGGGCGTTGGAGGGGCTGAAGAAGTCCTTCGCCGACATCGTGCCGTCGCTGTTGACGCCGAGGCGGACGACGGAATCGCCGAGCTGTCCCGGCGGCTTGGAGCCCGGACCGACGCCCGGGGCGTCGCCGTTCCCGGTGGTGAGCAGGATGCGGCCGGGCCCATCGGAGACGAGGCCGCCGCCGCTCATCCAGACGCTCGACTTGCCGTTGTCGGAGGAGGTGCCGGCGGACCACAGCGTCGTCTTGCGGGTGGCGGTGTCGACCCTCAGGACATGGCCGACGTAGGGCGCGTGGCCGCAGTGGGAGCCGAATCCCGCGTAGACCGAGCCGCCCATCAGCAGCAGGCCGGGGCGCTGCATCGCGGTGTAGGCGTTGAAGGGGTGGGCCGGGTCGTTCGTCGGGGCGCCGGTGACCTTGACGGGCCAGCCGGTGCGCTCGGCGCCGGTGGTGGCGCTCAGGGCATGGACGTACCAGTTGGGATGCTGGACGTCGGGCCCGTCATTGGCCTTGGACGTGAGATAGACGGTGTCCGTGGCCTGGTCGTACACGGGCGTGGCGGTCACGCCGACGTCGGGGGCCAGGTCGGAGCAGCCGATGGCCGAGGCGGGCCAGGCCGCACCCAGGCTCCTTGTCCAGATCGCGGCGCCTGTGGCCGAGTCCAGGCCGTACACCTTGTTGTTCTCGGTGGCGACGACGACTGTCTTCCCCACGACCAGCGGCTGGGCGTAGACCTGTCCGTCGACAGCGGTGGAGAACCGTTGGCCGAAGTCGGAGCTGGACACCTGGTCAGGGGCGAGGCCGGGCTCATCGGAGTCCCAGCCGGTGCGGTAGCTGTCCGTGGAGACCGTGGTGACGTCGGCGGCGCGGGTGTTCACGGGGGCGGCCAGGGAGGGCGCTGTGAGGCTGCCGGTGGCCAGACAGACCGCCATCAGTGAGACCGTCAAACCGAATCTGTTGCGCATCCGCCGCTCCGCCCGCGTCACCATGATGGGCGGGCCTCTCCCGCCTACCGTCATGGTCAGCGGGACAGCGCGAATCACAAACGAACGTGGGCGCCGGGGAGTCGTGGTCCACCCGCGCGGAGGAATCCCCGGGGCTGCAGCTGGGCGTCCGGCTAGAGAGCGGGATCGTGAGGTTGGGGGTGGGGTCGGTGTGCTCGGTGACCTTCCCAAGGCGGTGACGGGTGTTGGACGGAGAGCCACTGAAAGGCGCGTCAGGCATCGCCCGCAGCCCCGGCGAGGTTGTCGGCGTGCAGCCGCGCATCGAAGTCGTACGGGTCGTCGACGGACCATCGACCTGCTGCGCGCTGTCGGCAATAAGCCCGCCGGCGACCTTGAGGTAGGCATTGGCTCTGACAGCGGTCCGTGGCCCCACTTGGCGCTCAGGGCTGGCCCCACCGGCGTTGGGGGGATGGTGATGTGAGCGAGTTTTGGCCCGCCGTCCTTCTTGTGGTGGGAGTATCGATGTGCTCTCCGGTGGGAGGAGGCGTCGATGCGGCCGAAGTCCAAGGTCGATCTCTTCGCGGCCATCCGGCGGGATTCGCGGATCGAGGGGCTGTCGATCCGGGCTCTGGCCCGTAAGTACGACGTGCACCGCAGGACGGTGCGCGAGGCGCTGTCCTCGGCCTGGCCGGCACCTCGCCGCAAGCCGCCGCCGCGCTCGTCGCGACTGGACCCGTTCAAGCCGGCCATCGATCAGATGCTGAAGACGGATCTGGATGCGCCCCACAAGCAGCGTCACACCGTGAAGCGGATCTACGACCGGCTGGTCGACGAGCTGGGGATGGAAGGGATTTCGTACTCGCTGGTGCGTGAGTACGTGGCCCGCCGCCGCCCGCAGATCCGCGTGGAGGAGGGACGGGGGCCGGCGCAGGTGTTCATTCCGCAGTCGCACCGTCCCGGCGTCGAGGCGGAGGCCGACTTCGGCGACGTCTACGTGAAGCTGGCCGGGGTCTCGACCAAGTGCTCGCTGTTCACCTTCCGCCTGTCCTACTCCGGCAAGGCCGTGCACCGACCCGTTGACCGCACTATCGGCGTGTCCTACGTGTCGGCTTGGTGAGGGCGAGGAGTCTCCGTTCGGGATGTGCCCGATGAGACGGAGATGCGATGGATCACGGCGTAGTGATACCCGAACGCGAAGTGTCCGGCCTGGTGGTGGCACGGGTCGGAAGCGTGGAGGCGACCACTGCCGCCACGCTGCCCTGGGTGGTAGTCGATGGCGCCGGGCGGCCGATCACACCGGCAAGCGAGTTCCTTCGGGAGCTGCTGGCCTGCGGCAACACCACGGCTTCTTGCCGGTCCTATGCATTTGACCTGCTGCGCTGGTTCCGGTTCCTCGCGGCAGTGGACGTCAAATGGAGCCGTGCGAAGCGCGTGGACGTACGTGACTTCGTCCTGTGGCTGCGGACGTGCCAAAATCCGGCGCGGGACCGGAACCGCCCCGACGCACCCGCGCCGGGTTCGCTGAACGCGCGCACCGGCAAGCCGTACCTGAAGTCGGGCTATGCCCGGCAACCATCAATCACGCGGTATCGGTGCTTGCGGCGTTCTACGACCATCATCTGCAGAGCGGGCAGGGTCCGCTGGTCTCCCCGGTGCCACCGCAGTCGCGTGACGGGCGCCGACTGGAGGCGCATCACAACCCGCTGGAGCCGTTCCGGCTGCACCGCCGGGGCGCCTACCGGCAGAAGCAGGTCGACCGCGAGCCCCGCGCCGTCCCCGACGATGTCGTCGAGGACCTCTTCAACTCGCTGGGCTGCCACCGCAACCGGGCGCTGTTCGCCATGTTCTTGTCCAGCGGCGCACGGGCCGCCGAGATGCTGGGCATGACGATCGGCGACGTCCACCCGGGCGCGGGCCGGATCTACGTGCAGACCAAGGGCCTGGGCGGGGAGAAGGAAGCATGTCCGGCCTCCCCGGAAGCCTTCGCCTGGCTGGCGCTGCACCTCGGCGAGCTGGCACAGGACGGCCACAGGCCCGCCCCGGACGAGCCGGTGTGGTGGACCCTGCGCGGACCGACGCGCCCGCTGACCTACACCGCCCTGCGGGCGGTGCTGAACCGGATCAACGCCCGGATCGGGGCGAACATCACGCTGCACGACCTGCGGCACACCCTGTGTCTGCGCCTGATCGAGGACCCGGCCATCACCCTGGTCGACGCCCAGCAGGTGATGCGCCACCGGCGCATCACCACGACCAGCACTTACCTGCGGCCCAGGATCGACGAGGTCATCACCAAGGTCCACGAGCACTACACGCGGCCCAAACCGCCACCGCAGCCACTGACCGGCTGGACATACGACCCGGACGACCTCGCCGACGTGTTCGGGAACCACTGATGACCCGGCACGGACGCGTCGCCCGCACTCCGGTCAGCCCACGCGACCCCGCCCTCCTCACCACCGTGCTCCCGGACCTAACGAGCTCGTGCATGGTTGGCGGTGGCGAGGTGAAGCCGTGATCGTTGATCATGGCTTCCGTGGTGGGGAATCGAGCGCGTACAGCCATCGTTCGGAGCCAGCGGATCACGGGCTTGTCGCCAGATGTGATCGCTGAACTCGTCGCTGAGATCGGCCCGTTGTGGCACGAGCGGCACCAGGCCGTGCTCAAGTCGCGCCCTCGGCGCCGGGCGGTCGGGGCCGGGGCGAAGCACAAGCTGGTCTTCGTCGACCGCTTGCTGGCCACCCTGGTTCACCTGCGGCACGGCGTCACGCACGATGTGCTGGCTTGCTGGTTCGCTGTCGACCGCTCCACCATCACGCGCGCAATCGGTGAGCTACGACCCTTGCTGGCGGCGCGCGGCTGCACCGTCGCGCCCGGCAGCAGGCTGCGTACCCTCGCCGAAGTCGTCGACTATCTCGGTGCGAGCGGGCAGACCGGGATCATCGACGGCACCGAGATCCGGGTCCGCCGCCCGGCCGCCGGACGCAAGGACCGGGAGAAGTTCATCTCGGGCAAGAACAAGCAGAACGCTGTCAAGTCGATGGTCGTCACGGATGCTGACGGCAGGCTGCTGTTCTGCAGTCCTGTCGAGCCCGCAAGCTGCGCGGACATCACCCATGCGCGCCAGTTAGGGCTGGTCAGACTGCTTGCGGACGGGCCCTTCGTGGAGGTCCTGGCCGATGCCGGCTACCAGGGACTGGGAGCACAGACCGGCGGCCGGGTGGTGACACCACCGCACCGCAAGTTCAAGAAGAACGCCCCGGACTGGTACGAGGAAATGCACGAACGCCAGCGAAAGGCCCACTCCTCCCGCCGGATCCGTGTCGAGCATGGCATCGCCCACCTCAAGAACTGGCGAGCTCTCGCACGCCACCACGGCCGCCGCGAGCACATGACCGACATCATCCAAGCCGTCGCCGCACTGCTCTCCCACCAACAGACCGCCACCGTCCTCGACGATGCGCACATGTGAACCCCGGCGCCAAACCGCAATCTGCGACGTGCCGCCGCCAACCATGCACGAGCTCGTTAGGCGGCCGCGCTGGGCGGGGTCGGGGCGCAGGAGGGAGCAGCGGACAGAGTCAGGAGCGCCCGTGCTCGCGGTGGAGCTCGTGGTAGCCGCGGAAGTCGAAGAACCGCAGGCCGTCGATCACCGCTCCAGACAGGATTTCCGGAAAGGTCCATGGGTGGGGGGTGTAGTCGTCCGTTGCCACGCCTCCATGCTCAAGCAGCAGCGCGATCATTCGGTGAACCTCTGCGGTGCCGTCGATCCGCCCGGAGATGTCGATCTGCACCGCCCAAGTGGGGTGATGTCCGACGGCCGCTTCGAGGATCGCCACATCCTCGGGATCCCAATCGGAGAAGAGGTAGCCGGTCTGCTCATCGTCGATGTCGATGTAGAGGTTGCCGTCCAGAGTCCATGGATTGCGCTGCTCGGGCAGATGCCGATTGAGCGAGGCGACGGTCGCAGCTCGCTCACCTGCGGGAAACACGAAGACAGTTCGCATGGGTTGGAGCGTAGGCAGTTCAGCTTCGTGGCGACCATGGATTTCAGGGACGGTGCTGGTCCGTCGAAGTAGTGGTGGTGCGGATGGCGACGTCGGCGAAGGTCGGCATGCCGAGATCGACTGTGGAGGGTCGGCGGGCTGCTTCGGCATCGAGCTGGTCCAGCTTGCCTTGCACGCCGGTGAGGCTGACCTGGAGGCCCTCGACTTCGCCCAGCCATCCTTCCCGCTCCGCCTCAGCGATCCGGGCGATCAGGTTGTCACGGATGTCAGTTAGCCGTGACCGTTGGGCTGGATCAGGCCGGAGGAGCGAGCATCTGACACAAGCGTGCTCATGGATGCAAGGGGATCCGAAGGCGCGTGCGCATGTACCGATGGACACCTTCCGCTTCTCGAAGTGGGAGAGGAAGGCGTCCCACTCCTCCTCTGTCGGGATGCGGTACTCCTCCCCGGGGCGGGAGGCTCGTCGGCGGGCGATGAAGGCTCGGTGGGCCTCGATCGTCTCGGCAGGGTAGACCGCCTTGTATCCGATTGTGGTGTCGATGTTCTTGTGACCGCAGATGACCTGGGCAATGTGCGGGGCAGTCCGTTCATGATGGCGTCAGTGACGAAGATCCTCCGGAAGTCGTGGGGAGAGAAGAACAGTGCCTCACCGTCGGCGTTGGTCAGCCCGGTCGCGGCCAGCGCATTGATCAGCAGTTTGCGGATCGCGGTTGGTGTGAAAGCGCGGTGCTCGGAGCCGACGCCACGCTGGAACAGCAGTGGCATCGGCGGGTTCCAGACTTTCTCACGGACGTCGTAGGCGGCCACCAGCGGAACCATCCCGCTGGGGCGACGCAGCCGACTGATGATGGCGCTGAGGACGTCGGCGAGTTCCGGGCTGACCAGCAGGAGTCGCTCGGTGTCGGTCTTGGACGGAGCGATCTGCAGCAGCGGGACGACCTCGCCGGTGGACGGGAGCCGGTACTGGATGACGCTGTGGTGTGTGAGTTCCAGAAGCTCCTCGTTGCGAACATCGGTCAGACGCAGGACTTCGATCACGGCGAACGCCCAGAAGGCCTCCTCTTCTTCGTAGGAGAGATTCCGCCGACGCCCGCTGGAGCTCTCCTCGGCCCAGGTGAGGTGGCCCGCAGCCTTCGGGGCAATGGTTCTGCGCAGGGCGCCGTCCGTGCCTGGGATCAGCTCTCCGGGCTCGGTGTCTCGCGCCGCCTGGAGCAGGCCGGCGGCTTCGCGGCGCCGCCGGTCGGTGGCGCTGACCAGGATGGGGAGGACGGGAAGCCGCTCGCGGGTGCGCTGGTCCATCCGGGCTTTGCGTCTCTTGCGTTCCTTTGCCTTGTGGATCTCGCCGTCGCTGATCGGGCAGGGCACGGCCCATGGCCCCCAGCGGGCCGGTTCCTCGGCCGCCCATTGCGCGATGTCGAGGTAGAACGCTCGGACGCGCATGAGTTCGTCTTTGGCGTTGAGCCGCGGGCTGGTGATTTCAATGCTCTTGCCGTCGGGGCCGACGATGTTGCGCCTTTTGACCTTCAGGTCGTCTTTCCAGGCGCGAGCCACCGCCGGGGGCAGTCGCAGAGAGTCGATTCCTGGTGCCAGATCTTCGATGCGGGCCCAGAACAGGCCCGCGCGCGTACGGGAGATCGCGTCCAGGCTGGTGAAGTCCAGCGACGGCTGGCGTTCGCGCAGATAGTCCACGATCACGTCGCGTACCGGTTGGCAGCGGATCTGGTAGCGGTCCACCAGCTCTTCGATGCTCGACTGGCCCAGGGCGAGCCCGAAGGCGCGGATCGTGGCCGGGGCGTCCTCGGGGAAGATGCCCATAGCCCATAGCCCGCAGCCGCAGGTAGAAGTCGACCTTCTTCTGTCCGCCGCGGGCATGCACCCGGCGCTGGGTATCGATGAGCTCCACGCAGTCGCCGACAGTGATGTCGTCGATCCGCCCGCCCTTGCAGGCCAGCAGGATGGCGATCCGCGTCGCGGCGGTCTGCGCATCCTGGCGCGCGCTCGCCGGCCCGGCGGCGGCCAGCTGGCGCAGGCGCGCGAATCCATGCGGGTCCCGGGTCTCGGCCATCACAGAAGCGAGATATCGGTGCGAGCGGGTGAGCATCCACGGCAGAGCCGGACGAATGACGTCTCCGCAGATCAGCATGAGCAGCCCAGAGGCCAGGTCCTCCCGGTCATGCGACGGTGAGGGCCCGTGCTCGCTCAGCCACCGCTTGGGGATCTCCACCCAGGAGGCTCCGGACAATTCCTCGGCTCCCGTGGCCATCCAGCGCTGCTGCCAGGTATCCCCGGGCTGGCTCGACAGCCAGTGCAGGAGCCTGGTCACCCCGCGGCGGCGTCCCGCTCGGGTGCCGTTCGCCACCGGAAGGAACGGCGCCATCGTCAGGTGTCGCAGCGTTTCCTCAGACGACTGCGCGGTCTGGGACCACCACCGTTCCGCGGTCCGGGCCGGGAACTGCTCGCGCAGTCGGCTGTTCCGCGCCTGGGCCTGCTCCGCGGTCGCATTCGTGATCTCCAACGTCTTGCGCGTCGCGTGCTTGACGACGGCCGTCATGACGAGCGCCCGAACAGGACGTCCAGCGACGCCGAGTCGTAGCCCGGTGCCGGCGGCGGAGGCGCCGGCTGGATGTTCTCGCGGGCCTGGCGTGCGTGGTGCGCCAGCACCCCGGTCACGACCTCGTCTCTGTGCGGCGTCAGATATACCTCCGTGGCGGACAGGTGAGCGTGTCCGAGCACCCACTGCACGTCGGACAGCGCCAGCTTCGGGTCGCGCACCATACGGGCGGCCGTGCTGTGCCCCAGGTCATGAAGGGGTCCAGTCGGCGCCGAGCGAGGCGTTGACGCGCTCGAACATCCGGTGGGCACCGTGGTAGGTCAGGGGTCGGATCGGATCTCGCCGTGTCCACCACACCGGCTGGGTGCGGCCTCGCACAACCTGGCCTTGTACCTCCTGCTGGTAGAGGCGCAGCCATACGAAAGCGTCCGCAGATGCCGGCACCTGCTGGACCGCCCGCGAGCCCTTGCGCACCACGCTGATCAACTGCTGGCCAGGGTCGACATCGCGCTGACGCATGCCGATCAGTTCCGAAGCCCGCACCCCGGTGGAGATCCAGAAGGCGACCAAGGCCCGGTCGCGGTTGGAGGGCAGCGCCGCGAACAGTTTGTTGAACCATGCTTCCGGAATCGAACGCGGGATTCGCCGCGGCAGGCTCGGCCGGTACCGGCCCACGCGTTCAAGCTTCCAGCCGGCCATCGGATTGTGGTGCGCGTGAGCCCGTCCAGAGCGGCGGGCAAGATCCAGCGGGAACGGGTTGAGCAGCGGGCCGGTCCCCGCATCGCGGTGCACGTCGTAGAACCGGCGCAGGACCGTCTCGCTGTGCACGACGGTGGCCGGAGCGTACCCGGATCCGGTCGACGGCTTCCCGGTCACCGGGTTCGCGGCACCGGCTTCCCCTACCGCCCGCGGCTCCTGGGCCTTGACCTTCCTGGGTTTGACGGTCTGCTGGATCCAGCAGCTGAAATCCCGGGCTTCCCGGCGGGTCGCCCGATCCCAGGGAACATCCACGGCCCGCAGGAACCGCCACCACCGCAACAGATCCATCCCGTAGGAGCGAACCGTTGACGGCGCTTTCCCGGCCGCCAGCAACTCCTGGAAGTAGACGGCGACCGGCTCGACGGCCGCTCCGTCGGGATCGATCAGCCGGTACGGCTCGTACCGGTTGCCGGTCTCCATCAGCCGACCCCACTGGGGAACCGCCAGGGCTGCCAAATCTCGTCGGGGAGCATCCTTCATCACGACCGGTGAACGTAGTGCCCAATGACTCCATCCGCCCACTGAACTGGGCAATCTCCAGGCTTCGTTCAGTCAACGGGGCGTCAGGTGCCCCATGCTCCGGCTGAACCTGGCCCAGGAACCCCGGCTGCTGGAGATCGAGGCCAACACCCGCCAGCGCCTGGGAGAGGCCCAGCGGATGCAGTGGCTCGGCGAGGTCGCCGGCTTGCAGGAGAGCCTGCGGCACATCGCCGCCAAGAAACAGCAGGTCGAACGCCTTCGCGCCCAAGCCGGTCACGGTGAGGCCGGTGTCGGAGCACTCGGCTGAAGGAACCGGGGCTCGAGGTCGCGACGTCCCCCTCAGGACTGTGCACAAGATCACGAAAAGGGGCAGGGAAACATGTCAGGTATGAGTGGAACGGCCACCCGCTACCTATATCTCGTCCGGCATGGGGAGGCATTGCCGGACGAGAGTGGGCTGACGGAACACGGGCGACGGCAGGCAGTCCTGCTGGGCCAGCGACTCCTTGACAGCCCGATCTCGGTGGTGCACCACGGCCCGCTGCCCCGGGCAACGCAGACCGCGCACCTGATCCAGGATCAGCTTGACGGTGCTGCCCTGCAAGCCTCGGAGGCTGCCGGGGACTATCCACCCCACATACCGCTCCGCGAGGAACTTCCCCCGGAATCAGCCGACTTTCTCCGATTCCTCGACCAATTCACGCCCTCGGAGCGAGAGCGTGGCCCGGTACTTGCACGCGAAGCACTGGAACAGTTCACCGGCCCCGTTACCGGCAGCGAGGCACGCCACGAATTGGTCGTCACTCACAACTTTCTGGTCGGCTGGCTGGTCCGGGACGCCATGGACGCGCCGAAGTGGCGCTGGCTCGGCCTCAACCACGGTAATGCCGCCCTGACGGTCATCCGCTACACGCCCGGTCGTCCCGCCGCCGTGCTCTTCTACAACGACATGCGGCACCTGTCTGCTGAACTGCGCTGGACTGGATTTCCGCCTGAAATGCACCTTTAAGTGCATCCGTTATGGCCTGTTCTGCGGCGCTGCCCGCAGAACAGGCCATAGTGCAGAGAAGGATCTTCGCGTCCGAAGGTCAGGAGGCGTTCTTCGAGGGACACGTGCACGCCTTCAGAGTGCTGGGCGGAGTACCGACGGGCAAGGTCCGTTACGACAACCTCAGTTCCGCCGTCGCTCAGGTGCTGGGCTTCACCCGGGCCAGGGTGGAGACCGAGCGGTGGACCGCCTTCCACTCGCACTTCGGCCTGGAGGTCTTCTACTGCCAGCCCGGCTTGAAGGGCGCCCATGAGAAAGGCGGCGTCGAGGGCGAGGTCGGACGCTTCCGCCGCAACCACCTGGTCCCGGTGCCCTTTCCCGACGTCGCCGCAGCGGCCGCCCGCGAGCAGATGACCTACCGGGGCTTCCTCGCCGAGCTGCTGATAGCCGAGTGCGACGACCGGGCCCGCCGACGCTCCGAACGCCGCATCAAGGCAGCCGGCTTCCCCCGCCAAAAGTCCCCGCAGTTATCTGGGGTAACGGTGAAGGCGTCTTGCAAAGTCGCTGTTCACCACGCTGCGGACGCGTCGGGAAGGCGGCTGAGGCTCATCCTCTGCCCAGGGTGCCTGCTCTTGGAGGTAAGCCGCTGTCCTGTTGGAGTGCTTCCGTAGGATCACGTCATGACTGCCGATGCCCCGCTCACCCGAGAGTCGTTCCGGCGCCTCCATCCGGTTAACACGCCCCGGCCGGTGTCTCAGTTGCCAGATCGAGTCTGGACTGACGAGGACTGGGACCGGATCCGGCGCGGATATCGAGCCCGGGACATGGATGAGAAGTGGAACGCCTTCGTTGAAGGCGATGTCCTTTTCATGCACCGGAGTTGGACCGGTCACGGCGTCTATGAGGTGTCCTTTGCCCCAGTGACTGGAGGTGGGAGGAAGATCACCTCCGCTGTTGTGGAGGCCGATCGCGAGCGCTATCGGAGTGTGGGGGACGAGTACGACTGTCTGATGCTGGAGCTGATCATCAGCGCGATCGTCCTTGGTGAGCCCGCCGCCGACCTCCGGGCCGGTCTCGTGGAGTTGACTGCTCGGGCTTCGGGAAAGAGAGATCTTCCCGCAGGCGTGGTGGAGCACAGTGCTCTGGGATTGCGCTCTGGATCGTAAGCTCTGCAGCCCGGCGAGTGCTGTCACGAGGTCGGGCCCACTGCGAGCACACCGCCGCCCAGCGCGCTGGCACCTCCGCGGCTTTCGCCGCCGCCGACTGCGCGATCCTCGCCAACTCCCGCCTAATCGCCGAAGGCGTCGACATCCCCAGCGTGGGTGCCATCGTCTTCGCCGAAACGTCGCCACGCTCACCACCACGAGCAGCGGAAGCCGCGCGGACACTCAGTGACCAGTACGGGCACCAAGCTGGCCAACTACCGCGACCAGAGATGGCCAACTACACGAGCAGTCACAGGCGCTGTGACGTTGATCGGTAGTTGGCGGATTTGATCGGTAGTTGGCGAGCCGTGGTCCGGTGACTGTGAGTTGTGGTCGTGTACGGAGATATGTGCACGCCTCGTACGACACGGTGCTGTGCTGGTGTCGTGAAGCCCCGCAGAGGTGCCCGGATCCGGTCAGACGTGTGTGGGTTGGACGGGATGTCCTCCGCGTACGAAGTTGGGGATGCCGTACGCGGTCGGCTGTTGCTTGACGATTCGTGGCCGCGACGGTGCTCCACTACGTGGTGTTTCGACGGCGCCGAGGTGGCTTGGCCCGTGCGGGACCTGTCGACGGTGCCGCTGCTGTCGTCTCAGCCGGTACGTCGGTTCACCTGGCGGGCACGCCAGCGGCACAGGCCGGGGCTGCAGTTCATGGTGTCGACCGGTCGTCATCACGGATTCGAGTCGTCGGAGGAGGCCCGGCTGCTGCTTGCGCTGGACTTCGTGACGGTGGCTGAGGTCCTCCCGCAGCCGTTCCGTCTCTCCTTCGAGCACCAGGACGGGCGGGCAGAACACATTCCGGACTTCCTCGCGGTGATGCCGGTTGGCGGGCGGTGGCTGTTCGACGTCCGGCCGCGGCAGCTGGTGCGGGAGGACGACGAGCTGAAGTTCGCCGCCGCTCAGGAGATGGCGGCCGCCGTCAGCTGGCGCTACGGTGTGACGGGCTGGCGCCCGCACGTTCACAGCGGGGTGGACCAGATGTCGGCTCAGCGCCGGCCTCTGCAGGATCCGCTCGGTCTTCAGCGGGAACTGGACGCGGTCGTGGGCACGGAGCCGGTGGAGTTCGGTCAGCTGGTGGAGAGCACGTCGTTGCCGGCCGTCGCGCGGGCCCACGCGCTGCATCTGCTCTGGCGTCGCCGTCTCGGCTTCGGCCTGAGCAGGCCCTTGAGTGACTCCTCCCGGATCTGGCGGTCACAGCGTCGGGAGGAGCGGTGACGTCGCTGCCCGATCTGGCGCCGGGCACGGCCCTGCGGATCAACAGTGTCGAGTGGACCGCTGAGGAGGTGCTGCCACAGGTCGGCCAGGTCGTCCTCAGCGGCGGCGACGGGGAACGGCAGACCCGGTCGATCCGCTGGCTGATGCACCATCCCCACTGCCGGCCCGCGAAGTCAGGGCATCCGTCCGGACGGCGGGAAGGCGCTCAGCAGCCGGTGACAACCCGGGACTTGACCGAGGACCAGGTGAAGCGGGCCCGGTTGCGGGCCGCCCACGTCCTCGAGGCGGAGACCGGCTACCGGTCCAGGCACCCGTCGCGGGCGCTACCGGGTGAGCCGCGGCCGGCCTACGACCCGGACAGGACCACCGTGACCGGCGTCGCCGGGCGAAGGCCGCTGAGCTGGCGGCACTGGGCCGGGAGGAGGCCGAGCTGCTGGGCCTGGTGAACATGAGCGTGCGGACTCTGGAACGACTGGCAGTCGTCCCGAGCGGCGAGAGCTTGATCACGGCCTGCGCGGACGGCCGCTGGACGCGCAAGAGCGGAGGCCACCCGAGCGTCACGGAGGAGATCCGGGAGGCTGTCTTCGCCGTCCGGCAGGAAGTCCTGCAGCGATCACGGATCAGCATGCGGGCACGGCACCGGCTGATGCGCCAGTACGTCCGGGAGACCTTCCCCCAGTTCCCGGAGGGGAAGATCCCGGCTACTTCACGCTGCGGAACGTCTGGAAGGAGTGGTTCGGCCCGGACGGCGCCCGCCAGCGCTACGTGCGGTCAGCGGAGACGGCGAAGGAGGCGTCCGCGCGGGTCGTGGTGCATCGCCCGGGCCAGGTGGTGGCGTTGGACACCACACCACACCACACCGCTGCCGGTCAAGGTCCGTGAGTCCGTCTTCGGCGACCCGGTGACGGTGATGCTCACCCTCGCTCTGGACCTCTACACGCACTCGATCGTCGCCTTCCGGCTGACGATGGTGTCGGACACGGCCATGGACGTTGCGATGCTGCTGCGGGACGTGATGATGCCGCTGCCGATGCGGGAGGGCTGGCGCCAGGACATGGAGTGGCCCTACCCCGGCGTCCCGGCCACGCTGATCGCCCGGTTCGCCGGCCACAAGGTCGCCGCCCTGCCGTTCTTCCCGCCCGAGACGGTGACCACCGACCACGGCGCCCCCTACAAGAACCACGATGTCGTCGAAGCGGAGCGGACTCTGGGCTGCACGATCCTGCCCGCCCGCGCTCTTCGGGCGACGGACAAGTGCGCCGTCGAGCGGGCCTTCGGCGCGATCAACAGCCTGCTGCTCAAGCACCTGCTCGGCTTCACCGGCGTCGACGTCGCTGACCGCGGCGCCGACCCGGAGGCCGAGTCCGTGCTGACGATGTCGCGGATGGAACACCTGATCGCGACGTGGGTGGTGAAGGTCTGGCAGAACCGGGTGCTGGGAGAGCACGCACCGTCCTGGGGGCCGGGTGAGGAGCACAGCCCGAACTCGCTGTTCGCGGCCTCCATGCACCAGGGCGGGTTCTCCATGCAGATTCCCAGGCCAGAGCTCTACTACCAGGTGCTCAAGGCTCACCACGTCAAGATCCATCCCGGACGCGGGGTGAAGATCGGCGGGCTTTGGTCATGGTAACTAGGATTGACCCATGACTAGTCGACGTCAGCTGATACTTCGTCTGTCACTGCCCCTGCCGCTGCTGTTGGCGTCCACGCTCTCCCTGGCGGCCTGCAGCTCGACGCCCTCCAAGGCCACGGTGGCGGCGCGCGGGCTTGCCAAGTCCTCCTGCGCCTCCCTGCAGCAGCTGACCGACCACCTCGCCCGCCCCCGGCCGTCGGATCTGACCGACCCCTACTACCGGACCGCCGAGCAGTACCTGAACACGGCGACCAACCGCGCCGCCGACGCGGCTCAACAGGACCACGGATACCAGGAGTTCGCCGACACCCTGCACCGGGCGGCCGTGACCTGGCAGGTCACCTTCACGCTGGACAAGGCCGAGCCGCTGATCCAGCAGGCGCGGAAGGAGAAGTGCTGACGCTCGCGACGTGAACTAGGGACTTTCTCTCAGATCCGTTTGTGAGATCGTCGTGTTCGTGATCGAGTCCTGGGTGATCAACGATGGCAGCGCCGTCTCTGGCCTCAGGGTGAGGGGCCTGGGCTGCACTCGGGCCCTCGGGGGTTCTCGGCATGGAGGGCGGGCTTCAGCGGGGTGTTGTGCGGGGTGCGGGCACGGTTGCTCCTTCCGCGTGCTTGCATGAGTGAGATCGGGTTGGACGGGGTCGACGATGCCGAGGCGGAGACGAAAGTGCCAGGCGACACACCGTTTTGTTCTGTAATGCGCGTGGTGTGGGGGGTGGCCGTGTGGGTGGGGAAGTGCTCGGTGGTGGGGTCCGACTGCGGTGTGGGCGGCCTGTCAATGTCGTGGACGGCCGGGCAGGGGGAAGCCGTTCGTGCGGGCATGAGTCCGGCGCTGCACCCGCAGGGCTCAGGGGGCCGGATGCTGGGCTGGGCGGTGCGCGTTTAGAAGCCGTTGTCTTTCCGGATGTGATCACTGAGTTTCCGCTGCTCAGGCATGGTTCCGGTGTCGTCGTGGGAGCGTTCGGGCGATCAGTTCGTCCTGGATGATGCGGAGGTGGCCGGTGGCGTCGGTGATGGGGTTGCTGGAGGAGCGGGAGGCCGTTGCCCGGGTGCGGGTGGAGGAACTTCAGGTGGGCCTGGTCTCCCGTCAGATCGGTTACTGGCGGGAGGCTCTGGCAGATGCGCCGGAGGAACTGGCGCTGCCCGTGGACCGTCCGCGTCCGGCGGTGGCCTCCCACCGAAGTCTCACCGCTGAGGTGGCCGTCCCCGCCGAGGTGCATGCGCGGCTCGCCGAGCTGGCCCGGGCGGAGGGCGTCAGCCTCTTCATGGTGCTGCAGTCGGCGCTGGCGGTGCTGCTGTCGCGGCTGGGGGCGGGCACGGACGTGCCGATCGGTACCGTCGTCGCCGGCCGTACCGATGTGGCGCTGGACGATCTGGTCGGGTTCTTCGTGAACACGCTGGTGATCCGGGCGGATCTGTCGGGGGACCCGACGTTCCGTGAGGTGCTCGACCGGATGCGGGAGACGAGTCTGTCGGCGTTCGATCACCAGGAGGTGCCGTTCGAGAAGCTGGTGGAGGAACTGGCGCCGACGCGGTCGAGGGGGCGCCATCCGCTGTTCCAGACGGTTCTGACGCTGCAGAACAACGCGGAGGCGGCACTCGACCTGCCGGGGCTGGAGGCGAGCGCGCTGTCGGCGGGGGCACCGCCGGTGCGGTTCGATCTGGACCTGGTGCTGGGTGAGACGTTCGACGTGCAGGGTGCGCCGGCGGGTGTGCACGGGACGGTGGCCGGTGCGGCGGACCTGTTCGAGCCGGAGTCGGTCGAGCGGATCGCGGTGCACTTCCTGCGCGTGCTGGCCGCGGTGGCCGCTGACCCACAGATACGGCTGAGCGGCGTCGAGCTGCTCGACGCCGCTGAGCGTCGCCGGGTGCTGGTGGAGTGGAACGACACGGCGGTGGCGGTCGAGCCGACGACGCTGCCGGAGCTGTTCGAGGCGCAGGTGGCACGGACGCCGGACGCGGTGGCGGTGGTCGCCGACGGCGTGGAGCTGTCGTTCGCCGACCTGGATGCGCGGGCGAACCGGCTGGCCCGGTTGCTGGCCGGGCGGGGTGTGGGCCCGGAGTCGGTGGTCGCGGTGGCGTTGGAGCGCGGGACCGACATGCTGGTCTCGCTGCTGGCGGTGATGAAGGCGGGCGGTGCGTATCTGCCGGTGGATCCGGCGTACCCCGTCGACCGAATCGAGATCGCGCTGGCGGACGCCGCACCGGTGGCGGTGGTGACCTCGCGGACCGTGGCCGACACGATGCCGTCCGGCCTGCCGGCGGTCGTGCTGGACGAACCCGCGGTGCTTGCGGAGCTGGCGGGCCTTGCGGATACCTCACCGGGTGTGGAGGTGTTGCCTGAGCACCCGGCATACGTCATCTTCACGTCGGGTTCGACGGGCCGTCCGAAGGGCGTGGCGGTCACGCACTCAGGCCTGGCGAACTACGTGTCGTCGGTGCCGGGCCGGGTGGGCTTCGACGCGCCCGGCGTCCGCTACGCGCTTCTTCAGGCGCAGGTCACGGACTTGGGCAACACGGTGGTGTTCGCGAGTCTGACGACGGGCGGCGTGCTGCACGTGATCGACGAGGGCCTGGTCACGGACCCGTCGGCGGTGTCGGCCCATCTGGCGGAGCACGGGATCGACTGTGTGAAGATCGTCCCCTCGCACCTGGCAGCGCTGTCCTCGGTGGTGGGCGTCGAAGGCGTGCTGCCGACGCGCTCTCTGGTCCTCGGTGGTGAGGCGGCCTCGCCCGCGCTGGTGCGCGAGCTGGTCGAGCACGCTGGTGATCGTGGGGTGTTCAACCACTACGGCCCGACCGAGACCACGATCGGCGTGGCTACGACCCGCCTCGAGGCGGACGGCAGTCTGGTGCCGGTGGGCACGCCGGTGGCGAACACCCGCTTCTACGTCCTCGACGATGCGCTCCGGCCCGTGCCACAGGGTGTCGCGGGTGAGCTGTACGTGGCCGGGGCGCAGCTGGCGCGTGGCTATGTCCGGCGCCCCGGGCTGACGGCTGAGCGGTTCGTGGCGCATCCGTTCGAGCCGGGTGCGCGGATGTATCGCACGGGTGACCGGGCCCGGTGGACGGCGGACGGCAAGGTGGTGTTCCTGGGCCGTGCGGACGAGCAGGTGAAGGTCCGCGGTTTCCGTGTCGAGCCCGCTGAGGTGCAGGCCGTGATCGCCGGGCACCCGCTGGTCGCGCAGACGGTGGTGGCGGCCCGGGAGGACGTCCCGGGTGACGTGCGTCTGGTCGCCTACGTCGTCCCCGTGGGCGAGGCGGGTGCGGCAGAGGCCCTGCCGAACGCGGTCCGGGAGTTCACCGCCCGACGTCTGCCGGAGCACATGGTGCCGTCGGCCGTCGTGCTGCTGGACGCGCTGCCGCTGACCGGCAACGGCAAGCTGGACCGCAAGGCCCTGCCCGCCCCCGTGTATGCGACCGGTGCCGGCCGCGGCCCGGTCAATGCGCGTGAGGAGATCCTCTGTGCGGCCTTCGCCGAGGTCCTGGGGCTGGAGAACGTCGGTGTGGACGACGACTTCTTCCGGCTCGGCGGTCATTCGCTGTTGGCGGTGCATCTGGTCGAGGTGTTGCGCAAGCAGGGTGTGTCGGTGTCGGTGCGGGCGCTGTTCGACACTCCGACCCCGGCCGGCCTGGCGGCGTCGGCGGGTGCGGAGGAGGTCGCCGTCCCGGCGAACCTGATCCCCGCCGACGCGCGGGAGATCACGCCGGACATGCTGCCGCTGGTCGATCTGACCGGTGAGGAAATATCCCGTATCGCGGCGACGGTGGAAGGTGGCTGCGCGAACATCGCGGATGTCTATCCGCTGGCCCCTTTGCAGGAGGGCCTGCTCTTCCATCACCTGATGGCGGAGGGCGGCGAGGACGCCTACCTGATGCCGGTGGTCGTCGAGATGGACTCGCGGGAGCGGGTCGAGGACTTCGCGCGGGCTTTCCAGCAGGTGGTGGACCGGCATGACATCCTGCGGACCTCGTTCGTGTGGGAGGGGCTGCGGGAGCCGGTGCAGGTGGTGTGGCGGCGCGCCGTCCTGCCGGTGACCGAGGTGGCCCTCGACCCCGAGGCCGCGGATCCGGTGGCCGAACTGCAGGCCGTTGTGGGTTTGTCGATGGATCTGGGCCGGGCGCCGTTGATCAGTGTGCACGCGGCCGCGCTGCCCGAGGGCGGGCGCTGGCTGGTGCTGCTGCGGTTGCACCACCTGGTGCAGGACCACACCGCGCTGGAGGTACTGCTCCATGAGGTGCGGGCGTTCCTGGCCGGGCGCGGCGGCGAGCTGCCGCAGCCGCTGCCGTTCCGCGACTTCGTCGCACAGGTGCGCGGCAGTGCGGATCGGGTCGCGCACGAACGGTACTTCGCCGAGCTGCTCGGTGACGTGACCGAGCCCACCGCGCCGTACGAGCTGGTGGACGTCCACGGTGACGGCGCCGCTGTGGAACGCGCGGTGGTGCCGCTCGCGACCGGACTGGTCGACCGACTGCGGAGCGTGGCGCGTCGGGCCGGAACCAGCCCGGCGACGCTGATGCACGTCGCGTGGGCCCGGGTCCTCGGGGCGGTGTCGGGTCATGCGGACGTGGTGTTCGGCACGGTGCTGTTCGGTCGGATGAACGCGGGTGCGGGCGCCGATCGGGTGGCGGGAATGTACCTGAACACGCTCCCGGTGCGGCTGAAGACGGGTGAGCTGGGCGCCCTGGAGGCGGTGACGGCGACGCGCGGTCAGCTCGCCGAACTGCTGGAGCACGAGCACGCCTCCCTGGCCCTGGCCCAGCAGGCCAGCGGCCTTCCGGGCAACACCCCGGTCTTCACCTCGCTGCTCAACTACCGCCACAACACCGGTGCGGAGGCCGAACAGCAGGGTGACACCGTGCCCGAGGGCATGCGGGTGCTGTCCTCGAGCGAGCGCACCAACTACCCGCTCACCGTCTCCGTCGACGACAACGGCGACACGATGGCGCTCGTGGTCGACGCGGTCGCGCCGATCGCTCCGGAGTCCGTCGGCCTGCTGGTGCGGACGGCCGTCGAGGGCCTGGTTCCCCTGGTCGAGACGGCACTGGACGGCGCGCCGGACGAGGCACTCCGAGACGTCCCCGTGCTGGCCACCGAGGAACTGCACCGGATCCTGACGGAGTGGAACGACGCCGGAGCCGAGTCTCCGGGAACCACTCTGCCGGCCCTGTTCGAGGCGCAGGCGGCACAGACTCCCGATGCGGTGGCGATCGTCGCCGATGGCGAGCGGGTCTCGTACGCGGAGTTGGAAGCGCGGGCGAACCGGCTCGCACGGTCGCTGGTTTCGCGCGGTGTGGGTGCGGAGTCGGTGGTGGGCGTCTGCCTGGAGCGCGGCGTCGAGTTGATCGTGGCGCTGTTGGCGGTGGTGAAGGCAGGCGGTGCGTATCTGCCGATCGATCCGGCGTATCCGGCGGACCGGGTGGCGTTCACGATCGACGATGCCAAGGCCGCGCTGGTGCTGACCGAACAGGGGGCGGCGGACCGGTTGTCGGGGTTGGGGGTCGACGTCGTGGCCCTCGACGACCCGGCGGTGGCAGAGGAGTTGGCGCTCCTGAGCGCCGGCGTGCTGTCCACGGACGAGCGCGGGGACTTGGCACCGGACCAGCCGGCGTACGTGATCTACACCTCGGGTTCGACGGGACGTCCCAAGGGTGTGGTGGTGACACACCGGAACGTGACGGACCTGTTCGCCCGGACGCAGGGCCTGTTCGGGTTCGGCCCCGCGGACGTGTGGAGCTGGTTCCACTCCTTCGCGTTCGACTTCTCGGTGTGGGAGTTGTGGGGCGCGCTGCTGCACGGCGGTCGGGTGGCCGTCGTGTCGTACGAGGTGTCGCGTTCGCCGGAGGACTTCGTGGCGCTGGTGGAACGCGAGGGCGTGACGATGCTGAGCCAGACTCCGTCGGCGTTCTACCAGTTCATGGGAGCCGAGGAGCGGCGGCCGGAGGCGGTGCGGTCCTTGCGTGCCGTGGTGTTCGGCGGTGAGGCGCTGGATCCGGTGCGGCTGGCCGGGTGGTGGGAGCGCCATGGTGCGGATGGTCCGCGGTTGGTGAACATGTACGGCATCACCGAGACCACGGTGCACGTGACGTTCCAGGAGCTGGCGGCCGGGGACGCCGCGGGCAGTGTGGTCGGCCGCGGCATTCCCGGGCTGGGCGTGTTCGTGCTGGACGAGCGGTTGCGTCCGGTGCCGGTGGGAGTCGGCGGTGAGGTGTATGTGACCGGTGGTCAGCTGGCGCGCGGCTACCTCGGGCGCGCGGGACTGTCGGCGGAGCGCTTCGTGGCGTCGCCGTTCGGTGCGGCGGGTGAACGGATGTACCGGACCGGTGACCGGGCGCGGTGGGGTGCGGACGGTCTGCTGGAATACCTGGGACGTGCGGACGAGCAGGTGAAGGTCCGCGGCTTCCGGATCGAGCCGGGCGAGATCGGTTCGGTGGTGGCCGAGCATCCCGGGGTGGCGCAGGCGGCGGTCGTCGCGCGCCAGGACGCCGGTGACACCCGGCTGGTGGCCTACGTGGTGCCTGCCGATGGTCATGACGGCGACGAACTCCCCTCCATCACCCACGAGTTCCTGACCGCACGGCTGCCGGAGCACATGGTCCCCTCCGCGATCGTGGTCCTCGACGGACTCCCGTTGACGATCAACGGAAAGCTGGACCGCAAGGCCCTGCCCGCCCCGGAGTACACGGCAAGTGCGGGGCGCGGACCGGCGAACGCCCGCGAAGAGGTTCTCTGCGCCGCCTTCGCCGAGGTACTGGGCCTGGAGAGCGTCGGGGTCGAGGACAACTTCTTCCAGTTGGGCGGCCATTCGCTGCTCGCGGTGCGTCTGGTGGAGGTGCTGCGCGGGCATGGTGTGTCGGTGTCGGTGCGGGCGTTCTTCCAGTCCCCGACGCCGGCCGGCCTGGCGGCGTCGACGGGCGCGACGCAGGTGGAGGTGCCGGCGAACCTGATCCCCGCGGACGCCGTGGAGATCACCCCGGAGATGCTGCCCCTGGTGGAGCTGACCGCTGACGAGATCGCCGGAGTCGTCGCGACGGTCCAGGGCGGTGCGGCGAACGTGGCGGACGTCTATCCGTTGGCACCGCTGCAGCAGGGCCTGTGGTTCCACCACCTCATGGCCGAGGGCGGTGTGGATGCGTATGTGCTGCCCACGGTGCTGGAGTTCGCGTCGCGGACGCGTCTGGACGCGTTCGTCGAGGCGCTGCAACGGGTCGTGGACCGGCATGACATCTTCCGCACCTCGATCGTGTGGAAGGGGCTGGTCGAGCCGGTGCAGGTGGTGTGGCGCAAGGCCGTGCTGCCGGTTGCGGAGGTGGCGCTGGATCCGCAGGCCGGGGACCAGGTCGAGCAGTTGCTGGCCCTCGCCGGCCTGTCGGTGGACCTGGGCCGTGCGCCGTTGATCGACATACATGTGGCGGCGGTGCCGGAGGGCGACAGCTGGCTGGCGCTGATGCGCGTGCATCACATCGTGCAGGACCACACGGCGGTCGAGGTGCTGCTGAGAGAGGTGGAGGCGTTCCTGACGGGGCGTGGTGACACGCTGCCGGAGCCACTGCCGTTCCGTACCTTCGTCGCGCAGGCGCGTGGTGGCGTGGCGCAGGCGGAGCACGAGCGGTACTTCGCCGACCTGCTGGACGACGTGGAGGAGCCGACCGCGCCGTTCGGGCTGGTGGACGTGCGCGGTGACGGCGCGGCCGCGGTGCGTCGGATGGTGCCGTTCCCGCCGGAGCTGCACGAGCGCCTGCGTGAGGTCTCGCGTCGCCTGGGGACGAGCGCGGCGACGGTGCTGCATGTGGCGTGGGCGCGCGTGCTGGCTGCGGTCAGCAGTCGTGACGACGTCGTTTTCGGCACGGTGCTGTTCGGCCGGATGAACTCGGGCGAGGGTTCGGCGCAGGTGCTCGGACCGTTCATCAACACCTTGCCGGTGCGGGTGCGCACGGGTGAGCTGAGCGTGCTGGGCGCGGTCACGGGCATGCGTGCCCAGCTGGCTGACCTGCTGGAGCACGAGCACGCGTCGTTGGCGCTGGCCCAGCAGGCCAGCGGAGTCGCGGGCGACACACCACTGTTCACCTCGTTCCTCAACTACCGCCACAACACGGCTCCGAGTGCCGCGCGGGCATCGGCCGACGGCTTGGCCGGCATACGGCAGGTGTACGCGCGGGAGCGCACCAACTATCCGTTGAGCGTCTCGGTCAACGACACCGGCGAGTCGATCGCGCTGGACGTGGACGCGGTGGCCCCGGTCGACCCCGAGGCGGTGGGCGTGCTGCTGCGCACGGCCACCGAGCAACTGGTCGGCGCGCTGGAGACGGCGCTGGCCACAGGCGCGGACCAGCGGCTGAACACGCTCCCGGTGCTGGCCGAGGAGGAGCTGCGCCGGGTCCTCACCGAGTGGAACGACACGGCGACCGAGGTGTCCCCGGTGCCCGTGGTCGGGCAGTTCGAGCAGTGGGCGGCGCGGACCCCCGACGCGGTGGCGGTCGTCGCCGACGGCGAGGAGGTGTCGTACGCCGAGCTGGATGCCCGGGCGAACCGGCTGGCGCACCGGTTGGCGGGCCGCGGGGTCGGCCCGGAGTCGGTGGTCGCCCTGGCCCTGGAGCGGGGCGTGGACCTGGTCGTCGCGGTGCTGGCGGTGCTGAAGTCGGGTGCCGCCCACCTGCCGGTGGACCCGGAGTACCCGGCCGAGCGGATCGCCTTCATGCTCGAGGACGCGTGTCCCGCGCTGGTGCTGGCCTCGGCGGCCACGGCCGAAGTGGTCGAACGGGCGGGGACGCCGGTGCTGCTGGTGGACTCCGCGGAGGTACTCCGGGAGCCGGCCGCCCCGGCCGAGCGGCCCGCGGCGCTGCCCGGGCAGCTGGCGTACGTGATCTACACCTCGGGGTCGACGGGTCGGCCGAAGGGTGTGGGTGTTCCGCTGGCGGCGTTCGCGAACACGGTGGCGGCGCTGGCCCGCTTCGGGGCCGGTCCGGGCTCGCGGGTGGCGCAGTTCGCCTCGGTGAGCTTCGACAACTTCTGCCTGGAATGGTCGCTGGCCCTCACATACGGGGCGACGTTGGTCGTGGTCCCGCCGAACCGGCGTCTGGGCGCCGAGCTGGCCGGCTTCTTCACCGAGGCCGGGGTGACACACGCGACCCTGCCGCCTGCGGTGCTGGCGGCTCTGGAGGAGGGCTCGATCGGCGCCGAGGTGGTGCTGGAGGTCGGCGGCGAGGCCTGCCCGCCGGAGCTGGTCGAGCGCTGGGCCGCCGGGCGGCGGCTGTTCAACACCTACGGCCCGACCGAGACGACCGTGGACGCGCTCAGCTGGCAGGCGCGGCCCGGGGTGACGGACGTACCGATCGGCGCGCCGATCGCGAACACCCGGGCGTACGTGCTGGACGGCGCGCTGTCGCCGGTCCCGTCGGGCGCGGCCGGTGAGCTCTACCTGGCGGGCGCGGGTCTGGCACGCGGTTACCTGGGGCGTGCGGGTCTGACGGCGGAGCGGTTCGTCGCCGATCCGTTCGGCGGGGCGGGCGAGCGCCTGTACCGCACGGGCGACCTGGTGCGCCGGAACGCCCGGGGTGAGATGGAGTACCTCGGCCGGGCCGACGACCAGGTGAAGGTCCGTGGCTTCCGGATCGAGCTGGGCGAGGTCCGGGCCGCGGTGGCCGCGCACCCGCAGGTCCTTCAGGCGGCCGTGGTCGTCCGGGGGGAGGAGGTCGGTGACGCGCTCCTGGTGGCCTACGTGGTCGCCGCCCAGGGCACGGTCGGACTGCCCGCCTCGGTCCGCGACTTCGTCGCCGAGCGGCTGCCCGGGTACATGGTGCCGTCCGCCGTGGTGGTGCTGGACGCGCTGCCGCTGACGGTGAACGGCAAGCTCGACCACAGGGCCCTGCCCGCCCCGCAGTACGCGGCCGGCACGGGCCGTGGCCCTGCCACCCTCCAGGAGGAGCTGCTGTGCGGCGTGTTCGCACAGGTGCTGGGCCTGCCCGAGGTCGGCGTGGACGACGACTTCTTCGCCCTCGGCGGCCACTCCCTGCTCGCCACCCGGCTGATGAGCCGGATCCGCACCGTCCTCGGGGTCGAGGTGCCACTGCGCACGTTGTTCGACGCCCCGACCGTGGCCGGCCTGGCCGCCCGCCTGGGCGACGCCGGGACGGCGCGGACGGCGCTGACGGCAGGGGAGCGGCCGGAGCGGGTGCCGCTGTCGTACGGCCAGCGCCGCGTGTGGTTCCTGGGGCAGCTGGAGGGCCCGAGCGCGACCTACAACGTGCCGGTCGCCCTGCGGCTGGTCGGCCGGCTGGAGGAGGAGGCACTAAACGCGGCCCTGCTGGACGTGATCGGCCGGCACGAGGTGCTGCGCACGGTCTTCCCGGTCGTGGACGACGAGCCCTACCAGCGGGTCCTCCCGGCGGAGGGGCCGGCCTGGCGGCTGTCGGTGGCAGAGGTGGCCGCGGAGGAGCTGGAACCTGCGATCGCCGAGGCGGCGGCGCACCTCTTCGACCTGGCGTCGGAACTGCCGATCAGGGCGTCGCTGTTCCGGACCGCTCCCGAGGAGCACGTCCTGGTGGTGACGATCCACCACATCGCCAGTGACGGCTGGTCGACGGGCGTGCTGGCCCGCGACCTCTCGGTGGCCTACGCGGCGCGCACGGCCGGCCGTGCGCCGCAGTGGCAGCCGCTGCCCGTCCAGTACGCCGACTACGCGCTGTGGCAGCGCGGCCTGCTGGGCGACGAGCACGATCCGGAGAGCATGATCTCCCGCCAGGCCGACTACTGGCGCGGCGCGCTGGCGGGGGCGCCGGAGAAACTCGACCTGTCCTTCGACCGCCCGCGTCCCGCCGTGCCCTCGCACCGCGGTCACCAGGTGCCGGTCGCGGTGCCGGCGGAGGTCCACGCCCGGCTGGTGGAACTGGCGCGGGCCGAGGGCGTGACGGTGTTCATGGTGCTGCAGGGCGCCCTGGCGGTGTTGTTGTCGCGCCTGGGCGCCGGCACGGACATCCCGATCGGCTCGCCCCACGCCGGCCGCACCGACGACGCACTCAGCGACCTGGTCGGTTTCTTCCTCAACACCCTGGTGGTGCGCACCGACCTGTCGGGCGACCCGACCTTCCGTCAGGTGCTGGGCCGAGTGCGCGAGCGCAGCCTGGAGGCGTTCACGCACCAGGACGTGCCGTTCGAGCGGCTGGTGGAGGAGCTGGCCCCGAACCGCTCGATGGCCCACCACGCCCTGTTCCAGGTGATGCTCACCCTGCAGAACACCGAGCAGGCGGTGCTGGAACTGCCCGGCCTGCGGGTCGAGCAGCGCCGGGCCGGACGGACGCCGGCCCGGTTCGACCTCGATGTCATCGTGTCCGAGTCGTTCGACGAGCAGGGCGCACCGGCGGGCGTGCGGGGTTCGGTGACCGCGGCGGCGGACCTGCTCGACGAGGCCTCCGCCGAGCGCCTGGTGGCCCGGCTCGTGCACGTGCTGGACGTCCTCACGGGCGACCCGCAGATCCGGCTGAGCACCGTGGACGTGCTGGACGCGGCCGAGCGCGGGCGGCTGCTGGAGGAGTGGAACGCCACCGCTGCCGACGTGCCCTCGGGAACAGTGGCGGAGCTGTTCGCCGCGCAGGTGGCACGCGATCCGGCCGCGGTGGCGGTGGTGGCCGCCGACGACGAGGAGGTGACCTACGCCGAACTGGACGCACGGGCGAACAGCCTGGCCCGGTACCTGGTCGGCCGGGGTGTGGGCGCGGAGTCGATCGTCGGGGTCTGCCTGGAGCGCGGCGTCGACCTGATGGTGGCCCTCCTCGCCGTCGCGAAGGCGGGCGGCGCCTACCTGCCGATCGACCCTGCCTACCCGGTGGACCGCATCGCGTACATGCTGGAGGACGCCGAGCCCGCCGTGGTACTGGCTTCCTCGGGCACGGCTCCGGTCGTGCCCGGCTCCGCGGTGCTGGTGGACGCCCCGGAGACGACGGCGGCGGACGGCGGCGCCCTGGCCGCCCCGTCGGTCCGGTTGGAGAACCCGGCCTACGTGATCTACACCTCGGGCTCGACCGGGCGTCCCAAGGGCGTGCTGGTCTCCCACACGGGTGTCGCGAGCCTGGTGGCGGGCCACGTCCGCCGGCTGGGGGTCGGCGCCGGGTCGCGGGTGGGGCAGTTCGCCTCGCCGGGCTTCGACACCTTCGGTTGGGAGTGGCTGATGGCCCTGCTGACCGGCGCGACCCTGGTGGTGATCCCGCAGGAGCGCCGACTGGGCGAGGCCCTGCCGCAGTTCCTCGCCGCGGAGCGGGTCACGCATGTGACGCTGCCGCCGGCCGTGCTGGCCACCCTGGACGAGCAGTCGATCGGCGCGGACACGGTCCTGGTGACCGCCGGTGAGGCCTGCCCGCCCGACGTGATGGCCCGCTGGGCGCGCGGCCACCGGCTGTTCAACTCCTACGGCCCGACCGAGACCACGGTCGACGCGACGCTGTGGCGCTGCGACCCGCAGGCCGGGGAGGTCGCGATCGGCGCGCCGGTCGTCAACACCCGTGTCTTCGTCCTGGACGAGTTCCTCGCCCCGGTGCCGGTCGGCGTGCCCGGCGAGCTGTACGTCGCCGGCATCGGCCTGGCGCGCGGCTACCTGGGCCGCCCCGGCCTGACGGCGGAACGCTTCGTCGCCAACCCCTTCGGCGGCCCCGGCGAGCGGTTCTACCGCACGGGCGACCGGGCCCGCTGGACGGCCGACGGGCAGTTGGTGTTCGCCGGCCGCACGGACGACCAGGTGAAGATCCGCGGCTTCCGTATCGAACCGGGCGAGATCGAGAACGTCATCGCCTCGCACCCGCAGGTCGCCCAGGCCGCCGTCGTCGTGCGCGAGGACACGCCCGCAGAGAAGCGCCTGGTCGCCTACGTGGTCGCCGACGGCGCGCCCGCCGACCTTCCCGGGCTGGTCACCCGTCTGGCCGCCGAGCGGCTGCCGGAGTACATGGTGCCGTCGGCGGTCGTGCTCCTCGACGCCCTGCCGATCACCGTGAACGGCAAGCTGGACCGCAAGGCGCTGCCCGCCCCCGAGGAGCGTCCCGCCGTGGGCCGGGGCCCCGCGAACCCGCGCGAGGAACTCCTGTGCGGCGTGTTCGCACAGATCCTCGGCGTCGAAAGCGTCGGCGTCGACGACGACTTCTTCGCCCTCGGCGGCCACTCCCTGCTCGCCGTCCGGCTGGCCAGCCGGATCCGCGCGGTGCTCGGCGTGAACCTGGACATCCGGGTCCTGTTCGACGCCCCGACCGTCGCGGCCCTGGCCGCCCGGATCGCCGACGAGGACGGCAACGACCGGCCGGCCCTGATGCCGATGGAGCGCCCCGACCGGGTGCCGCTGTCCTACGCGCAGCGCCGGATGTGGTTCATCGGCCAGCTCCAGGACGCCGGTGCCGCCTACAACGTCCCGATGGCGCTGAAGCTGCCGGAGCAGATCGACCGCCAGGCCCTCGGCGCGGCCCTGCGGGATGTACTCGGCCGGCATGAGGTGCTGCGCACCGTGCTGCCGACGGAGAACGGCGAGCCCCACCAGCGGATCATCCCGCTCGAGGAGTTGGAGTGGGAGTTGTCGGTGGTGGAGGTGGCGCCAAAGGAGCTGGAGGGCGCCGTGGCCGAGGTCGCGGGCCATGTGTTCGATCTGGCGGTGGAGGTGCCGATCCGGGCGTGGTTGTTGGAGGCGGGGCCGCGGGAGCGGGTGCTGGCGGTCGTGGTGCATCACATCGCCGGTGACGGCTGGTCGTGGGCGCCGCTGGCGCGGGATCTGTCGGTGGCGTACGCGGCGCGTGCGGGGGGTCGAATGCCGCTGTGGGAGCCGCTTCCGGTGCAGTACGCGGATTACGCGTTGTGGCAGCGGGAGTTGCTGGGTGAGGCCGGCGATCCAAAAAGCCTGCTGTGGCGTCAGATGGAGTACTGGCGCGCTGAGTTGGCGGGTGTGCCGGAGGAGTTGGCGCTGCCGGTGGATCGTGTGCGTCCGGCGGTGGCGTCGAACCGTGGTCATGAGGTGAGGGTGGAGGTTCCGGCGGTGTTGCACGCGGAGCTGGCGCGGGTGGCGCGGGCCGAGGGTGTGACGATGTTCATGGTGTTGCAGTCGGCGCTGGCGGTGTTGTTGTCGCGGCTGGGTGCGGGCGCGGATGTGCCGATCGGTGCGGCGAACGCGGGTCGTACGGATGCGGCGTTGG
Organism: Streptomyces sp. P3; assembly: GCF_003032475.1. NCBI lineage: Bacteria > Bacillati > Actinomycetota > Actinomycetes > Kitasatosporales > Streptomycetaceae > Streptomyces > Streptomyces sp. P3. The sequence goes on from NZ_CP028369.1 coordinate 6,434,005, forward strand.
AGGATCTGGTCGGGTTCTTCGTGAACACGTTGGTGATCCGGGCGGATCTGTCGGGTGATCCGTCGTTCCGTGAGGTGCTGGGCCGGGTGCGGGAGACGAGTCTGTCGGCGTTCGAGCACCAGGACGTGCCGTTCGAGCGGCTGGTGGAGGAGCTGGCGCCGGCGCGTTCGATGGGCCGTCATCCGTTGTTCCAGACGGTCTTCACGATGCAGAACAATGCGCGGGCCGTCCTTGATCTCCCGGGTACGGGAGTGAGTGGGATGCCGACGGGTGCGGCCACGGCGGCGCGGTTCGACCTGGATGTGCTGCTGGGCGAGGCTTTTGATGCGCAGGGCGCGCCGGCGGGTGTGTTCGGCACGGTGATCGGTGCGGCGGATCTGTTCGAGGCGGAGTCGGTCGAGCGGATCGCGGAGCGCCTGGTGCGGGTGCTGGAGCTGGTGGCGGGCGATCCGGGGCTGCGGCTGAGTGGTGTGGACGTCCTGGAGGAGACCGAACGGCGGCGGGTGCTTGCCGAGTGGAACGACACCGGGGTGGATTTCGGTGCGGCTCTGGTACCGGAGTTGTTCGCGGTCCAGGCGGTGCGTACACCGGATGCGGTGGCCGTGAGGGCGGACGGTGAGGAGGTGTCGTACCGGGAGCTGGATGAGCGGGCGAACCGACTGGCCCACTATCTGCTGGCGCAGGGGGTCGGCGCGGAGTCGCTGGTCGGCATCTGCCTCCCGCGGGGCGTGGACATGATGGTGGCCCTCCTCGCCACCTGGAAGGCGGGTGCCGGCTATCTGCCGGTCGATCCGGAGTACCCGGCGGAGCGCATCGCGTTCATGCTGGCGGACAGTGGCGCGGTGCTGACGCTCACCGACGAGGAGGTGCTGGACGAACTCCCGGCCGGGCGGGCCCGGGTGGTGGCGGTCGACGGTGCGCTCACGGCGACGCAGGTGGCCGCCCTGCCGACGACCGCTCCCGGGGTGCCGGTGTCGGCGGACGGTCTGGCGTACGTGATCTACACGTCGGGCTCGACGGGTCGGCCGAAGGGCGTGGCGGTCACGCACGGCGGGCTCGCCAACTACGCGCGGCATGCGGCCGGTTCGTACGGCGCGGAAGGCGGTGCGCCGCTGCACTCGTCGCTGGCGTTCGACCTGACGGTGACCAGCGTGGTCGTACCGCTGATCTCGGGTGCGCCGGTGGTGGTGAGCCGGGAGGGCGGTGCCGAGGGACTGGCGCAGCTGCTGCGTGACGGCGGAGGGTTCGGTCTGGTGAAGGCCGTCCCGGCACATCTGCCGCTGCTGGGCGAGATGCTGTCGGACGGCCAGGCGAAGGGTGCTGCGGCCACCTGGGTGGTCGGTGGCGAGGCACTGCCGGCCGCAGTGGTGCGGTCCTGGCTGGAGCGGGCTCCCGAGTCGGTGGTGGTGAACGAGTACGGGCCGACGGAGACCGTGGTGGGCTGCGCGGTGTTCGCGTTGAGGGCCGGGCAGGAGATGGGCGAGCCGGTCCCGGTCGGCCGTCCGATCGCCAACACCCGCCTTTATGTGCTGGACGCGTACCTGCGCCCGGTGGCGCCGGGCGTGGCGGGTGAGCTGTACATCGCGGGTACGCAGTTGGCGCGTGGTTATGTCAAGCGCCCGGGCCTGACGGCTGAGCGGTTCGTCGCGAACCCCTTCGAGCCCGCTCTGCGCATGTACCGCTCGGGTGATGTGGCGCGCTGGCGTACGGACGGGCAGCTGGAGTATCTGGGCCGGGCGGACGAGCAGGTCAAGGTCCGCGGTTTCCGGATCGAGCCCGGTGAGGTCCAGGCCGTGCTGGCTGCCCACCCGCAGGTCGCGCAGGCCGCGGTGATCGCCCGGCAGGACGTCCCCGGGGACACCCGGCTGGTGGCGTACGTCGTCGCCGACGACGAGGTCGGCGGACTCCCGGACACCGTCCTGGCGTTCGCCGCCAAACGGCTCCCGGAGTACATGGTCCCGTCGGCCGTCGTGGTGCTGGACGCTCTGCCGCTGACCGGCAACGGCAAGCTGGACCGCAAGGCCCTGCCCGTCCCGGACTACGCCGCCGGCGCGGGTGCCGGCCGGGCCCCGGCCAACCCCCAGGAGCAGCTGCTGTGCCAGGCCTTCGCAGCGGTCCTGGGGCTGGAGAAGGTGGGCGTCGATGACGACTTCTTCGAGCTGGGCGGGCACTCGCTGCTGGCCGTGGAACTGGTCGCCCGGATCCGTGCCGTGCTGGAGGTCGAGGTGCCGATCAGGACGCTGTTCGACGCGCCGACCGTGGCGGGACTCGCGCAGCGGCTCGGCACCGAGAAGTCGAGCCGGCCGGCCCTGCGGCCGATGCGCGACCGGGACGCCCGATGAGGACGCGGCACTGACCGGACCGGCCCGGGTGGACCGGCCCGGGTGAACGCCGCCGGCCGGCTGCCGCGGTCCGTGGAAGCGGACGCGGCCGCCGGCCGGCGACGGCGGATCGGGTCGGGGCACGCGGGCATCGGCCCGTGTACCCGGCCGTGGTTACGGGGTCACCAGGCCGGCCTCGTAAGCCATGATCACCAGCTGGACCCGGTCGCGGGCGTTCAGCTTGGCCAGCAGCCGAGTGACGTAGGTCTTGGCGGTGGCGACGCTGATCACCAGTTGCTCGGCCAGCTCGGTGTTGGACATCCCCTGGGCCACCAGGGTGAGCACCTCGCGCTCGCGGTGGGTGATGCCGGTGAGCGTCCGCCGAGGCTTTGCGCCGGTCGGGCGGCCGGCGAACTCCTTGATCAGCCGGCGGGTGACGCTGGGGGCGATCAGAGCGTCGCCGTCGGCGACCACCCGCACAGCGGCCAGGATCTCGTCCAGGCCCATGTCCTTGACCAGGAAGCCGGCGGCGCCGGCCTGCAGTGCGCCGTAGACGTAGTCGTCGTCGTCGAAGGTGGTGAGGACCAGGATCTGGGCCTTGCCGGGGCCGGCGGTGATCTTCTGGGTGGCCTCGATGCCGTCCATGTCGGGCATCCGGATGTCCATCACCACGACGTCGGGCTCCAGGGCGGCGGTCAGTTCCACCGCCTCGGCGCCGTCGCCGGCCTGGCCGACCACCTCCAGATCGGGGGTGTCGGCCATCACGAGCTGCAGGGCGGTGCGGATCAGCTGCTGGTCGTCGGCCAGCAGTACGCGGATCGTCATCGGACCGCCTCCGGGACGGGAAGACGGGCGGCCACCCGGAAGCCGCCCTCGGGAAGCGGTTCGGCGGAGAACTCGCCGCGCAACAGGTCGACCCGCTCGCGCATGCCCACGAGCCCGAATCCGGACCCGGCGGATCCACTGCGGGGGTGCCGGCGGCCCTGGTTGAGGACCTCGATGAACAGCTCCGAATCCTGGCAGTCGATGGACACCCGGCATGCCTTGGTGTCGGCGTGGCGCACCACGTTGGTGACCGCCTCCTGGACGATCCGGAAGGCCGACATGTCGACCTCGGGGGGAAGATGCCGCCGCTCGCCGCTCCACCGCACGTCGACCGTGACGCCGGCGGCTGCCGTGGTCGCCGCCAGCCGGTCGACGTTGGCCAGACCGGGGCCCGGCTCCAGCGGGGCCGGCTCGGCTTCCGAGCCGGGCTTCGGCTGCCGGAGGACGCCGAGCATCCGGCGCAGCCCGGCCAGCGTCTCCCGGCTCGCGGTCTCGATCTCGCCCAGCGCGGTGCGTGCCTGGTCCGGCTGGGTCTCGATGACCCGGCGGGCGGCGCCGGACTGCAGGGCCACGATGCCGATGGTGTGCGCGACCATGTCGTGGAGTTCCCGGGCGATCCGCAGCCGCTCGGCGGTGACCGCCCGGGCGGCCGCCTGGACGCTGAGCTCCTTGGCGTGTTCGCGGGCCTGGCGCATCGAGTGGCCGATCAGCAGGGCGATGACGGCCAGCAGCACCGCTCCCTGGGCGTCGCCGGTGTCGGCGCCCGGAACCATGAGGATGTGCGCGAGCAGGACGCCGATCAGCATGCCCGCCGCGATGCGCGCGGTCCGCCGGGGCCGGGTGGCCGTGATCACGAGCAGGGCGATGTCCGCCGAGAGGAACTGCAGCGGCGGGAACTGAGAACCGGACGACCAGCCCTTCGTCACGCTCACCGAGGCGGCGATCAGCAGGGCGAGACCGGCCAACGGCCGGCGCGCCAGCAGTGCGCTGCCCGCGAGCGCCATCAGTGCCGCCGCGCCCACCATGGCCCAGTCCCGGCTCGTCGCACCCGAACGGTTGCCCATCGCGGCGCCGTTGAACCAGGCGGCGGCACCGCTCCGCCCGACGAGCAGCGTGGGGTAGAGGGTGACCACCAGCCAGGTGAGGGCTGTCCAGGCGCCGGGTGGCACGCGTTTGAGCAGCGGGAGAATCAGCGTGGCGTACATATGCCGAGGGTAGCCAGGCGTCCCGAACGGGGCATCGGACCACGGGTGTACGACCGTGGCTTACACACGGGGGCGGGCGAGTGTCACCACAGGGGCGATGTGCGGAACACCGCGCCGGCAGCAGGATGGGCCGCATGATCGAAGTCCACGAGATGACGAAGCGCTACGGCAAGAAGCTGGCGGTCAACAACCTGAGCTTCACTGTGCATCCCGGTCAGGTGACCGGGTTCCTCGGCCCCAACGGGGCCGGCAAGAGCACCACTTTGCGGTTGATGCTCGGCCTGCACACCCCCACCAGCGGGACCGTCACGATCGACGGCCGTCCGTTCCGCTCGTTGCCCCGTGGAATGCGGCACGTCGGCGCCCTGCTGGACGCCGGTGACGTGCACGGCGGGCGCACCGCCCGGGCCCACCTGCGGGCGCTGGCCCGCAGCAACAGGATCCCGCGCAGCCGGGTGGAGGAGGTGCTGCGGGAGGTCGGCATCGCGGACGCGGCGAACCGCCGGATCGGTGGCTTCTCCCTCGGCATGCGCCAGCGCCTCGGCATCGCCACCGCGCTGCTCGGCGACCCGCCGGTGCTGCTCTTCGACGAACCGCTCAACGGGCTCGACCCGGAGGGCGTGCACTGGGTACGCGGTCTGTTCCGCCGCCTGGCCGCCGAGGGGCGCACGGTCTTCGTCTCCAGTCACCTGATGTCGGAGATGGAGCACACCGCCGACCAGCTCGTCGTCCTCGGCCGGGGGGAGCTGATCGCCGTGGAGAGCGTGGCGCAGTTCGCGGCCCGTGGGGCCCGCCGGAGCGTGTCGGTCCGTACGCCGGACCCGGCGGCGCTCCTGCCGCTGCTCAGCGACGAGGGTGCGGAGGTGGAGCGCGAACCCGACGGGAGGCTCAGGGTGGTCGGGCTGGACGCGGACCGGATCGCCGAGATCGCGTTCCAGAACCGCATTCTGGTGCACGAGTTGACCAACCACACCAGCTCGCTGGAGGAGGCGTTCATGGAACTGACCGCCGACAGCGTCGAGTACGTCGCAGGAGAGACCAAGTGACTGCGCAGACGACGTCGAAGACGACCCCGGAGTCCGACGAGCGGCCACGGGAGCCCGAGGCCCGTTTCAGTGATCTGCTCGCCGCCGAGTGGATCAAGCTGTGGTCACTGCGCTCGATCCCCTGGGCCTTCGCCGGCACGCTGGCGCTCATCCTCACCATCACCGTCACCGGCGCCTTCGCCGACGCGCAGCACTACACCGGTAACGACGAGAAGGGCCAGGCGTACTTCCGGGCGTTCGGGACGGTGAGCGCCTCCTTCAACACCGGCGCCGCCACCATGCTGATCGTGGGCGCCGGTGCCATCGGCGCCATCACGGTCCTCGGTGAGTACACCACCGGCATGATCCGGACGACCTTCACGGCCGTACCGGCCCGCCGTTCGGTGATGGCCGCGAAGGTTGCGGTGACCATCGCCGCGGCGACCGCCCTCGGAGTGGTCGCGGCACTGCTCTCGTTCGGTGCGGCTCAGACCGTGCTGTCCGGCCAGGACGCCGGCGTGGGTTTCGGGCACCCCGGGATCGTGCGCCTGCTCATCGCCTCCGCGGCGCTCGCTCCGGTGGCCGCCCTCGTGGGCATGGGGCTGGCCGCGCTGATCCGGCACAGCGTACTGACCATCGTGGTCACGATCGCCCTCCTCTTCGTCGTTCCCTCGGTGATCAACGGCCAGAGTCACCTCGGCGCGAGCCTCCTGCACATGACGATCCTGCAGGCCTGGCGGCGCATCGGCTACAACCAGGCCGTGGGGGAGATGTGGCCGTGGACGATGGAGGGTGCCTACATCGTGCTCGCCGTCTGGTCGCTGGTCGCCGCCGGGCTGGCCATCCTCACCGCCCACCACCGGGACCAGTGAGCGGCGCCGCCGCCGGCCCTCCGCCCGGCGGGCCGAGCTGCCCGCCGGGGCACGTCCCGCTGGAGGCGGCGTTCCTGGAACGGGCCGCCGACAGTGTCGAGTACCTTGAAGGAGAGACCGAGTGACCGCGCCGACGACTACGGACCAGACCGCGGTAAGCGTGCCGCCGGTGGAGCCCAGGGCCCGCTTCAGTGACCTTTTCGCCGCCGAGTGGATCAAGCTGTGGTCACTGCGGTCGACCCTGTGGGCCTTCGTCGCCACGGCGGCGCTGGTGCTCACGAGCACCAGCGCCAACGCCAGGGGAGACGCCCGGCAGTATGCCGAGGCCGACGAGCAGCGGCGGGCGCTGTTCCGGATGCTCGGGTTGGTGCCCGACTCGTTCCCGCCCGGCTCCGCGACGATGCTGATGCTCGGTGCCGGTGCGATCGGTGCCATCGCGGTCCTCGGTGAGTACACCACCGGCATGATCCGGACGACCTTCACGGCCGTTCCCGCCCGTGGTTCGGTGATGGCCGCGAAGGTGGCGGTGGTCACCGTCGCCACGACCGGCTTCGGTGCGCTCGCGGCGTTCCTCTCGTACGGTGTCGCCCAGGCCGTCCTGTCCGGTCAGGACATCGCCGTGGGCCTCGGGCACACCGGGATCCCGCGCCTGCTCCTGGCCTCCACGCTGCTCGCCCCGGTCTCCGCCCTCGTGGGCATGGGAGTGGCCGCGCTGGTCCGGCACGCCGTCATCGCCATCGTGGCCACCACCGCCCTGCTCTTCGTCCTTCCCACGCTGCTGAACGACCACAGTCGCCTCACCGCGAGCCTCCTGCACATGACGGTCCTGCAGGCCTGGGACCGCATCGGTCGCGAACAGGACGCCGGGGAGCAGTGGCCGTGGACGGTGGGGGGCGCCTGCGTCGTTCTCGCCGTCTGGGCGCTGGTTTCCGCGGCGCTGACGACCTTCTCGGCGAACCGCCGGGACCAGTGAGCGGCGCTGGACCTGATTCTCTCCCAGGCGCGGGCCAATTACGGCCCGCGCCTTTCCTCTGTTCTCGCATGGAAAAACCTCGGCCTGTCCATTTGTCAAGAATTCGGGCAGGCCGATTTTCTGCACTGTTCAACTGGCCCGGCGAGGCCAGTTGAACAGCCGCTTTTGAACACCCCTCCCAGCCGATTCTCATGCTGCCCGTGCCGGTTTCCGGGCACGTGGGCCGAACATTGATCATCCGCTGGGCCGTGGGCCATAGTGACTGCCGGGGAAGCCGCGGTGGCCCCGTACGACCAGAACATGAATCAGGGGGCTTTTGCCGGGCCGGAATCGGTGTCGACACGGCGCTGTCGGCAACCGGAATCGACCGAGGGCCCAAGCACGAGCGGTTGTGACAGGCCGGACCGGGCGGAGCAATTCCGTGCGGTCCTCACAGCCGTGCCCACCGACGCTGTCGGCGGTGCCGGCCGCAGGGCCGGGATAACGGCCGGAGATCACCAGTCAGCCTCGGCCGACGTCGCGGCGAGGACGTAAGCAGGAGGGGTCCTGATGATTCCGTTGTCATACGCGCAGCGCCGGTTGTGGTTCATCCACCAGGTGGAGGGGCCGAGCGCGCACTACAACATTCCCCTCGCCCTGCCGTTGGCCGGTGAACTCGACCAGGACGCTCTCGCCGCGGCCCTGCGCGACCTCCTGGAACGGCACGAGGTCCTGCGGACCACCTTCGCCGTGGCCGACGGCGAGCCCTACCAGCACATCCACGCCATCGAGGAGCTGGACTGGGCCCTCGAGCGGGTCGACCTGTCCGGTGCCGAGCCGTCCGCGGCGCGGGCCGAACGCGACCGCGCGCTGGCCGACGCGGCCGCGACCGCCTTCGACCTGTCCGCCGAACTCCCGATCCGTGCCTGGCTGTTCACCACCGCCCCGGCGGAGCACGTGCTGGCCGTGGTGGTGCACCACATCGCCGGCGACGGCTACTCGCTGCGCCCGCTGGCCGACGACGTCTCCGCCGCCTACGCGGCCCGTCGCGAGGGCCGGGCGCCCGACTGGGAGCCGCTGCCGGTCCAGTACGCGGACTACACCCTCTGGCAGCGCGAACTGCTCGGCGACCCGGCCGACCCGGCAGGACTGATGAGCCGTCAGATTTCCTACTGGCAGAGCGCGTTGAGCGGTGCCCCGGAGGAACTGGAGCTCCCCTACGACCACACCCGGCCCCCGGTGGCCTCCTACCGCGGCCACAGCACCCCGCTGGACATCCCCGCCGAGACGCACGCCCGGCTGGTGGAGCTGGCCCGGGCCGAGGGCGTGACCGCCTTCATGGCACTGCAGGCCGCGCTCGCCGTGCTGCTGTCCAAGCTCGGCGCCGGGACCGACCTGCCGATCGGCACGGCCGTGGCCGGCCGCACCGACGTCGGCCTGCGCGACCTGGTCGGTTTCTTCATCAACAGCCTCGTGTTGCGCACCGACGTCTCCGGTGACCCGACCTACACCGAACTCCTCGCCCGGGTGCGCGAGACGGACCTGTCGGCCTTCGAGCACCAGGACGTCCCCTTCGAGAAGCTCGTCGAGGAACTCGCCCCGACCCGCTCACTGGCCCGCCACCCCCTGTTCCAGGTCATGCTCAGCGTGGAGAACCTCGCCCGCGCCGAGGCCGACCTCGGTGGCGCACGGGCCGAGGAGCCCGCCGCGGAGCCGGCCACGGCCGCCGGACCGGTCGGCACGGTCGCCAAGTTCGACCTGGAGGTCGTCGCCGAGGAGACCTTCGACGAGACCGGCGCCCCGGCCGGCCTGCGCGGCTCGGTCATCGTCAACGCGGACCTCTTCGAGGCCGCGTCCGCCGTCCGTGTCGCCGAGCGGCTGGCCCGCGTCCTCGAACAACTGACCGCCCGGCCCCAGGCCCCGATCGACACCGTCGACGTCCTCGCCGCGGACGAGCGCGACCGGCTGCTGACCGCGTGGAACGACACCGCGGCCGAGGTCGGGCCGGGCCTCCTGCCCGAACTGTTCGCCCAGCACGTCGAACGGACCCCGGACGCCGTCGCGGTGGTCCACGAGGGCACCGAGGTCAGCTACGCCGAACTCGACGCCCGCGCCAACCGGCTCGCCCACCGGCTGGCCGCTCTCGGCGTGGGCGCCGAGTCGGTGGTCGGCCTCTGCCTGCCGCGCGGCGTGGACATCGTCACGGCTGTCCTCGCCGTCTGGAAGACCGGCGGCGCCTATGTGCCCCTCGACCCCGAGCACCCGGTCGACCGCCTGACGTACATCCTCGACGACAGCGGCGCCCGGGTGGTCCTCAGCACCCGGGCCGCGGCCGACGGCGTCGCCGCCGAACTCCACGCAGACCGGGTGCTGTGGCTCGACGACCCGCAGGAGGCCGCGGAGCTGGCCGCCCTGCCCGCCACCGCCCCGCACAGCCCGCTCACCCCCGCCGGACTGGCCTACGTCATCTACACCTCCGGATCGACCGGCCGGCCGAAGGGCGTCGCCACCGCCCACGCCGCCCTGGCCAACCTGGTATCCGTGTTCGGACCCCTGATGGAGGTGCGCCCGGGCGTCCCGGTCCTCCAGTTCGCCTCGTTCAACTTCGACGCCTCCGTCCTGGACGTCGCGGTCACCCTCGCCCACGGTGGCACCCTCGTCGTGGCGAGCGCGACCGAGCGCTCCGAACCCGCCCTCCTGCGCGCCCTCGTGCAGTCGGCCGGCGTCCGCTCCGCCAGCCTCGTGCCTTCGCTGCTCGCCGTCCTGGAACTGGAGGACCTGGCCGGAGTCGGCGCCATGGTCGTCGGCTCCGAGGGCATCGATCCCGCCCTCGCCCGGGCCTGGGCCCACGGCCGGCGGCTCGTCCACGCCTACGGGCCGACCGAGGCGGCCGTGATCACGGCCGTCGGGCGGGTCGACCCGGACGGCACCGGCGCGGTGCCCTTCGGCGGGCCCGTGGCCAACACCCGGATGTACGTCCTGGACCGCGACCTCCAGCCGGTCGCGCCCGGCGTCACCGGTGAGCTCTACATCGGAGGGGCGCAGCTGGCCCGCGGCTATGTCGGCCGCGCGGATCTGACCGCGGAGCGGTTCGTCGCCTCCCCGTACGCGCCCGGCGAGCGTTTCTACCGCACCGGCGACAGGGTGCGCTGGACGGAGGACGGCCGGCTGGTCTTCGCCGGCCGCGCGGACGAGCAGGTCAAGATACGCGGCTTCCGGATCGAGCCCGGCGAGGTGCAGGCCGTGGTCGCCGAGCACCCCGGCGTCACCCGGGCCGCCGTCGTCCCCCGCGAGGACACCCCCGGCGACGTCCGCCTCGTCGCGTACGTCGTCCCGGCGGAGGCCACCGCCGACCAGGCCCGACTCGGCTCCGCCGTGCGCGAGTTCGTCGCGTCGCGACTGCCGCAGTACATGGTCCCGGCGGCGGTCGTCCCGCTGGACACCCTGCCGTTGACCGTCAACGGCAAGCTCGATCGCACGGCGCTGCCGGCCCCCGAGTTCGCCGTCGGTGCCGGACGCCCCCCGGCGAACCGCCAGGAGCAGGTCCTGTGCGAGGAGTTCGCCGAGGTCCTGGGCCAGGAGCGGGTCGGTGCCGACGACGACTTCTTCGCCCTCGGCGGCCACTCCCTGCTCGCCGTCCGGCTCGTCGAGCGGCTGCGCGCCCGCGGCGTCCCCGTCTCCGTGCGTGCGCTCTTCGAGAGCCCGACCCCGGCAGGGCTCGCCGTGTCCGACGGCGCCACCCAGGTCACGGTGCCCGAGAACCTGATCCTGACGGGCGCGACCGCCATCACGCCGGAGATGCTCCCGCTGGTCGACGTCACCGCCGAGGAGCTCGAGCGGATCACGGCGACGGTGGAGGGCGGCGCCGCGAACATCGCGGACGTCTATCCCCTCGCCCCGCTGCAGGAGGGCCTGCTCTTCCATCACCTGCTCGCCGGCGCCGGCGAGGACGCCTACGCCCTCCCCACGGTGCTGGAGTTCGACTCGCGCGAGCTCCTGGACCGCTTCCTGGACGCCCTGCAGCGGGTGGTCGACCGGCACGACGTCCTGCGCACCGGCATCGTCTGGGACGGCCTGCGCGAACCGGTCCAGGTCGTGTGGCGCCGGGCGGAACTCCAGGTGGCGGAGGTCGCCCTCACACCTGGCGGGGACGACCCGATCGCCGAGCTGGTGGCGGTCGGCAGCACGCCGATGGACCTCAGCCGGGCCCCGCTGATCGGCCTGCACGTGGCCCAGGTGCCGCAGGGCGGAGCCGGCGACCGGTGGCTCGCCCTGATCCGGATGCACCACATGGTGCAGGACCACACCGCGAAGGAGGTCCTGCTGGCGGAGGTGCGCGCCTTTCTCACCGGGCGCGGCGACGAACTCTCCGAGCCGCTCCCGTTCCGCAACTTCGTGGCCCAGGCGCGCGGCGCCGTCGACGAGTCCGAACACGAGCGCTACTTCGGCGAGCTGCTCGGGGACGTGGACGAGCCGACCGCGCCGTACGGCCTGGTCGCCGCGCGCGGCGACGGCAGCGGTGTGGTCCGCGACGCGCTCACCCTGCCGCAGGACCTCACCGACCGGATCCGGGAGACCTCCCGGCGGATCGGCGTCACTCCGGCGTCCGTCCTGCACGTCGCCTGGGCGCGGGTCCTCGCGGCGGTCTCCGGCCGAACCGACGTGGTCTTCGGTACCGTCCTCTTCGGCCGGATGAACGCCGGTGCCGGTTCCGACCGCGTCCTCGGCCCGTTCATGAACACCCTCCCCGTCCGCCTGCGCACCGGCCGACTCGGCGCCCTGGAGGCCGTGTCGGTGATGCGCGGCCAGCTCGCCGAGCTGCTCGAGCACGAGCACGCCCCCCTGGCGGTCGCGCAGCGCGCCAGCGGCGTGCCCGGCAACAGCCCGCTGTTCACCTCCTTCTTCAACTACCGCCACAGCCAGGGCACACGAGGTGCGCAGACCGGTAGGGGCGACGGCCCGGAGGGCATGGCCGGCGGCATCCGCATGGTCTACGAGCACGACCGGACCAACTACCCACTGTCCGTCGCCGTGACCGACGACGGGGACACGCTCGACGTGACGATCGACGCCATCGCCCCGATCGTTCCGCAGGCGGTCGCCGAGCTGATGCACGTCGCCGTCGCCCACCTCGCGGCGGCGCTGGGGACGGCCCTCGACGGCGGGCCGGACACGCCGCTGAACTCGGTGGATGTGCTGGGCGAGACCGAGTGCGGTCGGGTGTTGGTGGAGTGGAACGACTCGGCGGCGGAGCTGGGTTCGGCTCTGGTGCCGGAGCTGTTCGCCGCGCAGGTGGCGCGTACGCCGGATGCGGTGGCGGTCGTGGCGGACGGCGAGGAAGTGTCGTTCGCTGAGCTGGACGCGCGCGTGAACCGGCTTGCCCACTGTCTGGTGGGCCGGGGTGTGGGTGCGGAGTCGTTGGTGGGTGTGTGTCTGCCGCGCGGGCTGGACGCGGTGGTGGCGATCCTCGCGGTGTGGAGGGCGGGGGCGGCGTTCGTGCCGATCGACCCGTCCTATCCGGTGGAGCGGATCTCGTTCATGCTCGCGGACAGCGGTGCGGTGCTGACGCTCACCGACGAGGAGGTCTTGGAGGATCTGCCGGCCGGGCGGGCGCTGATGGTCGCGGTGGACAGTCCGCTGACGGCGATGGAGTTGTCCGCTCTGCCTACGACGGCGCCTGAGGTGTCGGTGACGGCGGACGGTCTGGCGTATGTGATCTATACGTCGGGTTCGACGGGTCGTCCGAAGGGTGTGGCGGTGCCGCACGGGGCGTTGGCGAACTACGCGCTGTGGGCGGCGGGTTCGTACGGTCCGGCGGGTGGTGCGCCGCTGCATTCGTCGCTGGCGTTCGATCTGACGGTGACGAGTGTGGTGGTGCCGCTGATCTCGGGCGCGCCGGTGGTGGTGAGCGGCGACGGTGGTGCGGAGGGCCTGGCGGAGCTGGTTCGTGAGCGGGGTGGCTTCGGTCTGGCGAAGGCCGTTCCTGCGCATCTCCCGCTGCTTGGCGAGATGCTGACGGATGACCAGGTGGCCGGCGCCGCGGGTACGTGGGTGGTGGGTGGTGAGGCGTTGGCCGGTTCGGTGGTGCGGGGTTTGTTGGAGCGTGCGCCGGGGGCGGTGGTGGTGAACGAGTACGGTCCGACGGAGGCGACGGTCGGCTGTGCGGTGTTCGAGGTGCGGGCCGGTGATGAGGTCGGTGCGGTGGTGCCGATCGGTCGTCCGGTGGCGAACGTGCGGTTGTTTGTGCTGGATGGTGCGTTGCGTCCGGTGGCGGTGGGTGTGTCGGGTGAGTTGTATATCGCGGGTGCGCAGTTGGCGCGTGGGTATGTGGGGCGGCCGGGTCTGACGGCGGAGCGCTTTGTGGCGAGCCCCTTCGAGGCGGGTGTGCGGATGTACCGCTCGGGTGATGTCGCTCGCTGGCGTGGGGATGGGCAGCTGGAGTTCTTGGGGCGTGCGGACGAGCAGGTGAAGGTCCGTGGTTTCCGGATCGAGCCGGGTGAGGTCGAGGCTGTCGTCGCCGGTCACCCGCAGGTCGCGCGGGCCGCTGTGGTCGCTCGTGAGGATGTGCCCGGCGATGTCCGCCTGGTGGCGTATGTCGTTGCCGACGATCCGGATGAGGATGTTGCCGGACTGCCTGCTCTTGTCAGGGAGTTCGCCGGGCGTCGGTTGCCCGAGTACATGGTGCCGTCGGCGGTCGTGGTGCTGGAGGCGCTGCCGTTGACCGGTAACGGGAAGCTGGACCGCAAGGTGCTGCCGGCGCCGGAGGTGTCGGGTGGTGCCGGGTCCGGCCGGGCGCCGGCGAGCGAGCGTGAGCGGGTGCTGTGCGAGGCGTTCGCCGAGGTGCTGCGCGTGCCCGAGGTCGGTGTGGACGACGACTTCTTCGCCCTCGGTGGCCACTCCCTGCTCGCCGTCCGCCTGACCAGCCGGATCCGGACGCTGCTCGGCGTGGAGGTGGAGGTCCGTGACCTGTTCGAGGCCCCGACCGTCGGTGGCCTCGCCGCCCGGCTCACGGGCGCCGAGACGGCCCGGACGCCGCTCACGCGCCGGGAGCGCCCGGAAGCGGTGCCCCTCTCGTTCGCCCAGCGTCGCCTCTGGTTCATCAGCCAGCTGGAGGGCCCGAGCGCCGCCTACAACATTCCGGTGGCGCTGCGACTGACCGGTGAGGTCGACCGCGAGGCGCTGAACGCCGCCATGCGGGACGTCATCGGCCGCCACGAGGTGCTGCGGACGGTGTTCACCGCCGTCGACGGCGAGCCCTCCCAGCGGATCCTCGGCCTCGACGACCTGGCCTGGGAGCTGGAGTTCGTGGACATCGACCCCGCCGATCTGGAGGGCGCGGTCGCTGCGGCGTTCGACCACCCCTTCGACCTGGCGGAGCAGGTGCCCTTCCGCAGCTGGCTGTTCCGCAGCGGAGCGGACGACCACGTCCTGGTCGTGGTCCTGCACCACATCGCCGGCGACGGCTGGTCGAGGGCCCCGCTGGCCCGCGACCTGTCGACCGCCTACGCGGCGCGGCGCGCCGGGCAGACGCCCAGGTGGGAGCCGCTGCCGGTGCAGTACGCGGACTACGCGATCTGGCAGCGCGAACTCCTCGGCGACGACGAGGATCCCGGCAGCCTGATGGCACGCCAGATCGCCTACTGGCGCGAGAGGCTCGCCGACATCCCGGAGGAGCTGGACCTCCCCGCCGACCACGCGCGTCCTGCCGTCGCCACACACCGCGGCCACGGCGCACCGCTGCAGGTCCCGGCGGCCGTCCACGCGCAGCTCGCCGAGCTGGCGGCCGCGGAGGGCACGACCGTGTTCATGGTGCTGCAGGCGGCCCTGGCCGCCCTGCTGAACCGCGTCGGGGCCGGCACCGACATCCCGATCGGTTCGGCGAACGCGGGTCGCACGGACGAGGCGCTGGACGACCTGGTCGGCTTCTTCGTCAACACCCTCGTGGTGCGCACGGACCTGTCGGGCCGGCCGACGTTCCGCGAGGTGCTGGGACGGGTGCGCGAGGCCACGCTGTCCGCGCTGGCACACCAGGACGTCCCGTTCGAGAAGCTGGTCGAGGAACTCGCCCCGGCCCGGTCGCTGTCGCGCCACCCTCTCTACCAGGTCGCGCTGACGCTGGAGAACACGGTCGAGGCCGTGCTCGACATGCCGGGCGTCGAGACCGGCGGACTGTCGGCCGGGGACACGGTGTCCCGGTTCGACCTGGAGGTCGGCCTCCGGGAGGTCTTCGACGCTTCCGGTGCTCCGGCGGGCCTGTACGGCGCGGTGGTCGCCTCGGCCGATCTCTTCGAGCCGGAGTCGGTCGAGCGCCTCGCGTGCTGGTTGGGCCGGGTGCTGGAGGCCGTGGCGAGCGACCCGGCTCAGCCGGTGGCGCTGGTGGACGTGGTCGACCCCGTCGAGCGTCGGCGGGCGTTGGTGGAGTGGAACGACACGGCGGTCGAGGTCGCCCCGTTGACCGTGCCGGAGCTGTTCGCCGCGCAGGTCGCGCGTACTCCGGAGGCGGTGGCTGTGGTCGCCGACGGAGCCGAGCTGTCGTACGGCGAGCTGGATGCGCGGGCGAACCGTCTGGCCCGGTTCCTGGCCGGCCGGGGTGTCGGTGTGGGCTCGGTGGTGGGGGTGTGCCTGGAGCGTGGTGTCGAGCTGCTGGTGGCGGTGCTCGGTGTGCTGAAGGCCGGTGGGGCGTACATGACCATCGATCCGGAGTATCCGGCGCAGCGTGTCGCCTACATGGTGGAGGATGCCGTGCCGGCCGTGGTGCTGGCCACGGCCGGCACGCAGGAGCTGGTTCCTGGTGCGGTGCTGGTCGAGGAGCTGGACCTGGCGGAACTGGACGCCGGCCCGCTGGACGGGGTGGTGCGGCCGCAGGACGCCGCGTACGTGATCTACACCTCGGGTTCGACGGGGCGGCCGAAGGGTGTGCTGGTCTCGCACGCGGGTGTGGCGAGTATGCGGGCGGGCCACGGTGGTCTGCTGGGCGTTGGTCCGGGTTCGCGGGTGGGTCAGTTCGCCTCGGTGGGCTTCGACGCGTTCGCGTGGGAGTGGTTCATGGCCCTGCTGACCGGCGCGACCCTGGTGGTCGTCCCGCCGGACCAGCGGGCCGGCGCGCCGCTGGCGCAGTTGCTGGCCGAGCAGGCGGTGACCCATGTGCTGCTGCCGCCCGCGGTGCTGGCGACGCTGGACGAGACCACGGTAGGCAAGGACCTGGTCCTGGTGACGGGTGGTGAGGCGCTGCCGTCCGAGGCGGCGGCGCGTTGGTCGCGTGGGCGGCGGATGTTCAACGCCTACGGCCCCGCCGAGACCACGGTGGTCGCCACGTTCTGGCCGTGCGATCCGTCGGTGGCCGAGGTGGCGATCGGGTCGCCGGTGGTCAACACGCGGGTGTTCGTGCTGGATGAGTTCCTGGCTCCGGTGCCGGTGGGTGTGGCGGGTGAGTTGTATGTGGCGGGTTCGGGTCTGGCGCGCGGGTATCTGGGCCGTCCGGGTCTGACGGCGGAGCGGTTCGTCGCGCATCCCTTCGGTGGTCCGGGTGAGCGTTTGTACCGTACGGGTGACCGGGCGCGGTGGACGGTGGACGGGCAGTTGGTGTTCGCGGGCCGTACCGACGACCAGGTGAAGATCCGTGGCTTCCGGATCGAGCCCGGCGAGGTCGAGCACGTGGTGGCTTCGCACCCGCAGGTCGCGCAGGTGGCGGTGATCGTCCGCGAGGACGTCCCCGGCGACAAGCGGCTGGTCGCCTACGTGGTTGCGGACGGCGACGCCGCGCGTGCCCAGCTTCAGGAATCCGTAAGGCAGTTGGCCGCTTACCGTCTTCCCGACTACATGGTGCCGTCGGCCGTGGTGGTGCTGGACGCGCTGCCGTTGTCGGTGAACGGCAAGCTGGACCGCAAGGCCTTGCCCGCGCCCGTGTATTCCACCGGCTCCGGTCGCGGCCCGGCGAGCGTGCAGGAGGAACTGCTCTGCGCGGTCTTCGCCGAGGTGCTCGGCCTGGAGAGCGTCGGCGTGGACGACGACTTCTTCCGGCTCGGCGGCCATTCCCTGCTCGCGGTGCGTCTGGTGGGCCGGGTGCGGTCGGTTCTGGGCGTGGAGGTGCCGCTGCGGGTGCTGTTCGAGGCGCCCACCGTCGCCGGGCTCGCGGTTCGGCTCGGGGGTGTGGAGCGGGCGCGGGTGGCGTTGACGGCGGGGGAGCGGCCGGAGCGGGTGCCGCTGTCGTTCGCGCAGCGCCGCCTGTGGTTCATCAACCAGCTCGAAGGACCCAGCGCCGCCTACAACGTCCCGGCGGTGATCCGGCTGTCCGGCGATGTCGACCGTGATGCGCTGGGTGCCGCGTTCCTGGACGTGCTCGGACGGCACGAGGTGCTGCGCACGGTCTTCCCGGTGGTCGACGGCGAGCCCTACCAGCGGATGCTCGACATCGGGGACCTGGAATGGGCGCTGCAGGTGGAGGAGGTCGCACCCGAGGCGCTGAACGCAGCGGTCGCCGAGGCAGTGGCGTACAGCTTCGACCTGGCGTCCGAACTTCCCGTCAGGGCTTGGTTGTTCGAGGCGGGTGCGGAGCTGCGGGCGTTGGTCGTGGTGATGCACCATGTGGCCAGTGACGGCTGGTCGCGGGGGCCGTTGGCGCGGGATCTGTCGATCGCGTATGCGGCGCGCGGTGCGGGCGGGGTGCCGGAGTGGGCGCCGCTGCCGGTGCAGTACGCGGACTACACCCTGTGGCAGCGCGAGATCCTCGGGGACGAGAACGACCCCGAGAGTGTGATGGCCGGCCAGGTCGCCTACTGGCGTGAGGCGTTGTCGGGTTCTCCGGAGGAGTTGGGGCTGCCGTTCGACCGGGTGCGTCCGGCGGTGGGTTCGCATCGTGGTTATCAGGTGCCGGTGGAGGTTCCGGCGGTGGTGCATGAGCGGCTGGTGGAGGTGGCCCGGGCGGAGGGTGTGACGCCGTTCATGGTGTTGCAGGCCTCGCTGGCGGTGCTGTTGTCCAAGCTGGGTGCGGGGACGGACATTCCGATCGGTTCGGCGAACGCGGGTCGTACGGACGAGGCGCTGGATGATCTGGTCGGTTTCTTCATCAACACGTTGGTGGTGCGGACGGATCTGTCGGGGTGGCCGAGTTTCCGTGAGGTGTTGGGCCGGGTGCGGGAGCGGACGCTGTCGGCGCTGGCGCATCAGGATGTGCCGTTCGAGCGGTTGGTGGAGGAGCTGGCGCCTGCTCGCTCGATGGCCCGCCACCCGCTCTTCCAGGTCGTTCTCACGACACAGAACACCGTCGAGGCCGTGCTCGACTTGCCAGGCCTGCGAACCGGTGGCCAGACGAGCGAGGAGCCCGCTGAGGAGACCTCCGCCGCGACGGTCCACGATGCGGCGGCGAAGTTCGACCTGGATGTCATCGTGGGTGAGGAATTCGACGCTGATGGTCGTCCGGTGGGTGTGCGGGGCACGGTGACGGTGTCGGCGGATCTGTTCGAGCCGGTGTGGGCGGGGCGGATCGCTACGGCGTGGGTCCGGGTGCTGGATGCGGTGACGTGCGACCCGGGTATTGCGGTGGCGTCGGTCGATGTGATCGAGGCGGCTGAGCGGGAGCAGGTGCTGACCGGCTGGAACGCGACGGCTGTGGAGGTTGCGGGTTCGTCGGTGGTGGAGCTGTTCGAGGCGTGGGTGGCGCGGGCGCCGGATGCGGTGGCGATCGTGGCCGACGGCGAGCGGCTGACCTTCGCCGAGCTGGATGCGCGGGCGAACCGGCTGGCGCATTACCTGATCGGTCAGGGTGTGGGGGCGGAGTCGGTGGTGGGGCTGGCTCTGCCGCGTGGTGTCGGGATGATCGCCGGGATGCTGGCGGTGTGGAAGTCGGGGGCGGGTTATCTGCCGTTGGATGCGGCGCAGCCGACGGAGCGGGTGGCCTTCGCGATGAAGGACAGCCGGGCGGCGCTGGTGGTGACCACGGAGGAGATCCTCGACGAACTGCCCTCGGTGGGCGTGCGGTTGGTGGCCGTCGACGGTGCTCTCGTGCGGATGCAGCTGGCGACGGCGCCGGTGTCGGCGCCTGGCGTACCGGTGTTGGCGGAGGGCCTGGCGTACGTCATCTATACGTCGGGTTCGACGGGTCGTCCGAAGGGTGTCGCGGTCACGCACGGCGGTGTGGCGAACTATGTGGCCTCGGTGCCCGGCCGTATCGGGTTCGATGTGCCGGGCGGCCGGTATGCCCTTCTTCAGGCGCAGGCCACGGACCTGGGCAACACGGTGGTCTTCGCGAGCCTGGCGACCGGTGGAGAGCTGCATGTCCTGCCCGAGGAAGCGGTCACCGACCCGGCGCTGGTGGCCGGTTACCTGACCGAGCACCGGATCGACTTCCTCAAGGCTGTTCCCTCGCACCTGGCGGCGCTGGCCTCGGTGGCCGGGGCGGAGGGTGTCCTGCCGGCCCGTTCGCTGGTCCTGGGCGGCGAGGCGGCCTCGCCGGAGCTGGTGCGTGAGCTGGTGGAACGCGCCGGTGAGGCGGCGGTGTTCAATCACTACGGTCCGACGGAGACGACCATCGGTGTGGCGACCACCCGCCTGAGCGCGGACGACGCGGGCGTGGGCCTGGTCCCGGTGGGCTCGCCGGTGGGCAACACCCGCTTCTACGTCCTGGACGAGGCTCTGCGTCCGGTACCGGTGGGCGTGGCCGGTGAGCTGTACGTCGCGGGTGCGCAGGTGGCGCGCGGCTATGTCCAGCGCCCCGGGTTGACGGCTGAGCGGTTCGTGGCGAATCCGTTCGAGCCGGGTGTGCGGATGTATCGCACGGGTGACCGGGTCCGCTGGACGGCCGACGGGCGGGTGGTGTTCCTGGGCCGCACGGACGAGCAGGTCAAGGTCCGTGGCTACCGGATCGAGCTGGGTGAGGTGCAGTCCGTTGCCGCTGCTTACCCGTTGGTCGCGCAGGCGGCGGTCGTCGCCCGTGAGGGCGTTCCCGGGGAGACCCGTCTGGTGGCGTATGTGGTCGCGGACGATCCGGATGAGGACAGCAGCGGACTGCCTGCCGCGGTACGTGAGTTCATGGCGCGGCGTCTGCCGGAGCACATGGTGCCGTCGGCGGTCGTGGTCCTGGGCGAGCTGCCGCTGACCGGGAACGGGAAGCTGGACCGCAAGGCGCTTCCCGCTCCGGACTACGGCAACTCCTCGGCCGGTACCGGCCGCCGCGCGGCAAGTCTGCAGGAGGAGTTGCTCTGCCTGGCCTTCGCCGAGGTCCTCGGGCTGGAGAGCGTCGGTGTCGACGACGACTTCTTCGACCTTGGCGGTCACTCCCTCCTCGCGGTGCGCCTCGTCAGCCGTATCCGCACCGTTGTGGGTGTCGAGACGGAGATCCGCACCCTGTTCGAGGCCCCGACCGTCGCGGCCCTCGCCGCCCGCCTCACGGGCGCCGAAACCGCCCGCACCCCCCTCACACCCATGCCCCGACCGCAGCACCTCCCGCTCTCCTACGCCCAGCAAAGGCTCTGGTTCCTCAACCAGTTGGAGGAGTCGAGCGCCACCTACAACGTCCCGGTGGTGCTCCGGCTGCCCGGCGACACCGACCGGGAGGCGCTCAACGCCGCCTTCCGCGACGTGATCGGGCGGCACGAGGTGCTGCGCACCGTGTTCCCGGCCGTCGACGGCGAGCCGTATCAGCAAATCCTGGAACTCGGCGAGCTGGACTGGGAGATCAAGGCCGTCCCGGTGGCGTCGACGGACCTGGAACGCGAGGTCTGGACGGCGGCGGAGCATCCCTTCGACCTGACCGGCGAAGTGCCGATCCGCGCCTGGTTCTTCGAGCCGGAGGGCGGCGCCGATCCGGTGCTGGCCGTCGTCCTGCACCACATCGCCAGCGACGGCTGGTCGACGGCGCCGCTGGCACGGGACCTGTCGGCCGCCTATGCGGCGCGCAGCGCCGGCCGGGCACCCGCGTGGGAGCCGCTGCCGGTCCAGTACGCGGACTACACGCTCTGGCAGCGCGACCTGCTCGGCGACGAACGGGACGCAGACAGCCTGGTGGGCAGGCAGATCGCGTACTGGAAGGAGGCACTGTCGGGCATCCCCGGGGAGCTGGACCTCCCGGCTGATCACCTCCGTCCCGCCGTCTCCTCGTACCGCGGGCACGACGCGGCGCTGCAGATCCCGGCGGACGTCCACGCCCGACTGGCGGAGCTGGCGCGTGCCGAGGGCGCGACGATGTTCATGGTGCTCCAAGCGGCCCTCGCCGTACTGCTCAACCGGCTCGGCGCCGGCACCGACATCCCGATCGGCACGTTCAACGCGGGCCGTACGGACGAGGCACTCGACGACCTCGTCGGCTTCTTCGTCAACACGCTGGTGGTGCGCACGGACCTGTCCGGCGACCCGACGTTCGCCGAGGTCGTCGCCCGCGTCCGTGAGGTGGGGCTGTCCGCCTTCGCGCACCAGGAGGTGCCGTTCGAGAAGCTGGTGGAGGAGCTCGCGCCTGCTCGTTCCATGGCCCGCCATCCGCTGTTCCAGGTGTCGTTGACCCTGCAGAACAACCAGCCGGCGAGGCTGGAACTCGGTGGTGCACCCTCCGGAGGGGCGGCACTCTCGGCCGGTACCGCGGCGGCGAAGTTCGACCTCGAGGTCGGTGTCGGCGAGGCCTTCGACGCCGACGGGGCTCCGACCGGGCTGTACGGCGGCGTCACCGCCTCGGCGGACCTGTTCGAGGCGAAGACGGTCCTGCTGTTCGCGGACTGCCTGGTGGGCGTCCTCGACACGCTCTCGAGGCACCCGGAGCTGCCGCTGAGCGGTGTGCGGGTCGTCGACGGCGCGGGCGTCCCGGCGGTCTTCCCGGAGCGTCCGGCCGTCGGCTCGGTTCCCCGCTCGTCGGGTGTGGCGGCGGACCGCAGGCTGGTGGCGTACGTGGTGCCCGCGCCCGGTGCCGAGGTCGACCCGGCGGAGCTGCGCGCGTTCGTGCGGGAGCAGCTGCCGGAGTCGATGGTGCCGGCCGCCGTGATGCTGCTCGACGAACTGCCGCTGACGGCGAACGGCAAGGTCGACACCGCACGCCTGCCCGCCCCCATGTACACCGCGGGCGAGAGCCGAGGTCCGGCAACGCTGCAGGAGGAGCTGCTCTGCGCCGCGTTCGCGCAGGTGCTCGGCCTGGAGCGGGTCGGTGTGGATGACGACTTCTTCGTGCTCGGCGGCCACTCCCTGCTCGCCGTCCGGCTGATCAGCCGGGTGCGTGTGGTTCTGGGCGTCGAAGTGCCGCTGCGCACCCTGTTCGAGGCGCCGACGGTCGCCGGGCTCGCGGCCCGTCTCGCCGGCTCGGCCGGGGCTCGTCCAGCCCTCCGGGCCGGCGAGCGACCGGAGCGCCTCCCGCTCTCCTTCGCGCAGCAACGGCTCTGGTTCATCGACCAGTTGGAAGGCCCCAGCTCGACCTACAACATCCCGTTCCGGATCTCACTTCCGGCCGACATCGACACCGGAGCGCTGGGCGCGGCCCTGCGTGACGTCATCGGGCGGCACGAGGTCCTGCGGACCGTGTACGCGGCGGGTGACAGCGAACCGTTCCAGCGGATCACCGAGATCGACGACCTGGCCTGGGAGCTGCAGATCGTCGAGGTCTCGCAGGACAAGCTGGAGGAGGCGCTCGCCGAGGCCTCGGACCATGCCTTCGACCTGTCGGCGGACGTGCCGATCCGCGCCACGCTGTTCGAGGCCGGGCCGCAGGAGAGGGTCCTGCTGATCCTGCTCCACCACATCGCCGGAGACGGCTGGTCGCAGGCCCCGCTCAGTCGGGACATCGTGACCGCGTACGAGGCGCGGGCCGCGGGCCGGGCCCCGCAGTGGGCGCCGCTGCCCGTGCAGTACGCCGACTACACGCTCTGGCAGCGCGACCTGCTCGGCGATGAGCGGGACCCGCAGAGCCTGATCGCGCAGCAGATCGCGTACTGGCGTGAGGCGCTGGCCGGGGCGCCGGAGGAGCTGGTGCTCCCGGTGGACCGGCCGCGTCCGGCGATCGCCTCCCACCAGGGGCACCGCCTGCCGTTGGAGGTTCCGGCGGCCGTGCATGAGCGGCTGGTGGAGGTGGCCCGGGCGGAGGGCGTGACGCCGTTCATGGTGCTCCAGGCCTCCCTCGCCGTGCTGCTCTCCAAGCTCGGTGCGGGAACGGACATTCCGATCGGCTCGGCGAACGCGGGCCGTACCGACGAGGCGCTGGACGATCTGGTCGGCTTCTTCATCAACACACTGGTGGTGCGGACGGACCTGTCCGGGCGGCCGACCTTCCGTGAGGTGCTGGGCCGGGTGCGGGAGCGGACGCTGTCCGCGCTGGCGCACCAGGACGTGCCCTTCGAGAAGCTGGTCGAGGAACTCTCTCCTGCCCGCTCCCGTGCACGGCACCCGCTGTTCCAGGTTCAGCTGGACCTCCAGAACAACACCGCCGACCGCCTGACGGCGGGCACCGACACGGTCGGCGAATCGACCGGCGGCGTGTCGGCCGGCACCGCGGCGGCGAAGTTCGACCTGGAGGTGCGGCTCGTCGAGGCGTTCGATGCCGAGGGCGCGCCCGGTGGGCTGCGTGGCTTGGTGGTGGCGGCGGCCGACCTGTTCGACGTGGAGTCGGTCGAACGGATCGGATCCGCTCTGCGCAAGGTGCTGGACGCGGTGACCCGCGACCCGGGCATGGCGGTGGATACCGTGGATGTGCTGGGCGAGGCCGGGCGTCGTCAGGTGCTGGTGGAGTGGAACGACTCGGCGGCGGACCTCGGTTCGGCTCTGGTGCCGGAGCTGTTCGCCGCGCACGTGGGGCGTACGCCGGATGCGGTGGCGGTCGTGGCGGACGGCGAGGAAGTGTCGTTCGCTGAGCTGGACGCGCGGGCGAACCGGCTCGCGCACTATTTGGTCGGTCAGGGTGTCGGCGCCGAGTCGCTGGTGGGTGTGTGCCTGCCGCGCGGCGTGGACGCGGTCGTGGCCATCCTCGCGGTGTGGAAGGCGGGGGCGGCGTTCCTGCCGCTCGACCCGGCATACCCGGTCGAGCGGATCTCGTTCATGCTCGCGGACAGCGGTGCGGTGCTGACGCTCACCGACGAGGAGGTGCTGGACGAACTCCCCGCCGGACGGGCTCGGTTGGTGGCGGTCGACAGCACGCCGACGACGATGCAGCTGGCCGCACTACCGACGTCGGCGCCCGGGGTGCCGGTGTCCGCGGACGGTATGGCGTACGTCATCTACACCTCCGGCTCGACGGGCCGCCCGAAGGGCGTCGCGGTCACGCACGGCGGCCTGCTCAACTACGCGTGCTTCGCGGCGGGTTCGTACGGTCCGGCGGGTGGTGCGCCGCTGCATTCGTCGCTGGCGTTCGATCTGACGGTGACGAGTGTGGTGGTG
The DNA here is from genome assembly GCF_003032475.1 of Streptomyces sp. P3. Lineage (NCBI taxonomy): Bacteria > Bacillati > Actinomycetota > Actinomycetes > Kitasatosporales > Streptomycetaceae > Streptomyces > Streptomyces sp. P3. The sequence continues at coordinate 6,458,545 of NZ_CP028369.1, forward strand.
CCGCTGATCTCGGGCGCGCCGGTGGTGGTGAGCGGCGACGGTGGTGCGGAGGGTCTGGCGGAGCTGGTTCGTGAGCGGGGTGGCTTCGGTCTGGCGAAGGCCGTTCCTGCGCATCTCCCGCTGCTTGGCGAGATGCTGACGGATGACCAGGTGGCCGGCGCCGCGGGTACGTGGGTGGTGGGTGGTGAGGCGTTGGCCGGTTCGGTGGTGCGGGGTTTGTTGGAGCGTGCGCCGGGGTCGGTGGTGGTGAACGAGTACGGTCCGACGGAGGCGACGGTCGGCTGTGCGGTGTTCGAGGTGCGGGCCGGTGATGAGGTCGGTGCGGTGGTGCCGATCGGTCGTCCGGTGGCGAACGTGCGGTTGTTTGTGCTGGATGGTGCGTTGCGTCCGGTGGCGGTGGGTGTGGCGGGTGAGTTGTATATCGCGGGTGCGCAGTTGGCGCGTGGGTATGTGGGGCGGCCGGGTCTGACGGCGGAGCGCTTTGTGGCGAGCCCGTTCGAGGCGGGTGTGCGGATGTACCGCTCGGGTGATGTCGCTCGCTGGCGTGGGGATGGGCAGCTCGAGTTTTTGGGGCGTGCGGATGAGCAGGTGAAGGTCCGTGGTTTCCGGATCGAGCCGGGTGAGGTCGAGGCTGTCGTCGCCGGTCACCCGCAGGTCGCGCGGGCCGCTGTGGTCGCTCGTGAGGATGTGCCCGGCGATGTCCGCCTGGTGGCGTATGTCGTTGCCGACGATCCTGATGAGGATGTTGCCGGACTGCCTGCTCTTGTCAGGGAGTTCGCCGGGCGTCGGTTGCCCGAGTACATGGTGCCGTCGGCGGTCGTGGTGCTGGAGGCGCTGCCGTTGACCGGTAACGGGAAGCTGGACCGCAAGGTGCTGCCGGCGCCGGAGGTGTCGGGTGGTGCCGGGTCCGGCCGGGCGCCGGCGAGCGAGCGTGAGCGGGTGCTGTGCGAGGCGTTCGCCGAGGTGCTGCGCGTGCCCGAGGTCGGTGTGGACGACGACTTCTTCGCCCTCGGTGGCCACTCCCTGCTCGCCGTCCGCCTGACCAACCGGATCCGGACCCTGCTGAACGTCGAGGTGGAGATCGCGGTGCTGTTCGACTCCCCGACTCCGGCCGAGCTCGCCGCCCGACTGGCGGAGAAGACGGCGCCGGCACCGACCAGGCCGGCCCTGCGGCCGAGGCCCAACCAGGAGGAGTCCTGATGATTCCGTTGTCCTTCGCGCAGCGGCGGCTGTGGTTCATCTCCCAGCTGGAGGGGCCGAGCGCCACCTACAACGTGCCACTGATCCTCCCGCTCACCGCTGGGACGGACCGGGCGGCGCTGAACACCGCCCTGCGGGACGTCATCGGCCGCCACGAGATCCTGCGGACCGTGTTCACGACCGTGGACGGCGAGCCGTACCAGAGCGTGCTGAAGCTCGACGACCTGGCCTGGGAGCTGTCGGTCGAGGAGGTGCCCCGGGCGGAGCTCGACGCCGCGATCGCGGCAGCCGAGGGACACACCTTCGACCTGGCGGCCGAAGTGCCGGTCCGCGCCTGGCTGCTGGCCGCGTCGCCGGAGGAGCAGGTGCTGGTCGTGGTGTTCCACCACATCGCCAGCGACGGCTGGTCGACGGGCCCGTTCACCCGCGACCTCATGACGGCGTACCAGGCCCGTAGCGAGGGCCGGCCGCCCGAATGGGCACCCCTGCCGGTCCAGTACGCGGACTACGCGATCTGGCAGCGCGAGCTGCTGGGCGAGGCGGACGACCCGAACAGCCTGCTGCACCGGCAGATGAACTACTGGCGCGACGCGCTGGCGGGCCTCCCTGAGGAGCTCGCGCTGCCGGTCGACCACCCGCGCCCCGCGGCGGCCTCGTACCAGGGTCACCGGGTGCGGCTGGAGATCTCCGCGCAGACGCACGCCCGGCTGCTGGAGCTGGCACAGGCCGAGGGCGCCACGCCGTTCATGGTGCTGCAGGGGGCCTTGGCCGTCCTGCTGAGCCGCCTCGGCGGGGGGACGGACATCCCGCTCGGGACGGACGTCGCGGGCCGGACCGACGAGGCGCTGGACGACCTGGTCGGCTTCTTCGTGAACACGCTCGTGCTGCGTACGGACCTCACCGGTGACCCTACGTTCCGCGAGGCGCTGCGCCGGGTGCGGGCGACCAGCCTCGCCGCGTTCGGTCACCAGGACCTGCCGTTCGAGCGGCTGGTCGAGGAACTGGCCCCTGCCCGGTCGCTGTCCCGGCACCCGCTGTTCCAGGTGATGTTGACCCTGCAGAACGCCGCGCGGACCATGCTGGACGGGGAGCGCGTCGAGGTGTCCGCCGCGGCCCCCGCCGGCGCGTCGGCGGCCAAGTTCGACCTGGAGCTGTCGTTCACCGAGGTCATGGGGCCGGACGGCGCACCGTCCGGGATCCGGGGCTCGGTGACGGCCGCCTCCGATCTGTTCGAGGCGAAGACGGTCCTGCTGTTCGCCGACTGCCTGGCGGGCGTGCTGGACACACTGACGACGAACCCGGAGCTGCCGCTGAGCGGTGTGCGGGTCGTCGACGGCGCGGGCGTCCCGGCGGTCTTCCCGGAGCGTCCGGCCGTCGGCTCGGTTCCCCGCTCGTCGGGTGTGGCGGCGGACCGCAGGCTGGTGGCGTACGTGGTGCCCGCGCCCGGTGCCGAGGTCGACCCGGCGGAGCTGCGCGCGTTCGTGCGGGAGCAGCTGCCGGAGTCGATGGTGCCGGCCGCCGTGATGCTGCTCGACGAACTGCCGCTGACGGCGAACGGCAAGGTCGACACCGCACGCCTGCCCGCGCCGCCGCATTACCCGGCGGGCACCGGGCGGGGCCCCGCCAACGCACGCGAGGAGCTGCTCTGCGCCGTCTTCGGCGAGGTTCTGGAGCTGGAGCGCGTCGGCGTGGACGACGACTTCTTCGCCCTCGGCGGCCACTCCCTGCTGGCGATCCGGCTGGTCGAGCGGCTGCGCGCGCAGGGCGTCGTGCTGCCGGTGCGGGCGCTCTTCGAGACGCCGACCCCGGCCGGGCTTGCACTCGCGGCGGGCACCACGCGGGCCGAGGTGCCGGAGAACTCGATTCCCGCCGACGCGACCACGATCACCCCGGAGATGCTGCCGCTGGTCGACCTCACGCCCGAGCAGATCGAGCGGGTCGTCGCGGGCGTGGACGGCGGCGCGGCCAACGTCGCGGACGTCTACCCGCTCGGTCCGCTGCAGGAGGGCCTGCTCTTCCACCACCTGCTGGCCGACGGCGGCGACGACGCCTATGTCCTGCCTGCGGTGCTGGAGTTCGACACACCGGCCAGGCTCGACGCGTTCGTGCAAGCGCTCCAGAGCGTCCTCGACCGGCATGACATCTTCCGGACCTCCCTCGTCTGGGAGGGACTGCCCGAGCCTGTCCAGGTCGTGTGGCGCCGCGCACCGATGCGGGTCGTCGACGTCACCCTCGACCCGCACGGTGAGGATCTGGCCGCCGACCTGATCGCGGCCGTGGGCCTGTCCATGGACCTGGGCCGGGCCCCCCTGATCACCGTGCACCGGGCCGCCGTGCCGGATACGGACCGCCGACTGGCGCTGATCCGCATCCACCACCTGGTGCAGGACCACACGGCATTGGAGCTGCTGCTCTCCGAGGTGGGGGCCTTCCTCACCGGCCGGGCCGCCGACCTGCCCGAGCCGCTGCCCTTCCGGGACTTCGTGGCACACTCCCGCGACGAGGCCGAACTGGCCTCGCACGAGCGGTACTTCACCGAGCTGCTGGGCGACCTGGACGAGAGCACCGCGCCGTTCGGTGTCACCGAGGTGCACGGCGACGGCGCGTCAGTGACCCGGCGGGTGGTGCCCTTCCCGCCCGCGTCCGAGCGCCGGCTGCGCGAGGTCGCCCGCAGGCTGCGCGTGAGTGCGGCGACCGTCCTGCACGTTGCCTGGGCCCGGGCGGTCGGGGCGATGTCCGGCCGGGACGACGTGGTCTTCGGGACCGTGCTGTTCGGCCGGATGACGGGTGGGGCAGGAGTCGGCCAAGTGCCCGGCCCGTTCATCAACACGCTTCCGGTGCGCGTCCGTACGGCCGACACCGGGGTCCTGACGGCGGTGTCGCAGATGCGCTCCCAGCTGGCCCGGCTGATGGAGCACGAGCACGCCTCGCTCTCGACCGCCCAGCAGGCCGGCGGACTCGCGGGTGAGACGCCGCTGTTCACCGCCTTCCTCAACTACCGCCACAACCCCGGCCGGGGCGAGGAGCAGCCGGCCGAGGAGCCGGCGGCCGACGGGCGGTCGGCCGAGGAACAGCAGGACGGCCAGGGCATCCGCCTGCTGTACGCGCGCGAGCGCACCAACTACCCGCTCGGGGTCGCCGTGGACGACGACGGCGACGGCCTCGCGCTGACCGTCGACGCGGTCGAGGCGATCGACGCGGAGGCGGTCGGCGTGCTGGTGCGCACCGCCACCGAGCAGCTGGTGTCGGCGTTGGAGACGGCGCTGGACGGCGGACCCGAGGTCGCGCTGGGCGCGATCGAGGTGCTGGACGCGGCTGAGCGTCGTCGGGTGCTGATGGAGTGGAACGACACGGCGGCGGAGGTTACGGCGGCCACGTTGCCGGCGCTGTTCGAGGCGCAGGTGGCGCGGACGCCTGATGCGGTGGCGGTGGTGTTCGAGGGTGCGGAGGTGTCGTACGCGGAGCTGGATGCGCGCGCGAACCGGTTGGGGCAGCTGCTGGCCGGACGTGGTGTCGGTCCGGAGTCCGTGGTCGGCGTGGTCATGGAGCGCGGTGTCGACCTGGTGGTGGCGCTGCTGGCGGTGGCGAAGGCCGGGGCGGCGTATCTGCCGGTGGATCCGGATTACCCGGCTGAGCGGATCGCCTTCGTCCTCTCGGATGCGGGTGTTCCACTGGTGGTTTCGCAGTCGGCGGTTGCGGGCGTGGTGCCGGCCGAGGTGCCGGTGCTCGTCGTCGACGAGCCGTCCACGGTGCGGAACCTGGCCGAGGCCGCGGAGGTGCGCCCGAGCACGGCGGTGGCGCCCGGGAACACGGCGTACGTCATCTACACCTCGGGTTCCACAGGTCGTCCCAAGGGCGTCATGGTCCCGCACGGCGCGCTGGTCAACCACCTGTTCGGTGTGGGGCAGCGGGTGGAGCCGGGAGCGGAGGACCGGCTGCTGGCGGTGACCACGGTGTCCTTCGACATCGCGGCTCTGGAGCTGTTCCTGCCGCTGGTCCGCGGGGCGTCGGTGGTTGTCGCGGCGCGGGCCGTGGTGCGCGATCCGGCCGCGCTGGCAGAGCTGGCGGTCTCGTCGGGTGCGACGGTGTTGCAGGCGGTGCCGTCCCTGTGGCGGGCCCTGCTCGACGTGGGCGACTGGCCGGCCGGTGTCCGGGCGCTGGTCGGCGGTGAGGCGCTGCCGCAGGAGCTGGCGCAGCGGTTCGTGGAGCTGGGGATCACCGCGGTGAACCTGTACGGGCCGACCGAGGCGACGGTCTGGGCCACTTCGGCCGAGGTGACGGGCGGCACGGTCGTGGTCGGCCGGCCGTTCGCCAACACCCGGGCGTACGTGCTGGACCAGTCGCTGCGCCCCGCACCGGTCGGTGTGGCGGGCGAACTGTATCTGGCGGGTGCGCAGTTGGCGCGCGGCTACGCGGGCCGTCCGGGCCTGACAGCCGAGCGCTTCGTGGCCTCGCCGTTCACGGCCGGACAGCGGATGTACCGGACCGGGGACCTGGCTCGCTGGAACGCGCGGGGAGAGCTGGAGTGCCTGGGCCGGGTCGACGACCAGGTGAAGGTGCGCGGCTTCCGGATCGAGCTGGGCGAGGTGGAGGCCGTCCTGGAACGCCAGGAGGGTGTGGCCCGGGCGGTGGCGGCGGTACGCCGTGACATGTCCGGTGACGCGCTGCTGGCCGCCTACCTGGTTCCGCAGACCGGCCCGGCGGAGCTGGATGTCGTGGAGGTCAGGGCGCAGCTGGGCCGGGAGCTGCCCGGCTACATGGTGCCCTCCGCCTTCGTCGTCCTCGAGGAACTGCCGCTCACCGCGAACGGCAAGGTCGACCGCAAGGCCCTTCCCGCACCCGACCTCGCCCCCGGCTCCGGCCGTGGCCCCGCCACCGTCCGCGAGGAGATCCTCTGCGCCGCCTTCGCGCAGGTGCTCGGCCTGGACCGCGTCGGCGTCGACGACGACTTCTTCGCCCTCGGCGGCCACTCCCTGCTCGCCGTCAGACTGATCAGCCTGGTGCAGGCGCAGGGCGTGTCGGTGTCGGTGCGGGCGCTGTTCGACAGCCCGACCCCGGCCGGCCTGGCCCGCTCGGGCGGCGTACGGCAGGTGGAGGTGCCCGAGAACCTGATCCCGGCGGGCGCGACCGCGATCACGCCGGAGATGCTCACCCTGGCCGACCTCACCGCCGAGGAGATCGACCGCGTCGTCGCGACCGTCGAGGGCGGCGCCGCGAACATCGCGGACATCTACCCGCTCGCCCCGATCCAGGACGGCCTGCTCTACCACCACCTGCTCGCCGACGGCGGCGACGACGTCTACGTCCAGCCGAATGTCCTGGAGTTCGGCTCACGCGAACTGCTCGACCGCTTCGCCGAGGCGCTCCAGCAGGTCCTGGACCGGCACGACATCCTGCGCACCGGCATCGTCTGGGACGGCCTGCGTGAGCCCGTACAGGTGGTGTGGCGCAAGGCCGTACTCCCGGTGCACGAGGTGCCGCTGGACCCGCGGGGCGGCGACCCGGTGGCCGAACTGACCGAGGCGGTCGGACGGGTCATGGACCTGTCCCGGGCACCTCTGGTCGAGCTGCACACGGCCGCCGGACCGGACGGCCGCCGGCTCGGCCTGGTGCGGGTGCACCACATGGTGCAGGACCACACCGCGCTGTCGGTGCTGCTGGACGAGATCCACGCCTTCCTCACCGGCCGCGCCGACGAACTGCCGGAACCGCTGCCGTTCCGCGACTTCGTGGCGCAGGTCCGCGGCGGCATCCCGCGCGCGGAGCACGAACGCTTCTTCGCCGAGCTGCTGGGTGACGTCACCGAACCGACGGCTCCGTACGGCCTGACGGACGTGCGCGGCGTCGGCGCCGAGGCCGAACGCGCCTCCCAGGCGCTGGCTCCCGAACTGGAGGCGCGGCTGCGCTCGGTGTCACGCCGGCTGGGTGCCAGCGTGGCGACCCTGATGCATGTCGCCTGGGCCCGGGTGATCGGCGCGGTCAGCGGCCGGGACGACGTCGTTTTCGGCACGGTGCTGTTCGGCCGGATGAACGCCGGAGCCGGCGCGGAACGTGTCCCCGGCCCCTTCATCAACACGCTCCCGGTACGGGTGCGCACGGACGAACTCGGAGTCCTGGACGCGGTGTCCGCGATGCGCGGCCAGCTGGCGCAGCTCCTCGAACACGAGAACGCGCCGCTCACCGTGGCCCAGCAGGCCAGCGGACTCACCGGCGGCGCACCGCTCTTCACCTCCTTCCTCAACTACCGTCACGCCGCCGACCAGTGGGACGACCAAGCGGCGGCAACACAGCAACCGGCCGAGAGCGAGACGGGCGGGATCCGCACCCTGCTCTCCCGGGACGCCACCAACTACCCGCTCGCGGTGAACGTCGACGACAACGGACGGGCCATCCGCACGGCGGTGGACGCCGTCGCGCCCGTCGACCCGATGGCGGTCGTCGCGCTGGTGGGCAGGGCCGTCGAGGGCTTGGTGTCGGCGTTGGAGGTGGCGCTGGAGGGTGGTCCGGAGGTCGCGCTGGGTGCGGTTGAGGTGCTGGACGCGGACGAGCGTCGTCGGGTGCTGGTGGAGTGGAACGACACGGCGGTGGGGGTCGAAGGGGGCACGCTTCCGGGGTTGTTCGAGGCGCAGGTGGCGCTCACGCCTGATGCGGTGGCGGTGGTGTTCGAGGGTGTGGAGGTGTCGTACGCGGAGCTGGATGCGCGGGCGAACCGTTTGGCGCGGTTGTTGGTGGGGCGGGGTGTGACTGTCGGCTCTGTGGTGGGGGTGTGCCTGGAGCGCGGTGTTGAGTTGGTGGTGGCGTTGTTGGCGGTGGTGAAGGCGGGTGCGGCGTATCTGCCGTTGGATCCGGAGTATCCGGCTGAGCGGGTTGCCGTGGTGCTGGAGGATGCCGCGCCGGCTGCGGTGGTGACGGCGCGGGCTTTCGCGGAGGTGATCCCGGCTGTTGTGCCGGTGGTGGTGGTGGTGGATGGGTCTGCCGTTGTTGAGGAGTTGGCGGGTCTTGAGGGTGGCGCGTTGGGTGTGGTGGGGCCGCTGGATGCCGCGTATGTGATCTTCACGTCGGGTTCGACGGGGCGTCCTAAGGGCGTTGTGGTGGCGCATGAGGGCATCGTGAACCGGCTGGGGTGGATGCAGTCCCGCTACCAAATCGGTGTGGGGGACCGGGTGGTGCAGAAGACGCCGTTCGGGTTCGACGTGTCGGTGTGGGAGTTCTTCTGGCCGTTGCTGGAGGGTGCGTGCCTGGTGGTGGCGCGTGCGGGTGGGCACCGGGATCCGGAGTATCTGGCCTCGCTGATCGTTGATCAGGGGGTGACGACGGCGCATTTCGTGCCGTCGATGCTGGAGGCGTTCCTGTCGGAGCCGTCCGCGGCGCGGTGTGTGAGCCTGCGTCGGGTGGTGTGCTCGGGTGAGGCATTGCCGCTGCACACGCAGCAGCGGTTCTTCGAGGTGTTCGGCGGGGTGGAGCTGCACAATCTGTACGGGCCGACGGAGGCTTCGGTCGATGTCACCGCCTGGCAGTGCGAGCGCGGGCAGAGCACGGGTGTGGTGCCGATCGGCGCGCCGGTCGCGAACACCCGCGTGTACGTCCTGGATGCCGGGCTGAACCCGGTTCCGGTGGGTGCGGCGGGTGAGCTCTATCTGGCGGGTGTGCAGTTGGCGCGTGGTTATGCGGGCCGTGCTGCCCTGACGGGGGAGCGGTTCGTCGCGAACCCGTTCGAGCCGGGCGCGCGGATGTATCGCACCGGTGACATCGCGCGCTGGACCGCGGACGGTCAGCTGGAGTACCTGGGCCGGGCGGACGAGCAGGTCAAGATCCGTGGTTTGCGGATCGAGCCGGGCGAGGTGCAGTCCGTGATCGCCGGGCATCCCCTGGTGGCGCAGGCCGCGGTGATCGCTCGCGAGGACACCCCGGGTGAATTGCGTCTGGTGGCCTACGTCGTCCCGGACGCCGACACCACAGCTGAACTGCCTGAATCCCTACTGGAGTTCACGGCGCGGCAGCTGCCGGACTACATGGTGCCCTCGGCCGTCGTCGTCCTGGACGAGCTGCCGTTGAGCGTCAACGGCAAGCTCGACCGCAAGGCCCTGCCCGCCCCCGCGTACACCACCGGCACTGGCCGGGCGCCGGCCAATGAGCGGGAGGAGATCCTCTGCGCCGCCTTCGCGCAGGTGCTCGGTCTGGAGAGTGTCGGCGTCGACGACAACTTCTTCGACCTCGGCGGGCACTCCCTCCTCGCCGTTCGACTCACCAGCCAGATCCGGGCGGTGCTAGGCGTCGAGGTGCCGTTGAAGGCGCTTGTGGAGGCGCCGACGGTGGCCGGACTGGCACAACAGCTCGGACATGAGAAATCAGCTAGGCCGGCGTTGCGGCCGATGCGCAGCCAGGAGGAGTTCTGATGGTTCCGTTGTCTTTCGCGCAGCGCCGGTTGTGGTTCCTTTCGCAGCTTGAGGGCCCGAGCGCCACCTACAACATCCCGATCGTCAGGCGCCTGCCGGGACGGATCGAGGCCGATGCACTCCACATGGCCCTGCGGGACGTCATCGGACGCCACGAGGTGCTGCGCACCGTCTACCCGACGGTCGACGGTGAGCCGTACCAGCGCATCCTGAAGATGGAGGAACTGGACTGGGAACCGGTGGTGGCCGATCTGCCGCCCGCCGAACTCGACTCTCGGATTTCGGAGTTGGAGTCCCACCCGTTCGACCTGGCCGACGAGGTGCCGATCCGTGCCACGCTGCTGCGGACCGGCCCGGAGGAGTCCGTGCTGGTCGTGGTGGTCCACCACATCGCGAGCGACGGCTGGTCGACGGGGCCGCTGCTGCGCGATGTGACGCAGGCCTACCTCGCCCGCAGCGAGGGCCGGGCGCCCGAGTGGGAGCCGCTGCCCGTCCAGTACGCCGACTACACCCTCTGGCAGCGTGAGCTGCTGGGCGACCATGAGGACCCGGAGAGCCTGCTGGCCCGTCAGCTCGCCTACTGGCGCGACAAACTCGCCGGTGCTCCCGAGGAGCTCGACCTGCCGTCCGACCACGCCCGCACGGCGGTCGCCTCGCACCGCGGCCACGGCGTGGCGCTGGAGATCCCGGCCGCGGTCCACGCCCGGCTCGCCGAGGTGGCTCGTGCCGAGGACGCCACGGTCTTCATGGTCCTGCAGTCGGCGCTGGCGGTCATGCTGTCCCGCCTGGGCGCGGGCACCGACATACCGATCGCCACAGCCGTCGCCGGGCGAACCGACGTCGCGCTGGACGACATGGTCGGCTTCTTCGTCAACACCCTGGTCCTGCGCACGGACCTCACCGGCGACCCGGCCTTCCGCGAGGTGCTCGCCCAGGCGCGGCAGACCGGGTGGGACGCTCTCGCGCACCAGGACGTGCCGTTCGAGAAGCTCGTCGAGGAGCTCGCACCTGCCCGCTCCCTGGCCCGGCACCCGCTGGTCCAGGTCATGCTGACCGTCCACAACAACGAGCGGATCGTGCTGGAGCGCTCTGGCGCCGAGTCCGACGGTCGGACGGCGGCGGGCGCCGCGGTCGACGTGCGCGCGGCCAAGTTCGACCTCGAACTCGACTTCGTTGAGCTCTTCGATCAGAACGGCGCTCCTGCGGGCCTGCGCGGCTCGCTGACCGCCTCGGTGGACCTCTTCGAGCGCGACGCCGCCGCGCGGCTCGCGACCCGGTTCCGACGGGCGCTGGAACTGCTGGTCGCCGAGCCGGAGACCCGGGTGAGCGGCCTGGAGGTGCTGGACGCGGACGAGCGTCGTCGGGTGCTGGTGGAGTGGAACGACACGGCGGTGGGGGTCGAAGGGGGCACGCTTCCGGGGTTGTTCGAGGCGCAGGTGGCGCTCACGCCTGATGCGGTGGCGGTGGTGTTCGAGGGTGTGGAGGTGTCGTTCGCGGAGCTGGATGCGCGGGCGAACCGTTTGGCGCGGTTGCTGGCCGGCCGCGGTGTCGGCCCGGAGTCGGTGGTGGGGGTGTGCCTGGAGCGCGGGGTTGGGCTGGTGGTGGCGTTGTTGGCGGTGGTGAAGGCGGGTGCGGCGTATCTGCCGTTGGATCCGGAGTATCCGGCGGAGCGGGTTGCCGTGGTGCTGGAGGATGCGGTGCCGGCTGCGGTGGTGACGGCGCGGGCCTTCACCGAGGTGATCCCGGCTGGTGCACCGGTGGTGGTGCTGGATGCGCCGGCCGTCGTCGAGGAGTTGGCGGGTCTGCCGGGCACGGCGCTGGGTACGGCTGTGCTGCCGGGGCATCCGGCGTATGTCATCTTCACGTCGGGTTCGACGGGGCGTCCGAAGGGCGTTGTGGTGGCGCATGAGGGCATCGTGAACCGGCTGGGGTGGATGCAGTCCCGCTACCAAATCGGTGTGGGGGACCGGGTGGTGCAGAAGACGCCGTTCGGGTTCGACGTGTCGGTGTGGGAGTTCTTCTGGCCGTTGCTGGAGGGTGCGTGCCTGGTGGTGGCGCGTGCGGGTGGGCACCGGGATCCGGAGTATCTGGCCTCGCTGATCGTTGATCAGGGGGTGACGACGGCGCATTTCGTGCCGTCGATGCTGGAGGCGTTCCTGTCGGAGCCGTCCGCGGTGCGGTGTGTGAGCCTGCGTCGGGTGGTGTGTTCGGGTGAGGCGCTGTCGCCGGTGGTGGCAGATCGCTTCTTCGAGGTGTTCGGCGGGGTGGAGCTGCACAATCTGTACGGGCCGACGGAGGCCTCGGTCGATGTCACCGCCTGGCAGTGCGAGCGGGGCAGTGGAAGCGGTGTGGTGCCGATCGGTGGGCCGGTGGCCAACACCCGCCTGTATGTGCTGGATGAGTACTTGCAGCCGGTCGCTCCCGGTGCGGCGGGGGAGCTGTATCTCGCCGGCGTGCAGCTCGCGCGCGGCTACGCCAACCGGGCCGCGCTCACCGCGGAACGTTTCGTTGCCTCGCCGTACGGCACCGGGGAACGGATGTATCGCACCGGTGACGTGGCCCGCTGGACCGCTGATGGTGTGGTGGAGTACCTGGGCCGTGCGGACGAGCAGGTGAAGATCCGCGGCTTCCGTATCGAGCCGGGGGAGATCCAGGCTGTTGTGGCGGCGCATGGGCGGGTCGCGCAGGCGGCTGTCGTCGCGCGTGAGGATGTGCCGGGTGACAGGCGTCTGGTGGCGTATGTCGTCCCGGACGGCGGCAATGCTTCCGGACTGTCCGAAGACGTACGGCAGTTCGTGGTGTCCCGGCTGCCGGAGTACATGGTGCCCTCGGCCGTCGTCGTCGTGGATGAGCTGCCGTTGTCGGTGAACGGCAAGCTGGACCGCAAGGCCCTGCCCGCCCCCGAGTATTGCACCGGCTCGGGTCGTGCTCCGGCGAGTGTGCGTGAGGAGGTGGTCTGCGCGGCGTTCGCCGAGGTGCTGGGTCTGGAGAGCGTCGGTGTGGACGACGACTTCTTCCGTCTCGGCGGCCATTCCCTGCTGGGGATCCGGTTGGTGGAGGTGCTGCGTCGGCGGGGTGTGTCGCTGTCGGTGCGGGCGCTGTTCCAGACGCCGACGCCGGCCGGGCTGGCGCTGGCTTCGGATGCCCGGCAGGTCGTGGTGCCGGAGAACCTGATTCCGGCGGGCGCGACGGTGATCACGCCGGAGATGCTTCCGCTGGTCGAGTTGACGGCAGAGGAGATCGCGCGGGTCGTCGCCACGGTGGAGGGCGGCGCAGCCAACATCGCGGACGTCTATCCGCTCGCCCCGCTCCAGGAGGGCCTGCTCTTCCACCATCTCCTCGCCGAGGGCGGCGACGACGCCTATGTGCTTCCCTCCGTGCTGGAGTTCGGCTCACGCGAGCGCCTGGACGACTTCGCGGCCGCGCTGCAGAGCGTGATCGACCGGCACGACATCTTCCGCACCTCCTTCGTCTGGGAGGGCCTGAACCGACCGGTCCAGGTGGTGTGGCGCAACGCCGAACTGCCGGTCACCGAGGTGACGCCGGACCCGCAGAGTACCGACCCGGTGGCCGAGCTGGTCGCATCCGTCGGCTCCGCCATGGACCTCAACCGGGCGCCGCTGTTCACGGTCCACGCAGCCGCAGTCCCCGGCGGTGACCGCTGGCTGGGCCTGGTGCGCGTCCACCACCTGGTGCAGGACCACGCCGCGCTGGAGACGCTGCTGAGCGAGATCCAGGCCTTCCTCACGGGCCGGGGCGACCAACTGCCCGAGCCGCTGCCCTTCCGTACCTTCGTGGCCCACGCCCGTGGTGCCGCCGCTGACGAAACCTCCCACGAGCGCTACTTCGCCGAACTGCTCGGCGACGTCACTGAACCGACGGCACCGTACGGTCTGGTGGACGTCCGCGGAGTCGGCGCCGACGTAGTGCGCGAGGTCGTACCGTTCACACCCGCCGCCGAGGCACGGCTTCGCGAGGTCTCCCGCCGGCTCGGCGTGTCTGCCGCGACCGTCCTGCATGTGGCGTGGGCCCGGGCCCTCGCGGTGCTCAGCGGCCGCGACAACGTGGTCTTCGGCACCATCCTCTTCGGGCGGATGAACGCCGGCCTGGGCGCCGACCGCGTCCCCGGGCCGCTCATCAACACGCTGCCGGTGCGGGTGCGGACGGATGAGCTCGGTGTTCTGGACGCGGTGTCGGCGATACGCGACCAGCTGGCGGAGTTGCTGGAGCATGAGCACGCCCCGCTCGCCCTGGCGCAGAACGCCAGCGGTGTCGAGGGCGGTGCCCCACTGTTCTCCGCGCTCTTCAACTACCGCCACAACGGCGGCCAGGATGCCGACCCGGCTCCCCAGGCGGAGGACCGCGGCGAGAGGGACGGCATCCGGCTGCTCTTCTCGCGGGAGCGGACCAACTACCCGCTCGCCGTCGCGGTCGACGACGACGGCGACAACCGCGGGCTGTCCCTCGCCGTGGACGCTGTGTCCCCGATCGATGCGTTGGCGGTCGGTGGGTTGGTGCGGACGGCGGCCGAGGGTGTGGTGTCGGCGCTGGAGGTGGCGCTGGACGGTGGTCCGCAGGTGGCGCTGAGTTCGGTTGAGGTACTGGACGAGGGCGAGCGTCGGCGGGTGCTGGCCGAGTGGAGTGGTGCCGCGGCGGAGGCTGAGGAGAGCACGCTTCCGGCGTTGTTCGAGGCGCAGGTGGCCCGGACGCCGGACGCGTCGGCGGTGGTGTCCGGGGGCGTTGAGCTGTCGTATGCGGAGTTGGATGCGCGGGCGAACCGGCTGGCGCGGCTGTTGGTGGGCCGTGGTGTGGGCCCGGAGTCGGTGGTGGGGGTCTGCCTGGAGCGTGGTGTCGAGTCGGTGGTGGCGCTGCTGGCGGTGGTGAAGGCGGGTGGTGCGTATCTGCCGGTTGATCCGGAGTATCCGGTGGAGCGGATCGCGTTCATGCTGGCGGATGCGGCGCCGGTTGTGGTGGTGACGTCGCGTGCTGTGGCCGGGGTGGTCCCGGGCTCGGTGCCTGCGGTGGTGGTGGATGAGCCGGCTGTGGTGGAGGAGCTGGCTGGTCTGGCGGGTGGGCTGCTGGGTGCGGCCGTGCTGCCGTCGCATCCGGCCTATGTGATCTATACGTCGGGCTCGACGGGCCGGCCGAAGGGTGTGGTGGTTGAGCATCGTTCGGTTGCGGGTCTGTTGGCGTGGGCGGGTGTGGAGTTCGGTGGTGCGGACTTTGCGCGGGTGTTGGTGTCGACGTCGTTCAACTTCGATGTGTCGGTGTTCGAGTTGTTCGGTCCGTTGGTGTCGGGCGGCAGTGTGGAGGTGGTCAAGGATCTGCTGGCGTTGGCGGATCGGGATGCTGGTGTGGGTGAGGTGAGTCTGGTCAGTGGTGTGCCGTCGGCGTTCGCGCAGGTGGTGGCCGGTGGCGTTCTTGCTGTTGAGCCTGGTGTGGTGGTGCTGGCCGGTGAGGCGCTGACGGCTGACACGGTGGCCGGCATTCGTGCCGTGCTGCCGGGGGTTCGGGTGGCGAACATCTACGGTCCGACCGAGGCGACGGTGTATGCGACCGCGTGGTTCGCCGAGGGGGACGTGGAGGGTGTGGTGCCGATCGGCCGGCCGGTCGCCGGTACTCACGCCTTTGTGCTGGATGCGCGGCTGCGGCCGGTGCCGGTGGGTGTGGCGGGTGAGCTGTATCTGGCGGGTTCGGGTCTGGCACGTGGGTATCTGGGCCGTCCCGGTTTGTCGGCGGAGCGGTTCGTCGCCTCGCCGTACGGCAGCGGTGAGCGGCTGTACCGCACGGGTGACGTGGTGCGCTGGAACGCCCGGGGCGAGGTGGAATACCTCGGCCGTGCGGACGAGCAGGTGAAGATCCGCGGCTTCCGTATCGAGCCGGGGGAGGTCCAGGCTGTTGTGGCGGCGCATGGGCGGGTCGCGCAGGCGGCTGTCGTCGCGCGTGAGGATGTGCCGGGTGACAGGCGTCTGGTGGCGTATGTCGTCCCGGACGGCGGTAATGCTTCCGGACTGTCCGAAGACGTACGGCAGTTCGTGGTGTCCCGGCTGCCGGAGTACATGGTGCCCTCGGCCGTCGTCGTCGTGGATGGGCTGCCGTTGTCGGTGAACGGCAAGCTGGACCGCAAGGCCCTGCCCGCCCCCGAGTATTGCACCGGCTCGGGTCGTGCTCCGGCGAGTGTGCGTGAGGAGGTGGTCTGCGCGGCGTTCGCCGAGGTGCTGGGTCTGGAGAGCGTCGGTGTGGACGACGACTTCTTCCGTCTCGGGGGCCATTCCCTGCTGGGGATCCGGTTGGTGGAGGTGCTGCGTCGGCGGGGTGTGTCGCTGTCGGTGCGGGCGCTGTTCCAGACGCCGACGCCGGCCGGGCTGGCGCTGGCTTCGGATGCCCGGCAGGTCGTGGTGCCGGAGAACCTGATTCCGGCGGGCGCGACGGTGATCACGCCGGAGATGCTTCCGCTGGTCGAGTTGACGGCAGAGGAGATCGCGCGGGTCGTCGCCACGGTGGAGGGCGGCGCAGCCAACATCGCGGACGTCTATCCGCTCGCCCCGCTCCAGGAGGGCCTGCTCTTCCACCATCTCCTCGCCGACGACGAGGACGACGCCTATGTGATGCCCACCGTGATGGAGTTCAGCTCGCGCGAGTGGCTGGACAGTTTCCTGAACGCCCTGCGGCAGGTGGTCGCCCGTCATGACATCCTGCGCACGGGCATCGTGTGGGACGGGCTGCGCATGCCCGTCCAGGTGGTGTGGCGCAACGCCGAACTGCCGGTCACGGAAGTGGCCCTGGACCCGGACGACTCCGATGTGGTCGAGCAGTTGCTGACCGGCGTCGGCCTGTCGATGGACCTCGCCCAGGCGCCCCTGATCACCGCCCATGTCGCGCCCCTCCCCGGGACCGACGGCTGGGTGGCCCTGGTGCGGCTCCACCACATCGTCCAGGACCACACCGCACTCGAGGTGCTGCTCTCCGAACTGGACGCGTTCGTCAACGGCCGGGCCGACGAGCTCCCGGAGCCGCTGCCGTTCCGTGACTTCGTCGCGCAGGCGCGGACCGGGGCGGACACCGCCGGGCACGAGCGCTACTTCACCCGTCTGCTGGCGGACGTCACCGAGGGCACCGCACCGTACGGCGCAGTGAACGTGCGCGGCGACGGGGCCGGTGTGGTGCGCGCCAAGGTGGCGTTCGAGCCCGAGCTGGACCTGCGGCTGCGCGAGGTTTCCCGCCGGCTCGGCGCGAGCGCGGCGACGGTGATGCACGTCGCCTGGTCGCGGGCGCTCGCGGTGATGGCGGGGCGGGACGACGTCGTCTTCGGTACCGTGCTGTTCGGCCGGATGAACGCGAGCGGCGCCTCGGACCGGGTGCCGGGGCCGTTCATGAACACGCTGCCGGTGCGGGTGCGGACGGATGAGCTCGGTGTTCTGGGCGCGGTGTCGGCGATACGCGACCAGCTGGCGGAGTTGCTGGAGCATGAGCACGCTCCGCTCGCCCTGGCGCAGAACGCCAGCGGTGTCGAGGGCGGTGCCCCACTGTTCTCCGCGCTCTTCAACTACCGCCACAACACGGAGGAGAGGACCCCGACGCCGGCGGAGCCCGTGGACCGGCCGGCGGGCGGATTCCGTACGTTGTTCGCCAGAGAGCTGACGAACTACCCGCTCGCCGTCTCGGTGGACGACGACGGCGACGCGATCGGCCTGGCCGTGGACGCTGTGTCCCCGATCGATGCGTTGGCGGTCGGTGGGTTGGTGCGGACGGCGGCCGAGGGTGTGGTGTCGGCGCTGGAGGTGGCGCTGGACGGTGGTCCGCAGGTGGCGCTGAGTTCGGTTGAGGTACTGGACGAGGGCGAGCGTCGGCGGGTGCTGGCCGAGTGGAGTGGTGCCGCGGCGGAGGCTGAGGAGAGCACGCTTCCGGCGTTGTTCGAGGCGCAGGTGGCCCGGACGCCGGACGCGTCGGCGGTGGTGTCCGGGGGCGTTGAGCTGTCGTATGCGGAGTTGGATGCGCGGGCGAACCGGCTGGCGCGGCTGTTGGTGGGCCGTGGTGTGGGCCCGGAGTCGGTGGTGGGGGTCTGCCTGGAGCGTGGTGTCGAGTCGGTGGTGGCGCTGCTGGCGGTGGTGAAGGCGGGTGGTGCGTATCTGCCGGTTGATCCGGAGTATCCGGTGGAGCGGATCGCGTTCATGCTGGCGGATGCGGCGCCGGTTGTGGTGGTGACGTCGCGTGCTGTGGCCGGGGTGGTCCCGGGCTCGGTGCCTGCGGTGGTGGTGGATGAGCCGGCTGTGGTGGAGGAGCTGGCTGGTCTGGCGGGTGGGCCGTTGGGGGTGGCCGTGCTGCCGTCGCATCCGGCGTATGTGATCTATACGTCGGGCTCGACGGGCCGGCCGAAGGGTGTGGTGGTTGAGCATCGTTCGGTTGCGGGTCTGTTGGCGTGGGCGGGTGTGGAGTTCGGTGGTGCGGACTTTGCGCGGGTGTTGGTGTCGACGTCGTTCAACTTCGATGTGTCGGTGTTCGAGTTGTTCGGTCCGTTGGTGTCGGGCGGCAGTGTGGAGGTGGTCAAGGATCTGCTGGCGTTGGCGGATCGGGATGCTGGTGTGGGTGAGGTGAGTCTGGTCAGTGGTGTGCCGTCGGCGTTCGCGCAGGTGGTGGCCGGTGGCGTTCTTGCTGTTGAGCCTGGTGTGGTGGTGCTGGCCGGTGAGGCGCTGACGGCTGACACGGTGGCCGGCATTCGTGCCGTGCTGCCGGGGGTTCGGGTGGCGAACATCTACGGTCCGACCGAGGCGACGGTGTATGCGACCGCGTGGTTCGCCGAGGGGGACGTGGAGGGTGTGGTGCCGATCGGCCGGCCGGTCGCCGGTACTCACGCCTTTGTGCTGGATGCGCGGCTGCGGCCGGTGCCGGTGGGTGTGGCGGGTGAGCTGTATCTGGCGGGTTCGGGTCTGGCACGTGGGTATCTGGGCCGTCCCGGTTTGTCGGCGGAGCGGTTCGTCGCCTCGCCGTACGGCAGCGGTGAGCGGCTGTACCGCACGGGTGACGTGGTGCGCTGGAACGCCCGGGGCGAGGTGGAATACCTCGGCCGTGCGGACGAACAGGTGAAGATCCGTGGCTTCCGTATCGAACCCGGCGAGGTCCAGTCCGTGATCGCCGGCCACGACCTGGTCCGCCAGTCCGTCGTGTTGGTCCGCGAGGACGTGCCCGGCGACAAGCGCCTGGTCGCCTACGTCGTCCCCGATGGCGACACTGCGGGTGGCGAACTCGCCCAGCACGTCACTGGCTTCGTGGCGTCCCAATTGCCGGAGTACATGGTGCCGTCGGCCGTGGTGGTGCTGGACGCGCTGCCGTTGTCGGTGAACGGCAAGCTGGACCGCAAGGCCCTGCCCGCGCCCGTGTATTCCACCGGCTCCGGTCGCGGCCCGGCGAGCGTGCAGGAGGAGATTCTCTGCGCGGTCTTCGCCGAGGTGCTCGGCCTGGAGAGCGTCGGCGTGGACGACGACTTCTTCCGCCTTGGCGGTCACTCCCTGCTCGCGGTGCGTCTGGTGGGCCGGGTGCGGTCGGTTCTGGGTGTGGAGGTGCCGCTGCGGGTGCTGTTCGAGGCGCCCACCGTTGCGGGGCTCGCGGTTCGGCTCGGGGGTGTGGAGCGGGCGCGGGTGGCGTTGA
Organism: Streptomyces sp. P3; assembly: GCF_003032475.1. Taxonomy (NCBI): domain Bacteria; kingdom Bacillati; phylum Actinomycetota; class Actinomycetes; order Kitasatosporales; family Streptomycetaceae; genus Streptomyces; species Streptomyces sp. P3. The sequence continues at coordinate 6,477,786 of NZ_CP028369.1, forward strand.
CGGCGGGGGAGCGGCCGGAGCGGGTGCCGCTGTCGTTCGCGCAGCGCCGCCTGTGGTTCATCAACCAGCTCGAAGGGGACGGTGCCGCCTACAACGTCCCGGCGGTGATCCGGCTGTCCGGCGATGTCGACCGTGATGCGCTGGGTGCCGCGTTCCTGGACGTGCTTGGACGGCACGAGGTGCTGCGCACGGTCTTCCCGGTGGTCGACGGCGAGCCCTACCAGCACATCCTGGATCCACAGGAGCTGGACTGGCAGCTGACCGTGTCCGAGGTGGCGCCTGAGGACCTTTCGACCGCGGTCGAAAGGGCGCTGAACCACAGCTTCGACCTGGCGTCCGAACTTCCCATAAGGGCTTGGTTGTTCGAGGCGGGTGCGGAGCTGCGGGCGTTGGTCGTGGTGATGCACCATGTGGCCAGTGACGGCTGGTCGCGGGGGCCGTTGGCGCGGGATCTGTCGATCGCTTATGCGGCGCGCGGTGCGGGCGGGGTGCCGGAGTGGGCGCCGCTGCCGGTGCAGTACGCGGACTACACCCTGTGGCAGCGCGAGATCCTCGGGGACGAGAACGACCCCGAGAGTGTGATGGCCGGCCAGGTCGCCTACTGGCGTGAGGCGTTGTCGGGTTCTCCGGAGGAGTTGGGTCTGCCGTTCGACCGGGTGCGTCCGGCGGTGGGTTCGCACCGGGGTTATCAGGTGCCGGTGGAGGTTCCGGCGGTGGTGCATGAGCGGCTGGTGGAGGTGGCCCGGGCGGAGGGTGTGACGCCGTTCATGGTGTTGCAGGCCTCGCTGGCGGTGCTGCTCTCCAAGCTCGGCGCGGGGACGGACATCCCGATCGGTTCGGCGAACGCGGGCCGCACCGACGAGGCGCTGGATGATCTGGTCGGTTTCTTCATCAACACGTTGGTGGTGCGGACGGATCTGTCGGGGTGGCCGAGTTTCCGTGAGGTGTTGGGCCGGGTGCGGGAGCGGACGCTGTCGGCGCTGGCGCATCAGGATGTGCCGTTCGAGCGGTTGGTGGAGGAGCTGGCGCCTGCTCGCTCGATGGCCCGCCACCCGCTCTTCCAGGTCGTCCTGACCAAGCAGAACACCGTGGACGCGGTGTTGGAGCTGCCCGGTATGCAGTCCGGCACGGCACCCGCGGATCCCGGATCGTCCGAGTCCGAGCCCGGCAAGCCGGATCCGACCGCCCACGAGTCCGCGGCGAAGTTCGACCTGGACGTCATCGTGGGCGAGGACTTCGACGCTGATGGTCGTCCGGTGGGTGTGCGGGGCACGGTGACGGTGTCGGCGGATCTGTTCGAGCCGGTGTGGGCCGGGCGGATCGCTACGGCGTGGGTCCGGGTGCTGGATGCGGTGACGAGCGACCCGGGTATTGCGGTGGCGTCGGTCGATGTGACCGAGGCGGCTGAGCGGGAGCAGGTGCTGACCGGCTGGAACGCGACGGCTGTGGAGGTTGCGGGTTCGTCGGTGGTGGAGCTGTTCGAGGCGTGGGTGGCGCGGGCGCCGGATGCGGTGGCGATCGTGGCCGACGGCGAGCGGCTGACCTTCGCCGAGCTGGATGCGCGGGCGAACCGGCTGGCGCATTACCTGATCGGTCAGGGTGTGGGGGCGGAGTCGGTGGTGGGGCTGGCCCTGCCGCGTGGTGTCGGGATGATCGCCGGGATGCTGGCGGTGTGGAAGTCGGGGGCGGGTTATCTGCCGTTGGATGCGGCGCAGCCGACGGAGCGGGTGGCCTTCGCGATGAAGGACAGCCGGGCGGCGCTGGTGGTGACCACGGAGGAGATCCTCGACGAACTGCCCTCGGTGGGCGTGCGGTTGGTGGCCGTCGACGGTGCTCTCGTGCGGATGCAGCTGGCCGGCCTGCCCGAGACCGCACCCGGTATCGCCCCGCAGCCCGACGGCCTGGCCTATGTGATCTATACGTCGGGTTCGACGGGTCGTCCGAAGGGTGTCGCGGTCACGCACGGCGGTGTGGCGAACTATGTGGCCTCGGTGCCCGGCCGTATCGGGTTCGATGTGCCGGGCGGGCGGTATGCGCTGTTGCAGGCGCAGGCCACGGACCTGGGCAACACGGTGGTCTTCGCGAGCCTGGCGACCGGTGGAGAGCTGCATGTCCTGCCCGAGGAAGCGGTCACCGACCCGGCGCTGGTGGCCGGCTACCTGACCGAGCACTCGATCGACTTCCTCAAGGCCGTTCCCTCGCACCTGGCCGCGCTGGCCTCCGTGGCCGGGGCGGAGGGCGTGCTGCCGGCCCGTTCGCTGGTCCTGGGCGGCGAGGCCGCTTCCCCGGAGCTGGTGCGTGAGCTGGTTGAACGCGCCGGTAAGGCGGCGGTGTTCAATCACTACGGTCCGACGGAGACGACCATCGGTGTCGCGACCACCCGCCTGAGCGCGGACGACGCGGCGGCAGGCCTGGTCCCGGTCGGCTCGCCGGTGGGCAACACCCGCTTCTACGTCCTGGACGAGGCTCTGCGCCCCGTACCGGTGGGCGTGGCCGGTGAGCTGTACGTCGCGGGTGCGCAGCTGGCGCGCGGCTATGTCCAGCGTGCGGGGCTCACGGCGGAGCGGTTCGTGGCGAATCCGTTCGAGCCGGGTGTGCGGATGTATCGCACGGGTGACCGGGCCCGCTGGACGGCCGACGGTCGGGTGGTGTTCCTGGGCCGCACGGACGAGCAGGTCAAGGTCCGTGGCTACCGGATCGAGCTGGGTGAGGTGCAGTCCGTCGCCGCCGCGTACCCGCTGGTGGCTCAGGCTGTCGTCGTGGCCCGCGCGGACGTCCCGGGGGAGACCCGTCTGGTGGCGTACGTCGTCGCGGACGATCCGGACGAGGACAGCAGCAAACTTCCCTCCGCGGTACGTGAGTTCGTCGGGCGGCGTCTGCCGGAGCACATGGTGCCGTCGGCCGTCGTGGTCTTGGATGAGCTGCCGCTGACCGGGAACGGCAAGCTGGACCGCAAGGCGCTTCCCGCTCCGGACTACGGCAACTCCTCGGCCGGTACCGGCCGCCGCGCGGCAAGTCTGCAGGAGGAGTTGCTCTGCCTGGCCTTCGCCGAGGTCCTCGGCCTGGAGAGCGTCGGTGTCGACGACGACTTCTTCGACCTTGGCGGTCACTCCCTCCTCGCGGTGCGCCTGGTCAGCCGTATCCGCACCGTTCTGGGCGTGGAGACGGAGATCCGCACCCTGTTCGAGGCCCCGACCGTCGCGGCCCTCGCCGCCCGCCTCACGGGCGCCGAAACCGCCCGCACCCCCCTCACACCCATGCCGCGACCGGAGCACCTCCCGCTCTCCTACGGACAACGCCGGCTGTGGATCATCAACCAGATGGACGGCCCCAGCAGCACCTACAACATCCCGGTCAGCTCGCGGATCCCGGGCGATGTGGACGCCCCTCAGCTGAACGCCGCGTTCCTCGACCTGATCGAGCGGCACGAGGTGCTGCGCACGGTGTTCCCGGCGGTCGACGGCGAGCCGCACCAGCGGATCCTGGAGCCCGCCGCACTGGAGTGGGCGCTGCAGGTGATCGACGTGGAGCGGGATGCGCTGGGCGCGGCGGTCGACGAGGCCGAGCAGTACGAGTTCGACCTGTCCTGCGAGATCCCGATCCGGGCGACGTTGTTCCGGGTTGGCCCCGAGGAGTGCGTGCTGGTGATCGTGGTGCACCACATCGCCTCCGACGGCTGGTCGTGGGGTCCGACCATGGCCGACCTGAGGACGGCCTACGCGGCGCGCAGCGCCGGCCGGGCACCGGCGTGGGAGCCGCTGCCGGTCCAGTACGCGGACTACACGCTCTGGCAGCGCGAGGTGCTGGGCGACTCCGTCGACCCGGAGAGCCTGAGTGCGCGTCAGATCGCTTACTGGCGCGAGGCGCTGGCCGGGGTCCCGGAGGAGCTGGAGCTGCCGGCCGACCGGCCGCGACCGGCGACGGCGAGCCACCGGGGCCACCGGACGGCGCTGGAGGTCTCGCCGGAGGTGCACGCGCGACTGTCGGAGATGGCGCGGTCCGAGGGCGTGACCATGTTCATGGTCATGCACGGTGCGCTGTCCGTCCTGCTCAACCGGCTCGGTGCGGGCACCGACTTCCCGATCGGGTCGGCTGCGGCAGGCCGTACGGACGAGGCGCTGAGCCCGTTGATCGGGTATTTCGTCAACACCTTCGTGGTACGGACCGACGTGTCGGGCGATCCGACCTTCCGCGAGGTGCTCGCGCGGGTGCGGGAGGCCGCGCTGGGGTCGCTCTCCCATACGGACGTGCCGTTCGAGAAGCTGGTGGAGGAGCTGTCGCCGGCCCGTTCGATGGCCCGCCACCCGCTCTTCCAGGTGATGTTCCTGCTGGAGAACGCCGTCCGTGCGAAGAGTGACACGAGGACCGAAGAGCCCGGTCACTGGACCAACGGTGACTCCTACGAGAACGCCGACGGCGGCGTCCTGGCCACCCGCTCCGCCACGGTCAAGTTCGACCTGGACTTCGACATGGTCGAGGTGCACGACGTGGAGGGCACGCCGACCGGGATGCACGGCGGGCTGACCGCCTCCGCGGACCTCTTCGACGCCGAGTCGAGCGTGCGCATCGCGCAGCGGTGGGTCCGGCTCCTGGCGACCCTTGCCGCCGACCCGGACCTGCCGGTCAGTGAGGTCGACCTGCTCGGCCCGGAGGAGCGGCACCGGGTGCTCACCGAGTGGAACGCCACCGAGGCGCCCGTGCCGGACGGGACGGTCGTGGAACTCTTCGAGGCGCAGGCCGCCCGGACGCCCGACGCGGTCGCTCTGGTGCAGGGCGAGGTCGAGCTCAGCTACGCCGAGCTGGACGCCCGGGCGAACCGGGTGGCGCGGCTGCTCGCGGGCCGGGGCATCGGCCCGGAGAACGTGGTCGCGGCGGTCTTCGAGCGCACCGTCGACCTGGTGGTGGCACTTCTCGGGGTGATCAAGGCGGGTGCCACCTACCTGCCGATCGACCCGGCGTACCCGGCGGACCGGATCGCTTATGTGATCGCCGACTCGGGTGCCGTCTGCCGTCTCACCAGCGAGAGCCTGGGCGAGCGGCCGGCCGAGCCCGAGGGACGGCTGGCCGAGGACACCGAGGCGCAGCGGGTCCCGGTGGTGCTGCTCGACTCCGCCGAGGTGCGGGCCGAGCTGGCGGCCCTGGCGGACGGCCCGCTGACGGACGGCGAGCGCACGGCGGCCCTGCTGCCGGAGCACCCGATGTGGGTGATCTACACCTCCGGCTCCACCGGGCGCCCCAAGGGCGTGCTGGTGGAACACCGGGCGATCGTCAACTTCCTGTCGGCGATGCAGGACCGCTTCGCGCTGGACGCCGACGAGCGGCTGCTGGCGGTGAGCACCCACGGCTGCGACATGGCCGGGTTCGAGTTCTACCTGCCACTGCTGAACGGCGCCCGGATCGTACTGGCCGCACAGGAGCAGGTGCTCGACCCGTGGGCGCTGCGCGCTCTGATCCGGGACACCGGTGCGACGATCGTGCACGCCACGCCGAGCCTGTGGCGCGGCCTGGTGGCCGACGCCGAGGACCCGGTGGACTGGTCCCGGGTCCGCGCGATGATCGGCGCCGAGGCGCTGCCGGCCGACCTGGCGCGGACCCTGCTGAGCCGCACGCCCACCCTGACCAACCTGTACGGTCCGACCGAGACCACGGTCTGGTCGACCGGCAAGGAGCTGGCGGGCGAGGACGCGGACGCGTCGTCGATCGGCTCCCCGATCGGCAACACCCGGGTCTACGTGCTGGACGAGCGCCTGTCGCCGGTGCCGGTCGGTGTGGCCGGCGAGCTGTACATCGCGGGGCGCAGCGTGGCGCGCGGCTACCTGGGCCGGCCGGGTCTGACGGCGGGCCGGTTCGTCGCCGACCCGTTCGCCGGCCCCGGCGAAAGGATGTACCGGACGGGCGACGTGGTGCGGTGGACCGCGCACGGCGACCTGCAGTACGTCGGGCGCTCGGACGACCAGGTGAAGGTGCGCGGCTTCCGCGTGGAGCTGGGCGAGATCGAGTCGGTGCTCGCCGGGCACCGGTCGGTGGGCCAGGCCGTGGCGCTGGTGCGCGAGGACGCCCCCGGCGACCAGCGGCTGGTGGCCTATGTGGTGCCGAAGCGGGGCGTCGCACAGGAGGAGCTGGACCAGCTCGGGCAGGCGGTGCGCGGGGTGGCGCAGGACCGGCTGCCGGGGTACATGGTCCCGTCCGCGGTGGTGGTGATCGACAAGCTGCCGCTGATGCCGAACGGCAAGCTGGACCGCAAGGCCCTCCCGGTGCCGGAGACCGAGGTGCGCGAGGACGCCCACCACTCGGTCACCTCCTTCGAGGCGAACATCGGCGCCGCGTTCGCGGAGGTCCTCGGCCTGGACGGCGTCGGCGTGGACGACGACTTCTTCGCCCTCGGCGGCCACTCGCTGCTCGCCGTCCGGCTGGTGGAGAAACTGCGGGAGAGCGGGGTGACGATCGCGGTGCGGGACCTGTTCGCGGCGCCCACCGTGGCCGAGCTGATGAAGCGGATGAGCCTGTCCTCGGTGCGGGACGCGCTGGACGTGCTGCTGCCGATCCGGGAGCAGGGCGAGCGTCCGCCGTTCTTCTTCCTCCACCCGGCGGTCGGCGTCAGCTGGTGCTACATGTCGCTGGTGCGGTACGTGCCGGCCGACGTTCCGCTGTACGCCCTGCAGGCCCGCGGCCTCGACGGCAGCGGAGAACTCGCCGGATCCATCGCGGAGATGGCCGCGGACTACATCGAACAGATGCGGTCGGTGCAGCCGAGCGGCCCGTACCACCTGCTGGGCTGGTCGTACGGCGGGGCCCTCGCCCACGAGATCGCCGTCCAGCTGCAGGCGGCCGGCGAGGAGGTCGGGGCGCTCGTGCTGCTCGACCAGTACCCGTGGGATCCCGAGGAGGAGAAGCACCTGGCGGCGCGCGAGGCCGAGTTCGACCAGGAGGAGTTGCTCGACCGACTGGTCGACGTGGTGCGGCTGGAAGCGGGTGGAGCGCTCGGCGCGATCACCGACGAGGAGTACCGGGTCTTCGCGAAGGTGCTCTACAACGGCCGTCGGATCCGGCACGACCACGTGCACGGACGGTTCGACGGTGACGCCCTGCTGATCGTCGCCGAGGAGGGGCGCGAGGAGGACGGGCCGACCTCCGAGGACTGGGCGGAGTTCGTGACCGGCACGGTCGCGCAGGCCGGGGTGCCGTGCAGCCACTACGACCTCGCGAAGCCGGAGAATCTCGGCCTCGTCTGGGCCGAGGTGTCCGCGTGGCTCGGCTGGGAGGACTGACGCCGGGACGGGTGCCGGGGCGCAGCGGCCTCAGTCGAGGCCGCTGCGCCCGGCGAGCATCGAAGTGACCAGACTCGGTTCGACGTTGCCGCCGCTGAGCAGGACGCCCACGTCGGAGCCGTACTCGGCGGCGTGGGCCAGCCCGGCGGCGAGCGCGGTGGCCGCTGCCGGTTCCACTACCAGCCGGGCGTGCAGGAACGCGGCCATCAGAGCCTCGCCGATGGCCGGCTCCGGGACGGTGACCACCGAGGTGACCGCGCGTTCGGCGAGCTCGAAGGGCAGCGCGCCGATCCGGTCGGGGCGCAGCCCGTCGGCGATGGTGTACCGGGCGGGGACCGTCACCGGCCGGCCGGCGTTCAGGGCGGCGGTCAACGCCGGTACTGACTCGGGCTCCGCGCCGACGACCGCCGTACCGGACCCCTCGGCGGCCAGGCAGGCGCCCGCTATGGCACTGCCGCCGCCGATCGGGACGACCACGGCGTCCAGCCGTACGCCCTCGGCGGCGACCTGGCCGAGCAGTTCCGCGGTGGCGGTGGCCTGGCCGAGGACCACCCGCGGGTTCTGGTAGGGGTCGACGGCGTCGTAGCCGTACCTCTGCCGCAACTCATCGACGACGGCGATGCGTTCGGCCAGCAGCGTGCCGGCGGTGACCACCTCGGCACCGGTGTCCCGGATCCGGCGGACCTTGGCCGGCGGCGCGTCTGCGGGCAGCACCAGCATGGCGGGGAGTCGGTGTTCACGGGCGGCGAGCGCGACCGCGATCGCGTGGTTGCCCGTACTCTGGGCAATCACGCCGCGGCTGCCGTCCCGGGCGAGTTCGTCCACGGCCAGCAGGGCGCCGCGGGCCTTGAACGACCCGCCGTGCTGGAGGTTCTCGGCCTTCAGCCACAGGCGGGCGCCGGCGATGGCGTCCAGCGGGGCGCAGCGCACCACCGGCGTGCGCCAGACCCGGCCGGCGAGTTCGCGTTCGGCGCGTGCGACGCCGCTGTGGTCGAGCGGTGCTCCGGCCATCAGCGCGGGATGCTTTCCGGGGGTGATGTCAGGCATGCCGTGCAGCCTTTCCGTCGGGGTCGCTGACTTCATTTCGGCGGGCCGAATCGAGGTTTTTCCTGCACGCCCCTGCAATGCCCATCGGGCCCTCCTCAAGGGGCTGTCCGCGGAATGTGCGGAAGTGGCCGTTATCCTTGCAGGGAGGGATCTTCGTCGGAAAGACTTGGCTTTCTCCGTGGGCGAGAGGACGGCTGGAGACAGCCGGTCGTGGCGCGCGGTATCAGATCCGCTCGCGGGCGGCGTCGGGCCGCAGGTGTCAGTCCAGGGGTGACAGGTTCCGCCGTTTGTTGCTGCCGAAGGTCCGACGCGGTGCGGACCCGGCCCACTCCACCATGGTGATCATGATCGAGATCAGAGAACTGACGAAACGGTACCGCGAGGTCACGGTCGTGGACGGTCTGAGCTTCACGGCCGAGGCCGGACGAGTCACCGGGCTGCTCGGGCCGGAAGGCGCGGGCAAGAGCACGACGCTGCGGATGCTGCTGGGCCTGAGCAGTCCTACCGCGGGCAGCGCCGCGATCGGCGGCCGCGAGTTCCGCGACCACCCGCCGGGGCCCCACGAGGTCGGTGCACTGCTGGACAGCCACGGCGTGTACTGCCGGCATGTCGGCAACACCGCCCGGGAGTGCCTCGTCGGGCTGGCCCGGCGGTACAGGCTCCCGCGCGGCCGGGTGGACCAGGTGCTGGAGCAGGTCGGGCTGACCGAGGTGGAGCAGCGCCGGGTCGGCACCTTCTCGTTGGGGATGCGTCAACGCCTCGGTGTCGCCTACGCGTTGTTCGCCGACCCGCCGGTCCTGGTGCTCGACGAGCCGCTCAACGGGCTGGACCACCGCGGGCTGGTCTGGGCGGGCGACCTCTTCCAGCGGCTGGCCGGCGAGGGGCGCACGGTGCTCGTCTCCGGACAGCCCTCGATCGGACTCGCCGGCCTGGCGGAGGACCTGGTGGTCGTCGCGGGCGGCCGCAGGGTCGAGGGACAGCGGGCAGCGCTGCTCCGCGACGGCGACGGCGACGGCGGGCCTCGGGTGCAGGTGCGCACGCCCGACATCGCGGTGCTGGCCGAGTTGCTGGCCGACAAGGGCGCCCAAGTGGTGCTCAACGACGACCAGTCGCTGACCGTGACGGGCCTGACCGCCCAGGGCATCGGCGACGTAGCCTTCCTGAACGTCGTACCGGTGCACGAGCTCGCCCCGGACATCCCCGGTCGCTGAGCCGCGCCCGACAGTGTTTTCCCATGGCGCGCATCTGCCCACCCGACGGGCCGGCCGTTCAACCGGCGCGCCGACGCAGTTGCACAGGGGGTGTCCTGCGCCTCTTCGGGCCGGCCTCCTGATTCCCTGTTCAAGAACCGTGCGCGGCGGCCGAGTATTGATCCACTGTGCCGCCCCGGGCCATCCTGATTCCGGAGATCGCGCTGTGCGCGGCAATCCTTGTATGGCGAGGCGGATGTGGTTTCGTCGGCTTTCCGGGCCCAGGTCCCGAGCTGACTCTCTCTGGTCGTCATTCCATCGACGTGCGGCCGGACGCTCGGAATTCCGGGACGGCTTCCCGGTCGCTTGGTCAATTCCTTTTGCTTTTTCTGGAGAGAGGGGTGCTGATGTCCGACAAGAAGCTCTTCCTGCGGTCGAAGGCCATCATCGAGCCGCTGGTGGACAGGTTCTTCGCCTGGCCGTACACCATCGCGCCGGTGCAGGCGGCGATGAACCTCGCGTTCCTGCAGCTGCCGCTGCTGGAGTCCTATCTGCAGTCCCCACAGGTGCATGTGGCAGCGAGCCACAACCCGGAGCTGCGCGGCGGTTACTTCGTCAACATCCCGGAGTCGCGCGCCGACGAGGTCCGTGACCTGGTCGCCGCGATCAAGCGCGACCGCGCCGACATGCTGCGCTTCGCCGAGGCGATCGCCGCCGGCCAGGAGATCCTGCGGGCGAACGCGACCGGCTTCGACCTGACCCCGCTCTACCCGAAGATGCCCGAGGAACTGGGCGGTCTCATCGAGCTCGCCTACGACACCGACAACCAGGCGCAGATGCGGTTCATGGAGCCGCTGGTCTTCAAGAGCAAGGTCTACGACGAGTCCCGCCAGTCGGTGCAGCTCTCCCTGGAGACAGGGATCGAGCGCCCGTTCATCCTGAGCACCCCGCGCCTGCCCTCGCCGGACGTCCTGGAGCTGGACATCCCGTTCCGCCACGAGGGCCTCGCCGAGCTGTTCAAGGCCCGCGTGCACGGTGCCACCCTCGCCCACCTGCGCGAGGCGCTCGGCCTGGACGACGCCCAGACCGGCCAGCTGTCCAAGCTGCTGACGGACCGTCCCAGTCTGTCCGAGGACCGCCACATCGACGGCGGCGGCCGGATCCGATACTTCGGGCACGCCTGCCTGGTCCTGCAGACGCCCGAGGCGGCGATCGTCACCGACCCGTTCATCAGCGCCGACAGCACCGCCGGCGACCGCTACACGCTGGACGACCTGCCGGACTACATCGACCTCGTGCTGATCACCCACGGCCACCAGGACCACATCGTCCTGGAGACCTTGCTCCAGCTGCGCGGCCGCCTCGGCGCGATCGTCGTCCCCCGGTCCTCGCGCGGCAACCTCGCCGACCCGTCCATGGCGCTGATGCTTCGTCACCAGGGCTTCAACGTCATCGAGGTCGACGACTTCGACGAGGTCGAGTTCCCCGGCGGCAAGATCACGGCGACGCCGTTCCTCGGGGAGCACTGTGACCTGGACATCCGCGCCAAGTCCACCTACTGGGCCGAGCTGGCCGGCAAGAAGGTCTTCATCGGCGCCGACTCGTCCGGCATCGAGCCCTCGCTCTACCGCTACATCAAGGACCACCTGGGGACCGCCGACATCGCCTTCCTCGGCATGGAGTGCGACGGGGCGCCGCTGACCTGGCTCTACCAGGCGCTGCTGACCGTCCCCATCTCGAAGAAGATGAGCAACTCGCGCAAGCTCTCCGGCTCCAACGCCGAGCAGGCCGCCGCCATCATGACCGAGCTCGGCGCCCGCGAGGCGTACATCTACGCCATGGGCGAGGAGGACTGGCTCGGCCACGTGATGGCCACCACCTACACCCCGGACACCTACCAGCTCAAGCAGATCGACGAGTTCCTCGCCTGGTGCAAGGACCGCGACATCACGGCCGGCCACCTCTTCAAGCAGCAGGAGTGGCGCTGGTAACCACCCGGTGTCGGCAGGGCCCGTGGGGGCGGGACGCCGGGCCTTCGTGACCTGCGAAGACCCGGGGTCCCTCCCCCTCCGTCTGACGGATCCCCGAAGCCACGTCACCCACGAAACGCCATCGGCCCTCAGGCCGTTCAGGAGGTAGGTAGCACCATGGACGTGCAGGACATCGTCTACGCCGAACTGTTCACCTCGGACAAAGTCTCCGCCGCCGACTACTTCGTCTCGGGCCTGGGCTTCAGCAAGGTCGCCGACGCGGTGGAGACCGACCGCAGCTCCGTGCTGCTGCGCCAGGGCGACGTGAACCTGGTGGTCACCTCGGGCCGCGGAACCTGGCGCTTCCTCGACAGCCACGGCGAGGGCATCGCCGATCTCGCCTTCAGCTGCGACGACCCGGTGGCAGCCGGCGAGCGGGCGGTGGCGGCCGGCGCCGCGCGGCTGGACTCGGCCCGCGGCACCACCGTGGTCTCGGGCTTCGGCGGCGTCGCCCACACCCTGCTCCCGGCCGCCGCCCGCCCCGGCGAACCCCTCGCCGACGGCCGCAGGTGGACACCCTGCCCGCCCACTCCGACCGCCACGCCCGCTCGGATCCGCCTGCTCGACCACGTCGCGGTCTGCCTCGCGGGCGGCACCCTCGACTGGTACGCCGACTACTACCGGGACGCGTTCGGCTTCTCCCGGTATTCCTCCGAGTACGTCGCCGTCGGCGGGCAGGCGATGGACTCCGTCGTGGTGCGCAGCGCCTCCGGCCGTGCCACCTTCACCCTCGTCGCGCCGGACCCGACCAAGGAGCCCGGCCAGCTCGACACCTTCATGGAACGCAACAGCGGCCCGGGCGTGCAGCACCTCGCATTCCTCGTCGACGACATCATCGCGGCGGTCGGCGAGGCCCGGAACCTCGGCGTCAATTTCCTCACCACCCCCGACACGTACTACGACCTACTCGTCGAGCGCTTCGACGGGGACACCGACCGGATAGCCGAGCTGCGCAAGGCGCAGGTGCTGGCCGACCGGGACGAGTGGGGTCACCTGCTGCAGCTGTTCACCCGCTCGCCCTACGAGCGCAACACCCTCTTCTTCGAGCTCATCCAGCGCCAGGGCTCCCGGGGCTTCGGCAGCGCCAACATCCGTGCCCTGTACGAGGCCGTCGAGCGGGACCGGCTGACCTCCTGATGGACAGCGCCGACGCCATGACGGAACGCCCGCTGACCCTCGCCGAGTACGAGGCCCTGGCCCGCCCCCGGCTGGAGCCCGGCGTCTGGGACTTCCTCGCGGGCGGCGCGGGCGAGGAGCGCACCCTCGCCGCCAACCTGGCGGTGTTCGACCGCCTTCGGCTGCGCCCCAGGGTGCTGACCGGCGGCGGCGCGCCCGCCACCGCCACCCGGATCCTCGGCCGGACCTGGTCCCTGCCGCTCGGCATCGCACCCATGGCCTACCACACGCTGGCCCACCCGGACGGCGAGGTCGCCACCGCCCGCGGCGCCGGCCGGCTCGGCGTCCCGCTGGTCGTCAGCACCTTCGCGAGCCGCACCTTCGAGTCCATCGCCCGGGCCGCCGCCGCGCCGCTCTGGCTCCAGGTGTACTGCTTCCGCGACCGCTCCACCACGCGTGATCTCGTCCAGCGCGCCGAGCGGGCCGGATTCGAGGCACTGGTGCTCACCGTGGACGCCCCGCACCTCGGCCGCCGACTGCGCGACCTGCGCAATGACTTCCGGCTGCCGGACGGCGTCGTACCGGCCAACCTTCAAGGCGGGGACTTCGCCTCGCCCGGCGGGCACGCCCGAACCGAGTTCGACCCCACCCTGGAGTGGTCGACCATCGAGTGGCTGCGGTCCGTCAGCTCACTGCCGGTGCTGGTGAAGGGCATCCTGACCGCCGAGGACGCCCGCCTGGCGCTCGCCGCCGGGGTGGACGGCATCGTGGTGTCCAACCACGGCGGCCGCCAACTGGACGGCGCCCCGGCCACCCTGGAGATGCTGCCGGAGATCGCGCAGACGGTCGCGGGCGCCCGCCCCCTGCTCCTCGACGGCGGGGTGCGGCGCGGCGCGGACGTCCTCGCGGCGCTGGGCCTGGGAGCCGACGCCGTCCTGCTCGGGCGGCCGGTGCTGCACGGCCTGGCCGTGAACGGCGCACAGGGCGTCGAGCACCTCCTCGGCCTCGTCGCCGAGGAGCTGACCGAGGCGATGACGCTCACCGGCACCGCCTCCGTCGCCGCGGCCGGCCCGGAGCTGGTGGCCGAAGCGGACCCGTGGGGCCGGCCGGCGGCGCTCCGCCGCCCCGGCCCCACCCGGCAGGACCGGTCGGCCGGCGACCTGCGCCGGGACGAACTGCACGGCAGCGTCACCGACCCGGTGCTCGACACCATGAACTTCCTCAACGAGGTCACACAGCGCTATCCCGAAGCGATCTCCTTCGCGCCCGGCCGCCCGTACGCCGGCTTCTTCGAGACCGAGCAGATCTTCACGTACCTGCGCCGCTATCTGGACCACCTGGCCGAGGGCGGCGCCTCGCCCGAGGACATCCGCTCGGCGCTCTTCCAGTACGGCCCGACAGCCGGCCAGATCCGCGAGCTGATCGCCGACATGCTGCGGGCGGACGAGGGCATCGACGTGCCCGCCGAGTCCATCGTGGTGACGGTCGGAGCCCAGGAGGCGATGCTCATCGTCCTCCGGGCACTGATCTCCGGTCCTGCGGACGTGCTCCTGGTCTCCAGCCCCTGCTACGTGGGCATCACCGGCGCGGCGCGGCTGTTCGACATCGTGCCGAGCGCTGTCCCGGAGGCGCCGGGCGGGTTCCGCTGCGCCGACCTGGAGACGGCGATACTCGCCGAGCGGGCGCGCGGCCGACGCCCCCGGGCGTTCTACGTCGTGCCGGACCACTCCAACCCGTCCGGGACGACTATGCCGCTCGCACAGCGCCGGGAGCTGCTCGAGCTCGCGGCGCGCCACGACATCCTGATCCTGGAGGACAGCCCATATCGGATGGTCAGCCCCGGCCGGCAACTGCCGACCCTGAAGTCGCTCGACCGCTCACGCCGCGTCGTCCACCTGGGCTCGCTCTCCAAGACGCTCTTCCCGGGCACCCGGGTGGGCTTCGCGGTCGCCGACCAGGTGGTCGTCGGCGCGGACGGCGCCACCGGCCTGCTGGCGGACGAGCTCACCCGAATCAAGAGCATGGTGACGGTGAACACCTCGCCCGTCAGCCAGGCGGTGGTGGCCGGGATGCTGCTCGCCGTCGGCGGGCGGACCGCCGAGTTCAACGCCGGGACGGCCCGCTACTACGGGGACGCCATGCGGGCCACCCTCCGCGAGCTCGACCGGTGCTTCCCCGAGCCGGAGCGAGCGGCGCTCGGCGTCCGGTGGAACACGCCGACCGGGGGCTTCTTCCTGGCCGTCGACGTGCCGTTCACCGCGGGCACCGCGGCCCTGGAGCTCGCCGCGGAGAAGTTCGGGGTCATCTGGACACCGATGTCGTACTTCTTCCCGCAGGGCGGCGGCGAGCGCAGTCTGCGGCTCTCGGTCAGCTATTTGACGCAGCCGCAGATCGCCGAGGGCGTCGGGCGGCTGGCCGACTTCATCCGCTTCGCGGCCGACGCCAGACCCTGACCCGACCTGACCGGCCTGATCGAACGCCGTACACCGCCGCACACATGAGGAAGGGCCCGCCGGGGAGGCGGGCCCTTCCTCATGCGCTGTGCCGTGACCGGTCTCAGCCGTAGCGCTTCATCTCGTGGAAGAAGTCGGGGACGGTCAGCAGGCTCCCGGCCGCGCTGACCTCGTCGTAGACGAACTTGGCCACCGCCAGGTCCAGCACGCCCAGACCGAACGGCGAGAACACGACCGGCCGGTCCGCCGGGGGAGTGGTCCGGCCCTCCAGCAGGTCGTAGAGGGTGCCGTCGACGAAGTCGCGGTTGCCGGCGCGCTGTTCGGCCAGGTGAGGAGAGGTGTTCGCCTTCAGGCAGTGGTCGATGTCGTCGACGATGTTGTACGAGGACAGGATGATCTCGGGGGAGAGGTCGCGCAGCGAGACGTGCAGGACGAGCGGGTTGTGGGAGAACAGCGCGGGGTCGAGGATGTGCGGCTCGCCCGCCACCGTGGCCAGCACGACGAGGTCCGACCCGGCGATGAGTGACTCGGCGCTGTCGTGGATCGTGACCGGCCCGGCCCCGGCGCGGCTCAGATATCCCTCGAAGCCCTCCGCGTTGTCCCGGGACAGGTCGAAGACGCCGACCTCGTCGAAGGCGAGGCCGCCGGCCACGAGGTAGGTGTGCAGGTAACGGGCGATCAGCCCGACGCCGATGAAGCCGACCCGGCGCGGTGCCACACCCCGCCGGTCGGTGAGCGTGACCGCCGCCAGGGCCGCCGAGGCGGCGGTGCGCGAGGCACTGATGACCGAACTCTCCAGGCAGGCCAGCGGATAGCCGGTCGCGGTGTCGTTGAGGACGACCACGGCGGAGGCGCGCGGAATGCCGGCACTGACGTTCTCCGGGAACGACGAGATCCACTTGATGCCGTGCACGTCCACGTCGCCGCCGACCGAGGCGGGCAGCGCGATGATCCGGGAGGACGGCCGCTCGGGGAAACGCAGGAAGTACGAGTCGGGGTTCACCGTGCGGCCCTGGCCATGCAGGCGGTACGCCTTCTTGACCAGCGCGGTGACCTGCTTCTCGCGGCCGCGCAGGACATCGACGACCTGCGCGCCGGAGATGACGGAGAAGGAGGGGGCATGGGTCATGGGTGCGGGCTCCAGTGCGGATCGGTTGACAGGTCGCCCTGGCCGAAGTGTTCGCGCAGCCAGAGGTCGTCGTAGATGGAGTTCAGATAGCGCTCGCCGAGGTCGGGGGAGATCGCGACGGCCACCGGGTCCTCGCCCGGGTACTTCTCGGCCAGCCAGCGAGCGGCGCCGCTCACCACGGTCCCGGTCGACCCGCCGAGCACGAAGCCCCGAGCCGCCATCTCGCGGCAGGTGCGGATGGTGTCGGGTTCGGAGACGTGCACGACGTCGTGGATGCACGACTCGTCGACCAGTTCCGGGCGGGTGCTGGTGCCCAGGCCCGGGACCACCCGGCGCTCCGGGACACCGCCGAAGGTGACCGAGCCGACGGCGTCGACTGCCACGACGGTGACCTCCGCGCGGTGCTGCCTGAAGTAGCGCGCGCACCCCATCAGCGTGCCGGTGGTGCCGGCGCCGACGAACAGCACCTCCAGGTCCGGGAATTCGGCCGCGATGGCCGGCGCCGTGTGCTCGTAGTGCGCCCGCCAGTTGTTGGGGTTGGCGTACTGATTGAGCCACACATAGCGGTCGCTGCTGGCGCACAGGTCGCGGACGTATTGGATGCGGCTGTTCAGATAGCCCAGATTGGCATCCTGTGTGGTGATCACCCGGACGTCCGCGCCCAGGGAGCGCATCAGCCGCTGGGTCGTGGAATTGCATCGGGGGTCGGTCACACAGACGAAGCGGTAGCCCCGGTCGGCCGCGATGATGGCCAGGGCGATGCCGAGGTTTCCCGAGGAGGACTCCACCAGGACCGAGTCGGGTCCGATGAGGCCGTCCCGCTCCGCGGCTTCCACCATGGCGATGGCGGCCTTCAGCTTGATGGACCCGGCGAAGTTGAAACCTTCGCACTTCAGGTACAACGGCGTTGCGTTCACCCGGCGCAGATCCAGGTAGAGATCCTCGACATTGAATTCGTGCGGGGAGCTGATAATAGGCATGGCGCCGGACACCTCGGCAGGACGGAAATGGATAGGGGGAAAGCGGTCAAGGTGCGACCGTAAGCCTGAAGTGAAGAAAGAAGAGTCGAAAAAGATGAGTTGACCATCTCGGTGCTCAGATCCCCTGGGCTGAGCCCGAACTCTCATTTACCCGGTGAGCGGGCGAATTCGGTATCCGATCGCCCCCGGCATCGATTACCGTACTTCACGGGAAGTGGCCCGGCAAGATCCGGATATTTCCTGGACAGCTGATATCGGATAATTGCCGCCGATCACAAGGAGCGGATTCGTGACGATCGAGGAATGCCTGCTCGGCCCTGCCGGACTCCCGGAACTGGCCATCGCGCCCGAGGAGTTGCGGCGTGCCCGGGAACTGGCGCTCACCCGCGACCACCCGGTCGACCTCGCGGACGCCGTGATCACCCATGTGGAGCGCTTCGCCCGGGAGCGGGGCCGGCCGGCCGTCCGGGACGCCCGCGGCCGCCTCGACTACGCCGAACTTGCCCAGGAAGCACGTCGGCTGGCGGCCCTGATGGAGCGTTCGGGGGTCGGCCCGGGCAAGGTCGTCGCGGTCGGCGGTGCGCGCGGCACCACGGTCGTCGCCGCCTTCCTGGCCACCGAGCTGCTCGGTGCGCTCTACCTGCCTGCCGACGCCAACTGGCCCGCCCGCCGGGTCGCGGACGTCCTCGACACGGCCGGGGCCGTCCTGCTCCTCAACACCGACCCGGACGCCGTCTCACCCTCGCTCGCCGAGGGCGCCGCGCAGGCCGATGTCCCGGTCGTCCGCGCCGCCGAGGCCGCCGGCCACGAGCTCTGGCAGGGCCCGGCCCGGCTGGAGAGCCAGGGCCAGCCCCGGTACGTGTTGTTCACCTCCGGCTCCACGGGCCGGCCCAAGGGGGCCGTGGTGGAGCACCAGGGCATGCTCAACCATCTCTTCGCCAAGGTCGTCGACCTCGGGTTGACTGGCGACGACGTGGTCGCGCAGACGGCCCCGCTCGGCTTCGACATCTCGATCTGGCAGATGCTCTGCCCGCTGCTGGTCGGCGGCGAGGTCAGCGTGGTCGCCGACGCGACCGCCCACGACTCGGTGGCCTTCGCCCGCCTCGTCGACGAACACCGCGTCACCGTCGTGGAGTTGGTCCCCACCATGGTCCGCCTGCTGCTGGACGACCTGGCCGCCGCCCCTGAGGCCGGGCAGCTGGCCTGGCTGCGCTGGATGCTCGCCACCGGCGAGGAGCTGCCCACCGAGGTGGCCCGCCGATGGCTTGAGGAGATGCCCCAGGCCGGACTGGTGAACGCCTACGGCCCGACCGAGTGCTCCGACGACGTCACTCACCACACCGTGCTCCCCGCCGACCTCGGTCTCCTGCGCCTGCCGATCGGTACGCCGCTGGTCAACACCCAGCTCTACGTGCTGCGCGGCGAGGAGGACGGCTGGCAGGCCTGTGAGCCGGGCGAGAGCGGGGAGTTGTTCGTCGGCGGGGTCGGCGTGGGGCGCGGGTACGTCAGTGACCACGACAAGACCCGGGCCGCGTTCTTCCGCGACCCGTTCCGGGACACGCCCACCGGGCGGCTCTACCGCACCGGTGACGCCGTGAAGGTCCTTCCGCAGGGGGCGCTGCAGTACCTCGGCCGGGTCGACCGCCAGGTCAAGCTCGCGGGAGTCCGGATGGAGCTCGGCGAGATCGAGGCGGTCCTGCAGCGTCACCCCGCGGTCGGTGCGGTCGCGGTCGTCGTGCACGACTTCGCCGTCGGCCGCCGCTAGCGTTGTCCTGTTCAACCAGCGCAGCGCCTCAGTTGGCCGGTTCCACGGAATCGGCCAACTGAGGCGCTGTGGTCGTATCGGGGCATGTCGAAGGCGCCGCCCGCCGGTGGTAGGCCGGGGGACGGCGCCTTCGACATGCCGCTGGGTCGTCTCTTCTAGTGGGCGCCTGCGCCGGGCACCGTCACCTCCAGTGACTCGTGCTGCGCGAACTGCGTGTGGTAAAGGTCGGCGTACAGGCCCCCGACGGCCAGCAGTTCCTCGTGCGTGCCGCGTTCGGTGACGCGCCCTGCCGCCACGACCAGGATCTGATCCGCCTCGCGGATCGTGGAGAGCCGGTGGGCGATCACCAGCGAAGTGCGCTCGGCCAGCACGGTCTTGAGGGCCCGCTGGATCGCCGCCTCCGCCTCCGAGTCGAGGTGCGCGGTGGCCTCGTCCAGGATCACCACCGGCGGTGCCTTGAGCAGCAGCCGGGCCAGCGCGATCCGCTGCTTCTCACCGCCTGAGAGCCGGTACCCGCGATCACCGACGACCGTGTCCAGACCCTCCGGGAGGGCATCGACGGTGTCCCAGATCAGCGCCGCTTTCAAGGCCTCGATCAGCTCCTGCTCGGCGGCCCCCGGCCGGGCGTACTCCAGGTTGGCCCGCAGGGTGTCATGGAAGAGGTGGGCGTCCTGGGTGACCACGCCGATCGTGTCCCGCAGCGACTGCAGCGTCAGCTCCCGGATGTCGTGGCCGTCCACCCGGACGGTGCCCT
Source organism: Streptomyces sp. P3 (assembly GCF_003032475.1). Classification (NCBI taxonomy): domain Bacteria; kingdom Bacillati; phylum Actinomycetota; class Actinomycetes; order Kitasatosporales; family Streptomycetaceae; genus Streptomyces; species Streptomyces sp. P3. Next base: position 6,497,518 of record NZ_CP028369.1, read on the forward strand.
CGGTGGGGTCGTAGAGCCGGGGCACCAGCTGGGTGATGGTGGTCTTCCCCGCGCCCGACGGGCCGACCAGGGCGGTGAGCTTCCCGGCCGGGACGTCGAAGCTCAGTTCCCGCAGGGTCAACGACTCCTCGACCGGCTCGGCGTGCCGGGCCGCCGGGTGTCCGAGCGAGGCCAGCGAGTTCTCCTCGGCGCTCGGGTAGCGGAACGAGACCTTCTCGAAGCTGATCCGGGGAGCGCCGCCGGAGCGCACCGCGGCGAGGTCCCGGGCGTTCGGCACCTCGTCGATGTTGGGCTTGAGGTCCAAAATCTCGAAGACCCGGTCGAAGCTGACCAGGGTCATCATGGCGCTCGCCTGTAGGCTGCCCAGTTGGTTGATCGGGCCGTAGAGCCGCAGCAGCAGGGCCACCATGGCCACCAGGGTGCCGAGCTCCAGTGAGCCGTCGATGGTGAGCACGCCGCCCAGCCCGTAGACGAGGGCGCTGGTCAGCCCGGTGAGCACGATGGTGAGAACGCCGAGGATCCGGCCGTGCAGGACCACCGAGACGGCGAGGTCCCGCACCCGGCCCGCCTTGCCGGCGAACAGGCTCGACTCGTCCTGCGCGCGGCCGTACAGCTTGGCGAGCACCGCGCCCGAGACGTTGAACCGCTCGCTCATCAGCGCGCTCAGGTCGGCGTCCAACTCCATTCGCCGCCGGGCGAGTCGCTGCAGGCGCCCGGCGATCCATCGTGCCGGCAGGATGAAGAACGGGACCGTCACCAGCGCCGCGAGGGTGATCTGCCAGGACAGGTAGAACATGGAGGCCAGCACCAGTCCCAGCGACAGCACGGTGGACAGCGAGTCGGACAGCAGGCTGGTCACCGCCTGCCGGGCCCCGACCACGTCGGTGTTCAGCCGACTGACCAGCGCTCCGGTCTGGGTGCGGGTGAAGAAGGACAGCGACTGCGCCTGGACGTGCGAGAACACTTTGTTACGCAGGTCGTAGACGACGCCCTCGCCGATCCGCGCGGAGAACCACGCCACCAGGAAGACCGAGCCGGCCTCGACCAGCGCCAGGCCGGCGACTGCCAGGCACAGCCCCACCACGAGGTCTGTGCGGCCGGGCATGATGCCGTCGTCGATGATCATCTTCAGCGCCAGCGGGCCGGCGGCGGTGGCCACCGCGTCGACGACCGTACTGGCCAGCAACAGTGCCACGCTCCACCGGTACGCCATGGCGTACGGGACGATCCGCCGGACCGTCCCCTTTCTTATCCGCCCGTCCGTCGGCTCTTTCTCCCCTGCCGCGGCCCGCGAGTCCTTGCTCCTTGCCATGCTGGCATCAGCTCCGTGTTCGTCAGGGGCCGTCAGTGCTTTTCAAGGAACTCGATGACCGCGGTGTTGACCGCGTCGGGGTTCTCCAGGTTCCCGAGATGGCCGCACCGGGGAATCTCCACGTAGTCGCACTCCGGAATGGCGTCCGCGACTTCGGCGACCAGGTGGGGCGGGCAGATGAGGTCATCGGCGAAGGCGATCGCCCGGCACGGTACGGCGACCTGGCGCAGGGCCTCGCGGCGGTCACCGGCGTCGACGCTCTGCTGTCCGGGGGCGTTCTGACCGGCCGTCAGTTCGAAGACTTCCAGCCAGCCGGCGGCGACGGCGTCGTCGTTGAGCGTCGCGGGGGAGAGCATCTCCAGAACCGTGCGTACCGCCTCGTACTTGGGTGGCAGGGTGATGCCGCTTTCAGTCAGCGAGCGCTCCGCGGCCTGCAGCATCCGGCGGGTGGCGTCCGGGCGGGCTCGGGTGGCCATCAGGACGGCGCAGTGCACCAGGTCCGGCCGGGCGAGCGCGATCTCCTGAGCGATCACGGCGCCCATCGAGGTTCCGACGATGCGGCACGGCCCGATGTCCAGCGCCTCTATCAGGCCCAGGGTGTCGGCGGTCATCTCGGCGAGCGAGTAGTCACCGGGCGGTGCGTCGGAGGGGGCGATGCCGCGGTTGTCGAAGACGATCGTCTCGTAGCCCGCCTTGTTCAGGGCCGGGGTCTGGTGCATGGTCCAGACCCGGCCGGCGGCGCCCGAGCCCATGATGAGGAGTACCGGTTCCCCCTGGCCGGACCGCTGGTAGGAGAGCCGGATTTCATTGGTGCTCACGAAAGGCATGCCGGTGCTCTCTCGCCGGCGACGGGTACGGACATGGCAGCCTCCTGAATTCGAACGGGCAAGGGGATCGGTGCCGACTGTCCGCGCCGGAGGAGAGGTGACGACCCTGGCACTGAGGGGCCGGAGTGCCGGTGCGGACGGGGCCCGGCCCCGTCCGCGGCGAGGCGGCATTCCACGATGGCACCGGACGGACGCGCCGATCAAGGTCGCCCCGACCCGGTCGGGTTCGTCGTCCGTACGGCCGTTCAACCGGGGCGCAGTGGCAGTTGAACACGCTGGCCACAAGGGCCGGTGGCGCTGGTTGACGCGTCGGCGCGGCTTGGGGACATAGTGGGCTCGCTCGGGGCCCGGCACCGCGCCGGACGGCCACCGACGGTGGGGCGAGTCCCGGTGAACCACGCGGGCGAAATCGCGCCATCGATGCGATCCACCTCATGTATCCCAGAAAGGACGGCGTGGTGACGAATCCGTTCGACGATCCCGATGCCGAGTACCTGGTCCTGGTCAACGACGAGGGTCAGCACTCGCTGTGGCCCGTTTTCGTCGATGTGCCCGAAGGCTGGAACACGGTTTTCGGCAAGGCGGGGCGTCAGGAGTGCCTCGACTACATCGAGAAGTCGTGGACCGACATGCGGCCCAAGAGCCTGATCGAGGCCATGGCGGCGCAGAACTAGCCGGCATGCCGATGCCGCCGACACCCCCGTGGTGGTCGGCGGCATCGGCATGCGGGGCACCGGTTTCCGGACGGCGCCGGCGCGGTGTTCAACCGATGCGGCGCCGCAGCTGAACACCCCGCCGTAGAAAGCGCGTTAGCCAGTCGGACGTCAACTGGCCGGATCTACACGGTGCCTCGACACTGCTGTGACTGAAGAGTGATTATGAGTGTGGGGTTGGAAGTTCCGCTTCCGAGACCAGGAGAGCGTCGGCTTACCCGGATTGCTGTCGAGCCCATCGACAACTGTCGTCTAGTGCTGCCCGCCCTGCGGGAGGGCCACTCCCGGAGCGAGATGGCATCCGGCGTGGCTGTCCTGCGGAGGGCGGTCCTTTCGGCCCCGGCCAGACGTGTTCAATGTCTGGCGGTTTGACCCGTCCATCCAATGGGGGAAGAGAATGAGTCGCACCGACAGTGATATAGGCACTTTGGCTCACTTTACCAGCAATTTGGCTATTCATGGGAGAGGTGTCGTATCGGTTCCGATCGCCTCGCTGGTTCCGGGGGATTCGCCCCGTCTGGACGGGCAGGACACGGAGCACATCGCCCGGCTCGCGGAGCTCGACGAGCGCCTTCCCCCTATCCTCGTGGACCGTCGCACCATGCGGGTGATCGACGGGATGCACCGCCTGCTGGCCGCCTGCCTCACGGGGCAGGAGACCATCGAGGCGGAGTTCTTCGACGGCACCCCCGAGGAGGGGTTCCTGCGGGCCGTCGAGGCGAATGTGACGCACGGTCTTCCGCTCTCCCAGGAGGACCGGAGGGCCGCGGCCGCGCGGATCCTCGAGGCTCACCCGCAGATGTCCGACCGGGCCATCGCCAAGGCCTCGGGCCTCGGCACGAAGTCGGTGGCCGCCATCCGGCGCAACTCGGCCTCTTCGCAGGACCAGCCGATGGCCAGGATCGGGCGGGACGGCAAGATGCGGCCGCTGAACAGCGCCGAAGGCCGCAGAAGAGCCGCCGAGCTCATTGCCGAGAACCCGGAGGCCTCGCTGCGCGAGGTCGCGCGGCGCGCCGGTATCTCGCCCGCCACGGTGAGCGACGTGCGCAAGCGGCTGATGGCCGGCGAACTCCCGGTCGCCGAACGCCGTCAAGCCGTCGCCGCGCCGGGCGTCGAAGGGGGCCCGTCGGTCGTCCCCGGGCGTGTTCCCGCCCAGCGGGCCGTCCGCAAGGTGCACATGGTGCAGCCGGACCCGGTCGAACTGCTCGACAAACTGCTCAGAGACCCCTCTCTGCGGCACAAGGAGGACGGGCGCCGCCTGCTGCGTCTGCTCCAGCAGAACGCGCTCGGCGACCAGAGGTGGGCCAAGCTGGCCGCCGTCGTGCCGACGCACTGCCGCGACCTCGTGGTCGACCTGGCGCGCCAGTACGCGGAGACCTGGAGCGAGTTCGCGCAGGAACTGGATGCGAACGTCCGCGCCATGAGCCGGGACGCCCAGACGCCGCATCATGAGGTCGGCATGGGTGCGTAGACGCGCCCCTGACGGACCGGTGGGACAGCGGGGGTCGGGAGCCGCCGAGGCCGGCGTTGCCGGACACCCCGTTCCTGTCGGTCCCAGCGGACGTGACACTGTGCCGGTCATCGACGAGGCGAACCTGATCCGAGGCCTTCCGCTTGCGCAGGCCGATCGGTGTACGGGTACCGCACGGTCGCCCTGGATCTCAGGGCTGGCCTCAGGGACTGATGTCCGCCGGTAGGTGGACGGGGACCCCGACCAAAGGATGTACCTATGAAAGTTTTACCGCGCCTTGTATCCGGCAATTCCCAGTTCCGTACGCCAGATTGGCCGAAACGCATATGCAGAGTGGCGCGTTGACGCGTAGCGGGAGTTCCTCGTTTACTTTCAGGCCAGGCCGTCCGTATGCGGGAGCACGTGTGACCTCGGTCGCACTGGCACTTCGCTATGCGTCCTCGCGCTGGTCCTTCGTGGAGGGCGAAGTCGCGGGCCTGCGACGTCTGGTGCGGCCGGGTGCCGTCTGCCTCGACATAGGTGCCGAGTACGGTCTCTATACTTGGCGCCTGTCCGCGCTGGCCGGTCCGTCAGGGCAGGTGCACAGCGTCGAACCGCTGCCCGGCCCCGCGCGCTGGCTGAGGACGACGGCTGCCGCTCTCGGCTGCCGGAACGTCACCGTGCACCGCATGGCCCTGGGCGACTCCCCGCACGACGGGACGATGAGCCTGCCCCGGCGCCGTCTGCTGCCCGTCCACGGACGCGCCTACCTCACCGAGGGCGCCTCGGGGCCCGGCCCCAACGCCGAGTTCGCCACCTCCCGTCCGGTGCCCACTCCGGTGCGGACGGTGGACGGCTTGTGCCACCACATGGGCCTGGACCGGGTCGACTTCATCAAGGCCGACGTCGAAGGTGCCGAGGCGGCCGTGCTCAGCGGAGCCCGGCGCACGCTGCTGAACCACCGGCCCGCCCTGCTATTGGAGATCGAGGACCGCCACCTCGCGAAGTACGACATGACATCGACCAAGCTGATTGCCCGGCTGGACGGCCTCGGCTACGCCATGCACCGCTGGCGGTACGGCAGCTGGGCCCGAGTGATGGAGGTCACCGACGACTGTCGCAACTACCTGTTCACGGCTCGCGCCGTCACCTCCGGCTGAAGGATCCGACATCAATGGGTTCCACCCTCGTCATCACCAACGACTTCCCTCCTCGCCAAGGAGGGATCGAGACCTTCGTGCATGCCCTGGCCACCCGAATGCCGAACGACGACGTCGTCGTCTACACGTCGCGCGAGCCGGGTGACGCCGCGTACGACGCGGCCCTGCCGTTCCCCGTGATCCGGGACACCAGCCGCATGCTGCTGCCGACCGGGCGCGCCACCAGGCGGGCAGTCGACATAGCCAGGGCCCATGGCTGCGATCGGGTCTGGTTCGGGGCCGCGGCACCGCTCGGACTGATGGCACCGACCCTGCGCAAGGCCGGCATACGACGCATCGTGGCGACCACCCACGGCCACGAGATCTGGTGGGCCCGGATCCCGGGTGCGCGTCGGATGATGCGGCGGATCGGTGAGGGCGTCGACGTCGTCACCTACCTCGGCCAGTACACGCGTGCCCGGATCGAACCGGCCCTGGGCCCACTGGCGCGGATGACCCGGCTGGTGCCCGCAGTGGACGCGCAGGTGTACCGGCCCGACCCCGCCGCCCGTGACGAACTGCGCACAAGGCTCGGTCTGCACGGCAAGCGTGTCATCCTGTGCGTCGCGCGCCTCGTGCCGCGCAAGGGCCAGGACATGCTGATACGAGCCATGCCGCTGATCCGGCGCGAGGTGCCCGACGCGGTACTGCTGTTGGTCGGCCGGGGGCCTGCCGAGGCCCGGTTGCACAAGCTGGTTCGGCGACACGCCCCGGACGCGGTCCGATTCGCGGGCGGCGTGGTCCACGCTGAGACGCCCCCGTACTACGCGGCAGCGGATGTCTTCGCCATGCCCTGCCGCACCCGGAAAGCCGGACTCGAGGCGGAGGGCCTCGGGATCGTGTTCCTGGAGGCGGCGGCGAGCGGACTGACCGTGGTCGTCGGGGACTCGGGCGGCGCCCCGGACACCGTGGTCGACGGCGCGACCGGCATCGTCGTGGACGGCACCGGCCCCGAGGCCGTCGCCGGTGCGCTGACTGGCATACTGACCGACTCCGACCGGGCCGCCGAGATGGGTGCCGCGGGCCGCAGGTGGGTCGAGGAGTCGTGGTCCTGGGACGTGTCAGCGCGCCATCTGACGGAGCTGCTGAGCCCCGAGGATGTTCCGGTCGTCACGTCCGGGCAGGAGTGAACTGAGCGAGGGGAGGAGGGGCCGGAGCCTTGACGGCCCCTCCTCGTCGTTCTCTTCATCAGCCCATGCCTCGGCGTGCTTGGTGGCGAACTGCAGCAGACCGGCGGGGATTTGCATGATCTGCCGGCCGCCTGACGAGCCTCCCGACGAGGTTGCCGGGCCCGAGCGGGTGCCGGTGCCGGGCCGGTGCCGGAGCATCCGCCGACTCCCCGGCAGCTCGGGGACCGGATGCCGGCACGGGGTGCCCCCGAGCTTCGCCGGGTTCGCGCAGAGCAGCCGTGACGCTCATGTGACGCTCGATCTGATGAGGCGTCATGTTATGTGTGCGTCCTGATCCGATCGTCTCCACGCCAAGGCGCCGGAGGGAGGCGTGTGCGCGGCACGGAAGCCAGGATGCGCAGCCGCTCGTGGGTGGGGGAGCCCGGGGCGGCGGTCCAGACGGTCAGGTGCTGGTGGGGATCGGTGTTGGCGGTGAGCGTGTTCCAGTCCAGGACCAGTTCGCCGACGACCGGATCTTCGTGCCCGCGGTGCGGCGCCTACGTCAGGGCCAGGGGCTCCCGGCCGTGCCCGGCACGTAGCGGGCGACAGGTCCGAGCCCGCGGGCGGCTCGTTCACCCCGGTCCGAAGGCCGTGCGCGTGGGCGTCTGTTGGCCGGCGGCCCCCCTCGGCAACGGATCCACCGATGAGTGTCCGTCCGGCGACGTGAGCCGATACTGAGGGCTGTCGCTGACAGGGGAGGGCACGACCGCGGACGTCCGTCGACAGCAAAAGACCCCGGCCCGTGAACACGGCTGGGGTCTTCCGCTGTGCGAAGCCGCCGGCGGTGGCGGCGGCTCGGCTCAGTCGGCGGCGAGCAGGTGGGCGGGGGCGATCCGGGACAGCCCCCGGATCGGCACCGTCAGAGCCGCCACCACCAGGGCGGTCGCCGCGAGCGTGGCCAGCAGCGCGGCGCCGGCGACCGGGAACAGGTGACCGTGCAGCACGCCCCGGCCGAGGGTCAGCACCCCGGCCAGACCGGCCACCGCACCGGACAGGCCGCCCAGCAGAGCCAGTCCGATTCCCTCGTAGAGGGTCAGCTTCGCCAGCTCGCGGTTGGTCCAGCCGGTCGACCGCAGCACCGCGAGATCGGCGGCGCGTTCGCGCTGCGAGATGACCAGGACGTCGATGGCGCCGGCGGCGCCCAGCAGCAGGGAGAGGGCGACGCTGAGGTAGTCGGCCTCGCGCGCCTGCGCCACCACGGCACTGCCGAGCAGCGACCCGGCCACCTCGCCCCGGAAGGCCAGCGTCAGGGCGAGCAGCACCGTGAAGGCGGCCACTCCCAGCGCCAGCCCGGCCGCACCCAGCAGCGTGCGGCCCCGCACCCGCAGCAGGTTGAGCACGGCAAGTCCGGCCACCGAACGCACCGGGTGCGCGCGGCGGGCCGCCGTCACCGGGGGCCGGACGGCTTCCATCGGTCCCAGCCGGGTGGCGAGCCAGGCGGGGATCAGGCCCGCCGCCGTGGCCAGGAGGAGCGCCACCGGGAGCACGAGGAGTGACTTGGCGCCGGCTTCGGGCTGGCCCAGCACCCGGCCCAGCACGTACGCGAGCACCGTGCCCACGGCTCCGGCGGCGAGGCCGATCAGCGCCAGTTCGGCGAGGACCAGGCGGAGCACTTCGCCACCGCTCCAGCCGAGGCAGCGCAGCGTGCCGATCTCGGTGCGACGTGAGCGCACCGAGGCCAGCGCGGCCTGGCCGAGGAAGAGCGCGCACACGACGAGGACCAGCACGAAGAGCACCGCGCTCTTGGTGTCCACCGCCCGGAGAATGCGCAGTGCCACGCCCTTGGCGACCCAACGCTCCGTCACCTGTGCCGAGTCGCCCAGTGCCACCGTCTGCGGTGCAGGCGAGCTGCCGACGGTGACGTCGACCTGGAGCCGGGGGTAGGTGGCCCGGATCTTCCCGGCCACCGCGTTCACCCGCGCCCGGGAGGCGGTGTCGACGCCGGTCACTCCGGCCACCCGGATCCTGATGGCGCTGACCGGCGCCTTGTCCTGGAGGCTCGGGACCCGACGGCTCTTGGTGAGCGCGGTGATGGAGTCCATCGTCGTCAGCATGGTGGGCGGCGGGCTGACGTAGCCGCCCAGGTTGCGGTCGGGCTGCAGCGGCTTGCCGTGGAGCTTCGCTCGGGTCGCGCTGTCCGCACCGGTTACCTGCGGCGTCTGGTAAGTCTCCAGCGGGGTGTCGGACAGGGGTGAGAAGCCGGGCAGTCTGCCGGTGTCATAGCGGCCGACCAGGTGGACGAAGGGATTGGGCAGGCGTCCGGAGTCCACGCCGTCGCAGGTTCCCAGTCCGATGCAGCTCGTGGCGGCGTGGCTGGTCACCTTCCGGTACTGGGTGCCCCGGTGGTTCTCCTCGGGGACGCCCGGGAACGGCTGCTGGTTCGAGTTGGTGATCCACAGGCTGGGCTTCTGCGGCGGCTGCGGCTGCGCGGCGAGGTCGCCGTCGGAGGTCCGGCGGTAGGTGACCGGGCCGACCGTCCAGTAGCTGCCGGTGTCGAACGAGTCCTCGGTCAGTGCCTTCCGGTAGCCCTTGCTCAGGTCGACCCGGGTTCTGCCCACCGTTGTGCCGTGCAGGTTTCGGACGAAGCCGGCGGCTGTCGGGTTGCCCAGTTTCGAGGGCAGCTCGGCCGGGTCGCCGACGTCGAGCCGCTCGACCGTGGCGTCGAGCGTGCCGGTGGTCAGCGGGGTGTCGCTGAGCAGCGCCGGGATGTAGGAGTCGTGCTGTCCGTGGACGCTCTTGGCGCCCGACACCCTCCACGGCTTGTCCTGCTCGGTGAGCATCCGGCCCGAGGCGATGGTGTCGCCCAGGCCCACCAGCCGGTCCTCGGCCACCGGGTCGACGGCGGACAGCAGCACGGGGTAACTGACCGGAACGTCGATGGTGGCCTTGTCCTGGCCGGACTGGCAGTTCATCCGCGAACTCAGGTCCGGGTCGAACGGCGACCTGTCCCTGAGGTCCTCGGCGATGATGTTCGGCTTCAACGGCAGATCCAGGTTGAACTCGGTCTGCTCGGACTTGTCCCGGTTGAAGTAGAAGCAGACGTCGTACTTCCCCTTGATCCGGTACCGCTGGGTGCTCTTGTCGGCCGCACCCGTCTCCAGGGTGTCGGACTCGAAGAGACCGTCCGACTCCGATGCCGACGTCAGGGGGGAGCGGGTGAGGTAGACGTACTCGTCCGAGGTGCGGTAGCTGCCCAGTCCGGAGGTGAGCGTAGGGCGGATGCGAAGGATCTGCCGGGACGCCTTCCCGTCCAGGAAGCGGGACACGTCCACCGTGACGGTGCTCGCCACCATGAGATAGCCGATGTTGGCGACCGGCGCGGCCACGTCGACCCCGGCCATGCCGCGGATGCGCCGGTACTGGTCGATGGTGATGCCGCCGAACGTGCCGGACAGGAAGTTCGGCGCGACCAGACCGCTGCGCCGCTCCACGTCCGTCTGCGAGTCGGGCGGGCGTACCAGGACGTCGTACGCGGAGCGTGCGTTCTTCCGTACCGTGCCCACGGTGGTCGCCTGGCTCGTGCTCACCGTCGCGGTCAGCAGGGTGAAACTGGTCGCCGCCACCAGGATTCCGGCGGCCAGGGCCAGCGCGCGCCCGCGCCGCCGCCGTAGCTGATCGAGAATCATCGCCATCACGGGCGCAGGCCCCCCAGCCGGTGCAGCACGTCGCCGGACGGTGTGATCCGCTGGTCCGAGGTGATCCTGCCGTCCTGCAACCGCACCACCCGGTCGCCGCCCGCGGCGACCTCAGCGTCGTGCGTGGCGATCAGCATCGTCATCCCGTAGCGCTCGCGCAGCGACATCAGCAGGTCGATGATCTCCCGCCCGATGACGCTGTCCAGGTTGCCCGTGGGCTCGTCGGCCAGTAACAGTCCCGGCCGGTTGATCAACGCCCGTGCGACGGCGACGCGTTGCTGTTGGCCGCCCGACAACTGCGAGGGCAGGGCATCGGCCCGCTGGTCCAGGCCGACGGCTTCGAGCAGCTCCATGCCGCGCGCACGCCGGTCGAAGTCCACTCTGCGCGGCAGGACGGGGGCGAGCACATTGTCCAGCGCGGTCAGCGCGGGCAGCAGGTGGAAGCGCTGGAAGACGAAACCGACACGCCGCCGGTGACGGTCCAGATCCCGAGGTATCAGTTGTGTGCCGTCGATCTCGACGTGCCCCTCGTCGGGCTGGTCCATGCCGCCCGTCACATGCAGGACGGTGGATTTGCCCGCGCCGGACGGCCCGGTCAGCATCACCACCTCCCCGGCCGCGACCTCCAGGTCGATCTCGTCCAGAGCGGTCAGGCCGGGATACCGGCGGCTCACCCCGCGCAACGTCACGCTCACAGCCATTGATGCAGCCTCGCCCTCGTACATCGCGCACGTACATCGCCGCCCCTGCATTGCGACAATTCAGGGGTATGTTGTCACAATGTAGAAGGGACGTGTATGCCGCTCCACCACGCCGTGCTCGCGCTGCTGACCCGGCGACCGAATCACGGATACGAACTCAAGGCCCGGTTCGAGGAGGCCGTCGGCCCGCAGTGGGGCGGCCTGAACATCGGTCACCTCTACCAGATCCTCGAACGGCTGGTCCGTGACGGCTTTGTCTCACGCTCGCAGGTCACGCAGACCGACCGGCCCGACAAGAACCTCTACACGCTCACCGAGGCGGGCGAGGCCGAGCTGCGCTCGTGGGCGACCACCGCCTGGGTGCGCGTCGGCGGCTTCCGCGACGAGCTGTTCCTGAAGCTCCTCGGCGCCGTCGCGCTGGGCCCGCAGGCCCTGGCCACACTGATCGAGTCGCAGCGGCAGACATACCTGTCCGAGCTTGCGGGCCTGGGGCGGCAGCGCCGCGCCCACGCCGACGAGCCGCTGGTCGCCGTCCTGATCGACGCCGCCATCGCGCACACCAAGGCCGACCTCGGACTGCTGGACAGCGCCGCACAGCATCTGGGCCCGCTCGCCACGGCACAGAGCGCGCAGGCGCCGGAGCGCTCGCCCTCACGGGCACGGGACGACGCCGACGAGGCTCCGAGGGGCAGGGCGGGATGAGAAGGTGCCGTACGCGCCGTCCTGGATCGCCGCCTTGGACCGGTGTAAAACTTCATGTCGGCCTCACGGCCCTCCGCCCAGCCCGGCTTGCTCTCGTGCTGCCCGTGGGGCGGGCAGCGGTGAGCCCGTCCTGCGCGCGTCGGGGCAATGAAGTGACGGGCGAGGACCACGAGCCCGAAGGTCATGGCCACCCCGCGCCATCCCGGGCCGCGGTGGTCGACGCCGCAGAAGGCCGGCACCGTCACAGCCCGTCCGGCATCGCCCCGCACAAGGACGCGGGCCATGGCTTGGACCTGCTCGTCGAAGCCGACCAGCCCTTCGTGGGTGTCCGGCGAGCCGACCATGTAGCCGCCACCGTGGAGGTAGAGCAGGCGGCCCCGGCCCGAGACTTCCGCCGGCTCCAGTTCCAGGGCCGGCCGCCCACCCAGAACGGTCCTGCGGGTGGCCACGCCCGCTTCAGCGGGCCGGGTGAGAGCTCCGCTGAATCCGCTGCGTTGTTCCGCCACTGTGGGAGGCGTCTCGCTCCGGGGGGCGGAACGGAGCATGGCATCCAGGGCGTCGCGCTGGGATCGGGACATGGGAAACCTCCATCGGTCAGAAGGACAGCACCGTCGCGGCAGGGCCGGCATCGGCCCCGGGTTCGCACGTGCTGGAGATTGCGTTGATCACTTGCCGGTGGGCTCACGCCACCGGGCGCGATGACGGGGTGTACGTCGGCGGTACCGGGAGGGCGCCTGCACTTGTCCCGGCAGGGGGACGTATCGGGGTTCTGGCGGCGTGAGGTGGTGGTCCGGGGTTCAGGATCCGGTGCTGTAGCGCTTGAGCATGAGGGCCACGGCTTCGTCCACGATCGCGGGATCAGTGGGGCTGGGCGGGACGAAGTCGGTCCGTACGAGTTGAGGCCACAGCAACTGGCTGCAGATCATGCCGAGGAACTGCTCGGCCACTACGGATGCCGACTGTGGCTGTCCGTCGGCCGAACGGAAGTCGAGTGTGCCGGCGTGTGCTTCGGCGTCCAGGTAGTCGCGGAGCCGGTCGAAGAAGGGTCCGCGGTCGATGGCGAAGCCGGTGCCGACGATGTCGGCGAGTTCCGGCATCTGGGGAAGTTCGGTGATGATGAGCCGGCACAGCGCCGCCGTGCCGGGCCGGGCGACCAGGCAGGCGTAGTCGCGGCCGATGTGGTCCAGACCGAACCGGGGATCACCGGGCGGGGGCGGTGCGGCGTACTCCCCGGCGTCACCCCGGCCAGCATCGACAAGGCCCGGCAGATCCTCGGGGACAAGGTGCCCGTGATACAGGCCGACGCACGCGATCTCGACACGCAGCGCGGCCTGGCCAAGCAGGTGGGTGAGCACTTCGGGAAGCTGGACGTGGCGTTCCTGAACGCCGGCGTCTCGGACTGGCGCTCGTTCGAGGACCACACCGAGGACAGCTACGACCGGCTCTTCGACATCAACGTCAAGAGTGTCTTCTTCCTGACGCAGGCACTGGTGCCGGTGCTGGCCAACCCGTCCTCGGTCATCCTCAACGCGTCCGCCAGCGTGCACGGCGGCTACGGGCAGGCGAACGCCTACGCCGCGACGAAGGCGGCTGTCTCCTCCCTGATGCGGTCGTGGAACGCGGACCTTCTCAAGTCGCACGGTATCCGGTTCAACGCGGTCAGCCCCGGCCCGGTGGACACCCCGCTCTACTCCAAGCTCGGGATCGAGGACCCCGCGGAGCAGGCGGCGGTCCTGGAGGGGATCAGCGCCGGCATCCCGCTGGGCCGCATGGGTCTGCCCGAGGAGGTCGCGGAAGCGGTCGTATACCTGGCCTCCGACGCCTCCGCCTTCGCTGTGGGCCAGGACCTTATCCTGGACGGAGGTTCGACCGTCCTCTGACAGCAAGGACACGGCCGGAAGACGGGCGACGGGTGAGGGGTAGAGGAATGTCGGGCTCGCGCACCGCCCATATGGCAAGTCGTTCCACTTACCTTTAATTCCTGGAGTGGCTCGACAACGCCGGAGAGGGTTGCCGGCACCGGCTCCAGGGCCATGTCGCTGCCGTCCGCGAGAAGCCGGGCGATGGGTGGCCTTCCCGAGGGTGCGGCTCTTCTGCAGTGAGTTGGTCTTCGCCGGGACACCGAGTGAGGCGAGGTCAGTGGTGAACGGTGATCTCCCGCTCGAGGATCTTTCCGCTGGGGCGCTTGGCCAGTGCGTCCAGGTAGAAGATGGTCCGCGGGTGCTTGTGCGGTGCCACGCACTCCTTGGCGAACCGGTGTCCGCCGTCGCCTGACCCGGGTCCTCCGCCACCACGGTCTCAGCCTGCTCGTCCGTACCCTCGGTCATCGCTACCACCTCCCTGGCTCAACGCCGTCCCGGCGGCCCCGTCGTGCCGCGCACCTCGTACACGTGCCGACACGACGCGTACAGCGGGCCGCGTCGGTGCGTCACCACTGGTCACGCTGCGCGAGCGAGAGTGCCGCGGCCGCCCGGCTGGACGTCCCCAGGACGGAGGGAGCCCCCGACGCGGTCCTGCGCCGGGAGGCCGACGAGGCGACGGCGAGCAGGCGGCGCGCCGTCGAGCACGTGGCGGAACTCGCCGTGCAGGCCGAGCGGGCCGGGGAGCAGCACCGGGCCGCTCGGCTGCGCGCCGACGAGGCCGACGAGGAGACCGCGCACGCCGAGGAGCGGCTGGCCGAGGCGGAGGAGGCCGTCGCCCGGGCCGGGCGCGCGCTGGTCACGGCCGTGCGGGAACAGCTTTCCGGGTGCGTGGAGCTGCGGGTGCCCGGGCTGCCGGGAATCCTGGACGCCGTACAGGACTGGGCCGGCACTCTGGACGGCCCGATGCCGGCCCGTACGGCAGCGACCGAGGCCCATCGCGCCATCGCGTCGCGCCTCGCCGACCGCGCGGCCGTGCTGGCTCACCGCGAGGAGGCGGTGACGCAGCGGCAGCGACGGGCAGTGGAGGAACTGGCGGCCCTCGAAGCGGGAGGCGAGCGCGGCCCGGCGGAGCCCCGCACACGCACACCCGGTGTACGCGACCGGGGCCCGGGCGCTCCGCTGTGGCGGCTGGTCGACTTCCGCCCGCATGTCACCGAAGCCGACCGCGCGGGAATGGAAGCCGCGCTGGAGGCCTCGGGGCTCCTCGACGCCTGGGTGCGGCCGGACGGCTCCGCGGTCGCGGCGGACGGACACGACGTGCTGCTCGACCCGGTCGGGCTGCTCGGCGGGAGCGGCCTCGACCGCGTGCTGTGCCCGGCGGTCGACCCCGAGGACGCAAGGGCCGCCGCCGTGGGGGAGGAGACGGTCGCGCGCCTGCTCGCGTCGATCGGGCTGGCCGCGGGCGGCGACGGGCCCGGGGGCAGTTTCCCGGAGGCCGGCGGTCACGACACCTGGATCGGTGCGGACGGCCGCTTCCGCGTCGGAGCGCTCACCGGAAGCTGGTCCAAGGACAGCGCGCAGTACGTGGGAGAAGGCGCACGGGAACAGGCGCGTCGCGTCCGGTCCGGAGAACTGCGTTGCGAGATCGACGACTTGACGGCGGAGCGGGAACGGCTGACCGAAGAGGCCCGTACGGTCGACGAGCGCCGCGCCGTGCTGGACGCGGAACTCGACGCACTGGAGGGCGACGACGACCTGAGGCGTGCCCACGCACACGTCCCCGCCGCGGCCGAGACGGTCCGCCGCGCCCGCGCCCGGCGGGACGAACGGGCCGCGGAACTCGCTCCGGCGGCGTTGCGGGCCGAGCGCGCGGCGGCCGAACTCACCGACACGGCGACCGCCCTGAACCTCCCCACCGACCCCACGGCGCTGGGCGCCGTGCGCCAGGCGCTCGCCGACCACACGGCCCTCCTGGCGGCCCTGTGGCCCGCGCTGCGCGAGGGCACGGAGGCCGAGCGCGCGGTGACCGGCGAGCGTGAGGAGACCCGCCGGGCCGAAGTCCTCGTGTCCGAACTCGCCGAGCGCGCCGCGGCGGCGGCCCGGACCGCCGCCGCGGCGGACGCACTCCTGGCGACGCTCCGCTCCACCGTCGGGGCGGCCGTCGCCGAGCTCCAGCGGCAGTTGGAGGAGACATCCGAGGCGGCCCGGGTCTGCGAGGACGAACAGGAGCGGGTGCGGGCGGAGCACGGTGACGCCGAGCGGCGGGCCGGCCGCGCCGAGGGACGCATCGAGCGGCTCGCCGAGGACGTCACCGAGGCGACCGCCGCACGGGAGGAAGCCGTCGCCGCGCTCCAGAGGTTCGCCGCGACGGGACTGCTCGCCGTCGCGCTGCCCGACCTCGCCCTACCGGACGACGACGGAGGGACCTGGTCGGCTACCCCTGCCGTCACCCTCGCGCGGGCCGTGGAGTCCCGGCTCTCCTCGACCGACGACACCGACGCGGCCTGGGAGCGCGTGCAGAAGCGGCTGAGCGAGGAGTTCGGCAGACTCCAGGACGCGCTGTCGCGGCACGGCCACACCGCCACCGCCCGCCCGAGCGAGGACGGCATGCGGGTCGACATCGTCTACCAGGGCCGGGAACGGGCCGTGCCCGAACTCGCCGGGGCACTGGCGGTGGAGGTCGCGGAGCTGACCCGCATCCTGTCCGCACACGAGCGCGAGATCCTCCAGACCCATCTGATCACCGAGGTCGCCGGGACGCTCCAGGAACTGATCGGGGCGGCCGAACGGCAGGTGGCCGCCATGAACAGGGAGCTGGAGGAGCGACCGACCTCCACGGGAATGAGACTGCGGCTGCTGTGGAGGGCGTCCCGCCGTGCCCCGCAGGGACTGGCCCAGGCCCGCGAACGGCTGCGCCAGTCCGCCGACGCGTGGTCGTCCGAGGACCGGGCCGCGGTCGGCGCGTTCCTCCAGGAGCAGATCGCCCACCGGCAGACCGACGACAGCACCGGCAGCTGGCTGGAGGACCTCACCGCCGCTCTCGACTACCGGTCCTGGCACGAGTTCGGCGTCGAACGCCACCAGCACGGCAAGTGGGTGCCGGCCACCGGACCCGCCTCGGGCGGGGAGCGGGTACTGGCCGCGTCCGTGCCCCTGTTCGCCGCCGCGTCCTCGCACTACGCGAGCGCGGGAGGCGCGCACGCCCCGCGCCTGGTCACCCTGGACGAGGCGTTCGCCGGCGTCGACGACGACTCGCGCGCCAAGTGCCTGGGCCTGCTGCGCGCCTTCGACCTCGACGTCGTCATGACCAGCGAACGCGAATGGGCCTGCTACCCCCAGGTGCCGGGCATCGCCATCGCCCAGCTCTCCCGCGTCGACGACATCGACGCCGTACTGGTGACGCGGTGGGAATGGGACGGCAGCGAACGGCGGCGCGGCACGGAGCCCGACACCCGGCCGGACGCGCCCCGGACGGCTGCCGGTGCCGGCGACTTCGGCGAGGAGGCCGACGGGCCGGTGAACTCCTTCGATCCCTTCGGTGAGCCGGGCCGGAACGACGCCGTCGACAGCGCCGACGGACAGGGGGCCCTGTGGGCGTGAACCATTCGGTGACCCCGGCCGACCGCGACGGAGGCGCCGCGACGGCCGGACGCACGTCGCCGCCAAAGGCCATCGCGGACGCGGTGCCGGCCGGGCAGCCACCGGCCGAAACCCGGACCGGCGTCGACGCCGAGCGCCTCGGACGTCTGCTCGGCGATCCCGGCCTCGCCTGGTTCGTGGACCGCGTGCGGCAGCGCATGGCACGCAGCCGGCCGCTCACGGGCTCGGTCACCTTGGCCGACCCCGAGGAATCCCAACGGCGCGCCGCCGACCGCCTGCTGGGACGGGCGCCGCGATCCAGCGGCTCCCTCGGCATTCGCCTCGCCACCGTGGACGAGATCCTGCGTCGCTCCGGTGTCAGCCCCGACGGACTGGCGGCGGCCGTCGTCGCCCTCACCGGCCCGGTCATCCTCCACGCCGAGACACGGAACAGGGAGGAACGGGCCTGGGAGGAGGCGTACGCCCCGCTCGGCACCCTCGACGGGGAGCTGGCCCACTGGGCCGAGCGGATCCGCGGTGACGGTCTCGTACGTCGTCTCGCCCGGACACCGGAGGCCGCGGCTCCCCTGGTGGAGCACGCCGTGCGCGCGTTGCGGGCGCTGCCCGCGTCACCCCCGGCATCGCGGGCGACGTTCGCGGCGCGGACCCTCTCGGGCGCCCATGCCCTGGACGAGGGGACACCGCTCGCCACTCTGGTCCTGTCCGGCATCCGTTGCCTCACCGGCTTCCCCGACGGCTCCGGTGCGCAGTGGCGGCGGGAGGCGTGGGCCTCGGCGGGTCTGCTCAAGGACGACCTGTCATCGACCGTCCTCACCCTCAACCTGCGCGGTTCTCCACCTCTGGACTGGATGGCCGACGCGGGCGATCCGGTGGTGCTGACGCTCCGCTCCCTCACCCGGCGCGCACCGGTTGCCACGGTCGCGACGACGGGAACCGTTCACGTCTGCGAGAACCCGGCAGTGCTGTCTGCTGCCGCTGACACCTTCGGCCCCGCGTGCCCGCCCATGGTGTGTCTGCAGGGGCAACCGTCGGCAGCGGCGCTCACCCTGCTGCGCGACCTGTCCATGAGGGGAGCTCGTTTTCTCTACCACGGCGATTTCGACTGGGGCGGTGTGCGCATCGCCGCAGCACTGGCGCGAAACGTCGCCTGGCGACCGTGGCGCTACACGGCCGCCGACTACCGGGCAGCGGTGACCACGGTGGCCGAAGCGCCGGCCTTGACGGGCCCGCCCGCCGCGACTTCCTGGGACCCTGCCCTGGCCGTCGCCCTCGCCGAGTGCGGTGTCCGGGTCGAGGAGGAAGCGGTGTTGGACGACTTGCTGACGGACCTTGGACCGGGACCCCGCTGAGGCGTATCCCGAGAGCGCGACCGGCGCGGATCCGCCGAGTACCGAGCCATTGGCGAGCAGAGTTCTGTCGTCTTGGGAGTCATGACGCTCGTTCGACGCTCCAGAACGACCAAACGCCAGATCCGGAGGACGTCCGGGAGGGCGGACCGGCGGGTGACTCGACCATCGTCGAGCTCTGCATCAGCTACCTGGGCAAGAAGGTGGACCCCCCCGGTCGGACGTAAAAAAGCATCGAGACCGTGCGCGGGCTGGGGTACCGGTTGTCGAGCTGAGCGCCGGACGGATTTTTCGGTTATTGCCGGAGGAGCTGTTCAACTGCGGCCGTCGACGTCCCGGAGCCGGTCGACTACCGTAGCGAATCGCCCATCCGTCGGGAAAGCTAATCCAGCACTGGTGGACGGCATTTTTGAGGGATCACTTGTCGCGCGAGGGGGCACCAATGAGAATCCGCAAAGCCATTTCCACAGCGGTCGCCGTGACGACCGCCGCCGTTGGCATGATCACCGCAGCCGGCGGCCCGGCCCAGGCCGACTGGGTGCCACCGTTCAGGAAGTGCACATCATTCGATCAGAGTGGATTCAAAGGCGACGTCTGTGTGGATCGGGTCGGCCTTGGACCACAAGAATTCCTCGGCCTGGGTCACATCCAGGCATTCCCCGGCAAATGCGCCAAATTACGGGTCGACGTCGTTGACCCCGACGGCACGGCGGTGCATTCCGTGAACAACATCCCCTGCGCCACCGGGGCGGTCGGTACCGCTCGGTATCTCGCCGAGCTGCACGTGAACGGCAGGGCCTATGCCCGCCTGGTCGGCTTCGACAGCGCAGGAAACACGCTGCTGTCGGTCAACTCCGAGATCATCGTCTCCCCGTTCGACAACCACTGAGGGTCTATACGACCGGGCCTGTCCGGCGGATCATCGGGAGCCTCCGCGACGCGGACCATGAGTGGCTAACCTCGATCGTTCATGAGTCCTCGCCGGTTCGCTGACGGGGACTCCGCGTTTGTGTGGTGCGGTCTTTTCGGGGTTGGGGCAGGGCGAGGGTTCGGCTCTCGCGTCGGATGGGCGCCGGGTTCCACTTCCCCGGTGTGTGGTGATGCGGGTCGTCGGGACGGTCGATGTGGCTGGTCAGCCGGGGTTCGGCAGGGCGTGGAGCCTGACGGTCGCGTGGCTGATGGCGGCGGTCC
This sequence comes from Streptomyces sp. P3, assembly GCF_003032475.1. Taxonomy (NCBI): domain Bacteria; kingdom Bacillati; phylum Actinomycetota; class Actinomycetes; order Kitasatosporales; family Streptomycetaceae; genus Streptomyces; species Streptomyces sp. P3. Next base: position 6,517,225 of record NZ_CP028369.1, read on the forward strand.
AGAGCCATCGGGTGGGCAGGCGGAGCCAGCGGCGGCGGCCGGTGTTCACGAGCTGCGCGGGGGCGGAGAGCAGCCGAAGCCGGAGCTTCTCGGGCTCCCAGCGGCGGGCGTCGCCGCTCAGTGCGAGCATCTGCATCCAGGCGAGGAGGTCGAGTGCGAGGGAGACGATCTCCAGCCAGATCCGGTTTTGTGCCGTGTCGTGCAGGGGCGGATTGCGCAGGCCTGTGGCGCGGGCGCCTCGGATGTGGTCCTCGCAGCGGGCCCGCCTGCGGTGACGCAGTTCGAGGTCGGCGAGCTGGCCGCCTTTGGTGTTGGTCGCGAAGCAGGTGAGCCGCAGTCCGTCGAGGTCGGTGAAGCGCAACTGGGTGCCGGGGTGCGGGCGTTCCTTGCGGACGATCAGCCGCATGCCCGTGGGCCAGGTGCTCAGGTCGGGCATGTCGGTGTGCCACGACAACTCGGTCAGGGTGCGATCGCCCTGCAGTTCGGGCACGAGAAGTCCACGTGGCCGCCGGTGCCGGCTTCCAGGGTCAGGACCGGCCGGCGTTTCTGACCCTTCGTGAACCAGGCGATCCGGTCGTAGAAGTGCTCCGCCCCAAGGTCGTCGAAGACGGTCCGCGGAAGTCCCGCCAACTGCGGGGCGGGGACCAGGCCGGTGGAGGTGAACGCCTTGAACAGCGGGTCGTCGGCGCGGTCGATGCTGAAGTCGCCAAGGGCGATGAGGTTGGGCCTTGACCCAAGGCCGGGCAGTCAGCGTATTTCCGCTGGTGGCAAGGGAGTTCGGTGTCGGGTAGGAACGCGGGCAACGGGGCCGTGTTGGTCAGGTGGTCCGCCAAGACTTCCGGCCGTTGAGGAGCCCCATTGCCCACGCGTCATTGTGCCCTGCCACCCGGTCTGGAGAGGGTCACCCGTGAGTTCACCGTGGCCGAGGGCCGGTTCGCGCCCGGTCATCTGGGCGAGTTGACGCAGGTCATACCGTTCGACCTCGTCGATGCCGTTCTGGATGAAACCCGTTGCGTGCAGCGCCGGTTACGGGATCTGCCCTCGCGGGTCGGGGTCTACTTCCCTCTCGCGATGTGCCTGTTCCCGGAAGTCGGCTACCGACTGGTCTGGCACAAGCTGACCGCGGCCCTTACGGGCGTCGGGATCGAGGTCGCCGAGCCAACTGCGAAAGCCTTGCGTGACCTGCGCAGACGGCTCGGTGCAGAACCCATGAAAGCGTGTGTTCGAGACCCTGGCCGGCCCGCTCGCCCAGCCGGTGACTCCCGGAGTGCGGTTCGGGCCGTTGCGGATCGTCTCCTTCGACGGCTGCACCTCGATCAGTCTCCCCGATACCGAGCGCAACGTGGAGTGGTTCGGCCCCGGCAGCCGTGGCGGGTATCCGATGCTGGAACTGATGATCCTGGTGGAGACCGGCACTCGTGCCCTGATCGGCGCCGTGTTCGCCACTCCCAGCGACGGGGAGACCTCCTACGCTCGCAGGCTGCTGCACCACCTGGGCCCCGGCATGCTGGTCCTGCGGGACAAGGGTTTCGACGCCAACGCCTTCCTCGCCGCCGTGCACGACACCGGTGCCAGTTTCCTGGGCCGGCTGCGCGCCAACCGACGCACCCCGGTCCTGAGTCGACTCGCCGATGGCTCCTACCTCTCGGTCATCGGCACCGTCCCGGTACGCGTCGCGGAAGCGCAGATCACCGTGACCTGTGACGACTGCTCGTTCACCAACTCCTACCGGCTGGTCACGACGCTGACCGATGCTCGTCGTCACCCCGCCGCGGCCCTCGTTGCCCTTTACCACCAGCGGTGGGAGCACGAGTCGGCGTATTTCGCTCTGCGTCACACGATCACAGACGGCCGAGTCCTGCGCTCAGGCGACCCGGTCGGGGTCGAGCAGGAGATGTGGGCCCTGCTCGCCCTCTACGGGGCACTTCGGACCGTGATGGTGGAGGCCGCCGAGTCCCGGCCGGGCACCGACCCGGACCGCTGCGGCTTCACCATAGCCATCCCGACCTGCCCACGGTCTCGCACGACGATCGGCACACACCGGCCGCCGACCGGCGCAGACAGCGCGTCCTAAACCTCCTTCACGCAGAACCCAACCGCCAGTGGCACACCCGCGACCTCGCCCGCCACCTCGGCGACATCACCCTCAGCACGATGTACCGACAGCTCGACAGATGGGCCGTAAACGGACTCATCACCAAGACCGGCCCCGCCACCTACAGCAGCGCGAGAACCCGGTCAATCTCCTTGCCACCAGCGGAAATGCGCTAACTACCCGGCCTTGGGTCAAGGCCCGCACTCGGGCAATCCAGCTCCAGGGCGATTCCGAGGAACCCCCTCGCGAACAAAGCAGTCCTACTGCAGAGGGACATGTGTCCTGGGGCGCCGACGCCCGGATTCCACGGCCACCAGACCGGAACAATCTCTGAGAGGCTTCATAGATGAGCAGCACTGTCAAGCCCACGTCAGGTGCCAGGGAGGGCACCGTCACGGGAGGTCGGCAACAGCCACGACGGCCACGCAGGGGAACGCCGCTGTCCGTGCGAAGCGCCACGGTACCGATCTGGTACCTGCGGCTCGTCGGGGCGGGGAACCTGCTGACCGCCGTGTCGTTCACCTTGCGAGAGAAGGTACAGGAACACAACAGCGGTGAGCTCTTCACCCCGTTCATGCTCTTCGCGGGCTTCAGCTCAGCGGCCGCGGCACTGTTCGTGGCCATGATGCTGAGCCGCCGCAAGCGGATCGCGTGGACCGTCTTCATGCTGCTGTGCGGTGGGTACACCGTGCTGTCGGTGTTGGCACTGACCCTGGACAGGTATCGGCATCCGTTCAACTGGGCCTCGTTGTCGGTCACCCTGGTGGTGCTGACCTTTGCGATGCTGGGACGCCGGGAGTTCTACGCCAAGGGTGACCGGACCAACCCTCAGCTGGCGCTCGCGGTGCTGGGCGTCGGCGCCCTGGTCTCGGTGCTGGTCGGCACCACGCTGGTGACCGCCGCCGGCCCCAACCAAGCCAGCGTCGGCGACCGCGTGTGGTACGTGGCGGTGCGACTCGCCACCCTCAACAGGGACCCCGACTTCAGCACGCTGCACGTCTCCCGTTGGGTGAGCGTGGGCATCAACCTCTCCGGATTGGTGCTCTTCCTGACCGTGCTCTACGCGCTCTTCCGCTCACCGCGCGACCGCGAGCTCCTCGGCCGCGACGACGAGGACCGGCTGCGGGCGCTGTTGGACGACCACGGTGCGCACGACTCGCTGGGGTACTTCGCCCTGCGCCGCGACAAGTCGGCGATCTTCTCGCCGTCCGGAAAGGCGGCCATCGCCTACCGAGTTGTCGGGGGAGTCTCGCTGGCCTCCGGGGATCCGATCGGTGATGTGGAGGCCTGGCCTGGGGCGATCGGCGCCTGGCTGGCGGAAGCCCGTGAGCACGCCTGGATCCCGGCGGTGCTGGCCGCGAGCGAGGAGGCGGCGAAGGTCTACTCCCGGCACGGCCTGGACGCCCTGGAACTAGGAGACGAGGCCGTCGTGGAACCCACCGAGTTCACCTTGGAGGGCCGCGCGATGCGTGGCATACGCCAGGCGTACAACCGCGTCAAACGAGCTGGTTACACCACCCGGGTCCGGCAGCACTCCGAGATCCCGCCGGAGGAGATGGCCGAGCTGATCGAGGCGGCAGACCGCTGGCGTGACGGACAGACCGAGCGCGGCTTCTCCACCGCGCTCGGCCGCCTCGGCGACCCCGCCGACGGCCAGTGTGTGATGCTGGAGTGTTTCGACGCGGACGGTGAGCGGCGCGCACTGCTGAGCTTCGTCCCGTGGGGACCTAAGGGACTCTCCCTGGACCTGATGCGCCGGGACCGGGCGTCGGACAACGGTCTGATGGAATTCATGGTGCTCGACCTGATCGAGCACTCCAGGACGGCTGGTGTGGAGCGGCTCTCGCTGAACTTCGCGATGTTCCGGTCGGTCTTCGAAGAGGGTGCGCGACTCGGTGCTGGGCCCGTCCTGCGGATATGGCGGTCGGCGCTGTTGTTCTTCTCCCGTTGGTGGCAGCTGGAGTCGCTGTACCGGGCCAACGCCAAATACCGCCCGATCTGGGAGCCCCGCTTCGTGCTCTTCGAAAAGAGCGCACACTTGGTCCGTATCGGTCTGGCCAGTGGACGCGCGGAGGGATTCATCAACACGCCGGCGCCCCTCGCTCGACTGCGCAGGGACGGCTGACACCTCCGGCACCACTCGCCACCGCCGCCGACGCTCTCATGAACCGGCTCTCCGAACCGGAGCGGTCGGACACCCGGCTGACGTACGGGCGAGCAGAAGCACCACGTCCACCTCAGCCACGCCTTCACCACCCTCGCAGACACTCGCCACGCCCACGTCAGCCAAGAGCGTGCCCTGGAGCTGTCCGTGCCGACCAGCACCATGACGCGCACCCTGCTGAACATCGACGCGGCGGCGTGTTCCCAAGCACGACGGCGACAGCGAGCAGGCGTGCCGCCGCGCGGTCGACGCCCTGACAGCGCTGCCTGCGGAACCGCACCGGCCTGGTCCGCCGCCGCGCCCAGGACCTATTCGACCCAATCGCTTCGCGAGTGAGCTGAACCGGGTTTCGTAGAGGCCGATCTTGTGTGTTTCAGGCGGCGTTCGGTGTCGCCTGGGAACGGTAGTGCTGGGCCTCGAATTCCTCGGGTGGGGGTAGTCGAGGGTGGAGTGGAGCCGTTCGGTGTTGTACCAGCCGACCCACTGGACGACGGCGCGTTCGACCTGGTCAGCGTCCCGCCAGGGCCCGTGGTGCTCGATCAGCTCGGCCTTGAAGGAGCCGTTCAGGGCCTCGGCCACGGCGTTGTCATACGAGTCCGCGACGGAGCCGACCGAGGCTGCGGCGCCCACGTCCGAGATCAGGGTGTTGCGACGACCAGTTGAATTCACCTTGACTCCCCCTGTCGCTGTGATGAATCAGGCCGGAGCCATTCTTGATGCCGCGCCGCCACAGCGCCATCTCCAGGGCGTCCAGCGGGAGATCGGTGCGCATGTGGATGGCAAGTTGCCATCCGACGATCATCCGTGAGTACACGTCGAGGACGAAGGCGACATGGACCCAGCCGGACCAGGTCCGTATATAGGTCAGGTCGGCGACCCACAGCTGGTTGGGCCGGCCGCGACGAAGCGCCGGTTGACCAGGTCCGGCGGGTGCGGGGCGGCTGGCTCGGGAACGGTTGGTGCGGCGTTGCTGCCCGCTGATCACGCCCTTGAGGCTGTCCTCGCGCATCAGCCGTTCGACCGTGCAGCGGGCCGTGATCACACCCTCACGCCGCAGCTGGCGGTGGATCCGCCGGGCTCTGTAGACCGCAACTCGGCTTTTTCCTTGCGGAGTTGGGCGAGTTCGCTTTTCTCGGCGGTGGTCAGCAGATCGGGCCGGTCGCCCTGGTCGGCCTCGGCCTGGCGGACCCAAAGCCGCAGGGATTCCCTGTGGATGCCCAGATCCCGGGCGACATGCGCGACCGGACGGCCTGAGGTCCTCACCTCGCGGACGGCTCGCTCACGCAACTCGTCGGGGTACTTCCGTGGTGCAGGCATCGGACCTGTGTTCTCCCATCCGCCAAGACGATCGCGCCTGGCTTCAGGGCCTCCACAAAATCCAGTTCAGCCCAGTCCCGCTGTACAGGTGGACGCTGGGAGTCAGGTGATCTTCCGGCAGTTGCACCACGGTGCTCTTGCCCGCTCTGGGCGGCCCGGTCAGGATGATCACCTGACCGCGGTGAGGGGACTTCCAAGAGAGGGGCGGCTGGCTCCTTCCGCCACTGTGACACGCTCGACCAGCACACCCCTTTCGCATGTGGCTCCCGCAGGGACAAGGGGCACCGAGTGGGCGCCGGTGATCGCGTGCGGCTGTCGGCGCCGCAGGTGACCTTGATGCCGAACGAGGCCCGGATCAGAGGATCCGGGCCTCGGCGACCTGCGAGTGTTCAGGTCACCTGACGGTGCGGTAGGCGTTGATCATTGCTTGGTTGACGGTGTTGCCCCTGGTGTCCGTGGCTGTGGCCTTGAACGAGACGGAGCCGGGAGTCCGGGGCTGGGCGAGGGTCACGGAGCGCTTGCCGTTCGCTGTTGTGCGGACCGGTGTGTTCTTCCAGGTACGGCCGCCGTCGTACGACACCTTCACGGTCAGCGACCGCAGGGCGCCACGGGCGGCCGCCGCGCCCGAGACCGTCACCGGGACGGTGATCCGGGTGCCCGCCTTCGTGGTGCTGTCCAGGCTGAGCTTCGGGGTGAAGCGGACCGCGGACAGCGGCATGGTGCCGATCTCGGTGCTGGGGACGGGCCGCAGGGTGAAGTCCCAGACCGCGGACATCCGGGTGCCGACGCGGTAGGTCGCGGCGGGGCGGGAGGCGTCGATGCTGAGCCGGTAGCGGGCCGTCGGGCTGTTCTTCAGCCCGGTTGCCTGGAGGATCTCGCAGATGTCGAGCTTCTTGTCGACGAGTGTGGTGCCGCCCGCGGTGAACCGGGTGCGGTAGGCGGCTTCCCCTGCGCCGGGAAAGCCCGTGTGGCCGGGGCCGTCGGAGAACATCGGCACGCAGATGGAGTAGTCGCCTCCCAGGTACTTGCCTCCCCAGTCCCCGTCGCCGCCCGGGCCGAACACGCCGGTGTTGTACGTCTGCTGGTAGGTACGGCCCGGCTGGTAGCGGCGGTCGGTACCGTAAAGGGCGCCCAGGTCCGGGCGGGCGGCGGATCCGAGGGCCATGCCCAGGTTCCAGCGCAGGCCGTCGGCCGTGGACACGTACTGGACGCCGGAGCTGTACGGCGCCTTCCGTGCGGCCCCGTCGAGGGCTGAGACCACTCTGCCCAGTATGTCCCAGCCGGGCACGGACCAGGAGGCGTTCGGGGTGGCGCGGGTACTCGCGGCGACCGAGCCGGTGGCCGTGACGACCTTGGAGAGCCCGCGCGCCGGGACGCTGCGCTTCAGGCCGGTGAACATGGTGCCCTTGCGGGTGACGACCAGGTTGTACTGCGGGTCTTTGGCGTCGCGCTGCCAGATCCCGCCGTACTGGGCGATGAAGCCGGCGGCCGGAGCGGCGGGCCCGGCCTGGGCCAGGTAGAAGCGGTCGCTGTCGGTGTCAACGGAGCCGGCATAGTCGTACGCGGGATCGGCGCCGCGGGCGGCGATGACCGTCTGCGCGGCCCGGAGCTTGGCCCGGGTGTCGGGCGCGGTGACGTGGACGGGCCTGGCGGTGCGGGCGTCCAGTGTGAGGGTCTGGTCTCGGTTCATCACCAGACCAGGCGTGACCAGCCAGGACAGCTCGTCGCGGCCCCCGGTGGTGCTCTCGATCCGGGTGTCCAGCAGGTAGCGGCCCTTGGGCAGGCGGACGGTGACCCGGCCGTCGCCGTCCTTGTCGCCGGAGTCGTACGGGCGGTACATCCGGCCGCTGTTCAGGCCGGCGATGGCCAGGTCGGTGCCCGAGGCGGGCTTTCCGTCGCGGCCGGTGGCCTTCAGGGTGAGGTCGTACGACTCCACCTCGCGCACGACGCCGACGGCGCTGCGGACTGTCTGGCCGCCGCCGGTCGCGGTGACGGCAGCCGACCAGGCTCCGTCGGCCAGGCCGTCCGCGTGCGTGTCGGCGGTGACGGTGGCCTCGGCCGTGCCGCCCGCCGGAATGGTCAGCCGCGCGGGCGAGACCGTGAACACCTCTGCGGCCGGGGCGGCCTTGCCGCGTGGGTCGACCTGGTCGGCGAGGGCGAGGTCGAGAGTGACCGGCCTGTCGCCGGAGTTGCGGTAGGTGAGGGTGCGGCTGACCGGCCGGTCGTCGGCATGCGGCCACTGCTGTGTGCCGAGGTCGACAGAGGCAGGGGCGGCACTCACCGTCTGGTTGATCGCCCGGCCGAGGTCGACCCGGCCGGCGCCGACCGTGTAGGCGCTCTGCCCGGACAGCGGCTTGGCGGAGGCCAGCAGGGCCGACTTGATCCGCTGCCCCGTCCAGTCGCGGTGTTGCTGGGCCAGGATCGCGGCGGCGCCGGCCGTCGCCGGGGTGGCCATCGAGGTGCCGGACATCGAGACATAGCCCGGGCCCGCGGGGTCGCCATCGCTGCCGTGGGCCGCCTTGGCGGCGACGATACCCACGCCGGGCGCGGAGAGGTCGGGCTTCAGGGCGCTCTCCGCAGTCGGGCCCCGGCTGGAGAAGCCGGCGGGCTTGTCGTCGCGGTCGACGGCGGCCACAGTGAGCGCCTGCTCGGCGGAGCCGGGGGAACCGACGGTTCCGTCGGTGGGGCCTTCGTTGCCCGCGGCGATGGCGAACAAGGTGCCGGAGGACTTCGACAGGTCGTTCACCGCCTGCTCGATCGGGTCGTCGCCCGTGAAGTCCGTACTGCCCAGGCTCATGTTGACGATCTTCGCCTTCTGCTGCACCGCCCACTGCATGCCGGCGAGGATGCCGGAGTCCTCGCCGTATCCGGCGTCGAACACCTTCCCTACCAGCAGCCGGGCGCCCGGCGCGACGCCGACGTGCTTGCCGCCGCTCCGGGCACCGGACCCGGCGATGGTGGAGGCCACGTGCGTGCCGTGTCCGACCTTGTCGTCCGTGCTGCCGCTGCCGGAGAAGTCCTTCGCAGCGGCGATACGGCCCTTCACGTCGGGGTGGGTGGCGTCGATACCGGTGTCCAGTACCGCGACATCGACGCCCTTGCCGTCGTAACCGGCCTTCCACGCGACCGGGGCGCCGATCTGCACCGGGCCGCCCTTCGGGTCCGGGGTGCCCTGGGGCGCCGAAGTGGCCTTCACCGCCGGGGTGTCGGCCGCCGTCGTCGTCCGCCCACTGTCCGTGCGCAGGTTTCTACGGGCGTCGAGCCAGATCCGGTCGACTCCGGGTGCGGTCGTCAGGTCGTCGGCCGGCCCGGCGAGCGGGTCGGTCAGTGCCTTGAAGACCCGACCGGCTCCGGGTTTGGACGCGGTCATCGACTCCCCGCGGATCACGGGCAGTTGCCGCCGCACGTCGGCGTCGGCGCTCCGCACCGCCCGCCGGGCGCTCTGCTGGGCGCCGCCCTTCTCGTACGACACGATCAGCGGCACGTTCCGCCGGTGCGCGTCGTCGTAGTCGGCCGCCGCGAGCCCCGTCACATCGAACAGCCGCCGGTCCAGGCGCCCGTCGGCAAGCAACCGGCTCACGTCGGCCGGTATCACGTACGTGTGCCCCGCGAAGTGCTGTATGGACAGCGGCACCCCGCCCCGTCCGGCACCCCGGGTCACCTTCGTGACCCGCCCCTTCGCATCCAGACCCACCGTGTCCCCGGTGATGAGCGTGATCTGCTCCACGGTCCGGCCCGCGCCGGCCCGCTCTCCCTCCAGGGCCGCCGGCACCGCACCGGCCCGACCGCTCTGTGCCGACGGTGCGGCGGCCGCCGGCAACGCCCCGGCGACTAAACCGATCAGCGTCAGGGAAGCGGCGCCCGCGAGCGCCGCCTTCTGCCTTCCGCTTCCTCGCGCGACCCCCTTTCGGACGTCGTTCTCCCTGCGTGGTTTCCTCATGCGTACGCCCTCCCAAGTGCCCGTGCAGTCACGGGACATGAACGAAAATCAAACGGTCACAGCCCGTGCTGCCCGGCCGCCCGAAGCGACTCTCGTCTCGTAAATGACCGACCGACTCCCCCGAACGGCCACACCTCTCGGCCCCGCGAAGGCCCGCCTCATCCGATCGGCCATTTCCGCGACACTTCGGAACGCGAGTTGGCCCGGCGTCGTCTCAGCTGAGTGCGGCCCCATGACAGGGCACGTGGCCCATGACGACGGCCGGGCACCCGTACGGGACGACGGCACTGCCGCGCCTGGCTCGGGTCTGTACGGTGAGCGGCTCTGTCACGTAATCGGTGGTAGCCCTGCGTGGTGATCACTGGAGGAGGAGGCGGTGGCGGAGCAGGGGCAACCCGGCTCGGCCGTGCATATGCCTCATGATCAGCTTGGTTCGCGATTGACGCCCTCGGTGCGTCCGTTGTGGTCTAGGAGCGTGGGACCGGCGTCAACGGCGGCGCAAACTGAGGTGATCCAGTCGGTGAGCTTGGCGTCGTTGCCTTCTGCTGGGGGCCAGTAGCTGAGTGAACTCAACGATGCGGCGGGCGAGTTCGGCCATCTCGGGGCAGGCTCTGGCGAGTTCCCGCAGCAGGGCGGTGTCGTTCTCGCGCAGGTTCTCGGGACGAGTGAGCAGGAGGCGGGCGAAGCGCTACGGGGGCCTTGGCCCTCCAAGCCGCTGGCCACGACAGCACCGAGGCCCTGTAGCGATTGGCGATGATGTGCGAGGAGGCCGGGGATCGGGAGGGCGCAGGAGTTTTGGCACGCATGGCCGCCAATCACGGCAAAGCCCACGCCCTGCACGGACTTCCCAAGCTTCCCAATGCCCTGTGGCCATGTGAAGACGGGAACCGTTCCGGTCCTGACCTGCGGCAATGTCTCCAGCGAGGCCGCAGGCGGGGCCCACCGTCGGCCGAACGGTCCGGGACGGGGCGGAGCCGCCGTAGTGCTCCGAGCCGGGGAGAGCCCGGCACATGGGGAAGGGCGGCAGCGGAATCGAGAGGGGAAGGAGACTGCAATGCCGAAAGACGCGCCGCTGAACAGCGGTGCACCAGGGGCCCCGATGGGGTCTCGCCAGCGGGTATCGGGGATGCAGGCCAAACGCTGCGCGAGGACATAACCGACGTGCTGCAACCGCTCGGTCTTCGTCTCTCCGAGGCGAAGACGCAGGTGGTGCACATGTCTGACGGGTTCGACTTCTTGGGGTTTCGCATCCAGTGGCGCCGCAAGCGGGGAACGGACAAGTGGCACGTCTACACCTTCATCGCTGACCGGCCCATCCGGCAGCTGAAGGACAAGATCCGTGCCCTGACGAACAGAACGTCGCAGCAGAACCCCAGGGACGTGCTGATCAGGCTCAACCAGATCATGCGCGGCTGGGCCAACTACTTCAAGCACGCGGTCTGCGAAACGGACCGGTGGCAACACCGGCACCGCGCTCCGTGCCGACTCAACAGGCACCGCCGCGCCGCCGAACACCACCAACACGCCCTAACCAAGATCGACTGCATCAACCAGCGGGACAGCATCTTGACGAATGCGGGCGATTTGCTCGGTTTTGCTGCATCACCCCCCGGGGTGACCAGTGGAGGGGATGAGCTACGCTTCTATTGCTGGACAAAAGTCCAGGATGTTTTCCCTCGCGGAGAAGACTCATGACCCCGTACCGCACCCCACTCCCCATGGACGGCCGCCGCGCGCGCGGACAGGAGTCGCGCCGCCGGTTGCTGGAAGCTACGCTCCGGGTCATCGCCCGTGAGGGGCCCGCCGCGGTGACACACCGGGCCGTGGCGGCGGAGGCGGACGTGACGAAGTCGCTGGCCACCTACCACTTCGCGACGGTCGATGAACTCCTCACCGCTGCGCTCGTCGAGAGTGCGGAGTTCTATGCGCGACAACTGGCGGAGGATCTTCCCTCGGACTGCTCGCTGGGTGAACTGGCTCAGCACCTGACCGACGCCTTCAACGGGCATCGGGCCGAGTGGCTGGGCGCGTACGAGCTGTTCCTGCACGCGGCGCGGTCCCCCGTGCTACGGGAGGCCGCTCGGATGTGGGTCGACTGGGGCAGGGGCTTGGCCCGCCGATACACGGATGATCCCGTCGCAGTCGACTGCTTCGTGTCCGCTTTGGACGGCTTCGCCATGCACGCGTTGCTGTCAGACGAGCCACTCGACGTAGAGCGACTCGCGGGGATCTTCACGTATCTCCTTCCTGAACCTTCGTAGGCGGCTTCGCTACGCGGTCTCGCCGCCTCAGCCTCCTGTCCATCCCCCCACTGTGCGAACCCGCGGCACCGCTCGCTTCACCGCCGCGGGTTCGCACATCCTCACGGATCAGGAAAGACCAAGGGACATGCAACCCCTCATTGATCGCGCTCGTCCGTGCCGTCGGGGCAATGTCGATCTGGCCAGGCCCGTCCATGGCCGGTCCCCACAAGCTTGAGGGGCACCACGCCTGCTCCCTACCACTCCTGTCTGGATGCCCCATCGCGCCGCCAAGCAGTGCGCTTCCTTCAACGCCGTCCACGGTTGTTCCGTTCGGCTTACCCCTACCCCCCGACCTCCGCGAGAAGGAGCACAACATGGCGGACATCTGGGTATTCGGCCAGGATCTGCGCCGGCCCGGCGAGACAACGCTCGTGCGTGCCGACGCCCTCACCCGAATCTACGCCTCCGGCGAAATGGTGACAGTTGCGGGGCTGGAGTCGGACGAAAGGATCGCACTGGCCCACCGGCGCGCGGTGCAGGGTGAGTTCCTGCCTCCCGGCTTCCACCTGAACCTTGTCGCGGCGCTGAGCAAAGCCCGAATTGAGGCGGCCAGCGGTCATGAAGACCTGGTCCTCCTTGCCGCCGCGGACGACGAAGGCCAGTGGCACTGGGGCATCCACACCGTTTCTGAGCTGTGCTGAAACGCACCGAGTCTTACTGAGACCACTGGAGTACCTGGTGTCCACCACCGCCCCTTCCCGACCGGACCCTTCCGCGCAGGGGCGCCTGCGTGCCTGGATACTGCAGGGCCTGCCCGACAGAGCACGACAGCAGCCGACACCGGGCGACGACCTGAAGCAGGCCCCCAGGGGACAGCGGTGGTGGCGGGTCATGTGTCTCACTGGTGTGGACTACTTTTCCACGCTGGGTTTCCAGCCCGGGACGGCAGCGCTCGCGGCGGGACTGATGTCACCGGTGGCGACCGTCGTCCTGGTCCTTGTTACGTTGGCGGGCGCCCTCCCGGTGTACCGACGTGTGGCGCAAGAGAGCCCCCACGGTCAGGGATCGTTCGCCATGCTGGAACGGCTGCTGTCGTCCTGGCCGGGCAAGTTGTTCATCCTGGTGCTGTTGGGGTTCGCCGCCACCGACTTCATCATCACCATCACGATGTCGGCGGCCGACGCTTCGACCCACCTGATCGAGAACCCCCACTTCAATGGCTGGCTGCACGGCCATCAACTTCCCGTCACTCTGATCATGGTGGTGCTCCTGGGAGTGGTGTTCCTCAATGGCTTCCAGGAGGCGATAGGTGTCGCTGTTGTCCTGGTCGGCGTCTTTCTGACACTGAACCTCGTCCTCGCGTTCGTGGGGTTGTGGCACGTGGTCTCCGAACCCCACGTAGTCACGGACTGGTCGCAGGCGCTCACCGCTGAACACTCGAACCCGCTAGCCATTGTGGGCATCTCGCTGCTCGTCTTCCCCAAACTGGCCCTGGGACTGTCCGGCTTCGAGACCGGCGTCATGGTGATGCCGCACATCCGCAACGAGCACGGTGACATACAGCAGTCACCGGCCGGCCGCATCCGCGGCACGAAGAAACTGCTGACCACGGTCGCACTCATCATGAGTGGATTCCTGATCACCAGCAGCTTTCTCACCACACTGCTGATCCCGCAAGCAGAGTTCGAGGTCGGGGGAGAGGCGCGGGGACGGGCACTGGCCTATCTGGCCCATGAGTATCTCGGGTCGGCCTTCGGAACGGCCTACGATCTCGCCACCATCCTGATCCTCTGGTTCGCCGGCGCCTCGGCGATGGCCGGGCTGCTCAGCCTGCTGCCTCGCTACCTTCCCCGCTACGGCATGGCCCCGCACTGGGCGCGTGCGGTACGCCCGATGGTGCTGGTCCTCACCCTCGTTGCCGTCCTCATCACGTGGATCTTCGACGCCGACGTACAGGCGCAGTCCAGCGCGTACGCCACCGGCGTGCTGGTCTTGGTCACCTCGGCAGCCGTCGCCGTGACCATCGCCGCCCGCCGCGCCCGCCAACGTGGCCGAACCCTCACCTTCGGCGTCATCTCGGCGGTCTTCGCTTATACGACGGTGGTGAACGTGGTGGAGCGGCCCGACGGTGTGAAAATCGCCGCATGCTTCGTCATCGGCATTGTCATCGTCTCCCTCCTGTCCCGCTGCTTCCGAGCCTTCGAACTGAGGGTGACCGGTGTGGTTCTGGACCCGGCGGCGGACCGTTTCCTGTGTGACATGGCCGACCGGCGGATCCGCCTGGTCGCACATGATGGCGAACATCGAGACGCCACAGAGTACGACGCCAAGCTCCGACACCTGCGCACTGACAACGACCTGGCCGACGGCCACGACGTGGTCTTCGTCGAGGTCACGGTCCGTGACCCGTCGGACTTCGAGAGCGAGGTTCACGTACGAGGTCTGCACGTCCACGGCCATCTGGTCCTGACCCTGGAGAGCGCCGCCGTCGCCAACGCGCTGGCCGCACTGCTGCTCCATGTACGCGATGCCACCGGAGAGATACCGCACATCTACTTCGAGTGGACCGAAGGCAGCCCGCTCGGCCACCTCCTCAAGTTCCTGCTTCTGGGCCGGGGAGATATCGCCCCCATCACCCGGGAGATCCTCCGCGCGTCCGAACCGGACCGTACCCGCCGCCCCCGCGTCCACGTCGGCTGACACCTGCACGCTTCCAGGGCTCCAGGCGCTCTCACCAGGGGACTTCCGCTATTCGGCGGGGGCGGCCCGAGGCTGGTGGAGAGGAGCTGACCAGATGAATTACGAAGCTGGAGTTATGACACAGCACGCAGTTGGCAAGTGGCCCGATGTCGGACGAAGGCTGACAGGGGGTGCGAGGTGAGTGGATGGAGGGAGGTAGTGTTCCTCGTCACCGCAGTGGCGGGCGTGATCCTGGCCGTGGTCCGACCGGATCTGTGCTCGGTTGTCGTGCACCGCGTGGTCACGGGCCTGTCCCACCTCGCGCGCTGAGGCGAGCCCGATGAAGATCACGTTCTTGGTCCATGATGCGTACAGTGCGGACAATACCGCCGTGACCACGGCTGCGCTCGCTTCAGCACCTGCCAAGCGCCACAAGGTGGAGATCGTCTCCTACTTTCGGATCACCGCCTTGCCGCAGCTGCCCATGCCTGGTGTCACCCTGAGCCCCCTGACTGATCTTCGCCCTCTTTCCCGGGACGATCCACTCCGAACGGTCCCGTCACCCCCGAATGTCCTGGGCGACACCAGACTCTTCGCATATTTGCGTGACACCGACGCGGACGTGGTGATTGCGACCAGCCCAAATCTGGTCCGCTTCCTGGCCGCGCATGCTCGTCCCGGCTACTTGTACATCGGCCAGGATCACTTACTGCGCGGACTTCACAAGCACGGGACGCTTAGCCTCAATACCAGTGACTTAACCTCGATCTTTCGTGAGGTGTAGCGGTTCGAGCGGGCAGATCGTTCTTCAAAGGAGCGAGACGGCAATTCTGAACCGCAGTCGGAGGTGGCGGCACGGGAGCCTAATCGGTTTCCGCGCCGCCACCTTGTTCGTCAGCGGCGCCGGTCGGTTCCCATGGCCGACCGGGCGTCCCGAACGAATTGCCATGCGCGCCCGGCGCTGAAGCCCGCAAGGACAAGATTGATAGCGATCAGAACCTGCATCTGTACCCCTTTTCCATGCTCTTGCCGGGCGATTGCCCCGCTGAAATCAAAAGTACGGAGGGCCTTCGCTGGTAAATAGGGGTTGCCGCTCGGCTTGGCGCTCATCTCGGTTCTTGGCCCGAGCGTCAAGTCGAGCGGCAAGTCCTGGACCGGTCCGCGGCGATTTCTTACCCGCCCGACAGGGAGAAGCCCGGGAAGGGCGTTCGGTCTCCGGCGGGTCGGGCGCAGCGCATTGTCGAGTGACCTGGTGCGCAAGGGGTGGTGCAGGAGGCCGCGGAGCGATCGGGCGGGCGACTCCGGTGGATCGGCAAGGAGGGGAAGCCAGTCGCCGGCCACCTCGTGTCGGTGCTTCGAAGCGGCGGTCCGGCCTATGATCGGGCTGTCTTGGTTATGCCCCGACTCGTCGGGCAGGCCGACTGGTTCGACGAGCCCCCTGCGCGCTGTCTCGACAGTGCGCCGCCTGATGGGGCGCAGTGCCGGTAGGTGCGTCCCGACCAGGCCCGGGAGGGTGGTCGGGTGGGGAATCTCCGCAGACTCGGCCGGTGGAGGTGAAGGTGTCGTTCGATGCCCGGAACGTCGAGGCCCTGGTGGGCGAGTTGGGCAGCGTGGTGAACAGACTGGTTCCTGGCGCGTTCGGCGGCGTCGCCAGGGACGGCCAGAAGGCACAGGAGCCGCTGCACATCCCCGTGTTGTGCGAGATCGCGGAACGGAGCTTTCCCGCCGAGTGGCGACGGGGAGACCGGGTTCATGCGCTTGAGTTGACGCTCAGGCGGGCGATAGGCCGACTCGAAGGACAGTTCGCCGGCAATTCGACGTGGAGACCGAGCAGGCGGATCACCAATGAAGAGGTGGCTCTACGCTATTTCAACTTCGACGGTTCGACGGATCTCGGAAGAGTCGAGTCCATCGACTTCGATGACGCAGCGTTCGACGGCCTCGGAGGCGATCGCTACGTCAAAGTATTTCACGCGTTGAAGAATGCGATAGCGTTTGACATCAGCGACGTGAGACTTCGGGTTTATCTGAAAGACCTTCGTCACCGACTCGCCGCAATTATTCTCGACCCGGGTTTTCCCTTCACCGCGGCGTCTGAGTCCGCGCCGGCAGGCGAAGCGTCCGCCGCCCGGTCGGTATCGGACGATGGCTACGGTGTGGATGTCCGCGAGTTGCTCGCCATCTCTGACGTCTATGTGCGCGACATCCGCATCGATTCCATGCTCCATGTGGTGCGCACCCTCGAACCCGATCTGCTGGAACAGCTCAGGAATACGAGTCGTCCGTGGCCGCGGGTGGTCGTCGGAGAGGCCGGGTCGGGCAAGAGCACATTGCTGTGGTCGCTCCACCAGAGCCTGGCCGCCGAGCCGGACACAGAGCCGCTGCTGCTGCCCGCTACGTGGTTACTGCGGGACCGGGGTGACGAACCTGCGGAAAGACTCGCCGAGTTGCTGCAAAGGATCGCCCGGGCAGGAAGAAGGCCGGTCCTGCTTCTCGACACCGCCGACCTGATGCTTCACGACGAAGAGGCGCGCCAGCGGCTGTTGCGTCTTCTCAACTCCGTCCATACGGCCGGGTTTTCCGGCCTGTATTCCACCAGGCCCCAGGAGGCCGCACTCCTGTCGGACGACCATCTGCGTCGTTACGACCTCCAGCCGTACGACGACGCCGAGCTGGATCACGCTGTCGCCGCCTTGGTGACTCGGTATTGTCCGGACGTTCCTCACGCGGAGGTCACCAGGCGGGTGCGGCAGGCAACGGCGCGCGGCCTGCCGGTCGCCGAGGTCTGCCGGAGCCCGCTGCTGCTGCGCATGCTGTTCGACCTCTCCGCGCCCTCCGAGCCCGAACTCGGTGATGTCGACGTCACCCGGCTCTTCGACGCCTACTGGCAGCGGCGAGTGATGCGTGACGCCCGTACGGATACCGAGACCGGCCTGCGTGCCCGTGCGGCCGACAACCTGAGCGCCCTGGCCGGCCACGCAGCCGTCGGATTGCTCGGCTCCGGCCTGCCGGGGCTGCCCGCCGCCACGCTGCGCGAGACGACCGCCGTTGCGGCCGGATCATCCGGCGATCCCGCGTCGCTCGAGGAGGGGCTCGCGATCCTCACCGAACGCGGTGTGCTCGTACCCGGCGGAGAACAGGTCGGATTTCTCCACCAGACCATGTTCGAGTTCGCCGCCGCCAAGGGTCTGCTCGCCCGGCCGGATCCAGCGACGATCGGCACGCTGACGGCCCGGGCGACAAGCCACGGCGGTGACCTGTTCGTCGGCGCCGTCCTCGAACAGGTCCTGATTCTCGCGGGTGCGAACCCGCTTCTCCGGGATGCGGCCCGCGATGCTGTCAACGCTCTGGTCACCTCGGACAGCGAGGCGGTCCAGGCGATCGGGCTTGTGGCCTGGGGTCACTATCCGGTGCTTCTTGACGACGCCACCAACACCCTGCGAACAGCCGGGGCATCGGCGCTGGAGCGCACGACGAGAATTCTCCCCACCATCGCCGCCAAGCCGACGGGGCAGACCATCAGCCAGCTCCTGCTCATCTGGCAGTCCACGAACGAGTCGGATGTCCGTACCGCGGTGCTCGACGCGTTCGGCCGTCTCGCCCTGCACACACCGCGAGACGTGGCCGAGGCGGTGGACTACCTGCAGCCGCTCCACACGTTCGCGGGAACCACAGTCACCCCCGCGATGCGACGCAGTTTTCTCGGTGTCCTTCATGCGATCTCCTCGCAGGCGCGCCTTCTCGTACGGTCCACGCTCGTCGCCATGCTCATGAGTAGTGACGACCGGGAATGCGTCGAGCTGGAGTACCTGGCACGCCAGTGGTCCTCCATCGGCGACGACCACCTGCTGGCCGAGATCGTCCGGACCCTTGACGCCGAGGGGCCGCCGAGCCGCACCGTCGCGGCCGGGTTCGGGAAAGTCATCGCCGCCGAATGGCACCGGGCGGGCACCTGGCACGGTGCCGAGCCCTGGGCGGACTTCCTCGCACACGCCATGCACCCCGGCTCCGCCGCGCTCACGCTGCGGAACGAGGCGACGCTGCACGCCGTCGGCGCCTTTGCCGTCACCACGGACGACGACCGCTGCGTCCGCATCGCCGTCGAGGCCCTGCTCGACGCATCGGACCCCCGTGTGCGCGACGTCATCTGCCACAGCGTGCTCCGCGGCATCCTCGCCTCGGGATCACACGCCACCGCTGTCCTGGACACTGCCGTCAGGTCCTCACTCGCGACCATCGGGTACGCCGCGCAGAAGGGCAGGATCGACGAGCGCCAGCAGCTTCTGCTCGAGCTGCTCGCCCAAGCAGATCTCCCCGGTACGTCCATAGCCCGAGTCCTCCCGCCGCATCTCGAAACCCAGGACTGGAAGGCCGACCACCGCCTCCTGCGTCTCGCGTCGGCCGCGGCCGATCACGGACACCCCACCGCTCAGCACCTGCTGGAAGAGGTGAGCCGCACCCCGCAGATGCTGTCGACGGCTCAGCTCGACGCGCTCTTCTCCACTCGAACCGCGCACATGCCCCGAAGCGATGAGGTCTTTGACGCCATCGTGTCCATCGCCACCCGGACCGGGCGGACGGCGGACCTGGAGAAGATCGTCGAGTCCGCCGATCGACGCGATGGACGTGTGGACCTGTACGGTCCCTCGCTCCTGGCCCACGCCCGAGAGCTGATGGCAGGCACCGATGAGTCGAAGCGCAGTGGCAGCCGGTTCCTCGCCGGACTCATGGCCAAGATCGACACGGAGATGGCGTGGCCCGAACTACGAGTCGTCCTCGACGACGTTGACGACCCGAAGATCCTCGTTCGGCTCATTCGGACGCTCTGGCAGCAGACTCCCGCCGGGGACGTCTCTGCCCAACTCGACTACCTCGGCCGGTTCATCGAGGTCCGGCCCGGTGCCGACAGGCCGGTGGCACGTCCACCCGGACGCCTGACCGACATCTCGGTCGCCGTCGCGTCGGCCTGGGCGATGCTCTACATCCTCGGTACCCGCACCGAAGCCGCCACCGACCAGTGGCCTGTGGTGCGGACGCTCGGGCTCTACGAGGTCGAAGGGGAGGAGATCTTCGTCGAGGGCAGGAGGTTCCTGATCGTCTGCGACTACCTCGCGCGCCTCGGCCCGGTGGACCCTCACCGGGCCGGGGCCCACCTCCTCGACTACCTCTCGGCTCTCTCGACCGGTGAATTCCATGGCAACGACCCTGCATGGTGGCGACGCGAACTCCGTATCGCCGTCCAGCACGCCTGCGCACTCAGTGATCACAGGATCATCGAATCCCTTGTCGCTGTCTGTGGCATCCTCGACGACGGGATCGCCGAGGTCATCACCACGGCCATTGCCGAGCGCCACTACGCCGCCGCGCGCGAGCACCTGCAAACACTCGGCCGCGCCGACATCACGGCCACTCTGCGGAGCTTCCTTCTGGAGCTCATCCGCAGCCACGACCGCAGCTTCGGCACCCGGGCCTTTCCCGAGGTCTTCGCGGCAGTCACGGGCCGCGCTCCGAGGTGACCGTCCCGACGGCCGACGGCCGACGGCCGACGGGGGGCGGACGGCGGCCCGGGCGGGGGCGGCCCGTCGGCACCCGGCGCTGGTCAGAGCACCGAGTTCTGCCACTGCTTCGGGGACAGGCCGTAGGTCTGCCGGAAGACGCGGCTGAAATGGGAGGGGCTGGCGAAGCCCCAGGACTGGGCCACCACGGCCACGCTGCGGCGGTGACGGCGCAGTTCGAGACGGCAGGCGGCAAGCCGGTGCTGTCTGATCCAGGCGCCGACGGTGGTGCCGCTCGTCTGGAAGAGCTTGTGCAGGTACCGCACGGAGATGTGGTGCGCCCGCGCTATCGAGTCCGGTGACATGCCGCTGTCCGCGAGGTTCTCCTGGATGTGCGTCTGGACGCGCAGCAGCAGATCGTGGGCGGGATCGGCGAGGTCGCCGCTGCTGTCGTCCTCCTGGATCTCGCTGAGCAGCAGGGCGACCAGGTCGGCGGTGTTCAGGGCCAGCCGTCTGCCGACCGCAGAGTCCCGGGGCCGCGATGTCCTCGCGAGGGTCGACAGGAACGGGGAGACGCATTCCGCCAGGCCGTTCCTGCCGCTCACCCGGATCACGGAAGCACCCCTCAGCGCCTCTTCGGGCACGTCGAGGAGGAAGCGCGGCACGCGGAAGAAGGCCACTTCGCCGGCGACGTCACCGCCAGGCGGCACGGTGCCCAGGACGACGAGGTCGCCCGGGCCCAGCACATGCGGGGAGCCCGGGTGGAGGGGCACGGTCTCGTCGGACAGGTTGACGCCCAGGTGCAGATGCCTGTCGTCGCCTCCGGCGGGCCAGGGCAGGTTCACGAAGGGGCCGCAGCCGTCGCCTGGGAGCATTTCTGTTGTGGTGGCCTTCCTGCGCGGGGACTGCCGCCGACGGCGGCTTCACGGCTCCCACTCTCGCAAGCGACCCGTTGCGGGCGCATCAGTAAGGTGACGGTCCGTCTTCGGCAGGGGACGAAACCCGGTCGGCGAGCAGCCCTTTGAGGAAGCGGCCGCCCTGCTCGATCGCCGCCACGGTCGGCGGGCTGTCCCGCAGCATGCTCAGGGACACGAAGTCGTGCACGGTCCCCAGATACCGGGCGGCGGTCACCGGGACGCCGGCCTGCCGCAGCAGCCGGGCGTACTGCTCGCCCTCGTCCCGGACGACGTCCGCCTCCGCCGTCACGATCAGGGCGGGCGGCAGACCCGCGAGGTCCGCCGCGGTCGCCCGCATGGGCGAGGCCGTCGGCTCGGCGAGTGCGCGCGAGTCGTCGGTGTACTGACGCCAGCACCAGTCCAGAGCCTCACGCGGCAGCAGGTAGCCGGAACCGAACTCGTCCCGCGACGGGGTGGCGGCGTGCGGATCGGTCATCGGGTAGTACAGCAGTTGTGCGCGGATGCGCGGACCGCCCCGCTGCTTGGCCATCATGGTGAGCGCCGTGGCCATCGTCGCGCCCGTGCAGTCGCCGGCCAGCGCCAGCCTGCGGCCGTCCAGACCCAGGTCGTCGGCCTGTTGGGCCACCGCGGTCAGGAGCGCGTACGACTCCTCCAGCGCGACCGGGTACCGGGCCTCCGGGCTGCGGGTGAACTCGGGCACCACGAAGGCGGCGCCGCTCAGGGCCGACAACTGCTCCGTCAGGCGCGCGTGGGTCCGGGCGTCCCCCAGCATCCACCGTCCGCCGTGCAGGTACATGACGACGGGAGGCGGGCCCGCCGGCGGTCGCGTCGGCCGGAACAACCAGAAACCGACGAGCCCGCGGGGACCCACCGGCGCCACCCGGAACTCGGCCTCCGGGCCGAAGCCTTCGAAGGGGTGACCCTGCATCTCCAGCAGGGCCTGCCGTCCGTCGGCCGGTCCCAGCCGGTGCAGGTAGGGCGGCCCGGCGCAGGCGTCGACGAGTCGTTGCACCAGGGGATCGAGCACGACGGCGGGGCGTTCCCGCCCGCCGCGAGGCCCTGCGGGTTCGGAGTTCAACGGCGCACGTTCCTTCCTCGTCACGATCGGCCGTCCCGGCACACGCGCACCGTCCTCGGCTACCCGTGGGGACTGCGACGACACCGGGGGAGCGACCCCGCCCGGTGCGGCCCGCCGTGGGATCACGGCCCGGCTGTCACGGGACCGGGGATCACAGCCCCGGCGTCACGGGCCGGGGATCACAGATCGTCGAACAGGTCGCGGAGCTGGTTGCGGCTGCTGACGCCCAGTTTCGGATACACGTTGTAGAGATGGGAGCTGATCGTGCGCGGGGAGAGCAGCAACTGCTCCGCTATCTCCCGGTTGCGCAGCCCTCGGGCGGCCAGCCGCACGATCTGGCGCTGCTGGGCGGTCAGTTCGGACAGCGGATCGGTCGGGGCGGGACCGGTGGCCACGCCGCTCGCCCGCAACTCGGCGCGGGCCTCCTCGGCCGGGCCGGACGCGCCGAGCCGGGTGAACGTCTCCAGCGCCGTGGCCAGGAGCGGGCGGGCGTCCAGGGGCCGCCGCCGTCTGCGCAGCCACTGCGCGTAGTGGAGCCGCGCCTGAGCCCGGGCGAGCGGCCACTGATCGCCGACCGGGTTCACCGCGGCGAGCCGGAAGTGGTGTTCGGCGTCCTCGGTCTTCCCGGTCAGCGCGGCGGCGTGGTGCATCAGCAGCGTCATCCGGATGGTCGGACGTTCCCCCGTCCCGGCGCGCACCCTTTCGAGGACGTGCCGCGCCTGCGCATGGTGGCCCGTCCGCTGGGCGGCCGCGGCGAGATCGGCCACCGACCGGGGGGACAAGAAGTAGTGCAGCGCTGCGCCGTCCTCGTCGAAGAGGGACCGAAAGCAGCGGAACGCGGCGTCGAAGTCGCCCGCCGCCATGGCGGACGTGCCCGCGGCCCGCAGGAGGCGTGCGTGGGTGGCGCGGTTCTCCGGTAGCGCGAGGGCCGTCCACGCCTGGTCCGGCGGCATGGACGCGGATTCGCCGCGCAGCGCCCGCAGGGTCGCCCGGAGCGCCTCGACGTCGATCTGCATGTGCTGCCACTTGTGCACCGCGGCCAGCGACGCCGCCCTCTCCAGATGCTGGTCCGCCTCCGCCCAGCGGCCGGTGTCGATCAGCGCCGCGGCCGTCACCGTGAGCACGCTGGCCATGGAGCCCGAGGCGCCGTACGCGTCGAGCACGGGGCGCATCCGGCGGTAGGTCTCCACGCACAGGTCCGACTCGTCGGCCAGGAAGGCCAGCGCGCTGACGGCGACGCCCCGGGTCATCTCCGCTATGTCGAGCGGCGGCCGCGGCGAGCCCGGCCGCCGGCGGACGCCCCGCAACAACTCCGTGGCACGCGTCGGTTCGGCCACGCTGAGGGTCACGGCGAGCACCGAGTCGGTCGCGTCGGTCGTCCTCAGTTCGGCGTAGGCGGAGCCCCGGTGCGCGCCGTCCACCTCGTTCAGCAGCGCGGTGATCGGCTGCCCGACCTCCGGCAGGCCCGACTGGAACGCGACGGCGCCGAGCACGCTGACCAGAGCGACCACCGTGAGGGCGTCCTCGGGCGGGTCCGGCTGCAGCGCGTTCATCAGCGTCTGGAACGCCTCGCGCTGGTGGCCGGACAGCGACAGGGCCATGCCCGCGGCGCACGCCGCCATGCCCAGCAGGTCCCGGTCCTCGGTCAGCGCGGTGATCTTTTCGTAGAGTTCGCAGACCCAGGAGGGGTCACCGGTGTTCTGGGCGGCCCGCAGCGCCTTCGCGTAGCGGCGCGCCCGGTCGGCGGCCGCGGGGGTGCACTCGGCGGACCGCTGCAGGGCCTCGCCCGCCGCGTAGAACCCGCCGACCCGTTCGGCGAGTTCGGCGGTGTCCTCCAGAGCCGCCGCCACGGACTCGTCGTGACCGACGCAGGCGGCGGCCAGGTGCCACGCGCGCCGGGCCGGGTCGGCCGTGAGGGCGGCCGCCAGGTCCCGGTGCGCCTGCTGCCGGAGGTAGGCCGGCGCCGCGTGGTAGGAGGCCGCGCGTGCCAGCGGGTGACGGAAGACCACCCGTTTGTCCAGGACGGTCACGAGACCCGCCTCCTCGGCCGAGGCCCATGCCCAGAGGTCCGGCCCGGCGCCCGCGGCCGCCATGATCGTGTCGAGGTCCTCGTCTTGCGAAGCCGCCGCATAGAGGATCAGCCGCTGGGTCATCCCCGGAAGGTCGCGCAGGCGGGCGGCGTACAGCTCCTGGATGCGTTCGGTCTGCGGCAGACCGCCGCCCGACAGCACGCCCGCGCCGCCGTCCGACTGCGCGGCGCGGCACAGTTCGATGAGGGCCAGTGGGTTTCCGCCGGCCTGCCGCAGCAGTTCGATCCGGGTCCGGCCGGTGGGAACGTGCGGCTGGGCGTCCACGAGTGCCACCGCGTCCCGTTCGGTCAGCGGCCCCAGCAGCAGGGTGGGCAGGGTCGGCGCCAGCCCGTCGGGGGGAGTCTGCCCGCGTGCCGCCAGCAGCACGTGCACGTCGGCGGCGGCGAGGCGGCGCATCACGAAGCCGAGCACGTCGAGGGAGTCCCGGTCGAAGTGCTGGACGTCGTCGACCGTCAGCAGGACACGGTGCCGACGTGCGACGTCGGTCAGCAGCGTCAGGACGGCGACGCGCAGCAGCATGGGGTCGGACGGTCCCTCCGCGGGAGCCACGCCGAACGCCGTCTCGAGCGCCCCGCGCAGATGGCCGGCCAGCGTGGCCGCCTCGGGCAGGACGGGGAGGAGCAACTGGTGCAGGGAGGCGAAGGACTGCCGCGACTCGGCCTCCGTGCCCTGGCACGCCAGCACGAGCGCTCCGCGGGCCCGCGCGTGGTCGACGGCGACCTCGAGCAGCCGTGACTTGCCCGCGCCGGCCTCGCCGAGCAGCATCAGCATCCGCTGTTCGCCGTGCCCCTCGACGCTGCGCACGAGGCGGGCGATCTCGGCCTCCCGGCCCACGGGAGGCGTCTTCGGTCCGGACGGGTCCACGCCGCCGCTAGCCCCCATGCCGGGCCACGCTCGCCACGCACGTGCCGCGTAAGCGGTGAACTCCCTTGAACGGTTCGGCCACGATCATCCCCTCGCCCTCATGTGCAGCACCCTGCCGGTCACGACGCGCGAGGCAGACGGCCCTCATTTTGTCATCCTTCTCGTGCGGGGCGGCGCCGTTCCTCGCCGGAGCGCGGGCACACCGACCGCGGGTGAGCCGCACGGCACGGACTTTCCGACGGCCGCGGGACGTGACCGCGGTGTTGGTTAGGGTGGCAGGCAGGGACTGGCTCCGGAGGGGCCACGTCGGACACGACGGGGGGTCGTCGGTGGGGAGTCGGCAGGCGGGCGCGACGGACGCGGTGGACGCTACGGACGCGGTGGGCTGGTGAACGGCCGCTCGGCGCACGCGGTGCTGCCCGGGTCGCTGCGTTCGTCGCTCGGGCCGATCGCGGCGCTCGCCGCGCTGGTGGTCCTCGCGCTGGGGGTGCTGTACGCCGGCGACGGCGAGCCCGGCAGGGTGGACCGGTGGGTCGTCCGGCCGACGGCGGACAGCGTGCGGCCGCCCTGGCGGAACGTCGCTCTGGCCCTGGACTTCCTGGGAGAGCCCGTGGGGGCGGCGCTGCTGCTCGTCGCCGGCGTGACGGGCTGTCTGCTGCTTCGGCGTCCTCGCTCGGCGGTGCTCGTCGTCGTCGGCACCGGACTGACCGTGGGGGCGGCGACGCTGCTCAAGTCCGTGGTGGGACGCACCATCCACGGTGCCGACAACCTGTCCTACCCGAGCGGGCACACCGCCTTCGCCACCGCGCTGGCCGTCGTGGCGGCGCTCCTCGCGACCGGCCGGACCGGCCTCGCCAGGACGGCCGGCACCTCACTCGTGCTCATCGCGGCGCTGGCCGCCGGCGCGTCCATGGGCTGGGCGCAGGTGGCCCTGGGCGCGCACTATCCGACCGACGCCCTCGGCGGCTGGTGCACCGCGCTGACGGTGGTGCCGGCGACCGCGTGGCTGATCGACCGGACGGCCGACCGGTGGGCCGACCGGCGGGCCGACCGATCGGCCGACCTGACGGCGGACAGGTCGGCCGATCGGATCGCCGGTCCGCCGGCCGATCCAATTGCCGGCCCGCCGGCCGACGCGGGTCGGCCGGATCATCGCTGACGTCACGCCACGTCACGTCACGTCGGGCTCAGCCTGTCGCGTCACGCCAGGCGGCGGAACACGGGCTTCACCGGTCGTCCCCCCATCCACGGGGTGGGGTCACCGGCGTCCAGGGCCTTGCGGTACACCGCGCACGCCTGGGCCACCACGTCGACGGTGTGATCGATGTCGGCTTCGCTGAGCGCGCCGCTCACCACGAACGACGGGGCCAGGACGCCGCCCGCGAGGAGCCGGCGCAGGAACAGGGTGCGGTACTCCTGGGACGGGCGCCCGTGCTCGTCGAGGGTGGCGAAGACCAGGTTGCTGGCCCGGCCCCGGACGACGAGGTGGTCGCCGACGCCCATGCCGGCCGCGGCGTCGCGGACACCGGCGGCCAGCCGTTCGCCGAGGGCGTGCAGCCGCGCGGTGACGCCCTCCTCCACGTAGGTGGTGAGCACGGCCATCGCGGCGGCCAGGGAGTGCGTCTCCGCACCGTGCGTGGTGGACAGCAGGAACACCCGGTCGCCGGAGTGACGCAGCCCGCCCCGCTCCATCAGGTCGCGGCGCCCGGCCAGCGCCGAGACGGCGAACCCGTTGCCCAGCGCCTTGCCGAACGTGGAGAGGTCGGGGACGACGCCGTACAGGCCCTGGGCGCCCGCCTCGGACCAGCGGAAGCCGGTGATCATCTCGTCGAAGACCAGGACGCAGCCGTGCCGGTCGGCCAGTTCGCGAAGGCCCTCGAGATACCCGGGCGGCGGCTCGGAATGGGTGGCGGGTTCGAGGATCAGACAGGCGACCTCGCCCCGGTGCCGGGTGAGCATCTCCTCGGTGGCGGCCAGGTCGCCGTAGGGGAACGCCACGGTGAGTTCGTTGGTGGCGTCCGGAATGCCCGCGGACATCGGCGTGGTGCCGATGAACCAGTCGTCGGTGGAGAAGAACGGGTGGTCGGCGCAGAGGGCCACCCGCGGGCGGCCGGTGGCGGCGCGGGCGAGGCGCACCGCGGCGGTGGTGGCGTCGGAGCCGTTCTTCGCGAACTTCACCATCTCGGCGGTCGGCACGGTCGCCAGGAAGCGTTCCGCGGCCTCGACCTCCACAACGGACGGCCGGACGAAGTTGCTGCCGCGGTCGAGTTGCCGTCGCACCGCCTCGACCACCCGTGGGTGGGCGTGGCCGAGGCTGACCGAGCGCAGGCCGGAGCCGTACTCGATGTACCGGTTGCCGTCGACGTCCCACACATGGGCGCCGTGACCGTGGCTGATGACCGGGGCCAGGTTCTCGGGGTACTGGTCGTCGCCCTTGGCGTAGGTGTGCGCGCCCCCGGGGACCAGGGCGTGCAGCCGCTCGTTCGCCGCCCGCGACCGGGGCAGGAGGAGCTCTCCGGTGTCTTCGGTGTCCACGCCGACCTCAACTCTCTTTGCGCTTCAGGACGTCGGCGAGGCTCGGCGCCTCCCGGTCCCGCTGGGACATCGACGTGACCGGCAGCGGCCAGGGAACGGCCAGCTCCGGGTCGTCGAAGGCGATCGTCACGTCCTCGGCCGGATCGTGCGGACGGTCGATCCGGTACGAGGTGTCGGCGGTCTCGGTCAGTGCCTGGAAGCCGTGCGCGCACCCCGCCGGGATGTAGAGGGTGGTCTGCGTCTCGCCGGACAGCTCGAAGGTGGCCACGTTGCGAAAGGTCGGCGAGTCCGTCCGCAGGTCCACGACGACGTCGAAGATCCTCCCGTACGAGCACCGCACCAGCTTGGCCTCGCCGGCGCCGGAGCGCAGATGCAGGCCGCGCAGCACGCCGCCGACCGAGCGGGACAGGCTGTCCTGCACGAAGGCGTCGGGGTCGAGGCCCACCGAGCGGAGCACGTCGGCGTCGAAGGTGCGGCAGAAGAAGCCGCGTTCGTCGGCGTAGGGCGTCGGTTCGAAGAGGTATGCGCCGGAGATCTCCGGGACTTCGATCGCCTTCACGGAGTCTCCTGCCGGGTGTGGCCCTGTGCGCGGGCGTGGTCGTGGTCTTGGTGGCTGGCGCGGGTGCGGCCGGTCGCCGGGAACAGTGCCGCGGTCAGGGCGGTGAACTGCTGCTCGAGCCGGCGGGCGGCGGCCCGGTTCTGTTCGGCGAGCGTCTGCCGCAGTTGCGCCGAGCACTTCTCCAGCGACCGGAACTGCTCGAGCAGCCGGTCGGCGTCGACCTCGCGCGCGGGATGGCAGTACGCGCCGAGGCCCATCCGAGCCATGAGCGCGTCGCTCTTCGCCGCATAGCTGAGCGCGAGCGTCGGGGTGCCGACCCTCAGTGCGCAGACCAGGTTGTGGTAGCGGGTCGCCACCACGGCGTCGGCGGCCGCCGCCTCCTTCATCAGGTCGGCGAGCGAGGCCGCCTCGGCGGCGTCGACCAGCGGCGAGTCCACCGCGTCGAGGATCGCGGCGACCACCGGCGCGTCACACGCGTCGCCGGTGAGCAGCCGGACCGGCCTGCCCTCCTCGACCAGCGCGCGGACGAACCGGGTCGTCCCCTCGAGGTAGCGCCGGTGGATCTCCTCGGCGCGGTCGCGGTCGTCGTCGCCGCCGTGGAAGTCCATGACGCCGACGCAGACGCGGCCCGGCGGTACCGAGGACGCGCCCGACGGCGGCGCCGGCAGGGCGAACGCGAGGTCCGGGTGGACCTCGTCGCGCGCGGTGTCCACGCCCATCGCCCGCATCGCGTCGCGGGACTGGACGTCCCGGTACGACCGGTAGGCGGCCAGCCGCGCCGACCAGCGCACCAGGGCGCGGGTCGACTTGTTGGCGATCGGGGCGGCGCCGACGCCGACCAGCGCGACCCGGGCGCCGGCCGGCCGGCCGCTCGCGCAGAGCAGGAACAGCGCGTACGGGAAGCCCCACGGCCGCAGCGGCAGCGTGGCCTCCAGGACGCCCATGCCCGGCACGATCACCACGTCGTGCCGGCGCACCCAGGCGGCGGTGCGGAAGGCGTCGACGAGTTTGCCCAGCCCCTTCCCGGCGATCGCGCCCGCGCGGGACGCGGTCCGGTACTCCCCGCGGTACCAGTGCAGCCGCGTCGCGGGGATGCCGTACCGGGCCGTGACGACCTCGGGTCCGCCGCACAGCGCGTCCACGACCGCCTCCGGGTGCTCCGCGCGGAGATATCCGAGCACCGCCTCGAGCGAACCGTCGTTGCCGAGGTTGCCGGAGCCGAGCAGCCCGAACACCCCGACGCGCACCGGGGACGCGCCCGCGGACGTCATGCCCGCCTCCCCTCGCGGCCGGCGACGAGGTCGTCGACGGAGACGGTGAGCCGGGCCGGATCGACCGGGGCGCGGTCCTCGACCCGCTCCCCGGCGCCCGGCCGGACCCGGCTGGTCATCCACGCGGCCAGGTGGCGAAAACACGCGCGCCGGTCCGCCGGGGACAGCGGCGCCCGCCGGATCGCCGAGGCGAAACCCCAGACGTACTCGGCGAGCAGCCGGGGCGTCGGATGCAGCAGGCCTGCCCGGCGCGGGTCCAGGTTGACGCACCGGGAGCGCTTGGAGGGGTTCGCCCGCTCGGCGCGGGTGGGATGGTCGCGGCGGAAGTACAGCAGCTCCGGCACCTGGTGGAAGGGACCGTGCAGGGTGATCTCGGCGACGAACGTGCGGTCCGCGTGGTGGTAGCTGTCGTGCGGCTTCACCCGGCGCAGCATGTCGGCCCGCATCACCCCGTAGAAGTCGTCGCCGCCGGGCTCGAACAGCAGGCTGCGGAAGCGCTCCGGCGCGTGCGGCGAGTCGGTGGCGAGCCCGTACGCGTAGGGGACCTTCACCCGGCCGTCGCCGTCGATGACCGCCTGGCCGCTGTGCGCGAGGACCACGTCCGGCCGCTCGTCCAGCGCCTCCACGCAGCGCAGCAGCAGGTCCCGGGCGTACAGGTCGTCGTGCGAGGCCCACTTGAACAGCTCGCCGCGGCACTCGGTGAACACGTAGTTGTGGTTGGGCGCGGCGCCGATGTTGCGGGGCAGCCGGATGTACCGGATGCGCGAGTCCTCGGCGGCGTACCGGCGGCAGATGTCCTCGGTCCCGTCGGTCGAGGCGTTGTCGGAGACGACCAGCTCGAAGTCCTCGTAGGTCTGTCCGAGCAGGGCGTCGAACGACTCGGCCAGGTACTCCTCGCCGTTGTACACGGGCAGGCCGACGCTCAGCCTGGGGTGGGCGGTCATGAGGTCCTCACTTCGCGGATGGTGTTCCGGTGGTGCTCGCGCGACGCGGCCCGCAGCTGCAGCCACCACACGGCCGAGCTGCCGACGGTCGCGGCGGCGACGCCCCAGGCCGAGCCGACCGTGCCGGCCACGGCGGCCCCGCCGAGTCCGCCGCCGACGTAACAGGCGGAGGCGAACAGTTGACAGCGCAGGCTGCGCCGGGCCGCGGCGAGCGCGCGCAGTCCGGCCGCCGCGCCGGTGCCGAGGCCGGCGCCGGCGACGCCGAGGGTGGCCGGCACGATGAGCTGCGAGGCGGAGGGCCAGACGTCGCCGAGCACGAACTCGCCGGCCCGGTCCGGCATCAGCAGCAGCGCCGCGCCCCACAGCAGCGCGGCGGCGGCCTGCCCGCCTCCCAGCAGCAGGCAGAACCTGTTCAGCCGGTGCGGGGCTTGCCGCAGCACGCGTGCCGCCTCCGCGACGGTGACCAGCGACAGCCCCATCAGCAGCGCGAGGAACGGGCCGAGCAGCAGCTCCGCGCCCCGCACCGCGCCCACCGCGCCGACGCCGACGATCGCGCCGAGACCGTACGCCCGCAGCTGGCTCGCGCCGCTGAGGCTGACGTTCTCGACCAGGTACCGGTAGCCGAGGTCGCGCTGCTCGCGCAGCCACCCGCGCGTCCCGGTCGTCCGGGGCCGGATCCCGGACTGGAGACAGCCGTACCCCGCTGCCACCGCGGCGGACGCGCCCCAGGCGAGCACGAACGCGGCCACGCTGTCCACGCGGGCCGCCACCACCATCGCCGGGACGAGCGCGACACCCCACACGAGGTCGTTGACGAACGCCTTGCGCCCGGTCCCGGCGGCGAAGAACGCGAACCGCCAGGCGTCCTGCAGCAGCAGCGCCGGCAGCACGACGCCGAGGCAGACGAACGCGGGCCCCACGCGGCCGCCGAGGCCGAGCCCGACCAGCAGACACACCGCGCCGAGGGCGGTGCCGACGCCGAGCGCGGCACCCGAGGAGCGGGCGGCCGCCGCGCGCCAGGACGCCTCCGGCACGCCGCTGAAGCGCACCACGAGCGGATCGGTGGCCAGCCCGCGGGCGACGTTCAGCACCACGCCGTAGGTCAGCCAGGCCAGACTGAACACGCCGAACGCGGTCAGCCCCAGCGAGCGGGCCACATAGATGCCCACCGCGAAGTTGGTCATGCTGGAGGCCGCCTGGTCGGCCAGTCCCCAGGACAACCGGCCGGCGACGGCCCGCCGGGCGGTCCGCCGGGCGTCCGTGGCCCCGTCCGCCGTCGTCTTCCCCTCCCCGGTGGTCATCGGCGTCATGCCTTGATCAGCTCGGCGTCGTGCAGGGCGCCGGCCGCCGCGGCGACGGTGTCGAACGGCAGCCCGGACCGCTCGGCGACGTCCAGCAGACTGTGCTCGCCGTCGGAGAGGCTGAGCACCCAGAGCATGGCCATCTGGGCCTCTTTCGCGTCGCTGCGGCCCCCCAGCGACTCGTACAGCCCACGCCGTCCCAGCTGCGGTTCGCCATAGGGACTGAGGTTGACGTACCGCCGGTTGCGGTCGAGGACGGCGAACGCCTCGCGGCAGACGGCGAGGGTGTCCTCCATCGCCTCCGGCGAGACGAAGTCGGGGTTGTCCGCCGAGGTGTGGTACTCGGGGTAGCCCGCGTACGGGGTCCGGCTGAGCGAGCCCACGCCGAGATCGAACCCCGGCGAGCAGTACTGCCGCTCGTCGTAGCCGTACGGGGTGAACTCCTTGACGTCGTGCGGCCGTCCGGAGACGGCCAGCACATGGCGCAGCACCCGGTCGATCTCCGCGTCGCCGCGCCGGCTCTGCTTGTACGTCAGATGGCCCCGGTCGCCGGCGCAGGCCAGCACCAGCCCGTGCTTGACCCGTTCCACCCGTTCCGCGTTGCGCGCCAGCCAGGTGATCGCCCCGATGGTGCCGGGCGCGAAGATGAACCGGTAGGTGTAGTACGGGCCCTGCTCCGCCAGCGCCCGCGCGAGGAACACCGCCACCGCGACGCCGGCCAGGTTGTCGTTGGCCAGCGACGGGTGGCAGACGTGGCAGGAGACGATCACCTCGTCGGCGACCTGCCCGGGGACCACGTGCTCGGCGTAGGTGAGATGGCCGTCGGCGAGCGTCGAGTCGACGCGCACCTCGTACTCTCCGTCCGGCAGCGCGTCCAGGGTCTCCTGGGCCAGGCAGAACCCCCACTCCGGCTTGTAGTAGCTGGTGCGGTACGGCACCCAGGACGGGTGGTCCGGCAGGGTGTGCAGGTGTCCGCGCAGCTCGTCCAGCGACATGGTCGCCGACACCGGCACGCTGTAGCCGAGCACGTGCAGGCTGGACGCGGCGAAGTCGACGACCCGCTTCCCGGCGGCGTCGGCGATGTACGCGTCCCGGATGTTCCACTCCTGCGGCACCGTCCAGTCGAGCACCCGGGTCCCCGTCGGCACCTCGTGCACCCGCAGCGGGACGTACTCGCCGACGATGTCCAGGGTGGCGCGCACACCGTCGCCGGTGATGCTCCGGCACAGCGGGTACAGCCGCTCCACCAGAGCGTGCATCTCCTCGCCGGCCACGGTCATCGGCGCCACCGCAGGGTGTCGTCGACGGCGCCGGCGTCGGACGCCGCGCGCAGTACCGCGAGCCGGGTGAAGCGCTGCTCGAAGGTCTCCCGGGTCAGTCCGTGCTCGCGGTAGGCGTCCGCGAGTTCGAGCGCGCCCCGCTTCACCGACCACTCGCAGTCGAAGCCGGGGATCGCCGTGCGGAACCGGGAGAAGTCCACCCGGTACGACCGCGGGTCGGCGCCGTTCTCCCCGGTGATGACCACTTTCGCGCCGGTCACCGCCTCGGCGACCTGCCCGGCGATCTCGGCGACCGTGACGTTGTTGGTCTCGCTGCCGATGTTGAACGCCCGGTCGTGCACCGCCTCGCGCGGCGCGACCAGCGCGGCCGCGAAGGCGCGGGCGATGTCGGCGGCGTGCACCAGCGGGCGCCAGGGCGTGCCGTCGGAGAGCACGAGCACCTCGCCGGACAGGAGCGCGTGACCCACCAGGTTGTTCAGCACGATGTCGGCGCGCAGCCGGGGCGAGTAGCCGAAGGCGGTGGCGTTGCGCATGTACACCGGGCTGAAGTCGCCGTCGGCGAGCGCGTGCAGGTCGTCCTCCACCCGCACCTTGGACTCCGCGTACGGCGTCACCGGGCGCAGCGGGGCGTCCTCGGCGACCAGGTCGTCGCCGCCGGCGGCGCCGTACACCGAGCAGGTCGACGCGTACAGGAAGCGCCCCACCCCGGCCTCGCGGGCCAGCCGGGCGAGCCGCACGGACGCGTGGTGGTTGATGTCGTAGGTGAGTTCCGGCGCCAGCGATCCCAGCGGGTCGTTGGACAGCGCGGCCAGGTGGATCACGGCGTCCACCCCGGCCACGTGCTCGGCCGTGACGTCGCGCAGGTCCACCCGGTGCCCCGGCGGGTCCGCGGGCGTCGGACCGAGGACGCAGTCGGCGAACAGGCCGGCGTCGAGACCGACCACCTCGTGCCCGGCGGCCGTGAGCACGGGGGCCATCACGGTTCCCAGATAGCCCTGGTGTCCGGTCAGCAGTACGCGCATGGTTCATTCCCCCAGGTCGAGAGTGAGTTTGGTGACGGCGAACGCCTCGGCGTAGCGCGCGTGGCATTCGATGCCGCGGATCCGGGCCAGCCCGAGGAAGGCCTCCCGGTCGTACCAGGGCCGGTGCCGCTGCGAGGGGTAGTGCTCCTGCAGCAGCCGCACCTTCTGTTCGGCGATCTCCGCGGACAGCGGCTGGTACCCGGACGGACGGCCGAGATCGCCGTCCCACTTGACGATCTCGTAGCCGAGCACGAGGTGGTCGCGGAACGCGGTGCGCACCAGTTTCGCCAGGCCGCGGTGATCCTGGTGCGCGTCGTCGGTGCGCGGGGCGAGGACGAGATCCGGTTCGGTCTGCCCGCGCAGCTCCTCCACCGCGTCCTTCGCCTCGCCCCAGTGCGACGGCAGCCGGCCGTCGGGCAGCTTGAGCACGGTCAGCCGCAGGTCGGCGCCCGGGCAGAAGGCCGCGAGCGCGGCCCGCTCCTCCTGCTCGCGCTCACCCCCGCCGCCGGAGAGCACCAGCGCGTCGACGCGGATGCCCGGCCGCGCGAGGCACAACGTCAGCAGGGTGCCGCCGGCGCCGATGGCGATGTCGTCGCAGTGCGCGCCCACCGCGACGATCCGGTCCAGGCGCCCCGCGCCGAGCCGGATCACGCGGCCCCCGTCCCGGCGCCCGCCCGGGCACCGTCCCGTTCCCACACGGCCCACGGGCGCTCGCCCCGGGCGTACGCCTCGTCGAGCGCGGCCCGCTCCTTCACCGTGTCGGTCGGCTTCCAGAAGCCGCGGTGCTGGTGCGCCACCAGCCGCCCGCGCTTGGCCAGTTGGGCGCATCCGTCGGCCACCAGGTCACCGCCCTCCGGGATGTGGTCGAAGACCTCCTGACGGAGCACGAAGTAGCCGCCGTTCTCCCACAGCGGCATGTCGCTCACCGCGGTGATGCCCCCCACCAGGCCGTCCTCGCCCAGATCCACGCAGTGGAACGAGGACTGCGGCGGCACCACCATCATCGACGCACCGGCGTCGCGCCGGGCGAAGTTGTCGATCATCTCCGGCAGCGGGGCGTCGGTCAGCACGTCCGCGTAGTTGGCGAGGAACATCTCGTCGCCGTCCAGGTGGTGCCGCACCCGGCGCAGCCGCTCCCCGATCGGCGACTCGATGCCGGTCTGCGCGAACGTGATCGTCCAGTCCGAGATGTCGGTGGACAACAGCTCCGTCCGTCCGCCTCGCAGCACGAAGTCGTTGGACGTCGTCTCCTCGTAGTTGAGGAAGAAGTCCTTGATGTGGTGGGCCCCGTACCCGAGGCACAGGACGAACTCCGTGTGCCCGAAGTGCGCGTAGTAGCGCATGACGTGCCAGATCAGCGGTCGCGGCCCGACCATCGCCATCGGCTTGGGCACGTCGTCCGCGGCGCCGCTGCGCATCCGCATCCCGTAACCGCCGCAGAACAGTACGACCTTCATGACGTGACCTCGACGATGCTCAGTTCCGGTATGGGAAAGACCAGCCGGCCGCCCCAGGCGTGCACGAACGACAACTGCTCGACCAGCTCGGCCCGCAGGTTCCACGGGAGGACCAGGACGTAGTCCGGCCGGTCGACGGCGATCTGCTCGGGCGCCAGGATCGGGATGCGGGTGCCCGGGGTGAACCTGCCGTGCTTGTAGGGGTTGCGGTCGACCGTGTAGGACAGCAGGTCTGGCCGGATGCCGCAGTGGTTGAGCAGGGTGTTGCCCTTGCCGGGCGCGCCGTAGCCGACGACCGTCTCGCCGCGCTCGGCCGCATCGATGAGGAACCGCAGCAGGTCCCTGCGCACCTTGGCCACCCGGGCGGAGAACTCGGTGTACCCGGACAGCTCCTGCAGCCCCGCGGCCTTCTCCCGGTCCAGTACCTCGGCCACCCGCCGGCTCGGCTCGCCGGCCACCTCGGCCGGCCGGGCCCACAGCCGGATGGAGCCGCCGTGCGTCGGCAGCAACTCGACGTCCACCAGCGCGAGTCCGCCGCTCGCCAGCGCCCGGATCGCGGAGGCGACCGTGTAGTACTGGAAGTGCTCGTGGTAGATCGTGTCGTACTGGTTCTCCTCGATCAGCGTCAGCAGGTGCTGCACCTCGATCGAGACCCAGCCGTCGTCGGCGACCAGGGCGCGCAGCCCCTGGGTGAAGCCGACCACGTCGGGGATGTGCGCGTACACGTTGTTGGCCACGACCAGGTCCGCCGGGCCGTGCTCGGCGCGGACGGCCGAGCCGGTCTGCGGGCTCAGGAACTCCGTGAGCGTGGGCACGCCCGCGTCCCGTGCCGCGGCGCCGACGTTCACCGAGGGCTCGACGCCGAGGCAGCGGATCCCCCGGTCCACCACGTGCCTCAGCAGATACCCGTCGTTGCTCGCGACCTCGACCACGAAGGCGTCGGGGCGAAGGCCCACCCGCTCCACGGCGTCGGCGACGAACGTGCGCGCGTGCTCCACCCACGAGGTCGAGAACGAGGAGAAGTACGCGTACTCCTTGAACGTCTCCTCCGGCGTGATCAGCGGCGGGATCTGCGCGAGCCAGCAGTCGGTGCAGACCCGCAGATGCAGCGGGTACGCCGGTTCCGGATCGTCCAGTCGGTCCGCGGCGAGAAAGCTCTCGCACGGCGGGGTCGCCCCCAGGTCGACGACGCTCGCCAGCGCCGCCGAGCCGCAGAGTCGGCATCGTGTCATCTACTGCCCCCATCCCGCTCGCGCGGGCGCCCCCGCCGCGAGCCAGTGCTGTTGTCCCCTACCGGCGGCGGGCTGTCCCCGCCGCCGGACCGCCCCGCGATCGCGGCGCGGTACCCCTCCACCAGGCGCTCCAGGCCGACGGCCGGGCTGAAGCCCTGCTCGTACCGTCGCCGGGCCGCCCGGCCCATCTCCTGGTTGCGGACCGGTCCGTCCGTGATCCGGCGCAGGCACGACGCGAGCGAAGCCGCCTCGCCCGGCCGGTGCAGCAGCCCGGTCACCCCCTCCTCGACGAGTTCGACGAAGGCGCCGTGCCCGGCGGCGACGACCGGGACCCCGGCCGCCATCGCCTCCACCACCACCAGGCCGAAGGCCTCCAGCCAGGTGGAGGGAACCACCACGGCCACCGACCGGGCGATGGCCTCGCGGCACTGCGCCGAGTCGTACAGGCCGACGTAGCGCACGTCGTCGCGGCCCGCCGCCCAGGCGGCCACCTCCCGCTCCAGCGGCCCCGTGCCCGCGATCACGAGTGGGACGCCCACACCGCCGCCGGCGGCGAGCTCGTCCCAGGCGGCCATGAGCAGCCGCACGCCCTTGGCCTCCGCGAGCCGGCCCAGGTAGAGCAGATGCTCGCCTGCGCCCACGCGGCGGTCGTCCGGATCGGGCACGAAGTTGTGCTTCACCGCCAGCCGTTCGGCCGGCATGCCGGACCGCACCAGGACGTCGCGCTGCGCGGCGGAGATGCAGAAGAACCGCTCCACGCCGGACCACCACCGCCGCCGGTTGACCGACAGACTGACCGCGAGCGGCACCGTCGCCAGCCGGGAGTTGCGGTAGCAGCCGTGCCGGACGGCGGGCAGCGGCGCGGTTCCGACGCACTCGGTGCACGGCCTGCCGTCCCGCTGCAGGGTGCCGGGCGGGCAGACCTGGGTGTAGTTGTGCAGCGTGGCGACGGCGGGCACACCGGCGTCGGCGCACGCCGCCAGCACCGCGGGCGACAGGAGCGGGAAGACGTTGTGGACGTGCACCACGTCCGGCCGCTCGGCGCGGAGCCTCGCGGCGAGTTCTCCGCGCACCGCGGGGTTCCACGGCACCAGCAGCGGTATCGCGGCCTTGCCCGGCAACGACCGGGCGGCGATGTCGTCGCTGCGCCGCTCGAACACCTCCACCCGGTGCCCGGCCCCGCGCAGCAGCGCCACCTCCTGGTCGACGACCTTGTTCTCCCCGCTCGGCTGCGCCGAGGCGTAGCGGTTGTGCACCACGACGACGTGCATGCTCAGGTCACCTCCGAAGTACGGGCCCAGCGCGGGACGGGACGTCGGGGCGCGTCGGGCCCCGACGGGGGAGCGGGTTCGGCGGGCGCCGCCAGCAGCGAGGCGGCCACGGCCAGGTGCAGGAGATACGGCGAGGCGTCGCCGAGACCGGCCTCGGTGTAGGAGGCGATCGCGCAGTAGCTGATCAGGAAGATCGCGCAGGCCCTCGACAGCGACGGCGGCCGCAGCAGCGCGACGCCGCCCAGCACGATGATGATCGCCGCCACCAGCGCGATGCCGGTCACGCCCTGCTCGTTGTAGACGGCCAGCCAGCTGTTGTCGATCGGCAGCCCGCCGAACGACTTGTCGCCGAGACCCGTGCCGAACAGGTGCTCCGAGGTCGTCCGGGGCGCCGCCAGCAGGGCGTTCCAGACCTTGGCCCGGCCGGTGAGGCTGGCGAAGTTCTCCTGGCTCTGCCCGCGCAGGAACCACGCCTGGAGGGCGGAGCTGAACCCCACGGCGGCCACCGCGCCGCACAGCACCGCCCAGGAGAAGACCCGACGGGCGGCGGCGCTGGTCAGCACGAGCGAGGTGATCGCCAGCGTCAGCGCGATGATCAGGCCGAGCGTGGCGGTGCGGGTGTGGGTCAGCGCGAGCAGGGCGAGGGAGGGCACGACGACCACCGCCGCGCTGGTCCGGTCGGCCCGGCGGCCCAGGAGAAGCAGCACGGTGAGCCCGGTGATCACCGCGGCGTACTGGCCGATCTGCGGCGGGGTGAGCGGCCACAACGCGCCCACCAGCCGCCCGCCGTAGAGGTCGGGCATGGCGGCGCCCGGTGAGACGACCAGGCCGGCGGCCACCGAGGCAAGCACCGCGAAGTACATCCGGATGTGGTGCCGGACGAACGTGGGGCCGCCGTCCCACCAGCGGCTGAGCAGCCACAGCGTGCCGACGAAGAGAGCCAGCCGGAAGCAGCGGAACAGCGCGCCGAGCCCGGCCCCCTGGTCCACGCTGGAGATCAGACTCGGCACCAGCAGCAGGGTGAGCAGGAACACGTAGGCGCTGGCCCGGATACGCACCCGGGGGTTGGCCACGAGCGCCAGCGCGAACGCGGCGACCAGCGAACCCATGGTGACCATCTGGATGAGGGACCGGGGCAGCGGGACGATGGTCACCGCCCCGGCGGAGCCGAGGGTGTTGAGGACGAGCAGCCCCCAGACCGTCCCGACGATCTTCGACGTGCGAGCGGTGCCGGTGTCCGTGGATCTCATCTCAACCACCCTTCCCGGCGCGGAAGCTGCTGCCCGCGTCCTGCCGGTACGGCGCGGCCCGCCACTGCTCGACACCGACCGTCCGGCTCGCGTCGTGGACGACGAAGGTCCACGGTCCGACGTAGACGTTGTCGTGCCAGCGGTTGTGCTGCCCCGCGGTGATCGCCTCGGCCACCCGCTCGCCCTGGTAGGGCGACCAGTCCGGATAGGTGCCGTAGTTGGAGAGCACCGCCATCAGGTCGCACTTCGCCGTGCAGCCGACGACGGACTTGTCCAGCACGAAGCGGTTGTGGTGGATGTCCACCCGCTGGGTCTTCCACCGGCAGTCGGAGTACAGCGGCGCTTCGGCGATCGCGGGCTGCACGCAGCGGCCGGTGTCCTTCACCAGCAACGTGCAGTCACCGGAGGAGGTGTTGGCCGGGCTGTTGCAGAACCGGTCGGCGTTCTCCCACAGGGTGATCCCGGACCAGTTGTTCTCCAGCACGTTCCGGTAGATCTCGATCCTGTCCGTGCGGGCCCGGACCCGCGGTTCGCCCCCCGACTCGGAGATGTAGACGGTCGCGAACGGGAACGTGTCGCCGGCGGCCGCGTAGGCGCGGCCCTCGACCCAGTTGTTCCGCCGGATCGTGTTGTTCCGGATGATCGCGTTGTAGCTGATCTCGTAGATCAGCGCGGCACCGTCGTTGTCCTCGATCAGGTTGCCCTCGATGAGGAAGTCGTTGTTGTTGGTGTCCGCCCACAGTCCGGTTCCCCGGTTGCCGTGCACCCAGTTGCCGCGTACGACCGCGCCGTTCACGGCCCAGAACTTGACGCCCCCGCTGCAGCCGCAGTCCGGCCGCTGCCGCTCCCAGTCGTCCGTGTTGTTGCCCACGATCTCGTTGCCCTCGACCACCAGCCCGCCGACATCACCGGCCTTGTACGCGTTCATCCCGTACTGGCCGTTGTCGCGCAGACAGCTGGCGCGGACCTGCTGGCGGGCCCCGGCCATCAGCCCGGCCCCGGAGTTGTCCCGGATCGTCGCGTGGTCGATCACCCACCCGTCGGCCGAGTCGTGGTTGACCACGCCCTCGTCACGGGGCGCGGCGAAGCCCTGCACGGTCAGATAGCGGACGGTGACGTCCGAGGCCGCGCCGCCGAACGCGTAGTGGTTGCTCCCCCGGCCGTCGAGCACCGCGCCCGGCGCCCCGACGTAGACGTCCCCTTCCTTCGGGATCACCTGGTCGTAGCGGTTCGACAGCAGCGTGTGCCTGCCGGGCCGAAGCCAGAAGGTGGTGTGCGGGGGACTGCTCTCGGTCTTCGCGGCCAGGTCGCCGGGCACCGCGGGGTCGACGCTCACCGCGCCCGCCGGCGCCTTCGCCGGCCCGGCGGCGGGCTTGGCGCACACCCGGGCCACGGACGTCGGGGGAGTGGAGGGCGCGGCGGTCGGTCTCGGCGTCGCGTCCGTCGTGCCACCGTCACAGCCGGCCGCCGCCAACACCAGCGCCAGCGCTGCCGCCGGCAGCGCCCGGCGCCGCCACTCGATCCGCACGCGCCCTCCCCCCTAACCCTCGAACCTGAGCACGGTGGTGAAGCCCTCCGCGCCGTCGGTGAAGCC
This sequence comes from Streptomyces sp. P3, assembly GCF_003032475.1. Taxonomy (NCBI): domain Bacteria; kingdom Bacillati; phylum Actinomycetota; class Actinomycetes; order Kitasatosporales; family Streptomycetaceae; genus Streptomyces; species Streptomyces sp. P3. The sequence goes on from NZ_CP028369.1 coordinate 6,557,823, forward strand.
GGCGCCGACCAGGGTGGTGGCGGGCTCCTTGCGCCCGAAGCCGGCGGAGTACCAGCCGAGCGGCGGGTCGCTCTCCCCCCGGTGCGCCGTCCAGGACAGCCGCCCGGGCAGGTCGAGCACCGCGGAGCGGTCCTCGCCGTCCCGCGTCCAGGTGAGCTTCGCCCGGTTCCCCGCCAGCTCGGCGCCGACCGCCGGGCCGAGGTGGAACGCCAGGCGCACGGCCCGCCGCGCACCGCGCACCTCGTCGACCACCCGCAGCTCCCCGCTCGCGGGCGTCAGCTCCACCCGGCGGCGGTGCACGGAGGGCCGGTAACCGTCGTGCTCGGCGCACCAGCGGACCGTCCCCCCGTCACCGGCGCCGGACGTGTCCGCGACCAGGACCCGGCTGCGCGCGTGCCGGGTCCACAGGAACGGGCCGCCGGAGACCGACTGGTCGGCGCCGTCCAGCTCCAGGGTGTTGTGGCCGAGGGTCGAGCGGAAGTACCGCCGCCACTCGGGCTGCCCGTGGTAGCAGAACGTCCCCGGGTCGGCGAGCACGTCTACCCCGTCGTGCCGCACCTCCAGGGACAGCGCGTCCGCGTGGGCGTGCGCGGCGATGGACAGGAATCCGTGCGGGCCGCCGTCGCAACGGCACCAGATCTTCTCCGGCCCCCGCAGGACGGTCATCCCGGCGTCGGAGAAATGGGCCGGCCGGCTCACCGGGCGGGACACGGCCGGCGTGGTCCCCGCCTTCGCGTCCGGCCGGACGAGCGCGGCCAGCAACCCGGTGCGCACATCGGTGCCGGTCACCTCCGGCCACCAGGCGAGCCGGCCGAACACGGCCTCCCCGGTGGCCAGCAGCGAGCCCCAGCGATCGGTGCCCGCGCCGTCGACGACCAGACCGTGCCCGTCGTCCGCGTCCCCCTGGCGCGGCGGCCGCAGCCGGTCGTCCACGACGGCCGCGAGCGCGTCGGTCATCCGCAGCAGCACCAGCCGCACCGTCGCGGGGACCGGCACGTTCGCGGCGTCCGCCTCGGCCACCGCGGCCAGACCGAGCTCCAGCACCAGCCCGTGGTACTCGCTCGCCAGCTCCCGGTTGAGACCGGACGGGAACGTGTTGGCGCGCAACTGCCGCTCCAGCGACCGCAGCGCGTCGGCCCGCCAGCGCGCCGAGGCGGGGAACCAGCCGAACGCGCAGGCCGCGGCGAACTGCCCGGCCGTCTCGGCGATGACGTGGTTGTTCGCCGACGATCCCCGGCTCGGGAAGGCCGCCAGCCAGCGCTGGTGGTGCCAGATCTGCCGGTGCGCCACCGGGTTGCCCTCGAACAGCTCGGCCGCGCCCGGCCAGCCGTCGAGCAGTCGGCGGACCCACACCCAGGACAGCAGCCGGATCCCCAGCTCGATGCCGCTGGTCCAGTGCACCCCGCGCAGCGGCGGGTTGGCCGCCCACCACGACCGCAGGTGCCCCGCCACCCGCTCGGCGTACCGCTCGTCCCCGGTGACCGCGTAGGCGGCGGCGAGCACGGTGAGGTGGTGATGCCGGGACAGCTCCCAGATCTGCTTGATGTCACCGACCGCGTCCTCGTCGCGGTACGGCACGTCGAAGGCGTAGCCCTCCGGTGCCCGGCGCCCGGTCTTCGGGTCGAGGAACCAGTCCGGGTCGGCCAGGTCGTCGCGGACCACCCCGAAGTACTCGGCGTGCCCCGCCATCAGGCGGTCCGCCTCGGCGACGAGCCGTTTCGCGGCGTCCGGCGGCACCGCGTCGAGCGTCCCCGCGGGCAGCGCCGCGGTGAACCGGGCGCCGGTCACGCCCGGGCCGTCCGGCGGCGCCGACCGCCACCGCCGCCTGCGCACCGTGTCGCCCACCCGGCCGCCGATCTCCCGCGGCCCCATCCGGGACAGCCGCCGCAGGTACCAGCCCGGACTCCCCGAACTCACCGTCATCGGGCCTCCGCGAGCGCCACCGGCGCGCCGCCGGCGAGGCCGGTCCGCACGGCGAGGGTGGCCGCCGTGGTGGCGACCAGCGACTCCAGCGGCACCGGCATCGGCCCACCGGTCCGCACGGCCCTGACGAACGCCGCCAGTTCGGCCGACTGGCCCTTGTCCCGGGCCTTGGGCAGCCGCGAACTGACCCACCGCTTGCGCCCGTACACCGAGGCACGGACGAAGTCGTCGAGCCGCAGGACCTTGCCGTCGGCGACCAGGTCCAGCGTCTCCTTGGGGAAGCCGGGCGCCCCGGTGGTGACATAGCTGATGGTGGCGGTGGACCCGTCCGGGTAGCGCAGCACGACCTGAAGGTCCTCGTTGCCGGGAGCCGCCGTCGCGTACACCGACACCGGGTCGGCGTCGAGCAGCCAGCTCGCCGTGTCGATGAAGTGGCCGCCCTCGCCGGCGAACCGCGAGCCCTCGGTGCCCTGGCGGAGGTACCAGCTGCCGTGATCGAGGCGCCCCGCGTTGACCAGGTAGCGCAGGCTCGCCGGTCCGGTCCGGGCGCCGAACCGCTTCCTGGCCTCGTTGAGCAGCGGCGCGAAGCGGCGGTTGAAGCCCACCTGCAGCCGGTCGTTGCCGGATTCCTCCACCGCGGCGAGCACACCGGCCAGCTCGTCCTCGGACAGCGCCAGCGGCTTCTCCACGAACACCGTCTTGCCGGCCAGCAGCGCCTTGCGGGTCAGCTCGGCGTGCGAGCTGTGCCGGGTGACCACGAACACCGCGTCGACCAACGGATCGCCGAGCACCGCGTCGAGATCGGTGGTCGCCGCGGCGAAGCCGAACTTGCGCTTGGCGTTGGCCGCCGACAGCGCCGTCGTGGTGACCACCGTGGACAACTCCACACCGTCGCGCTGTGCCAGGTGCGGCAGCAGCATCGAGGTCGCGTAGTTTCCGGCGCCGACGAACGCCAGCCGCACCGGCTTCCCGGCGGTCCGGGCCGGGGCGGGCGCCGCCGTGCCGCGACGCACCGCCGGCACGGTCACCGCGGGAGCCTCGGCCTCCGGCGCCCGCGCCGCGTCCTCCTGCTGCTCGGGGTACCGGAACAGCACGGCCACGGCCTTCAACTCGCCGTCCTTCAGCCGCTGATACGTCGGGACGGCCTCGTCGAAGTCGGCGATGTGGGAGATCAGGGGCTCCACGTCGACCCGGCCGCGGGCGGCGAGGTCGAGGAAGCACGCCAGGTTGCGCCGCTCGGTCCAGCGCACATAACCGATCGGGTAGTCCCGCCCCTCCAGCTCGTACGCCGGGTCATAACGACCGGGGCCGTAACTGCGGGAGAACCGGACGTCGAGCTCCTTCTCGTAGTACGCGTTCCACGGCAGGTCCAGGCGGCACTTGCCGATGTCGACGACCCGGCCGCGGTCCCGGCACAGCCGGGCGGCCAGCTCGACGGGCTGGTTGCTGCCGCCGCCGGCGGCCAGGTACACCTGGTCCACGCCGTGCCCGTCGGTGAGTTCGGCGACGGCGTTCTCCACCGCCGCGGACCCGGGATCGCCACAGGCCGCCGCGCCCAGCCGCTCGGCGAGCTCGCAGCGCACCGGATCGGGGTCGGCGCCGACGACGCGGACCCCCGAGGCGGCGAGCAGCTGCACCACCAGCTGCCCGATCAGCCCGAGGCCGATGACCAGGGCCACCTCACCGAGCCGCGACTCGCCCTGACGGACACCCTGCATCGCGATCGACCCGACGGTGCCGAAGGCCGCGTGCCGCGGCGCGAGGCCGTCCGGCACCGGGGCGTAGAGGTTCTTCGGCACCCAGTTCAGCTCGGCGTGCAGCGCGTGCTCGTTGCCGGCGCAGGCCACGAGGTCGCCGACCTTCACGTCGTCGATGCCGGCGCCGACCTGCTCGACCACCCCGCACAGCGAGTAGCCCAGCGGCGTGTACGAGTCCAGCTTGCCCATCACCTTGCGGTAGGTGGCGGGCACCCCGTTGGCGGCCACGCTCTGCACGACCTTGGCCACCTGGTCCGGCCGCGAACGCGCCTTGCCCAGCATCGACATGCCGGCCTCGGACACCTTCATCAGCTCGGTCCCGGTGGAGATCAGCGAGTAGGCGCTGCGGACCAGCACACCGTCCGCCTTGCACCCCGGCACCGGCACGTCGAGCAGCGCCAGCTCACCGCTCTTGTAGTTCTGTACGACCTGTTTCACCCGAAGTCCTCTTGTCTCTACGCCGTCGTCAAAGGGAGTTCCGGCCGGACCCGGAGGTCGCGCCGCGATACCAGTGCTCGAGGGTCAGCACATGCCACAGATGCTTGGAGAAGTCCCGCTGCCCGGCGGCGTCCTCGGCGACCATCCGCGCCAGCGCGTCACGGCGCAGGATCCCGGAACGGACGAGCTCGCCGTCGTTCACCACCTCACGCACCAGCGGCGCCAGATCCCGGCTCATCCAGGCCCGCAGCGGGGCGCTGAACAGGCCCTTGGGCCGGTACACGATCTCCCGGGGCAGGACCGAGACCGCCGCCTCCTTCAGGACGGCCTTGCCCTGCCGTCCGACGATCTTGCGGGCGCCGGGCACGGCGAACGCCGCCCGGACCACCTCGACGTCCACGTACGGCACGCGCACCTCCATCGACGCGGCCATGCTCGACCGGTCGGTGTAGGCGAGGTTCAGGCCCGGCAGGAACATGCGGGCGTCGCCCAGGCACATACGGTTGACGAAGTCGTCGAGGTCGTTGTCCCGGTAGACGTCCGCGTGCTCGGTCAGCACGTCGTCGACCGTCGGGGCCAGGTCCGGATCGATCAGGGCCAGCAACTCCCCCCGGTCGTACATGGTGTAGCTGCGCCGGAACGCGGTCTCCTCCGGCAGATCGGCGAAGGACAGGAACCGCTTCGCGAAACGCACCGACCGGTACCCGCGGCGGGCCGAGGCGACCGGCAGCCGGTCCACGGCCGCGGACAGACCGCGCCGCAGCGGCCGCGGGACGCGCTGGTAACGCAACGCCAGCAGGTTGGCCAGGTGCTTGCGGTACCCGGCGAACAGCTCGTCGGCGCCCATCCCCGACAGCACCACCTTGACCCCGGCCTCCCGGGCGGCCGAGCAGATCAGGAACGTGTTGATCGCGGCGGGGTCGCCGATCGGCTCGTCCAGGTGGTACGTCATCCGCGGCAGCAGGTCCAGCACGTTCGGGGCGATCTCGATCTCGCGCAGGTCGACGCCGAACCGCTCGGCCACCTGCCGGGCGTAGCGCAGGTCGTCCGGCATCGCCTCGAACCTGGCGTCCTCGGCGCGGAACCCGATCGTGTAGGCGGAGATCCCGGGCCGGTCGCGGGCCGCCAGCGCGGTCAGATAACTGGAGTCCAGCCCCCCGGAGAGGAAGGTCGCGACGGGCACGTCGGAGATCAGGTGGCGCCGGGTCGACTCCTCGACGACGGCCGCGATGTCCGGCTGCTCGCCGGCCAGGGCCCGCTCCCTGCCCTCGGCGGCGACGTCCCGCAGGTTCCAGAACCGGCCGCGCTCCACCCGGCCGTCGGGCCGGCACCTGAGCCAGCTCCCCGGCGGCAGCTTCTCCGCCTCACGGAACGCGCACCGCGAGTCGGGCACCCAGTAGTAGAGCAGCGACGCCACCAACGCCGCGTGGTCCACCTCCAGCGACCCGCCCGTCACGGCGGCGAGCGCCTTCAGTTCGGAGGCGAACACCAGGCCCTCGCCGCGCCGGAGCAGGAAAAGCGGCTTGATGCCCAGCTGGTCGCGGACGAGCACCAGGTCGCCCGTCCGCTCGTCGAAGATCCCGAACGCGAACATGCCGCGCAGCCGGGGCAGGCAGTCCGTGCCCCAGCGCCGCCAGGCCTCCAGCAGCACCTCGGTGTCGGACGTGCCGCGAAAGCGCACCCCGGCGGCCGCCAGCTCGGCGCGCAGCTCGGGCGCGTTGTACAGCTCGCCGTTGTACGTCAGCACGAGGCCGTCCGAGACCATCGGCTGGGCGCCCGTCTCGGACAGGTCGATGATGGCCAGTCGGCGGTGCCCGAGGTGCACCTCGCCGTCCCCGACGGCGTGGCCGTAGCGTCCCGCCCCGTCCGGACCGCGGTGCGCGAGGGTGTCGGTGAGCCGGTCGGTCACGGCCTTTCCGTCCGGCCAGCGGTAGGTACCTGCGATGCCACACATGTGTTACTGAGCCTCCTGGTCGCTGTCCGGCACCCGTGCCGCCCACATCGGCTGCCGCTCCGCCCGCCGCGGGACCTCCCCCACTGCCTGAACGGCGTGGGAGGCACCCCCACCCATCTGCCGGGCCGGCCGCTCGGCGCGGCCGCGCGGCGAGGCGGGCGGCCCGTCCCACAGCGTGCCGTCGGTCCGGTCACGCGGGTCGGGGTCGATCAGCACCACACCGATCACCGCGATGTGCTGGTCCGCGAGCTGGCGCGCCACGGTGTGCAGCCACGCGGCGCTGCCGTGCCCGGCCCGCACGACGAGGACGGCCCGGGTGCCGAGGTACTGCAGGTCGGTCCACGCCGTACCGGGCGCCACCGAGCCGACGCCGATCCTGCGCCCCTGCGGCGACTCGGCCGCGGCGCGCTCGCCGGTGACCACGGCCGGGTCCCCGGGCTTCGGGCGTCGGTCGGCGAGCTGCCGGCCCGGCAGACCGTCGACGACGACCACCGGCCCCTCCGCCGCCAGTGCCCCGGCGAGGTCCAGGGCGATCACGCTCGTGTTGCGCGCGCAGCCCAGTTCCAGCAGCGACACCGGTTCCGCGGAGCCGCGCACGGCGCGGGCCAGGGACGTGGTGAGCCGTTCGCGTGCCGCCCGGACCCGGCGGCGCCGCCACCGCCCGCCCGGCCGGTGGGGCAGCTCCGCGATGACCGAGGCGCCGAGGTTTGCGGCGATCTCCCGGCGGAGCACGGGACGGTCCGCCACCACCGCGCCGACCGCCGCCGACGCGAGCCCGAGGAAGAGGCCGAGGAAGAGCCCGATCCCGGCGTCGGTGGCAGCGGTCCTGAGCAGGGGGTGGCGCACCGCGTACGGGGCGTCCACGATCTGCGTGCCGGCGACGAGCCGGGGCATGCCGATGCTCGCCTCCCCGGCGCGCTGGCTGAAGTCGGTGATCTGCGAGGTGAGTTCGGCCCGGCGGGCGTAGAGGGACTCCAGGTCCGCCGACGCCCCCGGACCACTCGCCTCGGTCCCCTTCCCGATCGTCCTGTTGACCTGGGCCAGTTGGCCCTTCAGCTGGTCACGCTGGTCGAGCAGGGCCTTGGCCTCGGCTTTCGAGGCCTCCTGTATCCGCCTCACATGGTCCGCGACGAACGCGTCGGCCAACGCCTTGGCGCGGGCCACCGCCTCCGCGTCGCTGTCACCGGTCACGGTGATCTGCAAAACATTGTTGGTCACGCCGGCACCGCTGTAGTCCTGCATGAAGTCCTCGGCCTTCTCCCGGGACCGCAGGGACTTCAGCGCCTGCTCGGCGATCCTGGTGGTCTGCAGCAGCGCGACATCGGTGCGGATCAGCGTTCCCGGGTCGTTCGGCTGGTCCTCCGCGTGCGCGACCAGCACCTTGGTCACCGCGGTCGGCGGCGCCGGCAGCAGGAACGCCACCGCCGCGCCGGCGAGCAGCCCCAGCAGCGCGAGGGAGCACCACATGCGCCGCCGCCGTCGCACCGCCGCCACCAGAGTCTGCAGATCCAGCAGCGGAGCGGCGGCCGACGACTCCGCGGTCGTACTCGTCGTCACCCTGTGACTCCTGTCGCGTCGTCCCGTTCGCCGTCGAAGCTCGCGGGCGCGGGCACGGAGGTACGCCGAGGGCGGTCCGCCGACCGCGTCGCACGGACCGGACCGGCGAGGACGACGCCGACGACCGCGTGCCCCGCGTCCGCACACGCCTCGGAGATGCCGGCGAGCTCCCCCGCGGTCCAGCTCCCGGCGCTGAGCACGACCAGGGCGCCCGACTCGCGCCCGCGGTCCGGCACCATCGGCCGGGACACCGGCACCGCCACCGCGCGCAGCAGCGGATCGCTCCCGGCCAGGTCGACGAGCTGCCCCGCCGCCCGGCGGGCGATCTCGTCGCCCTCGGGGAAGACGACCAGCAGCCGCTGCGGGGACGGCAGCCGGTCCCGCAGACGCGAGCACACCCGCCGGTAGCGGATCTGCCTGCTGGCCTCGTCGCCGGACAGTTGCGGTGCCGGGATGTTCCACCGGACGTCGAGGCCCAGCAGCCGGCGGATCCACGCCCGCGGACCACGGCCCTGCGACCGGTGCGTGGGACGTCCGACGGGTACGTCGACGGTCCCCAGCAGCGTCGAGCCCAGCGCCGCGGCGATCTCGGGTTCACCGCGCAGCCGGCGGCTCATCCGCGCGGCGGCGAGATGGCCGATCACCGCGCACAGCAGGAACAGCAGCGCTCCGCCGGCGACGAGCTGTGTCCTCGTCGGCGGCGCCTCGCCGGTCGGCCGGGCCGCCGCCCCCATGACGACCATGTTCTTCGCCTCGTCGTCGACCGGATCGGCCTGCTTGATGGTGCTGATGGCCTCCCGCAGCGCGGTGCGCAGCTTCTCCAGCTCGGTGCGCGTCTGCACGCTCTCGACGGTCTCCCCCGGATCGGTCGCGTCGGCCAGCTTGCTGATGCGGCGGCTGGTGTCCTCCACCGACTGCTGGAGCGCGGCGAGCTCCTCCGCCGCTCCCGGGTCCGCGGTGTCGCTCGCGATCCGGGTGGCGTAGGAGACGAACTCCTTGGCCACCTGGTCGGAGAGCCGCTGCGCACGCTCCGGGGTCTCGGCCGTGCCGGAGATCTTGATGATGTTCCCGTCCGTGGCCTTGGCGCCGACCTGATCCCGCAGATCGCTGCCGCTCACCCCGCTCCAGCCGAGCGTGGCGGCCGCGCGGTCGACCACCACCGAACTGGTCGCCACCTCCGTCTGCGTCAGCAGCTCGCGCTCCTCCCACGTCCCCGGCAGCAGCACCGACGCCGAGGTCGTGTAGCGCGGCGGAAACAGCAGGGACGCGCCGTAACCGACGAGCGCACCCACCAGGGCGAGGACGGTGAGCAGCCGCCAGCGCCGGCGGACAATCCGCCCGATGGTGACCAGGCGTATCGTGTCATCGCTCAATGGGGCGGCCTTCCCCTGCCGGGTCAGGGTCGCGCGCCGTGACGGGAGCCCGGTCACCGCAGGCAGCCTCGTAGGCGGCGAGCAGTGATCGCTGGGAGTTCCGCCAGGACAGCGGCCCGCCGATCCGCTCCTGGCCGATCTTGCCCATCAGGGCCCGCTTCTCCGGATCGTCCAGCAGCAGGGCGATGAGCCGGGCGAACTCGGCCTCGTCGTCGGCGGCCGCGTACACGGCGGCGTCACCGGCGGAGACCCGCGCCTCCCGGAGGTCGAACGAGACGACCGGGCGGCCCATCACCATGTACTCGAGGACCTTGTTCATGGTCGACACGTCGTTGAGCGGATTGTTCGGGTCGGGGGAGAGGCACACGTCCGCGGTGGACAGGTAGCGCACCAGGTCGGCGTCCGGAATGCGCCCGGTGAACTGCACCTGCTCCGAGAGCCCGAGCCGCCCGGACAGCTCCACCATCGCGTCGAAGGTGTCGCCGCCGCCCACGAACACCGCGTGCCAGTCGCTCCGACCGACCTCGTCGCGCAGCTTCGCCAGAGCCCGCAAGGCGTAGTCGACGCCGTCCTGCGGGCCCATGACGCCTAGATAGCACAGCAGATGAGGCTTGCCGCGCTTCAACTCCGGCTCGGCCGGCACGGGGTGGAACCGCTCGATGTCGGGCGCGCTGCGCACCACGAACACGTCCGCCGGCCGCTTCCCGCCGCGGCGCACCGCGACGTCCCGGTAGCTCTCGTTCGTGGCGATCACCACGTCGGCGGCCCGGTAGGTCCGCCGTTCCAGCGCGCACACGGCGCGGTAGAGCAGGTCCTTGCCGCGGCCGAACCGCGAGAGGTACAGCTCGGGCACCAGGTCGTGCTGGTCGAAGACGAACCGCGCGCCGCGCCGCTTCAGCCACAGGGCGGGCAGGAACAGCAGGTCGGGCGGGTTGCAGGCGTGGACCACGTCGACCGGGCCGACCTTGCGGGCCAGCCGGACCGTGTGCCACAACGCCGAGCCGTACTCCCGCAGATAGCCGGACGGCCCTCCGGTGGCCGCGCGCAACGGGTAGCGGTGGATCCGCACCCCGTCGATCACGGCCTCCGGCTCGGTGTCCCGCTTCGTCCCCTGCGGACAGATGACGTGCACCGTCCAGCCCGCGTCGCGCAGCGTCGTGCACTCCTGCCACACCCGCCGGTCGAACGGCACCGACAGGTTCTCCACCAGGATCAGCGCGCTCCGGCCCGGCCGGTCGCCGCTTCCCGCATCACCAGGCAAGGCCCACGTACCCCTGTTCGGCCCGGCGCGCGTCGGCGTCGGGAAGGTGGACGAGATCGATGATCACCGGGGCGTCGCCGTGCGGCAGCGCCGCCAGCACGGCCGGATCCTTCGTCCCGACCAGACACACCTCGGCGTGCTCGAGCACCTCCTCGACGGAGTCCGCGAGCAGTTGCGCGAGGTGCGGCAGCCGGGTCTCGATGTACTCGCGGTTCGCGCCGAGCAGCCGGGACAGGCTCACGTTGGCGTCGTAGATCTTCAGGTCGTACCCCTTGCCGAAAAGCCGCTCCGCCAGCTCGACGAGCGGGCTCTCGCGGAGGTCGTCGGTGCCGGGCTTGAAGGACAGCCCGAACAGGCCCGCCCGGCGTTTCCCGGTGCGCTCCACCAGCTCCACCGCGCGCTGCAGATGGTCGGAGTTCGACGGCAGCACATGGGACAGGATGGGCACCGAGACGTCCGCCCGCTGCGCCGCGTGCACCAGACTGCGCAGGTCCTTGGGCAGGCAGGACCCGCCGAAGGCGAAGCCGGGCCGCAGATAGGCGGGGCTGATGTTCAGCTTGCGGTCGGCCAGGAACACGTCCATCACCTGGTGCGAGTCCACCCCGAGGGCCTGGCACACCGCGCCCAGCTCGTTCGCGAAGCCGATCTTGAGACCGTGGAACGCGTTGTCCGCGTACTTGATCGCCTCGGCCGTCGGGACCGGCACCCGGAACACCTCACCGGGCAGGTCCCGGTACAGGGCCGCCACCGCGTCGCCGCTCGCCGGGTCGAGCTCGCCGATGACGGTCTTCGGCGGGTCGAAGAAGTCCCGCACACTCGTGCCCTCGCGCAGGAACTCCGGGTTGACCGCGACCCCGACGTCCACCCCGGCGGTCCCGCCGACGTACTTCTCCAGGATCGGCACCAGCAGGTTCAGACAGGTGCCCGGCAGCATGGTGCTGCGGAACACCACGGTGTGCCGCCCACCCCGCTCGGCCAGCGCCGCGCCGATCTCCTCGGTGACCCGCTCCAGGTACGTCGTGCACAGGCTGCCGTTGGGCTCCGACGGCGTGCCCACGCAGACCAGCGAGATCTCGCTGTCCACGATCGCCTCGCGGACGTCGACGGTGGCGCGCAGCGCCCCGGTCCGCACGACGTCGGCGATCAGCTCGCCGATCCGCTCCTCGACCACCGGGGCCTTGCCGTCGTTGACCAGGTCGACCTTCACCTGGTTGACGTCGACCCCGATGACCTCGTGCCCCATGCTGGCAAGGCACGCGGCCGACACGCAGCCCACGTAGCCGAGCCCGAAAACGCTGACCTTCATGACCCGTTCCTCCCCCCCCGGGCAGGCCCTTGCGGCCTGCGTTCCGCACGCCGGCGGGGCCGTTGGACCGCAGCCCCCCGCGCGTCAGTTGCCCCCCGCACATCAGTAGGCCCCCTGGCCGTAGAGCACCGCACGCATCGTCTTCCACAAGATCACCGTGTCCAGGGCGAGCGACCAGTCCTCCACGTACCGCAGGTCCAGCCGTACCGCCTCCTCCCACGACAGGTCACTGCGTCCGCTGATCTGCCACAGGCCGGTGAGGCCGGGCTTGACCAGCAACCGCCGCCGGATGTCCGGGCCGTACGCGGCGGACTCCTCCGGCAGCGGAGGCCGCGGACCGACCAGCGACATCGATCCGGTGAGCACGTTGAAAAGCTGCGGGAGTTCGTCGATCGAGTACCGGCGCAACACCGCTCCCACCCGGGTCACCCGCGGATCCCGGCGGAGCTTGAACAGCGGACCGGCGCCCTCGTTGAGGTCGGCCAGCTGGGCCCGTGCCCGGTCGGCGTCGGCGACCATGGTGCGGAACTTGAGAATGGTGAACTCGCCGCCGTCCTTGCCGACTCTGCGCTGGCGGTAGAACACCCCGCCCCGGCTGTCCATCAGCACCAGCAGTCCGACGACCGCCATCAGCGGCGCGAACAGGACCAGCAGGACCGCCGCGCCCATCCGGTCGACGACGCCCTTGACCGCCCGGCGCCCCCCGGTGAAGGTCGGCATGCTGACCCGCAGCAGCGGGATGCCGAGCACCGCGTCGATGTGCAGCCGCGGGCCGGCCACCTCCATCAGCACCGGGGCCACGACCATCTCGGCCTCGGTGCCCTCGAGGTTCCAGGCCAGCCGCTGCAGCCGGTGCGGCGACCAGTGCGGGTCCGGGGTGACGGCGACGACGCGGTAGCCGTCGCCGTGGACGTGCTTGGCGACGTCGGCCAGTCGGCCGACCACCGGCACTCCGTCCAGCAGATCACCGTCGAGCCCGGGACCGTCCGTGGTGCACACCGCGTCCACCCGCCAGCCCAGGTGCGGGAACTTGCGGGTGCGGGTGATCAGGTCGCTCACGGTGGCCGGGCTGCCGGCGGCGAGCACCGGTCGCAGGCACCGGCCCTCCTTGCGCTGCCGGTGCAGCGAGAGGCGCAGCAGATAGCGCGCGGTCATGGTGACGAGCGCGATCGCGGGGATCGCCACGAAGATCCAGAGCTTGATGTTGCGCGAGGTGAGCGCGATCCCGCCGAGCGCCAGGACGACGGTCGCGGCGAACAGCGAGCGTCCGAGCCGGCGGAACTCCTCGGCGCCCTGGCCGAGCACGGCCGGCGCCCACGACCGGCTGACCGCTAGCGCCCCCAGCACCAGCAGCTCGGTGCCGAACGCGAGAATGCCCCACTTCTCATGCCAGTTGGCAGCGTCCCGGGCCCCGAAGAAGTTGCCTATCCCCGCCACCACGAAGGCGGTGGCCACCGTATCGCTGATGATCACGGTACGTCGGTACCGCTGTTCCCAGTCGATCGCGGGCCGGCTGATCGAACCGTTCTCCAGACGCCCGCGCGCCGACGGAAACGGGCTGACTAGCTCCCCTTGCCGCACAGAACCCCCCAGGTTCCCCAGTGGTTCGACGTGTTCGCCTAACACTGATTCCTCCCCCGGGAGGCCCCCGCCCCCCGTACTGTCCCTCCCCTCGGGAGGCCCCCGCCCCCCGTGCCGCGCCGGTCCTCCCGCGGCAGGCCCCCGCCTCCCGCGCATGACGTCCCGGTATCCCGGCGCTACTCGAACACCCACCCCGGCGGCAGTGGACTCGTATGTCCTGCCCGACTCTCGAGGTGTGCGGCGACCCGTCGAAGACCTTGAGTGCTCCCCGCACCCAAGCCCCTCTCGGGCCCCAGGAATTGATCACCCCCACGTCCGGCGTCGAGGACGCGCTTACCGGCCTTCCGCAGCGCCAGACCAATAGATCATTACGGTCGCCTCGTGTTCGAACGGCCGAAGCAAGGTCAATCTAGACCATGGGGAGCCGGTATGAAGAGAGGATGTGTGTAATTTGTGTTTAAGGTTTGGGGCTGATCCGTCGACCGGTGACCGCCTGCGGGTTCGTTGTGACCGAAGCGCATTGCCGCAGCTCGCCCGGTCCTCGGGCCCGGCCTTCGCGCGTCGGCGGGCGGCGAGCCACAACTGCCTTTCTGTGCAAGCGGGTTCGGTTGCGACCGCCCGGTTTGCGCACGGCCGTGTGCCGCAGGGGCGTGCCGGGCGGCGGCGCGATCGACCGGGTGCCGCGACCGCACGAATTGATCATGAGCAATCGGCGGCGACCTCTCCGTGTACGAGCGAAACCGCCTGGGCCTTGCGTGTCGAGGGCCGTCGGCCGGCGGCCCGGGAAATCCCTTCGAACACGCCGGAATATGCCACAGGCAATTCACTCCACTCTCGTCGTCCCGGCGGGGAGAGCACCGAGAGGGGTGATCGGCTTGCTTTACGGGAGCGGAACCTGATGATCGATCGGTGCGACGCACGCCACGAGCGCATCCGGCACGAACGCGACCGCACAGAACCGAGACCACGCGGTCGGAACGCACCACGCAAAGCGGCACCGCACACCGAAGGGCGCACCGCACCACCGAAGCGGCGCTGGACCAACAAGCGGCACCGCACACCGCTCGGCACTGGGGCCGTCAGTCGGAGGCCGCCGGTTCCGGAGCCGCGCCGGTCTGGGCGCCGTCCCGGGCCGCGACCCCGATGCTCGCGGCGGCGTGGGCCTGGGCCCTGGCCGCGGTGTCCGGCAGCAGACCGCTCAGGGCGGCGCACTGCTCGGGACCCATGACGTGGTCCAGCGCCGCGGTGACCGTCTCGGCGAGCGCCCCGGAGGCTTCCCGCAGCAGCCGGCGGGCCCTGTCGGTGAGGGCGACCTCGACCCCTCGCTTGTCGCCGCAGACCGACTGGCGGGTGACGAGACCGGCGTGCTGCAGACAGGCGATCTGGTACGTCAGCCGGGTCTTGGGCCGTCCGAGCAGTTCGGCGATGCGGGTCATGCGCAGGCCCTGTCCGGGCTGCTCGGCCAGCAGGCACAGGACCAGGAACTCGTCGTGCGAGACGTCCAGCCGGTCCTTGACCACCGTGCGCAGCCGCTGCTCCACCGCTCCCGTCGCCGCCAGCAGCAGCATCCAGCCGCGCAGTTCGGGAGGCAGCAGTCCAGCGCCGGAGCCCTGCGCGGAGGGGCAGGCGGGCAGGTCGGAAGGGTGCTCAGCGGGGTCTGCCATGGCGTCCAGTGTATCCGTAGTCCAAATTTGCACGACTCTGTTGTTCAGATTTGGATTACCGGCTAGCGTGGACCGCGTCATCCAAATTTGGACCACCGAGGACCATCAAGGAGTACCGCCATGACCGTCGCCGTGGAAACCGGACTGTGGCAGCTCGACGCGGGCGCCTCCACCGTCGTCCTCAGGCACCGGACGATGTGGGGCCTGGTCACCGTCAAGGGCGTGTTCACCGCCGTCGACGGCGGGGGCGAGGTGGCGGCCGACGGCACCGCGACCGGCACCCTGACCCTCCGGGCGGCGTCCCTCGACACGAAGAACGCCAAGCGGGACGCCCATCTGCGCGGCGCGGACTTCTTCGACGCCGACAACCACCCCGAGATCACCTTCGCGGTGCGCTCCGCCGTACCGGGTGCCGACGGGTCGGTCGCGGTGTCCGGTCAGCTCACCGTGCGCGGCATCAGCCGACCGCAGTCCCTCACCGCACGGGTGAGCGCAGCGGACTTTGACGCCGTCACCCTGGACACGCAGTTCGCCGTGGACCGCGGCGAGTTCGGCCTGGGCTGGAACCAGCTGGGCATGATCCGCGGGACGGCCGCCGTCACCGCCACCCTCCGCTTCACGCGCAAGCCGGCCTGACGCGGGCCGGTTCCCGGCGGTGGCGAGCGAGCGGGCGCCGCCTGGAACCGGTGCCGTGGCGGTCCGTGTCGCTGTTGGGCCGAACGGGTGACTTGGCGTAAGAATTGACTGGTGCATGCATTGAAGGCGAGTCAGTTCTGGGGGTACCGGTGAACCGTTACGACGTCACCGATGAACAGTGGGAAGGGCTCGCTCAGGTCGTTCCGCTGCGCGGCCGGGACGCATGGCCCTCGGCGGTGGACCACCGCTCGCTCCCGGACGCCGAGACGGAGACCCGACGCCGATTCGTCGTCCTGCGGGTCAACGTCTTCGCGGACGCCCGTGAGGTCGCCGAGACGCTGATGGCGGGCATCCCGGTACTGCTCGACCTGACCGGGGCGGAGACCGACACCGCCAAACGGGTGCTGGACTTCTCCACCGGGGTCGTCTTCGGCCTGGCCAGCGGTATGCACCGGGTCGACCGCAACGTCTTCCTGCTCACCCCGCCGGGCACCGAGGTGGGCGGGATCATGGAGGGGGCGGGCGCACCGGGGCTCTGAGGGTGCGGGCCACGTCGCTCGATGGTGGGAAGCTTGTCGGGGCGTAACGGTTCGGCTGACAGCGGAGTCCTACCGTCCGGACATGCCCTCGTCGCTTTCCTCCCCCACCCCCCTGCCGCAGACCACCTCGCTGCCGCACACCACGCACGACGGAGCGCCCGCCGAGGACGCGCCCCCCACCGTGCCCCCGCAGGCGCAGGCGCAGGCGCAGGCGCACTGCGGGGCGGAGCAGCAGGCTGCGCCCCGTGGCGGCGTGCGGACGGCGACCGTCGTACCGCTCGCGGCACCGCGCGTCCGCCCGGCGTCCGAGCCGGCCGACACGGCGCCCGCACCCGCGCGGTACCCGCGGTCGTGCGTCACCGAGTTGCGGCTCTCCGCTTTCGCGGGGCATCGCCGCGCGCGGTTCCTGCTGGGAGCCGTCACCTTGTTCACCGGGGCCAGCGGCAGCGGCAAGAGCACGGCGCTGCGGGCGTACGAGGCGCTGGCGCGGCTCGGGGGAGGGGCGCGGCTGGCCGAGGTGTTCGCCGATCCGGTCGCGTGCGTGCCGCAGGGGGCGCGGCCCGACGCGCAGCGACGCCGGGGGTTCCGTATCGGCTGCACGGCCGACGGCCCCGCAGGGCCGGTCCGGCTCGACATCGCCGTGCAGGCCGAGCCGGAACTGCGCATCGTGGGTGAGCGGCTCAGCGCGGGCGGTGTCGTGCTGCTGGAGACGGCCCTGCGTGATCCCGGACGGCGCACGGTGCAGGCCGCCTGGCACACCGGCGGCTCCGCGCCGGTGACGCGCGCCCCGCTGCCCGACGACCGGCTCGGCACCGCCCTGCTGCCGCTGCGCGTGGCGGGCAGGACCGACGGCCAGCGACAGGTGCTGGCCGCCGCCGAGCAGATGGTGGTCGCCCTGCGGTCCGTCTTCGCCTGCGACCCGCAGCCCGACTGGATGGGCGTCCCCGTCCCCACCGGCTCCGGCCGCCTGCTGACCGGCTGCGACAACCTCGCCGACGTCCTGTGGCGCACCCGCGAGGAGTGCGGACGACGGCATGCGGCCCTGGTGGCCGCGCTGTCCGCCGGATCCGCCGGACCCGCGGGGCCGGTGGTGGACCTGCGCGCCGAACCGCTGGCCGACGGCACGGTCCGCGCGGTGCTCGACCGCGCTGCCGGCGGACCCACGGAACTCGCCCGGCTGGGATACGGCGAACTGCGCTACCTCGCCCTCGCCCTGGTGCTGCTCACCGGGCCGGGCGTCCTCGACGTGGATCCGGCCGGAGAGGTTCCGGCCGCGACGCAGACCCTCACCCTGCTCGCCGACGGCCTGGACCGCGGCCTCGACGTCCGCCAGCGCGCCGAACTGCTGCGCCTGGCGGTGCGGATGGCCGAACGCGGGCACATCCGCTGCGTCGCGGCGGTGGGCGACGGCTCCTGGGTCGCCCGTACCGACGGGGTGACGGTGGTAGACCTGGGTCCGTGACAGAACGACACCTTGATGTGGCGAAACTGCAGCGCAGACTGGCCGACTTCGCGGCCGCGCGGAACTGGCAGCCCTTCCACACGCCCAAGAACCTCGTCGCCGCGCTCAGCGTGGAGGCGTCCGAACTCGTCGAGATCTTCCAGTGGCTGACGCCGGAGGAGTCGGCCCGGGTGATGGACGACCCGGACACCGCCCACCGGGTGATGGACGAGGTCGCCGACGTGCTCGCGTATCTGCTGCAACTGTGCGAGGTGCTCGGGATCGACCCGCTGGCGGCGCTGGACGCGAAGATCGACCGCAACGAGCGCAGATTTCCGGCTCCCTAGCGGCACTCCGCAGCGGCGACCGGGCGACTCCGGCGGAGCAGCCAAGTCCACTTTCACTCTCCGCAGTCGACCGGCGGACCGAAATCGATTTGTTGTCCACAAATTTCCGTCATCCTCTGGCTTTTCGCCCCTCACGCCTTCACTCTGGGTAGTGAACAAGGGTGTTCGGGCGGACGTGCGAACCAGCACGTCGGGACAGACGGGGCGGCGTATGGACGCGGTGCGGCTCATCTGGACGAGCAGACGCGAGTTGGCGGGCAGCGGCGAGGGCGCGGAGATCCTCACGCAGGTATGGCAGGCGCAGGCCCTGGCGCAGGCGATCGGCAGCCGCCTCGCCGTCTCGGGCCCGCCCGAACTGCGCGGCGAGGCACTGGGCCTGACCGAACTGGCCGGCCGGGGCTGCGGCGTGCTGGGCGCTCCGGACCTCGATCCGGGCGATCTGCTCGCCGCCCGGCTGACCGAACTGGAGGATGCCCGCCGGGCGCTGCTCGATCTGGCCGGCCTGCTCGGCGAGGTCGGCATCGCCCTGGTCGGCCTGGCGAGCTCGGCGGACGACCAGGGCACGTACTGGAAGTGCATGGAGGCCATCGACGCGGCGGACGAGTCCAGGGACCGGGTCCTGGAGATGCTGCGCAAACTGACGGCGCGCGAGGAACGCGAGGAGCGGGAGGCCGCCTTACCGGAGCGATGAGCACCCCGGCGGCGCGACGGCAGACGATGAGCACTCGCCGACGCGACGGGAGCGAGGGAGCGACGGGGACCCTGTCCGACGACGAGAACCCGGGTCCGGTGGCGGCCGGGGTCCGGTGGGGTCGACAGGCCGGCCGGCGTGCAGGATGGAGACATGGATCTTCGCATCTTCACCGAGCCCCAGCAGGGGGCGACCTACGACACCCTCCTCACCGTGGCGAAAGCCACCGAGGACCTCGGGTTCGACGCCTTCTTCCGGTCCGATCACTACCTGAAGATGGGCGACGTGAGCGGCCTACCGGGCCCCACGGACGCCTGGATCACCCTCGCCGGTCTCGCCCGGGAGACCAAGCGCATCCGCCTCGGCACCCTGATGACCGCCGGCACCTTCCGGCTGCCCGGCGTGCTCGCCATCCAGGTCGCCCAGGTGGACCAGATGTCCGGTGGGCGCATCGAACTGGGTCTCGGCGCGGGCTGGTTCGAGGAGGAGCACACGGCGTACGGCATCCCCTTCCCGAAGGAGAAGATCGGCCGGCTGGAGGAGCAGCTGGAGATCGTCACGGGCCTGTGGGCCACCGAGCCCGGCAAGACCTTCGACTTCCACGGCACGTACTACGAGCTCACCGCCTCGCCCGCACTGCCCAAGCCCGCCCAGGCGAAGGTTCCCGTGCTGATCGGCGGCAACGGCGCGACCCGCACCCCGCGCCTCGCCGCCCGGTTCGCCGACGAGTTCAACATGCCGTTCGGCACGGTCGAGGACAGCGAGCGGCAGTTCGGCCGGGTACGGGCGGCCGCCGAGGAGATCGGACGTGACGCGGACGCGATCACCCTGTCCAACGCCCTCGTCGTCTGCGTCGGCAAGGACGAGCAGGAACTCGCCCGGCGGGCTGCCGCGATCGGCCGCAAGGTCGACGAGCTGCGCACCAACGGGCTGGCCGGTTCCCCGGCGGAGGTCGTCGACAAGATCGGCCGCTTCGCCGAGGCCGGCTCCCGGCGGATGTACCTCCAGGTCCTGGACCTGCACGACCTGGACCACCTGGAACTGATCTCCACGCAGGTGCAGACGCAGCTGCCGTAGTCCCGGGAGGGCGGGACGCGAGAGGAACGGCGGGGTGCGCGCCCACCTGAAGGGTGCCGTCCGGTGACTGTGACACGGCTGTGACCGGAGGAGTGGCCTCCGTCACGGCCGGCCCTGCGCGGCCCTGATGGGGTTGCCGGATGCGCAGACCCGCCCTCCTCCTTCCGGCCGTGGCCGCCGCAGTGCTGCTCACGGCGTGCGGATCGGAGCACGCCGGTACGCAGAGCCCCGGCGCGGGCTCGGGCGGTCCGACGTCGCCCTCCCCCGTCGACCAGCCGGCGGTCGACGGGGTGCGGATCACCTCGGTGACCATCCCTTCCGGGTCCCGCTCCACTTCTCCTTCCGCTGCCGCCTCCGCCTCCGCTTCCACCTCGCCCGCCGAGACCGGCGGAGGCGTCCGGGCCGAGCGGCTCCCCGACGGGCTTCCCGCCGACCCGGGCGTCTCGGCCGCCTACGAGGTGGTCAACTCCACCGCCGGTGCGCTGACGTACACCGTCATCTTCGGCTTCACGACGAGCACGGGCGGGGCCGTAAGCAACCAGAAGGTGACCGTGCGCTCGGTCGGAGCCGGCCGTACGGTCACCGGGACCGTACGGCTGGGGACGCTCGCACCGGGAGCGCCACCGGTGACGAGGGTGAAGGTCGCCGAGGTGACCAGGGTTCCCGCCGCCGAGGCGCCGTCCGAACCGGGAGTCTGCCCGCCCTCCGGCATCCGGATCACCGCCGACGACGGCGACTCCGCCATGGGACTGCGGGTCGTGGGACTGCTCCTGGAGAACTGCGGGACCGAGGTCCGCACCCTCGACGGCTACCCGCGACTGAGCCTGCTGGACGACGATCTCCAGCCGGTCCGTGGCGTCGAGGTGATGAAGGGCAGCGGCGGCATCGCCACCGTCGCGGGATTCGACGACCCGCCCCGGGCCGTCACCCTGAAGCCCGGCGAGCGGGCGAGCGCCGGGCTGATGTGGCGCAACACCACCGGCTTCGGCGAGGCCGTAGACGTCCCGTACGTCAGGGTGCTCGCCACGGCCGGCGCCGCACCGGTCACGGTCACCCCCCACCTGGACCTCGGCACCACGGGGAAACTGGGCGTCAGCCCGTGGCGAAGGACGGCGGAGCAGACCGGCGTCCCCGGCTCCTGAGCGCTGTCCCGTATGTGGACGGCGTCTCCTTGCCGATCCCGACCTCGCCGAGGTGTTCGGGCTCGACGAGAGACCGCGATGCGCCAAGCGGACTCCGTGCGGGCACTGCTGCAACTAACAGCCGACCACTCGGCATCGCCATCGGGAAAAGAACTTGGCCGGGATCAACGGGACTCGAAGAAATACGGCCATGCAGACTCGACAGGCATGGCCTGATGACGCATCAGCGGTCGCCGGTGTCTACGTGCGCTCCTGGCAGGCAGCCTTTGCCGGTCTTGTTCCACAGCACCACCTCGACGCCATGGACCCAAGCCACGAAGAGTCCGAGTGGAAGACACGCATCGCGGAGACACAATGGCCTTCATCGGGAGTGCCGGTAGCCGAAACCGAGGCGGGGATCGTCGGATTCATGGTCGCGAGTTGGAACCGAACTCACGGAATCAGCTCAGTGGAGCACGACGACGGCCCCTTGGGTTCCCACGGAGATCTCTCCAGTTGGCATGGACCGACGGCACTCCCGGGGGCTGGTACTGGTGGGCTCGCGTATTCAACTGTCGCCAGTGCTCGGCCTGGGCTGGGGGTGGGTGACGCTCCGTGGCCGAAAAGGGCTACTTCCTGGGAAGGCGCCTCGACGGCGTGAGCGCTGCTGTTTAGGATCATGCGCACGCATCGCGTGTCGGTCACCGGCTGGGTGAGGCATGGAGGTGCCGTGAGGTGCCTTGCGGAGGCATTCCACACATGTCAGTCGAGTTGAATCACACCATCATCCATGCCCGGGACAGCCGGGAGTCGGCCGAGTTCCTGGCGCACATCCTGGGGCTTGAGGTCGGGACCGAGTGGGGCCCGTTCATTCCCGTGGCCACCAGTAACGGGGTCACCCTGGACTTCGCCGCCATCCCGGCGGAGTCGATCGTCATGCAGCACTACGCGTTCTTGGTCTCCGACGAGGAGTTCGACGCGGCCTTCGACCGTATCCAGCAGGCCGGGATCACGTACTACGCCGATCCGCATCTGAAGCAGCCTGGAGAGATCAACCACCACCACGGTGGACGCGGCCTGTACTTCATGGATCCGGCCGGGCACGGCATGGAGATCATCACGCGGCCCTACGGCAGCCACGAGCAGACACCGACGGCTTCGTGAGGCAGTGGCAGGTCAGGCCGCGCTGACTGTGGCCAAGGCGCGTAAGGCCAAGGGGGAGAGCGTCACCGCCATCGCCAACACTCTTGGAGTCTCCCGCGCGACTCTCTACCGGCACATCGGACAGCCCCTCACGCTGTCCAACGGGACCCCTGCCGAAACGGCGGGGGTCTTCTGCTGTCCGAGGTAATCCATTACCGGCATGGCCCGGCGGCACCCATACTCGGACCTGT
The DNA here is from genome assembly GCF_003032475.1 of Streptomyces sp. P3. Lineage (NCBI taxonomy): Bacteria > Bacillati > Actinomycetota > Actinomycetes > Kitasatosporales > Streptomycetaceae > Streptomyces > Streptomyces sp. P3. The sequence continues at coordinate 6,579,883 of NZ_CP028369.1, forward strand.
GTTTCTGACGATCTCCACCACCGGCAACGAGCAGCACCCGGCTACTGACCTGGGGTTCTTGCTCCACAAGCATCCGGATCGTGCCTTCTCGGCCAACCTGTCCCACGGCACGGCCCATGTCTTCTACTCGCAGGCCGACGCCGAGCGCTGCACCGCGGCGCTGCTGCTGGAGGTCGACGCCGTGGCGCTGGTCCGGCGCGGCAAGGGCAAGGGCCGCGGCGGCGCCCCCGACGCGGCCCTCGCCCAGTACGTCAACGACCGCCCCTACGCGGCCTCCTCGCTGCTCGCGGTCGCGCTCAGCGGGGTGTTCTCCAGCGCGATGCGCGGCGTCTGCGCAGCGAAGCCCGAACTGCCCGCACAGGCACGGCAGTTGCGCGTCGAGGTGCCGGCGCTGCCCGCCCGCGGCGGCCCCGGCCTGGTCCGCGCCCTGTTCGAGCCGCTCGGCTGGACGGTGAGCGCCGAACCGGTCGCCCTCGACACGGAGTTCCCGCAGTGGGGCGACTCCCGGTACGTGAGCCTGGTCCTGGAGTCGCAGACGCTGACCCTCGCCGAGGCACTGCGCCACCTGTATGTCCTGCTGCCCGTCCTCGACGACGCCAAGCACTACTGGGTGTCCTCCGACGAGGTCGACAAACTGCTGCGCGCCGGCGAGGGCTGGCTGCCCGACCACCCCGAGCAGAAGCTGATCACCAGCCGCTACCTGTCCCGCCGCTGGTCGCTGACCCGGCAGGCGATGGAGCGGCTGGAACTGGTCCGGCTCGCCGAGGCCGACGACAGTGAGATCGAGGAGATCGACAACGCGGTCGAGGCGGAGACCGAGACGGAGGACCGGCCCACCCCGCTGGCCGTGCAGCGCCGCGACGCGATCGTCGCCGTGCTGACCGAGGCGGGCGCCGCCCGGGTCCTCGACCTCGGCTGCGGCCAGGGCCAGCTGGTGCAGGCGTTGCTCAAGAATCCGCGGTTCACCGAGATCGTCGGCGTCGACGTGTCGATGCGCGCGCTCACCATCGCCTCCCGTCGGCTGAAACTCGACCGCATGGGAGAGCGGCAGGCCTCGCGTGTGCGGCTCCTGCAGGGCTCCCTCGCGTACACCGACACCCGCCTCAAGGGCTATGACGCCGCCGTCCTCAGCGAGGTGATCGAACACCTCGACCTGCCACGGCTGCCCGCCCTGGAGTACGCGGTGTTCGGCTCGGCCCGCCCGCGCACGGTCCTCGTGACCACCCCGAACGTCGAGTACAACGTGCGCTGGGAGAGCCTGCCGGCCGGTCACGTCCGGCACGGCGACCACCGCTTCGAGTGGACCCGCGAGGAGTTCCGCGGCTGGGCGTCCCAGGTCGCCGAGCGTCACGGATACGACGTCCGGTTCACCCCCGTCGGACCGGACGACCCGGAGGTCGGCCCGCCCACCCAGATGGCCGTCTTCGAGCTGACCACCGCATCCGCATCCGCGACCGCATCCGAGACCGAATCCGCCGGCGCCACCGCCGGAGCCGGCACCGAGAAGAAGGAGGCGAAGGCCGTATGACCGTCGCCGAGGTTCCCCTGCAGCGAGGCCGTGTGCTGCCCGTCACCGACCTCTCCCTCGTCGTGCTCGTCGGCGCGTCCGGGGCCGGCAAGTCCACCTTCGCCCGCCGCCACTTCAAGCCCACCGAGATCATCTCCTCCGACTTCTGCCGAGGCCTCGTCTCCGACGACGAGAACGACCAGAGCGCCACCCGGGACGCCTTCGACGTCCTGCACTACATCGCCGGCAAACGGCTCGCTGCCGGCCGCCGCACGGTCGTCGACGCGACCAGCGTGCAGCCCGAGTCCCGACGCCAACTCGTCGAGCTGGCACGCCGGCACGACGTGCTGCCCATCGCCGTCGTGCTGGACGTGCCGGAAGAGGTGTGCGCCGAACGCAACGCCGTCCGCACCGACCGCGCCGACATGCCGCGCCGCGTCATCCAGCGCCACATCCGTGAACTGCGGCGCTCCCTGCGCGGGCTGGAGCGCGAAGGCTTCCGCAAGGTGCACATCCTGCGGGGCGTCGAGGACGTCGAGAACGCCACCATCGTCACCGAGAAACGCTTCAACGACCTGACCCACCTCACCGGTCCCTTCGACATCATCGGCGACATCCACGGCTGCGCTTTTGAACTCGAGTCGCTGCTCGGCAAGTTGGGGTACGCCGACGGCGTCCACCCGGAGGGCCGGCAGGCCGTGTTCGTCGGCGACCTCGTCGACCGGGGCCCGGACAGCCCGGCCGTGCTGCGCCGCGTGATGTCCATGGTCAAGTCGGGCAACGCCCTGTGCGTCCCCGGCAACCACGAGAACAAGTACGGCCGCTTCCTCAAGGGCCGCAACGTCCAGCACACCCACGGACTCGCCGAGACCATCGAGCAGATGGAGGGCGAGAGCGACGAGTTCCGCGCCGAGGTGCGGGAGTTCATCGACAAACTGGTCAGCCACTACGTCCTCGACGGCGGCCGGCTGGTGGTCTGCCACGCGGGTCTGCCCGAGAAATACCACGGCCGCACCTCCGGTCGTGTCCGCTCGCACGCGCTCTACGGGGAAACCACCGGCGAGACCGACGAGTTCGGCCTGCCGGTGCGCTACCCGTGGGCGGAGGACTACCGGGGCCGTGCGGCCGTGGTGTACGGCCACACGCCCGTGCCCGAGGCCACCTGGCTGAACAACACCATCTGCCTGGACACCGGCGCCGTCTTCGGCGGCAAGCTGACCGCGCTGCGCTGGCCGGAGCGCGAACTCGTCGACGTCCCGGCGGAGCAGGTCTGGTACGAGCCGGTGAAACCGCTGAGGTCCGAGGCTCCGGGCGGCAACGACGGCCGCCCGCTGGACCTGGCGGACGTCCACGGCCGACGCATCGTCGAAACCCGTTACGACGGCCAGCGCCGCATCTCGATCCGGGAGGAGAACGCCGCCGCGGCCCTCGAGGTCATGAGCCGGTTCGCCGTCGACCCACGCCTGCTGCCGTACCTCCCGCCGACCATGGCCCCGACCGCCACCAGCTCGGTGGACGGCTACCTGGAGCACCCGGCGGAGGCGTTCGCGCAGTACGCACGCGACGGCGTCGCGCGGGTCGTGTGCGAGGAGAAGCACATGGGCTCGCGCGCGGTGGCCCTGGTCTGCCGGGACGCGGAAACGGCCCGCAAGCGTTTCGGAACCGTCGGCGGCGACCAAGGCCCGACCGGGTCCCTCTACACCCGCACCGGCCGCCCGTTCTTCGACGACGCGAAGGTCACCGAAAAGATCCTCGGCCGGATACGCGCGGCGGCGGACGAGGCCGGCCTCTGGGCGGAGCTGGACACCGACTGGCTGCTGCTGGACGCGGAGCTGATGCCGTGGTCGCTGAAGGCGTCGGGCCTGCTGCGCTCGCAGTACGCCGCCGTGGGCGCCGCGTCCGGCGCCGTCTTCCCGGCGGCGCTCACCGCCCTGGACGGTGCTGCGGCCCGGGGCGTCGACGTCACGGACCTTCTCGCCCGCCAGCGTGAACGCGCCTCGGACGCGGCTGCGTTCACCGAGGCCTACCGCCGCTACTGCTGGACGACGGACGGTCTGGACGGCGTGCGCCTCGCCCCGTTCCAGATCCTCGCCGTGCAGGGCCGCAGCCTCGCCGCCCTGCCGCACGACGAACAGCTGTCGCTCCTCGACCGGCTGGTGGAGCACGACACCACCGGCCTGCTCCGGACCACCCGCCGCCTGTACGTCGACACGGCCGACCCCGAATCGGTCCGGGCCGGCGTCGACTGGTGGCTGGAGATGACAGGACGCGGCGGTGAGGGCATGGTCGTCAAGCCGCTGGGCGCGCTGTGCCGGGACGAGGAGGGCCGCCTGGTCCAGCCCGGCATCAAGTGCCGGGGCCGCGAGTACCTCCGGATCATCTACGGCCCGGAGTACACCCGCCCGGACAACCTCGCCCGGCTGCGCGGCCGCTTCCTCAACCACAAGCGGTCGCTGGCGATCCGTGAGTACGCCCTCGGCCTGGAGTCCCTGTCCCGGCTGGCGGAGGGCGAGCCGCTGTGGCGCGTCCACGAGGCGGTCTTCGGAGTCCTGGCCCTGGAATCGGAACCGGTGGACCCCCGGCTGTGAAGCCGTAGCCGACGACGCTCGGCCCCTGCCCCGTCCGGCGGGGGTCCGACCCGTCCCACGGCGGGGGTCCGACCCGTCCCACACCGGCGCCGGTGGAACATCGGCGCCGTTCACCCCGCCAGCCGCAGCCGCTCCCCGCACACCCCCACCCGGACCCGTTGCCCCCACGTCAGTTCCAGAGCGTCGCTCTCGATGCCGTCGCCGAAGGCGATGAGGCGCTCCGACTCGACCGTCAGCGTCAGCCGGCCGCCGGCCGCGAGCTCCCCCGCGACCAGGGACGTTCCGGTCGCCGGGGACGGCCAGGCCTCCCGGACGAACCACACCAGCCGGTCCTCCGTCGGCCCCGGCAGCCGCAGGCGGCCCTCGCTTCCGGCCCCGCCCCGCTCCTGCCACACCGACCGGAGCCAGCCGGTCGCCCCCGTGCCGGTGCCCACCAGTACTCCGGAGGAGGCCTGGGCCTCGACGGCACCCCCGTCGTCGTCGAGGCCCAGGCGGTAGCGGGCGGTCTGATGACCGGCCGCACCCAGATAGATCTCGTTGAGGGCCAGCAGTCGCTGGGTGTCGTCCGCGACCGCCTCCACCATGGTCAGCTCGTCCGCACCGACGCCGGCCGCGAGGACGGAGGGCAGGAGCGTCGCGGCGTCCTGCGGCCGGTGACGGACCAGGACGCCCGGGTTGCGCCCGGGGTCGGTGTCGATGCCCACCACCGGCTGCCCGGTGAGGTACTTGGCGACGTTCGCCACCAGACCGTCCTGCCCGACCACCACCACCACGTCCTCGGGCGCGAAGAGGAACCGGTCCAAGTCGGCTCTCTCCACCTGGGTCTGACGCCAGGTCAGCGGAATCGCGGCGGTCACCTCCGCCAGCGCCCGCCGGGTGCGTCGATGGCGTTCGGCGACCTCCTCGATGTCCCGGCCCCGCGAGGAGAGGAAGAAGGCGGCCTGGCCGTGCGTGCCGTGCCGGGCCGTCAACTCCTCGTACTCCGTGGTGCGATGGACCAGCACGGCCCGCGGGGCGAGGCTCACTCCCGGGCTCCCAGTTTGGCGAGCAGCCCCGTCAGCACGTCCGGCGAGATCGTCACGCTGTCGATGTGCGGCAGGTTCTCCGCGAGCCGCGTCCCGGTGAGGGCGTGCAGCGTCGCCACGTCGACGTCCCCGTGCACCCGCAGCCAGGCGGCCTGCGCCTGGGCCCGCGCCTCGCCGACCTCGCGCGCCGCCTCCGCCTCGGCTCGGGCGAGCTGGACCGAGCGCGCCGCCTCCGCCTCGGAGAGCCGGACCAGTCGTACCGCCTCCGCCTGCGCCAGCCGCTCGGTGCGCAGCGCCTCGGCGTCCGCCAGCTGTATCTGCTTCGCTGCCTCCGCCTCAGCGAGCTTCACCGACCGGGCGGCCTCCGCCTCCGCGAGCCGCACGGTCCGCGTCGCCTCGGCCTCGGCCCGCACCTTGTCCGCGGCGGCGCTCTCCTCCGCCTCGCGGCGGGTGTTCGTGCCGCGCTGCTCGACCAGCTGCTCCTCGCGTCGGGCCAGCTCGATCTTGCTGGCCAGCTCGTTCTCGGCGATCGCCCGCTCGCGTTCGACGGCCACCGCCCGCCGCTCGTACGTCGCCCGGTCGGCCTCCTGCTGGATCAGCTCGCGTGCCGGCGTCCGCAGTGCCCGCTCCACCTCGGGCTCCGGGCGGAGCGCCACCACCCGGACGGCCACGATCTCGATGCCGGTGGCCGGCAGCCGGGGCTCCGCCGCCAGACCCGCCGCGACCCGCTCCCGCACGGCCGTCACACCGTCCACCAGCGCCGACGACAAGGAGGTGCGGGCGAGGACGTCCAGCGCGTGCTGCTGCGCCGTCTCCGTCAGCAGAGTGCCGAGCTGTTCGAGCGGCGCGCCGCGCCACGCTCCGGTGTCCGGGTCGACGGAGAAGTCCAGACGGGCGGCCGCCACCGCCGGGTCGCTGATCCGGTACGTCACCGTCGCCTGAACCGCCACGTCCTGGAAGTCGACGGTGCGGGCGTGGAACGTCATCGCCAACTCACGGTCGTCGACCGGCACTTCGGAGAGCGCGGCGCTCAGCGCGCGGAACCAGAAGCTGAGCCCCGGCCCGTCGTGCGCCAGCTTGCCGGAACGGTGGTGGCGGATGTGCGCGGTCGGCGCGCCGCGCAGATGGCGCCAGCCCAGGCGCCGGGTGATGTCGGCCATGAGTGACCCCCCTCGGTCTCGATTCTCGTCAAAGCGACGATAAGAAAACGATAGCCCGACCTCCCCTTGTCGTCAAGAGGACGAAAACCGGAGCGGAGCAGGTCCGTGCGGGAGGAGCAGAACAGGTCCGTGCGGAAACGGTCCAGGAGCGGGTGAAGGCGGTCCCCGGTGGTCAGGATGGAGACATGGGACTCCATGTCGACTCCGAGGCCGGGCGCCTGCGCCGCGTCATCCTGCACCGGCCGGATCTCGAGCTCAAAAGGCTCACACCCAGCAACAAGGACGCGCTCCTCTTCGACGACGTGCTCTGGGTGCGCCGGGCGCGCGCCGAGCACGACGGGTTCGCCGACGTGCTGCGCGACCGCGGCGTCGCCGTCCATCTCTTCGGCGACCTGCTCACCGAGGCCCTGGCGATCCCGGCGGCCCGAGCGCTCGTCCTGGACCGCGTCTTCGACGAGAAGGAGTACGGGGTGCTCGCCACCGACCACCTCCGCGCCGCCTTCGAGGACCTGCCCGCCCCGCAGCTGGTGGAGGCCCTTGTCGGCGGCATGACCAAGCGGGAGTTCCTGGAAGCGCATCCGGAACCGACCTCCGTGCGCTTCCACGTCATGGAGCTCGACGACTTCCTCCTCGACCCGCTCCCCAACCACCTCTTCACCCGCGACACCTCGGCCTGGATCTACGACGGCGTCGCCATCAACGCCATGCGCTGGCCGGCCCGGCAGCGCGAGACCGTCCACTTCGAGGCCATCTACCGGCACCACCCCCTCTTCCGCGGCGAGACGTTCCGCGTCTGGTCCGAGGGGCAGGCCGACTACCCGTCCACCATCGAGGGCGGGGACGTCCTCGTCATCGGAAACGGCGCCGTGCTGATCGGCATGAGTGAGCGCACCACCCCGCAGGCCGTCGAGATGCTCGCCCACAAGCTGTTCGCCGCCGGCTCGGCGGAGACGATCGTGGCACTCGACATGCCCAAGCGGCGAGCCTTCATGCACCTCGACACCGTGATGACGATGGTCGACGGCGACACCTTCACCCAGTACGCGGGCCTCGGCATGCTCCGCTCGTACACCATCGAACCGGGCGTCGGCGAGAAGGAGCTGAAGGTCACCGACCATCCGCCGGAGCACATGCACCGCGCCGTCGCCGCGGCCCTCGGCCTCAGCGAGATCCGTGTGCTCACCGCCACCCAGGACGTCCATGCGGCCGAACGCGAGCAGTGGGACGACGGCTGCAACGTGCTCGCCGTGGAACCGGGCGTCGTCATCGCCTACGAGCGCAATGTCACCACCAACACCCACCTGCGCAAACAGGGCATCGAAGTGATAGAGATCCCCGGCAGCGAGCTGGGCCGGGGGAGAGGGGGCCCGCGCTGCATGAGCTGCCCGGTCGAACGCAGCCCTGTATAGAAATGCTAATCTTCGTATAGAGTTCCAGTGTCTTGTTCTCGTACCTCTGGAGCGCCCCCATGGCGACTGTCCCGACCGCCCTCGCCGGCCGCCACTTCCTCAAGGAGCTGGACTTCACGGGGGAGGAGTTCCGCGGCCTGATCGAGCTGGCCGCCGAGCTGAAGGCCGCCAAGAAGGCCGGGGCCGAGGTGCAGCACCTCCGCGGCAGGAACATCGCCCTCATCTTCGAGAAGACCTCGACGCGCACCCGCTGCGCGTTCGAGGTCGCCGCCGCCGACCAGGGCGCCTCGACCACCTACCTGGACCCGGCCGGCTCCCAGATCGGTCACAAGGAGTCCGTGAAGGACACCGCGCGCGTGCTGGGCCGGATGTACGACGGCATCGAGTACCGCGGCGACAGTCAGCGCAAGGTCGAGGAACTCGCCGCCCACGCGGGCGTGCCGGTCTTCAACGGCCTCACCGACGACTGGCATCCCACCCAGATGCTCGCCGACGTGCTGACGATGACCGAGCACTGCGCCAAGGGCCTGGACGGCGGGATCGTCTTCGCCTACCTCGGCGACGCACGCTTCAACATGGGCAACTCCTACCTGATCACCGGGGCCCTGCTCGGCATGGACGTCCGTATCGTCGCGCCGAAGGAGTACTGGCCCGCCGACGAGGTCGTCGCGAAGGCCCGCGAACTCGCCGCGGACAGCGGGGCCGCGGTCCTGCTCACCGAGGACATCGCCGAGGGCGTGCGGGGCGCCGACTTCGTCGCCACCGACGTCTGGGTCTCCATGGGTGAGCCCAAGGAGGTCTGGGACGAGCGGATCGCCGCCCTCGGCCCCTACGCCGTCACCATGGACGTCCTGCGCGCCACCGGCAACCCGGACGTCCGCTTCCTGCACTGCCTGCCGGCCTTCCACGACCTGGGCACCGCGGTCGGCCAGGGGATATTCGAGAGCCACGGCCTCGAAAGCCTCGAGGTGACCGACGAGGTCTTCGAGTCGTCCCACTCCGTCGTCTTCGACGAGGCGGAGAACCGTCTGCACACCATCAAGGCCGTCTTGGTCGCCACCCTCGCCGGAAACCCGCGGGGCTGACCGGGCCCCGGGCCGGCCCGGTCGGCGTCGTTCAGGTCGCGGGCGGCGTCTGCGGGGGCTGCGGGTCTGCGGGTGCTTCGCCGGTCCGGTCGCGGGCCGCGGTCACGGGTGCCTAGTCGGTCCGTGCGCGGGCCGCGCCTGCGGGTACCTCGCCGGTCCGCTCGCCGGTTCGCTCGTCGGTCAGGCCTGATCAGGGATCACTGGGGTGGGGGCGGGCGGGCGTGTGGGTGGGCTCGGGGCGGGCCCGGGGCGCGATGCTCACGCGGGACGCGGACCGCGCTGCGGGGGGACCGAGGACAACCGGAACCACACCGCCTTGCCCTGCTCGGTGGGCCGGTGCCCGCAGGACGAGCTGAGGGCGCGGATCAGCAGCAGCCCGCGGCCGTGCTCCTGCCAGGGGTCGGGCTCCCGGCCGGACGGACGGGTGAGGTCCCCGGGCGGCGCCGGGTCGCCGTCGTGCACCTCGACCTGGCATCCACCCGGATGCAGTTCCACGACCAGCTCTATCGGCGCGTCCCCGGTGGTGTGCTCCACGGCGTTCGCCACCAGCTCCGCCGTGAGCAGCTCCGCCGTGTCGCTGTCCGCCCCGTGCTTCAGCTCGGCCAGCGCCGTACGGACCAGCGCACGGGCCACCGGCACGGCCGCGGCAGAGTGCGGCAGTGCGATTCGCCAGGAGGCGGCGGAGTCGGAGGGGCGTTCGTGCAAGGCGAGTCCGTTCATGGCGCAGGTTCCCGTGATCGACATCAGGCGTCCTGCCTTCAACTTTCAGGAATGGTACGGCGACCTCCGGCAGAGGCGCTCGGTGGGCACCGCGCGGGACGTTCCGACCCCGCTGTCGGGCGGCTTACCCGCGTCAACGGTCGCCCTCGCGCACCTGATCCGGTTGTTACCGCCTTATCGACGACCGGTGACGTGTGTGACGGGCGCATGCCGTGCGGTGACACGGCGATACAGGGCGATTCTGCCCTCGCCGTATATCGCGTACTCATGACGACAGTCACGAGAGAGTGATAACTTCGAAGGCGACTGTCGAGGAGGCCGCCCTCATGAGTCCCTTCACCGGCTCCGCCGCCCGCACCCCCGACTGGCGCCATCTGCGCGTCGAGCACACCGACGGCGTCGCCACCGTCACCCTCGCCCGCCCGGAAAAGCTCAACGCCCTCACCTTCGGCGCCTACGCCGACCTGCGCGACCTGCTCGCCGAGTTGTCCAGGGAGCGGTCGGTCCGCGCCCTGGTGCTGGCCGGCGAAGGCCGGGGCTTCTGCTCCGGCGGCGACGTCGACGAGATCATCGGCGCCACCCTCGGCATGGACACCGCCCAGCTCCTGGACTTCAACCGGATGACCGGCCAGGTCGTACGGGCCCTGCGGGAGTGCCCGTTCCCGGTGATCGCCGCCGTGCACGGAGTGGCGGCCGGCGCCGGCGCGGTCCTCGCCCTGGCCGCCGACTTCCGGGTCGCCGACCCCGGTGCCCGCTTCGCCTTCCTCTTCACCCGCGTCGGCCTCTCCGGCGGCGACATGGGCGCCGCCTACCTGCTGCCCCGGATCGTCGGACTCGGCCACGCCACCCGGCTGCTCATGCTCGGCGAACCCGTCCGCGCCCCCGAGGCCGAGCGGATCGGCCTGATCAGCGAACTGACCGAGGAAGGACAGGCCGACGCGGCCGCCCACACCCTGGCCCGCCGCCTGGCCGACGGCCCGGCCCTCGCCCACGCCCAGACGAAGGCTCTGCTGACCGCCGAACTGGACATGCCGCTCGCGGCCTCCGTGGAACTCGACGCCGCCACTCAGGCCCTTTTGATGAACGGCGAGGACTACGCCGAGTTCCACGAGGCGTTCACGCAGAAGCGTGCCCCGAAATGGCGAGGCCGATGAAGCCGATGAAACCGTCTTCGAGAACAACGTCTTCCAGGACACCGGTTTCCGAGACGGCAAGCTCTGTGACACCGATTGCTGGGGCTGGGGCTTCGGGGGCGCCAGCAGCGGATATCGAGAAACCGGTTGCCGAAACGGAACCTCAGAGGACAGCGGCCGCCGACGCGACAACGGCAAGGACACCGGTTTCGGAAACGGCAACTCTTGTGACACCGCTTTCCCGGACAGCGGCGTCAAGGACGCCGGTTTCCCAAACGGCCCCCCGTGTGCCACCGCTTTCCGGGACCCGGTTTTCCGAGACCAGACCTTCCGGGACCCGGTCTTCCGGGACCTCTGGCTCTGCGGCGACGGCCTCCGAGTTCCGGGACGACATCGGTGCAAGGGGCCGCCGCGGTCCCCGACCAGTGCCGTCCGGCCACCCAGAGCCGCCCGCCCCGGCCGGCCGCCCCCGGCGTATCGCGATCATCGGCGGCGGACCCGGCGGCCTCTACGCCGCAGCCCTGCTCAAACGCCTCGACCCCGCCCGCGAGATCACCCTCTGGGAACGCAACGCCCCCGAGGACACCTTCGGCTTCGGCGTCGTCCTCTCCGACGAGACCCTGGGCGGCATCGAACACGCCGACCCGGTCGTGTACCGGTCCCTGCGGGAGGACTTCGTCCGGTGGGACGACATAGACATCGTCCACCGCGGCATCCGGCACACCTCCGGCGGGCACGGTTTCGCCGCCCTCGGCCGCCGCAGACTGCTGGAGATCCTGCACGAGCGCTGCCGCTCCCTCGGCGTCGACCTGCGCTTTTGCACGCAGGCGCCCGCCCCCGCCCGCCTGGCGCGGGAGTACGACCTCGTCATCGCCGCGGACGGGGTGCACAGCGCCACCCGGGAAACGTACGCGGAGGTTTTTGGGCCCCGGGTGACCGGCCACCGCTGCCGTTACATCTGGCTCGCCGCGGACTTCGCCTTCGACGCCTTCCGCTTCGAGATCGCCGAGACCGAGCACGGCGTGATGCAACTGCACGGCTACCCCTACGCGGCCGAAGCCTCGACCGTGATCGTCGAGATGCGCGAGGAGGTATGGCGAGCAAGCGGTTTCGACGAACTCGACGAGCAGGAGTCCGTCGCGCACTGCGCCAAGATCTTCGCCGACGCGCTCGGCGGCCGTGCCCTGCAGTCCAACAACTCCGCCTGGACCACCTTCCGCACGGTCGTCAACGCACGCTGGTCGCACGGCAACGTGGTCCTCCTGGGCGACGCGGCGCACACCGCCCACTTCTCCATCGGTTCCGGCACCAAGCTGGCCGTCGAGGACGCGCTGGCGCTCGCCGCCTGCCTGGAGGAACACCCCGACCTCGGTACGGCGTCGACCGCCTACGAGGAGGAGCGCCGACCCGTCGTCGCCTCCACCCAGCGGGCCGCCCGCGCCAGCCTGGAATGGTTCGAGAACATCGGGCTCTACCTCGGCCAGCCGCCCCGCAGGTTCGCCTTCAACCTGCTCACCCGCAGTCGTCGAGTGACCCATGACAACCTGCGGCTGCGCGACTCCCGCTTCACCGCCGCCGTGGAGCGCGAGTTCGGGTGCCCGCCCGGAACGCCCCCGATGTTCACGCCGTTCCGGCTGCGCGGCCTGACCCTGCGCAACCGGGTCGTCGTGTCGCCCATGGACATGTACTCGGCGGTGGACGGTCTCCCCGGCGACCTCCACCTCGTCCACCTCGGCGCCCGTGCCCTCGGCGGAGCCGGACTGGTGATGACGGAGATGGTGTGCGTGTCCCCGGAGGGCCGCATCACACCCGGCTGCACCGGTCTCTACACCGACCGGCAGGCCGACGGCTGGCGGCGGGTCACCGACTTCGTGCACGAGCACGCACCGGGAGCCGCCATCGGCGTGCAACTCGGCCACTCGGGACGCAAGGGCTCGACGAGGCTCATGTGGGAGGGCATGGACGAACCGCTGCCGGACGGCAACTGGCCGCTCGTGGCCGCGTCCCCTCTGCCGTACAAGCCGGGCAGTCAGACACCGCGCGAACTCGATCACGACCAACTCGCAGATCTGCGCGCCCAGTTCAAGGCCGCCGCTCGTCGGGCTGCGAGAGCCGGCTTCGACCTCCTCGAACTGCACTGTGCGCACGGCTACCTGCTGTCCGGCTTCCTCTCCCCGCTCACCAACCGCCGCACGGACGCCTACGGAGGCTCTCTCGCCGGACGGCTGCGGTTCCCGCTCGAGGTCTTCGACGCGGTCCGCGAGGCGTGGCCGGCGCAGCGACCGATGACGGTCCGTATCTCGGCCGTCGACTGGGCCGAGGGCGGCACGTCGGCCGACGACGCCGTCCGCATCGCCCGCGCGTTCGCCGAGCACGGCGCCGACGCCGTCGACGTCTCCACGGGACAGGTGGTGGCCGAGGAACGTCCCGACTACGGACGCTCGTACCAGACGCCGTTCGCCGACCGCATCCGCCACGAGGCGGGCGTCCCGGTGATCGCGGTCGGCGCGATCTCCTCCTGGGACGACGTCAACTCACTGATCCTGGCGGGCCGTACCGACCTCTGCGCCCTCGCACGGCCCCACCTCTACGACCCGAACTGGACCCTGCACGCGGCCGCCGAGCAGGGCTACTCCGGCCCGGGCGCCGAATGGCCCGCACCGTACCGCGCGGGCAGCAGACCCCCGCGCACCGGCCGCGCCGACGCGCCCAAACCCCGCCTGACCCTCGGAGGATGAGGCCGTCGTCCTGTCCCAGGCGGGGCTGGTCGGTGCGGGTCCCGGTCGGACACGACCCGGGCCCGGTGCCGGGCTGCACCGGGCCGCCGATGCGAACCGGGCAGAACGGCGCCCGGCCTCACACTCCGACGAACTCCGCTCCCGCGTCGCGCAGCCGCTCGTGCAGCCCCTGGAAGACGGCCGCGGACCGTGTGCCCGGCCAGTCCCGCGGCAGCAGGCGGGCGGGCAGGCCGGGGTCGACGTAGGGCAGATGCCGCCAGGAGTCCAGCGCGAGGAGGTAGTCGCGGTAGGCCTCCTCGGGCGGAGTGTCCGGCCGTTGCCGCCAGTCCCGCAGCACGCTCGCGTGGCGGTCGAGGAAGGTCTCGTGCTCCTTGGCGATGGCGGCCAGGTCCCACCAGCGGGCCACGGCGTCGACGGTCGGCGCGAAGCCGAGATGCTCGCCCCGGAACAGATCGACGTACGAGTCCAGGTGCAGCCGGCGGAGCGTGTGCCGGGTCTCGTCGTACAGGCGTGCCGGGGCGATCCAGACCCCCGGGGTCGCCGTGCCGAACCCCAGCCCCGCCAGTCGCGACCGCAGCACATGCCGCTTCTGCCGCTCCGACTCGGGCACCGAGAACACCGCCAGCACCCAGCCCTCGTCCTCGGGAGACGCCGTGGCGTAGACGCGTCGGTCGCCGTCCTCGAGCAACTGACGTGCCTCTGCGGACAGTTCGTAGCCCGCCGCACCCTGCGAGGTGCGCGCCGGCAACAGCAGTCCCCGGCGTTTCAGCCGGGAGACCGAGGAGCGCACGGAGGGCGCGTCGACGCCGACCGCGGCGAGCAGCCGGATCAGCTCGGCGACGGGCACGGGCCCTGGGACGAAGCGGCCGTACGCGCCGTAGAGCGTGACGATGAGAGACCGAGGTGCGGGCTGGTCGGACACGTTGATCATCTTAGGTCTTCGGCATCACGGCTGGTCACCTTCGGTGCAACCGCTTACGCGCAGCCTGAACCGCTGAAGCTTGCCGGTCGCCGTGCGCGGCAGCGCCTCCAGGAAGACCACCTCGCGCGGGCACTTGTAGGGGGCGAGCTCCTCCTTGAGGAAGGCGCGCAGGGTCTCGGCGTCGCGCCGCGCGCCCTCCCGCAGGACGGTGAACGCGACCACCGCCTGCCCACGGCGTTCGTCGGGTCGTCCCACGACCGCCGCCTCGAGCACGTCGGGATGACGCAGCAGCGCCTCCTCGACCTCGGGCCCGGAGATGTTGTACCCGGCCGAGATGATCATGTCGTCCGCGCGGGCGACGTACCGGAAGTAGCCGTCGGGCTCGCGGACGTAGGTGTCACCGGTGACGTTCCAGCCGTCCCGCACGTACTGCTGCTGGCGTGGGTCGGCCAGGTACCGGCAGCCCACCGGGCCGCGCACGGCGAGCAGTCCGGGCTCGCCGTCAGGCACGGGCGCACCGGACGCGTCCTGTACACGCGCGTGCCAGCCGGGCACCGGAACGCCGGTGGTGCCGGGCCGGATCCGCTCGTCCGCGGCGGAGATGAAGATGTGCAGCAGCTCCGTGGCCCCGATGCCGTTGATCAGCCGCAGACCGGTCCGCTCGTGCCAGGCGTGCCAGGTGGCCGCGGGCAGGTTCTCGCCGGCGGAGACGCAGCGCCGCAGGGACGACACGTCGTGGTCGTCGAGATCGTCGAGCATCGCCCGATAGGCGGTGGGCGCGGTGAACAGCACGGACACGCGGTGCGCGGCGATCGCCGGCAACAGCTGCCGGGGGCCCGCCTGTTCCAGCAGCAGCGCGCTCGCCCCGGCCCGCATCGGAAAGACGACGAGGCCGCCGAGCCCGAAGGTGAAGCCGAGCGGCGGACTGCCCGCGAAGACATCGTCCGCAAGCGGTTTCAGAACGTGTTCCGAGAACGTGTCGGCTATCGCCAGGACGTCCCGGTGGAAATGCAGACAGCCCTTGGGGCGACCGGTGGTGCCGGAGGTGAACGCAATCAGCGCAATGTCGTCGGAAGCGGTTTCGACAGCCCGAAAGGGTTCTGTCGACGACGGCCGGTTCAACAGGTCGTCGGGGCCGTCACCGCCGTACGTGGTGATCCGCAGACCGGGAGTTTCCGCCTTGACGAGGTCGTCGACCGCCCGGATGTCGCACAGCGCGTGCCCGACCCGGGCGATCTCGCACATGGTGCGCAGTTCGTGCGGACGCTGCTGGGCGAGGACGGTAACCGCGATTGCACCCGCTTTCAGCACGGCCAGCCAGCAGGCCGCCAGCCAGGGCGTGGTGGGCCCGCGCAGCAGCACCCGGTTGCCGGGGACGACCCCCAGGTCGGCGGTGAGCACATGCGCGATTCGGTCGACACGGGCACGCAACTCGCCGTACGTCCACGACGGCCCGGACGCGGTGTGGAACACGGGCCGCTCCGGTGTGGCCCCGTCGAGCAGCGCGGCGGCGCAGTTCACCCGCCCGGGGTAGTTCAGCGCGGGCAGCTCGAAGCGCAGCTCGGGCCGGTGGCCGGGCGGCGGGAGGTGGTCGCGCGCGAAGGTGTCGACGTGGGCCGAGACGTTCATGGGTGTTCGCCCCCTTGCCTGGATGGACTGTCCGGCTGGGCTGCCCGGGAGGGCGTCGTCATCGTCGTGGGATCGCGCAAGGAGCGTATCGCGTTGGTGACGACAGTCAACGGTACGCGATATCGTCGAGGGAGGGTACGGCCGGCGTGACCGTGCGGACGAACCGGGAGGAGGGCGCGAGGGGCGCGGCCGTGCGGACCAACCCCGAGCACCGCGCGGACGAGCGACAGACCGCACCGGCGCCTCCCGGACGCGGGGCCGGGCCGCGCGAGCAAGCCGCCGGAACATGACCGACACGCGGGAGGACAGGCTGCACGAACCGGCTGCACGAACCGGCTGCACGGGCCGGCAGCTGACGGCCGCGACGGCCGTGCCGCGACCGGGCGGATCATTCACGGCAGAGGGGATTAGGCGATGCCCGCAGCGATGCCCGCGTTCTCGATCGATCCGGCGCGGACGGCTTGGTGCGCCGAACTGCGCGCACTGGCCGCCGACCGGCTGCGCCCACTCGCGGAGAAGGGCGAACCCGGCCGGGTCAACCGCCCGCTCGTCGCCGAACTCGGCCGCCTGGGGCTGCTGTCCCGGCTGTTCACCTCCGGCGCGGTCGACCTCTGCCTGATGCGGGAATCCCTCGCGTACGCCTGCACCGAGGCCGAGACGGCTCTCGCGCTGCAAGGGCTGGGCGCCCACCCGGTCCACGCCCACGGCACCCCCGCCCAGCGCCGCCGCTGGCTGCCCGACGTCGCCGAGGGCACCGCGCTGGCCGCGTTCGCGTTGAGCGAGGCCGGCGCCGGTTCGGACGCGGCCGCGCTGTCCCTGGCCGCCGAGCGCGACGGAGCGAACGGCTGGCGGCTCACCGGCGAGAAGTGCTGGATCTCCAACGCGCCCGAAGCCGATTTCTATACGGTTTTCGCGCGCACCACCCCGGGGGCGGGCGCGCGGGGCGTCACCGCCTTCCTGCTCCCCGCCGACCGTCCCGGCCTCACCGGATCCGCCCTCGACATGCTCTCCCCGCACCCCATCGGCGCCCTCCGCCTCGACGCCGTCCCGGTCACCGCGGACGACGTGCTCGGCGAGCCCGACAGAGGCTTCCGCGTCGCCATGGGCACCCTCGACCTGTTCCGCCCGAGCGTCGGCGCGTTCGCCGTCGGCATGGCGCAGGCCGCGCTCGACGCCACCCTCGCCCACACCGCCCGCCGAGACGCGTTCGGCGGCAAGCTGCGGGATCTGCAAGCGGTTTCCCATCAGGTAGCCGAGATGGCGCTGCGCACGGAGGCGGCCCGGCTGATGGTCCACGCGGCGGCGACGTCGTACGACGCCGCCGCCCCGGACGTCCCCCGGCGCGCCGCGATGGCCAAGCTGCTCGCCACCGAGACGGCCCAGTACGTCGTCGACGCGGCCGTCCAACTCCATGGCGCGTGTGCCCTGCGCCGCGGCCACCTCCTCGAGCACCTCTACCGGGAGGTGCGCGCACCACGGATCTACGAGGGAGCCAGCGAGGTGCAACGCGGCATCATCGCGCGGGAGTTGTACGCCGAGCACGCGAGGCGGGCGGACCACGTGGAAGGGGCCGGGCACGCCGAGCCGACGAGAGGGGACGTCCCCGCCGATCCGCCGGACCGGATCGGGCAGGCCGACCGGATCGGGCAGGCGCAACAGACCGTGCAGGCCGGACAGACCGTGCGAGATGAAGGGGCGACCGTGCGGACCGAACGGTCACCACACGTCGCACAGGGCGGGCGAGTCGACCGAGAGGCCGGACGAGTCGAGCGGCAGGCCGAACGAGCCGACCGGGAGGCCGAGTGACCGTCGAGCGCATCAACCCGCCAGGGCTCTCGCCGCCCACCGGCTTCTCACACGCCGTCGTCGCCACCGGCGATCGCATCGTCTTCCTGGCCGGCCAGACCGCGCTGGACGCCGACGGGAACATCGTGGGGGAGTCGTTGCCGGAGCAGTTCGCGAGGGCGCTCACGAACCTGCTGGCCGCGCTGACCGCGGCCGGCGCAACGGCGTCCGACCTGGCGCGCGTCACCGTCTACGTCACGGACGTCGCCGCCTATCGTGAGCACGCCGCCGAACTGGGCGCGATCTGGCGGCGGTCGGCCGGCCGCGACTACCCGGCGATGGCGGTCGTCGAAATCGTCCGGCTCTGGGACGAGCAGGCACTCGTCGAACTGGACGGGTTCGCGGTGCTGGACCACTGACCGCGCACACGACCGGCACCCGGAGCGCTGAGAAAAGCGGTCGCAGTGCGTGATCTGATTCTCCAGAATCTGGCTCGTGGATCGACTGGTGGGTATCGCGGATCGGCTGACCGATGTCGACGGAGTGGTCGGCGTGTGTCTGGGAGGCAGCAGAGCGAGGGGAACGCATCGCCCTGATTCTGATGTCGATCTCGGCCTGTACTACCGGCCGCCGCTGGACACGGCTGCCTTGCGTCTTCTCGCGTCCGAGCTGACGGGCGAGTCGGTCGACGTGACGGAACCGGGCGACTGGGGGCCGTGGGTGGACGGTGGGGCGTGGCTGACCGTTGACGGCTGGCGTGTCGACTGGATCTACCGCGATCTGGACCGCGTGCACCGGATCTGGGAAGAGTGCCAGGCAGGGCGCTTCGAAGTAGGTGTGCAGGCCGGTCACCCGTTGGGTGTGTACTCCCATTCCTATGCAGGCGAGGTGGCCGTGGGGCGCGTTCTCGCCGATCCCGGTGGCGAACTGCGGGCCCTGCGGCAGGAGACTCGCCGCTATCCGGAGCCGTTGCGCGAGGCGCTGATCGCCAACACCCGGTGGGAAGCTCCCTTCACCCTGGCCAACGCCCGCAAAGGAGCGGCCGGCGGAGACGCTTTCTATGTCGCCGGCTGCGTCTTTCGCGCGGTAGGGCTTCTCGTGCAGGGCCTGCATGCCCACGCGGGTTGCTGGGTGCTGAACGAAAAGGGAGCCGTTCGGGCGGCGCAAGCGCTGCCCGCTGCTCCCGCGGATTTCTCCGTGCGGGCTCACGAGTTGTTTGCCGTGCCGGGCACGGACCCGCAGGCGCTGTCCGCGGCGCTCGACTCCGCTGACCGGCTGACTGCCGAGGTGTGCGGGCAGCTCACGTCCTGAGGGAAGCCAGGGTGACGTGGTCGATCACCTGGCCACCGCCGAGAACGGCCCGGTGCCGTCCGGTCGGCCCGCTCGGGCCGACCGCGTGCCCGGAATCATCGCCGGGGCCCGCCGGGAAGCGTGGCGGAATCAGGGCCCGCCGGGAAACGTGGCGGCACCAGGACGACTGCGACTCGTACCGTACGTCGACGGCGGGACGGACTCGCCGCCGAAGGAGTGACGATCACCGACCGGGACGCGCGCGCCCGGTACCAGTGGAGCCCCCACAACAGGAGGTTCTGCCATGTTCTTGCGCTCCGCGCTGTCCGCGGTCGCCGGTATCGCCCTGCTTCTGCCGGCCGCCCCCGCGGTCGTTGCCGCCGTGGGCCCGACGGAGTCCGTCACGATCGACCCGGTCGGCCGTATCGCCGCCGACGGCACCGTCACGCTCTCCGGCACCTATCGCTGTGTCGCCGACCCGGGCCCGGTCTTCGTCAGCTCCTCGGTCGGCCAGGACTTCAACGTCACGCGCGGTATCGGCGGCACCCGTGCCGTCTGCGACGGCGCCGAGCACACCTGGAACAACACCGGCAGGGCGACCCCGAACGACCTCGCCCCCGGTGCGGCCCGGGTCGAGGCCACGCTGATGGAACTCCGTCCCGCCAGCGGCCTGCTCCTGGCCCGCTTCCACGCGACACAGAAGCGGGTCATCGCCCTGACCGAGAGCTGATCCCCGCAGGCCCCGCGCGGCGGTCCACCGTGCAGGTCCACGGTGCCGGCGACCGACCGGGACTGCCGAAAGCGGGTGGTGACGACGACGGCCGCGGCGAGAAGACGAAGGCGACGGCGGACGCCCGCGGGCCGGCCTGGTGCATGGGTGTCCGCTGTCGCCCGGCCCCTCGGCGGCGCGGCCGACGCCCCGGTGTGCCGACGGAGATGACCCCAGGCCCCTCTGCGACTCCCGCCCCAGCGCGAACTGCCGTGTCGTCGAGTTCCGCGAGATCCGCCGGTGTCCGCCGCCGTCGGTATCCCCGTGACCTCCGTGACCTCCGTGACCCCCGCGTCCCGCTCGACCTGCGCGCCCGCTCGACCCGCGCGCCCGGTCGACGCGGTCGAGGCTCGAGAGGGGTCTCACCGGGTGACGTGCTCGTCGGCTCCCTGGCCCTGACCTGCGGCCGTGACCCCTGGGACCCGAAGCCGAGGGTAGTGCCGGGAAACCCTTTCCGACCTCGGTCGACGGCGCGTTTTCCGCGCACAAACCTGCGTCAGCTCGTCGTTGACCGGCGATCCGCGGAGGGTCAGGGTGAGGGGGACGGGCAGGACATTCCGATCGCCTGTTTCCGGTCACCGAACCGAGTCCAGGAGGCCGCGGTGCTCCAGACGCAAACCCGTGAACACGACGAACTCGTGGACGACCCCGAAACGGTCGCCGTCGAGGCGACACCGGCGGACATGCCTGCGGACACGCCGGCGGACATGCCCGCCGCACCGGCCACCGGCCGCGAACTCTTCTTCCAGCGCTGCAGGTGGTGTGGCACCCCGGGGTACCGGCGCGCCTTCTGCCGCGCCTGCGGATCGGTGGCCTTCGCCCTGGAGCGCAGCGCGGGCGTCGGAGTCGTCGTCCGCCGAAACGGCCACGCCCAGCACAACACCTGGTGCGTCGCCATGGACGAAGGCTTCAACCTGCTGTGCCGGATCGTCGGCACGGCGCCGTTCGTCGTGGCGGTGGGGGCACGGGTGACCGCCGTACGGGCCGTCGCGCCCGTCGGCCGGGGCCTTCCCACCGTCGAACTCACGCACCCGGTCCCGGTCCAGCCGTCGGACGTCTGGTGGTGAGGGCATGCAGCGCCGGTGACGGCAGGTCGGGATACATGAACGGAGAGGAGGGTGCGTGAGCACCCAGCATGACGTGCCGGACGGTCGGGACGGTCGGGATGGCCCGGACAGCCGAACCGACGGCCGCCGAGGAGCAGGGCGGGGCGCGCTGGACGGTCTGCGCATCGCGGACTTCTCCCGGGTCCTCGCGGGCCCCTACGCCACCATGCTCCTCGGCGACCTGGGCGCCGACGTGGTCAAGGTGGAGCGGCCGGGCATCGGGGACGAGACCCGGGCCTGGCACCCTCCGGCGGACAGCGACGGTACGTCCACCTATTTCCTGAGCGTCAACCGGAACAAGCGGTCGGTCGTTCTTGACCTGGCCACGGAGTCCGGCCGTGAACAGGCCCGCGCCCTTGTCGCCGAGTGTGACGTGGTGGTGGAGAACTTCCGTCCCGGCACGATGGAGCGACTGGGCCTCGGGTACGAGGAACTTCGTTCCCGGAAGCCGGAGTTGGTCTACTGCTCGATCAGCGGTTTCGGTAGCGGCGCGGGTGCCGCGATCCCCGGGTACGACCTGTTGGTGCAGGCCGCCGGCGGTCTGATGAGCGTGACCGGCGCCGCGGACGGTGAGCCGGTGAAGGCGGGCGTCGCCCTGGTCGACGTCATCACCGGCCTGCACGCGTGTCTCGGTGTGCTCGCAGCCCTCCGGCACCGCGACGCCACCGGGCAGGGCCAGCGGGTGGAGGTGAACCTGCTCGGCTCGCTGCTGTCCGCGATGGTCAACCAGGCGTCGGCGTTCGCCGTCGCGGGCGTGGTGCCGGGCCGTATGGGCAACGCGCATCCGAGCATCGCCCCGTACGAGACCTTCCCGACCGCGGATCGTCCCATCGCGCTCGCCGTGGGCAACGACCGGCAGTTCGCGGCGCTCGCCGAGGCCACCGGGGATGCCGGTCTCGCTCTCGACGACCGCTTCCGCACCAACGCCGACCGGGTCGCCCACCGCTCCGAACTGCGGGACATCCTGACCGAGCGGCTCAGCACCGCAGGCGCCGACGACTGGTCGACCGTCCTGCTGGCCGCCGGGGTGCCCGCCGGACCCGTCAACACCCTCGACGACGCCTTCGCCTTCGCCGGCCGGCTCGGCCTTCCCGGCATCGTCGACATCCCCGCCGATCCTGCCGACGGGGAGGAGTGCAGGCCGTCCCGCCAGGTCGCACACCCCATCGCACTGAGCGGGACACCCGCGCAGTACCGCCTGCCCCCACCCCGTCTGGGCCGGCACACCACGCAGATCCTCCACGGCCGGGCGGACGGGCCCGACCGTGCCTCCGGGTGACCCGGAGCACTCGACCGACCGCCGGCGGCATCGGCGCCCCGGTCGAACCGACCACCCCTATTCCACCCACGTGACAAGGAGCCCCTCATGAGCGGCAAGCCGCTGACGGACCCTCTCGACCTGCTCGACATCGCCGCCACCCTCACCGACGAGGAGCGCGAGATCCAGGCCACCGTGGCCAAGTTCCTCGCCGACCGTGTGCGACCGCACGTCGGGGAATGGTTCGAGAACGCCCATTTCGCCCGCGAACTCGCCCCTGAACTGGGCAAGTTGGGGGTGCTGGGCATGCACCTCGAAGGCTACGGCTGCGCCGGCACCAACGCCGTGTCCTACGGCCTGGCCTGCCTGGAGCTGGAGGCGGCGGACTCCGGCTTCCGCAGCTTCGTCTCCGTACAGGGCTCGCTGTCGATGTTCTCCATCTGGAAGTGGGGCTCGGAGGAGCAGAAGCAGGAGTGGCTGCCCCGGCTCGCCGCGGGAGAGGCGATCGGCTGCTTCGGTCTGACCGAGCCCGACTTCGGCAGCGACCCCGCCGGGATGCGCACCCGGGCCGTGCGCGACGGCGGTGACTGGATCCTGAACGGCTCCAAGATGTGGATCACCAACGGGGGCATCGCCGACGTGGCCACCGTGTGGGCGCAGACCGAGGACGGCATCCGCGGATTCCTCGTGCCGCGCGGCACACCGGGCTTCACCACGCAGGACATCAAGCAGAAGATGTCGCTGCGCGCGTCCGTCACCTCGGAGCTGTACTTCGACGACGTGCGGCTGCCCGACTCGGCGCGGCTGCCCCTGGCGCAGGGGCTGCGCGGTCCCCTGTCCTGCCTGAACGAGGCCCGCTTCGGCATCCTGTTCGGCGTCGTCGGCGCGGCCCGCGACAGCCTGCAGGCGGTCATCGACTACGCCGACTCACGCGTGCAGTTCGGCAAGCCGATCAGCGCCTTCCAGCTCACCCAGAAGAAGCTCGCCGACATGACCGTGTCCCTGGGCGGCGCGGCCCTGCTCGCCCTGCACCTGGGCCGGCTGAAGGACCAGCACCGCATCCGGCCCGAGCAGATCAGCGTGGGCAAGCTCAACAACGTGCGGGAGGCCATCGCGATCGCGCGGGAGTGCCGCACCGTCCTGGGCGCCAACGGCATCTCCCTGGAGTATTCGCCGCTGCGCCACGCCAACAACCTGGAGTCCGTCCTCACGTACGAGGGCACCAACGAGATGCACACGCTGGTCGTCGGCCAGGCGATCACCGGCTACCCGGCCTTCCGCTGACCACCCGCGCCTGAAGGAAGACGACCGTGAACATCGTCGTACTCGTCAAGCAGGTCCCGGACACCGCTGCCGAACGCACCCTGTCCGAGGCCGATCACTCCCTCGACCGCGAGAGCGCCGATCTCGTCCTGGACGAGATCAACGAGCGCGCCGCGGAGGAGGCGCTGACCCTGAAGGAGGCGGTGGGCGCCGAGGTCACCGTCGTGTCCATGGGACCTGACTCCGCGCTCGACGCCATCCGCAAGGTCCTGGCGATGGGCGCCGACCGCGGCATCCACGTCTGCGACGACAGACTCCGGGGCGCCGATGTCGTGACCACCGCACAGGTGCTGGCAGCCGCCGTGCGGACCGTGGCGGACGTCGACCTGGTCCTCGCGGGCGACGCGACGACCGACGGACAGGCGAGCGTGGTCCCCGCCGTCGTCGCGGACCTGCTCGGCCTGCCCTCGCTGACCCATGCGCGGGAGGTGACCGTGGAAGCGGGAGGGGTCCGCGCGGAGCGGGCGACGGAGCACGGCGAGGCGACGCTCGGCGCGCCGCTGCCCGCGCTGGTCAGCGTCACCGAGAAGATCAACGAACCCCGCTACCCCTCCTTCAAGGGGATCATGGCCGCCAAGAAGAAGCCGGTGGCGACGGTCGACCTCGACGACCTGTTCCCCGACGCGGACGACACCGGGTTCCTCGTGACCCGCACCCGCGTGGTGAAGGCCGTCCCGCGCCCGGCATGGACCGCCGGAATCCGCGTCACCGACGACGGATCGGCCGGCCGGCGGCTGGTCGACCACCTGATCGCCCAGAAGCTCGTCTGAACCGCTCCGAACACGAAGCAGGAACCCATGCCCGATGTCCTCGTCCTCGTCGACCACGACGGGGAGCACGTCCACAAGACCACGAACGAACTCCTTTCCGCCGCAAGGCGGTTGGGCACCCCTGCCGCGGTCGTCGTGGGGACCCCCGGCACCGCGGCACGCCTCGAGGAGACCCTCGCCCGCCACGGCGCCGTCCGCGTCCACGCGGCCGAATCCACCGAAGCGGACGAGTTCCTCGCCACGCCGGCCGTGGACGCGCTGGAGCTCGCGGTCCGGGAATCCGCCCCTGCGGCAGTTCTGGTCTCCGCCACGGCGGACGGCAAGGAGGTGGCAGGGCGGCTGGCCGCACGGCTGGACGCCGGGCTGCTGATCGACGCGGTCGACCTGGACTCCTCCGGCGTGGCCACCCAGATCGTCTTCGGCGGGTCGTACACCGTACGCTCCCAAGTCACCCACGGCATACCGGTCATCGCCGTCCGGCCCGGGTCCTTCGAGCCGCAGGAGCACCCCGAGGAGGCGGAGGAGCGCAGACTCGTCCCGCCGCCGATCGACCCCACGGCGTCGGCCCGCGTCACCGCCCGTCGTGCAGCGCTCGCGGGTGACCGTCCCGAACTCACCGAGGCGAGCGTCGTCGTGTCCGGCGGACGCGGTGTCGCAGGAGCGGACGGCTTCAGGGTGGTCGAGGAACTGGCCGACGCCCTGGGAGGCGCGGTGGGCGCCTCGCGCGCCGCGGTCGACGCCGGCTACTACCCGCACCAGTACCAGGTCGGACAGACCGGAAAGTCCGTCTCACCCCAGCTGTACATCGCCCTGGGAATCTCCGGGGCCATCCAGCACCTCGCCGGGATGCAGACCTCCAAGACGATCGTCGCGGTCAACAAGGATCCCGAGGCGCCGATCCTCGGTATCGCCGACTACGCGGTCGAGGGAGACCTGTTCGAGGTGGCTCCCTCCCTGACGCGGGAAGTGGTCGCCCGCCGTACCGGCGGCTGACGCGGACGCCCGGGAGTCGCCGCTCGCGAGGCCCGGGTCGTCCGGGCCGGGCCGGGCCTGGGGGCGAGACCCCGTCCGGTCTGCCTATGAGCCACCGGAGGCAGGCTGTGACGTTGCTTCGGGAGCGGAGCCTTCGCCCGCCTGGCGTCCGGTGACGGACACCGGTCCGCCCGCCCGTCCGCCCGCAGATCCGGGCGGGCGCGCGACCGACCGTACTCAGGAACGGGGGGAGGTGAGCGCGGCATTCCGCCTCGCCGGACTCCCGGTCGCCGGACTCCCACTCCGCGCGGCCGGCGAAGCCGGCCCTGCCCACTCCACGCGGCTGTCGAAGCCGGCCCTGCCCGGCATCAAGACGCCTGCCGGGGGAGCCCGTTGAGGCGCCGCCCCCGAGTCCCACGACCCCGGAGCCCCGCCCCGTTCCGGACCAGCCGACAACACCTCGACGAAGCGGTGATCCACCCGTGCCCACCGAACACGCGTGCCAGTCCGCGGCTGAAATCGCCGCAGAGCACCTCGACTCGCTGCGCCCCTTCCTGCAATCCGGTCATCCGCACGGAGGAGGGAGGGGCGGCGTCGGCGACTGGCCGCTCGGCGCATCGGCCCTGCTCGTCGTCCTCGCCGGCCTCCAGGCCGACCGGCCGGATGGGCCTCCGCTGTGGGACGCCCAGGCCGGCGACCGGATCCGGGAAGCCCTGGGCCTGCCCGTCGCCGGGGCCGAGGGACTCCCGCCGCGGCGCCGACCACGAGGGTGGGAGGCTCTGGCCGTCGTGCAGCACACGGCACAGGAACTGCTCACCGGCCTGGCTGCCGACAGCGGCCCGGGCCGGTCCGGTGAGTTGTCGGGACAGCTGGCCCGGGTGGAGGGCGCGCTCGTCGTGACCCTGCGGCGGATGGGGGTGCCGGCCGAGGCGTCGACGCGTTGCGCCGCGGGTCTTGCGGAAGCCACCGGTTCGCTGTTCGGCCTGCGCCCGTCCGCACCCCCGGCCGCCCCGCCCCACCCCACCACTCCACCCCTGCCGTCGACCCGGCCGGCCACGAACCCTCCGCTCCCGCCCGACTTGACCGCAAGTATCCTCTTCTAGCCTGGACTTCGATGCGGCCGTGCTGTCATCAGGCGGCCGCGACGAATCCACGCTGTTCGTAGGGTCTGCGGTCGGAGCCAACAGGATCTGACCACGGTGGTGTGAAAGCTGGAGCCAACCGCCTGCCCGACGTGTCGCCTCGCAGGCTCTTGTACTGTGGTGTCGTCCAGGGCGGCTCGGCATCCATGGAGCGGATCATTACTACCGACAATGCCTCGCAATCCCAGCCCGAGACCGCGACGCGTGCTGCTGGCAAGCGCACACTGGCTCTGACCGCTCTGCTGACGGCGGCCGTTCTCACCTATGCCTTGGATCTCGCCAGCAAGCTTGTGGCTGTCTCGCGGTTGGAAGGCCAGGAGCCCGTTGACATAGCGGGCCACGTGCTTACGCTGCAAGTGTTCCGTAACTCGGGTGCGGCTTTCAGTAGGGGCCAGGCCTTCACTGCTGTGTTCACGGCGATTGCGATCGCGGTTGTCGTGGTCATCACGCGTGCCGTGCGTAGGCTTCAGAGCCTTCCCTGGGCTGTCGCCCTGGGTCTGCTGCTTGGGGGCGCGCTCGGCAATCTGACCGACCGGATCTTCCGGGCGCCCGCGGTCTTTCGCGGGCACGTCGTCGATTTCATCTCCGTCGAGCACTTCGCGGTGTTCAACCTCGCCGACTCAGCCATTGTCTGCGGCGGTGCCTTGATGGTCCTCATGTCGATCCGGGGCACTTCCCTGGACGGCTCAGTCCCGCAAGATCGGCAGGGTCGGAGGATTCTCTCCCCGCGTTGAGATGCTCCAGAACCGAGAGCTCGACCGCCGCGCAGGGCTCGGTATCGCCTGCGTCTCCTGATGTCGTCGGCGCGACCTGGCGCGTGCGACGGACGGATGCGCCGGTGCCGTGACGCGACGGCCCCGGTCAGCGGTCCCGCCCCTCCTGCGCCGATCGGCGGGAGACGGAGCACCTGGAGGTCTGCTGCACCCCCGCGCGCGCCGACAGCGTCTTCGACCTGCCCGGCAGCGCTGCTCGCGGTCCATGTCGACATGGACCGCGGCCCCTGGCAGGAGTCCCCTGACATGGACCGCGGCCCACGGCGAGGGCCCCAGGGAGGCGCGCACGCGGGGTGGCGACGACGGCGGCCGGACGCGGCGGCGTACCCGCGTGCGAGGGCTTCCGGCGCGAACTCAGGCCGCCGGGTAGTCGAAGAATCCCTGCCCCGACTTACGGCCCAGCAGGCCTGCTTCGACCATGCGGCGCAGCAGCGGGGGCGGGGCGTACAGCGGTTCCCGGTACTCCTCGTAGAGCGCCTCGCCTATCGCCGCCACGGTGTCCAGCCCTATGAGGTCAGCCAGGTGGAGTGGCCCCATGGGGTGGGCGCAGCCGGCCGTCATGCCGGTGTCGATGTCCTGCGCCGTCGCCGTGCCGGAGCCGACCATCCGCACCGCCGCCAGCAGAAAGGGAATCAGCAGGGAGTTGACCACGAAGCCCGCGCGGTCCTGCGCGACGATCGTCTTCTTGCCCAGAATCTCGCCGGCGAAGGCCCGCACCCGCCGTTCCGTGGCCTTCGAGGTGTGCAGCGAGGGGATGACCTCGACCAGGGGCATGACGGGAACGGGGTTGAAGAAGTGCAGGCCGACGACGGTGTCCGGACGTCCGGCCGCGGCGGCGAGCCGGGCAATCGGGATCGAGGAGGTGTTGGTCGCCAGCACCGTGGCCGGGTCCGTGACCACCTCGCCCAGCTGCCGGAACAGCGCCGTCTTGGCCCGCTCGTCCTCGACGGCGGCCTCGATGATCAGATCGGCCCCGGCGAGGCGGGAGACGTCGCCCGTGACGGAGACACCGGCCAGGGCGTGCGCGCGGTCCTCGGACCTGAGGGCACCGCGCTTCTCCGCCTTCAGCAGGGAGTCCGCCACACCGGCGAGGCCCGCCCGGGCCCTGTCCTCGCTCACGTCGCACAAGGTGACGTGCAGGCCCGCCCGGGCACAGACCTCGGTGATGCCCCGGCCCATCTGGCCGGCGCCTACGACGCCCACGTGCCTGATCGTTGTCATGTGTGTTCCTCCGCCTGTTCCGGGCCGGGCGGCGGTCGACGGACCCCGCCACGGTGTGTGCTGCCGTGTTGAGCGTAGGTCGGTAACACCCCCTCTGACCTGCTCGGACGGTGCGTCATCCGCGTACAAACGTGCGCCGCTTCGACGATGTCCGAAGGCTGCGACGGACGGTTCGACCGCACGCCGCGACGGACGGTCGGACCGCATGCCCATGAGGCGTCGGGCGGGTGCCCGACGCCTGCTGTGGACCCCCGTTTCAGGCGGTGGCGGCGGTGACGGAGGTCGTGGCGGCGGCGGCCTCCCGCAGCCGGCGGATCACCCCGCGGACCGCGGGCGAGGTCTCCCCCCTGCGGTAGGCGCCGACCAGCCGGGTGGTGAGCGCCACGTCCGCCAGCGGACGGTACGCCACCCCCGGGATCTGCACGCGACGCAGTGAATCCGGCACCAGGGCCACCGCGAGACCACCGCCGACCAGTGTCAGGGCCGCGATGAAGTCCCGCACCGGGGGAGACCACCGCGGACTGAACCCCCCGCGCTGCGCCACTTCGAGGATCTGGTCACGGCAGCCGTACTCCTCGTCGAAGTGCGGGGCCACGAAGTTCTCGTCACACAGCTTCGCCGCCGGTATCGCCTCGTACGCCGCGAGCGGCGCGGCGGCCGGCAGCGCCAGGACGACCCGCTCGGTGAGCAGGCAGGTGGCCGTGACCTCCGGCGGGTATTCCGGCCGCCAGCGCAGGAAGCCGACGTCGACGTCCCCGCACGCCAGCGCCTCCAGCTGGGCAGGGGTTTCCAACTCGCGTACTTGCACGGTGAGTTCGGTGCCGGGGGCCGTGCAGCGGGTGAGGACGTCGGTCAGCACCCCGGAGAACGCGGCGGAGGCGACGTACGCGAACTGGGCGTGTCCCAGCTCCCCGCGGCCGGCGCGACGGCCCACCGCCTCGGCACGTGCCACCTGGTCGAGCGTCAGCCGCGCCTCGTCGAGGAACAGCCGCCCGGCGCTGGTCAGGGCCGGGCGGGTGCGCCGTCCACGGTCGATCAGCCGTACGCCCAGGTGCGACTCGAGCGCTCTGACCTGTGCGCTGAGTGCCGACGGAGCCAGGTGCAGGCGATCGGCCGCCCGAGCGAAGTGCAACTCGTCCGCGACGACGACGAACGATTCCAGCCAGCGTAGTTCCATCGGTTCCTCCATCCCGCCGGGAATGCACACCCCGCGGCGGCGTCAGGGCAGGACAGGACCGCCGCGGGGTGAGTTCGGTGGATTGCGGCTCGGGTTCAGGGGATCACGACGTAGTTGCTGAATCCGCCGTCGAGATCCGCGGCACGTCCGGAGATCGCCTCGTTGACCTCCGACAGCGGGAAGGGCTTGCTGATCAGGTAGGACAGGTCCAGGGCACCGGTGGCCACCATGTCGGCGACCTCCTGGCCCTGCGCGGTGGTGAACCAGTTGGAGCCGATCAGCTGGACCTGCTCGTCCATCAGCCACTTCACGTCCACGGGCAGCCGGTCCGCCACGCCGCCGACATTGACGACCCTGCCGCCGCGGCGGACGCCCTGCATGGAGTCGAGCATCGTCTCCACCGGGGCCTTCGCGCCGAGTGCGCTGATGACGAAGTCCGCGCCCTCGCCGCCGGTCCGGGACTTCGCCCACGCGCCGGTGGAGCCCTCGCCCAGCCGCATGACCTCGATCCGGTCCGGGGCCAGCCCCTTGACCCGCTCGAGGAGCTCCTCGTTGCGGCCGGTCCCGAGGACCCTGGAGACACCCGAGGCCAGCGCCAGGAGAGTGGAGGCGACGCCGAGGGTGCCGGTGATGCCGTCGATCAGCGCGACCTGGCCGGGACCGGCCGCGGCGTGTCTCAGGGCGCCGTAGGAGGTGCCGATGTAGCCCAGCTTGCCGGCCTGCTCGAACGTCATCGAGTCCGGAATGTTGACGATCGCGTGCTGTGGCGCCGTCATGTACTCGCAGAAGCCGCCGTAGGGATAGAGGTCGAAGATCCGCTGGCCGTCGCGGGAGGTGCTGAAGTAGCCGTTCAGCGTGAAGTAGCGGCAGCGGCTGAGTTCACCTCCGCGGCACACCTGGCAGCTGCCGCAGGACCGCAGCGGGCTGACGTAGACCCGGTCACCGGGCCTGGTGTTCAGCACCGCCTCGCCGACCGCCTCGACCACGCCGGCGGGGTCCAGGCCGAAGATCGCGGGCAGTTCGGGCAGGGGCTGGTGCGGATACCAGGTGGGCCAGTTGTTGATCACGTTGGCCATGTTCGGCACGATTCCGCACGCCTTGACGCGCACCAGCACGTCGGTCGGCCGCGGGGTGGGCACGTCGACCGTGTCCACGGACATCGGCTCACCGAGTGCGTGCAGTCGTGCCGCGAGCATCTTCGCCATTGACATACTCCTTGGAACTGTTCCGTCCCGACGGTCGAGGGCCGGAGGTCTTCTCTTCGCGACCGAGGCGGTGGAACTGCGGCGCGGAATTCACATGCGATGTGGTGCTGGGCCGTTCGGCGCCGGGTGCTACGAATTCCCGAACGGATTCGCGTAGCCGTCCTCGAGATCGATGTCCAGCAGACCCATGATGCGGACGCCGGAGTTGTACCAGGCGATGGACAGGGACAGTTCGACCATCTGCCGGACCGACAGGTGTTCTGCGGCGGCGCGCCATGTCTCCTCGGAGACGTCGACGTGGAGCGTGGACTCCCTGGCGAGCCGCATCACCGCCTTCTCCGTCTCGTCGAACAGGGCGGACGACTCGAAGTCGGCGACGGCCGCGAGCTGTTCGCCGGTGAGGCCCGCCGCGAGTCCGTGCGACTGGTGGTGTGCGACCTCGTAGGAGGACCGGGTCGCATGGCCGACGGTCAGGATGGCCAGCTCACGCAGTTTCGGGCTGAGGTCGGCGGCCCGCAGCGAGTTGGCGTAGGTCAGGAAGGCGTCCAGCTGTGCCGGCGCGTGGGTGAGGGCGAGGAAGATGTTCGCCGTCGGTACCTTGCGTTCGGCCTCCAGCCGGTCGTACAGCGGCTTCAGCGAGGCGTCCGCGTCCTCGCGGCGAACATAGGGAACTCGTGCCATGGCGTCTCCTTGAGGGACGGTCGTGGAAAAAGGATCAGGGGAGGGGCTGTTCGAGCAGGAACCGCTCCAGCGACATCGGATTCGGCGGTTCGGCCGGCTCGGTCCGGGGTGCGCCGACGAACGGCGACGCCTCGAAGTACCACTTCTCCAGGGCCGGCAGACCCCAGCGGGCGTTGGTGCTCAGGGAGGCCGCGTCCCAGCGCACGGGTTCGATCTCGGTGTCGATGGTCTGGTAGTGGCTGTTGAAGACCTCCACCCGGTGACCGTCGGGGTCGCGGAGGTAGGCGAAGAGCATCCCGCCCGGACCGTGTCGTCCGGGGCCGCGCTCCACACCGTCGCCGTAGCCGAGGATGCCCGCCCAGTCGCAGGCGCTGAAGATGTCGTGGCTCTCGGAGACGGTGTAGGCGAAGTGGTGCAGCGCGGGCCCGGTGTTCTCGACGATCGCGAGGTCGAGACAGGTGCCCTTGCGGTACATGAACGCACCCAGCAGCTTGTCGCCGTGCTCCAGGTACTCCGAGTTGCGGAAGCCGAGTTCGCTGTAGAAGGCGCACAGCTCGTAGGTGTCGGGCGCGAAGATCTGGTAGTGGTCCAGCCGCTGCGCGTGAGCACCCCTGTACTGCTCGAAGTCGATGTGCAGCCGGGGCCGGGTCTCCATGTGCGCGCACAGTTCGAGGGGCGTGCCGATGGGGTCGGCGACGTGCAGGGTACGCCCCTGATGGGGGACGTCGACCCACTCGGCGGGCAGCCCACGCTCACGGAACCAGGCGTACGCCAGGTCGAGGTCCTCGTCGAAGAACACCCGGAAGCCGATCCTCCTGCAACTGCCCGCGCCTTCCTCGTCGAGCTCCAGGACGAGGCTGTGGTGGCAGGCTTCCGCCAGCCCGCGCAGGTAGCAGGTGCGGTCGTCCTCGTCGCTGACGACGAGCCCCAGCGCTTTCGTGTAGAAGTCCCGGCTCGCGGCCAGGTCGGCCACGGTGAGCCGGACGTGGCTGGAGCGGGTGATGTTGAAACGCGGGCGCAGGTTGACGGGTGGCAGCATGCTGGTCTCCGTGCTCCGATCGGCTCTTGCTCTCGATTTCGATGACTGTAATTCTTCGAAGCGTTTTCACGGCTTGGCCGTGAGAGCCCCGGTCCGGGCGAAAGTGAATGCGGACCAGCCGCTGAATTCCGCGGAGTCGCCGAGGGACTCCTCGATGCGCAGGACCTCGTTCCACTTGGCCATGCGTTCGGAGCGCGTGAACGAGCCGACCTTCAGCTGGCCGGCGTCCCAGCCGACGCTCAGATGCGCGATGGTCACGTCCTCGCTCTCGCCGGAGCGGGCCGACACGATGGTGCCGAAGCCGGCAGCCTTCCCGGCGCGCAGGGCTCGGTACGCCTCGGTGACCGTGCCCGCCTGGTTGGGTTTGACGAGGACGGCATTCGCCGCGCCGTCGATGGCCGCCGCCTCGACGCGTTCGGCGTTCGTGACCAGGTAGTCGTCGCCGATGACCTGGCAGCGGCTCCCGTAGCGGCGGGTGAACTCCCTCATGCCCTCGTGGTCGTCCTCGCCCACCGGGTCCTCGACGGACAGGACGGGGTACTGCTCGATCCAGCCGCCCAGCATGTCGATCAGTGCCGCCGTGTCCAGCGTGCGCTCGTCGAGCGCCAGCGTGTACCGGCCGGCGCCGCCGAACTGCGAGGCGGCGACGTCGAGCGAGATGCCGACCTCGGTCGAGGGGGTGAAGCCGGCGCTCTCGATCGCCCGGGTCAGCGTCTCCAGGGCCTCCTCGTTGGAGTCGAACGCCGGCCAGAAGCCGCCCTCGTCGGCCACCCCCTGGGCCTTCCCCGCCTTCCGCATCAGGCTCCCGGCGGCCCGGTAGATCTCCGCCGTCCAGTCCAGTGCGTCGGAGAAGCTGCCTGCCGCGGGACAGACGACCATGAAGTCCTGCACGTCCACCCGACGGTCCGCGTGGGCGCCGCCGCCGAAGATCTGGATCTCGGGCAGCGGGATGCGCACCGGCCGCCCGCCGGCCAGGTGCTGCCACAGCGGTACGCCCTGCGACGCGGCGGCGGCGTGCAGAACGGCCATGGAGGTGGCCACGATCGCGTTGCCGCCGAGACGGCTGCGGTCGGGGGTCCCGTCGAGGTCGATCAGGAGCCGGTCGACGGTCTCCTGGTCGCTGCTGTCCAGGCCCAGGAGGGCAGGCGCGATCTCGCCGTTCACCGAGCCGACCGCGCGACGGACGTCCAGACCGCCGAAGCGGTTCCCGCCGTCGCGCAGGTCGAGCGCTTCGCCCCGGCCGGTCGAGGCCCCGGCAGGTGCGATGGCCCGTCCGGTCGCGCCGTTCGCGAGGTGTGCCTCGACCTCCACGGTCGGCCGACCGCGTGAGTCCCACACCCTGCGGCCGTGGAGCTTGGCGATCCGCGCGTCTGTCATGGCGGTGCGACCTTTCGGAGTCGGGGTGGTGAGGGTGGTGAGCGGTCCGCGGGGGCTGTCGTCGGACGAGAGCCGTGTCCGTCGTGGCGCAGGACCGTGGCCGGCGGTGCCGGACCGGGCGAAGGACGCTCAGGGCGGCAGCCCGCCGCGCTCACTGTGCTAACGATAGCGCAATCGTGCGAGGCGTTGTCGATTGTGTCAAGAGTCCGGCAGCAAGAGGATGTCGAGGGGTGCGTGCACTCCCGGCGGATCTCGGCGATCGCACCTTCGGCAACCGCAGTGCTATCGTTCGCATAGCCGGGGTGTCCCGGCCGAAATCCCGGCGGACCCGCTGTTCCTGGACGGACGGACAGCACAGGCGCGCGGGTCCGCCGGACCGGATCACGGCACTCAGGAAAGCGAGCCCGACATGGCGTCCGAACCCCCCGCGACACCCATGACCCTCACCACCGTGGTGGCCAGCACGCGTCCCGGACGCGTGGGCAGGTCCGTCGCGGACTGGTTCACCGCCCGAGCCGCGGAGTGCGAGCACTTCGAGTCGCACACCGTCGACCTCCGGGAACTCGCCCTGCCCTTCTTCGACGAGCCGCATCCGCCCGCGCTGCGGCGGTACACCAGGAGCCACACCCTCGCCTGGAGCCGGATCGTCGAGGCGTCGGACGCGTTCGTCTTCGTCACCCCGGAGTACAACGGGAGCTTCCCGGCCCCGCTGAAGAACGCCTGGGACTACCTGGTCGTGGAGTGGCAGCACAAGCCGGCCGCGTTCGTCGGCTACGGAGGAGTGTCGGCGGGCACCCGGGCGGTGCAGATGGGCAAGCAGGTCGTGGCGAATCTCAGAATGCTGCCGATCGGTCCGACGGTGAGCATTCCCTTCATCGGCGAACGCGTCGAGGACGGTGCTTTCCGGCCCGGCAAGATCCACGAGGCGGCGGCCGAGCAGGTGCTCGACGAACTGGCGCGTACGTCACGTGTCATGCGGCGCCTGCGCAACGGGACGTACTGAGCCGGACCCGACCGGCATGACTCGCCGAAGAAGGTCCCGAACGAGGTTCCGCACGAGGTCCGGAACGAGGCAGCGCATGACGCCCGGCAGGCGAAGGCGCCCGGAGTGCATCGCTCCGGGCGCCTTCGCCGTGCCGCGTTGCGGGCCTTCGCCGGGTCGGGTCAGTCGCCCGCCGCCGCTCGGGCGACCCCGGACGGGCCGCTGCCGCCGGGGGGCGCCGTGCTGCCGCGCAGGATCAGGGATCCGGGCGAGACCGAGGTGTACGGGCCGTCGTTGCCCGCCCCCGTCTTGAGCCGGCGCATCAGCCACAGCGCGCAGCCGGTGGCCATCTCCTGGATCGGCATGCCGATGGTGGTGAGTCCGGGGCCCCACCAGGAGAAGCCGGGCTCGTCCCCGAACCCGACCACGGACAGTTCGCCGGGCACCTTCGGTCCCCGCTCGGACAACTCCTCCAGGACCCCCAGGGTGAGCTGGATCGATCCGAGGACGAGCGCGGTGGGCGCGTCGGGTCCGCTCAGCAGCCGGCGCACCGCCCGGCGCCCGTGGTCCACGGAGGACGGCGGCCCCAGCTCCGTGCGCCGGGCGTCGTCCGGCAGCCCCCCGTCCCGCAGGGCGGTGCGGAAGCCGCGCAGACGGTCCGCGCCTGTCGGCAGCTCCTCGGGTCCGCCCAGGTAGGCGATGTCGGTGTGGCCCAACGCCACCAGGTGGGCCGTGGCCCGGCGCAGCGCCTCGTGGTCGTCCACGCCGAACCACTGGGAGCCGAGCGAGGGGTGGCGGCGCAACAGTTGCAGGTGCGGCAGGGTGCGCAGCAGCTTGACGGACTCGTTGTGCGGGCGGGCGGTGGGCACGATGATGACGCCGGCCACGCGGGTCGCGGACAGCTCCCGCAGATGGCGCAGCTCCACCATCCGGTCGTCGTCGGTCTCCGAGAGCATCAGCTGGTAGCCCTCGGCCTCCATGTTCTTGGACAGTTCGTGGGCGATGGTCGAGTAGAAGCTGTTGCGGATGTCCGGGATCACCAGCGCGACCACGTTGCTGGACGCGCCCCGCATCATCCGCGCCGCGCGGTTGCCGACGTACCCCATCTCCGAAGCGACCTGCCGTACCCGGAACTTGGTCTCCTCGCTGATCCGCGCGTCGTCGGCGAGCGCCCGGCCGACGGTCGAGACGGAGACCCCGAGACGCTCGGCGATGTCCTTGGTCGTGACCACGTAAAGGATCCCCCTCGACTCGCTGACCCGTGCTGTCACTTTCCGTGTGCCAACGATAGCGCTCGTCGTCGCGCTCCGTGGTCGGACGGGGTGACGTCTCCTTGTTGATCATTCCGATCGTGCTAACGTTAGCATTGTTGGTCGGATCGTGCAGCCGCCTGTGGCTGCCCAGTTGCGGAGGTGTCCGTGCGGATCGTCAGATACGCCGTCGACGGCGTGCGTCACTACGGGGAACTCGAAGCGGGCGACATGGGGATCGCGCGATGCGAAGGTGATCCCTATACCGGGCTGGCGCCCACGGGGCACGTCGACAACGTCGGTGATGTCACGGTTCTTTCGCCGCTCGACCGGCCCCGTATCTTCGGATTCGCCTACAACTACGCCGCGCACGTCGACGAGACCGACCACGAGATCCCGGACGTTCCCGTGTGTTTCATGAAGCCGAGCACCGCGGTCGTCGGTCCGGGAGATGCCATCGTCTATCCGGCGGATGGCGAACTGATTCATTTCGAGGGCGAGTTGGTTGTCGTCATCGGAAAGGAAGCCCGGCATGTGAAGCCTTCCGAGGCTCATGAATACATCCTCGGTTACACGTGCGGAAATGACGTCAGCGATCGCATCGTCCAGCGCAGGGAAAGCGCGTACGGGACGCTTCTCATCGGGAAGGGCCAGGACACGTTCGCACCCCTGGGGCCCGTCATCGCCACCGGGCTCGACCCCGCGAGGCTCTCCCTGACGACCCGGGTGAACGGCGCCGTCGTGCAGTCGGCGAGCACGGCCGACCTGCTGCTCACCGTCCCCGACCTCGTCGGCTATCTCAGCCGCCATCTGACGTTGCTCCCCGGGGACGCGATCATGACCGGCACGCCGTCCGGTGTGGGGCCGATCCGCCCCGGGGACGAGGTCGAGGTCGAGATCGAGGGAATCGGGGTCCTGCGCAACCCGGTCGTGGCCGGGACCCGCTGACCCCGGTCGTTCGCGGGGAGCCCGCCCGCACGCGCCGGGGGCCGGCACCGTCAGACGGTGCCGGCCCCCGGCGCGTGCGGGCGGTGCGCGGTGCCTAGCGGACCGCGTTGTTGAACTGCGCGGGGCGGACGAAGGCCAGGGCGGCGACACCCACCAGGGGCAGCAGTGTCACCTGCAGCAACCCCGCTCCGCTCCAGCCGAAGGAGTCCACCAGGGCGGCGAAGAGCAGGCCCGAGAAGGCCGCCGTCCCGTAGTAGCTGGTGACGAAGAGACCGGAGGCGCGGCCGATCTGCTCAGGACGGACGGCCCGCTGCATCGCGCTGTTGCTGTTGGGATAGATGAAACCCAGACCGAAGGCGCCCATGAGGAAGGCGAACAGGCACTGCAGCCCGACCCCGGCATGCGTCTCGTAGATGCACGCGGCGATGGCCGAGACGGCGAGCAGGCTTGCGATCAGCAGGTTCCGCTGGTTGATCCGGTCGCCGAGCCAGCCGCCGAGAACAGCCGTCATCCCGCCGAATCCGAGCAGGCTCATCGCCAGCGCCGCCTGCTCGGAGGTGTAGTGCAGCGAGGTGATGAGGTACGTCGGGTAGAGGCCGAGGAAGCCGTAGATGGCCACGCCGCTGACCACCGAGTGGATCGCCAGCGCGACGGTGTTCCGGTTGTAGGCGGAGGCCGGCATGTACTCGTAGGTCCTGCTCGAGGCGGCTTTCTCGACGCGGTGTTCGGTCAGGCCGGCCCTGACGAGGAAGAGGGAGGCGGCGGCGATCAGCAGACCGGCCGCGCCGAACAGGTAGAACGGCGCATGCCAGGTGCCGTGCGTGCTCATGAGCCGCACCCCGATGAGCGGGGCGATGAACACGCCGACGGAGTAACCCACCCCGATGATCCCGAAGGCCAGGCCCCGCCGGTGGGTGAAGAAGGCGCCGATCGCGGCGAAGATCGCCGCGGACTGCATGCCCTCGCCGAAGCCCGAGACGACGCGGTACACCGTCATGTCGGCGAGGCCGGTCGCCAGCGGAGTGGCCATCGTGCCCAGGGAGTAGATCACGATGCTGACCAGGAGCACCGTCTTGCGCCGGAAGCGGTCCAGGAGGTAGCCCGCGGGCAGGCCGGCCAGGGCCATGCCGAGCGTGAAGTTCGTCGCCAGCAGCCCGCCCTGTTCCAGCGAGAAGCCGTACTCCTGACGAATGTCGGGCAGCAGCGGCGGGAAGACCTGGCGGTCCATGGCGTTGATCATGTAGGAGAGGACGACCAGCAGGAAGCCCACTGCGATCATGGCCCGGGAAATGGGCGCGCGGTTGTCTTCCCGGGCGCCGTCGGCGGACACGGCAGGGGTGTCGACTTGGGCTGCGTGAGTCATTGCGGCTCCAGAGGAGGGATGGGTCGCGGCAGGCCGCGGCCGATTCATCGCGGGTACGGTCCCGTACGGCGACGACGAGAGACGGTGAGCCGAACACCGATACGTTCGGCCGGAGGCGTCGACGCGCCGCAGGCGGCGGAAAGCGGCGACAGGGCTGACGCGCGGTCGGACGCCGCATGTGGAATTCAGCCGTTGATCGCCTGTCGGGGGACGTCCGTGGCTATGGAGTCTTCGACGGCTCGGCCCTGTTCGGACATGTGCCGGAAACAGGGCGGCGATGGCAGAAACCATGCGGGCAAGTCCGTGGTGCGTCAAGACGTGAACGCCGCTTTTCTCTGATTGCGCTCGTATTTCCGGTGACGACGGGGTTCGCCGGGGGGTCGGAAGGAGTTCGGACGGGGGTTCGCAGGGGGCCGGAAGGAGTTCGGGCAGCGTCCGTCCGCAGGGGGCGGAAGGGGTTTCGGCAGCGTCCGCAGCGGGCGGAAGGAGTTCCGTGGCGGCTCCGGACGAGCTGCCGCGGCAGGCGGTCGGTCCGCACCCGCACTCTTGACGCCTCGAAGGCCGTCAGTGCTATCGTTAGCATCGCGTGGCTGTGACAGAGTGATCCGACATGCCCCTTCAGACGTGTGACCCGTTCCGGGGGCGTACCGCGAGGCCTTCGCCGACCACAAGCCGGCGGGAGCCGGCGTTCGACCCGAGCCCAGCGACCCTCTCCACCTCGCCCGCGGCGACCGTCGGCGTCATCGGACGATGCCGGCGTTCGCCCTCCGGGCGACGATCAACCCGCTGACCGAAAGCGACCGGGCGCCACGCCCGGCCATCCGCATCGGCCGCACGATTCCGCGAGGACGACCTGCCATGAAACCACCGAGCCGCCCCGGCACCGTGCTGCTCACCGACTACGCCTGGCCCGACGACGCCGTCGAGCGATCGGTTCTCGAAAAGGCCGGCCACACCCTCGTGACCGGACCCGCCGAACCCGCCTCCGCCGAAGTGATCGACGACCTGGTCGCCGAACACCGGCCCGCCGGCATCCTCACCTGCTGGGCGCCCGTCTCCGCCACCGCCGTCCAGACGTCGCCGGACCTGAGGATCGTCGCCAGACTCGGCGTCGGTCTCGACAACATCGCCGTGGACAGAGCCACCGAACGCGGCGTGTGGGTCACCAATGTGCCTGACTACTGCGTCGAGGAGGTCTCCGACCACGCGGTGGGCATGGTGCTGGCCTGGACCCGCGGCCTGGCCGTGTTCGACCGCGACGTCCGGGCCGGCCACTGGAACCCCGCGAGCGCCAAGCTGCGCCGACTGTCCACGCTGACCTGCGGCGTCGTCGGATACGGGCGCATTGGGCGCGCCACCGCCCGCAAACTCGGCGCGTTCGGCTGCCGTATCCTCGCGCACGACCCGTACCCGCCGAAAGACGCACCCGGAGTGGAACTGGTGGGCCTGGACGAGCTGCTGCGCCGCAGTGACGCGGTGATCCTCCACGTACCGCTCACCCCCGGCACCCGCCACATCATCGGCACCGAACAGCTGGCCCTGATGAAGCCGGGCGGCCTGCTGGTCAACGTCAGCCGGGGAGGTCTCGTCGACACCGACGCGGTCGTCAGGGCACTGGACGCCGGACAGCTGGACGGGGCCGCCCTCGACGTGTTGGAGAGCGAACCCCACGTCCCGGCCGGACTGCTCCGCCAGCCCGGAGCACTGATCACCCCGCACGTCGCGTTCTCCTCGGACGCCTCGGTCGCGGAACTGCGCCGCCGCGCCGCGGAGGACGTCGTACGCGTTCTGGCGGGCGAGGCACCCGCCCACGCCTGCAACAGTCCCCGCGGCCTGACGACCGAGCCGGCGGGACGGCGATGAGCGCCACCGGCTCCGCGTATCCGGCTCCGGACTCCGCGCTGACCGACTTCCTGATCGCGCACCGGCTCGCCCGCCCCGGTGAGACCGCCCGCTGGACACCGCTGGCCGGGGGCGTCTCCTCCGACCTGTGGATGGTGGACCTCCCGGGACGCTCCCTCTGCGTCAAACGCGCGCTGGCCAGGCTCAAGGTCGCGGCCGACTGGCAGGCGCCCATCTCGCGCAACGCCTACGAATGGGCGTGGATGCGGTTCGCCTCCCGGCACCGGCCCGACAGCGTGCCCGGACTGCTGGCCCACGATGCCGAAGCCGGCCTCTTCGCGATGGCGTACCTGCCGCCCGAGCACTACCCGGTGTGGAAGGCGCGACTCCTGGCCGGAGAGGTGCGGCCGCAGACCGCGGCGGCCGTCGGGGAACTGCTCGGCACCCTGCACGCGAGGAGCGCGGGCGACGCCGGCCTTGCCGCGGAATTCGCCACCGACGACAACTTCCACGCGCTGCGGATCGAGCCGTACCTGCTGGCGACCGCCGCCGAGCACCCCGATCTGAGCGATGTCCTCGAGCGGCTCGCCGACCGCACGGCCACCACCCATCTGGCCCTGGTCCACGGCGACGTCAGCCCCAAGAACATCCTCGTCGGCCCGTCGGGACCCGTGCTGCTGGACGCCGAGTGCGCCTGGTACGGAGACCCTGCCTTCGACCTCGCCTTCTGCGTCAACCACCTGCTGCTCAAGAGCCTGGTCGTACAAGGGCGGCGCGCCGAACTGCTGCGGTCCGCCCGCGTGCTGGCCGAGGCGTACGCACGGTGCGTCGACTGGGAGGACCCGGCCGGCCTCGCGTCCCGAGCAGCCTCGCTGCTGCCGGCCCTGCTGCTCGCGCGCGTGGACGGCAAGTCCCCGGTGGAGTACCTCACCGACGACCGGCACCGGGACTTCGTCCGCACCGTGGCCTCGGTGCTGCTGCGGGCGCCCGCGCACACGGTGGCCGAGATCCTGGACGCCTGGGCCACGGCACTGCAGACCTAGCCCGCACTGCCCGGCAACCGGTCCGCCCACCCCCTGGGCAGCCGGTCCGTCCGACCGCTCAGCACCCGACCCGACTGACCCCTCGGCAGTCGGCCGGACCGGCCCGCCGGATTCGACGTGCCACGGGTCCGACCAAGGAGAGAGACATGCGCAGAGTCGTCACCGGCCACGACGCGAACGGCAGGTCGGTCGTCATCAGCGACGGACCGATCCCGCGCAGCCGCGAGTTCACCAGCCTTCCGGGCTGGGTGTCCCGCCTGCCCTGGGCCACCGAACCCGGCGAACCGGTCAGCCGCGGGGGCGAGGACCCCACGCCGAGGATCACCAGCCTGCTCCCGGCGCCCGGCGGCACCCGGTTCATCGTGCTGACCTTCCCGCCGGACAGCGCCATGGCCGATCCGTCGTTCGATCCCGTCGCCTTCGATCAGGAGCAGCGCGCCGACTCGCCGGGCATCGCGGACCTCATGGAGCCCGACGGCATGCACACGACGCCGACCGTCGACTACGGCCTCGTGCTGCAGGGCGAGATCGTCCTGGAACTGGACGACGGCCGGTGCACCCGGCTGTCGGCCGGTGACGTCGTGATCCAGAACGGCACCAGGCACGCGTGGCGCAACCGCAGCGGCGAACCGGTCACCATGGCCTTCGTCCTCGTCGGCGCGCACCGCGACGACTGACCGAGCAGGCCGGCTCTCGTGCCGTGGTGTGCACCGGGATGTAGGCGAAGAAACAACTGTCGGACGTTGCTGTCGCCGGGATCGGTCGCTGTCCGGCGACGTGATTCACCTGGCAATGTCATGCCGTGGGGTATTCGTTCGGCAGCGGAGCGCGTACCGACGCGGTGCGTCGCTCGTTGCTCGCTCCCAGAGCAAGGAAATTTTTTCGGGCTTCCGTGAGGCTGATCCGGCCGTTGGGGCCGCCTCGCACGCGGTCGGCATCGTCGTCGTCCTGGCCGTCGTCCTCCCAGAAGCACACGGGGCAGATCTCGAAGCAGTCGCGCTCCTCGAGCGTCAGGAAGCCGCAGCAGGGGCACGGGTACGGGCCGTCCTCGGCCTTCCCGTGGTCGTTGACGAACCGTGTGGTCACCATGGCATCCTGCCCTGCCTCGCGGCCGACCGCGAGCGAGTTCCCCAGGCGCTGAACAGCTGCGAAAACGGATTGCGCGCGGCAACGTCCTTCCGGGGCGCCTCTCGGCGAGCCAGGTCAGGCGCCACCGGGCCGGCACTTTCGCCGGGTCGATCCGCAGTAGCGCCGCAGCAGTTCCGTGCGCTCAGCCGGAACCACGTCAACACCTCCGTGTGAAAGCCCGTCAGGCCGGGTCCGGCGTGATCGCCCCGCTGGAGGAGAGCGTCCCGGACGGCTTCCGGCCAGGGAGCCCTCCCGCGACCACGGATATCACGCCCTGCGCCACTCCTGCGCCGCCGAGCAGGGGGAGGCGCGTACCTTCCTCACCGCGCGGCTTCACGCGGCAGCGCCGCCGTCGACGCGGCCTTCGCGCGGGCCGGACGACCGGCGGAAGCGCGGTCCTGGCCCAAAGTCCCCGAGAAGCCCCACGGAGGCCGCCGCACCCCCCTCCTGACGCACATCCATGCGGGCCAGAAGGGGCGCGCCGCGTCCGCAACTCAGATGTCCCGGAAGAGACCACTGGGTTCGCTGACCTGGGGTGCTGTGTGCTTGTGGGTCGCTGACCTGTGTAAATGACCTTTCGGCTGTTTCGCGGTCGTACCCGGTGATGGAGCCGGAAGTCCCAGGAAAGTCCCAGAGGACTCCCACTGGCAGGAGTCGCTTCTTCGGCTCTATCCATGGCGTGCGAGTAGGGCTGGCTGGTGACCTGCATCGACGGTCTGCCCCGAACGAACCCACCAGGCCATCAGCCGACTACGTCGTTTCGCGCTGGACGACGGCGAGGATGTCGTCCGCGCCGGGCGCACTCGGCGCTGCCGGGGCCGGAGCGCCGGCCAGTGAGAGGATGCTTGTGGTGAGGTTGCCGGCCGCCACGGTGAGGTCCATCCGGATGGTGGTCAGGGCCGGGACGGCAAGTGAGCTGACCGGGAGGTCGTCGACGCCGATGAGGGCCAGGTCGTCCGGGACGTCGATGTGCTGCGTGCGGCAGCTCGCCAGGACGGCGAGGGCGATCAGGTCGTTGAAGGCGGCGACCGCTGTGACCGGGTTGGCGCCCTGGGTCCACTGCGTGACGGCCTCCCGGGCACTGGCCCGCGAATAGCGCATGCTGATGACCTGCGGCAACGGCAGACCCAGGTCGACGCAGGCCCGGGTAGCCCCTTCCAGGCGGGGCGGGCAGAAGGGGCGCTCCCGGGGATCGTCCAGCGCGGCGTAACCGATGTGCCGGTGCCCGCGTGACGCGAGGTGCTCGATCTGCATGCGTCCGACCTTTTCCTGGCTCAGCCCGGTCAGGCCGGCACGGCCCGGCGTGAATACATCCTCCAGCAAAGGGATTTCAGCCCGAAGCAGTGACTGCGCATCGGTGGCCGGCAGACCACCGAACGCGACGACCACCGCCGGCTGGACGTGTTGCCAGAGCTCGGCCAGGGGCGTGGTCGTCCCGTCGTGGTGCAGGTACACACAGGTGTAGCCCGCCTCGCCCAGCGATCGGCCGAGGGCCAGCTTGAACTGCTCCATAGCCTCGGCGACGGGGAGATCCGGCACCACGCAGAGCACGACGTTGCTGCGGCCCTTGCGCAGTGCACGGCCGGCTCCCGACGGTACGTAACCGAGACGCTCCGCCGTCTCCAGCACGCGGCGACGGGTCTCCGCAGAGAGACCGTGCTCGTCCCTCCCGTTGAGCACGAAGCTCACGGTGGTCTGTGAGACCCCGGCCTCTCGCGCCACGTCCTTGCTGGTGACCCTCGGCAACGCCCCTCCCGACCTCTTGCCACACCCTCCGGCACAGGCTACGGTACGGCGATCAGCGACCTAATACGTATTAGAGCGTATGGGGACGCCGTTTCGGTAGCCGCAATGGCCTGTAGGGGGACGCCCCGCACCCGCTCTGCCCGAGCCGCCCATCCCCGTCGAACACCGTCCCCACGCGCGCCGACCGGGCGGAATCACACGAAGAGAGATCTGTCATGGACGACACGATCCCCGTCAGCACCGACACGACGCCCGGCCGCCGGGTCGCCTCCTCCGCCGACCCGGTCCGCCTTAACCGTCTGCTCGCCTGCGTATTCCCGGCGACCACCGCGACGTACGCCCTGTTCAACGCCATCGGGGTGATCCTCCTCCCCGCCCAGGTGGCGCGAATCGCGCCTGACTCCAAGGTCGGTGTCCTGGCGCTGCTGACCACGCTGGCCGCGGTGGCCTCGATGATCGCCCTCCCCACCGGAGGAGCGCTGTCGGACCGCACGCGGTCCCGGTTCGGACGACGCGCCCCCTGGCTGATGGTGATGGCCTGCGCCTCCGCGCCTCTGACGATCGCCATGGGCCTGA
The DNA here is from genome assembly GCF_003032475.1 of Streptomyces sp. P3. NCBI lineage: Bacteria > Bacillati > Actinomycetota > Actinomycetes > Kitasatosporales > Streptomycetaceae > Streptomyces > Streptomyces sp. P3. The sequence goes on from NZ_CP028369.1 coordinate 6,624,565, forward strand.
GCGAATCGCTGGTCGTCCTCGCGACCCTGCTCACGGTCCTGTGGTTCACCATGAACTTCTACGGAGGGGCGCTCGCGGCGATCCTGCCCGACCGCGTGCCCGTGGCCCGCCGTGGCATCGCCTCCGCGGTCATCGGCCTGGGCACGCCCGTGGGCATCCTCCTCGGCGTCAACCTGGCCAGCCGGGTCAGTCAGGTCTGGGCGTACACGGCTCTCGGGTTTGTGCTGCTCGTCACCACGCTCGCCCTCGTCGCCGGTGCGCGCGAACCGTCTTCGCTCGACCTGGTCACGGAAAGACCGAAGGACCGGGGCAACGCGGCCGCGGCTGTCCGGGTGTTCTTCCGCGCGTTCGGCCACCGCGACTTCGCGCTGGCCTTCGCCAGCCGGTTCGGCCTGTTCCTGTCGTACTTCACGGTCTCCGGTTACCTGTTCTTCGCCGTCCAGGACTACGTCGGCGCCGAGAACGTCCCCGGCGGCAATGTCGCCGTCGCGGTGAGCACCCTCTCGACGGTGTCGTTCGGCACCTGGATCGGCGTCGCCACGCTCTGCGGCTGGCTCGCCGACAAGTTCGACCGGCGCAAACTGTTCATCGCGATCAGCGCCGTCGGGCTGGGACTGTCCCAGCTCATACCGATCGTCAGCCACAGCTGGGGCGCGATGCTCGCCTACTCCGCGGTTTCTGGTGCCGCCCTGGGCACGTACTTCGCGGTCGACCTCGCCGTCATGTCGCTGGTCCTGCCGGACAAGGAGAGCGAAGGGCGCGACTTCGCCATCCTCAACGTCGCCACCGGTCTGCCCCAACTCGCCGCCCCGGCCATCGCCGGCGCGCTCATCAGCCTCGGCGGCTACGGCTCACTGTTCATCGTCGGCAGCGCGTGCGCCCTGGTCGCCGGTGCGCTGGCCATGTGCATCCGCTCGATCCGCTAGCCGACGGAGGCTTCCATGATCATGATCACCACGCCCGCACGGGTGGCGCTCTGCTACGACACCTTCGGCGATCCCGGCCACCCCCCGCTGCTGCTGATCCAGGGCCTCGGGGCCCACATGCTCGGCTGGCACGCCGCTCTGTGCCGCCAACTCGCCGACGCGGGCTTCCATGTCGTCCGCTTCGACAACCGGGACGTCGGCCTCTCGCAGAAGTTCCCGCAGGGCGGCTACACCGTGGCCGACTTGGCGAACGATGCGGCGGGCCTCCTCACCGCTCTCGACATCCCCGCGGCGCACATCGTGGGCCAGTCGATGGGCGGCATGGTCGCCCAGCAGCTCGCCCTCGACCACCCCACCCGGGTGCTGAGCCTCGCCCTGATCTACACAGCGCCCAGCACCGACTTCATCGTCGGCCGCGACCTGGTCGACGAGCGCACCCAGCGCCCCCGGGCCCGCGACGAGGACGAGGCGATCGCGCTCTACCTCGACAACGAAGCGGCCTGCGCCTCACCCGGATTCCCCCAGGACACGGCCTGGCTCCGCGAGCTCGGCGGTCGGATGTATCAGCGGAACTACGACCCCGACGGCGTGGTCCGCCAGGTGGAGGCACTCGACAACTCCCCCGACCGCACGCCCCACCTGCACCGCATCACGGCACCCACCACGATCATGCACGGCGACGGCGACCGCCTGATCGATCCCGGCGCGTCCCGGGCCATGCACGAGCTGATCCCGGATTCGACGCTGACCATCCATCACGGGATGGGCCACGAGCTTCCCCGAGCGCTCTGGCCGCAGATCGTCACCCAGATCCGGGACAACACCGCACGCACCCAGATCCGGGACAACACCGCACGAGGGAGCGCGTGACATGGCCGAGGGAGCACATGTGGGCCGGGCCCGGCCCACGACCCGGCGGATGGTGCTGATGCTCGCTTCGGCACTGGTCCTGTTCGTCGGCGTAGCAGCCCCGAGCCCGGCCTCGGCGGCTGACAGCCCGTTTTGCGTAGTCCGGACCGCCGAGCCCGAGGGCGGACTGACTCTGGTCTCGGTCGAGCGCATCGACGCCCGCACACGGATGTACGCGTTCCGTTCGAAGGCGGTCGGCGACGCCATGTCCGACGGGCTTGTCCGGGTGCGCGTCATCCTGCCCGCCGACTACGACCGCTCGGCCGGCAAGCGCTACCCGGTCATGATGCACCTGCACGGCACCAACGACTCGCCCACCACCTTCCCCGCCGGCGAGGTGGAGCAGGTGCTGGGCGACAACGATGTGATCTTCGTCGAGCCCGACGGAGGCCCTGCCGGCTTCTACGCCGACTGGTACGGCACTCCCGTCACCGGCCGCGATCTCTTCAACGGACCGGTGCCGTTCCCGCCCCCGGCGTGGGAGACCTTCCACATCCGCGAGCTGCTCCCGTGGCTGGACAAGACCTTCCGCACCACAGGCCGACGCGCGATCACCGGTACCTCGATGGGCGGCTTCGGCGCGATGGCGTACCCCGCCCGCAACCCGGGAGTCTTCGCCGCCGCCGGCTCCTTCTCGGGCGCCGTGGACCTCGACACGCTGTACCCGATCGGTCCTGCGCTGATCACCCTGGCCTGGGACCCGTGCATCTTCGGCGACCGAACGCTGCAGGCCGACAACTGGAAGGCGCACAATCCGGTCGACCTGGCTGCCGAGCTGCGCGGAGTGTCCCTGTTCGTCGCCAGCGGCAACGGGCTGCCCGGCCGCTACGACGACCCCGTGAGCGCCATCGCAGGAGCACCCATGGAGATCCTGGTGCGCCAGAGCGCCGAGAACCTCGTCGCCGCACTCGACCGGAACCAGGTGCCCGTCACCACCTGGTTCTACGGCAACGGTGCTCATGGCACGCGGTTCTACATCTACGACGATCTGCGCCGCTTCCTGCCCCAGGCGATGAGCGCACTCAACCGCAGGTAGCCGATGTGAGAAGGCGAGGCGCACGCAGAGCAGTACCGCTGACTGACCGGTGAGCCCAGGCCCGTGCACGACCTGATCCCGGATGCGACGCCGACAACACCACACGAGGAAGTGCGTGACATGACAGCAGTACAGGTGCAAGGCCGCGTGGACAGAGGTTTCGAACCGATCGCGGACGCCTTCGCCGACAACTTCCGTCGGCGCGGCGACACAGCCGCCTCCTGCGTGGTGTACGCCCAGGGAGCCCCGGTCGTCGACATCTGGGCCGGACGGACCGCCCGGGGCACCTGGACACCCGACACTCGCACCGTCGTGTTCTCGGTGAGCAAGGGTGTCACCACCCTCTGCCTGCTGATGGCCGCCGAGCGCGGACTGATCGAACTCGACGCCCCGGTGGCGAAGTACTGGCCGGAGTTCGCCGAGAAAGGCAAGGAGACGACGACGGTACGGCAACTCCTCTCGCACCAGACCGGCCTGGTGGCGCCCGAGGCGGATGTGACGGTGGAGAACCTGCGCGCCTGGAAGTCTGTGGCGGACGCGCTGGCCCGGCAGGCACCGACCTGGCCTCCGGGAACCGCCTACGCCTACCACACGCTCACGTTCGGCTGGCTGGTCGGCGAGGTGCTGCGCCGGACCACGGGGCTGCGCCCCGGCCAGTGGCTGCGCGAGCACGTGGAGGCTCCCCTGAACCTGACGATGACGTACGGCGCCGACCCCACGGCCGCCGATTTCCACCCCCTGGCAGACCCGCTGCCCCACACCGACCCCGAAGCCGCCGCGTTGATGGCCAACGCTCTCGCCTCACCGTTGATCGAACGCTCGATGAGTCTGGGGGGCGTCTTCGACACCGCCGACCTCATCCAGACCGCCAATGGGGAGGTGTGGCTGTCGGTCGAGATCGCTGCGGGCAATCTCGTGACCAGTGCCCGCAGCCTGGCACGGCTGTACGCGGCCACAGTGGGAGAGGTCGACGGAGTCAGGCTGCTGGGCCCGGACACCGTCCGTGATGCCCGCGTGCCGCGCTGCGAGGGCCGGCCGTTCGTGGGGCCCGACGAGGGCAACCGCTGGGGCACCGGCTTCATGATCAGCTCAGCGCACCGGCCGATGGCCGGCCCGGGCAGCTTCGGCCACGACGGCTTCGGCGGCGGCCTCGCTTTCGCACACCTGGAATCGGAGATCGCCTTCGCCTACCAGACCGCACAGCCCGGGGGCCTTCCCGACGACCGATCCGACGCCCTCTGCCGCGCGCTGCGCGCCTGCCTGTGAACCGACCCCGGCACCTCAGGTCCCGACCCCGCCCATGAAAGAACCGGAAAGCAGGCCATGCCCACCACGCTCCCCCCGCCGGCGCCCCCGAGCCTGACCGCTCGCACGACGGACCGGATCCTGACCCGCCTGATGCGGCTGCCGGGCCCGCGATACGGCTACCGGGTCGAGCGGAACCTGCCAACACCCGCGCGCGACGGCGCCGTTCTGGTCACGGACCACTACGCCCCCGTCACCGACCGGCCGAAGGGCACCGTCCTGCTGCGCACACCGTACGGGCGCGGCTTGCCGCACGACCTGGAGGCCAGGGTCTACGCGGGCCACGGATTTCACGTCGTACTGCAAAGCTGCCGCGGCACGTTCGGCTCCACGGGAGACTTCTACCCGATGGCGAACGAGGCCGACGACGCCCAGGACGCGGTGGCCTGGCTGCGGACCCGGCCGTGGTTCGACGGGCGGCTCGCCACCGCCGGGGGGTCGTATGTGGGGTGGACCCAGTGGGCGCTGCTGATGGACCCGCCCCCCGAGCTGCGCACCTGCCTGATCGCCGTCGCCCCCCACAACATGCACGAGACGGTGTACGGCGCCGGAGCGTTCCAGCTCGGCGACTTCCTGTCCTGGGCGGCGATGATGGCCGGCCAGGAACGATTCACCGGGCTACGCGGTGTGGCCCGTGTGCTGACGATGAACCGGCGCCTGGCCCCGGTCTTCGGCTCTCTTCCGTTGGCCGATGCCGCCGACGCGGCGACAGAGCACCGCACCCCGTGGTTCCGCGAGTGGCTGACGACACCCGACCCCGACGATCCCCTGTGGGACGGCCTCAAACTTGACGACGCCCTTCAGCGGGCGAACGTACCGGTGCGGCTCACCGCCGGCTGGCAGGACCTCTTCCTCGACCAGACCCTCCACCAGTACCGGACGCTGCGTACCCGTGGAGTCGACGTCTCGCTCACCGTCGGACCCTGGACCCACCAGGAACTGAGCCAGAAGGGTATGGGACGCCTGCTCCGCAGTAATCTCGAATGGCTCCGGACACACCTCGCCGACGACGAGACACCGGCATCCCGACCGCCCGGCATCCGCGTCGAGGTGTACGTCACGGGCCAGGGCGCATGGCGACGGCTTGAGGAATGGCCGCCTGCGGCCGCCGAAACCGTGCGCTACCTGCAGCCGGACGGGAAGCTCCTGGCCGATGAGCCGAGTGGCGGCGCGCCGTCCACGTTCGTCTACGACCCGGCGAACCCTACACCGACCCTCGGTGGCCCTCTGCTCACCCTCGACAGCGGCGTCAAGGACAACGCCGACCTGCAGGACCGCCCCGATGTGCTCACCTTCACCACGCCCCCGCTGACCGCACCGCTGGAGATCATCGGAACACCCGTCGTCGAACTGGCGCATACCAGGAGCAACCCGCACGCCGACGTCTTCGTGCGGCTCTGCGACGTCGACCCGAAAGGCATCGCCCGCAACTTCGCCGAAGGACTCCTGCGCCTCGATTCCACCTCGCCCATCGACCAGGTGCAGTACGTGCGTGTGCGGCTCGACGCCTGCGCACACGAGGTCAGGCCCGGACACCGGATACGTCTGCTGACAGCCGGCGGTTCCCACCCGCGTTACGCACGCAACGAGGGCACTGGTGCAGCGCCCGGCACCGGGCACGAATTGCGGCCGTGTACACACACCATCCACCACGACACCGGCGCGGTCTCCCGCGTGCTCCTTCCCACGCCCGCCCCCAACAGACCCGTCCGGCACGGCCTTACCGATTCGACGGTTTCGTAGACGCCACCCAGCACACCATCAACCGCATGCCGAGTCATGCACATCAAGCTAAACCCGGCCAGCCTGGCAGCCCGTGCACTCGGCGACTTGGAGCGCCTGCTCCGCAGGCCGCACATGGCGCTGTAGTACCGGGACAGCATTCTCAGCGGACTCTTCGCCAACACCGGCTTCGCACTCGACAGACCGAACGGACCCCAACTCGCAGTCAAGATCCATTGATTGCCTCCTCACTCCTCGATACTGGGCGCATCACATGACTGTCCTGACAGCGGCTCGATCAGCACGGTTCACCACCCTCCTGCACGACATGCGGCGCATCACAGGCGTGGACGCGGTCATGGGGTCTCTGACCGTGGCCGATTCAGACCACTTCGTCATAGATCAGCTGGTCGGCGTCACCACAGAGGATTTGCGCAACCTCCGCGTCGCCATCGGTACGGGACTGGGCGGCAAGGCGATGGCCCTGAAGAGGCCGATGCAGGTGCCGGACTACTGCCGGGCGGGCGGCATCAGCCACGAGTACGACCCGGTCGTGCGCCGAGAGCAGATCCGTGCCGCGTTCGCCGTCCCGATCCGGGTTCCGGTCCCCGGCGGTCTCCGTGGCGTGGTCTACGGAGCAAGGCGCCACGAGTACGTCTTCGGCGACCGTGTCTTCGGCGACGTCACGGTCCTGGTGCGCGCCCTGGAACGGGAGCTCGCCGAGGATCTGGAATTGGATCGCCGATGGGAACACCTGCGGGTGGCGGCCGGGGGCAGCACCTCTGTCGCGAGCACGGGGATGAGCGCGGCCGAGCGCCGGATGCTCGTCGACGTCTGCTCCGAACTCGTGCACATTGCGGCAGAGATGGCCGACGGCTCTCAGCGCCGGCAGATCGAGGCTCTCGTGCGCCGTCTGGCCGGTCGGACGGCAGAACTCCCCGGGGCGGCAGAGGTGACCCGAGGAGCCCTCACGGAGCGCGAACGGGAGATCCTGGCCAAGGTCGCCACGGGTGCGACGAACCGGGAGGTCGCTGCCGCGTTGGGTATCAGCGCCGAGACCGTGAAGTCGAGTCTCACTTCCAGTATGCGCAAGCTCGGCGCGCGCAACCGTGTCGCTCTCGTGGCCGCGGCACGTGCGCAGGGTTGTCTGCGTTGAGGACATGGCAGCACAGGGCGTCCGCACCCCCCGAACGGGGGGCTTACGCCTCGCCGAGACGAGGTCTCGTCACGACCCATCCATACTGACAATCCGATGGTGCGCGCCATTTCCCCCTTTCCCCACGTCTGACGGGACCCGCCGGCCATGCGCAACGACCTCGAAGAACCAGGCCCCGACATGCCCGCCGCGTCCCCCGACGTATCCGCCCCGGCGCCCGACCCGTCGGACGGTGGCGCGGGCACTGGCCCACGCCTCGTGCGCATCGTCCTGCTGGCGGTGACCGTTCTCCTCGGCCTGTTGGTCCTTGTGAACCAGCTGCTGGCTGTGATGCCCGTTGGTTGGGTCTCCCCGGTGCTGCATGTCACGTGGCTGCAGGCGGTTGTGCTTGTCATAGGCGGCGTGCGCGACACGGTCGGCGTCTGGAACATCGTCCTCGCGGCCCTCGCCCTGACCACAGCCGTGTACGCCCTGCGCAGAAGTGGCGCACGCAGGCGTACGGCCCGCACCTTCGTGGTTGTGGGCGGCGTGGGCTTGGCGCTGGCCCTCCTCACCACCACGGTCCAGATCCTTGCCGTACACGGAGCCACCGGCAGGTGGTTCCCCTTCGCGCCGACCACTCTCACCGCTGAGCTCGGGCGGGGCCCCGACAAGACCGTCACCTACGCCACGCTCGACGGCGAGAAGATGAAGGCGGACCTGTACCTGCCCGACCACGCTTCCGCCGCTTCGGCCGCCCCTCTGGTCGTCAGCATCCACGGCGGCGGCTTCGTACAGGGCAGCCGAGGCCGCACCCCCTACACGAGCTGGCTGGCCGACCGCGGGTACGTGGTACTGGACGTCGACTACCGCCTGTCCACCGCGACCGAACACCGCTGGAACACCCAGGACGCCGACGTCGCCTGCGCCATGACCTGGGCCACCGCTCACGCCGACGAATACCACTGGGACCTGGACCGGGTCGCCACCTTCGGCGGCTCGGCCGGCGGCAACCTGGCCATCAACGTCGCCTACAAGATCGATGCGGGCACCATGAAGCCCTCGTGCGGCACCGCCGCCGAACTGCCCCGCGTGAAAGCCGTCATCGCCTCGTTTCCCGCTGTCGACGTCACGGCCGGTGAGTCCGACAGTGCGCTGGGGCACCAGGTCGGCCAGTGGCACATAGGCGGTACCCCCGCCCAGCATCCAGACCGCTACCGCGCCACTGACTCCGCGACCCACATCACCGGGAGCGCCCCGCCCACGCTGATCCTCCACGGTGGCGCCGACCACCTCGTCTTCGCAGGGCACTCGAAAGCGTTCGCGGACAAGCTCACCGCTGCGGGCATCACCCACCGGTACGTCCAGTTGCCCTTCATGGAACACGGCTACGGCGGCTCCGTCGCCACCATAGGCATGCAGACCACCCGTGCCCTGGCTCTGCCCTGGCTGCGGGACCACCTCCGCGGCTGACTGCGGCGGGAGGTGGGATGGCCGACGGCCCGACACCCCACCTGGTCCGCAGCCGGCGCCGTACGTCAAGTCGTCGAGCAGTCGAGGGGAGTGCCCCTCGTCGACGTGATGGGCCGCTTCCTGGACCGACTCGTCACCACTTCGACCGCAAGGTGCACCTTGTCGTGGACCGCTACCCGGGGACAGGCCCCGGTGTCCCCCGGCGATCGGTGCCCGTCCACGGCCTGGTGCTGGTGGCCGGTCGCGCGTACGGCCGGGCTCAGAGCGTCGTTCGGGGCGATGCGCAGTGTGCCGGCCCCTGCCTCCAACTGGCGTGGGCCCCGTGCATGTTCTTCACGGCTGGGCATGGCAGGTGATGTCGCCGCTGGGCAGGCGGCCTGTGACCAGGTAGGTGTTGACCGTGTTGGTGGCGCAGGCGGGAGTGCTGGGGATGCCGTACACGCCGTGATCCCGTCCGCCCTGGACCTGGACGAGGCGCGAGCCGCGCAGGGCGCGGTGCATGGCCCGCCCGCTCGCCGCGGGTGTCTGGGAGTCCCACTGGTTCTGCAGGATGAGCGAGCCCACCGTGTTGTTGACCCGGGTGGCCGGTTCGGCGCCGCGCGGCCAGAAGGCGCAGGGTGTGATGTTGGAGGTGAAGTCCCCGTAGAGGGGGAGGCGAGCGCCGTCGCGGAGGGCGTCGTGCCGGTAGCGCGACGGGTCGCTCGGCCATGAGGCGGAGTTGTCGGCGCAGACGACCGCCCAGTGGAGTGCCTGGAAGTTGGCGTCGAAGGGGTCCGCGGGTTCGTCGGAGGGCCGCGGATCCGGGCGGGTGGCCGGCGCCTTGCGGAGGCCGACGACATCGCGCGCGGCCTGGTAGGGGTCGTAGAAGAACATCGGCCGCAGCGACTCGCGGATGTCGGCACCGGTGACGGCGCGGTCCTCGAAGTCGGGGTCGCTGCCGTTGTACTTGAGTGGCGTGCGGTCGGCGCGGGCGAGCAGCCGGAAGAACGCGGCGCGAACCTTCGCGGGAGTGCCACCGAGGTGGTAGGTGCTGTCCCGGCGGGCGACCAGACGGGTCCAGTCCCGGAACGCGGGCTCGACGCCCTCGGCCATGGCCTGGTACACGCCCCGGCCGAAGCGGTTCGGGTCCACCGAACTGTCGAGGACGACGCGGTCGCTGCGGGCCGGGAACATCTGGGTGAAGACGGCGCCGAGGTAGGTGCCGTAGGACACGCCCATGTACGAGATCCGCTTCTCGCCCAGGACGGCGCGGATGACGTCCATGTCCCGTGCGGTGTTACGGGTGGTGAGATGCGGCAGCCGGGTGCGGTCCCGGGCGACGCACTTCGCGGCGAAGCCGCGGGCGAAATCGGTGGTTTGGCGGAAGGACGCCGGCCGGTACACGCGCGGCCAGTCCATCTCGTTCGTGGTGAGGCCGCAGTTCAGGGGGCTGCTGGCACCCGTACCTCGCGGATCGAAGCCGATGAGGTCGTACCGGTCCAGGACGCTCTTGGGCATGACCTCCTTGTACGCCGAGGGATTCCCCAGCCCTCCGGCCCCCGGCCCTCCCGGGTTGGACAGCAGCACACCGCGCCGCTTGCCGGGCACGCTCGTGCGGAGCCGGGAGATCTCCATGCGCAGTGTGGGTCCGGCGGGCCGTGTGTAGTCGAGAGGTACTTTGAGGGTTGCGCACCGTAGGTCGGCGGGGTACTCGCCCTTGGTGCCGCAGCGGTGCCAGGCGGGGCGCTGGTCGTAGTAACGGTCGAGGGCGGGGGCGGGGGAGCGGTCGGCTCCGGCGGCTGTCGCCCGGGCGGTGGGAATGCACAGGCTGACGGTCAGTCCGGCCGCGACGAGGGCGGCCATGCGTGCGGTAGGCATGACAAGGACTCTGCTGGCCCAGCCGACCGGCCCGCCTCGGCCGAACGGCCAGAAGACGAAGGCGATCGCCGGCGGGCCCTCGGCCGAATGACAGCTGGAGCACATACGGGCCGTCATCGCCGGTTGTCGGCCATGGGGTCTTGTCCTCGACCGCTCGGGTCCACGACGAGTCGGCCGCTCCCGCGACCACAGCACGTCTCACCTGTGTGCGGTGATGGTGCTGATCATGCGGGACTGGACCTCGTCCTGTCTGGGTCGTGCACCTGCCGAGACGGCGATGGAGCGGGCCTTGTCGGTATGAGATGCGGTGCGCTGTCATGAGGGGGCAGAGTCCACGGCAGCCTCGTCTCCCAGGCGCTTTCTCCAGGCCGTCAGCCTCAAAGTGGACGCGACGCCATACCTCAGGCTGACAAGGCCGGGCTCGGGCATCAGCCCCAGGGAGTCGGTCATTCGGCTGATCCGCAGGGGCCGCTGCGAATCCGACGATGAAGGAGTTGCCGGCCGGGCACGGATCTGGACCTGCGCCCGGCGCTGTCCGTGCCTTCGATCGGAGCAAGACCTCGTGACCATCCTGCCGTCCGTCTCCCGCACTCCCGCCGTGGCCGCCCGCGCCACCAAGCTCTCCAAGGTCTACGGAGAGGGTGACACCAAGGTGGTGGCGCTCGACCAGGTCAGTGTCGGCTTCGGACAGTCCCAGTTCACCGCGATCATGGGGCCCTCCGGCTCGGGCAAGTCCACGCTGATGCACTGCGTGGCCGGGCTGGACTCCTTCTCCTCCGGCTCGGTCCGCGTCGGTGACATCGAGTTGGGGTCCCTGACGGACAGGCAGCTCACCAAGCTCCGCAGGGACAGGATCGGCTTCATCTTCCAGGCGTTCAACCTGCTGCCGACCCTCACCGCGCTGGAGAACATCACGCTGCCCATCGACATCGCGGGCCGGACGCCGGACCAGGAGTGGCTGGACACCGTCATCCAGTTGGTCGGTCTGTCAGGCAGGCTCAGCCACCGCCCCGCCCAGCTCTCCGGCGGTCAGCAGCAGCGGGTCGCCGTCGCCCGGGCCCTCGCCTCCAAGCCCGAGATCGTCTTCGGCGACGAGCCGACCGGGAACCTGGACTCGCGTGCGGGTGCCGAGGTTCTCGCGTTCCTGCGTGACTCAGTACGGGAGTTGGGCCAGACCGTCGTCATGGTCACCCATGATCCGGTCGCCGCCTCCTACGCGGACCGGGTCGTCTTCCTCGCCGACGGACAGATCGTCGACGAGATGTACGACCCCACCGCGGACGGGGTCCTCGACCTCATGAAGACCTTCGACACCAGGTTCCGTACGAGCTGAGCGAAACCAGCCGACACACCCCCAAGTCGCCACCGCCCCGCGACCGTCGCTGTCGCGGACCGACGCCGGCCGGCCCACCCTGCTGCCGCCCTCACCCACCAGGACCACACCGTCATGTTCCGCACAGCCCTGCGCAACGTCCTCGCGCACAAGGCCAGACTGCTGATGACCGTGCTCGCCGTCATGCTCGGCGTCGCGTTCGTCTCCGGCACCCTGATCTTCACGGACACCTACAAGAACGCCTCCGACAGCCAGACGGCCAAGAGCTACGCCCACGTGGACGCCTAGGTCGACGAGAACACCGAATACTCCGGCGATTCTCCCGGCATCAGCCGGAAGACGCTCGACGCGGTCGCCCGACTCGACAGCGTCGCCGACGCCGCCGGACGCGTCGACGGGAGCGCCTACGTCGCCGACAGGGACGGCGGGCTCATCGCCAACGGCCTGTTCAACTCGTCCGCCAACTTCGCGCCGGGCAAGGACGGCAAGGACCCGCTCTACGTGTTCACCGACGGCAGCGGGCCCACCGGGCCCGGGCGGATCGCGCTCGACAAGGACACCGCCGACAAGGGGGGCTACCACGTCGGCGACACCGTGCCCGTCGCTCTCACGGGTCCGGCGAAGGCGTACCAACTGTCCGGCATCTTCACGACCGAGAACGAGGACGTGGCCGCAGGCGGCAGCCTGGTGCTGTTCGACACGCCGTCCGCGCAGCGGCTCCTCCTCCAGCCGGGCTTCTTCGAGAAGGTCACCGTCACCGCTGCCCCCGGCGTCTCGAACACCGAACTCGTCGCCGCCGTCAGCAAGGTGCTCCCTCACTCCGCGAAGGCCAAGACCGGTCGGCAACTCGCCGCAACAGATGCCCAGTTGGTGGCGGGAGACGCGATGACTCTCAACGGGATCCTGTTCCCCTTCGTCGGCGTCGCGCTCTTCGTCAGTGTCTTCCTGATCGGCAACACCTTCACCATGCTGGCCGCCCAGCGCACCAGGGAACTCGCTCTGCTACGCGCGGTCGGCGCCTCCCGCGGGCAGGTCACCCGGTCCGTGCTGATCGAGGCGATGACGGTCGGCACCGTCGGCGCGGCCGCCGGGCTCGGTCTGGGCGCCGTTCTGGCCGCCGTAGCGAGTGCCACGGTCGAGTTCGACGGCGGTACCCCGGACGGCCCGTTGATCGTCACGTCGACGACCGTCCTGGTCGCGGCCGTCGTCGGGGTCCTGGTCACCATGGTGGCCGCCTGGCTGCCCGCCAGGCGTGCCGCGAAGATCCCGCCCGTCGCGGCCATCGGCAGCGCACACCTGCCCGCCACCACGAAATCCCTGGTCCTGCGGAACGTGCTCGGCGGCATCCTCACGCTGCTCGGCGCGGCGGCCGTCGTCGCGGGTACAGGGGCCGGCAGCTCCAGTGGTGGGGGGATCGTCGGGTTCGGGGCCTTCCTCGCGGTGACGGGTCTGCTCGTGCTGATCCCCCTGCTGTCCCGGCCGGTGATCGCGGTCGTACAGCCGCTGCTGCGGCGCGGCTTCGGCGTCTCCGGCACGCTCGCGGGCCGGAACGCGGTACGCAGCCCGCGCCGTACCGGCGCCACCGCCTCCGCGCTGGCCATCGGACTCACCCTGGTCAGCGCCCTGACCGTGCTCGGCGTCACCCTCGGTGAGTCCATGGACAAGATGACCACGGACATCGTCAAGGCCGACTACCTGGTCACGGCAGGCGGCGTGCGCCTGGACGCCTCGGCGGTCGCCGCCCTGCGCAAGGTCCCCGGTGTGAGGGCGGTGTCACAGGAGCAGCAAGGGTGGATGCGACTCGACGGCAGCCAGCAGGACGTCACCGCCGTCATCCCGGCGGACTTCGACAAGGCCCTTCACCTCCCGGTGGTCTCCGGCTCGCAGGACACGCTCGCGAAGGGGCAGGTCGCCGTCGAGGAGAACCTCGCGCGGTCGCACGGCTGGAAGGTCGGGGACAGCCTGCCGGCGGAGCACGGGGACTCCGGCAAGAGCCGCAGGCTGACCGTCGGGGCCGTCTTCGCGTACAACGAGGTCGTCATGCCGGTCGTCGTCTCCGCAGACGTGATCGAAGCGAACGCCACCGCGGCGTCCTTCTCGAAGATCTACGTCACCACGGACGGCACCACGAACGAGAAGGCACTCGCCGACGCCCTCCCCGGGCGCCCGGGGACCAAGATCGACGACCGGCAGGCCATCCGCACCGAGCTCGGCGGAGCCTTCGCCACCGTGCTGAACGTCCTGTACGCACTGCTCGCTATCTCCCTGGTCATCGCGATCCTGGGAGTGGTGAACACCCTCGCGATGTCGGTCTTCGAACGGCAGCGGGAGGTTGGCATGCTGCGAGCCGTCGGGCTCGACCGGCAGGGCGTGACCCGGATGATCCAGCTGGAGGCCGTGGTCATCTCCCTCTTCGGCGCCGTGATCGGGGTCGGCCTCGGTTCCTTCCTGGGCTGGGCCGTCTGCGAGATCACGAAGGCGGACATCCCCGGCTACGCGCTGGTGCTGCCATGGGGCCGGTTCGCCCTGTTCCTGCTGCTGGCGGCGCTGGTCGGTCTACTGGCCGCCCTGTGGCCCGCCCGCAGCGCGGCCCGGCTGAACCCGCTCACCGCCATCAAGACCGAGTAGCCGGAGCAGGGTGCTGTGAGGCGATCAGGCACACCGTGCCTGCGGCCCCACGGCCGTGGAGCGAACAGGCACTCAGCGGCCGGCACACATGGCGGTCGAGTCCAGCCCGGCCTGGACTGCACGAACCGCACCGGAGCGAGTCCGAAAGATCCAGGTGAAAGGGAACTGTGGTTCCTGGGCGGCGTGGACTTGGTGCTGGCCCTGCTTACCACCACGGTCCAGGTCCTTTCTGCGCACGGAGCCACCGGCACGTGGTTCCCCCTCGCGCCGACCACTGTCACCGCCGAGCTCACGGGGCCCCGACAAGACGGTCACCTACGCCACGCTCGACGGCGAGAAGACGAGGACGGACCTGTACCTGAAGACCGGGGGCGCCACTACGGCCGTCCGGTCCGTCTGGGCCAGAACCCCCCGCACCAGATTCCTCGCCGTCGGCGACGACGCTTGCCGACTGTGAGAACACTTCCACCGGTGGCGACGGGGAACGTGACAGGTGCGAGCTCTCGGAGGCGAGGGCGGACAGTAAACGGCTAACGTCATTCGGTTTTCACGGAGAGCCCCAGACGCGGTACGGTCCGACCGTGACCACCGCACGCAGGCCGAGAGGGCCGTACCGCAAGGGACTTGAGCGCCGGGCGCAGATCATGCGCGCCGCACTGGAGGTGTTCGCCGAGCATGGGGACCGGGGGTCGTCGCTGCGGGAGATCGCCGACCGGGTCGGCATGTCGCAGGCCGGGGTGCTGCACTACTTCGACTCCCGCGAGGAGTTGCTGACAGCGGTCCTCGCCGAGCGCGACACCGCGGACGCGGCGGAGCACGCGAGCCCGGAGATCAGCCCGGGTGAAGCGATGGCCCGAACTGCGGAGCACAACACCCGTTCGCCGGGCCTGGTCAGCCTGTTCGTGAACCTGTCGGCCGATGCGACCGATCCGGAGCATCCTGCGCACGGCTTCTTCGCCGAGCGTTACGCCCGCCTGCGCGAGACCGTCGAGGACGGGCTGCGCCAGGGCCAGGCCGACGGGAGCGTACGCACCGACATCCCGGCAGAGCAGCTGGCGCAGCTTCTTATCTCCGTCTCCGACGGCCTGCAGCAGCAGTGGCTGCTGGAACAGGGCGTCGACATGGTGGCCGCGATCGACGCCTTCAACCGCCTGTGCCGGCCGCCGGGTGCGTGATGTCCGGCGCCGGACATCACGCACCCGTTCGCGCTCAGGCAGCCTCCACGTCCGCGTCGGGCTTGAGGCGCGGGATCAGCAGGCCCGCAAGCGTGCCGAGGAACACCGTGCCCGCGGCGAAGTAGAAGGCGTTCTTGTAGCCCTGGTCCAGGTAGAACTGGGTGCCCTCGAGCACCTTGCCATCCTGGGCCAGGATCACGTACGTGAGCGTGGTGACCAGCGTGGTGACGACTCCGATCGACATCCACTGAATGCCGCTGGCGATGGCCTGCTCCTCCGCTGAGACCGCCCGCATGATCAGGATCGGGATCACCGCGACGATCATGCCGAAGCCGATCGCGAAGAGGTTGCCCCACCAGATGAGCTCGGCGTTGGTGTAGTGGTAGGCCGCCTGCGCCAGGTAGCCGACGGTGGAGATCAGGCCGCCGAGGATCAGCGGGAGGCGCGCGTCGACCTTCCGCAGCAGCACCCCTGTGCCGAAGCCGACCGCGAGGATCAGGACGCTCGCCGGCAGGCCGATCACCGCCGCGTGAGTGGCGGTCATGCCCAGGCCGTCCGAGATGGTCGGGATCGCTGGGTAGAGCACCAGCAGCGAGGCGATGATGCCGGTGCCGAACAGTGCGCCGCCGATGAGAGCGGTGGCCAGTATGACAGTCCACACCTTGCGACGGCCCAGCATGTCCAGGTGGACGAGTGGCTGGGCGATGCGCTTCTGGGAGACCACGAACAGGGCGATGGCGGCGAGGCCGCCGATGACGCAGCCGAGCGTGCCGGCGGAGGTCCAGCCCCACTCCGTCCCCTGGCCGATGCCGTAGGTGAGCGCGGTCAGTCCACCGCCGAGCAGCAGGCCGCCGATCCAGTCCATCCGGGCGGAGGGGTCGCGGTAGTGGGTCTTCGGCACGGCGAACAGGATCAGCAGCAGGCCGATGGCGGTGGCCGCGACGATGGACCACAGCACCCCGCGGAAACCGTAGTCGTCCAGGACCCAGCCGGTCAGGAACGGGCCGCCGATCGCGACGAAGGCGACGCCGCTGCCGACAATGCTGCTGGCCGTGCCGGCCTGCTTCGGAGGGAGGACCTCGCGGATGGTGGCGTAGGTGAGGGCGCCGATCGGCCCGTAGAAGCCGGCGATGCTGCGGCCGATCAGCATCATGGCGTAGTTGCCCGCGGAGGCGGCGATGATGTCGCCGACCAGGCCGAGCAGGGTGATGGCGATCATCACCTGGCGCTTGCCGTACAGGTCGGCGGCCTTGATCACGAACGGCGTCAGCAGGGTGGAGACCAGCGCCGTGGACAGGATGAACCAGGCGATGTGGGTGGTCTGGAAGTGGATGGCCACGGACGCCTGCGCGTTGCCCGTCAGCATGCCGACGAGGGAGAGCAGCTGGGTGGGCCACAGCAGTGCGAGCGCGATGAGCGCGAAGCGCGCGCCGCGGACCGGGTCGGTGGCTTCGGCCGCAGGCGCGGCGGGGGCGAGTGAGGATGTCACGGCGGTGTGCCCTCTCGATGGATGGGCTCCGGTCGACGGAGCAACAGTAGGGCGTTGAACCCATTCAGTCGGCCGACGCCCCACCCCGGAATCCCGGAGGGGGCGGGATCGGGGGCGGTCATGGCGCGTTGCACTGGGTTAACGGAGCAGAAACCTAGCTCTGTTTGGGATTCGGCGCTAGGGTTGCCGCCAAGGAATCTCACCGGTGTGCCGAGAGCCACCACCGGGAATTGAATCGTTCCATTCCTCGGTCGTCATTAGTCGCCATCAGTCGCCATCGTGATCGCCCGCAACAGGCGTACGACGCCCGCGCACAGCCCCGACAGCAAGGAACAGACGCCGTGCCTGAAGCCCCTCTCCCCGCCCCTGCGGTCGCGCGCCTGCGGTTCGAGCACCACCGCGAGCCGCTCGGCATCGGCGAATCCCGCCCCCGCCTGTCGTGGACCACCCGGACCGAGCTGCCCGGATGGCGGCAGGCGGCCTATGAGATCCAGCGACTGGCCGCACAGGGCGACGTGGTCGCCACGGCCGAGGCCGAAAGCGACGAGTCGGTCCTGGTCGCCTGGCCTTTCGACGCCCTCGGATCGCGAGAGCGCGTAGGCGTGCGGGTGCGTGTCCGGGGCACGGACGGAACCTGGTCGCGCTGGAGCGAACCGGCCTTCGCCGAGACCGGGCTGCTGCACCCCGACGACTGGCAGGCCCGCTTCGTGAGTGCCGACTGGGACGAGGACGCGCAGCAGGACCAGCCGGCCACCCACCTGCGCCGCCGCTTCACGATCCGCCCCGGCGTCGCAGCCGCCCGTCTCTATGCGACCGCGCACGGCGTCTACGAGGCGGAGCTCAACGGCTCCCCGGTCGGCGACCACGTCCTCGCCCCCGGCTGGACCACGTACGGCAAGCGCCTGCGCTACCAGACCTACGACGTGACCGATCTCCTGCGGGTCGGCGGGAACAATCTGACCGCTCTTCTCGCGGACGGCTGGTACCGCGGCCGCCTCGGCTTCACCGGCGACAAGCGCGCCGTCTACGGCGACCGGCTGGCCTGGCTGGCCCAGCTGGAGATCCGCTACACCGACGGCACCACCGACACCGTGACCACCGACGCGGACGGCCGCTGGCAGGCCGCCCAGGGCCCGATCCGCCGCAGCAGCCTCTACGACGGCGAGACCCACGACGCCCGCGTCGAGCCCACCGACTGGCGGGGCGTGCGCGTCGAGGAGCGTGACCCGGCAACGCTCGTCGCCCCCGTCGGCCCGCCCGTCCGCCGGATCGAGGAGCTGGCACCGATGGCCGTCACCACCTCGCCCTCGGGCAGGACGATCGTCGACTTCGGCCAGAACCTGGTCGGCCGTCTGCGTCTGACGGTGACCGGTGAGGCCGGGCAGGAGGTCGTGCTGCGCCATGCCGAGGTGCTGGAGGACGGCGAGCTGGCCTGCGCACCGCTGCGCAGCGCGCAGGCCACCGACCGCTACATCCTGCGCGGCGGCGCTGCGGAGACCTTCGAGCCGCGGTTCACCTTCCACGGCTTCCGCTACGCCGAGATCACCGGCTGGCCGGGCGAACTGAACCCCGACGACCTGCGTGCCGTGGTGATCCACTCCGATCTGGAGCGCACCGGCACCTTCGAAAGCTCCGACGAGCTGCTCGACCGCCTGCACCAGAACGTCGTCTGGGGCATGCGCGGCAACTTCCTCGACGTCCCGACCGACTGCCCGCAACGCGACGAGCGCCTGGGCTGGACCGGCGACATCCAGGTCTTCGCCCCCACCGCCGCCTACCTGTACGACAGTGCCGGCTTCCTCACCTCGTGGCTCGCCGACCTCGCCGCCGACCAGGGTGAGACCGGCGGGGTCCCGTTCGTGGTGCCCAAGTGCGTCGACGGCGCCGACACCCCGACCGCCGCGTGGGGCGACGCCGCCACGGTCGTGCCCTGGGTGCTCCACCGCGCCTACGGCGACCTCGGCGTAATCGCGGCCCAGTTCGAGAGCATGCGCGGCTGGGTCGACCACGTCGCCTCGCTGGCCGGGGAGTCACGCCTGTGGGACAGCGGCTTCCAGTTCGGCGACTGGCTGGACCCGAACGCCCCGCCAGGACGCCCGGATCAGGCGCGTACACCCGGCGAGATCGTCGCCACCGCCTACTTCGCCCGCTCCGCCGAGATTGTTTCCCAGTCGGCGCGGTTGCTCGGCCGCGAGGCGGACGCCGTCCGCTACGGCGCGCTCGCCGCCGAGGTCCGCCAGGCGTTCGCCTCCGAGTACGTCACCGGCGCGGGCCGGATGATGGCGGACGCCCCGACCGCCTACGCGCTGGCGCTCCAGTTCGCGCTGCTGCCCGACCAGACGCAGCGCGCGCACGCCGGCAAGCGGCTGGCCGGCCTGGTCCGCGCCGGCGGCTACAAGATCAGCACCGGCTTCGTCGGCACGCCCCTGATCTGCGACGCCCTCGCCGAGACCGGTCACCTGGACGCGGCCTACCGACTGCTGCTGCAGACCGAGCAGCCGTCCTGGCTCCACCCCGTCACCCAGGGCGCGACCACCATCTGGGAGCGGTGGGACAGCCTGCTGCCCGACGGCAAGGTCAACCCCAGCGGCATGACCTCGTTCAACCACTACGCGCTCGGCGCCGTCGCCGACTGGCTGCACCGCACCGTCGCCGGCCTGGCCCCCGCCGAGCCCGGCTACCGGAAACTGCGCCTGGCACCGCGCCCCGGCGGCGGGCTGACCCGAGCGCAGGCGGCGCTGCTCACCCCCTACGGCCGCGCGGAGATCGCCTGGCGTCTGGACGGCGAGGAGCTCCACATCACCGCGCTCGTCCCGCCCAACGCCACCGCCGTGGTGGACCTGCCGGGCCCGGCAGGCTCGCCGTTCGACGTCACCGCAGGTCATCACACCTGGACCGTTCACCTGCCGACGCCGGCGCAGCCCAGCGGTCCCATCACTCTGGACACCACGCTGGGCGAGCTGATGGACCGTCCGGGGGCCATGGAAATCTTCACGGACACTCTGATCCGCTACTTCCCCGAGGCCGCGGCATACATCGACCAGTCCGACACCGAGTCCGGCGAGACGACGATCCGCGACGCGGCCGCCATGGTGCCCGGCGGCCCCGAGTTCCTCCTCGATCTTGAGGAGCAGTACGCCGCCTTCAACGCCGCTGGCCCGAGCAAAAACTGACGTACCAGCAGGCAGATCGCTTGCAGGCAGGGATCGTTTTCCGCCCCCTGCACTCCCCTCTCTCCGCTGACTTGGGGGACCCATGCCCAGCATGACCCACGAGTGGCTTTCCGGACTGGTCACAGCCGGTCGGGCCGCCACACAACCCACGCTCGCCCAGGAGCGCAAGAACGCCGTCCGCTGTGCGGCGACGATCCCGGTACCGGACGGCGTGGTCGAGGACGCGTTCCCCAGCCTGACGGGCGCGCTGCTTTTCAGCCCGCCGGAGCCGCGCGAGGACCTGGTCATCCTCCACCTCCACGGCGGCGGCTTCCGCACGGGCACCGCTGCGGGGGCGCGGGCCGCGGCCGGCCTCCTGGCGTTGCGTCTGAACACCCGAACCGTGGCGCCCGAGTACCGGCTCGCACCTGAACACCCGTTCCCAGCCGGGCTCGACGACTGCGAACACGCCTACGAAGCCGTCCGGGCCACCTATCCGGCGGCCCGGATCGTCGTGGTCGGCGAGTCGGCGGGAGCTGGTCTTGCCGCCTCGCTCCTGCTGCGCCGCCGCGACGCAGGCGACGGTGCACCCGTGGCCGGAGTGCTCTGGTCCGGCGTGTTCGACCTGCGCGCGGAAAACCTGACATCAGGGAGTTGGGCCGCGAACGCCGCCACCGACGCCATGATCACCCCCTGGCTCGGCCCGCAGATGGCCGCCGACTACCTCGCCGGACACAGCCCCGAGGATCCGCAAGCCTGCCCGGCACTCGCGGACCTCACCGGTCTGCCCCCGCTGATGATCCTGGCCTCAGGGTCCGAGTTGCTGCGTGACGACTCGGTCGCCTTGGCCACACGTGCCGCCGGCTGCGGCGTGGAGACAGTGCTGGAACTCTGGCCGCACATGCACCACGCCTGGCCCGTCTTCGGCTCCCTGCTGCCCGAAGCGCTCGAAGCCCTCGACCGCACCGCTGAGTTCATCCGCCGCGTGGACGCGGGCCGCTGCGTGGACGGTTCAGCCCTGACGGACGACCCGGCGATCCTCGCCCTGATGGAGACCTCCCAGGAACAGGCGGAGGTGTGACACATGAGTGAATCCGCTCAGTTCCCGATGGTCCGCACGAGCCACGGGTCAGTGCGAGGAACCCGCTGGGGCGATACAGGCGGAATCTTCGCCGGCATCCCCTTCGCCGCTCCGCCCATCGGCCCCCTGCGACTGCGTCCGCCCGCGCCCGTCGCCGCCTGGACCGGTGTCCGCGACAGTGTCGCCTTCCCCGCAGCCCCGGCACAGCGATATCCCCTGATGGACCCCTCCACTCAAGGAAGCCTCGCCGCGCTCGATCCGCGTGCACGAGCCATCGCTACGGCGCTCGGTGCGCAAACCGGCCCATCAGCCGAGGACTGCCTCTACCTGAACCTGTGGACCCCCGAGCTGACCAGCCGACGCCCCGTACTCGTCTGGATCTACGGCGGCGGCTTCGAGACCGGCTCCGCGTCACCCCCGGCCTTCGACGGCGCTGCCCTGTCCCGGCTGACCGGCGCCGTGGTCGTAGCCGTCAACTACCGCGTAGGGGCGCTGGGATGGCTGCTTCCCACAGGGCCGGGCAGCGAGCGGTTCGCCGACAGCGCCAACCTCGGACTCCAGGACCAGGCGGCCGGACTCCGCTGGGTCCGGGACAATGTCGCCGCCTTCGGCGGTGATCCCGACAACGTCACGGTCGCCGGGAACTCGGCCGGGGCCTTCAGCATCGGCGCCCTGCTCAGCCTTCCCGCCGCCGCAGGCACCTTCCACAAGGCGATCCTGCACAGTGGCAGCACCGGTCGCGTCTACCGCCGCGAGGCCGCATCCGCGGTGACCCAGGATCTACTTTCCGCCGTCGGCGTCAGGAACTTCGAAAGTCTGACCGACGTCCCACTCCATCGGATCCTCGACGCGCAGAGCGCTGTCATCCCCTCGGACATCGGCCTGCGCCACCTCCCCGACGGACACGGCTGGGGCATCGTCCACGACGGCCAGGTACTTCCCCACCACCCACACCAGGCAGTCCGGGCAGGGGCGGCGAAGCACATTCCGCTGCTCATCGGCGCCAACGACGACGAGGCACGCATGTACGCCTCCTTCGGCGCCGACTCGTTCCGCCCCACCGACGAGGCAGCCCTCATCGCCGAGATGCGCCGGGCAGAACTCGCCGACCCCCACGGACTGCTGGACGCCTACCGTGCGCGCGGTCTACCGGCCACCGACCAACTCGGCGGGCCCACGGACGATCTCCTGGAGCTGCGCACCCGTTTCCTCGGCGACGCGATCTACCGCGTGCCGTCGGCCCGTCTGGCACGGGCCCAGACCGCGGCGGGCGGTCGCGTCCACACATACCTGATCTCCGCCGAGCCGTTCGGTCCGGGCAGCAGCGCCTTCCACGGGGCGGAACTGATCTACCTGGGCGACAAACTGACAGCACTGGACATCGACACCCCGGGCAATCAAGCGATCCGCGAGGAACTCACCACCGCCTGGAGCCAGTTCCTGGCAACGGGCGAGCCCGGCTGGCCCGCCTTCGACTCCGCCCAGCCCGAGAGCACCCGGCTCATCGGCGGTGCCGTCACCTTCGTGACCGAACCTGCCCACGACATCGCCGGCTACTGGATCCATGACTCCTGACGCCCCACCACGCCGCTTGCCCCCCGCTCGCCGCCCGTCGCCCGCGCAAGGCTGCGAAGGAGGCGCGAGCTCGACGCCGCAATGCGCCGGATCACCGACCAGGCCGACGCCCGGTACGTCGTCCTGTGGCAGGCCCTCGCCGACCACCACGGCGGCCTGCGCAGCCAGTACACCCACGACGACCTCACCTGAACGGACCCGGCTACCGCGCCTGGGCCCAGACCTTGCGGCCGCTCCTTGCGGACGCCGCGCGTAGAACAACGAAGGAGAACCCCCCCCATGACAACCACCCCCGACACGATCCCGAACGACGCCGGCACCCGGACGACGCAGGACGAGACGCGCTACCGCGACGTCGGCCTCTCCGTCGAGGACCGGGTGAGCGATCTGCTGGCCCGCATGACTCTGGAGGAGAAGGCCGGCCAGCTCACCCAGTTCTTCTACATGGGCACCGGCGAGCCGATTCCCGACGACTTCGACGTCGAGTCCCTGCCGCCCGAGCACCGCGCCTTCGTCTCACAGCCCCACGACGTCGAGGCCGCGGTCTCCCGCGGCGGCGCCGGGTCGCTGTTGTTCGTCAAGGACCCCGCCCTGGGCAACCGACTGCAGCGCCGCGCCGTCGAGGACACCCGGCTGGGCATCCCGCTGCTGTTCGGCAACGACGTGATCCACGGGCTGCGCACGGTCTTTCCCGTGCCGATCGCGATGGCCGCGAGCTGGGACCCGGACGCCGCCGAGGCGGCGCAGGTCGTCGCGGCCCGCGAGGCGCGCGCGGCGGGGATCCGCTGGACGTTCGCGCCCATGATCGACATCGCCCGCGACCCTCGCTGGGGCCGCATCGTCGAGGGGGCCGGGGAGGACCCGGTGCTCGCCGCGGCCATGGCCGCGGCGCAGGTCCGCGGGTTCCAGGGCGATCTCGGGGCCGAGAGCGTCCTTGCCGGAGCGAAGCACTTCCTGGGCTACGGTGCCGCCCGCGGCGGGCGCGACTACGACGACGCCGACATCTCCGACGCCGAACTGCGCAACGTGTACCTGCCGCCCTTCCAAGCCGCGATCGAAGCGGGCGCCGCCAACGTCATGAGCGCCTACATGGACCTCAACGGCGTGCCGGCCTCCGCGAACCGGTGGCTGCTGAGCGACCTGCTGCGCGACGAACTGCACTTCGACGGCTGGGTCGTCTCGGACGCCAACGCCGTGCAGTCGCTGGAGATACAGCACTTCGCGAAGGACCAGCAGGACGCCGCCGCTCGGGCGCTGAACGCGGGGCTCGACATGGAGATGTGCACCTTCACCCCAGCGTTCGACCACCTCCCGCAGGCGGTACGCGACGGGCTGGTCACCGAGCAGGCGCTGGACACCGCCGTGTCACGGGTGCTCGCGGTGAAGTTCCGGCTCGGCCTGTTCGAGAGCCCCTACACCGACGAGGACGCGGCACCCGCGGTCCTGAACGCCGCGGCGCACCGTGACGCCGCCCGGGACGCGGCCGAGCGCACCCTCGTCCTCCTCAAGAACGACGCGGCCACGCTGCCCCTGCGGCCCGAGCAGTTCACGAGCCTCGCCGTCATCGGCCGGCTCGCCGACTCCCGGCGCGACACGCTCGGACCGTGGGTGCTCGACCACGACACCTCCGAGACGGTCACGATCCTTGACGGGCTGCGGGCCCGGCTCGGGGACGGCATCCGCGTCGAGTATGCGGCCGGGACCGGTGCCCCCGAGCGGCTGCACCCGTCACCGTTCGACGTCCTGGACCCGACGGTCGTCCCGACCCCGCCCGACCTGGACGAGGACGCCGAGATCGAGCGCGCCGTCGCCGCCGCCCGGGACGCCGACGTCGCGATCGTGGTCGTCGGGCAGCCGCAGAACCAGATCGGCGAGAAGGCATCGACCTCCACGCTCGACCTCCCCGGCCGTCAGCTCGAGCAGCTGCAGCGCGTCGCCGCGACCGGCACGCCCGTGGTCCTGGTCGTGCTGTCGGGCCGTCCGCTGGACCTGCGGTGGGCGCACGAGCACGTCCCCGCCATCGTGCAGGCGTGGTACCCGGGAACACGTGGGGGCGAAGCGGTCGCCTCCATGCTGGCGGGTGACGTCTCGCCCGCCGGCCGGCTGCCCTTCACGTGGCCCCGCCACGTCGGCCAGGTGCCGCTCGTGTATTCGCACTACCGGACCTTCCTGCCGCAGGAACAGCACGCCCGGTACTACGAGGACGACGGGGCACCCCTGTACCCGTTCGGCCACGGCCTGTCCTACGCCACGTTCACGTACACGAACCTCCGGACCGACCGGACGTCCATGACCGGCGGCCGCGACACCGCAACCGTGTCGGTCGACGTCACCAATACCTCTGAGCGCGACGCCGACGAGGTCGTGCAGCTCTACGTCCACCAGCGCTACGGGTCGTCGTCGCGGCCCGTGCGGGAGCTCAAGGGCTTCGAGCGAGTCCCCATCCCCGCGGGCACCACCACCACCGTGAGCTTCGAGCTCGGCCCCGACCAGCTCCGGTACTGGAGCGCCGCGACCCGCACGTACCAGCTCGACGCCACCGTCCTCGACCTCTGGGTCGGCGGCAGCTCCACCGCCGAGCTCACGACCACCCTGGAGGTGACCCGATGACCGGGACCGACGTGCAGGCCGACGCAGACCGCGTCGAGCTTCGTGACTGGACCATGCGCCGCCCGGACAGTGCCGAAGAGGCCGCCGTACGCCTCCCGCACGACGCGATGATCACCGAGCCCCGGTCGTCCGACGCCTCCGGCAGGTCCGACACCGGATGGTTCCCGGGGGGCCGGTACACCTATCGCACGCACTGGTACGCGGACCCCGCGCACCGCGGTCGAGACGTCCAGCTCCGCTTCGAAGGCATTCAGGGCGAGTCGGTCGTGACCGTGAACGGCCACCGGGTCGGGACCGTACGCAGCGGGTACACCGAGTTCGGCTTCCGGATCGACGATGTCCTGAACTGGGACGACGAGAACGAGATCGCTGTCGACGTCGACAACAGCGCACAGCCCGCAGGCCGCTGGTATCCAGGCTCCGGCCTGTACCGGTCGGTGTCCCTGCGGATCCGCAGTCGTGTGCGCCTGGAGGATGACGGTGTCGGCGTGCGTACGACGCTCCACGGCGCCGACGCGGTTGTCGAGGTCCGGACCGCGGTCGTGAACGACAGCGACGGGCCCGTGCGCGTCCGCACCGTATTGCACTCCGAGGCAGGGGCCGTGGCGCAGGCCGTGGCGGGCGACGACGGGATCGCGCAACTGCATGTGCGCGCGGTTCGCCTGTGGTCCGCCGAGGACCCGTTCCGCTACGAACTCGTCACGACGGTCGAGCACGGCGGTGCCGTCGTCGACACCCGTCGTGAGCTCGTGGGGCTACGCACGGTGCACGTCGACGCCCGCCACGGCCTGCGGATCAACAAGCAGCAGGTCAACCTGCGCGGCGCTTGCATCCACCACGACAACGGCATCCTGGGCGCCGCCACCCACCGGGCCGCGGAGTTCCGGCGCATCCGGATCCTCAAGGAGAACGGCTTCAACGCCGTCCGGTCGGCGCACCACCCGATGTCACGTCACCTGCTCGACGCGTGTGACGAGCTGGGCATGTACGTGATGGACGAGCTCGCCGACTACTGGATCCAGTCCAAGTCCACGCACGACTTCTCGCACAGGTTCCTGGACACCTGGCGCGAGGATGCCGACCGCATGATCGAGAAAGATCGAAACCGGCCCTCCGTCGTCATCTACTCGATCGGCAACGAGATACCCGAGACCGCGCACCCCGACGGCGTCGCGCTCACCCGTGAGATCACCGCGTACGTCAAGGCGGCAGACCCGGACCGCCCGGTCACGGTGGCCCTCAACATCTTCCTCAACGTCCTGTCATCGATGAACAGGTCCCCGTATGCAGGTACTTCCGACACGCCGGAAGGGGCTCAGCCCAACAAACCGGGGCCCGGCAGCACGGAAGCCAATCGCCTGGTCAACCAGATCGGGCGCATGATGGACGTTGCCTCGCGGCTCCCCATCGCCGACCGTGCGACACGCGACGCATTCGCCGAGGTGGACATCGCCGGCTACAACTACGGGCTGGCGCGCTACAAGCACGACGTGAAGGCGTACCCCGACCGCGTGATCGTCGGCAGCGAGACCCTGCCAGGAGACATCGCCCGTGCGTGGGACCTCGTCACGGCGTACCCGTCCGTCATCGGCGACTTCATCTGGGTCGGCTGGGAATACCTGGGAGAGTCGGGGGTCGGGGTGTGGGCGCCCGGCCGCAGGACCGGGCTGGTCAAACCGTATCCCTACCTCATAGCCGGGCCCGGGGTCATCGACCTGACCGGGCAGCCGGACTTCTCGCTGCGCCTCGGACAGGTGGCATGGGGAACGCACCCCGGGCCGGCGATCGGTGTGCGGCCCCTCGACCAGGCGGGACAGCCGGTCGCACGGGTCGCGTGGCGCAGCACCGACGCTGTCGAGAGCTGGGCCTGGCGCGGGTGTGTGGGCCGCAAGGCCGAGATCGAGGTCTACTCCGCGGACGACGAGGTGGAGCTGTTCGTCAACGGGCGTTCCGCCGGCCGTCGCAGGGCCGGGCAACGACGTCGCTACACCGCTCGGTTCACCACCACCTACGCCGCCGGCGAACTCGTTGCGGTCGGATACCGAGGAGGGCAGGAGGCGTCCCGGACGGTGCTCCGCTCGGCGGGGGACGACCTCGCGGTCCGTCTGACCGCGGACAGGGCTCACCTGCGGGCCGACGGAGACGACCTCGCGTTCGTCGAGGTCGAGATCGTCGACGGCGCGGGCACGGTGGAGATGCTCGCGGACGACGACATCGAGCTCAGGGTCGAGGGCCCGGCCGAGCTCGTGGGGTACGGCAGCGCCAGACCTGACCCCACCCGTCCGTTCGCCGATCCCACTCAGCGCGCGTACCGCGGTCGTGCTCTCGCCGTCCTGCGATCCACGGGTCAAACCGGGAGCGTCCACGTCACCGCGACATCGCGCCTGCACGGAGTCTCGCACCTCACCCTCGAAGCACGCTGAACGATCACGGTTTCGCCCGCGTGGGCTCCGTCTCCGTCGCAAGAGAAGCAGACGTGACTCGCGATCAGGCGACCTGCGAGGAACTCGCCACCGCCTGGGGCCGGTTCCTGGAGTCGGACGAGCCTGGCCGGCCCGCCTTCGACTCCGCTCAGCCTGAGAGCACTCGGCTCATCGGCGGTGCCGTCACCTTCGTGACGGAACCTGCCGACGACATCGTCGGCTCCTGGATCCACGGCTCCTGACGTTCCACGACGCCGCGGCCCACCCGGCAGCACGCCGAACGCGTCCGCGCAGGCAGCCGACCCAAGGCCACGCCATACCCCCACCAGCCGACCGACCACCAGACTCACTCGCCACAAACTGGAGCACTCCCATGAATCGCTACAACGACCGCCGTGTCCTGATCACCGGAGCAGGCTCCGGCATCGGCCAGGCCACCGTCCTGCGCATACTCGCCGAGGGCGGCCGCGTCGTCGCCGCCGACATCGATACGGCCGGCCTGACCGCCACCCGCAAGCTCGCCGCCGACACCGGTACCCAGGCCCGTCTGCACACCGTCCAGGTGAACATCGCCGACGAGACTTCTGTCCGCGAGGCCGTCGCGGCGGCCCTCGCCGCCCTCGGCGGCGGCCTGGACGTGCTGGTCAACGCGGCCGGCATCCTGCGGTCCTCGCACACCCACGAGACCAGCCTGGACCAGTTCAACCAGGTCATCGCGGTCAACCTGACCGGCACCTTCCTGATGATCCGCGAGACGATCCCGGCGCTGCTCCAGGGCGAGAACCCGGCCGTGGTCAACTTCAGCTCCACCTCGGCGAGCTTCGCGCACCCCTACATGGCCGCCTACGCCGCCAGCAAGGGCGGCATCCAGGCCATGACCCACGCGCTCGCCGCCGAGTACAGCAAGCAGGGAATCCGCTTCACCGCCGTCGCGCCGGGCTCGATCTCCTCCGGGATGACCGACGCGAGCGGCACCAGCAAGGAGAACGTCGGCCCGGGCCTGCCCGACGACGCGAACTACGAAATCATGATGAAGCTGCTCCCGGCCATCGGCGAGGGCTTCGCCGGTCCGGAGACGGTCGCGGGCGTCGTCGCCATGCTCGGCTCGGTGGACGGCGCGTTCATCACCGGCACGGAGATCCGCATAGACGGCGGCACCCATATGTAAACGATGGGGTGTCAGCGGCGGACCAAACTGGAGGCCCCGGACCATCAGTTCGAGCTGGAGCCGGACCTGGTGGTTGTCGCCTATAGCGCTGTCCCTCGCGTGGTCGACGCCCCCGTCGGTGTCCTCCCCTTCCGCCGCGACCCCGGTTTCCTGTGCGTGGTCAACCTCTAGGACGAGCCGTACCGGCTGCCCGAACATACCCCGACCCTGCTGGCCGGCGTCCCGTTTACGGATCGACTGCTGGAACCGGATCACGCGATCTGGCTCCAAATCTGACAGCTCCCTCCGGGGGGTAATGCCCCCTCCCGATTCGCCAGGGCCTCTCCGGTGTCACTCCCCGCTGACCGGAGAGGCCCTGGCCCTTTGGACAACGGACAGCTGTAAACCGTGTCCATAACTTCCGTTCGAACACGAGCGTTCCCGGCAGTGTCCCGTGCCCGCGTAGTAGAGGCTGTCCTGGAAGCCGGGGAGAGCCTGGACGTTCCCTTGCCCACCGTCGCTACTCCACCGGAGGGCGTCGAACGCCAGACGACGGCTGAGGCGGCGGGAACCCGGTCGAAAGATGGTGCAGATGAGGGTGAGGTCGTGACGTTCCAACCCTGGGTAAGCCCTCCCGGCAGCCGGAAAAGGGCCTCTGACCCGAACATTTCTTTATCGGTGGCATCCGGACATGTTCCCGATGGCGCATCACATGGAGTGCGTGGCGATCCTTGAACCGGCGGCTAAGGGCTCCTGACCTGCGGTTTCGCCGGTGCGCATTATGTGCAGTGTGGGCGTTACGGGCGATATCTTGACGCTGAAATGACGCTCGTGACGCTCATTTGACGCTCGTTCTGATGGGGTGTCAGGCGGCTTTTGGGCACGTCAGGCCCTGTCGATGGGGCGACTGCAGATGGGGTGTTGAGGGCTGGTGACGCTCTCGGCGATGCAGCCGGAAGTCCCAGAGCAGTCCGAGGGGGACTCCCACGGCAGGGAGCCGCTCTTTCGGGTCTATACAGGGCGTGCTTGCGCGGTGTGGGCTGGCGGCCGTGGAACGACGGCCTACTCCGAATGAACGGCAGCGTGCGCTTCTTGAGCGGCTCGCGGCCGGTGAGGAACCCGGAGCATGGGCGCCGGGCGATTGGTGCTCGGCGTATGCCCTGCGTGACCGTGGGCTTCTGACAGTGGACAAGGGCGGCGGTGCTGCCCGTGTGGAGATCACGGAGGCAGGCCGGTTCTACCTTCGTCATGGCCGCTATCCCGACGACGCGGTGCCTGCCGACCATGGTGGGTCGTCGGTGCCCGTCGAGTCTTCGGCGTCGTACGGCGAGCGTCCCGTCGCCCGCGCACGGCGGGCGAAAGCTCGCGAGTTGGTCGAACGGCTCCTCGCTGAAGGACACGTCCGCTTCGCCCATGCCGATGATGAGGAGATCGCGGAATGGCGACGGGTCGTCAATTACGCGAAGCGGCATGGCATGGAGCCGAAAGGCAAGCGCATCGAGAAGGTGCCGTACGGTCTGGGCGGGCTGGAGTTCTTCCTCGCGGAGGGCCCGCATCCAAATGCCCGGAGTCAGCGACCGAAGACGGGTGCGTCGGCGGTCAGGGTGCCCACGCGGCTGTCGTCCCTTCACCCAGTTGTAGCTGCGCTCAAGGATGACGCGAGGCGGCTGGTGATGCCGCCTGAGCTGCGCCGCAGATCGCTGCTGATGCTCCAAGGGATGGCTGCTGAAGCGGCGCGGCGAGGGCACGAGGTGCGGAAGGTCGGGTCGTTCTACAGCCCGCGCGAAGGTGGGATGGACGTCGTTGTCGACGGCTTCGCGTATCCGGTCACCATCAGGCAGGAGTTTCCCGAGTCCACGGATCCGGAGCGGTCCTCGCGTCTCGTCGTGGAGGTCGCCCACGGATTGACCGACAGGCCCGGCCGCTGGCGGGACCGCAAGAGCTGGACCCTTGAACAGTCTCTGGGGTTGGTTCTCGGGGAGATCGAGGCGCGAGCGGTGGAGGATACCCGGCGTAGGGAGAGCGAGGAGCGCGCGAGAAAAGAGCGTGCAGTGCGCTGGCGGGAAGCCATGGAGGAAGCGAAGGAGCTTGCCGTCCGGGAGCAGTTCGCCGAGGTGCTGCGTGAGGAGGCCGGGCGCTGGCGAGAGGCTGTCGTGATCGGTGAGTACTGCGATGCCCTGGAGCGTCGTCTCACGGAGTTGGATGGCGGCGCGGACGAGCGAGCCCTGGAGTCAGTCCGGCGCTGGCTGGAGTGGGCACGTGGTTACAGGCGGGCGATCGATCCCCTGGGCCAGCCTCATGGGATGCCGATTCCCCGCGACCCGACAGCGGATGAGCTGAGGCCGTATCTGAAGGGATGGAGTCCCGAGGGGCCCGAACGGCGGGCAGGTCGATGACACGTGCTCGCCAAGCGGACGGCGTCCAGCACAGGACTACGCCGCACCCGCGGCCGACAGTCGCCCGGTTGACCAGGGGTAGGACGCCCACCCCTGGTCGAGTATCGGGTTGCGGGCACCTTCGTGTCCGGTGAGGCATTCGTTGAGCGCCCAGGTGGAGCGTTGAGGGTCGGCTGCCCGTCCCAAAAGAAGGGAGTTGGGCGTGGTGCCGGTCAAGGTAACCAGGCGTTCGACTTCCTGGGCTGCGACGACTGCGGTCGGGATGTCGGTGGTCGGCAAGTCGACGTGGGGCAGGTTGGCGTTGGCGACGGGGAACGGTTCAAGGGTGACGATCAGCGCCTGGCGCGGTCGGTCGGCCGGGATGCTGGCGAACGCCGGATGGCGCTGTTCGATCTGGGCCGAGGTGGCATTGACCTGACGGTAGGCGCGGGTCAGTTTGCCGTCTCGCTCAGCGACTCCGCGTTCCAGGCCGAGTCGGGCATTCTCGGTCGGCATCATGGACTTGACCTCCACGAGAAGCACGAGGTCGTCGAAGATGACAAACCAGTCGACGCTCTGCAGCTCGTTGCGCTTGACCCGGTAGGTGATCTCTCCGACGACGTCGACGTCCGGCATCAGGCGAAGTTGGCGGCCCACGTATTCCTCGAAGAGATAGCCGGTCTCCTCCAGGAAGGCACTGCCGAAGTGTTCAAGCCCCGTGTGGTAAATGCCGGGCGGAGTCGCTTTGCGCCAGACCAGCTGCGGGGAGGGGCACAGCAGGCCGGCACCGAAGCCCGTGACCGCCGGCCGGCCGAGCAGCGGGTTGTACGTGAAGCGCCGCAGCTGGGCCGCTTTGCCGCCGGCCACCTTCGCCAGGTTTTCCATGGTC
Organism: Streptomyces sp. P3; assembly: GCF_003032475.1. Classification (NCBI taxonomy): domain Bacteria; kingdom Bacillati; phylum Actinomycetota; class Actinomycetes; order Kitasatosporales; family Streptomycetaceae; genus Streptomyces; species Streptomyces sp. P3. The sequence continues at coordinate 6,656,805 of NZ_CP028369.1, forward strand.
TGTTTCTCAGTTGCTCTGATGGAGGCCACGTCCGTGGCAAAGTGCCGTTCGACAACCCGCAGAACCGTCTCCCGGCTTACGACACGTTCGAACTTCTCCCCGTCCGGACTGTCGAAGATGGCGGCATCGAAACGTCCCGCGTTCAAAAGTGCGCTCCCCCAAAGCAGTTGCGCCGTGCCGACGTAGTCAGGCAGCGGGCAGCCAAATACCTCGGTATCCCATCCTGGGACCAGGCAGCGGGGCTGTCGACGAGCGGGGAACGGGGTGTGCAGGTACAGCGCCGCGGTACGGGCGAGACTGACGAACTCCGGCGCCTGCCAGGCCATCTGCTCGCCGCCCAGGCGCATCATGAAGTCGCGTAGGCGGACTGCGTCCTCGTCCGCGCCGTGCAGTGTGGGTTCCTTCAGGCTGGAGTACGCCGCCAGGATCGCCAGCAGGTCGCGCTCGGTGGCTTCGGAGCGCAGGTGCTCGGTGCCGTACGCCAGGCAGACGCGGGCCGCATCGGCGAGCGCCCACGGCGTGTACTTCAGAGAGGGGCTTTCCAACCACGACTGCGGCCGCTGCGGCGAGCCGTAGCGGGCCGCTGCAGCAGCGATCAGAGGCAGCAGAGAGCTGGGGCGGTGCCGCCGGACGCGCTGGCGGTACTCGTCCTCCGTCACCAGCCGGTCATACATGTACGCAGCCATTCCGCCATGATCCTCGCCATGGCAAGAGTGTGCGAAGCATTTGTCCTGAGCCGCTGAGAGCTGGCCGGTTTCAAGCTGTCTGTCACTTGGGCCCGCGATACACCGCTGGTTACCGGTAGTGCTCGAGACCTACTGGCCTGGGCGTCGTAGCTTCCGCGGCAAGCGGGTCAGGACTCTTCACCGACCGAACCATTTGGGTCGGGAACGGAGTTCAGAGAACCGTTGCGCTATCCCGTTACAGGGCGCGTCTCCAGGAGTTGCCATCAGACCTATTCGCCACCAAGAAACTCGCTGTCTTGATGATGAACGTGACATGCCGAATAGAGCAGGTGCTTAGAAGGCGCCTGCTCTGTTGTATCAGTCGACCACCCAGCGAGAGCCGAGCTGTTGGGTGCGCCTCCGGCTTCGGGGTGCTGCGCTGATTCGCCAACGGCAGACAGCTTGGGGCCCCAACGGACTGGAATAGCAGGGCGAAGCAAGTAAACCTAGGACAGTCCAGGGGAGGCACGGTGGCGTGTTTCCGGTTCTCAGGCGCCGCCTGCAAGGCGAAACATAGCCGACGATCGCCGGTTGGCCAAACCGGCGAATCCGAAGACCATTGAATCTGCCGCGCGAACCCCGCATGGCGCATTGAGTCGTTTCTTCCAAGGAGTTCAGAGATATGTCCGATGAAGTCATGGACGAAGAATGGTTGCTGTCCGCGGAGCAGGTCCGATCGCTGCTTGAGTGGATGCAAGGGCACGTGGGTGCCGATCACTCGGTGTACCCCTTCATGGCCACCGTGGCTGAACAGGCGCTGCGTCCGGGCGAGGCTCGTGCTCTGCGAGTCCGAGACGTGGCGTTCCCGGAGGGTGGAGGGGGTAAGTTGACGGCTCGTCACCGCGGGGTCGTGAGGGAAATTCCCCTCCAGCCCCATTACGTCGAGTTTCTGCGTGCGTGGATCGAAGGGGCTGGTCTGGGGGAGAATGACTTGCTGTTTCCCGGGAGGCGTGGTGGGCGGCTTTCGGCTTCCGCCTGGCAGCGGCTGTGGGAGCAGGCCCAAGCAGCTGTCCTGCCCCGGGACGAGCTGTACTCGTGGCGCCTGGGGGAGCCCATATCCATCCTCCGCGAGTCCCGCATGGCCGAGTGGCTGAGGATGGGCCTCTCGTCCTTCGAGGTTGCCGAGATGACTGGCGTGACCCCGTATTGGTTGGCGCTTCGCTACCCGTACTGCTTCCGTGGGGATGGCGTCGAGATCGACTGGGACCGCCTGGCCGAGGCCACGGCCCTTCCGGAGATCAAGCAATAGAGCCGACCCGCGCTCTGGCCGATCCGCGGAGCGTGGCCAGCTACGGGCTTTCTCCCTCTCCTGCACCGAGTATCGCGACGACGCCGTCACACGGCGAGCTGTCTCTGCGTAGTTCCAGTGCGAGGAGAGGTACCCATCCTGAGAGAGCATGCTGCCCCTGGAGGACCGTCTCTCCGCCTGCGCTGACACACCCCCTTCCCGCGCCTCACAGAAACCTCCTATGCCCGCGCACCCGTTGCTTGCCGCATCCTCGAAGCCTGCCTCCCCAGTCACCGCACATACGGCGTTCCTGACCGTGAAGGACGCCGCCGAGTATCTCGGCCTTTCTCCCCACACCCTCTACGTCTGGCGCCACCGGCGGCAGGGGCCGCCGAGCTTCCGCATGGGCCCCCGTGGCCGCGTCATGTACCGGCTCGAAGTACTCGACGCCTGGGTCCGCGAACAGGAGCAGGCCGACTCCCGCTCCAACCCTGCCCTCAACCCGCTCAACCCGCCTCCGCAGGAGCACTCCAGTCGCTTCCTCAGCACCTGAAGCGCCACCAGCCGTAGAACGCGGCCCCGTGCCCCACCAACAAGGAGTTCCACCTGGCCGGCTACATAGAAGACCGATGGTTGAAGAAGCGCCCGAATCCGAAAACCGGCAAGCGCGACCGCACCGCGATGTACGGCAAGTGCACCCGCTACCGAGTCAAGGGCATCCCCGGCGTCAAGGACCGTTCCTTCGACGCCCTCCAGGACGCCAAGACCTGGCTCGCCCAGGCCCAGACCGACGCACGCCGAGGCGAGTTCGTCGATCCACGCGATGGAGCCATCTCCCTCAAGGACTACATCGCCACCCACTGGTGGCCCACCCAGAGCGGTGACCCGTCCACGATCGAACGGATCGAGCAGAGGGTACGCCGGCACATCGTTCCCCACCTGGGGGCTCAGCCGCTCAACGCCATCGGCGCGGAAGTCCTGCGTCACTGGAAGAAGCGGATGGAGAAAGACCTCGGTCCGACCTCCATCCGTCTGGTCTGGGCGACGCTCTCCAGCATCCTCCAGGCTGCCGTCGAGGATCGCCGCCTCGGACGTAACCCATGCCGGTCCAGCACGGTCGGCCCTCCGGCCGCCGCACCCGGCAGGGTCGAAGCATGGCCGCCCGAACGGGTCCTGGCGGTACGGGAGGCCCTGCCGGATCGCTACCGACTCCTCCTCGTGATCGGAGCAGGTCTCGGGCTCCGCCAAGGGGAGGCGCTCGGTCTCTCGACGGACGACATCGACTTCGAGAAGGAAGTCGTGCACGTCCGGCGGCAGGTCAAGATGGTGCGGGCGAAGCTGTGCTTCGCGCTTCCCAAGGGCCGCAAGGTCCGCGACGTGCCGCTGCCGGCCAGCGTCGCCCGGGCCATCCGGCAGCACATGGTGCAGTTCGCGCCGGTACCGGTCACGCTGCCGTGGGACGACCCGACTCTGGCCAAGACGCCGGTGGAAGCCAAACACCGGCGGCCGAGGACCTACAACCTCCTGGTGACGGGACGCGAGCGGAAGGCCATCAACCGGAACTACCTCAACTCCTACGTGTGGAAGCCCGCTCTGGCCACGGCGGGCGTGATCGCACCGCTGGACGAGGGCAGCACCGACGGTGCTCGCGTGTGGGAGCCGTCCCGGGAGCACGGCTTCCACGCCCTGCGCCACTTCTATGCCTCCGAGGAACTGGAGGCTGGCGAATCGGTCGTCTCCCTGGCACGCTGGCTGGGGCACTCCGACCCCGGGTTCACGCTGCGGAAGTACTCCCACTTCCTGCCCCGCGCTGGTGCACGGGGCACCGCGGCCATCGACGCGATCTTCGCGTAGCCGCAGCCGGACGGCAGCCCGACTGGAACGCGGCCCGTAGGAGCCCGCCCCAGGCGCAAAGTCCCAGAGAAGTCCCACAGATGCCGCCGCACCCCTTCCTGACCCGCTTCACCGCAGGTCAGACGGGGTGCGGCGGCATCGCCGTATCAAATGTCCCGGAAGATCTCGATCTGCGCGCCGATCGAGTTCAGCCGCTCGGCCAGTTCCTCGTAACCGCGGTTGATGACGTACACGTTGCGCAGCACCGACGTGCCCTCCGCCGCCATCATCGCCAGCAGGACGACCACGGCGGGGCGCAGGGCCGGCGGGCACATCATCTCGGCGGCACGCCAGCGCGTCGGGCCCTCCACCAACACCCGGTGCGGGTCGAGGAGTTGCAGACGTCCTCCGAGCCGGTTGAGGTCCGTCAGATAGATGGCCCGGTTGTCGTACACCCAGTCGTGGATAAGGGTCTTGCCCTGGGCGACGGCCGCGATGGCCGCGAAGAACGGAACGTTGTCGATGTTCAGGCCGGGGAACGGCATCGGGTGGATCTTGTCGATCGGCGCCTCCAGTTTGGAGGGCCGTACGGTGAGATCCACCAGCCGGGTGCGGCCGTTGTCGGCCGGGTACTCCGGGGTACGGTCGTGGTCCAGCCCCATCTCCTCCAGGACCGCCAGCTCGATCTCCAGGAACTCGATGGGCACCCGCCGCACCGTCAGCTCCGACTCCGTGACGACGGCGGCGGCCAGCAGACTCATCGCCTCGACCGGGTCCTCGGAGGGTGAGTAGTCCACGTCCACGTCGATGTCCGGCACACCGTGCACGGTGAGCGTCGTGCTGCCGATGCCCTCGACCCGGACGCCGAGCGCCTCCAGGAAGAAACACAGGTCCTGGACCATGTAGTTCGAGGAAGCGTTACGGATGACGGTCACCCCGTCGTACCGGGCGGCCGCCAGCAGCGCGTTTTCGGTAACCGTGTCTCCGCGCTCGGTCAGCACGATCGGCCGGTCCGGGCGGACGGCGCGGTCGACGACGGCGTGGTACTGCCCTTCCGTCGCCGCGACGTCCAGCCCGAACCGGCGCAGGGCGATCATGTGCGGCTCGATGGTCCGGGTGCCGAGGTCGCAACCGCCCGCGTAGGGCAGCTTGAAGTGGGTCATCCGGTGCAGCAGCGGACCGAGGAACATGATGATGGAGCGCGTGCGCACGGCTGCCTCGGCGTCGATCGCCGCCATGTCCAGCTCGGCCGGCGGCACGATCTCCAGGTCGACGCCGCCGTTGATCCAGCGCGTGCGTACACCGATGGAGCCGAGGACCTCGAGCAGCCGGTAGACCTCCTCGATGCGGGCGACCCGACGCAGCACCGTGCGCCCCTGGTTGAGCAGCGAGGCGCACAGCAGGGCCACGCACGCGTTCTTGCTGGTCTTCACGTCGATCGCGCCGGACAGCTGGCGGCCGCCCACGACCCGCAGATGCATCGGCCCCGCGTAGCCCAGAGAGACGATCTCGCTGTCCAGGGCCTCACCGATTCGAGCGATCATCTCAAGGCTGATGTTCTGGTTGCCCCGCTCGATGCGGTTGACGGCACTCTGGCTGGTTCCGAGCGCCTCGGCCAGCTGTGCCTGTGTCCAGCCCCGGTGCTGCCGGGCGTCACGGATGAGCTTGCCGATGCGTACGAGGTAGTCGTCTGCCATGAGGCTGAGGTTATCTCAGATATGAGATGGCGCCTCCTGAGGGGGCCGTTCGGGTGACGTGCCGTCAACCTCGCCCGGCGCGACGCGTACGACGCCATCCGAAAGGTCCGGGCAAATCCATCGATGTCGTACGGCGTCCGGTGCTGCTGTGCGTGTGACGCGGCCCGTGCCGGCCGCCGCCGGTCGTGATCGACCAGGAGTGCCGGTTGATGTTCAGCCGCACGCCGGGAAGGATGCGGAAACTCTTGCGGAAGGTGAGGGGCATCGAGCCTCCTTCGTCGTGAAGTGTCCGTCGGTCGACGTCTACCCCGGCTCGGCGGACCCATGGCCGGGGGCGGCCGGGCGGCGTGCGTCCAACACGCCTGCCGCGTATCCGAGATGCCGTGGAGATCCATGTCGCCCTCGACGGCCGCCATGCCGTGCAGGGGCTGATCGCCGCGCGTCCATGGTCGGCCGAGGGGGCGCATCACGGCGAGGCGCGGCGTGCCGGCGGCGGGGAATCGCCGGTTTTCACGCCTTTCGTGCGGTGCGTGGCGGAGATCACGGGCGGCGTGCGTGCAGACGGCGTCGGACTCGTTGCCGCCTCTGCCGGCGGCTGCCGCCATGGCCGGCCGGGTGCGGTGTGCCGCATTTCCCGGCAGGGGCGGCGAGCCCGGGCATGACCATTCCGCGCCCATGTACTAGAGTTATCTCGACATCGAGATATCTGCCGAGGCGCACCGCAGCCGCCACGCCAGTAAGGCTTGCCTAACTTAGCCTGACCTCAGCTGATCGGCCAAGCCCGCGTGGCGGCAGGATGCGGTGGTACGCGCACATCAATGAAGGAGACTGTCGTGTCGGCGAACAGCTTCGACGCCCGCAGCACGCTGCAGGTGGGCGACGAGTCGTACGAGATCTTCCGGCTGGACAAGGTGGAAGGCTCGGCTCGCCTTCCGTACAGCCTGAAGGTGCTGCTGGAGAACCTGCTCCGTACCGAGGACGGCGCGAACATCACCGCCGACCACATCCGTGCCCTCGGCGACTGGGACTCGCAGGCCCAGCCGTCGCAGGAGATCCAGTTCACGCCGGCCCGCGTGATCATGCAGGACTTCACCGGCGTCCCCTGTGTCGTCGACCTCGCCACCATGCGTGAGGCCGTCAAGGAACTCGGCGGCGACCCGGCGAAGGTCAACCCGCTCTCCCCGGCCGAACTGGTCATCGACCACTCCGTCATCGCCGACAAGTTCGGCACCAACGACGCCTTCGCCCAGAACGTCGAGCTGGAGTACGGCCGCAACAAGGAGCGCTACCAGTTCCTGCGCTGGGGCCAGACCGCCTTCGACGACTTCAAGGTCGTCCCGCCGGGCACCGGCATCGTCCACCAGGTGAACATCGAGCACCTCGCCCGCACGGTCATGGTCCGAGGCGGCCAGGCGTACCCCGACACCCTGGTCGGCACCGACTCGCACACCACCATGGTCAACGGTCTCGGCGTCCTCGGCTGGGGCGTCGGCGGCATCGAGGCCGAGGCCGCGATGCTCGGCCAGCCGGTCTCCATGCTCATCCCGCGCGTCGTCGGCTTCAAGCTCACCGGCGAGCTGCCCACCGGCACCACCGCCACGGACCTCGTCCTCACGATCACCGAGATGCTGCGCAAGCACGGCGTCGTCGGCAAGTTCGTCGAGTTCTACGGTGAGGGCGTCGCCGCCACCTCCCTCGCGAACCGCGCCACCATCGGCAACATGTCGCCGGAGTTCGGCTCCACCGCCGCGATCTTCCCGATCGACGACGAGACCCTGAAGTACCTCAAGCTCACCGGCCGCTCCGAGCAGCAGGTCGCGCTCGTCGAGGCGTACGCCAAGCAGCAGGGCCTCTGGCTGGACCCGAAGGCCGAGCCCGACTTCTCCGAGAAGCTGGAGCTCGACCTCTCGACGGTCGTCCCCTCGATCGCCGGCCCGAAGCGCCCGCAGGACCGCATCGTCCTCGCGAACGCCGCCGAGCAGTTCAAGGTCGACGTGCGCAACTACGTCGACAGCGTGGACGAGGCGGGCCAGGAGTCCTTCCCGGCCTCCGACGCCCCGGCCGTCGCCCCGAACGGCGCGCCGTCCAACCCGGTCACCGTGACCGCCCCCGACGGCTCGACGTACGAGATCGACCACGGCGCGGTGACGGTCGCGGCCATCACCTCCTGCACCAACACCTCCAACCCGTACGTCATGGTCGCCGCCGCGCTCGTCGCGAAGAAGGCCGTGGAGAAGGGCCTGACCCGCAAGCCGTGGGTCAAGACCACCCTCGCCCCGGGCTCGAAGGTCGTCACCGACTACTTCGACAAGGCGGGCCTGACCCCCTACCTCGACAAGGTCGGCTTCAACCTCGTCGGCTACGGCTGCACCACCTGCATCGGCAACTCCGGCCCGCTGCCGGAGGAGGTCTCCAAGGCCGTCAACGACCACGACCTCGCGGTCACCTCGGTCCTCTCCGGCAACCGGAACTTCGAGGGCCGTATCAACCCCGACGTCAAGATGAACTACCTAGCCTCCCCGCCGCTGGTCGTCGCGTACGCCCTCGCGGGCTCCATGAAGGTGGACATCACCAAGGACGCCCTGGGCATCGACCAGGACGGCAACCCCGTCTTCCTCAAGGACATCTGGCCCTCCGAGGCCGAGGTCAACGACGTCGTGGCCAACGCCATCGGCGAGGACATGTTCAACAAGTCCTACCAGGACGTCTTCGCGGGCGACGCCCAGTGGCAGGCGCTGCCGATCCCGACCGGCAACACCTTCGAGTGGGACGCCGAGTCGACCTACGTCCGCAAGCCCCCGTACTTCGAGGGCATGACGATGGAGACCACCCCGGTCTCCGACATCACCGGCGCCCGCGTGCTGGCCAAGCTGGGCGACTCGGTCACCACCGACCACATCTCCCCGGCAGGCGCCATCAAGGCCGACACCCCGGCCGGCAAGTACCTCACCGAGCACGGTGTGGAGCGTCGTGACTTCAACTCCTACGGCTCGCGCCGAGGCAACCACGAGGTCATGATCCGCGGCACGTTCGCCAACATCCGCCTGCGCAACCAGATCGCGCCGGGGACGGAAGGCGGTTACACCCGCGACTTCACCCAGGACGGCGGTCCGGTGTCGTTCATCTACGACGCCTCCCGCAACTACATCGAGCAGGGCGTCCCGCTGGCCATCCTGGCCGGCAAGGAGTACGGCTCGGGCTCGTCCCGCGACTGGGCCGCCAAGGGCACCGCGCTGCTCGGCGTCAAGGCCGTCATCGCCGAGTCGTACGAGCGCATCCACCGCTCGAACCTCATCGGCATGGGCGTGCTCCCGCTGCAGTACCCGGAGGGCGCCTCTGCCGAGTCCCTCGGTCTGACCGGCGAGGAGACCTTCTCCTTCACCGGCGTCGAGGAGCTCAACAACGGCACCACGCCGCGCACGGTCAAGGTCACCACCGACACGGGCGTCGAGTTCGACGCGGTCGTCCGCATCGACACCCCCGGTGAGGCCGACTACTACCGCAACGGCGGCATCATGCAGTACGTGCTGCGCAGCCTGATCCGCAAGTAACCCGCACGGCAGGCGTTTCGGTCATCCGATCCGTCGGCAACAAGCACAGCGAGCGGACGGCAAAAGAAACAGCCGACGGAACGCGTGCGACATGGTGCTCGAGGGCCGCATCCCCGGTGACGGGGGTGCGGCCCTTCGCCGTGTCCCCGGTGACCGAGGCGCCTTCGTTCACCTTGTCCGTCCCGGACCATGAGCGACTCCCTGGTGGGACACCCGGATTCCTGGGGGACACGGGGTTTCCTCAGCCGTCCGGGGCGGAACGGAATCCGGACCCGACCGGCGCCCCGGCTTCCGAAACGGCGGCGTCCGCGTCCTCGTCGTCGACGAGCCAGTGCTCACCGGCGCGCTGTCCACGGCCGTTGCGGAAACGAGCAGACGGGCCCACGCCGAGACACACCACGCGGACGGCCGCCGGGGCTCGCCGGGACGGCGGCCGGTGTCACACCCGTGGGCCGGCCGGTGTCTTCATGCCGGACATTCCGTAGGGACGTGTGACGAGGAGAGAGACCATGACACTGCGCCTGCCGAAGGCCGAGCTGCCCGCCGAGCTCAAGGAGAACATGATCAAGCAGCTGGGCGCCGTGCCCGAGAACGTCGAAGTGCTGTGGCACAGTCCCCGGGTGGCACAGGACAACCTGGAGCTCGGTGCCAGGGTGGGGGCGTGGGAGGCCGTCGAGGCGGGCCTGAAATCGTTTGCGCACATGGCTGTCGCGTCGCAGGTCGGCTGCAGCTGGTGTCTGGACGTCGGCTATTTCCAGGCGCAGAACGAGAACCTGGATCCGGCCAGGGCGAGCCAGGTGCCGCGCTGGCGGGAGGCTGATGTGTTCACGACGCTGGAGCGCGACGTCATGGGGTATGCCGAGGCGATGACCAACACGCCGCCGACCGTCACCGACGAACAGTACGCCGCCCTCCTCGAGCGGCTCGGGACCGGGGCGATGGTGGAACTCACCGCGTTCATCGCCTACGTCAACCTGGCGACAAGGGCGAATGTGGCGAACGGGGTCAGCTCGCAGGGCTTCTCCGACGCCTGCGTGATCCCGTTGGCCAAGCGCCCGGCGACGTCCCGCGCAGAGTCCACGGCATGACGGCGGACCCGTTCGTCGCCCACCGCAGCCTGCTCTTCACCGTCGCCTACGAGATGCTCGGCTCCGCGGCCGACGCGGAGGACGTGCTGCAGGAGACCTGGCTGCGGTGGGCCGACGTCGAACGGTCGCAGATCCGCGCCCCGCGGGCGTACCTCGTCCGAGCCGTCACCCGTCAGGCACTCAACCGCATGCGCACCCTCGCACGCCGCCGCGAGGACTATGTGGGCGAGTGGTTGCCCGAGCCACTGCTGACCCACCCCGACGTGGCCGACGACGTCGAACTCGCGGAAAACGTCTCCATCGCGATGCTGACCGTCCTGGAGACGCTAGGACCGGTGGAACGCGCGGTGTTCGTGCTCCGCGAGGTCTTCGACATGCCGTACGACGAGGTCGCCGAAGCCGTGGGCAGGACCCCCGCCGCGGTCCGGCAGGTTGCCCGGCGGGCCCGGGACCACGTGGCCGCCCGGCAGCCACGCGTCAAGGTGAGCCGGTCGGAGCACAGGGCCGTCGTGGACCGTTTCGCCGCCGCGCTGCACACCGGGCGCATCCACGACCTCTTGCAGATCATGGCACCGGAGGTGGTCCTCATCGCCGACGGAGGGGGGATCACGGCCGCCGCTGAGGCCCCCGTCCGCGGGGCCGAACTCGTGGCGGCGATGCTCGCCGCCACCGACCGGGCCGCCTTCGACACCACGACGGTATGTCTCAACGGAGCCCCCGCGATCAGGATGGCATCCGACACCGCAGAGGCCACGGTCAGCCTCGTGATCGAGAGCGGCCGCATCACCCGCATCTACGCGACATCCAACCCGCACAAGCTGACGCGACTCGACGAAGCAGCCGATCTCACGAGGTAGCTACAGCGCGGGTGTTCCGGCAGGGTCACCGCCGGAGCGCTCCCGACGGGGCACCACCGGGGCTGGGCGGGCGGCACGGTCCGGAGGCCCGGGCCGGCCTGGCCGGGCCTGGCCGGGCCGGGCAGGCGCTGGTACAAGGGTCGGTCTTCTGACTCCGGACGGCGGCCTGGACCGCCGACTTCTCCGACACCCAGCGGTTCAACTCGCCTGAAATGGCTCTACGTATACGGAAACGCTGTGCGACACCGTTTACAAGTGGTCCGCGCAGCGCTATCTTCCGCCACAGGTGGAGTGGGAGCGCTCCCATATTGTTCGCTCCGGCGGACCGGAACCTGTCGGGTCGAGCCGGGACGCTCCCGCTTCGCGCAGCCGGCATGCCAGGGCGGCGCTGCGTCCGGCGCGCAACGTCCTGGGGCCCCTGTCGAACCGCGTCACCCGTCCCCGCATCCGCCGTGCACCCATGTATGCACGGTCCGTACACGGAAGGCGGACTCATCGAGCATGAAGACTGTCATGATCACGTCATTATCGGAGGCGTGCGCGAAGTCGCGTGTACGCACCCGAGCCCTTCTCCTCGTCCTCCTGGCCCTGGTGGCCACGGTCCCCGCACTCGGTCTGATCGTGACCGCCGGCGGTGAGGCCCAGGCCCATGGGACACCCATGAAACCCGCCAGCCGCACTTTCCTGTGCTGGCAGGACGCGCTGACCAACACCGGTGAGATCAAGCCCATCAATCCGGCCTGCAAGAACGCGCAACAGGTAAGCGGTACCACACCGTTCTACAACTGGTTCTCGGTGCTGCGTTCCGACGGAGCGGGCCGCACCCGCGGCTTCGTGCCGGACGGTCAGTTGTGCAGCGGCGGCAACACCAACTTCACCGGTTTCAACGCGGCCCGCAACGACTGGCCGCTCACCCACCTCACCTCGGGTGCGACCGTCGACTTCGCCTACAACGCCTGGGCGGCGCATCCGGGTTGGTTCTACGCCTACGTCACCAAGGACGGCTTCGACCCGACCCGGACGCTCGGCTGGAACGACATCGAGGACCAGCCCTTCCTCTCCGTCGACCACCCGCCCCTCCACGGAAGCCCCGGCACGGTCGAGGCCAACTACTCCTGGACCGGTCAGCTTCCGGCCAACAAGTCCGGCCGCCACATCATCTACATGGTCTGGCAGCGTTCCGACAGTGCCGAGACCTTCTACTCCTGCTCCGACGTCGTCTTCGACGGCGGGAACGGTGAGGTGACCGGCATCCACGAACCCGGCAACCCCGGCGAGCCGGTTCCCGGCACCTGCACGGCGTCCCGCAGAACCACCAACAGCTGGAACGGCGGCTACCAGTCGGAGGTGACCGTCACCAACTCGGGTGACGTCCCGATGCTCGGCTGGATGGTCGACTGGACGCTGCCCGCAGGTCAGTCGGTGGTGAGCCTCTGGAGCGGCAACGCGACCTACAACGGGCAGTCGGCGATGGTCCACAACGCCGACTGGAACGGCTCGTTGAATCCGGGCCAGAGCGCGACATTCGGATACGTGGTCTCTGGGGCGGGAGGTGACAGCGCCACGAGCCTCCCCTGCAGAGTCGGTTGACCCGGAGCCGCTCCAGCAGGCCGCTCCGATCGGAGCCGGCGGGCGGGTGAGCCGCGCCCACCGGCTCCGACACCGCGGGCCTGACCGCGTACGGGCCCGACCGCCTGCCCGACCGCCTGCGCGACCGCCCGTGCGCCGGAGCGCCCACGGGCGTGTTCGCGCAGTTCGGCGAGGTGGACGCGGGGCGTCGACCGGACGTAGTGGAGTTGCAGCTCGGGTCGGGTCGGGTGGGCTCGGCTCGGGTGGGCTCGGCTCGGGTTTCGGCTCCGAGGAACGGCTGCTCGGTGCCGGGTCTTGCGGGGCGGGCGAAAGCACCTTGCTGTGCGTCCAGGGCCGGGCGAGCTGCGTCCGAACACGGCACGGTGAGCCTGCCGGCAGGCGGAGCGGGCGTGCCCCGCAGGGTGGGGCGGGCCGTCGCCGCCCGACTGTGACGGGAGGACTCCGGCGTGGCAGCCGGCATTCACGGTGCTTGCCGCCTTCGCCGACGGACGTCCTGGCGACCGCGGTGAACAGTCCGACCGGCTGCTGCCCGGGGCTGTTGGATCCGAGCCGACCCGACGCACACGAAACCGAGTTGTCGTACGGGCAGCGGCGGCGGATCGAGCTCGTCCGTCCGGTGAGAGAGCCGGGGCTCGGTTACTGCTCGACGAGCCCACCGGCCCTCTCCGGTTCACCCGGGTCGAGGAGTCGGAGGCGGCGCGCGCCGACCATGCCGACACCGGCGAACCGCGCCCGCATCCGACGGTCCCGGGTGACCGGCACCGCCGCTCCCGGCGGGAGCCGAACGCTGCGGAGGTGACCGGCGGGGCACCGCGGTCGGACGGCGATCAGCCGGCCAACTGAGAATCCAGCCAGACCAGTTGTCGTCGCACCTGCTCCGCCTCACCCCCTTCGTGTCCATTGAACGGATAGGCGTGGATCTCCTTGTGGGGATGCACGCCGCCGCTCAGTTCGCCGTACCGGTTGAACGCCGCGTACACCCCGCTCGGCGGGCAGACCGTGTCCCGCAGGCCCGTGCCGAAGTGGGCGGGGGCCTGCGCACGCCGCGCGAAGGACACGCCCTCCACATAGGAAAGGGTTCGGTAGGCGGTTTCCTCGCTGCCGCGGCGGACGGAGAGGTAGGCGGCGATCTCGCCGTACGGCCCTGCGTCCGTGAGCTCCAGCGACCGCCGGATCCCGCACAGGAACGGAGCCGTGACGAGGACGGCGGCCAGGTCATGAACCAGGCCCGCGACCGCCAGAGCCAGCCCGCCGCCCTGACTGTTGCCGACGGCGGCGGTGCGCACCGGGTCGACGCCGGGCAGCGAACGCACTGCCGCCACTGCGCGCACCGCGTCGGTGATCAGGCGACGGTAGTGGTAGTCCGGCGGGGACAGAAGGCCGCGGACGGCCGGCCCGGGACCGCCGGACAGGACGGTGTGCGGGTCGGGGGTGTCGCCTCCGCTGCCGTACTGGTCGCCCTGGCCGCGGTTGTCCATCAACAGGTGTGCGTGGCCCGCGTTCACCCAGGTCAGCCGCTCGTGAGGGAGGCCGCGTCCGCGTCCGTAGCCGACATACTCGACGACTGCCGGCAACGGTTTCCGTGCGTCGGCCGGGAGGCTGAACCAGGCCCGGATCGGGTCGCCCGCGTAACCCCGGAACGTCACGTCCCAGGTCCGCGTCAGTCGGAGACCGGTTTCGACTGGTCGTACCGACACCAGCGGGTCCCGCTGCGCGGCTTCCTTCAGGGTGACAGCCCAGTACGCGTCGAAGTCGGCGGGCTCGTCGGGTTCGGGGCGATGGCGCTCCAGATCCGGTAACGGCAGGTCGAACGCAGGCACGAGGGCACCTCACAGGGGGTGGGCCAACGATTGTTGCGCTGGTCATCCAGAAATTTGCGAAGAACGGTAGCACTCAGTGCACTGCGCTCCCACCGGACCTACCCCGACCCGCAGGGGATTCAACGCCACAGGACATCCCATCGGTCCGCCGTGCAGCACCCATTGACAGCGCTTTCCGGCACCCCGTACGTTTCCGCAGAGTTACCGGTAAGGGCACGAAAGTTTCGAGATCACGCATTGAGATCCGAGTGTTTCGAGAACGCCCCGGGAGGCCCGAGCATGAGCACCTCCACCACATCGGCCCCACCCCCCGACACCCAGGACCCTTCTGCGACGACCCTGCGCGGCTCCCCGCGTCCCGCCACGCGCCGCGGCTGGCGGAGGGCGTGGCGCCGCGACTGGCAGCTGTACTCGCTGGCCGTCCTGCCCCTGCTGTTCTTCCTGGTCTTCCGTTACCTGCCGATGGTCGGCAACGTGATCGCCTTCCGCCGCTTCGAGCCGGGCGGTTCGATCCTGGGGGAGCAGTGGGTCGGGCTGCGGTATGTGCGGATGTTCCTGACCGATCCCACCTTCTGGCAGGTCTTCCGCAACACCCTGTGGCTCGGCGGGCTGACGCTGCTGTTCTGTTTCCCGCTGCCGCTCGTCCTGGCCTTGCTGCTCAACGAGGTGCGCCGGCGTTCCCTGCGGCGGTTCGTGCAATCGGTTTCGTACCTTCCGCACTTCCTGTCGATCGTGATAGTCGCGGGCATCACCCTGCAGATGCTGGCCACCGACGGTCCGGTGAACCATGCCGTGGGTCTGCTCGGCCACGAGCCGGTGCGGTTCATCCAGGAGCCGGGCTGGTTCCGGACCGTCTACGTCGGGTCGGAGATCTGGCAGACCGCCGGCTGGGGCACGATCCTCTACCTCGCCGCGCTCACCACGATCGACGAGGACCTCTACGAGGCCGCCCGCATCGACGGCGCGAGCCGCTGGCGGCAGATCTGGCATGTCACACTGCCCGGAATCCGCCCCACCATGATCACGCTGCTGATCCTCAACATCGGCACGTTCATGGCGGTCGGATTCGAGAAGGTCCTGCTGCTCTACAACCCCCTGACCTATCCGACGGCCGACGTGGTCTCCACCTACCTCTACCGCGCTGGCGTCGAGTCCAACAGCTTCAGCTACGCCGCCGCGATCGGCCTGTTCGAAGCGGTCATCGGCCTTGTCCTGATCACGAGTGCGAACCAGCTGTCGCGCCGCACCGTCGGGACGAGCCTGTGGTGAACCTTCTGACGCCTCGTACACGGCGTCCGCGCACCTCCGTGAGCCAGCCGACGCGCGGTTACCGCGTGTTCCAAGGCGTCAACGGAGTGATTCTCACCCTTGTCGTCCTGGTGACCCTGTACCCCTTCGTCAACATCATCGCCCGGTCCTTCAGCGGTGAAGAGCACATCCGGGCCGGCGAAGTGGCCCTGTGGCCCAAAGGGTTCAACCTCACCACCTACAGAATCGTTTTCCAGGACACGATGTTCTGGCGAAACTACGGCAACACCGTCTTCTACACGGTGGTCTCCACGGTGATCGCCATGGTTCTGACCACGTGTTACGCCTACGTCCTGTCGAAGCGAAATCTCAAGGGGCGCGGGTTGCTCGTCGGCGTGTCGGTGTTCACCATGTTCTTCACGGGCGGCCTCATCCCCAACTACGTCCTGGTCACCAGTCTCGGACTGAAGAACTCCGTGTGGGCCATCGCCCTGCCGAACGCGATCAGCGTCTTCAACCTGCTGGTGATGAAAGCCTTCTTCGAGAGTCTTCCGGCCGAACTCGAGGAAGCAGCCGAGATCGACGGGCTGAGCACGTACGGAATCCTGCTCAGGATCGTGTTACCGCTCTCCAAGGCCGTCATCGCGACGATGGTCCTCTTCTACTCGGTGTCCTTCTGGAACTCCTGGTTCTCGGCCTACCTCTACATGGACCGCACCGAGCTCATGCCGGTCACCGTCTATCTGCGCAACCTCATCGCGGGGGCCACCACAGGGGGAAACGCCGGTGCCGCCACGGAACAGCTGAGCCAGGTCGGGGCGAACATCCAGGCGGTCACGATCGTGCTGACCTCGCTGCCGATCCTCTGCGTATACCCGTTCGTCCAGCGCTTCTTCGTCTCGGGCGTGATGCTCGGCGCGGTCAAGGGCTGAGATCCGTACCTCCTACGGAACAAAGGAGCACCCGTGAAGAACGCCGGTCAGTTGTCCCGACGTCAAGTCCTCGCGGCCGCGGGCCTCGTCGGCCTCGCTTCGCTCACCGGCTGCGGGAGCGGCGACGAGGGCGAGGACGGCAAGGACCTTGCCAAGAAGCAGAACGGTGCGATGAAGGAGTACCGCGCCGGCGAGCAGTTCAAAGCGTCGAAACCGCTGTCGTTCTCTCTTCTGCACAACAACAACCCGGTCTATCCGATGAAGGACGGCTGGCTGTTCTGGAACGAACTGACCCGGCGCACCGGTGTCACCCTGAAGCCGATCGCCGTCCCGTTGAGCGACTACGAGAAGAAACGCAGCGTCCTCATCGGTGCAGGCGACGCACCGTTCCTGATTCCCAAGACGTATCACCCCTCGGAGGTCGCCTTCGTCTCGTCGGGCGCGATTCTCCCGGTCAGCGAGTACACGCATCTCATGCCCAACTTCCGCGACAAGGTCAGAAAATGGAAGCTGGAGCCGGAGCTCGACTCGATCCGGCAGTCCGACGGCAAGTACTACCTCCTGCCCGGCCTGCACGAAAAGGTCAAGTCCGGTTACTCACTGTCGCTCCGTACCGACGTCCTGGGCAAGCTCGGACTGACCCTGCCCACCACCTGGGACGAGGTGTACGACGTCTTCAAGGCGATCAGGTCCGAGTACCCGGACCGGTACCCCTTCTCCGACCGATGGAGCACCAACACGCCGTTTCCCGCGGCCGCGCTGTGCAGCTACCTCGGCCAGTCCTTCGGCGTGCGGGCTGGCTGGACCTACGACAACATCAGTTTCGACGCCAAGAAGGACGCATTCGTCTTCACCGGCGCGACGGACGGCTACCGCCAGATGGTCGAGTACCTGAGGAAACTGGTCGCCGAGAAACTGATGGACCCGGAGAGCTTCACCCAGACCGACGACGACGCGTTGCAGAAACTACTGGGCCAGAAGTCCTTCGCGATCAGTGCCAACCCGCAGGAGCTGGTCCAGAGCTACCGCTACAACCTGGCGAAGCAGGTCAAGGGAGCGAAGATCGAGATGATCCCGGTGCCGCTCGGTCCGGCCGGACCGGTGGTGCTGGGCGGGGCCCGGCTGGAGAACGGGCTCATGATCTCCACCAAGGCCCTCAAGAGCGACACCTTCGTCGCGATGATGCAGTTCGTCGACTGGCTGTGGTACTCGGACGAGGGGCAGCGCTTCGCCAAATGGGGTGTGCAGGGCTCCACCTACACCTACGCCGACGGGCAGTACAGGCCCGGGCCCGGGATCAGTCTCATGGGCTCGGACCCGAACGCCCCGAAGGACCTGCAGAAGGACTACGGCTTCTTCAACGGCGTGTTCACCTACGGCGGCAGCTGGGCGCTCGTCTCGTCCTCCTTCGGCCCGGACGAGAAAACGTTCCAGGACGCGATGTCACAACGCGAGCAACTGCCCGTCGGGCCGGCTCACCCGCTGCAGTCCGTGGAGCAGGAGCAGGCCTCCCTCTGGGACACGCCGCTGAGGGACCACGTCACCCAGAACACCCTCAAGTTCGCCCTCGGCAAGCGTCCGCTGTCCGAATGGGACGACTACGTGAGCGAGCTCAAGGGCAAGAACATGGGCCGCCTCGTCGGGCTTCACAACAAGGCGCGTGAGCGGTTCGCGAGGGAGAGGTCATGATCCGGGTACCCGAGGAGCCCGTGGGCCGGCACACCGATGCCTGGCGTCACTGTGTCGGCACCGGCCGCATCGAACTCGCCCTGCGCCGCGACTACCAGGACTCCCTCGCCCTGATACAGCGCGAGATCGGGTTCCGGTACATCCGCGGCCACGGCCTGCTCAGTGACGGGATGGGCGTGTACCGGCCGTACGAGCACGCGGGCGCTCGACGTGTCCATCACGCCTTCACCTACGTCGATCAGGTCGTCGACGCCTATCTCGAAGCCGGTCTGCGTCCTTTCGTCGAACTCGGTTTCATGCCGCAGGACCTGGCCTCCGGGCCCCAGACGGTCTTCTGGTGGCGCGGCAACGTCACCCCGCCCCGCTCGTACCGCGAGTGGGCGGACCTGGTGCGTGCGGTCGTCGTTCACCTCGTGGAGTGCTATGGCGTCGAGGAGGTCCGCACCTGGCCGATCGAGGTGTGGAACGAGCCCAACCTGCCCGACTTCTGGCAGGGCGCCGACGAGAAGGCCTACCACCGCCTCTACGAGGTGACCGCGCACACGGTGAAGGACGTGGACTCCGGTCTGCAGGTCGGTGGTCCGGCGATCTCCCCGGGGGCCGACGACTGGCTGGAACGCTTTGCGGAGTTCGCGGAACACCGCGAGGTCCCCGTCGACTTCGTGTCGAAGCACGCCTACAGCTCAGGGCCCGCGCAGCACGTCCCGTTCGGCGTCCACCAGACGCTGGCTCCCGCGGCGCACCTGCTCGATCAGTTCGCCACGCCGCGCGAGCGCCTCAAGGGCACCCGGCTGGCCGGCCTGCCGGTGCACATCACCGAGTTCAACTCCTCGTACCGCCCGGACAACCCCGTCCACGACACCGCGTTCCACGCCGCCTACCTGGCCCCGGTCCTCGCGCACGGCGGTGACCTGGCGGACTCCTTCTCGTACTGGACGTTCAGCGACATGTTCGAGGAGACCGGCGTCCCCACAGGCCTGTTCCACGGCGGCTTCGGGCTGCTCACCCACCGGCAGGTCAGGAAACCCACGTACCACCTGTACGCCTTCATGGCCCGGACGGGTTCCGACCTGCTCGCCCGCGGTGACGACCACCTGGTCACCCGGCACCCCGACGGCCGGGTCACGGTCCTGGCCTGGGCGCCCGTCGACCCGAGCGGCGAAACCGCGGGCCCCGACCGCCACGAGCTGCGTCTGTCCCTCCCCGTCACGGCCCGAAGGTCCGCTGGAGCGCCGGGGACCGTCCGGGCCGGTGGAGCCGACGAATCCGAAGCGGCCCGCCAAGACCTGGAAACCAGAAGGAACGGTGTGCGAAAGTTCCTCGACGCCGACGGGGGCCATCCGACCGGAGACGCTCAGGAGGTCTTCGTCCGCCGTTCCAGCGTCGACGAGGAGCGCGGAAACGCTTACACAACCTGGCGGCACATGGGCAGCCCGCGCTCACCGAAACCCGCACAACTGGACGTCCTGCACCAGGCTGCGGAGCCCGCCCGCAGTCACCGCAGGCTTCCCGTGCGTGAGGGCCGGGTCGAGCTGGACCTCGTGCTGGGCCGCCACGAGATCACCCTCGTCGAACTCGTGCCCGTCGTCGACGAGACGCCGCCGTGGTGGGACGAACACCGCCTGCTCGGCCGGGCGGCACCATGAGCCCCACAAGCCACGCAGGCACGGTCGGCTCCGCCAGCACGGTCAGCCCCACGGGACCGGTGAACCCCACGGGACCGGTGAGTACCGCCGGCTTCGGCGCCGGCCCCCTCTCCCGCGCCGCCGCCCTGCTGCACACCCTCCTCGTCGTCGAAGCCCTGTTCCTCGCGGCGGCCGCCCCCGGCTTCGTCGGTCTGCTGCTCCTGGGCCCCGACCCGGCCAACCTGCCTCTCGCCGCGGTCTGCCTGGTGCCCCTCGGCCCCGCCTGCTCGGCGGCGCTCTACGCCCTGCGCCACCGCAGCAGCGACCTCACCGACCTCCACCCGGCCCGCCTCTACCTGCGGGGGTGGCGTCTCAACGCGCTGCCCGCGCTGCGCATCGAGGCGCCCCTGCTGGCCTGGCTGACGGCGATCGTCTTCACGCTCACGCATTTCGCCGCCACCGGACTGCCCGGCTGGTGGGCGGTACTGCTCGGGGCGGTCGGCGTGGCATCGCTCCTCTGGGGGGCTCACGCGCTCGTCCTCACCTCGTTGTTCACGTTCCGCGCCCGCGACACCGCGCGCCTCGCCGCGTACTTCCTGCTGCGGCGAGGCAGCGTCACCGCGGCCGCGGCCTCCCTGCTCGTCCTGACGGGCGGCATGACCGCGCTGTTCACGGAGGCCCTGCCCGCGCTGCTGGCCGCTCCGCTGCTGCTCTCCCTGCTGCGGTCCAGCCGACCGATGATCGTCGAGACCCAGGAGGACTTCACCGCATGACCACGCCCCGCACCGGAGAGGACGGCCGACTCCCGCACACCGCCAGAATCTTGTACGGCGGGGACTACAACCCCGAGCAGTGGCCGACGGAGATCCAGGACGAGGACCACCGCCTGTTCACGCTCGCCGGCATCGACACCCTCACCGTCGGGGTGTTCAGCTGGTCGCTGACCCAAACCACCGAAACGGATTACGACTTCACGATGCTGGACCGGGTCCTCGACCGCGCCGCCACCGAGGGCCGCCGGGTCTGCCTTGCCACCGGGACGGCCGCGCTCCCGCCCTGGCTGGCGAAGAGGTATCCGGAGGCCAACCGCACCGACTTCGAAGGCCGCAGGCACCGCTACGGCCAGCGGCACAACTTCTGCCCCAGCTCGACCGCGTACCGAAGGCTGTCCACGGCACTGGCCGGCCGCCTCGCCGAACGGTACGCCGCACACCCGGCCTTGCTCGCCTGGCACGTCAACAACGAGTACGGAGGTGCTTGTTACTGCGAGCGCTGCGCCGAGGCGTTCCGTGACTGGCTGCGTGCCCGGCACGACACGCTCGACGCCCTCAACGACGCCTGGTCGACCGCGTTCTGGTCGCACCGCTTCACCGACTGGGACGAGATCGAGCCCCCGAGCGCGCTCACCGAGCACTGGCGCGGCCCCGACCACACGGCCTTCCAGGGCATCACCCTCGACTACCGGCGCTTCATGACCGACGCCCTGCTCGGCTGCTTCACCGCGGAGAAGGAGGCCATCCGCGCCCACGACCCGGACACACCGGTCACCACCAACCTCATGGGCGCCTACCGTCCCCTCGACTACCACCGCTGGGCGCCCCACCTGGACTTCGCCTCCTGGGACAACTACCCGCCCCTGGACGCCCCGCCCACCAGGGCGGCACTGGGCCACGACCTGATGCGCGGTCTCAAGGGCGGCGCGCCCTTCTGGCTGATGGAACAGACCCCGTCGACCACGGCATGCCGCGACGTCAACCCCCTGCGCCGCCCCGGCGAACTCCGGCTCGCCACGTGGCAGGCCGTCGCCCACGGCGCGGACGCCGCCCTCTACTTCCAGCTGCGCGCCGCACGCGGAGCGTGCGAGAAGTACCACGGCGCGGTCATCGGCCACGCGGGCCGCGACGACACCCGGGTGTTCCGTGAGGTGGCCTCACTCGGCGAGGAGCTGCGCACACTGGGTCCCGCCACGCTCGGCGGCCGGACCCCCGCCCGCACCGCCCTCCTGTTCGACTGGGACAGCTGGTGGGCCCTGGAGATCTCCGACGGACCCTCCCGGCTGGTCCGCTACACGGACGTCGTACACGCTTACTACCAGGCGGCTCGCGAGGCCGGCGCCGACGTGGACGTCGTACCCGTGACCGCCGACCTCACGCCGTACGACGTGGTCCTCGCCCCGGTGCTGCACCTCGTCGAGGCGGACCTCGCCTCCCGCCTCGAGGAGGTGGCCCGGCGCGGCGGAACCGTCCTCGCCACCTTCCTCACCGCCCGCTCCGACGTTCACGACCGGGCCTTCCTCACCGACGTCCCCGGTCCGCTGGCGCCGCTCCTGGGCATCCGCGTCGACGAATGGGACGCACGGCCCGAGGACGTCGAGAACCCGGTGCGGTTCACCGCGTTCACCGCCCGGGCCCGCCTGGTCTTCGAGATCGTCCGGCTGCGGGGCGCCGAAGCGGTGGCCCGCTACGGGGCGGACTTCTACGCCGGCACCCCGGCCGTGACCCGCAACGTCCACGGTGCCGGTCAGGCCTGGTACGTGGCGACGGCACTCGACCAGCCCGGCGTCGACCACGTCGTCCGCAGCGTCCTCGCCCGCCACGGCCTGATCGGCCCGCATGCCGGCCACCGCGGGGTGGAGACCGCCACCCGTGTCACCCCGGACGGCACCCGCCTTCTCTTCCTGCTCAACCACGGCGCCGAACCGGCCCGCCTCACCGCGCACGCTGCGGCCGTCGACCTCCTCACCGGCAAGCGGCACGACCAGGGCGCGGCGCTGGTGCTGGACCCGCGGGGCGTGGCCGTCCTGCGACTTCAGTAGATCGTGCGGCCCCGCTCGTCGGCGACGCCGGACTTCCGCAGGAAGTAACTGTTCACCTGGTCGCGCCACTCCCGTGCGCAGCGCACCTGCTCCTCGTACCGCTCCGCCACCCGCGCATGGCGGGCCGGTTCGACCAGGTCCGCGAGGCCCGCCCACACCCGGCGGGCCTCCTCGGCCTCCGCCACACCCTCGAAGTGCGTGTCGTAGATGTGTTGCACAACCGTCTTCCCGCTGTTCAGCACATGCCCGTACGGCACGTGGTGGAAGAACAGCAGCAACTCGTCCGGACAGGAGCCGGGCGACTCGTACAGCTCGGCCCACGGCTCGGCGTACTGCGCCGCGTACCCGGTGCCGGTGGCGGCGCTGCGGTCGACACCGATGCCGTCCCGGTCCGCGAAGTGGTACGTCCCCCAGGGGCTGTACTCGTAGCCGTCGACGCCGGGTCCGTAATGATGCCCCGGCTGCACCATGAAGCCCACGCCCAGCGGCGCGGTGTACTTCTCGTAGGTCCGCCACGAGCCGTGCAGCACCGTGCGCAGCCCGTCCGCCAGGCGTTCGGCGGCGGACGGGAAGGTCAGCGCGATCCACTCGTCCAGGATCCGACGGGGCTCGGCGTCCGGCTGCCAGGCCAGCCGCCCGAAGGTGTAGAGGTTCGCCTGCGCCAGCGGATGCCCGGTCCAGAACGGGTCGTCCCCCACGTTGGACACGGCCACCATGCCGCCCCGAGCCGACTCGCCCACTGCCGGACCGTGTTCGCCCTCGGGCCGGAACCGCAGCACCTCGCTCCACATCGGCCCGAGCCAGCACACGTGCCGCTGCTGCCCGGTGTACTCCTGCGTGGCCTGCACCTCGACGGCGACCCGTGTGCGAGGCAGCGCGCCGAGCACCGGCGAGACCGGCTCGCGCACCTGGAAGTCCATCGGCCCGTGTTTCACCTGGAGCACGGCGTTGTCCGCGAACTCCCCGTCGAGCGGAGCGAAGTGGTCGTACGCCGCACGCGCACGGTCCGAGGAGCGGTCCCGCCAGTCCTGCCGGTGGTCGTACACGAACGCCCGCCAGTGGACGGTGCCCCCGTGCGGCGCGAGCGCCGCGGCCAGCATGTTCGCCCCGTCCGCGTGGGAGCGGCCGTAGGTGAACGGGCCCGGCTGCCCCTCGGAGTCGGCCTTGACCACGAACCCCCCGAAGTCCGGGACGGCCGCGTACACCCCGTGCGCCGCCTGCGCCCACCACTCGCGCACCGCGGTGTCCAGCGGGTCGGCGCAGGCCTGCCCCCCGAGCAGGACCGGCGAGGCGAAGTTCACCGACAGATGGGTCCGGACGCCGTAGGGGCGCAACGCGTCGGCGATGCGCGCGACGTCGCCGACACGGTCGGTGAGCAGGTGCGCCTCGGCCTCGTGCACGTTGACGTTGTTGACCGAGACGGCGTTGATCCCGCAGGCGGCCAGCAGCCTGCCGTACCCCCGGACGCGCTCCAGGTCCGCAACGGCCGACCCGTCCCGCCAGAACAGCGAGCCGCCCGCGTAACCGCGCTCCACCTGGCCCATGACCGGGTGCACGGCCACGTTGTCCCAGTGGTCCAGCATCCGCAGTTCCGTCGCGGGTCGGTGCGCCTCGGGTGTGCGGTCGCCCCGGAAGGCGTCCTCGCCGAGCCGCACGACGTGGAACAGGCCGTACAGCAGGCCCCGTCGACCGGTCGCCGTGACCGTGGTCGTACCGTCGGCCCGCCCGTGGACGAATCCCTCCTCGCCCAGGTTCGCGAGGAGCGCGGGGTCCGTGTGCCGGCCGGCGCTCCCGTCGTGCGCCACACGCAGCACGAGATCATACGATCCGTCCGAAACATCCCGAACATCCCGAACATCCCGAGCACCCCGGGTGCCGCGGACGACCGCCCCGCCGAAGAGGGCGCATCCCCGGGCCACCTCACCATGGACCGTCTCCACCAGCGGGCCCGAGCCGTCCACCAGCGTTCGACGGGTTCCCAGCGGGCGCCACACCTCCCGCGGCAGCCAGGCGGGGTCGACCCCCGCCGGCAGAACGGGCACGGTGGTCGGCATGGTTCCTCCATCCTGCGCGGCACGCCCGGGGTCTGCCCTGGAACTGTTCCGAAGGCGCTTGCACGGTTCCCGAACGGGTCCTACGCGATGGCTGCGCCGGCGCCGCGGGCAGCGCCGATGAGGTCGGTGAGCCCGGCGTCGTCGTACACCGAAATGTCGACGTAAGCGCCTTCGGGCAGGTCGAAGTCCTCCACCTCGTAGTCGAGTACCGCGGAGGTCCCGGGCGGGCTGAACGTGCCCAGGGTGTGCGTCGAGCCGCCGGAGGTGTAGCTGACGCGGACGTAGTACGTGTCCCCGTCGTTGGCGGTGTCGTACACCCACAGCTTCTCGTCGTTCGGGTGGAACTCCACCTTGCCGACGAACGAACCGGAGGCGGTGAGCTCCATCTTCACCGCGTAGCCGCCCGCGTCGTTCGCGAAGTACGTGTTGTCGAACGGGTCCGTGAGGTTGCCGCCGCTGCAGGGGCAGGCGTCGGTGTCGTAGTAGTACGCGCGAAACGTCGGGTTCGGGCTGTATGCCTGTGCCGGAGTCGCCGTCGCGAACAGGGCTCCCGTCCCCAGCGCCGCTCCCGCCAGCAGTCCCGTGCACCGCTTGATGAAGTCCATCGCCGCCTGCCCCCTTCATGAAGGACCGCCCGCCTCCCGCGAAACGGCCCGTCCACCGTGGAACACGGGTGACGCCCGGCACGGTGGGCGATCGCTGTCGGTCACCACATCATGACAGCAACTCCGCCTCGGCAACGCGCACTTGACTCATCGAGCCGCCCCTTCCCCGGTGCGCGCGCCGGCGCGTGGGCCTCGCGGGTGATCGAGGCCCACGCGAGCACCTCGCGGGCCTTCGCCCGGGGGCGCGGGCGGAGTCCGTCCCCGCCGGGTGTCGGCGTGCGGCCCGGTCCGCCACGCCGAGCGCCGACGCGGCCGGGGCCCGCCGCCCTGCGGAAGGTTCCCCCGCGGCCTGCGTCAAGCACCCGTCGCGCCCGGCACGCCCGCCCGGTTCGGACGCGAGGCCACCGGCGGACCGTCCCACCCGGTGGCCGCCCGCGCCCGGGAGGTCGCCGGTCCCCGCCCCCCTGCCCTGGCCCTGGTACTTCCGCGCGCCCCTCGCGCGACCCCGTGCGCAACCCCCCGCGCCCGCGTCCGTACCGTCCGTTACCGATCGTTTCGCCACACTCCGTGTCTCTGTGCAACCGGGCGGATACTGTTCAACCTCTTGACGGGAGGCAACGCGAACGGCTCAGCTTAGAGTTCACTAGTTGGACATAGACGGGGTTTCATGATGCGGCCCCGTGCGCAGGAGGTCGTCGTGGAGACTCCGGGGTCGCAGTCGTCGCTGCACCGAGCCAACCTGGAGCGGGTCGTACGCGCCGTGCGTCTGGCCGGATCCCTCACACAGGCGGAGATCGCCCGGGCGACCGGCCTGTCCGCCGCGACCGTCTCCAACATCGTGCGCGAGTTGAAGGACGGCGGCACGGTGGAGGTGACGCCCACCTCGGCCGGTGGACGAAGGGCCCGCAGCGTCAGTCTGAGCGGCGACGCCGGCATCGTCATAGGGGTCGATTTCGGGCACACGCACCTCCGGGTGGCCGTGGGCAACCTGGCCCATCAGGTCCTCGCGGAGGAGTCCGAGCCGCTGGACGTGGACGCCTCGTCGACGCAGGGCTTCGACCGGGCGGAACAGCTGGTCAGCCGGTTGATCGAGGCCACCGGGGTGGACCGTGCGAAGATCGCGGGAGTCGGTCTGGGGGTGCCCGGGCCGATCGATCTGGAGTCCGGCACGCTCGGTTCGTCCGCCATACTGCCCGGCTGGATCGGCACCCGGCCCGCACAGGAGATGAGAGGCCGGCTCGGCGTGCCCGTGCACGTGGACAACGACGCCAACCTCGGGGCCCTCGGCGAGATGGTCTGGGGCAGCGGCCGGGGCGTGCGCGACCTTGCCTACATCAAGGTCGCCAGCGGTGTCGGAGCCGGTCTGGTGATCGAGGGGAAGATCTACCGCGGACCCGGCGGGACCGCAGGAGAAATCGGGCATATTACACTTGACGAGTCCGGCCCGGTCTGCCGCTGCGGAAACCGGGGCTGCCTGGAGACCTTCGCGGCCGCGCGCTACGTGCTCCCGCTCCTGCAGTCCAGTCACGGCACGGATCTGACGATGGAAGGCGTCGTGCGGCTGGCCAGGGACGGAGATCCGGGCTGCCGTCGGGTGATCGCCGACGTCGGCCGACACGTCGGCAGTGGAGTGGCCAATCTCTGCAATCTGCTGAACCCGAGCCGGGTGGTCCTGGGCGGTGATCTCGCCGAGGCGGGAGAGCTGGTGCTCGGTCCGATAAGGGAGTCCGTCGGCCGCTACGCGATCCCGAGTGCGGCGCGTCAACTCTCCGTTCTCCCCGGGGCACTTGGGGGCCGTGCCGAGGTGCTCGGAGCGCTTGCTCTCGCACTGAGCGAGATGGGCGATTCGACCCTTTTGGACGGCACGCTGACTGTAGCCACGCCTGCCTTCACTTAGAGAACGAATAACGCCGTTGCCATCTCGTTAAGTATTTACTTCTTGACGCCGAACTTGCGGCCGAGTTGACTTCGAGCCACCTCGGCCGCAGCGCTGCGGCCCTGTCAGGGAGGCACACCCCAATGAACGCAACGATGCGTAGAGTCGTGATCGGCGCCACCGCCGTGTCCATGGCGCTGTCGATTGCCGCGTGCGGCAAGGCCGGCGACGACAAGGACAGCGACTCCGGCAGCAGCAGCTCGGGCGACAAGTCCATCGGCCTGCTGCTTCCCGACAGCGTCACCGCGCGGTACGAGAAGTTCGACAAGCCGTACTTCGACGCCAAGGTCAAGGCGCTCTGCTCCGACTGCAAGCTCGAGTACGCCAACGCCGCGGCCGACCCGGCCAAGCAGGCGCAGCAGGTCAGCAGCATGGTCACCAAGGGCGTGAAGGTCATCGTGATCTCCGCCCAGGACTCCGCCGCGATCAAGTCCTCGATCCAGTCCGCGGTCGACAAGGGCGTCAAGGTCGTCGCGTACGACCGTCTCGCCCAGGGCCCGGTCAGCGCCTACGTCTCCTTCGACAACGTCAAGGTCGGCGAGCTGCAGGGCCAGGCCCTCCTCGACGCCCTCGGCGCGAAGGCGACCCCCACCTCCAAGATCGTCATGATCAACGGTGACGACGCCGACCCGAACGCCGGCCAGTTCAAGCAGGGTGCGCACAAGGTCCTCGACGGCAAGGTCGACATCGCCTACGAGCAGTCCGGCCTCTGGAAGGACACCGTCGCCGCCCAGAAGATGTCCGCCGCCATCACCCAGCTGGGCGCCAAGAACATCGCGGGCGTCTACGCCGCCAACGACGGCATGGCCGGTGGCATCGCCAACACCCTCAAGGGCGCGAAGATCAGCGGCATCCCGCTGACCGGCCAGGACGCGGAGCTCGCGGGCATCCAGCGCATCGTCGCCGGCACCCAGTCCTCCACCGTCTACAAGGCCTTCAAGCCGGAGGCCGAGGCCGCCGCCCAGCTCGCGGTCGACCTGCTCAACGGCAAGGACATCAAGGGCGCCGCCTCCGAGACGCTCACCAGCGGCTCCGGCGACAAGGTTCCCTCGCAGCTGCTGACCCCGGTGTCGGTCACCAAGGCCAACATCAAGGACACGGTCGTCAAGGACGGTCTCTACACCGTCGCCGACATCTGCACCGCCGAGTACGCCGCCGCCTGCAAGGCCGCCGGCCTCCAGTAACGGCTCCCGGCCCCGAGGGCCCCGCCCGGACCGCGCCGCACACCGCGCCGCTCCCCGAAACCGGCCCTCGGGACCGCCGACCGCCCCGCGGTCCCGTGAGACCTGTCCGACGCCCGCCCCTCTTCACACCCCGCTGCCGGGGCGGGTGTCGGACGGAACCGTTGCCCCAGCGAGAGGACCGTTGCCAAGCGCAGCGGATTCACGCATGTTCATCTTGTAAACCTCGTGCGTCGACGTCGCCCCGCGGCGTCGGCCACATCCCTCCGCGCCTGTCTTTGCGCGCGGCATCCCCGCCGGTCAGGCGGCGAAGGAGATGGTTCACGTGTCCGCTACGCCCGTGCTGGCGTTGCGCGGAATCTCCAAGCGGTTCGGTGCGGTGCAGGCACTCACCGACGTCGAGCTGGAGGTCCACGCCGGAGAAGTGGTCGCCCTGGTGGGCGACAACGGCGCAGGGAAGTCGACCCTGGTCAAGACGATCGCGGGTGTCCACCCCATCGATGACGGCGTCATCGAGTGGGAGGGCCGGCCGGTCAGCATCGACAAGCCGCACGACGCCCAGGGACTCGGCGTCGCGACGGTCTACCAGGACCTCGCGCTGTGCGACAACCTCGACGTGGTCGGCAACCTGTACCTCGGACGGGAGCTGCTGCGCCGCGGCGTCATCGACGAGGTGTCGATGGAGAAGAACGCCCGCGAGCTGCTCTCCACGCTCTCCATCCGCATCCCGAGCGTGCGCATCCCGATCGCGAGCCTCTCGGGCGGTCAGCGGCAGGTCGTCGCGATCGCCCGTGCGCTGATCGGCGACCCGAAGGTCGTCATCCTCGACGAGCCCACCGCGGCGCTCGGCGTCGAGCAGACGGCGCAGGTCCTCGACCTGGTCGAGCGACTTCGCGAGCGCAACCTCGGCGTCATCCTCATCAGCCACAACATGGCCGACGTCAAGGCGGTCGCGGACACCGTCGCCGTCCTGCGTCTGGGCAAGAACAACGGCTCCTTCCCCGTGAAGGACACCAGCCACGAAGAGATCATCGCCGCGATCACCGGTGCCACGGACAACGCCGTGACCCGTCGTGCGGGGCGTCGCACCGCGGAGGCGGCCAAGTGAGCGACACGTCGAAGACCGTGAAGAGCGACTCCACAGAGCCCGGCAACGCCGAGACGGGCACCGAGCTCGACAAGACCCGGGGCGTCGTCGAGGACCAGACGACCGTCGCGCCCGCCGACGACCCGACGGCCGCGCCCGTCTCCGTCGTCGACCCGCGGCTGCTGATCCGCGAGGAGGGCCTCAAGGGCTACGTCACCGAGTTCAAGCGCAAGGTCAAGGGCGGCGAACTCGGCCAGATCCCGGTCGTCCTCGGCCTGATCGTCATCTGGACGATCTTCCAGCTGAAGAACGACCGCTTCCTGAGCGCCGGCAACCTCTCCGACATCAGCTACTTCATGTCGGCCACGGGCATGCTCGCCATCGGCCTGGTGTTCGTGCTGCTGCTCGGCGAGATCGACCTGTCCGTCGGCTCCGTCAGCGGCCTGGCGTCCACGGTGTTCGCGGTGTTCGTGGTGAACCACAGCATGAACCCCTGGCTCTCGCTGGTCCTGACGATCCTGACCGGCATCGCCATCGGAGCGCTGCACGGCTGGTTCTTCGCGAAGATCGGCGTACCGGCGTTCGTCGTCACCCTGGCCGGCTTCCTCGGCTGGAACGGCCTGATGCTGTGGCTGCTGGGCTCCAGCGGCACCATCAACATCCCGTCGGACAGCGGTCCGGTGCATCTGCTGGGCAAGAGCTCCTTCTTCATGGACCAGGCCATCATCGGCGCCTACCTGCTGGCAGGCCTCGCCGTCGTGCTGTCCCTGGTGGGCAACTTCGGTGAGCAGCGCCGGCGCCGGGCCGCGGGCGTCCCGCACCGTGCCACCAGCGAGATCCTGCTGCGTGTGGGCGCTCTGGCCGTCGCGTCCTTCGTGACCGCCGCCGTGCTGAACAACGCCGAGGGTGTCTCCAACGCACTGGTGATCTTCCTGGCCACGCTGGTGATCGTGGACTTCGTGCTGCGCCGCACCACGTACGGCCGCAAGGTGTTCGCGGTCGGCGGCGGCATCGAGGCCGCCCGCCGGGCGGGCATCAACGTGCCGATGGTCCGGATCACCGTGTTCGCCATCTCCGGCGGGTTCGCGGCGGTCGGCGGCATGTTCTTCGCCGGCGTGACGGCGTCCGCGACGCTCAACGCCGGTGGCGGCAACACCCTGATGCTCGCCATCGCGGCGGCCGTCATCGGCGGCACCAGCCTCTTCGGCGGCCGCGGCACCGTCTGGTCCGCCCTCCTGGGCATGCTGGTCATCCAGTCCATCCAGACCGGTCTCGACCTGCTGAACATGAACACCTCGATCCAGTACATGATCACCGGTGGTGTTCTGCTCGGCGCCGTCGTCATCGACTCGGTGTCCCGCAAGAGCCAGAAGGCGGCCGGCCGAGGCTAGGCCTTCCGCACGACCCCCTGTGCCCGGCATCCGTTCAGATGCCGGGCACGGTCGTGTCATGGGAACGGTGGATCGTGGGTACGGCCGTTCGGGTGACCTATGACGCACGGGCCGGACTCCGGCCGCCCCGGCGGAACATTAGACTCGACAAGCCCGGCAACAGCTCGATCAGCTTTTACTGCAAGGAGGCACGGGTGCCGCTGCTGACCCGCATCAGGGGACCGCGCGATCTGGACCGGCTCAGCCTGGAGGAGCTGGACCAGCTGGCAGGGGAGATCCGCACCTTCCTCGTGGACGCCGTCTCCAAGACCGGCGGCCACCTCGGCCCCAACCTCGGCGTGGTCGAGCTCACCCTCGCCCTGCACCGGGTCTTCGAGTCGCCCAAGGACAAGGTCCTGTGGGACACCGGACACCAGTCCTACGTGCACAAGCTGCTCACCGGCCGACAGGACTTCTCCCGGCTGAAGATGAAGGGCGGCCTGTCCGGCTACCCCTCGCAGGCCGAGTCCGAGCACGACGTCATCGAGAACAGCCACGCCTCCACGGTGCTCGGCTGGGCCGACGGCATCGCCAAGGCCAACCAGATCCTCGAACGCGACAGCCACGTCGTGGCGGTCATCGGAGACGGCGCGCTCACCGGAGGCATGGCCTGGGAGGCCCTGAACAACATCGCCGACGGGGACCGCCCGCTGGTCATCGTCGTCAACGACAACGAACGGTCCTACGCGCCGACCATCGGCGGCCTCGCCAACCACCTCGCCACCCTGCGCACGACGGACGGCTACGAGCGTTTCCTCGCCCGCGGGAAGGACCTCCTCGAGCGCACGCCCGTCGTCGGCAAGCCGCTCTACGAGACCCTGCACGGCGCCAAGAAGGGCCTGAAGGACTTCATCGCCCCGCAGGGCATGTTCGAGGACCTCGGCCTGAAGTACGTCGGCCCGATCGACGGCCACGACATCGAGGCGCTGGAATCCGCGCTGGCCCGCGCCAAGCGCTTCGGCGGCCCGGTGATCGTGCACTGCCTCACCGAGAAGGGCCGCGGCTACCAGCCCGCCCTCCAGGACGAGGCCGACCGCTTCCACGCCGTCGGCAAGATCCACCCCGACACCGGCCTGCCGATCGCCACCTCCGGCGCCGACTGGACGTCCGTCTTCGGCGACGAGATGGTCAGGCTCGGCGAGGAGCGCGCGGACGTCGTCGCGATCACCGCGGCCATGCTCCAGCCGGTCGGCCTCGACAAGTTCGCCAAGGCCTTCCCGGACCGGGTCTACGACGTGGGCATCGCCGAGCAGCACGGCGCGGTGTCCGCGGCGGGCCTGGCCCACGGCGGGGTGCATCCGGTGTTCGCGGTGTACGCCACATTCCTCAATCGTGCCTTCGACCAGGTCCTCATGGACGTCGCCCTCCACAAGTGCGGTGTGACATTCGTACTGGACCGGGCGGGCGTCACCGGCACCGACGGCGCCTCCCACAACGGCATGTGGGACATGTCGATCCTCCAGGTCGTCCCGGGCCTGCGGCTGGCCGCCCCACGCGACGCCGACCAGGTCCGCGCCCAGCTGCGCGAGGCCGTCGCCGTCGACGACGCCCCGACCGTCGTCCGCTTCTCCAAGGGCGCCGTCGGCCCCGCGGTGCCCGCCGTGGGCCGCGTCGGCGGGATGGACGTGCTGCGCGAGAGCGGCACCGACACCCCCGACGTGCTGCTGGTCTCCGTGGGCGCACTCGCCCCGATGTGCCTGGAGATCGCCACCCTCCTCGACCGGCAGGGCATCACCACCACGGTCGTCGACCCACGCTGGGTCAAGCCCGTCGACGAGGCCATGGCCCCGCTCGCCGAGCGGCACCGCGTGGTCGTCACCGTCGAGGACAACTCCCGCGTCGGCGGCGTCGGATCGGCGATCGCCCAGTCCCTGCGCGACGCGGGCGTCGACGTCCCGCTGCGTGACTTCGGCATCCCGCCCCGCTTCCTCGACCACGCCTCCCGCGCCGAGGTCATGGCCGAGATCGGCCTCACCGCGCCCGACATCGCGCGGCAGGTCACCGGCCTGGTCTCCAAGCTCGACGGACGGTACGGCAGCGCGGCGGCCGAGTCCGTGGAGCCCGCCCGCGACTGACGCCGCCGCAGGCGACCCGAGCCGACCGAATGGACCGGTTCCACCACTGTGAAGAGTGGTGGAACCGGTCCATTCGCGTTAACCGGCCCGCGCCGGGGCATACGGTCTACGCCCCCTCTCGATCATGTCGAGGACGACACAGCGTGGGAGGTACCCCGTGAGCAGCACCCTCTTCCGGACGAAGAAGGTCGAGCAGTCCATCCTCGATACCGAGGAGCCAGAACACGCGCTCAAGAAATCCTTGTCCGCGCTGGACCTGACCGTCTTCGGCGTCGGCGTCATCATCGGCACCGGCATCTTCGTCCTCACCGGCACGGTCGCCAAGAACAACGCCGGCCCGGCCGTGGCCCTGGCCTTCGTGGTGGCCGGGGTCGTCTGCGCGCTCGCCGCGCTCTGCTACGCCGAGTTCGCCTCCACCGTCCCCGTGGCGGGCTCCGCGTACACCTTCTCCTACGCCTCCCTCGGTGAACTGCCCGCCTGGATCATCGGCTGGGACCTGGTCCTGGAGTTCGCGCTCGGCACCGCGGTGGTCGCCGTCGGCTGGTCCGGCTACATCGCCTCACTGCTGGACAACGCCGGCTGGCACCTGCCGGCGGCGCTCGGCAGCCGGGACGGGGCCGACGGCTTCGGCTTCGACATCCTCGCCGCCGCGCTCGTCCTGGTGCTCACCGCCATCCTCGTGCTCGGCACCAAGCTCTCCGCGCGCGTGACCTCGATCGTGGTCGCCATCAAGGTGACGGTCGTGCTGACCGTGATCATCGCCGGCGCCTTCTTCATCAAGGGCGACAACTACGACCCGTTCATTCCCAAGGCGCAGGCCGTGGAGGCCGGCGGGGGCCTCAACTCCCCGCTCATCCAGCTGATGTTCGGCTGGGCCCCCTCCAACTTCGGCGTCATGGGCATCTTCACCGCCGCCTCGGTGGTGTTCTTCGCCTTCATCGGCTTCGACGTGGTCGCCACTGCCGCGGAGGAGACCAAGCACCCGCAGCGGGACATGCCCCGCGGCATCATCGGCTCCCTCATCATCTGCACCACCCTGTACGTACTGGTGTCGATCGTCGTCACGGGCATGGAGCACTACACCAGGCTGTCCATCACCGCCCCGCTCGCCGACGCCTTCAAGGCCACCGGGCACCCCTGGTTCGCGGGCTTCATCAGCTTCGGCGCCGCCGTCGGCCTCACCACCGTCTGCATGATCCTGCTGCTGGGCCAGACCCGCGTCTTCTTCGCGATGAGCCGGGACGGACTGCTGCCCCGCTTCTTCTCCCACGTCCACCCGCGCTACAAGACCCCGCACCGGCCGACCATCCTGCTCGGCGTGATCATCGCGATCGTCGCCGGCTTCACCCCGCTGAGCGAACTCGCCGAGCTGGTCAACATCGGCACCCTGTTCGCCTTCGTGGTCGTCGCCATCGGCGTTGTCCTCCTGCGCAGGTCCCGCCCCGACCTGCACCGGGCCTTCCGCACCCCGTGGGTGCCGTTCATCCCGATCCTGTCGGTGCTCGCCTCGCTCTGGCTGATGCTCAACCTGCCCGCCGAGACCTGGCTGCGGTTCGGCATCTGGATGGTCATCGGATGCGTCGTCTACTTCCTCTACGGCCGCTCCCACAGCCGCCTCGGACGAGGTGAGGCGTCCACCGCTCCCACCCCGGGCCCCGGCGGCGCCGGCCCCGTGTGACGCGCGACCGAGAGCCCGGCCCCCCACGGCGACCGTCCGGGGCCGGGCTCTCGGCTGTGCCCCCGCCTCCGCGCAGGGGGCAGGCCGACGGCCCGGCGCGAGCGCGGGGCGCCCGGCGGTGTTCCACCGCACGGCCAGAGCGTGTCGCGCAAGAGGGGTGCCGCACATGGGCGTGCCCCGCCCGGTCGCCGGACGCACGGCCGGCGGCCCTGCTCCAGGCGGCGAGGCATCGGGTCCGGGGAGTGGGGGGGAAGGCCCGGCCGTGCGGCGAGTGCGCCGCGGGGGCATCCGCCGCACGCGCACGCCGGACTGACGTCCGGCCCTCGCGGTCAGCGGGTCAGCGGGTCAGCAGGCCGTGGTCAGAGGCTGAGGCCGCGCGAGGCCGTCAGGCCCTGCGTCGCGCGGCGTCCGGCGCCCGGCCTGCCGTCGTCTCGCCACGTACCGCCCGCGGGCCCGTGACGTCCGCGCCGAGGTCCGTCACACGGCGGCGCAGCTCACGGTCGGCGGTGACGACCAGACGGTGGCGGCCGGAGGCCTCGGCGACCAGTTCGACGATGCGGTCGTCACCGCTGCCGGGGGCCGCCTCCACCCGCACGCCGGGCGCCGGCTCCACCCCGCGGGCCGTGCCCTCCACGACGAGGACGATGTCCACGGGTCCGGAGTGCCCCGAGAGGCCGTCCGCGGCCAGCCGGTCGCGCAACCGCTCCGCCGCGCCCCGCCGGTCCCGCCACCATCCGTCGGGGACCGACCCGACGACGTTCGCGGCGTCGACGATCACGAGCAGCGCGGTGTTGTCGTCCATGCGGACCAGCGTCGCACGGACGGCCCTGTGGACGGGACCCGCGGACGGGACGGCAGAAGTGATCCGCGGACGAGACCCCCAACGGGCGTCGTCGGGGCCCCGGCATAAAGTGATCGGGTGAACGGCGACTGACTCATACGCGGCCGCGACGGGCGGCTGGCTGTCTATCTGATGTCGGACGACGCCGTCCTGTGCCGGGCGGAGCATGTCCCGGGCGGCCCCTGGGAGGCCCCGCGCGGGGTCGGCGGCGACCAGGGACTCCACCGGGTCCTCGCCGTCGGTCAGGGCGCGAACGGCTACGCCCACCTCACGTCCTGGCGGCCCATCGCGCGGGAGGCGGCGGCGCTGGTGCACTCGACGCACTTCCGGCCCCTGCTCGCCCCGCTCGACTGGGCCCCCGTCGGTCACCCCGACGAGAAGGGCGACCGCACCAAAACGCCTGCGGTCGCCGTGGACGCCCAGGGACGCGCGCACGTCTTTGCCGGCCGACGATCCGGAGCGCAGGGGCACCGGGCACCGGATGCAGGCCTGCAAGAGGCCACCCGGACAGGGAGGACGCAACTTCGACAGGGCCTCACCGAGGCGGCTACCTTCACCTGGCCCTCGGTGGTCGCCCACGGTGGTACAGGGGGGTTCTTCCAGGCTGAGCCACCGCGACGGGACGAGCCGGTCACGCGCCACGAACCCTCGCCCCCATGCGTAAGCCACCGAAAGGGTCCACCGGGCACCCTCGACCAGGGAGAGACGCATGGCCCGTCTTGCGCTGTACACATTCGGCGTCCTCAAGTCACCTCTCGCCGATCCCGGACCTCTCACGCGCGAGTTCTACGACATCGGTGCGGTCGTCCACCGGAAGCTCGGTCAGCACCCCGGATACCTCGCGCACGCTGAAGCGGCCGATGGTGACCGGGGCGCGCTCTTCGAGGCGGACTGGGGTGCATGGGGAGAGTTCGCCGTACCTTCCTGGCGCGAGAACGGGAGGCACCCCCACGTCGGCCTCGGGTTGGTGCACCGGCTCGAGGCGCCGGCGGGGCCGAGCCGGAGCCCTTCCACCCCGCCGAGCCGGCCGTCGCGCTCGGCCTCGGCGGCGGGCAGGAGATCGCTTCCGGGCCGCAGGCCGACCAGGGCGACAGCCGGACGAAAGCCGGACGAAAGAGGGCCTCCGCCATGAGCGGAGGCCCTCTTCACTTCGCCCTGCCCCCGGAAACCGGGGACGGGTCGAAAGCCGTTACGGGTGTTACGGCCGTAGCAACCGTTACGGCACCTCTTACGGCAACCGTTACGCCGGCACCGACGCGACACCCGGCGCCAGGAACTTCTTGCCGTTCACCCGCTCGGAGACGCCCTCGCGGTCCAGGTACGGTGTGATGCCGCCCAGGTGGAAGGGCCAGCCGGCACCGGTGATGAGGCAGAGGTCGATGTCCTGGGCCTCGGCGACGACGCCCTCGTCGAGCATGAGCCCGATCTCCTGCGCCACCGCGTCCAGGACGCGGGCCCGCACCTGCTCCTCGGTCAGGACGCTGTCGCCCTGCTGCAGGAGCGCCGAGACCTCGGGGTCCAGCTCCGGCCTGCCGCTGTCGTAGACGTAGAAGCCGCGCTTGCCCGCCTTGACGACGGCCGCGAGGTTGGGCGAGACCGTGAAACGGTCCGGGAACGCACGGTTCAGCGTTTCCGAGACGTGCAGGCCGATCGCGGGGCCGACCAGTTCGAGCAGCACCAGCGGGGACATCGGCAGGCCGAGCGGTTCCACCGCCTTCTCCGCGACCTCGACGGGGGTTCCCTCGTCGATGACGTTCTGCACCTCGCCCATGAAACGGGTCAGAATGCGGTTCACGACGAACGCCGGGGCGTCCTTCACCAGAACCGCCGTCTTCTTCAGCTTCTTGGCGACGGCGAAGGCGGTGGCCAGCGACGCGTCGTCGGTCTGCTCGCCACGGACGATCTCCAGCAGCGGCAGGATCGCGACCGGGTTGAAGAAGTGGAAGCCCACGACCCGCTCGGGGTGCTTCAGCTTCGACGCCATCTCGGAGACCGACAGCGAGGAGGTGTTGGTGGCGAAGATCGCGTGCGCCGGGGCGACCGCCTCGACCTCCGCGAACACCTGCTGCTTGACGCCGATCTCCTCGAACACGGCCTCGATGACGAAGTCCGCGTCGGAGAAGCCCTCGGCCTTGTCCAGGACGCCGGAGACCAGCGCCTTGAGGC
Organism: Streptomyces sp. P3; assembly: GCF_003032475.1. Lineage (NCBI taxonomy): Bacteria > Bacillati > Actinomycetota > Actinomycetes > Kitasatosporales > Streptomycetaceae > Streptomyces > Streptomyces sp. P3. The sequence goes on from NZ_CP028369.1 coordinate 6,694,556, forward strand.
GGTTGGCCTTGTCCTGGTTGATGCGGCCCTTGCCGAGCAGCTTGTCGATCTCGGCGTGCACATAGCCCACGCCCTTGTCGACGCGCTCCTGGTCGATGTCGGTCAGCACGACCGGCACCTCGAGGCGACGCAGGAACAGCAGCGCGAGCTGCGAGGCCATCAGACCCGCGCCCACCACGCCGACCTTGGTGACCGGACGGGCCAGGGACTTGTCCGGGGCGCCGGCCGGGCGCTTGCCGCGCTTTTGCACCAGGTTGAACGCGTAGATGCCGGAGCGCAGTTCACCGCCCATGATCAGGTCGGCGAGCGCGACGTCCTCGGCGTCGTAGCCCTGCTGGAGGTCGCCGTTCTTGGCGGCGGCGATGATGTCCAGCGCGCGGTAGGCGGCCGGGGCGGCCCCGTGCACCTTGCTGTCGGCGACGAACCGGCCGCGCGCGACGGCCTGGTCCCAGGCCTCGCCGCGGTCGATCACCGGGCGGTCGACGACGATCTCGCCCTTGAGGACGGACGCCGTCCAGATCAGCGACTGCTCCAGGAAGTCGGCGCCCTCGAACAGGGCGTCGGCGATACCCAGTTCGTAGACCTGTACGCCCTTGAGCTGCTTGTTCTGGTTGAGCGAGTTCTCGATGATCACCGAGACGGCCTTGTCCGCGCCGATCAGGTTCGGCAGCAGCGTGCAGCCTCCCCAGCCGGGGACCAGGCCGAGGAAGACCTCGGGCAGCGAGAAGGCCGGCAGGGCCGCGGACACGGTGCGGTACCGGCAGTGCAGGCCGACCTCGACGCCGCCGCCCATCGCCGCGCCGTTGTAGTAGGCGAACGTCGGCACGGCGAGACCCGCGAGGCGCTTGAAGACCTCGTGGCCGCCCTTGCCGATGGCGAGCGCGTCGGTGTGGTCCTTCAGGAGCTCGACGCCCTTGAGGTCCGCGCCCACGGCGAAGATGAACGGCTTGCCGGTGACTCCGGCGCCGACGATCTCCCCGGCCGCGGCCTCCTTCTCGACCTGGTCGATCGCCAGATCGAGGTTGGCCAGCGACTGCGGGCCGAACGTGGTCGGCTTGGTGTGGTCGAAACCGTTGTCGAGCGTGATCAGGGCGAACCGCCCCGCGCCGAACGGCAGGTCCAGGTGGCGTACGTGCGCCTGGGTGACGACCTCGTCCGGGAACAGCTCTGCCGCGCCCTTCAGAAGCTCAGCGGTGGTGGTGCTCACTTGGCGCCTCCGTCGAAGTGCGGGTTCTCCCAGATGACCGTCGCGCCCATGCCGAAGCCGACGCACATGGTGGTCAGGCCGTAGCGGACGCCGGGCTGCTCCTCGAACTGGCGGGCCAGCTGCGTCATCAGACGGACGCCGGAGGAGGCCAGCGGGTGACCGAAGGCGATCGCGCCGCCGTACTGGTTGACGCGCTCGTCGTCGTCGGCGATGCCGTAGTGGTCGAGGAAGGCCAGCACCTGGACGGCGAAGGCCTCGTTGATCTCGAACAGACCGATGTCGGAGATGGACAGCCCCGCCTGCGCGAGGGCCTTCTCGGTGGCCGGGATCGGACCGTAGCCCATGACCTCCGGCTCGACGCCCGCGAAGGAGTACGCGACCAGACGCATCTTGACCGGCAGGCCGTTCTCGCGCGCGAAGTCCTCGGAAGCGATCAGGGAAGCGGTTGCGCCGTCGTTGAGACCGGCCGCGTTTCCGGCGGTGACCCGGCCGTGCACACGGAACGGGGTCTTGAGACCGGAAAGGTTCTCCAGCGTCGTCCCCGGGCGCATCGGCTCGTCGGCGGTGACCAGGCCCCAGCCCGTCTCACCGGCCTCCGGGTTGGTGCGGCGCACCGAGACCGGCACCAGATCGGCCTGGATCTTGCCGTTGGCGTACGCCTTGGCGGCCTTCTCCTGCGAGCGCACCGCGTACTCGTCGGCGCGCCGCTTGGTGATCTGGGGGTAGCGGTCGTGCAGGTTCTCCGCGGTCATGCCCATGAAGAGGGCGGACTCGTCGACCAGCTTCTCGCTGACGAACCGCGGGTTGGGGTCCACACCCTCGCCCATCGGGTGGCGGCCCATGTGCTCGACGCCGCCCGCGACGGCGACGTCGTACGCGCCGAAGGCGACCGAGCCGGCGACCGACGTGACGGCCGTCAGGGCGCCCGCGCACATGCGGTCGATGGAGTAACCGGGGACCGAGGTCGGCAGACCGGCCAGGATGCCCGCGGTGCGGCCGATGGTCAGGCCCTGGTCGCCGATCTGCGTGGTCGCCGCGATGGCGACCTCGTCGATCTTCGCGGGGTCCAGGCCGGGGTTGCGGCGCAGCAGCTCCCGGATCGCCTTGACGACGAGGTCGTCGGCGCGGGTCTCGTGGTAGATGCCCTTCGGGCCCGCCTTGCCGAACGGGGTACGGACGCCGTCTACGAAGACGACGTCCCTGACGGTACGAGGCACGATGGCTCTCCTCCAGGGTGCGGGATGGCACTGCTGCGACACGCAAGCGCTGAGCACGCGCTCAGAACCCATGCTACTTGTGGGTAACGTAGCTGCACACCCCTGCCGGGAGGAGCGGCGAACGTCACACCCGACGAGTCTGCGCGATCACCCCGCTTCAGGCCCGCGGCGGGGCCGTCGACCCTCTCGGCGTCAGCACCGGAGTCGGCACCGGATGCGACCTGGGACCCGACCCCGTCAGCACCCCGAACAGCGTCCGCGCGGCCTCCGCGCCGAACCCGTGGACGTCATGGCTCATCGCGGAGAGCGTCGGATGGGTGAGCCGGCACAGCTGTGAGTCGTCCCAGGCGAGCAGGGAGACGTCACCCGGCACGGCGAGCCCCATCTCGGCCGCCACCGCCAGCCCCGCCACCGCCATGATGTCGTTGTCGTAAACGATTGCGGTAGGGCGGTCCGACGGAGCGGCGGTCAGCATCGACCGGGTCGCCCGCGCCCCCGCCTCCCCGGAGTAGTCCGTGGCGACCTGCCGGGCTCCGGCCAGCCCGAGACGGCGCGCCGCCGCGTCGAACGCGGCCGTCCTCATCACCGTGTGCCCGAGCGAGGCCGCGCCCCCCACCCGGGCGATCCGCCGGTGCCCGAGCGCCGCGAGATAGCGCACCGCCTCCGTCACGGCCGTCGCGTCGTCGGTCCACACCGAGGTCAGCCCCCCGGTCAGCGACGGATGCCCGACGGCGACCGCCGGCATCCCGAGCCGCTCGACCACCGCCACCCGCGGATCGTCCGCCCGGAAGTCCACCAGGATCGACCCGCCGATCTGCCGGCCCCGCCACCAGGACTCCTGGAGCCCCGCCTCCTCCTCGACACTGCGCACCAGCCGCAGCAGCAGTGAGCAGGAGTGCTCGGTCAGCACGCTCTCCACCCCGGAGACGAAGTCCATGTAGAACGGCTCGAGCCCCAGCATCCGGGCCGGCCGGCAGATCGCCAGCCCCACCACGTCCACCCGCGAGCTCGACAGCGACCGGGCCGTCAGGTTCGGCTCCCAGCCCAGCTCCCGCGCCGCGGTGAAGATCCGGTCCCGTGTCGCCTCCGACAGCCCCGGCTTGCGGTTGAAGGCGAGGGACACCGCGCCCTTGGACACCCCCGCGCGCGCGGCGACGTCCTTGATGGTGACGCGGGGGGCGGGGGACGCCGTCATCGAGCGGGCTCCTGGCAGTACAGCGCGGCCCGGGCGGCGGCGGCGTCCGGAGTCTCCCAGCCCGCGACCCCGATCGTCACCTGCTCCCCGGGCAGCAACGTCACCAGCCCCCGGTCGGCCCGCGCACCCGGGTCCAGCCGGTCGGCCTGGAGCAGCAGGTCCCGCACGAGGGTGCGCGCCGTGACGGTGACCGCCCCCGCGGTCACGGCCACCGCGAACTCGGGCCGCGGCAGGGCGATGTCACGGTCGGGCACCGGGAAGTGCACGGCCCGCAGCCGGCCCCCGCCCGCGACCACTCCCGCGCCCCCGGACGCGCCCGGCGCGGGGAGCCCATCCGCATCCGCCACCAGGAACTCCTTCGCCCCGGCCGGCTCCAGCTCCGCCGGCACCGGCACGATCCCCACCGACCGGGCGCCGACGGCCAGTTCCAGCGTCGCCGTGCCCACCACGTCGCCCTCCACGGTCAGCCGCCGCAACGTCAGCGCTCCCGTCCACGGGTCGGCCGACTGGTTGACGGCGGCCGACACCAGCCGCCCGTCGCGCACCTGCAACGAGAGCAACCGGTCCGCGTACAGCCGCCGAAGCTCGTGGTAGAGCGGCTTCTCCCGCCCGTCCCCGTCGATCGCGGCCCAGGACGTCACCGGCCAGCAGTCGTTGAGCTGCCAGACGATCGTGCCCGCGCACACCGGCCAGTGCGACCGCCAGTGCTCGATCCCGGTCGCCACCGCCCGCGCCTGGTTGACCTGCGTGAGGTAGTGCCAGCGGTCGAAGTCGCCCTGTGGGGAGGGGAAATGGCGGGCGAGTCCGCGCGCCAGCTTGCCGTTGCCGTCCTCCGCCTTCTGGTGATGCAGCATGCCGGGGGAGTCCGCCGCCAGTTCCTCGCCCGGCAGCGCCCGCCGCAGCGTGGCGTGGGCCGGCGGCGCCTGCCAGCCGAACTCGGCCACGAACCGCGGCACTTCACTGCGGTACTCGGCATAGTCCTGCCGGTTCCAGACCTCCCACGAGTGGTGCGTGCCGTGCGCCGGATCGTTCGGATGACGCTCCCACGACCCCGACCACGGACTCCCCGCCGTGTACGGCCGTGTCGGATCCAGCTCGCCGACGACTCTCGGGAGCACCCCCAGGTAGTAGCCCTCGCCCCAGGAGTCCCCGGCGAGCCGCTCCTCCCAGCCCCAGTCCCGGAAACCCCACAGGTTCTCGTTGTTGCCGTTCCACAGCACGAGCGAGGGATGCGGCATCAGCCGTACGACGTTCTCGCGGGCCTCCGCCTCCACCTCGCCCCGCAACGGCTGCTCCTCCGGGTAGGCCGCGCACGCGAACGGGAAGTCCTGCCAGACCAGCAGGCCCAGCTCGTCGCAGACGTCGTAGAAGTCCTCGCTCTCGTAGATGCCGCCGCCCCACACCCGGACCAGGTCGACCCCCGCGTCGGCCGCCTGGCGCAACCGTTTCCGGTAACGCTCCCGGGTCACCCGGGAGGGAAACACGTCGTCCGGGATCCAGTTCACCCCTCGCGCGAAGAGCCGCTCCCCGTTGACCACGAGGGTGAACCCGCTCCCGTGCGCGTCGGCGGAGGTGTCCAGGCCGACGCTGCGAAAGCCGACCCGCCGCCGCCAGACGTCGAGCGGCGCATTGCCGTGATGCAGCGTCAACTCCACCTCGTACAGGACCTGTTCGCCGTAACCGCGAGGCCACCACAGGTCGGCGTCCGGCACCTCCACCCGCACCACGCCGTGCGTGCCCGTCACCTCGGCGCGCGCCCTGAGACCCCCCACCCGCGCCTGCAGCACGAGCCCCGCCTCCACCCGGGTCCGCTCCACGTCCACCCGCAATTCGACGACGCCGACGCCCCCCTCCACCGTCACCAGCGGGCGCACCCGGGCGAGCCGCGCCGTCGACCAGCGCTCCAGTCGCACCGGCCGCCAGATCCCGGCCGTCACCAGCGTGGGCCCCCAGTCCCAGCCGAACGAGCAGGCCATCTTGCGCACGTACTGGTACGGCTCCGGATAGGCTCCGGGCCGCTCGCCCAGCTTTCCGCGGACGGCCTCCGCCTCGGCGTAGGCGGAGACGAACCGGACGCTCAGCGGACCGCTGAGCCCCGTCACGTCGAAGCGGTACGCACGGTGCATGTTGCGCACCCGGCCGAGGAGCTGACCGTTCAGGGTGATCTCGGCGACCGTGTCGAGCCCCTCGAAGACCAGGTCGGTCTGCTCGTGCCCGCACGGCACGGCCGGCAACTGCGTCTCGTACGTCCACTCCCGCCGCCCCACCCAGGCGACCTCGGTCTCGGCCCGCCCCAGGAACGGGTCCGGGATCACCCCGGCGGCCAGCAGATCGGTGTGCACACAGCCCGGCACCACGGCCGGCAGTTTCCCGCCCTCATGCCGCAACTGCCATCCGTCGTCGAGTGGTGAGGCCTCCAGCATGGCGCACTCCTAAACCGGTCAAGCTCGTCATTGAGCGCGGTTTCGTCGTCGTTGGCGGGAATCGGACTTTACCGGTTGAGAAAGCGCTGCCAGAGTGCCGAATCAGCCAACCCGACCGTCTCGCCTCACCCGCACGTGCTCATCCGTCCCACGAACGGAAGTGATGCACATGAACCGCCGCACCCTCCACGTCCTCGCCACGACCGCCGCGGCCGCCCTGCTGCTCCCCGGGTGCACGGGCACCTCGGGAAGCACGAAGGGCGCGGACGCCAAGGCGCCCGACGACCCGTCCAAGGTCCGCGGATCCATCACGGTTCTCACCGTGCGGACCGACCTCGTGCAGGACGGCACGATGACGAAGTACGCCGCCGAGTTCAACAAGACCTATCCCAAGGTCAAGGTGGAGTTCCAGGCCCTCACCAACTACGAGGCCGAAATCAAGATCCGCATGAACACGGACGACTACGGCGACGTCCTGCTGATCCCCGCGGTCATCAAGAAGAACGACTACCCGAAGTTCTTCGCCTCGCTCGGCACCGCCGCCGAGCGCAGCAAGAAATACCGTTTCACCGGTTTCACCGCCGTCGACGGCAAGGTCTACGGCCAGAGCCCGGTCGGCGTGATGCCCGGATTCGTCTACAACAAGCGCATCTGGAAAGAGGCCGGGGTCACCGCCTGGCCCACCACCCCGGCCGGGTTCCTCACCGCCCTCAAGGCGATCAAGGCGAAGACCGACGCGGTGCCGTACTACACCAACTTCGCCGCGCAGTGGCCGCTCACCATGTGGACCTACGTCGACGGCGCAGTGCACTGCGACCCGCAGGCGACCACGAAACTGGCCGAGGGCGACCCCTGGGCGCAGGGCTCCGACCTGCGCGTCGGCGACACACTCCTGTACGACATCGTCAAGCAGGGCCTCGCCGAGAAGGACCCGACCACCAGCAACTGGGAGGCGTCCAAGCCCCGCACGGCCAAGGGCGAGATCGCCACGCAGTGGCTCGGCACCTGGGCGATCGTCCAGTTCCAGGACGCCGCGAAGAAGGCCGGAGTGAACCCGGACGATATCGGTTTCATGCCGTTTCCCGCGCAGACGGACGGGGCGTACTGCGCGACCGTCGGCCCCGACTACAACCAGGCTGTCAACGTGCACTCGAAGCACAAGGAGGCGGCCCGCGCCTGGATCGACTGGTTCACCGACAAGTCCGGCTACGACAAGGACAACCTGGCCATCTCCCCGCTCAAGGACGCGGCCATGCCCACGGTGCTGAAGCCCTACCAGGAGGCGGGCGTCAAGCTCATCGAGCTGGACGACTCCGCGGGCGCGAGGGTCAAGCTGATCGACGACCGGTCCGAGGTCGGCATCTTCAAGCCCGAGTACCGTCAGGACCTGGTCGACCTCGCGCGCGGCGCGAAGAAGGGCGGCCTGGACGACTTCCTCTCCGGGCTCGGCAGGAAGTGGACCGAGACGCAGGCGAGCGTGGGCGACCGATGACGCACGCGGGCACCCACACCCCGGCGCGGGACACCGGGAAGGCCGCCGCCGGGGCCGCGGCGCCGGCCTCGGGGCGCGCCGCCCCGCCGCCGGCGCCGCGCCGGACGCGCACCTGGCGGCTGCTGACCCCCTGGCTGTTCCTGCTCGCCCCGCTCACCCTGTTGATCACCTTCACCTACGCGCCGATCGCCAACATGGTCGCCTACAGCTTCACCGACTGGGACGGCGTGAGTCCCGAACTGCACTACACGGGCGCGGAGAACTACGCGGAGATCTTCACCCGCGAGGACCTCTTCCAGGTGTTCTGGGTGAGCGGTTACTACCTGGCCGCCTCGGTGATCCAGACAGTCGCCGCGCTGTACTTCGCCACCGTCCTGAGTTTCAGCATCCGCTTCCGGAACTTCTTCAAGGGCGTGCTCTTCTTCCCGTCCCTGGTGAACGGCGTGGCCATCGGATTCGTCTTCCTCTACTTCTTCCAGGACGGCGGGACCCTCGACACGGTGCTGAACCTCTTCGGCCACCAGAGCGACCGCGCCTGGCTGGGCACGCCCGCGTCGGCGAACGTCTCGCTCGCCGGCGTCTCGGTCTGGCGCTACCTCGGCATGAACTTCGTGCTGTTCCTCGGCGCGATCCAGTCCATCCCGGGGGAGCTGTACGAGGCGGCCGAGCTGGACGGCGCGGGCCGGTGGCACCAGTTCCGCTATGTCATCCTGCCCGGCATCAAGCCGGTGCTGACCCTGACGGTGATCCTCTCCGTCTCCGGCTCCCTGTCGGCCTTCGAGATCCCGTACATCATGACCGGCGGGGCGACCGGCACCGAGACCTTCGTGATCCAGACCGTGAAGCTGGCCTTCCAGTTCAACAAGACGGGGCTCGCCTCGGCGGCGGCCGTCGTGCTGTTGCTGATCATCCTGCTGGTCACCTGGGTGCAGCGACGCCTCGTCCCCGACGACAGGGCGGACCTCGTATGACGCGCCGAGCCGTTGCCCGCACCCTCGTGTACCTGTCGCTGATCGGTGCGGCGCTGGTGGTGCTGCTCCCGTTGGGCGTCGTCTTCCTGACGTCCCTGAAGACCGAGAACGAGACGGCGGCCGGCAGCGGAGCGCTCACCCTCCCGGACGACCCGCTCAACTTCGACAACTACGTGACGGCGTTCCGGGACGGCGGGATGCTCACGGCGTTCGGCAACACCGCCTTCATCCTTGTGGTCTCCGTCGGTGGAACCGTTCTCATCGGTTCGATGACGGCGTATGCGATCGACCGTTTCACCTTCCGTTTCCGGAAACTGGTGATCGCTCTGTTCCTGGTCGCCGCTCTGGTCCCCGGGGTGACCACTCAGGTGGCCACTTTCCAGATCGTCCACAGCCTGGGCATGTTCGACACCCGCTGGGCGCCGATCGCGCTCTACATGGGCACGGACATCGTTTCGATCTACATTTTCCTGCAGTTCGTCCGATCGATCCCGATCTCCCTGGACGAGGCGGCCCGCCTCGACGGCGCGAACGCGTTCACGATCTACCGCAAGATCATCTTTCCGTTGCTGAAACCGGCGATCGCGACGGTCGTGATCGTGAAGGGAATCGCCGTCTACAACGACTTCTACATCCCTTTCCTCTACATGCCGTCACAAGATCTTGGCGTGATCTCGACGTCGTTGTTCCGCTTCAAGGGCCCCTACGCCGCCCACTGGGAAACGATTTCGGCAGGAGCGGTGCTCGTCATCCTGCCGACCCTGATCGTCTTCCTCGCCCTCCAGAAATACATCTACAACGGTTTCACGAGAGGAGCGACGAGGTGACCCGCCCACCGGCGGCATGACGGGCAGACAGGACGGCCGTACCGGCCGCCGCGCGAGCGCCGTGCCGCCCACGGCGCCGCCGCGGCTACTCGCCCTTGTCCGACAGTGCCGCGGCCAGCACCGGCGCGACCTGCTCCACCTGCCAGGGGCGCGCCCCGTACCCGGCCAGCGCCGCAGTCACCGCCTCCGGGTCGGCCGCCGGGGGCTCCCAGCAGACCCGCCGCACCGCGTCCGGCGCGATGAGGTTCTCCTGCGGCATGTTCAGCTCCTCGGCCAGCGCCGAGACCGCCGACCTCGCCGCACTGAGCCGCGCGGCGGCCGCGGGGTCCTTGTCGGCCCAGGCGCGCGGCGGCGGCGGCCCCGTCACCGGCTGTCCCGGCTGGGGGAGCTGCGACTCGCTCAGCGCCTTCGCCCGGTCGACCGCCGCCTGCCACTGCTCGAGCTGCCGCCGCCCCATCCGGTGCCCGAAACCGGTCAGCGCGGCCAGCGCGTGGGCGTTCGCCGGAAGGGCGAGCGCGGCCTCCACGATGGCCGCGTCCGACAGCACCTTGCCCGGCGACACGTCGCGCCGGCGGGCGATCCGGTCCCGTGCCTCCCACAGCTCCCGCACCACGCCCAGCTGCCGCCGCCGACGCACCTTGTGCATGCCGGACGTACGCCGCCAGGGGTCCTTGCGGGGCTCGGGCGGCGGGGCGGAGGCGATCGCGTGGAACTCCTGGTGGGCCCAGTCGAGCTTGCCCTGCCGGTCCAGCTCCTTCTCCAGCGCGTCGCGCAGGTCGACCAGGAGCTCCACGTCGAGGGCCGCGTAGCGCAGCCAGGGCTCGGGCAGCGGCCGGGTCGACCAGTCCACCGCGGAGTGACCCTTCTCCAGGACGTAGCCCAGTACGCCCTCCACCATCGCGCCGAGGCCGACCCGCGGGAACCCGGCGAGCCGTCCGGCCAGCTCGGTGTCGAACAGCCGCGTCGGCACCATGCCTATCTCGCGCAGGCACGGCAGGTCCTGGGTGGCGGCGTGCAGCACCCATTCCGCGTCGGACAGCGCCGCGCCGAGCACGGAGAGGTCGGGACAGGCCACCGGGTCGATCAGCGCGCTGCCGGCGCCCTCGCGGCGCAGCTGCACCAGATAGGCGCGCTGTCCGTAGCGGTAGCCGGAGGCGCGTTCGGCGTCGACGGCGACCGGGCCGGAGCCCGCGGCGAAGGCGGCGACGGCCGCGGCGAGGGAGGCCTCGTCGGCGATCACGGGAGGGATGCCCTCGCGCGGCTCGAGCAGAGGTGTCGGCGCCCCGGAAGCAGTGGATCCGCCTTCGTCCGGAGGGGCGCCTCCGGTGGTTCGCAGTGAACTGGCTGCTGCGGTTTCTTGGGCGTCGGTCACCTGTCAAGGGTATCCGTGTATCGACGCCGCCCGCCGACGGAACGTTCCGTCGGCGGGCGGCGCAGGGTCGTAAACCGGTCAGGCGGGGGAACGGCGGGGAGGTGACGTGAGGGGCCGGTGAGGACGGGGCGACGCTCCTTGCGGTCCCGGGGATCCGGGGGGAGTCCGGGACGCCGGGGCCGGGCAGGGGATCAGTGGATGATGCCGGTACGCAGGGCCACCGCGACCATGCCGGCGCGGTCGCCCGTGCCGAGCTTTCGGGCGATGCGGGCGAGGTGGCTCTTGACGGTCAGCGCGGACAGGCCCATCGAGACGCCGATGGCCTTGTTCGACTGACCCTCCGCGACCAGCCGCAGCACCTCGACCTCACGGCCGGAGAGCTCGCGGTAGCCGCCCGGGTGGCTCGGGGCACCCGGGGGGCGGCGGTGCAGACGGGCGGCCGAGCCCATGGGGGCGGCGCCGGGACGGCCGGGCAGGCCGAGGTTGGTGCGCGTGCCGGTGACCACGTAGCCCTTGACGCCGCCGGCGAGGGCGTTGCGCACCGCGCCGATGTCGTCGGCGGCGGAGAGGGCGAGCCCGTTGGGCCAGCCCGCGGCGCGGGTCTCCGACAGCAGGGTGAGGCCGGAGCCGTCGGGCAGGTGGACGTCGGCGACGCAGATGTCGCGGGGGTTGCCGATGCGGGGACGAGCCTCCGCGACGGACGAGGCCTCGATGACGTCGCGCACACCGAGCGCCCACAGGTGACGGGTGACGGTGGAGCGGACGCGCGGGTCGGCCACGACCACCATGGCGGTGGGCTTGTTCGGGCGGTAGGCGACCAGGCTTGCGGGCTGCTCGAGGAGAACGGACACCAGGCCTCCTGGATGGGGGACGGGAGCCGGTTCGTGGGGGGCTCGTGGGGAGGGAAGCCGGGACGAACCGTGCTTTCAAGGTCACAGTCGTCTTCGGCAGCGGGCCCGGGGTCCTTTAGAAAATGATCACGATCTAGTGAGTAACAATCCGTGCAATTCGGACATGCGATCGATCATCCGAAGATCGAGTCGGTTTAAGTGGGTGTCAGACGGGATCGAAAATGGCCGTATCGACAAAGAGATGGTCAACGTGACTGCGGCCCCCGGCGCTGCGGCAGGGTCACCACGGACGCGTCGCCGGGTCCGGCCGGCGGCAGCCCGGCCACCTGTGCCAGCAGATCGCACCAGGACGACAGGTGCGCCCCGGTGTCCGGGACTCCGCCCAGGCCCTCGCGAGGCGTCCAGGACGCCCGAATCTCGATCTGCGAGGCCGCCGGACGCTCGGCCAGCCCCCCGAAGTAGTGCGAACTCGCGCGCGTGACGGTCCCGCTCGGCTCCCCGTACGTCAGCCCACGCGCCTGGAGCGCGCCGGTCAGCCACGACCAGCACACCTCGGGCAGCAGCGGGTCGGCGGCCATCTCCGGCTCCAGTTCCGCCCGCACGAGGGTCACCAGGCGGAACGTTCCGCGCCAGGCGTCGTGCCCGGCCGGATCGTGCAGCAGCACCAGGCGGCCGTCGGCCAGGTCCTGCTCGCCGTCCACCACCGTCGCCTCCAGCGCGTGGGCGAACGGGGCGAGCCGCTTCGGCGCCGGCGTCTGCTCGACCTCGATCTGCGGCCGCAGCCGGGCCGCTCTCAGCCCGTCGACGGCGGACCGGAACGGCAACGGAGCCGACCTGCCCCCGTCCCGGTCCCCCTCGTTCGCGTCATCCATCCCGCCAGCGTCGTCCGACAGTCGTCCCTGAGCCGCAGCCATGCGGGGAAGATTAAGGGGAACGGGGGCTTCGCGCAGGGCAAGACACCCGCGCGGGGCCTGCGGACGGGTGCGCGCTGGGCGAACAGGCGCACGGACCGCGCACGCCCGGGACGCGTCCGCACGCGGCGACCGGACGAAGAGGGGGCGGCCGCACGGCCTCCGGCCTCGTGCGAGACTTGCCGTCGTGAGTGCGAACGAGAGCCCGGCGGGCCGGCAGCCGACAGCGACCTACGACAGCGCCTTCATGAAGGCGTGCAGGCGTGAGCCCGTTCCGCACACGCCCGTGTGGTTCATGCGGCAGGCCGGACGCTCGCTGCCGGAGTACCGCAAGGTCCGCGAGGGCGTCCCGATGCTGGAGTCCTGCATGCGGCCCGAGCTGGTCACGGAGATCACCCTCCAGCCCGTGCGCCGGCACGACGTGGACGCGGCGATCTACTTCAGCGACATCGTGGTCCCCCTCAAGGCCATCGGCATCGACCTCGACATCAAGCCCGGCGTCGGCCCGGTCGTCGAACGCCCGATCCGCACCCGCGCCGACCTCGCCCGGCTGCGCGACCTCACCCCCGAGGACGTCTCCTACGTCACCGAGGCCGTCGGACTGCTCACGGCCGAGCTCGGCGCCACCCCGCTGATCGGTTTCGCGGGCGCCCCTTTCACCCTCGCGAGCTACCTCGTCGAGGGCGGGCCGTCGCGCACGTACGAGAACGCCAAGGCGATGATGTACGGCGACCCCGCACTCTGGGCCGATCTGCTGGACCGTCTCGCCGAGATCACGGCGGCCTTCCTCAAGGTGCAGATCGAGGCCGGGGCGAGCGCCGTCCAGCTCTTCGACTCCTGGGCGGGCGCGCTCGCCCCGGAGGACTACCGCCGCTCCGTGCTGCCCGCCTCCGCGAAGGTGTTCCGCGCGGTCGAGGGCTACGGCGTCCCGCGCATCCACTTCGGCGTGGGCACCGGTGAGCTGCTGCGGCTCATGGGCGAGGCCGGCGCGGACGTCGTCGGTGTCGACTGGCGCGTCCCGCTCGACGAGGCCGCCCGTCGGGTCGGCCCCGGCAAGGCGCTCCAGGGCAACCTCGACCCGACGGTCCTGTTCGCCGGCGCCGAGGCCGTCGAGGTCAAGGCCCGCGAGGTCCTGGACGCGGCCGCCGGACTCGAGGGCCATGTCTTCAACCTCGGCCACGGCGTCATGCCCGCCACCGACCCGGACGCGCTGACCCGTCTTGTCGAGTACGTCCACACGCGGACGGCCCGCTGATCACCAGGTGTGCCGGGGACGCGCCCGCCTGCCGAACAGCAGGCCGCGCGGCTCCGGCGGCGCCGGCGTGCCGGGCTTGAGCGGCCAGCCGAGCAGCATCCCCGCGAGGAAGCCGACCACGTGCGCCGCGTACGCCACGGTCCCGGCGCCCGAGACGCCCTCGCCCGAGGAGTACACCGCCTGCAGCGCGAACCAGAAGCCCAGTACCAGCCAGGCGGGCAGACGCAGCGGCAGAAACACCAGGAACGGCACGAGAACCCACACCCGGGCCTTCGGATACAGCACCAGGTAGGCGCCCAGCACGCCCGCGATCGCACCCGACGCGCCGATCAGCGGATCGGTGGAGTCGGAGTTGACCAGGGCGAAACCGTACGAGGCGGCATAGCCGCACACGAGGTAGAAGACCGCGAAGCGGACATGCCCCATGCGGTCCTCGATGTTGTTGCCGAAAATCAGCAGAAACAGCATGTTGCCCAGCAGATGCAACCAGCCGCCGTGCAGGAACATCGCCGTGAGCACGCTCAGCGCCGGGGACTTGGTGTAGTCCGGCGGGCCCAGCTGGCAGGATGCGCCCCGCACCTCGCCGGTGGGGACGAGCTGCGGAAACCGATGGTCGATCAACTCGCGCGGCACGGCCGCCCAGTGTTCGAGGAAGGCGTGCAGATGGCACGTCTGGGCCAGGCCGCTGTCGCCCGCCACGGAACCGGACAGGCCCGGCATGAACCAGAACACGAGGACGTTCGCGGCGATCAGCGCGTACGTCACCACCGGGGTGCGGCGCACGGGGTTCACGTCATGCACGGGGATGACCACAAGGAAGTTGTGCCCCCGATCCGTTCGGCGAATCGGTGAACGCCGCTTCCCGGCAGTGCGTATGAACCGGCAACCGCTCGCGGCACGAAGGAAGGCGGGTCGCGGGGACGACGTGAGGAACAGCGATGAACGACCGAGTTACCCCCGCGATGCACGCCACGCCCGACGGCGAGGCGGAGATCTCGCTGGTGATCCGGCTGCCCTGGGAGGACGTGGCACGACTCGGCCAGGAGGCCGGGCGGCTCGCTTCGCAGATGCAGCGGCCGGTGACGCTGGACGAGGCGGTCAGCAACCGGCTGCGGTCGCGACCCGCTTCGGCGGCGCACGCGAAGCCGGCGGAGCAGCACCCGGCCGCGGCGGTCTCCGCGCTGCCGCGCCTGAGCGGAACGGCCTGAGGAGCCGACCTGAGGCAACCGTCGGGGACGCGCTGAGCGCAACCGTTCGCGACCCACTGGGCGCAACGGGGTGCGACGAGGTCTCGCGACGGAACGGCTCGCGACGGAGCGCAACCGCTCCGTCGCGAGACCCGCTGAACCGCTGGAGAAGCTGAAACCGCTTGAGAAAAGATGCGCGCAAGCGCACCGGCGGGGCCGGTCGCGCTCACCACGGGGCGCGTCCGGGGCGGCGCGGCTCAGCCCCGCGCCGCCCTACCCCCGCCCGCTGCCGTGCACCTTCGCCGTGGCCTTCCTGGCAGCCACCAGCACCGGGTCCCACACCGGGCTGAACGGCGGCGCGTAGCCCAGGTCGAGGGACGTCATCTGCTCCACCGTCATCCCGGCGGTCAGCGCCACCGCCGCGACGTCGACCCGCTTGGCCGCGCCCTCCCGCCCGACGATCTGGACGCCCAGCAGACGGCCCGTCCTGCGCTCGGCGAGCATCTTGACCGTCATCGGGGAGGCACCGGGGTAGTAACCGGCCCGGCTGGTCGACTCGACGGTGACCGTCTCGAAGCGCAGGCCCGCCCTGTGCGCGTCCTTCTCGCGCAGCCCGGTCCGGGCGATCTCCAGTTCGCAGACCTTGCTGACGGCGGTGCCGACCACACCCGGAAACGTGGCGTAACCGCCTGCGACATTGGCGCCGATGACCTGCCCGTGCTTGTTGGCGTGGGTGCCCAGGGCGATGTGGCGCTCCTGGCCCGAGACCAGGTCGAGGACCTCGACGCAGTCGCCGCCGGCCCAGATCTCCTCGTGGCCGCGCACCCGCATCGCCAGGTCGGTGAGCAGTCCGCCGTGCCCGCCCACCGGCAGACCGGCGGCCTGCGCGAGCGCCGTCTCCGGCCGGACGCCGATGCCCAGGACCACCACGTCCGCCGGGTACTCGGCGTCCTCGGTGCGCACCGCCCGGACCCGGCCGTCCCGCGTCGTGCACACCTCGGTCACCTCGGCGTCGTTCACCATGGCGATGCCCATTGCCTCCATCGCCACGTGCACCAGCCGGCCCATGTCCGGGTCGAGGGTCGACATCGGCTCGCTGCCCCGGTTGACGACCGTCACCTCGTAACCGCGGTTGATGAGCGCCTCGGCCATCTCCACTCCGATGTAGCCGGCCCCCACGACCACGGCCCGTCGTCCCCGCGCGCGGGACAGCGTGTCGATCAGCGCCTGACCGTCGTCCAGGGTCTGCACCCCGTGCACACCGGCCGCGTCCGCACCGGGCAGGTCCGGCCGGACCGGGCGGGCCCCGGTCGCGACGACGAGCTTGTCGTACGACGTCCAGGACCACGCCCCGGAATCCACCGCACGCGCGCGTACCCGCCGTCCGGCCACGTCGATCTCGGTGACCTCGGTGCGCAGCCGCAGATCGATCCCGCGCGCGCGGTGCTCCTTCGGGGTGCGGGCGACGAGATCGTCCCGCCCGGCGACGTCGCCGCCCACCCAGTAGGGGATGCCGCACGCCGAGTAGGACGTGAAGTGCCCGCGTTCGAAGGCCACGATCTCCAGCTCCTCGGGCCCCTTCAGACGGCGGGCCCGGGACGCCGCGGACATGCCCGCGGCGTCCCCGCCGATCACGACCAGTCGCTCGATGCTCATACGAACACGCTACGGGGGACGCGCAGTTCAGTCCTGTCCGGGCTCGCCCGCCGTGGCCTCGCTCCGCCCGGCCCCGGCCTCCCCGCTCCCCGCCGGTCCACTCCCGGTCCGCGCGGCGCCCACCTGGCCGGCCCCGGACTGCGCGGCCCCGGACTGGCCCGGGACGCCCAGCTGCGCCCAGGTCGCCTCTGCGGCCCGGCGGCGCGGCCGCACCAGCCGCAGCCACACCAGCAGGAGCAGCAGACCCGCCGCGAGGAACGGCAGCGTCGCGCCGAACGCCACGGCGATCCAGCGCAGCACCGTCACGAACGCGCCCCAGCCGCCCGTCACCGCGTCAACGAAGCCCGGGTCGTCGTCCTCGACGGCCTCCACGGCCGGCTTCTCCGCCAGGGTCAAAGTGATGGTCGCAAGGCTCGTGCGGTCCTTGAGGGAGGCCTGCTGCGCGAGCAGCGCCTCCAGCGCCGCCTCACGGTTGCTCAGTTCGCCCTCCAGGGCGACCACGTCGCTCAGCTTGACGGCCCGGTCCATCAGCTCACGGACCCGGGCGACGCTGACCCGCTGCGAGGCGATCCGGCTCTCGACGTCGACGACCTGGTCGGTCACGTCCTGGGCCTTCGCCGTGCGCTCCAGCAGCTTGCCCGCGCCCTGGAGGCCGGCGAGCACGTCGTCGTACTTCTCGACGGGGATCCGCAGCACCACACGGGTCCGCTCGGCGTCGTCCTCGTCCCGGACGGTCGTCTCGTCGCCCACATAGCCGCCGGCGTTCTCGGTGGTCGTCCGCGCCTCGTCGAGGGCCTTGGAGACGTCCTTGACCTGCACGGTCAGGGTGGCGGTGCGGATGATGCGGTTCGCGGCGGGCCGGGGAGCCGCGGTGGCCTTCGAGCCGCTCGCACCCGCTCCCTCCTTCGCGTCAGCGTCCGACGGGGCGCCCGTCTCCCGGGCGGCCGCGTCACCGGCGGCGGCCTTGTCGGACGCGGTGCTCCCGCTGTCGTCCGCGCCGCTGCTGCAGCCGGTGAGCACGAGGCCCGCGGCCAGCAGAAGGCCGGCCAGGGCGTGGGCGGGCCGTGCGGAACGGCGCGCGGGGCGTCCTGAGGATCGTCGTGTGCGCATGCGGGTGTCCCCCCGAGGGTGTGAACGGCTGATGACTGACCACTGACGCCTCTTCGACGCCCGGACGGCCCCGAACGTTGGCGTCGGCCGGTTCCGAAGAGGTCACGGTCGGGACGCGAGGAGGACACCGGGGGCCGGCGGCGCTGTCGGCGGGGTCTGAGAGAGTGGAGTCATGAGCGCAACGGGTACGGGCAGGGGTCAACACGTCGTCGTCGTGGGAGCCGGCATCGCCGGACTGGCCGCGGCCCACCGGCTGCTCGGGCGCGGGGCCCGGGTCACCGTACTGGAGGCGTCGGACCGGGTCGGCGGCAAACTGCTGCCCGGCGAGATCGCGGGCGTGCGCGTGGACCTCGGCGCTGAGTCGATGCTGGCGCGCCGTCCCGAGGCGGTCGCCCTCGCGCGCGAGGCCGGCCTCGCCGAGCGTCTGCAGCCACCGGCCACCGCCTCCGCCTCGATCTGGACCCGCGGCGCCCTGCGCCCCATGCCCAGGGGCCACGTCATGGGCGTCCCCGGCACGGGCGACGCCCTGTCCGGCGTCCTGTCCGAGGAGGGCGTCGCCCGGATCGAGCGCGACGCCGGCCTGCCCCCCACACCGCTCGGGGAGGACGTGGCGGTCGGTGAGTACGTGGCCGCCCGTTTGGGCCGTGAGGTCGTCGATCGTCTCGTCGAACCGCTGCTGGGCGGGGTGTACGCCGGAGACGCCTACCGGATCTCGATGCGCTCGGCCGTCCCGCAGCTCTTCCAGGCGGCGCGCGCGCACACCTCCCTGACGGAGGCCGTCCGCGAGATCCAGGCCAAGGCCGCCGCGAACCAGCAGACCGGGCCGGTCTTCCTGGGGATCGAGGGCGGCGTGGGTTGCCTGCCGCTCGCGGTCGCCGCCTCCGTCGAGGCGCGCGGCGGAGAGATCCACACGCGCGTACCGGTGAGCGGGCTGCGCCGCGACGCAGCGGGCGGTTGGCGCGTCACCGCCGGGGAGCGGGTGCTCCACGCCGACGCCGTGATCGTCGCCGTCCCGGCACCGGCCGCCGCCGCGCTGCTGGCCGCCGAGGCCCCCGGTGCCGCGGCCGAGCTGCGCACGGTGGAGTACGCCTCCATGGCGCTGATCACGCTGGCCTACCGGCGCGCCGGGACCACCCTGCCCGAAGGCAGCGGCTTCCTCGTCCCGCCCGTCGACGGACACGCCATCAAGGCGTCCACGTTCGCCTCCCAGAAGTGGGGCTGGATCGCCGACGAGGACCCGGGCACGATCGTGCTGCGCACCTCGGTGGGGCGGTACGGCGAGACGGAGATCCTCGACCGCGAGGACGCCGACCTCGTCGCGGTGTCCCGCCACGACCTGCGCGAGGCCGTCGGCCTGGCCGCCGCGCCCGTCGAAACCCGCGTCACCCGCTGGACGGGCGGCCTGCCCCAGTACCCGGTCGGCCACCACGCGCGCGTGGCCCGCATCCGCGAGCACGTCGCGAAACTCCCCGGCCTCGCGGTGTGCGGCGCGCAGTACGACGGTGTGGGCATCCCGGCCTGCATCGCGAGCGCGTACGCCGCGGCCGACCAGCTCGGCGGCGATCTCGGCGCGGTACGGGACCTCGCGGCCGCCCCGGTGCAGAGTCTGCACGGCGGAGCGGGAGAATGAGAACCATGAGTGACGACGCCTCCACCACCGAGCCCGGCAGGATCCCCAACAAGGGCAAGCTGGCCAAGGACCTCAACGAGGTCATCCGTTACACCCTGTGGTCCGTCTTCAGGCTGAAGGACGCGCTGCCCGAGGACCGCGCGGGCCTCGCCGACGAGGTGCAGGAGCTGTTCGACCAGCTCGCGGCCAAGGACGTGACGATCCGCGGCACGTACGACCTGTCCGGTCTGCGCGCCGACGCCGACCTCATGATCTGGTGGCACGCCGAGACCGCCGACCAGCTCCAGGAGGCGTACAACCTCTTCCGCCGCACGAAACTGGGCCGCGCACTCGAGCCGGTCTGGTCGAACATGGCGCTGCACCGCCCCGCCGAGTTCAACCGCTCGCACATCCCGGCGTTCCTCGCCGACGAGACGGCCCGCGACTACGTGAGCGTCTACCCCTTCGTGCGCTCCTACGACTGGTACCTGCTGCCCGACGAGGACCGCCGCCGCATGCTCGCCGACCACGGCAAGATGGCCCGCGGCTATCCGGACGTCCGCGCCAACACGGTCGCCTCGTTCTCGCTCGGCGACTACGAGTGGATCCTGGCCTTCGAGGCCGACGAGCTGCACCGCATCGTCGACCTCATGCGTCACCTGCGTGCCTCGGAGGCCCGTATGCACGTCCGCGAGGAGGTCCCGTTCTACACGGGCCGCCGCAAGTCCGTGGCGGATCTCGTCGCCGGGCTGGCCTGACGCCCCGGGGCGGGAGCGCATCGACAGGCGGCGGGGCCGCGTGGGAGCGACCAGCCCCACGCGGCCCCGCCGCCTGTCCGGCGCCCTACCGCGACGCGAGCGGTTTCGGCTCCGCGTGCGCCGCGCAGGCGGAGCGCCGGGCCGGGAGACGTCCCTCCAGCAGATACGCCTCGAGATGCCCGTTGACGCAGCGGTTCGGACCGCCCGCGATGCCGTGGGTGCCGGCGTCCCGCTCCGTCACCAGCACCGACCCCGACAGGCGGCGGTGCATCTCCAGCGCACCGTCATAGGGCGCGGCGGCGTCCCGCTCGGCGGCCAGGATCAGCGTCGGCGCCAGCTCGCCCGGCCCCGTCCGCACGTCGAGCGGCCGCTGCCGTGGCGCCGGCCAGTACGCGCAGGGCAGGTTCGCCCACACGTTGTCCCAGGTCTCGAACGGCGCGACCCGCGCGAGGCGCGTGTTGTCGCGGTCCCACACCTTCCAGTCCGTCGGCCACGACGCGTCGTTGCACTCCACGGCCGTGTACACGGCGTTCGCGTTCTCCGCCTCCGCCGCGGCCCCCCGCACCGGAGCGGCCTGCGCGATCAGCTGCTTCGGATCGCCCTTCAGGTACTCCGACAGCGCCTGCGCACGAGCGGGCCAGTAGTCGTCGTAGTACCCGGCCTGCAGGAACGCGCCCTGGAGCTGGCTCGGCCCGACCGTCCCGCCGGCCGGCTCCGCGGCGAGCCGGGCCCGCGCCCGCTCGTAGCTGGACAGCACCTCCTGCGCGGTGGCGCCGAGGCCGTACACGTCGTCGTGCGCGGCGATCCATTCGCGGAAGTCCGTCCAGCGGCTCTCGAACGCCATCGACTGGTCGAGGTTGTTGCGGTACCAGATCTGCGCCGGGTCCGGGTTCACGGCCGCGTCGAACACCATGCGCCGCACGTGGGAGGGGAACAGGGTCGCGTAGACCGCCCCGAAGTAGGTTCCGTACGACGCGCCCATGAACGTCAGCCGTTCCTCGCCCAGCGCGGCCCGCAGCACGTCCAGATCGCGGGCGTTGTTGAGCGAGTTGTAGTGCCGCAGCGCGCCGCCCGCCCGCTTCGCGCAGCCCTGCGCGTACGCCTTGGCCTGCGCGATGCGCTCCCGCTTGTACGACTCCGAGGGATGCGTCGGCGCGGGGGAGGGGCCCTTGAAGAAGCGCTTGGGGTCCTGGCAGGACAGGGGCCCCGAGCGGCCGACCCCGCGCGGGTCGTAGCCGACGAGGTCGTAGGCCGCCCCGATGCGCTTCCACTCCGGCAGGAGCCCGGTCAGCGGGAAGTACAGCCCCGAGCCGCCGGGACCGCCCGGGTTGAACACCAGGGCGCCCTGCCGGGGCACCCGATGTTTGCTGTTGTGCGGGTCTCGGCGGGTGGCCTGCACCAGGCTGACGGTCAGTTTGATCTGCTTGCCGTCCGGACGGGCGTAGTCGAGCGGTACGGCGACCGTGCCGCACTTCATGGCGGCGGGCAGTTCCTCCGCCTCGGCGCAGGCCCCGAAGGCGACGCCCTTCGCCGCGGCCCGCGCGGCGGCGAGCGCCACACCGGACGCCGGGGAACGCCCGGCGGCCGCGCCCGGGACGCCGCCCGCCGGGACGGCGGAGAGGGCGGTCAGCAGCAGGGCTCCTGCAGCCGAGTGGAGGGCGGCGGCTCTCATCGGGGTCCCTTCGATGCACGGCGGCGACAGAAGGGATGTTTGGTGCGGTGGTGGGGGAAGGCAAGCACCGGTGACGGGTGTCGTCGCCAATGCCCCTTGTGCGCCCCCGGCTGGTGCAGCACGCCCCCCACCTGGAGGGCACCCGCTCACGCGGAGTCAGGTACCTGGCCGGGCTCGGGTGTCGTCCGCGTCGGGCGGGCGCGGTAGGTGATGTTCCGTTACCGGGGTGCGGGGGTGCGGGGGTGCGGGGGTGCGGGGGTGCGGGGGTGGTGGGTGTGGGGCGCGGGCGTCGGCGGGCTCAGCCGACGGGCGGCGGACTGGCCGCGGCCGGCGGGAGCGGGTAGGTGGGGTCCGGCGACGCGGTGAGCGGTACGACCGGTCCGGGGTCGGTCGTCGGGCCCGGCGGGGCGGGTGAGCGGTCCAGAGGCGGCTTGACGTCGGCAGCCATGTCCCGGGCGAGGGCGTCGAAGTCGACGTACCCGGTGGCCTCCAGAACCTTGATGTGGTCCAGCACGGTGGTGTTGGCGTCGTCGGCGAGCGCCCGGACCAGGGAGTTGCGGGTGCTCGCCCGTACCTGGGCGACGACGGAGAACACCCGGCCGTGCGCGAGGCGCAGGATGTTGGCGAACTCCCAGTCGTACTGGCGGCCCTGGGCCGAGGTCAGCTGACTCAGCCAGCCCTGTTGCTGGTCGTTGGGTTCGTTCGGCAGCGACAGGCCCAGCTGGGAGGCGACGACGCGGACCCGATCGTCCAGGAAGGCGTGTCCCTCGACGAGGTGCCTGCCCGCCGCGCGCACCGCCTCGGTGGTGCCCTTCGTCTCCGCCTGGCGGCCGGCGGGCAACTCCCACAGTCCCGCCAGCCGGACCTTGGCGACGAACTCCCGGTCCAGCGCGGACAGCGGTCCGTACTGTGTCGACACGGTCTGCGCGTTGAGCACGTCCACACCGGAGTCCGCGCGGTCGGCGTACGACCAGATCGGGAAGACCAGCGCTGCGAGAGTGGCGGCCAGGCACGTGATGATGAGCCCGGTGCCGCTGAAGATGCCTCTGCCCTGGACCGGGGGTCGCGGTCGCATGGTGCCTCCTGCTCGCGGCACTGCACGCAAGTGCACTTCGGTAGCGGAACTGGATGTTCTGGAATGTTACTGCGCCGGTTGTGTGCAGTTCGGCTCACCGGTGAACAGTATGATTCCGTGCATATCAGGCGAAACCGAAGGTGTGAGGGGGTGGTGAAAGTGGGGGAAACGGGCGGTAAACGGTTGATGGATGCGTCGAGCAGCGGATGGTGTTAACCCCGGCACACTCCGGGCGTTCGCCCGCACGCCGCGGACAGGCGGGCGGCCCGAGCGGTCCGCGGTCTTGGCGTTATTGGCGGGCTTGGACGCCGTGTCATCGGCGGATCAGTGACCGTCCCACCTGCCCGAGCCCGAGCCCGAGCCCGAGCCCGAGCCGCGAGCTCCGGCGGGGAACGGGGCCCGAGCGATCGAGCCACCAGCGGCGCAACTCACGGCGGGCCCGTCCCTCCACGGGGCGGCCCTCCCCGAGGAGCTGTGCGGCGAAGTCGAGGGCGTCCTGCCGGTAACCGGCGTGCATCGGGTGGCCCGCCGCGTAGGCGACGAAAGCCGCTCGGTAACCGCTTCCCAGTATCTGCGGCAGCTCCGGCGCCACCTTCGCCACCACGTCGGCCCGCTTCGCTGCCAGCGCCCGGGCCTGGACGCCGAGTCGCACCCGGTCGAAACCTTCAGGAACCGGTGTCCCGGCGACGAGCGCGGACAACAGGGCCGTCTGGGCGAGGCCGAGACGCTGACGGATCGCCTCACCGGGAGGGGTCCGCTCCGGCCTGCGGGCGACGACGCCTGCGGCAGCACCGTCCGCAACTGCAACGTCTTCGCAAGCGGTTGCAGCCCCTGCGGCGACGGCAATGTCTGCCCAAGCGGTTGCAGCCCCTGCGGCGACGGCAATGTCTGCGCAAGCGGTTGCAGCCCCTGCGGTAACGGCAACTTTTGCATAAGCGGTTGTAGTCATGATTGCGGCGCCGGCTCCCGTTGCAGCCCCGGCCGCAACGGCGATTTCCGCGCAAGCGGTTGCCGTGCCCGCTCCCTCTGCAGCCCCGGCCGCGGTCCGAGCCGGCACGGGGATCCGCGTGGCCGCGGGCAGGACGTCCGCGTCGGTGGTCACGGTTGCTCCGCGACGGGCAGAGCCGAGCTCCACGGCCTCCCGGATCACGCCCAACTCCCTCTCCAGTTCGGCTGGTTGGGGAAAATTGTCGTCCCGCTCCAACAGAACTCCCGGCGGCGACACCCGGGACGCGAGCTCGGTCAGGACGTCGAGGACCGGGCGGGGCACCGGGTGGGCGTGGCTGTCGTGCCAGACACCGTCCCGCTCGAAGCCGCCCGCGACATGAACGTAGGCGAGGGCCTCCAACGGCAGCCCGGAGAGCGCCTCGACGGGGTCCTCACCCCGGTTGACGTGGTTGGTGTGCAGGTTGGCCACATCGACGAGCAGGCGCACACCGGTGCGGTCGGCCAGCTCGTACAGAAACTGTCCCTCGGTCATCTCCTCGCCGGGCCACGCCACGAGCGCGGCGATGTTCTCGACGGCCAGCGGGACGGGCAGCTGCTCCTGCGCGATGCGCACGTTCTCGCACAGCACGTCGAGCGCGTCCCGGGTGCGCGGCACGGGCAGCAGATGCCCGGCTTCCAGCCGTGCGGACGCCGTCAGCGGGCCGCCCGCGCGGACGAACGCGATGTGCTCGGTGACCAGCGGCGAGCCGAGGGCCTCGGCCCGTTCGGCGAGTGCGGTCAGCCGGCCCGCGTCGGGGCGCTCCGCGTCGCCGAGCCCGAGCGATACGCCGTGCGGGATCACGGTGACCCCGCGCTCGCGCAGCCGCAGCAGCGAGTCCGGCAGGTGGCCGGGACACAGGTTCTCGGCGACGGCCTCGACCCAGTCGATGCCCTGCATGCGCTCCACGGCGTCCGCGATCTCCGGCCGCCAGCCGATCCCCGTTCCCAGTCGCACCATGGTTCCCCGTCTCCTTCGTCCCCCTGCACGGTGACGGTGGTATGACCCCGCAGTCCGCCCCCGAACCGCACCCCGCCCGGCTTCAGAGCAACATTTGAGGTTCCGCACGGCACGACGGGCAGGACCGGCGGTACGGGAGAAGCCGGGACAGGACGGTTGGAGTCGGGCTCGAGGAGACCGGCGACCGCCGCGGGGCCGGGAGGCCGCGAGGGCGTGCCGGGGTGCGGGGGTGCGACGCGACAGGGGGCCGAGATGCGACGAGGGGACCGCGGGGGAGCGTGTGCCGCGAGGGATCAGCGGGCGCGCAGGGCCGGATGGTCCGCGACGACCGTGCAGCTGCCCGGCGCGATCTCGGTGAACCCCGCGTCCCGCACCAGCGGCAGTCCACTCGCCGTCAGTTCACGCCAGCGCTGCGGCGGTGCGGTCCGCACGGCGAGCGGAAAGCCCGCCTCGCGCCACGCGGCCCGCTGCGCGTCCGACAGCTCCCACCAGGCGAGCTGCGCGCCGTGTCCGGCCTGGGCCATCGCCTTCCCCGCCGACATGTCCACCTCAGGGCTCATCCACAGCACGACCGTCCCCGGCTCCACGGCGCCGGGCGGTTCCGGGTCGTCGAGATCGGTCCCGGAGACCTGGAGCTTCGCCAGCTCCTTGGGCCAGCCGTCCAGCGGCACGGGAGGGAACACCCGTACCTCCGCCGACTTCCCCGTGACGGTGATGCCCGGCAGCTCCGCCGCCCGCCGCCACTCCGCCCCCCGGGCCCGCCGCACCACCTTGCGGATGCGGGCGTCCTGCCAGTCCCGCATGACCTGCGCCCACTCGCCGTCCGCGACGGACCGCTCGTCCCCCAGCATCACGAGCACGGCACGGGCGGCGGTCTCCAGGGCGTCGACGCGCGCGGGGGGAGCGGACTTCTCCACCCGCACGACGAGCGGCAGCACGAACTGCGGTGCCCGGTCACGGGGGTTCGGCTCGGTCTGGAAGGGGCTCTCACTCACCCGCGCAGGCTACTGGACCTGCGAGAGGATGCCTGCCATGGAACGCGATCTACGCCTCGACGACGTGGGCCGCCGCTACGGCCTACGCGGCCCCTGGGTGCTGCGCAACGTGACCCTGCGGCCTGCCCCCGCCACGCTCACCCGCGTCACGGGCCCCAACGGAACAGGCAAGTCAACCCTGCTGCGCCTGCTGGCCCGCGTCGACGCCCCCACGGAAGGCCGGGTCACCGGCCGCCCCCGTACCGCCTACGTTCCCGAACGCTTCCCCGCCGCCCTCCCGTTCACCGCCGCCGGCTACCTCACTCACCTCGGCGCCGTGCACGGTCTGTCCCGCCCGGCCGCCGAACGCGCCGCGGACCACTGGCTGGACCGCTTCGGCGTCGCCGCGCACGCAGGCACCCCCATGAGCCGCCTGTCGAAGGGCACCAGCCAGAAGGTCGCCGTGGCGCAGGCGCTCCTCGCCGAACCCGAACTGCTGATCCTGGACGAGGCCTGGACCGGCCTGGACGCGGACGCGCGTGCCGAGCTGGAGCGGGCCGTCGCCGAGCGGACGGCGGCCGGCGCGGCCGTGGTCTTCGTCGACCACGACCCCCGCCGACTCGCCGACGCCACCGACGTCGTACTCACCGTCCGGGACGGCGGTCTGCACGCGCGCGTGGACTCCGACGCCGACCCGGACACCGCGCCCGCCGGCCCGCGGACGACGGTCGAGGTGCACGGCCCGGCCGCGGCCCTGCCACCGCAAGCGCTCCGGCTGGCCACGTCGGCAGAGCAGACGGCCGAGCGCCGCCACCGGCTGACCGTCCCGGGCTCGCACTCCGACGTCCTGCTCCGCGCCCTGCTGACCGCCGACCCGCCGTGGCACGTGGTGAGCGTCCGTCAAGAAGAGAGCCGCCCGTGACCGCCCTGCTGCGCTACCAGAGCGCTCTGCTCGTCCGCTCGCAGCGCTGGCTGCCGCCGTTCCTGCTGTACGCCGTCTTCCTCGGCGTCGGCGTGCGGGGCGGCCAGCCGCTGCTGGACTCGCTCGGCTACGCGGCCGCGTTCCTGCTGCCCGTGGCCGCCTGGCTGGTGCGGATCTGCGTCTCCAACGAGCCGCCGGCCGCCCGCACCGTCGTCGCCGCGGCGGCCGGGCCGGCGCGGGCGCATCTGGCCTGTGTGCTGGTCGCCCTGTCCGCGGCCGCCGCGTTCGGCGTGGCGGCGACCATGCTCGTCACCTTCGTCAGCGACCCGGTCGGCAGCGACCACCAGCGGCGGGTCCCGGTTCTCGAGGCGGCCGGCGCAGGCCTGCTCGCCGTCCTGACCTGCGCGCTGCTCGGCGCGGCCGTCGGCGCGCTCACCGCCTGGCCGGTGCTGCGCTCGCCGGGCCGGGCGGTCCCCGCGCTGCTGCTGGCGGCACTGCTGGCGCTGGTGGTGAGCGGGTCCCCGGCGCACGCGGCCGTCAGCGGCCTGGTGGGCGGCTCCCGGACGGCCACCGTCCACCTGCCGCTGTGGCCGACGGCGGCGGCGGCCCTGTTGGGCGCGGCCGCGATCGCCGCCGCCTGCGCGCTGACGTCCCGCCGGTCGTCCTGACCGGTTCTCGGCACGGGCGGGCAGCCGACCGCACGGGGGCGCGGGGCACGGGGCGGGGGGCGGGCGTCTGCCCGGCGGCCGGGAGCCGTCATCCCGAGCACGCGGTCCGCTGGGCCTCCTGCCACTCGCACACCGGGCACAGCGTGATGCCCTTGTAGGAATCCGGGTACTCCGTCGGCTTGCGGCACTGCACGCACTCCGCGTACGGAGGCCCCTCGGCCAGGGATGGCCGGGTTGCGTCGATCAGGCAGTACTCACGCTCGCTGTCGTCGCTCATGACTCCAGCGTACGAAGCTCCGGCCGGTCGTCGAAGCGGAGCCACGGGCCGCCCGGGCGGAGGCGGGATCGGGCCGGTGTGGTGGGCGGGCAGCGAGGTGTGGGCGGCCCGTGCGGAGCGGGTGGGAGGCGGTGGGCGGGCGGCGGGGGTGCGCCCGCTGAAGCGGTACGCCGGTGGTCGGTGGTCGGTGGTCGGATGGGCGTCGGGTGGTCCCGCGTGGGGGCCGACGGCGCAGGACCGTCCGGCTCGTGGACTCGTGGACTCGTGGGCCCGGGGGTGTGGGGAGGCGGTGGTGCCGCACGTTCGACCGCCGGCCCTGCAGGTCACCGCCGCCCGCTCGCCGCCGCGATCAGCTCGGAAACCTTCACGAACCGGTATCCGCGCCGGCGCAGCTCCGGGACGATCGTCCGCACCGCCTGCTCGGTCGTCGGAGCCGCGCTGCGGGTGCAGTGCATGACGACCACCGAGCCGGGCCGCACGCCGTCCAGCACCTGCCGGGCCACGGCGTCCGCGTCGGTGGCGAACGCGTCCCCGCTCACCACGTCCCACTGCACCGCGGTGACACCGGTGCCGCTCACCGCGCGCAGCGCCCGGCTGTCGTAGCAACCGCCGGGGAAACGGAAGTACGGCATCGCGTTCGGCACGCCGGCCTTGCGGAACGCCGTGTAAGCCCGTTCGACATCCGTTCTCATCCCGGCCTCGGGGACGGTCGGCAGCCCGTAGCAGTCGCCGGTGAAGGCGTAGTGGCTGTAGGAGTGGTTGGCGATCTCGAACCGCGGGTCACGGCCCAGCGAGCGGGCCTGGGCGGGGTACTCCTCGGCCCAGCGGCCGGTCATGAACACGGTGGAGGGCACCTTCAGCTCGCGCAGCGCCGCGATCAGGCCCGGGTTGTCGAAATGCTCGCCGGCCGCCGCCCGGGCCCCCTGGTCGGCGGTCATGTCGGCGTCGAAGGTGAGGGCGACGGTCCGGCCGGCGGCGTGGGGCGCACTGCGGAAGACTGGGGTGAGTCCGGCCGGACCGGGGGCCAGGGTGGGGGGCCGGGAGGGGGCGGCGGGTGTGGTGGATGCGGCGGAGGCGGAAGCCCGGGGTGAGGAGGGAGCCGTGGCGGGTGTGGAGGTGGCGGCGGTGGCGGTCGGACGGGCGGTCACCGGACGCTCGGGCGTGCCGCAGCCGGTGAGTGCGGTGAGTCCGGCCGCGAGAGCGCAGAGAGCGGCGGCCTGGCGACGGCGCGCAGGAAGGATCATCGTATGAACCTATGCGGGACGCCCGGTGGTCGGTACGGAAATATGACCGCGGTCCCGATGTCGTCACCCGCCTGCGCGCCCGCGTGCTCCGTCCAGCCGCGCCGCCGCGCCTCACCCGGGACTCACGCGAGCCCGGTCAGCGCCGCCAGGGGCCCGTCACGGCGAACGTCGTCCCGGGCGTGTAGCAGTTGACGTACATCGTGTCGCCGTCGGGGGAGAAGGTGACGCCGGCGAACTCACCCCACTCGGGCTCCTCGGGCGTGCCGATGTTCTGGCGCCCCCGCGCCATCGCGTACACGTCGCCGCCTCTGGTCACGCCGAAGACGTGCTGCGCGCCGTTGCCGTCCTCGCAGACCATCAGGCCGCCGCTGGGGGCGAGGCAGATGTTGTCCGGGGACTCGCCGGGCAGCTGCACGTCCGTGTCGGGTCCGAACACGATGACGAGGGTGAGACGGCGGCGCTGCGGGTCGTAACGCCAGATCTGGCCGAAGTGGTCGGCCGCCGAGCCGTCCGTCCCGCGCGCGAACGACGACACGAAGTACACGCACTGCCCGCCCCAGTAACAGCCCTCCAGCTTCTGGGCGTGGGTGATGCCCTTCGGGCCGAAGTCCTGCAGCCGGACAGGCGTTTGAGCGGCGAGGGGATCCGGCACGTCGACCCATTCGATGCCCTCGAAGACACGGCCCGTGTCCTGGATGGAGGACAGATCCGGCACGCCGGGCACCCGCATCGCCTGCAGCCGGCCACCCGCGCGCAGCGAGCCGACACCGCCCAGCGGCTTCTCCGGTAGGAAACGATAGAAAAGGCCGAAGGGGTGAAGAAACGCGTCCTCCGTCTCGTAAACGATTCCGCGCCGCGGGTCGACGGCGATCGCCTCGTGCTGGAAACGGCCCATCGCGGTCAGCGGCACGGCTCCGGTGCGGCGCGGGTCGGACGGGTGGACCTCGAAGATGAAACCGTGATCCTTGGTGTAACCGTTTGTGCCGGCTTTGTCCTCGGTCTCCTCGCAGGTCAGCCAGGTGTGCCACGGAGTGGGTCCCCCCGCGCAGTTGACGGCCGTGCCCGCGATCGCGACCCGCTCGGAGAGCACCCGGCCCCGGGAGTCGAGCGTCAGGGCCGTGCAGCCGCCCTTGCCGGCCGGATCGTAGGTCAGGCCCTTGACGGTGGGAACGGGATGCGCGGCGGCGGGACGGTTCTCGTGGTTGCGGACCAGGTGCACGCGGCCGCCCTGCCCCGGGAGCGCCGTCATGCCGTCGTGGTTGGAGGGCACCGGGCCCTCGCCGGAGCGCAGCGGTTCGCCCTCGCGGGACAGGACCCGGTAGCGGAAGCCCTCGGGGAGGTCGAGGAGGCCGTGGGGGTCGCGGACGAGGGGGCCGTACCCCTTGTGACCGAGGCCCTGCGCGGCCGCGGTGCCCGCGAAGAGGTCGGAGAGGGCGCCGGTGAACGCGATGCTCGCGCCCACCCCCAGCGCACCGGTGCCGACGAGGATCTGACGTCGTGTCGCGGACATGGGAAAACCTTCCTGCTGGCGGACAGGACTGTGATCCCGCTGTGTCTATCACCCGTGGCGCGCCCCGGGAACCACGCGCGGCGCAGGTGTCACTCGTCGGCGGCCTCCGGAGGGGTAGGAGCAGGCGGAGCGGGCGGCGGCTGCTGAGTCTGTTGCGGAAGCGGTTGCCACTGCGACGGTTGCGTAAACGCTTGCTGCTGACGCTGCTGGGCAACCGGTTGCTCCTCGGAATGTTGCGGTAGCGGTTGCCGCTGCTGCTGCTCGGGCTGTTGTGCAGGCGGTTGCTGCTGGGCCTTCTCCAGGAAACGCAGCAGCTCCACCGGAAACGGCAGCACGAGGGTGGAGTTCTTCTCCGCGGCGACCGCCACCACCGTCTGCAGCAGCCGCAGTTGGAGCGCGGCCGGCTGCTCGGACATCTGCGCGGCCGCCTCGGCGAGTTTCTTCGACGCCTGGAGCTCCGCGTCGGCGTTGATGATCCGCGCCCGGCGTTCGCGGTCGGCCTCGGCCTGACGGGCCATCGAACGCTTCATGGCGTCCGGCAGGGAGACGTCCTTGATCTCGACCCGGTCGATCTGCACGCCCCAGCCGATGGCCGGGCTGTCGATCATCAGCTCCAGACCCTCGTTGAGCTTCTCCCGGTTGGACAGCAGGTCGTCCAGCTCGCTCTTGCCGATGATCGACCGCAGCGAGGTCTGCGCCATCTGGGAGACCGCGAACCGGTAGTCCTCGACGTTGATGACCGCGGCCGGCGCGTCCACCACCCGGAAGTACACGACCGCGTCGACCCGCACGGTCACGTTGTCGCGGGTGATGCCTTCCTGGGCCGGAATGGGCATCGTCACGATCTGCATGTTGACCTTGCGCAGCCGGTCCACCGCGGGGATGACGAGGGTGAACCCCGGCCGGCGGACGTCGCCGTGCAGCCGGCCGAGCCGCAGGACCACCCCGCGCTCGTACTGCTTGACGACCCGTGCGGCGGCCCCGAGGTACACGAGGCCTCCCGCGACGACCGCCGCGGCCGCTCCCAGCAGCTCCTCGAGCATGTCGACCTCCTCGGCCAGAGGTCCCGATCGAGCCGTTCTGCCTACTCCTGCAACGATATGCCCGCCGTCCGGTCCGGGGCCACGCCCCGGACCGGACGGCGGGCAGGTCCGGCGTCAGCCGGCCCGGGCCGGCTCCGTCGCCGCAGCCGTGGCCTGGCGGGCCTTCACCGGCTCGGTGACCTTCACCGGTTCCGTGCCGTGGGCGCTGTGGCGTTCCGCCCAGTTCTCCAGGGCCGTCCGGCAGGCGTGGTCGAGGTGGTGCAGACCCGAGAGGTCCAGCTCGACCGGACGGTCCTGCGGAAGGGCCTCCAGGCTGTCGAGGATCTTCGGCAGGCGCAGGAAGGTCGCGTTGCCCGACAGGTACGCCTGCACCGGGCCCGCCCCCTTGTCGACGACCTCGAGCCGGATGTGCGAGGCCTCCCAGGCCGTCTTGACGACCGCCAGCGCGAGACCGATGAGGACACCCTCGAACATGCTGACCGCGACGATCGACACGGCCGTGACGACCAGGATCAGCGCCTCGCCGGGGTGCTCGCGCCACAGCGCCACGAGCGAGGGAACCGGCACGAGCTTGGCGCCCGCGTGGACGAGGATGCCGGCCAGCGCCGGGATCGGGATGTACGCCAGCAGATCCGGCAGCAGAGCCGCGAACAGCAGCAGCCACACGCCGTGCAGCACACGGGACGCCTTCGTCCGTGCCCCCGCCTGCACGTTGGCCGCGCTGCGGACGATCACCGCGGTCATCGGCAGCGCGCCGAGCACGCCGCAGACGGCGTTGCCGGCGCCCTGCGCCATGAGTTCCTTGTCGTACGCGGTGCGCGGGCCGTCGTGCAGCCGGTCCACCGCCGCCGCGCTGAACAGCGACTCGGCGGACGCGATCAGGGTGAACGCGACGATCGTGCCGAGCAGACCGACGTTCGCCAGGTCGCCGAAGGCGCCCAGCGGCGGAGGCTGGACGGACTCGAGCAGGCCCCGCACCTCCACGGTGGCCACGGGCAGGTCGAACAGCAGGGCGGCGAGCGTGGCCAGGCCCACCGCGGCGAGTGGTCCCGGCACGGTGCGGAACATCGCAGGCAACCGCTTCCACAACACCAGCACCGCGACGGTGCCCGCGCCGAGTGCGAGCGAGGCGGACCCGGCGGCGCTGCCGAGCGCGTCCACGACCGCCTCGGGGAGTCCGGCGATCTTCGCCGGACCGGACGCCGGCGCCTTGGCGCCGGCCGCCGCGTACAGCTGACCGGCGATCAGGACCAGGCCGATTCCCGCCAGCATGCCCTCGACGACCGAGACCGAGATGGCGCGGAAGTAGCGGCCCAGCCGCAGTGCGCCCATGGCGAGCTGCAGCGCGCCCGTGATCAGCACGATCACCCCGAGGGCGGGCAGGCCGAACTCCCGCACCGCCTCGAAGACCAGCACGGTCAGACCGGCGGCGGGACCGGACACCTGCAGGCTGCTGCCCCGCATGAGCCCGGTGACCAGGCCGCCGACGATGCCGGTGACGAGCCCGAGCTCGGCCGGCACGCCGGAGGCCACGGCGACGCCGACGCACAGCGGCAGCGCGACCAGGAAGACGACGAGAGAGGCGACGAAGTCCTGCTTGAGGTGCGGGAACCGGGATATTCGCCCGGTGGGCTTCTGCTGCGTCACGGCGGCGCTCACAGGGCTTCGAAGCCGTCGGTGTCGACGCGGTGCTCGAGGACCGCGCCGGTGTGCACCTCGTAGTACCAGCCGCGCACCCGCAGCCGGCCGTCGGCCAGCCGCTTCTCCACGCACGGGTACGAACGCAGCCGCAGCACCTGGGCGAGCACATGGTGCTGGACCGCGCGCATGACCGTCGGGTCGTTGGGATCGGCTGCGCCGGGCTCGCCGGCGGCGTGCGCCAGCCAGTCGCGTACGGCGGGCACGCCGTCGAGGTCGTCGCCGCGCACGAGCGCGCCGACGGCGCCGCAGTGCGAGTGGCCGCAGACCACGACGTCCTGGACGCCGAGCACCTCCACGGCGTACTCGATGGTGGCGGCCTCGCCGGTGGGGCGGTCGGAACCGTAGGGGGGCACGATGTTGCCCGCGGTGCGCAGCTCGAAGAGCTCGCCGGGCCGGGCGCCCGTGATCAGCGCGGGAACGACCCGCGAATCGGAGCAGGTGATGAAGAGAACCTGCGGGGACTGGCCTTCGGCGAGCCTGGCGAACTCCTCAGGGCGCTGTCCGAAGGTACGGGCGTTGTCGATGAGGGGCTGCATGACGTGGTGACTCCTCCTCGGCGCGCCGTGGGGGCGCGTCGGACGTGCAGGACACAGGACAGGTGGGGGACTGTTGCTCTGTTCTGCCCGCTCAGCAGCGGAAGACCTGAAGTGCCTCCGGAGAGTGGGTCGTCGAGGTTCTCGAGGTGCGGTGCCGGAGATCGCCGGGCGGGGCCGGCCGGTGCGCGGCCGCGGGGTCCTGCGCCGGCAACGCGCGCTCGGGCTCGTGGGGAGCCGAGGCTGCGCAGGCGGTGACGCGGTGGCGGTCGCGGGTGCGACGGGAGTCGGCGGGACCGCCGGGAAGCCCGCAGTCGCGCACGGTGACTTTCTCGTGGCGCGGCGTCTTGACCGACAGGGTGATTCCGGGCTGGGTCCTGGCCTCGGCATGACGCGCCGTGTGCGCGGTCGCGAAGGAAGGCGTCGGTGCGAAGAACGCGAGGGCGAGCAGGACGGCGGCGAGGAGCGAGATCACGGCGCGGGCCGACGTACCTCGGAACATGCGCCTCCCTCCGGCGATCTCACACCTCTAGCCCGGACCAACGGTTGGTCAACGACTGGTCAAGAAACAAGGTAACCCTGCAAAGTTGTTTGCAGGGTTAACTCGGTGTTTCCAGAGGAAGCGCGCCTCAAAAAAGCGGGACGCGTGGCGCGAACCGGCTCTTGACATCGGACGGCCGAGGCCGCTCAGTCGGGCTTGACGAGCGACCTGGCGTCGCGGGCCAGCGCGGTCAGCCGGGATATCGCGCGGAAGTACTTCTTGCGGTACCCGCCGTTCAGCATCTCCTCGCTGAAGAGCCGGTCGAAGGGGGCTCCCGAGGCCAGCACCGGGACCTCTCGGTCGTAGAGCCGGTCGGCCAGAACCACCAGCCGAAGCGCCGTGGACTGGTCGGGCACCGGCTGTACGTCCGTGAGGCAGACCGCCTTCAGACCGTCCGTCAGCGCGCCGTAGCGGCTCGGGTGGACCTTCGCGAGATGCTCCAGCAGGTGCGGGAAGTCGTCGAGCGAGGCGCCCTCCGTGGCGTACGCAGCCTTCGCCACCTGCTCGTCGGAGTACGGCGCCGGAGCCTGCGGCAGACCGCGGTGGCGGTAGTCCTCGCCGTCGATGCGCAGGGCGCGGAACTGTGCCGACAGACCCTGGATCTCCCGCAGGAAGTCGGCCGCCGCGAACCGGCCCTCGCCCAGCTTGCCGGGCAGCGTGTTGGAGGTCGCGGCGAGCGCCACACCGGCGTCGACCAGCTTGCCGAGCAGCGTGGAGACGAGAACGGTGTCGCCCGGGTCGTCCAGCTCGAACTCGTCGATGCACAGCAGACGGTGCCCCGAGAGCGTGCGCACCGTCTGCTGGAAGCCCAGGGCGCCGACGAGGTTGGTCAGCTCGACGAACGTGCCGAACGCCTTGAGGGCGGGCTCGGCCGGGGTCGCGTGCCACAGGGACGCCAGGAGGTGGGTCTTGCCGACGCCGTAGCCGCCGTCCAGGTAGACGCCGCGCGGCCCGGCGGGCGTCCGGGGCGGCTTCGGCCGGCCGAAGCCGAGGAACCCCCGTCGGCCGGTGCCCGTGGCGTGCGCCCCGCCGAGTCCGGCGGCGAAACCCTCGAGGACGCCGACCGCCTGCGTCTGGCTGGGCTGGTTCGGGTCCGGCAGGTAGGTGCTGAAGCGGACCGAGTCGAACCGGGGAGGCGGCACCATCTCGGCGACCAGCCGGTCCGCGGGGACGTGCGGCTGCCGGGCGCAGAGGGAGGCCGGCGAAGCGTCGGCTGTCGGGCTGAGGCCGGGGGCGGCGAAGGAGGACGACACGGTTCCCCATGCTACGGGCGTGCCAGACTGCCTGGCATGCGACGGCTGTTCCCTGTGACCGACCAGACAGCGACGACCGGCTCCGGCGGCGGCCCGCTCGGAGCCCCCGGCGAGGGGGGTGATGCCGCCGAGGACCGTGAGTGGAGCCTCGACGAGCTCGCCGAGGCCTACGCCTACCCGCAGGCCCGGTCCGGCGGGCCGCGGCCCTGGCTGCGGGCCAACATGGTGTCCACCCTCGACGGCGCCGCCCAGCACGACGGCCGCTCCCAGCCCATCTCCACCGCCGCCGACATGCGGATCTTCGGCACGCTGCGCGGGCTCGCGGACGTGGTGGTCGTCGGTGCGGAAACGGTCCGGCTCGAGGGGTACCGCCCCGCACGCGCGCGTGCGGAGTTCGCGGCACGGCGTGCGGCGGCCGGGCAGGCGCCCGCCCCCGCGGTCGCGGTGGTCACCGCCGGTCTCGATCTGGACCTCTCCCTCCCGCTCTTCACGTCGCCGCTGGTCCCGACCCTGATCCTGACCGGCGCGGCCGCCGCGCCCGACAGGGTGGCCGCCGCGCGGAAGGCGGGTGCGAAGGTGGTGATCGCCGGGGACGGCACGGGCGTGGAGCCCGCCCGGGCGGTACAGGCCCTCGGCGCGCTCGGGCACACCCGGCTGCTGACGGAGGGCGGCCCGAGGCTGCTGGGGCAGTTCGTGGCGGCCGGGGTGCTGGACGAGCTGTGCCTGACCGTCGCCCCGATGCTCACCGCCGGCGATGCCCAGCGGATCGCGGGCGGGCCGTCGGTCGCGGTTCCGCAGCGGTTCGCACTGGAGTCCCTGCTGGAGGAGGAGGGTTTCCTGTTCTGCAGGTACCGGCGGCCGTGACGCCACGGACGGGTCGGCGCACCGCCGACGGTCCACATCGATGGAGTCGTCCGTTCCGTTTGGTGTCCGCCGGGCACACTGAATCTCGCAGTACCCGTGCGATCACGGGGAAGGATGGTTTCCGCAGGGCCGCGATCGGCCCACGGAGGACAGAGGGCCACGAGGTCCTCACAGAGAATGGGGCGCCGGTGTTCACAAGCGTTTTGATGATCGAGAAGGCCCTGACGTCCGCCGACGTGGAGTTCGTCACCACCTTGCACGGGGACGAGCAGGTCGCCTTCCATGTACTGCTCCAGCCGCGCGGCGACCAGGCGGACCGTCTGCTGAGGGCCATCGACGACGTCGCCCTCGGCGAGCTGGACGAGGCCGCGCGTGAGCGCGAGACGCCGGAGGGCGACGAGGCGAAGGGCTTCGGCGTGCGGGCGCTGGAGGTGTCGCTCCAGGCGCTGCAGGCGTCCGGCAGCCCGGCGGTGGGGCGCCTGGTGGAGGACCATCCGCTGGACGCCCTGAAGTCCCTGGTGGCGGAGGTGGGGGCCGACGAGGTGATCGTGCTGACGGATCCGCACTACGTCGAGGAGTTCTTCCACCGGGACTGGGCCTCCCGGGCCCGCCACAAGGTGGGCGTCCCGGTGCTGAAACTGTTCTCGCACAGCAAGGCGTAGACGCGGGGCCGCGCGCGCGAGGGCCGCGGAACGGCGGGACGGCGAGGCCACGGGAAGGTGGGACCGTTGAGGCCGCGGGACCGTGAGGCCACGGGACCGTGGGGCCCCGCCGCCCGGTGACGGGCGTGCGGGGCGTCCTCGGAGGTGCGACGGGTCGGGCGCCCCGGCGACGGCCGCGCCCCGGCGACGGCCGCGGCCGAGGGCCGTCCGGGGTCGGGCGGGGGGTTCTCCGCGCCCCTGGGGCCGTATGGTCGGCCCGACCCCATAGGCTGGGGCGCGTTCACCGTCGTAGCGCACCCTGGAGACACGCACATGGCACCCGGCCTTCCTACCGCCATGGACCGACCGCACTTCATCGGCATCGGCGGGGCCGGGATGTCGGGCATCGCGAAGATCCTCGCGCAGCGCGGTGCGAAGGTCGCCGGAAGCGACGCCAAGGAGTCGGAGACCGCGGCCGCACTGCGGGCACTCGGGGCGACCGTGCACATCGGGCACGCCGCCGGACACCTGGCCGACGACGCGAGCTGCGTCGTCGTCTCCTCGGCGATCCGCGCGGACAACCCCGAGCTCGCCCGCGCGGCCGAACTGGGCATCCCGGTGGTCCACCGTTCGGACGCGCTCGCCCGGCTGATGGACCGACTGCGTCCGATCGCCGTCGCCGGCACGCACGGCAAGACGACCACCACGTCCATGCTCGCGGTCTCGCTGAGCGAGCTCGGCCTGCGGCCGTCGTACGCGATCGGCGGCGACCTCGACGCCCCCGGCTCCAACGCCCTGCACGGCGAGGGCGACATCTTCGTCGCCGAGGCGGACGAATCCGACCGCAGCTTCCACAAGTACGCGCCCGAGGTCGCCATCGTCCTCAACGTCGAACTCGACCACCATGCGAACTACGCCTCGATCGACGAGATCTACGAGTCCTTCGAGACCTTCGCCCGCAAGATCGTGCCCGGTGGCACCCTGGTGATCGCCGCCGACCACGAGGGCGCGCGGGAACTGACCCGGCGTGTCGAGGGCGTGCGCACGGTGACCTACGGCGAGGCCGAGGACGCCGACGTGCGGGTGCTGTCGGTCGTCCCGCAGGGCCTCAGGAGCGAGGTGACCGTCCTGCTGGACGGCGAGCAGCTCACGTTCACCGTCTCCGTGCCCGGCCGGCACTACGCCCACAACGCCGTCGCCGCGCTGGCGGCAGGTGTCGCACTGGGCGTCCCGGCGGCCGAGCTCGCACCCGCCCTGGCCGCGTACACGGGCGTCAAGCGCCGGCTGCAGCTCAAGGGCGAGGCGGCGGGCGTGCAGGTCGTCGACTCCTACGCCCACCACCCGACCGAGATGACGGCCGACCTGGAGGCGATGCGCGCGGCGGTAGGTGACGCCCGCATCCTCGTCCTCTTCCAGCCGCACCTGTTCTCCCGGACGCAGGAACTGGGCACGGAGATGGGGCAGGCGCTCGCCCTGGCGGACGCCTCCGTCGTCCTGGACATCTACCCGGCCCGCGAGGACCCCGTTCCGGGCGTCACCAGCGAGCTGATCATCGACGCGGCGCGGGCCGCGGGCGCCGACGTGACAGCCGTCCACGACAAGGACGGGGCCCCTGCCGTGATCGCGGGAATGGCGAGGGCCGGTGATCTCGTTCTCACCATGGGCGCGGGCGACGTGACGGACCTGGGCCCGCGCATTCTGGACCGTCTTTCCCAGTGAGGGGCTGAGGCTCATGTCGTACGACGTCGAAAAGCCGGACGAGCAGTGGCGGGCGGAGCTGACGCCGGCCGAGTACGCCGTCCTGCGCCAGGCCGCGACCGAGCCCGCGTTCACCGGCGAGTACACCGACACCAAGACCCGGGGCGTCTACTCCTGCCGGGCCTGCGGCGCCGAACTGTTCACCTCCGAGACCAAGTTCGACTCCCACTGCGGCTGGCCGTCGTTCTTCGACCCGAAGGACAGCGACGCCGTGGAGCTGATCGAGGACCGCTCGCACGGGATGCTGCGCACCGAGGTGCGGTGCGCAAGGTGCGGGTCCCACCTCGGACACGTGTTCGCGGGCGAGGGCTACCAGACCCCGACCGACCAGCGGTACTGCATCAACAGCGTCTCCCTGCGGCTGGCGGCGGAGGACTGACCTGACCCGGCTGTCGCTGCGGGGACGCGTGCGACCGGCATGACGCGTGTGACGTGCCGGACAGGCGTGACGCGTCAGGTGCGCCGGGGCCCGACGCCGGGTGCGGCGTGCGGGGGTCCGGCGCTTCGGCGAAGGGCGCACGGCGGCTCGTCGCGCGGTCTCGGGCCGGTGAGGCTCACAGCCGTCCGCGCTGCACCATCGCCGACAGCACCACCATCCCCGGCAACAGGGGTCCCCAGACCGTCAGCACCCGGTAGCCGATGACGGTCGCCGTGGCGTGGGGCAGCGGCGTGCCGTACCCGGCCAGGGTGAGCACCAGCGCCGCGTCGATCGGACCGATACCGCCCGGCGCGGGCACCACACCGGCCGCGGTGCTCGCCGCGAGGAACGCGAAGAGCAGCTGCGACCAGGACAGGGGCAGGCCCAGCGCCGTTCCCACGCAGGCCACCACACCCGCCTGGAGCAGCGGAGCCACGACCGCTCCGCCCCACAGGGGCAGAAAGCGGGCGGGCCGGGTGTGCAGGCGCCGGGCGTCGCTGAGGGCAGTCCGGACGAAGTCCAGGGCGGGACGGCGCAGTGGCCGCGCAACCGCGAACAGCGCCGCGACCGCCACCGGGACCAGCAGGAGGAACGCGGCGGCCAGAAACAGCGTCCGCCCTTGCGGAAACAATTCCGCGAGGGGTACGGCGGTGGGGGCCGCGAGCAGGAAGACCAGCACCAGGGGGATCTTCGCCACACCCTTGACCAGGGAGTACAGGGCGATCGAGGCGGTGGCGCGGTTCAGCGGGATGCCCTCGCGCTGCAGAAACCGAAGGGTCACCGCATGAGCGCCGATGCTCGCGGGCAGCACGTGGTTGGCGGCGCCCGCGGCGATCTGCGAGGCCAGCAGCGCGCCCGGCGGCAGCCGGTCCGTGATCGCGCCCTGCCGGACGCAGGCCG
The DNA here is from genome assembly GCF_003032475.1 of Streptomyces sp. P3. Taxonomy (NCBI): domain Bacteria; kingdom Bacillati; phylum Actinomycetota; class Actinomycetes; order Kitasatosporales; family Streptomycetaceae; genus Streptomyces; species Streptomyces sp. P3. The sequence goes on from NZ_CP028369.1 coordinate 6,734,536, forward strand.
AGGCGACCGCCCCCAGACAGGTGAACAGGAGCCCGGTCAGCAGCCACCGGGGATCGGCGGCGGCCAGCCGGGCCACGCCGTCGCGGACGACGTGCCAGTCGACCGCCGCCCACACCGCGAGGAACAGCAGCGGCAGCAGGGCGAGGGCGCGGCGGGTGGCGGTGGAGGCCGACGGGCGGCGGCGGCCGTCCGCGGGCGGCGACGCCGGCGGCGGGGACGCGGGGTCTTCGAGGGGCAACAGGGACACGGCGCGCGTCGTCCTTCCTCGTCGTCACCGCACCCGGCGGCGCGGCGGATCGGGGGCGAACTCGGCGAGGGGGACGGGAGTCGTTCCCCTCCGGTGTGGCGGTGCGGTGTCCGGAAGCCGACGGAGTGCGGGCCGAAGGGCGACCGCGATGCGGTGGGGCGGCGGGCTGCGGTGCGGCGGGGCCGGGGTGCGGCGGGGCCGGGGGTGCGTGGGTCCGGCGGTGCGGCCCAAGGGGTGCGGTGGGCCGGTGTGCGGTCGAACCGGGTGCGGCGGGGCTGAGGCGCGGCGGGGCGCGCCGGGCTGGGGCGTGGTGGGGCAGATTGCGGCGGCGCGCCGCGGGAGCGGGGGTGCCGTGGGGCCGGAGTGCGGTGAGACGCGATGCGACTGTGGGATTTCTGCCCGCGTCCCGCCCCGTTCATCCCGGCCGCCTGCCGAGGTTCACCCGGCCCGCGGCACCGTGACCCTTCCGGGCCTTCCGGGGCCCCTTCCAGGTCCGCTGCGCTTGCGGGGCGACCGGCACGGGTCGGCGTGTCGGCCCAGGGGGCCGCCGGGTCACTTCGCCTGCTCCGCTACCCGACTGTTCGGCCGCCCGGCGGTTCCGGGTTTCCCGGCTTGCTCCGGACCGATCCCAGGGGCAGCGTCATGGTGAAGACGGTGGCGGTCGTCGTGTCGTCCAGGTCCAGCGAGCCGCCGTGGGCGCGTACCAGGGAGCGGGCGACCGAGAGGCCGAGGCCGCTGCCGCCTCGGTCGCGGCTGCGAGCCTTGTCGACGCGGTAGAAACGGTCGAAGACGCTTTCGCGCTCGTCCGGCGGGATGCCGGGACCCTGGTCGGTGACCTGGATCCGGGCCGTCTCCGCCGAGACGGACACCTCGACCGAGACCGGCGTGCCGGCCGGGGTGTGCACGGCCGCGTTGGTGAGGAGGTTGTCCAGGACCTGGCGGATGCGGTGCGGATCGATCCGCAGCCGTACGGCGGCCGGTCCGGGGAGCACCGTCACCGGATGCCCGGGGTGACTCGCCCGGAACGCGTCGGCGGCCTGCTCGGCGAGGTCCACGAGGTCGGCGTTCTCCATCCGCAGGGGCGTCTCCACCTCGGCGGCGTCCAGGCGGGCCAGGAGCAGGAGGTCGTCGAGGAGGACGCCCATCCGGGCGGCCTCGGCGCGCAGCCGGGCCAGGTGCTTGTCGCGCTCCTCGGGGGCGTTGGCGGCCGCGTACTGGAAAAGATCCGCGTAACCGCGTACCGACATCAGCGGCGTGCGCAGTTCGTGCGACGCGTCGGCGACGAAGCGGCGCAGGCGCTGCTCGGCCTCCGCGCGTACGGCGAGGGAGTCGTCGATGTGCTCCAGCATCGTGTTGAAGGCCGTCCGGAGCTCCTCGACCTCGGGGCCGCCGCCGGGGGAGTCCGCCCGCAGGTGCAGCCGGGAGGCCGACTCGCTCAGGTCGTGCGAGGCGATCCCGTGCGCGGTGTGCGCCATGTCGCTGAGCGGTTTCAGACCGTTCTTCAGCATCCGCCGGCCGAACACCACCAGCGCCAGCAGGGCCAGACCGAACGCGACCACCTGCATCGTGATCAGCTGTCGCACGGTGCCGTCGATGTCCTCGGTCGGCGCGGCGCTGACCAGCACCACCCCGGGCGACACCTCGCAGGCGCGAAGAAGGTACGTGCCCGCGCCGATCCGTTCCGTGCGGGTGACGTCGACGGTCGAGTCGGACATCCGCCGGGCGAGGGTGGTCAGCGCCGTGGTGTCGGCGGGCACGTCGGCCGGCCGGCGCAGGACGGCCGCGTCCGCCGACACGTCGTAGACGGCCGTGTACCAGCCGTAGTACGGCTTGCGCTCCACGACGCCGTGCGCTTTGGCGTCCTTGGACTGCACCACCTGCACCAGCTTGATCTGGTCGCGCAGCTGGTGGTCGAGATAGTTCCGCATGTACATGGTCAGCATGGCGCCGACCACCGCGAACGCCACCAACGACAGCGCGCCCAGGCCGAGCGCCAGCCGGGTGCCCAGCCGGAGCCTGTGGTACGACCGGAGGAACCGGGCGATCACTCGGCCGCCTGCCGCAGTACGTATCCGAAACCGCGTACCGTCTGGATCAGCGGGTCGTCGCCCGTCGCGTCGAGCTTGCGGCGCAGCCGGCTGACGACCAGCTCGACGACGTTGGAACGGCCGCCGAAACCGTATTCCCACACATGGTCGAGAATCTGCGCCTTGGTGAGCACGGTGGGGGACTTGCGCATCAGGTAACGCAGGACCTCGTACTCGGTCGGTGTCAGCGTGAGAAGTTTCCCGTCGCGCCGTACCTCGCGGGTGTCCTCGTCCATGGTGAGGTCCGCCACCTGCAGCACGGAACGCTGGAACCCGGGACCCGTGCTGCGCCGCAGCACAGTGCGCAGCCGGGCCATCAGCTCCTCGACCGCAAACGGTTTCACCAGATAGTCGTCCCCGCCCCGGGTCAGTCCCGCGACGCGGTCGGCGACCCCGTCCCGGGCCGTCAGAAACACGACGGGAACCATGGTGCCGCTGTTCCGCAACTTGTCGAGCACGCCGAAACCGTCGATGTCGGGCAGCATCAGGTCGAGCACCACGATGTCCGGATGGAAGTCGGCGGCACGGCGCAGCGCCTCCTCACCCGAGTTCGCGGTCACCGCGTCCCAGCCCTCGTAGCGGGCGACCGTCGCCACGAGATCGGCGATCGGCGGGTCGTCGTCCACGACGAGGAGTCGTACTTTTTCCACCCGCCCATAGTGCGCCACTCGCCCCGCAGCACCAGAGCCGCGTCTCGTGTGCGCGCACATCGATAAGATCTTGAAAGTTGTACGACAGGAGAATGACAGCAAAGCACGGAGAAGCTCTGTGTTCTGAGGACCCGATCTAGGAGATTCCGTCCGTGACGACCGTCCAATCGCCCCCCTCGCCCCCCACGGCGATCCGACCCAAAGTGGTGGCCCGCACCGGCCTGTACGCCGTGCTGGCCGCCAACGCGGCCGTCGTGACCCTGTTCGCCGTCCAGGCCGGCTTCGCCTCCAACGCACTGGTCGTGATCGGCCGTTTCGCCGGTCTGTACGGAGCGTTGCTGATGGCGTTCCAGTTGCTGCTGGTGGCCCGACTGCCCTGGCTCGACCGTCGCATCGGCATGGACCGGCTCACCAACTGGCATCGCTGGACCGGCTTCGGCCTGCTGTGGACGCTGGTCGGGCACGTGGTGTTCATCGCCTTCGGCTACGCCGAGTCGTCCTCGATGAACCCGGTGAACCAGCTCGTCGACCTTGCCGAAACCGTCGAAGGCGTTTTCCGCGCCGTGGTCGCCATGGCGCTGATCCTTGTCGTCGGCGGTGTCTCCGCCCGCTGGGCACGTCGTCGGCTGGCCTACGAGACCTGGCACTTCGTCCACCTGTACGCCTACGTCGCCGTGGTGCTGGCCTTCACGCACCAGATCGCGGTGGGCACCACCTTCACGGCGTCGTCCGCCGCCACCGCCTACTGGTACGGCGTGTGGGGCGTCGCCCTCGGCTCGGTCTTCCTGGGCCGCCTCGTTCTGCCGCTGTGGCGGAACTGGCGTCACCAGCTGCGCGTCGAGGCGGTCGTTCCCGAGGCCGACAACGTCGTTTCCGTCTACATCACCGGACGTGACCTGGACCGGATGCCCGCCCGGGCCGGCCAGTTCTTCCTCTGGCGGTTCATGACCAAGGACCGCTGGTGGCAGGCGAACCCCTTCTCCCTGTCGGCCGCGCCCGACGGCTCCCGCCTGCGGCTGACCGCGAAGGCCGCCGGTGACGGCTCCGCGGGCCTGCGCCATGTCAAGCCCGGCACGCGCGTCTTCGCCGAGGGTCCCTACGGCGCGTTCACGGCGATGCACCGCACCCGCCCGGAAGCGCTGCTCATCGCCGGCGGCGTCGGCGTGACCCCCATCCGTGCGCTTCTCGAGGAGATCCACGGGCATGCCGTCGTCATCTACCGCGTGGCCGGCGAACGCGACGCCGTCCTCTATGACGAGCTGCACCAACTCGCCCTCGCCAAGGGGGCGGAGCTTCACCTGGTCACCGGGCCACCGGTGCCCGACCGGCTGGCGCCGCGCGAACTGTCCGCACTCGTGCCGGACATCGCGCAGCGGGACGTCTTCCTGTGCGGGCCGCCGCCGATGATGAACGCGGTCCTCGGCACCCTCCGCGAGCTCGGCGTGCCGAGGCCGCAGATCCACTTCGAACGCTTCAGCCTGGCGGGATGAGAGAGACATCGTGAAGCGAGCCGTACCTGTCCTGATCCTGTCCGTCGCGGGACTCGTCCCGGTCTGGCGCTACGAGCCGTCCACCGGGGCGTCGACCACCACGTCCACCGTCGCCGAGTCACCCGCGCCCGCGTCCTCGTCGTCCTCGCCGGGGACGCAGACGTTCACCGGAACGACGGTCACCACGGAGAAGGGCGACGTCCAGGTCCGGATCACCTACAACGGCAGTGAGATCACGGCCGTTCAGATGCTGAAGCAGCCCAATCATCCGCAGACGACGGCGGCGGTGCCGAAGTTGATTGCGGAAACGCTTAAGGCGCAGAGCGCGGACATCGACACCGTTTCCGGAGCGACCCTCACCAGTGACGGCTACAAGGAGTCGCTGCAGGCCGCGATCGACGCCAAGGGCGCCTGACGTGCACCGCGTCGAACACGTCATGGGGTTTCCCGTCTCGTTGCGAGTGGACGACGTCACCGACCCGTCGGTCCCCGAGGGCGCCGCGGACGCCGTCTTCGCGTGGCTGCGCGAGGCCGACGAGCGGTTCAGCCCCTACCGGGAGGACAGCGAGGTGTCCCGGCTGGACCGGGGCGAGCTGTCCGCCGACGGGATGAGCGACGACCTCGCCGAGGTGCTCGGCCTGTGCGAGGAGTACCGGATCGCCACCGGCGGCGCCTTCGACGTCCGGTTGCCGGGTCGTGGCCTCGACCCCTGCGCGGTCGTCAAGGGCTGGTCGGTGCAGCGGGCGGCGGACCTGCTGGCCGCGGCCGGACTGACCCGGTTCTGCCTCAACGCCGGCGGCGACGTCGTCGTCTCGGGCGGTCCCTGGCGGGTCGGCGTGCGGCACCCCTTCGTCGCCGACAAGGTGTGCGCCGTCCTCGGCCTCACCGACGCGGCGGTCGCCACGTCCGCACGCTACGAGCGCGGCGACCACATCCTCGACGGGCGCACCGGTCTTCCGGCGGCCGGCCTCGACAGCCTCACCGTCGTCGCCCCGGACCTGACCCTGGCCGACACCGTCGCCACCGCCGCGTTCGCGCTGGGCCGCGAGGGCGTGGAGTGGGCGGCCTCGCAGGCGGACTGCGAGGTCTACGCCGTGGTCACCGGGGGCGGCGTGCTGCGCACCCCGGGCTTCCCCGCGGCCGCCGCGGGAACGGCGGCGGCCTGACGTTTCTCACGTTCCGGAGATCGAGAGGCCCCTCCGGCGTGTCGGCCCGCGTCGGGAGAAGAGTCGAGAAACGCGGAGAAACGCAGACGCGGCAGGTTACCCAGGTAACGGAAGAAGCGCAGGAACGCAGGTAACGCCGGCAATTGCGGCCCTGAACCCGCACTGCGCCTCCGGGAAGCGCGTCCTCGGACCGGCCCCGACCGGCAGGTCGCACGCGCGGGAGACGAACTCCCGCTCGGCGCCCGGGACCACGGCGGCCCGGCGGTTGAGCCGGCGGCCGATCGCGAGGTGTACGGGGAGACGCCCGGTGCCCTCGGCGAGGACGTGGGCCTCGGGGTGCACCGGCACCACGATCTCGGCCGACCGCTGCCGGACGCCGCCCGCGTTCGTTTCGTTCATGGCCCTGACGGCGGAGGCGGTGTCCGAGGGATCCCCGAGCCGTTGCTGAGCACGGGGTGAGACTCAGAGAACTCGCAGATCACACACAGCGGAAGCGCTCTCACGTGTTTTCCCGGGACCTGACTGCCGGGTGCCGAGCCCTGCCGCCTCGAAAAAACGTCTGAAACAGAGGCGGACTAGACTCTCCCCGCAATGACCTGAACTCGTGTGGTCGAGTACGGGCGGAAACGGCCAGACCCGAAGGGTGTTCGGCGTTTTGATACGGATAGATGGAGTCACCAAGCGGTATCCGGACGGCACGGTGGCGGTCGACCGGCTCTCCCTCGACATACCGGACCGCTCGATCACCGTCCTCGTCGGTCCGTCGGGCTGCGGCAAGACGACCACTCTGCGGATGATCAACCGGATGGTCGAACCCACCGAGGGCGCCATCCTCATCGACGGCGTCGACAGCCGTCAGCAGCCGGTCAACTCGCTGCGCCGGTCGATGGGTTACGTCATCCAGAACGCCGGGCTCTTCCAGCACCGCACGATCGTCGACAACATCGCCACCGTCCCCCGGCTGCTGGGCTGGAGCAAGGACAGGGCCCGCGCACGGGCCAGGGAGCTGATGGAACGGGTGGGGCTCGACGCCTCGTTCGCCAAGCGCTACCCCTACCAGCTCTCCGGCGGCCAGCAGCAGCGCGTCGGCGTGGCGCGGGCGCTCGCCGCCGACCCGCCGGTGCTGCTGATGGACGAGCCGTTCTCCGCCGTGGACCCGGTCGTCCGCAAGGGACTGCAGGACGAACTGCTGCGCATCCAGGAAGAGTTGGGCAAGACCATCGTCTTCGTCACCCATGACATCGACGAGGCGGTCAAGCTCGGCACCATGGTCGCCGTGCTGCGGACCGGCGGGCGGCTCGCCCAGTGCGCACCGCCCGCCGAGCTGTTGTCCGACCCCGCCGACGCGTTCGTCGAGGACTTCCTCGGCGCCGACCGGGGCATCCGCCGACTGTCGTTCTTCTCCTCCGCCGGGCTGGAGTTGCTCACCGCCCCCATCGTCGCGGTCGACTCCACCGCCGAGCAGATCACCGCCAAGGCCACGGCCGATGTCCCCTACCTCCTCGTCACCGGCCTGGACGGCCGCCCGCTCGGCTGGAGTGAGCCGGACGCGCTGACCGCGGGACAGATCGACACCGGCCGACTGCTGTCGTACGGGCGGCCGTTCGTCGCCGGTCAGGACTCGCTGCGTGCCGCGCTCGACTGCGCCGTCCTGTCGCCCACCGGCTGGGCCGTCGCCGTGGACGCGGAGGGCCGGGCCGCCGGAGTCGCGTCGCAGGCGGCGATCGCCGAGGCGATCCGCGGCGCCCACGCGGCGGGCCGGCAGGAGGGGCGGGAACGCCAGGAGGAACAGCCGGCCGTGAAAACCGTTTCGAAGGCCGTTCGGTGAACCGCTTCTTCGACATCCCGAGCGACCTTCAGCACGACTGGCTCGGCCTGATCGGGCTGCATCTGCGCGAAGCCCTGCTGCCGGTGCTGGGCGGACTGTTGCTCGCGCTCCCGCTGGCCCAGCTGTGCGTGCGGCTGCGCTGGCTGTACCCGCCGGTGCTGTGGGTGACGACCGTGCTCTACGCCATCCCGTCCCTGGCCTTCTTCGTCGTCCTCATCGACTACACCGGGCAGACCGAGCTGACGGTGATGATCCCGCTCACCGTCTACACCCTGGTCGTGCTCGTCCCGGCGATCGTCGACGGCGTGCGCTCGGTGCCGCAGGAGACCCTCGCCGCGGCGACCGCCATGGGCTTCGGGCCCGTACGTCGCTATCTGCAGGTCCAGTTGCCGATCGCGGTGCCCGCGATCATCGCCGGTCTGCGGGTCGCGACGGTGTCCAGCATCAGCCTCGTCAGCGTCGGCATGCTGATCGGCAACCAGGGCGCGCTCGGCAACCTGCTGCACGACGCGCAGATCTACAACCGGCCGGAACTGGCCTGGAACTCCGTGATCACCACAGCCGTCCTCGCGGTCCTCGTGGACGCCGCGCTGGTCCTCGTACGGCTCCTGCTGACCCCGTGGATGCCGAGCGCCGCCGGCCGCCGCCGGGCCGCGCAGGCGGCGCCCGTCCTGGAGGGGGCAGTCCGGTGAACGTACTGAACTTCGTCAACGCCTTCTTCGGCGACGGTGCCCACTGGCACGGTTACGACGGCATCCCCACCCGGCTGCTGGAGCACCTGCAGTACTCGCTCGAGGCGCTCGCCCTCGCCGCCCTCATCGGACTGCCGGTCGGACTCCTCACCGGCCACTACGGCAAGGGCGGCAACACCCTCACCCTGATCGCCACCGCGGGCCGGGCGCTGCCCACCTTCGGTCTGCTGGTGCTCATCACCCTCAGCACCGGCTTCGGCATGATGCCGGTGATGATCCCGCTGGTCGTCCTCGCCGTTCCGCCGATCCTGGTCACCACCTACGAGGCGGTGCGCTCCGTCGACCCGTCCCCGGTGGACGCGGCGCGGGGCATCGGCATGGCCGAACGGCGCATCCTGCTCCAGGTGGAGCTGCCCGTCGCGCTGCCGCTCATCCTCGGCGGACTGCGCTCGGCGGCCATCCAGATCGTGTCCACCGCCACCATCGCCGCGTACGTGGGCCTCGGCGGACTCGGCCGCTTCATCGTGGACGGCCTCTACCAGCACGACTACGAGAAGGTCGTCGGCGGCGCCACCCTGGTCGCCGGTATGGCCCTCGCGACCCTGGGCGTCTTCTGGGCCCTCGCCCGCGCGACGGTCTCGCCGGGGGTGCGGCGCGCCCACTGAAGCGTGTTGCGGAAAGCCGCGACTTTGCAGGTCAGGGCCTGGCCGCGGCTGTTCTGATCACGCGGCCAAGGCGAGGTCGTGCATGTGCGCGACACCATGGACTGCGTGGTGGAGGCCCTCGCCGCGCTGTCGGCAGTCACGAGGGATCTTGTCGTGCTTCCTGCGGGCGAAGGCATGCCCGACCCGCGCACGGGCCCGGCGATGCTCCGCATCGCCGGCTTCCTCACCGGCCGGCAGGAGCAGGAGCCGGCCGGGTCGCTGCGCCTGTGCAGGGCTCTGCGCTCGGGCATCCGCCGCTGGGGGCCCACCGGTCGGTGACGTCGTTCGAAGACGCGTGCGGCATCGCGGCCCTGGTCGACGGCGAAGGCGGGTCGGCACCCTCATACCGGTCGTGCCCGGCAGCGATGGTGAAAACCAGTGCCACGGCTGCCACAAACAGTTGGATCGCTCCTGCGAACGGATGCCCCGAGAGCAGGAAGAGCACGGCGATCACGAGCACGCCCAAGGTGAATCCGCCGAGCCAGAGCACCGGGACCCAGTCCGTCGGGGGTGCCACGGCGTCCTCGTCCGCACGGCCCCATCCACGGACGGCCGACGTCAGCCCCAGCAGAAGGGCGACCGGGATTTCGATGAGCAGGACGATCAAACTTATGCAGCCACCCGTGAACCCGTCGCTCCGCGAGTCCGAAGGTCTTCCAGCCCGGGCACTGTTCTTTGGTGAGTGGGGTGAGTGCGGTGAGTGCGAACTCGGCTCGAAGCGCATGATCGCACTCTCGTACATCAGGCCATGCGCTGCGGCACGGTTCACCGGGCCGAGACCGAGTAGTGGCCGGCCGGCGCTCACAGCGACCGGCCCCGACCGCCTGTGCTGTCACGTCCGAGGCCGCAGCGTACGCTCCTCGGGCCGGCTACGCCCCGGCCGGCCGTACTCGTTCGTGGCCGCACCTGAGTCGGACCGGACCTCGTGGTGCCGGATCTCGACCGGTCCCGGGAGTCGACCTGGTGCAGGTCGTGAAACTGCTTCCGAAACCAGTGGAGAAACGTGATCTGGCCCAGGTCGTGACACCGGTTCTGACACCGGTCCTGAAACAGCTTCTGAGACAAAGGCCAGACCAGACCAGACCAGACCAGGCCCCGCACCGCGACATCGCACCACTGCAGAACGTGTTTCTCAGCCCTCGGAGCGGGCCAGCGCCTGTTCCAGGACGACGAGCAGGGCGTCGCGGACCGAGCCGCGCTCGCGGGCGTCGAAGACGAGCAGCGGCACGCCGTCCGACACGTCGAGGGCCCAGCGGACCTCGTCCAGCGTGTGCGCCAGCTGGCCGTCGAATGCGTTCACGGCCACGGCGAACGGGATCCGCTTGTGCTCGAAGTAGTCGACTGCGGCGTAACAGTCGTCGAGGCGGCGGGTGTCGACGATGACGAGCCCGCCGATCGCGCCCTCCACGATGTCGTCCCACATGAACCCGAACCGCTCCTGTCCGGGCGTGCCGAACAGGTACAGCTTGAGCGTCGGGTCGATGGTGATGCAGCCGAAGTCCATCGCCACCGTGGTGGTGGTCTTGCGCGGGGTGTGGCTGAGGTCGTCCACACCCGCCGCGACCTCGGTGATGGCCGCCTCGGTGGTCAGCGGCTCGATCTCGGAGATCGAGCCGACCGCGGTGGTCTTGCCCACGCCGAAGCCGCCCGCGATCACCAGTTTCACCGGCAGCGGCGGTCGCACGGCGGCCTGTCCGGCCGAGGCGCGGACCAGCGGTTCAGTCGGTGTCACGGAATACCCCCCGGGAGTCGGGGATGGCCCGCAGGCCATCGATAACCCTGCGCAGTACGGACGCGTCGTGGGTGACGCCGGAGTCGGGAACGTGCACCGACAGCTGCCCCGCCGCCCGCAGGTCCTCGGCGAGGACCCGCACCACGTTCAGATGCAGCCGCAGCCGCGCCGCGATCTCCGCGATGGACTGCGGCACGCGGCAGGCGGCGACGATGTCGTGCTGCTCGAAGGAGAGCCGGTGCAGCGCGCCGAGCCCGTCGGCCGTGGCGACCAGCTGGGTCTCCACGGGCATCGTCCGGCCGGACGACGCCTCGCCCGGGCCGCCCGCGACCCGTCCGGCGGTGACGAGGAAGGGCCGGACGGCGGGCGCGGGCCCGACGGGGGCGACGCCGTCCTCGCCGGCCCCGCGCGGGGTGCGGCCGTCCGCCATCGGTGTTCGCTTTCTCTGCGGTGGCTCGCGGTCAGCGCGGCCGTGTGACGCCGACGCTGTTCTTCAGCTCCAGGACGAGTTGGGGACTGAGCGCGCTGCCGGCGCGGTTGGCGAACACCGTCATCTCGTAGGCGATGTTGCCCAGTTTGGCCTCCTTGTCGGTGACCACGCCGAGCACGGCGCCGCTGCCGATCGCGGAGACCAGCACGTGACCGCCCTCCAGATCGATGATGACCTTGTTCAGGCCGCCCAGACCGTAGTTGCCGGAGGCGCCCGCCGCCAGGCTGGTGATGCCCGACACGATCGCGGCCAGCCGCTCGGAGTCGGCGTGCTCGCGCAGCTCCGACACGGCGATCAGCAGTCCGTCGGAGGACACCGCGATGGCGTCCACGACCCCTGCGGTCTCGGTGGCGAAACGGCTGAGCAGCCAGGTGAAGTCGGCTGCGGCGGCCCGCAGATCGGTCGGCGTGGCGTCTCCGGCGGGAGTCTCACCTGTCGACGTGCTCACTGCTCGGCTCCTTCCGGAAGGTGGTTCTGGTGGTGCGTGCGGTCCCGGCCCGACGAGTCGGACGTCGCTGTCCGGTCGGTCCGGTCGGCCCCGTCGGGGTCACCGTCGGGACGGTGGTCGCGTCCGTGGTCGCTGCGGCCGTCGTCCCCGCGTGCGCCGCGGTGAGCGGCCGGGTCGGCGGGCAGCGGGTGTTCACCGGTGTCGCGGTGCGCGCGGGCCACGGCGGCCTCGAACTCCTCCAGCGCACTGCGTACGGCGTCCGCGTCGGCGGGGCGGGCGGCCTGCCTCGCCGTCCGCTGCGCGGCGGTGTCGGCGTCCGTGCGCAGTGTGGCGCCGCGCACGCGACGCCGCAGGGGCCGGGCGGCGTCGGCCTCGCCGGCAGAGGCGGGCGTGGACGAGCCGGCGCCTTGCGGCCCACCAGGCAGGCGGGCAGGCAGCGGGGACGACGTCGAAGCCGATGCCGATGCCGATGCCGAAGCCGATGCCGATGCCGATGCCGGCCTCGGCTCGGGCGAGTGGGCCGCCGGAGTGTTCTTCGCCGTGGTGGTGGCCGGGCGTTCCGCCGACGGGGCGGGTGCCTGCGGCTCCGCCTCGGCGCGGGTGCGCGGTGTGCGCTCGGCCGTGCGGGGCGCGGGGATGCCCGGCCCTCCGACGTGGGTGGGCGGCTCGGCCTCGGGCGCGCGGGAGCGCACGGCTGGAGACGCGCCGGAAGCGGCTCCTCCCGGCTCGTACCCCGTGCCCGGGGTGGCGGCGGAGGCGGAGCCGGTCGTGCGGTCCTCGGCAACGGCGTCGGCGACGGCGTCGGCGGGGCTGCCTGCCGGGCCGGACGGAGATCCGGGTTCCCGGTCCGTGGAGGTGCTGCGGGAGTCGTCCGGCTCCGCCGTCGGGGCGGCCTCGCGCCGGGGTATCCGGCGGGGGAGCGCGGCCGGGTCCTCCTCGCGCGCGGCCCAGGACGGGACGGAGACGGACGGGGACGGTCCCGCCGCGGGAGCCGACGGGGCAGCGGCCCGTCCGGCGGAGGCGGGGGACGCCGACGGACCCGGGGAGAGGGGCCTGCCCCCCTGGCCGGCCTCGCTCGTCGTCACCAGCAGTGTCGACGGGATCATCACCTCGGCCGTCACACCGCCGCCCGGGGTGCGGGTGAGGGTGACGTCGACGTCCCGGCGGCGGGCGAGGGCGCCGACCACGAACAGGCCGAGCACCTTCGTCGGCACGAGGTCGAGGCGCTCGCGGCGCACCAGACGCGCGTTCTCCTCGGCGAGGCGCTCCGCGCTCATGCCCAGGCCGTGGTCGGAGACGGTGACCGACGCGCCGTCGTCGTCGGAGCCGACCACCACCTCGACGGGGCTGTCCTCGGGCGAGAATGACACGGCGTTCTCCAGGAGTTCGGCGATCATCAGCGTCAGGTCGCCGATGATGTCGGGCTCCACGACGGCCTCGGTCGCCGCGCGCAGCCGGACCCGCTGGAAGCCCTCGATCTGGCCCAGCGCGGCGCGTACGACGTTGGTGAGCGCGGTGGGGCCGGCGTCCAGGACGGTCTCGCGGATGCCGGCGAGCAGCATCAGGCTGTCGGCGTTGCGGCGCAGCCGGACGGCGATGTGGTCGATGGAGTAGAGGCGTTCGAGCAGCGCGGGGTCGGTCTCTCCGCGCTCCACCGAGTCGATCAGCGCGAGTTGACGGGTGGTCAGGTTGCTGACGCGCCGGCCGACGTTGCCGAACATCTCGGCGACGTTGCGCCGGCTCAGCACCTGGCGTTCCAGCAGCGCGGCCGCGGTGGTCTGGACGTTGTTGAAGGCCTCGGCGAGCTCACCGATCTCGTCGTCGGCGGTGACCGGCAGTTCGCGCAGCCGTGGGGAGCCGGATTCCTCGGCGTCGTCGTCGGCGACACGGGCGAGCTCGCGGCCCGCGACGTCGGCGACCTCCTGCGCCGCCCCGGTCAGCGCCAGCACCGGACGGACCACGGAACGGCGGACCAGGACGGAGAGAGTGATCCACAGCGCGAAGCAGCACAGCGCCAGGCTCAGCAGCAGGACCGCGCGCCACCGGGCGCTGGAGGCCGCGGAGTCGGCCCGGTCGGCGATCTGGCCGATGAGTGACGCCGTGATCGCGAGCCGGGACCCGGCCTGTGCGCTGTAGTCGGGGTAGCGGGCGATGGCCGCCCGCAGCGCCGCCCGGATGTCGGCCTTCGACTCGGCCTGCAACGCGCTGGGGTCCACCGCCAGATCGGCGTAGTGACGGCTGATGGAGGCCTGCGAGATGTTGTGCTCGATGCCGCTGAACTCGTCGGACTGCGCGGGGCTCGCGAACCGCTCGAACCGCGCGGCCTGATAGGTGAACAACTCGTAGGAGCCGACCGCGCCGGTGAACTCGATGAGCGCGTTGCTGTCACCGGTCCCGGCGGAGAACACGCCGGTCTCGTAGGCGCCGTGGGCGGCGTCGGCGCGCAGCAGCGAGTCGAGGAGGTTGCCGGTGAAGGTGGAGGCGAGCGCGGAGTTGTGCTCCAGGCCGAGGCCCTCGATGAGGCCGTCGGCGGCGCCCGAGTACGCGGGGTCGATGTTGTCGGCGGGCAGATAGCCCTGCTGGATGGTCTGCCGCAGTCCGGCCAGCCCCTGGACCTCCCTCAGGGCGCGGGCCTCGGTGTCCGGCAGCCGGTCGCCGAAGGCGTCGACGACCTTTTGCACCTGCTCGTCGACGGCGGCCTGGGACTGCCGGTAGCTCTCGGCGGAGGGGGCGTCGACGCCGGAGGCCGCCTCGAACCGCACGGAGAGCAGGATCGCCTGTTGGTGCTCGGCCTGCAGCAGGGCGACGAGTTGCGCGACCTGCGTGCTGTCGCGGACCAGTCGGGCGGCGTTCGCGGCGCGGTCGGACTCCTGCACCAGGTCGACGACGAGGTACGTCAGCAGCAGGGCGATCACCGCCAGCGGGATGCCGACGAGCACGTTCAGCTTGCGCTGGAAGGGCCATCGGTCGGCGAAGGTCCGCAGGCCCCGGGGCGCGGGCGGCGAGGCCGAGGACGCCGAGCCGGCGGGCGCGTCCACCTCTTTCGTGGACACCGGGCCTCCTCCAAGAGGGTGTTGCAGGCGTGCACCGGGGGCATGCGAGCTGTCCGTCTGTTCTGTGCGCGCATGTGTCCGCACGGCTGTGACACGTTCGGGGTCCCCGTACACCGCTGTGGCCGACGCCCACTGCCGTGGCGAACGTCAACTACGGCGACACTATCGCCCATTCGAACGCGCGAGCACGTCGCCCCGCGTCAAGAATCCATTACGAAGGGAGACCTCCCGTGGTGCGCGGGAGGACTTACGGTTCGCATGGCGGCGATCACGGATCGACGCCGATCGGTGACCCGGCTGCTCTTGACCGATCGAGAAGCGGATGGATTGGATCGGGAGACAAGTGTTTGAGTTCTCATCAACCCCCCAGCTCGGAACGGGAACCGTGACTTCCAACGCCCACAGCAGCAGGTCCCTGAGGAACCACCCCGGCGCGGCGGCCGTCGCCCTGGCCGCGACGGCGCTCCTGCTGGCGGGATGTGGCTCCTCGTCCGGTGACACCGACGACCCGCTCGCCGGCGACAAGGCGGCAGGCGACACGGTGGTCGTCGGCTCCAACAACTTCGCCGAGAGCGTCCTGCTCGCCGACATCTACGGCGAGGCCCTGAAGGCCAAGGGCGTGAAGGTGTCCTACAAGCCCAACATCGGCAGCCGTGAGACCACGTACGGGCTGCTCAAGAACGGTTCCATCACCGTCCTGCCGGAGTACAACGGCTCCCTGCTCGCGTATCTGGACAAGGACGCGGCCCAGACCTCGCCGGCGACGGTGAACGCCGCGGTGAAGACGAAGCTCGACTCCAAGCTGACGCTGCTGGAGTCGTCGCCCGCCGAGGCCAAGGACTCCGTCACGATCAACGCGGAGACCGCGAAGAAGTACGACCTCACCTCGACCTCCACGCTCGCCGACCTCAAGGACGCCGCGCCCGAGCTCGTTCTCGGCGGTTCGCCCGAGTTCCAGACCAGGCAGCAGGGCATGGTCGGACTGGAGTCGGTGTACGGGCTGAAGTTCAAGAACTTCAAGGCGCTCGACGCGGGCGGCCCCCTGACCCAGGCGGCGCTGAAGAAGAACACCGTGCAGGCCGCGGACATCTTCACCACGGACCCGACCATCACCAGGGAGAAGTTCGTCGTCCTCCAGGACCCGAAGAACCTCTTCGGATTCGCGAACGTGACGCCGCTCGTCTACAAGAGCGGCCTCTCCCAGGAGGGCATCGAGGCGCTCAACGCCGTATCCGCCAAACTCGACACGAAGACGCTGCTCGACCTGGACTCCCAGGTGCAGCTGGAGAGCAAGGACCCGCTGGACGTCGCCCGGGCCTGGCTGAAGTCCGCGGGTCTGGACTGAGCCCGGCCCCGCCCGCCCGAACCACCGACGCACCGGACCGTTGGACACGCCGGCAGACGGAACGGCCCGGGTCGCCCCGCACGGAGAGGGCGCCCGGGTCGTCCTGGACGGAACCGCCCTCACCGTCGGCGAGCTGATCGCGCTCGCCGACGGCGCGGCCGTGCCCGTGGTGGCCCCCGAGGCCCGGGAGCGGGCCGTGCGCTCCTGGCGGACGGCCCGGCGGCTCGCCGCCGCCGGGCGGCTGTACGGCCGCGGCACCGGCGTGGGCGCCCAGCGCTCCGTGGCGGTCGACCAGGACGACGAGGTCGCGCACGGACTGCGCCTGCTGCGCAGCCACGCCGGCGGGGCGGGCGACCTGCTGCCCGGACGTCAGGTCCGGGCGATGCTCGCGATCCGCGCCAACCAACTCCTCGCCGGCGGTTCCGGCATCCAACCGGCCTTCGTCGACGCTCTCACCGAGGCCCTGCGGCTTCGCGTCCACCCGGCCGTCAGCGAATACGGCGGTGTCGGCACCGGCGACCTGACGGCGCTGGCCCAGACGGGTCTCACCCTCCTCGGGGAGCGGCCGTGGGCCGGCGAGGGGCCGGAAGGCACGACCGATCGGCCCGCGGTGCCCGAACTACCACGGCCCGGGCTGCCTGAACCACCTGCCCTGCCCGGACCGCCCGGACTGCCCGAGGGGCCTGCGGCGCCCGCCGCGCTCGCGGAGCCGGCAGCGCCCGTCGCGGCGATCGCTTCGGGCGAAGCGGACCGGAGTGTGACCGCCGGCCGCGCCAGGGATGCCGGGGCGCCCACGGAGCCGCCCCGCCGTGTGTCTGTCGCCGTGCACGCCTCCACGGCTACCGGCGCTCCCACGGCTGGCGCTCCCACCGCTCCCGGCGCTCTCACCGATTCCGGCGCACCCGCCGGGTCCGGCTCCCGCGGCAGGCCCGGGGCCCGGCTTGCCGACGGTTCTCGACTCGCCGCCGCTCTGGCCGCGTTGCCGGCCCCGCCGTCCGGACCGGCCGACCGCCCCGAGCACGCTCCCGTCGGCTCCGTGCCGGGCCGGGCCCTCGCGCCGCTCCCCGGCCGCGTCCCGGTCCCCGTCGTCCTGCAGGCCGGGGACGCTCTCGCGCTGCTCAGCAGCAATGCCCTGGCATTGGCGCAGGCGGCTCTGGCGCAGGGTGAGGTGGGGATGCTCTTGCGGGCCACCCACGCCGTCGCCGCTCTTTCACTCGTCGCGGTGTCCGGGTCGCCCCAGGCGTACGCGGCGCCGGTGCACGCGCTGCGGCCCTACCCCGGCGCGGCCCACGCGGCAGGCGAGGTACGGCGGCTGCTCGGACTGCCCGGCCGGCCGCCGCCCGACCCGGGCAGCCGGGTCCAGGACCCCTTCGGGTTCCGCGCCTTCCCCCAGGTGCACGGGTGCGCCCTGGACGCCTGCGAACGACTGCGCGAGGTCGTAGAGGTGGAGATCAACTGCCCGTCGGAGAATCCCCTCATGGATCCCGACGGCGCGGCGGCCTACCACCACGGCGGGTTCTTCGCCGCTCCGCTGGGCCTCGCCCTGGACGCGTGCGCACTCGCGCTGCTGCAGACCGCACAGCTCTCCGCGGCCCGCCTGGCCGCGCTCGGCGACCCCGGGCTGACCGGACTGCCCGCCTTCCTCGGCGCAGGGCCCGCGAGCAGCTCGGGCGCGATGATCCTCGAGTACACCGCCAACTCGGCGCTCGCGGAGCTGCGTTCCTGTGCGATGCCCGCGTCGGCGGGGCACGCCGTCCTGTCGCGGGGCCTGGAGGAGGCCGCCAGCTTCGCCGGTCAGGCCGCCCGCCAGGCCTTGCGCGCGGCGCACGCCTACGCCGTCGTCGTCGCCTGCGAACTCGTCGCATCGGTACGGGCGTTGAGGATGCTGCCGGGGTCGCCGCCGGTCGCCGCCTTCGCGGCGGCGGCGGCCGCCCTGCCCGCAGGCACGGACGACCGTCCGCTCACCGACGACGTGACGGCGGCCGTCGAACTGCTGCCGCTCCTGGCGCGGTTGTGAGGCCGTCGCCGAAGCGGCCGCCTCAGTACCCCACGTAGAACGTCGCGTCCTGCTTCTCCGTCGCCGTCGAGACGGGATCGATGCGCAGGACGTAGTTCGCGTGCCGGATGTACCGGGTGGGGTTGTTGTACGAGCGGAACGACGACCAGCCGGCGTCCGCCAGCCCCGCCGTCCGGTAGAACGTCGCGTCCCCGGCGAACGTCGACGTGCCGTCGTTCACGTCGAGTTGGAGTGCGTAGTTGTAGTGCCGCAGGTAGCGGGTCGGGTAGTTCACGGAGCGGAAGGAGACGCCGGAGCTGTCCGCGAGGCCCGGCACCAGGGTCCACTGCGAGTCCTTGTACGGCTCGACGGGGTACTCGTCGATCCGGCCGACGTAGTTGGAGTGGCGCACGTAACGGGCCGGGAAGTTGTAGGACTTGAGGCGGTTCCAGGCCGGGGCGCCCCACTTCGCCACGAGGTTGTCGTACTGGGTCGAGGTGATCGTCGTGATGCCGCAGTGCTTGGAGTTGACCGGCTGGGTGTAGGCCTTCTGGTCCAGCGCGGTCCAGGTGCCGGCCGACAGGTCGGAGGACTGCCAGGCGTAGAAGACGCCGTTGGGGGTGTAGGTGTCGCCCCACAGGTACCAGGTGCCGGAGGTGAGGGACTTGACCAGGGTCGGGGCCTCCGTGCCGCCGTGGGAGACGGCGGTGCTGAAGGGCGTGAAGCTGCCGGGGTTCAGGGAGCTGGACCTGGCGCCGAGAAGGGTGCCGTTCTTCTTGAAGTAGAGGTAGTTGACGCCGTTCACGCCGACGGCCATGTCGCCGTCGATCACGTCGTAGCCGGGGTCGAAGAAGACCTGGGGGGCCGAGACCGTGACGAAGTCGGTGGTGTAGTTGACCATGATGACGTTGTGGCCGCTGCTGTTGACGGCGGAGTAGATGAGCGCGTACTGGCCGCGGCTCGCGTCCCAGAAGGCCTCCGGCGCCCAGCTGTGGGTGTTCATGTCGTGCAGCTTCAGCCGGTGGTATCCGGTGAAGGTGCGCAGGTCGGTGGAGTTCCAGACGTGGACGTACTGACTGACGTAGTTCCAGTCCGTCCCCTTGAGGTCGGTGGCGAGCACGACGAAGGTGCCGTCCTGCTTGCGCAGGATGAACGGGTCGCGCAGGCCGAGCGCGCCCTCGGTGGGGGTGACCACGGGGTTGTTCTGGTTGAGCGGCATCCAGCGCAGCCCGTCCGTGCTGACCGCCAGATGCAGTCCGTAGTCGGTGCCGTCGCCGAGATTCGTCGACTCGGTGAAATAGGCCATCACGTACGCGGAGTCGGCCGCGTGGGCGGACGGGACGCCGAGAGTGAGGGCCAGGGGGACGGAGGCGGCCGCGCCGAGGAAGAGGCGGCGGGACGGGTTGGGGGTCATGTGCGCTCCAGGGGGATACAGCGGGGTGCCCGGATACCACGTCGGTTCGACATTTCGAACCAAGTTCGGTGAGTCGGTCAGAAGGTAGGGGCGCAAGGGGCGCACGTCAATCACTGGGACAGGCTTGGCGGCTTCCCGCCGCATTCCTGTGTGACGCTCATGAGGAATACCGGCGACGTCTGCGCCGCAGCGGACTAAGGTCGGCGCCCGTGAACAGGAGACGGCGGAAGAAACTGACGAAGCGTCTGGTGTGCGCGGCGAGGTTCGAGGACGGGAAGGGCGTCGGCCGGTTGCTCGAGGCCGGCGCCGACCCGGCGGCGGCCGACGCCGAGGGGACGACTCCGTTGTACGCGGCCTGCGTCCAGGGCGAAGCCGAGACGGCCCGCAGACTCCTCGAGGCCGGGGCACCGCCCGACGCCGAGAGCGCCGGCCTCGGCGCCGAGGGAACTCCCCTGTGTGCGGCGGCCTGTTGGGGACACGTCGAAACCGTCCGCGTCCTCCTCGCCCATGGCGCCGACCCCAACCGCCGCGAGGACCACGGCACGGGCATGACGCCCCTGCAGTGGGCGGCCGCGGGACCCCACCCGCAGACGATCGCCGTACTGCGCGAGGCCGGAGCCCACTGAGCGCGGTGAGCCCGCGGTGAGCCCGTTGAGCACCGAGGGGCGGTGAGGGGCGCCGAGGGGCGGCGCGCGCCCGCCGGGCGCGCGCCGCCGCGGCCGAGAGGCACTAACCCCGCCGGGCCCCGGCGGTGACATCGTCGATCAGGTGGTCGATCAGCGCGATCAGCACCTCCCGGCACGACTCCCGCTCGCGCGCGTCGCAGAGCAGCACCGGAACGTGCGCCGGCAGTGCCAGCGACTCCCTGATGTCCTCGATGGGGTAGGGGTGCAGCCCGTGGAAGCCGTTCACCGCGATGACGAACGGGATGCCCCGGCGCTCGAAGAAGTCGACGGCGGCGAAACTGCACTCGGGCCGGCGCACGTCGATGAGGACCACCGCCCCGAGCGCACCGATCGCCAGGTCGTTCCACATGAACCAGAACCGTTGCTGGCCCGGCGTGCCGAAGAGGTACAGCACCAGGTCGTCGCCGATGGTGATGCGCCCGAAGTCGAGGGCCACGGTGGTGGACCGCTTGGCCTCGATGCCCTTCAAGTCGTCGACGTCCAGGCCGGCGACGGTGAGCGGTTCCTCGGTGCGCAGGGGCACGATCTCGCTGACCGCCCCGACCATGGTGGTCTTGCCGACGCCGAAGCCGCCGGCGACGAGGATCTTCACGGTGTCCGGCGCCGCCGCCGACCCGCCGACGGGCGCGGCGCTGTCAGATCCGGCCAAGGCCGTCCCTCACTTTCTGCAGCAGGTCCAGGTCCAGGTCCGCGGAACCGGTGACCGAGCGGGGTGCCCGGGCCGTGATCAGGCCGGCCTCCAGCAGGTCGCAGAGCATGATGACGACCACGCTCACCGGCAGGTCGAGATGGGCCGCGAGCTCCGCCACCGCGACGGGCCGGGCGCACAGCCGCAGGATGCGGGCGTACTCCGGCTGCGGCCGCGCCACCCGGGCGGGCGGCGGGTGCACCGCCGTGACCGTCGTGATGAGCGTGAAGTCGGCGCGGCTGGGCCGGGTCCGTCCACCGGTCAGGGCGAACGGTCTGACCAGCCGGCCCGCTTCGTCGCCTCCGCTCACCTCACCCGCCGTGGGTGCGCACGGCGGGACCGACATGGGCCCGCGGCGCCGCGCTGAGGTGCTCGCCGATCTTCTTCACCAGCATGTTCATCTGGTACGCCACCACGCCGACGTCCGCGTTCTTGCCGGCCAGTACCACGAGATGGGCGCCCGGACCGGCCGAGGTCAGGATCAGGTAGGTGTGGGCCATCTCGATGAGGGCCTGGCGCACCGGGCCGCCCCGGAAGTCCATGCTGACGCCCTTGCTGAGGCTCATCAGCCCGGACGCCGTCGCCGCCAGCCGTTCGGCGTCCTCGCGCAGGAAGCCGGTGGACTTGCTGACCACCAGTCCGTCCTCGGAGAGGACCACGGCCTGGTTGACGTCGGCGACGCGGTCCACGAGACCGGTGAGCAACTGGTCGAGCTGGCTGTTCGTGCCGGGGAGGGAGGGTGTCATGGCGGTGTCCTTCATGAGCGGTCGGCGGGCGGGGTCGGGTTCTTGGCGGCGCCCGCGGCGGTCACCGGCGGGCCGGGGGTCTCCTCGGCGGTCGTCTTCCGAGGATCGGACGGCGGCCGGCCGGCGTCGGCGTGCGCCCGCAGCGTGCCGCGCTGGAATCCGGCGAGGGACGACGCGGCGCGCTCTGCGGTGAAGTCGTCCGGGACACGGTCGTCCTCGACGGTGTCGGCGCACGACGCGTCCTCGCGCAGTTCGTCCGCGAGGCTGGTCTGCGGGATCCGGCGCGGCAGCGGGGTGAGGCCGCCGGGGCGGGAGCCGGCGGCGGGCGCGCCGGCCGCGCCGGCGGAAGGTTCGTGCGCCCGGCCGGAGGTGTTGCGGACCGGCAGGGGGGACGGGGTCCGGTCTCCGGGCCGGCCGTCGTCCCGGCTGCGGTCCCGGTCCGGGGCGACGCGGTTGGGGTTCCCGCCGTGGCCGTCCCGCTCCGGGTCCTGGCCGGGAACGGGGGACGCGTCCTCGTCGGGCCGGGGCCGGCCGTGCCCGTTCTCCCCGCCGGACACGCTCCGCGCTCCCTTCGGGGACTCGTCCGCGGCAGCGAGGCCCTCGCGCGGCACACCGGGGCCGCCGTGCGCCGCAGGGGGAGCCGTGCGCGCCGCGTGGGGGGAGTGCGCCGGCTCCCCGCCGACGGCTTCCCGCGCGTCGTCGTGCCCCTCGCGCGCCGGGCCCGGCGCACCCTGCCCCGGGGGCGGGTCGTCGGCCTCTCCCCGGCCGGCGCCGGCCTCCGTCTCCGCTTCCGCCTCCGCCTCCGATTCCGTCGCAGTCGCAGTCGCAGCCTCGGCCACGGGTCCGGCGGACGTCGCCGCGCGGGAGATCCCGACAGCCGGGTCCTCGGGGTCCGGGGACTCGCGGACCACGACCTCGTGCGGCAGCAGCACGATCGCGGTGGTGCCGCCGTACGGCGAGGAGCGCAGGGTCACGCCGATGCCGTGCCGGGTCGCCAGCCGGGCGATCACGAACATGCCCAGCCGCAGGTCGTCGGCGAGCGCCACCACGTCGAACTGGGGAGGGACCGCCAGTTGCGCGTTGAACGAGGCGTAGTCCTCCGCCGACATGCCCAGGCCGCGGTCCTCGACCTCGATCGCGAGCCCCCTGGCGACCAGTGTGGCCCGCACCCCGACCGGGCCGGGCGCCGGCGAGTAGGAGGTCGCGTTGTCGATGAGCTCGGCGAGCAGATGGATGACGTCCGCCACGGCGGGCGGCGCGATGCACACCTCCTCCTCCGTGTGCACCTCCACCCGCCGGTACTCGGCGACCTCCCCGACGGCGCTGCGCAGGATGTCGGTGAGCGCCACCGGCTCCGACCAGCTGCGCCCGGGCCGGCCGCCACTGATGATGACGAGGTTCTCCTCGTAGCGGCGCAACTGGCTCGCCGTGGAGTCCAGTTCGTACAGACCGGCGAGGACGTCCGGGTCCTGGTGCCGGCGCTCCAGTGCGTCGAGCTTGCTGAGCTGGAGGTTGACCAGGTTCTGGCTCTGCCGGGCGATACCGAGGATGACCTTCTCGAAGCCGCGCCGGGTGTCGGCGAGTTCCACCGCGGTGAGCACGGCGGTGCGCTGCGCCGTGTTGAACGCCTTGGCCACCTGGCCGAGTTCGTCGCCACCGTAGTCCAGTGGCGGGGTCTCGGCGTCCACGTCGACGGTCTCCCCGCGGTCCAGCCGGGCCACCACGTCCGGCAGCCGCTCGTGCGCCAGACTCAGCGTGGCCATGCGCAGTCCGCGCAGCCGCCGGGACAGCGACCGGGTGATCCGCCACGACATGCCGACGCACAGCAGCAGGGCGACGAGACCGCCGGCGCTCAGCGAGGCGGCGGTGAGGAGCAGCCCGTGCGCTTCGTCCGCGCTGCGCTGCAGCAGGTGCGCGGTCTGCTGCCGGATCAGCTTCTCGTACGCGTCGGAGACGTCGATCAGGGCGGCGCGCCACTCCTTCTGCACGTCCGGCAGCGCGATCTGGCCGTTCTCGCCCTGCTTCGTCCGGGCAGCGAGCACCTTGTCCTCGACGGCCTCCAGTGTCTGCCACTGGTAACTCGTCAGGATCTCCTCGGTCTGCGCCTTCGCGGCGCCGGTCAGCGAGGGCACGATCTGGTCCTGCACCAGCCAGCGCCGGCTGTTCACCAGCTGTGCGAACTCGGCCCACGCCTTGTCGTCCATCCGCCCCGCGGGCCCGGCCAGCGTCAGGTTCAGGTCCTCCTCGGAGACCAGCTCGGCCGCGTGTTCGAGGGCGATGAGCGGGCCGGCCTGCGAGGTGAGGTCGCCGTCGTCGACCTGGGACAGCTCCTGGAAGGCGTGGATCTGGTCGTCGATGATCGAGGTGTACTGGTCCAGTGCCTGTGCGGCGGTGATGTCGACCGGGGCGTCCACCTGACCACGGTAGTACTCGAGGCTGCTCACCGAGGCGACGACCGAGTAAAGCCGGTCCCGGACGCGGGCGGGCGCCCGCTGGATGTCGTCCGCGTGCGCGACCAGTTTGGCGACCGCCACGTCCGTCTTCGCGCGCTGGGCCTCCAGCGCGGGCCGGGAACCCGCGGGCCGCGAGGTCAGCCACACCGCCGACAGGCTGCGTTCCCGCTGCAGGGCGAGCGTCGCCTCGGTGCCCATGGCGCCGGTGGAGCGGCTCAGTTCGGTCTGCTCGCGCAGCCGCAGTCCCTCCGAGAACATCTGTGTCGTCGTCACACCCCACATGGCGGCCAGGGTGACGCTGGGCACCAGTGCGAGAAGGAACAGTGAGAGACGTATGGAGCCGAGACGGCGGCGCCGGGCACCTGTCCGTGGAGACATAGTCGTCCTAGGGCGATCAGCGGGGGGAGGGGGCGGTCGAAGACGGGTCAGCGGGTTCCTGCGGCGGCCAGGCGGGCGACGTCGGAGACGTTGGTCTTCGTGACGAAGGCCGGGCCGGTCAGCACGGGCGCGACGCCGCCGCCGCTGACGTTGCCGTTGGTCCTGTGGAGCCACAGCCCGTCCACGGCCAGATACCCCTGCAGGTAGGGCTGTTGGTCCACCGCGAACTGCACGTGACCGTCGCGGACGGCGGTGACCAGGTCCTTGTCGAGGTCGAAGGTGGCGACCTCGGCCTTGCTGCCGGCCTCGTCGGCCGCCCGCACCGCGGCGAGCGCGAACTGCGCGCCGAGGGTGATGATCTCGTCGATGTCGGGGTCCTGCCGCAGCCGGGTCGTCAGCGCGGCGGTCGTGGCGTCCATGTCCGTCCCGTCGACGTAGAGCATCCGGGTCTCACCGTCGAAGGTCTTCTTCACGCCCGCGCAGCGCGCCTCCAGCGCGACGTTTCCCTGCTCGTGGATGACGCACAGGGCGTGTCTCACCCGCAGGGCGTCGAGCTTGTCGCCGACGGCGCGGCCCGCCACGCTCTCGTCCTGGCCGAAGTACTCCAGGAGCCCCAGCGAACGCCAGGCGTCGATACCGGAGTTGAGGCCGACGACAGGTATGCCCGCCGCCTTGGCCTCGGCCACCGGACTCCTCATGGCCTGCGGTTTGGCCAGGGTCACGGCGATGCCGTCGACGTGCTCGCGGATCGCCTCCCGCACCAGTTCGGCCTGTCCGGCGGGGTCGGAGTCGCTGGTGTAGGTCAGATCGACGCCGTCCTTGGCGGCCGCCGCCTGCGCCCCCCTGCGCACCAGCTCCCAGAAGGGATCCTTCGCGGCGCCGTGGGTGACCAGGGCGACCTTGAGCCGGCCACTCGCGCCGGCCGCCCCGTCCGCGCCGGACGATGCGGCGCCGGTGCAGCCGGCGAGCAGGAGGCAGCAGGCCGCGGCGAGGGCGGCCAGACGCAGGGTTGCGCCGGGACACGGACCGGCGGGAGCGGGGACGGGAGTGTTCATGGGGGGCTGCACCTCGCTGGGCGGCAGAGCAGGAGGACGGGGCGAGCGCCGCCGGAACGCAGGGGTGTGCACCGGCGGAGGACGTGCGTTGGCTCGGAGCCAACCGCGTGTGACCACTGGTAGTCAAGTGAGCACCCACCAGGAGTGAGGAGACGCAGCCGCATTGTGATCCGGAACGCGGTGAACAGGGGAGTCCGGGCGTAAGTGCGCTGGTGGGTTGACCGTTGGTCAGTCCAGGCGGAATCCCCTCTCGTGCGTCGTCGCACCCCTCCCCCCGCCCGTCACGCGCCCTGTGACCGGCGTGATGCCCACCGCGCGGCGGAGCGCCGTCGCACCCGCACGTCCGGGCCGCCGGCGGCAGACCCGTGCGCCGCCGCGGGGGTGACCGGGTGGCGCCGCGGGGGTGACCGGGTGGCGTCCGCGAGGGCCGGGTCGCCCCGGAGCGCCGGATGCCCGGCGCCTCGGCGCGGGACGGCCGGTGTCGGGTCTCCGTCGCGAAGTTCTCGGTGGCCGGACAGGGGAGGGCCGAGGCCACGAGCGTGGCCGCGTGGGCCCGGGCCCGGGCCCGGCGCACGACCGGCGGGGCCGGAGGCGGCCCGCTGTGCGCAGGTCGTCCCGGCCCCGCCGGTGAGGTGAGGCAAGGTCGTCGTCAGGCGGGCTTGCCCGTGTCGGGCAGCGGTCCGCTCTTCAGGAACGTCTCCGTCGTCGACGGCCCCTGGTTCCCCTCGCGCCGCTTGCGGCGGCTCACGCGAGGCTCCTGGTCGGGCAGCCAGCCGAAGGCCACCGAACTGCCCACGACGCCCAGCAGCAGGCCCACGACGAAGCCGCCGATGTTGGAGGTGAGCCATGTGCCCAGGGAGAGCAGGATGGCGATGATCGAGTAGAACAGCCGCTGAGTCGGGTTGAACAGGATCAGCAGGCCGCAGAGCACCATCAGGGTCGGCAGGAGGTAACCCGCCAGACCCTGCATGCCGACGTGCAGGATGACCGGAAGCGGTGCCTTCATGGTCACCAGGATCTCGGCGCCGCCCAGGACGAGCATCAGGCCGCCCGCGAAGGGCCGGTGGCCTCTCCACCTGCGGAAGCGGTCCCGCCACTGGGTGAAGGTCATTACTTGCAGCCCTCGCTGGAGAAGCTCATCTTCAGTCCGGGGAGCTTGAAGACGGCGGCGGTGGCCGCGTAGTTGTGCTGGTACAGGTTCTTGATGACGACCGTGTCGGCCTGCTGGCCGTAGACGCCCGCGGGACCCTGGATCGGGACCTTGTCGAAGGTGCTCGAGTCGCGGCCGATCTCGATGTTGTTGAACTCGGCGTCGCCGGAGATCTCGTCCGAGTCGATGGCCAGGTTCTTCACGCTGACCGGGGTGGAGCCGCCGCCCGCCTTGAGCACGAGCTGGATGCCGCCGAGGTCGACGCTCTGGCACATGTTGGTGATCTTGCCGTTCTTCACGACCGAGGTGACGACCAGGACCTGACCGCCGGTGTCGCCCTGGTTGGGGCTGTTCTCGATCATGTTGTCGAGTCCGCCGAACTGCGCGAAACCCTCACCGTCGAGCCGGTCGGCGGTCACCACGAACGGCATCCCGGAGATCGCGAACTGCACGCCCAGGGCACCCTGGGCGGTGAGGACCGCGAGCCCCGCGGCGACGAAGGTGGCGGGCACCGCCATGACGGCGGCCCGGCGCAGCCGGACCCGGCCGCGTCTCTCTGCGGAACCGCTTTCGGGGTTCTCGGGGGTGTTGTCGGCGGACGAACTGACGTCCGGGGACGAGGCCATTTCTGCTCCCATGCGCTAAGTCGTGCGGGTTGGGCTTCAGCGGCACGTTGTCCTGGCGCGGACAGCGGCTGCTGCGCACGTCTCCTCGCAACTCCCGGAAGCCGCAAGGGCTTTCTCGTTACGCAGCAGTAGCCTTCGAGGAAGTTACCGATGGTTACACCGGCGGGTCAAGGGAGATGTGGAAAAAGAGTGTTCATTATGTGCCATCCCTCGACCGGGTGCGTCGCCGGGGGCTGTCGCATATATCTGCTTGGCCATCAACTTTGTTTCCTGGTCTTGACGTTGACTGACCATCAGGTCTACAACTGCCCTGGCTCAGCCCGGATCCGTGGCGCCGGATCCGCAGCGCGACGACCTCGTTCGCGCTCCCGGACTCATTCAGCCAGTACGGGCCCTCGGTCCCGCGCTCGATCCCTTCATGGCCGCCGGCCAAGCCGCTTCCCCCAGCGGCCCGAGACCGGCGGCCCTCTCCCGCCCGGCCCGTGCGGAGTCACTCACCAGTGACCTCCAGCACGGTCACCGGCCGCCTGCCGTTGCCGGTCCGTCGCGTACGGAGAAGGCGTCACGGGCCGGCAGCGGTGGACGCCTCCCGGTGTCCCCCCACGTCGCCACCAGCGACACGCCGGTTCACACCCACCGAGCAACTCCCCCCGGTACAGCCCCACTTCCGAAAGAGGCACTCGAATGCGCACCCGCTCCCGCTCCCTCCTCGCCCTCGCCGGAACCGTCGCCGCGCTCTCCCTCACGGCCGTGACCCCGGCCTCCGCCGCGGGCGCGGTGCTGACGACGCCGGCCGGCGACGTGGCCGTCGGCGACGTCCTCAACGCCTCCCTGGCCAGCGGCACCAACGCCACCCTCTACTCCAGCGCGACCGGTACCAGCGGCCTGTCCTGCGCGGCGTCCGGGTTCACCGCGACCGTCAGCGACAACCCCACCGCGCCCGGCACCGCCACCGAGTCGCTCAGCGCGCACACGTTCGGCAGCTGCACCACCAACGTGTTCGGAGTGCTCGGCGTCACCAGCATCACGGTCAACGCGCTGCCCTACACCAGCAGCGTGGCATCCGACGGCACCGTCACCGTGACCCCGGCGTCCGGCTCCGTCATCCAGACCACGGTCGTGCTGCGCACCCTGCTCGGCAGCATCAACTGCGTCTACCAGGCGCCCAGCCTGTCCGGCACGGCGAGCAACACCGACAACAGCATCTCGTTCGTCAACCAGCAGTTCACCAAGTCGTCCGGTTCGTCGCTCTGTTTCGCCAACGGTTTCTTCACCGCGAAGTACGCCCCGGTGACCGACGGGGGCCAGGCCGTCACCGTCAACTGACGAACTGACGGGGACCACTGAACGCCGTGCGACCCGGGTCTCAGCGCCGACGCAGGCGCACGGTCAGGGCGGCGCCGCCGGTGAGCAACAGCACCACGGCGGCGCCGCCCGCCAGCACGGGCGCGGACGGCCCCGAGCCACCCGTGTCCGCGGCCACCGGCGTGCTCTGCGGCGCCGCGGCGGCCTGCGCCGGCGAGACCCCGGTGACCGGCGACGCCGACGGGCCGGCGGGGTCCGGGATCGCCGTCGGACTCGGGCTCGAGGACGCCGTACGCGGCGCCGAAGTGGCGGACGCCCTGCTCGTCGGCGTGCTCCGAGCCTTTCCTTCCGTAACCGTTTGCGGGAACACCACGTCCGAACACGAGTAGTACGTGTCGGGCGTGCTGCTGTTCTGCCAGATCGTGTACAGCACCTGACGTCCCGTCCGGTCGGCGGGCAGCTTCGCCGTGAAACGGTAGGCGCCGTTCGTCAGCGCGGGGTTCCGCACCTCCGCGAACGGACGCTCGGGCAGATCGGACCAGGTGAGCGGTTTCGACGGGTCGTATCCCGGCTTGGTCAGATACAGCTTGAAGGTGCCCTCGTGGGCGATCGTCGAGGCGTACGTCATCCGCAGCGTGCCCCCCGGCGTCAGCCGCGTGGACGGCCAGTCGGCGCGGGCCAGGTCGAGCCCCCGGTAGGCGGCCAGACCGCCGCTGCACAACCGCCCGTCGGGGACGGTCTGCCGGTCACGGCCGTTCACGTCGGCCACGCGCAGGTTGTCCCAGGCGGCGAAGGACGTGCCGTTGGCCCTGAGCGCCGCCCGGCAGGCCGCAGAGCCGGCGTCGGCGCCGCCCTCGGGCGAGCAGGCGTACACCCGGCTGACCGGGTCGGTCGGCGCGCCGTGCGCCTGGGCCGGTCCGGCGGCCCACAGGCCCAGCAGGAGCGGCCCGGCGACGGCGGTGGCCAGTGCCGCGGTGCGGTGTGCGGTCGTGCGGGGCATCGGGGACGTCTCCTCGGCCGGCGCGGGAACGGTCTGCCGTCAGTACGGGAACGCGGCCGCCTGCGTTCAACCCGCCCGCCCAGGGCCTTGTTGGCCTGTACCACCGCGCCAAATCGGTCGATCACCGGCCGATCGTGCGGGCCGCGGGGGAGCTGTCGGCCGGGTCGAGGGTTTCCCCTGTATCCGCACGACTGTTGCTCTGCCTATCGTTCGTTCACAGCCGAACCACAGGTGACCCCGAGCGGATCGGCTGCCCGCGCGCCACGGCCGGCCTTCTGCGCTGCTCTTCGATACACCCCCCGCCGATTCACCCCCCGCCGCTTCGACGTCGAAGCGAATCGCCCGCCGCTCCGCCCTGTCCGGAACCGGCCACCGAAAGGCACGCTCTTGCGCACCACACCTGCCTTGAGACGGAAGCTCATATCCGTCGCCGCGGTCTCCGCCGCCCTGCTCACCGCCGCCTCGACCGCCTCCGCCGTCGCTGTCCAGGAAACCGCTTCCGCGGCTTCCGGCATCCCCGCTGCGCAGACCGAGGCCGCTCCCGGCGCCCCCGCCGAGCGCCTCATCGTCGGCTACAGGTCCGGCGTCGCCGAAGCCACGTCGAACCCGGCCGCCGAGGCCGACGCCGCCGCCAAGGGCAAGGCGGCCGGCGAGGACGTCGACTTCCAGCGCCGCCTCGGCACCGGCGCCGCCCTGGTCGACCTGGGCGAGGACCTCACGAAGGCGGACGTCGCCGACGTCGTCGCCCGCTACCAGGCCGACCCGCAGGTCGCCTACGTGGTCCCGGACCGCCTGAACAAGCCCCAGGCCGTCGACCCGAACGACACCGAGTACGCCAAGCAGTGGGACCTCTTCGAGTCCACGGCCGGTATGAACGTGCCGGGCGCCTGGGGCACTTCGACCGGCACCGGCGTGACCGTCGCCGTCATCGACACCGGTTATGTCGCCCACTCCGACCTCGCCGCGAACATCGTCGGCGGCTACGACTTCGTCTCCGACACCGCCGTGTCCGTCGACGGCGACGGCCGCGACTCCAACCCGGCCGACCCGGGCGACTGGTACAACGCCGACGAGTGCGGCGCGGGCATCCCCGCCAGCACCTCCTCCTGGCACGGTACGCACGTGGCCGGCACCATCGCGGCCGTCGCGAACAACGGCAAGGGCGTCGCGGGCATCGCGTACGGCGCCAAGATCTCCCCGCTGCGGGTGCTCGGCAAGTGCGGCGGTTACGACTCCGACATCATCGACGCCATCACCTGGGCGTCCGGCGGAACCGTTTCCGGTGTTCCCGCCAACTCCAACGTCGCCAAGGTCATCAACATGAGCCTCGGCGGCGACGGAGCATGCTCCCCGGCGACCCAGAGCGCCATCACCGGGGCCGTGAACCGCGGCACCACCGTCGTCGTGGCCGCGGGCAACGAGAGCGACAACGTCGCGAACCACAACCCGGGCAACTGCAACAACGTCATCTCGGTCGCCGCGACCAACCGCAGCGGCGCGAAGGCGTCCTACTCCAACTACGGCTCCCTCGTGGACATCTCGGCGCCGGGCGGCCAGACCAGCACCGGCACCACGAACGGCATCCTCTCCACGCTGAACTCCGGCGCGAAGACGCCGTCGAGCGAGTCGTACGCCTACTACCAGGGCACCAGCATGGCCACCCCGCACATCGCGGGCCTGGTCGCGCTCATGAAGTCGGCGAACCCCTCGCTGACCCCGGCGCAGATCGAGACGGCCATCAAGAACAACGCCCGTGCCCTGCCCGGCGCCTGCTCCGGCGGCTGCGGCGCGGGTCTGGCCGACGCAGCCAAGACGGTGCAGGCGGTGAGCGGATCCGGCGGCGGTTCCACGGGTGGCACCGTCTTCTCCAACACCAGCGCGCTCTCGATACCGGACAACGGCTCCGCCGTCGAGTCCTCGATCGCGGTCACCGGCCGCACGGGCAACGCGCCGTCCGCCCTTCAGGTCGGCGTCGACATCACCCACACCTACCGCGGCGACCTGGTGATCGACCTCGTCGCGCCCGACGGCACGGCCTACCGGCTGAAGGCGGCCAGCTCCTCCGACTCCGCGGACAACGTGGTTGCCACCTACACGGTGAACGCGTCCGGCGAGACCGCCAACGGCACGTGGAAGCTGCGCGTGCAGGACACGGCCGCACAGGACACGGGCAAGCTCAACAGCTGGAAGCTGACCTTCTAGGGGCGACTTCCGCGGTCGCCGTGAGCGACGAACCCATGGGGCGGGCCGACCGGTGTGCGAGACACCGGCCGGCCCGCCCTGCCGTCTGTCGCCGCCCTGCCGTTCCAGCGCTGCTTTCCGTTTCCGTCCTGCCCTCTGTTTCCGCAGCGCTTTCTGTTGCTGCGGTGGTTTTCTTCGCCGCACGTGTTTCCCGCTCCACCATCGGTTTCCGGCCTGTTGCCGGCGGCGGGTGCACGCCCCATGATGCGGGTACGTCTCCCGACCGAGGCCCTCCAAAGGGCGGTGACACGTGTCGGTTCGCCGCCGTCATCTGTCGGTCGGCGTGAAACAGCGTCAGAAACCGCGCACCCCGTCTTTTTTGATCCTCTCCGTCACCGTGCCGCAAGCGCGTCCCCTGTGGCAGGCTGTCCCCTGGAAGACCCTTTGCCGTAGGGCAAGTAGGGGGCGCGCAGGGGGAGTCGACGGCGCGCTCCCGTCCTGCCGGCTCACTCGCAGGGTGAGCTATGGTGTACACGGGGTAAGAAAAAACGGCATGACCCGTTCTTTACCGGCCCGGGAGAGTACCAGTCGATGGCGAGGCAGTTACGCGCCGAACAGACCCGCACGACGATCATCACGGCTGCCGCCGACCTGTTCGACCGGCACGGCTACGAGTCGACCAGCCTGAGCGACATCGTCGCGCACGCCCATGTCACCAAGGGGGCCCTCTACTTCCACTTCGCGGCGAAGGAGGACCTGGCGCACGCCATCATGGAGCTGCAGTCCAAGGCCGCCCGCCGGATCGCCGGCGAGATCGACGACCGCGGCGGCACCTCCCTCGAAGCCCTGATCCGTCTGACGTTCGGCCTGACCCGGCTCTGGGTCGAAGGGCCGATCGCCCGGGCCGGTCTGCGCCTGGCCACCGGCGGAGTCGCGGTCCGGCCCCCGTTGCCGCACCCCTTCACGGAGTTGCTGGACCTGATCTCCCGACGCCTCGTCGGCGCGGTGCGGGAGTCCGACATCCACGCCGACGTCGACCTCGACGCCGTCGCCCACTCGCTGGTCTGCTTCTTCGTCGGCACCCGCGTCGTCGGCCGCTCCCGCGAACCCACCGGCCGGCTGCCCCGCCGGATGGCCGAGATGTGGCACGTCCTCATCCGGGGCCTGGTACCGGTACCGCGTCGCCCACGCTATGTGAGCCTCGCCGCCCGACTCGAGCGGGAGACCATGGCGGCCGTGTGAGAGCCGTCGCCGCCGGGGAGGGGCGACGGCGGGCGATCGCGGCCGCCGGACGCGGCGCGGGTGCGGCCGGCGGGTGCGGTGCGCGACTGCGCGATACGGTGAACCGCATGCCCCACGCCGCCGCTCCGCCCGTGATCCTCGGCAATGAGCCGGGCTCGTTCCCCCACAGCGTCCTGGCGGAACGACACCCGGCGATCATCCGGCAGGTGCGGGAGGCCTTCCCCTACGGACCCGACCTCCACCGAGGCCTGGACGCGCTGCTGGCCGCCTGCGCCGACGGCGTGATCGACCCGCTGCCCGCCGACGCGCACGACCGCGACAGATGGCGCGTCTGGGGCCTCGACACGCACACGGGCCACTCCTGGTTCGACGTGCCGTGGCTGTGGTCGGAGAGCTACTTCTACCGCCGACTCCTCGAAGCGGTCGGCTACTTCGGTCCCGGGCCCTGGCAGGGCATCGACCCGTTCCGCCCGTTCAAGCTGGCCGAGCTCGAGGCGCCCGAAACCGACGAGGAACTGGCCGCGCTCGACGCCCTCGAGGGCCGCCCGGTCGAGGAACGGGACCGGGCCCTGCTGCACGGTTCCCTCTGGGGCAACCGGGCCGACCTCGGCTTCCGGCTCTCCGACGCCGGGGCCGAGCAACGGGCCGCCGTGCCGGGGCTCGTCGCCGACGACGCCGAGCGGCTCTGGCGGCTCCTGCCGCGGGCCGGGGCGGACAGCGGTGCCGGTTCCGGCTCCGGCACCGTGTGCCTCGTCGCCGACAACGCCGGACGCGAACTGGTGCCCGACCTGCTCCTGGCCGCGCACCTGCTCGCACACCGGCGGTGCGGGCGGGTCGCCCTGCACGTCAAGCCCTACCCGTACTACGTCTCGGACGCCACGACCGCGGACGTCGTCGACGCGGTGCGCAAACTGTCGGGAGCGCGGGGAGCGGCCGCCGACCACGGCCGCCGGCTGTGGCAGGCCATGGCGGACGGCACGCTCACGGTCCGCGCGCACCCGTTCTCCGCCGCCCCGCTGCCCTACGCGCGGATGCCGGACGACCTGCGGGCCGAGTTCGCCGCGGCAAAGCTGACGATCGTGAAGGGCGACCTCAACTACCGCCGGCTGGTGGGCGACAGCCGCTGGGCGCCCACCACCCCCTTCGCCGACGTCACCGCGTACTTCCCCGGCCCGGTCGCGGCGCTGCGCACGCTGAAGTCCGACGTGATCACCGGTCTCGATGCCGGTACGGAGGCCGCCCTGGCAGCGGCCGAGGGACAGCGCTGGCGCACCGGCGGCACGCACGCGCTCATCCAGGTACGGGAGTGAGCCGCCTACCGGTCGTCCGAGGAGCGGCGGCCGGCACTGGGGGCGCGGTCACGGCACAGGCCGGCTCGCCTCGCGTTGCCCGCTTCGCGCCGATTCACGCGATGGTGTGATGATCCGTCACCCGGCGGATGGCCGCGCGGACCCCCGGGTAGGGCCCGGCCATGACGCAACCGTTCGAACTCCCGCACTTCTACATGCCGTACCCCGCGCGGCTGAACCCGAACGTCGCCGACGCGCGGGCGCACTCCACGCGGTGGGCGCGGGACATGGGCATGCTGGAGGGATCCGGGATCTGGGAACAGGCCGATCTGGAGGCGCACGACTACGGCCTGCTCTGCGCCTACACCCACCCCGACTGCGACGGGACCGCGCTGTCGCTGATCACCGACTGGTACGTGTGGGTGTTCTTCTTCGACGACCACTTCCTCGACATGTTCAAGCGCACCCCCGACCGCGCCGCGGGCAAGGCCCATCTGGACCGGCTCCCGCTGTTCATGCCGCTGGACCTGTCGACGCCGGTTCCCGTGCCGCGCAACCCGGTGGAGGCCGGGCTGAAGGACCTGTGGGCGCGCACGGTGCCTGCCATGTCGCAGGACTGGCGCAGGCGTTTCGCCGTGGCGACGGAGCACCTGCTCAACGAGTCGATGTGGGAGCTGTCCAACATCGACGAGGGGCGCATCGCCAACCCCGTCGAGTACATCGAGATGCGCCGCAAGGTGGGCGGCGCGCCCTGGTCGGCGGGGCTGGTGGAGTACGCCACCGCCGAGGTTCCCGCCGTCGTCGCGGGAACCAGGCCGCTCAGGGTGCTGATGGAGACCTTCTCGGACGCCGTGCACCTGCGCAACGACCTGTTCTCCTACCAGCGCGAGGTCGAGGACGAGGGCGAGAACAGCAACGGCGTGCTCGTCCTGGAGACGTTCTTCGGCTGCACCACCCAGGAGGCCGCCGACACCGTCAACGACATCCTCACCTCCCGGCTCCACCAGTTCGAGCACACCGCGTTCACCGAGGTCCCCGCGCTCGCCCTGGACAAGGGACTCGGGCCGGACGAGGTGGCCGCCGTCGCCGCCTACACCAAGGGCCTGCAGGACTGGCAGTCCGGCGGCCACGAATGGCACATGCGCTCCAGCCGCTACATGAACGAGGGAGCATCGTCCCCCGCTCCCTGGCAGAAGCCGGCCGGCCCCGGCACGTCGGCCGCCGACGTCGCAGCGCTGCTGGCCGGCGCGGCCGCCGAGCGCCTGCGCGCCCACACGCACATGCCGTTCCGGAAGGTCGGCCCCTCGCGGCTGCCCGACTTCCACATGCCGTTCACGGTCGGGATCAGCCCGCACCTGGAGTCCTGCCGGCCGAGGCTGCTGGCGTGGACGCACCGGATGGGCATGCTGGCGGAGGGCGTCTGGGACGAGGACAGGCTCGCCTCCTGCGACCTCGCCCTGTGCTCGGCCGGCCTCGACCCGGACGCCACCGCGCAGGCGCTCGACCTCAGCGCCCAGTGGCTGGCCTGGGGCACCTACGGCGACGACTACTACCCGCTCGTCTTCGGCAACCGCCGTGATCTCGCGGCCGCCCGCCTCACCACGGCCCGCCTGTCGGCCTGCATGCCCGTCGAGGGCGAGCCCGTCCCGGTCGTCCCCGTCGACGCGATGGAACGCGGCCTGATCGACCTCTGGACGCGCACCACCCACGACATGACCCCCGACCAGCGGCGCACCCTGCGCGACGCGGTCGACGCCATGACCGAGAGCTGGGTGTGGGAGCTGTCCAACCAGCTCCACAACCGCGTTCCCGACCCGGTCGACTACCTGGAGATGCGCCGCGCCACCTTCGGCTCCGAGCTCACCCTGAGCCTGTGCCGCACGGGCCGCGGCCCCGCCGTCCCGCCGGAGGTCTACCGCAGCGGGGTCGTGCGCGCGCTGGAGAACGCGGCGATGGACTACGCATGCCTCACCAACGACGTCTTCTCGTACCAGAAGGAGATCGAGTACGAGGGCGAGGTGCACAACGCGATCCTCGTCGTGCAGAACTTCTTCGGCTGCGACTACCCGACCGCGCTCGGCGTCGTCCACGACCTCATGACCCGGCGCATGCAGCAGTTCGAGCACATCGTCGCGCACGAACTGCCCGTCCTCTGCGACGACTTCGACCTCCCGCCCGAAGCCCGTTCGGCGATGGGGGACTACGTGGGCGACCTGCAGAACTGGCTGGCGGGCATCCTGAACTGGCACCGCGAGGTCGACCGGTACAAGGCCGGATACCTGGCCCGCCGCACCCACGGCTTCCTGCCCGGCCTCGCACCGCCCTCGCCGCTCCCGCAGTTCTCGCTCTCCTGACTCACCGCCGGGCCGCGTGCCCGACGGCGGCCCGCGCCAGCGCCCGGACGACCGGGTGCGGGCGCGAGCCGTCACCGGCCAGCTCCGGCTGGAAGAGGGAGGCCAGGAAGAACGGGTGGTCCGCCAGCTCGGCGATCCGGGGCCGGCCCTGCTCGTCGTGACCGGAGAAACGCAGCCCGTGGGCGCGCAGCACGTCCAGACGGCGGGAGGGGCCGTACGCGCAGAAGTAACGCTCCACCGTGCGCTCCGAGCCGATCACCTCGTGGGCGAGCGAGCCCGGCTCGAGCGTCACCGCGCCCTCGTGGCCCACCAGCGAGCAGGCCAGCGGCTCGATGAGCGGGTCGTCGGCGTCGGGGTCGTTCTCGGCGTGCGCCGCGCGCGACAGCCCGCAGACCGTGCGGGCGTACTCCAGGAGCGCGTGCTGGAAACCGCCGCAGGTGCCGAGGAACGGGATGCCCTCCTCGCGCGCCGTGCGGACGGCGGACAGGACGCCCGCCTCGCTCCGGTAGGGGCTGCCCGGCACCACCCACACCGCGTCGAAGTCCCGCACCGCGTTCTCGGTCTCCGCCTCCTTCGAGGGGATCCAGTAGGCGTCCAGGATCAGCCGGTCCCGGGCTGCCAGGGCGTCCAGGAGGAGCGGTATCCGCGTGTGGGAGACGACGTTCAAGGAGCGGTCGCCCACCAGGGCGATCCGTGCGGTCCGAGCTGCTGTACCGGTCATGCGCCTCATCCTGGGCGCGGCCCCCGGTTCGCGTCCAACGATGATTGCTGCACGGTCGATAAGCAGAGCTGATGCACCCTGGGACCCTGGACGCATGGACCCGCACCACCTGCGCACCTACGTCACCGTCTCCCGGCTCGCCTCCTTCTCCGGGGCCGCCCGGGAACTCGGGTACACCCAGTCCGCCGTCTCCCAGCACATCGCGGCCCTCGAACAGGACCTCGGATCGCCGCTGCTCACCCGCCGCCCGGTCGCCCCCACACCGGCCGGCGAACGTCTCCTCGAACACGCGGGGCCGCTGCTGCTGCGTCTGGACGCCGCCCGCGCGGACGTCGTCCGGCTGGCTTCCGCGCCCTCCACCGGGCTGACGCTGGCCGCCTCGCCGACCGCACTCGGCCCCGCCGCCCTCGCGGCGCTTCCGCCCGCCGCAGTGACGCTGCGCGTGCTCGGCCGTGACCACGTCGTCGCCGCCGTCGCCGACGGCACCGCCGACCTGGGGTTCGTCGACGGCCTGGCCGCGCCCAGCGACCCGCTGCGGCTGCCCGACGTGGCGCCGCTGACCACACGCGGTGTCGGCGAGGAGCCCGTCAGCGTCCTGCTGCCCGTCGCTCATCCGCTCGCCCGCCGCAAGAGTCTGCGTCTCGGCGACCTCGTCGACGCGCGCTGGCTTGACGCGCCCGACGCCGCGCTGCCGCTGTCCCAGCTGCGCGCCGCCGCCGGGGGCGGCCACGGCTTTTGCGCCGCACTGCGCTACGACGGCTGCGACCTCAGGCTGCTGACCGCGCTCGCCGCCGCCGGGCACGGCCTGACCCTGCTGCCCCGCTCGGCCGCCACGGGGGTCCCGGGGACGGTCGCCGTGCCCGTCGTCGAGCCGCGGGTCGTCCACCGGGTCGAGATCGTGCACGCCGCGGCTCCGGCGGGCGGCGCGGCCCGCGCTCTGCTGGAGTCGTTGGCGACGCGCGCGTGAGGCGCGGCAGCCCTGCCCGGCGTCGTGGGGGCGGGGCCGCGTCATCCGCGCGCGGATGCCGCACCGGACGCATCGCGCGCCGGGGCGCCCGTACCTCGTCCGCATCCGGGTCAGTCTCACTCGTTCGTGGCTCGTGGTGCGCGGGTGCGCCGGGTAGAGCACCAGCCGGAGGCGATCCATGGAACAGACAGCGTTGCGACCCAAACCCCTGCCGGGCCATGACCCCGACGCCGCCGCTCTGCCGAGCGGCGGCGAGGGCCACCGTCCGCCCGCCGCCAGGCGTCGCGGACGACGCCTGACGACCCTGGTGGCCGGTCTGTTCGCGGGCACGGTACTCGTCCTGTCCGGCGTAGGCCTGGGCACGGTGGGGGCGGCCGTGACCGGCATGAGCAGGCCGGCCGAGCCGCAGCGGCAGGAGGAGCCGGGGGGAGGCGCCGGGCCGGAGGGACGGGCCGGGCCGGCGGGGCAGGCGGATCGGCCGCAGGCGTCGGGCCGTACGGGGGACCGCACGGGGGAGGGGAGGACGGCGTCGCGGTCCGGGCCGGACGGCGCGCCCGCGCCGGGGTCCGGCGCCGCAGCGCGCTCCGGCACGCCCGCCGGGACGGGTGCGTCGTCGCGCTCGGCGGGGGCGAGCCTGGGGATCGAGGCGGTGGACGCCGGCCGGACGGGCGCCGAGATCGTCGCCGTGCACGTCCCCGGTCCCGGTTTCAGGGCGGGTCTGGTCCGCGGCGACGTCCTGCTGACGTTCGGCGGCGCCGAGATCGACTCGGCGACCGACCTCGCCCGGGCGGTCGACCGGGCGCACCCCGGAGCGGAGGTGGAGGTGGCGGTCCGCCATCGCGGCGGGTACCGGAAGGTGACGG
The DNA here is from genome assembly GCF_003032475.1 of Streptomyces sp. P3. Lineage (NCBI taxonomy): Bacteria > Bacillati > Actinomycetota > Actinomycetes > Kitasatosporales > Streptomycetaceae > Streptomyces > Streptomyces sp. P3. The sequence goes on from NZ_CP028369.1 coordinate 6,773,582, forward strand.
TCGTCCCCGGCATCGTCACCTGACACGGCCCGGGACGGCCCGGGACGGGCCGCCCGGACCCGCGGGCCGTCGGCACGCCGCCCGCGCGTACCGGCCGGCGAACCGCCCGCACCCATGCCTGCGCCGCGCCGTTCGCGGGCCGGCTGAAGCGCGCCCTCTCCCGGACCGGGGCGCGCCGCCGCCCGGAGCAGGTCCGAGACGGGGCGCCGTTCCTGCTCCCGGCCTGCGTACGGCCCCGGGTGGCCGGTCCGGGCGGGCCGGCCGTCCGAAACCCTTGCCGACCGGCTCGCGCGACCCCCGCCGGACGGGCAGGATGCTGCCCGTGGTCGTCTCGCCGGCGTCACCTCGCCCGTCAGCCGTCCACAGCCGCACCGGCACCAGCAGTCACCTCAGCAGCCGCCACGTCCCTCCTGGGAGGCCCGGATGACCGGCACCGCCCCCGCGCCCTTCACCGCCGACGACTACCGGGCCCGCATGGAACGCGCCGCGCGGGAGGCCGCCGACGCCGGACTCGCCGGACTGCTCGTGGCGCCCGGACCCGACCTCGTCTGGCTCACCGGCTACGCGCCGACCGCCGCCACCGAACGGCTCACCCTGCTCGTCCTCGCCGCCGGCCGGGACCCGGTCCTCGTCGTGCCCGCCCTCGAGGCCCCCGACGCCGCGAAGGCGGCCGGCGCCCCCGTGCTCACCCTGCGGGACTGGACCGACGGCAAGGACCCCTATGCCGCCACCGCAGCCCTCCTCGGCGACCGGGGGCGGTTCGGGATCAGCGACAACGCCTGGGCGATGCACCTGCTGGCCCTGCAGCAGGCCCTGCCCGCCACGTCCTACACCTCCCTCACCGAGTCCCTGCCCATGCTGCGCGCCGTCAAGGACGCCGCCGAGCTGGAGCTGATGGCGGCGGCGGGAGCTGCCGCGGACCGGGTGTTCGAGGAGATCCGCAAGGTTCCCTTCGGCGGGCGCAGGGAGACGGAGGTCGGCGCCGAGCTCGCCGCACTCCTGCGCCGGTTCGGCCACTCCCGGGTCGACTTCACCATCGTCGCCTCGGGGCCCAACGGCGCCGACCCGCACCACGAGGTCGGCGACCGCGTCATCGAGCACGGCGACATGGTCGTCCTCGACTTCGGCGGCCTCAAGGACGGCTACGGCTCCGACACCTCCCGCACCGTGCACGTCGGCGAGCCCACCGACGAGGAACGCCGGGTGCACGACCTGGTGCGCGAGGCGCAGGAGGCCGGATTCCGGGCGGTCCGGCCCGGCGTGGCCTGCCAGGAGGTCGACCGGGCGGCCCGCGCGGTCATCGCCGCCGCCGGCTACGGCGCGTACTTCATCCACCGCACCGGCCACGGCATCGGCGTCACCACCCACGAGCCGCCGTACATGATCGAGGGCGAGGAGCGGCCACTCGTGCCCGGCATGTGCTTCTCCGTGGAGCCCGGCGTGTACCTGCCCGGCAGGTTCGGTGTGCGCATCGAGGACATCGTCACCGTCACCGAGGACGGCGGCCGCCGCCTCAACGACACCACCCGCGAGCTGGTCATAGTGGACTGACCCGCCCCAGGAGTCCCCGGCACCCACCCGAACGGCAACGGCGCGACCATGACCCAGGCACCGACACCCACCGCGGACACCGTCCGCCGACTGGTCCGTGCGCTCCTCGAGGAGAACGGGGCGAGCGGCCCCGGCCCGCAGGTGCGGCCCGTCACCGAGGGCGGCGCGCCCACCACCTGGTGGGTCGGCGCCCGCCATGTGCTGCGGCTCGCCCCCGACCGCGAGACGACCGTGCGCCGCCGTCGTGAACTGCGGCTGCGCGACCTCGTCCGGCAGCACCTCCCGATCGCCGTGCCGGCCGGTGTCGCGCACGGCGAGTGGTCCCCGGGGCTGGCCTACACCCTCGACACCAGGCTGCCCGGCGGCACGGCCGAGGAGCACGACGTGTCGGCCGTCGGCGAGGCCGACCTCGCCGGACTGCTCGGCGGGCTGCGCGAGGTGCCGGCCCGGCAGGCTGAAGCGCTCGGCGTGCCGCGGGCCGCCCCACGCTCCCTGGAGGCGCTGCGCCGGATGGCCGTGGCCGCCGCCGAACGCCTCGGCCGCGCCGACGAGTTCGACCCCGCCCGGCTGCACCAGCTGACCCCGGCGGGCGCGGCCCAGCTCGCCGCCCAGGCGGCCCCCGCGGTCCTCGTCCACCACGCGCTGCGCGGCGAGCACCTCGTGGTGAGCGCCGACGGCCGGGTGCGCGGCGTCCTCGACTGGACCGAAGCGGTCCTCGGGGATCCCGCCGAGGACATCGCGGGCCTCGCCCTCGCCGTCGGCGCGGGGGCCGCCGTACGGGCCGCCACCCTGGCCGGCTACGGCGCCCGCCCCTGCCTTCGCGGCCTGTGGCTCGCCCGCTGCGACACCGTCGTCCACCTCGCCCGCCGCGTCGAGAGCCGCAGGGCCGGCCCGCGGGACGCCGACGCACTCGCCCTGCCGCGGACCCGGTTGCGGCGCGCCTGGGAGGCGATCCTGCTGGAGCGGGTCACGGAGTTCCGTGAGGACGGGGACGGCGGGGACGCGACCGAGGGGGACGGGGACGGATAGGGCGAAAGGCTCACCCCACCGCCACGCCCACGCCCACGCCCACCGCCACGCCCATCCCCACCGCCAGGCCCCGCCTCACTCCTGCTCCAGGACCACGCACGACTCCCCGGGGAGATGCAGCAGGCCGTCCGGACCCGGGACGTCCACCGGCTCCCAGGCGGCCAGCACGCGCGCGGGGCGCGGGCCCAGCGGGATGGCGGCCGGCTCCTCGCCGAGGTTGACGGCCACCCGGACGTCGCCGCGCCGGAAGGCCAGCCACCGGCCCCCGACGTCGTGGGCGACCTTGATGTCGGCCAGGTCGGGATCGGTGAGGTCGGGCTGGGCGTGCCGCAGGGCGATCAGCTCGCGGTACCAGGCCAGCACACGCGCGTGCGGCTCGCGCCGCGGCTCGGACCAGTCCAGGCAGGAGCGCTCGCGGGTCGCCGGGTCCTGCGGGTCGGGCACGTCCTCCTCGGCCCAGCCGTGCGCCGTGAACTCCCGCCGCCGGCCCCGCCGTACGGCCTCGGCGAGCTCCGGGTCGGTGTGGTCGGTGAAGTACTGCCACGGCGTGCCCGCCGCCCACTCCTCGCCCATGAACAGCATCGGCGTGAACGGCGCGGTCAGCGTCAGCGCCGCCGCGCACGCCAGCAGCCCCGGAGAGAGGGACGCCGAGAGGCGGTCGCCCTGGGCCCGGTTGCCGACCTGGTCGTGGGTCTGGCCGTACCCGAGCAGCCGGTGCGCGGGCACCCGGGCCCGGTCCAGCGGGCGGCCGTGGCGCCGGCCCCGGAACGCGGAGTGGACGCCGTCGTGGAAGTAGCCGCCGGTCAGCGTCTTGGCGAGGGCGGCGAACGGGTCGCGTGCGAAGTCGGCGTAGTAGCCCTGCGACTCGCCGGTGAGCGCGGTGTGCAGGGCGTGGTGGAAGTCGTCGTTCCACTGCGCGTGCAGGCCGAGGCCGCCCTGCCGGCGGGGGGTGATGAGCCGCGGGTCGTTCAGGTCGGACTCGGCGATCAGGAACAGCGGCCGGCCCGTCTCGGCGGCGAGGGCGTCCACCGCCGCCGACAGTTCCTCCAGGAAGGGGTACGCGCGCGTGTCGGCCAGCGCGTGCACCGCGTCCAGACGCAGCCCGTCGAGCCGGTAGTCGCGCAGCCAGGCCAGCGCGCTGCCCAGCAGGTAGGCGCGCACCTCGTCGGAACCGGGGGCGTCCAGGTTCACGGCCGCGCCCCACGGCGTGTGGTGCGTCTCGGTGAAGTACGGGCCGAAGGAGGGCAGGTGATTGCCGGACGGGCCCAGATGGTTGTGCACCACGTCCAGGACCACGCCCAGACCGAGCGCATGGGCCCGGTCGACGAACCGCTTCAGCCCCGCGGGGCCGCCGTACGGCTCGTGCACCGCCCACGGGGACACCCCGTCGTACCCCCAGCCGTGCCGGCCCGGGAACGGGCACAGGGGCATCAACTCCACATGGGTGATGCCGAGTCCGGCGAGATGGCCGAGCCGCCCGGCCGCCGCGTCCAGCGTCCCCTCGGGCGTGTAGGTGCCCACGTGCAGCTCGTACAGCACGGCGCCGGGCAGCGGACGTCCGGACCACTGCGTGCGCCACTCGTGCAGGCTCTGGTCGACGACGGCGCTCAAACCGTCCGGCCCGTCCGGCTGACGGCGCGAGCGGGGATCGGGCCGGACGGGGCCGTCGTCCACCGCGAAGCCGTACCGGGTGCCGTCCTCGGCCTGCGCCTCGCCCGTCCACCATCCCGCACGCTCCGGATCGCGTCCCAACGCGCGCGTGGCGCCGCCGCATCGCAGCGTCACGCGTCCGGCCTGCGGTGCCCACACCTCGAACTGCACGGACGGCTCCCCTTCGTCTGCTCACCGTGATGTAGCCCGTCCCGTCCATCGTGCTCCACGGGAGATCGATCCTGCCCGGGAACACTCCCATTGACGCCCCACCCGTGCGGGGGCCGTCTCCCCGTCTTCTGGACACCCGGAGCCCGCTGACCGACAATCACCACCGTGACGTCGTCCTTCGAGTTCAACACGTACCCCGCGCGGTTGTCCGACGCGGAGCGCGACCGGGCGCTGAAGGTGCTGCGCGACGGCGTCGCCCTGGGGCGCCTGTCGCACGACACGTTCATCCGGCGCATGGAGCTGGCCCTCGCCGCCCGACGCCCGGACGAGCTCGCCGTCCTCACCGCCGACCTGTCCGAGGAGAACCGCTTCTCGCGGGTCGTCTTCGGCGCGGTCGAGGCGGTATCCGGCTTCACCGTACGACTGCGCCGCGCCTGGCAGGCCGAGCGGCTGCCCAAGCTGCTGCTGCCGCATCCGGGCACCGCGCACGCGCTGCGCATCGGCCGCGATCCCGTGAACGGTCTGCGGCTGACCCACGAGAGCGTCTCGCGGGTGCACGCCGAACTCATCCGCCAGGGCGGCGTGTGGGTGCTGCGCGACCTCGGCTCCACCAACGGCACGACCGTCAACGGGCGGCGCGTCATCGGCGCGGCCGTGGTCCGCGAGGGCGACCAGGTCGCCTTCGGCCGGACGGGATTCCGTCTCTCGGCGAACTGAAACCGGTCAAGTCCCCTGACCCGAAGCGGTGTCGACGTACCCCCGGCCGATGGCTCACTGACCGTCCGACGGCCCTGCGCATCGTCGGCGGCCGGATCGCCGTACGCACGGCCGGCCTGCTCCACCGGCTCGTCACCGGCGCCGGACGCGACCCGGCCGGCGTGCTGCCGGAACCGGAGGCGCTCCTCGGCGCGTGGTGCGCCGTCCACCGGGACGACCGCGGGGCGCGCTGGATCCCGGTGGCGCGTCAGGCGGAGTACCGGGCCCGGGTCGTCCTCGCCGCGTTCCGTCCGGCCGGTGCCCGTTCGGGTGAGTCGGACTGGGGTACCCGGCCCGTCGTGCCGATGCACCGGGAATGACGCACTTCCTCAACGCTCTGCGGCCGGCCCGCGCGGTACGGCGCGTCCTGCCGGCCGCGGCCGCCCTCCTCCTCGCCGCCGGCGCCGCCCCGCACGCCCTGGCCGCCTCCCACGACGCCCTCCCCGGCAACTGGCTCCAGCTCACCGTCACCCGCGGCGACGCCCGCTCCGGCGACGCGCGCGGCACCCTGCTGCTGTGCGACCCGCCGCAGGGCCACGCGCGGGCCGCGGAGGCCTGCGACGCCCTGGCCCGGTCCGGCGGCGACGTCGAGGCCGTCCCGCGCGACGGCAGCCGTGTCTGCCCGCTCGTGTACGCCCCGGTGAAGGTCCGCGCCCAGGGCCGCTGGGACGGCCGTCCGGTCGACTACAGCCACACCTACAGCAACGACTGCGAGCGGGAGGCGCTGACCGGCCCGGTGTTCGCCCTGGACGACGATCAGGCGCCCGAGGTCTGAGCACGCGGTCCGGCGGGCCCCGGGAGCCTCCGCGCTCCCGGGGCCCGCCCCGGCCGCGGCCCGGCCGCCCCCTCGCCACGGCACCGGCCCTCTCGACGGATCCGTCGGCCGTCCGCGGCTACGCCGCTCGGTGCCGGGCGTGCAGGGCCGCCGCGACCACCGTCCGGGACTGGTGCTCGACCTGGTGCTCCAGCGGGACCCAGCGGGCGCGGAAACGGTCGGCGAAGGCGTCGCTCCAGGTCGCGACGAGGTGCTCCAGGCGCGGAGCCGCGTCGTCGTCGTACTCCTGGAGGACCCGCCACAACATCGCGGCCGCCCGCAACGGCAGCCGGCGGGCGAACGCGTCCACGCTGCCGACATACGCCATCGTCGTGTCGGCCGGCGGCGTACGGGTCCAGTCCGCGGCCAGCCCGGGCACCAGGTCCAGCGCCCATCTGGCCGCCCGCAGCAGCGGACCGTCGACGCCCTCCAGGCGCGGCAGCACCTCGACGAGCACCCGCTCCACCTCCGTCGTGTCCCGCAGCAGCCGCCGCGCCAGCCGGCGGATCGCCGCCGCCGGGGCGGGATGCGGGGCGGGGTCGTCCACCATGTCGCTCGCCCACATCGGGACCTCCACCACGGCCGTCAGACCGCCGTAGCGGTGGGCGTGGTACCAGGTGCTGTGCCGGGCGTCGTCGGGCATGCTCGGATAGGCGGCCTCCGCGCCGGCGGCCGGCATCACGTGCACGCCGGGCCCGGACGCCGGCCAGCCCGCCGCGTCGGAGGCACCCGTCTCCACCGGGATGTGCAGCTGCGCCGCGGACTTGGCGAACGGCTCGGCCAGCCCCGGGATGTCCTTGGTCAACTGCACCCAGCTGCCGCCCAGGTCGGTCCCGTGCAGGGTCACCTGGAGGTAGGGGCGCAGCTCGTCGATCACCCGGGTCAGCGCACGCGTCTCGGGCGGCAGGCGGTCCGGCGGCAGGACCGCCGGGGACCACTCCGGCTGCTCCGGGCCCGCCGGGCGGAAGAAGCCGAGGTGGTACTCCAGCAGACTGCGGGGCGCGGGGGTGACGTGCAGGCTCGCCCCGTCGGGGTCCGCGCACAGCAGGAAGTGCCAGGACGTGCCGTCGCGCAGTTCGCGTTCGTACAGCACCCGTTCGGCCAGCGCCAGCAGCGTGCACCCGCCGGTCGGCTCGTTGGCGTGGGCGCCCGCGACGACCAGCACGGCCCGCCGGGCGTGCCCCACGGACAGCAGGTGCAGCGGCCGGCCCGCACGGGAGACCCCCACCTGCCGCAGCGTGCACGTGTCGGGCCGGCGTGCGGCCAGATACCGGGCAGAAGAGGTCAGTTCGGTCACCGTGGGGTAGCGCAGCTCCGGCAGGAGACTCACCCCCGTATTCGTCCGCCCGGCCTTCGCCTCCGCAGTACCCCACGGTCTCTGTGAACTGTCAAGAACGCCCGCGAGCGGGCCCCGGGGGCGCTCGAAGCGCGGGCGGGCGGAGCGGAGCGAGCCGACGCGCGGCCGGGGACACGCCACCTTCGACGTCCGCTCGGACGTCCTCACCGTTCGCGCTCGCCCGGCCGCCGGTTCCTTCCCGCCGGGCCGCTCGTCCCCGCCGTCCGACCGCCCGTCCGCAGCCGGTACGCCGCGGGACCGGTCGTCCGCCGGCGTGGCCGCCCGCCGCGTCAGCCGACCCGCTCCAGCAGCGCCACCGGCAGCCGCTCGAACAGGTCGGCCACGCGCGCGTGAGCGCTGAACTCCCGCTCCCCGGCCAGCGCGTCGGCCCAGCGCCCCGGCGGCAGCGCCAGCCGCGTCTCCTGCCAGCCGCCCGCCTCCGCCAGCCGCAGCGACAACCGGGTGACGGCCGTGACCGCCTCGCCGGAACGCGCGAAGGCCAGACAGTGCTCCGCCGCCGCCCCTTCGGCGGGCAGCGGCTCGTACGTCGCCGACTCCCCGAAGACGTCCGGACGCCGTCGGCGCAGCCACAGCGCCGCCTCGGTCACCGCCGCCTTGGTGTCCGGGCCCTCCGGCGGGAAGCGCACCGGGCGCCGGTTGTCCGGGTCGACCAGCGTCCGGGACTCGCACTCGGCGCCCTGGTAGACGTCCGGCACGCCCGGCATCGTCAGATGCACCAGCGCCGTGCCGAGCACGTTCGCCCCGATGTGCGGCGCCAGCGCCCGGCGCAACGCGGCCACCCGCTCGCCGGGCGGCCCGCACGGCCCCGCCGCCGTGAACGCGGCCACCGCGTCCTCGTACGGCGGCTCCTGCTCCGTCCAGCTCGTGTACAGGCCCGCCTCGCGCGCGTGCTTGAGCAGCGCCTCCCGGACGCGCTCCGGGGCCGCCGGGCCGAGCCCGAAGACGGTCTGCCAGGCCGCCCACGCCAGCTGCCCGTCCACCGCGTCGTCCTGTGTGCGGGCGACCTCCGCCAGGACGTCGGACCAGCGCTGCGGGCACTCGGTGAGCACGGCGAGCGCGGCGCGCACGTCGGCGCTGCGCTTGGTGTCGTGCGTCGACACGACCGTCCCGGTGGCCGGCCAGTCGCGCTGCACGCGCGCGCAGTACGCGTGGAAGGCGGCCGGCGACACTCCCGGGGAGCCGGGGTCGCCGCCCACCTCGTTCGCAGCGGGCAGCGGCACGTACCGGTAGAACGCCGTGTCCTCCACCGACTTGGCGCGCAGCGCGGACGACGTCTGCGCGAACCGCGCCCGGAACTCCGCCCCCGCCCGGCCCTCCTTGCCCAGCACCAGCCCCCGCACCACATCGACCGCGCCCGCCTCCTCGGGCACCGCGAACGCCTGCCGGGCCTCCCGGGCCGCCGCCTCGGTGACGACGACCGCCGGGTCGCCCGAGGCGTAGGGCCGGTAGACGTCCATGCGGACCAGCAGCTCCACCAGGGCCCGGCGCAGCGCCCAGGGCGCCCGGTCGCGCAGCATGGGGTCGGGCGACGCGGCGCACACCCGGGAGGCCGTCCGCGTCAGCCGGTCCGTCTCGGCCGCCAGCTCGTGCGAGAGCACCTGGTGGGCCGCCCGCCGCACGGTCGCCGCCCAGTCGCCGCCCCGGTCCGTCCGCGGGGCCGCGAAGCGCCGGTAGCCGGTCAGGAGCTCCCCCGCCCCCACGGGGTCCGTGAACAGGCCGTCGACGTGGCGCAGGGCGTCGTAGCCGGTCGTGCCGGCGACGGGCCAGGAGTCCGGCAGTCGCTCCCCGTCCGCGAGGATCTTCTCCACCACCGTCCACCGGCCGCCGCTCGCCTCGTGCAGCCGCTCCAGGTAGCCGTCCGGGTCGGCGAGGCCGTCCGGATGGTCCACACGCAGGCCGTCGAGCACCCCCTCGTGCAGCAGCCGCAGGATCGTGCCGTGGGTGGCCTCGAACACCACCGGGTCCTCCACCCGCACCCCGATGAGCTCGGAGATGCTGAAGAAGCGCCGGTAGTTCAGCTCGGTGCGGGCCAGCCGCCACCAGGCGAGGCGGTACCACTGGGCGTCCAGCAGCCGCGGCAGCGGCAGCCCGCCGGTTCCCTCGCGCAGCGGGAAGACGTGCTCGTGGTAGCGCAGGACGTCGCCGTCCACCCGCAGATGCTCCAGTTCCCCGCCGAGGGGACCGCCGAGCACCGGCAACAGCATCCGGCCGCCCTGCGCCTCCCGGTCGACGTCGAACCAGCGCGCGTACGGCGAGCCGGGGCCCTCCCGCAGCACCTCCCACAGGGGACGGTTGTGGCGCGCAGACATCGCCATGTGATTCGGCACGATGTCCACGACCAGGCCGAGGCCGTGCTCCCGCGCGGTGTGCGCCAGCGCCCGCAGTCCCTCCTCCCCGCCCAGCTCCGCCCGCACGCGCGTGGGGTCCGTGACGTCGTAGCCGTGCAGGGAGCCGGGCACGGCCTCCAGGACGGGGGAGAGGTGCAGATGCGAGACGCCGAGCGAGGCCAGGTACGGCACGGCCGCCGCCGCGGCCCCGAAGGGGAACCCGGGCTGCAGCTGCAGCCGGTAGGTCGCCGTGGGCGGCACGGGAACGGGGGCGTCACGTCGCTCAGGGGTCATGACACCCTACGTACCCGCCCCGCCGCGTTTCGTGTCACCGTCTCCCCCTCCGGGGCGGGTCCGGATCCGTCCCTGTGTCCGTCGGCCGGGCCCGTCCCCCGATCGGACCCCGCCGCCGTCCCGTGCCGCCCGGGAGCGGCCTATGTGGGCCGCTGCAGCACCGTCATGCTCCGGTCGGGCAGCGTCAGCCGGGCTCCCGCCTGCACCTCGGCGCCCGCCCCTTCCGCCACGGACGCCGGGTCCGCCGTGTCCACGACCACCTGCCACTGCCGTCCGTGGCCGACCGGCACCACGAACTCCAGGGTCTTGGCGGTGGCGTTGAACATCAGCAGGAAGGAGTCGTCCGTGATCCGTTCGCCGCGCGGACCCGGCTCGGAGATCGCGTTGCCGTTGAGGAACACCGACAGCGCGGACGCCTGCGCGCGGTCCCAGTCCCGCTGCGCCATCTCCGTCCCGCCGGGCGTGAACCAGGCGATGTCCGACAGCTCGTCATGGGTGCCCTCCACCGGCCGGCCGTGGAAGAAGCGGCGCCGCCGGAACACGGGATGCTCCCTGCGCAGCCGCACCAGCGCGCGCGTGAAGTCCAGCAGCTCGCTGCCGTCCTGCGGCCACTCGACCCAGGCCAGTTCGCTGTCCTGGCAGTAGGCGTTGTTGTTGCCTTTCTGGGTGCGCCCGAACTCGTCCCCGTGGCTGATCATCGGCACGCCCTGGGAGAGCATCAGCGTGGCGACGAAGTTGCGCATCTGCCGGGCCCGCAGCCCCAGCACCGCGGGGTCGTCGGTGTCGCCCTCCACGCCGCAGTTCCAGGACCGGTTGTGGCTCTCGCCGTCCCGGTTGTCCTCCCCGTTGGCCTCGTTGTGCTTGTCGTCGTAGGCGACCAGGTCGTGCAGGGTGAACCCGTCGTGGCAGGTCACGAAGTTGATGGAGGCCAGCGGGCGCCGTCCGTCGTCCTGGTAGAGGTCGGAGGAGCCGGTCAGCCGGGAGGCGAACTCGCCCACCGCGCGGGCCTCGCCCCGCCACACGTCCCGCACGGTGTCGCGGTACTTGCCGTTCCACTCGGTCCACAGCGGCGGGAAGTTTCCCACCTGGTAGCCGCCCTCGCCGACGTCCCACGGCTCCGCGATCAGCTTCACCTGGGACACCACCGGGTCCTGCTGGACCAGGTCGAAGAACGACGACAGCCGGTCCACCTCGTGGAACTGGCGCGCCAGCGTCGCCGCGAGGTCGAAGCGGAACCCGTCGACATGCATCTCCAGCACCCAGTACCGCAGAGAGTCCATGATCATCTGCAGCACGTGCGGGGAGCGCATCAGCAGCGAGTTCCCGGTGCCGGTGGTGTCCGTGTAGTACCGGGGGTCGTCCGCCAGCCGGTAGTAGGACGGGTTGTCGATGCCCCGGAAGGACAGCGTCGGGCCCAGGTGGTTGCCTTCCGCGGTGTGGTTGTAGACCACGTCGAGGATGACCTCGATGCCCGCCTCGTGCAGTGCCCGCACCGCCGACTTGAACTCCAGCACCTGCTGGCCGCGGTCGCCCCAGGACGCGTACGCGTTGTGCGGGGCGAAGAAGCCGATCGTGTTGTAGCCCCAGTAGTTGTTCAGCCCCATGTCGACCAGCCGGTGGTCGTTGACGAACTGGTGCACCGGCATCAGCTCCAGGGCCGTCACCCCCAGCTCCGTCAGGTGCTCCAGGACCGCCGGGTGGGCCAGGGCCGCGTAGGTGCCGCGAAGCTCCTCCGGCAGCCCCGGGTGGCGCATCGTCAGACCCTTGACATGGGCCTCGTAGATCACCGTCTGGTGGTAGTCGGTGCGCGGCCTGCGGTCGTCGCCCCAGTCGAAGTAGGGGTTGACCACCACCGACGTCATCGTGTGGGGCGCCGAGTCGAGGTCGTTGCGCCGCTCGGGCGCGTCGAAGTGGTAGCCGTACACCTCCTCGCCCCACCGGATCTCGCCGGCGACCGCCTTCGCATAGGGGTCGAGCAGCAGCTTCGCCGAGTTGCAGCGCTGCCCGCGACCGGGGTCGTAGGGACCGTGCACCCGGAAGCCGTACCGCTGCCCCGGCATGACGCCCGGCACGTACGCGTGCCGGACGAACGCGTCGCTCTCCCGCAGTTCCACCGCCGTCTCCGAGCCGTCGTCGTGCAGCAGACACAGCTCTACTCGGTCCGCGGCCTCCGTGAAGACCGCGAAGTTCGTGCCGGCGCCGTCGTACGTGGCACCGAGGGGATACGCCTCTCCAGGCCAGACCTGCATGGATACGACTCTTTCAGGTGTGCCGCCGCCGCGGGGTCGCCTTGCCGCCCGAGTCTCCCGGAATCTGAGGGAACCACCCGTGACTCACGCCCCTCTTACCCGATGACCGGTGCATGCGGAGACAAACAGACGTCGCATGCCGAACCAGTGGGGCAGACGTACTCCCGGGCAGCAGGGGGAGTAGGGGGAGATTGTGCGCACGACGGTGCGCCGCCACCTGGGCAAGGTGGTGGCGGGTACGGCCATAGCGGTGGCCGCGACAGCCGTGATGGTCGGGATCACCCTCCCGGGCACGGCGGGGGCGGACGACACGGCGGGTGGCAAGAACGGGCAGAGCGCCGGGCAGGCGGCCGGCACACGGCAGGGCGACACGGCGGCGGTGCGGCCCGGCGTCGTCGAGGAGGCGCCCGCCGAGGGCACGAAGGGCATGGGGCGCGACCCGCTGACCGACGACGAGATCGCGCGCGTCGAGAAGATCGCGCTCAACCAGCAGCCGCTCACCGCCGCGAAGGACGTGGACGGCGACCGCGGCCCCCAGCGCCTCGGCGTGGACCTCGCCGACCCCGAGGCCGACGAGGTGGACGACCCCGACGCGCCCCGGCGCGCGGAGGTGTCGTTCTACGACTACGGGTCCGACACGCTCGTCACCAAGACCGTCAACCTCGCCACCGGCAAGGTCGAGGCAACCGGATCCCAGCACGGCGTCCAGCCGCCGCTCGGCACCGCCGAGCAGGACGAGGCGGCCGCCCTGCTGATCGCCGACCCGCTGGGCGCCGGCCTCAAGGCCGACTTCAAGGACGCCACCGGCAAGGCCCTCACCTCCCCGGCCCAGCTGCAGCTCGCCGGCATGGTGTACCGGGCGGTGCCGGGCGCCGGGCCGGCGGCCCTCGCCAAGTGCGGCGAACACCGCTGCGTACGGCTGCTGTCGAAGGTCAGGAACGGACCGTGGATCGACACCCGGAGCCTGGTGATCGACCTCAGCGCCCGCAAGGTGGTCCGCATCACCGGCTGAGCCGGCGCCGAACCGTCCTGAACCGTCCAGAACCGACGCGTGGGCCCACGCAGGCCCACGCCCGCCCGTCCGTCCGTTCGTCGCCCCGCCTGCCTCCTGCAGAGGGATGCAAAGGAGTCATGTCGTCATGCGCGTTCCGTTTCTGAGCAGCGGCCCCCGGTCGCAGGGCGCCGCCCGCGCCCGCACCGGCGCGGCCGTCGGCCTGTGTGTGGCGACGCTCGCCGCCGGTGCGGCCGCCGGCGCCGGCCCGGCCGCCGCCCAGCCGAAGGCCGCCCCCGCGGCCGCCGCCGACTGCAGCGCCGCCTACCGCATCGAACAGAAGCTCTCCACCGGCACCACCTGGCGCATGTGCTGGCGCTTCGAGGCCAAGTCCGGGCTCGTCCTCGAGAAGGTCTCCTACCAGCCGCCCGGCGAGACCAAGCCGATCCGCGTCCTCAACAGCGCCAAGATCGCCCAGATCCACGTGCCGTACGACGACGGCAAGAACGAGTACAACGACATCACCGACTACAACTTCGGCTCGGGTCTGGTCAACATGACCCCCGCCGAGTGCCCCGGCGGCACCATCCGCACGGTGAAGGTCCCCGACTCGTTCGCCGGCGGCCCGAACGTCAAGGGCCTGTGCACCACGACCCGTTCGCGCGGCCACGCCTACCGGATGCAGGCCGACACGGGCAACAAGGTCTTCCAGGCCCAGGGCAAGGACCTGCTCGTCTACACCGTCAACAAGGTGGGCTGGTACGAGTACATCACCGAGTGGCGCTTCTCCGACGACGGCGCGATCAACATGAACGTCGGCGCCACCGGCAGCCTCTCGCCCTTCGACTACGACGCCGGCGACGGCCGCGGCTGGCCCCTGGGCAAGGGCGCCAAGGCCTACGCCACCAGCCACAACCACAACGTGTTCTGGCGGCTCGACTTCGGTCTCGACGGCTCCTCGACCGGCAAGGTGGAGCAGTACGACTCGGTGGTCAGCCCGCCCGCCGGCGCCCAGCAGGGCCCGACCACCAAGACCACCCGCACCGCCGTCACCAAGGAACTCGCGGGCGACGCCGCGAACATGCGCTGGTGGCGGGTGATCAGCGCGACCGGCAAGAACAAGGACGGCCACGCCCGCTCCTACGAGTTCGTCCCCGGCGCCACCACCAAGTACGCGGGGCGCCCCTTCACCCGGCACGACGTGTACTTCACGCAGTACAACAAGTGCGAGCAGTACGCCAGCAACAACGTGCGCGACTGCGGTAGCCCGCTGCACGGGTACTCGGTCGACAAGTGGGTGAACGACCAGGCCCTCACCCACCCCGTGGCCTGGGTGAACGTGGGCTTCCACCACGTCGCCCGGGACGAGGACCAGCAGCCCATGCCGGTCCACTGGCAGGGCTTCTCACTCGCCCCCCGGGACGTCACCGCCATGAATCCGCTCACACCCTCCGCCCTCGCGGGACAGAACGGACAGCCCGACAACGGCAGTTGAGAATCGACCTGTCCATCCGGCTGCACCGCCCGCCGCTCGCGGAGTACCCTTCCTTGATCGTTGGGACGGGGAGTGCTCGGGGGAGCGGAAGGCGGTGCGCGGGTGGGCTCGGGAGGGCTGGAGCTGCCCCCTGGTGACGAGGGTCACGAGGGAGGCTCCGCAGACGTCCCGCCCGGCACGGTGTCCCTGGCCCGGCCGATGGACACGAACGCCATCGGACCGGAGCTGGACTGGGACACCGAGGCCTGGCGGGAGGTGCGCACCCGCGCCCGGCGAGCCGGCCGGGCCTACATCTGGCTGAACCTCGTCGAGCAGCGGCTGCGCGCGGTCGTGGCCGCCGTGCTGCGCCCGATCTACGAACCCGTCCACGGCGACGAATGGGTGGTCGCCGCGGCCGGGCCGGCCGGCCAGGAATGGGTGCAGCGCGCCGTCGCGGTACGCGAAGTCAGCCGCCGCAAGGGCTACTTGCTCGACCCGGCCGACGACAACGTGATCTCCTTCCTCACCCTGCCCCAGCTGCGCGAGCTGATGGTGCAGCACTGGCCCTGCTTCGAGCCGTACCTCGACGACCGCCGCGACGTCGAACTCGCCCTGGACGAGCTGGAGGTGACCCGCAACGTCGTCTCCCGCAACCGCGCACTGTCCGAAGCCGTCCTGAACCAGGCCGAACGGGCCTCCGCGCGCCTGCTGGAGATGCTCGGCACCGGCGGCGACGTGCCCTCCGCGCGCCGGCTGCCCGTCGACGCCGTCGAGGACCTGGTCGGCGACCGGTACGCGGACGTGGTCGCCGTCCACTCCGACCGGGTGCGACTGCTGCGCCAGTTCCCCGCCGAGGACATCTTCGACGGCTCCCGCCGGATCGACGCCATCGGCATCGGCCTCAACCTGCTGGTGCAGAACTTCTCCGGCCGCCGCCTGGTCCGCCTCGCCGAGGGCGGCGCCCGCGTCCGGCTGCTCTTCCTCAATCCCGCCTCCAGCGCCGTCAAGCGCCGTGAACGCGAACTCGGCATGAAGCGCGGCGAGCTGAGCCGGGCGGTGGAGATGAACATCCTGCACATGCGCCGGGTCCGCTCCCGGCTGCGCGATCCGGGCGCCTTCCAGATCCAGGTGTACGACGAGACGCCCCGCTTCACCGCCTACCTCGTCGACGGCGACGGCACCGACGGCATCGCGGTGATCCAGTCCTATCTGCGGCGCATGCGCGGCATGGAGGCGCCGGTGCTGGTGCTGAGGGGCGGCAGCCGGGTCGTCAAGCCGGGCGAGGTGGACGAATCGGGCCTCTTCCCGGCATACCGCGAGGAGTTCGAGCTGGCCTGGGCGGACTCGCGGCCGGTGTCCTGAAACGTCCGGTTCACCCCCAGGCAAGCGGAAGGCGCTCCTCTGATTGTCAGTGGCCCATGGGAAGGTGGGAACCACTGGGGGACGCACCACCGAGAAGGGGGGGCCGACATGGCCTGGCACCAGGAACTGCTGGTCGGCTTCGACCTGGAGACCACCGGGACGGACCCGCGCGAGGCGCGGATCGTCACGGCAGCCGTGATCGAGGTCAGGGACGGGCAGGTCCTCGGACATCGCGAGTGGCTGGCGGACCCGGGCGTGGAGATCCCGGCCGACGCGGTCGCGGTGCACGGGATCAGCAACGAGCGGGCGGCCGCCGACGGCGCTCCGGCCGACCGGGTCGCCGACGCGATAGCCGACGTCCTCGCGGGCTACTGGCGCACCGGGGTCCCGGTCGTCGCCTACAACGCCGCCTTCGACCTCACGCTGCTGTCGGCCGAACTGCGCCGCCACGGGCTGCCCTCGCTGCGCGAGCGCCTCGGCGACCTCGACCCCGCGCCGGTGGTCGACCCGTACACCATCGACCGCTCGGTCGACCGCTACCGGCGCGGCAAGCGCAACCTCGAAGCGGTCTGCGCCGAATACGGCGTCCGCCTCGACTCCGCGCACGACGCCTCCGCCGACGCCCTCGCCGCCGCCCGGCTGGCCGGGGCGATAGCGGCCCGCCACCCCAAGGTCGCCGGCCTCGGCCCGGCGGAGCTGCACCGCCGTCAGATCGACTGGTACGCCGAGTGGGCGGCCGACTTCCAGAGCTTCCTGCGCCGCAAGGGCGACGCGGAAGCGGTGGTGGACGGGTCCTGGCCGGTGCGGGAGCCGGCCGACAGCCCCAGCGTGTGACACGCGGCCGGGCGGGCCTGCCGTGCCGCCGCGCTCACCGGGGGCGCCGGCGTCCCCGGTGGGGGAGCGTCCTCGGCGGGGCCTTGTTCCCGTCGGGCCGCCGCCTCAGAAGGGGTACCAGCGCACCGCCTCGTCCCCTTCGCGCAGCGACGCCACCCGGCGCCGGAACTCCGCCGCGGCCTCGGGGTTCGCCGGTGCGTGCTGGGCGACCCAGGCGCAGCTCGCCGTCTCGCGCGCGCCGCGCAGCACCGCACAGCCCTCCCACTCCCGCACGTCCCACCCGTAAGCCTCGGTGAAGACGTCATAGGCCTCGGCGGGCAGGCCGTACCGGTCGAGGGAGAGCGCCATGACGACGAGGTCGTGCTCGCGCAGATCGGCGGAGAAGGTCTCCAGGTCGACCAGGACCGGACCGCCGGGGCCGATGTGCACATTGCGCGCCAGCGCGTCGCCGTGGATCGGGCCGGGCCGCAGCCGCGGGGCGAGGGCTCGGGCGGCCTCGGCGAAGCCGTCGCGCCGCGCGCGCAGAAAGGCCGCGTCCGCCGGGTCGATCGCGTCGCCGGCGAGTCGCAGCCAGCGTTCGACCCCCGACAGCAGATCCCGCGGCGGCAGGGCGAAGGCGGGGGCGGGCAGGGCGTGCACCAGACGCAGCAGCGCGGCCAGGTCCCCTGGCCCGGCCGGCCGCACCGGGTCCGGCAGCCGGTGCCACACCGTCACCGGATGCCCCTCGACCAGCAGCGGCTTCGGCTCCGCCGACCGCACCGCCGGCACGCCCGCCTCGGCCAGCCAGGCCGCGACGTCCAGTTCGCGCCGGGCCCGTTCGAGGAGCTCGGCGTCCCGGCCCACCTTCACCGCCAGGCCGCCGGCGGCGAACACCGCGTTCTCCCCCAGTGCGAGCAGCCGCGCGTCCGCCGCCGGGCCGGGCAGCACACCCGCCGCGGCCAGTACGTCCCGCGCCCGCGCCTCGTCCATCGTCCGCCTCCGTGTCGCCACCCGCCAGGCCCGCCGGCGGCGTGATCCGGCCGCCGACGGCCAGTCTCGCATCCGGGCGGCCAGGCGCCGGCCGTGCTGGGCGAGGTGCCGGACTCCGTCGAGGTGCGGTCCCGGATACCGCAGCCGGCGGTACTGAGGCAGGCCGACCTCTTCGTCACCCACGCGGGCGCCGGCGGCGGCCGGGAGGGGCCGGCCACGCCGGTGATCGCCGTACCGCAGGCCGTGGGCCGGTCCGGCAGAGCGGACATCCTCCGGGAGCACGGCGTGGCCCGGCGGACCGGCCCGGCGGACACCAAGGCCGGGGCCCTGCGCGAGGCCGCCCTCGCGCTCGTCGGCGATCCCGCAGTGGCCCGCCGGCTCCGGGCGGTCCAGGCGGAGACGGCGGCCGAAGGCGGCACACCACGGGCGGCGGACCTCGTCGAGGCCGAACCCGCCAGGACGCGCGGCTGAACCCGACACCGGGAAGGGCCCGTCGACTCCCGGGGAAGTCAACGGGCCCTCAGGACGACCGCCTTGCGGGGATACCCCGGGGCGTCAGACCCCCACCGGCCGGCCCTCGTCGTCCCGCGCCACCGGCGCGACCGGCTGCGGCGACTCGTCGTGCGTGAGGTCCGGCAGCCAGTGCAGCCACTTCGGCAGGTACCAGTTGCGCTCACCGAGCAGCGCCATCACGGCAGGCAGCAGCACACCGCGGATGATCGTCGCGTCGATCAGGACCGCCGCCGCGAGGCCCACGCCCATCTGCTTCATCGACTGCATGGACAGCGTGCCGAAGATCGCGAACACGGCGACCATGATGACGGCGGCGCTGGTGACCACGCCCGCCGTGGTGACCACACCGTGCTCGATCGCCTCGTTCGTCGTACGCCCCCGCAACCGCGCCTCGCGGATCCGGGAGACGACGAACACGTGGTAGTCCATCGACAGACCGAACAGGATCACGAACAGGAACAGCGGCAGCCAGGTGATGATCGCGCCGACGCCCTCCGCGCCCACCAGCGACGCGCCCCAGCCGTGCTGGAACACCGCGACGAGGATGCCGTACGCCGCGCCCACCGAAAGCAGGTTGAGCACGATCGAGGTGATCGCGACCGTCAGCGAGCGGAACGACAGCAGCATCAGCAGGAAGGCGAAGACCACCACGAACGCGAAGACCGGGGCGACCGCTCCGGCCAACTGGTCGTTGAAGTCCTGCGAACCGGCCACCTGCCCGGTGATCGGCGCCTGGACGCCGTCCACCGTGCCGAGCGTGGCGGGCCGCACCTCGTCGCGCAGCTTCGCCAGGCTCGCACCCGCCTTGTCCAGGTCGGAGCCGCCGACCAGCGGCACGTACACGTAGGCGACGTTCTGCGCGTCGTGCAGCTTGATCTCGACCGGCCCCCGGGAGGCGCCCGAACTCACGGCCTGCTCCTTGAACGCCTGGAGCGCGGCCTTCACGTCGGCGGAGTTGATGTCGTCCGCCTTGACGATCACCTCGGCCGGCTCGGAGCCGCCCGGGAAGGCGTCGTTGACCCGGTTGTACGTCTGCACGATGGGCAGCGAGTCGCCGAACTCCTGGTCCAGGGTGAGGTTCTGGGTCTTCATGCCGACCGCCGGAGCGGCGATCGCGAGCAGCGCGCCGGCCGCCACGACCAGCGAGACGCCGGGCCTGGCGAGGACGACCTTCAGCACGGCGCTCCAGAACCGGCTGCCCTGCGCGGCACGGCCGCCGTCGCCCTTCTTGCGGCGCTTGTCGGGGTGCAGGAACGGGATCCGGCCCTTCTCCACCCGGTGGCCGAGCAGCGAGAGAAGCGCCGGCAGCACGGTCACCGAACCGACCATGGCGACCGCGACCACCATCAGAGAGGCAAGACCCATCGCCTCGAACGTGGCGAGACCCGTGAACAGCATGCCCGCCATCGCCACGCACACGGTGACACCGGAGACGATCACGGCACGGCCGCTGGTCGCCGCGGCGATCCGGAGAGCGGTTTGCGGATCATGTCCCGCGGCCCGCTCCTCGCGCTCCCGGCGGAGGTAGAACAGGCAGTAGTCGACGCCCACGGCCAGACCGACCAGCAGCATCACCGAACTCGCGGTGTCGTCCATCGGCTGGAAGTGGCTGACGATGCTCATCAGACCCATCGTCGCCATGATCGCCGTGACCGCGAGGGCCACCGGCAGCAGCGCCGCCACCAGCGCGCCGAAGGCGATCAGCAGGATGCCCAGTGCCACCGGCACCGCGGAGTACTCGGCCTGCTGGAAGTCGTCGCCGAACGCGTCGTCGAACGTCTTCATCATGCTGGCTCCGCCGATCTCCTCGATCCGCACCGAGGAGTGCTCCTTCTGCACGCCGGCGACGGCGTCGAGAACCGGCTCGACCCGCTCGCCCGCGGTGTCGGAGTCACCGCGCATGTCGAACTGCACCAGCGCGCTGCGGCCGTCCTTGGAGATCGTCCGCGTGTCGTAGGGCGAGGTCACGTCGGTGACCGCACCCGTCTTGCCGACGGCCGCGACGACCGCGGTGACGGCGGCCTTGAACTCGGGGTCGGTGGCCTTGAGGGAGCCGCTCTTCGCCTGGATGAGCACGGTCTCGCCGGCCGGCTCCTCGATGCCGGCGTCCTCGATGATCCTGGCGGCCGTGTGGGTCTCGCCCCCGAGCTGGTCGCTCTCCTTGACCTCGACCGTGCCGGCCGCCGAGCCGATCCCCATGGCCAGGACGACGAACAGCACCCAGATGCCCACGGCGGCCCATCGGTGCCGGGCGCTCCAGCCGCCGGCCCGCGCGGCGAAGCCCCGCACCCTTGTATCTCCGTTCCCCATGACGGGCCTGCCCTCTTGTGATGCGGTGGAAGCCCCCTGCCGCCACCTTCCGATTCGAAGGTATGGCCTGGATAAAGCCGTCTCGTCGTGCTGCCCGGTGACGTGCCGGGCACGCGGGTCCTCCCCTCGGACCGCGCCGTCTCACCGCTGGGTAGGACAGTGACCCCTTACACCTATCCGCGGATCTCGGGGACGGCGATCAGGGTGCAGTCGCCGGTGAAACCCCGGATGTGTCGTTTCGAAAGTTTGCACAACACGTCACAGGCCTGTGGAGAAGTCCGTCAGAGGTTGCTCCGCGGCCCGTCGATCGGCAAGAGTTTCGCCCTGGCCCCTCGTCGGGCCGCGGCCGTCGTGCTCACCCCCACGGGGCACGGCGGCCACCTAGGCTGAGCAGATGACGACGACGTACGCGGCCCTGCTGCGCGGCATCAACGTGGGCGGCAACCGGAAGCTCCCCATGGCCGAACTGCGCACCCTGATCGAGGAGCTCGGCCACGGCGACGTGCGCACCTACCTCCAGAGCGGCCAGGCCGTCTTCTCCAGCGCCCACGGCGACGAGGAGAGCCTCGCCGCCGCACTTACGGCGGCGATCGAGAAACGCTTCGGCTTCACCGTGGGCGTGATCGTGCGCGACCACGCCTATCTGCGCGAGGTCGCCGACGCCTGCCCGTTCCCGGCCGCCGACCTGGAGGCCAAGCAGCTCCACGCCACCTACTTCTCCGGACCCGTCGACGAGGAGCGCTTCGCCGGTATCGACCGCGCCGCCCACCTCCCCGAGGACTTCCGCCTCGGCGACCGCGTCCTGTACCTGTACGCCCCCGACGGCCTCGGCCGCTCCAGACTCGCCGAGCAGTTGGGAAGGCCGCGCGTGAACAAGGGGCTGATCGCCACCACCCGCAACTGGAACACCGTCCTCAAGCTGGTGGAGATGACCCGGCCGTGACCCGGCGCCGACGGCGGCCGTAGCCGGACGGGACAGGGGCGGCGACGCCTGCGCCTCCCCGGCCGCACCGGCACGGGCTCGGCCCGCGTCCGGGCGGTGCCCTGCGTATACCGGGCTCGCATCCGGCGCCGGGTCGGGTTCGCGTGGCGCGTACCGGGCTCGCGCCCGGCGCGGGCCGGGTCACCGAAACGCGTGGACGCCCAGGGGCAGGCCGTGCGAGGGCGCGCTGTGGCCGTGGCCGTGGCCGTGGCCGTGGCGATGGTGGTGATGGTGGTGGTCACGGTGGGTGTTCCGCTCGTCGAGCACCGTCCGGCGTCGTTCGCGGCCCGGCCGCAGGCGCCGGCGCGGTCGGGGTGTGCGGCGTCCGCGACCGTCCCGCTCCACCCGGGCCTTGACCACCGCCCGTCGCCACGCCCGTGCCGACCGATCCCGCCCGCGTTCCCGGACAACTGTGCGAGGCTCGACCCATGCGCTACGTCATCATCGGGGCAGGGGCGGTCGGGGGCACGATCGCAGGACGGCTGGCGGAGGCCGGGCAGCAGGTCGTGCTGGTCGCGCGCGGCGCGCACCGGGCGGCGCTCGCGGAGCACGGACTGCGGCTGCGCGTCCCGCAGGGCCTGCTGACGTTCCGGCTGCCCGTGGTCGAGAGCCCGGCCGAGGTCGGCACACTGCGCGCCGACGACGTCCTCGTCCTCGCCGTCAAGACCCAGGACGCCGAGTCGGCCCTGCGCACGTGGGGCCCGGCACCGGTCGAGGGCGGCGGCACCGCGGCCGAGCGGCTGCCGTTGTTCTGCGCGCAGAACGGCGTGGAGGGCCCACGACTGGCCCTGCGCCGCTTCCGGCACGTCTACGGCGTGTGCGTCTGGCTGCCGTCCACCCACGTCGACCCCGGCGTCGTCGCCGCCGCGGGCACCCCGCTCACCGGCATCCTGCACCTCGGCCGCCATCCGCACGGCGCCGACGACACCGTCCGCCGTGTCGCCGCCGACCTGGAGAAGGCACGCTTCGAGGCGCCCGTCGTACCGGACGTCTCCCGGTGGCAGTACGCCAAACTCCTGTCCAACCTCGGCAACGCCCTGGAAGCGGTGAGCGGGCCGGCCGCCGACCCCCGCGCCGAGGCGCTGTACGCGCGCGTACGCGCCGAGGGCGAGAGCGTGCTGCGCGCCGCCGGCATCCCCTACGTGAGCACCGGGGAACAGCGGGCCGCACGCGGCGACAAGATCACCCTCGTCCCGCTCGACGACGCCCCGCGCGGCGGCGGCTCCTCCTGGCAGTCCCTCAGCCGCGGCACCGGGACCATCGAGGCCGACCACCTCAACGGCGAGATCGTGCTCCTCGGCCGCCTCAACGGCGTGCCCACCCCGCTGAACGAGTTGCTGCAACGGCTTGCCAACGAGTTCGCCCGGGAGCGTCGGGAGCCCGGTTCCCTGCCGCTGCCGGACCTGCTCCGGCTGGCCGACGACGCTGTCGCGTTTCTTCAAGATTCCCGGGGACCCCGCTCCGTAGCGTGAGCGGCATGCAGCACGACGAGACCCACCGGTACCTGTCCGAATGCGCCGCCGAGGCGTCGCGCGTCGCCCGCGGCGTCCCCGCGGAACGGCTGGACGACCCCACGCACTGCCCCGGTTGGACCCTGCGCACCCTGGTCGACCACTGGGTCCTCTACACCTCCCACGGCCTCGAGCACCGCGCCCTGCGCAAGCCGCTGCCCGACGAACTGACCGGCCGCGACTTCACCGCCGACCCGCACTGGGCGACGGCGTACGCCGAGCAGCTCGAGCGGGCCGTCGCCGCGTGGGCCGACCCGGCTGTGTGGGAGGGCGAGATCGACCTCGGGTCGGCCGCGATGCCCGCCGCCGAGGTGGCCTCGCTGATCCTCAAGGAGACCGCGGTGCACGGATGGGACGTCGCGGTCGCCACCGGCCAGGAGTTCCGCATCTGCGACGACGCGGCCCGGTCCGTCCTCGGCGTCGTCGAACGGCACGGGGACCTCTACCGCCGCTACGACGGCTTCGCGCAGGCGGTGCCGGTGGCGCAGGACGCGCCGGTGTTCGAGCGGGCGCTCGCGGCGAGCGGCCGCGACCCGCGCCGGGGCGCCGTCCGACCGCGAGGCTGACGGCCGGTCCGTGCCGTCGGCTCGCGGCGCGCGTGGCCGGGAGGCCTGGGCTGCGGTGGTTGCCCGGGGGAAGGCTGACGGCCGGTTCGTCCCCTCGGCCCTGGGACCCTTACCGGCGGTCCCGGTGGTTCCGGCGGTTCCCGGTGGTTGCCGGACGGCGTCCAAGCGCGCCCGCCGTGCCGACGTCCGCCACCGCAAGGACTCACATGCCACGACGCACACCGCACACGCACGACGCACAGGCGTTGGGCGGGCCCGCACAGGCGCCCGCCCGTCGCTTGCGGCCGCGCATCCGCCGGGCGGGCCCGGTGACCGGTGAGCACGTCCTCGCCGTACCGCAACTGCCGCCGGACGACCTCACGCCCCCACAGCCGCCAGCGCCGGTGTCCGGGCTGTTTCGTAACGTTCCAGAAGCACCCGGGCCACCTCCGGCGCCGGGCCCAGCACGTCGGCCAGGACGTCCGCCTCGGTCGCTCCGCGCGCGATGCGGTCCGGCAGGAAACCGGGAGCCAGGACGTACGGCGCGACGGCGACCCGCGCACACCCCAGCGCCCGCAACTCGCGGACCGCGTCCTCGGTGCGCGGCAGAGAGGCGGAGGCGAACGCAGGCCGCACGGCACACCAACCGGTGCGCCGCCACTCCCGCGCGATTTCTGCGATCACTGCGATCGCCTCCGGGTCGGAGGACCCCGCCGAGGCCAGCACGACCCCGGTCGAGGACTTGTCGGCGGGCGACAGCCCCGCCTCGTACAACCGCCGTTCCAGCGCGCAGAGCAGCAACGGCGAGGGGCCGAGCACCTCGGCCTGCCTGATCCGCAGTTGCGGCGGCGCGTCCCGCAGCACCGCCGGGACGTCCGCCTTCGCATGGAACGCGCGGGTCAACAGCAACGGCAGAGCCACGACGTCCCGCACGCCGTCCGCCGCCAGCGACCTCAGCACCCCGTGGACGGACGGCACGTTGAAGTCGAGGAAACCGGTCTCGACACGCAATCCCGGCCGCAGCGAACGCACCCGGCGTACCAGGGCGTGGACGGTCGCCGCATGCCGCGGATCACGGCTGCCGTGGGCGATCACCACCAGGGCGGGGAGAACGGGCTTCTTGTGCATGGGACGTCAGCTCTTCACCAGCAGGCCGCGGCTGCGCAGCACCCACCGCTCGAGCGGACTGAAGATCAGCAGATCGATCGCGATGCCGACGAACAGGATGAGCAGGATCGCCTCGAACACCATCGACATGTCACTGGCGTTGCGCCCGTTCTCCAGCAACTGGCCGAGGCCGACGCCGAGATCGGGGAACGACGCGATGATCTCCGCCGCCATCAGCGAACGCCACGAGAACGCCCAGCCCTGCTTCAGACCCGCCACATAGCCCGGCAGCGCGGCCGGCAGCGTGATGTACACGGTGCCCTTCAGCCCCGTCGCCCCCATCGTGCGGCCCGCCCGCAGGAACAGCGGCGACACCTGGTCGACGCCGGAGACCAGTCCGTTGGCGATGGACGGCACCGCGCCCAGCAGGATCACCGCGTACATCATCGAGTTGTTCAGACCCAGCCACAGCACGGCCGGCGGCACCCACGCCACCGACGGCAGCGACTGCAGCCCGGACAGGATCGGCCCGATGGCCGCCCGCACGAACTTCACCCGCGCCACCAGCAGGCCCAGCGGGGTGCCGATCGCCAGGGCGAACAGGAAGCCGAGCAGTCCGCGCGAGACGCTCGTCCAGATGTACCCGAGCAACTCGCCCTGGAGCCATGCCCGGCGGAGCGTGTGCCAGACGTCCAGCGGGGAGACCAGCTTGGTCGGGTCGTCGACCGTCCGATAGGTGATCTGCCAGACGACCAGCAGCAGCGCCGTCGCGACGACCGGCGGCAGGATCTTGTCGACCAGGGTCCGCCGGAAGGGCACCCGCGCGGCGGGCGCGACGACGTCCAGCGCGTCGAGCCCCGCCTCCACACCGGCCAGCCCGCCGGCGTCGGCCTTCGTATCGGTGCCCTTGGCCACCGTCGTCCTCGTCTCAGTGCTGGCCATGACGGCGGATCTCCCCACGCAGGACTTCGGTGATCTCCAGGGACAGTTCCGCCACCGGGGCGTCCTCGAT
Organism: Streptomyces sp. P3; assembly: GCF_003032475.1. Lineage (NCBI taxonomy): Bacteria > Bacillati > Actinomycetota > Actinomycetes > Kitasatosporales > Streptomycetaceae > Streptomyces > Streptomyces sp. P3. Next base: position 6,799,390 of record NZ_CP028369.1, read on the forward strand.
CCGGCGCGGCTGCGGGATGTCCACCGTCCACTCGCGCGCCACCCGGCCGGGCCGCGAGGACAGCAGGACGACGCGCTGTGCGAGCCGCACCGCCTCCCGCACGTTGTGCGTGACGAACAGGACGGACAGCCCCGTCTCCTCCCAGATCCGGGTGAGCTCGTCGTGCAGCACGTCCCGCGTGATGGCGTCCAGCGCCGCGAACGGCTCGTCCATCAGCAGCAGTTGGCTCTCCTGTGCCAGCGCGCGGGCCATCGCCACTCGCTGCCGCATACCGCCGGAAAGCTCGTGAACACGCTTTCCGTACGCGCCCTTCAACCGGACCAGCTCGAGCAGCTCCTCGGCCTTGCCGCGCCGCTCGGGCTTCGCGACCCCCCGCAGCTTCAGGGCGAGTTCGATGTTCTTGCCCGCGGTCAGCCACGGGAACAGCGCGTGTTCCTGGAACATCAGTGCAGGGCGGCCGTCCGTCGTGATGGACCCGGCGGTGGGCCGGTCGAGGCCGGCCACCAGGTTCAGCAGGGTGGACTTGCCGCAGCCCGACGCCCCGAGCAGGGTGACGAACTCGCCGGGCGCGACATCGAGGGTGATGTCGTCCAGTACGAGCTGCTGCCCGCCCGGACCCGCGAAGGACTTCGAGACGTGGTCGAGGCGTGCCGCGAACGCCACGGACTCGGTGGGCTCGGCGGCCTTGGCGAAGGTCGTGGCCATGGTCGTCACCTCCTGGGGACTCATCGGGACTTCGGTCGGTCGACACCCAGACCGGCGTCGTCGACGGCGGACTCGCCCTCGGCCTCGAGGACCTTGTTCAGGATCGTCAGGTCGTAGATGCCCTCGAGGTCGGGCTTCTCCAGCAGGCCCGCCTCGACGGCGTGCGCCGCCTCGGCGTCGAGGGTGGCCGCCAGCGGGTCGTCGGTGAACCTGATCGACTGCCACGCCGGGTCCAGCACGTCGGCGGGCAGCGCCTTGCCGGTGTCCGTCTCCAGCTGCCTGTTCGCCGCGGCCCTCGCCTTCGCCGGATTGGCGCCGATCCACCTGTTGGTCTCCACCGAGCCCTTCAGCACGGCCTCCACGACCTTCGGGTGCTTCTCGAGGAACTTCTGCGACACGATGACGTTCGTGATCACGAACTTCCCGCCGGGCCACAGCGACGCCTCGTCCAGCAGCACCCTGCCGCCCTCGGCGACCAGCCTCGAGGCGGTCGGCTCCGGCACCCAGGCGCCGTCCACCGACCCCGACCTGAACGCGTCCGGCGTCACCTTGTTGTCGCTGCGGACGACGGTCACGTCACCCTTGCCGCTCTGCGCGTCGACCTTCCAGCCCTGCTCCGCGATCCAGTGCAAGAACGCCACATCCTGCGTGTTTCCGAGCTGAGGCGTCGCGATCCTCTTGCCCTTGACGTCCTCGAGCGAGGTGATCTTGTCCGGATCCACCACCAGCTTCACCCCGCCGGACGCCGAGCCCCCCACGATGCGCAGGCTCCTGCCGTCGGACTTGGCGTAGCCGTTGATCGCAGGGGACGGACCGATCCAGCCGATGTCGAGGGAACCGGCGTTCAACGCCTCGATCTCCGAGGGGCCCGCGTTGAACGTCGCGTACGACGCCTTGGTGGCGCCCAGAGCCTGCTGCAGGATGCCCTGTTCACGGCCGACGAGCGCCGTCGCGTGCGTCAGGTTGCCGAAGTACCCGATGCGCACGGTGTCGAGCCCGTCGATCTTCCGCGCCCCGGCGGCTACCTGCTCGTTGGCGTTGCCCTCCTTGGCCTGCGAACCGTAACCGCAGGCCGCGAGGGCGAGCAGGGGCAGCGCCGCTAGGGCCGCGACGCCGCGGCGAAGCCGTGACAGGGGGAGACTGGCAGGCACCGGGAGGGGTTCCTCTCGTCGGCCCGGCGGTCACGGTCTCTCAGGTCGTGGCCGGGAGCTCGGCAAAGGGTTTTCGTCGTTTCCACGACGGCGGGAGGGGCGGGCGGGCGCGCAGGCGGTGCGCGTACGTCAGCGCGCACATCGCGCGACTCCGCCCTGCCCGCTGCCGAGGGCGCCGCTGCCCACCCGGCCGCCCTCCTTCGCGAACGTCGCGTAGACGTCGGTCGCGGCCACGGTCAGAAGTCCCAGCCGTCGTCGTCGAGCGCGTCCTTGACCGGCTCCGGCGACGCGAACGACTCGCCGACCATGCCCGCGGTGAGCGTCGTGCCGTCGGCCGGGTCGATCAGGATGAACGAGCCGGTACGGCGCGAGTCGGCGTAGGAATCCACCGGAAGCGGTTGTGCGGTGCGGATCTTCACCCGGCCGATGTCGTTGGCGACGAGCTGTCCCGGATGCGGGTGCAGGGACAGGTCGTCGAGCGTGAGACGGGACGGGATGTCCTTCACGATCGCCTTGACGGTGCGGGTGCCGTGCTTGATCAGCACCCGGTGCCCGACGGTCAGCGGCTGGTCGGCGACATGGCACACGGTCGCCTCGACGTCCTGGGTGGTGGCCGGCGCGTCCTTGGTGGGCACGATCAGGTCGCCGCGCGAGACGTCGACGTCGTCGGCGAGCAGCACGGTCACCGACTGCGTCGTCCACGCCACGTCCACCGGCTCGCCCAGCAGGTCGATGCCGGAGATCGTCGACGTGCGGCCGGACGGCAGGACGGTCACCGGCTCGCCGACCCGGAAGGTGCCCGCGGCGATCTGGCCCGCGTAGCCCCGGTAGTCCGGGTGCTCGGCGGTCTGCGGCCGGATCACGTACTGGACGGGCAGCCGGGCGTGGCAGTGCGCGAGGTCGTGACTGACCGGAACCGTTTCCAGGTGTTCCAGGAACGTCGGCCCGCCGTACCAGTCCATGTTCGCCGACGGATCCACCACGTTGTCGCCGGCCAGTGCCGAGATCGGGATGGCGGTCACCTCGGGAACGCCGAGCTCGCTCGCGTACGCCGTGAACTCCTCGGCGATCGCCGCGAACACCGGCTCCCGGTAGTCGACCAGGTCCATCTTGTTGACGGCGAGAACGACGTGCGGGACCCGGAGCAGGGCCGCGATCGCCGCGTGCCGGCGGGTCTGCTCGACGACGCCGTTGCGGGCGTCGACCAGGATCACCGTCAGCTCCGCCGTGGAGGCGCCCGTCACCATGTTGCGGGTGTACTGCACGTGACCTGGGGTGTCGGCCAGGATGAACCGGCGCCGGGGTGTCGCGAAGTAGCGGTAGGCCACGTCGATGGTGATGCCCTGCTCGCGTTCGGCGCGCAGCCCGTCGGTGAGGAGCGCCAGGTCGGGCGCTTCCTGCCCGCGGCTCGCCGAGGCGCGCTCGACGGCCTCCAGCTGGTCGCTCAGGATCGACTTGGAGTCGTGCAGCAGCCTGCCCACCAGGGTGGACTTGCCGTCGTCGACGGAGCCGGCGGTGGCGAACCGCAACAGGGTCGTGGCCGAGAGTTCCTCGGAGGTGATCGTGCTCATGCTTAGAAGTACCCCTCGCGCTTGCGGTCTTCCATCGCGGCCTCGGACATCTTGTCGTCGGCGCGGGTCGCGCCGCGCTCGGTCAGCCGGGAGGCGGCGATCTCGGCGATGACGTCGTCCAGCGTCACCGCGTCGGAGTCGACGGCGCCGGTGCAGGACATGTCACCGACGGTGCGGTAACGCACGAGACGCTTTTCGACCGTTTCCCCGTCCTTGGGGCCGCCCCACTCGCCGGCGGTCAGCCACATGCCGGCCCGCCGGAACACCTCCCGCTCGTGCGCGAAGTAGATCTCCGGCAGTTCGATGCCCTCACGGGCGATGTACTGCCAGACGTCCAGCTCGGTCCAGTTGGAGAGCGGGAAGACCCGGACGTGCTCGCCGGGGGCGTGGCGGCCGTTGTACAGGTTCCACAGCTCGGGCCGCTGGCGACGCGGGTCCCACTGCGAGAACTCGTCGCGCAGGGAGAACACCCGCTCCTTGGCGCGTGCCTTCTCCTCGTCGCGCCGGCCCCCGCCGAAGACCGCGTCGAACCTCTCGGCCTGGATCTTCTCCGTGAGCGGCAGCGTCTGGAGCGGGTTGCGGGTGCCGTCCGGACGCTCCCTGAGCGCCCCGCGGTCGATGTACTCCTGCACGGAGGCCACATGGAGGCGCAGCCCGTGCTCGGCGACCACCCGGTCGCGGTACTCCAGGACCTCGGGGAAGTTGTGCCCGGTGTCCACGTGCAGCAGCGAGAAGGGGACGGCGGCCGGGGCGAACGCCTTCAGCGCCAGGTGCAGCATGACGATGGAGTCCTTGCCGCCGGAGAACAGGATCACCGGCCGCTCGAACTCGCCCGCCACCTCGCGGAAGATGTGCACCGCCTCGGACTCCAGGGAGTCCAGGTGGCTGAGGGCGTACGGGCTGACCGTGCCCTCCTCGGTGTCGGCGACGGTCGTCGTCACGCCAGTCCCCTCTCGCTGAGCAGGGCGTACACCGACGCCGCGGACTCCTGCACGGTCTGGTCCTGGGACTCGATCCGCAGATCGGGCGCCTCGGGGGCCTCGTAGGGGTCGTCGACCCCGGTGAGTCCGGTCAGCTCGCCCGCCGCCTGCTTGGCGTACAGGCCCTTCACGTCACGGACCGAGCACACCTCGACCGGAGTCGCCACGTGCACCTCCAGGTAACCGGTTGCGCTCTCCTGGTGACGCTTGCGCACGGCCTCACGGCTGTCCGCGTACGGCGCGATCACCGGGACGAGCACCTTGACTCCGTTGCGGGCCAGCAGCTCGGCCAGGAAACCGATGCGCTGCACGTTCGCGTGCCGGTCCTCGCGGCTGAAACCGAGGCCGGCGGAGATGAACTCGCGGATCTCGTCGCCGTCGAGCACCTCGACGAGGTGGCCCTCCTCGCGCAGCCGGCCGGCCAGCTCGAACGCGATGGTGGTCTTGCCGGCACTCGGCAGACCCGTGAGCCAGACGGTGGCTCCGGTCGTCACGTGGTTCTCCCGGTTCGTAGGGGGATGGGGGGTGCCGCCGGGGGCGGCGCTGTTCGTGGAGGTCGCGGTCATGGCGGTCAGCCGTGCAGTCCGCACTCGGTCTTCCCGCGTCCCGCCCAGCGCCCGGCGCGCGCGTCCTCGCCCTCGAGGACCCGGCGGGTGCACGGGGCGCAGCCGACGGAGGTGTAGCCGTCCATCAGCAGGGGGTTGGACAGTACGCCGTGCTCCGTGATGTAGGCGTCGACGTCGTCCTGGGTCCAGCGGGCGATCGGCGAGATCTTGACCTTCTGGCGCTTGTCGTCCCAGCCGACGACCGGGGTGTTCGCCCGGGTCGGCGACTCGTCGCGCCGCAGCCCGGTGGCCCAGGCGCGGTAGCCGTGCAGCCCCTCCTCCAGCGGCTGCACCTTGCGCATCCTGCAGCACAGGTCGGGATCGCGGTCGTGCAACTTCGGCCCGAACTCGGCGTCCTGCTCGGCCACCGTCTGGCGCGGGGTGAGCGTGATGACGTTGACGTCCATCACGGCCTCGACCGCGTCCCGGGTGCCGATGGTCTCGGGGAAGTGGTAACCGGTGTCGAGGAACACCACGTCCACGCCCCCCAGGACGCGGGACGCGAGGTGCGCGACCACGGCGTCCTCCATGGAGGACGTCACACAGAACTGCCTGCCGAAGGTGTCCACCGCCCACCGCAGGATCTCGAGCGCCGACGCGTCCTCGAGGTCGCGGCCCGCCTGCTCGGCCAGCGCCTTCAACTCGTCGGTCGTACGGCCTTCCTGAAGCGTCGTCATATCCGGTCCCCTCCCGTTTCGGTGCGCTGAACGCCTCGGGACAGCAGCCCGAGGAACTTCAGCTGGAATGCGCGGTTGCACGCCGCGCATTCCCAGGCGCCGTGGCCGCCCTGTGCGGCCTCGCTCGGACGCAGGTCCTCGTCGCCGCAGTAGGGGCAGTGGAAAGGGGCGGCCCGCTCACTCATGACAGGGCCTCCTCGGTGGCGCGCGCGGCCCAGGCGGCGAACCGCTCGCCGTCCTCGCGCTCGTCCTGGAATCGCTTGAGAACGCGTTCCACGTAATCCGGCAGCTCGTCCGAGGTGACCTTCAGACCACGGACCTTGCGGCCGAAACCGGCTTCGAGTCCGAGCGCGCCGCCGAGGTGCACCTGATAGCCCTCGACCTGCTCGCCCCGCTCGTCGAGGACCAGCTGGCCCTTGAGGCCGATGTCCGCGACCTGGATGCGGGCGCAGGCGTTCGGGCAGCCGTTGAGGTTGATGGTGAGGGGCTCGTCGAAGTCCGGCAGGCGGCGCTCCAGCTCGTCGATCAACTGGGAGCCGCGCTGCTTGGTCTCGACGATGGCCAGCTTGCAGAACTCGATGCCGGTGCAGGCCATGGTGCCGCGCCGGAACGTCGACGGCCGGGCCGTCAGGTCCAGCGCCTCCAGGCCCTCGACGAGCGACGCGACCTGCGCCTCCTCGACGTCGAGGACGATCATCTTCTGCTCGACGGTGGTCCGGACGCGGCCCGAGCCGTGTGCCTCCGCGAGCTCCGCGATCTTCGTCAGGGTCGTGCCGTCCACCCGGCCGACACGCGGTGCGAAACCGACGTAGAAACGGCCGTCCCGCTGCCGGTGCACGCCGACGTGGTCGCGCCAGCGGTCCACCGGCTGGTCCGGGGCCGGGCCGTCGACCAGCTTGCGCTGCAGGTACTCGTCCTCCAGCACCTGCCGGAACTTCTCCGCTCCCCAGTCGGCGACCAGGAACTTCAGACGGGCGCGGGTGCGCAGACGCCGGTAGCCGTAGTCACGGAAGATCGACAGCACACCCTCGTAGACGTCCGGGACCTCGTCCTGCGGTACCCAGGCGCCCAGCCGCACGCCCAGCTTGGGGTTGGTGGACAGCCCGCCGCCGACCCACAGGTCGAAGCCCGGCCCGTACTCGGGGTGGCGGACGCCGACGAACGCGACGTCGTTGATCTCGTGGACCACGTCCAGCACGGGGGAGCCCGAGATGGCCGTCTTGAACTTCCGCGGCAGGTTCGAGTACGCCTTGTTCCCGAGGACGCGGCGCTTGATCTCCTCCAGCGCCGGGGTGCCGTCGATGATCTCGTCCTCGGCGATGCCGGCGACGGGGGAGCCGATCATCACACGAGGGGTGTCGCCGCACGCGGTGACCGTGGACAGGCCCACCGCCTCCAGGCGGTTCCAGATCTCGGGCACGTCCTCGATGCGGATCCAGTGGTACTGCACGTTCTGCCGGTCGGTGAGGTCGGCGGTGCCCCGCGCGAACTCCTGCGAGATCTCGCCGACGACCCTCAGCTGCTGTGTGGTGAGCGCACCGCCGTCGATGCGCACGCGCAGCATGAAGTACTTGTCGTCCAGCTCCTCCGGCTCCAGGATCGCGGTCTTGCCGCCGTCGATTCCGGGCTTGCGCTGGGTGTACAGACCCCACCAGCGCATCCTGCCGCGCAGATCGTTGGGGTCGATCGAGTCGAAGCCCCGCTTGGAGTAGATCGTCTCAATGCGTGTCCGCACATTGAGACCGTCGTCATCCTTCTTGAACTGCTCGTTGCCGTTGAGCGGGGTGTGGTGCCCCGCGGCCCACTGGCCCTCGCCGCGGTGACGGCTCACCTTGCGGCGGGGAGTCGCGGCTGCAGGCTTCTGCGGGGTGGCGGCCATGGTTGATACGTCCTTCGGGACAGCAGCGGAAGGTGTCGGCGCGCAGCGCCGTCCGGCGGTGGTCGGGTGACGGGGCGAGAGGCTCTGACCTGCGCGCACGGGCGCACAGGGACCATACGCGTCATTGCGCAGGGGGGAGGCTGTACTCGGATGTCGGGCGGAGCTGCGGCTCGTCAGCTCGCCGGACAGATGGCGCTGGACATGCGGCCGAGGTCGACGTGCCGCCGACTCACCAAGGCAATTCCAGTTCCGGACATGGCGAAAGCGTGTCACGGCGATCTGGACACAGTCCAGCTTCGTCCGCGATGCGGACACCCTTGTCCCGAAATGCGAGACAAGGGTGTCGTCTGTCACATGACGTGCGAGATCTCTTGTGCGCGCAGGTCACCGTGAGGAGGAAACAGCCGGGGGAAACAGCGGTTCAGACGGGGAACGCTCCCGGCCAGGGACCCGGCGCCGACACCTCGGGCTGTTCCTCGACCCTCGTGTCGAACAGCGTGAAACCGCGTCGCCGATAGTTCTCCATCGCGTGCTCGCCGTCCAGGCTGCAGGTGTGCAGCCACACCCGCTTGGTCTGCGGCAGCCCCGGCCAGCGGTCGGTCAGATCCCACGCCCGGGCGGCGCCGTACGACAGCAGGTGCCCGCCGATCCGCCGCCCGCGGAAAGCCGGCAGCAAACCGAAGTACACGATTTCGACGACCCCGTCGTCCTGCGGCTCCAGCTCCACGTACCCGGCCGGCGTGCCCCGCTCGTAGGCGACCCAGGTCTCCACCCCGGGACGCTCCAGATGCTCGCGCCACTGCGCGTACGTCCAGCGCAGCCGGTCGATCCAGCGAATGTCCCCGCCGACGGACGCGTACAGGAAACGGCTGAACTCGGGGGAGGGGACCTCGGAGCGGACGATCCGGACGCCGCCCTCGGGCGCGGCGGCCGGGAGGAGGTCGCCGGGACCGGTCTGCTCCAGCGACCAGGTGGTCACGGGGATGTTCGTCATGCCCGTCAGGGAATCATCACTGCGACATTCTGTCGATCGAGGCCAAGGGCAGCGCGAACAGCGCCCGGCCCGACTGTGCCCAGACCTCGCCGGTCGCAGCCCAGTACGAGAGGGACTCCGTCTGCGTGCTCCAGCAGTCGTGCCGGTCCGCCGCGCCGCACACCGCGGCGCCCGGGCCGCCGTCCGCGCCGCGTTCGCCGTCCGGGCTCTGCCGCCACAGTGTTCCGTGCTCGTCGTGCGGGCCCGCGCCGCGGGTCACGTACCACCGCGCGTCCCAGGACAGCACGCCGTGCACCCCCGTGACCTTCGTCGTGTAGGCCTCGGACGCCGTCACCCGCCCGTTCGGACCGGCGGCGAGCAGACCCGCGTGGCCGGACGCGGTGCTGAACGGATAGCGCCACAGCCGGGCGCCGCGGTCGCCGTCGTCGAGCGTCCACTCCCCGGCGACCAGACTGTCCGGCGCGGTGCTGCGGTCGAGGGAGACGGTCGAGGGACGCGGCGCGCCCGAGCCGCCGCTCAGCTCGTAGGAGCCGACGGCCGGAAGCACGAAACCGTACCCGTGCGCCGACCAGCCGCCCGGCACCCGGCCCACCGCGTCGGCGGCGACCGTGGTGCGCTGGACGCGGTTCATGTCGTACACGTACAGCGCGGACCGGTCCCCGTCGTCCGCGGTGACCAGCAGTTTGTCCTGGTACCAGACCATGCCGGAGACGTGCGAGACCAGTCCGCGGTAGTCCCGGCCGCCGTCCACGGGGACGGCGAGCAGAGCCCAGGTGTAGGAGAGGTGGCCGAGATCGGCGGCGTCGACGAAGCCGACCCGGGCCAGGCCCCGGTCCGCCGCAGCGCCGCCGCTGCGCGACCAGCCGGAGAGGATCACCCGGTTCGAGCCCCACACGCCGTCGTCGTCCGCGTCCCCCGACGTGGTGACCGCGCCCGGCCGCCAGCCCGCCGTGTCGTCGGTGTTCCAGCAGTACGCGCGCGTCGCCGTGGGGGAGACGGGCAGGGCACGGCGCTCGGCGGGCGAGCAGTCGACGGCGTCCCGCAGGGTGCGGTCGGCGCCGTCCAGCACCGCGCCGACACCGACCGGGCGGCCCATCCCTGCCGCGAGCCGGTCCAGGGAGGCCTGGGGCACCATGTTCTCCGTCAGCCGCAGCCCGGCGACCTCGGACGCGGAGGTGAGCGGCTTCAGGTCCCCCGGGCCGTCGTGGGTGACCGTCGCCTGGGAAGCGCTGATCACGGTGGCGGTGGCGGTGAGGGCGAGAGCGGTTCCGGACAGAAACGCCCGCAGTGCCCTGCCGCGCCTGCGCCGGCGGTGTCGGCCGCGCTGTCTCATTCGCCCTCCCGAGGCGGGCCAACTGCGCCTGATGATCCATACGTTGACAGAGGAGCAGGTGGGGTGACCCGTAAAGCGATGCTACGGCAGTCAGCCGCCCCGGAGGACGAAGTCCGCGCAAATATGCGGAAGACGTTGTCGGAAGAACGCGGATGAATCACCATTGCTACGGTGACGGCGTTCTGTTTCTGACCACCGTCGGCGCGGTCGAGTGGGGCAACAGCCCCGCAGGATCGGCGGGCAGAAGCACGTCGACCTCGGCGTCCTCGCAGAAACGATACGGCCGGTGTTCCAGAAATCCCCCCAGATAACGCCGCACCCGGGACATCTCCGCCCGCACCGTCACCGTACGGTCCGAGTCGCCGAACATGTCCTGCGCGAGCTCCGCCGCACTGCGCCCGCCGCGCTGCGTCGCCAGCAGATACAGCAATTCCGCGTGCCGGGGACTGAGTTCGTGGGACCACGAGCCCGCGTCCCCCGACACCGTCACCGACCAGCGCCGGGCTCTGGTCAGGTCCAGCACGATCCGGCTCGCACCGCTCGGCGGCCGCCCGGCCGCCTCGTCCACCGACCGCACCAGCCAACCCCCGGCCAACGGCTCGAGAGTGCACAGCCCCAGCGCCGGCAGCCATCGACGCCCCGGGGAAGGCGACTTGGGGAGCGCGATCCGGCTCGTGTACGGCATCCCGGTCACCGCGGCCGTCCATCCCTCGCCGTCGACCGCCGCGGCCCGGCCGCCGATCCGGGCCAGCGCCGGCGCCGCCACCGCGCGCAGCCGCTCCAGCGAACCGAGATGCTGCTCCCGCAGCCTGGACTCGGCGAGCTTCGCCACCGAGTCGACCCACGCGAGGGTGGCCGGGTGCATCGTCTCCAGCGGCCCACTGACGTCGACGACACCCAGCAGTCGGCCGTTGCGCGGATCGGTGATCGGCGCACCCGCGCAGGTCCAGGCGGCGTGCGAGCGCACGAAATGCTCGGCGGCGAACACCTGCACGGGCCGGCGCACCACCGCCGGCGTGCCCACCCCGTTGGTGCCCACCACCGCCTCGCCCCAGTCCGCGCCCAGTTCGAAGCCGAGCCCGTCGGCCTTGCGCAGCACCGGGCCGCAGCCCTCGCGCCACAGCACCCGGCCCTCCCCGTCGGCGACCACCATGATGTGGTGAGCGACGTCCGCGACCGACAGCAACCCCTCCCGCAGCACCGGCAACACCTCACGCAGCGGCGATTCCTCGCGCCGCCGCCGCACCTCGTCGGCGCTGAGCAGCCCCGCCCGGACATCACGCTCCGGATCGACGCCACTGCGCAGCAGACGCTCCCAGGACTGCTCGATCACCGGACGCGGGGCGACACGCACCCGCTGGCCGGCCAGCCGGGCGTCACGGACCTCGTTGAGCACCCGCGCCGCGCGCGCGGCGTCGACGGCCGCGAGCTGCGGCACGTTCATCGGCGGCATCGCCACTGGGCCTCCCGGGTTGGACACAGGCTGACAACCGGTTGTCAAGCGCCTGTGCCGACTGTTTCCGGTCTTACTGGAACCCTCCCATCTTGCCGTCCACCCGTGACGGAGGGGCATACTCCGGTCACAACCATCGACAAGTTGCAACCCCCTGCAACCCTGGTGCACGTCCACAGGTTGTTTGAAACTTGAGCCACGCCGTCCCGAGCGGCGATTCTGGCCTCGCAGGGCCATTGCGGCGGGGGTGGTGCCGTGTCGGCGCAGCACCACCCCCGCTTCCTGTTCCCGTGGTTTTCCCAAGGCCGGGGCGTCACTCCCGGGGAGCGGCCCGCTCGACGAGCGCCGCCAGGTCCAGGCTGTGCGGCAACGTCCCGAAAGCCGCACCCCCGTCCCCGCCCAGCCGCGAGGCGCAGAACGCGTCTGCCACCCCGGGCGGCGCGAACCGCACCAGCAGCGATCCCTGGAGCACCAGGGCGAACCGCTCCGTCAACCGCCGGGCTCGCCCCTCGACCCCGTCCAGATCGGCGAGGTCCGTCAGCAGATCCTTGATCGCGCCGTCCAGCCGGTGGTCGGCCCCCCGCGCCAGGCCCACCTCGTGGAGGTAGGCGTTCAACGCCTGCGGTTCGCGCCGCAGCGCCCGCAGCACATCCAGCGCCTGGACGTTGCCCGCGCCCTCCCAGATCGAGTTCAGCGGCGACTCCCGCACCAGCCGGGGCATCCCCGACTCCTCCGCGTAACCGTTTCCGCCGAGGCATTCCGACGCCTCCACCGCCACCGGAGCGCAGCGCTTGGTCACCCAGTACTTGGCCGCCGGAACAGCGATCCGAAGAAACGCCCGCTCCTGCTCGCCCCCGTCGTCGCAGGCCGCCGCGAGCCGCAGCGCGAGCGTGGTCGCGGCCTCCGACTCCAGCGCCAGATCCGCCAGCACATTGCGCATCAGCGGCTTGTCCACGAGCTTGCCGCCGAACGCCGCGCGATGGGAACAGTGGTGGATCGCCTGCGCCACCGCCTGCCGCATCAGCCCCGCCGACCCCAGCACACAGTCCAGCCGGGTCGCCGCCACCATGTCGATGATGGTCCGCACCCCGCGCCCCTCCTCGCCGACCCGGCGCGCCCACGTCCCGTCGAACTCGACCTCGGCGGAGGCGTTGGACCGGTTGCCCAGCTTGTCCTTCAACCGCTGGAGACGGAAAACGTTCCGGGAACCGTCCTCGAGAACGCGCGGAACGAGGAAACACGTCAGCCCGCCGTCGCCCCCGCCGGGGGCCGTCCGCGCCAGCACCAGGAAACCGTCCGACATCGGTGCGGAACAGAACCACTTGTGCCCGGTCAGCTCGTAGGCCCCGTCCTCGGCGAGCGGAGCGGCGACCGTCGTGATCGCCCGGACGTCGCTGCCGCCCTGTTTCTCCGTCATCCCCATGCCGAACAACACACCGGCCTTCAACCGGGCCGGCCGCAGCCCGCGGTCGTAGACCGTGGACGTCAGCCGGGGCTCCCACTCGGCGGCCAGCACCGGGTCGGTGCGCAGCGCGGGCACGGCCGCATGGGTCATCGACAGCGGACAACAGTTGCCCGCATCGACCTGCGTCCACACCAGGAACCCCGCCGCCCGCCGCACATGCCCGCCCGGCCGCCCCCACGCCCCGGTCAGCCCGGCGCCCACCCCCTTGCCGAGCAGCCGATGCCACGCCGGATGGAAGTCGACCTCGTCGATCCGGTGCCCGTGACGGTCATACGCACGAAGTTTCGGAGGATGGGCGTCGGCCTGCGCCGCCCACTCCTGCAGTTGCGCGGACCCCGCCGCCCGCCCGAGCGCCGACAATTCGCCGCGCACCTCGTCGAGCAGCCCCGGATCCAGGTGCCGTTCGACGGCCGTCACCAGCGCCTGGTCTGCGCCGTAGACGTCGTATCCGGTCAGGGGCGGGGGCTGGTTGGTCACCGTGTGCGTGCTGCCTGCCATGGCCCGAACCTACCCCCGGGTACCGCGGTCATGACCGTCAGCGGCCCGCGCGCCGCTCCCCGACCCGGTGAAGAGGCCTTGCCGGGGGTGAGTGCAGCCCCGAACGGCGGATACCTTTAGGGCGTGCAGCCAGCAAGTCAGTCACCCGAGCAACCCGGGAGCCCCGAGGGGCGTCTCCACCGGGCGCGTGCCCTTTACCGGAACGTCTCCAAGCGGCGGACCGCCTGGCTGCTGTTGAAGGACACCGTCAACTCCTGCATCGAGTACCGCATTCTCGGTCTCGCCGCAGAAGCCGCTTTCTTCACGTTGCTCTCGGTCCCTCCGCTGCTCCTGAGCCTCATCGGTCTGCTCGGCTACGTCGACGACTGGACCGGCACCGACACCATCACCAGCCTAGAGGCCAACCTCCTCGACGCCTCCCGCACGGTCCTGTCCGACAAGGGCGTCCGGCAGATCGCGCAGCCGATCCTCGACGACGTCATGACGGGCGGCCGTCCCGACGTCATCTCCATAGGGTTCCTGTTCGCGCTGTGGTCCGGCTCGCGCGCGGTGAACGTCTTCATCGACACCATCACCGTCATGTACGGCCTCGACGGCGTCCGCGGCATCGTCAAGACCCGGCTGGTCGCCTTCCTGCTGTTCGTCGGAGCCCTGCTGATCGGCTCGGTCGCGCTGCCTTTGATGGTCGCCGGACCGGACGCGGTCGTCCGCATCGTCCCCTGGTCGACTACCGTCGTACAGGTCCTGTACTGGCCGGTGGTGATCGTCCTGTCCATCGCGTTCCTGACCACGCTCTACCACGTCTCCGTGCCCGTCCGGTCGCCGTGGATCGAGGACGTCCCCGGCGCCCTCGTCGCCCTCGCCATGTGGGTGCTCGGCAGTTTCCTCCTGCGTATCTACCTGACGAGCACCATCGAGGGCGCCACCATCTACGGCTCTCTCGCCGCCGCCGTCGCCGTCCTGCTGTGGATCGGGGTGTCCGCGTTCGCGGTACTGGTGGGCGCCGCCGTCAACGCCGCCATCGACCGGGTCTGGCCGGCCGCCGCGACCGCCGCCGCCCGCGCGGCCAACGAACGACTGCGCCAGGAGGAGGCCGCGGAATACGTCGCCCGCATGGCCGCGGCCCGTTCCTACGAGGACGACGACCCGGACGATCCCGACATGCCCTCCGAGTTCCCCGAGCGGTGGTCCCGCTTCCTGCCCCCGGAGGACGTGACGGGACGGTTCCGCGCCCATGCGAAGAGCACCGCGAAGGGAAACGGGGTGAACGGGGTGAACGGCGCGAGCAGGGGAAACGACGGCAACGAGGGTGACTGCGCGAGCGGCGGAAACAGCGTGAACACCGGAAACAGCGTGAGCCACGGAAGCAGCGGGAACCCGGCAGACAGCGTGAGCGGCCGAAACAGCACGGACCCGGGAGACAGCGGGTTCGACGGTAACGGCGGAATCAGCGGAGCCAGGGGAACCGGCGGAAACGGTGAGGAACAGCCTCCCCGACGGTGACCTCAGGAGAAAGGCGTTACGACTTCCAGACACCCGTTACCGCCGCCTCCCTCGCGAACTCCTCGGAGTCGCGCGGCTCGCGTCCGAGCACCTCCTGGACGCCCGCCGAGAGACGGGCGTTGTGTCCGTCCAACAGCGACTCGAACAAGCCCCACCAGGAACTCCGTTTCCTCCGGCGGGACTCCGAAACCGGCCGACCGCCCGCCGTACCGGCGCACGTACACCGGCGTCCCATCAGCTCGCGTCCGGCCGCGCGCCCGACCTGTGAAACCGCTTCCCGGACGTCAGCAGCGCGGCCCGGATACATTCAGTGTCCGCCCCGCGTACCGGTCGCCCGCCGTGAACGCCTTCACCACCACGTCGGCGACGCCCCGCAGGTGGACGAACGACTCCTGGACCTCCCCGCCAGGGAACACCAGCTCCCCGCTGTCCCGCAGCCCCTCCACCAGCGGCCCCTCACTGAAGTCCCGCGCGAACCACGCGGCCGCACGACGGTCCAGTCCGCGCCCGACGTCCGCAGCGTCTCCTCGGTCGGCAGTGCCCGCTCCTCCCCCGCGACGACAACAGCACCAGCCGCCGCGACCCCCCAGCACGACCGCCTCCCGGGCCAGCCGTCCGACCGCGCGGACGTGGCCACCGGGGTCGCCCACGTCCGTCGGGTACAGCAGGTACGCCGCGTCTGCGCCCCGCAGGACGTCCGCCCATGTGGAGGCGTCGCACCAGTCGAACCCCTGGGCGCGCGAGGTGCTCCGCACGTCCAGCCTCACCGCCCGCCGGCGCATGCCACCCAACCGCCGGTACGACCTGACGCCACGGTCACCACGACCGTCATGCTCCGGGCCGCGTTGCGAACCGTGCCCCGAGTCTCCGGCCGGCGCCTCGCCCTCGCCGCCGACCGACTGCGCGACCGGGAGGACACCATCGGCGCGATCGCCCGCCAGATCGGTCACCGAACGCGTTCTCCCTGCCCGGCGCCTTCAAGCGGGTGTACGGCGTCAGCCCTCGGAACACCGGACGAGGGCGCATCAGGGGCACGCGGCAAGGGGAGACACGGGCGTTTGACGACGACGAGGCCGTCCCTTCCTGCGACGTAGGCTGCCAAGGGTGTACGCGGAGCGGGCTTCCCGGCTGGCAGGGGCGACGGTATGGACCAATACGCCGTCGGCGTCGAACCGTGCGTTTCCCGTGTTGCCCGACGGCTGCATGGACCTGCTCTACAGCGAGGGCAGGCTGCTGGTCGCCGGACCGGACACCCGGGCTCACATCCTCGACGGTCCGCCGGCGCCCTGGGCGGGCATCCGCTTCTTTCCGGGCGCCGCGCCTCCCCTCCTCGGTGTACCGGCTCACGAACTGCGTGACCGGCGCGTGGAGTTGGCAGACCTGTGGCCGGCTGCCGAGGTGCGGCGGCTGACCGACCGGATCACCACAGCGGCCCAACCGGCCACGGAGCTGGAGTCGTTGGCTCTGGAACGAGCGGCTCCCCCCGACCCGGAACTGCGCCGCCTCGTCGCCGTCCTCGCCGCAGGCCGCTCGGTGGCCGCGACGGCCGACGAGCTCGGCATCGGGGCACGCCGGCTGCACCGTCGTTCGCTCGCCGCCTTCGGCTACGGACCCAAGACGCTGGCCCGGATCCTGCGTCTGCAACGGGCGCTCGCGCTGGCCCGCGAGGGCATGCCCCGCGCGGCCACGGCGGCCCGCACCGGATACGCCGACCAAGCCCACCTGGCCCGGGAGGTGCGGGAGTTCACCGGCCTCACGCTGGGAGACCTGCTGCTGCGCCGACGGCGACCGATGGCGATGCCGCAGCCCTGCCCTGCCGACCCGGTGCATCGGGCACGGCCGGCCGAACCACCGGACGGCCCGTCCGGGCGGGCACATGATCCCGCAGGACGGGGGGCCCGGTGAAAGTCATGGTGATCGGGTGGGACACCTCTGGTGGGCCGGTGGGATGGGCCTGGTGGTCCGGTGGATGAGGGGGGCTGCGAGTCGGCCCGAGCGGGTCCGGCGCCGTCCGTTACGGCGGCGGCGATCGGGAGTCCGGGCCTACTGACCCAGTGGTGCGAAGAGGTCGACGCCGTTGCCGTCCGGGTCGTGCACGACGGCGTACCGTTGGCCCCAGAAGGCGTCCCAGGGCTTCAGCTCGCCCGGGTGGCCGGCGCCCACCAGTTCCGCGTACACCGTGTCGACCTCTTGCGGGGTGTCACAGCGCAGCGCGAGCGACGCCCGGCCGCCCCCTGACGGCGCCTGCCACTGCGGATGGAACGAACGGACCGTGCTCTCGGTGTCCAGCAGCAGCCGCATCCCACCCGGCAGTTCGGCCTCGGTGTGCGGCTGCTCTTCTGCGTCTTCGGGGAAGACGAACCCCAGCCGGCGGTAGAAGGTGACGGAGGCGGCCATGTCGGATACGACCAAGCCGATGGCATCGAATCGTGGACTCATGAGGCCACGGTAGGCAAGGTCGCCCCTGGTGGTCTTGAAAGAAACGGACACGTCGCAGCGGAGACGCCACAGGCACGTCGGGACAGGAACGTCAGAACGGGCACGTCGGAACGGACGGGTACGCGGCCGTGGTCTTCCTCACCACCAGCGGTGAGGTGCTCACCCGGGGTGGGCGGGGCCGGCTCCGCGGGTACATCGAAGCGGGCGGCGGATTCGTCGGCGTGCACGCCGCGGCGTGCACCGAATACGACTGGCCGTACTACGGTGAACTCCTCGGGGTCCGCTTCGCCCGGCATCCGGACCATCAGCCCGGTACGGCGGTGGTCGAGGACCACGACCATCCCGCCCCCCCCGTTCCCTGCCGGCCGTCCGGGACTTCACCGACGAGTGGTACGACTTCCGCTCCAACCCCCGCACACGGGTGCACGTCCTCGTCACCGCCGACGAGACGTCGTACGAGGGCGGCGGGATGGGCGCCGACCATCCACTGGCGTGGTGCCGTGAACAGGGCCGAGGGCGGGTCTTCTGCACCGCTCTCGGCCACGCGGCCGAGGCCTACCGCAACCCCGACTTCCTGGCACACCGGCGAGGCGGACTCCTGTGGGCGGCCGGGATGCGGAGCTGAGTGCCGGGCTGCTGGGGTGGGCGGCGCTGAACCGCGTGCGGCGAACCGAGTCTCCAGTGACGTTTCTTCGGTGAACCGCTTGCGCCATCGGAGTGAGTGAGAACGGCACCGAGGCCGGACTTCTGGCTCGACACGGACATCCTCTTGTTTCGGAAATCTGTTCCGAAACGCCTTGCGGAGATCGTTTCGGAAAAGGGATGTCAGGAGGAGCCGTACGTTGACTCACGGGACCAAGCTGCGGGACCGGATCGCCGGTCCGGGAACGACTCCGTTGATCGGCGTGTACGACATGTACTCGGCGTCGATCGCGGCGCAGCACTACGACGGGATGTTCGTCTCCGGTTTCGGCTTCGCGGCCTCGTACTACGGACTGCCGGACATCGGTTTCATCGCATGGCCGGACATGATGGCTTTTGTGCAACGGTTGCGGGGTGCGTTCCCGACGCACCATCTGCTCGTCGACATCGACGACGGTTACGTCGACCCGGAGGTCGCCTGCCACGTGGTGGCGGGACTGGAACGGATCGGAGCGTCCGGCGTCATCCTGGAGGACCAGAAACGGCCGCGCCGGTGCGGGCACGCCGACGGCAAGCAGGTGCTGCCGTTGCGCGAATATCTCGCCAAGTTGCAGATGGTGCTGGCCACCCGCCAGGACCTGGTGGTGGTCGCCCGCACCGACGCAACCGAGGAGGACGACATCCTGCACCGCGCCGCGTCCCTCGCCGCGACGGACGCGGACATGGTCCTGGTCGACGGTGTCCGCAGTGTGGAGTGGATCCGCCGGATCCGCGCCGTGGTCGGGGACAAGCCGCTGCTCTTCAACCAGATCGCCGGCGGCAAGTCGCCCCGGCTCTCCTTGGGTGAGCTCTCGGACCTCGGTGTGAACGTTGCCATCTACAGCACTCCGTGTCTGTTCGCTGCCCATGAGGCCGTGCACTCCGCCCTCGCCGAACTGCAGCGGACGGACGGCCGACTGCCGGTGTCCGACGCCGTGCACGGCGTGGGCGTGGCAACCGCCACCCGCCTGCTGGAAGGCAACATCGCGCACCGCCGCCCCGCCTCGGGAGACGCGTCGCACAGCGGAGAATCGGAGAGGACCAGGGGCGACCTGCGGGAAGAGGTGAACGCGGGGGCCGGACGACGGCCCCGGTAGCAGCATCGGACCGACCGACGCGCAGGGGCCGCGTGAGCGCGTGGACATGCCGGGTGGGGGCCGGGAGTGCGGGGTGAGCACCAGAACAGCGCGGACCGGGCGGGCATCGGGTGGAGATCGGCGCGCCTGACGGGCGAGTCCGTCAGCCCGGCGGCGACGCCGTACTCGCCCGTGGGACAAGTCGCGTGGACAGTTCCGTTCGAGTTCCTTCCGGGTGCTCTCCGTCCATCATCCGCACCAGCAACCGCAGGGCCGTAGCCGCCATTTCCCCCAGCGGCTGTCGGACGGTGGTGAGGGCGGGGGTCGTCCAGCGGGACTCCGGCAGATCGTCGAAACCGACCACGCTGATGTCGTACGGAACTCGCAACCCCCGTTCGGCCAGCGCCTGGTAGACCCCCAGAGCCATGCGGTCGGAACAGACGAAGACGGCCGTCGGCGGCGTACGCAGATCCAGTAATTCGTGTGTGTGGCGGTGAGCGACGGACTCGTCGAAGTCGCCGTTGCGAAGGTATTCGGAGCGGTGTGCGACTCCGGCCGACGCCAGCGCGGAGCGGTAGCCGGCCACTCTGGCGCTGCTGCACATCCGGCGGCGCGGTCCGGCGATCACGGCGATGCGCTCGTGCCCGAGCTCCAGCAGGTGTTGGGTCGCCGTCACCCCGCCCTGCCAGTTCGCCGCGCCGACCGAGACCACCTCGGGCGGCGGCTCGACCACCGGGTCGATCATCACGAACGGGATGCGGTGCTGCTCCAACCAGGCGTACTGAGAGCCCGTCAACTCGGCCAGATTGAACAGGACTCCGGCGGAACCTCTCGCCGTCAGCTTGTCGAGCCAGCCGCGCTGCGGACGGCCGGCGCGGGTGCGGGACAGCGCCGCCGACACGACGACGTCCAGGTTCGCGTCGTACGCCGCCTCCTCCACGCCGTGCAGCACCGCGCCCGACCACGAGCTGTCCAGCGAGTGCACGACGAGATCGACCAGCCGGGTCGGCTTTGTCGCGTCGAAGCGCGGTCTGCGGACGTAACCGAGTCGGTCCAGCGCCTCGGTGACCCGGCGTCGGGTCTCGGGAGCGACGTCTTCCCTCCCGTTCACCACCTTGGACGCGGTCGGAACCGACACCCCCGCCTCACGGGCCACGACCGCCAGGGTCGGCCCGGCCGGCACACCCGGACTCGTGCTCGCACTCGCCGTGCGCACCATCGTGAACCACCTCTCCGGCCCGCCCGAAGGCCAGCGAAAGTTCGACCAGCGCCGTTTCGGAGCCGATCCCGAAACAGACGACTCGCAGAAAGCGCTTGCTATATTAAGTGTGGCTCAGCGCGGCGTGAAGACGCCGGGAAACGCGAGATCACGGCGGGTGCCTCCTCGGCCCATCGGCCGGGCGAGCATCTGCGCTTCGGCAACACTGAAGTGCGAAGGGTCCAAGTGCCGGCGCGGGACCGAAACGGCGAGGTCTGTTTCCAGCGACACCGAACAGTTGCCGTAGAGGTGTTGAGCGGTTCGAACGGCGGCGCAACCCGTGTCGAGCAGTGCCGAGGCGCGGCGTTGCCGCGGTTTCAGCGACCTCGTTTCGGCGGCCGCACCGAGCCCCGTACGACGACGTGAGTGCCCAGTACCAGGTGTTCGGCGTCACCTCCCTTGCGTCGGGCGGATGCTCCGGCGCCCTCGCGGCGATCGGCCACCGCGCGCAGGGCGACCCGGC
This sequence comes from Streptomyces sp. P3, assembly GCF_003032475.1. Classification (NCBI taxonomy): domain Bacteria; kingdom Bacillati; phylum Actinomycetota; class Actinomycetes; order Kitasatosporales; family Streptomycetaceae; genus Streptomyces; species Streptomyces sp. P3. The sequence goes on from NZ_CP028369.1 coordinate 6,820,121, forward strand.
CCATCTCCTCGTACGGCACGTGCACCGTGGTCAGTTGGGGAGTGAGCTGCGAGGCCAGGGGGATGTCGTCATAGCCCGTGATCGACACATCGTCCGGCACGCGCAGCCCGGCTGCCCTTACCGCCTGCATGGCGCCTGCGGCGACGATGTCGGTACCGGCGAGCACGGCGGTGAAGTTCGGTGTCTCGTGCAGGGCGGCCTCCACCGCCGCGTACCCGTGCGCGTCGTCGTACGGACCGTGCCGCACCAGCCCCCGGGCGAACGGCACACCGTAGGCCTCGAAGGCCCGTTGAGCCCCCTGCAGTCTGCCCTGCGCCGTGGTCAGTCCGGCGGGGCCCGGCAGGACCAGGACGCGTCTGTGACCGGCCGACAGCAGGTGACTGGTCATGGCGTAGGCGCCGGACTCGTTGTCGTAGTCGACCGTCGTCGCCGGCACGTCACTCTCCAACGGCGGCCTGCCGACCAGGACGAGATGAGAGCCGGCCGCGTCCAGGGACCGTGCGAAGCGGGCCATGCGCAACTGGTACTCGTCGTGGTCGTAGGCGCCGCCGAGCAGGACCACCGCCGCGACGCCCTGCTGGCGCATCATGTTGACCAGGGTGAGCTCGCGTTCGGGATCGTCGCCGGTGGTGCCGACGAGCGAGAGCCAGCCGCGCAGCGTGGCAGCGCCCTCGACCCCCTTCGCCACCTGTGCGAACGCCGCGCCGGTGATGTCGTTGACGAGTATCGCCACAGTCGGGGTTCCGCCCCCGGCCAGGGATCGTGCATGCGCGTTGGTGACGTAGTCCAGGTCGCCGACCACCTGCATCACGCGACTGCGGATGTCGTTGGAGACCGGGTAGTTGCCTGATAGGACCCGAGAAACACTTGCTACGGACACACCCGCTCGATGCGCGACGTCCCTTATCGTCACCCGGCCGGGTTTCCCGGTCGTCCTGCTCTGACTCACGTTGCCGCTCCTTACCGTCGTGGGCGCCATGGCGGACGCCCTGGAGGCCTGGGTCGCGGAGACCTTCGCGGCCTGATCACCGGACGGCCGGTACCGGGCCCCCCGGGGGTTCGGGAACCGTATCCCACTGTTCTTCCAGGTGGACGGGCCTGTGGATAACTTCCGCGCCCCCGGCGACCACCACACGGAAACAGGAAGGAGACCGGCTGTCAGGCAACCCTGGCCAGGTCTGCGCGGCGCACCTCGTGGGCGAGCGGAAGCCCCTCGGCCAGCCGTTCCAGCTCCTCGACGACGATGCCGCCGAGTCGCTCCAGCTCGTTGCCGAGCGACCCGGCGATGTGCGGCGTGAGAAACACGTTCGGCAGTCGGTACAGCGGGGAGTCGGCGGGCAGCGGCTCGGGTTCGGTCACGTCCAGGATCGCGTACAGGCGTCCCGCGACCAGTTCGTCGGTGAGGGCGAGGTGGTCGATGAGCGCGCCGCGCGACGTGTTGATCAGTACACCGTCGTCGCGGATCAGCGCGAGCCGGTCGCGGTCGAGCATGTGCCGGGTCTCCGGAATGTCGGGCGCGTGCAGGCTGACGATGTCGCTGCGCCGCAGCAGTTCCTCCAGGGAGAGCGCCTGTGCGCCGAGTTCAGCGGCCTCGACCGCGTCCACATAGGGGTCGTGCAGGAGGACGTCGAAGCCGTACGGGCGTAGCAGTTCCAGCAGGCGACGCCCCACCCGGGAGGCGCCGATGACGCCGACGCGGCGACCCAGGTTCCCGGTTGCTGCGGTTTCCCGGTGCGTCGGGTGGGCGTGGGTGCGACGGAAGCGCTCACGGTGGACGAAGGTGTCCTTCCCTGCCAGCAGGATCATCGCCAGGGTGTATTCGGCGACCGGGAGGGCGTTTGCGGTGACCGCGCTGGACACCGTCACCCCTCGCCCCCAAAGGTCCTCGCCGGCCAGCGAGCGGACCGAGCCCGCGGCATGCAGGACGCTACGGAGCCGGGGGAAGCCGGCGAGAGCACCCGCATCGAGGCGGGGGCACCCCCAGCCGGTGATCAGGACTTCCGCTTCGGCCAGCAGCGATGCGGCGGCGGGATCGCTGAAGTCCCGTACGACCAGCCCGGGGTCGATGTCGGCCGTCCGTTGCAGCCGGGCCAGGAGCGGCGAGGGGAAGAGCAGGGGGAGGTGCACCGGATCCATCGCGAACACGGCCCTGGGCAGCTGCGCGCTGGGCATGACTCTCCTGAGGTGGAGGTGCGGGAGAAACATTTTCTGAAAGCGCCTTCTACCGTAGGTCTGCCGTCGGGACGCGGTCAATCGGTGGTGTGCGGCACGTCAGATAAGCAAATCTGTGTCATGTAACGTCAGATAATCACCCGAAGGGTGGGTCATCGGCAGCGGGGATCCGGTGACGGTTGGTGCGTGGCGTGGGCGGAGCAGGGTTCCGGCAGCTCTGGTCGCGCCACCGAACAGTAACCGTTTTCCTGCGGTTGCTGCGATGCTCTGCGCAAGGCATCGCCCGACGATGCTTGGTGCGCCGCCCGACGGCTCCCCGACACCTCTTTCCTCCGCCATCAGCGGAAACAGCCAGCACCCGCGCCCAGAACAGGCAGACCGTCGTTTCCTCGGCACCGGCGCCCTGGTTGTTACGCCGAACAGCTCTCCCACCGGCTCGTGCGCCGGAATACCGGGCGCTGTTGTGGTGCTCTGGTCATACCGATGCGCGAGCGCGGCGAAGGGCTGGTGAGCAGATGGCAGCCGACCGGAGGAACCCCCCTGCGGGCGAGGCCTGGACGGGGTCCGACCCCGCCCGTGCCCACGATCCCGAGGCCCGTCCCCTCGTCGAAACCCCTTACGGGGTCGTACGCGGTAGATACGAGCGCGCCGTCGCTGTCTTCCGGGGGATCCCCTACGCGTCGCCGCCCTTCGGTGTCCGCCGGTTCAGGCCGCCTGCACCGCCCGAACCGTGGGACGGCGTGCGCGACGCGGCCTCCTTCGGCCCGACGCCGCCGAAACCGCCGTACTCCGACGCCTTCGCCCAGTATCTTTCCGACCCCGCCGTGCCGGGCGATGACTGCCTCAACCTGAACGTCTGGACCCCCGACCCCGGCCCCGGCGCACAGTTGCCCGTCGTCGTGTGGCTCCACGGCGGTGCCCTGACCAGGGGTTCTTCCGCGGCGCCGGTCTACGACGGGCGCCATTTCGCACGCGACGGAATCGTTTTCGTATCGATCAACTACAGGCTGGGTGTGGAGGGCTACGGGCTCTTCCCGGACGCCCCCGCCAACCTCGGGCTCCGTGACCAGCTCGCCGCGCTGGAATGGGTCCACCACTCCATCAGGGCCTTCGGCGGCGACCCCGACAGGGTCACCCTGGCGGGACAGTCCGCCGGTGCCATCAGCGTCGGCGGACTGATCGCGGCTCCGCAGGCACAAGGCCTGTTCCGGCGGGCCGTCCTGCAGAGCGGACCGCCGGAGGCCCTCGATCGGGACAAGGTCCGCCGTATGGTGCGGCGTATGGCCGCCCGGCTGAAGGTCCCCGCCACCGCGGAGGCCTTCGCCGCCGTGGACCGGGACCTGCTGCTGCGCACTCAGGCCGAGGTCGGCAGACTCAGCAGCCCGGTCCTGGGAGGCCCCGCCTTCGGCATCGTCGTCGACGGCGATCTGGTACCGCGTGACCCCCTGTCGGCGCTCCTGGACGGGGACGTCGCCGTCGGCGTGGAACTGCTGATGGGCTGGACACGCGACGAGTACCGGCTCTGGCTGGTGCCAGGCGGGCTCCTCGAGCGCGTCGACCGGCTCGGCGCCGTCGCTCTCGCCGGCGCGATGGCCCGCTGCCATTGCGGGCCCGAGGTGCCGCGCGGCTACCGGGCACTGCACCCCGCGGCCGGTCCCGCCGAGGTCGTCGGTCAGATGGTCACGGACAGCCTGCTGCGGCTGCCGCTGCGACGCCTGGCGGACGCCCGCCCCGGGACGTCGTACGTGTACGAGTTCGCCTGGCCCTCACGCCGGCCCGGTCTCGGCGCCTGCCACGCCCTCGAACTGGGCTTCGTCTTCGACACCGGCGAGACCCCGGAGTCCGCGAAACTCGCCGGGGACGGGGTCCCCCAGGGACTCGCCGACGCGATGCACGGGGCGTGGACGCGTTTCGCGGCCACAGGACATCCCGGGTGGGAGGCGTGGAACGCGACGCATCCGGTACGGATCTTCGGGGAGGACGACAGCGATCGTGGGCCTCAGGAGCACGACCGGATGCTGCTGTCCGGGAGCGACGCGGTACGGTCCGGGGCGGACGCGGAGCCGTCCGGGACCGACAGTTGGTCGTACACCGCCCACGGGGTACGCGACCGTGAGCTGGCGCTGTGGATGACGCCGCCCCCTCGAACCGCCCTTCCCGAGGGGTCGGACGGCGGGACGTCCGCGGCGGACCCGTCGCCGGCCGGATTCTCTTCACGCGGCACGGAGCTGAGGTCGGCAGTGCGACGACTGCGGCGGGCCACCGGTGGGATGCGGAAACGCTGACCGGGGAGAGGCCGGGGGAGGAGCAGGGAGGGCGGGACGCCGGCCCGTGGGTGCCGTGGTGGGGACAGCGGGGGTGAGGACGCCGTCCCCGCGGGGCTGACCGGGCGCAGGACGCGCCGCCCGGGGTGCCGCGTACGGTCGGGCGACCGCCCCTCGACGCGGACCGGTCCGCATGCCGGCGTCGGCGGCCACCCGCGCGAGCCCTCGCGATGGCCTTGGCCACCGCGTCGGCGACGTAGTCCAGCTCACCCGCGGCCCACAGCTTTCGTCTTCGGTTTCCGCGGAAAGCAGACAGACACCACCCGGCTCGTGAGACACGGTCGCTGCGGAAACCGGAAACCGGACCATCACGCCACGAATGTGTTGCGCACTGATTCCGTCGGTTTCCTCGTCATCCCGCTACTCGTCGAACGTGCGCGGTGTTTCCCAGCCTGCGGAGAACATCCGTCCCTGCCAGGGGTGCACGTTCCCGGGCGGGGGCAGCAGGTCGGCCAGGACGCGGGCCGACGGCCTGGGTCAGCGTGGTGCTTCGGCCGGGGCGTACCGCAGACGGCCCATGGTGTCGTAGCGGCCCAGCAGCACCGTCGGGGGCGCGGCAAGGCGCCCCCGACTCGCCCGGGCCGCGCCCGTCGTCGCGGCGCTCACCGCGCACCGCGCCCGCGCCTGCGGCCGCCCCGACCACGCCGGGCTGCACAGGTGGCTGCTGGGGGCGTCCTTCGGCGCGAACGACGCGCGCCGGGACCGGTACTTCGAGTTGCTCGCCCTGATCAACGGCTGGCCCGCCCCCGAAGGCCTGGCACCCGCGGTCGAGTGGTCCGTCACGGCGCTGCGGGCCGTCACCCGCAGTGGTGCCATCGAGTAGGGGTTTACGTAAATCTGCGGATGTCCCGTGCCGCCCTCAGCGACACCATGGCGGTTATGACCACGCCGGAAGTGCCGCCCCCGGGCCTCAGCTGGGTGACGGCCGACGGGGCCGCCGCTCTCTGGACGGTCAGACGGAAGTACGTGCCCCAGGTGGCCTCCGCCCACGGGGTGGGGACCAAAGAGCAGAAGAGTTACGGAACCCTCGGCGAGACCACCATCACGATGTACTCCTACGCGGAGGTCCAGCGGGTGGTGGCGGCACTCGAGTCCGGTGAGGTGGTCCTCGCCCCGTCCTGGCGGGCGGACACCGAAGAGGGAGTCAGGGGCGCCCGACGCGACGCACTGACCGCCTGCGGCTGCGTGGTGCTGATGCTCGCGGTGGTCATCGCCGTCGCGCTGCTCTCGAGCTGAGCCCCGACGCGGGGCGTCTCCATGGGCCTACGCCGCGACGGTGCCAATGGGCCTTCACCGGTCACACTTGCGGTCATGACGCACCCCGACGGGGTGAGTGAGCCGCCCGTCCGGTATCCGCTGACCGCGTCGGCCCTGTCCGTCCGGCCGACCTTCGACGGACACACCTGAGCATCACGCGCCGGCTCTGGCCCCTGCCTGGGGGCGCACCGGACACATCCCGCTGCGCGACGTGATGGCCTTGAGGCATGGGTGCGCGAGACGAACCCTGGTCTGGATGGGGGGAAGGCGCTGAGCCGCTGCGGGTACGCCGCTACCTGCATGCTGAGCAGCACTCACGGCACATCCGGATCAGGCGGTCCAGGAGCGCCACGGCCGATGACTTCCGTTGACTTCCGGCGGTTCCAGGACGCGGCGAACGAGGCGGTGGTCGATCACGCGCGCGGCATCATCGACGCCAGGGGGCAGGGGCGCCCACCCGGCAGATGCGGCTCCGGCAGCGGCCACCCGAGATTTGTCGGGTCCCCCCGGCCTATGACCGAGCCACCGAGGAGCCGGCCAGAAGGTCGCACGATCCGCCGGACCGTGCCTAAGCGGATGCCAGTGTCCGGGCGATGGAGGCGACCGCCTCCGGGCCGACCCGGCAGCAGCCTCCGATCAGCCGGGCCCCGGCCTGCTGCCAGGCGAGGACCTGTTCGGGGGCGAAGGTGGAGCGTCCGACCCAGGCGCGTGCCGTGGCGTCCCAGGCCTCACCGCTGTTCGGATACACGACGACCGGCTTGCCCGTCACGCGTGCCGCTGTCGCCACGGCGGCGTCGACGTCCCCGGGAACGCAGCAGTTCACGCCGACCGCTATCACCTCGTCCGCGTCGGCGGCCGGCGCGAACGCCTCCTCCAACGGCTGCCCGGCCCGCGTACGGTCACCGTCGATGGAGTAGGACAGCCAGGCGGGCACGCCGAGCCCGCGCACCGCGCGCAACAGCGCCTCGGCCTCGTCGGCGTCGGGAACCGTTTCGAGAGCGAGTACGTCAGGCGCCGCGGCGGCCAGAACCTCCAGGCGCGGCCGGTGGAAACGTTCCAGGTCCGCGACGCTCAGTCCGTAACGGCCTCGGTACTCGGAACCGTCCGCGAGCATCGCGCCGTACGGCCCGACCGACGCGGCCACCCACAGCGGATGCGTGACCCCCCGGTCGCGGGCACGTCGAGCCGCGTCCCGGGCCAGCTCCACGCTCAGCGTGAGCAGTCGGGCCGCTTCCTCGTGCTCGATCCCCCGTTTGGCGAAGCCCTCGAAGGTGGCCTGGTAACTGGAGGTGATCGCCACGTTCGCGCCGGCCGCGAAGTAGGCGAGGTGTGCCTCGGTGATCGCCTCGGGGTGCTCCGCCAGGAGTCGCGCCGACCACAGTTCGTCGCTGAGATCGTGCCCGGCGGACTCCAACTGGTTCGACATGCCGCCGTCGAGGACGACGGTGCCGGCGGCGAGAGCGGTGGCGAGGGTGGACTCTGCGCGGGGGGCAGGGGTGTCGCTGGTCATGTCACGACGCTAGTCGAAGAGCCCGCGGACGTCCCGGCGGGTCCAGTCCATGAACAGAGCGCCCCCGCTCAACGCCCGTGGACCGGGCGCCGCCCGCCTCGACGGCGCCCTCCGCCTCGCGTGCGCTTGGTCGCCGGGAACAGCAGCGCGCCGAGCAAGCCCGCTGCCAGCACGTACGGCCACCACCCGAACGCGCCGCCCTCGGCGGCTCCGGTACCTCGCGTATCAGCCGTCACGGTTCCCGGCGAAGCCTGTCCGTGCGCACCCGCCGAGGCGCTCGCGGCTGTCGCGATCAGCACGACGTCGTTTCCGTCTCCACCCTTGTAGCTGATCCGGTAAACGGTTTCGGCGAGTTTCACCTCGGCGCCCTCGTGCAGCCCGTCGAACGTGCCCGCGATCGGCCCGTCACCGGTGTGCTCCAGGACGCGGATCTCACGGTGTGGGGTTGTACGGGGCGCAGTGGACGACGGCCGAGAATCGCCGCCGATCTGTGGGGAAGGGGAGTCGGCGGCGTTCGCCTCGGCGGCTGCTCCCGCGGCCGACAGATCGAGGCCGCCCTGCAGACTCACCTTGCCCCCGGCCTTCAACGGGCTGTCCGTGAGCACCAGTTGTCCCTTGTCGGTCTGCGTGTAGCCGGCGGTCACCGTCAGCCCGCCCGTGACGACGCCCTCGTTCGTCACGGCCCCCTTCACGGTGCCCGTACCGCTGAGGGCGCTCGTCACCCGCAGCGGCGAGCCGCCGGTGTCCAGACGCGCCGCAGCCGACGTCAGCCGTACCGCCCTGCTGTTGGCGAGGCTTGCCCCGCTCTCGAGCGCGAGCGTTCCCTGCTTGATCGTCGTCGTCCCCGTGTACGTCACCGCGGGGCCCGTGAGGGTCGTCGTCGCGGGTCCTGACTGGACGAGCGAGCCGCTGCCTCCGAGCCGGGACAGCGAGATCGCCTTCTTCGCGTTGCGCACGACGAGCGTGCCGTCGTTCACGATGCGACGCCGGTCCGTGCCCGTGAGCAGCGAGCCGTCCCCCCGGGCCGACCCCAGCCTCAGCACCGCACCCTTCTGCACCGTCGTCGAACCGTCGTAGTGCTGGTCGGCGGCGAACGTGACGTCGTTGCCCTTGGTTCCCGCGATGACGACGTCACCGGCACCGGGCGCGGCCAGGGTGTCGTGGTACCTGCCGCCGCCGATCGGCGCCCCGAGAGTGACCGGGCCGTTGTAGTCGAACGTCAGCAGGGACCGCCGTCCGCTGGCCTCGTGCAAGTTGATGTATACGGTGTCTTTTGTTCCCGGCATGAAGATCTTGTGAGTGGTGCCGTCGCCCCACTGCACGTTCGCGCCTTCGATGTTGGTGCCACGCTTGTTCAACTGGTGTGCCACCGGACGCCAGTTGATGTCCGGGTCGCTGAGCGAGGGAGCTGCGTCGCCGCCCTGGTCGCTGTAGCTGTACTGCCCGGTGAGGATGACTTTGCTGCCGGGCCGGGTGTGGACGTTGACGTCGCTGCCGTACGCCCGCTGGTAGAAGTCCTGACGCAAGGTGATCGTCTGGTTCAGCGGGGTGTCGATGATCCAGGAGCCCTGGTTGACGATCGCCCGGGCGGCGGGCAGCGAGACCGGGAACTCGGGGCGGCCCACCGCGACCCCGGTACCGTTGTCGATGACTCCGGAGAAGGGATGGGTGCCCGCCAGATCGAGCGTGCCCCACATGTTCCTGGGCTGGGTGACCAGACCTGACCCGCTGATCGTGCCGATGTTGAAGGTGCGGGTCAACGACAGCCGGAGCGTGCCGTCCACGCGGACGTTGAGCTCGTTGAGCCGATAGCCGGGCGTGTCGTACGGGAAGTGCCCGATCAGTCCTGTGCCTTTGCCGGTCCCGTACTGCAGGGTCGCCCCGCGTGCGACGGTGATCGCCGGAGGATCGGGGTTGCTGACCGTCGTGTACGGGTGGTTTCCGCCCTGGGTGCGCACCACCTGCCTGCGGCGGGCCGAGGGCAGGGTGAAGTCACTGTCCCTGGTCAGGACGAGCGTTCCGCCGCCCCTTACGGTGAGCGTTCCCTGGCCGCGGAAAGCGCCGTCGTAAGTCGTTGTCCCGGCGGGCACGGTGACCACGGTGTCACCGGTGAGGTTCACGTCCCGGTCGGCGAGGACGTCGGCGGTGACGTCCCGGGGGTCGGCGGCGACGGCGGGGGGAGCGGCGACCAGGACGGACGCGACCGCCGCGAGGACGCCGAGGGCCGCTGCTGAGGTGGGGAAAGAGCTGCGCACACATCGGAGACGCACGGGCCGGACGCCGATAACACAAATATCCCCTCGGATCGCACGTCGGCCTCTTCCGCTCCGGGAAAACGTCGCTCCGCGAGGGAACCTTCCGGAAAGGGCTTTCTGACAAGTCGCGTCAGACCCGTTGACCTGCTCGTAACACGCCCTTACCTTTTCGGCGTTCGTCATTCCACATCTTGTCCGCCGTTCCGAACGCTGTCGTCGAGAGGCGCTGCGTCTCCCGCCGCCCTCCCGTCCCCCCACCGCGCCGACCCGCAGGCCCCGCGCCGCATCCGGTTCCAGGCCCGGCGCCCGACCGGGGCGGCACCCCGGAGTCCGACGTCCCGGACGTCGACACCATGAAAGAGAGCCCGAGATGAGACGTGCGTACGCGACCCTGCTCGCCCTCTGTATGGCGCTGATCGGCGCCCTCGCCTCGGCGGGACCGGCCCAGGCGGCGCCCGTGTCGATCGCCAACGGCACGCAGTTCAAGGACACCTCGGGCAACCCCCTGCACGCTCACGGCGGCGGGGTCCTCAAAGTCGGCTCCTACTACTACTGGTTCGGCGAGGACCGCAACGCCGACAACACGTTCCGGTACGTGGACGCCTACCGTTCCACCGATCTGAAGAACTGGGAGTTCCGCAACCACGTGCTGACCCAGTCGAGCGCGTCCGAGCTGGCCACCGCCAACATCGAACGTCCGAAGGTGGTCTACAACGCCTCCACCGGCAAGTTCGTGATGTGGATGCACAAGGAGAACGGGACGGACTACAGCGAGGCGCGGGCCGCCGTCGCCGTGTCGGACACCGTCGACGGCGACTACGCCTGGCAGGGCAGCTTCCGGCCGCTCGACCAGCACATGTCGCGCGACATCACGCTCTTCGTGGACAGCGACGGCGCCGGGTACATGGTCTCGGCGGCGCGCGAGAACTACGACCTGCAGATCTACCGGCTGACCGCCGACTACACCGGTATCGCAAACCTTGTCGCCGACCCGTGGCACAACGGCCACCGTGAGGCGCCGGCGCTGTTCAAGCGAAACGGCGTCTACTTCATGCTCACCTCGGGCGCCACCGGCTGGAACCCCAACCAGCAGCAGTACGCGACGGCCACCTCAGTCGCCGGCCCCTGGACGGCCATGACGAACGTCGGCGACGCGACAGCGTACGGCTCGCAGACCGCGTACGTCCTTCCCGTCCAGGGGAGTTCGGGGACCTCCTACCTGTATCTGGGCGACCGGTGGGGCGACTCCTTCGGCGGCACCGTCAACGACTCCCGTTACGTCTGGCTGCCGCTGGCCTTCCCCACGTCCACCTCGCTGTCGATGTCATGGGCCCCCGAGGTGACGGTCGACACCGCCGCCGGGACGATCACGGGCACGAGCGCCACCTACAACACGCTCGTCGCCCGGCACAGTGGCAAGTGCGCGGACGTCACCAGCCAGTCGCTCTGGGCAGGAGCCCAGATCAAGCAGTACGACTGCAACGGCGGCAACAACCAGAAGTACTGGTTCAAGTCGGTCGGAAGCGGTTACTACCAGTTGGTCGTCCGCAGCAGTTCGCTGTGCGTGCGGGAGAACGCGGGCACGGTGAGCCAGGAGGACTGCAATGCCTCGGCCAGCGCTCAGCAGTGGGCGCTGACGACCTCGGGCAGCTACGTGAACATCACGTCGCGCGCGAGCGGAAAATGCCTGGACGTGAACGGTGCGTCCACCGCCAACTCCGCCGCGATCATCACGTACGCGTGCAACGGGGGTACCAACCAGCAGTGGACACGTGGTTCATGACGATCCATCACGCAAGCAGGTCGATCGCGTCGATCGACGTTCCCGCGCTCAGATAGGACGTCGTGCCGGACCCGCTCACCACGTTGATCTTCAGCACGTTGTACTGGCCGGTGTCCGTGAGCCATGCGCTCGCGGGGACGTTGTAGGTGAACGTGTGGTTGTTGCCCCGGTAGGACCCGTTCGTCAGGGACCGGGTGCTCGGCTGGGTGGGCGGGGACGGAACGGGGGAGGTCCAGGCGTCGTTCACGACGACCTGCGGCCGGCCGTTGGCATAGGCCGTCGTCACGCCGATGCGCAGGCTGTGCGCGGCGGCGGCCTGGGCGGCGGTCAGCTTGAAGTACACGAGCAGGCCGCTGTTGACGTCTTTCCAGAGGTAGCAGGGGAACGCAGACGTCTCGGTGCCGCTGCCGATGACGACGTTGCCGGTCCACGCGGACGCGCGCACGTCCGACGGGTGCGCGTACGTCATGAGGTCGGCGTTCTTGAAGCCGCTCGGTGTGCCGGTCCAGTCGTTGATCCGCCAGATCGCGCTCGCGTTGCTCGGATCGTTCGAGGACGGGATGGCGAACGAGTTCAGGGTGGTCGTCGCGCCCGCGCTCACCGTCACCTGCGCGGTGTACACGGCCAACTCGCTCTTGTGGACGGTGAGCGTGTACGTCCCGGGGAGCACCCCGGAGATCGAGAAGTAGCCGTCGGACTCTCGCGCCGAACCCCAGTACTGCGCCGTTGAGTTGGCCAGGCCCACCGTGTAGGTGTGGGCGGTGTTCCGCCCGGTGATGCCCACCCCCGCGACCCGGCCGCGGCCGCCGGCGCCGACGTACCCGGCGATGCCGAGCGAATCCGCCCACGACGTGGTCAGCGTTCCCGGGAACAGTGAGGAGGAGGGGGCGCCGCCGTCGGTGAAGGCGATCACGTAGGGGCCCTGGAGACCGAAACGCTGCGCCTCCGTCTGGTTCTGGCCGTAGTAGAGGATCTCGTACAGGCCGCCGCCGTCGGCGCTCTGGTGACGCAGCAGAGAGCGGTAGAAAGGGCCTCCGGAGGCTTTCTCGTGGTTGCTGCGCACGATCCACAGACCGACACCGCCGGCGGTCCAGCCGATGTAGTCGTAGTCCATGACGCGCCGTTTGGAATAGTGCTTGGAGCGGGTCTGGCCGTTGGACTTCGCGAAGACGTCGGAAGCCTCGATGGTGCTGGTCGTGTACGTGTACGAGTCAGGCTCGTCGTTGAGGAACAGACCCGCCTTGACCCGGAGGATGTAACGGGTTGCCGAAACAGACGTGTCCGCCTTGTTGGTCCACAGGTAGACGTTGTTCTCGCCACTGCGAGCCGCGTAGTAGTGCCGGAGCGTGCCGTGCGTGACGGAGATCAGAATCGTCGACCCGGACCGCGCGATCGTCACGGTGGAGCTGCCGAGGCCCGACTCGATGTGCGAGTTCATGCCGCCGTAGCCCTGGTACTCGGTGCCCCGGTAGACCAGGGAGGTCAGGTCGCCGGTCGCCTTGCTGACCTTGAAGACGAGGTCGGCGCCGGTGTCGACGACGTAGTGCGAGCCGTCGTCGGTGTAGCCGAAGGCCGCTGCGGCGGCCGGGACGGCGAGCGGCCCGGCGAGGGCGGCGGCCGCGGCGCCGAGGACGAAGGTGCGGCGTCGGACCGGGTGGTTCGCGGATCCGGACATGGGGGTGCCTCCTTCGGGAGGTGTGGGGGTGCGGGTGTCTGAGAGAGTGACAGTTGAATCGATTTCGCGAAAGGGCTTTCACTCCTGGGAAGTCGACAGTTCTACGAAATGTACGCCAGGTCTAGAAAGCGCTTGCCAGAGGCGGTACGGTCCTGCCGCCAGCCCCTGTGTCACGACGGAGGAGTCGCAAGTGAGACGTTTCAACACCGCCGTGCTGGCGGCGCTGACCTTGGCCGCCGGTCTGACGGCCGTGCCGGCCGCCCGCGCCCACGACGGTCGCGCCCCCCTCGGCATCGACAACTGCACCGCCACCGCCTGCCACTTCGACGTCGCACCGGGCGTCTATGACGTGAAGGTCGTTCTCGGCGGCAGCGCCGCGTCCGGCACCAGCGTCACCGGTGAGACCCGGCGAGCCCTGCTTCCCGAGACCACCGTGCCCGCCGGTGAACGCGTCGTCCGCAGCTTCACCGTCGACGTCCGCACCCCCGAGGGGGAGCCCACGGGCCCCGCAGGCACCGCAGGCCTGGACCTGGTCCTCGGCGGATCCGCTCCGGCACTGGCGGACATCCGGGTCACCACCGCCCGCCACGCCCGGCAGATCTTCCTCGTCGGCGACTCCACCGTGTGCGACCAGCCTGCCGAGCCATACACGGGATGGGGTCAGCAACTGCCGCAATATCTGCGGCAAGGCGTTTCTGTCGCCAACTACGCGGACTCGGGGGAGAGTACGGTCACCTATCTGGGGAACCCGCAGCTCTGGGACACGGTCCGGCCACTGATCCGCCACGGCGACCTCGTCCTGGTCCAGCTCGCCCACAACGACAAGACGACCGACGGGGCGACATACCGCGCGAACCTCGAGACACTGGTGGCGGGAGTGAGGGAGAAGGGCGGTCGGCCGGTCCTGGTGACCCCCATCGTGCGCCGCTGGTTCAACACCGACGGCACGCTGAACAACGGAACGGCTCTGCTGGTCAACGGACTCGGCGTCGACCATCCCGCGGTCATCCGCTCGGTCGCCGCCGCACAGCACGTCCCGCTGATCGACCTCACCGCCAAGACCAAGGCGGTGGTGGAGTCCCTCGGCGTCGAGGGCTCCAAGGCGCTCTACCTGTACAACGAGAAACGGGACAACACGCACACCTCCGTGCACGGGGCCACCGTCTACGCGGGCCTGGTGCGCGACGAACTCCTCGCGCGGCATCTGGTGCCGAAGGGCTCCGTGCGGGTGGGATGAACGCCTGGGGGCGCCCCGACCGGAACCGGGACGCCCCCAGGTCCTGATCCCCAGGCCCGGACCCGGCCGCGAAGGAAAGAAACTGCACATGCACCTGCTCCCGCCCGACCTCGCCCGCAGCCCTCGCACGGGATACACCCGCGCCCACTGGGAGACGGCAGCCGACACCCTGCTCGCCGCGGTGGAGCCGTACGCCACTGAAGATCGCGCTCTCTACCATTTTCCCGGCAGCCGGGAAAGCTGGTCCGGCCGACTCTCGGACGGCCTGGAGGGGTACGCCCGCACGCTGCTGCTCGCCGCGTTCCGTCGGGACGAAACCGCGCTGGAACGTTACGCGAGCGGTCTCTCGGTCGGCGTCCGCGGCGTCTGGCCCCGCATCGAGGACCGCGGGCAGCCCCTCGTCGAGGCCGCGTCCATCGCTCTGGCGCTGCGGCTGACCCGGCCGATGCTCTGGGACCGACTCGACGACGCCACCCGGCAACGTACGGCGGCCTGGCTCGGCGACGCGCTCACCGCGGAACCCTGGCCCTGCAACTGGGAGCTGTTTCCCGTCACGGTCGGCGGTTTCCTGGAGTCGGTCGGCCATGAGCCGGAGGCTTCCCGCAAGGCGATCGACCGAGGCCTCGAGCGCATCGAGCAGTGGTACGTCGGCGACGGCTGGTACACCGACGGTCCCGGCCGGGCCTTCGACTACTACAACGGCTGGGCCATGCACCTCTACCCGGTCCTGCACGCCTGGCTGGCCGACGACACCGACCTGCTGGCCCGCTACGGAGACCGGCTGACCACACATCTCGCCGACTACGCCCGCCTGTTCGGCGGCGACGGTGCCCCGATGCACCAGGGGCGCTCCCTCACCTACCGCTTCGCCACCACCGCACCTCTGTGGCTGGGCGCCCTGACCGGCCACACCCCGCTGGCCCCCGGCGAGACCCGCCGCCTCGCCTCGGGAGCGCTTCGGTACTTCCTGGAACGCGGTGCGGTCGACACACACGGACTGCTCACCCTCGGCTGGCACGGTCCCGACGAGTCGGTCCTGCAGGGATACTCGGGCCCGGCTTCCCCCTACTGGGCGAGCAAGGGCTTCCTCGGCCTGCTCCTTCCGCCGGAACACGAGGTGTGGACGGCTCAGGAGGAAGCGGGACCGGCCGAACGGGGAAACGCGGTCACACCGCTTGCCGCACCCAACTGGCTCATTCAGTCGACCGGTTCGGACGGGTTGGTTCGCCTGCACAACCACGGCAGCGAGGACGTCCGTTACGACCCCTACTACACGCGTTTCGCGTACTCCACCGTCACCCGGCCGCTGGGCTCGCCGCCGGACAACACCGTCACGGTCGGCGGCGACCCGCGTCGGGAGGGCATCGTCCCGCTAGGGACGGGAGAGGGCTGGGCGGCGTCCCGGCACGTCTCAAGCTCCGGCGTCGAGGTCACGAGCCTGGTGGTCGCCGACGGCGCCGTGGAGGTGCGCGCCCATCTGGTCGCGGGCGCCGCCCCTGGCACGGAAGTCCTTCTCACGGGCTGGGCCACGGCGAGGGGCGGGGCGGAGCGGGCCGAGCTGCTGC
Source organism: Streptomyces sp. P3 (assembly GCF_003032475.1). NCBI lineage: Bacteria > Bacillati > Actinomycetota > Actinomycetes > Kitasatosporales > Streptomycetaceae > Streptomyces > Streptomyces sp. P3. The sequence goes on from NZ_CP028369.1 coordinate 6,835,899, forward strand.
CCGTGCACGGGCTCGCGGGGCGCGCTGCGCCGGCGGGCGTGGTGGACGAGGGCCCGGCGACGCTCTTCGTCGCGCTGGCACGGCTCACTGCGGAGCCCGACCCGCTGCCCCTCCAGGACCTTGTGGCCGTGGAGGTGAACAGGACTTCACCGACCGGCGACGCTCACGGTGTGTACGACCTGAGTGTCCGCTGGCGAACAGGTCCGGAGCGCCGCTTCCGTTTCCAGGCGGCGGCGGACAGGTCCAGCGAGGCGGACGACGTCACCGGCGCGCGTGGGAACGCCGCTCCGGACGGGGTCGCGACGTCCGGTGGATCCACGACTTCCGAAGGGCTCACGGTGTCGGACGAGCGATCCGCAGCAGCGTCGTGGTCGGTGAAGCCCAGGTAAGTGCTGTCCCATGGGCCGGCGTCCGTGAGGGGCAGAAAAGGCGAGCGCGACCTGGTGCGTGCTCGTCTTCGTTTCACCGTCCAGCCGCGTCCGTCGGCATGGTCCGGGTACGTCCGTGCCGATGGGCCGCCCCGCGGGAGGCGAAGGCGGTTGCGTAACGGCGTCGGACGGCTTCACGAGGTACCGGTGCGGCCCCGGAAGGTTCCGCCGCCGTGTGCCCGGCCCGGCATGTTCGCGCTGCACACGGGAGCCGTGTCCGGAGCACCGACGGCCGTCGACGAACAGGCCCGAGCACCGGTCGTCGAAGCAGGGGGAGGTGAACGCGCCGGACGCTCCGCGTGCAGGGCGATGCCCTCGTTGTGGCCGCGCAGTCACGGCTCCGACTCCCGGCGGGTTTCGCGCCCTGTGACGCTGACGTACGCCGTCTTGTCCCCGTAGTGCCCGCCGGTCCCGTGGATGACGACATACGCCCCTGTACCCCTGTGCCGTTCCAGGCGACCTGCCCGTCGAAGAGCGGGGCCGTGTCATGGGAAGCCGTTCCGGTGCGTTTCGTGCGGAGGGTCTTCCTGGCGCCGATGTACCGGGCCGTCACTCCGCCGTCTCCCTCCCCTTTGTTCCTGTCGGCGACTCGGGTGAGCAACGCGAAGTTCTCGTCGCGCGCCACCGGGCCCCGACCTCTGGGGCGCCCTTGACGGCGCTGCCGGAGCCTGAGCGTCTTCCCTTCCGTGGTCAGCCCACGGCGGAGTGACGTGGACACCGTCCGCGGCGGCCAGGCGAGGCGGAGTGTGCCGTTCGCAGTCACCGCGGTCGCCTCCCGCGTTCATATCCGATGTGGTGGTGACCGGCTTACGGATAGCGGAACTTGGCGGCGAACGTGACGGCTGTCGTGGTGGGCGCGAGGTTCGGGGTGGTGGTCGCCGCCCCGGCGGTGGCCCACCACGCGCCTACGACGACCCCGGCTGCCGCCAGGGCGCCGATCGCGGGCCTGTGGGCCGCGTGGCCACGGCGGTGGTGCGGCCACGGCGGTGGTGCGTCCGTCGTGCAGCTGTCGTGGCCGGTGGTTGCCGTGACCGGCGGAAAGCTGCCGACGGGGTGACCTGTTCACCAGACCGCGGGAATTGTGTTGCTGTGCGTAAGCGGTGTCGAGAAGAATCCGCGCATGACTTCTGCCATAAGGCATGTGACCATCGCCTGTTCGGACGCCTACGCCCTCGGCAGCTTCTGGGCCGAGGTACTCGGCCAGCCGCTCCACGAGGACGACAGGCCCGGCGACGAGGAGGCGCTCATCGAAGGGGCGGGCGTGCTCTTCGTCACCGTCCCCGAGACCAAGAGCCAGAGGAACCGGATCCACGTCGATCTTCAGCCGCAGGACCGCACCCGCGATGAGGAGGTGGAGCGCCTGCTCGACCTCGGCGCCACGCTGTTCGACGACCGTCGCACGCCCGACGGCAAGGGGTGGGCGGTCCTCAGGGACCCGGAGGGCAACGAGTTCTGCGTGGAGCGCAGCGCGCAGGAGCGCGACAACGTCGGCTGACACGCCCGCCGGTCGGCGTCGTCTGCGGAGGCGGAGTGAGGGCCGGCCCGGCGGGACGCCGGGGCCTCCGCCGCTGAATCCGATGCGGCCGCCGAACCCGGGCGGCTGTGAGGCCCTGCGGCTGTTCGGACGCGCGGGGTCGGTGAAGCCGTGCGGGCCGGACGGGTGAGGTCGGGAGTGCTCGCCGACGAGGTCGCACGCGCGGTGTCGTGAGTGGACAGGAGCCGTCGGGTGACCGCCGTCCGGCGGCGACGGTTCGGCGGTGGCCGCAGTGACCCGCCCCTAGTGTGAGCCGTATGCGCGCACCCGGAGCGGCCTCCGCGTCGCCCTCCTTCACGGACCTTCATCGCACCGAAGCTCCCCTCCTTCTGCCCAACGCCTGGGACCACGCCTCCGCGACCGCCATGGCGGGGCTGGGCTTTTCGGCGATCGGCACGACGAGTCTGGCCGTGGCCGCGGCGTCGGGACTGCCCGACGGTGCTTCCGCCACCCGCGACGAGACCCTCCGACTCGCTCTGATACTGGGTTCACAACCGTTTCTCCTGACCGTCGACGCCGAAAACGGATTCAGCGACGATCCGGACGAGGTGGCGGAGCTGGCGCGGCGGCTTGCGGCCGTGGGAGCGGTGGGCATCAACCTGGAGGACGGCCTGAGCCCGACGGATCGGCACATGGCCAAGATCGCCGCCGTCAAGTCGGCTGTGCCCGGCCTGTTCGTCAACGCCCGCACGGACACGTACTGGCTCGGCGAGCACAGCACGACCGAAACGCTTGCCCGCCTGGACGCCTACCAACAGGCCGGGGCAGACGGTGTGTTCGTCCCCGGGCTGACCGATGCGGGCGAGATCGCCGCGCTCGTCGAACGACTCGACGTGCCCCTCAACATTCTCTACTCACCGGCCGGCCCCACCGTCCCGCACCTCACCGACCTCGGTGTGAGCCGCATCAGTTTCGGCTCGTTTCTCTACCGGCGCGCTCTGGGCGCGGCGCTGGAGGCCGTCGGCGAAATCCGTGCAGGACGTCATCCTGGCGGCCCAACGCCGACCTACGGGGAGGTGGAGAGCCTCGGCATCGACACGGCCCGCCATGTCTGACGCGATGGCGTCACTCGGCCGTCCCTCGGCCACGCCGTCCGGCGAGGCACGTCGATCGGCGGCCCGACGAGTGCGGAGCACCGACAGGTGTGGTGCGCCGGGGGACTCCCTCGACGGCCGTCACGCTCCGCCCTCACGCTCCGCCGTCGGGCGGCGTCATCCCCGACCGTCGGCCGCCTCCCGCGGCCAGTGCGTGAGGGCCGCGTGCAGGGCGTCGATCGCTTTGTCCCACGACTTCCGTACGTCCCGGGGCGCACCGAAGCCGCCACCGGCCTCCAGCATGCAGTACCCGTGAAAGGTGCTGCGCAACAGGCGGACGGCGTCGGTGAGGTCGGGCTCCTCGAGGCCGTATCCGCGAAGCATGCCGTAGGTGATCTCGGCGGTGCGGCGCAGGGCGGGGGAGTGCGCGGTCAGTTCCCGGTCCCGCTCCTGGTCGATACGCGTCTGCGTGGCGGCGTACCGGCCCGGGTGCCGCAGGGCGTACTCCCGGTAGGCCCCTGCGAAGGCGACCAGCGCGTCCTTTCCCGCGAGTCCCACGACGGCGGAGCCGATCTCGTCGATCATCTCGCCGCCGACGAACAGCGCGAGCCTGGTCCGCAGTTCCCTGAGGTTTCTGACGTGCGAGTAGAGGCTCGCGTCCTTGACGCCGAAGCGCCGGGCCAGTGCCGAGATGCTGACGTGGTCGAAGCCGACCTCGTCGGCCAGTTCGGCGGCGGCTTCGACGAGGCGGTCGGTGGTGAGGCCGACTCTTGGCATGGGCAACCGCCTTGTGCGCGCTCGGAACCGGGGGTGTCGGCGAAATCCTAGGCGCTTCGCAGGTGGAACGCCGGAAGGCGTGGGACGGCGCTGACAACCCGTACCTGCACCGCAGCGGTTGCCGGGCACTCTGATACTGTGCCGCGACGCATGCGGGGGGCCGGTGCGCAGCAGGGCGCGGGGGACGAGGCTGCGAAACCGGGTTCGCAACGGTACGCAGTTTCAGGCGACTTGAATCTCACCATCGTTGAATTCTTCAGCGCCCGATGCCGAGAGCTCGGAGAATCCGGACAACCGTTTCCAGGGGTGGGGATGTTGCGTGCGTCGCTGACATCGGCGTGGGTGACGGTGTTGCTCTGTGCCGTGTGCGTGTCCGGGTGCTCGAGCGAGGGCGACCGGCGCTCCGGGTCCGACGCGAACGTGAGCGAGACACCCTCCTCGACGCCTTCCGTCCCTCGCACGGCCGCTGCTTCCCCTTCGTCTGACGAAACCGCGAGTGCTCCGGCGTCCCGTCCATCCTCCACGTCCGCAGCCGTGTCGCCCACGGCGTCGAGCGGCACGACCGCGCGCCGCACCACAGGGCCGTCCGCGGAGGAAAAGCACGGCAGGAGCGGCGGCGGCGGTTCCGCAACCAGGAGAGGAACCCGGGGGAGCGACGGCAGGCCGGGCGCGTCGCACTCCGTCCCGCAGAATCCGGACCGCGGGCCGCACCCCCCGCCGGCTCCCCCACGTCCTGCGCCCACGCCGGAGTGGACCTCCGCCGGATGGCGGCCCGGCGACCCCGTCGGGGCGGCGCATACGCCAGGCCCCTGAAACAACTCGAAGGCAAAAGAAAGAAAGAAGGTGCGCACCCCGTGGTCGGAAAACCCTCTGACGAGGCAGGAGACAACTCGTCCATATCCGACGAGGAATGGCAGGCTTTCCTCCGGGACAGCGAGCTCGGTGCCACCTCCGCTCCGAAGGAGCCCTCCGCCCGCGCCCGTATGGTCACCGAGCGGTTGCGGCACCAGGGCGAGCCCGAGGGCTGGCGGACCGGACCGGTCCCGCGGGACATGAACGGCAGAGCAAGACGACGGCGGCAGATGTGGTCGGTGCTCGGCGTGGCCGCGGCGCTCGGCGTGGTCGCCGTGGCGGTCAGACCCTCCCTGTTGCCCGGTGACCCCTTCGGAGCCGGCGAGCCCAGGCCCGCCACCGTGTCCGCGTCGCCCGCCGAGACCGCCGCCCCCACCGCCGCACCGGACGCCCTGCCCGACCGGGCGCCGACCATCGACAGGCCGTTCGCCGGTTCTCCGGCCCTCGCCTGGGCCGACGGCGAGGCGGGCGTCGTCCTGCCGACCGCCAAGGCCGTCGGGACGGCGTCGAAGGAACGCGTGACGAAAGCGCTGGAACTGACCAGGAAACTGCTCGTCGGCGCGAACCTGGATCCGAAGACGCTGCGCGGCGAACGTCCGACCGCCGCACTCTCGGTGCTCGACCCCAAGCAGCCGCACCTGCTCGACGACCTCGACGCCTTCCTTCGTTCGCCGGACAGGACGCACGACCCGCTGACCCTGTTCAGCCGGTTCGACCCCGTCGAGACCAGGGTCGTGGGCGACGTGGTCAAGACGCGCGGGCGCATGACCTACAAGAAGGGCGAGCACGACGGGGTGACCGTGCACGCCGACTACACCTTCGTCTATCCCGTCCGCCCCGCCGAGGGCCCGCCCGAGGTCACCCGGACGATCGTGCGGCGCGTCGTCGACGTCGAACTCCCCGACCCCGCGCACTACGACGTGACGCCGGAGCGGTTGCTCGTCGTCCGGTACGACGAGGAGCTCTTCAACTCGGCCTGTGACGTCCACGACGGCTTCCTGCACCCTCGGTTCCGGTCGGCCGAGCCGACGGGGCCCGCGCAGACCGGCCCGACCGTGGACCCGTACGACCGGAGCAAGGCCGTAGGAGGCGGCAGCGCGTCCGACGGTTGCGGAACCGCTTCCCGACTCTGAGCGGATCGCATAAACGCGTTACTGCGCAGGACGGGCGCGCGGCCTCGCCGGTCGACGCGGCCGTTCCGTGGGGCGGCGGCCAGAAGGGCAGTCCCGACGCAGTGACCGGCGTGGACGCGCGGGGCGGCAGTGGGCCGCCCGCCCGCCTGTCCGTCGTGAGGACCGGAAGCCGTCCGCCGGGCGGCCGGCCTCGAAGGACCGGTCCCGGCACGTCCTTTTCCGAACCGCTCTCCCGTGCGTGCTCCGCTCAGTCGCGAGTCATCCGTTCACCCCCGTGTAGTGCCCGAGGCTCCACCGCCACAGCAGCCGTGAGCCGAGGTACGCCAGCAGGCCCAGCAGCGGGGAGACGGCCGCCAGCCAGTAGGGGACACCCGTGCTGTGACCGTGACCGGTCAGGACGGCGGCCGGGAAGTACGCGACGAAGGCGAGCGGCAGGCCGTACGTCAGGAGACCGCCCACCGCCTTGGGCAGCACGTTGAGCGGGTAGCTGCCGAAGGTGCCCAGAAGCTCCTCCAGCCAGCGGCCCCAGTAGTCGGCGGCCGGGAAACGCAGCGCCGCGGAAGCCACCGCCGTGAACAGCGCCGCCTCCAGGAACATGCCACCGAGAACGGCCGCGATCAGATACGACGTCCGGCCCGCCGTCCAGTCGAGGTCGCTGCGGCTGAGCGCGCCCACCATCAGTCCCACCGCGACCGTCAGATCGCCGATGGCGTTCGTGGGGAACATGCGCAGCTGAACCTGAAGGTGCACGGACATCGGCCGCACCAGACAGACGTCGATCTTGCCTTCCTGGATGAAGTAACCGATTCCGTGCATGCGTCCCAGAAACAGCACGAACAGCCCGTGGGCGAGCATCCGGGTCGCCGGGATGAGCAGCACGTCCGAGCTGTCCCAGCCGCCCATCCCGCTGAACCGGGTCAGCAGCACGGTGGCGAAAACGATCACCGAGACCTGCCAGACGGCACCGATCGCGACCATCATCAAGAACTCGGAACGGTATTCCAGCTGCGCGCGGAAGTTGAGACGCGTGATCCGCCACGCCAGGCGCACGGTCTTCACCGCGTTCAGCCTCCCTGCGAGATGACACGCCGGGCGGCGAGTCGCCACGCCAGCCGGGTGAACAGCGCCAGCACCATCACCCACACGGCCTGGACCAGCAGTGCGGGGCCGGCGTCCGACAACGGGATGCGGCCGACGTAGAGCGACAGCGGCACGCTCAAGGTGGCCTGGAACGGGAGGAAAGCACTCAGCGTGACGAACCAGTCGGGGAAGAACCACAAGGGTGCGTACACGCCGGAGAGCAGGTTCTGCGCGAAGACGAGGATGAGCATGGCGGCGCTGTTGCGCACGGTGAAGAAACAGAGCTGGTCGATGGCCAGCATGACGTAGTACAGGATCCACTGGCCGAGCAGCAGACTCAGCGCGAACACGGCGGCCACGGCCGCCGATCGGGGAGGCGTCACGACCGCGGTCCACAGGCAGACCGTATAACCGGTCAACGCCCACGCCAGACCGTACAGCTGCTCGCCGAGCGCCCGCAGCGCGTAGTAGCGCTGCGGTGACAGCGGCCGCAGGTACCAGTAGACGATGGTGCCGAAGTGCATGTGCTGGATGACGGTGTCCCGGCCTGCGTACTGGTCCAACGCCCGCAGCCTGGAGGCCAGTACGGCCAGCACCGCATACGTGACGGCCTGGTCGCGGGTCAGCCCGGCGGTGGTGCCCGTGTGGGCGTACAGACCGCGCCACAGGGACGCCACCAGCCCCACCTGCACGGCGAGCCGCAGCAGGGCGGCGGTCATCCGGGGCGGGGTGTGCAGCTCCCCGAGCGGGGTGACCCGGGCGGCGCGCCAGGCGGTCGGAACTGCCATCACACGGTCCCGGCCTGGGCGTAAGCGGCCCGCATCACGTCCTCCAACTCCGCCTCGTCCAGGGCGATGTCCGTCACCTCGTACCGTTCGATGACGGCCTTCAGCGCCTGGTGGACGGTGGGCGCGCCCGCACCGTCCGGCCCGAACACCACCCGTGCGCCCTCCCGGCGCAGGACCGTGATCCCCTGTGGCACCACCACCTCGGCGTGCGGGTCGGCGAGGGTGGCCCGCACCTGCCAGGTGGAGCCGAATGTGCGGCGGATCTCGTCGAGGGTGCCGTCCAGTACCAGCCGGCCGTGGTTGATCAGCACCACGCGCTCGGCGAGCCGCTCGACCTCCGTCATGTCGTGCGTGGTCAACAGGACCGTCCGGCCGCGCTGTTCGACCTGGTGGCGCAGGAACTCGCGGACCTGCTCCTTCACCACCACGTCCATCCCGATGGTCGGTTCGTCGAGGAAGACCACGGGTGGGTCGTGCAGCAGCGCCGCCGCGAGGTCGCAGCGTACGCGCTGGCCGAGGGACAGGTGGCGCACCCGGGTGTCCCAGAACGAGGAGAGGTCGAGAAGGTCGTCGAACTCCCGAAGTCGCGCGGCGTGTTCGGGCCGCGGCACCTCGTAGATGTCGCGCAGGATCGCGAACGACTCGCGCACCGGAAGGTCCCACCACAGCTGCGTGCGCTGCCCGAAGACGGCCCCGATGTTACGGGCGTTGCGTTCCCTCTCCCGATAGGGCACGACGCCCGCGACGCGCGCCTCACCGGACGTGGGGGTGAGGATGCCGGTGAGCATCTTGATGGCGGTGGACTTGCCGGCGCCGTTCGGGCCGAGCAGGGCGAGCAGTTCGCCCGGAGCCACGTCGAAGGTGACGTCGCGGACGGCGTGTTTGGCGACCCGTTCCGGATCGACCAGGGACCGCAGACCGCCGATGAGGCCGGGGCGGCGGACGGTGGTGTGGAAGGTGCGGGACAGGCCGCGCACCTCGATGCTGCCGATCACTCGTTCAACCTCCGATGCCACGCGGCCGGCCGGCCCGGGGGCCCGGCCGGCCGCGGGAGACGTCGTCACCTTGCCGGAACGCCGCTCGGGCGGCCGACCGGTCAGCCGGTCACCGAGAACACGAAGGAGAACTCGGCGGGCTCCGCGTTCAGGAAGTACCGCGGGAGCGGCCCGGGGCCGCAGGACTGGGATCCGATGCCGTGCTGGCCGTGGTCGAGGTTGACCCAGACCGTGTCGCCCGGCGCGAGGTCGCTCAGGTGCCTCGCCGCGTCCAGTTGCTCGGTCGTCCAGCGTCGTGCGGAGAACCAGAACGCCGGGTCGCCCTCGATCCGCAGCCCGCCGAGCTCCGCCCAGCGTACGTCGGCCCTGGCGCCGTTCTCCTGCGGGCGCACGTACGGGGTCTGCAGCTCCTCGATGCTCCCGTCCCACCGGCCGAGCATGGACGCGGCCCTGGTGTCCGGGTACGCCTCGCCGGGGCCGCCGCCGAACCACTGCACATGGCCCGCGGACGCCTGTGCCAGCCCGAAGCGGACGCCGATCCTGGGCAGCGGCATCGTCCAGTCGCCCTCGGGTGCCACGGAGACCGTCAGTCGCAGACGTGTCCCGTCGGACGTCCAGCGGTACACGGTGCGCAGGCCCGTCTCACGGCCGGCGGGCGCCACCCGGGTCCGTACGGTCAGCGCGTCGTCAGCCGGCTCGACGCCGTCCAGGCGGTGCCGCATGCGGTGCAGGCCGTACGTACGCCACAGCATGCCGTAGCGCGTGTCGTCCTGCCATGACGCGCCGTCGTCGTTGTCGGTCGTCGCCCGCCACACATCCAGGCGCAGCTGCGTCACCTCGACGCCGCCGATCGCCTTCAGCGCGCCGCTGCGGGCGTCGAAGACGCCGGGACCGAGTGTGATCAGCGGCCCGTCGGGGACGGGGTGCCGCGAGGCGGCGACGGTCACGGGCGCCCGTGGGGCGACGGTCTCCTGGCCCCATGCCACCGGGTGGCCCCTGGGCGCCCACGACGTGTCCTCGCAGAGCAGCGCGCGGACCGTCCACTGGACCTCGTCACCGCCGCCGTCGGGGCCTGCCGGCAGCTTCACCTCGGCCGACTCGCCCGGCGCGAGGGGCCCGACCGCGAGCGTGTGCGCACCGGTGGGAGAGCCGTCCACCTGGTGGAAGAACTCGAACCTCAGGTGGGAGAGGTCGCGGAAGTCGTACCCGTTGGTGATCCGCACGGTCCCGCCCGTGCCGTCGCCCTCGATGCGGACCGGCTCGATCACCTTCTTGAACTCGACCAGCCCGGGGGAGGGGGTGCGGTCCGGGAAGAGCAGACCGTCGCAGACGAAGTTCCCGTCGTGCAGTTCCTCGCCGAAGTCGCCGCCGTAGGCGTAGCCGAGCTCCGGGTGCCGGATGCCGTGGTCGATCCACTCCCAGACGAACGCGCCCTGGAGCCGCTCGTGCGCCTCGAAGAGCCGCTGGTAGTCGGCGAGGCCGCCGGGTCCGTTGCCCATGGCGTGGGCGTACTCGCAGAGGATGAAGGGCAGTTCACGCCGCCTGTGCGTGCCGCCGTCCAGCTTCCGTCCGATTCGCTCGACCTCCTCGTGGGAGGTGTACATGCGCGAATAGACGTCCGTGTCACGGCAGTTGACATCGCCCTCGTAGTGCACGAGGCGCGAGGTGTCGCGGCCGTGGATCCACTCGGCCATCGCGGTCAGTCCGCGTCCGGTGCCGGCCTCGTTGCCGAGGGACCAGACGACGACCGACGGATGGTTCTTGTCCCGTTCGACCATGCGGGCCGCGCGGTCGAGCAGGGCGGGGGTCCAGCGTTCGTCGTCGACGGGGTTGTCCCGCCAGTCCTGCTCGACGAACCCGTGGGTCTCCAGGTCGCATTCGTCGATGACCCACAGCCCGTACTCGTCGCACAGGTCGAGGAAGGCGGGGTGCGGCGGGTAGTGCGAGGTGCGGACGGCGTTGACGTTGTGCCGCTTCATCAGCAGCACGTCCGCGCGCATCGTCTCCAGGTCGAGGGCGCGGCCCGTCTCCGGGTGCCACTCGTGCCGGTTGACGCCCTTGAAGAGGATCGGCCGGCCGTTGACCTTGATCAGACCGTCCGCCAGCTCGACGGTACGGAAACCGATGCGCAACGGCACCCGCTCGCCCTCGGTCACCAGCTCGCCGTCGTACAACGTGGGCGTCTCCGCGGTCCACGGCCGGACCGGGGTCGTCACGGTCTCCCCGGTCGCGGCGTCGATGCCCAGGGCGGGAACGGTGACCCGTCCGTCGACGTCGGAGTCGACGCGCAGGGCGCCCTCGCCCGTGACGTGGTCGTAGGAGGCGTGCACGAAGAAGTCGAGCACACTGCCCGCGGGCCGGTGCAGCAGGGTGACGTCACGGAAGATGCCCGGCAGCCACCACTGGTCCTGGTCCTCCAGGTACGAACCCGCCGACCACTGGTGGACGCGCACCGCGAGGACGTTGCCGCGCGGCTTGAGCAGATGACCCACGGCGAACTCGTGCGGCAGCCGGGAGCCCTTGAACTCGCCGAGTTCCGTGCCGTTCAGCCAGAGGCGGGCGCAGGACTCCACGCCGTCGAAACGGAGTACGAAACCGCCTTCGGAAAGGTCCGGCCACCCCTCGGGCAGGTCGAAGACCCGCCGATGGTCGCCGGTCGGGTTCTCGGTGGGCACGCGGGGCGGGTCCACCGGGAAGGGATAGAGGTGGTTGGTGTACACGGGTGAGCCGAAGACGCCGTCCCCCTGCAGCACCCAGTGGCCCGGAACCGTGACCTCGGCCCAGTCCTGCGCGTCGTAGCCCACCTCGGCGAACGCGTCGTCCTCGGCATCGGCCGTGGCCGACACCCGAAGCCGCCAACGTCCGTTCAAGGAAAGGGACTTCGCGTCGGACGACGCGTACCAGGCGCGGGGCGGAAGGGCCCCGTTGCCGGGAGAGACGCTCTCGACGTAGTCGACGGCCGGGGTGCGCAAGGACATGGGTCTCCTAGGTCAGCCCTTGATGCCGGTCTGTGCGATCCCCTGGACCAGCCAGCGCTGGAGGAAGAGGAACACGAACACCAGGGGCAGGATGGAAAAGGCGGTGGCCATGAAGATCAGATGGAAGACGACGGTCTGGTTGGTCATGTAGTTGGAGAGCGCGACCTGGACCGTCCACGACCCCGGGTCCTGGCCGATGACCAGCGGCCACAGGAAGGAGTTCCAGCCGTTGATGAAGGTGATGGTCGCCATCGCCGCGAAGAAGTTCAGTGAGTTGGGCACCACGATGCGCCAGTACGCGCCCCAGTAGCCCAGTCCGTCCACGCGCGCCGCTTCCTCCAGTTCCTTGGGGAACCCCAGGAAGTACTGCCGGAACAGGAAGCAGGTGAAACCACTGAACAGGCCCGGGATGATCAGTCCTCGGTAGGTGTCCACCCAGCCGAGCGACGACACCAGGACGAAGCTCGGGACGAAGGTGACCGCCGTCGGGACCATCAGGGTGCCCAGGACGGCGTAGAAGACCTTGTTGGCGTGCCGGTACGGGATGCGGGCGAGTCCGTAGCCGGCGAGCGAGCACACCAGCAGGACGCCGACGGTGTGCAGGGTGGCCACCACCGCCGAGTTCCACAGCGACTGGGCGAACGGAACCGTCTCGTCCGTGAACAGTTCCTTGACGTTGCCCCACTGGATGTCAGTGGGGAAGAACTTCCAGTTCTCACCGGTGATGTCGGTGTCCGTGGACAGGGCGTTGCGGACGAGCAGGTAGAAGGGGACCAGGAAGAAGAAGCCGGCGATCCCGGTGGCGACGTAGAGACCGGTGGAGCTCATCACGCCGCCGCCGCGCCCGCCTCGGCTGGGCTTGGGTGACGGCGGTGCGGACTTGCTCACCTCGGGCGTCGTGGTGGTCACTTGGACTCGTCCCCCCTTCCGAAGCCCATGAACTTGCCCTGGAGCAGGGTCACGGCGCAGATCAGCACGGTCAGGATGACCGCACCGGCGCTGCCGGCGCCGTAGTCCTGGCTCTCGCCGAGGGCCTTGTAGTACAGCTCGACCAGCGGCGGACGGCCCCACGTGGTCTTCGACAGCAGGTTGAAGAACTCGTCGAACGCCTGGTAGGCGGCGATGAGCAGCAGCAGGATCACCGCGGTGGAGGTGGCGCGCAGCTGGGGCAGGGTGATGTGGCGGAAGGTCTGCCAGCCCGGCTTGGCGCCGTCGATGGCAGCCGCCTCGTACAGCTCGCCCGGGATGTTCTGCAGCGCGGCCAGGAAGAGGATCATGTAGAAGCCGGACTGCAGCCACAGCCGCGCCGTGACGATGACGAGCCAGTACCAGGGCGGGTTGGGGTCCACCAGCCAGGCGATGTTGTCGATGCCGAACCAGGCGAGGACCGTGTTCATGAGGCCGAAGCGGACCCCGCTGAAGATCGACATCTTCCAGATGAGCGCGGCGGCGACGTAACTGCACGCGGTCGGCAGGAAGAACACCGAACGGAAGAACGCCCGCATGAAGCGGAGCCGGTTCACCAGCAGGGCCAGGCTCAGCGACAGCGCCCACGTGGTGGGCACGATGAACGCGGCGAAGACGGTGAAGGTGACGAGGGAGCCGACGAAGTCGTCGTTCGTCAGCATGTACGTGTAGTTCTCGAAGCCGATGAACTTGTCCGGCGTGACGGTGAAGCGGGCCTCGAAGAAGCTGAGCCAGATGCTCCACAGGATCGGCGCGTAGACGAAGATCGCCAGACCGATGAGGAACGGCCCCGTGAAGAGCCAGAAGTTGAACGTGGGGCTGCCCCGCAGACCCCGCCGCGGCTTGGCCGGTGAGGCCTTCGCCGGGGCGGGGTGCGCGAGGTCGCGCGTCGTGGTCGTCGACATGTCGAGGTCCGTCCCGCGGCCTATCCGAACAGCTTCTTGAGCTCGCGGTTGACGGCCGCGTCGGCCTTGTCCAGCGCGGCCTCCGGGTCCATGTCCTTGCGGACGGAGTTGGCGAAGACGTCCTCGAGCGAGGTGATCATGGCCTGGGTCCAGCCGATGTTGTCGAAGTGCCCGAACTCGTTGAAGAGCCTGACGCCCTCGGCGGCGTTGCCCGACTTGAGCTTGGTGGCGGACTGCGCGATCGACGTGCGCGGCGGGATGTGGAAGCCGTAGGAGGTGGCCCAGTCCTCCTGGTACTGCTTCTGGTCGATCCACAGCCACTTGACGTATTCCTTGGCCGCGTCGACGTTCTTGCCCTTGGCGTTCACGAACATCGACCAGCCGCCGTTGTAGACGGACTGCTTGCCGGAGTCGACGGTCTTCGGGAAGGGGAAGACGCCCCAGTCGTCGCCGAGCGCCTTCTGGATGCCCGGCATCGCCCACATGCCGCAGAACTGGATGGCGCACAGGCCCTGGTTGAGCGACGAGGGGTCCCAGGACGCGGTCGGCGCGCCGAGCAGAAGGTGGCCGCTGGTGAACAGCTTGCGCATTTTCTTGATGCCCTCGATGACGCCCGGGGTGTGGTAGGCGATCTCGTTCTTCTCGTTCAGGGTGTCGGCGCCGGCCGACCAGATCATCGGGTTGATGACGCTGTGCAGGTCGTCGCCCATGTACAGGCCCTTGACCTTGCCCGTGGTGAGCTTGGCGGCGGCCTCCATCAGTTCGTCGAGCGTGGTCGGCACCTGGACCTTCGCCTTCTCCAGCATCGACTTGCGGTAGAAGAAGAACTGCGGGTCGTCGATCATGCGGACGCCGTATATCTTCCCGTCGACCGTGTGCGACTTGATGTCGGCCGGGTTGAAGTCGCTCTTGACCGGATCGATGATGTCGGTCAGATCCGCCACCTGACCGCTCTTGATCATCTGGATCTGCGGGTGGAACTCGAAGAGGTCGGGCGCGTTCTTGGTGAGCAGGGTGGCGAACAGCTTGCTCTCGAAGTCGGCGCTGGTGATCCACTGGGTGGTCACGTTGGCCTTGTCGTAGGCCTTCGCGTACTTCTTGATGGCCTGCTCGGTGCCCGGCTCGCCGTACGCGTGGAAGTACTGCGTCAGGTCGACGCCCGAACCGGCCCCGCCGCTGCGGCCGTTGTTGCCTCCGCAGGCCGCGAGGCTGCCGGCGGCGGCCATCCCCGCGGCGGCCCGGAAGAGGGACCTGCGGGACCAGTTGCTGTTGCTCAGTGCCGACATGGTGACGTCCTTGTCTCGGAGTACGGCTGGGGCTCTTCGCTCGGCGCAGGTAGCTCAATTCCTGTCGCGGAGCCGGACGTTAACCTTCGGCTAAGGCTTCGGCAAGGGGTTGGACGAAGTCTGTTCGAAGCGTTGTGATCGGTTCGGGATCGCGAACGGCGGTGACGCCGGGGTGGATCGAAAGCGCTTGCGCAAGTGCGTGGAAAGCGCTTGCGAAACGGGTGTCGTGGGTGTCGGGAAGGAAGGTGAGGGCCGCCGGTGTCAGGGCCGGCGGCCCTCGGTCTCAGGGGATGTCCGGGCGGCGCCCGTCGCGCCGTCCGGACGGCGTCGGCGACGCCGCCGAGGGGGCGGGGGATCGCCCGCGCACCCGTCGGCCGTCGGCAGGCGTGTGCGCGCCGACCGGAACACGTCGGCGGACGCGGGAGCCCGTGGCGTCGGAACCTCGGCACGTCGGCGCACGCCTCGCCGCCGCCTTGGCGGCCCGGGCGCCTGACCAGGCATCGGCCCGGGCGCCTGACCAGGCATCGGCCCGGGCGCTGGAGCAGGCACCGGCCCGGGCGCCGGTTCGGTGACCGCGTGGATCCGGAGGAGCGGTGCTCGCGGTACTTGCGGTGCTTGCCGTCAGGACTGGGTCCCTTTCCTCGTCGTGCGGGCCGTGCGGGCGGGTTTGTGGCGGCCGTGCGGGCGGTGCGGCGTGCGGGTCCGGCTCAGGGGGCCGGTGCGATGCGGCTCCTCACGCGGGCCGGCGCGGTCCGCTTGACGCTCCGCTGTCCGACCGACTGCAGCGCCCCTTCGAGCGCGAACGTCGCGGCGCCCAGACAGGCCGGGTCGCTGGGGATGGGGGACAGGACGATCCTGCTGGCGGCCAGTGGGCGCTGCAGCGCATGCCGGGCGACGGCCTCGCGCACCTCCTGAAGGAGGGGCTCACCGAGTCGGGCGGCCACCCAACTGCTCAGCACGACCACCTCGGGATTGACGAGGTTGACCAGGTTGGCGATGCCGGCGCCGAGGTAACGGGCCGTCTCCCGCACCGCCTCGACGGCTTCGGGGTCGTGCGCGGCGATCCCGGCGGCCAGGGCGTCGATGGTGGCGGTCTGGTCCTCGGGGTGCAGCAGCGGGCTGTGCGGGCTGAGGTCACGCAGGTTCTGCATGATGCCGGGCGCGCCGACATACGTCTCCACGCAGCCGTGGTTGCCGCAGCGGCACGGCCGGCCGTCGAGCACGAGGGTCGTGTGCCCCCACTCGCCGGCGCTGTTGCTGACCCCGCGGTGCAGCCCGCCGCCCAGCACCAGACCGGCGCCCACGCCGGTCCCCAGGTTGACCACCACGGCGTTGGCGTGTCCGCGCGCCGCCCCGAACCACAGCTCGGCGACCGCGCCCGCGCGCAGCGGGTTGTCCAGGTACAGCGGATACGCGATGTGCTCGGAGAGCAGATCGAGCAACGGTACGTCGTGCCAGTCCCAGTTGGGCGCGTACGCGGAGACGCCGGTGGCCCGGTCCACCTGTCCCGGCACGCTCACTCCGACGCCGAGCACCCGGGCGGCCTCGACCCCTGCCTGCGCGACCACCGAGCCCGCGGCGGCGGCGACGTGGCCGACCACCTGCTCGGGGCGGCTCTCGCCGGGCCGCATGTCCTCCGCGGCGCGGGCGAGCACGTTCAGGGCCAGGTCGAAGAGTTCGACATGGACGTAGGTCTCCGCGATGTCCACGCCGATCAACGCGCCCCCCGACGCGTTGACGGCCACGAGGCCCCGGGGGCGGCCGCCCGCCGAATCCTCGAACCCGACCTCCGTGATCATGCGGAGGTCGAGCAGCTCGCCGACGAGCGTGGCGACGGTGGCGAGCGACAGGCCGGTGGCCGCCGCGAGCTCCTGCCGGGAGGTGGGCGAGGCGGCGATGATCTGACGCAGCACCTCGTAGCGGTTCGCGGTGCGGATGTCACGTGACGTGCCGCGCTTCATGGAGCGTGCCCCCTCATCCCTTCCGCCCTTCCCGTCCCTTCCGGGCCGGCCCGCCCGGCGACGGCACCGGCGCCGCGCCAGGCTATGGGGTGCCACCGCGTTCGACAAGGGGTTAGGAAAGGGGCTTTATAAAGTCGGCCGGTAACGGCGTGACATCAGTTTCCCAGGACGTCCCGCACGAAGTCGTTGGCGAACTTCCCGGCCGGATCCAGCGCACGTGCCAGAGCCGTGAAATCGTCCATCCGGGGATAGCGTCCGCGCACCGTCGCGGCGGGTGTCTCGAACACCTTGCCCCAGTGGGGTCGCGGACCGAACGGCTCGAGCGCCGCCTCCACGGCGCGCACGGCGGGCAGCACGGACGCCGTGTCCTCGATCCAGGTGAAGTGGACGGCAACGGTGTCCCGTCCGTAGGAGGGGCTCAGCCACTGCTCGTCGGCGGCCACCGTCCGCACTTCGCAGATCTGCAGGACGGGGGAGACCGTCTGCCGGATCCCGTCGAGTGCCCGCAGCGCCGCGACGGCGTGCCGGCGCGGCAGCAGGTACTCGCTCTGCAGCTCGTTCCCGCTGCTCGGGGTGAACTCCGCCCTGAAGTGCGGCAGCCGCTCGTGCCAGGGACCCGGCACGCCGAGCTGCTCGGTGCAGTTGATGGCCGGCATCCCCGGTACCGGATGCAGTGCCTGCACGGCCGGGGCGGCCCACGGGAAGTCGGCGAGCGGTGCGTCCGTGCGCCGCTTCAGCCACACCTGCCGGAAACCGGGCGCGTCCCAGTCGGTGAACAGGCTCACGCTGTAAGCCGCCCCGGCCACGGTGTCGAAGTCCAGTCCCTCCAGGGGGAGTTCGGTGAAAAGATGCTGTTCGACCCGGAATGCGGGCTCCAGGTCCAGGACCAGTGCGGTCACCACGCCGAGGGCGCCGAGAGAGGTGACGGCCCCGCCGAACCGTTCGTCGCCGCGCTCGAGGACGACGGTCGAGCCGTCCGCGGTGACGATCTCCACCTCCCGTACCGACGAGGCGAGCGAGCCGTTGCCGACGCCCGAGCCGTGTGTGCCGGTCGCCACCGACCCGGCGACCGAGATGTGCGGCAGGGAGGCCATGTTCGCCAGCGCGAGCCCGTGCTCGTGGACGCGGCGCGCCAGCTCGGCGTACCGGACCCCGCCCCCGACCCGCACGGTCCGTGCCGCCGTGTCCACCTCGACCTCGCCGGTCAGGGCGCCCAGCGACAGCAGCACCCCCTCGCCGCCCGGCTCGGCGATCCGGTTGAACGAGTGACCGCTGCCCAGCACCCGCACCCGTCCGGCGGCCGCCACCAGCGACCTGAGCGCGTCGAGCGAGTGCGGACGGTGCAGCTCCTTGGCGGCGAAGGTGATGTTGCCGGCCCAGTTCGTAACGGTTTCGGTCATACGACTTTCGCCCCTTCGAGGAGATCGAGAACCCGGGAATCCCCAGGTGGAACCTACCCTGCCCGCAACACGAGGCCCCCCGCCCCCACCTCCGCGCGGGCCGGGGCATACCGTGAGGAGTCGTACGCCCGAGCCGGGAGGAGAGTCGGATGGGCAGCCGTACCGCGCTGGTCGAGGATCTGATGGAGCGGTTTCCGCATGTTCCGCGGGAGGCCGTTTTCAAGGAGGACCTGCTGCGCGGAGGCGTGGCCTTCGACCCCTCGGCGCTCAGCGACAACGAGGCGGGTGAGGTCAAGCCGAAGTCCTACTTCATCTTCTCCTTCGACCACAGCACCCTGCCCGAGCTGGGCGAGGCCGCGCTGCGTCGCCCGCCGGAGGAGATCGTTCTCACCGGAGGCCCGTACGACCTGCGGCGCACGGTCGTCTCGGTCCGGGTGAACCCGTCCTCGCCGTACCGCGTCGCCGCGGACGACGAGGGGCTGCTCGGGCTCTACCTCGACGGCGGCCGCATCGCCGACGTGGGGGTGCCGCCGATGCCGGAGTACTACCGGCACAAGCTCTCCAACGGGAAGTCCGTCATGGAGGTCGCGCCCACCATCCAGTGGGGCTATCTCATCTATCTGACCGTTTTCCGGGTGTGTCAGTACTTCGGCGCCAAGGAGGAGTGCCAGTACTGCGACATCAACCACAACTGGCGCCAGCACAAGGCGGCCGGCCGGCCCTACACGGGCGTCAAGGACGTCGACGAGGTCCTCGAGGCGCTGGAGATCATCGACCGCTACGACACCCAGAAGGCCTCCACCGCCTACACGCTCACCGGCGGCGCCATCACCAAGACCGTCGGCGGGCGCGACGAGGCCGACTTCTACGGCCGCTACGCCAAGGCCATCGAGGAGCGCTTCCCGGGCCGCTGGATCGGCAAGGTCGTCGCCCAGGCGCTGCCCCGTGACGACGTGCAGCGCTTCAAGGACCACGGGGTGCAGATCTACCACCCCAACTACGAGGTGTGGGACCGGCGTCTGTTCGAGCTGTACTGCCCGGGCAAGGAACGCTACGTCGGCCGCGACGAGTGGCACCGGCGGATCCTCGACTCGGCGGACGTCTTCGGCGCGCGCAACGTCATCCCCAACTTCGTCGCGGGGGTCGAGATGGCCGAGCCGTTCGGCTTCACGACCGTCGACGAGGCCATCGCCTCCACGACCGAGGGGCTGCGCTTCTTCATGTCGCACGGCATCACGCCCCGCTTCACCACCTGGTGCCCGGAGCCCACCACCCCGCTCGGCAAGGCCAACCCGCAGGGCGCGCCGCTGGAGTACCACATCCGGTTGCTGCAGGCCTACCGCGCCGCCATGGACGAGTTCGGGCTCTCCTCGCCGCCCGGCTACGGCCCGCCGGGTCCCGGCCGCGCGGTGTTCTCGGTGAGTTCCTTCATGGACAGTCTTCCGGCCCAGGACGCGGCGACCGTATAGTCCCGGCAGCCGAGGGAAAAATCTTGCCATCGGCGTTGAACGCAGGGCGGTGCGCGTCCGTACCACTGACCGGAGTGACGGGCGCGGCCGCCTTTTTCTTCCCTGTCCTGCTGTCTTTACATGACATCTGAACAGGGCGCTTGTCAGTTGTGTCGGTAACGTGAAAAGCTCTGCCCCTGCCGCGAGGTTCCCCCCAACTCCATTGCCGTCATGGTGAGTTGACCTTGCTTGTGGATGCAGGAGACCCATGCCCGACCTGCCGACCCCGAAGGACGCCGCTGAGGCCGCGCTGTTCTCCGAGTGCTGGGACGCCGTCCTGTCGTACGCGGATCTGTGCACGTCCGGCTCGACCACGGCGAACCAACTGGCCCGTGAGGCGTTCGCACTCGGCATACGCGAGGCCCACGCCGTCGAGTCCGGCACCGCGCGAGGCGGCGGCCGCCGCTCGTCCCGGCTGCCCAGGATCCCTCTGCTGCTGACCGCCGTACGCGCCACGGCGGCCGCCTGGGAGGCCCAGGGGCAGGGCCACAAACTCGACCCCGACCTGCGCCTGTGGCTCAACTCCGACAAGGCCGCACGATACGTCGGGCCGCCGCTGAGCCGTCCCATCGCCCTGCGCGGCCTGCGCGACATGCAGGAACCGGACGCCGCGCTGCTGTGGCTGGCGGAGGTGGAGGCGCTGCCGCTGCAGGCCGTCGTCCGCCGCCACGGCCTGGACCAGTCCGCCGCGGTGGAGGAGCTGAACGAGGTCCGCGGTCTGTTTCGAGACCGCTGTCACCGCAATCATCTCGACACCCCGATGGACGCGGAGTGCCGCAGCTACGTCCGGCTCCTGGACGCCGTCACCCGCTCACCCGCCGCCGACACGCCCCCCGACCTCTCCCGGCACCTCGCCACCTGCGTGGAGTGCGCGGAGGCCGCGGCCTGTCTGCGGCTGCACGGCGGGGGACTGCCCGCCGCCCTCGCCCAGGGCGTGATCGGCTGGGGCGGTCTCGCCTACCTGGAACGCCGCCGCCGCGCCGCCGAAGTGCGCCTCGGCGGCGGCAGCCCCGCCGCGCCGGACCCCGAGGGCGCGGCCGCTCGGGCCGCCGCGAACAAGGCGCGGGTGCGGCGCAACGGACTTCTCGTCACCGCCGTCCTCGTCTCCGGACTCGCGCTCGCCGTGTCGATGATGCCCGGCGACAGCGGCGGCGACAGCCTCGCCAAGGCAGGCCCCACGGACAGCAGCCCGGTGGCCGGTCCGGGTGCGCGCGTACCGTCCGACGCACCCGCCAGCTCCGCCGCGCCGTCCTCGACCGCCCCGAAGCGCTCGGCCGGCGGCTCGCCGACGAAGGGGACGGCAGACCACGCCAAGCCCGACCCCGAGCCGCAGGGCACCTCCTCGGCCACCGCCGGAGCCGGGGACGGCACCGAGGACGCGGCCTGCGAGGTCCAGTACGACCTGGTCAACCAGTGGCCGGACGGCTTCCAGGCCACCGTCACCGTCACCACCGCCCATGCTCTCGACGCCTGGCAGGTGGCCTGGTCCTTCCGCGACGGTCAGCGGGTCGACCAGATGTGGGACGCGAGCCTCGCCCAGGACGGCTCCCGGGTCAGCGCCACAGCGGCCGACTACAACCGGACCGTTGCGGCGAACGGCACCCTCACCTTCGGGTTCCTCGCCTCGTGGCAGGGCAAGAACACCGCCCCGTACGCGTTCACCCTCAACGGACAGGCGTGCACGGGGAAGTGAGCGCAGGGGCCGGGGCGCACGCACCGGCCGCGCACGGCCGCGGTGAGCGCGCCGGCCATGAGGCGGCCGTGGCAGGGTGGTTGCGGGGCGGCTTCGACGAGGCGGCCGCGGCAGGGTGGTTGCGGGTCGCAGCCTCCGAAGCCACCCCGTGACGGACAGGTCGTACGCCCCGCCCACCGGTGGCCGTTGCGGCAGCGCCCTTCGCAACTGCGGGCACACCTCCGCGGCGTCACCGATCGTGACGGTCTCGCGGCGCTCAAGGAACAGCACGCGGCCACCGGCCACCCGGGATCCAACGACCGCGGGATGACCGTCTTCCTCTGTTCCCGGTGCGGCACCGCGATCACGCCGGAGCCGGCCGAGCCTGCCGCCGTCCCGGACGTCTCCGACGACGAGCGAGACCGCGACAAGGAGACACGCAGGGCACCTTCCACTGTTCCGCGGGGCCGCCACGCGATCGATCCCGAGCCCTGGGGATCTCCCTACGTCGTGCAGGACGACCAGGAGGCCCCGAAGCCGGCTCACTCGCGCGGAGCTGTGGTCTGCCGTGAAGAGGGCTTCGTCATTTCCGCCGGCAGCCGACACACGGTGCTGGTGCACCCTGATGACGCCGACGGCCTTCGACTGCTGCCCGACTGGGAGAACAGCAGTGGGTGCTGCGGACCGGCAGGCGACGAGGGACTCGACCGGGCCTGCCCCTGCGGCGCTCCGGTCGCGACCCTCGCGGCCGACTGTCTCGGGGCCCTTCGCACTGCACCTCGACTCCGTCCGGACCTACGCGTTCTGCGAGCAAGACCGCAAGACGTACGCGGACGACGTGCACGACACGCCCGACGGAATCCGGCTACCCCAACTTCTTCGCGACTGCATTCCGTGACGAACGACGGCTCGCAGGCGGACCTGCCGCCGAGCCTGGCGGGTCGTCATCCCCACGCCCACGACGAGTCGGACGACGGCGAGGCCGAGCGACGGAGGCGCCGTACGAGGCCTGATCACTTCCACCGGCACCATGGGTGAGGCCGCGGTCGTCCGCATTCGCGGCACGGGTCCTGGCCGGGCTTTCCCGAAACTCGTGCAGCGCCCGCAGGTGGCGGGCCAGGGCGAGTGCGGCGAGCAGCGCGACGAGCAGGCACACGCCCCACCAGCCGGCCCGGCCCCAGACGTGTGTTCCGAGCCAGGAACCTGTGCTGCCGCCCAGGTAGGCGCAGGTCATGTAGGCGGTGTTGAGCCTGCTGCGGGCGTCGGCGCGCAGAGCGTAGACGCGGACTTGATTGGCGACCATGCCGCACTGCATCGCGGCGTCGAGGAGCAGCGTGCCGAGCGTCAGGGAGGTCAGGCCCAGCACGCCACCCCGGGCACCGATGGTGAGGATCGCGGCCGAGACGAGGACGCCGAGCATGCAGACCAGGTTCACCGGATCGGGGCCGTAGCGGTCCACCAGACAACCGGCGAGCGGGGTGCAGACCATGGTCGCTGCTCCGACCAGGGCGATCATTCCTACCGCCTGGGCACCCAGCCCGTAGGCCGGACCGGCGAGCAGGAGCGCCAGGCAGGTCCAGACCGCGGAGAACCCGGCGAAGACGGTTGCCTGGTAGAAGCACGAGCGGCGCAGGTCTGGCTCGGTGCGCAGCAGGCGCAGCGGCCCGGCCAGGAGCGCCGTGTACCGCCGACGGGAGGACGGGGTTGTGGTCGGCACCGCGAACGCCAAGACGGTGGCGAGGAGCAGGGCCAGGACCGCGGCGATCAGGTAGGGAGCCCGCCAGCCCAGCCACTCACCGAGTGTGCCGCTGAAGGTCCGGGCCAGCAGCATGCCGCCGGTCGATCCGCTCAGCAGGGTGCCGATCACCGCTCCTTGGCGGTCGGCGGACACGAGACCGGCTGCCAGGGGGCCGACGATCTGCGCGCCCACGGTGGTCAGGCCGACAAGGGTGCTGGCGGCAACGAGGGCCGGCAGAGCCGGTGCGCTACCCGCTGCGAGCAGTGCCAGGCCGGTCAGGGCGAGGAGGACGACGAGGAACGAGCGGTGCGGGAGCCGGTCACCGAGCGGCACCAGCAGGACCATTCCGGCCGTGTAGCCGGCCTGTGTGGCGGTCACCACCGCGGCAGCCGAATCGGGTGACACATGCAACCCGGCGGCGACCAATGGACCGATGGCCTGCGGAAAGTAGATGTTGCCCACCGCCACGGCGCATGTGACGGCCAGGATCAGGACCATCCGGCGGCTCATCCTTCACTCCCCGGCCCGCCCGCTCCGTGGACGACCTGGCCGGAGACTGACCCCGCCCCGAAACGTACGAGGAAGGAAGGGGTATGTGCGATGTCGTCGGGCAGGCCCACCCGGCCGACCGGGACGGGCTGCTCCGCCGTGTGCCGCGACCCCTCGAAGCTCAGGCCGAACCGCCGGGCCGAGGCCCCGGTCATCTCGCTCACGACGGATCCCGGCGCGCCGGCGTCCGCAGTCACGCCATGCGGCCCGAGCCGGAGAGCAAGGGATCCGGTGATGAGTTGGATCGAACCCGCCTTCGCGCCGGCGCAGCCGGCATCACCGACCTCGGAGATGCCAGACATGTTGACGAAGGGTCCCCATCCGGCCGCCACCCCGTGCGGGCAGACGGCACGGGCGGCGAAGAAAGGGCCGCTGGGGTTGATCCCCACGACCGTGTCGCACTGCTGTGTGGTCGTGTCCACAAGGTCGGTGCGGGGTCCGATACCGGCGCTGTCGGCCAATGTCGTCGCAGGCCCGAACGCGGCGGCGATCCGGGCGACGGCCGCAGTGACCGCGGCCTCGTCGGCGGCATCGGCGGCGAGGGCCAGCGCCGCGCCGTCGGCACTTGTGAGGGCCTGAACGGTATCGGCGCAGTCCGTCTCGTCCAGATCGACCACGCCGACGCCCAAGCCGTCGCCCGCCAGGCGCCAGGCCACAGCGGCACCGACACCGCGGGCAGCGCCGGTGACAACCGCCGTCCGCTGCACATGAGTTGTGGATGTCATGGGAGGAAGTCCACGGCATCGACGCCGTGTCGCCAATCGATGTAGCGTATGGCTCAATGATCAGCTTCGTGCTCGGCGTCGAGGACCTCGCGGACACCCGCTTCGCCCTCTCACCCCTGCACGAAACCCTGTTCAGCCTGCGGGTGCTCCAGGATCCGGGCCTGTCCGCGCTGCACCTTCCCTGGCGCAGGTCCGTACTCGGCAGACTCGGCACGCTCGACACCGGTCTGCTGATGTCCCTGGTCGCCCCGCGGCGTACCCTCCCCGACTTCCTGACCCCGAATCCCACGAGCTTCGCGCCGGCCTTCGAAGCAGAACTCGCCGTCGTCCGTCAGGCGTCCTGCGCTCGGGTCCGCCACGACCTGCTGCTTGCGCACGCACCCGCCCCTGTTCCCGAAGCGCTCCGCGACGCCACCGCCGCCGAAGACGCACCGGTCGCCAGACTCCGCGACGCCATCTGCGATCTCCTTTGGCGGTACTGGGAGTTGGCCGTCGAGCCGGTGTGGCCGCAGATGCGACTGGTGCTGGAAGCCGACATGACCTACCGCGCCCGTCAGCTCGCCCTGGGGGGCGCCCGACTGCTGTTCGCCGACATGCACCCGAACCTGCGCTGGCAAGGCGGAGAGCTGCACATCCACAAGATGATCAGCAGGCACCGGGTCGCGGCATCCGGCCGGGGACTGCTGCTCCTGCCGTCGGTGTTCGCACACAAGCCCGCGCCTCCCGTCAGCCCGGACGAGCCACCGAGCCTCGTCTATCCCAGCCGGGGAGCAGCCACGCTGTGGGGCTCGGAGATGCCGGCCGTCGACACAACCGCCCTGGTGTCCCTGCTCGGTTCACCCCGAGCGAGACTGATCAGCCTCCTGGAAGAGCCGCTGCCCACCGTGGAACTCGCCCGCCGTCTCGGAGTCACCCCAAGCGCGGTCTCCCAGCACCTGCGTGTCCTGCACTCCACAGGACTGGTCACCCGCTCGCGTGACGGACGGCATGTGCTGTACCGGAGAAGCGCACTCGGTGACCGACTCACGAGCGCCGCCACCGGACCGTGAACCCACGACAGCTGAGGTTCAGCAGTCCGCCTGTGCCCGATCCCGCCCGCCCGGCCGGGTGAACATCGACCCCACCAAGCCGCTGACCGGATCCGCACCTGTCCGCCGACCCGCCCGGTCGGCAAGCGACGGCGAGCTCGAGCGGTCAGCGCATCCCATGAACCCGTGCGGTCCGGGGGTTCGCCGCGGCCTGGATCCGGTCAGATCCGATGGTGATCGACGACAGGGTTCGACGACCGACAGGGCCGTTCCTCCGTACGCAAAGGGTCCACGAGTGGCGAACCTGGTCTGCGAGCGGGCGGGCGGGCGTGGACCCGCCGAAGCAATGTTTCGTTCTCGTTCGCCGATCTGTACGGGCTCTCGCCGATCAGCAGCGAGTGCGACAGTCCCTACGGATGGGCGGGCATCGTCCGCCAGCACTTGGACGCCTGTGGCTTGACCGTACCCGCCGAGTCGGAGGCGGAGACGCCGAGTACGCCGATGCCCGGTCCGGCAGGCCGGCCGCCGCGCTTCGCCGGTGACGTCCTCGGCCCTCATTTCGCACACGGAGTGACCTGTGCGCGTACGTCGCCGTAATTCGGTGGCGGCGCGGCCTGACCCTCCCTAGTGTCGGTGCTGTTCGAGCGGTGACCGGAGGTCGCCGCGGGTGACCTGGCTCAGTTCGGGAGGTGTGACCGATGGCTGTCGTCGAGAAGGGCGCTGCCCGCATCCGGAAGTTCATTCAGTCCACCTTCGTGGTCTCCGGCTGACCTCACTTTTCTCCCGCGCCAGCGGGCGCGGTGCCGGGGCCGCCTTGTGAAGGGTCACCCCTTGTCTTTCTCTTCTTCTTCTTCGGTTTCGTCGCACCCCCTCGCCCTCTACGGCTGGGACGAGGGCTGGGAAACCGAGTTCGCTCCCTACGCCGAGCAGGGTCTCCTGCCCGGCCGCGTCGTGCGGGTCGACCGTGGCCTGTGTGACGTCGTCACCCCGTTCGGCGTCGTGCGCGCCGACACCGAGTTCGTCGTCCCTCACGACCCGATGAAGGTCGTCTGCACGGGGGACTGGGCCGCGGTCGATCCCGCGGGCAGGGATCCGCGGTACGTACGGACGCTGCTCCCGCGCCGTACCGCCTTCGTGCGCTCCACCTCCTCCAAGCGGTCCGAGGGGCAGATCCTCGCCGCCAACGTCGACCACGCCGTCGTCGCGATGTCGCTCGCCGTCGAGCTCGACCTCGGCCGGATCGAACGGTTCCTGGCGCTGGCCTGGGAGTCCGGCGCCCAGCCCGTCGTGGTGCTCACCAAGTCCGACCTGGTGCCCGACCCGGTCGCGCTGTCCCACCTCGTCGAGGACGTCGTGGCCGGTGCTCCCGGAGTGCCCGTGTTCACCGTCTGCGCCCGCGACGGCGAGGGCGTCGAGGAACTGGCCGACGTTCTGGGACGAGGCACCTCCGTGCTGCTCGGGGCGTCCGGCGCGGGCAAGTCGACGCTCGCGAACGCCCTGGTGGGGGCCGACGTGATGGGCGTCCAGGCCATTCGCGACCAGGACGGCAAGGGGCGCCACACCACCACGACCCGCAATCTGCTGCCGCTGCCCGGCGGGGGCGTCCTCATCGACACGCCCGGTCTGCGCGGCGTCGGCCTCTTCGACGCCGGCGCCGGGGTCGGACGGGTCTTCTCGGAGATCGAGGAGTTCGCACGGGGCTGCCGGTTCCACGACTGCGCGCACGAGTCCGAGCCGCGGTGCGCGGTGCGAGCGGCCGTCGACGAGGGGGAACTGTCCCAGCGGCGGCTGGACAGTTACCGCAAACTCGTCCGTGAGAACCAGTGGATCGTCGCCAAGTCCGACGCCCGCCTGCGCGCCGACGTCCGCCAGGACTGGAAGCGCAGGCAGGCCGAGGGCCGAGCGGCCGCGGAGGCCAAGCGCGGCCGCGGCCCGTGGCGACCGGCTCCTCCGCGGTGACGCCGGGACGTCGCGTCGGACGTCGGCCGTCAGGCACCGGAGGTCGGACGTCGGGACGCCGACGGTCGGACATCCGGCGGCGGCGTCGGCCGGGCGGTAGGGGTCCGCCCCTGAGGATGGTGGCTTCGGGCCGGGTGATGTCCTGCGGTATGGCGTGCGGGCGGCGGCCGGACGCCGGACGTGGGGCGGCGCCGACGGGGTTTCCGGTGGCGGTAACAGGGTGCCGTTTTGTTACGAGACACTTCTCCGTGTCGGCCGACCGGTCGGCCGGCCGACCGGTGGCTGTTTCGGTTTCCCTGTCTTCGTCCTTCAGCGTCACGTCCGATTTCCGCCAGCAGGGGCGCCGACAGGGGCGAAGACTGGGACTCATGACGGACCAAGAAAACCGTTACGAGGCGGTTCGCAGCAGGGACGCCAGGTTCGACGGCGAGTTCTTCTTCGCCGTCGAGACCACCGGCATCTACTGCCGCCCCAGCTGCCCCGCCGTGACGCCGAAACGCCGTAACGTGCGTTTCTTCGCGACGGCGGCCGCCGCGCAGGGCGCCGGGTTCCGGGCCTGCCGGCGGTGCCGGCCGGACGCCGTCCCGGGTTCGGCGGACTGGAACGCGCGTGCCGACGTGGTCGGCCGGGCCATGCGGCTGATCGGTGACGGCGTCGTCGACCGGGAGGGCGTGAGCGGGCTCGCCGTACGGCTCGGCTACAGCGCACGTCAGATCCAGCGACAGCTCACCGCCGAACTGGGCGCGGGACCGGTCGCCCTCGCTCGGGCACAGCGCTCGCACACCGCGCGGGTCCTGCTGCAGACGACCGGCCTGCCGGTCACCGAGATCGCCTTCGCGGCCGGCTTCGCCAGTGTGCGCCAGTTCAACGACACCGTCCGCGCCGTGTACGCGTCCACTCCGACCGAACTGCGGGCTGCGGGGCGCCCGACCGGTCGCGCCGCCACCCCGTCCGCCGCCACCCCGTTCGCCGGGATTCCGCTGCGGCTCGCCCACCGTGGCCCCTACCACTGTGCCGCCGTGTTCGATCTGCTGCACCGGCAGGCGGTGGCCGGAGTGGAGGAGGTGAGCGGGCCGACCGGCCGTCGCACCTACCGCCGCACGCTGCGGCTGCCGTACGGCACCGGCATCGCCGCCGTCAGCGAAGGAGCGGGCGGGTGTGCGGGACGCCAGAGCCGGGCACCGGCCCTGCACCCCGGGGGCTGGCTCGACGCCCGGCTGCACCTCACGGATCCCCGCGATCTCACCACCGCCGTCCAGCGGCTGCGGCGGCTCTTCGATCTGGACGCCGACCCCTACGCCGTCGACGAGCGGCTGGGCGCGGACGCACGGCTCGCCCCGTCGGTCACCGCGCGGCCGGGGCTGCGCGCGCCAGGGGCGGCCGACCCGGAGGAGTACGCGATACGGGCGCTCGTGGGACGAGCGGAGTCCGAAAGGCTCGTACGCGCTTACGGCAAGGTTCTCGACTCACCCTGCGGGTCCCTCACCCGCCTCTTTCCCGAGCCGGGCGTCTTGGCGGAGGCCGAGCCCGAGGGCCCTGTGGGCCCGCTCGCCGCAGCTCTCGCCGACGGCGGCGTACGACTGGACGCCGGCGCCGACCGGGACGACGCCCAGGAGGCGCTGCTGGCCCTGCCCGGCCTGGACGTCGGAACTGTCGCGGAGATCCGTGCCCGTGCCCTCGGCGATCCTGACGTGGCTCCACCCGGCCTGGACGCGCCGGACACCTGGCGGCCCTGGCGCACGTACGCCGCGCACCACCTGCGCACCGCGGAGGAACGATGACCGAACCGGCTGCCATGAGCGGGGCGACCGACCCCACCGACCCCATTGCCCCCATCTGTCTGACTCACCCGACAGCACCGACGGATCCGAGCGAGCCGGTCGTCTCGACCGAACTGACACACCCGCCGGAGCCGATGTACCCGATGGAGCCGACCCATCCGATGAACTCGTCACCTTCGAGGCCTCCGACGCCATCCGGACGCCCCACGGAAACCACGGAAACCATGGAAAACGAAGAAAGAGAAGAAAACGAAGAAAATGCAGCTACCGCCCAAAATGCAGGTACCGCAGAAACCATGCGACCGGCAGGCCCGACGGCGAACGGTCCGACCTACTGGGCGCACGTGGAGAGCCCGCTCGGTCCGCTGCTGCTCACCGCGGACACCGACGGAGCGCTGACGAGCCTCTCCCTGCCCGGACAGAAGGGTGGCCGAACCGTCCAGCAGGACTGGCGGCACGATCGCGGGCCCTTCCGCTCCGTCGAGGAACAGCTTGCCGCCTACTTTGCCGCCGACCTGCGGGAGTTCCGGCTGCCGCTGCGCAGTGCGGGCACCGCGTTCCGCGAGCGGGTGTGGGCCGCCCTCGACTCCGTCCCGTACGGCGCGACCACGACGTACGGCGAGGTCGCCGCCCGACTCGGCGTGTCGCGGATGGCCGTACGCGCCGTCGGAGGAGCCGTCGGGGCGAATCCGCTGCTCATCGTGCGCCCCTGCCACCGGGTCATCGGTGCCGACGGCTCCCTGACCGGGTACGCCGCAGGACTGGACCGCAAGGTGCGCCTGCTGACGCTGGAGGGCTCGCTCCGGGCGCAGCGCTGACCGGCTGCCCGTGACCTGCCGGGTCGGCGCCGCCGAGGCCGTCCGTGCCGCGCCGGCCGTGTCGGCGACGCGCGGATGCGCCCACCGTGCTGTCCGCAAGGGCTGCGGGGACGTCGAGGCGCGAGGCCGTCGAGGCGCGAGGCGCCGTCGGGGCGCTCCGCCGCCGGACGGCACGTCAACCCCACAGCACAGCACCCAGCCAGGCGCCCATGATCAACAGGCAGGTGAACAGCTCCGCGAGGACGCTGGAGCCGCCCGAGCGCATCGCTCTGCGCAGGGCGGCACGCGCTTCGCCGTGGCGGCCCAGGCGAAGGCGTTCGGAGAGATAGACGCCGGCCATGAACCCGGGGATGGCTCCGACCACGGGGACGAGGAAGAAGCCGAGGAACGCGCCGAGTCCGGCGTACACCGCCATCCGGGGGGTCGCGCCGCTCTCGCGCAGTTGGCGGGGCGGCAGGGACCAGCGCACCACCTGCGACACGAACAAGGCCACCGTGGCACCCACCAGAACAGCCCAGGCCACCGGCTGCGGATCCTCCAGCGCCCACCACAGGATCGCGGCCCAGACCAGCCACGACCCCGGCACGCCGGGCACCAGCACTCCGCACAGGCCGAGCAGAACAACCAGTCCGACCAGCAGGAGTTCCCACACTCCCATCTGCCCAGGGTGCCCGAGCCGGACAGCACGCGCAGGTCAAGTGGTGGTGCCCGGAGCGCCGCCGCGGTCAGTGCTCGCGGGTCACCCAGCTGCGCTCGTACGCGTGCCAGCCCAGTTGCAGCCGCGTCGAGGCCCCTGTCAGCTCCATCAGCCGCTTCACCCGGCGCTGCACGGTCCGCAGCCCCAGATCGAGCTGCTTGGCCACGCTGGCGTCGGTCATCCCGGCGAGCAGCAGGGAGAGGATCTCCAGGTCGGCGGCGTCGGGACCGTCCGGCCCCTGCTCGGCCACACCTACCGGGCCGCAGCGCAGCGGCGACGCCACCTGCCACACCGATTCGAACAGGCCGGACAGCAGCTCCAGCAGCCCGCCGGCGTGGACCACCAGTGCGGCAGGCTCGGTCGCGCTGCCGTGCAACGGCACGAGCGCGAGCGAACGGTCGGCGACCACCAGCTTCGTCGGCACCTCGTCCACCACCCGCACCCGCTCGTTCCGGCCCAGCGCGGCGGTCACCTCCGTCATGCCGTCGGGCTGGTCGAGTACGGCCCGCTCCAGGACGACGCGGTAGCGCACCCCACGGGCGGTCGCCTGTTTCTCCGCGTCGTTGTCGCTGCCGGTCACGGCCACCGTGGTGCCGGTGACCAGGGCACACACCTCGTGGCTCGCCCCGAGCTGGATCTGCAGGAAACGCTGGGCGACCGCGGCGGCACCCGTCACCACCTCGACCAGATCGTGCACCGCCGGCTCGGTCGAGGTCGCCCGATACTCCTCGGCGAGCTGCGCCGCCGTCAGCTCGGCCTTCTCCAGCTCGTGACGCTGCTGGGTGAGCAGGGCGCCCAGGGCGACGCCCGGGGGAGCGGCGACCCAGCGTCCGGCGCGGCCCGAGGACTGGGCGGCCAGGCCGTGCTGTTCGAGTCGGCGCAGGGCGCGCTCCGTGTCGTGCTCGCCGAGGGTCAGCCGGCGCGCGAGGTGGGGGACGTCGGCCGCGCCCACGGACACCAGCTCCCGGTATGCCGACTCGTGCGTCTCGTCGAGCCCTATCGCTCTCAGCATCAGGCGCTGGCCCTCCCTCTCGTTTCCCGCATCTCGGTTGCCGCGTCTCGTTTCCCATGTTCCATGCGTGTTTCTGGGGGCCCTGCGCGATGCGACGTCTCCGTGGCTGGCGGGAAACAGCCACGGCGTATACCCGCCGTCGTACATCATCGCCGTACCGCCGGTCACTCTGCCAAGGTGTGGGCGACGGCGGAAATCCGTGATCATCCACTGAAATCCACAGAGGATCTCCGGGAACGCCGTGCAGGCCCGGAACGGTCGGTCGCCATGCCGTGCTCCGAGGCCTCCGGCAAGCGTGATCCGGACTCTTGACGCGCGCAGGGGCGCACAGGGGATATGAGCCCGGATCACCCATGTCGCCGGACGGTTCTCCCGTGGGGGGTGGAACCGTCCGGCGACTCTTGCGCCTCTTTTGTCGCACTGGTGCTCAGAACTTCGCTCGGCTTGCTGGCCGGACGCGGTCAGCCGGGACGCATTTTGCGGATGCCCCGTTTTCCTACGGCCCGTGCGGTGGACAATCGGGGGCATGAGTCAGCAGGGGGGAAGGCCCACCGGTCACGAGGACGACTGGTGGGGGCAGTTGTACGACGACGACACCGAGGACACGGGACCCGCGCCCGCCGCAGACTCCCTGGACGACCGCTTCGCCTCGGCCGCGGGAGCGGTGCGCTCGGCGGGCGCGGTGGAGGGATCGGGCAGGGGGGAGGACGGCGTCGACGGCCGGGATCCCACAGGAGATGCGGGCGCAGTTCGCGGTGCAGATCGTGCGGGCGGTACGGGAGGCACGGGCGGTACGGGCGAGGGGATCCGTGTGGGCGGCACCGGCCGTACGGACGGTGCGGCCGAGGGCGTGGACGCAGTTCCCGGCTCCGGAGCCGGGAATGCGTACGGGGCAGGGGCCGAGGATGCGTTCGGGCCCGGGGGCGGACTCTCGTCCGGCTCCCGCGGTGTGAGACCCGTACCGGCCCCTCGCGACCGGCGCGGGGGCCCTGGCGAGGGCGTCGACTGGTGGACGTCGCCGGACGACGGCGCGCCGACGGCAGCGCCGTCAGCAACCGGTTCCCCGGTGCCGCCGCCGCGAGGTCGACCTGTCGCCCGGCCCATGGAGGGACCGCTTTCTGCCCCTGTTGCTGATCCCGGCCGACCACCTGTTTCTCAGGCCGGTGGGTATCCCGTTCCTGAACCCGCTTGCGAACCGGTTTACGGCGGGCGAGGCCCCGAGCCCGCTGGCGAATCCGTTACGGAACCCGTTTCCAGGCCCGACGTCCCACGTCATCCAGGGTCGACGACCGGGGGTGGCGGTGTCGAGGGGGAGGCAGGGGGTGGTGCAGGCCGGAACCCGCGAGCCCTGCCGGTGCGGGGAACCGCTGCCGAAACAGGCTCGAGCGTCGACAGCAGTGAAGAGCCTTTCGACGCGCGTACGGCGCGCGGTGCGGAAACGGTTGCCGGCGCGGGTGCGTGCCCAGGCGAGGAAACAGCCGACGTCGCCCGCGGAGGCGCTTCGCAGGGGCGACACCGTGCCCCCTGGGAGCCGCCGTCCGACACCCCACCAACGCCCTCGAACTTTCCGTCCGGACCGCTGCCGCCGGGGTTCGCCGAGCGGCCGTCCACCGGCCCCGGGCTGTCCGCCCCCGGCGCCACCACGCCGACCCGGACGACGCCCGCTGCCGCAGCACCGATGTCGGTCCTGCGGCTCCCACCCACCGCACCGCCCCCGCCCACCGCACCGCCCTCGGCACCGGCCTCCGCAGCCGAACCGCTCGGCGCACGAGGCACCCCCGGCGCCCCGCCGCGCACGGTGCCGCCCCGTCCGGCACACGTCCCGCCGCCTCCGTCAGTCCCCACCGTCCACGCCGACGGCACAGCAACAGCCCCGCCGGTTGCCGACTCCCCGGTCGCCCCCGATGCTGCGTTCTCCCCGAGCGACTCGGCTGCCGCCTCCGCGCAGGCGCTTCCGGAGCCCGAGCGCGCACCCGACGCCCGCGGCACCCCGGATCCCCGAGGCGTCGCCGGGCCAAAGGCCGGCCATCCGCCCACTGTTCCCGCGCTCCCCGCCCTGCCTCCCGCCCACGCTCTCAGGGACTACGTCGGCTCGGGGCCGCCCACCTATGACCCCGAGCCCACCGTTCTGCCGCCGGCCGATCCGGACGAACTGGACGATCTGGTCGCCGACACCGTCCTGGACGGAGCCCGGTACGGGGCGTGCGCGTTGCGGGCGGTGTCCGTGCGGGGGGATTCCGCGCGTTACCGGGGCGAGCCGCGCCGCGACTCGCTTCTCACCGCCCGCTTCGGCACGGGCGAGCAGGCACTGATCCTCGTCGCGATGGCGACCGGCGCCCGGGCGACACCGGGAGCGCACCGGGCGGCCGCCGAGGTGTGTCAGTGGATCGGGCGGGCCGTGGGACGCAGTCACGTCCGCCTGGCGGAGGACATCCGCGCGGCCCGGCGCGGCGACCTGAAGTCGGGCCTGCACCGCCTCACCGACCGCAGTCTCGGCCGGCTCCGCGCCAGCGCCGCCGAGCAGGGCCTCGAACCCGAGGAGTACGCGGCCACACTGCGCTGCCTCCTCCTGCCCGCCGACCCCGACTGCCGCACGCGCGTGTTCTTCGGTGTCGGCGGCGGCGGACTGTTCCGGCTGCGCGACGGCACGTGGCGGGACATCGAGCCACGGGTCGGCGAGGTCGCCGGAGAACCGGTCGTCGGGTTCGGTTCGCTGCCGGCCGAGACGCCCGAGGGTGACCGGCTCACCATGGACCTGGGCGTCGCGACGCCGCCGAGCCCCTACGACCCGGCCCCCGAGCCGCCCCGGGAACCGTTCCGCTTCCGTGCCTCGGTAGCCCGCCCGGGGGACACGCTCCTCATGTGCACCGGGGGCTTCGCCGATCCTCTGCGCGGTGAGCCGGAGCTGTCCGCCCATCTGACGGGACGCTGGTCGGGTCCCACCCCGCCCGGTCTGGCGACCTTCCTCGCCGACACCCAGGTGAGGGTGAAGGGCTACGCCGACGACCGGACCGCGGCGGCCGTCTGGGAGGCGTGAGCGGGCCGTCGCGGCCACTGTGGAGGGGAGAACCGACAGCGACCGAAGGGTGCGTCGATCCATGGCCAAGCAGAACGTCGCCGAACAGTTCGTCGACATCCTCGCCCGCGCGGGCGTGCGACGCCTCTACGGCGTGGTGGGCGACAGCCTCAACCCCGTGGTGGATGCGGTACGCCGCAACCCCGCCGTGGACTGGATCCACGTCCGCCACGAGGAGACGGCCGCCTTCGCCGCCGGCGCGGAGGCCCAGATCACCGGGAAGCTCGCCGCATGCGCGGGCTCCTGCGGGCCCGGCAACCTCCACCTCATCAACGGCCTCTACGACGCCCACCGCTCGATGGCTCCCGTCCTCGCCCTCGCCTCGCACATCCCCTCCAGCGAGATCGGCCTCGGCTACTTCCAGGAAACACATCCGGATCGGTTCGGCCCGGCGACGCCGAGATCGACGCACTCGTCGAGATGATCGACGCCGCCGCCAAGGTGACCCTCTTCTGCGGAAGCGGCACGGCCGGCGCGCACGCCGAGGTCATGGAGTTCGCCGGAAAGCTCAAGTCCCCCGTGGGACACGCCCTGCGCGGCAAGGAATGGATCCAGTACGACAACCCCCGCATACGAAGCCACCCACGAGTGCGACCTGCTGATCCTGCTCGGAACCGATTTCCCGTACAACGCCTTCCTCCCCGACGACGTGCAGATCGCCCAGGTCGACGTACGGCCCGAACATCTCGGCCGCCGCTCCAGACTCGACCTTGCGGTGTGGGGTGACGTACGCGAGACGCTGCGCTGCCTCATTCCGCGCGTACAGGCCAAGGAAAGCCGGCGGCTCCTCGACCGCATGCTGAAGAAGCATGCCGATGCGCTGGAGGGGGTCGTGAAGGCGTATACACGGAAAGTGGAGAAACACGTTCCCATCCACCCCGAGTACGTCGCCGCCGTCCTCGACGAACTCGCCGACGAAGAGGCCGTGTTCACGGTCGACACGGGCATGTGCAACGTCTGGGCGGCGCGTTATCTCACGCCCAACGGCCGCCGTAGGGTCATCGGTTCCTTCACTCACGGCTCGATGGCGAACGCACTGCCCATGGCGATCGGCGCCCAGTTCACCGACCGCCGCCGTCAGGTGGTCGCGATGTCCGGGGACGGCGGTTTCTCCATGCTCATGGGCGACTTCCTGACCCTCGTCCAGTACGACCTGCCCGTGAAGGTCGTCCTCTTCAACAACTCCTCACTGGGAATGGTGGAGTTGGAGATGCTGGTCGCCGGTCTCCCCTCGTACGGCACCACCAACAAGAACCCCGATTTCGCGGCCGTGGCACGTGCCTGCGGGGCTCACGGTGTGCGGGTCGAGAAGCCCAAACACCTGGCCGGGGCCCTGCGGGACGCCTTCCGGCACAAGGGCCCGGCCCTCGTCGACGTCGTCACCGACCCCAACGCCCTGTCCATCCCGCCGAAGATCAGCGCCGACATGGTGACCGGGTTCGCCCTGTCCGCCTCGAAGATCGTCCTCGACGGGGGAGTGGGCCGCATGCTGCAGATGGCACGCTCCAACCTGCGTAACGTACCTCGCCTCTGACGGTGCGCTCGGTCGGGCGAACCGTCGGCCCGGTGGCCTTCGGCCATGCGGACCCGCGGCCACGCCGGTCCGCCGGTCCGCTGGTCGGTCGTGTCGCGCGGGCGCGTCGTCTGGCAGGAGTCAGTCGGTTGCCGGGACCCATCGGCGCTCGCCTTCGTCCGAGCCGTACCAGTAGCGCGGCAGCCCCTTGATGCCGCTCGTGCGGAACGGGCGGCCGTGGTCGTCGACGCGCACCGTGCCGGAACGGCCCTGAGAAGACCAGTCCAGCTCCAGGTACCAGTTGCAGTCGCAGTTCTCGGTCCGCGCCGTGACGAGCAGAACCTCCGGGTCCTTGCTCGACACGCGGTAGGGCAGGCTCACCGCCGGAATCGGCGCCCCCGCGTCGCTGCTGGCGACCGATTGCGCCACGGGACGGTCCTTGTCCAGGTCGACCGCGAAGTAACGCTCGGTGAGCGAACCGCCGCAGCTCTGGTCCATGGCGTACACAGTGCCGGGCGCGGGTGTGGCACGGCCGACCACCCGTACCCGCAGCGCCGTCAGCACGACAGTTGCGGAGCTGCGGCCCTGGACCGAGATCTCCACGTTGGTCTCCCGCCCGTGCACCGCGCCCTGTGCCGTTGCCCAGGGGCCCGCGTCCTGTTCCGCCGGAGGCGGGGGAACCTGCGCGGGAGGCTTGTCGATGACGTAGTCATGACCGCAGCCGAGCGCCCAGACCTGGGAGTCGGCTGTCCAGGCGAGCGGCGCACCGGTGTCCGCGGCGGCGTTCCTGCCGCCGGTCGGAGCCGCGCCGTTCGAGGGGTTGGCACGGCCGGATGCGGGGACGGACGAGGTCGCGCCGGGCGTGGGCGAGCCGGGAGCGGGGGCGGCGGGAGTGGGGGAGTCATGGGGAACGGCCCTCCCGGTCTGCGTTAGGGAGTCCGGCGCGGACGAGCGGGCCGTGTCGACGGAATACGGGTGGCGGCCGCCGTCCGGCAGCGCGGAGAGCATGCCCAAAGTGGCGAGAAGCGCACAGGTGACGCCGACGAGGACCGTGGCGCGTCGGCTGCGGTACCACGGGTGGGGAGAAACCGGTTGCTCGTGTTGCTTGCCCGGTTTCTGGATCTGGACCACTGGTGAAGCCGCGGTGAGCGGTTGCGATCGGCTTTCCGGGCTTCCCGCCGTGACTCCTGCTTCCGATTTTTTCGGCGCTTTTCCTGTGGCTGGGCCTTCTTCTGTTTCCCGGAGTGTCTGGTGTGTCTGGGGCGTCTGATTTTCCGGTGTTTCCTCGGTTGTCAGGGCGTCCGTGGCTTCTGGCGCTTCCCTTGTTTCCGCCACGCCGCCCCTGGGCCGCTGTCGTGCCGCTAACGCTCGCAGCCACCGTCGGTGCAGTTCGAGGCGTTCCTCCGGCGTCGCCCCGCAGAACTCCGCAAGCCGCTCGACGGGAGCGAAATCTTGTGGAACCGCTTCCCCCGCGCAGTAACGGTGCAGAGTCGACGTGTTCATGGCCAGTCGGCGGGCGAGGGAGCCGTAGCTGCGCTCCGTGCGCCCCTTCAGCTCGCTCAGGAGCGCCGCGAACTCGGTCACTTCGCCTGCACTGTCGTGGGTCGACACCATTCCCCCGTGCTCGTCCGGCCCGGGCGGTCATCCCAGGCACCCGTATATCTGCACGTCAGACGGGATGGGATGGTTCCACCGCAGTCGATCGGGTGAAGACCGTTGCAGTCGACCGGGGAGACCGCCGATGCTTTTGGTGCCGCACCGACCAGGGGCGAACCGACCGATCGGCCTCGCAGCGACACCGCACGGCTTTCACCGTGCACGCCCTCACGAACGCGCCGAAGCGCTGGACCGACCGGACTTCGGAACGTGCGGCGCGGATCGCGGTGAGTGCGCGAGGTTAGGCGGGTGAGAGGTCTTTCGGATTCCTTACGCAGCACTTTGCCGTGAGAACCGGGCGACAACCCGCCCGTACTGTCCAACAGGAGGTTCCGCCCGGGCACACATGGCGGCGGAGCACCGCATTCGGCACATCCTTCTTCGACATGTGGAGTCGTTTCTCATGCTCTTCAGCAAGCGCGCCGCCCTGAGGACCGGAAGCATCGTCACCGCCGTCGCCGCGGTGATCGGCACGGCGGCCGTCAGCCAGGCGTCCGGCAGACCTACGGTCGACTCACACACCGTGGCGCGGTCGCGCGTGACGCCGATCGCTCCGCAGCTACGGGTACCGGAAGGCAACAAGAGGATCGCCGAGCTCGCCGCCAAAGGGGTGCAGACCTATGCCTGCTCCAACGGCGCATGGACGTTCGTCGAGCCGGCCGCTACCTTGTCCGACGCGCACGACAGGCGCCACCGGCCCCTCGCTCTCCACTCGCGCGGCCCGGTGTGGGTCTCCACGGTCGACGGCAGTGCCGTCAACGCCGCCGCAGTGCCCGGCGCGAGCAATCCCCGTGAAAACGCCGTCCCGGAGCTGCTGCTCAAGACCACGGCCAACCGGGGGAGTGGTCTCTTCGGTTCCGTCTCCTACATTCAGCGCCTGAACACGCGAGGGGGCGTGGCGCCCACCGCTTCCTGCGAGGCGGGAGCACAGATCGGTGTGCCCTACTCGGCGACCTACTTCTTCTACGCGCCGGCCGATCGGTGAACCCCAGCGGCTCCTAAGACACTCCGGTGACGGAGTGGCTCCTGGCTGCCCGGTGCGATCGCCACCAGGCAGCCGGTCACCCCGGCATCCACGGCCTCATGACCTGCTGCCCGCCAGGCCCTCGCCGCCTCGAGGACCCGATAAGGTGCTTCACCTGGGAAGTGCCTCTGACTTGAGTGGGAACAAGGACCTCGACAATCCTCATTCTTGCTGGTCAGAGGCACTTTCTGCTGTCCTGGCCGCCTGCCGGACAGCCCGCTTCATGAAAGCCCGAGGCTAGATCGACGCGGTGACCGACGAGGACGGCAAGCTCGCGGACGATCTCCGCAAGCATTACCTCATCGCCGCCTTCCAGAGGGAGTCGGGGACCTGGGAGGAGAAACAACCACGCCAACGGCGTTCTTCAGGCGCAGCACGTCCCGCTCGCGTGGAAGGCCGCCGACAACGGCACGGCGAACTGCAAGGAGGCTGTCGTCACGCTCACCTGGGGCGGCGGCGACACCACCAAGCTCATCGTCGACATGACCCGCGACAGCCACAAGATCTTCCACATCGGTACGACGGGGGTCGAGGCCGCCCGGAGCCCTGCCCACCGCCGTCCGCCGCAACTCACCGGGACCCGCTGGAACCCACCGGGTTCAGGCCAACCTCGCGTCCGCTCTCAACTGTCACTCCCCTTCCTCGGCTACGGCCAGGTGGGCAGAGGTGTGTGGGCCCGCGTGCCGAGGGCCGGCGGTCAGCTGCCTCCCGGCTGCGCGGGCCGGACGGAGGGGAGAGCGGTCGGCGGGCGGTCGTCCGGAAGATCAGACGGGCCGGCGGGATGCCGGTCGAGCGGGTGCGCTCCCTCGGGGAACGCATCCGCACTCTCGTTCCGCGTCCCTCGGCCATAGCGCCAAGCCGTCCGCCGGCCTTCCCCAGGGCGGTGAGCACGGCGGGCCGGCAGCGCACCTCTGCCCGCAAGCGCCGTCCCGTCAACCGGAACACGCAGGTCGACCAGGCATTTTGGCGTACGGCACTCCCGTCGAACGGTACGTCCCCGAGAGGCGTTCGAGCCCGGGGCCGCGGCGCGACCCGCCCATGGTGTCCGGACGGCGCGGGTCCGCTCGGCGCGTGCGGGCCCGGCAAACGGTCGGCGTCCCTGGGTTCGGTGCCGCGCGTCCATGAGGCCCGGGGCGCCTGCGACCGTGACTTCTCGCGGCGCGCGACCTCATGATGCCCGCCCCGGGAGGCGGGTGATGTTCCCCGGCAGGTGTCCCGACGGGCCGGTCCGCTTCGGCATTGCGGCAACGACGCGCGGAAACCTGCCGAAATCCCTGTTCCGTCGCCCGAACATGGCCGAACACCGGGCGTTGGCAATTCGACATGACTGGCCCGGTGTCGATCGGGCATGGATCCCCGTGAACGTGTTCGAGCATGAGGGGAACCGACATCGACACGCGGGCGGGGGCCATGGAAAGGCAGGCACGGGGAAGCGGTCCGGCAACGATCGCGGGTACCTCGACGACGAGAAGGACGAGAGGGGCGAGAGGGACGGGGAAGGCGGAGGACACCGGGGAGACCGGCCAGGACCCTGTCGAGACCGCGGCGGAACCCGGCCGGGGCTCGCAGCTCAGGCGCCGACTCGGACGGGCCGACCTGCGGGCGGTGCCCGAGGCGCGCCGGGCGGTGCGGGAGCTGCTGCGGGGCTGGGGGAAGCCCGGCCGTTCCGAGACGGCGGAACTGCTCACCAGCGAACTCGTCACCAACGCGCTCGTGCACACCGACGACGACGCGGTCCTGACGGCCACCGTGTCGCCGTCCGGCCTGCGCGTGGAGGTCCGGGACGGCGCTGTCGGCCGGCCCCGTCCGGGCGAGCCGTCGCCCGACGAGGGAACACACGGGCGTGGACTGATCCTGGTGGAGTCCCTCGCGGACACCTGGGGAGTCCGGGCACTGGGCGGCGGCAAGGTCGTCTGGTTCGAGCTGGCAGCCGGAGCCGCCTGAAACGTCGAGCCCCGGGAAGAGGACGGGCGTCGAAACGGCGGAAACAGCGGAAACGGCGGATTCGGCGGACGGGTCTCGCGCGGAAAGCGCGCGAGTCGAAAAGGCGTACCCGCGTGGAGGAGAGGGACACCGCTGTCGAGCGGAACGACCGGCATCCAGAAGACGGAGTGCCGGGTCGGCCCTCGACCGACCGGGTGGCGGGGTGCAGGGGGCCGACGGCGTGCAGAGGGGCGGCGCGGCGCGGCCCGTATGCCACGGGAAGGGGGCGCGACCGTGACGGTCGCGCCCCCTTCCCGAGATCCTGGCCGGACGTCAGCCGAACTGCTGCTCCAGGTCCTTGAGCTTGCGCTCCAGGGAGTCCAGGCGCGGCAGGGCCATGGTGTCGTCCTCCGCGGTGAGGTCGACGGTGGCCGACGCCTCAGAACCGTGACGGACGGGCTGCAGGGAGGGCCGTGAGCGAACGGGCAACTGCTCCGCCGAATTCGCTATGGCAGGCTCCGCGGCGACCCGCTCGGCCGTGGCCCGCTCCAGAGCCGCCTGGGCCTCGACCTGACGGCCGCCGCCACCACCGCGGCCGGGGAAGCGGCCGTGACCCCGGCTGATCGCCTTGAGCTGTGCCCGCTCGACCCGCTGCTGTTCACGGCGGCGCAGCTTGGTCTCCTCCTTGCGGGCCTTGTCCTCGCGGACCTCCTCGACGGCCTCGTCCAGGCTGCGCACACCCTCGAGGAGCATCAGCGACCAGGCCCTGTACGTCTCGCGCGGGGCGCGCACCCAGCGCACGACGCGGATCTGCGGCAGCGGACGGGGCACCAGACCCTGCTCGCGCAGCGCCGCCCGGCGGGTCTGCTTCAGCGCCCGGTCGAAGAGGACGGCCGCCGACAGGGACATGCCGGAGAAGAACTGCGGGGCTCCGTCGTGCCCCAGGCCCCGGGGCGCGTGCACCCAGTTGAACCAGGCCGCGGCGCCGGCGAACGTCCACACGAGTATCCGGGAGCCGAGCGCCGCGTCACCGTGGCTGGCCTCGCGCACTGCGAGCACGGAGCAGAACATGGCCGCGCCGTCCAGGCCGAACGGCACCAGGTATTCCCAGCCGTTGGTGAGGCCGAGGTTCTGCTGGCCGAAGCCGACCAGTCCGTGGAAGGAGAGCGCGGCGGCAACGGCCGCACAGCAGAACAGAAGGACGTAGGAGGCGGTGCCGTATATGGCTTCCTTGCGCCTGCGGCGCTCCTCGGTACGCTCCCACGAATCGTCCGCGCTCGCGCTTGCCCCCGAGGAGCGCTTGCCGCGCGCGAGTACCGCAACCGCCGCCAGCATGCCCAGGAGCAGTACGGCGCCCGGAAGCAACCAGTTCAGCGATATGTCGGTCAGTCTCATCTGGGGTCCCTTGCATTGGGATAGGGCGTAACGCCCGCCATAGTGGCCCAATCCCGCCGTCCCTCAGGGGGTTTCGGGGCAAGAGGCCGCCAAGGAGGTGCAAGGGAATGCCCAGGGCGACGTTCTGCTCGAACTGCCGCTTGAGGGGCGGGAGTTGAGTTCGAATAAGACTACCCGTACGGGTGGTTCAACGGAAAGTTCCCGTGGCAGGTGAGAAAGATGTGAATTGCTCGTATCCGTAGGGCGGTCTCGTCCGGGTGATCTTACGGGACGTCCTGCGGCACCTCGTCGGCGGGGCGTCCTCGCCGGCGTCTGAGGGGCACTCAACCGGCGGCGGCAGCAGTGAGCTTGGTGACGCGGGCCGCGTCGCGGGTGCGCGGGCAGGTGGCGCAGGTGTCCTCGGGGCGCACCGTGTAGAACAGGCAGCAGCTCGCCCGGTCGCGGGTCGGCAGGGGCGTGCCGCCCGGGCCGGTGAGGTCACGGAAGGCCGCCGAGCCGACGTAGGGGTGGGTGGCGCCCGGGAGCAGGAGTTCCAGTTCCCGTCTCGCCCGCTCGTGCTCGTCGGGGCCGAGCAGTTGGGCGACATGCCAGAGGCCCTCGACGATCTCGTCCGTCACCATGCCCCACAGTGCCCGGCCACGGCGCCGCGTGCGGGGACCGAAGCCAGCGAGCACCGGCTCGTGGTGCTCGGCTATCGCCGCCCGCACCTCGGTCCGCAACGCCTCCTCGTCCCGTACGATCCGGGCGCCGGGCAGCAGCGCCGCCGGGTCGTCCGGCAGGCAGGCGAAGGAGGCCGGCGGGCGGACGGCCATCCGCATGCCGCCGCCGGTGCGGTCGTACGAGACGTGTGTCACGGGGAAACGGGGCACGCGGCGGTGCAGGAACCAGGGCACGGTGATCAGCAGGCAGGCCGGCCAGGAGTACCGGTGCAGTCCGAAACCGGCGATCACATCCGGACGGGCCCGATGACCGTAGTCACGGACGACCTGCTCCTCGTCCCAGGAGAGGTAAGGCCTCCAGCGCCGGTCCGCCCTCCGCCAGCTGTGCCGCGCGCACCCAGCCGGAACCCTCGGGAAACGGTTCCGCGTGCCCGAGTTCCGTGACGCTCAACCCCGGCAGCGCCTCCATGAGGCGTGCGTATGCCTCGGCCGTGGCCGACGAAGCTGGGGGCATGGCGGACCGCCGTTTCGAAAGCGCTTACAGGTAAGCCTAACCTAAATCACTGTCGTCGGGATTTGAACTGACGGCCAGTGCGCCTAAGGTGCTTGACGGACGAGTAACAACCACCCGTAATGACCGCAAGTACCGACAACGCCGGAGGAGGCCCCGTGGAGCACAGTTCGCAGGGCTCCACGGAAACGGGAACGGGGACGCCGGTTTCCCAGCAGGGCGACGGACGGGCCCGGGTGCCGGTGCAGTCGAGGGCGGGGTCCGCGGGGCCGGCCGGGCCCGTGGCGTCTGCCGGGGCTACGAGGTCTGCCGGGCCCGTCGACTCCGCCGGGTACGGCGAGTACGACGGCGACCAGGGAGAGCGCGAGCGGTGTGGCCCGGCGGGCGCCGCCCGCGGGGAGCACACACACGGCGAGACCACGGCACCCGATCCGGCCCCAGCCCCCATGTCGGCCCCAGCCCCCGTATCACCCTCTGGCACCGTATCGGACCATGGCCCCGGTCCGGACCCGGCGCCTGTTCCGGTACCGGCCCCCGTGCCGGCTCCGGCGCCCGCTTCCGTTCTCGTCTTCGCGCCGGAGGAGGGACCGCGGGCGCAGCAGCCCCGACCGGTCGTCCAGCGCGCCTCGGTGCGCGGCCAGATCCTCGACGCGCTGCGTACCGCGCTCGTCACGGGGGATCTGCTGCCGGGCGAGGTCTACTCGGCGCCGGTGCTCGGCGAACGTTTCGGGGTGTCCGCGACGCCGGTGCGGGAGGCGATGCAGCAGCTCGCGCTGGAAGGCGCCGTCGAGGTGGTGCCGAACCGGGGCTTCCGGGTCATCGTGCGGGGAGCGCGTGAACTGGCCGAGCTGGCCGAGGTGCGGGCGCTGCTCGAGGTGCCCGTGCTGATGCGGCTCGCCCGGACCGTGCCCGCTGAGCGGTGGGCCGCGCTTCGGCCCCTCGCGGAGGCGAGCGTGCGGGCGGCGGCCACCGGTTGCCGGGCGACGTACGCGGAGGCCGACCGCGTTTTCCACCGGGCGGTGCTCGCGCTGTCGGGCAACGAGCAGTTGGTCGGCATCGCCGAGGATCTGCATCGGCGGTCGCAGTGGCCGCTGGTCGGTGGTCCGGCGGGGCGGGGCCGGGCTGTTCTCGTCGCCGACGCCGCCGAGCACTTGTCGTTGCTCGAGGCGCTGGCGGCGGGGGAGTCGGATGTGGTGCAGGCGTTGATGCGGGAGCACTTCGTCGCTGCGGGCGGGTGACCAGCGGTTCGTTGTGTGACCGCTTTCCGTCTTCGCCGCGGGTGCGGGTTGTTCGCCACGCGTGCGGGTTGCACGGTCGTTTCCGTCATCGTGCCGGGTGTCTCCGGCCCCCTCGCGGGGGCTGCCGCCTCGTGGACGCTGCGCCCCCAGACCCCCGCTTCGGCCCTGGACGGGCCTCGCCCCCGAACGCCGGACGGGTTGACAAGACCTGAACGGTGTCGTCCTTCGACGCCGTCCGGCGCTGCTCCGAAACGCCG
Source organism: Streptomyces sp. P3 (assembly GCF_003032475.1). NCBI lineage: Bacteria > Bacillati > Actinomycetota > Actinomycetes > Kitasatosporales > Streptomycetaceae > Streptomyces > Streptomyces sp. P3. Next base: position 6,880,755 of record NZ_CP028369.1, read on the forward strand.
GACGGGCTGACATGCGCTGACCGGCTCTTGTCGCTCGCCGCCCGCCGGGCGCCTCCTGCGAACGCCGGGCGTCCCCACCCGCCTCGCGGCTGCTTCCCTTCGGTTCCGGTCGGCCGCGGTGACTCAGGCACCGGACGGGCTGGGTGTCGCCGGGGCCGTCGGAAGGGCCAACTGGCGTGCCAGCCAGGTCGGTACGCCGCCCAGGAGGCGGAACAGGCGGCGGGCCTCCTCCCGCAGGCGGGCGGCCTCCGGTTCGACCTCCGCGTCGGCGAGTGACGCGAGTGCCGGCGCGGTGCCCACGAGGTAGCCCAACTCCTCGCGGATGCGCAGGGATTCCGCGAATCCGTGTCGGGCCTCCGCCAACTCACCTTCACGCAGGGCCAGTCCGGCGAGGTGACGCCAGGTGAAGGACAGCAGCAGCGGGTCCGAGTGTGCGGCGGCCGCGGTGTGGGCACGCCGGTAGGCGGCCCTCGCGGCCTGCGGGGAACGGGCGATGTTCTCCGCGAGCAGGCCTCTGCGGAAGTCCAGCAGCGCCCGTGCCGGAGCGTCCGGCGGGATCAGCGCCGCCGCCCGCCCGAGCGCGGCCCGGGCCTCGTCGACCCGGTCGCGCACCTTGTGCACCGTGGCCGCGTAGGCGAGGTGCCCGCGTTCACAAGCGGCCGCGCCCCGCTCCTCGTCGTCGTGGGCCAGCGCCTCCGCCGTGCGCAGCGCGTCCTCGGCGTCCTGCCAGCCCTGTTCGGTGTACAGGCACCGCTCCACCATCAGCGAGGCCCGCTGGATCGCGCCCGTGGCCGTGTCGGGTGGCAGCAGGGCCGCCGCGTCCGCCCAGCAGGCGCGTGAACGCAGCCGCCACACCGCGGTCTGGACAGGATCGTCACCTGAGGTCGTTCCGGTACCAGACATGGCGGAATGCGCCACGTTGCCCTCCCCGAGCGCGCCGTCGAGCTGTGAGTGGTGGGCGCATCTCAGCACGAATGGAGGCACCGGGCCAAGGGGGCGGGTGAAAGATTTCACAAAGTCGTGGGACGTTTCCGGCCCCCTGGTTCCGCCCGGCGGCGGTCGACGGGCGTCCGCCGGTGCCGGTCAGGCCTCAGCCCATGCGCAGGGCCAGGAAGAAGTCCAGTTTGTCCTCCAGTCGCGACAGGTCACGGCCCGTCAACTGCTCGATACGCCCGACCCGGTAGCGCAGTGTGTTGACGTGCAGGTGCAGACGGGAGGCGCACCGGGTCCACGAGCCGTCGCAGTCGAGAAACGCTTCCAGCGTCGGGATCAGTTCGGCGCGGTGCCGCCGGTCGTAGTCGCGCAGGGGGTCCAGCAGACGGGCGGTGAACGCCCGGCGCACGTCGTCCGGGACGAACGGGAGCAGAAGCACGTGCGACGCCAGTTCCTGATGCCCCGCCGCGCAGACCCGGCCGGGCCGGGCGGCGGCCACCCGCCGGGCATGCCGGGCCTCCTCCAGCGCCCCGCGCAGCCCCTCCGCCGAGTGCACCGCCGCGCTGACCCCCAGCGTGAGCCGCCCGTCGCCTTCGAGGCCGGCCGACAGCGGCTCGCGCACGGCCGCCAGCAGCGCGTCGGCGAGGACGCCGGTCTCGGAGGTGTCGAGCTCGCCCGCCACCGCCGGCAGCGGGACCAGGGCGACGGCCTCGTCCCCCGTGTGCGCGACGGCGATGCGATCGGAGGGCTCGGGGCCGCCGGCGAGCGGGTCGACCAGAATCTCCTCGAGGAGGGACTGGGCCACCGGGCCGGTGTCCGGACCGCTGTCGGCCCACTCGACGCGGGCCACGACCACCTGCCAGTGCGGCGCGGCCCCCAGACCCGGCAGCAGCACCGGCGCGGCCACCCGCAGGCGGGCCGCGATCTCCGCGGGGGCCGCGCCCGTCTGCACCAGCTCCAGCACCTCCTGCGCGAGCCGCCGGCGGACCGTACGGGCCCCGTCCCGGCGTTCCCGCTCGACGGCGATCAGCTGGGTGACGCCGTGGAGCAGGTCGAGGCGCTCGTCCGCCCACTCCCCGGCGTCCGCCTCGACGGCCAGCAGCCAGTCCGACAGGAGGCTCTCCCGCACGTCCCGCACGGCGACCTGGGAGGGCTGAGCGGCCTGCTGCCCGCGACCGCCGCCGCGGATCGGGAACAGCGAGTACGTCACCGGGCCCACGTTCACCCGGTGCGGTCCGCGCCGGGCCGTGCGGACCGCCGCCAGGTGCTCTCCCGCGAGTCGCGCGCACACCTCGGCCGGCAGGCCCGGGCCGGCCGCCTTCGGACCCGCGACGAGCCGGCCGGTGGGGGACAGGACCCAGGCACGCAGGTCCAGGTCGGAGCCGAGCAGATCCAGCACGACGTCCGGCCCGCCGCCGGCCGGGCCCGAGATCATCATCCGGCGGTGCCGGTCGACGACGGCCGCGAGGTCCCCGGCGCGCTCGCCCGAAACCTGCCGCACGACGTGCTCGGTGATCGTCGCGAATGCCACCGACTCGTGCACCGCGAACAGCGGCAGCCGGTGCCGGGCACAGGCCGCGGTCAGGTCCTCCGGGATGTCGCCGAGCTCGGCCTCGCCGGCCGCGAGAGCGGCCACGCCGGCCTGCACCAGCAGCCGCACGAACGGTTCGGAGTCCGCCGCGTCCCGGCGCCAGGCCAGACCCGTCAGCACCAGCTCGCCTCCGGAGAGATACCGGCTGGGATCCCTCAGGTCGGTGGTCATGACGCCCCGCACCGAGCGGTCCAGTTCGTCCTCGCCGCCGAGGAGCCTGAGGCCCAGCGCATCGGTGTCCACAAGGGCGCGCAGCCGCATCTCGTCGCCGCCGTTCTCTGTCTCGAAATCTACGATGAATCCTGAAGGGTGCGGTGGGTGGCGACCGGCCTCCCCCGGCATCGGGCCGGACGCCGGCGATGTCCGGTCACCAACCGCATTCTTCGACCGACAGGCTGTTTCCGACGTTTCCAACGGAAAACGAGGAGGTTACCGAGGGCCTGCGTTCATACGAATCTACAAGATGCCCGTACCGACCAGCCAACTCCTTCATGGTTTCCGTGACTGACCCGGTCGGAGCAAGGCCCTGTGTACTGGGCTCATTCCGCGTGAACAGCACATGAGCGAGCCGGGCCCGCCGCACCCGATTCTGGCTCGAACCCGACGACCGACGAGACAGACGAAGAAGAGAGCCGGTCATGGACTTCCTTCGCCCCGCCAGCTGGGAGGAGGCGCTCGCCGCCAAGGCCGAGCACCCCACCGCCGTGCCCATCGCGGGTGGCACCGACGTGATGGTCGAGATCAACTTCGACCACCGCAGGCCCGAGTACCTGCTCGACCTCAACCGTGTCGGTGACCTCTACGAGTGGGAGACCGGCGAGGACAGCGTGCGGCTCGGCGCCTGCGTCCCCTACGCCCAGATCATGGAGAGTCTGCGCGCCGAGCTGCCCGGCCTCGCGCTCGCCTCGCACACGGTGGCCTCCCCGCAGATCCGCAACCGCGGCGGCGTCGGCGGAAACCTCGGTACCGCCTCCCCGGCCGGGGACGCCCATCCCGCGCTCCTCGCGGCGGGCGCCGAGGTCGAGGCCGAATCGGTGCGCGGCGTGCGCCGCATCCCGATCGACGCGTTCTACACCGGCGTGAAACGCAACGCGCTCGCTCCCGACGAGCTGATCCGTGCCGTCCACGTCAAGAAGGCCGACGGTCCACAGCAGTACTCCAAGGTCGGCACCCGCAACGCCATGGTCATCGCCGTCTGCGCGTTCGGCCTCGCGCTGCACCCCGAGACCCGGACCGTGCGCACCGGCATCGGCTCCGCCGCGCCGACCCCCGTCCGGGCGAGGACCGCCGAGGACTTCCTGAACGCCGCACTCGAAGAAGGCGGTTTCTGGGACAACGGAAAAATCATCGCGCCGTCCGTGGCCAAGCAGTTCGCCCAACTGTGCGCGGCCGCCTGCAACCCCATCGACGACGTCCGGGGCACCGCGGGCTACCGCCGCCACGCCGTCGGCGTCATGGCCCGCCGGACACTCACCTGGACCTGGGAGTCGTACCGCGGCGCCCGCCGCCTCTCGGAGGGAGCTGCGTAATGCGCGTCAACTTCACGGTCAACGGCCGTCCCCAGGAAGCCGACGACGTGTGGGAGGGCGAGAGCCTGCTGTACGTGCTGCGCGAGCGGCTCGGACTGCCCGGCTCGAAGAACGCCTGCGAGCAGGGCGAGTGCGGCTCGTGCACGGTCCGGCTGGACGGCGTGCCGGTCTGCTCGTGCCTGGTCGCCGCCGGTCAGGTCGAAGGCCGCGACGTCGTCACCGTCGAGGGACTCGCCGACCACGCCAGACAGCGCGCGGCGCACGGTGGTTGCGGAACCGCTTCCCGCGGCACATCGCCGCAGGGCGCGCGGGATGAGGCGTCCTGGGGCGGCACCCGGGAGAGCGCGGCCGCGCCGGGCGACTCGCAGACCGGCGAGGGCTCCGAACTCGCCCCCATCCAGCAGGCGTTCATCGACGCCGGCGCCGTGCAGTGCGGCTTTTGCACCCCGGGTCTGCTGGTCGCCGCAGACGAGATGCTCGAGCGCAACCCGAACCCGACGGACGCGGACATCCGCGAGGCCCTGTCGGGCAACCTGTGCCGCTGCACCGGTTACGAGAAAATCATGGACGCGGTCCGCCTGGCGGCCGCCCGACAGGGAGAGGCGGTCTGAGATGCCCTTCCCCACCCACGGCTCCGCTCGAGCGGAGGGCGCCCCCGCGGGCACCCCCACCAAGATCACCCAGGGTTCCGGGACCAAGGGCGGCATCGGCGAGTCCACGCTGCGTCCCGACGGCACCCTCAAGGTCACCGGCGAGTTCGCCTACTCGTCGGACATGTGGCACGAGGACATGCTGTGGGGCCAGATCCTGCGCTCCCCGGTCGCCCACGCCGAGATCGTCTCCATCGACGTCCGCGAGGCCCTCGCGACGGCCGGCGTCCACGCCGTCATGACCTACGACGACCTGCCGACCGACGTGCGCACCTACGGCCTGGAGATCCAGGACACCCCGGTCCTCGCCCACGGGAGGGTCCGCCACCACGGCGAGCCGGTCGCGATCGTGGCCGCCGACCACCCCGAGACCGCCCGCCGTGCGGCCGCCAAGATCAAGGTCGAGTACCGCGAGCTGCCCGTCATCACCGACGAGGCGTCCGCGACCGCCCCGGACGCGCCCCTGATCCACGAGGGCCGCGACGACCACCACAGCGCTCACGTCGCGCACCCCAACATCGTCCACCGCCAGCCGATCGTCCGCGGCGACGCCGAAAGGGCCGCCGCCCGGGCCGACTTCGTGGTCAGCGGCGAGTACACCTTCGGCATGCAGGACCAGGCCTTCCTCGGCCCCGAGTCGGGACTCGCCGTGCCGGACGAGGACGGCGGCGTCCACCTCTACATCGCCACCCAGTGGCTCCATTCCGACCTGCGTCAGATCGCCCCCGTCCTCGGCCTGCCCGAGAGCAAGGTGCGGATGACGCTGGCCGGCGTCGGCGGTGCGTTCGGCGGCCGCGAGGACCTGTCCATGCAGATCCACGCCTGCCTGCTGGCCCTGCGCACCGGGAAACCCGTCAAAATCGTTTACAACCGTTTCGAGTCCTTCTTCGGACACGTCCACCGCCACCCTGCCAGGCTCACCTACGAACACGGCGCCACCAAGGACGGCAGACTCACCCATGTGAAGTGCCGCATCGTCCTGGACGGCGGCGCGTACGCCTCCGCCTCCCCCGCGGTCGTCGGCAACGCCGCCTCGTTGTCGATCGGTCCCTACGTGGTCGACGACGTCGACGTCGAGGCCGTCGCCCTCTACACCAACAACCCGCCCTGCGGCGCCATGCGCGGCTTCGGCGCGGTCCAGGCGTGCTTCGCCTACGAGGCGCAGATGGACAGGCTCGCCGACGCGGTGGGCATGGACCGGGTGGAGTTCCGCCGGCTCAACGCCATGGAGCAGGGCACGATCATGCCCACCGGCCAGCCGGTCGACTCCCCGGCGCCGGTCGCCGAACTCCTGCGCCGCGTCAAGGCGATGCCGCTGCCGCCGGAGCGCCAGTGGGAGAGCAGCGAGGGCGCGGACGTCCGGCAGCTGCCCGGCGGTCTGTCCAACACCACGCACGGCGAGAGCGTCGTCCGAGGAATCGGTTACGCGGTCGGTATCAAGAATGTCGGCTTCTCCGAGGGCTTCGACGACTACTCGACCGCCAGGGTCCGCATGGAGGTGATCGCCGGCGAGCCCGTCGCGACCGTCCACACCGCGATGGCGGAGGTCGGCCAGGGCGGTGTGACCGTCCACGCCCAGATCGCCCGCACGGAGCTGGGCGTCGCTCAGGTGACCATCCAGCCGGCCGACACCCGGGTGGGCAGCGCCGGCTCCACCTCGGCCTCCCGGCAGACCTACGTCACCGGCGGCGCCGTCAGGAACTCCTGCGAGCTCGTCCGGGAGAAGGTCCTGGAGATCGGGCGCCGCAGGTTCGGCTCCTACCATCCCGCCTGGGCCACCGCCGAGCTGCTCCTGGAGGGCGGCAAGGTCGTCACCGACGGCGGCGAGGTCCTCGCCGACCTGGTCGACGTGCTCGAGGACGAGGCCGTCGAGGTCGAGGCCGAGTGGCGGCACCGGCCGACCGAGCCCTTCGACCTGCGCACCGGACAGGGCTTCGGGCACGTCCAGTACTCCTTCGCCGCGCACCGCGCCGTCGTCGAGGTCGATACCGAACTCGGCCTGGTGAAGGTGATCGAGCTGGCCTGCGCCCAGGACGTCGGAAAAGCGCTGAATCCGCTTTCCGTCATCGGCCAGATCCAGGGTGGCACCATCCAGGGACTGGGCGTCGCGGTCATGGAGGAGATCATCGTCGACCCGCAGACCGCGAAGGTCAGGAACCCGTCCTTCACGGACTATCTGATCCCCACGATCCTCGACACGCCGACCATCCCCGTGGACGTGCTCGAACTCGCCGACGACCACGCGCCGTACGGGCTGCGCGGTGTCGGCGAGGCGCCCACCCTGTCGTCGACGCCGGCCGTCCTCGCGGCGATCCGGAACGCGACCGGACTGGAGCTCAACCGCACACCGGTCCGTCCGGAGCATCTGACCGGCACGGCGTGACCCTCCCTCCGGGCGGCGCACGGGACGTCACACCCTCCGCGCCGCCCGGAGCCGGCAGATCGTTCGTCCCGGGCCGTCCCCCCCAGGTCGTGCGGCCGACGCACCTTCCCAAATCCCGCAAACGCAGTGAGCGCCACGCCCAGCGGCGCGCGGGTGCCCCTTTGAACCTTGGGAGCAGGCGCACATGACCCAGTCACTCCACCCGAAGCGCGTCCCGGACGACGCGGGCACGCCCACCCGTGCACCGGCCGGACGCTCTCGGCTCGACCGGTACTTCCAGATATCCCGGCGAGGATCCACGGTCGCACGCGAAGTGCGCGGCGGCGTCACCAGGTTCATGGCGATGGCGTACATTCTCCTGCTCAACCCGCTGATCCTGTCCGGCGAGGACGCGGCCGGGGGCACCCTCGGCCAGCAGGCCCTGATCACCGCGACCGCTTTCGCAGCCGCTTTCACCACGTTGCTGATGGGCTTCCTCGCCAAGGTGCCCCTCGCGCCGGCCGCCGGACTGTCCGTCTCCTACGTCGCCGTCAAGGCCGCGCAGGGCAGGGCGCGTGAGATCGGCGCCTTCATGTGGGGGCTGACGGCGCGATCTTCCTCGTGTACCCCTCCCTCGACCCGATCGAGAGCTGGCTGGGCGTGCACTAGCCGCCCCTGACCGCCCCTTGCCGGACCATGTCCGCCACACCACCGCAGTCAAGGAGACCGAGAGATGCTGGACATCGCCGAAGAGCTCGACCGGTGGGTCGAGCAGGGCCGCGACTTCGCCGTCGCCACCGTGGTGGCCGTCGGCGGCAGCGCGCCCCGCCAGCCCGGCGCCGCCCTCGCGGTGGACGCCGACGGCACGGCGATCGGCTCGGTCTCCGGCGGCTGCGTGGAGGGCGCGGTGTACGAGCTGTGCCGACAGGCGCTGGAGGACGGGCGGTCGGTACGTGAACGCTTCGGCTACAGCGACGACGACGCTTTCGCCGTGGGGCTCACCTGCGGGGGGATCATCGACGTGCTGGTCACCCCGGTGCGGGCCGGCGATCCCGTCCGCCCGGTGATCGCGGCCGGTCTGCGGGCCGCGGCCGCCGGGGAGGCGGCGGCGCTGGCGAGGATCGTGAACGGACCCGCCCACCTCGTCGGCCGCGCGCTGCTGGTGCACGCGGACGGCGCTCGCGGCGACGACACCCCCTGGGCCCGCCGCGTCGCTGCCCACCACGGCGGTCTCGGCGCCCACCCCGAGCTCGACCGCACCGTCGCGGCCGAGGCCGGAGCGTTGTTGGACGCCGGCCGCACCGGCACGGTGGAGATCGGCGAGCGGGGCGCACGCTGCGGGGCGCCGCTCACGGTCCTCGTGGAGTCCTCGGTGCCCCCGCCCCGGATGATCGTGTTCGGCGCGATCGACTTCGCGTCGGCACTGGTACGCGTCGGCAAGTTCCTGAACTACCACGTGACAATCTGCGACGCCCGCCCCGTCTTCGCGACCGCCGCCCGTTTCCCCGAGGCCGACGAGATCGTCGTCGAGTGGCCGCACAGGTACCTCGAGCGCACGAGGGTGGACGCGCGGACCGTCCTGTGCGTCCTCACCCACGACGCCAAGTTCGACGTACCGCTGCTCCGGCTGGCGTTGCGGCTGCCGGTCGCCTACGTCGGCGCGATGGGATCCCGCCGCACCCACCTCGACCGCAACGCCCGGCTGCGCGAAGTGGGAGTCACAGAAATGGAGCTGGCGCGGCTTCGATCCCCCATCGGCCTCGACCTGGGGGCCCGCACGCCCGAGGAGACGGCGCTGTCGATCGCCGCGGAGATCGTCGCCGAACGGCGCGGCGGCAGCGGGGTCCCGCTCACCGGGGCGCACACGCCGATCCACCACGACGTGACGGCGCCGCCGGCCGGCCGGATCGGTTCGGTGGCCTGAGCCGCGGTCCGGCCCGGCGGCGACCGGTCACCGGGCGAACGCGTGTTGCCGGGACGCGGCGGTGCGCACCTCGGACGACGCCTGCCACGGGTCGCGCCTGCGGAGCCGCCACGGGGGCACGCCCGGAGCCGGCCCGGCATGGACCGGGCCGTCCCCGGGCCCGGGAGCCGGCCCGGACGGGGACTTGGCCGCCCCGGCAACTGTCGTCCGTCAGGGGGTGCGCAGGAGACGGTCGGCCGCGCGTCCGAAGATTGAGCCCGCCGAGGCTCTCACGAGGGGGTCGAAGAGGGACGGGAGAAAGCGCACCCGCAACTCCTCACGCCAGATCACCCTGGTCCGGCCGCCGGGGCACGGCCGCACCTCGATCGCGGCCCAGCCGAGGACGACCCGCCCCCGCTTCTCCAGCCGGCACCGGCCCGGCCCGTCGGCGGTGGGCGGCTGCCACCCGGTCACCTCCATCGGGTCGTCGAAGGCGAGCGGGCCGAGGCCCGAACGCGCCACGAAGACCGTGCCCGTGCGAGTCGGCGGGGGAGTGCGCACGAGGACGCGGGTGAAGGGCACCACGTCGCCGTGCCGGGACCAGTCCGTCAGACGCCGCCAGGCGTCCTCCACGGAGAGCGGGACCGTGCGTTCCACCTGGAAGATGACCACGTTCTCGATCGTAGAGACATGGGCCCGTTCCGTGGGGCGTCACCCACCGGCTCGCCGTTTCGCAGCATGGGCGGGGCTGGCGGGCGGGGCGGCGCGGGCGGCGCGGGCGGCGGTCTTCCGGGTTCAGCGGTAGACCTTTCCCGGCTCGGCCCTGCCGGGCGCCAGCAGCTGAGGAACGGTCACGAAAACGTATCCGCGCTCTTTCAGCGCGTCGATGATCCCGGGCACCGCCGGTACGGTCCCGTCGTAGATGTCATGCAGCAGAATGATGCCGTCCCGGTCGGCCTGGGCGAGGACCCGGCGCTGGATCAGTGCGGAGTCGGTCGTCGTGTAGTCCTTGGCGGTCACCGTCCACAGCACCTCGGAGAGTCCCAGCTCGCGGCAGATCTCGTGCACCGTCTCGTCGGTGCGGCCCTGTGGCGGACGCATCAGAGTGGGGCGCCGGCCGATGAGGCGCTCTATCTCGTCGTTGGGGTACTGGAGTTCCTCGCGTATCTCCTCCGGCTCGATCCGCGTGAGGATCTTGTGGTCCCAGGTGTGGCTGGCCACCTCGTGCCCCTCGGCGGCCATGCGCCTGACAAGCTCGGGGTGTTTGTCGATGTGTCCCTTGCCCAACAGGAAGAAGGTCGCCGGGACCTGTCTGTCCTTGAGTATGTCGAGCAGCCGCGCGGAGTTCTCGCTCGGTCCCGCGTCGAAGGTGAGGGCGATGCACTTCGCCACCCGGCAGTCGACGGGGCCGAAGGGGGCGGCCTGCGAGGTGGCCGCGGGCAGGGCTCGGGCGGCGCTCGGACGGGTGGGGTCGAGGCCGCCGCAGCCGGTGAGCGTGACCGTCACACAGGCGGCCGCCACCGAGACGGCGGCTGCGCGCAACCCGGCTCCGGAGTTTTTCGTCTTCCTCGTCAGTGAACGCATGCCGAGACTATACATAAGGCGTATACATGCTATGCATAGCTCCCCACCTGCGCATTGTGTCCGTTTCGTCGGTGGTGAGGAGTCCCGGAGCGTCCCGGTAAGCGGTGTCGAAACGCGGTCGCAAGCTCCGTCGTAAGCGGTGTCGAAGCGGCGTCGTGAGCGAGGCGAAAGCTCCGTCGTAAGCGGTGTCGGCGTTCTGTCGGCCCTGCTGTCGAAGCACCGCCGGACGCGGTCGGCCATCCGCCGGAAACAGTGCGGCGCTCCGACAGCGCCGCTGTCCGCGGGCTGTCGGAGCGCCTTCGTCACCTCCCCCAGGGGGTCACGGGGCAGTCGACGAGAGGGTCACTGGGCGTAGAACGTCGCGTCTGCCCGGTCGGTCGCCGTGCTCGGCGTCTGGACGTACAGCAGGTAGTTGTAGTGGCGGATGTAGCGGCCGGCGTTGTTGTACGACTCGTAGCTGACGCCCGCCGAGTCGGCGAGCCCGGCCCGGCGGAAGAAGCTGGCGTCCGAGGCGAACGTCGACGAGCCGTCGTTCTTCTCCAGCCACACCTCGAAGTTTTTCTGCCGCAGGTAATAACCGGGGAAGTTCGCGGCCTCCAGTGAGACCGTGCCGGTTCCGGTCAGCCCGGGCACCACGCGGAACTGCGAGTCGGCGAGCGGGCTGACGTTCGCCTCGATCTTGGCGCGGTACTCCCAGTGGCGGATGAACCGGTCGGCGTAGTTGTACGAGGAGAAGCGCTGCGGGGTGACGCCGTCGGCCACCGGGATGCCGAAGTCGGGCGTGCCGTCGGCCTTCCAGTACACCTTCTGCACCCGGGTGCGGCGGTTCGGGTCGTTCAGCGGGTCACCGGAGATGTCCTTGTAGCTGCGGTCGTGGTAGACGAGGATGTCGGACTTGCCGTCCTCGGAGACCGTGAACGAGTTGTGGCCGGGGCCGTACTGCGAGGTCGCGGCGTTGGTGGTGAAGACGGGCTGCGACCCCTTGCTCCAGGACGCCGGGTTGGTGAGGTCGGCCGTCGCGGAGGCGGTCAGCATGCCGAGGCAGTAGTTGGCGTCGGTGGCGCTCGCCGAGTAGGTCAAGAAGACCTTGCCGCCGTGCTGGATGAGCGCGGGACCCTCGTTGACCTTGAAGCCGACCGTCTCCCACGACAACGTCGGCTGGGAGATCTCCGCGGGCGTGCCGGTGATCGTCCAGGGGTTGGCCATCTTCGCGATGAACAGGCTGGTGTTGTTGTTCTCCGCCGGGTTGCGCTGCGCCCAGGCGAGATAGCGGACGCCGTTCACGACGAAGGTCGTCGCGTCGAGCGAGAAGCTCTCCCAGGTGGTCTTGATCTGGCCCTTCTCGGTCCAGGTCGCGGTGAGCGGATTGGCGCCGGTGCCCTCCAGGACGTACATCCGGATCGCCCAGATGTCGGACGTCGCCCCGGCCGCGAAGTACACGTACCACTTGCCGTCGATGAAGTGGATCTCCGGCGCCCAGATGTGCGCGCCCATCACCCCGCTGGCGTGCTTGGTCCAGATGGTGACCTCCTGGGCCGTCGACAGGCCCTGGATGGTCGTCGCCCGGCGTAGCACGATGCGGTCGTACTCGGGAACGGTGGCGGTGAAGTAGTAGTAGCCGTCGGTGTGCTTGAAGATGTGCGGGTCGGCACGCTTCTCGGCGATCGGGTTGGTGTACGTCACGGCGGGGGAGTCGGGCGCGGCGGCCTGGGCGGGGGCGCCCAGGCCGGTGAGGGCGGCCGCGAGGGCGACGAGGACGGCCAGGAGCAGCCGAACGGCGTTGCGTCTCAAGGGGGTTCTCCAGATCAGAGGGAAGTGGGGGGTGCTCCGTGGCGGAGGGGAGCGATCAGGCGGCGGGGACGAGCTTCCACTGCTGGCAGTTGTTGTTCAGCCACGTCCACTGCCGTACGTCGACGCCGTTCGCGGTGCCGCAGTTGGCCACGTCGGCGACCTTGCCGCTGTTCTCGTTGACGATCCGGACGTAGTCACCGGTCGCGGTGAAGACGAGCCGGTAGCGCTGGCACTTGTTGTTGAGCCAGGACCACTGCTGGATGTCGGCGCCGTCGGCCGTGGAACAGGCCGCCGTGTCCATCACGCCTCCGGTGGCCACGTTCACCAACCGGTTGGTGTCGTCGGCGAGGTCCTCGATCTTCCACTTCTGGTTGGCCCCGCCGGTGCAGGTCCACTGGAAGACATTGGTGCCGTTGGCGGTGTTGCCGCCCTCGAGGTCCAGGCACTTGCCGCTGTTGCGGTTGACGAGGGTGTACGCCGTCGGCGTCGTCGCCGTCTCCCCGGACGGGCCGGGCAGCGACGTGCCGAGCGCGACGGGCGTGCCGAAGTTCGGCGTGCCGTCGGCGTTCCAGGTGAACTTCTGGGCGCGGGTCGTCCGGCCGTTTCCGCAGCCTCCGTTGGAGGCGCTGTTGGCGTGGTAGACGATCCAGTTCTCCGTGCCGTCCGGCGAGGTGAAGAAGCCGTTGTGGCCGGGACCGTAGACGCTGTTGGCGTCACTGCGCTGGAAGACGGGCGTCTGCTTCTTGGTCCAGGACGCGGGGTCGAGCGGGTCGGAACCGGTGAGCTCCAGCTGGCCGAGCTTGTAGTCGGGGGTGCCGCAGAAGCTGGCGGAGAAGGTCAGGAACGTCCGGCCGTCGTGGTACAGCGGTTCCGGCCCCTCGTTGACCGCGCCGCCGGAGGTCTCCCAGCTCAGGGTGGGGCTGGAGATGACGGTGAAGGTATTGCTGGCGAGGGTGTACGGGTTGCTCATCGGCGCGATGACCAGACTCTGCTTGCTGCCGTTCACGAACCCGCTGCCGACCAGGTAGAGCTTGTTGTTCGCCTGCAGCACGGTCGCGTCGATCAGCCACCCGCCCGGCGTGAGGTTGGAGCCGGTGAGCGAGCCCTTGTAGGTGTACGGGCCCAGCGGGTCGGCGCCGGCGCTCTCCAGGACGTGCGTGCGCTGGGAGTCGCAGCAGGAGACGCCGCCCTGGCCGGCCGAGTAGTACAGGTACCAGTGGCCGTTGAACTGGTGGATCTCCGGGGCCCAGATGTTGGTGTTGCGCGTGGACGTGGTGTCCGACCACACCTGCACGTTGGGCGCGGTGGCCAGACCCGCCAGGGTCGGCGACTTCCGCATGCCGAGGATGCCGGTGAACGTGGTGGTGACCAGGTAGTAGTTGCCGTCGTAGTACTCCAGCCAGGGGTCGGCGCCCTTGGACGACTTCAGCGGGTTGGTGTACGGACGGCCGTCAGCCGCGGACACCGGTTGGGTCGCCGCCACCAGGGCGACGAGGAGCGCCAACACGCAGACGAGCAGGGGGCTGCGGCGGTACATCCGGGGCATAGAGGACCGTCCCTTGTCCATGAAGCATTGTTCGTCATGTCGAACAAAGTTCGTAACTTCGGCCAGAAGATATGGGCCGTACATGCCCCAGTCAATGGTTTCGACAGTCCCACCGCCCTCGTGGGACAACGTGAGGAACCGGAGAAACATCTGTCACCGCACCCCCGGTTCGCGGCGAATGGGCGGCGGTGGACGCGCCAGGGCGACCGGCCCGGCCCTTGAGGACCGGGCCGGACGCCCTGGTGTTGCTGTTCCGTTCTCCCGGAAAGCCGGGTCCGTCGGATCAGGCCGATCGACCGGTCCGTCGGATCAGGCCGATCGACCGGTCCGTCGGATCAGGCCGAGCGGCCCGCCCGTCGGGCCAGGCCGAGCGGCCCGCCCCTCAGACCAGGTCGAAGCGGTCGAGGTCGGAGACCTTGGCCCACGCCGCGACGAAGTCCGTCACGAACTTCTCCTTCGCGTCGTCGCTCGCGTAGACCTCGGCGACCGCGCGCAGCTCGGAGTTCGAGCCGAAGACCAGGTCGGCCCGGGTGCCGGTCCACTTCACCTCGCCCGTGGCGGCGTCGCGGCCCTCGAAGAGGGACTCGTCCGAGGACGTCGACGACCAGGTCGTTCCCAGGTCGAGCAGGTTGACGAAGAAGTCGTTCGTCAGTGTGCCGGGAGCGTCGGTGAGGAGGCCGTGCGAGGACTGGCCGTGGTTCGCGCCCAGCACGCGCAGGCCGCCGACGAGGACCGTCAGCTCCGGAGCGCTCAGGTTGAGCAGGTTCGCCCGGTCGAGGAGGAGGTACTCGGCCGGCAGACGGTTGCCCTTGCCGAGGTAGTTGCGGAAACCGTCGGCGGTCGGCTCGAGCGCGGCGAAGGACTCGACGTCCGTCTGCTCCTGCGACGCGTCCACCCGGCCCGGCGTGAACGGGACCTGCACGTCGTGTCCGGCGTCCTTGGCGGCCTTCTCCACGGCGGCGGCGCCGCCGAGGACGATCAGGTCCGCCAGCGAGACCTTCTTCGCGCCGGAGTTGAACTCCGCCTGGACGCCCTCGAGGACGCGCAGCACCTGCGCCAGCTCGTCGGGCTCGTTGACCTCCCAGCCGCGCTGCGGCTCGAGGCGGATACGGGCGCCGTTGGCGCCGCCGCGCTTGTCGCTGCCGCGGAAGGTGGAGGCGGAGGCCCACGCGGTGGACACCAGCTGCGAGACGGTCAGGCCGGAGGCGAGGAGCTTGGCCTTGAGCGCCGCGACGTCCTCGGCGCCGATGACCTCACCGTCGGCCGCCGGCAGCGGGTCCTGCCACAGCAGGGTCTCCGCCGGGACCTCCGGGCCGAGGTACAGGGACTTCGGGCCCAGGTCGCGGTGGGTGAGCTTGTACCAGGCGCGGGCGAAGGCGTCCGCGAACTGGTCGGGGTTCTGGTGGAAGCGGCGTGAGATCGGCCCGTAGATCGGGTCGAAGCGCAGCGACAGGTCGGTCGTCAGCATCGTCGGGGCGTGCCGCTTGGACGTGTCGTGCGCGTCCGGGACGGTGCCCGCGCCGGCGCCGTCCTTGGCCACCCACTGCTTCGCGCCGGCCGGGCTCTCCGTCAGCTCCCACTCGAAGCCGAACAGGTTGTCGAAGAAGCCGTTGCTCCACTGCGTCGGCGTGGAGGTCCAGGTGACCTCGAGGCCGCTGGTGATGGTGTCGCCGCCCTTGCCGGTGCCGTAGCCGCTCTTCCAGCCGAGGCCCTGCTCGGCCAGCGAGGCGGCCTCGGGGTCGGCGCCGACGTTGTCCGCCGGGCCCGCGCCGTGAGTCTTGCCGAAGGTGTGACCGCCCGCGATCAGGGCGACCGTCTCCTCGTCGTTCATCGCCATCCGGCGGAACGTCTCACGGATGTCGCGGGCCGCGGCCAGCGGGTCCGGGTTGCCGTTGGGGCCTTCGGGGTTGACGTAGATGAGGCCCATCTGGACGGCGCCGAGCGGGTTCTCCAGCTCACGGTCGCCGGTGTAGCGCTGGTCGTCGAGCCAGGTGGTCTCGGGGCCCCAGTAGACGTCCTCCTCCGCCTCCCAGACGTCCTCGCGGCCGCCGGCGAAGCCGAAGGTCGAAAAGCCCATCTGCTCGAGCGCGACGTTGCCGGTGAGGATCATCAGGTCGGCCCAGGAGATGGACTGGCCGTACTTCTTCTTGACCGGCCACAGCAGACGGCGGGCCTTGTCCAGGTTGGCGTTGTCCGGCCAGCTGTTGAGCGGGGCGAACCGCTGCTGACCGGCGCCGGCGCCGCCGCGGCCGTCACTGATGCGGTAGGTGCCCGCGCTGTGCCAGGCCATGCGGATCATCAGCGGGCCGTAGTTGCCGAAGTCGGCCGGCCACCAGTCCTGCGAGGTGGTGAGCACCTCGGCGATGTCCGCCTTCACGGCGGCCAGGTCGAGCGCCTTGAACGCCTCGGCGTAGTCGAAGCCCTCGCCGAGCGGGTTCGCCACGGCGGGGTTCTTCGCGAGGATCCTCACGTTGAGCCGCTCCGGCCACCACTGGCGGTTGCCGCCGCCCTGGGTCGGGTGCGCGGCACGGCCGTGCGCGACCGGGCAGCCACCTGCCTCCGCCGCCTTCGAGTCGGTCACGATCGCGTCATGGTTCTCGGTCATGGGGGAATCCTTCTGGGCTGGTCGGATCACATGCTCAGGTTTCGCAGGGATTCGGGTTCCCCGGTCCAGGGTCCCGGGTCCTGCGGAGGCGCGGGGGTCGTGCGGATGATCGGTGCTGCGGACGCTCAGGTGCTGCGAACGGTCGAACAGTCGGGGCACAGGCCCCAGTAGATGACCTCGGCCTCGTCTATGGAGAAGCCGCGGTCGTCGGAGGCGGTCAGACAGGGGGCGTGGCCGACGGCGCAGTCGACGTCGACGACGGCGCTGCACGCCCGGCACACCAGGTGGTGATGGTTGTCGCCGACGCGCCCCTCGAACCGGGCGGGGCTGCCCGGTGGCTCGATGCGGCGCACCAGCCCGGCCGTGGTCAGCGCGTGCAGGGCGTCGTAGACGGCCTGCAGCGAGATGTGGCCGACGCGGTCGCGCACCCCGGAGGCGATGGCCTCGACACCGAGGTGGTCGCCCGCTCGGACGGTCTGGAGAAGCGCGACCCGGGCGGCCGTCACCCGCAGGCCGGCACCGCGCAGCTCCTCGGCGGTGGTCGGTGTACCGGGTGCTGTCATGCCTGCGAACCTACGGCATAGACACGAACGGTTCAAGAAAACGAGCTGTACAAGTCTGAAAGTCGCCGGTCCCCCGGGAGGAAGCTCGCAGGAGCAGGAGCAGGAGCAGGAGCAGGAGCAGGAGCAGGGGCAGGGGCAGGAGCAGCGGGGTGTCTCCGCCCCGGGGGGCGGGTGGCGACGGCGATCCGTGGGAGGCGTCGGCGGAAGCCCGACCCCGGTCCGTGCGTCACGTAGGCGGCGACGTCCGGGCCGCCGCACGGCCGCGTTCGAGGTCAGCCGCGGGACGGCGGCGCACCGTCGAACGCCGCTTGCAGGATCGCCCGCAACTCCCCGGCCAAGGCGCGGCGGGGGTTGGCGTACGGCGCCCGGAGCGTGGCGCCGACGGCACGGTCCAGGTCTGCGGCGGACAGGCCGAGGGCGGCGAGGGAACGCGGGACACCCAGCCGCCCGCCCAGCTCGTACAGTTCCCGGGCCGGGTCCGCTACCTCGAGCGCACGGCGCAGCGCAGCCGTGGCGGCGGGCGCCGACGGCGCGTTGAAGGCCAGCACATGCGGCAGGACGACGGCATGCGTCTCGGCGTGCGGCAGGCCGAAGGTGCCGCCGAGCACGTGGCAGAGCCGGTGGTGCAGGCCCATGGAGGTCGCGCCGAGGCAGGCGCCGCACAGCCAGGCCCCGTACAGGGCGCCGGCACGGGCGGCCGGCCCGGTGGGATCGGCGACGACCTCTGGCAGGGCGCGTGCCAGTGCCCGTACGCCGTCCTGCGCCATGAGCGCGACGACCGGCGAGGCGTCCGGGGCGTAGAGCGCCTCGGCGGCGTGGGCCATCGCGTTCATCCCGCTCGCGGCGGACTGCGCGGCCGGCATGGTGAGCGTCAGCAGCGGGTCGTACACGACACTGCGCGGCAGGACCCGCGGATCGCGCCCGGTGCGTTTCACCCCGTCCTCGGTCTCGCCCCAGACCGGCGTCATCTCCGACCCCGCGTACGTCGTCGGGGCGGCCACGACCGGCAGGCCGGTGCGGCGGGCGACGGCCTTGGCGAGCCCGATCGCGGAGCCGCCGCCGACCGCGGCGCAGCCGTCGGCTCCGGCCTCGCGCGCCGCCTCGACGGCTCGTTCGGCCGTCCGGACCGGTACGTGCATGCGCGCGCCCGCGTGCACCCCCGCGCACTCGTCGCCGAGCGCGGCGGCGACGGCGCGGGCCGTGTCCCGGCCGCGCTCGCCGCAGACGACGAGGACGCGGCGCAGGCCGAGCCGCCCGGTCTCCGCCGCCACCGCGTGCGGCACGGCACCCGGCCGGAACACGACGCGCATCGGCTGGGACTGGTAGGTGAAGTCCAGGGCCGGCCCGGTCATGCCGTGACCGGCTGCAGCACGATGTCGAAGACGGCCCGGCGAAAGGGGTTGGCCAGGCCGGACGATGCCGCCAGTGCCGGGTCGTCCACCTCGGCGAACTCCTGCACCAGGCTCCTCCTGACGGCGAAGACGGCGTCCGACTCCAGATAGTCGCTGCCCGCCACGAAGACGTGGGTCGTCACGGGCAGGTGGCCGTCGGCGCTCACGATGAAGTGGATGTGGGCGGGCCGGTAGGGGTGGCGGTCGGTGGCCTCGAGCAGCGCCCCGACCGGTCCGTCCGTGGGGATCGGATACGGGCTCGGCACGCACGAGCGGAACCGGAAGCGACCCTCGGAGTCCGTGGTGAACAGGCCTCGGCCGTTGCCCGGCGGCTGTTTCCGGGGCTGCTGGACGTCGTAGAAGCCCTGGCCGTCGGCCTGCCACACGTCCAGCGTCGCGCCGGGCAGCGGGATGCCGTCGACGGACACGACCCGGCCGCTGATGAGGCAGGGCTCACCGGCGCCGACCAGGTCCACGGTGTCCCCGAGCGCCCGCGCAGGTGACTCGACCATGTGGAACGGGCCGAGCACCGTGGAGTCGGTGGCGGCCGGCTCCGTGCGGTCGTTGATCGCCTCGACGAGCATCGACACGCCCAGGACGTCCGAGAGCAGGATGAACTCCTGCCGGGTGTCGTCGCACCGCTGCCCGGCCTCGGTGAGGAAGGCGATCGCCCGCTCCCACTCGGCCCGGGTCGGCTCGGTCTCCCGCACGAAGTCGTGCAGATGCCGTACGAGGCCGGTCAGCAGCTCCCTCAACCGGGGGTCGGGGGTGCGGGCGAAACTGTCCACGACCGCGTCCGTCGCGGTCTCGGCGGTGAAGTCCATGGCCATGGCGGCCTCCTGCTCGGCCTCGGCGGTTCGGCTTCGCCGAGTATCCGTCGTGGGGCACGGAAAGCCGGCGCAGGGCGCGACCGAAGTCCCGGGCGGGAAGGCGGGCGAGCCGGGCAGGACGGGCCCGACAGGCAGGACGGGCCGGGACGGGCCGGGAGGGAAGGACGGGCCGGGCAGGGCGCGACCACGGCGGGGCCACGGCGTGGCCGCACCCGGCCGCACGGTCCGGTGAGGGCTGGGACCGGGCCCCACGACCGGGTCGGCGAGCCTCCTGAGAAGATCGTCGGTGAAACGCGTCCACCGGACTCCGGAAGGGGATCGACGAGATCATGTGTAGCACCGCGTCCCGCGGCCTGACGGATTCCCGTCCCGGGACAGAAACCCGTTCCCGCAAAGAAACCCGTTCCCGCAAGGAAGCCCTTTACAGGACGGGGGCCCGCTGATGACCGGCGCCGACGCCCCCGTCCTGCTGGAGACGGTCGGCCGGGCCGCCCGCCTCGTCCTCAACCGCCCACGCGCTCTCAACGCCCTGAACCATGCGATGGTGCGCAGGATCGACGACGCGCTGACCGCGTGGGAGCACGACCCCGCCGTCGAGACCGTCGTGCTCACCGGCGCGGGGGAACGCGGCCTGTGTGCGGGCGGCGACATCCGCGCCGTCCACGACGACGCCCGCGACGGTGACGGCACGGCCTCGGCGGCCTTCTGGCGAGACGAGTACCGTCTCAACGCCCGTATCGCCCGATACCCCAAGCCCTATGTCGCCGTCATGGACGGCATCGTCATGGGCGGCGGCGTCGGCGTCTCCGCGCACGGCGGCGTGCGGGTCGTCACCGAGCGCTCCCGGATCGCCATGCCCGAGACCGGCATCGGATTCGTGCCCGACGTGGGCGGCACCCATCTGCTCGGCCGTGCGCCGGGTGAACTCGGCGTCCACCTCGCCCTGACGGGCGCGCAGATCGGCGCGGGGGACGCCGTGCTGTGCGGACTCGCCGACCACTACGTGCCGTCCGCCTCGCTCCCCACGTTTCTCGCCGAACTCGCCGACCTGCCGGTGGGCGAGGCCGTGGCCCGTCACGAGCAGCCCCCGCCGCAGGGGGAGTTGGCCGCGGCGCGCGGGTGGATCGACGCGTGTTACGCCGCCGGCACGGTCGAGGAGATCGTCCGGCGCCTGCTCGCCCACGGCGACCCGGCCGCCGCGGAGGCCGCGCAGACCCTGCTCACCCGGTCGCCCACCGCGCTGAAGGTCACCCTGGCCGCCCTGCACCGTGCCCGGCGGCTCGGCTCGCTGGAGGAGGTGCTGGACCAGGAGTACCGCGTTTCGTGCGCCGCTCTGACCAGCCCCGACCTCGTCGAGGGCGTCCGCGCCCAGATCGTCGACAAGGACCGCGCCCCGCGCTGGTCGCCGGCCACCCTCGCCGAGGTCGCCGACACGGATGTGGAACGCTTCTTCACCCCCCTCGGCACCCGGGAACCCGGTCTCGCCGGACCACCGTCCTCCCACCCGCCCCACCAGCTCCACCCGCCCCACCAGCTCCACCCGGCCACTCGGCTTCGTCCCGCCCCTTGACCCGGTGCGTCCTCCCGGACCCGCCGACAGCCGGGCTTGACCGTCACGAACAGCCGGGCTTGCCGTCACGAAGCGCGCCGACGGCCGCGCGAACACGGCAATGCCGGCCCCTCCGTCCTGCCGGGCATCCGGGTGCCGCGCCTCAGGTGGGGCCGAGCCCGAGACGGCTCTCGCCCCGCGCCCCCGTTCCCTCGCTCGCCCCCTGCGGCGGCCCCACAGCCGCCCCGGCCCGTCCCGTCTGCCCTCCCCGCCGCGTTGCGGACAGGGCCTGTCCGCAAGCCCGGTTAGCTTGGCCGTATGACGAAGACGACCTCCCCGGCGGGCCCCGTGCTCGACGCCCGGGCCCTCAACCGTGCCACCCTCGCCCGGCAACTGCTGCTGAGCCCGGCCGAGTTGTCCGCCAAGGCCGCGGTGGAGCACCTGCTCGGACTGCAGGCGCAGAACGTCAAGCCGCCGTACTACGCGCTCGCTGCCCGCCTCGAAGGCTTCGTCCCGGAGCAGCTGTCGGGGCTGATGGCGGACCGCGAGGTCGTCCGGATCGTCAGCATGCGCTCCACGATCCACACCCACACCGCGGACGACTGCCTGACCCTCCGGCCGCTCGTCCAGCCCGCCCGCGACCGGGAGCTGGCCAACTTCCGCAAGGGACTCGTGGGGGTCGACCTCGACCGGCTCGCAGTCCTTGCCCGCGAGCTGGTCGAGGACGAGCCGCGCACCATGGGCCAACTGCGAGAGGCGCTCACCGTGGAGTGGCCGGACGCCGACCCGCAGTCCCTCGCCGTGGCCGCCCGCTGCCGACTGCCCCTGGTCCAGGTCACTCCGCGCGGGCTGTGGGGCCGGAGCGGACAGGTCGCCCTCACCACCGCCGAGCACTGGCTGGGCCGCCCCGCACAGCAGGCGCCCGCAGCGGACGCCGTCGTCCTGCGCTATCTGGCGGCCTTCGGTCCGGCCTCCGTCAAGGACATGCAGACCTGGGCCGGCCTGACCCGGCTGCGCGAGGCTTTCGCAGGTCTGCGCCCGCACCTGTCGGTCTTCCGGGACGATCACGGCGTCGAGCTGTTCGACCTGCCCGAGGCCCCGCGCCCCGACCCCGAAACCCCGGCCCCGCCGCGGTTCCTCGCCGAGTTCGACAACCTTCTCCTCTCCCACGCCGACCGCAGTCGCGTCATCCCGCCCGAGTACTGGGGACGTTCCTGGCAGGGCAACCAGGCGTACTGCACCTTCCTGGTCGACGGCTTCCTCGCGGGCGTGTGGAGACTGGACCGGGACACCCTGGTCGTCGAGCCCTTCGGCCGCCTCACCGGCGCACAGAAGCGGGACGTGCTCGCCGAGGGGGAGCGTGTGCTGGCCGTGATGCACCCCGGGGAGTCCTACGACATCCGGTTCGGGACGGTCCTCCGGCCCTGACGGCGGGAACGTCAGGACACGGCGGGAACGTCAGGACACGGCGGGAACGGCGAACACAGCAGAAAGAGCGGAAGCAACGGAAACAGCAGCGGAAACGACGAAACAGCAGAAAACGACGGAAACATCGGAACGTCGGTAAACGACTGAAATAGCGGTAACCGACCGTAATGGCGGTAACAGTGGAAATGCCAGCAACGGTGGTAACGGCGGAGCGAGTGGTGATGGTGTTGCGGCGGTAACAGTCGAAACGGCCGGGTGACGCCCCGCCGGGGCCGTGCGTGCACCATGCGGAACGCCCCACCGGCGACCGGTGGGGCGTGGACGGATGGACAGGGGGCGCTGCGGGCCGCTCGTGGAGGCTCGCAGCGCCCCCTGGTCGTTCCCTGAGGGGTGCTCAGGAGTTTCTCGGGGGCTGCCCGGCCGCTACGAGTTGACCTGCGCGGTCACCAGGCTGGAGAAGGTGGTCAGCCGGGTGTACACACCCGGGTAACCGGCTTCCGCGCAGCCCTCGCCCCAAGAAGTGATCCCTGCCAGGACGCCCCCGATGAGCAGGGGACCGCCGCTGTCGCCCTGGCAGGTGTCTGTGCCGCCGGAGGAGTATCCGGCGCAAACCATGTCGGTCTGGACGAAGTCCGAACCGTAGGAGCTCTTGCAGCTGGAGTCGGACACGATCGGGACGGTCGCGGTCCGCAGCTGGTTGGAGGAGCTGCCGTTCTCCGAGGTGGTGCCCCAGCCGATGATGCGGGCGGTGGTGCCGGCCGCGTACACGCCGGTCTGGGACGAGGAGACGTACGACGCCTTGGTGTACGGCATCGACGTCGACAGGGTCAGGACGGCCACGTCGTCGCCGTTGGTGGCGTCCGTGTATCCCGGGTTGATCCAGATCCTGCTCACCCGGCTGACCGTGCCGTTGGTGCCGTTGAGGTAGGTGCGGCCGCCGACGACGCGCACACTGCTCGTGGTCTCGCCGACCATGCAGTGCGCGGCGGTGACCACCTTGGTCGCCGAGACGAGGGTGCCGCCGCAGAACTGGTTCTGCGAGGCGTCCGTGATCTGCATCATGAACGGATACGCCGTGGTCGTGGTCGTCGTGCCGCCGACGATCGGCTGCGGGGCTGCGACGGCGGTGGGGGCGCCGAGCAGTACGGTCGCCGCCGTGGCGGCGGTCGCCGCGATGACGGCGGCGGTTCTCTTCACGCGGTTGAGCCCGAACATGGAACTCCTCGAGGGGTTGCCGGTGGGGGGTCGCGCGGGTGTGGGGGGTGTGCACGGGGGTCGCGGGACCGACCCCCGTGTGCCCGGGCGAGCGGCACGTCCCTTACGCTAGGACCCGGTGCCCGGCGTCCCCAATGAGGGAACCCCCTAAGGGAGTTGAGGCAGGGAAAACCCTCGGTCCGGCAGCACCGTCGCCGCACCCTCGCTCAGGGGGACGTCCTGCGCGAAGGTCGCCCCCGAGGGGCAGTTAACCCGCGCGATCCTCACTTCGAGTGACGCCCCGCCGCCAACCGGACGATGTCCACCCGCGAGCGGATCCCCAGCTTGCGGTAGACCCGGGTCAGGGTCGCCTCGACCGTCTTCACGCTGATGAACAGCCGCGCGGCGATCTCCCGGTTGGTCGCCCCTTCCATGACGAGCGCCGCGACCTGACGCTCCATCGCGGCCAGTCCCGCCAGCGCGTCGGAGGGCGGGGTCTGCGCGGTGAGGGCGGACGGCTGGCTCGCGCCCTGTGCGGCGGCCTCGTCCACCTGACGCAGCCAGGGCAGCGCCCGGCACCGCCGGAACAGCCGTGCCGCCTCGTCGTACGACGTCGGCCCCGGCCGCCCGGTGCGCAGCCGGGCCAGCGCGAACGCCGCCCGCGCCTCCTCCAGCCCGTAGCCGAGCTTGGCGAGCCGGTCCTGAACGGACGTCAGCCGGGACAGCGCCCCCTCGTGGTCGCCGAGCGCCGCCCGCACCAGGGCCTCCGCCCGGTCCAGCACGGCCAGTACGCTCTCGCGGTCCAGCCGCAGCGCGTGTTCGCGCGTCACGGCGATGACGTCCTGCGCCTCGCCCGGCTCGCCGACCCGGACCAGCGCCTCGGCCAGGTCGCCCTGCCACCGGCCCCGCGCGGGGTCGGTGATGCCCAGGCCCTGCTCCAGTTCGCGCACCCGGCGCAGCGAGCCGACCGCGCCCGCCGCGTCGCCGGCCACGAACTGGGCGTGGCCCAGCGCGGCCAGGGCGCGGGAGAGGTACATCTGGTCGCCGTCCTCCTCGGCCCGCCCCGCCGCCTCCCGGGCCAGTGCCAGCGCTTGTCCGACGTCGCCGCCCGAAGCCTCGGCGAGGGAGGCCAGCATCGCGGAGGCGCCCAGGCCGATACCCGAGTCACGGGCCAGCCTGAGGCTCTCGCGGGCCAGGTCGAGGGCGCGTCCGCAGTGCCCGGAGCGCAGTTCGGTCTCGGCGAGGAAGCGCTGGAAGTGCACCTCGCTCTCGACCATGCCGCGCCGCCGGACCTCGCGCAGCAGCGCGGTGATGGTCGACCGGGCCTCGGGCAGCTGGTCGCTCATCATCAGCCACCGGAACCTCGCCGCGCCGACGCCGTTGTGGTGGCAGGCCACGTAGGGGTCCTGAGGCTCCCTCATGGCCTGCTTGATGGTCGCGGGGGCGTTCGGATGGCCCATCAGGGTCTCGGTGGACGACTGGAACGACAGCGCCATCAGCTCGGTGCGCCGGTCGTCGCCGCGCGCCGCCAGCTCCGCCGCGTGCGCGGCCTCCTGCCGGGCCTCGGAGAAGTCGCCCTCGACGATCAGCTTGCGCCAGGCGAGGTGGTAGTGGACCAGGGCGAGCAGCCGGGGGTCGTCGCCGGCGTCGGCGAGGGCCTGCGGGAAGACGGCGTCGACGTCGCCGAGAGCCTGCCCGGCGGCCTCGATGACCACCTCCCAGGCGCGGATCCGGTCGGCGGGGACGGTCGCCCGGGTCAGCACCTCACGCGCGATGTCCCGGGCCAGGTCCACCTCGCCGGCGGTGATGGCGTCCTCGGCGGCGCACAGCCGGTGTTCGTCCGGGCCGGGCGTGCCGTCGGGCGGGGTGTGCCGGGCGGCGAGCAGCCCGAGCGAGGCGGCCACCGACGGGGCGCCCCGGTCGCGGGCCAGGGCCGCGGCCTCGGCGAGCCGGGCGGCGACCTCCGGGTCGGTGCCGGTGGTGGCCATGGCGAGGTTGCGGGCCCGCTCGATCGGGTCGGAGGCGGCGGTGGACAGCGCGGCGTGCGCGGCCCGGCGCTCCAGCGCGGGGGCCTCCGCGTACAGCGCGGCGGAGATCAGCGGATGCGCGAACCGGACGGCCGGGCCCTCCGGCTCGGTCGCCAGCAGTCCGAGGGCCGCCGCCTGCGCGGTCTCCGCCTCGGCGTTCTCCCGGCCGGCCGCGTGCAGCAGGGCCAGCGTGGGGCGCGCGCCGGCGCTGGCCACCAGCAGGGTGCGCCGGGCCTCGTCGGAGAGCATGTCCAGACGGCTGAGGACCAGGGCGCGCAGCGAGGTCGGCACCGGCAGCGGCTCGCCGGGGCGGGGCGGCGTCGGGTTCTCTCCGAGGGCGCGGCCGAGCTCCAGCGCGAACAGGGGGTTGCCGCCGCTGGTGCGATGGATCTCCCGGACCGTGGAGCGGGGCAGGTCGGTGTAGCCGCGGTGGTCGAGAAGCGCGGAGACCTGGTTGCGGGAGAGCGGGTTGAGGCGGACCGCGAGGGTGTCCGGCGGGGACGCGCGTAGATGCCGGTCGTACTCCTGTCCCTCCGTGCGCACCGCGCACAGCAGCTGGACGGGGGTGTCGCCGAGGCGGCGGGCGGCGAAACCCAGGAGCTCGGCGCTGGCCGAGTCCAGCCACTGCAGGTCGTCGGCGACGAGCAGGACGGGGCCCGCGGCGGCGAGGACGCGCAGTGCGGACAGCACGGCCAGTCGCAGGGCGAGGCCGTCGCGCTGCAGCGTCGACTCGCCGCGGCCGGTGAGCGCCGACTCCAGGGCCGTGCGCTGCGCGGCGGGCAACTTGTCCGAGATCTCGTCCAGGACGAGGCCGAAGAGGTCCGCCAGCGCCAGGAACGGGAGGTGGGATTCGGACTCGGTCGCCGAGCAGCGCAGGACGGTGCGCGCCGCCTCGCCGTAATCCGCGGCCAATGCCCGCAGCACGGTCGACTTTCCTATTCCGGCCGGGCCGTGCAGCAGCACACTGCCGCCGCGCGTCAGCTGGTCACGGGCGGACGTGACCAGCTCCTCCCTGCCGATGACCAGGTCGGGGCGGCATCTGGCAGGCTCCTTGAAGTCCCGTCGCACGGTCACCGCTCCCTTCTGAGTGTCGTGTCCGGGCCAAATTCTAGGCAACGACTCTTTGAAATTCGGAGGCGGATCGTGGTGAGGGATATAACAACGTGACGCATAGGGAAATTCATGGCAACGGTGAGTGAATGGTTCCTTGTCGTGAGGGGCCTCCTTGGCCGGATGTGATCGCTGCCTCCGCCGTGCTCGGACCGCCGTGCCCGGACGTCTCCCGCACCCCGGACGAGGGGCGCGCCGACCGCTCGCGCTACGGCAGCAGACCCGCTCTGCGGGCCGCGACCACCGCCTCTCCCCGGGTGTGCGCGCCCAGTCTGCGCATCGCCGATCTCAGGTAGCCCTTGACCGTCTCCGCCCGCAGCCCGAGCCGCTCGGCGATCGCCCCGTTCGTCGCCCCCGCCGCCACGCACGCAAGTACGTCCAGTTCTCGCGGGGCCAGGACGACCGGCTGCCGGGCCGGCTCCTGCGGCGGCCCCGAGGCCAGCAGTCGGCAGGCGTGGAGGAGGTCGGCGCGCAGCGCGGGGTCGGCGATCCGCGGGGCCAGGGCCCGCAGCGCCGCGTGCGCCTCGCGTACCTGCTCCCAGTCAACCGCCCCCTCCGGGCCCGCGGCGGTTCCCTCGCCCGCGGCGGCACCCGGCCCGGCACCCGCTCCGAAGCCCGGCCCGGCCGCCGTCAGCAGCCCCCGCACCTCGTCCTCGACGACCAGCGCCTGCTCCACGTCCCGTGCCGCCTGCGCCGCCGCGGTCAGCGTACGGTCGCCCAGCGGCTGCGCCGTGCGCAGCGCCCCGTACAGCACCCCGCGCACCCGGCGCCGGACCACCACCGGGATCGCCAGCACCGACCGCAGGCCCTCCTCGGCGACGGCCGCGTCGTACTCGTGGCTGATCTGCCGGGAGAGCGAGTAGTCGGTCACCGCACAGGGACGGGCCAGTGCCACCGCCTTGCCGCCGAGCCCGTTTCCGGACGTCACCGCCAGCCCGCGCAAGGCGAGCCCGGCCGCGCCGCTGAACTCGCTGATCCGCATGCGTCGGCGCCCGGGCTCCACCAGACCGCCGAAGGCGACCGGCAACCCGGTCGCCCGGCGCAGCCGCGCCAGCGCACCGCGAATCTCCACCGTTCCGGCCGCGTCTGCTGCCACGTTCTCGCCCTTTCCGCGCGGCGTGGTGCCGCACACCCCCGTTCGGGGGTAGTGAGACCTGCATCACGGATTACACGATGTCGGAGAGCCGCCCGGCAATGGTCCGGCACCGAGGAGGACACAGATGACGGCGACGGAGCTCTTCCGCAGAGCCCGCGACTTCCTGCTGGAACACCGCGAGGACTACACAACCGCTTACGGGCGTTTCGAGTGGCCCCGCCCCGAACGGTTCAACTGGGCCCTCGACTGGTTCGACGCCATCGCCGACGGCAACCAGCGCACCGCCCTGCACATCGTGGAGGAAGACGGTTCCGAAACCCGCCGCACCTTCGCCGAACTGTCCGAGCGCTCCGACCGGATCGCGAACTGGCTGCGCGGCCGCGGGGTGGCCGCAGAGGACCGCATTCTCGTCATGCTCGGCAACCAGGCCGAACTCTGGGAGACGGCGCTCGCCGCGATGAAACTGCGTGCCGTCGTCATTCCGGCGACGCCGCTGCTCGGCCCCGCCGACCTGGCCGACCGCGTGGAACGAGGCCGGGTCAGGCACGTCCTCGTCCGGTCAGCGGACGCCGTCAAGTTCGACGAGGTCCCGGGCGACTACACCCGGATCGCGGTCGGCGGCGCACCCGAGGGCTGGCAGCGGTACGAGGAGGCGTACGACGCCCCGGCCGGCTTCACGCCGGACGGCCCGACCCTCGCCGACGACCCGCTGATGCTCTACTTCACCTCCGGCACGACCGCCCGGCCCAAGCTGGTGGAGCACACCCACACCTCGTACCCGGTCGGCCACCTGTCCACGATGTACTGGATCGGTCTGCGCCCCGGCGACGTCCACCTCAACATCTCCTCGCCCGGCTGGGCCAAGCACGCCTGGTCCAACCTCTTCGCCCCGTGGAACGCGGAAGCAACCGTTTTCATCCACAATTACACGCGTTTCGACCCGGCCCGGCTGATGGCGGAGATGGAACGGGCGGGCGTGACGACGTTCTGCGCCCCGCCCACCGTCTGGCGCATGCTCATCCAGGCCGACCTCACCCAGCTGCGCACCCCGCCACGCGAGGCGGTGGCCGCGGGGGAGCCCCTCAACCCCGAGGTCGTCGAGCAGGTCCGGCGCGCCTGGGGAGTGACCGTCCGGGACGGCTTCGGCCAGACCGAGACGGCCGTCCAGATCGCCAACAGCCCCGGCCAGGAGCTGAAGACCGGCTCGATGGGCCGGCCCGCCCCCGGATACCGGGTGGAGCTGCTCGACCCGGTGTCGGGCGCGCCCGGCGCGACGGAGGGCGAGATCGCGCTCGACCTGTCCGAGAGACCGGTGGGCCTGATGACCGGTTACCACGGCGACGCCGACCGCAGTGCCGAGGCGATGGCCGGCGGCTACTACCGCACCGGGGACGTCGGAAGCCGTGACGAGAACGGTTACATCACCTACGTGGGCCGGTCCGACGACGTCTTCAAGGCGTCCGACTACAAGATCAGCCCCTTCGAGCTGGAGAGCGCGCTGCTGGAGCACGCGGCGGTGGCGGAGGCGGCCGTGGTCCCCGCCCCGGACGAGCTGCGCCTCGCGGTGCCCAAGGCGTACGTCGTCCTCGCCGAGGGCTGGGAGCCGGGCCCCGACACCGCGAAGGTGCTGTTCGAGCACTCCCGCGAGGTGCTCGCCGCCTACAAGCGGATCCGCCGCCTGGAGTTCGCGCCGCTGCCCAAGACCGTCAGCGGCAAGATCCGCCGCATCGAGCTGCGCGAGGCCACGGCGGCGGGCTCCGCGGACGAGTACCGCGAGGAGGACTTCCGGTGAGCGGGGTGAGCGGCCCGCCGTCCACGTCGGGTACCGACTCCGCGCCCGCTTCGCCGTCCGCCGCGCCGGGGACCGGCTCCGGGACCCTCTCCTCGTACGCCCACGGGACGAGCACGACCGCGCTGCTCGGGGACACGATCGGGCAGAACCTGGACCGGGCCGTGGCGGCCTGGCCGGACCGCGAGGCACTGGTCGACGTGCCGTCCGGCCGGCGCTGGACCTACGCCCGGTTCGGCGCGGACGTCGACCGGCTGGCGTACGCGCTGCTCGCCAGCGGGGTCGCCAAGGGGGACCGGGTGGGCATCTGGGCGGTCAACTGCGCGGAGTGGGTGTTTGTCCAGTACGCCACCGCCCGCATCGGCGCGATCATGGTCAACATCAATCCGGCCTACCGCACGCACGAGGTCGAGTACGTCCTGAACCAGGCCGGGATCTCCGTGCTGTTCGCCTCCCTCAGCCACAAGACGAGTGACTACCGGGCGATGGTCGAGCAGGTGCGCCGCAGGTGCCCGCAACTGCGCGAGACCGTTTACTTCGGCGATCCGAGCTGGGACGCGTTGCTGCGGCGCGGAACCCCCGATCTGTACGAGGATCTGTGCACGCGCAGGAGTGAGCTGTCCTGCGACGATCCCATCAACATCCAGTACACGTCGGGCACCACGGGCTTCCCCAAGGGGGCCACCCTCTCCCACCACAACATTCTCAACAACGGTTACTCAGTGGGTGAGTCGATCGCCTACAGCGAGCGGGACCGGATCTGCGTCCCGGTGCCCTTCTATCACTGCTTCGGCATGGTGATGGGAAACCTCGCGGCCACCTCGCACGGCGCCTGCATCGTCATCCCGGCGCCGTCCTTCGACCCCGGGGCCACGCTGGACGCCGTCCAGCAGGAACGGTGCACATCCCTGTACGGCGTTCCCACCATGTTCATCGCGGAGCTGAACCTGCCCGGCTTCGCCGACTACGACCTCTCCTCGCTGCGCACCGGCATCATGGCGGGCTCGCCCTGTCCGGTCGAGGTGATGAACCGGTTGGTCGCCGAGATGAACATGGCGCAGGTGTCGATCTGTTACGGCATGACCGAGACCTCGCCCGTCTCCACCCAGACCCGCCGGGACGACGACCTGGAGCACCGTACCGGTACCGTCGGCCGCGTTCTGCCGCACATCGAGGTGAAGGTCGTGGACCCCGTGGACGGCGTGACCCGGCCGCGTGGCCTCGCCGGTGAACTCTGCACCCGCGGATACAGCGTGATGCTCGGTTACTGGAACGAACCGGAGAAGACCGCCGAGGTGATCGACGCGGGACGCTGGATGCACACCGGGGACCTGGCAGTGATGCGGGAGGACGGTTATGTGGAGATCGTCGGCCGCATCAAGGACATGATCATCCGGGGTGGGGAGAACATCTACCCGCGGGAGATCGAGGAGTTCCTGTACGGCCACCCCGGGATCAGGGACGTCCAGGTCGTCGGAGTCCCGCACGAGAGGTACGGCGAGGAGGTGCTCGCCTGCGTGATCCCGGCCGACCCGGCGGACCCCATGACGCTGGAGGAGTTGCGCGCGTACTGCGAGGGCCGCTTGGCGCACTACAAGATCCCGAGCCGGCTGCAGATCCTGGACGCCTTCCCCATGACCGTGTCGGGGAAGGTGCGCAAGATCGAGTTGCGCGAGAAGTACGCCCTCTAGGACTCACGGCTCACGGCTCGAGGCTCACGACTCGGGTCGGCGGCGGCACCCGGGGCGGCGCCGCCGCACCGGGCGGTCAGGCGGTGGCCGCGGCGTCAGCCGCGCCGGAGCGTCAGCCGTCTCGGCCGTCGAGGGCGTCGGCCGGTGCGTTGACCGGCTGCGGGGTGCCGGTGAGGTCCAGTACGAACAGCGGAACGCACAGTTGGTCGGCCCGGGCACGGGCGTCGTCCGCGTACCCGGCGAGCGAGAAGTAGACGCACTCCGCGGACTCCGTCATGGCCGTCAGCCACAGGCATTCCACGTCCCGCAGCGTGGTGGGCCGCACGCTCGGGTCCACCTGGGCCAGGAGCCCGCGGGAGGCGAGGCCGATGCCGGAGGTGGGCCGCTGGTCGGCCCGCCGGACGTCCCGGTGCCCGAGCCAGTTCAGATAGAGCGCCGCCGAGGCGACCGCGTCGCGCGCCGTGCGGATGGCGACGGGACGGAAGGCGCTCCGGGACGCCGTCGGCGTCGGTGCCGCCGGCGTCCGCGATACCGGTGTCTGCGGCCTCGGTGTCTGTGACGTCGGTGGCTGCGGCTGCGGGGTGTGCGGCAGGGCTCCGGACGACGGCTTCCGTGCGCCCTCGGTATGCGGTTTCGGTGTCTGCTCGGGGCCGGGTGGTGCGGGCGCCGACGACGAGGACGCCGGCTCCGGGCCCGGTTCGACGGCGGGATCTGCGCAGAAGTGGCCAGGGGAGCGGGCTGCGGACGGATCGGCGTGCGCATCCGCGGGCGGGTCGGTCACGGGGAGGCGCAGCACCGTTCCGCAGGCGCATCCCAGTTCCGGATGCGGCCACTGGTCCCGGCGCCCGCACGCGGGACATCGCAGGGTGATCCACTCGTCGTCCCATGACCGGTGCGCCACGGCGCTCGGGGCCGTCAACCGGTCGAGCAGCGGTGTGACGGGGGTGCCGCACGCGCACGGATAGGACGGCGCGGTGTAGTGGTGCTCCCGCCGACAGGCCGGGCAGCGCACCTGCACGCTCACGGACATGACCCCCATCGTCCTCCTTCGGCACCCGTCTGTCCGTCTCTTGACGACCTTCGCGCCTCTAGTTACATATCTTCCAGATAATAGAAAAAGTTTTTCGTATTACGGAAGATGGAGTGAAATGGAGTTCGCGGAAAGCGGCGGAAGCAGTCGGAAACCAAGGGGAGGGCTCACCGCGGGACGCGACGGGAGAGTGCGTCCGACAGCTGAACCATCTGAAGCAGTCGAAGCAGGGGTACTCCAGGGCTTCGCCGCCATCGCCGCCTCGATGACAAAGGCGGCGGTCACCGTCCTGGAGGCCGCACAGGTTCCCGGCGTCTTCCAGCAGGCGTTCCAACTCATGCGTTCGGGCCGGCCGGGCCCGGTCCTGATCGATCTGCCCGTCGACGTCCAGCAGACGGAGATCGAGTTCGACCCGGACGCGTACGCCCCGCTGCCCGTGTACAAGCCGGCCGCGACCCGCCCGCAGATCGACAAGGCCCTGCGGATGCTGAACGCGTACGAGCGGCCGCTGATCGTCGCGGGCGGTGGCGTCATCGTGGCCGGCCGACGCCATCGAACTCCTGGGAAGGGGCGGCCCGTCCTCGGCGGTTTCTGGGGGCCGCCCCTTCCGCGTCCGTCCCCCTCGGACGGCGCGGGGCCCGCCGCCCCCGTGTCGGCGGGCCCCGCGTGCACACAATGTGCCCTGTCCGGCGGGCGGTTGCAGCCTGCTGAACGACGTTCAGAGGTTGATTTGAGGTTGCGGACCCGGACCACCCCTCGAAGTCCGCACGCAGCCACCTCTCCGAGCACCTCTACGACCCCCTCCCCGAGCACCTCTACGGCCGCCGCTTCGGTCGCCTCTTCGACCGGTCCCTCGGACCATCGCCCGGGACTACCCCTCGTGGTGCTCCTGAGACAGTCCCGGCCAGTCGTCGGGGCCACCGCCCTGCCATTCGACGAGTTCGCTGCGCTCCACTCCGGTCCGGTCGAGGTCGGCCAGGCGCAGGAGCTCGACGACGTCGTCGAGATGCGAGGCGACCCCGAGCACGGTGTCGCCCGAGGTGACCCGGCGGGACCCGTCCAGCGCCGGCGGATGAACCACGATGTGCGGATGTCGCGTCGGATCGCCCATGCCTTCAGCCTCCTGCGCCGGCGGCCGGTCCGCATGTCGGCGGCAGGGCAAGGCCGAACAGGGCAGGGCGAAACAAGGCAAGACAGGATTCGGCACGGCCGTGCCCGGCCCGGCAGGGCATGGCGGGAGGCAGCACGGCAAGGCGCCGGGTGACGCGGCACGGCGGGAGGCGACGCGCCATGAAGCGCGGCGCGCTCCCCGTCCGACGCGGTGTCGGCGGGGAGCGCTGGGCTGCGTGGACCGTCGGGCGGCGCGGGGCCGCGCGTCGAGCTCGGACCGCGCGGGGTCGGGGGAGTCGATCCAGGGCCACCACAGGTGAAGCCGGCCGCGGCGGCGGCCGCGGGGCGTTCCAGGAGCGGGAGTTCGGTGAGGAGGATCGACAGGTTGACGTTGAAGCGCTGGTCTTCGAAGCCCATAGGGGTTCCGCGCCCCCTTCCGTGACAGTCATTCCGTAATGTGGAAGTCGAGTTCTGTCTGTTGGGGGATTGCTGTCGGTTGGCGGGGCTTGTCAAGGGGGTGGAGAGGGGTGGGACGCCGCCCCGGGGTCCGGGCTGCGGCGCTCCCGTCGGGGGTCGGCCGCCGGGCGGCTGGCGGACTCCCGGGTGAGTGTCGGCCGGGTCCGTTAGGGTCGGGGTCCGGGTGTCGTCGGCCCGGTCCCGTTCGGAGAGGTGTGGGGGCGCGATGCGACTGAAAGTGGAGTTCACCACCGAGCCCTTCGATCTCGACGAGGCGCCGGCGCACGCGCTGGCCGCCCGTGCGGTGATCGAGGCCGCGGCCCTGGACGCGGTCGACGTCGGCCCCTTCGGCAATACCGCGCAGGGCGCCGCCGACGCCGTGCTCGCCGCCGTGGGCGACCTGTTGCGCACGTCTCTCGGCGCGGGTGCCACCAGGATCTCGCTCCAGGTCAACGTCATCGGGGACGCCCCGGACGGGATCGGCGACGTCACGGGGGCGGGCCGGTGAGCGCCACCGGCGACGACGCCTTCATCGCGGCCGTGAAGCCGCTGGTCGACGCGATGGGCGGCGAGATGCTCCCGCCGGACGAGGCCGGGGCCGAGGATGTCGTGCTGACCTGGCAGGGCGTCGAGGCCGTCGCCGTGCGTCTGCCCCAGTTCGCCGACTCCCTCGACCACATCCTGGCCGCCATGGAGCGCAGGAAGGGCAAGCCGCTCGCCGACCTGGACCGCAAGGCCAAGCAGGAGGTCGTGCGGATACTCGAGGCGCGCGGCGCCTTCTCCGTGCGGCACGGCGTGGAGACGGTGGCGAGCGCGCTCGGGGTGAGCCGCTTCACCGTCTACAACTATCTCAACCGGGACAAGGGCGCCTGAGCACCCGCGGGCGGCCGCGACAGGCCGCCCGCGGCCTCCCCGCCGCAACAGCTGCGGCGCGGCGGCGTTCGTCACCCGGAATTTTCAACAAAGTGTTGACTGGGTGTCGTCGAAGGGCGTTAGCTGGCGACAACCCGCTCAAGCACGAAGGCCGCCGTCCGCGGCCATGGAGGCTTCCGTGACGTCGACTTCCCCGTCCCCGGGCCTGGCCCGGTTCAACGGCCTCGAGGAGTCCGCGGCCCTCGCCGTGCTCCGTGAGGCGTGCGCCTCGACGGCGTGGGCTGACCGACTGCTCGCGGCCCGCCCCTACACCACCGCAGACGACCTCTACGCGGTGAGCGACGCCGCCACGGCCGGTCTGACCGCCGCCGACCTGGCGGAGGCGATGGCCGGGCACCCGCCGATCGGCCGCCCCCTGCCGGGTGATGCCACGTCGGCCCGTGAACAGCGCGGCATGACCGGCGCCTCCGAGGAGCTCAGGGCGCAGATGCTCGAACTCAACCTGGCCTACCAGGAGAAGTTCGGCCATGTCTTCCTGATCTGCGCCACCGGTCGCACCGGCGAGCAGATGCGCGACGCGGTCAGGGAGCGCCTCGGCAACGCGCCGGAGCGGGAGTGGGAGATCGTCCGGGCCGAACTGGGCAGGATCAACCGTATCCGCCTCGCCCGACTCGTCGAAGAGGACTGAGACCCGCCATGAGCACCAGCACCACCGCCTCGGTGTCCACCCACGTCCTGGACACCTCCGCAGGCCGCCCCGCCGGGGGTGTCGCCGTCCGGCTCCTCGCCCGTCCGGGCCGGGACGCCGACTGGCAGGCGCTCGGCGGCTCCGCGACCGACGCGGACGGCCGGTGCAGGGACCTGCCGGCACTGCCGGAAGGGACCGCCCAGGTACGGCTCGACTTCGCCGTGGAGCCGTACTTCGAGAACAAGCGAGCCGATCCGCAGCAGGACGCCCCCGCGCATCGGGACAGTGGCGCCCCCGCGGTGTTCTTCCCGGAGGTGGCGATCACGTTCGCCGTCGTGCCGGGCGAGCACTACCACGTGCCGCTGCTGCTCAACCCGTTCGGCTACTCCGTATACCGAGGGAGCTAGCAGACATGGCAGACGACCCCCGCCCGGGCCGCCCCGTGCTTCTGGGACAGAACCAGTACGGCAAGGCCGAGAACCGCGTCGTGAAGATCACGCGGGACGGCGCCACCCACCACATCAAGGACCTCAACGTCTCCGTGGCGCTCAGCGGAGACATGGACGAGGTCCACTACTCCGGCTCGAACGCCAACGTCCTGCCGACCGACACCACCAAGAACACGGTGTACGCGTTCGCCAAGGAGCACGGCATCGAGTCCGCCGAGCAGTTCGGCATCCACCTCGCCCGGCACTTCGTGACCTCGCAGGAACCCATCAGGAAGGCCCGGATCCGCGTCGAGGAGTACGCCTGGGAGCGGATCGACACCTCCGGCGCGGCCTCCCGCCCCTCCGGCGCGGACGACGCCAAGCACTCGTTCGTCCGCAAGGGCCAGGAGACCCGGCTCGCCCAGATCACCTACGACGGGTCGTCCTGGGAGGTCGTCTCCGGACTCAAGGACCTGGTCGTGATGAACTCGACGGACTCCGAGTTCTGGGGTTTCGTCAAGGACGAGTACACGACACTGCCCGAGGCCCGCGACCGCATCCTGGCCACCCAGGTCTCCGCCCGCTGGCGCTTTCGCTGGTCGCGCGACGAGCAGCCGGCGCCGGACTGGGAGACGTCCTACGCGCAGGTGAGGGAGCACCTGCTGCGGGCCTTCGCCGAGACGTACTCGCTGTCGCTGCAGCAGACCCTGTACGAGATGGGCTCGCGGATCGTCGACCGGTGCGAGGAGATCGACGAGGTCCGCTTCTCGCTCCCGAACAAGCACCACTTCCTCGTCGATCTGCAGCCGTTCGGGCTGAAGAACGACAACGAGGTGTACTTCGCGGCCGACCGGCCCTACGGCCTGATCGAGGCCACCGTCCTGCGGGACGGCTGTACGGCGATGATCCCGGCGGACCTCACCAACCTCTGACCGTCCCCCACCTTTTCGGCACCCGCGGCCGGCGGAGCCGCCTTCGCCCGGCCGCGGCACTCAAAGCTCCCGGGTCCTGCCGTGCCCCCTCCCCACAGCCCGTTGAGCGAAAAGGACGCACCATGGCAGCAGTCCAGCGCATCGTCGTCGAGAACGCCGCGATCGCGACCGTAGACGCCGAGGACACCGAGCACGCGGACGGCCATGTCGTCCTCGCGGGAAACCGCATCGAGTCCGTCGGCGCCGGCCGGGCCCCCGAGGGCCTTCAGAACGTCGTACGCCGCATCGACGCGACCGGGCATCTGGTCACGCCCGGCCTGGTCAACACCCACCACCACTTCTACCAGTGGATCACCCGGGGGCTGGCCACCGACCACAACCTCTTCGACTGGCTCGTGGCCCTCTACCCGACGTGGGCGCGCATCGACGAGCGGATGGTCCGCGCGGCCGCCCAGGGCTCCCTGGCGATGATGGCCCGCGGCGGCGTCACCACCGCCATGGACCACCACTACGTCTTCCCGCGGGACTCCGGCGACCTCTCCGGCGCGATCATCGGCGCCGCGCGGGACATGGGCGTCCGGTTCACCCTCGCCCGCGGCTCCATGGACCGCAGCGAGAAGGACGGCGGCCTGCCCCCCGACTTCGCGGTGGAGACGCTGGACGGCGCCCTCGCCGCCACCGAGGAAACCGTCGTCCAGCACCACGACGCCTCCTTCGACGCGATGACACAGGTCGCCGTCGCCCCGTGTTCGCCGTTCTCCGTCTCCACCGAACTGATGAGCCAGGGAGCCGAGTTGGCCCGTCGGCTCGGCGTGCGCCTGCACACCCACGGCTCGGAGACGGTCGAGGAGGAGAAGTTCTGTCACGAGCTGTTCGGGATGGGCCCGACCGACTACTTCGAGTCCACCGGCTGGCTCGGCGAGGACGTGTGGATGGCGCACTGCGTCCACATGAACGACTCCGACATCGACGCCTTCGCCCGCACGAGGACGGGCGTCGCCCACTGTCCGTCGTCGAACGCCCGGCTGGCGGCCGGCATCGCCCGCGTCCCCGACATGCTGGCGGCCGGCGTCCCGGTGGGCCTCGGCGTTGACGGCACGGCGTCCAACGAGTCGGGCGAACTGCACACCGAACTGCGCAACGCCCTGCTCATCAACCGCCTCGGAGCGCACCGCGAGGCCGCGCTGAACGCCCGTCAGGCACTGCGTCTCGGTACCTTCGGCGGGGCCCGGGTACTGGGCCGTGCCGCGCAGATCGGCTCCCTGGAGCCGGGCAAGCTCGCCGACCTGGTCCTGTGGAAGCTGGACACCCTCGCGCACGCCTCCATCGCCGACCCGGTCACCGCTCTGGTCTTCGGCGCGGCGGCCCCGGTCACCGCCTCCTTCGTGAACGGCCGTCAGATCGTCGAGAACGGACGGCTGGCGACCGTCGACGAGGACGCCGTCGCCCGCTCGACCCGCGAAGAGGCCCGACGGCTGGCACGCATCGCCGCGCAGGGCTGACCTGCCGAGGACTCCGGCCGAGGGGGACGGCCCTCGGCCGGATGCCGTGCACCCGGGTGGTGCACGGCGGCCGTGACCGGGGCGTGCGCTCGACGCGCGCCCCGGAACGGTCTTCGACCCGTCCGGGCCCCCGGTGGAGGGCCCGCACCGGTTCCCGGGCGTGGGATCACCCGGGGGAACCGGGCCCCGGCCACGCCATGAGGTTCGCGAAGAGCTCGGCCTGCTCGACCGCGTCGTCCAGCGCGTGATGCGTGTGGGGGCGCCGGGGCAGCAGCTCGGCCGGCATCGTCCGCTTCGCCACCGCCCGCAGCGGCAGCCCCGCCTTGACGGCGTACAGCGTCTTCATGTCGAGGCAGCCGGAATGCCCGAACGGACTCTCCCCGGTGAAGCGGATCAGATACCAGTACAGGAACGTCCAGTCGTACGAGGCCGGGTAGCCGCACATCACCGGTTGCGCGTCCTCGCCCACCTTGCGCACCCACCGGCTGAACTCGGCGAGCGCCAGGGCGGGGTCCCGCCCTTCCCGGAGAAGGCGGGCACGGTCGAGCCCGCTCACGGCGAGTGCCTCGGGAACGAACCGGTCGCTGATCGGCCGCAGTTCACGGTAGAAGGTCTGACGGGCGGGGTCGGCCGCGGTGAACCCGTCGGCGTCCTGGCGACCCGCGACCGCGGCGCCCAGGCTCAGCAACGAGTACGGCCCCGGGATCGGTCCGTCCGCCTCGACGTCCACCGAGATGTAGAGACTGGGTTTCACTCGTCGTGCGGTCATGGAGCCGGATCATCGCAGGACTGCCGGGTGCCCGGCATCCGATTTCAGTGCCGCCGCGGCACCCGGCAGGGCGTGGCCCGGGGCAGCCGGGCGGTGAAGAGGGCCGTCGGCGGGACGCCCGTCAGGCTGCGCCAGTCGCCAGTCGCCAGTCGCCAGTCGCCAGTCGCCAGTCGCCAGGCGGCGGTCGGCGGTCGGGTGCGACGGGTCGTACTGGGCGGCGTCGGCGGCGAGTTGCGCCCACGAGCGGAGGCCGCGTGCGTGAGGAGGTGACGGACGCGCTCGATGCGGGCGTCGTGCTTGGGGGAGACCCCGAGGCCGACCTGAAGAGGTCGCGCAACTGGTGCTCGCTCACGGCGCGTTCGCGCGCGACGTCGTGTACGGCACGATGTCCGGGGTGACGGCCGCCCTTCTGGTGGGGCTGCCCGGGTCGTCCGCACAGATCCTTCAGGGACCGGCGAAGGACCGGCGAAGGACCGCGGAAGGCTGCGGGACAACGCAGGAGATCCAGGAGATCCAGGAGATCCAGGAGATCCAGGAGACCGCGGGGGCCAAGGACCCTAGAGGCCGAACAAGGCCGGTTCGGCGGCCAGTTCCTTGAAGTAGTCCTGCGGGTTCGCGACCATCCTGCGTTCCTTCAGGTCCAGCAGGCCGCCCACCGCGCTCAGTTCGGCGGCGACCGTGCCGTCCGCCCTGGTGATGGTCTGCTGGATGCGGAACGTCTTGCCGCCGCCCCACTCGAAGACGCAGGACACGTCGACCTCGTCCCCGGCGAGCAGTTCACGCCGGTAGCGGATGGTGGTCTCCAGGGCGACCGGGCCCACGCCCCTGCCGATCAGGCCGGCCTGGCTGATACCCGCCGCCTGCAGCAACGACCAGCGAGCGTGTTCCGCGTAGTTGATGTACACGCTCTGGTTGAGGTGTCCCTGCACGTCGGTCTCGTATCCGCGGACGGTGACCCGGACGGAAAACGGCTCGCTCACTGCTTCCCCTTCTCGTCGACGCGCATGCGATGGCCTGTTCATCGATGCCGTGCTCGTCGGTGCCGTGCTCGTCGGTGCACCCAGCACCGGTGCACCGGACACCGATCTTGGCATGTCCCTCACACCCGGCGGGGGGAAGCCAGCAGATAGCGCGTTCTCGTCCGGGGTTCGGTGTGCTCGCCGACCTGCCAGCCCGCCTCTTGCAGTGCCGCCGCGCAGGCGCGCAACGTCGTGTCGTCGGGCCCGAGCACGGCGACCGCCTCCGGCTGCGGGGTGGCCCGTACCCGGTAGCCGTCCCCTCCGCCTGGTCCGGCGGGGCGGTGCCCGGCCGCCTCCAGGGCCAGCGCTGCCGCCCGCGCCAGGTGCGCGCGCTCCCAGCCGCAGGGCCGGTCCGTGTCGCCGTCCGGGTTGGTCATCCGGCGCAGCTCCAGCAGTCCCTGCCAGGCGCTGTGCACCTCTCGGACCCGGGCGGGGCCTGCCGCTCCGGTCTGCTCCTCGCCGCCGACGCGCGCGGCGAACACCTCGCCGCCGCTGTCCGCCTCCGGCGGGAGGGCCGCCGGCGGTTCGGGCACCGCCTCCCGGACGCGGTGGCCGGCCGGGGTGAGGAAGTGGTCGTGCGGCGGCCGGGGGTGGCGGAACGCGAGGCCGTGCCGCACCAGGGCGGCCAGCTGCGCCGGCGTGCCCCGCAGTCGCCCGGTGACGGGCTCGGCGGCGTCGATCACCCGCCGCTGGGCCGCGGTCGGCGGTCGTGTCACGGCCTGCTCCCTCCCGGCGACCGGCCACGGGTGCCCTGTGGGTTCCTGTGCGGGTCCTTGTGGTTTTCCTGTCCGTCCGAGGCTACGGCGGGGGTCTGACATTCCGGGCGGCGGTCACCGACCGCCCGGACCGGCTACTGTCGGTAGCCGCTCAGGAAGCGGCCGATCCGCCCGATGGCCGCCTCCAGGTCGTCGGCGTGCGGGAGGGTGAGGATGCGGAAGTGGTCCGGGGCCGGCCAGTTGAAGCCGGTGCCCTGGACGACCTGGATCTTCTCCCGCAGCAGCAGGTCCAGGACGAACTTCTCGTCGTCGTGGATCTTGTGCACCTTGGGGTCCAGGCGGGGGAACGCGTACAGCGACCCCTTCGGCTTCACGCAGGACACGCCGGGGATCTCGTTGAGCTTCTCCCAGGCCACGGTGCGCTGCTCGTGCAGGCGGCCGCCGGGCGCGGTCAGTTCGTGGATGGACTGGCGGCCGCCGAGCGCGGCCTGGATGGCGTACTGGGCGGGCGCGTTGGCGCACAGCCGCATGGACGCCAGCATGGTCAGGCCCTCCAGATAGTTCCTGGCGTGCTGTTTCGGGCCGGTGACCACCAGCCAGCCCGACCGGAAGCCGGCCACCCGGTAGGTCTTCGACAGTCCGCAGAAGGTCAGCACGACGAGGTCCGGGGCGAGGGCCGCGACCGAGTGGTGCACGGCGTCGTCGTACAGGATCCGGTCGTAGATCTCGTCGGCGAAGACCATGAGACCGTGCCGGCGGGCGAGGTCGAGGATGCCCTCGATGATCTCCTTCGGGTAGACCGCGCCGGTGGGGTTGTTGGGGTTGATGATGACGACGGCCTTGGTGCGGGCGGTGATCTTCGACGCCATGTCGTCCAGGTCCGGGTACCAGTCGGCCTGTTCGTCGCAGAGGTAGTGGACGGCCTTGCCGCCGGCGAGGGTG
Source organism: Streptomyces sp. P3 (assembly GCF_003032475.1). Lineage (NCBI taxonomy): Bacteria > Bacillati > Actinomycetota > Actinomycetes > Kitasatosporales > Streptomycetaceae > Streptomyces > Streptomyces sp. P3. Next base: position 6,922,382 of record NZ_CP028369.1, read on the forward strand.
GTGACCGCCGTCCAGAGGGGGAAGTCGGGGGCGGGAATGAGGATCTCGTCGCCGTCCTCGACCAGGGCCTGCACGGCCATGGAGATCAGCTCGGAGATGCCGTTGCCGAGGAAGACGTCGTCGACGCCGACCTCCAGGCCCAGCGTCTGGTAGCGCCCCGCCACCGCGCGGCGGGCCGACAGGACGCCGCGCGAGTCGGTGTAGCCGTGCGCCCGGGGCAGCATCCGGATCATGTCCTGGAGGATCTCCTCCGGCGCCTCGAACCCGAAGAGCGCGGGGTTGCCGGTGTTCAGGCGCAGGACGCTGTGACCGGCCGCCTCGAGTGCGTCGGCGTGCTCGATCACCGGGCCGCGGATCTCGTAACAGACCTCGCTCAACTTGTTCGACTGCCGGAACTCCATGCGCGCTCGCCCCTCCGGTTGATGTGTTGCTTGGTTTTACCAAGTTCCAGCTTGGAAAGTCCAACGACATGTCTAGACTGCGTGCCATGTCACCTCGCCGAAGCTACGACCAGTACTGTTCCGCCGCACGCGCCCTCGACGTCGTCGGCGACCGCTGGACCCTGCTGATCGTCCGGGAGTTGCTCGCCGGCCCGCGCCGGTACACGGACCTGCACGCCGACCTGCCGGGCGTCAGTACGGACGTACTCGCCTCACGACTGAAGGACATGGAGCGGGACGGGCTGGCCACCCGGCGCAGGCTGCCCCCGCCGGGCGCGGCGTACGTCTACGAACTCAGCGGGCGGGGAGCGGAGTTGCTGCCGGTGCTGCAGGCCCTGGGGGTGTGGGGGGAGGGCGAACTGGGCGAGCGACGGCCCACCGACGCCCTGCGCGCCCACTGGTTCGCGCTGCCGCTGCTGCGCGGCCTGCAGAGCGGCGGGGTGGACGAGGGGCTGGTCGAAGTACGGCTGGAGGAAGGTGCGTTCCACCTCCACGTCGGGGAGGCCGGCGGGCCGGTCTACGGCGACGGCCGCGCCCCCCGGGAGCCCGACGCCCTGCTGACACTGGACTCAGGCGCCGCCGCGGCCGTCGCCCGGGGGGAGCTGGGCGTGCTGGACGCCGTGCGCGCCGGCCGGATCGAGGTGGCCGGCGAGGGCCCGCCGGCGAAGGCGCTGCGGTCGGCATGAGACAGGGGCCGCCGGCAAAGACCGCTGCGGGCCGCACGGGACAGGGCCCACCGCGTTGCGCGGTGGGCCCTGTGGGGAGGCGTCAGGCGCCCGGGGGCACGTGCCGGGGTCGTCCGGAGCCGCGGGTCAGCGTGTACCCGCCGATCCCGGCGAGGGCGGCGAGCACCGCGCCGATCGCGGTCCACACCCACCGGTCGGACCACCAGCCGGACGTCCAGCCGTCGTCCGGCTCGATGCTCGACAGCACCGCCGACGCCGAGGAATCGTCCTTCTTCGCCTCGGACTTGACCGCGATGCCCGGAACGAGGGGCTGCGCCAGCGAACCGTCGACGGCCGCGGAACCGCCGATGTCCTTGGAGTCCACCCGCAGTTCCGCCCCGACCGGCAGGCCCAGGTCGTCCGCCGTCAGCCCGAGGGCCGTCAGCCGGACGTAGTACGTGCCCGGCAGCGGGTCGTCGGCCCACGGCTCCGACCAGGCGCGCACCGTGCGCAGCACGCAGGCCAGTTCGACGGAGCTCGCGCCCGCCGCGGCGGTCCGCGTCTGGGCGCCGTACTGGCAGGCCTGCCGGCGCCGCAGACCGTCGTACACGTCGACCTGCCAGGTCTGCGCCGCATGGGTCGCGGGCAGCTTCACCGTCGCCTCGACGGTGGGGCGCTGACCGGTGTCCGCCGGGAACGACCAGTACAGGTAGTCGCCCGCGGAACCGTTCGCCGTCGCCTTCTGCCCCTGTTCGATCTCCGTCGCGGTCCGGAACGAGGTGCCCGCCTCGGTCGGCGCGGAGCCGCCGCCGGACGGACTCGCCGACGGCGAGGAGTCGGCCGCGGCCGGTGCGGCCGCGGGGCCGAGCGCCAGCCCCGCCACCGGCCCGAGCACCAGCAGGATGCTGCTCAACACACGGGTGATACGCATCAGTTGGTCCTCCAGACCGCGACCCGCCAGCGAGACGCCCAGCCCCACAGCACACCCGCGAGGAAGCCGACGAGCACCAGGACGCCCAGCAGCCACCAGCCCCGGCCGAGGCCGAAGGCGGCCACGTCGCTCGCCGGCGACGGACCGTCCACCACGTCCACGGTCAGCTCCAGCGGCATGCCCGGCGTCGTCTTCACGCCGGCCGCCGCCGAGTAGGAGTGGGTCACCTGGACGCACACCGTCTCGGCCGGAGCGTCGTCGTCGTCGCTCTTCGCCCTCGGGTAGCGCAGACCCGTCGAGATGACGTCGGTCCGGCCGTTGCCCGCGGCCTCGCCGCGCACGATCTCCCGGCCGTGCACGGTGACCGCCCGCAGCAGCACCCCGTAGTCGGGGCTCACCGCGCGGTCCGCCGCCACGCTCACCGAGGCGCGCAGCTCCCGGCCCGGCTCGACGTCGACCCGGTACCAGCGCTCCTGGCCGAACTCCTCGCGGTCGGTGTACAGCCCCGACTTCAGCGTGGGCGCCTTGGCGCAGGAGGCCGCGCCCTCCGCGGCCACCGGAGTGACCACGGGGTCCGCGGCCCGGTCGACCAACTGGTTCACGCGGTCGGTGAGTTCGTCGGTGTGCTCCACCGAGGTGTAGGTGCCGCCGGTCGCCTCGGCGATGCAGCTGAGCTGCCGGCGCATCTTGACGTTCGGCACCAGGCCGAGGGTGTCGATGGTCAGGCCGATGCCCTTGGCCGCTATCTCGCGGGCGACCTCGCACGGGTCGAGCGGAGGACAGGTGTCCTCGCCGTCGCTGATCAGCACGATGCGCTTGGAGCCGGTGCCGCCCTCGAGGTCGTCGGCCGCCTTCAGCAGGGCGGGACCGATCGGCGTCCAGCCGGTGGGCGACAGCGTCGCCACCGCCGTCTTCGCCTCGGTCCGGTCCAGCGGGCCGACCGGGTAGAGCTGCGCGGTGTCCTTGCAGCCCGTTTTGCGGTCGTCGCCCGGGTAGTTGGCGCCGAGGGTGCGGATGCCGAGGAGGACGTTCTCCGGGGTCGCGTCCAGCACCTCGTTGAACGCTTGCTTGGCCGCGGCCATCCGCGTCCCGCCGTCCATGTCCTTCGTCCGCATCGAACCGCTGACGTCGAGGACCAGGTCGACCTTGGGCGCGGCGGCGGTGGTCTCGTCGGCTACCGCCCCGGCCGGGAACGCGATCCCGGCCGCGAGCGCGGCGAGCAGGGCGCAGACGCCCGCCGCCAGCCGTTGTGTTCTGATCATCGGCGGATCCTATTGATCAGAGGCGGCCCGCCACAAAACGACGGTCAGTGCGCCCGCCACCGCAACGGGTTGGGCAGCTCGGCCCACCGGTCCCCGGGCGTCCCCGGCGACAGCCGCATCAGCGTCAGCGCCTTCGCGGGCAGCGGTTCCTCGCACAGCGCCACCAGGTCCGGGGTGCGCGGCAGGTCCCGCACGGCGCTCTCCAGGGCCGCCCCCAGCGCTTGGCCGCTGCCGGCCGTCCCCGCCAGCGCGCCCGCCACCAGCGAGCCGAACAGCTTGCGGCGCAGCACCGTCACGTCGTCCGTGACGATCCGTTCGGGCAGCCCGTCGGGCAGCGGGACGCCGTGCCGGGCCAGCCGCGCCGGACTCACCCGGATGTCGGCCAGGTCGCGGTAGACCAGCCGCAGCGGCTCGCCCGACGACGACAGCACCACCAGCAGGTTCTGGCCGTGCGCCTCCAGCGCCACGCCCAGCTCCAGCATGCGCAGTCCGACGGTGAGCCCGAGCCGCGCCAGCCGGCCCAGCCAGGCGCCGTCGCGGGGCAGTCCGGTGCCGGCCAGGGCGGCCACCGGGACGACGTGCTCGCCCGGACCGCCGTACTCCCGCGGCGACTCGCGCAGTACGGCCGCCAGGTCGGGCGAACGGGCGGTCGCGGCGCCCAGCGTCCGGGTCATGTGCAGCAGGCCGTGCGCGTGCGGCGCCAGGGTCTGCGCGAACGCCGACAGGACGGCGGAGGCGGCCACCGAGCCGACGGAGATGTCCCGCACCGAGGAGGTCAGCCGGGTGCTCAGCGAGGTCTTGACGTGCGGGCCGTCCGCGAGGGCGAGCGTGCGCAAGGACATCAGCGGGTGCGCCGCGACCCCCTGCGGACCGGTCCGGCCGAGCACATGCGCCGCCTGCCACGGATGCACCGGGATCAACAGCCGTGCGCCGTCCCGCAGACGCTCCGGCCACTCGCCCGACACCAGGCAGTCGGACGCGGCCGCCGGCAGCAGCCCCAGCCGCACCGTCGGCCGGTGCTCGGGACCGTACGCCAGCTGCTCGGCCACCGAGAAGCCGGGCCGCGCACGGCAGTTGGGGTGGTACGGATGCCCGTCGACGACCCGCTGCTCCCACTCCCAGTCCCGCGCCGGCCACTTCTTCGGGTCCGTCGGACAGGCGTCGTCGGGGTCCTGGCCGGCCCGCGACAACGCCAACGACGCCACGCTGTGGCCGAGTTCGGCGGCGAATCCGGCACCGTGCGGGACCGCCAGCTCCGCCAGCAGCCGGGCGGGGTCGTCGTACCCGGTGCCGTCCAGGCGCACCTCCGTCACACCGGGGGCTGTCGTGTACGGGTCCGCGGGCGGACCGAGCAGACGGCGGCCGTCCCGCAGCCGCAGCAGCAGCCCCTCCCGGCCCCGCGGACCGTACCCCTCGCGGCCGGCCACCCAGGGCAGCGGCTCGTGGGCGAGCGCCCGCCACAGCCTGGTCAGCACGGCCGCCCGCGCCCCGGGCAGCGCGGCCGCGAACCGCGGGCCGAGAGCGGGACGTACGGCGGCCAGTTCTTCGGCCAGGTCGGTCTCGACGCTGGGGGGACGGTGCACGGGGGAACTCCTGGGGGTACGGGTACGGCGTCGCGGACGGCTCGTGACGACAGCGATACTTGATCGTCTCCGCCCAGCAGAACCGTAGGGAACCAGGGAACCAGTGGATCGCGTGGACCTCAGCCCCCCGCCCCCCGAGCCGACGCCGCCCCCGCGGCCGCCGGCCGCCGGCGCCGCGGCACCGGCGTCGCCCGGCGGGGCTCCGGCACGTGGCGACGCCGTCGCGGGGCGTGCCGACGCGTACGCCGCCGCGCCGCTGCTGAACTGTCTGCTGCGCGAGCTCGCCGAACCGCTGCCCCGCGCGCCGGGCGGCGACGGCCGGCCGGTCCACCGGCTGCCCGGCGGCCGGCTGCTGCGCGTGCGCGGCGATCGCCGGCCGGCCGCCCCGGAGGTGTACGAGGCCGGCGCCTGGCGCCCGCTGGACCACCCCGGGCTGGTCGCCCTGACCGCCGAGGCGCTGCGCCTGCGCACCGGACGGGACAACCCCGGCCTGCCCGCCGAGATGATCGACAGCAGGGACGCGGTGGCGGCGCTGCTCACCGCACGCGCGCGTGCGGCCCCGCCGGCCGGCCTCTACCTGCGCTCCGAACAGTCCCTGATCACCGGCCACCCCCACCACCCCGCCCCCAAGGCGCGCGGCGGCGGTCCCGCGGCCGGCTGGCTGCCGTACGCCCCCGAGGCGCACGCCCGCTTCCCGCTCGTCCTGCTGGGGCTGCGCGAGGACGCCGTCGTCGAGGAGGGCGACACCGGCGCGCTGGACGCCCTCGGCGAGGCCCCGCCGGGGTACCGGCTGCTGCCCGCCCACCCCTGGCAGCTCGACCTCGCGGCCCGGGAGCTTGCACCCGCCTTCGCCGACGGCCGCCTGGTCCGGCTGGGCACCACCGCCCACGACGTCTGGCCGACGGCCGCCGTGCGCACGGTGTACGCACCCGAGCGGGACCTGTGTCTGAAGTTCAGCCTCGACGTGCGCATCACCAACGACATCCGCCGGCTGTGGCGTCACGACCTGCTGAAGCTGCGCCGGACCGACGCCGCGGCCGCCCGGGCCTTCGCCGCCTGGGACGGCCCGGCGGCCTGGCTGAGCGACCGCGGCTACCGCACCGCCGCCTTCGCCTTCGAGGCGCTCGCCGTCCTGGTCCGCGACGGACTGGCCGCTCCCGTGCTGCCCGGCGCGACCCCGCTGCTCGCCGCGGGCCTCGTGGAGGGCTTCGAGGGCAGCCCGCTGGCCACGACGACGGACCCGGCGAGGTGGTGGGAGGCGTACCTGTCGGCCGTGGTCCCGCCGGCCCTGGAGGCGTTCGCCGGCCACGGCGTCGTCCTCGAGGCGCATCTGCAGAACACGCTCGTCGCCGTCGACGCCGACGGCATCCCGGTGCAGGCCCTCTTCCGGGACGCCGAGGGCGTGAAACTCCTGCCGGAGGTGGAGCGGGCGGCCGGCTGGGAGCGGCTGGTGTACTGCCTGGTGGTGAACCACCTGTGCGAGGTCGCCGCGGCCCTCGTCGCCCACCACCCCGGGTTCGTCCCGTGGCCCGCGGCCCGCCGCGCACTGGCCCGCCGCGACCTCCCCGAGACGGCGGCCCTGCTCACCGCGCCCACCCTGCCCGGCAAGACGAACCTGCTGCTGCGCTGGACGGGGGCGGACGGCGCGGACGCCCGCTATCTGCCGCTGCCCAACCCGCTCGCCGACGACGCCGGCGGCCGCCGTACATGATCTGAATTACGCTGACCGGTGTGCTGCGCCAAGTGACCGCCGTCCGATACGTCAACCCGCTGAGGTCGGGCGGCTCCGTGCCCGGTGTCGTCGAGGCCGACGACCTCGGCACCTACGTCGTGAAGTTCACCGGTTCCGCGCAGGGCCGCAAGGCGCTGGTCGCCGAGGTGATCGTCGGCGAGCTGGCGCGCGCGCTCGGACTGCGCTTCCCCGAGCTGGTCCTGGTGCACTTCGACCCGGCGCTCGCGGCGCACGAACCGCACCAGGAGGTGCGCGACCTCCTCGACGCCAGCCACGGCGTCAACCTCGGCATGGACATGCTGCCGGGAGCGCAGGACTTCACCCCGCAGGTCGCCGAGTCCTTCGCCGTGGACCCGCTGGAGGCCGGCCGGATCGTCTGGCTCGACGCCCTCACCGTCAACGTCGACCGTACGGTCCACAGTTCCAACCTGATGGTGTGGCCCACGTTCGGGACCGTGCCGCCGCGGCTGTGGCTGATCGACCACGGGGCCGCCCTCGTCTTCCACCACCGCTGGGACGCGTCGGCACCGGACCGGGCCTACGACTTCCGCCACCACGCCCTCGGCCACTACGCCCCCGACACCCGCGCGGCCGACGCCGAGCTCGCCCCCCGGGTCACCGAGGAGCTGCTGCGCGCGATCGTGGCGGAAGTCCCGGACGCCTGGCTGGCCGGCGAGGAGGGCTTCGCGACGCCGGACGCCGTCCGGGAGGCGTACGTGCGCTACCTCCACGCGCGCGCGGCGGCCTCCGCGGCCTGGCTGCCCACCGGCTTCCCCAGCCGGGAGGAACGCGCGGCCGAGGAGGCCCGTCGCGCGGAGAAGACCCGGCAGGGCCGCCCGAGTTGGCTCAAACAGGTCCCCGACCTGCACGGCGAGCCGGCGGCGGAACAGGATTGGTCGGTGCACCTCGGATGAGACACGCCGTGGAGATCGAGTACTGCACCCGGTGCCGCTGGCTGCCCCGCGCGGCCTGGCTGGCGCAGGAGTTGCTGACGACCTTCGAGGCGGAGCTCGCGCACCTGTCGCTGAAGCCCGGCACGGGCGGCGTGTTCGTCGTCCGGGTCGACGGCGAGGTCGTCTGGGACCGCCGTGCGCAGGGCTTTCCGGAGCCCACCGCGGTGAAGCGGCTGGTGCGCGACCGAGTGGCCCCGGGGCGGACCCTGGGCCACTCGGACCGTCCGGAGGTCAGCCCCTGAGCTGCTCGTAGGCCGGCAGGGTGAGGAAGTCCGCGTAGTCCTCGTCGAGGGCGACCGTCAGCAGCAGGTCGTGCGCCTGCTGCCAGTGGCCGGCCGCGAAGGCCTCCTCGCCGATCTCGTCGCGGATCGCGGCCAGTTCCTCGGCGGCGACCTTGCGGGCCAGCTCGGGGGTGGCCTTCTCGCCGTTCTCGAACTCCACCCCGGCGTTGATCCACTGCCAGATCTGCGAGCGGGAGATCTCGGCGGTCGCGGCGTCCTCCATGAGGTTGAAGATGGCCACCGCGCCCATGCCGCGCAGCCACGCCTCGATGTAACGGATGCCCACCTGCACGGCGTTGACCAGCCCCGGGTAGGTGGGCCGGGCGTCGAGGGAGTCGACGGCGATCAGGTCGGCGGCCTCGACGTGGACGTCCTCGCGCAGCCGGTCCTTCTGGTTCGGCCGGTCGCCGAGGACCCTGTCGAAGGACGCCATGGCGATCGGCACCAGGTCCGGGTGGGCCACCCACGAGCCGTCGAACCCGTCGTCCGCCTCGCGGTCCTTGTCCGCCTTGACCTTCTCGAAGGCGACCTTGTTGACCTCGGCGTCGCGACGGGAGGGGATGAACGCGGCCATGCCGCCGATGGCGTGCGCGCCGCGCCGGTGGCAGGTGCGCACGAGCAGCTCGGTGTAGGCGCGCATGAACGGGGCGGTCATCGTCACGGCGTTGCGGTCCGGCAGGACGAACCTGGGCCCGCCGTCACGGAAGTTCTTGACGATGGAGAACAGGTAGTCCCAGCGGCCCGCGTTCAGCCCCGAGGCGTGGTCGCGCAGTTCGTAGAGGATCTCCTCCATCTCGTAGGCGGCCGTGATCGTCTCGATGAGCACGGTGGCGCGCACGGTGCCCTGCGGGATGCCGACGTGGTCCTGCGCGAAGACGAACACGTCGTTCCAGAGGCGGGCCTCCAGGTGCGACTCCGTCTTCGGGAGGTAGAAGTACGGGCCCTTGCCGAGGTCGAGGAGGCGCCGGGCGTTGTGGAAGAAGTAGAGGCCGAAGTCGACGAGGGCGCCGGGCACGGCGCGGTGGTCGGCGTCGACGAGGTGACGCTCGTCGAGGTGCCAGCCGCGCGGCCGCATCACGACGGTGGCGAGCTCGCTGTTCTCCTTCAGGGCGTACGACTTGCCGGACGCCGGGTCGGTGAAGTCGATGGCGCGGGTGTAGGCGTCGGCCAGGTTGACCTGACCGAGGACGACGTTCTCCCAGGTCGGCGCGGAGGCGTCCTCGAAGTCGGCGAGCCAGACCCGGGCCCCGGAGTTGAGGGCGTTGATCGTCATCTTGCGGTCGGTCGGGCCGGTGATCTCGACCCGGCGGTCGTCCAGGGCCGCGGGGGAGGGCGCCACCCGCCAGGAGTCGTCCGCGCGGATCGCGGCGGTCTCCGGGAGGAAGTCGAGCCTGCAGGTGCGGGCGATCTCGGCGCGGCGCTCCGCGCGGCGGGCGAGGAGTTCGTCGCGGCGAGGTGTGAACCGCCGGTGCAGTTCGGCCACGAAGGCGAGCGCCGGCTCGGTGAGGACCTCCTCCTGCCGCGGCAGGAGCTCGGCGTCGACGATGGCCAGCGGGGACGGCGCTGGTGCGGACATGAGCGGTCACTTCCTTCAGCGGTGGCACCGGGTGCCAGTCGAACCGGGTACGGCGAGCGGGACTCCGGACGAGCCAAGCCCTTCTGTTTAGTGGATACTAGTTTCCTCATCGTGGAAGTTCAATGGTTTGTTGATGTCGAGAATCTCCGGGGCGAGGCAAGGTGGCGCTCGGCGCCCGGGGGATCATTCGAGGTGCGCGAGATCCTCCGGGGTGTCGATGTCGAACGGCCGGGCCACGTCACCGCACTCGACGAGCGTCAGCGCCTCCCGGTGCTCGCCGAGATAGGCGCGCGCCCCCCGGTCGCCGGTGGCGGTCGCGGCGACGCCCGCCCAGTGGCGGGCGCCGAACAGGACCGGATGGCCGCGCTCGCCGTCATAGGCGGCCGACACGAGCGAGGACTCGCCCCCGTACGCCGCGAGCACCCGCGCCACCGCCTGCGGACCGATGCCGGGCTGGTCGACGAGGAGGACGAGCACCGCCCGCGCGCCGCCCTCCTCGGCCCGCGCGTCTCCTTCCCCGCTCCCCGCCCCGCCTTCCCCCGTCCGCGCCCCGCCTTCCCCCGTCCGCGCGCCGACCGCCGGCGGGCCGGCCGGCGGGGCCGGGCGGGGCAGCGAGGCGAGCCCGGCGCGCAGGGACGTGCCCATCCCCTGCGCCCAGTCGGGGTTCTCCACCAGCACGCACCCGTCGAGCCGGGCCCGCTCCCGTACGGCGTCGGCGGCGGCCCCGAGCACCACGTGCACGCGGGTGCAGCCCGCCGTGCGCAGCGTGCGCACCGCGTGCTCCACCAGCGGGCGTCCCCGGTGTTCGAGCAGTGCCTTGGGCCGCCCCCCGAGCCTTCGTCCCCCGCCCGCCGCGAGGATCAGGCCCACGACCTGGCTCTCCGCGCTCCTCGCGCTCTCGTCCCGTGTGTGCGTCATGCGTCCTGCATACCTGACGCGGCGTCGGACACGGGGTCTCCGGAGGCTGAATTTCGGTCCGCGCTGTGGCGCACCCGGCACGGGGTGGCGTTTACTGACCCGCGCGTCCCCCGGCGTGCGACCGGCGCCATGGGGAGGCGGGGCGGGAAGGCGCGTACTCGTGCTCGGCGGGGTGCGAGGGGGGAGAGCTGTGTTGCGGAGCTTGGGGCAGAGGGCAGTGACCGGCAGCGACGAGGATCCGAGGGTGGCGGAACTGCGGACCACGGTGTCCCGGCTCCGCCGCGAACTCGCCGCGCATCCGGCGGACTTCCCGGACCGGGTCATCGCCGAGGACGAACTCGCCGCGCTCGCCGCGATGGCGGCCCACGGCACCCCGGAGGTCCCCCGGTTACGCCGCTCCCTGCTGCTGATCGCCGGCGCCATCGGCTCGGTGAGCGCCCTGGCCCGCAGCCTGTCCGACGTGCGCGGCGCCGTGGAGCTCTTCGGGCAGGGCCCGCGCCGCTGAACCGCTGACCGCCGACCCGGGGCGTGGCTCAGCCGATTCCGTTGCCCGAGCTGGTCAGCGCCTGTGACAGCTGCGCCGCCACCTGCTGGAGCACCGGCACGATCTTCGCCGTGGCCTCCTCCGTGACGCGGCCCGCCGGGCCGGAGATGGAGACGGCCGCGGCGGTGGGGGAGTCGGGCACCGACACCGCCAGGCAGCGGACGCCGATCTCCTGTTCGTTGTCGTCGACGGCGAACCCGGCCTGCCGTACGTCCGCCAGCGCCGCGAGGAAGCCCTCCGGCGTGGTGATCGTCTTGTCCGTGGCGGCGGGCATGCCCGTGCGGGCGAGCAGGGCGCGCACCTCGTCGTCGGGGAAGCCGGCCAGCAGGGCCTTGCCGACGCCCGTGGAGTGCGGCAGGACCCGGCGCCCGACCTCGGTGAACATCCGCATCGAGTGCTTGGACGGCACCTGCGCCACGTACACGATCTCGTCGCCGTCGAGCAGCGCCATGTTCGCCGTCTCGCCGGTCTCCTCGACCAGGCGGGCCAGGTGGGGGCGGGCCCAGGTGCCCAGCAGCCGGGATGCCGACTCGCCCAGCCGGATCAGCCGAGGGCCCAGCGCATAGCGGCGGTTGGACTGCTGGCGGACGTAGCCGCAGGCCACCAGGGTGCGCATCAGACGGTGGATGGTGGGCAGCGGAAGCCCGCTGCTCGCGGACAGCTCGCTCAGGCCGACCTCGCCGCCCGCGTCGGCCATCCGCTCGAGCAGATCGAAGGCGCGCTCGAGGGACTGGACCCCTCCGCCGGCGGACCTGGCGGAGTCGGTGGTGCTGGCGCTCGACGTCGGCACGGCGCGTCCTTTCGCTACGGGCGGGCGGGGCTGAAGCCTACCCGTCGGTCGGTTGACTCCCGGTCTGTGCATAGCTACGTTCTGCTGCACGGAATTATCATTCCGCTTTGCGGAAACGTCCAGGGCGGCGGTGGCGGGCGCACTGTGGGGGAGTGCGCCCTTGACGGCTCGGGGGTGGGAGTGAAGACTCCTTCAACAGAACGTTGAATTCCGTTACGCGGAAGTTTCCGAACGTTTCTGACAGTTGACCGGAGTGCACGGAAGAGAGGGGTCCGGGTGTCCGAGGCCGAACTGGTGCTGCGCTCGAGGCGCGTCATCACCCCCGAGGGGATGCGCCCCGCAGCGGTCGCGGTGGCGGGCGGCGCGATCGCGGCCGTCCTGCCGTACGACGCCCCCGTTCCCGGGGGTGCCCGCCTGGAGGACTTCGGCGACGACGTCCTGCTGCCCGGCCTGGTCGACACGCACGTGCATGTCAACGATCCCGGCCGCACCCACTGGGAGGGCTTTTGGACCGCCACCCGCGCGGCGGCCGCCGGCGGCATCACCACCCTCGTCGACATGCCCCTGAACTCCCTGCCGCCGACCACGACGGTCGAACACCTCCGCGTCAAGCGGGAGGTCGCCGCGGACAAGGCGCACATCGACGTCGGCTTCTGGGGCGGCTCCCTGCCCGACAACGTCGAGGACCTGCGGCCCCTGCACGACAACGGGGTCCTCGGCTTCAAGGCGTTCCTCTCCCCGTCGGGCGTGGACGAGTTCCCGCACCTCGACAGGGACGCCCTGGCCCGCTCCCTGGCCGAGATCGCCGGCTTCGGCGGCCTGCTGATCGTGCACGCCGAGGACCCGCACCACCTGGACGCGGCCCCGCAGCGGGGCGGTCCCCGGTACGCCGACTTCCTCGCCAGCCGCCCGCGCGGCGCCGAGGACACCGCCGTCGCGCACCTCGTCGACCAGGCCCGGCGGCTCGACGCGCGCGTGCACGTCCTGCACCTCTCCTCCAGCGACGCGCTCCCGCTGATCGCCGCCGCCAAGGCCGACGGCGTCCGGATCACCGCCGAGACCTGCCCGCACTACCTGACCCTGACCGCCGAGGAAGTGCCGGACGGGGCCAGCGAGTTCAAGTGCTGCCCGCCCATCCGCGAAGCCGCCAACCAGGACCTGCTGTGGCAGGCCCTCGCCGACGGAACGATCGACTGCGTGGTCACCGACCACTCGCCGTCCACGGCCGACCTGAAGACCGACGACTTCGCCACCGCGTGGGGCGGCATCTCCGGCCTCCAGCTCAGCCTCCCGGCGGTCTGGACCGAGGCCCGCCGACGGGGCCACGGTCTCGAGGACGTCGTGCGGTGGATGTCCACGCGCACCGCCGCCCTCGTGGGCCTCGACCGCAAGGGCGCGATCGAGGCGGGCCGCGACGCCGACTTCGCCGTCCTCGCCCCCGACGAGACCTTCACCGTCGACCCGGCGGCGCTCCAGCACCGCAACCGCGTCACGGCGTACTCCGGCCGGACCCTCCACGGCGTCGTGAAGTCCACCTGGCTGCGGGGCGAACGCATCGTCGCCGGCGGCGAGTTCACCGAGCCGAAGGGCCGACTGCTCACCCGCAGCCCCTGACGCCGACGCCGCAGGGCGCCCGCACCCGCGCACCCGCACCGCGCTCCCCGCACCCGCACCCGCACCCCGCACCGGCCGACTCCCGAAAGGCAGATCTGATCACCGTGACGGCGACGACGAGATTCACCGGCGACGCGAACCCCTACGGAGGCGGCGACCCGTACGCGGACTACCGCACCGCCGACCTCCCCTTCACCCGGTACGTCGACCTCGCCGACCGGCGGCTCGGCGGTGCGGTCGTCGCCGCCAACGACGAGTTCTTCGCCGAGCGCGAGAACCTTCTGCTGCCCGGACCCGCCGAGTTCGACCCGGAGCGCTTCGGGCACAAGGGCAAGATCATGGACGGCTGGGAGACCCGCCGACGCCGCGGCGCCGACGCCGACCACCCGTGGCCGGCCGCCGACGACCACGACTGGGCGCTCGTCCGTCTCGGCGCGCCCGGCGTGATCCGGGGCATCGTCGTCGACACGGCCCACTTCCGCGGCAACCACCCGCAGGCGGTGTCGGTCGAGGGCGCGTCGGTGGCGGGCACGCCGTCGCCCGAGGAACTCCTCGGGGACGACGTGAAGTGGACGACGCTGGTCCCGCGCACGCCGGTCGGCGGCCACGCGGCGAACGGTTTCCCCGTGGCGACCGAGCAGCGCTTCACTCACCTGCGGGTCAACCAGCATCCCGACGGCGGCATCGCCCGCCTGCGGGTGCACGGCGAGGTCGTCCCCGACCCCGGGTGGCTGGCCGTGCTCGGTGCCTTCGACGTGGTCGCCCTGGAGAACGGCGGCCGGGTCGAGGACGCATCCGACCGCTTCTACTCGCCCGCGGTCCACACCATCCAGCCGGGCCGCTCCCGCAAGATGGACGACGGCTGGGAGACCCGCCGCCGCCGCGACCGGGGCCACGACTGGATCCGCTACCGGCTGGCCGCCCAGGCGCGGATCCGCGCGCTGGAGATCGACACGGCGTACCTGAAGGGCAACAGCGCCGGCTGGGCCTCGGTGTCGGTCAAGGACGGCGACGACGGCGCGTGGACGGAGATCCTGCCGCGCACCCGCCTGCAGCCCGACACCGACCACCGGTTCGTCCTGCCGGAACCCGCGGTCGGCACGCACGCGCGCGTGGACATCTATCCGGACGGCGGCATCTCCCGCCTGCGCCTGTTCGGCTCGCTGACGGAGGAGGGCGCGCGCCGCCTCACGGCCCGCCATCAGGAGCTGGGCGGCTGACCGGGCCGTCCTCGCGGGAACCCACGGAGCCGGCGGGCCGCCGCCGGGACGCCCGGTCAGTCGGATCCCCGGCTCTCCCCGGCGGCGAACAGCGCGAACGCCGGCACGAGCAGCGCGACGCTCGCGTACACCTCGTGGCCGTCCAGGAGGCCGATCCGCCGCACGAGGCCCACATGCCGCTGGGCGTCCTCGTGCGGCAGCCCGAGGACGCCCAGCACCAGGGCGAAGAATCCGAGCAGACCCTCGGCCGCACCGCCTACCGCATCGTCCAGGAGGGGCTGACCAACGCCCGCAAGCACGCCCCGGGACCGTCCCGGGCGAAGACCGCGGGCGGCGGGTCCGGGGGAACGGGTCCGGGCGGCGGCAGGACCCGCGGCCGTTCGCCGCGCCGGCCCGCCATGTCCGCTCACACAGTCCTGAGGGCGCCGTCCCGGCTCACGCCGTCCCGAGGGACGCCGGGATCTCCGCGAGCCGTACCGCCCGGCGTTCTCGGCGGGACACCTCGCAGGCCTCGGCGATACGCAGGGCCTGCAGCGCCTCGCGGCCGTCGCAGGGGTTGGCGCGGTCCCCGCGGACGACGTCGACGAAGGCGTTCAGCTCCGCCGTGTAGGCGGGTTCGAAGCGTTCCAGGAATCCCGTCCACGGCTTGTCCGCGGCCGGTGGACCGGTGGGCTCGGTGGACGCGATCGGCGTGCGGTCGTCCAGGCCCACGACGATCTGGTCCAGCTCCCCGGCCAGCTCCATGCGGACGTCGTAACCCGCCCCGTTCAGCCGGGTCGCCGTCGCGGTGGCGAGGGTGCCGTCGTCGAGGGTGAGGACCGCGGCCGCCGTGTCCACGTCCCCCGCCTCGCGGAACATCGCGGGACCGGCGTCGGACCCTGCCGCGTACACGTCCGCCACCTCGCGCCCGGTCACCCAGCGCAGGCAGTCGAAGTCGTGGATGAGCGCGTCCCGGTAGATCCCGCCGGACACCGGCAGCCAGGCGGCCGGTGGCGCCGACTCGTCGGAGGTCAGCGCCCGCACCGTGTGCAGCCGTCCGAGCCGCCCCGAGCGCACCGCCTCCCGGGCCCCCGTGTACCCCGCGTCGAAGCGGCGCTGGAAACCCATCTGAAGGATCGTTCCGGCGTTCTCGACCTCGGCTATCGCCTGTAAGGTCCCCGCCAGGTCCAGGGCGATCGGCTTCTCGCAGAAGACCGGCAGTCCGGAGCGCGCTGCCCGACCGATCAGTTCGGCGTGGGCCGACGTGACCGTCGTGATGACCACGGCGTCCACGCCCCAGCGGAAGATCTCGTCCACCCCGGGAGCGGCCGTCTCGCCCAGCCGCAGCGCGAGCTCCTGAGCCCGCGCGGGGTCGGCGTCCGTCAGGATGAGGGATCCGACCTCGCGGTGACGGCTGAGTGTGTTCGCATGAATGGTGCCGATGCGGCCCGTCCCGATGACCCCGATGCGCATGGAACCAAAGTGACGTCGCAGGCAGCACCCTGTCAATGCGCATGTCCGGACAATCGGACTACACAACTTCCCGTCAACCGGTCGCGGAGCTACGCTCGGGCCGTGCCGAAACCAGGAGTGGACCCGACCGTGCAGCTGGAACTACGTGTGGACCGCAGTTCGCCGGTGCCCTTGTACTTCCAGCTCGCCCAGCAGCTGGAGGCCGCGATCGAGCACGGCTCGCTCACCCCCGGCAGCCTGCTGGGCAACGAGATCGAGCTCGCCGCACGGCTCGGCCTGTCCCGGCCCACCGTCCGCCAGGCGATCCAGTCGCTCGTGGACAAGGGGCTCCTGGTGCGCCGCCGGGGCGTCGGCACACAGGTCGTGCACAGCCAGGTCAAACGCCCGCTGGAGCTCAGCAGCCTCTACGACGACCTGGAGGCGGCCGGGCAGCGTCCGGCGACGACGGTCCTGGTCAACACCGTGCTGCCGGCGTCCGCCGAGGTGGCGGCCGCGCTCGGGGTGGCCGAGGGCAGTGACGTCCACCGGGTGGAACGGCTGCGGCTGGCGCACGGCGAGCCGATGGCGTACCTGTGCAACCACCTGCCCTCCGGCCTGCTCGACCTCGACACCGCACAGCTGCAGGCCACCGGCCTGTACCGCCTGATGCGGGCCGCCGGGATCACCCTGCACAGCGCCCGCCAGTCCATCGGCGCCCGCGCCGCCACCGTGGACGAGGCGGAGCGGCTCGCCGAGGAGCCGGGCGCCCCGCTGCTGACCATGCAGCGCACCACCTTCGACGACACCGGCCGCGCGGTGGAGTTCGGCGACCACATCTACCGCCCGACCCGCTACTCCTTCGAGTTCCAGCTGCTCGTGCGCCCCTGAGCGCTTCTGTGCGCCCCGGGCGCGACGGCGGGCGCGGCGCCGTGAGGCCGCGGCGCGGGTCACCGCGGTCAGGAGCGTGACGTCCACGACGCTGTGACCCCCGTCACCCGTGCACGCCGGCGGCGGGGAAGCGACGAGGACCGCCGGGGAGACCCCCGCCACGAGCTGGGACGTCGCACAGCCGTCCGTCCCCGCGCCGCCGCAGTCGCCGGGCGTCAGCCGGCGGCGAAGGCCGCGCGGCGTCGTCGCCCGGCTCGGCACCCGAGGTGGGGGTGAGGCAGAATCGGCGACGATGAGCACCTACGGCAACTTCAGCGCCCCCATCGGCTCCCGTCGCGCCCCCGCACTCCGCACGGTGGGCACCAGGGAGCGCCGCTCGCTCCTGACCGCGCCACGGGTGCCCACCGTGGGCATCGACATCGGCGGCACCAAGGTGATGGCGGGCGTCGTCGACGCCGACGGCAACATCCTGGAGAAGGTCCGCACCGAGACGCCGGACAAGTCGAAGAGCCCGAAGGTCGTCGAGGACACCATCGTCGAACTGGTCCTCGACCTGTCCGACCGCCACGACGTGCACGCCGTGGGCGTCGGCGCGGCGGGCTGGGTCGACGCCGACCGCAACCGTGTGCTGTTCGCGCCTCATCTGTCCTGGCGCAACGAACCCCTCAGGGACCGCCTCTCCGGCCGTCTCGCGGTGCCCGTCCTCGTCGACAACGACGCCAACACCGCCGCCTGGGCGGAGTGGCGCTTCGGCGCGGGCCGAGGCGAGGACCACCTCGTCATGATCACCCTCGGTACCGGAATCGGCGGCGCGATCCTCGAGGACGGCCAGGTCAAGCGCGGCAAGTACGGCGTCGCCGGCGAGTTCGGCCATATGCAGGTGGTGCCCGGCGGCCATCGCTGCCCGTGCGGCAACCGCGGCTGCTGGGAGCAGTACAGCTCGGGCAACGCCCTGGTCAGGGAGGCCAAGGAGCTGGCCGCCGCCGACTCGCCGGTGGCCTACGGGATCATCGAGCACGTCAAGGGGCAGATCGGGGACATCAGCGGCCCCATGATCACCGAGCTGGCCCGCGAGGGCGACGCCATGTGCATCGAGCTGCTCCAGGACATCGGCCAGTGGCTGGGCGTCGGCATCGCCAACCTCGCCGCCGCCCTCGACCCCTCCTGCTTCGTGATCGGCGGTGGCGTCTCGGCCGCCGACGACCTGCTGATCAGCCCCGCGCGCGACGCGTTCAAGCGCCAGCTCACCGGTCGTGGCTACCGTCCCGAGGCCCGGATAGTGCGCGCCCAGCTCGGCCCCGAGGCGGGCATGGTCGGCGCCGCGGACCTGGCCCGTCTGGTGGCGCGCCGCTTCCGGCGCGCCAAGCGCCGCCGCGTGGAGCGCTACGAGCGCTTCGAACGGTTCACGGAGGCGGCCCGCCGCAACCAGGACACGGCGTGACGTCTGTACCGTCCCCGCCCGGGACACGGCCCGACGCGCGAGCCGCCCTCCGCCCCAGCCACGGCCTGACGGCCGTGCCGCCCTCCGCCCAGGACATCGCATGACCCCGGTACCGCAACCGCCCCGCACGACCTCGGACGCCGTATGAGCGCACCGCTGCCCCGCCAGGCCGCGTCCTTTGGCGAGCCGCCCCACCCGCCGGAGGACCGCCGGCACATGATCCGCCGCAGGGCGCTCACCCTGCTGATCATCGTGCTGCTCATCGGCGTCCCGGCCGGCTACCTGGTGATCTCCGCCAACCAGAGCCGCAGCAGCGGCAAGGACAAGGAGGCGAAGTACTCGGCGACCGGGCTCACCGAGGGCTGGCCCTCGAAGGTGCAGCGCCGTCTGTACCAGGTGCCGGTCCCGCACCCGGCCAACAAGGTCGCCTACTACGAGACCAACAACTGGAAGACCAGCCGGCTCTATGTGCAGTTCCAGACCACGCACGCCGGCCTCGACCAGTTCCTCGCGGAGATCGGCGTGGGCCGTGACGACCTGAAGAAGGGTGACATCGCCATCAGCGACCGCGACCAGGAGATCACCGGCTGGAAGTTCAGCGGCCCCGGCTCGCGTCCGGGGGACGACTTCGGCATCGTCCTCGAGCGGAAGAACCCGCAGCCCACGCTGGACATCGTCGTGAACACCGGAAACGCGGTCTTCCCGTTCGTGTACGTCGTCTCCCGCACGGTCCCCTGACCCGGTTCCCGGGGCCCCGCCCGGGCCCCGGCCGGACCCGACCCGGGCCCCGGCCGGCCGTCCGGGGCCGATTGTCAGACCCCGCCCGTAGAGTCGAAGACGACTGATCCGACAGACGGGCGGGAGGTGGACACCCGGCATGAGCGTCACGGCCGACGGGACGGCGACCGCCGAGCCCGGTTCCCTCTCCCTCCCCGTGCGGCTCGCCGCCGTCTTCCTGCCCGCACCCCTCCCGCGCGAGGGCCGCGTCGCCTTCTGGGACCCGGCCGGCGACGCGCTGCCCGCCGCGGCGGCGGAACACACGGAGCTCACCGTCGTCCGGCGCCAGGGTGCCACGATCCGCCGCAGGCGGACCCCGGCCCTGTCCCTGCCGCTCGACACGGCGCTCCCGCTGCTCGTGCGCGCCCGCAGCGACCCCGCCGCCCACCCGGCGACCGCCTGCTGGGGCGCGGCCGCGCTGCACGCGCTGCGGCTCGCCGCCCGCGGCCGCCTCCTGCCCGGCCTGACGCCGGCCGGGCACGACGCCTGGCGCGCGGGCCCGCTGGACCCGCAGGACATCGCGCATCTGCGCGCGGTCGCCGCCGCGCTCCCGCCCGAGGGCCACGCCGTGCCGCTCCCCGGCTCCGGGCCGCTCCTGCTGCCCCGGCCCGAGCCCCTGATGCGCGCGTTCCTCGACGCGGTGGCGGACACCATGCCCCGCACCCCGGCCGCGCCGCACGCCTGCGGGAAGCCCTTCGCCGACCGCCGCCCGCAGCGGCTGTCCGGCGCCCACGACTGGGCCGCGGAAGTCGCCGCCGGCATGGACGCCGGGGTGCGGATCTCGCTCCGCCTCGACCTGTCGGCGTACGACATGTTCGACGCGTCCGGCGACGACGGCCACGGCGCAGCGCGGGTGCGCAGCGCGGGCGCGGCGATCGTCCAGGTGCACAGCCTCGCCGACCCGACCCTGGTGGCGGACGCGGCGGCGCTGTGGGCGGGCGAGGCCGACGCGGCCTTCGGGGCACGCGCGCGCGTGGACGCGGCCCTCGCCGTGCGGCGCGCGGCCCGCGTGTGGCCGCCGCTCGCCCGGCTCGCCGAACAGGACGCGCCGGACGTCCTGGCCCTCTCCGAGGACGAACTGGGCGATCTGCTCGGCGTGGCCGCCACCCGGCTCGCCGCTGCCGGGGTTGCCGTGCACTGGCCTCGGGACCTCGCACAGGACCTCAGCGCCGCCGCCGTGGTCCGTCCCGCGCCCGGCTCCGCGACCGACGGCGGGAGCTTCTTCGAGGGCGAGGAACTACTGCAGTTCCGCTGGCAGCTGGCGCTCGGCGGCGACCCGCTCAGCGAGGCCGAGATGGACGCGCTGGCGGAGGCCCACCGCCCGGTGGTGCGGCTGCGCGACCAGTGGGTGCTGGTCGATCCGGCGCTGGTGCGCAAGGCCCGCAAACGCGAACTGGGCCTGCTGGACCCGGTCGACGCCCTGTCCGTCGCCCTCTCCGGCGTGGCCGAGGTCGACGGCGAGACCGTCGAGGCGGTGCCGGTCGGCGCCCTGGCCGCCCTGCGCGACCGGCTCACCGCCGGGGTAAGGCCCGCCGAGCCGCCCGCCGGTCTGCACGCCGTCCTGCGCGACTACCAGCTGCGCGGCCTGGCCTGGCTGGACCTCATGACCTCCCTCGGCCTCGGCGGCTGTCTCGCCGACGACATGGGCCTCGGCAAGACGATCACCGTCATCGCCCTGCATCTGAAGCGGGCCCGCACCGAGCCCACGCTGGTGGTCTGCCCGGCCTCCCTGCTGGGCAACTGGCAGCGCGAGATCAACCGCTTCGCACCCGGGGTGCCCGTCCGCCGCTTCCACGGCCCCGACCGCAGCCTGGCCGAACTGTCCGGCGGCTTCGTCCTCACCACGTACGGCACCATGCGCACGGCGGCCCCGACACTGGCCGCACAGCCCTGGGGCATGGTCGTCGCGGACGAGGCGCAGCACGTGAAGAACCCCTACTCGGCGACGGCGAAGGCACTGCGCACCATCCCGACGCCCGCGCGCGTGGCGCTGACCGGCACCCCCGTCGAGAACAACCTGTCCGAGCTCTGGGCGCTGCTCGACTGGACGACACCCGGGCTCCTCGGCCCCCTGAAGTCCTTCCGCGCCCGGCACGCACGCGCGGTGGAGAACGGCGAGGACGACCAGGCGGTGGAGCGCCTCGCCCGGCTGGTCCGCCCGTTCCTGCTGCGCCGCAAGAAGTCCGATCCCGGCATCGTGCCCGAGCTGCCGCCCAAGACGGAGACCGACCACCCGGTCCTGCTCACCCGTGAGCAGGCCGCCCTCTACGAGGCGGTGGTCCGTGAGTCCCTGCTGGCCATCGAGACGGCGGACGGCATCGCCCGGCGCGGCCTGGTCCTGAAGCTCCTCGGCGCGCTGAAGCAGATCTGCGACCACCCCGCCCTCTACCTCAAGGAGGCCGGCCCCGCCGTGGGTGACGCCCTGGCCGCCCGCTCAGGCAAACTCGCCCTGCTGGACGAGCTGTTGGACACCCTCCTCGCGGAGGACGGCTCGGCCCTCGTCTTCACCCAGTACGTCGGCATGGCCCGTCTGATCACCGCCCATCTCACCGCCCGCGCCGTCCCCGTCGACCTGCTGCACGGCGGGACTCCGGTGCCGGAACGGGAACGGATGGTGGACCGCTTCCAGAGCGGCGCGACCCCGGTCCTCGTGCTGTCCTTGAAGGCCGCCGGCACGGGTCTCAACCTGACACGCGCGGGGCACGTCGTGCACTTCGACCGGTGGTGGAACGCGGCGGTGGAGGAACAGGCCACCGACCGCGCCTACCGCATCGGCCAGACCCAGCCGGTGCAGGTGCACCGCCTCGTCACCGAGGGCACGGTCGAAGACCGCATCGCCGAGATGCTCCAGGTCAAGCGTGCCCTGGCGGACGCGATCCTCGGCTCCGGCGAGTCGGCCCTGACCGAACTCACGGACC
Source organism: Streptomyces sp. P3 (assembly GCF_003032475.1). Lineage (NCBI taxonomy): Bacteria > Bacillati > Actinomycetota > Actinomycetes > Kitasatosporales > Streptomycetaceae > Streptomyces > Streptomyces sp. P3. The sequence goes on from NZ_CP028369.1 coordinate 6,944,346, forward strand.
GTGAACTCACCGACCTGGTCAGGCTGCGGAGGGAGGCGTGATGAGCGAACCGCGCGAGGGTGCCGGGCCGGCCGACGAGGCGCGCCGAGCGCTGCGGGCTGCCCGGGAGCGGCGCCGGCAGGAGCAGACGGTACAGCAGCACACGCCGGAGGAGCGCACCGAACGGCGGACGGACCGCCCCGACCGCCCCGACCGTCCTGCGGCCCTCGCCGCCCCTCGGCCGGCCGACGCCGCCCGCGCGGCCCTGCGCCGCGCCGCCGCGCAGCCCTCTCCCGTCACTGCCGGTCCGGGTCCCGCGGGTGACGCCGGCCCCGTCCCCGACACCGGTTCCGTGGGCGTCCCCGGCCCCGTCGCCGACCCTGGTCCCGCGGGCTGCACCGGTTCCGTGGGTGACGACGGTCCGGTGGCTCCGGTGGCCGGCTCGGTGCCTGCGGCCGACGCCCACCCCGGTCCCGACTCCGGGGCCGAACCCGTTCCCGTGGTCGGCCCCGGAGTCGGGACCGGCTCGGGTCCCGCGTCCGGCATCGGCGCAGCGGCCGGCCCCGACCCTGTGCAGCCCCCGGGTTCCGCGGCCGGTACCGGTCCCGTGGCTCCGGTGCCGGGCTCGGTGCCTGCGACCGGCGCCCACCCCGGGGCAGACTCCGCCCCTGCGTCCGTCCCGCACCCTGCGTCCGTCCCGGACTCCGCGTCCGGGACCCGTTCTGCGGAGGCCGGTCCGGGACCGGGTGGCGACGCCGCCGGCACCGCCGCAGGGGCGACTGCCTCCACCGACAGGGAGGCCGTCACCCCGGCGGATCGCCGGCCCGCGGCGACCGCCGCGCCGCCCGCACCCGCAGCGCCGGCCGCCGTGGACGCGGCGGGGGCCGACGCCGCCGCGTCCGACGAGCGGCCCCGACCGTCCTCTGCGTCGGACGAGCAGCCAGGACCCTCCTCCCGCCTCACGACCGTCCGGAACACCACGCCCGCACGGGCCGAATCCGCGCCGGACGCCACGACCGCGCCGTCCGTGACGACCGGCCCACGTCCGGGGGACGTCGCCCGTGAGGCCCTGCGCGCGGCCCGGGCCCAGGCACGCCGCGATCCGTCCGGAACCGAGGCCCGGACATCCGCCGACACATCCGCCGGCACAGATGAACAGTCGGCCCACGAGGGCCATGAGACGGCCGCCCGCCGACGGCGTCACCGTCCCGGCCCGAACCCCGCACGTCCCTTCGCCCCGCCCGCCGGGCGCACCGCCGGTGTCCGAGGCGCGGACCACCCGCGCGATCGGCTCGCCGAGGAACGCGCCCGCGCGGTCAGGGAGTTGCTCGCCGACTCCTTCCGTATGCCGACGGACGACTCTGCCGGGCCCGAGTCCGTACCCGAGCCCGAGTCCGTACCCGAGCCCCCATCCGTACCCCGGCTCGAGTGCGAGTGCGAGTCCGAGCCCGGCTGCAAACCCGCATCCGCATCCGCACCCGCACCGGAACCCGTGCGAACGACCCGCCGGGACGACGCGGAGAACGGCCCCGACGGCCCCGACGGCTCCTACGCCCCCGAAGACCCCCATGTCCCCGACGGTCGCGACGGTCATGCGTTCCACGCGCTCTCCGTGGCGCTCGACGACGTCCAACCCCACACCCCCCGTTCCATGGCGGCCCCCTCCCGGGACGGCGATCACCGCCGCACCTTCCCGGCCTTCCCCCCGCACACCGGCGGCGACTTCGCCGGGACCTGGTGGGGGAACGCCTGGGTCGCCGCGCTCGAGGAGGGCGCCCTCGACCCCAAGCGCGTGCTCCGCGGGCGCGGTTACGCCGAGCAGGGAAACGTGGACGCGATCACGGTCACGCCGGGCCACGTCCTGGCCTATGTGCAGGGCAGCCGCCCCCGCCCGTACCGCGTCCAGGTGCGGCTGCGCACCCTCGGCGAGGAGGACTGGGAGCGTTTCCTGGCAGCCGCCGTCGAGCACCCGGGGCACATCGCCGCGCTGCTCGACAAGGAGATGCCGGAGTCGCTCGCCGGGTGCGGGGTGCCGCTGCTGCCCGGCCCCGGCGACCTGGAACCGCACTGCAGCTGCCCCGACCGCGGTCACCCCTGCAAGCACGCGGCCGCCCTCTGCTACCAGACCGCGCGGCTGCTCGACGCCGACCCGTTCGTGCTGCTCCTGCTGCGCGGCCGGGGCGAGCGCGAACTGCTGGACGCGCTGTCCCGGCGCAACGCCGCCCGGGCGGCCCGCGCCGCCCTGGAGCGGCAACCCCGTCTCCTGCCGGGTGTGCGGGCCGCGGAAGCCCTCGCGGAGCGCCGGCTGCCGCCCCTCCCGGACCCGCTGCCCGCGCCCGCGCACCCCGAGCAGCCTCCGGTGTACCCGTCCGCCCCGAACGGCCCGGACTCCTTCGCCCTGGACCACCTCGCGACGGACGCGGCCGCCCGTGCCCACGCCCTGCTGACCACCGGGTACGACGAGATCGGCGCGCTGACCCTCTGGCAGGACGCCGTGCGGCTCGCAGCGTCCCGCCCCGGCTCCGGGCTCACCGTCGCCACCCGGGCCCTCTACGCCTCGCTGTCCTCCGCCGCCGGCCGCACCCCGTCCGAACTGGCGCGCGCGGTGGCCGCCTGGCGACAGGGCGGACCGGACGGACTCGCCGTCCTGGAGGAGTCCTGGGACCCGCCGGCCGGCCGCTTCGACCGGGCGCGTCCCCTCCTCCTGGCCGCCGACCTGCCCGCCTTCCGCCCCCGTCGCAACCATCTCACCCACCCGCGCGGCCATGTCCAACTCCGCTTCGGGCGGGACGGGTTGTGGTATGCGTACGAGTCCGAACCCGGCCATGACGACTGGTGGCCGCGCGGCACCCCCGACCCGGACCCGGTGGGCGCGCTCACCGGACTGGGCGGCTCGGGCGAGTTCTGATCTCAGTCCGCAGTCCGCGGTCCGCAGTCCGCAGTCCGGGACGGCGTGCGCCTTCGCGGTGCCTGCGCCACGCCTCGTGCCGGGCCGGACCCCTGTCAGGGGTGACGGCTGTCAGGGGTGACGGCTGCGTCGGCTGCCCTCGGCTCATCACCGGATACGTCCGCTGCGTATGGAGAAGGGCTCTCCTGTCCGGTTCTCGCCCTTCCGCATTAAATGCCTGGACTGCGGAGCTTCCCGGACGGGAGACTTCCGACTTCCGAACCACCGGGAGCGTGATGGGAACAACAGATATGAGAGGCCCGACGCCGGGCAGGAGCGCGGTCGTTCTGGCGTTGCGCCGCTACGGCCTGGAACTGCTGCGGCTACGACGACTGGCCCTGCCCGCGCTGCTGCTGCCGGCCGTGGGCAACATCGGCATCCGCTACGTCGCCCCGCTGCTGATCGCCAAACTGGCCGGACAGGCCGCCGGCGGCGGCGGTCTCACCCTCGGCTCGGCGCTGCCGTACGTGCTGGGCTTCGGCGCGACGCTGCTGCTCGCCGAGGCGGTGTGGCGGGTCGGGCTGCACTGCCTGAACCGTGTGGACGCCCTCGGCATAGAACACCTGTACGTGAGCGGCATGGACGAACTCCTCGCCAAGGACGCGGCGTTCTTCCACGACAACTTCGCCGGTTCCCTGACCAAACGGGTGCTGAGTTTCGGCAAGCGCTTCGAGGACTTCGTCGACACGGTGACGTACCGGATCGTGGGCAGTCTCGTCCCCCTGGTGTTCGGCGCCGTGGTGCTGTGGAGCTACGAGCCGATGCTCGTCGTCGGACTTCTCGTGATGATCGCGCTGACCGTGGTGGCCGCGACGCCGGTGATCCGTCGCCGGCAGATGCTCGTCCACGACCGTGAGGCGGCGATCGCCCGGGTCTCCGGACATGTAGCCGACAGTCTCGCGAACATGGAGACCATCCGGGCGTTCGCGGCCGAGCGGCGGGAGGCCGACGAACACCGCAGCCGGGTCGCGGAATCCCGGCACCTGATGCTGCGGTCGTGGGACTACGGCAATCTGCGCGTCGACACCCTGATCGCCCCTCTGTCGGTGCTGACGAACGTGCTGGGCCTGGTGGTCGCCATCGCCTTAGGAGGCCCCGGCCAGGGAGTGGAGGAGGTCGTCGTCGCGTTCACCTACTACTCCAACGCGACCCAGATCATGTTCGAGTTCAACCAGATCTACCGGCGTCTGGAAAGCTCGATGACCGAGGCCGCGCAGTTCACGGAGCTGCTGCTGGATCCGCCCACCGTGCTCGACCCGGCGGAACCCCAACCGCTCGCGGCCCGGGACACCGGCATTCGCTTCGAGGCGGTGACCTTCGCCCACGCGGGCGCGAAGCCGATCTTCCAGAAACTCGAACTGGACGTGCCCGCCGGCGCGCGGATCGGTCTGGTCGGCAGGTCCGGCGGCGGCAAGACCACACTCACCCGGCTCCTGCTGCGGATGTCGGACATCGACGGCGGACGCATCCTGATCGGCGGTCAGGACATCAGCCGATTGCGCCAGAGCGACCTGCGCTCCCTGATCGCCTATGTCCCGCAGGACCCCGCCATGTTCCACCGCAGCCTGCGGGACAACATCGCCTTCGCCCGGCCCGGCGCCACCGACGAGGAGATCCGCGCCGCGGCCACGGCGGCACACGTCACGGAGTTCGCCGACCAACTCCCGGATGGATTCGGCACCTTGGTGGGGGAGCGGGGAGTGAAGCTCTCGGGCGGCCAGCGACAGCGCGTCGCCCTCGCCAGGGCCATCCTGCGCGACGCCCCGATCCTGCTGCTAGACGAGGCGACCAGCGCGCTGGACTCGGAGAGCGAACTCCTCGTCCAGGACGCCCTGTGGCGGTTGATGGAAGGACGCACGGCCCTGGTGGTGGCCCACCGGCTGAGCACCGTCGCCGGCATGGACCGTCTCGTCGTCCTCGACCGGGGGAGCGTCGTCGAGGAGGGATCCCACGAGGAGTTGCTCGCGGCGAACGGCGCCTACGCCAAGCTGTGGCAGCACCAGTCGGGCGGCTTCCTCGGCGAGAGCTCCGAGCCGTCCCCGGGATGCCCGGCCACGGAACGTCCCACCACCGGACGCCCGGTCCCGGGAGCCGGCCCCGGCGGGCTGCCCGGACCGGCCGATCCCCCACCGGACCAGGGCCAGGGCCAGGGACCGTACCCGGACCCGGAAACGTCGTCGCACGTCAGTACGGGCACCGGGGCCGTGTGACCGGGTTCGGCGGACGGCCCTCCTGAGGCGGCGTCCGGTCTCCGAGGCCTGCGCCCCGGGTCGAAAGGCCGTGCCGACGCCGGGCCGGGCCTGCCCGCGCGCACGGATGGGCTCCTCCTGGCAGGAGGAGCCCATGTCCCGGCCCGTACCGGGGGCTGTTCCGTGCGCAGGCCCGCGGGGCGCATCATGCGCAGCAGCAGCAGCAGCGGCAGGCCGAGCAGGGCTCCCGCCAGCGCCTCGCCCGCCGCGATCCGCCGGGTCGTCCCCCGGTCGGAGCCGACCAGGCGCAGCGCGGCGAGGCGGCGGTCGCGGCGTTCGCCGCCGAAGCGGACGGCGGCGGCGATGAACACGGCGACCGGCGTCAGCAGCACGACGAACACGACCGCGATCATGAGCAGCGGCACCGGGTCGGTCTTCTCGGGTTCCGCGTCCGGTTTGCCGAACTCGGTCAGCCGCGTCACCAGGGAGGCGTACGACAGCGTCAGCCCCGAGGCTCCGGCGTAGTGGGCGAGTTCGTGCGAGCCGATCAGCCCGCGCTCGCCGGTCGTTCCGGTGATCTTGTACGGCAGGCGCTCGCGCAGCGGTTTCGCGTCGTCCCCGTCGTCGCAGCCGGTTGCGTCGAAGACACGCCACCCCGCCCCGCGGCCGTGCCCTCGCGGCCCGTGGCCTGTCGGCCCCTCACGCGCGCGATGTGTTCTCGGCGTCGCTCGTCGGGTCGGGGCGCGGCCCGGCGGAGCGGTCGGGCTCGGAGACGTCGAAGTCCACGTCCACGACCCCCTCGACGGCCCGGATCAGACGCGCGGCCACGGGGATCAGGGAGGTGTCGCGGATACGGCCGCCGAGCGTCACGACCCCGTCCCGCACCGCCACGCGTACGGACGACGTCGACGCGGGGAAGAGGTACGACACCACCTCCCGGCGCACCTCCTCGACGATGTCGTCGTCATCGCGCAGAAACACCTTCAGCAGGTCGGCGCGGCTGACGATGCCCTGCAGCATGCCCACGTCGTCGACGACGGGCAGCCGTTTGACCTTCGCCCGGGCCATGGTCCGAGCGGCCTGGGAAAGCGTCGTGTCGGCCGGGACGGTGAGCGCCGGTGACGTCATCAGCTCCCCGGCGGTCACCGCGCCGGCCTTCGCCAGGTCGGACAGCCGCCGCAGCTGGGTCTCCCGGTCGGGGTCGCTGTCGCGGAACTCCTCCTTGGGCAGCAGGTCGGCCTCGGACACGATTCCGACGACCCGGCCCTCGCCCTCCAGGACGGGCAGGGCGCTGACCTTCCAGTCCTGCATCATCCGCACGATCTCCTTGAAGGAGGCGCCGCGGCCGATGGCGGCCACGGTCTGGGTCATCACATCGCTGACGATGTGCGGGGTGCCGTGCATGACGTCTCCCTCTCCTTCGGCGCTGTCACTTCGAGTCGTCGGCGCAGCCGCGGTGCCCGGCCGGCGACGACCGCAGCGTGCAGGCCGTGGCGGGAGCGTTCCCGACGTGCCTGCGGTGCGTTCGAACCTGCGCATCCAGCGTGCTCCCCGTGTCCGGCGCCGGACGAGGGGCCGCCCGGCCCCGCGGGCGGGCCGCCCGGCCCCGCGGCCGGGTCCTTCGGCACCCTGCGGCGGAACGGTCCTGGACGTGGGACGAGGACGACAGACGACTCGGCGGAAGGTGGTGTGCACGGTGGCCGCGCCGCGGCGGCAGGGGTCACCCACGACCGGGGCACCCCGGCCGGCCAACGGAGCCGCCCCGGTCCGACGGGTACCGGACCGGGCCGAGCGGGTCGTCCTCCTCGGCCGCCGGGCTCGTCGTCAGGTCCGGGCCGGGACCAACGGCCCGGCGGACGGGGGCCCGATGGCGCGCTCCGGGTACGCCGACCGACCCTCCTCCCCGGCGCCGTGAGCGACGACCATCGACAGGACGGAAAGTTCACACGGCAGACGAGGGAGAGACCGGCGATGACCGCAACGGTGACAGCTGGACCCCGGGCGACGACCGAGGCATGGCGCGACTTCGCCGGCGCGCAGTGGCGGGAGAACGTCGACGTGCGCGACTTCATCCAGGCCAACTACACACCGTACGAAGGTGATCACACGTTCCTGGCCGGGCCGACCGAGCGCACGCTCGCCGTCTGGGAGAAGGTCGCCCGGCTGTTCCCCGAGGAACGGCGCCGGGGCGTCCTCGACGTCGACCCGGGCACACCGTCCACCATCACCTCGCACCGGCCGGGCTTCATCGACCGCGACCGGGAACTGATCGTCGGCCTGCAGACGGACGCCCCGCTCCGGCGGGCGATCATGCCCAACGGCGGGCTGCGGATGGTGGAGAACGGTCTGAAGGCGTACGGCTACCAGGCCGACCCCTTCGTCACCCGCGTCTTCAGCAACTACCGCAAGACCCACAACGACGGCGTCTTCGACGCCTACACCCCCGCCATGCGGGCCGCCCGCAAGGCCGGGATCATCACCGGGCTGCCGGACGCCTACGGGCGCGGCCGGATCATCGGCGACTACCGGCGCGTCGCGCTGTACGGCACGGCACGGCTGATCGAGGCCAAGCGCGCGGACCTGGCCCTGCTGGACGCATCGCCCTCCACTCCGGACGTCATCCGTGACCGCGAGGAACTGGCCGAGCAGATCCGGGCGTTGGGCGAGCTGACCGAGATGGCGGCCTCGTACGGCTGCGACGTCTCGCGTCCCGCCACGACCGCGCACGAGGCGGTGCAGTGGCTCTACCTCGGCTTCCTCGCGGCGGTGAAGGAGCAGAACGGCGCGGCGATGTCGCTGGGCCGCACCTCCACCTTCCTGGACGTCTACCTCCAGCGTGACCTGGACGAAGGCCGCATCGACGAGACCCGGGCACAGGAGCTGATCGACGACTTCGTGATCAAGCTGCGGATCGTGCGGTTCCTGCGCACCCCCGAGTACGACGCGCTGTTCTCCGGCGACCCGACCTGGGTGACGGAGTCCATCGGCGGTATCGGCACCGACGGACGCCCGCTGGTCACCCGCACCTCCTTCCGCTTCCTGCAGACCCTCTACAACCTCGGCCCGGCTCCCGAGCCCAACCTGACCGTCCTGTGGTCGCCGCGGCTGCCGGACGGCTTCAAGCGGTTCTGCGCGCAGGTCTCCATCGACACCAGCGCGATCCAGTACGAGTCCGACGACCTGATGCGCCCGCGTACCGGCGACGACACGGCGATCGCCTGTTGCGTGTCCGCGATGGCGGTCGGCAGGCAGATGCAGTTCTTCGGGGCGCGGGTCAACCTGGCCAAGGCGCTGCTGTACGCGGTCAACGGTGGCCGGGACGAGATGACCGGCGAGCAGGTCGCGCCCCCGACGCCCCCGCTGACCGGTGAGTACCTGGACTACGAGGAACTGTCGGCGGCGTACGACCGCGTGCTGGACTGGCTGGCGCAGACCTACGTCGACGCGCTGAACGTCATCCACTACATGCACGACAAGTACGCCTACGAACGCATCGAGATGGCGCTGCACGACTATCCGGTGCACCGGTTCATGGCGTGCGGGATCGCCGGCCTGTCGGTCACCGTGGACAGTCTGTCCGCCGTCAAGCACGCGCGGGTGAAGGTCTTCCGCGACGCCACCGGACTCGCCGTCGACTTCCGGACCGAAGGGGAGTTCCCGGCGTACGGCAACAACGACGACCGGGCGGACGACCTCGCCGTCGGCCTGGTGGAGTCGTTCATGACGAAGGTGCGCAGGCGCCCCACGTACCGCGACGCCGAGCACACCCAGTCGGTGCTGACGATCACCTCCAACGTCGTGTACGGCAAGCACACCGGCAACACGCCCGACGGCCGCCGCGCCGGCGCCCCGTTCGCGCCCGGAGCCAACCCGATGAACGGCCGGGACCGCCACGGGGTGGCCGCCTCGGCCCTCTCGGTGGCCAAGCTCCCGTACGAGCAGGCCCGCGACGGCATCTCGCTGACCACGACGATCACGCCCGAGGGACTGGGCCACGACCCGGCCGAGCGGGCGGGACACCTGGTCGGCATCCTCGACGCGTACACGGCCTCCGGCGGCTTCCACATGAACGTCAACGTCCTGGACCGGGCGACGCTCGAGGACGCCATGGAGCACCCGGAGAAGTACCCGGAGCTGACGGTCCGGGTCTCCGGGTACGCGGTCAACTTCGTCCGCCTGACCCGCGAGCAGCAGCTCGACGTGATCAGCCGCACCTTCCACGGATCACTGTGAGCACCACGGTCGAGCCGGTGACGGGCCGAATCCACTCCTGGGACCTGTCCACGGGAGTGGACGGTCCCGGGACCCGGTTCGTGCTGTTCCTCAGCGGCTGCCCGCTGCGCTGCCTGTACTGCGCCAACCCGGACACCTGGCACCTGCGCGACGGCGAGCGGAGGACCGTCGACGAGGTGATGGCCGAGATCGAGAAGTACCGGCCCTTCATCGCCACCGCCGGCGGGGGAGTGACCCTCACCGGCGGCGAGGCCCTGTTGCAGCCCACGTTCACGGCCGGGGTCTTCCGCCGCTGCAAGGAACTCGGTCTGCACACCGCCCTCGACACCTCCGGCTTCCTCGGCGCCCGCGCCACCGACGAACTCCTCGCGGACACCGACCTGGTCCTGCTGGACATCAAGTCCTTCGACATCCGCACCTACCGGAAGCTGACCGGCCAGGACCTCTCCCCGACGCTCGACTTCGCCACCCGCCTGGACCGGCTCGGCGTCCCGGTGTGGATCCGCTATGTCCTCGTGCCCGGCTGGACCGACGACCCGGCGGCCGTCGACGGGCTCGGTGCGTTCCTCGCCGGGCTGGCCAACGTCGACCGGGTGGACGTCCTGCCGTTCCACAAGCTCGGCGCCCACAAGTACGACGCGCTGGGCATCCCCTTCCCCCTGCGCGACACCGCCACGCCGGACCCGGATCTGACGGAACGGGTACGCGAGCAGTTCCGCGAGCACGGACTGCGAGCGCTCTGAAGGCGTCGCCCTGCCTCGCCCCGCGTCGCACGGTCGATGTGCGGCCGCTCGAGCGCCGGGCCGTCCGTCCCGCCGATCGCACAGGGCGCTGGCGTCCTGGATGCCGTCGCGTACCGGCATCCGCGGGTCGGCGGGCGCGCACGGGTCCTCGTAGGCGTACGTCCGCGGGTGATCGCGTGGCCGAACGAACCTCCCGGGATGCGGACGACCCCGTTCGTCCAGGGGGACGGTCTGCGGCTGCCGACGACGTCCTCGCTCCGGGCGTCGGCGGGCCGGGCTCCCGCGGGCGGACGACGTGCTGAGCTCGGCAGGGCCGACCGGCCCTGGCCCTTCGGCCCGGGATCGCGCAAGATCTGCGGTAGACAGGGACCGGTCGCGTCGCGCCCAGCGGGCCGCGGCCGGTGCAGCATTCGGACAGCGCGGAACGAGGAGCGTTTTTTTCATGGCGGAAGGCGAGCAGTCCGGCCCCGGCGACCCGATCAGGGTCTTCCTTCTGGACGACCACGAGGTGGTACGGCGAGGGGTGCACGACCTGCTGAACGACGAACCGGACATCACCGTCGTCGGCGAGGCCGCCAATGTCGAGCAGGCCTTGGTACGCGTGCCCGCACTGCGCCCGCAGGTGGCGGTGCTGGACGTGCGCCTGCCCGACGGCGACGGTGTGACCGTGTGCCGGGAGCTGCGCTCGCAGATGCCCGAGCTGGTCTGCCTGATGCTGACCTCGTTCGACGACGAGGAGGCCCTGCTGGACTCGATCATGGCAGGGGCGTCCGGCTATGTGCTGAAGCAGATCAAGGGGTCCGACCTGGTGGCGGCCGTGCGCACGGTGGCCGCCGGCCAGTCCCTGCTCGATCCCAGCGCCACCGCCAGGCTGATGGCCCGGCTGCGCCAGGGCCAGGAGCCGGAGCCCGCGCCCGACTCCCTGCCGGATCTGACCGAGCGGGAGCGGGAGATCCTGGCCCTGATCGGCGAGGGACTGACCAACCGCCAGATCGGCCAGCGGCTCTACCTCGCCGAGAAGACGGTGAAGAACCACATCTCCCGGCTGCTGGCCAAGCTCGGTGTGGAGCGTCGCATCCAGGCCGCCGTCATCGCCACCCAGGCCCAGGACCGTCTCAAGCACGAAGGCCGCTGAAGCCGCCGGACGGAGCGTGGGACACCCCGTAGGGGCAGAGCCTGCCGAGCTCGTAGGGTGGCCGTCCGATCAGCCGGTGCGCGAAACCGTCCCCACCGGCGCACCGTCCCCACCGGCGCGAGCCGCAGCCCACGGTGCGGTCGCGCCCTTGCGAGGACGGCGACGCCCGGGGCGGCCACGGCCGCGAAGACCGCCGGTCCGGGCAGCACGTCGGGCAAGCCGAACAGGCTGCCCTGCGGGCTGGACATGACGCTGCCGCGGCTCACGACGGGGGTGACGTCGCACGGTGGTCGGTGAGCCGGGTCGCCCAGGAGCCGCCGGTCGTCCACTCGTCCACGGTGGGCCGGAAGGAGGCGAGCCGGCCGGTGGTCCCGGTGCGGACCCTCACCCGGCCTGTCCGGCGGCTCGCGTCCACTGCCTGCGGGCGGCCCCGTGCTCGCGTCGTCCGGCGCGAGCACGGGGCCGTTGTTCAGGCGGCCCGCCGGGAGCCCGACGCCGACCGCGTCCCGCCCGCTGCCGTCGGAGCCGGTGTGGCCCGTCGGCGGTAGACCAGGTAGGGCCGGGTGAGGTAGCCGACCGGGGCGCTCCACACGTGGACGAGGCGGGTGAAGGGCCAGGCGGCGAAGAGCAGGAACGCGCTCAGGGCGTGGAGCTGGAACAGCAGGGGTGCTCCGGCGATGGCTTCGGGGTGGGGTTGCAGGACGAACAGGCCGCGGAACCAGACGGAGACGGTGGAGCGGTAGTCGTAGCCGGGGCCGAAGACGTTGTGGGCGGCGGTGGCGGTGATGCCGAGCAGGACGGTGGCGGTCAGCAGGGGGAAGAGCAGTTTGTCGCTGCGGTCGGTGCCCAGCCGGATCGATCGTGTCAGCAGGCGGCGTGCGGACAGCATGCCCAGTCCGGCGACCATGGCGATGCCCGCGACGGAGCCGGCCCAGACGGCTGTGGTGTGGTAGGCGTGTTCGGTGATGCCGGCGGCTTCGGTCCATGAGTCGGGGACGGCGAGTCCCACGACGTGTCCGGCGATCACCATGAAGGCGCCCAGGTGGAACAGGGGGCTGCCGTAGCGCAGCCAGCGGTGTTCGAGGAGCTGGGTGGTGCGTGAGGTCCAGCCGAACTGGTCCTGCCGGTAGCGCCAGACGTGTCCGACGGCGAACACCGCGAGACAGATGTAGGGCACGGCGACCCACAGCAGCAGGTCGGCGCCGCTCGCCGACGCTGCGGCCAGGGGGGTGGGGGCGGCGCTCATCGGGGGCCTTCCGTACGGCTGGTCGGAGCGGGCGGCACCTGGGTCGGCGGGGCGGCCGGCGGCGGCACGAAGGTGCCCGGCGGAGCGAACTCCCCCTCCCCGTACGTCCCGTAGGGATCGAGGCCGACCTCTTCGTTCGGCGGGCCCTCGGCGGCGAGCTGGGCCACCGCCGCGCGGTCGGCCTCGGTGGGCGGCGGCAGCAGGGTGAGCAGCGCTGCCAGGACATGCCCGTACGGGGAGTCGGCGTCGGTCAGCGCGTGCTGAATCAGTTCCAGTCCGCGCCGGTGCTGGCGCAGTGGCGCCTCGCCGCCGCCGGGTCCGGCCAGGGCGGCGAACTCCAGGACGACCGGGAGGTGGTCGGGCAGTTCGCCGCCGTCGGTGTCCCAGCCGGCGGCCTTGTACCGCTGGTTGAGGGTGAGCAGGGCCATGCCCCGGCGGCGGGTGTCGCCGTGCAGGTAGTAGGTGAGATAGAGGCTGCTCCGGCGCCGCAGGTCGAACATCTCGACGTAGTGGCGCTCCAGCGCCTCGGGGTCCTGTGCGGCGAACCAGTCGGTGAACCGGGCCAGGTGCTCCGCCGCGGGCGTGGCCGGCATGGCCTCCACCACGGCGGTCAACTCTGCCCGGGATGAGGTCAGTTCGGCGTCGGGGTACTGCAGGAGCAGCGACACGAGCCGCAGTGTCAGCGCCCGGCCCGCCGTCTCCTCGGGGGTGAGCCGGGCCGGGCGGCGTGCGGCTGCCCGGACGCGGGTGCGCACGAGGGCGGGAATCGATGCGGGCAGGGGGCTCACGGACGTCCTCCGGCAGTGGTGTCGCGGCGCAGGGTGGGGATGCCGAGCATGACCTTGCGGGGCTCGGGGTCGCCGGACGTCTCGACCGGGCAGCGGTTCTCCATCGCGGTCAGGGCGGCCGCGTCCTCCTTGTGGGCTGCGGGGACGACGTACCGGTCGGCGTACTTGGCGACGGCGAGGAGCCGGTGCAGGTCCTCCGCCTCGCGGGGGGTGAGGCCCACGGCCTTGAGCGCCGCCTCGTCGCCGGACTCGCCGAGGGTGCGTTCACGCATGTACGAGCGGAGCGCCGTGAGCTTCATCAGCACCCCGGCGACCACGTCCGTGTCCCCGGCGGTGAACAGCTCCGCCAGGTACTCCAGCGGGATGCGCAGCCGGGTGACGGCGGCGAACACATGGTCGGGGTCGTCCTGGTTGCCGCCAGCCGCGTCGACGGCGTCCAGGACGGGGGAGAGCGGCGGCACGTACCAGACCATCGGCATCGTCCGGTACTCCGGGTGCAGCGGCAGTGCCACCTTGTACCGCATCACCAGGTCGTACACGGGGGAGCGGCGGGCCGCGTCCAGCCAGTCCTCCGGGATGCCCGACTCCCTTGCCGCCGCGCGGACTTCGGGGTCGTGCGGGTCGAGGAACACCCCGCGCTGGGCGTCGAGGAGGTCCTTCTCGTCCGGGGTGGCGGCCGCTTCGCCCACGCGGTCGGCGTCGTAGAGGAGCAGGCCGAGGTAGCGCAGCCGGCCGACGCAGGTCTCGGAGCAGACGGTGGGCTGGCCGGCCTCGATGCGGGGGAAGCAGAAGGTGCACTTCTCGGCCTTGCCGGTGGCGTGGTTGACGTACACCTTCTTGTACGGGCAGGCCGTCACGCACATCCGCCAGCCGCGGCAGCGGTCCTGGTCGACGAGGACGATGCCGTCCTCGACCCGCTTGTACATCGCACCGGACGGACAGGCGGAGACGCATGCAGGGTTGAGGCAGTGCTCGCACAGGCGGGGCAGGTGGAAGAGGAAGGTCTGCTCGAACTCGAACTTGACCTTCTGCGCCCATTCCCCGCTGAGGTTGGGGTCGCCGCCGGCGTTCTCGGGGGCGCCGCCGAGGCCGTCCTCCCAGTTGGCGCCCCAGGTGATGGCGGTGGGCTCGCCGGTGAGGACCGAGCGGGGGCGGGCGACCGGCATGTCCTTCTGGGCGGGGGCGTTGACGAGGTTGTCGTAGTCGTAGGTGACCGGCTCGTAGTAGTCCTCGATGGACGGCAGGTCGGGGTTGGAGAACAGCGAGAGCAGCCGCTTGATCCGGCCCCCGGAGCGCAGGACGAGACGTCCGCGCTTGTCGAGCATCCAGCCGCCCTTCCACTGCTCCTGGTCCTCGTAGCGGCGCGGATAGCCGACGCCGGGCTTGGTCTCGACATTGTTGAACCAGGCGTACTCGACTCCGGTGCGGTTGGTCCACGTCTGCTTGCAGGTGACGGAGCAGGTGTGGCAGCCGATGCACTTGTCGAGGTTCATCACCATCGCGATCTGGGCCATGACGCGCATGTCAGTACTCCACTTGCTGGCTGCGGCGGCGGATGACGGTGACCTCGTCGCGCTGGTTGCCGGTCGGGCCGTAGTAGTTGAAGGCGTAGGTGAACTGGGCGTAGCCGCCCGCGAGATGCGTGGGCTTGAGCAGCAGCCGGGTCAGGGAGTTGTGGATGCCGCCGCGCTTCCCGCTGACCTCGGTCTTCGGGACGTTCACATTGCGGTCCTGCGCGTGGTACATGTACACCGTGCCCTCCGGCATGCGGTGCGTGACCACCGCGCGGGCCGCGACGACGCCGTTGCGGTTGTACGCCTCGATCCACTCGTTGTCCTTGACGCCGATCTTCTCGGCGTCGCCGGTGGACATCCAGATCGTGGGTCCGCCGCGGGACAGGTCGAGCATGTACTTGTTGTCCTGGTAGTTCGAGTGGATGGACCACTTCGAGTGCGGGGTCAGGTATCGCACCGTCACCTCCGCCCGTCCGTCCTCGCGCAGATGCTCGTCGCCGTAGTGCCGGGGCGCGTTCAACGGGGGCCGGTAGACGGGAAGTTGCTCGCCGAGTTCGGTCATCCAGTCGTGCTGGACGAAGAAGTGCTGGCGGCCGGTGAGGGTGTGCCAGGGCTTCTTGTGCTCGGTGTTGATGACGAAGGGGGAGTAGCGGCGGCCCCCGGTCTCCGAGCCGGACCACTCGTAGGAGGTGATCACGGACCGGGGCTGGGTGCGGGTGTCGGCGAAGGTGATCCGCTCGGCCTCGCGTTCGGAGGCGAGTTCCACCAGGCCCTCGCTGCCGGTCTGCCGCTCCAGTTCGCGGAAGCCCTCGGTGGCCAGCCGGCCGTTGGTGGTCCCGGACAGGGCGAGGATCGCCTCGCACATGTGGGACGCGGTGGCCAGGGAGGGCCGTCCGGCAGCGACTCCGTCCCTGACGGTGCCGTTGCGGTGCCGGAGGTCGTCGATCTCGCGGTCCGGGTGGACGGTGACGCCCTTGGTGGTGGTGCCCAGCGTGTCCAGCAGCGGGCCGACGGCGCGCATCTTCTGCGCGATCGCGCCGTAGTCCCGCTCGATGACGACGAGTTTGGGCATGGTGCGCCCCGGGACCGGCTCGCACTCCCCGTTCTTCCAGTCCCGCACCACGCCGCCCGGCTGGGCGAGCTCGTCGGGGGTGTCGTGCAGCAGCGGCACCGCGAGGACGTCGGTACGCGTCCCCAGATGCCGGGCCGCCAGCTCGCTGAACCGGTCGGCGATGGTGAGGAAGGTGTCGTAGTCGGTGCGGGCCTGCCAGGGCGGGGCTATGGCCGGGGTGAAGGCGTGCACGAAGGGGTGCATGTCCGTGCTGGACAGGTCGTCCTTCTCGTACCAGGTCGCGGCCGGCAGGACGACGTCGGAGAGCAGGCCGGTCGAGGTCATCCGGAAGTCCATGGTGACCAGCAGGTCGAGCTTGCCCTCGGGAGCCTCGTCCCGCCACACCACGTCCTTCGGCCGGTGCTCGGGCGGGGTCTCCTCGGAGCGGACCGCCGTGTCCGTGCCCAGCAGATGGCGCAGGAAGTACTCGTTGCCCTTGCCGGACGAGCCCAGCAGGTTCGCCCGCCACACGGTCAGCACCCGCGGGAAGTTGGCCGGGTCGTCGGGGTCCTCGGCGGCGAACCGCAGCCGCCCCGACTTCAGCTCGTCGACGATGTGCTCGGCGACCGGACGGCCCTGGGCGGCCGCCTCGTCCGTCAGGTCCAGCGGGTTGCGGTTGAAGCCGGGGTGGCCGGGCGTCCAGCCCAGGCGTACGGCCTGCGCCAGGCAGTCGGCGAACCCCTTGCCCTTGAACCGTCCTTCCCCCAGCGGGGAGGCCAGTTCCTCGGGTCCGAACGCCTCGTAGCGCCACTGGTCGGTGTGGAGGTACCAGTACGACGTGCCGGCCATGTGGCGGGTGGGCCGCTGCCAGTCGAAGGCGAACGACAGGTGCTGCTGCCCGGTGACCGGGCGGACCTTCTCCTGGCCGACGTAGTGCGCCCAGCCGCCGCCGTTGACGCCCTGGCAGCCGGTCATGGTCGTCAGCGCCAGGAACGCCCGGTAGATGGTGTCGGAGTGGAACCAGTGGTTGGTGCCGGCTCCCATCGCGATCATCGAACGGCCGTTGGTGCGCTCGGCGTTGCGGGCGAACTCACGGGCGATCCGGGCCGCCTGCTCGGCCGGCACCGACGTGATCGTCTCCTGCCAGGCCGGGGTGCAGGGCTCGCTCGCGTCCTCGTACGAGGACGGCCAGCTGCCGGGCAGCCCCGGCCGCCGCACCCCGTACTGCGCCAGCATCAGGTCGAAGACCGTGGTGACCAGGCGCCCGCCGATCCGCCGCACAGGTACCCCGCGCACCATGACCGAGCCGCCTTCCGTGCTGCCCTCGTCGAAGCGGGGCAGGGCGATCTCGACGGTGTCCTCGGCGCGGTCGATCAGGCTCAACTCGGGCACGGTCCCGCCCAGGTCGAGGTTCCAGCGGCCTCGCCCGGCTTCCCCCCACCGGAAGCCGAGCGAGCCGCCGGGGACCACCGGTTCACCGGTGGCCCGGTCCAGAAGTACGGTCTTGGACTCGGCGTGCTCCGTGTCGTGTCCGAGGTCGGCGGCGGTCAGGAACCCCTCCGGGACGAGACCGCGTTCGTGCTCGCGCAGGGTCACCAGGAACGGGGCGTCGGTGAACGTGCGCAGGTATTCCTGGAAGTAGGGCACTTCGCGGTCGACGAGGAACTCGCGCAGGACGACGTGCCCCATGGCCATCGCGAGCGCGCCGTCGGTGCCGGGGTGCGGGGAGAGCCATTCGTCGGCGTGCTTGACGTTGTCGGCGTAGTCGGGGCTCACCGCCACGACCTTGGTGCCGTTGTAGCGGGTCTCGGTGAGGAAGTGCGCGTCGGGTGTGCGGGTGACGGGGATGTTCGAGCCCCACATGATCAGATAGCCCGCGTTCCACCAGTCCGCGGCCTCCGGCACGTCGGTCTGGTCGCCGAACACCTGCGGGGAGGCGACCGGCAGGTCGGCGTACCAGTCGTAGAAGGAGAGCAGCGTGCCGCCGATCAGGGACGTGTAGCGGGCGCCGGCCGCGAAGGACGCCATCGACATCGCCGGGATCGGGGAGAATCCGGCGACGCGGTCGGGGCCGTACGCCTTGACGGTGTGGACCTGGGCGGCGGCGATCAGCTCGGACACCTCGTCCCAGTCGGCGCGCACCAGACCGCCCTTGCCACGGGCCCGCTTGTAGGCACGGGCCTTCGCCGGATCGCCGGTGATCTCCGCCCAGGCCGCCACCGGGTCGCCGAGCCGCTTGCGGGCCTCACGCCACAGCTTCAGCAGCGCCCCGCGCACATACGGGTAGCGGACCCGGCTGGGCGAGTAGGTGTACCAGGAGAACGACGCGCCGCGGGGGCAGCCGCGCGGCTCGTACTCGGGGCAGTCGGCGCCGATCGACGGGTAGTCGGTGGCCTGGTGCTCCCAGGTGATGATGCCGTCCTTGACGTACACCATCCACGAGCAGGAACCGGTGCAGTTCACGCCGTGCGTGGACCGCACCACCTTGTCGTGCGACCAGCGGTCCCGGTAGAAGCCTTCCCACTTGCCGTCGTTCTCGCCGAACACGGCGCGCCCGTCGGCGGACACCTCGCTGCGGGTGAGCAGCCTGCGGGCGGCGAGCGGCCAGCCTTCACCGGCCGCCGACGCCTGACGCCGTGCGTTCTGATCGTTCTCCATGGCTGGGAACGCTAGGCGGTGCCGACCGTGCCGCACCTGGGGCCGGCGGTCCCTGCCGGACGGCCTTTCGGCCCCCTTGGGGACGCCGTGACAGGGACCATTGGCCCTGGTGCCGGGGTCGGTCGGCCGGGGAGCCGGGCAGGCCCTCCATGCAGCCGGGTACGGATCGAACCGCAGATGCCGCATCGTCCAGCTCGTCCTGATGCCACCGCAGCGGCATACCGTTGGCGGCCTCCGGCGCCGCTAGAGAGCCGCTCGCGCCCCGGGCCCCCGCCCCGGCATCGCCTCGGCGGACACCGACCCGCCAGCCCGCGCCTCCTCTCCGAGGGCCGCGATCCACGGCACCTGGTGGAGGGGAGAACCCGTCAAGAGCGTCTGACGGCACGTCCCCCTCCGCCCTGCGCGCCTGGAGGAGGCCCGACTGCCGGCGCCGTGGCCCGGCTCGTGGATCGAGGCCGCATGGCCCGTCGGGAGGGGCCGGTCAACCCTCCCGGGCAGCGAGATGTCCGCAGAAGGTTGTCGGACACGAGGAAGAGCAGGTGAAGGAGCCCAGATGCAGACCGGGGAAGTCGACGCCACAGCCGTTCAGGCCCTGCTGGCCGCGGCGGTGGCGGCACCGTCGATCCACAACACCCAGCCCTGGCGGTTCCGTCTGGATCCGGACAGCCGGTCGATCGAGGTCCGTGTCGACCGGGAACGCTGGTTGCCGAGGACCGATCCGGAGCGGCGGGCCCAGTACCTGTCGGTGGGCGCGGCCGTTTTCAACCTCCGCCTGGCCGCCGCGCATCTGGGCTGGAATACCGTCGTGCGGCTGCTCCCCGCCGCGGACGATCACGATCCGCCGGCCACGGTGCGACTGACGATCGGGCCCGTGGCCGAGGGGCAGGCGTCCCTGGACGTCCTGTACGAGGCCATCGAGCGACGCCACACGAGCCGGATGCCCTTCACCGGCCGGCCGGTCCCGGAGCCGATCGTGACGGAGATGATCGGCTCGGCCAGGAGCGAGGGCGCGTACCTGGACGTCCCCGACATCGTGGGGACCCGGCGCCTGTTGCGGCTGACCGAGGCGGCCGAGGCCCGCAACGCCGGCCGCCCGGACCGTAAGGCCGAGGCACGCACCTGGGTCACCGCCCCGGGGGCGGACACCTCCTACGGCATTCCCCTCGCAGCCCTGGGCCCGCCGGACGCCTCCGGGCGGATGCCGATGCGGGACTTCACCGGAGAACTCCCGGCGTCACGCCCGCCGGTCCTGCGCTTCGAGCGCCACGCCCAGGTGGCCCTGCTGTGGACCGAGCGCGACCGGCGGGAGGACTGGCTGAGGGCGGGCCAGGCCCTGCAGCGCGTGCTGCTCACGGCGACCCTGCGCGGGGTGCGCACCTCGATGCTGCACCAGGCGATGGAGTGGCCGGACCTGCGGGCGGCGCTGGCCGGATCGAGGCAGCGGCGCTGCCCGCAGCTGCTGATCCGCTTCGGATACGGTCCGGACGGCGGCAGGACGCCCCGCGCGTCTGCACGACCGGTGACCGGTGACCGGTGACGTGGCGGGACCGGAGCCGGGGGCGCCGGTCTGAAGCACCGACGCGGGCACGGTACGAGGGCCGGGCCGACGAATCGCCTGCGCGCCGCCGGCTCGCGCCGGTCCGCTCGGCAGGCGTCGGATCCCGGCGCTCGCAGCGGGACGCGGCTCAGGACCCCTTACCGCGTGACGTGCGCTCCGGTGAGTTCGCGTCCGGTGACCATCTCGGACTTGATGCGTATGAATGCCGGGTTGTGCAGGGGCATCCAGGAGCTGGGGCCGGTGTGTGAGAGGCGTTCGTGTTCGGCGGGGTCGGTCACGACGGTGGCCCGTCCGGTGACGACCACGCTCCAGCCGGAGCGGGTGGCCGCGTCGAACTCGTCCGCCTCGAAGGCGACCACGACGCCGTCGATGGCGCGTGCGAGGTCCGAGTCCGGTGAGGTGCACAGCAGGACGGAGGCGTCGGTGTCCAGGGAGAAGTTGATGGGCAGGACCGCGGGCAGTGCCTGCCGGGTGTACACCACGCGGCCGACGGGCACCTTGGCCAGCAGGCGCAGGCACTCCTGCCGGTCGAGTGCGCGAAAGGCGTCGTTCTGGGACATCGGTCCAGGGTCCCCGCAGGTGCTGCGTGGAGGTAGGGCCGACCGGCCCACCTTTTCCGGTGATCCGTCGGGAGCGCCGACCCGGGGTCCCTGTTTCGCGCGGGGCGGGCCTGGCGGCCCGCGCGCAGGCAGGCCGGCAGGCAGGGCGGGCGGGCCGGCGACCCGTGCGCGGGCAGGCAGGCAGGTAGGGCGGGCAGGCGATCCGTGCGCGGGCGGGCGGGGAGGCGGGGAGGCTGAGGAGCGGGGAGGTTGAGGAGCGGGGAGGCGGGCGGGGTGGTTGGGTGGGGGTGGGACGGCTGGGCCCCGAATGGGGGGTCTGTTCGGCGGTCGGTAGGGACTCTTGGCCCATGCCGGCGGTGGTGGTGGTTGCGGACAGTGGTTGCGGATGCCGTTGGGCAGGCAAGGGGCCTGCTGGGTGTGATCGCGTGGTGCGGTACACCGGGCAGAGGAAAGGGACGGACACCATGGTCCAGTCGTTGAAGTCGAGGAGCGGGAGCGCGTCGTCGGGTGCTCCGGTGTCCGGCCGGGCGTGGCTGATGCTGGCTCTGGCCACGGTGGGTTTCGCTGTGAACTTCTGGGCGTGGGCGCTGTTGAGTCCCTTGGGCCCGCGGTTCAAGGACGGTCTGGATCTGTCGTCGTTTCAGCAGTCGTTGCTGGTGGCGGTGCCGGTGGTGGTGGGTTCTCTGGGGCGGATCCCGGTGGGTGCGCTGACCGACCGGTTCGGTGGCCGGGTCATGTTCCCGATCGTGTCGGCGGTGACCATCGTGCCGGTGCTCTACCTCGGTCTGGCCGGGCATTCCTCGTTGGCCGCGCTGCTGGTCGGCGGGTTCTTCCTGGGGATCGGCGGTACCGCTTTCGCTGTGGGTGTGCCGCTGGTCAACGCCTGGTTCCCGCCCGAGCGGCGGGGCCTGGCGATCGGTGTGTTCGGTGCCGGTATGGGCGGTACCGCGATCAGTGCCCTGACCACGGTGAAGCTGGTCGACGCGCGCGGCATGGCGACGCCGTTCCTGATCACCGCGGCGGTCCTGGCGGTGTATGCCGTGGCTGCCGCGCTGCTGCTGCGTGACGCGCCCGGCCGTACCGTGCCGAGCGAGCCGCTGGCGCGGCGGCTGGCCGCCACCGCCCGGCTGGGCATCACCTGGCAGGCGTCCGCGCTGTACGCGGTCGCGTTCGGCGGTTACGTGGCTTTCTCGGTGTATCTGCCCACCTATCTCAAGACCGGTTACGGGCTGACCCAGGCGGACGCCGCGAACCGTATGGCCGGGTTCGTGCTGCTGGCGGTGGCGATGCGGCCGATCGGCGGCTGGCTGTCGGACCGGCTGGGTCCGGTCCGGGTGCTGGCCGGGTCGCTGGCCGTGGTCGTGGCCGGCGCGGTCGTGCAGTCGTTCACCCCGGCGCTGGCCCCGGTGGGGACCATCGCGTTCTTGGCCATGGCCGGGGCGCTCGGCGCGGGCAGCGGGGCGACCTTCGCCCTGGTGGCCCTGCGGACCCCGGCGAACCAGGTCGGCTCGGTCACCGGCGTGGTCGGTGCCGCGGGCGGGCTGGGCGGATTCCTGCCGCCGCTGGTGATGGGCTCGCTGTACGGCGAGTACGGGACGTACGCGGCCGGTCTCGTGCTGCTCGCGGTCGTCGCCGCCGCGGCCCTGGCCTTCACCCTCACCGGTGTCCGTACCGCGGCCGAGGACAGCGAGCGCAAGCCGCGCACCGGCAGCGGGCGCGGGCACCGCACCGCCGGCACCACCGCCTGACCCCGACCCGACGAGACCAGGGGGGAGCGCGAGGCTCCCGGCGGTGGGTGACGGTGGTGCGGATGTACTGCCACGTCGGTGCTTCGAAGAGCCGGATGACGTGGGCGCGGTCGGTCCAGGTGGCCGACCGCGCGCTTCGTCGTGAAGGCCGTTCCCGAGAACGCGGTCGCAGTCCCCCTCCCTCCTTCCCTCCTTGCCGGTCGTCGAGGCCGGAGGATCTTCGCGCGGGGAGTGACGGAAGAGAGTTGTCGCTCCCCGCGCTCAGGGACGACCGGCATCAGCGGTGGGGCTGTACGGACGGCGGAGGCGTCCGGAGGGTCGGCCGGACGGCCGAGGCGTCCGGGGTCGGCCGAACGGCCGAGGAGCCCGGCCCGGAAGCCGACCGTTCGGCCGAGGCGGGCCGGGGTGTCCGAGGGCGAGGCTGAAGCCACTTCCCCTCCCCCCGAACACCAGGAGTTCGTGATGCGGCGCAAGTTCCACATCAGCCTCGTCGGCGGTGCGACACTCCTCGTCGCCGTGGGAGGAGGCGGCACCTGCCCGCCGGCCGACACCGAGTCGACCGACTCGTAGGACGCCTGCAGCACGGTGACGGTGGACGGTCACAGGGCTCTGCGCAAGAGCATCGTCCAGGGCCGCGTCGAGTTCACGTACCACCCGCTGCCCCGGGTCGGAGAGAAGGTCTCCGACGTGCGCTGCCCGGCCGGCCTCGAGGCCGGCCAGGGCGCCACCCCCACCTGCACCGGCGAGCAGGACGACGGCGGGGCCGTCGACATCCCCGTGACCGTGGTCGAGGCGACGGACTCCTCCGTCACCCGGACGTTCCAGCGCTGACACCCTCACTCCGGAGCAGCCCCTCATGAGCATTCTCCTGGCCGGACACGGCCTGATCAAGAAGTACGGTTCCACCACCGCGCTGGCCGGTGTGGACGTGGAGGTCGGCGAGCGCGACTCGCTGGCCATCATGGGCCCGTCCGGTTCCGGGAAGTCCACCCTGCTGCACACGCTCGCGGGGATCGTCCGCCCGGACGACGGCCAGGTGCTGCTGCGTGGTGAGCGCATCGACGACCTCGGTGAGAACCGGCTCAGCGCGCTGCGCCGCAAGCGGTTCGGGTTCGTGTTCCAGTTCGGCCAGCTGCTGCCCGAGCTGCCCGCCGAGGAGAACGTCGCACTGCCGCTGATGCTGGAGGGCGTGCCGCGCAAGGCGGCCGTCGAGCGGGCTCGCCGCTGGTTCGCGCCGCTCGGCCTCGCCGGCCTGGAGCGGCGCCGCCCCGGGCAGCTGTCCGGAGGCCAGGCACAGCGGGTCGCCATCGCCCGCGCGCTGGCCGTCGAGCCGGACGTGGTCTTCGCCGACGAGCCCACCGGCGCCCTCGACCAGAGCACCAGCGAGGAGGTCGTACGGCTGCTGACGTCCGTGACCCGCGAGCAGGGCGCGGCCCTGGTCATGGTCACCCACGACGCCGACGTCGCCGCCCACTGCGACCGCATCCTCCAGGTCCGCGACGGCCGGATCAGCGGCCACATCCAATACACCGTCGCCTGACGCAGAGCCCCGGAGACCCCATGCCTTCCTCCGTCCTGCCCCTGACCTGGCATCTGGCCCGCTCCGTTGGCCGCCGCGGTCTGCAGAGCCACCTGCTGGCAGCCGGCGCCGCCGCCGTGGGCGCGTTCGTGCTGCTGGTGATGATCGCCGCCACCCTCGGCTCCGGCGTCCGCGCCGACCACACGACCTGGCGCACCCCGGCCGCCGTGTCCGCCGCGCGGGCGACCGCCGTCCAGGCCGTGACCACGACGTACGCCCGCCACGAACCCGTCACCGTCGTGAACCTGGCCCAGCTCCCGGGCCGCCCGGCGACCCCCGCCCCGCCCGGGCTGAGCTCCTTCCCGGAGAAGGGCGAGGTGTATCTCTCCCCCGCCCTGGCCGAGTTGGTGCACAAGCTGCCGGCGAGCCGGTTGGCCGACCGCTTCCCGAAGCCGGCGTCCTACGGCACGATCGGCACGGCCGGACTCGCCTCCCCCGACGAGCTGGTCGTCGTGGTGGGCCGGGCGTCGACCGACCCGGCGGTGTCCGAGGCGGCCGACGGCGACAACTGGTTCGACGACGGGCAGACCGAGCGGGCCCCTGTCGCCGGGTTCTCCGCGGCCGAGCCCAAGCCGAGCATCTTCACCGGCAGCGACCGGCAGACGGCGGTGCTGGGTGTGGTGCTGGTGGTGGCCCCCGTGATCGTGCTGGCCGCGGCGGCCGGACGACTGGGCGCCGCACGGCGAGAGCAGCGGCTCGCCGCACTGCGGCTGGCCGGGGCCACCCCGCGGCAGATCCTCGCGATGACCGCCGCGGAGTCGGCGGCCGTGGGAGCGGCCGGAGCGCTGACGGGCGCACTCGCCTACGCGGCCCTGCTGCCCGCCCTCGCACGGATTCCCTACGGCGTCGGCACCTGGTACACCGGCCACCTGTGGGTGGGCCTGCCCCGGCTCGCGGCGGTGGTGGCGGCGGTCGTCGCACTCCTCACCGTCAGCGCCGTGTCGATGCTGCGCCGGGTGGCCGTCTCACCCCTGGGCGTCGCCCAGCAGGCCGATCCGCGCCGCACCCGCACGATCCGCCTCGTGCTGTTCGCCGTGGTGCTGGGTTACATCCTCGTCTCCGCACAGGGCGGCCAGCTCAAGACCCGGCAGCTGATCGCCCTGCTGGCGCTGTTCTACGGCGCGTTCTGGCTGTTCGGCCCGTGGGTCGTGGACCGGCTGGGCCGGATCGCGGGTCGCTTCGCCCGCCGCCCGGCGACTCTGCTGGCGGCCCGACGGCTCAGCGACGACCCGCGCGGCGCCTGGCGCACCGTCAGCGGCCTGGTGCTGGCCGGCTTGGTGGCCGGCTTCTTCTCCGTCATCGGGCTGGACGTCGACGCTTCCGACAACCACGGCCAGGTCGCCCTGGTGACCGCGGACGGCGCTGCCGCCCGGCACACGGCCGCCGAAGCCCGTACCCTGCTGCGCGAAGCGGGCGTCACCGCCTCCGTCGGCGTCCCCTCCGAGGACGACGTCGACAATGTGCTGGGCGGCAACTCGGGCCTGATCGCGCACGTGTCCGGGGGCCAGGAGCAGGTGGACACCGCCGTCACCGCGTTGACACCCCTCGGGGCGGGCCGGCTGCCGTTCACCCAGGACTACGTGAGTGCCCCGGACAACGTGAGCGCGGACCGCACAGGCGTGGTCGGCATCGCCGCCCTGGTCATGAGTTTCCTCGTAGCGGTCGCCTCCGCCGGGCTGACCGCCGCGGCGAACGTCCTCGACCGACGCCGTGTCTACGGGCTGCTGCGACTGGCCGGCACCCCGCTGAGGATGCTGGACCGGGCTCGGGTGCGCGAGACGGTCATTCCGCTGGCCGTCCTGGCCGGCGGCACCACCGCGATGGGCGTCTACGGCGCGTATCGGTTCAACGAGCTGGCCGGGGTCTCGATGAACACCTCCGGTGCCGTCCAGCTCGCCGTGTGCGTGGCCGTCGGCGCGCTGGCCATGTTCGCCGCGATC
This sequence comes from Streptomyces sp. P3, assembly GCF_003032475.1. NCBI lineage: Bacteria > Bacillati > Actinomycetota > Actinomycetes > Kitasatosporales > Streptomycetaceae > Streptomyces > Streptomyces sp. P3. The sequence continues at coordinate 6,970,214 of NZ_CP028369.1, forward strand.
GCCTGCAGCAGGCCGCTCCTGCGGAAGGTGACCGCCGACGCGACGCAGACGCCGGACTGATGACCGCCGCTCGCCGGGTCCGATCCCGGGCGCGGCACGGAAGACCACGACGGGCTCCGCCGATCACCGGCGGAGCCCGTCGTGGACGGTCGGGCTTCGCGGTCGGCTCCGCGGCGAAACGATGTCGGCCGCCCGGGGATGCCGAACCGGTCCGCGCGCATGTCGAACACGGCGCCCCACCTTTGCTTCTCCAGCTCACGGACACCGAGCCGCCGACGGACCGCGTCGCCCGGTCGCCGCGCAGCTCTGCTTCGCCGTCATCGCTCGGACTACGGGGGACCGCACCGCCCGCCTCCTGCGTCGCGACGTGACGGATATGTTCCGATCTCTTGACGACCGGCGAATGACTGCGTAGACATGACCGCGCGGTCAGCCGAACTTCGCGGACATCAGCGAGGTTCGTCTCCGTGGTCACCGGGAGGCGCCTCGCACACGAGGATCAGGACGGGGCGGCGGATCCGCCGTGCCGTGCCGCGCCCCACGGAGTGGACGTGGCCGTCTCCGACCGAGCGGCCGGTCGGTCACGTGCTCGACGACGGGAACGACGCGACGGACCCGAGGCGCTCGGCGGCGCCGACGGGCCGGGCCGCCTCTGCGAAGGCGACCTCGCCGGCGTTCGCCCGGTCGGCGGCGCGCACCGGACGGCTCCGAGGCCCGTACCTCGCGCGACCAGGGCGCCGCGATCCGGAGGGACCGTCGACCGGATGTGAGGGGCGTTCGCGAGGTGGGGCCGGGGGATCCTCCCGGTCGCTTCGCGCACGCCGCCGACCCCGATCCGCACGCCGCCCGACCCGCAACGACCGGCGGTGTGCCGCCGCGCCAAAGAGAGTTCTCCGCTTCGACCCTGCGAAAGTGAGTCCGAAATGACAGGTATGCCCAGTCGCCGACAGGTGCTGAGCGTGACGGCCGGCGGCGTGCTGGCCTCGCTGGCCGGGATACCGAATGCCGGTGTCGCGTCCGCCGCTACGACGTACACGGCGCCGAATCCGCGTGTCTGGCTCCTCCTCAACAGCGGCTGGCGCTTCATCAGGCAGGACGTCGCCGGTGCGCAGGCACCCGGGTTCGACGACTCCGGATGGACGTCGGTCACCACGCCGCACACGTGGAACGCCGTTGACGGCGCCGACGGCGGCAACAACTACTACCGGGGAGTCGGCTGGTACCGCCGCCACTACACGGTGCCGTCCGAACTGGCCGGCAAGAGGCTCTACCTGCAGTTCGCCGGTGTGAACCAGGTCGCCGACGTCTGGGTCAACGGTACGTATCTCGGGCAGCACAGAGGCGGATACGCCCGGTTCAGGTTCGACGCCACCGCCGTGCTCGTTCCGGGCGGGGACAACGTGATCGCGGTGAAGGCGACCAACGCCCGCGACACCGGCATCGCGCCGGTCGGCGCGGACTACACCTTCCAGGGCGGCATCTACCGCAACGTGAGCCTGTGGGCCGTCGACGACCTGCACGTGCGGATGACGGACTTCGCGGGCCCGGGGGTCTACCTGCGGCAGAGCAATGTCACCGCGGCGTCGGCCACGGTGACCGTGACGACGAAGCTGTGGAACGACAGCACCACCACCAGATCGGTTCGTGTGCGCAGCGTCATCGCCGACCGGAACGGGAACGTCGTCGCGGAGACCGTCGGCACCGCGCAGACCGTCCCCGCGGCCACCGGCGCGGAGATCGCGCAGACCCTCACCATCGACAACCCGCGACTGTGGAACGGCGTGGCGGATCCCTACCTCCACAACGCCAGCGTCGAGATCCACGACGTCACCGCGGGCGGGGACAGAATCGCCGACGTCGTGACCGAACCCCTGGGTCTTCGCTCCGTCGCGGTCGACGCCGGCACCGGCTTCCGCCTCAACGGCAACCACCTCGGCCTGCACGGCGTCAACCTCCACCAGGAGAGGGCCGTCAAGGGATGGGCGATATCCGACGCCGACCACACCGAGGACTTCGACCTCATCCAGGAGATCGGCGCCAACACCATCAGGATGGCGCACTACCAGCACGACCAGAAGGACTACAACCTCGCCGACGAACGCGGGCTGATCGTCTGGGCGGAGATCCCGCTGGTCGACATCGTCACCGACTCGGCCGCCTTCACCACCGGCGCGCAGAACCAGCTGCGTGAGCTGATCCGGCAGAACTACAACCACCCGTCGATCGCCTTCTGGGGCATCGGCAACGAGCAGATCGACTACAACGGGACCGCCACCAACACGCTGCTCGCGTCACTGGCCGGCATCGTCGCGTCCGAGGATCCCGACCGGCTCTCCACCTACGCGGTGCGCGGCGAGGACCCGGACAGCGCGCAGGCGGGGCTGCACACGCAGGTGACGGGCTTCAACAAGTACTACGGCTGGTACTACGGCTCCAAGGACGGGGACCTCGGCGCATGGGCCGACAACCTGCACGCGCAGTCGCCGACCCGCAGGATCGCCCTGTCGGAGTACGGCGCGGGCGCCAACCCGGCCCAGCACGCCCTCAACCCGCCGAAGCCCGACCCGGGCGGCTCCTGGCACCCCGAGGAATACCAGTCGCTGTTCCACGAAGCGGCCTGGAAGCAGCTCGCCGCCCGCCCGTACGTCTGGGGCACCTTCGTGTGGGCCATGTTCGACTTCGCCTCCGACGGACGCAACGAGGGAAGCCAGCCCGGAATCAACGACAAGGGCCTGGTCACCCGCGACCGCCAGATCCGCAAGGACGCCTTCTACTGGTACAAGGCCAACTGGGCGACCACCCCGACCCTCCACATCACCAGCCGCCGCTGGACCCAGCGAACCGACGCCGGCGCCGAACTCAAGGTCTACTCCAACGCGGGAACTGTCACCGCGACCCTCAACGGCACCTCCCTGGGGGCCCTGAGCAGCAGCGACCGCATTTTCCGGTGGCCCGTCACGCTGAGGCCGGGACCGAACACCGTGGTCGTGACCGCGACCATCAACGGCTCCACGTACACCGACAGCGTCCAGTGGACCCTCGGCTGAGAAAAGGGCGCACCCGGACTGGGGCCGGCGGGGCGACCTGTCAGACGGGGCCGAGGGGCGAGTGCCCGGCGCGGTAGGCGCGCGGCCCCGTCCCGCAGTGGTTCTTGAACGCCCTGGTGAAATGGGACGTGTCCTTGAACCCGAGGCCGAAGGCGATGTCGGTGATCGTCCGCCCCGCGTGCCGGGGGTCCGTGAGGAGCCGCGCGGCGCGCTCGAGCCGCTGTTCCATGATCGACCGGGAAGGTGAGGTGCCCTCGGCGCGGAAGAGCACCTGCAGGTACCGGACGGACACGCCCAGGGCGTCGGCGACGCCGGCGGGCGAGAGCTGCGGGTCCGCGATGTGCTCCGCGATGAACTGGCGGGCCCGCAGCCACTGTGCCGATCGAGGGAGCGCCGCGCCGGAGGCGGACGGCTTCGGCAGCGCGGCCCCCAGAAGCTCCAGCACGTTGATGCCGACCTGCTGGACGACATCGGGCGCCAGCTCGGCCGCGTGCCTGGTCAGCGAGTGGAGGTAGGGCGGGAACAGGGCGCCCACGCCGTGATCGCCCCGCACCACGGTCGCCGTCGCGTCCCGCGGCGAGGGGCAGTGCGCGGTGAACAGCGCCCGGGGAATCTTCAGCGACACCAGACGGAACCGCTCGACGCCCGTGATCCGGCACGGGCGGGCGCTGTCGTAGAGGGTGAACTCGCCCGGCCGCAGGAACGCGTCGCGCTCGTCCTGCGTGACGGTGACCGAGCCCCGGACGGCCAGGTTGACGAGGAAGTCGTCCTGTGGTGACCGGCGTACCAGGGACGACGTCCTGAACACCGTGTGCGCATCGGCGTCGACCGTGGCCACCTGCATGGCGCCGATCTGCTGAGCGTTGACCGTGCCCCGGAAGCCCTCGGCGCGGTGCCGCGGTACGGCGACTTCGTAGGGGATGAACGCCTCGCTGACCACCTGGCGCCAGTACGACAACCGGGAAGGGTCTGCGACCGTCGCGGTGGAGAACTGCCGACTCATGCGGTCACCTCGCTGCCGATGCTTCACGGACTTCGGGAAACCGTGTGCGCGCAGAGTCAACAATCCCGTGCGGCGTGAGTCAAGACCTGACCGGACGTCTCCGCATACGTTCGGTGCGTTCTCGGGAACCGGTGCCCGGCAACGGCGTCCGCACCGGAATCGGTTTCCGTGAAATACCCCTCCTGCCCCGGCTCCAGAAAAGAGGAGAGATGACGACTTCCGACGAGATCATGAAGCAGTATGTCGCGACAGAGGCGCGGGTGGACCTCATGCGGGACAAGTACGCCCTGGAAGAGGGCTATATCGGCGACGACAGCACTCCGTGGGTGCCGTTCGCGCCCAACGTCTTCATCAAGCACCTCACCTTCGACGTCCGGACCAGCAGTGCCGCGAACGTGCTGTGGGTGCAGGAGGGCGGTGTGCTCGGCCGCCACCGGCACCGCGGCCCGGTCTCCGGTTATGTGCTGGAAGGCAGCTGGCGCTACATGGAATACGACTGGGTCGCGCGGTCGGGCGACTTCGTCCGCGAGAGCCCGGGGCGGAGCCACACGCTCTACTCCGAGGGCGGCATGAAGACGATGTTCTGGCTCAACGGACCACTGGAATTCCTCGACGAAGAGGACCGCGTGCTCGAATCGGTCGACGTGTTCTGGTTCATCGATCATTACGAGAGCCACTGCAGGGCCAACGGAATCGAGATCAACGAGAGACTCTATCTGTGACATCCTCGCGAACCGGGCCGGGCATACGATTCGAGATCCGTGTGCCGGCCCGGACCGGGGCCTGCAATCGAGAGCACGCGGCTACCGCCGGCCGTCGGCCAAGCGTTCACCGTACGGTGTTCGCTCTGCTGGTGGGTGGGATTCAGGAAGGTTTCCGGATGGGGCACGCCCAGCCTCGTCCGTTCCGCCACACTGGATGCCGCGACGCGAGCCGCGAGAACATGTCGGAGAACGCATGCCTGGGCTCTCGTCCGCGCTCAGGCAGTCCCGGAGCGGGGCAGGGTCCGCTACGTTCACCCCGGCGATGTGACATCTCGTGACAGATGAGAGGCTCAGGCGGGTGAGTGAGACACCGATGAACACCCTGCAATACCGCTTCGACGGGCCGGAAGACGCTCCGGTCCTGATCCTCGGTCCCTCACTGGGCACCACCTGGCACAGGTTGTAGAGACCGTCCAGGGGCGTCTACGCCAGTCCAGCGCGGGCATGAAATAGCAGGTCAGGGCCTGCTGGTCTGGGAGGGTCCGCCCAGTTGGTGATGGCGGTGTGATAGACGAGTGATACGGCGGGGCCCCGCCTGGGGGCTTTGCGTGGAGCCGCGAGACGACGAAGCCGCGCCGGAGAGCTCCGGCGCGGCTTCGTCGAGAGATCGGCTGCGCTGTCGGGCACGATGCGGTCGGCGCCTCATGCGGCCCGTGTCTCTGTGACGATTTCGGGGTGCGCCTACTTTGCGATTGCACTCGCGCATGCGTCTAAAGAGCCGGTTCCGTCGAGGGGCGCAGCACCTCCTCGAGCACGGATCTGCCTAATCGGGGTGAGGTCGACCTGGGTGTGGACACGCACGGCGAGGTTCACGTCGCCGCCCCGGTCCCCCGGTTGGGGAAGGTCATGGGCACCGAATCCTCTCCGGCGACGGCCGCCAGCTGCTGGCAGCTGACGTCTGCGCCCGCCAAACTGGATACGGTTGCGCCGTGCGGGGGTGGAGGGCACCGGCACCTTCGGAGCGAGCCTGTCCCACTACCTCCTCGCCCAGTACGTCCAGGTGTATGAGGTGAACCGGCCCGATCGCTCGACCCGCCGGTTGCCCTGCAAATCGGACCGATCGACGCGCGGGCCGTGCTCAGTGGCAGCGCCCGGAGACGAGGACGCGGCGGCCCAGGCCACCTATCTGACATCGCGCATGCTGGCCGAGCGCGTCGAGCAGCTCAGCGGGCAGATCGATGAGCTGAACCAGCGCCTGCCCCGGGTCGTCGTACGCCACGCACAGCAGCTGCTCGAGCGGGTGGGCATCGGTCCGGACAGTGCCGTCACGCTCCTGATCACCAAGGGAGACAACCCCGATCGGCTGAACACCGAGGCGTCCTTGGCTGCCCTTTGTGGAGTCAGCCCCATCGAGTACTCATCCGGCCGGCGGAGCACGCGCCGGCTCAACCACGGCGGCGACCGCCAGGCGAAAGCGGTCCTGCACCGCATCGTCTTCACCCGCCTGCGCCACTACCTGCGCACCCAGGCGTAATACGAACGCCGCACCCAGGAAGGCAAGACCCGACGCGACATCATCCGATGCCTCAGGCGATATGCCCCCCACGAGGTGTTCAACCTGGTCAGACCGGTTTCCCGTGCCCCCGCGTTATAGGGGCGTGTGAGCGTCCGTCGGTCCGCGGGCATTGCCATCCACGAGATCCCGCCCATGAGCAGGTAGCGGATCGCGTCGAGTATGTGGCGGTAGCGGTAGTCCCCGGGTTGCCCGTCTCTGTCCTGGGCCAAGCCAGAGTCGGCAGCAAAGGCCGGGACCTCTGCCTACTTCGCGCTCGGCATGTCCGGGATGCCGGCGCCTCCCAGCCGGATGATCAGCCACGTTGCCGTACGCGTGCGCAAGTAACACGACCCTGCAGACGGGTTGAAGTGAACGGGATCGGTTGCGTACGACAACGACAACAGGGCCTCCGTGAACCGCTCGGAAAGGGGTTGCACCCCCGAGCTGTCAAGAGGCCCTGTCTTCGTTCGCCTAGTACTCCAGCAGTACTTCGTGGCTTGACCTGGGGAAACGTCGAGCGGTGGGAGTGTAGCGGGCAGTTGGCCGTCACGAACTGCTTCTGCCCGCACACCCCTCGAAAGAGTGCCCACGACGGCAAGGTCGCCCAGGGTTCTGGGAAGTCTCGGGGTGTGATCACCGAACAGGCAGCCGAAACCTGGGACCGCGACCTGGACCACCTCTTCACCACTATTGGGCACCACTTCGGCCGCGTCGAACCACGGCGCCGCATGCGGGACTACGTCCGCGCACTGCTCGCCCCGGTGGCCCGCAAAAACAGCTGGCAACTCGCCGAACACGCAGGCCACGCCACCCCGGACGGACTGCAGCACCTGCTCTCCCGAGCCTGCTGGAACCCCGACGACATCCGCGACGACCTGCAGAGCTTCGTAGCCGAACACCTCGGCCGCCCCGACGGGGTACTGGTCATCGACGACACCGGGTTCCTGAAGAAGGGCACCACCTCCGCCGGCGTCCAAAGGCAGTATTCCGGCACCGCCGGCCGCACCGAGAACTGCCAGATCGGCGTCTTCGCCGCCTACGCCAGCACGGCCGGCCGCGCCCTGGTGGATCGGGAGCTGTACTTGCCGAAGTCCTGGACCGAGGACCGCGACCGCTGCCGCGCGGCCAAGGTCCCCGATCAGCGGGAGTTCGCCACCAAGAACAGCCTCGCGGCGACGCTCGTCAGCAGGGCGCTGGCCTCGCCGCTGCCGATCGCCTGGGTCACGGCGGACGCCGCTTACGGACAGGACAACCGCTTCCGCCTGATGCTGGAAACATCCGGCGTCGGGTATGTCCTGGCCGTCCCCAAGTCCCAGTTCTCCCTGGCCGGCCCGCGCATCGACAGAGTCTTCGAGCAGGCCCCCGACCAGGCATGGGAACGTCGTTCCTGCGGCGCGGGTGCGAAGGGGCAGCGCGAGTACGACTGGGCGGCCCTCCAGTTGCGCCCCGTGGCCGAGTACGACCATCAGGACGGCGTGTTGATCTGTCGGCGGTGGGCGCTGGCACGGCGCAGCCTGAGCCGGCCCGACGAGATCGCCTACTACCTCGCATACGCACCGCTGGACGTCGCAGTGGACGAACTGGTGCGGGTCGCCGGCGCCCGGTGGGCGATCGAGGAGTGTTTCCAGGCGGCGAAGAACGAGTGCGGCCTGGACGAGTACGAAGTCCGCCGCTACGTCGGCTGGTACCGGCACATCACCCTGGCCATGCTCGCCCACGCCTTCCTAGCGGCGATGAGCGCGCGAGCAGCCGAAAAGGGGGATCCGCCGGTGAGGATGCCGTGGTCATCGAGCTCACCGTGGCGGAAGTGCGGCGACTCCTGGCAGCTCACGCACCCCGAGACCTTCGCACCCACACCCATGCGTTGAGCTGGTCGCACTGGCGCCGACGACGCCAGGCGGTGGCCCGCCGCTGCCACTACCGCCGTCGTGGGCACTCTTTCGAGGGGTGTGCGGGCAGAAGCAGTTCGTGACGGCCAACTGCCCGCTACACTCCCACCGCTCGACGTTTCCCCAGGTCAAGCCACGAAGTACTGCTGGAGTACTAGTACTCCAGCCGTAGATCGTGATCTCGCCGGTAGAGACGGTGAACAGCACTGACTGGTAGGGCGCGAGTGGTTGTTAGCCGCTGATGCCTCTGTCCGCAAGAAGGTCCTTGATGCGTGCGTCAACCTGTTGGCGGTCGTAGCCCCGCCACACGATCTTGAACGGCGGCGGGCCGACCGGCGAGTCGACTTCAGACAGGACTTTGAGATAGCGGTCGACCTGATGGCGGTCGTAGCCCCGCCGCGTCAGATCGAAGCCACGGAACTCGGACGATGTCGACACTTCGCACCCCACTCCAACCCGGTAGGAAGACGGGTGCAGCCAGCGTTGATCATCGATGTGTGAAGACTGAAGATCATGCGGTGGCCGCGGGGCACAGCGTAGACCCTGCCCGGTGGCAGGCGGCATTCGAGGGCCTGATGGGCCGGATCGCAGGCCGGTTCGTCAGGGTTGAACCGCGGCGCCGGATAGCGCGGTTGGTACTTGGGCTGCTTTCGGACCTGCCGCGCAAGAACTGCTGGACGATCGCCGAGTGGGCCGGGGAAGCCACTCCGGACGGCATGCAGCACCTGCTCGGCCGGGCCAGGTGGGAGGCCGAAGCCGTCCGCGACGACGTGCGTGAGTATGTGCTCGAACACCTACACGACGAGGATGCGGTCCTGGTGGTCGACGAGACCGGGGATGTCAAGAAGGGCACACACACCGTCGGTGTCCAGCGCCAGTACACCGGCACCGTCGGCAGAATCGAAAACGCACAGGTCGCGGTCTACCTCGTCTATGCGGGCCACCGTGGACACGCGGCGGTGGACGGCGAGCTGTACGTCCCGCGCTCGTGGACTGCTGATCCGGAACGCTGCAGGGCCGCGGGCCTGAGCCAGGACACTGTCTTCGCAACCAAGCCGGAGCTGGCCACCCGCATGATTGGCCGGTTCCTCAACGCGGGGCACCGCGCGAGCTGGGTCGCCGGCGACGAGGTCTACGGCGGCAACCCGAAGCTTCGGTCCGCGCTGGAACAGTACGGGGTCGGCTACGTGCTTGCCGTCGCCTGCTCGGCCGAAGTCATCACCAGTGCAGGCAGGTTCCGCGCGGATGCCCTGGCCGCGAAGGTGCCGAAGCGGGCCTGGCCGAACCCCGCCCCGGCAGTCACCAGCTGCTGATCCGCCGTAACCGCACCACAGGCGAACTCGCCTACTACCGCCGCTGGTCCCTCGCCCCGGTGCCCCTGACCACTGTGGTCCGCGTGGCTGGGGCGAGATGGCAGGTGGAGGAGACCTTCCAGTCCGGAAAGGGTCTGGCCGGACTGGACGAGCACCAGGTCCGCCGCTACCCCTCCTGGGCCCGCTGGGTCACCCTCGCGATGCTCGCCCACGCCTTCCTCGCCGTCGTCCGCGCCGATGAACACACCCGCCAGTCCATCCCCGACGACCTGGTCCCGCTGTCCTGCAACGAGATCCAGCACCTGTTCATCGCGCTCGTCGTCCAGCCGCTGTCCACCGTGACTCACCGCCTCAGCTGGTCCGAGTGGAGACGACGTCATCAAGCCCGATCACGCGTCAGTCACTATCGGCGACAAGCCGCAGTTCAGATGTGACTGAGCATGTCAGTCGGCCGCGCGGCAACGACGCATTCGCGTTGCAGGGGGCCGGGGCCGGGCCGGGCCCGATCGCGATCGGTACGCTTCCCGCGGAGGTGGGGATGTTCGATGCAGTGATGTTCGGTGCTGGTGGTCTCATCTGCATGACTTTTGGCGTGTGGTTCGTCGGGCGACAGCACCGCAGGCGCGCCAGCACCCGTGCGGGATGGGGCGCCATGGCGATCGGGTTGGGGCAGTTCTTTCGCGCAGCCAGTTCCTTGTCTGGGAGCCAGCAGCCGCTCGGCTTCATCCTCACCGTCTGCTTTGCAGCGTTCAGCCTTGGCGGCTTCATTCTGGTCATGCGCGACCGCGACACCCTCCGCCGCGGTAGCCGCAAGCTGCCTCCGCTGGGCCCGTGATGGGTGGCTGAAGCGCCACAAAGTGGCCAGCTGAGGTGCGCGGTGTCCAACTATGGCGCTCAGCCACCTCAGACATGAAGGTCACGATCTACGGCTGGAGTACTAGGGCTGACGGATTACCCGACCAGGGATTCCGTTCACTCGCGGATTTCGAGATCAGTTGAGCTACGGCTACTCACTGCAGTGGAGTTGCGCGTCGATTTGTTTGGCGGTCATGGGACCGTCGCGGGTCCAATACTTGCCCGGTTCCACTTTCGCGCTCTCGATCGTACGCAGGGCGAAGACGTCGTCGCGACCATCGCCCGTCGGATTCGTGTAGCTCACTCCGTTGTTGGGCGGAATAGAGGACTTGCTGGGTTTTTCTGAGTGCTTCGCGAAGCCCTCTCCGGACCAAAGCGTGATGAGACCCTTCCGGGTGGATGTCGAGTTCGGTCCTGAGGCGGACCACACGACGCGCGGGATTCTCGTGCTTGACATCGTCGAAGTCGTAGACCTCAACGCGCCTGATTTCATCCGTGGGGCACATGGGTATCTTGACGAAGATCGCGTCGCCCTCGACCCGTGCCCCGAACTCCGGCGGGTCGGCTGGATCCGATGGAAACATGCCGCAGCCGGATGCTCCCAACAGTGCGATCACGGTCAGGAGACCTGACAAGATGTCCTGCTGCCGCGTGGAACGAATCACCGGTAGCACTGTTTGTATCCTCCCTGTCCCCAGTCGGCCAACCGCTCCCACCGGTTGCGGCAGGGATTACTGCCAGCTCGCAAGTAGCGGATGCCGAAACCAAGACCATAGCGCAGCCATTGGGACCTGTGCCTCTTCTCGTGAGCAATCCGGTCCCTTGAGAGGAAGTCGGAATTATTCGACGTGAAATAGGTGGTTCCGAGTGTTGTGCCACCGCGCGCGTGCAGACCCCATCCGTCGACGCACGTTCTCATGCCGTAGCGGTAGCTGCACTTGTAGCCCATGAGGCGGCCGGCGCCTGCTAGCCCGGGTGTAGGAGCCGGAGGCCAGGGCGCTGCCGTCGTTGCCCGCGGGCACCTGGTCGGAAGGGAAGACCGCGGTGGCGTCAGTGGGAATGTCGGTCTGCCCCCATGAGGCAAGGGTCGAAGTGCCGAGGTCCTCCGGCGCGGTGGAACCGGTCAGCGGCACGCCGTAGACGATGCTGGTGGCGGCCGTGCCGTTGGTCTGGCTGGCGCTGCCCGGAGTGAGCGTCGGGCGGGATGCCTTCAGCAGCATGCCGGCTCCGGCGGCAGGGTTGGATCCTGCCTGTCCGTAGGTGAACGTCCACGGCAGCTGTCCGGCCGGGGCCAAGGTGGTGACGCGACCGGCGTCGTCGTAGGTGTAGGCGGTCTTCAGCGCGGGGCTGACACGGGGGTCCCACTGCTCACGCAGCCGGCCACTGGCGTCGTAGGCGTAGGACGCAATGGTCTGCACCGTGGACAAAGAGGCCCCGGGCGCGGTCGACCACAGTTTGATCGCCGAGACCTGGTCCACGCATCGGGATGCCCATGTGGCCGCTGTGCTCTCCCTGGTGGGGGAAGTGATCGGCACCGAGGAGTTCCCAGCCAGTGCGGCTGGATACCGTCCTGCTGGGGTGGGCCAGGACGTCGGGTACGGTGCGCCGGGCCGGAGTGGAAGGTACCGGTTCCTTCGGGGCTGCCCTGTCCCGCTACCTGCTGGCCCAGGGCGTGGACGCTTTCGATGTCAATCGGTTTGACCGGGCCGACCGCCGTCGGCGCGGCAAGTCCGACCCGCTCGATGCCGAGAACGCGGCCCGGGCGGTGCTGAGCGGGCGGGCGCGCGCCCAGGCCAAGAGGGGCGACGGGCCGGTGGAGATCGCCCGGAGGTACAAACTGGCCAAGGACTCGGCGGTCAAGGCCCGCACGCAGGCGATCAACCAATTAAGGCCGTCCTCATCCGTGCCGATCCGCAGCTGAGAGAGGAACTTGCCGGGCTGGGCAACGCAAAACTCTTCCGCACCTGCGCCGGGCTCGTCGACGACAACTGAACCAAGATGCCGGCGAGAGGGCGGTGCTCCACGCCACCCACGTCACCCTGGGTCTCCTGGCCCGGCACATCAGGCAGCTCAGCGACGAGGTCCAGGACTTGGAAGGCCGCCTGACCCGGCTGGTTGAGCGCCACGCTCCGCAACTGCTCGAGGTGGTGGGCATCGGTCCAGACACGGCCGTCACTGTGCTGATCACGGTGGCAGGCGAGGCCGGCGCCCGCCCCGCGCCGGCCAGTGCCGGCCCCGCTCGCTCACCCGGGTGCCCCGGGCTGGTCCTTGGCCCACCACAGGAACGCGGCGGAGTGCTGCTGGTTGGCGAATCCCTCGCCGACGAGTTCGCGCAGGAGGCCGTTGCTCCAGAAGACGAGACGGCCGAGCGTCCAGTTCACCGACTCCGGCGCCGGCAGATCCAGCCCGTACACCATCCGCGCGATCTCGCGCTTGCCGCCCGCCTCCGTCGTGTACTTGAGGACGGACAGGAACCTGTCCGGCTCCATGACGCAGAGAACCTTTGTGAGGAGGGCTTCCTTGAAGCCCGTCATGGCGAACGACCAGGTGCCGTCGAGGAGTTGCTGCAGCCGGTCCTCGGGCGGTGCGTCGTCGGGGCCGTAGAGAAGGTGCTCGATCGTCCGGCGAGTCGACTCCGCGGCATCGGCGTCACCCATGGCGTTCCAGGCGGCGTTGAACATGGACTGGTTGCCGGGGTGGGCTCCGACGTCGGAGTTGGCGAAGTCCTTGAGTGCCTTGGGGCCGCCGGTGCGCAGTCCCTCGCGCGAGAAGATCTGCTGGTACTTCTCCCAGTAGGCCGCCACCTCGGGGTCGAGGCCCGGTCTGGTGGCGAGGAACTGAGCCTTGAGCCGGTTCGCGCGTTCCAGTACGCCGGGCTCGACGTCCTCGGACTTCGGGAATCGGGCCTTGAGGTCACTGATGGAGCGGGAGGGCTGCTTCTTCGGGTCGGTCGGTTCCCCGTGCTCCCACGCGAAGCCGCACCGGTGCCGGACGCGCCGACGCCCGCCCTCCAGGTTCTGTACCACCTCGATGTCCTCGTCGTCGCTGCACAACGGGCACATGGCCAACCCCATGGTGATCCCCTCCGGCCGTCGTAAGGCGTCGCGTGCGACCGCCCGGCGCGGGCTCGGCCACTCGTTCAGCCCGCGCGACGCCACCGGTAGTCGTTGCCCGCACCGTACCGGCACTGCATACGGGTTCCGGCACCGGTGTAGCCGTACGCTCCGGGATCACCGCACCAGGAACCAGGACGCACCCCTTGCCCGGAGCCTCCGTCCCGGGCTTCGGGAGCGGCGGTCTCGGATCCATCGTCGTACCGGTCGGTCGCCGTGGCTTCGGATCCGAGTGCGCCCGTTGGGCATCCGTCGTCGGGGCTCGCTATTTCCATCGTGACCAGCCAGCCCGGCTCGTCGAAGGTGCCGCTGGTCAAATCCGCGGTGCACACCGTCCACTCGTCGCGATGCGGATCGCCGCTGTACGCGAACGTCAGTGGAAGTCCGGTCCCATGCTCCAGGACGCTGATCTCGCCGCAGCCCGACCTGTCCTCCATCACATCCCGCGCCTCGCCCCATGTACTGCCTTCGAGGCCGGACAACGAGAACGCGTCGCGAAGCGCGCCTTCCGGCGGGACGGACGAACTCCCCGCGGCCTCCGCCGACGACTGCGTGCTTTCCGCTCCGCTGATGGACACGATCGCCAGTGTCCCGAGGACGAGTACGAGAACCGCAGCGAGCAGGGTCTGCAGCAGCGCACTGTCACGAAGCGAACCGAGGGCCCGGAGCGTCGGTACAGCCCACCAGGGCTTGTCGGCCTGGCTGGCTCTGCCCGGCGAGCCTTCTCCGGCATGGGCTTCGGGCTTTTCACGGCCGACCGGATGGGCGTGGTGGAGCCGTCCGCGTTCCTGTTCGTTTTCCCGTTGCCGGTCCCGCTCCCGGTCTTCGGGAGTACGCCACCGTTGACTGATCCCGCCGGGCAGTTCCTTGCGCACGCTCGACGGTGGGTGCCCGGTCGCGCGTGTGTGTCTGCGCACCGCCGCAGCCGTGGTCTCGTCCTCGGACTGAGGCACTTCGCCACCGCACGCCTCACACGCCCATGCATCCACCCGGAGCCCCCCTTGCCGTCCCGGCGCGGCTCATCTTCACACGCGCCGGTTGGCACCCGCCATGCCGGGCGGCGGGGCGTACGGTCATAGGGCGCCAGGAGGATCGAGGGCGTCAGGAGGATCGGGGAGGGCACGGGAACCCGCTGGACGGCGTTGTTGGCGAACCCGCCCAGGTTCCAGGGCTGTTCCAGCGTGTGTTGCCGAGACCGTCTCGGCCGTCCTGCTGCTGGCCGTGCTGGCCGTGCTGGCCTTCGCCGTAGTCCGGCCGCGAGGCTGGGCGGAAGCGGCGGGCGCCGTCCCCGTGGCGACCCTCGCCATGGCGGTGGGCCCCGTCCTCGTCCCGGACCAGCTCTGCGCCGACGAGGGCCTGTTCGAGACGGCCGGCACCACCGTCGCCCGCCGGTGCGGCTCCGGTGGAGCAGCGCGTTGACGATCTTCCGTTTCCCGTACCGGCCCTCGTGCGAGGCGCGGGTGCTGATCCACGAGCAAGCCAGGCACAGCCCGCAGTGTGCGGCGGTCAGGTCTAGCCGTGCGGTCGGAGCACCCCAAGGAGCTGGTAGAAGTCGTAGGCCAGGTAGAAGTGCCCATATGCCGCGATGCCCAGCAGGGCCGCGGGGAAGAGGGCGAGGCATCCGCCGTTGCGGTAAGGGCTACCTGAGCGGTCGGCCAGCCACTCCGCGCAGGTCAGGTACGTGAAGGCCGCGAGGACCACGGGCGCCAGCACCGCCACGGCGATGGCCAGTACGGAGGCGACGACCTTCACCACGACCGCCAGGCCGCTGGTGCCGGCCGAACCCGTTGCCGGCGGCAGGTCGAGCCAGGTGGTGAAGAAGAAGGAATCCGCCATGACGGCCGACAGTACGGATGTCACCACGACCGCGGGGTAGTCGCCTACGCCGACCGGGGGCCGCCCGCCGTCGCTGGTGGGGGGCTGTGGCGCGTCCGCGTGCCGCTGCGGCCCGCTGGTGCGGTGCGCCACACCGCCGCGCAGGTGGTTCAAGAACCAGTCGTCGATGAAGAGGCCGATGACGGACACTATGAAACTGCTCTGCCCCAGCGTGGTGTTGCGGAACTTCCAGAAGATGTAGAAGCAGGCGAGGGCGAACAGGACTTTGATCGCGTTGCGCATGACTCCGGCTCTCGTGATGCGACCGGCCCGGTGGCCTGCCTGATCTGGACCTGCCGCCGTGGGCCCGCGCGGCTGACGGGGGAACGTGGGTACCGGCCGGTCAGCCCGCAGTGTCGCGAGGACGAACCGGCAGCCGGCCGGGCGGCGTCGACCCGGCCTGCTGCCGGTTCGTTCAGCCCCGGTCGAACTCGCCCTTCTCGATGAGGCCCACGACCACCGACTGGAACGTCCCCCACTGCTCGACGAGGCCGTTGCACATCGCGATGCCGCTCGACCCGAAGTACGTCAGCCCGTCGAAGAACATCTCGAAGCGGAAGTCCGGCCTGGCGTAGAGCGCCTCGCGCATCTGCGCCATCTGTCCGGCGTCCAGTCCCGGCAGCGCACCGGCGTAAGCGTCCATCTGGCCCGCCAGCATCCTGTCGATCGCCGCCAGCACCTTCTCCACGTCCACACCGCCCGGCCGGTCCGCCTGCTTGGCCGCTTCGACGGCGAACGCCAGCACGTCGGGCGCATCGGCTGCGAGGGGGCTCTGCTTCACCAGCGGGCCGGTGGACCAGTCCCGTACTGCCGAGGACCGCTTGGACTTGCTTCCGAAGAACCCCACCATGATCTCCTTGGTTCCGTTCTGCTGTGAAAAGCCGTGCGTACCGAGTCGGGGCAGGCGGCCGGTCGCGGAGAGCCGCTGCGGACGCCCGGTGGCCGACCGCGGGCCTGTCAGCCGTCGATGATCTTGCGTGCGCGGTTTCCGCGCTCACCGGCCTCCCGGTACAGGCGTTTGAGCATGTCCAGTTCCTGCTGGTTGAGCTTGCCCCCGAACTCCGCCTTGCGGAGCACCCGTTCGTATTCCTCAGCCGTGGCCACGGCCACCTCCCGTTCTCCTTCGGGTCCCTGCGGACCGGGCGGCGCAATGGCCGTCCCGGTCAGGACCGCCTGGGCCGACCGCGGTACGGTCCGGTCTTCGTACCTGTCACCGACGGGCGGCCATCCCCCGAACGGCCGCCCGTCGTACGGTCATCCTGCCGCCGGGGCACCGATCGCGCTGTCCCCATCGATGGGGACAGCGGTAGGCGGGGCTACGACGCCGGCTGCGTGGGTGGAGACCTCGACCCAGGTGGATTCCGTACCGTCCTCAACGACCGCGGAGGTCCCCGTCAGGGCCTTGCGCAGGGCGGCGGCCCGTGCCGGATCTCCCGGCAGCGTCACCAGGCTGACCAGGAGCGCGCTCGGCCGGGGTTCCACGCTGAGGATCAGGTCACTCGGGGCGGGGCCCGTGCCCAGCGCGCAGGTGAGCAGGCGACGCAGCAGATCCGGCGGGGGCGGATGGTCGGCGTCCGACTGGATGGTCACCACACAGCCCTCGGCACGCGCCGCACCCAGAAGTTCACGGGTGGAGCGGCCGAGCGCACCGGGCAGGTGCAGCTCGTCGCGGACGGCCAGATCCAGCATCCGCGCCCGGACCCGGATCTGCGACGCCTGCGGGGAGAGATCACCGGAGGCGGTACGGCGCAGGAAGGAAAGGATCTCCTCGTCGAGGTCGGCCAGGCGTCTGCGGTGCACCGCCTCGCGGGCCTGCCGGGCGGACTCCACAGCGGCCGAGGCCGCCCGCTCGGCGTTGGCTCGCATCACCGCCGCGCCCAGCCGGGCCACGGTCTGCCCGATGGCCAGCCCCATGCCCACACCCAGCGCCGGGGCGAACAACGCCGGCACGGCCTTCGCCACGCTCTCGCCCCATGAGTCGGCGAACGGCGGCCCGGCAAGCAGCACCAGGACGACCCCCGCCTGTTCCAGTACCAGGGCCAGCAGGGCTTCCCAGGGCGGCCGGACGATCACCAGCACGGTCAGCAGCGGGGTGACCGCGCCGATCGGCCAGGAGGTGTCATCGGCGATGCCCGACGTGGGGATCACAAGGAAGCTGCCGACCGCCCCGCCGACGGCGAAGGCGCTCGCGGCGGCGGCCGCGCGCCCCCCGATCGCCGTCCGGGCGCGCAACAGCAACGCCACCGTCACCGCGGCCAGCAGCACATACCACACCATCAGCCAGCTCACCCGTGGGGACCGAACGGTGTGGATCGCGGCGACAACCCCGGTGGCGAGCAGATAGGGGACACAGACCGCGGCCAGCGGCCGGCGGACGTCCCCGACCGCGGCGCGGATGCTCGCCATCCGGTCCGGGGTTTCTGCGGCAGCCCCGCGGAACTCGCCCGTGCGTACCGCCCGCGCCCGCTGCCAGACCAGCCGTACGGTGGTGCCGTCGCCGGGGGAGCTGTGCACCTCCGCGGTGCCTGCCACGTCGGCCATCCGCCGCAGCACCGATCTGCGCAGTCCCACCGAGGACACCTGCACCCCGGCCGGGGAAAACCCCACCCCGTCGTCGGCGACGGAGAGCACGAAGCCGTGCTCGTCCCCGCGCAGCCGCACCTTCAGCGCCTGCGCCTCGGCGTGCCGGACCGCGTTGCGCACCGCCTCGGCCGCCGCACCCAGGGCGGCCTCGGCCACCTCGGCGGGCACCGGGACGGCACCCGAGACCTCGACGCTCAGGGGCGGCCCGCCTCCGGCGGTGAGCCTGGTGAGCAGGGCCGCGAGGTCGGCGGCCTGCCCTGGTGCGGCAGGCACCCGCAGCAGCGCGTCCACGGCACTGCGGCATGCCTGCCTCACCTGCGTCGTGGCGATCCCTGGCATGCTGACCGCCCGCAGCGCGGAACTCACCTCGTCGTGCAGCAGGTCCTGGAAGCGATGGTGCGCCTCCCGGCGGGCCTGCGCGCGTGCGGCCGTGGCGCCTGCCGTCAGTGCCTGTTCCTGTGCGGCGTCGGCACGGGCTCCGGCGGTGCGCAGCAGTGGGCCCAGCACCGCGGCCGCCACCGCGGCGGCCAGCACCGGCCAGGTGCCCTGCACCGCGGCAGCCGGACCGTCCATCGGCCAACTCGCCGCGATCTGCGCGCCGATGACCGCCAAGGACACCGGCCACGCGAGTCGGCGCGGTCCGAACCCGATCGCCACCAGCACGGTGGCGGCGGTGGGTTCGCAGCGCAGCCCGACGACGATCAGCGACGGCCGCTCGACCGCGAACACCGCCTCCGTGACGAGCGAGACACCCACAGCCGCCCAGACATCGTGACGGCCCAGCAGGACGAGTGCGCCGCGCACCGTCAGGGCGGCCGCCAGCGCGGTGAACACCACGGCGGTGGCGAGAACGGCGGGCGCGAGCCGTCCGCCCGATGACACCAGCAGCATCGACCAGCTCACCGCGAACAGCGCCGTGACCGCTGCCATCGCGCGCTGAAGACCGGACCACACGCCATGGCGGTAGGTTCCCGGCCTCGGCGCCTCGGGGTTCGGTGTCACCACCCCGGGCTGTCCGGCAGGTCGTCCGCCGGAGTCGGCGCGAGGTCGATGTGGCCGTCGGCCACGGCGCGCCACACCAGCTGACGGTTGTCCTCCAGCAGCCCTTCGCCCGCGGCGGCGTACGCCTCGATGGCACGCTTGCGGTACGTGCGGACGGTGTCCTCGGTGATGTGCAGCATCCGCGCCACCTGACGGTGCGGCAGACCCCGGGCGATCAGCTCCAGGACGCGGCGCTCCTGACCGCTGAGGCGGACGGCACCGCGCGGATCGGTGACAATGGCGTGTGCGAGCCGACTGGACACATAAGGCTCCCCGCCGTGCACAGCGCGGATGGCGTCCACCAATCGCGCCTCCGGGTCTTCCTTCAGCACCAGACCAGCGGCCCCCGCGTCCAGCGCCTTGCGTACCGCGGCGGGCCGGTGCTCGGTGGTGAAGACCAGCACCCGCGCTCCGGCGGCCCGAACGCGCCGGACGTTGTCGTCGACGGCCTTGCCGTCTCGCAGCCGCAGGTCGAGCAGGACCACCGAGGGCATCGCCGGGAGCACCCCCGGCAGTGCGCCGGGAGACGAATCCGATGGTGCGCCGGGCAAGGCGCCCGCCGACGGGCCGGCAGGCGAGGGCGGGTGCAGCCCTGCGAGGAGCGCGTCCACGTCGGGCGCCACATGTACCAGCTCTATGTCGGCGGTGTGCTCGGCGAAGTACGCCTGCAGGCCAAGCAGGACCACCGGGTGGTCGTCGACCGCCGCTACGGCGATCCTGGCCTCGCTGTGCCCGCCGCGCCCGACATCCTGCTGGCACCCGGTGTGTCCGCCGTTCCCTTGGTGCTCCGTGTCCCCGGACGCCGACATGGTCCCCCTCCGTCCGCTTCGCGGCCGAATGCTACCGGCCCGGACAGCGGCGGAGTAGGTCAACGCCCGCGAACCCTGCCGGATCCGGACCTTCCACGCAAAGGTCCACGGAGGCCCCACCGGCGCTCACCCCGCCGGCGTACCCTGGTTGTTCTGCCGCGACGGGTGCGGGTCGGGATCTCCGTCCTCCAGTCGGGTTGGCCGCCTCTGCGAGGGCGGTGTTCCGTCGGCTGTGGGCCTGGACGGCTCGGTGCTGGTGGCGGCGCCGGGCGGATCAGTGCGGATCGGGGCCGAGGCCGCGGTGCGGTGCCGGAAGCACCGTGACGCGGAGCAGCTACGGTGCCGCGTTGTTACCCTCCGCACCATGCATCATGCGGCGCGGGAGATGCGCTCTCCGATCCTGTCGATCCACCCGTACATACCGGCCATTGGGCAACACGAGGACGTGATCTGTTCCATGGCCTCGCGCGGCGACTGCGACCACAAGCTCGTCGCGCAAGTACGCACCGAGTTCAGCGACGGCACCATTCATCACTGGCGGGTGTGCGGTGAGTGGCTGACCAGTCATCCGTCAGCCATCGCGCACATCAAGACGAAGGGCTTCCAAGAGCCTGACAACCCTTGACGGGTCAGTGCCGGAGGCTAGTGCTGTGACCGCATAGGTTCGCCGGGTTGGCCGTGTACTGCTCAACTCCTTGCCGATCCGGTGCTGATGATGCGTGGAGATCGGTGCAATGTGACACCTTCGTGATCCATACTCTGTGGCGGCAGCTTCGGGGAGGGCATGTCCTTGCAGCACAGCAGTGGGATTACACGAGCAGTCGGGCGAGCAGCGGTCGTTGTCGTTGCCGCTGTCCTGATGAGCAGTTGTTCGTCGGACGATCCAGCGCAGGCCAAGGAGCGACAACGGGATTACTGCACCAAGCTGGGGTCCTGGCAGGACACGGCGCACGCCACGACAACCGGCGAGCCAGACGCCGATGCCGGTGACGGACAGAGTGTCCAGTCGCCCGAGTTCGACAACGCCGAATCGGCAGGGCATGCGGTCATCGAGGCCTCGAAAAGGCTTGACCGGGCAAGCCTGGAACACGGTGGTACCGACATCCTCGATGACACCGTCAACGCGGTCGGCGGCGACATCGGGGCTGAGGGTCGTGCAGTGTCTTACTGCGACAGCTCAGGCTTCGAGACCTTGGTCAGTTCGGCTGGCTAGTGCTGTGAGCGCATGGGGTTCGCCGGGTCGTTCAGGCCGCGGCGGCGAGTGAGCGTCCGCCCCAGCGGATGCCCTTCTCGCTGCGGATGCGGGCGCGTTCCTTGCGTTCGGCGGCCAGGACGCCCGGGTGGCGGGCGTTGGCGTTGCGCCAGCGCAGGTAGGCGTGCAGGGCCCGGGTCTGCACGCTGTGGTTGCGGTGGTGGGAGTTGGCGATCGTGAACTGCCGCAGAGGCCCGAAGTGGGCTTCGATCGGGTTGGCCCAGGAGGCGTAGGTCGGGGTGAAGCACAGCTCGATGCGGTTCTTCTTCGCCCAGCGACGGATCTTGTCGCCCTTGTGGGCGGACAGATTGTCCAGGATGACGTAGATCGGGGCGCGGTCCGGGCGCGCGGCCCGGATCGACCTCAGTGCGGCCAGGGTGTTCACCGCACCCTTCTTGCGGCGGTTGACACCCCACAGCCGGTCGTCGCCGACGGACCTGATCCGACTCACCTGGAACGGCCGACTGCTGCGCATCGCGGTCAGCGACTACAGCGACCGCTGGCCGCGCATGCGCGTCACCAAGAACACCGAGCCCGGCGGTGTTCCACGGGTGCCAGTGGCCGCCGATCGGATCGGTGCTCCAGGCCCCTTCCAGGTGGTCGCAGGTTGTCTGCCGACGCGGCACACGCCACGCCCTGTGCGTGAACGCGGGCAAGCCGTCGGCCGTATGAAGCGGGAAGCCCACAGGTTCGAGGAGTTGTCGGATGTCCCGGAGGTGCCGCGGCGGCGGAGCGTGCCGGGGAGGTCACCTGATGCAGAACCGGGAGGGCGCCCGTACCTCGCGTCTGCTGCGGGCCGGTGTCTTCGCGGCTGTCTGCGTGGTGACGACGGCGCTGGGCCACGCCGTCATGTCCGGTGACGTCCTGCCCTGGTGGACCCTGGGATCGACCTTGGCCGGGACGGCTTGGGGCGCTTGGTGGTTGACCGGCAGGGAACGGGGCGCCGCCGCCGTGGTCGGTGCCACCGTCGTCGCGCAGGGGTTGCTGCACCTGTTGTTCGATCTGGCCCACGTGTTCGTCCGTGGACGGGCCGACCTGCCACCCGTCGGACAAGCCCCGGGCATGGACCACGGGATCATGTTCTCCCATTCCGGCATGGCCGCGCACATGGACCACTCGCATGCGGGCCTGACCCTGGGGCACGCCGGGACGCCCGGAGCCCCTTTCGCTCCGCTCCTCGAGTCCGTCGTCGCTCAACAGGGCTCGGGCGGGATGTACTTGGCGCATCTGTCGGCCGCCGTCGTGTGCGGACTGTGGCTGTGGCGAGGCGAGGCGGCCGCACACCAGGTGGGCCGGGCCCTGACCGTGGTGTTGTTCGCGCCGCTGCGACGGATCTGCCGCGTGCTCGCGCACCCCGCCCTCGACCGGCGGGCCCCCTCGGTATGCGCAGCCACGACCGAGGGGGAGACGGCGCGGACCGCTCCCGTACTGCTGAGGCATGCCGTCGTCCGCAGAGGACCGCCGTCGGCGGGTTCAGCAGTCGTTCGTCTGCCTGCCGGCCCCCTGCCCGTCGTACGGCCCTGAAGCACCCTTTCCGGTGTCGGGCCCGGGTGCTGGGCCGAGGCAGGCGCATGGCCGACGTGCCCGTTCACGCGCGTCGGCCGACCACTTCGGCCTCGGCGTGCCCTTCGTCCGGCGCGCGAGCTGTTCGGTGTCCGCCGAAAGCGCCGCGTCGTGGCGGGGCCCGCAGCCCGCCCATCGATCGGGAGATTCTTTGACGCACCACGCCATATCCGTGCCCGCACACGCGGCCGGTGATCCGCGGTCCCCCCGGCCCCTCGGCCGTGGACCCCGGCTCGTCGCCTTCGGCGTCCTCGTGGCCGCCACGTCCGTCCTGCTGTCCGGCTGCGGCGGCGACTCGGCGGACCACGCCTCCGCCCAAGCCGCCTCCTCGGCCTCCGCCTCGTCCTCCGCCAAGGGCATGGACGGGATGGCGGGGATGGACATGGGGGACCCGTCCGCCACCCCCGCCGACAAAATCCCCGGAGCGACCGTGGTCAAGGGTGCCTTCACGGTTCTCGACACCCGCCCGCCGGGCATGGACGACGTCGCGGGCAGCGCCTGGCTCGCGCAAGGCTCCAAGGGCACCACCGTGACCGTGTCCCTGACCGGTCTCAAGCCCGGCGCCTCCTACATGGCCCATCTGCACGCCCAGCACTGCTCCGCCAAGAACGGCGGGGAGCACTTCCGGTTCGAGAAGGGCGGTGCGACCACGCCCCCCAACGAGGTGCACCTGATGTTCACCGCCGACAAGTCCGGGATGGGAATGACAACAGTGAACAATTCCCGCAAGACCGGCAAGGACGCGGTCGCGATCGTGGTCCACCCCAGCGAGGCACAGGACAACCGGATCGCATGCGCGGACTTCGACTTCTGAGGGCGGCGGCAGGACCGCTCGGGTGCGCGGGTGTGCTGCTGCTTCTCGGCGGCACACCCGCGTATGCCCACACCGCACTCGAGGACGCCACACCGGCACCAGGCGCCAAGGTCGCGGCCGGGACCGACGTCGTCGCGCTGACCTTCAAAGACCTGAAGTCCGGCGTCCCGCCGAAGATCGGAATGGTCGGAGCCGACGGCACGACCATCCCGGTCGGAGCGCCGGTCGTCACCGACGGCGGCACCGCGTGCGCCGCGGTCTCCCCGCTGCCCGTGGGTGTCGTCACTCTCACCTACACGATTACCGCCGGCGACGGGGACGCCCAGACCAGCGCGTTCCAGTTCGAGGTCGTGGAGGGCGCCAAGCCCGTCGAGCCCCCGTCCGCCTGCGCCGATCTGAGCCTGCCGGCTCCGGACACCGGTGGTGCCGACACCGTCCTGGGCCTCGGACGCACCACCGCGACGGCCGTTCTCGCCGGGGCCGTCGCCGTGATCGCGGGGGGAGGGTTCGTCGCCGACCGCAGACGACGCCGAACAGGACTGCCGGCGGAAGGGGGAGCCGCCGAATGACCTGAAGCCCGTTCATCTCTCGGGCCGCGCTCAGGCGGGTGCGGCCCGAGCGGGTTCCCGCGACACGCGA
This sequence comes from Streptomyces sp. P3, assembly GCF_003032475.1. Classification (NCBI taxonomy): domain Bacteria; kingdom Bacillati; phylum Actinomycetota; class Actinomycetes; order Kitasatosporales; family Streptomycetaceae; genus Streptomyces; species Streptomyces sp. P3. The sequence goes on from NZ_CP028369.1 coordinate 6,994,269, forward strand.
GGGATCCTGCTTCGCGCCATGGCCCCAGATCAGAGGCTGGTGGGCCGTCAGGCGTGCTCAGTAGGTTTGCCGGCTTGGCGCAGTTCCTTACGCGGCATTGGCAGGCCGTTGACGTGCACTGTGGCAGGGGTGAGATTGCCGGGTGTCGGCAAACTCGTCTGCTGGTCGACGGGTACCCACATGGTCGCCGCGACAGGCGTGACGGGCCGAGCTACTCGTCGCCGCCTCGGGGGCGCAGCGGGGAGGGAAGCGCGCCCTCGGCCGTCGGCGGCTCGAAGATGTTTTCCGACTGTCCTGCCGTGGGGGTGTTCTGTTCCTCGGAGAGTCCCGGCGCGCCCCGGGGCAGCCAGGAGAAGATTCCCAGCAGTGCGACAACGGCGACGACTGCGCCGAGGGCGCGGAGCCCTCTGCGGACCCTTTCCCGGGTGCTCAGGTCCTGCCATGCCGGTCCGGGCCAGTCGTCGTCCGGTTGCCACAAGGCACCGACGGAGTCGGCTTGGCGGACAGGGGCGCTGCCGCGCAGAAACAGCCTTTCCTGCGCGGAGGGTTCCCGCGGTGCGGAGCGTCGAATGGCTTCTTCGCTGTCGTTGAGGAACTTCAGCCAGATGCTCTCGGGATCGGTGGGCTCGGGCGCAGTCACGGTGCCTGCCCCTCTCCCTTCTGGCCGGATCCGGGGGCCTGCCGACGGCCGGTACACCGTTCCGTGCCGCATCAAATGTGTCAGCTTCACTCCTGGGCGCCGAAGCGGCGACCGGCCGTCGGCTCGGCCCCCCACACAATCATTGCACAGTGCAAAATGAGATCGCCAGCCTATGTTCCGCTTCATGGGGAGCCTTTGCCCGCGCTTGAGCCGCAGCGGATCTGGCTGCGTCGTGTGCACGAGATAGGGAACGCGCCCCCCCGGGCTCGGGGAAATCATCGTCGCCCCGCAGGAGGAAGGTGCCGCCGGATAGGGCTCCTTGCATGTCTCCGGCGAGGGCGTCACCTACGTCTGCGGCTCTGCGGCCGGTGTCCGTCGGCAGTTTCGAGGCGGACGAACGGTATGGCCCGGCCCGCGTCGCGGAACGACGTCTCGCTGCCGTCGGCGGGCAGGCCCATGAACGCGCAGAGGCGGCGGGCGGTACGGGGATGCCGGTGGGCGTAGTCGGCCATGATGTGGGCGCCGTCGTCGGGGGAGAGGAAGCGGGCGGTGACGGCGTGGTAGCGGTTGCCGACCTGGATGACGGTCTTCGGGTGTGCGCGCAGGTTGCGGTACCAGTCCGAGCCGGGGCCGAAGCCGGAGGCGACGGTCCAGCCGGGGCGCAGGGTCTCGTGCGCCACGACTTCGAGGACGACGTGGCGGTCGAGGCCCGTCGTGCGGCCGACGTGGTGCAGGAGAAGGAACCGCTTGCCGAGAACCGGCCCGAGTCCGGCGCGGAAGAGGAGGACGGGGGCGCGCGCGACCAGGCGCCGCCAGCCGGTGGGGAGTTGAGGGCGCGTGCCATGGGTTCCTCTGTGGGGCATCGTCGCCTTTCGGGAGTGTCGTCGGAGGTGCCGCTGTTCGGCCTCGATTGGGTAAAGGGCCGGTATGGGCGCCGCTTCAGCAGAACAACCATTGCATAGTCTAAATACGAGAGCGCGTCTACGGAGAGAGAAGCCGCTCTCGAGCACCGCGACCACTTCAGGAGGACGTCCATGATCATGAGCCGGCAGGCGTCCGGATCCCGGCTCCTGTCCTGGTTGCCGGTGACCGCGATGGGCGTGGTGGCCGTGGCGGACGTGGTGGCGGGACCCGGGGTGGGGTTCCTGCCGCTGGTCTCGCTCGGGCCCGCCTTCGCCGGGCTGGTCGGAGGCTGGCGGCGTACCGCACTGATCGGCGTGCTGGCGCTGGTGCTCTGCCTGGCTCTCGGCCTGTACGACGGCCTCTTCGAAGGACGCCGCGGGTTCACCGCCCTGATCTCGGTGGTCGGGGTCACGGGCGCGGGCGTCGCGGCCGCCGTGATGCGCTCGCGGCGCGAGGCCGAGCTGGCCAGCGTGCGGTCGATCGCCGAGGTGGCCCAGCGGGTGCTGCTGCGCCCGGTACCGCGGACGGCCGGCCCGCTGCAGGCGGCGGTTTCCTACACCTCCGCCGTCGCGGAGGCGCGCATCGGCGGGGATCTGTACGAGGTGGTCCCCTCCCCGCACGGTGTCCGGGTCATCGTGGGGGACGTCCAGGGCAAGGGCCTGGCCGCGGTGGAGACGGCCGCCGTGGTGCTCGGCGCCTTCCGGGAGGCGGCCCACGACGAGAGCGACCTCGTGAGGTTGGGGGAGCGGCTGGAGCGCAGCGTGGCCCGTGAGCTGGAGGGTGAGAAGTTCGTCACTGCCGTCCTCGCCGAGATCGGCTCGGCCGGCGGGGCTGTCTTCCTGAACTACGGTCACCCGCCTCCCATGGTCGTACGCCAGGACGGCACGGTGGGCTTCCCGCAGCCGCCCGCCTACGCGCTGCCGCTCGGTCTGGGTGTTCACGGGGCCGAGGGGCCCGAGCCCTACTGGGTGGACTTCGAGCCCGGAGCGCAACTCCTGCTGTACACCGACGGCGTCAGCGAGGCCCGGGACGAACAGGGGGCCTTCTACCCGCTCGCCGACCGGGCGTACCTGCTCAAGGAACCCGACGCGCAGCTGGCCCTCGAAGCCCTGCGGGAGGATCTGATGCGGCATGCGGCAGGCCCTCCGCACGACGACGCGGCCATGCTCCTGCTGCGCTTTCATGGTCATGGAAAGGGAAAATCTGTTCGCGACGCGTGAATGAGCAGGTGCTTCGGCGCGATAGAAAGGGTGTATGCCGCAGCACGAGAGCCCCGTGGGGGCCATGGACGATGTCGACGAGGTCACCCGAGCGGTGCTGACCGCGTCCCGGTTGCTGGTGGCCGTCTCCGCCCGCTCGATCGCCGCGGTCGAGGAGAGAGTGACCCTCGCGCAGTTCCGGATGCTCGTCGTGCTCTCCAGCCGCGGGGCGACCAAGCTGGTCGCCCTGGCCGAACTGCTCCAGGTGGCGCCGTCGACGGCCATGCGCATGGTGGACCGGCTCATCGCCGCCGGGCTCGCCGACCGCCAGACCAACCCCGGCAACCGCCGCGAGACCCTGCTGCAGCTCACCGAAGAGGGGCGGCGCACCGTCGAGGAGGTCACCGCCCGGCGGCGTGAGGAGATCGCCGCGATCGTCGCACGGCTCAGGCCGACGCAGCGGCTGGCGCTCGTCGAGGCCCTCGGAGCCTTCAACGAGGCGGGCGGGGAGCCGCCCGCCCCCGACATGGACGATGAACCGCATCCGCTCGGCTGGGGGGCGGACGTGGCCAGAGACGCGTAAGCCCCCGGCCACCTTCGCGCTGCGCTCGCCGAATGGCGGACGGGCCCGCCCTTCCCGGACTCCTCGACATTTTGCATAATGCAAAAAAGTGCGGGCGTGGTTCGCCGGATCGGGTCGGGAAAGGGGGAGTGGCGCATGCGCTGGTGGCGTCACTCGTCCCGGGATGTGGAGCCCCGTCTGATGGGGCATCTGCGTGCCACTGTCTGGGGGCCTGCCGAGTTCGTCGGCCTCCCTCCATGGTGGCTGGTCGGGGAAGGCGTTCTCGCGGCGGCGCTGGCCGTCGCGGGCATCGTCGGCACGTCCGTCTTCGGGGCCTGGACGGGGCGCCCGGGGCTGGCCGACGGCGCGGTCGGACTGGTGTGTGCGCTCGCGCTCGTTGTCCATCTGATCGTGGTGCGGGCGGGCCGGGCGCTGGTGGGCGCCGTCGCCGTGCTCGCGGCCTGCCTCGCGGCGCAGGCGCCGCAGGCCGCCGCCGGCGTTGTACTGGCGGAGCAGGGGCGGGTGCAGTCCGTGGTGGTGACGTCGGTGCGGGATGAGGGGGCGGTGCGGGGTGGCCGTGGCCGCTATCTCTGCACCGTGGCCGACGGGCGTGGGGTGCCGCTGCAGGTGCGAGTCTGGCGTGGCTGTGGGCAGGCCACCCGCCCCGGGGACGCCCTCGCCGTCGTCTACGACCCGCGGGGACGGGTGCCTCCGCGCGGGGTCGGGGCGGGAGTAGGGGCGTTGCGTGCGTTGCTCGGCCTGAGCGGGTGGGCGGCCACTCTCGCCGCGGCGACGGTCGTCGCGGTCGTGCGCTCCTACCGGATGACCGTCCCGTCGGCCGGCCGACGGAACGGCGCCGGCACCGAACGATCATCCGGCTGACGGACTGGGCGTCGGGGACGAAGTGTTGACGTTGAGGTCAGGGCGGGCGGCGAGGACGATGACGGGGGCGCCGGGCTGAGGCGGGGGCGGGGTGAGTTGGTCCTTCGGGAGCTTGGGCGGGGTGGACTGCTGGAAGTTGACCAGTTCGCCGTTGATCACACCTGTGTTCTCCAGAACGGTGATGTGGTCCAGGACGGTGTCGTTGGCGAGGTCCGCGAGCTGACGGACCAGGGTGTTCCTGGTGGTCGCGCGGATTTTCGCGATGACCGGGAAGATCTGGCCGTGGGTGACGCGCATGATGTTGGCGGCGGTGCTGTCGAACTGCCTGCCGGACTCCGCCGCCGAGGTCGCCACGAACTGCTGCTGTTGCGGACTGGCCTGGTTGGGCAGCGTGACGTTCAACATGGGCGCGATCTTGAGGCACATCGCGTCCAGGCCGGCGTGCCCGACGATCAGGTGTTTGCCGGCCTCCTTCATCTCCGGCGTCGAGCCCTTCTCCATGGCCATTTCTCCCAGGGGGTACTCCCACAGGCCCGCCGCGCGGACCTTGACGACGAAGTCGCGGTCCGCCTCCGTCAGCGGGCCGAACTGGGTGTTGGCGATGATGCGCGAAGTGTCGCTCGACGTGGTCTGGATGCCGAGCATGGCCGGGTAGGCGAGAGCGCTGAGGGTCAGGCCGAGAGCGCCGACCACGAAGACTGTTCCTATCTTGCTGCGCGATGTGGGCATGGGTGCCTCCGGACGAGAGGAGTGCGGACGACAAGAGGTACGGATGTGCGGCATCCCCGGATCATTGCATCAGGCAAAATTTGCACGAGGTGGTGTGGTGTGCGTCACAGCCTTTGCCCCGGGGTGTAAGTCGGCCGGGGAGCGGTGCCACGGGTATCGGTCACACGCCCACGGGTGGAGTGAGGTGACGGGCTCTCCAGGCCGGTGCGGGGGAGATGTGACCTGCGAGGCAGGCAGTTTGGGGCGGTCTCCTGGAGAGGGTCTGGCCGAAGCTGACGGAACCGGTGCTCGGGATCGCGGGGCGCCGCCGTTCGATGATTGGCCCGCCGCAGCGGTCGACAAAGCCCCTCGGGCACGCGGCGGCGGTCGCTCCGCCCTGCAGAACATCGGGTGCGTCGGTTCCTGCCGACTCCGGAGGCGGCCACGGGCCCGCACTCAGGGCGCGCCCCCCAAAGCGAGCTGGGTGGTCAGACCCGCCCGCTCCGCAGTGGCCCGGAGCACCCCGCTGGCTCGGGTGAACTTCACGTCGATACCGGCCAGGGGCAGAGTCCGGCGAATACTCAGCAGGGTGTACAGACCCGGGTAGTCGCAGAAGGTGATGCCCGACAGGTCCAGCACCAGCAAGCCACCGGCGGAGTGGGCGGCGAGCACCGCCATATGCTCTCGGAGTGCATGCGCGGTGTCGGCGTCGAGCTCTCCCGCGAGATGCAACTCCAGTCGCGGCGGAAGGCGTCCTCCGCTCTCCCGGCGGACGGAAAGTCTCGAGGACGAAGCCGCTTTTTGGGGCTCTTGCAGCAGGGTCGACTCGTCGCCGCCCGCTAGTGCGGCACCGACTGTCTCGTCATCCTGCGGGTCGGGCGGAGGTGGTGGCATCTGTTTTCCGGATCGGCTCGGCGACAGTTGCCGACCAGACTTCCCGGCGCACCAGGAAGCATCAGCAGCGCTTCCATGCCTGCATCTTTGCACAGGGTAAAGATCGGCATCAACAACCCGGCGAAGACTTTCGTCCCGCCGACGTGATCGCCGTCATCAGGCCCGTAGATGTCGCCGCCCCGTGCGGGCGGCCGTCTGGCCGCCCGCACGGGGCGGGTGTCAGCTCTCTTCCCCGGCTGCCCCTTCTTCGCGGTTTCCCACCGCTTCCTGCATGCGCGGTGCCTAGGCTGCCATCCACACCACCGACTTCGACCAGCGCCACGTTTCCCGGACGGTCACCCGTCGTCGAGAGCCAGGCTGCTCCACGAAACCGGAAGCCGACGGGCCAGAACGTCCGCCACGCTGCGTGTGAGGGCACCCGCCTCGCTCCTGACCCACACCGGACGAGCCCCTGAGTCAGGCGCCCATGGACGACCACGGCCGCCTCACTCACCTGCTCCCGCCCGGGAGGACCCGGAGACTCAGCGCGTGTTTTGCGCAATGCGAGAAGACGGGACGAGGGTTGTCAGGGTCCGATGTCGACCTGGTGCTCCACGGTGACCTGGTCGACTTCCGACACCCGTACAGTGACCCGCATCGTCCACGTCCCTTCCGTGGGCAGGGTGAGACTGTCACTGCCCCAGTAGCCGCGCTCGTCCACGAGCTCCGCATCCAGGGGGCCCACGCCCTGCGAAACCAGGGTGCAGGCGAGACGCAGTTCGGGCACAGGTACGAGCCCGCCGTCTGCGCCGTAGACGACCGCCTGGACCGCGTTGCGTCCGACCCGCCCGGGTTCCAGGACGATCTGCACCCTGCCGCTCCCCAGGGGTCCCAGGGTGCGACTGCCGGTGTCGAAGGGGACCATCGACAAGGACTGAGTGGGCTGACCGGGCACGAGAACCGCCAGTGCCGCCGACTCCTCGGCCGCCCGTCCGGTCTGCGTCCCGGTCAGCATGGTGGTGAGCATCAGGACCACCATGCCGACCGCCACCTCGGCCAGCACGCACCGGCGCAGCCCGCGCCGCTGCGCTGTCCGCTCCGTCGGAACCCCGGCCCTGGACGGGACGGTGCCGCAGGGATCGTCCGCCTCCCGGCCGCCCACCGCGATCGGCGCCCACTCCGGCTCGGGCGCCGTGAGCAGCCGCCCGGTCCAGCGCCGTGACTGCGCGGCCACCGCCAGTACCACCAGCACGGTCCACACCTTGAGCGACAGCGTCCTGCCGTACCCGGTGTGCAGCAGCGCATCCCAGGACCCCAGCCCGCGCCACGACTGGTAGACGCCGGTGGCGGCGAGAACCGCCACCGAGACGAACGCCAGCCGGGAGAAGCGGACGACCGCGGCGGGAGGGAGCGGATCCTCGGCCGGTGCCCGGTACAGAATGGTGAGCAGGGCGGCCAGCCCGCCCAGCCACACCGCCATCGCGAGCAGATGAAGTGCGGTAGAGACGACCGCCACGGGGACCTGGACGCCGACCGCGGCATGCTCGGCCACTACCCAGGTCGCTGCCAGGGCCAGGGCGAACAGGACACCGGCCATCCTCCCGAGTCGGCCGGCGCTTTGGCGGACCCTCCGGTTCCGAACCAGCACGGCCAAGACGAGCAGCAGCACCAGCCGCACCAGCAGGGCGACGCCTGACCGGGTCTCCATCGTGCCGCGCAGCGACCGCGCGTCGAACACCGCGCCCGGTCCTTCGCCGCTGTCGTACGGTCCGCGGAGCAGCACCAAGGCCAGGGTGGACAGCGTCAGTACCCACCAGCCGGTCACGAAGAGTCGGCGTACGGTTTGCCGGGCCGTGGCCGTCGGCCAGCAGGCCAGGACGAACACGGCGATGCCGATGAGCAGGGCCAGTCCCGCGTAGGCGACGTAGCGGGCCGTTTCGTTCAGCGTGCTCGTGGCCCTGGGTACGGCCGGCTGCGCGGTGGCAGCGGGCCTGGCGGGCGCGCGTTTGCCGACGGAGAAGGTGAAGGCTCCGGTCACGGCGTGGCTGTCCGCCGACACCACCCGCCAGGAGACGGTGTACGTGCCCTGGCCAAGCCCTCCGGCGAGGCGGACGCGGGCCGTGTTGCCATGTCCGTCGGCGTGCTCCGGATCGCCCGCTGTCGCCGGGCGGTTGTCGGGGTCGAGGACGCGGACGGAGTTCTCGACGAGGGCGACGGCTTCGTCGAAGGTGACCGTGATCTGTCGTGGCGCGGTCTTCAGGACGACGCCCTCGCGGGGGTCGCTGCTCGTGAACACGGCGTGCGCGGAGGCCGGGGTCACACCGGCCAGGAGAGAGAGGGTGAACGCCACAGCCACGACGAGCAGGGCCCGGTACGTCCGGTGGGCGCCAGGTGTCGGCCGACGTACGGGACTGGAGAGCGTTACCCGGACGCCGAAGGCGGACGCTCGGTTCACCGCGCACCGCCCCGCCCGGCGGGGCGCCGGTTCAGCCGCCAGGCGAATGCGCCGAGCCCGAGCAGGGCGGCGGCTGTCCCGACGGCGATCAGCCCTCCGGCCGGGTTCTCACCCTCCGCGCGCGCCGAGGCATTGGCGTCACCGCCGTAGGAGGGGCCGTCGGACGGTGTGCGGGACGCCCGTGTGGAAGGCGGGCTGAGGGGCTGCGCGTCGGCGGTCGCGGGCCTCAGCTTCAGCACCGGAGCTGGCTGGTCCGACTCCGCTTCCTGCGTGGGCAGTTCGGTCCAGCGCGAGACCCTGCCGTCGCCGTAGGTGTCGACGGTCTTGAACACGAGCTCCTGGACGTCGGGCAACTGCCGCACGGTGATCGCGTGTTCGGCGTCCGCTCCCGTCGCCAGAGCAGGGCCACCGATCGTGTAGCCGACCGAGGTGGTCTTCAAAGTCCAGCCCTTCGGGGCGTGCGCGAGCGTCACGTCGTCCGGCTCGATGCCTTTCGGCAGGGCGACGCGCACCCGGGCGAAGCCCGCCGTGTCGGACTCGGCCTCGGAGGTGAAGGTGAGGGTGACATTGCGGGCCAGAGCCCTCGGGGTGTCGGCCTCGACCTCCGTGTGGGCGGACGCGGGGTGGGCCAGGACGAAAGCGGATGTCAGAGCGAGGGCGCCGACCACGGTGATGCGGCCGAACTCGCGAGCAGCGGGATTCAGGGATTGCACGGAAGGCAGGGGCACGAACGAACTCCGGAAGCGTCAGGCCGGGCGGGCTTCGACCCGGCCGGGATGATGGCGAAGGGACCGGAACAACGAGGTCTTCCGGTGGCCCCCTGCGCGGCAGCGCATGTTCCGGCACTCCGAAACCGATCAGCAGGCAAGTCCCTCGGCACGCCACTCGCCGCAAGACCGGCAGTGCCCGGCGCACCGGGCGCATCAGCAGCTTGACCCACAACCGTCTCAGCCGCCCACGCGCGGCCACGATCATGCGTCGTGCCGTGCGGGCGCCGGCCAACGCGGCCGCGACGGCCGCGTCGGCCTGGTGCAGCAGCCATGCCACGGCGAGCGCTGCGCCCATGTGGACAGCGGTCATAGCGGCGGAGGACTGGTGCCAGGAGTGGCCGTCGCCGGAGGCCGTCACCGAGCCGGCGGGACCGGCGTGGGCCGCCGTGTTCCGGTGCCCGTCGGCCGCCCAGGCGAGAGCCAGATGGAGCGCACCCTGCACGGCCAGCGTGCATCCGACCGTGGCCAGCGGGGAGAAACGACGGCGGGCGGCGGGCCAGACACCCGCGAACTGCAGGAGCACAAGGGCGGCCACGAGGCGCCACGGCTCTGCCGCGCCGCCGGCCGCATGGTGGCCGAGGGCGGCGAGGACGCTGCCCGCCACGGCGAAGACTCCCGCCCGGGCACAGGCGCCCGACGTGTTCGCCCGCTCCCCCTCTCCCCTCTCAGGGAGGGACACGCAGGCGCCCTTTCGCACGTCTACCCCCTCGCAGGCTCCACCGTATCCGGTGCGTCGGCGCACCCCGTCATGGTGCGGGTACGACGGCGGATCCCCCAGCGTTCACTCTCCTGGCCCGCAGTGCCGCCCGCCCGTCGTCCTCACCGGAGGCCGTCACCAGCGGACGTGCTCGCATCGCCCCACTTGACATGCTTTGCATAATGCAAAGGTACGGAAGGGGCAGCAATGAGTGCCATCCAAACGGCCAAGAACAGGCCGGCCGCGGCGCAGAAGACACCGATCGGTCTCCCACCCTCGCGGAGACTCACCGATCTGCGCTCCGCGCCCTGGGGGCTGCCGGCACTGGCCGTGGTGGTCGGCGCCGGGGCGGGAGCGGGATCGATCGTCTTCCGCTGGTGCATCACCACCTTCACACACCTCTTCTCCGGCCACGGCGACTACGCCGCGTCCCCGGGCTCCGGCAATCCGCACGCGCCGTGGCTGGGCCCGTACTTCGTGCTGATCGCTCCCGTGCTCGGCGGCCTGCTCTACGGGCCGTTGGTGTACCGCTTCGCCAGGGAGGCCCGCGGACACGGGGTACCCGAGGTGATGGTGGCCGTCGCCCAGCGCGGCGGGCGGATCAGCCCCAAGGTGGCCGTCGTGAAGACGCTGGCCTCCGCGCTGACCATCGGCTCGGGCGGCTCGGTGGGCCGGGAGGGGCCGATCGTGCAGATCGGCTCGGCACTCGGCTCAACGCTCGGCCGTCTGGCGAAGGTGCCCGAGGGACGGATGAAGCTCCTCGTCGCCTGCGGCGCGGCAGGCGGCATCGCCGCCACCTTCAACGCCCCCCTCGCCGGAGTCTTCTTCGCCATGGAGCTGATCCTGGGCACGTTCAGCCCCGAGGCGTTCGGCGCGACCGTACTGGCCAGCGTGACGGCGAGCGTCATCGGCCGGGCGGCCTTCGGCGACGTGGCCTTCCTCAGCCTGCCGGACTTCCACGTGGACCATCTCGCGCAATACGGCCTGTTCGCCGCGCTGGGTGTGGTGGCCGCCCTGGTCGGCGTGGGCTTCTCGCGGTTCCTGTACCTGATCGAGGACGCCTGCGACTGGCTGTGGCGCGGCCCCGAGTGGCTGCGCCCGGCGGTCGGCGGCCTCGCGCTGGGCCTGGTGCTCCTTGCCCTGCCCGAAATGTACGGAGTCGGCTACCCGGTCCTGCAGAAGGCGACCGAGGGCGGATACGCGGTCGGCTTCCTGCTGTTGCTCCTGGCGGGCAAGATGCTGGCGACCAGCCTGACGATCGGCATCGGCGGCTCGGGCGGCGTCTTCGCGCCCAGCCTGTTCATCGGGGCGATGCTCGGCGCGGCGTACGGCATCGGCGCGCACGACCTGCTTCCCGGCACCGCCGGCGCGGTGGGCGCGTACGCACTGGTCGGGATGGGCGCCGTCTTCGCCGGCGCCTCCCGCGCGCCGATCACCGCCGTGGTGATCCTCTTCGAGCTCACCGGCGAGTACTCGATCATCCTGCCGCTGATGCTGGCGATCGTGCTCGCCACCGCCACCAGCCGTGTGCTGTCCCGGGACACCGTCTACACGCTCAAGCTGCGCCGCCGCGGCATCGACATCGAGGGTCCCGCGCGGGGCGCGCGGCTCGGTGCGCAGCGGGTCGACGCCGTCATGGAGCCCCTGCCCTCGTCCCTGTCGTGGTCGACACCGCTCCCCGACGCCGCCGACCTGCTGAGCCTTTCCGGCCACGGCGCGCTGCCGGTCGCGGACGAGGCGGGCGCGTACGCCGGGGTGGTCACCGCCCAGGCGGTCGCCGAGGCCCTCGCCGAGCAGCCGGACGCCGTGCCCACCCGGGTCGGCCAACTCGCCGAGCGACCCGCGCCCGTCACCGCGGACCAGTCCCTCGCGCAGGCGCTGAACACTTTGCTCGCGGCGGCGGGAACAGGGGTCCCGGTCCTCGATCACGCGCACGGCGAGCCGGTCGGCTGGCTCAGCCACCAAAGCGCCCTGCGCGCGGTGCACACGGCGGGCGCATAGAACACGCCCTGCCCCACGGCCCCGGCAGGGCGAGTACCGGACACGCCTGGGCCACATGCACCGGCTCCGCCCTCGCATACGAGGACACAGCACTTCACCCTTATGTTGCACTGTGCAAAAATGGGTAGAGGCGACTTTGACGTACCTATCGCTCCCGGGAGGCCACCATGCCCACGAACCACGTCCGGCGCGCGTACTCTTTCGTGTGCCTCGACTGCGGACACGGCTGGGAAGGCGCGTACGACATCGACGTGACCGTGGACGAGCACGCCCGGATCACCGCCGACTACCAGCTCGACGGCGAACGCGTACCGTCCCCGCTGCAGTCACCGCAGTGCCCTTCCTGCGAGGGGCACAAGATACGCATCATGCGGCCGGGGTGTGTGGCTTCGGCCCATCTGTACGAGAGGTGACCGGCGCGGCGGTGGGCTCCCGTGGGACCCCACCGGGCCCGACGGGGCGCGCCGTTCAGAGCAGTCGCCCTCCGCGCACGCTGACGGCTGGGTAGGGACGACCCGAAGACACCCCGATGAGCAGGCCGGGAGAGGGTGACGTCGGCTGCCCTCCCTCGTGGGCCGTACCGTCGATGACTCCGGGGGAATGCCGGAGGTTGTCCGCCGCGCGTGACCTGGTGTCTCGCAGGGCCGGGATCGTGGCCCTCACTCGCCGATCTTCCCGCTCCGTGGTGCGGATCTGCCGGAGCGGCCCCAGCCGGACGTCGCGAGTGCTGCAGGCGGCTTGCCCGTTACCGAGGAGCCCCCGCGTCCATGACCTGGCCATCGGCCGGTCTCGTCATCTTCTGCGAGGTTCGACAGGGCAGGCGGCCCGGCCGTGCGCCTCCGCTTCGGCCGGGCCGCGGGAAACCTATCCCACCGGCAGGAAGTCGCGGGCCGCGATGAAGTCCGGTCGGCGTGCCGGGGCGGCGAAGGGCTCCACCGGCTGGTTCTCCACACTGTTGAACACGATGAAGACGTTGCTGCGCGGGTAGGGCGTGATGTTGTCCCCGGAACCGTGCATGCAGTTGCAGTCGAACCAGGTCGCCGAGCCCGCGGGGCCTGTGAAGAGCTTGATGCCGTGCTCCAGGGCCATCTCGGTCAGCGCCGACGCCGAGGGAGTGCCGGCCTCCTGCATCCGCAGAGATCTCTTGTAGTTGTCCTTGGGCGTGGCTCCCGCGCAGCCGAGAAAAGTGCGGTGTGAGCCCGGCATGATCATCAAGCCGCCGTTGGTGTCACGGTTCTCGGTGAGGGCGATCGACACCGAGACGGTGCGCATTCGGGGCAGGCCGTCCTCGGCGTGCCAGGTCTCGAAGTCGGAGTGCCAGTAGAACCCGCCGGCTCCGAAGCCCGGTTTGACGTTGACGCGGCTTTGGTGGACGTAGACGTCGGAACCGAGGATCCGACGAGCGGTGTCCACAACTCGCGGATCCCTGACGAGTTGGGCGAAGACCTCACTGATGCGATGGACTTCGAAGATCGAGCGGATCTCCTGGGAGGAGGATTCGATGACGGCACGCTCGTCGTTGCGTACCGCCGGATCGGCGATCAACCGCTTCAGTTCGGCCCGGTAGGTCAGGACTTCCGTCCGGGTGAGCAGTTCGTCCACGGTGAGGAAGCCGTCACGTTCGAAGTCGCGCAGTTCCGCGGACGGTTCACCCCAGAGCACGGGGTCTCGGCGGGGCGTCGTCACTTCGGCCGCACCGCGTGTCGGATACAGGTCGGTCATCTCAGGCTCCTTCCGTGAGCAGGGGGTAGACGCCGTTCTCGTCGTGCACTTCGCGGCCGGTGACCGGCGGATTGAAGACGCAGACGAATCGCAGATCGGTGCGGGGACGCATCGTGTGCCTCTCGTGCCCGTCGAGAAGGTAGAGCGTGCCGGGGGAGATCCGGTGTGTCTCGCCGGTTTCGTCGTCGGTGAGCTCGCCCTCGCCCTCGATGCACAGGACAGCCTCGACGTGGTTCGCGTACCACATAGAAGTCGTGGTGCCCGCGTACATGACGGTCTCGTGGACGGAGAAACCCACCCGGTCCCCGGCGAGGACGAGGCGCCTGCTGCGCCAGGCTCCGGATTCGGCGGTCACATCACGGTCCGTGCCCTCGATGTCGGTCAGTGATCGAATGATCATGTGTTCGTCTTCTCCTGTGCGGTCTGGCGTACTGCCCGGGCGAGAGTGCGCAGCCCCTCGTCGAGCTCGTCGGCCGTGATGGTCAGTGCGGGCAGAAGTTTGAGGACCTCGTCCTGGGGACCCGAAGTCTCGATGAGCAGGCCCAGTTCGAATGCGCGGGCATTTGCCCGCGACGCCCATCCCTTGTCGTCGAACTCCAGGCCCCACACCAGCCCCCGCCCGCGGTGGCGGGCGCCGGTGCCGGAGTGCTCGGCGACGATCTCGCGCAGGACGGCCTCGGTCTGCTCGCCACGGGCGATGGTCTGCTTCGTCATGCTGTCGCTGTCCGCCCAGTACGCGTCCAGGGCTGCTGTCGCTGTGACGAAGGCGGGGTTGTGGCCGCGGAAGGTGCCGTTGTGCTCCCCGGGCTCCCAGACGTCGAGTTCGGGTTTGAAGAGGGTCAGGGCCATGGGGAGGCCGTAGCCGCCGATGGACTTGGAGAGGGTGATGATGTCGGGGACGATGCCGGCCTCCTCGAAGGAGAAGAACGAGCCCGTCCGCCCACAGCCCATCTGGACGTCGTCGACGATCAGCAGCATGTCGCGCCGTTCGCACAGATCCGCCAGACCGCGAAGCCACTCCGGGCGGGCCACGTTGACGCCGCCCTCGCCCTGGACCGTCTCGACGATCACCGCGGCGGGCTGGTTGAGTCCGGAACCCTGGTCTTCCAGCAGTCGTTCGAACCACAGGAAGTCGGCGACGCGTCCGTCGAAGTAGTTGTCGAACGGCATGGGGGTGCCGTGCACCAGCGGAATCCCCGCGCCGGCCCGCTTCATGGAGTTGCCCGTCACGGCCAGCGAGCCCAGGGACATGCCGTGGAACGCGTTGGTGAACGAGACGATCGCCTCCCGGCCCTTGACCTTGCGGGCCAGCTTCAGTGCTGCCTCCACGGCGTTGGTGCCGGTGGGGCCGGGGAACATCACCTTGTGCGACAGGCCACGCGGGCGCAGCACGAGGTCCTGGAAGCGCTCCAGGAAAGCTCGCTTCGCGGTCGTGCTCATGTCCAGGCTGTGCGTGACGCCGTCGCGTTCCAGGTAGTCCAGCAGGGCGCGTTTGAGTACCGGGTTGTTGTGCCCGTAGTTGAGCGCTCCGGCACCCGAGAAGAAGTCGAGATAGGTCCGCCCGTCCTCGTCATGGATGCGGCTGCCTCGGGCGCGGTCGAACACGACAGGCCAGCTGCGGCAGTAGCTGCGGACCTCGGACTCCAGGGTCTCGAAGATGGAGGGGGAAGGCTGAGTGACAGTCACTGAGGTAGGTCCTTCGGTGCGGTTCATGCCAGCGGGCTGATGCGGTAGAGGATCTCGGGCTCGTGTCCGTGCGCCGTCGGGAACAGGTCCTCGCCGAAGAGGACTTCGCGCTCGATGCGCGCCCCGCGCCGTTGGGCGAACGAGGCGAACAGCCGGTGCGAGGGTTCATTGCCGGGTGTGATCGTCGTCTCGACCCGGCGTGCCCCTGCGCCCACGCCGCGCACCGCGAGGTCGTCGAGCATCCGGCCGGCCAGCCCGCGACCCCGATGCGCGCGGTCCACTGCTACCTGCCAGATGACCAATGTCTGCGGGTGATCGGGCCGAATGTATCCGGTGATGAATCCGGTGGGGTGGCCGAGGTCGTCGCGCGCCACGACGGAGGTGCGGGAGAAGTCACGGCACCACAAAAGATAGCTGTAGGTCGAATTGAGATCGAGGACCCCGGTGTCACGGGCGATGCGCCACATAGCTACGCCGTCTGCAATATCGGGAAGGTCGAGAGTCGGTACCGGGCAGGGCGAATCCGTCTCCTTGCTGGATTTCATGGGTGACAAACCTAGATGGAGAAGTTGAATTCCGCAGCGCACGAACTTCTCACAAGAGATCTGTCTGGGACGACTTTGATTCGGGGTGAAACTGATGAAACCACACCATAAGGAGAGGGCATTTCGGTCATTATGACACCGGGTTACGCTGCGATAACGATCCGGAAATCCCCTGGTTTGACAATCTCGTTACGGGGGAGGGGGAGGTTCGGGATCAGAATTTCAATGCCAATGAAAATGTGCGCATGCATTCATGACTCCGGCGTCAGGGTTCGCGGGAGCCGTACAGACCGACTGTCGGGAACTTCATCTATTTCTTATGGAACCGCCCTGAATTACCTCGCTAGCTATCCTGTTCCGAATTTCTGGAAACTTCAGCGATGGGCTCGTCTCGTTGTTGCGACCGCCTCTGGCGTCGTGAACTCATCGCGGCGTTCCGGCGCGAACCACGTCTCGGCGGTATGTCGACGCCTCGCTGAGGGCGTCACTGCCGCCCTTGTGGACGTCAAAAGCCACGTCGCGAAGCTGATCCGACGGGCCGCCGGATGTGCTGCCGGTATGCGTCGTGAGGCGGACCCCTCCTGGACGACTGATCACACGGGAGGTCCCCTCGGTGACTCGAACTGTGACCTCTGGGGTTCTCCCATCTTGAGCCTATGCAATCTTTGCTCTGTAGAACCATTGCCCTTCCTTTACCGTTATCGAACCGAGGCCGAAGCCCCGGCGTGCTTGATCGTCGTCGGTGGGCGCGGTCCCTGCCTGGGCTGACGTCGGAATGGCTTCCTGGCGTGCGCTTCGGCGCTCCGCTCCGGATCTGCGAGTCGCCATGTGGTGCACGTGATCGCGTTCCGCCCATCTCGGGGCCGTTGCGCCGACAGCGAGCGGAGGTGGCGGGCGGGAAGGGGGTTCGTAGCCGCCTCGCGTGAGGTCGAAGTGGCCGTTCACCAGGGAGATTTGCACGGTGGCCCGCCCTTTGCGCAGGGAGCGGAGACCGTCACCGGATGCACGCCCCGGGCATCCGCCCGCGCACACCCGCACGGTGATCGCCTACACCATCACGCGGGACGCCATCGCGGATTGCTCCGGACAGGGTCCGCAACTGGCGACGCCGGTTCAGGAGAGGGCGTAGAAGCGGTCTTCGGGGGGATGCGCGGCCACATGCCAGCAGGTGGTCGGTAGGTCGACGTGGCGGGCCGTGCCCGTGTGCAGGTCGAAGATGCCGACCTCGCGGGCCTCGCCGCGACCGGGGTGGTCCATGCCGCCGTAGACGAGGTATCGGCCGGAGGCCGTGGTCTTCATGGCGTGGGGCAGCTTCAGGCCGTGCGGGCCCAGGCGCTCGGGACGGCCGAGCTGGTCGATGTCGAACCGCCACAGGTGCTCGCCGATCGCACCGACGATCTCCCGGTTTCCCAGCCAGGCGATGTGGGTGGTGCCTTTGATGGACGAGTCGGTGGGCTCGATCCGCAGGGTGGACAGGCGGTCGGTCTCGGCGAGGGCCGTGGTGTCGTAGAAGAGCAGGTGTTGGCCGGTGGTGCCGAGGAACCCGAGTGAGCGGTCCGGGCTGACGCTGACGGCATGACCGCCGGCGATGCCGTCGTAGTACTCGATCTTGTACGCGTACCGGCCGGTGGCGGGGTCGTAGCGGAAGACGCAGACGCCTGCCCGGCCTTCCAGGCCGTTGAGGCCGTTGCCGTCGAGGGCGATGTGGAAGGCGTACGGGTACTCGTGCGGCTGGGTGGTGAGCGGGGTCAACGGGGCTGCCTCTCGGGCCTGAAGTGACGGAAGCCGGAACTGTCGGTGTACTCGGGCCGTGTCGGCCTCCACGGGGCCAACCCGGCCAACGGGTTCAACGGCTCGGTCACGCGGGCGACGGCGTCCCGGAGCGAGAAGTCGGCGCCGGCCGTCTCCGTGACCGGCCCTGTGCTGCCCTGCCCGTGTGCCGCGATGGTGTTCAGGGTGGTGTGGAAGGACCTGCGGTAGGCGTCCTCCACCAGAGCGCGCCGGACCGCGGGCCACAGCGTGGGGGTGATCGCCCGCCACAACGGTGGGAGGGCGAACTGCTGATAGGCGCAGATGGTTACTCTGGTGCCGCCCGCGGTCCGGGCGAAGGACACCGAGCCGTCGTCCTGGAGCGCGGAGGCGTTCTCGCTGTGGACCTGCCGCCAGCGCAGCAGCTGCTCGTCCGGGCCGTAGGCGATGGTCTCCAGCTTGCAGACGTCGAGTACGTCGGCGCCGCACAGCGCGAGGTAGGCGGGCTGGGCACGGTTGATGCTCCGCTCGAGCTGCCGAATCGGCCTTCCGGCCTCATCGCGGGTCTGGACATCCGGCGGAAGGCAGGGTGCGGGTCACACCGGCACGTTAGGTCGGGCGGACGTTCACACACCGCCGTCCGGGCCGGACGTCCGCGTTTCGTCATGAGTCGCACGCCCTCCACGAGGGGGACCCCGGCTTACGGTCGGACCATGCGAGACGATCCACGGCTCCCCACCTCTCCCGGCTTCTGGCGCAGCCCACTACGCGGCCCCTGGTTCACGTCCGTGCTCGGCGTCGTCCTGCTCGTCGGCATCACGGTGCTGTTCGTGACGGGACTGGTCTCGTACGCCGCCTACAACCCGGATCTGTCGCCGGTGAACGACAAGACCCCCGACAAGGGCCTCCTCGGCTTCTACCTCTTCGCCTGGCCCACCGGCCCGCACTGGCTGTACCGGCTCAACCAGGGCGTTCACGTCACCCTGGGCATCACCCTGATCCCGGTCCTGCTGGCCAAGCTGTGGTCGGTGGTGCCGAAGCTGTTCACGCTGCCGCCGGCCCGCTCGCTCGCCCACGCACTGGAGCGGATCTCCCTGTTGCTGCTCGTCGGCGGCGGGCTGTTCGAGTTCGTGACCGGTGTGTTCAACATCCAGCTGAACTACGTCTTTCCGGGCTCCTTCTATCCGCTGCACTTCTATGGCGCCTGGGTGTTCTTCGCGGCCTTCGTGGCCCACGCGCTGTTGAAGACCCCATGGCGTTGCGCAATCTGCGGCACGTGCGGGAGGAGCGGAGCGACCTGGTGTCCCCGCGCCCCGCCGAGCCGACCGTCTCCCGGCGCGGAGCGCTGTGGTTCGTCGGGGGCGGCTCGCTGCTGCTGTTCGCCACGACGGTGGGGCAGAACTTCGACGCTCTGCGGCGCACCGCCCTCCTCGCCCCGCACGGCGGGGCCGAGCCCGGCGGCGGCCCGAACGGTTTCCAGATCAACAAGACGGCCGCGTACGCCGGCATCGACGCGGCCGAGACTGGCGACGACGTCTGGCGGCTCCTCGTCACGGGACGCTCGGGCACTGTCCGCCTCAGCCGGGCGCAACTCGCCGAACTCCCCCTGCACAGCTCGGCGTTGCCCATCGCCTGCGTCGAGGGCTGGTCGACGTCCGACCAGTGGTGGCGCGGGGTACGGCTGCGCGACCTCGCCGCACTCGTCGGGTACGAGGACGACTCGCCGGACGTGCTCGACGAGTCCCTCCAGCGGCACGGGGCCTTCCGCCACGCGGCCCTGCGCGCCAACCAGGTCGCCGACCCGCTTTCCCTGCTCGCCCTGTACGTGAACGGAGAAGAGCTGTCCCCCGACCACGGCTATCCCGCCCGCGTGATCGTGCCCGCGGCGCCCGGCGTGCTGAACACCAAGTGGGTGGCCCGTATGACGTTCGGAGAGCTGTGATGCGTCCGCGTGTTCCGATCGGCAGCCCTCTGCAACTGCTGCTGCTCGCCTGCTCGTTCGCGCTCGCCGGCTACGCGGGTGTACGGCTGCTCGCGGACGACTGGTTCGGTGTGGCGCTGTGGATCGTGGGGGCGGCGCTGCTGCACGACCTCGTGCTGCTGCCCCTGTACGCAGGGGCGGACCGGGCGGTGGTACGCGGTCTCGGCGTGGTCGGCCGCCGGGAGTGGGCGATGTACGTCCGTGTCCCGGCCGCCCTGTCCGGCCTGCTCCTGCTGGTGTGGTTCCCGCTGATCAGCGGGATGGTGGACCGGCGCTACCGGGTCGCCACGGGACTGTCACCGGACGGCTTCCTCGCCCGCTGGCTGCTGATCACCGCCGTGCTGTTCGGCGGCTCGGCGCTGCTGCTGGCACTGCGGCTGCGCAGGACCGCGAAGCGCCGGCCGCCGGCCGTCCACTGACCGGCCCGCTCCCAGCCCCGCGCGTAGCGGTGCAGGGCCGGGATGCCGAGCCGTGCCCAGGGGGGAGGGAGCGCCGAGGGTGGCGTGTGCGTCGGTAATGTGGACGTGAACGCGTTCGTCGACGTCCACCGGCGCGGTCTCGGCGATCAGCAGCCCGCCGGGAGTCAGACGGACGGCGACCCGCTCCGGAAGGGCGCGCGGATCGCCGCCGATGCCGACGTTGCCGTCCATGAGCAGGACGGTGCCCCAGCGCCCCTCGCCGGGCAGCGGGTCGAAGACGGAGCGCTGTAGCGCCTCCCCCCGAGGAGGAGTACGGGTGGACTTCCGGCACGCCGGCTTCGCCGCCGACGACCCCGACCTTCCGTACACGGCCGAGACCTGGGGCCGGCTGATGGACCGGCTCAAGGGGTACGCCGAGACGGGCACGCTCCGGCCCTTCTTCACCCTCTGATCAGGTATCCGATGACGATCGACGTGACGGCGGAGCGGGTGATCCCGCTCCCGCCCGGCCGGGTGGCGGCGTACGCCATGGACTGGCGCCACGATGCCGAGTGGACCCAGGGCATCCGCGAGGCGAACCTGACCCGGGAGGCTGACGGCGGCGGGTTCGGCGTCGGCGCGGAGGTGACCCGTACGGCGTACTTCCTCGGTAAGCGCATCGACTACGTGCTCCGCGTCGCCGCCCACGAACCCGGGCGGCTGCTGGACATGATGTCCGTCGCCGGACCGATGCCGATGCACGTCACCTACACCTTCGGCCCGCACCCGGACGGCACGCTCGCGCGCATCCGCGTACAGGGCGACCCCAGCCGGTACTACCGCCTCGCCGCGCCCCTCATGGCGAGGAAGGTCCGCTCCTCCCTCGGCAAGGACCTGCGCGACCTCGAACGCAGGCTGCGGGCCCAGCGGTGACCCGGTCTCCCTTGCCCCTCACGATTGAAGGTCTGTGATGGCGTATGAGGAAGGACTGGCGGAGCGGATCCGCGCCCGGCTGGGTGCCGATCCGGCGATCAGCGCGAAGCGCATGTTCGGCGGCCTGGCGTTCCTGCACGAGGGCAACATGGCCGTGGGAGTGATCGGGGACGAGCTGGTGGTGCGGGTCGGGCCCGATGCCACCGACGCTGCTTTGGCCCGGCCCGGGACACGGGCCTTCCACTGACTTCACCGGCCGCGCCATGCGCGGGTGGGTCGTCGTCGTCGCGCTCGCGGCCTCCGAGGACTCCGACCTCCATGCCTGGACCGATCGGGGGTACGCCCTCGCAGCGGGCCTGCCGGCCAGATGACCTGCGGCTAGGGAGGCGCGGCACCTGTGCGGCAGGTCGATTGCGCCGACGACGGTGATGCCCTGACCCATCGTGGGCACCGGCCGCGCCGGATCACGGGCGCTGGTCGCGCGGCCAAGGCGTCGCGGGCGTGGACCGAGGCGAGGACGGTGCCCACCTCCCGCACGAGGAGGCGGGCACGGTCGCCGTCGGCGGCCACGCGCAGGATCTCGTCGATGTCTTCTGTGCCGTGTGCCCGGGCGATCTCCGCACCGCGGCCAGCCCGCACCGAGGAGTTCGCGGATCTTCCCCTATGGGTAAAATTGCTGTAAAGCGATGAAATGGCTTGCTCGGGGTGCGCCATGCACAGGGACGCGTCCGATCGTTCGGCAGGGTTTCCTTTCCCAGAGGTATCCGGCTGCCCCGAATCGGGGTGCCATCCCCAGCGAGATCACCTCCGCACGTGCACTCAAACGGCGCAGTGTTGACGAACGCCGATTGCCGGATGGTCAGGTGCTCGGAGGCTTCCGGTGCGCGACCTGCGCCGGCAGAGATGCCGCCCGCCGTCAGCGAGGCGGGTGATGCGGGAGGGCGTCGGGGTTGGCGCCCTCGGCCTCGGCTGCGTCTGCGAGGGCCGCGGCAGCGGCCTCTTCCGCCTGAGCCTTGTCGCTGGCGGCCTGGACGACCATGTCGTCAGGCGGTTTCTCGCGGGTGGCCGGCGACTGGGGCAGCACCTCGGTGAAGGCGCGGGACACCTTCTGGTCCCGGCGGCGAGCAGTGCGAAGCCGAGTGCGAAACCGAGCATGGTCCATACGCCGCGGGGCCAGAAGATGTGGCTGTCAGTGAAGGACCAGCCGGCCACCAGGAGAACCACCGTGCCGGGAATGACGCGCACGCCGTGTTTCGGGAAGAGCGCGACCGCCGTGGCCACGACAGCGACGATGAGGGCGTAGGCCCCGACCTGCCCGAGCGCCTCACCCGTGTCGTAGAGCGGGTACTTGATCCGCCCCAGGTTCGCTGTCCCGGCAGCGTGCTCGACTGCGGTTCCCGCCGCGATACCGGCCACCGCGTCGAGACCGGTGTAGAAGGCCGCGTAGGTGAACGCACTCGCCCAGGCCACCACCGTGGCGAAGCCCGCGAGATCTGGTCGGGGGCGGTGCCACAGAGGGACGAGGAGGCCGAGCGTGAGCAGTGGAAAGACCGGCAGCAGTGCGATGTGCAACTGTGTCCAGTCCGTGGCCGTCGCCCTGGACAGGCCATGCGGGTGCGCGCCGCCCGCCGCAGCCAGAACAAGGGGCGCGACAGTGGCGAGGGTGATGTTTCGGATGGTCAACACGCTGCGATCGTAGGCGCGTTACGTCACGTGAGACGGCTGCGTCAGGGCTTCGTAAGATCTGGCGTGGTTCCGTGGAACGCTGGAAGCCGTCCGCCCGGGTGATTCCCTCCGACGCGACACCGGCCTCGCCGATCTTGCGGCGAGGCCGGAGCAGAGGAACCGGTGGCGGCCCGGTCGGTCGGTTCAGCCGCAGCGGCGCCCTGAGTTGATGCAGGAGACCGCCTGGTTCATGAGCTGGTCGGTCATCACGTTGATGAAGTCGTTGTGGTCGGTGATGGCGTTGTGCTGCTGTCCTTGGAAGCCGTCGACGGCGAAGTTCGGTGCCGCGGGGGTTTTGTAGGTGAGCCGCATGGTCAGCTGTGGGATGGCCTTGAAGCCGCTTGCGCAGTTGCCGCCTGCGTCGGCGAAGGCGACGTGGCTGCGGTGGTCGGCGCTGTCGATGTTCCTGCCGTCCCAGCAGCTCTGGAAGGCGAAGCTGCGCACCACCTTGCTGCCGCTGGGGCAGATCGGGTACTTGTCGGTGAGCTGGACCTTGTTCTCGAAGCCGGTGCAGCTCCAGTGGGCGTTGGCGTTCTTGGTGCCGTTGGTGAACGCCTTGGCGTCGCCGGTGATGATCCGCAGGAAGCGGGGCATCGCCACGACCTTGCCGGTGGGGCTGCCCTGGTAGGTGATCGTGACGGTCGCGGGCACCAGGATGGCTCCCTTGTTGCCTTCGGCGCCGCCGCCGAGGGCGCCTGCGTCGGGCCCCTGGCGGGTGGTGTCCCGCAGGACGGGCCAGTAGTACGCGGACTGGTCGCCGTTGGTGCAGGAGGTGCCCTGCGCGCTCAGGGACTCGTTGGTCGAGTTAAAGTCCACCTTCCGGTTGCCCACGTAGTCGTGGACGTGGTGGGCACCGTTGCTGACACCGGGCGCCACGATGTCGTTGTCCGAGTTGTGCTGTCCCTGCTTGTTGACTCCGCATCGGGAGGTGAAGGCTCCGGTCGAGGCGCCGGCCTGCCTACGGACCTTGGGCACGTTCGGGGCCACCTTCGTGATGTCCACGAAGTCGGCCACGGTGGGCCCGTCGTTGCTCTGTCCTGCGGCACCGGAGCCGCTTCCTTGCTGTCCGGTGTTGCCTCCGTCGCCCTGGGCGCCGCCGGGGCTCTGGCTGGCGGCCCCGGCCCCGGCCCCGGATGCCTGGGGCCCGGGTGCATCGAGGCCAAGGTTGCAGACGGCGAGAGCGTCCAGCCCTGTGGGCCTGGCGGCCGACCGCCCGATGGCGATGGCGATCCGGTCGATGGTCGCCTTCCTCTTGTCTGTCAGAGGGCCGAGGATCGCGTTCTGCACAAAGTTCGGGCCTCCTTGCCCACGGGTGTCGACCAGCCGCTGGTTGGCCTCCGCGGTCTGGCGGTCCAGCAGTTGCAGGTTTCGGTCCACTTCGGCCTGTGCCTGCTGGGGGACGGCCGGCAGCTTGCCCTTCACGTCCGGACAGCTGATCGTCTGGGCTGACCGCGTCGTAGGAGCGGTGGCGGTGACGTCGGACGCGTTGGCGGCGTAGTTCACGGCTACGAGACCACCGCCCCCTGCCAGGAGCGCCGTGACCGCCATGATGGCGTTGCGGCGGCTTCGGCCGCGCCTGTGATCTGCTCGCATGAGAACTCCCGATTTCACAACGTGGTTCCTGGTCCAGCGGCGATACGCATCACGCGCCGCCCGGACGCCCCCAGCCTCACCTGAGTGGTCGGCGCTTGGCAGCTGTTCACGTGGCGCGTCATGGACACGTAAGAACTGAGCCGCGCCCGAACTGACCCCCGCCCAGCACGAGGAACTGC
Organism: Streptomyces sp. P3; assembly: GCF_003032475.1. Classification (NCBI taxonomy): domain Bacteria; kingdom Bacillati; phylum Actinomycetota; class Actinomycetes; order Kitasatosporales; family Streptomycetaceae; genus Streptomyces; species Streptomyces sp. P3. The sequence goes on from NZ_CP028369.1 coordinate 7,018,470, forward strand.
GTCGCCTCGGCAATCTCCGCTCGACGCTGGAAGAAGCCGGGATCCCATGTGATCCGGGCCGTGTGCGCTACGACGACTTCACCCAGTGCCTCGCGTACCAGGACGCTCTGGAGCTGCTGGAGTCGCCGACCGCAGTACTGGGGTTTCCGCCGGCAGCAACCATCAGGCGGGTGGGCATCAGTCGCGCGGCCGCGTCGCTCGGGTTGCGCCTTCCCGACGACGTCGGCGTGGTCGGCGTCGACGATCTGCCCTTCGCGGAGTGGCTGACTCCCTGCCTGACCACCGTGCGCACGCCGCTCGCCGACGTGACGCCGACGGGTGATCCGGGTCTTCCGTCTCCTGTGCCAGTCGAGGACCGAACTGGCACAGGACTTCGCGGAATTGTCCTGTCCGGGCTCACCAATCCAGTCCCAGCTGGTACCCCGCCCGACTGGGCGCGGCCGGCCCGCATGCCTTGTCGGCTGCGGGAGTGGTGATCGCCGTCGAGCATTCCTGCGGGGTCAGAACGGGTTCGGCGCCCCGGAGAGGAGTCTCCAGGGCGCCGGGCCGCGGTGGCAGCTTCTTACACCGCGGCTATGCCCTCCATGCCGGACTCGGCGAAGGGGGGCAGTCCGGTGGCTGTGGTGACCTTGGTGAGGGAGCCGTTCCTGCCGATGCGGAAGCCGTCGACGGTGCCGGAGGTGCCGTTCTGTACGTACAGGAACTTCTCGTCCTGCGTCACCGCCAGGTCGATGACCCCCTGGGACATCGCCGATGGCGGGGTGGCGATGCCGACCTCGTTGGTGAGCGCGAGCCTGCCGTGCCGGTCGGTGCGGTAGCCGGTGACGGTCGAGTTGCCGGTGTTGCCGCCGTAGAAGAAGTCGCCGACGCGCTCCAGCCAGCACAGTGTGTTCTGACCGTTGGCCAAGGGCTTCTGGAGGACCTTGAGGCGGCCGTCGGCGAGCACCTTGTACGTACTGACCGTCGACTTCTCGGCCTCGGCGACCAGCATCCGGCCCGTCTTGTCGAAGGTGATCGCGAACGGCACGCCGCCGGCCGAGTGGTTGACCTTCGCCCGGTGTGCGGGACGTCCGTCGCGCCGCATCGGGAACACCTCGATGGTGTTGGCCGACTTCGTGGTGACGACCAGCTCACGGCCACCCGGGGTGAACGCGACCTGGCCGGGCGAGCTGCTGAACAACGGCACCTTGTCGTTCTTCAGCCCCAGGGAGCGATATGAACCGCCCAGCGGCTTGAGTCCGTTGGCCGTGATCCTGAAGCCCTGGACGCTGCCCGCGCCTCCCGCGTTCATGACGTAGGCGAGGTTGCCGGACACCGCGATGGACGAGGGGAAGTCCCCGCCCGAGCGCACCACCCGTCAGTCCGTCAGTTTCTGTCCCTCGACCCGGAACGAGGTCACCGTGCCGCTGCCCGCGTTGACTGCCAGCAGCAGATGCGAGCCGCGGTCGTAGACGAGTGAGCCCTGGGAGGCGAGGGAGTCGGTGGGTGCGTCGACCTGGTCCCCGCCCTCGCCGCCGGTCGCGTAGGCGCCTGCGGCGGTGAGCTTTCCGTCCTCGCTGCGCTTGAAGACGTGGATGGTGTTTCCGGCGAGCTCGTTGCCCTGTACGAAGACGGCGTGGTCGGCTCCCGCCTTGGCGCTCTTCGTCGTCGCCCCTTCGTGCGCGCGGGGGACTTCCCCCGCCGAGGCGATGGCCACCGTGGTCGCGACCGCCGCCGAAGCGAGGATGCCGGCCCCGGCGACGGTCATCCGGACCTGCGACTTCGACCTACGCCTGGTATGCCTGCTCACGCCTGACTCCTCGTACCTCGCCGCCACCGTCAGTCGGTGACGTGCGGAGCCAGAGTTGCCTGTGGGGCGGGTGGGATGAAGATGTTTCGGTCCCGCGTCAGCTTCTCGTAAGAAGTTTCTCGTATGAAGTTGCTTCTGGTCTGCAGGTTCGTCGAGGGCCGTTGGGCGACCGGTGCGGTGTCGGAGGGGTGCCGGTCAGCGGGTGACGCGGCGGGCCATGAGGGTGATGGCGGCCCAGCTGATGGGGTTTCGGACCGCTGGACGAGCCATTCGTAGTCCCGGGCATGGCGGCGGGCGTTCATCGTCCAGGCCAGGCTCTGTTCGACTGTCCAGTGCGGGGGATGGCGACGAAGCCGGTGGTGTCCTTCGGCCGGCTGAGGGTCTTGACCGTCGGGCTGAGGTGGCGCTCTGCCCACGTCACGATCTTGTCCGCATTGGTGATGTGCCATGGGCTGCTGCATCCGGCGAGGTCTTACGGACCCGTGACGTGATGGGCGTGGTGGTGCCGTGCGGGATGCTCATGCTTCTAGCGTTCGCGTATGCGAGTACTGGTCACCGGCGGAGCCGGGTTCATCGGGCGTCATGTCGTCGAAGCGCTGACCGCACGGGGGCACGAGGCGGTCGTGTTCGATCTGCGTGGCGGCCTGGACGTGCGCGACGCGCAGGCGGTCGCGGCCGCTCTGCCGGGTGTGGACGCCGTGTGCCATCAGGCGGCGATGGTGGGTCTTGGGAAGGGGTTCGGCGACGCGGTCGAGTACGTGTCGCGCAACGACCTCGGTACGGCGGTGCTGCTTTCCGCGATGGCCGACGCGGGGGTGGGGCGGCTCGTGCTGGCCGGGTCGATGGTCGTGTACGGCGAGGGCTCGTACGGGTGTGAGCGGCACGGGGTGGTACGACCAGGCCCTCGGGCCGTGGCGGATCTGGCGGCGGGGCGTTTCGAGCCCCGGTGCCCGCGGTGCGAGGAGGCGCTGACGCCGGGGCTGGTCGGCGAGGACGCTCCGGTCGATCCCCGGAACGTGTACGCGACGACCAAGTTGGCCCAGGAGCATCTGGCTTCGGCCTGGGCCCGGTCGACGGGCGGCACGGCGGTTTCGCTGCGGTACCACAACGTGTACGGGCCGGGCATGCCACGCGACACCCCGTACGCGGGGGTCGCGTCCTTCTTCCGGTCCGCGCTCGCCCGGGGCGAGGCGCCGCGTGTCTTCGAGGACGGCGGTCAGCGGCGGGACTTCGTGCACGTACGGGATGTGGCGGCGGCCAATGTGACGGCGCTGGAGGCCGAGTCCCCGGCCGGAGCGCTGGCGGCGTACAACACCGGCAGCGGGGAGCCCCACACGGTCGGCGAGATGGCGCGGGCGCTGGCGTCCGCGTACGGCGGCCCCGAGCCCGTGGTGACGGGGGAGTACCGCCTGGGGGACGTACGACACATCACGGCGGACTCGTCGCGGTTGCGGGCCGAGCTGGGCTGGAAGGCCGAGGTCGGCTTCGAGGAGGGCATGCGGGAATTCGCGAGAGCGGGGCTGCGCGAGGAGTAGTGCTCGACCGGACCCATCGCGGCGGAGATGCCGGCTGTCCTCGCGACGGCCCGGTGTCAACACGGTGTGGGCCGGCCAGGTCGTCGCCCGGCCCCACGGCCGCCGGCTCCGCGAGCATCGCGGCGACCGCGACAGCGACGACGAACGAGGGAGTCGAGCAGAGTTTGCGCGGTCAGGTCTCTGTGTCCGGTGTCCTCGCGTCCGGCAGAGCCGGTTGAGCATCCGAGGTACGTGTCTCTCACGCACCCGGCCGGACCCCTGCCGGCTGCACTTCGGTGCGCTGCTCCGTCTCTCGACGTCCGCGTTTCGTAAGGATCAGAAGTCCCTTACGTACCTTTTATCTTCGTAGGGTGAAAGCCGTGACGACTTCTTCTGCAACGCAATCGGAAACGGGGACGGCCGCGGCGACTGTCGACGTGGTGCTTCCCTGTCTGAACGAGGCCGAGGCCCTGCCCTGGGTGCTCGCCCGCATACCGCCCACATGGCGCGCGATCGTGGTGGACAACGGATCCACGGACGGCTCCCCGGAACTGGCCCGCGACCTCGGCGCGACCGTCGTGCGTGAGACGCGCCGCGGCTTCGGCGCCGCCTGTCACGCCGGGCTGACCGCGGCCACCGCGGACATCGTGTGCTTCTGCGACTGCGACGCCTCCCTCGACCCGTCCCTGCTCGTGCCCTTCGTACGCGAGGTGCGCGACGGTGAGGCCGACCTGGTGCTCGGGCGGCGCCGTCCGCAGGGCCGGGGTGCCTGGCCCGCGCACGCTCGGTTGGGCAACCTCGTGCTGGCACGGATGCTGCGTCGCCGCACGGGGCTGCGCCTGCACGACCTCGGCCCACTCCGTGCCGGCCGTCGTGAACAGTTGCTCGCCCTGGCGCTCACGGACCGCCGCAGCGGCTACCCGCTGCAGATGGTCGTGCACGCGGCCGACGCCGGCTGGCGTGTCGTCGAGCGCGACGTGCCCTACCTGCCGCGCACCGGGGCCTCCAAGGTCACCGGTACCTGGCGCGGAACCTGGCAGGCGGTGCGGGACATGGGCCGCGTCCTGGCCGAACCACCGGTGCCCCGGGGCGGGGCAGGTGCCGACTCATTCGCCGTACTCCCAGGAGGAACTGCTCAGTGACCACTCTCCTCGTCATCGCCAAGGAACCGCGGGCAGGACGGGTCAAGACCCGGCTCACCCCGCCGTTCACGCCTCGAGAAGCGGCGACGCTCGCCGAGGCGGCGCTCGTGGACACCCTGCGTACGGTGGCGGCCACACCCGCTCGGCGCCGCGTGCTGGTACTCGACGGCGCTCCGGGCCCCTGGCTGCCTCCCGGCTTCGACGTCGTCCCGCAGTGCGCGGGAGGTCTGGACGAGCGGCTGGCCGCCGCCTTCGCCGGCTGCGACGGACCCGCGCTGCTCATCGGCATGGACACCCCGCAGGTGACGCCCGCACTGCTCACCGTCGCCTTCGCCGGCTGCGACGCGTATTTCGGGCCGGCCGAGGACGGCGGCTTCTGGGCGCTGGGCCTTGCCCGCCCGGATCCCGAGCTGCTGCGGGGTGTGCCGATGTCGACGCCCACGACGGGTGCCGTGCAGCGTGAACGGCTCACCGTCGCGGGCCTGCGCGTACGCGAGCTGCCCCGCCTGCGAGACGTGGACACCGCCGACGACGCGGAGGCGGTCGCCGCGGCTGTGCCGGGGAGCCGTTTCGCCGTCGAACTGGAGCGTCTCGGGGCGGCTGTCGGCCGATGAGCACCGCACATGAGATCACGTCGCCGAGGGTGATGGCCCCGGATCGCCTCGCGCCTGTCGCATCCGTCAGCGCCTCGCGCCCTTGGGCTGCCGACCCCTACTCCGAGGCCCTGGTCACCGGCCGGGGTCCGCTCTTCCTCCGCCGCGCGGACGGCTGGCTGCTGCCGCTGGAGGTGGAACGCTGGTGTGCCAGGGCCGACGCGGTGGACATGGATGTTCTGGAGCACTGTGAAGGCGCCGTACTCGATGTGGGGTGCGGTCCGGGGCGGCTCGTCGCCGAACTCGCGGCCCGGGGCCGGCCGGTGCTCGGCGTCGACGTGAGCGAAGCCGCCGTCGCCCGCACGGTGCGGCTCGGCGGCCAGGCTCTGCAACGCTCCGTCTTCGAGCCGCTCCCCGCCGAAGGGCGCTGGGACACGATCCTCCTCATCGACGGCAACGTCGGCATCGGCGGCGATCCGACCGCCCTTCTCCGGCGGATGTCCCAACTCCTCAGCCCAAACGGCCTGTTGATAGCCGAGACGGTCCCGGACAGTGAGGTCGACGAACGCGTCACCGTCCACGTCGTGAGCATCACCGCCGGCACTCACGCCACGGGCGGCCCGCCCTTCCCCTGGGCCCGTCTCGGCACACCGGCCCTGCTCCGGCTCGCGACACGCGCCGGCTGGCGCCCGGAGCGTCAGTGGACGACCGGCGGCCGCTCCTTCGTCGTCCTGCGCAACCGCGCTGACCGCAGCAGGAGCACCGCCGCCGAGCCGCCGAACAGCACCGCCGTGATCAAAAGCCAACGGGACAGGAATCCGTCGCCGGACAGGGCGGTGGCGGAACTGTAGTGGTCCGCCACCTGCCCGCTGATCAGCGGAAACCAGATCAGCAGCAGAAGGCCGGAGAACGCCGCCGGGACGCGCACGAAGACCGCCCACTCCCGGCGGCCGACCACGCCCAGCCCCCGCGCGACGACCCGGTCCGCGCCCGCGTACAGAGGCAGCAACACCAAGTCGTTCACCAGCGCCGCGCCCACGAACCACAGCACGACAGATGCCCGGGGTGATGTGGACGCCCTGGGTGAGTCGGTAGAGCCAGGGGGGCTTGGTCGGTCAGGCGAAGAGGTAGAAGCCGAGCAGGCTCTTGTCCGGGGTCTTGTCGTTCACCGCCGACAGGCAGGGGTTGTAGGCGGCGTACGACACAAGGCCCGTGACGAAGAGCACCGTGATCCCACCGAGGAGCGCGATACCGAGTACGGAGGTGAACCAGGGGCTGCGCAACGGGCTGCGCCAGAAACCGGGGGAGGTGGGGAGTTGATGGTCGCGCATGTCCCGGCCGTAGGCCGGTACGGGCCGAGGACGGGCCTGCAACTCATGACGAAATGCTGACGTCCAGGCTCACGGGAGCCTCATCCGGCTGTTCCCCGGCCTAGCGTGCCGGTGTGAACCGCGATCTTCTCCGCGACCTGTCCGCGGCCCTGGCCGCAGCGCTGCTCGTCACGACGGCGGCTGTGGTCGGCACCGTCCTGGAACACCGTTACGGAAACCTTCATGTCAGCTGGCCGCCGCTGTACGGCCATTGGGAGCCGCACGTCGGCCCCGGCACCCCCGCCGCGATCATGGTGGCCGTCGCCGTGGTCGCGTACGGTCCGCTCCTCGCCGCCCGGCTGCCCTGGCGCGCGCTGCTGTGCACTGCCTGGGGCACCGCCATGGCGTGGACGTTCTCGCTCGCCCTGGTCGACGGATGGCAGCGCGGAATCGCCCGGCGCCTGACGACCAAGTACGAGTACCTCCAGGTCATCGACCCCGTCAACCGCTTCCACGACATCCCCGCCGCCCTGCGGGACTTCACCCACCACATCCTGATCCACTCACCCGACGCCTGGCCCGCGCACGTCGCCGGACATCCCCCCGCCGCCACCCTCACCTTCGTCCTCCTCGACCGGATCGGGCTGGGCGGCGGGGCCTGGGCGGGCGTCTGGTGCATCACCGTCGGCGCGACTGCGGCGGTGGCGGTCCTCATCACCGTACGAGCGCTGTCCGGGGAGGCGCTCGCCCGCCGTGCCGCGCCCTTCCTGGTCCTGGCCCCGGCCGCCGTGTGGATGGGCACCTCCGCGGACGGGTACTTCGCGGCGGCCGCCGCCTGGGCCGTCGCGTTCCTCGCCCTCGCCGTCACGGGACACCGGCCCCGGTCGGCAGGTCTCACCTCCGGGCTCCTCTTCGGCCTCACCGCCTATCTCTCGTACGGGCTGACACTGTTCGCGGTGATCGCCGCCGGCGTCCTGCTGCTCGGCGCCCGACGACTGCGCCCCCTGCCCTACGTCCTCGCCGGATTCGTCGTCGTTGCGGCCGTGTTCACGTTCGCGGGCTTCAACTGGTGGGAGGCGTACCACCTGCTGGTCACCCGCTACTACCAAGGGGCCGGCGGTATCCGCCCGTACGGCTACTGGGTGTGGGCCAACCTCGCGTGCACGGCACTCGTCGTGGGCCCGGCGACGGTGGCCGGGCTGCGACGATCCGGCGCGGCTCCCATCCGCCAGGACGTCCGCAGGTGCCTGCGCCGCCCCACCGCCGAACCCCGCCTCGCCCTGCTCGCCCTCGCCGCCCTGCTCGCGCTCCTCGCCGCCGACCTCTCCGGCATGAGCAAAGCGGAAACAGAGCGCATCTGGCTGCCGTTCGCGATGTGGCTGATCCCGGCATGCGCGTTCCTGACCCGACCCCGCGCCTGGCTCACCGCACAGGCCACCCTCGCCCTGCTCCTCAACCACCTGCTGCTGACGGGATGGTGACCATGAGATCGGGCTCACCAGCGGACGGGACGTGCGCTTCTCGCGCCCGCGACGGCAGCCGTCCCCACTACCGTTGAGGTACACGGCGACGCCGTACGACGGGAGCGATGGGCGCGAGAACGGCCGGATTCGCAAAAGCCAAACGGGCGTCAAGGTCTTACGAAACGCGGACGTCGGGGCGGCCCTGCCGCACAGCGATGAGGCCGGTGGGAAGCTGGGGGCATGCAGCAGCCGCACGAATCCCCGGACTCCGGACATGCTCCACGTGAGCACGGAGGTACGACCCGCGTCCTCGTCGTGGACGACGACCCCACCGTCGCCGAAGTCGTCTCCGGCTATCTGGACCGCGCCGGGTACCAGGTGGACGTAGCCGGGGACGGGCGCTCCGCGCTCGCGCGGGCCGCAGAGCACCGGCCGGATCTGGTGGTGCTCGACCTGATGCTGCCCGGCATCGACGGCCTGGAAGTGTGCCGCCGGATGCGTGCCCGCGGGCCCGTGCCGGTCATCATGCTCACCGCCCGCGGCGACGAGGGCGACCGGATCCTGGGCCTGGAAGTGGGCGCCGACGACTACGTCACGAAGCCCTTCAGCCCCCGTGAGCTGGTCCTGCGGGTCGAGTCGGTACTGCGCCGGACCCGGCCCGCCGTCGCGGCTCACCCGGTGCACGCGGCAGGCGTCACCGTCGACCCGGCAGCCCGCCGCGCTACCAAGAACGGCACGGAGCTCAGCCTCACACTCCGCGAGTTCGACCTGCTCGCCTTCCTCCTGCGCAACCACGGCCGCGCCTACAGCCGTGAAGAGCTGATGCGCGAGGTGTGGGGCTGGGACTTCGGCGACCTGTCCACCGTCACCGTCCACGTCCGCCGGCTGCGGGGCAAGGTGGAGGACGACCCCGCCCGGCCCCGACTGATCCAGACGGTGTGGGGAGTGGGCTACCGCTTCGATGCCACGCCCTGCGAGGAGGCGGTCTGACCATGCGCGACATCCTCCTCATCGCCCTCTTCGCCTTCCTCGGCGCCGTCGCGGCCGGGCTGCTCGGGGCGGGTGTGCTGTGGCTGATCAGGCGACGCTCGCTGACCGCGTCCCTCGCCGTGGTCGCCGCCGTGGCCGTGACCGCCATGCTCGCGGGCACGCTGGCCGTGGCGCGGGCGATGTTCCTGTCCACGCACGACCTGACCGTCGTCACCATGGTCGTCGCGATGGCGGCGGTCGTCTCCCTGGCCACCGCGCTGCTGCTCGGTCGCTGGGTCGTCGCCCGCAGCCGGGCGCTCACCGCCGCCGCCCGTTCTTTCGGTGACGGCGGCCACTTCTCGGCACCGAACGGCCCGGCCACCGCCGAACTCGACGCACTCAGCCAGGAGTTGGCCGCTACCAGTGCGAAGCTGGCAGAGTCCCGCGATCGCGAGCGCGCCCTGGAGGCATCGAGACGCGAGCTGGTCGCCTGGATCTCGCACGACCTGCGTACTCCGCTCGCCGGTCTGCGCGCCATGTCCGAGGCCCTGGAAGACGGCGTGGCCGCCGATCCCCAGCGCTACCTTCGCCAGATGCGCACCGAGGTCGAACGCCTCAACGGCATGGTGGGGGACCTCTTCGAACTCTCCCGCATCCACGCCGGGGCGCTCGCCCTCTCCCCCTCCCGCATGTCGGTGTACGACCTCGTGGGCGACGCCCTCGCGGGAGCGGACGCCCTCGCCCGCGAGTACGGGGTGTGGCTGACCGGCGACCGCGTCGAGCCGGTGCCGGTCGAGGTGGACGGCAAGGAGATGAGCCGAGTGCTGGGCAATCTGCTGGTCAACGCGATCCGCCGGACACCCTCCGACGGTACGGTCGCTGTCGCCGCCGAGCGCTTCGCCGACGGAGTCGTCCTGTCCGTCACCGACGGATGCGGCGGCATCCCCGAGGAGGACCTGCCGCGTGTCTTCGACACCGGCTGGCGCGGTACCCATGCCCGCACCCCTCCCGCCGGTGCGGGCCTCGGCCTGGCCATCGTCCGGGGCATCGTGGAGGCTCACCGGGGCCAGGCCGCCGTACGCAACGTCCCCGGCGGCTGCCGCTTCGAAGTGACGCTTCCCCTGGCCAAGGCGTGATCGGGGGCTCCTGAGCCGAGCGAATGCGCCGACCAGCCGACCACCGGAAGGGCATCCGGGCTGAGTTCCACGGCGGTCGGCCATCCGGAGCGGTCAGCGACAGAACGTGGTCGGGATCGGTCCGATGAACGCACGCTGGTGAGGCAGGAGTCCGCACGGTCGGTGGTCGCGGTCGTAACCCCTGTGCTGCTCGGTCAGGGCTGTGGGGTGCCGCCCATCTCGGCGACGAAGATCACGGGATCGCTGTCGAACCCTCGGACCATCGCGCGGTACTCCCACGTTCCGGAGTCGCCCCTGGTGAACTCCGCAACCGTCGCGGCGGTGTATTCGGAGAGCTGCGCGAAGTCGTCCTTCAGCAGCTCCCTGTACCCCTCGACGACCAGAACTCCGGCGTTCGACAGGTCTCCGAAGGTTTTTGGGCCGCTGTTCTGGTGGATCGCCACACCCACCACCACCCGTGCGAAGGAGGAAGCGAGGCGATCGAGCTCCAGGGTCATCGCTTCGACGTAGCCGAAGCCCTGGCCGGTCTGGCTGTGCCGGCTCATGTTGATGGTGCCGTCCGGTGAGCGGCTGTCGAAGTGGACGACGTACACCGGTCGTCCGAAGGGGGCGTCCGCCGAGTAGGTGGCGGCGATGATGTCGAGATGGTGGGGTGGCTGATCCCAGGGACTCGGGTCCCATTTGAGCCGTACCTCGGCCTTCCCGACGCCATGGCTGTCGCTGCTCACCGAATTGCTGCCTCTCTCATTTCAAGCCACCACGCGATGGTGCCTACATGAGCAAGTATGGCTCTCGGCCGTCCTGTTGAAGCATCGCGCGGCAGCTCGCGATCGGGCTCGCCCTGCTGTGGACGGTGGGAAACGTTTGCGGCGTACAGCTACTTGAGGGGCGCGTACGACCTCGGCCTTCCGCAATACCTTGCCGTTGGCCGGCCGGGCCCGCGGCACTGCGCCGCAACTGGCACGGCGGCACTCATCACCTGGCATCCATTCCTCGCGCAGCAGGCGAGGGCGCCCGCACCCGGTAACGGCTGGGCCGGAAACCGCCGGCCCCTGGCATTAACGCTCGACGAGGAGGTGGGAGGTCTCCCGCTCCCGACCCCCGTGGCCGACGGCGCGACGTAAGGATTCGGTCATCAGCTGCGGGGTGGGGGACGGCCGCCCGTGCCCGTTGAATGGGAGCGCAACAGGAAAACCTCAGGAGGCGAGCGGGGATGGGGCGCGTGCGGAAGGCATTGACCGGGCCGTGGGTCATCGCGGTTGTGGTGGCGGCGGTCGGCTTCGGGCTGTACTGGTTCCAGCCCTGGAAGCTGTGGCAGGACGAGACCGTCCAAGAGGCCCTGCCCGGGGTCGCGGAGATGTCCGCTCCTGCTGCGGCGCCCTCGGAAGAGACCTTCGCACCGCCCTCCCCGGCCACCGGTCCGCAGGTGCTGGCCAGTGGTCACCTGATCAGCCACGAGCATGCGACCTCGGGCACGGTGAAGCTCGTACGGCTGCTTGACGGCTCCCATGTCGTCCGGCTGGAGAACCTCGACACCAGCAACGGACCGGACTTGCGTGTCTGGTTGACCGACGCGCAGGTGAAGCCGGGGGAGGCAGGGTGGCATGTCTTCGACGACGGGAAGTACGTCAGCCTCGGCAGGCTGAAGGGCAACAAGGGAAGCCAGAACTACGCCCTTCCCAGGGACGTGAATCCGTCGAACTACCGCAGCGTGAGCATCTGGTGCGACCGTTTCGACGTGTCGTTCGGCGCCGCCGAACTCGCCCGAGTCTGACAGCGGTGCTGCCATTTCCCGGCACCGGTCCCGAGGAGCTGACCAGGACCGTGGCTGGGGCCCTCGACGCGCTGGAGCCGCGTAGCCGGGCCGTGCGGCGGGCGGTGTCAGACGTCTTGGGACGGCCAGTCCAGCAGCCGCGCGCCGATCACCGCCGTCTGGAGCATGTAGCGGTGGGCGGGATCGGCTGGGTTGGCGCCGGTGAGTTTGTGGATGCGTTCCAGGCGGTAGGTCAGGGCGCGCACGCTGAGGGTGAGGCGGCGGGCGGCCTCGGCGGCGACGCAGCCGGAGTCGAAGTACGCGGTGAGCGTGTCCAGGAAGGGCTGGGCGCCGCCGCGGGCGGTGGTGAGCGGTCCCAGGGTGTCGGCGACGAGGTCGGCCATGGCTTGGCGGTCGCGGGTGAGGACGGGGTAGACCAGCAGGTCGGCGGCGCGCAGGACGGGGTCGTCGAGGTCGAGGCGCTCGGCGAGTTCCAGGGCGTTGAGAGCTTCCTCGTAGGACTGGACGACGCCTCCGGGGCCGGGTTGGGGCCGTCCGATGGCGACCCGGCCGCCGTCGGTGGCGGCGTGGGCCTGTTTGGCGAAGTGGGCGAGTACCTCGTCCTGGTGGCCGGGGGCGATGCACAGCAGCCGGCCGTCCTTGGTGGTGAGCAGGATGCTGCGGTCGCCGAAGCGGGAGATGAGCGCGCGTTCCACCTGCTGGGGCACCGGGTCGCCCTCGTCGTAGGCGGCGGGACCCTGTGCGACGGCGACGGCGTGCGCGTGGGACAGGCGCAGGCCGAAGCGTTCGGCGCGCTCGGCGAGGCGGCCGAGGTCGCTGCGGCCGTAGAGGAGGTCGTCGATGAACTCGCGGCGGGCGGCCTCTTCCTGGCGTACGGCCAGGAGCTGGGCGCGTTCGTAGCCTTCGGCGAAGGCGTCGATGACCTGCTGCACGGCGGCAAGCGCGTCGTCGGCGGAGCCGGGTGAACCTGGCCAGGCCGTGCGGGCGCGGGTCAGATGCGCGCTGACGAGGGCGCGTAGCCCGTGGCCTGCCTCGGCGGCCTGCTCGCCCAGGGCGCGGCGGGAGGCGAGCTCGTCCCGGGTGAGGCGTCGCCCGGTGGCCGACACCTCGGTCAGGATCTCGGCGTAACCGTCCAGATACTGCTCGGGAAGTGCCCGGTCTGTCATGTGGTTCCCCCGGATTCTTGACGCGCCGGTGACGGCTTCTTAGCGGCCACCGGCATATAGACCCTAATGAACACTGCCGGGAACCGGCAATGCGCGGCTGGGATCGGATCGTGCAGCATGGCTGTGGGGGAGCGCGGCGGACGGTTCCGGTGCCGGACACCGGCAGGTACCCGGCACCGAGCCCGGAATGACCGTGCGCCGTCGGAGACGACTGATGTGCGCCGCGTGCGAGAGGGGGATCAGGCGATGCGGACATTTCTGGTAGCGGCCACGGGCCTGCCCACGATCCTGCTGACCGCTGCGCTCGTCGTGGTCGTCTGTTTCTGGCTCCTGGCCGCCGTGGGCGTCGTCGGCGCCGACAGTTTCGACACGGACGTGGACCTTCGGGCGTGGTGTATGGGCGGGGTGCCCGTGGCGGTCGCCTTCTCCGTGCTGACGGTGCTCGCCTGGTCCTTGAGCGTCGGCGCGACGGTTGTGGTCGCCGTGTCGGCGCCCCCGGGGCCTGTCACCGGGCTGCTGCGCATAGTCGTGCCCGGGGGAGCCCTGCTGGTCGCTTGGGCCACGACCTGCCTGATCGTGCGGCCGTTGCACCGCCTCTTCCCGGATGAACCCGCGCCGTCCGTGCTGTGCGAGGCTCGCACGGGCGGCGGCACCGGGCCACGAGGTGCCGGGAGCCGCGATCCCCATGGGGGCGCGTCCCGTGTCGCCGTGCACCAGCCGCGGGACCGCGCCGCCTGAGCCCCGACACCGCCGGATCTCACCTCCGGCCTCTCTTCCTCACGCTCAACTCCCTTACGCCTCAAGGACGTATGCCATGACTGCCGTGATCGTGGGCATCGGCGTGCTCGTCGCCGTCTGCCTGCTCGTCGTACTTGTCGTCTCCCAGCTGTTCCGCAAGGTGGAGCAGGGCAAGGCGCTGATCGTCTCCAAGCTGCGCAAGGTCGACGTGACCTTCACCGGGCAGGTCGTGCTGCCGGTGCTGCACAAGGCCGAGGTGATGGACATCTCGGTGAAGGCCATCGAGATCACCCGGGCCGGCAAGGACGGGCTGATCTGCCGGGACAACATCCGTGCCGACATCCGGATCTCGTTCTTCGTGAAGGTCAACAAGACCGTCGAGGACGTCGTCAAGGTCGCCCAAGCCGTCGGCACGGCGCGGGCGAGCGACCAGAGGACGCTGCAGGAGCTGTTCCACGCGAAGTTCTCCGAGGCGCTGAAGACCGTTGGCAAGCAGCTGGACTTCACCGACCTGTACACCAAGCGCGAGGAGCTGCGGTACCGGATCATCGAGGTCATCGGCGTCGACCTCAACGGCTACCACCTGGAGGACGCGGCGATCGACTACCTGGAGCAGACGCCGCTGACCCAGCTCGACCCGGCCAACGTCCTCGACGCCCAGGGCATCCGCAAGATCACCGAGCTGACAGCCGTGGAGCACGTGCGCACCAACGAGGCCCAGCGCACGGAGGAGAAGGAGATCACCCGGCAGAACGTCGACGCGCGCGAAGCGATCCTGGAGCTGGAGCGGCGCCAGGCCGACGCCGAGATCAAGCAGAAGCGGGAGATCGACACCGTACGGGCCCGCGAAGAGGCCGAGACGGCGCGGGTCATGGAGGAGGAGCGGCTGCGTGCCCAGGGCGCGTTCCTCAAGACCGAAGAACAGCTCGGTATACAGCGGGAGAACCAGGCCCGTGAGGTCGCCGTCGCGGCGAAGAACCGCGAGCGGGTCATCGCCGTCGAGAACGAGCGCATCGAGAAGGACCGGCAGCTCGAGGTCATCGCGCGGGAGCGGGAGACGCAGCTGACGCAGATCGCCGCCGCCAAGGAGGTCGAGGCGGAGAAGCGGGAGATCGCCGAGGTCATCCGCGAGCGGGTCGCCGTGGACCGTACGGTCGCCGAGCAGGAGGAGGCCATCAAGAAGCTGCGGGCCGTGGAGGAGGCCGAGCGCGGCCGGCAAACCGTGATCATCGCCGCCGAGGCCGAGGCGCAGGAGAAGCTGGTCAAGGACATCAAGGCGGCCGAGGCCGCCGAGCATGCCGCCGTCCACCGCGCCGCCGAGGAACTCACCCTCGCCGAGGCCCGGTTGAAGAGCGCCGACCTCGACGCACAGGCCAAGCTGCGCCTCGCCGAGGGCATCCAGGCCGAGACCGCCGCCGAGGGCCTAGCGGCCGTCCAGGTCCGCGACAAGGAGGCCGAGGTCATCGAGAAGGCCGGCCGCGCGGAGGCGGAGGCGACCCAGGCCAGGCTGCGTGCCGAAGCCGACGGTGCGCGTGCCAAGGCGCTGGCCGAGGCCGAAGGCATCAGCGGGAAGCTGAAGGCCGAGGCCGCCGGTCTCACCGAGAAGGCGGCCGCGATGGCCGCCCTGGACGACGCCTCCCGCGGTCACGAGGAGTACCGGCTGCGCCTGGAGGCCGAGAAGGACATCCGCCTTGCCGGGCTGGATGTGCAGCGGCAGGTCGCCGAGGCACAGGCCACGGTGCTGGCCACCGGGCTGGAGAACGCCGACATCAACATCGTCGGCGGGGACTCGGTCTTCTTCGACCGGCTGGTGTCCTCGATCGCGCTCGGCAAGGGTGTCGACGGCTTCGTCCAGCACTCCGAAACGGTCCAGGCGCTCGCCAAGCCCTGGCTGGACGGCACCTCCAGCTTCACCGACGACCTCAGCCGCGTCCTCGGCTCGGTCTCCACAGCAGACGTGCAGAACCTGACCGTCTCCGCCCTGCTGATGAAGCTCATGAACAACGGCGGCGCGAACGCCGGACAGTTCCGGCAGCTCCTGGACAAGGCCGGCGAGTTGGGCCTCGCCGAGACCTCGCTGACCGCTCTCAACGGCAACGTCAGGGCCTGACCCTCGCCGGGGCCTGACCGGCATGCCAGGACCCACGCTGCCGCCACGGCCCGACCCCCGGCCCGTGGTCCGGAGCTGCCGCACAGGGGACGGCAGCTCCGGACCACGTTTCTCCGACACCCGAGAGGGACCCCATGACCACCGGGACCACCGGTCCGGACGCCGGCACGTACGAGGTGCTGCGCGACCGGCTCACCGCGCAGGCCGCCGAGCTCGCCCGCCGCGCCGAGGCGCTCAACGCCCGGCGGACCGAGGAGTTCGGCTCCACCCGGCTGGAGTTGACGAGCACCGAGCGGCTGCGCACCGAGCACACCTGCGTGCCCCGCGACATCGTCTCCGTCGGCGACACGCTGCTCTTCGGCCACAACGTTTTCCTCGGGTTCCTCGGGCTCAAGCCGGAGACCACGGTGGGCGACGTCTTCGCGCTGTACGACCGCGACCTGAACCGCCTGCCCGAGGACGCCGTGCCGGGCCTGATCGACGACCCCGCCTTCGTCCGCGAGTTTGCCGCCCTCTACCGCTACTACCGGCAGACCCACCTCCTGCAACTACGCCGTGTCGAAGGCAAGTTGCTGGCCGTCTTCCAGACCGGCGAGAAGGCCGGCGACATCCGCGTGCTGCGCTGGGCCCTTTCCGACGACGGCCGTGCGTCCTTCCTGGACGCGCGCGGCGAGCGCGACCACGTCTTCCCGCCTTCCCACGACTTCGCATGGACGCGGACGACCCGCGAGGACCACGTCCTCGGCCGCCACCCGCACGTCTCCATCGAGGGCGAGGTCTTCGTCGAGACCGTCGGCGGCACCTTGACCGTCAAGGTCGAGGACAACACCGAGACGGGCGAGGGGATGTACGCAGAGCCGGTCGCCGAGCCGCTGCAGTCCCTTGCCGACGCGGACATCGCGTACGCGCGCGTGGGCGCTCTCGTCCTGTTGGACGTCCTCCCTTACAAGGAGGACGTCCACCGCTACCTGGTCTTCAACACGCTCACGAAGAGCGTCGTCCGCCTCGATGGCATCGGCCGGGCGTGCCGTCGGCTGCCCGAGGACCAGGGCATCGTCTTCCCCGGCGGATACTGCCTGGCCACAGGCAGGTACAAGACGTTCGACGGGCTCGACACCGAGGAATTGGAATTCGAGCGAGTGGTCCGCTCACCCAACGGCGAGGACGTTCTCTTCGCCTTCCACGCGCGCGTGGAAGGCCGCAGTCTGCTGCTGCCCTACAACATGATCCGCAAGGAGGTCGCCACCCCGCTGTCCTGCCACGGCTGGGCCCTCTTCGACGACGGCACGCTGGTGGCCCTGCGAGCAGACAGCGACGAACCGCAGCGCGTCCACCCCGTCCAGCTCTGGAACTCCCCGTTCGTCTCCGACACCCATACCGCCACCCAGCCGGTAGGGGCCGGCCCGCTCGCCCGTGTCGGCAACGCCGACCTCGTCCGCGGCATCTCCGACTGCCTGTCCATCACGCGCGCGGTCACCGAGACCACCCCGACGAGCGAGGTGTACGAGGCACTGGCCGCCGCCTGCGTCCGGGCCACGGATTCGTACCACTGGCTGAGCCATCCCGAGCTCGGAGATCTGCACGAGCCGCTCACCCAGGTGCGGACCACCGCCGAGCAGGTGCTGGCCGAGTTCGAAACCGTCCAGGCTCTCACCCGCCAGGCCGCCGACGCACTGGCCGAAGCCGCCGCACGGGTAGCGGCGGTCGTTCGACGCCTGCGCGGCGAGGCCCCGCGCAGCGCAGGCGCCTGGGTGACCGGCCTGACCGAGCTGCGCCACGCGCAGGGCCACCTGCTCACCCTCAAGGACACGCGGTACGCCGACGCCGCGCGCATCGACGAACTCGCCGCCGGCGCCGAGGCCGAACTCGCCTCCTTCGGGCAGCGGGCCGTCGCTCACCTCGCCCGCGAGGACGCCTTCGCCGGCCACCAGGCCGACATCGAGCAGCTCGCCGCCGATGCCGAGGCGATCGCCACCGTCGCCGAAGCCGCGCCTGTCGCCGCCCGCCTCGGCGACCTCGCCGACGGACTGCGCACCGTGACCGAGGTCGTCGCCGGGCTCGACATCGGCGACGCCACCGTCCGCACGTCCATCCTGGAGCGGATCGCCGAAGTCCTCGGCGACATCAACCGCGCCCGAGCCACCCTCGACGGTTGCCGCCGCGCGCTTCTCGACCGTGAGGGGCGGGCCGAGTTCGCCGCCGAGTTCGCGCTGCTCGGCCAGGCCGTCATCGGCGCGCTCGCGGCTGCCGACAGCCCCGAGGGGTGCGACGAGCAACTCACCCGCATGCTGGTGCGGGTGGAGAACCTGGAGTCCAGGTTCTCCGAGTCCGACGACTTCCTCGGCGAGCTGGCGGACAAGCGCGACGAGGTCCACGGGGCGTTCTCCGCCCGTAAGCAGACCCTGGCCGACACCCGCGCCCGCCGCGCCGAGCGCGTGGCCGACTCGGCGAGGCGCGTCCTGCAGACGGTCGCCCGCCGCGCGGGCGCGCTCGCCGACGCGGACGCGATCGCCACGTACTTCACCTCCGACCCGACGGCCGCCAAGGTCCGCCGTCTCGCCGACGAGCTACGCGAACTCGGCGACCAGGTACGGGCGGAGGAACTGGACGGCCGGCTGAAGGCTGCCCGCCAGGAGGCGCTGCGCGCCCTGCGCGACCGCACCGACCTGTACGCCGACGACGGCCGCACCCTCCGCCTGGGCACTCACTGCTTCGCCGTCAACACCCAGCCACTCGATCTCACCCTCGTCCCGCACGGTGACACCCTCGCCTTCGCGCTCACCGGCACCGACTACCGCTCGCCGGTCACGGACCCCGACTTCGCCGCCACCCGGCTGTACTGGGACCGCCCGCTGCCGTCGGAGTCGCCGGAGGTCTACCGCGCCGAGCACCTCGCCGCCCGGCTGCTGGACGAACACGGCCCGACCGCGCTCGCGGAGGCCGACCTGTCCGCCGTCGTCCGGCAGGCGGCGGAGGCGGCATACGACGAGGGCTACCAGCGCGGCGTCCACGACCACGACGCGACCGCGATCCTCGCCGCACTTCTGCGCCTGCGCGAGGACGCCGGCCTGCTCCGCCACGAGCCCGCCGCCCGCGCCACCGCCCAGCTCTTCTGGGCGCACGGCACGACCGCCGAGGAGCGCGAGAGCTGGACCCGGCGGGCGATGTCGTTGGCGCGCGCCCGGGACACGTTCGGGCCCGCGCCCGCCATCGACGACCTCGTGGCCGAATTGGCTGAGGCGATCGGCACACGAGCGGCGGCCGCCTACCTCTTCGAGGAGCTGACGAGCGGCCCCGACGGCTTCGTCATCAGCGCCGGCACCCGCACGCTGCTCGACAAGTTCCGCCGCACGGTGGGCACATCGCCCTACGACGACGACCTCGCCGTCCTCCCCGACCCGGCCGCACGCAGGCAGCTGGTGGAGGCGTGGCTGACGTCGTACACCACCGCGACCGGCACGGAGATCACCCCTGGCGACCTGGCCGAGGCGGTGGCCGCCGAGCTCTGCCCGGACCTGCACCGCTACGAGTCCGACGCACCACTGACCCAGTGCGTGGAGGGGCTGCTGGGCGCCCACCCGCGCATCAGCGGCCGTAGGCTCACGATCCGGGTGGACGAATTCCTCGCCCGCACAAGGGAGTTCCGCGCCCAAGACGTCCCCGCCCACCGCGCCTACCAGCGGCGCCGCGCGGCGTTGGTGACCGCCGAGCGCACCCGCCTCCGCCTGGACGAGTACCGGCCGACGGTGATGTCCGCGTTCGTGCGCAGCAAGCTGATCGACGAGGTGTACCTGCCGCTGGTCGGCGACAGCCTCGCCAAGCAACTGGGCACCACGGGCGAGTCCAAGCGCACCGACACCGGCGGCCTGCTCCTGCTCATCTCACCACCCGGCTACGGCAAGACGACCCTCATGGAGTACGTAGCCGACCGCCTCGGCCTGATCCTGGTCAAGGTCAACGGACCCGCGCTCGGCCGTGCGGTGACCTCCCTCGACCCGGCCGAGGCTCCGAACGCCACCGCCCGCCAGGAGGTCGATAAGATCAACTTCGCGCTGGAGACAGGCAACAACACACTGCTGTACCTGGACGACATCCAGCACACCTCGCCCGAGCTGCTGCAGAAGTTCATCCCGCTGTGCGACGCCACCCGCCGCATCGAGGGCGTCCGGGACGGCCAGCCGCGCACCTACGACCTGCGCGGCAAGCGCTTCGCCGTCTGCATGGCCGGCAACCCCTACACCGAGTACGGCAGCCGCTTCTGCGTCCCCGACATGCTCGCCAACCGCGCCGACGTCTGGAACCTCGGCGACGTCCTGACCGGCAAACAGGACGCCTTCGCGCTCAGCTTCATCGAGAACTCGCTCACCGCCAACCCCACCCTCGCCCCGCTCGCCGGTCGCGACCGCGCCGACCTCGACGTGCTCATCCGCCTGGCCGAGGGCGACGCGACGGCCCGCGCCGATCGGCCGGCCCACCCGTACGCCCCAGCTGAACTGGAGCGGATCCTGGCCGTACTGCGGCACCTGCTCGCGGCCCGCGAGACGGTCCTTGCGGTGAACGCCTCCTACATCGCCTCCGCCGGCCAGTCCGACGCCACCCGCTCCGAACCGCCCTTCCAGCTCCAGGGCTCCTACCGCAACATGAACAAGATCGCCCAGCGCATCCAGCCAGTCATGAACGGCACCGAGCTCGCCGCGCTGATCGACGACCACTACCGGGCCGAGGCCCAGACCCTCACCACCGGAGCCGAGGCCAACCTGCTGAAGCTGGCTGAGCTGCGCGGCACGCTCACCGACGAACAGACGCTGCGCTGGGTCGAGTTGAAGACAGCGTATGTCCGCACCCAGACCCTGGGCGGACCGGACGACGACCCCCTCACCCGCGCGGTGGCCACCCTCGGCCTGCTCGCCGACCGGGTCGCGGCCGTCGAGTCGGCGATCAACCGCGCCGCCGATCCACGCCACCTGATCGCCGACCCCAGTGCCCGACACGCGGCCCGCCCCGACCCTGGCCACGGGGGGTACTGAGGTGCCGCGCATCCGTCCGGCACCGCTGCCTCGGGAACTGCCCGACGCGGGCACGGCCCGCCGCCGGGCGCGTGCGGGCACGGGCCTGGTCGTGGCGCTGCTCGTGCTGCCCTTCGCCGTCGGTGGCATGGTCCGGTCGGGCGCGGCGGTGGGGCTCGTGACTGGTCCGGTGGCCTTCCTGCTGTGGGTCGAGCTGTGCGCGGAACGCGCGCCGACGCGCTGCTCGTCGGCCAGAATGACCGCGCGGACCCTGACCGGCATACGGTCCGTCGACCTGCGCCGCATCGCGAGTGTCCGGCTGCGGACGACGTTCTCGTACGGCACTGTCCACCGGGCCCTGCTTGTCCGCGACGCACATGGGGTGCGGCTCGGCGTTACCTCCACAGCCGGGCGGCGCGCGCTGCGGCGGGCGCTCGAACGGCAGCCGGGGGTCGTCATGGGACGCCGTCCCAGGGTGAGCCGGGCGGCACGGGTCTGCCTCGGGACCGGGCGCCCTGGCCAACTCGCCGTCCACACCGTGCTCGTGTTCCTCGCACAGGTGGGGCTCGTCTGCGCGTATGTCGTGGCGCTGGTGGAGGCCGGCGGGATCGGCTGACCCGACGGCCCAAGACCGCCCTGTCACTGAGCAGCCGGCACACGCGCGAGTTTCACAGCGCGGTCACGTGGTGCTCAACGCTCCCGCAGCGCCCAGCAGTTCGTGCAGGAGGTGCGAGGCCGTGATCACGCCCAGCAAGCGGATACTGCCTGGTTCCCGGCCGCCCGGTCCGGCTTTGACCTTCTCGGCGACCGCCACCAGCGGGCTGCGTACCTGCGCCATCAGCGCGGCCACCTCCAGCGCTGTGTCGTCCGGGTCGGCGATCGGCGGCGGGGCCGCCTTGCTGGACAGGCAGTCCCCGACACGGCGGCCGGCCAGTGCCTGGCAGAGCCGGTCGGCGTGCTTTTCGTCGACGACGGCGGCGAGGGCCGGGTCTTCGACGACGTAGGCGGGCACCAGCACTTTGATCATCTGGGAGGCCGGCAGGATCGCCTTCGGCTCGCCCCGCTCGTCGAGCACCAGCAGGCCCGGCAGTCTGTGCTCGGCCATCAGCCGGGCAGCGTCCATGGCGTCGCTGTCGACGCTCACCGTTTCGTATTCGACCGCCAGGTCACGAGCGCGCACGGCGGGCTCCTCTTCCACTGGAAATGTTCCTGTGCCCAGCGTCGTACGGTTTCGGGGCGCGGGCCAGGTCATTGACGCGGAACATACGCAGCGGCCCTGTTCGAACACGCATCACTCCGCTCTGGTCACCAACCGTGGTCCGACTGGTTCCGGGTGGCCGAGGTCCTGGCGTCCATTTCGCCGGGCTGCACCCGAGCTCACCATGGTGGCCCGCCGCTGCCGGGGGCCTCCTCGGCTGCCTGAGACCGCACACTCCGCCGGTAGAACCGCTCACTGAGCTGTGATCCGCCGATGAGTCCAGCGGCGAACATCAGCGCGCCAACCTCCATCGTCGAGCCGAAAAACGTGGCGTCCTCGGTGTCCAGGCCGCTCCACCGCAGCATGGGAACCACCAGACCGCCGATCCAGATCACCAGCAGCGCCACCCCTCGCACGCGGATGCCCCACGGGCTCGTACGACGTCGTACTCGCGCGGGTGCCCAGCCTCGCAACGAGGCGATCGCCAGAGGGAGGGCGAATGCCGACCAACCGATCAGCCACAGCCAGGGGAACAAGGTTCACGCTCCATATCCGGGTGCCGCCCAGCGGCCGAAGGCTTTGCGGCGGCTACCGCCGACGGCAGGCGCCGGCGCGAGGGCGCGCCCGGGCGGTTCCAGGACCGTCCGGGCGCGCCGCGCCACCGGGTGTCCGACGTCAGCCGGTGACCTCGATCTTTCCGTTGGCTTCGGCGGGAGCCGTGGTCGCGGCCTGTGTCCCACCGGTCCGCCGGGTCATGCCCTTCAGCAGGTCGGCGAGGTCGACTCCGGTGGTGGAGCTGAGAAGTTCGACGCCCTGGGCGACGTTGTCGGTGACGGTCCGCGACAGCCGGCTCGCGCCGTCCGTCGATATCACCGTCATCTTGTCGATGGCGCTGAGCGGCTCGGACGCCTTGGCGACGACCTGGGGCAGGACCTCGACGAGCATCTGGAGCACGGCCGCGTCGCCGTACCGCGCGAACGCGTCGGCCTTCCTGTGCATGGCCTCGGCCTCGGCGGCGCCCTTCGCGCCGATCGCGGCGGCCTCGGCCTCACCCTCGATGCGGACCGCGTCGGCGAGCGCGGCGCGGTGTGCCTTCTCGCCCTCACCGGTCAGCCGGGAGCGCTGGGCGTCCGCCTCGGCCTGCTTGACCAGGGCGATGCGGCGGGCCTCGGCCTCCTGCTCGGCCTGGTAGCGGGCGGCGTCGGCGGGCTTGCGGACCTTGGTGTCCAGTTCGCGGTCGGTCAGCGCGGCCTGCCGCTCGGCGACCTTCTCCTGCTCGGCGAGCACCTCCTGGCGGCGGGCGGCCTCGGCCAGCGGGCCGGCGGCTGCGGCTCGGGCAGCGGCCTCGTCGGTCTCGGCCTTGATCTCCGCCTGCTTCAGCGCGAACGTCCGCTGCGCGATCGCGATCTCCTCCTCGGCCTTCAGCCGGGCCTGCTCGGCGGCCCGCCGGGCCACCGCCTCGGCGATGTCGGCCTCCTGCTTGGCGCGCGCGGCCTCGGGACGGCCGAGGTCCTCCAGATAGGAGCCCTCGGTGCTGATGTCCTGGATCTGGAAGGCGTCCAGCACCAGGCCCTGCCCGGACAGACTCGCCTCGGCCTCCTCCGCGACCTGCCCCGCGAAGGCGGCGCGGTCGCGAATGATGTCCTCCACCGACATCCGGCCGACGATGGCGCGCAGCGCGCCGGAGAGCACCTCCTGGGTGAACCCGACGATGCCGTCCTGCTGCATCAGGAACCGCTGGGCGGCGGCACGGATGGAGTCCTCACTGCCGCCGACCTTGACGATGGCGACGCCTTCCAGGTGCGCCTTGACACCGCGCAAGGTGACCGCGCCGCGCACCGCCACCGGGATGTGCCGCGAGGACAGGTCGAGGGTGAACTTCTGCTGCACGAACGGCACGACGAACACGCCGCCACCGACCACGACCTTCTGGCCGCTGTTGTCCGTGAAGACCCGGCCGGTCTCCGGATCGGTGGCCTTCTTGCCGCGCCGCCCGGTGACGATGAACGCCTCACTGGGACCGGCCACCTTGTAACGCGTGACCACGACCAGAGCCAGCAGGACCAGGAGTATGACGACTCCCACGACCGCGACGAGGACAGGACTCATGACAATGCCCCTCTTGGAAACCCAGCCCCCTGAGTGCGGGGCGGAACGAAAAACAACAACGACGAACGGACGAAGGCTCAGCGGTCGACCGGGCGTACCGCCAGGGAGGTGGCCGACAGGGCTTCCTCGACCCACACCTCGGTACCGCGCTCGACGGGGCCGACGCTCTTCGCGGCGTACTTGACCGGCTGGCCCGCCAGATACACCAGCACCTCGCCGTAGCCGTCGGCCGGGATCGGCGTGACCACGGAGCCGGAACTGCCCAGCAGGTCCGTGCCGCGCGGGGTGGCGCCGGGCTCGTCCCGCATCAGGGCCCGGCTGAGGCGCCAGGTCAGCCAGCCCGCCCCGGTTCCCGCGCCCGCCCCCGCGACGGCCGCGGCGCCGGCCCCGAGGCCCGTGGTGCCGAGCACGATCGCCCCGCCGAACCCGAGCATCGAGACGAACCCGGCGATCACCGGCAGCGACAGCAGCCCGTCGAACAGACCCTCCAGCGCGCCGACGCCGTCGAAGAGCCCTTCCAGGACACCGTCGAAGACGAGCGCGAACACCAGCAGGACGAGACCTGCGATGCCGAGACCCAGAAACAGCGTCACGGAACTTCACCTCCCCGCTGTCGTCCACGCCACGTGGATGGTCTCACGTGCGACTACGGCGGTCATTGCCGGATTCCGGCAATCTTTACGCGCCTTTTATGCCTGACCCAAGCGTCTACGGACCGCGTCCGAAGCAGCGGCCGCCGGCTGAGGAGCCGGGCGGGCCCTGGTGGGCCGTGGAGAGCACCACACGGTCCTGGGGCGCGGAAGGACCTGGCGATGGTGCGCACTTCGCAGCCGTCCGCTCCGGACGGTCTCCTTGCCCGCGCGGTACGACGAGGGTGAACCGCTCCCGGTATGCAGTCCGTCACCTCCGGATCAGGCCAGTGCGAAGTAGCGCAGCCACACGTACCCCGCCGACAGCGCCACGGTGACGACGGTGACGACCAGGCCGTACTTGGTGAACTGCCAGAAGGAGATGGGCTGCCGGTTGCGTTCGGCGATGCCCAGGACGACCACGTTGGCACTCGCGCCGATCGCGGTGGCGTTGCCGCCGAGATCCGCGCCGATGGCCAGGGCCCACCACATGACGTGGTCGCCCGAACCGCCCATCGACTGCACGAGGTCGCTGGTGATCGGCGCCATCGTCGCGACGTAGGGGATGTTGTCCACGACGCCGGACAGCACGGCCGACGCGCTCAGCAGCAGCATCGAGCCGCCGAGTTCGTTGTCGCCGATGGCGTCGGCGAGGGCCTTGGAGACCTCGCCGATGACACCGGTCTCGATCAGACCGCCGATCATGATGAACAGCCCGGCGAAGAACGCGAGGGTGGGCCACTCGACCTCGGTCAGGACCTCGCCGGTCTCCACGGCGGACACTGCGATCAGCAGGCCGGCGCCCAGCAGCGCGACGACGCTGGGCTCGTAGTGCAGCACCGGGTGGAGCACGAAGCCGACGACGACCAGGGCGAGCACCACGAGCCCCTGGACGAGCAGCCGGGGATCCTTGATGGCCTCACGCTCCTCCAGCGCCATGACCTCCTCGGCGCGCGCCTCGTCGTAGACGAAGGACTCGCGGAACAAGAAGCGGCACAGAGCGACGAGCACGACGACCAGGACCGCGGAGAGCGGGGCGAGGTGAACCAGGAAGTCGTTGAAGGTCAGGCCGGCCCGGCTGGCGATGATGATGTTGGGTGGGTCGCCGACCAGGGTCGCGATGCCGCCGATGTTGGATGCGAACACCTCGGCGATCAGGAAGGGGGCGGCGGGCAGCCCGAGGCGCTCGCAGACCAGCAGGGTGACGGGGGCGATGAGCAGGACCGTGGTGACGTTGTCGAGCAGCGCCGAGGCCATCGCCGTGATCACGATGAGCATGACCATCACGCGGAAGGGTCTGGCCCGTGCCCGTTTCACCGACCAGATCGCCAGATACTCGAACATGCCGGTCTTCTTGAGCACGCCGACGATCATCATCATGCCCATGAGCAGGAAGATGACGTTCCAGTCGATTCCGCTGTGCTCGGAGAAGAAGGCCGACTCGTCGTCGGTCGCGCCGATCGCCAGCATCAGCGCGGCACCGCCGAGGGCTGCCCCCACGCGGTGGATCTTCTCGCTGATGATCAGGCCGTACGTCGCCACGAAGACGACGATCGCCGCCCAGCTCTGCCAGCCGTTCACGATCCTCCGATGAGTCGTTCCGTCGGGCGGGCGGCCGTCACGGCGCCTGCCGGCCAGGTTCGGCCGCCGTCGTGTTCGACGACGGTGACCAGTGGGGTGTGCGTGCGGGCCATGAGAGCCGCGATGCACATGATGCTCGCGTCCGGTCCGACCGTCGGCCGGCGGAACCCGCGACGCGGGAGCCTCCCCAGGCTCTCAACTTCTCCCCCCAGTGGCTCACGGGCCTGGGAGGTGCCCCCGGAGCAGGGGGGATCCCCGTCGCGACCGTGGGCACGACGGCGTACGGCTGGTCGTCCCGGTCGACGGCCGGCAGTGACGGCAGCTTGTGCTCCCGGGCAGCAGCGCCGCGTCGGTGGCGTCGTCGTCGGGTGGACACGTACGGGTAGGACTCGGCGAGTTCATGCGCCGACATGGCCGGCCTCCTTGGTCGTACGGGCGGACTCGTCGCCGCCGGGTACGCCGGCGAGGTCCTCGACGTCGAAGAGGCGGGCGATCGGAACGTCGGTGGAGCTGTGCGCGATGATCGAGAAGGCGATGCACACGGCGATGAGCGTGAACGCCTCCTCGCCCTGCGGGATCCCGGCTTGCAGCACCAGCAGCCCGTACACGACCGACGCGAAGCCCTTCGGCCCGAACCAGGCCGCGACCAGCTTCTCCCGCCGGTCGAATCGCGTGCCCAGCAGCGAGAGCAGCAGAGAAGCCGGGCGGATCAGCACGATGGCCAGGACCACGGCGACGTAGCCGCCGAAGGACAGGTCCCCGAATAGCTGAGGAGTCAGCAGCGCGCCGAACACCAGCAGCGCCGCGAACTTCGCCAGCTCCGCCAGCGCTTCGCCGAGTGGTTCGAACGCCTCCTTCGCCTCCGGTGAGCGCGCGGTGAGCACCGCGCCCGCCGAGAACGCGGCCAGGTAGGGGTTGGCGTGCGTCAGGTGGCACGTCGCGTAGAGGATCACGCCGATCGCCAGCGGCAGCAGCGGTTGCAGCTTGGGCTCGGCGCCCAGCAGCCGGAACCGGACGAGCTCGATCACCACGAACGGCAGGACGACACCGAACGCCAGCCCGAGGACCAGCTCGAGCGCGATCTTCCCCAGCGACGCCTCGGCGTGCCCGGAGGTCGGCCCGGCCGCGGCGATCAGGATGAGCACGACCGGCAGAGCGAGCCCGTCGTTGATGCCGCTCTCCACATTCAGCAACTGCCGCAGCTTCGCCGGGACTTCCTTGCGACCGACGATCGCCGAGGCGAACACCGGGTCGGTCGGCGCCAGCACGGCGCCGACCAGGAACGAGGTCGTCCAGTCCAGGCCCACCAGGTAGTGCGTGATCAGCGCCATGCCGACGAACGCGAGCGGCATGCCGAGTCCGAGGGCGCGGGCCGGGTTGCGCCAGTTGGCGCGCAGCTTGGGGAAGGAGACGTGCATGCCGTCGGTGATGAGCACCGCGAACAGCGCCAGATCGGCTGTGACGGACACGATCTCACTGTCGGGCGTGATGTGGATCAGCCCGAGGAAACCGTCGCTGACGAGCGCGCCGCCAACCAGGAAGAGAAAGGAGGTGGACAGCACGGTCCGTGCGGCCAGACCTGACAGCAGCACCGCGATGAGCAGTGCTGCTCCGAACACCACGACGAGCACCATGACCTGAACCCCCGATCAACGAAGAGAGAGTTGTCCTCACATCGCCGACCAGGCTTCCCGGCACACCGCTGGGAACCCTACACGTTCTTTACGCGGCACTGACAGGCCACCAGCGCGCACTCTGACCGGCCGGACACTGCCGGGTTCGGGAAAAAGACGTCTCGGCCGCGCAAGGTGCCGTCGTCCGTTCCAGCCGCCGGCGCATGGGTGATGCCGATGTGGCGCAGGACCGACCGTGCCCGGTCGTGCGCATGCGTGCGGCCAGCCGTGTGCCGCGCGCCCGGGCTGCACGAAGAGCCATGAGCAGCGCCGCCCCGCAGCCGTCCGGACTGAGGTGGTTCACACCGGCCGGGTGACCTGTCGCCTCGGGCCGGGCGGCATCCGACGCATTCCGGATCCTCTGATACTGCTTGCCGGAAGGGCGGTACGAGTCAGTCCGGCTGCTGCAGGGAGGAGGGCCGGGGCGCGGGCCAGGGCGTCGAGGGCCGCTACTTGGGCGGCAGGCTCACGGCGAAGGCACGTCCCTCGTCGATCCACTCGCCGAGGACGTCATCCTTGCTGAGAGCGGTTCCGGCGACGAGGATCCAACCGCGCATGGGACGGCCGGTCATGTCGAAGACGCGCGTCCCGGGCCGGGCCAGGGCCACGTCGGTGTGGTCGGGGCCGACTCGCACCATCAGATCGTCGCCGCTCACGCCCACGGCCATGTTGCCGCGGTACAGGAAGGCGATCCCGCCGAACATACGCCTTTCCGTGACGTCCGGATCAGAGCCGAGTCGCTGTCTGATCCGTTCCGCCAGTCCTTCGTCGTATGCCATGGTGGTCCTCTTACCGTCCGGTCAGCCGGTGTTCGAGGTCACGCAGGTCCTTGCCGATGGAGGAGCGGACCTGGCGGGCCAGGACAGGCGCGGCCAGCCGGTAGAAGCCACCCCCACCGCCCCGGACCCGGATGCGGGCGAAGGTGCCCCGCGGGTCCGGCTCGAAGGTGTACGTGACGTGCATGGGCATCGGCCCGGCCACGGAGACCATGTCCAGCAGGCGGGGCGGCTCGTACGCGGCCACGCGCAGGACGTAGTCGATGCGCCGGCCGAGAAAGTACGCCGTACGGGTGACCTCGGCGCCCACGCCGAAGCCGCCCTGGTCCGACTCCCGGGTCAGCTCCGCGGTGCGGATACCCTGCGTCCACTCGGCGTCATGGCGCCAGTCCATGGCGTACTCGGCCACCCGTTCGGGCGGAAGCGGGACCATGCGCTCCGCTGACACGTCGATCGTCATGGTGCTGTTGCCTTGTCCTCGACCGGCCAGGATCCGGGCTCTGTTACCGCCTCCAGGATCCTTGAGGCGGTGGGCGAGCGCACGACGAACCGTCGCTCGCCGGTGGAAAACACCGTGCGGCGGTGCGTCGCAGCGAGACAGCGTGCCATTTCCGCGAGACGCTGCCGCCGGGCGGTGCGAATTGCCGCCTGCCCCGCCCGTCGGCCCTGTCCGCTGTCCTCCCCGGAGTCCGCCATGGCAGCACAGCCCACCCCGTCCACTGAGGACGGTTACCGTTTCGACGACCTGCGCGCCCTTTTCATCAACTGCACCCTCAAGCCGTCCCCCCAGCTCAGCCACACCCAAGGACTCATCGACAAGAGCCGGGCGATCATGGAGGCGCGCGGGGTGACCACGGACCTCGTTCGCGCGGTCGACCAGGACATCGCGCCCGGCGTCTACCCGGACATGACCGAACACGGCTTCGCCACCGACGCCTGGCCCGCGCTGTATGAGCAGGTGATGGCCGCGGACATCCTGGTGCTGGCAGGGCCCATCTGGCTGGGCGACAACAGCTCCGTCACCAAGCAGGTCATCGAGCGCCTCTACAGCTGCTCCAGCCTGCTCAACCCCCAGGGACAGTACGCCTACTACGGGCGGGTCGGCGGCTGTCTGATCACCGGCAACGAGGACGGGGTCAAACACTGCGCCATGAACGTCCTCTACAGCCTCCAGCACCTCGGCTACACCATCCCCCCGCAGGCCGACGCGGGCTGGATCGGCGCCGCGGGCCCCGGACCCTCGTACCTGGATCCAGGTTCAGGCGGCCCGGACAACGACTTCACCAACCGCAACACCGCCTTCATGACCTGGAACCTGCTGCACCTGGCAGCCCTGCTCAAACGCGCCGGAGGCATCCCGGCCCACGGCAACCAGCGCTCGGAGTGGGACGCCGGCTGCCGCCCGGGGGCGGACAACCCCGAGCACCGCTGAGCCGTACCGGTCGGCACCTTCAGCACCCCGCCCCTGCGCGACTGCGTTTCCGTTGAATGGGGGAGCGACGGGCAGAACTCCCAAGAAGCGAGGCGGGGATGGGGCGCGTGCGGGTGGTACCGGCCAGGCCGTGGGCCATCCGCGTGTCGGCGTCGGCACCGCGTAGCCCGGCCGGGGCCCGCGCACTTCGCAACATTGTCGCCCCTGGGATGTGCTCCCTGACGGCTGCGCCAAGCGCGATTCGGCCCCGGAGTCCTGGCACGGCCACCAAGGAAAAAACTAGCCCGCCGGTAGCTTTCAGGGCTTCGTGACCGCCGTCTTCTTGGCTCGGGACTCCTGTCCGTGCCCCACGGTGCAAAGTAGCGAGGTGAACACGTCCTCACGGCTGCGGCGACCGGTTCATCGCAGCACGGGTGGTGCGCGCCCAGCAGTGGTCGGCGTCGGGTCACCATTGGGCGATGAGCGGCGTGTCCGGTTCGTGCTGTCGCCAGGCTTCGGTGAGGCGGGCGAGGCGGGTGGGGGCGGCGATGCCGCGCACAATTGCGATCTTGCCGCCTGCGATGTCGAACGTCACGGAGCCGACGACCTGGTCGCCGAGCACGGTGAGGATGGCGGGGGCGCCGTTGACGAGCGCGTAGTGGACGGCGGGCGTGCCGCCGACAAGTCGCCGTTTCGCGGGTGTGGGTTTGAAGCCGGCCCGTGCGACGGCGGCGACGCGCTGCGGAGTGTCGTACCGCAGCAGCCTCTCGGTCAGGCCGGCGCCGTCGGAGATCGCGGTCGCGTCGTCGGTGAGCAGCGCCACGAGCCGTTCGGTGCGGCCCGTGGTGGCGGCGGCGAGGAACTCCTCGACGATCCTGCGGGCGGATGCCAGGTCGACTTCGCCGCCGCCGCGGCGCGCGGCGGTGATGCGGCGCCGGGCCCGGTGGAGGTGCTGCTGGCTCGCGGACTCGGTGAGGTCGAGGATCCCGGCGATCTCGGCATGGCTGTGGGAGAACGCTTCGCGCAGGACGTAGACGGCCCGCTCGAGGGGTGACAGGCGCTCCATGAGCGTCAGCACGGCCAGGGAGACCGATTCGCGCTGCTCGAACGTGTCGGCCGGGCCGAGCATCGGGTCGCCGTCGAGGAGCGGTTCGGGCAGCCAGGCGCCGGCGGTGCGTTCGCGGCGGGCCTGTGCCGAGCGGAGCCGGTCGAGACACAGGTTGGTGACGACCTTGGTCAGCCATGCTTCCGGCACCCTGATCTGCTGCCTGTCGGCGGCCTGCCAGTGCAGGAACGTATCCTGCACGGCGTCTTCGGCGTCGGCGGCGGAGCCCAGCAGCCGGTAGGCCAGCGAGGCCAGCCGGTTCCGGCTGGCCTCGAACCGGCTGGTGTCGAAGCGATCAGTGGCGGTGCTGTCCACTCGGATCACCCTAGGCGGCCACGCGACCGACGACCGCCTTTTCTTCGGCGGACGCATCCGGCGTGGCGGCCAGGCGGCGCTTGCGCTTGGGCAGCCCGAAGGTCGGGTGCGAGGTGGCCCACAGCGACATCTTGAGGATGCCGGCCTTGATCCGCGCGGCCTTCCGGCCACCCATGTACTTCGGCTTCGCCTGCGCTTCGTCGTCGACCATCTGCAGGATCCCGTCCCGCCGCCCGAGGCTGATGTGGTTGCCCAGGTACTCCAGCTTGGTGTTCGGGATCTCGCGGCCGGTCAGGCGTCCCACGATCGCCTCCGTGGCCTGCCGGCCGGTGTAGCCGGCCGAAGCGCAGGACATCGGCAGCGGGCGGCCGTTGTCGCCGATGGCGTAGGCGCTGTCGCCGGCGGCGTAGACGTTCGGGTGCGAGACCGACCGCATGGTGCGATCGACGACGATCCGACCGTTGTCGGTGACCTCCAGCCCGCCCACGGCGGCGATGGAACTGACCGCGAACCCGGCCGTCCACACGGTCGCGTCGGACGCCAGGGCGGTGCCGTCGGAGCACAGCACCCGCGTCGCTTCGACGGCTTCGACGGTGGTGTGCTCCAGTACGGTGATGCCCAGCCGATCGCACGCATGGCGCAGGTGGCTGCGTGCTCCGGCCGAGAGAGGGGCGCTCAGCTCGCCGCGGGCGACCAGTGTCACCGACACGCCCGGCCGGGATTCGGCGATCTCGGTGGCGGTCTCGATGCCGGTCAGCCCGTCGCCGACGACCAGCACGCTTCCTCCCCCGTCCCGCCTGCTCAGGCTGTCCAGGCGCTCGCGCAGGCGCAGCGCGGAGGGCCGGCCGGTGACGTCGAAGGCGTGCTCGGCCACGCCGGGGACGCCGTGGTCGGCGGCGTGGCTGCCGAGCGCGTAGAGAAGCGTGTCGTAGCCGAGTTCGCCGCCGCCGTCGGCGTCGGCCACGGCGACGACCTGGCGCTCGGGGTCGACGGCGGTGACACGGGCCAGACGCAGCCGTATCCCCGTGCCTGCGAAGACGCCGGTGAGCTGTGGAGCCTCGATCTCTCGGCCGGCCGCGAGCTGGTGCAGCCGCAGCCGCTGGACGAAGTCCGGCTCGGCGTTGACCACTGTGATGTCGGTGTCCGCCGGGGACAGTCGACGGGCCAGGGTCCCGGCCACGTAGGCCCCGGCATAGCCGGCGCCGACGACGACGATGCGGTGCTTCATGTCTTGCTCCTGTCGGTTCGCTGCTCCCTGTCGACGACTTGAGCGGAACAGCGACCCGATTGCTGACAGGAACTGCATGTGGCATGGGTCACAGAGCGGCAACCCGGCAGCCCCGGACCGGCTCGCCGCTGCGATCCTGGCCCAACTCCACGAGAAATTCGTCCGACCAGTTCGCCAGCGTCCGGTACCTCGTCGACGACGTCCAGAAGGCCGTCGACTTCTACACCGCCTACCTGGGCTTCGCCCTGCGCACCAACGCCGTACCGGCGTTCGCCTATGTCACCCGGCCCGCCGGGTCAGACGTTGACGCCGAAGTGGGCGGCGATGCCGGCCAGTCCGGAGGCGTAGCCCTGTCCGGCGGCGCGGAATTTCCACTCCGGGCCACTGCGGTAGAGCTCGCCGAAGGCCATGGCTGTTTCCGTCGAAGCGTCCTCGGACAGGTCGTAGCGGGCGATCTCGGCGCCGCCGGCCTGGTTGACGACGCGGATGAAGGCGTTGCGGACCTGGCCGAAGCTCTGGCCGCGGTTCTCGGCGTCGTGGATGGAGACGGGGAAGACGATCCGGTCGACCTCGGCGGGCACGGCGGCGAGGTTCACCTTGACGGACTCGTCGTCGCCCTCGCCCTCACCGGTGAGGTTGTCGCCGGTGTGCTCGACCGAGCCGTCCGGGCTCTTCAGGTTGTTGTAGAAGACGAAGTGGCGGTCGGACAGGACCTTGCCGGAGGCGTCCAGGAGCAGTGCCGAGGCGTCGAGGTCGTAGTCGGTGCCCGTGGTGGTGCGCACGTCCCAGCCCAGGCCGACCAGGACCGCGCTCAGGCCCGGCGCCTCCTTGCTGAGCGAGACGGTGCCGCCCTTGGGCAGGGAAACTCCCACAGTGAAGTCCTTCGCGATGCGTCAGGTCGGGGCCGGCGCGGCCCAAGCTTAAAATCTACAGCAATGTAGAAAATGGTGAAGGGGTGCTTCAGTCGCGGGAGTTGCCGAAGAGGAGGCGGTAACCGATCAGCAGGACCAGTGCGCCCGCGATGGCCGAGCCCCAGGTTGCGGCGTCGAAGAACTCTCGCTGCACCGGCCGGTCGAGGAACCTCGCCGAGAGCCATCCGCCCAGGAAGGCTCCCGCGATGCCGATGAGCGTCGTGCCGATGAGTCCGCCCGGGTCGCGCCCGGGGAGGATGGCCTTGGCGATGGCCCCGGCGAGCAGTCCCAGAACCAGCCATGCGATGACGCCCATGTCTGCCCTCTCTCCTTGTGTACTGGTGTTGTCTCTGCGGTCCGGACGGACCCACCTGGCCAGCCTATCTTCTACAATTGTGTAGATGGTGTGGTGTTGGTGCCGCACATAAGTCGCGGTGCGGTGGGTGGCCGCAGGGGCGTCTATACGATGGGCTGCGCGTGGATTCGGGGTCGATGGAAGGGAGACAGGGCGTGACGGACCAGCGGGGTTCCCGGCGACGGGGGCAGGGGGAGCTGGAGGCGCTTGTCCTGTCTGTGCTGCGCGAGGCGGACGGCCCGGCGAGTGCGGGCTGGGTGCAGGAGCGCCTCGGCGGTGACCTTGCCTATACGACGGTGATCACGATCCTGACCCGGCTGCTGGCCAAGGGAGCGGTGACCCGTGAGCGGGCCGGTCGGTCCTTCGCCTGGACCCCGGCCTCGGACCAGGCGGGCCTGGCCGCGCACAAGATGCGCAAGGTGCTGGACGGCCAGGACGACCGTGAGGCGGTGCTGGCCCGCTTTGTCACCTCCCTGGAGCCGGGCGATGAACGGCTGTTGCGGGAACTGCTGGATCCTGCGAGGGGCGAGAGGGAAGACTGAAGCCTCATGGGGGTGTTCGTCTTTCTTCCACTGGTCCTGCCGCTGACGGCATGGCCGATCGCGCGCCTGGCCGAGCAGCGGCTGCATCCGCGAACCGCCACCCGGCTGCTGACTGGGGTGACCGTGGTGATGGCGCTGTGCAGCACGGTGTGCCTGGGCTTGCTCATGGTGGTCGGCACCGCGCAACTGCCCGGCAACCCGCTGCCTGATGGCTGGTCGGACCCCGAGGTGCGCGAGGCCGTCCCGTACGACGAGGTCGCCGGGAAACTGGCCATCCCGGCGCTGCTCGCGGTCCTGCTGACGTGCGGCCGCACGCTGCGGCGGCACGGGCTGATCCGCCGCCGCGCCCACCGGGCCCTGGCCGGACTGCCGGGCACACAGGTAGCGGTTCTGTCCGACGAGGTGCCGTACGCGTACGCCCTCCCCGGCAGGCGGCGGGACCGGGTCGTGGTGACCACCGGCATGCTGTCCTGCCTCGCCCCTGCCGAGCGCCGCGCCCTGTTCGCCCACGAGCGCGCCCATCTCGCCGCCCGGCACCACCGGTTCCTGCTCGCGGTCCAACTGGCCGCGCGCGCCAACCCGTTCCTGCTCCCGCTGCGTACGGCGGTCTCCTACACGACGGAACGGTGGGCGGACGAGGAAGCGGCGCGGACGGTCGGCAGCCGCCGGGATGTGGCGTGCGCGATCGGCAAGGCGGCTCTGGTCTCGCGCGGCACCCCGGCCGCCACGCTCGCGGGCTTCGCCGAGCCGGGGCCGGTGCCGCGCCGGGTGGCTGCCCTGCTCGGCCCCGCGCCGACGTTGCGCAGCTGGCCGTCGGTGTTCACTTCGGTGGGCCTGGCCGCCTGGGGTGCGGCCGTTGGGGCCGCGGTCTCCGCGCTGTCGTCCGCGAACTCGGCGGTGACGATGGTGCTCATCCTGCATGCGGCGACACCGCTCTGACACTGGACAGACGCGGTCCACGGATACGGCGATGTCCCTGGCGAGCCGTCGGCGGCCCGAATCGGCGCCGCGTGCGAACAGCGCCGGCCGGTCAGCGTGCCGGTCGGCGCGAATCCGAGACGTTCGTCGGCTGGAGGCGTCCCTGGCTGCGAGACGCGGAACTCAGGCATACGGCAGAGTCGCCTGGGGCTGGCCGGCCTGGCCCGCGGCCCCAGTAGCCGCGCGATGCAACGGGAGCAAGAACGCGACGACGAACAGGCTGAAGAGGGTGATGGGCAACAGGCGCAGCAGCCTCGCAGGATCATCGTGCAGCCAATGCCGGTTGCCCCACCAGTTCGCGCAGACGTCCACCACCATCACGGCGCCTGCCAGCCACACCCCTTCCCTCCGCATTACCCCCACCAATACGGCGACGAGCGGATCGAGGACCGCCAAGCCGACGAAGAACGCCTGCAGGGGAACCTGCGGAAATGACGCATAGGCATGGATGCCGCGCCCGGCCAGGTCGAGAGCGTGGACGCAGGAACCCTCCAAGAAGCCGATCACGTACACCGCGCGGACCCATCTCGCCCACACCGGCTGCCCGCCCCACCGTGCCCGCAGCTCAAACCCCACCGAGCCACCCTAGACGAGCCTGGGTGTCCGGATCCGCCGTCGACGACGCCCGTGCCGGGCTGCCGTCGACGGGCCGGCACGAGCGCAGTGGGGCGATCAGAGGTCGAACTCGTGCGGCGGCAGATCCAGGGTGAAGCACGCCTCGCGGACAACGGCCTGCTCGGTCTTGTCGAAGTCGCCGTCGGCGCCGCCGATGACGATGCCGATCTGGATGACGGCACGGGCCTCGGCCGGCTTCTTCTTCGCCTTGGCGATCTCCTGCAGCACGCTGACCTTGCCGAAGGCGAAGTCGGCGGTCAGCTTGCCCAGGTTGTCGTCGAAGCGCCGCTGCAGGTCCATGGCGTCGAAGTTCTGCAACACCTCGTTGGTGCCGATCAGTTGGGCCACCCGCTGCCGCTCGGAGGGGTCGATGGTGCCGTCGGCGGCGGCGACCAGGGCACACATCGCCATGCTGGCATCGCGGAAGGCACCGCTCTTGAGGTCGTTCTTCTTCGCCACGAGCTGGGTCTGCATCGTCGACGCGGACTCCTTGAGGCGGTCCCACAGGGCCATGTGAACTCCAAACGGTTGGTCGGCCGGCCCGCTTCGGCGGCGGTCCGAGCCCGTAAATATCTACAGCAACGTAGAAACTAACGGTCCGGCGGAGAAGTTCCGGCGATTTCCGGCAGGTTCACAAGGCGGGTCGCGGCTCTCACGGGGCGCTGCGGCCGTGACGCCCTGCCTGCCTAGGATTTCAGGCATGGCGAAGCGCAAGGTGCATCGACGGGCCCGGAAGATCCTTGGCGAGGACCCCGTGGCCATGGTCTGGTGCGAGATCGGCAAGCCGATTCCCGCGCCTCCCAAGGCCGTCCACCGGGCTGCGGGCAAAGGACGGTTGAAGCCGAGGCACCACTGGCTGCTCTACGTCGGCGGTGTGGTGTTCTTCTTCGTCGTCGTGCCGATGATGTTGATCGACAAGCTCGGCGACGTGCTGGACGAGCAGACCTCTTCCGGAGAGGGAGGCTCCACCCGGGACCGCGCCGCCGGCAGCGGCCGCCGCGAAGTCGACGACCCCACCAGAGGCATCTTCGATGGCGACTGGAACCTGACTGCGGGCCAGTTGTTGCTGCGCTGGTACGGCCACTCACCCAATCCGAAACGCCTGGTGATGCTGGCTCGTGACCGCGTCTGCGTGGCCGCCTCCCCGCGCCGTACGCTGTCGCCCACCAAAGCCGACGACTTCCGGACCATCGCGGAGTTTCCCTACACCGAGGCCCGTATCGAAGCCGAGGCGGGCCGGCCGCGAGGGTTCGCCACCTTCAGGATCCGCTTCAGCGACGGCTCCTGGCTGGAGCTGGGCCGACTGGGTGAGCCGGAGGACGCGGACCACTTCCTGCGCACGGTCAGCGCCTGATCCGATCCTCCGGCAACCCGCGCCGTCAGTCCTCGTCTTCGTCTTCCTCGTCACCCTCGAAGAAGTCCCCGACCTCGTCGACGACCTCGGCCGCGACCATCCCGCCCACGACGCCGACCGCGAGGCCGGCCGCGCCCGCGGCGATCGCGGTGCCCATGCCGGGGCCGGAGCGGTGGCCCTCGTGATGGTGCTCGTCGTCTCCGTGCCCGTAGTGCCCGCCGTGGCTCCCCGAGTACGGGTCTGCATGTGCGTAGGCGGAGTGCGAGCCGTAGGAGGCGCGGTGCTCGACGAGCTGGCGGATCCAGCCGTCGACCAGGGTGATCCAGTCCTGGTGCTCGACGCCGTCGTGGGAGACGGTGAAGCGGGTGAGCGCGTCGTGCCCCTCGGAGAAGAGGCCGCCGCGCTTGTCGGCCTCCAGGACCACCTCCATGCCGCCGGGGTGGGCGAGGAAGGTCAGCTCGATCTCGTTGACCTGGTGGGCGTACTGAGGGGCCGGGGTGAGCTCGATCTCCTGGTAGAAGGGCAGCTGCTGGCCGGTGCCGCCGATGCGGCCGTACTCCAGGTCTGCGGACTTGAAGCCGAAGCCGAGCTGTCCGAGGGCTTCCAGGATCGCCTCCTGGGCGGGCAGCGGGCCCACGGCGAGCTGGTCGAGGTCGCCCTTGTCCTTGGCTCCGGCGACCGACAGTTCGGTGCGCACGCCGAGGACGATGCCCAGGCCCTGTCCGTACAGCTCGGTGATGGGGGTCTCCCACGGCAGCATCACGCTGAACGGGATGCTGTGCTGCGCGCCCTCGGCGAGCCGGAAGCCGCCGCCGACGGTGAACCGTTCGAAGGCGACGACGCCCTCGCTCTCCCCCTCTTCGTGCTCGGCCTCGACCCGGGCCACCAGCTCCAGGGTGATGTGCTCGATGTCGAAGTCGGCGCTTCCGCCCTTGAGATGGACCTGGCCGCTGAGCGTGGAGCCGGGGTGGGCGGCGCCGGGGGTGAGGACCGTGTCCACCGTGGGGCCGCCCACGCCGAGCGAACCGAGCAGTCGTTTGAACACCATCGTGGCGTCCACTCCTTAACGTGCGTGTGTTCCGTGAGAGCGATGCCGCATGCCTTCGCGGGTGTTACGGCAGCGGCTGCGCGCGTGCCGGGCTGGCGTGCCGGGCTCTGTGTCCAGGCCGGTCGAGGCCATGCGTCTCATCCCGTCGCGCGAGCAGGTGAGAGGCGCGCGGCTCCCGGGAACAACCGGCAGGAGCCACCGCGTTCTCTCTACAAACACGTAGAAGCATAGGGTCGCCGCGGGCTGGTCCACAGCGCATCCTGGCGGCTGCGGCGGGAAAGTCCGAAAAGAGCCGCCGATCGAGACCGGCGGCGGCTGACCTCGATGCTTTGCCGATCTTTTACGATAATGGGCAGGGTGTGTCTCTGCCCTGCCGACGACTGAGGGCCCTGTGGCCCTCCCGAACAGAAGGAGCGACGGTCCCGCAATGGGCGAGCCTCCCAGTATCAGCCGCGTCGTACCCCGTCCGCAGTCCGCGCTGTGTGTGCGTGAGGGATCGGGGGTGGCGCGGTGACCGAGGTCCTGCTGCTCCTGCTGGCCCTCCTGCTCACACTGGCCTGCGCGGTGTTCGTCGCGGCCGAGTTCTCGCTGACCACCGTCGAGCGCGGTGACCTGGAGCGAGCGGCGGAGGCGGGTGAGCGTGGTGCCGGGGGCGCGCTGAAGGCCGTACGCCGTCTGACGGTCCAGCTCTCCGGCGCCCAGCTCGGCATCACGGTCACCTCGCTGGTGATCGGCATGCTTGCCGAGCCGTCGCTCGCGGCGCTTCTTCAAGGCCCGCTCAAGGCGGTCGGGCTGGGCGGCGCCGCCTCGTCGGTGGCGACGGTGCTGGGTGTGGCCCTCTCCACCGTGGTGCTGATGGTGGTGGGCGAGCTGGTGCCGAAGAACTGGGCGATCTCCCGTCCGCTGGCCGTGGCCAAGGTGGTGGCCGGCCCGCAGCGCGGCTTCACCGCGGCATTCGGGCCGTTCATCCGCCATCTGAACAACACCGCGAACCGGTTCGTCCGTCGCGTCGGCCTGGAGCCCG
Organism: Streptomyces sp. P3; assembly: GCF_003032475.1. NCBI lineage: Bacteria > Bacillati > Actinomycetota > Actinomycetes > Kitasatosporales > Streptomycetaceae > Streptomyces > Streptomyces sp. P3. The sequence continues at coordinate 7,058,032 of NZ_CP028369.1, forward strand.
CCGAGGAACTGGCCTCCGCCCGCACCCCTGAGGAACTGGTCGCGCTCGCCCGGCACTCGGCCGCCGAGGGCGCCCTGGAGGCGGACTCCGCCGAACTGTTCGTGCGCACGCTGCACTTGGGCGAGCTGACCGCGGAGAACGTCATGACGCCGCGCGTGGACGTCAAGGCGCTCGAAGCGCACGCGACGGCCGCGGACGCGGCGAACCTGACGCACGCCACCGGCCTGTCCCGCTTCCCGGTGTACCGCGACAGCCTGGACGAGGTCATCGGGACCGTCCACATCCGCGACGTCCTCGCCCTGGAACCGGAGAAACGGGCCGTCACCCTGGTGACCGAGCTGGCCACCGCACCCCTGCTGGTGCCCGACAGCCTGACTGCCGACCGGCTGCTGGAGCGGCTGCGGGAGAAGCGCACCATGGCCGTGGTCATCGACGAGTACGGCGGCACGGCGGGCGTGGCGACGATGGAGGACATCGTCGAGGAAGTCGTCGGCGAGGTCCGCGACGAGCACGACCCCGTCGAGGTGCCCGACCTGCTGCCCGCGCAGACCGGCGCGGACGGCCGCGCGGTGTGGGAGGCGGACGGCGGCGTCCGCCTCGACCAGCTCGGGGAGATAGGACTCGCGGCGCCGGAGGGCCCGTATGAAACCGTGGCCGGCCTGATCGCCACCCGCCTCGCCCGCATCCCCGCCAAGGGCGACACCGTCGACCTCGACGGCTGGCAGCTGGACGTCCTGGACGTCGAGCACCACCACGCAGACCGGATCCGCATCACCGAACCGGCCCAGGTGCCGGCCGGGGCCGGGGAGGAGTCCCGATGACCACCCTGCAACTCCTCATCGGCGCCCTGACACTGCTGACCAACGCGTTCTTCGTGGGCGGCGAGTTCGCCCTGATCTCCGTGCGCCGCAGCCAGATCGAGCCGCACGCCCAGGCAGGGAACACACGGGCCCGGATGACCCTGTGGGGCCTTCAACACCTCTCCGCGATGATGGCCACCGCCCAGCTCGGCATCACCGTCTCCTCCCTGGTGCTCGGCGCGGTCGCCGAACCGGCCATCGCGCACCTGCTGGAACCCGGCTTCAACGCGGTCCACATCCCGCACGGCCTGGTGCACCCCATCGCCTTCGTTATCGCCCTGACGGTTGCGACCTACCTGCACATGCTGATTGGCGAGATGGTCCCCAAGAACATCGCCCTGGCCGCACCGGTCCCGACCGCACTCCTGCTCGGCCCGCCGCTGGTAGCCCTCACCCGGGCCCTGAAGCCGGTCGTGTTCGGCATCAACGCCTTCGCCAACACCCTGCTGAAACTGCTGCGCGTCGAGCCGAAGGACGAGGTCGAGTCGGCGTTCACCGACGACCAGCTCGCCCGCATGGTCCTCGACTCCAGCCAGGCCGGCCTGCTCTCCAGCGCCGACGGCGAACGGCTGCGCGACGCCCTGGAGCTGGGCACCCGCCCGGTCGGCGAGATCCTTGTCCCCGCCCAGAAGATGCGCACCGTCGCCGACACCGTCACCCCGGGCGAACTGGAGCGGACCGCAGCCGCTGCCGGCTACTCCCGTTTCCCGGTCACCGGCCCGAACGGCACCCTGCTGGGATACCTCCACATCAAGGACACCCTCGGCATCACCGACCGCGACCAGCCCTTCCCGCGCACCGTCCTGCACCCGATCACCCAGGTCCGCATCGACACCCCGCTGGACGACACCCTCACCGCCCTGCGCGCCGACGGCAGCCACCTGGCCGCCGTCACCGGCGAGGCCGGCGCGGTCCTCGGCTTCGTGACCATGGACGACGTCCTGTCCGAACTGGTCGGCCCCGCACCGGCCGCCGCCTGACCACCGGGCCACCTCGTGCGCGCCCCCGCACGAGGCGTCCCGCCTGGTACACCTTCCGCTCTACAGTGATGCAGAAATCTCTCCTGGAGCGTGACCGCGCTCAACACGCCCGTCCGTCATGCCGGTTGGCCGGGCAAATAGCGCTGGGTGAAGGAGCAGATACAGCAGGAAGACCGACCACCGCACCCCTATGGACAACGCGCATTGGTCCGCACGCCAGGCTCTGGCGCACCGGGACCGAGGCCCGCCGGTTCACCCTCACGTCTTCGCCCTGATCCTCGCCAACGCCGCCCTGCTCGGCGTGGAAACCTACCGCCGTCTGACCCAGGACTGGTAGTGGTACCTCGAAGGCCAGCCGCGCACCGGCGCCCTCGCGCCCCTGTGGGCGGTCGACGAGGCGTTCTTCATGAGCCTGTTCTTCTTCCTCTCCGCGGTCTTCGTGCCTGGCTCCTACGACCGCCGGGCGCCCGCCGCTTCCTGGTCGGCCGTCTGCTGCGCCTCGGCCTGCCACTCGTGGTGGGTGCGCTGACGATCGTGCCCGGCCTGATGTACGCGTACTACGTGCACTACCGCGGCTATCCGCCGATCTCCTTCCCCGCTACTCCACCGACGTCTACCTCGGACTCTGAGGTTCCCCCGCTGCTGCGCGGGAGCGGCTGACTTGCTGATCAGGGCGGGTTGACGTGGTTTCAGGTTCACTTGTTCGGCCGTTGCCTGGTCGGCATAGTGCCTACGACAGCCGGTCACCCGACGGCACGATCAACATGCCCCGGCACAGCCAGACCGGCCTGGGCTTCGGTTACGTCGAGGTGATGGTGCTGGAGTTCGACCGCCTTATGGCCGTCTACGGGCGGGTGGTGGGGGTGGTCATCCACCAGGACGGCGGACGCCGGACCTTCGGCGACATCTCCAACGCCGGGGTGCTGGTCGTCCAGCGCTACACCGAACTGCTGGCGGACGACTTCACGCAGGTCGCCGACTGCACCGCCGCCACCGCGGCCGAGTTCGTCAGAGCCGGATCGGGCGAGTGGGAGATGCACGGCATGGTCCGGGGATCCGACAGCGACCCGATGCCTTTCACCCTGGAGATGGGCAGCGCGCCCCGGCCCCGCCGCGGCCACACCCCGGAGGAGCGTCCGGCCGGGACGATCTGAGCGCACCGATCAGAAGTCGCTGCCCGGCTGGGCCGCCAGCACCCGGGCAAGACCGATCTGGTTCGGGATCGACCGGGCCCGCTCGTCGGCGTGCGTGACGACCAGCCGGGTGCCGTGGGCGAGAGCGGCACGCAGCGCGACGCACAGCGCTCTGCAGCCGTCCGGGCTGAGATAGGTCACCTCTCCGAGATCGATCTCCCACGAGCACCAGCGCGGCCGTGGAAACCACCGATGCCCTCATGGGTAGCGACGCACCCGACGTCTATTGGAACACCCGCGGCACCGCTTGGGGGAACCTGGTCGGAGGCGGTGCCCTACTCCTCGATGACGACCCGGAGATACCTGACCGTAGGGCGGGCCAGACGGCTGTCCGTCATTGCCGCTCACGAGTGGGCGGGGAGTCAACTCATTCTCGGTCTGTTCCGGCCAGGTTGGGCACTGGTTCGAGCGAAGCCATCCGGCTGTAGTCGGGACGTGCCGATGCGCCGGGATCGATGGGACGGTTGCGCGATGCCGTTCCGGACGGGGGTCTGACCCATGAGATCTTTGACCGAAGTGTCCAGTCACAGGCATGTCGACTGCCGTTGCGGGATGGTTCCTGCTGTCACCGAGCCACAGGGCGTGTCCCTATAGGGGCCTTGCCGAGTTCCAGGCGCCATCACGGTTCAGACCGCCCGAGCGGGCCGGTGCCATCCATCCAGCATGTCACCACGCGGGAGGCGAACCATCATGACGACCCGACAGCACAGCACCTCCTCGAGCACGGATCCTCCCGTTCGGCGCGAGGTCGTTCTGGGCGTGGACACGCACGGCGAGGTTCACGTCGCCGCCGTGCTCTCCCCACTCGGGAAGGTCCTGGACACCGAGTCCTTTCCGGCCACGGCGGCCGGCTACCGCCGACTGCTCGTCTGGGCCCGCAAGCGAGGGACCGTGCGCCGGGTCGGTGTGGAGGGCACCGGCACCTTCGGCGCGGGCCTGTCCCGCTACCTACTGACCCAGCAGATCCAGGTGTTCGAAGTGAACCGGCCCGACCGCACGGCCCGCCGGCTGCTGGGCAAGTCGGACCCGCTCGATGCGCAGGCCGCCGCGCGGGCCGTGCTCAGCGGTCGTGCCCGGGCCCGGGCCAAGTCCGGCGACGGTCCGGTGCACAGCGCCCGGATCTTCAAGCTCGCCAAGGACTCCGCGGTCAAGGCGCGTACCCAGGCGATCAACCAGCTCAAGGCCGTCCTGGTCATCGCCGATCCCGCACTGCGGGAACGGTTGTCGAGCTTGGGCAATGCCGAGCTGTTCCGCACCTGCGCGACCCTCAGCCCACCCGGCGGTGGGGGAGACGAGGACGCGGTGGCCCAGGCCACCCACATGACCTTGCGCATGCTCGCCGAGCGCATTGAACAGCTCACGGGGCAGATCAATGAGCTGAACCAGCGCCTGACCCGGCTCGTCGAACGCCACGCCCCACAGCTGCTCGTGCCGGTGGGCATCGGTCCGGACAGCGCCGTCACTCTCCTGATCACCATGGGGGACAATCCCGAGCGGCTGAATACCGAGGCGTCCTTTGCTGCCCTTTGCGGAGTCAGCCCCATCGAGTACTCCTCCGGGCGTCGGAGCACGCGCCGGCTCAACTACGGCGGCGACCGGCAGGCCAACGCCGCCCTGCACCGCATCGTCTTCACCCGGCTGCGTCACGATCCGCGCACCCAGGCGTACTACGAACGCCGCACGCAGGAGGGCAAGACCCGACGTGAGATCATCCGATGCCTCAAGCGATACGCAGCCCGCGAGGTCTTCAACCTGGTCAGACCGGTTTCCCGTACCCCTACGTTATAGGGGCGTCGGTGATACGACGAGGCGCCGCCGGGTCCGTCCTGACAGGGCCTCTGCACGGAGCTGTGAGACGACGAAGCCGCATCCGGGCGCTCCGGTGCGGCTTCGTCGCGAGCTCGGGTGGGCCGGCGCGGCCGATGCGGTCGGCGCCTGATGCGGTCCGTGTTCCTGGGGCGGTCTTGCAGGATGCGGGGGTTTGCGTCTGCACTTCCTCGCTGGCGTGCTGGATGTACCGCGCCTCATTCAGCGTCGGCGGGCTCACCCCACTCAGAGCGTCCGGTGCCTGCTGGGGAGGATGCCGATGCAGCGGCCGGCGCCGGCACCCTTGTACTTCGGGACTCTGCACACCGCTCCAACAGTTGGTGTCGACGCGGAGAAACGAGCCACTGTCGCCCGACAGCCCTCGCCGGACTTCGTCCTGTGCGCCCAGCACCATGAGATGTGGCTGATTGTGTTCGAAAGAATACTCAGAGTGCTTATCGCTGGTGGCTGAGGGCAGACGTCGAAGCGTTCCTCAGCCGTATGGAAGGACGCTTGATTTTCATGGCTCACCGCAAGGTGTATCTGGCCGTCGGCAGGACCGGCACCCGGATCTACCGCTTCGATCCCATCGACGGCGACACTCGCGTCGTTGACAACGTCGCGCCCTACGAGAGCGGTTACACCGCCATGGGAGCGCAGTACCGCGGCGACGACCAGGAGCCCCTGTTGCTGGCCGTGAGCGGCAACAAGCTCATCACCATCGACGTGGCGGCCGGCACTCTCAAGGACCAGGTCATCGACGGGCTGCCGAAGGGGCCTTGGTTCGACGGCGCCATGGACCCCGACGGCAAGAGCCTCTTCGTCGCCGGCAATCCCGACACACCCAGCTACGCCATCGACGTGGCAGCCGGCAGGGCCACACCCCGCAACTCGCCGGGAGGCGGCCGGTGGGACGACTTCGCCTACCACCCCAAGGACGGCCGGCTGTACTCGGTGGAGGGCGACAACGGTGACCTGCTGCTCATCGACCCGGGCCGGCAGCCCACGAAGACCGTTCTGAAGGCTGGTGTCTTCCCGCCGGCGCAAGCCAGCGGCGCGGCAGGCTCACGCAAGGCGTACGCGGCCACCTTCTTCGACCAGGACGGCAACTTCTACGCCGTCGACTCCGCGGGCAACGTCAACCACCTCGACATGACCACGGCGAAGATCCCCGATCACTCGCAGCGCATCGGACGGGGCAGGGTGCCCGTAGACGACCTGGAGATCGTGAACGGCGCCGGGCGTATCACCCCGCTGCCTGTGCCGCCCAGTTACGACGAGATCGTCGTGACGAAGAAGTTCAAGGGGACGTGGGAGAACGGCGAACCCCGAGGCCGGGTCTACAGCTTCGACCTCACGCTGACGGCCGTCAGCAAAGACAGCGGCACGGCGGAGGACGTCAGGAAGTTCCGCATCTCCTTCGACCTGCCCACGGCCAAGGGCGCGAAAGCCGAAGCCTCCGGCGTCGACGTCATCGCCCAGGACGGCAAGGCGTATCTGAGCTCGGTGGGAGACCAGTTCCTCGCCGCGGGCACGTCCCGGACGATCACCGTGCTGATCACCGTGCCGGGCGACCCGACCCATTTGCCCCGGGAGTACCCCCTCGACGGACTCAGGGCCACACGCCTGCTCAGCCACTGATCACACCGCACAACCCGCCTCGAGCCGTGGCACCGAACATGCGTGGCGTTATCGGGTCCCGCGCCGAGCCGCGGCACACCTGCACACGAAGGAGTCCCTCATGAGCCTGACCGCCGACCAGACGCCCGCCGGGCAGCCGGAGTACGGCGATGCGACGTACCCCTTCCACATCACCAAGGAAGAGGAACGGCAGTTGCGCCTTCGCGGCGCCCAGGCCGCCCCGTCCCTTGTGATCGGGCAGGCCACGTCCTTCGACGAGTACACCCGCCAGCTGATGATCCCGCCGGCCGTCATGGACCTCGCGCGCAAGGCCGAGGACCTGCGCCTGTCGGCCTGGGAAGTCGAGGCGATGCGCAAGCACCTGGCCCCCGCCACCGCACCCGGCGAGAAGGTGGGCCTGCTGCGCCAGATCCTCGTGGAGAAGTACAAGCACGATCCGTCCCACCCGCCGTACATCCGTGTCGCCTGCACCGGCCGGGGCGACTACGACCACCTGGCAGCAAAGCACGGCCACCTCCACCCCGACGACCACCCCAAGGGTGACATCGGCTCGCCCGTCGTCCTCGAGATCTGGCCGGCGCAGCACTACTCGCCCATCCACTCCCACGGACACACCACCGGCATCGTCTTCTGCCTCGCCGGCCAGCTCGACGTCATGGTCTACGAGCACCTCGACTGGGACGCCCGCAAGCTCGGCCTGATCACCCTCACCCCCGGCCAATGCGCCTGGCTGTCCAGGGACAACTACGCCGTGCACCGCGTGTATTGCCCGATGGACGGCGGTGGCGGCTCCACCGGCCCCGGCTACATGAACGCCTCCGCCGATTTCGGCGCTAGCTTCCACGTCTACCTCAACCCGGAGGAGACCGGCGTCGAGGACGACGACGGCGACAGCTACAGCCGCGACGCCTTCAACTACATCGACGAAGAATCCAAGAAGCGGCGTGCCTTCGCCACCGAGTCCGATCTCTCCTGGGGCATCCTGCGCCGGGTCCTGGCCAACACCAAGCTGACCTGAGCCCAGCGATGGTGTGGCACCCCTCCGCCGTGGCTGAGTCCGTGTCGCCATCGCCCAGGCGACTGACGGACGACGCCCCGGTGACCGCCACCGAGCGGGCCGCGGCCTCCCGCGCGGAGGGGTTCCCCGGAACTGGCGTCTGGTGTCCCCGACGATGACCGGCACTTGCGGACCGGTCACCTCATGCACCCGCCAGGCGGCCGGGCGTCCTCACCGGAGCGTCCGGCCGCAGCACCTCTCCTCGTGAGCGGGGGCTTGCGCGTGCGGTGTGCCCCCCACGGCGGTGGAGGTCACAGAGGGCCATACAGCCAGTTGCCGCGGGCTTCGGCGTCCTCGCTGGTGAAGTACTCGGTCACGGCGGTGCGGATCTCCTCGGGGCCGAGGGCGCCGTCACCGTTGAGGTCGAGTGCGGCGAAGGCGGTCGCCATGTCCTTGGTGCTGCCGCCGCTCACGGCCTGGCCGAGCAGGGTGTATTCGTCGAGGGTGATCAGGCCGTCGTTGTCCCTGTCGCAGATGTCCAGGCAGGCGGCGACCACGTCGTGGAGGGCGGAGATCAGCGCGGACTCCTGGGAGGCGATGGCTCCGCGGACGCCGCGCTCGTACTCGGTGGAGCTGATCAGTCCGTTGCCGTCGTCGTCCATGTGCCGCAGGTGCTGGTCCCAGATGACAGCGAGGGCGTCCCTCAGCCGTTGCACCTTCTCCGGCTGGGTGGGGACTGAGCCGGCCAGACGGTCGGCGATGGCCGTCAGGTCCTGCTCGTTGAGGGAGCCGTCCTGGTCGGCGTCGAGGAAGGTGAACATCCGGTGGAGCTTGATGCTCAGCACTGAGCTGTCGATGGTCATGGCTCGCTGTGTCTCCGCTCTTCGAGGCGCTCGCGCCGGCGAACACCGGGCAGTGGCAAGGTGGTTGACGGGGCCGTCACGGCGATCGGCTCCAGGGCGCTGCCTACCCATGGGCAGGAGGCAGCTCGCCTCGCGAAGGGTGTTTCATCCGTAGGAATGAACCGCTGGTCCGTGTGGCGTAGCAGGGGGCATCGCCTGGGGACGGTGAGGGGGACCGGCGGCTCCGGGCCAGGGCCGCCCCCACCGGTTCCAGCACGTGCCGAAACCCGGTCGAACATGCTCCAGAGTGTGTATGAGGAACAGCCATGACACCCGTACCGCCGGCCCGTGATCCGGCCCCCGTGCTCGTCATCCCCTCGATCGTTCTGCCGTTCGAGCCGCCGCCGTGCCGTGCGGACGCGGGCGCCTTGCGGGATGCCGCGATCGGCTGGGCCGAGCGGCACGGCCTGATCGGGCTGCGAGGCCGGGCCAGACTGCAGAAGTCTTCCCTGCTGGGCCTGGGAGTGGCCCTGGCAGGTCCGGCGCCGCTGCCCGGTGCGGCGGTGCTGATGGACTGGTTCCTGTGGGCGCTGGCACTCGACGACCGGGTCGACGACGGACCCTGGGGTGAGGACGGAGCGCTGGAGCGCTTCTCCGCCGAGGTCGAAGACATCGTGAGCCGGGACAGCGGCCCAGGCAGCCGCGATCCGATGCTGCGCGCTCTGGCAACCGATCTGTGGCCACGTACCCGGAGCCTCGGTGACACGGCGTGGCAGGCACGATTGCGCCGAGATCTCCTGCGCCATCTGCGGGCCCAGCAGGCATTGGTACGGATGCGGGAGCGCGGAGTGACCTGCACCGTGGCCGAGTACAAGGAGCTGCGGCGCGACGCGTTCGGCGCGTTGCTTTTCTTCGACCTGATCGAAGCCGCGGACGGCGCCGTCCAGTCCACCGAACCGTGCGGCGAGGGCTGTTGGCACGAGCTACGGGCTCTCGCAGCCGATGTGATCGCCTGGACCAACGACATCCACTCCGTCGCGAAGGACCTCGTCCACGACGATCCCTTCAACCTGGCATTGCTGCTCGCCGGGGAACATCGCGCCCCATTGCAGCAAACTCTGGACGCGACTCGCGACATGATCACCGCGGCCGCCGACGACTTCAGCGCCCGCGCACTCTGCCACCTCGCCCACCTGCCACCGTCCGGTCCTGATGTCACAGTGCAGGCAGCCTGGATCGGACGGCTCGAACAGGCGATGCGTGCCTCCGCCGACTGGCACGCCGACGTCTCCCGCTACCACCTGCAGGCCAGCGGCGGCACCGACGCCGGCGCCGTGGACACCTCGCTGACGCCGCCCACACTGAAATCGCGGGCCTTCGAGACCGACCCCTATCCGCTGTACCGGTGGCTGCGCGACACCCTGCCGATCGCCTACGACGAACCCACCGACACCTGGCTGCTGAGCCGCCACGCGGACGTACACGCAGCCTTGACCGATCCCCGGTTCAGCAACGACAACTACACCTGGCAGATCGCCCCGCTGCTGGGCCACAGCATCGTGTCCATGGACGGCCAGGAGCATGCCGTGCACCGCGCGCTGCTCACACCCGCCTTTCGCAGCCGGGCCTTGGCCGTCCTCCAGAAGTCCATCACCGAAGTCACCACAGACCTGGTGACGCGGCTCAGCGGCCGTGAACAGGTCGACCTGGTAGCCGAGTTCACCACCCCCCTGCCGATCCGGGTGATGGCCCGGGCCCTGGGCCTGCCTGCCGACACACCCGAGCAGGTCGCCCGGCTGAAACGCTGGTGCACCGTGGGCTTCGCGTACATGGGCAACTACCGTCAGGACCCGGGACTGTTGACCCACGGCCTCGCCAACCGGGACGACTTCTACGACTACCTCCAGCCTCACCTTGACGCCCGGCGGGCCCGCCCCGGCGACGATCTGATCTCCGCCCTGCTGACCGCGACAGTCGACGGCCGACCGCTTTCGGAGCAGTACGTCCGCGGGTGCTGCGCGATCCTGATGACCGCGGGCAGCGAAACCAGCCACGGCACGCTCGCCAACCTGATAGCCAATGTCCTGGACGTCCCCGGCCTCCTGAACGCGGTACGCACCGACCCTTCCGTGATCGACCTCGCGCTCGCCGAGACCCTGCGTCGCGACCCCGCCCTGCAGTTGGTGCTCCGGCAGACTCGCGAAGCTGTCGATCTGCCCTCCGGGGCCGTGCCGGCGGGTGCCACCGTCGCCTGTCTGATCGGCTCGGCCAACCGCGACCCCCGACGCTTCCCGGACCCGGACGCTTTCGCACTGCACCGCGCCGACGACCGCCTCGACCGGGAGTACGGCGGCGCAGCAAGCCACTTCGCCTTCGGCGCGGGCCGGCACTTCTGTCTCGGATCACACCTGGCCCGCGCCGAGATCACCACCGGTCTGAGGCTGTTGGTCGCGCAATACCCCCGCCTTCGCTGGGCAAGCGGCTTCCGCCCCGTACCGGCCGGCTTCCTCAACCGCTGCCCCAGCCGATTGGAGGTGACCCTGTGACCGGCACCGAGCGCGCGGCGGCCGAGGGCTACGCCGGCAGCTACGTCGCCCACCACGTCCCCGGAGAACACGCCCGCCTGCGCACCTTGGAGGCCGCCTTCGACCCGGCGACCTTCCGGGTGCTCGGCCGTCTCGAACTGCCCGCGGACGCACACTGTCTCGACCTGGGCGCCGGAGCCGGGTCGGTCGCCGCCTGGCTGGCCGCCCGTCACCCACTCGGACAGATCACCGCCACCGACACGGACACCCGGTTCCTGCGCTTCCCACCCTTGACGCGGGTCCGGGTGCTCCAGCACGACGCCGTACGCGAGGACTTCCCGCCCGAGGCGTTCGACCTCGTCCACGCCCGCGCCCTGCTGTGCCACCTGCCCCAGCGTGAGGAACTGCTGCACCGGGCCGTCGGCTGGGTCCGTCCCGGCGGCTGGCTGGTCATCGCGGACCTCTCCGTCCGCCCCGTCGACGCCTCCGCGCATCCTCTGTTCAGGAAGGTCACCCGCGCTGGCGAAAGGCTTCTCGCCACGACGGTCGGGTCCGACCTGCGCTGGGCCGACACTCTCGCGGCCCGGTTCACCGAGCTCGGCCTGGCCATGGTCGAGTCCTCCACCGCCCCGGGCACCGTAGGCGATCGCAGTGCGACCGACGCCTTCTGGACGGCGACATTCGACCAAGCCACTCCCGCCTTACTGGAACAGGGCCTTCTCACCCGCCAGGACATCGAGAACATGCGGGCGCTCCACCGCAGCCCCTCCTTCACCGACACCGGCATCAGTCTGATCTCGGTCAGTGGCCGCAAGGCCGCGCCCGGCCGGGTTTGCCGGTGACCCGCGATCTGAGCAGCACCGCCCCGCTCGCACCGACCACGAGTGGTCCGAGGCATGTCCCGCGCTCCGGTGCGGACGCATCCGGGGAAACGATCGGCGAGTTGGGCCGCGGTGCCCTGTCGGCGACCGGCAGCCGAGACCGACAGTCTCCGTCAGCCGGGTGCGTGTCCGTTGTCGAGTGCGTCGGCCGTGCGGCCGCCGGGCCGGGGGAGGGGAAGGGCTGGCCGCGCCTTCTCCCGGCGCAACGCATGGGCAATCGCGCGTGCCTCGACGCCCGCTTGGCGAAGGACACCCGTGAGGGGGTTGGTGTATCCGGTGAAGTACAGGCGCGGGGCCGCGGGGTGGCTCTGCCCGCCTACGGCGAGGGGCTGTCCGGCGTCGTCGAGTACGCCCAGGATTCCCACCAGGTCGTGCAGGTCGGACCGGAACCCCGTGGCGGCGATGACCGTGTCGGGTCGCAGCCGGGTGCCGTCGGCCAGCACCACGTCCGGGCCGTCGAACGCCTCGACGGCCGCGACCGGCTCGACCCGGCCGGACAGGACGGCGTCCACGAAGCCGTGGTCGAGCACCGGGTTGACCCCTTCACGGACATTGCGGGTGTACAGACCGGTGCGGGGCCGGGGCAGTCCCCGTGAGGTCAGGTCGGGCACCGCGAGACGTTGCGTGAGCAGGGAGGTGCGGTCACGCCACGCCAGTGGGAGGACCTCCGTCAGCCGGCCGGCCGCATGCCATCGTGCGCTGGAGCGGGGCAGGATGTTGGGTGGGGTGCGAACTGAGATCCGTACCCGTGCGGCTCCGGCCCCGGCCAGGACGCTCGCGATCTCGGTACCGCTGTTGCCGGCGCCGACCACCAGCACGTCCCGCCCCCGGTAGGCGCCCGGAGAGCGGTACTGGGCCGAGTGCAGCAGGGTTCCGGTGAACGTCGAAAGCCCCGGCCAGCGCGGAGTGTCGGGCGTGTGGCAGCGGCCGGTGGCCACCACGACCGCACCAGCGGGTACCGGACCGTCGGCAGTGTGCACCAGCCAGCGTGCTCTCGAACCCGGCTCGGCCTGTTCGATGCGCTGCACCGGGGTGTTCACCCGGACATCGAGTCGGTGATGGGCGACGTAACGCTCCAGGTAGCGCACATAGTCGTCCCGGCTCACCCAGGGACCCGCCTGGCGCGGCACCGGAAGGCCGGGAAGTTTCGACATGCCGGGAGTGGTGTGGAGGCGCAGGTGGTCATAGCGCTGCGCCCAGCTCGCTCCCACGCGGTCCGACCGTTCCAGGATCACGGTCGGCTCGCCGGAGCGGTTCAGCAGTGCGGCGGCCGCCAAGCCGTGCGGACCGGCTCCGATCACGATCGTGGGAGCGCTGAAGTGTCGCTGTGGTGTGGGGGACATCGCCTCCTACAACGGCAGACTACGGGGTACGTCACGGCCAACTCCCAGATGTTCAGCAGGGAGTGACTGTCGTTACACCGGCGGTGCCGATTCGTTGGTCACCGGGCAGCAGACGTTGCGCGAGAGTTCGGTCGTCCCGAGAGCCGGCCCGCAAGGGACTGGGGCGGCGCCGCCTTCACTCGCGGGTCCCTGAGGGGCATGAGCCGTGCAGGCCAGCAGAGTATGAGCCTGCGCGGCCGCGGCCTCCGTGGGGCTCTCTCCGAAACGGCTCGCTCCACCTGTCCGATTCCTTCGAGGGGTTCATGTGCACGCAGTAACGACGCGCCCCCGGCCACGGCTGCGGATCAGCGGAGTCCGCAAGGCGTACGGCGGCCGGCAGATCCTGCGCGAGGTGGACCTTGACGTGTCTGCCGGGACGCTGGTGGGAATCGTCGGCGAGAACGGTGCGGGCAAGAGCACTCTGCTGCAGATCGCAGTAGGCCACCTCGCACCCGACCGCGGCACCGTGACACGGACCGGAGCAGTGGGGTACTGCCCGCAACAAGCGGTACTCAACGACGCGTTCACCGTCGAACAGCATCTGCGGTTGTTCCAGAGGGCCTACCGGCTGGCCACACTGGAACGGGCCGGCGAGCTGATGGAGCTGCTGGCGATGACCGCCTGCCGACGACAGCAGGTCGGCGAACTCAGTGGTGGAACGCGGCAGAAGCTGAACCTGCTGATCGCTCTTATGCACGATCCACACCTGCTGGTCCTGGACGAGCCCTATCAGGGCTTCGACTGGGACACCCACCAGCGGTTCTGGGCCCTGGCCGCCGCCCTGCGCGATCAGGGCCGGTCGATCATCGTGGTCTCTCACCTGCTGCACGACGCACACCACTTCGACGCGATCGCGCATCTGCGCCAGGGCCGTCTGCACTTCGAGGAGACCGAGTGCTGAAACCCACCTGGACGGCCTTCACCGAGCTCCTGCGCTGCACTCTGCTGGGCCACCTGCGCAACCGGCTGGCCCTGGCCTTGGCAGTCGCGTTCATTCCCGTCTGGGTCGCGGTGGCACGCCTGTGCACATCCGACCAAGTGGTGCGCATCCGGCTGGACGCCATCAGCGTCCCTGTCTCTGCTCCGGCCAGCCAGCTGGGCCAGGTGGCCAGCGCGCTGGGCGCCGTCACCATGGTCGCCGGCTTCATCACTTTCACGGAGACCTTCCAGTCCCGTCAGATGGACCGCCGTCTGCTGCTGGCCGGCTACCCCCGGCTGCCGATGCTGCTGGCCAAGCTCACTGCCATCGCCCTCACCGCCGTCGCGCTGGCCCTTTACACCACGATCCTGCTGTGGGCTTCCCTGCCCGTACGCCACGCAGGCCCCCTGGGGCTGGCCCTCGCGGGCGCCGGCCTCGCCTACGGCGGCATCGGGCTTCTCCTCGGCTCTCTGGTCCGCGGCGAGCTGGAGGGCTTCTTCCTGATCATCATGCTCAGCCTGGTCGACACCGGTCTGCAGAACCCCGTCTTCAACACACTCATGGATGTGGCAGGCGTGTCCGCGCTCCCTCTGTACGGCGTGAACCAGCTGGCGCTGAGCTCAGCCCTCACCCCCCAGACTCCCTGGTCCCACGGCCTGCTCTCCCTCGCCTGGTCCGCAGCAACCGGGGCCCTGGCCCTGCTCGTCCTCCACCACCACCGCCCTTCCCGCTCCTCGTGGTCCCGCCGGACGAGAGCCGACACAGAGTGATCACGACGAAGACGGAACCTCCGAGTCCAGGCGCCGCCGATGACGGCGGCTGTCGCGCTGCCCCGTACCCAGGGGCCGGACGTCTTTGATCTCCGTCCTGACCATCGGGTGCCTGTGGAACTGTTCAGCGATGCCCTTGGTGTGCACAGCCGTCTGGCACCCGGCGGGCCGGAGCACCCCCGCTGAACAGGACACGGCCCTTGGCGGTCGTTTCTGCCGGAGACGAACGTCGTGCGCCCGGGGCGACCCGCGCGCGGGTGGCCTGCACCGTTCTCGTGAACAAAGCCCGTCTGGTCGACGACGAGGGCCTGGAGGCGGGCGGCCACGGCGTCCAGGTCGAGTGCGGCCAGGGTTGGCCGGCGACCATGCCACCCGCACGCGAGGGCGGTATCGGAGTCGGCTGAGCCTTCAGCGGTTGTCGTGGAGCTCCTGGTGCATTTGGGGCTGGTCGTCCTGGTCGTGAGTGAGGGCGTAGCGCTCGACCTGATTGAACGCCTTCGACGCCACGCCGAGGATCTCGTCGTGGGGGTTGACCCCGACTGCCTTCTTCGCGCTGCCGCCGCCCATGCCGCCGACAGTACTGCTGAAGAGGCTGTGGATGGCCGCGGCGGGCTTGGCCGCCAGGTCGACGGCGCTCTTGGGGATGCCGGCCATGTCGGCGTACTTGTCCGTGAACGCGGTGCGGACCATGGCGATGAAGGGCTCGTAGAAGCCAGGCGGGAGCATCTTCTCCTTGTAGAACTTCAGCGCCTGCGCGGTCATGACATTGCAGTCCTCGCCCGGCTGCCACTCCTTTTCCCGCATGATGCTCCAGATCCGGTCGCCCAGGTCGACGTCCTTGGGGATCAGCCACTTCTCGGGGGTGCCGAGGTAGTGGTTGATGTAGTGCCAGGCGTTCACGAAGCCCTGCGCGTCGTCGTGCGCCACATGGACGCCGAGGTTCTTCATAGCCTGGAGGATCTGAACGCTGAAGACGCCGATGGCGCCGGTGGTGTACTTCTGGGAGACGGGCTCGCCCCACTTGGCGTCCCACTGGCCGCTCTTCTTGTGCAGCTGGCGGACGGAGGCGTGGACCAGGCGTACCTTGGTCACGGTCGCCGCCAGGGTGCCGTTGCGCAGGGCGTCCTTGTCACCCATGCCGATGAACAGGCGCGAGGACTGCGACAGCCGCCGGCCGGGACCGTCCACGCCGCCCAGGCGCCCGGTGGTGCGCAGGGTGTAGGCGCCGGTCGGGGAGAGGTAAGTGCCGATCAGGCCGACGGTGCCCTGCAGCATGGAGGCCACGCCGTGGTGGTGAGCGAAGAAGGCTTCCGCGGCCTTGACGTCGGCCTCGCTCCAGCCGGGCGGCTGTTCGGAGGCATCGTGCAGGAACTGCGCGAGCCGTTCTGGAAGGTTGGACAGCTCGTCCATGGGCATGCGGGGCTTGAGTGTCCCGATGGTGCGGAACAGGCCGTTGACGCCGTCGACCTCCCTGTTGTCGATGAGATCGGACACCAGCGCGTCCGCAGCCGGGTCTCCCTCCTGGTTTGCGGCCTCCATCTCGGCTTCCACGGTCTCAGCCGTCAAGGTCACAGCTCACTCCTCTCGACGCACCCACGGGGATGCGGCGCTGACCGGACCGAACCCCCCGGCGCGCCACACAGTTGATCTTCACCACTGCAGTCCGAGACCGAAATGCCACGAAGGAGTGACGAAGATGCACACCGGGGGCGTAACCAGGGGCGCACGACCGTGCCGATGACTGCGACCTGATGTCGGTGCGGTTCCTCGGCCTTCTGGACGACGGCGACGACCTCACCAGCCGCAAACCCCTGGCCCGGCCACGTCACCGCCGGGGCGGTGCTCGTCGGCCCCGACGGCCGCATCCTGCACCATCTCCGCAACGCGATCCAGAAGTGGCCGTCGAGCCGTACGCCAATCCGAACACCCCTCCCTCATTCGGAGTCATTCCGGGGCGGGCTCTTTTTGCAGTCGACCGTAGGGGCAGGGACGTCGACGACAGATACCCCCGGCAGATGCCGCTCGACGAAAGGGACCGTCCATGCGCAAGATCGCTCTCCTGCTCGGTTTGGCTCTCTCCACAGGCGTGGCTGCGGCCGCCCCGGCCGCAGCCAATGGCCCCGGCTACCCCCCGAGCAACCAGGCGGTGATCATCAGCAACGCATCGACCGGCTTCTACCTGCAGACCGACACTCAGAATGAGAACCGGCCGCAGTACGTCCAGGTGTGGTACCCCTGGCCGCTGGCCAATGAGGGCTCGGGGTCGGTCTGGCGACTCAAGCAGAAGTACGGCGACCACTACGTCATCGAGACCGAACCGATCAAGAACCCGACCCCGGCCTGTCTGACGGTGCCGGACAACGCGAAGGACAACGGCCCGCTGACCGTGACCGACTGCAACGGCGGTCCGGCACAGGACTGGATCGTCCGCGAGGACGGCACCTCCGAGACCTACACCATCACTCCGGCCGGAGCGAACTTCCGGCAGTGGGCAATCACTTCGCAGTCGCAGAACTACCCCAACCCTGATGTGTACGTGACCCTCAAGCACTTCACCGGAACCAACGCGCCCACCAACATGCGCTGGAAGATCGACCCGAGGTCGGCCGCCTGACCTCCCGGTCAACGAAGGCCGACAGGCGCGGCGGCCCCGCGCGGCTGCTGCGGACCTGCGCCCCTGGGAGAAGCCGACAGAGCCGGATCTGCTGACACCGCTGACCCTCTGACGGCGGCAACCTGATTTCTGCTGATCGGCGGGGCTGGTGTGCTGTCCCGGGGAAGTGCTCGCGCTGCTCTGGGTGGAGATCGGTAGCGCGTGATCGTCTGTCACGGGTGTCCTCTGCGGTTCTCGGGCAAGATCCTTGGCCTGTTGCGTAGGTTCCGCGGCGGGAGGGGTCTTCATCGCGGATGCGTTGACGTGGACGATCGAGCAGCGGGTGCAGCTGGCAGAACGCGCTGAGAACTGCTGCGCAAGGAACTGGCCGAGATCGAGACGCGGGTGACCAGGCTGGAAGCCGCCGAAGTGGCGTGCGGGCAGTGGGCCGAGAGAACCGACTGCGGGCGGGACCGTCGGGCTTTGTGTCGCCGGAGCCGGAGCCGGAGCCGGAGCGGGTGGCCGGGCAGGGTTGCCAGCGCCGACCGGCGGCGGCCGTCACGTTGGTGGTCGGCGCAGCGGCACGACGTTATCGGCGGATGAATCCGTCCGCTGATCACCGTCGTAGATGAGCACGGCGCTGGCGAGGGTGAGTCTGGTTACCAGCTGGCGGAGCTCTTCGATCTCGGCTCTCTGTCGGGCGACGTTCTCCTTGAGCTTGGTGACGGTTTCCCGCAAACGTCTTTCGGGCGCCGGCGTCTGCCGGATCTCGGTGCGTACTCGTTCGTAGAACTCCTTCTTCGGGTCGGTGTGCCGTTTGAGGAGGGCCATGCGGTGTACGCCTGCTTCGGCGGCGAGGGCAACTACGGTGAGGCTGCCGTTGGAGGCGGTGGCCTGCCCGGCCGGGAGACGGTCCATGGCCTGGCGAATGCGGGCGCGCTCGTCTTGGTGCTGGTCGTTCATGTGAGGGCCTTGGCAGTCGTACTGCCTTGGAGCTGTGACGCCGGGCACCGGCTCGCACAGAGCGTTGGCGTGCTTGAACGCGCAGATCAGGAACGCGTCGGGAGTCAGGGCCCTGCGGGCGGCGGGACCGGGAATCTTCTCGCCGGCCGCAGCGTGGTCCCGCAGCCGCGCGGCGGTGCCGGCGGCGGCCAATGCCGTTTCGACGTCGAGGATGGCGTGGGTGCCGCGGGAGCCGTAGCCGCTGGAGGTGCGTGCGTCCAGGACGGTGCGCATGTGGCCGTTCTGACCGTGATGGGCCTGGCCGGCGGCGCCGGTACGACTGTCACGGCCGAGGAACTGATCGCCTTCTGCGCCGACCGGCTGGACCGCCTCAAGAAGCCGCGCTCGGTCGACTTCGTGCCCGAACTGCCTTACAACTGCAACGGCAAGCTCGACCGCAAGACCGTACGCGAACCCTTCTGGGCGCACACCGCCCGCCGCGTCAACTGACCCCACCCCGTTCGGAGCCCCTCCCGTGACCTTCTCCCTCCACCCCGCCCGCGCACTGCCGAACTCGTCGACCGCCTGGCGACTACCTCGACGGTGAACTCGCCGAGTACGGACGAGAGCGCGGCCTCACCCCCGGCAGCTTGCTCACCCGCGCCGACCTCGAACCGGTCTGGCGCCGCAGCCGCGAACTGGGCTTCTACGGCATCCACCTGCCCGGGGAGTACGGCGGCCAGAACCTCACCTACACCCAGCTCGCCGCCCTCAAGGAGGAGATCGGCGCCAGCGGGCGCGTCCTCGGCCACAGCGTGCTCGGCGACATGGGCGGCCCCCTGCGCGCGGGCGACATCCTCCAGCACGCCGGCGAGCACCAGTTGGACAAGTACCTGCTGCTACTCATCCGCGGCGAGAGGACGTGCTGCTTCTCCCTGACCGAGACCGACGCCGGCTCCGACGTCCGCTCCATGCACACCGTCGCCGTACGGGACGGCGACGGCTACCGGCTCACCGGCCACAAGGTCTTCTCCTCCGCCGGCCCCTTCGCCGACTTCGCGATCGTTGTCGCCCGCATGGCCGGCACCGGAGAGCAGGAGGGTGACAAGCCGCAGTTCTCCGCGTTCCTCGTCGACCTGGACAACGGTCTGTTTGAGCTTGACAACGATCGCCGGGCTTCAGCCCGATGCGGGCGACCTCCTGGCCAGTTCGTTTGAACTTCGACAATCCCGAGCTGATCAGGAGGCCCTGCTTTCATGCGCGCCCCACCGAAAGATCACCCAGCCGCGTGGGCGCACTCGAATCGATGTCCACCGTGATCGGTACGACAACGGCTTCTGAGCTTGATCATTAACCTCGCTGCTGTTTCAGGCGGGCATGTTCGGTGAGGGTTTCGATTCGTTTCACGGTCTTTCCAGGCTCGTGACGCGGGGCTGACCTGCGGTTCTTCGAGCCGAGTGGGCGTCCCGGCCCTGGCTTGGAGGGTCTGGGCACGTCCGCGGGACGGGCGATCTTCACGCGGAGGTGGCGGAACCCCCGACGGACCCGGGCAGGGGTGAGCCGGCGAGGCTGCGCCGGCCGCTCCCAGGGCCGACGGAGATCCTCGGCGAGGGGCCGGGCAAGGCGGAGTTGGGCGTGGGCGGCGATGATCAGCCACGTCCACAGGTCGGCCGTGTGCGGATCGCGGACCTTGGGGACGGTCCAGCCCAGGGTCTGCTTGAACAGCCGGAAGGTATGTTCAAGATCGAATCTGCGGAGGAACGCCTGCCAGCGCAGGTTGACGTCCTGGCCGGTCATGCCGGTGCGCGAGGACCACAGCCAGACCGGCTTCGGGTCGCGGTCACCGGGCAGGTGCTCGACCCTCAGCCGGATCAACGTGCCATGGATCAAAGGGAGTTCGCCGCAGTGATCCAGCCAGGGGCCGCGGGCCTGCAGGCGGGGGTGCATCCGGTCCCAGGCGAGAACCTCGGCCGTGCCGTAGCGGGTGCTGTCGCAGGTCGTGGCCTGGTCGGGGGTGTGCCAGGACTCCGGCTTGGAGAAGGTGAGGACACCGCCGTGCTTGCGGGGCTGCCCGCCACGCGGGGTGGAGTGACGTGGTCCGGCGTCCCGGAGCATGACCCGGTCCGAGCGCAGCCGGCCGACCAGCTCGACGGGCAGGTCGGCCAGGACGTAGGCGAGGCGGGTGACGTCGTAGCCGGTGTCCATGACGACGAGGATGTCCGCGTCGCCCGGCCGCCACTGCCCGGCGTGCACCAGCCGGGTGATCACCTCCCGCAGCTGGGTGGCGGTCACCGCGGTGGCGTCGTCGGCCGGCCCCAGCCGGATCGCGTCCAGCACGGCCGTCCAGGACGTGCGTCCCGTCTCCAGCGCGGCGACGAAGGAGTAGGGCCAGCCGGGGATAAACTGATCCGCGCTGCGGCCCCGCCCGTAGACGTGGCAGAACAGCAACTCCGGGCTGGTGGGGGCGTCGGGACGCAGCCAGTTGCTGACATCCACCGCGAGCACGATCCGCCCGTCGGCGGCACGCGGCAGCGGAGTGGAGGCCAGCAGCCTGCGCAGGCGGCGCGGCTCCAGCCAGCCGTGGTTGAGTGCGTCGTACATCGCCCCGTGCCCGCGCCGGTGCTCTGCCGTGAGCGTCAACTCGACCAGCGACGTCACGGGGCCGTCCGAGCACAGCACCGCGTCGGTGAGCTCGAAGAGCGCATCCGCCCGGGTGTAGAGGCAGTCGTAGAACTGGACACGAAAGTGGGACAGGACACCCAACGCGGCGTCAGCGGACTGTTCAGCGGCGAGACTCTTCACCAGCGGCCGTTCCTTCATGCGACGTTGCTCGACACCTCGAAGCGTGAAGAACGGCCGCCCTGCTGTCCCGGGAACGGACCAAGATCAGCGGGTCAGGTGAACGGCCGAGGTTAAACACCAAGCTGAGATGCGGGTCATGAGTCTTCTGGTGAGTTGGCCATCGGGGTTCTGATCACCAGGGAGGGAGCCCCAGCTGCCGCAGCCGGTGAGCACCGCCTCCTTGCGTGAAGTATCCCTGCCGATACCGGTCAGGAATGGACGAGAGCCAACGCGTTGTCAGCGCACTCAGTCAGGTTGAGCATCCGTTCGGCCGAAGTCATCCGGCAGTGATCGAGTCACGCCGCTGTACCAGCATTGATGGGACGGTTGCCCAGTGCCGTCCCGGACGGGGGTCTGACTCGTGAGATCTATGACCGAAGTGTCCAGTCACGGACCTGTCGACTGCCGTTACGGGATGCTGCCTGCCACCGAGCCACAGGGCGTGTCCCTATAGGGGCCTTGCCGAGTTCAGGCGCCATCACGGTTCAGACCGCCCATGCAGGCCGGTGCCATCCACCCAGCACGTCACCACGCGGGAGGCGAACCACCATGACGATCAGACAGCGCAGCACCTCCTCGAGCACGGACCCTCCCGTGCGGAGAGAGGTCGTCCTGGGCGTGGACACGCACGGCGAGGTGCATGTCGCCGCCATGATCTCCCCGTTGGGGAAGGTCCTGGGTACCGAGTCGTTTCCGGCCACGGCGGCCGGCTATCGGCAGCTTCTTGTGTGGGCCCGCAGAGCGGGGACGGTGCGCCGGGCCGGTGTGGAGGGCACCGGCACCTTCGGCGCGGGCCTGTCCCGCTACCTGCTGGCGCAGCAGGTCGAGGTATACGAGGTGAACAGGCCGGATCGCTCGGCCCGCCGGCTGCTGGGGAAGCCAGACCCGCTCGACGCGCAAGCCGCCGCGCGGGCCGTGCTCAGCGGTCGCGCCCGAGCCCGGGCCAAGTCTGGCGACGGTCCGGTGCACAGCGCCCGGATCTTCAAGCTCGCCAAGGACTCCGCGGTCAAGGCCCGTACGCAGGCGATCAACCAACTCAAAGCCGTCCTGGTCATCGCCGACCCCGCCCTGCGGGAACGGTTGTCGAGCCTGGGCAACGCCGAGCTGTTCCGCACCTGCGCGACCCTCAGCCCACCCGATGGCGGGGGAGACGAGGACGCGGCGGACCAGGCCACCCACCTGACGTTGCGCATGCTCGCCGAGCGCATCGAACAGCTCACCGGGCAGATCAATGAGCTGAACCAGCGACTGACCCGGCTCGTCGAACGTCACGCCCCACAGCTGCTCGTACCGGTGGGCATCGGTCCGGACAGCGCCGTCACTCTCCTGATCACCATGGGGGACAATCCCGAACGGCTGAACACCGAGGCGTCCTTTGCTGCCCTTTGCGGAGTCAGCCCCATCGAGTACTCCTCGGGCCGGCGGAGCACGCGCCGGCTCAACTACGGCGGCGACCGACAGGCCAACGCGGCCCTGCACCGCATCGTGTTCACCCGCCTGCGCCACGACCCGCGCACCCAGGCGTACTTCGAACGCCGCACCCAGGAGGGCAAGAACCCGACGCGAGATCGTCCGATGCCTCAAGCGATACGCAGCCCGCGAGGTCTTCAACCTGGTCAGACAGGTTTCCCGCACCCCCACGCTATAGGGGCGTCCGTGACACGACGAAGCCCCGCCGTCGCCGAAGATCTGGATCAGGCTGGTGAGGCAGGGCTGGCGGGTCTCGGTGAACACCATCGCGAAGATCATGGCCGAGCTGGGCCTGGTCGCGCAGAAGGTGCGCAGACGGCGGGGGCTGACCCGCCCGGGGAAGCGGCCGGCCGCCCCGGACCTCGTGCGCCGGCACTGCCGAGGCACCCGACCTGCTCTGGTGCGGGGACATGATGGAGATCGAGACCGGCGAGGCAAGCTGTACTTGGCCACGGTCATCGACCTCATCTCCCGGCGTCTTCTGGGCTACGCGACGGGGGCACGCCACGATGCCGAACTGGTCGGCCTCGACGACCCGTGGCGGAGACGTGCGCGGGCGTCATCTCTCACACGGACCCCGGGAGCGAGTACGCCTCACGGAGGTTCCGCCGGGCCTGCCGCCGGCTGGGCGTTTTCCAGTCCATGGGCCGGGTCGGATCTTGTTTCGACAATGCCGTCAGCGAGGCGTTCAACAGCGTGCTGAAGGTCGAGTACGTCCACCGGCACACCTTCGCCACCGCGCCGCGCCCCGGATCAAGATCGCGACCTGGATCACCGACTTCCACAACACCCGTCGGCTACACAGCGTGTGCCATTGGAATTGCCCGATCGACTACGAACACGACTACTAGTAGGACTCCGTTAGGTTGCTCTGGCTGTTGGGCTCGGGCTTGTGGCGGATGTTCTGGGCAGGGGGCGGTGGCAGGTGGTGCAGGTGCCGGTCCAGCAGTTCAGCAGGTCCTGGATGGCGTTGAGGATCTGGTAGAGGGTGAGCCCGCTGTATCGGCTTTTGGGGCCAGGCGCTGTTCGGTGAGGAAAGCGTGGGCGGCGGTGACCAGGGTGACGTGGTGCTGCCATCCCGCCCAGGAACGGCCCTCGAAGTGGTCCAGGCCCAGGCCGTGTTTGAGTTCCCGGTAGTCGTGCTCGATCCGCCAGCGGATCTTGGCCAGACGGACCAGCTCGGCGAGCGGGGTGTCGGCGGGCAGGCTGGACAGCCAGTAGTCGGTGGGTGCTTCGGCCTCCTCGGGCCATTCGGCCAGCAGCGTGACCTCGGGCAGGACGCCGTCCCAGCAGCCGTCGCGCGAGGCGGCGGCCTGGGCCAGGCGGCGGGACCGGACGCCGGCCGGCCGCACCCGCAGCGCCAGAAAACGCGAGCGCATCGGTCCGCGAGATCCTTCCCGCCAGGTGATCTCGGTGAACGCCTGCCGACCGTGACCGGCGACCAATACGGCCGCCGCGGACGGCTTGTCCCGGTAGCGGGGCTGCGGCCTGCGGCCGTTCCCGGACCACGCCGGGACGGTGGGCTGCACGTCGTGCGGGTGGACGCTCACGTCCGAACGGACGGCCACGACATAGCCGATGCCCCTGCTGGCCAGGCCCTCGCGGAAGTCGGCGTTCTGCCCGTAGCCGGCGTCGGCCACTACCAACGGCGGCACCAGCCCCCACCCGGCCAGCTCGTCGAGGGTGTCCAGGGCCAGACGCCACTTCTCCCGGTGCCCGACCTCATCGGGCACCTGGCAGCGACGCCGGCGTTCGGTGTCGCTGTCCCACTCCTTGGGCAGGAACAGCCGCCACTGAAGCGGGACGGAGGCAGAATCCGTGACCGCGTGCACGCTGACCGCCACCTGACAGTGGGCCTGCTTGCCCAAGGCCCCGCAGTACTGGTGCGCGACGGCGACCGACATCTTCCCGTCCTTGGGGAACGACACGTCGTCGATGGCCCAGGCATCCGGGCCGATCCGCGGCACCGTCCGCTGGGCGATCCGCCGCCGCACCGGCACCGGATCCCACGTCGACTGGTTCACGAACTGCTGCAGGTTCTGCTCGTTGCCGTCCGGCAGCCGCGAGGCCATGGCCTGGATGGACTTGCGCCGCCCGTCCACCATCAGCCCCCGCAGATAGCAGTCGCTCTTGGCCCGCTGATCCTTACGCGGCACCGAGGCGAACACATCAGCCACGAATAACGCCAACGTCGCCCGAGCACGGTTCACTTCATGTGCGTCCACACATCCACCATGCCGCTGAACACCACCGACAGAAAGACCTAACGGAGTCCTACTAGGCCCGTTTCACCGAGGAACTGGCTGCATAGGAAGGTCTCCACAATTCGAGGGGATTGACCCGCCGCGAGGAGACGCCGAACGGTACCCGTTGGTCGAGGCCCCCAGTGCGCTGGACGATGCACACCAGCCCATACGGGGGCATCACCGAGAGGTCCATGCACCAGCAAGACCTCCGACCTATCAAGCCAAGTAGTCGCATCTAGCGCTCTAAGGTCCTCAGGGTTACGGTTCTCTCGCGTAATCAATCCGATGTATCGGGAGCCCAGAGCATGAACGATTTCCCTCAGAGCGGTCGGCCCGTTCCCGCGTGGTTCACCGATGCCAAGTTCGGTATCTTCGTCCACTGGGGCGCGTACTCGGTGCCGGCCTGGGCCGAGCCCACCGGGGAACTCGGCGTCGTCGACCCCGACGTGTGGTTCAAGCACAACCCGTACGCAGAGTGGTACTGGAACACCATCCGGATCGAGGGCAGCCCCGCCCAGGAACACCATCGCACCACGCACGGCGGACGCCCCTACGACGAGTTCCTCGACGAGTGGAAGGCCGAGCTCTTCGACCCCGCGGACTGGGTGGAGCTGTTCGCCCGGGCGGGTGCGCGCTACGTCGTCCCGACGACCAAACACCACGACGGCATAGCCCTGTGGGACGCCCCGGGCACCGGAATTCGTAACACTGTCCACCGTGGTCCACGCCGCGACCTGATCGCTGACCTCGCCGCCGCTGTCCGAGCCCGCGACCTGCGGTTCGGCGTGTACTACTCCGGCGGCATCGACTGGTACGCCGGACGCAGGGACCCCGTACTCCACGAGGACCGGATGGACGAGGGGCGGCCACACGAGGCCGCATACGCCGCCTACGCGCACCGGCAGGTCATCGACCTCATAGACCGGCATTGCCCCGAGGTGCTGTGGAACGACATGGGCTGGCCCCGCGCGGGCCAGGCGGACCTGCCGGAGCTCTTCTCCCACTACTACGCCACCGTGCCGGAAGGCGTGGTGAACGACCGTTGGGACAACGCCCACGCCGACTACCTCACCTCCGAGTACGAGGCCGACCGGGCCAACGAGTGGGGAGCCTGCTGGGAGAACACCCGGGGTATCGGATTCTCCTTCGGCTACAACCAGGCCGAAGGACCCGAGCACCTGCTGGATCCAGCGGCCGCCGTCCGACTGCTGGTCGACGTCGTCTCACGCGGCGGGAACCTGCTGCTCAACGTCGGTCCGAAGGCCGACGGCACCCTCCCACAGGAGCAGCGCGCCGTACTGGAGGGCATGGCGTCCTGGATGGCCTGCCACTCCGAGGCCGTGCACGCGACCAGGCCACTGGAATCTGGCTCCGCCGATCCGCATGACGGCGTCCCCTGGGTACGCTGGACCCGCGACGAGCGACACATTTACGCCTTCGTGGCCGACGTTCCCGACGAGGCCGGCGGACGTGTCGTGCTGAAGACACGCCCTGGACTGCTGGATCCGGACACGGCAGAACGCCTGGACGGCGACACCGTCAAAGCCGAAGCCGGTCCGGAGGGCATCCACATCACGTCCGCCGGCCTCGACACGGCGCTGCCCACCGCGATCCGCTTCGCCACACGGTGACCGACTGCTGACCCGCTCAACGGGCGGGTTCAGGGGGGATCGTCCGGCTCCCCGCGTGAAGCGGCGTCATGGCCGGTGTCAGCCACCGCCGACGTCCGCTTCGGCCAGGGCGACGCCGAGGGCGGCAAGGACAATCCCGCACGGGGTCTTACGTCAAAGGACGGCGGCCGCCCCTCAACGCTCCCAACCCCCTCGCTTGTTTGCGCCTCTCCCCGTCATATTCGATCTAGCCCGCCAGCGGTCTGCTGATCTAGAAGATGACCCCGAGGGCCCGGGAGCACCCTCGGGGGCGTGTGGCACGCCCTCGACGTGGCTGAGGGCGGCCCGCACACCGCCATCAACGCGACGAGCGGCGAATCCGCCTTGGTCGTAACAGCTCAGGGCCCTGTTCGCCTGGCGATGGCAGCGCCGAAGTACAGCTGCCGCCTGGTCCGTGCAGCCAGCGATACAGGCCCCTGTCACCACCCCTTACGGCGCGGCGAAGGCCGCAGCGGGAACAGGGGTGTGCCTCGTGCACCCGGATCCCGCCGTCGCCCAGACCTCGCTGGTCATCGGCGACCGGCAGTCTGTGCACGTAGGCGTAGCAAGTTGCTGCCTGGCCGTGTCCGGTCCTGCGCTGGTCGTGTTGACCGGGTGTACGAAGTCTTCCCGGTCTCCGCAGCTGCGGACGGTGCGCGTCTGGGCGCTCTGCCTGTCGCTGCCGAGTTTCTGCGCCGGGTTTGTCGCGGGCCCGTCACGCCGATGCGTGCGGCGTCCTGCGCCGCGTCCGCGACGACCAGAGCCGTCCTTGTGACGTGACCTTGGGCTCGCGACTGGAGGACGGCACATCGAGACAGCCCATGCTCGGCAGGATCACTGCGTTGAGCGGGAGACCCAGAGCAAGAGCCGCAACCGGCAGGCGCAACTTCCTTGCTGAATCGCGCTCCACACGGGGTGACTCTTTGCCGATCGGAGGGCGGATAGCACTAGAAAGGCAAACAATGCGCGCGACATGCGGTCTATTTTCGCTTCATGGATGACTCATTGAAGGACCTCACTGGAACTCGCGGCGTGAACCCACTGCGGCAGCTGTCTCTGGAGCAGCTGCGGCAGCGCACGAGTATGAAGTGGACGACCTACCAGGACGACGTATTGCCACTGTGGGTGGCGGAGATGGACGTGCCGGTCGCCGAGCCCGTAGCGCGAGCCATTCACAGTGCGGTGGAGCGCGGAGATATCGGGTATCCGGCCGGAACCGCCTACGGCGAGGCATTCGCGGACTTCGCCGCGCGACGTTGGGACTGGGACGACCTGGCTGTTGAGCGGACGGCGATCGTCCCCGACGTGATGCTGGGCATCGTCGAGATGCTCAAGCTGGTCTCCTATCACGGGGACCCCGTGGTGGTCAACTGTCCTGTGTATCCGCCCTTCTATCAGTTCATCCGCAACGACGGCCGGCCGGTTGTCGAGGCGCCGCTGACCGAGGAAGGGCGGATCGACCTGACCACCCTGGAGGTCGCATTCCAGGAAGCCACCGGTCGCGGCGGGCGGCCGGTGTATCTGCTGTGCAGTCCGCACAATCCGACCGGCACCGTACACACCGCCACTGAACTGACCGATGTTGCCGAGCTTGCGCGCAGGTACGCCGTGCGTGTCGTGGCGGACGAGATCCACGCTCCCATCGTGGCTGCCGGAACCTCCTTCGTTCCTTACCTGAGCGTGCCGGGCGCGGAGAACAGCCTGTCGGTGATGTCCGCGTCCAAGGCATGGAACCTGGCAGGTCTCAAAGCCGCCCTCGCCATCGCCGGCCCCGAGGCCGCCGACGACCTGGCCCGCCTCCCCGAGGAAGTCGGTCACGGCCCCAGCCACCTCGGCGTCATCGCCCACACCGCGGCACTACGGGAGGGCGGTGCCTGGCTCGACAGCCTGCTGGCCGGACTGGACGAAAACCGTCATCTGCTCGGCGATCTACTGTCCACCCACCTGCCCGCCGTGCGCTGCCGCCCGGGCCAGGCCACCTACCTGGCCTGGCTGGACTGCCGGAAACTGGCCCTTGGCAACGACCCGGCGGCCGTCTTCCTGGAACGAGGCCGGATAGCCCTCAACTCCGGGATGGCCTTCGGGCCGGGCGGAGCGGGCTTTGTCCGTATGAACCTGGCCACCTCCCCGGAAATCCTCGCCGAAGGGGTCCGCAGGATGGCCTCCGTGCTGTGAGCTCGTCGACTCGAAAGGGACGTGATGGGTGGCCTCTGCGGTCCGCTCAGCAGGACTGCGTAGGTAACCGCCCGTCCTGTGCGCCGCCGCAGAGCCGTGCCGCGTCTCAGAGGCCGGCCCATGCCATCCGTCTTTCGGCCACTCTTGGTCTCATTGACGAGCTCCCGATACCCTACAGGGGTCCCATCCAGGCGGGGCGAGAAGCGGGCCTGGGCACTCGGTTCCGCGCGTCTCCCAGCCCATTGGCATCTCAGCGATGAAGCCCATGCGCCATTGAGGGAAACAGACGCGCCTGAGCCCGGATTCCGCCGTGCGAGGTCTCCAGGCTCCTCCTGCGGATGCCCACCCTGAAAGACGCCGGCGCACGTGGCTGACCCGCCGTCCGATGCCGCTTTCGGGCGGATGCGGGCAGCGGGTCGTGCGCCGCGACTGTCCTTTACAGTTCGGGCGTCCGGGCTGTCGCGTCCTCAGGCAAGCGTGGTGATGACGTCGACCGGGTTGGCGAGGGTGTCGCGGATGGGCGAACGGCTCTCGACGAGGGAGATCAGCTCTTCGAGCTGCTCGCGGGTGGCATCAGGGGCCTCGATGTGGACGCGAACGCGCAGCTGCTGCACGCCCGGACGGATTGCGGTGTCGATACCGAGGAACCCGCGCAGGTCGATGTCGCCTTCGAGCTCCAGCCGGAAGCTCTTGAGTTCGATGCCGCGCGAGGCGGCGTTGGCGGTGAGTGTGACGGTGTAGCAGCCTGCCAGCGCCTGCAGAACGTACTCGGCGGGCGAGACCGCGGTGTCGGTGCCCAGCAGCGCGGTCGGCTCGTCGCTGGTCATCGTGTACTTCGCCACACGCTGCTCGTCGCGCTCACCGCCCTGCGTCAGGGCGCCGGTCTGCGCCTTGATCCGGAAGCCGCCCTGCCACGTACCGTCGACAGCGAAGGTGACCTGGCCGAGCTCGGGAGCGGCCCGAACGGCGTCGATGGTTTCCCGCAGAGCCTTTACGTCGATCTCGTTGACTACGGACATCAGTACTGATTCCTCCGATTGGCGTGGGGCGGTCAGGAGTGAGCGATGACCGCGGACATCGGACCGCCACTCAGGGCTGAGAAATGTGTCGCGGCGCGGCGCACACTTCGCCCCTGAAGAAGCAGTCGACCGCGCTCACTCTTTAAGACGAGGCTAGGCGGGATCGACCGCTATATTTTTGCCACCTTTGCTAGCAGCCAGACAGATCGGGGAGAGAGTTGCCCATTGACCGGGTAGATCGCGAAATTCTTGCGGAGCTGCAGAAGGACGGTCGTCAGACGATCACGGAACTGTCGGAGAAGGTCCGGCTGAGCATCTCGCGTTGCCAGCGGCGGCTGCGCGAGCTCGAGCGCGCAGGCGTGATTCGCGGATACAAGGCAGTGCTGGATCCGGAGGCGATGGGACTCGGCTTCGAAGCGCTGGTCTTCGTGACGCTGCAGCGGGAGGATCAGTCGACGCTGGCGGCCTTCGACGAGGCCGTCGCCGCGATTCCCAACGTTCTGCAGGCACAACGCCTTTTCGGCGATCCCGATTGCCTCCTGCACGTCGTGGCCGTCGACCTTGCCGACTACCGGAAGCTCTATGAAGGGCAACTGACCAGGCTGCCAGGTGTACAGAAACTGACCTCCACCATCGTCATGAAAAAGATCGTCGAGGCGCGCCCACTCCCCACCTGAGACGACGCTCTGCCGGACACGGCCAGGCAGCTGCTCCACCCGACTCAGCCACCCGCGAAGTACGGAGCTGGCCACCTGCGACGCGGAGTCGACGCGGCACGAGCGCGGCATCGGGGATGGTGATGTGGGCGGCGGCGTTGCCGGGCCACAGCAGGCCGGCCAGGGCCCAGCCGGCCAATCTCCGCAGTGAACCAGCCGGTGCCAAGAGTTCACGGGGAGGGGCGGGAGAATTTTCCGCTCGGTGCGCGGCTGCACGTGGGCGGACGCGAGCGGTCGTCGTCATGGCGGCGGCCAGGGTGATCGGGGGGTTTCCTGCTCATGCCAGGGTGTGGAGGGCCCGAGGCGGCCGACTGGTTCGCTGCGTGAGGCGGCCGGATCCAGGCAGTCGCCCTCGCGCGATGGTGATGCATGGCGGAGCTACGAAGAGGAGCTCGCGGGGCGGCAGTCTCATGCAGACAGGCGGGCCAGCGACGCTGGCCCGCCTGTCTCTCTTTGCAGGGAGACGACCGTCAGGGAAGTTTGATCAGGGTGTAGTCGTCGCAGTATCCGGCAGAGGAGCCGGTGTTCTTGTAGCAGTAGACGTCGGCCGAGGTGGTGGACGCGCCGGTCGTGAAGAAGATCGGTTGCTGGGCGTAGGACGTAGTCGAGGTCTTCAGGTACGTTTCCGTACCGCCGAAGCTCTTCACGCCCACCGACACTTCCTCTCCGGCGGTGGCCGACTTGGCCCAGCCGGCCAGGAGGTAGGTGCCGCTGGAGCTGAGGCTGCTGACCGTCTGGATGGCGCCGCTGGCGCTGACCCCGGTCTGCAGGGCGTACGTGCCAGAGCGGGCGTTGGATGCGACCACGCTGGACGCCGTGCCCGTGCTCTGGGCCCAGGGTGTGAGGGCGCCTGTCTCGAAGCCCGGGTTGGTGACCGTGTTGGCGGCGGACGAGAGGGCTTCCACCGCGAGGTCGTCGCAGTAGCCGGCACTGGTGCCGCCGGCGTTTTTCCAGCAGTAGACGGTGGCTGTGGTGCTGGAGGAGCCGGTGGTGAAGAGGACGGCGGCCTGGGTGTATGACGCCGTTGCGATGTTGGTGTACGTCTCTGTGCCGCCGAAGTTTTTCACTCCGATGGCGAGGGTTTCGCCGGCGTTGCCGACCTTCGCATAACCGGTCAGCAGATAGGTGGTGTTGGGACTCAGGCCGGCCAGCGTCTGGTTGGCGCCGCTTCCGCTGGCCGCTGTGGTCAGCGCGTAGCTACCGGTGTGGGCGGCTGTGCCGGTCACCGACGAGGTACTGCCGCTGGCCTGGGTCCAGGGGCTCAACGCTCCTGTCTCGAAGCCCGGGTTGGAGAGCAGGTTGTCGCCGGTGCCGTTGTAGGCGCCGATGTTGGGCGCGGCGGTGGCGGAGACCGTGTTGCCGAAGGCGTCCTTGCCGCCGTTGGCGGCGATGACCGCGCCGGCTCGGATCACGGGCGAGGAGGGGTGGACCTGGTAAGCGTTCTTGCCGGTGTAGGAGGAAGAGCCGTTGGCGTTGCCGGGGTTGCGGAACTGCGGGTCGGCGGTGACCTTCGCCGAGTCGGCGGGCTCGGAGGACGGGTGGTTGCCGTAGAAGAGGTTGTTGGAGTAGACGGACCCGGAGCTGGTGGTGAAGTAGCCGCCGGTGCCGTAGTTGAACACTGCGTTGTTGCGGAAGGACAGGGTCCCGGTGACGCTGCCGCCCCGACGTGAATAGAGGATGGGCGTGTTCAGGCCGCTCTTGTTGACGTAGATGCTGTTGTTGTAGATGAGCGGGACGGCGGCTGAGCTGCCGCTCTGGTTGGGGATGTTGCTGACGAAGTGGAAGACGCCGCTGCCGTGACCGGCGGTGCCGGAGGCGGGGCAGCCGGCGTTGCTGCCGTCGTTCTCGCTGATGTTGTAGCGGATCACGGTGCCGTCGCTGGGCACTGACGCGGTGGGCTCGCCGGAGAAGGTGAAGGGCGGCATCACCAGCATGAAGCCGCCGAGGTTCTGGTGGCTGTAGTTGTACTGGAAGGTGGTGTTGTGGTTGCCCCAGTCCACGTCGAAGCCGGTGCCGTCGGCGCCGTTGATGTGGCAGTAGACCTCGTTGTTCTGGACGACGGTGTTGGAACTGCCGGACATCCAGATTCCGGCGGAGGCGCTGTTGCAGTACTGCCCCGAGGGCGGGCAGGTGGTCTTGGCGCCGGCGTAGCCGGCCTTGTTGCCGTCGATGAGGGCGCCGTCGTTCTTGACGACGAGGATGTCGTCGGCGCCGTCGTAGGTCATGGTGTTGTTGCGGATGACCGTGCCGGTGGTCAGGCCGGTTCCCTGGCCGTCGGCGTCGGGGGTGACGGCGACCGCGATACGGTCGACATGGTCGAAGGTGTTGTCCTCGACCACCACGTCGTCCCAGGTGGAGACCGGGGTGGTGTGGTCGGTCTGGACGCCGACACCCGCGTTGGTGGAGTACCAGCCGCCGCCGTAGCCGCTGATGTTGTGGATGTACATGTCGTGCACTCGGATGTGGTGCAGGATCCCGCCCGAGCTGTTCTCGGCCAGCACGCCGGAGCGGTAGGCGGGCGAGGCGGCCGAGTTGACCAGCTCCAGGCCGCCGATCTCCCAGTACTGCTGGTTGAGCAGGTGGATGACGGGACCGGTGGCACCGTTCGCATTGATCACCGGCTTGGCGCCGCTGCCGTACGAGCCCATGGTGATGGGGCTGCCGGAGGTGCCCGAGCCGCCGGGGGCGAGCTGGCCGGTGCAGGTGGTGCCGGAGGCGAGGAGGATGCTGTCGCCCGCCGTGAAGGTGGCGCTGTTGACGCTGGTGACGGAGTTCCAGGGGCTGGCCTGGGTGCCGCTGCCGTTGCTCGATGCGGAGCAGTTGACGTAATAGGTGGTGCCCGCGGCCAGGGCGGTGTGGGCCGGCAGGAGAAGGGCGCCTGCCAGCATGGCGAGCAGGGTCAGGACTCGTGATGCCCGGCGGGCCGGGCGTGAGGATCTGCGACGCTTCATTGCGGCGCTCCTTGAGGTGTGAAGGTGTCCTCCGCATCACCCTTGCGATGCGGGCTTCCTGCACCGGGCGTCGTCCGAAGCGGACACGCCCGGAATCTGTGGCGGGCTCCTCGCTCAGGTGCGAGCGGGTCGCCTCGCAAGGAGGAGCCCGGGCTCACTGCGGGGGAAGCGATGCGAGCGGGGGCGTCTCGAGGACGGAGGCGTGCCGCATGTGCGGCGGCAGAGCGAGGGAGGCCGGTTTCCAGTCCACGCCGTTCCTGCTGCTGGCCGCCCCGTATCTTCCTTCGAGGAAGTGGTCGAAGATGATGACCCATTCGTCCCCGCGGCGGAAGATCGACGGCCCTTCCACCACGGAGGGCGTGACCGGCCCACTGGGGGAGGTGTAGGGGCCTCCCGGGGTGTCGAACGTGGTCAGGTGGATGTTTTTGTGCGCGGTGGCCAGGTCGTTGGAGCCGCGTTCGTCCTTGAAGGCCATGAGGAATCCGCCGCAGTCCAGTTCCCTCACGGTGGCGTCGATGACCGAGTGCCCCGGGTCGAAGAAGACGTCGGGCGCCATGAACGTCCGGAAGTCCTCGGTGGTGCAGTGCCAGATGCGGTGATCCTGGCCGTTGTGCTCGAAGTCGCGGTCCTGTGCCGTGGTCCCGGGCTCGACGACCGAGGACCAGATGAGGTGGTACAGCCCGGAGCGCCGGTCCTGGAAGAACTCCGGGGCCCAGGCGTTGTGGGCTCCTTCCACCTCGGCCATGACCGGGATGAGTTCCTGGTCGGACCAGGTGAGCAGGTCGGCCGAGGTGGCATGGACGATGCAGGGGCTCGTCCAGCCGTCGGTGGCCAGGAGGTGGAACAGGCCGTCGGGGCCCGTCCCTATAAACGGATCCCGGAGCCTGCCGGTGCCCACGGTGCCCCGCAGGACGGGCCGGCCGTCGTTCACCGTGGCGAACCGCTCGCCGTCGTGGCTGTAGGCCAGGTGCAGCGCCTCGTCGGCATCGGTGAAGTAAGAGACCACGTACATCGGTGACAGGGTCCTTCCGGGACATGGGGGGATTGAGTCGGGTGGGTAAGGGACCTGAGGGCGGAGGCTGTGTTGTTCCCGGGCGGGCGGGTCCACTGGCTCGCGTGGCGGATGCACGCGCTTCGAGAGGCGCGGGTGGTCGGCCAGAAGGATCGCGTGTCATCACAGGGGCGGTCCCTTGTGCCGCGTTGCCGGCCCCGGGCACGGGGCCCGACCGTGCAGCTCAGCAGGTGCAGCAGGTCGGGCCCGGCTTCATGACTTCACAGCTCCGGCGGACATGCCGGCCACCACGTGGCGCTGCAGGAAGACGAAGATCAGCAGCAGCGGGAGAACGCCGAGCAGGGCGGCCGGGAACAGTGTGGTCGGCTGCACGGTGTGCGGGTCGATGAAGGAATAGGCGTTCACCATGACGGTGCGCTTGTCGGGATCCTGCAGGAAGACCAGGGGAATCAGCAGGTCGTTCCAGACCTGGAGGGCGATGAAGGTCAGGAGTGTGCTGGTGACGGGACGCAGCAGCGGCAGGACGATCGTGAAGAAGGTGCGGAAGGCCCCGCAGCCGTCCAGGGCGGCGGCCTCCTCGAGCTCGACCGGGATGGAGCGGATGAAGCTGGTGTAGAAGAAGACGGCGAGCGGAAGGTTGAGAGCCGTGTAGATCAGGACCATGCCCGTATAGCTGTCGAGCAGGTTCAGGTCCCGCATCAGCAGGTACAGCGGCGCCATCACCACGAAGATCGGTACCGAGGTGCCCACGATGAACAACCGGTACACCCAGGCGGACCAGTTCTGGGTGATGCGGGCCAGCGGGTAGCTGGCCAAGGAGCCGATGACCGTGACGCTCACGCACGACAGAGCCGTGAGGAGCAGCGTGTTCAGCGCACTCCGCCCGTAGTGGATCTGCTGGAAGGCGGTGGAGAAGTTCGACAGGGTGAACGAGTGCGGGATGCCGAGCGGTGTTCTGGCCACGTCCGCCGCGGTGCGCAGCGAGGTGATGATCGTGAAGAGGAACGGCAGGACGAACACCAGCGTGCCCAGGCACAGCAGGACGGTGCCGAGGGTGTGGGTGATGCGGCGCCTGCGCGGGCCGGAGGCGGTGGACTTGGCACGGGACGGCGGAACGGGAGCGGTGAGCCTGTGCGCGGTCCTCGGGGGCAGAGTCTTGGAGTTCATGGTGGTCGCCCGTCAGATTCGTCGCTCGCGCAGGCGGAGCAGGGAGGAGGTGGCGCTGGACAGGACGACCACGGTCACCAGGAGCAGTACCGACAGGGCGATGCCGAAGGCGAACTTGCCGCCGCCGAAGACGTTGCGGTAGACGAGCATGGTGAGGGTATCGGTGGCGCCGGCCGGTCCGCCGTTGGTGAGTACGAAGGGGAACTCGAAGACCTTGAGCGAGCCGATGAGGCTGAGGGTCACGTTCACGGTCAGCGCGGGTGCCAGCATCGGCCACTCCACGCTGCGGAACCGCCGCCAGCCGCTCGCCCCGTCGACGGCGGCGGCGTCGAGGAGCTCGGTGGGCACGCTCATGTAGCCGGCCAGGAAGATGGCGCAGGAGTAGCCCGCGAACATCCAGATGTTGACAGCGGCCACCGAGTAGAGGGCGGTGGAGGTGTCCCCCAGCCAGACGTGCTGCAGCGAGTCCAGTCCGAGCACCCCCAGCAGCGCGTTGATGCCGCCGTCCGGGGCGAACAGGTACGACCAGATGAAGGCCGCCATCACCGGCGAGACGAGAGTGGGAGTCAGCAGCACCACGTTGAGCGACTTGCGGACTCCGGGCCGGCGGAAGAGCAGGCTCGCGAAGAGCAGGCCGAGACCGTTCTGCACGACCACGACGACGGCCGCGTACAGGATGGTGTGCCACAGGGCGTCGGCGACGGCCGGGTCGTCGGCCATGGCGCGGTACTGCTCGGTGCCGACGAAGTGGGCGATCGGGCCACCGAGGCTGTCGGTCATGCTCAGGTAGACGCCGCGGGCCAGCGGATACAGCATGAACACGCCGTATATGACGATGGCCGGAAGCAGGAAGGCGGCCATGGTGGCACGCCGTCGGTGGAACACGGGATCCTCCTCTTCCCAGA
This sequence comes from Streptomyces sp. P3, assembly GCF_003032475.1. NCBI lineage: Bacteria > Bacillati > Actinomycetota > Actinomycetes > Kitasatosporales > Streptomycetaceae > Streptomyces > Streptomyces sp. P3. The sequence goes on from NZ_CP028369.1 coordinate 7,094,514, forward strand.
TGGCCGTGGTGCGGGGCGGCCAGGAGCCGTCCTCCCGCCCCCCACCACGGCGGACCGGGGGTGGCCTGTTACTTCGCGGAGGCCGCGGTCTGGATGTCCTTCAGCGTCTGCGCGGCGGACGCCTTGCCCAGCAGATATGCCTGGATCTTGGATCCGGTCGCCGTCTCAGCGGCCCCGGCGTACCAGGAGTCGGACGGCAGGATCCGGTAACGGCCGTCCGTGAAGGCCGTGGTGAAGACCTTCGTCTCCGTGCTCTGCGGTGTCGTGCCGCCTGTGAACGGCGACTCCGCGTGCTCGGCCTCCAGATACTTGGCGAGGTTCTCGTTCTGCGACCAGAACTTGACGTACTTTCGTGCCGCGTCGCCCTGCTCGGACTGGGAGTTGACCGCCCACATCGTGCCGGAGAAGAGCATGCTGTTGGGCTTGGTGCCCGCGGCGCCGCCCGGCCAGGGCGCGAAGGAGACCGGGAAGCCCGCCTTCTTCACGTTGGAGACCATCCACGCGCCCTGGTACCAGAAGGCGCTCTTGCCTGCGCTGAAGTCCTGCGCCCCCTGGGACCACTCGTCGATGCCGAGTTCGTTCTTCCAGTTGAGGTACCCCTTGTCCTCCAGGGTCTTCAACTGCTCCAGCGGCTCCTTCCAGTCCGGGTCGAAGGAGGTCTTGCCGGCCAGGAAGTCGGCGTCCCACTGCTTGTTCTTCTGGTAGACCAGGGTCGAGCCGGCGGCCTGGAAGACGGAGCTGCCGGTCCAGGCCCCCTTGTCGGGCAGCGAGATGGGGTCGATGCCGGCCTTCTTCACCTTGGCGAGGTCGGCGAGGAATGTCGGCCAGTCGGCGGGGACTTCGGCGATGCCCGCCTTCTTCAGCAGGTCCATGTTGGCGTACAGGCCGATGCCGATCAGTTCCATCGGCATCGCCAGGGTCTTGCCGTCGGCCTGCGCGAACTGCTTGGCGTCCGGGGCGATCTGGCTCGCCCAGGGCTCCCCGGACAGATCGGCGAGGTAGCCGGAGGCGCCCCACTTCTTCATCCGGTCCGTGTCGACCATGATCACGTCTCCGGCCTTGCCGCCGAGCAGCTCGGGCTGGAGCTTCTGCGTGTAGGTGTCGTTCGCGGTGATGTACTCGAAGTCGACCTTGATCTTCGGGTTGGCCTTCTCGAACGCCTTGTTGATCTCAGCGACGTTGGCGGGCTCGGCGCCACCGCCCTTCCACGCCTGTACGCGGATGGTGACGGTGCCGTCGGCGGACGAGTCGGACGACCCTCCGCCGCACGCGGCCAACGACATCGCCATGGCGGCGACCGTGGTGGCGACCGCGAGACATCTCCCAGAACGCTTCATTGCACACCTCACCCGTCGGTACGGACCGACAGTCATCTCTGAAGGGGATTTGATCGATGCGAGTTGATCAGCCTGTGCCGTACGGGTGCAGCGCTGATTCGTATGAAAAGAGCCGGTCGGCCCGAGTTGCGGGGAACGACACTTGTCGATGGCCAGGGACTGTAACGCAAAACTTAGCGGTCATCTATACGTAACTTTCCGTGGTCGATGAGTCCGGCTACGTGCCATCACGGCTTCGTGGTAGGCGCCAGCCGTTGACGCCACCGCAGCCTTATCGTTACAGTTTCCAAGTATTTCCCCGGGGCGTCAGGTCAGTGAGCCGCTCTTGTCCTCAGTCGCGCCCCACACCAGGCGCGCGACTGGACGGCACCGGGCCTCGTCCGGGGCTTCGGCACGACGGATGCCGACTGATCGAAGGAGTTCTGGTGGCAGCACGGGTGACCATCGCGCAGGTTGCCGAGGAGGCCGGCGTCTCCGCGATGACCGTGTCCAACGCATTGAACGGCAAGCCAGGAGCCTCCGAGGAGACCCGGCGCCGCGTCATGGAAGTGGCCGCGAAGCTCGGCTACCGGCCGAACATCTCGGCCCGCAACCTCAAGGCGGGTCGCACTGGGCTCGTCGGCCTCATCGCACTGGACCTGACGAGTCAATACGGACTGGAGATCCTGCGCGGCGTCGCCCACGAACTGGCCGACGCGGAGCAGGAGCTGCTCGTCAACGCCTCGTACCACGACGCGGTACGCGAACAGGACCGCGTCCAGTTCCTGACACGCGGCCTCGTCGACGGCGTACTCCTGATCGCGCCCGTCCTGGAAGACCAGACGGTCAAACTCCTGCACCGGCAGAACCTGCCCTGCGTCATCATCGATCCCCGTCGCCTCGCCGTACCGCTGCCCCGGCTGACCGTCGACAACTACAACGGCATGCGCCAGGGCACACAGCACCTGATCGACCTGGGACACACCCGGATCGCCTACCTCCGCGGCGAGGAAGACCTCGAAAGCACCTCCCTCCGCTACCGCGGCTTCGAGGACGCCATGCGGCTCGCGGGACTCGAAGTCGACCCTCGCCTCGTCGCCTCGTGCGACTTCTCCTACGCCAGCGGATTCCGCACCGCCACCCGACTGATCACCGAACACCGTCCCACGGCGATCGTCGCCGGCGCCGACCTGATGGCACTCGGCGCCATCGACGCGGCACGGGCCTGCGGCCTCGAAGTGCCCACCGCACTGTCAGTCGTGGGCTTCGACGACCTTCCGCAGGCGGCGCAGAGCTTTCCCGGCCTGACCACCGTGCGTCAGCCACTCCACGACATGGGCCAGAAGGCGGCCCGCGCGCTTCTGGCCCTCATCGACGGCCAGAAGCTACTGATGGAACACATGGAGCTGGACACCGAACTCGTCGTCCGCAACTCCACAGCACCCCCCTCCGGCCGTGACACGACGTGATCGCGCAACGCGCTGCGGCCGACGGACGGCAGTGAGACTCATGGCTGTGTTCCCTCCTCAGTCGCGAGCGTAGGCCCGCACTGCGCCACTGGGAGGGGGTTCACCTGCCTGCGGGGAGGGGCGGCTGGACGGGCAGACGCCGATCCGCGCCCCCAAAGGGCGCGGATCGTGCCCAGTAACGGCCGGACGTGAGGGTCAGCCAGGGGTCGAGAAGGACGCAAAGGCGCATCGACCCGCACGGACGACGAGTTGTTCGGACGCACTGGATGGGCATATTCATCCGATGTATCGCGGGACCGCTAGGACGATACAGCGACATTTACCGCATTGCCAAGTGTCACTGTCGGAGATGGGCGGGGTAGTGCACCGCACAAGGTCCAGACACCCTCCTTGCTTGGGGCCTCTGTCCGCATGTCCGTTGACCTGCACATTCACGCCTCCTGGGTGACGGGGAATGTGTTGTGGCAGCTGTCGATTCGACGCAGGGTCGCCTGGACCCGTGGCGACGCACGTTGCTTCATCGGATGGCGGGGCCACGTGTTCGAACCCCTCACCAGGCGTGGCCACGAGAATCCGCCCGTCGAGCACAAGGGACGGCAGTCAACAAATGCATCCGAGGAGTCCATTGCCAGGGGCGGTCTCTGCATCTATGGTCACTCTGCCGCGATACATCCGATGACTGGCATCCTCGATGCGAGTTGCCATCCCGAAGGACGGCCCCAGCGCAGCGGCCGGCTCCACCCCATCAACCCTCAGGCAAAGCCCGCATGACAAGGGAGCTCCGCCAGTGAAACTGCTACGAGTCGGTGCCCCCCGGACAGGAGCGGCTCGCCGTCCGTACCGACGACGGCCGGATGCTGGACCTGTCGTCCGTGACGCCGGACATCCACGGCGCCTTCCTGGCCTCGGGGGGGATCGACCGGGCCCGGGTGGCCGTCACGGCGGGAGAACTGCCCGAGCTCGACCCGGCCGACCTGGGCGTAGGTGCCCCCGTCACCCGCCCCGCCCAGATCGTCCGCGTGGGTCTGAACTACCGCGACCACGCCGCCGAGACCGATGGGGCAATCCCCGCGCGCCCGGTGGTCTTCATGAGAGACCGGGCACGGTCGTCGGCCCGTACGACCAGGTGCTGATCCCCTGCGGCTCGGCCAAGACCGACTAGGAGGTCGAACTCGCGGTCGGCATCGGACGACGGCCCCGCTACCTCGACGGACCCGCGGCCGCGCGGACCGTGATCCCGGCGTACGCGATCAGCCACGACGTCTCCGAGCGCGAGTTCCAGTTGGAGCACTCGTCCCAGTGGGACCTCGGCAAGTCCTGCGAGACCTTCAACCCGCTGGGCCCCTGGCTCGTCACCGCCGATGAGATCGGCGCCCCCATGCCTCGCCCTGCACTGAGCGTCAACGGCGTGAAGCGGCAGAACGGCCACACCGGCGACATGATCTTCCCTGTCGACCACCTCATGTCCTACCTGAGCCAGTACATGGTCCTGAAGCCGGGCGACGTGATCAACACCGGTACTCCCGGGGGTGCGGCCCTCGGCCTCCCCGGCACCCCCTACCTCCGCCCCGGCGACACCGTCAAGCTCGCCATCGACGGCCTCGGCGCCCAGCGCCAGACCTTCGCCCCAGCGTGAAAGGCACCACCTTGACTGCAACCTCCGCCCGGATCACCGCGGTCGACACCTACGACGTCCGCTTCCCCACCTCGCGGGAACTGGACGGCTCCGACGCGATGAACCCGGATCCCGACTACTCCGCCGCCTATGTCGTCCTGCGCACCGACGCAGGTGACGGACACGAAGGCCATGGCTTCACCTTCACCACCGGACGCGGCAACGACGTCCAGGTCGCGGCGATCGGGGCGCTGCGACCGCACATCGTCGGCCGGTCCGTCCAGGAACTGTGCGCCGACCCGGGCTCGCTCAGCCGCGACCTGATCGGCGACAGCCAACTGCGCTGGCTCGGCCCCGAGAAGGGCGTGATGCACATGGCGATCGGCGCCGTGCTCAACGCCGTGTGGGACCTCGCCGCCAAACGCGAGGACAAGCCGCTGTGGCAGTGGCTCGCCCACGCCGAACCCGAGTGGCTCGTCTCCCAGGTCGACTTCCGCTACATCGCCGACGCCCTCACCCCCGAGGACGCCCTGAGGCTGCTGCGCGAGGGCCGCACCGGCATCGCGCAGCGGGAGACGACTCTGCTGCAGGACGGCTACCCGGGCTACACCACCTCCCCGGGCTGGCTCGGCTACTCCGACGACAAGCTCACCCGGCTGGCCAAGCAGGCCGTCGCCGACGGCTTCACCCAGATCAAGCTGAAGGTCGGCGCGGACCTGGACGACGACATCCGCCGCCTGCGCACCGCCCGCGCCGCCGTCGGCAACGGAATCCGCATCGCCATCGACGCCAACCAGCGATGGAACGTGGACGAGGCGATCGAGTGGACCAACGCGCTCGCCATGTTCGACCCGTACTGGATCGAGGAGCCCACCAGCCCGGACGACGTCCTCGGCCACGCCACCGTACGGCGGGCGGTCGCGCCCGTGAAGGTCGCCACCGGCGAGCACGTGCAGAACCGCATCGTCTTCAAACAACTCCTCCAGGCCGGCGCCATCGACGTCCTCCAGATCGACGCGGCCCGGGTCGGCGGCGTCAACGAGAACCTCGCGATCCTGCTGCTCGCCGCCAAGTTCGGGGTCCCGGTCTGCCCGCACGCCGGCGGGGTGGGCCTGTGCGAGCTGGTGCAGCACCTGTCGATGTTCGACTACCTGGCGCTCTCCGGCACGACCGAGAACCGCGTCATCGAGTTCGTCGACCACCTCCACGAGCACTTCACCGCGCCTGTGATCATGCGCGACGGCCGCTACCGTGCGCCGCTCGCGCCCGGGTTCTCCGCCACCATGCGGGAGGAGTCCGTCGCCGCGTACCACTACCCGGACGGCACGTTCTGGGCCGCCGACCGCGCTGCTCAGGGAGGGACGGCATGACCGATCTGTCAGGGCTCAGGGCGGTCGTCACCGGGGGCGCGTCCGGCATCGGCCTCGCGACCGCCCGCACACTGGCGACGCGGGGCGCGGCGGTCGCCGTCCTCGACCTCGACCCGGACGGCGTCGGCGAACCGCTGCTCGGCTTCCGGGCCGACGTCACGCACGACGCCTCGGTGCGCGCCGCCGTACAACAGGCCGCCGATCGGCTCGGCGGCCTGGACATCCTGGTGAACAACGCGGGCATCGGCGCGGTGGGCACCATCGAGGACAACACGGACGACGACTGGCACCGGGTCCTGGACGTCAACGTCCTCGGCATCGTGCGCGTCACCCGCGCCGCCCTGCCGCATCTGCGTCGCTCCTCCCACGCGGCGGTCGTCAACACCTGCTCGATCGGCGCGACCGCGGGCCTCCCGCAGCGAGCCCTGTACTGCGCCAGCAAGGGCGCGGTCCTCTCGCTCACTCTCGCCATGGCCGCCGACCACGTCCGCGAGGGCATCCGCGTCAACTGCGTCAACCCGGGCACCGCCGACACGCCGTGGGTCTCCCGGCTCCTCGACGCCGCAGACGACCCCGAGAGCGAGCGCGCCGCCCTCAAAGCCCGCCAGCCCATGGGACGCCTGGTCACAGCGGACGAAGTCGCCGCGGCCATCGTCTACCTGGCGAGTCCCGCCGCCGCGTCCGTCACCGGCACCTCGCTCGCGGTGGACGGCGGCATGCAGGGGCTGCGGCTGCGTCCGGAGGCTCGGTCGTGAGGACCACCGGGCTGGGCGCCGGCGCGGTGGCGGTCTCGGAGCTGGCGCTGGGCTGCGCCGCCCTCGGCAACCTCTACGAGCCGGTCTCCGACGAGACCGCCCGTGCCACGGTGGACGCCGCCTGGGACGTCGGCGTCCGCACGTTCGACACCGCGCCCCACTACGGTCTCGGCCTGTCGGAACGGCGGCTCGGCGCCGCGCTGCGCGACCGCCCCCGCGACGCCTACACCCTCTCCACCAAGGTGGGCCGGCTGCTCCTCCCGCATCCGCAGGGGGGCGGCGACGACCTGGCGCACGGTTTCGCCGTCCCGGCCACCCACCTCCGGGTCTGGGACTTCAGCGCCGACGGGGTGCTGCGCTCCCTGGAGGCGAGTCTCGAACGGCTCGGCGTCGACCGTGTCGACGTGGCCCTGCTGCACGACCCGGACGCCCACGCCGAGCAGGCGTTGCGGGAGGCGTACCCGGCGCTGGAGCGGCTGCGCGCCGAAGGCGTGATCGGCGCGATCGGGATCGGGATGAACCAGTCGGCACTGCCCGCCCGGTTCGTGCGCGAGACCGACATCGACGTGGTCCTGCTGGCCGGCCGCTATACGCTCCTGGACCAGGACGGGCTCACCGAACTGCTCCCGGAGGCAGCCGCCCGCGGCCGTGGCGTCGTCATCGGCGGGGTGTTCAACTCCGGTCTGCTCACCGCGCCCCGACCCGGCGCCACCTACGACTACGCACCGGCTCCCCAGCCGGTGCTCGACCGGGCGCTGCGGCTGCTGGCGATCTCCGAACGCCACGGCGTACCGCTGCGGGCCACCGCACTGCGCTTCCCGTTCGGCCATCCCGCGGTCGCGAGCGTCCTGACCGGCGCGCGTTCCTCTCGAGAGGTGCGCGACACGGTGGAACAGTTGCGACGCCCGATCCCGGACGCGCTGTGGGACGAGCTGCGCGCCGAGGGCCTGCTGGCCCCCGACACCCCCGTCCCCACCGCCACCCCCGCCGGGGCAGTTGTGCCACCGAAGGGGCCGTCATGAGGATCGCCCTGCACACGAAGTTCCGCGCCGACCCCATCGAGGAGTACGAGGCCGCGCACCGGAAGGTGCCCGAGGAACGTACCGCCGCCATCCGCGACGCCGGGGCGCATGAAGGGACGATCTGCCGGAGCGGCACGGACCTGTTCCCTGTGCTGGCGGTCGAGGACTACCAGGCGATGATCGCCGAACTCGACAAGCCGCCCGTCAACATGACCTGGCAGGCCCGGATGGCCGACCTGCTCGACGTCGTCCACGACTGCTCCGCGCAGGGCGCGTGCGCCTCGCTGCCGGTGGTGTGGAACTGTGACCGGAGCGGAGACAGGGTCCGGCATCGTGGACGCCCACCACCATGTGTGGCACCTGTTCGTCCGCGACCAGGACTGGATCAGCAGCGGAGACGAACTCGGCCCGCAGCGAAGTGACTTCACCCTCGCCGACCTGGCACCTCAGGCACGCACGGCCGGTGTCACCGCCACCGAGCTGAGGCAGACGATCACCGTGCCGGAGGAGACCTCGGAGGTCCTGGCCCTGGCCGCCGACAGCGACCTGGTCGCGGGGCCGTCGGCTGGACCGGCCTGACCGCCCCCGACGTTGCCGACACCCTCACGAGAAGGAGTGAACACGATGTTTGTGACCAGCCATCATGTCGAACCCGACGCAGTCGTCGTCCTCACGGACACCGGACGGATGAAGATCCAGGTCCTGGGCCCCGAGATCATACGAGTGGTGCAGACGAGGCAGGACCGCTTCGGGACCGCCGAGAGCCTCATGATCCTCCCGGCACCCGCCGCCGCCCCGCAGGTGGCCGAAGTCGACGGCGGACTCCTCGTCTCGACTTCCGCACTGCGGCTCAGGATCGACGCCCTCAACGGTGCGTTCACCTGGACGGACAGCTCTGGTCGGCTGCTGGTGCGCGAACCACACGACGGAGCGCCGACGAGAACGCTGGAAGAGGTCCTCGTCCATCGCCCCCTCCGCGCCGCGGACGCGCGCATCACCAACGTGAGCGGAGCCGACGGACCGAAGGCGGTGACAGAGGCCGTGCCACGCATCGTGGACCGTACGGCGTACTCGACCACGCTGCGCCTTGAACTTGCCGAGGGAGAGGCGATCTACGGCCTTGGCCAGCACGAAGAAGGCATCCTCAACTACCGCGGACACCAGCAGTACCTGTACCAGCAGAACTTGAAGGTGGCTGCCCCGGTCATCGTTTCCACCGCCGGCTACGGAATGCTCTGGGACAGCTGCGCGTTCGCCTCGTTCACCGACGACCGGGACGGGACCCGCTTCTGGACCGAGACCGACGACGAACTGGACTACTACTTCATCCTCGGCCCGGAGATCGACGCGATCGTCGGACGCATCCGGACGCTGACCGGCCAGGTACCGCCCTTGCCCCGCTGGGCACTCGGCTACTTCCAGTCCAAGGAGCACTACGCCTCCCAGGAAGAGCTTGTCGAGATCGCCCGCGAACACCGCCGACGAGACATCCCCCTCGACTGTGTGGTGCAGGACTGGAAGAGCTGGACCGGGGAACTGTGGGGGCAGAAGAGCTTCGACCCGATCCGCTACCCGGACCCGAGCAGACTCTGCGCCGACCTCCACGCCCTGAACACGCGTCTGATGGTCTCCGTCTGGCCCACCATGCACAACGACGGACCCGACCAGGTCGAGATGCGGGAACGGGGACACCTGCTCGGCAACGACGCCACCTACGACGCCTTCAGCGCGGACGCCAGGAGGCTCTACTGGAAGCAGGCCGACGAGGGGTACTTCCGGTTCGGGGTCGACGCCTGGTGGACCGACTGCACCGAGCCCTTCGAAGCGGACTGGAACGGCACGGTGAAACCCGACGCCGCCACCCGGGCCCGTATCAACACCGACGAGAGCAAGAAGTATCTCGACGCCGAACACCTCAACGCCTACGCGCTGCTGCACACCCGCGGCCTGTACGAGGGTCAGCGCGGAGCCGACCCGCACAGGCGCCCCGTCGTGCTGACCCGCTCCGGCAGCCCGGGCCAGCAGCGCTACGGAGCGGTCACCTGGTCGGGAGACGTGACCGCGACCTGGGCCACGCTGCGCGCCCAGATCGCCGATGGTCTCAACTTCTGCATGACCGGCAACCCCCGCTGGTCCTGCGACATCGGCGGTTTCTTCGTCGACCGCAAGGAACCGTGGTTCTGGCGCGGTGACTTCCCCGCCGGCTGCGCCGACCTCGGCTACCGTGAGCTCTACGTGCGATGGCTGCAGTTCGGCGCGTTCCTGCCGATGTTCCGCTCACACGGCACCGACACCCCGCGCGAACCCTGGCGCTTCGGAGACGTCGGCGACAGCACCTATGAAACGATCCTCGCCTTCATTCGTCTACGCTACCGACTGCTGCCCTACCTCTACACACTTCAGGGCTGGGAAGCCCACCGCGGTTATACCGGCATGCGCGCACTGGCCTTCGACTTCCGCGGCGATCCTGCCGTCTACGACATCGACGACCAGCTGATGATCGGGCCCGCGCTGATGATCTGCCCTGTCACCGAACCCATGTACTTCGGCCCTGGCTCCACCCCGATCACCGATACCGTATGGACCCGGCAGGTCTACCTTCCCACCGGGTGCGACTGGTACGACTTCTGGACGGGCGAACGACACACCGGTGGCCGGACCATCCATGCCGCAGCCCCGCTCGAGCACATACCCGTCTTCGTGCGCGCCGGCTCGGTTCTTCCGCTCGGCCCCGTGATGTCCCACGCCGACGAGATGCCCGACGCTCCGTTGGAGGTCCGTGTCTACCCGGGCTCTGACGGGCGGTTCGACCTTTACGACGATGCCGGGGACGGATTCGGTTACGAGGAGGGCGAGTTCACGTTCACGTCGCTGCGCTGGTCCGATGCCGAGGGGCGATTCCTCGTACAGGCGTCCACCGGCGCAGGCGGTGGAACTCCAGCACACCGGGACTTCCGCCCCGTTGTGGTGGGCACGCGAGGCGGCCTGGGGTCGAGCGAGCTCACCACGGATGATTCCACTGTTCACTACAGGGGCCAGCCGGTGAGTCGTCTGATCAAGTGAGAGGGACTCTGGCCCGCCTTATGACATCCGGCCCCTCCGCCTCGCATCTGCCTGAACGGGGGCATTGCCGAGAGTTGTGGATGGCGGCCCAGTGAGTTGTGACTACTGAGGTTTTCGGGTTGTCGTCGGGTGGTGACCGTTCATGATCCCTGAGGTATGCCGGTGGTATGCGATATCCGGAGGGCGGGGGCCTGACCGCTGAGCGTCGGGCGTTTAGGGAGAAGATCCGGCTCCAGAGGTCGCGCGGTTGCGGGAGGAGGCCGAGCGGGTGCAGGCCGCCCTCGGCGAGGTGGAACGCGTACTTCAGCGTCTTGCGGATGCCCGTATGACGGTGGCCGAGGTGCTGACGGAGCCGAAGTCTGCGGTCGTGGCGTCGGCAGGGATCACAGGGGCGGCGGGGGCGGTGGTGCCGCGAAGGGCCGAGGGGATGACGGCGTCGGTCCTGCCTGGGGACTACCAGCGGATCATCTCCGTGCTGGAGTCGGCTGCGGGCCGGGAGGGAATGCGGTGCCAGCAACTGGCCGCGGCCCTGGGGCTTCAGGCGGTCCCGGCGAAGGTCGAGGGGCTGCGGTCGAAGGCGAAGCGCCTGATGGAACGAGGGTGGGCCCTTCAGCCACGGCCGGGGGTGTTCACCCCGCTCGGGACGCCGGCCGGCTGAAGGCACCGGGCCGGCGTCCGGCCAGGCGGCCGCTCATAAGCATGGTCATCGACCACAGCACCATGGCCTCGTGTATGGCGGGCAGCGTCTCGTAGTCACGCACCAGGCGACGGGAGCGCATCAGCCAGCTCAGCGTCCTTTCCACCACCCACCTGCGCGGCAGCACCACGAACCCCGTGGTGTCGTCGGAGCGTTTGACGATCTCGAGCGTGAGGTGGAGGTTCTCGGCCGCCCAGTCGACCAGGCGCCCCGCATAGCCGCCCCCAGACAAGCCGGACGGAGAAGTACAGCCTGCGCAGCCGTTCCAGCAGAGGCACTGCGGCGTCTCGGTCCTGCACGTTCGCTGCGGTCACCGGGACGGCCAGGACCAGGCCGAGACAGTCCACCACCAGATGCCGCTTACGGCTGCCCACCTTCTTCCCACCATCCCAACCGGCGGGCGAGCGCGGGATGTTCGCCGCCGTCCGCACCGACTGCGAGTCCACGATCGCGGCCGGCGGGTCCACCGTGCGGCCCTCTTTCTGGCGCACGCGGTCGCGCAGCCGGTCGTGGAACTCGGCGAGCAGCCCGCCACCTGCCAACGGCGGGCGAAGGCGTGCACACGCCGGTGCGGCAGGAAATCCGCAGGCAGATTGCCCACACGACGCCGTTGTCGACCACGTAGCGCGCTGCGTCCAGCGTGACGCGATGGCAATAGCCTCCGGTCGGCCACCGCGCCCCTGAAACCACGCGAGAACGGGCAGCAACGGCCGGATGACCTGCCACTCCACGTCTGTCAGGTCCGAGCCGTAACACCGCACACGGCCCGCCCCGTCCGCCGCGTTACCGAACCTGTGCGCGAGGCAGTCACACAACGGAGACGGCGAGTTGGACTCCACGGGCGCGTGCGCGAAAGACTGCAGCAACAGGGCCTCCTGGTGCTCGTTGGCTTCGACAACCACGAGCTACCGCGAGGCCCTGCCCTCATGCGCCGACCGCACCGCGATCACCCGATCAAGACCCTTGTTCGACCAGACAAGCCCGTTGTCGGTAAGCGGATGTCTGATACCTCGTCAACCAGCCCCACTCGCTGATCAGCACATCCCGCACGTCGGGGGAACCCCGATGTGAGGATTCCACAGAAGGCGGCCGGGCAGGCGCACGACTCGGTGCACCCGCCCGCTGCGCCACGCCCGCCGCGTGATGTCGAGGCCGCTACTTCCTCACGCCGGTCGCGCTGAACTCCTGTACGCCGACCTTTCCGTTCTGGTTACTGTTGCGCACGTAGAGCCGGATGTTGGTGGTGGCGACGTTGGCCGAGGGTCGGTAGACGACCGGCGCCGCCGTGTTGATCGCCTGGTAGGGCATGATGTCGATCCAGGCGTTCTTGCTGGCGCTCCACCGCTGCACCTTCCAGTGGGTGGTCATCCAGGTGCAGCAGTTGTCCTGCTGGATGGTGAAGGCGAACCGCTCGTAGTCGGCGCCGAGATCGAACTGCACCCAGGACTCGTTCACGTTGGAGCCGGCCTCGCCGGTCTCGGTGACGCCGTCCCAAAGCTTGCCGAGGTCGCTGTTCCAGGCACTGCGCTGCGACACGGTGGAGTGGTCGGCCAGGTTCTCCGTGGGCACCTTCCGCCGCAGCGCGGCGTACTCCGGTTCCAGGCCCGCCTGGTTCATGATGGTCCGGGCCTCGGCCGGCCACGCACCATCTGTCACCACGTGCGGTCGCCCGTCGCCGTCGTAGATGGCCCCGCTGAGCCAGTTGTCGGCGAAGTCGGTGTAGTTGTGCGACGCGTACACCGACAGGGGCTGGCGGTAACGCGGGGAGAAATCGAACCGCCCGCCCTTTCCGACGTTGTAGTCCCAGCGGGTCTGGTGACTCTGGTTGTCGCTGTAGTAGTTCGCGGTCGACGTCGAGTGGTGCACGTAGTTGTAACTGATCTCGCTGCCCGGCCACGACCCGAACGAGTAGACGGCCCCCGAGTCGTGCACCCCCCAGGGCTGCTTGGACGTGGCGTTGTACACCTCGTTGTGGCTGAACGTCGTCTTGCCGATCCCGTCCACCGCGTCGAGGAGGCTGGTCTCCTCCGCCTTGCGCTGATGGAAGCCGCTGTATGCGGTGTCGTAGACGAGGTTGTGGGTGACTGCCACGTTGTAGGTGTTCATCAGGCTGATCCCGGTCGCCGGGAAGAAGTCGTCACCGGTGTCGGTCACGACGTTGTTGCTGATCGTCACGTTCTTGGTGCGCTGGGCGCCGTTGACGTGCACGTCCATCCACCGACCGGCGATGACCCCGGCGGCGGTCAGGTTGTGGAAGAGGTTGCCGGTGACGGTGACGTCCTCTGCTCCGGTCAGCAGCTGCAGTCCGCCGCTGCCCATCTTGCGCACGGTGTTGTCGGTGAAGGTGATGTCGCGGGCGTTGGTCAGCTTGATCTGACCGGGCACCTCGCCGCCGTAGCCGTCGTAGTTCGGATCCTTGAAGGGGTCGTCCGCGTACTGCGCCTCCGCTTGCGTGCCGCCGATGAACCGGTCGCGAGGCATCAGCCAGTTGCCGTGCTCGAACGTGATGCCGTCGAACGCGATCGCGCTCGCCTTCGCGGACGGGCTGGACCCGGCCACGTTCACCAGCGTCTCCACCGTCGGTACGTACGCCCCGGCCTGGTTGACATCCTCTCCAGCTCGCGGGTAGTAGTACACCTTGTTCGTCGCCCGGTTCAGGTACCACTCGCCGGGGGAGTCCAGCTCCTCGAACGCGTTGAGCACGTAGTACGTGTCGTCGTAGTCCAGCGAGAAGCCGTCGTCGCGGTTCAGCCGCGCCTGGAAGTGCGGTTGTGCCAGGCGCACCCGCTTATTGGCGCCGCTCGCACTGATGTCCACGACGGGGAAGTAGTCGATCTTGAAGCCGATCCCGATGTGCAGCAGCCGAATGTCGCGGACGTTGGTGTACGCCGGAACGCCGGCCGCCGGGAACTGCACGCCGTCGTAGGAGCGGGTCGGCCGCTCCGGGTTGGCCGGCGGGTTGGGGATCGATGCCTCATCGAAGAAGCCGCTGCCCACGATGCCCTTGCCCATCGCCAGCTGAGCCCGCCGACCGCCGACGTAGAGCTGCCGGAAGTAGTCGGCGTAGCCCGCCGACTCCGGTACGTCGGCAACGAAGTAAGGCTGGTCGGTTACCCGCTTCCAGCCTGTGACGGCCTTACCACCGTCAACTATGGGCGTCTCACCCGGATACGCCTGGTAGACGACCTTGAACCCGTTGGAACCCGAGTCCGCCTCGGCCAGGTCGAAGGTGGCCGTCCGAGTATGCCGGCCCCCGCGCAGGCAGACGCGGATGTCGGCCCGCATGTCCTTGTTGAGCTCGTGCTGTCGGATGTGGTCCCGCGCCCGTTCTAAGGTCGCCCAGGGGCGATCCGATGAGGTTCCGGCGTTACCGTCGCTGCCCGACGCGGAGACGTAGAAGGTGCACGCTGCTGCCGCCTCCGCCGTACCACTGACCACCAGCCCAGCAGCCAGCACGACCGCCGCCATGGCGCCCGCGGCCACTCCGTGTTTGCTCATCAACTCCACTTTCGACTTGTGTATGGGACAGGCTGCACGCAGATAGCGGTCGCGCGGTACATTCCGCGCGTTGCAGGGTGGGTGCGGCACCGTCGATGCCGCGTGCGCGTTGCCATGCCGCAGCAGGTCGGCCCGGACATGACGGTGCTCCGCGTGCCGGTGCGGAGGTCGCACCGGCAGGCGGAACTCGTTTCGGGGATCGTGACCCGAACCGCTTTGTCAACTGACCGAGAACTGGCTGAAGTTCG
The DNA here is from genome assembly GCF_003032475.1 of Streptomyces sp. P3. NCBI lineage: Bacteria > Bacillati > Actinomycetota > Actinomycetes > Kitasatosporales > Streptomycetaceae > Streptomyces > Streptomyces sp. P3. Next base: position 7,109,567 of record NZ_CP028369.1, read on the forward strand.
CGGTGCCGATGGTTCCGGCGTGGGCCGTGGAGAACATGCCCGCGTCCAGGGTGCTGTTCGCCCCGGTCAGGGTCGAGGTGCCGACAGTGGTCCAGGTGGTGCCGTCGGCGGAGTAGGAGCCGGTGACCGACGTACCGCTTCTGACCAGGCGGAGCCAGACAGGGGCGACGGTGGCGCTTCCGGTCTTGATGGTGTTGGTGTCGAGGTAGCCGTCACCGTTGGAGTCCGACTGCAGGGTGATTCCGTTGCCGGGGGTGGTGGCGAGGACGAGGTACCCGGTGGACGAGCCGGCGGAGGCGATGTCGTTTCGCAGCATCAGGCCGGCCTTGGCCCAGCTGTTGGTCTTGTCCTGACTGGCGACGCGGACGGTGACGGTGACGGTCGAGGAGGTTCCGGCGGCCCCCGTCTGGTAGGCGGCGGAGTACTCGTCGTCGTATGCCGTGCCGGAGCGCCATATGTCGATGCCCGCGCTGGTCAGGGAGGTCACTCCGCCGCTTTCGCTGACGGCGGCCGGAATCGAACTGTATGCCCTGTAGGGAGAGGTGACGATGCGCAGGTTGCTGAATGTCGCGCTGCCGGCGGTGGTGCTGTGGGCTGTGTGGATGACACCGGCATCCTGGGTGGTCGCCATGGACGGCAGGGTCACCGTCGAGCCGACCTGAGTGAAGGTGGATCCGTCGGTGGAGTAGGAGGCGGACACCTGGGTGGCAGTGCGGGTGAGCCGAAGCCAGACCGGTGCCTTGATGGTGGCAGCGGTGGACGTGAGCTGGTCGAGGTAGCCGTCGGCGTTGGAGTCCCGCTGGAAGCTGACGCCGTTGTTCGGGGTCACCACCACAGCCGCGTAGCCGGCGGAGGAGCCGTTGCCCGTGAGGTCGTTGCGCAGGACGACGCCGGCCTTGGCCCAGCCGCTGGTCTTGTCCAGGTTGTCGACCCGGGCGGTCACCGACGTGCCGTCGACAGCTGCCCCGTTTCGGAAGACGGTGCCGTACTCGTCGTCGTGCTGTCCGCCGGCACCCCAGATGTCCTTGCCCGCGTCGGTGATCGTGAAGTGGGCGCCGCTCTGGCCGGTGTTGGCGGGGGTGGAGGAGTAGGCGCTGTAGGGGGAGCTGACCGGGTCGGTGGTCAGCGGACGGTACAGGGGCTGGATACCGGCGTTGTTCATGACCGTCTTGGCGGCTGACGGCCAGTTGCCGTCGCTGACGACGACGGTGCCGCTGACTACGTCACCGCGGCCGTTGGTGTTGGTGATGTTCGCGGAGCTGTTGTTCGTCCAGTTGTCGGTCAGGGTCAGGGCGCCGGTGTTGTTGGTGGCACTGCTGTTCTCATGGCCCCATTCGCCGGTGTTCCGGAAGACGTTGTTGGTGTCCGTGAAGTTCCGGGAGCCCTCGTCGTGGTAGAAGCCGAACCAGCCGTTGTTGCTGTGGCAGTAGTTGCGTTCGAAGGTGCTGCCCGGTGACGCCGACAGGGTGTACATGCAGCCGCCGTCGGTCATCTGCTGCATGAGGTCGTGGATGTAGTTGTCGGTGACGTGGTTGTTCGCGGCGGTGGTCGCGGTCGTGTAGACGGGCTGGTAGCTGTACAGGCCCCGGTTGACGTAGTCCTGGCTGCCGCCGATGTCGTTGGCACCCCAGCCGTAGCCGATGGTGATGCCGGAGTAGGGCAGGTTGTACACCTCGTTGTGCGAGACGGTCGCGCCGTTCACGTAGGTGACGAGGATGGCGGACATGTCACGGTATTCCAGCGCCACGTCATGGATGAGGTTGTTGCTCAGCGTGATGTCGCGGTTGGTCATCCGCCTGTCACTGGGGTGGTGCGCGTCCGCCCGAACGCCGCCGACGGCGATGCCGCCCCCCGCGTCCTGGGTGAAGACGTTGCCGGTCGCTGTGATGCTGCGGGCACCGAGCCCGACGCCGGTGGTGTGGGCGTTGGCGTCGTTGCCGATGCCGAGGCTGTTCTGTCCGAGCTGGGTGAACCGGTTACCGGTGAACGTGATGTGGTCGGCGGCCGAGACCTGGACCGCGGAGGGCATCTGCTTCCAGTGAGGGCGTGCCGCCTCGAAGAGCCGGCACCCGCTCTGACACGAGGTCAGCGCGTCCGACGGGCGGTCCCAGGTGCCGGAGAGGTAAGCGCCGGTCTGCTGGCTGGCGTAGCCGTGGGCGGTGGGTTCCAGCCAACTGGTGCCCGAGAACTGCAGCCCGGAGAAGGCGATGTGGGTGGCGGGGGAGGAGTACGTCCCTCCGACGCTGATGAGCGACTCCAGCTTCGGCACCTCGACATCGGCCTTGCTCATGTCCTGGCCGGTGAGCGGCTTGTAGTACAGGGTGCCGGTAGCGGTGTCGAGGTACCACTCGCCGGCCGTGTCGAGAAACTCGTAGGCGTTCTCAATGTAGAGGGGGCCGGCCCGGAAGGGGCTCGTCAGAGTGTCGTAGCCGAACGTGTTGTTGTTCCATGAGGGCTGGGCCATGGTGATGGTGCCGCTGCTGATGCCGGTCACCGGGGCATAGCGGTCGGTGAAGGATCCGATGCCGTGAATCTCGGTCCGGCCGGGTTGCGAGAGGCTGTTGAGGTAGCTCAGCGAGCTGTTCGTGAAGGTGTAGCCGCTGGTGGTCGCGGTCAGGTCCGAGCGGGCGACCGCGGTGCGGGCCCTGGTGGCCAGGACGCCGTCGACGTACAGCTGGCGCGTGTCGAAGCCGGTGCCGACGTCAGCCTTCCAGATGTTCTTGGCCGAGTCCTGCACGGTCCAGCCAGTGGCCTTCTGCGCTCCGGTGATGACCGGGTGGGCGCCCAGCGCGGCCTTCCAGATCACCGTGTGGCCGCCTGTGCCGGAGTCCGCCGAGGTGAAGGCGAGCGGCGAGGAGAGCCGGTAGGTGCCGTCGGCGAGCTCGACGGTGATGTCACCTTTCATGGAGTTGTTGGTTGCCCGAACCTTGGTCTTGGCCTGGGTGACGGAGCACGGCCGTTTCACGGAGCAGGCGGTGCCGGAGCCGCTCGGTGAGGCGTAGAGCGTCGTGCCGGCCGCGAAGGCGGGGCCGGCCTGGGTGAGGACTGCCGCGGTCGAGGCGGTGAGGACGGCGGCTGTGGCCAGCCATGATCTGAAGCGGTGGGGAACCGCGGGATGCATATGGGTTGTTCGCACGTGACACCTTCCGGGTGGTTCAGAGGGGCCTGCGGTGCCCACGGCGGGCAGGGAAGAACCCAGCGACGGGAGGGGAAGGGAAATGGCGATGTAACATTAGTCGTCATATGAATTTCGTCAATAGATCGTGCATGCCGCCTCGGCGGGAGTTGGTCAGGGCATGCGAACGCCCCCGGCCTGTCGGCTCGGGGGCGCGGTCGGTGCGGGTGCTCTAGGAGGCGGGCGAGCCGACGTTCGGCAGGCGGCGGCGGCTCCAGGCGGTTTGGATGTGTGCCGCCATGGCCTGCGCGGCCCCGTCGGCGTCCCGGGCCAGTAGCCGCTCGGCGACCGCGCGGTGCTCCTCGTTGGCCTGCTCGCATGCGGTCGCGTCCGGTGTGCCGTTGTACAGGAAGGTCGTGCGCGCCTGGGCGTGGAGGATCCGGATGATGGAACGGCCGAGTCTGTTGTGGGATGCCTGCAGGATCCGGTCGTGGAAGGCCACATCGGTCTCGATGAAGCGTGCCGGGACGGCGGTCTCCTCGTCGAGCCGGGCGAGCAACTGCTCGACGGCTCTCAGGTCGTCGTCGGTGGCCAGCTCCGCGGCCTGGGCTGTCATCTGGGCCTCCAGCGTCGACCGGATGTCGACCAACTGGTCGAGGATGACGAGCTGGTCGTCATGCTGGACGGTCGCGGCGAGCACGACGGGGTCGAGGAGGTTCCATTCCTCGGGTGGGGTGACGGTGGTGCCGTAGCCCTGCCGGGCCTGGACCAGCCCCTTGGCCTCCAGCGACTTGACCGCCTCGCGGACGGTGATCCGGCTGACGCCGAATGTCTCGCAGAGCTCGGGTTCCACCGGCAGGGTCGACCCTGGCGGAATGGCGCCCGACACGATCGTGTCGGTCAGGCTCTCCATGACGGCCTGCGCCAGGCGGGCCGGACGCTTGGGCCAGGGCTTGAGGACAGGAGGCTCTCCCGTCCCGTCGGCGCTCTCCTTAGCCATCATGTCCCCCTTGCTGATGTGCGATGACGGCGAGTCTACTGCGCGGAAACTCCTTGACAGCATTCGTATGACGACTTACGTTACACGGAAATTTCGCAGCAGTACTTCCCGCCACAAGGGGTGCAAGCCGTGCGCATTGCCGAAGTCGAGTGCCATCCGGTCCGGGTGCCGGGAGCCAGTCCATCCTTCGTCTGGCGGGACGGACTCCTGGGCAGCCCGTCCGAGGGCGAGGCCGCGGTGCTGCGCATCTGCACGGACGAAGGGGTAGAGGGGGTGGCGATGTCCCCCCGGCGCGGCAGCGGTGTCATCCTGGCGGACCTGCTGGACCGCGTACTGCGCAAGGAGCTGGTGGGGCAGGATCCCCTGCAGCGGGAATGGCTCTGGCACCGCATGTGGGAGCTTGACCGCACGGAGGAGCTCCCGCTCTATCTGCTGGGTCTGGTCGACACCGCGCTGTGGGACCTGTCCGGACGGCTCGCCGACCGGCCCACCTGGCAGATGCTCGGCGGATACCGCACCTCGATACCCGCCTACGCCTCCACCGTCACCTATTCCTCGGTCGAGGAGTACCTGGACATCGCCGACCAGGCCCTGGAGCTCGGCTACCCCGCCATCAAGCTCCACGCCTGGGGTGACGCCCGCCGCGACGCCCGCCTGTCGGTGGCGTTGCGCGAGCATGTGGGGGACGACATCCCGCTGATGTTCGACGGGTCGGCGGGCTTCGACCTCCCCGACGCGATCTATCTCGGGCACGCTCTCTCAAACGCCGGCTACCTCTGGTACGAGGAGCCGATGAGGGAGTTCAGCGTCACCGCGTACAAGCGCCTCGCCGCCGCGGTGGCCGTTCCCCTCCTTGTGGCCGAGACCTCCGACGGGGCGCACATGAACTCGGCCGACTTCATCCAGGCCGGCGCCGCCACCTTCGGAGTCCGCGCCTCCACACAACTGCGAGGCGGCTTCACCGGCGCCATGCGCACCGCCCACCTCGCCGACGCCTACCGACTGCGCGCCGAGGTGCACGGGCCGGAGATCCCCAACCGGCACCTGTGCATGGCCATCTCGAACACCACCTACTACGAGTCGCTGGTCATGGGCAACCCCATCAGCCGCGAGAGCGGCATCGACGCCCGCGGCCTCGTTCATGCCCCCACCGGTCCGGGCGTCGCCCTTCCGGCGGGTCTGGACTACCCTCCCGCCCTTCAGAAATTTGTCGACGAGGACACCGTCACCCCGCCCCGAGCCTGATGACCGGAGCCCCAGGCCCGACGGCCTGTCTCGAACACCCCGAACGCGGCACCTCTCCCGCTGTGCGCCATTTCCCAAGATCTGAGGTCAGACATGAACGACGACGTTCCGGTTTCCTCCCGCCGCCGGCTCAGGCACACGGCCGTCGCCGTCCTGGGCGCCGTCTCCCTGCTCGCTCTCGCCGCCTGCGGCAGCGCGGACCCCACACCCCCCGCGACGTCCTCCCCGGCGGCCTTCAAGCCCGTGGCTCAGCAGCAGGGCAGTGAGATCACTGTCTGGGCGGACGCCACCCGTGTCCCCGGCGTGCAGGCGTACCAGAAGGCCCACCCGGACGTGAAAATAAAGATCGTCACGTACAGCGGAGACGCCAACGGCGCCAACGACCTCCAGACCAAGGTCCAGCTGTTCGATCGCACCGGCAGCGGCTGGCCCGACGTCGCCTTCAGCGCCAACGTCAACGACGGCACCTGGGCGTCCCAGGGCAAGTCCCCCTATGCCGCGCCCGTCAACCAGGACGTGATCTCCCAGTCCACGCTGGGGGGCTTCGCGGACGGCGCGCTGAATCCCTGCACCTTCAACGGCAACACCTACTGCCTGCGCAACGACCTGGCCCAGAACGTGCTCTGGTACAACAAGTCCCTCATGGACAAGTTCGGGTACAAGATCCCGACCACCTGGGAGGAGTACCAGGCACTCGGCGAGAAGGTCGCCAAGGAGCACCCCGGCTATCTGGTCGGCACCGCCGGGGACGCCTGGAGCCCCGAGGTGTACTTCTGGGCGAGCCAGTGCACGGCCAGCACCACTACCGGCGCCAAGAAGGTGAAGGTGGACCTGAAGGACGCCAAGTGCACCCGGATGGCCAAGCTGCTCGACACCCTGATCGCCAAGGGCTCGGTCTCCAAAGACACCGTCTTCAGCGCCGGCTTCATCAAGAACCAGGCGAGCAAGGTCCTGATGCTCCCCGGCCCCTCCTGGTTCGGCCAGGTGCTCTTCAACTCCACCTTCAAGACCCCCGAAGGACAGATCGCCGCCGCCTCCCCGCTGAAGTTCGAGGCTGACGCCAAGAACTACACCGGCAACGTCGGCGGCGGACTGTGGTTCATCTCCTCCCACAGCAAGAACCTCAAGGCGGCCGCCGACCTGGTCACCTGGATGACAACCTCCGACGCCTACCAGGGCACCGCGGGCACCTACCCCGCGTACAAGAAGGCCGCGGTCACCTGGCTCGCCAACCAGAAGAAGACCGGCTACTTCGCCGAGGACGTCAGCCCCGTCTTCAAGGAATCCGCGGAACTGATCTGGCCCGGCTGGTCCGCCACCCAGTACAGCCAGGAAGCCATCTACTCCTCCACCGTGGTCCCCGCCCTGAACTCCGGCAAGACCCTCACCGACACCCTGGACACCTGGCAGACGGCCATCACCAACAAGGCCAAGTCCCTCGGCTACACCGTCAACTAGCGAAGCGGACCCATGACCACCCACCCCGCAACGGAGCGGAGCGGCCGCCGCGGCGGCCGCTCGGCCCGCAACCCGGTCGGACGCGCCGGCTACGTCTTCGTCTCCGGCTACGTCCTCCTCCTACTCGCCTTCGGCGTCCTGCCGACCTGCTACGCGGTGTGGCTGGCGCTGTCCAACTCCCGCAACCAGCTCGTCGGAATCGGCAACTTCACCCGGACGTTCACCGACTACCGCTTCGGACCGGCCTTCCTCCACATCGGCCTGTACCTGGTGGTCTGGCTGGCCAGCCTGATGATCCTGGTGGTGCTGCTCTCCCTGATGCTGCACGGCCGCATGCGCAGGACCTCCACCAGCCTGCGGTTCCTGTTCTACCTGCCGGGTGCCCTCGCCGGGGTGGCGAGCGTACTGCTCTTCCTGATCCTCCTCGACCCGGCTGCCAGTCCCGTCGGCTGGCTGCTGAAGGGCTTCGGCTGGAACACCCTCGCCCAGGTCAACGCCCCCGGTCACCTGCCGGTGCTCTTCACCGTCATCGCCTTCTGGACCGGGGCCGGCGGCTGGATCGTGGTCATGTACGGCGCGCTCAACAGCATCCCCGACGAAATCCTGGAGGCCGCCCGCATCGACGGCGCAAGCACGCTCCAGATCGCCCTGCGCATCCAGATCCCGATGATCACCAAGTGGATCGCGTACATGCTGATCCTGGCCTTCGCGGCCGGCACCCAGCTCTTCGTCGAGCCGCAACTGGTCTCCCTCGCCAGCTGGGGCATGATCCCCGACAGCTGGTCACCGAACCAGCTCTCCTACCAGTACGCCTTCCAGGCAGGCGACTTCAACGGCGCGGCGGCGCTCTCCGTCGACCTCCTCATCCTGGGCCTCGCCTGCGCAGCGCTCGTCGTCTTCCGTACCGGCCTGTTCGACAGGGACGAAGGATGACCACAGCTCCCACGACCACAGCCCGCCGAACCCCGCCACCCCGCACGACCGGCGCCCGCACCCGCCCGAGGAAGCCCATGCGCCGGAAGCGCCGCCCAAGCTCACTGGCCGCCCGGCTGGCCTGGCTCATCGTCATGGGCCTGTCCGCGCTGTTCTTCTGTGTGCCGGTGGTGTGGCTCCTGCTGGCGCCGACCAAGACCGACAGTCAGATCGTGCGGGACAACCCGTTCTCCTTCGGCTCCCTCACCGCGGTCGCCGACGCCTGGCACCACCTCTACGCCTTCCAGGACGGCGCCATCCTCACCTGGCTGCTGAATTCGGCGCTCTACACGTTCGGCGCACTGGCCATCACCCTCGTGACGTCGATCCCCGCCGGGTACGCGCTGGCTCTCACCCAGTTCATCGGGCGACGGATGCTGCTGACCATCACCATGCTCGTGATGCTCATGCCGACGGCCGCGATGGTGCTGCCCCTGTACCTGGGGATGAACGCCGTGCACCTGGACGGCACGATCTGGTCGGTGATCCTGCCCTTCTCCTTCTTCCCCTTCGGGGTCTACCTCACCTACATCTACTTCTCCTCCAACGTCCCCTCCGACCTGCTCGCCGCAGCTCGCATCGACGGCTGCTCGGAGTGGCAGGTCTTCCGTCTCATCGCGATGCCGCTGGCCAAGCCCGTGATCGCCCTGGTCGGCTTCTTCAACTTCGTCGGCAACTGGAACAACTTCTTCCTGCCGTTCGTGATGCTGCCCGACAGCTCCCAATATCCGGCGCAGGTAGGGCTGAACAACCTGCTCGCCGCCTCGCCGCTGTTCAACACCTCCAGCGGCACGGGCAACCAGATCATGCGACCCGAACTGGCCCTGGCCACGCTCGTGACCATCGTCCCCGTTCTGATCGTCTTCCTCTTCTCCCAACGCGCTCTCGTGTCCGGCATGCTCGCCGGCGCGACGAAGGAGTGAGGCGGCAGCCGCCCCCTCGGCGCCGCCGTCGTATTCAACCGGCGTTCCCTGACGTCGGCGTCGTGCCAAGCCCCACGCCGTGCGGACAGCCACGCCAGTGCGTCACCAGGCAGGCCCATGGCGGGCTGTCCCGCAACGCCGCCCACACTCACGGAAGGACCCCGATGAAACGCGTTGCCCAGACGATCCGCCTGCGGCCCGAGCACCGTGAGCGGTATCTGCGCCTGCACTCCGCGGTCTGGCCGGGCGTCGAGGCCGCGCTGCGAGCCGCGAACATCCGCAACTACAGCATCTTTCTGCGCGAGGACACGCTGTTCGGCTACTTCGAGTACCACGGCGACGACTTCGAGGCCGACATGGCCGCGATCGGCGCCGACGCAGCCACCCAAGCCTGGTGGAAGCTCACCGGACCATGTCAGGAGCCCTGGGCAGATACCGGCACCGGGGGCAGTTGGTCGGACCTGACCGAAATCTGGCATCTGACCCCCTCGGCGACAGCCACCTGACAACACCCATGTCAAGGAGACGCCCAGTGAGACTTCAACGAGTCGGCGCAGCCGGCGAGGAGCGGCCCGCCGTCCGCACCGAGGAGGGCCGACCGCTGGATCTGTCCTCCGTGACCTCCGACATCGACGGCGCCTTCCTCGCCTCGGACGGTGTCGACCGGGCCCCCTTGAGCAAGTTGACCAGCATGAGCGGCCTGTCAGGGCTCAAGGCCGTCGTCACCGGCGGCGCGTCCGGCATCGGGCTGGCCACGTCCCGGATACTGGCCGGGCACGGCGCCACGGTGGCCGTCCTCGACCTCGCCCCCTCCGGCGCCCCCGAGCCGCTGATCTCCATCAAGGCCGACCTCAGCGACGACGCTTCGGTAGGCATCGCTGTGGAGACCGCTGCCGGACAGCTCGGTGGCCTGGACATCCTGGTCAACAACGCAGGCATCGGCGCCGTCGGTACCGTCGAGGACAATCCGGACGATGAGTGGTACCGCGTCCTCGACGTCAACGTCCTCGGAACGGTGCGCACCACCCGCGCCGCCCTGCCGTATCTACGGCGCTCGTCACACGCGGCGGTCGTCAACACCTGCTCCATCGCGGCCACCGCGGGCCTCCCTCAGCGCGCTCTGTACTCCGCCAGCAAGGGTGCGGTGCTGTCGCTGACCCTGGCGATGGCCGCCGACCACGTCCGTGAGGGTATCCGCGTCAACTGTGTCAACCCCGGCACCGCCGACACCCCCTGGGTGACCCGGCTCCTGGACGCCGCAGACGACCCGAAGGCGGAACGCGCCGCCCTCGACGCACGCCAGCCCCTGGGCCGCCTGGTCACCGCGGACGAGGTGGCGGCGGCCGTGGTCTACCTGGCGAGCCCCGCCGCGGCCTCCGTCACCGGCATCGCCCTCGCCGTCGACGGTGGCATGCAGGGGCTCCGGCTGCGCCCGGCGGTCGGCGCATGAGAGCGACGACGCCGGTCGGCACCGGTGCCAGGATCACCGAGCTGTCGTTCGGGGCCGCCGGCATCGGCAACCTCTTCCGCCCGGTCACCGACGAGGCCGCGTTCGCCGCGGTGGAGGCGGCCTGGGACGCGGGCGTACGCACCTTCGACACTGCCCCGCACTACGGACTCGGGCTGTCCGAGCGACGCCTGGGCGCCGCGCTGCGCGGACGCGACCGCGACACGTACACCGTCTCCACCAAGGTCGGGCGGCTGCTCGAACCCAACCCGGAGGGTGGACGCGGCGACGATCTCGCCCAGGGCTTCGCTGTGCCCTATACCCACCGGCGAGTGTGGGACTTCAGCTGCGACGGAGTCCTGCGCTCCCTGGAAGCGAGCCTGGACCGCCTCGGCCTGGACCGGGTGGACATCGCCTTGCTGCACGACCCGGACCACCACGCCGAGCAGGCTCTCACCGAGGCATACCCGGCGCTGGAACGGCTGCGCGGTGAAGGCGTCGTCAAGGCGATCGGCATCGGAGTGAACCAGTGCGCGCTCCCTGCCCGCTTCCTGCGCGAGACCGACATCGACGTGGTGCTGCTCGCAGGCCGCTACACCCTGCTGGAGCAGGAGGGGCTTGCTGAAGTACTGCCGGAGGCCGCCGCCCGCGGCAGGTGTGTCATCGTCGGCGGGGTGTTCAACTCGGGTCTGCTCACCGACCCGAAACCCGGGGCCATGTACGACTACGTGCCTGCCCCGGTAGACGTGCTGGACCGGGCGGTGCGCATGAAGGCGGTCACCGAACGCCACGGCGTACCGCTGCGCGCGGCCGCTCTGCGCTTCCCGTTCGGCCATCCGGCGGTCGCGAGCGTACTGTCGGGAGCTCGTTCCGCCGAGGAGGTCCGCGACACAGTGGATCAGCTGCGGCGAACGATGCCGGCCGCGGTCTGGGACGGACTGCGCACCGAGGGGCTGCTGCCCCCGCACGTCCCCGTCCCTGCCGCCCCACCGGTCGAAGAGACCGATCGACCGAAGGAGGAGTCGTGGGGGTGACCGCCACGGAGGCGAACAACGCTGAGGGCGTCATCGACGCACACCACCACGTGTGGGACCTCTCCCTCCGCGACCAGGACTGGATCATCGGACAGGAACTCGCCCCGCTGCGCCGCGACTTCACGCTCGCCGACCTGGAGCCGGAGACCCGGGCCGCCGGCGTCACCGCGACGGTCCTGGTCCAGACGATCGATGTACCGGAGGAAACGCCCGAGTTCCTGGCCTTGGCCCAGGACAGCGACCTGGTGGCCGGCGTCGTGGGCTGGACCGACCTGACCTCCCCGGATGTCGCCCGCGCGCTCGCGGCGCTGCGGGAGGGGCCGGGTGGCGAGCACCTGGTGGGCATCCGCCACCAGGTGCAGGGCGAATCCGATCCTCGCTGGCTGGTGCGGCCGGACGTGCTGCGTGGGCTCGCCGCAGTGGCCGAGGCAGGGCTCGTGTACGACCTGGTTGTCAGGCCCCACCAGCTCGCGGCCGCCCATGAGACCGCCCGACTGCTTCCCAGCCTCACCTTCGTACTCGATCACGCGGGCAAGCCCCCCATCGCCTCGGGCGAACTGCGGCCGTGGGCGGACGCGGTGCGCCTGCTGGCCTCGCTGCCCAACACCGTCTGCAAACTCTCCGGCATGGTGACCGAGGCCGACTGGGGCCAGTGGAGCGTCGAGGACCTCCGGCCGTACGCGGACACAGTGCTGGACGCTTTTGGACCGCGGCGGCTGATGTTCGGCTCCGACTGGCCCGTCTGCCGGCTGGCCGCCACCTACGCCGAAGTCGTCGCCGCCGCACAGGAGTTGACGGCAGCACTCCATCCTGCCGAACGCCGAGAGGTCTTCACCGGAACCGCCCTGCGGACCTACGGACTGACCGTCACCGGCTCCCCGGCTCCTCAGGAAGCACCATGCGCGTAGCTCTCTTCATCACCTGTTTCAACGACATGATGTTCCCCCACACCGGCCGCGCGGTGACCGAACTACTGGAACAGCTCGGCCACACCGTGGAGTTCCCGCAGGGCCAGACCTGCTGCGGTCAGGTGCACTTCAACACCGGCTACCGCCCCGAGACCCTGCCCATGGTGCGCCGTTTCGCGGAGGTCTTCGCAGGTTAGGACGCCGTGGTCACCCCTTCCGGCTCTTGCCGGGCATGGTCCGCGACCATCACCGGGTGGTGGCCGCCCAGTTGGGGGACCCCGCGCTCACCGAGGCGGTCGAGCGGGTGGTGCCGACGGTGTACGAGCTGTCGGAACTCCTCGTCGACGTCCTCGGCGTCACCGATGTCGGCGCGTACTTCCCACACAGGGTCACCTACCACCCGACCTGCCACTCGCTGCGCATGCTGCGCGTCGGCGACCGGCCGCTCAGGCTGCTGCGCGCGGTGAAGGGCATCGACCTGGTCGAACTGCCCGCCGAGTCCTGCTGTGGCTTCGGCGGCACCTCCGCGCTCAAGAACGCGGACGTGTCCAACGCCATGCCGGCCGACAAGACACGCCATGTCCTGGGTACCGGCGCCGAGTACCTGTGCGCGGGCGACAACTCCTGCCTGACGCACATCGGCGGCGGTCTGTCCCGGCTGCGTACCGGCGTCGGGACGATGCACCTGGCCGAGATCCTGGCCTCCACGGAAGGGGACGTACGGTGAGCGGCGCCGACAACGTCGTATGGCTGGGCACCCCGGCCTTTCCCGAGGCGGCGCGCGCCGCGCTCGCCGACACCCGGCTGCGCGCGAACCTGCGCCGGCCACCGGCACCATCTCGGCGACGACCGCCAGCCGCCTGTCCCGGCAAGCGCCGCACCCTGCGTCACCTCGACCACCGTCTCCTGCGGCTGGAAGAAAAGAACGACTTCTACGAGAAGGTCCGCGCCCGCGGGCAGACACCGGATAACGAGAGGCTGTTGCGCCAGCAGGTCCGGCGGCTCAAGAAGTTGCGGGCCGCGGACGCCGCAGAGCTCGCCCAGCCCAAGGCCGACGTCGAGGCGCTGGTCGGCGCCCTGCACCAGGCCACGATGAAAAACAGTTATCTGCGCCGACAGCTCTCCGACTGCGGTGCCACGGTCCGCACGCTGCCGAAGCAGGCCCCGCTCGGCAGGTAGCAGGTGTGTGGGGTGTCGCATCGGCCTGGATGCCCTGCCGGGGCCAGCGGCGCCCGCGCTGATCCTGCCCTTCTGGTTGCGGGCATGCCTTCGGCGGGCCGTAGAACTCCTCAGAGTCGATCCGCTGCACTCAACGACGTCGGTGCCGCTCGATGGACCACTGCAATGACCTACAATTAAACATCCACGGAAGATAATTCTTCGGAAGATGAGTATGGCTGACGCTGACCTGAGGCTGCTGTACCGGGAGCTGGTCTCGCTGGAGATCGAGCTGTGGAATGGCATCGAAGGGCGGTTGCGGGCCGAGTATGACCTGCCGCTGACCTCGTTCGAAGTACTGCACCTGCTGCTGCGGCGGCCCGGGCCGCGGATCCAGGACATCGCGGAGGAGTTCTCGATCACGGTGGGCGGCACGAGCAAGGTGGTCGACCGTCTGGAGGTGGCGGGCCTGTGTGAGCGGCGGGCCAATCCGAACGACCGCCGTTCCTCGATCGTCGAGCTGACGTCTAAGGGGCGGAAGCTCGTGGACGACGCGCTGAAGGTCTTCGAGGACGAACTAGAGCTGCGTATCGGGTCGGTCATTCCCGGGAACTCCGTGCGCGAGGTGACGGGGGTCCTCAGCACACTGCGGGCGGCCGGACGCGCCCTGGATGCGGAGCGGAAGGCCGCCGGGCAAACACCGGTGCCGGGTATGCGGGCGCCGAAGCAGCCTGGCCGGTCGGCATCGTGAGCTACCACGCCTCCGCAAGGCCCGTGGGCTGATGGGCCGGGGCCGGGCGCCGGCCCATCAGCCCACGGGTCAGTCGGCGATGCCGTCAAAGGCGATGACTTTGTCGATGTGGCCGCGGACAAGGAGGTTGCCGGGGCCGCCATTGCGAGCGGCGTACTCCTCCGCGCGGTCGTCACCCATGTAGCGGGCACCGAGGAGACCACCCCAGCGCAGCATGTCCTCGGGGTCCTCGGAGATCTCGGCGCGTCCTTGGAGCAGGACGAACGCGTACGGTGGCCGGTCCTCGTCGACGCAGAGGACGAACCGTCCGTCACGGGCGAGGTTGCGGCCCTTGACCCCGTCCTTCTCGGTGGTGAGCACGATGTCGTCGCCGTCGAGGAGGAACCAGACCGGTGTCCCGTGGGGGCTGCCGTCGGCGCGGACGGTCGACAACTTGCCGGTGCGAGTGCCATGCGTGACGAACGCCCGCCACTGCTGCCCGGTCATCTTCCGCATGTGGGTGCCTTTCGCGTTCGTGCGGATCGGCTCGTGGGTGTCCGAGGCCGAGTCGGCCTCGGACACCCGGGGCTCAGCCCCAGAAGGCGTCTTCGGCGGCCGGGTCGCCGGAGAAGAGCCACATCTCGGTGATCTTGCCGTTCTCGATGCGCAGGAGGTCGACGCCGTCCATGCTCATCGACGCGTCGTCGTGGCGGCCGCTGAAGTGGATGGTGGCGGCGACCAGGTCGTCGTTGGCCATGAGCGTGTGGATCTTGTCGATGGCGAAGGTGCCCCGGCTGGTTTCCATCATGCTGCCGAGCATCTGGAAGACGGCGTCGCGGCCCTTGTGCTCGCCGGAGAACTGGTTGGCGCCGGGCTGGTGCCAGACGATCGCCTCGTCGAGGAGTTCGCCGAGGGTGGCCATGTCTCCCGTCTGCACGGCCTGGAAGTAGGTGCGGGCGATGTCGATGTTCGCGCTGGTCATGGTGCTTGCTCCACGGGTGCCTTGTGCGGGGGTGGTGGCTATCGGGCGAAGTCGAGACGGTCGGCCAGTCCGGCATCGGTGAACGCGGCCTCGATCTCGTGGCGGCCTTCCTTGAAGTGGGCCCAGCTGTCGAAGTGGGCGGGGACGACCCGGTGGGCACCGAGCATCTTCGCGGCCTCGGCGCCCTGAGCGCTGTCGAGGGTGAGCAGGGCGTTGTCGAAGGCGAAGGCCATGCGGGCACCGCCGAGGAAGAGGACCGCGGTGTCCACCGGGGCGAACTTCTCGGCGATCTCCCTGACGTGCTCCAGGGCGGCGTTGTCTCCACTGACATAGACCGAGGGCAGGTCGTCGGAGGTGAGCATGAAGCCGACGATGTCGCCGGAAATCGGTTCGCAGCCGATTGGGCCGTGCCGGGCGGGCAGACCGGTGACCGTGACGGTGCCGCCGTCGGGCCGCTTGAGCTCAGCGCTCTGCCAGAAGCCCAGCCCCTGCGCGTTGCCGCCCAGACGACCGGCACCGCTGACCGTGGTGAAGACGACCGGCACCTCGGGCAGAAAGGCGCGGCCAGCGTTGTCGAGGTTGTCGTCGTGCTCATCATGGGAGAGCAGAACGGCGTCGACGCGGCCCAGCTCGGCGGCGGTGACAGGTGACGGCTCGGTCTTGACGAGCTTGCGGTCGCCGGGGAGGGGCATGAGGTACTCACCCGGCGGGTCGAAGGTCGGGTCGGTGACGAACCTGAGCCCGCCGTACTCGATCACGGTGGTCGGACCGCCGTAGACGCGGACGGGGATCGTTTCGCTGGTGGCGCTGGCGCCGGACATCGGGACCTCCCGGTCGGGGAACAGTGAAGACGCGGCCCTGCGGGTGGCTCCGGCAGGGCGGAAGGAGACGGGCCGCTGGCCCCGCTACACGGCCGGCCATCCGGCGCGTGCCGTGCGGCGACCTGCAGATCCGGTCACGGGGCGGGTACGGAGAACACGCCGAAGTGATTTCCTGCCGTGTCCTGCAGCCGGGCGAAGGTGAAGCCCGCGGAGTCGGAGGCGGGCTCCATGAGCACCTTGGCACCCAGCTCCCCGGCGCGCTTGACGCTCGCGGCGACGTCCTGGACGAGGACGTGGAAGATCGCGTAGTTGGGGAACTTGCCCTCCGACTCCCACACGCCGCCCGTCGGCTGCTGGGCGCCCGGCGTCATCACCGAGTGATAGGTCACGCCCGGGGTGTTGGTGTTGAGGACGTACCTCCAGTCGAACAGCTCGCCGTAGAACTCCTTGACCTTCTCAGGCTGGTCGGTGCCGAACTCGAACCAGGCGACCGAATTGAGGGCGGGAACGGTCATCACACTCACTCCTTACAGCCCCATACGGGGATAAAGATCACTCTCTGGGACGGATTGAATCCGGACGGCTGCTACCCGGCGGGATGGCTCCAGACCGACCTGCCGGGGCAAGCAAGCCCTGGATCAACTGCCGCTCAGCAAACCATTTAGATTCCATGGAATCAACTTCCAGGGATTATTGTTCCGTGTGATGCGGGTCTACTGGCGCCCAGCCGCCTGGCCCCGCGGACAGCAGAGGGACCAGGCCGCCCTGGTGGGGGCGGCCGACAGCCGAGAGGAACCCGTCATGGAACCCGTCGAGATCGAGGCGAAGACCCTGATCCAGAAGTCGAACACCCCGTCGAATGACTACGTCATCAACCCCTACACCGGCTGCGTGCTGGGCTGCGCGTACTGCTTCGCGTCCTTCGCGGGACGGCAGTTCGGCCGGTCGGTCAAGGAGTGGGGCGACTACCTGTACGTGAAGAAGAACGCCGTCGAACTGGCCCACAAGGAGCTGGCCAAGATGCCTGAGCACAAGCGCCACGGCACGATGCTGCTCAGCTCGGTCACCGACCCCTACCAGGGCCACGAGACGAAGTACCGGCTCACCCGCGGCGTCCTGCGCGAGCTGAGAACGGTCGAGTATCCGGGTCTGGTCCGCATCCTGACCAAGTCGCCGGTCGTCATCCGCGACATCGATCTGCTCGCCAGCCTGCCCCGGGCGGAGGTCGGCATGACCGTGACCACTGCTGACGACAAGGTCAGTCGCTGGCTGGAGGTGCGTGCCCCGCTCGCCTCCCGCCGCCTGCGCACTCTCGCGGAACTGCGCGAGGCCGGCATCCCCACCTTCGCCTTCGTCGGCCCGCTCCTGCCCCACTTCGCCACCCAGCCCGAACTCCTCGACCACCTCTTCGGGCAGCTCGTCGAAGCCGGCATCACCGAGGTGTTCATGGAACACATCAATCTCAAGCGGTACATCCGCGAGCGCATGGACCAGGTCCTCGCCGACGAACCCGACGAGGTACGCGAGGCATACGTACAGGCCCGCACCAAGGAACACCGCGAACGGCTCGACGCAATCGTGGCGGACCTCCTCGCCAAGCATGGGCTGCGGCTGCGCTTCGACGAGGTCGTCCACCACGACGACAACGACGCCTTGCAGCAGAGACTGACGGACTCTGCGTGAGCGCGTCGCGTCGAGCGGGAGGGTCAGGCGATGGCGTCGGGCTCGGGGTCGGGGCCGGGGACCGCCTGAGCCCAGGTGCCCATGGCGTCCAGGACGTCACGCAGCCCCTCACCCAGAGGGGTGAGCTGGTATTCGACGCGTGGGGGGATCTCCGCAACGCTGGTAAGGGGACTTGCAGCACTCCGCCCGGGACCCGGCGCGCCGCGAGTTCGTCACCCAGGAGCAGGACCCCCGCGGGGACGCGTCATCACCCTGCCCGGGCCCGCTGCTGCCCCATACCGGCGGCTACCGCGTCGTTACGGACGGGCGGCGCGTGGCGGCGGTCCTGGTGTTGCTCGCGTCTGTCCCGTCTGGAGGTGCGTTCGCAAGGACCCCAGCCACCCTATTCACCCGACCTATCGGACCTCTCACCTCCAGCGTCTCGGCGGCTTAATCCTGAGACCTCAGTGCGCCACCAGCTGTTATCACGGGGCTTCTGTCGATCCTCTAGACAGACCTTGCATTGAAGCCCCTTAATAGATCCGATGTCACTCCGGCGAAACACACGCCGTGCGGGTGGCCTCTCTCCTGCTCGCCGTCTGAGGGTGATCAGCCCGGTTGTCGAGCCGAAGCACCCTGTGTTGTCCCGCAAAGAGTTAGGAGCGCACGTTGTCAGAGCCGGTCAGCCACCGAAGGGAAGCTCGCCGGCATGGCGGTCCGCCGAGGGCGGGCTTCGCCCTCCGTCCGTGCCTTCTCCATGCAGGAGCTCCTGATGCCCGGCGCGCCGTAGTGCTCGTGCCGGCCGCCTTCCTGAGTGTGGTCCCACTACTCATCAACGGATTGCGCGCCCAGGCCCCTCCGGCACCGTGACCAACGCATCCCGGTTTCACCGACACCGCCGACGGCGACCGCACCTGGCCAGGTAGCTTCCGGCCTGCCCGCGAGCGGTACCACGTCCCGCGACGCGCCCCTCTTGCCTCTCAGCGCCGAGGCGATTACGCCTCCCACGACAGCCCGGTCGCCAACCTCGGGCGGTCACCCTCCACTTGGCACCTGCCCAGCTGGCAGGTGCCAGCGGAGCACCGTTTCACAGCCACTTTGACAATCCGTGCGTGCCCCGGCACCCAGGCCGACGTCGACTGCCACCTGGCACGTCGTCATCGCGATCAATGCCATCGATCCTCAGGAGTGGGCCATGCCCTCATCAAGAATGAATCGCCGTACGTTTCTCGGCGCCGCGGGTGCGGCAACCGCCGCGACCGCCCTGCCGATCGTCCCCGGCTTCTCCGGCCTTCTGTCGCAGGCGGCCGCCGCAGACACACAGACCAACCTGAGCAAGATGGTCGACATGCGGTTCGGCATGTTCAACCACTTCAGCCTGGGCACGTTCACGAACCAGGAGTGGGCCGAACCCAACCAGAGCCCCACCCTTTTCGCTCCCCCGAGCGTCAACTGCGCGCAGTGGGCCGACGCGGCGGTTGCCGCGAAGATGAGTTACGGCATCCTGACCACCAAGCACCATGACGGCTTCGCCCTGTGGCCGAGCGCCCATGGCACCCAGAACGTCGCGAACAGCTCCTACAAGCAGGACGTGGTGCGGGCGTACTGCGATGCCTTCCGGGCGAAGGGGCTGAAGGTCGGGTTCTACTACTCGATCTGGGACCGCACCTTCGGTGTCGAGGCATGGGAGAGCCGGCACAAAGTGACCGGGCTCGAAATCACCGATGCCATCCAGCCCGGCGACATGACCTTCATCCTCGGTCAGATCACCGAGTTGCTCACCAACTACGGCACCATCGACATGTTCATGACCGACGGTTACGCATGGCAGATGGGCCAGCAGGCCGTCTCCTACCAGAGGATCCGTTCGCTGGTGAAGCAACTGCAGCCGGACTGCGTCATGATCGACATCGGCGGACTGACCGAGCCCTTCCTCAGCGACGCGATCTTCTTCGAGGAGCCGCTGGGCATCACGGCGCCGGCGGGCAACACCTACGCCGGAATGCAGGGACAGACCATCAGCAACGGCTGGTTCTGGCACCCCTCCACCCCGACCGAAAGCCTCATGAGCAAGTCGGCGATCCTCTCCCACCTCACCGACCTGGAACCCAAGTACACCTCCTTCATCCTCAACTGCCCGCCCAACCGCGACGGCCTGCTGGACACCAACATCGTCAACCGCCTCGCCGAGGTCGGCGCCGCATGGAGCCCCGACACCTCCAGGCCGCCGCTGCCCACCCAGCTGCTGCGCGCCGAGCACCCCCTCACACCGGTCAACGCGTATGCGACCGCCTTCCACACCGGTGAGGGACCGCTCCACGCCATCGACGGACTCAGCGACGTCCGCTACGAGACCTGCTGGTCGACATGGAGCCTGTCGCTGCCGCAGTCCATCACCATCGACCTGGGCGGCGTGTGGAGCAACGTCTCCACCCTGGAGTACCTGCCCAAGCAGTGGAACCGCACCAACTCCACCGACGGCGACATCACCTCCTACACCATCTCCACCAGCACCGACGGGGTCACCTTCGCCCAGGTCGCCACCGGCACCTGGGCCGGCAACCACAAGACCAAGCTGGTCGAGTGGCCCGCCCGGAACGTTGGCTTCGTACGGATCCAGGTCAACGCGGCCACCGGCGGCTACGCCAACATCGGCGGCGTCAGGATCGGCGGCCGGACGGCCAAGCCTGCGCTGGTGTCCAGCACGCTGCCCGGCGACGGCACCGTCTACCGGCTGGTCGCCCGACACAGCGGCAAGGTCGCCGACGTGGAGGGCGCGCGCACCGCCAACGGCACGAACGTCCTGCAATGGCCGTGGCTCAACCGGGCGAACCAGAAGTGGACCTTCACCAGCACCGGCGACGGCTACTACAAGATCAAGGGTGTGGGCAGCGGCAAGCTCCTGGAGGTCGCGGATCTCTCCCGCGCGGACGGCGGCAACGTCGGCATCTGGGGAGACGCCGGCGCCCCCCAGCAGCACTGGGCCGTCACGCCCACCGGTGACGGAAACTACTTCCTCATCAACCGCTACAGCGGGCTCTCCCTCGGCGTCGACGAGGGCAGCACCACTGACGGAGCCAACATCGAGCAGCAGCCGTACGCGTCACAGACACGGCAGCAATGGCAGATCATCCCGTCCTGACCTGCCCTCCGCATTGCTGCAAACCGGGGTGCGCCTCTTCGGCACTGCCCACTTCGTTCGGGGTCAGCGCTCCGACCGCGCACCGCCGGTTCGCCGACTGGGTCCAGCGTCGCCGGGAGTGATCAACCCGTCAAGCTGCGCTACGAGTTGCGCCAGACCGTGCCGCGGCGCTCGTACTCCAATACGGTCTCGACCTGGTTGGCGAACTTCGCGCCGAGGAACCGCTCGACCAGCCAGACCGCGCCGTCCAGGCCGGAGGTGATGCCACCGCACGTGACGAGGTCGCCGTCATCGACCACGCGCGCGTTGACCACCTTCGCGCCCTGTGCGGCGAGTGCGGCCTTGCTGTCCGAGTGGGTGGTGGCCGGCCTGCCGCGCGTGAATCCGGCCGCCGACAAGGCCATCACGCCCGTGCAGACCCCGACCATGATCGCTTCGACGTCGGCGAGGCGCCGGATGAACGCCTTGTCCGCGAGCAGCCGGTGCATGCCCGATCCTGGCTGGTCGTGCCGCATGCCGCCGGGCACGATCAGCACATCGGCGTCCTGCGGTGACCAGCCGCGCGGTACCTCGATCCGCAGGCCCCTCGACGCGGTGACCATGGTCGGCTTGTCGGTCGACACAAGTGTCGTCCGGATGGCGCCGCCCATGGTGGCGGCGATGGACAGCACGTCGTAAGGCGCGATGGAATCCAGTTCCTCCACACCCTCGTAGAGCAGAATCTGGACACGCAACGGCGACGCCGCCGAGGGCGACGCCGCCGAGGCGAGGGGCGCGCCCGCCACCGCCAGCCCGGTCGACAACGCGGACGCCTGCAGGAAAGTACGACGTTCCATGGATTACCTCCCAGTGAGAGTTCTCTCCTGACTGGTCGGCTCGGCCCCACCGGTAGTTCCCGGCACTGCTGTGGACGGTTTACCGGCGTCGCGCCCCGGCCGCGACGGCATTGCGGACGATCCTGGGACGGCCACACCCTCGTAAACCGCGCCTGCATGCGCCTCATCGGCGTGGAGACGCCAGCTGATCTGCCACGTCACGCCGGCGATGTCGTCGGCGAACATGCCGGCGAGCGTGGTGGTGGGCTCCACGATCGATTCTCCTCGGCCGAGCTCAGTCGAGTACTGCCTCCTGGGGCCCTACACTCACCATCGGTAACCAGCCACCCGTAAACAGTCGCCTTCACGTAACCAATGAGGGGATGTCACGCATGCCAGAGCTTCCGGCCTTCGACGTCATGACGGCGACCTGCCCGTCCCGCACCTCACTCGCTCGCGTCGCCAACAAGTGGACGGCCATGGTGGTCATCGCCCTCAGTGCCGACCGCATGCGCTTCCGCGACCTGCGTGCCACCGTCGACGGCATCAGCTCCAAGGTCCTCACCGAGACCCTCCGAGACCTGGAACGGGATGGAATCGTCACCCGGCACGTGTACGCCGAGGTGCCACCCAGGGTCGAATACGAGCTGACCGCACTGGGTCGCACCCTGCACGCCCCGATTCATGCATTGGGCAGCTGGGCCGAGGACCACATCTCCGAAGTACTCGCGGCCCGCGAGAGCTACGACGCCCGCCAGTGTCCGTGACCGGTCACCAGAGGTGAACATTCGGCGTCAGGAGGACCTCGCCTCGCACTGGATGTCCGCCGCGCTCACCGGCGAGCGGAACGTCGTGAAGGTGGACCCGACGGTGCGGGCGGCGCCCTGAACTCGCGCCCGGAGTCGCCCGGAGTCGAGGGATCCTGCCGCCGGCCGCCCGGCGACCCACGCAACAAGCCGTCCGGCACGGTACCGCAGTGCCGGACGGCTTCCGCCTGGGAAGGATGCGGGCGGCCTACTGTCCCCAGAAGGCGTCCTCGGCCACCTGGTCGCCGGAGAACAGCCACATCTCGACGATCTTGCCGTCCCTGAGGCGCAGGACATCCACGCCGTCCATGCTCATGGAGGCGTCCTCGCGCCGCCCGGCGAAGTGGATCGAGGCGGCCACCATGTCGCCGTTGCCCATCAGGGCGTGGACCGTGTCGATGGCGAAGGAGCCCTGGCTGGCCTCCATCATCCCGCCGAGCATCGCGAAGACGGCGTCGCGCCCCTTGTGCTCACCGGAGAACCGGTTGGCGCCCGGCTGGTGCCAGACGATCCCCTCGTCCAGAAGCTCGCCCACCTTGGGAAAGTCACCCGTCCGCACGGCCTGGAAGTACTCACTCGCGATGTCGACGTTCTTGCTGGTCATGACAACACTCCTTATGCCCCTGACATAGAGGCAGTACGACTTGCTGTTACAGGTTGGATGCGAGGCGCGACATACGCGACTTGGGATGGATCGATGACGCCCGGTCAGGTTTCGGCAGACCCCCCTCAGGCACTGCCCCAGAACTCGTCCTCGCCCAACTGGCCGGCCGAGAAGAGCCACACCTCCGCGATGCGCTCGCCTTCGATTCGCAGAAGGTCGACGCCGTTCATTCCCATCACTACGCCGTCCCGCTCGGCCGAGAAGTGGACGGGTACCGCGACCAGCGAGCCGTTCGCCATGGGCTCCATGGTCGGCTCGAGTGCGAACGTCCCTTCGGCGACCGCCATCATGCCGCCGACTCGCCGATCGCGGCCGTGCCGCGATGCGAACCGAAGAAGCGGTTGTCGCCCGGCTGGTGCCACACGATGTCATCGGCGAACAAGCCCGTGACGGTGGCGAAGTCTTTCGCGGAGACCGCGTCGGCGTACTGCCGGGCGATCCTGAGCGCGGTGGTGGACCCCATGGCCGGCCCCTCTCCTTCGGTGAGTTCGTCCTGCTGCACCGCCATACTCACCCTCGGTAACCAGGCACCTCAACGTAACCAATGGATCGATGTGTCGCACATCACACATCGCCTCGGTGTTACCCGGGGGTTACGCGGCCCCGGCGTTCACGGCCCTGCTGTTAGCGGGATGTAAATACCCCCTCTCGGACGGCCTTTTCCGGCCGCCGGGTGTCACGGTTGGCGCCTCCACCGGAACTCACCTCGTGAAAGCCGCTGCGGCAGCCGCCGGCAGGTAGCGGAACGCGAAGAGAGGGATCCGAAGCCATGACTCAGACCGTGCCGACCAGTGGCCTTGAAAGCATCGACGCCGACGGCCTGGAAGCACTCGCCAGCAGCGCCAAGGCGGACCCGAGCACCGGCAGGAAGACGCTTAAGGCCGTGACCACCTGCGAGGGCGGCTTCCGCAACCTGACACAGATCCGCACCCTGGAGCCGGTGCTGATTTCGGAGCCCTGCCACCTGCTCGGTGACGACGCCGCGCCCAACCCCTCCGAGATGGCGCTCGCGGCCCTCGGCTCCTGCGTCTCCGTCGGCCTGCTCGCCAACGCCACCCAGCGCGGCGTCACCCTGAGCAGGATCGAGGTCGCCATGGAGGGCGACATCGACATCTCCGCCGTCTGGGGCGTCGGCGACACCCCGGATGGCAAGGTACTGGGCTTCACCGCCGTGCGCTGCTCCGTCACGCTCGCCGGCGACGCCGACGACGAGGTCCTCGGCGAGATCAAGGACAGCGCGATGACGTGGTCGCCGGTGGTCAACACGTTCGCGAACAACGTCGAGATCTCCTCGACCCTGACCACCGGCTGAGGCCCGCCATGAGCACTCCGATCCTGCCCAAGTCCGAGGCCGCGGCCCTGGTGACCGCCGCCCGGATCCGCCGGGGCCTGACCTGGTCGGCGATCGCCGCCGAGATCGACAAGCCGGTCGTGTGGACGGTGGCGGCGCTGCTTGGCCAGCACCCCATGACCGCCGAGGACGCGGCGGCCGTCGCCGCGCTGCTCGGGCTCGGGGACGACGTCGTCGAGTCGATGCAACTGCAGCCCGCACGCGGCGTCGACCCGGAGCTGATGAAGGATCCGACGGTCTACCGCTTCTTCGAGGCGCTGTCGGTCTACGGCCCGGCGCTGAAGGAGCTCATCCACGAGGAGTTCGGCGACGGAATCATGTCGGCGATCAACTTCAAGGTCGACATCCAGCGTCGCGCCCACCACGACGGCGACCGGGTGGTGGTGACGTTCGACGGCAAGTTCCTCGACTACCGCTGGTAGCGCCGAGGCAGAGCCGGCGTACCGGGACCACTCCCCGACCATCTGGAGGACTGATGACCACCGTGCACGCATCCCCCGTCGGCAGCGTCGCCGACCTCGACCAAGTGGCCTTCGAGGCCGTCCTGGCCCGCGTCGGTGAGGGAGCCGACCGGCTGGACGCCGACGAGGCCGGCCAGGCCCGGCAGGTGCTGACCTGGCTGGCCGAGGCCGGTGCCACGGACCTGGGTGCTCCCGGCAACGCTGGCGGCGGGCTCCCGGGCATGGCCGAGGTGATCAGCGCCCTGGCCGCCCGCTGTGTGAGCTCCGCGTTCACGACATGGGCGCACCGGATGTGCCTGGAGTACCTGCTCATGTCCGGTACGCCGTACGCCCTCGCCCAGGCCGAACGGCTCCGCGCTGGCACCGTGCCCGGCGTGACCGGGATGGCGTCGGCCTTCCGGGAACTGGCGGGCTGCGGATCGCTGGAGATCACGGCGACCGCCACCGAGGACGGTTACGAGTTGTCGGGGCCGATCCGCTGGGCGTCCAACCTGTACGACGACGCGGTGCTGGTCACCGCGGCCCGTACCGACGCCGGCGACCGGATCGTCGTCGCCCTGCCGCTCGACAGCGAGGGCATCAGCGTCGGCCGTCCGTTCCCGCTGCTCGCCCTGGGCAGCACCGCGTCGTCCTACCTCAACCTCAAGGACGTGAAGGTGCCGCACGAGCGGGTGCTGACCCGGGACTTCGAAGGCTTCCTCGCCTCCGTGCGGGGCACCTTCCTCACCCTGCAGACCGCACTGTGCGTCGGCCTGGCGGGCACCTGCCTCGACAACGCCAGGGCCAGCCTGACCGGGGTGAACACGGTGTTCGCCGGGGATGTCGACCGGGCCACCGGGCGCCTGTCCGTCGCGCGTACCGCGATGCGTGACGTCGCGCGTCGCGTCGGATCCGGCAACCCGGCCACCTGCATGGAGATGCTGTCCATGCGGCTCGCGGCGGCCGAGGTCGCCACAGAGGCGGCGACCCTGGAGGCGAAGACCGCCGGCGGGCGCGGCTATGCCCGCACCTCAGGTGCCTCGCGGCGCTTCCGGGAGTCGTTCTTCATCCCGGTGCAGTCCCCCTCCGAGGCCCAGCTGAAGTGGGAGCTCGCCCAGTGCCGGCCATGAGCACCGAGGCGGAACGGGGCCAAGTGCCCCCGGAGGATGCACGGTCGTACTGTCCGGAGGCGGCGGTGCTCAAGGGCGGGGACCGCGACGCAGTCGCGGCGCTCATCTCCGCGCATTACCCGGCGATGCTGCGCTTCGCCGACTCGCTGATCCCCGGTGACCGGACCCTGGCCGAGGACGTCGTTCAGGAGACCTGGATCGCCGTTCTCAACCGGGTCGACACCTTCGAGGGACGGTCACGATTTCGCACCTGGCTGTTCGGAGTGCTGCGCAACAAGGCGCTCAAGCTCGCCGAACGCGAACTGCGCCGTGCCCAGCGGGAGAGCGCCGGTTTCGGGGAGACGGACCTGTTCGCGGAGCGCATGCACCCGGAGGGCCATCCGAAGGCCCACCACTGGTCCGTACCGCCGACCAGCCGCTTCCTGCCCGAGGAGTCGGCGATGTTCGCCGAGCTGATGGGCGTGGTCTGTGACGCACTGGCCGGGCTGCCGCGCAACCAGCGCCTGGTCGTGCTGCTGCGCGACGTCGAGGGGCTGTCGGCGGCCGAGACCCGCGAACTGCTCGACCTCGACGACACCAACCAGCGTGCGCTCCTCCATCGCGGCCGCGTGAAGCTCCGCGGCGCACTGGAGTGTTACCAGGACAAGAAGGGAATCCGGCCGTGACGACCGTACTCGACTGCCGCGAGTTCATCGGCATGGTCGACGACCTGCTCGACGCCGACGAGGAGACCTGGCAGGCCGAGGTGGTGCAGCACCTGAAGGACTGTCCGCCCTGCGAGGTCTACCTGGAACAACTCCAGGACGTACGCCGCCTCCTGCGCGGCATGGACACCGAGACGCTGCCGAACGATGACCCGCGGGTCAGGGAACTGCTCGACAAGATCGACTCCCGGCCGCGCTTCACACTCGTCGACGAGGACGCGGTGGGGCACTGGCAGCCCGAGGAAGTCATCGAGCCGCAGGCGCTCAAGGCCGTGGCCGGCGCCTTCCCCAGCGGAGTCACCGTGATCACCACGGCTCCGGCCGGTAAGCCGGTCGGGATGACGGTGAGCTCGTTCACCAGCGTCTCCCTCGACCCGCCGCTGATCCTGGTGTGTGTCGCGCGGGCGGCGAGCTGCCTGCCGGCCTTCCGCGTCGGTTCCCCGATGGGCGTGAACGTGCTGTCCCGCGGCCAGGCGCACGTGGCGAAGACGTTCGCCTCTCCCGTGGAAGACCGCTTCGCCGTCGTCGAGCACCGGACCGGGCCCCACGGCGTCCCCCTCATCGAGGAGACCGCCGCCTGGCTGTCCACCCACATCGTGCGGATCTACGACGGCGGTGACCACGTCATCCTCCTCGCCCGGGTGCACGCCCTGCACCGGTCGGCCCACACCCCGCTGCTCTACCAGGCGGGCGCCCTGCACGACTGGAAGCCGACCGTGGTACCGCCGTCGACCGGTGACCGGCGGGCGGGCCGGAAGGACGGCACACCATGACGCCGAGACTCCGCACCGGCCAACTGGTGGCGCAATTGATCGATGTGTCCGTGCGCCGCGGCGACAAGCAGGTGCTCGACGGCATCTCCCTGTCCATCAACTGCGGCCGGGTGCTGGCCCTGCTCGGCCAGTCGGGTGCCGGCAAATCCACGCTGCTGCACGTACTCACGGGCGACCTGGCGCCGAGTCGAGGCGAGATCGACTCCGGCGGGCACGACCTCAAGAAGGGCACCGTCCGCCAGGCGCCGTTGCTGTTCCCCTGGCTGACGGTGCGTGAGAACGCCGGACTCGGCCAGACGTACGCCGCCAACAAGGACGTCCCCCGGAAACTCGTCGACGAGTTGCTGGAGCTGCTGGGACTGACCGCCGTGGCGGACAGCTACGCCGAGGAGATCTCCGGCGGCCAGGCCCAACGGGTCGCGCTCGCCAGGGCCTTGGCCATCGCGCCGGACGTACTGCTGCTCGACGAGCCGTTCTCCGCGCTCGATCCGCTCACCCGCGCCGAACTGCAGAGCTGGCTGCGCCGGCAGGTGACCGAGCGGGGCTGGACCACGGTCATGGTCACCCACGACATCGACGAGGCACTCGTGCTCGCCGACGAGATCGTGCTGCTGGGCACCGGCGGGCGTATCGCGGACCGCTGGACCAACCAGCCCGAGTCGCAAGGCGGCCCGCCGGGCCGCTCCGCCCGCCAGGCGGAGCTGCGCTCCGAGATCCAGGCGGCCTACCACACCGCGGCGAAGGAGCCGGGCCATGTCTGAGACCTCACGGCCCTACCGCCCGTACTCGCGCCGGGGCGCACTGCGCCTCGGCGGCCGGGTGCTCACCGGGGCCACGCTGGCCGGACTGGCCAGTACGGGCGCGGTCCGCTCCGTCGCCCCCTCCGCCTCGACCCACGGCGGCCTCCTGGACCGGCCGCTGCGCATCGGATACCTGCCCATCACCGACGCCAGTGCTCTCCTCGTCGCCTACGAGCGCGGCCTGCTGGCCGACGCCGGCGTCGATGCCGAACGCCCCGTGCTGTTCCGCTCCTGGGACAGCCTCGCCCAGGCACTGACGACCGGTCAGGTAGATGTCGTCCACATGCTGATGCCGATGGCGCTGCAGCTGCGGATCGCGAAGAAGGCGCCGATCAAGGTGGTCGCCTGGGGGCACACCAACGGATCCGCGCTCACCGTCGCGCCGCGGATCACCGACGTCGCTCAGCTGGCCGGTGCGAAAGTGGCGATCCCGTTCTGGTGGTCGGTGCACAACGTCCTGCTCCAGCGGATGCTCGCCGCCGCCGGTCTGAAGGCGGTCACCGGCACGGCGTCCGCGGCGGCCGGCACTGTTCAGCTGCTGGTGATGTCACCGGCCGACATGGTGCCCGCGTTGCAGACCGGTTCGATCGCGGGCTTCGTCGTCGCCGACCCGTTCTCCGCGCTGGCCGAGGCGAGCGGGGCCGGCCATGTGCTCCGCTTCCTCGGCGACGTGTGGAAGGACCACGCCTGCTGCGCCGTCACGGTCCGCGAGGACCTCGCCACCGCGCACCCCGAGGCCGCGACCGCGCTGGTCTCCTCCGTCGTCCGGGCCCAGCAGTGGCTCTCCGCGCACCGCACGCGCGGCGCGCGGGAGCTAGGGCCGACCGGCTACCTCCCACAGCCGGTGAAGGCGATCGACAAGGTCTTCAACCGCACCGCCGCGGCGTACCGCGACGTGCTGCGGCACCCGGCATGGCAGGGCCAGCGGCTCGGCTTCTCCGCCTTCCCGGCGGCCAGTTACACCACCTCGCTCGTGGAGCTGATGGGCAGGACGACGGTCGACGGCGACACCTCGTTCCTGTCCGGCCTGACCGGTGCCGCCGCGCACCGGGAACTCGTCGACGACCGTTTCGTCACCCGGGCCCTGAGCTCCGTCGGTATCCCGCTGGTTCGTAACCGCAAGGAGCTGATCGAACCATGACCTCGCTCGTCACTGAGGAAACCGAGGAGGACGTCAGCGCCGGTACCGCGCCCCCGAGCCCGCGCAGCGGCCGTGACCGTCGTATCCCTGCCCGTGTGGGCACCGCCGCGATCACCCTGGCGCCGGTGATCGGAGTCGCCGCGGCACTGCTGCTGTGGTGGTTCGTCACCGAGGTGCTCGCCGCAACCGGCTCCATGCTGCACGACTTTGCGCCCGCGCCGACCTGGGACGCCCTGGTCGCGCTGCTGCGCAACGGGTCCGTGTTCGACGACGCGACCAGCAGCTTGTGGCGGCTGACGGCCGGCCTGGCCCTGGCCGCCGTCGCCGGCATCCTCTCCGGCGCCGCGATCGGATCGCGCCGGATCGTGGAGCGCGGCACCCGGCCGGTGCTGATGTTCCTGCGCATGATCTCGCCACTGTCCTGGGCACCGGTGGCGATCAGCCTCTTCGGCATCGGCGACAGCCCGGTGATCGCGCTGGTCGCGGCGACCGCGGTCTGGCCGATCCTGATGAGCACGGCCGACGGCGTACGGCGGATCGATCCCGACCACCTGCGCGTGGCTCGTGGCCTGGGCGCCACCTGGTGGGAGGTCGTCCGCTCGGTGACGTGGCCCTCCGCACAGCCCTACCTGCTGTCGGGCATCCGGATGGCGATCGGCATCAGCTGGGTCGTGCTCGTGCCCGCCGAGATGCTCGGCGTCACCTCCGGACTCGGGTACGCGATCCTCAACGCGAAGGACCAGCTCGCCTACAGCGACATCACCGCACTCATCCTCATCATCGGCCTCATCGGATACGCGATCGACGCCCAGGCACGGTGGCTGCTGCAGCCCCGCCGTGAGCGCAAGGCAGCAGCCCGATGACCCCGGACCAGGTCACCGCCCTCACCGACCTCCAACTCCTCGACATCCGCGAAATCCACGAGTGGAACACGGGACGCATCCCCGGATCACGGCACATCCCCATGGACGAGGTCCCCGACCGGCTCGGTGAACTCGACCCCGGCCACCCGGTCCTGGTGATCTGCCGGTCCGGTCGCCGCGCCGACCGCATCAGCTCCTGGCTCGGCGGCAGAGGATACGACGCCCGCACCCTCACCGGCGGCATCGTGCGATGGCAGCGCGACGGTGGCCCACTGGAGCAACCCAAGGCCGTGCGTCCCCTGACCGTCGAGATCATCGAGACGCCAGGACTGGGCAACCGGAGCTACCTCGCCCACGACGGCCACACGGCGCTGGTCGTGGACCCGCAGCGCGACACCGACCGGATACGGACGCTGCTGGACCGTGCGGGCGTCCGCCTCAGCCATGCGTTCGAGACCCATGTCCACAACGACTATGTGACCGGGGGGCTGGAGCTCGCGCGGTCGCTGGAGGCGACGTACGTCCTGCCGGCGGCCGAGAAAGTGAGCTTCGGGCGGCTCGGCGTGGTCGACGGCGAGGTGCTCGACGTCGGCAGCATGCGGATGCGGGTCGTGGCGACGCCGGGGCACACCCACCACCACGTGAGCTACCTGCTGACCGACGCCGTCGGCGACGAGGTGGCGGTGTTCACCGGCGGTTCGATGCTGTACGGCACGACCGGGCGCACCGACCTGCTGGGTTCGGAGCACACCGAGCCGCTCGCCCGGTCCCAGCACGCGTCGGTCCGCCGGCTCGCCACGGAGGCGGCGGCCACGACCCGGGTGCTGCCGACGCACGGGTTCGGCTCCTTCTGCGCGGCCACCCCGGCCGACGGCGAGCATTCGACCATCGGGCGGGAACGCGAGCGCAACCCCGCGCTGCTGCTCGACGAGGACGCCTACGTATCACAGTTGCTCGCCGGGCTGTCCGATGTCCCGGCCTGGTACGCCCGCATGGCCCCGGTCAACCGGGCGGGCCCCTCTCCTGCGGACCTGACCCCGCCCGAAACGGCCGCGCCGCAGGACTTGCACGCCCGGACCGACGCCGGAGAGTGGGTGGTCGATCTGCGGGACCGTACGGCGTACGCACGCCGGCATCTGCCCGGCTCCCTCAGCTTCGAGCTGTCCGCGAGCTTCCTCACGCACCTGGGCTGGCTGCTGCCGGAGGGCATGCCGCTCACGCTCGTCGGCGAGACGCCCGATCAGGTGGCCGAGGCACAGCGCGAGTTGGTGCGGATCGGCATCGACGAGCTGGCCGGTGCGGCCAGCGGCCCCATCGAGGCGCTCGCCGGGAAAACGACACTGGCGTCGCTGCCGCGCGCGTCGTACGAGGAACTGGCGCGGGCTCGAGAGCGGACCGACGTGCTCGTCCTCGACGTACGCCGGACCGCGGAACACGCCGACGGGGTTGTCCACGGCTCGGTCCCCATCCCGCTGCACGAACTCCTGACGCGCCGCGGCGAACTGCCGCCGGCCCGGCAGATCTGGGTGCACTGCGCCTCGGGTTACCGGGCGACGGTGGCGGCGTCCCTGCTCGCAGCACACGGGTACGACGTCGTTCTCGTCGACGGCTGTCTGCGCGCCTGGCTGGAGTCCGGATCACCGGGCGTCGAGGCATCGCCATGACGCTGCTGGCCACGCTCGTGCTCGCGCTGCTCGTCGGCGGCGCGCTCGGACTGCTGGGAGGCGGCGGCTCGATCCTGGCTCTGCCGGTCCTGGTTTTCGTGGCGGGGCTGCCGACGACGTCGGCGGTGCCGATGTCGCTGCTGGTGGTGGGATGTTCGGCGACGGTCGCGTCCGTGAGCCGGATCCGCGCCGGACACGTCCACTGGCGGATCGCGGGCATCTTCGCGGTGACCGGTGCGGCAGCGACGTATGGCGGCGCCTTGGTGAACCGCCGGCTCGACCCGCGCCTGGTGCTCGCCGGATTCGGCATCCTGCTCGCCGTCACCGGGGCGCGGATGTTCCTCGACCGTCCGGTGCGCCGTACCGGTTGCGCCGCGCCGGACGGTGGGACGGAGCTGCGCCGGTGTCTGCCGCGCGCCGTGGCTGTCGGTGCGCTGGTCGGTTTTCTGACCGGGCTGTTCGGCGTGGGCGGCGGGTTCTTCATCGTTCCCGCGCTCACGGTGGTGCTGGGGCTGCCGATCGCGACGGCGGCGGGCACGGCGCTGGTGATCATCGTGCTGAACTCGTTCAGCGGGTTGGCGTCCTGGCTCGGTCACGTGAATCTCGACCCGCTGCTGGCGGGCAGCTTCACGGCGTGCGCCCTCCTCGGCGCCGCCGCGGCCGCGCCGGTGGGCTGCCGGCTTCCGGCCAGGGCGCTGCGACGCGCGTTCTCGGTCTTCGTACTGGCGGTCGCGGGCTTCGTACTCGTTCGCGTGGCGGCCACCTGAAAGGGCGCTTTCTCTCCGTGCGATCGCGCACCGGCGGAGCAGGCGCCGGCGACGACCCGCGGTCCTGGCGTGTCTGGAACATCGTGTTGCTGTTCGCGGAGGTCTCCGGCACGTCCTGGATGACATCCCGGTGCTCGACGATCTTCCCGTCCAGCACGCGGAAGAGGTCGACGATCACCTGGCCCCGCTCGCCCGGCGCGGTCACGAAGTGGGCGCGCACGGCCACCAGGTCGCCCTCCGCGAGCACCTGCTTCAGCGCGACCGTCAGGTGCGGCATCGGGGCCGGGCGGTCCTGTGTGCAACTGCCCGGCCCCGATGCCGTGGGCACGTGCTATGCCACTCCTATGTCGGTCAGCCACTGGATCGCGGTCCGGGGAGCGACGCCCAGCAGTTTCTGGGCGGAGCGCTCGGGTGCGATCGAGCGGTCCGGCAGCGCTTGCATGGCCTGGTAGCTGCCCGCGACGTCTGCGGCGGGGCCCTCCCCGATCACGGGCGCGACGGATGCGCGGAAGGCGTCGGGAGTGATCGCCTCGTAGACCACGTCCCGCCCGAGCCGGGCACTGAACGCCTCGGCCAGGTCCTGTCCGGTGATGGCCGGGTACTGCCCGACGGAGACCACACCGGTGACATCCGGGCGCTCGAACAGCGCGGCGGCGACGTCGGCGATGTCGAGGTGCGAGGCCCATGAGACGCGGAAGCCGGCAGGCAGCGGATAGCGCAGTACGCCCTGCTCGCGGACCGCTCCGACCACGTGCGGCATGAGCAGGTTCTCGAAGAACAGCCGGGGCTCGATCACCGCGTAGGACACGCCGCTGTCCGCCAGCCCACCGACCAGCGTCGCGACCGCGCTCTCGGCCGTGCCGTCCTGATCGCTGTTACCGGGGTCATCGACGACGAAGCCGCTGGTGGAGAACACCACGCGGGCCGGCCGGGCCGCGCGGACGGCGGCGACGACGTTGCGTGCGTAGGCCCGGCGGTCCTCTTCCGCGACTATCGGCAGGTGGACGAACACCCCCTCGGCGTCACGGTAAACCTCGGTCAGATCTTCGACGGAGGAGTAGTCGGCGGCCACCACGCGCGCGCCGGCGACGGTGGCCTCCGCATTGCGGGTCAGGGCCACGACGGACTCGTCCGCAGCGGCCAGGGCGGGGACGACAGGAGCACCTTGGGCGCCGGTGGCGCCATGAATCACGTACGTCATGAGCCCCATTAGTGCATAGGCTGCACCAGTTACATCAACTGCACTAATGGGATATGCTCAAAAAATGAACAAGTTCTGCGAGCCCGGGTGCGGGGTCGCCCGGTTCCTCACCCTGCTCAACGGTCCGTGGGCCACGCTGATCGTGCGGGAACTCCTCCTGGGCCCCAGGCGGTTCACCGAGTTGCGCGACACCCTGCCCGGCATCAGCCCGCACACGCTCACCAGCCGCCTGCGCCAGTTCGAGCAGTACGGCATCGTCACCCGCACCGCGTACGCAGAGATCCCGCCACGCGTCGAATACCGCCTCACCCCACTCGGCGAGGGACTGCGCGAAGTCCTCGAAGCTATGGCCACCTGGGCGCTGTCGATCCCGGATCCGGTTCCTGACGCGGCGTCGTGAGACGGGACGCCAGGGAAGGAAGTCGGCGCAGGGTGTCGTAAGTCTCGCGGCGGCGAGTACCTCGGGAATGTTCTCCTCGGCCCAGCGGCCCAGCGGCCCAGCGGCCCAGCGGCCCAGCGGCCCAGCGGCCCAGCGGCCCAGCGGCCCAGTGCGTGCAGCGGCGTGTGCAGGGTGTGTCCCAGCGCGGTCAGTTCGTACTCGACCCTGGGCGGTATCGCAGCGTAGGCGTACCGCGCGACGAGGCCGTCGCGTTCCAGATCCCGTAGCGTGCCAGTGAGGACCTTGGGGCTGATGCCCTGGACCGTGGCGCGCAGGTCGCCGAAGCGCATCCGGCCGGTGCCGAGCGCGATCACCACCATCGCGGTCCACTTGTTGGCGATGCGGGACAGGGACGTCCGGGAGGGGCACGTCTCCCCGTGAGCACGTGAAAGTCCGCCTGCTGCGTCATGCCTCACGCCTCTCCAGATGGTCAACCAAAAGGCTGGTCAGGGTTGAGACCGACGGACGACGCCCCGCGACGCCGACGAAGCCGCCGCGCCCAGGAAAACGGCCCCGGCGGCCGGTGCAGATGACCGCCGGGGCCTTGGTTGTCGCCCGGGCACTCGGGGGAATAGGACTCCGGGCGACGTTCGGGGGGTGCGACGGCCGGGTGTGACCGCCGACGAGAAGGACTCCGGGGTTCTGGGCTCAGCTGCCGTTCCAGAAGGCGTGTTTCGGCGAACTGCATGGCCGATCTCCTTGCTTTGCCGGAGTCCTTCCTGGCGCCACCCATACTCGTGATCCGTAGCCAGTCACCTCAACGTAACCAATGGGGTGGCATGGCGCACGTCACACTTCCCGCCCTTCGACGCCGCGATCCGGGAATCACCCCTTTTCACAACACCGCCCGCATGGCGCACACATCCCCATCCATCCTCCATCAATTCATCGTGAAGTCCTCATCGGTCTTTCACCTCGCATTACCTGCCCCTGATATAACTACGTACTCAAAGCGCTCGGGGGGAATCCGGCGTAAACCTAAGGAAGACCGAGCAATGTCTGTAGCTGGAAATCCGCTCCGCAGAACCTTTCTCACCGGAGGATTGGCGGCCACCGCTGTCGCGCTCTCCGGCTGTTCCTCGAAGTCAGAGGGAAAGGAAAACGGGAAAGCGGCAAACGCAGCGGCCGCGGCAACCGCCTCGCCGGCCCCGAACGCCCGCCCCTCCTCGCCGTGGGGGGCATTCTCAAGGCTGATGGACGGCAACAAGCGCTGGCAGGACGGCAGCCTCCAGCATCCTGACCGAGACCCCGAGCGGCGAGAATTCGTGGCCGAGGAGCAGGACCCCTTCGGCGTGATCCTTTCGTGCATCGACTCCCGCGTGCCGCCGGAGTTGCTCTTCGACACCGGGCTCGGCGACCTGTTCGTGATGCGCACCGGTGGGCAGGTGGTCGACTCGGTGGTCACCGGTTCCGTCGAGTACGGGCCCATGACCTCGGGAACTCCCCTGATCGTCGTCCTCGGGCACCAGCGCTGCGGCGCCGTCAAGGCGTCGTACGAGGCCATGCGCGGCGGCAAGAAGCTCCCCGGCAACCTCCAGTCGATCGCCGACGCGCTGCGGCCGGCGTACGAGGAGACCGTGGAGGAAAAGCACGGCGACCCGGTGGACGCGATGACCCGCATCCACGTGAAGCAGACCTCTGCCGCGCTTCGGTCCAACAAGGATCTCGGCCCGCTCGTGAAGAAGGGATCTCTGGCGGTGGTCAGCGCCTATTACTCGCTCGACACCGGCCGGGTGGAAGTGCTCACCGGAGCGCCTTCCGCCTGACCAGGTAATTGTCCGATCGACCGACTCCGCCGGGCAGGTCGCATTGCGTCGACAGTTCGGCGGAGTCGGCTGATCCGGGATTTTGAATGGCGTGCGCTTGCTACCGGGCGGCGGCGTTTACGCACCCCATGGATTGACGGCGGCGCGTGTGTCAGCCTCCTCGAAGTGGCTCGGTCTGCCGTTCCGGTGGACCAGACGGCCGAGCCGCTCCGCCCTCGCCCGGGGCATGAGCGTCCACCTGCCGTCGGGATCGCGCAGGGCCGCCGAGTGCCAGGGAGTGGTCCAGGCATCGGGTGCGTCGAGGAGGCGGATGCCGAACTTGGCGGCGCCGACGGGCTGGGGGTGGATGGACAAGCGTACGGCGCGGGGGTGGTGCTCGGCGATGAGGGCGCCCCAGGCGCGGCTGCGCTGGATGACGCCGTACGCGCGCTTGCGGCACTCGCGTTGGAGGGCGGAGCGGGTGCCGGTGAAGTCGGCGGTGTCGTCGACGAGGAAGCGGGTGATACCCCGGTACAGGGCGAGGGTGTGGGCGTCGGTGCGGACCTCGGCGCGCAGGGCCTCCAGGGTCGGGGCGTACTGGTCGTGGATGCGGGCGCGTTGTGTGTCGTGGGGGAGGTCGCCGAGGATGTCGCGCAGGTCGAAGACGGACAGGTGGTGCAGATCCAACGCCTGTATGACCGCGCGAAGTTCGTCCGAGTAGGCGTCTATGCGGTCGTCCGGGACGCCGATGAGGTCGCCGAAGACGTGGCCGTCGGAGCAGATGACGATCCGGGCGCCCGGTGCGTAGATCCGTTCGATGTTCATGCACAGGGTGTGGAGAAAGGTGAGGGAGAGTCGCTCACCCTGGTCGGGGAGGTGGCCGAGCACCTTGGCCGGGTTCGGGGACTTGCAGGGGAAGCCGGGCAGGGTGAACACGACGGGTTCTCGTTCGTTTACGAAGCCGTCGATACGGCGCCGCTGGTGCCGGAACGCCTCCGCGGTGGCGGGCGCGTGGTCGGTGGTGCGGTGATACGGCAGGAGCAGGCGCAGGATCGCGGCGCTGATGCCGGTGGAGCGGGGGTCCGGCGCGGTCGTCAGCGGCATGTGGGTCCTCCGTGAGGGCATGCGGGCATGGCCGTATGGCGCCGATGGGGGTCCCCCCTGCTCAAGCGAAGCCGAGAGCTTGGGGGAGGGGCGCCGGGCGCCGACGGTGGTCAGGTGGGTGGTCAGCCTGGGCGGCCGGGACCAGTGCGGATTGTGGGACCGGGCCCTGTCGGCCGGATGTCAGGCGTCAGCGGCGTCGGTCGTATCCGACGGGCAGGTGGTTGGTGCCGCGGCCGAGGACGGCCGGGATCCACTTGATGTCCTCGTCGCTGATCGCCAGGTGCAGGCCGGGCAGGCGCGTGAGCAGGGTGCCAAGGGCGATCTGGAGTTCGGCGCGGGCGAGGGCGGCGCCGGGGCAGAAGTGGATGCCGTGGCCGAAGGACAGGTGCGGGTTCGGCGATCGCTCGAAGTCCAGGGTGTCAGGGTCGGGGAAGCGGCGGGGGTCGCGGTTGGCCGCGCACAGGGAGACGATCACGGAATCTCCGGACGGGACTTCGGTACCGTGCAGCTCGCTGTCCTGGTCGAAGAAGCGCCAGGTGGTCAGCTCGAAGGCACTGTCATAGCGGAGCAGCTCCTCGACCGCGCGCGGTAGCAGGTCCGGGTTGTCGCGGAGCCGGGCGAGTTGGCCGGGGTGGCGGAAGAGCGCGATCAGGGCGGTGGTGATCTGGTTGGTGACCGGCTCCTGGCCTGCCACGAGGAGCTGGAAGATCATCGAGTCCAGTTCCTCATGGGAGAGCTCGTCGTGGTCGCGGGCCGCGACGAGGCGGCTGAGCAGGTCGTCGTCCCCGTGCTCGCGCTTGTGGGCGACGATGTCGGCGATGTAGCTCTGCAGGCCGTGCAGCCGCGCCTCGTACGCTGGGCGTCCGGGGTCGGTGGGGCCGACCGGCTGGACCACTTTGCCCCAGTCGCGGTTGAAACGGGACGCCAGTTCGGCGGGGAGGCCGAGGATCTCGGCGAGGACCTGGAAGGGGAAGTGGGCGGCGAAGCCGGTGACGAGGTCGGCGGGGCCGGTCTCGGGCAGGGCGTCGACGAGCGTGTGGGCCAGTTCCTGGAAGCGGGGCCTCAGCTGCTCGATGCGGCGCGGGGTGAAGGCGTCGGTGACGAAACGCCGCATGTGGGTGTGCTGGGGCGGGTCCTGGTGGAGGAGGTGGACCTGGAGCTGCGAGTGCTGCGGCTCCGGCATGATCGAGGCGCGGGCGCGCCAGCGGTCGTTGCCGCGGTCGTGGTTCTTGCCCAGGCGGTCGTCGTTGAGGGCGGCGTGGGCGGCCTCGTATCCGGTGACGAGCCACGCCTGTACCCCGCTGGGGAAGAGCACGCGGTGGACCGGGCTGGCCTCGCGCATCTTCTCGTAGAGGGGGTAGGGATTGCTTTTGTAGGGGCAGCCCATCAGCGGGACCGGGTCGGGCAAGGTCGTCTCCGGCTCCGCGGCCGCCGAGGGTTCCTGGATGGTCATGGGGAGGCTCCTCTACAGGTCTACAGGGCGAGTTCGGGCTGGTAGTGGTCCAGCCACAGGGCGAGGTCGACGACACGTTCCAGACGCAGGCGGTGGCCCCACTCCAGCCGGTCGGGCGGGGTGTCGAGGCAGGGCTTGATGCGGGACTCGTCCACGAGGGCACGGACCCGGTCGTCGGCCAGCGCGTCACGGGCCATGTCCTGCAGGCCGCGGTTGTAGTCGGGGTGGTGGGTGGTCGGGTAATGGTTCTTGGGCCGGTGCAGCACCGAGTCCGGGGCGAGCCCGGCACCCGTGGCGCGCAGCAGGCTCTTCTCCCTGCCGTCGAAGCTCTTCAGCGCCCAGGGCGCATTGAAGGCGTATTCGACGAGGCGGTGGTCGCAGTACGGCACGCGGACCTCCAGGCCCTGGGCCATGCTCAACCGGTCCTTGCGGTGCAGAAGTTGGCGCAGCCAGCGGGTCAGGGACAGGTGCTGCATCTCGCGCTGCCGGTGCTCGGTGGAGGTTTCGCCGTCGAGGTGGGGTACGGCGGCCAGGGCGCTGCGGTAGGTGTCGTCGCGGAACTCGGCGATACGTAGGTCGAGTTCGGGGTTGAGCGGCATGGCGGCCTCGTCACCGGTGACCAGCAGCCAGGGAAAGGTGGCCGCGGCCAGCGCCTTGGGGCTGTGGAACCAGGGGTAGCCGCCGAACACCTCGTCGGCCGCCTCACCGGACAGGGCGACGGTGGAGCGCCGGCGGATCTCCCCGAAGAGCAGGTACAGCGAGGTGTCCATGTCGCCGACGCCGATCGGCGAGTCCCGCGCCGCGACCACCGCCTTGCGGTGCTCGGGGTCGAGCAGGGTACGCGGGTCGAGGACGACCGTGCTGTGGTCGGTGCCGATGAAGGCACCGGCCTCGGTGGCGTACGGGGTGTCGTGGCCGGTGCGCAGCACATCCCCGGTGAAGCGCGACGCCTGGTCGCTGTAGTCCACGGCGTAGGAGCGGATGCGGGCGTCCGGGCCCTGGCGCAGGCGGAGTTCGTCGGCGAGCAGGGCGGTCAGGACAGTGGAGTCGATGCCGCCGGAGAGCAGGCTGCACAGCGGGACGTCGGCCTCCAGCTGACTGCGGGCGGCCGTACTGACCAGGCTGCGGACGCGCTCGACGGTCGCGTCCTCGTCATCGGCGTGGGCACCGGCCTCCAGCTGCCAGTAGCGGCGTTCGCGGATGCCGGACCGGTCGAGGACGAGCAGGCCGCCGGGCTCGACCTCGCGTATCCCGGACCACACGGTCGGTCCGGTGTTGAACAGCAGGCTGTACGCCTCCCGCAGCCCGTCCGCGTCCACCCGGGGCAGTATCTCCGGGTGGGCGAACAGCGCCTTGGGTTCGGAGGCGAAGGCCAGGCCGCCGTCGATGACCGCCCAGAACAGCGGTTTGACGCCGAGCCGGTCGCGGACCAGCAGCAGCCGCCGGGCTCGTTCGTCCCAGACGGCGAAGGCGAACATGCCCTCCAGGTGGTCGGCGACGTCCTCGCCCCACTCGGCGTAGGCGCGCAGCACCACCTCGGTGTCGCTGCGCGTATGGAATGCGTGCCCGCGGGCGCGCAGCTCGGACCGCAGTTCGTGGTGGTTGTAGACCTCGCCGCTGTAGCTGAGCACGAGGGTCGGCCGGTCGGGCCGGTCGGCCATCGGCTGGACGCCGCCCTCGATGTCGATGACGGCCAAGCGGCGGTGGCCGATCGCCGCGTGCTCGCCCAGCCATATGCCTTCGGCGTCGGGGCCGCGCGGGGCGAGGGTGGCGGTCATGGCTTCGATGACCGGGGCGTGAGTGCGGGCGTCGCTGTGGAAGGACGCCCAGCCGGTGATTCCGCACATGCCGATGGCTCCTGGGTCAGTGAGGGGCGGCAGTCGCCGCGTCGGTGGTCTTCTCGGGGATGGGGGTCGGCCGTCGGCCGGGCAGGGCCAGCAGGGGCACGGCAAGGCAGGCGGCCCCAGCGGCGAGCGCCAGGGAGGCCCGTACGCCGCCGTCCGCCCCGGCCGACGCCCACGTGGCGGTGGCCAGGGCCGGGCCGAGCGTGAAGCCGAGGCTGCGGGCGAGTTGTACGGCCGAGCCGACGGTGGCGGCCCGGTCCGGTGGGGCGGCGCCCATGATCAGGGCCTGGGTGGGACCGCCGACCAGGCCCATGCCGATCCCGGCCAGTGCGAGGCGCCAGGCCACGTCGGGCGGCGACCAGGTGTCGCCGAGGGGGACCAGCAGGAGCAGTCCGACGGAGGTGAGCACGGCGCCTGCCACCGCGACGGGCTGCGGACGGTACCGGTCGGCCAGTCGTCCGCCGAGTGGCCCGGCCAACCCCATGCCGAGCGGGAAGGCGAGCACGGTCAGCCCGGTCCTGGTGGCGCTGACGCCGTCGTCGCGCTGAAGGTGCAGGGCGACGACGTAGTGCATGGCGGCGAACCCGGCCGCCAGCGCCAGCACCGCGCCGTGCGCCCGCAGCAGCCGCGCCTCCCGCAGCACGCCGGCCACCGGACGACCCCCCGGTCCGCGCAGCCACCACCACAGCGGCGGTACGGCGGCGAGCGCGAGCAACAGGCATGCGGAGGCGTCGGAGGCCAGGGTCAGAGACAGCAGCAGAACCGTCACGCCGGTGGCGACCAGCGCCATGTCGCCCGAAGACCGCCGGTCGGGCCGGCGCAGGCGGCCGTCACGAGGCATCGCCTTCCAGGCCACGGCCAGCGCCAGCAGACAGAACGGGATCTTCACCAGGAAGACCGAGCGCCAGCCCAGCTGGTCCAGCAGCAGCCCGCCCACCGCCGGACCCGTCACCGCGCCCAGCGGGCCGAGCGTCGCGGGCACGCTCATCGCCCGGCCGCGCGCCTGAGGCCGTACGGCGCGCATCGCCAGCACCGGCATCAGCACGAACAGCACCGCACCACACGCGCCCTGCCCGATCCGGGCGGCGATCAGCCAGGGCGCCCACGGGGAGGCGGCGGCCAGGGCACTGCACAGCGTGAAGCCGCCGGTCGCGGCCAGCAGCGCGGGACGCAGACCCATAGCGTCCAGCCACCGGCCGACGGGCAACAGCAAGGCGACGACCGGAAGTTGGTAGCCCAGCACCACCCACTGGGCGGTCGCGGCCGAGACGTGCAGCCCCTCGGAGATATCGGCGAGCGCCACGTTGACGATGTTCATGTCGAGCATCGCCACGAACGACAGCAGGCCCGCCACAGCCACCAGGAGCCAGCGGTCCTCGACCGCGGGTATGTGACCGGGCCGCTGCGAACCGGAACCGTGGTCCGTCACTCTCCGCCCCTTCCGTCGCGGAACGGGCTGCCGAACAGCAGCCTCGTCCCAGGGGTCGGAGGAGCGCTCGGGTCAGTTCCCGGGGCTGGCCGAAAAAGTGCGGAGAGAAAGGGAGTTCAAGGGGCGCGGCGCCTCAGGTGTGCCGCGCCGCGGCACCGGCGGCGCACCGCTCGCGGCCTCGTGCCGCCGTCTCCACCAGCAGATAGAGCCCGGCAGCGAGCGCCGGCCCGGCGGCACAGCCGAACCAGGGCGCCGGGGGTGCCACGACGACGGAGCCCGGTCGGCCGACGCCGTCGGCCGACCGGCCAGGCCGTGGCGAGCAAGGGCCCGGACCCGCCAAGGAGCCCTTCCCTCGTGCCGTACGCCGGTACCGGCCCCGCCCCGTCTGCACCGACCGGAGGGGGAGGCCGGAAGAAGCCGCGGCCGGAGGTCAGGACGTGGCCACGCCGTCCAGCGTGCCGGACTTGGCGTCCGCGACGAGCGACGCGAACTGGTCGGCGCTCATCTGCACCCGCTGTCCGAAGTCATCCGTGAGCACCACACGCCGCTCCGCCGGCGCGGCCGGGTCGACGAACAGCTGCGGGCATCCGCAGTCGCAGTCGCCGCAGAACGTCGCCACCGGGGTCAGGCGATCGATGCCGGTCATCGTCCACAACCTTTCGCGCTGGGGAGGGCGCTCACCGGCTCACCGGGGTGCCCCTCGGGGACTGCCCCGGGGATACCCGCGCCGGCATTCCGCCAGTCCGGACGGCCCGGATGGGACATCTCACGCCGGATCCCGGGAACTCAGCCGCCTCACGAGCCGACTTGTGCTGCGGTGGGGCCGCTTCTCGGGAGGACCGGTCCGTCCGCCGGGGCCCGGTGGTCGAAGGCGATCAGGGGATCGCCGGTCAGCGGATGTTCCACCACGGCCGCGTGTACGCCGAACACCTCGGCCAGCAGGGCGGGGACGAGCACCTCGCGGGGCGGGCCGGACGCGACCACGCTTCCCTCGTGCAGGACATGCAGCCGGTCGCACACGGAAGCGGCGGCGTTGAGGTCGTGCAGCGACACCAGCGTCGTACGGCTCTGGGCACGCAGCAGGGCGAGCAGTTCCACCTGGTGGCGGATGTCCAGGTGGTTGGTGGGCTCGTCCAGGACCAGGACGTCCGTCTGCTGGGCGAAGGCACGGGCCAGCAGGACGCGTTGGCGTTCGCCGCCGGACAGCTCCGTGAAGCGGCGTCCGGTGTGGTCCGCCATGCCGGCGTCGGCGAGCGCCTTCGCGACGACGTCCCGGTCGGTGGCGTCCTCCCCGGCGAAGGCCCGCTTGTACGGGGTACGTCCCATGGCGACGACCTCGCGCACGGTCAGCTCGAAGTCGCCGCCCCGCTCCTGCGGGAGCGCGGCCACCCGCCGGGCCGCCTGGACGGGGCTCAGCTCTCGCAGGTCGGTGCCGTCGAGCAGGACGCGCCCGGCGGCGGGTTTCAGGTGGCGGTAGACGGTCCGCAGGAGCGAGGACTTGCCGCTGCCGTTCG
The DNA here is from genome assembly GCF_003032475.1 of Streptomyces sp. P3. NCBI lineage: Bacteria > Bacillati > Actinomycetota > Actinomycetes > Kitasatosporales > Streptomycetaceae > Streptomyces > Streptomyces sp. P3. The sequence goes on from NZ_CP028369.1 coordinate 7,152,811, forward strand.
GTCCGACCAGGCCGGTGATCTCGCCTTCGGTGGCGATGAGGTGCGCGCCGGCCACGACCGTACGGCCGTCGTAGGCGATGTGCAGGTCCTCGACGTCGATTCTCAACTTCCGCTCCTCCGGATCCTCAACTTCGGCTTCCCAGGCGCCGGTCCAGCAGATACAGCAGCGTCGGTGCGCCGATCAGCGAGGTGACGACCCCGACCGGCAACTCCTGCGTGTCCATGGCGGTACGGCACACGATGTCGACCACCACCAGCAGCAGCGCCCCGAACAGCGCCGAGACCGGCAGCAGTCGCCGGTGGTCGCCGCCGACGACCAGGCGGCAGGCGTGCGGCACCATCAGTGCGACGAAGGCGATGGCGCCGGACACCGCGACCAGGACGCCGGTCAGCAGGCTGGTCGCGGTGAACAGCTCACGGCGCAGCCGGGTGGCGTCGACGCCGAGCCCGGCCGCCGTCTCGTCGCCCATGAGCAGGGCGTTGAGCGCCCGGGCGCGCGCCTGGAGCCACAGCAGGGTGGCGGGTACGGCGACGGCGGGTACGGCGAGCAGCTGCCAACTCGCCCCGCTCAGACTGCCCATGAGCCAGAACAGCACGCTGTGCGTCTGCTGCTCGTCGCCGGCCTGGAGAACGAGATAACTGGTGAAGCCGGACAGGAACTGGCCGATCGCCACCCCGGCCAGCACCAGCCGCAGTGGGGCGAAGCCGCCACGGCGCCGGGCCACCGTCCACACCAGCGCGAACGTCGCCAGCGCCCCGGCGAACGCCGCGCCCGACAGGCCGAGCCCCAGCGCCCCGCCCGTCCCGACGCCGAGCACGATCGCCGCGACCGCCCCGAGGGAGGCGCCGTTGGAGACACCCAGGAAGTAGGGGTCGGCCAGCGGGTTGCGCACGAGAGCCTGCATCGCCGTACCGACGAGGCCGAGCCCGGCACCGACGAGAGCGGCGAGCAGGGCTCGGGGGACGCGCAGTTGCCAGACGATGAGGTCATCCGTGCCCGCCCGGGGCGCCTCTCCGGAGAGCCGCCGCCCCACCACGCCCCACACCTCACCCGGCGGAATGGACGTCGAGCCCCAGGAGACCGCCGCAGTGAGAGCGGCGAGCAGCGCCACGGCGAGGACCGCGGCCAAGGGGCCGGCGAGCACCGAACGCGCCTGCCTGCGGGCGTCCGCGCGCTCTCGATCCGTGCCCTTTCGGCCCGTACCCTTTCGGCTCAGCAGGGCGTCGATCACGGTCAGCCGACCTTGCCGGGGTACAGGGCCTTGGCGATCGCCTCGACCGTGTCGGCGTTCTCGACACCGGCGATGGTGGTCTGCTCGGAGCCGATCCGCAGGAAGTGCCCCTCCTTGACCGCCTTCAGCCCCTTGGTGGCGGAGTTCGTCTCCAGCCACTTCTGGGCCTCGTCGAACGCCTTCTTGTTCGCGGCCTCGCTGCCCCGGTTGCGCAGGCCCAGATGGATCCAGTCCGGGTCCTTGGCGATCACGTCTTCCCAGCCGACCGGTTTGAAGTCGCCGTCGCAGTCGGCGAAGACGTTGCGGGCCCCGGCCTGGGTGATCACCGCGTGGGCGATCTGCCGGTTGCAGACGGCCATGGGCTGCTTGGTGCCGGCGTCGTAGTCGAAGAAGAAGTACGTCGGCCGCTCGGCCTCACCCGTGCCGCCGACGGCCTTCCGCACGGCGTCCGCCTTCTCCTTCATGCCCGTGACCAGTTCTTTCGCCTTCGCCGAAGTGCCGGTGACGGCACCGAGGGAGGTGATGTCTTTCTCGACAGCCGTCAGGTCGGTGACAGGGCTCTTGCTCTGCGCCGCGCAGGCGGTGGACTTCAGGTAGATGTGCCTGATCCCGGCGGCCTTGAACTCCTCCTCGGTCGGCGCGTCTCCCATCCCGCCGCCCATGTTCATGTTGGCGAAGGTGTCGATGTACAGGTCGGCGCCGGAACCGAGCAGTTTCTCCTTGGGGATCACGGTCTGGCCGAGCACCTTGACCTTCTGCGCCGGAGCGTCCAGCTCGCCGGGCAGCGTGCCCTTGCCGGGCGGGAAGCCGGTGCCGATCACCTTGTCCCCTGCTCCCAGCCGGAGCAGCAACTCCAGGCTGGAGGCATTGCTGGTGACGATCTTCCGCGGAGCCTCGGAGAACGTGGTCTTGGCGCCCATGCAGTCGGTGACGGTCACCGGGTAGCCGTCGGAGACGGCCTTCCCGGCAGCGGGGCTCGCTTCGCCGCCGTCCCCGCTGCCGCAGCCCGCCGCCAGCAGGCCGCCGAGCACCACGGCCGTCGTACCCCACCACACGCGAGAACGCATCGAAACTCTCCAGGATCCACTCGGGCACGGGCGGACCTCTGCCACCCGTTCCAGAAGTCGGGCCGAACTCCGCGTGGGTTCCCGCCACTTGGGGTGCCGGTTCATCCGGCTGCCGGAACCCCGGGAGGGAGCACCGCGACTACTGAGGTGTGAAGCGGAGGAGCCTGAAGAGCCCGATGCGTCCGACACGTTGGACGCGTTCGACGCCGAGAAGTCTGTTCACGAGCGCGCTGCGGTCCGCCGCGGTACCCCTCGGCGCGTGCTGCGCGGCTCTGATCCTGCTGACCGCCTACGCCATGACCGGCCTGGCCGGCGATCCTCCGCCCCGGATCACGGTCGTGGACGCCCGGATCATCGCTCCGCCCAGGGGCGCGAGCTCCACCGCCGCCTATTTCGAGATCCGAAACACCGGCGTCTCGCGGGACACTCTCCTGTACGCGGACTCGCCGGAGCTGGGAGTCAGCGCCATCCGCCGCGCCGGAGGCCGGGAGCGGGCGGGGCTCACGGAACAGGTGTGGTCCGTCGACGTTCCGGCGGGCGGCACCGTGCGCATGGCCCCGGATGGTCTGGGCGTCCTGATCATGGATCCGCCTGCGCTGAAGCCGGGCCGGGAAGTGCTCTACAACCTGTGGTTCCGGTACAGCGGAAGGGTCGGAGTCCGGGTACCCGTGACCACGGCTGCGAGATGACCCGACTGTGCCGACGCCCACCATGCCGGGATCGGCTGTATGTCCGTGTCATCCGTGTCAGGAGAAGCGTTCCCGGTAGTCGAGGGGCGAGATCCGCAGCACCCGCTGGAACGACCTGAGCATCGTGGCCTGCGTACCGAACCCCGTCTCGCGCGCGATGACCTCGGGACTGCGGAGCGTCTCCGTGAGCAGGCGGGAGGCGGCGGCCACCCGGGCCCGCTCGACGTACTCCCGCGCCGACATGCCGACCTGGGCGCGGAACTGGCGGGTGAAGTGGCGCTCGGAGATGCCTGCCTGACGGGACAGGGAGCGGATCGACAGATCGCCGGCCGGGTCGGCGAGGATCCGCCGCTGCACCGCGCGCAGCACCGGGCTGCGCGCGTCGGGGCCGAGCGGCTCGGCGAACTGGAGCTGACCGCCCGGCCTGCGTCGGTACGTGACCAGGGACCGGGCGACCTGCTGGGCTGCCTCGCCGCCCAGGTCGTCCTCCACGAGGGCGAAGGCCAGGTCGAGGCCGGAGGCGGCGCCCCCGGCGGTCGTGACGCGGCCGTCCCGCACCACCGTGTCCCGTGCGTCGGCCTCGACGGCCGGGTACCGGCGGGCGAGTTCGTCCGCGAACTCCCAGTGCGTGGCCGCCCTGCGGCCGTCGAGAAGCCCGGCATCGGCGAGGAGGAAGGCGCCGGTGCCCACCGAGGCGACGCGCCGGGCCCGCCGGGCAAGGGAACCCACCGCGTCGACGTTCGCCCGATCGAGGGCAGGGATGCCGTCCGTGCCCGGCACGATCAGCGTGCCGGCCTCGGCCACGTCCATCGTGCCGTGGTCCGGTCGGACGGTGAGTCCGCCGGACGCGCGGACGGGACCGCCGTCCAGGGAGGCCGTCCTCACCTCGTACCGGCAGGTTCCCGAGCTCATCTCACCTGCCGCGGCGAAGACATCGGCGGGCCCTGAGAAGCCGAGGCTCTGGGCCCCGTCGAAGAGCAGGATGAGCACCAGGTGGGGCTGCTGCCCGCTCGTATGGTCCGGACTGTTCATTGCGACCTCGCTCGTACGCGCATCTTCCTGCGCGCGACTGTCATCCATGGGGGTGCTCGGAACGGTTCGGCGAGAGGAAGGGCGCCGGCCCGCGCTTCGGACGGACGGCGCCGGCGCCCTTTCGATCACGCGGCCAGCGGGGTCGGCCCGGCCGTCGCCTCGGCCTCGGCCAGCAGCTCGATGAGCGTGGCCCGGGCGCGGGCCACGCGCGAGCGGACCGTTCCGATGGGGCAGCCACTGGCCTCGGCCGCCTCCGCGTAGGGCAGTCCCATCAGCTGAGTGAGAACGAACGCCTCACGGCGCTCAGAGGGCAGCGCGTCCAGCAGGTCGAGCAGCGCGACGCCGTCGTCGAAGCCGGGCAGACCGCTCGGCTGGGCGCTTTCGACTGTCACTCTCCAGTCGTCCGCGCCGCACAGGCGTGGCCGGGCGGCGGCGTACCGGTAGCTGTCGATCACGGCGCGGCGTGCGATGGACAGCAGCCACGCACGCGCCGAGGAGCGCCCCTCGAACCGGTGCAGGCTGCCGAGTGCCCGGAGGAACGTGTCCTGGGCCAGGTCATCGGCGGCCTGGGGGTCGGAGGACAGATGCGCGACATAACGGACGACGTCGGGGCGCAGAGCTCGTACGAAACGCTCGACGGCGGCAGGGTCTCCGGCGCGGCCGGCGAGCGCCCAGGCGGTCGTCGACTCGTCGAACGACGCCACCGCACCGTCTTTGTTCACCTCTCTGCGTTTGTCGCGGGAGGCGGGCAGAACAGGAGTGATCACCTGATGTCCTTCTCGGGTCATCCGGCATCCGGCACGGCGGCGCGTACGACCGTGCTGAGGCACGACGGCCGCGTGACACCGCTTGCGGATGGGTCCGGGAGTGAAGGGGGGACGACCGTACGAGGGCGTACGGCCGATGCCCGAGGCGCGGGTGCCGATGACACGACACCGTCTACGGCCCCGGGGAACCGGCTGTCTCAGACGACAGCGGTCCCGGCCGGAGGCCCCCGAGGAGTGATCGAGTGAACGAGAAGAAGGCGCCGCGGCACCCGTTCCGAGCGGGCGCGGCGCAGCCGGACGCGCAGTCGGCGTGGCGGCGCGACAACAGCGAACAGCAGCTGCAGGGGTGCGGCCAGCCAGCCGGCGACGGCCCTCAGGCCACGGAACGCGGCACGCTCCCCATGGCCCAGCCACAGGCCGCAGAGCAGCGCGGCGAGTGTGTGGGCGGCCAGCATGCCGAACGACGACATCCCGCCCATGTGGTGGCCCACGGAGCCCATGTGCCCCATGTGCGCCGCGTGGTCCGTGGCCATGTGACCCATGTCCATGGAGTCCATGGGCATGGCGCTCATGCTGTGGCCCATGGACTCCATGGCGTGTCCCTGGCCCCCCGAGCCGGGCGGCGTGGTGTCCGGTCCGTCTGCGCTCGTGGCCGTCGACTGCGCTCGTTCGAAGACCGAGTGGAGCACGCCCTGGGTGACCACGACCAGGGACACGACCAGCGCAGGTCCGCGCTCACGGCCCGCGAGGCACCAGCCCGCACCGCCCGTGACGGCAAGTCCGGCCGCCAGTGCCCACCATGAGACGGTGGCGCCGGACATCAGGACGTGGCCGAGAGCGGCGAGCAGCACACAGACGGCCGCGAACACCGCGGCCCGTATCGTGCGCGCACACCGCCCAGCAGTCATGACGGCCCTCATCCTCGCATCCGGGATTCCGTCGCCATGAAGGGGTACGGAATAGGCCCCGCCCTCCACTCAATCCCGGACCAGTGATACAGAACATGCCCACGGGCCGGAACTCGGCGCACGCTTCGGCCGACAACTGAAGATGCGGGGTCTGTCCCGGACCCGCTGTCCACTCGGTCGCGCGGCTTCCCGCCGGACCCGCCGCGTCGGCAGGGCACCGCCCCGCCCCTTCGCTCGCTCTGCGAGGACGCCGTCACCGCGTGCACGGTCGGCATGCTCACCGAGTCCACCGGGCAGGCCGCCGGTCACGCCCCGCCCATCCCCGGGCGGACCACCACCGCAAGGGTGCTGATCCGACCGCTGCGTGCGAAGTGCAGCGTGAACGGCACGAGGTCGCCCTCGCGCCACGTCTCCTTCGCCCTCACGGTCACATCAGTGCCGAACGGAGACATGGCGAGGCTTTCGCCGGCCGGGACGGCCGCGGAGTCCACCGCCTGCCCGTACGCCGCCCGTGCGCCAGCCATGCGGTGGCGGCTGAGCGTGGCGTCGCCGCCGGTGGCGGAGGACGTGACCTTCAGCAGCCGGTCGTCCGCGCCGCCGGAGTTGGTGATGCGGAAGAACGCGGAGGTCTCCCGGGTGCTGTTGAACGAGAGGAAGACACGCCCGCCGGTGACCGCAATCCGTGCAGGGCTGCCCGCGTTGCCCTGGGCGACCCAGGTGGTCAGGCCCCCGAGGGCGACGCCGCACGCGGCGACGGGCGCGAGCGCGGCGATCAGGCTGTCGGTGACTCGTCGGCGGGTCGGACGCCACAGGCGCTGTCCGGTCATCGGGTACCTCCCCGGACCCGCGACGGCTGCCAGGCCCGCAGGCGCAGACTGTTGCCGACCACCAGCAGGGAACTCACCGACATCGCCGCCGCGGCGAGCATCGGGTTCAGCAGTCCGACCATGGCGAGCGGCACGGTCACCACGTTGTAGCCGAACGCCCACAGGAGGTTGACGCGGATCGTCCCCAGAGTGCGCCGGGCGAGCCGGACCGCGTCGCCCAGGGCCTCGATGTCACCGCGTACGAGTGTCACGTCGGCGGCCCCGATCGCCGCGTCGGTGCCACCGCCCATGGCGATGCCGAGGTCGGCCCCGGCCAGCGCGGCGGCGTCGTTGACCCCGTCGCCGACAACCGCGACCCGGCAGCCCTGCTCCCTCAACTCCCGTACGAGATCGGCCTTATCCTCGGGCGCGCAGCGGGAGTGCACCTCCTCGATGCCGAGCGCGGCGGCGACCGCCCGCGCCGGTGCCTCCCGGTCGCCGGTGGCGAGCACCGGGCGCACACCGAGGCGCCGCAGCCGGTCCACGGCCTGGTAACTGCCGGGACGTACGACGTCTCCGACCTCGATCAGCGCCTCGGTGACCCCGTCGACACGGACCAGCACGGGGGTGTTGACGCCGGCCTCCGCCGCCCGCAGCGCGTCGGTGAGGACGGCGGGCAACTCGCCGTCCGGCGCGAGGACTTCGACCAGCCGCCCCTCGACCCGGCCGCGCACGCCGCGCCCCGCGGTCGCGGCGAAGCCGCTCACCTCCGGCAGCGTGCCCTGCCCGGTCAGGGCATCACCCGACGCTCCAATACGCTCACGCGGGGACACCCCCGTGGCGTACGCGACGATCGCCCGGCCCAGCGGGTGCTCCGAGCCCTGCTCCACCGCACCGGCCAGCCGCAGCACCGCCTCGCGCCCGAGCCCGTCCGCCACGGCCGTGACCCGGGCGACGGTCATGTGGCCGGATGTCAGGGTGCCGGTCTTGTCGAGCACGACCGTGTCGATGTGCTGCAACCCCTCCAGGGCCTGCGGGCCCCGGACCAGGACACCGAGCTGCGCGCCGCGCCCCGTGGCGGCCATCAGCGCGGTCGGCGTGGCCAGCCCCAGAGCACACGGGCACGCCACCACCAGGACGGCCACGCACACGGTGACCGCGGCCTGCGGGTCGGCCCCGGCACCCAGCCAGAACCCGAACACGGTCACGGCGAGCGCCAGCACCACCGGCACGAACACCCCGGCCACCGCGTCCGCCAGCCGCTGCGCCCGCGCCTTGCCCGCCTGAGCCTCGGTCACCAACCGGGTGATGCGGGCAAGCTGTGTGTCCGCACCGACCGCGGCAGCCCGGACGAGCAGCAGTCCGCCGACGTTGACCGCCCCGCCGACCACGGCCGAACCCGGTCCGACCTCGACCGGCTCGCTCTCCCCCGTGACCAGGGACAGGTCCACGGCGGAACTGCCCTCCGCCACCACGCCGTCGGTGGCGACGCGCTCACCGGGACGGACGACGAAGACCTGCCCGACCCGCAACTCCTCGACAAGGATCAGCCGCTCGGCCCCGTCCTCGCGTACCGCCACTTCCTTCGCGGCGAGTTGGGCCAGCGACCGCAGGGCCGCCCCGGTGCCGTTTGTGGCCCGCGATTCCAGGAACCGCCCGGTGAGCACGAACAGCGGTACGACGACGGCCACTTCGAGGTACAGGTGCGCCGTGCCGTCCGAGGCTTCGGGCAGCAGGCTGAACGGCATCGTCATGCCCAGCACGCCCGCACCGCCGAAGAAGAGCGCGTACACCGACCAGGCGAAGGACGCCGCCACGCCCAGCGAGACCAGGGTGTCCATGGTCGCCGTCGAGTGCCGCAGCCCGCGCAGCGCCCGCACGTGGAACGGCCACGCACTCCACACCGCGACCGGCGCGGCCAGCACGAAACACAGCCACTGCCAGGAGCGAAACTGCAAGTCGGGCACCATGGACAGCACGACCACCGGCACCGCGAGCAGCGCCGTGATCACCAGCCGTTCGAGCTCCTGCCGGGTGCCATCGGACTCCCCGCCCTGGCCCTCCTCGCGCTGCTGCTTCGGAGGCTCGGGCAGCGCGGCCGTGTATCCGGCCTGCTCAACCGTCGCCATGAGTTCGACGGGGCTGACGTGCGGCGGATGGCTCACCCTGGCGCCCCCGGTGGCCAGATTGACCGTCGCGGTCACGCCCTCCAGCTTCGCGAGCTTCTTCTCCACCCGCCGCACGCAGGCCGCGCAGGTCATCCCGCCGACGGTCAGGTCGGTGGTCACCACTGAGGTGGCCGGTTCCGTGGTCATCAGCCGCCGCTCCCGTGCTTCATGTCCATGCCGCCCTCCGTGCCGCCACTGCCGTCGCCGCTCGTTCCGGAGCGCTGCATGTCGGGCGCGACGGGGCCGGCGGCGGCTCCGGCGGCGTACGACACCGTGAAGACCAGGGCGAGCAGCAGAAGGAAACCGCAGAGGGCGGGCGGCGGCACCAGTCTCCGCAGCGCAAAACCCGCTTCAGTGGAGGACTGCTGGGGTTCTTCCATCACCGGCCTCCTGACCTTGGTCGGACGGCTCGGAAACGGGGATCACGGTGGGATCCCCTACGGCCGTACCGTATAGAGGAGTCGGGTCACGCAAGGAGCGAGTTCCGTGCGCCTCTGTGCGATACGCCACAACCGCCGGGGATTTCAGGCCGACTCTCCACCGCGACGGCCCTGAGCCGCCATGCCCCGACACCGAGAAGGAGGACAGCAACGTCGGCACCGACAGGGACGGCAAGCTGGGGCGCTGGAGACCGTGACCGTGCCATCCCAGCCACTGTTGTCTTCACCCGCGGGAGGCTTCGGCCCGGAAAGGGTGCAAACACGGCTGGTGGGCCGGGCAGCAGACCTCGCACACCGCTCCCCCGGCCTCCAGACCAAGCGCCGCTTCGCCCACCACCTCCGGGAGGCGGTACCGGAACACGCCGAGCGCATCCTCAACGACCCCGCCTGGGACGCACTCGTCACCGTGCTCGCCGAGGCAGAAGCAACAGGCAACCCGGCCACCGTCCTCCATCAGGCGCTCGGCCAGCGCACCCTGGACGACGCCCAGCCCCGCCCGCGCCCTGACCTGGCGCATCCGCCGCCTCGGCGAACTCCACGTACCCGGCCCGCACGCCGATGCAGCCAAGGCTCGCAGCGTCACACCACGCCGGGCCGCTCCCTTCCAACCAGCGGCAGCCACTCCAGTGCCGCAGTTCGTCGCCAGCACGTCGGCGCTGATTACGGCCGCGCGGACACCTTGGGAGTAAGCAGATCCAGCGCCTCCTCCCAGCGGTAGTGATCCGCGCCGCCGCCGGCCTTCGGCCGGTGAGGCTCGTACGAGCCGATCAGGACGCCCATCTCGCACAACCGCTCCAGGCTCTGTCGGTACGCGGGATGGGCGGCCTGGGCCGAGTTCACGTATGGCAGGACGGCCGTGGGGATGCCCATGCCGTACGCCTCGCACAGGATGCCCAGTGCCAGGGTGTCGGAGATGCCTGCCGCCCACTTGTTGACCGTGTTGAAGGTGGCCGGCGCCACCGCGATGGCGTCGGCGGGCGGCAATGGGCGAGGATCGCCGGGTGAGCGCCAGGCCGATCGGATGGGGTAGCCGGTCTGGGCTTCGACCGTCTCTGTGTCGATGAAGCCCAGGCCCTGCGGGGTGGCCACCACGCCCACGTTCCAGTTCGCCGCCTGAGCAGCCGTGATCAGCTTGCCGACGTTGTCGGCGACTCCGGCCGCGCACACGACGACGTACAGGAACGGCTTCTTGGTCTGCTGGTCGGGCTGGTCGCTCACGCGGGGACTCCCAGTCGACGGCTGAAGTGATGCAGTGCTGGCAGCGTACGGCGGCGGTCGCGGGCGGCCATATCCGCGACCAGTTCCCGGACGGCGGGGCGGCGGATGTCCTGGGCCGCGCAGCTTTCGGCGATGCGCAGCGCCTGGTACCCGTCGGCGAGGCGGCCCTGCTGGTTGTAGGCGCGGGCGGCCTCGACCCACAGGGCGGCGCGGCGCTCGTGAGAACGTGTCCAAGTCTGAGGCTGTCGAGCCCCTGAAGGCTGTGTCGGCGAAGGCCGTGGACGACCAGCTGATCGACGAGCTGGTGGGCCGAGCCCAGGCCGAGGGCTTGCAGCTGGCCGGCGAGGGCGGACTTCTCCAGCAACTGACCAAGCGGCTGTTGGAGTCGGCCCTGGAGGGCGAGATCACCGACCACCTCGGATATGACAAGCACGACCCGGCGGGCAAGGACGGCGGCAACTCCCGCAACGGCAAACGCTCCAAGACCGTGCTGACCGATGTCGGCCCGGCACGACGAACGCGATCGAGTCGGTGAACGCGCGGATCCGCCGGGCAGTCAAGGACCGCGGACACTTCCCCAACGAGCAGGCTGCGTGGGGAAAAGCGGCTACATGGCAATCATGTCGCTCGATCCCACCGGCAAAGGTCAGGCCCGCTGGACCATGCGCTGGAAGACCGCACTGAACGCCTTCGACATCACCTTCGATGGCCGCCTCTCAGCGGCCCCGTCAGTAACCCCAACTAGCCCAGTTGGACCACTCGTTTGACAGACCCCGAGGGAGCCCTCGTCCGAGCACAATGTGCCCGGATGCTCAAAGATGTCGGCTTCTGTGCCGCATAACGATCGGTCGGAGTTACATCCAGGATGTGTCAAGGGCCGGGAGTGAGCGTGCTCAGTGTTTCTGGGTGGGGGTGGTGTGAGGGGCGGGAGGATGAGTGGGTGCTGTCCCGGGTCCGAGGTCTGACTCATGATATTTCTGACCGAAGTGTCCCGCTGTCACAGTGTCGGCCGATGGTCGGGGATGGCGCGTTGTCGGTACCGGGCTGGCGGGGCGTGTCCCGATAGGGGCCTGCCGATTGCCGTGGCGTCCTCACGATTCTGACCGTCCGACGCGGCCCGGTACCGGCAACGCGACACGTCATAGGACTGGGAAGGGATCGAGTATGGCGAATTCGACCACGTCCAGTACGTTGCCTGCTCCGAAGTCCCGCCGTCGCCCTCCGGCGGGGGAGGTGGTGCTGGGAGTGGATACGCATCGTGATGCGCATGTGGCTTCGGTGCTCTCCTTGACGGGGGCGGTGTTGGCCACCGGTGAGTTCCCGGCCAGCGCGGCTGGATACCGGGATCTGCTGAAATGGGTCAGGAAGTCGGGAGCCGTGAGGCGGGCCGGGGTGGAGGGGACCGGCTCCTACGGGGCATCCCTGACCCGCTATCTGCTGGCCCAGGGCATAGACGTGTTTGACGTGAACTGGATGGACCGAGCGGATCGCCGTCGGCGCGGCAAATCGGATCCACTCGATGCCCAGAACGCGGCGCGAGCCGTATTGAGCGGACGTGCCTGTGCTCGGGCGAAAGCGGGCGACGGGCCGGCGCAGATCGCCAGGATGTACAGACTCACGAAGGCGTCGGCGGTCAAAGCGCGTACCCAGGCTATCAACCAGCTGAAGGCCGTTCTTGTTACTGCTGACCCTGCCTTACGGGAAGAGCTGGCCGGACTGGGAAATGCCGAACTCTTCCGTATCTGTGCGCGGTTCACGGACGTGGGCGGGCACGAGGAGGTCGGTGACGAGTCTGTGCTGCAGGCCACTCGGATCACGCTGGGTCTGCTGGCTCACCGGATCGGCCAGCTCTCCGAGCAGATCCGCGATGTGGAAGCTCGTCTGGCCCGTCTCGTCAAATGTCACGCCCCGCAGCTGCTCGACGTGGTGGGGGTCGGTCCGGACACGGCGGTCGCTTTGCTGATCACGGTGGGGGACAACCCGGAACGCCTGGACAGTGAGGCGTCCTTCGCCGCCCTGTGCGGGGTCAGTCCTGTCGAGCGTTCCTCGGGACGCCGGCAGTTCCGTCGCCTCAATCGGGGTGGCGATCGTCAGGCAAATGCCGCGCTCCATCGCATCGTGTTCACCCGTCTGCGGGTTGATCCGCGCACTCAGGTCTACTACGAGCGTCGGATCAAGGAGGGCAAGACCCGGCGTGAAATCGTCCGTTGCCTCAAACGCTATGCGGCCCGGGAGGTCTTCCACCTGGTCAAACAGCTGCAACCAGCACCCCGCTCATAGGGGCTGTCGTGACAGGTGAGGATTCCCGTCGGATTGCTCCGGCGGGGGTCCTGCGTAGACGGGGACCCGATACAACGACGCCCCGCTGGCTTGCTGCGGCGGGGCGTCGTCGTGCGAATATTCCGTTGATGTTGCGGGCGTCAGGCACTCAGGCCGGACGGGTGTCAGTCCGAGAAGTCGAGGCTCTCCTGACCAGGGCCGGGGGCGCGTCGAGACTTCCGCGGCGGTTTCGGTTCCTTGGTTGCGTAGGCAGGTACGGGCAGGATGCCCTCGCCCCCTAGGTCGTCGGTGCTGATGAGCGGGCCGCTGCTCACGGCGTCCAGCAGCCGGGCCTGTCGGGGTTCGAGGGCTACGAGGAGCCCGAGCGCGTTGATGAGGTCAATAAGGTCAACGGTCCACCGAGCAGGCCAGGTCGGGGGAAGGATGTCGTTCAACGGGGTCTGTCGTTCCACGTCTGGCTTGCGCTTGCGGAAGCTGAACCACTTGCGGATCACCTGCACCCCGCCGATCCGATAGTCCCAGACTTCCGGCGCCACCGGACGTATGCAGCCCTTGCCCACCGTGAGGGTTCGCGTGGACGCGTCGTAGGAGATGTCCTCAGGTAACCCGTCGTGCTCTCCGATCACGACGACGCATTCCGGTTGTTCCTCCGGGGGAAGCCTGGGGGACGAGCCAGGTGAACTGTCGTGGTGGGAGGCGAAGCGCTGGCCGTACGTGTGGATCCACACCGTGCGCCTGCCCACTTCCACGAGCTCCGCCCATAGGGCCGGGTCGCGTGTTATGGGGATACGGGCACCGCGCTCGGCGAGGTTCGCGGCGAAGCGGCGGGTGTAGCCGCTGTGGCCGGCTGTTCCCGCGATGTACGCGAAGAGGTCCTCGGCGGTGACCGTCACGCCGTGCGTCTTGGTGAGCAGCCGCAGCAGGCCAGGGGTGACATTTGGTTCAGCCTGGTGGGGGTGGCGGTAAAGAGGGGCGACGCGGCCGCCTTCGGTGCCTTTGAAGTGATGAATGTCGGGCAGGAGGGCGGTGAAACTCACCGCTGGCCCCGGACGGCCTGATTCCGTGTGGAGTTCGGACAGGTAGATCTGACGCTGGTCGTTGTGGGCGAACCACAAGGCCGGCCGCGGTCGGTCGATCACTCTACGGTCCGCGATGATGTACTGCCGGTCGAACGTCATCCGTCCGTACTTGACGATGACCGGAACCCTCTCTTTCTCTGCGGCAAGACTGCCCGTCTCCTGCTGGCCGGGCAGTGGTGGTTCCAGCTTGTCCGGGCGGCGGTCTCCGGTGCTCTTCATCAGCTCCGCTTTGGCGTCTGCCGGAGCCTGGACGAGCCTGTGCCAGCGCCTCTCCAGAACGTCCCGGCTGGGTGAGACGGGCCAGTTGCGGTTGTTCTTGTTGCCGGAGCTCGTCCAGGGCAGCAGGGCGTTCACCGGTGGCATTGCCGACCACTCGGAGTCGGACGTGACGTGAAAGGGCGCGGTCCACTGTGTGGGGCAGAGCTGCCAGGAGGTCCCTTCGCGATGGCCGTCGAGGCCAAGCCCTTCCAGCCAGTCGAACTTCTCCTCGCGTGTGCCCGCGGGGACGTCGAGTCGCCAGACCCGTGCCGGTGTATCCGCATCCGGGGCGCCATGGCGGACGAAGACGGCGATGCAGATCTCCCGCTTGACATCCTGGAAGACACGGGTGCGCGTGTCGGAGTAGGCGCCCTCGGGGGAGAGACCGATGACCCAGCCCTCGTCGGCGACCTCGCGCAGGTAGTGGCGCATGCCGGCCGAGCCCTCGCTGTCCAGGTATCCGGAGTTGGTGATGAGGGCAACGATCCCGCTGGGGGCCTTCGGCGCTCCCGAGGCGGTCAACTGGTCGAAGACCTTCCAGGTGGACCACGCCCAGAAGTAGACGTAGAGGTTGTCGAGGGCGTATCCGATGCGTCCGTTGTCCTCTGGGTGGAAGCGGGCGAGGATCGGGCCCTGGCCGTTCGGGTTGCCCTCTGTGACCCAGCGTCCGACGCCCGACTGTCTCGCACCCCGCAGGTAGGGCGGATTGCCGATGACCACCATGACCTTCTCGTCCGCCTTGATCTTGTTCGCCATTCGGCGGTGGCGGGCGATCGCCTCGTACATGAAGCCCAGGTGGTGCTCGACGGCGGGATCGTCGAGTGTGTCGGCCACCAGAAGCCTCGGCGGGCGGCGCGTGATGTCGGCGTCGTGGGACCGGAAGGCGTGGTGCACACGGAGTTCGGCGACGGCGTACGGCCCGGTCTGTTTCTCCAGCCCGACCAGTCGGCCCGAGAGCTCCCGGAGAAGCCCGGACTTGAGCGTGCTGCCGTACTTCAGTGACAGGGACTTGGCGACGTGGTCGATGATGTTGATGAGGAAGGTCCCGGTGCCCATGGCCGGATCGACGACGGTGACGTCCTCGCTTCCGTAGCCGTCCTCCTGGCCGAGCCGGTCACGCAGCACCTCGTCGGTGAAGCCGACCATGAAGCGGACGACCTCGCCAGCCGTGTAGTAAGTACCCGTCCGCCGTCGCAGTTCCGGGTCGTAGGCGCCCAGAAAGCCCTCGTACAGGTGGAGGTAGGCGTCTCCGGTCTCGTCCTTGAACATCTCGGGGTCGACGGCCGATAAGACGTCGATCAGCGGGTCGATGATGCCCCGCAGATCGTCGAGGGCGTCGTCCGTCAGCACCGCCAGCGCCTTGCCCATCAAGGAATGCCGCTTGCCCAGTCGGATCGCGACCTCGGGAAGCGTGAGCCTGCCCAGATCAATGTGCTCAAGGCGAGCCAGCAGCATGGCAAAAGTCAGCGTCTGACTGTATTGGTCCGCGAACTCCTCCGGGCGAGCATCGGGAAAGAGCAGGTCCTTCCAGTTGTCGGCCAGGATCGAGAACGCAGCGTCAGCCTCCCCGTGCTCCTCGCGGGTGAGACGCTCGGTGACCTCGTCACGCAGCAGGGCGCAGATTCCCGCGATGCGCTTGACCAGTTCGTTGATGCTGTCGTGGACGATGGGCGCTGGCAGGAAGAAGTGCGTGAGGGCACGCTCGAACCCGGTGTCCGCGACGACGAGTTGCCGACTACCGGAATCAAGGTCTCCGACCAGGATTCCGGTCGGGCCGACCTGTACGCCGCCCACTGGTATCCGTCGGTGTACAGCACATTGTGGAGTGCCTTGATCTTCTCCCACTGCTTGCGGTCGTGGCTCTTCACCGACCACTTCTCCGGATCGGCCCCCGAGCCCGGCTGCTTCAGCTCGACGTGCCCTATGGTCCTGCCGCCGCAGGCGATGGCGAAGTCGGGCCGGATCCCGAGTTCCTTGATGCGACTCTGACCGTGGACGATGAGCTTGAGGCGTTGCCGCGAGGCCATGCCGCGCAGCAGATGCTCCACCGGCGCGGTCAGGCTGTCCTCCTTACTGCTGACCGCCCCTGCGGGACCTTGCAGCTTGGCCCTGACCTCCTCGCCGAACTTTGCAACGAGGTCCGCTACCGATCCGGTCGTGCCCTTTCCCGCCCAGACGTCCCCTCTTGCCATCGGCCCCCCAAGGTTGCACCCACGCCGACGATCAGACCCATACAGAATGCCCATGACATCTCAAGCAGCAAACACCAGCGGATGTAGGTTGATTGGTGACATGCCGCCAAAGCCCCGTGTACGGAGGTGGGTTGGATCGTCAGCTGGGAGTGCCTCCCGGGCGTGCGTCAACGTGCGGAGCGCAATCAGTTGACGGTACGGCGATCTTGCAGGAACGCTGGGGCGATCGCGGGGGCAGCGTGCGTGCGTCAAACGAAGCCATCATGGCTGCGGGGCTCCTGGTATGTCCCCGCTGCTGCGCTCGGAGATCGACCACGTCGCCACCCGCGAGCTGGGCCGTGCAGCGGTGCTCAGCGCGGTCGACGACATCCGACATTGGGTGCGACGAGGCCGTGCCGTTCTGTCTGAGATCACGGATGATCATCTGAGTGCCACCCAGTCGGTGCGCGCCCGCAATCGCGGCTCAGGGGCCGTAGGGGCTCCAGTGCCCGAGGAAGGACCTGAGGTCGTCGGCTCGTGGTTCGGGGATGTCGGGCAGTCGGGGCGGTGTGTTCAATGGGTCGAGGCGCTCGACGGTGGATGCGGCCCAGCTGATCCATGCTTCGGCTTCGGTTCTGGTCTGCCCCGGTGGCATGGCCTCGACTCGCGTGCGTACCGCGCTCACGTACTCCGTAAGTCCGGTGGCGTGGCGCCATGCCGCTTCCTGCGCTTCAAAGTGTCTGAAGCGGTACGCCTCGGCGTACCGGATGCGGGCGTCTTCCATGGCGGCTTCCCAGCGGATGCGCTTCTGGCGTGCGGCTTCGATCTCGTCGAGACGTCTGCGTTCGGCGGCTTCGCCGCGGAGGGTGACCTCCTGTGCGATCTCGGCGAGCTGCTCTTCGAGGGCGCGGCCGGGGGCGTCGGCCCATTCGCTCGCCCGGTGTGGCTGGCCGCCGCTGAGGACAAAGCGAAGGCGTTCGGATGGGGTGTAGTCGAAGCGGGGGATCCTGACCCAGGAGTGCTTCTTGGCGTCGGCGAGTTCCTTCTCGGTGGCAACGTGCTCGGTCCGGTCCTGCTCCTGGAGGACGAGAAACCCAACGGGCTGGCCCTGTGCCGTGATGGTGAAGTGAGGATGTGCCCTGCGGCGGCGATGAGACGGGGGCGCGAAGCCGGTGGCTCCCGCCGAACAGGAGTGTCCTTCGGCCTCGGCGGCGGTGATCAGAGCCTGGATGAGCCAGAGAGCACGTCCTTGGACGGGCTTGGTCAGGCCGAGCGGCTGGCGTTCGTTCTGCATGGCCCGGATAACGGTGTGCGGCCGAGTGAGTCGGGCGGGCACGGGGACGGGGTCGAGGAGGGCAAGGCGCCAGGCGGGGATGTCGACGAGTTTGATCTCATACCCGCCGCTGCACCAACCCCCGTACAGCTCCTTCATCTCCGGAATCCTTCCGGATCTGCGTGCGGCGGCGACGCGGGACGGCCACTTCTCCAAGTCGGGACCGCTGCCGCTCTTGACGATTCGGCCGCCGGCCTCCCCGAGCTCCTGTAACAGCTGCTCCGTGAGCGTCACACGAGGCTGTGAGGGAGGGTCTGGCTTCCGCCCGGCGGCCGGAGTTGCCTGTGCTCGGGTGACCTGGGGTCGTGGGGCGGCGGCCTGAGTCTTCCGCGAGCGTGATCCGCGGGGAGGGTATGTGCCGTGTGCCAGGTAGTGCTGGCCGGCGCTCGTCAGGGCGACGCTCCACTGCCCGGCCTTCCGGGAGACCGTCACCAGACCCCGGTTGTGCAGTGCCTGACAGGTGGTCTTGTAGGAGCTCGTCTCCCATACGCCGGCAGGACACCCGGCCCCCACCCACTGCAACACCGAGAGCTGCCGCTCATTGACCCACCGTTCCAATGGTCCCCCTTCGACTCGAAGTGACGTACGACGGCGGCATGATGTCAGTTCCGTTGGCAGGCGACCGGTGCTTCGACTCGATTCGTCCGAACGAGCGAGCTGACGTGGCTGCAAGCCGGATAGACGGAGAACGGTAGGTGGGTGCTGTCCTGCGGCGGGGTCTGACTCCTGAGATGCCTGACCAGAGTGTCCTGCTCACACTGTGTCGACCACCGGCCGGGGGCGGTGCGTTGCTGGTCTCGGGCTGACCGGGCGTGTCTCGATAGGGGCTTGCCGGAAAGGCGTCATCACGATTCTGACCGTCCGCACGGCCCGGTACCGGCTAGCGATAAGCCGTCAGCCTGAAAGGGAACGAGCGTGATCGGCACACCCTCCGCTTCGCGTTCTCGTCGCCGCCGGTCGGCGAGGGAGGTGGTCCTGGGAGTGGACACGCACCGGGATGCCCATGTGGCCGCCGTGCTCTCCCTGGTGGGGGAAGTGATCGGCACCGAGGAGTTCCCGGCCAGTGCGGCTGGATACCGGGACCTGCTGGGGTGGGCCAGGGCGTCGGGTACGGTGCGGCGGGCCGGAGTGGAAGGAACCGGTTCCTTCGGGGCGGCCCTGTCCCGCTACCTGCTGGCCCAGGGCGTGGACGTTTTCGATGTGAACCGGTTCGACCGGGCCGACCGCCGCCGGCGCGGCAAGTCCGACCCGCTCGATGCCGAGAACGCGGCCCGGGAGGTGCTGAGCGGACGGGCACGCGCTCAGGCCAAGACGGGCGACGGGCCGGTGGAGATCGCCCGGATGTACAAGCTGGCCAAGGACTCGGCGGTCAAGGCCCGCACACAGGCGATCAACCAGCTCAAGGCTGTCCTCATCCGTGCTGATCCGCAGCTGAGGGAGGAACTTGCCGGGCTGGGCAACGCAGACCTCTTCCGCACCTGCGCAGGGCTCGTCGACGACAGCCTGAACCACGAGGCCGACGAAGGGGCGGTGCTCCACGCCACCCACGTCACCCTGGCTCTCCTGGCCCGGCGCATCAGACAGCTCAGCGAAGAGATCCAGGACCTGGGAGGCCGCCTGACTCGGTTGGTGGAACGCCACGCTCCGCAGCTGCTCGAGGTAGTGGGCATCGGCCCGGACACAGCCGTCACTTTGCTGATCACGATCGGAGACAACCCGGAACGCCTGGGCAGTGAGGCGTCGTTCGCGGCGCTGTGCGGGGTCAGCCCCGTCGAGCGTTCCTCGGGCAGTCGGCAGTACCGTCGCCTCAACCGGGGCGGCGACCGGCAAGCGAACGCGGCCCTGCACCGGATCGTGCAGACCCGCCTCCGCGTCGACCCGCGCACCCAGGACTACTACGAGCGTCGCAGCAAGGAGGGCAAGACCCGGCGCGAGATAGTCCGAAGCCTCAAGCGCTACGCGGCCCGGGAGGTCTTCCACCTGGTCAGACCAGTGCAGTCGTCACCTCCGTTATAGGGGCAGTGTGAGAGTGGTGTGCGACGAGAAGCCCCGCGGGTGCGGCCCGGCGGGGCTTCTGAGTAGGTGGGTTTCAGTGTCTGCTGTGGCCACCGTTGCACTCGGGTTCTCCTCTCTCAAGCACCCGAAGCAAGAGCGCGGTTACGACAGGAGTCTTACGGCCAACGCGCAGCATCCGACCCCGGGAACTCTTCGCGACCCACCAGGTCGTAGCCTTCACTCCTGCAAAGCCGAACGCCTTTGGAGGCGTCTGCGGCACTGCCAGTGCTCTCCGATGTTGCGTGGACCGCGTGCGGCGACTACCACGGCGTTGCCGGAGACGACGGTCGCAGGCCGTCACGCGTCACCGCCGAGGACTTTGCCCGCTTCATCTCACGGCCGCATCGCTCCGCTGGCCTGGAAGCGGGTGGCATCCCTGCATGTCGCCCGCTGCCGAACGCTGCCCGCTCGCGGGCCATGTTGCGCCTGCCTCTGGGCCCTCGGTTCTTCCGGATCTCGAAGTCCATTGCATCCCCTGAACTGGGGTGTTGCGACGACCACTAGAACTCAGGGCTCGGCGGGGCTTTTGTGCACAGAGGCTATGACGGAGTGCAGCGGCTGGCGTGGGCACCGTTGTACTCCGGCTCTCCGCTTTCGAGCACGCGGAGCAAGGACGCGGTGACGACACGCGTGCTACGTCCGATGCGTAGCACGCGGCACGGGAACTCCCCGCGACGCACCAGGTCGTAGCCCTTCGCCCGAGAGAACCCCAACGCCCTGGAGGCGTCTTCCATGCTCCCCGTTCCGTCCCAGGTGGCGCGGATGTGTGTAGGGCTGTAACGGGTGCTTTGCACCTCGTTGGTCTGTCCGTGCAATTCTAATTCTCCAGTTGCTAAGGCGGTGCGGCTTGCGCGCAGCCGATGGGGTTTGAAGCTGCTGAAATCGTGCCGCGCTGCGCGGCAGGGGCAGCGGATCACGGTGCCGACCCGGAAATTGATCAAGACAGCTAGTGACGTAATTGAGGTCACCCAGCCTTGTGCGCTGAGGTTGATGCCGATGAGCAGGCCACCCCGCAGCAGGTCAACTTCATTCCTGGGTGCACTCGGGATGCGATAGAAGCCAACCCCCTACGGCGCGGGGGAGGTGGGGATGCCGCTACGGGCTTCGCGGGACCTCGAGCGCCCACGGCACCTGTTCCATACGAGCTCTGCGGCAGCCCAGAGAGCTGACAGCCGCGCGACACTTTGAATTGACAGCCGTCTTGGCGATTCCTCTCGACGTAGGTGCAGGTTGTGGCGGTGGACCATCAATGATCCGGGGAAATGCCGGTTTGGCTAACTGGTGATCCCGCGCTATGTTGCTTCGCTTCGAACGGTCAACGTGCCGGAGCGTGCCTGCGCGTGCGCGTGCGAACCATCACCGTGCAAGCGATTTGGGCCATCAGGCCCATACCGGCCACGTCGGGCCAACCGCGAGAACGACGGAGCCCTGGGCTTCTTCCCGCTCAGTAGGATCACCGGCAGAGCGGGGCGGGAGGCGCACGGGGTGGGGAGAAGCGGTATGGCTACGGGGGGCCGGCGACCGTCGGCGGAGCGTGTGCGGCAGCGCCGGTCGGCCGCCGTGCGCAGGCGGGTGCACGAGAAGGCGCTGGTCGAGGTGCGCGGCTGTCTGCGGGACTGGGACGACGGCCGTGACGCGGCCCGAGAGGCCAAGGCCGTGGCCGAGACGATCATCGCGCCCGAGTACGAGGGCCGGGTGCTCATCGAGTTGTTGCAGAACGCGCACGACGCGCACCCGGCCAGAGCCACCGACGGACGTATCGAGATCCGCCTGGACGAGGACGAGGGTGAGCACGGCACCCTCTATGTGGCCAATCGCGGCAAGCCGTTCGGCGGCAAGAACTTCAAGGACCTTTGCAGCATCGCCCTTTCCAGCAAGCGTGCCGACGCTGGGATCGGCCACAAGGGCGTCGGTTTCAAGAGCGTGCTGCACCTGTGCGACGCGCCCGAGGTCTACAGCGTGGCCAGGGAGGGGTCTCGGCTCCTCGACGGGTTCACCTTCCGGTTCGCCCGGCTCGACGACTACGACGCGCTCGCCCGGGAGGTGGCGCCCGAACGCGCGGGTTTCGCTGACTACTTGAAGGAGAACCTGCTCACGCTGAAGGTGCCGGTCTTCCTGGAGGAGGCACCGCAGACCGTCCAAGGCTTCGCGCGCCGGGGCTTTGTCACCGTCGTCCGTCTGCCGCTGAAGTCGGCCGACGCGTGCTCGGCCGCCGGGGCGCAGGTGCGGGAACTCATGGACGACAACGCCCCGTTCGAGCTGTTTCTCGACCGGTTGGAACGTGTCCGGTTGGAGTGGCGGGCTGCGGGGGAGACCCGGCGCAGGGTGTATGACCGTCAGGTGGAGGTGCTGCACCACGCCCGTGGCCTGAAGGTGCAGCAGGTCACCTTGCGTCGGCGGATGCGTCTGATCGTCATCTGCGGGAAGGCCGACCCGGACCGCGCCCGGGAGGCGCTCGCCGCGTCGATCGAGAAGAGCGGGATGCGACGCGACTGGATGGCCTGGGAGAAGAAGGCCGAGGTACGCGTCGCCGTACCGGTCGCCGATCCCCTACGGGACGGGCGGCTCTACGCCTTCCTGCCGATGGGCGAGCAGATCCCGGCGCCCGTGCGCGGCTATGTCCACGCACCGTTCTTCGCGGAGATGAACCGTCGTTCGTTCAACGAGGCGGTGCCGTGGAACGGCCTGCTGCTCGACACAGTGGCTGAGGTGTGCGCCCGGGCGGTGCTCGCAGCGGCGGATGGGCGGGCATCGATTCCGCCTGGCGCGCTCGTCGACCTGATGTGCTGGCAGCCCAAGGCACTGGCGCGGCTGACGTCTGCCTTCCAACGGCTAGACCATGGCATCGCCCACGTGCCGTTCATCCCGGTGATCGGAACGACACCCGGGGCTCGCACCTCCCTGCACCGTGCCCTTCTGTGGGAGGGGAAGATCGGCTCCACGATCTTCACCCCGCACGCTGTCGCCGCCACGGGGGTCATGGATCTCCTCGATCCGCATCTGCACCCCATTCGGTTGCGGCGGCTGGCGTCCCTGGCCAGGAGCGCGGGCACGCGCCTCGAACCCCCCACAGAGCGCCTCGCGTCGTGGGCGGAAGGGCTCGCCGGGGCCGCCGTTCGTGACACCTTTGATCCCGGATGGTGGGCGGACTTCTACTACGACCTCTCCCAGGCGTTCCCCGACGGCTCGGCCCTGACCGGCAAGCGGATCGTCATTACTTCCAGGTCGACGACGGCACCGGCCGGCGCGGACGGCGTCTTCTTCGACCGCGACACTCCGCAGGGCGGCTCCCTGCCGACCCTGCCCGACGGCCTGTCCGACCGCCTGCACTTCGTGCACGAGGGCATCGCCTGGTCAGGCAAGGGCCGCAAGCGCAGAGCCCAGGGCCGCAAGTGGCTCAGGACCGCGAACCTCGTCCATGACTACGGCGCCGACCGGGTGCTCGCGGTCGTCGCAGCCGCACTGAGCGCGGACAGCGAGGACAACGGCGTACGCCTGGCCTGCCTCCGCTACGCCTGCGCGGTCTCCCACGCTCTGGAGACGGAGGGCCGCAGGGCTCCCTTCCTGGGGGATCTCCACGTACTGACCCGGGCCGGCTGGATCGACGCGAGCCGCGCCATGTTCGGGCCGGGATGGCCCGCCGAGCACTCCTCCGTCGACGACACCCTGACCCGATTCCTGGAGCGCGTCCGGGAACTGTCTCCCGTGCTCACCCAGACGGAAGGACGGCTCCTCGTCCGCCCCGACGAGCTGTGCGGCGACGCGATCCCCGTGGAGGCCATGCGGCGCTTCCTCGAACGGCACCACGTCGCTCATGGCCTCCGTCCCCGGAACGAGACCTTCCGCACGAGTGTCAGGGGAGACGCCCTCAACCGGCCCTCCCGTTTCTGGGCCCCGGACCGGCAGGATCTGCTGCCGCAGTGGCGGACGAGCGCCGAGCGCTGGCGGAACCGGCGTAGGGTCGGCTACATCAGCGTGGAGTACCACTCACGCTCCCGTGCCGCGGCCATGCTGCCCGGTCAGGACGACTACGCCGCCTTCTCCGAGGAGGACCGCAGACTCTACGCGGAGCTCATCGTGCACGGCCTCGCCTTCGCCTGGGCCGACTCCGCACTGGAGATGCAGTTCGTACGCCACAGCGATCCCACCGGGACGCCCTGGCCCACTCCGCTGTCCGCCTTCCTCACCCACGCACCGTGGATCCCGCAGACGGCTGCCCCGAGCGCCACCTCGGAGGGGACCGTGTTCGCCACCGCCGGCACGGCCTGGTGGTGGCACGGCACGCAGCCCCCGCCCCAGTTCCTCGGCGTGGTGCCGGCTTCCTTGCGCAGCAGGCGGTCCGCCAAGCTCGTGGCACGGCTCGGCCTGCTCGGCATCCGCTCCTGGGACGATCCCGGCACCGCGCTCGACCGGCTCCGCCACCTGCCGGACCTGGTGCAGGCCAACGTCCACCTCAGGGAAGGAAGACTCGCGCACGAGATCGGACGGGAGTACGAGAAGGCGTGGGCGCAGCTGCTGCCGGCGGAGGGCGGGACGCGCACCGCCGACAGCGGGCAGCCCGCGGCGCCGCGCCGGTTGCTGGTGACCCGCGCTGGTGCCCTCGCCTCGCTGGACCCGGCGGAGACGGACGAGACGGTCTTCGTCCCGGATCCTGACGGGGCCCAGAACCGAGCCCTTCTGGACCGGGTCCTCGTGCCCGTGATCCCGGTACGGGACAGGGCACTGGGCGGCCGGGTCCACGCCTTCCTCCAACGGAGGACGACGTTCGATGTCCAGCGGTGCGGCGAGGCCGCGCACGACATCCAGGCCGACGGATTGCCCGTCCGTGATGCACCGCACGTGCCGTTGACGGAGTACGCGGGATCCTGGCTGCTCACCCTGGTCGCGGCCCTGGTGGAGTTCGACGAGGAACGAGCGTCCCGTCCGGAGCCCGTGGCTGCGGCCGACGTGGCCGGCCTACTGCATCGCTGCGACGTGACCGTGGCCGGCGAGGCCGTCCTCTGGATCGCCGGCCACCGCCTCACCGAGCACGGAGCGGACCGAGCCCTGCTGCACCCGCACCCAGACCGGCCCCGTGTGGTCGTCGTGCACAGCGAGCCGCGTACCGGCTGGCGAGTGCTCCGCACCGCCGCCCCCGCCGTGGCTGCCCTCATCGGCGCGCCCTACCTCGCAGACCTGCTGTGGAAGGCGCTAACCAAACTGGAGGAACGCGGCCTGAAGACCGACCACGTCCCGGAGGAGGATCTCACGGACGTCCTGGACCTGCGGCCGCACCAACTGCACGCCGTCCTCGCCGAGCGGGCGTCACAGCGTTCCGGCAGCGCGCGGCTGGTCCCCCTCCTCGCCTGCCTTGATCTCGACCTCGCGGAGCAACTGCGGCAACGCGCCGAGGACTTCTCCGACCGCGCCGCCCTCCTCACCTGGCTCACCGACCGGATCGGCGCACCGAACGCGGAACAGCTCATGCGGTTGCTGGAGGACGACGACCGGGAACGGCAACTGAGCGCCATATCCGTGCCCCTGGCCGACGCCAACCGCGCATGGCGCGCCCTCGGCCTCCCGGAGATCGACAACAGGGACCGGCATGAACGGCATTTCGCGGCATGGCTTCAGCGGAACCGTCCCGCGCTCGCCGAGCGGATCAGGGACGCCTATAGGGACGTCCACCGGTCCGGACGGTCCCGGGCCGGGTACGTGAAGCTGCGCGACCTCTCCCTACTCGCGCCGGACCCGGCCTGGCACACGACGCTGTGGCATCTCTCCGACGAACTCCTCCAAGCCCACGCGGACGCCTGGCTGTTGAAACAGCTTCCCGCACCCTCGTCGACGTCACGCCCCCTGAGGCCACTGGCCGAGGTACGCGAGGCATCCAGCACAGCGGTGCACAAGCAGGTACCGCGGCTGCGGCAACTGATCGAGGAATGGGAGCGCCTCCATCCCGCAAGTCGCCCCACGGTGCTGCCCCCGGCCCAGGACGTCCTGCGGGAACTGGACGGCGACGGCCTGCTGGACTTCGAAGTCTTGTCCGTGAAGGCGTTGATCGCCTGGCTTAGGGCTCGCGGCCACTGGCCCCAAGACATGCCTCTGTCGGACCGGCGCGCGGACCTCGGACTGGCCGCGACACGTCCCCCGGAGCCCGCGGGGAACACGGGCGGAGCCACGGGCGGAGGCCGAACCGGAGGGTCCGCACCCGGCCCCCATGTAGTGCTGAACGGCAGGCCCGTGTCGGCCCTGCCCGACGACCTGGCGGCGCTCGCCCGCGAGGTGGCCGCAGACCTCACGCCTGAGCAGCGGGCCACCTCGGCCACGTCCGCCACGGCGCTCGCGCCCCGTATTCCGCAGCCACGCACCTCGTCGTCGTCCGGTGCAAGGTCGCACAGCGGTTCGTACCAGGTCCCCGCGAGCGACCAGGACCGGACATTGGCCGTGGGCCTTGCGGGGGAGGCGGCGGTGGGCGCGTGGCTGCAAGAGCAGTTTGGGGTCGAACCACAGGACTCATGGAAGTCCGGTCTGCGAGTCCACGGGCTCGCCGGCGCGCAGCCGGGAGACGACCGGCTCGGATACGACTTCCTCATCCACGACGGCGACGCGACCTACCTCTACGAGGTCAAGGCATCCACCGGCGACAGTGGCGAGTTCATCCTCGGCGAGTCCGAGGTTCGACGCGCTTCTCGCCTGAAGTCGGACGAGACGTACTTCATCGTGTACGTCTCTCACGTCCTCGACCGCGACCGTCGCAACATCACCGTCCTGCCCAACCCATTCGGCGCCCCCAACCTCGCTGGCTACGAACTGGTCAGCACCCAGCTGAGGCTCCGATTCAACCATGGCTGAATCAACAAGTTCGTGCCCGGCTGACTGTGGGACGACGGAGGTGGCTCGCTCCATCCAGGCATGCCCGCCCTCGGTCCATATTGCCGCCGAGTTCCTCGAACACGCCCCTGACGTGGTGCTCACGATTCCTCGATGGCCCAGTGCCCGCGAACGCGTTCCGCAAGGTCAGCAGCGTTCGCCTGGTGCACCGTCAGACTCGTGATCGCGTAGACGCGTTCGGGCATACACCGGCAGGTTCAGGCCAGCCGCGAGAACGACGGAGCCCTTGGTGCGAATGCGAGGCTGGACATGCCCTTTCGTATGCCTGGGTCACGCATCGGGAGCGCCGTCGGCCTGTTGATTCCTGCGTCGTCGTCGTGGCGTTCGTTTGGGTTTCGGGATGTGACTGGGACGGGAGACGATGATCACATCGGTGATGTCGGGAAGCTTCAGGAGAGCGTTGCGGGTCGTGTCGTGTTCCTGGACGGAGGAGGACTCGTCGTATATGAAGACGGTCATCTGCCGGTAGGACGAGTTTCCGGCAAGGTAGCCGATGTAGTCATCGTAGATCTCCTTCTCGAAGGTCTTGAAATCGGCGGCCTTGCGCGCGTATTTGACCTCGATGAGCAGAGCGAGCGAAGGGATGCCGAAATCCGCGCGGTAAGTGCTGTGGCCGAGCCGCCGGAGGGTTTCTTCCTCGACGAGGTCGTCGAATACGGGCCGGAGCATGAGCCAGAGGATGTTCTGGATCTCGCGTTCCGAGGTGATGGGCCACCTGATGGGGTTGTCGAGGTCGTCACCGTCGTAGCGCCATTGCCGCATCGCAGCCTCGAAACGGCTCAGGAGAACGCCTACATGGGTGCGGCTCAGGAGAGTCTCGTCGATGCTGGCGGTGACTATCTGGGCGGTTGCCTCAAGGAGTAGCGCTGCCCGAGGCGCGGTTGGCTGCCCTGTATCGGTCAGGAGGATGTCGCTGAGCAGCCGGGACTGCAGTCGCCGCAACTCGTCCTGGTCCGTGAGCGGTACGTCTCTGGCTGAGACGGTCAGCCAGTGAATGCAGGCAGCTTCTACCGGATCGCGGATGCTGCGGGCGTCCACCGCAACGGCGGTTGTGGTGCCGAGGATGCGCCGGGCGTGTTCCTGGAAAAGGCTCAGGAGGATGTTGGCAGGGCGCAGCTTCGGGTCTTGGAGGACCTCGGCCAGCCATGTGCGGGCTCGCGGAGTGTCATCCTGCATTGAGTTGACGGCGAGCGCGAGTCCGATGATTTGTCCGGGGTCGTTGACGAAGGTGACCCCGTCGTCCTGGAAGGGGTTCTTCCGCATGAGGGCAGGCAGGCCGACGGTCAGGTGTTTCCGGGCGGCGGACTGGGAGGCGGCTGTTGAGGAGAACCCGGCGAGGCCGTAGCCGAGGACGGCCAGGCCGTGAGAGTGGGCGAAGCGGTGCTCGTTGTCGGCGAGCCATGCCGGCGCCAGGGGGTTGACGTCCCAGTCGAAGCTGAGGCGTCGTCGGCTCAGGATGTGATAGGCGAGCAGGCCGTCGAGGTTGCCGGGCGCGTTCGCGCGTCGGATGCATTCCTCCAGGCGGGCGGTCTGCGTGGCCAGCAGGTGTCCGGTGGGTGTGGCTCTTCCGGGTTCTTCGGTCACAGGAACCACCGGCTGGAGCGCAGCTTGGTGGCGACCGCGTCGGCGTTCCAGTTCCGCACGTGGCGCAGCTGTCCGAGCAACTCAGCGATCAGGTCTGAGTACAAGATCGTCACAGGAATGCGTGACGGGTACATGCTCCGCCAGGACATCGCTGTGAACCGAAACGCCTGCCGTCCCAGGTATTCGATGTCAGTGAAGGTCGAATGGCGGTGGAGCTTGAGCAGAAGCGGCTTGGGGGCACCGTGCAGAGCGCTCTTGAGATCCATGGGTCCGCTGACAGCCACGAGCAGCTCACGCTGGCCGATGGGTACGGCATGGCCACGCTCCGGCACATACTGCCCCTTGGCCCGGCCGCTGGCCCCCCGGTTCACTCCCGCGCTGGCCCGGTCGAACATGACCCAGTCGTGGTCGGTGCTCACGTGCACGAACGCGAACTCGACCCTGGCGTACGTCCGGGTAAGGCGCTCGACCAGCTCCTTGACCGCAGCGGCCTCAATGTCTTTGAGCGGTTTGAACACATGGAAGATAAGGCGCAGTTCGTCGCCCTTCTGCCAGGCGTTGCGGATCTTGATCGCGTCGATGCATTCTGTCAGGGAGCGCAGGAGTTCCCGGGGGTAGTCGTCGTAGTCGGCCTCCCGGGACGTGTTGGAGAGAAGGTAGTTGCCGTCTGCGCTGAACACGGTGGTGATGCCCACTACTCGTTCCGGCGCGGTGAGCCGGCTCTCTTTGACGTGCGCGCTTCCGATGCCGATGACCAATTCGTGGGTGAGTGAGCGTGGAGCGGCGATCACGAAGGGGATTCCGCCCAGCTTGGCGTAACAGGCCAGGGCAATGCTGTTGAGCGGGTAGGCGAGCTTACTCAGTCGGACCGTTTCGATTCTCACGTCCTGGACGGGGACGCCCTGTCCCATGAAGGCTGATTTCGCCACAAGGTACGGGCTGTTGTCGCCCGTGAGATGAGCCTGATCCTCGCTGGTGATGACGATGGCCAGGTCGATGTCCCCGCTGAGCAGTGCCCTCCGGCACGCCTCGCGGTAAGCGTTGGCATCGGTCGTGGCCCCGTCGAAGGGGTGCAGGGAGACGTCACAGCCGGAAAGGTGATACTTGCGGATGAACCCGAGGCCGAACGTCCTTTCTCCTTGGATCCCGTGGAGGAACTTGAAAAGGAAGTTCTCGACGACACCTTTGTGCGCGCGGGGTGTGATGACGGCGATCCTCGGTTTCTTCTTCGCGAAGAATTCCACGTCGAACGGGCCGTATTCGTCCAGGCCGCGGTCGGGTGACCGGCTCGTCTTATCTCCGGCCTGGTCGAACTGGAACGTAAGTCCCGCTCACTTTCCTGCCGCTGCTCGACCCGACTGGCTGCTCGATGACCACGGACAGGTCACCGGCCACCTGTAGTTGGCCGAGTCGCTGCAAGCGGCCGGCAATGCTGACCGCACCCTCGTAGCGGCCGAAGGCCCCGAGCAAATCGAACGTCTTCTGGTCCAGTTCCTTGAGAATCCTGGCGCTGTCGCCTCCGGCCAGGGCACGGACCACGTCGTCGAAGGTCTCCCGTCGGCTCTCCAGCCACGCGTTGCTGGCAGAGATTCGGGTCACCCCGGGGGCATCGCGCAGTAGCAGGTCGGTGCCGTCGACGTGGTCGACAGCACCGACCGCCTGCCGGGCGGCGTGGTGATCCATGCGCGGGTCGGGTGTGCTCGCCGCGTCCTCGCTCAGCACGTAGCGCCCGCGCACGTCGAGGCCCTGGTGGATCAACTCGTCCACCGTCATGTCGATCTCGTAGCGGCTCTTCACCCCGACGATCACACCAGGGTGGTTCGAGGGACCGATGGTCCTGCTGTCCAGCCGGTATTCCGGATAGACGTGGAGCCTTCCGAGGGCCTCCTGACGCCGGCCGCGGACCGAAGGCTCAAGCAGATCCCTGCCCGCCAGGCGAGAGACGAACACCGGTGGGCTAAGCCGACGCACCTTGTACCCCCAGCCCAGCACCGACCGGAGCAACGCCTCCTGGACGAGACGCATGGTGAGGGACCGGTGATCGCGTGTCCGGAACGTTGTAGGCGTGCCGTAGACGTCGCTGTCGGCCTGCACGGGAATGCAGGCGATGCTTGTTCGTGTCTTGGCGACCACGTGGCTGTCGCCAAGCTTGGCTCGGAGGTCAGCGAGTTGCTCGGGTGACTCGAATTCGATCAGCCCACCCTTGAACTCGTCCGCCGAAAAGCGGACCGGCAGGAAGTTAAAAGCCAGCACCGGCGGATTCATTCTGCCCCCTTGCGTCCAAGCCCCATTCCCTCCCCGGCATCGAGGCGGTTACACGTCACGGCACCTCGTCACCAAGGTGCCCTTCACGCTCAGAGCATTGTGGCACCGGGGTATGACAACGGGCGGGGAAGAGCCGCTTGACCGGATCAATCACGTGATGCCGGTCAGCCGTAATCGCCACAACCGGAGCTCTCCTTGAGTTCTCCGTGTGCCCGCGAGCCGCGCCCCTGCCCTTGGCGGACCGCCACCTCATCCTGCGAGCGATACGGAACGATCCGTGTTGGGTGAACCCTCCCCGAACCTGCGCTCGGCGGCATACGCTGGCCAGCCAGTGCCGCCGTGATCACCGGGAGCCCCGGGAGGCGCGGCGGGAGGAAGGACAGCAGGACCGGGGCAGGCCGCCCGCCTGTACGCAAGCACCGGGCACTGTACCGACGCCGTCTGGGAGTGCGTGCTGTGGCCGGGCAGGGCCGCGTCGCCCGGCAGGGGGAGGGCCATGAACCGCTGGGTCGGCATCGTGTCGCTGCGCGAGACCGCGCCGCCGACACCCGTGCACCGCATCGCGCTCGCCATCGACGCCGCGCGGAACCGGACGTCGTACCAACTGGCCGGCCGGACGGTGCCGTATGCGCGGATGCGGTCGGCGCTGCGCACGCTCGGTCAGGAGCACGCGCGCCACCATGAGTGGGGGCGGTACGAGTACTGCGTCGACCTGGCCGGTGACTTCTTCGACGGCGGCCACCCCCCGACCGGCCTGCCTTCCTGGCTCACCAACAAACTCCAGAATCTCCTGGACGGCAGGTCCGGCACACCGCCGACGGGCGGGCGGAGGGCGCAGGCGGCCCCTCGGCGGGCTGTCTCGCGTCCTGTCCACCAGGGCCCGGCGTCCACCCGCCGGGGCCGGAACACACCCCCCGAAGCCGCACGCCCAGCCCGGCTGGCGCGGTCGGCCCCGCCCGCGACCGGACAGCTTCCGTCGCCCGAGCCGGTCCGGCCCTACTCCCGCGCCGAACGGCGGCTCGACGTCCACGACGTCACGTACCCGGCGCTTTGCGAGCCACCCGTGTCGCTGGTGGGCACGTACGGGCGAGAGGTCCGCGAGGTCGTGGGGAAGGCCGTGCGCGGATGGGACGCCAGCCCCGAGGTCACCGCCTGGCTCGGCCTGGCCGTCGAACACCGCAGTCACCTCTACGAGTGCCACCACGCCGCCCAGGTCACACCGCACGTGCTCGGCCTGCTCGACCGGCTCGGCGCCACCGCGCTCGATGTGATCCTGCTCGACGCTTACGCGCGATGGGCGACCCCTTGGAAGGCGGGCGAACAGTCGAGCGAACACGCCCGGCGACGCGCCGCCGCCGACCTCGCGCTCGGCGCGTGGGTTACCAAGCAGGGGCTGGTGCGCATGGGCGCGGGGGAGGCGCAACAGCCCGCCAGGTCCGTCTTCGAAGGAGTGGCCCGGCAGATCCTCGGCGTGCTCAGCCTCTGTGGCGAGCACGAGATCGCCCGGAGGCTGGTCGTCTCCGTGTGGCCCGACCTCGACCGCCCGTCCGCGGAGACGGGAGCCGATCCTGTCACTCTGGCGCATACGGCCTTCCACAAGGAAGGACTGACCTACGACTACGACGAGGAGGGCCCGGACCACCGCAAGGTCTTCCGCGCCGTCGTCCGCACCGGAACCGGCCGCACGGCGGAAGGCACCGGCCAGTCCAAGAAGGCGGCACGGGCGGCGGCGGCACGAGCCCTGCTCGACGCATACCCGCAGGTGGCCGCAGCGGCGGGCGCCGAGCGGAAGGCGGCACCCGCGACCCTGCCGGCCGCGTCGCCGCTGCCGTACGCGCAGCCGGGCAATCGGCACCGGGACGCGGTGAGCGACCTAGCGGCCATGTTCGAGCTCGGCCATCACGCGGACGGGCTCCTCGCCCAGGCCCTCACCCATGTCTCCTGGGTCCACGAGAACCAGGCAGCGGCGACCGCTGCCCGCCAGCGCGACAACCACCTGCTCGCCCACCACGGCTCGCACGTGGTGAACCACCTCGCCGCCCACGTTCGCGTCCGCCAGGCCCTCGCGCACAGCCTCACCCCCGACGAGGACGAGGCGCGCATCCTCACCGCCTCTGACGACGACACCGCGCGGCTCGGTGCGACCCTCCAGCTCGCGGAAGGGCTGCTGACGAGCCGTGGTGAGAGCGGACAGGGCCGCACAGCGGTGTCGGACGCCGCCCAGGCGGTCGTCGCCGCGGCCTGGCGCGTCCACGGGCCTCGGCTGCTTGGGCGCCGGCCCGCCGTCCTTGACGACTGGCTCTCCGGCCTGGAGCACCAGCACGACCCGGTGACCGTCCTCGCCGCCATGGCCACCATGTACGGCATCGAACACGAGTACACGTACGACGTCTCAGGGCCGGACCACCTGAAGAGCTTCACCGCCACGATCGGGCTGCGGGATGCTCGGGGCCGGGTCCACCGGTGGACCGAACCTCTGCCCGGAACCCCCGGAAAGCCGGAGGCGAAGAAGGCGACCGCCGAGGCCGTCCTCGACATCCTCGCCACCCCCGTCAACGGCGTCGTCGACGATCTCCCCGCCCCGGAACGGGGCCTGCTCGTCTTCCTCCTGCGCGCCCAGCTCGATGGCCTAGGCCGGCCGACGGAACGGCAACGCGCACGCATGCTCGCCCGCGGCGACCTAGGCACCGACCTCCTCACCACCGGCGACACCGAGGCGTTTCTTGCCTGGGCAGAACGCGTCTGCCCCCTGCTCGGGCCGGACGACACGGCCGTACCGGATGCGTTGCGCGAGCTGTACCGGAAGGTCCTCGACGACACGCGCATCGGGCCCGGCTCGCTCCTGCGCCGCATGGCCGCCAGCCCCGGACCCGACGCCGCGAGCGTGGTCCGGCGAAATGCGACGGACGCCGTACGGCGAGCGCTGAGCAGCGGGCCGCAGGCCGCCTCGGTCCGAGACATCGTGCAGGACTGGTGGCGCGACCAGGCCCCGGCCACCGGCGTCACGGTCCGCGACGACATGCGTCAGGACGTCTTCCGCCCGCTTCCCGTCCACCTCGGCGCGCTGGACGAGACCCTGACGTGGTGCGGCGAAGCCGCCGAGGCAGCCGGCACCCGCATCGACGTCGAGCTGACGGTTCAGGACGGCACGCTGCACGTGTGGCTCGGCCTCGACAAGGTGGACATTCGAGCGGCCTGCGACGATTTCGCCCGCCTGCTGTCCCACACCCTTCCGTTTACCGACTGCCTGGTCGGTGACGACCATGTACTGCTGCGCCTGCACGGCGATCTTGAGACGGCTCCCCTCCATCCCCTGGCCACAGCGGGCATGGATGCCTACGTCTCCGTGCCGCTTGATCGGCGGAGGCTCACCAGGGAAGTCATCGACGGGCCAATAGGAGCACAGGACGTGCAGCCGTACTCGTGAGCCCGGCCACCGGCCCCAACTGCCCCGTCGCCACCGCTCAGAGGACGGTCCTTGGCCCCGGTTCCAGTCGGCCGCTGGCCCAGGGGTAGTACGCCCATCCCTGGACGAGGATCGGGTTGAGGGAGTTCTCGTGCCCGTTCAGGCATTCGTTGAGCGCCCAGGTGGAGCGCTCGGGGTCGGCCGCCCGTTCCAGGAGCAGAGAGCTGGGTGTGGTGTCGGTGAGGGTCACCAGGCGTTCGACTTCGTGGGCTGCGACGACCGTGGTCGGGATGTCGGCGGTGGGTAGGTCGAGGTGAGGCAGGTTGGCGTTGGCGACGGGGAACGGTTCAAGGGTGACGATCAGTGCCTGTCGTGGACGGTCGGTCGGAATTTCGGCGAATGCCGGATGGCGCTGGTCGATCTGGGCCGAGGTGGCGTTGACCTGGCGGAAGGCGCGGGCGAGTTTGCTGTCGGTCTCGGCGACGCCAAGTTCCAGGCCGAGGCGGGCGTTCTCGGTCGGCATCATGGACTTGACCTCCACGAGCAGCACCAGGTCGTCGAAGACGACGAACCAGTCGACGCTTTGCAGTTCGTTCCGCTTGACCCGGTACGTGACCTCCGAGATGACATCGGCGTCCGGTATCAGGCGGAGCTGGCGGCCGACGTACTCCTCGAAGAGGTAGCCGGTCTCCTGCAGGAAGTCGGGTCCGAAGTGCTCGCGTCCTGTGTGGTATATACCGGCCGGCGTCGCTTTGCGCCAGACCAGCTGAGGCGAGGGGCACAGCAGGCCGGGTCCGAAGCCGGTGACCGCGGGCCGGCCGAGCAGCGGGTTGTAGGTGAAGCGGCGCAGCTGGGCCGCTTTGCCGCCAGCCACCTTCGCCAGGTTCTGCGTGGTTCGCTTCTCGGCTGCTTTGAGGGAGGCCACGTCGGTGGCGAAGTGGCGTTCGACGACGGGCAGCACCGTGTCCCGGCTCACGGCGCGGTTGAACTTCTCCCCATCGGGGCCGTCGTAGAACGCGGGATCGAAACGCCCGGCGTTCAACAGCGCACATCCCCACAGCAGCTGAGCGGTGCCGACGTAGTCGGGCAGCGGGCAGCCGAAGACTTCGGTGTCCCAGCCGGGGACTATGCAGCGGGGTTGCCGGCGTGCGGGGAACGGTGTGTGCAGGTACAGCGCGGCGGTACGGGCGAGAGTGGCGAACTCCGGGGTCTGGAAGGCCATCTGCTCGCCGCCCAGACGCATCATGAAGTCCCTCAGGCGGATCGGATCCTCGTCGGTACCGTGCAAGGTCGGTTCCTTCAAGCTGGAATACGCCGCGAGGATCTCCAGCAGGTCACGCTCGGTGGCTTCGGCCCTCTGGTGCTCGGTGCCGTATGCCAGGCAAACGCGGGCCGCATCAGCCAGAGCCCAGGGCGTGTACTTCAGAAAGGGGCTTTCCAGCCAGGGCTGTGGCCGCTCGGGCGTGCTGTAGCGAGCCGCCGCTGCAGCGATCAGGGGAAGCAGCGAGCTGGGACGATGACGCCGGATGCGCTGACGGTATTCGTCCTCCGTCACCAGCCGGTCATACAGGTACGCAGCCATCCCGCCATGATCCTCGCCGCAGATAGATTATTCGAGCGGTTTCTCCTGGTTGGTACTGCACGCGCGTATGTTCCGGGCAGCATCCGACTGGAGCGGATCGCCCGCTCTCGCGCCCGGCTCAAGTCAGGCTGTCGCCGACCCACGGTGGGTGGTTCGTGAGTCTTTGGGTCGTTCTTTGGTCGCCTGAGGGTGTGGGGTGTGGGTGGAATCCGCAGGATCGCGGTGCGGGCTCTGCTGGGGTTGGCGGGGTGAGTGAACGCAAGCCGCATCCCAGTGACTTATCGGCGAGCGGTGGTCGTTGATCGAGCCGATGATCATCACGTGGAAGGACCGGCACCGCTCGGTCTGCGGTCATCAAGGCGCCTACGGCATGCGGGAGATCGTGAACGCGATCCTCTACCAGGGGCGGACCGGCTGCCAATGGGCCTACCTCCACCACGACCTGCCGCAGAAGAACGCGACGTACTACTACTTCGCCGCCTGGCGGGACGACGGAACCGACTAAATCATCCATGAACTCCTGCGCCGCCTGGTCCGGGACTGCGAACGTCTTCCACGGCACGGAGCGCTTTCGGCGCGCGCCGGTGGATCTGCTTAATCCTGTGACAGATGGGGGTGGTTCGGGCAGCATCGGGCGTGATGGTTGCTCTTCGCTCCCGCCGTCTGGAGGGGCTCTTCGGAGCCCGGCTCGACGCGGTCTCGCACGCTCAGATCGCCACCCTGAGGACGAACGCGGTCTCTGAGTCCTACGACCTGGAGTTCAAGGGGGAGCTCTATGGCGGTAACGACAAGGCCAAGCGGGACTTGGCCGGTGACGTGGCGGCCCTGGCCAACACCGCCGGTGGAGTCCTGCTGCTGGGAGTTGCCGAAGACGACCAGGCCCGGGCGACAGAGCTCCCCGGGGTCGCGCTCAGCGACGCTGAGGTGTTGCGGATCCGAAACATCGTGGCCGACCAGGTCCACCCCCTGCCCGTCTTCGACGTTGAGCAGATCGAGGACCCGGACAAACCTGGTCATGGGATTCTGATGATCGCTGTGCCCCGCAGCCCCTCCGCTCCGCACGGAGTCCTGGTCAACCAGGGCCTGCGCTACCCGCGCCGCAATGGCGCCAGCATCATCTACCTGACGGAGGCCGAAGTGGCCGCCGCCTACCAGGACCGCTTCGCTCGTCGCCAGTCCCGCCACGACGACCTGCTCCGCTACGAGCGGGACCTGATCGGCCGCCTGGACGTGAGCGACCAGACGTACGTCGTTGTCACCCTGGTCCCGGACCTCAGTGGGGACTTCATCCTCGACACCAAGGCCCTGCGAGCCTTCCAGCAGGAAACCCGCGACAAGGACCTGCTCGTCATCCCGCGTGGTGCGTACGTCCGGCACGTCACGGTAGGCAGCCGCCGTCTGATGGCGCACGGTGGCTCCGAGCCCGCGACGGCCAAGTGGATCGCGTGCGAGTTCCACCAAAGCGGCGCCGGCACCTTCGCCGCCGTCGCCGCCAACCGCACCGACCTTGCCCGACCCGGCCAGGTGGATGAGAACACCACGGTCAGTCGGATCGAAGATGAGGACCTGGTCCTCGACATCTGGTCCGGACTCCGGCTCCTGGCTCGCCACGCACGGGACCGAGCTGCCGCAGGAGGCACTGCCACAGTCCGCGTGACCATCACCCCTGTCAACGCCGACCTTCCGGCCGAACTGCGTCACCCACGCGGACACGCCAATCTCGGCGGCAGTCTTGGCACTCACCAGGTGACCGAGCCACCCCAAGCGACTTCCGTCTTCGACATCGACGACCTAGCCGAAGACGGACCGGGCCTGATCGCGGCCACCTCCGTCCTCGCAGCTGGCCTGATCCAGCACTTCGGCTACCCGGAGACCCTCCAGATGACCACTGACGGCGTCATCCGGACCAAATACTGGAGTTCACAGCGCTACGGCCCTGGCGTGCAGCAGTGGGCCACTCAAGCCAACGTCGACATGACCGACGACACCGTTGACTGACTGTCGACCGCTGGCCAGAAGGGGCTTCTACGGTTGATCGGCGTGGCCTATCAGCGGCGTCCTCTAGGTTCGCACTGTGACAAACAATTGGACGAGTCTGTTCCTGGCTCCCTTCGATCCGGACCCGGACTCGTCGGGCCGTCGTTCCTACGGCGGGTCGACGGGCATACCAGCGGACTTGGACTGGAATTCACTGGACCGCATCTGCCGGGTCGTATCCCTACCCCACCGGTGCAGCCCTATCCGGCAGCAAGCAATACCCCGGCAAACCCGACGGCAGCGGCCCGGTTGTCGCAGGCAAACTGCTGGCCCGCAAGCGGCCGCACCTCATCCCCATCTACGACATCCGCATCAAGCAGCTGTTCGAGCGACCGAAGGCGGACCACTCCTTCTGGACCGCGCTGGCTGCGGCCCTGCGGGTAGACAACGGTGCCTTCCATGATCAGTTGGTCCATCTCCGCGATCAGGCGGGTATCGGTGAGGACATCGGCGTCCTGCGTGTGTTCGACGTCGTCGCCTGGATGCACCAAGGCCGGCAGGGTCAGGTCGCGACGAGTTGAGCTCTGAGGTGGAGTGTGGCGGGGAGGCGCATGCGGAGGCCGATGCCCCGAGGCGGGCGACGCTGAGCGCAGACTACTGAGCCCTGCCGGTGCCCGAAGAGCTCAAGCCGTGCCCGACGCTGTCGCCCGTCGAGAAGCAACTGCGGGAAAACCTCCCCGAGCAGTATCCCGGCTGGGTAAACCGATGGTCCGACTACGTCGAGGTGGACGGTGTGCCGACCGTGGGTCGGCGGGCAAGACCAAGACCTCAGCCGCTGGGCGGCCGGAGTCGAGTGCCGCGAGGTGACGACGCCGGCCCGCCACGCATGCCCGTGCGGGATGAGCCTGCAAGTCACCGACTCGGTGGGGAACCTTCCTCTCCGGAGGACTCGTCGGATTCGCCGTCGTGTGGCAGGACGTATTGTGCGGTCTTTGCCGCCATGTGGAGCGGGAGTGGAAGCCCTAGGGTCACGTTGTAGTCAGGCGCGCGGCGCAACTGGTGGGTGATGGCGGCCCAAGGTCCCGGCACGCTGGATTTCTCTGGCACGGCGACAACCGCGATCTCCAGTGCGGCCGGGTTCCATGCGTTGGTGCCCGTGTCGATGACGGGCTCCGGCTCTTTGTC
This sequence comes from Streptomyces sp. P3, assembly GCF_003032475.1. Lineage (NCBI taxonomy): Bacteria > Bacillati > Actinomycetota > Actinomycetes > Kitasatosporales > Streptomycetaceae > Streptomyces > Streptomyces sp. P3. The sequence goes on from NZ_CP028369.1 coordinate 7,191,186, forward strand.
CTCTTCATCCTCCGAGCGCTTCTTCTTCAGCGGGATCCGGGTGGCAATCTTCGAGGCGGTCTTCACCGCGTGCTTGGCTGTGTGGGGCTTTTCGCCGGTGCTGTAGTACACGCGGTGGTCGTCGTCGGCGCCCGGGTGGGCCCACAGGCCGCTCGCGAAGCCGTGATCGGCGGTGTCGTCGTCCGGGGCGAACCACTGGGGGGTTTCGTCGGATGCGTGGTCGCGTACCCGCACATGGCACAGATTCTCGCCGTACAGGGTGATGTGCTGGGCCGGGTTGGGGCCGAACTGGAGGGCGTCGGGGCGCAGTCGGCCGTTGGTCAGCCATGGCCAGTGCAGACGGGAGTTCTGCGCGTGCGAGAGCAGCAGGACGTGGCGGTCGCGCAGGCTGTAGAGCATCGCCCGGATGAACTGGGCCGTCTCGGCCCGTTGATCGTCCAGATCGGGAACCCAGGTCGTGGTGCGTTGTCTCTTTCCATCCTCGGCTTCCGGCCTCGGCGCGTCCTCCTCCCCGGTCGCTCCTGTGACTTCACCGTCCTCGCCGTCTTGGTCTTCCTCGTCGAACTCTTCATACTCGCCCGGGATCTCGGCGTGGCGGGCGAGAGAGAGCAGGAGTTCCGGGTACGGAATCCAGTCCCCACGATCGGGGTCCCACCCCATGACCGAGCTGTCGGCTGCGCTCATTTTGACGGCGACAGGGGAGGTGCGGCGTTTGCGGGTGGGCCCGTCGGCGCGGCGCTTGACCATCCACAGTGCGACGTACTCCAGGTCCTTGGGCAGTTCGTCCACACTGTGTTCCGGTGCCGTGCAGACGCCCAGTTGCCGAAGGACGTCGTTCCACGCCTGCAGGGCTCGGTGGGCGATGCTCTTCTTGGTGGCGGTGTTCCAGTGCGAGCTCGGCAAGGTGATGAACTTTGTCAACCGTCCGGCATCGGCATACCCGAGGCGTACGGCGAACTTGGGGTCCACGAAGTCGGGCCGGAAGGACTTCGGGTGGCCGATCTCGACCACGACGGCCTGGACGTCTGGTCGTTCGTCGCGCTCGCACAGTTCGGCGATCTCTCGCCGGCGGGCACTGATCGCTGTGGTGAGGGTCTTTCGTTTCGGCTGGCCGTCGGGGAAGTCGAGCCGGGCGGCGACGACACCGGCGTCTTCCAGGTACAGGCGCACCGTCAGCTCTGGTGTCGTCCAGGTACGTACGGCCTTGTCCGTTCCGCCCGGGCCGTCCAGGCCCAACAAGACTGCCAGTTGCTCGATCAGGGCGCCACGCGTGCGGTCGTTCTGCCAGCGCGCTTCGACGATCAGGGGCCGGCCGTCGAGTACCCGTGCCAGGGCGGCGCGTCGTTCGTTGTGGCCTTTCCGCTCCAACTCGACCTTCTGGAGGGCGCGTTCCTCCCTCGTCTTGGCTGTCGGAGTCTTGGGGAGATTGCGTGGGAGGACTGGAAATCGGCTGCGGGTGAAGTCGCCGAGCTGGGTGAGGTGAGGCAGCAACGCCCCGGCTGCCCAGTCGGTAAGGGGGGAACGGTCGCGCGGCATGAGACCGGTGCCGACGCCATGGCCGCCCATCGACGTGGCATGCACGACGCTGATCTGGATGCCTTCCTTCCCGGGGATCCAGGCGTCGGGGTTCTCCTGCACTGCCGCTGCGTTCGGGAGTTCGCGAGAGAACCGGAGGCTGCTGAGCATGCCTTGGGGGCCTCCGCGCGTCCACTGGGGCAGGGACGTGTTGCGGTCGATGGCCAGTCGGCACACCGAGAGCCGTCCGGTTCCTGTCGACTGCCCTAGCCAGGGCGTTTGCGCGAGCAGGTACGCCGACACGGCCCGCCGATACGGTACGGGCACGGGCCCACCGGTGCGCCAGCGGCGAACTCCCGTGCGGACATGGAGGCGGAAGTCGCCGGCGAAGGGCACGGTCTGCACGGTGAGCGTGATGACGAACGAGAACTTCCACCACATTCCATCGTCGTCCTGGTGGTCACGCGGCGGCCAGGAGACGAGCTCGGCGCCGCGTTCGGCGGCGGCGATTTTGAACGTCATCTCGACGCCCTCGAAGCGGTAGGGATCCAGTTTCGCGATGCTCTGTGCGAGGGCGTCGGGCAGGAGCTGGTGGATCAGCGGGTCCGGCTCGAAGGTGCCGCCGGGCGAGGTTGTGCCCGCGAAGAGGTCGACGGTGTGTGGCTGCCAGGTCAGCCCAGCCACGTCCAGTGAGGCGCTGAGCTTGGTGGCCCGTTCGGTGATGTCCGGGTACTTCTTACGGGTGCGCGGGGAGTGCAGGTCACGGATCCAGGCGTGGATGAGCTGCCGCATGACAGGGAGCGGAAGCGGCGTTTCTGCGTACAGCCATGGGGTGTTGTCGTCGAGTGTGGCGCCGCGCGCGACACACAGCAGGTCGGGTGCCACGGCACGGATGACCTCGTTGAGCCTGCGGATAGGTACCTGGTTGATCCTTTTCGGTTCGCGTTTGCCGATCCGGTAGAAGTCCAGTACCTCGGCCCGCCACGAGGCGGGGAAGGCGAGTCCGTGGGTCTGGCGGATGAAGTCCGTGCCGCGGGCGGGCTCGAACGCGGTGAATCTGACGGTGGGGTAGGAGGGCACGTGTGGAGGTCCCTTCGTGTACAGGGGTAAGGGAATGGCCGTGCGGTTCAGTCGGTCGGGTCCGGGGCGGAAGGGACGATGCCGGCGAGCGCGGTGTGTAGGGGTTCGTACAGGGCTTTGACGAGGGCCCGGTCCAGAGCAGTGATCGGTACAGCGCCGGGGGTCGTCTCGTCGGCCGGGGGCGGAGCGAGGTAAGGGTCCAGGACGTGCCGCATGGCGAGCAGGAGACTCGTCCGCCAGGTATCTGGCACCGTCTTGCCTGCGGCGGCCCGGGTGGCGAATGGAGCGTCGACGAAGACGACGCGGGCGGGGACGCCGCCGCGCACGAGACGGCCGATGACCTGCCAGATGACGACCAACTGGTCCCAGGTGAAGGAGATCTTCTCGTCCTCGTTCAGCCGGCTCCAGGCCAGAGGATGGTTGAGCAGGTGTCGCCACCGTGCGCGGGCAAGGGTGCGGAATTGGGCGCCGGCCTTGTCCAGGCTCGGTTGTGCGCGGACGAACTCATCGAAAGTGCCGTCGCGTTGCAGGCGTGCCGCCCAGTCGTTGACGGCCTGCACGGCGAGGCCGATGTCGTCGGGGCGGGGGTGGGGGCGGGCCAGGAAGAACACCGAGCCGATCGCGGCGACTCCTCGGTCGAGGATGTTGTGGCCGCGTTCGACTGCGAGCAGGGGAGCCACCAGGATCTCCATGCCGGTTGAGGCGAAATTGGCCACGTCGCCGCGGCGCAGGGCTACGACCGTGCCGCCGTCGGGGCCCATGGCCGGGCTGGAGTAGAACGCGGGCTCCTCGTCCGCGTCGTCGGCGACCAGGCGGCACACCTTTCCGGCCCACCGGGGGATGCGGTTGAGGATGTCCGCCGCGCGACGTGCCTCGTCGTAGGAGCCCGTCAGTACGAGGAGCCGTTCGCGCCGTTCGTTGTTCACGGCGGCGAGTTCCTGTTCGAACACGCTGGGTTTGCCGTCGGTGCCGCGACGGGCCAGCCGGTCCAGCATGTGTTCGAGGACGAGGGGGCGCAGGTGGGGTTTGGTGCCGGACAGCTTGAGGGGGCGGCCGTCTGGACCGGTCAGGAAGCGGGTGGTGAAGACGGTCTCGTTGATGGCGGCGCGTTCCGCCGGCGGGGGCTTGAGGAGGGCTCCTACCTCGGTGAGCACGTGGTAGCGGGTGGAGCGGCCGGCCCAGCTGGTGCCCGACATGAGCAGCACGTTCGGTCCGGGAAGACCGTCCGCGATGGTCAACTCCGGCAGTTGGAGGAGGAGTTCGCGACCATTTCCGGCGCAGCGAAAGAAGCGCAGTTCGCCGCTGCGCAGCTGTCCCAGGCTTGCGTCCTCGGACAGGAACTGAAAGCCGAGGATGTTGCCCATGGGTGATTCGGGGACCAACGGCCGGTAGTCCTCGGGCGGGCGGCGGGACAGCACGTTGCTCGATGCCCCGAAGTTCAAGGCGGCCTCGACCCCCGGCCATAGCTCCGTCAGCAGGTCGAGCCGGGTGTGCAGGGCGGACAGCAGGAGGGTGAATTCGAAGCGCAGCACCTGCTCTTTCACGCTGTCGGGGCTTTCCAGCACGGCGTCCCCTGCAAGCGAGAGCAGTTCTCGCTCGACCAGGCGGCGGGCGTTGCGGGGGCGGATGGCGTGCAGAAGCTGACGGGTAAGTCGCACCAGCGAGTCGACCTGAGGGTCGCGTGGTTCGCGGTCGCCGAGCGGGTCGTCGCGGAACGCGTCAAGGACCGCCACGACGGCGTCGCGTCGCGCGTCGCCTGAGGAGTCTGGTGTGACCGGCTGACGGGTTTCGGGAGGTTGCGTCTCCTCGTCTCCGTCGGCGGCCTGCCCGATGTCCTCGTCCCATTCGGGGGCGGGCTGGTCGGGGGTGTCGGCCGGATCGGTGTCGGCGTCGGAGGGCTTGCCGAACCAGTCCGAGATGAGTTTGAACTGGAGGGTCCACGAGCTGAAGTAGTCGGCCTCGACCCAGTCGCGCAGGCTCCGGTGGCCCAGCAGCATGTGGTAAATGCGGTCAGCGGCGACCGTGACGGTGTGCAGGGCCGCCGTCCACTCCATGACGGTGGAGTTGGACAGTTGGATGCGTCCGCCGCGCGCCAGTTCGTCGATCTTGTGCTGGTGGATCTCGTCGAGCCAGGAGTTGGGCGTGCGCCCAGTGAGCACGGCGGCGGGGGCGAACATGGTGTCCAGCTGCATCTGCACGCGGTCGGCCTCGTCGACGACAATCAAGTCGCTGCGCCGGCAGGCGAGTTCGAGGAAGCGAATGCGCTCCTCGTTTTGGTGGGCGGGTACGGCGCTGTGGACCAGGGCAGCGGGGGTGGCGACCCAGATGTCCGCGGCGACGAGCTCACGGGCACCGTGATGACGCGGGCATCGGTGCCATAGAGGGCAGCCGTGGCGTTTGCGCAGGTTCGGGGCTGGCGTGTCCTGCGATCCGTCAGTGGCCAGAGCGGTGAGCGGGCGTTGAGCTGGCCGCCGTTTGGGCGGGAAGAGCTGCGTGCAGGGAGCGGCCCGGTAGGCGAGTGGCTCCGCTGCCTCGACTCCGCGCAGGGCATCGAGCGGGCAGGCCGTGCTGAGGTAGTCGAGGCTCAGCGCGTCGTGGGTGAGCAGGGAGGTGCCGCCGTCCTGTGCGGCGAGGCGGCGGTGGGTGCGCTGCAGATGCTGCTCGCGTGTGGTCACCCCCAGGACGGGAGCCGCCTTGAGGCCGAGCGCGGTGAACAGGGACACGAGGTGCAGGGCCTCGGCGACATCGCCCACCACCAAGGTGACGCGTTTGTCGTGGGTGGCCGCCCAGACTGCGAGGATGTCCCGCAGGGTGCTCTTTCCGGCACCGACCATGCCGAGCAGATGCAGCATCCGGTCGATCCGCAGCACCTCGTGCTCCGGTGCGAAGTCGCCCGACTCGGGCTTGCGGACGCACAGTTCGACCCGTTCCAGTCTGTGCCGCCAGTCGCCGCCGTCGGGGTCGTCGGGGCCGCGCAGCTGGTCCTCCATCCACGTGGCGGTTGCGAGGAGTTCCTCCCAGGGGGCCTCCAGTGGCTTGCCGTCCGGGGCGGCCGATGATCCGAGAGCGTGGGGCGTCGCTTCCTCGGCGGGCAGTTCTTTGGGCAGCTCCACCGAGGTCCAGGTGCGGCTTTCCAGAAAGCGCCATGCGCCGGGCTCGGCCAGTGGCAGCGACCGGGTCTGGTAGGGCGGGGCCGCGGCGAGGGCCTGGGCGTAGATGGCCCACCGGTGGTGGGCGATGGACACGCTCCGCCGCCGGGGGGTGTCGTCCTTGCCGGCGAGATGGAAGCCGCGCAGCTCGGGCGGGAGCGTCAGATAGGTGTCGAGGGACTGGGTCCACATGCGGCGCCGACGCAGCGGCCACAGCAGGTGGCGGCCGATGCGCAGCATGCGCTGCTGTGCGGGCGTTTGGGCGTGTCCGAGTGCGGCGGCGAAGGGGTATCCGCCGAAGAGGGTCCAGCCGGCCTGTGCGGGATGCCCGGGCAGCAGCTGTTCCACCAGGCAGAGCCCGAGTTCGACTTCGCACAACCGGGCTGCCGCGAGGTCCGGCTGGGGATCGTCGGCGAAGTACGGAAGAAGGCTCGCGATGAGATCGTCGCGCCACTGCTTTTGGTCACGCATCGGCGTCCTCCGCCTGGTCGTCGGCGAACGGCCCGCCGGGGCCGTCGGCCAGGGTGGTTCGGATCCTTGCCATGAGCTGCCGGTGGCTGAGCACGGTCGTCGACTTGCGTACCTCGGCCCTCAGGTACCGGCGGACTACGGACACGTAGTCGCGGCGCAAGGCGATCCGGTGGTCGGGTACGAGGAGAAACGCCTCGTCGTAGGGAGGATCTTTGGGCAGCGGCCCGGCGTTGCGGCCGAGAAGCGCGGGGTTGGCCCAGTCCTTGACATCGACGGCCCATACTCGCCCGTCCGGCAGCGGGATCCGCAGGTCGTATGCGTCGTAGTTCGGCCACAGCTCAGGGGTGAGGCGAAGGCGCAACAGGGCCCGCTCCAGGCGCAGTTCGGCGACCCCGGGGGAGGTGACGAACAGGCGCAAAGGCCGGGTGAGTAGCAGCACGCCGCCGCCCTCGAGCTCGTCGTACGCGGGGCCGACGGGCGCGTCACCCTGGTGCCGGCAGCGCGCGTTCTCGCACCACCAGCCGCCCTCCCGCATGGGGGCGAGCAGGGTGTGGCAGCGCCGGCACGACGTGAACCGGCCCCCGCGGGCCCAGCCGATGGGGGCCGGCAGGTAGATCTGCTGGAGCAGTCCGTCGAGTGGGGTGAAGGCCGGCTCCAGCGCGATCTCGGCGGCCTTGTCCCGAGTGAGCACGGGATGTTCGATGAGCAGGCGCCGGAAGGCCACGTAACTGGCCGGGGCGTTGGCGCTGCGGCAGCGGTCCATCGCCAGGCCGATCAGGGCCCGGTCGATCTGCTCGGTCGCCGAGTCGGGCCGGTCGACGGCCCACTCGTAGCACAGGTCCGTGGGCACGCAGGCGTCCTCGTCGATGAGGCGGTCTTCCGAGCCCGCCAGACCGTCGGGGAGGTCCAGCGGCCACTCGGTCACCGGCCGCTGGCGACACCACACGAGCAGGTCGCTGACGCTCAGGGGTGGGTCGGCGCCGCGCAGCAGGCAGGCCAGCACGGTGCGGTCCAGGGCGCGTTGTGCCTCGTCCGGGTAGGGGAGGGTGAAGGTACCGAGGTCGGACAGGGCATCCAGATCGAGGACGGCGGAGGCCACGGTGCGCAGCAGAGTCAGACCCTGGTGCGGGACAAGCGCGGAGTCATCGGGGGGCACGGTGGTCCGTTTCACTGGAGGGACGACGAAGCAGAGGAGGAGGGTGCGGCGGGGCACCAACGGGACACCTCGCAGCGGGCGCACTGGGTTCCCGGGTTCGGGGCGGATGTGCGGTCCGCATGCCACGGGGCGGCGAGGTCGTGGAGCACCTGCCGGGCTGTGGCAACACGGTCGGCCTGACGGGGGGAGACAAGTTCCAGGTCCGGTCCGGTGGGCCGCAGGATCTCCACCTCGACGCGGGAGCGGCGCACGTCACCGCCGAGTGCACCGTCGGCCAGCAACACCACGGCCAGGGCCGCCTGGGGATACAGCTCCAGGATGTCCTTGCCCCCGCGCGGGGTGCGGTACTTGGTGCTCTTGACCTCACGCCACACCACCGAACCGCCACTGCGGTACAGGAGGTCCGGCTTGGCCACGAGCACGACATCGGCCTGTGTGTCGTGGAAGGTGAGGAGCCTTTCCGCGACCAGCGCGGCATCCGGATCGGCGTGGCGCAGCGGGCACACGGCGGCATGACGGGCGATCAGGCGGGCACCGAGTTCGGCATCGTCCCCCGTCAGGTGCCAGTCGTCGACCGCCCAGTCGGACCGGTCGGCGGGGGCGTCGTCCGGCGTGCAGGGGCGTTGTGGGGTGCGCGCGTGCAGATGCTGCAGCCAGGCGTGCACCGCGTGCCCGCGCACCACGTGATGGTCGTGCTCGACGTCCTTGTCGTAGGGCAGATGGATGCGCCGCAGATGTTCCTGCGCGGGGCAGTTCGCATGGCGGCGCAGATCGGTGACGGACAGGGTGCGGCGAGGCCGTGCCCCGTCCGCGATCTGCAAGATGCCCGGCGTGCGCGCCAGGTCAGGGCAGGAAGCGGCGAGCTTGCAGGTCGCGCATCCGGGGCCCGGGCGCCTGTCCACGGCATCGACCGTGGCGCGCAGGCGGGGCGCGGCGAGCTTGTGATAGGCGGCTTCGGCTTCCTGGGGTGTCCCGTCGAACAGCGGGGGACGGACCGAGCCGTCCAGGCAGCCGATCTCCACGACCCGTACCCGCTGCGGGGTGACGGCGCTGTGCACGTCGTGCGCGTCACCCCATCGGGTGGGTTCCGGTGCACGGCCGCCGTGGGCAGCGACGTATGCCGCCATCGCGACCTCCGCCGGATCCCGCTCAGCCGGCCCGCGTCGCCCGGGCTGCACCGATCCGAACCGGAGCAGGCGCAGCTCACACACTGCACGGTCACGGCTGGCGTAGCAGCGCCCCCAGACTCTCAACTCGTACACGGTGGAAGTGCCTTGACCCTCGGCTGCTGTCCTCGACTGCTTGACCCAGTACTGCGGATCGGGCAGCAACTCTCCTCTTGGATCGAGGGATTTGACCGCGTCCAGGTACTGGGCTGCGGCATGCTCGGCATAGCGCTCGAGCCCGGGGTGCGAGGGGCGCACTCGGGCCGGATCGTCCCGGGGGCGGCCGAACTCTACGGTGTCGAGCCGGCGCATTACGGCGGCTAGGGCGAACGGTTCGTAGTCCGCCGGCTTGTAGGGGGTGCGGTGCGTGGGGCGAAGGCGTGGCCGGGCCTTGACGGCCCGCAGCGTGGGGCAGTCCTCGTCCCCCTCCTTCGCGCCTCCGGTGAACACTCTGATCAGGCCCGAGTCACCCGTGGTTCCTGCGGGCAGCGGCCACTCAGTCACGCGCACTCCTCACACCCGTGTCTGTGAACAACATTCACCGGAGGTTACATGCTGCTACGGTTCACGCGCGGATGATTCGTCAAATTCATTGCAGAGAACGGACCTCAGGTGGGTTCACAGAACGAAATCATCGCCAGGCGGTACCGCCTCGTGCGCCGGCTTGGTGGCGGCGCGATGGGCGAGGTGAGCCTGGCGTACGACCTGAGCCTTGGCCGGCAGGTCGCCGTCAAGCAGCTCCACGCGCACAACGTCGAACGAGAAGAGGGGCGTTACGCGGATCGCCTGGAGCGTGAGGCCAAGGCGACCACCGGGCTCAGCCGCTGCCGGCACTTCCCCCAGGTGTACGACTTCGGATACCACGCCGACGAGCCCTATCTCGTCATGGAGTACATCGAGGGACCCACCCTGGCGGAGCTGGCGGCCAACCATCACCCCTTGTCCTTCTCCACGATCACGGCGATCCTGGCTCAACTCGCCACCGCGCTGTCCTGTTTGCACGACGCCGAATTCGTCCACCGCGACCTCAAGCCGACCAACGTCATGATCGCGTCAGGCGGCGTCATCAAGGTGGTGGACCTCGGCATCGTCGCCGTCTCCGACCCCCACGCGACGCGACTGACGGCCACCGGCCAGGTGCCGGGCACCGCGGCGTACATGGCCCCTGAGCAGGCCGCCGACGGTCTCGCCGAGCCCCGCAGTGACCTCTACTCCACGGGCTGCCTCGTATTTGAACTCGTCACGGGAGAACTCCTCTTCAACGCGCCGACCGCTCACGCGATGGCGCGCGCCCACATTGATCAGGCGCCCCGCAAGACCCGGGACGTGCGCCCCGAAACCCCACCATGGCTGGCCCACATCATCGATCGGCTGCTGCACAAGGACCCGGAACTGCGCTTCCCCGACGCGCGAGCCCTGTACGGGGCTTGCCACCCGCATCTGGACGACCTCAGGGGAACGGGTGGCCCCCGGCTCGGCCGCTTCGATCCGGCCCTGCTCTGGCGTGCCCCGTGCTCACCACCGCCCCCGCCGCAACCGTCAACGCCGCCTCCGCGGCGCTCTCCCGGTACCCGGATGGATGCCTTGGCCCGCAGCCGGACGCGGCGAACCGACCTGAGACGGGACGACTTGGCCCAGGTTCGCGCCGACGCTGCCGCACAGGCGGCCAATGGTGATCTGCGAGGCGCCGTCCAGCGCATCGAGGAGTGCCTGGCATCGGCCGTCGGCCACTTCGGTCGCATCGAGAAGGGTGTGGTCCGCTTGGGCATCGACCACGCCGGCCTGCTGTGTGAACAGGGGTTGTCGAAGCAGGCGCACGCCGCTTACGTCGACGTGCGCCCCGACGCCGTCCTCGCATTCGGAGAGGAGAGTCCAGAAGTGCGCGAGATCGACGAAGGCATCGAGGGATGCGAGGAGGACGGAACGTGGAACTGATCCGTGCCTCGATGCACTGCACGCGGTTCCGAGCGCGGTGCCGTCATCGACGCGTGAAGAACATACACGCACGGTAGAACGAAGGTACGCTTCACGCTCTGTCTGCAGAAACAGGGTAGGACGCAGGGAGCATGGCGTGACAGAAGAACCGACCACCGTGACGGCCACGGGCATCGCCAGGATCGCAGGTGTCGGCCGGGCCGCAGTGAGTAACTGGCGCCGACGCCACCAGGATTTCCCTCGGCCGATCGCCGGCACAGCCGCGAGCCCCGCCTTCGACCTGGACGAGGTTGAGCTATGGCTCGACCAGCAGGGCAAGCTCCGCACTGTCGGCCCGCTCGACCGACTCCAGCAGCGTCTGGAAGCGCTCGGGACGGCCGGGCAGTCCGCAGAGGCCCTCGTCCTGGTCGGCCTGACACTCCTGACGGCGCCTGCCGAAGTGCCCACCCCTCGCCAACTTGCCGACGCCGTGCGTCTGCTGACTTCACCCCGTCACGCCGACGTGCTCTTGACGGACCTCCCGGTCGCATGGTCACCAACGCACCGAGAGATCCTCGAGGTCTCGTGCTCGTTGAGCGACCAAGAGGACCGTGTTGGAATTCTGGAGCACCTTCACGCGCAATACGTGACAGCCCGAGGCGCGGCCGGCCTCACCGATACGCCCGTGCCTGTCGTCAGCCTGATGCTGGATCTCGTCGGCCCCGCCGCCTCTGTCCTCGACGTCGCCTGCGGCACCGGCACATTCTTGCGCGCCGCCTTCGACAGGGTGAACGCGGCAGGCGGCACGCCACAGCTTCTGGGGCTGGACGCCCGTCCCGAACACGTGCGCATCGCGCTGCTGCGCCTGCTGGTCTTGCGGCAGCAGGCCAGGGCCGCTTCGGGCACCGGCGACGAACTGTGCCTGCGCGTCGGCGATCCGCTCCTTGAGGGCGCCTTCCCCGTCGACCACGTCGATGCCGTCGTCGGCAGTCCTCCCCACAGTCCCCGCGACTGGGGCCACGACCGCCTCGCCTTCGATCCCCGGTGGGCCTATGGAGGTCTGCCCCCGCGTACCGAACCCGAACTTGCTTGGGTACAACACGTGTTGGCTCAGCTGAAGCCCGGCGGGAGGGCCGCCTTGCTCCTGCCGCCCGCAGTGGCTGCGCGTCCCGCGGGACGCCGCATCCGCAGCGAATTGGTCCGGCGCGGCGCCCTGCAGGCAGTCGTCGGGCTCCCCCCGACGGCGACCGTCGGCAGCGGCAACGGCGTGCATGTATGGCTTCTCCAACGTCCGTACGAGGACAGCACCCCACCTACAGGTGTGCTGTTCGTCAACGGCGACGACGTGCCTCTGGATGCGAACGTGCGCCCGAAGGTCCGTCTCGAGGCGCTGCGCCGCCACATCGCTCCGTTGTGGGACCGCTACCGTAAGGGACACGGACCCTTGGCCACGGATGCAGACTTCGCCCGGGATGTGCCGCTGGCCGAGCTGCTCGACGAGGACGTTGACTTCACCCCCCGGCATCGCGTGCCGAACCCGGACTCCATTCCGTGCCCGCCCGACGACCTGCTCAAGATGCCAGCGGTCGTGAAGGCTCAACTCAATTCCCTCCGAAATACGTTGCCAGAATTTGCCCCCGCCCAGGCGCCTACGGCGTCTGGCGGTCCCACTGCGACGCTGGGCGAACTCTCTCGGACCGGGGCGCTGAGCCTGCACCGCCATGCGGCCCGCGCCGCACACCGCGATGCCCCCGACCCTGATCGGCACGAACCAGCGCTGACGAGCCAGGACGTCATCGCCGGCCGACCCGCCAGCGGTTCAGTTCCCGTCAGCCCCGACGACGACCCGGCGGCCCGGGTACGGGCCCACGACATCCTCATCCCAGCAATCGCCCAAACCTTGGTCGCCCGGGTCGCGACGGATGAGCAGATCGGAGCCCGGCTGGGGCCGGGCGTGCACGCCGTGCGCGTGGATCTGGACTTCCTCGACCCGTGGTTCGCGGCCGGCGCTCTCACACGCTCCGAGAACGCCACGAAGGCAGCCCGAACGTCCACCGGAACAAGCGGAGCCCTCCGCATCGATGTGAAACGGCTGCGTCTGCCCGTGTTGGCAATCGAGGAACAACGACGCCGGAGCGAAACCCTGCGTCGTCTTACCGAGTGGGATGCGGCGTTGTCCCGGCTTGCCGAGGCAGGACATGAAGCCGTTCGGGCCCTGACCAGCGCCCTGGTTGACGGGGCGCTCGACGCGTTGGACAAATGAATCGGACGCAGTAGCCGTGAAGAACGGATCCGGGAAGCCGTTCCTCGCCTCACCGGCGGGCACGTCCGCACGGCATCGGCCTGATCCAGCCAGGGCTCGAGTCCGGCGTTCTTGATCCGGGGCACTGGCAGACCACGACGGCGAGCGAGGGATTCGAGCGCCGACAAGGGGCGGGGATCGGCAAAACGCCGACGATCTCCGCTCGTGCCGGTAGACGTACGCGCAGTTTGGCAGAGTGCCCGTCGCGCGGGTCTGCTCGTCGCCTTCACTCCAATGTGCATGCCTGTTCGATGTCGTTTTCTGGCGTGTTCGCTGCATCCACGGGGGCTAGGAGAGGCGGCGGGCCCTGCCAGGTGGCTCCCTGTGCGAGGAGGCGCACCCCACTCTCGACTGCAGCGTCGCGAATTCGTTGACGGGCGGCGAGTTCGATGGAACGAGTCGTGAGTCTTGCCGGCATTCAGCTGAGGAACGGCTGGGTAGTGGTACTAACGACGCGCTGGCGACCGCGTCGGCTGGCTTACGGATGATCGTCGAGCGTTGCAAGCGACTTGTGCCGGAAAATCCGAACTGGAAGCGCCAGGTGCTTAGAAGGCGCCTGGCGCATCTCGTCGGCAGGTGCGTTGACCTGCCACTTTCTTCCTCACTGACACGCTGTCAGGGGTTTTGTGGGACGTATGTGGGACGAGGGCACCTCTGGGACGGATGGGATGCAGGGGTTCCCGACTGGGCCAGGTGGTCACCGTCTCAGATCTCCTCACCTGTTCGGTGCGCCCGCGCGGAAATAGATCTACCCCTCTCCTGCGTTCTCGATCTTTGAGCCGAGGAGGGGAAGGTGTCGGGCCTGAAGCTGTTCCACACGACGAATGGCGGCGTGACGGAGGTCGCGCCGCGTCTTGCCGAGGTCGAGGCGGATGTGCAGGGCCTCGTCGAGGCGCACATGGAGACGATGCTGGGGGTATGGTTCCTGGCGAGCGAGTACGTCATCGACTGTGCTGACGGCGGCCGGATCGATTCGCTGGGGCTCGATGAGAACGGGGCGCCGGTGGTCGTGGAGTTCAAGCGCGGTACCGCGGCCGGCGTGTTCTCTGAACTTGCAGTCGGTGTCCGGGTATTGGCGTGAAGCCGTGACTACCTTCGTCCCTCTGGCTTGTGTTGGTGTGGGACGGTGGGGGCGGTGATCGTGGGAATGCCGAGGTCGACGATGCTCCGGTTGGCGGGGCGCTGGTCGAGTTGGGCGAGTTTTCCCTCCGCTCCGGTAAGGCTCACCTGGAGCCCTTCCACCTCGCCGAGCCATCCTTCGCGTTCGGCCTCGGCGATGCGGGCGAGGAGGTTGTCTCGGATTTCGACGAGCCGGTCACGTTGGGCGGGGTCGGGCCAGAGCATCGGGCAGCGGACGCAGGCGTGTTCGTGGATGCAGGGGGTGCCGAACGCGCGACCGCAGGCGCCGATGGAGACTTTGCGCCGCTCGAAGTGGCCGAGGAATTCATGCCATTCATCATCGGTGGGGACGCGGTATTCCTCGCTGGGACGGAGAGATCGGCGGCGGGCGAGGAAGGCCATGTGCGCCTGAATGGCCTCTTCGGGATAGACGGCCTTGTAGCCGAGGGTGACGTTGATGTCCTGGTGGCCTGCAATGACCTGGGCGATGTGTGGCGGCAGTCCGTTGAGGATGGCGTCGGTGATGAACAGTCGGCGGAAGTCGTGCGGTGTGTAGCGCAGTGGCTCGCCGGTGGCATCGGTCAGACCCGTCGCGATGAGGGCCTGGTCCAGCATCGTGCGGACGGTTTCGTCGGTGAATGCGCGGTCCTCGCCGGAGATGCGTCGTTGGAACAGCAACGGGGCTGGTGCCTGCCACTCGCATTCGCGGCGGTCCCAAGAACGGACCAGAGGAACGGCGCCGGTGGTGTCCCGGGCTCGGCAGATAGTCGCGCTCAGGACGTCGGCGAGCTCGGGGCTGACCAGCAGCAGCCGCTCGGTATCGGTCTTGGACGGCACGATCTGCAGGAGGGGGACGAGTTCACCGGTGGTGGGCAGCCGGTATTGGACCAGGCTGTGATGGCTCAGTTCCAGTAGTTCTTCGATGCGGATGCCGGTGGCTCGCAGGACCTCGACGGCGGCCCAGGTCCAGAAGGCCCGCTCGTCCTCAAGCCCCAGATCGCGGCGTTTGCCGGTCTCCGGATCCTCGGCCCAGATCCGGCCGGCCGTTCCGTGCGGAACCACCGCGCGTACGAGTTGTTGACCGGCTGCGGTGAACACCTTGCCAGGGCGGGTGTGTCGGGCGGCTTCCAGTACCGCGGCCGCGTCCCTGCGACGCTGGTCGACCGAGCGGACGAGGATGGGCAGGACCGGCAGACGCTCGCGGGTGCGGGCGTCCATCCTGGCCTTGCGTCGTCGTTGGTGCTTGCGGTTCTCCAGCTCGTCAGCCCGCACGGGGCTCGGTGCCACCCACGGGCCCCACCGACCGGGGTCTTCCAATGCCCACTGGGCGATATCGAGGTAGAAGGCCCGCACCTGGGTGAGCGTGTCGCGGTGATTGAGCCTCTCGACCTTGGTGCTCGTGCGTCGGCCGTCCGGGGCGGTGACGGTCTTGTCCTTGGTGCGATTCCTCTGCTTCCACTGCGCGATGACGTCCGGGGCGAGGCGGAGGCTGGCGGCGCCGGGATGGTGGTGCTCGATGTCCTGCCAGAAACACTTGCCGAGGTGGTAGGAGAGGGAC
This sequence comes from Streptomyces sp. P3, assembly GCF_003032475.1. NCBI lineage: Bacteria > Bacillati > Actinomycetota > Actinomycetes > Kitasatosporales > Streptomycetaceae > Streptomyces > Streptomyces sp. P3. The sequence goes on from NZ_CP028369.1 coordinate 7,206,616, forward strand.
TTCAGGCTGCTGTAGTCCAGCGCGGGCTGGCGTTCCCGCAGGTAGTCCACCAGCAGATCCCTGACGGGGCGGCAGATCAGTCCGTAGCGGTCGATCAGCTCCTCTGGGGTGCGCTGTCCCAGGTTGCGGACCGCGCGCAGATTCGGCGGGGCGTCTTCTCCGAGGGCTCCGAACTGGTGCAGCAGGCGGTAGAACACCTCGGTCCCCGCCATCGCCCGCTTGAGCACCACGGCTTGGGTGTCGAGGAGTTCCAGGACGTCGCCGATGGTGATGTCGGCCAGCGTGCCGCCCTTCGCCGCGAGGATGAGGGCGCTGCGGCAGAGCGTCGTGCTGACGGCGCCCGGCCGCACGCCCTGGGCTTGAGATCCCAGCTCCCGCAGGCGCTCGAATCCGCGGGGATCACGGCTGTGTGCCATGGAGCGGACCAGCACTCCTTGACGGCTGGCCCCGGCGGCCAGCCAGTCCACCGACGGCCGCAGCAGCTCAGCACTGATCACCGTGGTCAGGGCCCGGCCCACCACCGGCATGCGCCAGGCCGCCTTCAGGCCGCGCTCGTGAAGCCACTGCTTGATCACCGGCCGCCAGGCGGCGCCGACCTGTTCGATGCCGCTGGCCTGCCACCGTTCCTGCCAGGTCTGTCCGGGCTGGTCCTCCAGCCAGTCCAGCACCATGACGATGCCGTGCTTGTGGTGCAGTTCGCTGCCGGCGTTCTTCAGCGTGTAGGGCGGACGGGCCAGCAATCGGGCCGCCTCGACGCGCGAGCGCTCGGTGCCCGGCCAGCTCTCGGGAACGGTCCGGGCGGGGAAGCGCTGCTGGGCGGCCAGTGCGCGGTTGCGCCCAGGGGTGACTCCGGGTGCCGGTTCGTGGTCGGCGCGTGCCGACAAAGTGGTGGTCATCGGGCACCGGCTCCGAACAGCACCTCGAGGCTCTCCGGCCGGTAGTCGGCTGCGGGAGGCGGTGCGACGCGGGCGGCTGCCTGCCGCGTCTGTTCGGCGTGGTGGGCCAGCAATCGCCGGATCACCACCTCCTTGCGGGGCGTGAGATAGAGCTGTGTCGTGGTCAACTGGGCGTGACCGAGGACGAATTGGACATCGGTGAGGGGCAGGCTGGGATCCTCGGCCATGCGGTAGGCGGCAGTGTGCCGGAGCGCATGCAGCGTCGCAGAGGTCCCCGCCTTGGCGTTCGCCCGCTCGAACATGCGGTGAACCGCGTGATAGGTCAGCGGTCTCGACGGTGAGCGCAGGGTCCACCACAGTGGGAGGCGCCGCCCGCGCGGGATCGCATCGTCCATCTCCACCTGGTAGAGCCGCAGCCAGACGAACGCGTCGGTTGAGGCCGGTAGTTCCTGGACTTCCCGGGTGCCCTTGCGGACCACCGAGATCAGCTGACGCCCCGGATCCACGCCGGCCTGCCATGTGCTGAGCAGCTCGCTGGCCCGGGCGCCGGTGGAGATGTAGAAGGCGACAAGGGCCCGGTCCCGGTGCGACGGGAGCCGGGCGAAGATCTCGTTGAACTCCTCATCAGGGACACTGCGGGGCACTCGCGTGGGCACTCTCGGACGGTAGAGCCCACTACGTTCGTTGCGGGGCGGGTCCAGCGGGTTGCGATGGGCGTGCGCTCGTCGGCCATGCCGTGATCGGTCCAGTGGGAACGGGTTGAGGACCGGACCGGTGCCGTTGTCGCGGTGGAAGTCGTAAAAGGTGCGCAGCACTGTCTCGCTGTGCGCTCGCACCGACGGTGCGTACGGCTTCCCGCCCGCAGCCCATCGGCCAGCCTCGCTCGGGCGCCGCCAGTGCGGACGCCTCGGCTGGCCGGCGATCTGAAGCCAGCGGGAGAAGTCCCTCGCCTCGATCCGACTTGCCCGGTCCCACGACACCTCGACAGCCCACAAGAAGCGGAACCAGCGCAGCAGATCCATCCCGTAGGAACGGGCCGTCGCCGCCGAACGACCAGCTCCCTGCAGATCCCGCAAGAAGGCGCCAGCTCCCTCGACCGGTTCCCCGGTCGGGTTGATCAGCAGGTAGGGATCCCACGGATCATCCATGGCCACCAGCTCCCCGACCAGGGGTACGGACAGGGCTGACAGGTCTCTCGATGCCTCCATGGCCGACTCAACGACGCCCCCACCACAAGGTCACTGACCTGCGGAAACTCCGCCAGTAGTTCAGTCAACAGGTCATCAATCAGGGCTTGTATTACATGGCGTGGCTGATGGCGCACAAGGACGCCTTCCGGCACCTGGTCCGCGACCGGCTCGGGGTATCGGCCGCGTCCCAGGTGCTGTGGAGCGCACCCCGGCTGATCTGTGTCGCTGGCGACTTCACCCGCTACGACGCGCACGCCGTACGCGAGCACAGACGCAGCATCGACCTGGTCCGCTATCGGTTCTTCGGCAAGGACCTGATCGGCCTTGAGACCGTGGCTTCTGTCACCGGCCGGACGCCGACCTTCAGACAGCCGCGCCGGGGCGCGGCCGGGCTGCCGCCTGTCCGCGCGCGGGGCGGGGCGCTGGCCAAGCTGGCTGAGGCGGTCGATGAGGTGCTGCTCGGCCTCGGGGACGGCGTCAGCCGGGTGCAGCGCAAGCAGTACCGGGCGTATCAGCGCCTGCGGAACTTCGCGTGCGTCTGCCCGCCACAGAAGACCAAGCTCCTCGTCTACCTCAAGGCCGACCCCAAAGAGGTCGACCTCATTCCCGGCTTCACCCGGGATGTGACGGAGGTCGGCCACCACGGTACGGGCGATCTGGAGGTGCAGTTGCGCTCCGAGCGGGACGTGGAGCGGGCTGTGGACCTCTTCCGCGCGAGCTGGGCGGCGGCGTAACCGCCCATCGCGTCTGTGACGTCATCGGGTGCGGGACTGGGCCGCTGTGGATGTGGTGGCGATCGTGCCTTCCGACGTAGGGGGCAGGTAGTGGCGGTGGACGATCAATGATGCGCGGGATCGCCGGTTTGGCCAACCGGCGATCCCGCGCTATGTTGCCCCGCTTCGAAGCAGGCTGCGTTCACCTGCCCGAGCCGTCATCAGCTCGCCGCAATCGTCAGCGGTGCTTCGGGTGCCGGGCGGCCTGCAATGCCAGTCCGCACCGTCCCTGAGCCATCGGGGGACCGGAGAGGACCGAAGCCGTCACTGACCGCGCCGACCGATGCGGGTCAGTCGACGGTGCGTCGGCTAGGTCGTACTCGGGGCAGGGCCAAGCGCCCGGAGGCAGGCTCCGGCCAAACTCGTCGAGTGGCTCCGGGACGGAGTGCTCATCGTGCGCCAACTCGTGGATGCCCGGCTCTCGCACTGACGTCGGTCCGGTTCGAAGGCCAGTCCGGGCGCGACCGCCTACGTTGGTTCATCTTGAGATCACGCGGATCGCGGCCGGGAAACCCACCTGCCCGGAGGTTATGGCTCGTGGTCTACTGCCGGTCATGCCGTTGCTGATGCTGGATCTCGACAACACATTGGTAGACCGCGACGCCGCCTTCCGGGCCGCGGCCACCGCACTCCTGGCGGAGCATGCACTGCCCGAAACCGACATCGAATGGCTGATGACCCTCGACGCGAGCGGCTACACACCCAAACCGGCTGTCGCAGAGGCCATGGCGGACCGCTACGGGACGGCGCTTCCTGAGACCGCTATCCGAACGCTTCTCGATCGTGGCGCCGCTGATCGCGTCGTTTTGGCCAAGACCACCCGCGAGGCGCTCACGAAGGCGCTCACCGATGGCTGGACCTGCGTGATTGTCACCAACGGCCGCACCGTGCAGCAAGAAGCGAAAATCCGCAATACCGGGCTCGAACGGCTCGTACAGGGCTGGGTGATCTCCGAACGCGTTGGTCATAGGAAGCCGGACCCGGAGATCTTCCACGCGGCGGCGGAAGTCGTCGGAGTTCCCCTCTCCGGCGCCTGGATGATCGGCGATTCGCCGAGTGCCGACATCGGAGGCGCGAACGGGCTCGGTCTTCGAAGCGTGTGGGTGTCGGGCGGCAGGCCGTGGCCCGAGGACTCATACCGGCCCACCCACGTTGCCAGCGGCGTCTCCTCAGCGATCAACTTTGCCATCGGCACGACGTGATAGACCAGGGGACACGGGACCGTCTCAAGCCTCGCGGATCGGCGTGTCGAGCACGGAGACGAGTGCGTCCACGTTGGCGGTGATGAACTCAGCCAACTGTGGTGGCATCAGGTTAAGTTCGTCGACGGCTTCCGCTGTGAACGGCACCCGGACCACTTCGTAGCCTCCTCGCTCTGGCTTACTGAACTCCGTGCCGGTCCGCGCGGTCAGGTCCATCGACACCAGGTTTGCGGCGAAGATGTGCTGGATGCCGATGCCGTCGTCGAGTTCGTCGGTGATCAGGTAGACGAGTTCAGCGCGGCCCACTGTGCCGCCGAGTTCCTCGTACACCTCGCGGTGCAGGGCCGCCTCGATGGTTCTGTCGTCGGCTTCCACACCACCGCCGACCGTCACCCAATACGGCTCCCGGCCCGGCTTGGTGCGCTGGATCAGGACAAGGTCGTCACCATCGAGGAGGATGGCGCGGGCGCTGCGCTTGACGACGTCGATCATGGCGGGGGTTCCTTCTGGTCGCGGTACAGCAAGAAGCCGAGTCGGAGTGCCGCCTTGCGGCGACAGGATCTCCAGCTTGGCGGACTGAGCATGAAGCAGACCGTGGCAAGGGCAAGACGTACGCGTGCTGAACCAGTGCCGCAACTGCCGGCCCCACCAAGCGCCGGGGAAGGTGCACCAGTTCGACCAGCGCGAGTGCGGTGAAAAACCCGAGGCGAACCGTACGGCTTCTGCGGCAGACTGACCGATCCCCTGCGCCGGGTGTATCGCTCCCACACCCCGAGATCGTTTGGAGAAAGGCGATTGACTGAGTCCAATCAGCCACTGGCCCGGTGGAAGAGCGAACCGATGACGACGCGACTCATCGCCGCTGTTCTCGTCACGGATCCAGACAGCGGCAGACTCCTCATCCTGCGGCGGAGCGCGCACTTGGATTTCGCGCCTGGCGAGTGGGACGTCCCCAGTGGCAAGGGCGAGCCCCGTGAACCGATCACCGCGACCGCGGTACGGGAACTGAAGGAGGAGACGGGCGTCGTGGCCGCCGAGGCGGACCTACGCCTGGTCCACATCGTCCACGGCTCCTGGGGGGCGGAGGTCCCAGGGATGTTCATGGCCCTGGTCTTCCACACCGACCAGTGGAGCGGTACTCCCCACAACGCGGAGCCGCACAAGCACGACACCATCGCCTGGGTGCCGCCGGACGACCTGCCCCAACCCTTTACACACACCACCCTGGTCGCCGTCCAGCGGTACCTGGACGGCGGCCCGATCCTTTCACTCGACGGCTGGCCAGAGGCCGGATGACGGTCAGTCCGGGCAGCTGCCGCAGGGCCGTCGCCCGTAGTCGTGAAGCTCAGAAATGAGCCGCGCGGCTTCTTTCCTGGCCGGCTCCAGCCGTGGATCCTCGGGGCGCGCGTGTGGCCCTGCGATCTTCGCGCACATGAACAGTGCCATCAGCCGACCGGACCTGCTGGCCAGGTCCGGCCGACGCTCGCTCCACACACGTTCCGCCAAGGCCGGGACAGCGAGGGAGTGGCCCCATAGCGTTGCCGCGTCCAGCCCTCGTGGCGCCATGCCCCAGTCTTCCCAGTCGATCATGCAGAATTCCGGGCCGGTGACGTTCGCCCACGTCAGGTCGGCGTGGGCCGGCAGCCACTCCTCCACCGTGGTGTCGGTCACCTCGGGAAAGACTTCCCCGAGGGTAGCTGTCACCAGCTCCTGCCTGATGGTTTCGGTATCCGGCGTGGCGACGCGGGGTGCGGACTGGGCAGCGAGCGCGTCCAGCGAGGCGTTCAGCGCGGACCACCACGCATCCGCGAGACGAGGGTCCTCGATCACGAGAGCGGCTTGCCCGACCGGCGCGGCATTGACCAGTTCCATCTCATCCGCCCGCCACATCACCGGCTTCCCCGGCTCGCGCCAAGCGAGCCCTGTGTACCACCGCGGCATGACGACCCCGCTCAGGACAGCAGCCGATTCGGGGCCGTTCCACCCCTGGGTGCCGATCCGGTCGAACCCACGCCGCTCAATGCGCACCCATGTATTGCGGTCCGTCCGTGCCCCGACCGTCCGGCGCTTGCGCACCACTGTCTCCCGGTCGAGACATACCTGCAGCGACCGCTCCACACGCTCCAGCACCCCGTCAAGCGGTTCTCGGCGTAGATCAACAGCACGAGGCACAGGCAGCGTCATATGCGGGACCGTAGCAAGCACGCAGGTGCCGAATCCCGAGATGGGCAGCCGCCTCGGTCTGTGCGGCGGCGCCGGCCGTTGCCATCCGCCATACGGCCGGTCTGACTACCCCCAGCCCAAGCACTCGTCACCCTCAGGCATAAGACCAGGACACCGTTCGGTCGGAGCCACCTCGTCGAACGGGCCGGAACCACAACAATGGGCGGCATGACCACCTCACCCCTGCGGCAAGGCGCACGCGTCATCGCCCTTGACGATGCCCAGCGGGTCCTCCTGCTGCGCTACCCCGAGGGCGGAGGCTACTGGGCCACCCCCGGCGGTTCCCTGGAGGCAGGGGAGGACCACGCCGCCGCCGCGCTCCGCGAACTGAGCGAAGAACTCGGCGTCGACGAGAAGTACGTCGTACTGGGCACGCAGCTCGCCCAGCGCAGCACGGATCACGCAGTCAGCGGGCGGGAAGTCCGGCAGGTCGAGCGGTACCTTCTCGCCCAACTCGCGCCCAAGGATGTCGACCCCGCCCGTGCCACTCAGCCCGACAACATCCAGGCCCATCGCTGGTGGAGTCTTCAGGAGCTGAGGGACACCACGGAGACGATCTATCCCGTTGGTCTCCTCGACCTCATAACCGAGGTACTCGCCAGAGGCGTGCCCGAGCGCCCCCTCGTCCTGGGCTGACCCGACCCGCGTACATCTTCGGAGATTCAGGTCACCCACCCGGCGGTTCCGATGCCCGCCCCCCCCGCGCAGGGGTGCGCGCTGCCATCCCGTTTCCAGGTGTATCTCGTCACGCATAGCGCATGTGGCTCTTGCCCGAACAGAGCAGCTTCCGCCTCAAGCGGTCTGACCCGATTCGATTGTGGTCTCAGGTGACCTGGTCCGCTGTCCGTCCGTTCCACGACCGCATTCGGGCCAGGCTGAGGGGTCAGCTACGGCGTGGTCGTGCCACGAGGGGAGCGGACATGGACAGGCCCACCAGGTCGGTCCACACGGCGTCGCCGACTCCGTCGATGGCTTCCTTGGTGGCCCGCTCTTCGGTGGTGAGGACGTTGAGTTCCACCCGGAGGTCGTAGGGCAGGTAGTCGAGGGCCAGACGGCGGCCGACGTAGTCCATGACGGAACTGGCCTGCTTGACCTCTGGGTCGTTGGTGAGGCCGGCGGGCTCGAAGCGCATTCCGACGTAGTCGGTGACGAACGCCCTGAGCGGAACCCCATGCCGGAGGCCCTGGGTGATGGTCGAGGAGAAGGCGTCCATCATGCCCGCGAGCGTGGAGCCCTGCTTGGCCATACGGATCAGCACTTCGGCGGGGGCTCCGTCCTCGGTGCGTGCGACGGTCAGGTACCCCTTGCCCTCGCGGACAGTGAACGACCGGGTCGTCGACTGCATGCGCCGCAGAGGATGCTGCCGGGCCGGCTCGACAGCGTGCTCCCCGCTACGCGTTCGCGTCGTGTTGTCACCGAACCGTTCGGCCATGGAATGATCCCCATCCTTAGTTGCGAATCTGGGTAGAGCGCAAACGAATACACAAACTGTGGACATCAAGTCGATGATGACCACAACATGTTGGGGTTACCGTAGGGGCGGGAGGCAGACGGCGCCAAACGCGGCACGCCTAGCGAGCCCGCCTGAAGCCACGAGGGGTGCAGTGACCTAACACCCCAACTACACGGTGGTGTTGGGGTCTGTAAACGTGTCGGTGACCCGGGCTTCCGAGGCGGTACCGTTTCCACGGGCTGTCTTCCGTGCTGCGAGACGCGAGCGCGTGACAGCAACGCACGTGCACGGGCTCGCCGCTGGCCCGAGGGCTGTTTCGACTGGAATAAGTCCGGATCAGCATCGAAAAGGACCAGGCTGTGCAGCACGTGTTGAATCTGTGGTGCCAACAGCTCGGAGAAGTACCCGAGTCGGTCTGGCAACACACCAAGCTGAACGTGCTGATCCTTGCGGACACCGGACTCACCGCCCTCCCGGCCGAGATCGGGAAGTTGTACCGGCTGACCACCCTGGACCTCGGCCACAACAGCCTCACGTCTGTCCCGGACGAGCTCGGCGACTTGACCGGCCTCAGCGGCTGTCTCTACCTGCACGACCACAACCTGTCCCAGCTCCCGGGCTCGCTGGGAAACCTGACGCGGCTGCGCTACCTCAACGTCGGCGAGAACGCTCTCGCCACCCTGCCCGAGGCCGTCGGCCGGATGGCCGAACTGATCGAACTCCGGGCACAGCACAACCGGCTGGCCACGCTGCCCGACACTATCGGCCGCCTCCGCAACCTCCTGAACTCTGGCTGAGGGGCAACGTGCTGGAGAGCTTGCCGCCGTCTGTAGCCGACCTACGCGAACTACGCCACCTGGACCTGCGGGAGAACGCACTCGCCGAACTGCCGGAGATGCTGGCGGGCCTGCCCCGACTATGCCAGTTGGACGTAACCGCACTCGACTGCGGACGCCGAGACGAAGCTCTCCGGGGCCAAGAGCCCGGAGGAGTTCGAGGCCGCCCTCGCGGACGTGAAGGCCAAGAACGCCGACCTTGAGCGCTCGATCCTCGAGTCCACCGTGGCCCGCAGGTTCGATCTCCCCGAGGCCCTGGCGGGTCGCCTGCGTGGCAAGACACCCGAGGAGTTGGAGGCCGACGCGAAGGGCCTTCAGGCTCTTGTCGCCCAGGGGTCTCCAGCCACCCTCGGCGGTGCTCTCGACCCGTCCGACGAGGACGACGGAGAGATGGACCCACGCAAGCTCGCGCGGCGCTCCAGGCGCTTCTAGCCCCGCAGCTCCCATACGGTCATGTCAAACGTGACAGGCCCCTTCGGAGGCGCCGAGGCTACCCGCAGGAAGGCAACCCGGCCTTCGCTTGTTTCCACGCAGATGCCGCGCCCTCGTTGCAAATTGTCCATCGAGTCACTGGCGTTCCTCTGTACGGCTTGCAGGCAGTCGGCTTCCTGAACGGCCCCGGAAGTCGCAGCGATCGGGGCAACCGTTCCGCCGAGGTAGCCGTAGACCTTCGCGTTCTCCATGGCCCCGGACGCGTCCGTGTTCACGAGGATGTCGACGCCCTTCGGAGCTTCGCCCTCTACGAGCGGTGCCCTTGTATCTAGCTCCAGATAGCTGCCGTTCACGTCGACCTCAACGGCTTTAGGGCCGAACATGATCTTCGACGCCGCCTGGCGGGGCGTGGGCGATGCCCCCGAGGTATCCGCTGAGCCTCCTCCGCCCGTCGAGGGCCTTCCCGCGGCTGAATCTTGATCGTCCGAGGGGGCAAGTGCGAGATATACGGACACGAGAATCCCAACGACGGGAATCACGATCCCGATCACCCACCATGCCCACTTTGGCTGTCCCGCTCCCTGCCTCGGCTCAGAGGGCCTCGTACTGGGCCTTGTTCGTGGTTGATGTCCTTGCGTCTGCACCAGGCACCCCCGTCAGGCATCTCTCGTCGCTTGAGGCGATCACGCTACGACAGCCTCACAAACCTCGGCCAGCTCAGCCGGTAACGATCCACCCGCCAACCCGGCGCCAACCCCTTGTAGGGGTAGTCCAGTTGCCCATCACGCAGCATCAGGTCGTAAAGCCCCGGAAGCTCGTGAACACCGCTGTCGGGATGCTCGAACAGGAGCTGTTGGTCCCGAACCTGTTCCAGGAGCAGGGTGTTGACCAGTTCAAGGGTGCCGAGAACGACACCATCTCCATGAAGGTCGAAGGCATCCTGCCGTTCCACGACTACGCGTGGCGCAACGACTGCTGGAACCCGATCGTCTTCGACGAGAACGCGGGGCGGACCATCGCCGTGACCTTCGGCGGCAACGTGTACTCGGCCGTCAAGCTCACCGTGTGCCGCGGGCTTGAACGCCGGCCCGCTGTCGTTCGAGGCGGATTTTCGCCAACGCGGCACACAGCAGCTCCACCAGCAGGTAGTCGTCCTGAGCGGTCCGTGGGTTTCCTTCTCTGCCGGAGCCAGCGTCCCTCGATGCAGGGACCGCAGCAGCCGGGCGGTGGTCATCCGGAAAGTCGCCGTCAACCGATGGTGGCTGCGTACCGCCGGAGGCCGACGCAGCCGCTTCCTGAGCAACACTCATAGCCGACCGGTATACCTGACCGCACTGACAACGCCTCTCAGGAGTCGAATGTCTGTGCGATTGATCCGCTCATGATTTCGATTATCGTCGGCTGGCGCTGCCGGACGGCACTGTGGGCAGCGGCGCTACGGCCTGCGGGATTCTTCGACGGGGGGATCTCTCGCTCTGCCTTTGTCTCCGGGAACGCTCGCGGCCCGCGCTGTCAGTGGTGCGTGGTGGGATATGCCGCAGCACCGTTGCCGATGTCTCCGGAGTCGCCCCCATGAGCTTACGTATGACGGTCCCTGCCTCTCGCGAGCCGAAAATGACATCGGAGCGCCCGGTACCTCGCTCGGGTTGCACTGATCAGGCAGGAGCAGCGAGCCACCGGGCTGCTCCTGGGAGGTCCGGCGCGGCAGCTCTCGAGCGATGAGGTTCGGCGGGCGCAGCTCCCAGCGGCGACGGAGTGGTGCAGGGTGCCGTCGGCTACCTGCGCGCATACGCCCGCGAGGTCACCGCAAGATGCGTCCCGATGGCTGCGCTGTTTGCCGTTTTTCGTGGTTCTGGGGAGGCGGATATCGTCTGTGAGTCTCCCGCGCAGGGAGTGCGACGCTCCGCGTGTGCTCACCCGGCAGGCCAAGCCTGGTGTGTACATGCAGGGTCCGCCCTAAATAGGGTGATCAGCAGGTTTTCACGGCCTTCGGGTCGCCACCTTTTGACGAGCAAGGACACCCCCGACTGATGGCAGTGACCCAGCAGGAGATCGAGAACCGGTTGTGGGACGCCGCCGACGAGCTGCGTGTGGCGATGCCCGAAGCGCAGTACTCCTCGGTCGTCTTCCCTCTGATGTTCTGGAAGTACCTGTCGGATACCTGGGAGCACACCCACCAGACCTTCCTCAAGGAGAACGAGGACCTCGACCTCTCAGCCGAGGAAGCCGACGAGGTCGAGTACAGCAACTACCAGACGTTCAAGATCCCCTTCATCTTCCCCGGTACCGTCGCCGAGAGCCGCGCCTCTTGGTCATCCATCCTCGCCACCGTCGCCCAGCACGGCCTCGGCCAGCGGGTTCGCGCTTCCCTCCAGGCCATCGAGTCGGCCAACCCTGACAAGTTCTCCCGAATTTTCGGGTCCATGACCTGGACCTCCGAAGCGGTGCTTCCAGGGGAGGTGCTGGCGTCGGTCATGCGGACGATGAACCGCGTCCCCAAGATGCACGAGGGCAACATGTCCCACGACGTGCTCGGGGGAGCGTACGAATACCTGCTCAAGCGGTTCTCGGACGGGTCCGGTACCCGCGCTGGCCAGTTCTTCACGCCGCGCGAGGTCGTCGAGCTGATCATCGAACTGCTGGACCCTAAGAACCACGAGTCGGTGTACGACCCGACCTGCGGGTCAGGCGGCATGCTCATTGCCGCCGCGAACCTACTGAAGGCCCACGGCGGGCGGGGGTACACACTCAGCCTGAACGGGCAAGAGGCGGTAACGGATACCGCAGGTGTGGCCCGCATGAACCTCTTCATGCACAACCTGACCGAGTTCAAGGTCGAGGTCGGCGACACCCTGAGGGACCCGCGCTTTAAGAACCCGGACGGGTCCGTCAAGCAATTCGATGTGATTGTCGCCAATCCGCCCTACAGCCTGAAGTGGAAGCCCTGGACCAACGACCCGCGCGCCATCGGAGGGGTCGCCCCACAGTCGTCGGCGGACTGGGCATTCGTGCAGCACATGATCGCCAGCATGGATCGGAAGAAAGGCCGTGCTGGCGTCGTCCTGCCGCACGGCGTCCTCTTCCGAGTTGGCCAGGAGGCAGCTATCCGCCGGCGCGTCCTGGACGGTGACCTCCTGGAGGCCGTGATCGGGCTGCCGTCGAACCTCTTTTACAACACGACGATCCCGACCTGCATCCTCGTATTCCGCGCCCGCGGCACCAAGACCTCGGAGCGGCAGGGCGGCGTGTTGTTCATCGACGCCTCTACACGGTTTACCAAAGCCAAGAACCGCCACCTCCTCACTGACGCAGACATCGCCGACATCGTGGCGGCCTACCACTCGGGCTCAGGCGATGTCGGAGAGGCTGGCCTCTCGGCGCGGTTTGTCTCCATCTCGGAGATCGTGGCGAACGGGTACGACCTCAACATCGGCCGCTACATCAAGCGGGCCGCCGCCGAGCAGGAGGACCTAGGCACCCTCATCGACGCCTACAACATCGCCCGGGCCGAGCGCCAAAAGACCGAGCAGCGCATGCTCACGGTCCTCTCTGCCGCAGGGATCGAGGGCTTCGATGAGTGACTGGCAGCAGGCCACCTTCGCTGACCTGGAGACTCCTGTGCGGCTCAAGGAAGCCCTTCCGTCGCAGGGATCGAGAGTTTCGATGAGTGACGGTTATCCGCTTCGTCCGCTCGGGGAGGTAATGCGCCTCGACATCCAGCGCACACCGGTGAAGCCTACAACTACCTACCGCCTAGCCGGGGTCCTGAATGCAGGAAAGGGAGTTGTCGATAAAGGCGAACTTTACGGCGCAGATACCGAGTACGCGGCAATGAATGTGCTGCGCGTTGGCCAGGTCGTGATGCGAAAACTGACGGCATGGGAAGGCCCGATCACCGTAGTACCTGCCGAGTTCGACGGATTCGTCGTCAGCAACGAGTTCCCGACGTTCTCGCTTGGCCCCGAATTGATGCCTGACTGGATGAGGCACGTCTGCCGCTCACCGCGACTTTGGGCGGAAATGAAGAACCGAGTGAGCGGGACGGTTCAACGCCGCAAGCGTCTCAACCCAGAGCAGCTCTTGCAGATCCAACTCCCGATCCCACCTCGCGAGGTACAAGCGCGGATCGTCGACGTGCTTGATGCGGTGGACGACCAGGTCACTGCACTCGACGTGGAGGCGGATGCGCTTCGAGACGTTCTTCGCCGCCTTCGCGCTGACTCGATGACCGACAGTTCAGCCGATGAAGTCCGCGCGGACAAGGCATTTAGCATCACGATGGGACGCCAGCGCTCACCGCAACGCGCCACCGGCCCGCACATGACTTTCTACCTACGGTCTGCCAACGTCGGCTATGGAACCCTAGACCTCTCCGATGTACTTGAGATGGACTTCAACCCGAGCGAGCGTGAGACCTTCGGGCTCCGGTACGGGGACGTCCTCGTTTCTGAGGGGAGCGCGAGCGAGACCGCAGTGGGAATGCCAGCCATGTGGCGGGACGAGCTCCCAGCTCCGGTCTGCTTCCAGAACACCCTGCTTCGCTATCGCGCCATCCAAGGCGTCAGCATTCCGGCGTTCGTCAAGCACTGGTGCCTGTGGGCGTACGAGTCCGGGCAATTCCGTGACGTCGCTGGCGGAACCAACATCAAGCACATCGGGTCCAGGCGGGCGGTCCAGATGCTAGTGCGTCTCCCGAACGTCGCCGACCAGGAGCGCATCGCGACAGAACTCGACTCGATGAGCGAGGTCGTTGCGGCGACCCGCGCAGAGTCCGCCCGCCTCCGTGAAGTCCGGGCCGGGCTACTGTCGGGGCTACTGGACGGCAGCATCGACATCGAGTCTGCCAAGTTGGGGGTCTGAGCAGTGGCCAAGGGCATTCGAGAGCGTGAGTTTCAGAACTCGATGATCCAGTGGTCCCTTCCGATGGGGTGGGGCTTCATAGCGGGCAGGTCGCTGCCGCGTGAGACGACACAAACGGTGCTCGCTGGCGAGCTGCGGGACGCCATCGTCCGGCTCAACCCTGAGGTGATCGACGGGTTCGACGTGGACGCCGTGGTCGAGGAGATTATCGCTACGGTCAACGCCGTCGATGGCGGGCTGGTGCGAGCCAACGAGCAGGTACTGGAACTGCTGCGCGGGCACAAGGAGTTCCGGGGCGCCGACGGCGTGTGGCACGCCTTGAAGGTCATCGATTTCGAGCACCCGACCACCAACACCCTGGTCGTGTCGGACGAGGTGACCATAACCATCCCCGGCAAGACACCCCGCCGGTTCGATCTCGTGTACTGGGCCAATGGCCTGCCCCTCGTTGTCGTAGAGGTGAAGTCACCGACCGCTAAGTCCGGGTGGGCCGACGCCGCACGCGAGATCAACGACGTGTACGCCACCGAATATCCATGGTTCTTCACCCCCAATGTCTTCGCTGTCGCCTCCGACGGGCTGAAGCTGCGGTTCGGTGCCGCTGGTGCGCCCCTGAACCTGTGGCAGCCGTTCCGATCCACTGACGACGACGAGAACCTGTCCGGGCAGGCCGACGTGCAGCGCTCCGTCGAGCTGCTGCTCAACCCAGGCACGGTCCTGGACATGCTCGCCAACTTCACCCTCTTCGACACCTCTGGAGGCGGGCCGGACAAGAAGTACCTGCCCCGCTACCCACAGATGGAGGCCGCCCATCTGATCCACAGGCGGGTCCTGGCCGACGGCAAGAAAGGTCTGGTCTGGCACCACCAAGGCAGCGGGAAGACGCTGCTGATGGTGTTCGCAGCTTCGCTGCTACTGGCTGACACCCGCACCGAGTCGCCCACGATCATCCTGCTCTCGGACCGAACCCAGCTCGTGCGGCAAACCTCCGGGGTATTCACCTCCGCGATGGGAGACGCCTACTTCCATCAACCTTCCACCAGCAAGGAGTTGCGCTCGCTGCTGGCAGACGATGTGCGCGGCGTCATCTCCACGACCGTCCACAAGTTCGCCGACGCCGGCAAGAACCTGTCGACCCGCCGCAACATCATCGTGCTGGTCGATGAGGCACACCGCACGCAGTCATCCGAGGAAGAGTCCCTGGCGGGGCAGATGCGCGCAGCGTTGCCGCACGCGAAGTTCTTCGGCATGACCGGCACACCCGTCAGGAACCTCGCCACCAACACCTTCGCCCTCTTCGGTGAGGAGACCGACCCGAACAGGGTGCTGCACCGGTATTCGGTGTCCCGGTCCCTTCAGGACGAGGCAACCGTCCCGGTCATGCTGGACCCACACCCGGTCACCTTCGAGATGAACGACCGGGCCCTACAGGCCGAGTTCGACCAGTTCGCCGACGAATTCGATCTCGACGACCCCGACCGGGAAACCTTGTCCCGCAAGTTCGGGCGCCTCACCTCAGTGTTCGCCAACCCCGAACGCATCCACACGGTCTGCCAGGACATCGTGGACCACTACCTGGCCGGCACCTATCGCAACGGCCTCAAGGCGCAGGTCGTCGCCTACAACCGTGAGCTGGCCGTGGCATACACGGACAAGATCAACGAGCTGCTGGCCGGCTACGAGGCGTCGCAGGTACTCGCCGAGGTCGGCAAGCACGATCGGATCACCGCAGAGGTGAATATCCACGTCTCGGACGCCAAGACCGAGGAAGCGGCCATGCGGCCCTACCGGCTCTCCGAGGTCGACGAGGAGGACCAGAAGCGGCGATTCCTCACTCCCGATGACCCACTGTGCTTCCTGGTCGTGACGGCCAAGCTGATGACTGGGTTCGACGCCCCCAACGAGGGCGTCCTCTACCTGGACAAGCCAATGAAGGCTCACAACCTGTTCCAGACGATCACCCGCCCGAACCGCACCTGGATCTCCCCGGCCGGATTCGTGAAGACCACCGGCGTGGTCGTGGACTACATCAGCCTGGCCGAAGAAGTCCAGCGTGCCGTCGTCGACCCCACCTCGGAGGGGTCCGCCGGCAAGGGCGGCGGGTTCGTCACCGACCTGACCGACCTGGTCGCCGAGTTCCGCACCACCTTCGCCCGCATCGAAGACCTCCTCGCAGATGTGGACGGCCTCGACCTCACGGCACACGGATACGAGTCCGTACGTGCCATCAACGGCTTCCTGGACGCCAACCCTGACGCCGCCGAGGTCTTCAGCAAGAACTACCGGCTTCTGGCCCGCCTGTACCCACTCATCACCACGGACAAGCGGGTCGCCAAGTACCAGGACGGGTTCGCTCTCTTCGGGTCTGCGTACACGACCCTGTTCAAGAAGTCTTCCGACGAGGAAAGGAAGGAGCGACTGGGCGAGCTGGGGCCGATGGTCCTGGAGATAATCAACGCCCACGTCCACTCCTTCTCGGTGGCCGCCTCCCAGGAAGAAGCCCTCGTCCTGGATGCCCAGGGCATCACGATCCTCAAGGAGCTGCTGGCCCTCGTCCGTCCCAAGCCCGACAAGGACGACAGCGAGGACAAGAGGCCGCCGTCTGCGGCGGAGATCCTGGACCACATCAAGGCCGCCCTTGAGAAAGGCGTCGAACCGGGGTCCGCGAAGTACACCGCCCTGGCAGAGCGGATCAGGCAACTGCGGGACCGGATCATCCAGAACGCCCAGGACGCCCTGGAGTTCCTGGCCGAAGCACTCCGGGTCGCCCGTGCCATCGTGAACGCCGAGAAGCACCCAGACGAAGCCGTCGTACTGGACGACGACCACGTAGGTGTCCTGTCACGGATCATCCACGACCACGCGCCGCCCGGCCTCACCGTCACGGAGCAAAACCTGGCCGAGGAGATCGACCAGGTGGTCAAGCGCACCCTCGCCCAGTCATGGGACAACGCCGAGGCCCGCAACCGCGGCGTCCGCCGTGCAACCGCCGCAGTCTTCCGCCGGTACATGCTGAAGCCGGTGGGCGAACCGTACGGCTCCACCGTCGCCTACGTTGAAGCCCACTACCTCGTTGACTGACGAGTGCGTGGAGGCCCGGCAACCTGTGACGGTTGCCGGGCCTCGTCGCGCTGCTCGGGCCCCGATCTGTCCCCTGAGCGACGCCAATTTTCGTCGTCGTTCCGGCTGGCGGGGATGCTACAACGGGGCCAGGGCTGCGATGTCGCGCACGGTGATGTGGAGGGCGTGAAGAGGCTGCGTCCGTGTGGGGCGCACGACCTCCAGACTTTGTGCGCCCTCACGAAGCCGGAAGACGAGCTGGTCGAAGTGGTACCAGCCGAGGTTGATCCACAGGGCGTCGGCGCTGTACTGGTCGCGGCGGTGGTCGAGTGGCTGTCCCTGCACCCATACGGACGGCGGGGACATGCCGGAGTCCTCCGTATAGCGCACGGCGGCAGCGGCTGCGCGATGCAGTGGGCTGTCCGTCTTCCATCGGCGCCCCAGGGCGGCTACGGCGGCCGGGTCGGTGGGGTCGGCGGCCGTGAGGGCGATGCGGCTGATCTCGATCGCGCCGGTGTCGAGCAGTTCCACTAGCCGGACGCGTATGGGGAGGGGAATCCACCGGTCGAGTCCGTCGAACTGCTCGATCATGGCGTCGCGGGGCGCCCGGCCGGCGTCCGGGGCCGCCTTCATGGCCTGCAGCCGTTCTTCTGCGGTGGCGCGGGTGTCGCCGCGTTTCCACAGCAGTTGTGGCTCGGAGCCTTCGGGGAGGCGGTCGTTCTGGTTGAACTGGAATTGGAAGCCGCGCTTGCTGCCTTTGAGCGCGCGCTTCATGCCCGCCATCGGATCCCGCCCGTACATGCGGGCGCCGACGACGTGTTCGGTGAATTCGGCGTCGGTCCGGTGGATCACGGCCACGTCGAGGTCGCCTGGCTGCAGCGCGCCTCGGGCGTAGGAACCGAAGACATAGACCTCGTCTACGAGGTCGAGGGGGCGACTGCCTGCGTCCAGATTGTCGAGCATCTTGTGGAGCATCTCCGTTGCCCGTTCACGTTTCACTTGGGCTCCCTTGCCGCCCGCGACCACTGCTTGGACCTTAGGGGCCACAAGCCAAGGCGAGAGCGCTCTGCAGAGTGAATCCACAAGCGCCCCCGCGCTGGTTGCCTATGGCGGGGGCCTCATCGGCATTCAGCGAGAGTAAGCCCCGGTGAAACGGACAGGCGCGGTACGGTGCGAGTGTGGCCCTGCGGCATCCCCCGTCCGCAGGGCCACACAGCTGTTCGCGCGCGTGAGTGTGCTGGTCAGCGACTTCGGTTCGCCTGAGGTCTGGCGACGGTCGTCGCGATGGCCGGTGCGGTAGCGGTGAGACGCGGAGGCTGCCGCTGGACGCTGGGGCTGAACTGCCGCGTGCCGGTGCCGTGTGCGAGTTCCTCGGCCAGGTCGGCGATCATGGGGGCGGGTGTGTAGGGGGAGGCGTGGATCGTCCAGGTGGGCTGGTCGATGGTGGGGCCGGCCCAGATGGTCCAGGTGGCGAGGGGGCTGTTCGGTTGCTGGGCGGCGAAGGCGTCGAATTGGACACCGGCATCCTGGGAGGCGTTCGTCCAGCGGAGCCAGCGTCCGTCCACGGTGTGTTTCCATCCGGCGTCAGCGAGGGGTCTCGTGGCAGCGGTGACGGTCTTCTCGTCAACGGGGCTCCCCAGGGCGGTGTCCCATCCGTCACCGTCGGCGAGGTGGTTCAGCAGTGCCTGGAGGATGGGGGCGGGGGCAGTGCCCGTGGCGGTCAGGTGCCACATGCGGTCGGACACTGGCGTCTCGTACGCGGCCACGGTCCAGGCGGTTTCGCGGGGGTGGGCTTCGTGGATCCGCTCGATGCGCAGGGTCTGCGATTCGTGGATCGCGTGGGTGGTCTCGTCTGACCAGGTGCGCCACTTCTCCCATTCGCCGTGTGCGGTGAGGAAGGTGTCGAGGAGGGCGTCGTGGTTGCCGGCATCGGCCAGGTAGGCCGCAACTGTCTCGGGCTCCGGGCGGGCCGGTTCGGGCTTGGCTGCGGTGAGGGCGAGCGGGGTGCGGGCTTCGGCGGCGGCGCGTTCGGTGTCGGTCAGGGGTGCTGGGCCGGGGCGCATGTCTGCAGCGTGAACCTTCTCGAAGGCGAGCAGGGCTTGGGCGGGTGAGTCGAAGGTGTCTGCGACTTGCCGCAGGTGGTCCTCGCCGTGGAGGTAGACGGATTTGCCGTTGCGGCCGAGGTAGGTGCCGACGGCGACGGTGGTGTGGCCGTCGTGGGCGTGGGCGTGGATGAGGAGCTGGCCGTGGCGGATGTCGTCATGGATCTTCTGGGCCTCGTTGGAGACCTCTCGGATTTCGCTGCGGGTGCACCAGGGCATCGGGTAGTTGGCCCAGGTCCATTCCTCGTCCATGGCCTCCTGGAGGCGAGGGGTGATCTCGGCGGTGATGCCTTCGGCGGTCAGGTGCTTGGCTGCGTCCTGGGCCCAGTAGGGCTCCTCGTGGTCGATGCGGACCAGGACCAGGACGTTGTCGGCGACGACGGTCCAGTCGGCTGCCTCCAGGCTCAGGTGGGCGATGTGGGCCTGGGTGCCGGTCAGGGCGGCGGTCACGGCGCTGGGATGGGTGGGGTGGATGTCGAGGTGGACGTGGGCGTCGATGGGGAGTGTGGTGGTCACGTTGAGGTGGTCGTCTCTTCTGCCGGTGGCCGGGTCTTCGGGTCCGGCCACCGGCGTATGCGGGGTGCTATCGGGTTGCTCGCGCGGCGCGGGCGGTGTGGGCGGCCGTGGTGGTCGGCGGTCCGGCGCGAGTGGTGGGCGCGGGCCGCGGTCGCTGCGGCGGGACCGTTCCGGTGGCGTGTTGCCAGCGGGTGCGGACGGCGCCGATGTCGGCGAGGGATCGGCGGGCGCCGGCGACGAGCTGGAACGGGGTGTTCGCCGGGTCGCCGGCGTATGCCTCGATGCGCCGGCCGGTGCGATCGGCGGTGGCCAGGAGGGAGCGCTGCAGGGCGCGCTCGCCCCAGTGCTCCACGGAACCGGCCGGTTCGGCCAGCAGGTGGAGCACCTCGCCCGGTTCGCTTCCGTCGTCGAGCAGGCCGCGCTGTTGGGCCTCCCACAGGACGGTGACGGGGTCGACGGGCTCGCGGCGGCGGGCCAGGGCGGTCAGGCACTGCCACAGGCCGGCGTGCAAGGGCAGGGTGAGGTCGTCGGGGAGCAGCCATCGGACGGACTCGATATCGGATGGGTGGGCGGTGGCGGTTGCGAGCAGCAGCCGCTCCTCCTCGACTGCCTCGATGTAGTCGGGCGGGATGGCTGGCGGCGGTGCGGGGGCGCGGGGCAGGACGCCGGCGCGCGGTGGGAACCGGCTCGCGATGTCGTCCACGACCGCGACGAGTGCGTCGGCCTCGGCGAGCACCGTCTGGACGGGGTGTGGGAGGGAGGCATCGTGGACGGTCTGGACGAGGAGTTCGGCGGCCGTCTGTAGGCGTCGGCGGGCGTGTTCGGCCTCGACCATCCGTGCGTAGGCCGGTGCGTGGCGGGGCCAGGGGCAGACCTGGATGAGGGTGTGCAGGTAGGAGGCGGTCAGTCCGCGCGCCTGCTCGCGCCCTGTGGCGAGCACCTGGTCGAGCCACTTGGTGTTTTTGGCGTGCTCGGCCGGGTCGGGCGGGGGCTGCGTGCTGATCGCTGCGTACAAGGCGGAGTGCGCGGCAGTGGAGAACGAGTTGCCGGCGATGCCGGTCACGTCGGCGAGACGGTGCGGATCGAGGAGGAGGGCGCCGAGGAGGGCCTGCTCGACGTAGTACACGGGCGGCGGCGGATGCGTGTCGGGCAGGTCGTCGAGGTCGCCGTCCTCGTCAGGTTCGGGGGTGCGGGGCATCAGGCGGTGAGGGTGAAGTCGTTGGGGTCGAGGGTGACGCCGAGGTGCGGGGCGAGGAGGTGGCCGGCGAGCAACGGCGGTACGGCGTTGCCGATCTGGGAGAACTGCTGGCCTTTGTTGCCGGCCCACGGGTAGTCGGCGGGGAAAGTCTGCAGGAGGCCGGCCTCGCGGGCGGTGATCCGGATCGGCTCCGGCACCGCTGGCGCGTCCGTGTCCGCCGTCGGCGCGAGGGCCGGTGCGGCGACCCAGGTGCACTCGTTCGCCCGGTGACCGAAGAACAGCGTGCCTGCCGGCTCGGACAGCGGACGGATGGTGGCGTTGGCCTGGTTGTTGCTGCGCAGGGACCAGGACCAGCGGTGCGCCTCGGCGGTGAACGTCGGTGCCGGGGCAGTAGCGGTCCGGTTCTCGCGGGTGCCGTGCCGGGCGGCCCATCCGGCTCCTTCGCGGCGGGACTGCAGGACCAAAGCCTCCGGTCGCGGCATCCAGGTGCCGCGCTCCCGGGCGTCGGAGAGCGTCTTGCGGGAGCCTGAAGGGAACGGTTCGGGCCCGCCGCCGGGTCCGCCGCCGGCGCAGACGGTGGGGACGGGTCGGTCGGTGGCGCCCCAGCCGAGGGCCTCGGCCATCGACACCCATCGGTCACGGCCTGGCCCGAACAGGCTCTCCGGCTCGGCGGTCTGGGCGTGCGTGGGTGGTGGGGGCTGGGCGGTGCGGACGCGGGAGGCGAGCAGGATTGCCCGCCGCCTGGTTTGCGGTACGCCGAAGTTGGCGGCGTTGAGGATCCCGTACCAGACCGAGAACCCCCATCCGCGCAGCACGGAGGCGTACTGCTTCCACAGCGGCAGGACGTCCGGCACTTCTTCCATGGCGACCCATTCGGGCTCGCCGACGGTGTTGAGGGCGTGGAGGTAGCGCATGGGCTCGGCGGCCAGCAGCGAGCGCTCGTCCCGGCAGGCGGTCAGCAGCTTCTCGCGGGTGTCGCGTCCGGCGGCGAGGTCCGCCACTGCCTGGTGCACGAGCGGCTGGTCCACCAGGCCGAGGCGCTTGCCGGCCATGGACCATGCCTGGCAGGGCGGGCTCGCGATGAGCCCGGCGGTCTTGCCGAGGAAGGGCCAGACGGGATATAGCGCCACGTCGGTGCGAATGGTCAGCTGCCCTGCCGCCGCACGGGTCTTGCAGGCCCACTCATCCCATTCGAGGCCCACGTCCCGTGCGCCGAGGACGTCAAGTGAGTGGCTCCATCCGCCCGGTCCTGCAAACAGGTCCAGGATGGTCAAGAGGCCAGTCCGAAGTCGTCCTGTGCCGGCTCGACTTCACCGCGGCACGCCCACGGGGAGCAGCCGTCGGTGACTCCTTGCTCCAGCTCCTGAAGGTCAGGTCCGCTGTCGGTGAGTTCTTGCTGCATCGCTGCCCATTCGGCGGCTGTGACGTGATCGATGGGGGCCTCGCTGAGAGGCACGCGGGAGCGGTGGAGAAACGCCTCACCAAGCAGCCGGTTGCCGGTGGCGTTCGCGCGGGCATTTCCCTTGCGGATGGCCGCGTCGAACTCCACCACGTCTTCCCATTCCCCCGGAGAGTTGTCGCGGATGTTGCGCCACTGGGCGTTTCCGTGGAAAGGGCAACCCAAGCAGCTCGATTTCGGGGTGTCGGCCAGGCCGAGCGACGCCAGGTAGCGGACGCAGTCGGACCGTGACCAGCCCATGTCTATGAGCGGGTGCCGGTTGCGCATGTACTTGACGTCGGCGTCCTTGGCCCGGTGGAATTCGTCGGTGGAGATGCCGACCCACTGCTCGACGAAGACGCTCTTGGGGATGCGTGTGGGATAGGGGTAGCCGAGTAGTTCGCGGACCTTTTTCTTGATCGGCTTAATTTTATATTCCCCGGTACATTGCCGCCTGGTCATACCCGGATTTCCGTCCTTGTTCAGGACGTAGAGCGGCATTGACGCAAACCTGTGGTCGGGGTCCAGGGAATCGTTGCGTATGTTTCCGGACGATACACGGAGAACGGGTATGCCTGCGGGCCTGGCTATTTCTCGCTCCAGCCGGTCGAGATGGGAATAAACGGCTCTCGGTTCCCAGCCTGTGTCGGCGAAAATTGCGTAGTCGACCTTCGGGAGTATGCCTTGTGCGGAGAGGGCGAGCATGGCGCTGGACTGGATACCGGCACCTCTGTCACCTATTCGGGGCTGTTGCATCCAGCCTCTGGCGCGGAGCGCCAGTGGCTGGCCTCGTTCGCGTCGGACGGCAGCACCTGCGCACGAGTTCCGGGGCCAGGTGGCCATCGCCTGTTCAGAGATGTTCGCGAGTCTTGGCGGCATCTCCGTGCCGTGGCCGCGTCGCGTGAAGAATTCGCTGTGCTCCGGGCAGGCGTGTCCGTAGGGTTCCTGCATGGCGGATGAGAGTGAGCAGGCCGTGCAAGCGGCCATTGATGGGGAGTTGCGGCTTCTCGACCCTGAGGTGCGTGCTTCTCCGGCCCGTGTCCTGGAGCTTCTGGATCCGGAGTTCACCGAGATCGGCGCTTCTGGACGCCGGTGGGATGTGGAGTCGATCCTCACCGTGACGAGCGGCGGCTCGGTGTCCCCGGAGTCTCCGGTCAAGGTCAGCGAAATGTCCGGTGCCGTCCTTGCTCCGGGCATCGTCCATCTGACGTACTTCGCCGACAACCAGGGCCGCCGGGCATGGCGGAGTTCGTTGTGGCGCCTGACAGAGACGGGCTGGCGGATGTACTTCCACCAGGGAACTTTGACCAGCTGAGCGTGTGTAGCCGCCGCCCGTGAGTGCGGAGGTCGCCGAGCCGACCGTGACGCCAGCCGGGCGGCGGCACAGAGTTCAGGCCCGCGGTGGTGTTGTGGCTTCGGCCGGGAGACGGCGGACGTTCGCTGGGAGGGGCCTGTCTCGTCGGAGCTCTGCGAGTTCGGTGGTGAGAGCGTGGATGACTTGGGCATAGATCTCGTTTCGTTCGGTCAGTTCGCTGTTGTGCTGGCGTAGCCGTTTGTGTGCGGCTTCGAGGTCGTCGACCTTGGCCTGGAGGGTTTGGAACGCGGCGGGAATTCCGTTCACAGATTCCCGGGCTTTTTCAAATTCCTTGCGAAGGTCGGGGTGTTTGTGGGTGAGGACCCATCGCTTTACTCCGGCCTCGGCGGCGAGCTGGATGACGGTGAGGGCTCCGGTGGAGCAGGTCGGTGTGCCGGCCAGCAGGCGTTGCATTGCCGCTCGGATGGCGTCGCGTTCGGCTGTGCGGTTGGTGCTCATGGCCGGGGCTCCTGGTGGTTGGCGATGACCTGCTGGAGCCGTGCGAGCTCGTGTTGTTCGCGTGCGTGGCGGATGGGTGGGGCGAGCGGGTCGTCGACGATGGCCTGCAGGGTGTCGACGCGTGTGCGCAGGAAGTCGATGTCGCGGTCGGTGCGGGCGATGTTCACGCACGAGGGTCTGCAGTCGTCGATGTCGGGGGTGCGGCGACTGCTGCGTTCGTCAGTACTCAGCCGGCAGGCGGCGCGGGCGGGGTCAAGGACGCAGGTCATGCCCTGGCCGGGGAAGATCTGCAGGTCGGGGTTGGTGAGCAGGGTGTGGGCTTCGCGGGTGGTGCGCAGGACACGGCCGGTGAACTTGGCGGAGGCGGCGACGCGGTGGCGGTAGGTGTCGGCGGCGGGGCCGCTGACGTGCTCGCCGGCCTGGAGCTGGTCGTGGGCTTCGGCGAGGCTTTCGAGGCGGGCGAGCCATTCCTCGAAGGCCAGGTCGTCGGGGAAGCCGGAGGCGTAGTTGCCGGAGTAGCCGAGGGTCATGTTGACGCGGACGTGGCCGTACTGGATCGCGGCGGCGACCAGGCCGCGGGGGCGACGGGCGATGAACCAGGCAAGCGTTCTGCGTAGGCGGCTGAGGGCGATCTTCGGATTGGTGGGATCGGCGGGAATCGCGTCGTCGCGGTGCCGGGCTGCGCAGTAGTCGTTGATCCAGCCGATCAGTTCGGTGATGTCCTTGTTGCAGCCGGAGTCGTTGCGGGCCCGGCCGACGCGTTCCCGCAGGGGTCCCGCCTCGGATTTGCCATTGACGAGCAGGGTGTTGGGGAACAGCAGCCGCGCGTCGTGGAGACGTTGGAGCACGGTGACAGCGGTGGCGACCGGGGCGGTGACCACCCAGGGATCGGTTCGCTGTTCCCCTTCGGCGCGGAGAGCGCCGTCGGGGTGGCGGACGCCTTTCCAGTGTTTGCCGCGCAGCAGGATCAGGCCGGTGACCGGGTCGTGTTCGACGCAGCCGCGTTCGAGGTTGAGCGTCTCACCGGGCCGCTGACCTGACAGATATCCGACGATGACCAGGCAGGCGGTGCTCAGGTGGCGGGCCAGGACGGGGGCCTGATCGTAGGTGATGCGAGTGGTGAGCCAGGGCTCGTTGTCGAGGAGGCCGTGGACGGGCGTGGTGAGGTATGTGTCGTCCGCGACGGGCAGTCCCGAGTGCGCGAGAGTGCTGGCGGCTGCGCGGGTGATCTGGACGCCCAGTTGAAGGCTGAGGAAGTGGGTGTTGATGGTGGTGTGTCCGTCGGCACTCCGGCGTCCGGGCAGGGGCAGGCCGCGGGCCCGGTAGTCGTCGGCGAGCTCGGCCACCAGCAGGGGAACCGTGCCCGGCGGGCGGCGCTGCTTGCCGGGTGGAGCGGCGCTTCGGGTGGATGCGGCCCTGGCGCGGAGGGAGAGTGTCTTGTACTCGTCGAAGGCGGCGATGATGTCGTCCGCGAAGTCCTCGACGAATCGCAGAGCCCACTTCAGCAGCGGCGTCATGGTTGCGGGGTGGATGCGCGGGGTGCGGTTCTCCTCGCTGGTGCGGCGCTGCCCCAGGATGTCCTGGATGCGCTCACCGTTCCAGGGCGGTGCCTGGGGCAGGCGGTCGTCCTCGTCGGGCAGCAGATCGCGCAGTGTCCAGGTGCGTACGACTACGGCGAGGAAGTCCTCGCGTAGTTCGTGGGAGACGGCCGCGTCCTTGATGTCGGCCGCGTAGGCATCCAGGTCCGTGTCGGTGACCTGGCCGAAACGGGTGATGCCTCGGTTCTCCAGCCAGTGGGCGAAGCTCTTGAGGTATCGGCAGTAGGGAACGACGGTGCGGACGGCGGGCCGTGGGATGCCCGGGAGGAAGCCGCCGTGGTCGGCGTCCTGATGGTTGAGCATCAGCCAGGCCAGGAGCTTGATCGGGAGCCGGAAGGCGGCCGGGGCATCGTGGAAGTCCACGCAGGTGCGGGAGGTGTGCTCCTGGAAGAAGCCCGGAGTCAGATTCCAGCGGTCCTCACCGAACAGTGAGAGGTCATCGGCCCTCGTGCCGGGACGCAGCGGGCGGGTGGCCAGGACCGGGGTGTCGGGTCCGGGCAGCAGGCGCCGGACAGGCGGCGCGGCGGCGGGCAGGGCGGGTGTCATGTCAGGTCCAGTCCTCGGCTCAGGAAGCGGTCAACGAGCGCCTGGTCGGCGGGGGTGGCAGAAGTGCGGGCGTCCGCGACGGCGGCAGGCGAATAGTGGCTGAGCAGGTCGGTCAGACGGGCGGTCGGTTCGGCCAGACGTTCGGCCCAGCGCAGGGGCGTCATCTCCTGCTGACGGGCCTTCAGCGCATCCAGGGCGAGAACCTGAACGGGCAGATGGGCCGGTGTCGCTCTGGCGCAGGGACAGGACAGGCAGAGCAGGAAGGAAGCGCCGCAAGGCTTGCCAGCCGGGGTGTAGGGGCTGGCCAGCGGGTTGGTGCAGCCAGCGAGGACCGTGTCCAGACGACCGGTGATCAGTTGCTGGAGGGTGGTCGTGTCCAGGCCGTGCCGGACGGCCACCGCCGCCGGGTCGGTGCGGGCCTGTTCGATGTCCTGGGCGGACAGCACGGGGATCGGCGGAGCGGTGCGGGCGCGGGCGACCTGCTGGTCCAGGACATCAGCGACGATCTTCTGGTACTCGGCCAGATTCCCGCGGTTGCGGGCCAGGTACTCGTTGGCCAGCGTCGTCTCCGTGTGGGCGACCGGCCGCTGGTTGATCTCCAGCCAGGTCAGCCGCAGCCGGCGGCTGTCGATGTGCAGGGGCACCGCCCGGCCTTCGGCATCGGGTGCGTCGCAGACCAGATCGGTGGCCTTGCCCCACAGCTGCAGGATCTGCTTGGGCAGGCCGTGGCCGAAGCCACTGGCGTTGCGGGCGTTGTAGAACGCGAACAGCGCGTCGGACTTCAGCCGGTTGCGGGCGGGCGCGGCCAGGTCCAGCAGCAGGGCATGGACCCCGAATGGGGTGTTCAGGTCCTCACGCGCCTCCGCCGGCTCCGCCGGGACATCGCGCAAGGCCACGGTCATTGCGGCCCGGCGGCCTCCGCGACGGGGTTTGACCAGGTCGAGCTGAGCGGTCGGAGTACCCCCGGCGTGCGCGTCGGGCCGGTGGTGGGCGGTGGTTGCCGCGGCCAGGGTCGAGTAGTTCTGTCCGGTCAGGCAGAGCAGCAGGACCGCGGCGGCGCCGGTCTCGTGGTGGGTGAGGTGCAGGTGTGCGAAGACCGCGCCGATGCCGCCGACCCGGCGCACGACCTCCAGTGCGCGTGGTGTTCCGCACTCGTAGCGGGGAATGTCGCCGTGCCGGTCGAGATGGTCCAGCAGATCACCGATCTCCCAGCGGAGCCGGTCGCTCTCCCGGTCGATGGAGCCTGCCCGCCAGTCGGCCAGGAGATGGCGGCCGGCGCGGATGCGTGCGGCTGCGGTCCGCAGTTCGGATCGCGCCGTCGTGGTGATGCGCCGGAACTCGGCTGCGGTGTAACTGCAGGTAGGCGTATCGGACTTGGCGACCCGTGCCTGGGCCAGGCGGGCGGCGAACTCCGACGGCGGATCGGGGGCGAACCGCAAGATGGTCCGCAGCGCAGAAATGTCCCGGTGCAGCGTGGTCGCCCCGGTCAGCATGTATCCGTCCAGGTGGATGGCCCGAAGCTGGGCCGGAGCAGTCGGAGGGTTGGAGAGGGCAGCCAGATAACGGGCGAACCGCTTCAGGATGTTCACCGTGTCCAGGGCCGAGGTGGTGGTGCGGCGAGTCCCGGCAGGGCCCGTCACCCCCAGCACTCCCAGGGCCATCCAGTCGCGCAGTTCGCGTGCGACCGGCAGGACCGACAGGTCGATGTCCACCGGCTCGCCGCCGCGTTCCGGGAAGAACAGCACCCGGCACTGGCTGTCGTCGACGAACAACCGCTGCGGCAGCCGGTAACCGGCCCCGGGCAGCACCGCCCGGCGTCCCGCCCCGCTCATCCGGTCACCGCCGGGGCGGTGATGACCTGCCGGTGGGCGGCGAACATCTCCGCCATCAGCTCGGCCAGGACCGTGCCGTGGGCGTGCTCGATCAGCAGGGCGACATCCAGGTCGCGGAACGGCTCCAGGTACGTGTCGATCGTGGTGGACACGTCCGCATGCCCCAAAAGGGTCTGCACCAGGTGCCAGGTGTCGCCGAACTGGGCCCGGAAGTCCCGCAGTTCCTCGCCGTCCAGATGGGCGAAGCGGCGTTCATAGAGCAGCCGCCCGACCGAGAACCAGCGCAGAGCCATCGAATGGCGCAGCATGTGAGCGGTTGCCGCCACCCCTTCCAGCCCGGAGCGGGCCACCCGCTCGTTGGCGGTGTCGAAGGTGTGCTGCCACCCGCGCGGAGCCCGGGGCAGCCCATCCTCGTTCAGCCACAAGACCGCCGGAGCCAGCCCCGCCGGGGTGTCGAGGAAGATCCGCCTGCGGACCTGCGGCGTCAGCGCGTCCAGCGACACCCGCATCAGCGATCCCGTGCCGTCGACCAGCTGCAGCCGCCGCTGGCCCAGCACCCGGTGCAGCACCAGGACCTCGGACAGCCGCTCGTAGCGGCCGGCCCGCTGGGCGCGGCGTACCGCTGCAGCTCGCTCGCCCTCGCAGTAGCCGAGCGCGTCGGCCAGCACCGTGCGCGGCATCCAATAGCGCCGCCCCCGGCCGCCCTTCGCGCACGCCGACGCCAGCCGGCACGTGGAGTAGTTCCTGCTGACGCTCTCGCCGGGCAGTTCCAGCATCAAGGTGCTGGCCCACTCCGTCAGCCGCAGCCCGGTGCCGTAGAGGCCGTCCGTGAACGTGCAGTCCCGCTGACTGTTACGGCCCCGCCACCTCGACACCTCCCGGCCCTCACGGTCCAGGCCCCGCAGCCCCACATCCCGCCACAAGGCGTAGCCGCCCGGATCGAACCACTTCACGTCCCGGTCGCGCACCACATGCGGTGCGGCCTCGAAACCGGCAGTACCCGTGTAGGACGAACCCCGCTGGTGCACCAGCCGGATCACCGGATTACGTACTCCGAAACTGGGAGCGGCCCAGTCGTAGAAGGCGTTGATCGCGTCCAGGTTGTCCGACACGGTCCCACCGGCCACCCGCTCCGGGTTCGACTCGTCCGTCATCCGCCAGAACTTGAAGCCCTCGACGTCCTCCGTGCTGGCGGAGTCCCAGCGGCCCCCCACCGCGTCGAGGAAGCCCAGCCACGTGCACAGCGCGTACCCGTACTTCTCCCGGGTCCCCGCTGACCGGTTCCGCATCCGCAACGACCCGAAGAACGCATTGACCTCGGAAATGACCCGCCCGTCGGAATTGATCAGGAATTCCTGACCCGTGCGAGTCCCGTGGTCATCCGCGAGTTCCCGCAAGCTCGGCAGACCGGCCAGCACTGGGTCGGAGGCGTACCACGGCACCAGCCGGTCGGGCTCGCAGCGGCGCAGGTACCAGACCCCGAAGCGGGACCTGAAGCCCCGCAGTTGATCGCTCATGGCCCGGAACAGAACCATGCCCTACCGCTGCAGACCGCATGCAACACGCTGAACTCGGTACAGACCCAATCCTAGTGAAATTGCCCGGAAGGCAGGGAGTTCGGAAATGATTGGTCCTGGGGGTGAGGAGGGTGGTGGGGGCTCGGTTCGGCGGCGAGGCGGGCGATGCGGTCGCTGATGAGCGCGGGGTGGCGGATGGGCAGCGCGTGCGTGGTGCGGGGGAGGATCTCCAGGCGGGCGGCAGGGAGTTGGGCGGCTAGCTGCTTGGTGTGGGCGGCGGGGATGTGCCGGTCGTCCGCGCCGGCCATCAGCAGCAGCCGCTCGCCGAACTGGTTGAGCACGGTGGCGTCGCGCGGCTGGTAGCGGCGCAGGCACTGCCACAGGTCGGCGAGATCGCGGGTGTGGGTGTGGCGGATGCCGTGGCGGCACCGCGGTGGCCCGTCGGCCGGCCGGTCGGGGTGGGGCGCGAGGCTGTAGGGGTGTGTGGTGGGCAGCCGGCGCCGCAGGAAGTCCACCGTGCGGGGCGCCCGGGTGCAGGCCAGAGCGGCGAGGCTGCGTCCGGCGGCCAGGAGCCAGGCGCGCGGGTCGCGTCCGGGCAGCACGGTCGCACCGCGTGCGGAGGCCGACAGCAGCACCATGCCCCAGATGCGGGCCTGGTGTTGGGGGTGCAGGGCGGAGAGCTCCTGCAGGACGAGGGCGCCCAGGGAATGGCCGGCAAGCACGAGCGGCCCGGCGGGGACGACGTGGGTCAGGATCTGGTGCAGGTCGTCGGCGAGCTGCCGGATCGTCAGCGGTGCCTGGCCGCACGGGGTGTGACCGTGCGCGCGCTGGTCGTAGCGCACGACGGTCAGGCCCAGGCTGGTCAGGTGCCGGGCGTGGACGCGCCACAGGTCCGCGGTGACGGACGCGCCGTGCACCAGCACGACCGTCGCGCCGCCGGGACACGGGCGCGCAGGGGTGTCGCGGTAGGCGGACAGGCGCGTGCCGTCCGCGGCGGAGACCGACAACACCTCGGTGGCAAAAGGCGGGTTGCGCACAGGTAGGACTTCCAAAGGGGGGATCAGTCGGGGGCAGCCGTTCGCCGTCCGGGCCGGGTTGGTGGAATTGGCCGTTCGGCACCTCACTGCGCTTGCCGCCGTACAGGGGGCGGGCGGATATCGGGGAGGCGACGCCCAGCGGCCGGGCGGGAAAGTCAGCGGCGTGATCGTGTGGG
This sequence comes from Streptomyces sp. P3, assembly GCF_003032475.1. Taxonomy (NCBI): domain Bacteria; kingdom Bacillati; phylum Actinomycetota; class Actinomycetes; order Kitasatosporales; family Streptomycetaceae; genus Streptomyces; species Streptomyces sp. P3. The sequence goes on from NZ_CP028369.1 coordinate 7,237,314, forward strand.
GTTGGCAAGGCGCAGGTGCGCCCGCGTTCGGGCCACGGGTACAGCGCTGACCGATGACCGGGGGCGGCGCGGGCAGCTTGAGTTCGGGGGCCGGCCGCCGCAGAGCGAATGGTCAAAAAGGGCAGGCCGCGCTTGCGCATGGTGCAGTGCTCCGGGTGGAAGCGGGTGGTGGTCAGCGGCTGCGCCGCTGGACCTGTGTGATGGGCGGCGGTGCGGGGGCGGCACCGGGACGGGACGATGCCGGTGGGATGTCCTGCGGGGTCGCGATGCCGAGGCCGATGCGCACGCTGATGCCGTCGGCGTAGAGGTGGGCCTCGGCGCGGACAACGGCACTGAGTACGTCGCGATCACCGAGTCCGGGTGGCAGTGCGTACTGCTGCTTCGCCTCCGCTGGTATGAAGCCGTGCTGGGCGAGAACGGCGTCGGCCTGGCCCGTGGCCGCGGTCGCCGTGACCGCGTGGTCGGTGAAGCGGATGGCCACGTCGGGCTCGCGTGACGGGGTTGCACCGTCCTGGCGCGTGGTCCAGGCGAGGTCGACGAGGTCGTGGGTGTGGGCCAGGAGCCCGTACATCGCGATTCCGGCGCGCTCGTGCGCGTCCTGCGCGGTGCCCGGTGGCAGCAGGTAGAGCGTGCGGCCGAGGTGTTCGCGGGTGAGGAATCCGGCATCGGTCAGCAGCCGGTCGGTGTCGCGGATGCGGCGGTTGAGGACGACGAAGGTGTGCCCGTCGTCGGTGGACCCGATGAACACATCGGGGATGTCCAGAAGAGACAAGGTGGTCCAGGGGTTTTCGGTGGGCGGTATGCCGGGCGGCGGGTGGCGGGGTGATGATCCGATACGGCTTCCTGTGCCCTTAGCTCCGTACTTCGGGGGCTAGCGGGGACGGATTGGCTGGGAACGCAGGGTGTTCAGCGGCGGGGTGCGCAGCGTGGTGTGGGCTTCGCGTCCGGGGATTGCGCGGCGGCCCGGCCCTGGTCGCCGATCAGCTGAGGCAGAGTCTGGGTGACGGTGACGGTGACGGTGACAGTGACGATGGCCTTGATCGCGGTCTGCCGAGTGAACTGCGCCTTCCAGAACGGCTCGTGCTGGGCGACTGATCACCACTGCCCTCTGGTGCGGCGGGAGGTGAAGCTCACGAACAGGGTGCCCTCGGGGCTGCTGACAGTCCGCTCACACTCGTGCTCGTTCGGCCAGCCGAAGAGGCGGATCAGCGGGTGGATCGCGTTGGCGAGCCGGTCGGTCCCAGCGCCCGCCAGATGGCGAGGGGAGACCAGGACGCGATCCTGGGGCGCGAAGTGCGTCACCGGTGCGCTCCCTGCACCGCAGGAGTCCTGGGGACGGCTTTCGCGGGGGTAGTAGCAGTGGCTGCGGGGCGCGGCTTGACCAGAGCCTGCCGCCCGTGCTCGGTGACGGTGATCTTCTGCCCGTGGACCAGGGAGGTGCTGGTGTCCCAGTCGACGAGCCCGCGCTTGTTCAGGGCCCGGAAGGTGGCGATCGAGATGCGGGTGCCGTCGGCGGCGGTGACACGGGTCATACCCAGCCCCCGCTGCGAACTCTCATACAGCCGCCCTCCGCCGAGGGCGAGTGCCTTGAGGGCGTCGTACTGGGCGCTGGTCAGCGGAGGGCCGGCAGATCGCTGCGCGGTAGCCGCTCCCTCCCGTGTGGCGGCGAGGTCGCGGGTGATGCCGGTGGCGACGTAGTGGCACCCGGTCGCACTCAGGTCGAGCTGGTGGGCGGCGTCAGCGAGGTGGCCGGTCATCTTCGGGATGGCCTCGGCGTGGCGAGCGGTGCGCACCGACGCGTCGTCAGCCGGATAGCCGGGGAACGGCGCCCCTTCATAAAAATTGGCGTGCAGCGCGCTGGCGAGGTCGTTGCCGGCCAGGGAGGAGGCGACCACGACCGAGGCCAGGCACTCCAGGCTCGCGCGGCTGCCGGCGACGCTGGTGTACGTGCTGGAGTCGAGCGCGCCTAGGCGGACGAGGACGGTGGCCGTCAGGTCCTGGGTCATGAGCAGGAGCGGGCTGATCTGGCGCAGCGCGTCGGTGCCGGGGGTGTAGGAGACGTCCCGAACGCGAGCGTGCAGGGTCTCGAAGTCGCTTGCCAGAGTGCGGAGTTGTTGTGCGTGTTCTGCCAGGTCGAGCAGGGGCATGGGGTGGTGTGGCTCCGGAGGGTCGGTCAGCGGCTTCGGGTGGCCGTCGTCGCGGCGGTGGGGGCGGGCGCGGGTGTCGTGCCGGGTGGCCTGGCGGTGATCGGGCGGCTGATGGCGGCGGCCAGGGCGGTGGTGCCGGCGGCGGTGAGACGGACTCGGTCTTGAAGCGGTCCGCCCGTGTAGGCGGAGGACGCGGAGTTCGGGACGCGCTCGGCCAGAGCGTTCGCCTCCAGCGACCGCAGTGTGCCGATGAGCACGCGCTCGTCGCGGTAGTGGACGTACTGCCGTCCCAGGGAGCGGGTGGCCACGACGTGCCCGCAGGCGATCTCCCACAGGGCGGTGCGCTGCGTGGCGGTCAACTGGTGGTCTGGAGCATCGGTGGTGCTCCAGCGTCGGCGTCGGATTTCGCGGGCGATGCTGTCGGCGCAGCTCATGGCGGCTTCGGGGGCCAGGGCGGTCAGGGTGCGCGCCATGGGAAGGCGGTGGTCCGTGGAGGCGCTGCTCAGGAAGGCGAGCTGCTGGAGCCGGACCACCGCGTCCGACAGCTCGTGACTTTCGTAGAGGCGTTCGTCGGTGACCGCTTTGATGGCGGTGCGGGTCGCGGAGGCGAGTCGCTGGGCGGAGGCGACGTGGGCGTCGGGCTCGGATTGCGGTCCGGCTCGCAGGAGGCGGTCGAGCGTGTCGTTGTGCTGCACGTACTGGTCTGCGAGCAGCATGAGCCGTTCAACCGGCGTCGGTGGCGGGGCCACTGCAAAGAGAAGGCCATCGGTGGGCGGTGTCGTCATGCGCGGCGCCGGATAGCCGGGGCGGGCAACGGGGCTGGGGTGGGTGCGCTCGCAGCAGCGGGGGTCCGCGGTACCTCCAGCGCGGTGCGGGCTGCTGCCAGGGCCCGCCTGGCGTCGTCGAGGTGGATCCGCAGGCGGCTGTGGTGGTCCAGCGAGTCGAGCTTTTGCTGGAGCGTGTCCTGCGCCGTGGTGGTGAGGGTGATGAGCGGGGCGAGGGCCTGGGTGTAGTGGGCGATGGCCCGCCCGACGTGGCCGGCGCTCTCGCCGAGGGGCTCGGCGGGCGGGAGGCCGGCGGTGTTCGGGGCGAGCTGATACTCGACGTCAGCGGCCATGCGGGCAGCGAGGTGGCACAGGAGGTCGATGTGCCGCGTGGCGTTCAACAGGCCGGTGCCGTCCACGGTGATGTGGTGGTCGCGGATGTCCGCGGTCACGGCGTCTACGGCTTGGCGCGGGGACATCTCGTCGAGGTCGGTGGGTTCGTAAGTATGCAGGGCGTCTCCAGACATGTGTGTCAGGGGGCTTGCCACAGGAAGCGGGCGATGTGGTCATTGCCGTGGCCCGCCCGGGGCCGGGAGGGGGTGTGCCATCCGGCCCGGGGCGGCTAGCGATCAGGTGCCATCCCGCGCCGCGCAGGGACGCGCCGCTCTCGCCCGCCTGGGTAAAGGTGATCAGGCGCTGGTAACCGAGGGCTTTCGCCGCGCGCCACGATGCTCCGTACAGCAGGGAGTTGGCGTTGCGAGCGCCGTCGCTGGCGGTCCGGGTGACTTCGAGGGTGGTGCCGTCATCGAGGTGGCGGGCAACCGGCCGGCCGACGATGGCCACGGCGTGCAGCGTGCCGGTCTCGTCGGCGGCGCCGGCGGCGAAGATCTGACCTGCGGGCGGCGGGTGGTGGCGGTGCCAGGCGCGCACGAAGTCCTTCACCGCACGTGAGCGCACCGGCACCAGATGCAGCCGGACGGCCCTCACACGGCCTTCCCGAAGTCGGACTGCGTCGGCGCGTGCTTCGCCACGGCGCGGGCGGTGATCGCCTTCGACGCGCGGGCGGACGCTGCGGACAGCTCCTCCGCTCCGGGCTCCAGGTACCACGGGCGCAGGTCCAGCATGGCGGCCCGCAGACCGGTGGCGAAGCAGAGCGCGGTGCCCTTGGGGAGGGCGCGGATGGCGTCGGCGGGCAGGATTCGTTCCTGCCGCATGCTGACCGAGGTCGACTTGCCGGACTCCGAGTGCGAGGTGGAGGTCGTCTCGACGTCGTGGTCGCCGATCAAACGGCTGAGCTTGTCCGCGAAGTCCGGGTCGTCGATCCCGGAGCCGATGACCTTGACGGTCGAGGCGGACCACATGGCGTCCATTCCGGCGTCCGACCACACTTTCTGGCCCTGGCGGTAGGACTGCAGGATCGTGATCGGGATGATGCCGCGCGACCCGAGGTGCGAGTACAGGTCCGGCAGATCCGAGATCTTGCAGACGTTGGCGGCCTCGTCGAGGATCGCGAGCATGGGCGGGTCGAGCCGTCCGCCGGCGCGTTCGGCCTGCGCGGTCGCGGCCCGCATCACCGAGTCTGCGCACGCGGCGATCAGCGCCGAGGCGCCGCCGCCGCCGTCCTTGCTGAGCAGGAAGAGCGTGTCGGTGGAGGTTACGAACGCGGATGGTTTGAACTCGGCGGTGTCCTTCTGCGGGGTGACCCATGCGGCGATCTCGCTGTTCAGCAGCGCGGCGGCGTACTGGCGGGCGGTCTCGTAGATGCCGTCCCTGGTTTCCGGCGGTCCCTCCACGGTGCCCTTGAGCTGGGCGGCGACGGCGGCGAATTGGTGGTCGCGGAGGATGTCGAGCGGGGTGCGGTCGGCGGGGAAGGCCAGCCACTGCATGACGTCGGTGATCGGCCGCTCGTCGAGGGCCGCGGCGAGGAAGAGCTGGGCGAGGATGTTGGATCCGGCCTTGGACCAGAAGTCGCCCTGCTGGCTCGCGTCCACCGAGGCGGCGAGGAAGTGGCCGGCCAACCGCCCGGCGCCGTCCAGGGTTTTGGCGTCCGCCAAGGGGTTCCACCACATCTCGCGTGCGGCGTGCGCGATCTGCTGCGGGTCCATCGACCACACCTGTCCGACGCGGGCGCGGGCGTCGTAGGTGGCGGTGAAGGCGTCGCCGGCGGCTTTGTTCGAGGTCAGCAGGACCGGGCCGGGCGCGGCGAGAATGGAGGGGATCGCGAGGCTGGTGGTCTTGCCCGAGCGGGGCGCCATGATGGCGACGGCCACGTCCTCGTAGCCCATGCGCACCTCGTGCTTGGTGCCCTGCAGGTTGCCGAGCAGGATGCCGGTGTCGCGGGCCTCGATGTGCTTGGCGTCCTTCAGGCTCGGGCGCAGAGAGCGGGCCTTGTCGGTGATCGCCTTGGCCATCAGCGGCTCGATATCCCGGGCCTTGGCCATGCCGGTGATCTTCTTCTTCCGGCCGCCGCTGCGGTTTTTGTGCCGGGCCCACAGGACGCCCACCCCCACTCCGAGGGCCAGGAGCAGGACAACAGGGACGACGCGGGCACCGATCAGCAGGGATGTCTCTCCCGTTTTGGGCCACAGCTGATCGGGGTGGAGCAGGGCGCTGGTCGGCTGGTAGGGGGCCCAGTCGGCGCCGGTGAGGTAGGCGGTGACGTTGCCGGACAGCCAGGCGAGGTGGGAGAGGGGGACGACGACGGCGAGTACGCCGATCAGGAGGCGCAGGACGAGGTCGTACCCGTCCGTGTTGCTGTTGGAGGAGGAAGGGGGCAAGGGCTACGTGCTTCCGGGCGGGGGCGGGGCGGAGGGATCAGCGGCTGCGGTGGTTCTTGGCCGGCGGCTGTCGCGAGCGGATCGGATTCGTCGGCGGGTTGGCGTGCCGGGCAGCGAGGGAGTGGACGCGTTCTTCCAGCGCCCCGGCCACGTACACGGCGAGCACTTCCGTGGTCCTAGGGGTGACGACGTTCGGGTCGCGGGTCGGGAGACTGCGCCCGCTGTCGATGCGCGGTACGGGCTTCGGATCGGCGAGCGCAGCGGTGAACGCGGCGACCATGTACGCAGGAGTGTGCGCGCCGAAGCGGGCCCGCCACACCGGCCGGTCCGGGCCGAGTGCGGCGGTGACGAACCAGGCGCCCGGTTCTTCCGCGTTGCCCAGCCGCTGGACGTACGCGGTGCCGTCGGGTGACACGAGGCCGTTGTCCGCGGAGGCGGGCGACCAGACGATCTGTTGGAGCGGCTTGTACGGATCGGATGGTGTGCTCGCGGTTGCGGCCGGATCGGTGAGGGCGTCGGTAACGGCGGCGATCAGTTCGACCGGGGTGAGGGCGCCGAAGCTCGCGTACCACGCGGGCCGGTCCGGCTCCGCCGCGTGGTGAAGGGTCCACCACTGGCCGTCGGGTTCGGGCTCCAGGCGCAGGAGGGCTTTCTGGTCGGAGCTGGAGAGCAGGACGCGCGCCATCAGGGGGTCGTTGCCGTGGCTCCAGCCGCAGGCTCGGTGGAGGGGGATGGTGATCCAGGCGGGGTCGCCGCCACCGGCCAGGTGGCGCGGGGTGATGAAGTCGACCTCGACGGTCTCGGGAGCCGGGGGCATGGTCACTTCCGTGCCGGGGTTCGCCGGTCGGCCACGGGAGCCGACGATGGTGCAGGTGCCAGCGGTGAGGGGGCTTTGCGCGCAGCGGCGTTGATCTCGCGGAGTGTCTTGCCATGGGTGGCCCAGTCGTCGAGGTAGCTCCACGATTCGGCGTGGTACTCGGCGAGGGCGTCGTCGAAGGCCGTGGTGCCGGGCTTAGCGGTGGCGGGAAGGGCGTCTCGGGTTTCCAGCCACTGCTCGTGCAGCTGCTCGAGCCGGTCGAGGGCGGCGTGCAGAACACCCAGCTGGTAGACCCAGCGGCTCTGCACGGTACCTTCCGGCAGGCGGCCCAGTTGCGTCTCCGCTGTGGCCAGCAGGTGACGGGCGCCGTAGCGGAGCGATTCGAACGCCTCGGCGGTGTCGGCGTCGCGCTGGCTCGCGCGCAGGCCGTAGGCGTGGTCGTCGTAGGGCCATCCGTCGAGGTCGGTGTGCTCGTCGGAGTAAACGTCCCAGGCGTCGAGGATCTTCTTGCTGTCGCTCACGTAGCGGTCGAGGTGACGGAGGGAGTCGCGGTGTGCGCGGTGATCAGCGGAAATGGGGTAGGAGTCCTGTCGGTTCAGCGGCGGGCGGCTGACTGGGCGGTGTGGGCCTTCGCCGGGGTCGGTGCGGGTCTCGTCAGCTGTCGGCGGGCGGAGCGTGCCCGGGAGCGGAGCGACTCGATACGCGCGGTGTGTGCGTCGACCACCTGCTGCGGGCGCAGCGGGCTGGGCTCCTGTACGGCGCTGTAGTGGCCGGTGCGGTCGTACATGCCGCGCTGGAGCGGGCTGGCGTCGACGAGTGCGGTGAGGAACGATCCGACGAGGTGGGCGGGGGTGCGCTCGTCGAAGTAGGCGTGCCAGATGCGCGGGCCGTGGAACTGTCCGTGGCCGGGCTCGCGGGTCTCGACGTGCCAGGACGGCCGGGAGCTGAATTCGCTCAACGGGCGCAGTTTGATGTGACACATGGAGTCGGGCGAGTGCGCCGTGCCGTCTGCGTCGCGGCGCCAGTTCGCCGACGTCACCGGCTGCCACGGGTCCTGCTGTTGTGGCGGCGGGGCGATGAGGGCGTCGGTGAAGCCGGTGAGGATCTCGGCGGGCACGAGTTCGCCGAACTCGGCGTACCAGCCCGGCTCGGTGTCGGTGGGCTCGGCCCGCAGCCGCCACCATGCGGAGGTGGTGGACTGCGGGTCGAACTGGAGGCGGTGGCGCAGGTCGGGGCTGCGCAGCACGATCTCGGCGCTCAACGGGTCGGAGGCGGCGCTCCATCCGGCGGCGGCCAGGCCGTGGGTGACGTGGCGGGCGTCTCCGGGGCCGGCGAGGTGGCGGGGGCTGGTGTCGAAGGGGATCTGCCTGGCGTGCTTGTCGGCGAACGCGGCGAGCTGTCGTTCGCTCAGGGGCACCGGGCGTCTCCCGGCTCACTCGCGGCGGTGCTGCCGTACAGGTCGCGGAGGTCGTCCAGGATGTAGTGGAGGGTGTGCTGGTCGGCCTGCTCCCACGCGGCCGTGCGCAACTCGGTGATCAGAAGGTCGACCTGTGCGGTGCGCGGCGTGTCCGGGTGTTCCTGCAGGGTGCGGGCGAGGGCGCGCAGGGTGTCGGCGAGTTGGACGGGCAGGCCCGTGTATTCGTCGAGGAGGGGCTCGACGAGGGCGAGGGCTTCCACGGGGTCAGGGTTCTCGCGCAGGTAGTCGGTGAGGTCAGACAGGGTTTCGGTCGCGGTGTGGATGGTGTCCGGGGTGAGTGCGGGCATCGGGCTCCTTGGGACGGGTGTGTCGGGTCAGCGGCGGGTCCGGGCGCCGCCGGCCGGGGTATGGGTACGGGCGGTGGTGCGTGGCCGTGTGCTTCGAGCGCTGCCCTGGGCCCAGGTGGCGGCGCGGGCGGCCGTGATCCGGGCCTGTTGCCACGCACTGAGCTGGGAGGGCTTGACGGAGACCGACCAGGTGCGGATCTGTGCGCTGTGCGGGACGCGCCCGCGCGGGCGCATCACGGGATCGGGATTGGCGAGTTCGGCCGAGAGGGCTTGTACCAGGTGCATCGGGGTGTTAGGCGTGAAGTTGGCCGTCCAGCCGTTTCCCTGCTGGTCCTTCGCTCCGGTCCACCACATCGCCGTGCCGTCGGGGCTGTGGTGGTACTGCATCCACGCGGTGCCGTCGGGGCTGGTCGCGGTGTAGTGCTCGCCCTCGGAACGCGTGTGCCAGTTCTGCTCCTGCAGGGGCGCCCAGACGTTGGGGGCGTGGGCGGAGCGGGGTCGGGTGAGGGTGTCGGTCATACCGGCGACGATCTCCACCGGCGTCTGCCGGCCCAGGTTCGCCGTCCATTCGCCGTTCAGGCCGTCCGCTTGGCCGTGGATGGTCCACCCGCCGGGCAGGATGTAGGGGTCGTAGGCGACACGGACGGTGCGGTCGGGGCTCTCCATGAGTAGCGGGCCGTTCGTCTTGGACTTGTCCCGCCAGCCCGAGGCGCGCAGGAACTCCGAGACGTGCCGGACGTCGCCGCCGCCGGCGAGGGCACGGGGCTGGACGAGGTAGTGCTGCTCGGTCTGCTCGCCTGGCCCCCAGCCCTGCCATTGCTTCTTCTTCACCGGTGCCGCCGGACGACGAGCGGTGCGGGGGCCGGGGGCTTCGCCGCGGTGGTGGCGGGCTGGGTGCCGACGTGCTGCAGGGTGTCCTTGTGTTCGTCCAGGTCGAGGGTGATGTCGTGCAGTTCGTTCGAGGCGCGGCCCAGGGCGAGCCACACCTCTGCGGGGATGGTGCCTCGTTCGGCCTGGTCTTTGGCGAACACGCTGCCGGTGGCGACGAGGTGGGTGATGCCGCCGAGGACTCCGGTGTCGGGGTCGAGGACGCGGGCGATGACCTGCGCGGCCTGGGGAGGGGGAAGTTGAGAGAGGTGGTCGGCGAGCTGGCCGAGCTGGCGGGTGATCTCGTCGGCCAGTCTCACCGGGTAGGGGGCGGGGTGGGACATGCTCCTCCGGGGCAGGGGAACGGTCAGTGGTGGTGCCGGTGGCCGACGCGCTGGGTCTCGGCGAGGACGGCCTCCGGGCGGGCGCCGGCCAGCAGGGTGGTGCGGCCGGGGCCGGTCGGGATGCAGGCGCGCAGGTAGCGGCGGAACAGGGCTGTCGCGAGTCGGGGTTGGAGCCGGTTGCTGATGGGTGGGGGTGTGCGGGCTGCTACGGGTTTCTCCGGGATCGAGCGGTGCGGTGGGTGGCCCCGGCGAGGTGCCGGGGCCGCCCAGGGGTTTTACGGGGCGCGCCGGGCCTGTGCGGGGCGCGAGGGGGAGCCGGCCGGTGCCGGGTGCTGTGCGGCAGGGCGGGCCGCGCGGGTACGTATGTCGTGCACGGCCTGCCGGTAGGTGGCTTCCTCGAAGACGTCGGGCGTGCAGTTGACCTCGTACCCGGCCAGGAGCAGGGCGGGGATGGCTCGGGTCGCCACGCGCTTCTGCTCGTCGGCACCGAGGTGTTCGGGCACCGTGTGCCAGATGTACAGCGGCGCGCCCGTGGGGTATTCGTGGCGTTCCAGGCCGAGCTGTTCCAGCAGGTCATGGAGCTGGGCGGGGGCGCCGGTGGGGGTGTCGGCGTGGAGGGTGGTCGTCAGGGCCTTGATGTAGATCTCGACGTCCGTGCCGTACTCGTCGGCCAGGTTGGCCATGTGTTTCCCTCTGGGATCAACGGTGGCGGGAAGCCGAGGGGTGGGCAGCGCTCGGCGGCGGTGTGAGGGCCGCCGGCTGCGGAGCCCGGGCGGCGTGGTTGCGGGCGTGGAGGATCACGCACGCGGCCTGGCTCATGGAGTTCGCGGTGTCCCTGAGCCGTGCGAGGGGTTCGGGTTCCTCGCCGGGGGCCGCCCTCTGGAGGGCACTGGCAGCGATCCAGGCCCGGACGACCACTTCCCTGGTAAGGGGCAGCAGCCCATTGACCGGGGCGGCGATCTCGGTCAGCACCTCGGCCACCGCACTGCTGGTCTTGGCGGCAGAGGCCCGCTCGGCGAGCTGGGTGAGGAAGCGCAGGGCCGCGTTGTGTTCGCTGTCCGGTGTGACCAGCGCATTCAGGGCGGGGTCGAGGTGGACGCTGTGACCGGCGGCAAGCAGGGCGTGCGAGGCAGCGGTCGCCTTCAGGCGCTGGCGCTCGACGGGCAGGCCGTGGGGAAGCCGGTGGTAGTCCCCGCTCGGTCCGGGAGCGGAGAGGAAGCCGCCGGTTCGCTGGAGAATGTAAGCCGCCTTCTCGGTGCCGCCGATGGCGACGACGAGGCCGGTGCGGGGGTCCTTGGTGATGGTGATGTACTCCAGCACCCAGAACTCGGGCTCCGTCTGCTTCATCGAGCCCTGGTGGCCGGCGCACGACTGCCGGCCGGGGAGGGCGGCATGGAGGCTGGGGCGGAGGTGGGCGCGGTCCGGCCTGCGGGGTGCTGGAGGGCGGTGCCGATGCCGAGTGCGTCGAGTTGCGGGCCGAGCTCGCGCAGGGCGCGCGCCTGCGCTCTGGTGTTGTCGCCGCTGAGGCGGTAGATGCCGCTCTGCGGGTCCTGGACGAAGCCGTGGGCGACGAGGATCGCGCCGGCACGGTCGCCGACGGGGGCGGTGGCGACGCTGCCGTCCGGCTGCCAGGTCAGGACGACCCGGCCCGGCTGGGAGGGCTGGATGCCACCCAGGGCGTTGTGCCGGACCTGGGCGAGGGCGCTGTCGTAGCGGGCGAGCAGGTCGCCGGCTATCTGCTCCGCGCTCAGGAACGGGTCGTCCGCCAGGGGGATGCCGTTGGGCTCGGGGACGCCGCGGTACGCCTCGTCGGGCAGGGCGCGGGGGGCGACGGCGGCGATGAGGAATCCGTCGCGTCCGTCGTGCCGGTCCACAAGGACGAGCTGGGCACCGTCGGGGCGGCTCAGGACGGCTGCCTGCCGCAGCGGGTGCTCGGCGAGGGACGCGGCGACAAGGTCCAAGTCCCAGATACGGTCGGCCAGTTCGGCGAGGTCGTCCTTGGCCTCCGGCGGGAAATGAGTGCTGGTCCAGGTGTCGGGGAGTTCGCCGGCGAGGACGTCGGCGTACGAGGCGAGGCGCTCGGAGGTGTCGTAGTCGTGCATGGTGTCCTTGGGCAAAGTAGGGTCAGCGGCGCAGTCCGGCGGCCACGGGGGGCGGCGGGACCGGGAGCGTGCGCGGCGGGGGCGGGCAGGCGCACACGGCGGAGCGTTCGCGTTCGGGGGCGGGGACCTCCCCGCTGCAGGTGCTGCGGCCCGGGTGCGGGGCGTGCCGGTCGGCGAGGGCGTTGCGGGTGTGGGCGACGTCGGTGCGGATGACGTGCAGGTGCTCGTCGACGAGGTAGCGCAACCGCCGTGCGATGTAGGGGTCGGCCGCCTGGCCGAGCCCGTCGTGGAAGTCGGCGGTGGCGATGAGCACTTCCTCCAGCGCGGCGAGGATGCCGTCGTGGGCTGCGGTCAGCTCGGTCAGGGCGTCGGCCGCCTCTTCCGTGGTGGTGGCTTCGCGTATGCGCTCGGCGATGTGGGCTACGGAGGAGCCCAGCGAGAGGTAACTGGCCGGCCGGTAGTCAGTGTCGAAGTCCTCGTCGCAGTCGACGTGGTACCCGGCGGCCCGGAGGCGGGCGACGGCGTCGATGGCGAGATCGGACTCGCCGTCCTCGGTGAGGCCGGTGGGGGCGCGGTGGTAGGTCTCGTGGACGCGGACAACGGCGATGAAACCCGCGCGCTGCAGGACGCTGTGCGCCTCGGAGTCGCCGCCGCGGGCGAGGAGTTCGTCGGAGTGCGGGTCACGGCGGATGTCCAGGAAGCGGTCGGTACGGGGCAAGGAGACGTTTCTCCTACGGCGATCGGTGGGCGGTGTACCGGGCGGCGGGTGGTGCGGCGGCGACCCGGGGCTGGACCAGGTGGGCCGCGGTAGTGTCCAGGTCCTGCTGGATGGCGTGGAGGCGGCGGGCGATCAGCTCCAGGCGGTGCGCCGTGTCGGTGCCGGCGGCGCCGGGCTGGCGTGCGACTCGGTGCGCGGTGTGCTCGATGAGTCCGCGGACCGTGGCCAGCGGACCGACTTGCTCGTCGGCGAGCTGCGTGAGGACGCTCGCGAGCTGGGCCGATGCCGTGGGCGCCGGCCGGAGGGCGGGCCGCGCCGTGGGGACGGAGCGCACGGGAATCAGGCGGAGGTCCTGCTCGATGCGGCGCGCCTCGTCCGCAAGGCGCCGCAGGATGTCGGCGGGCGGTGCGTGCCACGCGCCGTCGAGGCTGATCAGATTGGCGATCAAATCGAGGCGTCCGGGCTGCGCCTGAACGGCAATCCACCGGCACCCGCGCTCCTTGCCGGGAATCTCGATGTCGGCGGCCCGCGCGAGCCGGTGAGCGATTTCAGCCCACTCGGGGCCGGTCAGCTCCCGGTCGTCCGGATGAAGCCGGATGTCAAGGTGGAGGATCGCCCGTCGGTCGTCGTCCGGGCTGGCGGCGAACGGATGCTCCAGATACGGGTCTTCGAGGTGCTCGGCCCACTGGACGGACGTCCAGATCCTCTGCTCGTCGTCCAGGGTGAAGTAATCCAGGCCCGGCCAGTGGGCGACGATCGTGTATTCCGTCAGGCCCTCGTGAGGCGAGACCGGCCGCGCCAGCGCCTCGGCGAGCGGGCCGTGCGGCGTGTGGGTCCGCTCGTGCAGGCGGGGAATCACCAGCCGCCCCGAACGTCGGCGATGTGCACCAACTGGTTGAGGGCGGTGGTGGTGTACCAGCCGCAGTCGATCAGCTCGTTGCGGTCGGCGTACCGCGGCAGGAGGGCGTCTTCCATGGCCCGCAGGTAGATCAGGCAGTCCGGGCAGCGGCGCGAGAGGTGTACGAGGTAGCGGGGGTGGCCGGTGACGTAGGACTGGGCGCCGCCGGTCGCATCACGCAGCCGCCACCCGTCCTCGTCGGTCGGGGTGTGCCAGGACGGGGCAACGATGCGCATCGCGTCGCCCCACAGTTCCCCGCCGGCCACCCCCTTCAGGACGACGACGGTGTCACCGGCCTGGAAGTGCTGGTGCGTGATGTCCCGGGCGGGGGTGAGCGGGTCGGGCGTCGGCGCGAAGGCCGACGTGGGCGGGGGCTGGGACATGCGGTTCCTTCCACGCAATCGGTGGCGGGGTGGGAGGAACAATGGTCCGGAGGAACGCCGGTTTGGCTAACCGGCGTTTCCCGGCTATGTTCCCCCGCCGTCAGCGGAACGGGTTCTCCGTACCGCGGTCGTTCTCGCCTGCAGCGTCGAGAAGTTCGAGCAGGTCAGTGCCCTCGGCGTCGCGCTGGTCGATCCACCATCCGGCGGCGGTGATGGCGCGGGCCTTCTCCTCCAGCTCCGCCCAGTCAGCCTCGTCCCAACTCCCCTCCATGACGAGCGCGGTGTGCGCGGCCGTCATCAGCTGGTGGCGGGAGCGCTCGCCCCAGTCCAGGGCCTTGGCCGGGCCTTCCAACTGCGGCATGTCGAACTGCTTCGCCCACGCGACGGCAGCCTCCTGCTCAGCGGCGCGCTTGGCCGCGAGCCACTCCTTGGACTCGGTGTCGGCGTCGCGCGTTGCCTTCCAGCAGTCGGCGCAGTCCTTGGCTGAGAGCCAGCGGGCGAACCCTGCCCGCTTGTCGGCAGGACGGCCGGACAGGTCATGAACCACCTGGTGGGAGCACGCGTGTTCCACTGTCCAATGGGTACGGACGGCCATAAATGGATCTCCTCAAAAGGGTTGGAAAGTGGGGGTGTTGCGCCCGGAGAAGGGCGTCTTGTGCCGGCCTCGGAGCGGGCGGCGGTGCTGGCCGCTCTGCATGTGGCCGGTGGGGCCGAGACGTCGGCGAGCGGCGAGAAGGACGGTGAGAGCGAAGGCCGCGCCGGCGGCGGGGAGCGCAGCGCCGGCGAGAGGCTGCTCGGCGAGGCGTCCGGCGAGGGCGGTGCCGGCGGACTGCCCGGCGCCGATCGCGAGGATCAGCCACGCGTACGCCTCGCTGGTGCGGCCTGCCGGGGTGAAGGCGTCGGTGGTGACGTAGGCGCAGGCGACCACGATGGTCAGGAACGCACCGGGCACGGTGACCGCGGCGGTGGCCGCATACGGGGCCGGAAGAGCAAGGATCGGGAGCCACCCGGCCAGGAACGCGGCTGTGGCGATGATCAGTCGCCTGGTGGTGGTGCCGGTCCAGGTGCGGCTTCCGTAGATGAGGCCGCCGAGGAAGGCGCCGGTGGAGAACGCGGCGGGGATGATGCCCGAGAGCATGTCCTGGTGGTGGTGCTCGGCCATGGAGATGGACCACACGTTCATGGCTCCGATCGCGAATCCGATGCCGGTGAGGGAAACGAACAGCAGCAACACGGCAGGGGTGGCCAACTGCCGAGCCGGGGCCGCGTTTTGCCCCACGAACGGTTCGGGTCGCCAGCGTCGCGACGGCGGAGCGAGGGCGACCGCAGCGGTGCCGGCCAGGCCGAGGGCTGCGGTGACGGCGAGCGCGACGGCGGGGTTGTACGCGGAGGCGAGCGCGGCGGAGAGCAGGGGGCCGACGATGTACAGCAGGCCCTGCGTGCCGGTGTCGAGCGCGAGCGCGGCGTGCCGCAGCCGGGGGTCTGGCAGCACGCTCGGCCACAGCGCCCGGAGTCCGGCCTCCAGGGGAGGCGTGGTCAGGCCGCCGACGACGACGATGGCCGTGGCGAGGCCCGGTCCGCCGTACGGTCCGGCCAGGGGCAGAGCCACCAGGAGGGCCGAGTTGAGCAGGGCGGCCGGAAGATGCACCGCGCTCTGGCCGTGGCGGTCCATGAGGCGTCCCTTGACCGGCTGGGCCAGCGCGGAGGACAGCCCGTACAGGGCGCTGAGCAGCCCGCCGAAGGCGATGCTGCTGCCACCCGCGGTGGCCAACAGAAGGATGGCGACGGGCGCCATGCCGTTGGGAAGCCGGCCGGTGAGGGTGCCGCTGAGGAGGCGGGCGACGTACGGGCTGCCCAGCACCGCGCCGTAGGAGATGCGCGGGGCCGGGGCCGGGGATGCGGTCAGGGACAACGGGTGCTTTCTCGGTGCTTAGCGGTGGCGGGCGGGCGTGATGGCGCGGGGCGGCGGCGTGGGTGGTGCGGTGTCCACGGCCGGACGCGGGCGGACGCGCAGCACGGGGGTGCGGTGCGGCGGCAGGACGGCGACGGTCGCGCCGAGGTCCTCGGCCGCCTCCTCGACTTCGCGGGTGAGGAACTCCATCTGCCGGCCCAGCGCCGAGAGGCGGGCGGCGATCTGGCGGCTCTGCACGGTCGCCAGCGCGCTGGCGAACTGGCTGCTTGTTTCCAGGAGTTCCTGGAGACGGACCATCGGGCCCGGGGTGTAGCCGCGCTGGACGGCGCCGAGGAGAGCTTCGGAGGCGTCTCCTGCGGTCTGGCCTTCGACGACGTCGCGGATGAGTTCCTGCAGCGACACCTCCGGGACCTGCGCCGGGCGGTTGAACCGGGAGACGTCCGCGCGCAGCACGCCAGGCGGGACCGGGGCAGGCAGTACCTTCCCTGCCTCGTATTCGTGGGCGTAGTGCCCGATCACCTGCCAGCCCGGTGCGTCCGGGTCGCCTCGCAGCGCGACCAGCGTCGAGTCATCGTTCTCGATGAGGTGGGCGAGGGTGATCGGCTGCCCGTCGGCGGCGTACCACGACTCGGTCAGCTCCAGCTCGCCTCGCTTCTGCGCGGCCTGGGCCCTCTCGGTCCACATCCGCTGCTCTTCGTCGGGCAGCGGGGCTTTGTGGTGGTGGTGCTTGTTCTGGTCGGCGATGTCGCTGGCGATGAAGCTGTGATCCGCCCAGGCGGCGAGGTGCGGCCACAGGGCCGAGTGCTGTGCGCGTTCGGCCGGGGAGCCGGGGGTGTCCGGCCGGTCGAGGGCCCGGCGGATCTCGGCGGCGGAGGCGGCCAGGCCGTCCAGCACGGCCCGCCACCCGGCAAGGTGCCGGGCGGGTGGCAGCTCGTCGAGCGCACGGCGGGCGGCGTCGAGCAGAGTGTCGGCGTGCGGGGCGAGGTGCGTGGTGTACGCCTCCACCGCCGCCCTGTTGCGGTGGGCTCGTGCGGCTGCCGCGGCGCCTGCGTGGACGATGCGACCGTAGCGGTCGCATGCCATGTCGAGCGCGACCTCGCTCTCGCGGTCGATGACCGCCATCCGCAGCCGGAAGTTGCGTGCACCGTTCGTGAGTTCCGGTGTCACCGGGACGGAGCCGTCCCGGGTCGGATTCCTCGCGGGCGTCATCGGGACCGTCCACTGCCCGAGGCCGTCAGATGGACGGTCGGTGCGTAGGCGGGCTTCGGCGGGATCGGTCGGGCCGAGGGCGGGGAAGTGGTGGGCGGTGTGGCGCGCTGCGTCGTTCGGCCGGCTGCTGCTTGGGCGAGACGGCTGCGGCGCTCCCGGAGCCCGTTCGGCCGGTCCGGGCGTGGTGGCCCGGCGGAGAGGGACGGGTCGAGGCGAACGTCGGCCTGCACGCTGTAGCCGAGGCTGCGCAGGTCGTGGACGGCTTGGCGCGTACGGCGCAGCCCATCGCGTTCCGGCTCGGTGAGCCGGTACAGGCCCGGCGAAAAGGGGACGGGCTCGAACTGCTCGCGGACGAGGAACCACTCGGCCAGGTGAGGGGTGAAGCTCGGTGTGGCGGTGGCGACGAAACCGTGTTCGGGATGGGCACGGAAGCGGAAGTGGTCGGACAGAGAATGATCCCTTCTATCTACTGGTCAGCGGCGAGGGACGGCGGATGGGTCGTGGTACGCCGGGCTGGTTGCAAGGGGGCGGGTCCGCCGGTGGCGGGCTGGGCGCACGTCGGGGCCGGGCATGCTGTCGCTTCCGTCGTCCCGTTTGGTGAATCCGGCCTGGTCCAATGCGGCGTTGGCCCACTGGTACTGCTCGCCGTGGGCGATGGCGGCCAGGGCGGCGGCGCGGCTGTAGGCGAGCCGGATCTCGGCAAGAGGGTTCGGGGGCATCCCGTGGTCTGCTGGCGTCGTTCAGTGGCGGTTCGGCTGCCGTGACTGGGCGGCGGCAGCTGGCTGGGCCCGTGGGCCGGTCGTGCGCGGTGTGGACGGCCCAGACGGTGCCGGGGTGGAGGTCGCGCGCAGGGCGGCGGCGGTGTGGTGCAGGCGTGCGCGGGCCGCGACGTACTTCTCGGCCGTCATGATCCGCAGGACTTCGGGGTCGTTGCGCAGAGGCGAGTGGGCGAGATCCTCCACGGCCTCGCGCTGGAAGCCGGTCGTGGCGTAGGTCAGGGCTTCGGCGAGTGTGTCCAGACCTCGCGTGATACCGGCGGCGGCCCGGGCGAGCTGGACCAGGGCGACGCGTTCGGGCGGGTAGACCGTCTGCGGTGTGGTGAACCGTTCCTGCGCGTGTTCGATTGTGTGCTGCAGATGGTGGGCCAGCACGCCGATGTCGTCGGTGAGCGTGATCAGGTCGACGGCTTCGGGGCTGGTGGGGAATGAGGCGGCCAGTTCCTCCAGACGCCTGGCCAGGTAGTCGAATGTGGCCGGAGTGACGGAGGAAGACATCAGACCACCCCGGCCGCAGCGCTTGTCTCCCGGGCGCGGAGGGCGGCTCGCAGGCTGCCTCCGTAGTTCCACGCATGCCGCCGAGCCTCCGGCTCCAGGACGTCATGGGCGTCCTGGCGGGTCATCTGGCCAGGGTGTTTGCGGTACCGGTAGACCGGCAGGGGAAGCAGGATCCCGGGGGCGAGGCTGGTTACGCCGAGGGCGGCGCAGTAGTCCTCGCCCTGGACGAGCCCGCCCATCGGAGCGGCGCGCACCAGGTAGGTGCGGGCGAGGATAGTGGTCGGCCCGATGGGGATGGTGTCCGCCGGTGACTTCCAGTACGTCCACACGTCGCCGGCCTCGTGCCGGCCGGGCGGGGCGGGGCAGCGCCACAGGGTGGTCGAGCCGTCGGGGTGCAGGTCCTCGCTCCATCCCGCACACCAGCCGACCCCCGTCGATTCCAGGATGTTCAGCCGCACGGACATGGCGTCGTCGGTGAACTCATCATCGTCATCTGCCCAGTTGGTGTACCGGGTGCGGACATGGGCGAGGGCCAGGTTCCGGGCGCAGGCGGCGCCGACCGGGCGCGGCAGAGCAAACGTGCGGACGCGGGAGTCCTGCGCGAGCGGGTCCGGCAGGCGGTCCGGCGAGGCACCGTCGAGCGCGATCACGGCCTCCCACGGCACGGACTGCCGGGTGAGGCTGGCGTGCATGGCGGTCAGGTAGTCGAGCCGGTCTTCGCGCAGGCGGCTGGCGATGACGACGGTGATCAGGGGCGGGGTGTGCGAGGGCAGGGGAGGCTCCGGGAAGCGAGAGTGAACTAGCGGCGCGTGGCGGGACGCGGGGCGTGGGCCTTCGCCGGGGATGCGGCGGGAGCGCCCGGGGGCGGCGTGCTGCGCGATGCCCGGATAACCGGTGCGGGGTCGAGGGAGGACCAGGCCGCCGGGTGGTCGTTGAAGGCGGTCCGCGGGTCGATGGCCCAATCCACGACCGGGCCGATGTCCTCGTGGAGGAGGCTGATCACCTCGATGCCCTCCTTGTGCAGGATGTACCCCCACTGCATGTCCTGCTCGTCGGCGGTCTCGTCGGTGACCGACATGCGCACCGGCGGGGAGCCGTACGGGGTGATCAGGTGGTCGAGGTTACGGCTGGGCCACTGCTCGCCGCCGGTCAGCGCGGCCACGAGCGAGGGCGGGGCGCCGTCGAGGAGATCGGTGCCCAGCTCGTCCCAGCCGACGGCGACGTCGTCGATGAGGTGACGGGACATGGCTTCCACGTCGCGTCCGAACTTGTACTGGTAGGCGGCCAGGAGCAGCGGCAGGTGGTGGCTGGGTACGCCGTCGAGCTGGACGTGGATGCCGCTGTATCCCGTACCGGTGGTGGGGCGGGCGATGAAGGAACGTGTGGACAGGGAGTTCTCCGGATCGAGCAAGGAAGCGGGGACGTCGGGCGGCCATCAGGGGCGCGCGGCCCGTCAGGGGTGGTGCGTTTACACGCGGTCCGATCAGGAGGCGACCGGGGGGCCGGAGGCGTCGGTGCGGGCGCAGGTATAACCGATCAGTCGGGACGTCTCGGCCTTCGCGGGGACGATGGCGGCGTCGTTGCACACGAACGTGTACGTGATGGAGGTGCGGGGCACGTCGTGGAGCCAGGCCCGGTCGTCCTTGCCGGGGTTGATCTGCAGGCCGGAGTGCGCGACGGCGTCGGTCTGGGTGTGCGTGTGGGAGAAGAGGATCAACGCGCCGCCGTCGGTGGTCCTGAGGGCGTAGGCGTCCGTGTAGCGGTTGGCGGCGCCGGCGAAGACGGTGGTGCCCTGGTTCCCGTAGCGGGTGCCGGTCTTGCCGTGAACCTCGATCTGCCGCTTGCTTGCCTTGGTCGGCGCAAAGACCTTCGTCCCGGTGTCCGTGCCTCCGGTGGCGAAGTTGTCGAGCACGGCTGCGCGTAGCAGGTCGGCGTCCGCTGCCAGCTGCTTGTTGCCGGCGGCGGGCGCGGCCGTCGCGTACCCGTCCCGGTCAAGGGCGATGTCCGGCAGCTTCTGGCTGTCCAGGTCGACGACGGAGACCATCTCCCAGCGCTTGTGCTGGGGGCGTCCGGCGAACACTGCCAGACGCGAGGGTGCCTTGCCCTTCTGCTCCGAGAGCGCGGCGGCGAACCAGCGGTCCTGCCCCGCTTCCAGGCGCGGGATGTACAGCTCGGCGTTTGCCGAGTCGTAGGACCACGGCTTGTACGGCTTGCGGTCCGCTGCGGGAAGCCCTTCGGTCTCGGTGTAGTCCGAGATGGACATCGCGTACAGCGGGCCGTCCTCGACCGTGTCGAGCAAGCGCCGGTCGCGGTCGGTGTTGGCCTCGTTGTTGATCTTGGAGTAGTGGGAGATCTGGGCGAGGGCCTCCTTCGTCGTCAGCGCCGGCTCGGCGGTCGGGGTGGGGGAGGCGCTGCTGCGGGTGGCCCTGGCTGTGGTGTCGGCGTCCGGGCTGCCGGAAGTGGCGCAGGCGGACGCGGTCAGCGCGACGGATACGGCAGTGAGCAGGAGGGCGGTGCGGCGTGCGGAGGTGTGCAGGGGAATCAGGAGGCTCCGGTAAATAGGGGGTTAGCGGGTACGGGATGCGGTGGCGGATGCCGTCGGCGGGGACGGCGCGGTCACGGCCGGTGCCGCCCGTGTATCGGCGGCGGCACGTAGTTGCTTCGCGGCGCGGGCGAGGCAGGCGCGGCTCTCACCGAGCCGGTCCACGAGACCCGGGTACGTGGAGGCGATCGCCCGGGTGCGGGCAGGACCAGGTGCTTGGTGGGTGAGGTCGGCGAGGAGGCCGAGGTGGTGCACGGCCGAGCCGAGGGCGGCGAGCGCGGCACTGGTGGGCTCGGCCGCTTGGGCGAGCGCGAGCGTGGTGCGGCGGTGGGTGGCCGTGACGCGGGTCGGGTAGCGGGCGGCGGCCCGGTGGCGGAAGGCGCTCTCGCCGACGAGGTAGGTCAGCAGGCTGGCCAGGTGGCGGACTTCGTCGTCCAGGATCTCGCTCAGGGCCGGGTCCGGTTGAATCTGGTCGGGGAGCGGGAGGTGGTCGGCCACGGCGTTGAGCCGGTCGGCCACGTCGTGCAGCAGCATCCGCTGGTCAGGATCGGACAGCGGGAACTCCAGGATGGGCGGGGGCGTCTACCGCCGTGCCGAGGACGGCGTGCCCGCCGTCGGCTGTATGCCGGGCGCTGCTGTGGGCGGGCGGGTCGGTGGGCCCTCGGAGGCGGACAGATCGGTGCGGGACGCGGTCATGGGTTCCTGAGGCGCCGGGCGGCCTGGCGGTAGCGGGGCAGGAGCCGCCGGGAGACCGTGTGCGCGGCGCGGACTGCCTCGGCGGGGACTGCGATCGCGTGCGGGGCGTTGTCGTCGCCGAAGTAGTCGTGGGTGATGCCGTGCAGAGATCGCGCGCCGACGAGGACCTGCCCGCGATGCAGCGGGCGGTCGATCACGACGAGCTCAAGGCGGTTGGGGCCGGTGAGGATCGCGGCGCGGGGAACGCGGAATTGCATCCAGGCACTGGCCAAAGACGCGTTGTCCCACA
The DNA here is from genome assembly GCF_003032475.1 of Streptomyces sp. P3. NCBI lineage: Bacteria > Bacillati > Actinomycetota > Actinomycetes > Kitasatosporales > Streptomycetaceae > Streptomyces > Streptomyces sp. P3. The sequence continues at coordinate 7,258,817 of NZ_CP028369.1, forward strand.
GGTCGTCGAAGAAGTCGAGCTGGCTGTCCGGATCGGCGAAGTCGGTGATGCAGGAAACCCATTCGCCGGGCAGACGGTGACACAGGCCATGGGCGAGGGACTCCAGATCGCTGCCGGAGGTGGCGATGCGGACGGCCTCACGCTGTGAACGGCGGTACTCCCGTTGCTGGTTGTCGCGCCACAGGTCTTCGACGCGCTTGCCCGCAGCTGGAGAACCGGCGTCCGCGAAGATGCGGGGCAGGTGGTATTCCACGCCGATGCCTTGTCGGTCGGCATGGGCGAGGAACCGCGTGAGCCGGGCCGGAACGTCGTGGTCGTACCTGTCGTGGATCAGGATGGAGCCGAAGACGCCTCGCGGGCGCCAGAAGCCGTGGTCGGTAAGGAGGGTGTGGGCTGCAGCGGGGGCGTCGTTGCTGGTGAGGGCGATGACACCGATCTGGTCGTGATCGCCGAGGCTAATGGCGGGCATGGGCTTGTCTGCAGGTCCGTCAGTGTCGAACAACGCCAGGCTCGTGCGAGTGGAGTTGATGTCCGACGATGAGGCTCCGGCCGGTGACCCGCCATCGTCCGGGACGTGGCCGGTGTGGTCGAGCAGTTCGAGGGGCTCGGAGGTACTGCGCAGTTCGAGGTTCTGCTGCTGCGACCGGTGCGGCGTCGATTGTTCAGCGGGTTCTGGCACGGGGACCTCGTGGTGTCGGGAGGGCGGGGGCTACATTGCTTGTCGCCGTGGGCGGGTATTTCTTCGCTCTCATGGCAGCCTCGTGACCTGGCAGTACACGTCGTCGGAGGTCTGCTCGCGGAGGCGGAGCCGTCGACGGAGCGTCGGGGGCGGCGAAGGGGTGTGTGCCGCCGACGAGGGAGGGGCGGCCATCGAGTTCGTCGAGCCAGCTCAGAAGTTTGGGCAGGTTCTTGTCGGGCCCGAACGCGAGGTAGGTGCCGTCGGCACTGTCGCAGCCGAACCACTCGGCTATCCCCAGCCTGATCCGGGAGTTGACGCGGCCCATGTGCACGCCTTTGCCGCGGGCCTTCGCCTCGCGGGCCAGCCGTTCGGCGACGGGGCCGAGTTTCCACTCGGTCGATCCGGCCAGGAACAGGACGTCGAAGTCGTCCCAGGGCAGCAGCCCGGGTGTATCGCAGCCGTCCTGGGCCGCGTAGGCCGCGGGCACGCCGAGTTCGCGGATGCGGGCCAGCCACGGCAGGGACTCGGTGAGGGTGCCGGCGGCGTCGAATGGCTGGTCCGGGGCGAGCGCCCACAGGCAGCGATCCGGCCCGTACCGTTCAACGGTCCGGTGCAGCCAGGCGAACCATGCTTGGGCTCCGGGCCAGTAGCGGCCCTTGCCGTCGCTGCCGAACTTGGAGTTGTCACAGGCATACAGCGCACCCTCGGGGATCCGACTGCCTTGCGCCGGGGTGGTCATACAGCCGATGCGTCCGGCGCTCATCGCAGCCCGAATCTCAGGCCCCGAGGGAGTGCCGAGATAGCGCACCGTGTACCTCCCCGGAGGCGACGCCGACCGCCGTCCGGGCCACCTGCCTGCCGGGCGGAAGTCCACGAAGTGGGGCCTGCGGCTGGTGGACCTCGCCATTTCGGGAAGGCGGCACATTCCTGGTCTTTGAGCCGGGCGAGGGCGCAGTGAGCGTCGGGTGTGCCTGGTTCACCGGGTGCGGCCGGGCACGGGGGTGGTCGCCGTCGGTGGCCCCTGGCTCGGGCCCGGCGGGAGACCGGCCCGGGTGGTCCGGCGCGCGGGGGCCAGGGCACGCATGCGGTCGACAGCGGTGTGCAGGTCCTCGCCGAGACTGCGCAGGGTGGCCGCCGCGTCCTGAAGGTCGTAGTGGAGGTCGAATCCGTCGTCCTGCTCGGATTCCTTGGCCTTTTCCGCGGCTGCTTCGAAGAACTCGCCGAGCCGTTCCAGCAGGCCGCTGGTGGGGTCCAGGATCTGGTGCAGCAGGGCGGCGGCGTCCGCAGGTGACTCGGTGGCGTTGAGCCGGTCGGTGAGAGCGAGGAGTACGTCGCCGTAGACGAAGGTGCGGTCCGCGTTGCCGGAGACGTCCGCGGGCTCGGGGGTGCGGAGCGCCGGCTCGGCTGCGGACACGGGCGTACGGGCGGTGGGCGAGGAGGGAGTTGGCAGCAGTCCGAGCTGATCGAGGCGATGGTTGATCGCCTCGATCAGGAGCTGGGCGCTGCCGCCGTGCCGGGCTTCGGGCCGCTGGGGTGCACCGGGGTCGTCGGAGGGCGCCGAGTCGTAGAGGACCTCGGACAGCGATGGGTTGTCGGGGTGCTCGCGGGTCGCGATCCAGCCCTCCGGATTTCCCGGAGGGCGGTCGGAGGGGGGCTCCTGCGGCGGACCGATGATCAGGTGACTGACGTCGGGGAGGGATACGCGCACGATGTAGGCGCTGAGGCCGAACTCGATGTCGCACTCCAGCCCGCGCTCTCGCAGTGGCGTGGTGATGTGCGCGTGGCGGCGCCACAGCTCCTGCCACCACGGCGTGTCCACGTTGCGGTGGTCGGGAAGCGGTGCGAGCGCAGCCGCGCGGCGGGCCTCTGGAGTGTTCTCCTGGTCAGCGGCCACGGTTCCTCCTGCGGGAGGCCGGCGCGTGGTGGGACGGAGGTGTCCGGCGTGCGGGGTCGGCTTCGGGCTTCGGCACGGGAGCGAAACCGAGTTCGTAGTCGTCGTAGGCGGCGATCAGGTCGTGTTCCATCTGGACTTCGCGTTCGGCGACTTGTGCGATGAGCTCGTCGTGCTCGGCCTGGCACTGCTGGTAGTCGGCCCAGTCGGCGTCGCTGAGGTGGGCGGGGCGGTTCAGAGGGCTCCTTGAAAGGGTGGGGCCGGTCCGGGTCAGCGGTGGCGACCGCGCGGTTTGGGCGGCGGTACCGGGCTCTGGCGGTGGGAGGGCGTGAGGAAGAAGCGGTGGAAGTCGAGGTGGTCGGTGAGTTCCTGGACTGCGTCACCGAGCGCCTGTGCCGCGCGCCGCAGACAGGCACGCGCCGTCGCGTGTTCGACGACCATGCGGTTGTCACGGACGTAGCTGTCGTTCTCGCTGTGCGGCCGGGGCGGTGAGAGCGCGGTCTGTGCGGTCTCGGCGAAGTGCGGTACGGCCTGGCTCGACAGGGTGACCGCCGACGCCAGATGGGTGAGGACGGCGCTGCCGGCACGGTTCGTACTGGAGGTGGTCCGGGCGAAGTCCGCGGTCAGCTGGACGACATCACGGGCGAGCGCCTGTGCGCCGGTGACGTGCTGGAGAAGCGCGGTGTAGGACGGCGAGGCCGGGACGCGACCGGTGTCGTCCAGCAGCTCCCACTGCTCGAACGCGCCGGAGAGTTTGCCCCTCACGGCGTTGAGCGCGTCGATGAGGTGGAGCGTGGTGGCGCGCGGGATCAATTCACGCCGGATATCAGGTTTCATGAGTCTTTTGCGGCTTTTTTATGCATTCGGGCGTCGGTGTCGAAGAGTGCCAGCTCGTACGCGTGCAGGAGGTGCTGCACGATGAAAGATCGTCCGGCGACTTTCCACAGGCCACGCCCTCGGTTGAGGTGGGCGATGGCGTCCATTTCGACGGAGGTCAGGCCGAGCAGCGAGGCCGCGGCGTGGAGTTGGTCGGTCTCCTGGCGGTAGATGATGCGGGTGCTGCAGTCGGCGAGGAGGCCCTCGGCCAAGGCCCGGCCTTGTGATCCGGCGTCGCCGGCGGTGAGCAGGTCAGACAGCCGGTGGATCACCATGAGGTTGGCGATGCCGAGGCCACGGCTGAGCTTCCACTGGGCCTGCATGCGCTGCAGCAGGCCGACGTGCCGCATCAACCGCCACGCCTCGTCGTACACGATCCAGCGCCGGCCGCCGGACGGGTCGGAGAGGGCGGACTCCATCCAGGCACTCGCGCAGGTCATCGCCAGGACGAGGGCGGTGTCGTCGCCGGATCCGCCGAGCCGGGAGAGGTCGATGGTGAGCATCGGTGCGTTCGGGTCGAAGGCGACGGTGGAGGGAGCGTCGAACATGCCGGCCAGATCACCGTGGACGAGGCGGCGCATGGCGTGGGCCAGGTCGCGTGCGGCGTCGCCGAGTTGGCCCGACACCATCCCGGCGGCCTCGTCGAGCGCACTGGGGTTGTTGAGGGTGGCGGCGACATCGCCGAGCAGTGGGGTGCGGCCAGTGTGGACGGCGCGGGTGACGACGGCGTCCAGGGCGACGTCCAGGGCGGTGTGCTCCATGGGCATCAGGTCCCGGCCCAGGACCGTCCGGGCCAGGGAGCCGAGCAGGAGCAGGCGCCGTTTGCGGATCTCGCCGCCCCAGTCGTCCTCGGAGACGCTGTGCGGGCGCGGGGCCGCGTCCAGGGGGTTCAGCCGTCCGGGCAGTCCGGGGCCGAGAGCGACGGACCGGCCGCCGAGGGCTTGTGCCACCGGCGTCCATTCGCCCTTCGGGTCGCACGGGACGTAGACGCGGTATCCGAAGGCCACCGAACGCAGCGCGAAGGACTTGGCGAGTGCGCTCTTGCCCTGGCCGATGACCCCGGCGAGCAGGAGGTTGGGGTTGGTGAATCCCTCGACCTTGCCGTACAGCGCGAACGGATCGAAGACGAAGGACGCTTCCGCGTGTACGTCGCGGCCGATGTAGATGCCCTCGGCGCCGAGTCCGCCTTCGGCGAGGAAGGGATAGGCACCGGCCGCGACCGCGGTGGTCATGCGGTGGGCGGGCAGTTTCAGCCGGTTCCCCCGCGCGGAGGCGGGTCCGGGACGTCCGTTCGCCGGGTAGAGCGCGGTGGGCATCTCGTGCGCGGCGGACGCGGTCTCGCTCTGGTGGGCACTGGCTTTAGCGCGGGCCTTGGCGGTGGCCTCGGCGAGCTGGCGACGGGCGGCCTTGCGGCTGGCGCGGTCGGTGCTGTGGGGGGTGAAGAGCGGGCTGGCGGAGGCGCGGCGTGCGCGGCGGGCGGGCCGGTAGTTCATCGGTGGCCCTCGTTTCTGCGGGTAGTGCTCATCGCACGCAGGCTGTGGTGTGCGGGCGGAGGTCGGTGGGGGTGGTCTTGCGGCGGATGCTGTGGCCGGCGGCGAGGTGGCGCTGGCAGATCGTGAGCACGGGCGGTCCCTCGGGCAGCCGCTCTGGATGGCATGCGCTCGTATCGGCTTCTGCGGCCGTGTTGTTGGGCAGCAGGTGGAAGGCGGAGTGGACCTCGCTGGTGGCCTGCCAGAGGCGGGTGCGCGCGGTGGCGAGGTGGCGGCCGGCGGCGGGGTGCGCAGGCCGGGTGTTTTCGGCGAGCCGGTCCATGAGCTGGTGCAGGGCGGTGAGGTGGGCGTGCAGCACGTCAAGGTGCACGCGGTCCGCTGGCCGGGGCGGGTTCGCGTCCGACGGTGCCAGGGCCCGGGTGTGGTGGCGGACTCCGGCGCTCGCGGCGCGGAGGTAGGGGTGCGCGTCGTCCGGACGCGTGGGAGCGGTCAAAGGTGGTGGTCCTTCCTGCCGGCAGGCAGGGGCGGTGACGGATGATCGAAGAGCGGCGGGCGCCACGGCGCTGTCCGGCGGGGACGGGCCCGGCTCACAGGGCGGTCCGGGCGAGCGGGAGCGCGGTGAGGGCGAAGGCGTCCGGCTGCTGGTAGTTGAGCCGTCGCAGATCGACGCCGGAGGTGACGGCGTGGGTCTCGATCTGTGCGCAGGCGGCGTCCAGGAGGGCGTCGGTCTCGGCGGTGACGGTGACCAGTCCGGTCAGGGCCACGTCGGCGTGTCCGGCGATGAGTTGGCGCTCACGCTGCTTGACGTCGGCGTACTCGACGGAGTCTTCCTCGCTGTCGACCTGCCCCCGGCGGGCCCTCTCGTTGGCGTCGGCGATTATCGCCGCCTTCTTCCGCTGGACGTCTCGCAGCGCGGACTCGAGTCCCTGCGGCACGTATATAAGGGAGAGGCTGCGCCGCACGCCGGCCGTGAACATGATCCCGTGCAGGAACCCGGCCCCCATCTCCGTCCTCGGCCAGTTCTCCACCCAGTACGTCGCGTGCCGTGCGCTGTCGGTGGCGAGCCGGTCGTACTCCTCGAGCTGGACGACGGGCCCGGCGGCTGCGGGATCGGCCTCGGCGCGGCCGGTCTCGGACCACTGCTGGAGGGCGGCGAGCGCCTTGGGGTCGTAGGCGGTGCGGATGACGGCGGCGATCTCCCTCGCGGTCAGCCATCCGGTGACTTGGAGTCCGGCGTTGCGCGCGGCCTGGGCGATGGAGGCGGTGGTCTGCTCCATGACGGTGAACGCGCCGGGCAGCCCTCCGCCGGCCTGGTTGATCAGGCGCCGGGCGGCCTTGAGGTCGAGGGAGATGGCGAGGTAGGTCTCGTGCGGGGCTGCGGCAGGGCCGGCCGAGGCGACCAGCTCGGAGTAGATCTGTCCGGCGACGGGAGTCTGGGGCTGTCCGTTGTGGGTCCAGTGGCGGGTGAGGGTGTCGCCCGAGTCGGGGATGGTGCGTTCCAGCACCTGCACAGTGGCGACGTGCCCGGTGCGGGCGATGCCCGCGAGCGCGCGTCCCCAGCTGCTCACGTTGTGGTTCTGGGTGGCGGGGTCGAGGAGGGCGAAGGCGCGGCTGGTGACGCGGGCGATGGCGGTCAGGGTGTGCTGGTGCGGGTCGTGGACGGCTGCGGCGCCGTTGGCGGAGTCGCCGGGGGTGACCACCTTGAGGGAGGCGGTGGTGCCGGGCAGGTGGAGGATGCCGTCCTGCCGGGGCCGGGTGACGGGCCGGGCGAGCCAGAGGGTCTGGCCGGTACGGCGGCGGTGTGCGTAGCGGGCGACGATCGGCGCCCAGTCGATGAGGGAGCGGCCGTGCCGGCGGATTGTGACGAGCGCACCGGATGCCGCCCACAGCGGGGCCAGGGCGACGGCGCCGAGCAGTCCGGTGGAGACCACCGTCATCAGCAGGAGCGCCAGTGTGCAGGAGACGAGGATGAGTTGGGGCAGGGAGAGGCCGAGGAGGATGCCGCGGCGGGACCGGTGCGGGAACTTCACCGTGACCGGGGCGACGGAGAGATCAGTCAAAGGGGCGGGTCCTGGAGACGCGGGGGAACCCGGGGGCGGGAGGTGCAGCGCACGTCCCGCCCCCGGTGGACGGGCAGGGGATCAGAGGCCGGTCGGCGGCGGAGAGGGTGAGGCCGACCCGCTGGACGTGGCGTTCTGTGAGCCGGAGGGCGGGGGTGCGCCCTGCGGCGGCGCGGTGGTGGTCGGCGGCGCGGACTGCCATCCGCTGCCCTGGCCGGAGGCGGCGTTCGCTCCGGGCCCGCCCGGCCCTGGGCTGCCGCCCACTTGGCCGCTGGTGTCGTCGGACACGCTCGTCGGCGCGGGCTGGACGGCTTTCTCCAGACCGGACTTGACCGCGTCGCCACCGGGCGAGACGCCCGTACCGCCGTCCTGCGAACCTTCCTTGCCCCCTCCGCCGCCGGTCGGGTTGGCGGCGACGTCGCCGGGGAAACCGCCACCGCCAGCGGCGTCGGGCCCCTGCGGTGCGGCGCCTGCTCCGGCTGCAGCGCCACCGGTTCCGGCAGTGGCCGCAGCCGCGGCGGCCTTACGGGCGGCGTTCTCGGCATGCGCCTTGGCGATCTGCGCTCCGGCGCCACCGGCACGGTGGATGGACTCGCCGTCGGTCCCGTCGGCCGCCCAGTGCACGAACTTGAAGACGGCGTAGGGGCACAGCAGCACCAGGATCATGATCACGATGCCGGACATGACGTCGGCCAGAGCGGCGATGCCGTCCTTGGCCTCGGTTTTGCCCATGGCGGCGATACCGAGGACGAAGATCACGGTCATCAGGAGCTTGGAGACGACGAGGGTGGCGGTGGCCTCGATCCAGCCCTTGCGCCAGCGCCGCGCGACCTCCCACCCGCCGCCGGCGGACGCGAAGACAGCCAGCGTGACCATGACGAGGATGCCGACCTTGCGGACCATCATCACGCACCAGTAGAGGAAGGCACCGACGGCGGCACCAAGGCCGGCGACAACCGCAACGAGCCAGCCCATCCCGGACAGGCCCGCGATCTGGTTGACCTTCACGATGCGTCGCACGGCCGACTCGATGTTCAGGTGGGCGGTCTTGAACAGGCCGTCGCTGACGGCATCGACCACTTCGACGGCGACCGTGGTGAAGGCGATGGCGCAGAAGGCGAACAGGACGCCGCTCATGGTGCCGGTGAACGCTTGTGCCAGGGCTTGTCCGTCGCGTCGGATGGCGGCCCGGACCAGTTGTGCGCAGAATGTGGCGACCAGCAGGACCAGGCCCAGAGGCAGCAGCATCTCGTAGTTGTCGACGAACCACGACGCGTTGAGGTCGACCTTCGTGGTGGTGTTGACGGCCTCGGCGGCCAGATCGGCTGCGGCGGCGGCCAGTTCACCGGCGGACTTCGCCATCCAGTCACCGATGGCCTTGCCGGGGTCCGAGGCGAAATCGACTGCGTCGCCGACGGCGCACAGCTTGTCTGCCAGGGGGAAATCACAGAAACCCACGAGGAGTTACTCCTCCTTTCTTGTCTCAGGCGCGGGTCACTGCGTGACGCTCGGGGCGATGGCTGCCAGGGTGCAGTCGTGATTCGGGCGGCACTGGACGGCGAGGGTCACGGCCCGTTCCTCGGCTCCGCCGCCGCCCTTTTTCCAGGCGATCTGCTGCGTGCCGTTGACGGTGACGACGTAGATGTACGCCTCGGTGATCGCGGACGGGTCGTCGGCCAGCGCCTGCTTGAACGCGGAGGGGTAGTGGCCCTCGGTGACGCTGGCGGTGGCGTGCTGGTCCTGGTCGGCCATCCGCGACCACAGCACCGGATCGGGCACTTGGCCAGAGACCGAGGCCCAGTCGGCGTACTTGGTCTCCGTGGTCATCCAGGCGCGCATGCCGGCGAGTTGTTGGTCGCGGCTGGTGTCGCGGGTGTCGTAGGACCACAGCATCTGGGCCGCCGCCTTGGCGTAGGCGACCGGTTCGGCGATCTGCGGAGGCTGGGACACCGACCCGGATCCGGAGGAAGGCTTGGGGGCGGCCTCGGAGGAGGACGGGCTGCCACTCGGGGTAGGCGCGGCGGTGCCCGGGGCCTGGTGGCCGTTGCCGCCGCCGGTCAGCAGGGCGACGATCCCGGCGACGGCGAGCAGGACTGCGACGGCGGAGGCGACGATCGCGATGCGCCGGTTGGCCGACCAGCCACTGCCATACGAAGACAGGGAGGGGAGTCGTTTCTTCATCAGTGCACCTGCGACCCGAGGGTCGAGAAGAACGCGACGATGCCGTTCGCGGCGCCCAGGCCCAGGGCGGCGCCCGCGGCCACGACCGCGCCCTTCTTCCCGTTGGCCTCGGCCTGGTGACCGCCCGTGTGGTGTCCCCAAGCCCACACGCCGAGCGACACAGCGAGGGCGCCGACGACGGCGATGATGCCGAACAGGTTGATCGAGTTGACGACGTTCTTCAGCACGCTCAGGCCGGGCAGGCCACCGCCCGACGGCGTGATGCCGGGATCGTAGGCCAGGTACTGCACGGTTTCGAGTAGGGGCAAGGAAGCTCCTTGGGCGCGCCGAAATTTGGCGCGCGGGAATCACAGAAGGAAAGGGAGGAACGAGGCAGCGCCTCGTAGAAAGGGAGGGCAGACACCGTGGAGACACGGGCTGGCCCGGGCGGCGTCCGCGAAGAGACGGCATCGCTCGCACGAGGACGCAGCAGGTGCCGCGCCGAGGCTGCGGACCGAGCCAGTGCTCCCGGCGAAGGCGCCGGCTCAGGGGCCGAACCGGCCGTGGAAGACCCCTACTTCGGGACCGGCGGCTTCGGAGCGGGGTTGGTCTTGTACGGGTTCGCGCAGTTGTAGATCATGTAACCGCGGCCGATTTTCTTGCCGTCCGACTTCCGGGTGACGGTGCCGCGCGTGTACCAGGTCTTCTCGGCCTTCTTGTAGACCCACTGGTCGTAGACGACCTTGTCGTGCCTGTAGCCGATGCCCAAGACCGTGGACGTCTTCGACGGTGCCTTGCGCACCTTGACCGCACTGCAGCTGATGGTGGTGGTGTCGGTGTCGTACGCCTGTGCTGCGGTGGCGGTGGCGAGGCCGCCGGCGACGACGGCCAGGCCCAGAGAGGCTGCCGCGATGGCACGCTGGGCGCGGGGGCGGGTTATCAAGAAGATGCTCCGTACGGTTGAGGGAATCTCGGTCAGAGATGTGCGCCGGGGCCCCTTGCGCCCCGGCCGGTGTCACCGGACGCGGCGGGCGGCGAGGATCGTCCAGTCCTTGATCGGAGTGATCCGGACCGGCTTGGTGGTGCGCGGCGCCTCGATCACGAGGCCCTCGCCCAAGTACATGCCGACGTGCTCAGGGCGGGCGGCACTGCCGCGGCTGAAGATCAGGTCGCCGGGCTTGAGTTGAGCTGGCGAGACCGCCTTGCCCTCGTTGACCTGCGTATACGTGGTGCGGGTGAGCGTGACGCCTGCATGTGCGTACGCCTGCTGCATGAGGCTGGAGCAGTCGCAGCGGCCCATGGGGTCGGGGCCGTGAGCGTTGGTGCAGGTGCCGCCCCACTGGTAGAGCGTGCCGAGCTGGTGCATCGCCCACTCGATGGCCTTGCGTGCCTTCGGATCGGCGTCCTTTGGGATCGCGTAGCCCTTCGGGACGCTTCCCTCGGGGATACGGCCGAAGCCGGAACCGTCCTGGCCCGGAGCACAGCCGCTCGTGCCGGTCGATGCTTGCTCGCCCTGGTCTGCGCCCTTGCTGTCCGCGTCGGTGCCGCCGCCCGGGAAGGTCTTGGCGATGGCATCCTGCAGCGCGGTGGCCAGGCTCTCCCACTGCGCATACGCGTCGGGGTAGGCGGATCTCTGCACGGCTTGGGCGGCCTGGGCGACGGTCATCTGCTGCCAGCCGCTCACCTTGAGCAAGTGCTTGTAGAACTGCTCGGAGGCGTAGACCGGATCGCGGATCTGCTGGGCACTGCCCCAGCCCTGGGAGGGACGCTGCTGGAACAGGCCGAGCGAGTCCCGGTCCCCGTAGTTGAGGTTGCGCAGCCGGCTCTCCTGCATCGCGGTGGCGAGCGCGATGATCTGTCCCTTCCTGGGGACGTCGAGCGAGAGGCCGGCGGCCACGATCGTCGCCGCGTTGGGGACTTGTTCGGCGGGCAGGTCCAGGCCCTCGACGTGGACGTTCTTGCCGGACGCGCCGTCGAGAATCTTGGTGACCTGCTCGGCGACCTCGTCGGTGTCGATGTCGGTGAGGCAGCTGCTGAAGGAGCTGCTGCTCTGCACGGCGTCGGCGGAGGAGGCCAGCATCATGCCGGTGCCGGCGATCAGGATTGGGGAGAGGAAGACGACGCCGATGCCGGCGGCGAGCGCCTTCAACCGGAGCGGATCGCTCGCCGGCCAGGGCTTTCGGGCGTGGGTGGGTGGCGAGACGTCATGAGCGTGTCCTTCGGGGTGCAGTGTCCGGCGTGCCGCGTGCGCGAGGCATGATGGGAAGGGCGCGGCGGCCGGGGCGGGCGATCAAGGCGGGCCGGTGGGGGCGAGTTGCCGCTCGCTCCGCGTGGCCGGGCGGTGAGCTAGGTGTGCCGGGGCAAGGGGGTACCTCCGTGAGGTGGGGCAGGGAGTAGTCAGCGGCGGTGTGCGCCGGGCGGTTCAAAAACAGTAGGCCCAGATCGGCGGTTGACCAAAAAGCTGGCGTGAGGTATCGGAATCCGGCACCTCACGCCAGCTTTTTGGTCGTCGGCGTTTTCGCCTCTACAGTTTTTGGACTCCCCCTCGCCTTCCTCGGTCTGTGGCCCTGGGCTTCTGCATGCCCACTCCCGGCCCGCGAGGATTTGTGTGCGAGGCGGTGAGTTCTCTCCGCGACTCCGCACCCGAATAGGGGTTCCTCTTTGCCTTTTTCTCTGCACCAGGGCGACGCCCTCAGTGTTCTCGCCGGCCTTCCGGACGGCTGCGTCGACTCCGTCATTACCGATCCGCCGTACAACTCGGGCGGTAGGACCGCGAAGGAGCGCACCACCCGCTCCGCGAAGCAGAAGTACACCTCCGCCGACGCCCAGCACACCCTGCCGGACTTCACCGGCGAGAACATGGACCAGCGAAGCTACGGGTTCTGGCTGACGCAGATCATGACCGAGGCCCACCGCCTCACCAAGACCGGCGGGACCGCTCTGCTGTTCACCGACTGGCGTCAACTCCCGATCACGACGGATGCGATCCAGGCGGCAGGGTGGCTGTGGCGTGGGGTACTGGCCTGGCACAAGCCGCAGGCCAGGCCCCAGAAGGGCCGGTTCACCCAGAACTGTGAATTCATCGTCTGGGCCAGCAAGGGGGCGATCGACGGCTCCCGGAACCCCGTCTATCTGCCCGGCATGTACTCGGCCTCGCAGCCCTCGGGGGCGAAGCGTCAGCACATCACGCAGAAGCCCGTCGAGGTGATGCGCGAGCTGGTCAAGATCAGTCCTGAGGACGGTACGGTGCTCGACTTCTGTGCCGGCTCCGGCTCCACGGGGGTGGCCGCACTGCTGGAAGGCAGGGACTTCATCGGCGTGGAGAAGACCGAGCACTACGCGGCGATCGCGGCTGACCGGCTCACCGAGACGATCCGCAAGACCCTCACGCAAGACGACGTGGTTCTCACCGCCTGAGCCGCGAGCGCGCTTCCCGTCAAGGCGACCGGCGCCCTAGTGCCAATCCGGCGAAGTGGACTTGTCACCCGTCGGCGGTCCGAGCATTGCCGCTTCCGTCTTCCTTACATTCCGCGTCTCGTAGGAGGCCCAACTTCTTCATGCCCGAACCCATAAAACCCCCTGACGATGGGGAGTTGGAGCCGGTACGCATTCCCGATCCACAGCTGGAAGGAATCGAGGCGAGCGTCCGACGGCTCATGGAGCAGTCGGCGCAACAGGCGCAGCAACTCGACCACCTCGCGTCCGCCCCTGAGCCGAGCGGATCGCCGTTCGCCGCGTTCGGCATGCCGGGGCTCGGCGGGCCGCCTGCCGCCGCTCCGCCGGAGCCCCGCCCGATCCTGGAACTCGACGGGGAGGAACGCGAAGACGAACTCGACGCCTTGTCGGACTGGATCGACGACTTCTTCCTCCCGGTGTACGGGGCGGAGGTCACCACCGCAGCGCCCTGGTGCCTGCAGTGGCAGGAGCACGATGATGTCGTGGCCTGGCTCCACGCCCTGTGGCTCGCCTACCAGCAACACAAGGACCCCGAAGCCGGATTGAGCGGCCTGTTCGTGTGGCACCGGGACTTCCTCACCCACGCCCTTGCGGCCGTCCGCGCACCGGGCGGGCCGCTGTCGGCCTGCATGACCTCTCCCGACCGGCCAGCGCACCGTCTTCTGCCCGGCCCGCCGCCGTCCGCGCGCACGGAGACGGCGGCGGCGGAAGCCGACGGGCCCGCAGAGCCGACGTCATGACCGCGGGACAGGGACAGCCCGCCTTCGGACTGAGCTTCGACCCCCGCGCGCTGACCGATCTCCTCCAAGCCCCCAGCGATATCCGCGACCTCACCCTCGCCTACCTGCAAGAAGTCGTGAACGCACAGCGCTTCGGACTGCGCCTCGACGGTGACCTGGAGGGCTACCGAAAGCTCTTCGTGGACTCGCGCAAGGACTGGCGCGTCGTCTACGGCGTCCGCCCGGCCCCCGCGGAGTCCGCGCACTCAAAGGAGATCCACGTCGTCGCCATCCGGCCGCGTGCGGGCAACGACGTCTACGACGAGGTCGGCCGCCGCCTGGGGATGACCCGCCGGCCGCTGAGCGCCCGCACCCACGCGGCCCGCTCCCGCTCCCCGCAGCTGACCACCCGCACTCCGACGCCCCGGCCCGGTCCACCGTCCACCGCAACGCCGGGTCTGCCCCGTCCCGCACACAACCCCGCGCACCACCACACCCGCTGAACGCACGGAACCTCGCCTATGCCCCCTGAACCCGCGCCGACACCAGCCCGGCGTGCGGTCTCCCCGCTCGACCACCGCCTCGAAGCCGCCACCGGCCACGACATCGACACCCTGTGGGCCTACCGCGACCGCGGCATCCTCGACGAGCCACACGCCCACCTGGTCGATCGACACCGCGAGCTGGCCAAGACCCAGACCGGCGTCACCTTCTACCGCCGCCTCCTGAACCGCCTTTCCAGCGGCGAGTTCGACGTCAACGACGCCCTGTTCACGCGCATCCACCGCACCGTGGACCAACTGGAGGAGGCCGCCGACGCACGGAACGCCGCCGCCGGGAAGGTACTCGCCGCCCTGGAGCCCATCGAGGCCGCCGCAGCGGCCCCGGCGCCCGAAGCGCAGCCACTCGCGACGGACGACCACGCCGCCCTGCTCGCCATCGCCGGTGGCGCCAAGCTCTACGAACACCTGCTGACCGGCCGGATGTCCGTCACCGCCGCCTCCGGTACCCGCATCCCACACGCCAAGCTGCAGCGACTGGAGGACGCCGGCCTGGTCGTGAGGGATACCGGCCACCCCGTGCACGCCGGCCAGCCGGTCGCACTCACCGACGCCGGACGCGCCGCGCTGTTCGCCGCCCGTCGGACCCCCACGACACGGGCACCCACGCTCCCGGCTCGCCCCGGCACGTCGCCGTCCACGCCGGTGCAGCGGCGCTGAACTCCACCGAAAGGCCCTTGTTGCCCCCTACCGAACCGGCGCCGGCCCGGAAGCCCATCCCCCAAGTCGACTTCGAGCTGGACGACTTCGATGCCGACGAGGAGATGTACCTCGACTTCTACCGCCAGGTCGCCGTCCACGAGGACATGCTCGTCCCCCTCGCCGCACACCACACTCCCAACGGCGCGCACAGCTACTACGTCCTCTTCGACCGCACCGCCACCTGGGGACACCCTGGTATGCCGCAGCTGCTCGCCGTGCATCTGCAACGGGACCGAGAGAAGCGGACGTTCACCTTCGAGCAGGCCGGCGTGCCACTGCCCGCGATGGCGCAGTCCTGGCTCGTCCACCGCGGCTGCCCGCAGGACGCCATCGGCCTCGACCCCGAGCTGGGGCCACCGCCGGCAGACGAGGCGACTCGTGCGCTGGAGCGACGCCTTGCGGGCGACGGCGACCACTACGCCATGGGCTACTCCTACACCCGCGACGACCCGGACGACATGGTCACCGTCGTGGCACTGCGCGCCCTGGACGAGCGAGCCCCCAGCCCGTTCCGCGTCGTGGTCGAGGAGGTCGACACCGACGCGTGGACGCACACCCTGCGCGAGGGCGGCTTCGACACCGTGGGCGAAGCCCTGCAGTGGTGCGACGACCGGCTTACCGACGAGGCCAGCCCCCTGCCGCCGGTCCGCCCGGCAGCCGCAGCCAGCCGCCCGGCCGTCCTGCCGAAGGCCCCTGCTCCACGCCCGCCCGGCCGCTCGCGCTGAGCGCCAAAGCCGACGCTGGCGGCGCAACATAGCCGACGATCGCCGGTTAGCCAAACCGGCGAGTCTCCGGACCCTTATACAGCCGCCGGGACAACTCCCGCGGCGCCATTCCACACAATCCCTATGCCTTCACGGAGGTTTCTTCCGCATGCGCTCCACACGAATTGCCATATCCGCGGCGATGCTCGGCACGCTCGCCCTGCCGGTGCTCTGCGCCACCACCGCCAGTGCGGCACCCGCCGCGGTATCTGCGGCCCCCGCGAGCAGCTGTTCGTCCCTGCCGCCGCTGCCGTACAAGGTCCACGCGTCGGCTGTGACCATCCGGTCCAAGGCCACCACGAAGTCCACCGCGCTCGGCGTGCTTTACAAGAGCCACAGGTTCACCGTGCACAAGAAGAGCGGCAACTGGCTCTACATCACGGACAGGTCGACCGGCGTCAAGGGCTGGGTGTCCGGAACCTACGTCTACCGCGATACCCGTATGTGCCTGGACTGACAGGTATTCAGCAGGTGCCCGTAAGCGGCTGAGCCGCCGGGTACGGCCGCCCCCTCGCATTCCCCCCAGGCACCGGTCTTTCTAGAAAAGGAGTTTCTCTTTTGTCCGACGGCATATCCGATGAGGCTGAGGATGTCGTGGGCGTGCTCACCGAACGGATCGAAGCGCGCTTCGCCATGGACATGGACCAGTTGAAGGCCGCGGTCGCCGCCGCGCCGACCGTGAACCCTGACGCCACCGACGTCGTCAAGTGGCACGGCCTTCTCGTCGAGGCTCAGTCCCTGCTCGAGCGCGCGGAGGACGACCTCCTCGCCGCGCTGGAAACCCAGCCCAGCGAGGTCGACGACCCGACGATGGGCCTTGCCCACAGCGTGAACGCGGCTGTCACCGCACGCGACGGCCGGGCTCTGGTCGTGCGGTGGCTCCTCGACCCGGACGCTCCGGGCAAGAAGGACCTCGCCGCCGAACGGCTCGCCCGCCTTCGCCCCCGAACCGGGCCCGCGGTGCAGACCAGCGCTCCCCACCGACCCGCGGGTACACCCGCGCCGGCGTCGGCGGGGCGGACAGGAAGGCCCGTCCGTTGAGGAGGGTCAAGTCCAGCACGATGGACGGCGACCTGGAGAAAGTCTTCGGGAGCCCCGTTTCGAAGCTGTACGAGGCGGCAGTGGGCCACGATGCCTCTCCCGCCCTCGCCCGTGCCCTGGAACTGCGTTCCTTTCTGGCTCTGACCGAGGAGCAGGTCGCCCGCGTCCGCGACCGCGTGTGCGCCGACATGGATCCGGACCGCGACATGGGCGAGCTGTCGGCGGACAAGCTCCGCTTCGACGCGCGGTGGCTGGAGGCGGCGCTGGATGCCCGCGACGGCTACCGCGCCGCCCTCGGCGAGCTGCTGCGCACCATGCCTCCGCCCGACCAGCGGGCCCGTCCCGTCCGTACGGCACAACTCAGGGTCACCGCAGCCCTGCCCCCGTCCGCCGCCCCGGCACCTCAGCGTGCCGGGGTGGCCCGGGCCCGCCGACCGTGAAAGCCCCCGCTTGTCTCACCTCACGTCCACCGAGATAGCCGGACGGATCGAGGACCTCTACGGCGCGCCGCTCGCCGACCTCGAAGCCCACGCCCAGGACCAGCCGCCCGGCATGCTCTCCGCCCTGCTCGGCATGCACCACGACCTCGCCCTCGCCGAGCGGAGCATCGACTTCCACCGCGACCACCTCGCCCGGCTCATCCACCCCGAGCGGCAGATCGGCCGACACGAGGTCTCCCATCTCCTCGATGGCTCCCGCCGGCTCGCCGAAGCCGTCGCAGTCCGCGACGTCCAGGCCAAGTCGGTCGCCGCCGTTCTGCAGAGCCTGGCCCGCGTCCCGGCCCCAGCCCCGACCCCGCCGACTCCCTCGCCACCCGTTCCGGCTCCACCACTTCCGGCCCAGAGCACCGCACACAGCCGCTGATCCGCTGGCGATTTCCCTTTACTCACCCAGGAGTTCCTCCCCTTGGCCATCACCGCGCTGCCTCCCGACACCGATGCCGACATCGCCCGGGTCACCGAGGCCCTCGCTATGATCACCCCGCGCTGGAACGTGAGGATCCTGCTGGCACTCTCCGGCCCGCCACAGCGTTATAGCGAGCTGGCGGCCAAGGTGTCCTGGTTGCAGAACGGCCAGCTCCATCCCAAGCTCAAGTCGCTGTGCGACGCCGGGCTCGTCGAGCGCACCGAACACACCGCACGGCATGTGACCTACGGCCACACCGAGCGTGGGGTCGCCCTGCTGCCGGTCCTGCCGGTGATCGTCACCTGGGCCGAGGAGCATCTGGAGAAGGCGGACCGCCCGCTGCCCGCGATCGAGCAGATCGAGGACAGCCTCACCCTGCTCACCCGGCGGCACGCCGCCGCCATCCTGTGGGTGCTGAAGTCCCGCGAGGAGGTCAGCGGGCGGGCCCTGGCCCGGATCGTGATGCCCAGCAGCGACTGGACCAACATCTACCCGCCGCTGCGACAGCTCGTCGCCGACGGCCTGGTCGACACCGAGGGCCTCGGCCTGCCCTACCGGCTGTCCGCGGCGGGCGACGGCCTGAGTCCCGTTCTCGGCGCCCTGTCCGCATGGTGTGCCGGACAGCCCCTCAACCAGGCGGCCCAGCACCCGGTCTGGGGGCATCCGCAGGCGAAGCTCGCGCCGAGGCCGTGGGTCAGCAGCCAGTCCCGGCCGGCCCCCGTAACCCTCCCGCAGGCCCGGACGGGTGAGTCCTCTCCGGCGTGGCACAACCGCGATCTCTTCTCCCATGCCACGGCCGCCCGGCCGAAGGCAGCCATCCCGGCGGGAGGTCCGCGCCGATGACTACCTTTTTCACCTCTGCCGAAGTACGCAACGCGGTCGAGCTGCTGGCTTCGCGTTCCTTGATCCGCCTGGTCACCGAGATCGACGACAACGGGGCGATACCGCCGCGACGGCTGGCCGGTACCCTCCCCGACCTCTCCTCGCACCAACTGCGCCGCGCTGCCGAAGCGGCCCGCGCCCACGGTCTCGTCCGGACCGCGCCCGGCGCCGGTCTGGAACTCACCGAGTCGGGTTCGGAGCTGGCCGACCTATACGACGCGGCTGCGCGCTGGGCTCGACGCCATGCCTACCCGGCACCGGTTTGCGAGTTCAGCAGTCGTGTCCGCCACGTCCTCGACCTCCTGGCGCCCTCGCTCGCGACCGAGCGCGCCGACGGCCTGCCGCAGCGGGCCGCCGCCGCGCGGCTGCCCAGCGACGAGGCCGAAGCGGACCTTGTCCGTCCCCGCATCCTCCTGATCCAGTGGCTGGCCGGCAACCCCCAGATCACCCAGGTGTCCGAGCCCGAGCCGGCCGCGTGAGCACAGCGGCTGCACCCCGGAATGCACGCCACACCGCCGGGCTGATGCGCAGCATCTACCTGCCGCGCACGGCGGACGCTCTCGCGTTTGCGATGTCCACCTACGGCATCCCGCTGCTGGTCCTGGCCACCACGCGCTCCGCCGCGCTGACGGGCGCCGCGTTCGCCCTGGAGTGGATCCCGCGGCTGGCGGCGTTCGGGTGGGCCGGATCCATCGTCGACCGGCGCGGGGCGGCCGTCGTCTTCCACCTCGCCTCCCTGGGACGCGCGCTGGCCCTCGCCGCCGGCGCGGTCCTGCTCCACTGCCACCCGTCCGGCACTGTGGCGACCGCAACGGTGTTGGTGCTGGCGGCGACGACCGGCGTGCTCACCGAGTTCAGTTACATCGCGGCCGAGACCGCGGGCGCCGCCGCCGGCCGACGGGCAGGAAAGCGGGCCCACCGCGTCCAGGCGGCCCTGCTCGGCATCGACCAGACCGCGACCCTGGTCGGCCCCGCCCTCGCCGGACTGCTCCTGCTCGCCGGGCCGCCGACGATGCTCGCGGTGATCACGGTGCTCTCACTTCTCGCCGCGATGCTCGCCCTGCGCACACCCCCCTCACCCGTTGCCCCGGCCCGCGCGCCGAAGGGACAGTCCGGCGCCGGACTCCTCACCGGGTGGCGCACCATCCGCTCTCTTCCGGCGCTCGGCTGGCTGGTGACCGGGCTGACCCTGTCCAACCTGGCCACCGGACTCCTGCAAGCGGCCGGTCCGGTAATCGTTGTCAAGCACTTCGGGCAGTCCACCACGGCCGTCGGCCTGGTCTGGTCCGCAGCCGCCGCAGCGACGCTCCTCAGCGTCACGCTCTGCCGCTTCGCGCTCGACCGGCGGGGCCTGTGGCCGGTCGGCGCCGTCTGCGCAGCCCTCGCCTCGCTCGCCTGCCTCGCCGCCGCCCAGGCCCCCGACTACCTGTCCTACCTGGTCCTGGTCGCGGTCCTCATGGCGGCCGACGGCGGCATGACGGTGGTCCTGCGCACCTTGCGCTCCCGCCTGATCCCCCCGGAGAAGTTCGGCAGCACCCTGTCGGCGACCATCCTCGTCCTCCTGCTGCCCTTCCCCGTCGCCGGCGTACTCACCGCGCTCACCCCGCCCGACGCGCTGGGCCACGTCATCACCGTCTGCGCCGGTCTGCAGGCCCTCGGCCTGTTGTACGCGTTCGCCCGCCTGCGCACCGATCCCGCCCTGCGCACCTGACCCTGCCGCGCTTTCCCCTCCTGTGGAGAACCTCATGCCCACCGCCGTCCTCGGGACGAACCGCGCGAGCGGTCGCACCATCACCGAACAGTTCCACGCCTTCGACGCGCACAACCCGCACGTCTACCGCGCGCTGGAACGCATGGCCGCCCGCCGCCTTGCCGCCGGCGCCACACGGGTCAGCCTCAAGGACCTCTTCGAAGAACTGCGCCGCCAACTCCCGTACGGCGTCGCCGGGCTGAACAACAACTACACCGCCCTCTACGCCCGCCGCCTGATCGACGACCACCCCCACTGGGCCGGCGTGTTCGAGCTGCGCCGCCGCCGCGCCGCCTGAAACACCCCCTTTCCCTTCCCTCGTCCTGCCGCCTACCGACTCGGAGAACCCCTTCTTGTCCGCTCGCCCCCTCGTACTCGTCGTCTCCCCGGGCGATGAGGCGGATCGCGGCTACTGCCTTGAGCAGGTCGCCGCCGCGTACGACATCGTCCTGCTGACCGGCACCGAGCCATCGTGGGAGAAGCCGCACATCGTCGACCACGCCGTCGCCGATCTGAACGACACCACCGCGCTCCTCTCCGCCGGCCGGGCTCTGGCGGAACGACACGACCTTGCCGGCGTCGTCACCTGGGACGAATGGAACCTCGTCCCCACCGCCCGCCTCGCCCGCGCGCTCGGTCTGGCCGCGAACTCCGTCGAGGTGATGAGGGCCTGCCGCAACAAGGCCACCGCCCGCACGTTGTTCGCCCGCCACGGAGTGCCGTCGGCAGCCTCGATGACCGCCCGGACCCTGCAGGAGGCTGAACGGGCGACGAGGACCCTCGGCTTCCCCGCCGTCATCAAGCCCGCCGCAGCGGCCGGCAGCATCGGCGTGATCCGCATCGACCGGCCCGAAGAGCTGCCCGCAGCCTTCGAGTTCGCCTCGGCCGGCGCACGCCGCAGCCGCGAGGACAGTGGCGTCCTGGTCGAGGAGTACCTCGACGGACCGGAGGTCTCCGTCGAATGCGTCACCCACCGCGGCACCACCACCGCCGTCGCCGTGACCCGCAAGCGCCTGGGCCCCGCCCCCTACTTCGACGAGACAGGTCACACCGTCGACGCCGCCGATCCGCTCCTTTCAACGGTGGCGCCGACCGCCGCTGCTGCCATCAAGGCCCTGGGAATCACCGACGGCGTGCAGCACGTCGAGATGCGCCTGATCGGCGACCGGCCCCGCCTGATCGAGGTCAACGCACGCCTGGGCGGCGACATGATCGGACACCTCGTCCACCTGGCCACCGGCGTCGACCTCGCCCGTGCCGCCGCCGACATCGCCTGCGGCCATACCCCCGACCTGACGCCCAACCGCCACCAGGGGGCGGCGATCCGCTTCATCTACCCCGCCTACTCCGGCACCCTCACCGCCCGCCGCCTGACGGCACACGTCGGGGGAGTGGAGCGCGTGCGCTTTCAGCGACAGGCCGGCGACCCGCTCGTACTGCCACAGGACGGCGGCGACCTGTACACCGCCCGCATCGGCTTCCTGATCACCACCGGGCCGACCGCCACTATCGCCGAAGCCCGCGCCCAGGAGGCGTACCGCAACCTCGACGTCCAGGTCGCCCCGGTCCCGCCGACGGCCCTTACTACCGGCCAGGGCGCCGCGTGAGACAGACCGCAGTACCCGAGCTGGTGCGCAGCCGCCGCCTGCTGACCGGGTACTTCGCCGGACTGGGTGTGGTGATGGCCGTCTGGGGCGCGCGCATGCCCGCCGTCCAGAACGCCGCCAAGGCGAGTACCGCCGGGCTTGCCCTGGTCCTGCTGGCCGCCGCCCTCGGCATGGTCACCGGACTCCAGGCAGGCGGACGTCTCGCCCGCCCGGCCCGTCTGCCCGCGCTGCTGACCGGCGGTGCTATAGCCCTCGCCGCCTGTCTTGCCGTCCTCGGGCTCTGCTCCAGTCTGGAGAGCCTCCTGGCAGCGGCGTTCGCCTTCGGCATCGGGCACGGCGTGCTTGACGTCGCAGCCAATGCCGCCGCGGTCCGGTGCCAGGACGTCCACGGCCGCCCCATCATGGGCCGGCTGCACGCGAGTTACAGCCTCGGCGCCCTCCTCGGCGCCGCACTCGCCGCCACCACCGCCCACACCTCACACACCGTTCTGTTCGCCGCAGTGGCAGCTTGCGCCGCTGCTGCGGCAGGCGCGACCACGCGACTCACCCGCACCGTCGCCAGCCCCGCACTCGAGCCCGTCCACCACGGTGCTGCACCGGGCTCACCCGAGCCGAGGAGGTTGTCCCGGCACCGATTGTGGCTGCTCGGCGCGCTTGCCGCCGCCACGCTGCTGGGCGAAGGAGCCGCTGCCGACTGGGCCTCCGTCCACCTGCACGACCTCGGCGCGACAGCCGCGACCAGCGCCGCGGCGTACGGCCTCTACAGCGCCGCCATGGCCGTAGGCCGTCTCGCCGGAGACCGGCTCACCGCCCGCTTCGGCGCGGACACCGTCGTGCGCACCGGCGCCGCGTTGGCCGCGCTCGGCCTCGCCACCGGACTGGCCGGCTCCACCACCGTCTCTGCCCTCCTCGGCTGGACGGCCTTCGGCCTGGGCATGTCCGTCACGATCCCCAGCCTGATCACCGCCGCCGGCACTGGCGGACCCCGCGCGGTCGCCACCGTCGCGGTCACCGGCTACGTCGGCCTGCTCGCCGGCCCCGCCCTCATCGGCGCTCTCACCACCGTCACCGCACTGCCGCACGCGCTGCTGCTGCCCGCCCTCCTCGCCGCAAGCGTCGCCGTGCTCGCACCCAAAGCCTTGGAGAAAACGACCCCTTGACCCGCACCTCCGCCTCCCCGAGCGGCGTGGACGCCCTGATCCTCGACTACAACGGAGTCCTCGGTCTCCAGCCCAGCACCGCCATGTGGACCCGTCTCGCCGACCTCGCCGAGTGGCCCGACCGGCATCTCCCCTCGTTCCAGGACGCCTTCTGGGCTCCCCGCAACGCATACGACGCAGGGGAACTGAGCGATCTCGCCTACTGGGCCAAGGTCCTCGGACACCACCCCGGCCCACGGTGGCTGCGCACCCTGCGGGCCGCCGACACCGCCATGTGGACCCGCACCGATCCGTGCGTCCTCGATGTCCTGTACCGCGCCCGGGCCGCGGAGCTGCCGATGGTGCTGCTCTCCAACGCCCCGGCCCACCTCAGCGACGTCCTGGACGCCACCGTCTGGCGGCGCGAGCTGATGGACGACGCCTTGTACTCCGCCCGCCTGGGCCTGTGCAAGCCCGACCCGGCCGCGTACGAACACGCCCTGGCCGCCACCGGCGTCGCCGAGCCAGCACGCGTGCTGTTCGTCGACGACCGCGAGGACAACTGCCGGGCCGCCGCCCAGCTGGACCTGCGCACCCTCCACTACACCGGCCAATCCGCCTACCTGGAACGGCAGTTGCTGCCTGCCCTCGCGGCCAGCACCGGTTCCTGACTGCGCACCGCGCCGCTCACCCCTCGGCCCCAACCCTCAGGACTTTCGTGCCCGACACCGAAGAGATCGACGGCGACGTCTACGTCTCCCCCCGCTACCTCGCCGCCAGCACTTACACCGGAGACCCGGCTCTGGAACCGCTGCTCGCGCTCGGCTTCGACCTGCGTCACGACGACCTCGGCAACGTGTATGTCACCGCGCCCGATCACCGCGTCCGACTCGGCTATCTGCCCGAGGGAGACGACGACGGGCTGTGGCGCATCAACGCCTACAAGGACTCGTTCGGCCCGCCGGAGTGGGGCGTCTGCTTCAACGACCGCGTCCCCACCGAGTTCGTCCGCGCCTTCACCACCGCACTCGCCGAGGCGTACGAGCGTGGCCCGGACGCCTACCTCGCCAGGCCGGCCGCCGGGGTCGACGAGCACGATCCCTTTCTGGCTGTCGTGCCCGTGCTGAAACAGGGCTGGGAGATCGACCGCCCGCGCTGGGGCGTCTTCGCGGTCCAGTCCCCCGACGGGTTCGCCGGCCTGGAGTTCACCACCGGCGACCTCGATCCGGAAACCGAGCTGACCACACGCGACGCCCGGTGGCAGATGTGGGCGGGCAAGTCCATCGACCGGCCCGTCTGGTACGCCACGGCCAGCACCGACACTCCCGTCGCCCTGCTCACCGCCATCACCGAGTGCGTCGCCGATCCGGCTCCCCTGCCCCGGTGGCGCGAGGAGACCTTCAGCTACATCAAGGGCATGGCCCAGCTCACCCCGATCCTTCCGCCCGGACCGCCGGCCCCGACCCCGCTCGACGTGCGGAGGGCCGCCGCATCCCGCCGCCCGGCCGCGCTCCCCGCGGCCAGCGTCCCGCGCTGGAGCACCACCAGCCGACCGGCCCTGCCCCGTCCACGCCGATAGGACCAGCCCGACCCCCATCGGAGACCCCTCTTGTCCCTGCAGGCCCCCGAGTTCTTCGCCGAGCTGTGCCTCCCGTTCCACAACAGCACGGTCGTGGGCAACACGTACTTCGCCGCCCCCGTCCCCGGCACACCGCTGCGGCTGCGGATCGACTTCACCGGCACCATCCACGCGGACACCTACGGCGGCCTACGCCTGGCGGTCGTCCACCCGGCCCGCGGCGAGATCGACGCCGTCGCCCTCAGCTTCCTCGACCACGGCACGTTCCACCGCCGCGACGAAGCGACCAACACCCGGCCGAACACCAAGCAGCACGGCACCTTCGACAAGTACCACCGCCCCGGCCGGCCCCCGTGGGAGGGAGCCGTCACCACCGGGCTGCGCGACGCCATCGAGCAGTACACCGCCGTCTGGTTCCCGGGCGCCTGGACCGCGTCCGCGCCGAGCCGCGCCGCAGGCCGGACCGCGCAGACCGCGCCCGTCGCGCCGGTCACCCGCAGCGGCACCCGCGCCCGCTGAGCCGCGCCCCACGGCCAGGCCCCGCGTTCCGCACCCTTCCAGCAGGAGCCCTGCCCGTGATGAGCCACCCCTTTGAAAACCTCGACCCCGCCCAAACCGTGCAGGTCCTTCCCCGCCACCTCGCCGGGCCCGGCGCCGTCGACCCGCGTACCGCATGGGCCTTCCCCTACGACGAGGGCTGGCCGTTCGCCCAGACCGACGACGGCACGGCCACGGCGTTCAGCCCGTGCCTGCGACTGCAGACCACCTACGACCCCCAGCCCGACCAGCGCGGCAAGGGCACGTGGACCGTCAGCGCCCACCAGGCCCCGTTCACCCCACCGGCCTGGCGGATCACCTTCGACGCCGCCACCCCCGTCGAGCTGCTGCACGACGTCCACACCGAACTGCTCGACCTCTACCTCGAAGACCGGCACAGCGACCACGACCGGCTGTTCCGGGACGAGACGGCACCGCACGAGGCGTACGTGCCGCTGCTCACCGGCGGGTGGAGCCACGACGTCAAGACCGACGGCACACAAACGTTCCTCACCCCGGAAGGACTCGGCGGCCTACGCCACCGCTACGCCATCAGCGGCTCCAGCGGGCCGGCCTGGCGGGCCTGGGGCGGACACCCCAGCGAGCCGCACTGGACGGCACGCTTCTCGTTCGGCACGCCCACCACGCTCGTCGCAGCCTTCACCGCCTCGCTGATCTCCACCGAGCCACTGCACCGCACCGTCCAGGACGTCCCCGTCCACACCCGCAGCGCCCTCTACATCGCCACCACGACACCCAAGCAGCCTCACGGCAGCACACCTGTCGCCCCGCCACCTCCCGCCCCGGTTGCCAGCCGAACCCGATGACCTTCCCCACCCTCTGATCCAAGGAGTCCTCCTCCTCGTGCACGCTCTCTTCGTTCGATCCGCCGCCGTCGCCGTCGCGGTGACCGGCACCCTCACCTGGGCGCCGGCCGCGAGCGCCCAGCCCTCCGAACCGACCCCCTCGGCCTCCGCCGAGACACCGGCCCCGGACGCGGGCAGCGTCGAGATCATCACCAAGGACCCGGCCGGGGACGCGCTCCTCGGCGCCGCGTTCCTCCTGCTCGACTCCGCCGGCCAAGAAGCTGGACGGGGCAAGACCGACGCACAGGGGAAACTGACCTTCTCCGACCTCGCGCCGGGCGTCTACCGCCTCAAAGAAATCTCCAGCGGCAGCAGCCTTCACGACACCGCCGATGACCAGGACGTCATCGTCACCCCGGGCAACGCCACCCGGCTCACGGTCGTCGACCCGTTCAAGGCCGCCTCGGTCCTGGTGAAGGGCAAGGACGACAAGACCGGCAAGCTGCTGCCCGGATCCACGGTCAACATCGGCAGCGGCGACAAAACCATACTGACGCTGACCACCGGCGCCGACGGAACGGCCAGCGGCAAGCTGCCCATCAACTCCCGTACCGGCACGGACTTCTGGGTCAAGCAGGTCAAGGCACCTGCCGGCTACAACATCTACAAGCCCTCGAAGGCGTTCAAGGCCAAGCCGGGCGATCCCGTGACCGTGACCGTCACCAACGCCAAGACCGCCACCACCCCGCCGCCCTCGGAGAAGCCGACAGACAAGCCCACCGAGAAGCCAAGCGACAAGCCCTCCCCGGACAAGCCCGGCAGGGATGAGGACACCCCGGCGCCGTCTGCCTCGGGTACTCCGACCTCCAACGAGTCCGCGTCGCCGGCTCCTTCCGGCTCGCTCGCGCACACCGGCGCCGACGCCACCCCGTGGCTGATCGGCGGCGCCGGAGTCCTGATCGTCGCTGGCGGAGGCGCTCTCTTCGCGGCCCGTCGCCGACGCACGGACGACTCCACCGACGACGGCTCCTCCGCGAGCTGACCCACCCACGGCCCTCCGCAAAGCCCCTGGAATTCACCCACTGATTCCGGGGGCTTTGTCATGGGCGCGTGTCCGATGCGAACGGAGGCGGGGCGCCACCCGCCGCACACGCGTGACCCTTGCGTAGAGGGACGCCGAACCGTGAAGGCCCGTACGGATATTCGCCTTCAAGAGTGGACTCGCCACCCCGTGGGGGTCGGCCGGTGTCGAACGCCAGCGCGATGTCGCCTGGGTGCGGCACACTGCCGCCGGTATCAGCTTTCCCGGACCAAAGGAGCCGTCCCTGTGGCCGAACGAATCGTCGTCCCAGACCTGTGGACTGGGCGTTGCCAGTGTGGCGATCACGCGTACGAGGCGTCCGGTATTCCGGACGACCCCCACACCTGCTTCCCTGATGATTGAGTGAGTTCAAGGGGCTCACAGGGGTGGCAGATGGACGAGTGGTGGCTGGTGTTTGTGCCGGATCCGGAGCGGTGGGGGCCGCTTCCGGAGGAGGGGGTGCTGGGGGTCCGCGACCTGCCGGCGGCCTTGGACGCGGTGGGGCTTCGCCCAGGCGATCCGGTATTCGTTCGACCTGATTTCGTCGTGGACGCGGAGTTGTTGCAGTTCGCCCTCTCGCCGGATTTCCGCGACCTGGAACGGGAGTCGCGTCGGAATTACGCGACAGACATCCGTTTGCTGCTGTCGTGGCTTTGGCGGCGGGGTGTTCCCTGGCGGGCTGCGACAATTGCGGACTTGCGGGCGTACAAGGAATTCCGCGTCGACTCTCCGTTGAATCCTCAGCGGATCGGCGGAACGAAGTGGAACCGGGAGGCAGCTGCGCTGACCCAGCTCTACAAATGGGCGAAGGTCAGCCCTCTCCCGGTAGATGTGGGTCGTCGCGCGGACCGATCAGCAAGTGCGCGAAGCTCTCGGGTGTCGTGGCTGACTCCGCGTACTTGGGGTCTGTGGCAAGACCTGGGCCTGCGAGGAGTTGGCCGAGACGGGGCGCCGTTGCCCGGCTGGGACGGGCGAACCGAACTGCGGAACACCGCGTTCGTGGGGCTGACGCTGAGCTCGGGCCTGCGACGGCAGGAGGCCGGCGCGATGCTGACGTTCGAAGTGCCGACCCGGCGTCTTCGATCTGGACGCTACTGCCATGGCCTGGTGGCCAGCGCCCTTTCGCGGTCGAAGCGTGACCGGACCTACTACGCGTCGATCGAGTCTGTACGCCAGCTCGGTGCCTACAGCGAGTCCGAGCGGGCGTGGGCTATCCAGCGCGCCCAGGTGGAGGGCCGCTACGAGAAGCTGTCGCTGATGCGGCTGGTCACGGACGTGACGCTTGGCCCGGTTCCGGTCGTGCACTGGGTGGAGCGGGATGGGACGGCAGGCAGGCGGGAACTGAGCCTGCTGGACTGGCGCGAGAGGCAGTGGCTGTTCGTCGAGGGACCACACGGCCCGGAACCGGCGTGGTTGTGGTTGTCCGAGCAGGGCATGCCGATGCTGCCGGACCGGTGGAACACGGTGTTCCGGCAGGCCAACCAGCGGTGCGAGGAAGCTCTGTTGACGCCGGAGGAGCGAGAGGTCCCGCGGCCGTTGAGGTCGGCTGCGGTACGGGGGAAGGTCCCGTATGCGACGCCGCATTCCGCGCGTCACTCCATGGCGCTCTACATGCTGGTCGTGCTGAACGAGCTCATGGACAAGAAGTACGGGCTGACCGCCGCGGACCGGCGCGACTTCGCTCAGCTCTACGGCGACCCGTGGTGGCTGGTGAAGACCCTGTTGGGACACCGGGACGTTGAGACGACGAAGGAGCACTACCTCAACCCGGTCATGCACCTGCAGCTGGAGTCGATCCTCGCCTTCGACACCGAGGACGAGCACGGCGAGACGGACCAGACGAAGGACCTGAACGGCCTGTTCACCCGGCTGGCCCGGGAAACTTCCGGGATCCAGGACATCGAGGTGCTGTTCGATGCCCTCCCCGTCGCGGAGACATCGTGAGCGGGCGGGGCCGCAGGGCCGTCCTGCCGCCGGCGGACTTCCAGGCGACCCAGCGCATCGCCGCCGACGGACTACAGGTCACCGTGGTGAACAAGGAAGGCTTCGAGCGCGTCTTCGACTTCTCCGCGATTGCCGTGCCCCAGCCGATGCGCTGCTCTCTTGCGCGCGCGTTCGCCGAGCAGTCCATGGGGTGGAACAGCCACGCGAGCGGTGAGTCGTATTGGCGGTCCGTGGAGGTCTTCGCCCGGTTCCTCAAGGACCAGGGGCATCCGGCCGAGGATCTCGGCGACCTTACCTCGGCCACGCTCCGGCTCTGGCGCAACAACCACAAGGACAGCCCCGGTGGGCGCGAGGCCCTGGCCAAGATGCGTACGCTGCTGAAGCGCGAGCCGCGGCTGGCGCAGGGCCTGGCCGCCGAGGAACTGGCCCGCCCCGTTGCGAAGAAGGGCAAGCCCTCCAAGCAGTCCTACCGGCCGTCGGAGCGCGACCAGGTGCTGCTGGCCGCCGAACGGCAGTTCCGTGCCGCGCTGCTGCGGATCCGGGAGAACACCACGCTGCTGGCCCGCTACCGGTCGGGCGCACTGGACCCGGACAACCGTGACTGGAGGATCGGGGCGGCCCTCGAGCACATCGCCGCCACGGGCGAACTGCCCGGGTACCCAGACAAAGAGGGGAAGGTCTACACCCGAGCCGAAGGGCTGCTGCGCGGGAAGAACCGCGGGAAGACGACCGGCCGGCTGTTCCTGAGCCGGTCGGAACTGACGTCCCTGGCCGTGATGATGACGGACCGATACGGCTGGAATCTGTCGGTCTACGACCGCCTGCACGTGCCCGCTATGACCCCGTCCGTGGGAGAGACGGCCACGGTCACCTACGAGGTCCTGGTGGAGAAGCGCCGCTCGGGAGAGGGGCGCTGGTTCGATACGGAGAACTACACCGACTCCGGCGCGGACTCGCCGGGCCGGCTCATCACCCAGGCCCTGGAGGCCACGCAACACGGGCGGGCCTTGGCCGCCGCCCTGTCACCCGGCCACGACCTGCTGATGGTCGCCCGCAATCGGCGCCGTACTGACGTGGACTCCAATCTGGACCGGCCCCGGAACGTCGGCCCGCTGTGCTTCGGGGTGTCCAAGGCCGATGCACGAGTATGGGCGAGAACTCACAAGATCGGCTCGCCCTTCCAACGCGCCCGCAGGACCACCGTCACCACCACGGGCAAGCCACTGCAGCACAAACGTGGCACCCACGAGAGCATCTACGTCCTGCCCGACGAGAACGTCCAGGAGGCCGCCGTGGGCGTGATCGCGGCCGGCGCCGAGGAGGCCCTCGAACAGGCCCGCGACTACACCTTCAAGGGGCGGCTCACGGACGCGGCCGACGCGGCCCATCAGGAGACCGCAACCGCGGACTGCGCGGACGAGGAGACCAGCCCCTGGCCGGACCCGAGCGGGGGCTGTGGCGCCGACTTCCTGCTCTGTCTGTCCTGCGAGAACTCCCGGGTCCACACCGGCCACCACCCGCGTCTCGCGATCCTGCGCCGCCAGTTGATATCGCTCCGCTCCGGCTGGCCGGAGAAAATCTGGCGCAAGCGATGGGACGAACACCTCCAGCGACTCGATGATCTGCGGGCAAAGGTCAATGAGAGCACCTGGGACGCTGCTCTGGCCCGGATCACCGACCGCGACCAAATGATCGTCGACCATCTGCTCAAGGGAGACCTCGCCCCGTGACGACAGCTCTGACCCTCGAGGCCGATCCCTACATCCTTCCCCTGCCGGGGCCGGAGAGCCCGGTGGTCCTGGACCGGTGGATCAGCGCCGGCAACACCCACCCCAACTCCCGGTACAGCGACGACGTCTGGTCGATGGGACCGCTGATCGATAACCCCGGGGACAGCATCCACAAGATCAATTTGAGGAGGTGCCCCGCCACCCTGCGGAGCGAGTTCCGGCGCCTCATCTGGGTCCTGGTCAACGGCGAACTGCGACCCACCTACGTGCAGGAACGGGGCTTTCAGAACCGGTCACGCGACGGCGTGATCAGTATGCGCGACAACATCCTGCAGTGGATGAAGTTCGCGCGCTGGCTCGACCGGCAAGGCGTGTCCCAGGTCAGTGACTGCACCATGGAGCACTGGATGGCGTACGCCGCCAAGTGCACCAGCGGCTGCACGCGCGTTCATGCCCAGACGGTTCTGCGCTGGCTCTCGGACCTGTGGGCCTTCGACCAGCTGTCGGCCAGCCCCTGCGGCGTTACGCAGCCGCCCTGGGAGAGCGAGGGCATCGACGACTACCTGCCGGCCTCGACGGGCGAGGCGGGCGGGGAGAACAAGACTGAGCCGCTGGACCCGACCGTGATCGGTCCTTTGCTGACCTGGTCGATCCGCATGGTCGAGGACTTCTCCGACGACATTCTGGCCGCCTGGGCCGAGCGCTGCCGCATGCACGCCCGCGTGACGGCCACGCCGAGCACCCGAGGGGGTCTGGCGGCCGTCAAGAACTATCTGCAGCCGCTGGTTGATGCCGGGGCTCTCCTGCCCGCCACCGTGAGCCGAAAGCACGGCATTACCCTGGCCCATCACTACGTCGCGGCGGTCACGGGAGCCAGCTGGAACCAGGTCCACGACTTCGCTACTCGGCGCGGGCTCCGTGAGCTCGCCGCCCGGCGGCCCGGCCCCAGCCCGATGCAGGTGCCGGTGACGGGCCGGATCGAGGGGCGGACCTGGCGCGAGTTCATGGACTACGAGGAGACGCCGATTCTGGTGCGGCACCTGGCCACGGCCGCCGCCATCGTGATCTTGTATTTGACCGGGATGCGCCCCCAGGAGGCGCGGTCGCTGCGGTCCGGCTGCTGCCCGGACCCGCAACCGAACCCCGACGGCTCCATGCCGCGGCATCTGATCCGGGCCCACCACTTCAAGAACGTGCGCGACTCGGACGGCCACCACATCTCCGCTGGTGAGGAGCGCGCCGTCCCCTGGGTCGCGATCACCCCCGTCGTGAACGCCATCCGGGTTCTGGAGCGCATCGTCCCCAAGGGCGAGCTGTTGTTCAGCTCCACCCACCACGATGTCGTCTCCCAGCGCAAGCACCACGGTGCGCTGAAGCGGGGCACCCTGGACCGCCGCGTCGAGAATCTCGTGTCGTGGATCAACCAGGAGGCCACCGCCCAGGGCTTGCCCGCCCAGATGGTGCCGGAGGACCCGCACGGCAACCTTGGACTGAGTCGCCTGCGCAGAACTTTGGCTTGGCACATCGCCCGCCGCCCCGGCGGTCTGGTCGCCCTCGCCATCCAGTACGGACACATGCGCACCGCCCTGGACGCCCGTACCTCCACCGGCTACGGCAACCGCGGTCGCCGGGGGTTCCACGGGGAGCTCGACGTCGAGACCGCTCTCGCCGCCGCGCAGACCGCAGCACGGCTGCGCGACGCTACTGCGGCCGGCGAGAAGATCTCCGGCCCGGCCGCTCGACGGGCTCTCATCGGAGCAACCTCGCTCCCCAGCTTCGAAGGCGCCCTGACCACCCCGAAGGCCGCCGCCAAGTTCCTCGCGCGCGACGGCCTCGTACTCTTCGACAACCCGGACTCCTTCCTCATCTGCGCCTTCAAGCGCGACACGGCCCTGTGCGATCCGGATCCCGGGGCGACGGCACCCAACCAGTTCGCCTGCCAGCTCGGCTGCGGCAACGCGGTCCGCACCGACAGCTACGCGCAGGCGGCACGAGAGCACGCTGATCGGCTCGATACGAAGGCAGTCCTCGTGCCCCAGCCCCTGGGTGACCGACTTCGCCTGACCGCCAACCGCTTCCGCGCTCTCGCCGACGCCCACGACTCCGCCGCCCAGTCCGCCGAGGAGGCCATCGCATGAACCAGCAGCACGAGGACGAACGCTCCCGCATCCGCACGGCCATGGACCGCCTCCTGGCCGGCCAGCCCACCTGCTCCAACGGCAGTCTCACGGTGGTTGCGCTCGCCGCAGAGGCCGGTGTTCACCGCATGGCTCTGCAAAAGCGCCACGCCGATCTCAAGGAGGAGTTCTACGCGCGGGTACGTGCGGAAACGCACCAGACGCCGGAAGTCGAAAGGCGGCTTCGCAAAGAGGTTGTCCGCCTGAAGGAAGCTCTCAAGGACTCCCGGGCTGCCGAGGCCGAGTCCCGGCATCGAGCGGAGCAGATGGCCCTTGCGGCAGCGGTCCTCATCCTCCGGCGCCCCGACGACCAGGACCAACCTGCCCCCGGCAACGTCATCCCGCTCCGCCCGTCCGGCGATTAAGGAGAGGAGGCCGTCACGCGGCGACGCCAAGCTCCTTGCGGGTCCGGTGGATGAACGCGCGGACGGCCGGCTCGCGCCGCCAGGGGGCGAGGGCGCCATTGAGCTCGCGGACGTAGTCCTTGGCCCGGTTCGACTGGACGCGGGCGAGGATGTCGACGGACCGGTTGCCGAGCTCGAGGCCGTGGGGCTCACGTCCTCACTCAGCTATGGCTGCTCGATCGTGAAGGCGCCGCCGGTACAGGTGAGCCGCAGTAGCCGAGCCAGGGAGTGCGGGACCGCGCGCAGCCGCAGCTCGCTCCCGCCGGCCTTGGCCGCGTGGGCGGCGGCCAGCAGCGCGGACAGACCGGTGCAGTCGATGAAGGTCAGCTGGCCGCAGGCCACGTCGATGTGCCCTGTTCTCGTATAGCTACGGCCAACGGACATGTAGCGCTGCGTGATGCTAGGGGTCGGACCCCGCGCGAGGGCGAGCGGTACAGCGGGTGGCGGCCGAGGCCAGATCTCGTATGGCTATGGCCAGGTGGCATGTGGCTCTTTGTGATACTCGGGACTTCCCATGACAACAGAGTCGCCCGCAGCCTCCGTCGCGTCCTTCGCGACTCGTTCTCCGGCATCTGTGGGCAGGATCGATCGAGCAGTCTGCAGTGGTCAGACGTTCCCGGTAGGGTCCCCGCGATGGTGTGAGCCGGTGTTGGAGGAAATATGGCGAGACGAATGCGGGACGAGGCGTTCCGGATAGAGCAGGAGCAGGGGCGCTACGCCCCTCACGTACGTCCGATCAATGAGATGGTCGACGCCTTGCGCGACCAGGACGAGCGTGGCTGGATGCCGCACGTCGCCCCCTGGCACGGGGGAGTGGAGGCGCGCGCCCTGTCGATCCTGCGGGACCCGGGCCCCAAGACACAGGAGGGTGTCGGCTCCGGATTTCTGTGCGTGGAGAACGACGATCCGACAGCGGAGCTTCAGGTCCAGCTCTTCGAGGGGGCGGGGATCGCGCCGCGAGACGTCACTCCCTGGAACGCCTACCCCTGGTACATCAACCGCTCGCCGAAGGCGGCCGAGCTTCAGGCCGGCGTCGAGGTCCTGAAGCAGCTGCTGGGGTTGATGCCGAAGGCCGAGGTCGTGCTTCTCCAGGGCAGTGAAGCCCAGGACGCGTGGCGCCGCCTGCTCAAGACGCACCCCGGAGTTGTCCGTGAACGGAGTCTGAAGGTGGTCAGCACCTACCACCCGGGACGGCAGGCTCTCTTCGTGCGAGACCCGGATGAACGCGCCCGCCGCGCACAGCACAGAGTCGACTCCTGCCAGACCGTCGGTGACGTGCTCCGTGGCGAGGGCGGGCAGAGGTAGGGTCCGCGCACGGATCAGGCCGTGGAGCAGCTTGGCGATGGGCGAGGGGTAGCGCCGGGGTGAGGGGGCGAAATGGCACAGGCGACGCGCTGGAGGTTCCGCGAGTGCGGCGCGGAGATCCGAGGGGCAGCGCTCAGTCCCGAGAGGTCAACGAACCAGATCAACCCCACACGCCACTCTGGTCATCGTGTGGCCCTGGACCCGTGGCCGAAGGGACGCGCCAACGCGTACGACACGTCTGGCTCCGGGTGGGTTGTGTACACCCGCGAGCCCGGCAGGTGGCGGCAGCGCTGGGACAGCCTTGCCCTGTCGACCCGCGTCTTGGTCACCGTTGGCGAGATTAGAGACCCTCTCTCCTACTGCCCTGAGGACTCCACGAAGTGAACGCAGAATTCTGGGTCGCCGTCTTCGCTGCAGGCGTCGCCCTCATCGCGCTGATCAGCAGCGCGGTCAGCGCCGCCAGAGCCCGCGTCAAAACCATCGAAGACGCATATATCGCACGCTACTGGCAAATCCTCGACGGCTTCCCCTCCCTGGCCCTCGTCGCCGAGGACGGCACAGCATGCAGCAGCGAGGAACTCAAAGCCGTGCGCCTGTACTTGCGGCTTTGTGAAGACGAGCTGGAACTGCGTGAGTTGGGCTGGGTCGGCGGCGAGACCTGGGAGCAATGGCGCCCCGGTATCCGAGCCCAGCTCAACCAGTGGCCCGTCGCCGCCGAATGGGCCCTCATACGCGACTGCCATCGCGCACCCCACCAGTTCATGCTACTGCGCGAATTGGACGCCACCCCTGACTATGATCCCTACCGGCACCGCCCCTACATTGGCCGCTTCACGCGCCAATGGCGGGGACTGTGATTGTCCCTGTGGCAACCGAACGGCATGGAGACAGGCGGCACGGCCCCTCCAGGCCATGAAGACCGGCCGCAGCCTGCTCCTTACCTTCCGGTGCTCATGCTCCGACGGTAGGGAACCCCCGGCCCTCTGCGAGCACAGGTTCCGGTCACCCAAGCGCACTTATACATGTAGAGGGCTTCCACATCAGGTTCTTAGCCGATGCTGGTGTCTGTCGCAGGAGCCTTTCGGGCGTTGTTCCTGAGGTTGGCGAAGGGCAGGGCTCCTCCGTGGAGTTCTTTGAACTCGTCGATCAGGTCCTGCTCAGCCTCACCCGCATCGTCCTCGGTCGTCGGCCGCCAGGCGACGAGCAGTGCGTCCGAGTCGGCCAGCTGCCAGATGTAGCGTCCGCCCCAGTGGCCGGCCAGCAGGCCGGTGCCGTGGCGGCGGTAGTCGGCAAGCCGCTGATTCAGTCCGTCCTTGCCCGCGGCCTTGCCGATGTACACGACCGTTGCCCCGTCCACCCAGGCGTCGCGGAGCTTGTCGGCGGTCACGGACGGGTCGCGGCCCTTGAGGTGTCCGGCAGGGCTGGTGGGGAGGAACGACGGGGGCGAGGTGTCTGCGCGGATCACCACGTAGATTCCGTGCCCGGTGGGGACGTTGCTGCCGGGCAGTTCACGGAACGGCACGAAGCCGCGGAAGCCGCGTGCGGTCAGGGTCCTCTGTGTCAGCTCTGGTGTCGGGCTCATACTAGGCATCGTGCCAGGCGCATCTGACAGTCCTCGGCGGTAGGTGTCGTACTGCAGCCGGGCGGGGGCAGGTCAACGACCTGCCCCCGCCCGGGCTTGGTGAGATTGGTACCTAGTGCTGGGCCTTCTTGCGGTGGACGCGGATGCTGGCGGGGGCACCAAGGTAGTTGCAGTCCGCCCCGGGACACCGCTCCCAGTTGCCGTTCTCGACAGCCGCCTCGCGGACGCCGTTGTCGGGCCCGAACCCGTGGTGTGCGATGAGTCGGGCGACGGAGTTGTCGTATCGGGCCGCCAGGAGGGCCGCCTCTGCGATCTTGTCGTGTCCCTGGGAGAAGAAGGAGCCGAGGCCGACCTCGTTCCCGCATCCGCACCAACAAGTTCCCGTCGGCATCAGCCGCGTTTCGCTCTTCGTCATGGCTTCAAGGTACTCCTTCTAGGAGGTGCGTCAAGGATGTAGTCCTAGAAAGGTCTCCTAGGGGATCGCGACTGCCGCAGTAAATGCCGGATTTACTGCGGCAGGACCTCTACCGTGATCACCGCGACCTGCGGCGGGTGATTCCGGCCGTCGGGGTGAGGTGTACGCATTTACTGCGGCAGAGCAGGGAAGCGGGGCGCGCTCCGGCTGCCGCGCGCCCGGGTGTTGCCCCTGTCCGCCCCGCCCTCGTCGTACACCGCGGCGGTCGAGCGGTACCTCACCGGCGCGGGCATCGCCAAGTCCTCCGCGCGGATCTATCGGATCTCGCTGACGACCTGGGGGTGGATGCTCGCCGGCGAACCGCCGCCCACCGGACCCGCCCGCCGGGGTATGCGGGGCGTTCCACCCGGTCGCCGTGCGCCGCGAGAGATAGGTCCGCATGGCGTGCTGCGCGACCTCCGCGAACTCTGTCCTCATCCACTGGGGCAACACATGCTCGGCGGACATTGGGCCACAGGCCCCACAGAATACGCACGTTGCAGGCATTCCAGGGAGGTTAGGGGCAACACCGCGACCAGCGACCAGGATTGGGACCGCGTGGCTCCTTGAACGGACCGCGCGCGCCTCTGTGCTGCTGCCGGGCCGTGCGTGGCCCGGCAGCGGGGCGAGGGGCCGGCTCGTCGACCCGTTCGGCAGCTGCCTCCTAGTCGTCCTCACGGCCGGGCCCCGCGCGAGGGGTAAGCCCATGAGCCAGGCTCAGGGAGCAAGCAACTCCACCAGTGGGTTCCGAGGTCCAGACGTGGCGAGATCTCGTGGTGCAGAATCCGTCGTTATGGATTCACCATCTTCCGACATACCTTCCCGAAGACGACGGCTCAGACGGCTGCTGCGCCTCGCATGGCACGGGGGCAAACTCTTCATAGCAGGTTCCGTGCTCCTCCTGCTGGCGGCCGGCTTTGTCTACGGAGCGTTCTTCGCGGACACCGACGAGAGCAACAACCCCATGGAGCAGCCGGTGCCAGAGGCGGGTGACTGCATCGCCGCCGACCGGTACTTTCCGATCACCGTTTCCTGCGACGATCTCGATGCGACCGTCCAGGTTGTCCAGGTCATCGACGGGGACAACGCCTCTCAGTGTGCGCTCGTCCCCGAAGCCACCGAAGTCCTCCAGCACGAGTCCGTCCTGAAGGTGGGGGGTGCCGACGGTATCGATGTAGGTGATGCCGAGATCCGGACACTCTGTGTGAGGGAGCTCACAGGCAACTGAGAAGCGGGCCAGGCCGGTGTCCGGGCAGACGTCGCGCGGGCTGAGGACCTGAGGACACAAACACTGTGTTCACGCAGAGCAACGACGTGTCTATGACTGGTCCGGCGCTGACCCGAGCTACTGACTACTGCGAATCGCATGGCCTCGACCCGCGATGTTCGCTGACAGAAGGGCGGAGAGGGCGCTTCCGGCTACGAGAATGGGAAGCGCCACGAAAACCCTCGGCTCAACTGGTGGCATGCTCCTCTGCGTTTGGGTCGCCGGCATCCCGCATGAGCTGGTACATGCGCTTCTTGAACTCGCTGCTCAGCGGTTCGCTGTCGACGTCCACGCCGTCGTCTGGGGTGAAGTCCCAGTTGAAACCGATGCTGCCGCGTCGTCCGGTGCTCTGGGTCACCGTGACACCACGGCCATCCTGCAACAGTTCGATGCGGTGCGTGGCCACGGTCCTGTCCGGCACGCGTGTCAAGAGTTCGGGGCCGACCTCGGAACGGCCGTTGCGTTGGTATGGCATGAACGCGAAGGAGTTGCTGTCCCACAGGTGGACCACGATGAGCTTGGCCATCGGCCCCAGCAGCGCGTACTGGAGGCCGGCCGCCATGTCGTCCGG
Source organism: Streptomyces sp. P3 (assembly GCF_003032475.1). Lineage (NCBI taxonomy): Bacteria > Bacillati > Actinomycetota > Actinomycetes > Kitasatosporales > Streptomycetaceae > Streptomyces > Streptomyces sp. P3. Next base: position 7,296,936 of record NZ_CP028369.1, read on the forward strand.
CGACGGCGGCGGTGTGTAGCTCACTCTTGCGATGTCATCGAACAGCAGGCGGTTCATTGTGCGCGTATCTCCGTTGCGCACGAGGTACAGCGCCCGGTCAGAGACTACGACGTCGACGCGTACACCGCGGTTGCGGAACAGTTCACCAAGGTCGCCGCCGGTACGACAGATGTCGAAGGCGACGAGTTGTTCGTCTTGTTCCATGCGCGGCGCGAGTCCTCGCGCCGCGCGGGCCAGAGCCCGGCGAGTCAGGAATTCCTTGAACACTGGGTGAATGTAGGCCCTTTCCGCTCACTTCCAACAGGGCTGTGCAGGAGCTGACTGGTTACGACGCTTCTCTCGCCGCCTCCGCGCGAAGAGCACAGCCCTGGGCTCACGCTTGAGTGGTGCGGTTGAGCAGCGAGCCGGGTCGATTCTGCTCAGACGCGAAGAAGCCCTTGATGCGCTCAAAGGTGATGCGTACGGGATGACCTGCCAGGTGCTGGTCGTACGCTTCGCGTTGGCTCCGGTACTCCCGGTTCGGCGCCGGCATCTCGTCGGCGGGCCGCCACACCACTTCGACCAGCGTCGCGGGATCGGGCTGCGGATACTGTGGGCCGTCGGAGTGGGCGATGATGAACGCAAGCTGGTGGGTGGCCTGGTTACGCGCCCAACGGGCCCCTTGGACGAGCCTGCGGCCGTAGTCGTCAGCATCGCTCAGGTACGTCGCGTCGTTCTCGCGCATCTGCTTTCAAGTGAGCACGCCCAGAACAGGCATTCCGTCGCGGAGGCAAGGGCGGAGAAGCCGTCGTCGTGCGCGGTCACCCTCGTCGCGTCCCGCAGGAATCGCTGCACAGCCTGGTAGTAGCCAATCATGGCCGCGCCCAGCATCTCTGGGTCCGGCTGGAGAGTATCGGTCACGTCGCTTCCCCTTGTCGAGTGCGAGGCATAACTGATCAGGATGCACTCCGTGGCCGGAAAGGGCGAGGGGTTTCATCTGTCGCAGCGCTGGGGTGGCCATCGCGCCCCGCGATCACGGGGACGCGGGGTTCCCGTTCGGTCTGCGCAGTCCCTGCGGATCTGCACAGTGATGTCCATGGGGCTGCGCGAGTTGGAGTGGGCGGGACCTGTGGCAGATGGACGGTTTCGAGGTGGGCTGGCGGGATGCGACGGGCGAGTACCTGCGACCGCTAGCAGAGGCCGTCTCGGTGGCGTTCGAGGACGGGCGGCCGGTACGAGTCCCGACTGGGGGATCGGGGCTCGGGCGCGCGGGAGTCCGCGTGGCCGCCGTTGCTGCCGGGTGCGGGTTACGGCTTGGCTTGGCCTTCGGGCCACATGGCCGGGTCAACTCCGTCGAAGCCATCGGCGCAGCCCTGGGTGAAATACTCCCGCACCTTTGCGTTCGGGCTTTCGTCCATAGCGGCTTCGTAGTCCTGGAACTGCTTCCCGCACCCGGCGGTCTTGTCTCCGCCGGCCCTCTGCTCGGTCTGTCCGCTCAGATATCCAGCCGCGTAGTCGTAGGCGTTGGCCCCGCGTTGCACCTCGGCTCCGCAGCCGGTCGTGAGCGCAAGCACGGCTATGGAGGCCACCCCCCAGCGTCTGCCCATGTCCCCTCCTTCTGATCTGCATGAATGCGGAGACTGTAGCGCCCCGGTGGGGCACCGCCGGGGCCGCCGCTGTCAGGGCCACCGCGTCTATCACGTCGGGTGATGCTCTGGGCTGGAATCGGGGATCGTCTCACGCTCCGCCAGGTCACCTGGCACTGTCGCGCGCGAATCACACTGACGATCAAGGAGCGGGCGGTGCCCACCAACTTTCTGAGCGAGGAACAGCGCAGGCGCTTCGGCCACTTCACCGAGGACCCGGACGAGGGACAGCTCGCCGGGTCCTTCTTGCTGGATCAGACCGCGCGCCGCAGGGCGATGGCCACCCGCTGCGCGCGGAACCGGATCGGCTGGGCTGTCCAGCTCGGCACCATCCGCTACCTGGGCACCTTCCTGAACAACCCCGAAGAGGTGCCCGCCGGGGTGGTCGCCTGGTTCGCGCTCGCCCGCTGGCTGTACCAGCGGGCCTGGATCGGCAACGAACGCCCCACCCTGCTGCTCGACCTCGCGACCAAACGCCTGGTGGACAAGAAGGTGGTGCTGCCCGGGGTGACCGTGCTGGAACGGCTGGTCTCCGGCAACCGCGAGCGGGCCGAGAAACGCCTGTGGGCCACCCTCGCCGCGGTGAAGGTGGGCTCGGGGTCGGCAGGACCGCGACGTTGTCCCCCGGCTGTCGCAGCTGTTCGTCCTCCCGTATCGACCCGCCCCGCGTCGCCGCCCGAACCGCCACCCCGCGCGTCATCGACGGCGGGGGCACCCTGAACGCAGGCACCTGGCGCGACGCCGGATGGACCGTCCGCGCCCTCGGACGCCCCTGAGCCGCGGTTTCGTCACCCGGCCCATGACGCCTCCGAAATCGGCGCACGCGGCCGGGGCCACGCCAGAGCCGCCAACAGCGTCCTGGCGATCATGGAAGCGATGGCACACTGATGGGCCCAACTTGCCCATTGCGCCCGGGAGATCACCTTATGAACGCCACCCCCGCCGCCGACGCCCAGGGAGCCGAAACAGCCGGGGAACGTACCGGCGGCTGCCTGTGCGGCCGCATCCGCTTCACAACCCGAGGTCCGGCCGTCTTCCCCCACACCTGTGTCTGCCGCCACTGTCAAAAGCTCGGCGGCACACCAGTGATGTGGTGGGTGGGATTCGAGACGGTCACCTGGACCGGTGAGGGCGGCGAGCCAACCTGGTACGAGACCTTCGAAGGCGAGGCGAAACGCGGCTTCTGCCCGACCTGCGGCAGCCGCCTCGCGGCGATCGACAGCGACATCCCAGAGATTGGCATCAACGTCACCGCCCTCGACGACACCAGCGGCCCAGACCTCGTGCCGATCCACGCGTCCTTCCGCGACAACGCCGTGCACTGGCTGCTGTCGGTGCCGGAGACCGAGCACAGCACGGCCGGTTGACCGCCCGTCCGCTGGTCGGCAACGTCACCTGCTCCCTCGATGGCCCCGGCCGGCATCCCGTTCTCGCCCGCGAGCAGGGCGCGAACTCCCGGGCCGGGGCCCGCCGCGGTCATGCTCAGCGCGGATGACGGAGAACTCTGCGAGTGCCGCGCGGCAGTCCAAGGACAGTCCAGGGGATGCTCAACCGGAGCGAGTCCAGAAAGGCGCTGGGCTACTTCCTAGACGAATTCTGGCCATCGATGCCTGCCGAGACGAAAGCGTGAGACCACGTCCCAGGACGTTGAGAATTCTGGACGGCTACGAAGAATTTGCATGAGTGGAGCATCGGGTCCATCAGCGATGAATTGAGAGCCGCCCGCCACATGTTCCGCCGCATAGGGAAAATGCTCGGCACCGGGAACGCGAACCGGTTCATCAATTTCATCGAAGCGGCCTACATCACGCCGGTGAACAAGGCACAGTCGACCTGACAGGAACTGCTCGTCCAGACCGTTGGGTGGCCGTCCCATCCCTTCCACAGCCACCACCGCGCGCCGCCATGCTGAGGAGGCACAAGTCGTGAACACAAGGACTTGACAGGGAACTGTGCTCGTGCGAGCACTGCACGCGCCTGTCCGGTTCTCCCGCGATGGCCTGGGTCGGTTTCCACAGGGACGCCCTGAAGTGGACGGGCCAGGCAGGAGAGCCGGCCTACTTCTCCACTTGGCCGACTCTCCACCGAGGATCCTGCCAGCGCTGCCGCACCCAGCTCAACTCTGTCGCGGACGGCTCGGACATGATCATGGTGACGATCTTCAGCCTCACCCGCAGCGCCGAACTGGTCCCGGTCGGACACAGCTACCGCGAGGCGGCGGCGCCCTGGATGACCATCACACTCGCGCCCGACCCGCAACGCAGCACGTGACGGTCGGCGGCTAGCCTCCACGCTTGACTCACGCGCTCATGGGATTGGCGGATCTGATAACCGACCCCCACGACTGTGACCACCACTCATGAAGGCATACCGCCGTGTTGTGGTTCGAGCCCTGCGCCGGTTCCGATGACGGCCGCCGCTTCTACGCGTGCGATGGTCACGCGGGGCTGTTCGCCCGGAGCGTGGCTTTCGCGTCGGCCGCAGGCGGAAAGGTCGTCTGAGAGAGGCTTTCCGTGCTCCCCGCCCTACTGTGGAAGGGCAATGATCTCTCCTGGGAGCACAACGAGTGACAGCGTCAATGGAGCGACTCTGCGACTGGGTCGTCAATAAGGACAAGGTCTGGGTGCACGGCGACCGGATCACCGACGGCCACGTCGCTCTCGACATGCGCCTCACCCCAGGGCTCGACCCTGCCGAGGTCGGCAGGGACGGGCAGTGGGTCCTCCGCAAAGCGCAGCCCTCGCGCTGGGTGGCTGAGCAGCACCCCGACCTCTCAGACGTCATTCCTGACCAGGCCGACGGCGCGGACTGGAGCGAGGTCGCCTGGTCGGCCTGGGTGACCCGCGGCCTGCGTATCGGCGCGCTGCGCGGCGCCGCGGTGGCAGTGGACCACGGATGGCTCTCTCGCCTCCAACCCGGCTACCGGATCGAGGGGGCTCCCGGACACGGGCTCCTGCGGATCGTGACCAAGAACCCCGAGCCGTCGCTGCTGTCGGGCGGTGCCGTGCACAGAACGGTGATCGGTGTCGTGATGCCCACGCCCATCGAGGGTTCGGGTGCTGTCCTTGAAGCCATCGTGCAGGACCTTGCCGGGTGAGTAAGCGGCCTCAGCTTCCAGGGGATCCCTCCGACCTGTACCTGCGCATCTCCTACGACGACGAGCTCTGGGACACCCCGCAGGCCGACACGCTGGAGCGGTGGAGTGTGTCCGTCCTCCATCGTCGGCGTGCGCACGACGGAGGCCAGGAGCCGGCGGCCACGGGCAACTGCGTCACCGTAGAGTGCCCCGCGTGCACGGTCGAGGACGCCACCGTGGGGTCGATGACGTTCTACCGGGTCCACCTCGACCGCGGCCGGAATGCGTTCCGGTCTATGGAGCAAGAGTCGGAGGAGCTGTATTAGACCGCCCAGGTCCTCCTCGATCCCGAGACGGGCTCCGTCACCAGCGAAGTCAGCGAGCTGCTTGAGTACGTCGGCTCCGGGCTGCTCGTCGTGGACCGGGTGACCTTGGATCCACCATGGCGTGGGCACGGCCTGGCGGCCGTATTCGGCTGTGAGGCAAACTCGGCGGATTTGCCAAATACCTCCAGCGCCCGCCCACCGCGAACAGTGTCGCCTTCGGCGCACTGGAGGACGCGAGCGGCATGGTTAGCCTCGTCTTCTCCCCCACCGGTGCGGGAACGCTTCCGCCGCATCCTGCTGGAAGCCTCCGTCGTCCTCCTGGACGGGCACGTGGAGCGGTCGTACGGCGCGGTCAACGTCATCGTCCACCAGGCCGAGGCCATGGCGGTAGCGACGGCATCCCGCCCCCGTCCCCGACGGCGATAGACCCGGGCGGGACTTCTCACGTCAGGGCGAGGCGGCGACCGACCGGGGAGCCATCAGGTCGGCGAACGGGGTGCGCACGTCGGGCGTCGTCAGCGGACTGATGTCGGCGCCGGCGTCCCGCGCGGCTCGGAGGACCGTGACGAGGTCTCCGCTGGCGATGGTTTCCACAGGGCACCGCTCGCACTCTCCGGTGCGGTCATGCCCGTTTGCGGCAGTCGACGCGGCGCGCGCGTGTGCGAACACCTCGGCCGGGCCGTCGGCGCGGACCGCGTACCAGGATCCCTGCTGCTCCGCGGGCAGGAGCGCCGCGGCGACGCCTGGGTACATCGGAAGGTGGATGCGGTCGTCGTGGACGCGGATCACGAAGACCTGGTCCAGGCTGTCGCAGCTGTCCGGCCCGGGCGCTTCCTGCTCAAGCCAGGCGATGGCCTGCGTGCGGCTGCCGGGGCCCCACAGGTACTCCGCCGGAAAGTGCGTGGTGGCGTTCCGGGCGTCGTACTCCATCAAATTGGGATCCTCTCGCTCCCCGGGCCAGAAGACCGCGCGCACGAGTACGAAGGTGAATCCGTCCTCCTCCGCTTGCTCCTGCTGGTCGGCGAGCTGGGCTGCGTGCCCGGCCCTCACGGAGCCGGTGGTGGTGTTCCACCGGATGGCGACCACGTCGCGCGGGATCGGTGCCGGGTAGAGCCGGCCTCCCGGTGTCGCGTGGCCCCACAAATGGTTGATGATCTCCGCGAGGTCGGACAGATCCCTGTATACGTCGACGGGAGTGAGGAGGTGGAACATGCCGTGGGCGGTGACGTTCCGCAGGTTCTTCTTCGCCCTCTCGATCCCGCGGTTTCGCTGGCCACGCAGCAGGCCCTCTCGCCGCGCCCACTTCAGCAGTCCGTCGAGCATTCCGTTGAACGGGGTCCAGGTGTTCGAACTGCCCATCCGCATCTCGGGCTTGCGGAGCCTCTTGTACTGATCGTGGAAGTCTGCATAGCTGGTGTAGGCGATCTGGCGCTCGCTGCCTGCCTGGTTCCGGGCGGTGATGGTGCCGTTGTGGTGGGCGGCGAACCGGTCCCGCAGCGCCTGCTCCAGCGTAAGTTTGGCGGCGTCCGAGACCAGCGTGAACAGGTCGTAGCACAACAGGCCGTGGGCGTAGCCGGCGCACAGCTGCTCGAACTTCTGGCGGGTCGTCTGTGCCACGTCGTCGGCGAGGACCAGGTTGCTGATCAGGCGCTGCTGATAGTCCGCGGCGTCCTGGGGCCGCATGGGTCCGCCGAGGCCGAACGGCGTGAAATGCAGGACGCGCGGGTCCACGGCCTGGAGCGCGGCGAGGGGGTCGTTGGTCGTCGAGGTCACCGGTGCGGCCCTCCAGATGTGAATGTGGCGAACCTAGAAGGATCGGGCAGGGAAAGGGGACCGCGCAACCCGATTGGTTCGGCTCGCCGACCACGGACGGGAGGGACCGGCCTTGCCGTGGCCGGACGTAGGATCCTTCGACGTGACCGCTATTTCGTTCGATGACCTGATCGACCTGGAGCGCGCTGCCGTCGAGGCGAACGACGCGGTCAAGGACCTGCCCTACAGCGCGGAGTCGTGGAAGCCCTGGTTCGACGCCTCCGCGGAGTTCCAGATGAAGGTGACGGCGTACGCAAAGGCGGAGGGCAAGGACCGGGTCTCGGTCGAGATGGACGTGAAGAAGGCTGTCCGGCACCCGGTGTCGATCGGGGATGCCGCGTAGACCGGCGCGTTGCGGGGTCCTACGGAGCCAGAGGTCCGCACCGGCGGATGGCGGCCATAGGCTTCCCCCATGAGTACGGTGCGTGCCCGGGTGTGGCGTTTCACGGTTGAGAAGGGCATGGCTGGCGCTGACGCTGTCCAGGCCGTCGAGATCGGGCAGGGCTCTCTGCCGGTGTCGTTGGCTGCTGTGGTCAACATCAACGCCCTTGCCTGCGACCTGCGCAAGACGGTCGATCAGCGTGTGCGCGACCACGAGATCAGCCTCCTGCTCAGCTATATCGCCGGCAGCCCGGGTACTGGCCCGCTCGGGGTCGACTGCCCCGCCCTCGACTCCAGCTCCCTCCACATCCGGCGCTTCGTCAGCGAGTGCACCGGCCTTGGGGTGATGACCGCTGTCAGCGAGGCCCTTTTCGACTGGGAGCCAGGGGCCAACGGGCTCAGGAGCGTCGACGTCCTGCCCGGGAAACTAGTCGGCACCTACGCGAAGAAGGGTGTGCGGCCGGACCTGCTGTACGACCTTGCCGCCGGTCCGCTCGCCGGAGAGGCGCGGGGCCGCCGCCGCGACCACCAGCAGATGTTCCCTGCCGGCAAAGGCACCCAGCCGCAGAAGACCCGCTTGGAGAAGCTCGCGCAGTGGTCCGTCGACCACGACGATCACGCCTACTTCATGAGCTGGGTCTGGCTCGGCACGGGCGGCGTCTACGTCGACATCTTCCTCCCCGACGACTCCCCGGCCACGGCCGGGCTCAGCACTGGGTGGATCGACACCCCGGGCGGCGCAACTCCCTGGCGATTCCGTGTTCCCCGGCCCGATCCCCGCCGACGCCCGAACCTGGAACCGGAGGAACCCCTCCTGAACTGGCCTGATGACATACCCGAGTCCAGCGGTGAGGGTCCGGCCGATGGAGCCGGGGCCTACCCTGAGGCGGCGATCAGGCGGGCCGAACCGCTGGTCGAAGCAGCCATGAACCGGTCCTTCGGCCGTGAGGACACACTCGGTACGTTCTCCGGCGTTGAGGTCCGCGGCCGGTGGATCCGCGGCGATGCTGTCGGCCCGGCACGCCACGAGGTGCTGCTCGGCGTCCTGGGAGAGCGCCTGCCCCTGGACCACAGGGCCCAGCGCCGCCGGCTGGACTCTCCAACGGCTGACCGGCTCGACGCGTTCCTCGAAGGCCGCCTCCTCACCATCGTGCATCCGGTCGACAGCCCGCGGCCGAGCTGGAACCGGATCCAATCAGAGTTGCTGGAGTAGACAGGCCGCAGGTCCGGCCCGACGTCGCGAGGCTCGCGGAGGCGATCAAACGCCCATAACGCGGTCGGGGCCGCCCCGCGGCCAGGAGACCTGGATTCAGTGGGCCCGCCGCACGCGCGTCGCCCTCCGTCACTCCAGCGGCCGCAGCAGAGTCGACGCTGCTGCGGCCGGGCAGGAGCTTCTCCGCGCACGCGACGAAGCGCTGGTCGGGGCAGGGACAGCCTGGCAGGCCCGGATCCAGGTCATGAACCTCCATCAGACCAAGGGCCGGGAAGCCGACACCACGATCTTGTTCCTCGGAAGCAACGAGTTCCAGGGCTCCGAAGGGGAGCCGTACCCGACCGGCTCCGAGCTGCTGTACGTCGTCTTGACCCGCGCCAGGAACGGACACACCGCGTTGTTCCCCACCTGGTCCACGGTCTCTGGGAACCACTTGTCGCGGCTCTGCGATTGAGGCGGCCGACGCGCACTGGTGACTCGGGTGAAAGGGACTAGAGAACGGCGCTCACTCAAAGCAGGAGGGGTGAGCGCCATCGCACGTCACGACCGGTCAGCCCCATGAGGTCCAACGGGGGCAACTCGGTGACGAGTGAGGTGTCAACGCAGGCGGTAGCCGAGGAGGGCGAGGCCGGCGGCTGCCGCGCGGCGTTGGTAGGCGCGCAGTCCGGGGGCGCCGGGGGGCGAGGGCCTGCGGGCGTTGCGGTGCCAGTGGCCGGTGAGCGCAGCGAGGAACGCCGTGGTGGTGTCGGGACTGCTGGCGGTGGCGGGGTGGTCACGGAGCAGACGGGCGATGTCTGCGGGCGCGTGTCCGGCGAGGACGAGCTGCGGCGCGAGGGAAGCGGCGTCGATGCAGGCCGGGCCGGTGGTGGCGTGCGCCCAGTCCACGAAGGTCACACCCTGGTCGTGGTCGCGGACCATGTTGTCGGCCCGCAGGTCGCCGTGGACGATGCGGGTGCCGCAGGCCAGGGCGGGCCAGGCCGCTTCCAGTTCGGCGAGCTGCGGCAGGTGGACGCGGGCGGCGGGGGCGAGGTCGTCCGGCGGATCGGCGGCAAGCTCGTCCCAGCCGTGCAGGGCCGCCGCCGTGGAGGGCACGGCGCTCACCGCCGCGGTGTACGGCGCGGGGGCGGGGCTGGAGGTGAGCTTGGCCAGCAGGTCCCAAGTCTGTTCGGCGTCGCCGGAGGCCGCAGAGAGGTCCGGGTGGGGTCCGTCGAGGTGGGCGATGACGACGGCGGTCCAGTCGGCGGCGCGGTGGATGCCCAGCAGGTCCGGGGCCGGAGCGCCACGCGGCAGAGTGTCGAGGACGGCCGCCTCGTGGAGGTTGGCGGCAGTGAGCGGGTCGTCGTCGGGGGCGGCCTTGACGAAGACCCGTCGGCCGCTGTCCAGGCGGAGGGCGGCGGCGAGCTGGTGGCCGAAGCCGCCGCCCGGGGTGACCGCGTCGGTGACGGGTGCGCCGAGGGCGGTTTCGAGGCGAGCGCGCAGCGGCGGGGGGACGTCAATCCATTGCAGACGGCCGCTGGTGGGCGGTACAGGCATTAGGCGATGGGGATGGCGTAGGCGCGTGCGAAGTGGGTGCCGACGACGGCTTCGTGGAGGTGTCCGGCGATGGCGCGGTCGCCTTCGACGCCCATGACGACGTGGAGGTGGACAAAGCCGTTGCGGATCTCGCCGGTGCCGGTCATCTCGCCGGGCAGGTCGTACTTCGTGATGTTGTCCTTGAGGGCGTCGCCTTCGGGCATGGTCGAGACGGTGAAGGAGTCGGCGGCCCCGATCAAAGAGACGATCGCCGCATCGGTGATGCCGGCCTCGGCGGCCTGGCGGCTCAACCCGTCGACTAGCTCACCGGAGAAGACTTCAAAGACGATCACGCGTGACTCCGTCCGATCATGGGGCTCAGCTCCCGCAGCATGACTGAGGAGCACCAGCGGGCGCCAGCGGCACAGGGGTCGAGGGGCCTCTCTCGCAAAGCGAGCGGCGAGGAACTCCGCGCGGTGCGTGGTGTCTTGGGTGAAAGGGACTGAGGAATCCGCTTGTATCCGTCCACTAAAGCACCCGCTGACGTGCAGTGATGTCTCGAAGGGGAGATTGAGGGGGCGGACGCCTTGAAGCGAAACCTCTGGACACTTGCACGCGAGTTACCAGGCCCTGCCGACGGGGGTGACACCGTGCACGAGGCCGGTATGGAATTCATAGCAGTGCGCTACGCGTTCCTCGGCATGGCGAGGAACGCGCTGGACGACGTGGCCAGGCATGGCCAAAGCCTTCCCTCGTCCTGGTCCGATGCCCGTGATCAAAGATCAAGCTAATGTCCCGCCCCACAAGTGCGTTGAAGAAGTCCAGCGAGGTGTCGGCGCCGAAGCCCCCTCGACGGCGGACGTGTTCGCGCCCCTCCCAGCGGAAAACCACGGGCGCACGCCGACGGCACGCGGGATCATGAGACATGAGTCCGGATGACTGGCACCTCACCGAAGACCTCGACGACTTTCTCGCTCGCGCCGGAGACTTCCTGCAGTCGCGTCCCGCCCTGCACACCGTCCCGCTGACGGTGACCGAGGCACTGCGTACGCGCGGGGCGGACGCGTACGGCGCCGACGCCCCCATCTTCGGCCTGCTGGAACGGGCGGGCGAGGTCCGTGCGACCTTCTTCCGTACCCCGCCCCGCCGCCTGACCCTCACCCCCCTCACCCCCGAAGAGGCCGACAGCCTCGCCGCTCAACTAGCCGGCCTCGGCCATCCCCTCCCCGGCGTCAACGCGGACCACGACACCGCCAGCTTCTTCGCAGAGGCTTGGCAGCGGCGCACGGGCGCGATACCGACGCTGCACGAGCGGGAGCGCCTGTACCGCTTGGGCACGCTCACGCCACCAGAACCGTTCCCTGAGGGCCGGGGGCGAGTCGCGAACGAGCAGGACCGCGAGCAACTCATGCTTTGGCACCGCGAGTTCGTCACCGACATCGGAGGAACCCCCTCTGCGGACAACAGCTCATGGGCGGACACGCGCATCGCCCACGAACGCGTCACGCTCTGGGAAACCCCGGACGGCACCCCCGTCTCCATGGCGGGCAGGACGCCCATGGTCGCGGGCCAGATCCGGGTGGCCCCCGTCTATACCCCGGCACACCTGCGCGGTCGCGGTTACGCCGGCGCCGCGACAGTCGAGGTGAGCCGGGCCGCTCTAGCCGCAGGCGCGGCGGAGGTCCTGCTGTTTGCGGACCTGGCCAACCCCACCAGCAACGGCCTCTATCAGCGGATTGGGTACCGCCCGATTACTGACTTCGCGCTGTACGACTTCTAGCATGCTGCGCCAGAGATCCGGCGAAGAACTCCGGAGCGCCCCGTGGCGGGCACCACAGCGAACACATCTCTCAGCAGGGGACTTCTCCGCCGAACCGCGCTGGACTTCTTCGACGAACTTGCGGCGCAGGACACCAGATCCGCGACTTGCGCAGCGAATGCCACGCAGCTCCCGACAGGGCCAGCGTCGACCGAGGAGCCGAGAGTCGTTCGTGATCGCGGTAGAGCTTCCAGTTGTAGGGAATGAGCGCAAGCTCGGTCGGGCCGCCCTGCACGCAGCCGTCATGTACCCAGGGCTTCGGCGTAGGCGGTAGGGGGACGGAGTCACCAACATCGCCGCTGGCCTCCGCCACGACGATCGAAACCCGAGCCGACCCCTTCAGCTTCCCGGGCTCACATGATCACGAAACAGACGTCAGCGGACTTCGCCGAAGCCCTGCGCGCTGACCTGCGGCGACTAACTTGATTGGCAAGGGTGTTGGTGAGGCTGTCCCGGGGCGAGGAACTGGTGCGCGCCGCGCAGCGTGGTGCGCAACTTGCGCTGTGTCGAGCGGCTGTCCAGGCGGATGTCGAGGGGCCCGGGCAGGGTGCTGTCGGCCCGTAGGCCGGTGGGCAGTCGCGATGCGTCGAGTCCGTCGCGTCGGGCGATGAGCACGCCCAGCTCGTGCCGGCTGAGAGCCTGGTTCCCGCCGAGGTGGTGGACGCCTGTCGTGTCGCCCGACGCGAGTTCGAGGAGCGCTGCGGCCAGATCGCTCGCGTGGACCGGGCATCGGAAGTCGTCTGTGAAGAGGACGCCATCGCGGGTGCCGGTGGCCAGTGCGTGGACGGTGCGTTCGTGCTCGGACTGGCCGTCGCCGATGATCAGCGAGGTGCGGGCCACGACGGCGTCCGGATGAAGCAGCAGCACCGTTTCCGCGGCGGCCTTCGCCGCTCCGTACGGGGTGATGGGGTCGGGCCTGCAGTGTTCGTCGTAGGGAACGTGGCTCTTGCCGGAGAAGACGGCGTCGGTGGAGACCTGGATCATTCTGCTTCCGGCCTTCGCCGCGGCGATCGCGAGGCGGACGGGTCCCTCGGCTGTGACTGCCCAGTCGGCCCCGCCGCTCGACGCATTGACGATGACGCGAGGGTTCACCTCGGCCACGACCGCTTCCACGCTCCCTGGATCCCGCAGGTCGAGACTGCGCCAGGTAATCCCCGGAGCACTGCCGGGCCTGGTCGTATAGGTCGCGGCTGTCGGGCGCCCCGCCAATACAGCTTGCCGGACCAGCTCGGTGCCCAGGAACCCGGACCCACCTACGATCAGCAGCGTCATGAGGCGACACCCTAGATCGGTCAGGGCCCGGTGATGGCGAGAATGTGGGCAGAGGCATCGGTGAGGGCCGCGTGCGGTTCCGCGATGCGGGCCGCGGCGAGGGCCGCTTCGTACATGTCCGTGCCCATGAGGTTGGCGCTGGTGTACTTCTCGATGGCCTTGACCGCCACCCAGCCGGGTCCTTCGATTCCGTAGAGGCTGGGGTCGGTAAGACCGGCCTCCGTGACCTCCGCGCGCAGCTCGGTGGAGGTCTGGAAGTAGGCGACGGTGAAGCCGCGCTGTCCGGCGTAGCGGCCCTGGGCCAGGGTGTCACGGACCCCGTCCTGGATCGCGGACTCGGTGATACCGGTGGTCGCGATGTAGTCGAGGAGGGGCGAATAGCGGGAGATCGCCGCCGCGGCGATGAGTCCGCGAGGCCGGGCCACGCGGGCCGCCTCCGTCAGCGCGGAGATCCGGTCGGTCTTATCGTGGAGGTGGTAGAGCGGGCCGAGAAGCAGAACGACGTCGTACGTCCTGTCCGCGGCGGTGAGGCAGCGGGCGTCGCCCAGCTCGGCCGTCACGCCGTCGATGGCGGCTGCCTGGGTGACGTGCTTGGGGACGGGGTCCACGACGTGCACCGTGTAGCCGTCGTCGGCCAACCATCGGGCGTGCGTTCCGGGACCACCGCCGACATCGAGCACGCGGGCCGGTGCCGGTGGGAGGTGGCGGCGCAGTAACTCGCGGGTGCGCGCGAACTCCAGGGTGCCTGTGGCGGTGGTCTGCAGCCGTGCGGCTTCGTCGGACCGGCTGTAGAAGTCGATGATCTCCGGGCGCACGGCGGGGTTGCTCGTCATCGGACCGTCCTTGTCAGGAGGGCTGTCGGTGTCCGGCAGGGTAGGGGAGACCAGGAAGTGATCACTTTGATTTTCGGAGCCCTGTGACGGTCCGGCCCCCACCGCCGCTGCCACAGTGCCAGGGGATGCCTGCGGAGGGTGTGGGGTGGGTGGCGGCCGAAGTCACCGCGAGACGGTCAGGCGGCGGGCTGCCGGCCCTGGTGGTCGAGGTGGCAGCGGGCGGTCAGGCGTCAGGGTTGACTTCGGGGTGCGTGAACCGCACGGGCTTGCCCAGCGACCGGGCGTATGCGATTTCGGCTCGGGTGCTGTCTCCGATGTAGTCGCCGACTACGAGCACCTCATCAGCGAGCCGGATCTTCGCCCGGTGCAGATCGTCGAGCCGAACCTTCAGCGCCTCGGCCTCGCCGGGATCGGACCAAAGTTCGTGCGGCGACTTCATGTCAAAGCCCGGTTTGACGACAATCTTTCCGGCTTTGGTCTCCCGCAGATCGACCTCATTCATCTTGGTCATGAAGCGGGTGGAGCCGCAGATCACGACGATACGCGGGAGGCTCAACAGCTTCTTCGCGTCGGCGAGCTTCTCCTCGGGGGTGAGCAGTTGCGGGTATGACACTGGTTCCTCCTGGTGGTGTGGTCCAAGGGCGACTCCGACTTCAGGGGAGCCTGTTCAGATCCTGCAGGCACCCCTCGTCGCCATCATGTCTCTGAGCCCTCCACGGGAGCCGGCCATATGCCGTCGATGAGCCAGGGTCGGACAACCGGCTCCAGGTCGCGTGAGAACTGGTCCCCGCCGCCACCTGCCATCCACTGCGCCCACTGGCGCGTCGCGCCCGCAGCCCAGTCCGCCACCTGGAGCTGCGGGTGGTCCTTGCTGTCCGCGAACTCGATGCCGCCCATGAAGGGGTTCATGAACTCGCCCGGCCGCGCGGGATCGGGGAGGAAGTGCACGGTGTGCAGGCGGGTGGTGTTGCGGTCGACTACTTTCGATGCGTCGTGCACCAGGCGGAACTTGCCCAGGGTCTGACCGAACGTGGTGGCGAGGCAGTACAAGCTTGGGATAGCCGGATCCAGCTCGTCCCGATGCCCCTGGGATGCGATCTCCGCTGCGGTCTCGTCAGCGACGGGCCGGCCGTATTCCAGGACCTCCACGTACTCGGCGAACTGCTGGCTTTGCGCGGAGGTCTTGAGGGCGGCTATGGCCGCGTACAGCTCGTCGGTGGTGGCCTTCTGCCGGACCCAGTTCACGAACGCCTGGAGCATCCGGTCGTAGGCGTCCGCATCCCCCATGACCGGGCTGGCCAGGTGCAGCATGTTCGCCAGGGCGAGGGTTTCCTTCCCCTCGTACAGGTTGTAGCCGTCCCGGTGCGCCATGGGTTCCACGATGACGTCGACCATCTTGGTCATCACCATGAATCGCTTGTGGACCAGGTACGTCCGCACGCTCCCCTCGGGCAGGCGCGCGAAGGCGTTCATCAGCGCCTTCCGTCCGCCGCCGGAACCCGCCAACGACGTGTACTTCGGCTCGCGCAGATTGCGCGGGAGCTGCCCACGGACCTCGTCGACGATGGAGGCGGCGAGGTAGTCAGGGAGGTGAACCCCGGCCACCGTGAAGACAGGTTGGTGCGGGTCGAGGAGGTTCTGGCCCGAGTTGGCGGACTCGTCGACGTAAACGACGGGGCGCTCCATGGGTGAAGTGGACATGCATGGAGGATGCCCGCCAGCGTCGGGGCGGGCCAGCCGCAGTCGGCGCTGGCACCCGCGGTCGGCTATCCCCTCAACCTCGATCGTGCCGACCGGTGAACATAGCCACAGGGGAAGCAGTTGTCCGCCGACATCGAACCAGGTCCGTGGAGTTCCTTGCCATCCAACGTAGTCGTCGCAGGTCATAGCGTTGGTGAGCGTGGACGGCCACACCAACGCCCTTGTCAATCAAGTTAGTCGCCGCAGGTCAGCGCGGGGCGGACGACTGGATTCACTGTCCAAGGACAGCAGTTCGCCGGGGGCAGACAGGAAAGATCACGGAATGACTGGCCAACGTGCGTGAGGGCATGTCAACCTAGACGACCTTGCAAGAAACCCCAGGTCAGAGAGGTGATTGCCCGTGACCGTAGCGCCCGTGGGCTCCGGTTTCGCTACCACCGTTGAAGCCCTGCGGCTGCGTGAGTGGCAGCTCGGACCCGGCCAGCCCACGCTGGTGATGGACCAGTTCTCCGCAGAGGACTTCCACCTGATTGTGGACGACCGTGCGGACGTGCACGTCAGCTCGAAGGACGGCCGGTTCTACCTCGGTTGGTTCCCGCTCGGCCGTCCCGGTACGGACGGTGAGGGATGGAAGATCGCTGTGTCCGGCACGGCCAAGGTGCGTGGTTACCACCTGTCGTTCGACATCGAGACGCCGGCCGACATCGTCGCCGCCGCCGTGGCGCGTGTGCTGGAGACCTCACGTCGTGTACGACAGCGCGCCCACGAGTAGTTTTCGCCCGGGCGGCCGGTCAGATGTCGGGCCCCGCCCTTTTCACCGCTCACTGTTTCCGCTCACCCCAGGAGGCTGTTCGTGACGACCCCGGAGATGACCGTCGGTGATCTCATCGACCTGCTGTCCGCCTGCGACCGGGATACTCCGGTCCGACAGGCCATGAACCCCTTCTTTCCGATGGCGCACCGCCTGGCGCAGGTCGTGCAGTCCGTGGATGAGACCGGCCGGACCGTCGTCTACCTCGCCGAGGGGCGGGACGAGGACGCACAGCTCGGACATCTGCCGCCCGAGGTCGCCATCGCCCTGACCTGGCAGGGCCCCGTCCAGGCACCCCCGCGCCGCCCCCGCCGCCGTGCCGGCGGCAACTAGACCCGCACCGACCCCTTGGAGGCGCCCCTGTACCCCGACTTCCCGCCCGACCCGTCCATTCCGCCCGGCGGCCAGCCCGCGTTCTGGGTCGGCCCCCGGCATCTGGCCGGTGACGACGGGTGCCTCTACGACGGCGTTGCCGACACGCTCTCCGGTCTGGGCTGGACGAGCCTGACGATTGTCCGCGGACGTCATGAGCCGGACGAGGAACCCCAGGACCGCCAGGTCCTGCGCAGCACCGTTCTGCACATCAGCTCCGACACCCTCCGATGGGCGCAGTGGAGCCTGGCGGACGAGCCGTTCCACCTGGGAGACCTGCCGATCGCCTGGCAGATCTCCGCCCGCGCGGACACCAGCAGCCCGCTCGCGTCGTGGTCGTGCTACTTCACCACCGACGTCCCAGGCGAGGCTGTGGCCGACTTCCTCGTCGCGCTCGACGCCCGAGACCAGCCCGCCGTGCCGTTCGCCGGACCCGAACTGGTCCTCGACGCCGTAGTCGCACACGGCTGGCTCCGCGACATCGACCAGCCCGACGCGGCAGCGACAGACCCGACGTTCACCTCGCACATCAGCCTCGGCGAGGTACCGCCCCTCATCCAGGACGCCGACCCGCGCGCCCTGACGACCGAGGCCGACGAGCCAGGACCAGTCGGATGGCAGGCATGGGCCGAGCCCGCGCTCGGCGCCCCCTGCCTGTGGGCGGCCTCCTTCGGAGCCAGCGCCCCGCACGACCTCGTGGCAGCTTTCGCCACTTCCCTCAGCTCGACCGCACCGGTCCTGCGCCGGGTGCTGCCCGAGGCCACCCGGGAGCGACTGCTGCGGGCGCCGGCCTAGCCATCGACGGCGCACCTAACCAGACGGAAGAAACCCGGTCCCCGAACAAGGGCCGGGCTTCTGGTATTTCCCTCCGGGGCTCGGGCGAGCCATCGAGTCGGAGGACGGCGACCGGGGCGACGAGTACAGGGTGTCGGGCCTGCCCGGCACCGGTGATCGTCTCCGGCCCCAAGGCGGGGAAGTGCGGTGAAGCGGGGGTCTGCTCGGTGTATTGAAGCGGATCGGGTGATGTCGGTTGATTGCCTGACAGGTAGCGGCTGGGTCCGATAGATGTGTGCACATGGACGACTCCACGCCTGGTGAACGCACTCCCGCAGATGGCGAGCCCGCGCCCTCTGACGAGAAGTCGAAGAGCTGGTACGCGAAGCACAAGCCGAAGATCCGCGTCATGGGCGGCGTGACTCTGAGCGTAAGTCTGGCCGTGGTCGCTTACCTCGCAAGGCAGGGCTCCACAAGGCATGAGGTCGAGGACATCGCGGATTACGAACCGGCCTCCGACGATGAAGCTACGGAGCAGCCTCGCCAGTCCTCGCCTGCCCCTGACCGCGACCCCTTCCTCCGAAGGCTCCCTCCCGGTCAGCACGCCAGCGAAGAGGCCAAGGCGAGGTATAGGGAGTTGACGGGGAACGAGCTTCCTGACGGTTACACCGTGGTTCGCCGGTGGATGTACGGAACCGCAGCCTGACCACCGCACTGGTGTCCGTCAAAGCGGAACAAGCACAGCACTGCTGCCCCCGACCGTCCTGGTCGGGGGCAGCAGTGTGTCGAGGTCGGTCAGCTGGCTGCCGTGGCCTTGGTGAGGGCCTTGTCGAGGTGGCGGTCGACGAGGGCCGGGGAGCCGGAGACGATCAGCAGCAGGCTGCCGTCGCGGATCGCGGTCTGCTTGACCACGGTGCTCCGTCCTCCGGCGGAGAACGTCAGGAGCTGGCTCCACTGCTCGTCACCGAGGCCGTGGGGCGCGGGCAGCTTCTGCGAGGCGATGTCGATCGGGGTGCCGCCCGCGACGACCTGGTAGGTATGGCATCCGGTCATGGCGTCGAAGATCCGGCCGATGCCGTCGGACAGCTTGTTCGCGCCGTCGCTGTACAACTCCTCGGAGATCTCGGAGGAGCTGCCGCCGTAGGTGAAGGCCGTCTTCGCTTTGCGGGGGAAGGTGAGCGTGGCGCCGGTGGCCGCGTCGCCGCCCAGTTCGCTCAGGGCCGGACAGCCGTTGACGGTGACGTCGTCGTGCTGGGTGAGGCGCTCCGGCTTGCGCAGGTAGCCGCTGCCGAGGTCGCTCTGGTCGAGCAGGCGCGTCTCCAGCGCGGCCGACGTGAGCGGAGCAGCCTGGGTTGTGTCGGCCGGCGACCCGGTCCGAGCGGTGGCGGCGGTGGCGTGCTTGGCGCCGGTGGTGTCGGTGGAGCAGGCGGACACGGTGAGGAGGGCGGCGGTGATGCCGAGGACGGTGGTGGCGACGCGAACGCGCATGACGGAACTGACCCCTTGGTGCTGGACGACGGGTGGTCAGTGCGGGCCCGCGGGCCCGGCGGGGTCGTAGGAGTGGAGGTCAGTGCCCGAGGTGGCGCAGGCATTCCTCGAACGTGGCATGCGTCGCGTCCGCCGGTCCGCGGTTCCGGTTGAACCAGGCGGTGTCGAGGCGGGTTTCCTGCTGCTGGTGGCCGACCCGGCACCGCAGCCAGATCTGGTCGCGGGTGGAGAGGATGAGCCAGTCCCGGTACGCGCCGCACTCGGCGCAGGCGACCATCTCGCCGTCGAGGACGAGCGGCTGCTTCCACGGCATCATGGTGCCGCCGACCTGGTCGTGGCTGGGTACCCGCAACTCCGGCGGAAGGAAGTCGTCCACCACCGCGGTCGGCTCGATGTGTTCCGGCTCGGCCGGCGGCACCCCGATCCCGGGCGGGACCTCGTTCTGCAGCCGCGCCGACAGCTCGAAGAACCGGCGCTGTTCCTCGCTGGGCTCCTTGGCCCGGCGGCGTATTCGCTGAAACACCCTGGCGTCCTCCTGTGCCTCGTCCTGCTCGCTTCATGATCGTGCCTTACGCCCCTGGCGGTTTCAATTCACAAAGTCCACAGTCGCCTTCGGGCAGGTCATCAGGCGGTTTCCGCCTCCTGGGGGCGCGGATGACGAGTGGGCACGGCGCGTGTCTCGAGCGGATGAGTGATGTCCCCTCGGCGTGCCCGAACACGTCACGTCGGCTTCGACCGCCCAACTTCGCGTCGCCTACTGGCTCGAGTCGCCGCACCTGCGCCCTTGCGTTCCTCCTGAGTGTGCGTAGCGCCCGTGACCCACAACGCGGGCCTGAACGCCGCCGGGGTCCGCTGTGGCGTACGGCCATGCTGTGGCACGCGAGCGGGGAGGTGGCGGTGCGCCTGCTCCTGGTCGTGCGCTGAGGCTGCACCCCGGCTGGCAGGGCTCACCGGGTTTTGCCCGATGTCTCCTCCCCGCTGCGGCCGCGGCCTGGCGCGGAAGTCTGGGGTGCCGTCCTGTGCGTTGGGGGCTGGACCCCAGCGGTGCCGCTCTCGGACAGGGGCGAGGCGTCGGCGGGCAGATCGGCCGTCCGCCGCATCCGCCACACCAGCACGTCGCTCACCGACTCCGCGGTGTCGAGTTCACGACGCCCGACCGCGGCGGACAGAAGAGCGGCCGGATCGTGGCCGGCGGCTTCGGCTTCCGCGATGGTCGCGGCCAGGGCGTACCAGCCGGGCTCGGCGAGGATCCGCTCGGCGAGCCCCGGCAGCGCTTCGCGCAGCAGCACGGTCTGCCGCTGGAGCACCGGCCGGCTCAGACGTCGGCCTCGCTGGTAGAGCACGCCGAGCGGCTGAGCGGCGGCGGCCCGGTAGGCGGTGCGCAGGTGCCCGGCCGCCTGGGCGGCGGCTTCGGCCTGCTGGGCATGGCCCTTTCTCGCGTGCCAGTGGGCGGCGGCGGTGATGAGGAAGAACAGCATGTCGATCGCCATCGCGGTGGTGGCACCGTCCTCACCGCGGCCGAGGGCGGGCCCGCCGTGGACGAGGTCGCGGGCGGCCTGCCGCAGCGCGCGGTCGTGTCCGCGTACGGCGCGCACGTGGGAGCGGGAGGCCCGCTCGAACGCTGTTGCGGAGTCTCGCAGTTCGCGGCGGGTGTGTGCGGCGGAGGTCTTCGCGAGCGCGTCCAGGACCTCGCCGGCGGCGGCGATGTGGGCGGCGGCGACCGCGTCGTCGCCGTGCTCGACGATGAGCACGGCCTGCCACGCAGCCGATGCCGTCCCGCGGCGGGCGGAGGCCGGGGCGCCAGGCCCCGTACGGACCGTGTCCTCCTTCCATGACGTTGGCTCGGTCCCGGTGTCGCCGGACCAGCGCTCCCGGATGCGGGGCAGCGACAGGTCGGGGGCCAGGCGCGCGCCGGGGTAGAACACCGGCTCGCCGTCCTTGTTCAGGTCGTCGGGCAGAGCGACCTTGTATCCGAGGAGGTCTCCGGAGGGCGCGGCGCGCTTACGGATCAGGACGCCGGCAGCGGCGAGCCGGTCGAAGAACTCCTTGTCACTCCTCGCACCGGATACCGCGCGCCGTACCGTCTCGCGCAGCTCCTCGCGGGCGGTGCGCTCGCGACCCTGGCGTTCGGCCTTGTGGCGTTCGGCGCTGGTGGGTCGCTGGGCGGCGGTGCCGTCGCCGGGGGCGACCTGGTGGAGGCCGAGTTCCTTCTCGATGAGGCGGCACTCGGCCTGCGCGCGTTTGCCGGAGCGGAAGTCGTCGGGGCGGCTGCCGTCCTCGCACACCAGGGTGGCGACGATGTGGATGTGGTCGTCGGCGTGTCGTACGGCTGCCCAGCGGCAGCCAGGCTGCCCGTCGCCGGGGTCGATGCCGGTGGCGGCCACGATCCGCCGGGCGATCTCACCCCATTCCTCGTCGGACAGGATCCGGTCGTCCGCCGTCGCGCGCACGGAGGTATGCCACACGTGCTTGGCCGGACGCGCGTGCTTCGGCAGGGCCATCACGGGCTGGTCCAGGAGCTGCTGCAGGTCCTTGAGGGTGGCGTTCGGGTCACGGCCGGGGTCGGGGGCCATGCCGTCGAAGGAGGCCACGAGATGGGGGTCGGTGTGGTCCTCGTACTTGCCGGTCTCGTAGAGGTATTTGAGGAGACCGAAGGTCTCTGATCCGGCGTTGTTGACGCTGGGGATCATGCGCCGTGGCGTTCGATCAGGCGTGTGGCGGCTGCATGCGCGGTGTCGGCGGCCCGCTGTACGGCGGCGACGGCCGCATCGAGCTGGGGAGCGTCCGCGCCGGAGTTGAGTGCCTTGACCGCCTGGTTGAGGTTGCTGCCGGCCCAGCCGAGCCGACGCCGGCTGTCGAACAGGGCTGTGATCACTTCGCGTTCGTCGGCTATCTCGGCGCTGGTTCGGTCGAGGTCGCGGGCTGCGGCGAGCGCGGCGCGGGCGAGGAATCCGGCGACGGACAGGTTGCATCGGGCGGCGGCGGACTTGATCAGCGCGAACTCTTCTTCGTTGAAACGAGTGTTGGGCTGATGCAGGCGCTTCGTGGCGCGAGGCTGACGCGGACGCTGACGAGCGCGCACAGCGCGCTCGCGGTGGCTGCGGCGCTCGGTCGGCTTCTTCTCCTGTCCCGGCTTCGATCCGCCCTCGGTCGAAGCCTCCTGGACCTGCGCCCCCCGGTGCAGGTCCTCCCCGTCCCACTTTGGGGCGGGGTTGGCGGAAGCTACGCTTCCGCCCCAACTTGCTGTGCGACGTGAGGCCGCATTTTCGGAAGTGAGGTGATTCTCGTGGAGAGGCTCAGACAAAGGATTTCCTCCTGATCAGTGTCGCGATTAGTCCCCGCGCTCACATGCGTCGCTGGTAACGGCGGGGTGTGAAGCTGAGCGTTCACGCCCAAGGGCATCTCGGCCATCGAGAGCCACAGGCAAGGGGAAGGCTGGACGGGCGAACGCGCGTGAACTCCTGGTTGATGCCTCGGAATATGGGACCCCTGAGATGGCTTTCATTCGCAGGGGACGGCTCGGTGCTGCAAGGCACAGGCGGCTTCCGGTGCAAGCAACACCGGTTGTGGGACACCGCTGGCCACGGGGTATAGGGAGCGCCCACCCCAGCCGCATCTTCGGAATGCGGAACACGGAAACCCTGTCGGGGTCCGGTTCGACCGGTAATCCGACCGTAAGGGAGGCCCAACTCCCCGGCAGGAACAGGATGGTCCAAGAAGCGAATGCCGGTTGGCCGAAAGGTCAGGGGAAACCGGACAGCAGCTCTCCACACGCTGTCCGCCATAACCCGCCGGATACGGGTCCTGGTGGCCCGGCCCGAAAGGGCGCCCACGTGGACCAGGTGAGCCTTTGAAGCACCAACGCAAAGACGCCGGAACCGAGGTACAAGTTAGATGCCGGAGGCGCGCATGAGCACCACAGTGGCAGATGCGACTGCCCGCGCGTCCGAGGTGAACGGACCCGAGGACGGGCCATTCACGCGAGCGTGGCACAGCATTGACTGGGCCACGTGTGAGCGGAACGTACGGCGGCTGAGGCGGCGGATCTTCAAGGCTTCGCGGGAAGGGGACCTGAAGAAGGTCCGGAACTTGCAGAAGCTCATGCTGCGAAGCCGCAGCAACACGCTGGTGAGCGTGCGGCGGGTGACGCAGCAGAGCAGTGGTCGCAAGACCGCTGGCATCGACGGAAAACGCGCCCTCACTCCGGCGGCGCGGGCCAAACTGGCAGCTCACAGCCACCGGTTGGCCACTCCGTGGAAGGTTCAGCCGGTCAAGCGCGTGTACATCCCCAAGGCGAACGGAAAGCAGCGCCCGCTCGGCATTCCGGTCATTCGTGACCGGGTGCTCCAGGCTCGTGTGAAGAACGCGCTGGAGCCCGAGTGGGAGGCCCGGTTCGAGGCGAGATCCTATGGATTCCGCCCCGGACGAGGCTGCCAGGACGCGATCTGCTCCATCCGGGCCTCCACGCGAGGCCCGAGGGCCAAGCGCCGCTGGGCGCTGGACGCGGACCTGGAAGGGGCCTTCGACCGTATAAGTCACGACCACCTGATGGCCATGATCGGGCAGTTCCCCGCCAGGGACCTGGTCCGTGCCTGGCTGCGGGCCGGCGTGATGGAAGGCGGACGGTGGGCGCCGACCGAGGAGGGAACTCCCCAGGGCGGCGTCGTCAGCCCTCTGCTGCTGAACATCGCTTTGCACGGGATGGAAGAGGCCGCGGGCTTCCGCTACGAGAACCACAAAGGGCGGGAGGACCATACCGCCCCAGGAGCGCCCGTGCTGGTCCGTTATGCCGACGACTTCGTGGTGCTGTGTCACAGCGAGGAGGAGGCGTATCGGGTCAAGGAGGATTTGAGGGCCTGGCTTGCTCCCCGAGGTTTGCGTTTCAACGAGGCCAAGACCCACGTGGTCCACCTCGATGAAGGGTTCGACTTCCTGGGGTTCACCGTGCAGCGACACGGTGAGAAGCTGGTCATCAGGCCGAGCAAGGCGGCGTGCAACAAACTCCGAAAGCGGCTGCGGACGGACATGCGAGCCCTGCGGGGCGGTCCGTCCGGAGCTGTGATCCGCACCTTCAATCCGGTCGCCAAGGGCTGGAGTGCGTATTACCGGGGTGTGGCGTCGCATCGAGTTTTCTGCTCGATGGACTTCTACATGTTCACGCTGCTCTACAAGTGGGCGAAGCACAGTCACCAGAACCGTTCGGGGCTGTGGATAAAGGGCCACTAGTTCGGTCGGTTCAACAGGTCCAGGCGGGATAATTGGGTGTTCGGTGATCATGCCAGTGGCGCCTATCTACAGAAATTCGCGTGGACTGCTTATACCCGTCATGTCCCGGTGAAGGGGGCGGCGTCTCCGGACGATCCGGCCCTGAAGGGCTATTGGCGGGCGCGTCGCCGCATCAAAGCGCCGCCACCGATGGGGAAGACGAGTCTGCTCCTGGCAGCGCGGCAACGGGGCACGTGTCCCCTCTGCCGTGAGGCGCTGATCGAAGGAGCCGAATATGAGCCGGACAATGTGCGCGAGTGGATTGCCTGGTTCTCGGCGTCGAGGAAGCTGCTCAACAAGCACCACCTCGTTTACCGGAGAGACGGCGGTACAGACGCACGAGCCAACCTCCGCCTTGTGCATGCCGATTGTCACCGTCAGCATCATGCGAATGACGGAGATCGGACCGTAAGTTCGCGTCCCACGAAGCCCAGGCGGCTTGCTTGAGCCGGATGCGGTGAAAGTCGCACGTCCGGTTCTGAGGGGGCCGGGGCCCAGAGATGGGCTCCGGCTACCCGACCGCCCCGAGACCGAGTTGGAGTCGAGATCAGGTTCCGGGGTGGTGCCGTTCTGGGTGGGGTTCGTCATCGGGTTTCGGGCCTCATGGTGCGGGTGTGGTGCTGGATGGTCGCGGCCAGTGCGACGACGTCGGCCGGTCCCAAGAGGACGCGGACGGGTCCGTCGGGCCGGTCCTGGACGAGCCACTGGCCGTTCGGCGCGAGGACGGCGGCGTGCAGGAGTCGCCGGCGGACCAAGACGTCCGCCCAGGCGCTGGCCTCGGCGGCGTTGGGCTCGGATGGACGAGGGGGACGCGGAATCACGGCTTGCCTCCTTAAGCGGGGCGGTGGCCCGGCACGGAGCCGGGCCACCCGTTGCAGGTAGGGGCGTTGAGCTGGGGCTTTGACGATTCAGCCGCACTCGGGGCAGCGCCCGACGTGGCTGTTGAGCGCCCGGGCCATCCGCTGCTTCGTCGAGGCAGCCTGCTTTGCGCTGGACTTCGCCGCCGGCCTGCCCTCGTGCCGCTTGGAGTGGGCGAGCATGAAGCCGATCTCCCGCTCGTACTCCGCACGGACGGTGTCGAACTGGTGGCAGGTCTTCATTGGGCGGTGCTCCTTGTCTTCGTGGTGTCGTCGCTCCGCAGTTCCTGGAGGACGAGGCTCAGCCGGTCGTTCCGGCCGCCCTTCAGGCCCTCGCGGCGGAGGATCTCCCGCAGCTGGACCCGGGTGACGAACTCGTTGCCGTCCCGTTCGAGCAGGGCGGGGACGTGGGGGCGGACCTGCTGGACGAGCTGGTCCACCGACTGCTCCAGCTCGCGTGGCGGGCGCTGTATCTGCGGGGTGCGGGACCGGCCGAGCTTCCCCTTGTTCTTCGTCCTGGTCTTCGCGGTCGTCTTCCGCCGGAGAGGGACGTTGTGTCCCCGGTCCCCGGTGGGCTCGGTCCCCGTGTCGGTGTCGGTCGGTCCCCGATGTGAATCAGGGCCCTGAGCAGTTATTTCTCGCGTCAGGCGCTCAGTCCCCACGCCTCGGGCGTCCCCCTCCGAGGCTTCCGGATTGGCGGGACCGGTCCCCGGGACCGCGCCTGCTTCTCGGGCCTCGGTCCCCACCCCGGTCCCCGCGTTCTCGCCTTCGGTCCCCGCGCCTGCCGACGTCTTCGAGCCCGCAAGCTCGGGGACCGGTCCCCAGGGGGCGCTCGGTCCCGTGCCCCCGTCCGACTCGTCGGGACCGTGGGGACCGGCTACGGGGACCGGCGCCTTCGAGGCCGACTGCGAGGGGACCGTGGCTGCCGTTGCGGTGCTCTGTACCGGGGACCAGGGCGAGGGCAGCGGGACCGTAGCGAGCGCGAGTGCGTGCCGGCGGGCGGCGAGCTGGTCGAGCAGGTTCGCGCGCTGGAGGGGGTCGGTGCCGACCGAGGCCCTGCCGACCGCCTTCGACAGGCGCCGCGTGAGCCGTCGGCCGCGCCAGCTCCGCTGCTGCTCGGGTGTGCGCTCGGCGAGGCGGGCGGCGAGGGCGACCGCGCGGGTGGTGGCCCGGTCCCGGGTGATCTGTGCGGCGTCGCGGTCTCGCGCGGCGATGCCGAGGCGGGATAGGAGCCGCTCGCGTGCCTCCCGGCCCAGGACGGCGATCAGTCCGTGGGAGGCGGCGCCCGGGGTGCGAAGGCGCAGCTCGATCCCCATCGCGAGGTGCCACAACATCGCCGCCATGACGGGCCCGACGAAGGCCCGGACTGTGCCGCCGATGGGGCCGCTCTCGGCGTAGGCGGGGATCACCTGCACTCCGGTGATCACCCAAACCAGGGTGCCCGGCAGACCAGGAGCACCCTGAGTGGCCAGGTTCTGGCGTGCCATCAGCGCGGTCGCGAAGAGCGCCAGCTCGGCCGCGGCGAACATGCCGGCTCGCTCGGCGGTTCCGGCCATGTCGAGGTAGTCGGCGGCGAAGCGCCACGAGGTGTCGGCGCTGTAGGCGGTGCAGCCGAGGGCAGCAAGGGCAGCGACCTTGACCGCCGGACCGCCGAGACGTTTCTGCGGGCGCGTACCCCGGCGCCGGATCGTCCAGGCGGCCAGCACCAGCACGAGGGCGGCGGGCACACCGACGGTGAGGAGGAGAGGAAGGTCCGGAGCGGCGCTGAGGGCGAGGACGGGGTGGGTCATGCGGCCTTTCCGAGAGGGGCGTGCGCCGGAGTCGACGCCGCCGGGCGGGCTACCGGCTGCTGTGTGCCAGGTGCGGCGGGCGCGGGGCTGCCTGTTGCCGGGGTGGTCTTCTTCCGCTTCTTCTTGGGCCGCGGCACGCCGTAGGTGCGGTCGCGGTCGAAGACCTTGTTGGCGGCCTGCCGCAGCAGGTCTCGGGCGTGCTTGTGGCTGATCTGCAGGGCTGTGGCGAGCCGGTCGGGCCGCCAGCCGCGTACGTAGGCGTGGTCGATGACGACCTGCCGCTCGGCCTCGGTCAGGTGCACGTCGCGTCCCTGGAAGAAGGCCGTCACGCGCCGGTAGTCGAGGCGCCGGTGCAGTCCGTCGTGCAGGGGGCGCCGCTCGGCTTCGGTGAGGCCGCCCCAGATGCCCTCCTTGAGGACGTTCTCCAGGGCGAAGTCGAGGCAGTCGCGGCGTACCGGGCACCAGCCGCACAGCTCCTTCGCCTCGGCGATGTCTTCGTGGTCCCGGGGCCCGGGGAAGAAGACGGCGTCGGCGTCCTCGACGTCCATGCCGTGGCACGCTCCGCGGGTGTGCCAGCTGGTGTCTCCGATGCCGCGCAGGCCGGTGGCCGGCGCGTCGTGGGTGGTGATGTGGCGCAAGGTGATCTCCGATGTGCTGCCGCGTCGGCCGACCGGGGCGGTGCTCGGCGGGCGCGGCGTCGGGTGCCGGCTGCGGTGCGCGGGCGTGCGCCGCACCCGGGGCGGGACGATGGGGTTGGGCAGCGGTGCACCGGACGGGATGCACGCCCCGGATGCGCCGGTCAGGCCATCGCGGGTTGCTGGACCTGCTCCGTCTGATGGGCCTGCTGGGCGGCGGCGAGGTCGAGGCGGCCGGGATGTGGGGTGGCGCGCGGGGCAGTGGTACGTACCCCGTCGTCGGGGCCGATCCGGCGGCGACGGCACGGCTCGCCGGGCGGGGCCAGGCACCACTCGCACCGGACGCTCAGGGCGTCGGGCTGCCCCAGGGCGACGGCCATTTCGCGGGCTGCTCGGGCGGGCCGGTAGGGCGCGAGGGCGGCTCGGGCCGCAGGCGGTATGCAGGAGCCGATCTCCCGCAGCCGCGCCTCCAGCTTCGGGTCGATCCCGCCGCGACCGCTGGTGATAGCCCGGGCCTGCGCGGGCTGCGCGGTGCCGGCGGCGACGGCGCGGCGGGTGCCGACCAGCTCGGCGGTCCAGGCGGCCTGGTCGTCCGGGTCGACGGACGGCGTGGGATCGGAGTGCCGCGCCAGGCGGTCGCGCCGGTAGCTCTCCCAGGGACGGGCCACGTCCGCAGGCAGGATCTGGTACGGCGAGGTGCGGATGTGCTGGCGGGCGGCGACGCAGGCGTCCCACCCGTGCGGAGTGGCCATCGGCACATCTCCGAGCAGCTCGTGCCACTGGGCGAGCTGGTCGCGGGCCTCGCCCTGGTCGGTTCGGATGGTGCGGGGGTCGAGTCGGCCGATGTAGGCCAGCAGGGCGGCGATTTCGCGGCGGTCCACGGTCAGCCCTCCGTTCCGGTCGGCTCGTCGAGGGCGGCGAGAAGGGCGGCGGTGTGGGCCTCGGCCCGCGTCATGCCGCCCGGCACGGCGGGGCCCTTGCCGGGCACGGCGTAGAGGTTCGGGCGACCCGGGGCGTGCTCTCGGGCAACCCAGGAGCGCCAGTCGGCAGCCCAGGCATCCGCCGGCCTCGGCTTGAAGGCGGCCCGGTGGGCACGCCACTTCGCGTCGGCAGCTTGCAGACCCTGCTCGCCGAGGCGGTCGAAGTGTCCCTGCTGGCGGGTCCAGGTGTGGGTGGCTGGGTCGACCTGCCACTCGGCAGCCGAGATGACGCCAGCACCACCACTGCTGTACCTACGGTTCAAATCCGGTTCACTACGGTTCTGTGTGCCGGTTTCCGGTACATCGCTGTGCCGGTTTCCGGTACGTCGAGGTGCCGGTTTCCGTCGGGACCTGCCGGATTCCGGTACTGCCGGTTTCCGGACCCTCGCGGCGGATTCCGGCACCTCACGAGGGCGGATTCCGCACCGTCGCAGGGCCGAGATCCGGAGCGTCAGCGTGGCCTCGGCCGCCTGGTCGGCATTCTCGTCCTCCGCGGTCTCTGCCACGGCCTTGGCGGCGAGGGGGAGGCGATAGACGGTGCTGCGCTGCGGGCCGGTGAGGTCGTCGAGCTGCTCCAGCTCACCGGCGTGGACCAGGCGGTCGATGGCCTCGCGCACTGTGGAGACGGAAGCGCGCGTGCGCTTGGCCAGGCTGGACAGCGAGGCCCAGGAGACGCACTGCTCGTCGGCGACCCGGTCGGCGATCGACAGCAGGACCAGACGCGCGGTCCCCCGGCTGGAGCTGTGCTCCCACACCCACTCGCGGGCTTCACTGCTCATCGGCCGCTCCCGCTCACGAGGCAGGACCGGCGGCTTTCCGAGGCCGTGATGGCGTGCTCCGGGCCGGGGCGGTAAGGCGCCGAGACGAAGGTGGCTGCCGCGCAGGCCAGGCAGTTCGGCCTTTTGCGCAGGGCAGGAGGCATGCAAGAATCCCCTTTGCAGTGTTGCCACGCTGAAGCGCCCCGTGGAAGGGATCAGCGTGGTGACGGTGGGCAATCTCCGCCCTTGCCGGGGCGGTTTGTGCCGTTGAGCGTTCGGCGTCCGGGAGTTCGCACCTCTCGGACGCCGTCGCTGTCATGCGGGCCTACGAGGCCCGGAGTGAGCGCATGCGCTTCTCCTCGTTCGTCGTGCGGGCCGGCTGCCCGGCGGACGACGAACATACGCACGACCCTGCGTCAAGATCCAGACTTGGTTCTTAAACTCTGTAGAAGTCGCGCGGCCGAGCGCGACGCGGGGCGGGTCCTCATGAGCGGTCCTCGGGCCTAGGGGTATGGCGAGCCGCAGGGAGCGATGCGCTCTGCCGCCTCCCCCGACGTTGCAACACTTTGGTGTTGCCGTGGCTGGAACATACGCCAAAGTGATCCCCGCCTGTCAACACCGTAGTGTTCCGTCTCGCGGGTTGGTCTCACATCAACACTGGAGTATCGTCAGGTCTTCAGGGCGTAGATGGGAGGAGCCGGGTGATGGTCGAGTCCAGCGGATCGGCGGAGGTGCCCTCGGGGCCGTCCGGCGGTCGGCAGCTGAGCCTCGCCGACAAGCTGAACCACCTCTTCGAAACGGTGAAGAACCCGGCGACGGGCAAGAGGTACACCAACGCGGAGGTGTCTCGCGCGATCCGCGAGGCCGGCGAGGCGGACGGCCTCACTGTCTCGGAGAGCGCCATTTCGCAGCTACGCTCCGGAGCCAAGCCGAACCCGACCGTGAATACCGTCGAAGCGCTGGCGCGCCACTTCAATGTCACGCCCCAATACTTCTTCCCTGACTTCGACGCCGAGGAGTCCGAGAAGATCCGGGCCTCTATGGAGCTGATCGCGGCAGTGGGGGACAGCAAGGTGCGAGGGCTCGCGATGCGAGCCAATGGACTCTCGGCCGACAGCCTCAAAATGATCACGACGGTAATTGAACAGGCGCGTCGACTAGAGGGCCTTGATAAGCCTGATAATCCCTCAGTAACGTGACCTCCCTCACCCGCTATCCCGTTTTGACGGATATGCCTTCAAGATCCTCTTGGTCGCTCGGCGGGGCTGTGTAAAGCTCCGCTTGGCCGCGGGGAATTCTCGTGTGCCGGTGAGTAAGAGTCGAGTAAGAACTGCGTACTGCGCTTGCTCGGGGATCACAGCAAGGATCTCGTTCATGTTCAATCGGCGCTATGCGCGAAAAGAAGCGCAGCTGAGGCGACGGTGCGAGGAGCAACTGCGGGGAATCGAAATATCCGACCCCTACGCGGTGGATGAAGTATGCCGCCAGCTGGCGGTCAGACGTGGGCGCCCGCTGCACCTCCACGAACTGCCCGACCTGGGGGGCGTCAACGCCCCGTGCGGCCTCATGATCTCATTCGACAGCGGAGATCACATATTTCATGTGACGGCGACAAGTGAGCGGCACCGCGCGCAAATAGTCCGCCACGAATTGGCGCACCTACTCCTCGGGCACGCGAGCGAGAACACGAGCGTCGTGGAGTCGCTCCTGTCGATCATGCCGCAGGGCGTCGACCCCTCGGCCGTGCTCACAGCGCTCGGACGGACCAGCTACGACAGCGAGACCGAGTACGACGCCGAGATGGCTGCCTCGTCCCTCGGCGAGCTGTTCGAGGAACTGGCCCACTCCGGCCGAGAACCAGGGCGGCCAGGCGCCATGACGCGTCTTGACGACGCCCTCGTCCATCCCCGGAGGAACCGCCGCTCATGAACACCCCGACCCTCGTCGCCGGCTCCCTGTGGCTCGTGACTCTGTGGCGTCTGCCGGCCATCCGTCACTCCCACAAGCAGCGGAGCCTCGCGCTCACGTTCGCGGCCCTGGCCGCGGCCATGACCTTCGAGGTGCCCGCCGTCAAAGCCGCCATCAGCGACAACGCCGGCGTCACCAGCCTTACTCCGCTGCTGAAGCACCTGCTCGGCGTTACCTCCGCGGCCTTCCTCCTGGACTTCATCGTCGCCGTCGTCCGTCCGCAGGGCCTGGCCCGCCGCACCAGGCTGGCAGCGATCGCAGCCACGCTTCCCCTCATGGTCCTCTTCTATGCGCTGGCCAACTGGATGCCAGGTGGGCCAGTACGGGTCGGCGACGGCGAGCGCGCCATCTATCCGGTTCTCTACACGGCGGTCTTCACGCTGTACATCGGCATCGCCATGTTCGTTGCCACCTGGCTTTTCCTCAGCGGCGTCCGGCACAGCCGCACCCTCCTGGGCAGGGCCGGCCTCGGCCTCATGGGACTCGGCACGCTGCTCGGCAGCCTCTATGCCCTGCAGCGCGTCGGCTTCGTCACGCTGGACCTCACCACCGGAGTCCGGTATCCCACGCTGGAGTACCAGATCTCCACTGCACTCAAGCAGTTGGCGATTCTGTCGATCGCGCTCGGCAGCTGCCTGCCACCGCTCTCCGTGGCCGTGGAGTACGTCAGATCCTGGATCATGCTCAGACGGCTCCAGCCTTTGTGGAAGCACCTGACAGACGCCGCTCCCCACGTGGTGCTCTCCACATCGGTTCCAAAGCAGCGTGTCGGCTTCCGACTTGAACGATGCGTCATCGAAATCGAGGACGCATGCCTGGCACTACGTGAATACGTGTCAGCAGATGTCCGCGAGCGGGCTCGCGCCCTCGCCTTCCAAAAAGGCGTAAGCGAGCAGGAAGTTGATGCTGTGGCAGAAGCCGCCTGGCTGCGCGTGGCCGCTAGCGCCGCTCGAACAGGAAACCAACTTGAAGATGTTGAGTACCCGCCCCTCGGTGTCACTGGAAGGGACCGGCCGAGTGAACTCGCGTGGCTCCACGCGGTATCCCGCGCCTACGTTTCTTCACCCGTCGTAACAGAATTCACCCGCCAGGAAGTCGCGCTTGCGCCCTTGCCGACAGGCGGACCGGAAAAGGACTCCTCCCATGACAACTGACGTGCACCCCGCGGAGTCCAAACTGGCGCGCCGCATCACCGACTGGCTTGAGCCGAAGAACTGGATTATCGCCGTCACTCTCCTGATCGGCTGGCACACGGCGCAATGGATTGGCGTCGCCTGGGGAGCGGTCGGCGCACTCTTCGCCGCCATCATTCCCATCACCTTCATCAAGTACGGCATTCGGAAGGGCCACTGGGGCGATCGACACGTCGGGGCCAAGCCTGCACGGCTGGTCGTCATGGCCGTCATCCTGCTCTCCGTGGCCACCGGAATCCTTCTCATGGCCGCCGCAGGCGCCCCGCGGACGATGACCGCCCTCATCGTGTCGATGCTGGTCACCCTGGCGATCCTCGCCGTGATCACGTTCGTCTGGAAGATCTCCGTGCACCAGGCCGTCTCGGCAGGTGCCTGCGCGATGCTCGTACAGACCTACGGTGCGTGGATGGCCCTCGGGTTCCTCCTGGTCGTCATCGTCGGATGGTCCCGGGTCGAGCTGCGGGACCACACACGCAACCAGGTCATCGCCGGCACAATCCTCGGCACCATCGTGGCCGCGGCCGTGTTCCAGCTGGCACGCTGATCAGCCTGCCGTCGGCCTGACGGCGGGCGATCGGCGCCCGCTACTCTCGGCGCTGTGACCCAGCAACCGCTTCCCGGAGACCCCTGCCGCACTGTGGCCTGCTGGTGTACTGGCGCTGGACGGTGACGGTATGGCTGCCCTTCTTCAGGTCGCCGGTCTCGTCCACGACCAGCACCGCGGCATCGTCGTGGAGATGCTCGAGACGTATTCACGCACGTCATCGCGGACGGCGTTCGGCGTCCCAGACGGCCCGGCACAGCAGATAGCTGCATGCCCTGCGGGCCGGCCTCCCCGGCCCACTCCACGCTGGTCCAGGCCCAGCACCATCTGCCCGGCCCGGAGGCGGGGTTCGGCCCGGGGGACCGGCCCGCAATCCGTCCCATGGCCACTCGAACACCTCCCGCCATCGGGCGGGATCTATGCTGTGGCCTGCGGCCACCGTCTCATCGTCAGTCCACACAACTCACGATGATCACGGTGGCCGCACCCGTCTCTGCACCGGTCCCGGACCAAGTGCCCGGCCAAGAAAGCAGCTCATGATCGCCACTGTCCTTGCCGTCATCGGGACGCTCCTGGGATCGATTGTCACCGGCACGTTCCAACACCTGGCGGCTGGCCGCGCCGAGCGCGCGGCCGCCGCTGAGCAGTTGCGCCGCGACCGGCTCGACGCGGTGACCACACTCGCCTCCGCCGACTCCGACCACCGACGGGCCTTGTGGATGCGTGGGGAGGCTCGGCTGCGCGGCGTCAGTGACGTTGAGCTGGAAGAACTACGAGCCAGGTCTCACATCACCCGCTCCGCCATCACCTGCCCCCTGGTTGCGCTGCGGCTCCTCGTGCCCGACCCGGCTGTCCACGCCACCGCACAGGCGATGGTTGTCGCCACCTACAACATGGTCGATGCCGCCACGAGCATCGAGGAACTCACCGCAGCGCAGGACGCTGCACGGGCGGCACACGACCGCTTCGTCGACGCTGCAGCTGCGTACTTCAGCGCCATCATCTGACAGGGCCGATGCCCCATGGCCTGAGGCGAGTCGCCCTATGCCGACGGCAGTCAGACACCAAGATCACGATCTACCACTGGAGTATTGGTCGCGACTCCGTGATCTGGTACGGCGAATCTTCTCGCCTGGGGAGGCGACACCCCAGAGGGCGACGGGCCCGGCGAGTGCTCGACTCAGCGGCAACAGCGTCGCCTTGTTCCGCTGCCCATCAGGACGCTCTCCCCGCCGTGGGTGAAGCTGGACTGCGTGGGCCGCCGCGACGGCGTCCTTGGCGATCACCGCGTGCTGCCGAGCCCAGGACCGGTCGGACAGCACCGTGACCGTAGTCAGGGGAAGACGACCTCTTGGGCTGAGAGGAACGGTGGCCTGGCTCGCTGTTGGTCCGGCCATCGGGTCCGATGACCTCGCCCGTGTCCTCACCGCCGCCGGCCGGCCTGAGGAAGCCCAGCCCCTCGCCGCCCAGGTCCCTCCCACCGCGGTGCGCGTCTTCGGCGACGCCACACACCCGGCATGACCTGCGCCTTCCACCATGCCCGCGCGCCCCTCGCGACCAGTGGCGGAGGGTGCCTGGGTCCCTTGCCTTGTCCAAAGTCCCGAACGAGGTCAATCTGTACACGATGAACCACGACCTCGCCGCTGAGATCCACCGCCGCGCCGAACAAGACCAAGCTGCACGGTGCGTCGCGGCCAATACTCGTGACGGACGCGAGATGTGCCGGATCGACGCCGAAAACACCGCCTGGCTCAAGCAGGTAATCGCCGAACACGGCTGGCCAGGTGTCGCGTTAGTGGGCGCGCAGGGAGCCGAGGAGGCGTGGCTTCTTGCCCAACACGCCGACCTCGCTCCCACCTTCCAGCGCCAGGCGCTCGAACTCCTGAAGGCTGCGGTCGCGGCCGGAGACGCCTCTCCACGCCAGCTCGCCTACCTCACCGACCGGGTCCTGGTCGCAGCTGGCGAACCCCAGGTGTACGGAACGCAATACACCGACGACCCAGACGGCTCGAACCTGCGCTTGCAGCCCGTTGCCGACCCTGACCGGCTCGATGAACGCCGCGCCGCGATGGGCCTGGAACCAGCGGCGGACTATGACCAACGCATGCGCGGTCACTGACCGCCCCCGGGAAGTTGGGCGCAGGAGACCATGGTGAAGTAGTGCGGTGTCAGCGTGCGTTTGACCGTCAGCAAGCGAGCGGCGAAGTCTCGCAGCCGCTCGTGGACGCGGCGGCGAGGGCGTCAGCTGTGTTCTCGTCGATGAATACGTGCTCGCCTGTGGTGTCGGTGAAGGAACGCCTCCGGGGACCCGGGGGTTACGGGTGGCGTAGGAGTACACCGTCCCCCGGGGCACCTCGTCGGCCGTAGCGCTGAGACGCAGCATGGCCGCTTCGACAGCGGCCGACGGGACCGGGTGCCGGTGTGGCGGGCGAGGGAAGCGGTAATCATGCCAGGTTCCGTAGCGCCACCCGGGCGGGGGCGGCGTGCCGGGAGAGGCGCTCGGCTCGGTACGCAGCCAGGTGGTGTCGGCTGCGACGTTGGGCCTCGGGCAGGGCCCTCATTACCGCGTCGGCACCAAACGGGTCGAGCGCGGCCGTGGTCGAGTCAAGGTCGCGGGTGAGCGTCATAGGTCCTCTCTCTGCTCCCGTGGCCGGCTCCCGTGCACGGTCATTCGATGAGATGGTCGTCCCGGTAGGACCACACGCGGCCAGCGCTCAGGGTGTCGAGGTAGTCGATGTCCGCATCAGGTGTCCCGGCTGGGGTCACTGCGTCGTGCTCGGGATACCGAGGACGTCGTACAGGTGCTGGCCGTGGGCCCATTTCTTCAGTTCGGGACGGCCCATGAGGATGAGGTCGTGGTGCGCGGCGAAGTCGATCGCAGGCTGAGTGAAGCCGTTGAGGCCGATCATGATCGGTACATCGGCGCCGTGGTGGAGGCGTGCCGTGCCGTTGAACTTCTGCACGTGCCCCGAGCCGACGGGGTTCTGGTACTGCTTGCATTGCAAGATCAGGAGCCGATCGTCGTGGTCGCGGGCGGTGACGTCCACGCCGAGGTCTCCGGCGCCTCCCACCCGCCGTGTCCTGCGGAAGCCGTCACGGGCTAGGAGATCGGCGCACGCCTGCTCGAAGCCCGTCGCGGTCATCGCGGCGAGTTGCTTCATCTTGAAGGTCAACACATCCGGATCCACGGCTTCGCCCGGTGCGGCGGTGGACGCGTAGTCCTCGCCGTCACCGACGTAGGCGTACGTGCCGGCGCCGAACCGGAACGACAGCAGCCTCGTAACGAGGGTGAGTGTGGCCAGTGTGCCGACGGCGATGAAGCCGGTCCACCAGGGGTGATCAGCTATCAGCCCCCACAGGTCCACGGTGATCCACCGGCTGACGTCGTCCGTGAGCCACTCCCACACCATCTTGCCGATGGCCAGCGCAAGGACGGCGTACAACAGAAACTTCAGCAGCGGGTCGAGTGACCCGTCTTCATCGAACACAACACCTCCAAGACGTTGACGATGAGGGGCGTGTCAGGCGGCGCGCCTGAACCGGGCACGGCGGGAGCGTGCGGACAGCCCGAGGAGCTCGTGCAGCGCGGTGCCGGTCTCCGCCCAGCGCCGGAGTCTGTTCCGGTCGACCCAGTGGACGCTGTGCCGGTCGCCCCAGGCCATGGCGTCTCGGGTGAAGGTGCCGTTGGTGACGACGACGGCGTGGTCGGCGCGGTGGGCCGGGCCGGCCGTCCCTTTCACCGCGTACATGACTGAGGACCCCACTTTCCCGCCGACGCGGGTGTGCTTGGCCTGGACGACGATCCGGCCAAGGTGCGAGTGGTCACTGATGACGTCAGCGGCCTGATCGCCGCTGCCGCCTACGCGGCGTGCCGACCATCCGTCGCGGACCAACAGGTCCCGCAACGCGTGCTCGAACTGCCGGTCGTCCATGGCGTCGAACTCGGCCAGGGTGAGCCGCAGCGTGGCCAGCCGCTCGGCGGCACGCCGTCTACCGTGCACCGTGCGCGCGATCCGCCAGGCCCCGACGGCCCCCGCCAGCAGAACCAGGGCCAAGAGGAACGGCCAGGCGTCCTTGAGCGCTCCGACCGCCGCGGCGGCCATTTGGAACGTCAGGACCAGGGCGGCCAGTGCCACGACAGTGGCCGAGAGGACCTCGGGCGCGCCGCGCGGGCGGCGAATGCATAACTGCTTTCGCCCCATCAGCGGGCGGCCGGAGTGGAGACGGCCGGCTGCGGTTGAGCGGGCGGCGTCGTGGAACTCGCCTCGCCGAACCCGAACACCTGCCCCCATAACCAGATGCCGGCCGCAAGGCCGGCGATCATCCAGCCGCTCATCCGCTTCCCGCTGCCCGGCTTCGGATTGCGGCGAATGTGGCCGCGTACGTAGTGGAAGCCGTTCGGCGCCTTCGACATGGTGTCCCCTCCCGTATGCGAGCCGCGGTCGCGGCCTGTCCCTCGAAAATGGTGTAGCAGCGGGCACTGACAGAAACTGATGGATCATGACGAGAGCGAGCCGGGGCAGGCCGTCATCAAGCCAGGCGCGCCACTCCGAGCTGTCAGCCCACCAGGATGGAAGCCTGGGCTGCTGACCTCGGCGGATGAACCTGCCGACTCCTGAGCGGTCAGGAAAGTCCCGCCCCGCCGAAGCGCTTCGAGGTTCACGACAGGGTGTCTCTCACCTGCGAAGAACCGCCGCGGTCACCACCGGCGGTCCCGCGATGGTGAATGGCGAAATGCCGCAGGAGCGCACTCGTTGCTGTTCTGCGCCGGGGTCGCCCCCGGCCTGGGTTCTTCGCGGCCTTCTTTATCGCGCCGTCCTCTCAACGGCACCCAACGGAGCGGGGCTTGCTGGACTCGGTCTACTGAGATGACAGGGGCGGACGGGTCAGCCACATCTTGATCAGCACGCCGGGCATCTGACCGGCTCGTAGGGCGCGATGGCCGCACTGATCACGTCAGCGAGCTCATCGACGGTCTGCACAGTGTGCCGGGGCGGGGTGATCCAGATCCGCGGCTCGGCGTCCGGCCCGCCCTGGTTGGGGATCAGTTGCGCGTACAGGTGCTGTGTCCGCCGGGGCCCTGCCCTTTGCCCCACGTTGCTTTCTCTGTCAAGTTCAGTGTGTTGAGCTGAGGTGTTCCTCTCCAGCGGCCGGCCGTGCGACGGCGCGCTGGACGTGTTGAAGGACGTTGACGGAGCCCGCGAGCGACGGCATGATGACCGACTGCGTGGCCTACGCCGAACCTCCCGCGACCGTCCCCAGCGCGGTCTCCCATCGGAGGCAAAGGGACCAGCGTCTCAGGTCGTTGTTGCAGCCCGATCGCCTCGGGCGAGGTTGCTGGGGAGCCGTCGCTCAAGGCGTGGAAGGCCG
The DNA here is from genome assembly GCF_003032475.1 of Streptomyces sp. P3. Taxonomy (NCBI): domain Bacteria; kingdom Bacillati; phylum Actinomycetota; class Actinomycetes; order Kitasatosporales; family Streptomycetaceae; genus Streptomyces; species Streptomyces sp. P3. Next base: position 7,335,311 of record NZ_CP028369.1, read on the forward strand.
CGATGACAGCCCGTAGGAACTTCAAACGACAGGTGCGTGCCCGCGCCGCCAAGACCGGCGAGTCCTACACGTCCGCCCTGCGGCACTTCCGTCCGACTCCATCAGGAGACGTCATGTCGGAAGCAAGGAATCCCAAGAGCGTGCGGCTCGCCGTAGCGCAGACCCCCGTACGCGAAGACCCCCGAGACGTAGAAGCGCTGCGCGAAAGTGGGCGTGCGGTCCGTGCTCTGATGCGCGAGGCCAGTGCTCAGGGAGCGAGGATCGTGCACTTTCCGGAAGGAGCGATCTGCTTTCCCAGCAAGCTTGTCATGTCCGTCGACGGCCCCGACACGGTCGGCCCGGCGGACTGGGACCGGTGCCAGTGGCCCGTGCTCCAATCGGAGTTGGCTGCAATCGCCGAGCTGGCCCGCGAGTTGCGGTTGTGGACGGTGATCCCGTCGGTGCACCGCTTGAGCGGCCCGAACCGTCCGCACAACAGCCTCCATGTCATCTCCGATCGCGGGGAGGTCGTCACGCGTTATGACGAGCGCCTGATGTCGAAGACGAAGGTCTCGTACATGTACTCGCCTGGCGTCTCACCGGTGACCTTCGAGGTCGACGGTGTGCGCTTCGGCTGCCTGCTCGGCATGGAGATCCACTACCCGGAGTTGTTCGCAGAATACGAGAAGCTGGATGTCGACTGCGTCCTGTTCTCCACCAGCGGCACCCCGGGTAACACCGCCGCCCAAGCCCAAGGCCACGCCGCGGTGAACAGCTACTGGGTCAGCCTGTCAGGGCAGCGCCACCGCACCGTCCGGAATCGTCGCTCCCAACGGCGACTGGCTTGCGCGGTGCCCCGCGGACGACTCGCCATCGGTAGCCGTCGTGAACCTCGACGACAGTGCCGAGGCCGCCACATGGGCACTGACCTACGCGCGTCCCTGGCGTCGTGAGGCGCGCGCGGGCGTCTACACCGGCCACCAAGTGATCGACCCGCGCAGCGAAGACCGGACAGCAGCCTTCTAGCCCAGAAGCAGAATCCGAGGTGTTCGCGGCGCACGAGATGGCTCCCGGCGCCGCGAACACCTCGGTGAGAGCACACCGTCCGCGCCGTACCCGAGTAACCCGACCTGCGCCCAACGGCGAAAGGCCCGCGGTGTCAGGCAACGGACATCGCTCAACGGACCTCGCTGCTCCGGGCGTTCCTCGTCCGAGCAGCCGGGATCAGGACCCGCTCGCCGTTCCTACCGAGGGCCGCCCTCGTGCTCACGGATCAGCGCGGCCGGCCCACGGTTCCGCCGCGCCCCACCAACCCGACGTGGATTCCGCAGGGATTGGGTCCGCCAGTTCTCGAAGTCCCACAGATCGTCGGCCGTGGCTTAGCTCCGCGCCTTCCCGCCACAGGAAGTCGAAGAACAGGCACTCGATCCCCTGCCACCCGGCGATCCTTCGGCGCTCAGTACGTACGCCGACCTGGCACGCATCCGCTCTTGCTCGATCCGCTTCAACACGTCGATCCAACAGGGAAGATGGGGTACTTCTCCCAGCCCGGCAGCCAGAACGGGTGCGGGCCGCCTCACGTCAGATCCGGCTGGGCCGGTCGCGGCTTCGGAGGCCGTGTGTGTAGGACGGCCCGTAGACGATCGCCCAGAGTCCGTCGGAATGCTCGAGGACGTCCGTCGTCTACAGCAGGGCAGCATGATCCGCCGCTACATCGTCTGGTGGAACAACCACACCGCCGACGAACGACTACGCAAGGTCGTCGACAGGGCGAACGTTGCCTGAGGCGGCACTAGATCCGCCGCTGGGCTCGACGAGGCGTAGGCGGTCTTGGCGTCTCTCCCCGGGAGCCAGTCCGGTGAAGCCGAAGTGATCGCCAGATGTGGGGTCGGGCTAGCCTCTACCCTGATGCGGTGAGCCATTATTCGATGTCAGCCAAGGATGTAGTTGCGCTTGTGGAACGGCTCGACGCCCACGGCGTAGATGCGTGTGTTGGCGGCGGGTGGGGCGTGGATGCGCTGCTCGGGGAGCAGACGCGAGAACATTCAGACCTTGACGTATGGGCGCCGGCCGCCCATCTGGAGTCGTTGTTCGTCGCGTTCGCTGAGGCTGGTGTCGACCGGATCTTCCCGTGGCCTGGTGACAGGCCGTGGAACTTCGTCTTGCACGACGGTGTTCGGCTGCGGGTCGACTTGCACCTCTACGAGCCGCTCGCGGACGGATCGCTGCATTACGGATCCGTGGTGGAGGGCGGTCCTTTTCCGGCTGAGGCCCTCGCCGGACGTGGTTCGATTGCCGGAACTGCAGTGCGGTGCGAGTCGGCCGAGTGGGCGGTGCGCTGGCATACCGGCTATCCGGCTCGTGATGTCGATCGCCACGACGTGCCCTTGCTGTGCCAGCGGTTCGGGATCCCTCTGCCTGAGGGCTTCGAGCCGCTTGAGGAGCGTTCCCCAAGCGGCCCGGCGTAGACGCAGGTGACCCTTCTCGATCGGTGTCTCCTCGTGCCCGACGCTGGAAGCTCAGTCTTCTCAGTCTGAGGAGACGTCGGCAGGGTGCCGGGCCTCGCGTAGCAGGGCGAGGAACGGCAGCCAGGTGCAGGTCGCGCACCGCTGCCGGACTTGCGCAGGGGTGAACCATCCGGCAGGCCCGCACTCCGAGTCCCGGGGTGGGGCCACCGGCGGATCGGCGAGGCCGGTCTGCGCGGTGAACATCAGCGTGTACGACACTGGGAACGGGTACGGATAACTGTCCTGTGGCTTCTCGTGCAAGGTGAATCGTTGCCATCCGAGCAGCGTCAGTGTCTCGGAAGGTACGAGAAGCCCGGTCTCTTCGCTGATTTCTCTCGCTGCCGCACGCCGGGCGTCCTCGCCCGGGTCGATGTGGCCGCCGGGCACGTCCCAGCCCCGGCCGGGAAGGTTGACGTGCGTCAGCAGCAGGCGGCCTTGAGCTTCGGATACGAGGGCGAAGGCCGCGGTGGTCAGGTGCTGGGGCGGGGAGAAGTCTGCGGGGACCACCTCCATCAGATGCGGCACCGGGATCCATGGGGCGCTGCCGGTGGCGATGACCTCCTCCGTCATAGGTTCGCTCGCAGGGTGTCGACCAGCGTGGTCGTGGAGTACGGCGCAATCCGGTCGATCGCGTGTACGTGTGCCGCGACCTCGACGGCGGACGCCACTTCACTCGGGTACGCGGTGATGCTTGCGCGCGCGGTGGCGAAGACCTGCGGACGCAGGAAGCGGATCTGGCGGTCGGCGGTGGGCTCGTCGTAGAGGAACACCCGGTCGACGCACCTCAGAGCGCCCACGAGGACGGCGCGTTCGCGTTCGCCGACGATGGGCCTGCTCGGGCCTTTGAGGTCCCGGACCGACTGGTCGCTGTTCACCCCGACGACCAGGAGGTCACCCAGCCGGCTCGCCTCCTCCAGGAACGTCAGGTGTCCCGCGTGCAGGAGGTCGAAGCAGCCGGTGGCGAGCACGACGGTCCGTTCGCCGGGGCGGCTGCTGAGCCAGTCCCGGATGTCGTCGAGTGGCACCGGGCCGCTTCCGCCGTCGCGCGGCGCCGTCATCGCGCGACGCCCATGAGCAGGTCCCGCGCCGGTGTCAGCTCGACCCACCGGCCGTCGTCGGCGGCCGAGGCGTAGGCGCCGTCGATCACCAGGGAGGTCGTCAAGGACTCGGCCAGCAGCGGTGCCGCCTGTTCCGGGTGCCGTGTCTTGGTCAGGAAGTCGGCGAACATCGCGGCGAACCAGTCGCTGTGCCTGGGGTCGTCGAAGTTCGATCGCAGAGCCGCACGGTGCGGCTGGCCGTTCAGGCTGTACTGGACGTCGTCGTTCTCCACGGTGACCCAGCCGCCGCTGCCGATGATCGAGTAGTAGCTGTTGCGGTAGCCGGCCGACCAGGTCGCATCCAGTTCGATCTGGACGTCGCCGTCGCACCGGATCATCAGCTTCGCGGTGTCCTCCGTGCCGGTGTGCCCGTCGTGGCGCATGGAACCGGTCAGGCAGGACACGGCCAGCGGCGTGCGTCCGGTCAGGTGGGTCGCCAGGTACACGCTGTGCGGGCCGTGGTCGCGGAGGATCCCGCCACCGGCGATGAGCGGATCGCGCCGCCAGTGCGGGTTCCACTCGGGGACGCCGACGGCGTGGCCCTGGCGCAGGGTGCGGAAGCGGGCACTGAGGACGTCGCCGAAGCCGGGGCTGCGGACGACCCGTTCCATCTCCGTCAGGATGGGCGCGAACTTGTAGTTGTGGCAGGGGTAGAAGACCTTGTCCGAGGCCGCGATCTGGTCGAGCACGCGGTCGTAGCGGCCCTCGTGCGGCATCAGCACCGGCTTTTCGCACAGCACGTGCAGACCGTCGCGCAGCCCGCGCTCGATGTAACCGGCGTGGCTGTTGGGCGGCGTGCAGATGTCGACGAAGTCGACAGCCTCGCGGTCGGTCATCTCCTCGTAGGTGGCGTATGCGCGCAGCCCGGCGCTGCGGGCGGCCTCCGCGCGTGCCGGGGTGGGGTCGACGACGGCGATCACGTCGATGCCCGCGGTGTTGCGGTATCCGATGGCGTGACCGGTCGCGATGGTGCCGTAGCCGATGAGGGCGCCCCTCATGATGTACCTCCGTCACAGAGCAGTTGGAGAAGCTGGTCGCGGTGTGCGGTGAGCTGGACGTCCGAGCGCACGCGGTACGTAGGGCAGTTGGCGACCGCCGCGAGCAGCTGCGCGCGCATCCGTCCGTACTGGGTGGAGAAGGCCCGGTAGTCGCCGCCGCACAGGTCCAGCAGGTCCTCTTCGAGCCGGTAGACGTTGAGCCCGAAGCCGAACTGCTCGACGATGCCGGCCGCCTCGTCGGGGGCCAGTTGCTGCACGTCGTGTTCGCCAGGGGCCCGGAAGTCGGCGATCCATACGGCGCGCAGCGGCATCGCGGCGCCCGCGTGGTGGGGGAACACGTCGTACGGGTCGACGAGGCGCTCGCTCGGGTCGAGGGCCGCCGTAGTCGCCGCCTGGTCCAGCCAGGGGCCGGGCCGCATCCGCATGGTGCTCGCGACTCCCTGGACGGCCCCGTCTGCGAGGACCACGTGTGAGTTGGTGATGTACGTCGCGCCGTTGCGGCACAGCCCGGTGACCAGGACGGACTTGCCGGCGCCACCGCGGCCGACGACCAGCGTCGCCCCGTCGCCGACGGCGAGGGCGGCTGCCTTGAGGAAGAGCCCACCCGTGGTGGCGGTGTGGCGAAGGAGCAGATACTTCACGATGTACGGCCAGACCAGCCGTTCCAGGTGGTCCCCCACGAGCACGATCCGGTTGCCCGAGGTGGACATGCGCACCGGGGGCCCGAAATGGTCGGTCACGTAGTAGCCGGAGGCGAAGTTGAGGGCGCGCGCCGTGGTGTCGGCGGGCAGGCCGGGATCGGCCTCCGACAGGCACCACAGTTCCACGTCGGGCACGGTGGCGACCGGCATCCGGGCGGCTCGGCTGAAGTAGCGCAGCGCGGGGAAGTCGGCCTGGTCGCTGGCGATGCGCAGGGTGAGCGGGCCGATACGGACGACCTGATCCGTGCGTAAGGACACGGACCGGAGTAAGGGCGGTTGCGTCATCGTCCTTCCTTTCCCAAGGCCGTGCAGGCCGACCGGAAGGTGCCGGGATCCTGCCGGGCGGTGTCCAGGACGTCGATGCGGTCCACCAGTGCGCGGATCGCCGCGTGCGGCGCGGTGACGGGCCCGGTGTCGTTGCCGGCGAGAAGCCCGGCGACCTCGGCGACGACGAACTGCCGTTCCGCCTCGTCCACCGCGTCGGCCACGGCCCCGAGCGCGTCGTCGAAGCAGCCGTGCCGTCGGCCCGCGATCAGGATCTCGGTGGTCTTGCGGTCGTAGTCGTCCGCGTCGGTGCGACCGGCGCAGCTCAGGTAGTGCTCGACACGGAAATTGACCAGGCCCGGATAGCGGGGCTGCCCGGTGACGGGGTCGAGGTCGGGTGATCGGACCTGCCAGATCTGTCGGTCGGTCCGGTTGTAGGTGCCCAGGTCCGGGTCGGTGACGCCGCGCCCGGCGAGCACCGCCGTCACCTCCGGGCGCGGCGGGAACGGCACCGGGCCCGGCGCGTTGACGTCCCAGGTGTCGGGGTCCAGGTAGCCGTGCAGGCATGTGCGGACCGCGTCTTCGGGGCACAGGACCCCGAGTTCCTCGACTCCGATCTGACCGCGGCAGTAGGCGCCCCGGTCCCCGTGCGATACGGGGGCTTCGCCCGGGGCCTGTGTCTTCTCGAAGTCGACGAGATGGTGCACGGGGCCGTGCACGAGGATGTTGCGGGGGCTCAAATCGCCCCAGAGGATTCCGCGGTCGAGCAGGGCGTCCATCAGATCCCGGTAGTCGCGCAGCAGCGACGCGTGCTCGCCCGGTGCCAGCAGCATCGACTCGGCGGTCTCACCGGAAACCCACTGCAAGATGGCGTAGACGTGCCCGGATGCGCCGTCCCGGATGGTCGCGAGCAGGGGTGCGAGCTGAAGGCGCCTGTCCCGGCCGAAGGTGACCGGGCCGGCCAGCCGGGAGGCGATGGCGCGATAGGCGAACTGTTCCTGGGCGAACCGGCCAGGTTTGGCCGGGTTGGCACGTTTGCTGATCACACGGGTGCCGTCGGGCAGACGCCACGACTTGACGAGGCCCTGGCGCAGACGCGCGTTCGGTCCGGGCACCTCGTGCTGGCTCTCCACGAAGTCCGAGAAACCCGTGCCGAAGTCGTCCAGCAGGGAACCGATCATGTCCCGATGCCCGGGATCAGGTACGTAGGCCCGGGTACGGTCGCCGGCCCCCGTCAGCACCTGTCCCAAGTCGCCCGTGAGGCTCACCTCCGCCGTGCCGGGGCGGGCGAAGCGGAGCCGCCCGATCTCGTGATGCAACCGGGCGCGCTCCCGAGCGCTCTGCGTGGACGCGAGGCGTTCACACAGCCCCACGACGGCGTCGGGCGAGTCCGGCCGCAGGTAGACCGCAACCAGGCGGCAGTCCCCGGTGACCTCACGCAGCCGGGCTGCCACCGTGGCGGCGCGCGCCGGCAGCTCCGCCAGCCGCGCACCGATCAGGGCCTGGATACTGGCTTCGACCCGCCCGGTCGTGTCCCAGGAGTATCCGGGAAGTTGAGCGGCGCGGATCACCGGACACCCGCCCGATCCGACGTCTGCCAGGTGGCGGGAAGCAGCACGGCCGACAGCAGCGCTCCGGACGCGTTCTGCTCGGCCACGCCGACCAGCAGCTTGCCGCCCGCACGGTCGACGCGGTAGCGCAGCCGGACGCGACGTCCCGAGAGCAGGTCACAGGTGTCATGGCCGCCGACAGCGGTCAGCTGTCCATCGGACAGGACCCACTCCGTCCCGATCGCTCCGAAGTCGACCCGGCCGCGCTCGGCCTCCGCGTCGGTCGATTCCGGCAGGCCGACCATGACCGTCACCAGGTCGCCGTCGCGGCGGACCTCGACCGTCCAGGGCGGCGCCGGGCGGCCGGTGTCCAGTTCGATCCGGCTTCCGAGCAGGGGGGTCACGGCGGCGGGGTCGAACCAGTCGGGCAGGAGCAGCGCCTCCTCGTCGACCGGAAGCCGCGCCCAGAAGTCCCACCACAGGCAGCGGAGAAACGGTCCGGTGCCGGCCGGTACGGGCAGTGGATTCTTCCCGAGGAGCACGGTCGAGGCCCAGCCCGCCCAGCTCACCGCGTCCCCCGCGTCCAGCTCCGCGACCAACGCGAGGAACCTCTGCGTATCGAATGCCTCGTGCTGGACCAGGGCGTGCAGGTCGGCCAGCTCGGCCAACTTGACGTACGGCTTGGCGCGATGCGACAGCGACCACATGTTGGTGAAGTTCAAGAAGGCGTGGGCGCAGAGCACGATCGTCAGCAGGCAGGGGTCGGGAACACTGACCCGGCCCACCGTGACGGTGCCGCCGTCGACCAGCTGGCCGTGCCGGATCGAGTGCATCGAGGGAGCGCGGCGCGGCTGATACCAGGTCCCCCGCTCCGGGGGTGTGAGGTCCGCGTGCCGTACCGCGCCGTACCCGGGTACCGGAAGGTAGGCGTGCACGTCGATCTCGACGCCCGCACGGGTGAATTCGCCGAGTTCGTGGAGGAACGGTGCCCGGGTGCGCTCGTAGCCGAGCTGGGTCAACGTCTCGATTAGCGGCCCCCCGTCGGCACAGACCAGGTCGATGTCCCCGCACCGCAGCAGGTGCTTCTGGCTGGTGAGTAGCCCGGTCGCGATCCCCTTCACCACCACCGGCGGTGGCTGCTGCTCGCCGAGCGCTGTCACGATGCGATCGACCGCACGGATGTGTGCCTCGGCGAGCGCCAGGGTGTCGGCATGCATCGCCGCTACGGGCCCACCGAGCCGGTCACGCAGCCATTGCGGCCCGGTGGGAAGGCGCCGGGCCAGACGGCCGCTGAGCGCGTGCTGCCCGATCAGATCGAGCAGCACGCGGTCGTCGAAGTCCTGATCCTCCGGGGTGTCGTGTGCATCGGCAGCCCACCGCAGGACCTGCGTGAGGGCGCCCATCACAGCACCACGAACGCGGGGTACGGCGACTGCGGAAACCGCTGGACGCGGTGGCCGGTGAGGTCGATCGCGTTCTTCAGCGCGATGGTCTCGCCGGGGAAGTCCGGGTGCGTCAGCTCGTCGAAGGCCAGGACACTGCCGGCGGGCATGTGCGGGCGCAGCAGCTCCAGGCACGCGCGGGTCGGATCGTGCAGGTCCATGTCGAAGTAGGCGAGCGCCACGATCGTCTGTGGGTTGCGTTCCAGGTAGGCGGCCAGTTGCTCCGGAGCGTCGCCCTTGCACAGCTCGAACCGCTGGATGTGCGCCATCGGCGCTTCGGCCTCGTGCAGGCGCAGGACCTGTTCCAGGTAGTTCTCGTAGCCGGGCGTGACGCTCATGCTGCCCGCGAAGACCCGGTCGGAGTCGCCGTCCTGGGGGGCCGGGTCGAGGAAGCCGGTGAACGTGTCGAACCCGACGATCTTCCGGTACATGTTGGTCGGCTCGTGGCGGGCACGCAGCGCGTTGAACACGGACAGGTGGCGGCCCCAGCGGACACCGAACTCGACGATGATCCCGTGGACGCCGAGGATCTGCTGGTAGAGCTGTTCGAGAGTGAGGATCTCGTTGATGCGCTGCGGGCGCATGAAGACTTCGAGGTGGTCGAGCAGCGCGTCATCGGGGATCGGCCGTTCGGCGAACAGGTCCATGAGCCGGTTTCTGGTCGTCTGCTCCGTGTCGGAGGGCGCGATCAGCCGGGTTGTCGTCACTCGTGGTCTCCTCTAGTTTCGGCCGAACTCGTCGGCGAGTTGCGAAGGAATCTGTGCCGTCGTCGGCGGGCCACCGTCGACGGGCACGCTCGCGCCGGGACGAAGGGAGGCGCTTCGGCGTTGATCAGGCGGCTTGCGTTGCGAGCACCGGTTCGAGCGCGGACAGCGCCTGGTTGCAGCCGTGCAGTGCGAACTCGATGTCCTCGCCGGTGTGTGCGGCGGACAGGAACCACTGGTGGCTCGGATGCAGCAGAACCCCGTGCTGCGCCGCCTCGGCGGCGAAGGCCGTGCTCATCCGCTCGCGCATGACCGGATCGGCGTGGGTGAACTGAAGAAACGGCATCGGCGGGTACCCGACCACCCGGGCTGGCACACGATGCTGGTCGACGAGCGCCGACAGGCCGTCCTGGAAGGCGGAGCCGACCTTCCACATCCGCTCGAACGCGTCGGTGTCACGCAGGATCCGGATCGTGGCCAGTGCCGCGGCCATCGGTGCGGGGTCCGCGTAGAACGTCGACGAGATCCGGGTGCGGGCCAAGGTCGACAGCACGTCGGCCCGCCCGACGACGGCGGAGATCGGATGCCCGTTCGCCATGGCCTTGCTGAACGTGCTGACGTCCGCCTGGACGCCCAGGAGTCCCTGAGCACCGGACAGGCCCAGCCGGAACCCCGAACGCATCTCGTCGAGGACGAACAGCGCCCCGTGCTCGTGCGCGATGTCACGGATCTTCTGCAGGTGGCCCTCGGGAGCCGTCTCGTCGCCGAACGGCATCATCAGCACGCACGCCACCTGCCCGGGATGACGGGCGAACGCCTCACGCAGCGTACTGAGATCGCTGTACTCGAACAGCAGCGTGTCGGCGCGGGTCCCTTCCGAAATGCCCGCCGGGATACCTGCCGCCCAGTCGTGCCAGCCGTTGTAGCCCCAGCGGATCACCTTGTCGCGTCCGGTGAAGATCCGGGACAGCCGTACCGCCGTACTCGTCGCGTCGGACCCGGTCTTGAGCAGGTATGCCATCTCCGCGCCGGGCACCACCGAGGTCAGCAGGTCGGTGAGCTCGCTCTGGCGACGGCTCCACAGCGGAGCGATGCAGTTGCCGTTGCGCAGTTCAGCGAGCACCGCCTCGGTCACCCGTTTATCGGCGTGCCCGAGGACGACGGGCCCGTACCCGAGGGTGAAGTCGACGTACCGCCTCCCGTCCAGATCCCACAGGTAAGGCCCGGCAGCGCGACTGAAGTAGCGCGGGTAACGGGTCTGGCCGCTCGCGCACGGTCCGACCACGTCACCTCTGGTAGCAGCCCGCGCATCCGTACGAGCACTCTGGGCGTGCCATCGGTCGTCGAGCGCCATCCCCCCGCCCGTGGCGGTGAACCTCCGCCCAGGGCTGGGAGGGGAACTGCCCGTCGGCGGGGCCAGGGACTGCGCCAGGTGCGAAGAGGCCACGGCCTCGTCGGTGGCGGTCATTTCGTTTCCTCCCGGTGTGAAGCGCAGGGCGCAGCGATGCCGCTGACCCGGCCTATTCGGCGGTGCAGGACAAGGGGGGCGTGGGCAGGCTCATGGAGTGAGCGCCGGCGCCGGTATGGCATGGGGCTCCAGGCAGCGGATCCAGTCCGCTAAGCGGTCGACCCACCCGCCGGTGGCGACTCCGGCTCGGATCCGGTACATCGGGGTCCGGGCGATCAGGAGATCCGCCACCGTCCGGACAGGGACGGGATCGGGCTGCCAAGTCCAGCCGGGCAGCCCCCGGTCGGCGGCCGATCCTTAATCAGCCACTCGCCGATGATGGCGCGGGGTCTCGGCCGTTCCAGACCCTGAGCGTCCAGCCCGTACCCGTGGTGTCGAGCCCGCGACACTGCAGAGAATCGGTAGGTTGATCCACTTTTCTCCCCCTTGCTCCTCGTTCGGTGCACGACAGAGAACCGCAAACGGGGCCCGGGGAGTAGTCGTCCGCGCGGTTTACGGGGTGGACGGGGTGTACGCACGCAACTCGGTGTACATACACCAGGTTTCACCCGCGCCAGGTGCCACTCCGGATCGCCTCGCGCTAGCGTCGACAGACGCGTTGTGCGCCCGGAAGGAGTGCCGTGGTGGAGCCACAGCCGGTAGGTGCAGCACCGCTTGCCGTCCTCCTGACGCAGCTCGGGATGAAACCCGAACAACTCGCCGCGCGAATCAACGAACTGCGTGCCCGTCGCGGGTTATCGCCGCTGCACCTCAAGAGCGCATACCCGTGGATCCGGCCGGTGCCAGTCCGCCCCGACAAGGCCAATCAGGCGGACGCACTCGCCGTCCTCAGCTTCCGAGCCAGACGCCGCGTAACAGCCCAGGAACTGGGCTGGGACGGGCCACGACGCCGCCAGCACAAACCTGTCCGCCCATACCTGGACACCCCCGGCGACGCCGCCTTGCCCGACCTGCTCCATGAGATCAGCAAGGGAGACCCCAACTCCATGGACCGCCGTACCCTCCTCAGCGGTGCCGCTGTCACAGCGCCCGGCCTGGCACTCCTCATGTCCGGCGGGGCTCTGAGAGCCGCACAAGGCGGCGACCGCCTCTCCCTCCGCTTGGTCGCCAGCATCGAAAACGGCGTCCAAGAGCTACGCGACCTGGACGACACCGAAGGCAGCTCCAGCAATCTCGACTGGGCGCACGGACTGTGGCAGAGCGTCGCCCGCGTCGTCATCAACGCCCGATACCGCAATGCCGAGGCCGACCGCCTGCACACAGCCTTCATCGAGGTCTGTGAGCAGTACGGGTGGATGCTGTTCGACGCGGACCGCCACGCGCAGGCGCAACGCGTCTACCAGACCGGACTACGCCTGGCCCGCGAGGTCGGACCGGCTGGCCCCGCCCGCTTCGCGGCACACAACCTCCTGGCCTCGGCTGCCTACCAGGCATCCTGGATCGGGCAGCACCAGGAAGCCAAGACACTCCTCGACGTCGCCTCCCACGGCGATCTCCCACCCCGCGTGCGCGCGGTCATTGCCGACCGGGAAATCTTCGCCGCAGGACGCCGCGGCGACACCGACGCGCTCAGCAGCGCACGCGACCGGGGCCACGAGCTCCTCCAGGACGCCGGCACAGATGGGCCCTGGTGGTCACAGTGGCTCACTCCACACGCGCTCGATGCAGCGACCGGCCGCGCCTGGCTCGCCGCGCGCAAGCCAGAGGACGCAACGCCCTACCTCAAGCAGCGCTTGGCCATGACCGGCCCTGCCTACCCCCGCGACTACATGCTCGCGTCACTTGACCTGGCCGATACCTATCGCGTCTCGGGCGACGTCGACGCCTGCACCGCACTGGCCCTGCAGGCGGCCCACCTCACTGATGGCGTCGAATCGGCCCGTGCGCTGTCCAGGCTCCGAGAGGTGGCCGCCGCACTGCAACCGTACGAGGACCATCCAGGAGTCCGTGATCTCATGCACGTCGTGTAGAGGGCTCAAAATGCCACACCCGGACAGTTGCCCCTGTTAGGCGGGACGGCCGACCGCCGAGAAGGGCACCGAGCACCTGGTCCAGAGCCTGGCGCCGATCCCGGGTATCGAGTTGAGCGTCGCGCCCTCAGGAGCCCAGTTCCACGCCCTGTCACCGCTGTTGTAGCGGCCGGGATACCGGCCCGCTACCTCGGCTGGCTCCGCCGTCCCCAGCTGTGGCGGGCGTTCACCGAGCACGACGTGCCGGTGATGCCCTCGACCACCCTGGAGGGATACGCTCCATGCGCGAAACTCGACAAGCTGATACGCGACAGGTGGCTTGCCTAGTGAACAGAGGGCAGATGTCACATCCCGGCCGCATACACGGGTCCGGCCCGCCGGGTCAGCAGCACCTGCTGGCCCTTGGGACTGTCGCGCAGCAGGATCAGGTGTACGTCGACCGGAAGTGTGAACCGCCCAGCGGCGGCCTGCCCGCTCACGCGGTTCCTCCCGGGCGGCGGGCCAGCAGCACCGTGAATTCGACCTGCTCGGTCAACCGTCCGTTCTCATCGGCGTGTCCTTCGAGCAGGTGCAGCGCCTCCGCTTCGAACTCGGCGTGCCGCTCGGCGAACAGGTCGGCTCGGGCGAACGAGGTGGTGCGCAGATAGCCGATCACTTGCTGCGGCGTCCAGGCCCGGGGGAAGCGGAAGAGGTGCTGGCTGACGTCGCTGAAGGCGGAGTCGGCGAGGTCGTCCTCGTAACGGCGGCTTGGCTGGTTGTAGGTACCGCAGCTGCCGACACGGCGGCCAGGCCCGAGATAGGACTGGATCAAGCCCTTCAACGCGCCTGTCCAGTCGGCTTCGTGGGTCCACAGGCTGCCGTCACCCATGAGTGCGAGCGTCGCGTGCGGGGCTGCGACCCGGGTGGCCATCGCCAGTACGGCGGGGCGGTTCATCCAGTGGAAGGCCCGGCAGCAGGTAATCAAGGCAGCCCCGTAGTGAGGCCGTTGAGGGTTGAACTGGTCGGCCGGGACTTCGTGGCAGGACAGAGCGCGGTTCCCCAACAGAGGGTGGAGGGTGACGACGGCTTCACGGAGTTGGGCCCGGCTGGGGTCGACCAGATCCACGTGAGTAATACAGGGAAGCGCTGGGAGGAGAGCTGCGGCAACTTGCCCGGTGCCTGCTCCGAGGTCGAGCAGCGTCACGTCCGGTACGCCCTTCACGGCGTCGGCCAGTAGCCACGCAACCTGCTCGGGTACACCCGGCCGGAAGCGGGCGTACTCGTCGGCCGCCGCGCCGAACAGCAGATCCTCGCCATCCGGAGCCGGAGTGGGTGGGTGATCGGCGGGTGTGTTCACTGCGGGTCCCCTTTCACCGGGCGTTCGTCGCGGAGCGTCCAGCACAGCTCGTTACGGCCGGATCCGGCGACCGCCCACTGCTTTCCGTCCGCAGAGAACTCGATCCGGTACGCGTCGGGTTCGCCGGCCGCCTGCCACTGGGCCGCGATCTCTTCGATCTCGTGCCAGATGCCGCGAGGCCCGAACTCTGTGACTGAGCACGTGCCGTCACCATCCGGGCTCACGCGCACCCAGGAGCCGCACTCCGGAGCGCCGATCTGAAGGTGCTCGGCGCCGAAGTTGCAGACCAGTCCAGGCCGAAGGTGATCGAGGGCCAGCCAGAATCCACGCGCCTCTCGGGGTGGTGGCAGGCGGTGCCCGCGCACGGTCACACCTTCGGCAGTGGCCATCTCCTCGCGGAACGCGGCGGACAGGAAGAGACGGTCCCAGCCCCACCCGGCGCGGTGCCCGAACTCGACCGCCCGCAGCTCTCCCTCGATGCGTCCCTGAGCGGTTTTCGTGATCACAGCCAATCCCGGCCACGACGGCGAGCTGGTGCCGACAGTCGCCAGCGATAACCCCTGCGGCGCGAGCTGTTCCACCAGCGCCGACGGCACACGAGGCACGGCGAACGAGACGAACACCCGGTCATACGGCGCCCGGTCGGGCCAGCCCGCCTTGCCATCTCCCGTCACCACGGTGGGCCGGTAGCCGAGGTCGGCGAGGTGGGTGGCGGCGGCCGAGGTGACGTGTTCGTCGCGGTCGATGGTGACGACCCCGGCGTCGCCGCTGAGGAAGCAGGCCACCGCAGCGGTCACGGCGGCGCCCGTGCCGACATCCAGCACCTGCTGCCTAGGCTCCAGATCCAGTTCCTGCAGGAGCCCGGCGGTCATCCCCGTCACGCTCGACATGGACGTCATCGCCCCGCCCGAGAGCGTGCCACGCGCCCGGCCCAGGAGCGGTTCACGGTCATGCTGGATGGCGACGCTGTCCCCGCTGTAGAGCACGTGCAACAGTTCGTCCCGGTCCTCGGGCGCCGACCAGTCCAGCAGATCCCAGCGTGGTGGGGTCTCGTCCGGTGCGCTGCGTCGTACGTACGCCTGCGGCATCAGTACCTGGCGGGGCAGCGCCAGAAGTGCCTCGGACACCGGGCCCGGGGGCAGATGCCCGGCCTCGTGGAGGTGGGCGACCATGGCCGCACGGGCTCTCGCCGCGTCGGCGTCGTCCACGGCTGGGGTGGTGGGGGAAACGGGTGGGGCGGGTTTGGGCATGGTGGCGATCTCCTAAAGAAGGCGAGGGGAAAGGCACAAGGGTCAGGTCCAGCCGAGTTCGGTGTAGAGGCGGCCGCGCCGGATGCCGTCGATGGCGGCCCGGGTGTAGGTGACGGTCGGCTCCGGCAGAGCGTCGGCGGGCCACCAGCCCCAGCTGACGCACTTGTCCGGCTCGAGGACCTGGGGTTCGCCCTGCCACGTTCGGGCCCGGAAGACCAGCTGGAGGCGCGGCTGTGCGCCGGGGGAGTCGACGAGGTGGACGACGTGCACGAGTTCGACGTCCTCAGCCTTGATCACCAACCCGGCCTCCTCGCAAGCCTCCCGGATCAGGCAGGCGATGGCGGATTCTCGTTCGCAGTGACCGGCCAGGAAGTGGTGCTCCAGGGGCGCGTAGGCGGAGTCGGGATGCCGCAGCCCGAGCAGGATCTCGCCGTCCCGTTCCAGGTACAGATGGACGCCGATAACGTTCGGCACCGTCTTCGTGCTGGCATCGCGTAGGCGCAGCACCGGCAACGCGTCGGTGGCACCACCGTCTGGGCGTGGGCCCTCCTGGTGGTGGCGGATGACGGCCGTGGTGCCGGGGTCCATGGTCAGATACGGGATCTGCTCGGCATCGGTGAAGCGCAGCATGATCCCCTCGGTGAGGGGCAGCAGGGCGGGGTCGCCGTCCCACGTCCCGGCGTACACCTGGACCCGGCTGGTGGTCCGGCCGTCGGCGTCGGTGTCCTCGACGACGGCGAGCGGGACGAGGTCGGGGATGTGCAGGCCGGCCTCTTCCATCAGTTCGCGGGCGATCGTGTCGTCGAGGCTTTCGCCGGGTTCGGGATGGCCTCCGGGCAGGGACCATTGTCCGGCGCAGCTGATGTTTTTGTTGGCGTCCCGCAGATGCAGCAGGTAGTGGCCGTCCGCGTTGACGAGCAGCGCCGCCGTGGTCGTGGTAACGGCTGATGCGGTCACGGAATCCTCCATCGGAACGGCGGGCAAGTGGTGGGGTCGTCGAGCCCCGGGGGCCGGGGCTCGACGCAGTTGGGTCAGCGGTCGGTGGACAGGGCCAGAAGTTCGGCGAACAGGCCGCCGCCGTGGGCGACTTCGTCGTATGTTCCGTGTTCGGCGATCCGGCCGTGTTCCATCACAATGATCCGGTCGGCGATCTTGGTGTTGACCAGCTGGTGGGTCACCACGATCGTGATCCGGCCTGCCGCGATGGTCTTGATCTCTTCCAGGATGGCGTGCTCCCCGCGGGCATCCATCTGACTGGTCGGCTCGTCCAGGATCAGCAGGCTTGACCTGCGATACAGGGCCCGCGCGCACGCCAAGCGCTGCCACTGCCCGCCGGAGAGTTCCGTCCCGCCCCACAGCTCCCGGGCCAGCAGCGTGTCCAGGCCGCCGGGGAGTTCCTCGACGGCGTCCCGCAGCCCGACCTCCTCCAGGGCCCGCCACACCAGGTCGTCGCCCGCCTCGCGGGGCTGGCCAAGGGTGACGTTGTCGCGGACGGACAGCGGCCACTGCGCGAAGTTCTGCGGCACCAGCCCGGACAGGTCCCACAGGCTGTCGGGGTCGAGGTCGGCGACATTGCGGCCGTTCCAGGAGACCATGCCCTTGTCGGCCAGGAAGATGGCGGCGAGCAGCCGGGTAAGGGTGGACTTCCCCGAGCCGTTCTCGCCGACCACGGCGAGGATTTCGCCGCTGCGCACCGTCAGCGACACTCCCGCCACGGCCGGAGTCTCCTTGCCCGGATACCGGTACACGACCTCGTCCAGGCGGATCTCCTCCACCGGCCGACTCGGCGTGAACTCGCCCCGGTTGGGAGCGCGTTCGGCGGCGTAGTCGAGGAAACCGCCCATGTCCGCGAGATAGAGGGACGTGTGGAACATGGCTGCGCCGTAGATGACGAGCTGACTGAGGGCGGCGAGCGCGGTCTGCACCGCGACGACCGCGGTCGCGGCGATTGCCGGCCCGATCCGTCCGCTTGCCGCCAGCCAGGCCAGCCCCGCCCAAGTCGCGACGAGGAAGATGCCGCCGATCGCCGAACTGACCAGCACGATCCGCAACATCTTCGGCGCCGCAGCGAGGGTGCGCGCGTCGATCCGCTCCGAGATCGACCGGTACCAGAACACCAGGTACGAGGTCATGCCGTTGGCGCGGATCTCATCGGTGAACTTCACGCTGGTCGCCCAGCCGCGCAGATTCTGCCGAACATTGCGGTCGCCCACGTTGGCGTAGTGGGTCTCGTAGCTGACACGGGCGTGCAGGACGGCGCCCACGCCGGCGGGGACGACGGCGAGCAGCAACAGCGGCAGCAAGAGCGGGTGCAGCACCGACAGCACCCCGCTCGCGCTGACCATACGCACGACAGCGGCGGTGAACCGGGTGGCGTCCTGCACCATCACGTGGCTGCGGACCACCCCCATCTCCGCCGCCTCTTGCCGGTCCGCGCAGCCGTCCTCCGCCCGCGCGGCGGCCTCCATCCGGCACACCGCCGCCACCAGGGCGCAGTCGGACTCGGTCGTCAACCGCGGGGTGATCCGGCCGTCCGCGTATGAGGACAGCGCGGTCGCCACCCGCCCTGCCGCTGACGCACAGGTGATGACCAGCAGGGCCGGCAGCGCTTGGTGGAGCCGGTCGGCCACCTCGCCGTTGGCCAGGATCCAGCGCATCGCACGGGATGTGGCGGTGAGCAGAACGGCGGCACTGATGCCGATGGCCAGCTGGCAGCTCGCCAGCAGAAGCACGGCCCGCCGGTCGATCACCCACGCCATCCGTGCGGTCTGCGCCAGCACCGACGGGAGCCGCCGGCACATTTGCGCAAACGATGCGTCCGTCAGGGGATTCTTGGCGTGCCGGCCGCCGTAGCGCAGCTCGGCAGGCGGTGGAGGCGGCAACCGGCGCGGCGCCGCCGTGTCAGGCGCCGGAGAGGCGGGCTCCGGGCTCACCGGCCACCTCCCCTCGCCCTGTCCGTAAACCGTGAGGCAGACGCAAACGGCCATGAGGCCGTCGGGAGCTCATTCGGGGCAGCCTGAACGACAGGCAACTGGGCACCTCCAGCACCGACTTGGGGGGATGGCTGATGATGACCGGAACAACGACGCGACGTCCGTCTTCGAACACACGTGTTTGAGTCGTATCCCCAGCCGCCCAATCTCGCGGTCCGCACGCTCGTGGCCGTTGATTCAAGCGGGTCCACCACATGACGGCGGTGGCCGAAACACCGACGGCCGATACAGATGAGGCCGATGAGGTGAGTGGGAAGACGGCATGTTCGGGGCGCGATCGAGCTCGGAGCGGCTTGATCAGCATGGCGGGCCGACCGGTCAGGCATTGGCGCGTCCGCGGCGGAGATCTTCACTTGGCACCGTCTCTCCTGCTAGTCGGGGAACTTCATTCCGAGGGCCACGAGTTGCTGATGTCGCTCCGGTTTGAGTTTCCCTTTCCGGTATTTCTGGACGCATGTGTTCATCCAGCTGCGTGGGCGAAGAAGGACGGGCTTTTCGATCACATAGCTGCCTGGGATGTTCAGGTGCCCGTGCTCGGTCTTGAACTCGGTGACTGCCTTTATATGGAGGTCCCAGCGAAATTGCAGCGAGTCCCAGACGAAGCCTATGCGGTCGAGTGTTCTGCGCTGCTCGGGAGTTAGGCGGTCCGGATGCGTACGGAATCCGGAAACCTGCTGGCCGATGCTTCGACCGCGCAGGACGTAGGTCTGGGGTATGTCGAGGTGGCCATTCCAGATCATGAACTCGCGGCAGTCTGAGACGAATTGATTCCAGACGTACTCGGCCCGGTCCCAGATGAATCCCTCCGCGTTGAGTGCCGCTACCTTGGCATCCGGGACCTGTCCGTATCTGTAGGAGGTGCGCAGGCTGGCATATATCTGGCCGAGCGTGTACTCGCGGTCGCCACTCTTGGCGACGTAGGTTTTCGGGACGTCCAGGTGGCCGTATTCTCTCTTGAATTCCCTTAGCTCGTGGATCAGTTCCTGCAGTTTCTGATCGGGAACTGACCAAGTCATCCCGAGGGCTTCCCATTCCTCGATCTGGGAAGGCGAGAGCTTGCCCAGCCGGTGGAGTTTGCGCAGGTACGCGATCCAGCGCCCCAGGCCCAGTCCGGTGGGGGTGCGGTAGTCCTCGTGGACACGAAGGTCCCCATGCTCGGCCCGGTAGGTCTCAGCGGCCTGGAGGTATTCGGGCCAGACAGTGGTGGCCGCGCGAACCGTCCGTACGGTGATGGCGTCGGCGAAGTCCGGAGGGACGGGAATGCCGGTGAAAGAGAGCCAGTCGGGCAGCTCGCCTTCGGTGCCGGCGCCGAGCCGAACCCTTCCAGTAGCGGTGGGGGTGGCGAGGGAGCGGCGGGCGGTCTCGAGTTCTTGGTGCAGTGTCTCGTCGTGTGAAGCGAGGGCCCGCACCGTCTGCCAGACCGGACCGAAGGGGGTGGAGCTCAGCGCGGTTTCGGGATCCTGGTCCTGCTGGAGGAAGACCGGCACCATGATGGTCGCGGTTTTGGGCCGGCTGCGGTCGCTGAGCCGCATGGCCCGGCCGGTCCCCTGGATGGTGTCGATCGTGCTTCGCGGGCTGAGGAAGCAGACGGCGTCCACGGCAGGGACGTCGACTCCTTCTGACAGGACGCGGGCGTTGGAGACGACGATCAGGCCGTCTTCCTGCCCGGCGAGCCGGTCCAGCGCCTTTCGCCGCTGGGCGACGGTCTGGTTGCCGTGGACGTGCTCGGCGGCCAAGGCGGTAGGGCGCTGGTCGGGGGGCAGGAGAGCGTGGGCGCGGGGCAGGAGCGTGGCGAACCACTTCGCCTCGGCGATGCTGCCGTGATAGGTGATCATGCGCCTGATGCCGTGCTCGTGGGCGGCGCGCAGCACGGCGAGCTGCTTGGCGAGCATGGGGGCGGCCACGGCGGTCCTGCCGATGCGCAGGAAGGCGTCGTCCCGGCCGAGCAGCTGGTGGGCCTCGCTGCTGGTGACTACGGGGACCACGAGGCGGTAGCGGGCCAGTAAGCCGAGGTCGATGGCGGTCGCGAAAGGCAGCCGGTAGGCGACCGGGCCGTACAGGCGTTCGTCCGCCATGCTGATGACGTCCTCGCCCTCGCCGTCGAGGATCCGGGGCGTTGCGGTGAGATACAGGCGGCGGCGCGCCGTGATGATGTCGTCGTAGTGGATGGCCGCCCAGGCTTTGGTTGCGGCGCCCGCGGTGCGGTGGGCCTCGTCGATCACGGCGATGTCCGGAGGCGCCATGCGGTGGTGGGCCTGGGCCTGGGCCAGGATGTGGAGGCTGGCGTAGGTGCAGGCGATGGTGAGCGGCCCGGGGTCTTTGGCGAGGGCTGCCAGCTGGGCGGCGTCGTTGGCGACTTGGGCCTCGGTGCTGGTGAGTTCGTCCTGCAGTCCGGTGCGGTGGGCGGAGAGGACCTCGCGGTCCGAGCAGACCGCGATGATGCGGCCCAGCCGGTGTCGGCCGAGCTGGTGTGCCCATTCCATCATCGTCTGGCGGACTAGTTCCAGGGTGGGGACGACCACTAGGCGGCGCCGGGAACCGATCTCGGCGACCTGGCCCGCGACTTCGGCGCCCACCCGCGTCTTGCCTGTCCCGCACGCCATCACTGCGGTGACCCGGCTGGAGTCGATCAGGGTTTTGGCCAGGATGTCCACGGCCTCCTGCTGGTGCGGAAACAGCGGGGGTGAGGTCTGGAGCTGATTCACGGTCGGTCGGTTCCTCGATGTCGTCGAAGAGGGATCGGAAGGCACTCGTTCAGCGGGTAGGGCGTGTCGTCCCGCCGCCCCGCCGCGTCAGGCGGGCCAAACCAGCCGGGACTTCGGGGCACGGCAGGGGCGTCTTCGCGCGCCGTTGGCCCCGGTTACACGGCGGTGCTGAGGATCTGTTGCACGGGCGTGCAGCTCGAAGGTGGCGATGACGAGCGCCGATTGGCACCACGTGCAGACCGTTACCCCAGTTGGTTCGGATGAAATTCTTCGCTGCTGCGGCGCCTGGCGACGGCTGCCTGTGTGCGTCGACACGAGATGCCGTGCGCTCGCTCCAGCCAGCGCAGCAGCTCCTGCAACTGGCTGACCAGCACCAGCAGGTGTTCGTACGCGAGGTCCGCCCGCGGCCGGGAGTTGGAGCGGGCCTCGGTCCGCTCAATCAGCTCGTGGAGTTCGGAGCGTTCCCTGTCGCCGAGCGCTGCGGCGAGGGTGCGGGCGTGCGGGATCAGGGTGGGGGCGAGCTCCTTCAGTGTGGTGAGAGTGTCGGCGACGGCACGTGGGGCGGAGACGATGCCCCGGTTCGCGATGCTGTCCAGCTCCCGTCGCGCCTCGACCAACAGCGCGGACACGTCCGTGTCGGTCGTACGTACGGCGGGAGTTGTGCTGGTCATGGAGGTGCTCCGTGTCGGTTGAGTGGGAGATGGGGTGGGAAGGTCGTGGCGCGTGATCTGTTCCACGGTCAGCCGCGCTGTCGGCAGGCTCCACTCGACGGGTGGAGCTTGGACAGGCGGCAGGCAGATAGGCGGTCGGGGTTCCCCGAAGTTGGTTGTGGTGTTTGAGGGCGCGGGTGCCTGGGAGTTAGGCGGCTGTGCTGGTGGGGAGGAAGAGCGAGGTTTTGGCGGCGAGTCGTTCGGACCACTGGATGGGAGGGGCGCCGAGCTCGGTTTCGGCTAGACGTTGGCGCTGGACCTCGCCGGTTCCGGCGGGGGAGTAGGTGTGCTGGACGTCCCGCCAGAGCCGCTGGAGGGGGTAGTCCGTTCGTAGGGCGTGGGCTCCGTGCAGTTCCATGGCGTCCTGGCCGGATTCGACGGCCCATTTGTGGTTGAGGTACTTGGAGTTGATGAGTTCGCCGTCGCAGCTCTGGCCGTGGTCGAGCATGTGTACGGCCTGGTGGGCGAGTTCGCGGCAGGCCATCAGCCGGGACTTCATGGCACCGATCCGGTCACGCAGGACGGGAAGGTCGGCGAGGGTGCCGTTGTAGCGGCGGCGTCCCTCAAGGAAGCTGGCGGCGCATTCCATGATCGCTTCGTGGATGCCGAGGGATACCGCGGCGAGGTTGGGCCGGCCGTAGAGGATGCTGCTGCTGTAGGCGATGTCCTTGCCGTCGCCTACTTCGCCGATCACGTTGGTCTCGGGTATGCGTACGCCGTCGAAGGTGAGCTTGCCGAAGCTGAAGCCGTGGAGGCCGAGGGCGGGCCGGTGCGGTTCGACGGTCAGTCCGTCGCGGTCGTGTTCGACGAGGAAGGCGGTCAGGGCGCGGGAGCCTGCCGCGTCAGCGGAGGCGGTGCGGGCCACGACGCAGTGGACGTGGGCGATGTGGCTGTTGCCGATGTGGACCTTGCTGCCGTCGATGATCCAGTCGCTGCCGTCGCGGCGGGCGGTGGTCTCCATGCCGAGTACATGGCTGCCGGTCTCCTCTTCGGTCACCGCGATCGACAGCAGCGTGTCCCCGGAGGAGATCCGGGGCAGCAGCATGGCCTTCTGCTCGTCGCTGCCGAAGTGGATGATCATCGAAACGGGCAGCTGGCTCGCCTGCAGGATGGCGCCGGCCGCGCCCGATGCCCGCGCCACGCTCTGGATCATGAGGGTCTTGGCGAGATGTCCCGCATGCATACCGCCGTACTGGCGCGGGATCGTGGCGCCGAACCATCCCTGCTCGGCCATGAGCAGCGCCAGGTCGCGTTCCACGGTGTGAGGGGAGGACTCCATGCGCTGGACTCGGGGGGTGACTTCCGCAGCGGCGAACTCGTCGAACTGCTGGACCAGGGCTTCGTAGTCGGGCGTGACCGGAGTCGTGGACGACATCGTGGGCATCGTTGTCTCCCCCTCGGGGTGGTGGTCGCGGGTGGTGCGGCCGGGCGCGCGGGTGCTGCTACGAGCTGGTACGCCGGTAGAACTCGGTCATGAAGAGGTCGCGGTAGTGGTCGATGAGCGTCCACAGCGGGCGACCTTCCGAGCGGTTGCGCGGCTCGGTGCCGACCACGCAGACCGTGCCCCAGACATGGTTCGTGCGCTCGTCGATGAGAGGAGCTCCCCCGTACACGCGGACCCCGATCTCGTCGACGACCGAGTTGCCGGCGAACTCGTCGAAGTCGAGGACATCGGTCAGGACCAGCGAGCCCCGGCGCTGGACGACGTGCGGGCAAAAGCCGTGCGTCAGCGGCATGGTGCGGCCCACCACGGGCAGTTCGCCTCCGGAGGGGTTGGCGAGACCGAGGAAGAACTGCTCGCTGCCGACCCAGTTGAGCATGGCGTACGGAGTGCCGGCCGCGTTGGCGACCTGTTGGGCGAAGGCGTCGAACGCGCCCACGGGCGGAGCCGTGGGGTCGAAGAATTCGGGCAGGTGGCTCTGCCAGTCGATGTCGTGGCCGGCGGTGGACAGGAGGTCGGACGGAGCGTGGGAGTTCACAGCTGTGCTCCTTGAAGGACGGTGGCAGGGGAATGTGGGCGGGTGAGCGCGTGGTCGATGAGATGGGCGAGTACGCCGGCCGCGTCCGCCCTCTTGCGGGCATCGCACAGCACGACCGGAACCGTGGCCGGCAGGGCGAGAGCGGCTGAGACTTCGTCGGGGTCGTAGCGGCAGGCGTCGTCGAACTCGTTCACGGCCACGATGATGGGCAGGCCGCGCCGCTCGAAGTAGTCGACCGCGGGAAAGCTTTCGTCGAGGCGGCGGGTGTCGACGAGGACAACCGCAGCGAGGGCTCCTCGCGTGAGCTCGTCCCACATGAACCAGAACCGGGTCTGCCCAGGCGTGCCGAACAGCATCAGCACGGTGTTCAGCTGCGGGAAGGTGATCCGGCCGAAGTCCATGCCGACGGTGGTCGCCTTCTTGTCGAACAGCAGCGTGAGGTCGTCCACGCCCTCGGAGGCGGCCGTCATCACGGCCTCGGTACGCAGCGGAGTGATCTCGGAGACGGCGCCCACAAACGTGGTCTTGCCTACCCCGAACCCGCCGGCGACAACGATCTTGACGGAGGTGGCACTCGCGCCGCCGAGCCGGCGCGGCAGCCCGAGGTCAGAGCTTGAGGAGTCCATTGCGAAGGGCCTTCAGGAGAGCAACGTCGGGAAGGTCAGCAGAGTGCGTGGCGGTCATGGCATTCAGCGCACCGAAGTCGATCAGCCGGGACATGAGGATCCTGGTGATCTGGAAGGGCAACCCGATCAGGGCGCCGATTTCAGCGACGGCCAGGGGCTGATCCCGGCACAACGCCATCGCCTGTTCGACTTCCGGCGGCTGGCCCGCAGGCGGTTCTCCCTCGGCCCACAGCAGCGTCTCGATCTGCAAGTCGTGCGTGGGCTTGGTCTGGCCGCCGGTCAGGACATAGAGGCTGGGGGCCTCGGTGTCCTCGACGGTCCAGGCCGGGCTGCTTGCGGACGCCATCTCACTGGCCGTCACCGGAAGGAGCCCCGCCCACACGTGCCTCTGTGGTCAGCAACTCGCCCATCCGCTTGATCAGGTCGACCATCGCGAAACCGACGGCTCCCTCGTCCGCGCGGGTGTTGGTCAGCACACCCAGCACGCTTTCGACCTTTTTCGGGTCGCGTCCCGCATTTCGCGCCACTACGGACGGGGGGCTCCCGGCACTCATGATGAACAGCAGGAAGCTGCTCTTCCTGATGAGGACCTGTTCGACACGGCCCTCGCCGTCGTCGACTCCGTGAGCGATCGAGTACAGGCCGTTGATCACTGCGGCCAGGCGGTCTGCCAGTTTGCCGTCCATGCTCGGTCCGGCGTGAGCCAGCCGCAGACCGTCCTGCGTGCCGAGCAGGACGCCCGTCACATCGGGCAGCTGGGCCAAGTCGTTGAGGAGCTCGTCCACAACCACATCCGGTTGTACTGCCGTCGAGTCGGTGGTCATTCCAATTCTCCGTATCTCCGTACGCTGTACGGACTGGTGCTCAGGCGCGAAGCGAGGCACGAAGGATGTGTGGGGCGCGTTGCGTTGGTCAGCTCGCGCTCCCCTTTGGCGGTCGCGTCTCGCTGTCTGCCGCGGCTTGTTCCGCGCGATGCACGCCTTGGGTGAAATTGCTGACGAAGGCAGGATCCGGCGGCGCGAGCGGGACGGGGGCGGCCTCTGGCTCGGCAGGGGCCGCGCGCTCATGGACCGTTGCCTGTGGTGTTCGCTGCGGCAACCGGGGGCGAGTGTCAGGTGTGGCGCCGAGCGGCGGTGCTGCCGTGGTCGCTGTCGAGGCGACGGGGCGCCGCCCAGGGGCAGGCCGCGCGTCACGGTAAGGCAGTGGCGCCGTCCCCGCTGGGACTGGGGCCGGAGGACTGGGCCGAGGACCGCCGGACGGCCGAGGACCGGGGTGCCTTGTGAGTTGCGCTGCCGGGACCGGTGTGGCGGCAACGTATGCGTGAGCCTGTGACGGTGCCGCCGGCTCGTTCTGCCAGAGCAGGAGTTTGTCCGGCATCACCACGAGCGCCGTGATCCCGTGCATGAGATTCTTCTGCAGTCGCACTTGGATGCCGTACCGGCGGGCGAGTTTGGCCACTACGAGCAAGCCGGTCTGGCGCTGGGCCAGTTGCTCGGCCAGGTCCGTGTCCTGGGGATCGGCCAACATCCGGTTGCAGCGATCGAGTTCGCCCTGGGCCATGCCTATGCCCCGGTCCTCGATCTCCACGGCCAGACCCGCGGTGACCCTCGTCGCGCGCACGACGACTTTGCTGTCCGGCGGGGAGCAGAGAGTGGCGTTCTCCTCCAACTCGGCCAGCAGGTGGATCAGATCGGGACCGGCGAAGCCCGGTATCTGCACATCCAGGGTGGATGTGTGCATGCGGACCCGGGCGTACTTCTCGATTTCCCCCGACGCGCCGCGCAGCAGGTCCACCAGCCCGATCGGTTGGTTCAGCGTGCGCGCCTTCACACCGCCCAGAACCGCCAGCCGTCCGGCCGACCGCCGCATGCGCTTGAGCAGGTTGTTGACGTCGAACACGCGATACAGCACGTCCGGGTCCTGGACCTGCTTCGTCAGCTCCGTCACGATGCCGAGCGCACGTACGAGCAGCAGGGTCAAGCCCCCGGCCAGATAGACAAGCGCCTGCGTCAGTTCCGTCTGCCGCCCGTTGACCACCGCCCGCCACGTTTCTGCGTGCAACTGGAACAGAGCGGCCTCGGTTTCATTCCACGGGTTGCCGCCGGAGTTCGCCTGCGCTGTGGAGAAGTCAGGAGGGGAAGGCCGCTCGCCCCGGTCGATCTGCTCCAGAGCATCGCTGATGCTCTTGCGTCCTTCGTCCACGCCGGCTTGGAAGTGCCGCAGCCAGCCATGCACGGAATCGCTATACTCGCTGCGCTGCCGGTGCAGCTCAGCCGCCGTGCGAACTGCCATCCAGTCCGCGCAGACCAGCACGGCCAGGCCGGCGGCTGCTGCCGCCGCCCCGATGATCCAGCCATCCACATGGACGCGTGCCGTCGCGCCGACGGCAGCCGCCATACACAAGATCGCCGCGACGAAGAGGGCGGGCACGAGCACCAGAAGCCGCAGCCGCAGGTGCAGCCCCCTCTCGGTGCGTAGTGGCTCGGCGCCGCGCGCACGCCGACGCTGGCCACGTCGGTGACCGATGGGTCGCGGGCATGACTGATCAGACATTGGTGACCTCGCGGAACGTGGTCCCGACAGGGAGGAGGGAATAGCCGGCAGGGAACGAGCGAGCAGCGCACCCGCACCGGGGGCGGGGACCGCAGCGTGCAGGCCGGGACTTGGGTGGGAGTGGCCGCCGGGGCACGCGCGCCTGACCGCAGCCGACGGGGGAGGCGGCGTACGGCCCGGGTCCACGGGGGTGCCCCGGCGGCCGGTCTATATACGGATCCCGCTGATCGTCTCGACCGCACTCTGTACGACGCGGCTGATGGACGGAGCAAGCGAGCTGTCGCGGAGATAGAAGCCGAGGAGCACGGCCGCTATTGCGTGGCCTGCCTTGAGGCCGCCTTTGCGGATCAGCAACCACACCATGACGGCCAGCACAACAACCAGGGAGACAGTGATGCTCACAGAATTGCGTTTCTGCTGGGCGAGTGCGTCCGAGGGGTCCCGCGTTGCCAATCGGGTCGGCGGCAATGACCCGCGTGGCTGCGGGACTTGAAGCGACGGCGCGCCTGAAGGATGGCGCACCTGCGCAGCTGGTGACCGCATTGGTCCGGGCGCGGCCGAGATGGGCCGTCATACCGGCTAAGGCGGGAAACGGGGCAGGCACGATGTCCTCCGGGGGCGCAGACTTGTCGTCTCGCGTCATGTCCGCGACGCCCGGGTGACCGTTTCCGGCCTTCGATGATTTTACAGGTAAACCAGGGAAGTAATCGATGCTCTCAGGTCAGAAGCCTGTGAAAAATGCATGGTGCACAAGGGTGTTGGCGCCCAGAACGGGAAATACCGCTGCGCTGCATGTTCGGTGATGCTGGTCAACCGGACTGAATTCCCTCCATTGCTGTGGTGACATCGTCGGCTCAACTCCTGCGGGGCCAGTGGACGACGAGGCGGCTGCAGGGCTTGTCCATGACGAAGCGCGGTTCGGAGGCTGTCAGTTGGTTGCGGGCGTCACCAACGGCCATGCGGAAGCTGGGTTCGGGTGAGCCGTTGCCCCAGCTCTGGTTCCACTCGCTGATTTCGGTGGCGACCCGGTCGGCTACTTCCGAGGCGCGCGGGCCGTGGCCGATGACGCCGATCTGCCAGAACGTGCCGTGCTCGTCCTCGCCTTCCCGCTTCGTGAGGTAGGCCAAGGAGTCATTGTCGAGTGCGGTCATCGAGCCCCAGCCGAAGTTCGGGATGAGGCCGGAGCGGGACCCCGGCATCCGGGACAGGCCGTTCGGCAGCACGTATGCCAAATACAGGTAGAGCCACTCGTAGGAGTCGCCCTTGCGGAACTTCACGTTGGTGTAGATCTCGGCTGGGGACTGGTCCAGGACGGTGCGGATCGCCTCGCGGTCGACGTTCTGCTCGCTGTAGGTCTCCAAGCGCACGTCGCCGTCACCTGCCATGTCGACCATGGTTCGGACGTCATTGCAGACGCCCTTGCGCAGGGGGACGAACGTCATCATCTCGGTGGAGACCGTCCTCCAGGTCTGGCCGTCGCGTTCAAACGCGAAGCTGCGGGAGATGCTGCCGCGAATCCGCATCGGGATGACGAGGCGTCCACCGGGGACGAGCTGGTCGAGAATCCGCACGGGGATGTCCCCGGCGCCGACCGTGAACTGGATGCGGTCGAAGGGCGCATGTTCGGGCAGACCGGCGGCGCCGTCGCCCAGTGCGACGGTGACGTTTGCGGCCCCGGCCTGCGCGAGGTTCTTCCGCGCGCCGTCGACGAGGTCCTGGTCGACATCCACGGTCCACACATGGCCTTCGAGAGCTACGAGTTCTGACAACAGCCGGGCGTTGTAACCGGTGCCGGCCCCAGCTTCGAGGATCTTGTGGCCGGGCTGGGCGCCCAGTTGTTCGAGCTGGGTGGCGACGATGGAGGGTGCGGAGATACAGGAAAGCATCGCGCCCGTCGCGTCGTGCTTGATCGCCACGGCGTCGTCGACGCAGGCGCTCTGAAGGTCGACACCGGGGAGGAACCGGTGGCGATCAGTGCCCCGGAACGCGGCGATGACTTCCGGGGTGCGCAGGTGGCCGCTGTCGACGAGGCGGCTCACGAGCTCGTCGCGCCATACGGCGGGATCGGTGACGGGCGTCACGGTGGTCTCCATTCGCGCGAGGTTAGGGGCTGGCGGGGTGGAACGACGGGGAGGCGCGTCGGTGGCTTGCGCCTCCACACAGGCGACTGGCGGCGAAGCCGATGCCCCAGCCTCCTGCTGGTCGGAAGCACTCAGGTGTGGCCGAAGGCGGCGACTGCGTGGCGGGTGAGAGCGGCACGCATCCCACGCCCCCCGAGCATCGGCGGTCGTTGCATCAGCTGACGCCTGGCCCTCTCGCATGCGGCGATACACCTCCGTCCTCGGTGAGGCACTGAGCGAGGCTCGCCCCAGCCGTGCTGACAGCCCGCATCAATGTGGACAGCACCGATTCCGGCAGCGTGCCCCCGCCGAGGCCGCCGTCGTGGACGATCGCCTCCAGCTCGTGGCGTGACCACCCGTCAGCCGGTGGAGCGGGCTGGCGGAGGATTTCGCGTGCTGCGTACGCGTCCCGCGCCTGTGTGGTGTCGCTGACGATCGCGTCGTACAGGGGGCGCGCAAGGGTTTCGCAGCCTTCCGGAGCCAGGTCGATCGCGGCCAGGGCCAGCCGCACCCGGAACATGCGCAGGTGTGGCGGGTCCGGCTCCAGCGCATCCCGCACGGCGAGTGCCGTAGCGGCGAACCCTCGTGCTGTGGCGCGGCCCGCAAGGTGGTCGGCGTAGTGGCGGAGGATCTGCGCGACGGCTTCCTCCCACGGCTCCGTGATCGTGGCCTTGTCGATCAGGGAGTTGGCCGTGTCCTGGGCGTCCGTATGCAGGTTCGCAACGATGCGTGCTTGCCTGCTGCCGTACAGCCGCTCGGGCCGCTCGTCATAGACGGTCGCGTGTTCTGCCGCCTCATGCCATTGGCCGGCGGCGACCAGGAGCCGGGTGCCGTCGTCGAGCAAGAGGTCGTGGAGCCAGGGCTGGATGTGGTCCAAGGTGGCTTCGGTGGTGAAGCCCGTGAGGTCGATGGCCTGTCTGTGGACGGTCACGGTGCCGCCGTCACGGGCGGTGCGGTGCACGTTCATGAGCTGCTGATAGGCGGCCTGCGGGTCGCCCGTTCGGGCGGTCAGTCGTACGAGGTTGACGATGGGCTGGAGGCTGGCGATGGCGGTGTCCCCGGTGACAGGCCATGCGGCTTGGAAGAGACGGAGCTGACGTCGGCAGAGGTCTGTCGCCAGGTCGGTCAGCCCGCTGTCGGAGGCGATCAGTGCGGACAGGTTCCAGGTGGCGCATGCGAGGTTGATCCGGTCGAGGAGAGGTCCGTCCTGCGCCGACTTCTCCCCGCAGGTGCGGACTTCGTCGAGCCGGGCGGCGAAGCTGGGGTAGACGAGGTGGGACCGGCTGACCAGAGGGAAGCGCTTGGAGAGCCGACGGAGCCTTGCCTGTGGGTGCTGTGGCGGCGCGGTCACGGCATCGGCCTTTCCGTGGGGTCAGCGGGATGCAGGATCGCGGCATGTGCCGCGTGAGCGAGGACGCTCTGGGTGCGGGCGGGCAGGCCGATCCGGTTCCAGTGGAAGATCACGTGGTAGGAGATGACCTCGCGCAGGCCGCGGTCGAGGGCTCCGTCCCGGGCGGCTGCGCCGAGGTCTCTTCCGGCCTGCCGAAACGCGCTCACCCAGTCGGCGGCGGGCTTGAGGGTGCGGTCCGACTGGAGCATGGGACCAGAGGGGCTGGTGTCAGCGATGAGCAGCTGTCGGAGGCTGTCGGCCATGGCGTGGATTTTGGCGGCCGGTACGTCTGAGGGAAGGGGCCGTTCCCGGGTGACGCGGTGCCACACGTCTCCTTGCTCGTACCACTCCAGTCCGGCGGCGCGCATCAGGGTGGCGCACAGCAGCAGTGACAACTCCCGGCGGCCCAGCTCGCCACGAGCTGTGGTGAGGATGGCGTGGCTGTCGGCGTGGAACAGGGTATGGGCGATGGTCATGCTGGTGTCGCCGCCGAACGCTGCGGTTTCGGGTTCGTAGATGCCGGGCCACCAGCGGTGGACTTGTCCGGCGGCCGTGAGTTTGTCGAGCATGTCGGTCAGTGCCGGGGGGAGTTGCGTCCCGAAGGCCGGGAGCAGCCGCATCCGCCAGCACGGGTGCTTACGGATGAACCACCACCCGGTGATCAGTCCGCCAGTTTGGGCCTGGTCCAGGACGGGGGCGATGTGGTCGGCGGCGGTCTGCTCGGCCTTGGCCCAGTCGGTGCACTGGATGTACAGCTGACGCCATGCCGGGGGTCCCGCCTGTAGGGCGAGGGCCTGTTGCCCGGCCTGCTGGTAGACGGCGACGGCAGCGTCCAGGTCAGCGAGCTCGAGTCCGGCGCGGGCTGCGGCGGTGTCCGTGTCGCCTCCGGCCATGACATCCAGCACGGCGTGCAGGGTCGCTTCCAGGAGGGAGGGTTGGTTCAGTCGATCAGTAGGCATGTGTCCCATCCCGAGGTCGGCGCAGCGTCGTGGGCTGCGGTGGTCAGGGCGAGAGCGGTGCCCGCGGCGCCTTGCAGGAGGCCGGGGTCGCCGCCTGGACGGGCGTGCCGGGTCAGGGCAGCGGCCAGGTCGGGCAGGGTGGCGCGCAGAGCCGGGGCGGCGGCGTCGTGGGCGGCGCGGAAGGCGGTCTGGTAGACGCCCGCCCAGCCGTGGCACAGGCCGGCGTCGGTGATCTCGGACAGCTGATCGGGATCAGTCAGGCAGCGGACCAGGGCGTCCTCGTACAGGCGCTGGCGAGCCGGGTCGCGGCGCGCGAGGGCGGCGAGCTGTCCGGCGCGGGCGATGCCGGGGGTGCCGTAGCACCAGCTGGGCCGTGCCGGGCCGGGTTGGGCGGGACGGCCGGTGCGGAGTTCACCGAGGCGGAGGTGCTCGGGCCACCAGAATCCGGCGGGGCCGTCCTGCCGCCACGTATCGAGCCAGTGAAGGATGGTGTCGATGGCGACTTCCTGGCCGTCGACCCTCACGCCTTGGCGCAGGGCGCGGGCAAGGAGCAGCAGCGGGCCGGTAATGCCGTGGGCGGCGCCGAAGTTGGCGTGGCCGGCGGGGACGGTGGACGAGGTGAGGTCGGGCTGGTGATCGACCCACCAGCCGGGCAGCACGCCCTGGTCACCGTGCCGGATGGGGCGGGTCAGTTGTACGAGGTAGGCCAGGACGCGTGCCATCGCGGTGCCGGACGGGGACCGGCGCAGCAGGTACGCGCCGATGCCGGTGAGCCCGTAGAAGATGTCGTACTCGCGGAAGCCAGCTGGACGCCCGTGGCGCATACGAGTCCGCGCCGCGTCGCATCTGCGGTGGGCGAGTTGAGCCACGTGGTGGTCCAGGGCTGCCAGCGCCTCCTGGTACCGGGGAGCCTCGGCAGTAACGGCGCAGTCGAGCATGAACGCTGCCGCAGGCGCCCCCAGGTACAGGCCGCTGGTGTCGGCGGCGCTGACGGGGGTGGCGACGGCGGTCTTGATCCAGGGGTGTGCCTGCTGCCAGGTGCCGTCTCCGGTACGGGCGCGTTCGATGTGTAGGAGCGCGGATCCCGCGGCGCCGGCGGCCAGGTCCTGCGCCGCCCAGGGCTGGTCTTCGGGCGGCGGGACGGGGGTGGCCAGGTGGCGGGCGAAGGTGTCCGCCAGCACAGCTGGGCTGGTTGCGGTGGTCATAGCTGCCGCTCCCGGTGTCGCAGGGCGCAGGCCCGGGTGAGCCGGCCGGTGGTGCGTTCGTGATCGGGGTCGACGGGCAGCGCCCGCACATGGTGCTCGTGGAGCAGCGACCGCAGCACGCTGTCGGAGTTGTGCCCGGTGGCCAGCTGCTGCCGGTAGGCGGTCAGGGCGGCAGCGCGCTGCCGCCAGGCGGCGGCGACCTCGGGGCCGCCCGGCAGGGCTTGGAGTGCGGTGTGCTCGGGATCGGCCAGAGCCTGGGCCAGGGCGATTCGATCCCGGGGTATGGGGCCGCGTTCTTGAGGGAGCGTGCGGGTCAGCCAGTCTGACGCCTGATCTGCGTCGCCGGTGAACCGCACCGTCAGGTCGAACATGCTCGCAGCGGTCAGGGCCTGCCCGGTGGCGGCGTCATCCGCAGCGGCACGGATCTGCGCCACGCCGGCGGCCGAGTCCGCGGCGAACACCAGGTGCGCGGCGTCCAGAGCGGGGCCGTGCCCGTACGGGCCGGTCTGCGGCGGGTAGGTAGCCAACTCCAGGCCGGCCGCCAGATGTTGGCCGCTGAGGGCGTCTGCCCAGCCGGTGACCAGTTGGGCGGCCGGACCGAAGGCGGCTGAATCGGGAAGGCGCAGGTACAGATCCAAATGCTGGTCGGAGGCCGGGCGGGTTGTGTCGCGATGGCGCCTGAACCACCAGAGCGGCATGGTGGTGAACTGGTCGAGCAGCGTGGGCAGGTGGCCGGACAGGATCTCGTTGTAGCGCTGGGGGTGCGCGAAGAGACGGGCATACAGGACGGTGGGCTGGCTGGGTGTCCCGGGGGCGGCGGCAGCGGCCTCCGGCAGGCGGGGCGGGTCGGCGGGGGTGGAGTTCGCCAGAGG
Source organism: Streptomyces sp. P3 (assembly GCF_003032475.1). Classification (NCBI taxonomy): domain Bacteria; kingdom Bacillati; phylum Actinomycetota; class Actinomycetes; order Kitasatosporales; family Streptomycetaceae; genus Streptomyces; species Streptomyces sp. P3. The sequence goes on from NZ_CP028369.1 coordinate 7,368,689, forward strand.
GATCAGGAGCTCGTGGGGGCGGCCGATCCATGCCCAGTCCCGCGCAGTGGTGCTTTCGCGCAGTTCGACAACGCGGTTGCGGTCCACGCCGGCGCGCAGCAGCGCCCGGTGGATGCGCTGGTCGAGGTCGAGGGGCAGCTGCTGGCCGTCTTCGACCAGAGCAAGGCGGTCAGGGACGCAGAGCCGTTCGCGCCATCGGGCTAGTGCCTTGTCCCAGTCGGCCATGGGGGCGGACCGGCCGGGCAGTTCCTCGGCGGACAGCAACCAACGGGCAGGCGCGAGGATCGTCTGCTTGTACCGCACGCGTGGCAGGTAGGGCAGGGTGGCGGCGACGCCAAACGTGAACGCCCGGTAGGCGGCATTGCGGGCGGTGGTGATCTCCGCCAGGAACCTGGCGAGCGGCGGTGTGTGGACGGACGCTTCCAGCGCATGGGTGACGCGAGGCTCGATCTGCTGCCCCGTTGACCTGCGCACCAGATAGAACCGGCGGGTATCCGCAGTCACCGCCAGGTCGTCGAGCGGGATCACGCCGGGGCCGGACTCGTGGTGCTGGCCGAGAGGGATAGTGAAGGGCAGGACCTGCACGGTGCGGGCGATGTTCTCGTTGCGGCGCCGGCGAGGGGTGAACGACAGCTGCGCCGCGATGGCGCCGGGGCCGGCGGTCGCGTACGAGTCGGTGAGCGCGCTCTGAGCGGACGGCGGGAGCAAGTGCGCGAACCGGCCGAGCATGCTGCTGCCGGGGCGGGGGGCGCCGGTGACCAGCAGCCGGTAGTCGCCGCCCTGCACGGCCTCCAGAGTGGAGGCGTGGATCTCCACGGCGATCTCAGCCCGGGGCACGGGCAGCAGCGGTTCGGTGTGGCCGGCGGTCAGGTCGGCGATCGCCGCCCGGGTGAGGACCAGCTCACGCCTCCCACCGAGCATCGCCCCCTGGAGCAGGCGCAGGATCTTCTCGTCCCGGTCGGTCACCTCATACGGCGGTCGGGCGCGCTCGGAGCCCAGGAAGCCCGCGGGCAGTCCGAGGCCGCTGTCCGCGACCAGATCCAGTACGGGCACGAGCGCCTCGTTGCCGTACCGGTCGAGGAACCGCTGGTGGTAGTCGCGCCATTGCGGATACCCGTACGGATGAGGCGACAGCTGGTGCATGACCTGGGCTGCCTCGGCGGCTTCGGCCAGGAGGGCTTCGGGGATGTAGGCGGTGCAGTCCAGTGCGGCGTCGACCAGCAGCGGGACGCGGCCGGTGGCACTCACGTGCCGCATGCTCTGCGTCAGCGGGTCTCCGAGCGTCCAAGGGGCGACGGTGTCCGGGTGATTCAAGCCGCCCCGGATCGAAGCGAGCTGGGAGGCCAGCTCTGCGATATCGGGTATGCCCGTGGCGTCTGCTTTCTCCAGCTCATCGCATATGTGGGCGAGCGTGTCGACGGACGTCATCGGGGGCCACAGACTGCTGATCAGGATGTGCTTGCTCAATAGGTCGGAGATCAGGCCGGCGAGCTGCTCAGGGCGTGCGGTGGGGAACTGTCCGGACAGACGGTGCACAAGCAGCTCGTACGGGATCGGGGCGCGGGCAGCCTCCAGCACGGCAGCCACGGGCCGGGTCAGACGGACCGACAGCTCGATGGGGGCGTAACCGGAGGTGTGCGCGTCAGTCGGCATCCCGTCCACCACGTGCCGGTTGCCGCGGGAGCGGCCGGTGTTGTTGGCCACGACCGTCAGCCGGGCCAGCAGAGCGGGGTGGCTCTCCAGGCGGGTAATGACGTCCGTCAGCCAGTCGGAATCAGGCCGCAGAACAGTCCGGTACCCCTCACCCCACAGAATATGGGCGGCTTGAGCGGACTCAGCGGGGGCGACGCCGGCGAATACCCCGAACGGGGTGGGCCGGTGGTTCCACCGCAGGAGGTACGCGGCAACAGACCGGACGGCCCGCCTGATACGGCGGCCGTCGGTGACGGTGCCGTTCAGGATCTCGGTGACGCGCTGACACAGGACGGGGCTGGCTGCGGACAGCGCCGTCGGCACTGGGGCGCGCCATACCTCCTCCAGCCACTGCCGACCACGGATCGTGGCGTCGTCGCCGTGCAGGTCAAAGTCCGGCACAGGGATCGGCCGGGAAGCGGTGGAGGCGCGCAGCAGCATTCCAGGCTGCCACTGATACGTGAGGGGTATTCCGTGGGCCACCGGTGTCCCTTCCTGTTGTGGGGTGCGCGGACGGGGGGTGCCGGGGCGGCAGCGATGATCGGCTGCCGCCCCGGCGGACGCCACGTGTCAGGCGGCGTCCTCGATGGAGGACTGGCAGGCGCTGGCCCCGTTCACGCAGGTGTTGCCGCAGCCGTCGCTGGTGGGGCACATGAAGACAGTGAGGGGGCTCTCGGAGATGACGACCCGGATGTCGAGCTCGAAGTCGTCGTCGGCGAGGGCGTCGACCGGCAGCCCGACTGGGGCGGGGACGCTGTGCAGTACGGCGGTGGTCATGTGATCACTCTCTTTGTCCGATGGGATGGTGCAGAACGCCCTGGCCCAGCGCCGCGGTTCAGACGGCCGACCAGGAGATCGAAATCCGGCTGTGCCTCTTGTCGATGATCCGGTCGCCGGTGATCCGGTCATCGGGCGTGCCCGCCGGGTAGACGGCGATGCGCGGGCCGTCAGCGCCGCGCACCTTTTCGCCCCAGGTGCGGAGGATGTCGGCGATTCGCTCAGCGAACTCGGCCGCGTCGGGCCCGAAGGCGTGGACGCCGTACTCTGCGGTCTTCTTCTCGGTGTCGCGGCGCACGACGGTGTAGGCGAAGTGCGGCCCGTCGATGGCGACCATGGACCAGCTGTTGCCCGTGGGGCCGATCTTGCCGGTGGTCAACTCGGGTTTGGTGGACATGAAGCAGAACTTGGGGACCTGTGTGGACAGGTACATCTGGAGGGTGCCGATGGGCTCCTGGCTGGCGACGGTCACCCCGGTCCACGTCTCGGCGCGGGCGCTGTTCAGGACGCCGTCCAGCAGAGAGGGGTTGGCGGGCAAGCCCTCGTCGAAGCGCAACGTGACGCCCTCCTCCCCGGGCAGCTGCATGACCTGCTGCTTGTGGGAGCCGGCGCCCTGTGCCGCCACGAAACCGCACACGTGGGCGCTGGTTGCGACGAGGTGGTCAGCCTGCCGGACGAACCCGTAGGTGCGGGTCAGGCCGTTGATGCGGAGCGGCACGACGAGCCGGCCATCGTCCTTGAGCTGGTCGATCCAGGCTGGCGGGATGTCCCAGGCGCCGACCGTCACCACGATCGCGTCGTAGGGGGCGTTCTCGGGAAGGCCGTTCTCGGCGTCGGCGACGACGACGTTGACGCTCGCGTAGCCGGTCTCGGTGAGGAACCGCTTGGCGCGGTCGGCGGGCGCGGGGTCGATGTCGACAGTGGTGACCTGACCGGTGGGCCCGACCAGCTCCGCGAGGTACGCGGCGTTCGGCCCGTTGGTGCCGATCTCCAGCACGTTGTCACCCGGGCGGATGCCGGCCTGCTCCAGCTGCATCGCCTGGATCTGCGGAGCGGACACCGAGCTGGTGTGATTGCCGTGCTCGTCCTCCTGCGTGATCACGGCGTTGTACGTGCTGTACGCGTCCTCCAGCGACGCCTCCGGTACGGCAAGGTGCCGGGGCACCTTGCGCATGGCGGCCTCGACCGCAGGCGACACGATCGTGCCGTCCTCCTTGAGCTGGTCGACGACCTTGTTGCGGAGCCGGGTGGCCTCGTCGGGGGCCACGGTCACATCGGTCATAGAGGGGTTCCTTACGGGGCCTCGTGCGCCTTCGCCTCCGGCGTCGGCGCCAACTGCAGGGTGGTTCGGCGATGGATGCCGGCTGGCGGAAGCCGGCGTTTGCTCAGCGCCCCAAGGGCAGCTCCTGAATCCGTTCGAAGGTGTAGGTGTGGTGGTCGGGACCGGTCGAGCTGCCTGCGCCCGTACTATCGCCAGGCATGCTCATTGACCCGCTCCGATGCCGTGGGATCGGATGTCGTCATGCCTCCTTCCGGAGCCGGTGCAGGGTGCGATGCCCGCGCTCGACGAGTTCGGGGTCGCCGTGGGTGGCGCCGTACTGGATGCCGCTGAGCGCGTCGAGGGCCGACAGACCCTTGAGCGCTTGGGCCTCGTCCGGGGACAGCGTGCGGCCGTAGCCGTCGAACAGGGCGGCTTCGAGTTCGGGCGCGTCAATCCAGGTGTCGGCGATGCGTACGAAGTCGCTGACGAGGGGCCCGATTTCCGCGCGTTCCCAGTCGATGAGGGCCAGGGTCCCGTGGTCGTCGAGCAGCAGGTTGCGCCGCTGTACATCACCGTGGCGACGGCCATGGGGGACGGGCGGTACACGGGGCAGGTGCAGGGCGAGGGACCGCACCAGCGTCTCCTCTCCGGGCTCGAGGAGCCCGTCGGCTGCCGCGAGGTGCCGTTCCAGCTTGGCCAGCCCGCCCAGGGCCTGCGCCATCATCGGGGGCTCGCCGAGGTGGAGGGCCCGCAGGAGCTGCCCGAGCTGGCGGTAGACCGACTGCCAGGCGGCCATGCTCAGGTCGGCGCCGTGGAGTACGCGGCCGGGAAGCGCGCTGACGATCACGGCGAGTTGTTCGGGGTCGGCGGCGACGAGCTGCGGGGCGCGGTCGGCTCCGAGGGCTGGGGCCCACTCTCTCAGGGCGCCCACCTCACGCTGGTGGAACTTGGGCCCCTGGTGAACCTTCAGGTACCAGCTCCCGCTGTCGCGTCCGGTTAGCCGCCACACGTGGGAAGCCTCCCGCGCCCAGGAGGCGTCCGTGACCTCCTTCAGCGGGCCGATGGTCCGTTCAGCGAATGTGCCGAGCTGCTCACCCAGTACGGCGTAGGGGTCCGGCGCCCGCGTGGGCAAGGGGTGCAGACGGCTGGGCCCGTTCGCTTCGTAGACGATCGGGTCGTCGGGTTCCTGGAGATGCAGCGCGAAGGAGTGCCCGTCCCGGTACGCCTCCAGGCCGGCCCGGCAGTACGCCACCATGTCGTCGGGCAGGTCGTGGAGGGCAAACCAGTCCAGCTGTGAGCAGCGGTCCGGTTCGGCGATACGCGGGACGCCGATCCACCGGGTGACCTCGAAGAACCAGCCGGTGCGGTTGTGACCGGCGGGGCTGCGGTGCTGCATCACCAGCGCGACGCGGACATCGGCCGGCCGGATGATGATGCCCAGCTCTTCCTCGGCTTCCCGGACCAGCCCGGTGACCACGTCCTCGAAGTCGCCGTCGAGGTGCCCGGAGGGCATGTGCAGTAAGCCCGAGGCGTAGGTGTCTCCCGCCCGCCGGCTCAGCAGCACCTCGCCGCCACGCCGCAGGATGAGATGGACGTCGACCGGTTCCCGGTGGCGCTGCACGATGTCGTCCCCGCCCCGATGCGAGGTTGCCTGCCTGTTCACCGCTGGCCTGTCAGACGGGGGTGCGGCCGACGTCGGCTCGCGTCCGGGCACCGCGGCGTGACGTCGGCTAGCCGACCCGCAAAGGGGTTTTCGGGAACGCGCGCGAACGCGCGGGTGTGGGGCATGCGGATCTCCGGGGTGCAGACGTGACGTCTAGCGTCAGTGACCGCGACGCCCGGGTGCCCGTTTCCGGACGTCACGGATTCTATCCGGGACACCATTGAGAGTTGGCTGGTCACCGGCTTGATCACGCCGATCTGCTGATCACACAGCTCGGCCACGCGCGGACTCCTTTCGGGCCGTGCCGGCGTATGACGCGGCCTGGGGCAGGACCGGGTATTCGAGTGCCAGTGTCTGTGGCGCGGTCAGGCCCGGGGAGCTCAGTTGCCAGCCGTCGAACAGTCGGGCGATCTGCTCCTTCGTCCGCAGGTGGACGGGGCAGCCGGCCGCCGTCATGGTCTTGGCGAATCGGCGCACGGGTTTGCCCGAGACGTCGGCGGTGGCGTGCGTGATGACGAGAGCGCTGCCGGTGGCGGCGACGTGCTTGTACTGGTCGACGAGGACGGTCAGGGGCTGCGCCGCGGTGTCCTCGATGTGGTGGAGCACGCTACCGAACAGAAGGATGACCGGTTCTCGCCAGTTGATCGTCTCCAGGATTTCTCTGGAAGCGAGAACCGACTCGGGGTCGCGTACGTCGGCGCACAGGCTCTCGACGACAGCGAGCGCCTTGCCCGTCATCATTGCGTCGGCGTGAGTGTGCACCAGCACGTCATTGTCGATGCACACGGCGCGGGCGTCGGGATGAATGCGGGTCAGGACATCCACCGGCGTGGGGCTGTAGGGAAGGCCGCAGCCGAAGTCGACCAGCTGCCGGATGCCCGCGATGGCCAGGGCCTGCACCATCAGGAGCACGTACATGCGCTCGTGGCGGACGGCGCTCTCCAGGAACGGCATGCGGTCGGCCGCCCGACGGGCCCCGTCACGGTCGACGATGTAGTGGTCTCGCCCGCCGAGCAGGTAGTTCTGCATCCGGGCGCTCGACGGCCGTGCTTGCAACTCGGCGATCGCTGCGGAGGGGTGCAGGAGCATCGGATGGTCAGGTCGCATGCCGCTCCACCTCGCCGGTGATCGTGTGGAGTTCGGGCAGACGCCACGACGGACCGTCCGGTGCACCGAGCCACAGCGTGTGTTCGGTCTCCGTGATCGTCACGCCCAGCTGCTCCACCTCTGGTTCTCCGGCCGCGTGCCACTGACCGAGCGCGTCGAACAGATCGGAGCCGAGATCGCGCGGCCCCCACTCGTAGATGCGGGGGGAGTGGAGGAAGACCACTGCCCGAGACGCCTGGTGGTCATGAATACGCAGGCGGTCGGCAACGTCGCCTTCGAGCTGCGCAACGCCGCGCACGACCTGCATCCGAAGGTCAGGGCGAAGCATGCCGGCGAACAACCGGGCAGCCAGCCGTACGTGCGCCCCCCTCGCGGCCAGGGCTTCCGACGCCCTCGGGCTGCCCTGCGACTCGACGGAGCTGCCCTCACCAGGGCGGTGCTCGCGCAGCCACACGGTCTGCGGAGCCGGTCCGGCGTGGAAACGGCCACTGGCCGACGCCCCGTCCCGCGCCACGGTCAGGACGAGCAGAGTGCTGGATCCGCCCAGAGCGGTACGGACCGGCAGGCACAGCCGACCACCCGGACGAACCCGGGTGACCCACTCCCACGGCACACGGCGTACCGCACGATGGGACATGAGCCCGTGGAACGAACCCGCCGGTCCCAAGACCCCGGCCTGAGACCCGCTGACCACCTGAACCCGCGGGTAGGGACGTAGGCGCTGCCGGGCGATCTCGGCGAGACGTTCTGTGTCCGCGACCGTCACCACCTGGCCGCCCTGGAGATGGTGCTCCAGAGAGGCTGCCGTCCAGCCGCAGTCCGTACCGATCTCGGCCACGGCCGTCCCCGGCACTGGAGCGAGCGCGGCCAGGCGTGCCGTGACGTCTTCTTTGGACGGGATCACTCCCGTGACGATGCCGGGGCCGCCCTCCCCACCGTCGTCGACGTCGAACACGAGCATCTCGGAGCGATGGACGAACTTCGCCCACTCACCGGCGTTCTTACTCCGGTCCACCCTGCGCCAGCGCCCACCTCGGTGCGTCCGGATCACGTGGGGCACGAAGTCCTGCCGCCGGTCGCAGGTGAACACGTCCCCCGCGTGCTGGTGAACGGGGCCACTGCCCGGTCGCAGGCTGCCGGCCTCGACGCGGGCGTTCATGCCTGTCCTGCCATGGCGACGACGTCTCCGGAGTTGTCACGGCCGGTCGCGGGGCTCAGGAGACGCAACTGCCATCCTCGCGTGACCGCGTGCGCGGCCGAGGAAGCACCCAGCGCCCGCAGCAGGCGTCGAGCGTCCTTGCGCACGTCGTACAGCGGACGCTTCGCGCCGGCCGCGATCTCCTCGACGGTCTTTCCGCCGGCGAGCCCTGCCAGGACGGTGTGCTGCTCCTTGGGCAGCTTGACGACGTAGTCCACAGGCCCGGGGACGTCCAAGTACCCGTGACGGTAGGCGAGGTCCACCATGCTCGCCCGCTCGGAAGTTCCGAGCTTTCCGCCGATCCGGAGGATGTACGTCTTGACCGTGCTGTCGGACACTCCCATGTCGCAGGCCGTCTCTGCGGTCGTCTTTCCCTGAGAGATGCCCAGCAGAGCCTCCCGCTCCTGAGGGGAGAGCGGCGGCGAGACGGTCTCGTCCGGGGCCGGCATGGTCGTACTCCTTTGGTGTTCTGGCACAGTCGTCGTCTTATCGGGGCCGGCCCACTTCGCTGGTCGGCTGGTTGGGGCGTGAGCTACGAACCGCCGTAGAGCTGCAGGGCGAGTTCGGCGAGGACGTAGACGTTGGGCAGGCTGATGGCGGTAGCGAGGAGGACGGCGCCCCGGTGCTCGCGAGCCTGTCGCCAGCCACGTCGAACGCGCCCTGGGGCCGGCTCGTCTTTGCGGGGTGAGCCCGAATTCGGTGGGGCGGCCGGAGCACGGTGAATCCGCTGAGGAGGCGCCGCGCGATAGGACCCGGTCATGTCATGCACCGTCCCGCTCGCAGTCCTGTTCGGCGTAGCGCACCAGGGTCTCGGTGTGGACGGCGAGACGGTATGCGTGCTCCCTCGCCGCCTTGAGCCCCTCTCCCGGAGCGACGTCGCGGGCCTCCTGCGAGCGTTCGATCGCCTCACCGCATGCGGACCCGCGACTCCCGGCGGCGAGCGATTCCAAGTGGATCGAGACGTGGGGGACGAGAGTGGTGACGTAGCCGCTGAGCGCTCGTGTGACCGCCGCGAGGGTGCGCGGATGCGGGTACACCCCCGCGTGCTTCCAGGACTTCGCTGCACGAATGGCTTCGCGGATACGGGTCGAATCGAACCCGGCGCACACAGTCCTGCCCCAGCCGTCGACCATGTCGGCAGAGGCGTCGACAGCAGGAAAGACGGCGAGCAGCTCCCGCCCGACCTCGGACATCCGCCGGTGCAGGGACGCCGCACGCACGGTGTCGCCGGGAATCTCTTCGTCGAGTAGCGCACGCACGCGTATGACCAGTCGAGCGTCTTCCAGAGGAGGCTCGTTGGCATCGACAGGAACGACTGCTCCGAGTAGTCGCATCAAGTGACCGCGCATGAGGAGCAGTTGGACGTGTCGTTCGTCCGGGTCTTCGCTGACGGAGGCAGTCTCGGCGAAGACCAGTCTGGTCACTTCGCGGTGAAGGGTCTCCTGCGCCGCGACAGGCGATGGTCCAGGTGCGAGGGTCGATACAACGGTCCTCAGGTCAAGGCTCAGTTCCCTGAATGAGCCCTCCGGCCAGGACACGCCGTCCACCTGCCCACTGCCGACTGGGTGGGCCGAGGCCGTGGTGCGAGGCATAAGGGCAACTCCACTAATCGAATACGAAGTTAGCGATCGGGGTGTCACCTCGGCGGCCCTCAAGGAGGAGCCGCCGAGGCATTTCGAGCCGCCACTCGCCGACAAGGGCGGTTCGTCCAGGTGAAGCACGGCGCAGCGTGCTACATGGGCATCGTCCAAGGGGCCCGTAGACACCGGTACCGCGCCGCAGGACCCGGTCGGGACGTCCTGGGACGTCCCACTGGTTACACGACCATCAGGGCCGAACGACCCAACAACGGTGAGTCGTTGCGGCTGGGCCGTTCCGTCGCTCCCCCCAGACGACCCTGAAATCTCGGGAGGGGACGACGATGCAGGTAGTGGACTCACTACTTCGGTGGAGCATCGCCGGCTTAGTCCTGAGGCAGCTTCTCGCGTGACTGCGATCATCACGACCTCCTCGTAGGAACGCCGAAGACGCACCACGTCGACCTGCCGTCGGCGCTGACGCCCCAGTCCTGTGCGAGGACGGCAACGAGGAACAGCCCGCGGCCGGAGACATCTTCGTCGTCCGCAACGGTGAGCTTGGCTGGCGCCGGGTTGCCGTCTGTGACTTCGACCCGTACCTCTCCGCAGGAGTAGAGGACCGTCAACTCGATGTCTCCGCAGCCGTGTTCGATGGCATTGGCGACAAGCTCGGAGACGGCGAGCACAATGTTCTCCGCGGTCGGCCCAGGTACTCTCCACAGCCGCAAGTGGGCGGCGGTGATCCGCCGCATGCGTCCGACTCGGGCCTTGTCCGGGGTGAAGGCCACCGCGAAACCGAGGGCGGTTTGGTGCACGAGTTCTGCTGCGACCATGGCGACGGCCGTGGCGGGGCTCATCGGGGGCCGGTCCCACCGTGCCACTGCGGGCCGACGCCGCCCAGCAGTACGGCGCTCGAGACAGTGGATCTGCCAGTAGAGGAGTTCATGTGGGGGTGCTCCCGCTCGTCGAGTAGCCGGCCTACAAGAGCGAACCGCCTAATCCCGGTGACTGGAATGGGGTCAAGAGATCGGAGGTGGTCAAGGTGGTCAAAGATCGTCTGCGGACATCGACGCAGCGGGTGGCGTGGTGCGCGCGGGATGGGCACGCATGGCCGCTGCCACGTCAACGTTGTGCGTTTGGCATGGATCCAGTGCACAGCGGTCTGCGCGGCCAACTCCCGTCGATTGACGACGGGTTCCCGGGTCCATGGTGGTGCTCCCTTGCTGTCGATTGCTGGGCGAAGGGTCATGTCCCGCGAGGTGGTGTAGTCACGGCAGCTGTTTCGGTTCCGGTTGTGGGGTGATCTGCGGTTCGGGTTCGGTTGACTTGGTGGTGAAGAGCTCGGCCATGGAGGCTTCCGACAGATAGCGGCGGTCGAAGACCTGCCACTCGTCGTGGAGTTCGGCCAGCACCGCGGCGGCGAGCCGGTCCAGAGCGGCGGGGTTGGGGAAGACCTGGACGACATCGGCCCGCCGTTTGATCTCCCGGTTCAGCCGCTCCAGCGGGTTGGTCGACCAGATCTTCTTCCAGTGGGCCGGCGGGAAGTCGGCGAATGCGGTGATGTCTGTTGCCGCGTCCAGCAGCATCTTCTTGACCTGCGGGAACTGACGTCCGAGCATGTCGGCGACCACGTTCAGCTGAGTGCGCACCTGCTCGCCGGTGGTCTGCGCGAAGATGGTGCGGATGGTGGCGGCGACCATCTCCCCGGAGCCCCTCTCGATCACCGAGAACACGTCCCGGACGAAGTGAACCCGGCACCTTTGCCAGGCCGCACCGAGGAAAACGGTGCGGATCGCGGCCACCAGCCCGCTGTGGCTGTCGGAGATAACCAGCTGGACGTTCTCCAGGCCGCGGGCCCGCAGCGAGCGCAGGAACTTCGTCCAGAACGGCTTCGACTCACTGTCGCCGACCATCAGCCCGAGGATCTCGCGGTGTCCGGTGGCGGAGATCCCGGTGGCGATGACCACGGCCTGGGAGACGATCCGGTGGTTGACCCGGGCCTTGCAGTAGGTGGCGTCCAGGAAGACGTAGGGGAAGACGGTGTGGTCCAGCGGCCGCTCCTTGAACGCGGTCAGCTCCTCGTCCAGCTCACCGCAGATGCGGGAGACCTCGGACTTGGAGATCCCGCTGTCCGCACCGAGTGCTTTGACCAGGTCGTCGACCGAGCGGGTCGAGACACCATTCACGTATGCCTCCATCACCACGGCGAACAACGCCCGGTCGATCCGCCGCCGGCGTTCCAGCAGCGACGGGAAGAACGACCCGCTCCGCACCTTCGGGATCTTCAGGTCCAGGTCGCCGGCCTGCGTGGTCAGCAGCCTGTCCCGGTGACCGTTGCGCCAGGTCGTGCGCGTCTGGGAATGCTCGCGCGGCGCGGCGCCGATCACCTCGGTGGCCTCGGCCTCGATCAGCTCCTGCAGGATGCGCTCGCACACCACCCTGATTGCTTCAACTCCATCGGCCTGACGTAGTGACTCAAGCAGCCGCATCAGCTCAGACTGGGACAAGGCCATCGCGTGCTCCTCCGGTCGAACTGCCCGTTCACCAGAGAGACTTGCGCGATGGCCTGCCCTTGTTCAGGGAGCATGCACCGCCAGCGGTTGCACGCCCCGGGCAGACACCCGCGCGTTCCGGGACGCTGCCCGACTACACCACCTGGCGGGACGCCATCGGGCGAAGCACGGTTAGGAGCATGAGGGCCGCGAACCCTCTTGCGTCATTGCGTCGTTGCATGAGCGGGTATGCATGAGACGCATGGACCGCCGGACAGCGGACATCTAGCGTCTCTAGGCTTGGGCTCCCAGAGCGGAGCGCCAGACGAGCGGGGTACGGCACATGGCAACTGGGCAGGTTCGGCACTGCGCCTGTGGCACGCGGTTGGCACGGGACAATTACGCGAACCGGTGCGCCCTCTGCCTCCGTAAGGACCGGGCTCATGCTGTGGCCTCCCCGCCCGTTGTGCCCCCGGAGTTCTGGCAGCGGCCCACCATGCGTGAAGCGCTGAGTAGTTGGCACATGGGCCGGGTGTTCTACGCCTATCGCACGCATCCGTGGCATGGCCGTGTGCTCTCGCAAGAAGCCATGGCGGTATGGCTCGGACTCAATCAGGCGCAACTAAGCCGTATTGAGAGCGGCAAACCTCCGCAAGACCTCAGCAAACTCATGAGGTGGGCGCATAGCCTGCGGATTCCGGCAGACCTACTGTGGTTCAAGTTGCCCAGGTCAATGCAGGAAGTTTCTACCGAGGCGGTTCCTGTAGTGCCACCACCCGAAGAAACGTCGTCCGCTCAGAAAGAGGCTCCGCAGGTCGGCGTGATGCTGCCGATCGTTATCCACGGCCGGACAGTCCTGGTGCCGGTAAACGCTGAGACCCTTGCAGCGAGCGGTTTGGGCACGCTACTTGGTCACTCGGCGGACAGCACCGCCACGGACGCACGCAAGCGAGACCCCATGAGCCCCATAAACCGCCGCGACTTGCTCAGGACTGGCGTAGCAGCTGCCGCGCTGCCTGGCCTCGGGCTGTACGAGCTAGAGCACATTGCGGCTGCGCTGGACGATGCCCGCTACCTCGACGGGCCGGTCGTTAGCTACTTCCGTCGCCAACTCGAACAAGCCAAGCGCGACGACGGGGCGCTCGGCCCGAAGAAGACGCTGCCGGTTATGCTCGGCCTATTGGGTGCGATTGAGGGCCATGCTCGGGACGTGACGCCGCGTGTGCGCCGTGAACTCCTCGCCGTCGGTGCGGAAGGTGCAGAGTTCACCGGATGGCTGTACCGAGACATTCAACAGCCGCAGGCGGCCGTCTTCTGGTATGACCGCGCAATGGAGTGGGCGCAGGAAGCGGACAACGCAGCCATGCAGGGCTACGTACTTCTCAAAAAGTCACAGATGGCGTACGACGAGCGTGATGCCCTGCGCATGCTGACGCTTGCCGAAGCTGCCAGCAATGCCCGCTGGCAGCTGCCGGTCCGTGTCCGGGCCGAAGTTACGCAGCAAGAAGCGCTAGGTCGCGCCATGCTCGGGGACCCGCTCGACGTGGTGCGCGGCAAACTGGACACGGCACAAAACCTCTTGGCCAGCGTTCCCGAGGAGGAGCCAAACAGTCTCGGGGCGTACTTCACTGGGCACACGCGCCTGCTCCGCGATGCAATTACCTACACCGAGGCCGGTAAGCCGAGTCTCGCCGTCGATCTCTTCAGCGACGTACTGAGCACGGGTAGCCTCTCCCGCCGCGACACGGGCTTTTTCAATGCACGACGGGCGGCAGCATTGGCGCTCAGCGGTGAGCCTGATGAAGCCGCGAAGGTCGGCAAGGAGTCGGCCGAAGTGGCGCGCGAAGTGAAGTCAGAGCGCACAGTGCGCGTCCTCGGCGAGGTACTTCTGACCCTTGATAGGTGGCGTAGCCGGCCTGCGGTTCGCGAATTCCGTGAGTTGCTTACTGCCTGAGCCACTCGATCACGGTGCGGATGACGAAGGCTTGGTATCCCTGGCTCTTAGGGTTCAAGTATTGCGGGTCATCATGGACAGCGAAACCGTGCTGCGAGCCCTCAACGGGCACGAGCTCAACCGGTGCCGTGAACTGCTCGACAGCAACGCGCGAGGACTCGTACGGAACGAGCGTGTCAGCCGTGCCGTGCACGATGAGAGTTGGTGCTTGAACCTCCCCGAGTGCTTCATGGGGATTAAGCCAAAACACCTCGTTGAGAATGGGCCGCCCGTGGTGGAGCGTTGGCGTGAACTGAAGTGCGCCGCGCTCGTTGAGTTCCTGGGCAGCTTCCTCGCTGATGACGTCATCTGTCCAGTACGGCCGACTGTCGATAGTCCGCCGCTTGTAGTCCAGCTGAGGATTGAACAGCACGAGCCGAGTAACTTCGTTCGGCCGCTTTGCGGCGTAGTAGGCGCAGATACCGCCGCCGAAACTCGCGCCTAGCAACGTGATTTGTTCGGCCTGAGTCGCTTTGTGGACGTGCGTAAGCATGATGCGAATGTCGTTGAGGATTGTCGAGAGCGTTAGCTCTTCCTGCCGTCCTTCACTCTCGCCATGGCCGCGTAGGTCAAACCGGAGTGAGGCGATACCGGCGTCAGCAAGGCCGTCTGCAAGCCGCGTGAAGAAGCCGCCTTCTTCACGGGTGACGCCTCCGCCGTGCACAAGCACCACGGCCGACGGTGTCGGTTTCTGGGGACGTACCAGGGTGCCCGCCAGGTGCAGGCCGTCAAGGGTGCGAACGCTCACGCTGTTAGTCGCCATGAGGGCAAGCGTAGTTATCAGCTCACGGTGGCAAGGACCTCCGCCGTAGAGTGTTCCTCGTCGACTCCACGCATCCGAACGTCCATCGACGGGACTCCTCGATCCAGCTCACGACCGCGGGCGCTCTGGTGCCCGTGGCCTCGATGGTTTGCCGTGTTCTGGCGAGCGCGTGCGCAGGCTCTGTACGAGAAGTGGGGCTATGAGAAGCAGGACGAGGCCAAACCGTCCGACGACTCCCCGCTGTACGCCGTCATGGTCAAGCGTCCGGCCTGAGACATCAAGAGGGCCGCGCCCGGCTCCTCTCCCACCGACCTGAGCCCGGCCGCCTTGAATGACCAGAGGTTGCCCCGTGAGGTGACTTTCTGCCACATGTCGAACGTGGGCGGCTAGTTGAGTCTAGCGTTGGAGCTGTGGCTGGCCTTGGGCTTCCAGAGAGCGCAGGTCGGTCAACGTGGTCAAAGATCGAGTTCACTGGTGGGGGCGCAAGGATGGCGCGCGAGCGGAACGAGAAGCTAGCCGCACTGCTGGAGGAAGCTCGCTGGTCACGGGCCCAGGCTGCCGCGGCGTACAACCGAGTCGCCGAGGAGACACTGAGAGGCGAGGTCCGGGAAAACTCCAAGATCGGGCGCTCCCACGTGAGCATGTGGGTGGGAGGCACCCAGCCGACGGGAATCGCACCGGTTATCTTGTGCCAGGCGCTGTCCCGTCGCTTGAAGCGTGAGATCACGCCACAAGAGATCGGGTTCGCAGCTTCCACCTCACCAGCGCAGGGGGCGCTGGACTGGCGCGTCGATCCGTTGATCACGCTGAACGACATAGGGAGTGGCGTGGACCCGGACCGGCGCCGCCTGCTGGCAGGCGGAGTGTACTCCGCGGCGGCCCTGATCCTGCCGGACGAGACGTGGTGGGACGCCATGTCGCGGCCACCAGCCGAAGAGCCGTCGACGGGCAAGCGCGTCGGCCGGGGAGACGTCGAGACCGTACGGGAGCTGACCCTAGCGTTCTCGCGCATGGACCAGCGGCGTGGCGGCGGGCACGGCCGGCGCGCGGTCGACGAGTACCTGCGGAATGAGGCCCACAACTTCCTCCGGGGCAGGTTCGCTGACGATGAGACCCGGCGCGCCATGTTCGCGGCCTCCGCCGAACTGGCGTATCTATCGGGTTGGATGGGCTTCGACAACAGCGAGCATGCGATCGCGCTCCAGCGCTTCAATACCGCGGTGAAGCTGGCAGCGCGCTCCGGCGACGCACCCCTGATCGGACACATACTGCGGGCCATGGCGCACCAGGCACTCGACCTTGGTTTCCGACGAGAAGCCCTTCAGATCGCGCAGGCTTCGGTGCACGGCGAGCGGTACGCAGCCGCCACGCCCCGGGAACGTGCTCTCTTGGGTGTAGTGCACGCGCGGACTCTCGCTGCGAATGACCACAATCAAGAGGCGGTCCGGGCCCTGCTGCGAGCGGAGGACAATCTGTCGAACGCCCATGACGGCATCAGGGAGCCGGACCGCACGTTCTTCTTCGGTGAGGCGTCGTTGGCACACGAGACCGCATGCACGCTGCGGGATCTCGGTGATCACCAGAGGGCGATCAAGGAGTTCCGGCGCTCCGTGCGCACGCGTGGAACTGCGTTCCGGCGGACGCACGCGGTGACCCTCGGGTACATGGGCGCGACGCAAATCGCACAAGGTGGCGTCGAAGAAGCCTGCGCGACATGGACCAGCGTCCTGGACGCGATGGAGGACGGGATCTACTCCGGCCGTGCGCGGCAGAGGGTCGTCGAGATGCGACGACTTCTGTCGCCCTACCGGAAGCGCGGCATCCCCGCGGTGGGCGTACTCGATGCCCGTGCGTCCGCATATCTGGCCCAAGTAGATTGATCGCAAGTGTCGTTGAGACGGAGTCGAAAGGCTGGGCCATGGCTTTGGAGATCAAGCCGATCGGGGAGGTTGTCGCGGGCCGTACGGAGGTCGCCGATGACTATTGGGGTGGCGTCGAGTCGGTAATTCAGCTCGATGAGGATGAGTTTCCCCTCGACTCTGTGCAGGGGCTGGAAGAGTTCTCTCATCTGGTGGTCGTTTGGCACTTCGACCAAGCGTCCCCGAGCGACGTCGAGTACCACGCTCGCAGCCCGCGCGGAAACCCGCAATGGCCGGCAACAGGCACCTTCGCGCACCGCAACCACCGGCGCCCCAATCAGCTCGCACAGTCATTCCCCCGCCTGATGGGAGTCGACGGCCTCCGTCTGCGGGTGACCGACCTGGACGCCGTGGTCGGCACCAAGATTTACGACCTGTCTCCGTTCTTCATCGAGATGGGTCCGCGCGGCCCGGTTCACGAGCCAGCGTGGCCTGGCGAGATGCTGGAGAACTACTGGGCAGAGAAGGAGTGATGAGGAGCGCAGATCGGCTGGAGTCGGGATGTCGTCAGTGACCTCGATCCGCAACTCGCTGTCCGTGGTGGTGGACCCGGGGTCCCACGTCTCCGGTCCGGTGCTCGACGGCGTTGGTGACCAGCTCGGAGACGGCGAGTGACCGGGGTTGCCGCAGAAGCGGACGGTCCTGACATGCTGGGCCGCATGGCAACTCTTGATGGAAAGCCGGTGTCCGCAGACGACTTGCTCCCCCTGGCCCTGACCAACTTCGGTCACTTCACGTCTATGCGCATCGATGGAGATGGCGCCATCCGGGGCCTCTCCCTGCACATGGAACGGCTCGTACGGGATTGCAAGACCGTGTGGGGCGCGGATCTGGACACCACGCTCGTTCGCGAGTACATCCGCCGGGCCCTGGAGGGGCAGAGCAGCCCGTGCGTCGCCCGCGTCACGATCTACGACCCAAAGGTGGAGATGGGGCACCCGGCCAACGCTGACGAGCCTCACATCATGGTGTCCGTGCGGGGTGCCGGCGCTCTGCCCCCGGAACCGCTGCGCGCCATGAGCGTGCCGTACGAGCGCGACCTGCCCGAGGTGAAGCACGTGGGTCTCTTCGGTGCCCTGCACGCCCGTGGGACAGCACAGCGCGCGGGGTTCGGCGACGCGCTGTTCGTCGGCCGCGACGGTCTCGTGAGCGAGGGCGGCACCTGGAACGTTGCCTTCATCGATGGCAACGGGACCGTGGTGTGGCCGCAGGCACCTGTGCTGCCCGGCGTGACGATGGCCCTCCTCCAGAAGCACACCAACGTCGTTGAGCACCGCACTGTCCCCGTGACTCTCGACCAGGCCAAGCGCATGGCGGCGGCCTTCGCGACGAACACCAGCATCGGGGTACGCGCCCTGTCGGCGATCGACGACAAGGAACTGCCGACTGTTCACCCCGTGCTGAGCGCGCTCCGCGAGACGTACCTGTCCATCCCCGGCGAGACCCTGTAGCTGTACCACCGAGCGGCTGGCCCTGCGATGCGCGGCTTCCCGGACCGGACGCCCATCCCGGGCGAGTCACGTGCGGCCAGTCCACAGTGCGACCCCCGTTGTCACATGGAGGAGGCGGCATACCCGCGCCGCCGGATCACGACTACCTTGCAGGCATGACCTTGGTCCAGCCTTCCAGCCGTCTCGATCGCCTCTCCGATGCGTCTGGCGGGCTGTTCGTTTACGGCACGCTCCAGTTCGCTGCTGTCCTCGAAGCTCTGTTGGGGCGAGTACCGGCCCACATTCTTGCTTCTGCACCGGGGTGGCGTGCTGCTGCGCTCGAAGGCCGGGTCTATCCCGGACTTGTTGCCGCGCCCGGAACCGCCGCGGCTGGCCTCCTGCTCACCGACCTGACCGACCAGGAATGGACGCTGCTCGACTCGTTCGAGGACAACCGATACGACTTGCGGGAGGTGAGCCTCTCGACCGGCGACCACGGCTTGGCGTACATCTGGCCGGACGGGGAGGTGAGGCCAGAGGACTGGGACCGAGCCGAATTCGAGAGTCTGCATCTTCAGGCTTATGCCGCTCGGTGTGCCCGGATCGGCCCGAAGCTGGCCGCAGGCGAGCCCAAGGGCGAGTAGGCAGTCCGGCGCCAGGCTGGTCAGGCGTTGCAACCCTCACCAGCACAAGCGGTTCACGACTACCTTGCTGATATGACGATCTCGGCTGTACCCGCCCGTGCCGTATTAGAAGAAGCCTGCGCTCTTGCAGACTTCGACCCCGCAGGCGCCGAGCCTGTCCGCCTCGCCGAGAATGAGATCTGGCGTCTCGCCAGCAATGTAATCGTCCGTATCGCCCGCGCTGGCCAGTGGAAGGCAGCCTTGCGTGAGGTCCTCGTGGCCCGGTGGCTCGCCGACAACGGAGTGTCGGCCGTGCGAGCGTTGCCGTTTGAGCAGCCCATCGAGGCCGGAGGCCAGCCCGTGACCTTTTGGGCCGAGCTCCCGCCGCACGAGATCGCCAACGTCATGAACGTCGTGACGCTGCTGAAGCAACTTCACCCATTGCCGGTCCCGGACCTGCCGCTCGACCGGCTGGACCCGTTCGTCCGGGTGTCTGAGCGGATCCAGGCGGCCACGTCGCTGTCGGCGGACGATCGCGCCTGGTTACGGGACCGGCATGCGGAACTTCGCGAGCAGTGGGAGCGCCGGCCCCAGGGCCTGCCCGAGTGTGTTGTACACGGTGATGCGTGGGTGGGCAACGTCGTACGTACGACGGATGGGCCGGTACTGCTGGACTTCGAGCGGGCCTCCGTCGGGCCGCCAGAATGGGATCTGGTGTCCATCGCGGTCAAGGTGTCCACGACCGGTACTGTCACCGCAGCGGAGTATGCCGAGTTCTGTGCTGCGTACGGCATAGACGTCACGCAGTGGGAGGGGTATGACCTCCTCGCTGAAGCCCGTGAGTTGCGCATGACCACCTACGCGGCCCAGCACGCCGCAACGCGCCCGGTGTGGCAAGCCGAGGCACAGTACCGCGTCGACTGCCTGCGCGGCCGTGCCGAGCCGCGTCCCTGGAGCTGGAAAGGGATCATGTGATGTATTCCATGCATCCGGTCGGACGTTCTGGCCCACGCCTTGCAGTGCGTGAACTCGCCCATGAGGACGTGGATGCGGTGCTGGCCATCTACGGCAGCCCCGAAGCTACGGAGCACCTGTCGTTCGAACCGCGTAGCCGTGAAGAGGTGACCCAGATGGTAGCCAGGTCGATCGCCTCGGCGAGGGCGACTCCGCGCATCGAATACGCTCTCGCCGTCATCGAACGAGACACGAACGAGCTGATCGGGTTCGGCCGTCTCGCTGCCGATCCGCATCAGCAGCGAGCAGCCACCACAGGCTTCGCGCTGCGTCCAGATGCCTGGGGCGTCGGATACGGCGTGGACATGGTGCGGTTGCTGCTCAGCGTCGGCTTCGACGATTTGGGCCTTCACCGCATTTGGGGAGCGCGGTCTCCTCTTAACGACGCTTCGGCCAAGACGATGGCGGCTGTCGGGATGATTGAGGAAGGAGTGATCCGCGAGCACGTTTTGAAAGCTGGCAGATGGCGGGACTCCGTAGTGCACGCGATCCTCGATCGAGAGTGGCAGTCCACCACGCCGGTGTAGGACTCCTTCCGAACCCTGGGGTTAGCAAAATGGGAGGCCGCATTGCCGCCCGATGCCGTGGCTCAGACGCGGACGTCGGCCCGGTCGGCGAACATCCCGGCGTCATCAAAAGCAACCGGACGCTCATCCTCCGGCCTACTTTGCGGTCGATTCGTCGGCCACCCACGACAGGTAGGCGTCGGACCCGCCAACAATTGGCAGGACGACCCACTCCGGAACCTCATAGGTGTGTTCCTGGGCCACCCAAGTCTCAAGCTCCGGCAGACGATCGGAGGACGTCTTGTATGAGATCCGCCATTCGCGGGTGGTTTCGATCCTTCCCTTCCACCAGTAGACCGCGGTCAACGGCGGGTCAATGTGGGCACCGGCGGCCAGATGGTTCTCGACTGCGCCTCGCGCCAGGACCATCGCTTTGTCCTCGTCGTCGATGGTCGTCTGTGCGACAACGATCTCGTCCGCCATGCAACTGGCCTGCCTTCCTTGTCGGCGTACCTCGACACTATCCAGCCCATCTTCCAATCCTCCACGCCTCATGATTCGTAGCACATGCACTCCTTGCGGACGAGCTACTCGGTGCATGTGGCGTGGATCCTGGCTTCGTTCTCGGCTAGGGGCTCGGCGAGCTTTGCGAGTAGTTCCACGTTCTCCTCGAGCGCCACATCGAGCCGAATGCGCAGTTCGGCCGGGTTGTTGCAGCCGGGCCAATCCTCAACGTTTCCATGGTCCGGATTTGTGTCTGAAGCGAGGCGATTGTCGCCGAGATCCCAGCTCTGCCTGGGCCGATCGAGCCGGTGACCTACCCGCCCGGCGCCGGTCCGCCGGCCGCCCAGGCTTGAGCGGCCACGAGGTTCGGCGCGGTGCCTTCGGGCACGTATGCGAAGCCGTCCCAGGGCTCCAGGACCCGCGGTTCCTCCGGCCGCACGGTGGGTGGCCCCGCCGCCGACGGGCCGGTGTCGGCGGTAGACGTCCATCGGTGCACACCTGCGCCGGTGGTAGGGAGCGAGTGGGTCGTCGGGGTCGATGCTAGGGGCCGCGCGGGACGGCTGGTCCGGCGGTCCGGGAGGGGCGTGCCTGCCCACGGTGATGCCCTGCCTCTTCTACTCATATGACCAGGCCCGGCCGGTGGCTTCGGCCGTCTTGCGGTACTCCTCGACGGGGATCGGGGTCATTCCGGGCCGTATCCGAGTCAGCAGCAGAAGACCGTCAAGGTGATCGATCTCGTGCGCGATGAGCCGGGCTTCGCCCCGTTCGTAGACCGTGGTCGTGGTGCTGCCGTCCAGCGTCACCGTCTCGACGGTGATCCGCAGGGGCCTGGGAACCAGGGCCCGTACGTCGAAGAACGACAGGCAGCCTTCGAACTTCTCGTCCATCTCGTCGGATGCGGAAGTGATACGAGGGTTGAGGAGCATGATCGGGTCGGCGCCGGGCGGCGTGACGACGGCTGCGGCCCGGTCGATGCTGATTTGCGGGGCGGCCAGGCCCAGGCCCTTGCCGGAGAAGTCGTGTGCGCGGCGGATGCGTTCCATGGCGTCGAGGAGTTGACCGACGACGGCGTCGGCCTGCTTCCGCTCGTCCGGGAGTTCAAAGGAGCGGCCGGGCTCGGCCAGGATGGGGGCGCCGTACTGGACGATGCCGAGGTCGCGCATCTGTTGGCTGGGTCGCACTCGGATCATCCCCCTTCGTGGACGGTCATCGGGATTCTGCCCCGCGGTGTGCTACGAGGCGGCTCGTTTCGGCCTCGACGGCCGGTGACGGGCCCGCGGTTTCACATCATGTGATGGTGCCGGTGGTGAGGGCCAGGGCGTGTGCCTGGACTTCGGGGTTGGTGGCCAGAGCTGCATCGGCGAGGAGGTGGAGACGCCAGTACAGCTCCAGGCGTCGCTGGTCGGCTGGAGCGGGCCCATGGGCGAGCACGGGCTGAGGTGAGAGCAGGCGTAGACGTACGGCGAGGCGGGCAAGGTCGGACGTCGGGTCGCCGAAAGCGGCGAGTTCCCAGTCCAGCAGTACACGTGGGCCCTCTGGGACGCGGACGAGGTGTCCGAGCTGAAGGTCGTGGTGGAGCAGCCGGTGCTCGATGTCGAGATTCACTAGGTCGAGGTCTTGGCGGAGGGCTGCTGCGATGGTAGCGAGATCGGGTGCCGTGGCTCTGTGTACAGGTTCAGGCGGTCGTGGAGGTAGTCGCGCCAGGTGTGGTGGCGGGTGGCTCCGGCGAGGCGCCCGAAGTGCGTTCCGGGGATGGCATGGACTGCGGCGAGGGGACCGGCGAGTTCATCCAGGAACCGGTCGGCGGGGACGGGCTCGGCCTGGACGACGTTCTGGGCGGTCCAGGCCGGCTGCATTTCGATGTCAGCGTGCAGCAGGCGGGAGCTCGGGACCCGGTGGTGCGTGAGGAGGGCGAGAGCGGCGGCCTCGTTGGCGGCACGGGCAGGGTCGCTGTTAGTGCTTGAGGATGTACGGCTCGTGCCGCCGATGTGCCAGACGCGGACGCTGGCCACGGCGGCGGTCAGCAGCGGTGCGCCGATGGGCCAGGCGGTTTTCGTCACATGGCCCTTGCCGCACAAGCCAGATAGACTCGCCGGAGTCCGGCAACGGGCACCCGGGTCGTCGCGGTCATAGGCGGCAAGTGGATTGATTCGTCGTCCCCTGGGAGGCCCCGTCATGCTGTCCACGCCGCCCACGGCGGACCGTCGGCTACCCAGTGGAATCCGCTCTGCTCACTCGTCGAGTGTGCCGGTGCCTTCTTCACCCTCAAGGCGAGCGTGTGTTCCTCCATCGCTACAACTCCTAGGCCATCGGCGTCCTCCACATTCGGATGCGCGGGCGTTGCGTATCGCAGTGTTGTCGTCTGTCCGGTTCACACCCAATGGGCTGGCGGTTCGAGGCCGTCTTCCCAAGCATTGAGCCTTCGGCTCTTCTGAGGATTCGTGACGGCTGCGCCGCGCTTCCGGTCCGCGGGCAGACCCGATTGATCGACCGGGGATCAAGGGGGCTCCTCATGCCTGAGCGCGCGCTCGACTCGCCGGTGACGGTGAAGGACCTGCGTCGCCGGATCGGTGATCTGTCCTTACAGTTACGAACTTCGGGGACGCAGAAGCCGGCGGAGCCTCGGTTCGTCGACTACGACATGATCCGGTTGCCGCACGGTGACGTTGTCGGCCGTAAGAAGGTCATCGTCATGTCGGGCGGCTGCTCGGTGCCGACCTGCACGATGTGCCCTTTCACCAATCTGAACAACTACGGCATCCACGGCGGGACCTCGCGCGAGAGTCTGCTGGATCAGGTACGTCACACCCTGGAACGGACCGAGTGCGAGCCGTCGTACGAGGTGCTCTCCCTCTACAACGACGGCAGCTTCTTCGCGCCACGGGAGATCCCGCGGAACGTCCAGGTGGAGATCGCCCGGCTGGTCGCGGCGGCCGGGGTGAAGCGGCTGGTGGTGGAGTCGCTGCCGCAGTTCGTCACCGAGCGAGCGCTGACTCCGTTCGTCCAGGCCCTGGGCGAGGTGCGGCTGGAGATCGGGATCGGTTTGCAGTCCGCAGACGCGCTGGTGCGCGAGACGCTGGTGAACACCCGGATCTCCCAGGTCTCCTTCGAACGCGCGCTGATGGTGATGGCCGGCCTGGGAGTGGATCCGAAGATCTACCTGATGGTCAAGCCGCCGTTCCTGACCGACGGCGAGGCGGTGACCGACGTGGTGCAGTCGGTCGACTACCTGACCGGGCTCGGGGTCCAGGGGATGACGCTGTGCCCGACACGGGTGTCGCGGAACACGGTGGCGTGGGAGCTGTGGCAGGCCGGGCAGTACGTGCCGCCGAACCTGTGGACCGTGGTGGAGGCGATCCGCCGGGTCCATGAGCGGCTCGCGGTGCGGGTGGCGTGTGTGAACCTGCGGGGGACGGACTTCGAGTCGGTGTTCCCGGATGCCTGCCCTGTCTGCGCGGATCGGGTGGTGGACGCGCTGATGCGGTTCGGAGAAACGGGCGAGGCCGACGACCTGCCCGAGGACTGCGCGTGCAAGCCGCCACTGGAGGTGGCCGGGATCGACCACGCGGCCGTCACCGCCCGCGCGGCCCGGCAGTTGGACGTTCTGGAGCGGTCGGGTGTCTGAGCAGGCCGCCGCGGCGGCCTGCGGGTTACCCCCGCACCACACGGTGCGAAGTTTCGACCTGGACCCGCTGGGGGCCCTGGAGGAAGGACATCGTCGGCACGGGCCGGTCTTTCGGATGGCGGTCGACGGGCAAGAGACGGTGCTGGTGGGCACCTGGGCGGGGCTGGTTGAGCTGTTCGCCGGCGAGCGCGGTTGTCTGGAGGTGCTCAACACCCCGCTGGTGCATGACCTGTTCGGCCGCGCCCTGTTCAACCTCACTGGTGAGGGGCACGCAGAGGCCCGGCGCAGGCTGCGGCCGGCGCTGTCGGGCCGGGCGCTGCCTGGCTACTTGCCAGCCCTGCTGGAGGTGACGGACCCGGTGGCAGCCCGGTGGGCGCAGCATGGCGTGGGAGATCTGTACACGGAGGTGCGGGCGCTCACCGGCTCTTTGAGCGCTCGGGTACTGCTCGGCATCGCTCCCGAGACGGCGGACTCGGCCGTGTTCGCCGCCGTGTTCGAGCCGTTCGTCGCCGGGTCCGGCGCTCCGCCGGGACGGGACCGGTTCATGACCGGCCGGTACTGGGCGGGGCGTGCAGCCCGTCGGCGGTTGCACGCCCTGTTCACCCGCCGGGCGGCTGCGGCTGTCGCCGAGCCTGGTACGGACTCGGCGTTGGCAGGTCTGGTGGCCGCGTTCGCGGATGCGTCACAGGCGGTGGGCCCGCTGCCGGATCACCTGTTGGCTCTGCTGATCGCGGCGAGGGAGACGACGGCGAGCCTGATCACCTGGTGCCTGGTCGAGTTGGCCGGCAACCAGCAGCACGCGGTGCTCGCGCAGACGGAGGCGCACATGGCCGTGGCTACGCCGGAGGTGCTGGCGCGGCGGGATGCCGTGCCCGTTTTGCGGGCGGTCCTCGCCGAGGCTCAGCGTCTGCACTCGCCGAACCTGCTCTCGTTGCGGGAGGCGGTGTGCCCGGTGGACCTGGGCGGCTACCGGATCCCGGCCGGTACCCGGGTGGCGTACTCCACGTCGGCCGGGCACTTCGACCCCGAGGTCTTCCCGCAGCCGCATACGTTCCGGCCGCTGCGGTTCCTGGACGGCGAGGCCCGCGGGGCGCGGCTGTGGGCATTCGGCGGCGGCGCGCACGCCTGCCTGGGCCGGCCGCTCGCCGAGTTGATGGCTCTCACCGTCATGGCCTCGGTCCTTCACCAGGGCGTGCCGCGGCTGCCCGGTGGGGCGCCCAGCCGGATCCGCTACCGGCCGGCCAAGGCCCCACTCACTGCGGTGCCGCTCATCCTCGACCGTCAGGAGATCGCTTCGTGACCCGCACCCCACCCGACGCGCTTACCGCCTTGCGGCAGGCGGCAGCCCACCACGACGCTGCCCGGCACCGGCTGCATCTGGTGCCGAGCGAGAATGGGCTGTCGCTGGCCGCCCGGGTGCCGCACCTGACGGAGGCCGCCGTGCGGTACGCCTTTCCCGGCCCCGACGGCGGAGGCGAGAACTGGGCGTGGCCGGGACGGCAGGATCTGGTCGATATCGAGCGTGCCGCGGCCGTGCGGCTCGGCGCGCAGCTGGGCGCGCGCCACGTGAACCTCAAGCCGGTGTCGGGGGTTTCGGCGCTGACGGTGGCGCTCTCCGCGCTGGCCCGCCCCGGGGCGAGGGCGTTCAATCTGGCGGAGCGCGACGGCGGACACGGCTCGACCCGCTTCATCGGTACCCGGCTGGGCCTGCAGATGGAAGATCTGCCGGTCGACCCGGCCACGTCCACCCTCGACCTGGACGCCCTCGCCCGTCTGCTGGGTGGCCAGCCGGAGCCCGAATTGGTGTACCTGGACGCGTTCATGTGCCTGTTCCCCGTGGACTTGTCCGGGCTGCGCGAGGTGGTCGGCCCCGACACGTTGATCCACTACGACGCCTCCCACACGCTGGGCTTGATCGCGGGCGGCGCGTGGCAGAACCCGCTCGCGGAGGGCGCGGACAGCCTCGGCGGCTCCACCCACAAGACCTACCCGGGCCCGCACAAGGGACTGCTGGCCACCAACGACGCCCAGCTCGCGGCCCGGCTGGATGAGCACGCCTCGCACTTCGTCTCCCATCACCATCCGGCCGACGTCGTCGCCCTGGCCGTGGCCGCCGCTGAGATGGACGCCCGCGGCACCGTGTACGCGGCGGCCACCGTCGCCAATGCCCGCCGTATGGGAGCGGGGTTGGCCGAGCGCGGCTTCGCGGTGTGCGGGGAGAAGGGCGGGTTCACCGACTGCCATCAGCTGTGGATCGACATCGCCCCGCTGCTGGCCGCCGAGGAAGCCTCCCGCCGGCTGTTCGAGGCGGGGATCGTCGTCAACGCGATCCCGCTGCCGCACATCACCGCCCCGGCGGGGCTGCGCCTGGGCCTGCAGGAGGTGTCCTGGGCCGGGATGGACGCGGCAGGGATCGACGAGCTCACCGAGATCTTCACCGCCGTGCTGCGCGACGGCCGCGACCCGGCCTCCGTGGCGGCGCGCACGCGCGCCCTGGTGGAGGCGCACCAAGGCGACGGGGCCGACGAGCAGGTCCTGCGCGTTGCTCTGGCGACCGTCGGAGCCGGGGGTGGCGTGTGAGTCCGGAGCAACTCCCTTTGCGGGGCGCCTTCTTGGGCCCCGTGCACACCGTGGACACGTTCGAGATCCGCCCGGACTGTCGGCACTTCGCCGGCGAGAGGCCCTGCCGGCACTGGCGGCCGTGCCACGGCTGCCCGCATCACGACCCCGTCGACCACCGGGTCCTGATCGTGATGCTCGGCCTGCTGGGGGACATGCTGATCGCCTCCCCGCTTCCCGCGCGGATTCGCGCCGAGAAGCCCGGCGCTCACATCACCTGGCTGGTGGACGAGGCGTGCGCGCCGATCCTGCGGATGAACCCGTACGTGGACGAAGTCCTCGTCCACGACTGGGAGGCCGCCGCCCAGCTGCCGTCGCGCCGTTTCGACGCGGTGTACTCCTTCGAGCGGACTCCATCCGCGGCGGCACTGGTCGACCGCATCGACGCCGGGCACAAGGCGGGGCTCGCCTTCGGCGGCCCCCACCACGCCCTGTATCCGATGGGTGAGGCGGCGATGCAGTTCTTCCGGCAGAACACCTGGAACGACTACCGCACGATCGGCAACCAGCAGACGTGGACGGAGCTGTACTTCGCCGTCGCCGGCTACCCGTACGCGGGCGAGCCGTACGTCCTGGAAGTGCCCGAGGCCGCCCGGCGGCGTGTGGCCGGGCTTCTCGGAGAGCGGACCGGTCCCAGGGTGTGCCTGAATCTAGGCGGGTCGCTGCCGACGAAGCTGTGGCCGGCCCGGCACTGGGCCGAGCTCGCCGACGCCCTCATCGACCACGGGGCGCAGCTGGCCGTCCTCGGCGGCCCGAGCGACCGCGACGCGTGCGAGGCCCTGGTGCGGCACCTGCGGCTGCGGGGCGCCGACGAGTCCCGGGTGGCGTACGCGCCGCTCAGCCTGGAGGAGGCCGCCGCGCTGCCGGGCCTGGTCGACGTGGTGGTCACCGGGGACTCCTTCGGCTTTCATCTCGCCCTCGCACACAAGAAGCCGGCCGTGCTGCTGCTCGGGCCGAGCAACGGCGCGGAGGTCATCCCTAAGCACGTGACGAACGTGACCGCCCTGCGCTCGACGCTGGTGTGCTCGCCGTGCGCCCACCAGGTCGCCTGCGGCGGGGTCGGCGGCTGCATGGACACCATCAACGTCCCCGCCGTCTTCAAGGCCACCCTCGGCCCCCTGACCACTGACTGACCCGCCTCGCGCCGCGGGGTGTTGGGCGACTGCGAGAAGGAGCACACGTTGGCAACCGTGCTGGGACTGGGAGGCCCGTACTACCACGATGCCTCCGCCTGTCTGGTCATCGACGGCCGCATCGTGGCCTTCGCCGAGGAGGAGCGGTTCTCCCGCCGCAAGCACCACAAGGACTCCCGCTCCTGCGCGGTGGCCGCGGCGTACTGCCTGTCCGAGGCCGGCATCACCCTCGACCAGGTCGACGAGATCGCCATCGCGTTCAACCCCGCCTGGCCCGAGCCGAGCGACACGTGTACAGACATGGAGCTGATCGCCGAACTCCTCGACCCCAGCCTGTTCGGCCATCACCGGCCCCGGCAGGTCACCGTGATCGAGCACCATCTCGCGCACGCTGCCTCGGCGTTCCACCCTGCCGGGTTCGACGAGGCCGCCGTGCTGGTGGTCGACGGTTCCGGCGACGGCATTTCCGCCACCCTCGCCCACGGCACCACCAGCGGGCTGAAGGTCCTGCGCCAGTTCCCCTTCTCCCAGTCCCTGGGCTGGTTCTACGAGACGGTCGCCGAACACCTCGGGCTCGGGGACTGGACCAGCTCCGGCAAGCTCATGGGCCTGGCCGGCTACGGCAACCCGAACCGCTACCAGCTGGACTTCCTCACGCCCCAGGCCGGGGGCTACCACCTGGACCTGTCCCGCTACGGGATCCGCCCCGACGAACCGGTCGAGGACCAGTACACCGACCTGCGCTACTACCGGCGTCTGAAGGCCGCGTATGCCGCCGCGTACACCGGCCTCGGCATCCCGCCCCACCGTCGCGCCCGCACCTACAGCAGGGGACGCGTCGTGCCCGACACGGGCTTTGGGCCCGAGCACGCCGACCTTGCCGCCTCGGCGCAGCACCTGCTGGAGCAGTGCCTGGCCGAGCTGGCCCGCGAAGTCCTCACGCTCACCGGGTCCCGGCGTCTGTGTGTCGCGGGCGGGGTCGGCCTGAACTGCTCCGCCAACGGCCGCCTCGCCGCCCTGCGCGGCGTGGACGAGCTGTTCGTCCAGCCGGCCGCCGGGGACGCCGGGTGCGCCATCGGCGCCGCCCTTGAGGTCGCGGTGCGCCGCGGCGACCTGACGCTGCCCGGTGAGGCGATGACCACCGCCGCTCTCGGCCCTGCGTTCGACCTGGCCACTATCCGCGCGACCCTCACCGACTACGGTCTGGCCTTCCGCGACCATGGCGACGACCTTCCGGCCGTGGTGGCCGGGCACCTGGCGCTCGGGCGCACCGTCGGCTGGTTCCAGGGACGCATGGAGGCCGGACCCCGCGCGCTCGGCCAGCGCAGCATCCTTGCCGATGCCCACCACACCCGGGCCCGCGACCACATCAACGACCGCATCAAGCACCGGGAACCGTGGCGGCCCCTCGCCCCTGCCCTCCTGGAGGAGGCCGCGTCCGACCTGATCGGTACGAGCGTCCCCCACCCGTTCATGATCGTCGCCCGGCAGGCGACCGAGGCCGCGCAGCGGGTGATCCCGGCCGCCGTCCACACCGACGGAACGCTGCGCCCGCAGACCGTCGCCCGCGACGACGCCGACCCGTACGCGCGCCTCCTCGCCTCGTTCGCCGAGCAGACCGGCCGGCCGCCCGCGCTGCTGAACACCTCGTTCAACCACGAGGCCGAGCCGATCGTGTGCACCCCCCGCGACGCAGTCGCCACCTTCGCCGCCAGCCCCCTGGACGCACTCGCCATCGGCCCGTTCCTCGTACTCAAGGAGCAGCCGAACTGACTGTCCGACACCACCCGTTCACGGCCGGTAGGTTGAGGGCCGGCCCCGTGGCCATCATCCGCATCAAGCGAACAGGACCGATTCGCGATGACCAGCACCACCCCTGCCCCTTCCGAACTGCCGGCAGCCGACCGGCTGCGCGCCCAGCACGGCACGGCGCTCACCCTCGGCGAGGACTGCGACCTGCCCGACGACCTCGTAATCGAGCTCGACACCGGCGCCCACCTGACAATCGGCGACCGGGTCTGCATCCGGCGCGGGTCCACCATCCAGGTCCACCGCGGCGCCACCGTCACCATCGGCAACGACGTCGCCATCGGGGAGCACACCTTCATCTCCGCCATGGCCGGCATCAGCCTCGGCGACGGCGCGGCCCTGTCAAACATGGTCGACCTCCACGACCACAACCACCGCGTACGCACCGCCGCGAACGTGCCCACCGGGCAGCTCGTGCCGTGGGCGTCCGGATTCGAGGCCGCGCCGATCATCATCGAGCCGGGCGCAACCCTGTCGAACAAGGTCACGGTCACAGGCGGCGTCCGCATCGGGGCGAACGTCCTGGTCGGGGCCAACGCGGTCGTCGCCCACAGCATCGCCCCCGACACGGTCGCCGCCGGCGTCCCGGCCGCAGTGCGCCGCCACTTCGACGGCGCCCCCGTCGCGAGCGAGGACCGGCGCACCCTGACCGTGGGGTTCTTCGGGACGAGCATCATGGAACACCTCGAAGCGTTCAACGCGCAGATGACCACCCAGGCCAACCTGCCCGAGGTCGGCTCCAAGGTCACCGTCGAGGGCTGGCATCAGCGCGGCTGGGTGCACCGCCTCACGCTCTCCCTGCGCGCCGCCCACGCCCACATCGGCTTCGACATCCGCAACCACGGCGAGGGCGGTGCCACGAGCCGGGACATCGCCTCCCTCGTGGAAGCTGACAGGGCGACCACCGGCACCGACTACGACCTCGTGTTCCTCGGCTGCGGCATCAACGATGTCTGGCGTCGTTTCCAAAACCGGCTGTCCGAGGCGGTCGACCTCGATGAGTACACCCGGCACATCACCACCATGCTGGAACAGCTGACCGGCTACTCCCGCCAGATCGTAGTCATCAGCGAGACCCCCTTCGGCCCGATCGAGGACCCCGGGACCGTTGCCGCCATGAACACCGAACTCGCCCTCTACAACGAGGCTGCCCGCAAGGCCGCCACCGCTCACGGCGCACTGTTCCTGGACGTGTGGACCCCGTTCACCGCTGTCGCCCGTCACCTGCCCGCCGACGATCAGGCAGGCGGCGTGTGGAGCGACGGCGTCCACCTCACCGAACTCGGCGACACCGTGCTGCTCCAGCACGCCGAGCGCCTCCTCGCCGAACATCGCATCGTCGACAAGCTCCTGAACTATCCGCTCTTGGAGCGCGACAGCGCACTGACCGCGTACGGCCCGCTGTTTGCCCGCTACCGGCCCGCCGCGTCCTAAGCCCTCAGGGTGCTGGCGCTGGTCGGCGAGCGCCAGCACCTCAGCAACCGCCCCGACGCTGTCTACTTTGTCCTTCGAGGGAGTTGATCGTGCCCCAGCTGGGCCGCGCGCACATACAGGCGCTCGCCGTTGCGTTACCCCTGCTTGATGTCGCCCGCCTCCAGGCATGGGGCCGCCTCCTCGCCAGCCGACTGCCCGCGGGCGGGCGACTGCTCGTCGCGGGCAACGGCGGCTCGGCGGCCGAGGCCCAGCACCTCACCTCCGAACTCGTCGGCCGCTTCCGCGCCGAGCGGGTGCCCATGTCTGCCATCGCGCTGCACGCAGATTCCTCTTCGGTGACCGCCATCGCCAACGACTACGGCGCCCAGGAGGTCTTCGCCCGGCAGGTCCGCGCACACGGTCGCCCCGGCGACGTCCTACTCCTGATCTCCACCTCCGGCGCCAGCCCCAACGTGCTCGCCGCAGCCCAGGCGGGCCGGGAACTCGGCCTCACCGTCTGGGCGCTGACCGGCCCCGCACCGAACCCGCTTGCCGAGGCCAGCGATCAGGCGGTGTGCGTGGACGCCGAGCAGACCGCCACTGTCCAGGAGTGCCACCTGGTGGTCGTGCACCTTCTTTGCGCGGCCATCGACGCTCACCTCGCCGGGCCAGCCGCGTCCAACGATGAACAGCTGGACGGCATGCGCCGGCTCGTGGTGGTTGGTGACGTGCTGCTGGACCGCGACATCACAGGCACGGCCGACCGCCTCTCACCGGAGGCCCCTGTACCGGTCATCGCCGACACGCAGGCCATCGACCGTCCGGGCGGCGCCGGACTGGCCGCCGTCCTGGCCGCCCGGGAGCCGGGCTGGGGCGTCACCCTGGTGTGCGGTCTTGGACAAGACACCGCTGGGGCCCGGGTTCGCACTCTGCTCGACCAAGCAGGCGTTGAGGTCGTCGACCTGGCCGCCGCCGGCACCACCCCGGTCAAGACCCGTATCCGCGTCGCCGATCGCACCCTGCTCCGCTTCGACACGGCCACCACCCCGCTGCGGCTCGGCCCGCTTGCGGACATCGCCCGCGCCCGGCTGGACGAGGCTGCGGCCGTGCTGGTGTGTGACTACGGGCGTGGCATCGGCGCACACGACGAACTCCGCCAGGCCCTCACCGACGCGGCCCGCCGCTGCCCGCTGGTGTGGGACCCGCACCCCAAGGGGGCCGAGCCGGTCCTGGGGACGGCCCTGGCCGTCCCGAACGCGGACGAAGCCCGGGCCCTGACCGGGGACAGTGGGCCGCGGGAGCTCGGCGACGACGTCGGGCGGGGCGTGCGGCTTCTGGCCGCGTGGCCGGTCAAGCAGGTCGCCGTCACTCAGGGGCGCAACGGCGCGGTCCTGATTGCAGGCCCTGACTCCCACCCCCTGGTCGTCCCGGGCCGCCCGGCCGCTGGGGACACCTGTGGGGCCGGTGACCAGCTGGCGGTCACCGCAGCCGTGATGCTCGGTGCCGGACGGCTGCCGTCACACGCCGTGGCCGCGGCCGTCGAGGCTGCGACCAGCTACGTCCAAGCAGGCGGCCCCGCCAGCCTGTACGTCCCGCAGTCCGATGGCCCGTCGGCGCCACTGGAGCTGGCCGCGCGGGTACGAGCGCGCGGCGGGAAAGTCGTGGGAGCAGGCGGCTGCTTCGACCTGCTGCACGCCGGACACCTCTCCCTCCTGCACCAGGCTCGCCGCCTGGGAGACGTCCTGGTGGTGTGTATCAACAGCGACGACTCCGTCCGCCGGCTCAAGGGGCATGACCGCCCAGTCGTCGGTGAACGCGAGCGCGCCGCGCTGCTGGAGGCGCTGGACTGCGTGGACGGCGTGCTCGTCTTCGGTGAGGAGACCCCCGAGAAGGTGCTGGCCGAGCTCCGCCCCGACATTTGGGTCAAGGGCGGCGACTATGCGGGCCAGCGGATCACCGAAGCCGACCTCGTGGAGAGCTGGGGCGGCGAGGTCGTCGTGGTGCCCTACCTGGACGGTCACTCCACCACCAACCGCATCGACCAGCTCACCCAACAGGCAGGTCCCCGATGATCCCCGGAGGCAACGTATTGGTCACCGGGGCTGCCGGGTTCATCGGCCGACACACAGTGGACGCCTTCCGCCTCGCTGGACACCAGGTCACCGCCATCGACTTGCGCCCAGCTCCCGACCACCTTGCCCGCAAGGCCCGCTGGCAGCGCGGCGACTTCGCCTGCCCGGCTCTCCTCGGCGAGATCTCGGCCGGCCGCTACGCCACCGTTGTGCACCAGGCCGGCATCAGCGACACCCGCGCTCCGCACGGACCTGAGCTGGACGAGACCAACACCCTCGGCCCGCTCCGGCTGGCCGACGCTTGCCGCACCGGCGGCGCCCGCCTGATCTACGCCTCCTCGCACTCCGTATACGGCACCCTCCACCACCGCACACCGATCGCCGAGGACGCGGACTCTGACTTCTCTCGCTGCTCCGGGCCGCTCAACCCGTACGCCGCCTCCAAGCTCGTCCTCGACCAGCAGATGCGCGCCCGCCACGTCACCGGCCTCGATTGGGTGGGGCTGCGCTATACCAACGTCTTCGGCCCCGATGAAGCCGACAAGGGCCCGATGGCCTCGATCCTGTCCCAGCTCCTGCGCCAATCCGCTCGCATTGGACAGATCCGCGTCTTCGACGACTCCCTGACCGCCGCCCGCGATTACATCCCCGTCGAGACAGTCACCGCCACCATCGTCCAGCTCGCCGAGCAGCCGCCGGTGCCGGCTGGGGTCTACAACTTCGGTGGCGGTTACGCGACGTCCTTCGCAGACGTGGCGCAGTGGTGCGCCCGCTTGCACCGTGAGGCCACCGGCCGACCCCTGCTCGCCGAGCTGGTACCGAACCCGGACACGGCCGCTTACCAGTACTTCACCTGCGCTGACATGACCGCTCTCGACAATGCCCTGCCCAACCGGCCGACCATCTCAATCGAATCCATCGAAGCCCGCGCCGCCGAGATATTCGCTACCTTCCGCAGCAGTGAGACAGAATGAACCGGCGCCGTCCGCCCCGACAACAGGCGCTGGTCGGCCGCGCCGACGGGCGGTGTTCCTCGACCGCGACGGCACCCTCACCGAGCCGCGCCACTATCCCTCCCACCCCGACGAGCTGGTCCTACAGCCGGATATCGGCTTGCCATTGCGCGCCCTCCAGCACGCTGGCTTCGCCCTGGTTGTCGTCACGAACCAGAGCGGGCTGGCGCGGGGGCTGTTAAACACGGCAGCGTTGGACGCGATGCACCACCGACTCCGCGCTCTCCTCGCCCGACACGGGGTCCGGCTCGACGGCATCTACGCCTGCCCCCACCATCCGGACGGCACGGTGCCCCGATACCGCAGGGTCTGCTCATGCCGGAAGCCCGCCCCCGGCATGCTCCACCAAGCCGCCCACGAGCTCGATCTCGACCTCTCCGCATCGTGGATGGTTGGCGACTCCTCCTGCGACATCAACGCCGGCCACAGGGTCGGAACCCGTACCGCACTCGTCGGCTCCCAGCCGCTGCCCGATGTGACGCCGGGCGTGCATCGAGCGACGACCTCCGACACTCTCTACCAAGTGCTTCGCTGCTTCCTCGCTGGCCGCTAGCGAGAAGGCGCCTCGTGCCACCGCGGCACCGAGCTCGGAGAACGTGCGCGAGTGGTGAGCACGGGCGACCTCCTTTCAGGACGCGCTCTGTCAGCCAGTCCTCGCAGGCAGGATGGTCCTTGGCCATCCACTGGTGCGGCCCGCGCCACTCACGCCGCCAGTTCCTCCAGCCACGGATGCCCGGGATGTACGAGCGTCAGCCACCCACTAAGGACATCCCGCCGCGCCCGTCCCAGCAGCGGCAGAACTCCGGCGAAGTCCGCCTGATCCTTGGGGCGTGTCGCCTTGGCTTTGAACAGCAGCACCAACTCCGGTATCAGGTACGGGACTCCGTCTGCCGTTCGCTCAATGATCGCGTCGTACGGCAGCCGCAGCCTCTCGTCCCGCCGGAAGAGCCACGTCTCGCCTTCGTGCGGCTCGCGGAAGACGTCGAACAGGAACTGGCCGCTCGCTGGATCCCGCAGCCAGGTCTGGTGCGTGGCCGCCAGCGCCTCGGCTCCCGCCCCTGACCAGACCCGCCCGGAACCCACCGGGTCAAACACGTACTCGGGGAAGCGGTGCCGAATCTCCGGGAACCTGGCCGCGGGCACCGCGATCTCCAGATCGCCGTGCGGCCGAGACTGTTCCCCGCGAAACAGATCCAGCGCCCACCCTGCCGCGATGCACCAGGGCGCGCCGACCCCGTCCAACCGCTCAGCGACTTGTTCCGGACGCCAGGCATCCGCCCAACGGGCCTCCACTTCGTCCACATCGAGCACGGCGCCACCGGGCGGCAGGGATTCGGTCATCGGCACAACCTACTGCCGCAACCCCACCCGGGTACGGCCTTTTGTCGGCACTGGAACCAGGCCCGCTACTAGGACGGATACGCCTGCATCGCTTGATCTCCTTGGTCACTTTGGAAGAACCGATCCCTACCCTGTGACTTCCCGCGCTGGCCATGCCCGGAGGCGTTGCTCGGGGAACTGTCGCGTACGCGGAAGGTCAGAGCACGCTGTGGCGCCACCAGGCCGACGTTCTGTGCAATTAAGTCGCCGTGTCGAGCCCCGCGTCGGCGCTTTCCTCTACGCGCACTGTGGTCGTAATTTTCGGATCATTGTGCTGAAACCCCCTAGCACCGAATGGGACCAAGGTCCCGGGGGAGGGCGGCAGCATTCTCCTCAGCTATCCGCTGCTGGTCCCGGTGCAGGGCGTCCGCTCGGTCCGCGGGAGTGACGGCCTCGCCGAGGGCGATCGCCGTTGCGCTGGTGACGGGAGTCAGCGAGTACCGGACGGGAGAGCGGCTGGACCGCGTCGGTAGGTGCAGGCGGGCGACACCGGCAGGGAGCTCGGCACGCAGGGCACCGTGCCAGCGGATCCACAGGGCGGGGCGCCCCCGGAGGGCCTCGTCGCGGAGCTTGTCCACGGCGGTGCTGTCGTCCTCGCGGTCGATCTCCACGGCGACCGGAGGGCCCTCCTTGCGCACAAGGCGGAGATCCAGGTAGGCGGACCAGGGCGGCGACCAGTAGATGCGGCAGCCCCCGTTCATCTGGCGAGGCGGGTCGATGTAGCGCATTGGCGCTTCCCATCTGCTCCGCCAGCCTGACGCCTTCGCCCACCCTGCCACTGCGCGGGTGATGCACAGGGTTGCCTCCTTTCCCGTCAGACCGGTGAAGGCGAATCGGGTCTCGGACAAGTACGCGCGTAAGGCGGCGGCGAGGATCTCGGACTCGCCGGCCGCCGTCAGTTCGAGGGCCATCCGCTGATTCTCCGCCCGGGCACTGACAACGACCGGGGCGCAGCTGCCGAACAGCGGGACCGCGTACGGACGTCGTTGCTCAACCGGTCGTGGGTGGTGGTTCTCCGGAAGCACACCCTCCCGATCACTGGGCGTACCTAGGGGCCTCTGCAACGCGGCGAGCTGCGGTACCGGAGGCGAGAGCCAGGCAAGACCCGGAAGGGACCAAGACGTTGGTGTGCTGGACGGCGTTGAGGAGCAGCTTGTTTCGGACAGCAGGGAACGCACGCCTGGCCAGCCAGAACTGCAGCCGTGGCACCTCTTGCTGGTTGGATAGGACGCGCCGAAGACTCCGAAGAACTACTACAACGAGTGGAAGTTGCGACAACACGGCCTCGCCCAACGCCCTTACTGCGCAGGCTAGATAGACTCATCGGAGTCCGGCAACGGGCACCCGGGTCGCTGCGGTCACAGGCGGCAGGTGGAGTGGATTCTTCATGCCCCGGGAGGCTCTGTAATGCCGTTTGCGTCCGCTTCTGCGCTTCGCCCGCGCGACGGAACCTTCTCCGTTCCTGCGCCCACCAAACCGGCGCTCTGGCTCGCGACGGAGGCGCATGCTCTTCAGCGGTCCCGCCTCTGGGAAGCCGCCTCTTCGCTTCCGGCACTGTCAGCCCTCCTCCGCCCGTTGCGACATGCCGGCACGGAGAATCCGTTGCCGTATCGCTCCGTGATCGGGCTTCACTTGGTGTTGGTCCAGGAAGACCGGGTGCTGCTCGGCCTCCGTGCTGGCACCGCCTGGTGCGACGGCTGGTGGCACGTCCCCGCGGGCCATCTCGAAGATGGCGAATCCTTCCTCGCGGGCATGGTCCGTGAGGCTCGCGAGGAACTGGGCATCGCCCTCGCCGAGGAAGACCTGGTGCTCGCGCACACCGTCCATGACCACAACCCCAAGACTCGCGAGAGCCGTCTCCAAATCTTCTTCACTGCCACGCAGTACGCCGGGCGGCCGTACGTCGCAGAACCGGACAAGTGTGCGGAGCTGCGATGGTGGTCGCTCTCGGCTCTGCCGGAGAAGCTGGCGCGTTACACACGCCAAGCCCTGGTCTGCATTCAGCGGGGTCAGAGCGCGAGCACGGTGGGGTGGCCCGATGCCTGCTGACGACGGGCGCGAACCTGCAGGACTGATGGCGCCGCAGGACTATGCGCGCTCACGCGCGGCCTTCTGGGGCGGCGCCGCGGTGCTGTTCACCGATACGGAGGGCAAAGTCCTGGTCCTCGATCCGGCGTACCGGCCGGGCAAGCTCCTGTTGCCCGGCGGAGGTGTGGACCAGCCGGAGCTGCCCTCGGACGCGGCGGTGCGAGAGGTGGCCGAGGAGCTTGGGTTGTCCGTCCGCGTACACCAACTGTTGGCAGTCGACTGGGTCAGCAAGGCCAATCCGGAGTGCGGGACGGTATGTGGCTTTCCTGGTGAAACGGTCTCCATCTGGGACGGTGGGGTCCTGGAGGAGAGCGACATCGCCCGGATTCGCTTGCCCGAGAACGAGATCACCTCGTTCCACTTCCTTCCGCCGACGCAGGCCGCACGCCGGATGCGTCCGATCGAGAGGCGGCGGATGCTCGCTGCCTTGCGTGCCCGGATCGACCGTGCCGGACCTGCCGTGCTGGAGGACGGTGAGACCATCGGGCTCGGACAGGCACTGCAGCGATTGGACGTCGTCCCGCGTACTGCGATCGGCTACCAGGACATTGCCTGGCACCCGGCCATGGAGCCCGCTGCCGGCCTTCCCGTGAGGCAAGCGTGGGTGTGGGCTTTCGACCCGCTCGGCCGGGTCGTCGTCCTCGTGGATCCGCGCGACGGCCATGTCGTCCTGCCCGGCGGAACGGTCGAAATGGACGACGACGGGCCGAAGGCGGCGGCACTGCGTGAAGCCGCCGAAGAGGCGGCTCTGCGCCTTCACGATGCCGCCTACCTCGGCTACCTCCTCGATCCGGACGGTGCGGTCTACGGCCCAGGCACCGGGGCGAACGCCCGGGCACGGTACATCGCACGCATCGACTCCTTGGGGCCGGCGGCACCGGATGTCGCGACCGGCATCACCTACAGTCGGCTGCTGGTCAGCCCGGTGCAGGCGAGCGAGCTGCTCGGCCTTGGACGCGCCGGAGCCGAACAGGCCGAGCACGCGGCCCGAACGGCGGCAGCCCGCTGGGGAATTCCGCTGAGTCCGCCGCAGGCCGCGATCGAGATCCCCCACACGGGTATGGCGGCGCTCCTGTCTTGACGTCCGCACGTGACGCGCACCTTCGTGCCGGAGTCCTGCCGGCGCGACGCCCTGCACCGCCTTTCTGGCCCTGGAGGAGGACTCTCATGTCCGGCGAACCTGACACCACCGAACAGACGGTCGGCAGCCCTGACCGCGTGGTCACCGACGAGCAGCGGGCGTACTGGGCCCAGGTTGAGGCGCCGATGGCCTCGTGCACTGCCCTGATCACCGATGCCGACGGCCGGATTCTCGTGGTCGACCCGACCTACAAGGACGGCTTCGACATGCCCGGCGGCATGGTGGAGGCCGGCGAAACGCAGATCGAGGGCCTGGAACGTGAACTGGCCGAGGAACTCGACCTGACCGGCGTGCCGATCGGCCGGTTCCTCGTCCTGGACCAGGTCCCCGCTGCCCGGTACGGGCGGGCCATGGTCGTCACGGTGTTCCACGTGGGTCCCCTCACCGACCAGCAGACACAGTCCCTGCGATTCGCGGACGGGGAGATCGGCGCCGCCGAGTTCCTCCCCGTAGAGGAGGCCCTCGCGCGGCTGCCGCACCGCCTCGCCCGCCGCATCAAGGCGGCGCACGCCGCGCTCCTCGCTGGTGTGCCGGCCGTTCTGATCGACGGCAAGTCCCACGTCCTGTCCGGCTCGGCCGTGTCGGAGGCGTGGTGAAGCGGCTCCTGAAACGGGTCTGGAAGACGGAACAGACCGTCTCCGAGTCCGAGGTCGCGCTCTTCGGCGGGGCGCTGCGCTACGACTTCGGCTGGGTGCGCCACGAGTACGCGCGGCTGGACACCAAATTCGGGCAGGCCGCCCGGATGGTGCCGACGCTGGTGGGCAGCACCCTGCGCCTGGCCTGGCAGGCGGACCGCCGTGCCCTGTTGACCATCGGGATCGCCGAGGTGGGCCAGAGCATCACCCAAGCCGCCGGGCTGCTGGTCACCAACCAGGTGATCCAAGCCCTACTCAAGGACGGGGACAACGTCTCCCGGCTGCACGCCGCGCTGCCGGCCCTGATCGTCGGCTGCATCATCGCCGTGGTCGGCACCATCCTGGCCTGCCTATCGACGGCGGGCACCGGGCGGCTGGAACCGAAAGTCGAGAGGCTGGCCACCGAACAGTTCCTGGAGGGCGCCGCCCGCGCGGAACTCGAGGCCATCGAAGACGGCGAGTTCCGCACGCTCCTGGACTCCGCGTACTTCGGCGCCCAGTCCTCCCGCACCATGATCGGCGTCTGCGTTGCCGTGGTGAACGGCGTGTTCTCCCTCGTCGCCGCGGCCGGCGTGGTCACGGTCCTCAGCCCCGTCCTGCTGCCACTGCTGCTGCTCATCGCGCTGCCCCGTGGCTGGGGTGCCATGCATGTGGCCCGGCGCCGCTACGCCTCCCGGATGCAGTGGATCGAGCACGAGCGGGCCAAGCGCCTGGTCAACAACCTCATCACCGCCCGGGAATCTGCCACGGAGATCCGCGTTCACCAGGTCGGCCCCTTCCTGCTCGATCACTTCCACGAGATGGGCCAGACCGCCGAGGCCGAACAGACCCGCCTTGCCGACGGCCGCGCGGTCACCGAACTGATTGCCGCGGCCATGGCCGGCCTCGCGTCGGCGGCCACGTTTGCCGGCCTGGGCGTTCTGTGGCTGACCGGCCACATGAGCGCCGCCACCGTGGCCACGGCCGCGCTCGCGATCCGTACCGGCTCAGCAAGCCTCGGCGCCCTCGTCGACAACATCCTGCGGCTGCACGAGGAGTCCCTCTACGTCCGCGACCTCGACCACTTCCGTGACGAAGCCGAACGCCGGGCCATCCCCACGGGCGGCCAGCCCGTGCGCGACTTTCCCGACCAGGTCACCTTCGAGAACGTGTC
This sequence comes from Streptomyces sp. P3, assembly GCF_003032475.1. Lineage (NCBI taxonomy): Bacteria > Bacillati > Actinomycetota > Actinomycetes > Kitasatosporales > Streptomycetaceae > Streptomyces > Streptomyces sp. P3. Next base: position 7,409,289 of record NZ_CP028369.1, read on the forward strand.
GTTCACCTACCCCGACCGCGACACCCCCGCTCTGCAGGAGGTAACCCTGACTTTCCCGCGCGGGGCCGTCATCGCCTTGGTCGGCGCGAACGGCAGCGGCAAGTCCACCGCGGTGAAGCTGCTCGCCGGCCTGCACCGGCCCACGGCCGGCCGCATCCTGTGGGGGCAGACCGATCTTGTCGAGGCCGACCGGGTGGACATCTTCCGGCACGTGGCCGCTCTCGATCAGGGCTTCCAGCGCTGGCCCTTCACCCTGCGGACCAACATCCAGATCGGCCAGCCGGAACGCAACGCGGACGACGACATCGCCCGCGCTGCCGCCTACTCTGGCGCCGACAAGCTCGCCGACGCTCTTCCCCGCGGTCTCGGCACCCTGCTGGCCCGGCAGTTCCGCGGAGGCCAGGAACTGTCCGGGGGACAGTGGCAGACGGTCGGGCAAGCCCGGCTGCGGCACCGGCAGGCGAGCCTCGTCATCGCCGATGAGCCCACCTCCGCCCTCGACCCCGAGGCCGAGATCGAGTCCTTCGAACGCATCCGCCGCCTGGCCGACGAAGGCAAGACCGTCGTGCTGGTCAGCCACCGCATGGCCGGCGTCCAGCACGCCGACATCATCTATGTCCTGGACGAGGGACACCTCGTGGAGAGCGGTTCCCACCAGGAGCTCATGGCGCGGCCTGATTCCCAGTACCGGCGCATGTACCTCATGCAGGCCAACCAGTACGGCACCGCCGCGCCACTGGTGCTACCGACTCCCTCGGCCAACGGCGAATCACATGCCGCCAGCACCCACGACTGACACCCACCACCCGCCGCGCACCGCCCGGCCCGGTGCGCTGCGGCCTAGCAAGTGGGCCGCCGACCCGTTGTGGAGCACGCTGCGCGACCTGCTGGGCTGCCTCGGCGTGATCGCGGCCGGCCTCGCCATCACCACGATCGTCACCCTCCTCACCTCCCACTTCCCCGACCACAGGATCCGTCCGTGACCCACCTCCCGCCCAAGCTCGTCATCGGAACCCGCGACTCCGACTTGGCCCTGGTCCAAGCAGCCCACGTCGCCGGACTACTCGAACACGCCTTCCCCCAAGTCGCCGTCCACGTGACCCCGATGAAAGCCGCCGGCGACCTGCACCAGGGACCTCTCGCGGAGATCGGCGGCAAGGCCGCCTGGGTACGCGAGCTGGACCGGGCGCTGGCCACCGCACGCGTCGATGTCACCGTCTCGTGCGCCAAAGACCTCCCCGGCCCCCACGAGCGCGGCACCGACGCCACCATCGGCGCCGTCCTGCCCCGCGAAGACGCCCGGGACGCCCTCGTCCTCCCGGCCGGACAGCCCGCAGCCACCCTGGACGACCTCCCATCCGGAAGCGTCCTCGGCACCAGCGCGCCCCGCCGCATCGCCCAACTCCGCACCCGCTACCCCCACCTCACCATCCAGCCGGTGCGCGGCAACCTGATCCCCCGCCTCGCCCGTCTCGATGCCGGCGAAGGCGACAAGCCGCTCGACGCCCTCGTGGTCTCCTATGCCGGACTGTGCCGGGTGTCCCAGGCGGACCGTGCCACACAGCTCATCCCGGCCTTGGTGCTGGCCCCGGCCACCGGTGCGGGCATGCTCGTCGTCGAGCAGCGAAGGGGCGACACCATCGCCGCCCACCTCCTCGACGCCATCAACGACCCCGCCACCGCCCGGCTGCTGGCCATCGAGCGTGGCGTCCTCGCCCAGCTCAAAGGCAACTGCCAGACCGCCTGCTCAGTCCACGCCTACTACACCGACAAACCCCACCGGATCAGAGTCGACGCTGCCGTCTTCCACCCCTCCCACGGCGACGCGATCCGCGTCGCAGCCACCGGACCGGCCGATGACCTCGGCGGCCTCGTGGAGAACATCACCCAGCTGCTGCACGGCGAAGGCGTCGAACGGTTCCTGCCGCGTTGACCCGTGCGGCCCCGGTCGCCAGCGGGAGCCCAACACGGGACGAGACACCGCATGGCGGGGACGTAACAGCCATACCTACGAGGGGGAGTTCGCAGAACGTGCCGCACCGATCCGGACCCCACGCCCCAGGAAGCCTGTGGCGAGACAGAGACTTCCGGCACTATGCCGTCGCCCAGGGCATCAGCGTTACCGGGAGCGGCGTGACCACGATCGCGCTGTCCGTCTTGGCCGTCGTCGAACTGCACGCCTCCACCTTCAACGTCGCGCTGATCGCCTTCGCCTCCAAACTCCCACCCCTGCTGCTGTCCCTCCACGCCGGGGTCCTGGCCGACCGCCGACGCAAACGTCCCCTGATCATCACCTGCGATCTGCTCTGCGCCGCTGTCCTCCTGACCCTTCCCACCGCACAGTTTCTCGCCCGCATCACCCTGATCCATCTCTACGCGGTCGCCTTCACGGTGGCCGCCCTGCAGGTTATCGGCAGTAACGCGTCCATCAGCTTCCTGCCCTCCCTCCTTGGCCCGGAACGAATCAAGGACGGCAACGCCAAGATGGGCGCCGGTAACTCCCTGGCCGACCTCATCGGCACCAACTCCGGCGGCGCCCTCGTCGTGGCGCTCGGCGCCGCCCGCGCCATCACCGTGGATGCCGCCTCCTACCTGGCCAGCGCCCTGCTCTTGTGGCGCATCAAGCACCGTGAAGACCCGCCGCCACCCCGAAAGGCCGGCACCAGCCAATGGGCCGAGATCCGCGAGGGCCTCACCTACACCCTCAACACTCCCGTCGTACGGTCCATCGTGCTGTCCAACACGGCCACATCCTTCGTCCTGGCCGCCAGCAGCGCCCTCTGGTCGCTGTACCTGCTTGTTCCCGCTTAACGACGGTGTTGCTTACTGCCTGATGTGCCACCTGACCTGCTCGTTTGTGTGTTGCACTCAGCCGGGTTGCATTGATACTCATCGGCCATGCACCAATCGACGTACTCATCAGCAGGCTGGGAGTCCTGGGGACTTGCGTTCAGGCCGGCGATCCCGGAGGGGATGCCGTTGCTGTTCGACGACGACCTTCTCTTCGAGGACAGCAACGGTGTCCGTCCCACAACCGTGATCAACTGCTGGGCCTGCGAGCTGCCAGCGAATGGATGCCCATCGCCGAATTCGTGGCCCTACTACGTGCGTACGGTGCGTGAGTGGCTGGAGTTCATATCCGAGCACGGAGTCGCCCTGTTCGACACGCGGCGTCGTCTGAAGGCGGCGTTGGGCGCGTACTCCGTCTATCGCGCCCAGGGCCCCATCAAGCATCGCTTCGAGGCGTCCACGTGGAACCAGAACATGGGGATTCTGGCGGGGTTCTACAAGTGGGCGAAGGATGAGGAGTACGCCGACTCCGAGCCGTTCACGTACCGGCAGGCGGTCTGGGCCTTCAAGGGGCAAGTCCGTCGCGGACGGGTCAACCAGTCACGGCGGCGCCAAGCCAAGCCTCATGTGACGATCAAGTATCTCGACGACGACTTCACGGACATGTTCCTGAAGGGGTTGGCGGGCCTGAGCCCCGACGGGGAGCGGGATCTGCGCTACCGAGGACGGGAGTTGGCCCGGAACTCGGCGGTCGGCCGAATGATCGTCTCCAGCGGACTACGCAGCCAGGAGTACACATACCTGCTGGTCTGCGAGGTGCCCCTGCTTCCCTCGCGACGGACCGCGGTGCCAGTGTCGTTCCCAGTCCCTTCCGGAATCACCAAGGGAAGCAAGTACCGCGAGTCGTGGATCGACTACGACTCGCTGGTCGAGCTGCACTCCTACATCTCGCTCGACCGGGCAGCGGCAACGTTCGGATCGTCGTGGCGTCCGCCGGCCCGCTGGGGAGAGCCGCTGTTCGTGACGGACGCCGATCAGCGGGGCGGACGCGTCAACGGGGTCCGTGTGCAGTGGAGTTCGCTCGGGCCTGACGAACGGCGGCGTCTGGTCGCCCCGGAGGGCGGTTCGATGCTGCTCTCGGTGTGGGGCCAGGGACGTCCATTCACCGGATGGGCCACGGTTTTCGCCAGGACCTCTGACCGCATCCGCGAGCGTTACGAGCCGCGCTTCCCGCACGTCAATCCGCACCGGCTACGTCACACCATGGCCATGGCGACCATGGCGCGGCTGATGCGTGGCTGGTACGAGCAGGCTGCACGACAGGTCCGCGACACCGACGACGATGCCGCCCTGGCGCACTACCTGCGGACCCAAGAGCCGCTTCTGATTCTGCGCGATCTGCTCGGACATACCAGTTCACTGACCACGGAAGCGTACCTCCACCGCCTGGACGTGCTCCGCCTGTTCACCTCCCTGTATCGGCGGGTCGGCAAGGAGTACGGGCTGCTGGACGAGGAGGCCGAGCTGGAGCTCGAGACTGAGTTCGACGACGAACTGGCGGTGGTCTGATGCCGGCCACCGTCACCCTTGACCCGCTGGGTGTGCACTGCGTCTTCAGCGACGGGTCGGAGTACCGCCGTCCCCTGCGTGTGCGGCGACGAGTGGAGCTCCCGGGGCTGGCACGCACTCTGCTGGAAGGCGTTACGGATCTTGTCCATCCGCACGGGCAGGTCGACAGCGCGGGAGGGATCGACCTCTACCTCACGGCCGTCCGCGGCTTCACCGACTGGCTGGTCGAGTTCGGGTTCTCCGGCGGGGCCTCCGACCTGACGCGCGCGCTCCTCGCCCGGTACTGGCGGCAAGGGGTGCGATCCTCCCAGGAGAGCGCGCTGCGGGCGATGTTGCGTTGCGCCGACGACCAGGATCAGATTCTGGCGCCGGACGTGCGCGCGTTCGTCGATGGCCGGCTGTTCAACACGGGCGAGCGGTACGGCTCGCACCAGCCGTACAGCGAGGCCGAATGGGCCCGGCTCATCCGTACCTGCCGCGACGAGGTCGATGGCGCGTTCCGCGCGTTCTGCGCGGCCCGTGAGCAGGCTTCGTCAGCTGACGGGCCAGGGGCTGCGCTCCGTGAGCGCACTGCCCATCACTGGCTGGTGCTTCACCACGGGCCCGACCCGCTCGTCAACGAGATGGCAGACCGCGGCTCGTTCCCCTTCCGGCAGAGATACGGGGTCGGTCTTCGCGCGGTGCTGGATCCGCTGATCCCGACCCTGGACGTGATCATCGCCTATCAGCTGCTGTTCGGCGCCTACACCGGGGTCGTGCCGGACGGGATCGCGGACCTGGGACTCGACGACATCGAGTGGGCGGGTGACGAGAAGATCCTCCTCAGCTACGTCAAGGGCCGCACAGCGGCGGAGAGCCTTGCTCTGTCACGTCAGGCCACTCGCCTGCTGGAGCAGTGGCTCGATCACTCTGCGGTGGCCCGCCGCTTCGCGCCCGAGGAACTGCGCCCCGAGCTCTGGGTGCGTTTCACGCCGAGTGGCACATGGGCGGGAGAGCGATGGCTGGCCAAGCCGGCCACGCGCCTGTCCATATGCGCCTGGGTGGAGCGGCGCCAGGCCGTCGACGAGGACGGGCGCCCCGCGCAGATGACCGGTGACGACGGTCTCCCCCTGGCCCTTCACCTGCACCGCATCCGCACTACTCACGACGCGCTGCAAGACCGGTCGCACTGGCGCGGCAGCCGCCGGTCCACGCTGGATCCGAACCGGTCCCCCGGCATCGAGGGTGATCACTATCTGACGAACACGACGCCGTCTCAGCGTGAGGCGGTGGAAGACATCATCGTCCAGGCGCAGGAGGACCTCGTTCGCCGGGCGCTGCCGCCCTTGGTGCTGGCCACCGCTGAAATGGCCGACCTGGTGGAGAACTATCCCGAGCACATGAAGCGGCTCGGCCTGGATGACAACGCCTTGGCGCAGCTCCTGTCCGGGCAGCGCGACGTATTCACTGCGGCATGTGGAGATCAGATGTCGGGACTTCACGGGCCGAAGGGCAAGCCCTGTCCGGCACGTCCGTGGGTGTGCCTGCTGTGTCCGCTGGCCTTGTTCGCCCCCCGCCATCTGCCGAACCTGCTGCGACTACGGGCGTTCTTCTCCCGTCAGTGGGAGCAGATGACCACCGCCGAGTTCATCCCCGTCTTCGGCCCGTACGCCCACCGTCTCGACGAGATCCTGACCCCCGACCGGTACTTCTCCGAGCACGCGCTGCGGGCAGCCGCTGCCGAGGTCACCGACTCCGATGTCGAGCTTCCCCTGCGACCTGAGGAGCACACCGTATGACCACCCTGCACCGGCCCGCGGGCCTCGCGGCTGCCTTTTCGCGTTCCGTCTTTCGAGGTGAAGACGTGTGCGCTGCGGCCGGTCTGCCGGTTCACGGTGCGGGCCCGCATCCTCACTTCGACGACGCAATCTGGGACTTCACTGGTGTCATCGGGCTGCCGCGGTACCTTGCGCGGTACGCGCGGATCTTGTCCTTCGTCGAGATCCTCAATCCCCAGTGGAGGGAACTCGCGAAGGAGTTCGTCTTCGCCCGGCTTGCACCGGACCACCGCGCTGTGCGGGAACTTGCTCACGCCTATCGAACGCCGGTGCTGATTGCCACGGTGCACGGGCGGCTGACCGTGCTGACCGGCTGGCTGAACTGGCTCACCGAACAGGGCGTGGACAGTCTCGGGGAGGTCACCCAGCAGCACTGTGCTGCCTACCTGGAGCTTCGCAAGAAGGTACGGGACAAGCACGGCGTCGTGATCCGCGACAGCAGCCCCGGCTACCGCATGGACGTAGTGGCGGTCATCCAGGAGCTGGGCTACTACAAGGAATTGTTCTCAGCAGACGGCTACGTGTCGGCCTTCCGTCCGTGGGGGCGACGCACGGCGTACTCCGTCGCCGGGATGGTCCGTCGGACGGGCAACACGACACCGCCGCTGAGCAACGACGTCTTCCAACCGCTCGTCGCGGCGGCCCTGTACGTGGTGGAGGTGCTGGCGCCGCACGTCATGGAGCTGCAGCAACAGTTGCAGGAGATGGTGCCGAACCGGCCGGGCCGCAACAACCGAGAGCGTCCGGACTGGAGGGTCGAGGTCGCGCAGGCCATCGACCGGCACATACAAGAGGGCGATCCGTTGGATGTCGCCCTCGATCACGTCGTGTCCCAGCGGCTGGCGGACGGCTGGGATCCGGACGATCCGCTGCTGCGGGTGAATCTGATCTCCCTCGCCCACGAGACCGGACGGCATGCCTTCCACTCCAGGTGGCTGCCCACCCTGCGCGGCCACCTGGAGAAGGCCGTCCGGGAAGTCGGCCTGGCCAAACGCTGGGGCCGGACGGCCGCCCTGGTCGAACGCGCGGACGGACGGGGCAGTGTCCCCTGGACCCTGCCGATGAACACCACCGAGGCCCGACTGCAGCTCTCCCGGGCCCGCACAGCGTGCGTCATCGCGCTCGCCGCACTGACGGGGATGCGGAAGAGCGAACTGGCCGAGCTGACCCACGACTGCCGCCTGCCTCCCGAGCAGCTCGGCGAGGGCCGCCTCCGCTACCGCCTGAAGGGCAAGGTCATCAAGGGCCGGAAGCTGGGTGGTGAACACGATCAGTGGGTGACCATCAAGCAGGCGTACGACACCGCCGGCGTGGCCGCCTCGCTCGCCGACCCGGTGAAGAACACCGGTCACCTGTTCAAGTCGCTCTCCTTCTTCACCCCGTACGAATGGTTCCTGACCTGGGTCAATGGCCCAGACGGCCGTCGCCTTGGGCTGGCGCCGATCCCCGAGGAGCCGGTCAGTCTGCGGATGCTACGGAGAACCCTCGCGGTGGAAATGGCGCACCGGCCCGGTGGTCTGCTGGCCGCCAAGATCCATCTCAAGCACATTTCCGTGGTCACCACGGAGGGCTATGCGGACCGCCCCGGTGGGGCCCAGTCGGTGCTGATGGCCGAGTTCGGCCAAGAGGAGCGGGAGCACAAGTTGCGCGTCGCCCTCGACGCTTTCCACGACTACCAGAACGGTATCCGGCCTGCGGGGCCTGGCGCCAGTGACCTCCTGGACTTCTTCGCGTTCGTCGACGAACAGCTGGATTCCTCCGGGGCGCCGAACATCAAGCGCAGCGACCAGGAGATGACGAACCTGCTCGCCAAGCGGGCCAAGGCCCTGCACCTGGGGCCGGCGAACTACTGCTGGTTCCTCGATCCGTCCAAGGCGCTGTGCCTCAAGCTCGCAGGGGCCCACGCCCGCGGGGCGACAGAGCCCTTGATCGGCATGTGCGATTCGGCGCGGTGCCCCCAGGCCACCCACCATGCCGGGCATCGCCCGGTATGGGCGGCCAGTGCCGAGAGCAAGAAGGTCTTCATCGCCACCATCGGACGCGCGCAGCGGACGGAGAAGGCCCGGCTGGGTACGGAACTCGCCCGCGATGAACGGGTGCTGGCCGAGATCGACGCCCGCTCCGGAACGGGGGCATGACGTGGCCCGCATCAGCGACGAGACCCGTCGGGACAACGAGGCGGCCATTCGGCACGTCATGGAGCGGCTCCTTGCCGGTGACGTTCCCGCGGGCAGCAAGTGCGACATCAAGACCCTCGCGGCCCAAGCCGGGGTCGCACGCACCGGCTTCTATCCCAAGAAGAACCGCGACGGCTCGCCGCGGCCAGGTCCCTATCAACACCTGGCGGAGGAGTTCGAGCGCCGGTTGACCGAGCTTCGGGAAACGGGCGTGATTCCAGACCCGCGGGCTGCACAGATCGAGCGCCTCAAAGAACAGGTCTCCGGGCTGAAGGAGCGCCTCGCCGCGCGTGACGCGCAGATCGATGGGCTCACTGACTTCAGGGAGCGGGCTCTGTCGCAGATCGCCGCCCAGCGGATGGAGATCGAGCGGCTGCGGGAACAGGCGGCCGCCGTCGGCAACGTCCGTCGGCTGCCTGCCGCCCGCGGTGGTCCGGCGCCGTACGGGTCTTGCAGTTGACAATGCTGCGGGCGGTCTTTTGCCACCACCGGGCCCGGAGGGTCAGGTGCCGATCTCCCGGTGGACGCCGCCGGCGGCGGTGTTGACGCCCTCGGCGAGGGTGGGGTGGATGTGGATGGCGCGGGCGATGTCGCTGTAGGTGGCGCCGCAGGTCATGGCGATGACGGCCTCGTGGACGAGGTTCCCGCCGTCGGGGCCGGCGATGTGGCAGCCCAAGATCTTGTCGGTTGAGGCGTCGACGACGAATTTGATCAGGCCGCGGGTGTTGCCGATGGCGCGGGCCTTGACGACGCCGGTGAAGTCCTGGCGGCCGATGAGGACCTGGTGTCCGGCGGCGCGGGCGGCGGGTTCGGTCAGTCCGACGGAGCCGACCTCGGGGTCGGTGAACACCGCGTGCGGCACGATCCGCCCGTTGGTGGAGCGGTTCTGGCCGCGGTAGGTGGTGCGGTAGGCGATGTCGGCGTCGTCGCGGGCGGTGTGGGTGAACATCGGCCCGCCGCGGATGTCGCCGAGCGCCCACACGTCCTCGGCCGCGGTGCGCAGCAGGTCGTCGACGGGCAGGAAGCCGCGCTCGTCGGGGGCCAGCCCGAGGTGTTCGAGGCCGAGGATGTCGGTGTTGGGGGTGCGGCCGGTGGCGATGAGGAGGTGGCTGCCGTTGATCTCGCCGGTCTCGCTGCCCTGGCAGCCGGCCCGGATGTTTCCGGGGCGGCCGTCGACGGCGGTGCAGGTGGTGCCGGTCAGGACGGTGATGCCGTCGGCGGTGAAGCCGTCGGTGACGGCAGCGGAGATGTCGGGGTCCTCGGCGGGCAGCAGTCGCTCGGCGCGCTGGATGAGCGTCACGCGGGAGCCGAAGCGGGCGAACATCTGGGCGAACTCGCAGCCGATGTAGCCGCCGCCCACCACGATCAGGTGCTCGGGCAGGTCGGTGAGGTCGAGCAGGGTGCGGGAGGTGTAGTACGGGGTGGTCTCCAGGCCGTCGATGGCGGGGATGGTGGTGCGCAGGCCGGTGACCAGGAAGATCTTGTCGGCCTCGATCTCGGTGTGGTCCACGCGCAGCCGCCGGGGCGCGGTGAAGCGTCCCTCGGCGGGATAGAAGTCGATCTGGTCGGCCTTGCCGACCGTCTTGTATGAGCCGGAGCGGATCGTCTCCACGATCGCGTTCTTGCGCGCGACCACGGCGGCCAGGTCCACGCTGGGGGCGGGGACGTGGACGCCGAACTCGGCGGCCCGGCGCACCTGGTGGGCCACCGCTGCGGAGGCGATCATCGTCTTGGTGGGGATGCAGCCGCGGTTGAGGCAGGTGCCGCCGAGTTTCTCCTTCTCCACGAAGGCGACCCGGCCGTGTCTTGCTGCGCGCAGGGCCAGGGGCAGGCCGGCCATGCCGCCGCCGATCACCAGGGTGTCGTACCGCTCGGCCATGAGAGGACTCCTTCTGTGTCTCTGCCTGTCCAGCCCGGTGCGGACGGTGCGTACTGGGGCGTGTGAAGATCCTCAGCCGTGCGGGCCGGTGGGGCCGGAGGGGCGGGGCTGTTCGGGTGATCCGGGCGGCATGCGGCGGCTGCGGCAGGTGGAGGTGCGGTGGCGGCGGTGCCACAATGCGGCGGCGGTGAGCAGGACGGCTCCGGCTGTCCAGAAGGGCCAGGTCACAGGGGTGACGGAGGCGGCGGCCCCGGTGGCTGCACCGCCTGCGGCGGCGGTGGCCAGGGCTGGGCCGGTGCAGCACAGGCCGATCATGGACAGCCCGGCGCCGAGGGCCGTGCCGAGGGCCCCGAGCGCGGCGAGCGTGGCCGTCAGCAGGTGGCCGAGCACCCGGCGTAGCCGGGCGGGGGCGCTGTGTGCATCGGCTGGACTCCAGGGGCCGGGGCGGGCAGGGGTGAGGGTGTGGCCGACTGCCGCTCGGGGGGATGCGGCAGCCGACCGCCCTCCCGGCTCCCACGGGGGTTGGCGGCCGGGGCTTCGGGGGCTGGGGGTCAGGCCCACAGGGCGCTGCCCCACCTGGTCAGGATCAGCAGCGCGATGATGCCGATCCACAGGACGGGTACGGCCCAGTGGAACTCGGCGACAGTGCAGCGTACCCGGTCGGGGGCGGGGATGAGCCCGTGCTGGATGTTGTGCACGGTGGTGTACCAGAAGATGAGGATCGTCACGGCCCATACGAGGGTGCACCACAGGCACAGTGCGCCGATGGCATACAGCGAGGAGTACTGCAGCCAGGTGATGAGGCCGATGCCGAAGACGGTGCCGGCCTGCAGGCCCAGCCAGTGCCAGCGCCGGTAGCGGGCGCCAGCCAGCAGTCCCGCGCCGATGGCGATGACGGCGGGGAAGGCGGCCCAGCCGATGAAGGGGTTGGGGAAGCCGAAGGTGCTGGCCTGCCAGCTCTTCATGATGTTGTTGCAGGACAGCACCGGGTTGATGCTGCACGCCGAGACGTAGTCCGGGTTGGCGAGCAGTTCCATCTTGTCGTGCGTGAGCACGGCCGAGGCGAGCAGGCCGAGGGAGCCGCCCAGGATCAGTAGGAGGGCGAGCGTCCGGCTGGCGCCGAACGTCGCGTGCCTGCTCTTGTGCACGGCTGGGGTGGCCGTCTCGCGGGCTGCTGGCATGGTCATGGAGCAGTGTCCGTTCTGCATGCCTGCGGCCGGGGCTTTATCCGTTTCCCGGCCGCAGAGATGGGGCGTGGTCAGCAGCAGTGGCCGGGATTGTCGCGGTCCGGGGCGGCGGCCGGGGTGGGGACGGGCTGGGGCGCACAGCAGTCCGCCTCGGCAGAGGGGGCTGCCCCGGTGGGAGCGGCGTTGCGGGCGGCCTGCCGCCTGCGGTGGCGCAGGGCGGCGGCGGTGACGGCGAGGACGACCACGAGAGCGGTGACGGCGATGGTGGTGGTGTGGCCCTGGATCCAGGCGGTCGCGGTGGCGGACCAGGCGGCGAGGCCGCCGCCGGGGGCGGCGGTGGCGGGGCCGCCGGTGGCGGCGGGGTACCAGTACCAGGCCAGGTAGGCGCCGGTGAGGACGAGGACGGCGGCGGTGATGCGGGTGCCGTGCCGGGCCAAGGCGGTGATCTTGCGGGTGAGGGCGGCGCCTGCGGCGGCGGTGGTGACCGCGACGAGCAGCAGCACGGCGGCCGATCCGGCGGCGTAGGCGGCGAAGACCGCGAGGAGCCCGGCGAAGCTGGCGGTGGCCTGGGCCTGGGCGATGACGGCGAGCAGCACACCGAAGGTGCAGGACAGGGACGCGGCGGCGTAGCCGGCGCCGAAGACCACCATGCGCCGGGCGGTCGGCGGGCCCGCCGACCGGCGGGTACCGGTGGGCAGGTTCAGCCGCAGGCTGAGCGCGCGGCCGGTGAGCATGAAGGCGCCGAGGAGCAGCAGGATGATGCCGGTGGCCAGGCCGAGCCAGGGGGCGGCACGGATCAGGGCGCGGGCCCCGGCGCTGACGATGAGCCCGGCAGCGGCGAGGGTGCCGGCGAAGCCGAGGGTGAGGGCGGCGCCGGAGCGCAGGGCGCGGGTGAGGCGTACCGGCAGCGGGGAGGTGTCGTTTTCGCCGAGGGCGGAGGTGATCCAGGCGGGCAGCAGGGCGAAGCCGCATGGGTTGACCGGGGCGAGCATCCCGGCGGCGAAGGCGAGGGTGAGCAGGCCGTTCATCACGCGCCCGCCTTCTTCAAGGCGGCCTGGATCTGGTCGGCCGACGGGTCGGTGGCCCGGTAGGTGACCTTGCCCTGGGGGTCGACGACGATCAGCGTGGACAGGGCCGAGACCTGGTAGCGCAGGGACAGGGCGGCGCCCTTGTCGACGGTGGTGGCCAGTCCGGGCGCCTTGATGTAGTCGAGGAACTGCATGATGGTCGTCTTCGACTCGCTCGGGTCCATGTCCACCGCGAGGAAGGTGGCCTTGTCCCCGAACGCCTTGGCAGCCTTGTCCAGCGACTTGGCACCTCCGGCGCACTCGCCGCAGCCCACGGAGAAGAAGAACAGAGCGGCGGGCTTCTTTCCGGGCACCGCCAGCGTGGTGTCGTCGAGGAGGGTGACGGTGTCCGTCTTGGCTGCGGCGGAACTGCCGCTGACGGTGTCAGTCTTGGCCGTGGAGCCGGTGGTGGCGGTGCCGCAGGCGGACAGGGTGAGTACGGCGGCGGTGGCGGCGGCGAGGGCCAGGACTGTGCGGCGGCGCAGGCGGGTGCGGCGGGCGGTGGGGGACGGGGAGGTCATGGTGGTGCGGGCCTTCCTCGGAGGCGGGACGGGAGTTTGTCCCGGTCGGCGGCGGAGCGGGCGGGCGGATACGCGTGTCGTGGCGGTGCCGGTCGCCGACCTGCTCAGGGCTTGCGGAGCAGGTCGCGGTCGTGCTGGTCGGTGCGGGCGGGCAGCGGGCAGCAGGAATCGCCGCTGCCGGTGGGGCGGCGGCGCAGCCACCAGAGGAGACCGCCGGCCAGCAGGACCGCGGCCGGGGCCAGCAGCCAGGGACTGACCAGGGCCCCGCCGAGTCCGGCCAAAGCGCCGCCGGCCAGCAGTACCGGCCCGGCGCAGCACAGGACGGGCAGCAGCACGACGCCGACCATTCCGAGGGTGCCGAGCAGACCGCCTCGGCGCTCGCCGGGCTGGGTGGGCGGGCGCGTCATCGCGGGTCCCCCTTTGCGGGGATGCGGGGGCAGCAGTCCAGGGCGGCGGCGTTGTCGGCGGCCAGGGACCGGGCCAGCATGATCAGATCCGCGACGCGGGGGTCGCCGACGGAGTAGCGCAGTTTCTTGCCGTCCCGGCGGGCGGTGACGTAGCCGCAGTCCACGAGACAGGACAGGTGCACCGACACCCTCGGCTGCGAGATCCCGGCGTGCTCGACGCATTCGGCCGAGGTGCGCTCGCCGCGCTGGATGAACTCCAGCAGCTTCAGCCGGGTGGGGTCCGCGAGCGCGCGGAAGAACCGGGCTGTGGTGTCCAGATGGATGCACGGCACCTCGGCCGCGGCGGCCGTGTCCGGTGAGCCGGCAAGGGCAGGGGTTTTCATAGGCAGAGCCTTTCCACAAGCAGCTATTCGCTTGTCCGCATAGTATGGTGGCCGTCTGCCATTCGGCAAGCCGCATAGGAAACGGGTTCGGCGGGAGCGTCCGGCCCCCACTGAGGGAGGTAGTGCTGTGCTTCAGGCACACACCGGTTATGACCTGGCGATCATCGGTTCGGGAGGTGGCGCGTTCGCCGCGGCCATCGCCGCCCGCAGCAAGGGCAGGAGCGTGGTGATGGTCGAGCGCGGCACCACCGGCGGCACCTGCGTGAACGTCGGCTGTGTGCCGTCCAAGGCGCTGCTGGCCGCCGCCGAGGCCCGCCACGGCGCCCGCGCGGCCAGCCGGTTCCCCGGCCTGGAGGGCACCGAGCCCGCGGTCGACTTCCCCGCACTGATCGGCGGCAAGGACACGCTGGTGGAGCAGTTGCGGGCGGAGAAGTACACCGATCTGGCCGCCGAGTACGGCTGGCAGATCGTGCACGGCACCGCCACCTTCACGGCGAACGACGACGGCCCCGCCCTGGAGGTCGCGCTCAACGACGGCGGCACCGCCACCATCGAGGCCGCCCACTACGTGATCGCCACCGGCTCCGCCCCGTGGGCGCCGCCCATCGACGGACTGGTGGAGGCCGGCTACCTGACCTCCACCTCCGCCATGGAACTGGATGAGCTCCCCGAGCACCTGCTGGTGCTCGGCGGCGGCTACGTCGGCCTGGAGCAGGCCCAGCTCTTCGCCCGCCTCGGCAGCCGCGTCACCATCGCCGTCCGCTCCCGCCTGGCCTCCCAGGAAGAGCCGGAGATCTCCGCCGGCATCGAGGCCGTCTTCCGCGAGGAGGGCATCACCGTCCACACCCGCACCCAGGCCAGCGCCGTACACCGCGACGGCGACGGCATTCTCACCACCCTCACCGGCCCCGACGGCGAGCAGCAGATCCGCGCCAGCCACCTGCTGATCGCCACCGGACGCCGCCCGGTCACCGACGGCCTCGGCCTGGAGCGGGTGGGCGTGAAGACCGGCGAGCGCGGCGAAGTCGTCGTCGATGAGCACCTGCGCACCGGCAACCCCCGCATCTGGGCGGCCGGCGACGTCACCGGGCACCCCGACTTCGTGTACGTGGCCGCCGCCCACGGCACCCTGGTCGCCGACAATGCCCTGGACGGGGCGGAGCGCACCCTGGACTACACCGCGCTGCCGAAGGTCACCTTCACCAGCCCCGCCATCGCGTCGGTCGGGATGACCGACGCCCAGCTGGCCGAGGCCGGGATCGCCTGCCAGTGCCGCACCCTGCCGCTGGAGTACGTACCCCGCGCCCTGGCCAACCGCGACACCCGCGGCCTGGTCAAGCTCATAGCCGAACGCGGCACCGGAAAGCTGCTGGGCGCCCACGTCCTGGCCGACGGCGCGGGCGACATCATCACCGCCGCGACCTACGCCATCACCGCCGGACTGACCGTCGACCAGCTCGCCCACACCTGGCACCCCTACCTGACCATGGCCGAAGCCCTCAAACTGGCCGCCCAGACCTTCACCTCGGACGTCGCCAAGCTCTCCTGCTGCGCCGGCTGAACTCAGCCGGCGTCCCGCCCGCCCTGTCTGCGGAGATCCTGGCCGATAGCGCCCTCGCCATGGGCGCGGTGATCGGGCGGGGTGGGCTTCGGCAGGCGGTAGTCCCGACGGGCCGTCCGCCGACGCCGCACGAACAGCGCGGCAGTGATCAGCGTGGCCCCGGCCGTCAGCAACAGCCACGGCCAGGGGCCCAGCACGGCGGCGCCCGTGGCGGCCGTGCCCGCACCCGCCGCGGCCAGAGCGCCACAGCAGAGGCCGACCAGCGACAGCCCCGCGCCCAGCGTGGCGGCCAGGGCACCGAGACCGGCAAGGGTGACTTCCAGCAGTCTCCGAGCGGCCCGGCTCAGCACTATGCGCTGCCGGGCCGGTGTGGACAAGGCGGCGGCTGGCTTCGTTCACTTCAAGCGACAGCGTTTGTCCATCGGTTCGGGCGTCGGTTGGCGGTCGACAGCGGCCTGAATGTTCACGAGGAGAAATGACCTCACTGCATGGGGCAGCCCGCCGTCTGTGACAGCTCCCTCAAGCCTCTTCGATGATCGAGCAGACCGTGGAAGGCTCTCCGGTGGGGCGGTCGCCAGCGGCCTCGCGAGTCTCGGTGAGGGTCTGCCGCAGGGCCAAGAGATCAACGACGGTGGCATCGATCTCAGCAATGCGGGCGTCGAGGAGGTCACGGACGGCGTCGCAGGGCGGGGTGCCACCGCGGCGAATCTCCAACACTTCGCGGACGTCATCAAGGTGGAGTCCCAGAGCGCGGGCCTGGCGGATGAAGGTCAGCAGCTTGACATCGGCCAGAGTGTAGAGCCGGTAGCCGGCCATGCTGCGCTCTGCCTCAGGCAGCAGGCCCCTGGCCTCATAGACCCGGACCGCCTTGCGCGTGAGTCCTGCAGCGCGGGCAGTCTGCCCGATGGTCATGCCGTGCAACGCCATGATCGCTCCCTTCCTCCTCTCCAGTGTTGACCTTGCCCCAGGGGCCAGGTTCTAGCGTCGCTCGCGTAGGACAAAAACGCGAGAACAAGGAGGTGAGC
Organism: Streptomyces sp. P3; assembly: GCF_003032475.1. Lineage (NCBI taxonomy): Bacteria > Bacillati > Actinomycetota > Actinomycetes > Kitasatosporales > Streptomycetaceae > Streptomyces > Streptomyces sp. P3. The sequence continues at coordinate 7,425,672 of NZ_CP028369.1, forward strand.
GCGGTGCCATTCCGTGAGGGTGAGGTTTACCGCTGCCCGGACGAGAACTGTGGGTGCGAGCTGACGGTGACCAAGGGCGCCCCAGCGACCTGTGGTGGCCAGCAGAACCCGACCTGCTGCTGTGGGAAGAAGATGACCAGGGTCGGCCAGTAGCTCCTCAGGGTTGCCCCGGCTGGCGTTGCCTCCGGGGCAGCCCCGATGCCGTCCTGGCAAGCCCCCCGCTGCCTTCGAAACGATTCGTGAACAAAGCCAGGCGGCCATCGGTGGATTCCTCCCCGCGGTTCAGCAGCACCGCCTGCGGCGCCGGCCGGCCTGGCCGTGCGCGGATGCGGCGTCGCTGTGGACGCGGCGGCGCACGAGCACGGTGACGACGGCGGCGATGGCCAGGACGACCGCGGCGTCGACCACCCACGCGATAGACAAAACGGCGCCGATCCCGGCCAGGACAACGGCCGCGAGCAGGAACGGACCGGCACCGCGGACAGTCGACAGCAGCCGGACGAAGCCTGCGGCACCGCGGTCACCGGACCGTTGCAGCTGACGGCGTGAGGGCTGGGGAGGGGCATACATAACGGTCTCCTCGGGGTCGGAATCAGCGGTCATGCGGGCCGCCTCGCTGCTGTGGTGCCCGGCGTCGCCTTGCGGCGCTGCCGGAGGCACCCCCGGGCGGGCAGCAGTCGTCGCGGCGGGCGCGGCGGCGTACGAGGACGGTGACGGCCGCGACGGCCAGGACCACGGCTGCGGCGATCACCCACGGATTGGCGAGCCAGGCGCCGATCCCGGCGAGGGCACCGGACAGGACCAGGACGGGACCCGCACAGCAGACGATCATCAGCAGGACGATCCCGATGCCCGGGGCAGCGCCCGTGGCGGGCCGGTCCTGTTCGCGGCGTGGGGGCTGGTCAGAGGTCGGCATGGCGATTCCTTCCGAGAGTCGGTCCCGGCTGGGCGCGATCACCAGAGCAGCGGTCCGGGACGCCGTCGTGGTCCGCGGCGACGGCGCGGGCGAGGACGACCAGGTCCGCCACCCGGGGGTCGCCGACGCGGTAGCGCAGCCTCCTTCCGTCCCGGTGGCCGGTCACATACCCGCAGGCCGTCAGACAGGCCAGATGGACCGAGACCCGCGACTGGGATACCCCTGCATATCCGACGCACTCGGCACAGGTGCGCTCCCCGCGAAGGATGAACTCCAGCAGCTTCAGCCGGGTGGGGTCCGCAAGCGCGCGGAAGAACCGGGCCACGGTGTCGGTGTGCGAACACCCGGCGTCGGCCTGGCGGGCGGACGCTGCGGCCTCAGTGCGGACCAGAACAGGTGCGGAGCCCATGACAGCCCCTCTCCCACATGCATCTATTCGCCTACTCGAATAGTATGGCGGGGTTCGGGTATTCGGCAAGGCATATAGAAAGCGGGCCGGTACCCGTTCCATCCAAGGGAGGTGGTGGCTGTGAGCACGCAGCGCAGCCGGTTCGATCTGGCGGTCATCGGCTCGGGCGGGGCAGCGTTCGCCGCCGCGATCGCCGCACGGAACAAGGGCAAAAGCGTGGTGATGGTCGAGCGCGGCACCACCGGCGGCACCTGTGTGAACACCGGATGCGTGCCCTCCAAGGCGCTGCTGGCCGCCGCCGAGGCCCGCCATGTGGCCCTCGCCCAGCCGTTCCCCGGTATCCGCACCGAAGCGGGCCCGGTGGACTTCCCCGCCCTGATCAGCGGCAAGCAGGCCATGGTGGAGGCGATGCGGGCGGACAAGTACGAGGACCTGGCCACCGAGTACGACTGGCCGATCCTGGCCGGCACCGCCCGCTTCGCCCCCGGACCCGAACTGGAAGTCGCCCTGGGCGACGGCGGCACCACCACCATCGAGGCCGCCCACTACGTCATCGCGACCGGCTCCGCCCCGTGGGCACCGCCCATCGACGGACTGGACGAGGCAGGCTACCTGACCTCCACCACCGCCATGGAACTCGACCGCCTGCCCGAGTCGATGCTCGTGGTGGGTGGCAACGCCATCGGCCTGGAGCAGGGCCAGCTCTTCGCCCGGCTCGGCACCCAGGTCACCGTCGTCGAGGCGCTGGACCGGCTCGCCCCGTTCGAGGAGCCCGAGGTCTCCGCGATGATCGAGGACGTCTTCACCGGCGAGGGCATCAGCGTGCACACCGGCGTCACCATCACCGCCGTGCGCCGCGACACCGGCGGCTACAGGCTCACCGCCGCCCGCGCGGGCGACGTCTTCGAACGGAAGGCGGAGCAGTTGCTGGTCGCCACCGGCCGCCGCCCGGTCACCGACGGCCTCGGCCTTCAGACGGTGGGGGTCAAGACCGGGGAGCGCGGCGAGATCGTCGTGGACGAGCACCTGCGCACCGGCAACGAACGGATCTGGGCGGCCGGGGACGTGACCGGGCATCCGCAGTTCGTCTATGTCGCCGGGGCCCACGGCACGCTGGTCGCCGACAACGCCCTGGACGGGGCCGAGCGCACCCTGGACTACCACCACCTGCCGCGGGTCACCTTCACCAGCCCGGCCATCGCCGCCGCCGGTCTCACCGACGCCCAAGTCATCGCGCAGGGCATGGCATGCGACTGCCGCGTCCTGCCCCTGGAGTACGTACCCCGGGCACTGGTCAACCGCGACACCCGCGGCCTGATCAAACTCGTCGCCGAACGTGGTACCGGGCGGCTGCTCGGCGCCCATGTCATCGCCGAGAGCGCCGGTGATGTGATCGCCACCGCCGTCTACGCGCTGGCGAACCGGATGACGGTGCACCAGATGGCCGACCTGTGGTGCCCGTACCTGACCATGGCCGAGGGCCTCAAGCTCGCCGCCCAGACCTACACCCGGGACGTGAGCAAACTGTCCTGCTGCGCCTCCTGACCCACCACCGCACAGCGATCCGCACCCCTGGGAGTGAGGTACCGCGAAGATGAAGAAAGACCACGGACCTGCTCGAGGACCTCGCCATCGCGCCGGTGGCCGGCGGGCTGGCCACCAAGGCTATGGAGCCGGTGAGCACCACGCTCTACCAGCTCGAATCCGAACCAGACCGGGCCCGCGAGGACGCCGCCCGGCCCGGCCCGCCGTACCGGATCGCCGCCGACAAGACCCTGCGCCTGCTCGGCATCCACCCCGGCGACCGCGCCCTGGACCGGGCCGGGCTGGCCTTCCACTACGGACTGGCGATCAGCTGGGCACCGGTCTACGCCCTGCTGCGCCGCACCACCGGCCTGAGCCCCGTCGCGGCCGGGCTGGCCTCGGGCGCGGCCATGTCGCTGATCGTGGACGAGGGCATCACCCCGCTGGCCGGATTCTCCGCCCCCAACCGGGTCTACCCCGCCGCCACGCACCTGCGCGGCCTCGCCGCCCACCTCGTCTACGGGCTGGCCGTGGCCGCCGTCACCGAGACCGCCTGGGCCCTGCGCCACCGGCGGCCGTGACGCCTCCTCCGCCCCGACAATCATCGGCATGGCCACCACCCGACACTCACCGCAAGAAACCCGGAGGTTCCTGTGACCGGCGAGCGGCCCGCACGGCCGATGACCATCGGCGAACTGTCCCGGCGCACCCACGTGACTGTCAAGGCACTGCGCGCCTACACCGACTGGGGCCTGATCTACACTGCGGGCCGCAGCCCGGCCAACTACCGCCTGTACGACTCCGACGCCCTGTGGTGCGTACGGCTGATCGGCGAACTGCGCAGCCTCGGCCTCACCCTGGCCGAGATCCGCGACCTCCTCAGCACCTACGCGGAAACCGGCGACCGGGCCCTCGGCCCCTCGCTGGCCGAACGCCTGCGCACCGCCCGGGCGCGCATCGAGACCAGGATCGCGGACCTGGAGAAGACACGGCGCCGCATCGACGCCTTCGAAGCCGCCCACCAGGCCGAACTCGCCGAAGGCAGCGGAACCGGCCTGTGGGCGGATGATCCGAGGCAGTGCGCCCAGTGCACTTGACTCTGTCCCCGGGGGCAGACCCTACGGTCGACCAGGCACCCCCTCCGGACGCGCGGCGGCCGACCGCCCGCCACCTTCGCAAAGCGACGACAAGGAATCCCGACCATGGACACCTCCGCCCAGAAGCTCGCCGACCGCCTGACCGCCGCCCTGGGCGGCGGCGAAAACGTCACCGGCCAGCCCTGGCTGTGGCGCCCGCTGCTCCAGCTCCTGGCCACCGGCCGGCCCGTCACCACCGGCCAGCTCGCCACCGCCACCAGCCACACCGAAGACGACGTCCGCCACGCCCTGGCCGCCATGCCCGACACCGAATACGACGAGACCGGCCGCATCATCGGCAGCGGCCTGACCCAGCGCCCCACCCCCCACCGCTTCGAAGTCGACGGCAAGCAGCTGTACACCTGGTGTGCCCTGGACACCCTCGTCTTCCCAGCCGTCCTCGGCCGCACCGCCCACGTCGAATCCCCCTGCCACGCCACCGGCACCCCGATCAGGCTCACCGCAGCCCCCGACGGCGTTACCGGCCTCACCCCGGCCGACGCCGTCGTCTCGATCGTCACCCCCGACGACCTGACCTCCGTACGCTCGGCCTTCTGCAACCACGTCCACTTCTTCGCCAACCCAGCCGCCGCCCAGGACTGGCTCACCGACCACCCCGGCATGACCGTCCTGCCCGTCGCCGACGCCTACCAGCTCGGCCGCCCCCTCACCCAAAACCTCCTCGACGGGACGACCCCGGAGTCCTGCTGCTGAATCGCGCCCAGCCTTGACCTTCTACCCTGCTGGAAGGTCAAGGCTGGAAACATGAGCATCAGCACCCTCGCCACGGTCACCGGCCTGACCGCCAAGACCATTCGCTACTGCGAGCAGAGCGGACTGCTGCCCGCACCGCCCCGGACTGCGGGCGGTTACCGCGACTACCCGCCCGAGGCCCAGCCCCGGCTCACCTTCATCCGCGACGCCCAAGCCGCCGGACTCACCCTCGCCGAGATCCGCGGCGTACTCGCCCTGCGCGACAGCGGCCAAGCCCCCTGTCCCCACGCCGCCGCACTCATCGAGGCCCACCTGCGCCACATCGACGAACGCATCACCGCCCTCGCCCGCACCCAAGCCGCGCTACGCCAACTCACAGCCCGAGGCGCCTGATCGACCCCAGGCGCGCCTCGGAATCCGCTACAGTGTGGCGTTCGTCACGAGGAGTGCTGGAGATAGCGACACGGTGAACCGTTCGAATGCGACACCGGCCAGGTCTTCGTCCCCCATGTAAAGCGACACGACCTGCGGGGGACACAGTGTCTGCGGAAACAAACCTGCTGCGCGAGCTGCACTGGAGCCCGACAGCCCTCGGCATCGTCATGGGCGCCGGCGGTGCCGGCGGCATCCTCGGCGCCCTGGTCTGGCAGCCCCTGGAACGACGCTGGGGCCCAGGCCCGGTGATGCTCGGAGCGCTCTCCCTCAACCCACTCGCCCAAATCCCTCTGGTTCTCGTCGGACCCGGACTTGGCGGGCAGATCGCCATCGGCATCGGCATGGTCATCCAAACCGGCGCTGCGGTGTGCCACGGCGGACTCCAGAGGGCGGTCCGCCAGGAACTCGCCCCCGACGAACTCCAAGGACGGGCCCAGGCCACCGGAGCGTGGCTCGCCTTCAGCCTGCGACCCTTCGCCGCCCTCGCCGCTGGCGGCCTCGGCACGTGGCTAGGGCTGCACCTCACCCTCACGCTCATCACCGTGGCCCTGGTCATCCCGTTCCTTGTGCTCTGGAACTCACCCGTGCGGGACATGAGGACGGTCGCCCCCGCTGCCCTGACTGTTACCGAGGAGCCCGCGAATCCGTGACGATCAACAACCCGGCCACGTACTGGGATCCGCTGTGGACATCAGGGCGCCGCTACCGCCGCCTCAGTCTCGAAGAGCAGCAGCTGACCGGCCAGTTCCTCGGCGCCGGCCACGGCCGGCCCGCGCTCGACGTCGGCTGCGGCGACGGTGTCCTTGCCCGGTATCTACATGGTGACCTGGGATTCCGCACCACAGCGATCGACTGTTCCTCCGCCGCGCTGAAGATCGCCCAGGCCGAGCAGGACACGTCCGACGGTCCGCATTTTCAGCGGCTGGACTTCGAGACCGAGGACATCCGAGCGTTGCCGGAGGCGGCCTACGCCGCCGTCACCTGCCGCTTGGTGTTCGCCTTCATCAAGGACAAGGCGGCCTTCCTCGCCCGCGTCCGATACCTTCTCCCACCCGGCGGGACGTTCTGGGTCGTCACCCCGCTCGCTGAACGCCTCCCGGACGAACGGAAGTCCATCGGGATCAGCCCGCAGCACGCCGAATTGCTGACCGCGTCCTGGTCCTCGGTCCACAGCGAAGATCTGGACACGCTGCGCTGCTACGCGTTGCGCCCCTGACCCGGTCACCGGTCTCTGGTCCCGGAGCTCTGTTGTCCACTCAGGTCAGGACTTCCCGCAGGAGGGTCAACAAGCCCTCCGTGTCGGTCAGATCAGGGACGACGGCGTCGGCCCCAGCAGCGTGGAGTTCTGCCACCGAGTGGATCCCGGAGGCGACGGCGATGCAGTGTGCCTGGGCGTCATGCGCGGCGCGCACATCGCGGGGCGTGTCCCCGATCAGGACGGTCGGCGAGACGAGTGGGATGCCGTAGGCGGCATGGATACGGGCACGGGCGGCGTCGACGAGACGCGCTCGATCGTTGCTGTCCTCGCCGTACCCGCCAACAGCCATGTCGAGCAGGCCATCAAGCCCGAACGCCCGCAGCTTGACGTGGGCATTGGCCGAAATGTTGCCGGTGAGGACCGAGGAACAGATAGTTGGGTCCGCCGCGAGTGCCTTCAACGCGTCCTCGACACCGGGCAGGGCATGACCTCGCCGTCGCAGATCTTCCTCGCTGCAGCGGCCGGCTTCCTCCAGTGCCTGCTGCGCCCGCTCCCAGTCAGGATCCGGCAGACCGTGCCGGATGAACATCTCGCGCATGATCGCCCGGTCCGTACGTCCCTCCGTTGGAGCAGGCAATTCGGCCGCACGCCCAGCTAGTGCCTTGAAGGCGCTGGCGTAGATCTCCTTGCTCACACCGGAGTTTTCTACAAGGGTGTGGTCCACGTCCCACAACACAATTCGCTGCACGGGACCAGGGTAGGCAGCGTGAACTACCTGTTAAAAGTGGCCTTGTGGGACGTCCTGGCGTCCCGCAAGATCTTGCCGCGTCCCAGGACGTCCTGCGAGGATGCGATGGTGAACGAGCGGTTGCGTACGGTGATGCTTCAGCGGCAGATCACTCCAGAGGAGCTCGCGGCCTCGTGCCAAGTTGATGTCAAGACGGTGGAGCGCTGGATCAGCATCGGCCGGCAGCCGCTCCGGCGGCACCAATGGGCGGTTGCGAAGCATCTCGGTGTGGACATGTCGTACCTGTGGCCGCCTGAGGAGGACGAGGCGCAGGGGCAGCCGGCCGAGCAGACTGAACTGGTCGCTGCCTTTCCGAACCGCGCGAGCTTCCCGCAGAAGTCCTGGGTCCGTCTCCTGAAGACCGCTCAGGAGCACATCGACGTACTGGTGTTCAGCGGCACGTTCTTCGCGCAGACCAACCCGCGCGTTGCGGCGATGCTTGCCGAGCGCGCCGACGCCGGAGTGCAGGTCCGCCTCTGTTTCGGTGACCCATTGGGCAAGGCGGTCGCCGTCAGGGACGAGGAAGAAGGCATCGGCGGCACCCTCTCAGCAAAGATCAGGGCGTCCCTCACCTACTACCGCAAGCTGATCGGCACGCCTGGGTGTGAGGTGCGCCTCCACGATACGACCCTCTACAACAGCTTCTTCCGCTTCGATGATGTGCTCCTGGTCAATCCGCACGTCTGGGGGCAGCCCGCCAGCGCAAACCCCCTGTTCGAGCTGCGGCGCCTGGAGGAAGACGGCTGGTTCGACCACTACACCGGCAGCTTCGACGCGGTCTGGGAGACTGCAAAGCCCTGGTCACCCGAGTCCATGTGAGGAGCACGGCCCGCGATGGGACGTACGGAGTACTGGTACGACGAGAACGCACCCAAGCCGAACACGTTGATCCCGGCGTGCAACATGCTGGTAGTCCGGGAGGCGGACGGGGCGATCCTCCTGCAGCGGCGTCGCGACACGGGGCAGTGGGCTCTGCCCGGGGGAGCCATGGACATAGGGGAATCCCCGTCGCAGTGCGCAGTCCGGGAATGCAAGGAAGAGACCGGAATCGACGCCGAACCCACCGGGCTCCTCGGCGTGTACTCGGTCCCTGAGCATGTGGTGGCCTACACGGACGGGGAGATCCGGCAGGCGTACGAGGTCACCGTGATCGGCCGGCCGGTCGGAGGCGAGCCCACGATCAACGACGAGGCCGATGGCGTCCGCTGGATCCTGCCCGGCGAACTGGACTCCTACGACATCCACCACTCCATGCGGAAGCAGATCGCCCACTACCTGCACGGGATGTTCCCTCACGTCGACTGAGCACCGTGCCCTCCCTTACCGCTCTGCCAAGATCAGCCGGGCTTCGACTCTGTGTACAGCAGCTCGCAGATCCTCATCGGCTCGGCGGATGAATCGGCCGACGACGCTGTCGTGGTCATACCGAGTGAGGATCTCCGCCAGCCGGGCATCCACAGTGGTGGGGGTACCGTCCGGGGTGGTGGTCATATCGCAGTACATGAGAGCATCCACCAGCCCGGCGTGGTCGAGGATCGGGAACTCGTCCTCCAGCTCTTCCCGCAGCCCGCGCTCTTCCGCCTCCAACAGCGCGTACGAGTGGTTGGCGACCAGCCGTACCAGGCGCTCGTCCGCGGCCGAACGGTCGCGCAGGTAGCGGGCGCCGTCCAGCGGATGGAACCCCGTCGTGGCGAGCGACGGCGTGTAACCAATGTCGTGCAGCATCGCCGCGGCCCACAGGAGTTCCGCATCGTCGCCCAGGATCCCTGCCAGGGACTGGGCCCTTGCGGCAACGCCCTGAGAGTGTGCCCAGCGCCGAGGCAGGGGCTCCGCGAGGAGGGACCTGGCCAGGTCGCGGGCCCAAACGGTGAGATCCATGCTCGGCAGACTATGACGTAGGGCGCGGGGGCCGAGCGGTGATCGGCCGGACGTCCCAGGACGTCTACCGTTCTGATCCCCCGCCGGGCGGACGTCAGGTCGGGAAGGGCCGTCGAGCCGTCCGGCTGACCGTGCGGCGCCCCACGCGTGTTCGGCCCGGGCCTGGCACGGCCGATAGGGTGTCCGGGCCCGGCCGCCGTCCCGGTGACGGGCCCGCGTCCGGTGAGAGGACCCCGCAGTGAGCCAGCACCGTTCCGCCCGTGCGGCGGTGTTCTCGGCCGGGTCCTGGGGTACCGCAGTCGCCAAGATCCTGGCCGACGCCGGTACCGACGTCTCCGTGCACGCCCGCAGAGACGAGATCGCCGACGCGATCAACACGGTTCACCGCAACCCCGGCTACTTCCCGGACGTAGAGCTGCCCGCCTCCCTGACGGCTACGACCGATCCGGCCGCCGCGCTTCGCGGCGCGGACTACCTTGTGCTGTCCATCCCCGCGCAGTCCCTGCGGACCAACCTCGCCGCGTGGACGCCGCACATCGGGCCCGACACCGTGATCGTGTCGCTGATGAAGGGCATCGAACTGGGCACCGGGGAACGGGCGAGCCAGGTCATCACCGAGGTGACCGGCGTGAACGCGAACCGGGTCGCAGTGCTGTCGGGCCCGAACCTCGCCCGCGAGATCATGGACGGCCAGCCCGCCGCTGCCACCGTCGCCTGCCCCGACGAGGACGCCGCCCGTCGCTTCCAGCAGGTATGCCACACCACCTACTTCCGGCCCTACACCAGCACCGACGTGACCGGCTGCGAGCTGGGCGGCGCCGTGAAGAACGTCATCGCCCTGGCGGTCGGCATCGCCTCAGGCATGGGCCTGGGCGACAACGCCTCGGCGATGCTCATCACGCGCGGGCTGGCAGAGACCACCCGGCTTGCTGTGGCCATGGGCGCCCACCCGGCCACCCTCGCCGGTCTGGCCGGCCTCGGCGACCTAGTGGCCACCTGCTCGTCTCCGCTTTCCCGTAACCGCACCTTCGGCACCCACCTCGGCCATGGCCTAAGCGTCGAACAGGCGACGGCCGCCACCCGGCAGACCACCGAAGGCGTCAAATCCGCCGAGGCGGTTCTCGCCCTCGCTCATGCCCACGGCGTTGAGATGCCGATCACGGAAGTGATCTCTGCCCTGCTGCACGAGAAGGTCACCCTCGACGAGGCCGCCGCCGCGCTGATGCAGCGGCCCTCCAAGCCCGAGCGCTGACCCCCGGTGCCCGGTCACGGGGCCGTCCTCATCACTTTGCCCATTACCTTCGTTGTAGAGCCCGGTTCGGGCTCGTGGCCTTCGGGGCCGGTATGACTCGTTGCCCCTGTCCTTGATGATCCGGGGGTGCTGTCGCCGGTCCTGACGGCGCCGGATGGTCGCTGATGGAAGCGTGTCCGCCGACAGGCAGGGCTGCGTGATGTGGCTGTCGATCTCCGGTGCCCGGGCGGGCCAGATGGTGACTCCGGGGAGGGACAGCCCGGTGACCAGCAACGACTTCACCTCGATCGATGTGTTCTGAGCCCTGGACGTGGGCAAGTCCGCCCATCACGGCACGGCCCTGCTGGCCGACGGCCGTACCGTCTTCGACAAGCCGCTGCCCGACGGCGGGCCCCAGCTGCGGGAGCTGTTCGCCCGCCTGGGACGGCGGGGGAAAGTCCTGGTCGTGGTCGACCAGCCTGCGTCCGTGGGGACCTTGGCGGTGGCCGTGGCGCGCGCCAGCGGATGCGAGGTGGCCTACCTGCCCGGCCTGTCCATGCGCCGCCTGGCCGACTGCCATCCCGGCACCGGCAAGACCGACGCCCGCGACGCCTACGTCATCGCCGATGCCGCCCGCACCATGCCCCACCTGCTGCACAGCATCGACCCCGCCGAGGGCGTGCGGGCCGAACTGACCATGGTCTGGGCTACGACGACGACCTCGCCCAGGACGCCACCCGCACCTCCAACCGGCTGCGCGGCCTGCTCACCTCGATCCATCCGGCCCTGGAACGTTTCCTGGGACCGCGGCTGCGTCACCCGGCGGTCCTGGCCCTGCTGCAGACCTTCGGCTCCCCGGTCCAACTCGCCCAAGTCCGCACCGAGGAGCTCATCGAGGTCATGACCGACGCCGCCCCACGGATGCGGAACCCGCGGGAGCTGGCCGGACAGATCCATGCCGCCCTGGCCGAGCAGACCGTCCAGGTCCCCGGCACCGGCTCGGCCGGCGAGATCATCTCCGGTCTGGCCGAGTCCCTCGCCGTGCTCCTCAAGCGCCGCGAGATCCTGGAGACCTGCATGACGGCCCTGCTTCAGGCCCACCCTCTCGCGAAGGTCCTGACCTCCATGCCCGGGGTCGCGGTCAGGACCGGCGCCCGCATCCTGGCCGAGGTCGGCGACGCTAGCGCGTTCCCCACCGCCGCCCACCTGGCCTCCTACGCGGGACTGACCCCCACCACACGTCGTTCGGGAACCTCCATCCGCGGCGAAGGACCGCCCCGCAGCGGCAACAAGACACTCAAACGGGCCCTGTTCCTGGCCTCGTTCGCCTCGCTGAGCAGCCCCGAATCGCGGGCCTACTACGTCAAGAAACGGGTGGAGAACAAGCGCCACAACGCCGCCCTCATCTGCCTCACCCGCCGCCGCGTCGACGTCCTGCAAGCCATGCTCAAACACCGCACCCCCTACCAGCCCGGGCACGAACAAGCAGCCTGACCAAGCCCGCAGAGCTTGACCGAACAGATAGAAGCACCCCCCACCCGGAGGCACCTGCCTATGCACGTGTCCGCTATCCAGACCGCCGTCGCCGCTGCCCCCAACCTCTCGTCCGCAGCTATGTGATCGCGGAGGTACCGGGCACCATCGAGCGGATGGAACCCGGTGGTGGCCAGCGAGGGCGTGTAGCCGATGTCGTGCAGCATCGCTGCCGCCCGGAGCTGTTCTACATCCCTGCCCAAGATCCCTCCGAGCGACTGAGCATTGGCGGCAGGGTGGTGATCAGTCAACTTCCCAGGAAGTCTGGCGCGCGTTCCACTCGGCGTGCCGGAGGACGCCTGGTACGGCTTCAGCTCATGGCAGACGAGAAAGAGCCCCAAGGGACTGGAACCTGCTCCGGGACCATGTCAACGTACAACGGTCCGGGAAAACACCAGGTCAGCAAGGAGTTTCGGGCTTCCGGGCCGACAACAGACAGGTCGGCCATGGCGGCAGCCGGTACCTCAGCTCATACTGCTCGGCCTCCTCGCCGAGGCCCCGATCCAAGGAGTGCCACCTGCGGAATGCCCCTCTCCGAGCCGCTCCTTATCACCGCTCCTCACCGCTTGGCGCCCGGAACGCATGGCCCGCTCAGGAGCGAGAGGACTACGCCGCCATCTCCACGGCGCTATCTCTCTGCGTCCGTACGGCCGGGCTGTTCGGCGAGGATTGCAACAACGCGGCTACCACCGGGACCGAGAAATCCTCGCGCACATGGCGGCACAACCCGAGCCAATCCGAAACGTCGCCCGGGTTGCAGGTGCTCCTGAACACCTCGTGGCAGGCGAAACTGCCGGCTCACCGCTACGAGCCCCCGGCGCTCGTAACGGACGGCGCGACGCCCGCTCTCCGGCCGTACTGGCTGGTCTCCTGAGCTACGTCTACGAACCCCTGCGCGCGCCCGCAACATAGACCACGATCGTCGGTTAGCCAAACCGGCGATCCTGACGACCATTGAGGGCGTTCGCATGCGGCTGCGCTTGGCGGTGGAGCAGTAGCGGATGCAGTAAGTGGCGCCGCAAACCCGTAGAGAACGGCACCGTCTGCTGGTGCCTTGATGGCCGCGGCGTCGCTTCCCTGAAGCGTTGCGGCCCTCCGCCAATGTGGAATTTTCATGGCCTAAGGAGAGTGAGTAACCCTGTCCGATCCGATCAAGAAGTTGCCACCGAACGCGAAGGGGCAGATCCGGTACCGGTTCGTGGTCGATGTGGGCATCGACCACGCCACCGGGAAGCGCAAGCAGATAACTCGTACATTCGGCACGCTGAAGGAAGCGAAGGCCGAGTATGCCCGCATCACCAACCGTCGCCAGGAAGGCACGCTCGCACCGCCGAATAAGGTCACCTTGAATGAATGGCTCGACCAGTGGCTGGCCATGAAGGCTGACGACTTGGAAGAAACCACTATTTACAACTACCGCATCACCCTGGACCGGGTACGGGGGAAATTGGGCCACATCCGTCTTCAGGAGCTTACTGAAGAGGACGTAGAAGGGTGGATGCACTGGGCTCTGAAGCACGGGCGCGTACGCGGTGGAAGGGCCGGAACTCCGCTCGGAGTGACGAGCGTGGACATGAGCCTTGCTCGGCTGAAGGACGCTCTCAACCGAGCCGTGACGCGTCGGCTGGTGACCATGAACGTGGCCCAGCACGTGACCATTCCGCGAAGGGCGCGAAAGGAAGAACGGAAGAAGAAAGAGGAGGTGAAGCCCTGGAACGTCCAGGAGGTTCAGAGATTCGTTCAGGGCGTCAAGGGGGAACGGCTCTACGCTCCGCTCCTGCTGTCCCTCATTGGTCTACGTCCGGCTGAAGTCTGTGGGCTCCGGTGGGAAGACGTCGACCTGGACAATGCCACGATCATCATAGCCAATACGCGGACCATGATGGGCAATCGCTACGTCGTGGAGAAGGACACCAAGTCTCTGGCCGGTGAACGGGAACTCCCGTTGCCGGCTCCGGTGCTGGCTGCGCTCAGGTCGTTCAAGGCCCTCCAGGCCAAGGAGAAGCTGGCTCTGGGTGAGGCATACGCAGAGTCCGGCTACGTCCTGGTGCACGAGACCGGAGAAGCCTTCACCATCAAGCAGCTCCGCCGACGCGCGTACCGGCTCATGGTGATCCTTGGTCTCCGCCGAGTTCGTCTTTATGACGCTCGTTCGTCGTGCCTCACGTACCTGGCCAACAACGGCGTGCCGGATCACATCCTTGCGCGGTGGGCTGGACACACGAATGTGAGGACCACCAAAAAGTGGTACGTGAAGCCCGACGTAGAGGATCTTCGCGAAGCCGCCACCACGTGGGATGGCCTGCACGGTGCTGCGACTGAGGGGCAAGCCTGAGTCAGGCGGCCCACCGACCGAGCGACCTGCCCAGCCGTATGGCAGCCAAGATCGAGGTGGACCCGGAGACCGGCTGCTGGCTGTGGACCGGTAGCTGCAACGGGAAGGGGCAGTCAGGCTACGGCCAAGTCTCCTACGAGGGAAAGACACAGCTTGTCCACCGTGTGGTGTTCAGGTTGTTGGTCGGTGAGATTCCGGAGGGCTTCCAGGTGCGTCATGCCGATCCTTGGGGACGGCACTTTACGCTTTGCTGCAACCGGGACCACCTGGAAGCCGTGCCGAAGAAGGAAGCTCTGCGGCGCAGGGACTGGGAGCGCGCGCGAGCCAGGAGGACGCACTGTCCCCACGGCCACGCGTACACGCCAGAGAACTCGTATCTGGATCCCCGAGGGTTTCGGCAGTGCCGGACGTGCTGCGCCGAGAGGGTAAGGAGCCGCCGGGTTCCCATGACCGTGTGAGATTTCGTGAGACGTGAGAGGGTCTGGGGCGTGAGTGAGACACCACCGAACCCCCTGCAATACCGCTTTGACGGGCCAGAAGACGCTCCGGTCCTGATCTTGGGTCCCTCACTGGGTACCACATGGCACATGTGGGACCGTCAGGTTCCCGAGCTGGCCCAGCAGTGGCGGGTGTTCCGCTTCGACCTGCCGGGCCACGGCGGCGCACCCGCCCACCCGGCGGGCTCGGTCTCGGACCTCGCCGAACGGCTGCTCGTCACGCTGGACAGGCTCGGGGTGCAGCGCTTCGGCTACGCGGGCTGCGCCTTCGGCGGCGCGGTCGGCGTGGAGCTGGCGCTGCGCCACCCCGAGCGCGTCGCCTCGCTCGCGCTGATCGCCGCGTCGCCCCGGTTCGGCACGGCCGACGAGTTCCGCCAACGCGGCGTGATCGTGCGCACCAACGGCCTCGACCCCATCGCCCGCACCTCGCCCGACCGCTGGTTCACCAGCGGATTCGCGGCCGCGCAGCCGGCGATCACCGAGTGGGCCGTGCAGATGGTGCGCACCACCGACCCGGGTTGCTACATAGCTGCCTGCGAGGCGCTAGCCGCGTTCGACGTACGGGCCGAGATCGGTCTCGTCGGCGTCCCGACGCTGGTCCTGGCCGGCTCGGACGACCTGGTCACCGGCCCCGCCGAGGCCCGCACCCTGGTGGCCGGCATCCCGGACGCCCGCCTCGCGGTCGTACCGGGCGCCTCGCACCTGGTGCCGGTGGAGCAGCCGGCCGCCGTCACCGACCTGCTGGTCCGCCACTTCTCCACCGCGTGGCAGCCCGTCTACGACACGGTCACCGGGCAGACGGCCGTCCCGGGCATCCCGGTCAGGGCGATGCCGACCGTGCCGTCGCAGTCCTCGCAGCCCTCGCAGTCGCCGCAGCCGGTGGCCGTCGCGGAGATCGCGCCCGCCCCGGTCCTCCAGCCGCCGCAGGTCATGGGCCGCCCCGACCCCATAGACGCCGGGCTGAAGGTGCGCCGGGAGGTCCTGGGCGACGCCCACGTGGACCGCACGCTGTCGCAGGCCGACGACTTCGCGGGGGACTTCCAGGAGTTCGTCACCCGCTACGCCTGGGGCGAGGTCTGGGACCGGCCGGGCCTCGACCGCCGCACCCGCTCCTGCGTCACGCTCACCGCGCTGGTCGCCGGCGGCCACCTCGAGGAACTCGCCGTGCACACCCGGGCCGCGCTGCGCAACGGCCTCACCCCGGACGAGATCAAGGAGGTGCTGCTCCAGGCGGCCGTGTACTGCGGTCTGCCGGCGGCGAACGGCGCGTTCAGGGTGGCGCAGCAGGTCGTCCGTGAGGAGACCACCCCCACCGAGTGAGCCCGGCGGCCGGCGCGGAGGCAGGATGGGAGGCATGACGGCACTGAAGCTCACGAAGAAGGCGCACGCGTGCGTGCGCCTGGAGAAGGACGGGCGCACGCTCGTCGTCGACCCGGGCGGGTTCAGCGAGAGCGACGCCGCGCTCGGCGCGGACGCGATCCTCGTCACCCACGAGCACCCCGACCACTTCGACGAGGGACGACTGCGCGCCGCCCTGGAGGCCGACCCGGCGGCCGAGATCTGGACCCTGAGGTCGGTGGCCGAGAAGATCTCCGCGGCCTTCCCGGGCCGCGTCCACACCGTCGGCCACGGCGACACGTTCACCGCGGCGGGCTTCGACGTCCAGGTGCACGGCGAGCTGCACGCCGTCATCCACCCGGACATCCCGCGCATCACCAACGTCGGCTATCTGATCGACGACGGCCGGGTCTTCCACCCCGGCGACGCCCTCACCGTCCCCGACCACCGGGTGCAGACGCTGATGCTTCCCGTGATGGCTCCCTGGAGCAAGATCTCCGAGGTCATCGACTACGTCCGCGAGGTGCGCCCGCAGCGCGCCTACGACGTCCACGACGCCCTGCTGACCGACCTCGCCCGTCCGATCTACGACCGCCAGATCGGCGCCCTCGGAGGTGCGGAACACCTGCGGCTGGCGCCGGGGGAGAGCGCGGCACTGTGAGTGTCGGTGGCGCCCGGTAGGTTGTGGGACATGCGTATCGCGACCTGGAACGTGAACTCGATCACCGCCCGCCTGCCGAGGCTTCTGGCGTGGCTGGAGAGCAGCGGCACCGACGTGCTGTGCCTCCAGGAGGCCAAGGTCGCCGAGGAGCAGTTCCCGTTCGAGCAGCTGCGCGAACTGGGCTACGAGGCGGCGGTCCACGCCACCGGCCGGTGGAACGGCGTGGCGGTCGTCTCCCGCGTCGGCCTGGCGGACGTCGTGAAGGGCCTGCCCGGCGATCCCGGCTACGACGGCGCGCCGGAACCGCGCGCGGTCTCGGCGACCTGCGGTCCGGTCCGCGTGTGGTCGGTGTACGTGCCGAACGGCCGCGAGGTCGACCACCCGCACTACGCGTACAAACTCCAGTGGTTCGAGGCCCTCAAGGCGGCCGTCGCGGGGGACGCGGCGGGCGGCCGGCCCTTCGCGGTGCTGGGCGACTACAACGTGGCGCCGACCGACGACGACGTGTACGACCTGGCCGCCTTCGAGGGCCTCACCCATGTCACCCCGGCCGAGCGGGCAGCCCTGGCGTCCCT
The DNA here is from genome assembly GCF_003032475.1 of Streptomyces sp. P3. Lineage (NCBI taxonomy): Bacteria > Bacillati > Actinomycetota > Actinomycetes > Kitasatosporales > Streptomycetaceae > Streptomyces > Streptomyces sp. P3. The sequence goes on from NZ_CP028369.1 coordinate 7,442,839, forward strand.
GCGCGAGGCCGGGCTGTCGGACGTCGTCCCGCGCCCCCTGAAGTACGAGCACCCGTTCACGTACTGGGACTACCGTCAGCTCGCCTTCCCCAAGAACCGCGGCATGCGCATCGACCTGGTGTACGGCAACGAGCCGTTCGCCAAGGCGGTCAAGGACTCCTACGTCGACCGCGAGGAGCGCAAGGGCAAGGGCGCCTCGGACCACGCGCCGGTCGTGGTCGACCTGGAGGTGTAGGGCCCGTCCGGCCGGCGGGGCGCGCAGGCCAGCGCGCCCTGTGGTGTGCACGCCGGTGCCAATGTCACGCTGGGTCCATGAACATCCCTTTCCTGGGCAACAGGAGCAAGAACAGCCCTGCGGCGGTCCTGGCCGAGGACCCTGAGGGGATCGCCGAACTCCTCGCCGAGTGCGAGCTGTTGCGCTCGCACGCGGCCCGGCAGGGGATCGCGCTGGACGACACGGCGGGCTCGCTGGAGGCGCTCGACCAGCTGTCGCCCCGCTGGCGCGACGACGAGGAGAACCTGCCCTGGTTCGGCCACGACGCGGGGCTCTACCTGGGGACGGTCGTCGTGCGCACCGTGCCCGGCGCGGCCTGGGCGATCCGGCCCGGCGGGGAGGTGGTCGTCCGGCTGGCGTCGGGCCGGGAGGTCGACGTGGTCGCGGCCGGCCGTGAGTGGGCCGTGAGCGGGACTCCCGAGCTGTCCCAGCTGTACGGCGAGGTGGCCGAGAACTGACCGGGTGCCGGCGAGCGGGATACCCGATCCGTCCCGGCGGTACCGGGCGACCGGCGAGCGAGGCGAGGGCGAACGGCGCGGCGACGAGCGGTGTACAGGCGGCGGACGATGTAAATACGGCTAATGCCCGCACGGTGCGTGTCGCTTCTTCCCCCCGCTCTTCGGTGGATAGTTTGCGGCGACCACGACACAGCTGAGAGTGAGTAGGGCTGCGCATGGCCGTCGATCCGTTGATCGAGCTGCGTGACGTCAACAAGTACTTCGGGGAGCTGCACGTCCTGCAGGACGTCAACCTCACGGTCGGCAGGGGGGAGGTGGTCGTGGTGATCGGCCCTTCGGGGTCGGGGAAGTCGACACTGTGCCGCGCGATCAACCGGCTGGAGCCCATCCGGTCGGGCTCGATCCTGCTCGACGGCCGGCCGCTGCCCGAGGAGGGCAAGGGGCTGGCCCGCCTGCGTTCCGAGGTCGGCATGGTCTTCCAGTCGTTCAACCTCTTCGCCCACAAGACGGTCCTGCAGAACATCTCGCTGGGTCAGGTGAAGGTCCGCCGGCGCAGGAAGGACGACGCCGACCGGCGCTCGCGCGAACTGCTCGACCGGGTGGGCCTCGCCGACCAGGCCGACAAGTTCCCGGCGCAGCTCTCCGGAGGTCAGCAGCAGCGCGTGGCCATCGCCCGCGCCCTGGCCATGGACCCCAAGGCGCTCCTGTTCGACGAGCCCACCTCCGCCCTCGACCCCGAGATGATCAACGAGGTCCTCGAGGTGATGCGGCAGCTGGCGCACGAGGGAATGACCATGATCGTCGTCACCCACGAGATGGGCTTCGCGCGCTCGGCCGCCAACCGTGTGGTCTTCATGGCGGACGGCCGCATCGTGGAGGACCGCACTCCGGAGGAGTTCTTCACCGCCCCGAGCAGCGACCGCGCCAAGGACTTCCTCTCCAAGATCCTCAAGCACTGAGTCCGGACGGCGGCGGCCGTCGAGCACACCCGCCCCGGCAGCGGCCGGAGATCACTGCTCGCGCAGCGGGACCGACACGTACGACGGGTCGTCCGCGGGCGAGGAGAAGGTCAGCCGCGCGCCGGACGGGTTGTGCTCCATGTAGAGCGGGTCGACGGTGTCGACGACCAGGGCGAGCCGGTGTCCGGCCGGGACGTCGTAGGCCGTGGAGCCCAGCTCCAGATCGAGGCCGAACGGCCTGCCGGGTGTGCGCCCGTGGAAGGTGTACGGCGCGTTGCCGACCAGCTTGCCGAGGCCGAGCGGCCCCACGTCGTACAGGTAGGCGACGAGGGTGCCGCTCTCCTCGGTCGGGGTCACCGTGGTGTGCAGCAGGGCCGTACCGCGCACCCGCTGCGTCGTGGCGTACTTCTGCGACTGCCACACGGCGGCCCAGCGGCGGGGGAGCAGGGGGATCGAGGCGACCGGGGGCAGTTGGGCGACCTGGTCGAGGATGCTGGAGAGGAAGACGATCCCGCCGTCCGCGCCGGAGTCCACGTCGGTGTGGATCGTGGTGGAGCCGGCCAGGGCCAGCTTGCGGCGCGTCGCGTTCACCGACTTCCAGTCCGGGTAGCCCTCGTAGCCGCCCCCGGTACGGGACTTGAGCCGCACGGGCTGTTCCCGGTCGACGCCGTTGTCCGCGCCCCGGAGGTAGTGGTCGAACCAGCGCCGGGTGTCGGTCCACACGTCGTTGGGCAGTCCGAACAGGCCGGTCAGCTCGGCGGTGGCGTGGTCGCCCGGCCGGAACTCCATCCGCTTGGGGCCGGTCAGCCGCTCGTAGAGGGCGGCGGACTGGTTGGGCGGGAAGATGGTGTCGCCCCAGGAGCCGGCCAGCATCACCGCGGCGCCGTTGCGGTTGAGCTGGTCGGCGTAGGTCGAGGGGGAACGTTTCTTCCCCCAGGCGACGAGGTCCTTCTCCTTCGACAGGTCGCCGGCGTAGAAGGCGGAGAAGACCTCCCGCGACTCGGTGCTCTGCCGGCCGGTGACCGTGCCCACGGTGTCCAGCACGGCGGCGGCCTGGAGGTGCTGGGTGCGCCCCGAGTAGATCGAGTCGATCAGGTCGCCCCAGCCGCTCAGTGAGGCGACGGCCCGGACGCGCGGGTCGTGGGCGGCCGCCAGGACGCTGATCCCGGCGCCGTAGGAGACGCCCGCCATGCCGATGTGCGCGGCGTCGGCCGGGGTGTTGGCGAGTGCCCAGTCGATGACGTCGGAGGCGTCGGCGACGTCGCGCGGGCCCGCCACGTCGATCTCCCCGCCGGACTGCCAGAAGCCCCGCACGTTGTAACTGAGCACGACGTAACCGGAGTCGGCGAGTCGCCGTGCCTGGGCCAGGTACTCGACCTGCGGGAAGCCCCAGCTCGTGGGGAGCACGACCAGCGGGTACCGGCGGGTGCCGTCCGCGCCCGCGGGGGTGACGACGTTCGCCTTGAGGACGGTTCCGCCGTCCCCGGCGATGTCGACGTAGCGGACGGCGGCGGTTCCGGCGGCCTGCGCCGAGGGGGCCAGGGCGAGCATCGTGCCGGCCACCAGCGAAACGGAGACGGCGCCCACGGCGGTCGTGCGCGGCGCCCTGCGATGCTGTCCCACGGTTCACTCCTCAACTTGCCGCATTGCAAAGTGACCCGACGGTAACCGCATCTCGTACCGGAGGTAACCCGCCGGTAAGTTACGTGGCAGTAACGATTGTCGCCTCCGGCAGGGGAGCCTGCGCCTGCCGCGTCACGTCGTCCACCAGCTCGACCACGTCGGGCCCGTACGCATGGGAGTTGATGACCTTCAGCAGCAGCACGAAGGAGCCGTCCCCGTACTTTCGGGCCAGCCGCTCGTGATGGCGGACGAGATAGCGGGTGGCGGCCTGGTTGTTGATGGCCCGTTGGCCGCAGAACAGGAACACCGGCCGGGCCCCCCGCCGCCGCCCCGCGGTGAGCCGCGCCAGCAGGACGAACTCGGTGACCCCCGACTCCATCCGGTAGTGCTCCGCGCCGACTTGGAACGCCAGCCGGTCCGGGCCCGGTTCCCGGTCGGTGTTCACCCGCACCCCCGGCAGCAGGGCCTGGATATGGGCCGCCATACGCCTGTTCGAGCCCGGGCCGCCGACGCAGAACTCCGTTCGCTCTCCGAAACCCTGCCGGGCCGCGTCCTGCGTGACCACCTCGGCGCCCGCGCCGCAGTCCTTGATCAGCGCGGCGAGCTCCAGGAGGGCGAACACGTCGTGCCGGTGCACAGCGAGGTCGGCGCTGCCCGCGTCGCGGTTGACGACCAGCAGGCACTCCGAGTGCTCGGGCAGCCCGAAGAACGCCTGCTTGCGCCGGAGTCTGCGGCGCCACAGGGAGGTCCGGGTGACCCAGCCGAGCGCGGCGCTGACGCCCGCCGCGATGACGCCCAGGACGATGTTGCGCACGTCGTCGTTCATGGGCGCGCATGGTAGCGGGCGAGAACGCTCCAGGCGTACCCGTGTTCGAGGTGTGGCAGTCGTATGACAGTGCCCTGAAGGAGCCTGTCGAGGCCCCCCGAATGTGGCTACGCTGCGCGGACGGTCCCGCACTGGAGGTACGGATGCGTCGCCCTGTCGCGCGGAAACTGTCGGTCCTGGCGGTCTCGGCCGCCGTGGTCACGGTGGGGGCCGCCGCGCCACCCGCCCCACAGAGAGCCCCTGTCGCCAAGGTACCGGTCGCCGTCGGCTACGGCGGAGCCGTCGCCAGCGTCGACGCGGACGCCTCGGCCGCCGGCATCGAGGTGCTGCGCAAGGGCGGCAACGCCGTCGACGCGGCCGTCGCCACCGCCGCCGCCCTCGGCGTCACCGAGCCCTACTCGGCCGGTGTCGGCGGAGGCGGCTACTTCGTCTACTACGACGCCGAGTCCCGTAGCGTGCAGACCATCGACGGCCGCGAGAGGGCGCCGCTGACCGCGGACTCCGGCCTCTTCCTGGAGAACGGCAAGCCGCTCGCCTTCGCCGACGCCGTCAGCAGCGGCCTCGGCGTCGGCACGCCCGGCACACCCGCCACCTGGGCGGCCGCCCTGTCCCGCTGGGGCAGCGAACGCCTGGGCACAGTCCTCGAGCCCGCCGAGCGACTGGCCCGCGACGGCTTCACCGTCGACGACACCTTCCGCTCCCAGACCGCGGCCAACGAGACGCGCTTTCGCTACTTCCCCGACACCGCCGGGCTGTTCCTGCCCGGCGGTCGGCTGCCGGTCGTCGGCTCCACGTTCAAGAACCCCGATCTCGCGCGCACCTACCAGGAGTTGGGGAGGAAGGGCGTCGACGCGCTCTACCGCGGCGACCTCGGCAAGGACATCGTCACCACGGTGAACCACCCGCCCGTGGACCCGGCCTCCGGCTGGAACGCCCGGCCCGGCGACCTGACCGTCAAGGACCTCGCGGCCTACCGGGCCAAGCTGCAGGCGCCCACCAGGACGTCGTACCGCGGCCTCGGCGTCTACTCCATCGCTCCGTCCTCCTCGGGCGGCACGACCGTCGGCGAGGCCCTCAACATCCTCGAGCGGACGAACCTGTCGAAGGCGAGCGAGGTGCAGTACCTGCACCACTACATCGAGGCCGGCCGGATCGCGTTCGCGGACCGCGGGCGCTGGGTCGGCGACCCCGCGTTCGAGGACGTCCCGACGAAGCAACTGCTGTCGCAGCGGTACGCCGACTCGCGCGCCTGCCTCATCAAGGACGACGCCGTCCTCACCAGCCCCCTCGCGCCCGGCGACCCGCGCAGGCCGGCCGCCTGCGCCACCGGCGGCACGGCGGCCCCGACGACGTACGAGGGCGAGAACACCACGCACCTCACCGTCGCCGACAAGTGGGGCAACGTCGTCTCCTACACGCTCACCATCGAGCAGACCGGCGGCAGCGGCATCACCGTCCCCGGCCGCGGCTTCCTCCTCAACAACGAGCTGACCGACTTCTCCTTCGCCCCGGCCGACCCGGCCGTGCACGACCCGAACCTGCCCGGTCCCGGCAAGCGGCCGCGTTCGTCGATCTCGCCGACGATCGTGCTGGACAAGCACGCCAGGCCCGTCGTGGCACTGGGGTCGCCCGGCGGAGCGACCATCATCACCACCGTGCTGCAGACCCTGACGGAGTTCCTCGACCGCCGGCTGCCGCTCGTCGACGCGATCGCGGCGCCGCGCGCCAGCCAGCGCAACGCCGCCCAGACGGAGCTGGAGCCCGCCCTCTACGACGACACCTCCCCGGGCGGCCTGCGGGCCGGGCTCGAGGCCATCGGCCACGCCTTCAAGCGCAACCCCGAGATCGGCGCGGCGACGGCCGTGCAGCGGCTGCCCGACGGCAGGTGGCTGGCCGCCGCCGAGACCGTACGACGCGGCGGCGGATCGGCCCAGGTGGTGCGCCCCGCCCGGTAGGGGTCACGGCTCGGCGGCCGGGACGGGCGGCGGGGTGCGGAACGCCAGCCGCCCGTCCTCGACCTCCACCCGCACCCGGTCGCCCTGGCCGACCCGGCCGTCGAGCAGCAGCCGCGAGAGCTGGTTGTCGACCTCGCGCTGGATGGTGCGGCGCAGCGGCCGGGCGCCGTACTCGGGCTGGTAGCCGCGCTCGGCGAGCCAGTCGACGGCCCCGTCGGCGAACTCGACCGTGACGCCCTGCGCCCGCGCCAGCCGGCGTGTGCCCTCCAGCAGCAGGTCGGTGATCCGCCGCAGCTGCCCGTCGGTGAGCTGCCGGAAGACGACCACCTCGTCGATCCGGTTCAGGAACTCCGGCCGGAAGTGCTCGCGCAGCGGCCGCAGGATCCGCTCCCGCCGCGCCTCCTCGCCGCCGCCCGGCCCGAAGCCGATGCCGGGGCCGCGCCGGGTGATCTCCTCCGACCCCAGGTTGCTGGTCATCACGATCACGGTGTGCGTGAAGTCGACCCTGCGGCCCTGGGAGTCGGTGAGCCGGCCGTCGTCGAGGACCTGCAGCAGGACGTTGAAGACGTCCGGGTGGGCCTTCTCCACCTCGTCGAGCAGCAGCAGGGAGTACGGGTGCCGGCGCACGACCTCGGTGAGCTGCCCGGCCTCCTCGTGCCCGACGTAGCCGGGCGGGGCGCCCACCAGCCGGCTGACCGTGTGCCGTTCCTGGTACTCGCTCATGTCGAGCCGGACCATCCGCTCCTCGCTGCCGAACAGCGCCTCGGCGAGCGCCCGGGCCAGCTCCGTCTTGCCGACGCCGGTCGGGCCGAGGAACAGGAAGCTGCCGATCGGCCGGGCGGGGCTCGCGAGACCGGCCCGGGAGCGCAGCACCGCGTCGGAGACGACCCGTACGGCCTCCTCCTGGCCGACCACCCGTTCGTGCAGATGCTCCTCGAGGGCGAGCAGCCGGTCCTTCTCCTCCTGGGTGAGCCGGGCGACGGGGATGCCGGTCTGCCGGGACACGACCTCGGCGACGGCCTCGGCGGTGACCTCCAGATGCCGGCCGTCGTCGGAGGCGTCCTCGCCGCCGGTGTCCGCGACGCGCTGCTTCAGCTCGACGATGCGGTCCCGCAGCCGGGTGGCCTCCTCGTACTGTTCGTCCGCGACCGCCCGGTCCTTGTCGCGGGCGAGATCCTCGATCTCGCGCTCCATCACCCGCACGTCGGTGCCCTTGGCGCGGGAGCCGAGCCGCACCCGGGCGCCGGCCTGGTCGATGAGGTCGATGGCCTTGTCGGGGAGCCTGCGGTCGCTGAGGTGGCGGTCGGACAGCTCCACGGCCGCCACCAGCGCCTCGTCGGCGTAACGGACCTGGTGGTGGGCCTCGTAGCGGTCGCGCAGCCCGCGCAGGATCTCCAGCGCGTCCGCGACGGACGGCTCGGGGACGAGGATCGGCTGGAAGCGGCGGGCGAGCGCCGCGTCCTTCTCGATGCGCCGGAACTCCTCCAGCGTCGTCGCGCCGACGATGTGCAGCTCGCCGCGGGCCAGGGGCGGCTTGAGGATGTTCGCGGCGTCCATCGCCCCGCTCTCGCCGCCGCCGCCCGCGCCGACGACGGTGTGCAGCTCGTCGATGAACACGATCAGCCGGTCGGAGTGCGCGCGGATCTCGTCGACGACGGTGTTCAGCCGTTCCTCGAAGTCGCCGCGGTAGCGGGTGCCCGCGACCACGCCGGTCAGGTCGAGGGCGACCACGCGCCGGGAGGCGAGCACGTCCGGCACGTCCCCCTCGGCGATCCGCTGGGCGAGCCCCTCCACGACGGCGGTCTTGCCGACGCCGGCGTCGCCGATCAGCACCGGGTTGTTCTTGCCGCGCCGGGAGAGGACCTCGATGGTCTGCTCGATCTCGTCGTCCCGGCCGATCACCGGGTCGATGCGCCCCTGGCGGGCCAGCTCGGTGAGGTCGCTGCCGTACTTGTCCAGGGTGGGCGTGGCGGTGGGCCGCTGCCCGTCCGCGGCGCCGGCCGGCCCGGCGGCGTCCGTGGCGTCGGCGGGCAGGCCGGCGGCGGCGAAGCGGGCCGCGTTCAGGATGTGCCCGGCCGCGGAGTCCGGGTTGGAGGCGAGGGCGCCGAGCACGTGCTCCGGGCCGATGTGGCCCGCGCCGCGGCTGCGCGCCAGATCGTGCGCGTCCAGCAGGGCGCGCTTGGCGGCCGGCGTCAGGGACAGCGACGTGGGCGGCGGCGCCTCGCCCGGCGGGTACTGCACCGGCCCCGACCGCTCGTCTATCGCCGACGCGAGGGAGTCGGGGTCGGCGCCCGCCCGGCTGAGCAGCGAACGCGTGGGCTCCGCGGAGAGGGCCGCCCGCAGCAGGTGCTCGGTGTCCAGGTCGCGGCTGCCGTGCTCGGCGGCGTACTGGGCGGCGCCTCGGACGAGGTCGCGCGCGGGCCTGCTGAGGAGCTGGCCGATGTTGATCTGGCGGGGGCCGGGGCGGGGCCCGCCGAAGAAGCGGGCCAGAAACTCGCCGAAGGGGTCGCCGTAGCCCTCCGGGCCGTTGAAGCCGCTGGTCATGGCGTTCCGTTCGATCGACGTGCGATGCGGTGCCGGGTGCCCTCGGCTGGGGCTTACCCCCCACCTTCGCACGGTCGCCCACCGCGGGCACGCGCAGGAAAACCCGCCGGACCGGGGCCGACGCCGCGTCGCGCCGGAGTCCCGTACGCGTGCGCTCACGCCCCGCGTGCGGACCGGGGCCGAGGCCGTCCCGCGCCGGGCCGCCGTGCCCGGACAGGGAACCGGCCGCGCCGTGCCCTCGCGTCCTCGCGGCCGAGCCGGGGGCCGTCCGTCGTGCTCCCGCGGCCGAGCCGGGGGCGACCCGTGGTGGCTCCCGTCGGTGCGGCTACCGACGCTCGGTCAGCACCCTCGGTCCGCTGTCCGTGATCGCCACCGTGTGCTCCGCGTGGGCCGCGCGCGAGCCGTCGTTGGTGCGCAGGGTCCAGCCGTCCGGGGCCGCGTGGTAGCCGTCCGTGCCGCCCCCGATCAGCATGGGCTCGATGGCGAGGACCATACCGTGGCGGAGCGGGAGACCGCGGCCCGGGCGGCCCTCGTTGGGGACCGCCGGGTCCTCGTGCATGTGGCGGCCGATTCCATGGCCCCCGAAGCCCTCCGGGATGCCGTAGCCCGCCGCCCGGCACACCGTGCCGATGGCGTGCGCGATGTCGCCGATGCGGTTGCCGACGACCGCCGCCTCGATGCCGGCCGCCAAGGCCCGCTCGGCCGTCTCGATCAGCCGGACGTCCGCCGGGCGCGCCCTGCCGACGACGAAGCTGACGGCCGAGTCGCCCGCCCAGCCGCCCAGTTGCGCGCCGAAGTCGAGCGAGACCAGGTCCCCGTCGCGCAACCGGTAGCGGGTGGGGATGCCGTGCACGATCGCCTCGTTCACCGACGCGCAGAGCACCGCCGGGAAGGGTGTGGGCGCGAACTCCGGGCGGTAGCCGAGGAACGGCGACGTGGCGCCCGCGGCCCGCAGCACGTCGTGGGCCAGCTCGTCCAGCTCCAGCAGGGAGACGCCCACGCCGGCGGCCTCGCACGCGGCCGTCAGCGCCCGGGCGACCACCTGGCCCGCCTCGTACATGGCGTCGATCGATGTGTCCGTCTTCAGTTCCACCATGCCAATTACTATACCGGTATTAGAATGGCGGCATGGTGCGTACCCCCCTGACCCCCGAAGAGCGCGAGCGCGGCGAGCGGCTCGGCCGGCTGCTGCGCGAGGCGCGCGGCGGCCGGAGCATGGCCGAGATCGCGGCGAGCGCGGGAATCTCCGCCGAGACCCTCCGCAAGATCGAGACCGGTCGCGCGCCCACCCCGGCGTTCTTCACCGTCGCCGCGCTCGCCCGCGTGCTCGGCCTGTCGATGGACGAGCTGGCCGGGCTGTGCTCGGCGGCGGCCGTGTGAACGGCGAGGCCGTGTGATCCGCTGGGCCGTGTGATCGGCGAGGCCGTGTGATCCGCGGGGCGGTCGCGGGCCCGGCCCGATCCGCTTCGGAGGCCCTGGGTCAAGATTGCGCCATGTCGGCGCCGCGTCCGCTTGGAAAAGTGGCCGTAGCCGCGCTGTAACACGGCTGGTGTTTTCTACGAACCGGAGTGATCCGGTCGGGCGGGAGACAAACGATGGCTGTGGAACAACTCCCGGGCAGGGTGCGGGAGTTCGCGAGCTACCTGAACGCGCTGCTGGCGCGCCTCGACCAGGGCGCCGGCTGGTGCGCGGTCTTCTGGCAACGCGACCCCGACGGCATGCGGGCCTGCCTCGACGGCCACGAGGTGCCGCCCTGGGACGTCATGGAGGCGGTGCTCCAGGACCTCGCCGCCGCCTACGGAGCCGCGGCCGCCGCGCCGGAGACGTCGCGCGCCCGGTCCCTGCACGCCGCCGCGCTCGCCGCCCACGACGCCCGTCCCGGCGGCCGTGACGCCCTGGGGGACCGGCTCGACGTCATGCTCCGCGAACAGCGCTACGCCGCCGAACGGCAGGCCGACCTGGGACGCCGACTCGCCTCGGCGACCACCCGGGAGCAGGCCGACGCCTTCCGCCTGGACCTCGCCTGGGCCAACGACGACCACGAACGGGCCACCGCCCGGTGCGCCGAGCTCCGCCGCCGGATGGCCGAGGCGGACCGCCTCCCGGCAGCCGGCGCGCCCCCGGGCCGCACCGGCCCCACGGCCGCCACGTACGACGCACGGCAGGCGCGCGACGCACCGCACCCGCGCGACGCGGTCCGCACGCACGACACGGGCCACGGGCACGACACGGGCAGCGCTCACGACGCCCGGATCGCGTACGAAGCGCGCGCTGCCGGAGCGCCCGAGACGCGGGCCACGCCCGGCCCGGCGTCCGAGCAGGCCTTCGGCCCGGCATCCGGCCCGGCGTCCGACCCGCTGCCCGTACCGGACTCCGCTTCTGCCGCCCCTCCGGCCGCCGTGCCCAAGCAGCGCAAACGCCGCCGCGGCAGTGCGCGGTTCGCCGGCATGGCAGACGAGTCCGACGTCGCCCCGCTCGCCGTTCCGCCCGCCTCAGCCTCCGCCCCCGTCCCCTGGCCGGTCGAACCCACGCCCGCCCCGCCCGCTCGCCGTACCCTGCGAGGCGCCCGCTTCGCCGGAGCGGCCGAGTCGCCGGCCGGGCGGTCCTCCGAGCCGCAGCGCGAGCCGCTGGACGCGACGGCCCGCAAGGAGACCGTCGAGGCGGTCGGGCAACTGGTGCGACTGCGTGCCGAAGGGCGCAGCGGCGAGGCACACGCCCTGCTCGTCGACCTCGCCGCGCTGCCCGCCGCACGCATCCCGCTGCTCGCGGCCGAGCTCCAGCGGGCCGGGCTCACCGCGGACTGGACCACCCTGCTCTGGGAGGCCGCGTCCCTGCCCGCCGACCGGCTGGTCGCCGCGGCCGACGCGCTGGTCGCGGTGGGGCGCACGGCCGACGCGGAGCAGATCCTGCGGCTGGGGGTGGCCCGGCCGGCGGAGGAGATCGGGCAGGGCGTCCTCGGCCTGGTCCGGGAAGGCCGGCTGCGCGAGGCCCGCGCGCTGCTCGACGCCCACGTCCGGGTCCGCACCCCCGAGGAGGCCGCCCGGAGCGCCGCCCCGGACCCGCAGACCCTCGTACCGCTGCTGCTCGAGGCCGCCCGGGCCGCCTCGGAGGAACGCCACCGGGACCTGGTGCACGCCCTGCGGGTCGCGGGGTTCACCGGCTGACCGCCGCCGCGCCCGTTGCGCCGAACGCACCGCGACTCACCCACAGGGGTGTGAAACGCGATCGACTCCGCGGGTTGACGACGATGGTCTTGGCAAGCCCGTCCAGGAGGCTTACGTTCGTCCCTCTACGACCTTCGTCTACGGGCGTAGAGGCTCTGACGTCCCGTCGAAGGAGCAGCTCATGGCCAACGTCGTACGTGCCGCACTGGTCCAGGCCACCTGGACCGGCGACACCGAGTCCATGGTGGCGAAACACGAGGAGCACGCCCGGGAGGCGGCCCGTCGGGGCGCGAAGATCATCGGGTTCCAGGAGGTGTTCAACGCCCCCTACTTCTGTCAGGTACAGGAGCCCGAGCACTACCGCTGGGCGGAGCCGGTCCCGGACGGGCCGACCGTGCGCCGCATGCGGGACCTCGCCCGCGAGACGGGCATGGTGATCGTCGTGCCGGTCTTCGAGGTCGAGCAGTCCGGCTTCTACTACAACACCGCCGCCGTGATCGACGCCGACGGCTCCTACCTCGGCAAGTACCGCAAACACCACATCCCTCAGGTGAAGGGGTTCTGGGAGAAGTACTACTTCCGGCCGGGAAACATCGGCTGGCCGGTGTTCGACACGGCCGTCGGCCGGGTCGGCGTGTACATCTGCTACGACCGCCACTTCCCCGAGGGCTGGCGGCAGCTGGGCCTCAAGGGCGCGCAGCTGGTCTACAACCCGTCCGCCACCCACCGCGGCCTCTCCGCCCACCTGTGGCAGCTGGAGCAGCCCGCGGCGGCCGTCGCCAACGAGTACTTCGTCGCCGCGATCAACCGGGTCGGCGTCGAGGAGTACGGCGACAACGACTTCTACGGGACGTCGTACTTCGTCGACCCGCGCGGCAAGTTCGTCGGCGAGGTCGCGAGCGACAGGGACGAGGAACTCGTGGTCCGCGACCTCGACTTCGACCTCGTCGAGGAGGTCCGGCAGCAGTGGGCCTTCTACCGCGACCGCCGTCCCGACGCCTACGAGGGGCTGGTGCAGCCGTGAGCGACCTCCACGCCCGGCACCGGAGCGTCCTGCCCGACTGGCTCGCCCTCTACTACGAGGAGCCGCTGGAGATCACCCACGGCGAGGGCCGGCACGTCTGGGACTCCGAGGGCAACAAGTACCTCGACTTCTTCGGCGGCATCCTCACCACCATGACCGCGCACGCGTTGCCCGAGGTCACCAAGGCGGTCGCCGAGCAGGCCGGGCGGATCGTCCACTCCTCGACGCTCTACCTCAACCGGCCCATGGTCGAGCTCGCCGAGCGCATCGCCCACGTCAGCGGCATCCCCGACGCCCGGGTCTTCTTCACCACCTCGGGCACCGAGGCCAACGACACCGCGCTGCTGCTCGCCACCGCCCACCGGCGCAGCAACACCGTGCTGGCGATGCGCAACAGTTACCACGGCCGTTCCTTCAGCGCGGTCGGTATCACCGGCAACCGAGGCTGGTCGCCGACCTCGCTGTCACCGTTGCAGACGGTGTACGTGCACGGCGGGGTCCGCGGCCGAGGACCTTTCGCCGGTCTGGACGACGCCGCCTTCGTCGACGCCTGTGTCGCCGACCTCAAGGACCTGCTCGGCCACACCCGCCCGCCCGCCGCCCTGATCGCCGAGCCCATCCAGGGGGTCGGCGGGTTCACCTCGCCGCCCGACGGCCTCTACGCGGCCTTCCGCGAGGTGCTGGACGAACGCGGCATCCTGTGGATCTCCGACGAGGTGCAGACCGGCTGGGGCCGCACCGGCGAGCACTTCTGGGGCTGGCAGGCACACGGCCGAAACGGTCCGCCGGACATCGTCACCTTCGCCAAGGGCATCGGCAACGGCATGTCCGTCGGCGGCGTCATCGCCCGCGCCGAGATCATGAACTGCCTGGACGCCAACAGCATCTCCACCTTCGGCGGCACCCAGATCACCATGGCTGCCGCTCTGGCGAACCTCTCCTACCTGCTGGAACACGACCTCCAGGGCAACGCCCGGCGGGTCGGCGGCCTGCTCATCGAGCGGCTGCGGGCCGCCGCCGCCCAGGATCCGGGCGTGCGCGAGGTGCGCGGGCGCGGCCTCATGATCGGCATGGAGCTGACCCGGCCGGGCACCGGACTGGCCGACCCGGACCGGGCGTCCGCCGTGCTGGAGGCGGCCCGCGCCGACGGGCTGCTGATCGGCAAGGGCGGCGGCCACGACACCAGCGCCCTGCGCGTCGCCCCGCCGCTGTCCCTGACCGTGGCGGAGGCCGAAGAGGGCGCCGCGATCCTCGAGAGCGCGCTGAGGAGCACGCGGTAGCGCAGGCCTGAGCCAAGGGAACACATCGCCATGACCATTGCCCTGCCCCGGGGGCCCGTGGAACCGCTGGAACCCGCCCTGTCGGTCCGTCAGGTCCTGTCCCTGGAAAGGGTTCTGGCCGGCGAACCCGAAGTGGTGGCGGGCGCCGGCCGGCTCGACCGGCCGGTGCGCTGGGTGCACGTCGCCGAGGCGGCCGACGTCGGCGTGATGCTGACCGGCGGCGAGATGGTCCTCACCACCGGGGTGCTGCTCGCCGGCGACGAGAGCGCCCAGACCGAGTACGTCCGCTCCCTGCACCGCGCCGAGGCCGCGGCCGTAGTGCTGGGCCTCGGGCGGGCGTTCCCGACCACGCCCGACGCGATGCGGCGGGCCGCCGAACGTTGCGGGCTGCCGATGATCGTGCTGCACCGGCCCTTCCCCTTCGCCGAGTTGACGGAGGAGGTGCAGTCCCGGCTGGTGCGGCGCAAGTTCGCCGCCGTCAGCCTCTCGGAGGCCGTGCGGACCGCGCTCACCGCGCTGATCACCGCGGGCGCCCCGCTGCAACTGCTGCTCGACGAGATCGCCCAGCACGCCGCCTGCCCCGTCGTCGTCACCAACCTCGCCCACCGGGTGCTGGCCACGGCGGGGGAGCGGCCGGCCGTCGACGACGTGCTGCGGGACTGGGAACGCATCGCCCGTCAGGCAGGAGGCACCGAGGGGGACGGCTGGATCCGCGCCGAACTCGGCGGCCGCGGCGAACGCTGGGGGCAGATCATGCTCTGCGGGTACCGCGGCGACACCGCGGGCGGACGGCTGCTCGCCGACCGGGCCGCCGAGGCGCTGGTGCTGCACCGCATGCTCGGCGGAGCCTTCGCCCACACCTGGGAGGAACAGTCCGCGCAGAGCCTGCTCACGGATCTGGTCTCCGGCGTCGTCCCGGCGCGCCACCTGCTGCCCCGGGCCCGGGCGGCGGGCCTCCCGGTCAACCGGCGCACCTTCGTGCCGCTCGTCGTGCGGGACGTCGCTCTCGACCGACTCGACCGCGTGCTGCGGTTGTTGGGGCTGCCGGGACTGTTCGCGGAACTCGCGGACGGGGCGACGGCGGTGCTGCTCAGCCTCGCCCGCGACCAGGACGCCGAGGCGCTCGCCGCCCACTTCGCGACCCGGCTGCGCACCGAGTCGGGCCGGGCCCGCACGATCGTCGCGGCGGCCGGTCCGCGGACCGTCTGGGACGAGGTGCCCGCCGGGCTGCGCGAGGCCCAGCACGTCGCGGACGCCGTCGCCGACTCGGCCGCCGTCCTCGACCTGCCGCTCGTCGTCCGGCTCAAGGACGTCCACCTGCGCGGACTGATCCGGCTGCTGCGGGACGACCCGCACGTGCAGTCGTTCGCCGAGCGAGAGCTGGACGGACTGCTGTGCGCGTCCGGGGACGACCTGCTGGCCGTCCTGCGGACGTATCTGGCCACCGGCCGCAACAAGTCCCGCACCGCCCAGCTCCACCACGTCTCCCGGCCGGCGCTGTACCGCCGGCTGGAGGCGATAGAGGGCCGGCTGGGCGTGGACCTCGACGACTTCGAACAGGCCGCCTCGGTGCACATCGCGCTCCTCGCGCACGACGCACAGCAGAGCTGACCGCCGCGCCGCCGGGGTACGGGAAACAGCTGAGAAACATGGAACGACCTGGGAAAACGGTGGTGAAACATGGGTCCGGGAAGACGTGACACGGTGACACGACGGACGCGCGCAGGCGTGACACCGTGCAACTCAAAGCAGGCCGGTCGGCTTCCTAGGCTCCTCGTACACCGAGCGACCGGAGGTCCCGATGAGCAGAGTGATCCGTGCCGCCGTCTTCCAGACGGCCTGGACCGGCGACAAGGAATCGATGATCCGGGTGCACGAGCAGGCGGTCCGCGACGCGGCCGCGCAGGGTGCTCAGGTCCTGTGTTTCCAGGAGCTGTTCTACGGACCCTACTTCTGCCAGGTCCAGGACCCGCAGTTCTACGAGTACGCCGAACAGATCCCCGACGGCCCGATCGTCGAGCGTTTCCAGGCGCTCGCCAGGGAGCACGGCATCGTCCTGGTGCTGCCGATGTACGAGGAGGAGCAGCCCGGCGTCCTCTACAACACCGCGGCCGTGATCGACGCGGACGGCTCCTACCTCGGCAAGTACCGCAAGCACCACATCCCCCAGGTGAAGGGGTTCTGGGAGAAGTTCTACTTCCGCCCCGGGAACGCCGGCTGGCCGGTCTTCGAGACGGCCGTCGGGAGGATCGGCGTCTACATCTGCTACGACCGCCACTTCCCCGAGGGCTGGCGCGCGCTGGGACTCGAGGGCGCCGAGATCGTCTTCAACCCGTCGGCGACCTCCCGAGGTCTGTCCGCGTACCTGTGGCAGCTGGAGCAGCCGGCGGCGGCGGTCGCCAACGAGTACTTCGTCGGCGCGATCAACCGGGTCGGCGTCGAGGAGCTCGGCGACAACGACTTCTACGGGACCTCGTACTTCGTGGACCCGGAGGCCCAGTTCGTCGGGGAGGTGGCCAGCGACAAGGAACCCGAACTCGTCGTCCGCGACCTCGACATGGCGAAGCTGCGCGCGGTCCGCGACCGCTGGCAGTTCTACCGCGACCGCCGTCCGGAGGCCTACGGCCCGCTCACCGCACCGTAGCCGGCCGCGACCGCCGCCGGTCCGGAGCACGGGGGCCGGACCGGCGGCACCCCTCAGACACGACGACAGTGCTGAACACGGCAGGAGAGGGAGAATGAGCAGCCGAACCGTCATCCGGGGTGGTCTCGTCATCACCGCGTCCGACGAGATCCACGCCGACGTCCTGATCGAGGACGGCCGCATCGCCGCCCTCGCCGCCTCCGGCACCCCGGCCGCCGGGGCCTGGACCGCCGAGAGGGTCGTCGACGCCACCGGGAAGTACGTGATCCCGGGCGGGGTGGACGTCCACACCCACATGGAGCTGCCGTTCGGCGGCACCTTCGCCTCCGACACCTTCGAGACCGGCACCCGGGCCGCCGCCTGGGGCGGCACGACGACCATCGTCGACTTCGCCGTGCAGAGCGTCGGGCACAGCCTGCGTGAAGGCCTCGACGCCTGGCACGCGAAGGCCGAGGGCAACTGCGCGATCGACTACGGCTTCCACATGATCGTCTCCGACGTGAACCAGGACACGCTCAAGGAGATGGACCACCTGGTGGAGGAGGGCGTCACCTCCTTCAAGCAGTTCATGGCCTACCCCGGCGTCTTCTACAGCGACGACGGCCAGATCCTGCGCGCCATGCAGCGCTCCGCCGAGAACGGCGGACTGATCATGATGCACGCGGAGAACGGCATCGCCATCGACGTCCTGGTCGAACAGGCGCTCGCGCGCGGCGAGACGGACCCGAGGTACCACGGCGAGGTCCGCAAGGCCCTCCTGGAGGCCGAGGCCACCCATCGCGCGATCAAGCTCGCGCAGGTCGCCGGCGCGCCGCTGTACGTGGTGCACGTATCGGCGATGGAAGCGGTTGCGGAACTGGCCAGGGCGCGCGACGAAGGACTGAACGTCTTCGGCGAGACCTGTCCGCAGTATCTGTTCCTGTCGACCGACAACCTCGCCGAACCAGGCTTCGAGGGCTCGAAGTACGTGTGCAGCACCCCGCTGCGGCCGAGGGAGCACCAGGCCAAGCTGTGGCAGGGCCTGCGGACCAACGACCTCCAGGTCGTCTCCACCGACCACTGCCCCTTCTGCTTCGAGGGGCAGAAGGAGCTCGGCCGGGGCGACTTCTCGAAGATCCCCAACGGCCTGCCGGGCGTCGAGAACCGTATGGACCTGCTCCACCAGGCCGTCGTCGACGGGCACATCAGCCGCCGCCGCTGGATCGAGATCGCCTGCGCCACCCCCGCCCGCATGTTCGGCATGTACCCCAAGAAGGGCACCATCGCCCCGGGCGCCGACGCCGACGTCGTGATCTACGACCCGCAGGCCGAGCAGACCGTCTCCGCCGGGACCCACCACATGAACGTCGACTACTCGGCCTACGAGGGCAAGCGGATCACCGGCCGCGTCGAGACGGTGCTGTCGCGGGGCGAACTCGTCATCACCGAGCGGGAGTACACCGGACACGCCGGACACGGCGTCTACACCCCGCGCTCCACCTGCCAGTACCTCAACTAGGAGCAGCGCCCATGGACTTCGGACTCGTCCTGCAGACCGACCCGCCGGCCTCCAAGGTCGTCGACCTGATGCAGCGCGCCGAGCGGAACGGCTTCACTCACGGCTGGACCTTCGACTCGGCCGTGCTCTGGCAGGAACCGTTCGTGATCTACAGTCAGATCCTCGCGAACACCGACAGGCTGACCGTCGGCCCCATGGTGACCAACCCGGGCACCCGTACCTGGGAGGTCACCGCCTCCACCTTCGCCACCCTCAACGACATGTTCGGCAACCGCACCGTCTGCGGCATCGGCCGCGGCGACTCCGCCATGCGCGTCGCCGGCCGCGCCCCCAACACCCTCGCCCGGATCAGCGAGGCCATGAAGGTCATCCGTGCGCTCGGCTCGGGCCAGGAGGCGGACCTCGGCGGGACGGTCGTGCGGTTCCCCTGGATCAAGGACGACGCCCGGCTGCCCGTCTGGATGGCCGCGTACGGGCCCAAGGCGCTGAAGATGACCGGCGAGGAGGCCGACGGCTTCATCCTCCAGCTCGCCGACCTGTATCTCACCGAGTACATGGTGAAGGCCGTGAAGGACGCGGCGGTCGCCGCCGGACGCGACCCGGACGAGGTCCGGATCTGCGTGGCCGCCCCTGCGTACGTCACCGACGACGACTCTCCGCAGGCGCTGGCGCACGCCCGCGAGCAGTGCCGGTGGTTCGGCGGCATGGTCGGCAACCATGTGGCCGACCTGGTGTCGAAGTACGGTGAGCACTCCTCGCAGGTCCCCGAGGAACTCACCGACTACATCAAGGCCCGGCAGGGGTACGACTACTCGCACCACGGACGCAGCGACAACCCCGACACCGCGTTCGTGCCCGACGAGATCGTCGACCGGTTCTGCATCGTCGGACCGGTCGAGAAGCACATCGAGAAGCTGAACGCCCTGCGCGACCTCGGCGTCGACCAGTTCGCCGTCTACGACATGCACGACGCGCAGGAGAAGGTCATCGACGCCTACGGCGCGACGGTGATCCCGGCCGTCAACGGCTGACCCGTCCCCCCGCTCAACTCCCCATCCCCCCACTCCAGTTCTCCCCTCTCCCGCCGTCCCGGGAGAGGGGGCCGGAGACCCGCACGGCCTTTCCGGATCCGCCCCTCGTTTGATTGGCCTGCCCATGACCGACACCGCTCCCACGGCCATACCCATGGCCGACCAAGTCACCCTTTCCGACGGGCGCGTCGAGCTCGCCCCGGGTTCCCCGCCGCCCAGCGGTCCCTACGCCAACGAGGACCTGCTCCCGGTCCCGGTGGAGAAGCGCACCTGGACCACCTACAACTTCTCCGCGCTGTGGGTCGGCATGGCCCACAACACGGCGTCGTGGACCCTGGCCTCCGGTCTGATCGCCGTCGGCATGGACTGGAAGCAGGCGGTGTTCACCATCGCCCTGGCCAACGTGATCGTGCTGGTGCCGATGCTGCTCACCGGGCACGCGGGACCCAAGTACGGCATCCCCTTCCCGGTCTTCGCCCGTGCCTCCTTCGGCATCCGCGGCGCCAACCTCCCGGCCGTGGTGAGGGCGTTGGTGGCGTGCGGCTGGTTCGGCATCCAGACCTGGATCGGCGGTGAGGCGATCTACTTCCTCGCCGGGAAGCTGATCGGCGGCGGCTGGAGCGACGCCGGGAAGATCGGCGGCTACGCCTGGACCATGTGGCTGTCGTTCGCGATCTTCTGGGTGATCCAGGTGGCGATCATCTACCGGGGCATGGAGACGATCCGCCGCTTCGAGAACTGGGCGGCTCCCTTCGTCCTCGTCGGCGCGCTCGTCATGCTGATCTGGATGAGCAACAAAGCAGGCGGTTTCGGCCCGTTGCTGGACCAGCCCTCCAAGCTCGGCTGGGGCGGCGACTTCTGGAAACTCTTCTGGCCTTCCCTCATGGGCATGATCGGCTTCTGGTCGACGCTGTCGCTGAACATCCCCGACTTCACCCGTTACGGGAAGTCGCAGAAGGCGCAGACCTGGGGACAGGCTCTCGGTCTCCCGACGACGATGACGTTGTTCGCGCTGCTGTCGGTGATGGTCACCTCCGGCTCGCAGGCCGTGTACGGCGAGACGATCTGGGACCCGGTACAGCTCGCCGCCAAGACGGACAACGCCGTCGGGCTGCTCTTCGCTCTGGTGACGGTGCTGGTGGCGACCCTGTCGGTGAACATCGCGGCCAACCTGGTGTCCCCGGCCTTCGACTTCTCCAACGTCGCTCCCCGGAAGGTCAGTTTCCGCACCGGCGCACTCGTCACCTGCGTGCTCGGCGTGCTGATCTTCCCCTGGAAGCTGTACTCCGACCCGCAGGGCTACATCTTCACCTGGCTCGGCCTGGTCGGCGGTCTGCTGGGCACGGTCGCCGGCATCCTCATCGCCGACTACTGGATCCTGCGCCGCGGCAGACTCGACCTGACCGACCTGTACCGGGCCGGCGGCCGCTACTGGTACGCCGACGGCTGGAACTGGCGGGCGGTGGCCGCCTTCGTGGTGGGCGGCGTCCTCGCGATCGGCGGCGCAAGCTTCAAACCGCTGTTCGACGGCCGTCCGATCCCGGCGCTGGAACCTCTCGCCGACTACGGCTGGGCCGTCGGACTGGGCACCTCGATCGTGGTGTACCTGGCCCTGATGCTGCCGCGCGACCGACGGGAGGAAAGCACCGTCTGAGACGGGCGTCCGCGGCACGCGCGTCTCCCCGCGCGCGTGCCGCCCGGCGTCCCTCCGCCGCTCGGGCGGCGTCAGGCCGGGACGCCCGGCGTCGCTCCGGGCAGGTGCCCGATGTCGAAGTGCGTGACGCGCGGACGCGGTGAGGGGCCGGCGTCGTGAGCCGTGACGCGCGCGGACGCGATGAGGACCGAGCCTCGTCCACGGTGACGCGCGGACGCGGTGAGGTGCAAGCCGCGTTCTCCGTGACGCGGACTCCGTGCCGTGCACGTGCCGTGTCGCGGACCGCAGGAGACGAACGGACCGCGCTGCCCTCAGGTCTTGCCGCCGCTCTGCAGGGCGGCCACCGCTTCCTTCGCGGCCTTGATCGCGCCCTTGTTGATCTCGTCGGTGGCCGGCGCCTTCTTCGTCTCGAAGTCGCTGCCGTTGTAGTTGACGATCACCAGCGCGTTGGCCACCCGGGCGATGACCACGCCCTCTCGGGTCTGCTGCTTGTCCTCGGTCGTGAGGTTCACCACCGAGTAGCCCTCGTCGCCGAGCCCCGGAACCGCCCCGCCGCCGCTCTTCTCCTTGGTGCGCTCCTTGTACGAGTTCTGCGCCGCCTCGTCCGACTCCGCGATCTCGAAGGAGATGTCGAGCCAGCGGTAGTCGTAGCCCTTGAGCGCGTTCCAGGAGCAGGTGCGGCGCAGCGCGGTGTCCGTGGACGGGATCTCCTTGCCCGCCGCCTTGGCGCCCGGCACGAGCGCGGCGACCGTCTTCACGGCCACACCGGCGCACGGCGCGGGCGCGGCGGCGTACGTCTTGGAGACGGCGGTGGAGGACGGCGCGGACGTCTCGTCGGGCCGGGTGTTCTGCGTGTCCTTGCGCGCGGTGTCCTGCGGTTCGTCGAGCGGGCCGGACGACATCGCCCAGCCCGCGCAGGCGAGCACGACCACCGGGGTCAGACGCGCGGTGAGGGCGAGCGGCAGTGGGAGGGAGCGCACGGAGCACTTTCGTGGGGGACGGTGCGGACGGGGTCCGCAGTGCGGACAGCAGACGCCAGTGTCACACGACTCCCTGTGGGGCGGAAGTGTGAACTCGCTCCGTGGCCGCGCGATGACGAAGGGGCCAGGATCTACCGGGACATCATGTCCTTTCATGGTGCATAGGGGGCGCAGTGCCGGTAGCGGGGACGCGGGGCGCGGGGGTGGGCCGGAGCGACGACCGCCAGGCCTCCCGGTCCCGCAGCACGGGGCCGGTCTCCGTCGGGGCGACGCCGCCGCCGGCGACGGCTGGTTCGGGGCAGAGGGGGGAACGGCTCCCCGGGGAGAACCGGTCTCGCACTCGTTCTCCCCGTGTTCTCCCCACGGCTCGCCCTAAGTTGGGTGGTCGACCGACGCACGCGGACACCGAGGTGAGAGATGCAGTTCACCACCCGCCCCACCCTTCAGGGCACCTTCGGCATGGTCTCCTCGACGCACTGGCTGGCCTCGCAGTCGGCGATGGCCGTGCTGGAGGACGGCGGCAACGCCTATGACGCGGCCGTGGCCGGGGCGTTCGTGCTGCACGTCGTCGAGCCGCACCTCAACGGGCCCGCCGGAGAGGTCCCGATCCTGCTCGCCCCGGCCGGCGGCGAGGTGCGCGTGCTGTGCGGGCAGGGCGTGGCGCCGGCCGGGGCGACGGTCGCGCACTACCGCGGTCTCGGCCTGGACCTCGTGCCCGGGACGGGACCGCTCGCCGCCGCGGTCCCCGGCGCGTTCGACGCCTGGCTGCTCCTCCTGCGGGACTACGGCACCAGGTCCCTCGACGACGTGCTGAAGTACGCGATCGGGTACGCCGAGCACGGGCACGCGCCCGTGGAGAACGTGGGCGCGACCGTCGAGACGGTACGGGAGCTGTTCGAGACGGAGTGGACCTCTTCGGCGGAGGTGTACCTGCCCGGCGGGCGGCCGCCGCGCCCCGGTGAACTGCTGCGCAACCCGGCGCTCGCCGCCACCTGGAAGCGGCTGCTCGCCGAGACCGCCCCGGCGGGCGACCGGGAGGCGCGGATCGAGGCCGCGCGGGAGGTGTGGCGGTCCGGGTTCGTCGCCGAGGCGCTGGTGCGCCAGTCCGCCCGGCCCACCCTGGACACCAGCGGCGAGCGCCACACCGGCAGGCTCACGGCCGCCGACCTCGCCGGCTGGTCCGCGTCCTACGAGACGCCGTCGACGTACGACTGGAACGGCTGGACCGTGTGCAAGGCCGGACCCTGGAGCCAGGGTCCGGCCCTCCTGCAGCAGTTGGCGCTGCTCCCGCCCGAACTGCCCGCGTACGGCTCGGCCGCCTACGTCCATCTCCTGGTGGAGGGCTGCAAACTCGCCATGGCCGACCGCGAGGCCTGGTACGGCGACGCGGCCGAGGTTCCGCTGGAGGCGTTGCTCGGCGCCGGTTACAACGCGGCGCGGCGGCGGCTGATCGGCGACGAGGCGTCGTACGAGCTGCGGCCCGGCAGCCCCGGCGGACGCCTCCCGCGGCTGAGCGCGCACGCGCACGTGACCGTCGCCGACGACCCCGCCCTCAGCCCCCCGGGCGCCGGCGAGCCGACCGTCGCCAAGGGGCCGGCGTCGCCCGTGCCCGGCGAGCCGGAAATCGCCGGGGACGGTGCCGTCCGCGGCGACACCTGCCACCTCGACGTCGTCGACCGCTGGGGCAACATGATCGCGGCGACGCCCAGCGGAGGCTGGCTCCAGTCCAACCCGGTCGTGCCCGAGCTGGGCTTCCCGCTCGGCACCCGGCTGCAGATGACCTGGCTGGACGAGGGCCTGCCGAACTCCCTCACGCCGGGGCGCCGCCCGCGCACCACCCTCACGCCGTCGCTGGCGCTGCGCGACGGGGTCCCCGTCATGGCGTTCGGCACACCCGGCGGCGACCAGCAGGACCAGTGGCAGCTGCACTTCCTCCTGGGGGTCGCCCTGCGCCCGCGGGTGCGCGGCGCCCTCGACCTGCAGGGGGCGATCGACGCGCCCAACTGGCACAACGACGGCTTCCCCGGTTCCTTCTTCCCGCGCGGCATGCGGCCGGGCAGTCTCACCGTGGAGTCCCGGATGCCGGCGGAGGTGGTGCGGGAGCTGCGGCGACGCGGTCATCGCGTGACCGTCGGCGACGCCTGGTCCGAGGGCCGTCTGTGCGCCGTCGCCCGCGATCCGGCGACCGGAATCCTGTCCGCGGCCGCGAACCCGCGCGGGATGCAGGGGTACGCGGTGGGCCGCTGAGAAGCGCCCACGGGCCGCCGACGGGACCGCTCGCGGTCCGGCGACCGCTCGCGGTCCGGCGGCGCCCGCGCCCGCCCCGCGCCCGGACGTGCGGGCTCCCGTTCTTCATCCCGATTCCACCCGTGATGCACCGGGCGGGCGGGGATTGTCAGTGGGGCGTGCTCTCATGGAGGCATGATCGAAGACACGGAAACCATCGACGAGTTTCTCGCCCGCCACTCGGCCGACGTGGAGGAGGCGGTCCGCCGCGCCGCCGCAGCCGAGATCATGCCGCGCTTCCGGCAGCTCGCCGCGCACGAGGTCGACGAGAAGAACGGCCCCCACGACCTGGTGACGGACGCCGACCGCAACGCCGAGCTGTACCTCACGAAGGCACTGGGCGCCCTCCTGCCGGGGTCGGTCGTCGTCGGCGAGGAGGCGGTGCACGCCGACCCGGCGACGTACGAGGCGATACAGGGCGGGACACCGGTCTGGATCGTCGACCCCGTCGACGGCACACGGCAGTTCGTGCACGGGGACGACGGCTTCTGCACCCTGGTCGCGCTCGTCCGCCACGGCGTCCTGCTGGCCTCGTGGACCTATGCTCCGGCCCGTGGCCTCCTGGCCACGGCGGTCCGCGGCGGCGGCGCCTTCCTCGACGGCGAGCGGCTGTTCGCCGGCCCGCCCGAGCCGGGCCGCGATCTGACCGTGGCCACCTCACACCCCGACTACACGACCGACGACCAGAAGCGCGCCCTGTTGGGGCTGTGGACGGACGGTGTCGCACCGCGCGCGTGCGGTTCGGCCGGCCTCGAGTATCTCGCCGTCGCCCGGGGCGAGTTGGACGCCACGGCCTTCTCCTGGGAAGCGGCGTGGGACCATGCGGCCGGGCTGCTCCTGGTCGAGGAGGCGGGCGGCGCCCACCTCACGCTCACCGGCGAGCCGTTCCGCGTCAGGGGCGGCAACTCCCTGCCGTTCACGGCAGCCCGGGACGCGGCCACGGCCCGTCGCGTGGCCGCGCTGCTCGCGGGTGGCGAATGGCGTACGGCGTCCGGCGCGGAGCCGCACCGGCGCACCGTCTGAGCCTGTGGGCGTCCCGCCCCGGCCGGCGCGTGCGGCCTGCCGGCCTGCGTGGCGTCCCGGCGGGGTTACGCGGTTTCCGGGCGGATCGGCGTCCTCGTGCGGTCGGCGTACCGCCCTGCATGGCGTCCGGGCCGGTTTTCGCGGTTTGCGGGCGTCGGGCGGCGTGCCGTGCTGCGCCAGAGCCCCGGCCGCGTCGCGCGGTTACCGGGTGTTCGACGCCGAGCCTGCCCGGCCGGTTGGGCGGCCGGCCGCGGCGTCGGTGGGTGTCCCGGCGGCTGCCGCGCTGCCCGGTGAGGGCCGCCGCCCGCCACGGGGACGCTCCGCGTCCAGGCGTGCGCCTGTCGGTTCCCGGCCGGTTTCGAGCCCCCGCGCCGCAGGTCTCGCGGACCCCCCGGCATATCCTGATTGCGGGGGCCACCGATGTCGGAGGTCACCGGCTGACGAAGGGGTCGAAGTGCCGTCGATGCTCGATGCGGTCGTGGTGGGAGCGGGGCCCAACGGGCTGACCGCAGCGGTGGAGCTGGCCAGGCGCGGCTTCTCCGTGGCGCTCTTCGAGGCGCGGGACACCGTGGGCGGGGGCGCCCGTACCGAGGAGCTCACCCTGCCGGGCTTCCGCCACGACCCGTGCTCCGCCGCCCACCCGCTGGGCATCAACTCGCCCGCCTTCCGCGCCCTGCCCCTGGAGCGCTACGGACTGCAGTGGCTGCACCCCGAGCTGCCCATGGCCCACCCCTTCCTCGACGGCAGCGCCGCCGTGCTGTCCCGGTCCGTGGCGGAGACGGCCGCCTCCTTCGGGCCGCGTGACGCGGGCCCCTACCGCCGCCTGGTCGAGCCCTTCCTGCCCAAGTGGGACGCCCTGGTCCGCGACTTCATGTCGCTGCCGCTGACCGCCCTCCCGCGCGACCCGCTCACCCTGGCCCGTTTCGGCCTGGTTGGCCTGCCCCCGTCCAGCTGGCTCACCCGCCGCTTCCACGACGAGCGGGCCAAGACTCTCTTCGCCGGTCTCGTAGCCCATGTCATGGCCCCGTTGAACGGGTTCGCCACCGGCGCCGTCGGCCTGGTCTTCGCCCTCTCCGCGCACGCCCGCGGCTGGCCGGTGGTCCGCGGCGGCTCCCAGTCCCTCTCCGACGCCCTCGCCGCGTACCTCGAGGATCTCGGCGGCAGCGTCCACACGGACTACGAGGTCAAGCGCCTCGACGACCTGCCGCCCGCCCGCGCCTACGTCTTCGACACCTCGCCCACCGCCCTCGGCCGCATCGCCGGCTTCGGCGACTACTACGCGGGGTACAAGTACGGCCCCGGCGTCTTCAAGATCGACTATGCCCTCGACGGTCCCGTCCCCTGGACCGCAAAGGAGGCCCGGCGGGCCGGCACCGTGCAGATCGGCGCGGACAGCGCGGAGATCGGCGCGGCGCTGCGAGCGCCCTCCCGGGAGGGGCGCGCGCCCGACCGGCCCTTCCTGATCACCGTGCAGCCCGGCGTCGTCGACCCGACCCGCGCCCCGGAGGGCAAGCACGTGTTCTGGGCGTACGGCCATGTGCCCAACGGCTGGACCGGCGACCTCACCGACGCCATGGAACGCCAACTGGAGCGCTTCGCACCCGGATTCCGCGACCGGGTCCTGGCCCGGGTCACCGCCGGCCCCGCCGAACTCGCCGCCCGCAACGCCAACTACGTCGGCGGGGACATCGCCGCCGGAGCCGTCTCCGGGCTCCAGATCCTGCTGCGCCCCAAGCTGACCGCGTTCCCGTACGCCACCCCGCACCCGGCCGTCTTCCTGTGCTCCTCGGCCACGCCGCCCGGCCCGGGCGTACACGGCATGTCGGGCCACAACGCGGCCAAGGCCGTCTGGCGGAGGCTGCGGCAGAACGGGTGAGCGGCGGTCGCCGCGCGTTGGTATACACACCGACATGACCACGATCACGCTCGTCCAGGGCGACATCACCCTGCAGTCCGTGGACGCCGTCGTCAACGCGGCCAACTCGTCGTTGCTCGGCGGGGGCGGCGTCGACGGCGCCGTCCATCGCCGCGGCGGCCCCGAGATCCTCGCCGACTGCCGCCGCCTGCGCGCCTCGCACTACGGCAAAGGCCTGCCCACCGGTCAGGCGGTCGCCACCAAGGCGGGCGATCTGGACGCCCGCTGGGTGATCCACACCGTGGGCCCCGTGTACAGCGTCACCGAGGACCGTTCGGACCTGCTGGCCTCCTGTTACCGGCAGTCGCTGCGGGTCGCGGACGAGCTGGGCGCCCACACGGTGGCCTTCCCGGCGATCTCCGCGGGCATCTACGGCTGGCCGATGGACGACGCCGCCCGGATCGCCGTGGAGACGGTGCGGGCGGCGCGCACGGCCGTGACCGAGGTGAGGTTCGTGCTCTACGACGAGTCGGCGTACGCCGCCTTCGCCGGCCGGGTCGGCTGACACCCGCCACGAACCGGGCCGACGCCGACGCCGATGCGGACGCGGTCGCGGTCGCGCAGGCGCCCGTCCGGCGACGTCGCCGGACGGGCGCCGACGAGATACGGGCCGAATACGGGCCGACACCTCCCGTCCGGGCGGATCGGCAGACCGGCCGACACGTCCCACGCCGTCCGGGCGGATCTGCGGATCTGCCGACCGGACGTGTCCTACCCGCAGTCGGGGGATCAAGTTCGTCCGCTTCCCTGACGGGGTCGGGGCTGCGGCCGGAGTCCGGGCCGACCGGGCCCGGGCGGAATCCCGGGCCGGGCGGAGTCCGCGCGCGGCAGCCGTCGCCCGTCGTCGGCCGCCGATGCCTCTGCCGTCGTCGCCAAAGTGGGGGCGGGGCCGGGGCCGTCGTCCGGCCGACGGCCCCGGCCGCTGCTCAGCCGTCGATGCGGTGCGTGGTCCAGAACGACGTCAGGTCGGTGGTCGTGGCGGCCCGGGCGGCCGCCTTGAACTCGGCCGTGGTCGAGACGCCGTACCAGTGGGAAGTGGCGTAGTCCTTCAGCAACTTGGCCATCGCGGTGTCGCCGATCAGTCGCCGCAGGTCGTGCAGTGCGCACTTGCCGTAGCCGTAGACGACGGTGGAGTACCGCGAGGAGTGGGTGTCCCAGTAGGCCATCGAGTTGGTGATCTTCTCCGCCGACGAGGCCCAGGACACGCTGTTCCAGCAGCCGCTGCCGGTCTTGCCCAGCGCCAGGTCGGTGGCGTAGTCGGTGAACGACTCGTCCAGCCACGGGCTCGTGTACTCGTCGTCGCCGACGATCCCGTACCACCACTGGTGGCCGATCTCATGGGTCAGCGCCGTGGTGCTGACCAGGTCGAGGACGAAGCCGGGGTACTCCATGCCGCCGAACCAGAAGCTGTTGTCGATGACGGCGTCCAGCTCGCCGTAGGGGTAGGCGCCGAAGCGGGAGGAGTGGGCGTCCACCGCGGTCTTCGCGGTGGTGAGCATCGACTGGGCGTCGGCCGAACTGATGCCGGAGACGGAGTAGACGTTGATCGGGGTGCCGGCGGCCGAGGCGCCGGAGATCCTGCTGAACGGGCCGGCCGCCCACGCGAAGTCCCGCACCCGGGAAGCGGTCGCCGTGGTGATGGTGCGGCCACTGGATCCCGCGGTGTCGACGGAGGTGCCGGTGGCCGGCACGAGCAGGGTGCTCGGGTGGTCGAGGGTCACCCTGAAGTCGGCGGCCAGGGAGTAGAACGACTCGCCGTTGTTCGTGTACGGGTCCAGATGCCAGCCCGCGCCGTCCTTCACCGCCAGCACGGGCAGCGCGTTTCCGATGAAGCTGAACGCCCCGTCGTGGCCGAACCGGTCGGCGCCGCTGGGCACCGTGATGCCGAGGTCGAAGCCGAGCGTGGTGCTCTGCCCCTGGGCCAGGGGCGCCGCGAGGGTGATCTGGAGGGCCGTGCAGCCGACCGAGAGGGCGCCCGCGGTGCCGCCGGTGACGTTGCCGACCGTGATCGGCATTGCGGCGCACGTGCCGTGGTAGTTGTCCCACAGCCGCAGGTACACCTCGGTGAGCGCGGTCGCGGAGGCGTTCGTGAAGGTCGCGCTCTCGTGTCCGGTCCACACCGTGCCGGCGGTGTTGCCGGTCAGACTGACGGTGTACGACGGGGCCGCCGGGGTGCGGACGGAGTCGGCGGGCGGCGTGGTGTCGCCGGAGGTGTCGAGCGCGATGTCGTCGAGGACGAAGTTCGACCGAAGGCTGGAGTCCTCGGTTCCGGTGAACGACAGACTCACCGTCTGCCCGGCGAAGGCCGACACGTCGAACGACTTCTGGACGTAGCCGGTGTTCTTGTCGAGGTTGGAGTACGTGGCCAGGGTCGTTGTGCCGATCTTGGCGGTCAGCTTGTCGTACGCCGTGGACGAGGTCGTCTCGGTCGTGTCGACGTGCAGCCAGAACGTCAGCGTGGCGGAGGCGCACCCGGAGGGGATGACGACGCTCTGCGCGAGGGTGTCGGTGTGCGTGCTGCCGACCCCGCCCAGCCAGGCGAAGGCGGTGCCGCTGTGGGCGCTCTGCCCGGTACGGCTGGTGATCACGCTGGTCGAGGACTGGGTCCACGGCGACGTGCCGCTCTCGAAGCCACCGTTGACGACGGCCTGGGCCGGTGTGCAGACGGCGGCCGCCGAGGCCGCGCCGTCGGCCGGGGCGCGGGTGGACGTGCCGGGTGCTGACGCGACGCCCCGCGGTGCGGAGCCGGCGAAGGCGCCCGTGGGTGCGGCCTCGTCCGGTGCGGCGGCTGCCGGAGGTGCGGCGGGGAGCGAGACGGCCGCCAGTGCGGCGAGGGCGAGCGCGCCTGCGGCGAGCGTCCTGCGGGGGGTGGGTCTCACGCGTTGCTCCTTTGCGACGGCCGGTTTTGCGGCCTGCTCGGTGGCTGTCCCCGGCGGTGTGGGTGAGCCGCGGGGCGGTGCGCGACGGTTGCCGGAAGCGTGACAGATCTGACGCGGGCATGCCATCCAGGGCGGGCAAAGGGTCGGTACCGGAACCGGACGCGGCGCCCCCGCTCCTCGGCCGCGACCTCGCCCTCCTCCGGGGCCCGCCGCCTGCGCGGACACGGGCCGCCCCACCGCTCACCCGACCGCTTCGGCTACGCTCACGCCCCCGTCCGCCGTCCGCTCACGCCCCCGTCCGCCGTCCGCTCACATCCGTCCGCCCTGCGCTGTGCGCCGGGCTTAACTCCCGGTGGCGGGTCGGGGAGACACCTGCGTAATGCACGGTTCGTACCGTCGCAGAGGCTTGGAGAGGCTCTCGCCAGGCCGATCGTCAGAAGGAAGGGGGCGCCCGTGGCCGTGCCGGACCCGCGGACCGACAGCGCGACCGAGACGAAGGTGCGCACGGTCTGCTCCTACTGCGGCGTCGGCTGCGGCATGATCCTCGACATCGGCTTCGGGCCGGACGGACGCCGTACGGTGCTGAAGGCCTCCGGAGACAAACAGCACCCGGCGAACTCCGGACGGCTGTGCACCAAGGGCGCGACCACCGCCGACATGCTCGCCGCGCCCGGCAGGCTCACCACCGCCCTCGTCCGCCAGGACCGCGGCGAGGAGCCGGAGCCCGCCTCCGTGGACGCGGCGGTCGCCGAGACGGCCCGGCGGCTGCGGGCCGTCGTCGACGAGCACGGTCCCGACGCGGTCGCCCTCTATGTGTCCGGCCAGATGAGCCTCGAAGCGCAGTACCTGGCCAACAAACTTGCCAAGGGTTTCCTGCGGACCAACCAGATCGAGTCCAACTCCCGGCTGTGCATGGCAAGCGCCGGAACCGGTTACAAGCTGTCCCTGGGCGCCGACGGCCCGCCCGGCTCCTACGACGACCTCGATCGCGCGGACGTCTTCCTCGTCATCGGCTCCAACATGGCCGACTGCCACCCCATCCTCTTCCTGCGGATGATGGAACGGGTGAAAGCGGGTGCGAAACTGATCGTCGTCGACCCGCGGCGCACCGCCACCGCCGCGAAGGCCGACCTGTTCCTCCAGGTCAGGCCGGGCACCGACCTCGCCCTCCTCAACGGACTGCTGTACCTCCTGCACGAGAACGGCCACACCGACCCGGAGTTCGTCGCCCGGTTCACCGAGGGCTGGGAGGAGATGCCCGGGTTCCTCGCCGACTACCCGCCCGCGACCGTCGCGCGGATCACCGGCATCCCGGAGGCCGACCTGCGCGAGGCGGCCCGGACGATCGGTGAGGCGGGGGAGTGGACCAGCTGCTGGACCATGGGCCTCAACCAGTCCACGCACGGCACCTGGAACACCAACGCGCTCATCAACCTCCACCTCGCCACCGGCGCGATCTGCCGGCCGGGCAGCGGCCCCTTCTCCCTCACCGGCCAGCCCAACGCCATGGGCGGCCGCGAGATGGGCTACATGGGCCCGGGGCTGCCCGGCCAGCGCTCGGTCCTCGTCGACGCCGACCGCGCCTTCGTCGAGGACCTGTGGGGTCTGCCTGCGGGCACGGTCAGGGCGGACGGCGTCGGCAAGGGCACCGTGGAGATGTTCCGCAAGATGGCCGACGGCG
Source organism: Streptomyces sp. P3 (assembly GCF_003032475.1). Lineage (NCBI taxonomy): Bacteria > Bacillati > Actinomycetota > Actinomycetes > Kitasatosporales > Streptomycetaceae > Streptomyces > Streptomyces sp. P3. Next base: position 7,474,537 of record NZ_CP028369.1, read on the forward strand.
AGATCAAGGCCTGCTGGATCATCTGCACCAACCCCGTCGCCTCCGTGGCCAACCGCAGGACGGTCATCGAGGGTCTGGAGGCGGCCGAGTTCGTCGTCGCGCAGGACGTCTTCGCCGACACCGAGACCAACGCGTACGCCGACGTCGTCCTGCCCGGCGCGCTGTGGACCGAGACCGAGGGCGTGCTCATCAACAGCGAGCGCAACCTCACCCTCGCCCGTCCCGCCGCCGACCCGCCGGGGGAGGCGACGGCCGACTGGCGGCTCATCGCGGCCGTCGCCCGCGCCATGGGTTACGAGAGCGGCTTCTCCTACGACAGCGCCGAGGAGATCTTCGAGGAGATCAAGCGGGCGTACAACCCGGCAACCGGTTACGACCTGCGTGGAGTGACGTACGAGCGACTGCGCGTCGCCCCGGTCCAGTGGCCCGCCGGCACCGCCGACGGCTTTGACCGCAACCCGGTCCGGTACGTGAACGACGACGGCACGCTCACCTTCCCCACGGCCTCCGGCCGCGCGGTCTTCCATCCGCGCCCGCACGTCCCGCCCGCCGAGATGCCCGACGACGACTATCCGTTCGTGCTCAACACCGGCCGTCTGCAGCACCAGTGGCACACCCTGACGAAGACCGCCAAGGTGGCCAAGCTGAACAAGCTCGACCCCGGTCCGTTCGTCGAGGTGCACCCCGAGGACGCGGCCGCGCTCGGCCTCGCCGACGGCGACTCCGTGGAGGTCGCCTCACGGCGCGGGCGGGCCGTGCTGCCGGCCGTCGTCACCGACCGGGTGCTGCCCGGATCCTGTTTCGCCCCGTTCCACTGGAACGACCTGTTCGGCGAGTACCTCAGCGTCAACGCGGTCACCAGCGACGCCGTCGACCCGCTGTCCTTCCAGCCCGAGCTCAAGGTGTGCGCGGTCTCGCTGACGAAGGTCTCGACACCGGTTACCGTGCTTTCTCCGGCGACCGAGGCCCCGGCCGCCCGGGCAGCGGAACCCGCCGCTCTCGTTCCCGCCGCACTGCCGGCATTCGGCCCGGCCTCCGCGCCCGGCACGCCGACGGCCCCTCCCGCCGCTCTCGTCCCCACCGCGGTCCAGCCCTCCGCCGCCGCCGTCTTCGGCCTCGATCCCGCACCGCCGCCGGTGCTGACCGAACGCGAACGGCGTTACCTGGTCGGTTTCCTCGCCGGCATCCCGGCCGGCGCCCCGGGCGTGCCGGTCCTGCCGCCGGACGCCCCCTTCAGCCCCGAGCACGCGCTGTGGGTCAACGGCACCCTCGCGGGCATGTACTCCCGCACCACCACCGCCCCGCCCGCGGACCCGGCCCGACGGGTCGTGATCCTGTGGGCCTCCCAGACCGGCACCGCCGAGGACTTCGCCGCAGCCACCGCCGCACGCCTGTCCGCCGGCGGCCACCCGGCCGCCCTGGTCGCGATGGACGAGGCGGACCCGGCCGCCCTGCCCTCCGACGCCGACCTGCTGCTGATCACCAGCACCTTCGGCGACGGCGACGCGCCCGACAACGGGGCCGGCTTCTGGGACGGCCTGGACGCGCTGGACACCGGGCGCCTGGCGGGCCGCCGCTACGCCGTCCTCGCCTTCGGGGACTCCTCCTACGACGACTTCTGCGGACACGGCCGGCGCCTGGACCGCCGTATGGACGAGCTCGGCGCCGTCCGGCTGACCCCGCGCACCGACTGCGAACCGGACTACGAGACGGAGGCGGAGCTCTGGCTCGACCAGGTGCTCACCGCCCTGAAGGACGCCACGGAACTCCTGCCCGCGGTCCCCGGCACGCCACCCGCGCCGGCTCCCGCCCCCTTTCCCGCCGCCACCGGTGCGCCGGACGCCGCCCGTGCCGCCGCCCCCGCCGCCGGGCCCGCGTCGCCGTCCGCCGTCGCGGCCCCCTCCGCCGCTCCCGCCCGCTCCAGGCGTCCCGCTCCCGTCACCGCCCGGCTCACCGGCAACCGGCTGCTGAGCCTGCCCGGTTCCGGCAAGGAGGTCCGGCGCTTCACCTTCGACACGCGCGACAGCGAGACCCCCCTCGTCTACGAGGCCGGCGACGCGCTCGGCGTCCGGCCGCTCAACTCCCCGGACCTGGTGGCGGAGTGGCTGGCCGTCACAGGACTCGACGCGCACGCGCGCGTGCAGGTGAACGGGGTCGGGGAGACGGCGCTCGGGGAGGCCCTGCTGCGCCATCTCGACATCACCCGGATCACCCCGGCCCTGCTGCGCTTCACGGCCGACCGCACCCGCGACCCGCGCGAGCTGCGCAAACTGCTGCGCCCGGACAACAAGGACGAGCTGGCGAAGTGGTCCTGGGGCCGGCAGGCCGTCGATCTGGCGACCGAGTCCGGCGTCCGCGCCGACGCCCAGGAGTGGACTGACGTCCTCGGGCGGCTGCAACCGCGCCTGTACTCCATCTCGTCCAGCCCGCTGACCGACCCCCACCTCGTCTCGCTCACCGTCTCCGTCGTGCGCTACGAGAACCTGGCCGGCCGCCCCCGCCAGGGCGTCTGCTCGCCCTTCCTCGCCGATGCCGCACCCGGCGCCGAGGTCCCCGTCCACGTGCAGCGCTCGCCGCACTTCCGGCCGCCCGCCGACGCCTCGACGCCGATGGTGATGGTCGGTCCTGGCACCGGAGTGGCGCCGTTCGTCGGCTTCCTCGAGGAGCGCCGGGCGCGCGGCCACCGGGCCCCCAACTGGCTCTTCTTCGGCGAGCAGCACCGGGCGACGGACTTCTACTACGAGGAGGAGCTGACCGCCCTGCGGGCCGACGGCGTCCTCAGCCGCCTGGACACGGCCTTCTCCCGCGACCAGCGCGCCAAGGTCTACGTCCAGGACCGGATCCGCGAGCACGGCTCCCACCTGTGGTCCTGGCTCCGGGACGGCGCGCACTTCTACGTCTGCGGCGACGCCTCCCGGATGGCCAAGGACGTCGACCAGGCCCTGCGCGACGTCGCGGTCGTGCACGGCGGTCTGAGCGAGCCGGAGGCGGCGGCCTATGTGAAGCAGCTCGCCACCGACAAGCGATACGTGCGCGACGTCTATTGACGCAAGTCACCAGAAGAGCGCGTGTGCCGCGCGTGCACCAAGTGACGTTGCGCCGAAGAGAGTTGAAATTCGGCCATCGCGGCGCGCCTATGTTCGTTTTATCAACAGGATTGGACACGATCTGACACACCTCGGTCCGTGCACAGCCGCACGGATCGCCCCGAGGAAGGTCGTGGTCATGTCACACCCGCACGTGTCACCCATGGACCGGCCGGACCGCCCCCGGTGGGCGGAGCCGGACCATCTCCCGCGGACGGCCGTCAGCCGCCGCCGGCTGCTCGAAGGGTCGGCCGCCGTGCTCGGCGCGCTCGCCCTGTCCGCGCCCACCGCCGCCCGCGCGGCCGTGCCGTCCGAGGCGACGGGGGCGGCCGGCGCCCCCGAATGGAACGGCCGCATCGACGTCTTCCGGCTGGGCGCCGAGGCCCCGCACACCACCCTGATGCCCTACGCCGACCTCACCCAGGCCCTGGCGGCCGACCGTACGCGCTCGCCGTATCGGCTCAGTCTCGACGGGGTCTGGAAGTTCGCCCATGCCGAACGTCCCGACGACCGCGACGCCGACTTCTACCGCACCGACCTGGACGACCGCGGCTGGGACACCCTCCCCGTGCCCTCCGCCTGGCAGCTGCACGGCTACGACCGCCCGATCTACGTCAACATCACCTACCCCTGGTGGGGCCCCAACGGCCTGGGCGAGGAGGCGCAGCCGCCCGCCGCACCCACCCGCTACAACCCCGTCGGCCAGTACCGCCGCACCTTCACGCTCCCGCGCGGCTGGTCCGGACGGCGGACCTTCCTGCACTTCGAGGGCGTCAAGTCCGCCCACTACGTATGGATCAACGGGACGCTCGTCGGCTACCACGAGGACTCCTACGACCCGGCCGAGTACGACATCACCGCGCACCTCGAGGAGGGCGTCAACCAGATCGCCGTGGAGGTCTACCGCTACTCCGACGGCGACTGGCTGGAGGACCAGGACATGATCCGGCTGAGCGGCATCTTCCGCTCGGTCTACCTCTACTCCACGCCCGCCGTGCACCTGCGCGACTTCCGGCTGGACACCCCGCTGAGCGACGACTACCGGGCGGCCGAGCTGTCGGTCACCGCGAGCGTGCGGGACTACGGCGGCGGGGGCGCGGGCCGGTACGCCGTCGAGACCCAGCTGTACGACGCGAAGGGCCACCCGGTGTGGCCCAGACCGCTGGTCCAGGCCGTCGCCCTCGCCGCCGGGGAGGAGAGCACCGTCCGGGCCGCGAAGGCCGTGGCCACGCCGCGCCTGTGGTCGGCCGAACAGCCGAACCTCTACACGGCCGTGCTCCGCCTGCGGGACCCCGCCGGAAAGGTGATCGAAATCCTTTCCCACCGGGTGGGCTTCCGCGAGTTCGCGCTCCGGGACGGCCTCATGCGCATCAACGGCCGGCCCGTCTCGTTCCGGGGCACCAACCGGCACGAGATGCACCCCCGGCACGGCTCGGCTCTCACCCGCGCCGACATGGTCGAGGACATCGGGATCATCAAACGGCTGAACATCAACAGCGTCCGCACCTCGCACTACCCCAACAACCCGCACTGGCTCGAACTCGCCGACGAGTACGGCCTGTACCTCGTCGACGAGACCAATCTCGAGACCCACGGCATCCGGGGCCAGTACCCCGGCGACCACGCCGAGTGGACGACGGCCTGCGTGGCCCGTGCGCAGAACATGGTCCACCGGGACAAGAACCACGCCTCGGTCGTCATCTGGTCGCTCGGCAACGAGGCCGGCGGCGGCACCACGTTCAACGCCATGCACGACTGGATCCGCTCGTACGACACCACGCGCGTCATCCAGTACGAGGGCGACGACCGCCCGGGGATCAGCGACATCCGCTCCGAGATGTACGACAGTCCCTCCCGCGTCGAGGCGAGGGCGAAGGACACCGCCGACACCCGGCCGTACGTGATGATCGAGTACTCCCACGCGATGGGCAACTCCAGCGGAAACTTCAGGAAATACTGGGACCTGGTGCGCCGCCACGACGTACTGCAGGGCGGCTGGATCTGGGACTTCGTCGATCAGGCACTGACCTGGCCCACCCCCGCCCGCAAGCTGTTCACCGAGTCCGGCCCCGCCGCGCTGCGCGGTGAGGTCATCGCCCCCAGCGGCGGCTTCAGCCGCGACAAGGGCGTCTTCGGCGGCACCGTCTTCGCCCGTGACACGGGGCTCGACCTCACGGGGTCCCTCACCCTGGAAGCCTGGGCGACCCCGAAGGTGACCGGCAACCACCAGCCGATCCTCGCCAAGGGCGACACCCACTACGCACTGAAACAGACCGACAGGACGCTGGAGTTCTTCATCTACGGCAGCGGACAGTGGGCCGCCGCGAGCTGGGCGCTGCCGGCCGGATGGACGGGTGCCGAACACCACGTCGCGGGCGTTTTCGACGCGGCGGCGGGCACCCTGACGCTGTACGTCGACGGCTCCGTCCGGGCCACCCGGACCACCTCGGTGCGCCCTGCCGTCAACACCGCACCGCTCTCCCTGGCCACCGACGTCGACAACCCCACCCGGGAGTTCAGCGGAACCGTGCGACGGGCCCGGGTGTACGCCCGCGCGCTGAGCGCGGCCGAGCTGGCCTCCGACAGCCGCGGGCCCGGCGACGACGGCGTGCGCTTCTGGTTCGACGCCGCCACCGTCGGCTTCGGCGAGAAGCGGCCCCGCGACAGGACGTTCTACGCCTACGGCGGCGACTGGGGCGACAACCCCAACGACGGCGCGTTCTCCGGCGACGGGATCGTCACCGCCGACCGCGGGCTCACCGGCAAGTCCGCCGAGGTCAAGCGGATCTACCAGGCGATCGGCGCGGCCCCCGCCGCCGGCGCCCGGCTCGCCCCGGGCGCGGCGCTCACGCTCACCAACGAGAACCTCTTCACGAACCTCCGTGAGTACGACGGACGGTGGGAGCTGGTGGCGGACGGCAAGGTGGTGCAGCACGGACGGCTCAGCCGCGCCCAGCTGGACGTGGCGCCGCTGTCGAGCAAGGAGATCACCGTGCCGTTCCGGCTGCCGGCCCGGCCGGCACCGGGCGCGGAGTACTTCCTGCAGCTGTCGTTCACCACCAGCCGGAGCACGAAGTGGGCGAAGGCCGGCTTCGAGGCGGCCCGCGCGCAGATCGCCGTGGACGCGGGCAGCCCCGCCGTCACCCCTGTGCCGCTGGGCTCCGTCCCCGCACTCGCCCGTCAGGACGGCGCGGGGTCGGTCACCGTCACGGGCCGCGGCTTCTCGGTCGTCGTCGACAAGAGGACGGGCCTGATCAGCTCCTACCGGGCCGGCGGCGTCCGGCTGCTGGCCTCGGGGCCCGCCCCCAACTTCTGGCGGGCGCCGACCGACAACGACCGCGGCAACGGCCAGCACACCCGCAACCAGACCTGGCGCGACGCCGGCGCCCGTCGCCGGGTGACCGGTGTGACCGTGCGGGCCCTGCGCGACCGGGCCGTCGAGATCAAGGTCGTCGGCACCCTGCCCACCACGACGGAGTCGACGTACACCACCACCTACACCGTTTTCGGAAACGGTGAGATCAAAGTCGACAACACCCTGCACCCGGGCGCGGCCTCGCTGCCCTACATCCCCGAGGTGGGAACCCTGCTCCTGCTGCCCGGCAGCCTGGAGAATCTGCACTACTACGGACGCGGCCCCGAGGAGAACCACTGGGACCGCAACGACGCCACCGACGTCGGCCTGTACTCCGGCACCGTCACCGGGCAGTGGACCTCCTATCTGCGACCGCAGGAGAACGGCAACAGGACGGACGTCCGCTGGGTCGCCCTCACCGACGACGACGGCAACGGCCTGCTCGTCTCCGGTGAGCCGCTCCTGGAGGTCAACGCGTCGCACTTCACCCCCGAGGACCTGTCGGTCGGGGCCCGGCACGACTACCAGCTCACCGCGCGCAAGGAGGTCGTCCTGCGCCTGGCGCACCGGCAGATGGGCGTCGGCGGGGACAACAGCTGGGGTGCGCACACGCACGACGAGTACAAGCTGTTCGCCGACCGCGACTACGCGTACACCTACCGGCTGCGGCCGCTGACGGACGTCACCGAGGCGACGAAGGCCTCGCGGCGGCCCACGGCAACGACGTAGCAATCGGTTTCAGCACCACCGGCACCCCGGGACGGTCCGGAAACACCGGCACGGGTTGGTAACGCCGGCAAGGGCCGGGAGCACGGGAAAACACTGGAAACACCGGTAAAGGCAGGTAACACCGGCAAGAACCGAAACACCGGCAAGAACCGAAACACGGGCAAGGCCAGGTAACACCGGCAAGGCCCGGTAACACCGGTCACGCCGCCGGCGCCGGAGGCGGGCAGAGCGGCAGGGTGGGGCACGGTCATCGCGCACCGGGCGGTGACCGTGCCCCACCGGTCCGCTCACCCGGCCGCAGCACCGCCGCGGTCCGCCCGCAGCCACCGTTCGTCCTCGAACTCCGGAGGAACCTCGTCCTCCCACGGGTCGATTCCCCGTGCCTGAAGCTCGTCGAACCACCGGTCCCGCTGCGATGCGGGCAGCCCCGCCCCGCACCACGGGCAGTGGGCGATCCCGACGGTCGCGGTGCCCCCGTCATGGACGATCAGTCCGTACTCCCGGAACCTGGGCACGAACCGCACCAGCGCGTCCGGACACGCGAAAGGGTCGGGGTGCACCTCGCACCGCTGATTCACCTGAGTGTTCATCGCGTCACAACAGTGGTCGATCACTCACGCATTCTCCCCGGCGACACGGAAGAATCGGACGGGAACGACGCATCACCCGTCACGCATTCCACGGAAAAGGAAACCTCCCATGGCCGAGCAGGACGAACGCTTCGACGTCGTGGTCCTCGGCGCCGGCCCCGGCGGCTACGTCGCCGCGGTCCGCGCCGCCCAACTGGGCAAGCGCGTTGCCGTAGTCGAGGAGAAGTACTGGGGCGGCGTCTGTCTCAACGTGGGCTGCATCCCCACCAAGGCCCTCCTGCGCAACGCCGAACTCGCCCACATCTTCACCCGCGAGGCGAAGACCTTCGGCATCAGGGTCGACGGACAGGTCTCCTTCGACTACGGCGAGGCCTACCGCCGCAGCCGCAAGGTCGCCGACGGCAGGGTCAAGGGCGTCCACTACCTGATGAAGAAGAACAAGATCACCGAGCTCCACGGCCGCGGCACGTTCGTGGACGACCACACCCTCACGGTGACCGGGGCGGACGGGGAAACCCGCACCATCGGTTTCGACAGCTGCATCATCGCGACCGGAGCCACCCCCAGACTGCTTCCCGGCACCAGGCGCACCGCCCGCGTGGTGACGTACGAGGAGCAGATCCTCGCCGACGACCTCCCGCAGTCGATCGTCGTCGCGGGCGCCGGGGCGATCGGCATCGAGTTCGCCTACGTCCTGCACAACTACGGCGTGAAGGTCACGATCGTCGAGTTCCTGGACCGTATGGCGCCCCTGGAGGACGTCGAGGTCTCCGCCGAACTCGCCCGCCAGTACCGCAAGCTGGGCATCGACGTGCTCACGTCGACGCGCGTGGAGTCCATCGACGAGTCCGGTCCGCGGGTGCGGGTCACCGTCACCGGCAAGGACGGCGCCCAGCAGGTCCTCGAGGCCGACAAGGTCCTCCAGGCGATCGGCTTCGCCCCGAACGTCACCGGATTCGGCCTGGAGAACACCAAGGTCGCGGTCACCGAACGCGGCGCGATCGACGTCGACGGCCGCTGCCGCACCTCGGTCCCGCACATCTACGCCATCGGTGACGTCACCGCGAAGCTCATGCTCGCGCACACCGCCGAGGCGATGGGCGTCGTCGCCGCCGAGACCCTCGCCGGAGCGGAGACCATGGAGCTGGACTACGCCATGATCCCGCGCGCCACCTACTGCCAGCCGCAGATCGCCAGCTTCGGCTACACCGAGGCCCAGGCCCGCGAGCGCGGCCACGACGTCAAGGTGGCGAAGTTCCCCTTCACCGCGAACGGCAAGGCGCACGGCCTCGGCGACGTCACCGGCTTCGTGAAGCTGATCAGCGACGCCAAGTACGGCGAGCTGCTCGGCGGCCACCTCATCGGCCCCGACGTCACCGAACTCCTGCCCGAGCTCACGCTGGCCCAGCAGTGGGACCTCACCGTCCACGAGGTCGCCCGCAACGTCCACGCCCATCCGACGCTGGGCGAGGCCGTCAAGGAGGCGGTGCACGGACTGGCCGGACACATGATCAACATGTAGGCGGTCGACACGGGCGGCGGGGTCGTTCACCCGAACGGCCCGGCCGCGCTCGCCGTCGCCGCCCGGCCGCGTTGTGCTGGCACCGACCGGCCCCACCCGGGCCCGGCGCAACCGACGGCGAGGAAGTGCGGCATGGCCGACAGCGGTGTTCCCGCCGACGCGGAGCTGGAGACGCTCCGGGCCCGCGTCGCGGCACTGGAGGCGGAGCGCAGCCGTCCGCCCGCCCACCACCGGGTCCGCTCGGTCTTCGCGGTCGTCCTCATCGTCCTCGGCTGCGTCCTGGCCCCGCTGGGCCTGGTGGCGGCCTGGACGTCCAGCATCGTGGGCGACACCGACCGCTACGTCGACACCGTGCGCCCGCTGGCCGCCGACAAGGACGTCCAGAACGCGGTCGCAGGCCGCGTCACGGACGCGCTGATGGAGCGTATCGACCTCACCGCGCTCCTCCAGGACGCCGCCCCCGCCCAGCGGCCCCTGCTGGAGAAGGCCCTCGGCAGGCTCGGCCCCTCGCTCGAGGACGCCGTCCGCAGCTTCGTGCACGACAAGGCGCAGGCGATCGTCGCCTCCGACGCCTTCCAGAAGATCTGGACCGACGCCAACCGCAGGATCCACAGCTCCGTCGAGAAGGCGCTCACGGGCAGCGGCGGCGGCGCGGTGAAGATCGAGAACGACACGGTGACACTCGATCTCGCGCCCGTCGTCGAGCAGGTCAAGCAACGCCTCGTCGACTCCGGCATGACGGTCGCGGGCAAGATCCCCGAGATCCACACCGACTTCACCCTCGTCAGGTCCGAGGACATCGGCAAGGTCAAGACGTACTTCCGGGTGCTGCAACTGGTGGGCTTCTGGCTGCCCGTCGTCGCGGTCCTGCTGGTCGCGGCCGGCGTCCTGCTGTCGACGCACCGCCGCCGCGTCCTGATCGTCGCCGCGCTCTGCTTCGCCTTCGCCACCCTCCTCCTGGGTGTCGCGCTGACCGTCTTCCGGGTCGTCTACCTGGACGCCCTGCCCGCCGGCGTGTCCCAGCCGGCCGCCGGGTCCGTGTACGACACGCTCGTCCGCTTCCTGCGCACCTCCGTGCGGTCGGTGGTCGCCCTCGGCGTGGTGGTGGCCCTCGCCGCCTGGCTGACCGGGCCCGGCCGTCACGCCGCACTGGCACGGCGGCTGTGGCACTCGGGCATCGGCGCCGTGCGCACGACCGCCGACCACGCCGGAATGCGCACCGGCCCCGTGGGGCCGTTCGTGGACCGCTACCGCACCTGGATCACGTGGATCCTGGCCGCGGGAGCCGTCCTGGCCTTCCTCCTGTGGCCCTATCCGACGGGCTGGGTCGTCGTCGGTCTCGCCCTCGCCCTGCTCTTCGCGCTCGCGGTCGTCGACTTCCTCGCCGTCCCGCCCCGGCGAAAGGACCTCCCCGCATGAGCGCGCACCCCCCGGCCGGCGACCCGCACGGTGAGATCGGCACCGCCTGGTCCGCGCCGCGCGGCGGGTCACGCCCGCCGGAACCGGGCCACGGGCGGCTCGGCGACGGCATCGTCTTCGCCGGCGTCCTGATGCTCTGCGGCGGCGTGCTCGCCGTCCTCCAGGGCATCGCGGCCATCGCCGAGGACGACGTGTACGCCCGTATCGGCTCCTACGTCTACGAGCTCAGCCTGACCGGCTGGGGCTGGATCCACCTCGCGCTCGGCCTCCTCGCCGCCGCGACCGGCGCGGCCCTGCTCAGAGGGATGACATGGGCCCGCTTCACCGGTGTCTTCCTGGCCGCGCTGAGCCTCGTCCTGCAGTTCCTGTTCCTGCCGTACGAGCCCCTGTGGTCGGTCGTCGTCATGGCGATCGACGCCTTCGTGATCTGGTCACTGGTCTCCTGGCAGGAGCGCGGAGCGGCGCCGGGCGCACGACGTTGATGTCGGATTCCCGCCAGCGCCCGCGCGCTCCCCGGACGATGCTGGACCCATGCAGAACGGGATGCACACCGACCGCGAACGCTGTGTGCGCGCCGTCCGGTCCAAGGACGCGCGCTTCGACGGCTGGTTCTTCACGGCGGTCCTGACCACCGGAATCTACTGCCGGCCGAGCTGCCCGGCGGTACCGCCCAAGCCGGAGAACATGGTGTTCCGGCCGAGCGCCGCCGCCTGCCAGCAGGCCGGCTTCCGCGCCTGCAAGCGCTGCCGGCCCGACACCAGCCCCGGCTCCCCGGAGTGGAACCGGCGGGCCGACCTGGTCGCGCGGGCCATGCGGCTGATCGCGGACGGCGTCGTCGACCGCGAGGGCGTACCCGGACTCGCCGCCCGGCTGGGATACAGCACCCGCCAGATCGAACGTCAGCTCGTGGGCGAACTCGGCGCGGGACCGCTCGCCTTGGCCCGCGCCCAGCGCGCCCAGACCGCCCGCCTCCTCATCGAGACCACCGCACTCCCCATGGCGGACGTCGCGTTCGCCGCCGGCTTCGCCTCCGTGCGCACCTTCAACGACACCGTGCGCGAGGTCTTCGCCCTCGCTCCGAGCGCACTGCGCGCCCGCGTCCCGCGCAAGGACGCCCCCGTCCACCCGGCGACGCCCGGGACGCTCGTCCTGCGCCTCCCCTTCCGCACCCCCCTCAACCCCGACAACCTGTTCGGGCATCTGGCCGCGACCGGCGTCCCCGGCGTGGAGGAGTGGCGGGACGGCGCGTTCCGGCGCACGCTGCGGCTGCCGTACGGGCACGGCGTGGTGGCGCTCACCCCGAACCCCGACCACATCGGCTGCCGTCTCACCCTCAGCGACCTGCGCGATCTCACCGTGGCCATCAGCCGCTGCCGGCGGATGCTGGACCTGGACGCCGACCCGGTCGCCGTCGACGACCAGCTGCGCACCGACCCGCTGCTCGCGCCCCTGGTGGACAAGGCGCCCGGCCGACGGGTGCCGCGCACGGTCGACGAGGCGGAGTTCGCCGTCCGCGCCGTGCTGGGCCAGCAGGTGTCCACCGCGGCGGCCCGCACCCACGCCGCCCGTCTGGTCACCGCCCACGGCGACCCGGTGGACGATCCCGAAGGCGGCCTCACGCACCTCTTCCCCAGCCCCGAGGCCCTGGCCGAGGTCGATCCCGGGTCGCTCGCCATGCCGCGCACCCGCCGCACCACCTTCACCACCCTGGTGCGCGAACTCGCCGCCGGTACCCTGCGCCTCGGCGCGGAGAGCGACTGGCCCGAGGCCCGCGCGAGGCTCCTCGCGCTGCCCGGCTTCGGTCCCTGGACCACCGACGTCATCGCGATGCGCGCCCTCGGCGACCCCGACGCCTTCCTGCCCACCGACCTCGGAATCCGGCGTGCCGCCGAGGAGTTGGGCCTGCCCGCCACGCCCGCGGCGCTCACCGCACGGGCGGCGGCCTGGCGCCCCTGGCGCGCGTACGCCGTCCAGTACCTCTGGGCGACCGACAGCCACCCGATCAACTTCCTTCCGGTATAAGGACGTTCCGTGAAGCAGCACACGATCATCGACAGCCCGTACGGCCCGCTCACCCTCGTCGCCGACGACGGCGTCCTGTGCGGCCTCTACATGACCGACCAGCGCCACCGGCCGCCCGAGGAGGACTTCGGTTCCCGGGACGACCGGCGCTTCGGCGCCGCCGAGGAGCAGCTGGCGGCCTATTTCGCGCGCGAGTTGACGGAGTTCACCCTCGAACTGCGCCTGCACGGAACCCCGTTCCAGCGCAGCGTGTGGGCCGGTCTGCGGGCGATCCCGTACGGCGAGACCCGCAGTTACGGCGAACTCGCCGAAGCCCTCGGCAGCCCGGGCGCCTCCCGTGCGGTGGGCCTCGCCAACGGCCGGAACCCCATCGGCATCATCGTGCCCTGCCACCGCGTGATCGGCGCCGGCGGCGGCCTCACCGGCTACGGCGGCGGCCTGCACCGCAAACGCCGTCTGCTGGACTTCGAGAACGGAGCCACGGCGGCCGAGCGGACCCTGTTCTAGGGCGCCCGCCTGTACCGGCCGTGCAGCTCCACCGGCGATGCCCCTTCACCGGTCGTGGCCCCCGCCCGCTCACGCCCCTTGACCGCTGATGGCCCTGACCGCTCATGGCCGTGCCGCTTCGGCCGCCGCCCCCCGGCGGCAGCGGCGGAAGCATCCACCGTCACGGCACCGCCGGTGAGGGCGTTCACGAAGCCGCGCCGCCCGCAGGGCGCGCTACGCGCTCTCCTTCTCCAGGCTGCGCAGGAGCTTGGGCAGGGCGGTGCCGATGGGCTCGCGGATCACCTCGTCGGCGATGTCGTCGTACGGGGTCGGCTCGGCGTTGACGATGACCAGGCGGGCTCCGTGATCGGCGGCGACGCCGGCGAGTCCCGCGGCGGGCTGGACGCGCAGGCTGGTGCCGACGGCGATGAACACGGTGCACGCCTTGCTGATCGCCAGCGCCTGGCCGAGGACGACCGGGTCGAGCCGTTCACCGAACATGACGGTGGCCGACTTGAGGATCCCGCCGCACTGCGCGCAGGGCGGGTCCTCCTCGCCGGCCTCCAGGCGGGCGAGGGCGTCCTCCATCGGCCCGCGGGCGCGGCAGCTCGTGCACACGACGCTGCGGGCGGTGCCGTGCAGTTCCAGGACCTTGCGGGCGGGCACGCCGGCGAGTTGATGGAGCCCGTCCACGTTCTGGGTGATCACCCGCACGGGGACCCCGGACCTCTCCAGCTCGGCGACGGCCAGATGCGCGGCGTTCGGCTCGGCCTTCAGCGCCCGGCTCGTGCGCCGCATCTGCCACGAGCGCCGCCGGATCTCCGCAGCACCCATGTAGTACTCGTAGGTGACCAGATTCTCCGCCTGCGGATCGCGCCGCCACAGCCCGTTCGGACCGCGGTAGTCGGGGATGCCGGAATCGGTGGAGATGCCGGCACCGCTGAGGATGGCGACAAGAGGCTTGCTCATGTGTTCGAGCGTAGGGCGGGTCTTCGGTGGCCGCGAGCGTATTACCCGCCCGGGGCGAAGTGGCCGGTGCTACCTTCCCGGCATGGCCAAGGTATCCGTCTCGCTCGACGCCGAACTCGTCGTCGAGGTCATGGTGCTCACCGGTGTGGGCAGTCCGCAGGACGCCGTCGAGCTGGTCGTGCGCGACTACATCGCACGCGGTCACCGCACGGAGGCCCGTACCGCGGCCCGCGACGAGGCGCTGCGGGACGTGGACGGCAGGCAGCGCGACGTCGAGGGGTGAGCGGCCTCGCCGCAGGTCAGCGTGCGGGACGGCCGTTCTCCAGCTCGGCCGTCACCGAGCCGTCGGCCAGGGCGTCCAGCGCGGCCAGTGCGCGGCGGCCCAGCGCGCCCAGCAGATGGCCGGTGATCTCCTCGCGCGGCACCAGCCGCCAGGACAGCAGCTCCGACTCCTGCAGCCGGATCGCCCCGAGGTCGTCCTCGCGGAGGACGCCGCCGTCGTACACGTACGCCACCAGCGGCGGACGGTCCGGGCCGAGCACCCAGTCCACCGCGAGCAGCCGGCCGAGCTCACGGTCGAGCCCGATCTCCTCGAGCGTCTCGCGTCGCGCGGCCTGCCGGGGGCTCTCGCCCCCGTCGGACTCGATCGTGCCGCCCGGAAGGGCCCAGCCGGCCCGGTAGTTCGGCTCGACGAGCAGGACCCGCCCCTGAGCGTCGCGGAACACGGCGGCCGCGCCGGCCAGGACACGGGGCAGGGAGGCGATGTACGCCGTGCGGTCGGGCGTGCTGGAGGCGGTCATCCGGAAAGGGTACGCGGCGGGACCGGCGCCCGGCCGGGTCCGACGGCCGGGCACCGCATGACGGCACGGGCCCGCTGAGGTTAAGGTCACAACGGCGCGACTGGCCCTGACGTGCGCGGGGCCCGGAGAGCAAGGGATGGCAAGGTGGCGGACGCTGCACGGCAGGGCACCCGACGGGTGCTCGTGGCCGCGGACAAGTTCAAGGGCTCGCTGACGGCAGTGGAGGTCGCCGAGCGGGTGACGGCCGGGCTGCGCCGGGCCGTGCCGGACGTCGAGGTGGCGGCCCTGCCCGTCGCGGACGGCGGCGACGGGACGGTGGCCGCTGCGGTGGCGGCCGGGTTCGCACGCCGGGAGGTGCGGGTCGCCGGTCCGCTCGGCCAGGAGGTGACGGCCGCGTTCGCGGTGCGCGGCGACACCGCGGTGGTGGAGATGGCGGAGGCGAGCGGACTGCAACGGCTCCCGGCCGGCGTCCTCACCCCCCTCACGGCGTCCACGTACGGCTCGGGCGAGCTGCTGCGGGCCGCGCTCGACGCGGGTGTGCGGACGATCGTGTTCGGCGTCGGCGGCAGCGCGACCACGGACGGCGGCGCGGGCATGCTCTCGGCGCTCGGCGCGCGGTTCCTCGACGAGGACGGCGAGCCGGTGGCTCCGGGCGGCGGCGGCCTCGCGCGGCTGGCCCGCGCCGACCTGTCCGCGCTGGACCCCCGCCTCGCCGCGGTGAAACTGGTGCTGGCGAGCGACGTCGACAACCCGCTGACCGGGCCCAAGGGCGCGTCGGCGGTGTACGGGCCGCAGAAGGGCGCCTCGCCGGCCGACGTCGACACGCTGGACGCGGCGCTCGCGCACTACGCGCGCGTGATCGAGGCGTCGGTCGGGCCGCGGGCCGCCGAGTACGCCGACGCGCCGGGCGCGGGGGCGGCGGGCGGCATCGGCTACGGGGCGCTGCTGGTGGGCGCCCGCTTCCGCGCCGGCATCGAGGTCATGCTCGACGTGCTGGGCTTCGCGCCGGCGCTCGAACGGGCCGAGCTGGTGATCACCGGGGAGGGCTCGCTGGACGAGCAGACCCTGCACGGCAAGGCGCCCGCGGGTGTCGCCGCCGCCGCCCGGGCCGCCGGCAAGGAGGTCGTCGCCGTCTGCGGCCGCCTCGCGCTGCCGCCGGTGGAGCTGGGCCGGGCGGGCATCCGCCGGGCGTATCCGCTGACCGACGTCGAGCCGGACGTCGCCACGTGCATCGCGGATGCCGGACCGATCCTGGAACGCGTCGCGGAGCGGATCGGCCGCGACTTCCTGAGCTGACCGGCGACGGCGACTCTCCGGTCCCACCCGAACGACTTCCCGGTCCGCCGGAACGACCTACCCGGTCCGCCGGAACGACTTCCCGGTCCGGCCGGTGACGGCGCGCGCACTGGCAGAAAGGCGAAGGGGCCCGAACCGTGAGGTTCGGGCCCCTTCGCCGTCGTAGGACCGCGGGTGCGCTACGGCAGCTGCCCCGCGCGGGCCTCGCGCCGGTTGCCGCGGAAGTTGTTCACCCGGCGGGCCGTGGCGAACAGCGGGATGACCGCGCCCATGACCAGCTGCAAAGCGCAGCCCGTCTGGAGCAGGAGCTGACCGCTCGGGGCGTCGAACGCCCAGGCCGCCAGCAGGCCCATCGACAGCACGATCCAGATGAGCACCGCACCGGCGAGGCGGCCACGCGGCTTCGGGTACTCGACCCGGCTCACCATCAGCCAGGCGGTGCCCAGAATGGCCATCAGGGTCGCCTCGAACGGCAGGCCGAGCAGGACGATCGAGACGACCGTGAGCGCGCCGAACGGAGACGGCATGCCCTGGAAGGTGCCGTCCTTGACGGTGACGCACGAGAATCTCGCCAGCCTGAGCACCACCGCCAGCAGGACCACGATCGCGCCGACCGCCGCCACCCGCTGGTGGGCGTCGTCGGCGACCATGCCGTAGACCAGGACGAAGTACGCCGGCGCCAGACCGAAGCTGATCAGGTCCGACAGGTTGTCCAGCTCCGCGCCCATCGGGGAGGAGCGCAGCTTGCGCGCGACCAGGCCGTCGAAGAGGTCGAAGATCGCCGCGCAGAGCATCAGGATGACCGCCGTGGCCGCGCTGTGGCGGGCCATGCCGGATTCCTGGCTGCCGGTGAGGTGCGGGATCAGGATGCCGGTGGTGGTGAAGTACACCGCCATGAAGCCGCATGTGGCGTTGCCGAGGGTGAGCGTGTCCGCTATCGACAGACGCAGAGAGAGCGGCATCTCCTCTTCGTCGTCCACCTCGTCGGCCTCGGGCACCCAGCCCGCCTGGGTCTCCGGGTCAATCACGGTCAATGCGAGTCACCCCTGCCACGGTCTTCTGCCCCACCTCGACCGCGACGTCCACGCCCTCGGGCAGGTAGATGTCGACGCGCGAGCCGAAGCGGATCAGGCCGATCCGCTCGCCCTGCTCGACCTTCGTGCCCTCGGGGATGTAGGGGACGATGCGGCGGGCCACGGCTCCGGCGATCTGGATCATCTCGATGTCACCGAGCTCGGTGTCGAAGTGCCAGACGACGCGCTCGTTGTTCTCGCTCTCCTTGTTGAACGCCGGCACGAATCCGCCGGGGATGTGCTCGACCGACGTCACGGTGCCGGCCAGCGGCGCGCGGTTGACGTGGACGTTGAGCGGGCTCATGAAGATCGCGACCCGGGTGCGCCCGTCCTTCCACGGCATGATGCTCTGCACCACACCGTCGGCGGGGGAGATGACCCGGCCCTCCGCGATCTCTCGCTCGGGGTCGCGGAAGAACCACAGCATGCCCGCCGCGAGAGCGGTGGCGGGCACGGCGACGGCCTTGGCCGCTCCCGAACGGCGGGCGCGCAGGAGGCTGACGGCTGCGGTGGCGACGGTCGGCAGAAGCCACGGCGATGCTCCGCGCGCGAGGCGTGCGCCTACCAGGCTGTCGCGGTGTGCAGAGGTTTGGCTGTGGGGCATGGATGACCTTCGTAGCGGATGATGCCGCGCTTCGACGGGGGGACGGCGGCTTTCCGCGATCGTAGCGGTTCGGGGCCACAACTGGGTAAGTCAGGAAGCCGAGTCGACGGGACAGGGAAGTTGACGGGGTGTGACCTTCTTCTCGAAGAAAACACCCCCAACGCGGACAATCAGCCCTGGAACCGATACTCCTCGAGCAACCGGCGCCCGATGATCATTTTCTGGATTTCGGCAGTGCCTTCACCGATCAGCAACATCGGGGCCTCGCGGTAGAGGCGCTCGATCTCGTACTCCTTGGAGAAACCGTAGCCCCCGTGGATACGGAAGGAGTCTTCCACGACTTCCTTGCAGTACTCGGATGCGAGGTACTTCGCCATCCCTGCCTCGAGGTCGTTTCGTTCTCCGGAGTCCTTTTTGCGTGCGGCGTTCACCATCATCGCATGCGCGGCCTCGACCTTGGTAGCCATCTCGGCCAGCTTGAACTGGATGGCCTGGTGCTGGGCGATCTGCTTGCCGAAGGTGTGGCGCTGCTGGGCGTACCGGACGCCCAGCTCGAAGGCACGCTGAGCGACGCCGCAGCCACGTGCCGCGACATTCACGCGGCCCACCTCGACGCCGTCCATCATTTGGTAAAAACCACGGCCGGTGACCCCGCCGAGCACGCGATCGGGGGAAAGCCGCAGGCCGTCCATGATGAGCTCGGTGGTGTCGACCCCCTTGTAACCCATCTTGTCGATCTTGCCCGGGATGGTCAGGCCGGGGCGGACCTCGCCGAAGCCGGGCTCCTTCTCGATCAGGAAGGTGGTCATCGACTTGTGGGGCGCCGTGCCCTCGGGGTGTCCTTCGTCACTTCGCACGAGAACGGCCACCAAGGACGACGTACCGCCGTTCGTCAGCCACATCTTCTGGCCGTTGAGGACGTACTCCTCGCCGTCCTTCACGGCCTTCGACGTGATCGCCGACACGTCCGAGCCGAGACCCGGCTCCGACATCGAGAACGCGCCCCGGATGTCGCCGGCCGCCATGCGCGGCAGGTAGTGGTCCTTCTGCTCCTGCGTGCCGTGCTGCTTGAGCATGTACGCCACGATGAAGTGGGTGTTGATGATGCCGGAGACCGACATCCAGCCGCGGGCGATCTCCTCCACGCACAGGGCGTAGGTGAGGAGTGACTCGCCCAGACCGCCGTACTCCTCGGGGATCATCAGACCGAACAGGCCCAACTCCTTGAGGCCGTCGACGATCTGCTGCGGGTACTCGTCGCGGTGCTCCAGCTCGGTGGCCACCGGGATGATCTCCTTGTCCACGAAGTCGCGGACGGTGGAGAGGATCTCCTGCTGGATGTCGGTCAGACCGGCGGTCTGGGCGAGTCGTGCCATGGCTACTTCTCCTGCTCCCTGAGCTCGGGGCGGCCGGGCTGCTCGCCGCCGCGCTCCTTGATGTACGTCTCGGTCGGCACCATCACCTTGCGGCGGAACACGCAGACCAGCGTGCCGTCCTGCTTGTAGCCCTTGGTCTCGACGTAGACGATGCCGCGGTCGTTCTTCGATTTCGACGGCCACTTGTCCAGCACGGTCGTCTGGCCGTACAGCGTGTCGCCGTGGAAGGTCGGGGCCACGTGCCGCAGCGACTCGATCTCCAGGTTGGCGATCGCCTTGCCGGAGATGTCGGGCACGGACATGCCGAGCAGCAGCGAGTAGATGTAGTTGCCCACGACGACGTTCTTGCCGAAGTCGGTCGTCTTCTCGGCGTAGTTCGTGTCCATGTGGAGCGGATGGTGGTTCATCGTGAGGAGACAGAACAGGTGGTCGTCGTACTCGGTGACCGTCTTTCCCGGCCAGTGCTTGTACGTCGCCCCGACCTCGAACTCCTCGTAGGTGCGTCCGAACTGCATCGCGCTCAGGCCTCCGGGATCTCGAACTTCGACGTGCGCCGCATCCCGGCCGCCCGTCCCTTGCCGGAGATGACCAGCGCCATCTTGCGGCTGGCCTCGTCGATCATCTCGTCGCCGAGCATCGCCGAGCCCTTCTTGCCGCCCGCCTCGGACGTGCAGTAGTCGTAGGCGTCCAGGATCAGCTCGGCGTGGTCGAAGTCCTCCTGCGACGGGGAGAAGATCTCGTTGGACGCCTCGACCTGGCCCGGGTGCAGCACCCACTTGCCGTCGAAGCCGAGCGCGGCGGCGCGCTGCGCGACCGCGCGGTAGCCGTCCACGTTGCGGATCTGCAGGTAGGGGCCGTCGATCGCCTGGAGGTCGTTGGCGCGGGCGGCCATCAGGATCTTCATCAGGATGTAGTGGTAGGCGTCCGCCGGGTAGCCGGGCGGCTGCTCGCCCACGACCAGCGACTTCATGTTGATCGACGCCATGAAGTCGGCCGGGCCGAAGATGATCGTCTCGACGCGCGGGGAGGCCTGCGCGATCTCGTTGACGTTGTTGAGGCCCTGGGCGTTCTCGATCTGCGCCTCGATGCCGATGCGGCCGACCTCGAAGCCCATGGTCTTCTCGATCTGCGTCAGCAGCAGGTCGAGGGCGACGATCTGCTGGGCGTTCTGCACCTTCGGCAGCATGATGCAGTCGAGGTGGGGTCCGGCCCCCTCGACCACCGTCACGACGTCGCGGTACGTCCACTCGGTCGTCCAGTCGTTGACGCGCACCACCCTCGTCTTGCCGGTCCAGTCGCCCTCGTTGAGGAACTTGACGATGGTGTGGCGGGCCTCGGGCTTGGCGAGCGGCGCGCACGCGTCCTCGAGGTCCAGGAAGACCTGGTCCGCCGGGAGGCCCTGTGCCTTCTCCAGGAAGCGGGGGTTGCTCCCGGGCACCGCGAGGCAGGAGCGTCGCGGACGCAGACGGTTGACGGGCGTGGTCATGCGGGGACCTCCAGGGGGTCGAGCTTGTTCGCTTTGCGGATCTCGTCGACGATGCGGCCGATGATTCCGGTGATGTCGAAGTCCTTCGGGGTGAAGACCGCGGCCACGCCGGCGGCCCGGAGCTGCTCGGCGTCTCCATTCGGGATGATGCCACCGGCGATCACCGGGATGTCTGTGGCACCGGCCACACGCAGCCGTTCGAGGACGTCCGGCACCAGTTGGGCGTGCGATCCGGAGAGGATGGACAGGCCGACGGCGTGCACGTCCTCCTCGAGCGCCGCGTCCACGATCTGCTCGGGCGTCAGCCGGATGCCCTGGTAGACCACTTCGAACCCGGCGTCGCGGGCCCGCACGGCGATCTGCTCGGCACCGTTGGAGTGCCCGTCCAGGCCCGGCTTGCCGACCAGGAAGCGCAGCTTGCCGACACCCATGTCCTTCGCGGTCAGGTCCACCCTGCGGCGGACGTCGGCCATGGCCGAGCCCTCCTCCGCCGGGACCGCCACCGGCGCCGACGACACGCCGGTCGGAGCGCGGAACTCGCCGAACACCTCGCGCAGCGCCCCGGCCCACTCACCGGTCGTGACGCCGGCGCGGGCGCACTCCAGGGTCGCCTCCATGAGGTTGGCGGTGCCCTTGGCGGCCTCCTTCAGCTTCTCCAGCGCCTTGCACGGACGCGGGTGGTTGAAGGGCGGCTGGTACCGCGTGTCGCGCCAGTGCTGCAGGGAGGCGACGACCCGGGCCTCCACCGCCGGGTCGACCGTCTGGATCGCGGTGTCGAGGTCGGCGGTCAGCGGGTTGGGCTCGGTCGTCTCGAAGACGTTGACGCCGATGATCTTCTCCTCGCCCGACTCGATGCGGGCGCGCCGCTCGGCGTGCGAGGAGACCAGCTGCGACTTCAGGTAGCCGGACTCGACGGCGGCCATCGCGCCGCCCATCTCCTGGATCCGCCCGATCTCCGCGAGGGACGCCTCGACCAGCTCGGTGACCTTCGCCTCGACGACGTGCGAGCCCGCGAAGATGTCCTCGTACTCCAGCAGGTCGCTCTCCAGGGCGAGGACCTGCTGGATGCGCAGGCTCCACTGCTGGTCCCAGGGCCGGGGCAGGCCCAGGGCCTCGTTCCAGGCCGGCAGCTGCACGGCACGCGCGCGTGCGTCCTTCGACAGCGTCACGGCGAGCATCTCCAGCACGATCCGCTGGACGTTGTTCTCCGGCTGCGCCTCCGTCAGGCCCAGGGAGTTGACCTGGACGCCGTAGCGGAAGCGGCGCTGCTTGGGGTTGTCGATGCCGTAGCGCTCGCGGGTGATCTGGTCCCAGATACGGCCGAAGGCGCGCATCTTGCACATCTCCTCGATGAAGCGGACGCCCGCGTTCACGAAGAAGGAGATACGGGCGACGACGTCGCCGAACTTGTCGGCCGGCACCTGCCCGGAGTCCCGGACGGCGTCCAGCACGGCGATCGCCGTGGACATCGCGTACGCGATCTCCTGCACCGGCGTGGCCCCGGCCTCCTGCAGGTGGTAGCTGCAGATGTTGATCGGGTTCCACTTCGGCATGTGGGAGACCGTGTACGCGATCATGTCCGTCGTCAGACGCAGGCTCGGCCCCGGCGGGAAGACGTGCGTCCCCCGGGACAGGTACTCCTTGACGATGTCGTTCTGGGTCGTGCCCTGGAGCAGGGTGACGTCCGCGCCCTGCTCCTCGGCGACGACCTGGTAGAGCGCCAGCAGCCACATGGCGGTGGCGTTGATCGTCATCGAGGTGTTCATCTGCTCCAGGGGGATGTCCTGGAACAGCCTGCGCATGTCGCCGAGGTGGGCCACCGGCACGCCGACCCGGCCGACCTCGCCGCGGGCGAGGACGTGGTCGGAGTCGTAGCCGGTCTGGGTGGGCAGGTCGAACGCGACCGACAGACCCGTCTGACCCTTGGCGAGGTTGCGCCGGTACAGCTCGTTGGACGCCTCGGCCGTGGAGTGACCGGCGTACGTGCGCATGAGCCACGGCCGGTCCTTCTCCCGCAGTCCTTCGGCGGGCTGACGCTCAGTCATCTATGACCCCGGGTGTCTCAGATGTTGCGGAAGCGGTTGATGGCGTCGATGTGCTGGGCGCGCTTGGCCTCGTCGCGCACGCCCAGCCCCTCCTGGGGGGCCAGCGCGAGGACGCCGACCTTGCCCTGGTGGAGGTTGCGGTGCACGTCGTAGGCGGCCTGGCCGGTCTCCTCCAGGGAGTAGACCTTCGACAGCGTCGGGTGGATCCTGCCCTTCGCGACCAGCCGGTTGGCCTCCCAGGCCTCGCGGTAGTTGGCGAAGTGCGAGCCGATGATCCGCTTCAGTGACATCCACAGGTAGCGGTTGTCGTACTGGTGCATGTAGCCCGAGGTCGAGGCGCAGGTGGTGATGGTGCCGCCCTTGCGGGTGACGTACACGGAGGCGCCGAAGGTCTCACGGCCGGGGTGTTCGAAGACGATGTCGATGTCCTCGCCGCCGGTGAGTTCGCGGATGCGCTTGCCGAAGCGCTTCCACTCCTTGGGGTCCTGGGTGTTCTCGTCCTTCCAGAACCGGTAGTCCTCGGCGGTGCGGTCGATGATCGCCTCGGCGCCCATGGCCCGGCAGATCTCGGCCTTCTGCGGCGAGGAGACGACGCAGATCGGGTTGGCGCCGCCGGCCAGCGCGAACTGCGTGGCGTAGCTGCCGAGTCCGCCGCTGGCGCCCCAGATCAGGACGTTGTCGCCCTGCTTCATGCCGGCGCCGTTGCGGGAGACCAGTTGCCGGTAGGCGGTGGAGTTGACGAGGCCGGGGGCCGCCGCCTCCTCCCACGACAGGTGGTCCGGCTTCGGCATCAGCTGGTTGGACTTGACCAGGGCGATCTCCGCCAGGCCGCCGAAGTTGGTCTCGAAGCCCCAGATGCGCTGCTCGGGGTCGAGCATCGTGTCGTTGTGGCCGTCCGAGGACTCCAGCTCGACGGAGAGACAGTGCGCGACGACCTCGTCGCCCGGCCTCCAGGCGTTGACGCCCGGGCCGGTGCGCAGCACGACGCCCGCGAGGTCGGAGCCGATGATGTGGTATGGCAGGTCGTGCCGCTTGGTGAGCTCGCTGAGGCGGCCGTAGCGCTCCAGGAAGGAGAACGTCGAGACCGGCTCGAAGATCGAGGTCCACACGGAGTTGTAGTTGACCGAGGAGGCCATGACGGCCACCAGGGCCTCGCCCGGTCCGAGCTCGGGCAGGGCCACCTCGTCCAGGTGGATCGACTTGCGCGGGTCCTTGTCGCGGGTCTCCAGGCCCGCGAACATCTCCGTCTCGTCCTTGTGCACGGTGATCGCGCGGTAGGACTCGGGGAGCGGCAGAGCGGCGAAGTCGTCCGGCGTGGACTCCGGCGACTGGATCGCGTCCAGGATCTTGTTCATGGTCACGGTGTTGCCTCCGGCGGTGAGCGCCCTGAGGGAGGGGCGCTGGGGTGTACGTCGGTGCTGCTGAGGGTTCGGGGAAGTGCCGTCGGTTCGGCGGTGTGGTTCGGCAGCGCTTTGTGGCGCGGGAGGTTGCCTGTGACGCAGGCGTCCGGGCGCGCAATCCATGAGGGTTGCGGGGACAGCCGGCGTACGTGTGGTCTCTGCACGCCGGCCGCCCGGACATCTTCAACGTATGACACCGCGTGTCACCTCGCAAGGCACTGAGTGCCAGAACTTCCTCTCAGCTGAAATCTTTACGTAACAAATGAGCGATGATCGATCGAACGCGCGCGTAATTCCGCGCGAAAAGGTGCTCTGACATGCCAAAACGGCCACCCGGAGGGGTGGCCGTCATCACAGCGCGAAGGGACCGCGAGGGACCGTGGAGGGGCCGCGAGGGACCGTGGAGGGGCCGCGAGTCGGACGCGGAACCGACGCGGAGGGGGCTCAGCGCTCCTTGAGCGCCTGCTCGATGGTGCGCATGACCTCGTCCAGCGACGCGTCGGTCCGGGCGACGGTGACCAGCACCTCGCCCGCGGAGGAGACCGCCGCCGCGGCTGGCTGCGGGGCGGCGGCGCCCCGGCCGGCGCCGATGCCCGTCCCGAACGTCTTGCGCACGATGGCGAAGGCGTGGTCGAGCTGGCTCTCGACGTCGCCCTGGCCGCCGGCCCTCAGCCAGCGCCGCAGGACGTGGTTGTGGGCGGTGACCACGGCGGAGGCGGCGACCTCGGCGAGCAGCGGGTCGTCGTTGGCGTCGTCGTCGTGCGCGTGCTCGTCGAAATGGCCGAGGAGATAGCGGGTGAACAGCCGCTCGTAGCGGGCCACCGACGCGATCTCGGCCTCGCGCAGGGTGGGCACCTCGCGCGTGAGCTTGTAGCGGGCGACCGAGATCTCCGGCCGCGCCGCGTACATGCGCATGACCTCCTTGATGCCCCGGCACACCGTGTCCAGCGGGTGCTCGTGCGCGGGAGCCGCGTTCAGCACGGCCTCGGCCCGGATCAGGGTGTCGTCGTGGTCGGGGAAGATCGCCTCTTCCTTCGAGCGGAAGTGACGGAAGAAGGTGCGGCGGGCGACCCCGGCCGCCGCGGCGATCTCGTCGACGGTGGTCGCCTCGTACCCCTTGGTCGAGAACAGCTCCATGGCCGCGGCCGCCAGTTCTCGGCGCATCTTGAGCCGCTGGGCGGCCGCGCGGCCGCCTGCGGCGCTCTCCGGCGCGTCGGGCGTGGCTGGTGTACGTGAGGACCTGGCGGGCTGGGACATGACCCGAACGTACTGCATGTGCGCAGCTCGGTGCGCCTGTCCGGGGCTTCCCCCGCCCTCGGCGGGCGGGGGTGCTCCGGTGGGGCCGAGCAGGCCGCCCCAGTCCTTCGGCGCCCAGAACCAGTCGCCGGCGCCCTCAGCGGCGGGCATATTCGCGGAAGCCGCGGCCGGTCTTGCGGCCGAGGCAGCCCGCGGCCACCAGGTGCTCCAGCAGTGGCGCCGGCGCCAGTCCCGGGTCGCGGAACTCGCGGTGCAGGACCTTCTCGATCGCGAGCGAGACGTCGAGCCCGACGACGTCCAGCAGCTCGAAGGGGCCCATCGGATACCCGCCGCCCAGCTTCATCGCGGCGTCGATGTCGTCCAGGGTCGCGTAGTGGTCCTGCACCATCTTGATCGCGTTGTTGAGGTACGGGAAGAGCAGCGCGTTCACGATGAAGCCCGCCCGGTCCCCGCAGTCGACGGCGTGCTTCTTGATCCGCGCGCACACCTCGTGGACCGTCGCGTGGACGTCCTCGGCCGTCAGCACCGTGCGCACGACCTCGACCAGCTTCATCGCGGGCGCCGGGTTGAAGAAGTGCATCCCGATCACGTCCTGCGGGCGCGAAGTGGCCCGGGCGCAGGCGACGACCGGCAGCGAGGAGGTCGTCGTGGCGAGGACCGCGCCGGGCTTGCACACCTTGTCCAGAGTCGCGAAGAGCTGCTGCTTGACCTCGAGGTCCTCGGCGACCGCCTCCAGCGCCAGGTCGACGTCGGCGAACGCGTCGTAGGAGCCGGCCGGGGTGATCCGGTCCAGGATCTGCGCGGCGGCCTCGGCGGTCAGCCGGCCCTTGTCGACGGAACGCGCGAGCGACTTGCCGATCCGGGCCTTGGCGGTCTGCGCCTTCTCCTCGCTGCGGGCGGCGAGGACGACGTCGTAACCGGCCTTGGCGAAGACCTCGGCGATGCCGGAGGCCATGGTGCCGGAGCCGGCGACGCCGACCGAGGAGACCACGCGTCCCGCCGCCCCGGCCCCGTCCGACAGCGGGGTCAGCGCGTCCGGGACGACCGTCGCGCCGCCCGGGGTCTCGTAGGTGTAGAAGCCGCGGCCCGACTTACGGCCCGTCAGGCCGGCCTCGCTGAGCTGCTTGAGGATCGGTGCGGGGGCGTGCAGACGGTCGTGGGACTCGGCGTACATGGCCTCCAGGACCGTACGGGCGGTGTCGACGCCGATGAGGTCCAGCAGCGCCAGCGGGCCCATCGGCAGGCCGCAGCCGAGCCGCATCGCCGCGTCGATGTCCTCACGGGAGGCGTACCGGGCCTCGTACATCGCGGCGGCCTGGTTGAGGTAGCCGAACAGCAGTCCGTCGGCGACGAAGCCGGGCCGGTCGCCGACCGCGACGGGCTCCTTGCCCAGGTCGAGCGCGAGGTCGGTGACGGCGGTGACGGCGGCCGGGGCGGTCAGCACCGAGGAGACGACCTCGATCAGCTTCATGGCCGGCGCCGGGTTGAAGAAGTGCAGGCCCAGCACCCGCTCCGGGTGGGCCGAGTCGGCGGCGAGGCGGGTCACGGAGAGCGCGTTGGTGCCGGTGGCGAGGATGGTCCCGGGACGCACGATCCCGTCCAGCTCGCGGAAGATCTGCTGCTTGACCTCGTACGACTCCGGCGCCACCTCGATCACGAGGTCGGCGTCGGCCGCGGTGCGCAGGTCGGTGGAGACGCGGACCCGGGCCAGGACGTCCGTGCGCTCCTGCTCGGTGAGCCGCCCGCGCCGCACGGAGCGGGCGGTGGAGGCCTCCAGCGCGGCGACGGCGGCTGCGGTCTGGGCCTCGCTGACGTCGACGCCGATCACGTCGCGGCCGGCCGTGGCCAGGACCTCGGCGATGCCGGAGCCCATGGTGCCCAGACCGATGACGGCGATCGTCTGGAGCGGGGACAGAGGGGTGTCGGACAGGGGAGCGGCCATCGCGGGACTCCAGGAATGAGGTGACGACTGGGAACGCCCCCGGTGCGCCGGGGAGCCTCGAGAGGGCCGGGCGCACCGGGTGCGGAGAAAAGGGAGTGCGGGTGTGGTGCCGGGCTGCATGCGCACACGCCCGGTGCCGTCATTGCGGGCGTGCACACGCCCCATGACGAACAGGAGTTCCGACCGGCCCTGTCCCGTGGCCGGGTCGTACAGCGGTACACGCGGTACCGAACCGACATCTCGCGGCGACTGCGTCACCAGGCCGCCACGAGGAGGTGCTGCGAGTGGGTGACTCGCTCGAATGAGCTTAACCCGTGGGTAACGAGCGCGCCAGCCCCTTGGCTGTGATGCACCTCCCTTCCGGGACGAACACCTAGGCTCGGCCATATGGACGAAGAGTTGCGATCGCTCACGGAGCGCTTACGGCGGGAGTCGGGAGGCACGGCACTCTACGAGCGGCTCAACGCCACCGCCGACCACGACGCACTGGCGCAGGTGCTCATCGAGCCGGGACAGCCGCTGTGGGCCCGCGAACTGGCCGCGTTCCGGCTGGGGGTGGCCGGGGACCGCCGCGCCTTCGAGGCGCTCGTCCTGCTGCTCAACCACCGGGACCCGGCGCGCTGCGTCTGCGCCGCGCACGCGCTGGCCCGCCTCGACGACCCGCGCACCGCCCGTGCGGCCGCCGCCCTGGCCACCAACGAGCTGCGTGTGGCGTACGCCCTGCAGCCCGTCCGGCTGCTGGTGGAACTGCGCGCGCCCGAGGCCGTGCCCGCGCTGATCACGACGCTGCGGCGGCGGCTGCGGCCGCACGACCCCTACCGGCGGGTGGCGCTCGCCTGTGTGGAGGGGCTCGGCACACTGGGCGACGGCCGTGCCCGGCCGGTGCTGAACGACGCGCTCGCCCACCCGGTCCTCGCCGAGGCGGCCGTGCACGCGCTGGCGCGCATCCCCCGGCAGCGGTGAGCACCCGGACCGGGACCCGGACCCGGCGGACCCGGACCCGGCGGACCCGGGCCGCGCGGGCGGGTCAGCCGGTGCGAGGACCGGCCGGGAGGTCTCCGCGGTAGCGCACCTCGGGCGCCGCGACCCCGTCCACCTCGAAGGCCTCCTCTGCGCCGTCCGCCTGGAACCCCGCACGCTCGTAGAAGCGGCGGGCCGCGATGTTCCCCTTGAGCACCCAGAGGTACATACGGGAGTGCCCGAGGGCTCCGGCCCGTCGTACCGACTCCTGGAGCAGGGCGTGTCCGACGCCCCTGCCGAGGCGCCCCGGGTCCACGTAGATCGCGTACAACTCCGCGTCCGCCGTACGCACTTCGCCGTCACGGCAGGGGCCGTGGGCGGCCCAGCCGACCACCGTGCCGTCCTGTTCGGCGACCAGGCTCACCACGGCGGCGGCGCTCCGTGCGAAGAGGGCGCGGCGCTGCTCGGCGTCCTCGGCGACGCTCAGTCCGTCCAGGTGGGCATCGGGGAGCAGGCCCCGGTAGGCGCTCTGCCAGCCGCGGACCCGGATCTCGGAGACCCGGTCGACGTCGCCGAGCCGCATGTCCCGTACGGCGATCGGGAAGCTCATCGGACCGCCCCCGCCGGCGCCCCGACCCGCGTCGGGGACTCCGGGCGCAACGGCCCGGCGGGGGCCGCCGGGGCGACCCCGGCGGGGGCGGACATCCTGATCGGTGCGCTCATGCGTCCATGGTGGACCACGGGTCCGACAACGCCCCCGACGGGTCGGGGCGGACCGCTCAGCCCCGGAAGCCCAGCAGCCCGTGCAGGGTGGAGCCGCGGGCCGAGGACTGCGTGACCTTCGAGCTCAGCGGCTCGGGGTCGGGCTGTGCCGCGCAGACCGCGTCGGCCTCGCCGCTCCCGCGCGGCACCGTGCCGTCCGCCAGGTACGCCGCGAGATGCTTGTCCAGGCAGGCGTTGCCGCTCAGCGTGATGCCGTGGTTGCCGCCGCCCTCCTCGACCACGAGGCTGGAGCCGCGCAACAGCGCGTGGACCGTCGCGCCGCCCTCGAAGGGCGTGGCCGCGTCGTTCGTCGCCTGGAACAGCAGGACCGGCGGCAGCGAGCCGTTGGTCACGTTCACCGGGCCCCGCGGCCGGGTGGGCCAGAAGGCGCACGGCGCGTTGTACCAGGCGTTGTTCCACGTCATGAAGGGCGCCTTCGTGTACACCGACCAGTTGTCCGCGCGCCACCGGTTCCAGTCGTTCGGCCAGGAGGCGTCACGGCACTGCACCGAGGTGTACACGCTGTAGCCGTTGTCCCCGGCGGCGTCCACGGCCGCGAGGGTCTTGTACGCCTTGACCAGCGGGCCGGTGTTCCTGTCGTTCGCGTAGGCGGCGAACGCCTCGGCCAGGTGGGGCCAGTAGCCGTTGTAGTAGCCGCCGGGCAGGAAGGTGTCCTCCAGCTCCGAGGCGCCCACCGTGCCGTCGGCCGGCTTCTTCCCGAGGGCCGCCCGCATGGCGTACCACTTCGTCTCGACCTCGGCGGGGTCGGAGCCCAGCCGGTAGGCCGTGTCGTGCTTGGCGATCCAGGCCATCAGGGCGCGATGGCGGTCGTTGAAGGCCAGGTCCTGTGTGAGGTTGTCCTCGTACCAGACGCCGGTCGGGTCCACGACCGAGTCCAGGACCAGCCGCCGCACCCGCTCCGGGTACAGCCTGGCGTACACCGCGCCGAGGTAGGTGCCGTACGAGTAGCCGAAGTAGTTCAGCCGCGGTGCGCCCACCGCCTCACGGATCGCGTCCATGTCGTGGACCGCGCCGAGCGTGTCGATGTACGGCAGCACGTCGGCGTACTTCGCGGCGCAGGCCTCGGCGAAGGACCGGGCGCGCGTCAGGTTGGCCCGCTCGATCGCCCAGGTGAGCGGCACCGAGTCCGGTCGGACGGCGGCGAAGTGGCCCGGCCTGCAGTTCAGGGCCGGCGTGCTCCGGCCCACCCCGCGCGGGTCGAAGCCGATGACGTCGTACTGTGCCGACACCGCCTTGGGCAGCGCCGAGGCGACGAAGCCCGCGAGGCTCAGCCCCCGGCCCCCGGGGCCGCCCGGGTTGACCAGCAGCGGCCCCTGGTACGTCCTCGCGGTGTGCGGGACGCGGGACAGCGCCAGCGTGATCTGTTTCCCGCCGGGCCGCGCGTGGTCGAGCGGCACCTTCAGCGAGGCGCACTGGAGCCTGGGCTGGTCGGTGGTGCTGCAGCCCTTCCAGGCGAGCTTCGCCGCGGGGCCGGGCGCGGGAGCCGAGGGGTGCGACGGGCTCGCGCCGGCGGGCACGGCCGTGATGGTCGCGGCCACGACGGCGACGGCGGCGCACAGCGCGGCTGCGCGTGGGTTCATGGAGGGCTCCCAGGACGGAGGTGGTCGGACCGCGCAGGTCACGGCCCCTGCCGGATCGTCCCGGAAAGTCCGTCCCGATGAACCTGTTCCGGCCTCGGCCCACCCGTTCGGGTCGCCGGATGCGCTCGAACGCGCTCAGATCAGCGTCAGTTGGGTCGGCCCGGAGCCGGTGGGCTCCTCGGCCGGCCCGGGCTGCGGTACCCGGCGGGGCATCCCCGCGCGCGTGGGTCCGATGCCGTACTCCTCGGCCAACTCGTGGACCTGGCGGGTGATCCGCCGCTGGTACCACTTCGGGGCGTAGGAGCCGTCCGCGTAGAGCCGTTCGTAGCGGCGCACCAGGTGGGGGTGGTGCTGCCCGAGCCAGGCCATGAACCACTCGCGGGCGCCGGGGCGCAGGTGCAGCGCGAGCGGGGTGACGGAGGTGGCCCCGGCGGCCGCGATCGCCCGCACGGTGGCGCGCAGTTGGGCCGGTTCGTCGCCCAGGAAGGGGATGACGGGCGCCATCAGCACGCCGCAGCCGATGCCGTGCTCGGTGAGGGTGCGCACCACGTCCAGACGCCGCGCCGGTGCCGGGGCGCCCGGCTCCACCGTGCGCCACAGCTCGGTGTCGGTGAAGCCGACGGAGACCGACACGCCGACCTCGCCGACCTCGGCGGACTGCCTCAGCAGGTCCAGGTCGCGCAGGATCAGGGTGCCCTTGGTCAGGATCGAGTAGGGGTTCGCCCGGTCGCGCAGGGCGGCCAGGATGCCCGGCATCAGCCGATAGCGGCCCTCCGCGCGCTGGTAGCAGTCGACGTTCGTGCCCATCGCCACGTGCTCGCCGTGCCAGCGGGGCGAGGCCAGCTGGCGGCGCAGCAGCTCCGGCGCGTTGACCTTGACGACGATCTGGGTGTCGAAGCCGGTCCCGGTGTCGAGGTCGAGATAGCCGTGCGTCTTGCGGGCGAAGCAGTACACGCACGCGTGCGTGCAGCCCCGGTAGGGGTTCACCGTCCACTCGAACGGCATCCGGGAGGCGCCCGGTACCCGGTTGAGGATCGTGCGGGCCCGGATCTCGTGGAAGGTGATGCCGGCGAACTCGGGCGTGTCGAACGTCCTGGTCGTGACCGCGTCCGCACCGAACAGCGCGGCGTCGGCCGGCCGGTCGTGGCGGGTTGTGTCGGTCTCCGCGGTGAGGTTCTCCCAGCGCATGACGCCTCCTCGGTAGCACTGATCCCACAATAGAACATGTGTTCCCATGATCGTGCGAGGGGCGTTCGGCGGCCCTTTTCGATCGCCCCGCGATCGCTGCCGGACCCCCGATTTGGGCGGCCGAGGACCGGGGTGGTTGGCTTGCCCCGCAGTCGAGGAACCCCGAATTCCTGAGCAACCCTGAGCAACCCTGAGCAACACGGACCTGGAGGAACCCCATGGCGCAGGTCGAGGCCACCACCGAGCGGGTCGTCGCGGCAGACCCGGAGAAGGTGTTCGACACGATCGCCGACTACAGCGGCACGCGCGCGAGGCTGCTGCCCGAGCACTTCAGCGAGTACGAGGTGCGCGAGGGCGGCGACGGCGAGGGCAGTCTCGTCCACTGGAAGCTCCAGGCCACCAGCAAGCGCGTGCGGGACTGCCTCCTGGAGGTCACCGAACCGACCGACGGCGAACTCGTCGAGAAGGACCGCAACTCCTCGATGGTCACCGTCTGGCGCGTCACCCCGGCCGGCGAGGGCAGGTCCCGCGTCGTGGTCACCACCACCTGGGACGGCGCCGGCGGCATCGGCGGCTTCTTCGAGCGGACCTTCGCCCCCAAGGGCCTCGGCCGCATCTACGACGCGATCCTCGCCAACCTCGCCGCCGAGGTCGAGAAGTAGCCCAACGCGCCTGCGCCCACGGCGCGTTGACGACGGTCAGCGGTCGCCGTGGTGCTCCCGGTGACCGGGCACATGAGCGGGACCACTCCGGTGAAGGGTGCCCTGACCGCCGCACCGCCGCGTCCCCTGCACAGGCTCCTCCGCCCGCCGCGTCGAGGACGTGCGGGTGATCCTCCTCGACGCGGCCGGCGACGTCGTGGACACGCCCACCACGGGTGGGGGCGGCGTCCTCCGCTCCGGCGGCCTCTCCCGCCGCGGGCGTGCCGTCGCCGCCGCCGGTCCTCCGCCGGTCGCCACCGTCCGCCGGTCGTCACCGTCCTCCGGGCGGCCGACGGCGGCCGACCGGAACGCGATCCGCGGTCCGGTCACGAGGGCTGAGCCCGCTCCGGGCGGCCACGCGACCTGCGGCGTACCCCGGCGTACCCGGGGGGAAACCAATTCCGTCATTGCCGCACATGCCCACGGGCGTGGCCGTACGGTGGTGCTGCGGGACAGATCTTGCACAGCTCTGGGGAGAGAGGGCCTGGGCCATGGACCGTGGCACCGAGAGGGACGCGCCTTTCAGCCGCGGAGCCGGCGGGGAGACGGCGGACCGGGCGGGAGGGGAGCGCGCACGGCCGCAGGGCGACCTGCCCGTGGACGCCGGGCGCGTCCCGCTGGCCGTGGTCGTGGTGGACCGCGAAGGTCTCGTCTCCCACTGGAGCACCGGCGCACGCCGGCTCTTCGGCGTCGGCAAGGACGAGGCGATCGGCCGCCCGGCGATCGATCTGCTGCCCGTCGCCGGCGCGCTCCCCGAACCCGACGACGACCTGCCCTACGGCGACTTCCCGGGCGGCGCCTACAGCGAGTACGGCGCCTACGACGGTCTCGGACCCGGACTGGACTCCTCCCTGGACCGCGGACTCGGCTACCCGGCGGCCGGCCGGGCCCGGCTGACCGTGCCCGAGCGGGACCGCGTCGACGTGCTCTGGTGGGCCTACCCGCTGGCCGGGCCGGGGACGGAACGGCTGCTGGTGCTGGCCGCCGACGCGGCGGTCCTGCGCCGGACGGAACCGGCGGACGCCCTGGCCGTGGAACGCGTCGCGCCCGGCTTCGCCGTGCACACCGACTTCCCCGGCGCGGCGGATCTCGCCCGCCGGCTGCCCGAGATCCTGCCCAGCATGAGCGTCGGCGAGAGCGCCCGCATCGTCGGTCAGATCCTCGAACTCGGCTATCCCGTGCTGGAGTTCAGCCAGAACGAACGGGTGCCCGTGACTCCCGACTGGGGGGTGGCTTGGCGCGTCGAGCGAAGAGAGCGCCGCGAGCACGCCGCCCGCGCCGCCGCCGAAGGGCGGCCGATACCCGACCACGCGGCCGACGAGGGCGACGACCTCGAGTACCTCGCCGTCCGTGAGCGTCTGGAGTTCCTCAACGAGGTCAGCGGGCGGATCGGCACCTCCCTCGATCTCTCCCGCACCATCGTCGAGGTCAGCAGAGCCGTCGTGCCGCGCTTCACCGACGTGGCCGGCACCTATCTGCGCGAACAGGTCGTCGCCGGTGAGGGCTTCCCCGAGGGTGTGCCGGACACGACCACCATGTGGCACCGGGTCGCCCTCGAGCACACCGACGAACCCGGCCGCTGGGACGATGTCGTGCCCGTCGGCGAGGCCATGCCGTTCCCCGCGCACACCCCGTTCTTCCAGTGCATGACCACGGGCGAGCCGGTTCTCGTGCCGCGCATCAGCGAGCAGATGGGCCACGCCATCGCCTCGCAGTTCGACAAGCGCGACATCCGGCCCCTCATCACCGGCCGCTCCATGCTGGTCGTCCCGCTGAAGGCGCGCAACGTCGTCCTCGGTTTCATGATCCTGCTGCGCCACCCCGAGCGCGTCGAGTTCAACGACATGGACCGGGTCACCGGCGCCGAACTCGCCGCCCGCGCCGGCCTCGTGCTCGACAACGCCCGCATGTACACCTACCAGGAGTCCGTCGCCGAGACCCTCCAGGACAGCATGCTGCCGCACATCCCGCGCCGGATGGCGGGTTGCGACATCGCCACCCGTTATCTGCCGGGCACCCTGCTGGGGCGGGTCGGCGGTGACTGGTTCGACTCGGTGAAGCTGCACGGCGCCCGCACCGCCCTCGTCGTCGGCGACGTCATGGGCCACGGCCTCAACTCGGCCGCCATGATGGGCCAGTTGCGCACCGCCGTGCAGACCATGGCCGCCCTGGACCTGCCGCCCGCCCAACTGCTGCGCAACCTCGACGACCTGGCCCAGCGGCTGGGCGACGGCTATCTCGCGACCTGTCTGTACGCCGTGTACGACCCGATCGCCGGCGAACTGCACCTCGCCAACGCGGGCCACATCCCGCCCGTGCTGGTGCGCGCCGCCGACGGCCGCAGTGAACTCCTCGAACTGCCCACCGGCGCGCCCATCGGCGTCGGCGGCGTGCCCTTCGAGGCGGTGCGGGTGCCCGTGGCGCCGGGCGACCGGCTGGTGATGTGCACCGACGGGCTCGTGGAGATGCGGGGCGAGGACATCGGCGTCGGTCTGGCGACCCTGTGCGAGTCCGCCGCCCATCCGGCCGCCTCGATGGACGACGCCTGCGACACCATCATCCGCGCCCTCAACACCCGGGGCGGCCGCAAGGACGACGTCGCCCTGCTGATGGCCCGACTGGGCGGCATCGCACCGCGGGACGTCGCCGAACGGCGGTTCCCCCCGGACCCGGCGGAGGTCGGCCGGGCGCGGGCGGCGGTCCGCGAGCAGCTGCACGACTGGGGGCTCGGCGAGGCGGCCGGCACCGCCGAACTCCTGGTGAGCGAGCTCGTCACCAACGCCGTACGGCACTCCCGGCGCAGCCCCGTGACCGTGCGTCTGGTCCGCGGCGACACCCTGCTGTGCGAGGTCGACGACGACGATCACGAGCTGCCCACCCTGCTGAGCGCCGGTCCCGGCGACGAGGTCGGGCGCGGACTGCGCGTGGTGAGCACGCTGGCCCGCGAGTGGGGCGCCAGCCGTACCCGCTCGGGGAAGTCCGTGTGGTTCGAACTGGCGCTGCCGCGGCGCTGAACCCCGGCACGGCCCCACGCCGGGGACGGGGAGCGGGGACGGGGAGCGGGGGCGGTCGCGGGGGGTGCGTCACACCCCGCGGATCGCGAACGCGGCGTGAAGGAACGCGCACCGTGCTTGTCGCGGCGACCGGGGGACGGTAGACCGTACTCGCCCGTCGCTCACGACGGATCGGCTGTGCACCCAGGGGAGTTGGGCATGAGCGTGGCGAGTCGGTACCGGCAGGCGTGGGAGGGTTTCTGGCAGGAGGCCCCGAAGGAGCCGGGCGGTGTGTTCTGGGACGCGGACCCGAGGGTCACCGCCGCGCTCCACCTCGCCCTCTTCGAGCCGCATCTCA
This sequence comes from Streptomyces sp. P3, assembly GCF_003032475.1. Classification (NCBI taxonomy): domain Bacteria; kingdom Bacillati; phylum Actinomycetota; class Actinomycetes; order Kitasatosporales; family Streptomycetaceae; genus Streptomyces; species Streptomyces sp. P3. The sequence continues at coordinate 7,510,557 of NZ_CP028369.1, forward strand.
TCGATCCGGGGCTGGCGTTGGTGGACCTCGGCTGCGGCAACGGAACCCAGACCAGGTATCTCGCGGACCGCTTCCCGCGGGTGATCGGCGCCGACCTGTCCGCGGCCGCCCTCGACCACGCCCGGCGCGCCGACCCCGCCGGACAGGCGGTGTACCGGCAACTGGACGCGGCCGAGAAGGGCGCGGCCGAGGCCTTGCACGCCGAACTCGGGGACGCCAACGTCTATGTGCGGGGCGTCCTGCACCAGTGCGAGCCCGCCGACCGGCAGCCGCTGGTGGACGGCATCGCCGCGCTGGCGGGGGAGCGCGGCCGGGTCTTCCTCGTCGAACTGTCGGAGGCGGCGCGCCCCGTCCTCGGCGCGCTCGCGCAGAGTCCGTCAGGGCCTCCGCCGAAGCTCGCGCCCGTCTTCCGGCACGGCATCGCCCCCGGCGAGGTCGCCGACGACGCGGTTCCCCTCTATCTGCGGGGCGCCGGACTCACGGTGCTGGCGTCGGGTGAACTGCCCCTCGTCACGACCGAGTTCACCGCCGACGGCGCCAGGATCGAGCTGCCGTCCAGGTGGCTGGTGGCCGCCCGGGGCGTGTGAAGTTCCGGAGCATGTGACCGCCTCTGCGTAGCAACGGGCCTCTCGTGCTGTCACATCCCGCCGCAGGCGGCGTGAGGTGGCGTGACATCGGAGGCATCGCGCCATGGCGTCTCAACAGCCCCGTTCCGCGACGGATGACGCTGACGGCAGGCCCGTACCCGACAGCGGCCGGAGCAGTACCGCGCCGACCACGACCGCCCGACCCCCGCCGACCACGACCGTCCGCACACCGGGCACTCCGCCCGCCCGACTTCATCGCGGCCACCGCCAGCCGGGCCGCCGACGCCTCCGCCGCCGGTAGCCGACGAGGATGCTTTCGCCGTTTCCGGCGGGGGTGAAACCGGGGCGACCGCACCGGCGGCGCACTCCGACAACTCACCGGAGCCGTTCCGCCTCCCCCGACCTGGTACCGGAGAAGATGTCCACCACCGGGCGAGATCACCCGGAGGTGACCAAGCGCCCACTAGGCTCGGACATCCTGGACCGGACGGGGGACGTGTACGTGAAGATCCTGATCAGCGCCGACATGGAGGGCGCCACCGGCGTCACCTGGCCCGCCGACGTGCTGCCGGGGGCGGCGCAGTGGGAGCGGTGCCGGACCCTGTTCACCTCGGACGTCAACGCCGCCGTGCTCGGGTTCTTCGCCGGCGGAGCCGACGAGGTCCTGATCAACGAGGCCCACTCGACCATGCGCAACCTGCTCCTCGAGCAGCTCGACGAGCGGGCGGAGATGCTCACCGGGCGGCACAAGTCGCTGTCCATGGTGGAGGGCGTCCAGCACGGCGACGTCGACGGCGTCGCGTTCGTGGGCTACCACGCGGGCGCCGGGATGGAGGGCGTCCTCGCCCACACCTACCTCGCCAACTCCATCACCGGAGTCTGGCTCGACGACGTGCGGGCCAGCGAGGGCCTGCTCAACGCACACGTGGCCGCCGAGTACGGGGTGCCGGTCGTCCTCGTCACCGGCGACGACGTGGCCTGCGAGGACGCGCTCGGCTACGCGCCAGGGGCGCTGAAGGTCGCGGTCAAGGACCATGTCTCACGCTACGCGGCCGTGTGCCGCACCCCGGCCCGCACCGCGGCCGACATCCGGGCGGCGGCGAAGGAGGCGGCCGGCCTGGCGGTCCGTCAGGAGCCGGTTTCCGCAGGCCCGTTCACCGTCGCGGTCGAGTTCGACGCCGAGCACCTCGCGATGGCCGCCACCGTCGTGCCCGGCGTCGCCCGCACCGGTGAGCGGAAGATCGCGTACACCAGCGGCACCATGTACGAGGGCATCCGTACCTTCAAGGCGGTCACCACGATCGTCTCGGCCGCGATCGAGGAGCAGTATGGCTGACACGCGCGCACTGGAGGAGGTCGTCCGGTTCACCTCCGACCTCATCCGCTTCGACACCGGCAACCGGGGCGGCGGCGACTGCCGGGAACGGCCCGCCGCCGAGTACGCGGCCGCGCTGCTCGCCGAGACGGGCGTCGAGCCGACGCTGCTCGAACGCACGCCGGGCCGCACCAACGTGGTGGCCCGGATCGAGGGCTCGGACCCCCGCGCGGACGCCCTGCTCGTCCACGGCCACCTGGACGTCGTCCCGGCCGAGGCGGCCGAGTGGAGCGTGCATCCCTTCTCCGGCGAGGTGCGCGACGGCGTCGTGTGGGGCCGCGGCGCGGTCGACATGAAGAACATGGACGCGATGATCCTCGCCGTGCTGCGGGCCTGGTCCCGGCAGGGCGTGCGGCCCCGGCGTGACCTGGTCGTCGCCTTCACCGCCGACGAGGAGGCCAGCGCCGTGGACGGCTCGGGGTTCCTCGCGGACGGGCATCCGGAGCTGTTCGAGGGCTGCACCGAGGCCATCGGCGAATCCGGGGCCTTCACCTTCCACGACGGCGCCGGACGCCAGATCTACCCCGTCGCCGCGGGCGAACGCGGCACCGGCTGGCTGAAGCTCACCGCGCACGGGCGCGCCGGACACGGTTCCAAGGTCAACCGGGAGAACGCGGTGACCCGGCTGGCCGCGGCCGTCACCCGGATCGGCGAGCACGCGTGGCCGCTGCGGCTGACCCCCACCGTCCGCGCCGCGCTCACCGAACTCGCCGCGCTGTACGGCATCGAGACCGACCTGAGCGACGTCGACGGCCTGCTGGAGAAGCTCGGCCCGGCCGCCGCCCTCGTCGAGGCGACCGTGCGCAACAGCGCCAACCCGACGATGCTGGAAGCCGGTTACAAGCTCAACGTGATTCCGGGGACGGCCGTCGGGTACGTCGACGGACGGTATCTCCCCGGCGGCGAGGAGGAGTTCCGGGCGACCCTCGACGCACTCACCGGGCCCGACGTCGACTGGGAGTTCGCCCATCGGGAAGTCGCCCTCCAGGCGCCGGTGGACGCGCCGCTCTTCGCCCGGATGCGGGCCGCGGTCGAGGAGTTCGCGCCCGAGGGGCACGTGGTGCCGTACTGCATGTCCGGCGGCACGGACGCCAAGCAGTTCTCGCGGCTCGGCATCACCGGCTACGGTTTCGCCCCGCTGAAGCTGCCGCCCGGCTTCGACTACCAGGCCCTCTTCCACGGGGTCGACGAACGGGTCCCCGTCGAAGCGCTGCACTTCGGCGTCCGCGTCCTCGACCGGCTCCTGCGGACGGCGTGAACCGCGTCGTGGGCGCCGAGGAGGGCGATGCGCGGGTCCTGCCCGCACGGCTCCCGGCCGTCCCCCGTCGACGCGGCCCCGCGGCCGCGCACGGCGGTCGTCCCGAGTACGTGGGCTTCGCCGGCGACGAGGTGCGGTGGACCGCTCCCCGGGCCGCCGGGAACGGCCGCCGCAGTCTCGTCCGGCGACGCGCCGGCGGCACACGGGAGTCGCTGCTGCCCCCGCCCTGGAACGTGCGCAGCCGGATCGTCGAGTACCGCGGCCGGCCCTGGGCGGGCGCGGCGCGCGCCGACGGGGTCCCGGTGCTGTTCGCGCACCACGTCCACCGGCGGCCGCACGCGTACCGGTCCGGGCTCCGGCACGCCGCCACGACGGTGCGCGCGCTGAAGGCCGGGCTCTCGCTGTACGCTCAGGTGTTCGGGTCGTACCCGCCCGGCGTCCCGAGGCTGGAGCTCGCACCGTGAAGGAACTCGTCCGGCCCTCCCGGCTCGCCCCCGGCGCCAGGGTCGCGGTCGTCGCCCCCAGCGGGCCGGTGGCCGAGGAACGCCTGCAGGCCGGTCTCGACCTGCTGCGCGGCTGGGACCTCGACCCGGTGGTCGCCCCTCATGTGCTGGACCGGCACCGCGCCCTGCCGCACCTCGCGGGCGCCGACGCCGACCGGGCCGCCGACCTCCAGCGGGCCTGGTGCGACCCAGGCGTCGACGCGGTGCTGTGCGCACGCGGCGGCTACGGCGCCCAGCGCGTCGTCGACCTGCTCGACTGGGACGCGATGCGGGCCGCCGGCCCGAAGGTGTTCGTCGGGTTCAGCGACAGCACCACCCTGCACGAGGCGTTCGCCGTCCGGCTGGGCCTGGTCACGCTGTACGGGCCGGTGGCCGCGGGCATCGACTTCATCAAGAACGCCCGGGCGCAGGCACACCTATGGGCCACCCTGTTCGCCCCCGAGACCGTCCGCGTCGTCGGCGCCGCCGGCTCCGCCCTGGCCCCGGGACGGGCGCGGGGCGTCACCCTGGGCGGCTGCCTGACGCTGCTCGCCACCGGGTACGGCACCCCGCACACCAGAGCCGGCGCCCGCGGCGGGCTGCTCCTGGTCGAGGACGTGGGCGAGCCGCCGTACAGCGTCGACCGGGCCCTCACCCAGCTGCTGCGCACCGGATGGCTGGAGGGCGTCGCGGGCGTCGCCCTCGGCTCCTGGGACCGGTGCGGCCCCTACGAGGAACTCCGCCCGGTCCTCGCCGACCGGCTCGGCGGCCTGGGCGTCCCCGTCGTCGAGGAACTCGGCTTCGGGCACTGCGAGGGAGCGCTGACCGTGCCCTTCGGCGTGAGCGCCGTGCTCGACGCCGACGAGGGCACGCTCGCCCTCGACACCCCGGCCCTGCGCTGACCCCGCCCGCCGACACCGCCGCGGCACCGGCGAGGACCGGTCCTCGCCGCGTCACCCGAAGGGCAGCCCCCGCCGCGCGTGAGCGGGCCGCCGGACCGACCCTGGTTCCATGAGCCCGAAGACCTCGAAGAGCGCCAGGACCTCCGAGAGCCGGGGGAGGACGCCGATGACGCCCGGCCGGATCGCCGTCCTGGTGCTCGCCGCCCTCGCCCTGGTCTTCATCTTCGAGAACACCCAGGCGACGGAGATCCGGCTGCTGGTCCCCGTGGTGACCATGCCGCTGTGGGCGGCCCTGCTGGCCACCGGGGTCATCGGCGCGCTGTGCGGGTCGTACTTCGCGTACTCCCGGACCCGGCGGAGGTGACCCGGTCGTAGGCTGGTCCGATGCCGCACACCGCATCGCGCTACCTCGCCGAGGGACCCCGGGTGGGGATACGCCACTTCACCTACGAGGACGGGCCGGAGTTCACCTCCCGCGTGCGGGAGAGCAGGGAACTGCACCACCCGTGGCTGTTCCCGCCCGCCACCGCCGACGCCTACACGGCCTACGCGGGACGGCTCATCGAGGACCCGTCCAAGGCCGGCTTCCTGGTGTGCAGCCGTGCGGACGACGCCATCGCCGGGTTCGTCAACGTCAACAACATCGTCGAAGGCGCGTTCCAGAGCGGCGCGCTGGGCTACGGCGCCTTCGCGCACGCGGCCGGACGGGGGCTGATGCGCGAGGCGCTCGACCTCGTGGTGCGCCACGCGTTCGGCCCGCTGCGGCTGCACCGGCTGGAGATCAACGTGCAGCCGGGCAACACCGCCTCGATCGCCCTCGCCCGCGCCTGCGGCTTCCGCCTGGAGGGGTTCTCCCCGGAGATGATCCACATCGACGGTGAGTGGCGCGACCACGAGCGGTGGGCGATCACCGCCGGGAAGCGGACCGGGCCCCGGACTTCCGGTTGATCTTCATGGTGTCGAGGTCCGTGACCGTCGACCTCAGCCCCGTGAAGCCGTATCCGAGCTCCCGCAGCGTCGTCTCGGCGCGCTCCTCGGCGAGCGCGCCCGCCATCTCGTCGCCGTCCGCCGCGTCCGACACCACCGCGTAGCGCATCGAGAAGTGCTTCAGCGGCGACGGCTCGTACGTCAGCGTGCCCTCCTCGGTGAACCGCATGCTCGTCAGCCCGTGGTCGGCGGCGCCGGCGAGCAGCCGCGCGCGGTCCTCCTCACCCAGGCCGTCCCAGGTGCCCCGGACGATCACCCGGTACGTGTGCTGCTCGGTCACTGCTGCTGCTCCCTCACCCATGACGTCGACGCAGTCGACGCCGTCGAAGGAGCGACTCTACGGCCGCGGGGCCGCCGCCCACCCGGAATATTCCACCCGGCGCCGTCCGGCGCCCGCTCACGGCAGACCCGGAAGCACCCTGGTGCGGGTGGAAGTCGAAGAAGCCGCGCTGGTCGGGGCCGATCCGGCCGACGTGGACGCGGTCGAAGCCGGCGTCGGAGAAAGCCGTGAGGGCGGCGAGATGCTCCTCGGGGTCGTCGCCGCACACCGTGTTGTCGCCGACCATCTCCTCGCCGACCAGCGGATCCAGCCGCGCGAAATGGCTCGGCGTGGGCACGATCCGGCCCGTCTCGCCGGCAGCAGCCGGTTCGACCACCGTCGGCGGACCGTGCCGACCGCTTCGGCGCGATCTGCGCTGTAACAGACCTTCGTGTCGCCGCTGACGAGCCCGGCGGGGGCGAACTCCTCGCAGGCCGGGAAGCAGCCGTACTCGGGCATGGGGGTACCTCGGCGACCGGGTGGTTCGCTGTCGCCGCCCGAGCCCGGGGCCCGGGCGGGAAACCGGCGCACGTTTGGCCGCCCCTGCCCGGGGGACGCGGAAACCCTCGTACGACGCCCGCCCGGACACCGTCGGAGGCCTGCCGTGAGTCGATCCCGCAGCGTGAGCGTCGGCGCGGGCTTCGCCGGCCACCGGGCGGCCCGCACCCTCGCGCGGGCGTCCCGGGCCGGGCCGACGGGCGGGGCCCGCTCGAGCCCGTACCGCTTTCAGGCACTGCGCCGTGACCGGCGGGCACACCGACGGCCGGGCACACCGACGACAACGATGAGGGGAACGACGTGAACGACCAGAACCACGCGACCGCCGACGCCGGTGGGGCGCATCCCTCCCCGGAGGACGACTCCCAGTCGATCACCGCGCCCACGCCCGAGGTGGGACGGCACGGGGACGGCGACGCCCGACCCGCCGGGGACCGCTCGTCGCCGGAGGACGGCTCCCAGTCGATCGACTCGCCGACACCCGAGGTGGGACAGCACAGCTCCGGACCGGCGAGGACGTCCCACGACGGCCGCGACGGCGATTCTGCCGCGGAACCCGCGAGGAACCAGCCCGGCGGGGAGCCGGCCAGGAACCAGCCCGGCGGGGAGCCCGCGAAGAACGGGCCCGGCGGGGAGCCTGCGAAGAACCAGCCCGCCCCCGGGACCGCCCAGCGCGACGACCGCGCGGAAGGAGACCGCTGACCCGATGGACACCGCCGAACTCGTCGAACTCGGAAAGCAGTTGAGGGTGGACAGCGTGCGCGCGTCCGCCGCCGCGGGGTCCGGGCACCCGACGTCCTCGATGTCGGCCGCGGACCTGACGGCCGTCCTCCTCGCCCACCACCTCCGCTACGACTTCGACCGCCCGGACCATCCCGGCAACGACCGCTTCGTCCTCTCCAAGGGCCACGCCTCTCCGCTGCTGTACTCCGCCTACAAGGCCGCCGGCGCCGTCGACGACGAGGAACTGCTGACCTTCCGGGGGCTCGGCAGCCGGCTCGAGGGACATCCCACCCCGCAGCGGCTGCCGTGGGTGGAGACGGCCACCGGATCGCTCGGCCAGGGCCTGCCGGTCGGCGTCGGCATCGCGCTGGCCGGGAAGCGGCTGGAGCGCACCGGGTACCGCGTCTGGGTGCTGTGCGGGGACAGCGAGCTCGCCGAGGGCTCGGTGTGGGAGGCCGCCGAGCACGCGGGCCACGAGCACCTGGACAACCTCACCGTCATCGTGGACGTGAACCGGCTCGGCCAGCGCGGCCCCACCCGGCACGGCCACGACCTGGACGCCTATGCCCGCCGCTTCCAGGCCTTCGGCTGGCACACGGTCGAGGTCGACGGGCACGACGTGGACGCCATCGACCGCGCGTACGGCGAGGCGGTCTCCACCAGCGGGCAGCCCACCGCGATCCTCGCGCGCACCCTCAAGGGCAGCGGCGTGGCCTTGGTCGAGGACCGGGAGGGCCTGCACGGCAAGCCGCTGCCGGACGCCGACGAGGCGATCGAGGAGCTGGGCGGCGTCCGCGACCTGCGGGTCCGCGTGCACGAGCCGGCCGAAGCCAGGCTGCTGCACTCCGTCCCCTCGGGCCGGCCGGACCTGCCCCGCTGGCACAAGGGCGAGGAGGCGGCGACCCGGGACGCCTTCGGCAAGGCCCTCGCCGCTCTCGGCGCCGCCCGCGAGGACGTCGTCGCCCTCGACGGCGAGGTCGGCGACTCCACCCGCGCCGAGGACTTCGCCAAGGAGCACCCCGACCGTTACTTCGAGTGCTACATCGCCGAGCAGCAACTGGTCGCCGCCGCGGTCGGCCTCGCGGCGCGCGGCTGGACGCCGTACGCCGCCACGTTCGCCGCCTTCCTGAGCCGCGCCCACGACTTCATCCGTATGGCGGCCGTCAGCGGCGCCGGCGTCAACCTGGTCGGCTCCCACGCGGGGGTCGCCATCGGACAGGACGGCCCCTCGCAGATGGGCCTGGAGGACCTCGCGATGCTGCGGGCGGTGCACGGTTCCACCGTGCTCTACCCGTGCGACGCCAACCAGACCGCCCGGCTCGTCGCCACCATGGCGGGCCTGGACGGCGTGCGCTACCTGCGCACCTCGCGCGGCGCCGCGCCGGTCCTCTACGGGCCGGACGAGGAGTTCCCGGTCGGCGGCAGCAAGGTGCTGCGCTCCTCCGAGCGGGACCGGTTGACGATCGTCGCGGCCGGCGTCACCGTGCACGAGGCGCTGAAGGCCGCCGAGGCGCTGGCCGGCGAGGGCATCGCGGTCCGGGTCGTCGACCTGTACTCCGTCAAGCCCGTCGACCGGACCACGCTGCGGCGGGCCGCCGAGGAGACCGGCTGCCTGCTGACCGTGGAGGACCACCACGCGGAGGGCGGCCTCGGGGACGCGGTCCTCGACGCCTTCCTCGACGGCCGCCCGGTGCCCCGCCTGGTGCGCCTCGCCGTGCGGACGATGCCCGGTTCGGCGAGCCCGGCGGAGCAGTTGCACGCCGCCGGCATCGACGCCGACTCGATCGCCGCTTCCGCACGGCTGCTGGTGGAGCAGGCGATCACGCCGTGAGCGGCGACCGGGTGCGCACGGTGCGCACCGGCCGCCGGACCATCGAGGTGCACCGGCCGGACAAGGTGCTCTTCCCGGGCGACGGGGACGCGAAGGAGTACACGAAGGGCGACCTCGTCGCCTACTACCGGGCCGTCGCCCCGTTCCTGCTGCCGCAGCTGCGCGGCCGTCCGCTGATGCTGGAACGGCATCCGGACGGCCTGGACGGGCCGCGGTTCATGCAGAAGAACACGCCGGAGCACTACCCGGAGTGGATCACGCGGGTGGAGCTGGCGAAGGAGGGCGGCACGGTCCGCCACGCGGTGTGCGACGACGCGGCAACGCTGGCGTTCCTCGCCGACCAGGCCTGTCTCACCCTGCACCGGTGGCTGTCCCGGGCCGACCGCCCCGACCACCCCGACCTGATGGTCTTCGACCTCGACCCGGCCGACGGCTCCCGCTTCGCCGCCGTCCGCGAGGCGGCCGGACGGCTGCGCGAGCTCCTCGGCGAGCTGCGGCTGCCCGCCGACCTGATGACGACGGGCTCGCGCGGGCTGCACGTGGTGGTCCCGGTCGACGGGCAGGACGACTTCGACGCGGTCCGCGGATTCGCCCGGGACGTCGCCGAGCTGCTCGCCGCCGGGCATCCCGACCGGCTGACCACGGCAGCCCGCAAGAAGGACCGCGGGGACCGGCTCTACCTGGACGTCCAGCGCAACGGGTACGCGCAGACCGCCGTCGCCCCCTACACGGTGCGCGCGCTGCCGGGGGCGCCCGTCGCCATGCCGATCAGCTGGGAGCAGCTCGGCGACCCCGGCCCGCGCCGCTGGACCATCGCCGACGCCGTCGAGCAGGCCCGGACGCGGCCCTGGTCCGGGACGTCGGGGCGGGGGCGGGCGCTGGGCCCGGCCCGGCGCCGGCTCGACGCACTGCGCGGCTCGTGAAGGTTTGGCCAGGGGAGTTCCGGCCACCCGGAGGAAGAGGTGGCCATCGTGAACACGAAAAGCACATCGCAGGCACACAGATCCGATGATCCCGAACGCCCGCGCGGTCGGGACGATACCGATACTTCACGCTCATCACACTCATCACGCCCTTCAGGCGATTCACGCGGTTCACGTAGTTCACACAGTTCTGACGATTCGGGGAACCCGGACAGGCCGAAGGCTCCTCGGCACGGGAAAGGCGGAGACGACGTGGCAGACGACCGGCCGGGCCCCATGGACGTGCTGCGCCAGGCGCGCGCCCAGCTCGCGGAGCTGACCGGCATGACGGCCGAGAGCGTCTCGTCCTTCGAGCAGACCGAGGACGGCTGGGCCCTGGAGATCGAGGTCATGGAGCTGGCCCGGGTGCCCGACACGATGAGCCTGATGGCGAGCTACCAGGTCGACCTCGATTCCGCAGGACAGCTCACCGGCTACCGGCGTGTCCGCCGCTACGAGCGCGGGCGGGCCGACGCACATCGGCAGGGCGGTCGCTAGGCCGCCCGCCCGTACTGCTGTCCGACCATCCACTTCAAGATCTTCAAGACAAGGAGGCGCGGTAGACATGACCGTTGTCCCGGCACAACAGACCGGCGGTGGGGGCGGCTCCAGCGGCCTCTACGACGTGCTGGAGCTCGTCCTCGACAGGGGTCTCGTCATCGACGCGTTCGTGCGGGTGTCCCTGGTCGGCATCGAGATCCTCAAGATCGACGTCAGGGTCGTGGTGGCCAGCGTCGACACCTATCTGCGCTTCGCCGAGGCGTGCAACCGACTGGACCTGGAGGCGGGGCCGCGCAAGGACCCGGGCCTGCCCGACCTGGTCGGCGAGATGACCGAGTCCGGCGCCCGCGGCAAGTCCAAGGGTGCCCTGTCGGGCGCGGCGGAGACCATCTCCGACGCGTTCAAGCAGGCCCGTGACGACGGTTCCTCGGGGGAGCGTGAGCGCGAGGCCAGGCCCCGGGCCCGTAAGACCACCTCCACGCGCCGGAAGGAGGAGCAGGAGTGAGCACCTACGTCTACGGCATCGTGGCGCGGTCGCATCCGGCCCTTCCGGACGGTCTGGCCGGTGTCGGTGAGCCGCCGCTGCCGGTGCGCGTCCTGACCGAGGGCGAACTGGCGGCGATCGTCAGCGACGCCCCCGAGGGGCTGCGGCCCAAGCGCAGGGAGCTGCTCGCCCACCAGAGTGTGCTCGCCGAGGCGGGCGCCGGCGGCTGCGTGCTGCCCATGCGGTTCGGCAGCGTCGCACCCGACGACAGCTCCGTCACCGGGGTCCTCGCCGAGCGCGCCGACCACTACAAGGAGCGTCTGGACGTCCTCGAGGGCCGGGTGGAGTACAACGTCAAGGCCTCGCACGTCGAGGAGGCGGTGCTGCACCAGGTGATGGCCGAGAGCCCCGAGCTGCGGGGCATGGCCGAGGCCAACCGTCAGTCCGGCGGCGGCAGTTACGAGCAGCGGCTGCAACTCGGCGAGATGGTGGCCGCCGCGGTCAAGGCCAAGGAGGCCGAGGACGCGGCGGACGTGCGGCAGCAGCTCGAGCCGCTCGCCGCGCACGTCAGCGTGGGCCCCGAGTCCACGGGCTGGCTGGTCAACGTGTCCTTCCTGGTGGACCGCGACTCGGCGGCCGGGTTCCTGGAGGCCGCGGAGGAGCTCCGCAAGAGCCGTCCGCATCTCGAGGTGCGGGTCAACGGGCCGCTTCCGCCGTACAGCTTCGTGGAGCCCGGTCCGGCCGAACCCGAACCCGCGGGCGTCACCGGGGAGTAGGCGTGTCATGGGACTCATCTCAGAGGTGCTTCTCCTGCCGTTCGCTCCGGTCCGCGGCAGCGGCTGGGTGATCGGCCAGGTACTGGAGGAGGCCGAGCGGATCTACTACGACCCGAGCACCGTTCGGGCTGAACTCGCCCGACTGGAGGAGCAGTTGGACGCCGGTGAGATCACGGAGGAGGAGTTCGACCGGCAGGAGGACCAACTCCTCGACCGGATGGAGATCGCGACGCGCAGAAGCGCGGGAACGGACGACGGGTGGGCAGGATGAACCGAACGGGAATGGGCCTCGCGATAGGCGCCGGCTACCTCCTCGGACGTACCAGGAAGCTGAAACTCGCCTTGGCCGTGGGCTCGCTGGTGGCGGGCAAGAAGCTGAACCTCACACCCAGGGGCATCGCCGACCTGGTCTCCCAGCAGTTGCTGGCCAACCCGCAGTTCAAGGAGATCGGCGACCAGCTCCGCACCGACCTGCGCGGCGTCGGCAAGGCGGCGTCCGGGGCCATGGTCGAGCGGCAGATGGACGCTCTGGCCGACCGTCTGCACGGGCGCACCGCCGAGGTGCGCGACCAGATCGAGGGCGTCGTGCCGGGCAAGGGCGCGGACGACGAGGCGGACGAGGAGTACGACGAGCCTCAGGACGCCCACGAGGACCAGGACGACGAGGAGGACGGCCGGGACACCGCCGAGGACGACGGCGGCGGGGACACGGCCGAGGACACCGCCGAGGAGGACGAGGAGGAGGCGCCGCGCAGGAGGACCGCGGCCAGGAAGGCGCCGGCCAAGAAGTCGGCGAAGAAGGCGCCCGCCAGGAAGGCCCCGGCCCGCACGCCGGCCGCGAAGAAGACCGCGTCGGCCGGGAAGTCGGGCGCGAGGACCGCAGCGAAGACCGCCTCGGGCACCACGTCCCGGTCCCGGCGGCCGAAGGGAGGCGGTGACCGATGACCGAGACTCTCGGATCCGCCAAGTCCGCGACCTCCGCGGCTTCCGGCACCGCGGGCAAGGCGGCCGGCGGCGACGGCGGCCCGCTCTCCGGAATCGCTCACAGCGAGGCCGCCGACCGGCTCAAGGAAGAGGTGCAGGAGTACCTCGCCGCCCAGGCCACCCGCCTGCTGACCGGCGTCGGCCACAAGCTCGGCGACACCACGTCCAAACTCAACGACATCGCCGAGGGCAACAGCCCGGGCTTCGCCAAACTCGCCCTCGACGGCGGTCGGAAGATCGCCGAGGGCAAGGGGCCGCTGCGCTCCGCCCTGGAACTCGGCGCCTCGCGGGCCAAGGACAAGGTGACCGGCGCGCTGAAGAACCTCGGCGGCGGCAAGGGCGGCAAGGGCAAGAAGAGCGCGGGCAAGAAACCGACCGTGATCATGGAGACGATCGACGTCGGCGTCCCGCTGCGCACCGCCTACGACCAGTGGACGCAGTACCAGGACTTCAGCACCTTCGCCAAGGGCGTCAAGAGCGCGAACCGCGCCGACGACACCACGAGCGACTGGCAGGCGAAGGTCTTCTGGTCCAACCGCAGCTGGAAGGCGAAGACCACCGAACAGGTGCCGGACGACCGGATCGCCTGGACGTCCGAGGGCGCGAAGGGCACGACGAAGGGCGTCGTCTCCTTCCACGAGCTCGCCGAGAACCTCACCCGGATCCTGCTGGTCATCGAGTACTACCCCACGGGCCTGTTCGAGAAGACCGGCAACATCTGGCGTGCCCAGGGCCGCCGTGCACGTCTCGACCTGAAGAACTTCGCCCGCTTCATCACCATCAAGGGGGAGGCGCAGGACAGCTGGCGCGGCGAGATCCGCGACGGCGAGGTCGTCACCTCCCACGAGGACGCGATGGCGGAGGAGGAGCGGGACCGGGGCGACGACGGGAACGAGGACGCCGAGGCCCGTGCGGACGACGGCGACGTCGAGGACGACGACGAGCCGCGGGATGCCGAGGACGGCCGCCGGGAGGACGATGAGTACGCCGAGGACGAGTACGAGGACGACGAGGACGAGGCGTACGACGACGAGGAGCAGCCCGAAGCGGAAGAGGGCGGCGAGCCGGCGGACGCCGGGGCCGAGGACGAGTACGAGGAGTACGACGAGGAGGAGCCCGAGGACGAGGACGTGGCCGACCAGCGCAGGAGTCGTCGATGACCATGGCGAGCCGGATGCCGGAGCCGTACGGCCAGGGCGGCGGAGCCAACCTGGCCGACATCCTCGAGCGTGTCCTTGACAAGGGCATCGTGATCGCGGGCGACATCCGGATCAACCTGCTCGACATCGAACTGCTCACCATCAAGCTGCGGCTCATCGTCGCCTCGGTCGACAAGGCGAAGGAAATGGGGATCGACTGGTGGGAGGACGACCCGGCCCTCTCCTCCGGCGCCCGCCGCAAGGAGCTCGCGCGGGAGAACGCCGAACTGCGCGAGCGGCTGGCCCGGCTGGAGGAGCTGACCGAGCCGGAGGAGTCGGCCGAGCCGGAGGAACTGGAGCCGGCCCGCGCGCGGCGGAGACCGCGGCGGGACGCTCCGCGTGAGGCCCGTGGGAACGCCCGGAAGGAGTCCCCGTGAACGGACTGCGCTACGTGTACGCCGTCTGCCGCCCCCTCGGCGCGCCCCTGCAGACCGCCCTGTCGGGCGTGGCGGGGGATCCGCCCCGGCTGCTCGCTCACCACGGCCTGATCGCCGTGGTGAGCCATGTGCCGGAGCGCGACTTCGCGCAGGAGCCGCTCCGCCGCCGTCTGGAGGACCTGGACTGGCTCACGGAGACCGCCAGGGCCCATCAGCAGGTCATCGACGCCCTGACGGCCGTCACCACGCCGCTGCCGCTCCGGCTCGCCACGGTCTTCCGGGACGACAGCGGGGTCCGCGTGATGATGGAGGAGCGCGAGCAGGACTTCCTGCGCACCCTGGACCGGCTCGAGGGGCGGGTCGAGTGGGGCGTGAAGGTGTACGTCGAGCCCGAGGCGCGGGAGCCCGAGCCGGCGGCCGCCAGGCCCGCCTCGGGCCGTGACTACCTCCGGCAGCGGCGTACCCGGGCCCGGGCCCGGGACGACACCTGGCAGCGGGCCGAGGAGTTCGCCGGCCGGCTGCACACGACGCTCTCCGCGCGCGCCGAGGACGCCCGGCTCCACCCGCCGCAGAACTCCGCGCTCTCCGAGGCGTCCGGGCAGAACGTGCTGAACGCGGCCTATCTGGTGCCGCGCGCACAGTCCGAGGAGTTCGTGGAGATCGTGGACCGCACGAAGGGCGAGGAGCCCGGGATACGGGTGGAGCTCACCGGACCGTGGGCGGCCTATTCCTTCGTGGACATGATGGAGGAAACCGGGGCCGGCGGGCCGGGGGAGGACGCATGACCGTCGTGGAGCGCCGCGAGGTCGCCCTCGTCGACCTGCTCGACCGGCTGCTGGCCGGAGGCGTCGTCATCACGGGGGACATCACCCTGCGCATCGCGGACGTCGATCTCGTCCGCATCGACCTCAACGCACTGATCAGCTCGGTGAACGAGCAGGTGCCGTCGCCCTGGGAGGACCTGCTGTGACGGACCGCCGGCACCGTGTCGACCTCGAGCCCGACACCGTCGAGCGCGACCTGGTCAAGCTCGTCCTGACCGTCGTGGAACTGCTGCGCCAGCTGATGGAACGGCAGGCGGTGCGCCGCTTCGACACGGGGGACCTGAGCGAGGAGCAGGAGGAGCGCATCGGACTCACCCTGATGCTGCTCGACGAGCGTATGACCGAACTGCGCGAGCGCTACGGACTGCGACCCGAGGACCTCAATCTGGATCTCGGACCGCTCGGACCGCTCCTTCCCCGCGAATGAGCCGCCGAGGGCCGGTGGGTGGCCGACGGAGGCCGGTGGGGAGATGGGCCGGTGGGGCCGGGCCCGCCCGCGAGCCGCGGGTCGGGCCGGTCGCCGGGTCAGGCGGCCTTGCGGCAGAGGATCTCTCCGTGCAGAACGCCGAACCAGCCGTCCTCCCGCCGCCCCCACTCCCGCCAGGCCTGTGACACGGCCCGCAGCTGTTCCGGTGTGGCGTGCCCGCCCCCGGTGGCGCGCTCCGCGTACGCCGAGGCGACCGTGCGGTCGGCCCACAGGCCGCTCCACCAGGCCCGTTCCTCGGGTGTGCTGAAGGTCCAGGTGGCGGAGGTCGCCGTGATGTCGGTGACCCCGGCCGCCAGGGCCCAGGACTTCAGCCGGCGTCCGGCGTCCGGTTCGCCGCCGTTGGCCCGGGCCACCCGGTGGTACAGGTCCTGCCAGTCGTCCATGCCGGGCGAGGCGGGGTACCACGTCATGGCCGCGTAGTCCGAGTCGCGGACCGCGACGTAGCCGCCCGGCCTGGTCACCCGCAGCATCTCGCGCAGCGCCTGCACGGGGTCGCCGACGTGCTGGAGCACCTGGTGGGCGTGGACGACGCAGAACGTGTCGTCGGGGTAGGCCAGTGCGTGGACGTCGGCGACCGCGAAGTCCACGTTGGCGAGCCCCCGCCCGGCCGCCGTGGCGCGGGCCTGCTCGAGGATCGCGGGGGCGTGGTCGACGCCGGTGACGTGTCCGTCGGGGACCAGGGCGGCCAGGTCGGCGGTGATGGTGCCCGGGCCGCAGCCGATGTCGAGGATCCTCATGTGCGGCTTCAGGGAGCCGAGCAGGTAGGCCGCGGAGTTGGCCGCGGTCCGCCAGGTGTGCGACCGCAGTACCGATTCGTGGTGTCCGTGGGTGTAGGTGGCGGTCTCCCGCGCCTTCGGCATGGCGTTCCCCTCTCGACTGCTCGGCGTACCGGCCGCCCGGTCGCCCGGCGTCGTCACCGTACGCCACCGCTCGCATGATGAGACAGATCGTTCCACCATGTGGACGACCGGAGGGGGGCGGATATTCGGTTTGCCGCGGGTCGGGAGCGGCCCGCAGAATGCCTCACCATGGGACACCTGGAAGCCGCGCACCTCGAGTACTACCTCCCCGACGGGAGGGCGTTGCTCGGCGACGTGTCCTTCCGGGTGGGCGAAGGGGCCGTGGTGGCCCTGGTGGGGCCCAACGGCGCCGGCAAGACGACGCTGCTGCGGCTGATCTCGGGTGAGCTGAAACCGCACGGCGGGACGGTCACCGTCTCCGGCGGCCTGGGCGTGATGCGCCAGTTCGTGGGCTCCGTACGGGACGAGACGACCGTGCGCGACCTGCTGGTGTCCGTCGCACCGCCCCGCATCCGCGAGGTGGCGGGGGCCGTCGACAAGGCCGAGCACGCCATCATGACCGTCGACGACGAGGCCGCTCAGCTCCAGTACGCGCAGGCCCTCTCCGACTGGGCCGAGGTGCGCGGGTACGAGGCCGAGACGCTGTGGGACATGTGCACCACGGCCGCGCTCGGCATCCCCTACGACAAGGCCCAGTTCCGTCTCGTGCGGACCCTCTCCGGCGGCGAGCAGAAACGGCTCGTGCTGGAGGCGCTGCTGCGCGGCGGCGACGAGGTGCTGCTGCTCGACGAGCCGGACAACTACCTGGACGTGCCCGGCAAGCGGTGGCTGGAGGAACGGCTGAAGGAGACCCGCAAGACGGTCCTCTTCGTCTCCCACGACCGCGAACTCCTCTCCCGTGCCGCCGAGAAGATCGTCTCCGTGGAGCCGGGACCGGCCGGCGCCGACGCCTGGGTGCACGGCGGCGGCTTCACCACCTACCACGAGGCCCGCCGCGAACGCTTCGCCCGCTTCGAGGAGTTGCGCCGCCGGTGGGACGAGAAGCACGCCCAGCTGAAGAAGCTGGTGCTGAACCTGCGTCAGGCCGCGTCGATCAGCCATGAGCTGGCGTCCCGCTACCAGGCCGCCCAGACCCGGCTGCGCAAGTTCGAGGAGGCGGGGCCGCCGCCCGAGCCCCCGCGTGAACAGGACATCACGATGCGCCTCAAGGGCGGCCGCACCGGCGTCCGGGCCGTCACCTGCAAGGGGCTCGAGCTCACCGGCCTGATGAAACCCTTCGACCTGGAGGTGTTCTACGGCGAGCGGGTCGCCGTCCTCGGTTCCAACGGCTCGGGCAAGTCGCACTTCCTGCGGCTGCTGGCCGGCGAGTCCGTGGCGCACACGGGGGAGTGGAAGCTCGGCGCGCGGGTGGTGCCCGGGCACTTCGCCCAGACCCACGCCCATCCCGAACTGCTGGGCCGCACCCTGCTGGACATCCTGTGGAGCGAACACTCGCAGGACCGGGGTGCGGCCATGTCCCGGCTGCGGCGCTACGAGCTCACCCAACAGGCCGAACAGGCGTTCGATCGCCTCTCGGGCGGGCAGCAGGCCCGCTTCCAGATCCTGCTGCTCGAACTGCAGGGCGTCACGGCCCTGCTCCTCGACGAGCCGACGGACAACCTCGACCTGGAGTCCGCGGAAGCGCTCCAGGAGGGCCTGGAAGCCTTCGAGGGGACGGTCCTCTCCGTCACCCACGACCGGTGGTTCGCCCGCTCCTTCGACCGGTACCTGGTCTTCGGCAGCGACGGCCGGGTCCGGGAGACCCCGGAGCCGGTGTGGGACGAACGGCGCGTGGAGCGCGCCCGGTAGTCCGCGCCGTCTGTGCGGGGGCGTCCGTGCGGGGGCGTCCGCGCGGGGCAGTCGTGCGCCCGTCGCGGCGCACCGTTCGCAGGTGCGCCGTCCCCCTGCGGCGGGGGCGACGACCTGCACGCAGGCCCGAGGGCCGGAATGTTCGTACAGTGGAGGCAGAGACACGAGCTCCCCGATTCCCTCCCGGGTCCCGCCGCGAGGGAGTGCTGACACCACTCCCGGGCGGGTACCCGGACCGCATGGACGAACACGACGAGCGGGGCACCACGATGACCGGAGTCGACCCGGACCGGCTGGACGACCAGCAGCTGATGAAAGAGCTGGAGACGATCCACCGCACGCGCCACGACACCCTGCTGTACGGCTCGAACGACGCCCTGCGCGCCCACAACGACCGCATGGCCCGGCTGGAGGGCGAGTACCTGCGCCGCAACCCGCGCCGGTTCGTCTCCCCCGGGCGCACCCGCGAGGGAGCCAGGGAACGTGGCGCCGGGCCGAACGGCGGCGCCCGTCAGACCTCGGCCGGGATCAGGGCCACCGGTGAGCCCGGCCCCGCGGCCACGCCCGTCGGCAAGTGGGGCCCGGGCACGGGGAGCGGCCCCGGCGGGGCGTGAGCCCGCACCGGGACCGGACGGAACCGGATTCCGGCGGCGGCTCGGGGCCGTCCGCTGTGTTTCAGGCCGCCTCCTGCGCGAACACGCGCAGGTAGGTCTCGCAGAACGCCTCGAGGTCGTCCGGCTTGCGGCTGGTGACCAGCTTGCCGGGTCCGTGGTCGCAGATCTTCACCCGCTCGTCCACCCAGGTGCCGCCCGCGTTGCGGATGTCCGTCCGCAGGCTCGGCCACGAGGTGAGCACCCGGCCCCGCACGACGTCCGCCTCGACGAGGGTCCACGGCGCGTGGCAGATCGCGGCGACCGGCCGGCCCTGGTCGAAGAAGTCCTTGACGAACGCCACGGCCCTGTCGTCGGAGCGCAGGACGTCGGGGTTCGCTACGCCGCCGGGCAGGACCAGCCCGTCGAAGGAGTCCGCGGACGCCTCTGCGACGACCTCGTCCACGCCGAACGTGTCCGCCTTGTCGAGATGGTTGAACGCCTGGACCTTGCCGGGCTCGGTCGACACCAGAACGGGCTCGTGGCCCGCGTCGACCGCCGCCTGCCAGGGGTCGGTGAGCTCGACCTGCTCGACGCCCTCGGGCGCCGTCAGAAACGCGATGCGCATGGTTTTCCCACGTCCTTTCCGTGTCCTCGCGGCTTGATCCCTGTTCCCGGGGTCCTCGGGGGCTTCGGCAGTCCTCGGGGTTCCGCGAGGTTCCCCGGGGGCACGGCCCGTCCGCCGTGCGTAGACCACCGCGTACCCGAGGACAGCAGGCCGACACGGCCTCGGTGGGAGCCGGCTCTTCCGTTCGCTCCCGGCCCGGCCGGCTCAAGCCCCCTCGACGGCTCCGACGCCGGCTCCGGTCCGGGTCTCGAGCGCGTGCAGCACGGCCGCCATGTCCTCGCCGCCGTGCCCCTGCTCGACGGCCTCGCCGTACAGGGCGTGGCAGACCTCGAGGAGCGGTGAGGCCAGCCGGGTCCTGCGGGCGGCCTCGGCGATCAGCCGGTTGTTCTTCAGGACGTCGGCCGCGGCCGCCTGGACGCTGAAGTCGCGGTTCAGCAGTTTGTCCGCCTTCGTCCGGGAGACGGCGCTGGCCATCGGCCCCGCGTCCAGGACGTCCCGCAGCAGGCGCCGGTCGAGCCCGTGCCGGTCGGCGAAGTGGAACGCCTCCGTGAGGCCCGTGACCAGCGTGATCAGGAACAGGTTCACCGAGAACTTCATCAGCAGGGCCTCCGGCACCGCCCCGCAGGCGAATGTCTCCCGGCACAGCGGGCCGAGCAGCGGCCGTACGGCCGCCACGGCGTCCGCGTCGCCCGCCAGCATCCCCACCAGTTCCCCCTGCTCGGCGGGGACGCGGGAGCCGGACACCGGGGCCTCGACATAGCGGCCGCCCGCGGCCCGGACGTCGCCTTGAAGGCCGTCCGAGTACTCCGCCGAGGTCGTACCCATGTGCACGACGGTGCGCCCGGTGACGCGCGCCGCGAAGTCCGCCGTGCCGCGCGCGAGCACCGCGTCGACCGCGGCCTCGTCGGCCAGCATGAGGATCACGGTCCGGGTCCGGGCGAAGACCTCGGCGGGGCCCGCCGCGACCTCGGCGCCTGCGGCGCACAGAGGGTCGCACCGGCCCGGTGTGCGGTTCCACACCACGAGCGGGACACCGGCACGGGCGAGGTTGAGCGCCATGGGCTGCCCCATGACCCCGAGGCCGATGAAACCGGCGAGACCGGCGAGACCGGCGGATCCGACGTCGTCCACGATGCACCGCGCTTTCCGCCGGGCGGCCGGCGGACCGCTGCCGCCGCAGCCGCCCCCGACTATGACGGCGGTCATAGTAGTCCGCTCTATGACGCCGGTCATAGAGTGGGAGCCGAAGAACCGATCACGGCGGGGGAGGCGGGCGATGGCGGTGTCCGAGCGGGGACCGCGCGAGCGGATGGTCTTCAGCGCCGCCCAGCTGATCCGGCGCGACGGCGTCGCCGCGACCGGCATGCGCGAGGTCGCCGCCCACGCGGGGGCGCCCCGCGGATCGCTCCAGCACTACTTCCCCGGCGGCAAGGAGCAGCTCGTCGACGAGGCGGTGGGCTGGGCGGGCCGGTACGCCGGCAACCGGATCGCCCGCTTCCTCGCCGCGCTGCCCGAGCCGACTCCCGGCGCCCTGTTCGCCGAGATGGTGGGGCAGTGGACGGACGAGTACGCGTCCGCCGGCTTCGCGGGAGGCTGCCCCGTGGCGGCCGCCACCGTGGACCGCGCCCGGACGGCGGCGTCCACCCGGGAGGCGGCCGCCGCCGCGTTCGCCGCCTGGACGGAGCCGGTGGCCCGTGCGCTGACGGACATGGGCGTGCCCGAACAGCGGTCCGGCGCGCTCGCCACCCTCATGATCAGCGCCCTGGAGGGCGCGCTCCTCATCGCCCGCGCCGAGCAGGACGTACGGGCCCTGGAGGCCGTCACCCGCGAACTGCGCCCGCTCCTCGACGCGGCGGCCGGTCCCGGCGCGGCCGGTCCCGGCACGGCGACGACGGGGCAGGACGGCTGACCGCGGGGCTCCCGGTCGCCGGTCTGCCGGACAGCCGACTGCCGGACGGGAGTAATCGGCACCTCGGGCGTCCGCACCGCTGTCCTGCGGGTTCACCCGCAGACGTGACCGGTCGCCCGAACGTTCGCACCCGGCGGTTTTGCCGTTCCGGACCGCCGGCACGCGTGTCTCCTCGACCATGGACGAGACATGACCGCGCACCCGCTCCCTCCCGACTGCCGCGGCCTTCCGCACGCTCACGGCGCGGCCGGTACCGGAGCACCGTCGGCAGTCGGCCTTGCCATGACCACGACGGCCCTGGCCGCCGCCGGCTATCACCTGGTCTTCGCGCGCACCGCGTCGTTCGCCGCCTGCCTTGTGGTGGCACTGGTCTGCTTCGCGGGTGCCCTGCTGCGGCCGCCCGCCTGCGGGTCGGGCACCCTGCTGCCCGACCTCGGCATCATGGTGTCCGCGCAGGTCGCGGCCTTCTGGTGGTTCTCCTTCGCCACCGCCGACCCCGGCCCCGTCGCCGACCCCGTCGGAGGGACGCTCCACGAAGCCGCGGGCGGCGCGATCCATCTGGCGATGACCCTGGTCACGGTGTGCGCGCTGCGCGCCGCGGCACATTCGCGGTTCGGGCTCTCGGGCGTGGTCCAGTCAGGTCTGCGGAGCCTCTTCCGCCGCCTTCGGGCTCTGCTGTCCGCGCGGACGTCCACGGTCCCCGCCGTGGACCCGAGCCGCTTCCCGGGAGCCCGTCCTGCGGACGAACGCTGCCTCTCCGAGGTGCTGCTCACCGGCGCGTCCGGCCGGCGGGGCCCTCCCTAGCGCTGCCGGACCGGTACCGCCCGCACACACGCGACACGTCACCGCACGCCGTCGCGCCGTAAGCCTCCCCCCGCAGGTCCGACCCGCCGCCCAGCTCGCACGACCCCGGCGGACGACGACCTACCTGCCGCGAACCAAAAGACCCAGGGACCCCCCATGACGACTCCACGCATCGACATCGTGCACGCCGGCGAACTCACGCCGGGCGACCTCGCCCTCTGGAACGAACTCCGACGCGCCGCCCCCGCCGCCCCCGCCAACCCCTTCATGAGCGCCGAGTTCACCCAGGCCATCGGCCGGGTACGCCGCGACGCCCGCGTGGCGGTGCTGCGCCGCAAGCGCCAAGCGGTCGGCTACTTCCCCTATCAGCGGGGTCGGTGGGGTCACGGCCGTGCGGTCGGCTTCGGGGTCTCCGACTGCCAGGGCGCCGTCCTGCACCCGGACGACGCACACCTCGACCCGCACCACCTCATGCGCGCCTGCTCCCTGAACGCCTGGGAGTTCAACCACCTCGAGAGCGGCCAGGACCTCTTCCTGCCGTACGCGACGGGCCGGTTCGCGTCTCCCGTCGTCGACCTCGCCCACGGATACGAGGCGTACGCGACCCACCTGCGCGCCCGCTCGCGCAGCCTGCTGAAGACGACCCGGGCCCAGGAGCGCCGACTGGCCCGGCATCTCGGCCCGCTGCGGTTCGTCCACGGCGAACGCAGCCCGGCGGCGCTGCGGACCCTCGTCGGCTGGAAGTCCGCCCACTACCGGCGCACCGGCCGACGCGACCCCTTCACCCAGCCGTGGATCGCCCACCTCATCGCCCTGCTCGCCGACTCGGACTCACCCCACTGTTCCGGCGAACTCTCTGTTCTCTACGCCGGCGACAGGCCCGTCGCCGCCCACTTCGGCCTGCGCTCGCGCACGGTCCTGTCCTGCTGGTTCCCCTCCTACGACCGAAGCGTCGCCACCTTCTCACCCGGACGGATCCTCTACCTGCGCATGATCGAGGCCGCCGCCGCTTCGGGCATCCGGCTCGTCGACTTCGGCCGAGGCGACGCCGCCTACAAGAACTCCTTCAAGACCGGCGACCTCATGGTCCACGAAGGAGCACTGCGCACGTCCGGCCCGGGCGCCGCCCTGCACTGGCTGCGCCATGAGCCGCTGCGGGCAGCCCACCGACTGGTGCGCGAGAACCCCGCCCTCAAAGGCGCGGCGGTACGCACCCTGCGGGCCGTGGGCACGGTCCGGGGCTCCGCCTAGCGTGCTTCCGCGGCGGACCGGGAGAGCCTCCTCGGGCGCGGGGAACCCTGACGGGATCTCCCTCTTTCCTCCAGTCACACCGCTGCCTCAGGAGAGCAACGCTTGCCCGCCACCTCGACGGACCCCTCGGGGCACGGTCCCCGGCCATCAGGCCCAGCCCCTGCCCCAGTACGAACTCGACCCCCTGCTGCACCACCTGGGCCTGCCCGGCCCGGTGAGCCACGCGATCGCGTTCGCGGTGGCGATGACCGTGGTCGTCTTCCTGCGCATGGCGGTCGGCGAAATGGCCCCCACGTCCTGGGCCATCGCCCGCCCGGAGCGATCGGCGATGCTGCTCGCACCGGCCTTCCGCGGCGCGGCGGCACTCTGACCGGGGGACGGCCGCAGGGCCGGGTCCCGGCATGGGCCGGCCCTGCAGCAGGTGCCCTTCGAGCCGAAGAGATGATGTCGTGCGCCGCGCGCGCCCTTCCCGGTGGTGGCCCGGGGCCTCGTCATCGACGGGCGGCGCGCGTCTCCCGCGGACTCATGCCGTAGACCGCCTTGAAGGCGTGGCTGAAGTGGGCTGGGTCCGCGATACCCCAGCGCCCCCCGATGGCCGCGATCGGAAGGTGGTCCATGGCCGGATCGTCGAGATCGCGTCGGCACCGGGCGAGCCGTTGTTCCCGGATCCAGCCCGAGACGGTGTACCCACGCGCGGCCATCAACTTGTAAAGATAGCGGCGGGAGATGCGGTGTGCGGCCGCGATCTCCTCGGGGCTGAGTCCGGGGTCGGAGAGCCGCCGATCCATGTAGACCAGGACCCGCTCCGTGAGCCGCTCCGGGCCGTCCTCCCGGTGGGACCCATCTGCATCGGCGTGCTCCGCGAGCAGGGTTCCGATCAGGTCGACCACGTTCTCGGCGATCCGGGGCACGCTCTGGGCCTCCAGGTGCGCCATCTGCCGCGCCAGCCCGCGCAGGAACGGCAGTACCACCTGGCCGAGGCCGGCCTGGCACGACACCGTGGTCGCCGTCACCCGCGCCAGATCACGCTCCGCCAACTGAAGCATCGCCCGCGGGAACATCAGTACGAGTCCGGTGTGGGAACGGTCGAGTTCGTAGGTGAAGGGGCGACGGGTGTCGTAGACGACCAGCTCACCCGGCCCCACGAGCGCTTGACGGTCCCTCTGGGTGAGCAGGCCCTGCCCGGTGAGCTGCAGGGTGAGCTGGAAGAGGTCAGCGGCGTCAGAGGTGATGTGCCGACGGGTGCGCGCGATGCTGTGCGGTGCGGCCGAGATGACTGACATCTGTACCCGGCCAGCCCTCAGCGTGTGCAGCGACGCACTGAAGGCTGCGCTCTCACGCGGCAGGACCTCCAAGGGCACGAGGTTCTTGCTCACGGCGTCCCGCCAGCATTCCAGTCGCTCGATGGCCGTGCCTTCGCTCGGCGTCGTGATCCGGGGCATACGGCTCTCCTCCCGGTGCGTGAAAGGACCCCGAGGCACTCGTCCGGACGACACACCTGGCGAGAAATCTTATGCCCTCCCCGACGATCCGTCCGGTCCCGGGAAGAGTTCTCAGTCACGCAAGTTGCCTGTGCTCCCGGACACAAGCAGGTCTTTCGGCCGGCCCGCATCATGCAAGCAGTACCCGAGGCCCCTCCCGCGGCGTTCGCGCAGGACGAGCACGAACGTCTGTCCGACTTCCGCGATCCAGGCGAGGCGTCCTCCGGCAGCCACGCAGCGGCTCGGATGCTCCCCGACCGCCCTCTCCCCAAGGACCGATCATGACGACATTGCTCCCATCTCCTCTCTCTGACGACCGGGAATCCGTTGACGGCGTACTCGGCGCCGTCCGTGCGTATCTGCCCGAGATCGCCGCACGGGCCGCTGAGGCCGAAGCGGCCCGGGCCATTCCCGCCGGGATCGTCGACGATCTGCGCGAGGCCGGTGTGTTCCGGATGAGCCTGCCCGCAGCATGGGGCGGCGAGCAGCTCGACCTGCTGCGGAGCGCACGGGTGATCCGGGAGATCTCGCAGGCCGACGGGTCGGTCGGCTGGACGGTTCAGGCCGCCTCGATGGCCTGGTTCTTCGTACGGTCGCTGCCGCGGGAGACGCTGGAGGAAGAGGTGTTCGGCGACGGCGCCGATCTACTGCTCCGCGGTGCGATAGCACCGAAGGGCAGGGCGACCCCTGTGGCGGGCGGCTACCGGCTTACCGGGCGCTGGCCCCTGGCCAGTGGCTCGTTCACCCCGGACTGGTTGCTGGCAGGCTTCGTGGTCGAGGGTGCGCCCCCACTGCCCGGCGGCCGACCGGACATGCGGGTCGCGCTGCTCCGTCCCGAGCAGGCCACGTTCCTCGACACCTGGGACGCGGTAGGCCTGCGGGCCACGCAGAGCACGGACTTCACGATGGACGACGTCTTCGTTCCCGAGCGTTTCACGGGCCCGCTGGTGGGTGACAACAACATCCCCGCGCCCTTCTACGATCTGCCGTACACCGCCACCGGCGCCTCACACGACGCAGTCATCGTCGGCTGTCTGGACGGTGCGCTCGGCGACCTCGCGGAACTGGCCGTCACCAAGCGGCCGGCTTTCGACCCGAGGACGGTCATCGGCGAGGACCCGGTGTTCCAGGAGAAGTTCGCCGAACTGCATCTGCGCACCGCCGCACTGTGGGCACTGCTGGAGCACACCGGCCGCGCGGTCATGGTCCGAGCCCTCGCGGGAGACGAGCCCACCCCGGCCGAGTGGTTCGGTTACACCGGCGGCCACCAGCACATCCACCACGAGGGCAGCCGCATCATCAACGAGATCATGACGCTGTCGGGCAGCTCCGGGCTCTACAGCTCGAACCCCGTACAGCGGCGCTGGCGCGATGTCCGCTGCGTCTCCCAGCACGTGGCCGGCAACAACGGTTCGCTGCGGCGGCTGGGGGCGGTCCTCTCGGGTCGTCAGGAGGGCGTCCGATGAGTCCGCTCGTGACGACGCCGACGGACCCCGCGGTGCTGCGCAGGGCGTTCGGCTGCTTCCCGTCCGGGGTGACAGCTCTGTGCGCGCTCGATGCGGGTACGCCGGTGGGCATGGCTGCCAGTACGTTCACACCGGTGTCTCTCCAACCGCCTCTGGTGTCGGTCTGTGTACAGGACACCTCGTCGACCTGGCCGAAGCTGCGCAGACAGGACCGGCTGGGTCTGAGCGTCCTGGCCGAGGGACAGGATCTCGTCTGCCGCTCGCTGGCCGGCCGGGGCGGGGACCGGTTCGCGGACGTCGGCTGGGAGAGCGGCGAGGACGGCAGCGTGTACATCCACGGGGCCAACCTCTGGCTGGACTGCTCAGTCCATGCCGAGCTCCCCGGCGGTGACCACAGGATCGTTCTGCTGGAGATCCACGGGCTGAGTGCCGATCACGACCGGGAGCCGCTGGTTTTCCACGGCAGCCGGTTCCGGCGCCTGGCCGCCTGACAAGCCGAACACCGCCTCGGCGCGCATGCAGCGGCATACTCAGCCGTCCGCATGGTGCACAGTCACTTCCACCTGCGACTTCGTAGACCGTCTTCCCGTTGCTGCCGGGGAATTCGCCGGGGTGGTCGGGGTCTTCCAGGGGCTGGACGTCCACGTGGGCGTAACTTCTGGCCGTCTGGCCGCTGGAGGGACCCTTCCGTCGAACTGCCGGAGGGCTCCGACACGCACCGGATCGAGTGCCCCGTCCCCACGGCCCGTGTGACGGGGAACCGGGCGGGGCTGTTCAGGTGGTCGACGAGATGCCACTCGCACCAGACGCCGATCGCCCGGCCCTTGCGGGCCACTCCTGCGGACGCCAGAACACAGTTCACGTACGAACGCCGCTTGTCCTCGCCCGTGAAGGGCTCACCCCGACACCGGAGCACCAGCGGCCACGGCCCGTGCGCGCCCATCGGTCTTTCGGCCGATGCCCCCGGCGATCGCCTTCGTTTCCCGGCCGTTCGGCCGAGGCGGGGCGGTCGGGTGGGGAAGCAGAGTCCCTGTCATGCCTACCGCGCTCAAGGCCGCCCTCGCGGCCGGACTGGTCGTCAGCCTGTGCATTCCCACCGCCCGGGCGACAACAGCCGAACCCGACCGTTCCCCGGCCTCCGCCCTCGATCGTTACTACGACCAGCGCCCCGCCTGGCACGGCTGCGGCGCCGAGTACCCCGCCGCCCTACGGTGCGCGACCATCAAGGTGCCCCTCGACTACAAGCGGCCCGCCGGACCCACGCTGCGCCTGGAGATCTCCCGGCTGCGCACGAGCGTGCCCGGCAAGCGGCACGGGGTGCTGCTGTCCAACCCGGGAGGGCCGGGGGCCGGGGGCCTGGGGATTTCCGCGACGGACAAGGAGTCGGGCATGCCCAAGAGTGTCCGGGACCGGTACGACCTCGTGGGCTTCGATCCGCGCGGTACGGGCGCCAGCAGCCCCCTGAACTGCGGACTCAGCAGCAACGAGCTGACCTGGCCACGCGTGTACCGGCCGGCGTCCTTCCGAAAGGACACCGCTCTCGCCCGCAGCTTCGCCGCGAAGTGCGTCGCCCGGGACCGCGCCCGGCTGCCGCATCTGACGACCCGTAACACCGCGCGGGACATGGACGTCATCCGCGGCGTCCTGGGTGAGAAGCGGATCTCGTACTACGGCCTGTCCTACGGCACCTATCTCGGCGCCGTCTACACCCAGCTCTTCCCGGCCCGCAGCGACCGCATCGTCATCGACAGCTCGGTGGACCCCAACCGCTTCGGCCGGGGCACCTACCAGGCCATGGCCGAGGGCGTCGAGCCCGCGTTCCGGGACTGGACCCGCCTGGTCGCCCGTCGGGACCGCACGTACCACCTCGGTGGCACTCCCGCGAAGGTCCGCGCCGCCTTCTTCAGGCTGATCGCCCGCGCCGACCGCACGCCGCTCAAGTACAACGGCAGCGACCCCGATTACGCAGACCGGTCCGTCACCGGCGCCGACATCCGCGACTCGCTGCGGAGCATGTTCTTCTACGACCCCTATCAGGCCGCCCGCGACGTCGTCAGCCTCCGCAAGGCCCGGACCGCCCGCCCGGACCCGCAGCCGTCCGACGGCCCCGCGGACCCCTTCGACGCCGGCGTCAACGCGCTCCACTGGGCGGTCATGTGCGCCGACAACTCCGCCTCCTGGCCCCACGACCCGGCACGCTACCGACGCGACGCCCTCCGCGACGGTGCCCGTAACCCCCTCTACGGCGACTTCACCTCCAACATCACCCCCTGCGCCTTCTGGCCGCGCGGCGCCGAACCGGCCACGCGCGTCAACAACACAGTGGGCGCGCTCGTCCTGCAGAACCAGTGGGATTCCCAGACACCGGCGGCGAGCGGCCGGTCCATGCACCGCGCTCTGCGCGGCTCACGCCTCGTCATGGTCCAGGGCGGACGCGATCACGGCGTGTACGGCATCCCCGGCACCCCCGCCTGCGCCAACAACGCGGTCAACACCTACCTGATCACGGGCCGCCTGCCCAGCGCCGACATCACCTGCCGTGCTTAGGGGTGCCGAACGGCGCGGTCCTGTGTGTTGCCCAGGTGCCGCCACAGGCTTGAGCCATCTGCGGGCCACTTCAGTGCCGTTCAACAGTGGGTGTCCCCGCCCTGCTCCCGCCCCGGCAGGAACTCCTGCGCCTTCGCCTTCAGGCCCTGCCGGAGCACCGCGCCCCGGTCGGCGTCGCCCGCGAGCAGCGACGCGGCCGTGGCCTCCAGCCGTTCCCAGGTGGTGTGCGGCGGGAGCGGCGGCACGGCCGGGTCGGTGAGGAACTCCACGAGTACGGGCCCGTCCGCCTCCAGGGCCGTCCGCCAGGCCGCCGCCACGTCCTCGGGCCGCTCCACGCGCACCGCGGTCAGCCCCAGCGAGCGGGCGAACTGCGCGTACGGCACGTCCGGCAGCTGCTGCGAGGGCAGGAAGGACGGAGCGCCCTCCGTCGCGCGCAACTCCCAGGTGCCCTGATTGAGGTCGCGGTTGTTCCAGACCGCGACGACGAGCCGCGGATCTTGCCACCGGTCGCGGTACCTGGCCGCCGTGATCAGCTCCGCAAGCCCGTTCATCTGCATGGCGCCGTCCCCGACCAGGGCGATCGCGGGCCGGTCCGGGTGGGCGAACTTCGCACCGATGGCGTACGGCACCGCGCAACCCATCGTCGCGAGCGTGCCGGAGAGGGACGCGCGCATGCCCGGCCGCAGGCTGAGGCAGCGGGCGTACCAGGTCGTCACCGAGCCCGAGTCGCAGGTGACCATCGCGTCCGGCGGCAGCAACGGGTCCAGGGCCCGGGCCACGTACTCCGGGTTGATCGGATCGGCCGACAGGCCTGCCCGGCGCTCGGACACCTCGTCCCAGCGCCGGACGTTCGCGCAGACCGTGTCGGACCACTCCCGGCCGCGTTCCGCGCCCCGGATCATCGGGATCAACCGACGCAGGGTCTCCTTCGCGTCGCCGACCAGGTTCACCTCGTAGCGGTGACGCATCCCGGCCGTCCGTGGATCGACGTCGATCCGCACGCCGCGCGCCCTGCCGCATTCCGGCAGGTACTGCGCGTACGGGAAGGACGAGCCGACCGCGAGCAGTGTGTCGCAGTCGCGCATCAGCTCGTAGGAGGGGCGGGTGCCCAACGGGCCGATCGCCCCCGTCACGTAGGGGAGTTCGTCGCTCAGGACGTCCTTGCCGAGCAGCGCCTTCGCCACGCCCGCGCCGAGCAGCTCGGCGATGCGCTCCACCTCCGCGCCGGCCCCGGCGGCACCCTGGCCGACCAGGATCGCCACCTTGTCACCGGAGTTGAGGATCTGCGCCGCCTGCCGCAAGGACTCTTCCGACGGGACGTCCGGCGGCACGTCCGCCCGGACGTTTGACGCGAAGGCCGAGGTGCCATCGCGCTCAGGGCCGGGAACCCGGGTCGTGAACTCGTCCTCGGGGGCCGCGTATACGAGATCCTGGATCTTGGCGGGGATGACGACCACGGTCGGGCAGCGGCGGGCGTACGCCGTGCGGATCGCCCGGTCCAGGACGTCCGGCAGCTGTTCGGGGGCGGTCACCGTCGCCATGAACTCCGAGGCGACGTCCGCGAACAGTGCGTGCAGGTCCACCTCCCGTCGGCACCCGCGGCTCACCGCCGTCGCGTCCGTCGAAACGTCCGCCGATCCTTCCGCCGTCCCTTCCGCCGTCCCTTCCGCCGTCCCGTCCGTCAGCAGGTCCGTCGTGCCGACGATCGCCAGGACCGGGACGTGGTCGAGCTTCGCGTCGTACAGACCGTTCAGGAGATGAACCGCGCCCGACGCCGAGGCCGCCGCACAGACGCCCAGCCGGCCGCTGAACTTGGCGTAGCCGACCGCCTGGAGCGCGGATGTCTCCTCGTGCCGCGCCTGCACGAACCGCGGTTCGTCCCCGGCCCGCCCCCACGCCGCGAGCAGGCCGCGAAGCCCGCTGCCGGGGTACCCGAAGACATGCTCGACTCCCCATGCGCGCAGGCGTCGCAGGAGGTGGTCGGAGACGTGGTCGGAGACTCTGACGCTCATGGAAGGGGCCTCCCGGGGCCGGGGAACCACGCCCTTCGGACGTGGAGGTGAGGGCGAGGGCGGGGGGTGGACAGAACAGCGGGCGTGGGCGTGGGCATGGGCGTGTGTATGGGCATGGGCGGCGATGTCGGCGTGGCTCGTGCAGGGGTGTGACGTGGGACGGGTGACCCGGACTCCGGCGGGAAAACCTGGACGGTGTTTGGGGGCGGGTGTCGGGGGCAGGCGCAGCTCCAGTGCTTCGGACCGGAGGCACCTCCGTGGGAACGCCGCGCCGCGCGGCCCCCGGCAGGCCCGGCCGGGCTGTCGTCGCCTTCCCCGGTGACCCGGCCGCATTCGAGCACTTCCAAGGGAGTTGCTGCACCCCATGCCGAACCGAACGAACGCCAAGCGCCACCCGCACGACGACGCCCCCGACACCGCCGACGCCTTCCGTGAACTTGCCGCCCTGCCCGCAGGGCCCCGGCGCGACGCCCTGCGGGCCCGGATCGTCGAGGCCTGGCTGCCCATGGCCGACCGCATCGCCGGACGGTTCCGCAACCGCGGCGAGAACCAGGAGGACCTGCGCCAGGTCGCCGCTCTCGGCCTGGTCAAGGCCGTCGACCGTTACGACCCCGCGCGCGGCAACGCCTTCGAGAGCTACGCCGTGCCCACCGTCACCGGCGAGATCAAGCGACACTTCCGCGACCACATGTGGACCCTGCACGTGCCGCGCCGGGTCCAGGACCTGCGCAACCGGGTGCGCATCGCCGGCCAGGAGCTGTCCCAGACCGTCTCCGGACGCCGTCCCACCGTCGCCGAGATCGCCGAGCGCGCGCAGCTCAGCGAGGAGGACGTCCGCACCGGTCTGGAGGCGCTCGAGAGCTTCTCCGCGCTGTCCCTGGACGCGGAACTGCCCGGCAGCGAGGACGGGTACTCCCTGAGTGACGCGCTGGGCGCGGTGGACCCGGCGCTGGCCACCGTCGTCGACCGGGAGGCGGTCAGACCCCGGCTGGCCGCCCTGCCCGAGCGGGAGCGGGCGATCCTCTACATGAGGTTCTTCGGGGACATGACGCAGAGCCGGATCGCGGAGCAGTTGGGCATCTCGCAGATGCACGTCTCCCGCCTCATCAGCCGGTGCTGCGACCGGTTGCGGGAACAGGTGCTGCAGGAATCGCTGCAGTAACCGCTGTGGAGATCGAGTCGTAGTAGATGCGGTAACCGAAGCAGCACTCGCTGCGGTAGCCGTTGCAGAGAGTGCTGCAGTGGCCGCCGGAGAAGCGGCTGGAGAAACCGCTGTAGAAGCGGCTGTAGAAACCGCTGTAGAAACCGCTGTAGAGACCGATGCAGCATCCGTTGCGGTAACCGTTGTAGAGATCCGATGCGGTAGCCGATTCGGCAACTGCTGTAGAACTGACGCGGTAGCCCACCCGGTAGTCGTTGTAGAGACCGATGCGGTAAACGACCGCGGTATCCGCTGTGGACGCCGATGCGGTAACAGCTGCGGTATCCGCTGGGGGGCCATTGCGGTAATCGCCGGAGCAACCGCGCCGAAACCGTTGTAGAAGCCTGTGCGGAACCGCCCCGGAGCGGCGGCCCGCTCCGGGGCCGACGGGGTCACCCGCTTGGGGGCCGCCGTCCCGCCAATGGCGTCCGGCCGCGCGCGGCCGGAGATGCCTCGGGCTGTGATGGCAGTGGGGCGGGAACGCCCCGCCCCGCTGTCCCCGGCCGAAGGAGCCGTCCCATGGGTCGCACCGCCCACTTCCTCTCCGCCCTCGCCGTGGCCGGTGCCGTGCTGGTCGCCGCCGGACCTGCCGCGGCGGCCGACCCGTCGGCGGAGGTCAGCCCCGGCAGCGTCGCCCCGGGCGGCAGCGTCACCGTGTCCGTCTCCTGCGGCGCTCTCGGCGTCGCCGCGCCCGAGAGCCTCGAGGCCACCTCGCAGGCCTTCGCCGGCGGAGCCGTCGAACTGACCAAGGTCCCCGGCGGCGACGCGCAGGCGGACGCCGCGTACCGGGGCACCGCCTTCGTCGCCCCCGCCGCGGATCTCGAGGTGAGCCCCGACGCGGTCGGACCGGACGCCGCCTGGACCGTCGACGGGACCTGTCCGGCCGCGCCCGGAGGACCGGGGAAGCCATGGAGCGCGACCCTGGACGTCGCGCGCGCCCCGGCACCGTCGTGCGGACCGGCCGGCGGAGCGGCGTGCCCCACCGCCCGGCCCTGTCCGCAGCCCCTGACCACCGCGCAGCCGCACTCCGCAGGCTGCCGTACCGCACCGCCCTGTGACCGGCCCGGAACGCAGTCCCGCGGCGCCGCGTCCCCCGCCGCCTGCCCGCCCGCGCCCGTCGACCACGGAGTGCGGGCCGGCGCGGGCGGCACCTTCACCGACTCCGTTCCCGCGCTCGCCGTCGGCGGTCTGCTGATCGCCGGTGCTCTCGGTGCCGCCGTGCACCGGCTGCTCCGCCGCGGCCCCTCCGGCGACGCCTGACGTCGCCGGAAGGCCTGTGGGCACGCGCTGTGACCGGCGCGACGCGGGACGCCGGTCATGACGCGCGGCCGCACCGGGTACTCAGAACCCCGGGGGCACGAACCGCCCCGCACGAGCGCCCCGTCCCGTGCGAGCGCCGGGCCCCGTACGGGACGTCACGCACCACCCGGCCCACGACGGCGTCCGGTGGCCGCGGGCGGCACGGCGCCCGGTGGCCGCGGCGGCACCGGACGGCAGACACGCACCAGACGCAGCACCAGACGCAGCATCAGACGCGGCATCAGACGCGGCACCAGGTATGGACTGCACGGAGGGCCACATGCGGCGGACGGAACCGGAGGACCACGGCCCCGTCCGCTACGGCCCGCCGCTCCCCCCGGACGGCCTGCCCGTGCTGCCCGAACTCGCCTCGGTGCTCGCCGGGGCCGCCGGCCGCCCCGACGGCGAGCCGGTCGGCGGCGGCCGCGCCCTCCTCGACGCCGCCCGGGGCTACTGGGCCCGGCGCGGCGGCCCCGCAGAACCGGGACGGGTCGTCGCCGGGCCCGGAGCTCCCGCCCTGCTGCTCGCGCTGACCGCCGCCCTAGGCGGCGA
The DNA here is from genome assembly GCF_003032475.1 of Streptomyces sp. P3. NCBI lineage: Bacteria > Bacillati > Actinomycetota > Actinomycetes > Kitasatosporales > Streptomycetaceae > Streptomyces > Streptomyces sp. P3. The sequence goes on from NZ_CP028369.1 coordinate 7,544,501, forward strand.
CGTCCTGGTCCCGCGGCCCTGCGCGGCCTGGTGGGGGCCGTACGCCCGGCTGCTGGGCAGGCCCGTGTTCCACGTCGCGACGCCCGCGGAGTGCGGCGGCGTCCCGGACCCGTACGCCCTGCTGGAAACCGTGCGCCGGGTGCGTGCCGAGGGCGGTGACCCGCGCCTGCTGGTGCTGTCGGTCGCCGACGACCCGACCGCCACGGTGGCACCGCCCGAAGTGCTGCACGAGGCCGTGGAGGCCGCCGCGGGGGAGGGCCTGCACCTGGTCAGTGACGAGACCTGGCGCGACACCCTGCACACCCCGCAGGACACCGTGCTGGTCAGCCCCGCGGAGATGCTGCCCGGGGAGGTCACCGTCGTCAGCGACCTGGCCGGAGCCCTGCTGCCCGTCGGCTGGCCGGCGGCCGTCGCCCGGTTCCCCGCCTCGGCCGCCGGTGACGCCCTGCACGCGCGCGTGCTCGACGTGCTGACGGCCCTCGACGCCCTGGTGGCCACGCCGGTCGCCGCCGCGGCCGCGTACGCCCTGACCGAGCCCGAGCCGGTCACCGCGCGCACGGCCGCCGCCGTCCGCCTGCACGCGCACGTGGCGCGGGAGATGCACGCCGCCGTGGTCGCCGCGGGCGGCCTGGCCCTGCCGCCCCGGGCCGGCCGGCACCTCTACGCCGACCTCGGCCCGCTGCGCGACGCGCTGTCCGCCCACGGCGTCGGCGACGCACAGGAACTGGAGGACTTCCTCTCCGCCCGGCTCGGCATGCCCGCGCCGGGCGGACACCGCTTCGGGGACGACCTCAGCGCCCTGCACGTCCGGTTCTCCACCGGCATGCTGCTCAATGGCGCGGACGCCCGGCGCACGGAACGCCTCACCTCGCCCACACCGTGGGAACTGCCCCACGTGCAACGTGCGTTGACGCTCATGAGGTCGGTCTTCGACGATCTCCGTGACGAAGCTCAGCGATGGGAGCCTCCTCGATGACGCAGCAGTCCGAGTCGACCGCCACCAGCACGGTGACCGGCGGGGCCGTCGCCGCCGTGCCGTCCCTGTCCCCCCTCGCGCCGGCGCCCGCCGTCCCGCCGCTCGCCGAACCCCGGCCGCCGGGCGAGCGCCGGGTGTGGCCGCGGACCTTCCACGACCGGCTCACCTCGCCGCTGCCCGGCCTCAAGGCCATCGCCCGGTTCGCCCGCGAAGGCTCCGTGCGCCCCGGCAAGGAGGGCCTCGCCGACATTCCCCGACTGCCCTTCGCGCCCGCCCCGCTGCCCCGCGTGGACGCCCGCACCCTCGCCGTCAGCTGGGCGGGGCACGCCAGCTGGGTGGTGAGCATCGGCGGCCTGACCGTGCTGACCGACCCGGTGTGGTCCCGCCGCATCCTCGGCACCCCGGCCCGGATCACCCCCGTGGGCGTCCCCTGGGCCGCGCTGCCGCGCGTCGACGCCGTCGTCATCAGCCACAACCACTACGACCACCTGGACGCCCCCACGCTGCGCCGCCTCCCGCGCGACACCCCGGTGTTCGTGCCGGCCGGGCTCGGGCGGTGGTTCCTGCGCCGCCGGTTCACCCGGGTCACCGAGCTGGACTGGTGGGAGGCGGCCGAACTGTCCGGCGTGCGCTTCGACTTCGTGCCCTCGCACCACTGGTCCAAGCGCAGCCTCACCGACACCTGTCACTCCCTCTGGGGCGGCTGGGTGCTCACCGCCCCGGACGGCCGGCGCGTCTACTTCGCCGGGGACACCGGCTACGGCCACTGGTTCTCCCGTATCGGCCGACGTCACCCCGGCATCGACCTGGCACTGCTGCCGATCGGCGCCTACGACCCCCGCTGGTGGCTCAGCGACGTGCACTGCGACCCGGAGGAGGCGGTCCGCGCCGCCCTCGACCTCGGCGCACGGCGCATGGCGCCCATGCACTGGGGCACCTTCGTGCTCTCCGCCGAGCCCGTCCTCGAGCCCCTCACGCGCGTGCGTGCCGCCTGGCAGCAGACGGGCCTGGATCGCGACGACCTGTGGGACCTGCCGGTGGGAGGCTCGCGGGTACTGGACTAGTTGTATTGACCACACGCGTTCCGCAAGCGTTGTCGACAGAGGGCGGTGAAGAGGTGGTCGAGGTCAGCGGCGCGTCGTGGAACGGGGGGATGCAAGCCGCCCCGCCGACGGACCCGTCGCCTGGACCGGCCACGACGATCTCGCCGAGGCCGCCGCGGCGACCCTTACCGAGGAGGGCCGCTTCGAGGGGCCCACCCCACCGCTCACCGGTCCGGCGGCGCTCGACTTCGACGCCGTCGCCGAGACGGCGGCCCAGGTCACCGGGCGGCACGGTGCCCCCGCCCCGATCGCCGACCTGATGCTGAGCATCTTCGCGGCGGCGCGCAATGGTGAGTTCACCGCCGACGACCCGACCCTGGCCGGATTGATCGGTCGAGAGCCCGCCACCTTCCGCATGCTGCTGGAGCACACCTGGGCCGAATAGCCCCGGTGGGGGCGCACACCCGCCGCCATGTGCGCCGTCCTCGGCCTCAGTAGCCGGTGCGCCCGCCTGCTCGACCGGGTGCAGAGTCGGATCGACGGCATCTCGCCGCGGCCAAGAAGAGCGTGGGCCCGCAAGGACGCACAGGCGAACGCACCATCATCGTCTCCTGAAACACACATCCCCGATGACACACGCGTCCCTGACGCCCGAGGCCTTCGCTCCGGACGTCAGGGACCCGCTCATTCGCACCGCCGCTGGACCGGGGCTCTCAGGCCGTCCGGGTCCCCCTGATGCGGCGCCACAGGCTCGGGGCCGCGCCGATCAGCACGGTCAGGGCGATCGCGGCGACCACGCCCTCCCACGGCTCGGGGAACAGCGAGCCGCCGAGAATGCCGATCAGCTGGTACGTCACCGCCCAGGCGAGACAGGCCGGGAGGTTGCCGCGCGAGAAACGGCGCAGCGGCCACTTCGCCATCAGGCAGGCCAGCATCACCGGGATGCGTCCCGCCGGCACCAGCCGGGACAGCACCAGCACCGCCGTGCCGTGGTCGGCGAGTTTCCCCTGCGCCTGCGCCAGCCGATCCTCGGGCGCCCGCGAGCGGATCGCCTCCAGCCAGCGCGAGCCGTTCTTCGACCCCATCCCGCGCCGCCCCAGCCAGTACAGGGCCGCGTCTCCGCAGAACGCGGCCAGCGACGCCGTCACGAACACCAGGAGCAGGGAGAACGGCGCCTTCTGGTGGAACGCGACCACGGCCGCCGTACTCACCAGCGCACCCGTCGGCACCACCGGCACCAGCGCCCCGATCAGCACCAGCAGGAACAGCGACGGATAGCCGAGCGCCTGTTGCGTGGCCTCGGTCGGTATGACCGTCGTGACCGCGGTGGCCGCGAGAGTCACCGTGCCTCCTCCAGGCGCACGCTCTCCCCGTGCCCGAGCCGGTGCACGGCCACGCCCGGCGCACGCTCCGCCGCGAGCCGCACGAACTCCTCGCCGGGCGCGTGGAACTCGTGCGGCCGCACCGCGTCCATGCCGATCGGCCAGTACGTGCCGTAGTGCACCGGCACCGCGCTGCGCGGTCCCAGCCGGGCCAGCGCCTCGGCCGCCCGCCCCGCGTCCAGGTGCCCCTCGCCCAGATGCGGGCCCCAGCCGCCCACCGGCAGCAGCGCCACGTCGACCGGCCCGACCTCCTCGGCCATGTCCTCGAACAGGCCGGTGTCCCCGGCGAAGTACGTCCGTGCCGCGCCCTCGACGACGTACCCGAGCGCGGGGGAGGAGCGTCGGCCGACCGGCAGCCGCCGTCCGTCGTGCCGCGCGGGCACCGCCCGTATCCGGACCCCGCCCACGGTCGTCTCGTCGCCCGGCTCCATCTCGCTCAGCCGCAGATGCCGCAGCCGCTTCAGCCCGGGCACGGCGCGCGGCGCGCCCCGGGGCACCAGCAGGCGCGTGCCCGGCGCGAGGCGCGCCAGCGACGGCACATGCAGATGGTCGGCGTGCAGGTGCGAGACGAGCGCGACGTCGGCGTTCCAGGCCCCGGGCGGGGGCAGGGCGCCCCGACGGCGGCGCAGATGTGCGAGCCGGCGCACGAACAAGGGGTCGGTGAGCACACGCACGTCCGAATCCTCGACCGTGCAGGTCGCGTGACCCCACCACGTGATCTCCACCGGCACCTCTTTGCCTCCTTCGCGCGACTCCCCGAAGCCTACGGGCAGGAGTAGGGTCGGCGACTGAACCCGGAGGTGAGGGGGGACGCCATGGGACCGCTGCGGGTCATGCGGGTCACCGCGATCGCGAGTCTGACGCCGCTCGAGGAACTGGACGCCGATCCCTTCCTGGTGGACTCCCGCAGCCAGCACGCGATGTGCGCGCGGTGGGCCGCGGAGCGCGGACACGTCGTCAGCCGGGAACTGCTGGTGCGCGGACTGCGCGCGGACCACAGCGTGCTGTGGGACGGGGTGGTGCCCGGCGTCGACCTGTTCGTCGCGCCGAGCCGCCGGGTGCTGGAGAGCGCGCTGTCGTCCGTCGACGAGTTCACCGCCGAGTGCGTGCGGCGCGGGGTGCGCGTGGAGACGGTCGGCAGCGCCGAGCCCGCTTACGACGCACAGATGAAGGCCCGGGTGCACCGCAGGCTGTCCATGCCGACGGCGGGCTACGACGGACGGTAGGCGCGCGGTGGCCTGTGGTCCGGCCCAGGCCGCAGGGCGGCTGCGGGGCTCGTCGATGCCGGTGAGCGGGGGATCCGCACGCCGGCCCCGATCCCCGGGGTGACCCCCGCCGCGGTATGGCAGGGTGGAGGACGGCTCCCACGGGCGTCGGGGCCGGAACGCGAGGTGTACGGGGCGTGCGTGGGGTGCGATGGCGGCGGGCCGTCAGTCAGGCCGGGCGGAGCGTCACGGTGTGGGCCGTCTCCACCCTGACGATGCTCGTGCTGGCGGGGATCCTGCCGGACTTCCGGCTGCAGTCGCCCGACGGCGACAGCGCCACCACCATCGCCGTGACCGCCGCCGTCGGCGCGGGCGTCTTCGGCGTGCTGTCCGCCCTCGCCTGGCCGCTGCTGGTCCGCCTCCTGCTGCTCGTGCCGGCCCTCGTCCTCGGCCTGCTGGTGTTCTTCCTCAACGGCTCGCTGCTGCTCCTCGCCCTGCGGCTGAACCCCTCCGGGCAGAGCGAGGCGGCCCCCGAGACCGCCGTCATCGTCGCCGCCGTGATGTCCGCCGTCGCCTCCGCGACGGGCGCGGCGCTGGCCGTGCGCGACGACGACGCCTACCGCCGCCGCCTGTACCGCCTCGCCGACCGCCGGCGCAGAGGCGGCCCCGCCTGCCCCGCCACTCACGGCACCGTCTTCCTCCAGCTCGACGGTGTGGGCCACGACGTGCTGGTCGCGGCCGTGCGCAAGGGGCTGATGCCGACCGTCGCGCGGTGGCTGGGCGGCGCGCCGGCCGAAGGCAGCGCCGGCGCACCGGGGAGCGCGCCGCGGGCCACGCACCGCCTCACCCGCTGGCGCACCGACTGGTCCAGTCAGACAGGCGCCAGCCAGCTCGGCATCCTGCACGGCAGCAACCACGACGTGCCCGCCTTCCGCTGGTACGAGAAGGACACCGGGGAGGTGATGGTCTGCAACCGTCCGACCAGCGCCGCCGAACTCCAGCGCCGCGCGGTCGAACGCACCGGTGACGGCGGGCTGCTGTCCGCCGACGGCGCAAGCCGCGGCAACCTGTTCAGCGGCGGCGCCGACGAACAGGCGCTCGTGCTGTCCATAGCCACCCGCCGGCGCAGCCGGGAGACCCGCTCCCGGGCCGGCTACTTCGCCTACTTCAGCGACCCGGCCAACGCCGTCCGTACCGCGCTGTCGTTCGTCGCCGAGGTCGTCCGTGAGGTCGCGCAGTCCACCCGCGCCAGGCTGCGCGGCGACCGCCCACGCGTCGGCCGCGGGGGCCTCTACCCCTTCGTCCGCGCCTTCGCGACCGTCGTCGAACGGGACGTCGTGGTGGCCGCGGTGATGGGCGACATGCTCGCCGGGCGCAGCGCCGTCTACGCCGACCTGGTGGCGTACGACGAGGTCGCGCACCACTCCGGACCGCTCGGCCGGGACACCGAGCAGGTCCTCGGCCGGCTCGACCGGGCGCTCGCGCTGATCGAGACCGTCGCCGAGCACGCCCCCCGCCCCTACCGGATCGTCGTCCTCTCCGACCACGGCCAGAGTCCCGGCGAAACGTTTCAGGCCCGTTACGGCCTCACCCTGGGCGACCTGGTGCGGGCCGGCTGCGGACTGCCGGTGCCGCGCAGGGCGCAACGCACCCACAGCGGCGCCGAGGCCCGCGCGGCCGTCCGCGCCGCGCTGCGCCGTCCCGTCGAGGAGACGGCCGGCGGCCGAGAGCCGTCCGGCCGCCGCCCGGAGCCGGTCGTGCTGGCCTCCGGCAACCTCGGCCTGATCTCCTTCCCGGACGTCGCGCACCGGATGAGCAAGGAGGAGATCGACGCCCGTCACCCCGCGCTGCTGTCCACCCTCGCGAACCATCCCGGCGTCGGCTTCCTGCTGGTGCGCAGCGAGGAGCACGGCGCGGTCGTCCTCGGCGCGTACGGCGCGCAGATCCCTCTCGACCGGCTCGACGAAGACCCCGGCCCGCTGGCCGCGTTCGGGCCCGGCGCGGCCGACGCCGTGCGCCGCACCCACACCTTCCCGCACACCGCCGACATCATGGTCAACTCCTGCCACGACCCGGCCGACGGCGAGGTCCTCGCCTTCGAGGAGCAGATCGGCTCGCACGGCGGCCTCGGCGGCGCCCAGGCCCGGCCGTTCCTGCTGTCCCCGCTGGCCCTGTCCGCGCCGGCCGGGCACGGCGAGGAACTCGTCGGCGCGGAGCACGTGCACCGCGTGCTGCGCCGCTGGCTGCGCGAGTCCGACGGCCCCCAGGTCCCGCTGGAGACGGCACACGAGCGGCCCGCCCGGGAGGAACGCGCCGCCTGAGAGCGAAGACGCCCGACCGGCCCGCCGCTTCGACGAGTTCGTGCCGTGCCCGCAGCAGGTGCGACGTCCTGCGGGTGCGGCGCGAGCACGCCTGCGCGGCCGCCCCCGGGCCCGACGGCCGCCGTTCACGGCACGAGCACCGGTGTTGTCGGTGCGCTCGGGCGGAGTGTGATCGGATGGGGGTGACGCAATCCCGTTTACCGGGATCCCCATGCGAAAGGAAGAACCGTGGCCACCACGCGCTCCGCACACACCGTCTGGGAAGGCAATCTGATCGAGGGCAACGGGGTCGTGACCTTCGACTCCTCCGGCGCCATCGACCAGCAGCCCGTGACGTGGGCCGCCCGTACCCAGGAGGCGAACGGCAAGACCAGCCCCGAGGAGCTCATCGCGGCAGCCCACTCCAGCTGCTTCTCCATGGCCTTCTCGCACGCCCTGGCCGGTGCGGGCACGCCGCCCGCCAAGCTCGTCACCTCGGCCGACGTGACCTTCCAGCCGGGCGAGGGCATCACCGGCATCCACCTGACCGTGGAGGGCACGGTGCCCGGCCTCGACGAGGACGGCTTCCTCGCCGCCGCCGAGCAGGCCAAGGTCAACTGCCCGGTCAGCCAGGCCCTGAAGGCCGTTCCGATCACGCTGTCGGCCAAGCTCGCCTGACCGGCCGCCCTCGCCGGGCACGCCGGGCCGCCCCCGACGGACGGTCCGCGCGCCCGGCCCGGGCGGGCCGGCCCGCCTCGCGGTTCAGACGAGTCCGGTCAGACCCCTGATCGCCGACTGGGCCCACTCCTGCGCTCCCACCGCCGTTCCCGCGGCCAGACCGGTCGCCACGGGGGCCAGGGCCCCCTTGAGCGTGGTGACCGCACGGCGGACGCGGCCGGGCTCGGGGGAGCCGGAGCCGGTGATCTCCGCGATGACCTCCTCGGCCGCCGACGCTGCGTCCGCGCGGTCGCGGTCGTCGAGGCCCGCCCCGGGCAGCTGCTGGAGCAGCTCGGTCACCAGCGCCGCGAGCGCCTCGTAACCGGGTGCGACCGAGCCGTCGTTGATCTGCTGGTTCTGGGTGACCGTCCCGTTGTTCCAGGCCAACTGGAGGTTCGAGGCACCCTGGTTGAACACCGGGCCGTCGTAGTGGTTCACCTGCTGCGGGTCGTTCGCACCGTTCGCTGCGTTCGGGTCGTTCACCGGCTGGCTCCGTCCGGGTGGGTGGGGTCGGTTTGTGCGGTGGGCGGGGTGGGCGGGGTGGGAGGGGTGGGAGGGGTCGGACGCGTCAGGGTCGATCGGCGGGGTCGCCGCGGCCGGCGTCATCGGTCCGCGCGGTCTGCCCGGTCCGTTCGCTCCGGTCGTCCGGTCTGCTCTGATGTGTCTGCTGCTGGACGACGTTGGTGTTGCCCCACGCCAACTGGGCGCTGTGCACGGCCTCCACGAACACGGGGCCGTGGTAGTTGTTCACGATCGTCGGCGGCGGGGCGGGCTCGGTGATCTCCTTGACCGGCAGCGTCGTCCGCAACGAGACCAGCTGGACCCGCCCGTTGTGCTGCACCGCCGTTCCCGACGTGCCGGTGACGGAGCAGTCCACCAGTCGGCCGCCGCACTCCCCGTCGCAGCGCAGGCCCGTGGCCGCGCAGTCCTCGAAGCTGCCGCCGGTGACGTCCAGATACGCGGAGCCCGTCCCGCACAGGCCGTACGACTGCGCACCCGTCACCGTGAGGTTGCGGGCCACGAGCCGTGCCGTCCCGAACGCCAGGGCCCCACCGGTCTCCACCCCGGTGACGGTGCAGTCGTGCAGGTGCAGTTGGGCCTCCTCGCCCGCGCCGAAGCCCAGCAGCCCGCGTTCGGCCGTGGCCCCCCTGAGCGTCACCCGGGACTGGCCGACGGCGGCCACGGCGATCATGTCGAAGTCACCGAAGGACACGCCGGTGAGCTCCGCCGTGGTGCCGCCGTTGCCCTTGGCGTCCAGACCGAACGGGCAGCGCTCGACGCGGACGTCCTCGAACACGGCCTTGCTCTCGTCCCAGACCCGCAGCCCGACGCCGGTCAGGTCGCGCACCTGGCAGCCGGTGAACCTGCCTCTGGCGCGATCCGTGACGGCGATGCCCACATTGCCCCCCGAGACGCGGCAGCCGTCGACCCGCGGAGCACCGCCCCGCGTCGACAGCACCGCGACGTTGCCCGCGTCGACGACCTCGCAGTCCTCGAAGGCGCCAAGGCCCGCGTCCTGGACGTGGATGCCCGTGTCACGGCAGCCGGTGAACACACAGCCCCGCACCTGAGGGTCGGCGCCGCTCGCCACCACGATCCCGTTCTCGGCATCGAGCACCCGGGTGCCACGGACGGCGCCCCGGGACCGCTCGACGAACTCGAGCGCCGCCGCGTGCACCCCCTCGATCCGGCAGTCCTCGACGGTCAACTCCGCCTGCGCGTCGGCGATCACCGCCGTCCGCTCGGTGCCGGTGATCTCGCATCCGGTGAGGTGCGCCCAGGCGTCGCTGACGCGCACGCCGTGGATGGCGGCGCCGTCGACACGGCTGTCGCGGACCGTGACCCGGGCGCTCTCGATCACGGCGATCGCGTTGTCGGCCGCACCGGCGAACCGGCACCGCTCGACGACTCCGGTGCTGCCGGCGAAGACGGTCCGGCCGAACCGGAATCCGCTGTCCGTCAGGGTCGCGCAGGTGCCCGTCGGCACATGCACGCACACCCCGTGGTGTGCCCGCACCTCGACCCGGTCGAGGGTGAGGAATCCGGCCCGGCAGTGGACGACTCCGGCGTCGGCGTCGCGGCCGGTGAGCACGAGGCCGCGGACCACGACCGAGCCGAGGGTGGTGAGCACGGTGCCCCGCGGCCGGCCCAGTACCACGGAGCCGGGTTCGCCGGCCGCCACCAGCTCGACCTCGCCGTGGACCGTGAGCTGCTCCTCGTACCGGCCGGGCGCGATCTCGATGCGCGCGGCGCGTCCGCGTGCGGCCGCGGCCCGCAGCGCGGACTGGATGTCGGGATGCGTGCCGCGGCCTCCGCGCGCGGAGACGACGTACTTCCTGACCATGCCCGCCTCCCCCGAAGCGCCTGCGCGTGCACCAGCGTCGACCGTCCATACAGCACCGTTGACCGACCGTCACCGATGCTACCCGAGCGGGGCTGCCGTGCCGGGTGCGTGACGAGGGGCCTTCACAGAACCTGTCGCCGGGTCCCGGTCCGCGACCGGACCGGGCGGGGCTCCGGCGGGACCGACGGGGCGGCGGCCGGGTTCAGACGCCGTCGCGGGCGTCCCGCAGGATCTGCTTGGTGTGCTCCGCGGACGCGGCGTGCGTCGTCATGTGGTCGAGGACCTCCAGATGGGCGGAGACCTCCTTGCGGTCGTCGAGGTAGAGCGCGCCGGTCAGATACTCGGTGACGACCATGTCGGGCAGCTCGGGCTCGCCGAAACGGAACAGCGAGAACGGCGCGGACGTCCCGGGATGCGGGCCCGCCGCGAACTCGCAGACCTGCAGAGTGATCCGGTCCCGCTCGGCGAACTCCACCAGCTTGTCCAGCTGTTCGGCCATCACGGCGGCGTCGACGCTGACCGGCCGGCGCAGCACCGTCTCGTCCATCACCACCCACAGGCGGGGCGGTTCGGCGCTCTCCAGCAGTCGCTGGCGCGCCATGCGCAGAGCCACGTGCCGTTCGAGGGAGTCCGGCCGTGTGCGCCCGACGGTCCCCGCCTCCAGCACCGCCGACGCGTAGGCCCGCGTCTGCAGCAGGCCGGGCACGAAGTGCGGCTCGTAGGAGCGGATCAGCCGTGCCGCGCCCTCCAGGCTCACATACAGGCTGAACCACTCCGGCAGGACGTCGTGGAAGCGCTGCCACCAGCCGGGCCGGTTCGCCTCCTCGGTGAGCGAGACGAACGCCCCCGCCTCGTCCCGGGGGACGCCGTACGCCTCCAGGAGGACCTGCACGTACGGCACCTTCAGCGCGACGTCGGCCGTCTCCATGCGCCGTACCGTGGCCGGCGCGACGCGCAGGGCACGGGCGGCCTCGTCGCGGCTGAGGCCGGCCGCCTCGCGCAGTTCCTGCAGCCGTCTGCCGAGTACCACCTGGCCCACCGTGGGCGCGGGCCGTCGCTCACTCACCCCACGTCTCCCCTGCGTGTCGAGGCACGCGGGCCAGTGTGCCACGTCCCGGCCCCGATCTCACGGATAGCGGAGTGGGGCATTCAACCGCATGACACGGCGGCCGACCGGGTGTCAGTCCGATGCGCCGTGCAGGTACTTGGCCGTCGCCGGGTCGGCGGGCAGGAACGTCTCGACGGCGAGTTCGGCGACCGTCACGTCCATGGGGGTGTTGAAGGTGGCCACCGACGAGATGAAGGAGAGGATCCGCCCCTCGTGCTCGATCCGCATCGGCAGCGCGAAGTACGGCACGGGCTCGCCCGGCTCGTCGGCCGACTCGTGGTGCGCGACCGGATAGGCGGCCACCTCCTCGTACAGCTCCCGCAGCGGCTTCGAGCGGTACAGGGCGATCTGGCGCTCCATCTGCGCGAGCAGGTGACCGCGCCATTCGCGCAGATTGCGGATGCGCGGGGCGAGGCCCTGAGGGTGGAGGGTGAGGCGCATCGCGTTCAGCGGCGGCGCCAGCAGGGACTCCGGGACGCCCTCCAGCAGCATCGTGATGCCCCGGTTGGCCGCGACCACGTCGTAGCGGGCGTCCATGACCAGCGCCGGGTACGGCTCGTAGCCCTGGAGCAGCCGCTCCAGGCCCGAGCGCAGCGCGTCCAGCGCCGGGTCGTCCAGCGGGGTCTGCGGGAAACGCGGCGCGTAACCGGCGGCCAGGAGCAGGGCGTTGCGCTCACGCACGGGCACGTCGAGCTGTTCGGCGAGCCGCAGCACCATGTCCTCGCTCGGCCGGGAACGACCCGTCTCGACGAAGCTGACGTGCCGGGCCGAGGAGTCGGCGCGCAGCGCCAGCTCCAGCTGACTCATCCGCCGCCGTTCCCGCCAGGCCCGCAGCAGCGGGCCCACACCCTGACCACCGGGATCGACGGAGCCGGCGGGATCGGAGGGGGCGGCTTCCGTACCGGTCGCGACAACAGTCATGCCCACGACCGTAGTTCATCCACCGGGAGGGGGCGCGCCCCGGCCGGTACGCGCTCGGCAGCCCCGGCAGGTGCCCGACGGCGCCCGGTGAGGGTGTGCGGGCAGCTCGGGGGCGACGTCGGCGCCCCGGATCGTCGTGTTCGACCGGGCAGCCAGGCTGACCAGGGCCGTCCCGGGATTCCTGTGGCACGCTGGACGGGTACGCGACGCCCACGAAGGGAACCGGTCATGGCCGAACCGCTGTCGCAGAGCGAGATCGAGGCGCGTCTGGGCGAGCTGCCCGGCTGGTCCCTGGACGGCGGCCGCCTCACCCGCGCCTACCGGCTCGGCTCGCACTTCGCCGCGACCTCCCTGGTCATCCATGTCGCACAGATCCAGGAAGAGCTCGACCACCACTCCGAGCTCACCCTCGGCTACAACACCGTGTCGCTGAGCGTGCACACCCACAGCGCGGGTGGCGCCGTCACCGGTCTGGACGTCGAGCTCGCCCGCCGTGTGGAGGCCGTGGCCCCCGCGCACGGGGCGCACTGACCCGCGCGGCCGGCGAGGGGGGACGGGCGGTGCTGGACTACGACGAGGAAGCCGAACGCTACGACACCCTGCGCGGCGGCGAGCCCCGGGCCGCCGCGGCGGCGGACGGCGTCCTCGCCCTGGTGCCGGGCGGCGCGCGCAGCCTGCTGGACGTCGCGTGCGGCACCGGCATCGTCACCCGGCGGCTCGCCGACGCACGGCCCGGCCTGCGCGTGACGGGCGTGGACCGGGCCCCGGCCATGGCCGGCCACGCCGCCGCGCGGCTGCCCGACGCGGTGGTCCTCGCCGACGCCCGCCGGCTCCCCTTCGGCACGGGACGGTTCGACGCCGTCAGCAGTGTCTGGCTGCTGCACCTCGTGGAGGACCCGGGCCACGCGCGGCGGATCGTCGCCGAGTGCGCCCGGGTGCTGCGTCCGGGCGGGGTCTACGTGACCACGGTCGACAAGGGCGCGTCGCACAACGTGGGCAGCGACATCGATGTCGTGCTGGCCTCGCGTCCGCGCCGGCCGGCCTCGGACGCCGCCGCACTCGTGGAGTCGTACGCCTTCGAGGCCGGCCTGGTCCCCGCGGGGCGGGCCGGCTTCCCGGGCCGGGGGCAGGGCCGCAGCCCGCGCCGGGCCCTCTCCGACCTGCGACGCGGCTGGTTCGTCACCCTGCCGCCCGGACATCCGCTGGCCGACGGTTTCGCCGCCCGCCTCGCTGCCCTCCCCGACCAGGACCGGCCTCGCCCTGATCCCGTGTTCGCGCTGAGAGCGTTCCGGAAGCCGCTTCCCGGCCAGTTGCCGAAGGGGCGTCACCCAGGCCCACGGGACACCTGAACCCGGCCGCACCCGGCAACCTGGTTGTCCGCGGCGGCGACTGAGAGAACGGAACTCGTCCGTCCCTCTCGGGAGGTACGTCTCGTGCAGCAGCCGCACCCGCACCCCCATCCCGCTCGGCAGTCGCGACCACCGAGGACGGAGCAGCCGTCGCCGTCGCGTCCACGCGGGCCGCGCAGACGAAGGACCGTCCTCACCGCGCTCGCCTGTGCCGCCGTCCTGGTGGGCGCCGGACCGACCGCCCCCGGCACCGGCGCGTCCCCCGCACTCGAGCTCACGCGCGGGGGAGTGGCTTCGCCGGCCGCCGCCGCCCGCCAGGTCGAGGCCCTCGACCGGGGCGTCGTGAGCGTGCACACCGACAGCGGCAACCTGATCAGCTGGCGCTGGCTCGGAACCGATTCCGACACCGTTTCCTTCAATGTGTACCGGGCCGGCACGAAGGTGAACCCGACGCCGGTCACCGGCTCCACGAACTACTTTCACTCCGGCGCCCCGGCGCAGGCCGACTACACCGTGCGCGCGATCGTGGGCGGCGTCGAACAGGCCGACTCCGTCCACGCGCTGCAGTTGCGCACCGGCTACAAGGACGTCCCGCTCACGCCGCCGACCGGCGGCACCACCCCCGACGGCGTGGCCTACACCTACGAGGCCAACGACGCCTCCGTCGGCGACCTGGACGGCGACGGCGCACTGGACATCGTCCTGAAGTGGCAGCCGACGAACGCGAAGGACAACTCCCAGTCGGGCTATACCGGAAACACGTTCCTCGACGGTCTCACACTCGACGGGACCCGGCTGTGGCGGATCGACCTGGGCCGCAACATCCGTTCCGGGGCTCACTACACGCAGTTCCAGGTCTACGACTACGACGGCGACGGCCTGGCGGAGGTCGCCGTGAAGACCGCCGACGGCACCGTGGACGGCGGCGGCGCGGTGATCGGCAGCTCCTCCGCCGATCACCGCAACTCCAGCGGGTACGTGCTGTCCGGACCCGAGTACCTGACCATGTTCAACGGCCGCACCGGCCGGGCGATGCAGTCCGTCGACTACGTCCCGGCCCGCGGCTCGGTGTCGTCCTGGGGCGACTCGTACGGAAACCGCGTCGACCGTTTCCTCGCCGGAACCGCTTACCTGGACGGTTCCCGCCCGTCGCTGATCATGGCACGCGGTTACTACACACGTACCGTGATCGCGGCCTGGGACTGGCGCGGCGGCGCCTTCACCCGACGCTGGACCTTCGACACCAACTCGTCGTCCAACACCGGTAAGGGCTACGACGGACAGGGCTCCCACAGCCTCTCCGTCGGGGACGTCGACGGCGACGGCAGGGACGAGATCGTCTACGGCGCGATGGCGGTCGACGACAACGGCAGTGGTCTGTGGACGACGAGGACCGGGCACGGCGACGCCCAGCACCTCGGCGACCTCGACCCCTCGCACGCGGGCCTGGAGTACTTCAAGGTCTCGGAGTCCGCGGGTCAGCCCGCCGAGCTGTACATCGACCCGGCGAAGGGCACCGTGAACTGGAAGCTGGCGGCCTGCTGCGACAACGGCCGCGGAGTCGCCGGCGACATCTGGGCGGGCAACGCCGGCGCCGAGGTCTGGTCGGCCTCCGACGGCTCGATCCGCGACGAAGGGGGCGCGACCAAGGGCCGGGAGCCGTCCTCCGTCAACTTCCTCTCCTGGTGGGACGGCGATCCCGTGCGCGAACTCCTCGACGGCACCCACATCGACAAGTACGGGCCCGCCTCGGACACCCGGCTGCTGACCGGCTCCGGCGTCCACTCCAACAACAGCACCAAGGCGACCCCGTCGCTGTCGGGGGACATCCTCGGCGACTGGCGCGAGGAGGTCGTCTGGCCGACCGGCGACAACCGCGCCCTGCGCATCTACTCCACGCCGTACGAGACCAGCACGCGGATCACGACCCTGCTGCACGACACGATGTACCGCACCGGTCTGGCCTGGCAGAACACCGCCTACAACCAGCCGCCGCACCCGAGCTTCTTCCTCGGCGACGGGATGGCCACGGCACCCAGGCCGACGGTGTACACCCCCTGAAACGGGCACGGGTGCGCGTCCCCCTCGACGGGGGCGCGCACCCGTTCACGGCAAGTGCGCTCGCCAGGGTGGATCGGTCAGTCGGCGAGGACGCCCGTGTTCTGGCAGGCGATCAGCAGCCAGCGGCCGTCGTCCTGCCGGGCCATCACGTACAGCGGGGCGCCCTCGCTCTGGTCGTCCGAGCCCAGGTAGCGCTGACGAACCTTCACCGCCGCGACGTCGGGGCGGATGAAGAGCACATGGACCACCTCGTAGCTGACCTCGCCGTCCCAGGTGGCCGCGGGGAGCACCTTGCGGGTGAACTCCGAGATCGCGTCGAGACCGATGAGCACCTTGCCGTGGGCCGTCGTCCAGATCGCGTCGGGGTGGAAGAGAGAAAGGAACTCGTCCGGGTCCTTGTGCTGCTGGGAGCGCTCGACGGTGGCGACGACCTGCTTGACGGCCTCGATGTCTGCGGCGTGCGCCGTGGATTCCGCGTTCATGGGGAGCATGGTCGGCCGCGAGCGTGGCGAAGATCAAGGCAGTGATCGGCCAAAGGGATCGCCTGCCCGAAGCCCGGCGGAGGGCGCGTGCCCGGTGCGGCACGCGCCCTCGACGGACCGTCAGCCGACCGTGCAGCTCTGGTCACCCACCTTGAACGCCGTCGGTTTCGTGTTGGAGCCCGACCAACTGCCCGTGAAGCCGAAGCTCACGGACGAGCCGGCAGCCACGTTGCCGTTCCAGCCGATGTTCTTCGCCGTCACCGTCGAACCCGACTGGGTGTAGTCGGCGTTCCAGAGCTGGGTGACGCTCTGCCCGTCGGCGAACGTCCAGCCGAGGCTCCATCCGGACCAGGCGCTCGTGCCGGTGTTGGTGAGTTTCACGTCCGCCTGGAATCCGCCCGACCACTGGTTGGTGATCGTGTACGTCACCGTGCAGGCGCCGGTCGGGGTGGGCGTGGGATCCGTGCCGCCGCCCCCACCGCCCCCGCTGCCGCCGCCGCTGGTGTCGGAGGTGTCGCCGTAGATGACACCCCGGCCGTTCGTCGAGACGTACACGCGTCCGTACACCCGCGGGTCACCGGTGATCGCCCCGCCCGTCCAGCCCCACCGGTGGGCGTCGTCGTTGACGCGCGTCCAGGTCGCGCCCTTGTCGGTGGAGCGGAAGATGCCGCGCACCCCGCCGATCTTGGCGCTGGTGTAGAGCGTCTGGTACGAGGCTCCCGTCGCCGCCTTGCCGAAGCCGATCGTGTCGGCCTGTTCGACGGTCGACAGCTTGGTGAACGTCGCGCCGGAGTCCGTGGAGTGCCACAGCCCGTACGCGCCGTCGCTCGCCCCGCCGGCCAGCCACACATCGCCCTTGGTGCCGGGCAGCGCCTTGAAGCGCACGCTGTCCCCACTGGGCAGGCCCGTCGCCGACGACGCCGTGAAGCTCGCGCCACCGTCCGAACTGACATAGAACCTGCCGGACTTGAAACCGTAGAAGGTCTTCGGATCGACGCGGTCCGATTCGACGGTCGCGCCCGAGGGAATCCCGCTGGAGGCCTGCCACGAGGTGCCGAATCCGGTCGCGTACTGCACACCGGTGCCGGCCGGGCTCCACACGAAGCGGCTGCCGTCCGCCGCCGCGGCCACCGTCCCGCCCCCGCTCACCCCCGAGGGGTCCGTCCCGGCGAACCAGTTGGCGCCGTTGTCCGTCGAGAACGCCACGTGCGGCCCGGAGTCCAGGTCGCCCACCCTGACCACCGTGTTCGGGTTCGTCTCGGCGTAGTCGAGGCTGGTCGTCGTGGTGAAGTTGGGGGAGGTGAACATCATCGACGGCACCTTCGTCAGGTCCGTGTGCCGGAACCCGCCGACGTCACCCAGGGCGCTGAGCAGAGGGGCGCCGGAGGCAGGCGAGGCGAGGTCGTTGACGGCCGTCTCCTCCACCCCCTGCACCATCGGCTTCACGGTGAACCGGCTGCCGCTGTCCCAGTTGGTGAGGTTCTCCGTGCCGTAGATCGTCGCGCCCGTCCCGTACATCATGCGGGCGGAGTTGAACGGGTCGATCTCCAGCGCCTCGGTCATCCAGCCGAGTTTGGGGGACTGCTCCGGCGGCGACGGGTTGGCGCCCCAGGTCAGCCACGGTGACGACGAGACGTCCATCGTGAAGCGGTTGGCGCGGTCGGGGTACGACGTGTAGTCCCACGCCTTCGTCCAGGTCCCGCCGCTGTTCGTCGAACGGAAGATCTGGGTGTCCGGCCACCAGGAACTGTAGGCGGTCGCCATGACGGTGCCGGGCTTCTGCCGGTCGACGGTCAGACCGCCGAAGCCGTAGTAGGTGTCCGCCTCCGCCACCGGGCTGATGTCCGTCCAGGTGCCGCTGGCCGTCGCGTACCGCCACAGCCGGCCCTTGCCGCCGTCGTACGGCCCGCCCTTGTCGCTGTAGGCCAGGTACAGATAGCCGTTGACGGCGTCCAGCACGCCCTTGTGCGCCAGATATCCCGTCGGCTGCCCGGCCAGCCGCGACCAGGTCGCGCCGGCGTCCGTCGAGCGGTACACCGCGTTGTCCTTGTCCGCCACCCCGACGTAGATCGTCTTCGTGGCGGTGCCGGACGTACCCGTCGACTCGTCGAAGGTGACCCAGACGATGCCCTGGTTGTCGGACGCGTACCCGCTCGTGTCGGTCGGATCCTGCTGGTAGTTTCCGACGTTGGGGAAGTTCGCCACCTGCGACCACGTGCCGCCCGAGTCCGTGGACCGCCACAGGCCCTTGCCGCTCGGCGCGCCCAGGTACAGCACGCTGTTCCTGTTCGGGTCGACCGTGAGCCGCTCGCCCATGCCCCGGCCGGGCATGTTGCCGCCCAGCTTGAACGGCAGGTCCGCCTTCTGCCAGCTCGCGCCCCGGTCGGAGGACCTGAGCACGGCCCCGTTCCCCGGGTCCCAGCTGTTGGTGTACGTGCCGACCGCCGCGTACACCTTGTTCGGGTCGACGGAGTCGGAGGCCAGGCTGACCACGCCGGTGTGTCCCCAGTCCGCCCAGCCGACCGAGTCCAGCAACGGAGTCCACGTCCCGCTCGACTCCTGCCACCGGTAGGCGCCGCCGATGTCGGTGCGCGCGTAGGCGAGGTTCTTCTCCTTGCGGTTGAAGACGATGCCGGGGACGAAGCCGCCGCCGTCGATCCGGGCGTTCTTCCAGGTGTACGACTCCGCGGCCGATGTCGTGCGTGGGCTGCCGGGCGCGGCCAGTACGGGCGGACTGCCCGCGATGAGGCCTGCGGCGAGCGCCAGTACGGCCGTGAGGATGCGGGTTCTTCGCACGGTGGGGGTCCTTCCTCGCGAAAGCCATGGGGAGGAGACGGGGTGCGGGGGAGAGGGATGCGGGACGTTCAGGACGTGCGGGACGGTCTGGATGAGAGGGACGTGCGGGACGTGCGGGTGGTGGGAGGCCCGGTGCCCGAGGGTGTGGTCGCCGAGCCTGCGGTGGCCGGGCGGGACCGGCCGTGACGGGACGTGCGATTGCCGGGCGGCCCCCTGTGCGGGTGGGGGCCGCCCGGCTGGACCCCGTCGTCAGGTGACGGGGCCACGTACGCGGAACCTCGAGCGCTCCGCCGGAGGGCGGCGCCACCCCGTGTCCCCTGGCCCCGAGGGGCGAGGGGCCGCGGGGAACCGCGCGGCCGGCCGCATCCTGCCCGCGGTCGGACGCCGCCCGGCCGGCGAAGCGCTCAGCGGGGGTTTATTCGAGAAGCTCCGCGTACGAGCCCATGGCCATGGCGATGTCCGCCTGGGCCCAGAAGCGGTGGTACGTGAACACGGGCGCGGCGCCGCCCGCGAGATAGCTCTCGATCTTCGACCAGGCCGGGTCGTTCTTGTAGAAGGACCGCAGCGAGGCGAAGGTCGAGGAGGAGCTGATCGTGTCGCCGTTCGGCATCTTGCCGCTGAAGGTGCTCGGCACGTACACGCCGTCGTCGAAGCGGTTGTAGTCGGCGCGGGTTTCCGGGACCGCGACACCGAGGGCGTCCTGGTTGTGGGTCCACATGCCGTCCAGGAGCGCCTTGGCCGTCGTCTTCGCCTCCGTGTCACCGGACTTGGCGGCGTAGTACGTCAGGGTCTTGGCGTACGCGGCGGCCACTCCGACGTCGTCGGTGTAGTCGGCGACGGTGACGTGCAGGCCGTTGTTGGCGCCCGGACTCGACGCGTTCCAGGTGTCGGGCTGGCCCGACCACTGGAGCGTGGAGGGGATCCGGAAGGTGCCGTCCGGGTTGATCGTGGTCTTGGACAGCGCCCAGTCGACCCACTTGTCGAGGACCGCCTTCGCGCTCGCGTTCCCCGTCTGCTGGTAGTACTCGGCCACCCGCTCCATCGACCACGCCTGGAAGCCGAACCACTGGTTGGACGGCGGGTCGTGGTAGACGGGCTGCTGGTCGTAGTACATGCCGTAGAAGGTCGACGTGCCGGCCGGGGGAGTCGCGTAGCGGCCCGCCCAGCTGTTCGTCGCGCCGCCCGCGATGGCGCCCTCGCTGGACTGCAGCCAGCGGTAGAACTCCATCTGCCGGGTGAGCGACTTCGCCCAGTCCGCCTGTCCCGTCGCCGACTTGGGCTTCAGGTCGGCGTAGCTGCTGAGCGCGTAGGCGGCCAGGGGGTTCTGGTAGCCGCCGTGGGTGTGGCTCGAGCCGATGCGCCATGCCCAGCCGGCGCTGGTGTCGGTGGCGCCGCCCCAGGCGTAGTACCAGGAGAGCAGGTAGTGCGAGGCGTCCTTGCCGGTGCCGGCCGGGCAGGCGGTCGGTCCGACGCAGTTGCCGATCTTCTTGAAGTACTTGTCGTACATGGCGTAGCGCAGGTAGTCGCCCATCTTCGCGGCCTTGCCGACGGCCGCGGAGACGTCGCTGCCCTTGCCCTGGGCCTTGGCCCATATGTCCGCCCAGTACGCGGCCTGCACGACGCGCGCGTCGGCGTCCGGGGCGTTGGTGAACTTCCACTGCTTGGCGTAGGAGGCGTCACCGGTGAAGAGGTCCAGGTAACCGTTCTTGCCGCCGTACTTGAAGGCGTCGCAGGTCGGTTGCGGAACCGTTTCCCACACCGATTCCTGGGCGCCGCGCTGGAAGGTGTTGATGTACGAGGGGCCGGTGTCGGCCGGGCCGGCCTCGCACTTGCCGGGCGCGTTGCCGTATCCGTAGGTGTTGTCCACGTCCTGCAGCCAGTGCATGCCGTAGACGTCGTCCGTGCCGTAGGCGGACTTCAGCTCACCGGCGATCGGGTCCGAGCCCACGGACACCCCGGTGTCCAGCTTCGCCGGGTACTCGTTCGGCGTGTCCAGCTCGGGCGCGTAGGTGGCCGGCTTGGACGCGTTGTAGAAGGAGTTCGTCGGCTGGTCGGCGTGGGTGGGGATCATGTACTTCTCCATGATGTCCCAGGCGCCGTTGAACTTGGTCCAGTCGCCGGTGATCTTCCCGTACATGGCCTGCAGCCACAGGAGGTAGCTGTAGGCCTCGGAGGTGGTCTCGTGGCCCTGGTCCGGTGCCTCGACGATCAGTGTCTCGACCGAGTGGTACGGAATGCCCTCGGGGGAGAAGTAGCCGTTCGCCGGATTGGTGATCTTGCCGTAGAGGTCGAGGAACCGGGCGTCGTACGCCTTGGTCCCGGCGATCTCGGTGGCGGTGACCGTCGCCTTCGCGTGCCCGGTGGCGCTCGACTCGAAGGTCGCGGCGCCGGTGCCGGAGGCGTTGGCGGTGATGGTCACGGTCTGGGCGGTGTTCCAGTTCGCCGGGGTGAAGGTGAGGCTCGCGCCGCCGCTCACCGTCAGGCCCGTGTTGCCGGCCGTGCGGGCGGTCGTGACGGTCACGTTGGCCGACGGCTGGGTCGACAGCTTCAGCGTGAACGTGCCCGTCTTGCCCTGCTGCACGGCCAGTTGGGTGGTGGAGGCGACCACCGCGGGCCCCGAGGCGACCGTGATGCCGACCGGTGTGGACGACGCCGACGCGCCCAGGCTGTCGTACGCCTTGGCCACCAGGGAGTGGTTGCCCACGGACAGCCCCGAGGCGGACAGCGTGTACGGCGCGCTCGTGTCCGTGCCCAGCAGGGTCGTGTCGTCGTAGAACTCCATCTTGGTGATGGTCGCGTTGTCGGCGGCCGCGGCGGTCGCCGCGAGCGGCACCGCGCTGCCCTGGGTGTAGACGGCGCCCGCGGTCGGGCTGGTCAGCACCGTGACCGGCAGCTGGTGCGCGCCGACGCAGGGCGTGCCGTTGACGGCGAAGCTCGTGGGAGCGGCGTTCGTGCCGCTGTAGGTGAACTGCGCGCCCGTGCCGACCGCCGCGCCGGGGGCGATCGTCCCGTTGTAGGAGGCGTTGTTCACGGTGATCTGCTGACCGGACTGCGACCAGCTGCCGTTCCAGCCGTTCGACAGCTTCTGGTTGCCCGCGTAGGAGTACGTCAGGGCCCAGCCGCTGATCGGATCGGTGCCCCGGTTGGTGAGGGTGAGGTCCGCGGTGAACCCGGAGCCCCAGTCGTTGGTCTTGTAGTCGACGCTGCACGCGAGCGCGGCCGCCTGGGCGGGTGTCGTGCTCGTGCTGAGCATGGCGAGAGGGAGCGCCAGGGCCGCCAGGGCGGCGGTCCACAGGCGCCGCGCCCCGCGACGTCTGCGTGAGGGTTTCATGGTGCTGGTTCCTCCTTGCGGCTCGGGGAGTGGGGGAGGAGCAACAAGCCTTGAACCAGTGGGAGCGCTCCCATAGTGGGGATGAGGGCGAACGGGGTCAAGATGCTTGAAGAGTCGAAAAGATTCGACTGCCGGAGTTGAGTAAAAGTCAGTTACTCCCCTGTTCTTTGCCGGCACGTGGCGCTAACTTCGAGACACCAGTGGGAGCGGTTCCATCAGTCGACGCGTCCGTCACGGCGCGCCTGAGCTGCAAGGAGTCGCTCATGCGTCACCCCCCGCGTTCAGTACTTTTAGCCGTCGCCGGCACGGTCGCCCTCGTCGCGGGCGCCCTGTCGCCGGTCGTCGCGGCGCAAGGAGCGGCGCCTGCCTGCACGGTGGAGTACTCGGTCACCAGTCAGTGGGACACCGGCTTCCAGGGTGCCGTGAGGATCACCAACAACGCGGCGGCCGTGAGCGGTTGGAGTCTCGCCTTCGACTTCGCGGGCGGCCAGAAGGTCACCCAGGGCTGGAACGCCAAGTGGTCCCAGTCCGGAGCGACCGTCACCGCCGCGAACGAGAGCTGGAACGGCTCCCTGGGCACCGGCGCGAGCGTCGGCGCGGGATTCATCGCCTCCAAGGCGGGGGTGAACGCCGTGCCGAGCGGCTTCCGGCTCAACGGCACGACCTGTAACGCCGGTACGGACCCCACACCCACACCCACGCCGAGCCCCACGTCCACGCCGACCCCCACCGCACCGCCCTCGACCGACCCGCCCGGCACCGGTGACGAGCCGCCCGCCCTGCACGTCTCGGGCAACAAGCTCGTCGACGCCGCCGGAAACACCCGCCGACTGCTCGGCGTGAACCGCTCGGGCGGCGAGTTCATGTGCGTGCAGGGGCGCGGCATCTGGGACGGACCGGTCGACGACGCCGCCGTCGCGGCGATCGCCGTCTGGCACGTCGACACCGTGCGTATACCGCTCAACGAGGAGTGCTGGCTGGGTCTTTCGAACATCGATCCCGCGTACCGGGGCGCGACCTACGTCAACGCCGTGAAGGACCTGGTCGCCCGCGTCAAGGCACACGGCATGACCCCGATCGTCGAACTGCACTGGACGTACGGCCAGTACACGGGCAACTCGGCCGGCTGCTCCGACGCGCACGCCAGTTGCCAGAAGCCGATGCCCGACATGCAGTACTCGCCGGCGTTCTGGACCTCGGTCGCAGATGCCTTCAAGAGCGACCAGAGCGTGGTGTTCGACCTGTTCAACGAGCCCTACCCGGACCGCGCCACCGCCACGACCGCCCAGGCGTGGCAGTGCTGGCGGGACGGCGGGACCTGCCCGGGCATCGGCTACGAGGTCGCCGGAATGCAGGACCTCGTCGACTCCGTACGGGCGACCGGGGCCAGGAACGTGATCCTGGCCGGCGGGCTCGCCTACTCCAACGACCTCGGTCAGTGGCTGGCCCACAAGCCCACCGACCCCACCGGGAATCTCGCCGCCGCGTACCACGTGTACAACTTCAACTCCTGTTCCAACGAAACCTGTTGGAACTCCACGCTCGCCCCCGTGGCCGCCCAGGTGCCGCTGGTGGCCGGGGAGATCGGCGAGAACACCTGCTCACACGGTTTCGTCGACCGCGTCATGAAGTGGTTCGACGATCGCGGCCTGTCGTACCTGGGCTGGACCTGGAACGCCTGGGACTGCTCCACCGGTCCGTCCCTCATCTCCGCCTACGACGGGACGCCCACGGCGTACGGCATCGGACTGCGCGACCATCTGCGCGCACTCGACGGATAGGCGCCACCCGGCAAGCAGCAGAACGGACATCACCCTCGACCACGAAGGAACCCGCACTCATGAGCCGTAGCAGAACAGCGGTACTCGCCGCGCTGGCGCTGGTCGCCGGCGCCTCGGGGACGGCGCTCGCCGTGGTCCCCGGCGACTCGGGGCTCGCCGCCGTCCCGTGCAGCGTCGACTACAAGGTGCAGAACGACTGGGGCAGCGGCTTCACGGCCGCCGTCACCGTCACCAACAACTCGGCAGCCAAGTCGAGCTGGGCGGTGAAGTGGGCGTACGCCGGCAGCCAGAAGGTCACCAACGCCTGGAACGCCAAGGTCACCCAGTCCGGTACGACCGTCACCGCCAACAACGAGACCTACAACGGGAATCTGGCGACCGGCGGTTCGGTCAGCTTCGGGTTCCAGGGAACCTACAGCGGAAGCAACGCCGTCCCGACCGCGTTCACCCTCGACGGGGTCACCTGCAACGTGGACGGCGGGACCGGCCCCACCGATCCGGGCCCCACCGACCCCGGCACCCCCTCCACCAGGGTCGACAACCCCTACGCCGGGGCCAAGGTGTACGTGAACCCCGAGTGGTCGGCGAACGCCGCCGCCGAGCCGGGCGGCAGCCGCATCTCCAGCCAGCCCACCGGCGTCTGGCTCGACCGCATCGCCGCCATCAACGGCACAGGCGGCCACATGGGGCTGCGCGCCCACCTGGACGCGGCCCTCGCCCAGAAGGGCAGCGGCGAAGAGGTCGTCCAACTGGTCGTCTACGACCTCCCCGGGCGGGACTGCTCCGCTCTCGCCTCCAACGGCGAGCTCGGCCCGACGGAGATCGACAAGTACAAGACGCAGTTCATCGACCCGATCGCGGCGATCCTCTCGGACAGCAAGTACGCCTCGCTGCGGATCGTCACCACCGTCGAGATCGACTCGCTGCCCAACCTCGTCACCAACACGGGCAGCCGGCCGACCGCCACGCCGACCTGCGACACCATGAAGGCCAACGGCAACTACGTGAAGGGCGTGGGCTACGCGCTGAACAAGCTCGGCGCCATACCCAACGTCTACAACTACATCGACGCCGGTCACCACGGCTGGCTCGGCTGGGACGACAACTTCGCCGCCTCCGCCCAGATCATGTTCCAGGCCGCGAACGCCGAGGGCGCGACCGTCGACGACGTGCACGGCTTCATCACCAACACGGCGAACTACAGCGCCCTGAAGGAGAACAACTTCACCATCAACGACCAGGTGGCCGGCAAGTCGGTCCGTGAGTCCAAGTGGGTGGACTGGAACCGGTACGTCGATGAGCTCTCCTACGCCCAGGCGTTCCGCAACCAGCTGGTCACGACCGGCTTCCGGTCCGGAATCGGCATGCTGATCGACACCTCCCGCAACGGCTGGGGCGGCTCCGCCCGGCCCGCCGGACCGGGCGCCACGACCAGCGTGGACACCTATGTGAACGGCGGACGCTACGACCGTCGGATCCACGTCGGCAACTGGTGCAACCAGTCCGGCGCCGGACTCGGCGAGCGCCCGAAGGCCGCTCCGGCCGCCGGGATCGACGCGTACGTCTGGATGAAGCCGCCGGGTGAGTCCGACGGCTCCAGCTCCGCCATCGCCAACGACGAGGGCAAGGGCTTCGACCGGATGTGCGACCCGACCTACACGGGCAACCCCCGCAACGGCAACAGCATGTCGGGCTCCCTGGGGAACGCGCCGCTGTCCGGGCACTGGTTCTCGGCCCAGTTCCAGCAGCTGCTGCAGAACGCGTACCCGGCGCTGTAGCCGGTGAGCGGATCCGCCCGGCGGTGAAGCCGCGGTCGGGGTGATCCGCCGGGCGGTCGGCCCTCCCGGGCCGGTCCCCGGCGGATCGCCGACCGGACGGCCGGGCGGGGTTCCGCTCGGCCGCTCCCGTCACTCCGGCCCGCCGGGCGTCGTCCGGCGCAGCGGCGGCTGCGCCGGACCCGGAAACAGACGGGCGAACGGATGCGGAAACGCACAGGAAACGGATGCGGAATCGCGCGGGAAAACGGGTGTGGAACGGCTTGCCGTCCGCACCCGTCTTTTTGCCGTCCCGGCAACAGAAGTGGTCCTCGTCCGGTGCGTCGGCGCACGCTGACGGCACACCGGACGAGAGGCTGACCACCATGGCGCACCACCCGCACGCATCCCACGCCGACCAGGACACGCACGATCACGGCCACCCGCACGGTCACCGCACCGACATCGACTGGGCCGAGATGGCACAGCATCTGGAGGCGCAGGCCGAACTGTTCACCCCCCTCTACGAGCGGGCCCTGGCCTGGCTCGCCAAGGAGGTGACCGAGCCCGGGCTGATCGTGGACGCGGGCAGCGGCCCCGGGGTCGTCTCCTGTCTGTTCGCGGAGACCTTCCCCGGTGCGCGCGTCCTGGCGGTCGACGGCTCCGAGCCGCTGCTGCGGCGGGCCGGGGAACGCGCGTCCCGGCTCGGCTACGCCGACCGGTTCGGCACCCTGGCCGGTGAACTGCCAGGCGTTCTCGACGAGTTGGACTACCCAGCCGACCTGCTGTGGGCCGGGCGCAGCCTGCATCACCTGGGCGACCAGCGCGCCGCCCTGGCGGCCTTCGCGCAGCGACTCGGGCCCGGCGGAACGCTGGCGATCATGGAGGGCGGACTGCCGACCCGGTTCCTGCCGCGCGACCCGGGCTTCGGACGGCCGGGTCTGGAGGCACGGCTCGACGTGCTGGAGGCGCAGTGGTTCGCGCGGATGCGGGCCGACCTGCCGGGCTCCGTCGCCGTGACGGAGGACTGGGCGGCGCTGCTCGGCGCCGCGGGCCTGACGCACAGCCGCAGCCGCAGCTTCCTGCTCGACCTGCCCGCGCCCGCCTCCGACCGGGCCCGCGCCTACGTCGTCGCGAGCCTGTCCCGGCTGCGCGAGGCCTTCGGCGAGGACCTCGACCCCGAGGACCGCGCCACGGTCGACCGCCTCCTCGACCCGGACGACGAGGCGAGCGTGCACCGCCGGGCCGATGTCTTCGTGCTCGCCGCCCACACCGTGCACACCGCCGTACGGGCGGGCTGACGGGCGGGCTCAGAGCCGCGATCCCGCGGCCGGTGATCGGCGATCAGCGGGTGATCGGTCGGCGGACGGCCGGCCGCCCGGTCTGCGGTCGAGGGTCGGGGTGGGCCGGTGCCGTGGAGGGAACACTCGTCGACGCGGTTGACGGGCAGGTGTCGCGCGGGAGCCGTCGGCCTGACCGGCGAGGACCACCTGACCGTGGGCGCCTTCAGGCACACCCGCCGCTGTCTGGCCGTCGCCGACCGGCGGGGCCGCCCGACCTTCTGGGATGCGCGCGGCCGGAGCAGGGCGCCGATGTCGAGAGCCGTCGGTTGCGCCGCGGACCGCGTGGCCCTCGCTTTCTCCGCCGACGGCGCCCTGCACGCGGCCGGCGCCCCGGACGGCTCCGTCCAGGTGCGGGAGACGCCGCCGCCTGCTGCCCCCACCTGCCCGGCACCCGGCCGTCCTGCCCGTCGGTGCCCCCGCCCTCGCCCTCCAAAGCACCACGGCCGGCGAGGAGTTGCACGTCGGTTCGTCTCATCTGCCACACCGGAGGCGCTGGTCGGATCCGGCTGCGACCGCCGCCGAGGTGTGCGCGCGGGCGGACGGCGGTCCCGGCGAGACGCAGTGCCGCCGCCACTTCTCCTCCGCCGCCCACCGCCCCACCGGCGAGGGCACTTGACCTCGAGAGCACTCCAACTGATGGACTCCCCGCCGGTACACCGAGACACAGGGGGCAACCATGACCGACTCACCGGTCACACTGATCACCGGCGGCGGCAGCGGCATCGGCGCCGCCGTCGCGCGGCAACTGCTGGACCTCGGGCACCGGGTCGCCGTCACCGGCCGGGGCGAGGAACGGCTGCGCGCGTTCGCCGCGGACCTCGGCGACCCGAAGGCCCTGTCGACCTTCACCGGGAACGCCGCCGACTACGACAGCGTACGGTCGGCGGTCGACCGTACCCTCGACGCCCACGGCCGGCTGGACACGGTCGTCGCCAATGCGGGGACCGCCACCCACGACTCGGTCGCCGAGGGCGATCCGGCCGGGTGGACCGACATGGTGCTGACCAACGTCCTCGGGCCCGCGCTGCTGATCCGGGCGTCGATCGACGCGCTGAAGGAGACCCGGGGGCGGATCGTGCTGATCGGCAGTGTCGCCGGCTTCGTGCCCACCCCGGGCAACCTCTACGGGGCGACCAAGTACGCGGTCACCGCACTCGCGGAGAACACCCGCCGCCAGGTCACCGAGTGGGGCGTCGGAGTGACGCTGGTCGCGCCCGGCCGGGTGGAGACCCCGTTCTGGGACGGCTACGGCAGCCTGCCGCCCGGTCATCTGCTGACCGCCGACCAGATCGCCGACTCCGTGGTGTGGGCCCTGCGGCAGCCCGCCGGGGTCGACGTCAACACCGTCGTCGTCCGGCCGATCGGCCAGCCCAACTGACGAGCTCCGCGACGTGGCGGGGGGCGCCCCCAGGACGGAGGCGCCCCCCGCCACGGGTGCACATCGTCACCCGACGTCGAACGTGGCCGGGTCCGGGCCGATGCGACGGTCCTCGTTCAGGGCGCTGATCGCCGCGAGGTCCTCGGTGTCCAGGCTGAAGTCGAACACGTCGATGTTCTCCTTGATCCGCGACGGCGTCACGGACTTCGGGATCACCACGTTGCCGAGCTGGAGGTGCCAGCGCAGCACCACCTGGGCGGGCGTGCGGTCGTGCTTGCGGGCGATCGCCACGACCGCCGGGACCTCGAGCAGGCCCTTGCCCTGGCCGAGCGGGGACCAGGCCTCGGTGGCGATGCCCCGCTCCGCGTGGAACGCGCGGGACGCCTGCTGCTGCAGATGCGGGTGCAGCTCGATCTGGTTGACCGCCGGCACGACCGACGTCTCGTCGATCAGCCGCTCGAGGTGCTCCGGCAGGAAGTTCGACACGCCGATCGCCTTGACGCGGCCGTCGGCGAGGAGCTTCTCGAAGGCCTTGTACGTGTCGACGTACCGGCCGCGGGCCGGCCGCGGCCAGTGGATCAGGTACAGGTCCACGTGGTCCAGGCCGAGCTTCTCCAGCGAGGTGTCGAACGCGCGCAGCGTCGAGTCGTGCCCCTGGTCGGAGTTCCAGAGCTTGGTGGTGACGAAGATGTCCTCGCGGGGGACGCCGGAGGCGGCGAGGGCCTTGCCGGTGCCCTTCTCGTTGCCGTAGATCGCCGCTGTGTCGATGCTGCGGTACCCGGCCTCCAGTGCGGTGGTGACCGCCTGCTCCGCCTCGTCGTCCGGCACCTGCCAGACCCCGAAGCCCAGCTGGGGCATCTCGACGCCGTTGTTGAGGATGATCGGGGGGACCTTGCTGCTCACGAGCTCTTGATCCTTCGGTTGTCCGTCAAGGGGTACTCCCATCGTCAACGATCACGACGGTCGATGCATTCCTCCCCTCCGGTACCCGCTCCCCGCCCGTCCAAGACCTCGAGCAGCCTCCGGCTCAGGAGCCGTACAGCGCCTCGACCTCTTTTGCGTAAGCGCTCTCGATCGCCTTGCGCTTCAGCTTCAGCGACGGGGTCAACAGCCCGTGCTCCTCGCTGAAGGGCTGGCCGAGGATGCGGAAGGTGCGGATCGACTCCGCCTTCGAGACCAGCGTGTTGGCGGCCACCACCGCCCGGCGGACCTCCGCCTCCAGGTCGGCGTCGCGGACCAGCTCCGCGGGCGTCATCTGCGGCTTGCCGCGCATCTGCAGCCAGTGCTCGACGGCCTCGTGGTCGAGCGTGACCAGGGCGGCCACGAACGGCCGGTCGTTGCCCACCAGAAGGCACTGGTGGACCAGGGGGTGGTCGCGCACCCGCTCCTCCAGCAGCCCCGGCGCGACGCTCTTGCCGCCCGAGGTGACCAGGATCTCCTTCTTGCGGCCGGTGATGGTGAGATAGCCGTCCTCGTCCAGGGCGCCGAGATCGCCGGTGGCCAGCCAGCCGTCGTGCAGGGTCTCGTCGGTGGCCTTGGGGTTGTTCAGATACCCCTGGAAGACGTTGTCGCCGCGCAGCCAGATCTCGCCGTCGTCCGCGATGTGCACGGTCATGCCGGGGATGGCCTGGCCGACGGTGCCGTACCGGGTGCGTCCGGGCGGGTTGGCCGTCGCCGCCGCCGTCGTCTCCGTCAGGCCGTATCCCTCGTAGATCTGCACGCCCGCGCCGGAGAAGAACAGGCCGAGCCTGCGGTCCATGGCCGAGCCGCCGGACATCGCCTGCCGCACGCGTCCGCCCATGGCCGCGCGCAGCTTGGCGTAGACGAGCTTTTCGAACAGTTGGTGCTGCATGCGCAACCCCGCGGAGGGGCCCGGCCCGGTGCCCCACGCCTTCGCCTCGACCGCCTCGGCGTACTGCACGGCCACGTCCACGGCCTTCTCGAACGGCCCCGCCCTGCCCTCCCGCTCCGCCCTGCGCCGGGCCGCGCCGAACACCTTCTCGAAGATGTACGGCACGGCCAGGAAGAACGTCGGACGGAACGCCTGCAGGTCGGGCAGGAGCGCGGACGCGTGCAGCTGGGGCTGGTGGCCGAAGCGGACCCTGCCACGGATCGCGGCGATCTGTACCATCCGTCCGAAGACGTGCGCCAGCGGCAGGAACAGCAGGGTCGCCGCCTCGTCGCCCTTCCTGGAGTGGAACACCGGTTCCCAGCGCTCGATGACGGTGTCCGCCTCGAACATGAAGTTGCCGTGCGAGACGACGCAGCCCTTGGGCCGGCCGGTGGTCCCCGAGGTGTAGATGATCGTCGCGGTGGAGTCGGGGGTGACCGCCTCCCGGTGACGGTGGACCACCTCGTCCTCGATGGCCGCGCCGGCGTCGTACAGCTCCTGCACGCAGCCCGAGTCCAGCTGCCACAGCTGCCGCAACTGCGGCAGGCGGTCGATGACGGTGGCGATCGTCATGGCATGGTCCTCGTGCTCGACGACGGCGGCCGTGCACTCGGCGTCGTAGAGCATCCAGAAGCACTGCTCGGCGGACGAGGTGGGGTAGACCGGCACCACCTGGGCGCCGATGGTCCACAGGGCGTAGTCGAACAGGGTCCACTCGTAGCGGGTGCGGGACATGATCGCGACGCGGTCGCCGAACCGGATGCCCTGGGCGAGAAGGCCTTTGGACAGGGCGAGGACCTCGTCGCGGAACTCGGCGGAGGTGACGTCCCGCCACTCGCCGTGTTCGTCCTTGCGGCCGAGCGCGATGTAGTGCGGGTCCTCCTGGGCGTGCCGGAAGACGACATCGGCCAGACCGCCGACCGGTGGTGGCAGCGCCAACGCAGGGTTGGTGAACTCCCGCAAACTTCCCACCCCGCTTCCGTACCCCGCATTCCCATGGCCGCACAGCGCCGTGAAAGCTACCCCACCCGGCGACAGGGCGGGAGGGGTGCCGCAGGCGGGAGACGTTCCCGTCCACGCTGGTCAGGGCGGGAAAAAGGGCTCACAAGGGGAAGGGCCGGACACAAAGCTGACGGTTGAGTAAGTTTCGGCACCGTAATCTCCACCGAATCTGCCCGTACCGCTTACGCCGCCCGACCCTCCCGCCGGGCCCTTCACGGCGCGGCGGCTCTCCTCGGCGGCGAGCCCGGGCCGTCGGGCGGACGCGGCGCCGACCGCGGGGCGGCGGTCGGCCGGTGCAGCCGGTCGCCGCCCGCCAGCATCGCCGCCGCCAGGGCGTCCCGCGGCGCTCTCGGCCCCGCGGATCAGCGGGACCGGCCGCCCCGCGTCCGGGCGCAGCCGTTCTGCGCCGATCCAGACCAGCTCGTCGTGCCACACCGGCTTGCCGCGCGGATCCTCGGGGCGCCGCTTGGCCGACACCAGGTCCAGCTTGCCCGCGGCGAGCCGCTCGTGCAGGGTGCCCGACAGTTCCACCGTCAGTCCCAGGTCGACCTCCGGGTGATCGGAGCGGAAACTTTCCAGAATTTCCGGCAACCGGGTCGGCACGAAGTTCTCGGACGCTTCGAAGGGCAGCCGGCCGCGCAGCCGGGTGCCGGTGAAGAACGCGGCGGCCTGATCGTGGGCGTCGAGGATCCGGTGTGCGGAGCCGAGCATGGCCTCACCGTCCTCGGTCAGTTCCACCGAGTGTGTGTCCCGGGTGAACAGGGTGCGACCGGTCGCGTCCTCCAGCCTTCGCACGTGCTGACCGACGGTGGACCGGCGCAGTCCGAGCCGCCGCGCCGCCTGCGTGGAACTGAGCGTCTGGGCGACGGCGAGGAAGGCGCGCAGATGGGAGGGCTCGTACACATACGCCACCCCAGGGCTGCCCCAGTGCCGGTCATCGTGTTCCGTGATGACGGTGAGAGCGGTGTACGGGATTCCCGATCACGGACCCGAGGAGGACGATGGAGAGGGCCCTCCGGTCCCCGGCCCCGCCCGCTTGCCCGCTCGCCCGCAGCGACGGACCTCCGGTGCGTGCCGGCGGTCCGCACGTACCAGGGGTCGGAAACCTTTCGGGAACAAGCACTCCTTCGAACAGCACGTGGAGCACCGTGAAACGCCTGCAGTGGCCGAGCCGGATGCCGGTCGACCCCTACATCCTGCTGTTGCTCGCGACCGTCGGGCTCGCCGCGCTGTTCCCGGCGCGCGGTGCCGCCGCCGATGTGGCCTCCGGCGCCTCGACCGCGGCCATCGCCTTCCTCTTCTTCCTGTACGGCGCCCGCCTGTCCACCCGCGAGGCGCTGGACGGGCTGAAGCACTGGCGACTGCACGTGACGGTGCTGGCCTGCACGTTCGTGGTCTTCCCGCTGCTCGGCCTGGCCGCCCGCGGCCTCGTCCCGGTCCTCCTCACCCACCCGCTCTACCAGGGGCTGCTTTTCCTCACCCTCGTGCCGTCGACCGTCCAGTCGTCGATCGCCTTCACCTCGATCGCCCGTGGCAACGTGCCCGCGGCGATCTGCGCGGGCTCCTTCTCCTCCCTGGTCGGCATCGTCGTCACCCCGCTGCTGGCGGCGGCCCTGCTCGGCAGCAACGGCGTCGGCTTCTCGGCGGACTCAGTCGTCGGGATCGTGCTGCAACTGCTCGTGCCGTTCCTCGCGGGGCAGGTGCTGCGACGCTGGATCGGCGGCTTCGTCACCCGGCACAAGAAGGTGCTCGCGCTCGTCGACCGCGGTTCGATCCTCCTCGTCGTCTACACCGCCTTCAGCGAGGGCGTGGTCCAGGGCATCTGGCACCGGGTGAGCGCGGTGCGGCTGGGCGGACTGCTCGTGGTCGAGGCCGTGCTGCTCGCGGTGATGCTCGCCCTGACCTGGTACGGCGGCCGGGCGCTGCGGTTCGGCCGTGCGGACCGGATCGCCCTGCAGTTCGCCGGCTCCAAGAAGTCCCTCGCCTCGGGACTGCCCATGGCGAGCGTCCTGTTCGGCGCGCACGCCTCCCTCGCGGTGCTGCCGCTGATGCTCTTCCACCAGATGCAGCTCATGGTGTGCGCGGTCATCGCCAAGCGCCGGGCCCGCGATCCACTGGAGCCGCCGCACGAACGCACCGGCGAGCGGACACAGGCGACGGCGTGAGCCGTTCGCCGGGGGAAGAGGAGAAACCCGGTACGGCAAGAAACCCGTTACGGTGCCTGCGCCGACGTTACGAAACCCATCAGGCGCCCGGATCGTGTTGCGGGAGCGGTTTCGGCGCCGGGGTCACGCGCGCGGGCGGTTGCGGCGCCCGGACTGCGTTACGGTAGCGGTTTCGACACCCGGACTGTGTGGCGATAGCGGTTTCCACCCTCGGATCGCGTTGCGGGAGCGGTTTCGGCACCCGGACAGCGGGTTGGGGGCACGGCACCCGACCCGCGAATCAGTTCACGTGGCTGTTGATCCCTGATCTCCGGCACGGACGGCTGACGGGGGATAGCGTTCCGTCATGACCGTCCCCCACGCGCTCGATCCCGCGCGCACCGCACTGATCCTCGTCGATCTGATGGACCGCATCGTCGCCCTCCCCCTCGCGCCCCGCAACGGCGCCGAAGTGCTGCAGGCCGCACAGGAGTTGGCGGACTCCTTCCGCTCGGCGGGAGCCCTCGTCGTGCTCGTCCGCGTCGAGCGTCCGGGGGTCGTCGAGCAGCCGTCCGGCAGCGGACTGGTCCAGGGGCTGTCGCGGGACGGCGACGTGGAGATCGTCAAACGGACGATCGGCGCCTTCCAGGGAACCGGCCTGGACGACAGTCTCCGTGAACGAGGCGTCACCACCTGCGTGTTCGCGGGCATCGCGACGAATCTCGGCGTCGAGTCCACCGCCCGCGCCGCCGGCGACCTCGGATACGAGCTGGTCTTCGTCGAGGATGCGATGGCCGCCCTCACCGGGCCCGAACACGAGGCGTCGGTGAAGCTCGATTTCCCCCGGCTCGGCACTGTGGTCCACACGGCCGACGTGCGCTTCACGCGGGACTGAGCCTGGTTGGGCCGACCCTGGCAGCGGCGGCGGCAGCGGCGGCAGCGGCGGGCCGAGGGGGACGGAGGCCTCCGGACGCGTCCGGCGAGGGGCTTCCTCGCGCCCGGCCGGGGCG
The DNA here is from genome assembly GCF_003032475.1 of Streptomyces sp. P3. Lineage (NCBI taxonomy): Bacteria > Bacillati > Actinomycetota > Actinomycetes > Kitasatosporales > Streptomycetaceae > Streptomyces > Streptomyces sp. P3. The sequence goes on from NZ_CP028369.1 coordinate 7,578,819, forward strand.
CCGGCCGACGGCGGAGTCGCCGAGGCAGCGGGCGGCCCGGCAGCGTCAGCTCGGGCAGCAGGCAGCCCGGTGGCGGTGCGGGTGCCGGGACCGGGCCGGCGCGCGGGTGAGCGGGGCGCGCTGAAGGGGGGCACCGCGGCGCAGGGGGCGTTCCCCGCCGGTGGGGGCCGCGCCGCCGGGCCGCGGGGGACCGGGTCAGCCCTGGGCGGCCGGGGCCCTCAGGGCTATGCGGTCCTCACCCGCGTACACGTTCATGGAGCTGCCCCGCAGGAAGCCCACCAGGGTCAGTCCGGTCTCCACGGCCAGGTCCACCGCCAGCGAGGAGGGCGCGGAGACCGCCGCGAGCACCGGGACGCCCGCCATCACGGCCTTCTGCGCCAGCTCGAACGAGGCCCGGCCCGAGACCAGCAGGATCGCCCGCGACAGGGGCAGGTCCCCGCTCTGCAGGGCACGGCCGACCAGCTTGTCCACCGCGTTGTGCCGGCCCACGTCCTCCCGGACGTCGAGCAGTGCGCCGTCCTCGGAGAACAGGGCGGCCCCGTGGAGCCCTCCGGTCCGGTCGAACACCCGCTGCGCCGCGCGCAGCCGGTCGGGCAGGACGGCGAGCAGCTCGGGCTCGATCCGGAGCCGGGGGGTGTCGGCGACGGGCCAGCGGGTCGTCGTGCGCACCGCGTCCAGGCTCGCCTTGCCGCACAGGCCGCACGAGGAGGTGGTGTAGACGTTGCGCTCGAGGGTGATGTCGGGGATCGCCACTCCGGGCGCGGTGCGTACGTCCACCACGTTGTAGGTGTTGCTCCCGTCGGCTGTCGCGCCCGCGCAGTAGACGATGTTCTGGAGGTCGTCCCGCTCGGCCAGCACGCCCTCGCTGACCAGGAAACCGGCGGCCAGCGCGAAGTCGTCACCGGGCGTGCGCATCGTGATCGCCAGCGGTTTGCCGTTGAGCCGGATCTCCAGTGGCTCCTCGGCGACCAGGGTGTCCGGGCGGGTGGAGACCGCGCCGTCCCTGATGCGGACCACCTTGCGTCGTTCGGTGACTCGTCCCATGTCGTGATCAGCCCCGGTTCTGTACGTGCTGGTAGCCGAAGCGGCCCTTGATGCAGAGGTTGTCGTGGGTCACCGGGTTGTCGTGCGGTGACGTGACCTTCACGTTCTCATTGTCCTGCACATGGAGTGTGGGACCGCGCCCCACCCCGCAGCACGCGCACACGGTCGTGGTCCGCGTGCCCGCCGCCTCGTCCCGGCCGGTACCCGGCCGCCCGCCGGACGTACGCCGACCGAACGGCAGTGCCCTCGGACGGCCCGACCGTTCGGCGCACCCCGCCTACCGCTCACCGTAAACGCTTCACGCTCCCCCTTCTCAGCGTCAGAAACGGGTTTCTACCGTTCAGGTTTCATGAGTCCCCCCATCGCGCCGCCCGGCTGGAGCCGTTGGCTCGTCCCCCCGGCCGCCCTCTCGGTCCACCTCTCCATCGGCCAGGCCTACGCCTGGTCGGTGTTCAAACCGTCGCTGGAGTCCGCGCTCGGTCTCAGCGGGACGCAGAGCGCGCTCCCGTTCCAGCTCGCCATCGTGATGCTCGGCCTGTCCGCGGCCTTCGGCGGCACCCTGGTGGAACGTAACGGGCCGCGCTGGGCGATGACCGTCGCCCTGGTCTGTTTCTCGTCCGGGTTCCTGATCTCCGCCCTCGGCGCCGCCGTCGAGCAGTACTGGCTGATCGTCCTCGGCTACGGCTTCGTCGGCGGAATCGGGCTGGGAATCGGTTACATCTCGCCCGTCTCCACCCTGATCAAGTGGTTCCCGGACCGCCCCGGCATGGCCACCGGAATCGCCATCATGGGCTTCGGCGGCGGCGCGCTCATCGCCTCTCCCTGGTCCGCGCAGATGCTCCAGTCGTTCGGCTCCGACAGCTCGGGCATCGCCCTCGCGTTCCTCGTGCACGGTCTCAGTTACGCGGTCTTCATGACGCTGGGCGTCCTGCTGGTGCGCGTGCCGCGCGGCGAGCGGCCGGTCGCCGGCGCGCCGAGCGCCGTCGAGGGCGTGCAGGTCTCGGCGCGCAGCGCGGTGCGCACCCCGCAGTTCTGGTGTCTGTGGATCGTGCTCTGCATGAACGTGACCGCCGGCATCGGCATCCTCGAGAAGGCCGCGCCCATGATCACGGACTTCTTCGCCGACACCTCCACCCCGGTCTCGGCCTCCGCGGCCGCTGGCTTCGTCGCCCTGCTGTCCGCGGCCAACATGGCCGGCCGGATCGGCTGGTCGTCGACCTCGGACCTGGTCGGGCGCAAGAACGTCTACCGTCTCTACCTGGGCGTCGGCGCCCTGATGTACGCCCTCATCGCCCTGATCGGCGACTCGTCGAAACCGCTGTTCGTCCTGTGCGCGCTGGTGATCCTCTCCTTCTACGGAGGGGGCTTCGCGACCATTCCCGCCTATCTCAAGGACCTCTTCGGGGCCTATCAGGTGGGCGCGATCCACGGCCGGCTGCTCACCGCCTGGTCGACGGCCGGCGTGCTGGGCCCGCTGATCGTCAACTGGATCGCCGACCGCCAGGAGGAGGCCGGCAAGGACGGCTCGTCGCTGTACACCCTGTCCCTGTTCATCATGATCGGGCTGCTGGCCGTCGGGTTCGTCGCCAACGAGCTCGTCCGGCCCGTCCACGTCCGCCACCACGTACCCGCCCAGAGGAAGGCAGCCGATGCCGAACGACAGCAGCCCGAGTCCGCAGCCTGACCGGCGGCCGCTGACCGCCTTCGCCTGGCTGTGGGTGGGGGCGCCGCTCGTCTACGGGCTGTACGAGCTCGTACAGAAGGCGACGCAACTGTTCACCGGTTGACATGATCCCCGGGCTGAAGTCCGGGGATCCCGGCCGTCCCCGCGGGCGGCCGGGCGGCTGCGCGGCACGAATGCCGGCAGGGCGCGGGCGCACCCGCCTTCGTTCCCGGGGCGCGTGTCCGGGCGGGCGGACGTTCGGCAGGTGGTCGGGCGTCCGAGAGCTATGGGGAAGCCGACAACCGGGGAACCGGTTTCCTGTCGCTTCACACGCCCTCGTACCGGTGAGTCACTGATCAGACTGGTGGATCCCGCAACCCACGGCAACGAGGGGACCCCCGAATGAACGGCTCGCGCATCACCGCCGTCGGCCACTACCAGCCCGCCAAGGTGCTCACCAACGAGGACCTGGCGGAACTGGTGGACACCAATGACGAGTGGATCAGGAGCCGGGTGGGCATCCGCACGCGCCACATCGCCGGCCCCGACGAGCCGGTGGACGAGCTCGCCGCGCACGCCGCGGCCAAGGCGCTCGCCACGGCGGGCCTCGCACCGGACGAGATCGACCTGGTGCTCGTCGCCACCTCCACGGCCGTCGACCGCTCGCCCAACATGGCCGCGAGGGTCGCCGCCCGCCTCGGCATCCCGCAGCCCGCCGTGATGGACGTCAACGTCGTCTGCGCCGGTTTCACCCATGCGCTGGCCACCGCCGACCACACCGTCCGCGCCGGCGCCGCCACCCGCGCCCTGGTCATCGGCGCCGACAAGATGTCCGAGGTGACGGACTGGAGCGACCGCACCACCTGCGTGCTCGTCGGCGACGGAGCGGGCGCCGCCGTGGTCGAGGCCTGTCCCGACGGCGCCGAGCCCGGGATCGGGCCCGTGCTGTGGGGCTCGGTGCCCGAGATGGGGCACGCGGTGCGCATCGAGGGTCAGCCGGCCAGGTTCGCCCAGGAAGGCCAGAGCGTCTACCGCTGGGCCACCACCCGGCTGCCGCCGCTCGCCCGGCAGGCCTGCGAGCGGGCGGGATTCAAGCCCGAGGACCTGGCCGCCGTCGTCCTGCACCAGGCGAACCTGCGCATCATCGAGCCCCTCGCGGCGAAGATCGGGGCTGTCAACGCGGTCGTCGCGCGCGATGTGAGCGAATCGGGAAACACCTCCGCCGCCAGCATCCCGCTCGCCTTCTCCAAGCTCGTCGAACAGGGCGCCGTCTCCACGGGTGACCCCGTACTGCTGTTCGGCTTCGGCGGCAACCTGTCGTATGCCGGGCAGGTCGTGCGCTGCCCGTGACCGCGCGCCGAGCCACCGCGTGACCCGGCGAGTGGCGGCGACTGCCTCCGCGTCCGGCGTGCGTGCGCCGTAGACTGCAGACGAAAGACGATCGACACTCGGCTGGAGGCAGTCGCCCGATTGCCGCACCGGCGTACCGGCTGTTCCCGGGCCCACCGCTCGCCACCCGCAGTCCGAGGGCCGGTTGTCCGATGGCCGGTTGTCCGGTGTCCGGTCGCCCGCGAGTCCGGCCGGGCCGCAGCCGTTCGCGGTGTCGTCCGACCCGCGGCTCGGCCACGGTCGCCCGGCGCCTGCCCAGGAGGGGACCGACCGATGTTGTCGACAGGACTGCCGCACGGAGCGGTGCCCAAGCTCGAACGGCCCGGCCCGCTGCGCGACCGCGTCTACGAGGCACTGCTCGAACTCATCACATCGCGCGCGCTGCAGCCCGGCCGGCACCTCGTCGAGAGCGAACTCGCCGGTCTGCTCGGCGTCTCACGGCAGCCCGTGCGCGAGGCGCTGCAGCGGCTGAACACCGAGGGCTGGGTCGATCTCCGGCCGGCCCAGGGCGCGTTCGTGCACGAGCCGACCGCAGGGGAGATAAACCAACTCCTAGCCGTGCGAACCCTGTTGGAGGCCGAAGCCGCACGTCTCGCGGCCGCGCACGCGGACGAGGACGGCATCGCCGTCCTGAACGAGATCCTGGCGCAGGGTGTGCTGGCCGCCACCGAGGACGACGAGGACGCCGCGCTCGCACTGAACGCCCGCTTCCACGCGAAGGTCGTCGAGCTGTCGGGCAACACGGTCCTCGCCGAGCTGGCGGCCCAGGTCGACCGCCGGGTACGCCGGTACTGCACGCCTATCGCCCGGCAACACGGCCACCGGTCCTGGAGCGAGCACCGCGACCTGATCGCGGCCATCGCCGATCACGACGAACAGGGGGCCGCCCGGCTGATGCGCGAGCACACCGAGCACACCCGCAGTTCGCAGCACGCCCGCGACACGTCCTGACCCGTGCGTGGGGCGGGTCAGTCCTGGGGAGCCGCCCGGCCGTGGGCGGCTCCCCACCCTCGTCCCCTTCGCCGGGCGCGCAGGCGATCCATGGCTGTTTCCCGGAGCGCCGGCCGATGCCCGCCCCCGGCCGGCCGGGGGCCGGGCGGGAGGTGCGGGGCTTCGCGGTGAGGGCGCCGTCACCCTGCGCGGCCAGCGGATATGCAGGTGAGAGCTATCCCGAAAACTTGGTATTGTTGTCCGTGTCGCCGCGGGGAACGCCTCGCAGGGCGGCATCACCTGGTCCGGGTGGCGGAATGGCAGACGCGCTAGCTTGAGGTGCTAGTGCCCTTTATCGGGCGTGGGGGTTCAAGTCCCCCCTCGGACACTTTTCACTCTCCGTACCGAGCGGATTTCACTCGGTGACAACTCATTGACCCGCATTCGGCGTTCCGCCGGATGCGGGTTTTGTTGTTTTCGGTAGCCATTGGTTCCGGATTGTCGCGGAAGACCACTTATCGGTTGTCGCGTCACGCTGCTTGACTTGGCTGTCACAAAGGCGATTGCCCGGCCGTTCCACCGCCGCCCACCAGTGCGATTGACGGATCGTCAATGTTCATCTCGGTGGGGATATTGGCGGTCTGTGGTTCCTTCTTGTGGTGATACGATCACGCTCGCTTGTGGGCGGGCGGATGGGTGCAAGACGACATCTCCGGCTACGGGGGGACAGTCCGGGCGGTCATCCCCGTGCGGATGGTCCGCCGGTCCACCCGTGTTGACGGGAATTCAGCAACTGGCCGTCAGTCGCCTGAAGAGAGTCTTATGACTGATTACATACGGAACCCGGTACTCTGGGCTCTCCTCGCCGCCGTACTCATCGCAGTCGCCCTCATTGTTCGCCAGCGCAGGGCGGCGCGTGCCTTAAGGCAGGAGATTGTGGGGCTCAGATCCCACTACTCCGCCTTGGAGAACGAGTACGCGCAATCGGTCGAGGCTGCTCAGGAAAGAGCCGAAGAGGCTACGAAAACGGTCCTCAAGTCCGCTATGCGGACCCTTCAGGGCCTTGCCGCGGAACAGCAGTTGATCGTCTCCCGGCTGCAGAACAAATATGGCGAGTCGGTCATCCTCCAGGACCTCCTGGAGATCGACCACACCAACTCGCAGTTCGGCCGGCGCGCACAGTCGATCGCCGTGCTCTGCGACGGCTGGCTGGGGCGCGCGCGCGATGTCGCGTCCGTCTATGACGTGGTGCGCAGCGCCCAGGGCAGGGTGCGCCACTTCCGGCGTATCGAGATCCTCTCCCAGGTCGACTTCGGCATCACGAGCCGTGCCGTCGAGCCCGTCGCACTGGCCCTCGCGGAGCTGCTCGACAACGCCACGAGCTATTCCAGTCCCGACACCGTCGTCGAGATCAACATTCGCACCGTGCCCAAGGGCATCTGCATCGTCGTCGACGACGCCGGTGTCGGCATGAACGACGAGGAGCGCGCCCGGGCGGACAAACTCCTGTCGAGCGAACGGGTGTCGGGCGTCTCCGGCCTCGGCAACCCCCCGCAGTTCGGTTTCGCCGTGATCGGCGTGCTCAGCGAGCGCTTCGGCTTCGAGGTGTCCGTGGACTCCACCTCGCCCTACGGTGGCGTCCGGGCAGTTCTCCTCCTGCCGCACGATCTGCTCACCAACGCACCCGAGCAGAAGGAACCGGCTCCGGTCGTTCCCGCTGCCACGCCCGCCCCCGTCGGCGGCGGCCCCGAGACCGCGCTGACCGCGACCACCACGTCCGACGGTCTGCCCAAGCGGCGCCGCAAGCGGCCGATGGCCATCGTCCCCGGTAGCGCGTCGAACGCCCCCGGCCCCTCCCGGACGGGAGCGGAGACGGCGGCGATCATGGGCGCCTTCCAGCGCGGCACCCGGTCGGGCCGGGCCGTGCAGGCGGACCCGGCGGAACAGTCGAGCACCCGTGGTGCAAGCAGCGAAGGGCATGAGTTCTCGTGAATGACGATCTGTCATGGATGCTTGACAGCGCACTGGAGATTCCCGGGGCCCTGCACGCCGTCCTGATCTCCGCCGACGGCCTGCTGATGGCACGGACGCAGGACTTCGACAAGGACGACGCGGACCGGGTGGCCGCCGCGATGAGCGGTGTGCAGTCGCTCAGCCGTTCGCTCGCCTTCTTCTGCGAGGACCCGCAGATGCGTTGGCGGCAGACACTGGTCGAGTTCGACGGAGGCTGGGTCTTCCTGATCTCCGCCGGCGAGGGTGCCTACCTCGGCGTCTCCGCCTCCCCGGACGTCGACATGGCGGACATCACCTTCCGGATGCAGCAGCTCGTCGGCCAGCTCGGCAAGGCGCTCACCACGCCGCCGCGCGAGAACCTTGGCGTGCGGTCATGACCGGCTACGGCGAACTGGAGCCGCAGACACCGGAGTTAGTGCGTCCGTACGTCATCACCAAGGGGCGCGGGCTGCCCGACGAGGGGCAGCTGTCCCTCATCACGCTGGTCACGGCTGCCGCCGACCACGAGCAGCGGCCCACGAGACTGTCCCCCGAGGAACAGAAGCTGCTGGACCTGTGCGCGGCCGGCTACCTGTCGGTCGCCGAGATCGCCGGGCACACCCAACTCCCCCTGGGAGTGGTGAAGATCCTCCTGGCCGCACTCACCGAGGGCGGCTACCTCATCACCCGTCCGCCCGTCCAGCGGGCTCCGCTCGCCGACCGGGACATCCTGGAGGAGGTGCTGAATGGTCTCAGGGCCAAGTTTGGATGAGCAGGCGTACGTCCGCGGCGGTGAGACGCAGACGGCCGTCAAGATCCTCGTCGTGGGCCACTTCGCGGTCGGCAAGACCACGTTCATCGGGGCGATCTCCGAGATCGAGCCGCTGTCGACCGAGGAGACGATGACCCGGGCGGCCGAGGCGGTCGACGACCTCAAGGGGGTCCAGGGCAAGACCACCACCACGGTCGCCATGGACTTCGGCCGCCTGACCATCAGCGACCGTGTCGTGCTGTACCTGTTCGGAACGCCGGGCCAGCAGCGTTTCGTGCAGATGTGGGAGGACATGGCGCGCGGCGCGCTCGGCGCGCTGGTCCTCGTCGATCCCGAGCGGCTCGCGGACTCCTTCGCCGTGATCGATCTGATCGAACACTACGGACTCGACTACGCCATCGCCGTCAACCACTTCGACGGCGCCCCGCCGCGGGACGAGAACGCTCTGCGCGAAGCACTCGACCTGCTCGACGACACCCCCGTCGTCACCTGCGACGCGCGAGACGAACGGTCGTCGGCCGACGCGCTGATCACCCTCGTCCGCCATCTGCAGGAACGTGCACACTAGGAGCACACATGGACCAACCCACCGCACCCGTGCCCCCGCCCGGGTGTCCGGCGCACCAGGCCGACGGCAGAGTGCCGTTGTACGGGCCGGACTTCGCGGCCGACCCGCAGGCCTACTACAGCTACCTGCGCCACTACGGGCCCACCGCGCCCGTCGAGTTGTCGCCGGGGGTCGAGGCCACCCTCGTCACGGACTACGCCTTCGCCCTCCAACTGCTCCAGGACTCGGGTGCGTTCCGTAAGGACGCACGCCGCTGGCGGGACCTCAACGAAGGCCGCATCCCTGCGGACAGCCCGGTCGCACCGCTGCTGGCGCACCGGCCCAACGCCATGTTCAGCGACGGCGCGGAGCACCACAGGCTGCGCCAGGCGATCACGGACAGCATGGCCCGGGTCGACTCGCGCAAGCTGAGCCAGACCACCGAGCAGGTCTCCAACTACCTGATCTCGCAGTTCGGTTCACGTGGCTCGGCCGATCTGCTCGGCGACTACGCCAAGCAGCTGCCGCTGTTCGTGTTCAACGAGCTGTTCGGCTGCACCGCCGACATCGGAGACCGCGTCGTCTTCGGCATCACCGGCATGTTCGACGGTGTGAACGCCGAGCAGGCGGTCGGGGTGATGTTCGGGGCCATCGGCGAACTCGTCGCGCTCAAGCGGTCCAAGCCCGGCGACGACGTCCCCTCGTGGCTGATGCAGCACCCGGCCAAGCTCACCGACGAGGAGATGGTCCACCAGATCGCCCTGCTGCTGGTGGCGGGCAACGAGCCGCTGCGCAACCTCATCGGGAACACCCTGCACCGCCTGCTCACCCATGACGCGTACGCCCACCAGGGCGGTCTGATCGACGAGGCGATCGACGACACGCTGTGGGAGAACCCGCCGATGCAGAACCTCGGCGCCCACTACCCGGTGTCCGACATGGAGTTCGCCGGACAGAAGCTGCAGGCCGGCGACCTCCTGCTGGTCAGCTACGCCGCGGCCAACACCGGTCCGGCGCTGACGGCCGCACGCCAGGCCGGCAGCAACCGCGCCCACCTCGCCTGGAGCGCGGGCCCGCACGCCTGCCCGTCCAAGGAGCCCGCCCGGCAGATCACCGTGACGGCCATCGAGAACCTGCTGAACAAGCTGCCCGACGTCGAGCTGGCGGTGCCCACCGAGAGCCTGACCTGGCGGCCGGGCCCCTTCAACCGCGGACTCACGGTGCTGCCCGCCAAGTTCACCCCGGTGCAGATCGTCCAGCGGCCCGCGCCGGCCCGCAGGGAGTCCCCGGTGCGTCCGCAGTACACGGCCCCGGCGGGCGGCAGGAGCGAACGCGGAGGCGTGTGGAGCCAGTTCCTCAACTGGCTGACGAGGTGATGCACACAACACCCGTCAACTCTGCTTCACTGCATGACGATTCAACCGCAGGGGTAGTGAGGAACGCGATATTCCGTGTTCCTCATGAGTAGGAGGAGATGTCGTGGACTCCAGATCCGCCGACGCCGATTTCATACGACACCCCATCGTCTTGCACCCCCTGATACCCGCCTCCCCAGGCGGGTATCTTCTTGCCCGCCCCGTTCCCGAGGGCGAGGTCCGATGACCGGCGCGCGCCCCGGCGCCACGGGCGAGCCGACGGTGGGCACGCTCGGCGGCCACGCGGCCCGTCAGTTACTGCGACTGAGCGAGATCGCGGGTCTGCCCGCCGTCGACTCCGAGGTCTACGCGCGCACGCTTCTCGACGTGCTGGGCCCTCTCGCGCAGCGACCGCTGGAACTGCCGCCGCCCAGCCGCAGCTTCCTCTCGGACGACCACACCCCCGTGGAGTTCTCCCTCTCCTGCGAACCGGACGCGCCGCCGACCCTGCGGGTACTCCTCGAGCCGGGGGCGGGCGCCGGCGACCTGACGGACAACGGCCGCACCGGACTGCGGGTGATACGCGAGATGGGCCGGCGCTGGGGCTTCGGCACTGACCCGCTCGACGACCTGGAGGACCTGTTCTTCCCGCCGTCGCCTCAGGGGCCGCTGGCGCTCTGGTGCGCGCTGGAGCTTCGTGCGGGCGGCGTACCCAGGGTCAAGGTCTACCTGAATCCCGCGGCCTCGGGACAGAAGCGGGCCGCCAAGACCGTACGGCAGGCGCTGAAACGACTCGGTCACCGTAAGGCGTTCCAGGCGCTGCCCGACGGTGACCGCCATCTGTTCTTCGCCCTGGACCTCGGTGACTGGGCGGAGCCACGGGTGAAGGTCTATCTGGCGCACGACGACCTGTCGGCCGCGGAGGCGGGCGCCCTGTCCCGTACGGGAGACGGCCCCGGCAGCGCGGAAATCGAGGAGTTCTTCCGCATCGTGGCGGGGGAGGAGCACAAACCGCAGCTCGACCGCCGGCCCGTCCAGACGTGCCATGCCTTCACCGAGACGGGAACCGGCCTGCCGAGCGGCTTCACGGTCTACATCCCGGTCCGCGACTACGCCCGCCACGACGGCGTGGCCCTGGACCGGGCCGCCGCACTGCACGCCCGCTACGGCATCGACCCGGTCTCGGTGCGGCGCGCCTCGGCAGCCGTCACCTCGCGGCAGCCGGAGGACGGCGTGGGCCTCGTCGCCTATCTGGGGCTGGCCCACCAACGGGGCCGTCCGCCGCGGGTGATGACGTACATCTCCTCGGAGGCGTACGAGGTCCGGCCGCCCACGGTGCTGTCGCCGGCCGACGTGCCGACCGATGTGCCGGCCGTCGTCCCGCACCCGGCCCCGGTACCCGCCGAGGCGTGAGCGTGTGGTGACCCGCAACCGGGGATGAGAACGCCGAGGGGGGCCGTGCGCCGATGCCGTCGAACCGCTCCCCTCGTCCGCACGGATCGCGAGACCACCGGGACGCCCCGGCGGACGGACGCGTCGGGCTCGACCCCGTCGGCGCCGACGCCGGGTGACGAGGCGTCACTCGGCCCGCAGCTCCTCCAGATAGGGGGCGACGCCGACCTGGATCGACGCGCCCTGCGCCTGGCCGTACTGACCGGCGATGCCGTCCAGGTGGTCGGAGATCTCCTTGCGCATGACCTCACGCTCCGGCAGCGTCGCCCTGCCCGCCACGATCCGTGCCACCCAACGGGCCTGGGCCTCCACAAGACGGGTGATGGAACCGTGCGGGCGGACCAGGCCGACGAAGTACAGACCGGGGTGGTCGGGCGCGACGACCCGCTTGTACAACTCGACGGATCCCCGCGGACCGATCGGGCAGCCCGGCGGCAGGAACGGGTACGCCATGCGGTACCCGGTGCAGTGGACCACCGCGTCGGCGGGCACCGAGGTGCCGTCGGTGAAGACCACACGGTCGGCGTCGAGGCGCTCGATCGCGGGCTTGGGGACGACCCCGCCGTGCCGGATGCGGGTGAGGATCTCGTCGGAGACGGTCACGGCCGAGGCGAAGATCGGATGGTCGGGCTCGGGGAGCCCGTAGTCCGAGAGCCTGCCGCGCGCGACGAGCAGAGCCTGCTCGATGAAGCGGCGCTGTTCCGCGAGGGTCATGGCCGTCCACCACGGTGCCTCGGCGACGTCGTCCAACGGCATGCCGAAGAGCTGCTTGGGCACGATGTGCAGTCCCCGGCGCACGGACAGGACGGTCTGCGCGGCGTAGCGGGAGAGGTCGGCGGCGATGTCCACCGCCGAGGCGCCCAGCCCCACCACGGCGACCCGCCGGCCGGTGAAGTCGCTGCCGTCGCGGTAGTCGAGTGCGTGCAGAACCGCTCCTTCGAAGGTGTCGGAACCCGGGAGCGGAGCGGGCAGGACCGGCTCGGTGTTGTGCCCCGAGGCGACGACGACCTGGCTGAACTCGCGTGTGGTGCGGCGCCCTCGGGCGTCCCGGCCGGCCACCGTCCAGGAACCGTCGGCGCCCCGTGTCACGGACTCGACCGTCGTCCCCAGCTCGATGTGGTCCGGCAGACCGGCCCACTCGGCGAAGGCACGCAGGTACACGGCGACGTCACTGTGCCGTGGGTAGACGGGGTAGGAGTCGGGCATCGGATAGTCGGCGTAGCCGGTGAGCCGTTTGTTGGTGTTGAGGTGGAGCGAGAGGTAGCCCGGCCCGCGTTCGCCGGCCTGCGGCTGCCGCCAGAGCCCGCCGACCTCGGGCGCCCGCTCCAGGACGACGAAGTCGACGCCTTCGGACTTCAGGGCGTGTGCGGTCGCCAGCCCCGACAGTCCAGCACCGATGACACACAGGCTCACGCGTTCCCCCACAGAAAAGACACCGATCGTTCGCGCACGGGCAGTTGCATGCCCGTTCGGCACACTCGTCACGCTTCGCACACCCGCGACAAGGATCACAGACGTGTTCGACGGGCGGGGGTGGCGCGGGGAGCGGAGGGGGGTAGGGCGGACTGTGTGGGGTGAGCCGCCCACTTCGGGCGGGCGGCTACCCGCGAGCGGCGGCCCACAGGCCCCGGACATGCCCCAGGTGCCGGGTCATGACCTCGCGCACCGCCCGCTCGTCGCGGGCCAGCAGGGCGTCGAGGAGCTCCAGGTGCTCCTCGGCAGAGGCCAGCAGGCGCCCCGACGCGGACAGGGCGGTCAGTCCGTACAGCCGGGCGCGACCGCGCAACTCGCGTACCACCTGGACGAGATGGGCGTTGCCGGCGAGGGCCAGCAGACCGAGGTGGAAGCGGGTGTCGGCCTCGACGTAGGCGATGAGGTCGCCCGCGACCGCGGCGGCGACGATCTCACGGGCCGCCGGACGCAGCGCCTCCAGGGACACCGGGTCGGCGGTGGTGGCCAGTGCGACCACGGTGGGGATCTCGATGAGGGCGCGGACGTGTGTGTACTCGTCCAGCTGCCGGTCGGAGACATCGGTGACCCGGAACCCCTTGTTCGGGACGGCGTCGACCAGACCCTCCTTCGCGAGGTCGAGCATCGCCTCGCGCACCGGGGTCGCCGAGACGCCGAAGCGGGCGGCGAGGGCCGGCGCCGAGTACACCTCGCCGGGCAGCAGCTCGCCCGCGATCAGCGCGGCCCGCAGGGCGTCGGCGACCCGCTCACGGTAACTGCTCCGGCGGCCGCCGAGCACCGGCAGGGCGGGTGCGGGCGCCGCGGCCGGTGCGGGCGCCGGTGAGGCGGGTGTCCGGCTGCCGGTGCTCGGGGCCATGGGTGTCTCCTCCGAACGCTGTGCCATGTCACGTGCCACCAGTATCCACGCACCACTCGGCCATGGGGCGGGGCACGCGTCGCTCACGGGCGCCGGCCGGGCGCCGGTCAGAGTACGAAGCCGGCCGGGAAGGGGTCCGTGGGGTCCAGCAGGTACTGGGCCGTGCCGGTGATCCAGGCGCGGCCGGTGAAGCTGGGCAGCACCGCCGGACGGCCGGCGACCTCCGTCCGCCCGAGGAGCCGGCCCGTGAAACGGGTGCCGATGAAGGACTCGTTGACGAACTCGGTGTGCAGCGGCAGTTCGCCTCGCGCGTGCAGTTGGGCCATGCGCGCGCTGGTTCCGGTGCCGCACGGCGAGCGGTCGAACCAGCCGGGGTGAATGGCCATCGCGTGCCGGGAGTGCCGGGCGGTGGCGCCGGGCGCGTACAGGTGGACGTGGTGGCAGCCGCGGATGGACGGGTCCTGCGGGTGGACCGGTTCCGCCTCGGAGTTGATCGCCTCCATCAGCGACAGGCCGGCGTGCAGGATGTCGTCCCCGCGGGCGCGGTCGAAGGGCAGCCCGAACTCCTCCAGCGGCAGGATCGCGTAGAAGTTCCCGCCGTACGCCAGGTCGTAGGTCACCGTGCGGCCGTCGGGCAGTGCCGCCCTGCGGTCCAGTGCGACCGTGAAGGAGGGGACGTTCTGCAGCGTGACGGACGTGGCCGCGCCGTCCTCGACCGCGACCTCGGCGACGACGAGCCCTGCCGGGGTGTCCAGCCGGATCGTGGTGACGGGTTCGACGACCTCGACCATGCCCGTCTCGACGAGGACGGTCGCCACCCCGATCGTGCCGTGCCCGCACATCGGGAGGTAGCCGGAGACCTCGATGTAGAGCACGCCCCAGTCGCAGTCCGGCCGGGTGGGCGGCTGGAGGACCGCGCCGCTCATCGCGGAGTGCCCGCGCGGCTCGTTCATCAGCAACTGCCTTATGTCATCCCGGTGTTCGCGGAACCACAGCCGACGCTCGTTCATCGTCGCGCCGGGGACGACCCCGACGCCGCCCGTGATCACCCGGGTCGGCATGCCCTCGGTGTGCGAGTCGACGGCGTGCAGGACGAGCTTGCTGCGCATGAGGTGCCTTTCCGTGCCGTGCGGTCGGCCGCCGGGCGGTTGTCGTCTGCCGGCGTGGTGTGTGAGGGGAGCGTCCCCGGGGAGTCTCCTCGTGGCGTGCGCGCCGTGGCAGGACGGGTCACGCGAGACCGGCGGCGACGGCCTTCTCGGTGGCCGCCCGGACGGCCGCCTCCTGGTCCGGCAGCAGCGGGACCCGTGGCGGACGGCAGCGGCCGCCGTGCCGGCCCACGACGTCCATCGAGAGCTTGATGGCCTGGACGAACTCGACGCGCGAGTCCCAGCGCAGCAGCGGGTGCAGTCGGCGGTAGAGGGGGAGCGCGGTGGTGAGGTCGCCCGCGACGGCTGCCCGGTACAGCTCGGCCGAGGCCTTCGGCAGTGCGTTGGGGTAGCCGGCCACCCAGCCCTTCGCGCCGGCCACGGCCAGCTCCAGCAGCACGTCGTCCGCACCCGCCAGCAGATCGAGTTCGGGTGCGAGTTCGGCGATGCGGTAGGCGCGGCGCACATCGCCGGAGAACTCCTTGACGGCGTGCACATGACCCTCGCCGTGCAGCCGTGCCAGCAGTTCGGGCACCAGGTCGACCTTGGTGTCGACGGGGTTGTTGTACGCCACGACCGGCAGGCCCGCCCGGGCCACCTCCGCGTAGTGGGCGACGACGGCTCGCTCGTCGGCGCGATAGGCGTTGGGCGGCAGCAGCATCACCGCCGAGCAGCCGGCCCCGGCCGCCTGCTCCGCCCAGCGGCGGGCCTCGGCGGAGCCGTACGCGGCGACGCCCGGCATGACGCGCGCCCCGCCCACGGCGGCGACCGCGGTCTCCACCACTTTGGCGCGCTCCTCGGGAGTGAGCACCTGGTACTCGCCCAGGGAGCCGTTGGGCACGACGCCGTCGCAGCCGTTCGCCACCAGCCAGGCGCAGTGCTCGGCGTACCGGTCGTGGTCGACGCGGAGGTCGTCGTCGAGCGGCAGCGCGGTGGCGACGAGGACCCCGTGCCACGGGCGCCGCCGGGAGGCGGCGGGAGCCGGGGCGGCGGCAGGGGGACGGGCGGGCACGGGCGGGGTGGCGGGCACGGACGGGGTGGCGGGGGCGGTCATGCACGGATCCCTTCACTGGCGGTGACGTGGGTGAGGTGTGACATGTCACGGTTCGGCCTGAGGTTCGGCCGGGGCGGCCAGGACGCCGAGCGGAACCGGGCGGGCCAGCAGCCGTCGTGCCGGAGTGGGCGCACAGCCCGCCACACCGGCCACTCCGGGCTCGCACATGCGGCCCTGACACCAGCCCATGCCGGCCCTGGTCAGCAGCTTCACGGTGCGCAGATCACCGGCGCCGAGTGCGCCGACGGCCTCGCGGACGGCGCCGGCGGGCACCTCCTCGCAGCGGCACACGACCGTCTCGTCGGTCACCTGCTCCGTCCACCGGACGGGCTGCGCGGCATAGGCGTCGTCCAGCGCGGAGAAGAACGCCCGCAGCCGGTCACGGGTCCGGGCGGCCGGGGCCCAGCCGGCCGGGTCGGGGACCCGCCCCGTCAGTCTCGCCGCCGCCGAGCGTCCGGCGATGTGCCCCTCAGCCAGCGACAGCGCGGCACCGCCGATGCCCGTCGTCTCGCCCGCGGCCCAGACGCCGGGCACGTCGGTGCGCTGCTCGGCGTCGACCCACACGCCCGGTCCGTCGAGGCGGCAGCCGAGCCCGTCCGCGAGATCCGTGTGCGGCAGCAGACCGTGGCCGACGGCGAGGGTGTCGCAGGAGAGCCGCCGTTCGCCGCCGGGCGCGGGACGGCCGTCGGCGTTCAGCGCGGCCACGGTGACCGACTCCACTCGGTCGACGCCATGGGCCTCCAGCACGACATGACGGGCCATCACCGGAACGCGGTGAAGGGCCAGTCGTGCCGCGAGAGCCGCTCCCTCGGCGAGCTTCGCGGGGGCCGCGGCCCAGGCGCGGGCGCTGTGTGCGAGGCCCCTGGGGCCGGCCGACTCGACCAGGGCGACGACGTGGGCGCCGGCCGCCGCGAGACCGGTCGCCACGGGCAGCAGCAGCGGGCCGGTGCCGGCGACGACGGCCGTACGGCCGGGCAGCGACAGCCCTCCCTTGAGCAGTGCCTGCGCGCCGCCCGCGGTGACCACTCCTGGCAGGGTCCAGCCGGGGAAGGGCAGGACCTTCTCGTATCCGCCGGTCGCCAGCAGTACCGCGTCGGCCCGCACGGCGACGGAGTCCGTCTGCCGCGGACCGAGCAACGTGTGCACGAGGAATGACCCCGATTGCCGCTCCACACACCAGACATGACGATCACTCAGGTGTGTCGCGCGACCCGCGCCGAGGTGGGTGTCGAGTCCGGCGCGCAGCCGCTCCCAGGTGCGCCACTGGTGGTGCAGCGCCCGGGGACGCCGGGCGCCGAGGCCGCGCGCGGGCTGCCGGTAGAACTGCCCGCCCGCCTCGGCGGCGGAGTCGGTCAGCACCACGCGCACGCCGCGCGCCGCGGCCGCCAGGGCGGCGGCGAGCCCCGCCGGGCCGGCGCCGATCACCGCGAGGACCGGGCGGCGTTCACTCATCGTGGCCCGACCCTGCCTGCGAGCGGACGACGGCTCCCGGCGTGGCCGGCACCAGACAGGCCCGCTGGTTGGGCAGGCCGTCGACGGTGACCAGACAGTCGAAGCAGACTCCGATCCCGCAGAACACCCCGCGCGCCCGCCCCGCACCCCGGGTCGTGCGCCAGGCCGTGACACCGGACGACCACAGCGCGGCGGCCAGCGTCTGCCCGGGCAGCGCCTCGAGCGCCCTGTCGTCGAAGGTGACGGTGAACGGGGCGCCGGGACGGGCCCGGACCAACCGCAGGGGATTCACGGGGAGGCCTCCTCGCTGAGGGGTTCCGCACGGTCTGATCGGCCGGCCGGGCGGCCGGGAGGCGGGGAACGGCGCGCGCGGTGCGGGCGGTCGAAGCGGTCGGGGCGAAACGGCGTCAGATCCAGCTCCGGGCTCGCTCCGGTGAGCGTCTGCGCGAGGAGCCGGCCCGTGCCGGTGGCTAGGCCGATGCCCGCGCCCTCGTGTCCGCAGGCGTGGAACAGTCCGGGCACCCGTGGGTCCGGGCCGACCGCGGGCAGGTGGTCGGGCAGGTACGGGCGGAAGCCGACGTAGGTGCGCATCGCCCTGACGTGAGCCAGGAACGGGAAGAGACAGGTGGCCCCCGCCGCCAGGGCGCGCACGACCGGCAACGAGAAGGACCTGTCGAACCCGACCCGTTCCCGGCTCGCGCCGATCAGCACCGGCCCGGCCGCCGTGCCCTCGACGACCGGGGAGGTCTGCAGGGCCGCCGAGTCGCTCGCCACGTCGGCCACGTAGTCGGCGGCGTACACCTTGTGCCGTACGCGCGGCGGCAGCGGCTCGGTGACCAGGACGAAGCCACGACGGGGCAGTACGGGCAGTCCGACGCCGGCCAGGGCGGCGACCTCCGCTCCTTCGACGCCCGCCGCGTTGACCACGGCCGGCGCGAGGATGTCGCCGCGGTCGGTTCGCACGCCCCGCACCGCGCCGTCGGGGCCGCGCAGGATCCGGGTCACGGCACGGCCGGTCTCCAGCCGTGCGCCCGAGGCGCGCATCAGGTGGGCGGCGGCGAGGGTGGGCATGACCTGGGCGTCCTGCGGGTACAGCACCCCGCCGGCGAGTCCGGACGCCAAGTGGGGTTCCAGGTCCCGAAGTCGAGCCGCGTCGACGGGGACGGTCCGCACCCCGGCGGCGCGCTGCCCGGCCGCGAGGACCGTCAGCGCGGTGAGGGACTCCGCGGTCGACGCCACCACGAGGCCGCCCTTGGGCTCGTACTCGACGGCCGCGGCGAGCTCCTCCTCGGCCAGCTCCTGCCACAACCGGAGGGACAACAGGGCCAGTTGGAGCTCCGGCCCGGGCTCCTTGTCGGAGACGAGGAGATTGCCCTCGCCGGCGCCGGTGGTGCCGCCGGCCACTGGGCCCCGGTCCACCACGATCACGTCGAGTCCGGCGCGCGCCGCGTACAGCGCACAGGCCGCGCCCACCATGCCCGCGCCGACGACCACCACGTCACCGCTCGGTCGCTTGGTCACTCCAGTAATATGTCACATGGCGCTATCCCGAGGAAGACGGCGTACGGGCGTGGAGAAGACGGCGTACGGGCGCGGGCCGACTGGGCGCGGCACCTCGAAGTGAGAGTGAATACCTCGACATGAGAGTGCGAAGGAGAGCGGATACCTCAAGACGTAGGTGACGCACGTCGCTCTCCGGCGGCGCGGTGGACAGGATGCACCTGTCGGTTTTCGAGGGCGGGCCGCTGAATGTGGCGGCGGTGCTGTCCGCCGGCGCGGCACGTTGGCCGTCGGCGCCACTTGAGTGGGTGGAGGTGTACGGCAGCCGGGCCTGTCCGTGCTGTCTCCTGGCGCGAGGCATGGTGCGCCTGGCTCTTCTGCCTTGTGCCTGGGCACTGTCCGCGATCGTACGGTCGGTGGCGGAGGGCAGGACGGGACGGGAGCTGCCGGCCGGGCGGCTCAGCCGTGGGGACCCGTCCCGCGCAGAAACGTGTCGACGACGAGTGTTGCCAGTGCGTCCGCGTTCTGCCGGACCTGGTCCGGGTCGAGATCCGCGCCGCCTCCGTGCTGGGCCTCGTCGACGAGGGCGTAGTAGACCCGCCGCGCCCACATGAGGTCCGTGTCCGGGGAGAGGAGCCCTTCGCGCTGGGCTCGGGCGAAGAACTCGAGGGCGCCGGTGTTGACCTCGGACCAGATCACCGCCGTGAGGGGGGAGTCGGCGAGGGGGTGGCCGAGGGTGAACGGCCAGACGCTCTTGATCCGCAGCACGTTCGCCGTGACGCGGTGGAGTGCCACGAGCGGTGGGGCGGTGTCCATGTGGGCGTCCGCTACGCCTTCCATGAGCTGTCGCTTCGCCGAGGCGGCGAGTGCTTCGATGAGGGCCTGGCGGTTGGCGAACCGCCGGTGCACGGTCGTTCTGGCCACTCCTGCCTCCTCCGCGATCTGCTCCATGGAGGCCCCGGGGTCTTTGGCGAGGACCTGCTCGGCCGCCCCCAGAATCGCGCGCACGGTGCGCGCGGCATCGGCCCGCAGGGGTCGGCCCATGACGTATCCACTCCCGTTGTTGATTCGTGATGCCCCGAAGACCATACGCCCGACCTGCAGATTTGTGCTGATTTGCATCAATGATGTTGCGTGGGAATATAAAATTGCGACAAGCGTGATGCGAGTAGTTGGTGGAACTGCTACATTCCTGTTTTAGATCATGGACCTGCTCTCGTGATTCGGCTCCCCGGTCGGCGGTTTCTGAAGTCCGCGGAGCTCTGGTCCTGGCTCATGTGCCTGATGGCCGCCTGGCCCCCTGGCCCCCATGAGAACGAGCCCACGGGTGAACCGGAGGAATGACACGGTGGAGATCGAGCTGCGGATCAACGGGTCCGCCCGGAGGCTGGATGTCGCGCCGCAAGTGAGCCTGCTCGACGCGCTGCGTGAGTACCTGGGCCTGACCGGCACCAAGAAGGGCTGCGACCAGGGTGCGTGCGGTGCCTGCACGGTGCTGGTGGACGGCCGGCGGATCAACGCCTGCCTGGCGTTGGCGGTGCAGTACCAGGGCCGTGAGATCACGACCATCGAAGGGATCGACCATCCGCTGCAGGAGGCGTTCGTCCGCGCGGACGGGTTCCAGTGCGGCTACTGCACGCCGGGCCAGATCTGTTCGGCGATCGGCATGCTCGCCGAGCACAAGGAAGGGATACCCAGCGCGGCGACCGAGCATCTCGCCGACAGCGGCGGGGAGCTGGACGAGGCGGAGATCCGGGAGCGGATGAGCGGCAACCTGTGCCGCTGCGGCGCCTACAACGGCATCGTCTCGGCGATCAAGGAGGTCGCGAAGTGAAGCCGTTCTCCTACCTCAGTGCCCCGGATGTGGGCACGGTGCTGCGCACGATCGCGGACGGCGAGGACGTGAAATTCCTCGCGGGCGGGACGAACCTCGTCGACCTCATGCGGGAGGGCATCGAACACCCGGCGACGGTCGTGGACATCACCCGCCTGCCGCTGACCGGGATCGAGGAACTCCCCGACGGCACCATCCGCGTCGGCGCACTGGTGTCCAACAGTCGGCTCGCCGCGGACCCCCTCATCAGGACCCGCTGTCCGGTCCTGGCCAAGGCGATCCTGCTGGGAGCCTCGGCCCAGCTGCGGAACATGGCGACCGTCGGCGGGAACCTCCTGCAGCGCACCCGCTGCATGTACTTCTACGACGAGACCTCCGCCTGCAACAAGCGTGCACCCGGCAGCGGCTGTGACGCGATCGGCGGGTTCTCCCGCGGCAGTGCGGTACTGGGCACCAGTGAGCACTGCATCGCGACGCATCCCTCGGACATGGCGGTGGCGCTGGTGATGCTCGACGCCGTCGTTGAGGTGGAGAGCGTGCGCGGCAGCCGGCGTATCCCGGTCGCCGACTTCCACCAGCTGCCCGGCGACACCCCCCACATCGAGACGGTCCTCGCCCCCGACGAACTGATCACGGCCGTCGAGCTGCCGCCGGTGCCGGTGGCGGCGCATTCGCGCTACCGCAAGGTCCGCGACCGCGCGTCCTACGCCTTCGCCCTGGTGTCTGTCGCCGCCGCGCTGGCCGTCGAGGACGGCCGCATCACCGAGGTCCGCCTCGCACTCGGCGGTGTCGCGACCAAGCCGTGGCGGGCACGTATCGCGGAAGAGCTGCTGCTCGGCGCCGAAGCCACTGACGAGAACTTCGCCAGGGCCGCCGCCGCGGAACTCGCCCCCGCCCTTCCTCAGTCCGACAACGCCTTC
This sequence comes from Streptomyces sp. P3, assembly GCF_003032475.1. Classification (NCBI taxonomy): domain Bacteria; kingdom Bacillati; phylum Actinomycetota; class Actinomycetes; order Kitasatosporales; family Streptomycetaceae; genus Streptomyces; species Streptomyces sp. P3. Next base: position 7,600,194 of record NZ_CP028369.1, read on the forward strand.
AAGATCGACCTGGCCCAGCGGACGGTCGTGGCCGTGCTGCGGACACTCAACGCTGAGCGGAGCGCATCGTGACCACACGCACCTGGACAGGCTCCGACCCTGGCGCGGACGCTTCCGTACCCGTGGGGAGAGCGGTCGGACAGCCGGTGGACCGCCGGGACGGCCACGCGAAGGTGACCGGGGCGGTGCGGTTCTCCGCCGAGCACCACTACCCGAACCTCACGTACGCGAAGCTGGTCCATGCCACCGTCGCCCGTGGCACGATCACCGGCATCGACACGGCCGCGGCGGCCGCGGTGCCCGGCGTCGTGGCGGTCCTCACCCACCTCAACGCGCCAAGGATCAAACCACCCCGCAAACTCAACATTGTGCGGAATCTGGGACCCGACGTCTCGGGAACCGACGTCGACTATCTCAACACCGATCAGGTCTTCTGGGACGGCCAGCCGATCGCCATCGTGATCGCGGAGACCTCCGCGGCGGCGAACGAGGCGGCGCCCCTCGTCGAAGTGACCTACGACCTGCTGCCCGCGCGCGTGGACTTCGCCATCGAGCAGACCAACGCCACCCTGGCGAAGGGCGACCTCACCTTCGCCGCCGTGAAGAAGAAGGGCGACGCCGAGGCGGCGCTGGCCGCTGCGGAGGTGTCGCTCGACCTGCGTTACACCACGCCCGGCCTGCAGCACAACGCGATCGAGCCGCACGCGACGGTCGCCGTCTGGGACGGTGACCACCTCACGGTGCACGACACCACCCAGTCCATCCACCAGACCGGCCACCACCTGGCCTGGCGGTTCGGTGTGCCCGCGTCCCACGTCCGAGTCCGTGCCGAGTTCCTGGGGGGTGGCTTCGGCGGGAAGTTCGCCGTCTGGCCGGGCACGGTCATCGCGGCGATGGCGGCCAAGGCCGTCGGGCGGCCCGTGCGCCTGGCGCTGAGCCGCACGGCCGTCAACCGCGCCACCGGCGGGCGTACCGCCTCGACCAACCGGATCGCGCTCGGCGCGACCCGCGACGGCCGGCTCACCTCACTGATCCAGGACAGCATCACCCGCACCGGCTCGGCCGGGGGCCTGCTCGAGGCGACCACCTCGCCGGCCCGGCACCTCTACGGCGCCCAGAACATGCTGACCCGGCAGAACCTCGTCACGATGGATCTGATGCCCAACACCTGGCTGCGCGCTCCCGGCGAGGCGATCGGCAGCTTCGTGCTGGAATCGGCGATGGACGAACTCGCCTACGAGTTGTCCATGGACCCGATCGCCCTGCGCCTGCGCAACGAGCCCGCAACGGATCCGACGGGTGGCAAGAAGTTCTCCCAGCGGATGCAGCGTGAAGCCTTCGAGAGGGGCGCCGAACGCTTCGGCTGGGCGGACCGCAACCCGCAACCTCGCTCCATGCGTGACGGCGAGTGGCTCGTCGGGACGGGCACGGCCACCGCCTACCACCCGACCCTGCGCCTGGTCGCCGATGTCAAGGTACGGCTGAGCGACGACGGCGGCGCGCTCGTGCAGTGCGGTTTCCACGAGATGGGCATGGGCGCCGCGACCGTACAGGCACAGATCGCCGCGGACGCGCTCGGCATCGCGTACGAGAAGGTCCAAGTCCAGTACGGCGATTCGGCCCTGCCGTCCGGACCGATGGCCGGCAACTCCAACCAGACGGCGACGGTGGCCACCAGCGTCCTCGCCGCGTGCGGCGAGCTGACCCGCAAGGTGAGTGCCCTGGCCCGGCGTACGGGCACGACCGGTCAGGAACCGGCGGCCACCCTGAGGGCGGCACGGCGGCCGTTCATCGAGGCCTCGGTCGGGTCGGACACCCGATTGGGTGCGCTGGGCAGTCAGGGCCGTTTCCTGACCACCTTCCTGAAGGACCAGCGCTGGTCCAAGGCCGCCCGAGGCGCGCAGTTCTGCGAGGTGCGGGTGAACGCCGACACCGGCGAACTGCGGATCTCGCGCTGGCTCGGCGTGTTCGACGTCGGCCGCATCATCAACCCCAAGACCGCGGCCAGCCAGCTGCGCGGGGCGGTGGTCATGGGCATCGGTATGGCGCTGTCGGAGCAGGCCCTGATCGATCCCCGCAGCGGGCGCACCATGAGCGCCGGGCTCGACTCCTACTACGTGCCGGTGCACGCCGACATTCCCCCGATCGACGTCGACTGGCTCGACGAACCGGACAGGACGATGCCTCTGGGAATCATCGGGCTGGGCGAGGTCGGCATGACCGGCGTGGCGGCCGCGATCGCGAACGCCGTGTACCACGCGACCGGCAAGCGGATCCGGGACCTGCCGATCACGCTGGACAAGCTGCTCTGACGCCGGCCCGGTCTGCGCGACACGACACGACGAGAAGGTAACTCCCATGCTGGACATCGCGGACGAGCTGAACCGATGGCTCGAGGAAGGGCGGGACTTCGCCGTGGCCACCGTGGTGGCCGTGGGCGGCAGCGCACCGCGCGGGCCGGGCGCCGCGCTCGCCGTCGACGCCGACGGCACGGCCATCGGCTCGGTGTCGGGCGGTTGTGTGGAAGGCGCGGTCTACGAGCTGTGCATGCAGGCGCTCGCCGACGGTGAGACGGTGCGCGAGCGGTTCGGCTACAGCGACGAGGACGCCTTCGCCGTCGGGCTGACCTGCGGTGGTGTCCTCGACATCCTGGTCGCCCCGGTGCCCTCCGACGGACCCGGCAGGAAGACATTCCAGACGGCGCTGTCGGCCGCCGCCCGGGGCGAGGCGGCGGCACTTGCCCGCGTGGTCTGCGGCCCTCCCCGGTTCCTCGGACGGGCGCTGGCGGTCCGTCACGACGGCTCCTACGAAGGCGGACTCGGCGGACGTCCGGACCTGGACCGCGCCGTCGTCGACGAAACCCGCACCCTGCTCGACGCCGGCCGCACCGCAACCTTCGACGTCGCGCCGAGCGGAGCGGGATGGGGGTCGCCCCGGACGGAGTCTGGGGGAGGGCCGCACTGCGAGCCAGGCCTGAGCGTGTTCGTCGAGTCGAGCGTGCCGCCGCCGCGCATGCTCGTCTTCGGCGCCATCGACTTCGCCGCGGCACTGGTGCGCGTGGGCAAGTTCCTCGGCTACCACGTCACCGTGTGCGACGCCCGCCCCGTGTTCGCCACCCGGACGCGGTTTCCCGAGGCCGACGACATCGTGGTCGACTGGCCGCACCGCTGCCTGCGCCGCACCCGGACCGACGACCGCACGGTGGTGTGCGTGCTCACCCACGACGCCAAGTTCGACGTGCCCCTCCTGGAAGCGGCCCTGCGGCTGCCGGCCGCCTACATCGGCGCGATGGGCTCCCGCCGCACCCACGAGGACCGCGACCGCAGGCTCCGCGAAATCGGCCTCACCGACGCCGAACTGGCCCGTCTGCGCTCACCGATCGGCCTCGATCTCGGCGCCCGCACGCCCGAGGAGACCGCCCTGTCCATCGCCGCCGAGATCGTCGCCGCCCGCCACGGCGGTACGGGCCTGCCCCTGAGCGAGTCACACACGCCGATCCATCACGACACCGAAGCGCGCCGGCTGGGGGTGATCAGCGCGAGTGACCGTGTGGCGCGGCCGCGAGCCGACCGTCAGGAGCTCCGGAACACCGGGAGCCCGGTCCGGGTCGGCGTGGCCGCCTCGATGCCGACAGCTCGTGATCAGGACGGGGCCTTCCCGGGGACGGCGTGGCCGATTTGAATAACGAAAACGATCGGTTTGGCATCAATGAGAAACCGATCGGTTTCCTCCTGGGGGGCGGCCGAGACCGTGATCCACGGCTGCCTTCGCGTGCTGAAGGGTTTTGAAGTCCGCAGGTTCCCGGTCCGGCGATGGTGCCGTCCGGTCTTCTCCCGATGCAACCGTGTTGTCCAGGCCGGAGTAGGTCAGCCGGCATCGGGAAGCGCATCCCGCTCGCGCGGGTCGGGTTCGGCTTCGACGTGGCCGGCGACAAGCCGACCAGCACTGCGATCCAGCAGGTGACGGAGCGATTCGCGTCGTGGAGCGCGGAGATGCTCCCGGCCTCGGCGGCCTGCCGAAACCGCATGTCACGTGCCCGGGGGCGAGTCGAAGAGAGGCCGTTGCGCCGGCGGTCCGCCCGCTGGTCTACGGCGCTGTGAAGAGCGTCGGGAAGCGCAGGCCCAGCCACGGTTTGCGGCCCCAGACGAAGACCTTGGCGCGGGCCATGGCGGTGGGGGCGGTCCAGCGGCCCAGGGCCAGGAGGAGGAAGGCGACGGGGTCGATGGCTATCGTGCAGTCGGGCCGGCGGGGCGGGGTGTCGGTGACCGTGGGCACGCCGTCCGCGAAGGTGACGGCGAAGCGGTCGCGGCCGATGCGCAGCAGATAGCAGGCATGGTGGCCTGCGGCGCCGGCGTTCACTGCACGCGGCATGGCCAGCCGCATGAAGGGCAGCGTGAACGCGACCACTTCCCGGTTGACCATGTGGGGCCCGCGCAGCGCGGCCGCGATGTCGTATCCGTGCCCGAGCAGGTGGGTGAGCAGGTACGAGCCCAGGGTGGCCATGTTCATCGGCCCCATCGGCGTCAGTACCGCCTCCTGGGGACCGCGGCCGGCCGCGGCCGCGACGAAGGCCCGGGCCGTGTCCGCGATCTCCGCGCCGAGGACCGCCGGATCCCGCTGCGGGAAGACGGCCAAGGCCGCACGGTTGGCCGCCGCGAGACCGCCCGGCGTCCCGTCGCCGTAGGGGCGCTCCTCGCCCGCCCCGATGTCCGCCATCAGCTTCCCCGCCAGCGCGAGATGCGCCGCCGCCTCCCCCACCGTCCACTCCGCGCCCCGCAGCGGCGTGTGCGGGGCGGCCCCCGCCTGCAACAGCTCCGCGATCCGGTCGGCGGTGACGACAATGGCATCCTCGGCTGTCATGAACGCGATCATGTCGGCACTCGGACGTGCTGTCCAGCGTCCCGTCGGTCCCGCTCCCGCCTCTTCCTGAAGGCCGTTTACCGGGGTGCGGCGTTCATGATCGGGTCCCGGCCACTGGAGGGGCCGTCTCGGTCAGGGAACGAACTCCACAGCCTTCTGGGCGAGAAGGGCGCCTTGCGGATGCGATCACGCGGAAGCCGGGTCCCTGTGCACCGGCCCGGGCAAGCGCGCAGGCCGTCGGGCTCACCGCGGCACCCGCCCCGGCCGGCCGGCGACAAGACGGCATCCAGCGGATGAATCCGCTGGATGCCGTGCGTGCCGAGCCTGGGTGCCCGGAGGTTGTTCTCGATGTCCCAGGAGTCCTTGGACGGCGAGCGGGGGTGAAACGGCGCCGCCCGCCTCCAGCCCGACTGCGCGGTAGCCCCTGCCCTTCGTGGACTCGTTCGGGGGCTGCCTTCGCTCAGGCGTGCTCTGTGTGCCCGACGGCGCGCAGGAGGAAGGGCAGGAGGCGGTCGGCGGTCTGCGTCGCGGTTGCGGCGTCCACCTGGTCCGGCGGCAGGGGGGTGAGGAAGAACCTGCTGACCATGGGGCCGAGGACCAGATCGCCGAGCAGGTCGGCGTGCTCCACGGGCGGGATCTTGCCTCGCTCCGCCGCACGCTTCGTGATCTCCTCCATGCGCCGGCGCATGGGCAGCACGAACGTGTTCGTGAGGGCCTCGGCCAGTGGGATGTTGTGCCGGGCCTCGCCGATCAGGGTCTGCAGCACCCCCCTTCCTTCCCGGTCAGGGAAGCCGCCTTGTCCCGGAGCAGGGCGCGGAGGTCGCCTTCGAGGGTGCCGGTGTCGGTGTGCCTGGTGACCGGATAGTTCCAGGGGGCGATGACCAGCACGACGCCCAGCGGCTCCCGCAGGGTCCAGGCCCGGGACGGCATCAGTGACAGGGGCACCGAGACCCTGCTCGGGCGCAGCCACCGGTCGAGATGACGCAGGGTGTGGTCGACCTTCGGTGTTCCGACCGCCCACCTCGGCGTACCGGGACTGCCCTTCGGAGGCGTCGGTGAGAGCGGCATGGGCCGTTACCACGGCTCGTACTCCCTGGACACCTTCAGCCACATCAAGTCCGTCCTCGACAAGCCGCTCCAGGCCGACACGCTGCGCGTTACCTATCCGCCCTACACCCCCCTCAAGGACCGCATCCTGCGACGTATCACGTGAGCCGGACCGGCGACGAGATGAGGCCGGCCACTGTCAGGGGAGGACGGCGTACGGGCGGGGGCCGACGGCTCGTCGAGCAGGCCCGCTCAGCCGACGCGCTCAGTCGAACTCGCTGGGCTCCGGGGCCGGAGTGCGGCCCTCCCGGACGTCCTTGAGCCGGGTGGTGCCGTGACTCACCGCGTCCTTGGTGCTGTCGTGGTCCGCACCGCCGTACCCGCCGTTGGTCACGGTGATCGCGTCGTTCCCGACCCGCACGGCCGCGACGTCCAGGGTGAGGGTGACCGGCGAGCCGCCGGAGGTCCCCTTCACCGTCACCGTGATGCCCTCACGGGCGTCCCCCGACTTCGGGAGGGAGGCTTCGACGACCTGCACGGTGCGGGTGGAGCCGTCGGAGGCCTTCGCCTCGAACTGGTCGCAGTCGGTGGTCAGCGACCCCAGCCAGTCCAGTGATGTGTCGAGGTCGTCCCGGTCGTAGGCGGCGACCTGGTAGAGCAGCCGGGAGTCGCCCTCGGTGAAGCCGGTGAGCGCCGACGCGCCGGACGGGCGGCCCAACAGGTCGTCGCCGTACAGCCCGTCGAGCAGCCGCTGGCAGTCGGCGGCCTGCGTCTGGCCCGTGAGGAACTGCTGGGCGTCGACCGTGCCGATGAGCAGCTTGTCCTCCCAGGACGCCGCGTTGGTCACCTGGTTCCAGTCGTCCTCCAGGTCGCCCTCGGTGATCAGAGCGGTCCGCGCACCCGCCGACGTGAGTGTCCTGTCCCCGGGAGAGGCGGTGGTCGTCCGTTCGGCCACCGGCGAGGCCGCGACGCCGGAGGCGCTGGTCGGGCTGGACGCGCCGTCCTCCCCGCCGGAGCAGGCGGTCGCCGTGGCGAGCAGCGTTCCCGCGGCCAGGACGGCGGTCAGAGCCCGCACCGGGCGGCCCGGACGTGTCGGACCGGCCGGGCCCGACGGACGGGGCGGGCAGGTCGGGCGGGGCGACGGACGAGGGGTGCTCACGGGTACCTCCAGAGGACGGGGTCGGCTGCCCTGCCCTCCACGGCACCACCGGCCAGGCCGCTCGACCAGCGCAATGATCCGTACGGGTGAGGCCGCGGCGCAGGCGAGGGACGGCTCCGCGGCCGCGGGCCCGCCGGGAAAACACGAGGTGCTGAGCGCCGGGCGCAGGGCATCATGGCGATCCCGCCGCCCGATCGCGGCGCCGGGGTGATCATCGTCGGGGAACGACCGGGGGCACCTGTGACCGTCACCAACATCCTGCTGTCCGGCATCGTCGGCTCGACCGCCTACGGACTCGCCCACGAGGGCTCCGACGTGGACCGGCTCGGCATGTTCGCCGCCCCCACCGAGGAACTGCACGGCCTGCACACTCCCAAGGAGTCGCACGTCAGCACGGCGCCCGACCGCACCCTGCACGAGGCCGCGAAGTGGTGCCGGCTCGCACTCGGCGGCAACCCGACCGTCATGGAGCTCGTCTGGCTGCCCGACGAGCTGTACGAGGTGCGCACCCCGCTCGGCGACGAACTCATCGCCCTGCGCACCACCCTGCTCAGCGCCGGCCGGGTCCGCGACGCCTATCTCGGCTACGCCACCCAGCAGTTCAGGAAACTGCAGAACCGCAGCGCGGGCGCTCCCGCGGCGGACAGCCGCAGACGCAGCGCCAAGCACGCCCGCCATCTCAAGCGGCTGTGCGCCCAGGGGTACGAGCTCTACTCCGCGGGACGGCTGACGATCCGGGTCGAGGACCCGGAGAGCTACCACCGGTTCGGCGAGGAGGTCGCCGCCGATCCCGACGCCGCCCTGCCGTTGCTGCGCCGCGTAGAGGAGGCGTTCGCCGAGACGCGCAGCGTCCTGCCGGACCACCCCGACGAGCGAGCCGCCGACGCCTGGCTGCGCCGGGTCCGCAGGCGGTTCTACCCGGCGGCGTAGGCCTTTCCCGCGCGCCGGTGCCGGGGCCCTCGCCCCGGCCGACGACAAATCGCGTGCCGGGCCGCACCCTTCGCTTCTACACTCACCGCAGACGGAGCGCGGCCGCTTGTACAGCGGCGCGCCGTACCGCGACGATCGAGGGGAGCCCGGCCATGCGTGACCGCACCGCTGCCGTCGCTCCCCGTTCCCGCTACGAGGTGATCCTCGTGTCCTCGTCCGTCCGGTGCCCGCGGCGCGGCCGGCACCGGATCTCCTGACGAAGCCCGAGCGACACAAGAGGCAGTCCCCGCAACACATCTGACGGTCCATCATCGTCGGTTCCGCGGCATGACGTCCCTGCCCGTCCGTCGCCTCCGGCCTCGTCCGGCACATCGCGCTGCCCGTTCCCAGGAACATCCCGAAAGGCCAAGGGCCGTGCGCAACAACCTCGATCGTGATCTCACCCGTCTCTCCGCCGTCCGCAACCTGGGCATCCTCGCCCACGTCGACGCGGGCAAGACCACCGTGACGGAGCGGATCCTGTACACCACCGGCACCACGCACAAGCGCGGCGAGGTCCACGACGGCACCACCGTCACCGACTTCGACCCCCAGGAACGCGACCGAGGCATCACCATCTTCGCCGCGGCCGTCAGCTGCGAGTGGGAAGGCCACCGCCTCAACCTGATCGACACCCCCGGGCACGTCGACTTCGCCGACGAGGTGGAGCGGTCCCTGCGGGTGCTGGACGGGGCGGTGGCCGTGTTCGACGCCGTGGCGGGCGTGGAACCGCAGAGCGAGTCCGTGTGGCGGCAGGCCGACCGCTACGGCGTGCCCAGGATCGCGTTCGTGAACAAACTGGACCGGGCGGGCGCCGACCTCGACGCCGCGGTGGAGTCCCTCCGCGCCCGTCTGCACCCCGTGCCGTTGGTCGTTCAGCTGCCGATCGGGGCGGAGGACTCCTTCGTGGGCGTCGTCGACCTGCTGTGCATGCGGGCGCTGACCTGGAGCGCGGACGGCGGCGACGCGGCCGTCGACACACCCGTTCCGGACGAACTGCGGGAGGAGGCGATGGGCCGGCGCAGGCGGCTGGAGGAAGCCGTGGCGGAGCGGCACCCGGCCGCCCTGGAGGAGTTCTGCGACCGGGGGACGCTGTCGGCGCGAACCCTCTCCGGAGCCCTGCGCGACCTCACCCGCACGGGTGACGGGGTGGTCGTGCTGTGCGGCTCGGCCTACCGCAACCGGGGAATCCAACCGCTGCTCGACGCCGTCGTCGCGTATCTGCCGTCGCCCCTGGACGTGCCGCCGGTACGCGGTGCGGATCCGGCCGGCGGCGGGGACCGCGGTGCCGGCCAACAGCGCGACGCGGGCGGCGAGCAGCGTCCAGCGGACCCGGACGCGCCGTTCGCGGCCCTCGCGTTCAAGGTCGGTGCCACGCCCACGGGCCGGCTGACCTACCTCAGGGTGTACTCGGGCACGATCGAGAAGGGAGACGCGGTGTGGGAGTCCGGCACCCGGCGCACCGAGCGGATCGGACGGATCCTGCGGGTGCAGGCCGACCGGCACGCCCGGCTGGAGCGGGCGGTCGCCGGGGACATCGTGGCGGTCGTCGGGCTGAAGGCGGCCCGCGCGGGCTCGACGCTGTGCGCGCCGGAGGAGGCGCCCCTCGTCCTCGAGCCGCCCGGTGTCGCGGCGCCGGTGGTCTCGGTGGCGGTGGAGGCGCGTACGAGCGCCGACGCCGACCGTCTGGCGTCGGCGCTGGCGCGGTCGGCCGAGGAGGATCCGTCGCTGGTGGTCAGGACCGATCCCGAAACCGGTCAGACGGTGCTGTCCGGCATGGGTGAACTGCACCTGGAGGTCGCGGTGGAGAAGATCCGCCGCAGCCTCGGGGTGGAGGTCACCGTCGGCCGTCCGAGGGTGACGTACCGCGAGACGGTCGCCCGAGGCGTGTCCGGTGTCGTCTTCCGGCACGTCAAACAGGACGGCGGGGCCGGGCAGTTCGCGCATGTCGTGCTCGACGTCGAACCGCTGGACGGCGAACCGCAGCGCGCCGGATCGCCGGACCGGGACGGCGGCGCCGCGACCGGGTTCGTGTTCCGTTCGGCCGTCGTCGGCGGACGGGTGCCGCAGGAGTACGTGCGCGCCGTGGAGGCCGGCTGCCGGGACGCCCTCGCCGAGGGTCCGCTCGGCGGACACCCGGTCACCGGGCTCAGGGTCACCCTGACCGACGGGGCGACGCACGTGAAGGACTCCTCCGAGACGGCCTTCCGCACGGCCGGCCGGCTCGGGCTCCGGGAGGCGCTGCGCCGCTGCGCGATGGTGCTGCTGGAACCGGTCGTCGAGGTCACGGTGACCGTGCCCGAGGCAGTGGTCGGCGGGGTCCTCGGAGACCTCGCCGGCCGTCGCGGGCGGGTCACCGACTCGACCGTGCGCGGCGGTTCGGCGGTCGTCACCGCGACCGTGCCGCTGGCCGAACTGTTCGGCTACGCCACCCGGTTGCGCAGCCGGACCCAGGGGCGCGGCGCGTTCTCGGCCCGCCCGACGGGGTACGTCCCGGCGCCGACCACGACGCCGACCACGACGCCGGCGCGGTAGCTCCCGGCGCGGGGCGGGGACGCCGGGTGTTCCGTCCCGGCAGCTCCCCGGTGCGGGCCGCGAACAGAGGGTGTTCGCGGCCCGCACCGGGCCGGGGGCGGCAGCCCCGGCGCACCGTTGGAATCCGGGCGGCAGCCCCGGCGCACCGTTGGAATCCGGGCGGCAGCCCCGCCGCACCGCCGGAATCCGGGTCCCGGACGCGGTCAGGGATACGAGATCACCGTGGACGGCACCGTCGAGGTGCCGGAGGTCGGCGCTCCGAGGTCGTTGATCACGTGCTCGTACTGGCCCTGGCCGCCGAGCGAGACCACCAGCAGGTCGTGGAACTTCACGCCCGGCACGTTCGGGGCGGCGAAGCCGTGATGCTGGACGATCGTCGGGTCGACGTTGTAGAAGCAGTAACTGCCCAGACCCCAGCCCTCGTGCGCGGTGACGTCGTCGCCGACCTTGTAGGCGGCGTAGCCCTTCAGCGCGCCGTTGCGGATCGCCGCCTGGTTCGGGGCGTCGTAGGCCTTCTCGTTCTGGAAGAAGATCGTGCGGCCGCGCTCTCCGTACCACTGCACGTCGTACTTGTTGAAGTGCTCGACGAACAGGCCCGTCGCCAGCACGTCGTGGCCGTTGACGACGACCCCGTAGTCGGCCCGGTTGGTCTCCCAGCCGACGCCCTCGCCGTGGTCGGCGCGCCAGACCCAGGTGTGGTCGACGATCGTGTGCCGGTTGTTGATCACCATGCTGGTGGTGGCCCTGCCGGCGCCCGCCCCGCCGATCCTGATGAACACGTCCTGCACGGTGGTCGGGTCGGCACTGTGGTCGCGCCGCGCTCCGGGCGGACCGACCTCCAGCAGGGTCGCGGAGTTGACCGGGCCGGCGTCGACGAGGAAGCCCGCCAGCCGCACGCCGTCCACGTCGGCGACCTTCAGCGCCGTGACGCCGTTGTCGGGGATCAGGGTGGCGTAGCCGAGGCCGAGGACGACGGTGCCGGCGCGGTTCACCCGGATCGGCCGGTCGAGGTGGTAGACGCCCGGCGTGAGCAGCAGGTGCAGGCCCTGGTCGAGTGCCTGGTTGAGGGTGGCCGCGGAGACGCCCGGCTTGGCCACGTAGAACCGCGACAGGGGCAGCGAGCTGCCACGCGGGGTGCCGCGGCCCCAGGTCACACCGCGTGCGTCGGTGCGCTTGGCGGGCAGGAACACGCGGTAGCCGCCGCGGTCGACGTACAGGAACGGCTTCTCCCGGGAGACGGGCGTCGTCTCGAGGGTGGTGTAGGGCGGGCTGGGGAAACTCTGGGCGGGGGCGCCTTCGACGCCCGAGAACACCATGTTCCACACGCCGTTGAGCCAGCTGCCGACGCTGCTGTCCCGGGTGTACCACTGCTGCTGCGAGTAGGGGCCGATCTCGCCTTCGATCCGGCTGTCGGCGATGTACCCGCCACTGGCCCAACCGAAGCCGGAAGGTGCGAGGTTGAGACCGCCGCGGACGTGCATCCGGCGGAACGGGGCCGCCTGGGCGACGGCCCACCGGTTGGTGCCGCTGACCGGGACGAGCGCGAGGTTCTCCGCCGAACGCCAGAAGTTCTGCGTGGCGTTGCCGCCGAACCAGCCCGCGTCGACGGTCACGTCGCCGTTGATGGTGGTGTCGTCGGGGGAGAGGCCGAGGCCGCCGATGGAGGTGTAGAAGCCGAGTTGAGCGTTGAGTCCGTGGTAGACGCCGGGCTTGAACAGCAGGGCGTAGCGTCCGGTGCCGAACTGGGCCGACTCCTGCTGCCGGAACACCTCGTCGAGGCGGGCCTGGATGTCGGGGGTAGACGGGTCGAAGACGAGGACGTTCGGACCGAGGTCGCCGCCGCCCGGCAGGGCGCACGGACGCCTGCCGCGCGAGGCGTCGGCCGACGCGCTGCCGGCCGACGCGGCGCCGTCCGACCCCGCGGACGCCGGTGCGGCGGAGGCGGGTGCGGCGGCCAGTGAGGTGAGGGCGGGGGCGGCTGCGGCCGTGGCTGCGGCCGCGAGCACGGCTCTGCGGCGCACGGCCGGGGTGTCCGACGGCGGCTGGGCCTGGGGCATGGGCGGCTCTCCTCGGTGCGGGCCGCTCACGGGAGCGGCTGGCTAAAGGAAGTGAACGGGCACGTGCTTGAGAGCGCTCTCTCAGCGCTGAATGCTTCAACTACCCGAACGTGTGCGTCAAGTGGTGCGACCGGACTTGCCCGGAGTGCTCCCGGGGCCGGGCCGGCCGGTTCACGGGTCCGCCCGGTCCGTTTCCCGGTGCGTCACCCGGTCCGGCCTGTCCGTTCGCCCGCCCGGCCCCCGTTCCCTGCCCCGACGCGTTCGCCGGCCGGCCGCGGACCGGGTCTGGACGGCCTCGGTGTGATCCCGCGGGGTTCCGGTGCCACCTCGTCGCCGTCCGGCCCGGTGTGCCCCAAGGACACCCTGGCCAAGAGTGCCGCAGCGCTGCCCCAGGTGGCCGACGAGTCGCAGTTCGAGACGGCGGTCGGCACGGCCGTCAAGGAACTGTTCGCCGACGCCGCCGCCGGCCGTGCGATCACCACCGAGTCGGTCCGGGCCCGACTCGCCAAGGCCCAGCAGCAGATGCCGGCGAAGTGAGCCCGATGACCACCACCGTCGAGGTCGCGAAACCTCCCGCACGCCCGGGCGACGGCGGGACCCGGCGACCGCGCCCCGGCCGCATCCGCCGCGTCGCACTGCCCTACCTGCTGCTCCTGCCCGCCCTGATCAGAAGGCAGCGTCACGCACGAGCCCAGGGCGCAGCCGCTGATGATCGTCCGGTGGCGTTTGGTCGATCAAGCGCGGTCGTGCAGCGTGACCTGGTAGCCGTCGGGGTCGGCGAAGGTGAAGGTCCGGCCGAAGGGGCCGTCGATCGGTGCGGAGACGATGGTGTGACCGTCGGCGACGAGCGCATCGTGGATGGCCTGGACGTCGGTGGCGTGGAGCCAGATCGCGGCACCGATGCCGGGCTGAGCGACGGATGCGAGGTCGGTGCCGGGAATGACGTCGCGGAGTGCGAACGCGATCGGCTTCGTCTCGAAGACGACGGCGTGCGCAGGTCCGGCCGGCGAGCGGACGAGGCCCAGGTACTGCTCGTAGAACGCCTGCGAAGCGTCGAGGTCGCGCACTTGGAGCGAGATGAAGTCGGGGCCGGTGGCGGGCATGATGAGACGCTCCTTCTTCCTGTGTCAGTTTTCTGACATGCATCAACCTATGTCAGAATGCTGACATGAGTCAAGAAGGTGTCGGCGTCGACCTGGAGACGTCACTGGGCTACCTGCTCAAAGAAGCGTCGAGCGCCCTCCGTGCGGCCATGGAGGAAGTGCTGCGGCCGCTCGGGATGAGCGTGACGCACTACTCCTGCCTCGAGCTGCTGGCGCAACGACCGGGCTTGTCGAACTCCGAGCTTGCGCGGGGCGCGTTCGTGACACGGCAGACGATGAACGTGCTGCTCCAGGCCCTGGAACGAGACGGCTACGTGACCAGGCCTGCGGAGGCGCCCGTCGGGAAGGCGCTTCCCACGCGGCTCACGCCTCGCGGCCGACGAAGCCTCGAGAAGGCGAGCGCAGCCGTCCGGTTCGTCGAGGCCAGAATGCTGGCCGGCCTGACCGGGACCGAGCAGTCGGACGCGTTCCGGATCCTGCAGAGGATGATCCATTCCCTGCGCGATGACAACGCGGGTGCATAGCTCGTTCCGCGGCGCACGTCTCGTCGCGCTCGGACAGGAGTGCAGCCGAGCCTGAGATCCGTGTCGGCGACCTCGAAAACCGACAGACCCCGACTGCACCCTCTACTGCGATGAGCCCCTTTCAGACGCCCGCCTCCGTCAGGAACGGGCTGGGCGCGCCCGACCAGGAGACGTACAGGCTGTCGCGGGCCCTCGTGCAGGCGACGAACAGCAGGCAGCGTTCGGACATCATGTCGGTCTCGTGCTGCTGGGGGTCCACGTCGGCGGGAGTGACCGCTTTCGGGAACGGCAGTGCGTCCTCGTTGACGCCGACCACGGCGACGCAGCGGAACTCGAGACCCTTGAACGAGTGCATGGTGCCGACCCGGACGGCCGCCGCGTCGGCCGAGGCGCCGGCGGACCGCAGCGGCGCGGCGGGGATGCCGGCGTCCTTCAGCCGGGCCACCGCCTTCGCGCACGTCTTGTTGAAGCGGGTGCTGACCCCGATCTCCCCGGCTCCCACGCCCGCGTCCGTCCACGCCCGCACCCGGGCGACGAGCGCGTCCAGCTCGGCGTCCTCGGGCGCCGCAGCGTGCACGACGGGCCCGTCGCCGTGCAGGGCGGAGCGGTAGCCGAGCAGCGTGTCGGTGCGGTTCGCGTCCTCGAGTTCGGCGATCGGCCGGCCGACGAGCAGGGCGGTGGACCAGCGCAGGATCTCCTGTGTGCTGCGGTAGTTCTTGCGCAGCTTCACCGACCGTCCGGTCACCTTGATGCCGAGCGACTTCAGGGAGACCTTCGAGTCGTAGATGCGCTGATGCGGGTCGCCCGCGATGAACAGGTCGTCCGGGCGGGAACGGCCGCGCGCAGGAGACGCCACTGCGCCGGGTGCGGATCCTGCGCCTCGTCCACGACCACGTGCCGGTACTGCGGGCCCTTCGCCTCCAGCAGCCGGGCCGCCTGCGCGCACGTCTGGAGCCAGGTGCGGGCCCCGTCCGCCGCCAGGTTATCTGTGAACGCTTCCGCTTGGAAGCGGTAGCAGAGCAGGTTCCCTGAGATCCCGTGCCGGGCCCTTCCGTCGTGGACGGACCCGGCCGGACATCGGCGAAACGGAGAAGCGCGCCATGCCGAACCCGACCCCCGAACCGCAGCAGCGCCCGCACGACCCGCGGAGCGGCTGGGCCGCGACGCCGCCTCTCCCTCAGCCCTCGCTCGGGATACCGTCCCGGCGCAGACAGCGGATCAAGTTCGGTGCGACGGCCGCCGTCGCTCTGTTCGTCGGCGTCGGAATCGGCGCCGCCGGTGGCGGGCCGGCGTCCGGCGGCACCGTCGACGCCAAGGCCGTGCCCGGCCCGACGGTGATCGTCACCGAGACGGCGCGGGGTGAGGCGGGACCCGCTCCCACGGTCACCGAGACCGTCAGCGAGACGGTCACCGCCCAGCCGAAGAAGGCCGAGGCAGCGGGCGCCGCGACCACCTTCTCGGGGGAGGGCGAGTACCTGGTCGGCGAGGACGTCAAGCCGAGGACGTACAAGTCGGCCGGTCCCGAGGGTGAGTTCGGCTGCTACTGGGAGCGGGCCAAGGACGCCGGCGGCGAGTTCGGCTCGATCATCGCCGACAACAGCCTGGAGGGTCCGGGGCGGGTGACCCTCCACAAGGGGGAGTACTTCAAGACCAACCGGTGTGAGGAGTGGAAGAAGGTCGGTGACGCCGTCCGCCGCCGCGGACTCGGCGTCGGCGGGTTTCCCGGAGGCCGCCGAGGCCGGGTCCGCCACGGGTTCAGCAGTCCCGCAGTTCCGCCGACTGGTTCAGGATCTGAGCGCGCTGGGAGGTGAAGCGGGTGTGGGTGGCGCTGCCGCGGGCTTCGGGGCGGAAGGCCGCGACGCGGTGGCAGTTCTGGAAGGCGAGGGTGATGTCGAAGTGGCGTTCCAGGCTGCCGCGGATGGCGTCGCTGGCGAGGGCGCGCAGCAGTTGGCCGCGATCCTGTTCGGAGGCGGGCGGGGTCTGGTTGTCGGCGAACTCGGCGATGCCGCCGTGGAGTCGGGTGGCCAGGTCGGAGACGAGGCCGTAGGCGTAGGGGAGGGACGTGCGGATCGTGTCCACGAAGTCCTCCTCGCGGAGGTGACCGGCTTCGGCTTCGGCGAGGAGTTCGGGGGAGACGTCGAGAGACATGGGTTTCCTGTTTCTGTGGTGGGCGTGGAGCAGGGTGGGAGGTGCGCCGCGGGGGCGGTCAGGGCAAGGGGGTCGGGGGCGGGGTGAAGTCGGGGTCGACCTGGGACGCCAGGTCCTGGCCGGTCGCCTCGTTCGCCCAGGAGCGGGCGTTGCGCAGGTGGAAGTGGACGGCGTGGCGGTGGAGGGCCGGCCAGTCCTTCGGGCGGGCGTCGACCGTGTGGCGCAGGACGTCCAGGGCGTGGCGGTCGGCTTCCGCCAACTCGCCCTGCGGGTGGCCGCGTTCGGCCGAACGGACCCAGGGGGAGAGGGTGACGTGGGTGAGGAGGTCGTCGCCCACCTCCTCCTTGAGGAAGAGCAGGTCGTCCTCGCCGGTCACCTTGTTGCCGACCACGGCGAGGGGGATGCCGTACTCGCGGGCGTGGTCGCGGTACTGGCGGTAGACGGAGACGCCCCTGCGGGTGGGTTCGGCCACCAGGAACGTCATGTCGAAGCGGGCGAACAGGCCGGAGGCGAAGGCGTCGGCGCCCGCCGTCATGTCCATCACCAGGTACTCGCCGGGGCCGTCGACCAGGTGGCTCAGATAGAGCTCCACCGCGCCCAGCTTGGAGTGGTAGCAGGCCACTCCCAGGTCGCTCTCGTCGAACGCGCCCGTCACCATCAGCGGGACGCCGCCCACCTGCCGGACGTGGCGGGTGTGCAGCTCGTCGTCGCCCAGCAGGCGCAGCAGCCGTGAACCGCGGCCCGGCGGGGTCGTCTTGACCATCGCCTCGCGGGAGGCGATCCGCGGATTGTCGCCGCGCAGCAGGTCCTTGATGTCGTCCAGGTGCGCGGCCAGCGGCGGGGCCGTGAACGGCGGTGCGCCGGCCGTGGGGTCCAGGGCCTCGGACAGGTGCTGGTTGATGTCGCCGTCGACGGCCAGTACCGGTGCGCCGGAGTGCGTCAACCGGCGGGCGAACAGGGCCGACAGGGTGGTCTTGCCGCTGCCGCCCTTCCCCACGAATGCGACGCGCATCACAGCGCCTTGTTGAAAATGAATGTCATGTGGCTAGATTTAGGGGTGCCCGATGATCTCTGTCAAATCCATATCCCGGAGCGGTGATGCCGTGATCACCCTCGCTCCTCTTACTGCATACGATGTGCAAGTGCGTGATTACTGCATAAGACCTGCCGGCCCCGAGGACCTGGACGGCGCCCGAGCCGTCATGCTGGACACCGTCTACCGGGAGTTCGGCAGCGGTTACGTCCCCCGCTGGCACCGCGACATCATCGATCCCGCCGCCGCCTACCTCACCCCCGACCGCCACACCCTGCTGGTCGCGACCGACGGCCGGAGTGGCGGCGACGGGAGCGGCGGCGAGGTCGTCGCCACCGCCGCCCTCGACTCCCGCGGCCCCGCACATCCGCCGAACCCCCGGCACGTCGCCGAGCGCTACCCCTGCGGCACGACCGCGCAGTTGCGCCGCGTCTACGTCCGTCCCGAGCACCGCCGGCGCGGTCTCGCCCGCCGACTGGTCGCCGAACTGCTCGCCTTCGCGGTCGCCGACGGCGGGTACCGCTCCGTCTATCTGCACACCGACCCCGCCGTCGAGGGCGCCGAGGCGTTCTGGCGGTCGCTCGGCGCCGTCGTGCACGACGAACGGGAGGAGGCGGACGGCGGCCAGGGCATCGTGCACTTCGACGTCCCCTTCGACGCCCTCCTCCCCGCCTACCTCTCCCCCCGTCCCCGCAGCACAGGCCGGTAACCCCATGCGCTTCGCCCGTCCCGTCCCGCCCGCCCCACTCACGCCCCCGGCCCGCCCCGCCTTCCCGCGATGTCGCCGCCCCGGGCTCCTCGCCGCCCTCTGCCTCGCCCCGCTGCTCACCGGCTGCTTCGCCGCCTCCGGAGGCGACGGCGACGGCGAGGGGTCCGCCGCCGGGGACGGCGCCCGGCTGCGCGTCGCCCTCGCCTTCCCGCCCGCCGAGCACCTCTCCCCGTACGGCGCCGACGCGACGATCCTCAGCAGGCTCGGCGTCACCGAGGGGCTGACCACCCTCGACGCCAACGGGGCCGCCGCCCCCGCGCTCGCCGCGTCCTGGCGCCGCGAGGACGACCGCACCTGGCTGTTCACCCTGCGCGAGGCCGTCTTCCAGGACGGCACGGACGTCACCCCCGCCGCCGTCGCCGCGTCCCTCACCCGGGCCACCCTCGCGGGGCCCGCCCCGGCCGCCCTCACCGGCGTCACCCTCACGGCGAAGGCGGAGGGCGCCGCGGGCGTGCGCGTCACGACCGCGCGGCCCGACCCCGTCCTGCCCCTGCGGCTGTCCGGTCCCGGTCTCGCCGTCCTCTCCCCGAAGGCATACGCGAAGAAGGGCGCCGTCGACCCCGCCGGCACCGCCACCGGCCCCTTCGAACTCACCCACGTGACCGGGGCCACCGCAGCGGTCCTCGACCGCTTCGACGACCACTGGGGCGGCCGGGCCCAGGCATCCGGCGTCGACGTGCGGTTCGTCGCCGACGGCGCCGCCCGCGCCAACGCCCTGCGCACCGGCCAGGTCGACGTCGCCGAGGCGATACCCGTGGCGCAGGCCGCCGGCCTCGACGCGGACACCCGCCACGAGACCGCCACCACCCGCACCACCGGCCTGCACCTCAACACGCGGTCGGGCGTCTTCACGGACCCGGCGCTGCGCGCCGCCGCCCGGGCGGCCGTCGACACCTCGGCCCTCGCCGACGGCGTCTACGAAGGACACGCCGACGCCGGCGCCGGCCTCTACGGCCCCGCCGTCACCTGGGCCGCGGGCAAGCGCGTCCAGCCCACCGGACGAGCGAGGCCCGCGACCCCCGGCGGCGCCCTCGTCACCCTCGCCACCTACGACAACCGGCCCGAACTCCCGGAAGTCGCCCAGGTGCTGAAGCAGCAGCTGGAGAAGGCCGGCTTCACGGTGAAGCTGGAGGTGCGCGAGTACTCACGGCTGGAGACCGACGCGCTCGCCGGGAAGTTCGACGCCGTCGTCGGGGCCCGCAACAGCCTCCTGGACACCGGTGACCCGGTGTCGCTGCTGGCGAGCGACTTCACCTGCGCGGGCGGCTACAACCTGGCGCTGCTCTGCGACAGGGGGGTCGACCGGGCCGTCGCCGCGGCACAGGCGGTGACCGGATCCGGCGAACGGCAGGACGCCGCCATGACCGCCGAGGCCGCGGTGCTCGGCACCGACGCCGTCGTCCCGCTCGTCCACCAGCGCGTCGTCACCGGCGTCGACGACGACGTCAGCGGGGTGCTCCTCGACCCCTACGAGCGCACCCTCGTCAGCGCCGGGACCCGGCGCTGACGGCATGAGAAGGAGGACGGGCACGCTCCTGTGGCGTGCCGTGCTGGCCGCGCTGCTGGTGTGCGGGACCGGGCTGCTGCCGTGGATCTCGCACACCGACCCGGCGCTCACCGTGCTCAGGGCGCAGTCCGCCGACCGGGACGCCACCCCTCAGGCGCTCGCCGACGTCCGCGCCCGACTCGGCCTGGACGACGGCCCGCCGCACCTGCTCGGGCAGTGGCTGGCGGGCCTGCCGCGCGGCGACGCCGGACGGTCCTGGATCTCCGGAGCCGAGGTCGCGCCCGACGTCCTCGCCGCCCTGGGCGCGTCCCTGCTGCTGGTGACGGTGGCCCTGGCCGTCGCGCTGGTCACCGCCGCCGGCGTGTGCGCCCGCACCCTGCGCCTGGGCGCGCGACGGCTCCTCGACGGCCGGCCCGCCGGCGGCTCCGGCTCCGCGGTGCTCGCCGCGCTGCCGGAGTTCCTGATCGCCTCGGTCCTCGCCACGGTGGTCGGCGTGCAGCTGGGATGGCTGCCCGCCCTCGGCTGGTACGGCCCGCAGTGGACCGTGCTGCCCGCGCTCGCCCTCGGCCTGCCCGCCGGGGCCGTCCTCGGCCGGCTACTCGACGACCAACTGCCCGCCGCCTTCGCCGAGCCCTGGGCGCTCGCCGCGGCCGCCCGAGGACTGCCCGGACCGAGCGTCGCCCGCAAGGCCCTGCGCCGCTGCGTGCCCGCGCTGCTGCCCAACCTGGGGCTGTTCCTGGTGGGTTTGACCGGCGGATCCGTCGCCGTGGAGCAGATCTTCGACATCCCGGGCCTCGGCCGGACGACCCTCCAGGCCGCGATCGCCCAGGACCTCCCCGTCCTCCAGGCGGGTGTCCTCGTGCTCGTCGCGCTCGCGGCCGTCACCACCGCCGTGGTCCGGCTCGCCGCCCGGCGGCTCATCGGTCCCGCCCTGCGCGACGGGGCCCTGCACACCCTGCACCGGCCGGCGCCGCCCGCCCGCCGGATCCCGCCCCTCGCCCACGCCGTCGCGCTGCTCGCCGTCGTCCTGGCCGGCCTGCCCCGCGACCCGCTCGCCCTCGACACCGGCGCCCGCCTCCGAGCCCCCTCCGCGGCACACCCGTTCGGCACCGACGCACTGGGGCGCGACGTCCTCGCCCGGGTCGCGCACGGTGCCCTCGACACCCTCGCGCTCGCCCTCGCGGTCAGCGCGATCGCGCTGACCGCCGGTCTCCTGCTCGGGCTGCTGCCCCGGCTGTCCGGGCCGCTCGTCGACACGGTGAACGCCGTCCCGCCCGTCCTCGCCGCGCTCCTGGTCACCGCCGTCCGGGGCGGCGGAGTCTGGACGCCCGTCGTCGCCGTGGCCGTCGTCGCCTGGGCGCCGCTCGCCGCGCACACCTGCGCACTGCTGCGCGAGGAGCGGGCCACCCTCCATCTCACCGCCACCCGGGCCCTCGGCGCCGGACCCTGGCGGCTGCTCACCGGCGAACTCCTGCCCGCCGTCCTGCCGCCGGTCGCCCGCCACGCCCTCCTGCGCCTGCCCGGCGTCGCGCTCGCCCTGGCCTCGCTCGGCTTCCTCGGCCTCGGCGCGCAGCCGCCGTCCCCCGAATGGGGCCTGCTGCTCGCCGAGAACCAGCCCTACGCCGAACGCGCACCCTGGGCCGTCCTCGCCCCCGCCGCCGTCCTCGCCCTGCTGGGCGCCCTGGCGGTGACGGCGGCCGGACTGCGGCGAAGCCCGAGGCGACGCCGTGCGGCGGAAACCGACGTCCGCGCACGCTGCGGTGAACGCCCCACGGCCTGTGCCGAGTCGGTGGGCGCGGGACGCCCGTGAAGACCGACGACGGCCCGACCACCGAGGCCGCCTCCGAGATCACCTGGACCGGCGGGAAGACCGGTCCCGGCGGGCACGAGGACTTCGACGTCGCCTTCGGGCAGCGCCCCGACGACACCGGCCGGCCGACCTTCGAGACGCAGCGGACCTACTCGGACGGCGTCGTACGGACGCGCCCGAAGCGCTCGTGAGGGCACGAGAAGCCCAAAGGGAGGGGCCCGGACCGTGAGAACGCGTTCACGGACGGCCGGGCCCCTCCCCTGGCGTCAGGACGAACTACACGAGCTCCAGCACCTTCTCCGACGGGGTCTGCGCCGCGACCCGCGAGGTCCGCCGCAGCCACAGCACGTCCCGGCCGAACGACCACACCAGCGAGCCCAGCGCCAGCAGCACGACCGCGAAGTTGGCGGCGTACGGCAGCAGATCGGCGCCGGCCAGCAGCAACAGGACGCCCTGCAGGGCGGCTACCGTCTTACGGGCGGTGCTCGGCGGCAGCGGGGCGTTGAGCCAGGGGGCGACCCGGGCCGCGGCGACGAACACGTACCGCATGCCGCCGATGAGCAGGACCCACGGGCCCAGCGCCATCGACACGTACACGCTGAGCACCAGGATCAGGAACGCGTCGACCTCCATGTCGAAGCGCGCGCCCAGTGCCGTGGAGGTGTTGGTGCGGCGGGCGACCTTGCCGTCGACGCCGTCGAGGATCAGGGCCACGGCCGTCAGACCGACCAGCAGTGTCACCGGCGGCGTGCTCTCGAAGGAGTCCGCGACCAGCGCGGTCACCCCGCCGACCAGTGTCGCGCGGCCGAGCGTGACCCGGTTGGCCGGGCCGAAGGAGCGAAGGCTCGAGCGGTGCAGTGCCCGGGAGAGGACCGCCCAGGTGGCGATGGCGAAGACGAGGCCGGTGACCCAGCCCGCCGGCCCCATGCCGATCGCCGTGCCGAGCAGGGCCAGCAACAGGATCTGCACGCCCGCTCCCACAGCGGTCTCCTGCTGGACGAGCCTCGCGTCGTAAGTGTTGTTCAGGGCCACCGCACGTTCCTCCGGCCAGATGACAGAGATGATCAGTGCCGCGTACTGTGCGCGGACTGTGCACACCTCGGTACGTGAACAGGTTCCCGATCGTTCAGGAGGATGTGGATGTCGACCGGCGCACGTGCGTTCTGGGTCAGCTCTCCGGGAGAAGGCGAGATCCGCCACGTCGACGTTCCGGACCCCGCGGAGGGCGAGGTCCTGGTGCGTTCGCTGTGGTCGGGCGTCAGCCGCGGCACGGAGACCCTCGTCTTCCGCGGCGGCGTGCCCGAGAGCCAGCATTCGGTCATGCGGGCCCCGTTCCAGGAGGGCGACTTCCCCGGGCCCGTGAAGTACGGCTATCTCAACGTGGGGGTGGTGGAACAGGGACCCGCGGCGCTCGTCGGCCGCACGGTCTTCTGCCTCTACCCGCACCAGACGCGGTACGTCGTCCCCGCGACGGCGGTGACCGTCGTGCCGGACTCGGTGCCCGCCGGACGCGCCGTGCTCGCCGGCACCGTCGAGACGGCCGTCAACGCGCTGTGGGACGCCGCACCGCTGGCCGGCGACCGGATCGCGGTGGTCGGCGGCGGCATGGTCGGCTGCTCGGTGGCCGCGCTGCTCGCCCGCTTCCCCGGCGTGCGGGTGCAGCTGGTCGACGCCGACCCGGCGCGCGCGACGATCGCCGAAGCGCTCGGCGTCGACTTCGCGACCCCCGCGGACGCGCTCGGCGGCCGCGACCTCGTGGTGCACGCCAGCGCGACCGAGCAGGGCCTCGCCCGCTCCCTTCAGCTGCTCGCCGACGAGGGCACGGTCCTCGAACTGAGCTGGTACGGCGACCGGAAGGTGTCCCTCCCGCTGGGCGAGGACTTCCACTCCCGCCGGCTGGTCGTCCGCAGCAGCCAGGTCGGCACCGTCTCCCCGGCCCGCCGCTCCAGCCGCACCTACGCCGACCGGCTTGCCCTCGCGCTGGAGCTGCTGGCCGACCCCGCGCTCGACGCCCTCGTCACCGGGGACAGCGCCTTCGAGGAGCTGCCCGAGGTCATGCCGAAGCTCGCATCCGGCGAGATCCCGGCCCTGTGCCACCGCATCGGGTACGGACAGGAGCGCCTGACCTGAGAAAAGAGTGAGATCCGGCTGAACGGGGGGAACCGAGGAGCCGTACTACACGGCATCCCCCGGCGGCAGATGGCCGGGGGACCAGACGCGCCGCACCTGGAGGGTCGTCCGTTGTTCAGTGTCACCGTCCGCGATCACATCATGATCGCCCACAGCTTCCGCGGCGAGGTCTTCGGACCCGCACAGCGCCTGCACGGAGCGACGTTCCTGGTGGACGCCACATTCCGGCGTGAGCAGCTCGACGACGACAACATCGTCGTCGACATCGGGCTCGCCACGCAGGAGCTCGGGGCCGTGGTCAGCGAGCTGAACTACCGCAACCTCGACAACGAGCCCGACTTCGCCGGGGTCAACACGTCGACCGAGTTCCTCGCCAAGGTCGTCGCCGACCGGCTCGCCGAGCGCATCCACAAGGGCGCGCTCGGCGAGGGAGCCCGGGGCATCACCGCCATCGCCGTCTCCCTGCACGAGTCGCACATCGCCTGGGCGAGTTACGAGCGTGCGCTGTGACCGATGCGACCCTGGAGAAGGCCGTGCCCGCGGCCCCGCTCGCCTACGTGCCCACGCAGACGGCGCTCCACCAGATCGGCGGGATCATCCCCATGTCCCTGCGTTCCGTGCACTTCGTGATGCCGGGCGGCGTCGACGACGCGGCGAACCCGAGCGGAGGCAACGCCTACGACCGCCGCCTGTGCCTGGATCTGCCCGGCTTCGGCTGGCAGGTCCACAAGCACCTGGTGGCCGGCTCGTGGCCCCGGCCCCAGGCGGCCGACCGCGCGGAACTGGCGCGCACGCTGCGTGAGTTCCCCGACGGCACGATCGTCCTGCTCGACGGGCTGGTGGCCTGCGGAGTGCCGGAGATCATCGCGCCCGAGGCCGAACGGCTGCGGCTCGCCGTCCTGGTGCACCTGCCGCTGGGCGACGAGCGCGGACTCGCACCGCAGACCGCGGCCGAACTCGACGCCAGGGAGCGGGCCGTGCTGCGGGCCGTGCCCGCGGTGATCGCCACCAGCGAGTGGGCGGTCCGTCGTCTCGTCTCCCACCACGGCCTCGCCCCCGAGCGTGTGCACGTCGCCGCCCCCGGCGCCGACATCGCCCCGCTCGCCTCCGGCACCGACGGCGTCTCCCGGCTGCTGTGCGTGGCCTCGGTGACACCGCGCAAGGGCCAGCACCGGCTCGTGGAGGCGCTGGCCGCGGCCAGGGACCTGCCGTGGAGCTGCGTGTGCGTGGGCGGCCTCGGGCAGGACCCGGAGTACGTCGACCATCTGCGCGGCCTCATCCGCAGACACGGCCTCGAGGACCGGCTGGAGCTGGCGGGCCCCAAGGCGGGCGCCGAACTCGACGCCGCCTACGCCGCCGCCGACCTCATGGTCCTCACCTCCTACGCCGAGACGTACGGCATGGCCGTCACGGAGGCGCTGGCCCGCGGCATCCCGGTCCTCGCGACGGACGTCGGCGGTCTGCCCGAGGCGGTCGGCCGCGCCCCCGACGGCGGCGTCCCCGGCATCCTCGTCCCGCCGGAGGACCCGGCCGCGCTCGCCGCCGAACTGCGCGGCTGGTTCGGCGAGGCCGACGTGCGACGCCGTCTCAAGGCGGCCGCGCGCAGCCGCCGGGCGGCCCTGAACGGCTGGGCGAGCACCGCCCAGAGCCTGGCCGGCGTGCTCGGCCGGCTCCCGAGCGATCCCCGGAGGGCGGCATGAGGAAGACGACGGCGACCCCGGCCGACGTGGCGCGACGCGTGGGCGGCATCCCGGCCCAGCCGGGCCGCACGGAGGCCGGTTCCGTGACGGAGATCCTGGTTCCCGGTGACGGCGGCCCCGTGCGGCCGGCCGTCATCGCCGGCGCCGGACCGGTCGGCCGGCCGGGCGAGCGGCCCACCGTGCGGCTGCGCGACAGCGCGCCGGAGGAGCAGCCCCGGTACGCCCCCGAGTGGCTGGAGCTGCGCGAGCCCGCCGACGCCGCCGCCCGGGCGATGGACCTGCTGGACCCGCTGCGGATCCGGCTCGCCAACCTGCCCGGCCGCAGCGGGCTCGCCATCCACGACCTGGGCTGCGGCACCGGCTCCATGGGACGCTGGCTGGCCCCCCGGCTGGACGGCCCCCAGCACTGGGTCCTGCACGACCGCGACCCCTACCTCCTGCACTTCGCGGCCGTCGCCTCGCCGCGGGCCGCCGCCGACGGCAGCCGGGTCACCGTGGAGACGCGGCGCGGCGACGTCGCCCGGCTCACCCCGGACGCGCTGGCCGGCGCCTCGCTGGTCACCGCCTCCGCGCTGCTCGACGTCCTCACCCGCGAGGAGATCGAGACGCTCGCCGCGGCCTGCGCGGGCGCGGGCTGCCCGGCGCTGCTGACGCTGTCGGTCGCCGGACGCGTCGAACTCAGCGCGCCGGACCCGCTGGACCAGGAGATCGCGGCGGCCTTCAACGACCACCAGCGGCGCGACGGACTCCTCGGCCCCGACGCGGTCAACGTCGCCTGCGAGGCGTTCGCCGACCAGGGCGCGACCGTCAAGGTGCACCCCAGCCCGTGGCGGCTCGGCCCGGAGAACGTCGGCCTGACCGCCCAGTGGCTGCGCGGCTGGGTCGGCGCGGCCGTGGAGGAGCGCCCCGAACTGGCCGAGCGCGCCGAGCCCTACCTGGCCGCCCGGCTCGCGGCCTGCGCGGCGGGCGACCTCCAGGTCACCGTGCACCACAGCGACCTGCTGGCGCTGGCCCGCCCCACGGGCGGAGCCGGATGAGCGCGGAGACGGTCGGCCCGCGCGTGACGGCCGCGGCGCCCGTGCTGTGGGGCGAGGGCGCCCTGCCGGCCGCGCGACGGCCGCCGCGCGGCCCGGTGGCCGTCCGCACCGGCCCGGCCGTGTCCGAGGCCCGCATCGGGGTCATCGTCACCGAGCCGCACACGAAGCCCTCGCGGCTGCGGGCGCTGCTCGCCGAACGTGCGCTGCGCACGCACCTCGGGACCGTCGCCGGAGTCGTCATCCTCACGGCCCTGCTGTGGAAGCTGGGCACCGGAGTCTTCCTGGACGGGCTGCGGCGGATCGACACGCCGACCCTGCTGGCGGCGCTCGGCATCGGCGCCGTCACCACCGTGTTCAGCGCCTGGCGGTGGGCGCTGGTGGCCCGCGCGCTGCGCATCCGGCTGCCGCTCGGCCCCGCCGTCGCCGACTACTACCGGGCCCTGTTCCTGAACGCGGCGCTGCCCGGCGGAGTCCTCGGCGACGTGCACCGCGCGGTCCGGCACGGGCAGAGCGCCGGCGACGTCGGACGGGGCGTGCGGGCCGTCGTCCTGGAGCGCACCGCGGGACAGCTGGTGCTGACCGTGGCAGGCGTGACGGTTCTGCTGACCCTGCCCTCCCCGGTCATGGCGGACGCCCGCCAGATCGCGCCGATCGTCCTGCTGGCCGGGGCGGGCGCGCTCGCCGTCGTCCTCGCCGTCCGGATGAACTCCGCCGCGCCGCGGCGCGGCGGGCGGCTGCGGGCGGCGCTGGCCGAGGCGCGCGAGGGGCTGGTGTCGCGGCGCAACGGGCCGGGCGTCGCCCTGTCCTCGGCGGTCGTGCTGACCGGGCACCTCGGGATGTTCGTGGTGGCCGCCCGGGTCGCCGGCTCCGGCGCCTCCGTGCTCACGCTGCTGCCGATCGCCGTCCTCGCCCTGCTCGCCATGGGCCTGCCGCTGAACGTCGGCGGCTGGGGTCCCCGCGAGGGCGTCACCGCGTGGGCGTTCGGCGCGGCCGGGCTCGGCGCGAGCACCGGCCTCGCGGTCGCCGTCGTGTACGGCGTGCTCAGCTTCGTCGCGGCGCTGCCGGGGGCGGTCGTACTCGTCGTCCGCTGGTACGCGGGACTGCGTGAGCGCAGCGTCGGCGCCGGGCCCGCGCGCGACGGGGCGCACCGCGCGGAGCCGTCCGCGCCGGCGCCGGCCCCGTCCGCGCCGCTCTTCGAGCCCGACGAGGTCGCGGCGGCCGCCGGGGTGGCCGCGGCCGTTCAGGCGCCGGGGGATTCCGCGGTGAGCAAGGAGAAATACGCGCCGAAGGAATCCGCCAGGCTCGCCAGGAGTTCCTTCCCCTTTTCCGCGGACCCCAGGGAAGGACGGCCGATGACGCCCGAATCGGTATAGGCGGACATTCCCAGCGTGAGCAGATGACGGCGGTCGTCCGCGACGAAATCGGCCGACTCGTAACCGGGCCGGACGAGTTCGGGGTGGGCGTGCAACAGGATCGAGGTCTCGATCTCCCCGGCGTGCATGTCGGTGAGCAGCGAGGTCGACACCCCGGACCGCACCAGCGCCGCCTCCCAGTCCTCCGGGGCCGGGAAGAGCGCCATCCGCTCGCCTGCGGCGGAGGACTCCTGGACGACGTTGCCCAGGACGTAGTTCCCGCCGTGTCCGTTGACCAGTACCAGGGCCTCGACGCCCGAGCGGCGCAGCGACGCCGCGATGTCCCGTACCACCGCGTGAAGGGTCACCGAGGAGATGCTGACGGTTCCCGGCCAGGCCGCGTGCTCGTGCGAGCAGGCGATGGTCACCGGCGGGAGGAGGTGCACCGGGTACGCCCCGGCGATCTCCCGCGCGACGGCGCAGGCCACCAGGGTGTCGGTGGCCAGCGGCAGGTGCGGGCCGTGCTGTTCGAAGCTCCCGACGGGAAGAACCGCCACCTGCGTCGAGACGCCGGCGCCCCGGGTCCGTACGTCTTCGGTAGTGTCCGTCGGCACCAGTCCGTACGCCGCCGACCGTATGTCCGAACCACTCATTTCTTCCCGGCCCTTCGTCTCTGCTTAGGAACCAGATCATGACAGAAAAAATTGGCGTACTCGGCACGAAGACCCCGCAGCGCACCGGTGTGGAACGCGTGGTGAATGCCCCTCTGCCCACCGTGTACGGCAAATTCCAGGCGATCGGTTACATGGACCACGACCGCGGTGACGAACAAGTCGCCCTGGTGTACGGGGAGATAGGCGCCGAGGAGGTGCTGACCCGGCTGCATTCCGAATGCCTGACCGGCGACGCCTTCGGCTCCCAGCACTGCGAGTGCGGCGCGCAGCTGGAGTCCGCGCTGCGGGCGGTCGTCGCCGAGGGCAGCGGAATCGTCGTCTATCTGCGCGGCCACGAGGGCCGGGGCATCGGCCTGCTGGGCAAGCTGCGGGCGATGGCGCTGCAGGCGGAGGGCCTGGACACCGTCGAGGCGAACGTCGCCCTCGGGTTCCCGGTCGACGCCCGCGACTACAAGGTGGCCGCCGACATCCTGCGCGACCTGGGCGTGGAATCCGTCCGCCTGATGTCGAACAACCCGCGCAAGCGGGAGGCGCTGACGGACAACGGCATCAGGGTCGCCGAAGAGGTGCCCCTGCTGATCGAGCCGTGCGAGAACAACATCACCTACCTGCGCACCAAGCGGGAGCGGATGGACCACCGGCTGCCCCACCTGGACGCGGTGGCCCACTGGTCCTGAGCGCGCTTCGGACCGCGGTCCCCGCGGGTAGGGATCACAGCGGACCCGGCGTACCACCGCCCCGGCCCCGGCGTACGGGCCGGGGCGCCGCCGAAAGGAGCCGCTCGCGTGAACACGCATGCCTCGGTCGTCGTCATCGGCGGCGGGGTGATGGGCACGAGCATCGCCTACCACCTCGCGTCCGCGGGCGTCCGCGACGTCCTGCTCGTCGAGCGGGACGAACTCGCCGCGGGCTCGACCTCGAAGGCCGCCGGAGGGGTTCGCGCCCAGTTCTCCGACGAGCTCAACATCCGGCTCGGCGCGCGCAGCCTCGAGGCGTTCGCGCGGTTCGGCGAGGAGATCGGGCACGACATCGGGCTGCGCCGCGTCGGCTACCTGTTCCTGCTCTCCACCCCGCAGGACGTCGCCTCCTTCGAGGCGGGCGTGCGGCTGCAGAACGCGCTCGGCGTGCCCAGCCGCCTCATCGGCCCCGCCGAGGCCGGCCGGCTCTCCCCGCTGATCCGCACCGACGGGTTACTCGCGGCCGCGTTCTCGCCCGACGACGGCCACTGCACGCCGGAAGCCGTCGTCCACGGGTACGCGGCCGCCGCCCGCCGCTGCGGCGCGCGCGTCCTGCGGCACACCGCGGTCACCGGCATCGAACGGCGGGGGAGCGCCATCACCGCCGTGCAGACCACCCTCGGCCGCATCACCACCGACACGGTCGTCTGCGCGGCCGGCGCCTGGTCCAGGGCCGTCGGCGCGATGGCCGGCGTCGACCTGCCGGTGCAGCCGCTGCGCCGTCAGATCGCGGTCACCGAACCGGTCCCCGGCCTGCCGCCGGACCTGCCCATGACCATCGACTTCAGCAGCACCCTCTACTTCCACGCCGAGGGCCCCGGCCTCCTGGTCGGCATGTCCGACCCCGACGAGCGGCCGGGCTTCGCCACCGACACCCACGACCGGTGGATCCCGCGCCTCGCCGACGCCATGCAACGCCGCGCCCCCGCTCTGCTCGACCTGCGCCGCACGGGCGGCTGGGCGGGCCTGTACGAGGTCACCCCGGACCACAACGCCCTGATCGGCGAGGCGCCGTCGGTGTCCCGCTTCCTGTACGCGACCGGCTTCTCCGGCCACGGCTTCCTGCAGGGCCCGGCGGTCGGCGAGGTCGTCCGCGACCTGTACCTCGGCCGCGTACCCTTCGTGGACGTCGCCCCCCTGAGCGCCGACCGCTTCACGGCCGGTGCCCCGCGTCCGGAGGTCAACCGCGTATGACCGAACTGCACCTGTGGCTGCGCCACGAGGCCCGCACCACCGAACGGCGCACCCCGGTCGTCCCCGACGACGCCCGCCGCCTCCTCGAGGCCGGGGTGGCGCTGACCGTCGAGGACTCCCCGCAGCGCGTGTTCGCGACCGACGCCTACGAGGCGGCCGGCGCACGGATCGCCCCCACCGGCTCCTGGACGTCCGCGCCGCGCGACACGGTCGTCCTCGGGCTGAAGGAACTCCCGGACGCCCCACGCGAGCTGACGCACCGCCACATCTTCTTCGGGCACGCCTACAAGCAACAGCCGGGGGCCGGCGATCTGTTGCGGCGGTTCGCCGCCGGGGGAGGGGCCCTCCTCGACCTCGAGTACCTGGTCGACGACCACGGCCGCCGCCTCGCCGCCTTCGGATACTGGGCGGGCTACCTCGGCGCGGCGCTGGCGGTGCTGCACCACCGGGGCAGGCTCACCGCGCCCCTGCGCCCCTCGGAGAAGGCCGAGTGGGACGAGGTGCTGCGCCCCGCTCCCGGCGACGAGGAGTTCACCGCCCTGGTCGTCGGCGCCCTGGGCCGCAGTGGCCGGGGCGCTCGGGCCGCGTTCGGCGTCGCCGGCGTCGAGCCCGACCGCTGGGATCTGGCGGAGACCCGTGACCTGGACCGCACCGCGCTGCTGGCCCACGACGTCCTGGTCAACTGCGTCCTCGCCACGACCCCGGTGCCTCCGTTCGTCCGCGAGGAGGACCTCGACGACCCCGCCCGGCGGCTGCGCACCCTCTCCGACGTCACCTGCGACGTGGGCTCGCCGCTCAACGTCCTGCCCGTGTACGACCGCACCACCGAGTGGACGGACCCCGTGCGCCGGCTGCGCAAGGAGCCCCCGCTCGACCTCGTCGCCATCGACAACCTGCCGTCCCTGCTGCCCCGCGAGGCCAGCGCCGACTTCTCCGCGGCCCTGACCCCCGTGCTGCTGGACTTCGGTGTCGCCGGACCCTGGGGGCGCTGCCTGGACCGCTTCCACGCCGCCTGCCGTGAACTCGGCCTCGCCTCGGGGGAGTCCCGCCGTGACTGACCGGGTCCCCGCCTCCGGCACCGTCCACTGGGTCGGCGCGGGCCTGTCCACGGGCAGCGGTCTGGCGACCCTGTGCGCCCACACCGACCGGGTGCGCCTGTGGCACCGCACGGCCGGGCGGGCGGCCGAGGCGCTCCACCGGCTGGGCCTCACCGGCCGCGCCGAGCCGCGCGCCTACACCCTCGACGCGCTGAGCGCCGAACTGGCCCCCGGGGACGTCGTCGTCTCGATGCTGCCGGCGTCCGGGCACACGGCGCTGCTGTCGGCGTGCGTGGCCCGGCGGGCCCACTTCGCCTGCTCCAGCTATGTCTCGGACGAGATCCTGGAGCTGGCGCCCGCGGCGGCGGTCGCCGGGACGGTCGTCCTCGCCGAGGCCGGTCTCGACCCCGGCGTCGACCACCTCTTCGCGCACCGTCTCGTCGCCCGGGCCCGGGAGGCGATCGGCGACGACACGGCGGCGTCGTACCGGCTCACCTCCTACTGCGGAGGAGTGCCCGCGGTCCCCGACGCGTTCCGGTACCGCTTCAGCTGGGCGCCCCTCGGAGTCCTCAACGCCCTGCGGGCGCCCGCCCGTTACGTGGAGGACGGGGCCGAGATCGTGGCCGCCCGGCCCTGGGAGGCGACCCGCGCCCTCACGGTGGGCGACGAGAGCTTCGAGGCCTATCCCAACCGGGACAGCGTCCCGTTCATCGCGCAGTACGCGCTGCCGCCGTCCTGGCGGCCGCTGACCTTCGTGCGCGGCACGCTGCGTCTGGACGGCTGGCTGCGGGCCTGGGAGCCGGTGTTCGAGGAGCTGAGGAGGGGCGACGACACCCGGATCGAGGCCCTGGCCCGGGAGCTGGCGGCCGCCCACCCCACCACCGACGCCGACCGCGACCGCGTCGTCCTCGCCGTGTCGCTGGAGGTCCACGCGGACGCGGCGGCGGGCGCCGGGCCCGGCGACGCGACCGGAGAGGGCGCCGGCACGAGCCGCTCCTGGTACGGCGGTCATCTGCTGGACCTGGCGGGCGACGAGACGGAGAGCGCGATGGCCCGCTGCGTCTCCCGGCCGCTCGCCCTCGGCGTCCGCCACATTCTGGACGGCTCCCTGCCACCGGGCCTGCATCGGGCCGCCGGGACCGCCGCCCGCTCCGAGGCGTGGCTGCGTGAACTCGCGCAGGAGGGACTGGAGTTCACCTCGTGGCCGGGGGAGTGAGGGCCGAGGGTCCGGGATTCCGCGGCGGCCGGCGGCCGGCGGGCGCGGCGTCAGTCCGTGAGCGCCTCGTGCACCAGCCGCTTGAGGTCGGGGTAGAGCTTCAGGGACCGCCGCGGCCTCAACTGGGTCAGGAACTGCACGCTCACGTCGTGGCCCGGGTCCACCCAGAACGTCGTGGTGGCCACGCCGCTCCAGCCGTAGGTGCCGAGCCCCGAAGGCGCCTGGGTGCGGCTGGGGTCGACGACGACGGAGACGCCGAGGCCGAAGCCCACACCGTCGTTCCCGGGCTCGTCGTGGGCGGGGCGGCTGCCGAAGGCGCGCAGGTCGACGCCGCCGGGCAGGTGGTTGGACGTCATCAGGTCGACCGTCTGCGGCCGCAGCAGCCGCACGCCGTCGAGCTCGCCGCCGCGGCGCAGCATCTCGGTGAAACGGTGGATGTCGTAGGCGGTCGCCACCATGCCGCCGCTGCCGGACAGGAAGCGGGGGCGGCCGGACAACGGCAGCCCCAAGATCGGCTCGATGCCGTCCTCGCCGTCGCCGTACAGCTCCGCCAGCCGGCCGGCCTGTCCGGCCGTGACCTGGAATCCGGCGTCGGGCATGCCGAGGGGGCGAAAGATCCGCTCGGCGAGGAACTCGTCCAGCGGCTTGCCGGAGACGACCTCGATGACGCGGCCCAGGACGTTGGTGGCCACCGAGTAGTTCCACTGCGTGCCCGGCTCGAACTGCAACGGCAGCCGTGCGTACGCCTCCACCGTCCCGGCCAGGTCCGAGCCCGGCAGCACCGCCGACTCAAGGCCCGCCTCGCGGTAGAGGGCATCGACGGGGTGACAGTGGTAGAAGGCGAAGGTGAGGCCCGCGGTGTGGGTCATCAGGTGCTTCACCAGCAGGGGCCGCTCGAGCGGGCGGGTGGTGAGATCCGCGCCGGAGCCGGCCTCGTACACCCGCAGCCCGGCGAAGGCCGGCAGATGGTCGGCGACCGGGTCGTCGAGCCGCAGCCGGCCCTCCTCCATCAGTATCAGCGCGGCCACCGAGGTGACCGGTTTGGTCATGGAGTAGATCCGGTAGAGGGTGTCGTGCTCGACGGGCAGTCCGGCGGCGATGTCGCGACGGCCGTACGCGGTGAGGTGGGCGACCCGGCCGCCGCGGGAGACGGCCAGGAGGAATCCGGGCAGGCGCCCCGCGTCCACCTGGCGGGCGACGTGCCGGTCGAGGCGGGCCAGCGCCTCCGGGTCGAGCCCGGCCTCGCTCGGTTCGACCTCTTGTCGCAGCAGTGCCATCGTTCGTTCTCCTTTGGCGTTCACTCGAGGCGCGGTCCCGGCCTGGCTCGCCCGGACGGCCTCACATCCCATCGTCGCGTAGGGACCGGCCGTGCGGACCCCTTTCGAGGTCAAGATCGATGTGCGTTGCATCGCGTCGACGGGCCGGGGGAACGCAGGCGGCGGGGGGAGCGCCCGACGGACGGCGGGGCAGTGCGCGGCAGATCGGCAGGGCCGCCGCGGCGGCCAGGGCCAGCACGAGGAGAGGTGAGGGGGCCGGCCCGACGCCCATGAGCACGGTCGCCGTCGCCACGCCCAGCACCGGCCCGATGTTCATCGCCGTCTGCTGCAGGCCGCCCGCGACCCCCGCCGACTCCGCGGGCGCCTGCCGTACGACGACATGGGTCGCCGCCACCATCACCGCGCCGAACCCCGCTCCCACCAGGGCGAACCCGGTGCAGAAGGCGAGCGGCCCGACGGCCCGGGCGAGCACCAGGAGTCCGGCGGCGAGGACCGCCGTCGCGCCCGCGACCGTGGCGCGGGCGCCGGCCCGGCGCAGCAGGACCGCGGCAGCGGGCGCGGCGGCCACCAGCAGCACGGCCAGCGGCAGACTGAGCAGGGCACTGTGCAGCGCGGTGAGTCCCAGGCCGTCCTGGAGAACGTAGACGCAGGCGAACAGCGCGCCGTTGAGCGCCGCCGACGCGACGACCAGCATCCCGAGCGCCGCGCCCACCGCCGGTGAACCGATCACGCCCGGCGGCAGCAGCGGGGAGAGGGCACGCCGCTCGTGCCGGACGAACGCGACGCCGGCGACCAGGGCGACGGGCGCCGACCAGCTGAGTGCGGGGAGTGTGACGAGGGTGTGCACCAGGCAGGCCAGAGCCGGCCCGAGCAGCAGAGCGCCCGGCAGGTCGAGCGCCCCGCCCGGGTCGCGGCGGGCCGGCTCCCGGGAGCCCAGGGCGAGGACGCCGAACAGTACGGTCGGCACGATGTTGAGGAGGAAGACGGACCGCCAGCCGAACTCCGTGGCCAGCGCCCCGCCCACCACCGGTCCGGCCGCCGCGGCCACTCCGATGGACGCGGTGCGCACGGCCAGGGCGGTCCGCAGCCGCTCGGGCGGGTACGCGTCCCGCAGCATGCCCAGGGTGGCCGGTTGCAGCAGGGCCCCGAACACCCCCTGCACGATCCGCAGTCCGATCACCCAGCGCACGTCCGGCGCCAGTGCGAGGCCCGCCGAGGCGGCGCCGAAGCCGAGCATGCCGGCACCGAAGAGGCGGCGGTGGCCATGGCGGTCGCCGAGCCGTCCGGCGAACACCAGCAGGCCGGCCACCGCGACCAGGTACCCGGTGCCCGCCCACTGGACCTGGGCGAGGGAGGCGTCGAGGTCGCTGCGCAGAGTGGGCTGGGCGACGGTGAGGGCGGTGCCGTCCAGCGCGACCACCGCGGCGCCGGCCGCACTGGCGGTCAGCGTCAGCGCCGGGGAGCGGCCCAGGCCCTTCACCCGCCCGCCTGCGGACCGAGGTGCGCGTCGATAGCCGTGCGCAGCAGGGGGCCGAAGTCGTCGGTCCCGGTGGCGAGTTGGAGGCTGCCCCAGCGCCACAACTGGGCGATGCCGTGCAGGTTCGCCCACAGCGCGGCCGCGACCGTACGGGCCCCCGGACCGGAGCCGGAGCCGGAGCCGGAACCCGAGCCGGAGCCGGAGCGGTCGCCGACGTCGGGGCGAGCCCCGGTGACCAGCTCCACCAGTACGCCGAACAGCGGCAGACTGGTGTCGCGCAGCCTCAGGTGGCCGCTCTCCAGCAGATCGTGACGGAACATCAGCTCGTACATGCCGGGGTTCTCCAGGGCGAACTCCAGGTAGGTCCGGGCCAGTTCGGCGAGTTCCGCGCGCGGGCCGCGGGCCCCGCCGCCGCGTGCGGCCGTCACCCGCGCTGCGAGGTCGGTGAAGCCGCGGTGCGCGATCGCCGACAGCAGCTCCAGGTGGGTGGGGAAGTAGCGGCGGGGCGCGCCGTGCGAGACGCCGGCCCTGCGGGCGATCTCCCGCAGGGTGAGGGCCGCAGTGCCCTCCCGGGCGAGCAGGTCCACGCCGACGTCGACGAGGCGGGTGCGCAGATCGGGGTCGGATTTCTCCGGATCACTCATAGACGCTGTCTACCAGGGGCGGGTAGACAGTGTCTATGGGCCGGCGTCCCGAGCGCGCCGGCCCGGGCCGCGACGTCGCCCGCCGGCAGCCGGGCGTGGTGTGCGCCGGCCGGACGCGGGGGCGTGCCCGGCCTGCGTGGTCGGGCGGACCCGGACCCCCGGAGCGGCAGGGCGTCCAGGGGCCCGGAGTCACGGAGCCGAGGGGGAGTGCTCCGGGTGCGAGGGCGAGGTCAGGCCGTGACCCTCTCCTAGTCCGCCGACGGGGAGCCGGAGACCTACCGCGATCTCGGCATCCTCTACGACCGGGACGCGCACGGCGTCTTCCGGCACTGCTCCACCCACACCGTCGGCCGCGTCTTCTTCGGACGCGTCCAGCGCGACGGCGGCTACCAGGGTTACGGCGCCGCGAACGCTACGGTGCGGCTCGCGGCCCAGCACGCCGTGCGCTGACCTACTGCCGGCTGACCGTCCTGGTCACACCCGCGACGACCGTCGTGGCCAGGATCCAGCCGGTCACGATGAGGACGTACGCCAGCCACTGGTACGCGCCGGCCGGCGCGTACGCGCCCTCCTGCCCGAAGGAGATCACCGGCAGCATCAGGTCGAGGGTGTAGAAGACCGGGTTGAACGGGGGCGCCTCGCCCGCCTTGAGCGGGGGCGGGTGGTGCCCGGCGTACGCGATCGAGCCGACGGCCAGCAGGGACAGCAGCCAGCCGGCCGCGCGCAGCGGACGGAACCCGTAGCCGACGGCCGCGTCCTGGAGCCGGCCCCACGCGCGGCCGTACCAGGGCAGGGTGCGGCGGTGCCGGCGCTGCTTGGCCAGCTGGACGACCCGGGCACCCCGGTCGTCGCCGATGCGCCGGTAGGCGGCCGTCAGCTGCTCGTAGGCGTGCGGGTCGAACGCGCCGTCGTCGCGCTCCAGCATCGGCAGCCGACGTTCGGCGGGCTCGTGCGGGGTGAGGAAGGTGTAGGTGAGGTCCAGCAGCCGCACCTGGTCCGGCAGCATCTCCGGCTCCAGCTGGAGCTGGCCCACCTCGGCCCGTCGCAGGTTGAGCCTGCCCTTGACCGGGGGGCCCTCGCGCAGCCAGATCTCCCCGATGACGCAGCTGCTGGCCCGCAGCGCCGTGCCGCCCGGGTTGGACAGGGACGTGCCCAGCAGATCCACCCGCCCCGGGATGCGGGAACCGCGCAGATCGATCCGGCCGTCCGCGCGCATCCGGCGGCCCAGCAGGTTGGCGCCCACGTCGAGGGCCTCCGCCTCCAGGACGAAGCCGCCGGGGTTGTTCAGTTCGGCGCCCTCCAGGTCGATCGAGCCGGCCACGGTGGCACCGTCGAGCCGGATCACGCCGTGGGCGCGCAGCCCTCGCGCACAGAGGTCGTCGTCGATGGTGACCTGGTTCAGCCCGAGCACGGCCGACGTGGGATCCGCGCCGCCCAGTTCCGCCCGCTCCAGGAACAGCGCTCCGGAGATCTGTGCTCCGCCGAGGTGCACCGGGCCGCCGAAGCGGCAGCCCGTCAGGCGCAGGCTGCCGCCGATGCGGCTGCGAGCCGCCGCCAGCCCGGGCAGGACCGAGTCGCGCAGGTTGAGATAGTTGAGGTGGGCGCCGGCCAGGCGGGGAACCGTGTCGAAGTGACAGTGGCCGAGGCGGACGACACTGTCCACGGTCGCGTACCGCAGGTCCAGCTCTCCGGTGATCCGGGCTCCCATGAGCTTGAGTGCGGGTACCTCTCCCGGCCGGTGGGGGCCGTTGAGGAGCAGCTCTCGCAACACGCGGGACCGCACCGTCCGTTCGCGGCCCCAGTCGGGCCGCACGGCCTCGTCGGGGGCCTCACGGAAGTCCACGGTCGTGCCTGTGGCGAAGGCCCGCCGGACTCGCCGTTCGGCCGGTGTCAGTGCGTTGATCTCCATCAGCCGCGACTCTGGCGGGCCCACGTGAGCGGTGTCAACCGCCTAGGCCCGTACGTTCCATTCGGCGATCACGGGTCGTCCGTGTTCCGTCGACAGACGGCTGACCGTGGCCGTGGCGAGCTGGAACAGCCGTCCCTCGGTTGGCGGCAGGCCGAGCCGGCGGGCCGTCAGCACCCGCAGGAAGTGGGAGTGGGCGACAAGGACGACGTCGCCGCGGGCGAGCGCCGGGCCCACCCGGTCCAGTACCCGGTCGGCGCGCCGTCCGACCTCGTCGGGCGACTCGCCGGGGTGGCCCTGCGGACCGGGCGGCACGCCGTCCGTCCACAGGTCCCAGGTGGGACGGGTGCGGTGGATGTCTACGGTGGCGACGCCCTCGTAGCCGCCGTAGTCCCACTCGTGCATGTCGGGCTCGGGTGCGAGGCCCGGGACACCGGCGAGTTCCGCGGTGCGCGTCGCGCGGTGCAGCGGGCTGGTCAGAGCGAGCGAGAAGGTCCGGCCGGAGAGGAGCGGGAGGAGGGACCTGGCCTGGTCCTCGCCGTGTGCGGTGAGGGGCAGGTCGGTCCAGCTGGTGTGCCGTCCCGACCTGCTCCACTCCGTCTCCCCGTGGCGGACCAGCAGAAGGTCCCCCACGGCCGGACCTACTTCTCCGCCGACTCGACGGCGTGGCCGCCGAACTGGTTGCGCAGCGCGGCGATCATCTTCATCTGCGGCGAGTCGTCCTGCCGGGAGGCGAACCGCGCGAACAACGAGGCCGTGATCGCGGGCAGCGGCACGGCGTTGTCGATGGCCGCCTCGACCGTCCACCGGCCCTCGCCGGAGTCCTCGGCGTAGCCGCGCAGCTTGTCCAGGTGGGTGTCCTCGTCGAGGGCGTTGACGGCGAGGTCCAGCAGCCAGGACCGGATGACCGTGCCCTCCTGCCAGGAGCGGAAGACCTCGCGCACGTTCTCCACCGAGTCGACCTTCTCCAGCAGCTCCCAGCCCTCGGCGTAGGCCTGCATCATGGCGTACTCGATGCCGTTGTGGACCATCTTCGAGAAGTGCCCGGCGCCGACCCTGCCCGCGTGGACGTAGCCGTACGGGCCGTCCGGCTTCAGCGCGTCGAAGATCGGCTGCACGCGGGCGATGTGCTCGGCGTCGCCGCCGACCATCAGGGCGTAGCCGTTCTGCAGGCCCCAGACGCCCCCGGAGACGCCCGCGTCGACGAAACCGATGCCCTTGGCGCCGAGTTCGGCGGCGTGCTTCTCGTCGTCCGTCCAGCGGGAGTTGCCGCCGTCGACGACGGTGTCCCCGGGCTCGAGCAGGTCGCCGAGTTCGTCGACCACGGACTGGGTGGCGGCGCCGGCCGGGACCATCACCCAGACGGTGCGCGGCGCCTCGAGCCGGCCGACGAGTTCGGCCAGGTCCTTGACGTCGGAGACCTCGGGGTTGCGGTCGTAGCCGACGACGGTGTGGCCGGCGCGGCGGATGCGCTCGCGCATGTTGCCGCCCATCTTGCCCAGACCCACCAGGCCCAGCTGCATCGATGTCATGTCAGTTCTCTACTTCCTGAGTTCGCGGTAGGCGGCGACGAGTGCGGTGGTGGAGGAGTCGAGTCCGGGGACCTCGGCACCCTCGGTGAGGGCGGGCTCGACGCGCCTGGCGAGGACCTTGCCGAGCTCCACGCCCCACTGGTCGAAGGAGTCGATGTTCCACACCGCGCCCTGCACGAACACCTTGTGCTCGTAGAGGGCGATGAGCTGACCGAGCACCGACGGGGTCAGTCCGGTCGCGAGGATCGTGGTCGTGGGGTGGTCGCCCTTGAAGGTCCTGTGGGCGACCAGTTCCTCGGGCACCCCTTCCGCGCGCACCTCCTCGGGCGTCTTGCCGAAGGCCAGCGCCTGCGTCTGCGCGAAGAAGTTCGCCATCAACAGGTCGTGCTGGGCGGCGAGTTCACCGCTGAGCTCGTCGACCGGCCGGGCGAAGCCGATGAAGTCGGCCGGGATGAGCTTCGTGCCCTGGTGGATCAACTGGTAGTAGGCGTGCTGCCCGTTGGTGCCGGGTGTGCCCCACACCACCGGTCCGGTCTGCCACCGAACGGGTCGGCCCTCGCGGTCCACCGACTTGCCGTTGGACTCCATGTCCAGCTGCTGGAGGTAGGCGGCGAACTTCGACAGGTAGTGGCTGTACGGCAGCACGGCGTGCGACTGGGCGTCGTGGAAGTTGCCATACCAGATGCCCAGCAGGCCCAGGATCAGCGGGGCGTTGGACTCGGGGGGCGCGGTGCGGAAGTGCTCGTCGACGAGGTGGAAGCCGTCGAGCATCTCGCGGAACCGCTCCGGGCCGATGGCGATCATCAGCGACAGGCCGATCGCCGAGTCGAAGGAGTAGCGGCCGCCGACCCAGTCCCAGAACTCGAACATGTTGGCCGTGTCGATGCCGAAGCCGGCGACCTTCCCGGCGTTCGTCGACAGTGCCACGAAGTGCTGGGCGACCGCCTTCTCGTCGCCGCCCAGGCCGTCGAGGAGCCAGGAGCGGGCCGAGGTGGCGTTGGTGATCGTCTCGATGGTGGTGAACGTCTTCGACGCGACGATGAACAGCGTCTCGGCCGGATCCAGGTCCCGGACCGCCTCGTGCAGGTCGGCGCCGTCCACGTTGGACACGAACCGGAACGTGAGGTCGCGGTCGGTGTAGCTGCGCAGTGCCTCGTAGGCCATCGCCGGGCCCAGGTCGGAGCCGCCGATGCCGATGTTGACGACGTTGCGGATGCGGCGGCCGGTGTGGCCGGTCCACTCGCCCGAGCGCACCCGCCCGGCGAAGCCGGCCATCCTGTCGAGGACGGCGTGCACCGCGGGGACGACGTTCTCCCCGTCGACCTCGACCACCGCGTCGCGCGGGGCCCGCAGGGCGGTGTGCAGCACCGCGCGGTCCTCGGTGAGGTTGATCCTCTCGCCGCGGAACATGGCGTCCCGCAGCCCGGACACATCGGTGGCGGAGGCGAGTTCACGCAAGCGTGCGAGCGTCTCGTCGGTGACGAGGTGCTTCGAGTAGTCGATGCGCAGATCGCCGACGCGCACCACGTACCGCTCGGCGCGCTGCGGGTCCGCGGCGAACAGGTCCCGCAGACTCGCCTGCCATCCGGCGCGGTGGTCCTGGAGGGCGGCCCATTCGGGCCGACGGTCGGGGCGGGGGGTGTCAGACATGAGCAGGGGTCTCCTTGGTGCCCTCGCCCCGCAGGGCGATGGCGTACATCTCGTCCGCGTCGAGGCGCCTGAGCTCCTCGGCGATGAGTTCGGAGGTGGTGCGTACCTTCAGCGCGAGGGTGCGCGAGGGCTGGCCGGGCAGGGTGAGCGTGGCCAGCGGACCCTCGGGGCGGTCGATGACGATGTCACCGTCCGCGGTGCCCAGCCGCACCGCCGTGACGACCGGGCCGTCGGTGACGACGCGGTCGATCGTGACCTTCAGCCGCGCCTCCAGCCAGCGGGCCAGCAGCTCCGCGGCGGGGTTGTCGGCCTCGGCCTCGACCGCGCCCGAGACGATCGGCACCCGGGCCTGGTCCAGGGCCGCCGCCAGCATCGAGCGCCACGGGGTGAGGCGGGTCCAGGCGAGGTCGGTGTCGCCGGGGGCGTAGGAACGCACCCGGGTCTCCAGGGCCTGCAGCGGGTTCTCGACGGCGTACAGGTCGGTGATCCTGCGCTGGGCCAGCGCGCCCAGCGGGTCCTTCGACGGGTTCTGCGGCGCGTCGACGGGCCACCACACGACGACCGGCGCGTCCGGCAGCAGCAGCGGCAGGACGACGGAGTCGGCGTGGTCGGAGACCTCGCCGTAGGTCCGCAGCACGACCGTCTCGCCGGTGCCGGCCTCGGAGCCGACGCGGACCTCGGCGTCCAGCCGGGACCGGGTGCGCTCGCGGGGGGTGCGGGCGTGCCGCTTGATGACGACGAGGGTGCGCGAGGGGTGCTCGTGCGAGGCCTCCTCGGCCGCCTTGATGGCGTCGTAGGCGTTCTCCTCGTCCGTGACGATGACCATCGTCAGGACCATGCCCACGGCCGGTGTGCCGATGGCGCGGCGGCCCTTCACCAGTGCCTTGTTGATCTTGCTTGCGGTGGTGTCGGTAAGGTCGATCTTCATGGCCTGCGCCAGCTCCGTCCGTCTCGTGCGAGCATCTCGTCGGCTTCCTCGGGTCCCCAGCTGCCCGAGGGGTACTGCGCGGGCCTGCCGTGCCGTGCCCAGTACTCCTCGATCGGGTCGAGGATCTTCCAGGACTCTTCCACTTCCTGGTGGCGCGGGAACAGGTTGGCGTCGCCGAGCAGTACGTCCAGGATGAGGCGCTCGTACGCCTCGGGGGAGGACTCGGTGAAGGACTCGCCGTAGGCGAAGTCCATCGTGACGTC
This sequence comes from Streptomyces sp. P3, assembly GCF_003032475.1. Taxonomy (NCBI): domain Bacteria; kingdom Bacillati; phylum Actinomycetota; class Actinomycetes; order Kitasatosporales; family Streptomycetaceae; genus Streptomyces; species Streptomyces sp. P3. The sequence goes on from NZ_CP028369.1 coordinate 7,642,469, forward strand.
CCGGATCTCCATGGAGGTGCCGGGCACCTTGGAGCCGAAGCGGACCGTGATCCCCTCGTCCGGCTGGACCCGGATGACGATGGCGTTCGCCCCGAGCTCCTCGGTGGCCGTGGAGTCGAACGGGGAGTGCGGGGCCCGCTGGAAGACGACCGCGATCTCGGTGACCCGCCGGCCGAGCCGCTTGCCGGTGCGCAGGTAGAACGGGACGCCCGCCCAGCGGCGGTTGTCCACGTTCAGCTTCACGGCGGCGAAGGTGTCCGTCGTGGAGGACGGGTCGATGCCGTCCTCCTCGAGGTAACCGCGTACCTTCTCACCGCCCTGCCAGGCGCCCGCGTACTGGGCCCGCACGGTGTGCCGGCCCAGGTCGTCGGGCAGCTTCACGGACTGCAGCACCTTGAGCTTCTCGGTGAGCAGTGAGGCGGCGTCGAAGGCGGCCGGCTCCTCCATGGCGGTCAGCGCCATGAGCTGGAGCAGGTGGTTCTGGATGACGTCACGGGCCGAGCCGATGCCGTCGTAGTAACCGGCCCGGCCGCCGATGCCGATGTCCTCGGCCATGGTGATCTGCACGTGGTCCACGAAGGACCGGTTCCAGATCGGCTCGAACATCGTGTTCGCGAAGCGGAGCGCCAGGATGTTCTGGACGGTCTCCTTGCCCAGGTAGTGGTCGATGCGGAAGACCTGGTCGGGCTCGAACACGTCGTGCACCACCGCGTTGAGCCGCTGGGCGCTCACCAGGTCGCGCCCGAACGGCTTCTCGATGACCGCGCGCCGCCAGGAGCCCTCCGGGGCCTTCGCCAGCTGGTGCTTCTTGAGCTGCTCGACCACCTTGGGGAAGAACTTCGGCGGGACGGAGAGGTAGAAGGCGAAGTTGCCGCCGGTGCCCCGGGAGGCGTCCAGCTCCTCCACGGCCGTCTTGAGCTGCTTGAACGCCGTGTCGTCGTCGAAGTCGCCGGGGATGAAGCGCATGCCCTCGGCGAGCTCCTGCCAGACCTCCTCGCGAAACGGCGTGCGGGAGTGCTCGCGCACCGCGTCGTGGACGATCTGCGCGAAGTCCTCGTCCTCCCAGTCGCGGCGGGCGAAGCCGACGAGCGAGAAGCCCGGCGGGAGCAGCCCGCGGTTGGCGAGGTCGTACACCGCCGGCATCAGCTTCTTGCGGGACAGGTCGCCCGTCACCCCGAAGATGACGAGGCCGGACGGGCCCGCGATGCGGGGCAGGCGCCGGTCGCGGGGGTCCCTCAGGGGGTTCTCCCAGGCCGCGCCGAGACTGCTGCTGCTCATTCCGCGTCAACTCCCTTGCTCGTCGGCGACTTCGTGACCGCGTCCAGAACGTCCCGCCACGCCGCCTCGAACTCGGCGACGCCCTCGTCCTCCATCCGGGTGACCACATCGTCGGTGGAGATGCCCGGCGCCTCCGCCGAGGCGAGGCCGGCGGGCGTCCCGGCGGGGCTCCCGGTGACGGTGTCGGCGGGTGCCACGCCGTGGTCGGCGGCGGTTTCCGGCGTGGCCCCGGGCCTGGTGTCGGCCGTGCCCGACGCCACCGGGTCGTCCCCGTGGGGCGCGTCCCTGTAAGCAGGATGCTTCACACCGGTGGACGTCCACAGCGGACGCCGCCGGTCCTTCCCGGCCCCGGCGCCGGTCCGGACTCCGGTCGCCGCGATCCGGCGGCCGCCGTACGCGATCCGCCGCCGGGACGGGCCGTCCGGCCGGGCGGAGCCGCCCTCCCCGGGCGGGCGCCTGAGTGCTCCCGCTGTCGCGGTCGCTTCGGTCACTGTGATCATCTTCTCTCTGACGTTGCGGTCAACCGCGGGCGGCGGCGACGGATTCCCGGGCCGCGGCGGCGACGTTCTCGGCGGTGAAGCCGTACTCGGCGAACAGGGTCCCGGCGTCGGCGGAGGCGCCGAAGCACCCGAGGGGGACGATGCGCCCGGCGTCGCCCGCGAACCGGTGCCAGGCCGGGCCGGTGCCCGCCTCGACGGTGACCCGGACCCGTACGGACGGCACAGGCACAGGGCCGCGGTGGGTCCGCGGCGCGCGCGGCGACGCGAGGCGCTCGACCGGCCCGGGGGTGGGGCCGTCCTCGCCGAGACCGACGGGGTCGGGTGTCCACACGTACGTCACCGGCAGCCGCACCAGCGCCGACACTCGCCCTGCCGGGCGTCGGGGTCGAGCGGAGCGCGCTGGTAGCGAGCGGCCATCGCCATGCCCACGGCGTTGGAGGCACTCCGGCCCAGCGGGCTGTTCGTCGTCTCGACGCCGGCGGTGTGCCCGTACGCGGGGTGCTCGTACGCGGGGTGCCCGGGCGTCTTCGAGCGACGGACGCGGAAGCGCTTCAGGTCCGCCGGCGCCGGCTCGCGGCCGGCGGGGCGGAGCCGGGTGCGGAGGGTCAGCGAGGTGCCGCCCGGCAACGGCACGAAGCGGTCCCGCACGGTCCGCTCCGGAGCGGCCGGACCGTGCCGCACCACCTTCTGGAAGATCGTGCGGGCGACCGGAGCCGGACGACTCACGGCCGTTCCGGGATGCCCGTTGCCCGTCTGGCGCACGGCGTCAGACGCCTGAAGGCGGGCGGTGCCGACCGCACGCCGGTCGGTGTCGGTCCATGCGAAGTCGTTCGGTGTCTGCGTGCTCATCTTCGGGAAATCCTCGGCGGGAGCCGGGTCAGCGGCTCGGACGCGTTCAAACTTAAAAGTCTGACTTTTCGGCGGGTAGGTCTCCCTGTGTCAGGCTGTGGTGAAAGTGGGACACCCGCGGGCGACAGATGAGCACCCGGGACGGCAACCGGGCGGCGCGAGCAGGACATGGCGGACACACCTACCCAAGGCGGCGCCGGAGACGGCATCAGAACCTTTCCCTTCCCGGTCGAGCACAGTGTCGGCGGCATCGGCATGCAGGTGGGCCCGATGGGTCCCGCACGCGGCGGCCGCTCCTGGCACACGGATGCCCCGCCGGACCGCGTGCACCGCATCGACTTCCACGTCGTGATGCTGTTCGACGCCGGCCCCGTCCGCCACATGATCGACTTCACCCGGTACGACGCGGCCGCGGGGGACGTGCTGTGGATCCGCCCGGGCCAGGTCCACCGCTTCTCGACGTCGAGCGAGTACCGCGGGACCGCCCTGACCATGCAGCCCGGATTCCTGCCGCGCGCCACCGTCGAGGCGACCGGCCTCTACCGCTACGACCTGCCGCCGCTGCTGCATCCGAGCGAGGCGCAGCTCGCCGGGCTGCGCGCGGCGCTGAGCTGCCTGCAACGGGAGTACGACGACGGGGCCGCGGGCACCCTGCCGCTGAGCCTGCACGCGGCGGTGCTGAGGCACTCGCTGACGGCGTTCCTGCTGCGCCTCGCGCATCTCGCGGCGAGCGGCGCGGAGGCGACACGGCGTCAGGCGGACACGACCTTCACGCTGTTCAGGGACGCGGTGGAGAAGGAGTTCGCCGCCAACCACAGCGTCAGCGCCTACGCCGACTCCCTCGGCTACTCACGGCGCACCCTGGTGCGGGCGGTCCGCGCGGCCACCGGCGAGACGCCCAAGGGTTTCATCGACAAGCGGGTCGTCCTGGAGGCGAAACGGCTGCTGGCCCACACAGATCTGCCGATCGGCCGGGTGGGCGCGGCGGTCGGCTTCCCCGACCCGGCGAACTTCTCCAAGTTCTTCCAACTGCACACCGGTCAGACCCCGGTGGCCTTCCGCGCCGAACAGGGCTGACGGCGCCGGCCGCCTGCGCGTGGGGCCTGAGTGTGGGGCGTGGGCGGGGCCTGCGCGTGGGGCGGGCGATGCCTTCGCGCGGGGCGTGCGTACGGCGCGCGGCACGCTTGACGAGGCCGGGGGCCGGCCTCGGTTGGAGGTCGGCCCCCGGCGTCGTCGAGGCGTCGGTCAGTGGCCGAAGGTGAACCAGTTGACGTTCACGAAGTCCGCCGGCTGGCCGCTCGTGAAGGTCAGATAGACGTCGTGGGTGCCGGTGACGGCGCTGATGTTCGCGGGGATCGTCCGCCAGCTCTGCCAGCCGCCGGTGTCGGCCACCGCGAAGCTGCCGACGGGAGCGGCGCCGCGGCTGTCGAGACGCACCTCGACCAGTCCGCTGACGCCGCCCGCCGCACCGCCGGCGACCCGTGCGCTGAACTGGGTGGCCGCGGACGAGCCGAACTTCACGCCCTTGTACAGTGCCCAGTCGCCGTTGGCGAGGGCGCCGATGTTCTGCCCGCCCCCGGTGTCCGAGGTGGACTCGGTGATCGTGCCCGATTGGCCGTCGTACGACTCGGCCTGGATCGTGCCGTAGGCGTCCCGGCTGCCGGACGGCGGGGGCGTCGTGGTGCCGCCGCCGGTGCCCGCGGCCTGCAGCACCTGCACGTAGTCGACCACCATCGGACGGCCCGGCTGGGTGTCGCCGTCCAGACCGCCGCCGAAGGCGTCGGGGAACGCCCCGCCCATCGCCACGTTCAGGATGACGAAGTAGCCGTGGTTCGTGGCGTCGGCCCACGTCGTCGCGTCGACCTGGTTCGCGGTGACGGTGTGGTAGTTCACGCCGTCGACGAAGAAGCGGATCGCCTCGGGGCTCACCGAGCGGTCCCACTCCATGCCGTAGGTGTGGAAGCCGGACTGGCAGGTCGTGTTCGGGCACGCGACGGAGTTGCCGATGCCGGTCGTCTCGTTGCACGGGCCGCCCGGGTTGGTGCCGCAGTGCATCGTCGCCCACACCTTGTTCAGGCCCTGGACGTTCTCCATGATGTCCAGCTCGCCGACGCCCGGCCAGTTCTGGTAGTTGCCCCGGTACGGTGCGCCGAGCGCCCAGAACGCGGGCCAGTAGCCCTCGGCGGCGGTGCCCGTCACGTTCGGCATCTGGATCCGCGCCTCGACGCGCAGCTTGCCGCCGGACGGGGGCTGGAAGTCGGTGCGGGTGGTCTCGATGCGGCCCGACGTCCAGCGGCCGGCGGAGTCGCGCAGCGGGGTGATGCGCAGGTTGCCGTTGCCGTCGAGCGAGACGTTGGCCGTGCTGGCGGTCATCGTCTCGACCTCGCCGGTGCCCCAGTTGGCGGGTCCACCCGGATACGAAGTGCCGGTGCTGTACTGCCAGTCGGAGGTGTTCACGCCGGTTCCGGCGGCTCCGGTGAAGTCGTCGAGGAAGACCTGCGTCCAGCCGGACGGCGGCGTGGGCGCGGAGGCGTTCGCGGGCAGGGTGACGGCCGCGGCGGCCGCCGCCGCCAGACCGAGCGTGCTGAGCACGGCGATGAGCGCGCGTCGCCGTCGGGGGATGCCGGAGGTTGCACTCATGAGGGGGGGCCTCTCGGGTACGGAGTGATGGCGCGGGTGCCTTTCCCAACCTTTGAGAGCGCTCTCAAGGTGCGCCCAATGTGCTCTCCGCCCCGAGGGCCGTCAAGAGTCAAAGCAAAGAAACCCCGTCCACGCCGGGGAAGTTCAGGGTGTGAACCGCGCAAACATGTGAAAGCGCGCCGCGGACGCAGGCGCAGGCGCGGACGCAGTTGCCGACCGCACCCCCGAGGGCGTGCGGCGCGCCCGGGACGCGCGGGGCCCTACGCGAGCGGGTAGTCGTAACGGACGAACCCGTTGAAGCCCGCCACCTTGTCGTACAGGGCGCGGGCGGTGGCGTTGTCCTCCTGGGTGGTCCAGTACAGACGGGAGGCGCCCCGCGCGCGCGCCGCGCCGGCCACCCGTTCGATCAGCGCCCGCGCCACGCCCCGGCCGCGGGCCGCCTCGTCGACGTAGAGGTCCTGGAGGTAGCAACTGTCCGCCATCCAGGCCGTGGAGTGGAACAGGTAGTGCGCGATGCCCACCAGGTCTCCCTCCAGCCGCGCGACGACCGCGTGCACCTCGGTCCCGTCCCGCAGGCGTCGCCACGTGGCCTCGTACACCGCGTCGGTCACCTCGGTGCGGTAGAAGGTCTTGTAGCCGCGTGCCAGAGCTTCCCAGGCGTCGCGGTCCTCCGGGCCGAGCGAACCAGTCTCGATCATGGTCGCCCATTCTCGCCAAGGACGCCGACCGTGCCAACCGGGTTTCCTCGCGCCCGGCCCGAGGCGGTGGAGGTGGTCGCGGCGGTTGGTCAGTCGCGGTGGTCCTGTGGCTGCCAGCCCAGGGCTCGGGAGATGCCGCGGGCGGCGAGGCGGACCGCGGGGGCCAGGACCGGGACCTGGGCGTCGGCGTGCGGGACCACGACCGAGACGGCTGCGGTCACGGAGCCGTCCGGGCCGCGCACCGGAGCGGCCACCGACAGGGCGTCGTCCGTGACCTGACGGCTGCTCACCGCGACGCCCGTGCGCCGCACTTCGGCCAGAGTCCGGCGCAACCGCACGGGATCGGTGATGGTGTGGGCCGTGTAGGACGTCAACGGACGTGCGCAGTAGGCCTCTTGGAGCTCCGGGCTGCCGTGCGCCAGCAGTGCGAGCCCGACGCCGGTGACGTGCAGGGGCCAGCGGGCGCCCACCCGGATGTGCACGCCGACCGCCGACCGTCCGGACAGCCACTCGGTGTAGACCACCTCGTGGCCGTCCCGCACCGCCAACTGCACGTTCTCGTGGGTGGCCTCGTACAGGTCCTCCAGATACGGCAGCGCGGCCTGCCGCAGCGCCAGGCCGCGCGGCGCGAGCGCCGCGACCTCCCACAGTCGCAGCCCCACGTGGTACGTCCCGGACCCGTCACGCTCCAGGGCGCCCCAGTCGGTCAGTGCGGCGACCAGCCGGTGGGCGGTGCTGAGGGTGAGGCCGGCGCGGCGGCTGATGTCGGTGAGGGACAGCGCGCAATGCGTCTGGTCGAACGCCGCGAGCACCGCCAGCAGGCGGTCGGGGGCGGAGCGGGTGTTCCGGGTGGGTGCCGGCCGGTCCATCGGGTCCTCCTCACGGCATCGGGCTCACGGGGTCGGGTGCGCCGGCGTGGCGGCACGCGGGGAGGGCTCACGGCCTCACGCGAGTCCGTCCTCGGCGATCCGCAGGAGCAGGGTGTGCAGCGCGTCGCGTTCGGCCGGGGCGAGCGGGCCGAGCAGTTCGTTCGTCACCCGCAGGCCCGCCTCGTCGGTGCCGCGCAGGAACGCGCGGCCGTCCTCGGTGAGGACGACGATCCTGCTGCGCCGGTCGTCGGGGGACGGCCTGCGCTCGGCGAAGCCCAGCTTCTCCAGGTCGTCGACGAGGCCGACGATCGCGCTGGGGTCGTAGCCCAGCCGTGTGCTCAGCTCGCGCTGCAGCGCGCCCTCGGAGGTGGCGAGGAAACGCAGCACCGCGTAGTGGCGCAGCCGCAGCCCCGACTCCTGGAGGAACGTGTTGAAGAGCTGGCCCGAGCGCAGCCCCAGGCGGTAGAGCAGGTAGCCCGTGTCGGCGTGCAGTGCGCGCATCCACGGCTCGTCCCCGTCGATCGGGGCGACGTTGACTGCGTTGTCCTGACGGGCGATGGCGGGCTCCCTGGTCTCGGTCCCCTCCCGGGGGCGGTTCGTCGTACAGATTTCAGCATGACGCACGCACGGGATGACAACAACTATTGACGACGACAATTATTGCTCTTAGCTTCAATCTCGAAGCCGTACCCCTCGTACCCCTCGTGCCGTCCGGCCGCCTTCCCGCGGCCGGCCGTACTCCCCATGTGAAGGGACACCGTCGTGCCCAGCATCGATCTCACCGGCAAGGTCGCCGTCGTCACCGGCAGCGGCCGGGGCCTCGGCCTCGCCTACGCGCACGTCCTGGCCGCCCACGGCGCGGCCGTCGTCGTCAACGACGTCGACGAGGCGGTCGCCGACCGGGCCGTGAAGTCCCTCGTCGAGGCGGGCGGCAGGGCCGTCGCCGAGGTGGTCCCGGTCGGCACGACCGAGGCCGCCGAGCGGCTGGTGAACCGGGCGGTGGAGGAGTTCGGGCGGCTCGACGTCCTGGTCACCAACGCGGGCATCCTGCGTGACAAGGTGCTGTGGAAGATGACCGACGACGACTTCGACGCGGTGATCACCACCCACCTCAAGGGCACCTTCACCTGCGCCCGCGCCGCCGCGGTGCGGATGCGCGAGCAGGGCGAGGGCGGCACGCTGATCCTCGTCGGATCGCCGGCCGGGCAGCGCGGCAACTTCGGCCAGACGAACTACGCGGCCGCCAAGGCGGGCATCGCGGCGTTCGCCCGGACCTGGTCGATGGAGCTGGGCCGCGCGAACATCACCGTCAACGCGATCGTCCCGGTGGCCGCTACCGCGATGACCGAGACCATTCCGGCGTTCGCCCCCTACATCGAGGCCCTGAGGAACGGCGAGCCGTTCCCGGACTTCCTGCGCAAGGGCGAGGGCTTCGGCACCCCCGAGGACTGCGCGGCGCTCGTGCCGTTCCTGGCCTCGGAGGCCGCCCGGGGCATCACCGGCCAGGCCATCGGCATCGGCGGAGACAAGGTGGCACTCTGGTCGCATCCGCAGGAGATCCGCGCGGCCTACGCCGACGGCGGCTGGACGCCCGAGACGCTGGCCGACGTCTTCCCGACCTCGGTCGGCGCCGCACTCGAGTCGGTCGGCATCCCGGCCCCCACGTTCCCGGAGGCGTGATGAGCCCCGCCGAGACCCCCGCCATGAACGTCGACGAACTCGTCGCCATCGACGTCCACACCCACGCCGAGGTGTCGTCCAAGGGGCATTCCTCCCTGGACGACGACCTGCACGACGCGTCCTCCGCCTACTTCAAGGTCGAGGGGAAGCGGAAGCCCACCCTGGAGGAGACGGCCCGCTACTACCGTGAGCGCCGGATGGCCGCCGTGATCTTCACGGTGGACGCCGAGTCCGCGACCGGGACGGCGCCCGTGCCCAACGAGGAGGTCGCCGAGGCCGCCGCCGCCAACGCCGACGTCCTCATCCCCTTCGCCTCCATCGACCCCTTCCGCGGGAAGGCGGGAGTGAGGCAGGCCCGCCGCCTGGTCGCGGAGTACGGCGTGAAGGGCTTCAAGTTCCACCCCAGCATCCAGGGCTTCTTCCCCAACGACCGCTCGGTGGCGTACGACCTGTTCGAGGTGATCGAGGAGACGGGGACCATCGCCCTGTTCCACACCGGCCAGACGGGCATCGGCGCCGGAGTCCCGGGCGGCGGCGGGATCAGGCTCAAGTACTCCAACCCGCTGCACGTGGACGACGTCGCCGCCGACTTCCCGCACCTCAAGATCATCCTGGCGCACCCGTCGTTCCCCTGGCAGGACGAGGCCCTGGCGGTCGCCACCCACAAGCCGGGCGTGCACATCGACCTGTCCGGCTGGTCGCCGAAGTACTTCCCGCCGCAGCTCGTGCAGTACGCCAACACGCTGCTGAAGGACAAGGTCCTCTTCGGCTCCGACTTCCCCGTCCTCACCCCCGACCGCTGGCTCGCCGACTTCGACAAGCTGACGATCAAGGACGAGGTGAAGCCGAAGATCCTCAAGGAGAACGCCGCCCGTCTGCTCGGGCTGACCACACCGTAAGGGGCGTGGACAATGCGCAACGAGGGACTGGGGTCCTGGCCCGCCCGCCGGGCCCGCAAGACCCCGCACCGCACCGCCCTGGTCCACGACGGCCGGCCGACGGACTACCGCACCCTGCACACCCGCACCACGCGCCTGGCGCACGCCCTGCGCGCCCGTGGCGTGCATCGCGGCGACCGCATCGCCTACCTCGGCCCGAACCACCCCTCCTACCTGGAGACCCTGTTCGCCGCCGGCGTCCTCGGCGCGGTGTTCGTCCCCCTGAACACCCGCCTCGCCGGGCCCGAGATCGCCTACCAGCTCGCCGACTCCGGGGCCAAGGCCCTCGTCTACGGGCCCTCGCACGCGGGCCTCGTCGCCGGACTGCCCGGGCACACGGACGTCCGGACCTACCTGGAGGTGGGGGCCGAGTACGAGGAGGCCCTCGACTCGGCGCCCGACGAGCCGATCGACACACCGGTCGCCCCCGACGACACCTGCATCATCATGTACACCTCGGGGACCACCGGCCGCCCCAAGGGGGCGATGCTCACCCACGGCAACCTCACCTGGAACGCGATCAACGTCCTCGTCGACACGGACCTGATCGCCGACGAACGCGCCCTCGTCTCCGCGCCGCTGTTCCACACGGCCGGACTGAACATGCTGACCCTGCCGGTGCTCCTCAAGGGCGGTTGCTGCGTCCTCGTCGAGGCCTTCGACCCCGAGGCCACCCTCGACCTGATCGAGCAGCACCGGATCACGTTCATGTTCGGGGTGCCGACCATGTTCGACCAGGTCGCCCGGCACCCGCGCTGGGCCGCCGCCGACCTGTCCTCGCTGCGCATCCTGACCTGCGGCGGCTCCCCGGTGCCCTCGCCGCTCATCGCCGCCTACCAGGAACGCGGCCTGACCTTCCTGCAGGGCTACGGTATGACCGAGGCCTCGCCCGGCACGCTCTTCCTGGACGCCGAGCACGCCGTCAGCAAGGCCGGCTCGGCGGGCGTCCCGCACTTCTTCAGCGACGTTCGGGTGGTACGGCCGGACCTGGCTCCCGTCGAGACCGGCGAGACCGGCGAGGTCGTGGTCCGCGGCCCGCACGTCATGCCCGGCTACTGGGGGCTGCCCGAGGAGACGGCCGCGGCCTTCGCCGACGGCTGGTTCCGCAGCGGGGACGCCGCCCGGGTCGACGAGGACGGCTACGTGCACATCGTCGACCGCATCAAGGACATGATCATCTCGGGCGGGGAGAACATCTACCCCGCCGAGATCGAGGACCTGCTGCTGGCCCACCCCGACATCGTGGAGTGCGCGGTCATCGGGGTGGCGGACGACAAGTGGGGCGAGGTGCCCCGCGCGGTCGTCGTGCCCCGCGAGGGCGTCACTCTCGACCCCGGCGGGGTGCTGGCCTTCCTGGCGGGCCGGCTCGCCAGGTACAAGATCCCCAAGTCGGTGGTGATCACCGACGAACTGCCGCGCACCGCCTCCGGAAAGCTCCTCAAAGCCCGGGTGCGCTCCCGGTTCGGCACCCATTCCTGAACGACTCCGCCATGAGCAACTCCTTTGTGAGGAACGGTATATGAGCATCATCGTCAATGGCCTGGACGAGCTGAGGAAGCTGTCCGGCAGCGACCTGGGCACCAGCGAGTGGATCGAGGTCACCCAGGAGCGCATCGACACGTTCGCCGACGCGACCGGGGACCACCAGTGGATCCACGTGGACCCGGAGAAGGCCGCGGCAGGACCCTTCGGAGCGCCGATCGCCCACGGGTACCTGACCCTCTCCCTCTTCATCCCTCTCTTCACCGAGCTGCTCGACGTCCAGGGCGTCACGACCAAGGTCAACTACGGCCTGAACAAAGTTCGCTTCCCCTCGCCGGTCAAGGTCGGCTCGCGGATCCGTCTCGTCGGCAAGCTGACCGACGTCGAGGACGTCCCGGGCGGGGTGCAGATCACCGTCGACGGGGCCATCGAGATCGAGGGGGGCGCGAAGCCCGCGGCCGTGCTGCAGAGCCTCTCGCGGTTCTACGGATAAGGGCCGATCCCGAGCAGAGCGGGGTGCGGGGGTGCGGGGAACCGCGGACCGGTCGTCGCCGGCCGCGCGGTTCCCCGCACCCCCTTCGGCGACGCGCCTCAGCTCACGACGTCCACGAAGACCGGGTTCGAGTAGAACCAGGTGTCCGCCCACGGGTCGCCGTTGCCCGGCTCGTGCGGGACCGGGCCTCGCGGGTCCACCGAAGCGCCCAGGTAACCGGTTCCACTGCGGTTGCCGTCGCTGCCGCGCAGCCGGACGTAGAAGGACTCGTCGCCCACCGGCAGCGGGACGCGCAGGGTGTACGTGCCCGTGCGGCCGCTCACGTCGGTGGAGCGCACCACCCTGGTGTCGGGCGCCCGCCAGGAGTCGCGGTCGGCCACCGGGCCGCGCACCGCGCCGCGGATCACGTCCACGTGCGCCAACTCCGGCAGGATCCCCTGCGGGTTGGGGCGGGAGGCGGTGGTCACCGTGATGTCCAGGGTGAGCTTCTCGCCCCTGCGCACCCGCAGCCGTCCGCCGAGGGTGACGCCCCGGCCGCCGTCGTACTGACGCCGCAGCCGCACCTCGAGTCCGTCCAGCAGGTGCCCGTGGTCCAGCCAGACGCGGCCCTCGCGCAGTCCCGTCATCACCGCGCGGTAGCCGTACCGGGTGACGCCCACATGGGTGCGGCTGAACTGGCCCGGCCAGAAGTCGCTGCCCGGCTGCGGGGTGTCGGTGTCCACCGGGTCCGGCAGCCTGCCGGTGTCGTCGAAGGTCTGCCCGGCCGGCCAGTCGCCGTTCTTCCAGGTGTCGAAGACGGTCCGGTGGTTGTCGGAGTTGGTGGTGATCGTGAACAGCCGGCCCTCGGCCAGCATCGAGTCCCACAGGCCGCCCACGGTCGCGGTCGCCCAGTCGAAGCCGCCGTACGTGAGGTACGCGTCCGCCGGATAGCCCGCCCAGGACTGCGCCGACGGCTTGTTCTCGTACTCGCCGCGGATCGACGTGGCGCCGCGCCGGCCGGGGAGCGCCGCGCCCTGGGCGCCGGGCGCGCCCTCCATGCCGATCATGATCTCGGGGGCCGCGTCGCGCCAGCCGCGCATCTCGTGCGGGGAGTCGATGCCCAGCCGCAGCGGGTGGTTGGCGAGTACGAGGACGTCGTCGACGTAACCGGTGCGACGCTGTTCGGCCAGCCACTTCACGGCCTTCACCGCGTGCGCCTCGTTGCGGGCGGTGTCGGCGTCGGCGGCGCCGCCCTTGTCGTACCCCAGCAGTTTGCCGTCGTAGGCGAGCTCGAACCGGGTGAGCAGGTCGACCTCGTGCGGGCCGGGCGCGGCGAACACCGTGCAGTGCTCGGCGGCCGGGATGTACCACTCCAGCCCCTGGAAGATCAGCTGTCGCGGGTTCGCGGCGCGGGCCCTGACGATCTCCTGGTGCTCCAGCGCGGCGCCGTGACGGGCGTGCCCGAAGTTGGAGTGCTCGTTGAACACCATCCAGTCCAGGCCGTACCGGGCGGCGGCCCGCGCCTGCTGGGAGAACGTGTACTTCGCGTCGTGGCTGTACACCGAGTGCACGTGGTGGTCGCCGACGAGATAGGCCAGACGCGGGTCCTCGCCGCCGCAGCCCCTCCCGCCCGCCGCGGCCGGACCGGCGAGGGCGGGCGCGGCCGCGCCGGCCAGTGTGAACGCGGCGCCGAACAGTCCGGCGCGGCACAGGAGTCGGCGCCGGGACACGCCCTGGGGGTCGAGCGCGGCGGGGGAGACGGACGGGTCGGCCCAGGCGGGCAGCTGCTGCTCGGTCATCGGAACGTCCATGGGTCTCAGTGGTTCAGGAAGGAGGTCACGGGCAGCGCCCGTTCGACGATGCGCACGTCGCCGAGGCGGCCGTGCAGGATCTGGTCGATCCGTCCGGCGTACGTGTAGCCGCCGAGCAGCCACGGCAGCCCGACGGAGGCGATGCCGACGGCCACCGCCTTGGGGTTGCGGACCACGGGACAGCCCTCGACGTACAGCGTGGTGTGCCGGCCGTCGTTGACGACGGCGAGGTGCCACCAGGTCTCCAGCGGCGTCTCCTGGCCCCAGTTGGTGGCGATGCCCTGCTGGTTCAGCGGACGCGTCGCCCACTGCGGTTCCCGGTCGTCGGAGAGCGAGAGGGTGGCGAGCGGTTCGTCCGGGTCGTCGGCGGACTTGCCCGCGGCGCCGCCCGTGCCGGTCCGGCCGACCAGCCCCGACCAGGCATGGTGCGCCGGGTCCCAGTCGGCGGGAAGGCGGTAGAACGCCTCGATGGTGTAACCCTGCGCGAAGGTCGCCGAGTTCAGCGGGGCGCCGTCGACCGTGCGCAGACAGGCGCCCCGCAGCGGGGACTTGAAGCCCCGGAACTCCAGGCTGCCGTGTCCGGGCTGGTCGGGATGGTGGTCGGACGACCAGCCGAGCGTGCCGCCGCCGACCGCGACGACCGTGAGGTCGTTGCCCCGCCCGGACAGGTCACGCACGGTCCCGGAGACGGCCGAGCCGTCGGTGTGTCCGTCGAACCGCCAGTACGCGGCCGTGCCCGGCACGAGGACCTTCGACACGGGCCGCGCCGGACGGGCCGGCACCGGGTCGAACCCGGCGAAGCGCTCGGCGAAGTCGATGCCGACCGTGAACCGGTCGGCATCGCCGCTCAGTTCGAGCTCCTGCCGCTCCAGCTCGTTGAGGCCCTTCGCCGCCCGGGCCAGGATCCAGGGGGAGAGGGTCTCCACGTCGATGACGTTCCGGTCGAGGTCGAAGCGGTACAGGCGGATCATCGCCGCGCCGCCGAAGTACCGGTTCTGGTAGTTCGTCAGATGCAGATGGACGTCGTGTCCGGCGGCGTTCTTCCGCGTCGCGCGGCCGGCGGGCCAGTAGTGCCCGTTGAGCGTGAGGAAGATCTGGTCGTGGTCCTCGATCAGCCGGTCCCACAGCTGCTGCCCGTACGCCGAGAGGGAGTCGTCCGCGAGGACCAGCTCGTGCGTGGTCAGCACCACCGGCGTCCTCGGATGCCGGGCGAGGACGCCGGCGGTCCAGGCGTACCCCTGCTCCGACAGCCGCCAGTCGAGCGCCAGCACCATCCATTCCCGGCCGCCCGCGCGGAACAGGTGGAAGGTGCTGTAGCCGTCGGGGGAGGCCCCGCCGAAGGTGGGCTTTCCCCGGAAGCGCCGCGGGCCGAAGGCCTCCAGGTACGGGGTCGTGCCGCGCTGGTCGGTCGTCGACGACTTCACGTCGTGGTTGCCGGCCAGCACGCTGTAGCCGACCCCGCGCCGGTCCAGCGGCCCGAACGCCTCGCTGATCGCGGCGACTTCCGCCTTCGCGCCGTTCTGGGTGAGGTCCCCCAGGTGGGACAGGAACACGATGTTCTCGTCCCCGCCCCGTGCCAGCAGATGACGCAGCGACGCCTCGACCGGCGCCTTGTCGATGCTCGGCCCGTCGAAGAGGTACTGCGTGTCGGGCATGACGGCGAGCGTGAAACGGCGGCTGTCGGGGTCCGGGCGCCACCGGGCGGGGGCCGCCTCTGCGGCGGTCGGAACCGCGAGGCCGGCCGTCGCGGCGGCGCCGAGCAGGGCGGTGGCCCGCAGAAAGCCGCGTCTGCCGGCGTCGGCCGGGACGGGGTCCTCCTGGGACCGGGCATGCGAAGTACACACGTGCTGCTCCGTTGCGAAGTGCGAAGTCCGTTACCGGACAGGGGGATTCACAGGACGCGCAGGATCCAGCTCCAGCGGTGGACGCCTGCCGGGACGAGGTAGGAGGGGAGGGTGTCGGGACCGCACGACGCCGTGCCGAGGCCGCGGTGCGCGGCGTCCACGTGTACGACGCAGCCCTCCCGCGCGGTCAGCTCGTCGTGGTGGGCGACGGCCGTCAGGTCCTCGGCGCGGTGGCGCGTGACGGAGACCTGGCGCGGCTCGTCCAGCGTGACCGCGAGCCCCGTGGCGTCCGGCGCCGAGAGCGTGAAGCGCCGCACGCCGTGCCGGCCGCCGCTCTCCTGCGGACGCAGGTAGGGGGTGAAGGCCTCGTCGACGGCGAGCGAGTGATGACCGACCGGCGCACCCGAGCAGCGGTCGGGGTAGGACTCCCACGGCCCCTGCCCGAACCACTCCAGCAGGTCCAGCCCCGCGACCGTCTCGAAGACCGAGCCGACGCGCGGCACGTCGTCGAACTCCTCGGGCAGCTCCGCCTGTTCGTCGATCCGCAGCCCGCCCTCGACCGGTGTGAACACCTGCCGGTGCCGTACGACACCGCCGGCGCCCGTGTACTCGGCGAGCACCCTCACGCCGTCGCCCTCCTGGTGCACGGAGACCAGCCCGCGCACGAGGGAGTCCAGGCCCCACGCCCGCCAGCGCCCCGCCATCCCGCCCAGCTCGTCGTTGTCGGTGGGCGCCCGCCACAGCGACAGCGTCGGCGCGGCCCGCAGCAGCGGGTGGACGAGGAGTCCGGCGGCGTCGGTCTCGACCCGGCCGGACCCCGCGGGCGCATCGAGGGGCCCGGCCGTCCGCAGTCGTACCTGCGGCGCGCACACCGCGGTGCCGCGCGGCGCCCACGGCAGGTCCCGCGCCGTCGTCACCCGCAGCGTCAGCCACGCCTCACCGCCGTCCGGCGGAAGGTCGAAGGGCAGCGGCAGTACGGCCGACCCGCCCGGCCGCAGGTCGGGCAGCCGGGCGGCCGCGGTGAGCGTGCCGCCGTGGGCGAGCGAGAGCTCCCACTCGCCCGCGAGCCACTCCAGACCGCGGAAGTGCTGGTGGTTGGCGACCACCACGCCGTCCTCCCGCAGACCGCGCAGCCGCACCGGCGCGGCGAGCTCGCGGTGCTCGGACATCACCGGCTTGGGGGTGCGGTCGGGGAAGACCACGCCGTCCGCGATGAACGCGCCGTCGTGGTCCTTCTCGCCGAAGTCGCCGCCGTACGCCCAGCGGTACCCGGGCGCGGCGACACCGTTGTCATAGAGCCCGGCGCCCCCACGCCCGACCGGTCTCGCGTCGTTCACACCCTGGAGGATGCCGTGGTCCCAGAACTCCCAGATGAACCCGCCCTGAAGACCCGGGGTGGCCTCGATGGCGGCCCAGTGGTCGGCCAGCGTGCCGTTGCTGTTGCCCATCGCGTGGGAGTACTCGCACTGGATGAGCGGCTTGGTCTGCCGCCCGGACAGCGCGTGCGCCACACAGTCCGCCAGCGGCGCGTACATCGGGCAGGCGATGTCGGAGGCGACCTGTGGGTCGGCCCAGCCGCGCTTGGCGGCGCCCTCGTACTGCACCGGCCGGGTCGGGTCGTGGCGGCGGACCCAGCCCGCGGCCGCGTCGTGGTTGGCGCCGTAGTCGGACTCGTTGCCCAGCGACCAGACGATGACCGACGGGTGGTTCTTGTCGCGCAGCACCATCCGTGACACCCGGTCCACGAACGCGTTCAGGTAGCGGGGGTCGTCGGCGATCTCGTGGGCGTGGTCGTGGGACTCGACGTCCGCCTCGTCGACGACGTAGAAGCCGAGTTCGTCGGCGAGGTCGTACAGCGCGGGGTCGTTCGGGTAGTGCGCGGTGCGGATCGCGTTGAAGCCGTGGCGCTTGAGCACGACCAGATCGGCGCGCATGTCCTCCTGCGACACGGTCCGTCCGGTGAGCGGGTGGAAGTCGTGCCGGTTGACCCC
The DNA here is from genome assembly GCF_003032475.1 of Streptomyces sp. P3. Classification (NCBI taxonomy): domain Bacteria; kingdom Bacillati; phylum Actinomycetota; class Actinomycetes; order Kitasatosporales; family Streptomycetaceae; genus Streptomyces; species Streptomyces sp. P3. The sequence goes on from NZ_CP028369.1 coordinate 7,659,521, forward strand.
CCGGATGAAGATCCGCTCACCGTTGACCAGCAGGTCGCGGCCCGCGATCGTCACGTCCCGGAAGCCCACCCGGTGGCGGGAGGTGTCGGCGACGGAGCCGTCCGCGCGGTGCAGGCGCACCGTCAGGCCGTACAGCTCGGGAGTCTCGGCGGTCCAGGTCCGCACTCCGGTCACGCGCGTGCCCAGCCGCACCTCACCGAGGAAGGCGGAGACCCGCTCCTCCCGCGCGTTGGCCAGGTCGAAACCGGCGTCCCGCGTCAGCGGCAGCCCGTCCAGCTCGCCGCTGACATGCCATCCCGCGGGCAGCGCGCCGCCCGCGTCCCGCACCCGGCAGTCGACGCGCAGCTCGCCGTCGGCCGACGCCCGCACGGCCACGTCGGCCAGGTGCAGCGGGTCGGTGGCGTAGAGGAGCACCGAGCGGGTGATCCCGCCGTGCCACCACTGGTCCTGGTCCTCGATGTGCGAGGCGTCCGACCACTTGACCACCGTCAGCCTGAGCAGGGCCCGCCCGCCGGGGCGCACGACGCCCGACAGGTCGAACTCGGCCGCCAGGTGGGAGTCCTTGGACACGCCGACCGGCCGCCCGTCGACGTGCACCAGCAGCACGCTCTCGGCGGCCCCCACCTGCAGCACGATCCGGCGTCCGGCCCACTCGGCGGGGACGTCGACACCCCGCTCGTACACACCCGTCGGATTGGCGGCGGGCGTCAGCGGGGGCACCTCCGCGAACGGCATGCGGATGTTCAGGTACCGCGGGAGGTCGTCGGCGCCCTCGACGGACTGCATCGTCCACACGCCGGGCACGGCCGCGCTCGACCAGCGGCCGCCGACCGGCGCGTCCGGAGCGGGCAGCAACAGGAAGCGCCAGTCGCCGTCCAGGGAGTGTGCTCCGACGCGCCGGTCGACGGCGTTCATGGGCAGCCGGCCCCAGGAGGTCACCTCGGGCGCCGACCAGGGCCGCAGCGCCAGCAGCGGGTCCCTCACTTGACGGCCCCCTTGGCGAGGTCCCCGATGATCTGGCGGGCGCCGACCGCGAACACGATCAGCAGCGGGACGAGGGCGAGCAGGGCGCCGGTCATGACCATTCCGTAGTCCGTCGTGCCGTGGGTGCCGTTGAGCTGCGACAGCGCCACCTGGAGGGTCACGTTGTCCGGGTCGGTGAGGGCGATCAGGGGCCAGGCGTAGTCGTTCCACTGGCCCATGAAGGTGAAGATGCCGAGGAAGGCGAGGCCCGGCCGGACCACGGGCAGCGCCACGTGCCAGTACTGGCGCAGGAAGTGCGCGCCGTCGATACGGGACGCGTCGAGGAGCTCGTCGTGGATCGCGCCCTGCATGTACTGGCGCATCCAGAAGATGCCGAACGCGTTGGCGGCCGCCGGCACGATCAGCGCCGTCATCGACCCGATCCAGCCGAGCCCTGCCATGATGACGAACTGCGGGATCGCCTGGAGCTGGGCCGGCACCATGAAGATGAACATGAGCAGCACGAACAGCAGCCGCTTGCCCGGGAAGTCGAACTTGGCGAAGACGAAGGCGGCCAGGGAGTCGAAGAACAGGACCAGGAAGGTCACCGACCCCGCGACCAGCAGCGAGTTGAGCATCGAGCCGACGAAGTCGATGCTGTCGAAGAGGCTGCGCAGGTTCTCGAGGAAGTGCGTGCCCGGCAGCAGCTTGGGCGGGTAGGAGAAGATCTCGGACGTCGTGTGCGTCGACATGATCACGGCCCAGTAGAACGGGAAGGCCGAGAGCAGGACGCCGACGACGAGGACCGCGTGCAGCGCGATCCCTGTGCGGCGGGATCCGTCGATCCCCCTGGTACGCCGGGTGGTGTGGCTGGATGCCATGGTGGGCGGGCCTCCCTAGTCTTCGCCCCGGCGCTGCACCAGCCGCCAGTTGATGATCGAGAAGAGGACGACGACGAGGAAGATGCCCCACGCCACGGCGGCGCCGTAGCCGAAGTCGTTGTTGTCGAAGGTCTGCTGGAAGAAGTAGAGGACCATGGTCCGGCCGGCGTGTCCCGGACCGCCCGAGAACGTCGAGTCGTTCGAGGTGTTCTGCAGCAGGACCTGGGGTTCGGAGAAGCTCTGCAGACCGGTGACCGTCGAGACGACGAGCACGAACAGCAGCACCGGGCGCATCATGGGCAGGGTGATCCGGAAGAACGTCTGCACGGGACCCGCGCCGTCCATGCGCGACGCCTCGTACAGCTCGCCGGGGACCGTCTGCAGGCCGGCCAGGAAGATGATCGCGTTGTAGCCGGTCCACTGCCAGGTCATCAGCGTGGCGACGGCGATCCTGATGCCCCACGGGGTGTTCAGCCAGGCGATCTGTTCGAAGCCGACGGCCTGCAGAAACGCGTTCACCAGGCCGAAGTTGGTGGAGAACACCGAGCCGAAGACGATCGCGATCGCCACCACCGAGGTGACGTTCGGCAGGAAGTACGCGACCCGGTAGAGGGTCTTGAGACGGACCGCCGAGTTGAGCAGCACGGCCGTCACCATCGCCAGGAGGATCATGGGGAAGGTGGCCAGCGCCCAGATGACGACCGTGGTCCCGATCGAGCTCCAGAACTGGGAGTCGCCGAGCAGGTACCGGTACTGCGACAGCCCCGCCCACTCCATCGAGCCGAGGCCGTCCCAGCGGTGGAACGACAGATAGAGCGAGAAGCCGACCGGGATCAGGCCGAAGCAGAGGAACAGCAGATAGAAGGGCGAGATCGCGGCGTACAGGTGCCAGTACCTGCGGAACCCCTGGCGGGGCCGGACGGCGGGCGCGGGCGCCACGACGGCCGGGGGTCTGTCGACTGCGGGGAGGGTGGCCATCAGAGGCTCACCCCCAGGTGCTTCGCGATGCGCCGGCAGGTGTTCATGGCGTCACTCCAGGCTCGTTCCGGGTCCTTGCCGAGGACGCCGACGTTCTTGATCTCGTCCTTGAGGGGCTGACCGAGTGCCACGTCGAAGGGGCTGTTGTAGGCGACGGCGATCTTCTGCGCGGCCGGACCGAAGACGTCCATCGTGACCTGCCCGCCGAAGAACTCGTCGGGTTCGCGCACCTGTTTCAGGCCGTACGACGCCGGGGTGGAGGGGAAGAGCCCCGCGTCCAGGAAGCCCTGCGCCTGGTTGCCCGGGTCCAGCATCCAGCTGATGATCGCGAACGCCTGCTCGGGCTCCCGGCACGCCTTGGTGACCGACAGGAACGAACCGCCGTTGTTGGCGGGCCGCACGGGCATGTCGGCCACCCGCCATCGGCCCTTGGTCCTCGGCACGCCGGTCTTGAGGTCGTTGGTGGCCCAGGAGGCGCCCAGCTGACTGGGCAGCTTGCCGTCCTCCACGGCCGACAGCTGGTCCGGGGTGCCGCTGACCAGGTTCGAGACGATTTTGCGCTGCTTGGCCTCGACGGCGAGCGCCCAGGCGCGGCGCACGTGCTCCTGGTCGCCGATGAAGTGGCGGTCCTTGTCCACGTACCGCGCGCTGCCCTGCAGCACCGCGTTCTCGAAGACGCTGCTGACGTCCGTCAGCAGCGAGGTCCCCGGGAGCCGCTTGCGCAGTTGCTCGCCGGCCGCGAAGAACTTCTCCCAGGTGTTCAGCTCCCGGGAGACGTCGGCCGGCTCGTAGGGCAGGCCCGCCTTCCGGAAGACCGCGTACTGGTAGAGGTGCGCGACCGGACCGCAGTCGATCGGGAAGCCGACCAGGGAACCGTCGTCGGCGACACCCTGCTCCCACTTCCACGCCAGGTACCGGCTCCGGTACTTCTCCGCGCCCAGCGTGCGCAGGTCCACGAACTGGTCGGCGTCGGGCAGGTAGGACGCCATGTCCTCGCCCTTGAGCCCCGCGATGTCGGGGATGTGGGCGCGGCCGGCCAGCGTGGTGATCAGCTTGGAGCGGTAGTAGCCGCCGATCTTTATGGCATGCAGGTCGACCGAGCCGCCGTAGCGGGACCTGGCGTTCTTGACGACGGTGTCGCCGAGGCCGCCGTCCCAGTACCACAGGACCATGTTCCGGCCGGTCGAGCCGGTCGGGACGGCGCAGCCGGCCGTCAGGCCGCCGAGCGTCGTGGCGGCCGTGCCGGCCAGGCCCGCGCGCAGCAGGCCTCTTCGTGAGAGCCGCACAGCTCCCACCGCCTTTCGGATCTGTTCGCGTCTTCGCAGACGGGGTGCCGTTCGAGGGGCGTGCGTGGGGAGGCGTTCCGCGTATCCCCGGGTCAGGACCGCAGGACGGGCGGGGTGACCGGGGCGTGCCGCACGGGCGGGCCCACGTCCGCCGGGATGCGCTCGGCGAGGAAGCCGTACGCCCGTCCGAGCCCCGGGTCGGTGAGCGAGCGCCACCAGCGCCGCACGCCGTACCAGCCGGGCGCGGCGAGTGCGCCGCCGTGGTGGCGCACGGACAGGGAGGCGGCGAGGACGGCGAACCGCAGCCGCTCCGCCAGCGGCCAGCCGCCGAGCGAGGCCGCCACGAAGCTCGCGCCGAACACGTCGCCCGCGCCGGTCGCGTCCAGGACGTCGACGTCCAGGGCGGGGACCTCCGCGTACTCGCCGGTCGTCTGGTCGACCGCGACCGCGCCGTGCGCGCCCCGGGTGACCACGGCCACCGGCACCAGCTCGGCGAGCGTGCCGAGCGCGGCGACCGCGCTGTCGGTGCGGGTGTACGCCATCGCCTCGGTCTCGTTGGGGAGGAAGGCGTGGCACAGGGCGAGCTGGTCCAGCAGGTCGGCGGACCACCGAAGGGTGGGGTCCCAGCCGACGTCGGCGTACACATGGGTGCCGTTCGCGGCCGCCTTGGCGATCCAGGCGCGGGGTTCGGCCTCGAGGTGCACGAGGGCCGTACGCGCCTCGGGCGGGTCGCCCATCAGCGCGTCCTGCGAGTACGGCGGCTCCTGGCCGTGGGTGATCAGGGCCCGGTCGGCGGCGGCGACCCCGTTCGCGGCGGGCCCGGCCGCAGGGAGGGCGAGGGCGACGGTGACGGGGGTGTGCCAGCCGTCGGCCGTGCGGGAGAGGGCGAGGTCCACGCCCTCCTGCCCGGCCAGGACCTCCCGGCAGTGGGCGCCGTAGAAGTCGTCGCCGAAGACCGTGGCGAGCGAGGTCCGCAGGCCGAGGCGGGACGCCGCGACCGCGAGGTTGGCGATGCCGCCGGGGCCGCAGCCCATGCCGCCGGTCCAGATCTCCTCGCCAGGCGCCGGCGGCCTGCCGAGACCCGTGAGGACGAGGTCGTAGAAGAGCAGCCCGGTGAGCAGCACCTCGGGCCGGTCGTCGTCCACCGCACATCCTCTCGTCAAAACTCTTCATTTCAGTGACCGGAATCGTGCGCCCCTCGGCGAGATTGGTCAATACCTCAGCAGAAGTGAGCATGGATTTGATTGAAGATGACGAGTAGTGTTCACGTCGTGCTGGCAGAACGACGACATCAACTCATCCTGCGGGCCCTGCGCGCCGGGGGCCCCGCAGCCGTGACCGACCTCTCCGAGGAGCTGGGTGTGAGCCCGGCCACGATCAGGCGCGACCTGGTCAAGCTCGAGGAGGACGGCCTGCTCACCCGGGTGCACGGCGGGGCCGTCGCGGAGGAGGGCGACCAGCCCTTCGCCGAGGTGGCAGAGGTGCGGGTGGCCGAGAAGGACGCGATAGCCGCCCGGGCCGCGGCGATGGTCGAGGACGGCCAGACGGTGCTGCTCGACATCGGTACCACCGCCTACCGGCTGGCCCGGCAGCTGCACGGCCGCAGACTCACGGTGATCACCAGCAACCTGGTGGTCTACGAGGAGCTCGCCGACGACGAGGGCATCGAGCTGGTGCTCCTCGGCGGCATGGTCCGCCGCGAGTACCGTTCCCTGGTGGGCTTCCTCACCGAGGACAACCTGCGCCAGTTGCACGCCGACTGGCTCTTCCTCGGCACCAGCGGAGTGCGCCCGGGCGGGCAGGTGATGGACACGACGGTCGTCGAGGTGCCGGTCAAACGCGCCATGATCAAGGCCGGCGGCAAGGTCGTCCTGCTCGCCGACGCGGCGAAGTTCCCGGGCACGGGCATGGCGAAGGTCTGCGGTCCCGAGGACCTGGACGTGGTGGTGACGAACGGGCCGGTCGACCCGGCGACCCGGTCCTCCTTCGAGGAGGCGGGCGTCGAGGTGGTCCTGGCAGGAAAGGTGCAGGCGTGAAACTGACGATTCTGGGCGGCGGCGGCTTCCGGGTGCCGCTCGTGTACGGCGCGCTCCTGACGGACCGCGGCGAGGGGCGCGTCACGCACGTCGTCCTGCACGACCTGGACGACGGCCGGCTGCGGGCGGTCGCCCGGGTGCTGGCGGAGCAGGCCGCCGCCGTACCCGACGCCCCCCGGGTCACCGCCACCACCGACCTCGACGAGGCCCTGCGCGGCGCCGACTTCGTCTTCTCCGCGATCCGCGTCGGCGGCCTCGAGGGCCGTGCGGACGACGAGCGGGTGGCCCTCGCGGAGGGCGTCCTCGGCCAGGAGACGGTCGGCGCCGGGGGCATCGCCTACGGCCTGCGGACGGTCCCGGTCGCCGTCGACATCGCCCGCCGGGCGGCCCGTCTCGCCCCCGACGCCTGGGTCATCAACTTCACCAACCCGGCGGGGCTCGTCACCGAGGCCATGTCCCGCCACCTCGGCGACCGCGTCATCGGCATCTGCGACTCGCCGGTCGGCCTCGGCCGCCGTATCGCCCGGGTCCTCGGCGCCGACCCGAAACAGGCGTGGATCGACTACGTCGGCCTCAACCACCTCGGCTGGGTCCGCGGCCTGCGGATCGCCGGCCGCGACGAGCTCCCGCGGCTGCTCGCCGACCCCAGCCTGCTCGGCTCCTTCGAGGAGGGCAAGCTCTTCGGCGCCGACTGGCTGCAGTCCCTCGGCGCGATCCCCAACGAGTACCTGCACTACTACTACTTCAACCGGGAGGCCGTCCGCGCCTACCGGCAGGCCGAGAAGACCCGCGGCGCCTTCCTCGCCGGCCAGCAGGCCCGCTTCTACGAGGAGATGCGCGACCCCGGCGCGGCGGCCCTGGCCGCCTGGGACCGCACCCGCGCCGAACGCGAGGCCACCTACATGGCCGAGAACCGGGAGAGCGCCGGCGCCGGCGAACGCGACGCCGACGACCTCTCCGGCGGCTACGAGAAGGTCGCCCTCGCCCTGATGCGGGCCATCGCCCGTGACGAGCGCACCACCCTGATCCTCAACGTGCGCAACCAGGGCGTCCTCTCGGTGCTGGACGCCGACGCCGTCATCGAGGTGCCCTGCCTCGTCGACTCCGGCGGCGCCCATCCGGTGGCCGTCGCCCCGCTGCCCGAGCACGCCACCGGGCTGGTCTGCGCGGTGAAGGGCGTCGAGCGCGAGGTGCTCGCCGCCGCCGAGTCCGGCTCCCGGGCGAGGGCCGTCAAGGCGTTCGCGCTGCATCCGCTGGTCGACTCGGTGAACGTCGCGCGCCGGCTGGTCGAGGCCTACGCCGACGTCCATCCGGGGCTGGCGTACCTTAAGTAGTCCCAGCGGGGGAAAGCGCTTTCCCCCGCTGGGTCCAGCACCCGGCCTCAGGCCTCCCGCACTTCGTGGTCCCCCACTGGAGATTCCCCATGCATGACGAACGCCGCCGCATCGAGGAGCGCGTCGAGCGCGTCCACAACCAGCGCGTCAAGCCCGCGGTCTACGCGGCCACCGTGCCCCTCGAGGTCGAGGCCTGGCAGGCGCCGGGGGAGCCGGTGCCCTTCGCCCAGGCCGCGGCCGCCGCGTACGAGCCCTTCGCCATGGACACCCCGTGGGGCCCGCCCTGGGGCACCACCTGGTTCCGGATGCGCGGCCGGGTGCCCGCCGACTGGGCCGGCCGGCGCGTCGAGGCCGTCATCGACCTCGGCTTCGTCGGCGACTGGCCCGGCAACCAGGCCGAAGCCCTCGTCCACCGCACCGACGGGACACCGCTGAAGGCCGTCAACCCGCTCAACCAGTACGTGCCGATCGGCAACCCGGCGACGGGCGGCGAGAGCGTCGACTACCTCGTCGAGGCGGCCTCCAACCCCGACATCCTGGCCGGCGACTTCGCCGCGCCGACCCCGCTCGGCGACGTGCTGACGGCCGGCGACCGTCCGCTGTACACCTTCCGCCGCGCCGACCTCGCCGTCCTCGACGAGCAGGTCTGGCACCTCGACCTCGACCTCCAGGTGCTGCGCGGGCTGATGGTCCACCTCGCCGAGCACGAGCCGCGCCGCCACGAGATCATGCACGCCCTGGACCGGGCCATGGACACCCTCGACCTGGACGACGTCTCCGGCAGCGCCGCAGCCGTCCGCGAGGTGCTCGCCCCGGTGCTGGCCCGGCCCGCGCACGCCAGCGCCCACACCATCTCCGGCGTCGGCCACGCGCACATCGACTCCGCCTGGCTGTGGCCGATCCGCGAGACCAAGCGCAAGACGGCCCGTACCTTCTCCAACGTCACCGCGCTCGCCGACGAGTACGAGGACTTCGTCTTCGCCTGCTCCCAGGCCCAGCAGTACGAGTGGGTGCGCGACAACCACCCGCACGTGTGGGCGCGCATCCAGGAGTCGGTCAAGAAGGGACAGTGGGTCCCGGTCGGCGGCATGTGGGTCGAGTCCGACGGCAACCTGCCCGGCGGCGAGGCCATCGCCCGGCAGCTCGTCCACGGCAAGCGCTTCTTCATCGAGCACTTCGGCGTGGAGACCAGGGGTGTCTGGCTGCCGGACTCCTTCGGCTACAACGCCGCCTACCCGCAGCTCGCCAAGCTCGCCGGCAACGACTGGTTCCTCACCCAGAAGATCTCCTGGAACCAGACCAACAAGTTCCCCCACCACACCTTCTGGTGGGAGGGCATCGACGGCACCCGCATCTTCACCCACTTCCCGCCGGTCGACACCTACAACGCCCGCTTCAGCGGCGAGGAGATGGACCGCGCGGTGCGCAACTACTCCGAGAAGGGCGGCGGTACGCGTTCCCTCGCCCCCTTCGGCTGGGGGGACGGCGGCGGCGGTCCCACCCGCGAGATCATGGAACGGGCGCGCCGGCTCGCCGACCTGGAGGGCTCGCCGAAGGTCGTCGTCGAGCACCCGGACGCGTTCTTCGCCAAGGCCCGTGAGGAGTACCCGGACGCCCCCGTGTGGGTCGGCGAGCTCTACCTGGAGCTGCACCGCGCCACCTACACCACGCAGGCACGCGGCAAGCAGGGCAACCGGCGATCCGAGCACCGGCTCCGTGAGGCGGAGTTGTGGGCGACGACGGCCGCGCTGCACGCGCCGGGCTACGCCTACCCGTACGACCGGCTCGACCGGCTCTGGAAGACGGTGCTGCTGCACCAGTTCCACGACATCCTGCCGGGCTCCTCGATCGCCTGGGTGCACCGCGAGGCGGAGGCCGAGTACGCCCGCGTCGCCGGGGAGCTGGAGACGCTGACCGCCGAGGCGGTCGCCGCGCTGGGCACGGGCGCCACCCGGGTGTTCAACACCAGCCCGTACGACCGCGCCGAGGTCGTCCGTACCTCCGCGGGGGCGCCGGCCTACGTGGAGGTCCCCGCGAGCGGCACCGCGCCCCTGGCAGCGGCCGCCGTCGAGTCCCCGCAGCAGCCGGTGACGGTCTGCGGTCTGACCCTCGACAACGGCCTGGTCCGCGTGGAGGTCGCGGCGGACGGCACGCTGTCCTCGGTGCGCGACCTGCGGGCGGACCGCGAGGTCCTCGCCGGCCCCGGCAACCTGCTCCGCCTGCACACCGACCTGCCCAACTACTGGGACGCCTGGGACATCGACAAGCACTACAGGAACCGCTTCACCGACCTGCTCGACCCGGACTCGGTCACCGTCGTCGAGGACGACCCGCTGCTCGGCGCCCTGCGCGTCACCCGGTCCTTCGGCAGGGGCTCGACCCTCACCCAGACGATCACCCTCCGGGCCGGCAGCCCCCGCGTCGACATCGAGACCGACCTCGACTGGCACGAGGCCGAGAAGATCCTCAAGGCCGCCTTCCCGGTCGACGTCCGCGCGCCGCACTCGTCCGCCGAGATCCAGTTCGGCCACGTCCAGCGGCCCACCCACACCAACACCAGCTGGGAGGCGGCCCGTTTCGAGGTCTCCGGCCACCGCTGGGTGCACGTCGGCGAACCCGGCTACGGCGTCGCGGTCCTCAACGACTCGACGTACGGCCACGACGTCTCCCGCACGGTCCGCGAGGACGGCGGCACGACGACCACGGTCGCCCTCAGCCTGGTGCGCGCTCCGCGCATCCCCGACCCCGGGGCCGACCAGGGCAGGCACCGGTTCACGTACTCCCTGCTGCCGGGCGCCACCATCGCGGACGCGGTCGCCGAGGGATACGCCCTCAACCTGCCGCTGCGCGTGGCCGAGTCGGCGGGCGCCGCGGAGCCGGTGGTGTCCGTGGACGGCGACGGCGTGACCGTGGAGGCCGTCAAGCTCGCCGACGACCGGTCGGGCGACGTCGTGGTGCGGCTGTACGAGTCCCGCGGCGGACGGGCCCGGGGCGTGCTGCGCACCGGCTTCCCGCTGGCCGGCGCGGAGGTCACCGACCTGCTGGAACGGCCGCTGCAGGACGAGGCGGCGGCTGCCGTGCCCGGCGACGGCACGGTCGAGGTGACCCTGCGCCCCTTCCAGATCCTGACCCTGCGACTGCGCCGGGGCGAATAGCGCCCGTCCCGCACCGCGGGCCCGGGTAGGCGGCGCCCAGGGCATGCGTCCTTGACGCACCATCGGGTCGGTCGGCCGCTCCCCGTGACAGCGGCCGACCGACCCGATCCCCCGTGCCCCGAGGATCCCCCGTCGATCCCCGGGGGCTTCCCCCGTCGATCCCTGTGCTTCCCCCCAAGGGCCGGCGCTCCCCCGGTGGCCCTTCACCCTTGAGAGTCCGCAGGTGCGCCCCTGATACACCTCCGGCGGAAAAAAGTCCCCCGGACCGGGATCCGGGGGACTTCCACGGCCGTGGGGGAGGCTTCGGCCGGGCTTCCTCGGCTCTCGCCGGGAGGCTCAGCCGGTGAAGCCGGCCGTGATGGAGGTGAACTGCCAGGTGCTCTGGCCGATGCCGGAGCAGTTGCTCACCACGCCCCCGCCCGGGCACGGCCGGTCGCGGTTGACGGCCCAGTAGGCGAGCCGGGCGATGTGGTGGGCGTTGGCCCAGTCCCGGATCTGGGTCCAGATCGCCGGGGTGGTGTTCTCCTGCTGGTCGGACAGGCCGTTCATGCCCGAGATGCCGACGTGGGCGTAGGCGGTCGCGTCGTCCCAGCCGAAGGTGGACTTCAGCTTGTTCTTCAGGCCCTCGGTGGCGTGCACGGTGTTGCCGTACATGTCCGAGCCGCCGCCGAAGTCGAACGGCATGACGGTGAAGACGTCGATGTCGGCGCCGAGCGACCTGGCCTGTTCGATGAGGCGGTTGCCGTAGTACGTCGGCCCGGTGGTCGACGTCCCGAAGGTGACGACGGTCTTCAGACCGGGGTTGTTCGCCTTCACGGTCTTCAGCGCGGTGAGGATCCGTGCCTGCACGGCCTCGTTCTCGAACTCGTCGGTGTTCTCGATGTCCATGTCGATCGCCTTGAGCGAGTAGGCGTCGATCACCTTCTGCAGGGCGCCCGCCAGCGCGCTCGCCGAGGAGCAGTTGGCGCCGAGCTTGCTGCCCTGCCAGCCGCCGAACGAGGGCACGATGTCACCGCCCGCCGAGCGGATCTGGTTGACGACGCTCTGGTCGACCCCGCCGGTCAGCGCCCGGTTGCCGTCCCACATCGGGTTGCAGCCGCCGCCGTCCAGCACGAACGCCATGGTGAACCACTTGACGCCGGTCGCGTTCATCACCGTGGACACGTTCGGCGGGTCTCCCCACCCTTCGAACAGGTAGGGCGCGGCCTGCTTGAAGCCGGTGCCCCCGCCTCCGCCCGCGTCGGTCGTGACGGACACGGAGTTCGAGGCCGCGGAGGTGTTCCCGGCGGCGTCGCGGGCCCGCACGGTGAAGGTGTACCCGGTGCTCGCGGACAGCCCGCTGACCGTGGCGGCCGTGCCGGAGACGGTGAGCACCTCCGCGGACCCGCTGTAGACGTCGTAGGACGTGACGCCGACGTCGTCGGTGGCGGCGTTCCAGGACAACGACACGCTGGAGGACGTCTTGCCGGTCGAGGTGAGCCCGCCGGGCGCGGTCGGGGCCCGCGTGTCCGTGCCGCCCCCGCCGCCGGGTCCGTCGAGGCTGACGTCGTCGGCGTGGTAGGCGCCCTGGGCGTACCAGCCGTGGACGTAGATCGTGGCGCTGGTCTGCGAGGCCCCGGTGGTGAAGGACACCGACAGCCGGCTGTACGCCGAGGGAGACGACGTCCAGGTGGAGGCGCCGCCGTCGACGCCGAGGTACACATAGGAGCCGCGCACCCAGCCGGTCAGCGCGTAGGCGGTGTTCGGCCTCACGGAGACGGTCTGGCTGCACTTGGCGTTGTCGCTCGAACTCACCGCCCCCGTGAGGGCCTTGGATCCGCTGTGGGTGGGCGAGGAGACGACGGAGCCGAGATCGCCCGTACAGGTCCAGGGCGACAGGGCGCCCGACTCGAATCCGGGGTTGGTGAGGACGTTGGCCGCCTGGGCGGTGCCCGGCAGGGCCACGGCGCCGGCGAGGGCGAGCCCGGCGGTGCCGAGCAGGGCGAGGAAGCGACGCCACGGGCGTCCGAGGGGTGTGCTGCGCACGCGATCTCCCTGAAGGAATGGGGGTGTTCGGGAGTGCAGGGGAGTGCAGGGGGTGCGCAACAAAGTTGGTATGGACCAATCCCGCTGTCAAGGCGACGGACGGGATTGGTCCATACCGGTGAGAGAAATATCCGTTTCGGGGCCTTCTAGAACGGCAGCGCCTGCGCGGCCGGCACCTCGACGGAGTCGGCCGGGGCGGGCACGGCCGGCAGCAGCGGTTCGGCCGCCACCTCGTCCACGCGCTGGTGCGGCAGCGTCACCGCGCGCAGCGGCCGCGGCCCCGACACCACTGTGTAGTCCTGCCCCAGGAAGGGCGGCACGACGTCGCCCGGATCCTCGCCGAGCGCCAACTGCACGGCGGCCCAGGGGGCGTTGACCCCGCACAGGGACAGCTGGTGCAGTCCGCCCGCCGGGCGGGTGTTGACGTCCATCAGGACCGGCCGGTCGCCGAACATCCGGAACTGGATGTTGGACAGGTAGTGCAGCCCGAAACCCTCGGCGATGAGCCGCGCAGGCTCCAGCCACTGCTCGTGCAGGGTGAAGCCCCGCCGGCGGCCGTTCTTCGTCCGGCCGATGGCCATCCGCACCCTGTTGTCGGGGCCGGTGAGGCAGTCCACGGACACCTCCGGCTGCTCCAGGCGCGGCATGACGAGCCAGTCGACCTGCTCCCCGTCCTGCTCCTCGGCCTGCTTCAGCACCCCGACCACCGCGTCCAGCTGGACGTAGGGGCTCGGGAACCCGGTGAGGTGCGTCAGCGAGAAGGGCGCCCGGGTGATCATCCGGAAGCCCACCCCGCCCGCGCCGGACGCCGGCTTGAAGCACGGCTTGTGTCCCGCCTCCTCCAACTCCTCGACGGCGGCCACGAGTTCGTCCGCCGACCGGATCCGGTACCACGGCGGCACGGGTACGCCGATCGCCTGCACGGCCTCGTACGCGATCACCTTGTCGTGGAAGACCGCGACGGCCTCCGGCGGCGGGGCCAGCAGCGCGGTGCCGACCGCCTCGAAGTCGGCGCGGTGCGCCACGATCGCCGACTGGTGCAGGCGGGGCACGAAGACGTCGATGCCGCGGCGCCGGCACTGGGCCAGCGCGTACTCGACGTACGCGGCCGGGGAGAGGCCCTCCGGCTCGAGCTCGGCGGTGTCGGCGGCGGCCAGCACGGGGGAGTCGGCGTCACCGTGCGTGGCATGGATCTCGACGGCGCGGTCGCTGGGATTTCGTCGCAGCTGATCCGTGAAGAACACGTTCTCCGCGTACGTGCGGTTGAGCCAGACGCGTACGCGAGAGACCATGCGAGGCCGCCTTTCACGGTTCGCGGGCAGGGCGAAGCAGGCCCGGCCCGGGCAGGGGGAATGGTGGGTCACCAAACCGCCCTGCGGAAGGGACGTCCATGGCGGTGGTGTTGGGGCGATCATACGGCTTCCCGGGGGCGCCGCGTGCAACGCGGGTGTCACGGAATCGCCGATCTTGTTCACGTGCGGCGCCCGGTCCGGTAAAGGGGCGCTTTGGCGCAGGTGAAGCCCTGTGCGGCCGCCGCGGACGACGTGATTCGACCTTGTACGGCGGCCGCGAATGTGTTCTCGTGTGCACACTGGTGTGTGCATGTGGATACGGAGCGTGGGCTCCTGGGCGGGGGGTGCGAAGTGACGTCGACGGCCGGTGCCGCCGGGCGACTGCTGGCCATCAGCGATCTGCACATCGGCCATGCGGAGAACCGGGACCTCGTCGAGGCCATGGTCCCCGAGACGGAAGAGGACTGGCTGCTCGTCGCCGGCGATGTCTCGGAGAGCACCGCCGACATCCGTTGGGCGCTGAAGACCCTCGCGAGCCGCTTCCGCAAGGTCGTCTGGGCTCCCGGAAACCACGAGCTGTGGACGTTCCCCACGGACCCGGTCACCCTGCGCGGGGTCGCCCGCTACGAGCACCTGGTGGAGCTCTGCCGCGACCTCGGCGTGACGAGCCCCGAGGACCCCTACCCGGTGTGGGAGGGCCCCGGCGGCCCCGTGGTCGTCGCGCCGCTGTTCCTGCTGTACGACTACTCGTTCCTGCCGGCCGGCTGCACGACCAAGGAGGAGGGGCTGGCCTACGCGGAGGGCACGGGCATCGTCTGCAACGACGAGTACCTGCTGCACCCCGACCCGTATCCGAGCCGCGAGGCCTGGTGCCGGGCCCGGGTCGCCGAGACCGGCCGGCGACTCGCCGCGATCCCCGAGGACCTGCCGACGGTCCTCGTCAACCACTACCCGCTGCACCGTCACCCCATGGACGTCCTGTGGCACCCCGAGTTCGCCATGTGGTGCGGCACCGCCCTCACCGCCGACTGGCACCGCCGGTTCCGGGTCGAGGCGATGGTCTACGGCCACCTGCACATCCCGCGCACCACCCGGCAGGACGGCGTCCGCTTCGAGGAGGTGTCGGTGGGCTACCCCCGCGAGTGGCGCAAGCGGCCGCAGCCGCCGGGCCGCCTGCGGCGCATCCTGCCCCGGGAGGCGGAGAACTCGTGATCGGTGAACTGTTGCCCGCTCCCGTGGTGGCGGTGGAGGCGTTCGGCGAGGAGGGCGTCCGCGAGTTCGGGAACACGCCGCTGTACCCGCAGGAGGAGGCGCTGCTGGTGCGGGCGGTCGACAAGCGGCGCCGCGAGTTCACGATCGTCCGCGGCTGCGCCCGGCGCGCCATGGAGAAACTGGGGGTGCCCGCACAGCCCGTGCTGCCCGGCCTGCGCGGAGCGCCGCACTGGCCGGACGGCGTCACGGGCAGCATGACGCACTGTGCCGACTACTCCGCGGCGGCCCTGGTGCGGGCCGCCGACCTGGCCTCGCTCGGCATCGACGCCGAACCCCACGGGCCGCTGCCCGAGGGGGTGCTGTCCGCCGTCGCCCTGCCCGCGGAGGCGGCGCGGCTCGAGCGGCTGGCCGCGGACCGTCCCGAGGTGCACTGGGACCGGCTCCTGTTCAGCGCCAAGGAGTCCGTCTACAAGGCCTGGTTCCCCCTCACCCGTAAGTGGCTGGACTTCGAGGAGGCCGACATCGACCTCTCGGCGGACGCCGACCCCGCCGCCGTCGACACCGGACCGGCCGCCGGAGCGCAGGGCGGGTTCCGGGCCCGGCTGCTGGTCCCCGGGCCGGTGGTCGGCGGACGTCGCGTCGAGCACTTCGACGGCCGCTGGACCGTACGGCACGGGCTGGTGGCCACGGCGGTGACGGTGCCGCACGCCTGAGACGGCCGCCGCCCGCGGTCACCTGCCGGGGCACCAGGTGTGCAGCAGCCGGAAGAACTCCTCCTCGTTGCCGGTCAGCCCCGCGTCGGCCAGCGCCTGCTCGGCCTCCGCCAGCACGGCCGGCGGCACCACCGGAGGCCGCCGGTCGTGCGGCGGCCGGGAGGCGCCTGCGGTCCCGCCGCCCTCCTCGTCGCCGAAGGCGGCGCGCACGGTGTGCAGCAGCCGGAGGTAGGCCTGGACGGCTGCGCGTTCGCGGTCGGTCAGTACGGCGGTGGGCATCGGTCGGCTCTCCCCGTGTCGGCGTCGTCGTCTGCCACGCGCCCCCACGGCGCGTACGCCACCGTGCGGCGGCGCACCCCCAGCTTGCCGCCCACCACTGACAATCCGGCTGTCCTCCACGTCGGTTCGCCCGCTCAGCGCACGCGCCGCCCACGCGGAACTCCGTGCGAGAAACCGCTCCTGAGCTGCGTGAAGGGTCCGGGTACGCGCCGCCGGAGGTTCGGATCGGCACGGAGCGCGCCACTTCCCGTCACCTCACGAACGCGCCCGGCGCGCGCCCCCGACGGCGCCGCCGCTCAGCTCTGCGGCCCCAAGTACCCGAGAGAGGCCTCGATACGGCCCGCCAGGTGATCCCGCTGACCCCGGCCCCGGGGTGACGACCCCGGCAGCCAGGTGCGGCACTTGCTGGCCAGCAGCAGGCCGAAGCTCTCGGCCTGCCGCTCGTCGGCCAGGTCGAAACGGGTGCGCGCCGCCACGCTGCGCACCGTCGCCCGCAGGTCCGCTCCGTCGCTGAGTAAACGCGCCGCGACCGCGGCGCCCTCGACGTGATGGCTGCAGTGCCCCGCCTTCATGTGCCACAGCTCGTGCCCCAGGATCACCAACTGGTGGTCGGGCGCGGTGCGTTCCTCGATGACGACGAGGTCCTGGTCGGCCATGTCGAGCCACAGCCCGCTGGCCGTGTCCGCGGGGAAGGGCGCCATCCGGAAGTGCACGGGGCGGCCGCGCCGTCTGCTCATCCCGTCGCACAGAGCGGTGTACAGGTCGGCCGGCGGGGCGGGGGCCGGGAGGGTCAGCTCCGAGACCAGCTCGCCGCTGAGCCGGCGCATTTCCTTCGCGATGCTCACAGTTCTCCCCCGGATCACGACTCGGGCCGCTTCACGCTCTCCAGGAGCATGTCCAGCCACTCGGCGACCTTGTCGCGGTGCTGGTCGGTGGGCAGCTGGGCGGCCCGCCACGCGATCCCGCGCACGCCGTGGTCCTGCAGCAGCCGCTCCAGCGGGTCCTCGGCGGCCGCGGCCGCCTCCCGCGCGGCGAGCTTTTGCAGCAGATCCTGCTCGGTGTGCTGCAACGCCCCCGCGAGCGCCTCCGGGTCCTCCGCCGTGAGGAAGCCCGCGTGCACGCGGAAGAAGCGCTGAAGAGCGTCGCAGTGCTCCATCGTGGGGCGTCTGTCGCCGTTGATGAGGGCGCCCGCCTGCTGACGCGACATGCCCGCGCCGTCGGCGATCTCCTGCTGGGTGTACCGGCGGCCGTTCGGCTTGAGCCGCGTACGGCGCAGCAGGTCCAGGCGCTGAAGGAAACGGGCCTGCACATCGGGCTCGCCCGCGGGCCGCCCGCTCAGCAGGGCCCTGACCACGGGCTCGGGGACACCGGAGGCGACGGACAGCCGCCCGGTGCCGAAGACCTCCGCGTGCGCCACGCCGAGCCGGTCGGCGAGCGCGGCGACACGGGCGACGACGGCCGACAGCAGCACCGTCGCCGTGGCGCCCGGAACCTCGAAGCCATCCTCCGCCACCGACAGGTCTCCTAGGTCTCTCACGTCCCTCTCACCGGGGCACGCTCCTCGGCGCAGACGGTCGCCGTGAACTTGTGGAGAGTAGCGGGTGTTTCGAACTCACATCCAGGTCTCGCCACAACTGTGGCCAATTTCAGCCGTCAACGAGCATGGAATGCCACGATAGTTGACATGACTGTGCCTCGGCAGCAGGATCGGGGCGCCGCGTGAAGGCCGCATAGGCAAGAGGGGTGACCTCCCGATGGCATATCAGGCAGGTGGGCAGCGGTCCGTACCGCGTCCCGTCCCCGAAGGACCCGAGGCCCAGGCGTACCTGCAGGACTGCGCCGTCTACCTGGAGGCCGTCCCCTTCCCGTCCGTCGTGGTCGACCACCGCTGGGACGTGGTGCAGTCCAACGCTGCTTTCGCGTCACTTTTCCGGGCGGTGAGCCCGCATCCGACGGCCCAGCCCGGCGACAACTTCCTGCGCTTCGTCCTCTTCCACCCCGACGCGCCCTCGGTGCTCGGCGACCACGAGGCCGGCTGGTGCCTGCCGATGCTCGCCGGTTTCGCGGCGGCCGTGGAGCGGCACGGCCACGACCACGGGCTGCTGGCGATCCGCCGTGAGATCGCCCAGGACCCGATCATGGAGGCCGCCTACCGTTACGGCCTGCCGCACTGGATCCGCGCGGTCGGCGAGGGGGCCGCGGAGCACGACGGGGCGGTCCGCCCGCTGGTGCATCCCGACCCGCGCTGGGGCGCCACGGACTGCCGCATCGTCGAGGACACCCCGGGGGCCCTGCGGGACATGGGGTACACGCGGCTGACGATGGTCCTGCGCGAGGCGCGTCCCGCCCCCGCCACGCGCAGGACCCGCGCCGTGCGCCGCGCCGCGAGTCACCTCAGCGTGGTACCGGCCACGGAGGCCTGAGGCCCCCGCGGCACCGGCGTCCCGCGGATCACAGGTCGAGGACCAGCTTGCCGCCCCGGCACCGGGACACACAGATCATCATGGTCTCCCCTGCCTCCCGCTCCTCGGCGGTGAGCACCGAGTCGCGGTGCTCCGGTACGCCGTCCAGCACATCGGTCTCACAGGTGCCGCAGGTGCCCTCGGTGCAGGAGAAGAGCACTTCGACGCCGGCCGCACGCACCGTGTCCAGTACGGAGACACCCGGCGCGACCGTCACCGTACGACCGCTCTGCGCGAGCTCGACCTCGAACTCCACGTCGGTGCCCGTGGGTTGCTCCTTGGCCTGGAACCGCTCGACGTGCAGCGCCCCGGCCGGGCAGCGCTCCTCCACCGCGTCCAGCAGCGGACCGGGACCGCAGCAGTAGACGAGGGCGTCCTCGGGCAGCTCGTCGAGCACCGAGGCGAGGTCCAGCAGACCGGTCTCGTCCTGCGGCGCGACCGTGACCCGATCGCCGTACCGCGCCAACTCCTGCGTGAACGCCATGGAGTCGCGGGTGCGGCCCCCGTACAGCAGACGCCAGTCGGCGCCCGCCGCCTCGGCCGCCGCCAGCATCGGCAGGACGGGTGTGATCCCGATGCCGCCCGCGATGAACCGGTAACGGGCCGCCGGGCGCAGGGCGAAGTGGTTGCGCGGACCGCGGACCCGGACCTTGTCGCCCTGCCTCAGCTCGTCGTGCACATGGACCGAACCGCCCCGCCCGGCCGGCTCGCGCAGCACCGCGATCCGCCAGGAGCTCCGGTCGGCCGGGTCGCCGCACAGCGAGTACTGCCGCTCCAGCTCCGGCCCGAGGACCACGTCGACGTGGGCGCCGGGTTCCCAGGCCGCGAGCGGCTCGCCCAGGGGATGGCGCAGGGTGAGCGCGAGCACGCCGTCGGCTGCGAACTCGCGCCGTTCCACGACGAGTTCGACTTCCCGGACGTCACTCATGAGGTGCTCCCTTCCGCGGCTCGTGTCCGTGCGGCGCGTGTCCGTGCGTCTCGTGCCCGTGGGGGGCGGGTGGGTGCGGCTCATGACCTTCGGGGTGGGCGAGCATCCACTCCCACATCTGCACCGGGTCCTGCGCGGTGTGCTCGGCCCCGCAGTGGCAGGTGCCGTGCAGGACGTCGGTGCCCGGCAGCCAGTCGATGCGGTAGACCTCGCCGGTGGGGCTGCTCACAGGACCGGCTCCGCCGGCTTGTCGCCCTCCTCCACCAGCCGGGCGAGGATGCGGCGGGCGGCGAGCCCGCCGGTGTCGATGTTGATGCTCAGCTCCTGGTAGCCGGACCGCTCCGAACCCAGCGTCCGCTGCAGGAGGTTGAGGGCGTCGACGTCCTGCATGACCACCGTGTGGTTGTTGCCGCGCAGGAACTCGGTGACCTCCTCGTCGTCCGTCGCCCAGTCCCGCGAGACCATCCAGAAGTCGTACACCTTGCCGTCGGCGGACGGGGTGATCGCGTACGTGATCTCGGTGTGGAACCCGTTCGGGTCGCTCCCGTCGGCCTCCGGCAGCACGCCCACCGGCGCGATGCGGCTGTGCAGCAGATACAGGCACGGCGCGTGGTACTCGATGTCCTGCCACCGGGTGATCCGCCCCTCGATCCCGGTCGAACGGGCGTAGAAGGGCGGGCACTCGGCGTCGTCCATGTGGCGGCTCACCCGCACGATCCCGGCGCCCTCGTCGACCTCGGTGGTGATCGGCGTCTCGGCGACCTCGGGGGTGCCGATGTATCCGCCGTGCAGATACGTCTCGTGGGACAGGTCGAGGAGGTTGTCGACGAGCAGCCCGTAGTCCGCGTCGATCGGCTCCATGCCGCGCACGGTCGTCCAGCCGGGGGAGTCCAGGTGCCGGGCGCGCGGCACGGCCTGCGGGTCGGCGAGCGTCGGATCGCCGATCCACACCCACACCAGGGAGTCCTGCTCGACGACCGGATAGGCGGTGACCCGGGCGGTGCGCGGGATGCGCTTCTGACCCGGCACGTACACACAGGCGCCGGTCGTGTCGTAGGTGAACCCGTGGTAGCCGCACACGATCCGGTCGCCGTCCAGCCGGCTCTCGGAGAGCGGGAACCGGCGGTGCACACACCGGTCGTGCAGTGCCACCGGCGTACCGTCCTCCTCGGTCCGGTAGAAGACCAGCGGCTCCCCGAGGACCGTCCGCCCGAGCAGCTCCTCGCGACCGACCTCGTGACTGTAGGCGGCGACGTACCACTGGTTCCTGGCGAACGCGGTTGTGTGCGGCATGGCGGTTCCCGTCCCTGTCGGCGGGGCGTCCTCGCCCCGCGTGCCGTGGTTGGGAACAGGGTCGTGAGGGCCGCGTCCACTGCGCAAGGCCGCTTCCGCCAGACGGAAGCCTCTCTGTGAAACGGCTGGTCGGGGCGCTGTCACGTGTCTTGCCGCTCGACACTCGACAGCGGCCCGAGCAGGTGGGCGCGGGCGGTCGCCCGGGGCTCCACCCGCGCGAACCGGCCCGCGATCCGGGCCATGACCAGGTCGAACATCGTCCGCCGACGGACAGGGTCCACGCCGTGGGTCTCCGGCTCCGCCACGTCGGCCAGGGTCAGGCCGGGGATGGTTCCGAGGAGCCGCCGGGGCTCGGCCGTGATGCGCTGCGCGTTGGCCAGGTGACAGGCGTCGTGGTAGGCCACCCGGGCCGGCAACGGACGGCGCGTCGCCCGGTCGCGCCACGGCCGTGGACCTCGACGGGGACATGCTGCCCGGAGCCGCCGCGGGCGAGTCGCCGGGCCCGGCCGGCACGGCGCGGGGCTGCCCCTACCGCACGCGATGCCCCCGGGCGCGCGACATCTGCGCGACCGGAAGGCCCGAGCCGGGGACGAGCGCACACCCGAGCGCGTGCCCTTTTCCCGGCCGGTCAGAATGACATTCTCGCAAAGCGTGAGGAAGGTTCTCAGACAGTGTGAGGGCCCCTATGCTGAACCCGCCGTCGGCCATTCCCTCCCCACACAAACGGCGAGCGGCCGCCATTGCTTCATGGAAGCGAGGTTCTTCCCCCATGCGCACGAGTACGAGACTTTCCACCCGGCGAGGGATGCTGGCCGGAGCGGCCGCCATGCTGCTGGCCGTGACGTCCGTCCAGTCCGTCGCGGCTCGGGCGGCCGAACCCTCCGCGTCGCTCACCCCGACCACGGTCCACGTCGACTTCGGCGTGCGCGAGGGCAGCCTTCCGCGTTCGGAACGGCTGAACAACTTCGGCAACGTGACGGCATGGCCCGACCAGCGCGCCGGTGACGTGAAGTTCCTGAACCGGCAGGGCCTGCACGGTGACGTCTACCGGATCTGGCTGAGCAGCCCCAACGCCCCGGACGACATGAACGTGTTCGACACGTGCGACCTGAAGACCCGGCGGTGCGACCTGTCCGAGCTGGACGACTACCTCACCGAGGCGAGCACCGTGTCCGACTCGGTGCTGATCAATCTCAACCCGACGGACTTCGTCGAGGGCGAGCGGCCCATGAAGGATCTCGAGCCGATGCTCGAACTGATCCTGCGGAGCGTCAAGTCCGCGTACCCCCGCGTGACCTACGTGGAGGCCTTCAACGAGCCGGACTGGCAGTTCCACGGCCTGCAGCGCAAACAGGGAATCCCCGCGGACAGGACGACACTCCAGCCGGGAGACCTGTACCGCTTCTACGCGCCCTACTACAGGGCCGTCGACAAGGTCAACAAGGGTCTTCGCCGCGCGGACCGCATCGAGCTGGGCGGACCGGCGCTGTCGTGGCTGGACCCGAAGTGGATGAAGCCCTTTCTCGACGACTACGCCGCCGACCGGGACCCGCGCAAGCGTCTCGACTTCCTGGCGTATCACGCCTATCTGGCCTGGGACGACGACTACCAGGCGCCGTCGATGTACAAGGGTGACCTGAGGGTGGTGGCGAAACAACGGGAGACCCTGCTCGGCTGGTTCAAGGAACGCCGCATCCATGAGCGCATCCCCAGCTACGTCACCGAGACGGGCGTCTACCCCGGCCCGGCCTTCGACGACGCCGCCCCCCACAAGGACTACGTCCGCCAGGCGGCCGGCATGGCCACCTACTCCTACTACTTCGCGAACCAGCCGGACACCTACATGTTCAACTGGTGCGTGCGGCACCGGGTCGAGGAGCGCAAGGACCAGCTGGTGACCCGTGCTCCGGACGGGCCGCGCGAGAACACCTTCACCCCCTACGGCAACATGATGCTGATGCAGTCCAGGATGAAGGACACCCGGGTGTCCGCCGTCGTGGACGGCCCCCTGGAAGGGGACAACGGCGTCTACGCGACGGCGTCGAAGGACCGGACCGGCGCGTCGCTGATGGTGTGGAACTGGCAGCACGTGGGCGACCGCGGATACCGGGCGACGATCGACATGTCCCGGATGCCGTCCGAGCTCAGGAACCGTCCGGTCCGCCGGCTCATGTACCGGATCGACCAGAACACCAGCAACTACTTCGCCGACCCGGCCAAGGCCGGCCTCCAACTGGTCGACAGCCGGATCGTCCGGCCCGGCAGGACCCACAGCGCCACCGTCGATCTCGAGCCCGACGCGATCTACCTGATCGTGCTGGAACGAGCCTGACGCACCCCGGCGGGCCGAACGGACCCGTCACCGGGGCCCTGCTCCGTGGGGACACTCGCGGGGCAGGGCCTCGTCCGCTTCCGGCACGCCTGTTCCGGCACGCCTGCCTCAGGCCGAAGGGGGGCCGCCGTCCGCCCCGCCCTCCGTCCCCAGGATCAAACCGCTGCCGCCACGGTGTTCCAGCTCCAGGACCAGTGCCGTCTCCACGTCACTCGTGTGCATCGCCATCAACCGGCGGGCGCGCCGCGCATCGCGCTGCCCGATGGCCTGCAACACCAGCCGGTGGTCTTCCAGGTACTCCACGGCTCGGCCGCGTACGCGCGGGCCAAGCCGCTGCGGCAGACCGCGGCGGAGACGAACGCCGTGCTGGTCGCCGGGTTCGGGATGCCGCCGCGGCGGGCCTGAGTCGCGTCAGTGGCAGGAGATGGCGCGCTCGGGGCAGCTCAGCGCGGCGGTGCGCGTGGCCTGCTCGAACTCCTCTGGCACGTCGGGCTGTTCGGCCACGGCGTAGCCGTCGTCACCGAGGTCGAACACCCCGGGGCTGACGGTGCAGCAGACGCCGTGCCCGCGGCAGCGGTCCTCGTCGATGGTGATCTTCATCGGGTGGTCCCTTCGGTGGGCGTGAACTCCAGGTTGAGATCGGTCAGGCCGCGCAGGATGTACGTCGGCAGGTACCGGTACCGGCGCGCGTCCGCCGGCCCGTGCACGCGCTCGGAGATCCGGATGTCGCTCGTGCGGGCCAGCAGGCGCTCGATACCGACCCGTGCCTCGGCCCGCGCGAGCGGTGCGCCGGGGCAGGTGTGGACGCCCCGGCCGAAGGAGATGTGGTGGCGGGCGTTCGGACGGGCGGGGTCGAACGCCGCCGGGTCCTCGAAGCGGCGCGGGTCGCGGTTGGCGGCTCCGTTGACCACCATCAGCGTGGTGCCCGCCGGGATGTCGACGCCGCCGACCGTGGCCGGGACCCTGGAGAGCCGGAAGTCCCCCTTCACGGGGCTCTCGATGCGCAGCGTCTCCTCGACGAAGTTCGGGACGCGCCCGGGTTCCGAGCGCAACAGCGCCTGGATGTCGGGGCGTTCGGCGATCACCCGCAACGCCGAGCTGAGCAGGCGGACGGTGGTCTCCTGCCCGGCCGAGAACAGGTTGGCGGCCACCCGGACCGCGTCGGCGACCTCGGGAAGGGAGCCGTCGGGGAACGTGGCGGTGGCGAGGCCGGTCAGGACGTCCTCGCGTGGTTCCCGCCGCCGGTCCGCGATGTAGGCCGTGAACCGCCCGTAGAGGAACTCCAGCGGCGAGTGGGCGAGGGTGTCCTCGTCCGTCCTGCCGATGCCGCCACCGGCCCGCGGCCGGCGCTGGAGCGCGTCGAGGAACTCCTCCCGGTCCTCCTCGGGCACGCCGAGCAGGTCCGCGATGACGAGCAGGGTGAACGGGCCGGCGAACTCGCTGATGAACTCGCCCGCCGGGCGATCCAGGAAGGTGTCCAGCAGGCGGTCGGCGATCTCCCGCAAGGCCGCCTCGTTCTCCTTGAGCCGTTTCGGGGTGATCAGTCGCATCAGCAGCCCGCGGTGCGCGGTGTGCACGGGCGGATCGAGGGTCGGCAACTGGTCGCTCATCGGCAGCCCGTCCCGGTGTCGCTCGATGAGCTCGCTGACGTCGTCGCCTTCCAGTGGGACCGGGAAGCCCGGGAAGGGTCCCGTCACCGACAGGCACGACGAGAAGGTCTGCGCGTCCTGGGCCACCTGGACCGCCTCGTCGTACCCGGTCACCATCATCACGCCGTGGTGGGGCTCCCGGGTGACGGGGCAGCGTGCGCGCAGGGCGTCGAAGTAGGGGTACGGGTCCGCCACCGTGGTGTCGTCCCGGAAGAAGTCGATCGTGTCGATGTCCTCGGACGGCTCGTCGTGCGCCACTGGCCGGTCTCCTTCTGGTGCGGGGATGCGTGAGGAGGCTTCTCGTTTTGGAGAACTTAATTCTCTAACGTGCGGATTGCCAGGGGCGGACGGCGGCTGCGGTTTCGTCGACAAGGCCCCAGCGCCGGGCCTCCGGCACGCTCAGCGCGTCGCCGGTCAACGCCAGATAGGCGGTGCGTTCCCGGCCGATCCGCGCCGGCAGGCTCGCCGTGCCGCCCGCCCCGGGGATCAGCCCCATACCGATCTCGGGCAACCGGACCACCGTGTCCGGCGCCGCGACCACCCGGCCGGCGAAGGCGGCCAGTTCGATGCCCGCGCCGACGCACGCCCCGTGCAGATGGGCGCTCACCTTCGCCGCGCACCGTTGGAGCAACGCGGCCGGGCTGCGGTGCACACGCACGTGGTGGGCCCGCGCCGGGTCGCGCGAGGAGCCGAACTCGGCGAGGTCGCCGCCGCTGCAGAACGCGGGGCCGTCGCCGCGCAGATCGACGCGGGTGACGGTCGGGTCCGTCACGGCGACATCGAGGGCCTCGCACAGGGCGTCCCGGGTGGCCGCGTCGAAGGCGTTGCGCACCGAGGGGCGGTTCAGGGTGATGGTCAGGCGGTCCCCCTCCCGGTCGAGCCGGACGGGCTCGGTGGCAGGGCGGGCGGTGTGCGGGCGCTTCGCGGCCAGCCAGGCCCGGAAATCCGCGCCGGACTGGAGTGTGGAGTAGGCCAGGGACTCCGCGATCAGCCGGTCGGCCGGCGGCAGTGCCGGTCCCATGCGGAGCACCTGCACGAGGGCGAGGCACGCATCCGGCCGGGCTGCGACGATGTCCCGCAGCCGCCGTGCGGTGACGTGCGGGTCGGCGCACCCCACCCAGGGCCGGGGCGGGTCGGGCGACGCGGTCAGCAGTACGTCGAACCCCGCGGCCGCTTCCCAGGGGCGCGCCGCGACGGCGACGCGCACACCCGGCGTCCCCTGCGGGGAGTTCGGGGCCGCGCGGTCGAGGTCGATCAGCTGGAAGGGTGATTCCATGACCATCGCAGTGTAATCTTGCTTCACCTCTTACGAGAAGGGCGTTCGTGTGATGAAGAATGCCACTCTCGCCCGCTGGGCGGCCACGGTGGAGGGCAGGCTCGGGCCGCTGGCCGCCGTCGCGGACGACTTCACCGCCTTGACCGGTGTCCCCGTAGAGCTGGGCCCGACCCTCTTCGAGCGGGCCCTTGCGGCCGGGTTCCGTCTTCCCGGCGGTGCCTCGGCGGGCGGCTCCTGTCACCTCCTCGCCACCTCCGACGGCTGGGCCGCGGTCAACCTGGCCCGTCCCGACGACCACGCCGCCCTCCCGGCCCTCCTCGGACTCCTCGGCGCCCCCCGGGCCGACCTGCGGACCGCCGCGCGCGGGACCAGCGCGGCTGAACTGGTCACATTCGCACAGACGTTGGGCATTGCCGCCGCGGAACTCGGAGCGGATCGCGGCGAGCGACCTCCGGTACGCGCGAAACGGTACGGTCCGGACCGTCGGCGCGAACTCGCCGGCCTGCGAGTCGTCGACCTGTCCGCGCTCTGGGCGGGGCCCTTGTGCGCACGACTGCTGGGGCTCGCCGGGGCCCGCGTCGTGAAGGTGGAGAGCCACTCCCGGCCGGACGGGGCCCGCTTCGGCCCTGCGGACTTCTACCACCGTCTGCACCAAGGGCACGAGAGCCTGGTGCTCGACTTCGCCTCGGGTGCGCTCGCCGAGGTGGTCGCGGAGGCCGACCTGGTAGTCGAGGCCTCCCGGCCGCGCGCGCTCAGGCGGCTCGGGGTACGCGCCGAGGAGTTCCTCGCCGGCCGCCCGGGCCGGGTGTGGGTGAGCATCACCGGGTACGGCCGCGACGACGACCGGATCGCCTTCGGCGACGACGCGGCGGTCTCCGGCGGCCTGACGGGTCTGGACCGGCACGGCGACCCGGTGTTCCTCGGCGACGCGCTCGGCGACCCCGTCACGGGTGTGTACGCGGCCCACGCCGCGGCCCGCTCCCTGGAGCGGGGCGGTGGCGAGCTGCTGAGCGTCTCCATGTCGGCCTGCACGGCCGCGCAGACACACGCCTCGGCGGTCACCGGGGCGGCAGGTCCAAAGGGCGCGTGGGGAGCTGACCCGGCGGTCACCCGGCCGGCAGACCCGGAGGCCGCCCGGTCAGCGGATGCGGCGGCCCCCGGTGCAGCGGCTCCGGCACCCACCGGAGCCGCACGGCGGAGGGCTCCGGCGGCGACGTGCTGATCAGGGACGTGGAGGTCGAGGGCCGGGGCCGGGTGGACGTGCGGGTCGAGCGCGGCAGGATCGCCGCGATCGGGCACCGGCTGCCCGGGGCCGCCGACGTCGACGGACGCGGCGGAGCGCTGCTCCCCGGTCTCCACGACCACCACATCCACCTCACCGCGCTGGCGGCCGAGGCTGCGTCGGTGCGTGTCGGCCCCGGTGACGTGCGCGGACCCGCCGGGCTGGCGGCGGCCCTTCGTGCCGGGGCACCGGGGGAGTGGGTGCGGGCCGTCGGCTACCACGAGAGCGTCGCCGGGGACCTGGACCGGCCGGCTCTGGACGCCCTCGCCCCGGACCGGCCGGTCCGGGTGCAGCACCGCAGCGGCGCCCTGTGGATCCTGAACAGCGCCGCGCTGCGGACGGCCGGACTGCAGAGCGCCGACGGGCGGCTGTGGCGGGAGGACGAACGCCTGCGCGCCCTGCTCCCTCCGGTACGGCTGGACCTGACCGGTGTCGGCCTGAGGGCCGCACGGCTCGGCGTCACCGGCTTCACCAACGCGGACCCGCGCCCCGCCGACGGCCTGGCGCGCACGCTGTCCGTCCTGCCCCAGCGGCTCCTCGTCATGGGCGTCGACCCGCCGGTGAAGCTCGTCCTCGACGACCTGACCCTGCCCACCCCCGCCGGCCTCGCCGGCACGGTGAGGGCGATACGGCCCCGCCCGGTCGCCGTGCACTGCGTCACCCGCGTGCAGTTGCTCGTGACGCTCCTCGCCCTGGAGGACGCGGGCCCGTTGGACGGCGACCGCATCGAGCACGGGTCCGTGATCCCGGTGGAGACCCTCCCCCGGCTGCGGCGGCTCGGCGTGACCGTGGTGACCCAGCCGCACTTCCCGGCCGAACGGGCCGAGGCGTACGCCACCGAGGTGCACCCCGACGACCGGCCGCACCTCTACCGCTGCCGCAGCCTCGCCGAGGCCGGCGTCCCGGTCGCCGCCGGCACCGACGCGCCGTACGGCACCCACGACCCGTGGGCCGTCATGCGGGCCGCCGTAGCGCGCGGCGAGCGGGAGAGCCTCGCACCGCGTGCGGCGCTGGGCCTCTTCCTGGGCGCTCCGCGCCGACCTGGACGCCCACGCCGGGTGACGGCCGGCGTACCGGCCGACCTCTGCCTGCTCCATGTGCCCCTGCGGGAGGCACTCGACGTCCTCACCGCCGACGCGGTACGGGCCGCGTACGCAGGGGGCCGGCCGATCACCGCGCCGGGCCCCGCACCCGACTCCGAGGGAGCGCAGTGAACGAGACACAGGACCGGGACTTCCGCGAGCCCTGCACGGACGTGGACGAATGGCGCGACACCCCGGTGCGCCACCGCTACGTCCACGGTGGCTTCCTCGACAACGGCACACGGTTCTCGCTGTACTTCCCGCCCGACGACGCCTACCGGGGGCGCTTCTTCCAGCACATCACCCCCGTACCCGGCAGCGAGAACCAGGCCCAGGACGCCCGGGGGCAGGAGGACAGGATCTCCTTCGCCCTGTCCAGCGGCGCGTACTTCCTGGAGACCAACGGCGGCGGGGCGGACCCGGGCGACCCGACCATCGGCGGCTTCCGCGCCAACGCGGCGGCGGCCCGCCACTCCCGCGTCGTCGCCCAGCGGATCCATGGACCGCACCGGGTTCACGGATACGCCTACGGCGGCAGCGGCGGCGGGTACCGGACCATCGCCGGCGCCGAGAACACCGAGGACGTCTGGGACGGGGTGGTGCCGTACGTCATCGGCAGCCCCATGGCGACGCCTTCTCCTCACCGGGCACCCGATTCGTGACCGTGCGCGTGCGCTGCGAGCGCGACGGCGACGCCACGGCCCTGTTCACACGCGTGGACGACATCGCCCGGGTCCGGGTGGTCGTCGCCGGCTGACGGGGTCAGACGCTGTACCCGCCGTCCACCCCCAGCGCCTGGCCCGTGACGAACCCGGCCCGGTCCGAGGCGAGGAACGCGACCGCCTCCGCGATGTCCTGGGCCCGTCCGAACCGGCGCAGGGGGATGTTGCGGCGGGTGACGGCCAGGGCCGTCTCGTCGAGTTCGCCCGTGTCGATCAGCCGGCCCGCGATGCCGTCCGTGAGCATCCCCGGGGCGACACAGTTGACGCGTACGCCGTAGCGGCCCTCCTCGGCCGCCAGGGCGCGGGCCACCGCCTCCACGGCCCCCTTGGCGCCCGAGGAGAGCCCGTCGCGCACCGGGTAGCGGCGCGTGGCGACGGTGGTGACGGCGACGATGCTGCCGCCGCTGTCCCGCAGCAGCGGCAGCGCCGGGTGGACGAGGTTGAAGAACGCCACCGCGTCGGCCTCCAGCTGGGCGCGGTACC
Source organism: Streptomyces sp. P3 (assembly GCF_003032475.1). Lineage (NCBI taxonomy): Bacteria > Bacillati > Actinomycetota > Actinomycetes > Kitasatosporales > Streptomycetaceae > Streptomyces > Streptomyces sp. P3. The sequence continues at coordinate 7,689,184 of NZ_CP028369.1, forward strand.
GGCTCGGCGTGACCCTGCTCAGGTGGGTCATGGGCACGTGCGGTCCGGCCGCGTAGACCAGCGTGTGCACGGCGCCGCATCCGCGCACGGCTCGCGCCGTCTCCGCCTCGTCGGTCAGATCCAGCGGCAGGGCGGTGACCCGGCGGCCGTGGGCCCTCACCTCCCGCACGAGGTCGTCCGCCGCCCCACGGCTGGTGCGATAGGTGAAGGTGACGTCGCTGCCGCGTTCGGCCAGCGTCCGGACGATCGCGGCGCCGATGCCGCCGGTACCGCCCGCGACGAAGGCCGCGCCCGGCCGAGCGGTGAAGTCGTTCATGTCTCACAACCCCAGGGACTTGGCGATGATGACCTTCATGACCTCGCTCGTCCCGGCGTAGATGCGGGTGATGCGGGCGTCCGCGTACAGCCGGGCGATCGGGTACTCCAGCATGTAGCCGTAACCGCCGAAGAGTTGAAGACAGCGGTCGACCGCTCGGGCCTGCATCTCGGTGCAGAACAGCTTGACCCTGGCGGCGTCCGCGCCGGAGAGCCGCCCGTCGACTAGTTCCCGTACGGCCCGGTCGAGCACGGCCTGCGCCGCCTCGATCTCCGCGTCGACGGCGGCGAGTTCGAACTTGGTGTTCTGGAAGGACGCGACCGGCGACCCGAAGACCGTGCGCTCTTTGACGTACGCGATCGTCGTGTCGAGCGCGGCGCGGGCCTGCGCGACCGAGCCGACCGCGACGGTCATCCGCTCCTGGGGGAGGTTGTGCCCCAGGTACGCAAAGGCCCTGCCCTCCTCGCCGAGCCGGTTGGCGACGGGCACCCGGACCTCGTCGAAGCCCAGCTCGACGGTGTCCTGCACCTTGATGCCCATTTTGTCCAGCACCCGGCCGCGCGTGAAGCCCGGCATCCCGTCCTCCACCACCAGCAGGGTGAGTCCCGCCCGACGGTCGCCGGGGTCGGCCGAGGTGCGCGCCACCACGATCACCAGGTCGGCGAGGAGCCCCCCGGTGATGAAGGTCTTGGCCCCGTTCACCACGTAGTGGTCGCCGTCGCGCACGGCGGTCGTCCGGATCCCCGCGAGGTCGGAGCCGGTGCCGGGCTCGGTCATCGCGATGGCGGTCAGCAGCGAGCCGGAGGCCAGCCCGGGGAACCAGCGCCGACGCTGCTCCTCGTCGGCGTAGGCGAGGAAGTACGGCAGGACGACGTCGAGTTGGGTACGGACCGTGCCGAGGGTGACCAGGGCGCGGGCCGCCTCCTCCTGGAGGACGACGTTGTAGCGGTAGTCGGGCCGCCCGCCCCCGCCGTACTCCTCGGGGACGGCCATGCCCAGCAGTCCGAGCGACCCGAGCCGCTCGAAGAACGACCGGGGCACCCGCCCGGCCCTCTCCCACTCGGCGTGGTGCGGCACCACCTCCTTGGCAACGACGTCCCGGACCAGTTCCCGGAACGCCTCGTGGTCGGCGGTGAAGACATCACGGCGCACGACGACTCCCCTTCGTCAGTCCACGAGTTCGACGAGCGTGGCGTTGGCGGTACCGCCGCCCTCGCACATGGTCTGAAGGCCGTAGCGGATGCCGTGGTCCCGCATGTGATGGATCATGCGGGTCATCAGGACGGCTCCCGAGGCGCCGAGCGGATGACCGAGCGCTATGGCCCCGCCGAGCGGGTTGACCAGCTCCGGGTCGGCACCCGTCTCGGCCAGCCAGGCGAGCGGCACCGACGCGAAGGCCTCGTTCACCTCGAAGACGCCGACCTGCGAGAGCGCCACGCCGGCCTTGCGCAGCACCTTCGCGGTGGCCGGGATCGGCCCGCTGAGCATCAGCACCGGATCCGAGCCGAGCACCGCGCCCGCCCGGAAGCGCACGATCGGCGCCAGTCCCAGCTCCCGTGCCCGCTCGGGGCTGGTGACCAGGAGCGCCGCGGCGCCGTCGGAGATCTGGGAGGCGTTGCCGGCGTGGATCACGCCGTCGTCCTCCAGGAAGGAGGGCTTGAGCCCGGCGAGCGTGTCCACCGTGGTGCCCCGGCGGATGCCTTCGTCGGCCCTCACTCCCGCCACCGGCACGATCTGCTCCTCGAAGGCGCCGCCGTCCTGCGCGCCGGCCGCCCGCTCGTGCGACAGCGCCGCGTAGGCGTCCAGCCGTGCCCGCGTGAGGCCCCACTTCTGGGCGATCCGCTCCGCCGAGACACCCTGGTTGAAGGAGAAGTCCTGGTAACGGCCGCGGACTTGAGGTCCGTACGGCATTCCGCTCGCCCTGGCCGAGCCCAGTGGCACCCGGCTCATCACCTCGACGCCGCCCGCCACGACCACGTCCTGCTGCCCCGACAGCACCGCCTGCACGGCGAACTCCACGGCCTGCTGGCTCGATCCGCAGGCCCGGTTGACCGTGGTCCCGGGGATGCTCTCGGGCCAGCCCGCCGCCAGCACCGCGTACCGGCCGATGTTGCTCGACTGGTCGCCGACCTGGGAGACACAGCCCCAGATCACGTCGTCGACGCTCTCCGGGTCCACCCCGGCCCGTTCGACGAGCGCGCTCAGCACCACGCCGGACAGATCGGCCGGATGGACACCCGCCAGCCCGCCGTTCCGTCTGCCCACGGCGGTACGGACCGCTGCCGCGATCACCGCTTCCCGTATCACGTGTCGTCGTCCTCCGATCGGCTCGGCACGGCCCAGCGGCCCGTGAAGAGTGGTTCGCGCCGCGCGGCGAAGGCGGCGTAGGCCTCCCGGACGTCCGCGCCCGCGAAGTTCACCGCCTGCGCCCGTGCCTCGTTCGCCAGCGCGTCGCGCAGGGTACGGTCGGCGCCCTCGTTGAGCAGCGCCTTGGTCTGGGCGAGGGCCACCGGTGGACCCGCCGCCAGCCGGGCGGTGACCTCCTCGGTGAACGCGTCCACCGTGTCGGCGTCCGCCACCCAGGTCACCAGGCCCAGAGCCTGCGCCTCGGCCGCGTCGATCGTCTCCGCGAGCAGCGCGAGCCGTTTGGCCTGCTGCAGGCCGACCAGTCTCGGCAGCAGCCAACTGCCGCCGCAGTCCGGGGACAGCCCCCGCCGCGCGAAGATCTGCGAGAACCGTGCCTCGGGCGTGGCGACCACCAGATCGCAGCCGAGCGCCAGGTTCCAGCCGGCCCCCACCGCCGGCCCGGTCACCTTCGCGACCGTGGGCACGGGCAGTTCGTGCAGCAGCAGCGTCACCTCGGTCAGGGGCCGCATCCGGTAGACGGGATGGGCACCGCTGACCTGTTCGGGGATGTCCGCGCCGGAGCAGAAGGCACCGCCCGCACCGGTCAGGACGAGGGCGCGCACCGACCGGTCGCCGCCCGCCGCCGCGAGGGCCTCCCGCAGTGCCTCCCACAGCTCGGCGTCGATGGCGTTCCGGCGGTGCGGCCGGTTCAGGGTCAGCGTCCGCACCCCGCCTGCGTCGCCGGTCAGCAGCACGCTCACCGGACCGCTCCCTGTGCCCGCAGGGTGGTGATCTCCCCTGGTGCGTAGCCCAGTTCGGCCAGCACGGCGTTCGTGTGCTCACCCAGCCCGGGGACCGCGCCCATCGGCGGCTCGTACCCGGCGACCACGGGCGGCGGCAGCAGTGCGGGCACCGGCCCCGAGGGCGTGCCGACCTGCCGCCAGCGGTCGCGGGCGGCCAGCTGCGGATGCGCGAGCACGTCGGTGACCGTGTTGTAGCGGGAGTTGCCGATCCCGGCCGCGTCGGCCCGCTCCTGGACGTGCCCCAGGTCGTGCCGCGCGCACCAGTCGCCGATCGCGGCGTCGAGGATCGCGCGGTGCTCCACACGGCCGGCGTTCGTGCGGAACCGCGCGTCGTCCGCCAGGTCCGGTCGGCCGATCAGCTCGGTGGCCAGCCGTCGCCATTCACGGTCGTTCGTGGTGCCGAGCACGACGGTCTGCCCGTCGGCCGTGCGATAGGCGCCGTAGGGGGACACCGCGGGTGAACTCATGCCGAGCGGCTGCTGCTCGACCCCCGAGTGCCGGGTGTACGTCAGCGGGTAGCCCATCAGCTCCGCCATGGTGTCGAACAGGCTCACCGCGACCTGCCCCGGCCGCCGCGCGTACAGCAGCGCCAGCACCGACAGCGCCGCGTACAGCCCGCTGCACACGTCCGCGACGGGCGGGCCGGGCTTGGCGGGAGCGCCCTCCAGGCCGGTCACCGAGCAGGCCCCGGACTCCGCCTGGACCAGCAGGTCGTAGGCGCGTTTGTGGGAGAGGGGCCCGCCGGCGCCGTACCCGTCGATCTCCACGGCGATCAGCTGCGGGTGGCGTACCTCCAGGTCGGCGGGGGAGAAGCCCAGCTTGGCCGTGGTGCCGGGGGTCAGGTTGGAGACCAGGACGTCGGCGCGCTCCAGCAGCCGGTGCAGGACCGTCTGCCCGGCGTCCGACTTCAGGTCCAGGGCCACCGACTCCTTGCCCCGGTTGGCCCACACGAAGTGCGCCGCGAGTCCGCCCACCACGTCGTCGTAGCGGCGGGCGAAGTCGCCGCCCGCCGGATTCTCCACCTTGATCACCCGGGCACCGAAGTCGCCGAGCGTCCGGGTGCACATCGGGGCCGACACGGCCTGTTCCAGCGCCACCACCGTGATCCCCGCCAGGGGGCCGCCGTCCGTCACGGTTCAGCTCCCCAGCCGTGCGCGCAGCTCGTCCTTGAGCACCTTCTGGCCGGCGTTGCGCGGCAGTTGGTCCACCAGGCGCACCCGGCGGGGGACCTTGAAGTTGGCCATGTGCTCCCGGGCCCAGGCGATCACGTCCTGCGGTGTGACGTCCGCGCCCGGCCGCGGCACGACGAAGGCGCAGCCGACCTCCCCGAGCCGCTCGTCCGGAACCCCGATCACCGCCGCCTGCGCTATCGGCTCGTAACCGAGGAGCAGCTTCTCGATCTCGGCCGGATAGGCGTTGAAGCCGCCGACGATGAACATCTCCTTCTTCCGGTCGACGATCGCCAGGTTGCCGTCCGGGTCCAGGCGGCCGATGTCGCCGGTGTGCAGCCAGCCGTCGCGGTCGATCGTCTGGGCGGTGGCCGTGGGGTCGTCCAAGTAGCCGCGCGTGACGTTGTAGCCGCGGACCAGGACCTCGCCCTCCTCGCCGGCCGGCACGTCCTTGCCGGTGTCGTCGGCGATACGGACCTCGACGTCGGGGATCGGACGTCCGGTGGTACGGGCCACCGTCTCCTCGGCGTCGCCGACCCGGGTCGAGGTGACGAGGGCCGTCGACTCGGTCAGGCCGTAGGCGCTCAGCACGATGTCGAAGGACAGGTCCTTCTTCATCGCCCGGATCAGCGACTCCGCAACCGTGGTGCCGCCCGTCATGGACACCCGCAGGGACGACAGGTCGTAGGAGGAGCGCCGCGGATGGTTCAGCAGGTCGTGGAAGACGGTCGGCGGGCCGAGGACGATGCTCACCCGTTCCGCCTGAACGACCTCCAGGGCGCGCCCCGCGTCGAACACGGCCATGGGGATCACGGTCACGCCGTGCATCAGGGAGGCGAGCCAGCCCGCCTTGTAGCCGAAGCAGTGGAAGAACGGCGGGATGACCAGGAAGGTGTCGGAGGCGTCGAAGGTGTACTCGGTGGACATCCAGCCGTACGCCCGCAGCGTCTGCCCGTGGGTGAGGATCACGCCCTTGGGGTGGCCGGTGGTGCCGGAGGTGAACATCACGTCGGAGACGTGATCCGGGGTGAGCCGGTCGACGGACTCGCGGGCGGCCGTCTCGGGGCACTCCTCGCCCCGCGCGAGGAACGGGCTGCCGTACAGGCCCTCCGCTCCGCCCGGCATCGGCACCGCGGTGCGCAGCGCGGGCAGTTCCGGGTCGGTGCGTCTCAGCTCGGCGATGTAGTCGGTGCCGAGGAACGACGCCGCGGCGAACAGCGCCCTGGCGCCCGACTTCCGCAGGATGTAGGAGATCTCGGTCGCCTTGAAGCGGGTGTTGAGCGGTACGACGACGCCTCCTGCGCCCTGGATGCCGAGAGCCGTGACGATCCACTCCGCCGAGTTCGGTGCGCACAGGCCGACGCGGTCACCCGGCCCGATGCCGAGCGCGATCGCCGAACGCACCGCGTGGATCATCCGGGCCTCCAGTTCCCGGAAGGTGAGGCGCAGTGCGCCGTCGACGAGGGCCGGGGCGTCACCGAACCGCCGGGCGGCGGCCCTCACCACGTTCGGAATGCTGAGGAATTCCAGGTCGTGTCGCATGACGGGGGCTCCGATCAGGCACGGCGGTCGGCCGGCAGGCGCAGCAGCCGCTTGGCGATGATGTTCCGCTGGATCTGGGACGTGCCGCCGTACACGGAAGCGGCCCGCGAGTAGAAGTAGTCGCTAAGGACCTCGCCGCCCGCCCCGTACAGTTCCTCGGGGAAGACCTTCAACGCCGTCTCGTACAGGCGCTGTTCGGCGCGGGTCATCAGCAGCTTGTCCACCGACGACTCCGGTCCCGCGGGCTGCCCGGCGAGCCGTTCGGCGGTGCGGCGCCGGGCGTGGGCGACCAGGACCCGGTAGTCGACCACGCAGCGGCCGATGTCCGACAGCAGTCCGTCCGGGAGTGTGCCGCGGCGCTCGTGCGCGGCGCGGCGCAGCCGTTCGACCAGCAGCCCGTACTTCGAGAGGTGACCGGTGTCCAGGGCGTTGCGCTCGTACGCCACCGTCGTCATCGCCAGTGGCCAGCCGTCCCCCTCGGCGCCGATCCGCTCGGTCTCCTCCAGGCGTACGTCGTCGAGGAACAGCTCGCAGAACTCGTCGTCGCCGTTGGCAGCGCGCAGGGGGCGCACGGTCACGCCGGGGCGGTCCAGAGGCAGGACGAAGGCCGAGAGACAGGCGTGGGAGGGCGCGGTGCGGTCGGTGCGGGCCAGCAGCAGGCAGAGGCCGGAATACTGGGCGTAACTCGTCCACAGTTTCTGGCCGTTGACCACGTAGTGGCCCTCGGGCCGGCGCTCGGCGCAGGTGCTCATGCCGGCCAGGTCCGAGCCGGCACCGGGCTCACTGAAGCCCTGGCACCACACGTCGTCGCCGGAGAGCATGCGCGGCAGCAGACGGCGGCGCTGCTCCTCGGAGCCGAACTCCAGCAGGGCGTGGGCGAGGTAGCCGATGCGGGGGACGCCGGGCGCGCCCCACGCTCCCAGTTCGTCGCTGACGGCCACCTGGTGCAGTGCGGTCAGGCCCCGGCCGCCGTACTCCTCCGGGACGTCGAGACCCACCCAGCCGCCGGAGTGCAGCCGGCGGTGCCAGCGGTGCAGGAAGACGGGAAGCGGTTCGTCCGGCGGCCGCTCGGGCAGCGGATGGCGGGTCAGCCAGGCGCGGAAGTCCCGGCGCAGACGGTGCAGGTCCGCCGGGTCGCCGAAGTCCAGGGGCAGGTCGGTCGTGCCGGTCATGGTGTCGCCTCCGGTGCGGCCAGCGCGGGCAGCAGATCGGCCGTGGTCGCCAGCAGCGTGGTTCCGGCCAGGACCCGGCGCAGGTACAGGTGGGCCACGTGCTCCCAGGTCTGGGCGATCCCGCCGAAGACCTGCATCCCGGCGTACACCGCCTCGACGGCCGAGACGTCCACCTCAGCCTTGGCCACCCGGGCCGCGGTCAGAGCCGGTCCGGACGCTTCGTGGTCCAGGCACCAGGCGGCGTGGCGAGTGGCGCTGGTGCCGGCCTCCACCAGGACGGTTGCGTCGGCGAGCAGGTGCTGCACGGCCTGGAAGGAGCCGATCGGCTGTCCGTACTGGTGGCGTTCGCGGGCGTAGTCCGTGCTCTGCTCGGCGAACGAGCGGGCCGCGCCCACGAGTTCGCTCGCCACGACGACCAGGGCGTACGCCTGCCAGCGCTGGTGTGCCCCGGCGGTGAGCCGGCCGACGGGCCGCCCTTGGGCTGAGGCGTGCCGCACGCTCCGCAGCAGGTCCGCGGTCGGTGCCGGCGCCCCCATCTCGTGTTCGGTGACGCGTCCTGCGGCGTCGACGGACAGGGCGGTGTCGGCTCCTTCGCAGTCCCAGGCGACGAGCCCCGTCGCTTCGGGGCCGGGGAAGCGCAGGTCATGGGCGAGTACGACGGTGGGGCGGGAGCCGTGGACGGTGTCGGGGAGCTCGCCCCCGTCGAGAAGACGCCGCAGCTCGGGGGCGAGCAGCGCGGTGCCGAGCAGGGACGTGGTCAGCGGTTGCCGGCCGTGCTCCTCGGCGAGCAGGGCGCATTCCTGCACGGTGGCGGCCGGCGGGGAGGTGCGGCGCAGGTCCGTCAGGCCGAGTTCGTCCAGTGCCCGCTGCGCGGCCGCGCGGGCCGGCGGCCCGGCGCCGTCGGCGCCGTCCGCGCGGAAGCGGGACGCGAACGCCCGCAGCATGTCCCGGACCAGCGTGAACTCCTCGCGTTCCACGCTCAGTCCTCCTCGGCGGTGAGGGCGGTGGCGGCGCGGCGGTTCGCGCGGGAGGCGAGGTCGCCCACGATGCGGATGTGGTCGGGGCTGGTCATGGTGGAGCGCTCGGCCAGCAGCGCCGCTTCCATGCCGCCGCGCGAGACCTGTTCGACCACCGCCGCGAGGGCCGCCTTCGTGGCCCGCAGCGCCTCCGGGGGCTGGGCCGCGAGCCGGTGGGCCAGGGCCAGGGCCGCACCCATCAGGTCGGCCCCCGGAACGGTCCGGTTGGCCAGGCCGAGTTCGACGGCGGTGGCGGCCGGGATGCGGTCCCCGGTGAACAGGTACTCCTTCACGCGCAACAGGCTGGTCAGCAGCGGCCACAGGGTCACCCCGCCGTCGCCCGCCACCAGGCCCACCGAGACGTGGGGGTCGGCGAGGTAGGCGTCCTCGGCCATGAGGACGAGGTCGCACCCCAGTGCGAGGGAGCAGCCGAGGCCCACGGCAGGGCCGTTGACGGCGGCGACGACCGGCAGCGGAAAGCGGATCATGTCCGTCTGGATGGTGCGGTCGAGCCGGATGGACCGCTCCCGCAGCCCCGGGTCGTCGTGGTGGCGGAGCAGATGGTCGAAGTCGCCGCCCGCGCTGAACGCCCGTCCTGCCCCGGTGAGGACGACAGCCCGCGCTCCGGGGTCCTCGGCGAGCTCCCGCCACACCTGGGACAGCCGGAGGTGGAGCTCCGCGGAGACACCGTTGAGGCGGTCGGGGCGGTTCAGCGTGACGATGCGGACGTCTCCGTCGTCGGCCACGGTCAGGACGGGGCTCACATCGGTCATGCCGCCGATGTTATTAAAGGTCAGACCGAATGTGTCAATGGTGTTGCGTGAAATAGAGAATCATATTCTCAACCGGTGCCGGGCGGATCAGGCCTCGGGCTCGGTCAGTTCCACCCGATCCCGGCGGTCCACCTCCGCGGCGGCCCGTGCGAACCCGCACACATGGCGGCTCATCCGCCGCCGGGCGGCCGCCGCGTCACCCGCCCTGATGGCCTCGGTGATCTTCGCGTGCGCCCGGGCGGTGACCTCGCGGATCCGGGCGTCCATGAACCGTTCCAGGTTCGTGGCGGCGTAGATCGACTCCGAGAGAGCGCTGAGGAACCCGATGAGCAGCTCGTTGCCGCCGGCCCTCGCCACCCCGTTGTGCCAGCGGACGTTGGCCCGCAGGAAGCGCCGGATGTCCTCACCGGCCCCGACCAGCTCGGCGTGGGCGGCGTCCAGGTCGGCCAGGTCCTGCTCGGAGCGCCGGCCGGCCGCGAGAGCCGCGCACGCCGGTTCGATCGCCTCGCGGGTCTCGTGCAGCGCCTCCAGCCGGATCTGCTGGCCCCGGATCACCAACCGGACCGTGTTCGCCAGGGACTCCCGGCCCGGCCGGCGCACGAAGGCCCCGCCCCCGCGTCCCGGCCGGATCTCCACCAGCCGCTCGACCTCCAGGATGCGCAGCGCCTCCCGGACGGTCGCCCGGCTCAGCCCCGTCTGCTCCACCAGCTGCCGCTCGGGAGGCAGTGCCGTGCCCTCCGTCAGCTGCCCGGTCAGGATGCGCTCACGCACCTCGGCGGCCAGGACGTCCGAGGCCTTGGGGACGGTGAGCGTGTCGAAGCGCGGGGTGCGGGAGGTGGAATGGGCGCTGGGCACGGGTTCAGGCCTCTCGTCGGGCGTCCGTTTCGGCTGAACCATTCAACACCGCGTGCCGTCCGTCAGATGACCAGCCCGCCGTCCACCGGCAGCACCTGTCCGGTGACGAAGGACGCCGCGTCGGAGGCGAGGAAGACGAACGCGCCCGCGACCTCGGCCGGCTCCGCCCACCGGCCCAGCGGGATCCGGGCGAGCATCCGGTCCGCGAACTTCGGGTCGGTGCGGATGGTCTCGGTCATCGAGGTCGCCGCCAGCGGTGCCAGCGCGTTGACCAGGATGTTCTTCCTGGCCAGCTCGCGGGCCAGCGACTTGGTGAACCCGATGACGGCGGCCTTGGCCGCCGAGTAGTTCACCTGGCCCAGGGTGCCGGTCAGGCCGGCCGACGACGTGACGTTGATGATCCGCCCGGTGCCGTCCGTCGGGAGGAAGGGCAACGCGGCCTGGGCGCACTGGAACGCTCCCAGCACATGGACCTCGATCAGTCGCCGTACCGACTCCTTCTCCAGCTTCTCGAACATCGCGGGAGCGGTGACCCCGGCGTTGTTGACGAGGATGTGCAGCGTCCCGCCGGTGAGCGCGGCGGCCCGGGACACCGCGGCGTCGGCCGCTTCCCGGTCCACGACGTCCAGGGCCGCTCCCTCGGCGCGCAGGCCCCGCGCGGTCAGCCTCGCGGCCACGTCCGCGGCCGCGGCCCCGTCGACATCGGTGACGAGCACCGCGGCCCCGGCCCGTGCCAGCGCCTCGGCCACGGCCGAGCCGATGCCGCCGCCGGCGCCGGTCACCAGCGCCGAACGTCCCGTCAGGGCGAACAGTCCCGTTCCTTCGGCCATCACGGCTCCTCAGTAGCTCCTCGGAAGCCCCAGCGTGTGGGACCCCAGATAGTTCAGGACCATCTCCTGGCTGACCGGCGCGATCCGCATCAGGCGGGCCTCCCGGAAGAGGCGGGCCACCGGATACTCCTCGGAGTAGCCCATGCCGCCGTGCGTCTGCAGGGCCCGGTCGGCGGCGGTGAACCCGGCGTCCGCGCACAGGTACTTGGCGGTGTTGGCCTCCCGCCCGCACGGCCGGCCCTGGTCGTACAGCCAGGTCGCCTTGCGCAGTACGAGCTCCGCCGCGTCGAGGCGGGTGAGCGCGTCGGCGAGCGGGAACTGGACGCCCTGATTCATGCCGATGGGCCGGCCGAACACCTCCCGCTCGCGGCCGTAACGCACGGCCCGCTCCAGGGCGACCCGGCCGATGCCGAGCGCCTCGGCGGCGATCAGCATCCGCTCCGGGTTGAGACCGTCGAGCAGATGGCGGAAGCCCTGGCCCTCCTCGCCGACCCGGTCCTCGACGGGCACTCTGAGTTCGTCGATGAACAGCTCGTTGGAGGAGACGGCGTTGCGGCCCATCTTCGGGATCGGGCGGATGTCCACCCGGTCGCGGTCCAGGTCGGTCAGGAACAGGGTCATGCCGTCCGTCGGCCTGTCGACCTCGTCGCGCCGGGCCGTGCGGGTCAGCAGCAGGATCTTCTCCGACTCCAGGGCCTTGGAGATCCACACCTTGCGTCCACTGACGACGTAGTGGTCGCCGTCCCGGCGGGCGTACGTCGTGATGCTCGTCGTGTCCAGGCCGGCGCCCGGCTCCGTCACTCCGAAGCACACGTGCAGATCACCGCGCGCGATCCGGGGCAGGGTGCGCCGCTTCAGCTCCTCGGAGCCGTGCACCACCACCGGATGCATGCCGAAGATCGACATGTGGATCGCGCTGGCGGCGTTCATGCCACCGCCGGAGCGCGCGACCTCCTCCAGCAGCAGCGTGGCCTCCGTGATGCCGAGTCCGTGGCCACCGTACTCCTCGGGGATCGTGATGCCGAGCCAGCCGCCGTCCGCGACCACGGCGTAGAACTCCTCCGGGAACGCGTGGTCCCGGTCCTTCTCCATCCAGTACCGGTCGTCGAAGTCACGCAGGAGACCGGCCACGGCCTTGCGAATCGTCTCCTGATCCTCGGTCAGCTCGAAGTCCACAGTGGGGAACCCCTCTGCCGGGCGGCGGATGGAAAGTGCGAAACATATCAAAGGTCAGACCAAAGTGGTCGGTCAAGAGCCCGGAGGGATGTTTCCGACGTGAGCGGGCCCCCGCGGGTGCGCCGCGGGGGCCCGAGCCTGAGGGCGGTCGGATCAGGTCCGGGGCCGGGAAGTCGTCTTACCGGTGACGGATCTGGCCGGGGTGGTGGACTTCCTCGCGGCGGTGCCCGATGCCGTCTTCTTGGCGCTGGTGCCCGAGGCTGTCTTCTTGGCGGCGGTGCCCGAGGCTGCCCTCGTCGCCGTGGTGTCCGAGGTCGCCTTCTTCGCGGCAGTCGTCTTCTTCGCCGCGCCCGTCTTCCTCGCGGCCGGCCCGGTCGTCGGCTCCTGGGTGCCGGCCGCCGCTCCGCCCGTGATCCCGCCGAGGCAGAACGCCCACACCTCCTCGACGGTGATCGGAGACGGGTGGGCTCCGACCGGGGCGGCGGGGGCCTGGGCCGTGAACATGGCCGTCTGCATGATCAGGGAGGCGGTGCGCCGGGCCTTCGGGGAGGTGGCCTGCCCCGCCTGGACGGCCTCCTCCACCAGCTCGGTGAAGAGGCCGAGCAGGGGGAGGTGCGCGGTGGCCACCTGGTCCGGGTGGGACACCAGCAGCTGGACGGCGAAGTCGGTGAAGAGCGGCGACTGCCGGCCCGGGCGGGGCTTGGAGGCGTCGTAGAGCAACTCGACCGCGGTCTTCAGTCGCGCCAGCGGGCCCTGTCCCGTGGCGGTCTTCTCGCGGATGTCGGCGGCCGACCTCGCCAGCGCGTCCTCGAACAGTGCGAGCAGCAGTTCGTGCTTGCCGTCGAAGTGCTGGTAGAAGCTGCGCAGCGACTGGCGGGAGCGCTCCACGACCTCCTGCACGGTGAAGTCGGTGGTGCCCTTGTCGGCGATGAGTTCCTGGGCGGCGTCCAGGAAGCGCTGCACGCGCTGCTCGGCGCGCAGCTTCGCCGCCCGGGTGGAGCGCTCGACGGCGCGCTGCCGCCAGGCGGGCTCGGGGGACTCGGCGGATTCGGCGGGGACGACACTCATGGGAAGAACGGTACTCCACGCATGCGGAAAGAGGAGGCCGGAGCCCTACCGAATTGCGCTCTGCGCAGTGCAAGAGCCTTACTCGCGCAGGGCGAGAATGGTATTCTCACCCTCGGTCCGGGCCCGTGCCCGGGGGGCAGCCGGTGGTACGGCGGAGGAGGCCGGGCGTGGAGTTCGAACTCGACGAGGAACAGCGGCTGCTGCGGCGCACCGTGCGCGAGACGGTGGCCAAGATGCGCGGCCGCCCCGAGGACCAGCAATGGGACACCTACCTCCGCCTCGGCTGGCTGGAGGCGCCCCCGCTCGAGCTCGCCCTCATCCTCGAAGAGCTGGGGTACGCCGCCGACCCCACCCCGTTCCTGGCCACCGCCACCTGGTTCGCACCGCTCACCGGCCGCCTCCCCGAGGGCAGCGGCACCGCCGTGTTCGACGGCGCCGGGCGCTACGTCCTCGACGCCGACCGGGCCGACGAGGTCGCACTGCTCACCGGCCGGGGGGTCATCGTCGTCCCGGGTGCGGAGCTGGCCGCACCACGGGTCCCGGTGCTCGATCCGCACCTGCACGCCGCCCACGTCGACGCCGACGGCCTGGTCGCCGCGGTGCCCGAGCCGGCCCTGCTGGGGCTGGCGGCCACCTGTGTCGGCGCCTGCCGGCGCGTCCTCGACCTCGTCCTGGACCACGTGAGGCAGCGGGCACAGTTCGGCCGGCCGCTCGGCTCCTTCCAGGCCGTCAAGCACAAGGCGGCCGACATGCACGTGGCCATCGAACGGGCCCGTGCCCTCACCCACTTCGGCGCCCTGACCCTCGCGGAGAACGACCCGCGCCGGACCGACGCCGCGCACATGGCCAAGGCGGCGGCGGGCGAGTGTCAGCGCCTGGTCTTCCGGCACGGTCTGCAACTGTTCGGCGCCATGGGCTTCACCTGGGAGAACGAACTGCAGTACCACCTCAAGCGCGCCCAGGCCTGCGACCTGCTCCTCGGCGTCGCATCCGTCCACAGGAAGGCATTGCTCGCGTGATGAAGCTGGCCGACGACCCCGAGGTGGAGGCGTTCCGCGCGGAGTTCGCCGCCTTCCTCGACGCCCACCTGCCCGACGAGGCCGGGGCCCGCGAACGCGCCGGCTCCAGCGCCCACGTCCCCCGCTGGGCACGCCGCTGGCAGCGCACCCTGTTCGACGCGGGCTGGCTGCTGCCGGGCCAGCCGCCCGAGTACGGCGGCCGGGACGCCACCCTGCCCCAGCAACTCGCCCACCTGGAGGAGCTGGCCCGCCGTCGGGTCTACCACAGCTTCAACCCCCAGGGCCTCGGCATCATCGCCGCCTCCCTGCTCACCTTCGGCACCGAGGAGCAGAAGCGCCGCTGGGCGGTGCCGATCCTGCGCGCCGAGATCACCGCCGCGCTCGGCATGAGCGAACCCGAGGCCGGCTCCGACCTGGCCTCCCTGCGCACCAGGGCCGTACCGGACCGGGACGGGTTCGTGGTCAACGGGCAGAAGGTCTGGACCTCCGGCGCGCACGACGCAGACGTCCTGCTCGCCTTCGTCCGCACCGACCCGGACGCGCCCAAGCACCAGGGCATCAGCGCCCTGCTGGTCCCGACCGGCGCCGAAGGCGTCGTGCGCCGCCCGTTCGGGTCGATCGCCGCCGAGGACGACCTGGACTTCAACGAGGTGTTCCTCACCGACGTGCGCGTACCCCGAGAGAACCTCCTCGGCCCCCTGAACGAGGGCTGGCGGGTGGCGAACGGCTCCCTCGGCCACGAACGCACGCTGCTGTGGCTGTCGTACGCCGAACGCCTCGAGGACCTGCTCCGCGACGCGGCCGACGCGGGAGCCGGCCAGGAGTGGTACGCCACGCTCCGCATGGACCTGACGGCGCTGCGCCTGCTCGGCCACCGCCAGCTCGGCCAGGACCGGGACCCGGCGGAGATCTCGGTGCTCAAACTGCTCGGCTCCGAGGCCGTCCAGTCCGCCTCCCTGTACGCGCTGGAGGCGCACGGCGTCGAGGGGCTGGAGCATCCGGCACGCACGGGCCCGTACCACCACATGCACCACGAGCACTTCATCTCCAGCTGGTTCGAGCGGTACGCGCGCAGCTTCGCCGGCACCATCGCGGGCGGCACCAGCGAGATCCAGCGCAACATCATCGCCGAGCGCATCCTCGGCCTGCCGCGATAGACGAGGGACAGGAGGACACGCCACATGGACCAGATCCTGTACGAGGCCGAGGACGGCATCGCCACGATCACCCTCAACCGGCCCGAGGCGGCCAACGCCCAGACCATGGCGCTCCTCGACGACCTGGACGCGGCCTACACCCGGGCCGCGCGCGACCGGGACGTCCGGGTCGTCGTCCTCAGGGCGAACGGGCAGCACTTCTCCGCCGGGCACGACCTGAAGGACCGCTGGCCCGGCCCCGGCGAGATCACCCTGGAGTGGATCTACGACACCGAGACCCGCCACTATCTGGAGTACGCGCTGAAGTGGCGCAACATCCCCAAGCCGACCATCGCGGCCGTCCAGGGCAAGTGCATCGCGGCCGGGCTGATGCTGTGCTGGCCGTGCGACCTGATCGTCGCGGCGGAGAACGCCGAGTTCTCCGACCCGGTGGTGCACATGGGCATCGGCGGTGTCGAGTACCACGGCCACACCTGGGAGCTGGGCCCGCGCAAGGCCAAGGAGATCCTCTTCACCGGACGGCCGCTGACCGCCCGCGAGGCCGAGCAGGCCGGCATGGTGAACAAGGTCGTGCCCCTCGACGAACTCGGCTCCACGACGCACGAGTTGGCCGAGCGGATAGCCGCGATGCCGCCCTTCGGGCTGCGCCAGGCCAAACGGGCCGTCAACCAGACCCTCGACGTCCAGGGCTTCCACGCCGCCCTCCAGTCGGTCTTCGACGTCCATCAGACGGGGCACGGCAACGCGCTGAGCGTGGACGGCTTCCCGATCCTGACCCGCCTGGACGAGATGAAACAGCGACTGAAGCAGGGCTGAGCCCGGGGCCGCCCCCGGGCTCAGCCGAGGGCCGCGGTGAACGGGGGGAGGTCCACCGTGGTCCGGATGCCCGGGGCCGCCGCACAGACGGCGGGTACCGCGTTGACGGCCCGGTGCGCGGTGTAGCGGGGGGAGACCGCCCCCAGCCGCTCCAGCGGCACGGGGAACCGCATCTCGACGTCGAGGGGCGCGTCGCCGTCGACCGTCAGATGCCATCCCGTGGGTCGCAGGTCCCAGGCCGGCTCCAGGTCCGTGGTGCAGTACCAGGTCGCGTCGAACTCCAGCAGCGTGCGGCCGTCGCGCAGGCCGGACAGGGTCGTACGCTGCGCCGCCACCGTGCCGGCGGGCAGGACGCCGGCGGCGATGCCGGTCGTGCGTGCCGCGGTGGCGAACCCCCCACTGGCCTGTACGGAGTCGAGCGGCACCCCGAGGGCGTCGGCCACCAGACGCAACGACGGCCCGAAGCTCCTTTGGAGGTGCGCGAGGCGCCCCTCGTCGTACTCCGCGGCAGGCGCCCGGCCGAAGCCCATGATGTCGAACAGCAGTTCCGGTGAGTTCCGCAGGGACAGATCCGCGTACTCGTGGACGGCCAGCCGCTCCAGCCGCCGCTGGACGGAGGCCAGCACGAGCGGAACGGCCTCGGTGATGAAGCCCGGGCTGCTGCCGGTGTCGTGGAGCGAGGTGCCGCCCTGCTCGCAGGCCGCCTCGACGCGTCCGCGGACCGCCGGATCCATGCCGTCCGGGTGGTGGAACCCGCCGGTCGTGGCCACGACGTTCGCGCCGGACGCGAGCAGGGCGCACAGGTCGTCCAGGCCGGTCGTGCGGGGCATGTACAGCACGCAGTCGGCGCCCAGGGCGAGGACGTCGTCGAGACGGTGGGTGGTGGTGACGCCGGTGGGGCCCGCGCCGCACAGGTCGCCGGCGTCCCGCCCGGCCTTGCCCGGCGCGTGGACGTGAACTCCGGCCAGTGTCATGCCGGGATGGCCGAGGACGGCGCGCAGCGACTGCGCGCCGATGGTTCCCGTGGCCCACTGGACGACGCGAAGCGGCTCGTCATGCCCTGCTGCGGAACGCCGCGTGTCACCATCCCTCCCGGTCACGCGGCGGCCCCCTGACCGCCCGTGCCGCCGTCGTCCGTCCCCGGGTCGGGCTCCACGCCGAAGGTGTTGTAGGCCATGGCCTGCATTCCGTACGCCCCGACGGTGAACACGAAGTCCATCAGCCGGCGTTCGTCCATGTCCTTCGCCAGTTCCCCGTACACCTCGTCGGAGAGGGAGGAGGTGGTCTCGAGTTCGTCCACGGCCCGGTTCAGCAGGGTGGGGGCGCCCCGGCGCACCTCCTCCAGCTCCGTCTCGGTGACACCCGCCGCACGCGCCAGCGACACGTGGTGGGACCACTCGTACCGGCACCGGTGCCGCCAGGCGACCCGGAGGATCGTCAGCTCCCGCGTCCGCGCGGGCAGGGTGCTGCGGTACAGCAGGTGGGTGCCGAAGGTGAGGAACGCCTTGGCCAGCTCCGGGTGGTTCAGCAGCAGGCCGAGCACGTTCGACGGCGGAACGGTACGCCCGCCGGTCAGCGGCCGCAGCACCTCGGTGTCCCACTCCTCGTACGGGACGGGTGGCACCCTCGTCATGTGTTGCGGCCCCCGTTCACGCCGATGATCTGCCCGGTGATGTACCCGGCCTCCTCGCCGACCAGGAAGGCGCAGGTCGCGGCGATGTCCTCCGGGCGGCCGACGCGGCGTACCGGTGTATGGGCGATGTGGTCCTCGATGGTGCCGCCGAGCCGCTGGTTCTGTTCGGCGGTGCGCAGCATGGGGGTGTCGACGAAACCCGGCGGGATGGCGTTCACCGTGATGCCCTTGGGGCCGAGTTCGAGGGCGAGGGCCTTGGTGAGCCCGTTGACGGCGGACTTGGCGGCGACGTAGTGCGCCATGAACGGCTGTCCCGAGTGGGCGCTGGAGGACGAGATGTTCACGATGCGGCCCCAGCGGGCCCGGAGCATGTCCGGCAGGACCGACTGCACGCAGTGGAAGACGCCGTTGAGGTTGATGTCGACCACGCGCTGCCAGTCGGTGAAGGGCAGGTCCGAGAAGCGGGTGAAGCCGTCCTTGCCGGCCGCGTTGACCAGGACACGCACGGGCCCGAACCGCTCGCGCACCGCGTCCATCGCCTTGTCGACCTGGGCACGGTCCGTGACGTCCACCGTCAGCCCGAAGCCCTCCTCGACGGGGGAGAGGTCGAGCACGGCCACGTTCAGGCCGTCGGCGGTGAGCCGCTGCGCGATCGCCCGGCCGATGCCGGAGGCACCTCCCGTCACGACGGCGGTCGGGGCCGTCGCGGCGCTCACGCGAACGCCTCGTCGCCGACGACGGTCGTGCGGTGCAGCAGCCGCTCGGAGTCCTCGGCGTAGGGAAGTGCCCGGTGCAGGATGCCGGTGTTGTCCCAGACCACCAGATCGCCGACCTCCCACTCGTGGGTGTAGCGGAAACGCTCCTGGGTGGTCCGGTCGAGCAGTTCGTCCAGCAGGGCGCGGCTCTCGGCGGGGTCCATGCCGACGACATGGTCGGCGGTGGCACCGGTGACCAGGGAGCGGCGGCCGTCGCGGCGCCGCCACACCAGGGACACCTCGTGGGTGGGCCGGGCACGCCAGGCTGCCAGCTCCTTCTCACCGGGGCCGGGGTTCACCAGCCGCTGGGCGGCCTCGAAGCTGTGCACCACGCGCAGGGCATCCAAGCGCTCGCGGTCCTTCTCCGGCAGGTTCTCGTACGCCGCGTAGGTGCTGGCGAAGTCCGTGCCGCCGCCGGTCATGGCGATCTGGCGGGCGGTCAGGGTGGTGGCCTTCACCGGCACGTCGTCGGTGGTGCCGTCGAGATGCCAGAAGAAGGCGCCCCTGAGGTACTTGGCGGTCCTGCTCTTCTCCGGGTCGATGGAGATCGGGAAGATCTCCCGGCCGTTCAGCGCGACCACGTCGCCCAGCCGCCGGCTGAACGCCAGTTGCCGCTCGTCGTCGAGATGCAGCCCGCGCACCAGCAGGACGCCCCGCCACTTGAGGGCCTCCGCACAGCGGTGGACGAAGGAATCGTCGAGGGGGTCGTTGACCCCGGTGAACTCGACACCGAGTGCCGGGCTCAGCGCTTTCGAATCGATCATGGAAATGCCCCTTCCGAATGGGAGAATCTTATTCTCATGCGCCGCGGGGCGGAAACCCCTGCGTGTGCCGGGGCGTTGGGAGGGGGGTCGTACCTGACTGACAGTGTGATTCTCGTGTGCGAATCCTTGCCTCGCGCAAAAAGAGAATGTAGTTTCCGAGCAACCGAGCGAGGAGGCTGGGATGCGGTTCAAGGACAAGGTGATCATCGTCACCGGAGCCGGCCAGGGCATCGGCGAGGGGTATGCCCGGGCGCTGGCGGCCGAGGGCGCGCGCGTGGTGGTCGCGGAGCTGAACGAGGAGCAGGGCCAGCGGGTCGCCAAGGAGATCGGCGACGCCCTGTTCGTACGGACCGACGTGGCCGACCCCGCTTCCGCCGAAGCGCTCATCGAGACCGTGATGCGCGAGTCCGGGCGGATCGACCACCTGGTCAACAACGCCGCGATCTTCCACGGCATGCGCCGCGAGGGCATCGTCACCGTCGACTACGACTACCTCGACCGCTTCCTGAAGGTGAACCTGCTCGGCGCACTGCACGTCACCCGCGCCGCCCTGCCGCACCTTCAGGAGGGCGCGGCCGTCGTCAACCAGTCCTCCACCGCGGCCTGGCAGGCCACCGGCTTCTACGGGCTCGCCAAGGCCGGCATCAACCACCTCACCGCCTCCCTCGCCGCCGAACTCGGCCCGCGCGGCATCCGAGTCAACGCGATCGCGCCGGGCCCGACGGACACCGAGGCGGCCCGCAGCATCATCCCCGAGGAGTACCGCGCGGCGATGGTGCAGTCCTTCGCCCTCAAGCGCATGGGTACCGCCGCCGACCAGGCGGGTGCCCTCATGTTCCTGCTCTCCGACGAGGCCGCCTGGGTCACCGGACAGGTCATCGCCGTCGACGGCGGATCGGTGGTGCGGCTGTGAGCGCCCTCGTCGCCAAGTCCCAGCTGATCGACGGCAAACTGGTGAGCGCGGACAGCACCTTCCCCTCGTACAACCCCGCCACCGGTGACCTGCTCGGCCACGCTCCCAACGCCACGAAGGCCGACGCCGAGGCCGCGATCGCCGCCGCCCGCCGCGCCTTCGACACCACCGACTGGGCCACGGACAGGGACCTGAGGCTGCGCTGTCTGCGCCGGCTCCACCAGGCCCTCGACGACCACCGCGAGGAGCTGCGCGAGCTGACCATCGCCGAGGTCGGCGCGCCACGCCAGCTCACCCACGGCCCCCAGCTCGACGAGCCGATCGGCCTCGTGACGTACTACGCGGACCTCCTTCAGGCCTACGAGTTCACCGAGGACCTCGGAGAGAAGGAGAGCCGCGGCCGGCGCCACCACCGCTGGGTGGAGAAGGAGGCGGCCGGGGTCGTCGCCGCCATCCTGCCGTACAACTTCCCCAACCAGCTCGCCCTGGCCAAGCTCGCCCCCGCGCTCGCGGCGGGCTGCACCGTCGTCCTCAAGGGCGCCCCGCAGACCCCGCTGACCACCCTCGCGCTCGGCGAACTCATCGCGGAGCACACCGACATCCCGCCCGGTGTCGTGAGCGTCCTGAGCTCCTCGCGCACCGAGGTCGGCCAACTGCTCACCACGCACCCCGACGTGGACCTGGTCACCTTCACCGGCGCCACCACCACCGGGCGGGCCATCATGGCCGCCGCGGCCGGCACCGTGAAGCGGGTCTTCCTCGAACTCGGCGGCAAGTCCGCCATGATCGTCCTGGACGACGCGGACTACACCAGGGCCGCCATGTTCGCCGCCTTCACCATCTGCTCCCACTCCGGACAGGGCTGCGCCCTCACCTCCCGCCTCCTCGTCCCGCGCGCCGACCACGACCGGATCGTGCAACTCGTCGCGGCGGGCATGGAACGCGTCCGCGTCGGCGACCCGAAGGCCCCGGAGACCGCCATGGGCCCGCTCATCAGCGAGCAGCAGCGCGACAAGGTCGACGCCATGGTGCGGCGCGCCGTCGAGGCCGGGGCGACGCTCGTCCGCGGCGGCACCCGCGTCGACCCCGGCTGGTTCTACGAACCCACCCTCCTCGCCGACGTGGACCCCGACAGCGAGATCGCCCAGGAGGAGGTGTTCGGACCCGTTCTCGCGGTCATCCCCTACGACGACGAGGACGACGCCGTCCGCATCGCCAACCACTCCAGGTACGGCCTGTCCGGCGCCGTGCACAGCGCCGACGACGAGCGCGCGATCCGCCTGGCCCGCCGCATCCGCACCGGCACCTTCTCGATCAACGGCGGCAACTACTTCTCCGCCGACGTGCCGTTCGGCGGGTACAAGCAGTCCGGCATCGGCCGGGAGAGCGGGCGCGCCGGGTTCGAGGAGTTCCTGGAGGAGAAGGCGTTCGGCCGCGTCGTGCCGCCCGGGGAGGGGGCGTGAAACCACTCGAAGGGATCCGTGTCCTCGAAGTCGCCATGTACGGTTTCGTCCCCTCGGCCGGGGCCGTGCTCGCCGACTGGGGCGCCGACGTCGTCAAGATCGAGCACGCCGTCACCGGCGACCCGCAGCGCGGGCTGCGCCAGACCGGCCCGTTCCGGGTGGAGGGCGACCCCAACCCCAACGTCGCCCACGCCAACCGCGGCAAGCGCTCCCTCGGCCTGGACATGTCCCGCCCCGAGGGCCGCGAGGTGCTGTACGAACTGGTGAAGGACTCCGACGTCTTCCTCACCAGCTTCATGCCCGCCTCCCGCACACGGCTCGGCATCGACGTCGACGACATCCGCGCCGTCAACCCGCGCATCGTCTACGCCCGCGGCAGCGCCCTCGGCCCGCGCGGTCCCGAGGCGGACAAGGGCGGCTACGACATGACCGCCTTCTGGGCCCGCGCCGGGACCGCCGCCAGCATCACCCCGCCCGGCAGCGACGGCATGATCAGCCCACCCGGACCCGCCTACGGCGACACCGTCTCCGGCACCAACCTCGCCGGCGGCATAGCGGCCGCCCTGCTGCGCCGCGAACGCACCGGCGAGGCCTCCGTCGTGGACGTCTCGCTGCTCGGCAGCGGCCTGTGGGCACTCGGCCACTCCATCGCCCTGTCCGTCCACCTCGACCGTCCCTGGGAGGGCGTCACGCCCAGCGCGCACGGCTCGCCCACCAACCCGCTCTCGGGGCTCTACCGCACCGCCGACGGCCGGTTCATCGCCTTCGTCATGCTCCAGCCGGCCAAGTTCTGGCCCGGGGTGTGCCGCTGCATCGGCCGGCCGGAACTCGCCGACGACCCCCGGTTCGCCACCTCCGAGGGCATCGCCGAGCACACGCCGGACGCGGTGAAGATCCTCCGCGAGGTGATCGCGAGCCGCACCCTGACCGAGTGGTCCGAGGACCTCGCCGCGCTCGACGGCCCCTGGGCACCCGTCCAGGACACCCTCCAGGCCGCCGCCGACCAGCAGGTCCGCGCCAACGGCTACATCGGGCGGGCCGGCGACCTCGAACTGGTTTCCAGCCCCGTCCAGTTCGACGTCGAGGACACCCGCCCGGGAGCCGCCCCCGAGTTCGCCGCCCAGACCGAGGAGATCCTCACCGAACTCGGCTACGACTGGGACCGCATCCTCGCCCTCAAGGCGAGCGGCGCGATCACCTGACGGCGTCGGCGCAGCACCCGGCCCACGCCACCCCACGCACTCCCTCACCTCCCTCGGACGACGGCGTCCGAGCTCCCCGAGGAGGCACCATGCGCAAGGCGCTGATCGGCGCGGTCACCGTGGCCGCGGTGCTGCTGGCCGGCTGCTCCACCCGCTCCGGCGACGACCCCGGCACCGACCCCGCCCGCAGGACGAGCCCCGCCGCCGAGGCGAGTCCGGACTTCGGCACCCTGAAGAACGTCTGCGGTCCCGGCACCGCCAGGCCCTCCACCGTCCAGGGCGTCACCGACGACACGATCCAGGTCGGTGTCCTGTCCGACATCGGTTTCACCAAGAGGTCCGAATTCGTGGACGCCGCGAAGGTGTTCACGTCCTGGTGCAACGACGTGGGCGGCATCAACGGCCGCGACCTCGTCCCCGTCACCCGCGACGCGAAGCTGACGGAGGTCCGCCAGCGGGTCCTTGAGGCATGCAAGGCGGACTTCGCGCTCGTGGGCGGCGGCTCCGCCCTGGACAGCCTCGGCGTCCAGGACCGGCTGAAGTGCCTGCTGCCCAACTTCCCCTCCCAGTCCAGTCAGATCGGCGCCATCGGCTCCGACCTCCAGGCACTGGCCTCCGGCCCGACCGCCGGGTACTTCCAGTACGCCGGCTACTACTCCTGGCTGCTGAAGGAGAAGTACCCGGACTCGGCGCAGAAGGTCGGCATGATCGCCGGTGACTCCCCCGTCACCAAGGTCATGGCCGCCCAGTTCAAGGAAGCGGTCGCCGGTCTCGGCGGCAGGATCTCCTACAGCGACCTGTACCCGGCGGCCGGCGTCTCCGACTGGACGCCCTACGCCCAGTCGATCAAGAAGTCCGGCGTCCGGGGCCTGGTCTTCCTGGGCGACTTCGCGAGCCTGGCCAAACTGGAGCAGGCCCTCACCGGCATCGGCTACAGCCCCGACTGGATCGACGCCAACAGCAACGCCTACGGCCCCGCCTTCCCGCAACTGGCCGGAGCCGCCCTGGGCAAGCAGCACAACTACGCCGAACTCTTCGCCACCGCCCCGCTCGAGAGCGCCGCCGACAACCCGGCCGTGCGGCAGCTGACCGACCTGTTCGAGAAGTACGCCCCCGGCAGACAGGTCACCTACCCGGCCCTGCGCGCCTTCTCCGCCTGGCTGCTGTTCGCCACCGCGGCCCGCGACTGCGCCGAGATCACGCGGAAGTGTGTGTACGAGAACGCCATGAAGAACACCGGCTTCACCGCGGGCGGCCTGCAGGCCCCCTTCGACCTCACCTCGAAGCAGCCGCCCACGTGCCACTCCATCGTCGAGGCGACCGCAAAGGGCTGGCAGGCGGCCGACTTCAAGCCCGACCAGGGCGCCTACCGCTGTGACGCACCCGCCTACAAGTACAAGGGCGACTACGGTGCGCCGGCCACACTCGCCGGCGTCGGCAAGTCCCTGTCCGACCTGACCTGAACCGGAGATGAGAGACGTGAAGGTACGCGTCGACCCCGAGCGCTGCCAGGGGCACACCCTGTGCGCCATGCGCGCCCCCAAGGTCTTCGAGCTGAGCGAGATCGACGGACACTCCTCGCCCGTCGCCGAGGACGTCCCCACCGACCAGGAGAGCGCGGTGGTCGAGGCCGTCCGCTCCTGCCCCGAACGCGCGATCGGCGTGTTCTGAGCCGTACCCGGCGGACCGAGAGGAAGCACAGCCCATGACCGCACCGGACACCACCGGCGACGACGCCCGCAAACAGCCCCGCGTCCACTTCGACCGGCACGCCCCGGAGTACCGCGACCGGTTCGAGGAGCAGACCCGCGCGTTCCACGGCGGCTGCCCGCTCGCCTGGACCGACACCTACGACGGTCACTGGGTGGCCGCCGGCAACCGAGAGCTGCTCGCCTTCGCCCGGGCCGGCGACAAGCTGTCCAACGACCACGACATCCACGGCGAGCGGCGCGGCTACCGCGGCATCAGCATCCCCGGCCCGCCCCGTGGCAGAGGCCTGCGCGGCGGCTTCCTGGAGATGGACCCGCCCGAGCAGCGTGCCTACCGCACCGCCCTCAACCCCTACCTCTCCCCGGCCGCCGTGCAGCGGTGGATCCCGTTCATCGACGACGTGGCGTGGGCCTGCGTCGACGAGAGGATCGAGACGGGCCGGATCGACTTCGTCGACGACCTCGCCAACATCGTCCCGGCCGTGTTCACGCTCGCGATGATGGGCATCCCGCTGAAGAAGTGGGAGCTGTACAACGAGCCCGCCCACGCCGGTGTCTACACCCCGCCGCACTCGCCGGAGATGGCCCGGGTGGTGGAGGCTCACATGGCGATGATCGGTGACATCGCCGCCACGCTGCAGGAGGTCCGCGCGCACCCCCGCCCCGGCCTCGTCGACGCTCTCGTTCACCTGGAGATCGACGGCGCGGCGCCGCGCGAGGAGGACCTGGTCGGCGCGCTGGCCCTGCTCATCGGCGGCGGCTTCGACACCACCACCGCCCTGACCGCGCACGCCCTGGAGTGGCTCTCCCGGCACCCCGGTGAACGGGCCCGGCTGAGCGGGGAGCGGGACACCCTGCTGGACACGGCCACCGAGGAGTTCCTGCGCTACTTCACCCCGGCACCCGGCGACGGACGCACCGTCGCCGAGGACTGCGAGATCGCGGGCGCCGAGTTCAAGGAGGGCGACCGGCTGTGGCTGTCCTGGGCGATGGCCAACCGGGACCCGCAGGTCTTCCCCGACCCCGACCAGGTGGACCTCGCGCGCGGGGGCAACCGCCACACCGCCTTCGGCCTGGGCATCCATCGCTGCATCGGCTCCAACGTCGCCCGCACGGTCTTCAAGCGGATGCTGCTCCAGGTCCTCGACCGCATTCCGGACTTCGAGTGCGACCCCGAGGGCACGGTCCACTACGAGACCATCGGCGTCATCCAGGGCATGCGGCACCTCCCGGCGACCTTCACCCCGGGCGCCCGCCTCGGACCCGGCCTGGCGGAAACCCTGGAGAACCTCCAGCAGGCCTGCGACGAACAGGGACTGGCCGAGCCGGTCACGGTCCGCAAGGCGGAGGCGAAGATCCGTTGAGCCGGGCCGGGGGCACGGTCCGCCCGCAGCCGGAGATCCGCCAGGAGACCGAGTTCTTCTGGACCTCCGGCCGGGACGGACGGCTCCGCTTCCAGACCTGCACCGCGTGCCGGGCACTCATCCACCCGCCGCAGCCCGTCTGCCGCCACTGCCGGGGACACGAGACCGAGGCCGGGGAGGTCTCGGGTTTCGCCACCCTGATCGGCTTCACCGTCAACCACCGTTTCCCGCTCCCGGGTCTGCCCTGCCCGTTCGTCGTCGCCCAGGTGGCGATCGAGGAGGACCCGCGCGTCAGGCTGACGACCAACGTGGTCGGCTGCGCGCCCAAGGACCTGCGGATCGGCATGCGCATGGAAGTGGTCTTCGAGCAGGCCGGTGACGCCTGGCTGCCCCTGTTCCGGCCGTGTGCGCGGCAGCCCCCGCCCGCGCCCCTGCCCGAGGACCCCCCGGTCACCGGACGACTCCGCCCGGTGCTGCCCGGGCCCCGGTTCGAGGACCGCGCGGTCATCAGCGGCGCGGGCGCCTCGCGCATCGGCCGCCGCCTGATGGTCCCGCCCCTCGACCTCACCGTCGAGGCCTGCGAGAGAGCCGTCGCCGACGCGGGCCTGACCCTCGACGACATCGACGGACTGTCCACCTATCCCGGCGGCGGTGCGTACGGCGGCTTCGCCGAGGGCGGTGTGACCGCTGTGGAGTCCGCGCTCGGCATCCGCCCGGTGTGGCACAACGGGGCGGCGGAGACCCCCGGACCGGGCGGCTCGGTGATCGCCGCGATGCTCGCGGTGGCGGGCGGCCTGGCCCGGCACGTGCTGTGCTTCCGCACGGTGTGGGAGGCGACGCACGGCGCACTCGTCCGGCAGGGCAGGATCTCCGTGCCCCAACGGGTCGATGCGGACGGTTGGTTCAAGCCCTTCGGTGCCGTCTCCCCCGCGGTCATGCTCGCCATGAACGCCCAGCGGCACATGCACCGCTACGGCACCACCCGCGAGACCCTCGGCTGGATCGCCCTCAACCAGCGCGCCAACGCGGCCCGCCACCCGGACGCGATCTACCGCAACCCGCTCACCATGGACGACTACCTCTCGGCACGCACCGTCAGCACCCCCTTCGGCCTCTACGACTGCGACGTCCCCTGTGACGCCTCCGTCGCCGTCGTCGTCTCCGCCGCCGAGACCGCGCCCGACCTCCCCGGACCACCGGTACGGGTCGAGGCCGTCGGCACGCAGATCGTCGAACGCCCCGAATGGGACCAGTCCACCCTGACCCACGAACCCCAGGTCCTCGGCCAGTCCGCCCATCTGTGGACGCGCACCGACCTGCGCCCCGCCGACGTGGACGTGGCACTGCTCTACGACGGCTTCACCTTCAACTGCCTGTCCTGGATCGAGGCGCTCGGCTTCTGCGGCATCGGCGAGGCCCGCGACTTCCTGGACGGCGGCAAGAACATCGCCCCCGACGGCGCGCTGCCCCTGAACCCGCACGGCGGTCAGCTCTCCCACGGCCGGACCCATGGCATGGGCCTGCTCCACGAGGCCGTGCTCCAACTGCGCGGCCGGGCGGGGCGGCGGCAGGTCACGGGGGCGCGCACGGCCGTGGTCTCCAGCGGTGGGCTCACCCCCAGCGGCGTACTCCTGCTCAGGACGGACGCATGACTTCCAGGCCCGTGACTTCCAGGACCATGACCATCAGGACCGTGGCATGACCTCACTCGAACCCGAACTCACCACGGCCGTACACCGGCAGGTGGTCGACGTGCACGGTGTGCCGGCGTCCGCGCTGGTGGCCGAGGTGCCTCGCCCGCAGGCCGTGATCGTGGCCCTGCACGGAGGGGCCACCACCTCCGCCTACTTCGACCACCCCGGCCACCCGAGGCTCTCGCTCCTGCGCACCGCCGCCGCGGCCGGCTTCACCGCCGTCGCCCTGGACCGCCCCGGCTACGGCAGTTCGGCCGGATACGAGGACCGTACGCACACGGCCGAACAGCGCACGGACTTCGCGCACGAGGCCGTGGACGCGCTGTTGAAGGAGCGCGAGCGCGGCCTCGGTGTGTTCCTGTGGGCGCACTCGGCGGGCTCCGAACTCACTCTGCGCATGGCGAGCGGCCCGCGAGTCTCAGACCTGCTCGGCGTCGAGCTGGCGGGTATGGGCCGGATGCACCACCCCCAGGCCGTAAGGGCGATGGAGGAGTGGCGACGTGATCCGACCCGCGCCCGGCCCAGCCTCCGACACGCGCTCTGGCACCCGCCGCAGGCCTACGCGCCCGATGTGCACGGCGGACAGCGGATCGGTTCTCCTTCGCCCGCCTACGAGGGACACCGTGACGGCTGGCAGGAGGATCTCGCCCGGCTGTCGGCGCGCATCGCGGTCCCGGTCCACATCACCCTCGCCGAGCACGAACAGGTGTGGGTCAACGGCCCGGAAGGCCTGTCCGACCTGGCCTCGATGTTCACCGGCTCTCCCCGCGTGGTCCTCCATGAACAGGCAGGGGCCGGCCACAACACCAGCGTGGGCCGCACCGCCCTCGCCTACCACCTGCGGGTCCTCGCCTTCGTCGAGGAGTGCGCGATCGGCGTGCAGGCGCTGCCCACGGAACGGGGGAGGGGCGATGGGTGAGGCCTTCGACGCCGCCGCGCTCGTGGTGCGGCTCGTGCTCGGCGCGGTCATGGTGGCGCACGGCTGGAACCACTGGCGTGGCGGAGGCGGCATCACCGGAACCGCCGGCTGGTTCGCCGGTCTCGGCCTGACCCGGCCGCGGCTCCAGGCCTGGCTGAGCGTTCTCACCGAGATCGGCGCGGGCGTCCTGCTCGTCCTCGGGCTGCTGACCTCGCTGGCCTGCGCGGCCGTGCTGTCGGTGATGCTGGTCGCCGGACTGCTCGCCCACCGTACGCACGGCTTCTTCGTCTTCAAGGAGGGCTACGAGTACGTCCTCGTCCTGGGCGTGCTCGGCGTGGCGTTCGGCGCGTGGGGACCGGGGGAGTACGCGGTGGACACGGCGGCCGGCATCGAGGTGACCGGGTGGTCGGGCGCCGGTGTCGTGCTCGGGGTGGGCGTGACGGCGACCGCGGGGCTGCTCGCCGTGTTCTGGCGGCCGAGGAGGACGACATGAGCAGGGCGTCCACCCGCGTGGGCTTCATCGGACTGGGCAGCCAGGGCGCGCCCATGGCCCGCCGGATCGTCGGGGCGGGACACCCGACGACCCTGTGGGCACGCAGGCGCACCACGCTCGCCCCGTTCGCGGACAGCGGGGCCAGGACGGCCGGCTCGCCCGCCGAACTGGCCACCGCCAGCGATCTGGTGTGCCTGTGCGTCGTCGACGACGCCGACGTCGAGCAGGTGGTGACCGGCCCCGACGGTGTCCTCGCCGGGCTGCGTCGCGGCGGGGTGATCGTGGTCCACTCCACCGTCCACCCCGACACCTGCCGTCGCCTGGAGGCGCTGGCCCGTACGTCCGGTGTCTTCGTCCTGGACGCGCCGGTCAGCGGCGGCGGCCGGGCAGCCGAAGAGGGCGCCCTGGTCGTCATGGCGGGCGGCGACCCCCAGGCCTTCGCCTTCTGCCGCCCGGTGTTCGACACCTACGGCGACCCCGTCGTCCATCTCGGCCCGACCGGCTCCGGCCAGCTCGCCAAGATCCTCAACAACCTGCTGTTCACCGCCCACCTGGGGCTCGCCGCAGACGCCCTCGGGCTGGGAGGCACTCTCGGTCTGGACCGCACCGCCCTGGCCCGGGTCCTGCCGCGCGGCAGCGCGGCCAGCTTCGCGCTGGACCGGGTCTGCGACGCGGGCGGCGGCCTGGAGCGCGTCGCGGCCCACGCGGGCGGCCTGCTCGCCAAGGACGTCCGTCTGTTCGGTGAGATCGCGGACAAGGCGGGCGTACGCGACGCGGCGCCACTGCGGGGCGCCGCCCTGTCCGCCCTTGCCGCGATGGGACGTTGAGAGGGATCCCGTACGCCCTCTCGACCCGCGGCGACTCGCGTGCGTACGGTGTGCGGGCACCTTTCCAGACGACGGAAGGGCACGACGTGGTGTCGGAGCGGCGTGAGCAGGTCCTGGAGGCGGCACTGGAGGTCCTGGCCGCCCGCGGGTTCAAGGGCACCTCGATCGACGCGGTCGCGGAGCGGGCCGGCCTCACCCGTCAGGGCGTCCTGCACTACTTCCCCAGCAAGAAGCGGCTGCTGCTGGAGCTCCTGCGCTTCCGTGAGGAGCTCGCCCGGGAGAACCTGGCGGGCCGGCGGGTCGGCGAGGACTGGGCGGGTGACTTCGCCGAGGCCGTCGCCTTCGAACAGAGTCATCCGTCGCTCGCCACCGTGCACAGCGTGGTGCTGGCCGAGGCGGTCACCGGCCAGGAACCCGCCGCTGGCTACATCCGGCAGCGGTGCCGCTCCGTCCAGGACCACCTCGTCGCGAGCCTGGTCGAACGGTACGGGGAGCGGGTGCCCAGCGGGCTGAGCGCGCCGACCGCCGCGGCCGCGGTGCTGGCACTGGTCGAGGGCGTCCACCAGCTGTGGCTCGTGGACCCGGATGCGGACCGCTATCCGCAGATCGTCCGGGACACCGTGGCGGTCCTCCTCGGCACCGACACCGCGGACACGGAGGATCGGTGCCCGGCGACGAACGGGTAGACGCGGGTGAGGTCGGCACCGGGTTCCGCCGCGGTGAACGCCTCCCCCACCGAGCCCGTCACCGCCCCGATGGTCCCTGCGCCGCTCAGCCGTGGACGTGCCCACGACGTGGGTGACCTGCCGGTCCGGGGCGGCCGCGAGGTCCCGCACCACTTCCTGGCAGACGGCCCCGTCCGGCATGCTGGGCACCACCGTCGCGGCCGCCCGCGCCACGTCCGCCGGGCTCGGGACCCAGCGGGCGCCCAGCGGGGTGCGCGCGGTCCCGCGGCGTCGTACGCCACCACCTCGAACCCGGCCCGGAGCAGGTTGGACGCCGGGGCGCCGCCCAGGGCGCCCGGTCCCACGAACCCGACCGGGCCGCCGGTCCTTCCGTCTCGCGGGATCAACGTGGTCACCGGCGCACGGTGACGTCGCGGTGGAGCGGAAGGTCCCGCGAGGACGAGCCCACCCGGACGTCCCGGGAACCGGTGCCCGTGACCCAGCCGTGCGCGGTGCTGTCCCAGTACTGCAGTTGCCGCTTCGGCACGGTGACCGTGACGTGGCGGGACTCGCCGGGGCCCAGGCGGACCTTCCGGTACCCCACCAGCTTCCGCGGGGGCTGCTGCGCGTTCCTCACCTCGGAGCTGGGTCCGAGGTAGATCTGCGGGACCTCCTGGCCGGCGCGCTCACCCGTGTTAGTGATCGTGAAGCCGACGGCCAGCCCTTCGGGCCCTGGGGTGACCGTCAGGCCGCTGTAGGAGAACGTCGTGTAGGACAGGCCGTAGCCGAAGGGGAACAGGGTCTTCATCTGCTGCCGGTCGTACCAGCGGTGGCCTACCAGGACGCCCTCGGAGTACTCCTCCTGCCCGTCGACGCCCGGGAAGCGTCGAGGCATGCCGCTCACGATCGTGTGCGCGTCGTCCAGCGGGAACGTCTGGGTGAGCCTGCCCCCCGGTGCCGCCTCGCCGAAGAGCAACCGCGCGGTGGCGGCGCCGCCCATCTGGCCGGGGTAGTGCATCTGCAGCACGCTTTCGACCGAGCTCAGCCACGGCATCGTGACGGGTCCGCCGGTGTTCAGGACGACGATCGTGTTGCGGTTGGCCCCGGCCACCGCCGAGACGAGGGCGTCCTGGTCGTGAGGCAGCGCCAGCGTGGTGCGGTCCTTGCCCTCCGTCTGCTCGTCGTGGACGAACACCACGGCGGTCGTGGCCTTCCGGGCCGCGGCGACGGCCGCCGCCAGATCGGCCCGCGCGGCCCGGGGCGGGGTCCAGGTCAGCTGCACCTGCAGGGTCGGGTCGGCGCCGTAGCCCTTCACCTTCACACCGATCTCGTGCTTCCCCGCCTTGAGGCGGACTCGTGCGGAGGTGCCGGTGAGCGTGTCGGTGCGGTAGCTGTTCGCCTCGGCGACCTGCCGGCCGTCGACGGTCAGCGACCGGTTGCTCACCGTCGAGCGGATGCTGATCAGGTAGTCGCCGTCCTCGGGTGCCGTCAGTGTGCGCGTCTGCTCGTAGGTCTTGGTCGTGAGCGCGTCGTCTCCGGTGTGGTCGATCGCTCCGCCGGAGAGAGCCGAACCGGGGATCACCGTGCCGATGGTGTCGACGCCCGGACGGTAGGAAACCGTCGAGCCGCTTCCGGCGCGCTTGACGATCTCCTCGCGTGGCGCGGTCACGGTGCTGGGGATCACCGAGGAGCTGCCTCCGCCCCCGATCACGGGCGCGACGGCCGGGGTGCCGATGACCGCGATGTCCCGGGCCGCACGCCCGGTGAGCGGCAGGGCGTCGTTCTTGTTGCGCAACAGGACGGCCCCGTCCTCGGCTGCCCGCCGGGCGACGGCGTTACTAGCGGTTGCGTCGAATCGGGGCCGCGCCGGCAACGCGCAGCCGGGCACGGGCCCCTGAGGGGACGCGCAGCGCAGCAGACCGAAGTTCCGCATGGTGCCGAGGATGCGGCCGACGGAGCGGTCCAGAGCCGTGACCGGGATCGAGCCCTTCTGGATCGCGGCCTTGAGCGGCGCGCCGAAGTAGTCCGGACCGATGGGCGGACCGGGCATGTCCTGGTCGAGTCCGCGGAGGATGTCCGTGGTGGCGCGTGTTCCCGACCAGTCCGACATGACCCATCCGCGGAATCCCCACTGCTCCCGCAGGATGGAGGTCAGCAGGGTGTCGTTGCTGCACGAGTGCGCGCCGTTGACCTTGTTGTAGGAGCACATGATCGATCCGGTACCGGCCTCGACGGCCGCTTCGAACCCGGAGAGTTCCACCTCGTGGAGCGCCTGCTCCCCGACGTTCGCGTTGACGCTCTGACGTTCGGTCTCCTGGTTGTTGGCCGCGAAGTGCTTGGTCGTGGCGATCAGACCTTCGTCCTGGATGCCGCGGATCTCCTGGCTCACCATGCGGGAGTTGACGAGCGGGTCCTCGCCGTAGGCCTCGAAGTTGCGGCCCGCGTACGGCACGCGGATGGTGTTGACCATCGGGGCGAGCACCACGTCCATGCCCCGGGCGCGTCCGTCGCGGCCGAGGACCCTTCCGTACTCACGCGCCAGCCGGTCGTCGAAGGATGAGGCCAGGGCGACCGGCGCCGGCATCGCCGTCGAGGAGGGGGCGGCGCGCG
Source organism: Streptomyces sp. P3 (assembly GCF_003032475.1). NCBI lineage: Bacteria > Bacillati > Actinomycetota > Actinomycetes > Kitasatosporales > Streptomycetaceae > Streptomyces > Streptomyces sp. P3. The sequence continues at coordinate 7,722,253 of NZ_CP028369.1, forward strand.
TACCGGCCGGACCGTCACTCATCCGCAGCGGCGGGATCCCGAGCCTGCCCCACTCCGGGGATGTACCCCGACTCGCCGATGACCTTCTGCTGCGGATCGTCCCAGCGGCCCTGGACGAAGGTCAGTTTCTCGTCCAGGGTCATCGCCGCGACCAGCTGCGGGAGTCTGCCGGGGGAGTGCGCGGCGGGCGCTGCGGAGTGGCCTGCGGGAGCGACCGCCAGCACCGCGACACCGGACACGGTGACCAGCATGCCGGTGAGCCGGAGCCTTCTCCCACGGCCCGGTCGGGTCGGGTTCGCGCGGCATGTCACCATCGCCCCTCCTGGGTGCGCAGAGTTGTGACGCCAGTGACACGAAGCTACCGGCATGCGGAAATGAACTCAACGGCTTTGACCGAAGCCCATTGAGCAAGATGCGGAAACGCTATTCTCAATATCGAGACTCTTGTTATCGTAGCGAGGTCACCCCGAGCGGAGGTTCCGACCCATGGCACACTTCCCCAAGCCCGCCGAGGGCAGTTGGACCGAGCACTTCAAGATCGACACCGGGCCCGTCTCCTACGCCGACTCGATCTCACCGGAGTTCTACGAGCAGGAGCGGGACGCGATCTTCCGCCGGACCTGGCTGAACGTCGGGCGGGTCGAGCAACTGCCGCGCAAGGGGAGCTACTTCACCAAGGAGCTGGACGCCGCCCGGGCGTCCGTCGTCGTGGTCCGCGGCTCGGACGGCGAGGTGCGCGCCTTCCACAACGTGTGCCGCCACCGGGGCAACAAGCTGGTGTGGGACGACTACCCGCGCGAGGAGACCAAGGGCACCTGCCGGGCCTTCACCTGCAAGTACCACGCCTGGCGGTACGACCTGGAGGGCAAGCTCACCTTCGTCCAGCAGGAGTCCGAGTTCTTCGACATGGACAAGTCGAAGTACGGGCTGATGCAGGTGCAGACCGAGGTGTGGGAGGGGTTCGTCTTCGTCAACCTCGACCCGGAGAACTCCACACCCCTGAAGGCCTATCTCGGCAAGTTCGCCCAGGGCATCGACGGCTACCCGTTCCACAGGCTCACCCGGGTGCACAAGTACCGCGCCGAGATCGGCAGCAACTGGAAGCTGTTCATCGACGCGTTCGCCGAGTTCTATCACGCGCCGATCCTGCACGCCGGGCAGTACGAGGCGGGCGAGGCCGCAAAGATCAAGAAGTACGGCTACGAGGCGCTGGCCTACGACGTCGACGGCCCGCACAGCATGGTCTCGTCCTGGGGCGGCATCGCGCCCCCCAAGGAGAAGGCGATGGTCAAGCCCATCGAACGGGTCCTGCGCAGCGGACTCTTCGGCCCGTGGGACGCCCCCGACATCGGCATGACGACCGAGGAGCTGCCGCCGGCGATCAACCCGACGCGCAGTGAGGTCTGGGGGATGGATTCGTTCGTGTTCTTCCCCAACTTCATGCTGCTGATCTGGCGGCCCAACTGGGTGCTGACCTACCACTACTGGCCGACCTCGTACAACACCCACATCTTCGAGGGGACCTGCTACTTCGTCCCGCCGAAGAACGGCTTCGAACGGCTCCAGCAGGAACTGGCCGCCGTGACGTTCAAGGAGTACGGCCTCCAGGACGGCAACACCCTGGAAGCGACCCAGACCATGCTCGAGTCGCGCACCGTGGACCAATTCCCGCTCTGCGACCAGGAGGTCCTGCTGCGTCACCTGCACACCACCGCGCAGAGCTATGTGCACGACCACCGGCAGCGGGGTTCCACGGCGTCCGCCTCCTGAGCGGCCTCCGCCCGAAGACGCCCGCCGAACAGACAACGGAGACCTTTGACATGGGCAACGTCTTTCCCCCCGGCTTCGCCGCGCTGGAACCGTTCGCGGACTGGGCGGTCCGCGGCGAGCGGGCCCGCTACGCCAAACGCGTCAGCAGCACCATGGAGGAGCTCCAGGCCTTCTACGACGTGGCGTACCCGCTGCTCCGGCAGAACACCGAGTACCTGGAGAACCTGAGCCTCGACGACATCGGCGACCAGGACAAGCATCTGCTGTGGGCGTTCTGCGCGCTGGTGACCGTCGCCTTCCCGGTGGAGGCGTGGGGCCAGCCGAGGGTCCCGGACAGCGGCCCCTCCAGCATCGACGCCGTCATCGAACCCGCCGTGTGATGGCCGCACAGGAACCCGGGCGGGCCCCCCGGGAGGGGACACCGCAGCCCCCCGTGCTGCTGCGGGCGGCGCGTCTGCTGGACATCGACAAGGGCGAGATCGCCGAGCCCGGCGAGGTGCTCGTGGCGGGCGAGCACATCGCCGAGATCCGGCCGGCCCGGCTGCCGCAGGGCACGGTCGTCCGCGACCTCGGCGACGTCACCCTGCTGCCGGGCCTGATGGACATGGAGGTCAACCTCTTCCTCGGCGGGCCCGACCACCGCAGCCCGCTGATCCCCGTCCAGGAGGACCCGGCCGTGCGCACCCTGCGCGCGGTCGCCAACGCCCGGCGCACGCTGCGACGGGGCTACACCACCGTGCGCAATCTCGGCCTGTTCGTGCAGACCGGGGGAGTGCTGCTCGACGTCGCGCTGAAGAAGGCGATCGACCTCGGGTGGGTCGAGGGCCCTCGCGTGGTGCCCGCCGGACACGCGATCGCCCCGACCGGCGGACACCTCGACCCGACCATGTTCCAGGGGTTCGCCCCCGGTGTGCTGCCCCTCACCGTGGAGGAGGGCATCGCCGACGGGGTGGCGGAGGTGCGCAAGGCGGTCCGCCACCAGATCAAGTACGGGGCACGGGTCATCAAGGTGTGCGCCTCCAACGGGGTCATGTCACACACCGGCCCCGCCGGCGCGCAGCAGTACTCCGACGAGGAACTGCGTGCCGCCGTCGACGAGGCGCACCGTGCGGGACTCAAGGTCGCCGCACACTGCATGGGCGACTCGGCGATCCGGGCCGCCGTCGAGGCGGGGATCGACTGCATCGAGCACGGTTTCCTGGCGAGCGACGCGACCCTCGACCTGATGGCCGAACAAGGCACCTTCCTGGTCGCCACCACCTCGCTCACCGAGGGCATGGACATGGCGCACGCGGACCCGGCGCTCCGGGCGAAGGCCGCCGAGGTGTTCCCGCTCGCCCGGGAGTCCACCGCCCGCGCGATCCGGCGCGGGGTCAAGGTCGCCTTCGGCACCGACGCCCCCGCCATCCCGCACGGCAGGGGCGTCATGGAACTCCTCGCCCTCGCCGACCGGGGCATGCGGCCGGTCGAGGCCCTGCGCGCCGCGACCACCGTCGCGGCCGAGTTGATCGACGCCGGCGACCGGGGCCGGATCGCCCCCGGACTGCTGGCGGACGTCATCGCCGTCCCCGGCGACCCGCTCGCCGACCTGTCCGTCACGGGACGGGTGTGCTTCGTGATGAAGGGCGGCCGGGTGTACCGCGACGACACCCCGGGTTCCTGACCCCCGTTTGTCACCACCGGGCCGGCGCCGCGCGGGAACCCAAGGGGGGGCGCGCGGCGCCCTCGCGGCCTCTCACCCATGGAGAGGACCGTGATGTACGACTACGTCATCGCGGGTGCCGGATCGGCGGGCTGTGTCCTGGCCGAACGGCTCTCGCGCGAACCGGCGGTACGCGTGCTCGATCAACTCGTCGACACGGGCGACGCGTTCGGGCTGCGACCGGTGCCGGACGTCAACGAGGACGACGGCGAGCGCATCGGCTACGCGATGGCCACCGTCAGGGCCGGGCCCCGGAGCGGACGACGTGACGGACGCGCGGCTGCGCGTGCGGGGCGTCGGCCCTGCGGGTGGTGGACGCCTCCGTCCTGCCGACGACGGTGTCCGGGAACCTCAACAGGCCGGTGACGGCGCCGGCGTGGAGCGCCGCGGAGTTCATCCGCGACGGGGAGTGACCAGCCCGTTCGGGCACCAGGTCCGCAGGAACTCCGCCGTCGCCGCCAGCTGCCGCAGGCCCTGGGCGGCGGAGTCCTCGTGGATCCGCATGTCCACCGCGACCCCGGAGTGCGCCGCCCGGGTCGCGAAGGACAGCGTGTCGTCGAGGAGCACCTCCGTGCCGGCCGCGTGCAGTTGCAGCGGCGGCAGGCCGTGGAGATTGCCGTGCAGCGGACTGAGCAGCGGGTGATCGCGCGGGGTCGTCCCCGCGTACGTGGCCGCCCGCAGCGGCAGCGCTTCCGCGTCCACGGTGCGGTCGGCGGCCGCGTTGAAGAGCAGGCTGGGCGCGTCGAGCGTGAAGTCCAGCACCGGTGAGGAGAGCACCGCGCAGGTCGGCAGCGTCGCGCCCGCGTCACGCAGCCGCAGCAGCAGGCCGGCGGCGAGGGCGCCGCCGAGCCGCTTGCCCGCCACCGCCGCAGGTCCACCCGCGTGGCAGTGCTCCCAGGCCGCCTGCACCTCGTCCAACGCCTGCGGGAACCGGGGCCGGTAGCGGGCGCAGACGACCGCGTACCCGGTGAGCCGGGCCAGTTCCCGGGCGGTCGGCAGCGCGTCCCGCGGGGTGCCCGCGAGCCGCGGGTCGCCGTGCAGGTACAACACCGTCTGCGCCACGGCACCGCCCTCCGGGCGCACCTCCGGGCCGAACGGCCCCTCGTCGACGCGTACGTCACTTGGCACGGGACATCACCCTTTCCGCCGCTTCCCAGTGCTCCTCGGACACCCACAGCCGGGCGAACGCCCCGGCGGCCTCCCGCGCCGGCCGGTTCCGGGTGGTGAGGTTCTTGATCTCGCCCGCCTGCGGGGTGGCCAGGGAGCGGGCCAGCTCCCGCCAGCCGGCGGCGAACCGCGCTCGTGGCAGGACCAGGTCGACCAGCCCCAGCCGCTCGGCCTCGGCGGCCTCCAGCACCTGCCCGGTGCCGGCCAGCAGCAGGGCCCGCCCGGGCCCCACCAGCCGTGCCAGCCGCTCCCCGCCGCCCCATGCGGGCACGATGGCGAGCTTCGTCTGGTTGAACCCGATCCGGATGTCGTCGGCGGCGACGCGGATGTCCGCCGCCACCGCGACCTCGGCACCGCCGCCCAGCGCGTGCCCGTTGAGAGCGGCCACCACCGGCCCGGGGAACACGGCGATCCGGTCGCACAGGGCCCGCATCCGCAGCGCCATCTCCGAGGCCTCGCCCTCGGTGCGCAGCCGTGCGAGTTCCTTCAGGTCGCCGCCGGAGACGAACGCCTTCTCGCCCGACCCGGTCACCGCCAGGGCCCGCGCGCCCTCGGCCGCGTCCAGGGCCTTCTCCAGCTCGCCCATGGTGTGCGGGTCGATGGCGTTGCGGGCGTGCGGACGATCGATGGTGACGACGGCCAGGCCGTCCTGAATCTCCAGCTCAACCATGCGTGGCCTTCCGGTCGTCGGGCGGGTGCGGATGCCGGCGGGTCAGTCCTCGTACTCCACGGTCACGTCCGGGGTGGTCGGCTCGGCCTGGCAGGTGAGCACGTAGCCCTCGGCGACCTCGTTCGAGTCCAGGGCGCTGTTCACCCGCATCTTGGCCTCGCCGTCGGTCAGCCGGGCCATGCAGGTGGCGCAGTCCCCGGATTCGCAGGAGAACGGCGGCGTGAAGCCGGCCCGGCGGGCGCTCTGCAGCAGGGTCTCGCCCGGCCGCTGCGGCACGGTACGGCGCTCGCCCCGCAGGCCGACGGTGACGGTCCCCGCGACGGGCCCGGGCGGCGCGGCGGGTGACTCCCGCGGTGCCGTCGGGGTGAACCGCTCGACGAAGAGGTGCCCGGGGGTCACCCGGTGGGTCTTCAGGGTGTCCTCCACCAACGCCATGAACGGCTCCGGCCCGCAGAGGTAGTGGTCCGCGTCCGGGTCGGCCAATGTCTCTATCGTCCCGGCCGTGACCAGTCCGTCCCGGTCGTCCAGGTGGTGCCGGACGTCGAGCCGGCCGGGGTGGCGCGCGGCGAGCGTGTCCAGAGCCTCGCGGAAGATGGCGGCGTCGGCGCTTCGGTGCGCGGCCAGCAGCCTGACGCCGCGGCGCGTCGTCGCCAGCGCGCTTTTGACCAGGGAGAACACCGGAGTGATGCCGCTGCCGCCGGCGTACGCGACGAGCGGCCGGTCGGCGGCGTCCGCACGCAGGCAGAACGAACCGCCGGGCAGTGTGGCCTCCAGCGTGTCGCCGGGCCTGAGCCGCTCGTGCAACCAGCCGGAGACCAGCCCGCCCGGCACGCGCTTGACCGTGACGCACACCTCCCCGTCCGTGTCGGGCGAGGACGACATCGAATAGCTGCGCAGCGTCCCGCACACCTTGAAGGTCAGGAACTGCCCGGCCCGGTAGGGGAAGCGCGCGTCGAGGGCGAAGGTGCGGGTGTCCGGTGTCTCGTCGACGACCCGGGTGATCCGCACCGGATGGAAGCCATGGTCCCGTGCCATGTGTGGAACTTACCTTCTCGCTATGGGAGAGTGCAATTCTCAAAACGAGGGAGGAGTATCTGTCATGACGACGATTCCCCCCGGTGCCCTGCGGTCAATCCCGCCCGGGCTCGTGGCGCGCTACGAGTTGGAGGGCTGGTGGACCGGCGAGACCCTGGGCGAGATGCTGGCGCACGGGCTGGGCGCGTCCGGGGACGTGGAGTTCCGCGTGCACTCCGCGGTGCGGCCCTGGCGGGGCACGTTCGCCGACGTGGAGCGTACGGCGCGGCGGCTGGCCGCCGGCCTGCGGACGCGTGGTGTGGGTCCGGGCGACGTGGTGGTCATGCAGCTGCCCAACTGGATGGAGGCGGCGGCCGTGTTCTGGGCCTCGGCCTTCCTCGGTGCCGTCGTCGTCCCGGTGGTCCACTTCTACGGGCCCAAGGAGGTCCGCTACATCGTCGAGGCCATCCGCCCGAAGGCGTTCTTCGCCGCCGAGCGGTTCGGGCGGGCCGAGTTCCGGCCGGAGTTGTGCGCCGAGGTGCCGGTCGTCGGGGTCGTCGGACGGGACTTCGAGGAGCTGCTCGCCGACGAACCGCTGGCCGGCGTCCTGCCGGTGGACCCGGGCGCTGCTGCTCTCATCGCCTTCACCTCGGGCACCACCCGCGACCCCAAAGGGGTCATTCACAGTCACCGCACCCTCGGCTTCGAGACCCGGCAGCTGGCCGCGAGCTATCCCCCGGACCGGGGACGGCAGTTCACGGTGGCGCCGGTCGGCCACTTCATCGGCATGATCAACGCGTTTCTCATCCCGGTCCTCGACGGCACCCCGGTCAACCTCGGCGACTCCTGGGACCCGGCCCGGGCGCTCGCCCTCATGCGGGACGAGGGTCTCACCGTCGGCGGCGGTGCGACGTACTACATGACCAGTCTGCTCGACCACCCGGACTGTACCGAGGGGCACGTCGCGCGGCTGAAGTACGCCGGCCTGGGCGGTGCCTCCATCGCTTCCGCCGTGACGAACCGGCTGGAGTCCCTCGGCGTCACCGTCTTCCGGGCCTACGGCTCCACCGAGCACCCTTCGGTGACCTGCACCCCGTACGACGGGCCTGCCGCCAAACGCCTGCACACCGACGGGCTCGCGCTGCCCGGTGCGGAGGTCCGGCTCGCCGAGGACGGTGAGATCCTCACTCGCGGTCCCGACCTCTGCCTCGGCTACACCGACCCGGAGCTCACCGCCGCCGCCTTCGACGCCGACGGCTGGTACCGCACCGGCGACATCGGCGTGCTCGACGCCGACGGTTGGCTGACCGTCACCGACCGCAAGGCCGACGTCATCATCCGGGGCGGGGAGAACATCAGCGCCCCGGAGGTCGAGGAGGTCCTGCTGGGACTGGACGGCGTGGCGGAGGCGGCCGTGGTGGCCGTGCCGGACCAGCGTCTGGGGGAGCGGGCCGCCGCCGTCCTGCGCATGCTGCCCGGCCGGTCGGCGCCGAGTCTCGCCGAGGTGCGCCTGCACTTCGGCCGGGCCGGCCTGGCCCGGCAGAAGTGGCCCGAGGCGGTCCACGAGGTCGAGGACTTCCCACGCACCCCGAGCGGCAAGGTGAAGAAGTTCGTCCTTCGCGAGAACATTGCCACTCCCTCCATACGAGAATACGATTCTCGCAAACGGTGAAGGAGAATCTCATGCCCTCTCGTGAACTCGCGTATCCGCTGTTCGACGCGGACAACCACCTCTACGAGACGCAGGAAGCGCTCACCAAGTACCTCCCCGAGGAGTACCGGGGCGCCATCCAGTACGTGAACGTCGGCGGCCGCACCAAGATCGCGATACGCGGGCAGATCAGCGAGTACATCCCGAACCCCACCTTCGAGGTCGTCGCCCGCCCCGGCGCGATGGAGGAGTACTTCCGGATCGGCAATCCCGACGGCAAGACCCGCCGGGAGATCTTCGGCGAGCCCATGCGCTCCATCCCGGCCTTCCGCGAACCGGCCCCGCGCCTGCAGCTGATGGACGAGCTCGGCATCCAGCGCAGCCTGATGTTCCCGACGCTGGCGAGCCTCGTCGAGGAACGGATGAAGGACGACCCGGAGCTGATCCACGTCGTCGTCCATGCCCTCAACCAGTGGCTGCACGACACGTGGGGCTTCACCTACAAGGACCGCATCTTCACCGTCCCCGTCGTCACCCTCCCGATCGTCGACAAGGCGATCGAGGAGCTGAACTGGGTCGTGGAGCGCGGCGCCCGCGCCATCCTCGTCCGCCCCGCGCCGGTCCCCGGCTTCGGCGGCACCCGGTCCTTCGCGCTGCCCGAGTTCGACCCGTTCTGGAAGCGGGTGGTGGAGACCGGCGTGCTCGTCGCCCTCCACTCCTCCGACAGCGGCTACTCGAACCACGCCAACGACTGGGAGGGCCGGCGGCGCGAGTTCCTGCCCTTCAAGCCCAACGCCTTCCGGCAGGTCAACGAGTGGCGGCCGATCGAGGACGCCGTCTCCTCGCTGATCTGCCACGGCGCGCTGTCCCGCTTCCCCGAGCTGAAGGTCGCCGTCATCGAGAACGGCGCCTCGTGGGTGGAGCCCCTGCTGGGCAGGCTCGCCGACGTCCACAAGAAGATGCCCCACGAGTTCCGGGAGAACCCGGTGGACGTCTTCAAGCGGCACATCCACATCAGCCCGTTCTGGGAGGAGGACATGGCGGAACTCGGCAACCTCATCGGCATCGAGCGGGTCCTGTTCGGCTCCGACTACCCCCACCCCGAGGGCCTCGCCGACCCCGTCACCTACGTCGACCACCTCCCGAAGCTGTCCGAGGAGGACAAGGCCAAGGTCATGGGCGGCAATCTGGCCCGGCTGATCGACGCATGACCACCGCCCGCACCATTCCCGAACTGGTGCTGAGCTCGGCCGAACGGTTCGGCGACGCCGAGGCCGTCGTGGACGGCGAGGTGCGCCTCACCTTCCGCGACCTGGCCGACCGGGTCCGCCGCACCGCCGGGGCGTTCGCCTCGGCGGGCGTCGGCCCGGGCGACCGGGTGGCGCTGTGGGCGCCCAACTCCGCCGAGTGGATCGTCGCCGCGTTCGGCCTGCTCACGGCAGGCGGGGTGCTGGTGCCGGTGAACACCCGTTTCCTCGACGAGGAGGCCCACGACATCGTGGTACGCAGCGGCGCCAAGGCGCTGCTCGTCCAGAACGGCTTCCTGGACCGGGAGTTCACCGGTCCGCCCGGCGTTCGCGTCATCGACCTGAAGACCTCCGGCTTCCTCGCCTCCGGTGACCCGGCGGAACCCAGGAGCAGCGAGGACGACCTGGCGGACATCGTCTTCACCTCCGGCACGACAGGCCGCCCCAAGGGCGTGATGAGCACGCACGGCCAGACGCTGCGCCTGTACACCGAGTGGTGCGACCTGGCCCGGCTCCGGCAGGGCGACCGGTACCTGATCGTCAACCCCTTCTTCCACATCTTCGGCTACAAGGCGGGCCTGGTCGCGTCGATGATCCGGGGCGCCACCGTCCTCCCGGTCGCCGTCTTCGACGTGGACCGGGTGCTGGACCTGGTGGAGAAGGAACGGGTGACCGTCCTGCCCGGACCGCCGACCCTGTACCACTCCCTCCTGGAGGCCGGCGCGGACCGTGACCTGTCCTCGCTGCGGGTCGCGGTGACCGGGGCGGCGGACATCCCGGTCGAGCTGGTCCGGCGCATCACCACCGAGCTGCCGTTCACACACCTGATGACCGGCTACGGCCTCACCGAGGCCGGCACCGTCACCGCCTCCCGCCCCGGCGACCCCTACGAGGCCGTCGCCACCACCGTCGGCAGGCCGTGCGAGGGCTTCGAGGTGCGCGTCGCCGAGGACGGGGAGGTACTCGTCCGGGGCTACGCCGTCATGCGCGGCTACCTCGACGACCCCGAGGCCACCGCCGAGACCGTCGACGCCGACGGCTGGCTGCACACCGGCGACCTCGGCGCACTGGACTGTGAGGGCCGCCTGCGGATCGTCGGCCGCAAGAAGGACATGTTCGTGGTCGGCGGCTTCAACGCCTACCCCGCCGAGATCGAGGGCTTCCTGCTGAGACACCCGGCCGTCGCCCAGGTCGCCGTCATCGGCGTGCCCGACGAGCGGCTGGGCCAGGTCGGCAAGGCCTTCGTGGTCGCGCGCACCGGGTTCGCCGGGATCACGGAGGCCGGGCTGATCGCCTGGGCGCGCGAGCGGATGGCCGGCTTCAAGGTGCCCCGCCATGTCGAGTTCCGCACCGAACTGCCGCTGAACGCCACCGGAAAGGTGATGAAGGACCAACTGTCATGACCCACGACTTCCGCACCGACTCCGGCATCCCCCTCAAGCCGGTCTACGGGCCCGCAGACCGCCGCGCCGAACCCCCCGAGCCGGGCGCGTTCCCCTTCACCCGCGGCAACTACCCCACCGGATACCGGGGCCGCACCTGGACCCTGCGCCAGTACTCGGGCTTCGGCACCGCCGAGGAGTCCAACCGCCGCTACCGCTACCTCCTCGACCAGGGCGGCACCGGCCTGTCGGTGGCGCTCGACCTGCCCACCCAGTGCGGCTACGACTCCGACGACCCGGAGTACGCCGACGAGGTCGGCCGCGTCGGAGTCGCGCTGGACACCCTCGCCGACGCCGAGATCCTCTTCGACACCATCCCACTGGACCGGATCAGCACCAGCTTCACCATCAACGGCACCGCGGCCGTCCTGCTCGCCTTCTACGTCGCCGCCGCCGAGAAGCGGGGCATCCCCCGGGCGAAGCTCACCGGCACCATCCAGAACGACATCCTCAAGGAGTACGCCTCGCGCGGCACCTGGATCTGGCCCCCGGAGCCCTCGCTCAGGCTCATCGCGGACACGATCGAGTTCTGCGCCGCGCAGGTGCCCCGCTTCAACGCGATCTCCGTCGCCGGGGCGCACTTCCGGGACGCGGGCGCCAACGCCGTACAGGAGATGGCGTTCACCCTCGCCGACGGCGTCACCTACTGCGAGACCGTCCTCGAACGCGGCCGGATGACCATCGACCAGTTCGCCCCGCAGGTCTCCTTCTTCTTCTACACCCACGGCGACTTCTTCGAGGAGGTCGCCAAGTACCGTGCGGGACGCAGGCGCTGGGCGACCATCGTGCGCGAGAGGTTCGGCGCGAGCACCGACAAGGCGGCCATGTTCCGCTTCGGCTGTGTCGCCGGCGGGGCCTCCCTGCACGCCCCGCAGGCCCGCAACAACACCGTGCGCGTCGCCTACGAGGCGCTCGCCTCCGTGCTCGGCGGGGTGCAGTCGATGTTCACCGCGGCCTGGGACGAGCCGTTCGCCCTGCCGAGCGAGGAGTCGGCCACGCTCGCCCTGCGTACCCAGCAGGTCCTCGCGCACGAGACAGGCGTGACCAAGGTCGCCGACCCGCTGGGAGGTTCGTACTTCGTGGAGGCCCTGACCGACGCCACCGAGGAGCGGATCGTCGAGATCATGGCCGACCTGGAGGCGCACGGCGGCATGGTGCGCTGCATCGAGGACGGCTACCTCCAGGGGCTCATCGCCGACGAGGCGTGGCGGCTGCACCAGCAGACAGCCTCCGGTGAGCGACCCGTCGTCGGCGTCAACCGGTTCACCGCGGACGAGCCCCCGCCCGACCTCGCCACCTACGAACTCGACGCCGAGGGCCGCGAACGCCAGCTCGAGCGGCTCGCGCGGGTCAAGACCGAGCGCAGCGCCGCCGAGGTGCGCGCCCGCCTCGACGACCTGCGGCGCGCCGCCGAAGGAGACATCAACCTGATGGACCCGCTCGTCGCCTGCGCGGGCGCCTACTGCACGGTCGGCGAGATGGCCGACGCCCTGCGCGCGGTGTGGGGCGAGTTCCGGCAGCCGGTGGTGTTCTGATGACCGCACCGGTGCGCGTACTCGTCGCCAAGCCCGGCCTGGACGGCCACGACCGGGGCGCGAAGCTGGTCGCCCGCGGCCTGCGGGACGCCGGGTTCGAGGTGGTGTACACCGGCATCCGGCACCGCGTGGACGACATCGCCGTCACCGCCGTGCAGGAGGACGTCGCCCTGGTCGGCCTGTCCATCCTCTCCGGCGCCCACCTCACCCTCACCCGCCGCACGGTCGACGCGCTGCGCGCCGCGGGCGGCGACGACATCCCCGTCGTGGTCGGCGGCACCATCCCCGCCTCGGACGTGGCGCGGCTGCGGGAGGCCGGGGCAGCCGGGGTCTACCCCACGGGCACCCCGCTCGACGCGATCGTCGCGGACATCCGCGCCCTGACAGCCCCGGAGGACTGACATGCGAGTCGGAGTGATGAGCGGCCCCGAACGGGGAAATGCCGCGCACAAGGCGGCCCGCATGGCCGACGACGCCCGGTGGGCCGAGGAGGCCGGGTTCGACACCGTGTGGGTGCCCCAGGTGCCGACCGACTTCGACGCCCTCACCGCCATCGCCCTCATGGGCCAGGCCACCGAGCGCATCGAACTGGGCACGGCCGTCGTACCGGTCCACGCCCAGCACCCCATCGCGCTGGCCCGCCAGGCCGTGTCCGCACAGGCGGCGGCGGGCGGCCGGCTCACGCTCGGCGTCGGCGCCTCGCACCACTGGATCGTCCGGGACATGCTGGGCCTGCCGTACGAGAAGCCCGCGGCGTACACCCGCGCCTACCTGGAGGTGCTCAACTCGGCGCTGTCCGGCGACGGTTCGGTGGACATCGAGAACGACGTCTTCCGCGTCCACAACCCGCTCACCATCGCCCCGCTCACCTCCCTGCCGGTCCTGACGGCGGCGCTCGGCCCGGTGATGCTGCGCATCGCGGGGGAGTACACCGACGGCACGGTCCTGTGGATGGCGGACGAGCGGTCGGTCGCCGAGCACGTCGTCCCGACGATCACCAGGGCCGCCGAGGCCGCGGGCCGCCCGGCACCCCGCATCGTCGCCGGCATCCCGGTGTGTCTGTGCGCACCGCACGAGGCCGACGCCGCGCGCGAGCGCGCCAACCGCATCCTCGGCGAGGCCGAGGTGTCCCCCAACTACCAGCGGCTGCTGGAGTACGGCGACGCGCGTGACGTCGGCGACCTGTGCGCGGCGGGTGACGAGGCGGCCATCCGGGCCCGCTTCCGGCGCTTCGCCGACGCGGGCGTGACCGACCTGTCCGTCCGCCTGCTGCCCATCGGCAACGGCCGCGACGAACTCGTCGCCTCCAAGCTGCGCACCCGTGACGCCGTCGCCGCGATCGCGGCGGACCTGCGGTGAACGGTCCGCTGGCCGGCCTGCGCGTCCTGGAGGTCGGCCACATCCTCGCCGGCCCGTACGCCACCATGCTGCTCGCCGACCTGGGTGCCCGGGTGACCAAGATCGAACCGCCGGGCGGCGACCTGTCCCGGCAGGTCTCCGACGCCTACTTCGCCAGCCTCAACCGGAACAAGCGCTCGGTCCGCGTGGACCTGTCGGCTCCGGCCGGCCAGGACCGGCTGCACGAGCTGGTTCGCGACGCCGACGCCCTGCTGGTCAACCTCAAACCGTCCGCCGTCGAGCGCTTCGGTCTGACCTACGAGGCGCTGAAGCCCTACAACGAGCGCCTGGTGTGCGTGGCCGTCACCGGCTGGGGCATGGACGCGGGCGACCTGCCCGCCTTCGACTACGTCGTCCAGGCGGCCACCGGTGTCGCGGCCATGACGGGCGACCCGGACGGACCGCCCGCGCTGCCCGGCTACTCCTCGGTCGACAACTCGGCCGGAATGGCGGCCGCTCTGGGACTGCTGGCGCAGATCGTCTCCGGACGCGGCGGCCAGATCGAGGTGTCGCTGCGCGACGTGATGCTCTCGCAGCTGAACTACCACGTCGCGGCCTGGCTCAACGACGGCAGGGCCCCGCGCCGCCTCGGAGGGGCCCACGCCCACTACGTCCCCGCCCAGCTCTTTCCCACCGCCGAGGGACACCTGGCCCTCTTCATCACCCACGACGGCTTCTGGCGTGCCTTCGCCGCCGAGGCCGGCATCGAGGGCTACCCGACGATGGCCGAGCGTACGGCCCGCCGGGAGGAGGTGGTGGCCGCGGTGACGAAAGCGCTCGCCGCCGACTCGGCGGTGAGCTGGGAGCGCCGGCTGCGTCCGCTGGGCGTCCCGGCCGCCGCCGTACGCACGCTGCCCCAGGCACTCGTCGAGTTTCCCGACGCCGTCGTGCGGGCCGGTGAACACCGCCTGGTCGCGAGCCCGTTCCGGATCGCCGGGCACCATCCGTCGTACGGCCCGCCGCCGCGCCTGGGAGAACACGGCGACCTGCTCTGATGCCGCCCGATCCGGCGGAAGGGGGCCTGACCCGTGCTTCGGCGGGTCGGGCCCCCGGCCGGTGTCAGGTCCCGTTCGCCGGCTGGTGGTAGGTCCGCCCGCCGACGGTCGTGGTCAGGGTGCCGGCCGCCTGGAAGACCGTGTCCCACAGGTCGATCGTCAGGTGGAAGCCATCGGCGCCGGTCTTCTTGGTGGCCAGTGTCCTGCCCTTCGGCCCGGTCTTGACCAGGTCCGAGCTCCAGTCGAGGGTGGTGAGGGTGGAGCTGCGGCTGACACGGGTCACGCTCTCGGTGCCGTCGAGGAAGGTCCGGCCGTCGTCCGAGTAGTGCGTGTAGCGCAGTGACACCGTCTTCACACCGGTTTTGGCGTCGTCGTCCCACACGATGTCGACCTTCGCGCCGCCGGACGCCTTCCCGCGCAGGGTGTAGGTGCCCTGGGGCGGGTAGGGCCGCTCCGGAACCGCGCTGCCCGGGACGTAGGGCGTGCCCCACGGCAGTTCGTCAAAGACCGGCTTCACCGGCCGGGCGCGTACCGGCTCACGCTCGACCAGCTCCGCGAGCATCAGCCGGGTACGGCGGCCGCCCGGCTCCTCGGACACGGGGCAGGGCAGCGGGTTCGCTCCGCCGCAGGCGGGCGCCGACACCAGGCGCTCGTGGTAGACGACCGCCGTCCCGTCCGGGGACCAGCGCGGATCGGCACCCGCGTTCCAGTTCGCGGAGGTGTTCGCGTAGTTGAGCCGCTGGCCCTGATAGCGGCCGCGGTCACCGTGACGGTCGATGAGGTAGGGCTGGAAGAAGCGCCGGTCGCCGTTGTTGCGCACGGAGGAGACCGCCGAGGTGCTCAGCAGGTCGGTGATCGGAGGGATGCCGCTCATGCCGGACATGAAGGCCATGCGGTCGCTGCCCCGGGTGTCCAGCGCCACGATCCACCGGTCGTCCGGGGACGAGTCCATGGGGTCGGTGTACTCGGGGTCGGACGTCACCCTGCGGACCTTGCCGGTGTGCAGGTCGGCGGCCATGAGGTCCATGTTGGACGATTCGGCGGGGAAACCGACGTAGAAGACCTCCCTGCCGTCCTTCGAGAAGCCGCGCAGCTCGCCGACGGAGGGCACCGAGGCGTCGAACACGAGCTTCGAGGAGTCCTCGGGGTCGACGTGCACCGGCTGTTCGGTGGTGGCGGAGTCGAACATGCGGGTGACCTTTTCCAGGTCGTAGCGGGGCACCCGCGGTGTGCCCGTCGTGGGGGACGGGTCGAACCTCAGCCGCGCGAAGTAGCCGTACTGGTCGAACCGTCCGGCCGTGATCGAGGTGGCGTTGAATCCGAGGTGCACCTGGTCGGGGTGCAGGCGCAGTTCCCGGATCGTGCCGCCGGCACCCGAACCGTCGGCCTCGGTGTTCCAGTGGATCGGGTGGACGCGCACGCGGGCCGGGGTGCAGGCCGCGGACGCGAGCCGGTAGGGGCCGCAGTCGAGGATGTTCGTCCCCCACAGCACCCGCCGGCCGTCGGCGAAGGGCTGCGGGTAGCTGATGTCGGGGTTCATGCCCTGCTTGTTCTCAGGCGGTGTGCCGCACGTGAGGCATTTCCACGCGTCGCCGTTCGGGAAGGTCTTCCCGTCCGTCCGTACGGCGATCAGCTGGCTTCCGCTGTAGACCCGCGCCGGGTCTGGCGCGGCCGGGGCGCCGGTGAAGGTCACGTTGGCGGTGACCACGCGGCCCTCCGGAAGGAAGCCCCCGGCCCGCATCGTGGCCCCCCAGTCGGCCGACACACAGCCGGTTCCGCGTGGGTTCACGGCGCGGGTGCAGGATCCGGCCTCGTGCGAGGGGGCGGTCGGCGGCAGCGGCAGCCTCTTCACCCTGATCCGCTCGGGAGCGGGAGGAGGCGGAACGGCCGAGGAGGCCGGGGCGGCCTGAGCCGGGGACAGGAAGGCGGTGATGCCGACAAGCGCCACCAGGGCGGCAAGGCCTCTGGGTCTCGTGCGCATGGGACTCCTTCGGTGGGGGCTACTTCGGTGGGAATCTCAACCCGCCGTCCAGGCGGACCACTTCACCGTTGAGGTAGTCGTTCTCGCACAGGTGCTGGACCAGTGCGGCGTACTCCTGGGGACGCCCCATGCGCCGGGGATGCGGCACCTGGGGTCCCCAGTAGGCCTCCAGGCGGTCGGCGCCCTTCCCGTACGCGGGTGTCAGGACGGTGCCGGGAGCGACGGAGACCACGCGGATGCCGAGCGGGGACAGGTCCCGGGCGGCGACGAGCGTCATCGCGCTCACCCCGCCCTTCGCCGCGGCGTACGGCAGCTGACCGACCTGGCCCTCGTAGGCCGCGATGGACGACGTCGTGACGATCACGCCACGCCCGCCGTCCTCGCCCCGGGGGGAGGTGCGCGCGATGGCCACGGCTGCCATGCGCATGACATTGAAGACGCCGGTGAGATAGACGTCGACGGTTGTGCGGAACGCGGCGAGGCCCAGGGGGGACCCGTCCTTGCCGACCAGCCGTCCGCCGCCGGCCGGGCCGCCGTGACAGTCGACGGCGATCCGGAACTCGCCCGCCTGCTCGGCTGCTTCCACCGCGGCGGCCACCGCGTCCTCGTCCGTGGCGTCGGTGCGGACGTACCGCACACCGAGCTCCGCCTCCAGTGCCTTGCCCTTGTCGTCGGCGAGGTCGGCGACCACGACCCGGGCGCCCGCCGCGTGGAGTCGCCGTACCGTCGCCTCGCCGAGGCCGCCGACGCCCCCGACCACCAGGGCCGCCGAATCATCGATGCGCACGTCATTCCCCTCTCTTGCGAGCAGTGCTCTGAGTGTAAGAGAATGGCATTCTCATGAATATAGCCGTGATCCTGGAAATGGCCACCTCCGCGGGGGACCGGCCGACCGTCACGGAGGGCGGCCGCTCGCTCTCCGCGGCCGAGCTCCATCGCCTCGCACGCCACGCGGCCGACCGCTTCCGTGACCGCACCGCGGTCCTGTACCTGGGCCCGAACCACCTCGCCTACCCCGTCGCCCTGTTCGGCGCGGCCCTGGCCGGGATCCCGTTCGTCCCCCTCAACTACCGGCTCGGCGAAGAGCAGTCGCACGCCCTGATCGCCCGGCACCCCGGTGCGCACGTGCTGCGTCCGGCCGACCTCGACGCGCTGCTGACCCCGACGCCGGGCCAGGCCGAAGGGCGGCCCGTCCCCGAGGACCGCGACGCCACCGCCGTGGTCCTCTACACCAGCGGCACCACCGCCGCCCCCAAGGCGGCCCTGCTGCGCCACCGCCATCTGCTCGCCTACGTCTTCAACACCCAGGACTTCGGCTCGGCCGAGGCCTCCGACGCGACGCTGGTGGCTCTCCCGCCCTACCACGTGGCCGGCCTGATGAACCTGCTGACGAACCTGTACGCCGGTCGCCGCGTCGTCTACCAGGCGGCCTTCGGCCCGGCCGACTGGCTGGCCACGGTGCGCCGGGAGCGGGTCACCCATGCCATGGTCGTCCCCACCATGCTCGCCCGGATCACCGACGAACTCGCGGACGCGGAGGCCGGTGTGCCCGACCTGCGCAGCCTCGCCTACGGCGGAGCGCGCTGCCCCCGCCCGGTGGTGGAGCGGGCCCTGCGGCAGTTCCCGCGGACCGGGTTCGTCAACGCCTACGGGCTGACCGAGACCGCCTCGTCCGTCTGCGTACTGGGCCCCGACGACCACTGGAGGGCGATCGCCTCCGACGACCCGGCGGTACGGGCCCGTCTCGGCTCCGTCGGCCGGCCGCTGCCCGGCGTGGAGGTCGAGATCCGAAGCGAGCGCGGGACCCGGCTCCAACCCGGTGAGACGGGGCTGGTCTTCGTGCGCGGGGAGCAGATCTCCGGCGAGTACGCGGAGCCGGACGCAGGAGCGGACGGTGACGGCTGGTTCGCCACCCGCGACCGGGGCCGCCTGGACCAGGACGGTTACCTCTTCATCGAGGGGCGCGCCGACGACACCATCATCCGGGGCGGGGAGAACATCGCCCCCGCCGAGATCGAGGACGTCCTGCTCCAGTACCCGGGGGTGCGCGAGGCAGCCGTACTGGGGCTGCCCGACCCGGAGTGGGGGCAGCGTCTGGTCGCGGTGCTGGTCGGAGCCGGTGACCCGGACGAGATCCGCTCCTTCGCCAAGCAGCGCCTGCGGTCGGCCAAGACCCCGGACACCGTCGTCTTCCGCCCCGAACTGCCTCGCACCCCCACCGGAAAGCTTCTGCGCCGCACCCTGGTCGCCGAACTGGAAGAGGCCGCCGATGCCTGACGCCGTGCTCGTCGCCGCCCTGCGCACCCCGATCGGCACCGCCTTCAAGGGGAGCCTGCGCGACACGACCGCCCACGACCTGGCGGACCGTATCGTCACGGCGGTCGCCGAAGGCCTGTCCCCGGACCTCGTGGACGATCTGATCCTCGCCGAATCGCACTACGGCGGTGGCGTCATCGCCCGCCACGCCGCCGTGACGGCCGGTCTGCCGCAGGTTCCGGGGCTCGCCCTGAACCGCCACTGCGCGGCCGGACTCGCCGCCGTCTCGACCGCGGCGGCCTCGGTGCGGGCCGGCATGGACCGCCTGGTGCTCGCCGGCGGTGTCAACTCCGCCTCCACCGCGCCCAAGCTGTCCTTCCGGGACCGCGAGCGCTGGGTGCCGCCCTCGCACCCCGACCGCCCGGACGCCCCCAACCTCGACATGTCGATCACGGTCGGCTGGAACACCGCCGTGCGGGAGGGGCTCACCCGGGCCGAGATGGACGCATGGGCGCTGCGCTCCCACCGCAACGCGGTCCGCGCCCTCGACGAGGGCCGCTTCAAGCAGGAGACCGTGCCGGTCGACACCCCGTACGGCCTCTTCGAGGCGGACGAACACCCGCGCCGCGACACCAGCGCGGAGAAGCTGGCGGCGCTCGAGCCGCTCCACCCGGACATCGACGGCTTCTCCATCACGGCGGGCAACGCCTGCGGCGCCAACGACGCCGCGGCGGCCGTGGCCGTGGCCGACGAGCGCCTGGCACGGGAGAGGCTCGGCCTGCCCGTGCTGGCCAGGGTGTGCTCCTGGGCCTCGGTCGCCCTGGACCCGGCCGAGACCGGTCTGACCCCGGTGCGCGCCATCCCCAAAGCCCTGGCACGGGCGGGGATGACCGTCTCCGACGTGGACCTGTTCGAGATCAACGAGGCCTTCGCGTCGGTACCGCTCGCCGCGATCGGCCGCCTCGGACTCGACCCGGGCCTCGTGAACGTCAACGGCAGCGGCTGTTCACTGGGCCACCCGGTGGCCGCGACCGGGACCCGCATGGTCGTCACGCTCGTTCACGAGTTGCGGCGCCGGGGCGGGGGAGTGGGCGTGGCGTCGATGTGCGCGGGGGGTGGCATGGGCTCCGCCCTGGTCCTGGACGTGCCCGCGCCGTGACCGTGGCCCGGTGCCGCGCCAGGCAACGGTCGCCCGACGGGGCGAACGCCGCCTGGCGCGGCACTAGGCCGTGAACCGCAGCAGCGCCTCCTGCGCGTAGGAGGCGAGCAGTTCGCCCCCCGGGGCGAGGACCTCGCCGTGTCCGAAGCATCGCGCGTGCGCGGCGAGCGGACTGTGCTGGCGCAGGAGCACCCAGTCCCCGGTCGTGAAAGGCCGGTGGAACCACACGGTGTGCGAGGTGACGGCCGAGGTGAACGCCCGAGGGGCGTCCCTCTGCGTCAGGCCCTCGACGGGCCGCAGGGCGGTGCCGATGAGCGTGAGATCGGTGGCGTAGGCGAGCAGGGCGGGGGCGACGGGATGCGGAGCCTGCGGGATCCGGGTCCAGAGTTCGTACCCGGGAGGCTCGGACCTCGTCGTGTCGAGGTCGGCCGTCGCCCTGGACTCCCAGGGCAGCAGGCCGAGTTCGACGACGTGCTCCGGCTCGGGCGGTGCCGGCACGGGGTGTGTCGTCTGTCGGTCGGGTCCTTCCTCCCACGCGTGCAGGCTCGCGTTCGCCATCGCGATGACGCCGTGCTCCTGGCGCGCGGTGAGCCGTACCGCGGCGAACGTCCGGCCCTCCTGCGGCAGGTCGGTCTCGTAGCGCACCGGCTCATCCGGGTGCCCTTCCCGCAGAAACTGCGTGTGCAGTGACTTCAGGCCCTTGCCCGGCGCGGCGAGCTGGGCGGCGCAGGCGAACTGGGCGAGCAGCTGGCCGCCGAACAGCCGTCGGTACTCCAGCTGTTGTGAGCGGCCCTCGTATGCCCCCGGTCCGCAGGGGGCGAGGCCGAGGCAGCCGAGCAGGTCGTTCCACAGGTCGGTCACGGTGGCTCCTCAGAGATGCACGAGGCGGGGCGCACGTGTCTCACGCAGCAGCACCCGGCCTGCCTCACGGGTCAGTTCACGCGTGGAGCCGAGCAGCCCGTCGAGCACCAGGGCGCGTTTGACGTGCCGGTGCAGGGCGTGCTCGGCGGTGAAACCGATGCCGCCGAGTGCCTGCTGGCAGTGGCGGGCAGCGGTGAGAGCGGCCCGGCCGGCGGTGGCCTTGGCGAGCAGCGCGCCGGTGTGGTCGGCGGTGTCGGTGAACCGGGCCGCGAGCACGGCCTCGGCCGCCTCCAGCGCCGTATACGTCTCGGCCAGCCGGTGCCGCAGCGCCTGGAAGGAGGCCAGGGGGCGGCCGAACTGCTCCCGGTTCAGGACGTGTTCGCGCGCGAGCGTCACCATGGCCTGTCCGGTGCCCAGGAGCCACCAGCCCAGCGCCCGGCGTCCTGCCGCCACGGCCGCCGCGGGAAGGTCGCCCGGCTCGGCGCCGCGCAGCGGCAGCCCGGGGTCCAGGGGGCCGGCCGGCGCCCCGTCCCCCCGGACCCACCGCACCCAGGCCCCTCCCGCGTACGGCAGCGGCACGGTTTCTCCGAGGGGGCGGCCCGCGGCCAGCAGGACGACGTCGTTGAGGACCGGAGCCTGCACGCCGGTCTCGCCGAGCAGCCGGAACACCAGCGGGACGGCGGCGTCCGGCTCCTCGGCGAGCATCTCCGCCCAGCCCAGTTCGGCCAGGCCCGCGTCCACGCCGGCTCCCCGCGCGTTCGTCGTCAGTGTTTTGCGCAGGGCGTCTTCCAGCAGTGCGCGATCGGTTGCGTCCACCGCGTCTCACTCCTTCCCGAGGTCCAGCAGCCGGCGGGCGACGATGTTGCGCTGGATCTCGGCGGTGCCTCCGTAGATCGTCGCGGCCCGTGAGTACAGGTACTCGGTGCGCCATGCCCCGTCCGGCGCCAGCTCCACGGCCCCGGGCAGGAGGTCCCGCGCGGTGTCGAAGAGCCGCTGCTCGGCGCCGGCGAGCAGGATCTTGTCCACGGAGGTCTCCGGGCCGAACGGTCCGCCGTCGGCCAGGGCCCGCTGGGTCGCCGCAGAGCGGCAGCGCACTCCGTGCAGGTCCAGCCACACCGCACCCAGCGCGTCGGCGTCCGGTTCGCAGTCGTCGGCCAGGAGGCGGTCGAGCCGGCTGTAGAGATGGGCGACGCGGTGCCAGAAGCAGGTGGACCGTTCGTGCGGAAGCAGGTCCATCGCCAGGCGCCAGCCGTCACCGGGGGAGCCCAGCAGACGGTCGGCGGGGACCCGTACGCCGTCGAAGAACACCTCGGCGAACTCGTCCACGCCGTGCATGGTGCGCAGCGGCCGTACGGTGACGCCGGGGGAGTCCATGTCGACGAAGAAGGCGCTGATCCCCCCGTGTCCGGGCCCTCCCGTCCGGGCCAGCAGGACGCAGCGGGCCGCGTACTGGGCAAGGCTCGTCCAGACCTTCTGCCCCGTCACCATCCAGCCGTCGTCGTCCGGCACCGCCCTGGTCGACAGGGAGGCCAGGTCGCTGCCCGAGCCCGGCTCGGAGAAGCCCTGACACCACTGCTCCTGTCCGCTGAGGAGCCGGGGCACCATGGCGGCGGCGAGCGCGGGCGGCGCGTAGTCGATCAGCGTGGGGACCAGTACCTCGACCATCGACCACAGGCCGGGCTCCGTCGGATCCCGCGAGGCGACCTCTTCGCCCAGTACCGCACGCAGCACGCTCGGACCGCCGAGCCCGCCGACCGAGCCCGGCCAGCCGTGTCGCATCCAGCCCGCCGCCCACAGCTCCCGCCGGACGCGGGCCAGTTGGGCGACCTGGGCGTCCAGACCGTGGTCCGGGCCGGGGGACAGGTCGTGACCGTCCAGCCAGGTGCCCACCGTCCGCCGGAAGTCCCCGGTCCTCATCGGCGGGTGTGCTCGAAGGCGTGCGGGCGGCCCGAGTCGTGGGCGCCACTGCGGCGGATGAAGGTCATGGCCCGGGTGCGCAGCCGCCAGCCCTTCGGCGTGCGGACGTAGGTGTCGTCGTAGTAGCCGATGCGCATCTCGTGCGCGGAGTGCTCGACGAAGCACAGCGGCTGGGTGCCGACGGCCGTGTCGCCGTCCAGCTCGATCACCGGCGTGCCCACGAGGAACAGCCCTTTCGGGGCGGCGGAGACGAGCGCCGGGAACGCGTCGAGCGGGTAGGTGTCCCCGAAAGCGCTGTAGGTGCCGTCCGGGGTGAACACGGCGAGCACCCGGTGGACTTCCCCGCGGGTCATCGCCACCGCGTAACGGGCGAGGAGCTGTTCGATCTCCACCAGGTCGTCGGTGTCGCTCAAGGGCCCCGTCCTCTCGTCTGCGAAACGCTGCGCACCTTCTTCGGACTACGCGAGAATGTCATTCTCACTCAAGGAGTATCACGCCGGATGGTTGCTTCTCCAATAGAGAGAAGCTAATTTCCAAGCCATGGATCAGTTCCTGGCCTTCACGGTCGTGGGCCTGAGCACCGCCGCCGTCTACGCCGTGATCGGCACCGGTCTGGTGGTCACCCACGCCACCACAGGTGTGTTCAACTTCGCCCATGGCGCGGCCGGGATGCTGTCCGCCTTCGCCTACTGGCAACTGGCGGTCGGCTGGGGCTGGCCGGTCCCCCTCGCCCTCGCCTTCGTCCTGCTCGTCCTGGCTCCGGCCTTCGGGCTGTTCGTCGAACGCGTGCTGATGCGGCCGGTGCAGGCCCTCGGCGAGGCCGAACGCCTGGTGATGACCGTCGCCTTGCTCACCGGGTGCATCGCGCTCGCCCGCTGGGTGTGGGACCCCAACACCGCGCGCCCGCTCACGCCGTTCCTCGCCGACCGGCCCGCCCTCCGCATCGGCCCGGCCGCGGTCACCTGGCACCAGGCCATCACCATGGCGGTCGCCCTCGCGATCGCCGGAGCCCTGTGGTTCCTGCTGCACCGCACCTGCGCCGGCACGGAGATGCGCGCCTGCGTCGACGACCGGGCGCTCGCGGGCCTCACCGGCGCGGACCCACTGCGCGCCACCCGCCTCGCCTGGGTGCTCGGCATCCAACTCGCCGCCGTCGGCGGCATCCTCATCGCCCCCGCCGTCGCACTCGACGCCCAGCAGCTCTCCCTGCTCATCGTCAGCGCGTACACCGCCGCCGTGTTCGGCCGCCTGCGCAGCCTCCCGCTCACCTTCCTCGGGGCGCTCGTCGTGGGCCTGCTGGAGGCCTACCTCGCCGGATACCTGCCGCAGAACGACTACCTGCCGGGCCTGCGCCTGGCCGCCCCCGCCCTGCTGCTGTTCCTGGCCCTGCTCGCCTTCCCCCACCGTCGGCTGCGCGGCCGGGGCCGCACCCCGGTTCCCGTCCCCCACCCCACGACACGCGGCAGCCTCCTCCTGGCGGGCGCCGTCCTGCTGTTCGCCCTGGTGCTGGTGACGGTCCTGGCGGAGGACGCCGTCATCTCCTACGGCACACTCTTCCCGCTCGGCGTCATCGCCCTGTCCTTCGTGCCGCTCGCGGGACACACCGGACAGATCTCCCTGTGCCAGCTGTCCATCGCCGGCATCGGAGCCGTGGTCTGGGGACACCTCGGTGCCCACGGCGAGCTGTGGGCACTGCCCGTAGCCGTCCTGGTCGCCGCGGCCGTCGGCGCGCTGATCGCGCTGCCCGCGCTGCGCCTGTCCGGTATCTACCTGGCCCTCGGCACCGCGGCCTTCGCCGTCGTCCTCGACCGCTGGATCTTCACCCTGCCCGCCTTCGAGGTACTGGGCGTGCGCATCGCCCTTTTCGACCAGGGCTCGGTCGCGGTCACCGGCCCCGACCTGTTCGGCCTGCACCTCACGTCCCCGGCCCAGCTGCTGGTGCTCTCCGCCGCCTGCCTCGCCCTCGCCTCGCTCGGTGTGGCCGCGCTGCGCCGCGGCCGCTTCGGCCGCCGGCTGATCGCACTGCGCGACAGCGAGGCCGCCTACGCCACCCTCGGCGGACGGCTCCTCGCCACCAAGACCGCCGTCTTCGCCCTGTCCGCCGGCATCGCGGGGCTGGGCGGCGCCCTGTACGGCATGCAGCTCCAGACCGTCACCGCCGAGCAGTTCAACCTCGTCGCCGGACTGCCCCTCTTCCTGATCGCCGTCATCGGCGGTCTCGGCGCCGTCGGCACGGGACTGTTCACCGGCATCGCCTTCGTCGCCCCGGCGCAGCTGCTGCACGGGGCCGGCCCATGGGCCCACGACGTGACGTCCCTGCTCGTCGCCCTCGCCGGCATGGGTCTCGCCCAGAGCCCCAGCGGCGTACTGGCCCGGCTGCGCGCGCAATGGCGGCCGCTGGGCCGGAACCGGCCCCTGCTGTCCGCGCTGCTCGCCGTCCTCGGCGGGTGCTGGCTGCTTGCCGTCCTCGACGTGGCGAACGGCCGGCTGCTTCTCACGGTCGGCGTGGTCACCGCCCTGCTGCTGCGCTCCCGCGCGACCGCCCGACGGCAGCCGCCCACCGACATCCCGCCCGAGTGGTGGGGCCTGCGCCGCCCCTGGCGGCCCGACGACGGGGAGGTGCTGAACCGTGCCACCACTGCTGCGAGCTGAGGGGGTCACCGTCTCCTTCGGGGGCCGCCGCGCTCTCGACGGCGTGTCCCTGAGCGCCGAGGCGGGCCGGGTCACCGGCCTCATCGGCCCCAACGGCGCCGGAAAGTCCACCCTGTTCGACGTGGTGTGCGGGCTGCGCCGACCCCGCACCGGCCGTATCCGTCTCGGCGACCGCGACATCACCCGCGAGGGCCCCGCCCGCCGCGCCCGGCGCGGAATGTCCCGCACCTTCCAGCACCTGGAGCTCTTCGGCCGACTCTCCGTGCGCGACAACCTCCTGGTCGCCGCCGAACTCGGTCCCGGGCGCCGCCACGCGGCCCGAACGGCCGACACGGTACTGGAGAGGCTCGGCCTGACCGCCGTGGCGGGCGACCTCGCGGACACGCTCCCCACCGGCCTGGCCCGCCTCGTCGAGGTCGGCCGCGCCCTCGTCCTGCGCCCACGCGTCCTGCTCCTCGACGAACCCGCAGCCGGACAGGACGCCGACGAGACGGCCCGGTTCGGCCAGTTGCTGCGCTCGCTCGCCGACGAGGGCACGGCCGTCCTGCTCGTCGAGCACGACATGAGCCTGGTCATGACCGTCTGCGACGACGTGTACGTCCTCGACCTGGGCACCGTCGTCGCCGGCGGCCCGCCCGCCCGCGTCCGGCACGACCCGAGGGTCATCGCCGCCTATCTGGGGGAGGCACGGCCATGAGCGGACCCCTGCTGGAGCTGGAGGACATCCACGCCGCCCACGGTGCCATCACCGTCCTGCACGCCGTCGACCTGGCCGTCGAGGCGGGCCGGGTGGTGGCCCTCCTCGGCCCCAACGGAGCCGGCAAGACCACCCTCCTGTCGGTCGCCGCCGGAGTACATCGACCCAGCTCCGGCCGACTGCTGCTCGGCGGCCGGAGCGCCACGGGAATCCACGCCCGCGACCTCGCCCGCGCCGGCGTGTGCCTGGTGCCCCAGGGCCGCGGCGTCTTCCCCAACCTCTCCGTGCGCGACAACCTCCGGATGATGACCTTCACGGGCCGCGCCCAGCAGGAGATCGAGGAGAACGCCTACGCCCGCTTCCCCGTCCTCGCGACCCGGCGCACCCAGCCCGCGGGCACGCTCTCCGGCGGCGAACAGCAGATGCTCGCCCTGGCCCGCGGCCTCGCCACCGACCCGGCCGTCCTCCTCCTGGACGAGCTCTCCATGGGACTCGCGCCGGTGGTCGTCGCCGAGCTTTACGAACTCGTCGCCGAGATCGCCCGGCAGGGCGTCGCGCTGCTCGTCGTCGAGCAGTTCGCCACGGCCGTGCTGAAGATCGCCGACCACGCCGCCGTCGTCGTCCGCGGCCGCATCCAGTGGCAGGGGCACCCCGACGGCTCCCTGCACGCCGAACTCTCCTCCTACTACCTGGGGAGCCCGACATGACCACCCCTCCCGACGCGCGTGCAGAACGGTTCATCCGCGAACTCGCCGAACTCAAGATCCCCGACCCCGCCGCTGCCCGCGCCACCCTCTGGCTGCGCCTGGGCACAGGGCTCATGGCCGCCGGGCTCGTGCTGGGCACGCTCGCCTTCCCGCTCGCCCACGCCACGGACAACTCCCTCGCCCAGGGCGACGCGCTCGCCGTCGGCCTCGGCGGTATCGCCGCCACCGTGGTGGGCGGGGCCCTGTTCCTGCGCTACTCGCTCACCGGATTCCTGCGCTTCTGGCTCGCCCGCCAGTCCCACGACCTGGACCTGCTCGGGGAGAGGCTCGCCCGGCCCGCACCAGCATCCGCAGCCGCACCGCACACCAAGGAGAACCGCGCCATGGCCTCACCCCTCACCCCGGGCCTGCGCCCCGGTGACCAACTGGCCTCGGTCACCGGAACCACCCGCGTCATCGTGATCCGGGCCCCGCAGCAGGTGGCGGGCCCGGTCGAATGCGGCGGCAGCCCGATGCTGCCGGCCCGGGAAGCCCCCGCCCCGCAGCCGCCCGGGCAGGCACCGGACACCCTCATCGGCAAGCGCTACGTCGATGCGGCCGACACGCTCGAACTCCTCTGCACCGCCTCCGGCGCCGGCCACCTCACGTACGGAGGAGAGCCCCTCGCGGTCAAACCGCCCAAGGCCCTGCCCGCCTCGGACTGACGCCCCTCAGCCACAAGGAGTCCCATGGACCGCGACGACATGATCCTCATCAGCGTCGACGACCACATCATCGAACCGCCGGACCTGTTCGCCAACCACCTGCCCGCCCGCTACAAGAAGGACGCTCCGCGTCTGGTCCACAGCGAGGACGGCAGTGACGTCTGGCAGTTCCGGGACGCCCGGATAGGCAATGCCGCGCTCAACGCGGTCGCGGGCCGGCCCAAGGAGGAGTACGGCATGGAGCCGCAGGGCCTGGAGGAGATCAGGCCCGGCTGCTACGACGTCGACGAGCGGGTGGCCGACATGAACGCCGGCGGCGTCCTCGCCCAGCTGAACTTCCCCTCCTTCCCCGGCTTCTCCGCCCGCCTGTTCGCCACCGAGGACTCCGACTTCTCGCTCGCCCTGGTGCGCGCCTACAACGACTGGCACATCGACGAGTGGTGCGCCGCCCATCCCGGCCGCTTCATCCCCATGGCCCTCCCCGCCATCTGGGACGCCGAACTGTGCGCCCAGGAGATACGCCGGGTCGCCGAGAAGGGCTGTCACGCCCTCACCTTCCCGGAGAACCCGGTCCCGCTCGGCTACCCCAGCTTCCACTCCGAGTACTGGGATCCGGTATGGCGGGCACTGACCGACTGCGGCACGGTCATGAATCTGCACATCGGGTCCTCCGGCCGCCTCGCCATCACCGCGCCCGACGCCCCGCCGGACGTGATGATGACCCTCCAGCCCATCAACCTCGTGCAGGCGGCCGCCGACCTGATGTGGTCCCGCGTCCTCAAGGAGTACCCGGCCATCAGGATCGCCCTGTCGGAGGGCGGCACCGGCTGGATCCCGTACTTCCTGGACCGCCTCGACCGCACCTACGAGATGCACGCCACCTGGACGCTCCAGGACTTCGGCGGCAAGCAGCCCTCGGAGATCTTCCGCGAGCACTTCCTGACCTGCTTCATCAGCGACCCGATCGGGGTGAAGCTCCGTCACGACATCGGCATCGACAACATCTGCTGGGAGGCCGACTACCCGCACAGCGAC
The DNA here is from genome assembly GCF_003032475.1 of Streptomyces sp. P3. Lineage (NCBI taxonomy): Bacteria > Bacillati > Actinomycetota > Actinomycetes > Kitasatosporales > Streptomycetaceae > Streptomyces > Streptomyces sp. P3. Next base: position 7,750,813 of record NZ_CP028369.1, read on the forward strand.
TCGATGTGGCCCAACGCCCCCGAGGAACTCCACGAGGTGCTGACCGCGAACTCCGTGCCGGACACCGACATCAACAAGATGACGCACGAGAACGCGATGCGCTGGTACTCCTTCGACCCGTTCGCCCACGTCCCCCGCGAACAGGCCACCGTGGGCGCGCTGCGCAGGGCCGCGGGGGACCACGACGTGTCCGTCAGGTCCCGCAGCCGCCAGATCATCGCCCCCGCCGAGAAGCTGGCCGTCTACCGCAGGAAGGCCGAGGCCGCGCTCGCCGCCGCGCAGCAGAAGGGAGGCTGACCGGCGGACGCGAGCCGCCGGCCACGGCGGGCGGGCCTCGGCCGCGCCGTTCCCCCGCGCGCGCCACGGCCGAGACGGAGCCGACGACCCACGCGGTGCGCCGACTGCCGACGCCCCCTGTTCAGCCTCGGAGATCACGTCGTCCCGCAGGTGAAATATGAGGTCGGATGCGGCCTCCGACTGCGGGGAGGTGGCCGGGACGACCTGGATCACACCTACGGTCTGTCCGTTTTCCTCGCCGGGCCCTCACCCGTATCGGCTGAACGGCCGGGCTCGGCCCCCGGACCGGGCGATCGTCTCGGTCGAAAGGGCCGTACCGGCGGCCCGCGGGATGGTCGGGCCGCCGGATGGCCCGGTCAGCGCTGGAAGGGCATGGTCCAGCAGTTGGAGGTGGTCGGTTTGCCCTTCAGGCGGTCGGTGAGCCAGGAGATGGCCGTTCCCTGGTCGGTGATGAGGGGGGCGAGGTGGTTGGTGAGGAGCTTGTCGCCGAGGTTGGGCAGGTCGACGGCCGTGTAGGTGACGTTGGCGCTCTTGCGGCACCAGTCCACGGCCAGTTGGCGGGCCTAGGCGTGCGGAACGATGTCGTCCTGGACGCCGGTGGCCACCCGGACGGGACCGGCCGGCTTGAGGGATCCGATGCGCTGCTTGTCGAGGACGGCCTGGGCGCGTGGTTCGGCTGCGATGATGTCGGCGACGGACTTGCCGCTGGTCGTCCAGTCGCTGCTGCGGGCGAAGCCGTAGCGGGTGAGTGCCTCGCCGATGCACATGGTGGAGGTGTCGGCGAGGGCCTTGCGCCCGGCGTCGTTGATGTTGGCCTCGGTGACGTCCCGCATGTCGGGGTAGGCCTGGTCGAAGCCGTTGATCGCCCAGCTCAGTGCGGCGGCCAGAACGCTGCCGTCGATGCCCTTCATGACGGCGGTCAGGTCGGCGGGCGGCGCGCCGGCGTAGGTGCCTGCCAGGGGGACGTCGGGCGCGTAGACGGGCTGGAGTTCGGCCGCCGACGCGGTGGCTCCGCCGCCCTCGCTGTACCCGTACAGGCCGATGCGGGAGCCGGAGGTGAGGGACGTGCCCGGGAGAGCGCGCGCCGCACGGACGGCGTCCAGCAGCGCGTGCCCCTCGTCCAGGCGGTTGACGTAGGTGTGCAGACGGTCGGTGGCGCCCAGGCCGACGTAGTCGGTGACGACGACGGCCGCTCCGGTGGCGAGGAGACGGTAGATCGCGAGGTTGTCGTAGGCGAGGGAGAGGGTCTGTCCGCTGATGGTGAGCGGGTGCTGCAGGGCGAACGAGGGCGCACACTGATCGCCCTGGCCCATGGTCCCCGAGGCCACCGCCACCAGCGGGCGGGGCCCGTCGCCGTCCCACTTCGCCGACGGCTCGATGTAGGCGCCGGTCACCGCGACGGCCCGGCCGTCGGAGCCGGTGGACTTGTACATCAGCCGGGTTGCGGTGCCCGGCAGGGGGCGGCCGTCGAGGCCGGGCAGCGAGAGCCCCAGGGAGAGTGGCTCATGCCGGACCAAGGCGCCGTTGGCGGAGGGAAGTTGGGTGGGCGGGGTGTAGAAGGCCGGGATGCTGACGCCCCGGGACACGACGGGTTCGGTGTCGGTTGCGGTGGCGTCGGCTGTGGGCGCGCCGACGCAGACGCAGGCCGCAATGGCGAGCGAGGCGGCGGCCAGACGGTTGGAGGTGGAACGGGGACGGCTTCGGTTATGGCTCACAGCTCACTCCTCGTGGTGCTGCGTTGCGTGATTGCGCGAAAAACTAGCAGCGGTAGTTACCGCTGGTAACGCCTGCATGGTTACGTTCCGGTAACCGTTTGCCGGAGCAAGCGCATGGTGTGGCGGGCGGGTCGGCGCGCTTCCTCGCCCGGCACCGCGAGAAGGCGTCGCACGGCTGGTGACCGCCCGCCTGCTGGGACCCGGCCCACGTCGACTTCGTCCGGTCCTGCCAACTGCGAAGATTCGACCGACGGCTCCCGTCGCCGCATCGTCGACGCCGCAGTCCCGACGCGGGGGCTGAACGGCCGTCGTGCCCCTCCGAAGTGCTCACTCTCCCCGCGCCCCCGCCTGCCGGGTGACCGCGCGCAGGAGAGGGCGGCTCAGCGCGCCGGCCGCCAGGATCCCGCCGACGCCGACGGCGAAGCACGCCGCGAGAACGGTCGCGCCGTGTGCGTCGAGCGACGAGCCGCCGTCGGCCGCCGTCATCGATCCCGCGCACATCAGCCCCGTGGCGACAGCCCCGCCGGCCGGCACGGCGACCGGGACGAGCGTCTCGCGGTTGCGGGCGGCGTCCAGGACGCGCAGGGGGTCCCGGCCAGGTGCAGCAGTGCGGTCGGTGGACACGGTGCGGGCACCGGCACCTCGACGCTCGGGTGGGCGGGCGGCGCTGCGGGCGCCTGCGGCACCTCGGCCATGGCCCCGGTCGGGTTTCTCCCGCCACTGAGCCCGATGCAGGACCATCCGGGCCGAGCAGACCCTCATCTGTTCGGATGCGATCGGGTACGGTCGATTGCCTTCGAGCATGTTCCGAATCGTTGACTGTCAGCCGGATCGCGGATGGGGTGGCCTTCCCACCACCTCACGGAGGAATCGATGACGCCCAGCGAGGATCGGGATCTGTCCCCGTACACGGGATGGACCAGACACCACTGGACCGATCTCGCCGACCGGATGCTCGCGGCGGTTGATCCGTATCGCTCTGCGCGCGGGGCCCGGATCGGACTGCCTGGTCCGGCGAGCCGCCACGGCCTGGTCTCCGACGGCCTGGAGGGCTTCGCCCGTACCTTCCTGCTCGCCGGTTTCCGCGTCACCGGGGAGAAAGGCGCCGACCCCGCAGGCCTGCTGGAACGGTATGCGGAGGGCCTTGCGGCGGGCACCGACCCCCACTCACCGGAGGCCTGGCCCCGCCCGGACGAACTCGACCAGGCCAAGGTCGAGGCCGCCTCCGTCGCGCTGGTGCTGCAACTGACCAGGCCCTGGCTGTGGGACCGGCTGGACGACGGGGTGCGGGAACGGATCGTCGGATGGCTGGGGACCGTCGTCAACCAGCCTTACCCGCCCATCAACTGGGTCTGGTTCCGGATCGTCGTGGAGTCGTTCCTGCGCGAGGTCGGCGGACCGTGGTCGGCTGACGACATCGAGGAGGACCTGGCCGTCCACGCCTCACTGCGCCGCCCCGGCGGCTGGCTCAGCGACGGACAAGAACGGGCCTACGACCACTACGCCGGCTGGGCGCTGCACCTCTACCCGCTGCTGTGGACCCACCTGTTCGACGTCACCGGCACCCTGTGCCCGCCGTCCCTGCGCCAGACCTGGGCCGACGACCTCGCCCGCTATCTCGACGACGCGGTACGCATGGTCGGCGCCGACGGCTCCCCGCTGTTGCAGGGCCGCAGTCTGATCTACCGTTTCGCCGCCGCGGCGCCCTTCTGGGTCGGCGCGGTGACCGGCACCGGCGGGCAACCGCCCGGCCTGGTGCGCCGGGTGACCAGCGGCATGGTCCGGTACTTCACCGACCACGGGGCCCCCGACCGGGACGGACTCCTCGGCCTGGGCTGGCACGCCGATTGGCCCGCGATGCGGCAGGCGTATTCCGGGCCCGGCTCGCCGTACTGGGCGACCAAGGGCATGCTCGGGCTGATGCTGCCCGCGGAGCATCCGGTGTGGACGGCCCCGGAGAAGCCGCTGCCGGTGGAGGCCGGGGACGTGGCCCGAGTGATCGAGGCCCCCGGCTGGCTGCTCGGTGCCCGGCGCCGCGACGGCATCGCGGTGGTGCTCAACCACGGTACCGATCACGCGGGCCCCGGCGACCTGCGCGCGGACTCACCGCTGTACGCGCGGCTGGGCTACTCCACGGCCACCGTTCCGCCCCTGATCGGCGCGGCCGTGACGGACCCCGTGGACAACGCGGTCGTGGTGCTCGACGACGCCGGCCGGGCCGGCCATCGAAGCGGGTTCACGACCCTGTTCGCCCGTGAGCTCGCGGGCGGGGTGCTCACCGCCGCCTCACGGGGACCGGTGCGCTGGGTCGACAGCGGCGCCGACGACTCACCTGACCACGGCTCCGGCCGAAACGGTCCGACGAGGCCCGGTCCGGTGATCACCGTCGTCTCGGTGCTGCGGGCAGGGACGGAGATCCGGCTGATCAGGGTCGACCCGCCGCAAACGGGACCGGACCCCACCTGGTGCTCGGTCCGCCTCGGCGGCTGGCCGCTGGCCGCCGACCTCCAGCCCCGTACCCGGTCGGGCGCCCACGGCTGGCAAGGCCCGTACGCCGAGGCACGCACCGCGTCCCTGCGGTCGCGGCTCTGCGGCCTTCGTGGGCTGCACCACGGCGGAGTCGCCATCGCGAAGGACGACAGCCCGCTCGGCAGCCGCAGCGCGACGCCTTGGCTGGCCACGGACGGCGTGCCGTACGGCGAGGTGCTCGCCGCGATCGTGCTCCTCGACCGGGGCGGAGCGGACGTACCCGCCCCCGCCCTTGCCGTGCACCCCACTCCCGACGGCGGTCACCAAGCCGTACTCACCTGGCCGGACGGTCACACCCTGTGCGTCGAAGTGCCGGCCACCGGGTCACGGTGACGTCCGCGTTCTGCCCGCCACCGGGTCAGATCGTCGTCCTCCTGACCGAGGAGTCGCGCAGGATGAGTTCCGGCAGGATGAGCACGCGCTGCGGCGGACGGCGTTTGCCCTCCTTGAGGCGGGAGACCATCATCTCGACCGCCGTCCGGCCGACGCGGGCCTTGGGCGGGCGGACGGCCGTGATCGCGGGCTCGGCGAGATGGGCGACCTCGTCGTCGTAGCCGACCAGGGCGATGTCGTCCGGGATGGCGATGCCCTGCTCGGAGAGGTACTGGGCGATGGAGATGGCGTCGGGGTCGCTGTGCGCGATCAGCGCGGTGGTCCCGTACCTGCGGCACCGCTCCAGGATCTCCTCGATGGCCTGCCGGTGGCCCGGCTCGTAGAGGGCCACCCCCGCACGGACCACGAAGTCGTCGGGAAGGCCGAGTTCCGCGCAGGCCTTGTGCCAGCCGTGGGCGAGGTGGACCGAGGTCGGACTGCCCTTGGACAGCACCAGCCCGATCCGGCGGTGTCCGTGCTCGTGGAGGTGGCGCACGGCCATCTCCAGACCGAGTGCGTGGTCGCTGCGTACCCATTCCAGCTGGCGCAGGGTCGGCGTCCAGGAGGAGATCTGCCGCTCCACCAGGATGGTCGGCACCGGCAGGTTGCCGATCCAGTCGATCATCTCGCCGGCGCCGTCGCCGTCGAGGTTGGGGGCCAGGAGCAGGCCCTGCACCTGCTTGGCCTCGACCAGCCGACTGATCTGCCGGCGGTCCTCGGCCTGGTCGTAACTGGAGCCGCGCAACTGGAGCTGGACACCGAGGGCGGCCGCGGCCGCGCGGGCACCGCTGACGACCTGCGGCCAGTAGTAGTCCAACGACGGCACGACCATCCCGACGGAGAAGGCGGTCGCCGCCGGGCGGGTGCGGCGGGCCTGGGTCTGGGCCGAGTCGAGTTCGGTCGGCAGGGCGGCACCCCCGTGCACCTTCGTCAGCAGGCCGCGCGCGGCGAGGGCGGCGATGTCGCGGCGTACGGTCAGCTCGCTGACCTCCAGGAGGAGTGCCAGGTCACGGACCCGTACGGCGCCGTGCAGACGCAACTCGTCCATGAGTCGCTCCCTGCGCTGAAGGGCGAACGGCCGGTTCTCGGTCATCGACAGCCCCCGTCGTCGGACAGCTCACGCCAAATGATCTGTTCGAGTGTGTGCGTTTTGATTCATTTGCGTTCGAAGCGTAGTGGATATGTGCTGCGGACCACTATCCCTGTTCCCACACGATCGGCGCAATCAAGCCAACTGGCCGACGTGAACCGTTCACGGGAAGGACCGACGTCCGATGCAGAGGAAGCCCCACGCTCTGATCGTCATGGACAGCGAGAGCTTCGCCGCGCATTTCGACTCCGTCCGCCTCGCGCGCCTGGCCGACCTGGTCACCCTCGACGAGCTGATGTTCACCGACAGCCTCGACGACCCGGGGCAGCGGGCCCGCCTCGGGGAGGCGGAGGTCCTGATCACCTCCTGGGGCGCGCCCATGCTGACGCCCGAGCTGCTGGCCGCCGCCCCCGCGCTGCGGGCCGTGCTGCACTGCGCGGGCAGCGTCCGCCACCTGGTGGGGGACGAGGTGTATCGCCGCGGGATCCGGGTGGTCTCGGCGGCGGACGCCAACGCGGTCCCCGTCGCGCAGTACACGCTGGCGTCCGTGATCCTCGCCGGCAAGAAGGCCCCGTTCCTCGCCGCCGACGAACAGCGCGCCTACCGGGGCTGGGGGCCGGTGATCACAGGCTACGGCGACCTGTCGAACTTCGACCGCACCGTGGGGATCGTCGGCTTCTCCCGGATCGGCCGCAAGGTCGTCGAACTGCTCCGAGTCCTGGAGGGGACCACCTGCCTGGTCGCGGACCCCTACGCGGACCCGGTCGCGGTGGGGAAGGCGGGCGCCACCCTCGTCCCGCTGGACGAACTGCTCCTGAGAGCCGATGTACTTTCCCTGCACGCGCCCGAACTGCCGGAGACCCGACACATGATCGGCGCGAAGGAACTCGCCCTGCTGCCCGACCACGCCACGGTGATCAACACGGCGAGGGGCAGCCTGATCGACTCCGAGGCACTGGCCGCCGAGTGCGCCTGCGGCCGTCTCCACGCCATCCTCGACGTCACCGACCCCGAGCCGCTGCCCGCGGAGTCACCGCTGCGGAACCTGCCCGGAGTGATGATCACTCCGCATATCGCGGGTTCGCTCGGCTCGGAGATCCATCGCCTCACCGACCACACCCTGGACGAGCTGGCCCGGTGGATCGCGCGACACCCCCTGCGCCACGAGATCACCGCGCAGGAGTGGGCCCTGGGCCGTCACGCCTGAGCGCCCCCTCCACCGCCCCGAGACCCCCGCTTCTGCCCCATCCCGCACCCCCTGCCCCATCCCGCACCACAGGAGCCGTTCCCATGCGCCACCCGCTCAGAGCCCTCACCGCCCTCGCCGCGCTCTCCCTGCTCACCACCGCCTGCGGTGCGGGCGACGAACCCGCCAGGACCGCCGACGGCAAGACCGTCGTCAAGATCGCCCTCTGGAACTACAAGAGCACCCCGGAGTTCAAGGCACTGATCGACGGCTTCGAGGCCGAGAACCCGAAGATCGACGTCCAGCCCGTCGACATCCTCGCCGACGACTACTCCGACAAGGTCACCACCATGCTCGCCGGCGGCGACACCACCGACGTGCTGACCATGAAGAACGTCACCGACTACGCCCGGTTCGCCACCCGCGGTCAGCTCCGCTCGCTCGGCTCCGACGCCAAGAAGCTCGACCAGGCCAAGTACTCCGGTCTCGACGCCTTCGACCTCGACGGCGACTACTTCGCCCTGCCCTACCGGCAGGATTTCTGGGTGCTCTTCTACAACAGGAAGCTCGTCGACGGCGCCGACCTGTCCCACCTGACCTGGTCGGACTACGCCAAGCTGGCCAAGAAGCTCACCAAGGGCAAGGGCGACTCCAAGGTCTACGGCACCTACCTGCACACCTGGCGCTCCGTGATCCAGGCGATATCCGCTGCGCAGACCGGCGGCGACCTGCTGGGCGGTGACTACTCCTTCTTCAAGGACCAGTACAAGATGGCCCTGGACCTCCAGAAGTCCGGCGCCGCGATACCTTTCTCCACGGCCAAGAGCCAGCAGGTCGAGTACAACTCGATGCTCACCACCGGCAAGGCCGCGATGGTCCCCATGGGCACCTGGTGGCCCGCCCGGCTACTGCAGGAGAAGGCCCAGGGTCTGCACGACGTCGACTGGGGCATGGCGCCGATGCCGCAGATCACCGACAACGGCAAGACCGTCACCTTCGGCTCGCCGACCGCCTTCGCCGTGAACAAGAAGGCGAAGAACGCCGAGGCCGCGGAGAAGTTCGTGCTGTGGGCCTCCGGTCCCAAGGGCGCGGCCGCGATCGCCAGGATCGGAGTCCATCCCGCCTACTCCGACGCCACGGTCGTCGACAACCTCTTCGGTGTCGACGGGATGCCCACCGACGCCCTGTCGAAGCAGGCCATGAGCCCCGACACGGTCAAGCTGGAGATGCCGGTCAGCGACAAGTCCTCCGACATCGACCAGATCCTCGGCGAGGAGCACGAGCTGGTCATGTCCGGTGAGAAGTCCATCGGCGACGGTATCAAGGACATGGGCGCCCGCGTGAAGTCCGAAGTCGAATGAGCCCGATCGCAGGAACGCCGGGCCTTCGGCGGCGACGCCGACGCACCACCCTGGTGGGCTGGAGCTTCATCCTTCCCAACTTCCTCGGCTTCGCCGCCCTGACGCTGGTCCCGGTGATCGCGACCCTGCTGCTGGCGTTCACCGAATGGAACTCCTACAGCACCCCGGAGTGGGTCGGGCTCGACAACTTCCGCCGGATGTTCGACAGCGACAACTTCTGGGCGGCCCTGTCGAACACGACGTACTACGCGGTCGGCCACATACCGCTCACCCTGGGTGCCTCCCTGGGCCTGGCCATCCTGCTCAACCAGAAGCTGCGCGGTGTCGGCTTCCTCCGCACCGCCTTCTTCTTCCCGTACATCACGTCACTGGTCGCGGTGGCCGTGGTGTGGAACATGCTGCTCAGCCCCGACGTCGGACCGGTCAACCAGCTGCTCCGGGCGGTGGGGATCGACAACCCGCCGGGCTGGACCACCTCGACGGACTGGTCGATGCCGGCGGTGATCATCACCAGCGTCTGGCGGGACATGGGCTACTACATGGTCCTGTACCTGGCAGGGCTCCAGACCATCCCGGCGGAGCTGTACGAGGCCGCGAGGGTCGACGGCGCCGGCCCGTGGAAGCGGTTCTGGCACATCACCCTGCCGGGGCTGCGGCCCACGACCTTCTTCGTCCTGGTCATGCTCACGGTCGCCAGCTTCAAGGTCTTCGACCTGGTCCAGGTCATGACCGAGGGCGGCCCCGGACGGTCGACGCTGGTGCTGTCGCAGCTCATCTTCCGGGAGGGCATCACCCAGGGCAGGTTCGGCTACTCCTCGGCCATCTCCCTGGTGCTGTTCCTGCTCGTCATGACCATCACCGTGATCCAGTTCAGACTCCAGCGGAGGCACGAGCGATGAGCACCACCGTGCTGCGCAAGGACAGTGCGTCGGCCACCACGGCCGCGCCGCCGCCGAGCGGCGCCACCCCGTCCCGGGACCGGACCGGGCACCCCTGGGCCCGGTCGCGGGCCGGACGGGTGGCGGGCCAGGCCCTGCTGTACGCGGTCCTGGCCGTGCTGTCGGCCGCGATCCTCGTCCCGTTCGCCTGGATGCTGGTCTCCTCGGTGAAACAGGACTCGGAGGTCTTCACAGTCCCGATCCAGTGGATCCCGAGGTCCTTCCACTGGCAGAACTTCGCCGACATCTGGACCGAGATACCACTGCTCACGTATCTGGGGAACTCCCTGTTCCTCAGCGTCACCATCACCCTGCTCCAGGTGCTGACCGGAAGCTTCGCCGCCTACGGCTTCGCCAAGGTCCGCTTCCCCGGACGGGACGCCCTCTTCCTCGCCTACATCGCCACCATCGCGGTGCCGTGGCAGGCGTACATGGTGCCGCAGTACATCATCATGCAGCGCCTGGGACTGGTGAACACCCACCTGTCGCTGATCCTGCTCCAGGCGTTCGGGGCCTTCGGTGTCTTCCTGATGCGGCAGTACTACCAGTCCATCCCGGAGGAGCTGAGCGAGGCGGCCCGCCTGGACGGACTGAGCGAGTACGGCATCTGGGCAAGGATCATGCTGCCGCTGTCCAAGCCCGCGCTGGCCGGCCTGGCGCTGCTGACCTTCGTCCTCACCTGGAACGACTACATGGGCCCGTTCATCTATCTGACGGACAACGACCTGTGGACCGTGCAGCTGGGCCTGCGGTCGTTCGTGGGTGTGTACGACGCCCGGTACGCGATGATCATGACGGGCTCGGTGCTGTCCGTGCTGCCGATCGTGGTGGTGTTCCTGCTCGGCCAGCGCCACTTCGTCCGGGGCATCGCCACCAGCGGAATGAAGTGACCACCGCGATGAGTACCCGTGTCGACGACCGCGGTCCCCGGTTCAACCTCAGCCAGGGCTCCTGGGACCTCATCTGGTCCCATGTCCACCGGGTCCTGATGGTCAACCTCGTGGGAGCGGTGACCAGCCTGCCGCTGCTGCTGGCCCTGTCGGCCGAGCCCCGGCCCTGGCAGTACCCGGTCCTCCTCACCCTGCTCTCGTTCGGCGCCGGTCCCACCCTCGCGGCGGTCTTCGCCTACCTCCGCCTGACCGTCGAGGAGGAGCGGGTGCCTGCGACCGAGGCGTTCCGCTGTTATCGGCGCCTGTTCCGGCCGGCGCTGCTGACCTGGTCGCCGTTCGCAACTCTGGCCGCGGTCGGCCTCACCGACCTGGTCGTCCTGAGTGGCACTGCGGCGGGAGCGGCGCTGGCGCCGCTGCTCGGGGTGGTGGTCCTGATCACCGTGAGCTCCGGCATCACCGCGATGGCCGCCCTGCCCGACGGCCGGCGGGCGACCGTCCGACGCACGCTGCTCGCGGCCTCGTACGCCTCGGTGCGCCGCTGGCCGTTCGCTCTGGCCAACCTCGGTCTGCTGGGCGCCACCCTGATGATCGTCAACCAGGCGCCCCTGCTCGGGCTGGCCGTGGTCCCCGGCTGCGCGCTGTTCGTCGTCTGGCGCAACTGCCGAGCCATGCTCGCCTTTGACCCTCACTGACCTCTGACAGCCACCCCCTGTTCACCGAGCCGCAGACGGCTTGGCCCCGGCCCGGACCGCTCCGGTACGGCACCAGGCAAGCCGCCTGAACAGCGGCGGTCTCCGCCGCCCGTCCCCAGAGGAGAACAATGATGTTCCATTCCCGTGTCTCCCGCCCCCCGCGCGGTGCCCACTCCGGCAGACCCACCGGACAAGGACGCACGCTCCGCCGCGTGCTGGCAGCCGCTCTGACCACCCTGGTCGCCGTGCCCGTCAGCCTGCTGTCCGCCGCGCCGTCGGCCTCGGCGGCCGTGGACCCCACCCAGTTCAGGGGCGTGAACTGGGCCCGTATCGGAGACAACTACACCGACACCCCCCTCGTCCTCGACGGGATGAGCGCGACCGACACCTACGCGACCATCAGGGCCAAGGCGGACGCCCTCTACAGCGGGTTCAACAGCACCGTCGGCGCCAACACCGTACGGCTGCCGATGAACAGAAACACCGCTCCCGGCACGGCGTGGGGCGACGCCTACGCCGGAGCCGTCGACGCCGCGACGGCCAAGGGCTTCAACGTGGTCCTGTCCTACTGGGAGGACGGGGCCTCCTCCGGCGGCAAGGTCGTCAACACGGCCTCGTTCTACACGATGTGGGACGCCGTCATCGCCAAGTACGGCTCCAACAGCCGGGTCTACTTCGAGCCGATGAACGAGCCCCACGGCTACACCAGCACCGACTGGCGCAACTTCGCCGCCACCTGGATCGCCCGCTATCCGACCCTCCCCAAGGAGCGGATCTTCGTGAGCGGCACCGGCTTCAACGACGATGTCACCTCCGTGTGCAGTGACAGCCGCCTGGCCGGGACCTATCTGTCACTGCACCTTTACGGGTACGCGTTCAGCGCCCGGTCCTACGACGACTGGGTCACCCTGTTCAACTCCCGGATCGGCACCTGCGGCGCCCGTACCGTGCTGGGGGAGTTCGGCGCGCCGATGGACGACGGCCGCAACTACAACGACGCGGGCAGCACGGACAACTTGGTCCGCTACCTGCGCGCCGCCACGGACACCGTCCGGGCCAAGGGGATGGGCGCGATCTACTGGCCGGCCCTCGGCGGCAAGCGCACGATGCGCCCGGACTACGACTGGTACTCCCTCTACGCTCTCCACGGCACCGGCACCAACCTGTCGCTGAGCGTCCGCAACACCACCATCGTCGACCGTCTGGAGTACGCCTGGAACACAGGTGACGGCTCGCCCACGACGACCCTGCGCAACGTCGGCGTCCCGGGCTGCCTCGACGTCCCCGGCGCCTCCCAGGTGAACGGCACCCAAACCATAATCTGGACCTGCACCGGCAACACCAACCAGAAGTGGACCCGCACGGCCGGCGGACAGATCACCGTCTACGGCGGGACCAAGTGCCTCGAAGCCACCGCGGCGGGCACGGCCAACGGCACGACGGTCGGCATCAACGACTGCAACGGCGCGGCCAACCAGCAGTGGATCTTCTACTCCGACGGCACGGTCCGCGGCGCCCAGTCAGGCCGCTGCCTCGATGTGAAGGAGACCACGTCCAGGACCCAGCTGTGGGACTGCTGGGGCGGCAGCAACCAGAAGTGGCAGATCGTGTGACCGCACCGCCAGAAGTGGCAGGAGTGCGACCACCGTGGCACCACGGGGCCGGTGCTGCCCGACAGTTCGTCGGGCGGCGCCCGCCTGCGGTGGGGGCGGGCCCACATCTGGAGGCAGCATTGGCTCTCCAAACACACAAAACTCAACGCGTCTGGACAAAATCATTGACGTTGCCTCATCCCAGCTCTACTTTTCTGATCAGTTCACCGAGCGGCGGCTGTATACCGGACGGCGGTGGATGCCGGGCAGGTGTTCTTCACGGGCCTGGCTCGCCGATCGCTCGCTCCGCCGCACGCCTCCCATGGAGAGCTGATGAGCGCATTCACTCCTCCCGGCCTCGCCGACGACTGGGGGTGTCCGTCCGGTGAGTCGGTCCTGCGACCTGCTCCCTGCGGCACCACAGCCACGAACTGAGGCTGGGCGGCGCGAGTACGTTCGCCCAGGATGTCATCAGGCACTCGAACCAGGCCCTGCGCATCGATCCGGTCTGCGCTGCGGAAGAGTGCTCGATCACCACCTTCTCCGTCGCCCGCTGAGGCGCCGGGACTGACCACAGCGCCCCCGAACCCGCGCCCTGCCGGCCTGGTACGACGCTCCGAGCCGTCGGACCTCCGCAGACGCCGGCCTGGGGCTTGAGGTCAGTGTTCCCTCCCCCTTCCCTTGGAGAGCCGCATGTTCCGCACCGCTGAACGAAGTTGGACCAGGCGCATCACTGCGCAGGTCCTCGCCACCGGACTCGCCGTCCTGGGTCTGGCGTCTCTTGACCGGCCGGAGCCGCCGGCGTCCCTGTCCGCCGAACCGGTCGCCGTGAGCACCAGCCAGATCGACGTCACCCCGCCGCCGATGGGCTGGGCGTCCTGGAACTCGTTCTTCAGCAGCATCGATTCCAACGTGATCAAGCAGCAGGCCGACGCCCTGGTCTCCTCCGGTATGGCGGCGGCCGGCTACAAGTACGTCAATCTCGACGACGGCTGGTGGCAGGGCGCCCGTGACGCGACCGGCAACATCGTCGTGGACGAGAACCTGTGGCCGGGTGGCATGAAGGCGATCGCCGACTACATCCACAGCAAGGGCCTGAAGGCCGGTATCTACACCGACGCGGGCAAGCAGGGCTGCGGCTACTACTACCCCACGACCCGGCCGGCCGCGCCCAACACCGGTATGGAGGGCCACTACCAGCAGGATCTGGAGACCTTCCAGCGCTGGGGCTTCGACTACGTGAAGATCGACTGGTGCGGCGGCCGGGTGGAGGGCCTGAACCAGGAGACGCAGTACAAGCAGATCTCCGCCGCGAACGAGGCCGCCTCCGCGCTCACCGGCCGCAAGCTGGTGCTGTCCTTCTGCGAGTGGGGCACGGGACTGCCGTGGAACTGGGCGACGGGTTACGGCGACCTGTGGCGCACCAGTGACGACGTCCTCTTCTACAAGGAGACGCCGGGGCTGACGAAGATGTACCGCAACTTCGACCAGGCCCTGCAGCCCGCCGCCCAGCACACGGGGTACGTGAACGACCCCGACATGATGATGGTGGGCCTGAGCGGTATGAGCGCCGCACGCAACCGGCTGCACATGAGCCTGTGGTCGATCTCCGGGGCACCGCTGCTGGCCGGGAACAACGTGGCCACGATGAGCGCGGAGACCCGCGACATCCTCACCAACCCCGAGGTTCTGGCCGTCGACCAGGACCCGCGCGGACTGCAGGGCGTCAAGGTCGCCGAGGACACCCGCAACCTGCAGGTGTACGGCAAGGTGCTGTCCGGCACCGGCAGGCGCGCGGTGATGCTGTTCAACCGCACCGGCTCCGCCGCGAACATCACCGTCCGCTGGGCCGACCTCGGCCTGACCACCGCGTCCGCCACCGTGCGCAACGCCTGGACCCGTACGGACGCCGGCTCGTTCGCCACCGGCTACACCACCTCCGTGCCGGCGAACGACGCGGTGCTGCTGACCGTCTCCGGTACCGAGGCGTCCGGCTCCACCTTCGAGGACACCACCACCGCCACCACCCCGACGTTCACCGGTGTCACCGCCTCCTCGGCGGGCACCAAGCTGGTGGACATCACCTACGCCAACGGCGGCAGCACGGCCCGCAGGGCCACCGTCCAGGTCAACGGCCAGTTCCCCTACCGCGTGGCCTTCCCGCCGACCGGCTCGGCCACCACCTACCGCACCGTGTCCGTGCTCGCCCACCTGGCCAAGGGCGCCAACACCGTGAAGTTCGCCGCGATTTCCGGCAGCACCGCCCCCGACATCGACGCCCTGCGCGTCCAGGGCATCCCCGGCACCGACGGCACCGCCCTCGTCGGCACGGCCTCGAACCGCTGCGTGGACATCGACAAGAACACCTACGTCAACGCCACCCAGGCACAGATCTGGGACTGCTCCGGCGGACGCAACCAGACCTTCACCCAGACCTCGCGCGGCGAACTCGTCGTCTACGGCAACAAGTGCCTGGACGCCGACAACGGCGGCACCACCAACGGCACCAAGGTCATCATCTGGGACTGCACCGGCGGCACCAACCAGAAGTGGACCGCCAACGCGAACGGCACGATCACCAACAACCTCTCCGGCCTGTGCCTGGACGCCTCCGGCGCCGCGACCGCCAACGGCACCAAGCTGCTCCTGTGGACCTGCACCGGAGGAGCCAACCAGAAGTGGACACGCACCTGAGACCCCCGGAAGGTCCCTGACCACCCCTCCATCCGGTCCACCACGAGGCCACGACCGACTACCCCACCGGACTCGGCGACGCGGCACACCACTGGCCGCGGCGAGCGGCGTCGCGCCCCGCCTTCGGTGACACCCGACTGGCGCTCGTACGCGAGGAGCCGTCCCAGGCCGGGGCGCATGATCCCCGGCCTGGGGCATACACCCGGCACCTCGCACTCCCACAACACCTCCCCTCTCGTACGTGCCGAAACCTCGGCGCGGAACCACCCAGGAGGACCGACCCTTGCCCGACATCCTGCGTCTGCCCGGCAGGCACACCAGACGGTTGGCGGCCTTTGCCGTCTTGTTCCTCACGCTCGCCCTGCTCTACGGGCCGTTCCCGTCGACCGCGCAGGCATCCATACCCGCCACCTCGATCACGGTGGACGGCACGAGCGGCGGCCGTACTTTCGACGGTGTGGGGGCGATCAGTGGCGGCGGCGGCAACACGCGCCTGCTGTACGACTACCCGGCCACCCAGCGCAACCAGGTCCTCGACTACCTGTTCAAGCCGGGTTACGGCGCGAACCTGCAGATCCTCAAGGTGGAGATGGGCGGTGACACCAACTCCACCGACGGCGCCGAGGCCAGCCACCAGCACACCAGGGGCACCATCGACTGCGACGCCGGCTACCAGTGGTGGCTGATGGAGCAGGCCAAGGCCCGTAACCCCAACATCAAGATCCTCGGCATGCCCTGGGGCGCGCCCGGCTGGATCGGAAACGGCACCTTCCACTCCCAGGACATGATCGACTACTACCTGTCCTGGCTGAACTGCGCCAAGCAGCACAGTCTGACGGTCGACTACCTCGGCGGCTGGAACGAGAAGGACTACGTCGCCTCCTGGTACGTGAGCCTGAAGTCGGCCCTGCGGGCGAACGGCTACTCCTCGCTCAAGCTGGTCGGCGGCGACAACTGGGGAGACAACGCCTGGAAGATCGCCACCGACATGAAGAACGACAGCGCCCTGTACGACGCCGTGGACATCGCCGGCGGCCACTACACCTGCGGTGGCATCTCCGCGATGACGGCCTGCTCGTCCACCTCGGACGCCCAGACACTCGGCAAGCCGATCTGGGCCAGTGAGAACGGCTCGCAGGACGCCGAGACCGGTGCTGCGCCGGTGGCCCGCGCCCTCAACCGCGGTTACCTCGACGCCAGGACCACCGCCTACATCAACTGGCCGATCGTCGCGTCCATCTACCAGAACCTCGACTTCGAGACCGTCGGTCTGGTCAACGCCAACCAGCCCTGGTCCGGCAACTACCGTGTGGGCCGTACCGCCTGGGTCATCGCGCAGACGACCCAGTTCACCGCGCCCGGCTGGAAGTACCTCGACACCGCCGGCGGCTACCTCGGGGGCAACCGCGTCAACGGCAGCTACGTCAGCTACGCCGCACCCGACAAGAGTGCCTGGAGCACCGTCCTGGAGACGACGCAGGCCACCGAGGCGCAGACCGTCAGCCTCAAGGTGGCGGGCGGGCTTCCCGGCGGCACCCTGCGGGTGTGGTCCACCGACCTGTCGCAGCCCGGCAAGGACACGCCCGCCATGGTGCGCGGCACCGACCTTGCGGCGACCGGCGGGACCTACACACTCACCCTGCAGCCCGGCCGTGTCTACACGGTGACCACCACCGGCGGGCAGGCCCCCGGCACGGTCACCTCCCCCCAGCGCAGCCAGCTCGCACTGTCCTACTCCGACACCTTCGCCGGCTACAGCGCCGGACGCGAGGCCAGGTACTTCGCCACCATGAACGGCGCGTTCGAGTCGGCCTCCTGCGCCGGCGGCCGCACCGGTCAGTGCCTGCGCCAGACGGCACAGGTCCAGCCGATCAAGTGGACCCACGAGAACAGCACCCAGCCCTACACGATCATGGGCGAGCTGGGCTGGAGCAACTACACCGTCAGTTCGGACGTGCTGCTGGAGAAGAGCGGCAGCGCCGCCGAGATCCTCGGCCGGGTCGGCACCCAGGGCCGTAACAACGGCGGTCTGAACGCCTACCACCTGCGGCTGTCCGACACCGGCACCTGGTCGCTGCTGAAGACGAGCTGGACCACGAACAACACCTGGATCTGGACCACCCTGGCCGGCGGCACCGTGTCCGCGCCCGGCACGAACACCTGGCACAAGCTGTCCCTCGGCTTCCAGGGCTCCACGATCACCGCCAAGATCGACGGCACCACGGTCGGCACGGTCACCGACACCGGCTACCAGGGCGGCATGGCCGGCCTCGGCACCGCCGGCTACTACCCCGTGCAGTACTCCAACCTGTCCATCACCCCCGGAACGGTCCCCGACCTCTCCGGGACCTACAAGATCGTCAGCGTGCGGAGCGGGAAGGCGCTCGACGCCTCCGGAGGCGCCACCGCCAACGGCACACCCATCATCCAGTGGGCCGACAGCGGCGCCACCAACCAGCAGTGGAGGCTGGCCCGCAACAGCGCCGGCTACTACACCGTCACCGGAGTCGCCAGCAACAAGGCACTGGACATCCCCTTCGCCACCACGACGCCCGACACCCAGTTCCAGCTGTGGACTGCGACCGGCCAGCCGAACCAGCAGTGGCAGATCGCCCCGGCCGACAACGGCAACTACACCATCGAGTCACGCTCGAACGCCTACAACGTCGCCGTCTCCGCGAACTCCACCGCCGACGGCGCGGCCATCATCCAGTGGCCCACCACCGGCGCCACCAACCAGCAGTGGAAGCTGGTGAAGATCCCCTGACCCTGACGCGGTGAGCCCCAGGGCGGGACAGGACCGGGCCCCGGCCTGCCCCGCCCTGAGCGCAGAGGTGAAGGAACGGTGGAACCAGGAGGGTTGGTGTCTGCGGGTCGTCGCCTTTGCAACCCGTCCTGGCAGGTCACAGCCTCATCGCCCCCGCACAAGCGCAGGTCGCAAAGGTGCGCTAGCTGTGGCCGGTGAGCTGCTGCTCGACGTCCACGACCCCTTCGACGGTGCGCACCAGGCGTACGGCGATGGGGACGAGCGCGGTGTCGCGAACGTGTCCACGCAGGGTGACGACCCCCTCGTGCACGGTGACGTCGAGCGAGTGGCCGGCGGTCGGATACAGAGAGGACACCACAGTCCGGCGGACCTCGTCCGCTATCTCCTCGTCCGACCGCAGGAAGACCTTCAGCAGGTCGGCACGGCTGACAACGCCCTGGAGCATGGCGATGTCGTCGACCACGGGCAGCCGCTTGACGTGCCGGACGGCCATGATCCTCGCGGCCTGGGCGAGAGTGGCGTCCGGGTGGACGGTGACGGCCGGGGTGCTCATGAGCTCCTCCGCCCTGGTCGCACCGGCCTTGGCGACATCGGCCAGGCGCAGTCGCTGCTGGGAGAGGCTCTGCTCGCCTTCGCGGAACTCCTCCTTGGGCAGGAGATCGGCCTCGGAGACGACACCGACGACGCGTCCCTCTCCCTCCAGCACGGGCATGGCGCTGACCTTCCACTGCTCCATCGTCCGCACGATCTCCTTGAACGGCGCGTCACGCCCGACGGCCACAACCGTCTGGGTCATCACATCGCTCACCTTGTACGGAGTCCCGGTCATGTCCGGCCACCTCGTCTCGTGTTGGCACTTCCGCTCACGTGGCCAGTCCCGCGCGGCGTGACGCCTCGGGCTCCGGCACCGTGGAGGTGTCGTCCACCCGGTGGTGCAGCTCCGCGGAGACGTCGACCACTCCGTCCACGCCCTGGCACAGGCGGATGACGACCGGGACGAGTGACTTGCGCTCGACGGTGCCCTTCAGCGACACCCGGCCGTCGACGACCCGCACGGTGACCGCGCCGGGCGTGATCCCGAGCGTGCGCAGGAGTACCTCTCCCGAGATCTCCTCCCGGAGGGCGCTGTCGCCCCGCAGAAAGACACGGAGCAGATCGGCCCTGCTGACCAGACCGACCAGCCTGTCGGCCTCGTCGACCACCGGCAGCCGTTTGACGTGGTGACGCTCCATGACCTGGGCGGCCTCCACCGCCGTCCACTGAGGCCTGGCCGTCACGGCAGGGCTGTTCATCAGTCCCTCGGCGGTCGTGGCCTCTGCCTTCGCCCGGTCGGCGGGCCGCGGACGCAGCACGGGCAGCAGCCCCGCCGGATCCAGTTGGGCGGCCTCCTTGCGCAGCAGGTCAGCCTCGGAGACCACACCTACGGCGTGTTCTTCGTCGTCCACGACCGGTACGGCGGTGATGTCGTACTCGGCGAGCAGCTTGGCCAGCTCCTTGAAGCCGGTGTCCCGGTGCACCTTCACGACCGACGTGGTCATGAGGTCGCTCACGGTGCGGTGCCACATGGCTTCCGCCTCCTCGTGTCGCGTGCGTTCCTGCTTCCACTCTCCGCCCGGTGGGCGTGAGCCGCATGGGCCGGACGGTCCCGACGGCAGGGCCACGCGGCGACGGCCTTCGGCACGTCGTCCAGGCTGTCGCCCTGGTGGAGCCGCGGCGTGCGGCACTCGGCGGAAGGAGCGAGGCTGGATGGAGAGCGGACAGACGGCGGCGCGGAGATCACCTGGAGGCGCCATGAGCGGTGTGCACGGACGTCGGCCGATCGTCGTGGGTGTCGAGCCAGACCCCGCGGAACGCGCCCCGGTCCTGGTCGTGGGGACTCGCGGTCACGGCGGGTTCACGGGTTGGGCATGCTGCCTGGCCCGGTGAGCCAGAAAGCGCCGCACCACGCCCGCTGCCCCGTCATCACCGACTGGGTGCGAGGGGCCGGACGGCCCCTCGTCTGCCCCGGACGGCCCTGGTGGCATCCGCCGGGCCCGCACACGATGGCAGGGCACCGCCGATTCCGTGGCGGCGAACCGGCGAGACCTCCGCCGAAACCCTGGAGCCCGTGATGGAAGCCTCGTCCAAGGCCCTTTGCGTCGTCCGGTCGGTGACACCGGCGACGAGGACCGGGTCATCTCACGGGTCCGCGTGATGCGCACGGATACGGATACGGATCCGTCGCCCGGCGCGCAGGAGAGCGCGGCGGTCGGTGGCCCTTCCCTTTGCGCTCCTGATGCTTCGGTACGACAACTCGTGGCTGCCGATGTCTTCTCCGCGCTGGACACCTCACGGCGCGGCCTCGGGTCGGCGCAGGCGCTGGAGCGGCTGGAGCGGTACGGGGCCAACGAGTTGCCGCGTGCGCGACGACGTCCCGTATGGCGCGAGGTGGGGGCGCAGTTCACGGATCTCTTCGCGGTGGTGCTGCTCGTCGCGTCGGCGATCACCTTCCTGGCGTACGGGCTGCAGGAACCGCGTGAGGCGGGCACCCTGCAGCTGGCGGTGGCCATCCTGGCCGTCGTGGTGCTGAACGCGGCCATCGGCTTCGCGCAGGAGTACTCGGCCGAGCGGACGGCGCAGGCGCTGGAGGCGATGGTGCCGCACGTCTGCCGGGTGCTGCGCGGCGGGGAACGGCTGGAGGTGCCCGCCCGGGACCTGGTGCCCGGTGACGTGGTGGTGCTGGAGGCGGGGGACGCGGTGTCGGCGGACTGCCGGGTGGTCGAGGCGCACGAACTGGCGGTGAACAACGCTCCGTTGACCGGGGAGAGCAACGCGGTGGGCCGTACGGCCGATCCGGTGGCGGCCGGGCCGCCGCTGGAGGCCCGCAACTGCGTCTTCATGGGGACCGACGTCGTCGCGGGAGCCGGCCGGGCCGTGGTGTTCGCCACCGGTGCGACGACGGAGTTCGGGCGGATCTACCGACTGGCCGCCGCCGCGCCCCGGCAGAAGACGCCGTTGCAGTACCAGGTGGCCGTCATGGCCCGACGGGTGGCGGGGGCGGCCCTGGCGATCGGCGCGCTGATGTTCGCCGTACGGCTGCCCACCGGCCAGTCCGTCGTGTCCTCGTTCGTGTTCGCGCTGGGGGTGATGGTGGCGCTGGTCCCGGAAGGGCTGCCCGCCACCCTGTCGGTGTCCCTGGCGATCGGCGTACGGCGGATGGCGCGCCGCCAGGCCCTGATCAAGCAGTTGCTGGCGGTGGAGGCGCTCGGATCGACCACCGTGGTGTGTACCGACAAGACCGGGACGCTCACCCAGGCGGAGATGACCGTCACCCGCGTGTGGACGGACGGCGTGATCCACGCGGTGACCGGTGTGGGGTACGCCCCGCACGGGGAGGTGGCCGAGCCGGCGCCGGTGCGCGAGCTGCTGAGGGTGGCGGGCCTGTGCTGCGACGCCCGCCTGGTGGCGCCGACGGGCCCCAAGGAGCGCTGGAGGGTGCTCGGCGACACGACCGAGGGCGCGCTGCTCGTCGTAGCGGCCAAGGGCGGTCTGGAACTGGAGGCGGAGGGGGAGGCGGCGCCGCGGGTGACGGAGTTCCCCTTCGACTCGGACCGCAAGCTGATGACCACCGTCCACAAGACCGGCACGGGCCACCAGGCGTACGTCAAGGGCGCGCCCGTCGAACTGCTCGTGCGCTGCACCGACCGGGAGTGGGACGGGCGGCGCGGGCCGCTGACCGGGCGGGACCGGGCTGCGGTCGTCGCGGCGGGTGACGAGCTGGCTTCACAGGGGCTGCGGGTACTGGCCGTCGCACGGCGGGAGCTGGACGGGCCCCGCCCCGCACAGGACGAGGCCGAGTCCGGGCTGACTCTCCTCGGCCTGGTCGGCATGCTGGACCCACCCCGCCCGGAGGTCACCGACGCGGTCGCCGCCTGCCGACGGGCCGGCATCCGGATCGTCATGGTCACCGGGGACCACCCGCTGACCGGGGAGGCCGTGGCCCGCCGGGTGGGGATCGTACGGCGGCCCGATCCGGTCGTGGTGACGGGCGGCCGGCTCGACGCGATGGACGACGGGGCGCTGGACGCGCTGCTCGCCGAGCCGTCCGAGCTGCTGTTGTGCCGGGTCAGCCCGGAGCACAAGATGCGCGTGGTGACCGCGTTCCAGCGGCGGGGTGAGGTGGTGGCGGTGACCGGGGACGGTGCGAACGACGCCCCCGCGCTCAAGCACGCGGACATCGGTGTGGCGATGGGGGCCGGGGGCACCGACGTGGCCCGCGAGGCGGCCGCCATGGTCCTGCTGGACGACTCGTTCGCCTCCATCGCGGTGGCGGTACGGCTCGGCCGCGCCGTCTACCAGAACATCCGCAAGTTCCTCGTCTACCTCTTCAGTCACAATATCGGCGAGCTCGTCCCGATCCTGGCGGCCACCTTCGCCGGATTCCCGCTGGTGCCCATCAGCGCCGTGCAGATCCTCGCCATCGACCTGGGATCCGATGTGCTGCCGGCCCTCGCCCTCGGGGCGGAGCCGCCCGAACCCGACGTCATGGACCGCCCGCCGCGCTCCCGCCGGGAGCGGCTGTTCTCGGCCGCCGTGATGGGACGGATCCTGTTCCTCGGCGGCATCCAGGCGGCCTGCGTCACCGCCGTCTTCTTCTGGCACATCACCGCCTCGGGGATCCCGTTCGACGACTTCACCAAGGACACACCCGTGTACCGGGAGGCGATCACCATGGTCCAGGCCGGGATCGTGCTCAGCCAGTTCTTCAACGCGCTCGCCGTGCGCACCGACCGGCAGAGCATCCTGAAAGTGGGCCTGCTGTCCAACCCGGCCCTGCTCGCCGCAGGCGGCTTCGGCGTCGCCCTCATGGCCGCGATCAGCTACCTGCCCCCGCTGCAGGCGGTGTTCAACACCGCCCCGCTCGCCGCCGCCGACTGGGCCGTCCTGGCCGCCCTCGGCACTCTGCCCCTGCTCGCGGACGAGATCCGCAAGGCGTGGCTGCGCCGACGTGACGCGCGCCGGAAAGGAGCCCCACGGTGAAAGTGATCGTCGTCGGCTGTGGACGGGTGGGCGCCGGCCTCGCCGCTCTGCTCGCCTCCGAAGGACACGACGTCGAGGTCGTCGACCGGCGCCCCAAGGCCGCCCGGCGGCTGCCCGACAGCCCCCGCATCAGCTTCCACGAGGGCAACGGCTACAGCCGCGCCGTCCTACAGGCCGCCGGGATCGAGCACGCGGACGCCTTCGTCGCCGTCACCTCCGGAGACAACAGCAACATCGTCAGCGCCCGCACGGCGAAGGACACCTACCGCGTGCCGATCGTCGTCGCCCGCATCTACGACCCGCGGCGCGCCGACATCTACCGTGACCTCGGCATCTCCACCATCGCCAGCGTCCGCTGGACCGTCCACCAGCTCCACCAGATGCTGCTGCACCGCCACCTGAGCCCCGAACTCGACTTCGGCAACGGCGAGACCCTCCTCGTCCGCTCGGAGGCGCCCGCCTACCTCGTCGGCCGACGGCTGACCGAGTTCGACGTCGACGGCGAGATCCGCGTCATCGAGGTCACCCGCGGGGGCCGCTCCCTGATCCCCGCGCACGGCACCTCCGCCCAGGCGGGCGACCTGGTCACCTTCGCCGTCGCCGCCACCGCGCTCGGCAGGCTGCGAGGCTTCCTCGACAAGGAGCTGGGAACGTGAACGTGCTCATCGCCGGCGCGGGACGGCTCGGCACCCAGATCGCCCAGGTGCTCGCAGCGGCCCGCAACGACGTCACCCTGATCGACATCGACGACGACCGCGTGGCCGAGCTGGAGGGTCGCCTCTCGGTGCGGCTGGTCGCGGGCGACGCCTGCGAACCGGCCCTCCTGGAACACTCCGGCGCCCTGACCGCAGACCTCGTCATCGCCACCACCGGCGACGACGAGGACAACCTCGTCATCAGCCTCCTCACCAAACGGCAGTTCTCGGTGCCCCGCGTCGCCGCCCGCGTCAACGACGCGGACAACGCCTGGCTGTTCGACGAACGCTGGGGAGTCGACGTCGCCGTCCCCTCCGCCACCCCGCTGATCTCCCTCATCGAGGAGGCCACCGGCGCCACCGATACCGTCGCCCTGCTGCGGCTCAGCAAGGCCGGCGTCGAGGTCATCGAAACGGCCATCACGGAGCAGTCCAGGACGGCGGGCCGGGCCCTCGGCGAAGTCCGGCTGCCCGAGGGGACGGTCGTCGCCACGATCGTCCGCGCGGGGCAGCCGACCGTGCCGGACCCGGCGGAGCGGCTGCGCCCCGGCGACGAACTCCTCCTCGTCTCCCACACGGCGACCGAACACGAGATCCACGCTGCCTTCCAGTAACCACCCCTCACCGCTCGATTGACCGCGCCGCCCAGCGCCGCCCAGCGCCGCCCTACGCCGCCTACGCCGTCCTCGTGCTCGGCCTGCTCCAAGGCCAGGTCGGCCCGGTCGAGCGCCTCCCGCAGGCGGGGGATCCAGTGATCCAGGCCGAGGCCGAGTCCCTGGTCAGGCAGCAGCTATTGGATCCACATGCCGTCGAAGTGACCGTGCAGAACGGCGTGGTGACGTTGGAGGGACGGCTGGAGGAGGACCTCGTCCCCCGAACTGCCGGCACTGGTACGGGACATCGACGACGTGGTCGAGGCCGACGCCATCGAGGCGGTGTGGGCCGGCCGCGCCCGCACGCCCGTCGGTCGTCGCAGGCACCGAAGCCTTCCTGGGGCCCTTCAGGGGGCGAGGGAGAAGTAGTTCTCCTCCTCCTGCGTGAAGTGCAGCCGCAGGACGGTGTTCAGGCCGTAGAGGCAGGAACGCAGATCGTCGAGTTGTTCGGGGGCCGGGCCCCCGTCGGCACCGGCCAGTTCGAGGTGGGTGGCGATCCGGCGCGAGAGGCGTTCGATCTCGGTGTGGGCGCGGCTCATGGTGGCGGTGGCCTCGGGGCCGCCGAGGGTGGGGGCGAGCGCGGGATAGAGCTCGTGTTCTTCGGCGTATTCGTGAGGCAGCAGCCGCTCGACGAGCAGACGGTGGGACTCCTTCACGGCGGCGAGTGCCGCGGGGCCGGGCTCGTCGGAGAGGCGATCGGCTGCGTCGCGTACGGCGTCGAGGACGTCCTGGAGGTCGTGGTGTTCGTCGGCGAAGCGGTGGATGAGCGCTTCGGCGGCGGGGGTGAGGGCCGGTCGTGCGGCCTGATCGACGCGCAGGGCACGCAGAGCGTTGAGGATGACGGCGACGTCGATGCCCTCCTGGAGCAGCGCGCCGACGGCGGGCGGGAGCAGGCCGACCGCGGCCGCGGCCATGGCGACCAGGGACATCAGCATGCCGCCGAGGGCACTCTGGACGGCGATGCGGCGGGCGCGCTGGGCGATGGTGACGGCGTCGGCGAGACGGTCGACCCGGTCGGTGGTCAGGACGATGTCGGCGGCCTCGGAGGAGGCGGTGGAGCCGCGCGCGCCCATGGCGACCCCGATGTCGGCGGCGGCCAGGGCCGGAGCGTCGTTGACGCCGTCGCCGACCATCACGGTGACCGCGTGCTCGCGTTCGGCGCGGACGGCGGCGACCTTGTCGGCCGGGCTGAGTTCGGCGCGCACGTCGTCCAGACCGAGGACGGCGGCGACTTCCCGGGCGGGCGCGGCCCGGTCGCCGGTGAGCATCAGCAATCGGCTGATGCCGGCCGCCCGCAGGTGGCGCAGGGTGCGCGGGGCATCGTGGCGCAGGGGGTCGCGCAGCAGGACCGCGCCGGCCGGCTCTCCGTCGACGGTGAGCCAGGCGACGGCCGCGCCGTCGAGCAGGGCGCGGTTGTCGACCGCCCCGGCCCAGACGGGCCGCGCGGTGTCGGGGGCGAGGCGGCCTATGGAGACCCGGCGCCCGTCCACGGTGCCGGTGGGGCCTCGGCCGGGTTCTTCGGTGACGTCCGTCGAGGCTGTCAGCTCCAGTCCGCGTTCTCCGGCGGTGTCGACGATGGCTTGAGCCAGGACGTGCGGCGAGTACTGGTCGAGTGAGGCCGCCAGCCGCAGGACTTCCGCGGGTTTCAGGTCGGGGGCGGCGGTGACGTCGAGGACCCGCGGGCGGCCTCGGGTGAGGGTGCCGGTCTTGTCGAGCAGCAGAGTGCGGGCCCGGCCGAGGTTCTCCAGCGCGCCGCCGTCGCGGACGACCACGCCGAGACGGGAGGCGCGGGAGAGACCGGAGACGATCGCGACCGGGGCGGCCAGCAGCAGCGGACACGGGGTGGCGACGACCAGGACGGCGACCGCCCGGACGGCGGACCCGCTGATCAGCCACGCCAGTCCGGCGACGACGACGGAGAGCGGAAGGAACCAGGCGGCGTAGCGGTCGGCCAGCCGCACGACGGGCGCGGACTCGGCCCCGGCCTGCTCGGCCAGCCGTACGATCCCGGCGTAGGTGCTGTCCCGCTCGGTGGCGGTGGCCCGCAGTTCGAAGGCGCCACCGGCGTTGACCACACCACTGCGCACTCCTTCACCCAGGAGCCGCTCGACCTGGACGGGCTCACCGGTGAGCACCGATTCGTCGAGCACGGCGGCGGCGCTTTCCACCCGGCCGTCGACGGGCACGACGTCACCGGGACGGACGACGAGCAGGTCACCGACGACGACCTGTCCCAGCGGTACCGTGGTCACACCCGCGCCCGTGCGCCGGTGTGCCGAGCGCGGTGCGTGTTCGAGCAGGGCCCGCAGGTCGTGGGAGGCGCGCCGCTGCGCCGCGGCCTCCAGGGTGCGCCCGGTGGCGAGCATCAGCGCGATCAGCGCACCTGCCAGGTACTCACCCACGGCCAGGGTCCCGCCGAGCGCGAGTACGGCGATCAGGTCCACGCCCGCTTGTCCGCGCCGCAACGCGGCCAGCACCCACCACACCGCGGGGACGACGGCGGCCACGGTGCCCAGAGCCCAGAGCAGGTCGGCGAGGCGCGGGGCGTCGGCGAGCCAGGCGACGCCGCCGCCGGTGAGAGCTGACGCCGTGACGGCCAGGAGGACCGGTTCGAGCAGTCGGGACAAGCCGGGGGCGGTCAGGCGGTGCAGCCGCGCTGCGAGAGTGGAGTGGTTCATGGCACACCTCGGTCGGTCCGGCACGGTGACCGCCGGATCGTCTCCCTCCATCCCATCGTGGCACCCGGCCCTTGCGGAAGGGGACGTCCGGCTCTGCTTCCGGGCCGGACGGACGGCACAGGAACTCCTCACGAGAAGCCGGGCAGTCCCTGTGCCAGGCCGGCGCGCCCGGTCGATACACGTCGACGGCCGGGGAAGAGCGGGGGAAGCGGCCGGTCTGCGCGCCACCCTCAGGTGTCGTCGGTGTGCAGGGCCAGGCGGGGGCAGGCGGCGACGGCCCGTCGGGTGTGGCTGCGCAGCCGGTCGGGGACGATGCGGTCCTTGAGGATGGGATAGCCCCACTCGTCGAGGTCGATCAGCTCGGGGAGCAGTTCGCCGCACAGGCCCTGACCGGTGCAGGCGATCCGGTCGATGCGCAGGATCCGGTTCGGGTTCATCGCCAGGTCTCCAGGGGCGTGGCGGGCGGTACGGGAATGCGAGGCGGTCGGTGGGCCGCGGGACAGGTGCCGTGGGTGAGGTGGTGGCCGACGTCGTCGGCGAAGGTACGCATGGCGGAGGCGGCCAGGCGGGCGGCACCGTCGGGGTGACGGCAGGCGCCCCGGTCCGGCAGCAGACCGGTCCGGCGGTGCAGGCGGGACAGCAGCTCCGGATGGGCGTGTCCGGCGGCCAGTGCGGCGAAGTCCTCGGCCACGGCGGGCAGCCCGTAGCGGCAGGGCCCGCACTGGCGGGCGCCGTGGGCCGCAAGGAAGGCGAGCATCCGGGCCGTTTCCGTCAGCCCGCAGGCCGTGTGGGGAAGCGCGACGAGTACGCCCGCGCCGGGTGAGGCGCCCAGCGGAGCCAGTTCGCGGCGGGCAAGGGGTGTGTGCACGTTCTCTGCCGGGAGCCAGGTGCCGGCGAAGCCGCCGAGCAGGATGGCCCGGACGGGTCCCGTGGGGCCTCCGGCACGGTCGAGCAGTGTGGCGAGAGGCGTGCCGAGCGGTGCTTCCAGGACACCGGGAGCGGCGATGGCCCCGGAGACGGTGACGAGCGTGGTGCCGGGCTCGTCCACGGTGCCGGCCTGCCGGAACCAGTCCGGTCCGTGACGGGCGATGAGGGCGAGGTGGGCGAGGGTCTCGGCGTTGTGGACGAGGGTGGGGCGCCGGGCGACCCCGCGTTCGTGGCTGCGCGGAGGGCTGCCCTGCGGACGGGCCGGTCCCCCGTCGAGCCAGCGCACCAGTGCCGTCGACTCGCTGGAGACGTAGCCGTGCGGCAGGGCGTGCAGGCGTATCCGTACGGGGTCGAGGCGGGCGCGTCGCCGTTCCTCCACGGCGGTGCCGAGCTGCCGGTGCTGGGCGGTGCGGGTGCGGGGCAGGCACACGTGGACGGTGTCGGCTCCGACCTCGGCCGCCGCGAGGACGGCGCCGTCGAGGACCAGGTGGGGTGCGACGGCGAGCAGGAACTGGTCCTTGCGGCTGCCGGGTTCGCTCTCCATGGCGTTGACGACCACCACAGCCGGGCCCCGGCCGTCCATCACGCCCCGCAGTTTCCGGGCTGTCGCAAACCCGGCGCCGCCACGTCCGGTGAGCCCGGCCGCCTCGACGGAGTCGACCAGCCCCGGCGTGCCCCCGGTGAAGGGAGGCGGCCCGTAGCGTCGCAGGTGATCGGCCAGAGTGGCCGGTCGCCCGGTGGCATGCCATCCCGCCAGCAGCCGCGCGCCGGAGCTGTCCGGCCCGGGTGCGCGGTGGCCGGGCGTGAAGGGCGCCGCGGTCGAGTGGTTCACCGTCCGCCTCCGATCAGCAGCGCGGTCGTGGCGGCACGCTGGGCCCAGCCGGGCTGGAGCGGCCCGGCGGTCAGGAAGGCGGTCAGCGCCACCGGTACGGCGATCGCGGTCGCGGCGGCCGCGAGGCGCCCGGCCACCCGTCCGGGACCGGCCTTCGCCAGGCGCCACCACACGGCGGCGACCACCGAGGCCAGGCATGCGGCGTAGAGCCACAGCTGGAGCGGGAGGCGGGTGTCGGTGCCGGTTCCGGCACCGTGGAAGAGGGCGAGCGGCCACGCGGCGTAGGCCAGCCAGTGCACCGCCTTCCAGCGTCGCACCCCCAGTCGTAGCCGCATTGCGCTGGTGACCAGCACCGCGAGCAGCAGATCGGCCGCGGCCGTGCCGAGCCCGAGCCAGAGCGGCCGGTACGACGCTCCGAACGGGACCACGGCGACCGCCCACCCCAGGTGCACGAACGGATCGAGCACCGCCGTCACGACGTGCGCGGTGAGGAACACCAGGGTGAGCAGGGACAGGTTGCGGTGCAGCAGCCCGATCTCGAACCGGCCGATCCGGCGGGGTGTGGACCGCCCGCCGGAGGCGATCCCGAGTACCACGGTGGCGGTGAGCAGGATCAGAGCGAGGGTGCCGCCGGCGCGCCCGGCGTACCACAGGGGGCTGCCCGCGAGGGCGAGGGGCGTCATCGCGGACCTCCGGGGTCGGGGGCCGGGGAGTCGGGTGGCCAGCCGCCGAGGCGTACGACGGTGCCGTCGAGGCCGACCAGGCGGGAGGGCAGGCCGGTGGAGCGCAGCCAGTGCACGGCCCGTTCGCCGAGCACGACCGCCGCCGTACTCGCGGTGTTGGCGTCCACGCAGGTGGCGGCCGAGACGGTGACCGTGCGCCACACGGGCGGGGCCGGTTCCCCGGTGGCGGGGTCGACTATGTGGTGCAGGGTGCGTCCGCCGCGTCGCCAGGCGCGCACCCGGATGCCGGAGGTCGCCAGGGCCCCGCCGGTCAAGGCCACGGCCGGGCCCGGCTCCGTCACGGACTGCGCGTGGTCGTCGGCGAGAGCGATCCGCCATCCGCCCTCCGGTGTCGGCCCGGCCGCGGCCAGGTCGCCGCCGAGACCGACCAGGACCCCGCACCCGGTCGCTGCGGCGGCCTGGTGGACGGCACGGTCGGCGGTGCGGGCCTTGGCGGTGGCGCCCAGGTCGAGGCGGGTGTGCGGGGGCAGACGGAGCCGCCGGGTGCGCGGGTTCCAGCTGATCCGCTGCCAGCCGGGCGCGGGGCGGCCGACGGGCACCGGGCGCGCGTCGTCGGGGCGCACGGAGGCGAAGGTACGGTCGTAGCCGAGCGCGATCACCGCGCCGCCCACGGTCGGGTCGACGGCGCCGTCGGTGATCCGGGCGGCCCGCAGGGCGGCCTGGAGCGCGTCGGCGAAGTGTTCGCTCACTGTCGTCGGGGCACCCGCGGCCAGGTTGACGCGGGTGAGTTCGGAGTCCGGCCGGAAGCGGCTGCAGGTCAGGTCGACGGCGCGGAGTTCGGTGCGCAGGACCTCTGCCGCGACGGGCAGGGCTCCCGGGTCGGTGACGAGCAGGGTGGCGGTGGTGCCCAGGGCGGGGAAGACGACCTGGGCGGGGGAGGGGGCGGGCGTGTGCGTGGTCATGACGCCCCCGTCGTCGTGTGCGGCCGCTGCTGGGTGGGAGCCGGTGGTCGGGCAGGAGGCTGCGGCGCCGGTCGAGCGGCAGGGGCCGCGCCCTCGTCGTCGTCCTCGTCGTCGTCCTCGTGGTGGTCACTCCGCTCGTTCCCTCCCGTCGCGGGGGCGGAGGAGGACGTCGCCCGGTTCTGCGCGGATGGGGTGACGGTCGGTGGGGGAGATGCCGAGCCTCCTGGCAGCAGATGCGTGTAGAGGCTGCCCAGCCCCGCCGCGCCGGCCACGGCGGTGACGGCGATCCACCGGGTCAGACGGCGGCTGCGGCGCAGGCCGCGATCGCGCGCGAGCGGGGAACCGGTCGGCGGGGGCGTCGGCGGGAGGTCGTCGGGTGAGGATGCCATGGCGGGGCTCCTGGAGGGTCGGTGGCCGGATCGGCCGCGTACACCTCCAGGCTGTGCTCACGGTTCCGGGGAACCGGCTCACCTCTTCTTCGGATCCGGTAAAGATCTCGGTCCGCCGGCCCTTTCCCGGCCGGGCTCCGGCCACAGCGGCAGTTCCAGTACGACGGTCAGCCCGCCACCGGGGGTGTCCGCCAGCCGCACCGTGCCGCCGTTGACGGTGACCAGGCGGTGGACGATGGCGAGCCCGAGCCCGGTCCCGCCGGCCTCGGGGTTGCCGAACCGGCGGAAGGCGACCGCCTTCGCATGGGCCGTCATCCCGGGACCGTCGTCCCGGACCCGCACCCGGGCGGTGGCCCCGGCCGCACGGTGGTCGATGGCGATGCTCCCGCCGGACGGCACGGCGTCCACGGCGTTGGCGATCAGGTTGTCGAGGATCTGCTCCAGGTGCCCTGCCCCCAGCGCGACGGGCGGTGGCGCACCGTCGGAATCCGCGGCCAGCCGGACGCCGCGCTCCTCTGCGACGGGCGCCCAGGCGGCAACGCGTTCGGCCACCACTACGCCGATCCGCACGGCGGTCGGGCGGGGTGTGGCCTGCTCGGCGCGCGCGACCGCCAGCAGCCCGTCGACCAGCCGGGACAGCCGGGAGATCTCCTCCTGGGCGGCGGCAAGATCGGCGGCGGTGGCGTCGTCCGAGCCGGCGGCCAGGACGTCGAGGCGCAGGCGCAGCGCGGCCAGCGGGGTGCGCAGCTGATGGGACACGTCCGCGATCACGGCTCGATGTCCGTGCACCAGGGCTTCCGTGCGCGCCGCCATGGTGTTGAAGGTGGCGGCGAGCCGGCGTACCTCCGGCGGACCTGCTCCCACGTCGGCCCGCTCGTCGAGAACGCCCTCGCCCAGGCGCCGGGCCGATGCGTCCAGCGTCGACAGCGGCCGGCTCACCCAGCGGGCGAGGCGGACGGACAGCAGCACGGAGGCGGCAAGCGCTGCGGCACCGATCGCCGCGGACCAGCCCCAGATCGCCGCGATCCGGGCGTCGAGCGAAGCAGAGGACCGGGCCAGGACCACCGCGCCGGCGGGCTCGCGCACGTCACCGGCCGGTTCCGCGGTCAGCAGGCGCCCCTCGCTCTCCGGAGGCTCCGGCTCACGGCCGCGCAGCACGTCTGCCACCAACTCCTCCGCCTCCTCACCCTGCGCCGCCTTGCACGGCGTGGTGGCCACCAGGTGCGAGGAGTCGTACACGGCGGCGCAGTCCCCCGCTCGGGCTGCGGCATCCAGCTCCTTGCGCATGAGGGTGCCCGGTTTGCCGTCGGAGAGGTGTTCCTCGGCCGCCGCGGCGATCACTCTCGTGGCCGCGCGCTGGCTGTCGCGGTGGGCGACGCGCTCACGTGCCGTCAGCGACACCGCCAACGGCACCACCGCCAGCACCAGCAGCACAGAGGTCAGGACCACAAGCGTCCAGGCGATCCGGCGGCTCACGACTGTTCCGGGGGCGCCTGGACCGGCCCGAGCCTGAAGCCGTGCCCGTAGACCGTCTCGATCAGTCCCGGCACACCGAGCTTGCGGCGCAGCGCTGCGATGTGCACGTCCAGCACCTTCGTCGGTCCGTACCAGTGGGCGTCCCACGCCTGCTCGAGGATCTGCTGCCGGCTCATCACCCGGCCGGGATCGGCGGCCAGGCACTCCAGGATGCCGAACTCCTTCGGCGTCAACGCCACCGCACGTCCGTCCACCGACACACGCATGGTGCGCAGGTCGAGTGCCAGCGGACCGTGCCGGACGATCTCCGGCCCGGCCGGGCGCCGCCGACGCAGCACCGCCCGGATCCTCGCCAGCAACTCGGCCAGCCCGAACGGCTTGACCAGGTAGTCGTCGGCACCCTCGTCCAGGGCCACCACCCGGTCCGCTTCCTCACCCCGGGCCGTGACCGCGATGATTGCGGCGTCCGACCGGGCACGCAGCATCCGGCACACCTCGACACCGTCGATGTCCGGCAGCCCCAGATCCAGCAGGACGACATCGGGGGAGGCGGCCGCCAGGGCGGCACCGCCGCTGCGGACGTCCTCGACGGCGTAGCCTGCCTGCCGCAGCCCGCGCACCAGGGACTCCGCGATCCCTCGGTCGTCCTCCACGACCAGCACGCGCGTCACCTCAGCCGTGGTCTCACCGTTCATCCGTGTCACCCGACTCCTCGACGCCGCGACGACCACACCGGTCCTTCTCCCAGCCTCCGCTCCCGTCGGGCCCGGGCGGCAGGGGCCATTCGTCCCCCTGCCGACATAGCCGGCACCGGCCGACAGAGCTGCCGACCCCACGGCGCGGCGGGGTCGGTGGCCCCGCAGCGGAAGCCGACGTGCCCGTCCGGACGGCCGGCCGGCAGCGACCGGGGCTGTCCGTCAGCCGGAGGACAGTGACCTGAGGACCGGTCACCACGTCCGGCGGCGGGTCCGCGTCGCGTTGGAGCGGCAAGGGGACTCCGGTCTCTGTTCGCCCATGGTGGCCTCCGGTTCGATGCCTAGTCCGGCTCCATGTAGGGGCGGCGGAAGACCGGCGCCCGGCCGGTGCCCCACGGCCGTACGGCGGCCAGCGCCCGGGATACGGCGGATTCCAGAGGCCCACTGGTGTCGACGGTGACGGCCTCGGGCCACGGAGGCTCCCCGGCCGCCATGGCGGTGGCGACGGCGAGGTCGGCGTCGGACGGCCCGGGCGCACGCGCGCTCAGCCGGGCCGTCGCCATGTCGCTCGGTACCTGGCAGTGCAGGGCCACCAGGTCGGCGCTGGTGCGCTCGGCCACACGCCGGGCCGCCGCACGCTGCTCCGTGCTGGACCACGTGGCGTCCAGCACGGCGGACTCACCGGCCGCCAGCAGGGCCGCCGCGCGGTCGAGCAGGGCAGCGTAGGTCCGGGCCGTCCACTCGGCGGTGTACAGCCCTTCGCCGTATGCGGCCGCAGCCGACCGCTCGGGGGGAATGCCCGCCAGTTCCTTGCGGAGGCGGTCGCTGCTGAGGAGCGTCGCCTCCAGCCGGTCGGCGAGCGCACCGGAGAGGGTGGACTTCCCGCTGCCGGGCGGTCCGCCGACGACGGTCAGTGCGACGGCCGCGGTGCGCAGGTGGCGCAGGGTGGTCGAGATCAGCCGTCGTGACGCCGGCTCGGCTCCCGGCGCTCCCTGGCCCGCCTGGATGAGCGACACCTTGGCGCGGACGAACGCGCGATAGGCGACGTAGTGGTGCCACAGGGACGGGGGCGCGGGGTCGCCGGAGTACTCGCTGTACCGGGCGAGGAAGTGGGCCGCGGCATCCGGGGCGCCGAGTTGTTCGAGGTCCATGGCGAGGAAGGCGGCGTCATCGAGACCGTCGACGTAGCGGAGGCGGTCGTCGAACTCCAGGCAGTCCAGGACGCGGGGTCCGTCGTCAAGGCAGAAGATGTCCTCGGCGAGCAGGTCTCCGTGGCCGTCGACCACCCGCAGCTGCTCGATGCGGGAGTCGAAAAGCCGCTCGCGCCCGGCGAGATAGCCGTGCACGAGCCGTTCGACCTCGGGCATCCCGTCGGGCACGGAGCCCCCGCCGGCCAGCGCGCGGATCTGCGCGAAGCTCGCCTCCCAGCGCGATGACAGCGCGTCGCGCGTGCCCTGTTCGTCCACGTCCCGGCCGCGGGGCGCCTCGGCATGCCAGGTGGCGAGCCGTCTGGCCACGGCCCGCAGCACGTCGTCGAGCGGAGCGCCTGTTCGCACCAGCCGGGACAGGCGGCGGTCCGCCGGCATACGGCGCATCACCACGAGCGGTTCCGGCGCCTCGGCATCAGGACTGCAGACCTCGCCCAGGCCCAAGTACACATCCGGCGCGAAGCGGCGGTTGAGGGCGACCTCGCGCTCGCACGCCGTCCGGCGCGCCGCCCGCTCGGTGTAGTCGAGGAAGCCCAGGTCCACGGGTTTCTTGACCTTGTAGGCACGGTCGCCGGCGAAGAACAGGATCGCGGTGTGGGTCTCGCGCACCTCCGCCCGCGATGACTGCCGCCCGGGACGGCCCGGCTCAGTCATGGGGGACGACGGCTACGGGGCAGCGTCCGCGAGGGAGGGCCGGGTGGGCGACTGGACCGAGGCGCGGTGCGACACCGTGGCGGTGCGCGCGCCGGCCGACGACCAGCGGCGCGGAGCCCTCGGCTGCCTGGACGACGGCCTTGACGGGGCCGGCGGGACGGACGCTGTCGGCCACCTCCACCTGCGGGTACTCCTTCTGCGCGGTGTGGACCGGACGCTTCGCCCGGTAGTTCTGGTCGACTTCGGCGGTGACGTGGGCCGGTTCGGGTGCCGGCAGCGGCCAGGCATGCGGCAGCCGCAGGGTGAGCCCCCGGTTCTCGGCCTCGCCGGCGGCCCAGCGGGCGGCGGCGAGGCTCTCGGGTGAGCCGTCGGGTCCCACGGTGGTCGCTGGTTGCATGGCGGCGGCCTCCGTCTCGTACGAAGCTGGAGATGACGGTGAACGAGTCCGGTGGCGCACTGGTCCGGGCGTCGCCGACACGCCGAGCGTGGTGCGTTCTCTCCCTTCGAGAAGTACCCCAATCCCATCCGGCGCGCATGTGGACCAGGCAGGACGGGAGCCCGGAAGACGCGGATCCGGTACGAGAGGAGACCGCAACGGTGACGATTCCCCTGGTAGTGGGCGTCGACGGATCCGAGGCGAGCCTGGAGGCCGTGGACTGGGCCGCCGATGAGGCGGCCCGGCACGGGGTGCCGCTGCGCCTTCTGCACGCGGCGGCCGGCGAGTGCGAGGCGTCCGACGTGATCGCCATGGCTTCGCTCCGTGCCGGGGAACGTGCCCCCTCGGTGCGGCTGTCGAGCGAGGTGCTGCGGGAGGACCCCGCCGCCGCGCTCGTCGACGAGGGGCGCAACGCCTTCGCACTGGTTCTCGGGTCCCGGGGGCTCGGCGGTCTCGCCGGGATGCTGCTGGGCGCGGTCAGCCTGGCCGTGGCGGCGCGGGCGGACTGTCCGGTGGTCGTGGTGCGCGGCGCGGCGGAGCACCGGCAGGCCCGGTTCGCAAGCGTCGTCGTCGGTGTCGAGGAGGGCGAGGGCAGTGGCACGGCCGTGCGGTTCGCGTTCCGGGAGGCGCGTGTGCGGCGTTGTCCACTGGTGGCGGTGCACGCCTGGAGCCGCCGATCCGGTGGTCCCGCGGTGTCTCCGCGCCCGAGGTGGTACGCCCCCGAGGCGCCCAGGCGCCCTCCGGCCCAGGTACTCGACGACGCGCTTCGTGATGCGGCGGAGCCGTCCGGCGGGCCCGTGCTGTACCGACGGGTGATCGAAGGCCCGGCCCGCCGGGCGCTGCTGGACACGGCGTCGCAGGCGGACCTGCTGGTCGTCGGCGCGCGCAGACGACAGGGCCACATGGGTCTGCAACTGGGCCTGGTCAACCACGCGCTGCTGCACCACGCGCCCTGTCCTGTCGCGGTCGTGCCCCAGACGTGAGGTACGGCTCCCGGGGCCGGAAGCCGGTCCGGCAGGGACCTTCGGCCCAGGACCCTGACCCGTCGGTGTCCGAAACTGGACCCGGAGTGGGGGAGCGACCAGCACCCGCTGGAGGACGACCCGTGAACGCCCGAGGATCGCCGTACACATCCGGTCCGCCGTCGCCGCGCGGCGAGCACATCGCGCCGCGCGTGAATCCGCCGAGGCGTCCGTCCGACAGGTGCGCCGCTTCCGCCGGTGACAACCGGCGACCGGACGCGGCCCACGGGAGGAGGTGCAGCGATGTCGGACGCGACGACGGCCGCCCGGTGATGAAGCTGTCGTCGGCGAAGGTGACGGCACCCGGCCCCGGACAGGTGTTCCGCCGTCCCGGGTGTACGGACGTGATCGCTCTCGCCGACGAGCGGCCACCGGCCGACGGCGTCGCGCTGCCGCACACGCAACGGCGTCCTCACGGTCAGGGTCCCCCAGACCGGAAGGGGGCAGACGCAGCGCATCGAGATCACCGGCTGAGCCCAATTCCCACGCGAGGCACAGCACCGTCCGCACCATCCGCGAGAGAGGGCGCCCATCATGCGAGCTCACCTCGGCGACCAACTCGTCATCGAAAGCACCAAGTCCGACGCCACCCGGCGCGACGGGGAGGTCGTGGGACTCCACCACGCGGACGGCACACCGCCGTACGACGTGCGCTGGTCGGACACGGACGAGGTGACGCTCGTGTTCCCCGGTCCCGACGCGCACATCCACCACCTGGAGCACGGGCAGCCCGGGACGGCTCACGAGCCCGCCGCACCGGACACCGGCGAGGCGGGGGCCGCTTCCCCGGGCATGCCGGCGGCCGATGCGGCCAACCCCGGCGACATCGGCCGACGGGTGGCCGCCGAGCGCCGCCGACAGGGACTCGGCCGCGAGGAGACGGCCCGCCGCGCACGGATGTCGCCCGGCTACCTGGCCTACCTGGAGGAGCACCCCGCCGACCCGAGCATGACGGCTCTCATCAGGCTGGCCGACGCACTGGGTACGACCGCCGCCGCCCTGCGCGGAGGAGGAGCGGACCTGCCACCCGGCCAGGGTCACGCGCTGTTGCATCCACGGCTGCGGGACCTCGGCCCGGACGAGTGCCGCGCCCTGCTGTCCACCCACGGCGTGGGGCGCGTCGCGGTGTCGGCGTCCGACGGCCGCCCGGCGGTCGTCCCGGTCAACTACGAGGTCGTCGACGACGCCATCGCCTTCCGGGGACCGCCCCCGACTCGCTGCCCGCGGCGGCCGTCGGAACGGAGGTCGCCTTCGAGGTCGACCACGTGGACGACGCCCTGAGCCGAGGCTGGAGCGTGCTCGCCGTCGGACCCGCGAGCGTCGTCACGGAACCCGACGCCGTGCGCGGGCTCATCGAGCGGGCCCACACCACACCCTGGCCGGGGGGTGAACGGGAGATGTGGGTGTCGATCCGCCCCACGAGCCTCACCGGCCGCCGGATCACCGCAGCGGACCAGTAGGCGACCCGGGCCGGCCTCTTCCCGGTCTCCTCGAAGAGAGCGGGCCCGTACCACCGCAACCCGACCGGAGCGGCCCGACACCTGTGTCGCGGTGGCTCGCGGGCGGTGCGACGGTATTCACAGGGGGTCTCTCAGCAGCCGTACGGGAAGGCGGTGGCGGCAATGGAACTCCCGCTGGTCGTAGGCGTCGACGGATCGGACTCCAGCCTGCTGGCGGTCGACTGGGCGGTGGACGAGGCGGCACGCCACGGACTGCAGCTGCGGTTGCTCCACGCCTTCCGGTGGGAGCGTTACGAACGAACCCTGCCGTCGTTCACCACCGGCAGGCATGCCGGAGAGGTGATGGCGCGGAACATCGTCGCCTCCTGCGCGCAACGCGCCGGGCTCCGGAACCCGGAGGTGAAGGTGTCCGAGGAGGTGGTGCCCGACGACGCCGTCTCCGCGCTGCTGCGCGCTGCGCCCGACGCGTTCGCCCTGATCGTGGGGGAACGCGGGCGCGGTGAGGTGTCCGGGCTGCTCCTGGGTTCGGTCAGCTTGACCGTGGCGGCACGAGCCGTGTGCCCGGTCGTCGTGGTCCGGGGCGCGGAGCCCGACCCCCGGGGGTCCCTCGGCCGGGTTGTGGTGGGCGTAGGTGAAGCCGCCGACCGCGCGGGCGCCGTGCGGTTCGCCGCCCGTGAGGCACAGGCGCGCGGCTGCGCCCTGACAGCCGTCCGGGCCTGGCGCCGCCCGGCCCATGAGCACGGGGACGATCCCCTCGTCGTGGACGACACCGCCCAGGCGCACGACGCGCGGGCCTCCGCCGAACTGGAGGACGCGCTGCGCGAAGCCGTGCGGGAACACCCCGACCTCTCCGTCCACCGCCGCGCCGTCGAGGGCCCGGCCCACCGCGTCCTGCTCGACGCGGCGGCCGACGCCGACCTGGTCGTCGTCGGAGCCGTCCGCAGGCATGGTCACTTCGGTCTCCAGCTCGGCAGGGTCGCCCACACCCTGCTGCACCACTCCGCCTGCCCGGTCGCCGTCGTACCCCAGCGGGTCTGAGGCCACCGCGTCGCTGTGGCCTGCCGAGCCGGGAAGAGAGCGCGCGATGGCGGAATGGACGTGGGAGTGGGAGGGCTACGACCCCGCCGGCGAGCAGCTGCGTGAAGTCCTGTGCACACTGGGCAACGGCTACTTCGCCACACGGGGAGCGGTGCCCGAGTGCCGGGCGGGGCTGGTGCACTACCCGGCAACCTACGTGGCCGGGTGCTACAACCGCCTGGAGTCGACGGTGGCGGGACGGCAGGTGGTGAACGAGGACCTGGTCAACCTCCCGAACTGGCTCCCCCTGCGCTTCCGGGTACGCCGGGCCGACGGTGGGCGGGGCACCTGGTTCACCCCGGACACCCACCCGGTCGTCGACCACCGGCACACCCTGGACCTGCGCCGCGCCACGCTCACCCGCACACTCCGCCACCGGGCCGACGGGGCCGGCGTGCTCGCCGTCGAACAGACCCGCCTGGTCCACATGGGCGACCCGCACCTGGCCGCGTTGCGGACCGTCTTCACGGCCGAGGGCTGGTCGGGCGAGATCGAGGTCGAGTCCGCTGTGGACGGCGACGTGGTCAACGGCAACGTGCACCGCTACCGCGCCCTTGAACACCGCCAACTGGGCGGCGTACGGACCGGGGCTCAAGAGCCCGGCACGGTCTGGCTGAGCTGCCGCACCAGCACCTCCGACATCCGTGTCGCCATGGCCGCCCGGACGGCCGTCACCGGCTCGCTCCCCGCCTCCACGGTGCTCCGCCCGGGCCGCAGCCATGCCCTCCACCGCATGGTGGTCCAGATCGCTCCCGGCCGGCCCGTCACCGTGGACAAGACCGTGGCGCTGCACACCTCGCGCGACACGGCGATCAGCGACCCGCTCGGCGCGGCGGTCGACCGGGTGCGCGAGGCGGCGGATTTCCCCGCCCTGCTGGACTCCCACGCCGCTGCGTGGGATCGACTGTGGCGGCGTGCCGAGATCCATGTCCCCGGCCGGGCGGGCCGGGTCCTGCGCCTCCACCTCTTCCACCTCCTGCAGACGCTGTCCCCGCACACCGCGGACCTGGACGTGGGCGTCCCGGCGCGGGGACTGCACGGTGAGGCGTACCGCGGCCACGTGTTCTGGGACGAGTTGTTCGTGCTCCCGTACCTCAATCTGCACTTTCCGGAGGTCTCCCGGGCGCTGCTGGACTACCGGTACCGGCGTCTGCCGCGGGCCGTCCGGGCGGCCGCCGAGGCCGGAAGGGCCGGGGCGATGTACCCGTGGCAGAGCGGCAGCGACGGACGGGAGGAGAGCCAGGAATGGCACCTGAACCCCGCCTCGGGACGCTGGCTGCCCGACCACTCCCGGCTCCAGCACCACGTGGGGTCGGCGATCGCCTACAACATCTGGCGGTACTGCGAGGCCACCGGCGACACGGAGTACCTGCACACCAGGGGCGCGGAGATGCTTCTGCAGATCGCCCGGTTCTGGGCCGGGCTCGCGGTCCCTGACCCCGGCACGGGCCGCTACCGCATCCGGGGCGTGGTCGGCCCCGACGAGTACCACGACGCCTACCCGGGCGCCGCCCGGCCGGGACTGGACGACAACGCCTATACGAACGTCACCGCCGCCTGGGTCCTCGTCCGTGCCCTTGACCTCCTGCGGCGCCTGCCCGCCTGGCGCCGGGACGAACTGTGCGACCGTATCCGGCTGGACGCCGGGGAGCCGCCGACGTGGGACGAGATCTCCCGGCAACTGCGGGTCCCGTTCCACCAGGGCGTCATCAGCCAGTTCGAGGGGTACGGCGATCTCGCCGAACTGGACTGGGACGCCTACCGTGCCCGGTACGCCGGCATCCGGCGGCTGGACCGGATCCTGGAGGCCGAGGGCGACACGGTCAACCGCTACAAGGCGTCCAAGCAGGCCGACGTCCTCATGCTCGGCCACCTGTTCTCACCCGCGGAACTGCGGGAGCTGTTCGGGCGTCTCGGCCACGACGTGGACGACGAGGTCTGGCGCCGGACGGTCGACTACTACCTGCGGCGCACCAGCCACGGTTCGACCCTCAGCGGACTCGTCCACGGCCTGGTGCTCGCCAGAGCCAGACGGGCCGAGGCATGGCAGTACGTCCAGGAGGCCCTGGAGGCCGACGTCGCCGACCTCCAGGGCGGTACGACCGGCGAAGGCATCCACCTCGGCGCGATGGCCGGGACCCTCGACCTGGTCCAGCGCGGCCTGACCGGACTGGAGACCCGCGAGGACGCCCTCCGGTTCGACCCGGTCCCCCTGCCGGCGCTTTCCGAGTACGGCTTCTCGCTGCGCTACCGCGGTCACTGGGGCGTGAGCGTACGCCGCCGCAGCGGACAGCTGGAGATCGGTGTGCCGGACTCGGAGGAGTCGCCGCTGCGCGTGCTGCTGTCCGACCGCGCCGTGACCGTCGCACCCGGGGAGACCTGCACCCTCGTGCTGCCGACGAGCTGAGCGTCGGGTTGCTGTCATCCGTGTGGGCCCGACCGGCCGGCCCCGTGCACCGCGCCGGACACACGTACCGCGGTGACCTTGTACTCGGGGCAGGACGTGACCGTGTCCGAGTGGCCGGAGGTGAGACGGTTCACGCCGCTCGCGGGGAAGTGGAAGGAGCTGAACACCTGGCCGGGTGCCATCTGTTCGCTGACGCGGGCGACGAGCCGGGCCTGGCCGTGCCTGCTCCGCACGGTGAGCTGTACGCCGTCCTGTACGCCGTACCGGGCGGCGTCGTCGGGGTGGAGGTCGAGGTGGTCGACGGGATCGAGCGCGAGGTTGCCGCCGCGGCGGGTCATGCTGCCGGAGTTGTAGTGCGCCCAGCGCCGCCCGGTGACCAGAAGCAGCGGGTAGTCGTCGTCGGGTTGCTCACCGGGTGGCAGGTAGGGGGCGGCGGACAGGTGGGCCCGCCCGTCCGGCGTGGCGAACCCCTCTTCGTACAGCTTTGCCTCCCCCGGGCGACCGGGGTCAGGGCACGGCCACGGCACGGCGGGTTCCCGATCCAGCCGGTCATGGGAGAGACCGGCGAAGACGGGCGCGACCCGCGCGCATTCGGCCAAGGCGTGGGCCGGCGTCGGGCAGCCCAGATCGCTGCCCATCGCGGCGGCGACGGCACGCACGATGTCGAAGTCGC
This sequence comes from Streptomyces sp. P3, assembly GCF_003032475.1. Lineage (NCBI taxonomy): Bacteria > Bacillati > Actinomycetota > Actinomycetes > Kitasatosporales > Streptomycetaceae > Streptomyces > Streptomyces sp. P3. The sequence continues at coordinate 7,792,882 of NZ_CP028369.1, forward strand.
TCCGTGCCTCACCCGGCAAAGGCACGGCGGGGCGGACCCGCTGGAACCGGCGGTCGAAATTGACGAAGGTGCCGTCCTTCTCCAGCCAGGACGCGGCGGGCAGGACGACGTCGGCATGGCGCGCGGTCTCGGACAGGAAGAGTTCGTTGCACACCACGAGCGGGCACGCCCGAAGAGCTTCGGCCACGCGGTCGGTGTCGGGGTCGGTTGCGCAGACGTCCTCGCCGATGACCCACAGCGCCCGCAGATCCCCGGCCCGCGCGGCGGCGAACATGTCCGGGATCCGCAGGCCCGGGCATCCCGGAATCCGCCCACCCCAGACGGCTTCGGCCCGGGACCGTGCGCGGTTGTCCGTCACCTTCCCGTAGCCCGGCAGCAGGTCGGGCAGCGCGCCCATGTCCGAGGCGCCCTGGACGTTGTTCTGGCCGCGCAGCGGATTGACACCGTACCCGCGGTCGGTGCCGACGGCGCCGCGCAGGATCGCCAGGTTGGCCAGCGACCGCACACCGTCCGTGCCGTGCAGATGCTCGGTGACGCCGAGACCGTAGACGATGGCCGGACGCTCGGCCCCGCCGTACAGCCGCGCGGCGGCGACCAGGTCCACGGCGGGCACCCCGGTGATCTCCGCGACCCGGTCGGGCGGGTAGTCCTCCAGCAGTTCGGTGAGCTCCGGCAGCCCGGTGGCCCGCTCGCGCAGGAAATCCGCGTCGGCCAGTCCTTCGGTGACGAGAATGCGGGCGAGTCCGTGGAAGAGCGCCACGTTGGTGCCGGGCCGGGGCCGCAGATGCACGTCGGCGTGCAGGGCGAGGCCCACGGCGCGGGGGTCGGCGACGACCAGCTCGGCTCTTCCGTGCAGCACCTGCCGGAGCAGTCGCGCGCCGACCACCGGGTGGGCCTCGACGGGATTGGCGCCGACCACGAGCAGGCAGTCGGACCGTTCCACGTCGTCGAAGCTGTCGGTGCCGCCGGAGAGGCCGAAGGAGGCGGTGAGGCCGGCGGCGGACGGGGAGTGGCACAGGCGGGAGCAGTTGTCGACGTTGTTCGTGCCGATGACGGTCCGCATGAACTTCTGGACGAGGTAGTTCTCCTCGTTGGTGGCGCGGGCCGAGGAGATCGCCGCCACGGAGTCCGCGCCGCCGTCCGCGACGGCCGCGCGCAGCCGTCCGGCGACGTACCCGAGCGCCTCCTCCCAGCTCACCGGCTCCAGGCGGCCGCCCTGCCTCCGCAGGGGCCGGGTGAGCCGTTCGGGAGAGGTGAGATATCCGTGGGCGAAGCGGCCCTTCACGCAGGCGTGCCCCTGGTTGACCGGGCCGTCCCGGGCCGGCAGGACGGCCGTGACCTCGCCGTCGGAGGTGACTACGTCCAGGGCACAGCCGACGCCGCAGTATCCGCACGTCGTACGCGTCGCAGCCGGCCGGTGGGCGGAGGTGAGACCGCGCCCCGGTCCGGGCTCGGTGATCGCGCCGGTGGGACAGGTGTCCACGCACCCGCCGCAGGCCACGCAGTCCGACTCGGCCCAGGACCCGCCGTTTCCGGGAGCCACCACGGTTTCGGCGCCCCGGCCGGTCAGGGTCAGGGCGAAGGTGCCCTGCACTTCCGAGCACATGCGCACACACCGCCCGCAGGCGATGCAGAGGTCCCGGTCCAGGTGGACGTAAGGGTGGGAGTCGTCCCCACCCCGGCCTGCGGCATCCCGAGCCGTGTCGGGGGCGATGCCCAACGACCGGCAGACCTCGGCCAGTTCGCTGGGGTTGTCCTCAGCGAGGGCACGGGGCGGCAGCGCGGAGGCGATGAGTTCCACCGCGTCCTGGCGCAGCTGCCGGAGATCGCCGACGGCGGCCTCGACCTGCGCTCCTGGCGCGGCCAGGGTCACGCAGGCCGCCACGACCGTCCCGTCGGCCCGCACGAGACATGTACGGCACGACCCGGCAGGGCTGAGCCGGTCGTCGGAGCACAGCGCGGGCAACTCGACACCGGCCGCCCGTACCGCCGTGAGCAGTGAGGCTCCCTCGGGAACGACGACGCCCGCGCCGTCGACCTCGACCTGAACCTCGACCCTGCTCCCGGTCATGACTCCCATCCCGCCAGTTGCCCGCCGTAGGCGCGGGCGAGGCTGCGCACCGCGGGTGGGATGCGCCGCCCGAAGGCGCACAGACTCGCCTCGGTCAGCACGCGTCCCAGCCGTTCCCATTCAGGGCCGGGCGAGCTGTCGTCGGACGCCAGCTCCAGGCCACGACGCGAGCCCACCCGGCAGGGGGAACAGGCACCGCAGCTCTCCTCCGCCGCGAACTGCCAGATGTGCCGCAGCGCTTCCTGCGGGGTCACCCGCCGGTCGAAGGCGACCAACCCGGCATGGCCCAGCGCGGCGCCCCGGGACGCGAGGTCGACGGTGGTCAGCGGCACGTCCAGGGCGTCGGGGCCGAGGAAACCGCCCAACGGGCCACCGACCTGCAACGCGGCGAGCTCACTGCCGTCCTTCAGACCGCCGCCCAGCTCGGTGACGATCCGCAGCAGCGAGGTACCCAGCTCGACCTCGTACGCCCCCGGCCGGGCGAACCGCTCCGACAGGCAGACCAGTTTCGTCCCGGTCTCGCCTCTGGTCCCGCGTCGGGCGTAGGCCTCTCCGCCGCGGGCGATGATCCAGGGGACGGAGGCGAGGGTCTCGACATTGTTGACCACCGTCGGCGCGCCCCACAGACCGCGCCGGGTGGGATAGGGCGGACGCGGCCGGGCACAGCCCCGGTCCCCCTCCAGGCTCGCGATGAGGGCGGTCTCCTCGCCCGCGACGTAGGATCCTGCGCCCGCGACCACCTCGACGTCGAGGCTCGTGTCCGTCGCATGCACGGACGGGCCCAGGTGCCCGTCGGCGTACGCCTGCCCCACCGCCTGCCGCATCCGCGCCAGCGCCTGCGGATACTCCGAGCGCACCAGAATCACACCCCGCTCCGCCCCGCACGCGAAGCATGCCAGGGCCAGGCCCTCCAGCACCCGCTCCGGCTCCGCCTCCATCAACAGCCGGTCGGCGTAGGAGCCGGGATCCCCCTCGTCACCGTTGGCCACGACGACGGTGCCGGGAACCCGGCCGGCGGCCGCCCACTTCGAGGCCACCAGGAATCCCGCGCCACCGCGTCCTCGCAGCCCGGAGGCCGCCACCTCCAGCTCGACCTCGTCCGGAGTGCCTGAAGTGACCACCTGCGGCCACACCTGCCACGGGAGCGTCCCGGCGACCACCCCTCCCAGCAGTACCGGGTCACCGGTGTCGTCAGCCGCCGGGATCGCCGGTGCCTGTGGGGGCTCGCGCCCGGCGAGCTGCCCGGCGAGCGCCGGGCCGGCGTGGGGTGTGTCACCGTCGAGCGCGGCGGGGCCCGCGTAGCAGTACCCCAGGCAGCGGACGGCCTGCAGGGAGGTCTCGCCGTCCGGTGAGGCCATGCCCACGGTGACGCCCAGCTCGTGTGCCACCTCGGTGAGGTGTTGACCGGCCTGTGCGGCGAAGCACGCCGTCGCCGCACAGACGCGGACATGACGGCGGCCGTGCGGGGCGGCGAGGTCCGCGTAGTAGCCGGCCGGCCCGAGCGCGGCGGCAGCAGGAAGGTCCATATCGGCGGCGACAGCCGGAGCCCAGGTTTCGGGGGCGTCCGCCGTTCCCGCCCTGGCTTCCGCCAGCGACTCCATCAGCCGGCGTCCCGGCCGGCCGCGCCGGCCGGCCAGGGCCCGAAACGCGTCGAAACGGTCCGCGGGGCCCACGGCAGTCATGACCTCATCGTGGAGCCGGCGGCCAGGCACCGCAATCCGGGCCGTGGTGCTGTCTGTTTCCTCCCCGCCTCCGCGTGACCCTCACGGCGGGAGGCGATTTGGCGGGACCACCGCGCGGGCCACTCGTTCACAGCAATGGGCACCGCGGTTCGAATTGCCTGCTCCGCACGCTTCTGAACTGGTGATTTCTGCCGACCCCCGGTGCCCGGGTCCGGCTGTGGGCTCGAGTGAACAGGACGACCGGATTGCCGTCGATCACGTTGCGGGGCCTTCTGAACACGGGAACTCCCCCACCGGATCTCTCATGCACACACGAAGAAAGGCGCGGAATGCCATCCCTCAACCGCTTCGGGCCCGCTCTCGTTTCGGCCGCGGTCCTGACGTCCCTGGCCATGGCTGTCGCTCCGGCAGCCACGGCAGCCACGACCTCGAAGATCACCAGTCCTGTCCCTGTCGTCCAGGAATCGCAGACCGCGGGGCCCACGTCGGGGACCTGCGCCGCTCTGAGTGCTCAGCTGTCCACGCAGCTGCAGGCCGCCCAGACCGCGCTGGCCGCCACGCCGCCCGACGTCGTCGCGGCCCAGGCGGCAGTCACCGCGGCCCAGGCCACGGTCGTAGCGCTCCAGGCCCAGCTGTGTCTGCCGTCGGTGCCCACGCCCTCGCCGATCTGTGCGGCTCTCGCCCTCCAACTGCACGAGGACCTCAAGGCCCTGATCGCCGCGTTGACGACCTACCCGCTCAACCAGGCCCAGATCACTCTGGCGTTGAACGCGGCGCTCACCACCAGCGCAGCACTCCAGGCCAACGCCTGCGTGAGCGTCGCCTGACCGACGGTTCACCGCGCAACACGGACCTGACGAGTCGTCCGGGAGCGCCGGTGGTCCACTGAGCGGTCCTGACCTCGTGGTCTCCGTGTACGGCGTCGGGTTCGACGGTTCGTCGACGTCGGACCCGACGCTGCGTTCAGCCCCCGAAAACCTCCCGAGGTAGTCGGAGCGGACAGGACGCAGCCGTATCCGAGGGGGATCCGGCCGTGCGACTGCCGGGCCGGCAAGTCCGGCGGACGCAGGGGGCCTTGGGTGCTCAGGAGCGAGGGTGCCGCGGCCTCGGTGGGGGCTCGCTTCCCACGGGTCCGCGCGCCTCGGCACGTATCGAGCAGTCCGACGGCCGCGGTCAGCACGATCCCCTCGGCTGGGCGAGGCGGCGGGCGGGCAAGGTGGCGGTGGGCATCGGGAGGCCGTCGTGCGTGGTGCGGCGGAGCTGTCGCATGTACTGCTCTCGCGGCACGAGGACGCCGCCCAGACTGCGGACGTGCGGACTGTCCCGCTGAGCGTCGAGCAGCACGCCGCCGGCCTGGGCGAAGCGCGCCGCGAGGTCCGTCACCGCCACCCTCGAGGCGCCCGGACGGTGGAAGAACATCGAGTCCATGCTGAAGACCGACCCGAGCCGCAGGCCGAAGACGCCACCGATCAGATCGCCGTCCTCCCACACCTCGGCACTGTGGGCATGACCCAGATCGTGCAGGGTCAGCAGGCTTGAGATCAGCTCTTCGGTGAGCCACAGGGGGGTGCGGTCGCCGCGGCATTCACGGACGACCCGCTCGAACCGCCGGTCCAGGCTGGTCGACCACGGCAGCCGGTTGCGCAGCCGCCGGGCGAGACTCCGGCTGAGGTGCGGGGCGGAGACGGGCAGCACCGGCCTGGGGTCGGGCGACCACCAGGAGACGGCGTAGGGGTCGGCCGATTCCTCCCCCACGAGCCGGATGCGGCCCTCCAGGACCTGATCGGCGAAGACCACCTCGTTGAGGGTGCGGGTGTACTCGTTGGATGCCGGGAACGGATAGACGCCGGCACGGTACGCCGCCAGGAGACAGGCCGGACCGATGTCGGCGGAGAAGGCCACCGGACCGTCGGGCGCCGCTTCCAGCACGTCCAGCGCCTCCCAGTCGGCGCATCGGCTCACCACCGTGCCGCTCCCTGCGCCTGGCCGTCCACCGGCCCGACGAAGTCGGCCTGTCGGAGGAAGTCGATGTAGCGGTCCATCATCCCCGCGTCCACCGGCGGAATGTCGATCCCGGCGTCCGTGAGCGCCCGTTCCGCGTTGCCGCGGGTGAACTCCGGGAAGACGCCCTGGAAGTACATCTCGCTCACGGTGATGTCGGCGCGGGCGCACCGGTCGACGAAGAGCGGGACGAACGGGGTGATCGGGTCGGTGGGGTGCCCGGCCGCGTACTTCACCAGCGTGGCGATCCATTCGGCGTAGGGGATCGTACGGACCGGGTAACCCCGCTTGCGCAGCCGCTCGGCGAGTGAGTTCAGCAGGGCGGGACGGGGGTTGGTGAGGTGGTAGACCTCGCCGCGAGCGGGACGGCGGGTGGAGACGTACCCGATCGCGCGGGCCAGGTGGTCGGCCGGCAGGAAGTCCAGCGGCAGCCGGACGTCAGGGCACAGCCCCGTCCGCGCGATGAAGCTGATGAGGGCGGCCATCTCGCTGCTGGTGTTCATCACGCCGGTTCCGCTGCTGCCCGTGATGTCCATCAGGCGGTAGACGGCGACCGGCAGGCCCGCGGCGGACGCCTTGTGCAGCAGCGCCTCGCCGACCCATTTGGTCTCCACGTATCCCACCGACAGATACTCGGGAAAGCGAAGCGCGGTGCTCTCCGTCGCCTCGTGCACGCCGGCCGGCCCGTATCCGGCGAGCACTGCCATGCTGGAGGTGAAGTGGACGGGGACGGCCCGGCCGGCGGCGAGGCGGATGATCTCGTATGTTCCGTCGACGTTGGCCGCGCGCAACTCGTGGTACGGGTAGATGAAGTTGACCTGGCCGCCGAAGTGGTAGACGGCGTCGATGACCGATCCCAGCTCCTCGAACCGGCTCGGGGACAGCCCCAGTCCGGGCTTCCCCAGGTTGCCGACGACCGGCTGGACGCGCTCGCTGGACAGGTCGCTGAGGACGTAACGCCGGTGGCTCGCGCGGATCCGTTCCATGGCATGGCGCTCGTCGGAGGCCCTGACCAGGCAGAGGATCCGTCCCGTCGTCCTGCGGAGCAGCTCGTCGATCATGTGCGCGCCGCAGAACCCCGTCGCCCCGGTGAGGAGGACGTCGCCGGGGCGCCGGGGGTCCGGAGCCGGCGCGTCACGGCCCACTGCCGGAACACGCCGATCGGTCTCGGCGGTGAAGTCGACGCTCTTGCCGTCCGGGTGGGCCAGCGTGCCGGCACGGGCCTGGCGCACGGACTCGGCGAACGCGGCGAGCGTCGGATACCGCAGCAGTGAGCGGGTCAGGTCGCGGATCTGTGTGATGCCGATGCCGAAGACGACGCGGGTGCGGGCGAGCATTTCCATGGCCAGCAGCGAGTTGCCGCCGAGCTCGAAGAAGTCGTCGTGCGGACGGACGTGGTCCACACCCAGGATCTGGCCCCACAACAGGGCCATCCCCTGCGGTACCGGCCGGTCGTCGGCGTCGGCCGTCGTCGCCGCGGTCCCGGCTTCCGGCATGATCCGCCGGTCGAGCTTTCCGCCGGGCGTGACGGGCAGCCGTTCCATCGGGTGGAAGGACGCCGGGATCATGTAGCCCGGCAGGATCTCGGCGAGCGCGGACCGCAGTCGTGCGGGCACCACCGCCTCGCCGTCGGCGGGCGGTGGGGCCGGCGTGAAGTAGGCGATGAGCTCCCGGTCGCCGCTGGCTCGCGTCCGGGCCACCACCATCGCCTGGCCGACCTGCGGAAGGGAGACGAGCGCGGCCTCGACCTCGGCCGGGTCGACCCGGAACCCGCGGATCTTCATCTGGTCGTCGACCCGGCCCAGAACCTGCACGCTGCCGTCCGGGCGGCAGCGGCCCAGATCCCCGGTCCGGTACATCCGGCCCCCCGGCGCCGAGCCGTGCGGGTCGGGCGGGAACTGTTGTGCGGTCAGGGCGGGCTGCCGCCAGATACCGCGCGCCAGCCCCGGTCCGGCGATGTAGATCTCGCCGCGTTCGCCCGGCGGCACCGGGTGCAGTCCGGCGTCGAGAACGTGGACGTGATTGCCGTCCAGGGGCCTGCCGATCGGAGCGACGGCGGTGTCCGGCGCGGCGAGGACCTCCTCGTTCAGGTCGCAGAGCGTGGAGGTGATGGTGGTCTCGGTGAGCCCGTAGGCGTTGACGAGCCGCGCGCCGGGGATCCGGCGCAGAATGGCGCGGCAGTCCTTCGCGGTGACGATCTCGCCGCCGATGATGACGAGCCTCAGCGACGCGAGGCTCTCGTCGCCGTCCGGGACGGAGACGATCCGGTGCCAGTAGGCGGGGGGCAGGTCGGCGACGGTGATCCCGTGCTCCGGGAGGCGGTGCAGCAGGTCGGTGGGCGCCCACGTGTGCTGTCCCGCGAGGACGAGCGTCGCGCCGCTGATCAGCGTGGCGAAGATCTGCTCCAGTGAGGTGTCGAAGCCGAGCGCCGCGGCGTGCAGCACCCGGTCGCCGGGGGTCAGTTCGTACGCCCGGGCCGCCGCGGTGAGGGAGTGGGCCAGCGACCGATGGGTGATCATCACCCCCTTGGGGGGCCCGGTGGATCCCGAGGTGTAGATCACGTAGGCGAGGTCGTCCGGCCGGGGGCCGGGTGCCGGCGGCGGCGGTCCCGCCGACGGTGTCCGCGTGGCCGGTTCCCCGGCGGCCCCGGCGTGGACGATCCGGGCTTCGCATCCGGTGAACATCGGGGCGTGCTCGGGGCTCGAGACGACGAGGCGTGAACCGGTCCTGGCGACCAGCGCCGCAATCCGTTGCCGCGGAGTCGCCGGGTCGAGGGGCAGGAACGCGCCGCCGGAGCCCAGCACCGCCAGCAGCGCGACGACCAGCTCGGGCACGCGATCGAGGCACACGGTGACGACGGACTCCGCGCCGACGCCCGACTCCCGCAGTTCGTGGGCCAGCAGGTCGGCGCGGCCGGTCAGCTCGGCGTAGCTGAGCCGGCCCTCGTCCGAGAGCACCGCGAGAGCGGACGGCGCACGTCGTGCCTGCTCCCGGACCAGTTCGGGCACGGTGCTCGGCCCGGCACCGGCGGGCCGCCGCCCGGTGCGGGCGCTCGCGGGCCGCATGTCGGTCCACAGACGGTCGACGAGGCTTCGGCAGCACGCGGCGGACGCCGGTCCGCCGATGCGACGCCATCCGGCCGGAATACGGCGATCGGCGGGCCAGATGGCGTACTGCTCCTCGTCGTTGCGCAGTACGACGCACGCAGCCGACTCTGCCAACGGGCGATCACGTTCCGTCACCTTGGGCCTCCTGCCTCGCGCGGAGTCCTGCGGAGCGTGACCTGCACCCCCCGCGGGAGAGGGCCGTCGCCATCACCGCTTCCCCTCCGCGGGCGCCCCGGGCACTTTGGCCGCGGGGACGAGCGGCGGCGCGAGGACGAGGCGCTGCGCCTCTTCGGCGCTGACCGGCTCGGCGAAGAGGTACCCCTGACCGAGGCGGCAGCCCATGGAGATCAGCAACTCCTGCTGCCTCTCGTCCTCCACTCCTTCGGCGATCACGGTGAGGCCGAGTGTGTCGGCGAGATGGGTGATGCCCTCGACAAGAGCGTACTGCTCGGGCGAGCGCCCGAGTTGGTCGATGAACGACTTGTCGATTTTGAGTATCGAGATCGGGAACTCACGCAGATAACTGAGCGACGAGTAGCCCGTTCCGAAATCGTCGATCGCGAAGCGGATGCCGAGATCGGTGAGCGAACTCATCTCGGCCAGGATGCGCTCGTCGTTGTACATCAGCACACTCTCGGTCAGTTCCAGTACGAGAGACGACGGGTCGATGCCGGAGAACTGCAGGGCGCGCCGGACCACGTCGTGGAACTCGTCGTCCCGGAACTGACGCGGCGACACGTTCACACTGACGTACGGTGCGTTGTGGTCGGCCGTCCCGTAATCCAGCACGGAGTCCTCCCACCGCACAGCCTCGGCCGTGGCCTGGTCAAGCACCCAGGCGCCGAGCGGGACGATCTGCCCGCTGTCCTCGGCCAGCGTGATGAACTGCTCCGGCAGCACCATGCCGCGCGTGGAGTGGGGCCAGCGAACGAGCGCCTCGAAGCCGGCGACCCGCCCGCTCGCCAGATCCACGATGGGCTGGTAGAGCACCATGAACGACGTCTCGATCGACGAATTGTCCAGGCCCTCCTGCAACTTGGCGCGCTCGGCCATCCCGCTCTGCAGCTCCGGGTGGTAGTGGCGCCACTGGCGCTTGCCCGCCGTCTTCGCCGCGTACAACGCGAGATCGGCGTGCGTCAGCAGTTCGACCGAGTCGATGCTGTCCTCCGTCGTCGCGACGCCGACGCTGGCGTACGTGCTCACCGGGCCCACACTGAGCCGGAACGGCTCCGCGAACACGGTCATCACGTGTTCGGTGAACTTCTCCACGCCCGCCGGGGTGACGGAGCCCTCCACCAGGAGGGCGAACTCGTCGCCGCCGATGCGCGCGGCGGTGTCGGAGGCACGGACGGTGGTCTGCAGCCGGAGTGACAGCGCGACCAGGAGTTCGTCGCCCACACCGTGGCCGTGTATGTCGTTGACGACCTTGAAGTCGTCCACGTCGATGAAGAGCACGCCGACCACCGTGCCCTCGCGCTGAGCCTGCGTCAGGGCGTGGTTGACCCGTTCCTGGAAGAGCAGGCGGTTGGCCAGTCCGGTGAGCGAGTCATGGAACGCCTGGTGGGTGAGTTCGCGTTCGAGCTTGCGCTGCTCGGTCACGTCCCGCAGGGTGAGCACCACCCCGCCGACGGTGGCCTCCTCGCGCAGGTCGCTCCATCTCACCTCGACCTCGATGGTCGCGTGGTCGGTGCGGACCATGCGCCAGTGCTCGCGTCTGCTCTGGTACTCGCGGCTCCGTATCCGGCCGAGCGTCTCGACCACCGCGCGGCTGTCCTGCGGCGGCACCATGTCGATGAGCAGGGTGCCCTCCAGGTTCGGAACACCCAGCACCTGGTCGGCGGAGGGGCTGGCGTAACGGACCCGGTCGTCCTCGTCGAGGATCAGGATGACGTCGGAGGCGTTCTGCACCAGGGTGCGGAAGTACATCTCGCTGTTGTGCCGGTTGACTTCCTCGGCGAGCGCGACCCTCGCCACGGCAAGTGCCGTCTGCGCGGCGAGAGTCGCCAGTGTGTCGCGGAACACGACCAGTTCGTGCTCGTCCCCGGCCACGACCAGTGCCCCGATCAGTGGATCGCCGGAGGGGTGGTCCTGCGAGGTGAGCGGGCAGACCAGCGCATGGCCGGCGTGGGTCGGCTCCTCGTCCGGGCCCGTGAGACGGGCGGCGAGATCGGGCCCCGCACCGTCGAGGGCCACCAGACTCGTCTCGCCGGACGCGATCAGTTCCCGTACGGCCGCGGTCACCGGCGCGGCCAGCGGCCCGCGTACGCCGCCGTGCGGCCCGTTCAACCAGAGCGTGTCGTCCGGCACGGTGAGCAGCGCGGAACGCGGCGAGCCGTGCGACATCAGCTCCGTCACCGCGCGGTGCACGGCGGCGGCCACGTCCCGCAGATCGCCTGCTCCGCCCAGCGACGACACCGCGTTGCGCAGCACCTTCTCCCGGCCGACCGCCCGCCGGTGGGTCGCCACCACTCCCGCCAGACGGTAGAGCACGAGGAGGAAGAGCACCGCGGAGAACACCCCGATGACGCCGACGCTGGAGCTCACCCCGCGCACCGACTCCGTCAGGAGGATGGCCGGCGCGATCAACGACGCCAGGGTGAGCAGGATCAGCCGGCCCACGCCGGTCTCGGCGCGCCATGGCACCGGCTGGGTCAGCGAACGCATGGTCGGATCGAGCGCGGCGGCCGCCCAGGCGCCGTACAGGACGGCCCAGCCGAGATCGACCGCGGTACCCGTGTGCCAGGTCCCGTTCAGTTGAATCAGGCCGTAGGCCACGTCGGCCGTGAGCAGGCCGACGGTGCCCGCGGTGAGCAGCATGAGGGAGCGGCTCTTGCCGCCACCGCCGGCGAGCAGGCGCAGCAGCATCGCCAGTACGAGGATGTCGCCGAGCGGATAGGCGATGGAGAACGCCTTCTGCACCCAGGTGAGGCCCTCGACGTGGGCGTACGGATCGATGAGGAAGAGCCACGACACCAGCGCCAGACCGACGGTCAGCGTCAGGGCGTCGACGAGGCTCGCGCGGTCGCGCCAACTCGTGCGCCAGTGCACGAAGCCCAGCAGCCCGGCCGCATAGAGCGGATATGCCGCGAGATAGAAGCCGTCGGCGATCGACGGGAAGGGGATCTCCTCGTGGAACACCTGGATGAGGACGATCTGGGCGGTCTGGCCCGCGGCGAAGGCCAGGTTTCCCGCGGCGAGCAACAGCCAGGGGAGTCGGTGAGCGGGGCGATTGAGAAGGACGCCCAGGACGACACCGACAACGCCGGTCGCCCCGATGGCGACGAATATCAGCCGCTCGGTCGGGAAGATGTAGTAGAACACCGTCAGCACCACGATGCATGTGCTGACAGCAGCCGTCACGGCCTGGCTTCGCAGTCGCGCCTTCATCCCAACTAACCTCCTGGGAGGGCCACTTGTCGAGTGGGCCGAGCTGGGCGAACGGCGCCGGGCGACGGCGGCGAAGCCCGTAGGGGCCGGGCTGGCAGAAGGAGAATTCTCCGGGGGGACTCGGCTCCGGTCGCCTGTGGACACGATCGCCGCTGTACGCGGTCGCCGCTGTGCGGGCTCCTTGTCGCCGAAAGGTCGACGTGTCTTCCCAAGCTAACTCGGCTCACCATTTCCCGCATGCGCAGGGCGAGATGCCGCGTCGCGTCGCGACCTACCGCGCCCCGCGTGAGAATCGAGTGCAAGGAGGACGGGGTGGGCGGACCGGATCCGCCCAGCGACGATCGGCTCCTGACGGGGCGTGGAGTCCATGCTCTCCGATTACCGCCGGATCTTCTCTCCCGCAGGCAGTCTGCTCTTCTCCGCCGCGGGCTTCGTCTCACGCCTTCCGCAGTCGATGATCGGCGTCGGCATCGTCGTCATGGTGTCGCGGCTCGGCGGTGACTACTGGCTCGCCGGCTCGGTCTCCGCCACGCAGGCGCTCGCGACCGCGCCGATCGGACCGCAGATCTCCCGGCTGGTCGACCGTCACGGCCAGCGCCGGGTCGTCCTCCCGGCGACGGCCGTGACGGTCGCCGCCATCTGCGCGCTGCTGCTGTGCGCCCGGTACGCCGCTCCGGCCTGGGCGCTGTACGTCGCGGCGGCGGTGGCGGGCTGCATGCCCAGCATGGGTGCGCTCGTCAGGTCCCGCTGGGCGGAGATCCACCGGGAGTCACCGCGGCTGCTGCACACCGCGTACTCGCTGGAGTCGGTGCTCGACGAGGTGGTGTACGTCGTCGGCCCGATCCTGACGATCACTCTGTCCTTCGGAGCCGGGGCCGGGGCCGGACTGCTGACGGCCGCGATCCTGCTCACCGTGGGTGTCCTGCTGTTCGCCGCCCAGCGGCGTACGGAACCGCCGGTACGCACCGAGCCGCAACGCGCCGAGGGAAGCGCGCTGCGCATTCCGGGGATCGGCCTGTCGGTACTGACGGCGACGTCGGTGGGCGCGTCCTACGGTTCGGTGGAGGTCGTGACGGTGGCGTTCGCCGACGCGCACCACCACAAGGCGCTCTCCGGCCTGCTGCTGGGCGTGTACGCGCTGGGCTCGTGCCTGGCGGGCGTGGTCTTCGGCGCGGTCAGGCCGCGCGGGGCGATCACGCGGCGGTTGCTGGTCAGTGTCTGCGCGATGGTGGTGACGATGGCTCCGCTGCTGTTCGCGCCGGGTCTCGCGGTGCTGGCGGGGCTGCTCTTCGTGGCGGGCATGTCCATCGCCCCGGTCCTGATCACCACGATGGGCCTGGTGGGCCACCTGGCGCCGGCCGCCCGGCTCACCGAGAGCATCACCTGGATCGTCTCGGGCCTCTCCGCCGGGGTGGCGCTGGGCTACGCCGCGGGCGGGTGGGTGGTCGACGCGGCGGAGGCCCCGGCGGGCTACGGGGTGCCGTGCACGGCGGCCCTGCTCGCCGCCACGACGGTCCTTCTCGCCCTGCCGCGTCTGGCTCGCGCCGACGCGACATGAGTGCGGCCGGAGCGCCGCCGAGCGTGACGGGGCGCCCGGCCCCGCGGACGGCGGCACGGCCTGGCCACGGGCTCCCGCGACGATCCGGAGCGGGGGCCGGGGACGTCCCGACCACGCCGATGCGCGGAACGCGTCGAGCCTGGGCGTAGGGAGCGCGGCGGCCCTGATGGTCGAGCCTGCGGCGGACCCGGAGCCGTTCACCCTGCGCCACGGGCGCTACTGCTCCTCGCGGCCCGCCCCGGTGAGTCGGTCGAGCAGGGCGTCCAGCCCGGCGGTCAGGCCATCGACCCCGCCCTTCTCGGCGAGGGCCGGGGCGGCCTGACGGAGTCTGGGCAGTTCCTGGGGCGACATGCGGTGCAGGCCGAGTCGGAACGCGGGGTCCGGCTCTTCGGGGTTGTCCACCATCGGCTGCAGCTCCACGGACACGTAGCCCAGCAGCCAGGCGGTGAAGGCACGGAAGACGGTGGCGGCGGTGGCTTCGTCGAACCCGGCCTCCAGCAGCAGGGCGAGCAGGCGTTCGTGGCTCCTGAGGACGGCGGCGGGGCGCTGCGCGAGCGGAACGGCCAGCATGCGCGTGGCCAGCAGCGGCACCGCCCGAGGATGAGTGAGGCAGACGTCGTACATCGTCCGTGCGAAGCGATGGAGTCCGGTGCGCCACCCAGGGGCGGCGGCAGCCGAGGCCTCGGCCTCGGGCCCGGCGGTCAGCCGTTCCTCCAACTCGAGGTACAGCGCCTCGACCAGTCCGTCCAGCAGGGCGTCCTTGCTCGCCGCGTACCGGTAGAGCGCCATGGCCTCCACGCCCAGCTCGGCGCCCAGCCGGCGCATGCTCAGGGGTGAGAGCCCTTCCCGGTCGACCAGTTCCAGGGCGGCGGCCAGCACCCGCTCCCGGCTGAGCCTGCCGTACCGCCCACGGTCGCTGGCGCGTCGCGCAGGCGACGCAACCGCCTCATCCTTCTTATGGGCTCCGGCCCGCTTCTCGGCCATGTCCCGCCTCCTCACCCCGTGGTATGTGCCGTGTTTCCTGGCAGTGACGCCTTGTCTACCACGTACCTTTACATTGTAAACCTTTTCTGCTCGTCTGAGATGCCCGCCTTCCGTGCGCAGCCTAGGATCGGACCGTGGACGCAGGTCTCCCCGTCGCCAGGGTCATTCCCCGCACACCAGGCAGGAGAAGGCTGTGAGCACATCTGTACTCCTGGTCAACACCTCTGCAGGTCCTGTGCAGATCACCACCCCCGCACCGCGTGGCACCTGGTCGAAGCTGGCCGACGAAGATCCGGCCACCCGCATCACCCAGACTCCGGTCTGGCTGGACTGCATCTGCGCCACGGGCCCGTACCGGGACGCCAGTCGGCTGTACGAGTTCGAGGACGGCAGGCGGTTGCTGCTCCCCTTGGTGGCCAGCCGGCGCCGCCCGCTCTGGCTGGGCGAGGAGGAATCCTGGCCGGGCGAGTGGGGCATCGGGGGGCACTTGTGTCCGGGAGGCGTCGGTTCGACGGAAGCCCGGGCGGTGTTCGACGACCTCGAGAGGCGACCGGCCAACCGGGTGAGTGTGCGGTTCCGGCCGGAGGAGGACGACGTGTGGGCGCGCACCGCGCCGGCGAGCTTCCGGGTGCAGTCGCAGGAAATACACGTCCTGAACCTCGAGGGCGGATTCCGCACCGTGTGGGAGCGCCGCTTCCACCAGGGCGTACGGCGGGGGGTCCGCCGCGCCGAGAAATCCGACATCGACGTAGAGGTGGACCGGACCGGCCGTCTGGTCCCGGTCTTCTACGACTTGTTCGAGCAGTCGATCGTGCGCTGGGCCGAACAGCAGCACGAGCCGCTGGCACTGGCCCGGTGGCGCAGGAAGCATGTCTTTCCCCTGCGCCTGCTGGAAACCGTCGCCGCCCGGCTCGGAGACTCGTACGCGATGTGGATGGCCTGGCACGCCGGGGAGCCGGCCGCGGCGATCATCGTGCTGCGTCACAACAACCACGCCTTGTTCTGGCGCGCGGCCATGAACCGGGAGTTGGCTCATCCGACCCGGGCCAATCACCTGCTGCACCGGCTGGCGATCGAGGATCTGTGTGCGACGGGCTGCCGGCAGTACGACTTCGGCGGGTCTCTCCAAGGGGAATCCCTCGCCCGGTTCAAGGAGAGCTTCGGAACGGACCGCTCACCGTCCGCTCGTTACTACCGTGAGCGGCTTCCCCTCTACGCACCCGACCGAGGGCTTCGGAAGGCCGTGCGGCGCGCGATTCGCTTCCAGGGTTACTGACGCTCTTCCCGACAGGCCGTCAGCGCAGCCGGTCGGCAGCGTTCGCCGCCTTCACCGCGGCGCGATGGACCGCCGGGTTGGTGCGAATCGCCTCACGAGCGGTGCGCCCCGACGCCATCCGCGCCCGGCACAGCGCTGCCTTGGGGGTGTGCCGGGCGACGTACCCCTCGGTGACGGTCAGTTCCGCCGTCTTGAGATCGTCCTTGTGCGTCCCGGCGCCCTTGCCCAGGTCGATGTGGACGATACCGCGATCCGCGGCGGCCTCGGCGAGCTTGAGGCACAACAGGATGCCGGGCGAGTAACGGGCGAACCGGGTGTCGTAGGTGGGAAACCAGCCGGCGAGCACCTGGGACGACCGCAACTGATAGCGCATGGCGACGGGCTCCTCACCCGCGTAGAGCACGGACAGGGTGCCGGAGCAGGACTCCGAGGAGACATCGAAGAGCTCTCGCAGAATCGCCTGGAACGACTCCTGGGACAGCAGGTCGCGACGCCCCTTCTCCCGCAACTGGGCGGACTTCCAGCGGATCAGGGTGTCGAGGAGTGCACTTTCGGACGCATGGAACACCAGACGGACCGGGCCCACTTCACGGGTCAGCTTTCGTTCCTTCTGACGCGCCGACTTGAGGAACTTGCGGTGCAGATGTTCGAAGTACGTGCTGTGGTCGCCGTTCAGCTCCATGATGGGCGAGCCGGCTCGGGCGCGAGGCGTGCCGGCGGCCTCGAAGGGCGTCTGTCCCGCCGCCAGGTGGTCGTACTCCCACATCGCGAGATCGCACGCCCGGAGCAGCTCCACCGGATCCCAGTCGAGGCCGGGCTCGTGAATCAGGCCCTGGCAGTCGCAGAAGCCCGAGCCGATGGGCTTGCCTGAGCCGAGGGCATGCCGTTCGAAGGGGAAGAAGCCAACAGTTCGGGACCCCTCGGAGAGCCGCGCGACACGGGCGGTCGCCCGCTGGTGCCCCACAGCAAGGGTGAACTCGGGAGAGAGGAAAGGGTTGGCCAGCGTGAGGTCGGCAGCCTGCATGGCGCGCCACGCGGTGAGGTCGGCAGGGGTCAGCTCGTCGGGTCGGAGGACAGTGACATCCATCGCGATCACCTCAGTTGTACCGGGAGATCACCGCGGAGTAGTCCGCGAGTGACGAGCCCGGAGTACCGTCGTAAAGGTTCCTTTCGAACGCCCACATCAGCCCCTGCAGTCCGCAGCTCTTCATCTGTCGGGCTGCCTGGGCCACGACGCCGGGATAGTAAGGGCTCACATGGGTCCCGGCGCTTTCTCCGTTCAGCAGGGCGAAGTTGTACTGCCGCGCGATGCGGCTGATCCAGCGCACCGAGGACCAGCTGGTCTGGACGTGGCCGGGTGGGGCCTGGATGTCCACCTGGCGGTCGCCGGGGGCACAGCCGTTGTTCCTCGGCTCTCCCGTGCCGTCCACGAGCGAGGTTGGCACGATCTGCACGTTCCGGCGGTCGTGGATCTGGCCGAGGGTCTTGTAGAAACCAGCCCCGATCCCGACCAGCCGGGAATCATCCGTCTCGTCCACGTGGAGGTGACCATCGAGGGTGCGTTGGTAGTTCTGGGGGTAGTAGCCCATGCCCGGCACGAGCACCTTCAGGAACCCGTCGTAGCCCAGTGACCTGTAGTACTTGATCTGCCAGTTGACGGCGTCGGACAGAGACCGCAGATACCAGTCGTACCACTCGCCGACCTGAGCCTTGGTGAATGCCTTCCCCCGATAGGTGTGCTGACCCGGTTTCCAGCCGGGGAACGGGTTGGCGGTGACGGTGGGCGGCCGCCCCGTCCGGGCCCCGCTCTGGGCGTTCTTGTCGAACGCCCAGTAGTAGGTCTTCGTATCCGGGAGACCGGGGCCGTCCGAAGGGTAGGTGAACTCGCCGGAGCCACTCACCCCGACCCGGATGGCCCAGAAGTTGTCGAGTCCGATGACCCTGGCGAGCTGGTCGACGTAACCCTGCGCTTTCTCGCGCACGGTCTGGCTGAAGACCATGTTGGGGGTTTCCGTGAGGCGATCTGAATTCTGGTTCACATAGGAGGCTTCGGGATATTTCTCGTAAAGCCAACTCGGCGCGCGGTTCAGGCCCAGGCTCACCTCGACGAGCAAGCCCGCCTTCTGGAACCGGTCCAATTCCTGTTTGACGCTTTCGAGGTACTGGGAGGAATATTCCCCCTCCCGGACCTCGTACCGGTCCCAGGAGATCTGCATTTCGGCGACCTGGATGCCCTTGCTCCGCTCGAGGTGCGCTTTCTCCGGTCTGCTCTGCAGGGCCCCGAAGTAATAACTCGGGCCTTCGTCGCCCGGGGGGACCCGGACGCAGGCCACGGCGAGGAGCACAGCGGCGATGATGCCGAGAGGCCTCCGGTGGTGTGCGGTCTGGCCGACCGCGCGTCGCAGCGCTGCGCGCCGTGCCGGGTTCACGGCAGGACCTCCTTGTACAACCGTTCGTACTGCGCTCGGAAACGGTCGGGCCCGAACACCTCCTCAACCGTGGCACGCCCAAGCCTCGCCTGCATCTCCCACCACTGGGGCCGCTCGAGCAGCTGAGTCAGCAGTTCGCCCGTCCGCAGTCGGTCCCCGGCAGGAGCGCGCAGTCCCGCGTCCCCGAGCGTGGCGAACTGGGGAAGATCGCTGAGTATCACCGGGCGTCCGGTGGCCAGCGCTTCCAGCACCACGAAGGGGATGTCCGCTTTCCCACCCAGCCTCTGCGGGGGGAAGAGCAGCACATCCGTCGCCTGCAACAGCCCGGGCATGTCGGAGACATGGCCCAGGATGTCGACGTCCGGGAGTCCCTCTCGGGCCGCCAGGGCCCGCAGTTCTGCCTCCAGTGGGCGCACGTCCTGACCCAGCCGGGCCCGCATGGCCAGCACCAGCCGGAACCGGGCCCCGCGCCGGTATGCCTCCGACGCAGCGGCGATCGTCTCGTGCGCGCCGCCCTCCGGGTCGTGGTGACCGGCGAACAACACGACGGGAGTCCCTCCGACGCGCGGCTGCCACGGCCACCGGTCCAGCGGAATCGTCGGCGGAATCACCCGGACGTCGCCGAACCCCGCCGCGCGCAACTGTCCGGCCGTCGCCTCCGACAGGGCGACGGTCACTCCCAGCGGCCGCGCTCGCTCCAGCAGACCGGCGTCCACCACTCCGGACACCGTGTGGATGACCGGACCGCCGCCGAGAATGCACCTCCGCAGCCGGGAGAACAACGGGTATGTCCTCCCGATCGTCAGGACCGCGTGCACCAGATCCGTACGGCGAGCAAGGACACCACCGAGGAGGGCTGCCTGGAACCGTTCCGGAACGTGCGGGCCACCGTCGTGCGACACGATGGGCACGGCTCGGCCACGCGTCGGCCCGCGCTGGCCGCGCGAGGGCCACCGTGAGAACCACACGAAGTCCCGATCCGGCATGCATTCGGCGATGGACGAGGCCAGCCGGGTGTCAGCACCCGCACCGCCCTCGTACGGGCAGCTGGTGAACAGCAGTACCCGGCTCCGCGCCGAGGGGCTAGCCATCGCGGCCGCCCAACAGCGACGGGGGCGGCACCGGCACCCGGTACAGCTCCACCGTGCCGTACGTGCGGCCATGGAAGGAGAAGAGCAGTGCACCGTGCCGGGTGAGCTGCCGCGCCTCGCGTGGTGTGAACGAGGAGAGGTTGTGCTCGACGATCCGCCACGGCACGACGACGTAGGCAACTCGCTCCCTCGCCCGAGCCTGCGGCGTGGCCCATTCGCCCATGCGGTAGCGGTCCTCGAGGAGCAGGCTGCTCGATTCGCTCATGGAGGTGATCGAACTGCCTGCGGGGACGTGTCGTGTCATGTACTGCCGAAGTCGCTCGTACCCGTCGTCGGGTTGTGCGGTGGCCCCCGCGAAGGTGAACCCGGACCACGCCAGGGTCAGCGTCAGCATGGACACCGCTGCGACGCGCGAGACGGCGGCGCGGGGCGCGCGCTCGGTCCGCCGCTCCCACAGCTGTACGGCCCTCATCGTCAGGATCACGATCGTCGGAACGATCAGCAGGTACAGCTGCTGTTCCTCCAGTGTGCCCTTCACGACGGCGTAGCCGAGGGCCAGGGTCGCCGACACATACCAGAGCGCCAGCAGACGCTGCGGCGGGCCACCGCGACGCAGCAGAGGAACCACGGCCAAGGGGGCCAGGATCAGGAGCACATACGTGCTTCCGAAGCTGGACATCTCCTCGATGAGGCGCTGGGAAAGGGAGGTCGATTTCCCGGAATTGAAGCCGGTCTCCTGCACCAGGCCCAGCAGCCGTCTGATTCCGTGAGTCTTGGTCCCCCACAGCGCGTCGATATGGCCCGCCCACGCCACGGTGCTGACGTAAATCGCGTACGGCACGGCGGCGAAACCGGCGGCGAGCAATGGCAGTGACCGCTTCGACGGCCAGATGAACACCGTGGCGGCGAGCAGGGGCAGCACGGTGACGAGAGCCGTCACGTCCTTCGTCAGGATGGCCAGGCCGAAGAGGAGCCCGGCAGCGGCCGCGCGCCGACGCCCCTTGACCCCCGGATTCCTTTCCGTCAACGGCAGCAGCACCAGATAGCCCAGTAGTACCCAGAGCATCGCCGACGTCTCGATGAGTACGCGTTGGTTGATCCGGAGGATGAACGGATCGATGGCGAAGACCGCGCCCACGGCGACGCCGGCCAGGGTGGATCTGGTGACGCGTGCCGTCAGCAACACCAGCACCACGGCGGTGAATCCGGCGAGCAGGGCGTTGAGCTGACGCATCTGGTACACCCCGGAGACGACGTCCGCGGACGCGCCGAACAGTCGCTCCCAGCCGCCCTCGAGATAGAAGAAGCCGGGCGGGTGGAGCCAGAACAGCCCACCGTCGTCCCGAGGGAAGCCCCCATGGGCCACGGAGTGACCGAAGCGCCAGTAGAAGATCTCGTCACCGAACACGTCCGGCCCGCGGCCGACCCCGAACAGACGGAGCAGTGCGGTGAACAGGCCGCCGCAGACCGCCACCGCCCAGAGCGGTACCGCGCGCAGCCACGCCACCGGCATGGGCAGGGCCCTGCTCACGACGGCCATGGCGAACCCCCGACCCCTCCGTCACCCGTCCGTTCGCCGTCGGTGAGCATGTAGGTCTCCGGCACCAGGGGGATGCGGCCACCGGGGAAGAGCGCGTCCGCCTGCGAGCGGTACCCCCGTACCAGCGCCGGCTTGGCGGCGAGTTCGCGGGCCCACTCGACCTCGACGAGCGCGTTGCGCTCGACGAAGCGGGGATCGAGGCCGTTTCGCTGGTTGTAGGGGAAGTCGCTGTAGTAGACCACCGGTGCGCCGCTGAGTTCGGCGGCCGTCCGCACCAGCACATGGTCCACGTGTCCGCCCACTCCCGAGGGGGCCAGCAGGACCGTACGCGGCGGGGACGCCAGCTCCTCCAGCAGGGCCAGCACACGGCTCACCGTGGCGGCGTCGTGCCGGGAGATCCGGCCCGTGGCGAGGTGCAGCCGGTACGTGGGATAGACGTGCGCGGCCTCGGGCAGCACGCGGCGCAGTCGGCCCCGGCCCCCGCCGGACGCCGCGGCCCTCCGGCGGAAGAGGCCGTCGACCAGACCGAGGTGGAGCCAGTCCACACCGAGACGGCGCAGTACCTCGCGGTCCTCGGCACGCCGGTCCCGGTACAGGCGCTCGGCGTCCGGCTGTCCGACCTGCCGCAGGTACTGCCGCCCGGACACGGTGTACGGCGGAGCACCGGGCTCGGTGAAGAACGTCGCCACCCGCACCTGCGTGTGTCCGACGGCGTGCGACATCAACGCCCCGCAGGACAGGACCGCGTCGTCCAGGTGCGGGGAGAGCACGACAAGTGGCGTACCCGTCCCGATCGCGGCGGTGAGTGGATCGGCCCTCATGATCCGGCCTTCTCTCGTCTCGGTTCCCGGGTCGCCGCCCCGGTGTCATCGCTGGGTGGCCGCGGGGAGCTCAACAGCCGCTGGACGAGGGTGAGATACCGACCGGTCGTCCGTTCCCAGGAGAACCGCTGCGCGGCCCGGTAGGACAGAAGCCCCAGCTCTCGGCGCATGTGCTCGTCCTCCGCGAGAGCACGCAACCGGCGGGCCAGGGCGTCCACGTCGAAGGCGGGGACCGCGACGTTCCCGCCGCCGTCCATCCATCGCAGGGTGGGCAGATCGAAGTGCACCACCGGCTTGCCGTACGACATGCTTTCGAGTGCGGCGATGCCGAACGCCTCGCCGCGGGACGGCAGTACCGTGAAGGCGCAGCCCGCCAGGAAGCTGTCCTTCCGCGCGCCCGTCACCTCACCGACCCAGCGCGCGTCGGCTCCGGTCGCCCTGAGCAGTGCGACGAGTTTGGCCACCTCGCCGGGGGCGCCCGCACCGGCGAGCAGCAGGGGCATCGACGGCGGGCCGCTGGAGTGGGCGGCGAGGAGGAGATCCAGTCCCTTGGCCCAGACGTCCACACGTCCCAGGTAGGCGATGTAGTCGCCGTCGCCGATCCGCCCGGGGTCGACGGGCCTCTGATCGACGCCGTTGTGGATCACGTGGGTGACGGCCCTCGGGGAACGACGGCGGACGATCGCGCCGTCGGCCTCGTTGAGGACGACGACGTCCTCGTAGAACCGCAGCCCCAATCGCTCCACCAGGGAGAAGGGCAGGTGGTACTTGCGTGACATGGCCGCGCCGCTGAGCGACTGGGCGAGCCCCACCACCCGGCTCCGTGAGAACAGCGGAAGGAATCCGGTGGAGAAGGGCGGCGTGAAGCTCTCCAGCCACAGGTCGTGCGGCAGCCGGCGGGCCACGAACGGCAGTACGGCGTGATAGAGCAGTTGCCCCGAACGTGGTCCGGCCCAGCCGAGCGGCAGCTTTCGGTACCGCACACCGTCACGGGTCTCGCTGCCGCCGCGCCCTGCCACGGTGATGACCGTGACGCGATACTCGCCGGCCAGGCGGCGGGCGACCTTGTCCACGAGCAGCGCGCCGCCGCCGTGGTAGTGCGGGTTGCGGATGTCGTCGAAGGTCGAGATCACCACGTGCTTCCTGGTGTCCGCCGCGTCGGGAGACGGTTCGGCCGCGCCCGCCGGCGGGTGCCGCTCCACCGGCACTCGTGCCATGGCCTCGGCCGCGACCTCGGCGGGCGGGGCGGCGGCGTTCACCACGTCCACGTGCCGCGACCGCGATGCCCAGCGCCGGTAGTCGTTTCGGAGGTCCGCCAGCGGACCGACGGCGAACTCGCCGTCGCGCCCCGCGAGCACCTCCGGCTCCGCATCGAGAAGCAGGGTGACCTGATACGCCCGCGACAGCCGTGTGAAGACGGCCGTCAGAGCAGAGCCGGGCGAAGGGTCGAACTTGACGAGGCCGTCGAGCGGACCACGATCGGTCACCACCGCGGCCGGCCGGCCGAGAGCCGTGCATCGGGCCCGTACGACAGCCCCCGCCAGCCGGACGGCGAGCTCCGCCGCGTCCACCCAGCCGTGGAGCCGGCCGATCCACGCGCCGTCGCCCGAGCCGGTCGACGGGCGCTCCCCGACGGACGCGGTGAACCGGAACCGAAGCCTTCGCGGCAGGTGCCGGCAGACGAGACAGCCGTAGCAGTACGGGGTCGCCACGGCGTACCCCTGACCGCGCAGGTCCTTTGCCACTCGCCCGGCCAAGGACGACTTTCCGGCGCCGTCCGGCCCGGACACACCGACCAGCAGGATGCGCTTCATCAGGCGAACCTCCTGCGCTCCTTGGCGACGACGAGCGGAACCCGCAGGGCCGCCTCCCGGGCCGCGACGAAGACGCGTCCACTCCGCAGGAGGTGCAGCGCGTGCTCCGCGCCCACGCGGAGGGACGCGGCTGCGGGCAGCGGTACCGGAAGCCTGCCCGGCAACCCCTGGTCCAGCCGGCGTATCGCCTCGATCACGACGGCGAGCGCCTGGTCACACCCGGCGGGCCAGCCCTCGCGCGCGGCCTCACGCCGTGCCTCTTCCAAGAGATCAGGCAGCAGCAGGTCCCGCAACGCGAACAGCTCCGACAGATCGAAGGAGAGATTCTGGAACAGGCCATGAGCCAGCCATATGCGCAGCGCGTCCGCAGGGTGGGGTACCAGCCAGGCTCCTCCGTCGGACGAGGCGCGGTCGAACAGCCGGCCGGTGGACATCACGGGCACACCGAACCACGACACGGCGGTGTGCAGATGGACCGACGGGCCGCGCCGAGGCGCCAGTTGTACCTTGGTGGACCGCTCCAGCCAGTAGGTCGAACGACCGGAATACCAGCCCTCGAGGGCGTCGCACGCGTCCTGCCACCGCCCGTCGGGCACCACCAGATCAAAGTCGCCGCACGCATGGCCGACGGCCACGTCCGCCTTGACGAGCACGGTGGGGATGCCCGCGGCACGCAGGCGCCCGGTGACCTCGCGGACGTTCTTCCACAGGAGCACGCCGGCCGCGTCCACGTCGGCGACGACATGCGCCAACTGCTGCGGGTACGCCCGCGCGAGGCGGCCCTCCACCTGGTTCTCACGCGCGAGCAACAGCGCGCGCCGCAGGGCGGCATCGGTGGTCGGAGGCGGGTTCCCGCGCCACACGGCTTCCACCAGGAGGTGGTCGGGCCGCTCCTGGGCGGGACTCGTTCGGAGCGTCGGGGGTTGCGGTGAACGGTGGGTCATGGCTGTGCCTGACTCGTCGGGGGGGATGGCTGAAGACGCGCGGGCCGCAGCCGGACGGGACGGGCCGGCGGTCGCGCCGTCCGCTGCACCGTCGGGACGGGCACCGTCGTGCCGGGGCGACGGGGCCGACTCGGACAGGGCCTCCGGCGGGTCCGGTGCCCCGGGGCGGCGCAGGAACCGTTCCACGGCGCGCAGGCCGACGGCCGTCGCGGCGATCAGCCACAACCGCGGATACGGATGCAGCAGCACCAGCACCCCCACCATCAGCAGCGGTTCCACGAGGGGCACCCGGCTGAGGAAGGCTTTCCCCCGGCGGCGGACGAGCCGGTGGAGCAACAGGGCGAGCGCTCCGAACGTGCCCACCGCGCCACCGACGGCCATACCGTGTACGCCGTCGATCCGCCAGCCCGCCAGGAGGGCGAGGGTGTAGCCCACCAGGCCGGCGATCTGCCGGCGTGCGCAGGAGTAGTCGTCCGCGGCCTGGGAGAAGGTGACGACCAGGTTGATCGCGCCGATGCCGAAGCCCGTGACCGCTGTGAAGGCCGCGAGGGTGCTCATCATGCTGTAGTCGGCGGGGAAGGCGAAGGTCAACACGGCGTTCGGCGCGGTGGCGACCGTCACGGCGAGGGGCAGGGCGGCGATGACGTACAGCCGTACGGCGCTGGCACTGAGCGAGGTGTCGGCCCGTCGCCGGGACAGTGCCGGGAAGAAGGCGATGGACACCGCGGAGGCCACGAACAGCGGCACCCGCGAGAGCGTGACGCTCGCCTGGTAGCTCGCGGCGTCGGACCGGTCGGTGGGCAACGCGGCCACGAGGACGACGTCGATCGCGGCCATCAGCGCGACCAGTCCCTGCAGCCGCGCGATGCCGAGCGCGCGCCGCCACAGGTCCCGGTTGGCCGAGGCGCTGCGCCAGGGCCGTCCGCTGCCCCGCGGCAGAGCCGGCCACCACAGCAGGAGGGGCAGCAAGCCCACCCCGAAGGCCGCCAGCGCGCCGGTGTCGCCCAGCCCGAGGGCCATGACCAGTGCCACGCCGGCCGCCGTCTTGATCCCCACTTCGGCCACACCCAGCAGCGAGAGAGTCCGCATCCGCTCCTCGCCCTGGAGCCGGCCGACGGGCACCGACGTCACATAGAAACAGAACGTGCTCAGCGCCAGTGCCGTGGTCGTGGCGGGTCCGGCGAACCCGGTCGCGACGCCGGCGACGACGCCGGCGGCGACGAGCCCGCCTCCGGTGCCGGTGATGATCGCGAACCGGCCCGCGTCGCCTCGCTCGGCATCGGACCGGGCACGGGCCAGCGCCTGCGCCAGCACCCACGGGACCGTCACCCTCGCGACGGTCACCGCGCTCAGCAGCAGCCCGGCCCCGGCGGCGAACCGCGCGTACGAGCCGACGTCCAGCAGCCTGGTCAGGAGCAGCGCGTACCCGTAGTTCACGACGCCCACGATCATGACGGACGCGGTGATCCATCGTGCGCCGTGCACCGCCGTCACCACGTCCGGGCGGGCCGTCGGCCGAGGCTTCGTCGTCGTACGGAGGGCGGTCATGGGGGATCCCGCCGTTCCGTGGTTCCGGGCTCGGGGCCGGTCGGCGTACGCGTCGCCCGCGGGGTGTCCACGTCGCCCGCGTCGGGACGTACGAGCTGTTCTCGCCGGTGGGCCAGCCGGAACATGGCCTCGCGCACGCCCAGTCGCCGCAGTGCCCGGTACGCGCTCAGTTCGTCGCAGCCGTGCAGCAGCAGGCGGAAGGAGTCGCCCCGCCGGCTCCACTGGTCTGTCTCCCGCAGCATGGTGTTCAGGGCGTGTTCGACGTCGTCGCCGTTTCGGGCCTGGAACTTCGAGAGAACCGTGAGGTCGCTGGCCCGGCGGCGTGACCTGCGGTGCCGTCGGACGCGCCGGGACTCCTCCAGCACCACCTGGGCGAGCCGTTCGGCGCTGTCGTCCCAGGAGAACCGCGCGCTCCAGGTGCGGCACCGATCCGCTGTCCGCTCGCGGGCGTCGGCGTCGCCCAGTTCGGTGAGGGCGGTGGCGATTCCGGCGGCCAGGGTGGTGTCGGTGGGGAGCAGCCAGCCGTTGTGGCCGTGCTGGATGGCGTCGCGCAGGCCGGGGACGTCGAAGGCGAGGGCGGGCGTGCCCAGGGAGTTCGCCTCGATGACGGTCAGGCCCCAGCCCTCGGCGACCGAGGGCACCACGGTGAGCCATGCCCTGCCGAGCAGTGTCCGCTTGCGTTCCTCGCTGACATGGCCGTGGAACTCGACGGTGGAGTCGAGACCGAGCGCGGAGGCGAGTCTGCGCAGGTTCGGCAGTTCGCTGCCGTCGCCGGCGAGGTCGACGCGCAGTCCGGGCCAGCGCCGCCGTAGCTCGGGGAGGGCCCGGAGCAGGAGGTCCACGCGCTTTTGGGGTGTCATCCTGCTGACCACGGTGATCGTGGGCGTCGCGGCCCGGTCGACGCGCGCGGAGGGCGCTTTGGGGCTGCCGTTGGGCACGAGGTAGATCGGGTTGTGGAAGCCCAGCTCTGCCCGCACGCCCTCCCGGCTGGAGGGGGAGACGACGACGATGGCACGCCCGTGGTAGACCCAGCGGCTGATCTGCTTCTCCAGCAGGCGCCCGACCGTGTTCATGGGCCAGCGGAAGAACAGGTCGAACTGCTTCTGGTGGATGTGGTGGATGACGCAGATGTCCGGGGTCCAGCGCGGTGTGAAGAGGGGGGAGAAGAAGGGGATGCCGTTCTGGAAGTCGACGACCGCGTCGTAGGTGTGACGGTTTTTCAGCAGGTGCACGGCCGCGGCGGCATAGACGCCGAACGTGCCCCCGCCTCGAAGGACGCGCACGCCGTCGGCCGACTCTTCGGCCCGGGAGCCGGGGAAGCGCGAGGCGAAGAGGGTCACCCGCGCGTTCGCGCCGGTGAGCCGTCGCGCGATCTCGTAAGCGTACGCCTCCGCACCCCCGGCCTGCGGATGTGCGGGGTCGCGCCAGTTCAGGAAGAGGACGTTCGTGCGGGCGATGTGATCGAGCGCGGTCATCGGGAGTCACCCCGCGAGAGCGAGACGCGCAGCATGTCCGCCATGGAGCGGAGACCGTCGCGTTGGGCGGAGAACGTCGAGCCCGGCATGTCGGACCAGTCGACGGGTACTTCGACGACCGACCCGCCGAGCCGGGTCAGCCGCGTGAGCAGTTCCACGTCGAAGGCGAACCCGTTCACTTGGCAGGCGGCCGCCACGTTCCGGACGAGCGGCCCGTCGAAGAACTTGAAACCGCACTGGGTGTCGGCGATGTCCGGCAGGCTCAGCCGGGTCAGCCTCCGGAAGGTCCAGCCGCCGCACCGGCGCAGCGCCGAGTCCACCTCGCAGTGGGCGCCGTCGATGTGCCGGGAGGCGATCACGGCAGCGTGCCCGTCCCGGAGGAGCGGGAGCGCCTTGTCGAGCGTCGCGATGGGCGTCGCGTTGTCGGCGTCGACGAATCCGATGAAGCGGGCCGAGGAGGTGAGGATGCCGCGCCGGACGGCGGCGCCCTTGCCGTGCTCGGCGCAACCGATGACATGGACTCGGGTCATGGCGGTGTCGAAGCGTTCGGGTACGTCGATCGTGCAGTCCACGCTGTCGTTGTCGACCACGACGACAGCGGACGACCAGGTCTGTTCCCTGAGGTAGTCGACCGTCGCCGCGATGGTGCGGGGGAGGCGGAGCTCCTCGTTGACCGCGGGAATGACGATCTCCAGTTCCACCGGAGGTCGTCTGAGGCAGGACGGAATCCCCTCGTGGGAGTGCGCGTCCCGCTTCGCGGAGCTTGGCGGCAACAAGGACACCATGTGAATTCACCTCTGTCGCGAGGGGCCGAGGGCAGGAAGCCGAGTGTTCGTTGTACGTTTACGTCGTATATTCATTTTCTGGCCGTTCATGGGCCTTGTCAAGAGATGTCGGTTTTGGTGGCTCTCGTCGGAGTTGCTCCAGTACGATGTATGTATACGATGTAATCACATGTACTCGTCCGAAGGCAGTGGGGCCCATGAGTTCCCCCATCGAGGACTACGCCCTCCTCAGTGATCTGGAAACCGCCGCCATGGTCGGCCGGAACGGTTCCGTGGACTGGCTGTGCGTGCCCCGCTTCGACTCGGAAGCCTGTCTGGCCGCGCTGCTGGGCACCCGGGACAACGGCTTCTGGCGGGTCGCCCCGATCGCCGCTCCCGGTACGTGCACCCGTCGCGCCTACCGCCCCGACACGCTGGTCCTGGACACCTGGTGGGAGACCGCCGAGGGGACGGTACGGGTCACCGACTTCATGCCGCCCCGTGCCCAGGCGCCGTGCATCGTCCGCGTGGTCGAGGGCCTGTCGGGCGCCGTGCCCGTACGCAGCGAGCTGCGCCTGCGCTTCCATCACGGCCGCGTGGTTCCCTGGCACCGCGACACCGGCGCCGGCACCGTGGCGGTCGCCGGTCCGGACGCCATGTGGCTGAGCGCGCAAGCTCCGGTGCATGCCCTCGACCGGGACGGCTCCACGGTCTGGGACGCCACCGTCCGGGCCGGACAGCGACTCGCCCTCACCCTGGTGTGGGCGCCCTCGCACCACCCCGGGCCGCCCGCGGCGGAAGGCGTCCCGGCGGAGACGATGCTCAAGGAGACCGACGACTTCTGGCGGCACTGGGCGGGCCAGTGCCGCTACCGAGGGCCATGGCGGGACGCCGTGGTGCGCTCCCTGATCACGCTGAAGGCGCTCACCTACGCGCCCACGGGCGGCATCGTCGCCGCGCCGACGACCTCGCTGCCCGGCTGCATCGGCGGCGAACGCAACTGGGACTACCGGTATTGCTGGCTGCGCGACTCCACGCTCGCCCTGTCGTGCCTGCTGCGCTGCGGCTACCGGGACGAGGCCTCCGCCTGGCTGGACTGGCTGGTACGGGCCATCGCGGGCGACCCGGCCGATGTGCAGACCGTGTACGGCCTCGGCGGGCAGCGGTTGCTCCGGGAGACCGAGGCGCCCTGGCTGACCGGCTACGAGGGATCACAACCGGTGCGGTTCGGGAACTCCGCGGCGGGCCAGTTCCAGCTGGACGTCTACGGCGAAGTCCTGGACACGCTCCTGCTGTCGGTGCGTGCGGGGATCCCCCTGCCCGCTCATGTGTGGGAGCTGGCGGAGGTGCTGATGGGATTCCTGCAGCGGCATTGGCGGGAACCCGACCAGGGACTGTGGCAGGTACGAGGACCGCGGCGGCAGTTCGTCCACTCCAAGGTCATGGTCTGGGTGGCCGCCGACCGCGCCCTGCGCATGGGGGCACTGCTGGGGCGCAACGGATCCTCGGCCGAGTGGCGGGTCCTGCGGGACGAGGTGCGTCGGCAGGTCCTCCGCGAGGGCTGGGACGCCGGACAGCGGTCCTTCGTGCAGTCCTATGGTTCCCCCGGCCTGGATGCCTCCGCCTTGCTGATGCCCAGGCTCGGCTTCCTGCCGGCCGGGGATCCGAGAATCCGGTGCACCGTCCGCGAGATGCGCCGACTCGACCGCGGCGGCTTCCTCCGCCGATACGCGCCGGGCGGTGGCGGTGTGGACGATCCGCAGGGCCCCGAGGGCACGTTCGTGACGTGTTCCCTGTGGTACGCCGACGCGCTCGCCGCCACGGGGCGCGTCGAGGAGGCCCGCAACGCCTTCGAGCGAGTCCTCGCCGTCCGCAACGACGTCGGACTGCTGTCCGAGCAGTGGGATCCGGACGCCGGACGCCAACTGGGCAACGCACCCCAGGCGTTCAGCCACATCGCCCTGGTGGAGACGGCGTTCGCCCTGTCGGCGGCGTCATCCCCGGCTCCCCGCGGCCGGGAACCGTGGAACGCGAGTGGATCCGGGCTCATCGCGCCGTGCCCGGTCGGGGCCTGAACGCCTCGCCGCAGGAACGGCGGGACGGCCGTAGCCGTCCGCGGAGGTACCTCGTCCGGTGCCGGGCCGCTCGCCCTCGGGGCCGGACGGCTGTCCGGCGCGGGGTGGGGCGCTTGTGCTCAGCCTGGAGGCGGCGCCCGGTCTCCGTCCTGCCGGCGACACACGGCCTCGCCCTGCTCCACCGTCATCGGCCGCGCATAGAGGTACCCCTGGCCGAACCGGCACCCGATGTCTGCCAGCACCTCCCGCTGTGCCGGCTCCTCGATGCCCTCGGCGATCACCTCGAGGCCGAGTGTGTCGGCGAGGCGGATGATCCCCTCGACCAGCGCCACCTGCCGGCCATCGCGCGTGATGTCGTCGATGAACGTCTTGTCGATCTTGAGTACGTCGACGGGGAACTCCTTGAGGTAGCGCAGCGACGAGAATCCGCTGCCGAAGTCGTCGACCGCGATGCGTACCCCGAGGTCCTTCAGCGCCAGGACGAGCGCGTCGATCTCGGTGTCCCGCTGCATGAGCACCGACTCGGTGATCTCCAGCAGCAGCGTGCCCGGGACGAGACCGGGGGTGGCGAGAGCGCCGCGCACCTCGTCGTAGAACTCCGTGCCGTGCCACTGCCGGGCGGACACGTTGACGCTGACGTACGGCGCCGTCGACCGCCGGGCGCTGCGCTGCAGCCACGCGATGTCGGATGTGGCGTGATCCAGCACCCAGGCGCCCAGAGGGGAGATCTGCCCGCTCTCCTCGGCGAGTGGGATGAACTGGTCCGGCGGGACCAGGCCGTACCGCAGGTGCGGCCAGCGGACCAGGGCCTCGAAGCCGACGACGTCGCCTGCGGTGATGTCCACCACCGGCTGGTAGCGCAGGGTGAACTCCTCTCTGCTGACCGCGTCGTTCAGCCGTGCCTGGAGTTCGTGCCGCTCCACCATGCGCACGCGCTGCTGGGGCCGGAAGCGACGCCACTGGCGCTTCCCGGCGGCCTTGGCCGCGTACAGGGCCAGATCGGCGAGCGCCAGCAGCTCCTCCGCGTCCGTGCTGTCCTTGGCCGTGGCCACACCCACGCTGGCCGAGACGCTCACCGAATCGCTGGCCAGCTGGAAGGGCTGATTGAGCGTCTGGATCACCTGCGCGGCCAGGAGTTCGGCGTCGAGGGGCTGCTTCACGTCCTCCATCAGTACCGCGAACTCGTCGCCGCCCAGCCGGGCGGCGGTGTCGCTGCGGCGCAGCATCCTCGACAGGCGCTCGCCCACGGCGCCCAGGAGCCGGTCGCCGACCGAGTGGCCCAGCGTGTCGTTGACGTTCTTGAAGTTGTCCAGGTCGATGAAGAGCAGACAGGTGACGGCCGGATCCCGGCGGGCGCGCAGCAGTGCGCGCTCGGTCCGCTCCAGCAGCAGGGTCCGGTTGGGCAGCCCGGTCAGGGGGTCGTGGAAGGCCCGTTGGGTGAGTTCGTGCTCCAGCCTGCGCTGTTCGGTGACGTCCCGGAGTGTGACGATCAGGCCGCCCACGGTGATGTCGTGCCGCAGGTCGCGGCATCGCACGTCCACCTCGATGCGGTCCGTGCCCTCGGCGCCCTCGGTGTCGTCCGTGTCCTCCGCTGCCGGGGTCACCCACCAGTTGTCGTGGACTTCCTGTTGCCCCTCGCCGCGCAGAGCCGTCATGGTCCGGTCCACCCGGACCCGGTCCCGGGGGTCCACCAGTTCCCGCAGCCGCGTACCGATCAGCTCGACGCGGCCGAACACGGCACGCGCCGACGGACTGGCGTAGCGGACGGTCGTGTCCTCGTTGACGATGAGGATGACGTCCGAGGCGTTGTGCACCAGGGTGCGGAAGTACGCCTCACTCTCCTTGTGGATGATTTCCTGCCGGAGGGCGAGACGTTCCGTCGCCAGCCCCGCATGCGAGGCGAGGATCCCCAGCGAGTCGCGTATCTCGGTGAGCTGACGCTCGGCTCCCGCCGTCACCAGCACTCCCGAAAGCTCGCCGCCGGCCGGGCGGGCCGGCTGGACCAGGGGGCAGAGCAGCGCCATGGGCAGCCCCCCGAGCCGTTCGGTGATGTCCGGGGCGAGGGCGGCCACCGGGACCATGACGTCGCGGTAGCGGCCGGCGTCGGCGGGCCCGTGCCGGGAGGACGCGGCGCTCTCCGTGACGTCCCGGTGCTCGGTGCCGGTGGAGCCGAGATGCGTGTACAGAGCCTGTGCGTCGCGGCCCGGCAGGAGCATGGTGGCGTGCCGGACGTTCGGCCCGAACAGCGCGCCGACCGTGGTGTCGCAGGCGCGCGCCACGTCCTCCGGCCAGACCGCCGCCACCAGGGAGGCGGACGCCGCGCGCAGCTCCCGTTCCCGCACGACGATCTTGCGATGCGCCACGATCATCATGGCCAGCCGCAGGATCACCAACAGGCACAGCGCGACGGAGAAGGCGGCCACCACCGACGCGTCGTCCGTGTGGCCGACGAGTTCCTGGCGGATCAGGACCGCGGGCGCGATCAGCGCGGCCCCGGTGAGCAGCAGCAGCCGGCGCCAGGGCGGCAACAGGGACGAGGACACGGACCGTGCCGCGGAGACCGGTGCGGTCAGTTCCGCCATCGAGGGGTGCAGTGCGGCCAGCCCGTACGCGGTGCAGAAGACGATCCCCCCTGCTTCCAGGGGCGTGCCGGTCTGCCACCTGCCGTCGGGGTGGAGGATCCCGTAGGCGATGTCGAGGCAGAGCAGGGTGAGGGTGCCCAGGGCGAGCAGTCGTACGGCGCCGTTGCGGCCGGACACGGGGCGGGGGGTGAGCAATCGGACCAGCAGCGCCAGCACCACGATGTCGCCCAGCGGGTAGGCGATGCCGATCGCCCGCTGCAGCCAGGTCAGGTCCCCCGACTCGGCCGAGGGCTCTGCCAGGTAGACCCACACGGGCAGGGCGAGCCCGGCTGCGACGATCAGCGCGTCCAGCAGGCTGGACAGGTCGCGGTCCGCCCGGCGGTGCCGGACGAGGCCGAGGAGCCCCGCGGCGACGAGCGGGTAGACGGCGAGGTAGCAGGCGTCCGACGGCGACGGGAACGGCTGGGAGGCGTGGAAGTACGTCTCCCGCGCGTGGGAGAAGGCGTCGCCCGCGGCGAAGGCCAGCATCCCGGCGGCGAGCAACCGCCACGGCCCGCGGTGCGCGGGCCGGTGGATGCGGACACCGGTGGCGACGGCGACGCCGCCTCCCAGCCCGATGACGGCCCAGAGCGGAGCACGCAGTTCGGGGAAGGTCATGTACAGGGAGGTGGCCACGCCGGCCAGCGCGACATGGGCGGCCATCAGCCGATGAGACAGGAGCAAGAGCAAGCGCCTCCCCTGGGCGGAGGGCACCGGGGGCTGCCGGGGAGCATCAACTTGTGTTCCCTGTACCGAGCATAGGTGCCATGCGCGCCCCCCGCATCTCGTCACGCGGCCTCCCCGGAAGGGGGCGGCGCACGTCACCGACTGCTGTTCGCCCTACGGGTCGTACCACTCCTCCCTCTCCGGCCGCCGTGCGGAGCCCGCGTAGCCACGGGGGTTGAGCCGCTGGAAGTGCCAGGAGTCCCGGCACATGTCGGCGAGGTCCCGCTTGGGGCGCCAGCCCCAGGCGCGCTCCACGGCGGTCGCGTCGGCGACGACTTCGGCGACGTCGCCGGGGCGGCGGGGCACGACCTCGTACGGAACGGGTCGGCCGCTCGCCCGGGAGAACGCGGCGACGACATCGAGGACCGAACTGCCCTTGCCGGCGCCCAGGTTGTACACGTGCATGCCCGGTGCGTCGGCGAGATGGTCGAGCGCGACGCGGTGTGCCTCGACGGTGTCCATGACGTGGAGGTAGTCACGGACCGCGGTGCCGTCCCGCGTGGGGTAGTCGCCGCCGAACACGGGGAGGCGGCTGCGTCGGCCGACGGCCACCTGGGCCATGTGCGGCATCAGGTTGTCCGGTGTGCCGCGGGGGTCCTCGCCGAGCAGTCCGCTGGAGTGGGCGCCGGCCGAGTTGCCGGACCGCAGGCAGAGCACGGTGTATTCCGGGCAGCGGCGGCAGACGTCGGCGAGCAGCTGTTCGCAGATCCACTTGGCGGCCGAGTAGGGATTGGTGGGCCGCGCGGGGGTGGTCTCCGTCAGCGGCCCGCCGCCGGCGTCGCCGTAGACGGAGCAGGACGAGGCGTAGACGAGCTGGTGCACCCCGTGCTCGTGCATGGCCCGCAGCAGGGTGGTGGTGCCGCCGACGATGGAGTCGTAGTACTGGACGGGCATCCGTGTCGACCGGCCCACGGCCTTGTGTGCGGCGAAGTGCAGGACGGCGTCCACGGAGTGCCGGTCGAAGGCGGCCGAGAGGGAGTGGCGATCACGGATGTCCAGTTCGTAGACGGCGCCGACGAAGCGGCCGGCCAGCCGTTCCACGCGGGACAGGACCTGGGGTGTGCTGTTGGAGTAGTCGTCGACCACGATCAACTCATAGCCGTGGTCCAACAGGGCCACGCAGGCGTGGCTGCCGATGAAGCCGGCCCCGCCGGTGACGAGGACCGTGGACGGCGTGGTCCTGCGTACCCGCTCCGCCCGGCCCGTCTCCGGCCGGGTGCCGTCGGTGGTTGCGCCGGGCGGGGGGACGTCACCGTTCGGAGACGACACAGACCGGCGCTTCCTCCCGGAGGGAGCCGAGGGCGGTTCGCTCCACGCCATAGCGGGACGCTCCTGTGTCTTACGAGGTATATATACGTCGTAAATCCAACTGTCCTCCCCCGTGCGTCCCGGAGTCAAGGGTCGTCGGAGCGTCCTGCACGTCTTCGAGGGGCGCCGGCCCCGCGGCTGCGGTGCGTGCGCGACGAACTCCTGATCGCGGGGACTGGTCAGGTCCCGGCGGGGTCGGGATAGTGTGCCCCGGTGACCACGCATTCGAACACACCTGCAGGCTGGTATCCCGATCCGCACGGAGCGGCCCAGACCCTGCGTTACTGGGACGGCGCCCAGTGGACCGAGCAGACCCACGCCGAGGTCAAGGGCGGCCCCGTCCCGCACATACCGCAGCAGGCGGGGCCCGACGCCCGGGTCCAGCGGCAGGTGCAGCAGCAGGCCGGGGTCACGCCGAGCGGTCCCGGCGGCGGCTCCCTGTTCAGCGAGCCGGTGCTGGTGGTGAACCAGAAGGCGAAGCTGATCGAGCTCACCAACGAGTACAAGGTGATGGACCAGCAGGGCAACCAGCTCGGCTCGGTGGTCCAGGTCGGCCAGAGCACACTGCGCAAGATCGTGCGCTTCCTCGCCAGCATCGACCAGTACCTGACCCAACGACTGGAGATCCGCGACGCCCACGGCCGGCCGGTGCTGCTGCTGACCCGGCCGGCGAAGATCTTCAAGTCACGGGTGCTCGTGACCCGTCCCGACGGACAGCCGGTCGGCGAGATCGTCCAGCAGAACGTCTTCGGGAAGATCAACTTCGCGATCAACGCGGACGGCCGGCAGATCGGCGCCATCAAGGCGGAGAACTGGCGGGCGTGGAACTTCGCGATCGTCGACCACGCGGACAACGAGGTCGCCCGGATCACCAAGACCTGGGAAGGCCTCGCCAAGACGATGTTCACCACCGCGGACAACTACGTCCTGCAGATCCACTACCAGTTGCCCGAGCCGCTGTTGAGCCTCGTCGTCGCCACGGCCCTGACCGTGGACACCGCGCTCAAGCAGGACGCCCGCGGTCTGGGCTGACCCGCTCCGCGTGTGCCCGTGTGTTCCCGGCTCACCCCTTACGCGCACGGGTGGCACCTTCCCGGAAGATGCCACCCGTCCTTGCGTCAGAGCGGGGTGAGGTGCTCCGGGCCGGTCGTCGGCCGGGGGAGCAGCGCCGGTTCGGCGGACGCCGTCTCCGGCCTCAGGGCCAGCACCGCCGCCACCGGGTGTTCCTC
Organism: Streptomyces sp. P3; assembly: GCF_003032475.1. Taxonomy (NCBI): domain Bacteria; kingdom Bacillati; phylum Actinomycetota; class Actinomycetes; order Kitasatosporales; family Streptomycetaceae; genus Streptomyces; species Streptomyces sp. P3. The sequence goes on from NZ_CP028369.1 coordinate 7,829,333, forward strand.
GTCCGTGACGGCCGCCGGGTGCGGTGCGGCCCGCGACAGCAGCACCACGCCCCGCCCCGCGAGTCCGGCTCCCGCGAGGGCGAGGAGCATCCCCGCGAGCCCGCCCTGGAGCCGTTCGCCGAGGAGCGCGAGGCCGATCGCCGCGGCGGCCACCGGGTTGGCCAGCGTCACCATCGCCAGCGGGGCGCCGAGACCGTCCCGGTAGGCCGTCTGCGACAGCAGCAGTCCGCCCGTCGCGAAGGCCGCGACCAGCAGCGCCACGCCGATCACCTGCAGGCTCGGCAGCGAGCCCGACCGGTCCGTCGCGGCCACCGTCACGGTCTGGGTGAGCGCCGAGGCGACGCCCGAGGCGAAGCCGGACGCGGTCGCGTGCCGCAGCCCCGGGCGGGCGCCGCGGCGGGCCAGCAGCCCGATCAGCGCGGCCGTCGCCCCTGCCACGGCCACCGCCTCCGGCCCGCTCAGGACGTCCTCGGGGGCCGGCCCCGAGGCCGTGACCAGGATCGCGGCCAGCCCGGCCAGGGTGAGGGCGGTGCCCCGCCACTCGGCGGCGTCCACCCGGCGTCCGGCGACCCGCGCACCCATCGGCACCGCCGCCACCAGGGTGAGCGCGCCGAGCGGCTGCACCACGGTGAGCGGCCCGTACTTCAGAGCCACGACGTGCAGCAGGGCGGCGGCGGCGTTGAGCCCCACCGAGCACCACCAGGCCCCGTTGCCGAGCAGGCGGACCAGGCCCGAACCGGGGTGCCGGGAGGCGAGCCGCTCCTGGGCGACCGCGGCGGCCGCGTACGCGACCGCCGAGAACAGGGAGAGGACGACGGCGACCAGGGTGGCGTTCATCGGCCCGCTCCGGCCGGGACCGGCTGCTCGGCCGGGACGAGGGCGCGCGCGTCGGGTCCGCCGGCGGTGGCCGTGGCGGCCGTACCGGCCGTGCGCGGGGGCGCGGGGATCAGCGCCAGCGCCGCACCGAGCAGGACGGCCGCGGCGATCGCGTCGAGCCAGTAGTGGTTCGCCGTGCCCACGATCACCAGCAGGGTGAGCAGCGGGTGCAGCAGCCACAGCCACCGCCACCGTGACCGGGTGGCGACGATCAGGCCGATCGCCACCATCAGCGCCCAGCCGAAGTGCAGCGAGGGCATCGCCGCGAACTGGTTCGAGAGGTGGTCCGTCTGCGGCGGGCCGTAGACGGACGGTCCGTACACGCGCGCGGTGTCCAGCAGGCCCGTCGCCGCCAGCATCCGCGGCGGGGCGAGCGGGAACGCCAGATGCAGCACCAGGGCCGCGGCGGTCATCGCGGCCAGCACCCGCCGCGCCCAGGTGTAGTGCGCCGGGCGGCGCAGGTACAGCCAGACCAGGAAGGCCAGGGTGGCCGGGAAGTGCACGGTCGCGTAGTAGGCGTTCGCGCCTTCGGCCAGGCCGTCGCCGTGCAGTAGAAGGGACTGCACCGTGCCCTCGCCGGGCAGGTGCAGCCACCGCTCGGCGTGCCACACGTCCCGGGCGTCGCGGAACGCCTCGCCGGTGTGACCCGCGGCCAGTTGCCGGCCGAGTTTGTAGACGACGAAGAGACCTGCGACGAGCAGGAGCTCCCGGACTACGGGCGGCCTCGCCGGTGTGACGGGCTCCGCTTCTGCAGGCTCGGTGCGGGCATTCATCCCCCGGCCCCTTCGTTGACGGTGGTGCGTGTGAGGTGGTGCTGCCCGGGCGGCGGCTCGTGCGTGGCACCATCGATACGATGTCGTACCGATACGCCAGTGTACCGATACGGAAGCGTATCGGTACACTGGCGTATCGATTGATGTGCGCCACAATGGAGACCGGGACCGATTCGGGCCCGTACCGCCTTCGGGCGGGCGGCGCCCGAGGCGGAGAAGCCAGGGGGAGAGCAGATGACGTCGCAGGCCGCGGACGGACCGGAGTCGGCCGCCGCCACGCGCCGCTCGAAGATCACGCCCGAGCGGGAACAGGAGTTCTTCGACGCCGTCCTCGACCAGGTCCGTGAATGCGGTTACGAGGCAGTCACCATGGAGGGCGTCGCGGCGAGCACCCGCTGCAGCAAGTCCACGCTCTACCGGCAGTGGAGGACCAAGCCGCAGTTCGTCGTCGCCGCACTGCGCTCCCGCCGGCAGGCCCGGCTCACCGGCATCGACACCGGCTCGCTCGCCGGGGACCTGCGCGAGGCCGCGCGGGCCGTCGGCCGCTGGTCCACCCACGACACCGAGCTGCTCCAGGCCCTCGGCCACGCGGTCACCGGCGACCAGGAGCTCGCCCGCGCGCTGCGGGAGGCGATCGTCGCCCCGGAGATCGACGCGCTCCGGGAGATCCTGCGGCGCGGGGTGGAACGCGGTGAGATCGCCGGCGGCCACCCGGCGCTGGAGTACGTTCCCGCGCAGCTGTTCGGGGTGATCCGGGCCCGTCCGGTCGTCGACGGCGAGTACGCGGACCAGGAGTACCTGCTGCGTTTCGTGGAGGCCGCCGTGCTGCCGGCCCTGGGCCTCGGCTCCGGCGGCGACCTGCCGGCGGACCGCTCCGAGGCCGGCCCGGGATCCCGAGGACCCAGGCCGCCGTCCACGGGATGACCGGACGGCGACCTGTTTCGCGCCGCACCGTGGGGACGGGGGCGGCGCGCACCCCCCGGCCGGGCGGGGCGCCCCTACGAGCGTAGAGGCGCCCCGCCCGGCCGACCGTGTCCCGCGGGCCGGGTCCGGCCGTCAGACGTCCTGTCCGCTGCCACCGCCCGTCGCCACCTTGACGCTCTTGGTGATCGTGTCGATGACGGACACGTCCTGATCGGTGTCGAGGCCGAAGCGGAGCACCACCACCCGCTTGGGGTCCGCGGGCGCCGGGAACGCCAGCGACTCGACGTAGCCGTCCGCGCCCTTGCTCGTCACCACCTTCCAGCGCACCTGGTAGCCCTTCTGCCCGGCCACGGTCACCGCCTTCGAGGCGAGCACCTGGTGCGAGGTGATCGCGCCGTACGTCGTGCCGCCGTACGACGCCTCGGCGCCGGCCGCGATGTCCGCCTTCGCGACCTCCTCGGCCGTGGCGCCCTTGCTCCCCAGCGCCTCGGCGGGCCACGAGGACACGCCCCCCTTGGTGCAGGTCTTGGTGGTGTCGCCCGGGCACGTGTAGGAGGCGTCGGAGACGACCTGGACGCCCACCCGGAGCTGCTGGCCCGACCAGCCCTTCGGGATCGGGATGCTGATGCCGTTGAGCGCGTCGGTCACCGAGCCGCTCTTGATCGTCGGCGGCTCGGTGCCCCCGGGCGAGGGCGACCCTCCGCCCGAGCCGCCCGACCCGCCCCGGCCGCCGTCGCCCTGCCCGTCCGGGTCGCCGGGACCGCCCCGTCCGCCCGGTCCCTGGGCCGTGCCACCGCCGCCCGAGCTGTCGTCCTTGGCCAGCGCGTACACGCCGATCCCGATGCTGGCGAGGACGGCGACAGCGGCCGCCACGGCTATGCCCGTGCGCAGCCCCCGCCGCCGGCCGGCCGCGGGCGCCGCGGGGTACCCCGGGTGGCCGGCGTATCCGGGGCCTCCCGGATACGCCGGACCGCCCACGGGGCCTCCCGGATACGCCGGGCCCCCGGGATACGCGGGGCCACCCGAGTAGGCGGGGCCTGCGGGATACGCCGGGCCCCCGGGGTACGCCGGGCCTGCCGGGTACCCCGGTTGCCCGGCGCCGCCGGGGTGGGCCGCGGGGGTGCCGTCGCCCGCGGTCTGCGCCGGCGGACCCCAAGCGGCGGCCGAGCCCGCGGCGCGGGTCTGGTCCGTCCATGCCTTGCCGTCCCACCAGCGTTCGGTGGCGGGACCGTCATTCGTCTGCCCCGGATCGGGATACCACCCGGGAGGAGTCACCTGCGTCATACCCCCACCGTATGAGGCGTCGGTGAGATCCGGATGAGAGGGAGGACACTCCGTCGGAACCGGCCCCGGCGCCCGGCCGCCCCGATGGCGCGAATTCGACGTCAATTCGGTGCGCGTCATTCGGCGTTGACGTGATCGGAGCACTTTCGCAGGCCCGCCGGGGCCTTCGGCTCCGCGAGCCGTCACCCGTCGAGGCGGGACCTGCGCGGACAGCCCTCCGCGTGAGCCGTCGGAGAGCTACGCTCGACGTCGGTACGTCGTTCGGGCGACTTGGGGAGGTAGCGGGATGACGGAGGTCAGGCCGGCGGCGGCCGCCTCGGCTTCCCTGTGGGAGCGCGACGCGGAGGTCGCCGCCCTCGCGCAGGCGGTGGAGAAGCTCTGCGCCGACCGGTCCTCCACGGGTCACCTGCTGGTGCTCCGCGGCGAGGCCGGATTCGGCAAGACCGCCCTGCTGGCCGAGACCCGCCGCATCGCCGAGGCCCGCGGCTGCGCGGTCTGGTCGGCCCGCGGCGGCGAGACACTGAGGTCCGTCCCCTTCAACATGGTGCGGCAACTGCTGCAGCCGGCACTGATGTCCCTGCACCCGGAGGAGGCCCGCGAGTACCTCGGTGACTGGTTCGGCATCGCCGGTCCCGCCCTCGGCATCGTCGAACCCGGGGAGGGCAACGCCGACCCGCAGGGCGTGTGCGACGGCCTGGTGGCCGCCGTCACCCGGCTCGCCAGGCGGGACTACCCGCTCGTGCTGCTGGTCGACGACGCGCACTGGGCCGACCAGGAATCCCTGCGCTGGCTGGCCGCCTTCGTCGAACGCCTCGACGAACTGCCCGTCCTGATCGTCGTGGCCCGCAGGCCCGGCGACGTGAAGGGCGACGCCGCCCGGCACCTCGACGCCGTCGGCGAGGCCGCGGGACGCGCCGTCACCAGCCTCAGCGCCCTGACCCCGGCCGCGGTCGCCGGCCTGACCCGCGCCACCCTCGGCGACCACGCCGAGGCCTCCTTCTGCCGCGAGGTGTGGGCGGTCACCGACGGCAACCCGTACGAGACGGTCGAACTCCTCGCCAAGGTCCGCGACCGCGAGTTGACGCCGAGTGAGTCCTCGGCCACCGAGCTGCGCGCCCTGAACCGGGCGGCCCGCGGCGGAGGACTCGTCGACCGCCTGGAGAAACTCGGCGTCGACGCCACCAAGTTCGCGATGGCGGCCGCGATCCTCGGCGCCGACATCTCCGTCGCCCAGGCCGCCCGGCTCGCCGGCCTCGGCCGGGACGACGCGGCTCGCTGCGCCGAACTGCTGCGCAACGCCCGCATCCTCACCGAGCCCGACCCCGCCGCCGCCCCGGCCGAGGACGGCGACCTGGAGTTCGTCCACCCGCTGATCGCCTCCGCCGTCTACGACTCCATCCCCGGCGGCCTGCGCACCGCGATGCACGGCATCGCCGCCCAGGTCGTCGCCGACGCCGGAAAGGGCCTCGCGGCCGCCTCCCGGCATCTGCTGAAGGTGCACGCGGAGGGCGACGAGGAACTCGTCGAGCAACTGCGCGAGGCCGCCCGGGAACACCTCGCGGTCGGCGCCCCCGACGCGGCCCGCCGCTGTCTGGAGCGGGCTCTGCGCGAACCGCCCGTGCCGGACGTCCACGCGCGCGTGCTGTACGAACTGGGCTGCGCCACCCTGCTCACCGCACCGGCCAGGACCATCGAGCACCTGCGCAAGGCACTGTCCCTGCCGGGCCTCGACGGCGACGAGCGGGTCGACGCCGTGTACCGCCTCTCCCAGGCGCTGCTGCACAACGACCAGTTGGAGGACGCCGTCCGCACGGTCGAGGCGGAGGCGGCCCGGCACTCACCCGGCCCCGCACGGCTGCGGCTGCAGGCCGTCCAGTTCATGTGGGAGGGCGTGAACGCCGGTGAGCCGACCTCCGCCCGGCGCTCCGAGAAGCTCGCCTTGCTCGCGGCTTCCTGCACCGGCCGCGACAACTCCGAGCGCGCGCTGCTCATCCTGCGCGGCTTCGACCTGATGACCCACGGGGAGAACGCCGAGGAGGTCGTCGAGTTCTGCGACCGCGCCCTCGTCAACGGCCGCCTCGCCCCCGGGCTCGGCTGGACCGACCAGGAGTGGGGCATCGAGCTGCTGATGATGCTGGCCAGCTCCTACGCCTACACCGACCGGCTCGACCGCGCCGACGCCCTTTTCAACGAGGCCCTGCGCGCCTATGTGTCGGCCGGCTGGAGCGGTGGTCACCTCGCCCTGGCGCACGGCTACCTCGGCCTCGGGCTGCGCCGCAGGGGGCGTCTGAAGGAGGCGGAGGAATCGCTCAGGGAGTCCCTGCGCCTCGCCGAACGCGTCGGCCGCGGGCTGCCCCTGTACTGGTCGGCGACCTGCAACCTGGTCGACACGCTGCTGGTGCGCGGCCATACCGACCGGGCCTGGGAGGTGGCCGAACAGTACGGCTTCGCCCCGCCCTATCCGTCGACGATCGTGCTGCCCGACCCCCGGTCGGTGCGCGGCCGGCTGCTGCTGGCCGTCGGCCGGGTCCAGGAGGGCGTCAACGAACTAGAGGAGGCGGAGAAGGCGGCGGCGGCCCGCGGTCACCTCAACCCGGTGACGGTGCCCTGGGCCGTCGACCTGGCCCGGGCCCTCGCCGTGGAGGACCCGGGACGGGCGAGCCGGCTCGCCGCCGAGGCCCGCCGTCAGGCCGAGCGCTTCGGCACCGACACCGCGATAGGCGAGGCCCTGCGCTGCGCGGCCGCCCTGGAGACCGGGCAGCGGGCCGTCCGGCTCGCCCAGCAGGCGGTCACCTACCTGGAACTGTCGCCCTGCCAGTACGAACACGCCGCCGCGCGGGTCGAGTACGGCATCCTCTCCCGCTCGGTCGCCGAACTCGGCCGGGGCCTGACGCTGGCCCGCTCCTGCGGGGCGGACGGCCTGGTGGAGAAGGCGCAGCAGGCCCTGCAGGGGCTCGGCGCACCGCAGGTCGGCCTGGTCCCGAACCAGACCAGGAGATAGGGGGCGGCAGGGCCGGGGCGCTGCGGTCCCGTGCGTCAGGCCGGTCGGCCGAGCGCGTCGGAGATGATCGCTTCGAGCTGCCGTGCCACCCGGTCCAACGGCTCCATGCTGCGCTTGGCGCGGCACATGGCGATGGCGCCCTCGACGGACGCCACGATCAGGGACGCGAGCTCCGGGGCCCGGCCAAAGTCGGCGCCGTGCGTCCGGAGCGCCTGGGTGAGCAGCCGCTCCCACTCCTCGAACGCCTCGGCGGCGGCGATGACGGCCGGCGGGATCTCGTCGGCCGGCGGCTCCTCGACGGAGACGGCCAGCACCGGGCATCCGGCGCGGAACTCGCCGGCGACGACGATGCCGCGCCACAGGGCCAGGAAGGCCCGCAGGCCGGCGACCGGGCCCGCCTCCAGTTCCTTGCGCAGGATGCGGGCGACCGCCCCTCCCGCGTACCGCACGGCCTCGGTGGCCAGCTGCTGCTTGCCCTCGGGGAAGTAGTGGTAGGTCGAGCCGAGCGGCGCCTGGGCGTGTCTGGCCACCTCGCGGATGCTCGCGGCGTTGAGGCCGCGCCTGCTGATGAGGTCGGCCGCACCGGCCACGATGCGATCGCGTGACGGCGCGCTGGATCGAGCCAAGGCCGTGCTCCCTTCCGGCTCCCCTGGATATGACGATCGTCATAGTCTAGCGTGACCGCCGGCCGTGCCGAGCGTTACGGTGCCTGGCCTGCGCTCCTGTGCGCAGTCGGGGGTCTTGGCTATGCCGATGATCCGGCTCACCGGTGTGCGCACGGTGCTGCACGGCACACCGTTCCGCACGGTTTCCCGGCCGAGGGGGGCGCAGGACCGTCCGGCGTGACCTGGCCGCCGTCCTGCCGCGCGGGGGAGAGGGAACGTCTCGAAGCCCGCCCTCGAGCCCGCCGTCGTCCTCCCACCCCGTCCCCTGTCCCCGTCCTCCCGCCTCGTCCCTGTCCCGTCCTCGGCCCGCGTCGGCATCCGGCCGGGGGCGCACCCGGTCCGGCGTCCGGGCCCGCCCGCCGTACGTCTCAACCGGTCGGGTCGTCCTCCTCCGCCAGTACCCGCTGGGCGGTGGCGAAGGCCGAGTTCGCGGCCGGGACCCCGCAGTAGACGGCCGTCTGGAGCAGTACGGCGCCGATCTCCTCGGGGGTGAGCCCGTTGCGGCGGGCCGCCCGGACGTGCATCGCCAGTTCGTCGTAGTGGCCGTGCGCCACCAGCGCGGTCAGGGTGATCATGCTGCGCTCGCGGCGGTCGAGCGTCGGGTCGGTCCAGATCTCCCCCCACGCGTAGCGGGAGATGAAGTCCTGGTAGCGGGCGGTGAACGCGTTCTGCCGGGACTGGGCCCGGTCCACGTGGGCGTCGCCCAGCACCTCGCGCCGCACCTCCATGCCCCGCTTCGCCGGACCGTCCAGATGCGCCCGCAGCACGGTCAGCACGGCCTCGGGGCACTGCGCGGGGGCGAGGTGCGAGGCCCCCGGGAGTTCGACCAGCGTGGCGTCCGGGACCGCGTCCGCGATCTCCCGCAGATGCGCCGGCGGCGTCGCCGGGTCCCGGCGACCGGCGATCAGCAGGGTCCGTACGGCGATCTCCGGCAGCCGCTCGCGCAGATCGAACGCGGCCAGCGCGTCACAGCACGCGGCGTATGCCTCCGGGTCCGCGGCGCGGTGGTCCGCGATCAGCTCCGGCACGGTGAACCCGGGCGTGAACCAGCGGGCGTCCGCGGTCTCGACGAGCCCCGCCAGCCCCTCCGCGCGCACCAGCGCGGCCCGCTCCTCCCATGGCCTCGACCCGTTGAAGTGGGCGGACGAGCAGATCATCGCCAGCGACGACACCCGCTGCGGGTGATGCAGCGCCAGATGCAGGCCCACCGCCCCGCCCAGGGAGACGCCCGCGTACGCGAACCGCTCCAGGCCGAGGGAGTCGGCGAGCGCCAGCACCAGGTCGGCGAGGTCGCCCACGGTGGCTCCGGGACCGATCAGGCCGGGGGCCGAGCCCCCGTGGCCGGGCAGGTCCCAGCGGACCACCCGGTGGGTGGCGGACAGTTCGGGCGCGATCTTGCCCCACACGGCGTACGAGGCGCCCAGGGAGGGGCCGAGCAGCAGCGGGGGACCGCCGGCCGGGCCCTCGGCGCGGTGGTGGAGAAGGTTCTCGGTCAACGTCGCTCCAGCGCACGGTCGGTGAGGGTTCCGGCGGAGCCGGTGTAGCGGGCGGGGTCGGTGAGCTCGCCGAGGTCGCCGAGGCCGGTCCCGGTCACGTCCGGTTCTTCGGCGAGCAGTCGGCCCAGTGGCAGGTTCTCGGCGTAGGCGCGCCCGGCGAGTTCCGTCAGCAGTTCCCTGGCGCGGGCGCGGCCGAGCAGCGCCGACAGCTCGGCCGACAGCCGCTCGGAGACGATCAGTCCGTGGGTGAGCCCGAGGTTGGAGCGCATCGCGTCCGCGTCCACACGCAGCCCCTCGGTGAGTTCCGCCGCGTCGCGGGCGGCTCCGCCGACCAGCCGCAGCAGGTCCCTGAGCGGCTCCCACTCGGCGTGCCAGGCGCCGGCGGGGCGCTCGTCCTGCGCGGCCAGCGCCCCGTACAGCACGGCCGCGAGCTGGGGGGCGCGCCGGGCGGCCGCCGCGATCATCGTCGAGCGCACCGGGTTCGCCTTGTGCGGCATGGCCGAGGATCCGCCCCCGCTGCCCTCGGCCAGCTCGCCGATCTCGGTTCGGGCGAGGGTGAGGACGTCCGCCGCGATCTTGCCGAGCGCACCAGCGGTGAACGCCAGACAGCCGGCGAGGTCGGCGATCGGCGTGCGCAGGGTGTGCCACGGCAACAGGGGTTCCGTCAGGCCGAGTTCATCGGCGAAGGCGGCGGGCAGTGCCGTCGCGTCCGCGGCGCCGTACGCCGTGAAGGCGGCCAGGGTCCCGGCGGCGCCGCCGAGTTGGGCGGGCAGCGAGTCCCGTACGGCCGTCACCCGGTCCCGGGCGTCCAGCACCAGGGAACGCCACCCGGCCGCCTTCAGCCCGAACGTGGTCGGTACGGCGTGCTGGGTCAGCGTCCGCCCCGGCATCGCCGTGTCCCGGTGCGCCGCGGCGAGCCCGGTCAGTGCGCTCCGGGTGCGGTCGAGGTCGGCCAGCACGAGGCCGAGCGTGCGGACGGCGACCAGCATCGCCGCCGTGTCCATGATGTCCTGGCTGGTCGCGCCCCGGTGGACGTACGGGCCGTACCGCTCGCCGACCGCCGCCGTCAGGTCGGCGACCAGCGGGATCACCGGGTTTCCGCCGCCGCGGGCGCGTTCGGCGAGGGAACGCACGTCGAAGCCGCCGCCCTGCGCGGCCGAGGTGACCGCCGCCCCGGCCCCCTCCGGGGCCAGACCCTGAGCCTCCTGGGCGCGGGTGAGCGCGGCCTCCGCGTCGAGCAGCGCGCGCAGCCAGGCCCGGTCGTCGGTGGCGGAGGCGGCGGGGGAGCCCGTCCACCCGGGGGAGAGCAGACCGGTGCCGTACGGGACGTCGGAGGGCGCAGATGTCACCGGAACTCCAGGAAGACCGTCTCGCCTTCGCCCTGAAGGCGGATGTCGAAACGGTAGGTGCCGTGCGGGCCGGCCGTGGCGATCAGCGTGTCGCGCCGTGCCGGGTCAACCCGCCGCAGCAGCGGGTCGGCGGCCAACGCGGCCTCGTCGCCGGGCAGGTAGATCCGGGTGTAGAGGTGGACGAGCAGACCGCGCGCGAACACGCAGGCGCTCAGGTACGGGGCGCTCCGCCCGCGCGCGCCGGGCCGCAGCGTGCGCGCCGACCAGTGGCCGTTCGCGTCCGTCTGGATCCGTCCCCACCCGGTGAACTCCACGCCGTTGCGGCCGAGGAAACCGCCGCTCGACGGGTCGCGCCGCATCGAGCCGTCGACCTGCGGGACGTCGCCCTCGGGGTCCGCGCCCCACAGCTCCACGAACGCGTCCGGCAACGGGTTGCCCGCACCGTCGTACACATGGCCCTGCAGCGCGATGGCGTCGGGGTGGCCGACCGGAGCGATGTCGCCGCCGCCGGGGAACGGCAGCGCGTGGCCGTAGAACGGGCCGACCGTGTGCGACGGCGTGGGCAGCACGCTCTCCGGACGGCTCGTGTCGATCTTCGTCATGGCAGCTCAGCGTCCTTCTTCGATCCAGGTGGCGTGCGGTCCGTCGAGCACGATGTCCCAGTGGTAGCCAAGGGAGAACTCGGGTACCGACAGGCTGTGGTCGTAGGTCGCGACCAGTCGCTGCCGCGCCGCGTCGTCCGTGACCGACTGGATGATCGGGTCGTACGGGAACAGCGGGTCGCTCGGGAAGTACATCTGCGTCACGAGCCGTTGGGTGAACGCCGTGCCGAACAGCGAGAAGTGGATGTGGGCCGGCCGCCACGCGTTGAGGTGCTGACGCCACGGGTAGGGGCCGGGCTGGATCGTGGTGAAGCGGTAGAAACCGGTGTCGTCCGTCAGTGTGCGGCCGACGCCCGTGAAGTTCGGGTCCAGCGGTGCGTCGTGCTGCTCACGCTGATGGGCGTACCGCCCCGCCGAGTTGGCCTGCCAGATCTCCACCAGCTGACCGCGGACCGGATGTCCGTCGCGGTCCAGCAACCGGCCGGAGACCGTGATCCGTTCGCCGACCGGCTCGCCGGTGTGCTGCCGGGTGAGGTCGTTGTCGATCTCCGTGATGTCCCGCTCGCCGAAGGCCGGGGAGGACAGCTCCACCAGCTCCGGGTCCTGCGTCACGTCGATGGTGACCGGCGGCTGCCGCGGATGGCGCAGGACGGACGAGCGGTACGGCGCGTAGTCACGCCGGGGCTGGTGCTCCACGGGAGCGCCGTCGGCCAGCCGCTTCTCGTAGGCGGCGTGCTCGGCCGCGATCTCCAGGTCGATGTCGGCTTGCGTGAGAGTCATGACGTTTCCCGTGTTTCCTGACGTTCGGGGGCGGGAGTGGGGTGCGGCCCCGGCCCACTGCCGATGCGGAGGGTGGCGGCCGCCGCGCTGCCGCCCCGGCGGCCGAGCCGAGTCGAGGGTCAATTAATCAGGGCACTGATTATTCTTCCGAAGGTTTTCTCACGCTGCCATCGGAGGGGATCCTCGTCAAGACCCCAGGCCGGAGGATGAGGAAGGTCGGCCGCACGCGAGATCTGGTCGGGTGAAGGCGGGTATCGTTCAGTGCACCGATGAAATATCGGGACGAAGGCAGACGTCGACTCCATGCAGAGGAGCGCACATGGCAGCGGTGGACCTCACCAGCCACCCCGGGCATCTCGCCCGACGGCTGCAACAGGCGCACTACCTGTTGTGGAACGCGATGGTCTCCGAGGAGATCACCTCCCCGCAGTTCGCGGTGCTGAACGCGCTCGTCGCCGAGCCCGGCCTCGACCAGCGCACGGCGGGGGAGCGGGTGGGGCTCGACCGCTCCACGATCGCCGAGGTGATCAGCCGGCTCATCCGCCGGGGGCTCCTCGACAAGGTCCGCGACCCGCAGGACGGCCGCCGCTTCCTGCTCGGGCTCACCGAGGAAGGGCTGCGCACCCACCGCAGGCTCACCGTGCGCACGGCCCGGATGAACCAGGTCTTCCTCTCGCCGCTGTCGGCCGCGGAACAGACGGTGTTCCTCGAACTCATCCAGCGCGTGTCGGACGCGGCCGAGGGGCTGCGCAATCCGGGGGAGCCGCTGCCCGCCCCGTACTGACCGCCCGGCTCCTGCGTCCCGGTAGGCGGGTCGTTCCGCCCTGCCCGCCCTGCCCGGTCGTCCGCGTCGCGACTCCCGGCGCGCCGCCGTGTCCGGGCCCGGCCCGCCGGTCACGGCGGCGACGCGGGCGCTCGAGCCGGTGCCGCGTTCGGGGCCCGGGGCGCGGAGGAGGCCGAGGACGCGGAGGAGGCCGAGGACGCGTTCGCGAAGACCACCCACACCTGGCCCCGGGCGAAGTCGACCGGGGCGCCGTCGGAGGTGGTGAAGTCGGTGCCCCCGGTCGCCGTGCCGCGCTTCCAGTTCACGTCGTAGGCCCGTCCGTCCCGCAGCACCTGCGCCCTTCCCGAACCCACCGTCTCGGTGTATGGCGTGTTGTTGCCCAGGAAGTCGTGGAAGCGCGACGCGCGCACCTTCACGTACTGCACGACCACCGTGGCCGGCGCCAGGGGCAGTCCGTCGCTCGTCCGGGTCGCCGCGCCGTCCGTCGAGACCAGCCAGCCGGCCCTGCTCGCGGACCAGGTGAAGGTGAAGCGGGCCGCCGGGTAGCGCACGGCCCGCGAGGCCGTCGCGGTGCCGCCCGAGGGCGCGGGCCCGTACCGGAACCCGGTGGTCAGCGCGGCGGCGCCCGGAGCGGAGGGCAGCAGACCGCTCGGGCGCAGGAACAGGTTGTGCGGCGCCGCCCGGTCCGCGCCGCGGAAGTACGCGCCGGACGCGTCGGAGGGCGTGACGGCGTCCAGCGGCGCTCTGTCGATCAGCGGCAGCAGCCTGCCCTGGGCCCCGGAGAACGCGAGCACCGGCTGATGGAACTGGCGCAGCAGCTCCAGGTCGGACTCGCGGGCGCTGCGCACCGGACCCACCGCTTTCGGCAGACGTGTCGCGTACACGGCCATCAGCCGGCTCAGTCCGCCCTCGACCTGCTCCACGTACACGACGTCCGCCGCGTCGAGACCGGTCTGCGGTCGCGCGGCCGGCGCGTTGTCGATCTTCACGGCGAGCACCGGGGCGGCGACCGCGCTCGGACGGTCCCCGCCGGGGCTCGGTTTCTGCGACGCGCTGCGGCCGTCGTCCACCGAAGGTTCCCGGGACGTCGTGCAGCCCGCCGTGAGCGAGACCGCCAGAGCGGCGGCCAGCGCCGGGGCCAGCAGCGCCGCCGCGGCCGGGGAGCGTCCGGCGAGCACCGCGCGCGCCGGACGTCTGGAGCGTTTCGGACGACTCGGATCTCTCGCGCTCATCGTGTCCACCCCGTTCGGTGTCTCGATTGTGCGCTCGCCGGGCGGGAGCGGCCATCCGTGACCGCGAACGGCCGCCGCCGCGGTTCGGGGACCGCGGCACGGGTACCCGGGCGGCAGCCGGGACCGGACCCCCCGGACCCGCCGGGACGGACCGGCCGGCGGAGGGAGCGCGCCGCGATGAAGGCTGTGACCTGGCAGGGCAAGCGGGACGTGCGGGTGGACACCGTGCCCGACCCGACCGTCCAGGAACCGACGGACGCCGTCATCCGCATCACGTCCAGCGGACTGTGCGGCTCCGACCTGCACCTGTACGAGGTGCTCACCCCGTTCATGACCCCTGGCGACATCCTGGGACACGAACCCATGGGCATCGTCGAGGAGGTCGGCGCGGCCGTGCCCGACCTGAAGGCCGGCGACCGGGTCGTGGTGCCCTTCCAGATCGCCTGCGGCAACTGCTGGATGTGCCTGAACTCCCTGCCCACCCAGTGCGAGACCACCCAGGTCACCGGCGAGGGCATGGGCGCCGCCCTGTTCGGCTACACCCGGCTGTACGGCGCGGTACCGGGCGCCCAGGCCGAGTACCTGCGCGTGCCCCAGGCCCAGTTCGGCCCCATCAAGGTGCCCGAGGGCCCGCCCGACGACCGCTTCGTCTACCTCTCCGACGTCCTGCCCACCGCCTGGCAGGCGGTCGAGTACGCGGACGTGCCCGAGGGCGGCAGCGTCGCCGTGCTGGGCCTCGGCCCCATCGGCGACATGGCCTGCCGGGTGGCCCAGGTGCGCGGTGCGGGCCGGGTCTTCGGCGTGGACCTGGTCGGCGACCGGCTGCGCCGGGCCCGCGCGCGGGGCGTGGAGACGTTCGACCTGCGCAGCTTCGACAGCGAGAAGGAACTCGTCGCCGCCATCCGCGACCGGACCGACGGCCGCGGCCCGGACGCCGTGATCGACGCCGTCGGCACCGAGGCGCACGGCAGCGCGGCCGCCCGGATGGTCCAGAACGCCTCCGCCCTGCTGCCGCGGAAACTGAGCGGCCCGCTTGCTGAACGTTTCAGCGTCGACCGGCTCGGCGCCCTGCACACCGCCATCGAGCTGGTGCGCCGCGGCGGCACGCTCTCCCTGGTCGGCGTCTACGGCGGGATGGCCGATCCGCTGCCCATGCTCACCATGTTCGACAAGCAGCTCCAGATCCGCATGGGTCAGGCGAACGTGCGTCGCTGGACCGACCGGATCCTGCCCTGCCTCACCGACGACGACCCGCTCGGCGTCGACGACTTCGCCACTCACCGGATGCCGCTGGCGGAGGCCCCGCACGCGTACGACATGTTCCAGCACAAGCAGGACGGCGCGGTGAAGATCCTGATGACGCCGTAGGCCGTAGGCCGTGGGCCGGCTGTGGCCCGGGTGGCGGTGCGGGTGATCGCCACCGCGGTGGCGGCGCTCGTGGCCGTCGTGCCGCACCGCCCGTGGCGGGTCTCCCCACGGTCAGGTGCGCGGCGGCGCCCCGAGGATCTCCGCCAGGTCGTAGCGCACCGGTTCCTCCAGCTGCGTGTACGTGCAGCTCTCCGGGGTGCGGTCCGGGCGCCAGCGGCGGAACCGCGCCGTGTGCCGGAAACGAGCCCCGTTCTCCATGTGGTCGTACGCCACCTCGACGACCCGCTCGGGCCGAAGGGGCACCCAGGACAGGTCCTTCTTGCCCGACCAGCGGCTCGGCGCCCCGGGCAGCCGGGCGCTCTCGTGCGCCGCCTCGTCCGACCAGGCCGCCCAGGGATGCCCGGCCGCCTCCGCCATCCGCAGCGGCTCCAGCTCCTCGACCAGCTCCGCCCGGCGCTTCATGGTGAAGGCCGCACAGACCCCCACGTGCTGGAGAACGCCCGCGTCGTCGTGCAGGCCCAGCAGCAGCGATCCCACCACGGGCCCGCTCTTGTGGAAGCGGTATCCGGCGACCACCACATCCGCGGTGCGCTCGTGCTTGACCTTGAACATGGCGCGCTCGTTCTGCAGGTATCGCAGGTTCGGCGGCTTGGCGATCACCCCGTCGAGGCCCGCGCCCTCGTACTCCTCGAACCACCGTCGGGCCACCTCGACGTCGGTCGTCGCCGGCGCCAGGTGCACCGGCGCCGTCACTGCGGCCAGCGCCCCGGCCAGCAGCTCACGCCGGCCGCTCTGCGGCACGTCGAGGACGGCGTCGTCGGCCAGCGCCAGCAGGTCGAAGGCGACGAAGGACGACGGCGTCCGTTCGGC
Source organism: Streptomyces sp. P3 (assembly GCF_003032475.1). NCBI lineage: Bacteria > Bacillati > Actinomycetota > Actinomycetes > Kitasatosporales > Streptomycetaceae > Streptomyces > Streptomyces sp. P3. The sequence goes on from NZ_CP028369.1 coordinate 7,845,337, forward strand.
GAGCGTGCGCACCCGGGAGTCCGCCGGATGGATGCGCTCCGTCAGTGCGTCGAAGTCGAGCCGTCCCTCCCGGGCGATCACGATTTCGCCGTCCAGTACGCACCGCTTCGGGACCCGCTCCCGCAATGCCTCCACCAGCTCGGGGAAGTACCTGGTCAGGGGCTTTCCGGTGCGGCTGCCCAATTCGATCTCGTCCCCGTCCCGGAAGACGATCGCGCGGAAACCGTCCCACTTCGCCTCGTACTGCATGCCCGGCGGGATCGCCGCCACCGACTTGGCGAGCATCGGCTTCACGGGCGGCATCACGGGCAGATCCATGGTGCGATTCTGCGCGCCGATCGTCCGGAACGCCCGGCGGGCGAGGCCGCCGGGCGGGGGTGCCAGTCGCCGGGTGCGCGCGCATGCGAGTCGCCGGGGGTGTGTCTACCGTGGCTCGCATGGGCGAAGCGGTGGAACTGGAAGCGGCCGGCCGGACGGTGCGCCTGTCCAGCCCGGACAAGGTGTTCTTCCCGGAGCGCGGCTTCACCAAGCTGGACCTCGCCCGCTACTACCAGGCGGTCGCCCCGGGCATCCTGCGTGCCCTGCGCGACCGCCCCACCACCCTGGAGCGCTACCCCGACGGAGTGGGCGGGGAGTCCTTCTTCCAGAAGCGGGCGCCCAAGAACATGCCCGACTGGATCCCGACGGCGCACATCACGTTCCCCAGTGGACGCAGCGCCGACGAGATGTGCCCGACGGAGGAGGCGGCCGTCCTGTGGGCCGCCCAGTACGGCACCCTCACCTTCCATCCGTGGCCGGTGCGCCGCACGGACGTGGACCGCCCCGACGAACTGCGCATCGACCTCGACCCGCAGCCCGGCACCGACTACGCCGACGCCGTCCGCGCCGCCCACGAACTGCGGTCCGTGCTGGACGAGTTCGGCGGTCTGCGCGGCTGGCCCAAGACCTCGGGCGGGCGCGGACTGCATGTCTTCGTGCCGATCGAGCCGCGCTGGACCTTCACCCAGGTCCGGCGTGCCGCCATCGCCGTGGGCCGGGAGATGGAGCGCCGGATGCCGGACCGGGTGACCATCCGCTGGTGGAAGGAGGAACGCGGCGAGCGCATCTTCGTCGACTACAACCAGACGGCCCGCGACCGCACCATCGCCTCCGCCTACTCCGTGCGCCCGCGCCCGCACGCTCCCGTCTCGGCGCCCCTGCGCTGGGAGGAGGTGGGCGAGGCCCACCCCCGCGACTTCGACATCGCGAGCATGCCCGTCCGATACGCCGAACTCGGCGACGTGCACGCAGACATGGACGACCACGCCTTCTCCCTCGACGCCCTCCTCGACCTGGCCCGGCGCGACGAGCACGACCACGGCCTCGGCGACCTGCCGTATCCGCCGGAGTACCCGAAGATGCCGGGCGAGCCGAAGCGGGTGCAGCCCAGCAGGGCGAAGAAGGCGGCGCCCGACGCGGGAGAGCCCCCGGCGGGCGCCACGACTCCCTGATCCGGCCGGCCCGGCCCCGTGCAGGCCCGGTCCGTCGCGGTGCCACCGCCGGACGCGCCGCCGGTGCGGGGTGCGGGGGTGCGGTCGGGCGGGGGTTGCGATACCGCGGGTGCGGCGAGAGCGCTCTCATCCGGCCCGTCCGGCGCATGGTCCGGGGCTATCCTGATCCGCAGCCGGCCAGGAGGAGCCCCGAAGTGACCGAGACAGCGTCGCGTCCCACGCTGGAGGCCGTGGCCGAACTGGCCGGGGTCTCCCGGGCGACCGTGTCACGAGTCGTCAACGGCGGCGACGGCGTCCGGGAACCGCTCGTCGAACGGGTGCGGCAGGCCGTGGAGGAACTCGGCTACGTGCCCAACCAGGCCGCGCGCAGCCTGGTGACGAAGCGACACGACGCCGTGGCCGTCGTCATCGCCGAGCCGGAGACCAGGGTCTTCGCCGACCCCTTCTTCGCGCTCCAGCTCCGCGGCATCAGCAAGGAGCTGACCGCCCACGACAACCAGCTGGTGCTGTTGCTCACCGAGGGCCGGGACGACCACGCCCGCGTCGCCCGCTATCTCGCCGGCGGCCATGTCGACGGGGCTCTGGTCTTCTCCCTGCACCTCGACGACCCGCTGCCGGGCCTGATCCAGGGCGCGGGGGTTCCGACCGTGTTCGGCGGCCGGCCCGGCTGGAGCGACGGCACGCGCGACGTGGTCTACGTGGACAGCGACAACCGCGGCGGCGCCCGCGACGCCGTACGCCTGCTGGCCGGTCTCGGCCGCACCCGCATCGCGCACATCACCGGCCCGCTGGACCAGACCTCCGCGGCGGACCGGCTCGACGGGTACCGGGAGGTCATGGGCGACGCCGATCCGGGTCTGGTCGTCGAGAGCGACTTCACCCCCGGCGGCGGCGAACGCGCCATGCGCACACTCCTCGAGCGGCGCCCCGACGTCGACGCCGTGTTCGCCGCCAACGACCTCACCGCCGCGGGCGCCGTGCGCGTGCTGCGGGAACGGGGCAGGCGCGTGCCCGAGGACGTGGCCGTGGTCGGCTTCGACGACATGCTGCCCGTCGCCGAACAGACCGACCCGCCGCTGACGACGGTCCGCCAGGACATCGAGGAGATGGGCCGGATCATGGCCCGCCTCCTGCTGCGCCGACTGGAGAGGCGCACCGCCGACGGGGTCACGGGCGGTGCGGCCGGCATCGATGCGCCGGTGGTGCTGCCGACCACGCTGGTGCGCCGCGCCTCGGCCTAGAGCGCCACGCGGCGGCGACGGCCCGGCACCCGCGCGCCGGGTACGGCTGGGCAGGGCCCGGGCGCCGAACCGGCGCGCCGCGCTCCCGCCCTGATCCTGATGCCGCGCTCGCCGTCGCGGCCTTCACGGTGAGGCCGGGCCGCCCGGTCACGTCTCCTGCGGGAGGCTTCTGATCACCGCGAAGCGTGCCCCGTAGGGGTCGGCGAGCTTGGCGATGCGGCCGACGCCCTCCATGTCCGTGGCGGGCATCCGCAGTCTGCCGCCCCGGCCGGTGGCCTCGGCGACGACCGCGTCCACGTCGGTGACCTCGAAGTACGGCAGCCAGTACGGATCCGACCCGGCCTCCGCCATATCGTCGGCCAGCGGGACGATCCCGCCGAACATCGCCTCCTCCCCGCCGTCGGCCGGGTTGACGCAGGTGTACGTGCCGCCGGGGAAGGGGGCGGCGGAGGTCTCCAGGCCCAGCGCGGTGTTGTAGAAGGCTGCCGCCGCGGCGATGTCGGGCGTGTACAGCTCGACCCAGCACAGCGAGCCGGGTCGGTCCGCCACGTCCACGCCCCTGGTCAGGGCCGGCTCCCAGAGGCCGAAGGTGACGCCCGCCTGGTCCGCGAGGACCGCCATCGTGCCCTGGCCCATCACGTCCGTCGGAGGGAGCAGCACTCTGCCGTGCGCCTGCTCGGCGGTCTTGGCGGTGGCCTGCGCGTCCGTCGTCCGGAAGTAGACGGTCCAGGACGGCGGCCCCTGCTCGGGGGTGGTCTGCATGCCGCCCGCCACGGTCCTGCCGTCCAGCTGGAAGAAGCCGTAGCCGCCGGCGTCGGGTCCCGCCGACCGGAACCGCCAGCCGAAGAGCGCCTCGTAGAAGGAGGTGGCGCCGTCGATGTCGGGCGTGCCGACGTCGACCCAGTTCGGAGCGCCGTCGACGAAACGGGTGGTGAGCATCATCGCCCTCCTCGAAAGGGGTCCCGTTCTCTGCACTGCCGAGTCTGGCACCGCCCACTGGCAATCGCTGCCCGAGCGCACCCGCCGTCACCGGCCCCGGGAGGGTGCCCGCGCCGACCCTGAGGGCAGCCGCCGGTGAGGCGCGCGAGCGCGACCGCGATGCCGTCGCGCTCGCCGGGTGCGTGCCCGGATGCCGCGGGGTCCCCAAAATCCGGTGGCTCCGCGCGCCGCCGTGCGGCCGGCCGCACGGCCACGCCATCATCGGGGGGCGTCGCGAGGCCGAGGTCAGGGCGACCTCCGGGCGACGCCGGGACGACGCCGGGACGACTTCGGCGCACCGGCCGCGCACCGGCACCGGGCCGGGCGCGGAGCCCGTCGCGCCGCGCGTATACCCGGCGTTGATCGAATGTTTTGCGCCGCCGGGCACTGTTCTGGCCATGTACACCGACACGATTCCTACGCCCGACCTCTCCTGGCAGCGGGAGGCGCTGTGCGCGCAGACCGGGGCGGACTTCTTCTTCCCCGAACCCGGCAGTTCGGTGCGTGAGGCCAAGCGCATCTGCGGCATGTGCGAGATGCGTCCCGCCTGCCTGGACTACGCCCTGGCCCACGACGAGCGCTTCGGCGTCTGGGGCGGTCTGTCCGAGAAGGAGCGCCTGCAGATCAGGCGCACGGCCGACTGACGCGTGCCGCGGTGACGCAACGACCCGTCGCCGTCCCGGAATTCGAACGACCGCGTCGCGGGGGTGCGGTTAGGATCCGGGGGCGTGTCCGGACGTGGTGCGCAGGCAGTCGTACCGCCCTGCACAGGCGGTCACGCCGGCTTCCGGCCGGCCGCACCGAACGCGTGCGCGGTCCCGTGGAGCCAGGGCCGAGTGGCCACCTCGTCAGGGGGGAAACGCCGGTCCGCGTCCGGGCGGGACCACGGTACGGAGCACAGGCGCGGGTCGGGGGCAGGGGCGGATGGGCGAGGAGAACACGAGGGCGGCGCAGACCTCACAGGTCACCGAGACGGAGCTGGCCGCCTTCCACCGGGTCGTGGGCAAGCTGCGGGCGCTGCCGGTCGACGATCCCGTACGGCTGCACGCCGAGCGGGTGGCCACGTCCTTCGCGCGCGACGGATGGCGGCGCAGGCGCCGTGTCCGCAGCGCCGAGGCGACGACAGCCGACGCGGCGACGATGGCCGCCACCGCCACCGGTGCGCTGGACCGGCGCGAGGACGCGCCCCTCGTGAACGGCGGCGTGGGCGGCGTCTTCCACCGGTCGCGGCCCTGCTACGTCTGCAAGTCGTCCTATCGGGAGGCCGACGCGTTCTACCACCGCCTCTGCCCCGTCTGCGCCGCCGACAACGCCGCCCGCCGCGCTCTGAGCACCGACCTGCGGGGGCGCCGGGTACTGCTGACCGGCGGCAGGGTCAAGATCGGCTTCCAGTTGGCGCTGATGATGCTGCGGGACGGCGCGGAGATCGTCGTCACCTCCCGGTTCCCGCACGACGCCGTCCGCCGTTTCCGGGCCGAGCCGGGCAGCGAGCGGTGGCTGCACCGGCTCACGGTCCTCGCCGTCGACCTGCGCGACCCCCGTCAGGTGCTGGGTCTGTGCGACGAACTGCGCCGCGAGGGCGAGCCGTTCGACATCCTCGTCAACAACGCCGCCCAGACGGTGCGGCGCCCGCCCGAGTCGTACGCCCTGCTGGCCGCCGGGGAGCGGGACGCCCTGCCCGAGGGCGCCCGACGCGCGCCGGGCTTCACGCCGATGCGGATGCTGGAGGGGCTCGGCGGCACGGTGTCGGCGCTCCCGGCCGCACTGCGCGAGGCCGACGAGGCCGGACTGCTGCCCGACCCCTCCCCGGAGAACTCCTGGTCGGCCCGGCTGGGCGCGCTCGACCCGGCCGAGGTCCTGGAGACCCAGCTGGTCAACGCGCTCGCCCCCGCCCTGCTGTGCGACCGGCTGCTGCCGTTGCTGCTGGCGTCCCCGCGTCCGCGCCGGTACGTGATCAACGTGACCGCGGTCGAGGGCCGGTTCGCGGTACGCAACAAGATGCCCGGGCATCCGCACACCAACATGGCCAAGGCCGCCCTGAACATGCTCACCCGCACCAGCGCCGCCGCGCTCGCCGAACAGGGCGTGCACATGTGCGCTGTCGACACCGGATGGATCACGGACGAGAACCCGGCGCCGAAGAAGGCCCGGATGGCGGACGCGGGATTCCGTACGCCACTGGACGTCGTGGACGGCGCCGCGCGCGTGTACGACCCGATCGTGCGCGGCGAGGCGGGCGACCCGGTTTCGGGGGTGTTCCTCAAGGACTACCGGGAGGCGGACTGGTGAGCGCGCGAACGGCCCGCGCCCGGCAGACGTCGCCTCCGGGTGCGGGCCGTTCGTTGCGAGTGGCGCCGTCAGCCCGCGGCGCGGACCGCCATCCGGGCCTTGCGCGCGGCCAGTTTCTCGTCGAACTTCAGGGCCTCGGCGTCCAGGCCGCCCATGAACAGGCCGAGCTCCTCCTGCGCCTGCCGCCCCTCGGGGCCGAGGCCGTCGATCTCCATGACCTTCAGGAAGCGCAGCACGGGCTGGATGACGTCGTCGTGGTGGATGCGCAGGTTGTAGATCTCGCCGATCGCCATCTGCGCGGCGGCCCGCTCGAAGCCGGGCATGCCGTGGCCGGGCATCCGGAAGTTCACGATGACGTCGCGCACGGCCTGCATGGTGAGGTCGGGGGCGAGCTCGAAGGCGGCCTTCAGCAGGTTGCGGTAGAAGACCATGTGCAGGTTCTCGTCGGTCGCGATACGGGCCAGCATGCGGTCGCAGACCGGGTCGCCGGACTGGTGGCCGGTGTTGCGGTGCGAGACACGGGTCGCGAGCTCCTGGAAGGACACGTATGCGACCGAGTGCAGCATCGAGTGCCGGTTGTCCGACTCGAAGCCCTCGCCCATGTGGGCCATCCGGAACTGCTCCAGCTTGTCCGGGTCCACCGCACGCGAGGCGAGCAGGTAGTCGCGCATCACGATGCCGTGCCTGCCCTCCTCGGCCGTCCAGCGGTGCACCCAGGTGCCCCAGGCGCCGTCCCGGCCGAAGAGCGAGGCGATCTCGTGGTGGTAGCTGGGCAGGTTGTCCTCGGTGAGGAGGTTCACGACCAGCGCGATCCGGCCGATCTCGGTGACCTTGGACTGCTCCTTGCCCCAGGCCTCGCCGTCCTCGAAGAAGCCGGGGAAGTTGCGGGCGTCGCTCCACGGCACGTACTCGTGGGGCATCCAGTCCTTGGTGACCTTCAGGTGCCGGTTGAGTTCCGTCTCGACCACTTCCTCCAACGCGAACAGCAGCTTGGCGTCGGTCCAGACGGCCGGATTGCCGAGGTGAGGGGAGGTGATCGACACGAGGAACTCCAGGGGACGTGAAGCGGAGTGGAACCGTCCGGCGAGCGGACCGGAACTTACGGGATCGTAGGCTACGAACCCGTAGGTTATGAAGCCGTGGACTAAACAGGGCGTAAAGATCGCTGATCAGGCGGGTTCCCCGGGCCGTTCGGGGCATGCCGAACAGCCCCGGACCCGCAGGTCCCAGGGCTGAAAAGGTGAGTGGGTCACCCGGTCAGGCGTACAGCTCCCGCAGCCGCACCGAGAGACATGTCACACATCCCTCGAGCTTCTCGAACTCGCCGATGTCGACGAGGACGGGCTCGTGCCCGAGGTCGGCGAGCAGATCCGCCGTCTTCGGCGCGCTCGCCGCCATGAGCAGGTGCGGGCCGCCGAGGAGCACCACGTGCGCGCCGGCCTCCTCGGGCACCGACAGGAAGCGCGGAAACAGCGAGGGCCGGTCCACCTGGGGGATGTGACCGATCACCGTGCCGTCGGGCAGCGCCGTGACCGCCGACTTCAGGTGCAGCACCTTGCTCACCGGCACCGCCACCACCGTCGCGCCGAGCGGTTCGAAGGCGGCCCGCAGCTGCTGCACGCCGGCCGCGTTGGTCCGCCCGCCCCGGCCGACGTAGATGGTGTCCCCGACCTTGAGCACGTCGCCGCCGTCCAGCGTGCCGGGCTCCCAGATCCAGTTCACCGAACAGCCGAGGCGCGCCACGGCCTCCTCGACGCCGACCGTCTCGTCGCGCCGGGACTCGGCGCCCGAGCGAGCGATCAGTGCGACGTTGCGGTACATCACCACCGTGTCCTCGACGAACACGGAGTCCGGGCAGTCGTCGGCCGGATCGACCTCGACGGTCTCCCAGCCGTGCGTCCGCAGCGCGTCGGCGTAGGCCTCCCACTGCTCCAGGGCGAGCTCCACGTCGACCTTCTCCCGCTCGACGTGCGTCACCAGGCCTTCGGCGAGGCGCGGGCTGGGGCGGCGGATGAGGGCCTTCTTGCTGGGCACGTCCAGGTCTCCGAATCGGGTGGGATACCGGCGCCTCGGGCACGGCGCCGGTCAGCCATCATGCAGCGCGGGACCACCACGACAAAACCCCTCGGTAACAATGTGGCCCTCCCGAGACCCGCGCGGGTCACCCGGTCCCCGCGGGCGACGCAGGACCCTACGCCGGGTCCGCCACCTCCTCCGCCGTCGTCTCCCTCAGCGTGCCGTCCATCAGCAGCCAGCGCGTGATGCCGATCGACTCCAGGAACGGCAGGTCGTGGCCGGCCACGACCAGTGCCCCCTCGTACGACTCCAGCGCCGTCGTCAGCTGGCGCACGCTCGCCATGTCGAGGTTGTTGGTCGGCTCGTCGAGCAGCAGCAGCTGCGGCGCCGGCTCGGCGAGCATCAGGGCCGCCAGGGCCGCCCGGAAGCGCTCCCCGCCCGAGAGGGTCGCCGCCTTCTGGTCGGCGCGGGCGCCCCGGAACAGGAAGCGGGCGAGCCGGGCCCGGATCCGGTTGTTGGTCGCTCCGGGCGCGAAACGGGCCACGTTCTCGGCGACCGTGAGGTCGCCGTCGAGGACGTCGAGCCGCTGCGGCAGGAATCGCAGCGGCACGTGCGCGTGCACCTCGCCCGCCTCGGGCGCCAGCTCCCCGGCGATCGTGCGCAGCAGCGTCGTCTTCCCGGCCCCGTTGCGCCCCACCAGTGCCACCCGCTCGGGACCGCGCAGGTCGAAACCGCCCTCCACGCGCGCGCCGTGGGCGAGCCGCAGGTCCATGAGGGTGAGGACCTCGCGCCCCGGCGGTACGGCCGTGTACGGCAGGTCGACGCGGATCTCGTCGTCGTCGCGTACGGCCTCCACGGCGTCGTCGAGCCGGTCCCTGGCCTCGGCGAGCTTCTCCTCGTGCATGATCCGGTGCTTGCCCGCCGACTCCTGCGCGGCGCGTTTGCGCGCGCCCATGACGATCTTGGGCTCACGCTTGCTGTCCCACATCTTCTGCCCGTACCGCTTCCGGCGGGCGAGCTTGACCTGGGCGTCCGCCAGTTCGCGCTTCTGTTTGCGCAGGTCGGCCTCGGCGACGCGCACCATGCGCTCGGCGGCCTCCTGCTCGGTGGCCAGGGCCTCCTCGTAGGCGGTGAAGTTGCCGCCGTACCAGGTGATCTCCCCGGCGCGCAGGTCGGCGATCTGGCCGACGAGGTCCAGCAGCTCCCGGTCGTGGCTGACCACGACCAGCACGCCCGGCCAGGACGCGACGGCCGTGTACAGCCGCCGCCGGGCGTACAGGTCGAGGTTGTTGGTCGGCTCGTCCAGCAGCAGGACGTCCGGCCGGCGCAGCAGCAGAGCGGCCAGCCGCAGCAGGACCGACTCGCCGCCGGAGACCTCGCCGGTCGTGCGGTCGAGGTCGACGTGGCCGAGCCCGAGCTCACCGAGGGTGGCCAGGGCGCGCTCCTCGACGTCCCAGTCGTCGCCGACGGTCTCGAAGTGCTCCTCGGCCGCGTCGCCGGCCTCGATGGCGTGCAGGGCGGCCCGCCGGTCGGCGATGCCGAGCACCTGGTCGATCCGCAGGTCCGTGTCCAGGGTGACGTTCTGCGGCAGGTAGCCGACCTCGCCCGTGACGCGCACGGCGCCGTCGGCGGGTTCGAGTTCTCCGGCGATCAGCTTCAGCAGGGTCGACTTGCCGGAGCCGTTGACGCCGACGAGTCCGGTGCGGCCGCTGCCGAAGGCGACGTCGAGGTCGTCGAAGACGGGGGTGCCGTCGGGCCAGGAGAAGGCGAGGGAGGTACAGGTGATGGACTGATGCAAAGCGGGCCTCGTGGGTGCGTGTGCGGTCAGGGGCGACACGTGTCGAGACACCGGAGGAGGCGACCACCGCGGCGGGCGGGGACTGCGGAGACAGCACGAAAAGCCCTGCTCCGCCGGGACGGCTCGAGGCCGAGGTCGCACGCTGCGCACACACCTGTGAGGGATGTGGCGCGGGTGTCTCGGGACCTCAGACGAGCAACGTCCTACTCCGATCGGCGGCAACAGAAGCGCTTCACACCGTAGGAGGGCCGGAAAGGGCCGTCAAAGGATTTACCGAAGGGTCAGCAGGCGTCCCGCATCAGCTCCGCCAGGTCGTGGTCCAGGTCGAGCTGGCGGTGCTCGGTCCCGGTCGGCACCAGGTCGCTCGCCGCCCGCAGGAAGCGGCGGATGTCGGCCGAGTGGACATGCACGACGGCGGTTCCCTCGGGCGCGTGGAACTCCAGGACGGTGCGGTCGTACCCGTAGGGGCGCACCCGGACGTCGCCATGGCCCTCGGCGTCGTGCAGGCCCGCGGCGAGCAGTTCGCGGGAGAACGTCCAGCAGACCTCGACGCCCTCCAGGGTGGCCGGAGCCGGGAAGGTCATCCGCACGGCGAACGGGTCCAGACGGTCGTAGTGCAAGGTGGCGGGGATGTTGGGCATGCGAGGCGCGGCCGCGACCAGGCGGGCCTCTACGAGCTGTTCGATGACGGTGGACAACGCCTTGCTCCCTCGGGACGGCGGGACGGAACTCCGGGCGGTGGGACCGGACACTGGAAGAGACGCCGGAACCGGCCGATCCGTGCACACCACTTTCGAGTGACCTCGGTCACCGCGTTTCATGCACGGAAGTGACTCGGCTCTCCCGCCGTGCCCCGTAAGGCGGTTGGGGCGGACGACGGCCTCTGGACGCCGGCGGGAGCCTGGACTAGCTTCGCCCCGCATGAGGCGCTTGGGGAAGACGCGACGCACGTCACGGACGATGCGCACCGGCGGCCGGGTGACGGCGGCGGCCTGCGGGGCGGCGCTCGCCGTGCTCACCGCACTGCCCGCGCACGCACATCCGGAACGTCCGGCGGCGCCCCGCTGGGAGCTCAGGGACACCGGCGTCACCGCGCGCCTGCGCGGTCTCGCGGCGGTCGACCGCGACACCGCGTGGGCCGCCGGCACCGGGGGCGTCGTCCTGCGCACCGCCGACGGCGGCGCGACCTGGCGGGACGTCTCCCCGCCTGGCGCGGCCGACCTGCAGTTCCGCGACGTCGAGGCGTTCGACGCGCGCCGCGCCGTGGTCCTCGCCATCGGTGAGGGCGAGACCTCACGCGTGTACCGCACCGAGGACGGCGGGACGACCTGGACGGAGTCCTTCCGCAACACCGACCCCCGCGCGTTCTACGACTGCATGACCTTCTTCGACCGCCGCCACGGACTCGCCGTGAGCGATCCCGTCGACGGGAGGTTCCGCGTCCTGTCGACCGGCGACGGCGGCCGCACCTGGAACGTGCTGCCCGACGCGGGGATGCCTCCCGCCCTGGAAGGCGAGGCGGGGTTCGCCGCGAGCGGCCAGTGCCTGGTGGCCGCCGGGGCCCGGGACGTCTGGCTGGCCACCGGCGGGGGCGCACGCGCGCGGGTGCTGCACTCCTCCGACCGCGGGATGACCTGGAAGGCCGCCGACGTTCCCGTCCCCGCCGCGGACCCCGCGCGCGGCGTCTTCGCCCTCGCCTTCCGCGACCGCACGCACGGCCTCGCCGTGGGCGGCGACTACCGCCCCGACCAGCCCTCACCGCAGGCCGCCGCCACGACCACGGACGGCGGTCGCACCTGGCGGCCCGCGGCGGGCCCGCCGCCCGCCTACCGCTCCGGCGTCGCCTGGCTGCCCCACAGCCGCACCGCGGCCCTCGCGGTCGGCCCCGCCGGCACCGACCTGACCACCGACGCCGGACGTACCTGGCGCACCCTCGACACCGGCTCGTACGACACCGTGGACTGCACGCCCGACCTCGGCTGCTGGGCCGCGGGCGAACAGGGACGCGTGGCACGCCTGGAGAGCTGAGGCCCGTCGCGGGTACCCGGAAGCCCCTTCCGGGTACCCGGTGGGGACGAACACGGAAGGAGTGAGCGTCCATGCCACGCGGTTCCAGCCCCAAGCGGGAGCGCCAGTACGAGCACATCAAGGAGAGCGCGCAGGACCGGGGAGAGAGCCCCGGCCGCGCGAAGGAGATCGCCGCGCGGACGGTCAACAAGGAGCGCGCCCGGTCCGGCGAGTCGAGGACCGCGAGCCGCACCTCCACCGAGGACATGTCGTCCGGCAGGCGGGGCGGTCAGCGGTCCGGCAAGGGTTCTCAGGGGCCCACCTACGACCAGCTGTACGAGGAGGCCAGGCGGCGGGGCGTCAAGGGCCGCTCGGACATGAACAAGAGCCAGTTGCGGCGCGCGCTCGGCGACTGACGCCGACGCCGGCCGCGAACGGAAAACGTGATCGCGGGCCCGCCCGCCGGGGCCGTACGCTCGTCCTCACCATGACGACCGTCAGCATTCCCGCGGGCTGGCCCGCGACAGAGGAAGAGGCCCGCGCCGTCCAGGACGAGCTGCGGGCCCGTGTACTGCTCGAGCCGGGGCCGCCCGTGGGCGCCGGGCACGTGACGGGGGTCGACGTCGCCTACGACGACGAGCGCGACGTCGTCGCGGCGGCCGCCGTCGTGCTGGACGCGGCGAGCCTGGAGGTCGTCGCCGAGGCCACCGCCGTGGGGCGGATCTCCTTCCCCTACGTGCCCGGCCTGCTCGCGTTCCGGGAGATCCCCACCGTGCTCGCCGCCCTGGACGCCCTGCCGCACGAGCCGGGCCTGGTGGTGTGCGACGGCTACGGTCTGGCCCACCCCCGGCGCTTCGGCCTCGCCAGCCACCTCGGGGTGCTCACCGGCCTGCCGACGATCGGCGTCGCCAAGAACCCGTTCGTCTTCACCCACGCAGACCCGGACGCCCCGCGCGGATCGGCGTCCCCGCTGCTGGCGGGCGACGAGGAGGTGGGTCGCGCGCTGCGCACCCGGGCGGGCGTGAAGCCGGTGTTCGTCTCCGTCGGCCACCGCGTCACCCTGGACGACGCCTGCGCCCACACCCTGGCCCTCACCCCGCGCTTCCGGCTCCCGGAGACCACCCGCCGGGCCGACTCACTGTGCCGCCGGGCCCTTCAGGAAGCCACCATCCGCCACTGACCCACCTCCCGGTGGTCCGAGTCGAGGATCGCCGAGCCGTCCCCGTCCTCAAGGGCGTAGTGCTTGAGGTTGCCGCCCCAGTACCGCAGGATCCGCTGCAGTTCACCCACCGGGTCCTGAGCGGTCGCGCCCTCGTCGACGGTGACCTCAAGAACGAACTTCATGCTGCTCCCCTTTCGCCGTGACCTGACACGTTCAATCGTTTCACTGAAGTGCCCAGTGAGACTTCGGCGCCGAGGCGGCGGTGATCCCCTGGGAGTCTTCGGGGAACCGCGGGGGAAAGTCTCAATCCAGGGGGGAGGCCCCGTGGGGGCACGCCGTGCGGCACGGCGTGCCCCCACGGGGCCTCCGCACGCGGTGCGGGCCGCCGCCCGGTCGTCCGTCCGGGTGGGCCGCACGAGTACGTCGTCTGAGTACCCGTACGGATGTACCCCCGGCGCCCGCGTCGGCAGGCTGGGCGGCATGACCACGCATCGTGCTCCCAAGCCCCTCGCCGCCCCGGAACGTCCGGTCGAGCGTGCCGTGAACGCCGCACTGATCCTCGCCGTCCTGGCCGGCCTCGGCTGGATCGTCGGGATGATCTACACGCTCGTGCAGTGGCCGCTCTGAGGGCGCTGCCGGGCCGCCCACGGCTCCGGGGCCGCGGTCAGCGGCGCGCCGCGACGCGGAAACGGAGGCCCGCGCGGGTCAGCCGCCCGGTCAGCGCGTCGCCCATCGCCACGGCCGTGGTGACCTGCCCGGCCGTCGGTGGGAGGTCGTCGCAGGCCAGCGCCATCGCCGCCTCGGCGAACATCTTCGCCGTCTCGTCGTAGCCGGGGTCGCCGCCCGCGACCTCGGTGTACACCCGCCGGCCGCCGCCCTCGCCGACGAACCGGACGGAGAACCAGCTCCGCGCCCGCTTCTGCGCGCTCGGCCCGTCACCCGGCTTGAGACGGTCCGACAGCCAGCGCCGGGCGGGCGGCACCTGGGCCGCCGCGGCGAGCGCCCCGACCGCGGCGACGCCGCCCACGGCGACGGGCAGCCGCGGGACGGCCGCGTAGTGCCGGTAGCGGAAGTCGGGGCCGTAGCGCTGCAGCGCCCGGGCCGACCGGAGCACGATCTGCGGGTCGATGGTCGGCAGCGGCAGCGCCCAGGCGCCGACCTCCCCGGCGAACCGTGGCGCGCCCACCGGGGCGACGGCCCGGCGGCCCATGAGCCGCGGCTCGTGCCGTCCCCGTTCCCGTGCCGCGGCCAGCATCTGCCGGCCGCGTGCGAACTGGTCGAGCGCCGAGGCGAAGGTGCCGCCCGAGAAGGAGGCGTCGGCCGTCACGAAGCCGTCCACGGTCAGCGGCACGCCTTCGGGGAGCCGGCGGACGGTGAAGTACACGCCGAGGTCGTGCGGTACGGAGTCGAAGCCGCACGCGTGGATCAGCCGTGCCCCCGTCTCCCGCGCGCGTGTGTCGTGCCGGACGTACGTCAGGTCGACGAATTCCGGCTCGCCGGTGAGGTCGAGGTAGTCCGCGCCGGTGTCCGCGCAGGCGGCCACCAGTTCCTCGCCGTAGCGCACGTAGGGGCCCACCGTCGTGGCCACCACGCGGGCGTCCTTGGCGAGCGCGCGCAGGGACGCCGGGTCGGCGACGTCGGCGCGCAGCACCCCGACGTCCACGCCGAGCCGTTCGCGCAGCAGTTCCAGCTTGCGCTCGTCGCGCCCGGCGATGGCCCAGCGCAGCCCGGCGGGAGCATGGACGGCGAGGTACTCCGCGGTGAGCGTTCCCACGAAGCCCGTCGCCCCGAAGAGCACGATGTCGTACGGACGGTCGCTCGTTTTCAGCCTGCTCATGACATCCCTTCGCGGTGGCAGCCCGTGCCGCTGTCGGTGGCTGAGGCTAGCGTGAGGAGTGCGGAGGTCGACGACGAACCCGGAGGCGGCAGGTGAGCGTGGACCGCAATGCCCGCAGGAAGTGGGAGAAAGCGCGCGAGTTCGCACTCGGACTGCCGGGTGCGGCGGAGGAGTTCCCCCGGGGCGAGAGTGCGGGCAAGGTGAACGGGAAGGTGCTCGTCCTCCTCGGTGTCGACGACGGCAGTCACCCAAGGGGTGTCACCGTCGGACTCGTGGAGGAGACCGTGCACGCCCCTGCGCTCGCCGCCCCCGGCACCGGACCCGCCGGACACGGCCTCCGCAGGTCGGGCCGGGTGCGCCTCCCGCTGGGAGGCAAGGGCGCGCCCGAGGCCGGGCTGCTCTGCGACCGGGTGGAGGAGAGCCGCCGCACGATCGCTCCCCGACGGCTCGTCACGGAGCTGGAGACACGCTGACCTCCGGGCGGCGCGCCGTGAACCGACCAAGCGCTTGCTGGGCACTTGTGTCCGCGGGGACACGTTCCTAGCATCACTGGTGTTACATCAGTTGTGTCACAGCGAGGGGGCCGGATGACGACGGGACGGACGACCGGGCACGGCCCGCTGGACGGCGTGCGCGTGCTGGAGCTCGCCGGGATCGGCCCGGGCCCCTTCGCGGGCATGCTGCTGGCCGATCTCGGCGCCGACGTGGTCCGGGTGGACCGTCCCGGCGGGCCCGCCCTCGGCATCGACCCCGCCCACGACGTGACCAACCGCAACAAGCGCTCGGTGGTCGTGGACCTCAAGGCGCCGGACGGCCCCGCGCGCGTGCTCGACCTCGCAGCCCGCGCCGACGTGCTGATCGAGGGCAACCGGCCGGGCGTCGCCGAGCGGCTCGGCGTCGGCCCCGCGGACTGCCACGCCCGCAACCCCCGACTGGTCTACGGCCGGATGACCGGCTGGGGCCAGGAGGGTCCGCTCGCCCAGCGCGCCGGCCACGACATCGCCTACATCGCCCTCACCGGCGCCCTGGGCCTGATCGGCTCCCCGGACACACCCCCGCCGGCCCCGGCCAACCTGCTCGGCGACTACGCGGGCGGTTCCCTCTACCTCGTCGTCGGCGTCCTCGCGGCGCTGCACCACGCGCGCGTGAGCGGCGTCGGCCAGGTCGTCGACGCGGCCATCGTGGACGGCGCCGCCCATCTCTCCGCGATGATCCACGGCATGCTCGCGGCCGGCGGCTGGCAGGACCGGCGCGGCGCCAACCTCCTCGACGGCGGCTGCCCGTACTACGGCGTCTACGAGACCGCCGACGGCGGATACATGGCCGTCGGCGCGCTGGAGCCGCAGTTCTACGACGCCTTCGTGGACCTCCTGGGCCTCGGCGGGGACCTCCGTGGCGCCCGCAGGGACTGGACGCGCTGGGGAGAGCTGCGGGAGGCCGTCGCCGCCCGCTTCCGCACCCGCACCCGCGACGCGTGGACGGCGGTCTTCGAGGGCTCCGACGCGTGCGTGGCGCCGGTGCTGTCGCTGCGCGAGGCCCCGCACCACCCGCACCTGGCGGCCCGCGGCACCTTCGTCCGCCACGACGGCATCACCCAGCCCGCCCCCGCGCCCCGGTTCTCCGGGACGCCCACGGCCGTCCGCACCGGCCCGGCACTGCCCGGCGCCGACACGCACCGGGTGGCCCGTGACTGGGACGTGCCGCGACTCGCGCCCGACCTCGAACAGCCCCTGCCGAACCCCCCGGCCCGGGGCGACTGACCCCGCCCGGCCCACCCTCCCGAAAGGCCCACCAGTGAGCACCGAAGCGTACGTGTACGACGCGATCCGCACCCCGCGCGGGCGCGGCAAGGCGAACGGCTCCCTGCACGGAACGAAGCCCATCGACCTCGTCGTCGGCCTCATCCACGAACTGCGCGACCGCTTCCCCGGCCTGGACCCGGCCGCGATCGACGACATCGTGCTCGGCGTGGTCAGCCCCGTCGGCGACCAGGGCTCCGACATCGCGCGCACCGCCGCGATCGCGGCCGGCCTGCCGGACACCGTGGCCGGCGTACAGGAGAACCGCTTCTGCGCCTCGGGCCTGGAAGCCGTCAACCTGGCCGCCATGAAGGTCCGCTCGGGCTGGGAGGACCTCGTCCTCGCGGGCGGCGTCGAGTCCATGTCCCGGGTGCCGATGGCCTCGGACGGCGGCGCCTGGTTCAACGACCCGATGACCAACCTGGACGTCAACTTCGTGCCGCAGGGCATCGGCGCCGACCTCATCGCCACCATCGAGGGCTTCTCCCGGCGCGACGTCGACGAGTACGCCGCCCTGTCGCAGGAGCGGGCGGCGACGGCCTGGAAGGAGGGCCGTTTCGACCGCTCGGTCGTCCCGGTGCGGGACCGCAGCGGACTGGTCGTCCTCGACCACGACGAGTACCCCCGCCCCGGCACCACCGCGGACTCCCTCGCCAGGCTGAAGCCGTCCTTCGCCGACATCGGCGAACTGGGCGGGTTCGACGCCGTGGCGCTGCAGAAGTACCACTGGGTCGAGAAGATCGACCACGTCCACCACGCGGGCAACTCCTCCGGCATCGTCGACGGCGCCTCCCTGGTCGCCATCGGCACCAGGGAGGTCGGCGAGCGTCACGGGCTCACCCCGCGCGCGCGGATCGTCTCCGCGGCCGTCTCCGGATCCGAGCCGACGATCATGCTCACCGGTCCCGCGCCCGCCACCCGCAAGGCCCTCGCCAAGGCCGGCCTGACCATCGACGACATCGACCTCGTCGAGATCAACGAGGCCTTCGCCGCGGTCGTCCTGCGCTTCGTCAAGGACATGGGCCTGTCCCTGGACAAGGTCAACGTCAACGGCGGCGCGATCGCGCTGGGCCACCCGCTCGGCGCCACCGGCGCGATGATCCTCGGCTCCCTCGTCGACGAACTGGAGCGCCAGGACAAGCGCTACGGCCTCGCCACCCTCTGCGTCGGCGGCGGCATGGGCATCGCCACCGTCGTCGAGCGCGTCTGACCACCCCAGCGGAACCCGAGACCTCTACGGAGAAACCGTCATGACACAGAGCACCACCATCCGCTGGGAACAGGACCGCACCGGCCTCGTCACCCTCGTCCTCGACGACCCCGACCAGTCCGCGAACACCATGAACGCGGCCTTCCGTGCCTCCCTGGCCGCGGTCGCCGACCGCCTGGAGGCCGAGAAGGACTCCGTCCGGGGCGTCATCCTCACCTCGGCCAAGAAGACCTTCTTCGCCGGCGGCGACCTGCGCGACCTCATCCGCGTCACCCCGGACACGGCCCAGGAACTGCTGGACGGCGGACTGGAGATCAAGCGCAACCTGCGCCGCATCGAGACCCTCGGCAAGCCCGTCGTCGCCGCCCTGAACGGCGCGGCCCTCGGCGGCGGCTACGAACTCGCCCTCGCCTGCCACCACCGCATCGCGCTCGACGCGCCCGGATCGAAGATCGGCTGCCCCGAGGTCACCCTCGGCCTGCTCCCCGGCGGCGGCGGCGTCGTGCGCACGGTCCGGCTGCTGGGCATCACCGACGCCCTCCTGAAGGTCCTCCTCAAGGGCACCCAGTACAGCCCGCGGCGGGCCCTGGAGAACGGTCTGGTCGACGACGTCGCCGGCACGCCCGAGGAACTGCTCGCCAAGGCCCGCGCCTTCGTCGACGCGAACCCCGAGTCGCAGCAGCCCTGGGACCGGCCGGGTTACCGCATCCCGGGCGGCACCCCGTCGAACCCCCGGTTCGCCGCCAACCTGCCCGCGTTCCCGGCGAGCCTGCGCAAGGAGACCAACGGCGCCCCCTACCCCGCGCCGCGCAACATCCTCGCCGCGGCCGTCGAGGGCGCCCAGGTCGACTTCGACACCGCACAGGTCATCGAGGCCCGCTACTTCGTCGAACTGGCCGCCGGGCAGACCTCGAAGAACATGATCCAGGCGTTCTTCTTCGACCTCCAGGCCGTCAACTCGGGCCTCAGCCGCCCCAAGGGCGTCGCACCCCGCCCGGTGCGCAGGGCGGCCGTCCTGGGCGCCGGGATGATGGGCGCCGGCATCGCCTACGCGTGCGCCCGCGCCGGCATCGACGTCGTCCTGAAGGACGTCTCCCTGGAGGCCGCCCTCAAGGGGAAGGCCTACTCCGAGAAGCTGTGCGCCAAGGCCGTCTCCCGCAGCCGCACGACCCAGGAGAAGGCGGACGCGCTCCTCGCCCGCATCACGCCCGCCGCGGACCCCGCCGACCTGGCCGGCTGCGACGCCGTCATCGAGGCCGTCTTCGAGGACACCGCCCTCAAGCACAAGGTCTTCCAGGAGATCGAGCAGGTCGTCGCCCCCGACGCCCTGCTGTGCTCCAACACCTCCACGCTGCCCATCACCGCCCTCGCCGAAGGAGTCCAGCGCCAGGCGGACTTCATCGGGCTGCACTTCTTCTCGCCCGTCGACAAGATGCCGCTGGTCGAGATCATCAAGGGCGAGCGCACCGGCGACGAGGCGCTCGCGCGCGCCTTCGACCTGGTGCGGCAGATCAGCAAGACGCCGATCGTCGTCAACGACTCGCGCGGCTTCTTCACCTCCCGGGTGATCGGCCACTTCATCAACGAGGGCGTCGCCATGGTCGGCGAGGGCATCGAGCCCGCCTCCGTGGAACAGGCTGCCGCGCAGGCCGGCTACCCCGCCAAGGTGCTATCCCTGATGGACGAGCTGACGCTGACCCTCCCGCGCAAGATCCGGCGCGAGTCCAGGCGGGCTGTCGAGGAGGCCGGCGGCACCTGGCCCGGACACCCCGCCGAGGCCGTCATCGACCGCATGGTCGACGAGTTCGGCCGCACGGGGCGCAGCGGCGGCGCCGGCTTCTACGAGTACGGGGAGGACGGCAGGCGGGCCGGTCTGTGGCCGGGGCTGCGCGAGCACTTCACCCGCGCGGGCGCCGAGATCCCCTTCGAGGACATGCAGGAGCGCATGCTCTTCTCCGAGGCCCTCGACACCGTCAGGCTCGTCGAGGAGGGCGTCCTGACCTCCGTGGCCGACGCCAACATCGGCTCCCTCTTCGGCATCGGCTTCCCCGGCTGGACCGGTGGCGTGCTCCAGTACATCAACGGCTACGACGGCGGGCTCCCGGGCTTCGTGGCCCGCGCGCGTGAGCTCGCCGCGCGCTACGGCGACCGCTTCACCCCGCCCGCGCTGCTGGTGGAGAAGGCGCAACGGGGGGAGACCTTCACGGACGCGCGCTGAGCGCCCGGACCGTCACGGGGAGCCGTCCGCCGACGGCTCCCCGAGCCACTCCCGCAGTTCCTCCGTGAGCGAGCGCTGAAAGGCCGTCAGCAGCGCCTGGACGACGAGCGGCTGCATGTGGGCCGACAGCGACCGCACGGCCCGCGCGTCGCGCTCCGGCACCTCCTCGCGCAGCAGCCGCGACAGCTCGTGGGCCGCCGCGCGCGCATGGTCGAGCAGGACGGTGCGCGCCGCGCGGATGGACTCCGGCGACAACGGCATGTCCAGCAGCCGGACCCCCAGCCGCAGCAGGCCGGGGTCGAGCCCGTACCCGTCGTCGTCGCGGCGTACGACGTTCATCGCGACGAGCCGGTCCAGATCCTCCTCGCCGAGCGTGCGCCCGGCCCGCCGCTGCAGTTCCTCCCGGGTCACCGTCTCCACCGCGTCCGGCGCCCAGGAAGCCACCACGGCCCGGTGCACGGCGAGGTCGTGGGCGTCGAGACCGGGCGGCAGTCGCTCCAGATAGCGCTCGATCGCCGCCAGCGTCAGCCCCTGTCCGCGCAGCTCCTCGATCAGGGCCAGGCGCGCGAGGTGCCCGGCGCCGTAACGCCCCACCCGGCGCGGTCCGATGACCGGCGGCGGCAGCAGCCCCTTCGTGCCGTAGAAGCGCACCGTGCGCACCGTGACCCCGGCGCGCGCGGCCAGCTCGTCGACCGTGAGGGCCGGATCCTCGGTCTCGCTCGTCATGTGCAGCAGTATCGCTGTCACACCGATGCTGTGAAACCCGTGACGGCGGAGCGACAGGCGGGCCTGCGGACAGGTGCGCCTGCGGACCGGCCTCGGACGGCACGGGAACTCCGCGCGTCCGTGCACATGCCACGGATAGGCTGCGGGCTGGCCGGGGGCAAGTGGTCCCGCGTCGAGCCGCTCGTGCGGGAGCGGCTCGTACGGCGGGGCGTCGCGGTGACGGTGTACGACCACGGGGAGGGGTAGCGCACATGCGCGCACAGACCGGGCACATCGACGGAACCGGCGATGTCGTCGACGTCCACGGCGTCGCGGACGTCCACGACATCGACGTACTGGTGCTCGGCGGGGCCGGCGTGGACACGATCGTGTACGTGCCGGAGCTGCCGCTCCCGTACGCCGACAGCTACATGATCGACAGCGGGATCCGCGCCCGCGCCGGCCAGACCGGCGACTTCGTCGCCCTGGGCCTCGCCGCTCTCGGCCTGCGCACCCATCATCTCGACTTCCTCGGTGACGATCCCGAGGGTGACCTGGTCCGCGCCCTGCACGAGGAGCACGGCATCGCCCTCACCGCGATCCCGCAGCCCGCCGGCACCAAGCGCGCGGTCAACCTGGTGAGCCCGGACGGCAGGCGGCTGTCGCTGTACGACACCAGCCGCGGGCGACCGGACGACCGTTTCCCCACGGGCACCCTGCGCGATCTCGCCGCGGCGAGCCGCCACGCGCACGTGTCCATCACGCAGCCCTGTGCCGAGGCGCTGCCCGTCCTGCGCGAGGCGGGCGTCGGCATCTCCACCGACCTGCACAACTGGGACGGCGAGAACCCCTACCAGGCGGCCTTCGCCCTGGCGGCGGACGTCGTGTTCGTCTCCGCGACCGCCCTGCCCGACCCGCGGGCGACCATGCGCCGCATCGCCGAGCACGGCCGCGCCGAAGCGGTCGTCGCCACCGCCGGGGCCGAGGGAGCGTATCTGCTGGCAGGAGGCGAGCTGACACACGTCCCCGCCGTCGTCCCGCCCGGGCCGGTGGTCGACTCCAACGGCGCGGGCGACGCCTTCGCCGCCGCCTTCCTGTTCGGCCGTCTCCACGGCGAACCGCCCCGCCGGTGCGCCGAGTTCGGGGCACTGGCGGGGGCGTACGCGTGCACGGTGCCGGCTGCCGAGAGCGCCGCCCTGCCCCGCGCCGAACTGCTGGCGCGGGCGAGCGCCCGCTGACCGGCGGCCCGGGGAGCCCGGGCGAGGTCAGTTCTGCTTACGTCTCGCAGCGGACAGGCCGATCACCCCGACGAGGGCGACGATCGCGCCCAGCAGGGTCAGCACCGGCACGCCGCCGATGAGCCCGACGGCCATGACCACCGCCCCGATCAGCGGCACCACTCTCCACACGCCCAGACCCTCGTTGCCGTTCCGTGCAGCCGCCATGGCCGTCCCCCCACTCTCTTCGCGGTTCCCGTACGGCTTGTTACCCACAGCCGCCCTCTGTCAGACGGGAGTTCGCGGACTTCGGGCATCGCGGGCGGAGCGGCGGCCGGCCCCCGGCAGCACCGTGCTCGTGGACGTCGTTCGTGGCCGCGAACCGGCCGGCACGAGCGGTCCGCCTCGGCGCGCGTGGTCCCGGCCGGACTTGGCGCACCTCCCGGCGCACTGCCCGCCGCTGCCTCATCTGCCCTCTTCTGCACGGGAGTTGACGCGAGTACCGTCGAAGCGCATGTGGACACGCATGCGCTTCACGATCTGGAGGCCGCTCGCGACGGCGGCCGTCACCCTCCTGGCGGCCGCCCTCCTCACCCCAGTCGCGGCCCACGGAGCCCCCCGGGAGAGCCGACCCGTCTACTCCTACGAGAACGCCGTCCGCGAGGCCGTCTGGGTCGACACCGGACTCGACGCCGACGGCGACGGCCGCACCGACCGCGTCGCCGTCGACATCGTCCGGCCCCGCGAACCCGCCGCGCAGGGCCGCAAAGTGCCCGTCATCATGGACGCCAGCCCCTACTACTCCTGCTGCGGACGCGGCAACGAGAGCCAGCGCAAGACCTACGACGCCGAGGGCCGCGTCGTCGGGATGCCGCTGTTCTACGACAACTACTTCGTGCCGCGGGGCTACGCCTTCGTCGGTGTCGACCTGGCCGGAACCAACCGCTCCGACGGCTGCGAGGACGTCGGCGGCCGTGGTGAGGTGCAGTCCGCGAAGGCGGTCGTCGACTGGCTCAACGGCCGCGCCAAGGGCTACACCAGCCGCACCGGCGCAACGACCGCCGAGGCGAGCTGGACCAACGGCAGAACGGGCATGATCGGCAAGAGCTGGGACGGCACCATCGCCAACGCCGTCGCCGCGACCGGCGTGCGGGGACTGAGGACGATCGTCCCCATCGCCGCCATCTCCTCCTGGTACGACTACTACTTCGCCCGGGGCGCGCCCCTCTACGACTCCGGCCCCGACGCCCTCGCCGACTACGTCAGCAGCCCCGACGCCCGCGCCGGGTGCACCGCCGTGCAGCGCCGGCTCGTCGACGAGGCACCGCGCACCGGTGACCGCACGCCGCTGTGGACCGAGCGCGACTACGTCAAGAACGCGCACCGGGTGAAGGCCAGCGTCTTCCTCGTGCACGGCATGCAGGACCTCAACGTCCGCACCAAGCACCTCGGCCAGTGGTGGGACGCCCTCGCGAAGAACGGCGTGCACCGCAAGATCTGGCTCTCCCAGACCGGCCACGTCGACCCCTTCGACTTCCGCCGCGCCGCCTGGGTCGACACCCTGCACCGCTGGTTCGACCACGAACTCCTCGGCTACGACAACGGCATCGACCGCGAGCCCATGGCCGACGTCGAACGCCACCCCGACCAGTGGGTCACCTCGGCGTCCTGGCCGCCGCGCGGCACGCAGACCACGACCCTGCGCCCGGCCGCCGGCGACCGGCCGGGCGCAGGGACGCTCGGCCTGCGCGGGAGCACCGGCGCCGCCGCCTTCACCGACGACCCGCAGCGCGACGAGAGGGACTGGGCCGCGCAGATCGACACCCCGACGCCCGACAAGGCGGGCTTCGTCACCGGCGCCCTCACCCGGGACCTGCGGCTGTCCGGCTCCTCGAAGGTCACCGTCACCGCCACGCCCAGCACGGCGACGGCCCACCTGAGCGCCGTCCTCGTCGACCTCGGTCCCGACACGATCCGCGACTACGCGGCGGGAGGCGAGGGGATCACCACCCTCGCCGACCGCACCTGCTGGGGCGTGAGCACCGCGGGCGACAGTGCCTGCTTCAAGGAGACGAAGGCCGCGACGCTCGACGTCGGCGCCACGGTCGTCAGCCGGGGCTGGGCCGACCTCGGGACCTCCGCCGATCCCGGCAGGGGCGTGCCGCTGACCCCGGGCAGGGCGTACACGATCACCCTGGACCTCGCGGCCACCGACCACGTCGTACCGTCCGGCCATCGCCTCGCACTGATCGTGGCGGGCACCGACAAGGACCTCATCGACCCGCCCGCCGACCGTCCGACGCTCACCCTGGACCTGGCCCGTACCTCGGCCCGGGTCCCCGTCGTGGGCGGCGCGAAGGCCTTCGCCGCCGCGACGGCCGGATCACCGGCGGCCGACGCCACGCACCGCGCACCGCACGCGGCCCCGCCGGCCGGCACCGGTGCGCCGAGGAGCGCCTTCCGGATCCCGTGACCGACAGGCCCCGGCGTGCTCCCGATCCCGTGACCGGTCGGCCGGGAGCGGGGCACCGGCGTCCGTGACCGGTCAGGAGGAGGCGGCCGGCCCGGCCGCCTCCTCCGCGCGTCCCCAGGCGACGGTCACCCCGCCGCCGTGGTCGTGGATCACGGCGCGTCCGTCGCGCCCGCCGCACACGGACAGCCGGCCCACCGCGCCACGGACAGCCGTCCGCCGCCCAGGCCTCGACGTTCGCCGGGTCCACCGGGCTCATCGCCCCCTCGACCAGCCGCACCCCGCTCTCCTCGGGTTGTGCGGCCGACTCCTGGCACACCTCCGGCCGGCGCAGTGCCCATGCGCGCGCCGACACCATCGGCTCGATGCGCCACGGCCACCACAGCGCACCCGCGACGGCCGAGGTGGTCCGCTCCACGGGGCGGGGACACGCGCCCGCACCCGCACCCGTCGGCCCCCGCTCGGCCAGGACGACAGCCGCCGCCGGCCCGATGACCCCGCCGCCGACCACGACGACGCCGCCGCCCGCCTGAGTGTCCGCGCCCGCACGCCGACCGACCGCGTCCCGGTTCGGCGACCGGAGGGACCCCGGCGCCCCGGACGCCGCCCGCGCACTAGGATCTGCTGTCTGATGACTGCCACTCTCGTCGCCAAGAACCTCGCCGCCGGACACGGCGACCGCTCCCTCTTCTCCGGGCTCGACCTCGTGGTCGCCCCCGGGGACGTGATCGGGCTGGTCGGCGCCAACGGCGCGGGCAAGTCCACCCTGCTGAAGCTGCTCGCCGGGCTCACCGCGCCCGAACAGGGCGAGCTCAGGCTCTCCCCGCCGACCGCGACCGTCGGCCATCTTCCCCAGGAGCCAGAGCGCCGCCCCGGTGAGAGCGTCCGCGAGTTCCTCGCCCGCCGCACCGGCGTCGCCGAGGCGCAGCGCACGATGGACGAGGCGACCCAGGCCCTGGTCGACGGGGCGCCCGGCGCGGACGACGCCTACGCGACGAGCCTGGAGCGCTGGCTCGACCTCGGCGGCGCCGACCTGGACGAACGCGCCGAGGAGGTCGCCGACTCGCTGGGGCTCGGCGTGGACCTCGACCAGCCGATGACCTCCCTGTCCGGCGGCCAGGCCGCCCGCGCGGGCCTCGCCTCCCTCCTCCTGTCCCGCTACGACGTCTTCCTGCTCGACGAGCCGACCAACGACCTCGATCTGGACGGACTGGAGCGCCTGGAACGCTTCGTGACCGGCCTGCGCGCCGGCACGGTGGTCGTCAGCCACGACCGGGAGTTCCTCACCCGCACGGTCACCAAGGTCCTCGAACTGGACCTGGCGCAGCAGCAGATCAACCTCTACGGCGGCGGCTACGACGCCTACCTCGAGGAGCGGGACGTGGCCCGCAGGCACGCGCGCGACGACTTCGAGGAGTACGCCGACAAGAAGGCCGCCCTCCAGGACCGGGCGCAGACCCAGCGCTCCTGGATGGACAAGGGCGTGAAGAACGCGCGCCGCAAGGCGGCCAACGACAACGACAAGATCGGCCGCAAGTTCCGCAGCGAGGCCAGCGAGAAGCAGGCCGCGAAGGCGCGGCAGACCCAGCGCATGATCGAGCGCCTGGAGGTCGTCGAGGAGCCGCGCAAGGAGTGGGAGCTGCGCATGGAGATCGCGGCCGCCCCGCGCTCCGGAGCGGTGGTCGCCTCGCTGCGCGACGCGGAGGTGCGCCGCGGCGGCTTCACCTTCGGTCCGGTGACGCTGCAGATCGACTGGGCCGACCGGGTCGCGGTGACCGGCGCGAACGGCGCGGGCAAGTCCACCCTCCTCGGGGCGCTGCTCGGGCGGGTCCCGCTGGACGCCGGACACGCGGCCCTGGGATCCGGCGTCCTGGTCGGCGAGGTCGACCAGGCTCGGGCGCTGTTCCACGGCGCGGAGGCGCTGCTGGAGGCGTTCCGCGCCGCCGTCCCCGACACCGAGCCGGTCGAGGTGCGCACCCTGCTGGCCAAGTTCGGCCTGAAGTCGGACCACGTCATGCGCCCGGCGGCGACCCTGTCGCCCGGTGAGCGCACCCGTGCCGCCCTCGCGCTGCTCCAGGGGCGGGGCGTCAACCTCCTGGTCCTCGACGAGCCGACCAACCACCTCGACCTGCCGGCCATCGAGCAGCTGGAGTCGGCCCTCGACGCCTACGAGGGCACCCTGCTGCTCGTCACCCACGACCGGCGCATGCTGGACGCGGTCCAAGTGACACGCCGCCTGGAGGTCGCGGACGGCAAGGTGACGGAGCGGTAGCCGCCGGGAGGGCCGTTCACCCCGGCCGGGTGGCGAGCCCGGGGTGGTCCAAGACGTACCCGTCCGGGCCGAGGACGATGTCGCTGCGGAGGCACCGCCCGCCCCCGGGCCCGAAGCGCGCCGTCGCCCGCCCCGGTCCACGCGCTCTCGTGGCCGTCGCCGGCCCACATGCTCCGGCTGAGGACCCGGAAAGCATCCATGCGGCCTCTGTACGAGCCGTCCGGGCCGCGGTGCGTCCGCCCGCGGTCCCGGCCCGCTCCTTCACTGTGTCGTCAGCGACTGCCCTTCTTCGGGTCGGTCAGACCCGCTCGGCGCAGAGCGTCGGCCATCGCGCTGTTGGCCGGCGGCGGAGCCTGGCGTGAACCGCCGCCGCCTCCGCCGCCCGCGCGCTGCCCGCCCTGCTGCCGCTGCTGCGGCGGTCGTCCGCCGCCGCGCTGCGAGCGGCCCCCGCCGGAGGGCTGGCGCTGCCCGCCCTGCGGTGCCGCCTCGTCGTCGAGCCGGAGCGTCAGCGAGATCCGCTTGCGCGGGATGTCGACGTCGAGCACCTTCACCTTGACGATGTCGCCCGGCTTGACGACGTCCCGGGGGTCCTTGACGAACGTCTTCGACAGCGCGGAGACATGTGCCAGTCCGTCCTGGTGGACGCCGATGTCGATGAACGCCCCGAAGGCCGCCACGTTCGTCACCACGCCCTCCAGGACCATCCCGGAGGCGAGGTCGGAGATCTTCTCCACGCCGTCCTTGAAGGTCGCCGTCCTGAAGGCGGGCCGCGGGTCGCGCCCGGGCTTCTCCAGCTCCCTGAGGATGTCGGTGACGGTAGGCAGCCCGAACGTCTCGTCCACGAAGTCCGCCGGCCGCAGCGAGCGCAGGACGCCCGTGTTGCCGATCAGGGCGGCCACCTCCTGGCCGGAGGTCTTCACCATGCGCCGCACCACCGGGTACGCCTCGGGGTGCACGCTGGAGGAGTCGAGCGGGTCGGAGCCGCCGCGGATCCGCAGGAAGCCGGCGCACTGCTCGTACGCCTTCGGGCCGAGCCGGGCCACCTTCTTCAGCTCGGAGCGGGAGGTGAAGGGCCCGTTGGCGTCCCGGTGCGCCACGATGTTCTCGGCGAGACCGGAGGAGATGCCGGACACCCGCGAGAGAAGCGGCGCCGAGGCCGTGTTGACGTCCACCCCGACGCCGTTCACACAGTCCTCCACCACCGCGTCCAGCGAACGCGACAGCTTCACCTCGGACAGGTCGTGCTGGTACTGGCCGACGCCGATCGACCTGGGGTCGATCTTCACCAGCTCGGCGAGCGGGTCCTGGAGCCGGCGGGCGATCGACACGGCGCCGCGCAGCGACACGTCCATGTCGGGCAGCTCCTGGGAGGCGAAGGCGGAGGCCGAGTACACGGAGGCGCCCGCCTCGGACACCATCACCTTGGTGAGCCGCAGCTCCGGGTGGTTCGCGATGAGTTCGCCGGCCAGCTTGTCGGTCTCGCGGGACGCGGTGCCGTTGCCGATGGCGACCAGGTCGACCGCGTGCTCCTTCGCCAGCCGCGCGAGCCCCGCGATCGCCTCGTCCCACTTGTTCGCCGGGACGTGCGGGTAGATCACGTCCGTGGCGACGACCTTGCCGGTCGCGTCGACGACGGCGACCTTCACGCCCGTACGGAAGCCGGGGTCCAGGCCCAGCGTCGCGCGCGTGCCGGCCGGGGCGGCGAGCAGCAGGTCGCGGAGGTTGGCGGCGAACACGTTCACGGCCTCGTCCTCGGCGGCCGTGCGCAGCCGCAGCCGCAGGTCGATGCCGAGGTGGACCAGGATGCGGGTGCGCCACGCCCAGCGGACCGTGTCGCTCAGCCACTTGTCGCCGGGGCGACCGCGCTCGGCGATCTTGAACCTCGACGCGATCACGGGCTCGTACGAGGAGGGGCCGGGCTGCTCGGAGGGCTCCTCCGGCTCCAGGACGAGGTCGAGGACGTCCTCCTTCTCGCCGCGCAGCATCGCCAGGATCCGGTGCGAGGGCAGCGCGGTGAACGGCTCCGCGAAGTCGAAGTAGTCGGCGAACTTCGCGCCTGCCTCCTCCTTGCCCTCGCGCACCCGGGCGGCGAGCCGCCCGCGCGCCCACATGCGTTCGCGCAGCTCGCCGATCAGGTCGGCGTCCTCCGAGAACCGCTCGGTGAGGATGGCCCGCGCGCCGTCCAGCGCGGCCTGCGGATCGGCGACGCCCCTGTCGGCGTCCACGAACGCGGCGGCGGCCGCGTGCGGGTCGACCGAGGCGTCCGCGAGCAGGCCGTCGGCGAGCGGCTCGAGACCCGCCTCGCGCGCGATCTGCGCCTTGGTGCGCCGCTTGGGCTTGAACGGGAGATAGATGTCCTCCAGGCGCGCCTTGGTCTGCGCGCCGCGGATCTGCGCCTCGAGCGCGTCGGTGAGCCTGCCCTGCTCACGGACCGACTCCAGGACCGCCGACCGCCGCTCCTCCAGCTCCCGCAGGTAGCGCAGCCGCTCCTCGAGCGTGCGCAGCTGCGCGTCGTCGAGCATCTCGGTCGCTTCCTTGCGGTAGCGGGCGATGAAGGGCACCGTCGAGCCGCCGTCGAGCAGCTCCACGGCGGCCTTGACCTGCCGCTCCCGTACGCCGAGTTCCTCGGCGATCCTGCCTTCGATGGATCCTGCTTCGATGGACCCGGGTGTCGTCACGATCCCGTACCGCCTTCTCCACTGAGGTTGCGCGGCAATTGTGGCAGGTGGCGCCGACAATCATGGATCAGGGCGCGGTCATCCGGCCGCGGCCGTCCCAGCCCGGCGTGCTCCAGGTGAAGTGCGGCTCCCGGCGCTGCAGGAACGCGGCGACGCCTTCCGCGGTGTCGCCGTTGCCGCGCGCCTGCGCGCTCCAGTGGGCGTCCCGGTCGGTGCGGCCGTTCGCGAACTCCTTGGCGGCGGCCTGGGTCAGCTGCGAGCGCGACGTCAGCAGGCGGGTGAACTCGCCGACCCGCTCGTCGAGCGCGTCCGCGGGGAGCACCTCGTCGACGAGACCGGTGCGCAGCGCCCGCCCGGAGTCGATCAACTCGCCGGAGAACAGCAGGTACTTGGCGGTGGCGGGCCCCACCAGGGACACCAGTCGCCGGGTGGCGGAGGACGGGTAGACGATGCCGAGCCGGGCCGGCGTCACCCCGAACAGCGCGCCCTCCTCGGCGAACCGCAGGTCGCAGGCGGCGGCCAGCTGGGCGCCGCCGCCGACGCAGTAGCCCCGCACGGCGGCCAGCGTCGGCTTCGGGAACGCCGCCAGGGCCTCCTCGGCCCGCACCGCCAGCGCCTGCGCCTCGTCCGGAGAGTCCTGCAGCGTGGAGATGTCGGCGCCCGCGCAGAACGTGCCGCCCGCCCCCGTCAGCACCAGCGCCCGTACCGCGGGGTCGGCGGCCAGGGCGTCCAGCAGCGGGGGCAGCCCCGCCCACATCGCGGCCGTCATGGCATTGCGCTTCGCAGGGTGGTGCAGGACGACGGTGGCGACCGCGTCCGTGACGCCGTGCAGCAGTTCGGGCTCCATTCCCCGGATGCTAACCGCCCGGTTCGTCCCATGATCACGTGGGCCGACCGGTGCGGGAACGGCATCGGCGGCAAAAGGAGCCAAAACGGGAAGAGCGTCGCCGCCGGACCCGTACGACCCGAAGAGGGCGCGAAGGTGGCGTGAACGCGAAAGAAACGGTCCTGCGGTCGCCCTGCTCTCCCGGATGTGGTCGAAAACGCTCGATAACTGCTGACTTCTGTTCAGTCATCCGAAGCGGACCGCCTCGTCGTCAACATTTCGGATGTGGCGACAATCGAGCGCGAGGGCGGGGACCGGACGATGGACGATCACGGGCGCGGGCCCGACCCACGCCCAGAGGGCGGACCAGGCGCACTCCCCGAGCCCGCCGGGGAGTCCGTGCCGCGCCCGCTGCCCTACGAAGGCGTCTGGCGGTTCACCGCCTCCGCCGTGGACGCCTCGGTCCCGCAGGCCCGGCACGCCGTGCGGGACCTGCTGTACCGCCAGGGGGTACCGCTCTCCGACGACCTGACCCAGGGGCTCCTGCTGATCGTCTCCGAGCTGGTGACCAACGCCGTCCGGCATGCGGCCCTGCTGTCGCCGGTGCTCGCGGTGGAGGTCGCCGTCGGAGCCGAGTGGGTGCGGGTCGCCGTGGAGGACGCCCACCCCTACCGCCCGACCGCCCTGGAGGCCGATCACGGCCGCACCGGCGGCCGGGGACTGCTCCTGGTACGGGAGATCGCCAGGGAGGCGGGCGGGGTGTGCGACGTCGAGCACACGGCGGGCGGCGGCAAGGTGATCTGGGCCGCCCTGCCGCTCAAGCCCGTGCGGACGCCCTGAGCCTCACCAGCCGGCCGAGGGGCCGGTCAGCTCGCGGACCGCGGGCCGTGCCGCGTCCAGGACGGTCATGAACCAGGACGAGAACGGCTCCTTCGCGTGCCGTTCCGCCAGCTCGGCGGGGGTCACGAAGGCCGTGTCGCCGACCTCGTCCGCCTGCGGCCGCAGCGGGGACTGCACCAGCCCGACGAACAGGTGGTTGTACTCCTGCTCCACCAGGCCCGAGTCCGGGTCCGGATGGTTGTAGCGGACGGTGCCCGCCTCGGCGAGCAGTGACGGGGAGACGCCCAGCTCCTCATGGGTGCGCCGGGCGGCCGCCGCGAACGGCGCCTCGTTCGGGTAGGGGTGGCCGCAGCAGGTGTTGGACCACACGCCGGGGGAGTGGTACTTGGCGAGCGCGCGCTGCTGGATCAGCAGCCGGCCCCGCTCGTCGAAGAGGAACACCGAGAACGCGCGGTGCAGCTGCCCGGGCGGCTGATGGGCGGCGAGCTTCTCCGCGGTGCCGATCGTGACGCCGTTCTCGTCGACCAGCTCCAGCAAGATCGCTTCGGCGATCCCGTTCGACGAGTCGTGTGTCGCGGTGGCAGGTGTGATCGGCATACCCATCCTTAGCATCGGTCCTCGCGTCCCAGTCTGCCGCACTCGCCCGGCGCTCCCGGCCGTTCGCGGGAAAGCGCGCATGTCCCGCGCGCGTGTCCCGTCGGCGCGGCGGGGACCCCGGAGGTGATCTTGCCCGGTGACGGGTCCGCGGAACCGCATCGAACTTCTGTATGAATCGGGTGGCGCGGCCAGAGAGCGTTCAGTGGCAGAGCCGCGCCTCGTGTTCGGCGTGCCCGCTCGGCTCCAGCTGGAAGGTGCAGTGCTCCACGTCGAAGTGGTCGCCCAGGCAGCCCTGGAGCTCGTGCAGCATCTTCTCGTGGCCGATCGCGTTGAGCGCCTCCGAACTGACCACCACGTGCGCCGACAGCACCGGCATGCCGGAGGTGATCGTCCAGGCGTGCAGATCGTGGACGTCCTCCACCCCGTCCAGGGCGAGGATGTGGGACCGCACCTCGGCCATGTCGACGTCCTTCGGGGCCGACTCCAGCAGCACGTCGAGCGTCTCGCGCAGCAGCTTCACCGTCCGCGGCACGATCATCAGGCCGATGACCAGCGAGGCGATCGGGTCGGCGGTCTGCCAGCCGGTGGTCAGGATCACCACCGCCGAGATCAGCACCGCCACCGAGCCCAGCGCGTCGGCGGCCACCTCCAGGAACGCCCCGCGCACGTTCAGGCTCTCCGCCCGGCCGCGCATCAGCAGGGTCAGCGAGACCATGTTCGCCGCCAGGCCGATCGCGCCGAACCAGATCATCAGTGCGCCCTCGGTGGCGGCCGGCGTGAAGAACCGCTGGACCGCCTCGTACAGGACGTAGCCGCCCACCCCGAGCAGCAGCAGGCAGTTGGCGAGGGCGGCCAGGATCTCGGCGCGGGCGAGCCCGAAGGTGCGGTTCGCGCTCGGCGGCCGGCCCGCGAAGTGGATGGCGAGCAGCGCCATGCCCAGCCCCAGGGCGTCCGTCGCCATGTGCGCCGCGTCCGCGACCAGCGCCAGGGAGTCCGCGAGCACCCCGCCGACGATCTCCACCACCATGACGCCGAGCGTGATCGCCAGAGCGCCGCGCAGCCTGCCGCGGTACGCCGCCGCGGCCGTGCCGGTGGGCGGCACCTGCGCGTGCGTGTGGCCGTGGTCGTGCCCAGCCCCCATGGATACAGCCTTCCCGTGATCCGTGCGCTGCCCGGGCTCACAGTGAACTACGGGTGGGGGGTATCCGGCAACGCGGCACTGAACACCGTTGTCATGTGCCCTGACCTGCGGAAACGAAGTGCAGGTCAGGGCAGCTCCACCAGGTCAGGGGCGGTGCAGCCGCCAGCCCT
The DNA here is from genome assembly GCF_003032475.1 of Streptomyces sp. P3. Taxonomy (NCBI): domain Bacteria; kingdom Bacillati; phylum Actinomycetota; class Actinomycetes; order Kitasatosporales; family Streptomycetaceae; genus Streptomyces; species Streptomyces sp. P3. The sequence continues at coordinate 7,878,298 of NZ_CP028369.1, forward strand.
GCCACGCCGACCCGACCATCTCCCGCACCCCTCGCCGGGCCGTCCACCCCAGTTCCCGGGCCGCCAGGTCCGCCGCGGCCACGGCGCGCGGCGCGTCCCCGGGCCTGCGTCCCTCGACGACGGGCGGGCGGGTGTCGCCGGTGACCTCGCCGATGAGGGTGACCAGCTCGCGCACCGAGACGCCCTCGCCCCGGCCGATGTTCACCGTCAGGTCGCCCGCCGCGTCCGGCGCGCTCAGCCGCCGGGCCGCCGCGAGATGGGCCTCCGCCAGGTCCGCCACGTGGATGTAGTCGCGCACACAGGTCCCGTCCGGCGTCGGGTAGTCGGCGCCGAAGATCCGCGGGGCCTCGCCGCGGGTGAGCCGGTCGAAGACCATCGGCACGACGTTGAAGATCCCGGTGTCGGCCAGCTCGGGCGCCGCCGCCCCGGCCACGTTGAAGTAGCGCAGACATGTCGTCGCGATGCCGTGCGCCTGCCCCGCCGCCCGCACCAGCCACTCTCCGGCGAGCTTGGTCTCGCCGTACGGGTTCACCGGAGCGCACGGGGTGTCCTCGGTGATGAGGTCCACATCGGGATTGCCGTAGACGGCCGCGGAGGAGGAGAACAGGAACCGCCGGATCCCGGCCTCGGCCACCGCCTCGAGCAGCGTGGCGAGACCGCCCACGTTGTCCCGGTAGTAACGGGTGGGCTGCGCCACCGACTCGCCCACCTGCTTGTGCGCGGCCAGGTGCACCACACCGGTCACGGCGTGCTCCGCGAGGGTCTTCCCGAGCAGGTCGGCGTCGAGTGCCGAGCCTCTGACGAGCGGGACGTCCGCCCCGAGCCGAGCGGTGACGCCGGACGAGAGGTCGTCCAGCACGACGACCCTTTCGCCGGCCCCCGTCACGGCCCGCGCCACATGTGCCCCAATGTATCCGGCTCCGCCGGTGATCAGCCACGTCATGCCTGTGACCCTATGCCGACCTCGGTCAGGGCCCGGGCCGCGGGCGGTGTCCGGGATGTCGGCTCCGGGGGACGCGGTTTGTCGGCCGGGCCGCCGATCACCCATGATGATCTCGGCGAAGGCCGGTTCCACCGGGGGCCGGTGGCGCCGGGGGACCGTGTCGGCCGTGCCGCAACGGGCGGTGAACGCGGCCTTCCCGGCATCCGATAGCCTCTGCCGACATGCCGCCCGCCTGGTGCGGCGCCGGTGAGGTCGCCGGTGCGGCCAAGGGGCGCCCCCCATCGTTCATCACCGGCGTGAAGCGCGCCGGACCCAGGGAGTGAGTTCGGTTGTCGACCGCCATCCTCACCGGCTCGCCGGTCCCCGGATCGTCGATCGAGGGCGACCTGCGGTCCCTCGGCTTCGACGTCCTGACCGCCTCCGACGCCGGTGACGCCGAGGCACTCCTCGCCGCCGTCCCCGGCGACCAGCGCGTCGCCGTGGTGGACGCCCGCTTCGTCGGTCACGAGCACGCCCTGCGCCTGGGGCTCACCGATCCCCGCTTCCCGCTCGCCGCGATCCCGGGCGCGCTGACCGCGCAGCCGGCCGCCCGCCGGGCCCTGACCCGCGCGATGGCCCGCGAGAACTCCGCGAGCGGCGGCACCCTGCTGGCCGTCGAGAGCCTCGCCGACCGCGTGGTCGCCGCCCTCGACGCCGACGGCGCCGACGTGCACCACCCCGAACTGGGCAGTCTGGTCGCGCAGGTGCCGGTCGACCCGCAGACCCGCAACGAGGCACGGCAGGCCGTGGCCGCCCTGGACGACGAGGCGGTGCGCCTGAAGTCGGCCGTCAAGGCCCGCGACGGCTTCTTCACCACCTACTTCATCAGCCCGTACTCCCGCTACATCGCCCGCTGGTGCGCCCGCCGCGGCCTGACCCCGAACCAGGTCACGACCGCCTCGCTGATCACCGCGCTGATCGCGGCGGGCTGCGCGGCCACCGGCACCCGCGGCGGGTTCGTCGCGGCCGGCGTCCTGCTGATCGCCTCCTTCGTCCTGGACTGCGTCGACGGCCAGCTCGCCCGCTACTCCCTGCAGTACTCCACCCTGGGCGCCTGGCTCGACGCCACCTTCGACCGGGCCAAGGAGTACGCCTACTACGCGGGCCTCGCCCTGGGAGCGGCCCGCGGCGGCGACGACGTGTGGGCGCTCGCGCTGGGCGCCATGGTCCTGCAGACCTGCCGGCACGTCGTGGACTTCTCCTTCAACGAGGCCAACCACGACGCGACCGCCAACACCAGCCCCACCGCCGCCCTCTCCGACAAGCTCGACAGCGTCGGCTGGACGGTCTGGGTGCGGCGGATGATAGTTCTGCCCATCGGCGAACGATGGGCCATGATCGCCGTGCTGACCGCGGCCACCACCCCCCGCATCACCTTCTACGCGCTGCTCGTCGGCTGCGCCTTCGCGGCGACGTACACCACGGCGGGCCGTGTCCTGCGCTCCCTCACCCGCAAGGCCAGGCGGACGGACCGGGCGGCGCAGGCGCTCGCGGACCTCGCGGACAGCGGGCCGCTGACCGAGGCGCTGGTCCGCTTCCTTCCCGGCAGGCCCCGGCCGACCGCGCTCCTCAGCGCCGCCGTCGGCGCCGTGCTGGTCACCCTCGCGGCCTGGATGTGGGGCCCGAGCTGGTGGGTCGTCCTGATGGCCGGCGCGTACGTCCTGTTGTCCGCCGAGGCCGTCGCCCATCCCCTCAAGGGCGCCCTCGACTGGCTGGTCCCCCCGCTGTTCCGCGCCGCCGAGTACGGCACGATCCTGATCCTGGCGGCCCGGGCCGACGTGGACGGAGCGCTTCCCGCGGCTTTCGGGCTGGTCGCCGCCGTCGCCTACCATCACTACGACACGGTGTACCGCATCCGCGGCGACGCCGGAGCGCCGCCGGCCTGGCTGGTGCGCACCGTCGGGGGGCAGGAGGGGCGGACGCTGCTCGTGGCCGTGCTGGCCGCGCTGCTCACCGCTTCGCAGTTCACGGTCGCGCTCACGGTTCTCGCCGTGGCCGTCGCCGTCGTGGGGCTCGTCGAGAGCATCCGCTTCTGGGTGTCCGCCCACAAGGGCGGCGCTCCCGCCGTACACGATGAAGGAGAACCCGCATGATCGGCCTCGTGCTGGCGGCCGGCGCCGGACGGCGTCTGCGCCCCTACACCGACACCCTGCCCAAGGCGCTGGTGCCGGTGGGGCCCGCGGGCATAGAAGGCGAGCCCACGGTCCTGGACCTGACGCTCGGCAACTTCGCCGAGATCGGGCTGACCGAGGTCGCGGTCATCGTCGGCTACCGCAAGGAGGCCGTGTACGAGCGCAAGGCGGCGCTGGAGGCGAAGTACGGCCTCAAGCTCACCCTCATCGACAACGACAAGGCCGAGGAGTGGAACAACGCGTACTCCCTGTGGTGCGGTCGTGACGCGCTCAAGGACGGCGTGATCCTCGCCAACGGCGACACCGTGCACCCGGTCTCCGTCGAGAGGACGCTACTCGCCGCCCGTGGTGAGGGCAGGCGGATCATCCTCGCGCTGGACACCGTGAAGTCCCTCGCGGACGAGGAGATGAAGGTCGTCGTCGACCCCGAGCGGGGCATGACGAAGATCACCAAGCTGATGGACCCGGCCGAGGCCACCGGTGAGTACATCGGCGTCACCCTCATCGAGGGCGACGCGGCCCCCGAACTGGCCGACGCCCTCAAGACCGTGTGGGAGACCGACCCGCAGCAGTTCTACGAGCACGGGTACCAGGAACTGGTGAACCGCGGCTTCCGCATCGACGTGGCGCCGATCGGCGACGTCAAGTGGGTGGAGATCGACAACCACGACGATCTCGCCCGCGGACGGGAGATCGCGTGCCAGTACTGACCCGGCTGATCCCCTCACCGGTCGTCGTGGACATCCGCCCGGGTGCCCTGGACGACCTGGTCGGGGTCCTCGCCGACGAGCGCATCTCGCACTCGGGCAAGCTCGCGATCGCCGTCAGCGGCGGCTCGGGCGCCCGGCTGCGCGAGCGGCTCACCCCGGCCCTGTCCGGCGCCACCTGGTACGAGGTGGGCGGCGGCACCCTCGACGACGCGGTCCGGCTGGCCGGCGACATAAAGGCCGGCCGTTACGACGCCGTCGTGGGCCTGGGCGGCGGCAAGATCATCGACTGCGCCAAGTTCGCCGCGGCGCGGGTGGGCCTGCCGCTGGTCGCCGTGCCGACGAACCTCGCGCACGACGGCCTGTGCTCGCCGGTCGCCACCCTCGACAACGACGCGGGACGCGGCTCCTACGGCGTGCCGAACCCGATCGCGGTCGTGATCGACCTGGACGTCATCCGCGAGGCCCCGGTGCGGTTCGTGCGCGCCGGCATCGGCGACGCGGTGTCCAACATCTCGGCGATCGCCGACTGGGAGCTCGCCAACCGGGTCAAGGGCGAGAAGATCGACGGTCTCGCGGCCGCGATCGCCCGGCAGGCCGGCGAGGCCGTGCTGCGCCACCCGGGCGGCATCGGCGACACCGGCTTCCTCCAGGTGCTGGCCGAGGCGCTGGTGCTCAGCGGCATCGCGATGTCGGTGTCGGGCGACTCCCGCCCCTCCTCCGGCGCGTGCCACGAGATCAACCACGCCTTCGACCTGCTCTTCCCCCGGCGGGCCGCCGCCCACGGCGAGCAGTGCGGACTCGGCGCGGCCTTCGCGATGTACCTGCGCGGAGCCCACGAGGAGTCGGCCTACATGGCCCAGGTGCTGCGCCGGCACGGACTGCCCGTCCTGCCGGAGGAGATCGGCTTCACGGTGGACGAGTTCGTCCGCGCCGTGGGGTTCGCTCCCGAGACCAGGCCCGGCCGCTACACGATCCTCGAACACCTCGACCTCAAGCCCGACCAGATCAAGGACGTCTACACCGAATATGTCAAGGCCATCGGTAGCTGAACTCAGACCGGTCGTCCACCCCCCGGGGGTGAAGGACCGGCGCAGCGGTGAGCACTGGATGGGACGCCTCTACATGCGTGAGGTGTCCCTGCGGGTGGACCGCTATCTGGTGAACACCAGGGTCACGCCCAACCAGCTCACGTATCTGATGACCGTCTTCGGGGTGCTCGCGGCCCCGGCCCTGCTGGTGCCGGGGATCACGGGCGCCGTGCTCGGCGTGGTCTGCGTCCAGATGTACCTGCTGCTGGACTGCGTGGACGGCGAGATCGCGCGCTGGAAGAAGCAGTACTCGCTGGCGGGCGTCTACCTGGACCGGGTCGGCGCGTACCTGACCGACGCGGCGGTGCTCGTCGGCTTCGGTCTGCGCGCCGCCGACCTGTGGGGCAGCGGGCGCATCGACTGGCTGTGGGCCTTCCTCGGCACCCTGGCCGCGCTCGGCGCCATCCTGATCAAGGCGGAGACCGACCTCGTCGGCGTCGCCCGTCATCAGGGAGGGCTGCCGCCGGTCAAGGAGGCGGCGTCCGAGCCGCGCTCCTCCGGCATGGCGCTGGCCCGCCGGGCCGCCGCGGCCCTCAAGTTCCACCGGCTGATCCTCGGCATCGAGGCGTCCCTGCTCATCCTGGTCCTGGCCGTGGCCGACCAGCTGCGCGGCGACCTGTTCTTCTCCCGGCTCGGCGTGGCCGTGCTGGCGGGCATCGCGCTCCTGCAGACGCTGCTGCACCTGGTGTCCATCCTCGCCTCGAGCAGGCTCAAGTGAGCGCGGCGAAGAAGGTCGGCGCGGTCGTCATCACCATGGGCAACCGCCCCGGCGAGCTGCGCGCCCTGCTCGACTCGGTCGCGGGGCAGGACGGCGACCGGGTGGAGGTGGTCGTGGTCGGCAACGGCGCGCCCGTCCCGGAAGTCCCCGAGGGCGTCCGGACGATCGAGCTGCCCGAGAACCTCGGCATCCCCGGCGGCCGCAACGTCGGCATCGAGGCCTTCGGGCCCGGCGGCCGCGACGTCGACATCCTGCTGTTCCTGGACGACGACGGCCTGCTGGCCCGCACGGACACCGCCGAACTGTGCCGCCGTGCCTTCGACGCCGATCCGGAACTGGGCATCATCAGCTTCCGGATCGCCGACCCGGACACCGGCGTCACCCAGCGCCGCCACGTGCCCCGGCTGCGCGCCTCCGACCCGATGCGCTCGTCCCGGGTGACCACCTTCCTCGGCGGCGCGAACGCCGTCCGCACGGAGGTGCTCGCGCAGGTCGGCGGTCTCCCCGGCGAGTTCTTCTACGCCCACGAGGAGACCGACCTGGCGTGGCGGGCGCTCGACGCGGGCTGGATGATCGACTACCGGTCGGACATGGTGCTCCACCACCCGACGACCGCACCCTCACGGCACGCGGTGTACCACCGCATGGTGGCCCGCAACCGGGTGTGGCTGGCCCGCCGGAACCTGCCCGCCCCGCTGGTCCCGGTCTACCTCGGGGTCTGGATGCTGCTCACGCTGGCCCGCCGCCCCTCGGGGCCGGCCCTGAAGGCGTGGTTCGGCGGTTTCCGGGAGGGCTGGAGCACTCCCTGCGGGCCGCGCAGGCCCATGAAGTGGCGTACGGTGTGGCGGCTGACCCGACTGGGCCGGCCTCCGGTGATCTGACAAGCTCGTCCCTGAGGGCCCCGGGACGTACCGCGGGCCCCCGGCTCATGCGGGTCCCCCAGGGGCTGCGCATCCCGAAGACGAAGGTTTCCTACCTGTGAGTGAGACAACGCATGACGTCGGAGTCGCCGTGAGCGCGCTTCCGTCGCCCGACGAGGGCCTCACGGCGGCGCAGCTGGCAGCCAGGTACGGGCTGGCCGTGAGCGGCGCCCGGCCTCCGCTGCGGGAGTACGTCCGCCAGCTGTGGGGGCGCCGTCACTTCATCCTGGCGTTCTCCCGGGCGAAGCTGGCCGCGCAGTACAGCCAGGCCAAGCTGGGCCAGCTGTGGCAGGTGGCCACGCCCCTGCTGAACGCGGCCGTGTACTTCATGATCTTCGGCCTGCTCCTCAACGCCAGCCGCGGGATGCCCAAGGACGTGTACATCCCGTTCCTGGTCACGGGCGTCTTCGTGTTCACCTTCACGCAGACCTCGGTGATGAGCGGCGTCCGGGCGATCTCCGGCAACCTCGGCCTGGTGCGGGCACTGCACTTCCCGCGCGCCTCGCTGCCGATCTCCTTCGCGCTGCAGCAGCTCCAGCAGTTGCTGTACTCGATGCTGGTGCTGTTCGCCGTGGTGATCGGCATGGGCAGCTACCCGGACCTGTCCTGGACGCTGATCGTCCCGGTGCTGGCCCTGCAGTTCTGCTTCAACACCGGCCTGGCGCTGGTGTTCGCGCGGGCCGGCGCCAAGACCCCCGACCTGGCGCAGCTGATGCCGTTCGTGATGCGGACGTGGATGTACGCCTCCGGCGTGATGTTCTCCATCCCCGTCTTCCTCGCGGACAAGCCGCAGTGGGTGGCGAACGTCCTGCAGTGGAATCCCGCCGCCATCTACATGGACCTCATGCGCTTCGCGCTCATCGAGGAGTACGGCGCGGAGAACCTGCCCGACCACGTGTGGGCGGTCGCGGGCGGCTGGGCGGTCCTCATGGCCGTCGGCGGGTTCGTGTACTTCTGGAAGGCGGAGGAGAGGTACGGCCGTGGTTGATCCGCTTCCGGGGGACCGGGCGGGACGCAGGGTCCCGACGGTCATCGCCGACGAGGTCCACATCGTCTACCGCGTCAACGGCGCCAAGAGCGGGAAGGGCAGCGCCACCGCCGCCCTCAGCCGGATCGTCAAGCGCGGTGAGGAGCGCGGCGTGCGCAAGGTGCACGCGGTGCGCGGCGTCTCCTTCGTCGCCCACCGGGGCGAGGCCATCGGCCTGATCGGCTCCAACGGCTCGGGCAAGTCCACGCTGCTGCGCGCCATCGCCGGGCTGCTGCCGCCGGAGAGCGGCAGGGTGTACACCGACGGACAGCCCTCCCTGCTCGGCGTCAACGCCGCGATGATGAACGACCTCACCGGCGAACGCAACGTCACCCTGGGCGGTCTGGCCATGGGCATGTCCCGTGAGGAGATCAGGGAGCGCTACCAGGGGATCGTCGACTTCTCGGGAATCAACGAGAAGGGTGACTTCATCAGCCTGCCGATGCGCACCTACTCCTCCGGCATGCAGGCCCGGCTGCGGTTCTCCATCGCCGCGGCCAAGGACCACGACGTCCTGATGATCGACGAGGCCCTCGCCACCGGCGACGCCAAGTTCCGCAGGCGCTCCGAGGCGCGGGTGCGGGAGCTGCGCGAGCAGGCCGGCACGGTGTTCCTGGTGAGCCACAGCAACCAGTCGATCAGGGACACCTGCGACCGCGTGCTCTGGCTGGAACGCGGCGAACTGCGCCTGGACGGGCCGACCGAAGAGGTCCTGCGGGAGTACGAGAAGTTCTCGGGCAAGTAGGCCGCCCGGTCGGGGCCCCGCCGGAACTGTCCGGCGGGGCCCCGCGTCTGCAAAGGAAGCGCCAACTCCCCTCCGGGTAAGGAATCTTGACGCCAATCGGTGTGTTGTTGTGATGTGCAGAACACCCCCTGCGCACCAGGCTGCGTTGTACAACGTAAGCTGGACCGGTCCCGAAACGCGTCAAGTGGGGCGATAACGCTCAGCGCCACGGCCGAAGCCTCGCGCCGACGTGCGGGCGGCGTGTCCGAAATAGTGTGTATTGGGTCGGCAGTGTAGAACGGGAGATGTGACGGCATTGGCTACGGAAACTCCCCAGCTCAGCGCGGGCCGCGCCGTTTCCGCAGCGGGCGGCCGGGGATGACGGCGTCCGTCGCGCCGCGCACCGGCGACCCGGTGGACGGCACGCTGGACAAGGCCGCGCACGAGAACTTCCCCGTGGCTCCCTTCTTCCTGCCCCGGGCCTGGCGTGACGACCTCATGGCCGTCTACGGCTTCGCCCGTCTCGTCGACGACATCGGCGACGGGGACCTCGCCCCGGGCGGCGCCGACGCCCGGCTGCTCGGCGTGTCGGCCGCCGAGGCGACTGACCGCACGGTCCTGCTGGACGCGTTCGAGGCCGATCTGCGACGGGTCTTCGACGGCACGCCCCGGCACCCCCTGCTGCGCCGCCTCCAGCCGGCCGTCCGCCGCCGCGCGCTCCGTCCCGAGCCCTTCCTCGGCCTGATCGCCGCCAACCGGCAGGACCAGATCGTCACGCGGTACGAGACCTACGACGACCTCCTCGCCTACTGCGAGCTGTCCGCCAATCCCGTGGGCCGCCTGGTCCTCGCCGTCACCGGCGCCTCGACCCCCGAGCGGATCCGCCTCTCCGACGCGATCTGCACCGCGCTGCAGATCGTCGAACACCTGCAGGACGTGTCCGAGGACCTCGGCCGCGACCGTGTGTACCTGCCCGCCGCGGACATGAAGCGCTTTCACGTCCGGGAAACGGACCTCGCCGCGGCGAGCGCGGGGGCGTCGGTGCGCGCGCTGGTGGCGTACGAGGCGCAACGCGCGCGCGATCTCCTGAATGAAGGCGCCCCCTTGGTGGGTAGCGTCCACGGCAGGCTGAGACTGCTGCTCGCGGGGTTCGTGGCGGGAGGAAGGGCCGCGATCCGAGCGATCGCCGCCGCCGAGTACGACGTACTTCCCGGCCCGCCCAAGCCCGGCAAGCTCCAGTTGCTGCGCGAGGTGGGCGTGACCTTGCGAGGAGAGGGGTGATCCGGACCGTGGAGTCGTCCGTGCACGTGTCCGCACCGGTACTCGCCGCCTACGGCTACTGCGAGACCGTCACCGGACAGCAGGCCCGCAACTTCGCGTACGGGATCCGGCTGCTGCCCACGCCCGAACGCCGCGCGATGTCCGCGCTCTACGCCTTCTCGCGCCGCGTCGACGACATCGGCGACGGCGCGCTGGACGGCGACGTCAAGAGCGCCCGGCTCGAGGACACCCGGGCACTGCTCACCCGCATCCGCGCGGGCGAGATCGAGGAGGACGACACCGACCCCGTCGCGGTCGCCCTCGCGCACACGGCCCGGGCCTTCCCGGTCCCGCTGGGCGGCCTGGACGAGCTGATCGACGGCGTGCTGATGGACGTGCGCGGCGAGACGTACGAGACCTGGGACGACCTGAAGGTGTACTGCCGCTGCGTGGCGGGCGCCATCGGGCGGCTCTCCCTCGGGGTGTTCGGCACCCAGCCGGGGGCGCGTGGCGCCGAGCGCGCGCCGGAGTACGCCGACACGCTCGGGCTCGCACTCCAGCTCACGAACATCCTCCGAGACGTCCGCGAGGACGCGGCGGGAGGCCGGACCTATCTGCCCGCCGACGACCTCGCCAAGTTCGGCTGCTCGGCCGGGTTCGAGGGGCCGAAGCCGCCGGAGGGCTCCGACTTCGCGGGTCTCGTCCACTTCGAGGTGCGGCGCGCCCGCGCCCTGTTCGCCGAGGGCTACCGGCTGCTGCCCATGCTCGACCGGCGCAGCGGCGCCTGCGTCGCCGCCATGGCCGGCATCTACCGCCGGCTCCTCGACCGCATCGAGCGCGACCCCGAGGCCGTGCTGCGCGGCCGCGTCTCGCTGCCCGGCCGGGAGAAGGCCTATGTCGCCGTGCGCGGCCTGTCGGGCCTGGACGCCCGGCACGCGTCGCGACGGAGCGTCAGGAGGCACGTCTGATGGACGTGCCGGGCGACCACGTGGACCGCGGTGACGTCACCGCGGAAAAGCGGTGCGCAACCCTCCGGTGCGGCGCGGCGTCCCTGACTGCGACGGCCTGCGGTGCAGCATTCAGGCACCGTGGCCGGCCGGCACAGAAGGGTGCACGATGAACGACGAGCAGCTCGCGGACGCCGCCCGGGCGCCCGAACCCGCGGGACGCACCGCCGTCGTCGTCGGGGGCGGGCTGGCCGGAGTCACCGCCGCGCTCGCGCTCGCCGACGCGGGCGTGCGCGTCACCCTGCTCGAGGGCCGGCCCCGGCTCGGCGGCCTCGCCTTCTCCTTCCGCCGCGGCGAACTGACCGTCGACAACGGACAGCACGTCTACCTGCGCTGCTGCACCGCCTACCGGTGGTTCCTCGACCGCATCGACGCCGGCGCGCTCGCGCCGCTGCAGAATCGTCTCGATGTGCCCGTCGTCGACGTCGACAGGCCCGAGGGGCGACGGCTCGGCAGGCTGCGCCGCGACGCGCTGCCGGTGCCCCTGCATCTGGGGCGCAGCCTCGCCGTGTATCCGCATCTCTCGCTCGCCGAACGCGCCGGGGTGGGCCGCGCCGCACTGGCGCTCAAGGGGCTCGACCTCGCCGATCCGGCCCTGGACGCCCAGGACTTCGGCAGTTGGCTGACCGCGCACGGACAGTCGGCGCGCGCCGTCGAGGCCCTGTGGGACCTCGTCGGGGTCGCCACCCTCAACGCGGTCGCCGGCGACTGCTCGCTGGGACTCGCCGCGATGGTGTTCAAGACCGGCCTGCTCTCCGAGCCGGGCGCGGCCGACATCGGCTGGGCGCACGTCCCGCTGGGCGAGCTGCACGACCGGCTGGCCCGCAAGGCGCTCGACGCCGCGGGCGTGCGCACCGAGGTCCGTGCCCGCGTCACCTCCCTCGTACCCGACGACGACGGGACCTGGCGCGTGCGGGTTCCCGGCGCGACGCTCCGCACGGACGCCGTCGTGCTCGCCGTACCGCAGCGCGAGGCCTACGACCTGCTGCCCGACGGAGCGCTCCACGACGCCGGGCGACTCCTCGAGATCGGCACCGCGCCCATCCTCAACGTGCACGTCGTCTACGACCGCAAGGTGCTCGACGCGCCCTTCTTCGCGGCCCTCGGCACCCCCGTGCAATGGGTGTTCGACCGCACCCACGCCTCCGGGCTGCGCGAGGGCCAGTACCTCGCCCTCTCCCAGTCCGCCGCGCAGGACGAGATCGACGAGCCCGTCGCCGCCCTGCGCGAGCGGTACCTGCCCGAGCTGCGAAGGCTGCTGCCGGGCGCGCGCCGCGCCGAGGTGAAGGACTTCTTCGTGACCCGGGAGCGGACCGCCACGTTCGCCCCCGCCCCCGGCGTCGGGCGGCTTCGCCCCGGCGCCCGCACCGAAGCACCCGGCCTGTACCTGGCCGGAGCGTGGACCGCCACAGGGTGGCCCGCGACCATGGAGAGTGCGGTCCGCAGCGGTGTGAGCGCGGCGGACGCCGCGCTCGGCGCCCTGGGCCGGCCCCGACCACGCCGCCTCTTCGACTTCGAGGAAGCGGCCCACTGCATCGTCCCGGGGGGCGACCCCCGCACCCCCGGCCGACGGCCGGAGGGGACCGGCGTGCCCCTGCGAGGTGGGACCCGGTGACGTTCGATCAGCACGGCTCGGCACACCCCCGCACCCCCTCCGGTACCGCGACAAGAGGAGAATCTGTGCCCACTGTGCCCCCGGCCACGTCGGCCGTCCGGCGGACCGCGGTGGACGTGACCGCGCTCCTGGAGCGCGGCCGCACCCTGGCCACACCGGTGCTGCGGGCGGCCGTCGACCGTCTGGCGCCGCCCATGGACACGGTCGCCGCCTACCACTTCGGCTGGATCGACGCGCAGGGCAACCCGACCGACGGCGACGGCGGCAAGGCGGTGCGCCCCGCGCTCGCCGTGCTCTCCGCGGAGGTCGCCGGCGCCGCTCCCGAGGTCGGCGTCCCCGGCGCGGTCGCCGTGGAGCTGGTCCACAACTTCTCGCTCCTGCACGACGACCTTATGGACGGCGACGAGCAGCGCCGGCACCGCGACACCGTCTGGAAGGTGCACGGCCCCGCCCAGGCCATCCTGGTCGGCGACGCCCTGTTCGCCCTCGCCAACGAGATCCTGCTGGAACTCGGCACCGTCGAGGCCGGTCGCGCCACGCGCCGGCTGACCACCGCCACCCGCGCCCTCATCGACGGCCAGGCCCAGGACATCTCCTACGAACACCGCGACCGGGTCAGCGTCGAGGAGTGCCTGGAGATGGAGGGCAACAAGACCGGCGCGCTGCTGGCCTGCGCCAGCTCCATCGGCGCGGTGCTCGGCGGCGCCGACGAGCGCACCGCGGACACCCTGGAGAAGTACGGCCACCACCTCGGTCTCGCCTTCCAGGCCGTCGACGACCTCCTCGGCATCTGGGGCGACCCCGAGGCCACCGGCAAGCAGACCTGGAGCGACCTGCGCCAGCGCAAGAAGTCGCTGCCCGTGGTCGCCGCCCTCGCCGCGGGCGGTCCCGCCTCCGAGCGGCTCGGCGAGATCCTCGCCGCGGACGCCAAGAGCAGCGACTTCGACAACTTCTCCGAGGAGGAGTTCGCGGCCCGGGCCGCCCTGATCGAGGAGGCGGGCGGCCGCGAGTGGACCGCCGGGGAGGCACGCCGGCAGCACGCGGTCGCCATCGAGGCCCTGAACGCCGTGGACATGCCCGAGCCGGTGCGGGAGCGGTTCACGGCGCTCGCCGACTTCGTCGTCGTACGAAAGAGATGATCACTATCGGTCGAATAGCCCTCGCGTAGTCGCCGGCCGGTGTGCGAGGAGAGAGAGCACCGGCCGACGGCGGACCCACAGCAGACGCAACGACATGCACACTGCACGAAGGGGAAGCCATGACAGCGACGACCGACGGAAGCACCGGGGCGGCCCTGCCGCCCCGCGCTGCCGCGGCCAGCGAAACCGCCCTCACCATCCCCGTGGCGGCCGGGGTACAAGAAGCCGCCGCACGCGCCACGCAACGCGCCACCGACTTCCTGCTCGCCCGGCAGGACGCCGAGGGCTGGTGGAAGGGCGACCTCGAGACGAACGTCACGATGGACGCCGAGGACCTGCTGCTCCGCCAGTTCCTGGGCATCCGCGACGAGGCCACCACCCGGGCCACCGCGCTCTTCGTCCGCGGCGAGCAGTGCGAGGACGGCACCTGGGCCACCTTCTACGGCGGGCCGCCCGACCTCTCCGCCACCGTCGAGGCGTACGTCGCCCTGCGACTGGCCGGCGACGAACCCGACGCGCCCCACATGGCCCGGGCCTCCGCCTGGATCCGCGACCAGGGGGGCATCGCCGCCGCCCGGGTCTTCACCCGGATCTGGCTGGCCCTGTTCGGCTGGTGGAAGTGGGAGGACCTGCCCGAACTGCCGCCCGAGCTGTTGTTCTTCCCCAAATGGTTCCCGCTGAGCATCTACAACTTCGGCTGCTGGGCCCGCCAGACGATCGTGCCGCTCACCGTCGTCTCGGCGAAGCGCCCGGTGCGCCCCGCGCCGTTCCCGCTCGACGAGCTGCACACCGACCCGGCGAACCCGAACCCGCCCAGGCCCCTTGCCCCCGTGAACAGCTGGGACGGCCTCTTCCAGCGGCTCGACAAGGTGGTGCGCGGCTACCGGACGGTCGCGGTGCGCAGACTGCGCAGGGCGGCCCTGAACTCCGCCGCCCGGTGGATCGTCGAGCGGCAGGAGAACGACGGCTGCTGGGGCGGGATCCAGCCGCCCGCCGTGTACTCGGTCATCGCCCTGCACCTGCTCGGCTACGACCTCGGACATCCCGTGATGCGGGCCGGGCTCGCGTCGCTCGACCGGTACGCGGTGTGGCGCGAGGACGGCGCCCGGATGATCGAGGCCTGCCAGTCGCCGGTGTGGGACACCTGCCTGGCGACCATCGCGCTGGCCGACGCGGGAGTGCCCGCCGACCATCCGCAACTGGTCAAGGCCGCCGACTGGATGCTCGGCGAACAGGTCGTGCGCCCCGGCGACTGGTCGCAACGACGGCCCCAACTGCCGCCGGGCGGCTGGGCGTTCGAGTTCCACAACGACAACTACCCGGACATCGACGACACCGCCGAGGTGGTGCTCGCCCTGCGCCGGGTCGCGCACCACGACCCGGAGCGGATGGACCGCGCCATCGCACGCGGGGTGCGGTGGAACCTCGGGATGCAGTCGAAGAACGGCGCGTGGGGCGCCTTCGACGTCGACAACACCAGCCCGTTCCCCAACCGGCTGCCGTTCTGCGACTTCGGCGAGGTCATCGACCCGCCGTCCGCCGACGTCACCGCCCACGTGGTCGAGATGCTGGCCGTCGAGGGGCTCTCCCACGACCCGCGCACCCGGCGCGGCATCACCTGGCTGCTGGCCGAACAGGAGCCGGAGGGCTCGTGGTTCGGACGCTGGGGCGTCAACTACGTCTACGGCACCGGGTCGGTGGTGCCCGCCCTCACCGCGGCCGGACTGTCCCCACGGCATCCCGCGATCCGCCGGGCGGTGGCCTGGCTGGAACGGGTGCAGAACGACGACGGCGGCTGGGGCGAGGACCTGCGCTCCTACCGGGACCCCGTCCGCTGGAGCGGCCGGGGCGCCTCGACGGCCTCGCAGACCGCCTGGGCCCTGATGGCGCTGCTGGCGGCGGGGGAGCGCGACTCCAAGGCCGTCGAACGCGGTGTCGCCTGGCTGGCGGCGACACAGCGGCAGGACGGCTCCTGGGACGAGCCGTACTTCACCGGCACCGGCTTCCCCTGGGACTTCTCGATCAACTACCACCTCTACCGGCAGGTCTTCCCGCTGACCGCACTGGGCCGGTACCTGCACGGAGAGCCGTTCAGCAAGAAGCCCGTCCCGCACGCGGTGTCCACCGAGGCCGAGGGGAGCTGATGAGCACGCAGCCCGTCCCGGCGCCGCTGCTGATCGCCTGCGCGCTCGGCATCGAGCACCTCGCCCTGCGCCTGGGCGACCGCAGCGGGGCCGACGGGCCGGTCACCGTCCTGCGGACGGGCATGGGCCCCAGAGCGGCGGAACGCTCCGTCACCCGGGTGCTGGCCGGCCCGGTGCTCGGCGGCGCGGCCGTGCTGGCCACCGGCTTCTGCGCCGGACTCGCCCCCGGCATGCACCCCGGCGACCTGGTCGTCGCCGAGGAGACCCGGGACCCGCGCGGCCGGGTGCCCTGCGTCGGCGCCGACCTGCTGGTCAAGGAACTCGTGCGCATCCTGCCGGGGCGCACCGTGCACACCGGCCCGCTCACCGGCTCCGACCACGTGGTACGCGGACACGAGCGGGCCGACCTGCGCGCGACGGGCGCGATCGCGGTCGACATGGAGTCGGCGTCCACGCTCCTGAGCGCCGTGCGCGCCGAACCGCGCCCGGTTGCGGCCGTACGGGTGGTCGTGGACGCTCCTGAACATGAACTCGTCCGGATCGGCACGGTGCGCGGTGGAATATCGGCTTTCCGCGTCCTTCGTTCAGTGCTGCCTGCTTTTTTCGAATGGCACCGTAATGTTCTGCTCCCCCGGAGGTGAGCCACATGGCCATGCCGCTGCGCCAGTCCATCAAGGTCGCTACATACCTGGCTGAACAGAAGCTCCGCAAGCGGGACAAGTTCCCGCTCATCGTCGAGCTGGAACCCCTCTTCGCCTGCAACCTCAAGTGCGAGGGCTGCGGCAAGATCCAGCACCCGGCGGGAGTGCTCAAACAGCGCATGCCGGTCGCCCAGGCCGTCGGCGCGGTGCTGGAGTCCGGCGCGCCCATGGTGTCCATCGCGGGCGGCGAGCCCCTGATGCATCCTCAGATCGACGAGATCGTCCGGCAGTTGGTGGCGAAGAGGAAGTACGTGTTCCTCTGCACCAACGCCATGCTGCTGCGCAAGAAGATGGAGAAGTTCACGCCCTCGCCCTACTTCGCCTTCGCCGTGCACATCGACGGTCTGCGCGAGCGGCACGACGAGTCGGTGGCGAAGGAGGGCGTCTTCGACGAGGCCGTGGCGGCCATCAAGGAGGCCAAGCGGCGCGGCTTCCGGGTGACCACCAACTCCACCTTCTTCAACACCGACACCCCGCAGACCATCGTCGAGGTGCTCAACTTCCTCAACGACGACCTCAAGGTCGACGAGATGATGATCTCGCCCGCCTACGCCTACGAGAAGGCGCCCGACCAGGAGCACTTCCTGGGGGTGGAGCAGACCCGCGAACTGTTCAAGAAGGCCTTCTCGGGCGGCAACCGGCGTCGCTGGCGGCTCAACCACTCGCCGCTGTTCCTCGACTTCCTCGAGGGCAAGGTCGACTTCCCGTGCACCGCGTGGGCCATCCCGAACTACTCGCTGTTCGGCTGGCAGAGGCCCTGCTACCTGATGAGCGACGGATACGTGCCCACGTACCGCGAGCTCATCGAGGAGACCGACTGGGACCGGTACGGCCGCGGGAAGGACCCGCGCTGCGCCAACTGCATGGCGCACTGCGGCTACGAGCCGACCGCCGTCCTGGCCACCATGGGGTCGCTGAAGGAGTCCCTGCGCGCGTTGCGCGAGACCGTCAACGGAAACCGGGAGTGAGGCGATGACCGCGGTCTCGCTGGGCGTCCCCGGGATGCCGGTCCGGCCGCCGGCGCCGCGCCGCAGGAGCCGGCGGATCCAGGTCGGCTCCGTGGCGGTGGGCGGAGACGCCCCGGTGTCGGTGCAGTCGATGACGACGACGCGGACGTCGGACGTGGGCGCGACGCTGCAGCAGATCGCGGAGCTGACGGCGTCGGGGTGCCAGATCGTGCGGGTGGCGTGTCCGACGCAGGACGACGCGGACGTGCTGTCGACGATCGCGCGCAAGTCGCAGATCCCGGTGATCGCGGACATCCACTTCCAGCCGAAGTACGTGTTCGCGGCGATCGAGGCGGGCTGCGCGGCGGTGCGGGTGAACCCGGGCAACATCAGGCAGTTCGACGACAAGGTGCGGGAGATCGCGAAGGCGGCGAAGGAGCACGGCACGCCGATCCGCATCGGTGTCAACGCCGGTTCGCTGGACCGCCGGCTGCTGCAGAAGTACGGGAAGGCCACCCCGGAGGCGCTGGTGGAGTCGGCGCTGTGGGAGGCGTCGCTGTTCGAGGAGCACGACTTCCGCGACATCAAGATCTCGGTCAAGCACAACGACCCGGTGGTGATGATCGAGGCGTACCGGCAGCTCGCCGCGCAGTGCGACTACCCCCTGCACCTCGGCGTCACCGAGGCCGGCCCCGCCTTCCAGGGCACGATCAAGTCGGCGGTCGCCTTCGGCGCGCTGCTCTGCGAGGGCATCGGCGACACCATCCGGGTCTCCCTCTCGGCGCCGCCGGTGGAGGAGGTCAAGGTCGGCAACCAGATCCTGGAGTCCCTCAACCTCAAGCAGCGCGGTCTGGAGATCGTCTCCTGCCCGTCCTGCGGCCGCGCGCAGGTCGACGTCTACAAGCTCGCCGAAGAGGTGACGGCGGGGCTGGAGGGCATGGAGGTCCCGCTGCGCGTCGCCGTGATGGGCTGCGTGGTCAACGGCCCCGGCGAGGCCCGCGAGGCCGACCTCGGCGTCGCCTCCGGCAACGGCAAGGGGCAGATCTTCGTGAAGGGCGAGGTCATCAAGACCGTCCCCGAGTCGAAGATCGTCGAGACCCTCATCGAGGAGGCCATGAAGCTGGCCGAGCAGTTGGAGCGGGACGGGGCCGCCACCGGGGTCCCCGTGGCCACGGGGACCCCGGCAGTGACGGTGAGTTGAGGCAGGGCACGGACCGAGAGGGGGCCCGACGTGACGATCCTGGAGACCATCCGGCAACCACGCGACCTGAAGGCGCTGTCCGAGGCGGAACTCGGTGAACTGGCTGACGAGATAAGAGAGTTCCTGATCCACGCGGTCGCCCGGACCGGTGGACATCTGGGACCCAACCTGGGCGTGGTGGAACTGACCGTCGCCCTGCACCGGGTGTTCGAGTCGCCGGACGACCGCATCCTGTGGGACACCGGCCACCAGAGCTATGTGCACAAGCTTCTGACCGGGCGTCAGGACTTCTCCAAGCTGCGCGGGAAGGGCGGCCTGTCCGGTTACCCCGCGCGCGAGGAGTCCGCCCACGACGTCATCGAGAACAGTCACGCCTCCACCGCGCTGGGCTGGGCCGACGGTCTCGCCAAGGCGCGCCAGGTGCAGGGCGGGAAGGGCCATGTGGTCGCGGTGGTCGGCGACGGCGCGCTCACTGGCGGCATGGCCTGGGAGGCGCTGAACAACATCGCGGCCGCCAGGGACCGGCCGCTGATCATCGTCGTCAACGACAACGAGCGGTCGTACGCGCCCACCATCGGCGGCCTCGCCAACCACCTGGCGGCGCTGCGCACGACCGACGGCTACGAGAGGATGCTGGCCTGGGGGAAGGACGTCCTGCTGCGCACTCCGCTGGTCGGGCACACCGTCTACGAGTCCCTGCACGGCGCGAAGAAGGGCTTCAAGGACGCCTTCGCCCCGCAGGGCATGTTCGAGGACCTCGGTCTGAAGTACGTCGGTCCGATCGACGGGCACGACGTCAAGGCCGTCGAGTCCGCGCTGCGGCGGGCGAAGCGCTTCCACGGGCCGGTGCTGGTGCACTGCCTGACCGAGAAGGGCCGCGGCTACGAACCCGCTCTCGCCCACGAGGAGGACCACTTCCACACCGTGGGCGCGATGGATCCGCTGACCTGCGCCCCGCTCGCGCCCGCCGGGGGGCCGTCCTGGACGTCCGTCTTCGGCGACGAGATCGTGGCGATCGGTGAGGAGCGCGACGACGTCGTGGCGATCACCGCGGCGATGCTCCACCCGGTGGGGCTCGGCAGGTTCGCCGAACGCTTCCCCGACCGCGTCTGGGACGTCGGCATAGCCGAGCAGCACGCGACGGTGAGCGCGGCGGGCCTGGCGACCGGCGGCCTGCACCCCGTCGTGGCCGTCTACGCGACCTTCCTCAACCGCGCCTTCGACCAGTTGCTGATGGACGTGGCGCTGCACCGCTGCGGGGTGACGTTCGTCCTGGACCGGGCCGGGGTCACCGGCGTGGACGGGGCGTCCCACAACGGGATGTGGGACATGTCCGTGCTGCAGGTGGTGCCCGGGCTCAGGATCGCCGCCCCGCGCGACGCCGAGCAGCTCCGCGCCCAGCTGCGGGAGGCCGTCGCGGTGGACGACGCGCCCACCCTGGTCCGTTTCCCCAAGGAGTCGGTCGGACCGGAGATCCCCGCGGTCGGCACGGTGGGCGGCATGGACGTCCTGCACCGCGCCGAACGGCCCGAGGTGCTGCTGGTGGCCGTCGGCGTGATGGCGCCGGTGTGCCTGCGGGCCGCCGAGCTGCTGCAGGCGCGGGGTGTCGCCTGCACGGTCGTCGACCCCCGGTGGGTCAAACCCGTCGATCCGGCCCTGCCCGGCCTCGCCGCCGAGCACCGGCTGGTGGCGGTCGTGGAGGACAACAGCCGGGCGGCGGGCGTCGGCTCGGCGGTGGCGCTGGCCCTCGGTGACGCCGAGGTCGACGTGCCCGTGCGGCGGTTCGGCATTCCGGAGCAGTTCCTCGCGCACGCCAAGCGCGGCGAGGTGCTCGCCGACGTCGGTCTCACGCCCGTCGAGATCGCCGGCCGGATCAGCGCGAGCCTGGCCGTGCGGGGCGTCAGGTCCGCCGACGCCCCGCTCGCCGGCCCACTCAAGGAGAAGGCTGAATGACCACGGAGTTCGACCTCGGCGCGCTGCTGGCCGAGCGCGGGGCCGAGCGCTACGAGCTGCACGGCAGGTATCTCAACCACCAACTGCCGCGCATGCTGCACACCATCGGCTTCGACAAGGTCTACGAGCGGGGCGAGGGCGCCTACTTCTGGGACGCCGAGGGCCACGACTACCTGGACATGCTCGCCGGGTTCGGGGTCATGGGTCTCGGCCGTCACCACCCCGTCGTCCGCAAGGCGCTGCACGACGTCCTCGACGCGGGGCTCGCCGACCTCACCCGTTTCGACTGCCAGCCGCTGCCGGGGCTGCTGGCCGAGAAGCTGCTCGCGCACAGCCCCCACCTGGACCGGGCGTTCTTCGGCAACAGCGGCACCGAAGCCGTGGAGACGGCGCTGAAGTTCGCCCGGTACGCCACCGGCCGGCCCAGGATCCTGTACTGCGACCACGCCTTCCACGGGCTCACCACGGGCTCGCTGTCGGTGAACGGCGAGCCGGGGTTCCGGGACGGCTTCGCCCCGCTGCTGCCCGACACGGCGGTCCCCCTCGGCGATCTCGACGCGCTGGCCCGCGAGGTGAAGAAGGGCGACGTCGCCGCCCTGGTCGTCGAGCCGGTCCAGGGCAAGGGCGTCCACGAGGCGCCGCCGGGCTATCTGCGCGCCGCGCAGGAGCTGCTGCACCGCCACAAGGCGCTGCTCATCGCGGACGAGGTGCAGACGGGCCTCGGGCGCACCGGCGACTTCTACGCCTACCAGCACGAGGAGGGGGTCGAACCGGACCTCGTGTGCGTGGCCAAGGCGCTGTCCGGCGGCTATGTGCCGGTCGGGGCCACCCTCGGCAAGGACTGGATCTTCAAGAAGGTCTACTCCTCGATGGACCGGGTGCTGGTGCACTCGGCGAGCTTCGGCTCCAACGCGCAGGCCATGGCTGCCGGGCTCGCCGTGCTGTCCGTCATGGAGAACGAGCAGATCGTGGCGAACGCCCGGGCCACCGGCGACCTGCTCAGAACAAGGCTGGCGGCCCTCGTCGACACGTACGAACTGCTGGCCGACGTCCGCGGCCGGGGTCTGATGATCGGCATCGAGTTCGGAAAGCCCAGATCGCTGAAGCTGCGCGGCCGCTGGACGATGCTCCAGGCGGCCCGCAAGGGGCTCTTCGCGCAGATGGTGGTCGTGCCGCTGCTGCAGCGCCACCGGATCCTCACCCAGGTCTCCGGCGACCATCTGGAAGTGATCAAGCTGATCCCGCCGTTGATCGTCGGGGAGCGGGAGGTGGACCGGTTCGTCGACGCCTTCACCGCGGTGATGGACGACGCGCACAGCGGCGGCGGACTGATGTGGGACTTCAGCAAGACCCTGGTCAAACAGGCGGTCGCCAACCGCTGACGCCGACCGCTGACGCCACCGGCGGCGCAGCCCCGAGCCTGCCGCCGCGCCGGTCGCGGGCGGCCAGGTCGGCCGGTGCTTTGCCTCTGAGGCAAGGGATTTGCCAAAGAGGCAAAAGGGGCGTCCAATGGAGGCATGAGCTCAACCGAGTCCGGGCACCCGGCGGAACAGAGCGAGGCGCTCTCCGCCGTCGCCCCGCAACTGCATGACCTGCGCCGCCGGGCCGCCCTCACCCTCGAGGCCGCCGCCCGGGCGGCCGGGCTCTCGCCCGCGCATCTCTCCCGGCTGGAGACCGGGCGGCGCCAGCCCTCGCTGCCGATGCTGCTCGCTCTCGCCCGGGTCTACGGTACGACGGTCTCTGAGCTGCTCGGCGAGACGGCCGCCGACCGGGACGCCGTCGTGCGCGCCGCCGCCATCGAGCCGACCCGCGCCGGCGGCTGGACGTACTGGCAGACCGGCGCCTCCGGGCGGGCGATGCAGGCCCTGCGGGTCCACGTGCCGCACGGGGCGCAGGGGGACATCGTGCGGGTGCACCCGGGCGAGGAATGGCTGCACGTGCTGCGCGGGCGGCTGCGGCTGCGGCTGGCGGACGCCGCGGAGCTGCTCGGGCCCGGTGACAGCGCGCACTTCGACTCGCTCACCCCGCACCGCATCGCCGCCCAGGACGCCGACGGGGTCGAGCTCCTGTTCGTACACACGCTGCTGCACAGCCCCACGGCCACGATGTGCCTGGGCCCGAACCCGCCGGAGACCGGAGTGACGTCATGAGCGACATCGAGGAGAAGTTCCCCCGCACCCTCTGGATCCGGCTGATCATCTACATCGCCGTGGGACATCTCCTCGCGGGGTTCCTCTGGCTGCTGTTCGAGGTGGGCGCCAAGCAGTAGAGGGGCCGTCAGTCCAGGAGCCGCTCGCGCAGTCGGGCGCGGGTCTCGGGGGAGACGCCGAGGCCCTGCTCCAGATAGGCGTCGACGCCGCCCCAGGTCTGCTGCACGGTCTCGAAGGCCGCCTCGAGGTACTCCGCGCGGGCGTCGAAGAGGGGGTCGAGCAGTTCCATGACCTCGGGGGAGTAGGCCGCGGCCGAGGTGGCGCTGCGGCGCACCTTGTAGCGGCGGTGCTTGGCGTTGGACTGCAGGTAGTCGTCGAGGATCGCCTCGCGCTCCACGCCCACGGCGAGCAGTGTCACCGCGACGGACAGGCCCGCGCGGTCCTTGCCCGCCGCGCAGTGCATCAGCGCCGGCACGCTGTCCTCGGCGAGCGCGTGCAGCACCTGTGAGTGCTCTGCCGTGCGCTCCGTGACGATCCTGCGGTAGGAGGAGATCATCCGGCCGGCCGCCCTGCCGTCTCCGAGGATCCCGCGCAGCTGGTCGATCTCGCCGTCCCGCACCATCTTCCAGAACTCGGCGCCGTCCGCCGGGTCCGACAGGGGCAGGTTCACGTTGCGCACGCCCGGCAGCTCGACGTCCGGGCCCTCCAGCCTCTGGTCCGCGGCGTTGCGGAAGTCGAAGACGGTGTGCAGGCCCAGGCCGGCGAGGAACGCGGCGTCCTCGTCGGTCGCGTGCGCGAGATGGCCGCTGCGGAACAGCACACCGTGGCGCACGCGCCGGCCGTCGACGGTCGGCAGACCCCCCACGTCCCGGAAGTTGCGCACGCCGGCCAGCTCGGGCTCGGTCGACGGGATCTGCTGCGTCACGGGGGCTCCCTCCCAGTCGGTCCGCGTCGGCGCGGCTCGTGGTGGCCGACAGGACCTCCTCGACCATACGACACCGGTCGTCGGGGCAACGGGGCGACCGCAGGCCGCCCAGGTCGGACGTCCGCCCAGGTGGGGCGTCGTCCGCCGGAAGTTGCCCGACGGGCGGACCGCGTTCGATGATGTTGACGCTTGATCGCACCTGTTCGTATCAGTGGGGGTTTTTGATGCCCGAGATCGCCGACGCCGGCCGCACCTGGGTCCTTTCCGGGCCCACCAGCAGTTATGCCCTCCACCTCACCGAGGCGGACGAACTGGTCCATCTGCACTGGGGCCCGGCCATCGCCCTCGCCGACGCCGAGGCCCTGGCCGCGCTTCCGTGGTCGGAGCGCGGGGCGTCCTTCGAGTCCCCGCTCGACGGCCGTGAGGAGTACCCGGTCGAGGGTGGCCCCCGGTTCGTCCGGCCCGCCCTGTCGGTGCGTACCGACGAGCGTCGCGGCACCGAGTGGACCTTCGAGGCGCACGAGCGGGACGGCGACGAACTGCGGCTGCGCTTCCGGGACAACGGACTCGCCGTCACCCTGCACTACCGGATGCGCGGCGACGTCGTCGAGCGGTGGACGACCCTGCGCAACGAGGGCGAGCAGCCGCTGGAGCTGCTCCGCGCGGACTCGGCCACCTGGACCCTGCCCGAGCGGGACGACTGGCGGCTGTCGCAGCTGCACGGCCGTTGGGCCGCCGAGTCGCGGCTCGCGCGCACCCCGCTCGGCCACGGCGAGACGGTCATCGGCAGCCGTCGCGGCCACACCGGCCACCAGCACCTGCCCTGGGTCGCCCTCGACACCGACGCCATCGAGGAGCGCGGCGAGGTCTACGGCTGTGCCCTCGGCTGGTCGGGATCCTGGCGGATCGCCGTCGCCCGGCTCCCCGACGCGCGCGTGCAGATCACCGGCGGCGCCGGGTACGACGACTCGGGCCTGCTGCGTCTCGCGGCGGGCGACTCCTTCACCACGCCGGTCTTCGCCGGCCTGTGGAGCGACGCCGGCTTCGGCGGGGCGAGCCGCGCCTGGCACGCCTACCAGCGGGCCCATGTCGTCCCGGACGCCGAGCAGGACCGGCCGGTGCTGTTCAACTCCTGGGAGGCCACCTACTTCGACATCTCCGAGGAGCAGCAGGCGACCCTCGCCCGGCGCGCCGCGGCGATCGGCGTCGAGCTCTTCGTGGTGGACGACGGCTGGTTCGGGGCCCGCACCGGCGACCACGCCGGGCTCGGCGACTGGCAGCCCAACCCGGACCGCTTCCCGAACGGGCTGAAGCCCCTCGCCGACTACGTGCGCGCCCTCGGCATGCAGTTCGGCATCTGGGTGGAGCCCGAGATGGTCAACCCGGACAGCGACCTCTACCGGGCGCACCCGGACTGGGTACAGTTCCAAACAGGACGAAAGCGGACGGAGTTCCGTAATCAGCTCATGTTGAACCTCGCGCGTGAAGACGTCCGGGAATACCTCTGGGAACAGCTGGACGGGCTCTTGTCCAGCGCGCCGATCGACTACGTCAAGTGGGACTTCAACCGCTGCTTCACCGACGCCGGCTGGCCGGACGACCCCTACCCGCAACGCCTGTGGGTGGACCACGTACGGGCCCTGTACGGCCTCCTGGACCGGCTGCGGGCGGCCCACCCGGGCGTCGCCTTCGAGTCCTGCTCGGGCGGCGGCGGACGAGTCGACCTGGGGATCATGAGCCGCACCGACCAGGTGTGGACCTCCGACAACACCGACCCGCTGGACCGGCTCGACATCCAGCACGGCTTCAGCCAGATCCACCCCGCCCGGGTCATGGCCGCGTGGGTCACCGACAGCCCCAACACGCAGCTCAACGGGCGGGTCAGCTCGCTGCGCTTCCGGTTCGTCAGCGCGATGGCCGGGGTGCTCGGCGTCGGCGGGGACCTCGCCGAGTGGAGTGAGGAGGAGCTCGCCGAGGCCCGCCGGTGGGTGGACCTCTACAAGGACATCCGGACGATCGTGCAGCAGGGCGACCTGTATCGGCTGCGTCCCCCGGCGGGCGGCCTGAGCGCCGTCCAGTACGTGCTCGGCGACGAGACGGTCGTCCTCGCCTGGCTCCAGGCGCAGCGGTTCGGCGAGCCCGTTCCGGCGCTGCGGCTGCGCGGACTCGACCCGACGGCGTCGTACGAATGCCGTGAAACTGGTGAAATCCACCGAGGTGCGGTGCTTCTGCATCACGGAATGGGCACGGGGCTGCGAGGCGACCTTGATGCGACGGTTATCCGACTGCGTCGCATCTGAGGTTTCTGTCCGAATTGGATTCTTCGTTCCAACTCGCTCTGGAACAGGAAAAGCTGGAGAAGCGTCACGTGAGCAGCGTCATATCCGTGACCGTACGTCGCCCGTCATGTTCACGTAATTCATGCGGATTTCCAGGGTGCTTGCGCCGAAAAGGCTGTTCTGATTCACGGAGCGTGACCGGGAATTCAGGCGGCGGATCAAGATAAAAGCCATCACCGTGCAACCTCTGCTTGTCCCTGTGCGTCCCGGTCGCTTACGTTCCACACCAATCCGGACGGACGCCCAATCCTGCCGCCGCCCGGAATCCGCACACTCACCCGTACACGGCAGGAGCGGGGGACCCACAGGCATCACCGCCTGTTCCGGTCCCGGAACAGGCTCGGGGTAAAGCCGCGTCCCGACGCGGCCGGACATCTCCAGTCCGCACCCGACAGCTCACCTCGCAGGCGCCGGAGAGGAATTCGTCATGCCCGCGAAGGGTAAGCACCGCCGTCCCAAGGCCCAGCGCCTCACCCGTTCCATAGCCGCCGCCGGAACCGGTGGTGCCGCGCTCGCCCTTCCGTTCATGGCCGCCTCCGGCGCCCACGCGGCAACTCCGGAGTCCGCGCCCCAGGGCGTCTCCCGGGCCGTCGCGCAGACGGTTTCCCAAAAGGCCGCGCCGACCGCTCCGGTGACCCGGAAGTCCGCCGCCACGACCTACACCGTGCGCTCCGGCGACTACCTCTCGAAGATCGCGGCCGAGCAGCACGTCGGCGGCGGCTGGAAGAAGCTGTACCAGGACAACCGTGAGGCCGTCGGCGCCGACCCCTCGCTGATCCACCCCGGCCTCAAGCTGTCCATCGGCGCGAAGGCCGCGTCCGGCGCCCCCAAGTCGTCCGGTTCGTCGTCTTCTTCGTCCTCGGCGCACTCCTTCGCGAAGTCCTCGAGGTCCGCGACGACCTCGAAGTCCCCGGAGGCGTCGAAGTCGTCGTCCTCCGGGTCCTCCGCGAAGGCGGCCGCCCAGGCCGCCGAGAGCAGCGCGAGCGGCTTCACCCTGCCCGTGTCCGGCGCGACCGTCGGCACCCCGTACCACCAGTCGGGCAGCATGTGGTCCAGCGGCTACCACACCGGCGTCGACTTCGTCGTCCCGACCGGCACCTCGCTGAAGGCCGTCGCCGCGGGCACCGTCGTCTCCGCGGGATGGGGCGGCGCCTACGGCAACCAGGTCGTCATCAAGCTGAACGACGGCTACTACGCCCAGTACGCCCACCTGTCCCAGCTCTCCGTCTCGGCCGGCCAGACCGTCGGCGCGGGCCAGCAGGTCGGGCTCTCCGGCGCGACGGGCAACGTGACCGGACCGCACCTGCACTTCGAGATCCGCACCACGCCGGACTACGGCTCGGACGTCGACCCGGTCGCCTACCTCCGCGCCCACGGCGTCTCCGTCGGCTGACACCGCCGACGCCCCCGCGCCCGACACGCAGCCCGAGGCCGGACCCCGATCGCACGATCCGGGGCCGGCCTTCGGCGTGTCCGGCGTGCGTGCGTCACGGACACCGCCGGCTCCGCTCATTCATGATCGTTCGATTGCGGTCCTGTGGCGTGTCCGGTCGCACCGTCGACAGGCGAGGCCGATACGGACACAGTGGTCCGGTCAGACGGCAAGCGCTTTCGGCGTCGGCCCGGGACCCGACGGACGCCGACCGGGCGTCTGCGCGGGGCCCGCCGCACACCGAAGCCGCCCCGCCGCCCCGGTCCCACCCGAAGGAGCCGCATCCCGTGACGACGACGCGCAGAGCATTCGGCACACTCGCCGCCTCCGCCGCCCTGGCCGCCCTCGCACCCGCGACGACGGCGAGCGCCGCGCCCCGCCGCCGGCGGCTCCTCGCCCACGACGACTTCCGGCACGGGCTCGGCCGGTGGGCCGTCGAGCGGGAGCAGGGCGGCACGGTCGCCGCCTCCTGCGGGAGCCTCGAGATCGACGTGCCCGCCGGCGCGACCGTCTGGTTCACGCGGCGGCTCGACGGGCCGTACGTCCTCGAGTACGTCGCCACGCCCGTGTCCGCCGGCGGCCCCAACGACCGCGTGTCCGATCTCAACAACTTCTGGAACGCCGTCGACGTCCGTTCCCCGGACGATCTCTTCGCCACCCCGCGCGGCGGCGCCCTCGCCGAGTACGACCACCTCACGACGTACTACGTGGGCTACGGCGCCAACGGCAACACCACGACCAGGCTGCGCCGTTACGTGGGCGAGCCGGGTGTGCGCCCGCTGCTGTACGACTACACCGAGCCGCTGCTCGTCGCGAACCGGCCGCACCACGTGCGGATCGTCTCCGACGGCTCGGTCGTCCGCTGGTGGAACAACGGCCGGCTGGTGTTCGACCACACCGACCCGGAGCCCTACACGAGCGGCCACTTCGCCTTCCGCACCACCTGGAGCCACTTCCGCATCAACGACTTCCGCGTGTGGTCCCTTGTTCCCTGATTGGCAAATTCTTTAGGCGTGGCTTTTCTCACCGACCGTCAAGCCCTGCCTACGGTCGCGTAGGTCACATTCGAAGGTGAATGATGATCTGCCGTGGCAGACGATTCGAAGAGTGACAACAGATCAGTGATCGGGTCGTACGTGGCGGTGGGGGACAGCTTCACCGAAGGCGTCGGCGACCCCGGCCCCGACGGGGCGTTCGTCGGCTGGGCCGACCGGTTCGCGGTGCTTCTCGCGGACCGGCGGCCCGAAGGCGACTTCACCTACGCCAACCTCGCGGTCCGCGGAAAGCTGCTCGACCAGATCATGGAGGACCAGCTCCCCAGGGCGGTGGAACTCGCCCCGGACCTGGTCTCCTTCTGCGCGGGCGGCAACGACATCCTCCGTCCCGGCACCGACCCGGACGAGGTCGCCGAGCGTTTCGAGCGCGCGATCTCGTCCCTGACCGCCGTCGCCGGCACGGTCATGGTGACCACCGGCTTCGACACTCGTGGCGTCCCCGTGCTGAAACACCTGCGCGGCAAGATCGCCACCTACAACGGGCACGTCCGCGCCGTCGCCGACCGGTACGGCTGTCCCGTGCTCGACCTGTGGTCCCTGAAGTCCGTGCAGGACCGCAGGGCCTGGGACGGCGACCGGCTCCACCTCTCCCCGGAGGGGCACACGCGGGTGGCCCTGCGCGCCGGGCAGGTCCTCGGCCTCGACGTGCCGGCCGATCCGGAGCAGCCCTGGCCGCTGCTGCCGCCGCGTGGCGCCCTCGACGTACGGCGCGACGACGTGCACTGGGCGCGCGAGTACCTGGTGCCCTGGATCGGGCGCCGGCTGCGCGGGGAGTCCTCCGGCGATCATGTGATCGCCAAGGGGACGCTCTCGCCGGACGACATCAGGATGCGCATCGCGGCCGTCGCGTAGCGGGTCCCGAGTCACGGCTCGCACCCGAGGAACGGCCGGCCGTGGGCGTCGTACGGCCGGCCGCTCCACCAGTGAGGTGGGCGCACGGGAGTGGCGCCGGGGAGGGACCGTCGGCCGGTGCTCGGATGACCGCACCCCCACCGTCCGCGCCGACACCTCTGCCTGAACGCCCCTCAGGCCGCACGCCCCTGTGAGGGGTGTGAGCTGCCGGCGATCGACTGCGCACGCGTGCCGTCGGGCGTGCAGGGCAAGCGGCGGGCTACGGCCCTCCCGCATCCGCCGCATCCGCAGAAGGCCGCTGCGGACGGCGCGCACGAGAGCGTCGACGACCAGGAAGCCCCGACGGCCGGTGACGTCGTCCGTCCAGGTCAGGGACAAACAGGGGGCGCCGGACACCCGGACCCCGGGACCGGGGCGTCACTGAACAGTGGGTCGGTATCGGGAGGTGGTACGAGGGCCGGAAACGCGTTGTCGGGGGAGGCGACCATAATGGAATGCCTCAGCGACTCCACCTGGAGGTACCGTGTCCGGTTTCCGTCCCCTGAGCTCCGGGCTCCGCGGTCTGCAGCCCGAGGCCTTCGGCGCGGATCCGAGCGGTGGGCGCCTGGCGCGCATCCGCAGATCGCCCCACTACAAGGACGGCGTCTTCCAGAACCCCGGCGGCCCGGCGCGCATCCGCCCCGCGGGTTCGATGACGGAGTTCGCCAAGGTCTTCTTCGACAAGGAGCAGCGCCCCCGGCGTGCTCCCACGGGCACCGTGCCGGTGCACGCCACCACCCTCGCCGACCTCGCCAAGCCGCCGGTCACCGGCCTCAGGGTGACCTGGATGGGGCACTCCAGCGTGCTCGCCGAGATCGACGGGCAGCGGGTGCTGTTCGACCCCGTCTGGGGCGAGCGCTGCTCCCCGTTCGCCTTCGTGGGACCCAGGCGGCTGCACCCGGTGCCGCTTCCGCTGGCCGCGCTCGGCCCGGTCGACGTCGTCGTCATCTCGCACGACCACTACGACCACCTGGACCTGCCCACCATCAAGGCGCTGGCCGGCACGGACACCCTGTTCGCGGTGCCGCTCGGCGTCGGCGCCCATCTCGAGCACTGGGGCGTGTCCGCCGGGCGGCTGCGCGAGCTGGACTGGTACGAGGCGACCGAGGTCGGCGGGCTGACCCTGACGGCCACCCCGGCCCGGCACTTCTGCGGCCGGGGCCTGCGCAACACCCAGCACACCCTGTGGGCCTCGTGGGTGGTGGCGGGTGCGGAGCACCGGATCTTCCACAGCGGGGACACCGGTTACTTCGACGGTTTCCGGGACATCGGCGCCGCGCACGGCCCGTTCGACGCGACGATGATCCAGGTCGGGGCGTACTCCGACTTCTGGCCGGACATCCACATGACGCCCGAGGAGGGCATGCGGGCCCACCTCGACCTCCAGGGGGGCGTCGCCGGGGTGATGATGCCGATCCACTGGGCCACCTTCAACCTCGCCACGCACGCGTGGGCCGAGCCGGGGGAGTGGATGAAGGATGCGGGCGACGAGGTCGGTCAGGCGGTGGCGATCCCGCGGCCGGGCGAGCCGTTCGAGCCGGCGGGGAAGCTGCCGGAGGAGGCGTGGTGGCGGGCCGTCTCGGGCCCGATCGCGCGCCCCTGGCGACGTCCTCGAAGTGCTGAGCCCGTGGCCGGGACGAGCAAGAAGGATCTCGACCTCGCGGGTGAGCGGTGACACCTTCACGGCGTCCGTCACCAGGAAGATCACGTCCCGGGGCGTCCTGCGCGAAGACCGCGGGTCGCCGTCGGTCCCGTGCTGCCCGACGGCGACCCGCAGCAACGGCGTGACCGGGAGCGGTCCATCGGCCGGGTGACCGGGCTCAGCCGTTCCCGCAGCGCGGGCAGTTCCTCTCCCCGGCCACTCCGGTGCCCTCGGACACCGGGCCGGCGTTGCACGCCAGGCTGCTCAGAACCGGGCTTGGCAACAGGCCCGCAAACGGCCGCCGGTCTCTGACCGCATGGGAGCGGGCGGCCGCACGGAGCCGCCACCGGATCCGCTGCGTCGCCTTTCGGTCACCTCAACCGGGCTCCTGCCGCTGCCAGTCGGGTGCACCAGTCACGCATCCGTGCCGCCGCGCCACCGTTGAGCAACTGGTCCACCGCGCCGCCGGCAGCGCCCGGCGGCGGTGATCCCTGTCCGGTGTCCTCGAGTGCTTGCTGCTGGTCGGCGCTGGGCGCGGGGGACAGGGAGGCACCGCGCCCCACGAGGGTGTAGCGCCGTCCGTCGACGGTCAGCACGAGGGTGCCGAGCCGGGTGAGGCGACCGGTCACGGTGCGTGGGTCGGCCTGCACAACCGTGCCGAGGGAGCGATCCCGCACGTGCAGGCTGTCGGGACGCAGGGTGACCAGGACGGGCTCGCAGCGGGCGCCGTTCCACACGCTGCGCCTCCAGTGGACGATCCCCGAGTGTCCGGTGTCTGTGCTCATGCCACCGATCATGGCATGGGCCCGAGACTGCCCGTCGTGGGCCCGGCCGGGGGTGCGGTTCGCGGCCGAATGGCCCGGACGGAGGATGGAGGCGCCCCGGCACGCGGTCAGCGTCAGCGCGGGGCAGGGCAGTTGCCGCAGAACGGTCGCCCCGCCGCCGGCCTTTGCTCCGGGCGCATGCGGGGGCCGGGCAGTTGCCTCGCTCTGGCTCCACCCCATACCTACGAAGCACAGGTGTGGGCGCGGGGAGGGGCCGACTCCCGCGACGGCGGTTTCTGGGGAGCGTAGCCGCCCCTTCGGAGCAGGACGCGAAAAGCAACTGGTACGAGGCGTACGTCGTCGTCCGCACACCGCCCGGAAGGTGGACAGCACCAGCTTCGGCGCCGACCGGGTGCCACTCGTGATCCCCGCTGACGAAGCGGGGCCGGTAGCGCCGTTTCCCTGAGCGAACCGGCTTTCGGTGACTCGTCGCAGCGGCCGGCCGGCCGCTGCCGTTCCTTCAGGTGGCGAGACCGAGGGCTGCGCCGAGGCGGCGGGCTTCGTGGTCGAAGAAGGCGCGGGGGTCGGCGATGATCTCTCGGCGGTGGCCGAAGACCTCGAAGGAGATGGCGCCCAGTAGGTAGGTCCAGGCCATCAGGCTGCTCATGACCAGGTCGGCCGGGGTGTGCGCAGGGAGCCCGGCGAGCAGTGGCGCCAGTGACTGCCGGGCGTCGTCGGGCATCGCGGGCCGGGTGTCGGCGGGGCGGTGACCGTCGTTGCCGGGCGGGTCGGTGAAGAGGGCGCCGATCAGGTAGGGGAGCCGGGTCGCCTGCGCCACGGTGTCCTGGGGGGCGGTGTAGCCGGGCACCGGCGAGCCGTAGATCAGCGCGTACTCGTGCGGATGTGCCAACGCCCAGTCCCGCACCGCGTGGCAGACGCCGACCCAGCGCTCCAGCGCGGCCCCCGGCTCCGCGTCCGGCGCGGCGTGGGCGGCCTCGGCGGCGTCGCTCAGTGAGGTGTAGCCGTCCAGGATGAGCGCGGTGAGCAGGGCGTCGCGGCCCGGGAAGTAGCGGTAGAGCGCGGAAGCGGAGGCGAGGCCGAGCTCTCTGGCGACGGCGCGCAGCGAGAGCGCGGCGGCGCCGCTCTCGGCGAGCTGCCGACGGGCCACCGCCTTGATCTCCGCGGTGAACTCGATCCGGGCCCGTTCCCGTGCGGTGGGGGGCTTGTGAGGGGTGGACATGAGTCCATGCTGACACGGATCAAGCGGAACGAGAACACCGGACGCAAACGAGAACACTGTTCTTGACAACGCCCTCGGGCTGCGCCACTCTCTCGGCATCGACCAAACGAGAACACTGTTCTCTGGCGCACCGGAGGAAACCGTGGGTAAGCACCTGATCGTCGGCATGGGCCCCATCGGCTCGGCCGCCGCCCGGCTCCTCGCCGCACGCGGCGAGGAGGTCGTCATGGTCAGCCGCTCGGGAGCAGCGCCCGCCACGGCCGGTCCGACCGACCTGCTGCCGGGCATACGGCGCCTGCGGCTGGACGCCACCGACGCCGCCGCGCTCGGTGAGCTGGCCACGGGCGCGGCTGTGCTCTACAACTGCGCCAGCCCGGCCTATCACCGATGGGCCACGGACTGGCCCCCACTCGCAGCCGCCCTGCTGGCCGCCGCCGAACGCTCCGGCGCCGTCCTGGCCACGGTCGGCAACCTCTACGGCTACGGCGCGGTCACCGCCCCGATGACCGAGGACACCCCGCTCGACCCCAACTCGGTCAAGGGCCGGGTGCGCGCCCGGATGTGGGAGGACGCGCTGGCACTGCACCGGGCCGGACGGATCCGGGCCACCGAGATCCGCAGCTCCGACTACATCGGCCCGCACGCCGAGAGCCCGCTCGGGGCCCGGGTGGTGCCACGCCTGCTGGCCGGCCGCGGCGTCCAGGTGCTGCGCAGCGCCGACACCGCCCACAGCTGGACCTACACCGAGGACGCCGCCCGGCTGCTGGTCGCCGTCGGCAGCGAGGAACGGGCCTGGGGCCGCCCCTGGCACGTCCCTACCAACCCGCCCCGTACCCAGCGCGAGGCCGTCGCCGACCTCGCCGAGGCCGCCGGGGTCGCGCCGGTCCGGGTCGGTGAGGTCCCGGCCGTCGTGCTGGCGGCACTGGGGGTGCTCAACCCGACCGTGCGGGCCCTGCGCGAGGTCAACTACCAGTTCGAACGCCCCTTTGTGATGGACTCGGGTGCGGCCACCGCTGCCTTCGGCCTCACGGCCACCCCCTGGACGGAGGTGCTCGGCGCCACCGTGGACTCCTACCGACCCCCGGCCGCCCACCGCTGAGCCGGCCGGAGGTGAGACCACAGGTTCGATCAGCCCTCCCTCGGCGGGGTGCGGCCGCGGCCAGACCCGTCGCGTGATCCGGGGTGATCTGCCC
The DNA here is from genome assembly GCF_003032475.1 of Streptomyces sp. P3. Lineage (NCBI taxonomy): Bacteria > Bacillati > Actinomycetota > Actinomycetes > Kitasatosporales > Streptomycetaceae > Streptomyces > Streptomyces sp. P3. Next base: position 7,912,197 of record NZ_CP028369.1, read on the forward strand.
GACGCCCGCGCTGGGTCGTGGAGGGGTCCGGCGACATCACCGTCACCACAGGGGGAGCCGTACCGGGGTCGCCCTGGTCGGCGAGGGCGCGGGCGAGATCGTGCACGGTGGGGGTGTCGGTGGACGTGACCACTCCTCGGATGACGCTGATGGAGTCTGGGCGATCCGACATCCAAGGCCAATACCGATACCCAGAGTGACATTCGGGTGGGTGTCGCCGAGGGTGGCGAGGCGCCGGAAGCGGCTCCGGCGGGCCGACCGGAACGCCGTGACGTTCCATCGTGCGGGTCGGGGGTGCATCGCCCCTCGGCCCGCACAGTCGCTTTCGGATCGCCTCTGACCAGGTCTGATCGAACTCTTTTCATGCTGCCTCGTGCGACGCGCGGGCATATCGGTCTGCCGTGCGATCCCTCATACCAGAGCGGGACGCCGACTGGGGGACTTTGTCAACTGCCCACCGCACATGATGGGTTGCCGACTACTGTGAGTGGCCGTCGGGCGACACCGGGCCGTGTTTCCCGGCTCTCCCGACCGACGACCCGGCTCGACGGACCAGTACGAGGACACCGATGTCTCACCTCCGCGCACCCGCCGCACGAGCAGACCGCCGTGAGGGCGGGCGGCACGGGCGGCCCGTCGCCCGCATCGCACCGGCGCCGGCCGAGACGCACATACGGCCCCAGTTGGTGCGGCTCGCCGTGCTCCCGCCGACCGCGGTGGCGTTGAGCGCCTGCGCGGTGGTCCTGTTCACGGTGCGCTCCAGCGGTGTGCGCCCCGGCCCGACCCTGTGGGCGGTCCTGGCCGGCGCCGCCGCGGTGACCGGCGTCGGCATCGTGATCGCGGCGGTGGCCGCCGACCGCGCGGCCCGCTCCGTCAGCGACCGCATCGCCGCCCTGCGCCGCGGCAGCGCACGCGGCGAGGCCGACCTGCGCGCCGCCGTCGAGGCGCTGCGCCGCGGCGAGGTCCCCCCGCAACGCGCCTCGCGGGGCGGACTGCCCGCCGGCGCGGACGACTTCGAGCTCCTCGCGGCCGACCTGGCACGCGCCCACGACGGGGCCGTCACCGCCGTCGTGCAGGCCGCACAGCTGTCGAGCCAGACCGGCAGCGAACAGAAGCTGGAGGTGTTCGTCAACCTCGCGCGGCGTCTGCAATCCCTGGTGCACCGTGAAATCTCGATCCTCGACGAGCTGGAGAACGAGATCGAGGACCCCGATCTGCTCAAGGGCCTCTTCCACGTCGACCACCTCGCCACCCGCATCCGCCGGCACGCCGAGAACCTCGCCGTCCTCGGCGGGGCGGTGTCGCGCCGGCAGTGGAGCAACCCGGTTCCCATGACCGAGGTGCTGCGCTCCGCCATCGCCGAGGTCGAGCAGTACGCCCGCGTGAAACTCGTCCCGCCCGTCGAGGGTGAACTGCGCGGTCATGCCGTGGCCGACGTCATCCACCTGCTCGCCGAACTCGTCGAGAACGCCACGGTGTTCTCCGCGCCGCACACCCAGGTGCTGCTGCGGGCCAACCTGGTCACCTCCGGCCTGGCCGTCGAGGTCGAGGACCGCGGGCTCGGCCTGCCGGTCGAGGAACAGAGCCGGATGAACGCCCTGCTCGCCGACCCCGACCAGGTCAACGTCGGGCGGCTGCTGGCCGACGGGCGCATCGGTCTGTTCGTCGTCTCCCAACTGGCCCGGCGGCACGGCATCCGGGTCCGCCTGCAGAGCAACATCTACGGCGGCGTCCAGGCCGTCCTCGTCGTGCCGCAGGCCCTGCTCGGCTCCGCGCCGGGCGTCCTCGCGGCGGCGTCGCCGGGCCCGGACACCGACGGTGCGGGACGGCCGCTCGTGCCCGCCACGCCTTCCGCAGTGACCCCGGTGGCGACGCCGCGTACGACGGCCGTGGCCCCGCCGCTGCCCGCGGTCTCGCCGACCCGACCCGGCCGCCCCGGACCGCGACTCGTCGCCGGAGACGAGCGGACGACGGCACGGGACACGAGGGACGCGGGCCGGCCGTTCGCCCCCGCCGACGCCCCGGCGCACGTCACGGCCGCGGCGCACACCCGGACCGAGCTCTCGTCGGCGCAGGCCTACCCGCAGACACAGGACGCCGCGTCCGTCCTCTCGTCGGGCGGCGGTATGCCGGGGGGAGCCGGCGTCCAGTCCGCACCGGCACGGCCGCCGGGGCCGACCGCGTCCTCGCCGGCCCGGAACACGCCCGAGCCCGGAGAGCGTGCGGGCCTTCTGCCGCCGCAGGGCGCCTCCGGAGCCGGGCGCACCTCTCACGCCCCGCAGACACCGGAGACCGGCGCTCCGCGGGGCGACGGCGACCGGCCCATCCCGCTCCCCGTCCGCGACGCCCGGGCGGCGAGACCCAACCCGGCCGAGGCCGTGCCCGGCATCCGGAGCGGCGACCGCCCCGTCGTCGAGGAGCACGAGGGCATCGCGCCCACGCCGCGTGTCGGCACGGTGCGCGGCACCATGGGCAAGCCCCACCTGCCCCGCCGCCGCGCCCAGGAGCACATCGTCCCCCAGCTGCGCGGCGGGCCGGCGCCCCGTCCGGACGTCGAATCGTCCGCCGGTCACGACCCCGGTCTGATGGCCGCCTTCCAACGGGGCGTCGGTCTCGCCGAGGCCCAGCAGAGCCTGCAGGCGGACGCGGCGGAGCCGGCCCCGTACCCGCCGACGGACTCCTCGCAGCCGACCACCCGCCCCGAGCCGTACGGATCGCAGCGCGCATTCCGGCCCGAGCCCCATGGATCGCAGCCGGCCGCCCGGCCCGAGCCGTCCCCGACTGAGCAGCCCTGGCACACGGGATCGCTCCACCCGTCGGCGCAGGGCCGCGGCGAGCATCCGGACGACGCCGGTCGTAGCGGCGGCGCGACGGCCGCAGCCGCCCGGGGCGTCCCGCTCCCGCTCCTGCCGCCCGCGCCGCTCCCCGTCGACACACGACGGGCGCACCGGTCCCAGATGTCCGAGGCACGCCCCGCCCATGCCGCCGCGCCCCCCGAGGCGTACGGCGCGCGGGGCGGGCCCGACCTGCCCGAACCCGACCGATCCACCGCCCGGCACGACGGGAGCGCACCAGCCGGATGAGCCCTGTGAGCACCCCCACCCCCAGTGCTCCCGCAGACCTTCGTACCCCAAGGAGTCGATCCACCATGGCGAGCGATGCGCCGACCGGCCATGTATCCGACCTCGACTGGCTGATGAGCGGCCTCGTGCAGCGCGTGCCGCACACCATGAGCGCGGTGCTGCTCTCCTGCGACGGACTGGTGAAGTCGGTCCACGGCCTCGATGCGGACAGCGCCGACCACATGGCGGCGCTGGCGTCCGGCCTGTACTCCCTCGGCCGCAGCGCCGGCGTCCGGTTCGCCGACGGCGGCGACGTCCGGCAGGTCGTCGTCGAACTCGACTCGACGCTGCTCTTCGTCACCACCGCCGGCTCCGGCACGTGCCTCGCGGTGCTCGCCGGACGGGAGGCCGACGCCGCCGTGCTCGGCTACGAGATGGCGATGCTGGTGAAGAGCGTCCGGCCGTATCTGACGACCGCGCCCCGGCAGCACGCCGTCGAACCGTCGGTGATGGGACCTTGAGGGTGGCGGCGGCCGGCGACGGGCCGTGGCTCGACGACGCGGCCGGACGGCTGGTGCGCCCTTTCACGGTCAGCGGCGGCCGCACCAGGCCCAGCGTCGCCCTCGACCTCATGTCGCAGGTGATGGCCACCGGAGCGACCCCCCTCGGCTATCTCGGCCCCGAACACGCACTGGCGCTCGACCTGACCCGTGCACCCGTGTCGGTCGCCGAGATCGCGGCCCATCTGAAGCTGCCGGCGGCGGTCACCAAGGTGCTGCTGTCCGACCTCCTCGACTGCGGGGCGCTGACCACCAAACCCCCCGAGTACCACCACATCCCCACCGACCGGGCCCTTCTGGAGGCAGTGCTCGATGGACTACGACGACAGCTCTGAGCACGACGACGCGTACGAGGCGTACGGTGCGCACCGCCGCCGCGGAGCGCACGACGGCGGCGGCCCGGACCCCTTCCCCACCGCACTGAAGATCCTGGTCGCGGGCGGCTTCGGCGTCGGCAAGACGACCTTCGTGGGCGCCGTGAGCGAGATCGCGCCGCTCAGCACGGAGGAACTGCTCACCACCGTCAGCGCCGAGACCGACAACCTCGACGGCATCGAGAACAAGGTCGAGACGACCGTCGCCATGGACTTCGGCCGGATCAGCCTCGACCCGCAGCATGTGCTGTACCTGTTCGGGACGCCCGGACAGGAGCGGTTCTGGTTCATGTGGGACGAGTTGTCCGAGGGCGCCCTCGGCGCGGTCGTCCTGGCCGACACCCGGCGCCTCGAGGAGTGTTTCGCGGCCGTCGACTTCTTCGAGGAACGGGGACTCGCCTTCATCGTCGCCGTCAACGAGTTCGACGGCTCCCACCGCTACGACCCCGAGGAGGTGCGGGCCGCCATCGACCTGGACCCGGAGATCCCCGTGGTGCGCTGCGACGCGCGGATCTCCGCCTCGGGCGTCCAGACCCTGCTCACCCTCGTCAAACACCTCATCGCCCACGCGCCGGCCGCACCCCAGCCGAGCCGCGGCGCGCACATGTGACGCCCGCACCCAACGCCCCGGAGCCGCATATGACGTTCGTCCACAGCGACGGAGCCCGGCCATGAGCTACGACCCACCGCGTCCGGTCGGTCGTCTGCTGCTCACCCCGCAGGACACGGAGGCTCCTGCCCGTGCCCGCAGGCTGCGCCGACTCGGTCTCGGGGAACAGCCCGAACCCGCCCTGGACGCCTTCGCGGACCGCCTCGCCGAGGTGACCGGAGCGCCGTACGCCATGGTCAACTTCCTCGACGGGGAACGCCAGTTCTTCGCCGGGCTGCACACCCCGCAGGGCGGCCGGGCCGCTCGCGGCGGCAAGCCGGAGGTGGGCCGCCGACTGCCCCGCGAGTACGGCTACTGCCCGCACGTCGTCGTCCGGCGCAAGGCGCTGGTCCTGGAGGACGTCGGCGACTACCCGCGCTTCGCGGGCAACCCGGTGGTCGACGAGTACGGCATCCGCTCCTACCTCGGCGCACCGCTCATCGACACCACCGGGATGGTGCTGGGCACGGTGTGCGTCGCCGCCCTCGCGCCCCGGCCCTGGGGCAAGGCCGGCCTGGAGACCATCAAGGCCACGGCCGCCGACCTCGCCGGACGGCTGCAGCGGCGCGACGCCGGCGATCTCCCGCCCTGAGCGCCGGTCAGGGAGCCCGCCAGACGTTGTCGAACGCCGCCTTCTCGATGGACCGCCGCTGCCGGACGGCCTCGAGTTCCGTCACCGCGTCGGCCACCGTCGCCACCACCGTCACGACTGATTCGCCGAGGGCGTCCGGGAGGCCGCCGGCCGGTTCCTCGCGCAGACCGACGGCGGCCGCCAGCCCGGCGAGGACCGGTTCCTGTGACGTCCAGCGGGCGGTGGCGGCGCCGCGGGCCGGCGAGTCCACGGGCGCGGTCCGCGCGCCGATCAGGCGACGGGGGCGGCCGAGCACGCCGTCCGCCTCAAGCCGGGCCGTGTAGGCGGCCGCCAGACCGCGCCCGCGACGCCACAGCCAGTCCTCGACCGACTCGTACGGCGGCTCGCGCAGCAGTGCCGAGGCGGCCTCCTGAAGGAGCGGGTCGTGCGGTGCCGAAGGCGGGCCGGGCACGAGGAGGCCGCCGTCCACGGCGAGCACCCCGGCCCCGACCAGGTCGAGCACCTCGGCGCCCGCGAGCGCGAGCGACAGATCGCCCTGCCCGACGGGTCGGGCCGCCGTCATGTCGATCGCGACGATCATCAGGTCCCGTGCTGTGGTCATCAGGGGCTCCAGGTCAGTCGGCCGGCCTCGTGCGGGTTGCGGTCCAGGGTGGCACGGCCCACCGTGGTGTGCGGGAAGCCGGACCAGGCGGGCGCCGCCACGCGGGTGAACCGGGTGAACGCCGGTCCACGCGGTGGGACCCGTGGGAACCGGTGTGAAGCGGAGCTGTGGCGGCGCTTAAGAAAAGCTCGATGGACCTGGCCCGGCGGAGTGCGGCAGATTGCTGGGCGAATCCACCCGTCTTCCCGGTTGCGGGGCCTGTCGGCCTGCCCGCGCCGGGCCCTCATCACAGGAGCCGTTGCGTTGAAGGCGCTGGTCAAGGAGAAGGCGGAGCCCGGACTGTGGCTCACGGACGTCCCGGAGCCCGTGGTGGGGCACGGCGACGTGCTGATCAAGGTGCTGCGCACCGGCATCTGCGGCACCGACCTGCACATCAGGTCCTGGGACGGCTGGGCGCAGCAGACGATCAGCGCGCCCCTGGTGCTCGGTCACGAGTTCGTCGGCGAGGTCGTCGGGACCGGCCGGGACGTCACGGACATCGCGGTGGGCGACCTGGTCAGCGGCGAGGGACACCTCGTCTGCGGCAAGTGCCGCAACTGCCTGGCGGGCCGTCGCCATCTGTGCCGGGCCACCGTCGGCCTCGGCGTCGGGCGGGACGGCGCCTTCGCCGAGTACGTCGCCCTGCCCGCGTCCAACGTGTGGGTGCACCGGGTGCCGGTGGACCTCGACGTGGCGGCGATCTTCGACCCGTTCGGCAACGCGGTCCACACCGCGCTGTCCTTCCCGCTCGTCGGCGAGGACGTCCTGATCACCGGCGCCGGCCCGATCGGCCTGATGGCCGCCGCCGTGGCCCGGCACGCCGGAGCCCGCAACGTCATGGTCACCGACGTCAGCGAGGAACGGCTGGAGCTGGCCCGGAAGATCGGCGCGAGCCTCGCGCTGAACGTCTCCGAGGCGTCCATCGCCGACGGACAGCGCGAGCTGGGGCTGCGCGAGGGCTTCGACATCGGCCTGGAGATGTCCGGCCGGCCCGAGGCGATGCGCGACATGATCGCCAACATGACGCACGGCGGGCGGATCGCGATGCTGGGGCTGGCCGCCGAGGAGTTCCCCGTCGACTGGGCCCGGATCGTCACCTCGATGATCACGATCAAGGGCATCTACGGCCGCGAGATGTTCGAGACCTGGTACGCGATGTCGGTGCTGCTGGAGGGCGGCCTGGACCTCGCCCCCGTGATCACCGGCCGGTACGGCCACCGCGACTTCGAGGCGGCCTTCGCCGACGCGGCGAGCGGCCGCGGCGGCAAGGTCATCCTCGACTGGACCGCGTGAGCCGTCCGTTTCCGACGCTTCCGAGTGCTTCCCTAGGAGCTTTGCGATGTTCGACTCCGTGCGCGACGACCTGCGCGTCACCCTCGACGAGATCCGCGCCGCCGGTCTGCACAAGCCCGAGCGCGTGATCGGCAGCCCGCAGTCCGCGACCGTCGCGGTGACCGCGGGCGGCCGGCCGGGCGAGGTCCTCAACTTCTGCGCCAACAACTACCTGGGGCTCGCCGACCACCCCGAGGTGATCGCCGCCGCCCACGAGGCCCTGGACCGCTGGGGCTACGGCATGGCTTCCGTGCGCTTCATCTGCGGGACGCAGGAGGTGCACAAGGAGCTGGAGGCGCGGCTGTCCGCGTTCCTCGGCCAGGAGGACACGATCCTGTACTCCTCCTGCTTCGACGCCAACGGCGGCGTCTTCGAGACGCTCCTCGGCCCCGAGGACGCGGTGATCTCCGACGCCCTCAACCACGCCTCGATCATCGACGGCATCCGGCTGTCCAAGGCGCGCCGGTTCCGGTACGCCAACCGTGATCTGGCGGACCTGGAGCGGCAGTTGAAGGACGCGTCGGACGCGCGCCGCCGCCTGGTCGTCACCGACGGCGTCTTCTCCATGGACGGCTATCTGGCGCCCCTCGCCGAGATCTGCGACCTCGCCGACCGCTACGACGCCATGGTCATGGTCGACGACTCGCACGCCGTCGGCTTCGTCGGCCCCGGCGGCCGCGGGACGCCCGAGCTGCACGGTGTGATGGACCGGGTGGACATCCTCACCGGCACCCTGGGCAAGGCGCTGGGCGGGGCGTCCGGCGGCTATGTGGCCGCCCGCGCGGAGATCGTCGCCCTGCTCCGCCAGCGCTCGCGCCCGTACCTGTTCTCCAACACCCTCGCCCCGGTCATCGCCGCGGCCTCCCTGAAGGTCCTCGACCTGTTGGAGTCGGCGGACGACCTGCGGGTGCGGCTCGCCGAGAACACCGCGTTGTTCCGGCGCCGGATGACGGCCGAGGGCTTCGACGTGCTCCCCGGCGAGCACGCCATCGCCCCCGTGATGATCGGCGACGCGGCGAAGGCGGGCCGGATGGCGGAGCTGCTGCTGGAGCGCGGGGTGTACGTGATCGGGTTCTCGTACCCCGTCGTTCCGCAGGGGCAGGCCCGCATCCGCGTCCAGTTGTCCGCCGCGCACTCCACGGCCGACGTCGACCGAGCCGTCGACGCGTTCGTCGCGGCCCGGGCGGAGCTGGGGGAGTCGGCGGCCGCGACGGTCTGAACCGCGGGGCTCCGCTGCCGGCCGCGGCCCGCAACCGGCAGCGGTCCGCAGTCGGTGGTCGGTGCGTCCGTACCCGGGGGCGGGCGGGACGCGCCGCGGACGGTCCGGTCGGGCAGTGGTCCTGAGAGCCCCGACATATTGCGATAATCGATCCCATGATCGAAGCGCGGCGGCTCCACATCCTCCGTGCGGTGGCCGACCACCGCACCGTGACGGCGGCGGCCGCCGCGCTGTATCTCACCCCGTCCGCCGTCTCCCAGCAGCTGGCGGCCCTGGAGCAGGAGACCGGGCACCGGCTGGTCGAGCGCGGCGCCAAGGGCGTACGGCTCACCCCCGCCGGCGAGATCCTGCTCGGTCACACCAACGCCGTCCTCGCCCAGCTGGAGCGGGCCGAGGCGGAACTGGCCGCGTACAGCTCCGGCGCGGCGGGCACGGTCACCGTCGCGGCCTTCGCGACCGGCATCGCCCTCGTGGTGGCTCCCGCGGTGGCGCGGCTCGCCCGCACCGCCCCGGGCATACGGATGCGCGTCCAGGACGCCGAGGGCGACGCCAGCCTGCCGATGGTGCTCGACCGGCAGGTCGACGTCGCCGTGGCGGTCGAGTACCGCGGGGCCCCGGCCGCCGACGATCCGCGGCTGACGCACCTGCCGCTGTACGCGGAGCCCTTCGACGCGGTGGTGCCCGTCTCCCATCGGCTCGCCGACGCCGCCGAGGTCCCGCTGGCCGAGCTGGCCAAGGACCCCTGGATCGGCCCCTACCCTGGCAACCCCTGCCATGACGTGGTCGTCCTGGCCTGTGAGAACGCGGGTTTCCAGCCTCGCCTGGAGCATTCCTCCGACGACTTCCGCGCCGTCGTCGCGCTGGCCTCGGCGGATGCGGGCGTCGCGCTCGTCCCGCGTTCGGCGCTGCGCGGCATGGACCTCACGGGGGTGGTCGTGCGGCCGGTCGACGGCATCGCGCCGACCCGGCGGGTCTTCGCGGCCGTCCGCCGGGGCGCCGAGGGCCACCCGCTGATCCGGCCGGTGCTGGAGGCCCTCGGCGAGGCCGCCGCGGTGTGAGGCTCCGCGGTGTGAGGCCTCGCGGGGTGGGGCGTCCCGCCGTGAGGTGTCGCGTCGGGAGATCCGCGAACACCTCGCCGCGAGGTGACTGTCAGCGGCAGCCGCTACCGTGCGGAGCATGCCGGACGCCGAAGACGTACGCCGTATCGCCCTGTCCCTGCCGGACACCACGGAGAAGACCGCCTGGAGCATGCCCACCTTCCGGGTCGCGGGGAAGATGTTCGCCACCCTGCCCGAGGAGGAGACCTCCCTCGCCGTGCGCTGCCCCAAGGAGGAGCGCGACGAACTGGTGCTCGCGGAGCCCGGGAAGTTCTGGATCGCCGACCACGAGGCCCCGTTCGCCTGGGTGCGCGCCCGGCTGGCCGCCCTCGACGACGAGGAGGAGCTGCGCGACGTCCTCGCCGACTCCTGGCGGCAGGCGGCCCCGCAGCGCCTGCTGGAGGCCTATCCGGACCTCGGCGTCGCCCGCGGCGGCTGACGGCGCCGGCGTGCCGCGGCCCGGGAAACGGGTGCGCGACCACCGACCCGAGTGCGGTATGGTTTCCCTGCACGTTCGGCCAGGGGAAACCCCAGGTCAGGCGAGCAACGGGACGTGGCGCAGCTTGGTAGCGCACTTGACTGGGGGTCAAGGGGTCGCAGGTTCAAATCCTGTCGTCCCGACTTTTCGAAGTCGCGGATCAGGAGCCGTTTCAGAGGAGATCTGAAACGGCTCCTTGTCGTTCCTGGGGACTGGCTGGGGACCAGCGCACTTGACTGGGGTGCAGCGCACCTTGACCCGGTCAACGTGCGCTGCGTGGAGGCCTCGAACTGGTGGAGGACGGCGCCGGCGCGTAGTTCGCGCAGGTCCGGAGCGAACAACTTCCGCCCGGCTGCCGGGAATTCGTCGCCGACCAGCGGCTTGACGATGGTCTCCGTGAAGGCGCGGCCGCGGACGGTGCCCGGGAGGCGGGCGGCGCGGTCGAAAGCGAGCGCGCCGCCCCGGTCGAGGAACGCTTCTGCGACGGACGGAAGTCGGAAGGTGAGGCGGCTCATTTCTTCCTCACGCCCTCGTTCCAGATCAGCTTGGCGATGTTCGGCTTCACGGCCGTGGTGATGACGCCCATGGCCGTACGGACGTACCGCCGCTCCGTCATTTCGCGCAGCATGCTCGCGGCGAGGTCGGCACGGGCGGTGAAGACGCCGTCGGCGCTTGTCTCGGCAGTGTGGTAGTCCGTGACGACGGGGTGCTCGAACAGGCCCGAAGGCCGGACGAAGGTCCAGTCGAGGCCCGTCTGACCGATCACGGCCTCCATACGGCGCATGTCCTCGTGGAGGGTACGGCCGAGACGTCGGTTCACCAGCGGGTCGAGCACGTGGTTGAAGAAATGCGCGCCGGTAGGGCGCCAGTTCGGGTCAGCGATGCTGGAGCTGACGGCGAGCAGCCGCTTGATGCCGTGGCGGGCCATGGCCCCGGTGATGACGGCGGCGCTCGCGGAGTAGGTGGTGATGGTCTCCTTGCTGAAGCGCGCGCCCAGCGCGGAGAGGACGGCGTCCGCTCCGTCGATCGCGGCGTCGACAGCCGCCGGGTCGGTGGCGTCGGCGACGGCCACGGCAAGGCCGGGCCGCGCGGACAGGGAGCCGGGTCTGCGGGTCACGGCGACGACCTCGTGGCCGGCGGCCAGGGCCTGCTCGGTGAGGCGGCGTCCGGTCGGTCCGTTGGCGCCGAAGACTGCGATACGCATGGTGTCGGGTCATCCCTTCGTGTGGTAGCGGGAACGCCCTTGACTGTGCTGCTCATTCACCGCAGGCTCAACGCTGATGAATAACGCCGTCCCTGCCCGCGCCCGCACCCGAGGCCGCCCGCGCGGCAACCCGCCGACCCGTGAGTCGATCGTCTCGGCGGCCCGTTCGCTGTTCCTGGAGCACGGCTACCGGGGCACCACCCTGCGCGCGGTGGCCGGGGCCGTCGGAGTCGACCCGGCGCTGATCGCGTACCACTTCGGCTCGAAGAAGGGCCTGTTCGCGGACGTGATGCAGTTCCAGTGCGCCAGTGCGCTGGCGGTGGACGACGTCCTCGGCGGCGATCCGGCCACCCTCCCCGACCGCCTGGTCGACGCGGTGACCGACCTGTGGGAGGACGCCGACTTCCAGCAGCTCACCGTCCAGGGCGACGAAGCCGCCGAGGTGATCCGCGAATACCTGGAACGCGAGCTGCTGGCCCGGCTTGTTGAATTTCTCGGCGGCCGGGACGCGACCGCCCGCGCCACGGCCGTGGTGACGATCCTCGGCGGCCTCATCTACACCCGCTACCTCAACCCCCTCCCCACCCCCGCCGCCCTCACCCCGTCCGAGATCCGTCACAGCCTGACCCCGGCGCTGCGCGCGGTACTGGCCCCGAGGCCACGCGCCGCGGCGCCCACCACTGCCGGCCGTCGGGGCTCGCCGACCTCGGGCAAAGGCGCCGTCCGGGACACTGCGTCCCGACCTGACCGACCTCTGGCCGCTGCCCGAGAGGCTGACTTTCACGCTGGATTCGACCTCGCCCTTCGGTGATCCCCGCAGCGAGTCAGACCCCGACCGTACCGATGAGGAACTGGATGAGACGGTGTCCGTTCTCGGTCCGCTGTCTCTGGACGTGAGTTGGGCCTGTGGACGGCGGGATCTGTCGGAATCCGGGGACTGCGGCGTGCAACTCTGCCGGAACAGCGTCCGGCTGGAGCAGATCGCCAAGCCGTCCCCGGCGAGTTCGGCTGCGGGTCTCCGGCGGCCCCCGCGTCGCCCGGACGCCCGAGGGCGAAGCCTGGCTCCGCGACCGCGGACTTCCGCTGGGCGAACACCGGCAAGGCTGGTGACTCGGACGCCCGGAGCCCTACGCCCCGGTGGAGGCGAGGTGTGCCGGCCACCCGTGCGGGGTGACGCCGGGATGGGGCGGAGGGCGTGGAAGTCGCGCCACTCGCGCCCCTCCCGTACGCGGTACGGGTGAAAGCATTGATGGTTTCGCTCGGGGACGGTGGCGAGTCTCTACGGTTTCCGAGTGGATCCGGTGATTGCGGGAGAGACCCGGCGGACGGGGGACCGGTGGAGAGGCGCACCTGATGTCGGGGTTGGGAAAGCCGCCGGACACGCTCAGGCTCCGGGCCTGCCGCCGCCAACGGGCCTGGGCGCGGAGCTGGGCGGCGGTCGGCGTGGCATGCCTGGCGGGGGCGGTGCTGACCTTCGGCGGGTCCTGGGCGGCCGGCGGCGGGGCGGCGCGGATCACGGCTTTCGGGCCGTCCGCCGGCAGCTGGGCGTTGGCGGCCTCCCTGATGCTCCGCGCGAGGGGCATCAGCGGGCGGGTGCGGACGCGTGCGCTGCTGTTGGGCGCCTCCGCGGTCGCCGGAGGCGTGTACCGGGCCGTGGTCGCCGTGCTGTCGGCTCAGCCCACGGCGTCGGGGTGGGACGTGCGATCGTTGCCGGGTTCGGTGATGGTCACCGGGGTGACACTGACGGTCGGTCTGGGGATGGCCGGTCTGGTGGTCGCGGCCGATGCCGGTACGGGTCGGCATGCGCTGCTGCGGCGCCTGCTCGACGGGGTCGTCACCGCGGGGGCCGTCTTCATGACCGTATGGGTCCTGCTGCGGGGCGCCGGTGACGGCTGGCGGCTGGGGACGGGGATGGTCGGTGTCCTGTGGGCCGCCGAAGTGGTGTTCCTCGGGTTTCTCTTCGCCGTGCGCCGCCTGGTGCGCAGCGACCGGAGAGCCACCCTGTGGGCCGGGATCGCCGGGCTGTCCCTCATGCTGGTCGGTGACACCCTGCGGCTGCGGACGGTCGGCCCGCACGGCCCCGAGGTGCTGTCCTGCCAACTGGTCGACATCTGCGCCACCGCGGGACTGCTGGTGGTCGCCGTCGGCCCCTGGGTGCCCGGCGGGGCGAGCGCGCTGGGCACCGCTCGGCCCGCGCTGCGAAGCGGGATGGAGGGTGTTGCGGGGTTCGTTCCCCTGACGGTCTGCACGGCGACGGCGCTGGGATTCGCGCTGGGTCCGTCTGTTCGGGACCCGGTGCCGCTGTTGGTCGGGGGAGCGGCACTGCTGAGCCTCTGGGTCCGCCAGAGATTCCTGCCGAGCGAGAACACCGGACACGAGACTTGAGTCCGCGGATCGGCGTGGCGTCGCCCGGGGCCCGACGTCCAGGCAGGTACGGCGCTTCGCCGACGGTGGCCGGGAGTCCGCCGGGCAACCCGTGTACGCGCCCGGCCCGGCGTGGCGCTCCTCGCGGTCCGCATCCGTGCCCAGGTGGAGGAGGTGCCGGCGCTCCGCCGTCCGGCCGCGCCTGTCGGACGGGCCGGCCGCCGGCCCTCGAGCTCGCCCAGCCGCGCGGGCTTCCCGGCTTCGACGAGGGTGTCGTCCTGCGGGACATACATCCGAGGGGCCGGCGGGAGGCGTTCGCGCCGACCCGGTTGCCCGGGGTGCCCCGCGCGCTACTTCCGGATCGCGTCCTGACGGCGGCCGCGGGTCCGCGCGCCCCTGGGCGGGGCGATGAACTGCAGCTCCAGCGTCGTCGGCGGGTCGGCCAGGCCCGGACCGCCCGCCGCCGCCCACGCCAGGATCTCCTCCGTGCAGTCGTCGTCCATGGCGAAGCCGACCCAGCAGGCCCGGCCGCCCGCCCGGCGGCCGACGGCCGAGGGCTGGACGACGATCACGTTCGCCTGGTCGCAGGGACCGAGGCAGTCCGTCGTGCGGACGGCGAAGGCGCCGCCCGAAGCGCCCGCGGCCGCCCGCAGCCGGGCCAGCTGCCGGTGGTGGTCGAAGCCGGGATGCTTGCGGCCGTCGCCGCAACAGCAGCCCCTGCACACGACGAGTGTGCAGGGACGGCTCCCGGCGGCGCCCACCAGCGCTCGCCGGGCCGGCGGCATCCCGGTCAGGAGGCCGAGAGGCCCACGTGGGCCAGGGCCTGCCGGAGCAGGAACCCGTGCCCGCCGGGCATCTCGCTCTGCACCGCCAGGGATGCGGCCTCCTGCGGGCTGAACCACACCAGGTCCAGCGCGTCCTGCCGGGGCCGGCAGTCGCCCGTCACCGGCACGATGTAGGCCAGTGACACGGCGTGCTGACGCGGGTCGTGGTACGGGGTGATGCCCTGCGTCGGAAAGTACTCGGCGACCGTGAACGGCTGGAGCGAGGTCGGCACCCGGGGCAGCGCCACCGGGCCGAGGTCCTTCTCGAGGTGGCGCAGCAGGGCGTCCCGGACGCGCTCGTGGTGCAGCACGCGGCCGGACACCAGGGTCCGGTTGACATTGCCGTCCGGCCCCATGCGCAGCAACAGGCCGACGCTGGTGACTTCGCCGCTGTCGTCGACGCGCACGGGCACGGCCTCGACGTACAGGATCGGCATACGGGCGCGTGCCATCTCGAGCTCGTCGGAGCTCAGCCAACCCGGTGTGGTCTCGGTCAAGTCAGACATTGTTCGATCATACTTTCAGTGTCCGTCGGGAAGCCGGTAGACCCGGCGGGCGTTGTCGGCTCCGGCCCGGCGCGCCAGGCGCAGCGCGTCGGGCAGGCTCAGCTCGTCCGCGTCCACCCGGTCCTGGAGCAGGTCTCCGAGACCCCGGCGGAAGGCCAGCGCGCCGAGCCAGTAGAACTCCGACACACCATAGGCGTCCGAGCTGTACAGCAGTTTGCGGAACGGTGTGATCTCCAGTGCCTCCTCCAGGACCGCCCGCGCTCGCACGGGACCCACATGGTGCAGGGTGAGCCCCACGTCCAGGTACACCTGCTCGAACACCGCCGCCAGGTAGGCGGCTTGCCGCTGGTAGGGCCAACAGTGCAGGAGCAGCACGGGGATCTTGCCCGCCGTGAGGTGCAGCCAGTCCGTGAGAAGCGTCGGATCCGCCCGGTGCAGCCGGATGTCGTTGTCGCCGAAGCCGGTGTGCAGTTGCAGGGGCAGCCCCAGATCGACCGCCGTCCACAGCAGATGCCGGGTCAGCACCGGGTCCGCCGGCCGTCCGCCGCCCGCCAGCCAGCGCCGGGCGGCCCGGGTGACGTCGGCGTCCGGGGGCCGGGCCGGGTCGAGGTCGAAACCGGTCCGGTAGGCGGCGACCGACTTGACCGCCACCACGCCCGGCCGCCCGACCGCGGCCAGCGCTGCCGCCCGGAACGCGTCGGCGTACCCGTCGGCGTCGACGCCGCGCGCGGCGACGGCCTCGGCGACCGCCTCCAGCCGCACGACCTCGTGCGCGACCGCCGGTGCCGCGGCCGTGGCCAGCTCGGCGGGCGTCGTGACGCGGTGCGGGGCGAACCCGGTGTCGACGCAGAACACACCGGTGCGGGCGGCCTGGAGGAACCGCCGGTTCACCTCCCGCGGGCCCAGTGCGGCGCGCCGGGCCAGATAGGCGTCGGCGGGGGCGTGCGGGTCGAGGCCGAGCAGGGGCGCGCAGTGGCGGCGCACCGCCACACCGACGGGCGTGTCGAAGGTGGAGAACCCCGGCCAGGCGTCCCCCTCGGTCAGCAGCGCCTCGAAGGCCGGCCGCTCCAGCGGGTCGGTGACCACGCCGTGGCAGTGGTGGTCCACCAGCTCCAGCTCGGCGAGCGCCTCGTGGACCGCTCGGCCGGCCATCTCAGTACACCCAGCGGTACGCGGCGGCCACCTGGTCGTCGTCGAGCCCGTCGACGGCGTCGATCTCGCCCTGCCGCACGGCGGTCACCGCGTCGGCGAGGACCGGACCGAGGGCGGCGCGCAGCACCTCGTCGGCGCGGAACTCGGCCACGGCCCCGGCCAGCGAGGACGGCAGCCGGCGCACGCCCCGCGCGGCTGCCTCCCCGGCGCCGAGCCGCACCGGGTCCCCGGTGCTCTCCTCGGGCAGCACCGCGCCCGAGGCCACTGCGTCCAGCCCGGCCGCGATGACGCAGCCGAGGGCCAGATAGGGGTTGGCGGCCAGGTCGACCGGCTTGACCTCCAGGTTCGCCTGCTCCGCGCGCCGGCCCGCGGTGCCCCGCACCAGACGCACCGCGCACTCACGGGTCTCCAGGCCCCACGCGGTGAAGACCCCCGCCCACTGCGAGGGCTGGAGGCGCAGGGCACTCGCCGGGCTGGGCGCGGTCACCGCCGTCAGCGCCGGGAGGCGGGCCAGGATTCCGGCGGCGAACGCCTCGGCGTCGGCCGTCATGCCGTGCCGCCGGTCGCCGCCCGCGTGCAGGTTCACGCCGTCCCGCCACGCGGAGAGATGGATGTGGCCGCCGTTGCCGACGCCCTTCGCGACGACCGCGGGGGAGAAGGAGACCCGCAGCCCGTGCCGGCGGGCCACCGCCCGCACCGTCTGCCGGACGAGGACGCTGCGGTCGGCCGCCGCCACCGGGTCGAGGGCGCCCACGGAGATCTCGAACTGGCCGGGCGCGTACTCGGGATGGATCTGTTCGACGTCGACTCCCTGCGCCGCGCACGCGGCCAGCAGGTCGGCGGTGTAGTCGCTCAGCTCGACCTGACGCGTCGCGCCGTACGCCGGTCCGCCGGTGGCCGGGACGAACGTGTCGGCGGGCGCGGAGTCCAGGCCGACCGCCCACTCGATCTCGACGGCGGCCCGGAAGGCGAGCCCGTGCGCGCGGGCCGCGTGGGCCACGACGTGCCGCAGGAACGTGCGGGAGCAGCCCGGATGGCGGTCGCCGTCCTGGGTGACACGGTCGACCGGCGCCCACGCCCAGCCGGGCTGACCCGCCAGGACGACCAGCCCGTCGAGGTCCGGGTAGAGACGCAGATCGCCGTCGGGCGAGCCCAGCGCGTCGGTCGTGACGATGGCGTCGTTGGCCAGGAACGTGTCGAACACCGGCGACATCCCGACGCCCCAGGCCGCCGCCGAGGCCAGCCTGCCCGTGGGGACCGCCTTCACCCGGCCGATCCCCGCGGTGTCGACGTAGGCCAGCACGACGCCGTGCACGCCCGCCGCGGCCAGCTCCCCGCTGAGCGCGGTCGCCCGCTCGACGTCTCCGGGACGCCCGCCGGGGACGGGATCGGCAAGGGTGGTCATACGTCCTCCACGATCGGCGCGTGCCCGTACGTCCGTCAGGGTTTCACGGCTACCGCGCCGTACTGCGGCACCACCGGGAGGGAGTCGGCCGCGCCGCGCCAGCGCGAGCACGACACCAGGCCCGGTTCCAGCAGCTCCAGACCCTCGAAGAAGGCGGCGATCTCCGCGCCGCTGCGGGCGGTGATCGGCGGCTTGGCGTTCTCGTTCCAGAACCTCATCGCCGGGATCTGGCCCTCGCCGCCCACCTCGGCGTCGTGGGTGGGGTGGGTCAGGACCAGGAAGCTGCCGGCCGGGACGTCGGCCATGACCCGCCGGACGATGTCCCGGGCCGCCTCGACGTCCAGGACGAAGTTCAGGATGCCCAGCATCATCACGGCGACCGGCCGCGTGAAGTCCAGGGAGCGGCCCGCGCGTTCGAGGATCGCGGCCGGGTCGTGCACGTCCGCGTCGATGTAGTCGGTGCGGCCCTCGGGGGTGCCGGTCAGCAGGGTGCGGGCGTGCGCCAGCACGATGGGGTCGTTGTCGACGTAGACGATCCGCGACTCCGGCGCGACGCGCTGCGCGATCTCGTGGGTGTTGTCCG
The DNA here is from genome assembly GCF_003032475.1 of Streptomyces sp. P3. Classification (NCBI taxonomy): domain Bacteria; kingdom Bacillati; phylum Actinomycetota; class Actinomycetes; order Kitasatosporales; family Streptomycetaceae; genus Streptomyces; species Streptomyces sp. P3. The sequence continues at coordinate 7,930,238 of NZ_CP028369.1, forward strand.
CCGTCGGCAGCCCGGTGCCGATGTCGAGGAACTGCCGCACACCGCGCTCCTCGGCGAGGAACCGCACCGCCTGTCCGAGGAACCAGCGGTCCGCGCGGGCGATGTCCCGGATGAGCGGGAACATCGCGGCGACGTGCTCGCCGACGCCGCGGTCGACCTCGTAGTTGTCCTTGCCGCCGATCCAGTAGTTCCACACCCGCGCGTTGTGCGCCACGCTGGTGTCCAGCCGTCCCGGCCCGCTCACGTGACCGCCCCTTCCCGTGTCCTGCCCGCGCCCTGCCGTCTCCCGGGCCTCTGCCGCCATTGTGCCGCCGGATGATCACCGTTGTCCCCGGTAGGGTGAAAATCCGGTCGTTCACCAACAGGAAGCAGCACATGCCGTACTCGCACGCCCCCGGACCGGCCCTCTCCGAACCCCCGACGGGCCCCGCGGACATCCGGCTGATCGTCACCGACATGGACGGCACGCTGCTCGACGACGAGAAGAAGGCGCCCGCGGACCTGTGGCGCGTGCTGGCGCTGCTGCGCGAGCGCGGGGTGCACTTCGCCCCGGCGAGCGGACGTCAGTACGCCACGCTGGCCGCGGACTTCGCCGGGGTCGCCGGGGCGGCCGAGGGGATGGCGTTCATCGCGGAGAACGGCGCGTACGTCGTGCGCGACGGACAGGAGCTGAGCTCGGACCCGCTGGACCCGGCCGTCGTCGTGCGGGTGACGGAGGCCGTGCGCAGGCTCGCGGCCGACGGCGTCGACCTCGGCGCCGTGGTCTGCGGGAAGCGGTCGGCGTACGTCGAGCGGGCCGACGAGCCGTTCCTGGCCGAGGCGGCCAGGTACTACCTGCGCCACGAGGTCGTCGAGGACGTCACCGCCGTCGACGACGACATCCTCAAGGTCGCCCTGTTCGACTTCGGGTCGGCCGAGGAGAGCACCGCGCCGGCGCTCGCGCCCTTCGCGCGGACCCACCAGGTGGTGGTCTCGGGCGAGCACTGGGTCGACGTCATGAACCGCACCGCCGACAAGGGCGCCGCACTGCGCCGCCTCCAGCACGAGCTCGGGGTCACGCCCGCGCAGACCATGGTGTTCGGCGACTACCTCAACGACCTGCAGATGCTGGACGCCGCAGACTGGTCGTTCGCCATGGCCAACGCCCACCCCGAGGTGGTGCGCAGGGCCCGTCACCTGGCGCCCTCCAACAACGACGACGGGGTGCTGCGCACCATCACGCGCGTGCTGGGCCTCTGAACCCGCGCCCGACTCAGGTCCGGGGCCGCGCATGACCGTGCTGCCAGGCCCAGGCCGCGATCTCGACGCGGTTGCGGGCGCCCAGTTTCAGCTGGACGCTCGACAGATGCGTCTTCACCGTCGACAGGGAGACGTAGAGCCCGGCCGCGATCTCGGCGTTGGTCCGGCCGAGTGCGACGAGCCGGACGACGTCCAGCTCGCGTTCGGTCAGCGGTTCGGTGTGCGTGTCCGGGAGGGCGACGGGGCGGTCGGCGGCCGGGGTCTGAGGGCCGGTCAGGTGCTGGAGCAGGCGTACGGTCACCGACGGCGAGACCAGGGAGTCGCCCGCGGCGGCCGCCCGGACCGCCTCCGCGAGGAGCGTGGGCCCGGAGTCCTTCAGCAGGAAGCCGCAGGCGCCGCCGCGCAGTGCCCCGTACACGTACTCGTCCAGGTCGAAGGTGGTGACCACGACCACCCGCAGCGGGTCCGCGACGTCCGGTCCGGCCAGGAGCCGGGTGGCCGCGAGACCGTCCAGCTTCGGCATCCGGATGTCCAGCAGGCACACGTCCGGCCGTACGGTGCGGGCCAGCGCGACCGCCTCCTCGCCGTCGGCGGCCTCCGCGACCACCGTGATGTCCGGCTGCGCGTCGAGGAAGAAACGGAAGCCGGTGCGGACCATGTCCTGGTCGTCGGCGAGAAGGACCCGGATGGGGGCGGCGGGGCCCGACGGGCTCGGGGCGGTCATGCCTCGATCATGCCTCAGGTCGAGGCGCGTGCGGAGGCGGCGGGGGCTGCGGCCGTCCCGAGGACCCGCTCGCGACGAGACCGCGGGCGGCCGCAGGCGGCTCCGGGGCGTCCGCCGTCCGTGCGGGGATGCCACCCCCAGCCGGACCGTTCCGCCGACCGTGCCGGGGCGGCGCGCGTAACGTGGCCGCATGCGCGGAATGACCGAACCGGCCGTCGTCGCCCGCCTGGCCCGGGAGATCACCCCGGACCTGGAATCCGGGTGGCTGGAGGACTTCTACCGGGATCTGCACCGCCACCCCGAACTGTCCTTCCAGGAACACCGCACCGCCGCCGCACTGGCCGGACGGCTGCGGGCGGCCGGGTACCGGGTGACGGAGGGCGTGGCCCGCACCGGCGTGGTCGGGGTACTGGCCAACGGCGACGGACCGGTGGTGTGGCTGCGCGGCGACATGGACGCGCTGCCCGTACGGGAGGCGACGGGCCTCGCCTACGCCTCTGTCGACGACGGCGTGATGCACGCGTGCGGCCACGACCTGCACGTCACCTGGCTGGCGGCGGCCGCCGAGGCGCTCGCCGCCGCCCGCGAGACGTGGTCCGGGACGCTCGTCGTGGTCGGGCAGCCCGCGGAGGAGGCGGGGGGCGGTGCCGCGGCGATGGTCGCCGACGGCGTCCACGACCGCTTCCCGCGACCCGACGTGCTGTTCGGCCAGCATGTCGCGCCGGGGCTCGCAGGTTTCTACCCGCACACCCCCGGGCTGACGCTGTCGGCCTCGGACGACGTGGACGTCGTCGTGCACGGCGTGGGCGGACACGGGTCGCGGCCGGAGTCCACGGTCGACCCCGTGGTGACCGCCGCCTTCGTCGTGACCCGGCTGCAGACCGTGGTCGCCCGCGAGATCGCCGCGAACGACTCCGCGGTGCTCACCGTGGGACGCTTCCACGCGGGCACGACGTCCAACGTCATCCCCGACGAGGCGCGGCTGGGGGTGAACGTACGCACCCGGGACACCCGGGTGCGAGGCCGCCTCCTCGCCGCGATCCGGCGGATCGTCGAGGCGGAGTGCGCCGCCGCGGGCTGCCCCCGTCCGCCGGACGTCACCGTCCGGCCCGGTTGCCCGACCACGGTCAACGACCCTTCGCTGGACGGTGAGATCGCCGCCGTGCACCGGGAACTCTTCGGCCCGGACACGGTGTTCGACTTCGGCCAGGCGCTCGGCAGCGAGGACTTCTCCCTGCTCGCCCCGAAAGGCGTGCCGTACGACTACTGGTACGTGACCTCGACCCCGGCGCCGGTGTGGGAGGCGGCGCCGGGGGAGGGGGTGAGGGAGAAGGCGGCGGGCGTGCCGGGCAACCACAGTCCGCTGTTCGCGCCGGACCTCTCGGTGCTCGCGCCGGGCGTGCGCACACTGGTCTCGGCGGCACTGTCCCGGCTGGCCCGCTGAGGGTGACGCGCCGACTCCGTCCGGGGCCTACGGCCTGAGCGGATCGTGCCCGATCGCCATGAGGCGGTGACGTCGCCGGGTCTCCTGCGCCTCGGGCTCGTTCTCCTCGTCCGCCCGCGCGGCGACCGTGTCCACGACCCGGTACATCACCCGGACGTCGTCGTCGGTCAGGTCGGTGCGCCGTTTCTGCAGGATCTCCAGCACCCGCTGCCCGGTGGTGCCGCCCGCCCGGTCGGGTACCGGTTCCGTGCTCTCACCGGCGTCGCGCACCCGCAGCCAGGCGGCGAGTTCCTGCGAGGTCATGTTCACCGCGTGGTGGAACTCCTCCCAGAGAGCGTCGAGTTCGAGTGCGTCGGTCATGGCGGGCCTTTCTCCGGGTGGGTCGGCGCGGGTCAGCTCTCGCGCGGCCAGTTCTCCGCCTCGAACATCCAGCGCTGCTTCTCGAGGTCCGCGGTGATGCCGATCAGCAGGTCCTGGGTCACCGGGTCCGCCTCCTCGGTCGCCGCGATCCGCTTGCGCAGCCGTGTGACGGCGGCCCCCAGGGACTCGGCGATCACCTGGACGACGTCCTCGTCCCGCACCCAGCCGTCCTTGGGGGAAGGCAGGGTGAACGCGGAGGCGATCGTCTCCGGGCGGCCGTCCGGCGGCAGGCCCAGCGCCGCCGCCCGCTCGGCGACGGTGTCGGCGTAGGCGCGGGCCGCGGTGACGACCTCGTCCAGCTGGAGGTGGATCGAGCGGAACCGGGGTCCCACGATGTTCCAGTGCGCCTGCTTGCCGATCAGGGAGAGGCCGAGGAGATCCACGAGGGTGCCCTGCAGCGCGTCGAACGTGATCTGGCGGGCCGGCTCGGGCAAGGGGCTCTTCACGACAGTCATAGGGTGCTCCTCCTTCTCGCGTCGTGTGATGCGGTACGGAGCAGTGCCACGCGTTCCTGTTCGCCCGTCCCGCCCCAGACACCCGAGGCCTGTCCGCTGTCGAGGGCGAAGGACAGGCACTCGGCGCGCACCGGGCAGCGGGCGCAGACCCGCTTGGCCGCCGCGGCCTCCCGCAGGGCCGGTCCGGCCGTGCCCACGGGGAAGAACAGCTCTGGGTCCTCGCCCACGCAGGCGGCGACGCGCAACCACTCCATGGAGGCGCGGGTGCCCCGGGCGTACCCCTGCAAACAGGCGTTTTCCCCGATCCGGCGCGGAGGGAGCTGAGGGAACACCTCAGGAGGCGAGGGCCCGGTCGAGGAAGCGGGTCAGGTCCGCGAACACCTCATCCCTGTTCGTCTCGTGGAAGACCTCGTGCCGGGCTCCCGGGTAGATCCGCTCGGTGTGCGCGCCGCCGCCGAGCCGCTCGACGCCGGTCCTGCTGCCGGGCAGCGGCACCAGCCGGTCGTCGTCGCCGTGCAGCCACAGCAGCGGCAGCGCCCCGACGTCGCCGTGGTCGGCGACGGTCGCCAGGGTCCGTTCGAAGGCCCGCAGCGTGGGCCGCTTCATCGGTCCGTGCCAGACCAGCGGATCCGCCGCGTACGCCGCGCCGACCCCCGGGTCGCGGGAGAGCGCGGCCGGGCTGACCGCGACGTCGGGGATCTCGTCGTACGCCAGCAGTCGCGCCGGCAGCCGCCAGTCGCCGATCACCGGGCCGGAGAGCACCAGCGCGGCGAGGCCGGCGCCGTGGCGCTGCGCGTACCGGGCCGCGATCAGACCGCCCATCGAGTGCCCGATCACGACCAGCGGCAGGCCGGGGTGCGCGGCCCGGGCGAACTCGGCGACGGCGTGCAGGTCGGTGACGACGTCCTCGAAGTCCTCGATCACCACGCGCTCGCCCGACGACCTGCCGTGCCCGCGGTGGTCGGGGGCGTAGACGGCCGCGCCGTGACCGGCCAGGACGCCGGCCAGTTCCTCGTAGCGCCCGGAGTGCTCGCCGTAACCGTGCACCACCAGGGCGAGGCTGCGGGGGACCGGAGGGGCCCACACGCGCGCGGCGATCGTGCCGTGGGTCTGGGTGAGGACGTGGGTACCGGTGACGACGGGTGCGGTCATCGCTGCTCCAGCTGCGTCGGCGAAGGCGTCCGGGGATCTTCCCAGGGTGCCGTGCCGGGGTCTATAGTCGAAAACTAGCAGTGCTAACCAAGGAGTCCGTCGTGCGCCCCGTCCACTTCGCGGCCGCCCGCCGCACCCCCGTCGGCAGACTGCGCGGAGCCCTGTCCTGCGTCCGGCCCGACGACCTCGCCGCCGCCGTCGTCCGCGGCCTCGTCGCCGAGGTGCCCGCGCTCGACCCGGCGCGCGTCGACGACGTCTACTGGGGCGCGGCCAACCAGGCGGGCGAGGACAACCGCAACGTCGCCCGGATGGCCGCCCTGCTCGCCGGTCTGCCCGAGACCGTGCCGGGCGCCACCGTGAACCGGTTGTGCGCCTCCGGACTGGAGGCCGTGACGACCGCGGCCCGCGCCATCGCCGCGGGCGAGGCCGACATCGTGATCGCGGGCGGCTCCGAGTCCATGAGCCGTGCCCCCTTCGTACTGGCCCGCCCCGAGGAGGCCCTTCCGCATCGCGTCGAGACGGTGGACACCCGGCTCGGCTGGCGCCTGGTCAACCCCGCGATGAAGGACCTGCACGGCTTGCTGGCCATGGGGGAGACGGCCGAGGAGGTCGCCGTCCGGTACGGGATCACGCGCGAACGCCAGGACGAGTTCGCCCTGCGCAGCCACCGGCTGGCGGCGCGGGCCCGCGAGAACGGCCACTTCGACGACGAGATGCTGCCGGTGCGGCGTCCCGACGGCGTGCTCGTCGAGGCCGACGAGGGCATCCGCGAGGACACCTCGTACGAGAAGCTGGCCCGGCTGAAGCCGGTCTTCCGGGAGGGCGGCACGGTCACCGCCGGCAACTCCTCGCCCATGAACGACGGTGCGGCGGGACTGCTCCTGGTCAGCGAGGAGGCGCTCAACGAGCTGGGCCTGGAGTCACTCGGCCGCTATGTCGCCGGCGCCTCCGCCGGCGTCCACCCCGACGTGATGGGGCTCGGTCCGGTGCCCGCCACCCGCAAGGCGCTGGCCCGGGCGGAGTGGACCGTCGAGGACGTCCAGGAGGCCGAGTTCAACGAGGCGTTCGCCGCCCAGGCGCTCGCCTGCGTCGACCAGCTGGGCGTCGACCCCGACCTGGTCAACCCCAGCGGCGGGGCGATCGCCCTAGGTCACCCGCTGGGCGGCTCGGGGGCCCGCATCCTCACCACGCTCCTGCACCGGATGCGCCGTACCGGGGCCGAGCGCGGGCTGGCCACGATGTGCGTGGGCGTCGGGCAGGGCACCGCGGTGCTGGTCGAACGGCACTGACGGGGCGCACCGGCCGCGCGCGCCGCCTCCCGGCGCCGGCGGCACCGGTCACCTGGCGAGACGGGCCCCCGGGTGTTCGATAGATGTGCGTAGCATCGGTCCCCGCATGAACACGATGACCCTGTGGCACATCACCGGCTGGGAGTTCGCCGCCCTGGCCTTCGCGGCCCTGCTCGTCGGCTTCTCCAAGACGGCCGTCAGCGGGGCCAACACGGTCAGCCTCGCCGTCTTCGCGGCGGTCCTGCCCGCCCGCGCCTCCACGGGCGTCCTGCTGCCGATCCTCATCGCCGGGGACGTCCTGGCCGTCCTCACCTACCGGCGGCACGCCCACTGGCCCACCCTGTGGCGGCTGTTCCCGGCGGTCGCGGCCGGTGTGGTCCTCGGCACGCTGTTCCTGGTGCGGGCCGACGACGGGATCGTCCGGACCTCGATCGGCGCGATCCTGCTGCTGATGGCGGGAGTCACGGTGTGGCGGCGGCGCGCGCCCGACGCGGCGGACGACCCCGACGCCGTGGTCACCCGGGCCGGACGCCTCAAGGCCCGCTCCTACGGCGTGCTCGGCGGCTTCACCACGATGGTCGCCAACGCGGGCGGCCCGGTCATGTCGATGTACCTGCTCTCGGCCGGCTTCCGCAAACTCGGCTTCCTCGGCACGTCGGCGTTCTTCTTCCTGATCGTCAACGTGTCGAAGGTGCCGTTCAGCGTGGGCCTCGGCCTGATCGACGGCCGTTCGCTGCTGCTGGACGCCGCCCTCGTCGCGTTCGTCGTCCCCGGCGCGCTGTTCGGCAAATGGGCGGTGCACCGCATCAACCAGCGGCTGTTCGAGCAGTTGGTGATCGCGGCGACCGTCGTGGGCGGACTGCAGCTGCTGCTGCGGTAGACGGCCCGGGCGCGGCCGTCGGGGTGCCGTGGCTGCGCCGGGCCGCGCGTCGGAAGCCTTCGCCGAGACGCGGGCCGGGCGGCGCCGGACGTCAGCCTTCGCCGGCGTACGGGACGGGCGGGGCCCGGCGCCGCCCGGCCGCGGGGTCGGGTCCGGCGTCAGCGCAGCCGGGGCGTCCGGGCCCGCGCGTCCACCGCCGTGCCCGTCCGCTCCACCGACGCCGCCAGCTCACGCGCCCACCGTGCCAGCCCGGTGAGATCCAGCCCGTACGGCCGGTCCTCTCCCGCGCCGGCCGCCCACTCCTCGGCGGCCCCGGCGCCGCGCCGCAGCAGTCGCACCCCGCCCGTGAGGTTCCCCCGGGCCGCGTGAGTGAGACCCACGGCGAGCTGGGCGAGCCCCCGCCACAGGGCGCGTTCCGCGGCGGGGCCCGACTTCCAGGCGTCCTCGAAGACCTCGTGCGCGTGGAAGGGCTTCCCCGCGTCCAGCAGTGCCTGCGCCTCGGTCACGGTCTCCTCCGGGGCGCGGACGACGCCCTCGGGCTGCCGCTCCACACCGGGCGTGCCGTACGGAAGGGGCCGGCCGAGTCCGTCCCGCGGCCGGGCGTTGCGCGCCCGCCCCTCGCCGTCCCGGTCCCTGGCGCCGGCCGGCCGGCCGCCGCTCGTGCCTCCTGTGCTGCCCCAACGGTCCATATCCCGGATTGTCCCGCGCGCGGGCCCTCTTCGGTGCAGCGCTCCGAGTGGGGTAAAGTGCTGTTCGCGCGATCACACGGCCGACACCGTGCGGAGCGCACCGGGACGTGGCGCAGCTTGGTAGCGCACTTGACTGGGGGTCAAGGGGTCGCAGGTTCAAATCCTGTCGTCCCGACTTTTCGAAGTCGCAGGTCAGAGGCCGTTTCAGAGAGAATCTGAAACGGCCTTTCGACTGTTTCGGCGGCCCCGTGAGGGACCGGGTTGCCTGAACGGGCCCGAAGCGCTGTGCGATCCGCAGTCCGAGAACCTCCTGACGTGACCGTGCCGTTCGCCGGCACGGGGACCCCAGGGACCCCAGGGACCCCAGGGACCCCAGGGACCCCAGGGACCCCAGGGACCCCAGGGACCACGGGGACCGCGGGCCGGACTGCGCCGTCGCCGGCCTGCCCGGCCCGGTTTCCGGCTGGCGTGGCGTCAGCTCGGCTCGAGGAGCACCGCCTGACCGCCCGAGGGGGCCATGGCCACGCTGAGCGCGGTCGCCGAGGTGACGGTCCGGGTGCTCACCGCGACGGGAGTCTGGTAGGGGGAGGCGCCCGGAGTGCCGTCGGCGTAGACCGTCGCCGTCCACGTGCCGCTGCCGAGGAAGGACAGCGGGAGGGACAGCGTCCGGGCGCTCTCGTCGGTCATCGCGCCCAGGTACCAGGTGTTGCCCTTGCGGCGAGCCACCGCCACGTACCGTCCGATCGACCCGGCGAGGGCGCGGCTCTGGTCCCAGCTGGTGGGGACGGCGTCGAACCACGGCAACCCGGGCCAGCCGGCGGTGCCGGCGTACTTGGACGGCTGGTCGTACCAGTAGAGGAAGGCCAGCGGCTGGTAGTACACGGCGGCCATCGCCATCTGGTGGGCGTTGGTGGTCCGGTTCCGCGACTGCCCGTAGCAGATGGTGTAGTCCATGGGGCCGCCGATGTTGCGGGCGAACGGCAGCGTCACGTTGTGGCTCGCGGTCGGGAAGCGCTCGTTGCCGCGCACGCCCTCCAGGCTGATCCAGTTCGGGTAGGTGCGCTCGTAGCCGAACGGCCTGACGTCGTCGTGCAGGTCGATCAGCAGCTCGTGCCCGGCCGCCGTCCTGACCCAGTTCGTGATCTGGTTCGTCATCGCCTGGGTGCCGTCGTTGATGAACCCGAGCTTGACGCCCGCGACGCCCCAGCCCTTGTAGAGGTCGAACAGGCTGTCGGGACTGCCCGCCGCTCTGCGGTCGACGTAGAGGATGACACCGATGCCCTTGCCCGCGGCGTAGGAGAGGACCGAGGGCAGGTCGATCTCCGGTATGGGCTTCGTCGCGTCGGTGCTGTGGCTGGCGTCGCCGTACCACCCGTCGTCGTACTCGATGTACTGCATGCCGCGGGCCACGGCGAAGTCGACGCCGGCCATCCCGCCGGCGGTGGTGAGCTGGCAGCGGAAGGCCTTGCCGGGCCTGATCCACGAGGTGTCGGCCAGGGCGGTGGCGGGGGCCAGGCTGAGTACCAGCTCGGCGTTGTCGACCAGCTCGGCATGGGTGGAGCCGGTCACGACGGCCCGCCATGGGGTGGCGAACGGCGTGGTCACCGTCGAGGTCGTCCGGACCGTGTCCGCACCCCGGGCGGTGTGCTCCATCAGGTAGGCGGCGAGGGCGCCCGGCTGCCCCGGCACGGAACTGAGCATCAGCCGCGGGAAACCGACGCGGGAGGACTCGCAGACGCAGGCGATCAGGCCGCCCGTCGCGTACGTGGCGGTCAGCGGCAGATCGGTCAGCGGTCCGGTGTCCGTGGTGGAGGTGCCCGTGGAGGGGATCGCGTCGGGGGCGACCGGGTTGTAGGGGTCCTCGTCGCGGGCGCTGTAGACCAGGGCGCCGTCGGGGAAGACGAACGTGGTCAGCTCGTCGGCGACGGTGGCGGTGCCGTGGTCGAGCAGCACGTACCGGAAGGCGACGCCGCCGGGGTAGGCGCGGATCTGGACGCTGAAGTTGATCCCGGTGGCGCTGTCCTGGAGGTTCCAGCGCATCTCCTGGTATCGGTCGCGGACGGTCGCGTTACGGCCGTACACCGGGGTCCAGGTGGTGTCGGTGGTCCAGTGCTGGTACCTGGTGACGACCGTGCCGCTGCGGCCGAGCATCGTCCCGTCACCCAGTCTCAGCCCGAGGGCGGAGGCGTCCACCACCGTCGCGCCGCGGCGCGCGGCCGCCCAGCTCAGTGCGCCGCCGGTCAGGGACATGGTGATCGTGGTGCTGCCGTCGGGGGCCGTCGCGGTGACCAGGGCGTCGGCCGCGTCGGCCGTGCCGGACGCGCCGACGCCCAGCGCGGCGGCTCCGGCGGTGACCGCGGCGCCCCTGAGGAGGCCCCGGCGGGAGAGCCCTCCGGGGGAGCCGTACGCATCGGGTTCGGACATGTCGGGGCTGACTGAAGCTGCCATCGCAGGGCCGTCTCTCCATTGAGTGGGTCAGTTATTGAACATAAGCAACCAACATTCAACGTTTCCGATCGCGAAGGCAGTTGTACACCCATAGGGTCGAACGGTCAATCATGCGTGGATATAGCGTTGTTCGACCTGTCGAGCAGGCATATCGATCCAACACATACGATCGCGAGCCTTGACAGATTCACACACCTGCGAGTGCTATGGCACAGAACCGATCAGCACCGCGAACACCTGCCGGACTCCGAGGCCGTATGGCCGGAACACTCCGGTAGGGCCTCGGAGCCCTGGGCGCTACGGACCTGCCCGCGCCGCTGCGGCGCGGGCGCGGGTCACCTTCGGGTCAGCAGCGTCACGGACAGGGCGACGGCCATGAGAGGGAGGACGCCGATCATCAGATCGACCGCCCCTTGGATGAGACGGTACTTGCGCCAGACGATGCCGCTCAGCCGGATCAGGGTGCGGCACGCCTCCTCGTCGACGGAGAGTTCCCTGGCCAGCCGTTCGGGGGCCGAGGCGTAGCGGCGCCAGGCCGCGAAGTACCGCTGGCCCACGTCACCCGTCCCCAGTACCGGGCGCAGCACCAGCAGCAGCAGCTCCGCCACCGTGCACACCCCGGCCAACGCCGCGAGGCAGAGCCAGCGCGCGACACCGTGCACCGGCACTGTCACGGCTGACGCGCCGGCCACCGAGAACGCGGTGAACCCGATGCCCACGACGGTGAGGAGGGCGGCCGACTTGGTGTCGGCCCGCGCGTTCTCCTGCCGTGTCGCCTCGATCAGCGCGTCGATCTCGGCCGGGGGGCCGGTCGGGGTGCGCCCGTTTCGCCGGGGTGTGGTGGTCATGCCGCCTCCTTCTGCTGCGAGAGGTCCGACACCAGGCGCTTCGCCAGGCGTCGCAGGGCGATGTCGTCACCGCGGGTCGCCGCCCATGCCCTTGGAGGCGGGCCGTCGCCCAGCCAGGCCTCGACGGCGGCGCGCAGGGCCGTGCCCGCTCCGACGCCGGCGGCCGTCCGGGCCAGCAGGTCCTGGAGGATCACGGTGGCGGCGGCGTCGAGACCGTCGGCGTCCTCCTCCGTGGCCCGGTCCGGCCGCGCGTCGTCGTCCACCGGCACGGACGGCCGTGTGCCGCGGTTGGCCAGGGGCAGCAGGATGCAGTCGTGGAGCCAGCGGACGCCCGCCACCCGCCGGACCACCGCCAGACAGCTCTCGACGTCGGCGCGCAGTTCGTCGTGCGCCGCCCGGCTGCCCGGCACCCGGTCGCCGCCGTCCCAGGCGTTCTTGCGGCACACGAGGGTGTCCAGCGGCCACGCGGCCGTTGCGGGCCCCGGGGCGGCCGCATAGCCGAGGAGGAAGCGGAACACGTCCGCCGTCCAGGGGTCCTCGTAGGTGATCGCGATGCGGCCGACGGTCCCGTCCCGGCGCTGGGGCCGTGCCACCCCGCCCCTGGCCACCCGGCCCCGGCGGTTGAGCTCCGCGAGCTGCGAGCGGGCGCTGCTGGTCAGGTAGGCGAAGGCGGAGTCGGGGAGCGGGCCGAGCGTCCGGAAGCGGGCGTGCGTCGCCGAGTGCGCCAGGATCCACACGTCCATGAAGAGGTCGACGCAGCCGACGCTCTCGCACACCTCGCGGGGGCGGCTCGCCGTCGGGTCCACCGTCCCGAACGGCGCCGGGCGATGGCAGGGGCCCGACCGGCCGGCCTCGTGCAGCGCTCGGCGGGCCTGGCGGGTGACGCCCCAGACGATGTTCGCGCTGCGCGGCAGGCAGGTGGCGGGGGCGGTGCAGAAGGAGCTGGACTTCGACATGACACGTTCCCTTGGGATGAGGAAGCCCACATGGGTGGGGCCGGCCCGGGGGGCCAACGTGTCCTGTGCACGGCACAGTGGGAGCGAAGTGCTCGGCCGCGGTGAGGCGGTCCCGTCACTATGACGGCCGGTCACCGGCGTGTCAACGGCGCCCGGCGGCGGTCGGTGGCGGTCAACGGCGGCTCCGCGCGGGGTGCTCGGCCCGCTGTCCGTTAGGAGGTTGCGGAGGCCGATCGGGCCCCGTTCCCGTCCGCGGCACATCACATCGCACCGAAGGGTGACAGACATGGCCACTCAGCTCCGTGAAGCGTTCGCCGAGCCCCAGTCCCGGGAGGCGCGCACCGTCCTGTTCATCGACCAGGTGGGCTCGACCGCCATGAAGGAGCAGCAGCCGGAGGCGAGTTGGCTGCCCGCTCTCGGCTGGCTGTACGACACGGTCACCGCCCTCGCCGTGCAGGCGGACCCCGGGGCGGAGATCAAGTACCTCGGGGACGGCATCATGATCACGTTCGACAGCGACCGGGCGACCGACGCCGTCAACGTCGCCGTGTCCGTGCAGGAGGCGGTCCACGACGCGAACCAGGGCCGCACGGGGGCCCGGGGCGTCATCGACTTCAACTGCAGCGTCGGTGTCAGCACGGGCTCCGTCGTCGGCTTCACCACGCCGATGGGCGGCCACGACTACGTGGGCACGGTGGTCGACAAGGCGAAGCGCCTGTGTGACGCGGCCTCCCCGAAGGCCATCTTCGTCGACCGGGCCACGGCGTCCGCGGCCAACGTCATGAGGATCGCCAGCCGGCTCGGCATCGCCCTCGGCCGCGTTCCCGAGCAGTACCAGGGAGATGTGCAGCGGGCTCCGCTGAAGGGCTTCGACCAGCCGGTGGAGTACTACGAGATCCTCTGGGACCAGCAGTTGTACGGGCTCAAGTCGGAGGCGGTGACCCGCAACACCGACCGGATGCGACAGGCCCCGGCCTCGCCGCCCGGCACGACCCGCCTCCCCGTCGAGCGCTCCGCCGGCAAGCGCCAGCCGGCCCAGGACAAGCGTCAGGGGACCCAGGACAAGCGGCAAGGGGCCCTGGAGGAGCGGCACTCCGGGGAGGTGACCTGCTGGAAGCCGGACGCCAATTTCGGGTTCGTCCGTGACTCCCGGTCCGGCGAGGACTTCCACTTCCGGGCCGGCCACCTGGTGTACCCGGAGGACGCCGGGGAGTCCCTGCGGGTCGGCAGCCGGATCGTGTTCGTGGCGACGGGGCGGGTCGACGGCGAGCGCAACCGCCACGCCGTGGGCATCCTCCTCGTCGACGACTACGCGGAAGGCACCCTGAAGCTGCCCGAGGGCAAGGCCCACGGCTGGCTGCGCGTCCAGGACAGGCTCGGCAACAGTCACCACGTCTTCACCCCCCGCTCGGCGGTCCAGCGGTTCGCGCCGGGGACGCTGCTGAGCTTCAAGGTCGCCGCGAACGAGAAGGGCGGGCTGGCCGAGGAGATCGAGGAACCGGCGGAGGAGGACGCGGCCTGACACCCCGCCGGAGGGCGAGATCGACCGGGGGGCGGGTTCGGTGGACACCGGAACCCGCCCCCCGGTCCCCCCGGGGCTCAACCGCTTGAAGCATTCTGACCGGTTCACTACACTGTGTAGTGCCCCCGCTGCTAGCGTCGCTTCTGGAAACAGACCTGTGGCCCCCAGCGGGGTTTTTCCGTGCCCCGGTACTCTCGGGGCCGTGTGGGGGTCGCGTTCTTTCGCAAGGGGGGCGGAGGGTGGGATCGGGTTGCCTGGTTCTGGTCGACGGATGGAACCACTACGTCGCCGCCCTGCGGTGCTTCGGATACCGGTCCGCCGCCGAGTTCCCGCTTGACCGGCTCGCCCTGCACGTGGCCGCCGAGGCGGGCGCGGACGCCGTCAGCGCAGCTGCCGTGGTCATGGCCCTGCCGGACCGCAACCGCCCCGACGAGGCACCCGAGTTCCACGCCTGGCGCAAGCGCCTGCGCCGGCTCCGCAACTACGGCGTGCACCACGAGTCGGCCCGCTTCAGCTACCACCAGCCGGCGTGCACACGGTGCAGTACGACGTTGGACCGCAAGGTGACGTGCGGGAACTGCGGCGCGTCGAACACCCCGGCGGGTCGCCGCAAGGAGAAGGGCGCCGACATCAGACTCGCCTCCCTCGCCCTGCGCGGCGCCTGGCAGCAGGAGTACTCCACGCTGATCATCCTGTCCCAGGACTCCGACTTCGGCCCGATGGTGCAGGAGGTCAAGAAGGTCCACCAGGCGCAGGGCCGGCGCTATGCCCTGTACTCGGCCTTCCCCACCTGCACCCGCCCGGACCATGAGCACCGGGCCATTCCCGGCACCCGGGAGCTACGGCTGGACGCCGGCGTCTACGGCGCCCTGATCGACCGGCCCAGCGTCCACGTCACCGACCGGGGCGCGGGGACGCCCTGAGGGTGTGGAGGACGGCTCCCCGTCCACCGGCTGCGGCAGCCAGCGCAGCACGTCCCGGCAGTACTCGCGGAACTGTTCCATGAGCAGGGGGGAGGTGCCGGAGCGCCGGTTGTGCGCCATCGGCGTGCGCACCCGTGCGATGAGCTCCAGCCTCTCCTGCCAGTCACCCCTGGAGCGGCCGAGGACGGGCCGCAGTTGCTCCCAGTGCATCATGATGACGGCCAGCAGGTCCTGCGGGTAGGCGTAGTCGAGCGGGCTCTCGTCCGAAGCGAGCTCCCCGAACCCCCGTCGCACCCGCTCCTGCCGGTTCTCGCACTGCTCGATCAGCCGCTTCTGGCACTCCCTGAGCTTGACCAGCCACAGGTCGCCGTAGGCGGCCCGCAGCGCGGTGGTCAGGCCGGCCCGCAGACCGGTCTCCGTCGCCTGCCACAACGACCAGTCGTCCGACTTGCGCTCCAGCAGCCCGAGATACTCCTGGAAGCTCTCCGAGAACCCCTCCCAGCCGTCGGTGGTCGGACGGATGATGCCCTCCCTGGCCAGCCGCTCGGCGTCCTGCGGCTGTGCGGTCTCCTGGGGTCCGAAGAGGATTTCCAGCAGGGTGGTGAGCCGGTTCTCGTCGCGCAGCAGTTCCAGCATCTGCTCGTGGTGGCGGACCGTCAGGTGACTGCACGTCGCGACGGCCTCGCCGAGGTGGTGCGGAAGGTCGGCGGGTGACGGAACCCCGTGCACCGCCCACCGGTCGTGCAGCACGGACAGCAGCGCCGATGCCAGAAACGGCTGGCCCCCGGCCTCCCGGGCCAGCCAGGCCAGCAGCGGCTGTCCCAGATCGGTGTCGATGTGCGGTGATCTCGCGATCAGCGCCGCGAGTTCCCGGGCGTCGAAGCATCCCAGGGTCACCGGGAGCCCGAAGATCTGCGGGAAGGTGGACAACTCCGGCGTCGACCGCATGACGATCTCCGTCAGGTCCCGCCGGGACGTGGTGATGAGGGCGACGCGTACATCCGGCTCGTAGGCGAGGGCGCGGAGGAACTCGTAGGGAGCGGAGCGCCGGAAGACGTTCCGGGCGGCGTCGAACTCGTCCAGCACGGCCACCACCTGGTACCGGAGCCACCGGAGCTGACGCATGTAGGTGCGCATCCGCATGCGCATGTCGTCCCAGGACCCCGCCGCGGACAGGGACTCGTACAGGACCTCCAGCCGGTCGGCGTGCAGGTCGCGGTCGGACATCCAGGTCCGGACGGCGTAGGCGAGTTCCCGGAAGAGTGACTGCTCCGAATCGCACCCGCTGACCGTGATCCACACCGGCACGAAGGTCAGGCCCCGGACGCTGCGGCCCGTGGCGAGCTGGTCGTGGACGTGCCGGGCGAGGCTGGACTTCCCGACCCGGGGCGGTCCGACGATCGACACCGAAGCCGTCTCCAGCGAGGTGAACGTCCGGTTGCGGATTGAGCTGAACGCCGTCGTACGGCCGACGAACTCCGGTCCCGCGACGGGCGATCCGTACCCCGCGAAGGGGTTGGTGATCAGGCCCGGGAGGCCGTACGGCTCCGGTGTGTTCACGCCCATCGATGCTGCAACCACTGGCTGAAGAGTCCGACGCTGATGCGGTAGCGGTTTCCGGAGAGGCGCTGGAGCACTTCTCTGCGTTCCAGGTCCTGGATGACCCGCTCGGCCTCCGGGTGGGCGTTCGGGTCCCCCACGTGGTACATGGCCCGTCCGACTTCCTTCCTGGTCGCCCTGAGGACGTCCATGACGAGCTCGCCGCTGATGTCGGTGACCTCGCTGTCGCCGGGGGTGAGCAGGTTGTCGAACTCGTTCTCACCGAGGGCCACGATGAGCCGGTCCGCGACGACCTCGACGTCCGCGGGCCCGATGGCCGGCCCGCGCACGTCGTCGCTGTTCATGTAGAGCACGAGCTCGTGACAGAACAACTGGATGTAGTACGGGCTCCGGCCGGTGAGTTCGAGAATGCGGTCCACGGCGTTGCCCCGGTACCGGCTGGCTCCGTCGGGAAGCCGGATCGGGTCCTCGATGAGGTTGCACGCATAGGAGCGTTCCAGATACGACACCCGAGCCTCGGTGGCCACCTGGAACTCGTTCGGGAACTCCTGGATGAAGCGCGGCATCAGATCGTTGCCCACCAGGACGCAGCGGAAGAACCCCCTTTCGAGCATGGCCTTCCAGCCCTTCATGAAGCTCTCGGGCAGGCTTCCGCTGCGGATTTCCTTGTGCACCATGCTGAACTCGTCGATCAGCAGCACCAGATGGCCGTCCGTGAGGGGCGGGGTCGCTCTCAGCCAGGCGAGCAGGCGACGCATGTACTCGATGAACTTCTGCTGGGGGGCGAGCCGGATCTGTTCCAGACTGGGCTCGGGCAGCGGATCGGTCTCCCAGCCCTTTTCCACGACCAGATTGCTGATCGACCAGTGGAAGTCGTCGCCGATGCGGTAGAGGAAGTCGGCGAAGGAGATGTCGCCCGCCAGATCCTGGATGCTGAAGCTCACGGCGAGACTCGGCAGCGTCAGTTTCTCCCGGAGGTGGAAGAGCACCGACGACTTCCCCGCACGCTTCTGTCCGTAGACGATCACGCTTCCCCGGTGGGGGCCCGTCACCGTCTCCGCCAGATTGGCGATCAGCGGGTCGCGGCCCATGAACATGGCCGGGTTCTCCACCGGCAGACCCGCGCTGTACGGGTTGGGGATCTCGGTCCA
Source organism: Streptomyces sp. P3 (assembly GCF_003032475.1). Classification (NCBI taxonomy): domain Bacteria; kingdom Bacillati; phylum Actinomycetota; class Actinomycetes; order Kitasatosporales; family Streptomycetaceae; genus Streptomyces; species Streptomyces sp. P3. The sequence continues at coordinate 7,947,938 of NZ_CP028369.1, forward strand.
CTTGGTGTCGGTGTGCAGCCGGATCGACTTCGGCTCCACCTCGGCCTCGACCCGGCGCTGCGAGCGCAACGTGAATCCGATCCGGCTGACCAGGGTGATGAGTTCCTGTTCGATGGTGGGCTTCCCCGCGACCAGGGAGATCTGGCAGGTCTTCGACTCACCGGCCCCGATGGACTCGGCCACCGCGATCGTGGCCTCCGTGGCCGTGTAGTCGGCGCTGGGCAGGACGGTCAGCACGACATTGCTGACCGGGCTCGCCCCCGGCTCGTTGGACACCTGCAGCTGGACGTCCACCCGGCCCCCGCTGGGCAGATACCGGTCGACGACCAGTTCCACCTTGAGGTTCTCCGGCTCGACACTCTTCTGGTACGCCTCGAAGTGCTTTCTGAGCTCCATGTCCAGCGCGCACAGGTAGGGGTGCAGGATCTGGAGCGACAGCGCTGTCGGGGCGCTCTCGTACTCCTCGACATGGGCGCGGATGGTCCTGCTCGTGCCGCCGAAAAGCCGCTCCCGTTCGACGTACACGCTCTGCCGGACGTACTGGCGCAGCTCCGTGACGACCGAACGGCAGTGCTCGATGCGGGCCCGGTCGGTCGCCGAAGCCAGACCGATCACTTCCTCGGCGATCCGGTCCAGCTCCGTGGTGTGCCGGTCCAGGGCCGTCAGGGCCGGCATCGTCTCGGCCAACACGCTTATCTGGTGGTAGACGTTGCGGCGGTGGACGTCCTCCTTCGCCGCCGCGAGCCACGCCTGCGTGAAGCTCGACTCGTCGGTCACGGTGACGTCGTCGTCGAGGTGGTCCGTCAGCGCCTTCTGGAAGATCTCGCGGGTGGTCCGGTCCGCCCAGACCCGCCTGATCAGCCGGGTGACCGTCTCGCCGACCGTCGGGAGCGCGAGCAGCGTCACCAGGACCATCCGGGTCAGGTGCTTCTCGGCCATCACGAGGGCCAACGCCTTCTCCAGGGACGGCAACCGGCTCATGTCGAGCAGTTGCACGCCGCTGTGCGTGAACGACATCACCAACTGCCGGAGTTTGACGTCGACCAGGTCGTCCCAGTCGCTCTTGACGCTCACCGACTCCAGGTAGTACGTCCGGATGACGTCCGGGTTGCCCTTCGCCTCGATGGCACACGCGTCCCCCATCGCGGCCGCGAAGTAGCGCAGCCGGCTGCGGAACCGGTCGTCCGTACTCCCGAGGTCGCGCATGATCCGGGCGGCCGAGAGGTTGTAGTCGGCACGCTCGCGGGGGAAGTTGCTGTTGAGGCGCCCCTTGGCGCGCCCCGAGACCAGGTCGTCCAGGCGTTTGATGTCGTCTTCGGTGAACGTCCGCTTGGCCACCTTCTCCGCCCGCACGCCCCGGTACTCGCAGCGGTCGAGATGGAAGGTCAGCAGGGGACTGAGATGGGACGTGGCCGCGTACTGGAGCTGCACCACGGCATCCACTTTGGAGTAGACGTTCGTCTCCATGGCCTGGATGAGCTGGTCCAGGGCCGCACGCAGGGGCAACTGGTGCGGGTCGCGCTGGAGTTCGGCCTCCAGCAGCTTCCTCGCCTCCTGGTACTGGAACGTCTTGAGCAGCGCCATGGCGATCCGGCCCACCAGCCGCACCCGCTCGTCGCCGGCGGCGGGACCCCGGCCGAGCATGACGCGCAACTCGGCCAGCGCCTCCTCCCACCGTCCGGCGTGCTCCAGGATGGTGCTGCGCTGCTGGGACCAGTTCCAGAGTTCGGCGTCCGTCACGAACAGGTCTCTGTGCTCCTGGAGGAGCGCCAGGGCCTCGTCGCGGCTCTGCAGGCGGGTCGACAGCAGGTTCACGAGCCTGCGCACCGCGCGGGAACGATGGTCTCCCTGCTCGATGGCCTGCTGGAAATAGCGCTTCGCGGCCGGGTAGTCCTTGCGGCGCTGCGCGGCCTCGGCGCGGGCGAAGGGGCCCTTGTCCTGCTGGGCGCCGTTGTGCGGCTGCTGGTGCACGGTGGCTGCCGTGGAGGCCGGGACGGAGGGGCTCTGGGCGCCGACGGCTTGGGAGAGGTATTTCTCCGCACCCCAGGTCAGGGAGTGACGGGGCGCGAGGGACTTCAGCGCGGTGAGCGCCTGCCGGGCCGCGGTCAGGTCCCCGCGGTCGGCGCAGGCGCGGACCTTGTCCGACAGGGTGCGCACCTGTGCGTCGTCGGGTCCCGGCGTTCGGACCTGCGGGTCCGGTGCGGGCGCGGCGAGCGGAACCCGGGACGCCGGGGCGGGCGCGGCCGGCGGCGCGACCCGGGACACCGCCGGGGCGGGCGCGGCCGACGGCGGAACGTGCGGTGCGCGGACGGCCGGCGCGGGGACCGGACGCGGTGGGGCGGACGCCACCGTACGCGGTCCCGGACGCGAGGCCGGGGGCACGGGCGCCGGCCTCGCGGGCCTCACGGGGGCGGCCGGAGCGGGCTGCGGGTGCAGCCTGGCGGCGACCACGGCGAACGCGTCGGCGGACGCGCCGGGTGAGTTCCAGTCGTCGACCGGGAACCCGGTCAGTCCGTCCCGCGGGGCGCACAGCAGGCCGCCGTGCAGGACGCTCAGCCGGGCCGGGCCGGGCTCCCAGCCGGCGGCGTCCAGGACGAGACCGGCGAGTTCGGCCGCGCCCACGCCGTCGACGAGCACGCAGGCGACGAGCGCGGTCAGGGCCGGGTCGTCCGCGGGGGCGTCCTGGTCGACGCAGTTGCGCAGGGTGGTGGCGTAGGCGAGTTCACCGGCGTGCCGCTGGGCCACCGCCAGATCGAAGCAGGAGGAACTGTCGTTCAGGGCGTCGGCGGCGTCCGCGAACAGCTCGAGTGCCCTGCCCCGTTCGCCGAGCAGCCAGACCATCCGTCCCGCGATCTGCAGGCAGTCGGCGGCGTTGAAGCTGTCCGCGACTCTGCGCAGGCGGCCGGCGCACTGCAGGATCTTGGCGGTGTCCCGGACCTTCAGGGCGTAGTTGTAGCTGTTACGGATGCTCAGCAGGTCGCGGTTCAACTGCTCGCGGGTCTCGCCGTCCAGGTCGTCGGTGTAGACGGTGAAATCCGGTTCGGCGATGTGCAGCGGGAGGCCGCGGACCCGCTCTTCCAGCGCCTCCAGGGCGAGCAGGGCGGCGGGCGGGAGCACGACCGGGACGGGGGGAGGCTGCGGAAGCGGCGCCGGGGGCTCCGGTCGCTGAATTACGGCCGGCGAAGGGCCGGTCGGCTCGTCGCCGGCCGAGACGGGCCCCAGCGAGCGTCGTTCGACCAACTGGATGGCTTCCGCCTCCAGGATGATCTCCGCGTCCGCGGTGCGGATGACGAGGCAGTCCTCGTCGATCTCCACGAGCGTTCCTTCAAAGCATTCCCCCGCATGCATGCGCACCCGGATGCTGCTCCCGGACGACACGCGCGATGTGATCGGCCCAAGGCGCACATTCCGACTGTACCCCCGCCCCCGCCGTTCGGGTGAGAGATCGTCAGAACCTTGCTCCGCCGACCGGGAAGTCGTCGTTCAGAGGCCGTATCGGAACACTTCGACACGGCCTCTGCGTGTTTTCCGTCGGTGCGCGCGGACGAAGACCCCTAGCTCTGGGTGAGCAGGTAGGCCCGGTCCGGGTCGAGGACGACGTCGACGTTGGTGCCCTCCGTCAGGGCCTCGCGCGGGTCGACGCCCGGTTCGGTGACGGTGATGGTGCCGCCGGTCGTCTCCACCTCGTAGTCGGTGGTCGGGCCGTGGAAGGTGGAGCGCAGGACCGCGCCGATCCCGGCGCCGCCGTCGGTGACGGCGGACAGCCTGACGGTCTCCGGACGCACCATCAGATACGTGTCGCTCGCGCCGGCCGTCACCTTGGGGTGCGCGGCGACGGTGAGCCGGCGGCCGAGCACGCTCACCGTCGCCCGGCCCTCGGCGACGCTCTCGGGAGCCGCCTCGAGGAAGTTGGCGCGGCCGATGAAGTCGGCGACGAAGACACTGGCCGGCCTCGCGTAGATCTCGCCCGGCGTCGCCGCCTGCTCCACTCTTCCCTTGTTCATCACCACGATCCGGTCGGACATGCTCATCGCCTCGTCCTGGTCGTGGGTGACGTAGAGGCTGGTGATGCCGAACATCTTCTGGATGCGCCGGATCTCCGCCCGCATCGCGTCGCGCAGTTTGGCGTCCAGGTTGGACAGCGGCTCGTCGAACAGCAGCACCTTGGGCTGCACCACCAGGGCGCGGGCCAGCGCGACGCGCTGCTGCTGGCCGCCGGACAGCTCGTGCGGGCTGCGGTCCTCCAGACCGACCAGGTTCATGCTGGTGACGGCCATCCGCATGCTGGTGGCGATGTCGTCGCGGGACCGGCGCTGCAGCCGCATCCCGTAGGCGATGTTCTCCGCCACGGTCATGTGCGGGAACAGCGCGTAGCTCTGGAACACCATCGCCATGGGCCTGCGCTGCGGGGGCATCGCGTCGATGGCCCCGCCGTCGAGCAGGATGCTGCCGCTGGAGGACTCCTCGAAACCGGCCACCATCCGCAAGGTGGTGGTCTTGCCGCAGCCGGACGGTCCGAGCAGGGTGATGAACTCTCCGGGCTCGACATCGAGACAGACGCTGTCGACGGCGGTCACCGTGCCGGAGCGGCCGGTGAACCGCTTGGTCAGGGCGTCGAGCCGCAGGTGTCCGCTGTCGGCCTCGCGCACGGGCGCGGGGTGGAGTTCGGGCGCGGCGGCGGTCATGACTTCTGCCTTTCGGAGGTGGCGGTGCGCTGCAGGGCTGCGCCGGCGCCGACGAGGACGCGGATGACCGCGAAGCCCGCCAGCACCAGCACGGTGAGCACGGTGCAGTAGGCGAAGGCGACGCCGTACCGGCCCGTGCCGGCGGCACTGAGGACCTGAGACGTGATGATCTTCGTCTGGGGGGTGACCAGCAGGACGATCGTGGAGACGGAGGTCATGCTGCGGGCGAAGCTGTAGCTCAGCCCGGTCAGCAGCGCCGGCCGGATGAGGGGGAGCGTCACCCGGCGGAAGGTCTGCAGGGGGCTCGCCCCCAGGTCGGTCGACGCCTGCTCGATGTAGGGGTGCAGTTGGGTGAGCGAGCCCACCGCGGTGCGCTGGCCGGCCGGAACGCTGCGGACGATGTACGCGAGCACGATGGCGACCGCGCCCCCCGCGACGGCGCTCCCGCCCACCAGACTCGGCAGCGCGTGCACCGGGCCGATCCACCGGTCCGGCCGGTACGCCAGCACGAACCCGATGCCCAGCACGGTGCCGGGGACGGCGACGCCCAGCGTGCCGCCGAGGTCGAGCAGCCAGGCCGTGCGGTCCAGGTGCCGCACGACGAGCCAGGCGATGACCAGACCGACGATGCCCGCCACGGGAGTGGCGATGGCGGCGAACTTGAGCGTGTCCAGCACCGCCTCCACGCCGACCCCGGCGACGACCTCCTCGAGATAGTCGAGGGTGAACGTGTTGTCGACGCCGAACACCCGGGTCATGGACCCCGCGATCACGGTGCCGTAGAGGCTGAGGATCACCGCGGCGGCCAGCAGCGCCAGGCCGTAGAACGGCCACCTGGCCCAGCCGCCGATCAGATGGACGCTGCCGGAGGGCCGGCCGGTGATGGTGGTGCGCACCTTCCGGTTCATCCACCGCCGCTGCCCGAAGTACATCGCCAGCGACGGCACCAGCAGGATCACGCAGTAGACCGAGGCGCCGGTGATGTCGTACTCACCGGTGACCGCCAGGTAGGCGCGGCCGGCCAGGACGGTGTAGTCGCCGCCCAGCACCAGGGGGTTGGCCAGGTCGGCGATCGCCTCCACGAACAGCAGCAGGAACGGCGCGACCAGCCCCGGGGCCACCAGCGGCAGGATCACCGTGCGCAGGATCCGCCACCGGGAGGCGCCCATGTTCATCGCCGCCTCCTCCAGTGCCGGGTCCAGACCCCGCAGCATGCCGAGCAGCCCCAGATACGCCACGGGAAAGAGCGACAGGGACAGCACGAACACCAGCCCGTCGAGGCCGTAGATGTCGTACTCCAGGCCGAACACGCCGTTGCTGACGACGCCGCGCCGCCCGTACAGCACGACCGTGGCCGTGGCGATCGCGAACGGCGGGCTGACGATCGGCAGCAGGGCGACGACGTGCAGGATCCTCTTGCCCGGCACGTCGAGCCGGGCCTGGACGAAGGCGAACAGGAAGCCGAGCGCCGTGCCGCAGACCCCGACGAGCGTGCCGAGCACCAGGGTGTTGCGCAGCACGACCAGGTCGACCCACGAGGTGAAGAACTCCGCGTAGCGCGGCAGCGCGTCGGGCGCGAAGGCGGTGGCGAGCACCGCGACCAGGGGAACCGCCGCGCCGATCACGACCAGCAGGGCGACGGCGGTGATCAGGATGCCCACGCCCAGGTCGGGCCGGCGGCGCCTGCGCGGCACCGCCGCCCCGGTCGGGGCGGACGGGGACGGCGCACGGCCGGAGAGCGTCGTGGTCATGACTTGGGCGCCTGCGCGACTTCTTCGTCGAACCGCTTGGTCAGCGCCGGCTTCGCCGCTCCGGCCCGGGCCGCGTCGTAGTCCACCAGCTTGACGGAGGCCAGGTTCACGACCTTGCCGGAGACCTTGGCGGCGGGGTTGGTGGGGACCTGGTAGGCCTTGACTCCGGCGCCTATCTCCTGAGCCTGCGGTGTGAGCGCCCAGTCGACGAACTTCCGCGCGCTCACCGGGTCCTTCCCGCCCTTGACCAGCGCGACGCCGCCGGTCTCGTAGCCCGTGCCCTCGGCGGGGAAGGTCACCTCCAGGCCCGGGAAGCCGGCCTCCTTGGTGGCTGTGCAGTCATGGGAGAACAGGACGCCGACGGCGACCTCGCCGCGCGCCGTCATCTGCGCCGGCGCCGAGCCGGACTTGGTGTACTGCAGCACGTTGGGGTGCAGCTTGCGCATGTACGCCAACGCCTTGTCCTCGTCCCCGCCGGCCAGCCGCACCTGCGTCCACAGGGCCGTGTAGGCCGTGCCCGACGTGGACGGATGCGCGATGCCGATGTCGTCCTTCAGCTTCGGGTCGAGCAGGTCGGCCCAGGACCGCGGGGCGCTGAGACCCTTCTCCTTCAACAGCGCGCCGTTGCTGCAGAATCCGAGCACACCGACGTAGACGCCGGTCCACAGACCGGAGGCGTCCTTGTACTTGGCGGGGATGGCGGCCGCGTTCGGCGACACGTACGGCTCCAGCAGCTTCTGGTCGCCGGCGGCCGCGTACCCGTCCGCCGGGCCGCCGTACCAGACGTCGAACTCCGCGTTGCCCTTGCCGGCCTGGATCCGGGCCAGCGCCTCGCCGCTGGAGAGCCGGACGAAGTCGGCCTTCACTCCGGAGGTCTTCGCGAACTGCTTCGTGGTGGCGGCGCACCACTCCTCGGTGGCGCCGCAGGCGACGTGCACGACGCCACCGTCCTGTGCGGCGCCGACGTCGCCCGCCTCGCGCGCACAGCCGCTCGCGGCGGCGACCACGGCCGCCAGAACCGCTGCCGTCACTGCCGCGCCGCGGCGCGATCGTCTTTCCCTAGTCACGACTGTCACGACGTTGACCTCCGCGTGTGCGAGCCCGACCGGCCCGGCCGAGCGATGTTGCGGCCACGTTAGGAGCGGGTGAACGGGCCTGCGGTGACGCAGTGGTGAGCCTCGGTGACAGCGCCGTCACCGGCGGGCCCCGGGGCCGTCAGCGGGCCGCCGCCGGCTTCTGCGGCTCCTCGCCGGGATCGCCGTCGCTCCCCGCGCCGCCCGCACCGTCCTCCACGGGCAGGTCCGGCATCAGATAGCCGACGCCGCGCAGCGTGCGCAGGTACGCCGAGCCGCCCGGCGCGCTGGCCAGCCGCGAACGCAGCCGGTACACCGTGGACTTGACCACGTCCCGTCCGCCCAGCAGGTCGGTGGCGCCCCACACCTCCCGCAGCAGGTCCTGCCAGGACTGCGGCACACCGCGTCGGGAGGCCAGGTGGGACAGCAGTTTGAACTCCGTGAACGGCAGGTCCAGCCGGCGTCCGGCCAGCGTCGCCGACTGCGCCGCCGGATCGATCACCAGACGGCCCACACGGACCGCGCCGCCGCTGCCCCGGCGGTGCCGGCGCACCAGGGCCTGGGCGCGCAGCGCCACCTCGCGCGGGTGGAACGGCTTGGTCACGTAGTCGTCGGCGCCGTGCTCCAGGCCCGAGATCACGTCGTCGTGCCCCGACAGCGCGGTGAGCAGCATGACCGGTACGTCCGACCGGGCCCGGATCCGGCCGCACAGGGTGAGCCCGTCCATCGCCGGCATCATCACGTCCAGCACGACCAGGTCGACCGCGTGGTGGCGCAGCAGGTTCAGCGCGGTCGCCCCGTCGTGCGCGGTGAGCACGGTGAACCCCTGCGTCTGCAGGGCGAACTCGATGATGATCGTCATCTGCGGTTCGTCGTCGACCACCAGGACGGTTGGCCCGGCCGCGGTCTGTGCCGAAGCCGTCATGACGCGTCGGGCAGGGTCAGCAGGAACGTCGTCCCGCGGGACGACGCGGTGTGCACCATGATCTCGCCTCCGTGCAGCTCCACCACCGTCTTCGTGATCACGAGACCGAGGCCGGTCCCGTCGGCCAGCGGCCGCCCGGTGGCGAAGCGGTGGAACAGCCGGTGCCGCTCGGCCCGTGTCATGCCGGCGCCGTCGTCGGTGACGTAGACGGCGACGCCGGTGTCGATGAGCGCGACGCGGACGTCGATGCTCCCGCCCGTGGTGGTGAACCGGCTCGCGTTCGACAGCAGGTTCGTCAGTGCCTGTCGCAACAGCATCGGGTCCGCCGGGATCCGCGGCATCACCTGCGGAACGTCCAGACCGACCCGCTGGTCGCGCTGGGCGCACAGCGGACGCATCGCGGTGACGACGTCCCGTGCCACCACCGACACGTCCACCTTCTCCATGCGCGGCGTGAACAGCCCCGCCTCGATCTTCGCCTGGATCAGGAGGCTCTCGCACAGGCCGATGACCTGCGTCGACTGGTGGTCGGCGACCAGCAGCAACCTCTCCTGCGCCGCGGTCAGCGGACCCGGGGACCTCTCCCGCAGCAGATCCACCGCGCCCTTGATCATGCTGAGCGGGGTGCGCAGCTCGTGGCTGAGCGCGGTGACCTGCTCGGCCCGGCGCTCCACCAGGTGCTCCAGCCGGGCCAGCTCCGCCACCCGGGCCGAGGCGCTTCGGCGCATGCGGCAGAACGTCAGCAGACCGGCGGGGCCCGCACCGCCGAGCGCCGCCACCGGCAACCACCAGGCGGTGACCATGGCCCGTCCTCCTCAAGGGACCGCCGTCGTGCACGGGGCGAGGCGGACTCGTGCATTGTGCACGGCGCCCACCGTCACGACAATCGGCTCCCAGCCCGACATTTTGGTAACGGCGCCGGGCAGCGGCGTGGCCAATGGCGGAGAAGGCCGGAATCCTCGCCCTTCGGGGGGAGGAGCATGTCAGGCTGGGGATCATGCCGTCCTCTTCCTCCCGCCGCACCGCCAGACAGGCCGACCTGCTGGAACGACTCGTCGCACTGGTGACGGCGGAGGGGTTCGCCCATCTCACGCTCGACGACCTCGCCGAGCGGCTGCGCTGCTCCAAGACGACGCTGTACCAGCTCGCCCGCAGCAAGCAGGGGCTGGTCGTCGAGGCGGTCAAGCACTACTTCCGCGGGGCGACCGAGGCCGTCGAGAAGCGGGTGGCGCTGACCGCCGACCCCTCGGACCGCGTGCGGGCCTATCTGACCGCCGTGGCCGAGCAGCTGCGCCCGCTCTCCCGCGGCTTCCTCGACGACGTGGCCGACTTCCCGCCCGCCCGCGAGGTGTACGAGGCCAACACCCGGATGGCCGCCGAGCGGGTGCGCCGGCTGATCGCGGAAGGCGTGTCGGACGGCGCCTTCCGCGAGGTGCACACCGCGTTCGTCGGCGAGGTGGCCGCCGCCACCATGCGGCAGATCCAGCAGGGCGAACTGCAGGCTCGCACCGGACTGACCGACGCGGAGGCCTACGAACAGCTCGCCTCGCTGATCGTGCACGCCGTCTCCTCCTGAGCCGCGCGCCCCACTCTCCGTCCGCCTGCTGTCCGGGGGTGGCCGCCGGTTCTCCGCCCCGCCTTCCGCCCGGCTCGGTGTCAGGCTCGCTGCCCGGCCTTCCGTCCGGCCTTCCGTCCGGCTCGGCACGCGGCCCCGTCCGGCCATCCGCCCGGTCACCGTCCGGTCTCGCGGCCGCTTCGCGATCACGTCGGCGACACCGCTCGAGCTGCTCTCAGGCCTGGCTGCGGGCGGCCTTCATGGCGTACCGTGAATGATACGTTCGTACGCACGCCAGTATCATTCTCAGTACTCCGCCCATTCCGCACTCCTTCGTGGAGGTCACCATGCCTGCCACCCGCGCCCTGCCGACCGAGGAAGCCGTCGAGCTCATCCAGCTCACCCGCACCCTCGCCGCCAAGGAACTCGCACCCCGGGTCGCCGACGCGGAGGCGGACGGGGCGTTCCCCCGGGACGTCTTCCGCACCCTCGGCCGCAGCGGCCTGCTCGGGCTGCCCTTCGCCGAGGATGACGGCGGGGCGGACCAGCCGTACGACGTCTACCTCCAGGTCCTCGAGGAGATCGCCGCGGTCTGGTCGAGCGTCGCCGTGGGGATCTCGGTGCACGCCCTGTCCTGTTTCCCGCTGGCCCGTTTCGGCGACGCGGAGCAGCGGCGCAGATGGCTGCCGGACATGCTGGCCGGTGAGCTGCTCGGCGCGTACTGCCTGTCCGAGCCGCACGCCGGGTCCGACCCGGCGGCCATGCTCACGCGCGCGGTCCGCGACGGCGACTCCTACGTGCTGAACGGCACCAAGGCCTGGACCACGCACGGCGGCTACGCCGACTTCTACACGGTGATGGCCCGCACCTCCGACGACCGGACGCACGGCATCTCCTGCTTCCTCGTCCCGGCCGACGCCCCCGGGCTCAGCGCCGACCCGCCGGAGCGCAAGATGGGCCTGACCGGCTCGGCGACCGCGACCATGCGGTTCGAGGGCGTCCGGGTGCCCGTCGAACGCCGGATCGGGGAGGAGGGACAGGGGCTGAAGATCGCGCTCGCCTCCCTCGACTGCGGCCGCCTGGGCATCGCCGCCGTCGCCACGGGTCTCGCCCAGGGCGCCCTCGACCACGCGGTGCGCTACGCCCGCGAGCGGGAGACCTTCGGCAAGCCGATCATCGAGCACCAGGGTCTGGCGTTCGTGCTCGCCGACATGGGCGCGGCCATCGAGTCGGCACGGGCCACCGCGCTGGCCGCCGCCCGGCTGAAGGACCTTGGCCTGCCCTTCACACGGGAGGCGTCCATCGCCAAACTCGTGGCCACGGACAACGCCATGAAGGTGACCACGGACGCCGTGCAGGTCCTCGGGGGGTACGGATACACCCGTGACTTCCCGGTGGAGCGCTTCATGCGCGAGGCCAAGGTCATGCAGATCTTCGAAGGAACCAACCAGATCCAGCGCATGATCATCTCCCGTGCGCTGGACCGCGACGAGGGCGGTGTGCTCACCGTCCTCGGCAAGGAGTGATGATGCAGCTCGAGAACACCGCCGCCCTCGTCACCGGCGGTGCGTCCGGCCTCGGCGCGGCCACCGCGCAGGCCCTCGCCGGGCGCGGCGCGCGGGTCTTCGCCCTCGACCTCAAGGACGGCGTCGACAAGGCGCCCGAGGTCGACGGCGTCACCTATGTGCCCGCCGACGTCACCGACCCCGAGCAGGTCCGGGCCGCCGTCGCGACCGCGGCCGGGTCCGGCGTGCCACTGCGGACGGTCGTCAACTGCGCCGGCATCGGCCCGTCGGCGCGGATCCTCGGCAAGAAGGGCGTCCACGACCTCGGCCTGTACGCCAAGGTGATCCAGATCAACCTGGTCGGCACGTTCAACGTGCTCGCGCTCGCCTCGGAGGCCATCGCCGAGACGGAGGCCGACGCGGACGGCCAGCGGGGCGTCATCGTCAACACCGCCTCGATCGCCGCGTACGACGGCCAGATCGGCCAGGCCGCGTACGCCTCCTCCAAGGGCGGGGTCGTCGGGCTGACCCTGCCCGCCGCCCGCGACCTGGCCCAGTACGGCATCCGGGTGTGCACCATCGCGCCGGGCGTCGTGGAGACGCCGATGCTGGCGACCGTGTCGGAGGAGTTCCGCGCCTCGCTCGCGGCCGGCGTGCCCTTCCCGCGCCGACTGGCCCGCCCGGAGGAGTACGCCCGGCTGGCGCTGACGATCGTCGACCACGACTACCTCAACGGCGAGACCATCAGGATGGACGGCGCCCTGCGCATGGCGCCCCGCTGAACCGGCCGCGGCGGCCGGGCCCTTGGCCGGCCGGGGCTCGCCGCCTCACGGTCTGACCAGCAGCTGGAAGTCGAACGCGTACCGGGACGCGCGGTAGATGTGCGTCCCGTACTCGACGGCCCGGCCGGTGTCGTCGTACGCGGTGCGCCGCATGGTCAGCAGGGCCGCCCCCTCCGCCTCGGCGAGGAGGGCGGCCTCCTCGGCGGTGGCGGAGCGGGCGCCAACCGTCTGACGGGCGCTGTGCAGGGTGACGCCCGCGGTGCGCAGCAGCCGGTACAGGCCCGTCGACTCCAGGCGCCCGGTGTCGAAGTCCGGCAGCGCCGGAGACAGGTAGTTGGCCAGGAACGCCACCGGCTGCCCGTGCGTCCCGCGCAGCCGCTCCAGCAGCGTGACCTCGCTGCCCTCCGCCACGGCCAGTGCGGCGGCTACGTCCGCGGTCGCCGGCACCCGCTCGTTGCGCACCACGCGTGTCGTCGGCCTCTGGCCGGCCGCCTCCAGGTCGTCGTACAGGCTGCTGAGCTCCAGCGGCCGCTTCACCTGGCTGTGCACCACCTGCGTGCCGACGCCGCGCCGGCGCACCAGCAGCCCCTTGTCGACGAGCGACTGGATCGCCTGGCGGACCGTCGGGCGGGACAGTCCGAGCCGGGTCGACAGGTCGATCTCGTTGCCCAGCAGATCACCCGGGGTGAGCGCCCCCCGCTCGATCGCCTTCTCCAGTTGCCGGGCGAGCTGGTGGTAGAGCGGCACCGGGCTGGTGCGGTCCAGTGCGAAGTGCAGCGCGTCGAGCGCGCAGCCCGGCGTGGCACGGGTCCGGGCGCTGGGCTTCGCCATCGGGGCACCCCTTCGGGTCGTCGGTGCGGCGCGGCCGCAACCGTGGAAACTTTGCGCCTCCGGCAAGATCAGGTCCGGTTGCCCGGGTGATCGCTCCGTATGGGAGGCTCCTCACGGCGATCGGGACCGGCACTCCCCAGGTGTAGGTCCCGGGAGCTCGCACTGTCAAGGCTTTGTTCTTACATTCGGACCTGCTCGTGAAATGATGTCATAACAAAGTATTGACAGTGGGCTCGCCAGGGAATTGAATCCGGTCCCAGCAGTGCACAGGCCGGGTCCGGGACACCTGAACAGTCGCGGACCCGGCCCCCCGGCCCCAATCTGAGAAGAAAAGGGCTCTGGATCCGCCCGATCGCCTCCACCCGATTCCCGTCGTTTTTCTCCGTCGCACAGTGAGGTGCAGGAAAGATGGACAGCTCTTCTCCGTCCCGCTCACGCAGCATCGCTCCGGTCGTGGCCATGGCCGCGGCAGTGGCCCTGACCCTCGCAGGCTGCTCCAGCAGCTCCGGCGGGAAGAAGTCCGAGGAGAGCGCGGACGGCGCTTCCGCGGGCAAGGCGAGCACCCCGCAGATGACGGTGGCGCTGGTGACCCACCAGTCGCCCGGCGACACCTTCTGGGACATCGTCCGCAAGGGCGCCGAGGCCGCCGCCGCCAAGGACAACGTCAAGCTGGTCTACTCCGCCGACCCGAACGCCGGCAACCAGGCCAACCTGATCCAGAACGCGATCGACCAGAAGGTCGACGGCATCGCCGTCACCCTGGCCAAGCCGGACGCGCTCAAGGACGTCATAGCCAAGGCGAAGACCGCGAAGATACCCGTGGTCGGCCTCAACTCCGGTGTCAGCGAGTGGAAGAACCTCGGCCTGATGGAGTTCTTCGGCCAGGACGAGACCGTGGCCGGCGAGGCCCTCGGCAACCGGCTCAACACCGAGGGCGCCAAGAAGGCCGTCTGCGTCATCCAGGAGCAGGGCAACATCGGCCTCACCCAGCGCTGCGACGGCGTGAAGAAGACCTTCAAGGGCACCACCGAGGTCCTCAACGTCAACGGCACCGACATGCCGTCGGTCAAGTCGACGATCACCGCCAAGCTGAGCCAGGACAAGGCCATCGACTACGTGGTCACCCTCGGCGCCCCGTTCGCGCTGACGTCGGTGCAGTCGGCGGCCGACGCGGGCAGCAAGGCCAAGATCGCCACGTTCGACCTCAACAAGGACCTGACCGGTGCCATCAGCAAGGGCACGATCCAGTTCGCCGTCGACCAGCAGCCCTACCTCCAGGGCTACCTGGCGATCGACTCGCTGTGGCTCTACAAGAACAACGGCAACTACATGGGCGGCGGCGAGCAGCCGGTGCTGACCGGCCCGGCCTTCGTCGACAAGTCCAACGTCGAGGCGGTCGCCGCGTACGCCGCCAAGGGCACCCGGTGATGAGCGAGACCCATGCCGAGCCGGCGGTGACCACACCGCCGGCCTCCGGCCCGCAGCAGAGCGACGGCCGGACCGTCAGGCGGTCACTCGCGCTGCGGCTGCTGGCGCGCCCCGAAGTGGGGGTGTTCCTGGGCGCCGTCGCCGTGTACGTGTTCTTCCTGATCACGGCCCCGCCGGTGCGCGAGGGCAGCGCGATGGCGAACATCCTCTACCAGTCGTCGACCATCGGGATCATGGCGTTGCCGGTGGCGCTGCTGATGATCGGCGGCGAGTTCGACCTGTCGTCCGGCGTCGCGGTGATCACCTCGGCGCTCACCGCGAGCATGCTCAGCTACCAGCTCACCATGAACGTGTGGGTCGGTGTGGTGGTGGCGCTGATCGTGTCGCTGGGGATCGGGTTCCTCAACGGCTGGATGGTGGTGAAGACCGGCCTGCCGAGCTTCCTGATCACCCTGGGCACCTTCCTGATCCTGCAGGGTGTGAACCTGGCGGTGACCAAGCTGGTCACCACCAACGTGGCGACCGACGACATCAGCGACATGGACGGCTTCGGACAGGCCAAGAAGGTCTTCGCGTCGTCGTTCCACATCGGCGACGTCCAGGTGAAGATCACCATCGTGTACTGGCTGGTGTTCGCGGCGCTGGCGACCTGGGTGCTGCTGCGCACCAGGTACGGAAACTGGATCTTCGCGGTGGGCGGCAACAAGGAGTCCGCGCGGGCGGTCGGCGTGCCGGTGACGTTCACGAAGATCTCGCTGTTCATGCTGGTCGGCTTCGGCGCCTGGTTCGTGGGGATGCACCAGCTGTTCACGTTCAACACCGTGCAGTCGGGTGAGGGCGTGGGGCAGGAGCTCATCTACATCTCCGCGGCCGTGATCGGCGGCTGTCTGCTGACCGGCGGCGCGGGCTCGGCGATCGGCCCGGTCTTCGGCGCTTTCATGTTCGGCATGGTGCAGCAGGGCATCGTCTACGCCGGCTGGAACCCCGACTGGTTCAAGGCCTTCCTCGGCGTGATGCTCCTCGGCGCCGTCCTGATCAATCTGTGGGTCAGCCGCACGGCGACCCGGAGGTGACCCACCCCATGACATCCACCGACAAGAGCGGTACCCACGGGGCCGTGATCGCGGACACCGTCCCCGAGACCGGGGACGGCCCGATCGTCGAACTGCGCGGCGCGGGCAAGTCCTACGGCAACATCCGTGCCCTGCACGGCGTGAGCCTCGCCGTCCATCCCGGGCGGGTGACCTGTGTGCTCGGCGACAACGGGGCCGGCAAGTCCACCCTCATCAAGATCGTCTCCGGGCTGCACCAGCACACCGAGGGCGAGTTCCTCGTCGACGGCCGGCCGGTGCGCTTCACGACGCCCCGCGAGGCCCTCGACCGCGGTATCGCCACCGTCTACCAGGACCTCGCCACCGTCCCCCTGATGCCGGTCTGGCGCAACTTCTTCCTCGGCTCCGAGATGACCAAGGGCCCCTGGCCCGTGCGCCGTCTCGACATCGACGCCATGAAGAGGACCGCCGACCGCGAACTGCGCAACATGGGCATCGTCCTGGACGACCTGGAACAGCCCATCGGCACGCTCTCCGGCGGCCAGCGTCAGTGCGTCGCCATCGCCCGCGCCGTCTACTTCGGCGCCCGGGTGCTGATCCTGGACGAGCCCACCGCCGCCCTCGGCGTCAAGCAGTCGGGTGTGGTCCTGAAGTACATCGCCGCCGCCCGCGACCGCGGCCTCGGCGTCATCTTCATCACCCACAACCCGCACCACGCCTACATGGTCGGCGACCACTTCAGCGTCCTGCGCCTCGGCACCATGGAGCTCACCGCCTCCCGTGACCGGGTCAGCCTCGAAGAGCTCACCAACCACATGGCCGGCGGCGCCGAACTCGCGGCTCTCAAGCACGAGTTGTCCCAGGTGCGTGGCGTCGACGTCGACGAGCTCCCGGAGGAGAAGGACCTCACCGCCCCCGTGGCGAACGAGGACGAGGGCCGGTCCTGAGACACCGGCAGGACCGGACGGGAGCGTCCGTCGCCGACAGGCGGCGACGCTCCCGCGCTCGTATGGTGGGGGAGATGGGCCGCATGCGGCCCGTGCCCCATGGTGCGGCTGTGGCCTGCGGCGCAACCCCCCACACGCGGGAGCGAGCCCATGACACACCCGTATCCACGTCTGCGCGGGGGCGCGGTCGTCGTCGCCGCGGTGGGAGCGCTGCTGGCGCCCGCCGTCGGCGTCACCGCCGCCGCGCCCGGCCCGGCAACCGCCGTCTCCGCGACCCCACCGCCCTCGCCCGACCCGTCCGGTGGCGACGACGTCGTCGAACTCACCCCCTCGGTACGGCAGCAGGTCGACCAGGCCGTCCGGCGGGTCATGGAACAGGCGGACGTCCCGGGCGTGAGCGTCGGCATCTGGACGCCCGACAAAGGCCGTTACGTGAAGTCCTTCGGCGTCGCGGACAAGAGCACCGGCAGGGAGATGGACCCCGGCCTCTTCATGCGCATCGGCAGCGAGACCAAGACGTTCACCGTCACCGGCGTCCTCCAACTGGTCGACCAGGGCACGATCGGTCTGGACGACACGATCGGCGAGTACGTCGACGGCGTGCCGAACGGCGACGAGATCACCCTGCGCCAGCTGGCCGGCATGCGCAGCGGACTGTTCAACTACTCGCAGGACGAAGCCTTCTTCAAGGCGCTCACCGCCGACCCGCGCAAGCCCTTCACGCCGCGGCAACTGCTCGACTACGCGTTCAGGCACCCCGTGTTGTTCCCGCCGGGCGAGAAGTTCTTCTACTGCAACACCAACCTGATCCTGCTCGGCCTGGTCGTCGAGAAGGCGAGCGGGCAGCCCCTGGACGAATACGTCCAGGAGCACATCCTGGATCCGGCCGGCCTCGACGACACCCTCTTCCCCACCGGAAACGAGTTCCCGACGCCGCACGCGCAGGGCTACACGAACCAGACCGCGTCCGGCGAGGTCGAGGACTCGGCGGACTGGGACCCCTCCTGGGCCTGGGCGGCCGGCGCGATGATCTCCCGGTTGGACGACCTGCGGGTCTGGGCGCGCACCGTGGCCACCGGTGTGCTGCCCGACGGCGAACGGATGGTCAGCGCGGCCACCCAGAAGCAGCGGCTGACCACCCCGCCCACCACGATCCCCGGCGCGGGATACGGCCTCGGCATCTTCGACGTGCAGGGATGGATCGGCCACAACGGCTCCCTGCCGGGCTACGAGTCGCTGACCGTCTATCTGCCGTCGGCGCAGGCCACCCTGGTCGTCGTGCTGAACACCGACATCGACTACAAGAACCAGGAACCCAGCACCCTGTTCGGCGACGCGATCACGAGGATCGTCTCACCGGACCACGTCTTCGACCTCCCTGCGGAACCGGCGGCGCGGTGAGGACGTTGCAGAAGACAGAGGGCACGGGACGGGAACGTGCCGAGCAGCGCGGGGAGGGTGAGATGCGGGAAGAGCAGCAGCAGGCGGAACAGCCGCAGGAGCAGCGGGCGGACGCCGCGGAGGCGGGGCGCCGGGCTCGGTTCGGTGCACTGCCGGAGCGGGTGGACCCGCAGGATCTGGTGGAGGAGAGGCCGGCGACCCCACGCGACCCGGCGCGGGACGCCTACGACCCGGACCAGGTCGCGATCCGCTACGGCCTGTGAGCCCGGCGAGGGCGGCCGGGGACCGGGGCGCGCTCCGCCCCTGCCCCGGCCGCCCTCGCCCGGCCGCTTCGAAAAGGGTCAGGAACCCCGAACCTCCGCGATCGTCACCGGCCGGTGCTCGTGCAGGGACAGCGTGCACGCCTCGGCGATCCAGCCCGCCTCCAGCGCGTCCTCGATCGTGCAGGGCGAGGGGCGGGCGCCCGCCACGACCTCGGTGAACGCGGTGAGTTCGGCGCGGTACGCGGCGGTGAAGCGGTCCATGAAGAAGTCGTGCGGGGTGCCGGCCGGGAAGGTGACCCCGGGCTCCACCGAGCGCAGCGGCAGCTTGTCCTCCAGACCCACGGCGATCGAGTCGGTGAAGCCGTGGATCTCCATGCGTACGTCGTAACCGCGGGCGTTGTGGCGGGAGTTGGACACCACCGCGATCGTGCCGTCGTCGAGGGTGAGGATCGCGCCGGTGGTGTCGGCGTCGCCCGCCGCCTTGATGTAGTCGGCGCCCCGGTTGCCGCCGACCGCGTACACCTCGCTCACCTCGCGGCCCGTGACCCAGCGGATGATGTCGAAGTCGTGCACGGAACAGTCCCGGAAGATACCGCCGGAGGCGGCCACGTACGCGGCGGGCGGCGGGGCCGGGTCCAGGGTGGTCGAGCGGACCGTGTGCAGCGTGCCCAGCTCACCGGCGCGCACGGCGGCCCGAGCGGCCACGAAGCCCGCGTCGAAACGGCGGTTGTAGCCGATCTGGATGGGCACCGGACTGCCCTGGACGGCCTTGAGCACCTCGACGCCCTCCGCCATCGTCCGCGCGACGGGCTTCTCGCAGAAGACGGGGACGCCCGCCTCGACGGCGGCGAGGATCAGGCCCGGGTGGGCGTCGGTCGCGGCGGCGATCACGACGCCGTCCACCCCGGCGGCCAGCACCGCTTCGGGGGAGTCCGCCACCTCGGCGCCGAACCGCTCGGCGGCGGCCTTGGCGGCCTCGGCGAACGGATCGGCCACGACGAGCGACTCGACGGCGTCGAGTCCGGAGAGGGTCTCGGCGTGGAAGGCGCCGATGCGGCCGAGGCCGAGGATTCCGATGCGCATGAGGGTGCAGCTCCTTGAGGGTCTTGCGGGGAGGGGACGGAGACGGGGAGGGGACGGAGACGGGGAGGGCGGGCGGGGGCGGCGGTCTAGTCGAGCCCGCCGAGGACGTTCTGGTCCCAGTCGATCACCGAACCGGTGACCACGCCGGACCGGTCCGACAGGAGCAGGACGACGAAGTCGGCGATCTCGTCGGGCAGGCCCAGTCTGCCCATCGGCAACCGTACGGCGGCCTGCTCGCGCCAGTCGTCGCCCGCGCCGTGGAAGGCCCGCTGCGTGGCGTCCTCGCCCTCGGTGGCCGTCCAGCCGATGTTGAGTCCGTTGATCCGGATGCGGTCGAAGCGGTGGGCGTGCGCGGCGTTGCGGGTGAGGCCCATGAGGCCGGCCTTGGCGGCGACGTACGGCGCGAGGAAGGGCTGTCCGCCGTGCGCCGAGGAGGTGATGATGTTGACGATCGTGCCGGGGGCCTCGCGGGACAGCATGTCCGCGACCGCCGCCTGCATGGCGAAGAACGGCGCCCGCAGATTGATCGCGATGTGCTGGTCGAACAGCTCGGGCGAGGTGTCCAGCAGCGTGCCCCGGGAGGTCAGCCCCGCCGAGTTCACCAGGCAGTCGACCCGTCCGTAGGCCCTCACCGTCTCGGCCACCGACGCCCGCGCCTGTTCCGCGTCCGCCAGGTCGGCCCGGACGAACACGGCCTTGCCGCCCGCGGCGGTCAGTTCCGCGACCAACGCCTCGCCCGGCTCCCGCCGCCGTCCGGTGACGGCCACGAGGGCGCCCTCACCGACCGCGGCCCGTGCGACGGCGGCGCCCACACCCTGGCTGCCGCCGTTGACGAGTACGACCTTGTCGTCGAGAAGTCCCATGTACGGGGTTCCTAATCCGTGAGATGTCTTTCAGCTGGTGCGCCGTGCGGCGCCTGCTCGCAGCGCGTCCCGGAGCGTCCGCGGGGTCCACTCCTCGCGCAGCGCCCGTCGTACGAGGTCCGCCTGCGGGGGCGGGGCCAGTCCGTCGACCGGCGGGTCGGCGTCGAGGTTGGTGGGGAAGGGGTAGCTCTCGGCGCTCGCGGCGACGACCCGCTCCAGCCATTCCTCGCCGGCGCCCCGAGCCCTGCGGCCGAGCAGCACGGGGTAGACCGCGTTCACCACCGCCTCCCGGTCCACGGTCTCCATCGCGCGTCCGAAGGCCGAGGACACCTGGAGCAGGTTGGCCGTCCGGCGCACGTCGGCGGTGCGGTTGGCGCCGGCGGCGTGGAAGACGGCCGGGTTGAAGAACACGGCGTCGCCCTTGGCCAGCGGCAACTGCACGTGCCGCGCTGCGAAGTAGGCCCGGAACTCCGGCCGCCGCCAGGCGAGATAGCCCGGCTCGTAGGTCTGCGAGTACGGCAGGTACAGCGTGGGCCCGGACTCCACCGGCATGTCGCAGTGCGCCACCGCGCCCTGCAGCGTGAGCACCGGGGAGAGCCGGTGGACGTGCGCGGGGTAGGCGGCGGCCGCCTCGTCGGAGAGGAACCCGAGGTGGTAGTCGCGGTGCGGGCTCTGCGCCGCGCCGCCCGGGTTGACCACGTTGACCTGCGAGGTCACCTGGTAGCCGGGACCGAGCCAGGCGTGGGCGACCAGGGCGAGGACGTCGCTCGCGTAGTAGTCGGCGAACGCCGCCGGGTCGTGGAGGGCGGCCTTCTCCAGGGCGTTCCAGACGCGGTCGTTGGCGCCGGGCTTCGCGAAGTGGTCCCCGGCGGTCGCCCCCGAGGCGTGCTGCGCGGCGATGAGCGCGTCGAAGACGGCC
The DNA here is from genome assembly GCF_003032475.1 of Streptomyces sp. P3. Lineage (NCBI taxonomy): Bacteria > Bacillati > Actinomycetota > Actinomycetes > Kitasatosporales > Streptomycetaceae > Streptomyces > Streptomyces sp. P3. The sequence goes on from NZ_CP028369.1 coordinate 7,969,001, forward strand.
GTCAGCCGGTCGACGACCGTCGCGTCGGGGAAGGCGCCGCGCAGCACGACCACGCCGGGGCCGCGGGAGAAGGCCCGCACCAGCTCCGCGCGCACCGCACGGCCGCCGTCACCGGCCGCCCGCAGACGGGCGCTGTCGTAGACGAGGACGTTCTCCTCGATGCCCGCGGCGTGCGGGAAGTCGGCGAGGTCGGTCGTGCGCTCGACGAGCGAGCGGAACACGTCCAGGTCGCAGTCCTGCTCGGTCAGCCAGGCGGGGCCCTGCACGGAGGTGAAGGACATCGGTGTCCCTTCGATGACAACGGCGGCTCAGCCCTGCCATTCTTGTCATGACAAACCCGTCGAACAACCAGCAGGCGGCCGTCAAAAACCCCTCAAGCCGATGCCGAGGAGTATTCCGTGGGTCACCCCTTCCCCCTCCGTGAGATCGCACGTCAGGCCGGTCTGAGCGAGGCGACCGTCGACCGGGTGCTCAACGGCAGGGGCGGGGTGCGCGAGTCCACCGCGCAGGAGGTGCGCCGGGCCGTCGCCGACCTCGACCGCCAGCGCACCCAGGTCAGGCTCGTCGGCCGCACCTTCATGATCGACATCGTGATGCAGGCGCCGGAACGGTTCACCACCGCCGTCCGCTCCGCCCTGGAGGCCGAGCTGCCGTCGCTGCACCCGGCGGTGCTGCGCTCGCGCTTCCACTTCCGCGAGACCGGACCGGCCGGGGAACTGGTGGCGACCCTGGACCGGATAGCCCGCCGCGGCTCGCAGGGGGTGATCCTCAAGGCGCCGGACGTTCCCGAGGTCACCGCGGCCGTCGGCCGGCTGGTGGCCGCCGGCATCCCGGTCGTCACGCTGGTCACGGACCTGCCCGCCAGCGCCCGGCTCGCCTACGTCGGCATCGACGACCGCGCGGCCGGCGCGACCGCCGCCTATCTCGTGGGCCAGTGGCTGGGCGACCGGCCCGGCAATGTCCTCACCAGCCTGAGCAGCGGGTTCTTCCGCAACGAGGAGGAGCGCGAGATGGGTTTCCGCGGCGTGATGCGGGCCCGGCACCCGGAGCGGGCGCTCGTGGAGATCGTCGGCGGACAGGGCCTGGACGCCACCCAGTACGACCTCGTGCGCGGCGCACTGGAGCGGGACCCGCAGATCCGCGCCGTCTACTCGATCGGCGGCGGCAACATCGCCGCCCTGCGCGCCTTCGCCGACCTCGGACGGACGTGCGCGGTGTTCGTCGCCCACGACCTCGACCAGGACAACACCCTGCTGCTGCGCGAGCACCGGCTGTCCGCAGTCCTCCACCACGACCTGCGCCACGACGTGCGCGAGGCCTGCCACACCGTGATGCGGGCGCACGGCGCGCTGCCGCCGGCCGGGCCCTCGCTGCCGTCGGCGATCCAGGTCGTCACGCCGTACAACATGCCGCCCCGGGCGGCGGCCGGCTGACGCTGGCCGCCGCCCGGGGCGTGCGCTTCCCCGGCCCTCCCGGGCGTCCGGCCGGGTGTTCCGGACGCCCCTCGGACGTACAGCCGGGCGCCGGACGACGACCTCGGACATGGAGTCCCCCCGAGATCTCGGCGTGGCGGATGCGGCGCCGGCCTCTCGGCTCCCCGCGGGGCTGGTCCGGGCCGGCCCTTGAGGACTGCCGGGTCGCGCGGGCCCGGTCGCGGGGCCGGGCCCCGCGACCGGCGGTGGTTCCGGCGACCGGCGGTGGTCCCGCCGCCCCCCCCCTACGCGTGCACGTCGACCCAGGAGCGGCTCTCGGCGGAGCGCGACATCGCCTCCAGCACGGTCGCGCTGTGCACCGCGTCCGCGAGCGTCGCCCCGTGCGGGGTGCCCTCGGCGACCGAGCGCAGGAAGCGGTGGGCCTCCACGACCTTGAGATCGTCGTAGCCCATCGCGTTCGCGGCGCCCGGCTGGAAGGCGCCGAACTCGCCGTCGCCCGGGCCCACGTACACCGTGCTGACCGGCTGGTCCTGGTACGTCGTGCCGCGGCTGACGCCCAGCTCGTTCATCCTCCTGAAGTCCCAGAACACCGCGCCCTCGGTGCCGTGCACCTCGAAGCCGTAGTCGTTCTGCGCGCCGACCGAGACCCGGCAGGCCTCGAGCACGCCCCGCGCGCCGGAGGCGAAGCGCAGCAGGCAGTTGACGTAGTCCTCGTTCTCGACCGGGCCGAATTCACCGCCCGCCGCGAGGCTGTGGCCCGCCGTGGCCGCCGTCGGGCGGGCCCGCTCCGGGACGAAGACGGCGGTGTCGGCCGAGAGCGACGTGATGTCGCCGAGCAGGAAGCGGGCCAGGTCCACGCCGTGCGAGGCCAGGTCGCCGAGCACCCCGCTGCCGCCGCGCTCCCGTTCGTACCGCCAGGTCAGCGCGCCCTCGGGGTGGGCCGCGTAGTCGCTGAAAAGACGGACGCGGACATGGGTGACGGCGCCCAGTTCACCGGCGGCGATCATCGCGCGGGCGGTCTCCACGGCGGGCGCGTTGCGGTAGTTGAAGCCGACGGAGCCCTGGACTCCGGCCCGGGCCACCGCGTCCGCCACGGCGACGGCGTCCTCGCGGGTGAGGCCCACCGGCTTCTCGATCCAGATGTGCTTGCCGGCCTCGGCCATCGCGACGCCGATCTCGCGGTGCAGGAAGTTCGGCGCGGTGATGCTGACGGCCTGCACGCGCGGGTCGGCGGCCACTTCGCGCCAGTTGCGGGTGGTGGCGGTGAAGCCGAACTGTGCGGCGGCCTCCTCCGCCCGGCCGGGGACCTCCTCGGCGACGACCACCAGCTCCGGACGCAGGGCGAGCTGCGGGTAGTGGTGCCGGACGCGGGCGTACGCCTGGGTGTGCACCCGGCCCATCCAGCCGAACCCGACGACGGCGACACCGAGCGCGTCCACCATGACGGCCCCTCTCAGCCTTCTGCCGGCCCCCGATGGACCGGTCCATGTCCTGTCCAAGTCACCCTGAGGGCGGCCCGTCGCAGGTGTCAAGCCTTCCGAGGTCTCAAGGCCGCGAGGACAGGGACCCCTTTGACAGCCGCGCGGCGACATGGAACGGTCCATGTCATGAGACCGCCGACCATCCGTGACGTCGCCGACCGCGCGGGCGTGTCCAAATCCCTGGTCTCTCTCGTGCTGCGTGGGACCGGGCAGGTGCGCGCGGAGAAGCGGGAGGCCGTCCTGCGCGCGGCCGGCGAGCTGGGCTACCGGCCGAACGCGGCCGCGCGCAGCCTCAGCGAGCGGCGCGCCGCCCTCCCCGGCCCGCCGGCCCGTCCGGGCGGGGCGCCCCCCATGGTCGGCGTCCTCCTGCACGATCTGCGCAACCCCTGGTATGTGGACCTCCTGGACGGCCTCAACTCCCTGCTGCACGCGCACGGAATGCACATGCTGCTCGCCGACGCCCGGCTCCACCGGCGCGTCGGGCAGGATCCCGCCGGCCCGTTCCTGGACCTCGGGGCGGACGGACTGGTGATCGTCGGGACGCTGCCCGACCCGGCGGCGCTCGGCGCGGTGGCCGAGCGGATCCCGGTCGTCGTCGCCGGCGCCCGCGAAGCCGTCCCGCCGGGGGTCGACGTGGTCGCGGGCGACGACGAACAGGGCGCGCGCCTGGTCACCGAGCACCTGCTGGCGCTCGGTCACCGACGCGTCGCGCACATCGCGGGGTACGGCGCGGTCGGCGAGCTGCGGCGGCGCAGTTTCGAGGCGGTGATGCGGGAGCACGGTGTGGAGCGGCCCGTCGTCGAGGCCAGTGACATGACCGAGGAGGGCGGCCACCGTGCCGCCGTGCGGCTGCTGGGCCGTCCCGACCGGCCGACGGCCGTGTTCGCCGTGAACGACATGGCCGGTGTCGGCGCGCTGTCGGCCGCCGAGGAGCTGGGCCTCGGGGTTCCCGGGGACCTGTCCGTGGTCGGCTACGACAACACCAGCATCTCCCGGCTGCGGCATCTGTGGCTGACCACCGTCGACCACGCCGGCCACGAGGTCGGCCGCCGGGCCGCCCGCTGCCTCCTGGACCGGTTCGAGGGAGGCGGAGGAGCGGGGCGGGTGCAGCTCGCCGCGCCGTTGCTGGAGATCCGTGGGACGACGGCTCCCCCGGACCCGCTCACCGGCTGATCGCGTAGGCCTTCCGCAGCGTCTCGTGGACCGTCCACGTGGTGCGGTCGCCCTCGCGCAGCACCGCCATGTCCCCGGGGCCCACCGTCAGCGTCGGCCCGCCCTCGACCTCGATGGTCGCCGAACCGCTGACCACGACGAACAGCTCGTCCGCCTCCGTGTCGGTGACCACGCCCGGCGTGATCTGCCAGATCCCCCGGATCTGCCGGCCGTCGGCGGACTCCCACACGACCTTGCCGCTGACCTCGGGGGAGCCGGAGACGATCTGCGCCGGGTCGAGCGGGTCGGGTTCGAGTGCGGCGTCGGGGATGTGGAGAGCGAAGCTGTGGGTCATGCGGCGACCCTAGCGAGGCGGGCCGTCCCCATGGGCTGGACACCGTGTGTGGCGTGCGCCCCGGCGGGGCGGCACATCGTCGGGGGCGCGCCGCGTTCCGGGTGGGAGCCCGCCCGCCGTCCGCGGGCCCCTCGTCCGGCGGTCGGTCGTCGGTCGGCCGCCGGACGAGGGGCCGGGCGTCCGACGTTGCGGGTGCGGCCTCGCGGGGTCGGGGTCAGGCTCGGGGGTATGGGTGAACGGTGGCAGATCCGGCGGGCGGGGGCGGTGGACGCCGCGCACCGGGTGCTGATGATTCCGGGCGGGCTGTGCACGACGGAGTTCTACGCGGACGTGATGGCCGAGCCCGCGGTGGCGCGGCTCGGGATGGTCGCGGTGACACAGCCGGGCTTCGGCCCCACCGAGGCGCCGGCGGACGTCTCCATGGAGCACTACGCCCGGCTGATGGCGGACTTCGCCGCCGAGGCCGGCTGCGACACCGTCGTCGGCCACAGCCTGGGCGCGAACGTGGCGCTGGAGATGGCCGCGCTGGGCCTGTTCCGGGGCCCGCTGGTGCTGCTGTCCCCGACCTTCTCGCGCGGCGACGAGGCGCGTTTCCTGACCGTCCTGAACGCCCTGGGCCGGGTGCCCGTGCTGGGCGGCGCGGCCTGGACGGCCATGATCCGGCTGCTGCCCCGGGCGCTGAAACGCGAACTGCCGCCGCACCGCGCCGAGGCGCTGGCGGCGGCCATGGGCGGCAGCGACCCGGCGGCCTGCCGCCGGATCGTGCGGGCCTACTACGCGTACCTCGACCGGTATCCGTCCCTGGTCCCGCGGCTGTGCGAGGCCGGGGTCCCCGCCTGGGTGGTGCGCGGGGACCGGGACGCGATCGGCCTGACGGACGGCGAGCGGCGGGGCCTCGAGGCCTGCCCGCGGGTCCGCACGGTCGCGGTGGCGGACGCGGGACACCTCGCCCTCGTCGAGCAGCCGGCCGCCGTCGCCGCGGTGGTCGCCGAGGCGGCCGCGGCGACGGTGCGCTGAGAGGCCCGGCCGCCCTCGGGCCCCGGGACCTCGGCCCTGTCGCGGTCGGGCGACGTGGCGCGCCGGGGCGGCGGACGCGGCCTCGCGCGCCGGGGGCGCAGGCGCAGGGCGACGTGTCCTGTCGTACGTGGCGGGCGATCAGCGCGGAGGAGGCGCGGTCCTGCCCCTCGTTCTCGCCGTCGCCGTCGCCGTCGCCGTCGTAGCGTGGTCGACGCCGGGCATGTCGTGGTGCTCCACGAGTGGTCGGCCACGCCGGCCCGGCCGGTCAGTCCCGGCGGGCCACCAGCCGGTAGGCGTTGGACACGCCGAGCCGGTGCGACAGCGGCCGCACCGCGAACCGGTCCAGCAAGGTGGCCACGACCAGCGCCGGGATGCCGGCGACCAGCAGCGTCCCCCGCAGCGTGCGGCGCAGCGCGCCGGGCGGTCGGGGCAGCCAGGGCGCGTCGTCGCGCGGCGCCGCGTGGTCCAGCGCGAGCCAGACGCCGGCCAGCAGGTCGACCGGGTCGTGCGGCTCCGCGTGCTGCTCCGCCACCACCGTGAACCCCAGGCTCGTGAGCCGCTCCCGCAGATTGGCCACCGGCACGAGGTGCAGGTGCTGCGGCTGGAGCCAGGGCAGCCACCAGCGGCCCAGCAGACGTGCGTAGCGGCTCTCGGGGTCCGGCACCTCGATCAGCAGGTGTCCGCCGGGCCGGACGGTCTCCCGTGCGGCGCGCAGCTCACGGTCCGGATCGGTGCTGTGCTCCAGGTAGTGGAACATGCTCACCACGTCGTATCGGGCACTGAGTTCGGTCGCCAGGCGTGGGAACTCACCCCGGTAGCCGCGCTCCACCCGGCCCTCCCGTTCGGCGAGTTCGACGCCGTCGGTGAAGTCGAGCCCGTCGAACACCGTGCCGGGCAGCACCTCCCGGGCGGCGGCGCAGAAGTGACCGTGCCCGGTGCCGACGTCCAGCCAGGTCTTGGGCGCGGGGTCGTGCGGCAGCATCGACTCGGCCCGGCCGCGGTACATCTTCGTCCGGCCCCCGAAGGTGTCGCCGAGCTTCTTCTCGCCGAGTCCGTCGTAGAAGTCCCGGTAGTAGAACTCCAGTCCCTGCGCGCTGAGCCGGGGGTTCTGGAAGGTGTGCCCGCAGCGCTCGCAGCGGTCCAGGACGAACCGGCCCGGCTTGTGCTGGAGCAGGTCGGTGGTGTGCAGGCGGGTGGACAGCTCCCGCGCGCCGCACCAGGGGCAGTCGGTGCGGCGGGGCTCGAAGAAGCGCTCCAGTCCACCGGCGAGGTCCGCCCGGTAGCCGGGCCTCAGCTCGGCGATCCGCTCGGCGGGCCTGACGGGCCTGACGGGCTCGGCCGGCGTGCCGGACGTGGTCTGATCGGTCATCTGGACTCCCGTGCCAGTTCGTCGAGTCGGGCCGCCGCGGCGGACGCGCCGCCCGCGGCGCGGAACGCGGTGCGGATCCGGTCGGCCGCCGCGCGGGGTCCGGGGTCGTCCAGGACGGAGTCGAGCGCCGCCCCGAACCGCTGCGCGGTGACCCGGCCGAAACGCACCCGCACCCCGGCGCCCGCGTCCACGACCTGCCCGGCCACCACCGGCTGGTCGTCGCGGATGGGGGCGACGACGAGCGGAGTCCCGTGCCACAGCGCCTCGCACACGGTGTTGTGCCCCGCGTGGCAGACCACCGCGCCGACTCCCCGCTCCAGCAGGGCGAGTTGCGGCACGGACGGCACGATCAGCACGTCCTTGTCCGGCTCCCGCGCCGCCAGGGTGCCGCCGGGGTCGACGATCACCCCCTGCACCCGGTCGGCCCGCTCGCGCAGCGCGCTCCGGCACAGGTCGAGGAAGCGGCCGCCGACGTCGGCGTTCGCGGTGCCCAGCGTGACCAGCACGGTGGCGCGACCGGCGTCGAGCCACTCCCACGGGAAGCCGGCGGCCGACGGCCGGGCCGAGACCGACGGGCCGACCCAGCAGACGCCCCCGCGGCCTCCGCCGCCCCCGCCTCTCCCGGGGCCGTCGGGCGCAGTACCCGCCAACTCCGGTGTGCTGAAGGCGAGGACGAGATGCGGGGAGAAGCGGGGGTCGCCGGCTCCGCCGGGGTCGCCGACGGCGGCGCGCAGCGCGGTCAGCCGCTCGTCCAGCCACCGGCGGACCTTGGGCAGTCCGGCCAGCGGGTCGGTGAACTCGGCGGACGTGGTCGCCGAGGTCGCCCAGGGCAGGCCCAGCCGCTCGGCGACCAGCGCGCCGGCGAAGGCCTGCTGGTCGGCGACGACGACGTCGGGCCGGAAAGTCCCGACGGCCGCCCGCACCCCCGGCGCCATCGCCTCGGCCAGCGGCAGCAGGTACCACTCCCACAGGAACTTCAGCGCCTCCGGCCCGCGCAGATCCGCGGGCCGCTCGCCCACCGGTGCTCCGCCGCAGGCGAAGACCGGGCCCGCCGCGTGTCCCGCCAGCCGGCCGACCAGCTCCGGGTCGGGACAGACCCAGGCCACCCGATGGCCGCGTGCGGCGAGCTCGGCGGCGACGCCGACGGTCGGGTTGACGTGCCCGACCAGCGGGGGGACGACGAACAGGAACCGGCTCATCCGGCGGCCTTCGCCGCGGCCCGTCCGGCCTCCTCCACAAGGGAGAGGATGTGCCCGCCGACAGCGCCCGACGCCTCCACGAGCACCGAGTGCTCATGTCCCGGGATCACCACGGTCCGGCAGTCCGGCAGCACCGACTCCAGCCACGGCGCGAGTGCGGCGAGGTCGGAGTCGCCGCCGTACACGGCGAGCACCGGGCAGCGCACCGCCGCGATGCGGTCCTGCGTCAGCACCCGGCTGGCCGGGATGTCCCGGCCGAGGGTGGTGTCGCGGGCGAGCCGGGCCGCGCCCTTGGCCAGGCGTGCCGTGTTGTGTCCGCGGTGGGCGCTGATCCAGCGAATCGCGTCGGGCTCGTTGTGCGCGAGCTGGGTCACCACCCGGTCCAGGATCCCGCCGAGCTTCACGGCCCAGGCGGCGGTGGCCGGTTCGGACTCGACGAGGGTCACGCTCGCCGCCCGCCCGGGATGCCGGGCCGCGTAACCGAACGCGATCGTGCCGCCGTAGGAGTTGCCGACCAGGTGCACCGGACCGGTCACCCCCAGCCGGTCGAGAAGCGCCTCGAGGTCGTCCACGTTGTGGTCCAGCGTGTAGCCCTCGGCGGGGCGTGCGCTGCGTCCGTGGCCGCGCAGGTCGTACATGACGACGTCGAGGCCCGCGGCCGCGAACGCGGGCGCCACGGTGAAGTAGTAGCTGGCCAGGCTGTCGGTGAGCAGACCGTGCACCAGCACCACGGTGGCGGTGGCCGGCCGGCCCTCCCTCGGGCCGAGCCGCTGTACGTGCAACCGGACGGCGCCGGTGTCGACCATCGCCATGGCTCAGCCCGCCTCCGCCGCGGCCTTCAGACTCGTCACGACGTACTCGACGAGCCGCCCCACGGTGAGTTCGATGATCTCGTCGAACTCCATGCCGGCCAGGAACTCGGCGAAGTTGACCCGGTCGCCGTACCGCTCCTGGAGCAGTCCGGCGAGGGTGACCAGGTCGATGCTCTCCAGCTCGAGATCGCGGTTGAAGGTGGTGTGCATGCCGATCTCGACGTCGTCGAGGCCGTACTCGTCCTCCAGGAGCCGCGCGAGCATCCCGCTGAGGTCGGCGAGGACGGACTCCTCCTCGGCCGTGACGGGGGAGCGGGGGGTGGGGGATGTCATGGGGTGTCGTACTCCTTCGCGGTCGAGGGTCCCGTCGTCCATGCCACCGCGTACGCGCGCTCCGGCAGCCGGGGCGGGTTGGCGGCCGGTGCGCAGTGCACGGTGTAGGCGCGTTCCAGGCGGCCCGCGACGGTCAGCCGGTCTCCGGCCGGTGTCGCGTCGAGGACCCTGAAGTCCCGTGGTCTGCCACCGAATCCGGTGCCCTCCGCCTTCGCGACGGCCTCCTTCGCCGCCCAGAAACGGGTGAACCACAGGGCTTCGGAGCCGCCGCCGGCGGACAGGGCGCGCAGCAGGCGCAGTTCGGGCCCGCCGAGGGCGGCGGCGAGAGTCTGCGCGGTGCGCTCGACGACCTCCTCGATGTCGATGCCCGGCCCTGGGCCGGGCCGGTGCGGGCGGACGATCGCCACGCCCGCCTCCGCGCAGTGGGCCAGCGATACGTCCAGCGGCGGGAGGGTACGGCCGTGTTCGCCGGTGACGTACGGGCGGCCGGCCGCGTCGTTGCGCACCCGCAGCTCCGCCGGGAACACCGGCCCCTCGCCGTGGTCCCAGAGCCACCGCCGTACCGCGTCCTTGGCCGCGATCCGGCCCAGCAGCCACTGCCGCCGTCCCCGCGGGGCGTGCTCCGCGTACTGCGCACGCTCCGCGCCGCCCAGCGAGTTGCGCATGATCAGTTCGCGGGAGGCCAGGTCCGGCCATCGCTCGTGGAGCAACTGCCAGCCGCCGGGACGGGTCTCGGACAGGGTGTGGCGCTCGGGGAACCGCTCGACGGGCCGGGTGCCGGGGTCGTTGTCGAAGCGCCGGTCCTGCCAGCCGCGCAGCTCCGCCCAGACCGTGCCGTCGACCGTCAGCTGGACGTCGGCCTCGAGGAACGCGTCGGTGAGCGAGGTGATCCGCACCAGGCATCCCACCCGCGTCCCGGGCGTCGGATGCGGCCCGTGGAAGCGCATCTCGCGCATCCCGACCGGGAACACCACGGTCCGCTCGGAGCGGGTCGCCATGATCCAGTAGCCGAGGATCTGGCCCACGTTGTCCAGCAGCGCACCGGGCGCGGCCGGGGTGGTGATGACCCCGCGCACATGGCGGTCGCCGATCGCGGTGAGTTCGGTGACGCCGCGGAACGCCGGGCCGTGGAACATCCAGCGCTCGTCGTAGAGCTGGGCGGCGGTGTGGTCGGGGGTGCGTTCGGGGCCCGGGCGGGCGGCCCAGGGAGCGGGCGGCGGCGCGGGATGGGTTCCGGCGAGTTCCACGGTGGCCCGGGCCCGCGGGCCGAAGGAGACGGTCAGGCGGTCCGCGCCCTCGGGCGTCAGGGTGACCGGCACGTCGACGGCGGGGGCGGCGGTGAGCCACTCCTCGAAGCGCGCCCCGTGCACGGCGACCGGCACCGCCCGGCCGGCGTCCGCGGCCCGTGCGGCGTCCGCGGCCGCGTCCATGACGTGCTGCACGATCGTGGTGGCCGGGACGACCGGCCAGCGGTCGGCGAGGTCGGGCCAGCCGGGGCGCTGCGGGAAGAAGCAGTGGTCCAGGAGGTACGGCATGGCGTCCGTGGAGACACGGACCGTCCTGCGCGCGGGCGCGACCGGACGGTGCGGCACCGGCGGCGGAGCGTGCGCGGTCATCAGGGCGGCGGCGGTGTCCGCCGTGTCGCGCAGCAGCGCGCTCAGTTCGGCGGCGACCGGGGAGCGCGCGACGAGGGCGTCCAGCGGGGACGGACCGCCGGGGCCGGCCGTGGGGGCGAGAGAGGGGGCGGCGTGGTCCGTGCGGGTGGGGGCCGCGCCCAGGAAGGCGCGCGGCACGGCCCGCAGTTCGTCCCGGAGTTCGTCCCGCAGCTCGGCGAGGCGCTGCGGGGCGAGCGAGACCAGGGCGCCGCCCAGGTCCAGCCGTGTCGGGGGCGGCCGGCGCCGGCCCGCCGTCCCTGCGCCGGACGAGGGCGGCGGCAGCAGCGGCGCCACCGCGGCTCCGGCCGTCCACAGCGCGGTGGCGACCCGGCGCAGCTGTGCGAGGCCCGTGCGGTGGGGCGAGTTGGCGGCGACCACCAGGTGGTCGCGTCCGCCCAGGGTGTCGCCGACGAGGGAGCCGAGCCGGCCGGGTCCGACCTGGACGTACGTCGTGTGACCGGCCGCGTGCAGGGCCTCCGCGAGCTGCCGGAAGCGCACCGGCTCCAGCAGATGCCGCACGAACAGGGACCGGACGCCGTCTTCGTCCGCGGGGAACGGCGCGGCGGTCGTCCCCGACCAGAGCGGGGTGTGCGGAGGATGCAGCCGGAACCGGGCGGCCGCCGCCTCGATCGGGCCGATGTGGGGCCTCAGCATGGGTGTGTGGAAGCCCGACCGGAACGGCAGCACCTGGCTGAGCACGCCCCGGGCGCGGAACGCCCGCACGAAGTCCTCCACCGCCGCCTGCGGACCGCACACCATGGACTGGCCGGGCGCGTTGTCGTGGGACAGCACCAGACCCGCCCGCGCTCCGCCCTCGTCGTGCAGCGCGGCCCGCACGCGCTCCGCGGACGCGCCGATCGCGCCGAAGGCCAGCCCGGGGACCGCGACGGTGTCCGGGTCGAACTCCGCCATGAAGGCGTCGACCTCGTCCCCGGCGTACAGTCCGGCCGCCGCCATCGCCGTCCACTCGCCCACGCTGTGTCCGGCGACCGCGTCCGGCACGATCCCGCTGCGGCGCAGCGCGGCGTCGAGGAGGCGGCCGACGGCGACGACGCCGAAGCCGTGCCGGCCCACGTCGCCGGTCCGGTCGCCGTCGACGGCCGGGGCGGGCAGAGCGAAGTGCGCGGCCACGTCGTCGACCCGCGGGGTGAAGTCGCCCTCGAGTCCGGGGAACAGGAACGCCAGCCGGCCCCGGCCGTCGCCCAGCAGCGGGCTCGGCCGGAACCAGACGTCGCTGCGGCCGTGCCAGGCACGCTCCTTGGCGATGGCGCGGCGGGCCAGCGCGAGCCGTTTGGCGGTCGGTTCGACGATGCCGAGTCGGGCCCCTCCCGCGTCCGGGTGCGGTCGGGAGGGGTCCAGGCCGGCGGCCCGCACGGCGTCGTCGGCCCCGTCGAGAAGGGCGGCGAGCCGGGCGGGCGAGCCGGCGGCGAGCAGCAGGACGCGCTCGGGCTCGGCGACGTCCAGGGTCGCGCGGGGCGCCGCCGAGGCGCGCGGCCCGCGGGCGGCGGGCGCCTCCTCCAGCACCACGTGCGCGTTGATGCCGCCGAACCCGAAGGCGTTGACGGCGGCCCGCCGCACGGGCTGCCCGGCCGTGGTCTCCCAGTCGGCGGCCTTGTCCAGGGTGCGGAACCGGGTGCGGGCCAGCGCCGGGTGGGGGTCGTCGCAGTGCAGCGTCGGCAGCAGCGTGCGGTGATGCACCGCGAGGGCGGCCTTGACCAGGCCGGCCACCCCGGCGGCGGGCATGGTGTGCCCGATCATCGACTTGACCGACCCGAGGACCGCCTCGCCGTCCCCGGGGCCGAACACCTCCGCCAGCGTGGCGAGTTCGGCGCCGTCCCCGGCCGGGGTGGCGGTGCCGTGGGCCTCCAGCAGACCCACCGAGCCGGGTGCGGCCGGATCGAGCCCGGCGGCCCGCCACGCCTGCCGCACGGCCAGTGCCTGACCACCCGGATCGGGGTTGACCAGCCCGGCCGCCCGGCCGTCGCTGGCCACCCCGGTGCCCCGGATGACGGCGTACACCCGGTCGCCGTCGCGCTCGGCGTCGGACAGCCGTTTGAGGACGACGACGCCCGTGCCCTCGCCGATCAGGATGCCGTCGGCCTCCCGGTGGAAGGGGCGGATGCGCTGACTGGGGGAGAGGGCGCGCAGCTGCGAGAAGACGCTCCACAGCGTGATGTCGTGACAGTGGTGCACCCCGCCGGCGAGCATCAGGTCGCATCGGCCGGAGGCGAGTTCGCCCACCGCCTGGTCCACGGCGACCAGCGACGAGGCGCACGCCGCGTCCACGGTGTACGCAGGCCCGCGCAGGTCGAGCCGGTTGGCGACCCGGGAGGCGGCCAGATTGGGCACCAGACCGATCGCCGACTCGGGACTGTCCGGGCCGAGTCGCTCGGTGAACGCGTCCCGTACCCGGTCGAGTTGCCGGTCCGTCAGGTCGGGCAGCAGCTCGCCCAGGGTGCGCACCAGTTGGCCGGCGGTGCGCACCCGCTGGTCGAGCCGGACCAGACCGGGCGTGAGATAGCCGCCCCGGCCGAGGACGACGCCGACGCGCTCCCGCTCGGGGAGCCGGTCCGCGCCGCCCGCGTCCTCGAGCGCGGCCGAGGCCACGTGCAGGGCGATGAGCTGGTCGGGCTCGGTTCCGGCCACCGAGTTCGGCATGATCCCGAACCGGGTGACCTCGACCTCCGCGAGCCCGTCCACGAACCCGCCGCGCCGCGTGTACACCCGGTCCGCGACGGCCGGGTCGGCGGCGGTGCCGGGCCGGTAGAACGCGGAGTCCCAGCGTCCCTCCGGCGCCTCGCCGATCGCGTCGACCCCGTCCCGCAGGTTGCGCCAGTACGCGTCCAGCCCGGCGGCGCCCGGCAGCAGCACCGACATCCCGACGATGGCCACCGGCACCTGACGTGCTGTCACCAGCCGCTCCGGCAGCTGTCCTTCCGATCTCTGATGTCCCGTCACCGGTGCGGGACCTGCCTCGGCCGGCCCGGACGACGTCACCGCGGCGGTCACCAGCCCGAGGCGGTGTAGACGACGGCGGTCGCCGACTCCTCGCCCCAGGCCAGCTCCCGCAGCAGCGCCGCGGTTCCCTCCTCGGGGTCGATCAGCCGGATGCCGCGCCGGGCGTACTCGCGGGCCAACTCGGCCCCGACCATGCCGGTGTGACCGGCGGTGGGCGCCCACGGACCCCAGTGCACCGTCACGGCGCGGCGGCCGGTGCGGGCGGCGAACGCCGCGCCGAGCGTCTCCAGCGCGTCGTTGGCGGCCGCGTAGTCCACCTGGCCCCGGTTGCCCAGGACGGCCGAGACCGAGCCGAAGAGCACGGTGAACGCGGGCGCCGAGGGCAGCTCCTCCAGCGCGGTGAGCAGGGCGTGCGCACCGGTCGCCTTCGTGCCGTAGACGCGCTGGAACGACTCGGGGCTCTTCTCGCCGATCAGCCGGTCCTCGATGACGCCGGCCGCGTGGACGACTCCGTCGAGCCTGCCGTGCTCGGCGTGGATCTCCTTCACCGCCTGGCGCACCGAGTCAGGCTCCCGGAAGTCGACGGTGCGGTAGCGGGGCCGCCCGCCGAGTGCTTCGAGTTCGGCCAGTGTGGCGGTGATCTCCCGCTGGGCGAGCAGGAGTTCGGCGGCGCGGTTGATCTCGGCCGGCCTCAGACCGCCGCGTGCGGCGAGCGCGGCGCGCAGTGCGGCGGGGGTGCGCGCGGCCGCGGTGTCCGCGTCCTCGGGGCCGTCCGGCGCGGGGGTGCGGCCGAGCAGTTCCAGCCGGCAGCGGGCGGCCCCGGCGAGCGCGGCGGCGAACTGTGCGGTGATGCCCCGCGCGCCGCCCGCCAGCAGCACCACCGAGTTCCGGTCCAGGCCGAGCGCGGCCGCCTCCGCGACGCCGTCCCCGGCCGGTCCGGCGCCGGTGCTGCCGAGTGCGCCGAGGGGTGCCTCCACCAGCTCGAACCCGTGCCGTCCCGCCGCCGTCCGCAGCACGACGGGCGTGCGGTCGGCGGCGACGGCCTCGGCGACCACCGAGTCCGCGACGGCGGACGCCGACACGTCGGTGAGGTCGACGACCCGTGCGAGCGTGTCCGGGCACTCCCGTGCCAGGGTCCGGAACAGACCGCGCAGGCCCGCCGGCCGTGCGTCGGGCGTGTCGCCGTCGGCGCGCCGGACGGCCAGCAGCCACCGCGGGCCGCCCTCGAGGGCCGCCTTCAGCACGGGGAAGGCCTCCGGCAGCACCGGCGCCCCGTCGCCCGCGTTCATGAGAGCTCCGAGGTACAGCACCCCGTCCACCGCCCCGTCGTCCTGTGACAGGACGTGGTCCCGGCCGTGGACGGTGACGTCCGCGCCGTGCGCGACCAGCCGGGCGGCGACCTCCGGGGCGTCCCCGAGGACGGTCCAGCGGGTGCCGGAGAGCACCGCGGACGGGTCGGCGGGGGCCTGCGCCGCGGCGTCGAGGAGCACCGGCCGCAGCACGTGCCGCCGTGGAGCTTCGGCACGCACCTCGTCGGCGCCGGGCGCCTCGGGTGCGATGGGCGCGAGGGGGGCGGGGGTCGCGGGAGTGGGTGCGGTGGGCGCGGTCCCGGGTGCCGGGCCGTCGCCCAGCCGGGCCGTGAGCCAGTCGGTCACCGCTGCGGCGGTGCGCGCCTTCGTCAGCTCCTCCAGCTCCGCGTCGTCCATCGCGGTCAGGTCCGCGCCGACGCCGCCCAGCCGCCGGGCCAGCTCACCGGCGATCTCCGCCCGTTTGATCGAGTCGATGCTGAGGTCCGCCTCCAGATCGAGGTCGGGTTCGATCATGTCGAGGGGGTATCCGGTGCGTTCGCTGATGATCTCCAGGACGACCCGCTGGACGTCCGGCGGCCCGCCGGCCGGCGTCACCGCCTCGGCCGGTGCTCCCGTGTCCGCCGCGACCGTCTCCGCCGACGCGGTCCCCGGCGCAGACGACTGCGGTCGTGGCGCGGCGAGTTCGGCCGGCGCCTGCACCGCCCGCGGCTGCGGGACGGCCGCGGGAGCGGCGATCACGGTCCCCGGAGCGCCGCCGAAGTAGGTGAGCAGCACGTCCCGTTGGGCGGCGATCATCTCGCGGCTGGTGCGCAGGAACTCGGAGATGAGCGCGTCCCGGTCGGATGGCACGCCGGGCGGGGGGTTGGTCGTCACTGTCGTCTCCTGGGTCTCCGCGACTCGTCGGGCCGGTGCGAGCGCACCGGGAAGGAGCGCACCGGCGGCGGTGCGGACCAACTGTCCGTCGACCGTCCAGCCGGGCCGCTTCGGCACGGGGGTGCGTACCGCGTCCACCGCGTCCCGGCCGCGCAGCAGCCATCCCGCGCGCACCGGTTGCCCCGCGACGGCGAGCGCGGCCAGGGCGTCGAGCCAGCCGCCGAGCCCGCCGCCGGGCCGGGGCTCGCAGGCCACCGTGCGGTGCGGGCGGTCGCCGAGGATCTGCCCGACCAGCCGGGTGAGCACCGACCCCGGTCCGGCCTCGACGAAGACGCGCGCCCCGGCCGCGTACATCGCCTCGATCTGCTCGGCGAAGGCGACCGGTGCGCCGATCTGGGCGGCGAGTCCGGCCCGGACGGCGTCCGCGTCGGCGGGGTAGGGGGCGGCCGTGCGGTTGGACCAGACGGGGAACTCGGGGGCGTGCACCGGGCGTTCGGCGAGCGCCCCGGCGAACCGGTCGGCGGCGCCCGCCACCAGCGGACTGTGGAAGGCACAGGCCACGGGGATGCGCCGGGCACCGAGCCCGGCCTCGCGCAGCAGCCGGACGGCTTCGGCGACCGCGTCCGTCGGTCCCGAGATCACCGTCTGCTGGGGCGAGTTGCGGTTGGCGACGACGACGGAGTCCGGTGCGGATCCCGCCGTCAGCACCTCGGTCACCGCGTCGGCGCCGGCCGTGACGGCGGCCATGGTCCCGGGGTCGCCGTCGCCGCCGTCCTGGCCGCCTTCTCCGTCGGCGCGTCCGGCGGCCTCCAGGATCGCCGCGGCCCGTTCGGCGCTCAGTTCCAGCAGTGTTTCGGGGGTCAGGGCGCCGGCCGCGCAGAGCGCGACCAGCTCGCCGTAGCTGTGCCCGGCCGCCATGTCGGGGCGCACCCCGGCCGCGGTGAGCACGGCGTGGGCGGCGAGGCCCGCGAGGCCGAGGGCCGGCTGGGCCGCGCGGGTGTCGGTCAGCGCGGCCTGCTGCCGGGCGCGGCCGGCGTCGTCGAAGGCGGCCGGCGGGTACAGGGCGTCGGCGTGGGCGCGCCCGAGCTCCAGGTACGGGCGCAGCTCGGGGAAGGCCACGAACAGGTCGGCGAGCATGCCGGTGCGCTGGCTGCCCTGCCCGGGGAAGAGGAAGGCGACCTTGCCCTCCCCGGCACCGTCGCTGGGGCGTGCGTCGCGCTCCTCGTGCTGAACGGCGCGGTGGACGCCGCGCGCCGGCGCGTTCCCGGCCGGGTCGTCCGTCAGCCGCCGCAGTTTCTCCGCCAGGTCGTCGACGTCCGTCGCCACGACCGCGAACCACGTCGGATCCGTGCTCGCGTCCGCCCGGCGCGCCGCGCTCAGCGCGAGGTCCCGCAGCCGCCACGGCCGTCCCCCGGTCTGCGCGGCGTCGAGGAGTTCGCTCACCGCACGGCGGGCCGCGGCCTCGTCACGGCCCCGGAAGACGAACAGCTCGGCCGGCCAGGCGTCCATCGCGCGCACCGGTGGCACGCCGTCGGCGTGCGCGGCGAGCACCACATGGAAGTTGGTGCCGCCGAATCCGAACGCGCTCACCCCGGCGAGGCGTTCGCGCGGCGGAGCCGCCCAGGGGCGGGCCTCGGCATGGAAGGCGAAGGGGCTGGCGACCGCGTCCCAGGCGGGGTTGGGGGCCTCGACGTGCAGCGTGGGCGGCCTGACGCCGGTGTGCAGGGCCAGCAGCGTCTTGATCAGCCCGGCGAGTCCCGCGGCGCATTTGGTGTGCCCGATCTGCGACTTCACCGAGCCGAGCACACAGCCGCCCGGCCTGGCCCCCGCCTCGTCGAACACCTCGGTGAGGATGCGCAGTTCGGTACGGTCGCCGACCACCGTGCCGGTGCCGTGCGCCTCGAGGAGCCCGACGTCGGCCGGGGAGACGCCCGCGTTGCGGTAGGCGCGCTCCAGGGCCGAGCGCTGCCCCTCGGGCCGCGGCGCGGTCAGCCCGAGCGAACGCCCGTCGCTGGAGGAGCCGAGCCCCTTGATCACGCCGTAGATCCGGTCGCCGTCGCGTTCGGCGTCCGCGAGACGCTTGAGGACCACGCAGGCCACGCCCTCGCCGAGGGCGATGCCGTCCGCCGAGCCGTCGAAGGCGCGGGAGCGGCCGGTCGGGGACAGGGCGTGCACGGAGGAGAAGAGAACGTAGTCGTTGATGCCGTTGTGCAGGTCGGCGCCGCCGCACAGGACCACGTCGGAGGTGCCGCCGGTCAGCTCCTTGCAGGCGACGTCCACGGCGGCCAGCGAGGAGGCGCAGGCCGCGTCGACGGTGTAGTTGGCGCCGCCCAGGTCCAGCCGGTTGGCGATCCGTCCGGAGATGACGTTGGCGAGCATGCCGGGGAAGGAGTCCTCGGTGAGCTGCGGCAGCTGGCCGTCGAGGCCGGCCGGGACCTCGCCGTAGTAGGACGGCAGCACCGCCCGCAGGGTGGCCGCGTTCGACAGGTCGCTGCCCGCCTCGGCGCCGAACACCACGGAGGTGCGGGAGCGGTCGAACCGCCGCCCCCCGTCGCCGTACCCGGCGTCCTCCAGGGCGCGCCGGGCGGCCTCCAGGGACAGCAGTTGCACCGGCTCGACGCTGCCGAGGGAGGCCGGCGGGATGCCGTAGCGCAGCGGGTCGAAGGGGATGCGGGGCAGGAATCCGCCCCACTTGGACGGGGTGGACGTGCCGTGGTGGACTGCCGGGTCCCAGCGGTCCGCGGGGACCTCGCCCACCGCGTCCACGCCTCCCACGACGTTCGCCCAGAAGGCGGCCAGGTCGGGCGCCCCGGGGAACATGCAGGCCATGCCGACGACGGCGACGTCGAGCGGGGCCGGTGCGGCCGCCTCGTCGGGGTCGTCGGGCAGGCCGAACTCGGCAGCGCGCCGGGCGAGATGATCCAGCGCTCCCGTCGTCACGGACATGTGCAGGGCGGCGAGCGTGGTCGGGGCCGAGCGCAGCACCGCCACCTCCCCGGCCATGAACATCCCCTCGGCGAGCTGGCGTTCCTCGTCGACGGGGGTGAGAAGACCGTCGGCGTCGCGGGTCACGCCCTTGCTGGCGACGCGCAGCCGGCCGACGTTGAGCCGTTCCAGCTCTTCCCAGATCCGCCGTTGCGGCACCCCCTCGGCGCGCAGCCGGGCCGCCCGGTCGCGGTAGCCGGCCGCGAACGGGCTCGGCACACACCGTGTGGCGTGACCCGGCGCGGACTCCAGGAGCGCGGTGCTCCCGGCCGCCATGACCTGTTGCTGGAAGAGCGGCCGGATCGCCCCGAGCGCCACCGCCTCCTCGGTGAACAGGTACGCGGTGCCCATCAGCACGCCGACGGCCGCTCCGCGCGCGGTCAGCGGGGCGGCGAGCGCGGCGACCATCGCCGCCGACCGCTCGTCGTGCACCCCGCCCGCGAAGAACACCTGGACGTCGGATGCCTCACGATCCGTCAAAAAATCTTCGAGTACGGCCAGTTGGGCTTCCCAGAGCGGAAAACTGGCGCGCGGTCCGACGTGCCCGCCGCACTCCGCGCCCTCGAAGACGAACCGGCGCGCCCCCGCCTCCAGGAACTGCCGCAGCAGTCCCGGGGACGGCACGTGCAGGAAGGTGCGCACACCGTCGCGCTCCAGCGCCTGTGCCTGGGAGGGCCGTCCGCCCGCGATGATCGCGTGCGTCGGCCGCAGCTCCCGTACGGCCTCCAGCTGGGCGGCGCGCACCTCCTCCGGCGCGAAGCCGAGGACGCCGACGCCCCAGGGCCGGCCGGCGGCCGCGTCCCGTGTCTCGGCGAGCATCGCCCGGGTCCGCTCGCCGTCCGCCAGCGCCAGCGCGAGGAACGGCAGGGCGCCGTCCGCCGCCACCGCCGCGGCGAACGCCGCGCCGTCGCTCACCCGGGTCATGGGCCCCTGCGCGACCGGCAGGTGGGTGCCGAGCGCCCGGGCCATCGGCGACCCGTCCCGCAGCGCCTGCCCGGCGGTGTCGTCGCGCAGGGCGTCCAGGACCGCGTCCCTGAGCGCGCGGACCGTCCGCCGGACGTCGACCCAGCGCTCGGCGAACCGGGCGGCGAGGAACCCGTCCTGGCCCACCGGGAGCAACTGGGTGCGCGGGTCCTGGGCGCCCAGCATCGCGGCCACGGTCTCGGCGGTCGGGTCCGGCGCGAACCGCGGCGCGTCCGGGCCCCGCCGCAGCAGGACGCGGTGACCGGCCAGGACGACGGTCTCCGAACCGTCCAGGGTGCGCAGCACGGCCGCGGTCGGCTCGGGCAGGGCCGACTCGGCGAGCAGCGCCAGCTGACTGTCCAGGACCACGCCGGCCGCCCCGCCGGCCACCGCGGCGGCCGCGGTGCGCGGGCCGATGCCGCCGCACGCCCACACCGGGACGCTCACCTCGGGCGCGGCGAGGAGCTGCTGGAGCAGGACGTAGGTGCTCAGCTCGCCGATCCGGCCACCGCACTCGGCGCCGCGCGCGATCAGGCCGTGCGCCCCGACGCGCATCGCGTCCCGCGCACCGGCCAGGTCGACGACCTCCACCAATACGCGATGACGGCTCGTCAAATTGCTTATTACCAAGGGATGTTGCGCGCCCCGAGCCGCTTCCGCGGTGAGGATCACCGTGTGCGGGCCGTCCGGGGCCAGGTCGGCGGGACCGAGCGCGCAGTGCGCGCCGAGCCGGACTCCGAACCCACCGGGGGAGGCCCGGCGCAGGCGCGCGAGTGCCTCCCGGGATCTTCGGTCACCCGGCCCCAGGTCGAGTACGCCCAGGCCGCCGGCCCGGTTGACCGCCAGGGCGAGCCCCGCGTCGGGCTCTCCGAACGGAGTGATGCCGATGATCATGTCCTCGGTACGCACAGCGGACGTCATGATTCTCCGAATCAAGGTGAGACTGCACGGTGGGGGGTTCGGGACAGCAAAGGCGGCTCACCGGATTCCAGCGGGCAGAGGTTCACCGCGGAACGCCGTTCTACAGCGCGTGCTCGAAACGCGTTGAAAGGTAGTGCTCTTATTACTCACTGGTCAACGTTCGAACGATCGGCCGGTATCCAGCCGCAACGATTCGGTCAGTCGCACGCGCCGGGTGGGGTGAAGGAATGCGGATGAACCCCTTCTGCCGCCTCCCGCGACCGTCGGCCGTGGGTCTGGTCGAAGCGTCAACGACTCCTGGAAATAGGCCCCTTGGGACCGCAAGTCCGACATCGGGACATCCGTTTCCGGCATCGTCCGCACGGCGGGTCGCTATCCGTGTGTCGGCCCCTGAGCGGCGGGGAAGGCTTCGTGGTCATGGCCGCTTCCGACCCCTCTCTGGCCGTGGATGTCTTGGAACAGCTCTTCGTGGGTGCCGCTCGCGGGCGGCCCGACCGTCGGGCCCGGGCGGCCCGTCGGAGGAGCCCGGGGCCGCCGGCCGGAGGAGTCCGGGCGGCCCTTCGACGGAGTTCGGGCGGCAGACGGCGGCGACCGGACGGCGGACGGCGGTGCCGGGCCGCCGTGTGCGCTCGGCCCGAGTCGTGTGCGCTCTGCGGTGAGACGGGTCTTGACGTGAGCCGGGCGGCTGCCAAGACTGGGCTGACTCCGCAGTCGAGCCGGTCCTCGGGAGGTCGTCGGCCGGCTTGGCTGCGTGGTCCCGGCAGGCGCGCCGGGGCGGCCCGGTGACCGGGCAGTCGGCGCAGGCCTCGTCCTCCGTCCGGGGCCGTGGCGCGGGTGTCCGGAGTGTTGACGGCCGGCCCGTTGCGACAATCAGCCCATAGTGCGCGTATGACGCGTACCCGTACGGCGCTGCTGTGCGCCGCCGCCCTCCTCGCCTCGACCCTGCAGACCGCGGTCGCGGCCGCCGTCCCCGATCGCCAGGACCACGCCTGCACCACGACTCGTGACCCGCGGGGTCAGGCACGCGAGGTCCTCGACATCGTCCGCAGGGCCAAGAAGGAGCTCGACCTCGAGGCGGCCCTCGTCAAGGTCACGGTCGGCGGCCGTGACCTGGTCACGACCGCCGTCGGCGAGTCCATGACGGGCGTCCCCGCCACCCCCGCCATGCACTTCCGGACCGGCTCGGTCGGCATCGCCTTCATGGGCACCGTGCTGCTGCAGCTCGTGGAGGAGGGCCGGGCGGACCTCGACGACCCGGTGTCCAGGTGGCTGCCGCGCCTACCGCACGGCGACCGGATCACCCTGCGCATGCTCGGCGACTCCACCTCGGGCCTGCACGACTACGTCACCGACCCGGTCTTCCTCAGGAAGCTCTACGCCGACCCCTGGCGGCACTGGACCCCGAAGGAGGTCGTCGGGATCTCCCTGAGCCACCCCCTGTGGTACGCGCCGGGCACGAACTGGAGCTACTCGCACGCCAACTTCGTCCTCCTCGGCCGCGCCCTGGAGAAGATCTCCGGCACCCCGCTCGACCGCCTGCTGAGCAGGCGCGTCTACCGTCCGCTCGGCCTGCGCAACACCCGCGGCGGCGACACCGCGGTCATCCCGAAGCCGGTGCTGCACGCCTACGACGACGAGCGCGGCACCTACGAGGAGTCCACCTACTGGAACCCGTCCTGGACCACCGCGCCCGGCGCCGTCATCACCCAGGACGTCTGCGACCTCGCCCGCTCCGGACAGGCCGTCGGCTCGGGTGAGCTGCTCTCGCGACAGTCCTTCCGCACCCAGCTGAACCCGGGCACGGTCGGCCTCGGCCACCCGACCGCCACCTGCCCCGCGACGGTCTGCCTGCCCATGACCGAGGACTTCCACTTCGGCCTCGGCGTCGTCGTCAAGAACGGCTGGGTGCTCCAGAACCCGTCCTTCTTCGGCTACGCGGCCGTGATGGCGTACGAGCCGCACAAGCGGCTGTCCATCGCCGTGTCCACGACGGTGGGCCGCAACGCGCCCGGCGGCAACAACTCCCAGACGATCACCGAGCGGATCGCGAAACTGCTGGACCCGCGGCACCCGCTCGGCGCCTGACCGCCCGCGCTCGAGCGGCCGGGGCCCCGTCCTCCTTACCCTGGACGGGGCCCCGGCCGTGTCACGAGAACGTGTGGACCAGCTGGATCTCGCCCACGATGTGCGCGTTGAACTCGGGCAACTCCTCGGCCGGAACCCACAGTTCGAGAATCGTCCGGCCGCCGGCCCGCTGCACCGGATATCGGCGCAGGAACTCCGTGTCGACCTCGAACCGGGTGACGTGCCCGGCGCCGTCGTGCTTGACGTTCCAGTCCCGGGCGATTCTGACCGCGTAGTCCTCGTTGAGCACCGGATAGAAGATCGGCTGCTCCGGGAGCCGGGGCGGCCAGGCGCGCCACTCGAGCTCACGCACCAGCTCGAGTTCCCCGGGGCCGGTGGGACGCCAAAGGGTCGTGGTGTCTCGGTGCTGCCTGGTCACGGGAGTCTCTTCGCTTCCTGGTCGAGCAGACCGCCGGTGCGGTCTGCTGACGCCCGACGGTATCCGCCGTCCCGCCACGCGGGCAGGCGGTTTTTCCCGCTGCCGGCGCGGGCCGCCCGTCACCGTACGCGCGTGCCTGCTCCCCAGCCGCGCCGTCCCCGCCCTCGTCATGCCCCGGCGTGCCGGGTCGTGATCTCCGTGAGGTAGGCGCGCAGCATCGTCTTCGCCTCGTCGAGCAGGAGCGCGTCCCCCTCCGGGGAGCGGCGGAACGCCTCCTGGGCGAGGGCGTCGGCGGCGAGTAGCGCGGCGTGGCCCGCCCTGGCCAGTGCCCCGTCGTCGCCGGCCACGTCCAGGGCGGCCAGGACCCGGCGGACCCCGTCGGCCATCCGCGCCTTGTGCTCGCGGTCGGCGGCCCGGGTCCGCTCGGTCAGCCCGCTGCCGAACCACAGCGCGCGGAAGCCGTGTTCGGTCCGGTACACCTCGGCGTACGTGTCGACCAGGACGCCCACCGGGTCGTCCCACCGTTCCCGCGCCGCGGCCCGGACCAGGTCGTCCATGACGCCCTCCAGCCGGGCGAAGTACCCCGTGGCGAGGGCGTCGATGATCGCGTTGCGGTCGGGGAGGTACTGGTACAGCGAGCCGACCGACACCTTCGCCTCCGCCGCCACCCGGGTCGTGGTGAGCGCCTCGACGCCCTCGTCCACCAGGATGCGCTCGGCGGCCTCCAGCATCAGCGCCAGACGTGCCCTGCTGCGCGCCTGCCTGGGGGTGCGGCGCAGGGGAACGCCGCCGTCGGGACCCGCGGTCGCCTGGACCAAGGAACTGCCTCCAAATCTGAACGTGACTTTGTTTCATGTTTACGCTACCTTCGCGCCCATGACCGCCTCAAGCGCGACGCCGGGCAGGGAGCGGACCGCCGTGGCGGACGCCTGTCGGCGCCTGGGGGCCGAAGGCCTCCTCATCGGCACGGCAGGGAACGTGAGCGTACGCGTCGAGGACCGGGTCGCCGTCACCGCGACCGGCGCCGTCCTCGCCGACCTCACCCCGGACCAGGTGACCGTGGTCGACCTGGACGGCAAGGTCGTCACCGGGGACCTGCAGCCGACCTCGGAGCTGGAGCTGCACCTCGGCGTCTACCGCCGCTACGGAGCGGGCGCGGTCGTCCACACGCACGCCCCGATGGCCACCGCCCTCTCCTGCGTGCTTGACGAACTGCCGTGTATCCACTACCAGTTGCTCGCGCTCGGCGGCACGGTGCGGGTCGCGCCGTACGCCACGTTCGGCACGCCCGAACTCGCCGAGTCCGTGCTCGACGCGCTCGACGGCCGCAGTGCCGCCCTGATGGCCAACCACGGCGCGCTCACCCACGCCCCGACCCTCGGCAAGGCCGTCGAGAACGCGCTGCTCCTCGAATGGGCCTGCGGCGTCTACCAGCGCGCGGCGGCCATGGGCCGGCCGCGCGTTCTTGACGAACAGCAGCAGCTCGCGGTCGTCGAGGCCGCGATCGCCCGGAACTACGGCGCCACCCACCCCGTTCCACCCGCGCAGGAGGAAGTCCGATGAAGGTCGTCACGATGGGCGTGCACGTACTCGACGTACTGGTGCGTCCGGTGCAGGAGATACCCGAGGGCCAGGGCGCGACCCTGGTGGACGACATCCGGATGACGGCCGCCGGAACCGCCGGCGGCACCGCGCTCACCCTCGCCAAACTGGGCGCCGAGGTGCGCACGGCGGGTGCCGTCGGCTCCGACCCGACCGGCGACATGCTGATCCAGCTGCTGAAGCGGGGCGGCGTCGACACCGGGTTCCTGGTCCGCCGCACCGACACCGCCACCTCCGCGAGCGTCCTGCCGATCCGGCCGAACGGGGACCGTCCCTCGCTGCACCTGCTCGGCGCGAACATCACGTACGGCCCCGACGACGTCCCCTGGGACGCCCTCGCCGAGGCGACCCATCTGCACCTCGGTGGCCCGGAGCTGATCGGCGTCGACGCGGCGGCGCGCATCCTGTCGTACGCCGGGGAACACGGCGTCGTGACCTCCGTGGACCTGCT
Source organism: Streptomyces sp. P3 (assembly GCF_003032475.1). Classification (NCBI taxonomy): domain Bacteria; kingdom Bacillati; phylum Actinomycetota; class Actinomycetes; order Kitasatosporales; family Streptomycetaceae; genus Streptomyces; species Streptomyces sp. P3. The sequence goes on from NZ_CP028369.1 coordinate 7,994,373, forward strand.
CGCCCCCGGAGTCCTCGGCAGCTTCGAGCAGATCGAGGCGGCCCTGCCGCACATCGACCATCTGCTGCCCAACGAGGACCAGGTGCTCGGCTTCACCGGCGAGAGCGACCTGCTCACGGGCGCCCGGAAGCTGCTGGCCGCCGGCGTGGGCGTCGTCGCCGTCACGCGCGGCGGGAAGGGCGCGCTCGTGGTGACGGCGGACGGCGCGGAGCCGGTGCCCGCCTTCGAGGTCGACGTCGTCGACACCACCGGATGCGGCGACGCGTTCTCGGCGGGCTACCTCAGGGGCGTCAGCCTGGGCCGCACGCCGGGCGACGCCGCCGTCCTCGGCAGCGCCGCCGCCGCACTCGTCGCCCAGGGACTCGGCAGCGACCACGGCGACTTCGACCTCGCCGCCGCCGACGAGTTCGCCGCGACGCACAAACCCCGCCAGTGAGCTGAGCGCGCACGCGCACCGAGGACGCCGGAGGGGGCGGGCCGGAGCGCGGTGGGGCGGACCGGGACGGGAGGAGGCGGGGGAGGGACGGCTCGGACGGGGCAGGGCCGTGACCTCCGGGCGCGACGGCTCTGCCGCGGGGGCCCGTTCACGCTGCGCCGAACGCCGTGAACGCCCAGCCCGTCGCCTGGTGCAGGGCGTCTCCCGGGAGCGCGGCCCGCGCGTCCCGCAGGGCCTCGGCGAGGGACAGACCGCGGCGCAGGCCCTCGTGCAGGGCCAGCATCAGGGGGACGACCGCCGCGTCGTTGACCGGAGCGCTGCTCGCGATCACTCCCGCCGTGCCGAGCGGCAGCAACGCCGTGACCAGACCGAGGAGTTCGTCCGCGCCGACCGAGGCGAGCCGGGCGGTGTCGCAGCTGGAGAGGATGATCCGGTACGGGCTGCGGGCCAGTCGCTCGAAGTCGTGGACGATCAGCGGCCCGTCCGCCATGCGCAGCGAGGAGAACATGGGGCTGTCGGCGCGGAACGTGCCGTGCGCGGCGATGTGCGCCAGCGCCGCCCCGTCCAGCTCCGCCAGCACCCGCGGCACCCGGGCGTCCTCGTGCTCCAGCACGACGGGCGCGCCGTACCGCCCGGCGACCTCCGGGACCTCCGCACCGCAGGTGGCCAGCCCCGGCCCGCGCACGAGGACGTGCCGTCCGTCCGGGGGCGGCTCCGTCTCCCGGGCCCGCAGCCAGCCGCTCGCCGACGGCGACACGCTGACCACCCGCTCGCGCAGCGCCGGCAGCAGCGCCCACGGCACCCGGTGCAACCGGGCCGGCGGCACCACCACGACCGGGCCCGGCCCCAGCCGCCCGGACGCTTCGCCGAGGAGCAGCTCCTCCAGCCGCCGTCCCATCGCCTCCACCACCGGCAGCCGCCCCTCCGCGCCCGGATGGGCCAGCCGGCGCAGCCCGGCCTGGACGTGCTCGGCCTCCCGCTCCGCGTCGGCCAGCAGCCCGCCCGCGAACCGGCGCACCCGCCCGCCCCCGCACAGCAGCACCTGCACCCGGCCGTCCAGCACGGCCAGTTCGACCAGCCGCCCCTCGCCGAGCCGGTCCAGCAGCCGCCCGGTGTCGAACCGGCCGCCGCCGAAGCGGTCGCCACCCCAGGGCGCGACCCCGCGGATGTGCAGGGTCCGGGAGCGGATCTCCCGTTCCAGCCGCCGCTGTTCGCGTTCCAGCGCCGGCACCGGCCGGCCGTCCCGGCGGGCGGCCTCCGCACGGGAGGCGATCACCCGGAAGGCGGTGAGTCCGCTCAGCAGCGCCGGATCGGCCGGCGGCCGGGTCGGCGGCGTGGAAAGCGCCGTGGCCCGCCAGCGCTCGCTCCACGCCAGCAGTTGCCGCGGGCCGCCCCGCTCCAGGCTGAACTGCTGGGCCAGTGAGGCCAGTTCGGCGCCCCGCGCGCTCGCGCGGGCCCGCAGCTCCGAGGCCCCCAGTGTCGTGCGGTGGTCGTCGAGGACGTCGAGGCCGCGGCGGCACGCCTCCAGCACGCCCCGGCCGGAGCCGGTGGCCCGCGCCCACAGTGCCTGGGCCGCCCAGCCCGTCACCCGGGCCAGCGGCGGACCGCTGCGCCGGCTGCGCGCCGCGATCCGCAGATACCGCTCGGCGTCCGCGGCCCAGCCGAGGTCCAGCGCGATCCGGCCCGCGAGCAGCCAGGCCTCCGGCGCGGCGGGCGCCTGGAACGCCGCCAGCCGCTCGGCGAGCCGGGCGGCGTCCGCGACCAGCCGGCCCGACCTGCGTCCGGTGGCCGCCCGGCCCTCGATCAGCACGAGCCGCGCGTGCGCCTCCCACCAGGTGCGCCGCTGTCCCGCGAAGAGCCGCTCGGCCACGGCCGCGCGGGCGGTCGCCGTCCCCGGATCGTCCGCCAGCCGGGCCGCCCGCGCGGCCGTCAGCAGCAGCTCCGCCTTGCGGGTGGACTGTCCGCCGATCCCGTCGAGCACGCCGATCGCGGTATCCGCCTCGGCCAGCGCCTCCGGTGCGAGACCGGCCGCCATCAGGACCTCGCAGCGGCGGATGGCGAGCATGAACGTCGGCGTGCCGAGCTTGGCGTACCGTTCCTGCGCCTCGTCGAGGAGCCGTAGTGCGGCCGGCACGTCCCCCGAGTGGAACGCGGCCAGCCCCCGGCTCTCCACCGCGTCCGCCTTGTCGTGTTCCTGGCCGGTGGTGTCCCACAGCGCCTCGGCCGCGGTGAAGTCGGCCTCGGCCCGCTCCACCGCCCCGAGGGCCAGATGCACGGTGGCCCGCAGGGTGCGGGCGCGCGCCGTCCAGATCACGTCGCCCGCCTGACGCAGCACGGGTATCGCCCGGCGGACGTCCTCCAGCGCCTCGCGATGACGGCCGAGCACCCACAGGGAGTAGGCACGCCGGTAGAGCACGCGGGCGCGGGTGTGGCCCGTGCCGCGGGCGACGCCCCGCTCGAACGCGGCCAGCCCCTGCCGGGTGCGGCCCGCGTGCACCAGCGCCACGCCCAGCGTGCCGAGGACGTCGGCCTCGCGCTCGGCCGAGTCCGAGCGGGCCGCCAGGTCCCGGGCGCGGCGCAGATGGTCGAGGGCGAGACGGACGTCCCCCCAGTCCCGCTGCCAGATGCCGATGACCTGGTGGGCGACCGAGGCGTGCAACGGCGTCGGATCGGTGGCGAGCACTGCCTCCGCCCGCGACAACGCGTCGCCCGGGGCGGCGAAGACCATCGGCAGCAGTTCGAGAACCGAGTCGTTTCCCGCTGTCACCCCAGGGATGGTAGTGCTCGGGGCCGCACACCACACCGGTTCGTGACGAAGGGGCGTGCGGCCGCAACCGCACCACCCTCGTCCGCCGTCGCACCACGTGTATCAGACGAGGGCCTCGCGGCTCACTCTGACGACCACCGGCCTGCAGGGGAGGACATGCCATGGCACCGCAGCGTTTCCACGAGCAGTTCGACCAGATCCAGCGTTCGCTGCCCGACGTCCCGTTGGCGATGGGCCCGGACGACTCCGCCGAGTTCATCTACGAGAAGGGCGTCGTCCTGGCCCGGGACGGCGAGGAGGCCCAGGTCGTCGAGGACGCCGTCCGCACGCACTTCACCGCGACCGAGGGCCTCGTCCCCGACCATGTGCGCCGCGCGGGCCCGCAGGCCAACCGGTCGGGTATCACCCGTATCCGGGTCGGCGACCCGGGCGAGGGCGGCCGCGCCGCCGACCACGCCGTCGCGGGGGCGTTGCGCGCGCTGCGGGAGACGGAGGGCCGGGCGGGCCGCCGACTGGTCAGCCGCAACCACGTGGTGTCGATCGCGGTGAACGCCTGCCCGGGCGACGAGCCGGTGCCCGCGCCGCGCACCGGGCCGGCCAACCCCGGCGCCGCGGGGACGGCGTACGACCCGGCGCGCGCCGTCGGTGTCCTCGTCGTCGACACCGGCCTCACCCACGACTACCGCTCCTACCCGCTGCTGGCGCACACCGAGGGCGACCTCCAGGTCACGGAGACCGACGAGGACGGCGTGCTCCGGCAGTACGTCGGTCACGGCACGTTCATCGCCGGGCTCGTCGCGGCCGTCGCGCCGAACACCGATGTCACCGTGCGCGGCACGCTCAACGACGCGGGCGCGATCCTGGAGTCCGAGTTCGGCGAGAGACTCTTCGACGCCGTCGAGGACGGCTGGCCCGACATCCTCAGCCTCTCCGCGGGCACCTCCAACGGCCGCGTCGACGGTCTGCTCGGCGTCGCCGCGTTCATGGACGAACTCCGTGCGCATCACACCCTGTTGGTCGCGGCCGCCGGCAACAACGCCAGTGCGGCGCCGTTCTGGCCGGCCGCCTACGCCGCCCTGCCCGAACACGCCGACGCGGTCCTGTCGGTGGGCGCGCTGCGCGGCGACGGCGCGTTCGGCGCGTGCTTCAGCAACCACGGCCCCTGGGTGAAGGCGTACGCCCCCGGTGAGCGGCTGGTCAGCGCCTTCACCGGCTTCGGCGCGCCCGTCCCGTACGTCTACCAGCACTCCACCTACGAGGCCTGCCGCTACGGCTTCTCGTACGCCTGCACCTGCCGGTCCCCGCGCCACACCGGGGTGTTGAGCGAGGCGCGGCAGGCCGCCCCGGGCAAGCCGGACCAGGTGATGTTCGAGGGGCTCGCGTCCTGGAGCGGTACGTCCTTCGCGACCCCCTTGGCCGCGGGCCTCGTCGCCGCCCACATGACCGCGAACCAGCTGACCGACCCCCGGGCCGCGGCCCGCCAACTGCTGGCGGGCAACGCCGAGTTCGCCGAGGTGCGGGGCGTCGGCGTGCCGGCCCTGCTGCCGCCCACCTGGCGGCCGGTCCCGGTCGGTCCCGCGTGAGGGCCTCATGACGTCCGGGACGCACCCCGCCACGGCGTACGATGACAGGCCGTACACGAGGGGTGGGACGGTGGACCGTACTGAGGTCGGCGCGCTCGTCCAGTCCGCCGTCGACGGCGACGCGGCGGCCTGGAAGGGGCTGGTGGACGGGCTGAGCCCCCTGGTGTGGGCGGTGGTGCGCGCCCACCGGCTGTCGGACGCCGACGGGCACGAGGTGTACCAGACCGTCTGGTTCCGCTTCGCCCAGCATCTCGGGCGGATCCGCGAGCCGCACAAGGCGGGGTCCTGGCTCGCGAGCACCGCCCGCAACGAGTGCCTGAAAGTGATCAAGGGTTTGCGGCGGCTGACCCCGACCGACGATCCCCACCTGCTCGACCGGGCCAGCGAGGACCGCACGCCCGAGCAGTCGGTGCTGGACTCGGAGGAGGCGGCCGCCCAGGGCGAGCGCGTGCGGTTCCTGTGGCAGGAGTTCGAGGCGCTCGGCGAACGCTGCCGGCAACTGCTGCGGGTGCTGATCGCCACGCCGCCGCCCAGCTACCAGGAGGTGTCGGCGGCCCTGGGCATCGCCGTGGGCAGCATCGGCCCGATGCGCCAGCGGTGTCTGCGCCGCCTGCGCGCCCGACTCGACGCACGGGGAGCTCGGTGAACGCCATGAACGGCATGGACCAGGTGGACGACGGCGAGCCGGACGACTTCTTCGGGGACGTCCCCCTCGTCGACGAGGAGCTCGACCACGACCGGACGGAGGAGGAACTCCGCGGTGCCGCCGCCGTCCTGGACCCGGTGCCGGCCGAGCTGAGGCGGGCCGCCGTCGAGGCCTACGCGCTGTACGACCTGGACGCGCGGATCGCCGAGCTGACCTTCGACTCGCTGGTCGACGCCGTCCCGGTGCGGGGGGCGGTGGACGTGCCGCGGATGCTGACGTTCCACTCGGACGGGCTCACCGTCGACGTCGAGGTGACCGAGGACGGGCTGCTCGGACAGCTGCTGCCGCCGCGGCCCGCGTCGATCGAGGTGCTGCACGGCCCCCGGGCCGGCGCCGCGCTCACCGCCGACGGCCTGGGCCGCTTCGCCTGCGCCGCGCCGCCCGCCGGCCCGTTCGCCCTGCGGCTGCGGACCGGCGGGGACGTGGTCGTCACGGAGTGGCTGCGGGCCTGAGGCCTTCGCCCGCGGGCCGGTGGTGCCAGGACGGCGGGGCGGGGACGGCGGTGCGGGGCGGGTCGTACGGGCCGGCCGGTGGCGCTCAGCCGGTGACGGCGTCCACGAGAGCCGCCAGCGCCGAGGCGAGCCGGGTGAGTCCCGGGCCGGCCGGGCCGCCCGGCTCGCTCATGTACGTGTCCCGGCGGATCTCCACCATCAGCGCGCTCACCCGGGGGTCCTTCCCGTAGTACGCCAGGGGTACGTACGTCCCGGCGAACGGACTGTCGAGGCCCGTGCCGCCGATCTCCCCGAACGCCGTGCGCGCGGCCGCGGCCAGCTCCGCCGGGGTGTGGAAGCCGTCGGTGCCCAGGCACACCGCCGGCCGAGGCCCGTCACCGTGCAGCTCGTAGGGGAGCGGCGCGGCGGGGTACGAGTGCACGTCGATGACGACGACCCGTCCGACGGCCGCGAGCCGTTCGCCGACGGCGTCGGCCATCGCCCGCGCGTACGGCCGGAAATAGCGGGCGAGCAGCGGTTCGGGGTCGGCGTCCTCGGGCCGCAGCGGCTCGCGGTGCGTGGTCCGGGTGTAGACGGCGCCCATGCCGACGGCCCGCATCTCCTCCCGCTCGTCCGGGAACCGTTCCGGGTCGACGACCAGACGCGACAGCCGGTTCACGAACCGCCAGGGGGCCGCCCCCGCCAGCCGGGCCGCCTCCTCGGCGATCCGCTCGGTGTGCGCGTCGGTGATGTGGTCCAGCTCCCGCTCCAGCGCCCCGTCGCCCAGCACGATGCCCGCCCGCACCTCGGCCGGTATCTCCCGCGCCGAGTGCGGCACATGGAGGATCACCGGCGATCCGGCGGCGCCGGGAAGGAACGCGAAGGACGGTACGGCGGAGGTCATGAGGCTGCTCCAGGGCGTTGTCAGTGGCGTGGTGCATGATCGGAGACGCCATCAGAGCATGGCGGGGAACCGAGGGGGAGCGGCATGGCGGCGACGAACGAGCAGGTGGCGGAGCACGCGTTCCTGAAAGGGCTGTACCGGGACGGCTATTACCCGGATCACCTGGTGGACCGGGGCAGGGAGATCCTGCTGCGGCTGTGCGAGCGCGTCGAGGCCGAGCGGCCCGCCGGTCTCGACGCGCTGTACGCCCTCACCCAGGCCGCCACCGAGGAGTTCAACGCCCTGCAGGACGCCTTCTGGGAGGCGGGCAGCGAGATCGAGACCGTGGCCCGGGAGGAGATAGCCGGGGACTTCTGGTTCGTCGCCCGGTCCTACGGCTTCGCGGACGCGGACGTGGAGAAGCTGATCGCCACCCGGGACTGGTGACACCGCGCCGCGACCGGTGAACGTGCCGCGCCCCGGCCGGTCGGTGCCGGTCGGGGCGCGGTGGGTGCCGTACGGGTGCGGCGCTCGGCCGCGTGCGTCAGCTCAGCGAGGCGAGGGCCTCGTTCCAGGTGGCCGACGGGCGCATGACCGCCGCCGCCTTGGCCGGGTCGGGCTGGTAGTAGCCGCCGATGTCGGCCGGCTCGCCCTGCGCGGCGATCAGCTCGTCGACGATCGTCTGCTCGCTCGCGGCGAGCGTCTCGGCGAGCGGCGCGAACGCCTTCGCCAGGTCCGCGTCGTCGGTCTGCGCGGCCAGCTCCTGCGCCCAGTACAGGGACAGGAAGAAGTGGCTGCCGCGGTTGTCGATGCCGCCGACGCGGCGGGTCGGGGACTTGTCCTCGTTGAGGAAGGTCGCCGTGGCGCGGTCGAGGGCGTCGGCGAGGACCTTGGCGCGGGTGTTGCCGGTGGCCGTCGCGAACTGCTCGAGGGAGGGCACCAGCGCGAAGAACTCGCCGAGGGAGTCCCAGCGCAGGTAGTTCTCCTTGACCAGCTGCTGGACGTGCTTGGGCGCGGAGCCGCCGGCGCCCGTCTCGAACAGGCCGCCGCCCGCCATCAGCGGGACGACCGACAGCATCTTGGCGCTGGTGCCCAGCTCCAGGATGGGGAAGAGGTCGGTCAGGTAGTCGCGCAGCACGTTGCCGGTCACCGAGATGGTGTCCTCGCCGCGGCGGATGCGCTCCACCGACAGCTTGGTGGCGTCGACCGGGGCGAGGACGCGGATGTCCAGGCCCTCGGTGTCGTGCTCCGCCAGGTAGGTGTTGACCTTGGCGATCAGGTTGGCGTCGTGCGCGCGGGTCTCGTCCAGCCAGAACACGGCCGGGTCGCCGGTGGCGCGGGCGCGGGTGACGGCCAGCTTCACCCAGTCCCGGATCGGCGCGTCCTTGGTCTGGCAGGCGCGGAAGACGTCGCCCTCGGCGACCGGCTGCTCGATGAGGACGTTGCCGGCCGCGTCGACCAGACGGACCGTTCCGGCGGCCTTGATCTCGAAGGTCTTGTCGTGCGAGCCGTACTCCTCGGCCTTCTGCGCCATGAGGCCGACGTTCGGGACGGAGCCCATGGTCGACGGGTCGTACGCGCCGTGCGCGCGGCAGTCGTCGAGCACGGCCTGGTAGACGCCGGAGTAGGAGGAGTCAGGCAGGACCGCGAGGGTGTCGGCCTCCTGGCCGTCCGGGCCCCACATGTGGCCGGAGGTGCGGATCATGGCCGGCATCGAGGCGTCGACGATGACGTCGGACGGCACGTGCAGGTTGGTGATGCCCTTGTCGGAGTCGACCATCGCCAGGGTCGGGCCCTCGGCGAGCTCGGCCTCGAAGGAGGCCTTGACCGCGTCGCCCTCGGGCAGCGACTCCAGGCCCTTGAGGATGCCGCCGAGGCCGTCGTTGGGGGACAGGCCGGCCGCGGCCAGCGTCGCGCCGTACTGCTCGAAGGTCTTCGGGAAGAACGCGCGCACCACGTGACCGAAGATGATCGGGTCGGAGACCTTCATCATGGTGGCCTTCAGGTGCACCGAGAACAGCACGCCCTCGGCCTTGGCGCGGGCGATCTGCGCGGTGAGGAACTCGCGCAGCGCGGCCACGCGCATCACGGAGGCGTCGACGACCTCGCCCTCGAGGACCGGTACCGACTCGCGCAGGACCGTGGTGGAGCCGTCCTCGGCGACCAGCTCGATCCGCACCGAACCGGCCTCGGAGATCACCACGGACTTCTCGGTGGAGCGGAAGTCGTTCTCGCCCATGGTCGCGACGTTGGTCTTGGACTCCGACGACCAGGCGCCCATGCGGTGCGGGTGGGTCTTGGCGTAGTTCTTGACCGACGCGGGGGCGCGGCGGTCGGAGTTGCCCTCGCGCAGGACCGGGTTCACGGCCGAGCCCTTGACCTTGTCGTAACGGGCCTGGATGTCCCGCTCCTCGTCGGTCTTCGGGTCGTCCGGGTAGGCCGGCAGCGCGTAGCCCTGGGCCTGCAGCTCGGCGACCGCGGCCTTGAGCTGGGGGATCGACGCCGAAATGTTCGGCAGCTTGATGATGTTGGCCTCGGGCGTCTTCGCCAGCTCGCCGAGCTCGGTCAGCGCGTCCGGGATCCGCTGGTCCTCGGTCAGGTACTCCGGGAACACGGCGATGATGCGTCCGGCCAGCGAGATGTCCCGCGTCCGGACCGGGACACCCGCCTGCGAGGCGTACGCCTGGACCACCGGCAGGAACGAATACGTCGCCAGGGCCGGGGCCTCGTCGGTGTGCGTGTAGATGATGGTCGAGTCAGTCACCGGGTGCTCCGCTCCACGTCTGCAACATTGCTCGACATCAAGATATCTCGTGCTCGGGTCCGGCTCGACAGGGGTCTCCTCACATCCGGGACGGCCGAGGTGTCCGCCGGATGCAACCGAATCCGCCGTTTCCGCGGTCAAGCAGGTAGATCCTCGACCTGATCCGACGGCCGGACCGACCACCCGGCCGCCCGAGCGAAAGCGGACCATGAGATATCGCAGCAGAGTGACGGCCCCGGCGGCCGCCCTGATCGGCACGGCAGCAGTCCTGGCCGGGGGAACCACGGCTCACGCGGACGGGAAGCCCGACGACGCCCCCGCCCCCGAGACGCTCGCCGACCCCGTCTTCCCGAACCTGGGCAACGGCGGCTACCGCGTCGCCGCCTATCACCTCGACGTCTCCTACGACGCGACGACCACCCTCGTCGACGCCACGGCCACCCTGGACCTGCGCACCACGCAGGCCCTCACCCGGTTCTCCCTCGACTCCCTCGGCCTCGACATCCGCACGGTCCGCGTCGACGGCCGCCCCGCCGCCTTCGAGCAGGCGGACGAGAAGCTGCGGATCACGCCCGCCCGGCCACTGCGCGCACGCGAGCGCGCCACGGTGTGCGTGACGTACTCGGCCGACCCGCGCCGCGCCCTCGCGCACACCGCCTGGGTCCCGACCCCGGACGGGTTCGCGATATGCCCCCAGCCGGACGCGGCGCACACCGTGTTCCCCTGCAACGACCACCCGTTGGACAAGGCGGACTTCACCTTCCGCCTCACCGTGCCCGCCGCGCTGCGGGCCGTTGCGAACGGCTCGCTGGTGTGCACCGAGAACCTGGCCGGCGACCGGACCGCGTACACCTACCGCTCCCGTTCGCCGATGGCCACCGAGCTGGTGCAGATCACGGTCGGCGACTACGTCGTCAAGGAGCGCCAGGGACCGCACGGGCTGCGCCTGCGCGACGTCGTGCCGGTCGCCCGCGCCGAGGCCCTGGAGCCGGCTCTCGCCCTCACCCCGGGCCTGGTCGAGTGGCTCGAGGCCCGGCTGGGCGCCTACCCCTTCGAGACGTACGGACTGCTGCCCTGCAACTCCGACGCCCCGAACGCCTTCGACTTCACCGGCCTCGAGACGCAGACCCTCACGCTCTACAAGCCGAACTTCCTGCTGCAGGCGGAGCCGAAGATCGGCTCGCACATGATGCACGAGCTGGTCCACTCCTACTTCGGCAACAGCGTCAGCCCCGCCACCTGGGCCGACCTGTGGATCAACGAGGGCCACGCCGACTTCTACGGGCTGCTCTACCGCTACGAGCGCGGCTGGGCGGACTCCCTGGGCCTGACCACCTTCGAGGCCCGGATGAAGGACACCTACGCGCGCGGCGACCAGTGGCGCAGGTCCTCCGGCCCGGTCGCCGCGCCGAACGCCGCCAACCTCTTCGACAGCCAGCGCTACCTGGGCGGCGTCCTCGTCCTGTACGCGCTGCGCCGGCTCATCGGCGAGGACGCCTTCCACGCGGTCGAGCGGGCCTTCCTGGCCCGCTACCGCGACTCCTCGGCGTCGACGGAGGACTACATCGCCGTCGCCTCCCAGGTCGGCGGGCAGGACGTCTCCGGCTTCCTGCGCGACTGGCTGTACGGCACGACGACACCGAGGATGCCCGGTCACCCGGACTGGACGGTCACCCCGGTGCCGCCGTCCCTCACCGCGCCGCGCCGCCTGCCGGACGCGCGTCGGCACGAGAACTCGGCCACGCTCTGACCCGAGCGGCCGCCGTCAGTCGTGCAGGGCGGACATCTCGCCCTGCACGGCCTCGTCGCCGGTCCGCTGCTGCGGGATGACGACGGCGCCCGACTGCAACGCCACCGTGCGGGCGGGCGCCGGGATCCGGATGCCCTCCTCGCGGTAGCGGCGGTGCAGCCGCTTGATGAACTCGTGCTTGATCCGGTACTGGTCGCTGAACTCGCCGACGCCCAGGATCACGGTGAAGCCGATCCGCGAGTCGCCGAAGGTGTGGAAGCGGATCGCGGGCTCGTGTTCCGGCAGGGCGCCGTCCACTCCCGTCATGACCTCCGCGATGACCTCCGAGGTCACCCGCTCCACCTGCTCCAGGTCGCTGTCGTAGGCCACGCCCACCTGCACCAGGACCGTCAACTGCTGCTCGGGGCGCATGTAGTTGGTCATGTTCGTCTTCGCGAGCTGCCCGTTGGGGATGACGACCAGGTTGTTGGAGAGCGCGCGCACGGTCGTCTGACGCCAGTTGATGTCCTCGACGTAGCCCTCCTCGCCGCTGCTCAGCTTGATGTAGTCGCCGCGCTGGACGGTCTTGGAGGCGAGGATGTGGATGCCCGCGAAGAGGTTGGCGAGGGTGTCCTGAAGGGCGAGCGCGACCGCCAGACCACCGACGCCGAGGGCGGTGAGCAGGGGCGCGATGGAGATGCCCAGCGTCTGCAGCATCACCAGGAAGCCGATCGCCAGGACCAGGATGCGGGTGATGTTCACGAAGATGGTGGCCGACCCGGCGACGCCGGAGCGCGACGACGTCACCGTCTGCACCAGTCCTGCGACCACCCGCGCCGCCGACACGGTCACCACGAAGATCAGCAGCACTGTCAGACACTGGTTGACGGTGTGCTGGACCGCCTTGGTCAGCGGCAGCACCGCGGCCGCGGCCGCCGCGCCGCCGGCGATCGCGGCCCACGGCACGACGGTGCGCAGCGCGTCCACGACGACGTCGTCGCCGCTCCACTTCGTGCGTTTGGCGTGCTTCGCCAGCCAGCGCAGCACCGTGCGCGACAGAAAGGCCGTCAGCAGACCGGTGGCCAGGGCGATTCCGGCGAGGACGCCGTCGTCGAGGGTCAGCGCGCGGTTCACCGGTCACCTCCGGGAAGTCGATCCGCGGCCGACGCGGCCGCCGACGGCCGGATGTGAAGTCTCGTCACGATGTCACCTGTTCGGTTCCGGGGAGTGCGATGGCGCCCCCGCCCGGTCGGGCACCCGGGGGCGCGACCGCTCCATCCTGCCGTATCCGGCACGGCGGTTCGTACCGGAGGAGCCGGCCGCGACGGCGGGATCGCGCCGCTCGGGCGAGGCACCCGGCCGCGGCCGGGAGGAGTCGGACGGGCCCGCGGTCACGGACGGCCGAAAACGTTCCGGCGCGCTGACGCGTGCGCGCCGCGACGGTGTGCGCGGGCGGGCGGCGGGCCGCCGTGGGCGACCGGCTCAGACGATCTTCATGCGCACCAGTGCCGCGAGCGTCAGCGCGCCCGGCACCAGCGGCAGCCACACCGTGATGATGCGGTAGCCGAGGACCACCGCGGTGGCGACCGCCACCGGCCCGCCCGCCGCCACCAGCGCCACCACCAGCGCCGCCTCCACCGATCCGATCCCGCCCGGCGTCGGCACCAGCGCGACGGCCACCGTGGCCGCCACGTACGCGACCGCCATGTGCGCCGCGGGCACCGGCAGGTGCAACGCCCGCCCCACGGCGGCGAAGCCGGCCGCCTGCAGCAGCGGGAACGCCAGCGAACCGCCCCACAGCGCCAGCGCCCGGGCGGGCCGGGAGTGCACCGAACGCGCCTCGCCGAGCGCGGTCCGCAGGAACGAGCACACCGCCGACCGCAGCCGCCGCACGCAGGCGAGCGCGCCCGCCGCGACCAGCGCCACCGTCGCGAGCGCGGCGAGCAGCGGGCCGAACGCCCCGCCGGGCAGCAGGGGGCCGAGCCGCAGCGCGTCCGGGAAAGCGAGCAGCAGCGCGGCCAGCAGGCCCACCCGGGCCACGCCCTCCGCCAGCAGGTACAGCGCGAGGGCCGCCGAGGAGCGGGCCAGCGGCACCCCGCACACCGACATGAACCGCAGGTTGACCGCGCCGGCGCCCAGCCCCGTCGGCAGCAGGTGGTTGGCCGCGCCCGCCGCGAACTGCGCCGCCAGCAGCCGCCGTCCGGGCAGCCGCTGCACGACCGCGCCCTGCCGGGTGACGGCCGCCGCCACCCAGGTCAGACAGGTCGCGCCGGCCGCGGCCAGCAGCCAGGGCGCCTCGGCGCCGCGCAACTGCGCCACCCCGTCGGCCAGTACGGACCGGTGGCGCACCGCGACCACGGTGACCAGCAGGAGCGGAAGCAGACACAGGAGCTGACGCACCGGCAGCCGCCGGGCCGCTCCGACGGGGGCGAGAGGAACCGCTGTCACACCCGCCGAGGGTTCCCGAACGGGGACAACCGCCGGTTTCACCAGCGTGGATGGAACATTGCTCACGGTCATCGGGGCCTTCGTGTTCGGGGGCGTCGTGCGCACAGCGCCCGTGCCGGGGGCCTTCGGGCAGGCGGTCTTCGGGTCGGCGCCCCCGACGGGGTCGGAGGCGTGCGGACGGGCGGACGTCGGAAAGGACTTGACCTCAATAATGCTTGAGGTTCTACGGTCGGTCCCATGAGCATGGACGCGATCGCCATGACGCAGCTGTACAGCGTCATGAACAGCCAACAGGAACGCCGCCCCTTCGACCGCGCGACACTGCGCCGCATCGGCGTGTTCGCCCGACCGCACCGCCGCCGCATCGCGCTGTTCGTCGTGCTGGGGGTGCTGACGGCACTGCTGGCCGTCGCCACCCCCGTCCTCGCCGGGAAGGTCGTCGACGCGATCGTGTCGCACGGCGACCCGGGCACCGTCGTGCGGCTGGCGCTGCTCATCGCGGGCATCGCGGTGCTGGAGGCGGCGCTCGGCATCCTGGGCAGGAGGCTGTCGGCGACGCTCGGGGAGGGGCTCATCCTGGATCTGCGCACGGCCGTGTTCGATCATGTGCAGCGGATGCCGGTCGCGTTCTTCACACGTACCCGTACGGGAGCGCTCGTCTCCCGACTCAACAACGACGTCATCGGAGCGCAGCGCGCGTTCAGCAACACGCTCTCCGGAGTGGTCTCCAACCTGGTCACCCTGGTGCTCACCCTCGCCGTCATGCTCACCCTCTCCTGGCAGGTCACGCTGCTCGCGCTGGTCCTGCTGCCGGTGTTCGTGATCCCGGCGCGGCGGATGGGCAGGCGGATGGCCGGCATGCAGCGGGAGGCGGCCGCGCTCAACGCGTCGATGGGCACCCGGATGACCGAGCGGTTCTCCGCCCCCGGGGCCACGCTGGTCAAACTGTTCGGCCGCCCCGAGGAGGAGTCGGCCGAGTTCGCGGCCCGCGCGGCCCGGGTGCGCGACATCGGAGTCCGCACCGCCACCGCCCAGTCGGTCTTCATGACCGCCCTGACCCTCGTCTCCGCGCTGGCCCTCGCCCTGGTCTACGGCCTCGGCGGCCACCTCGCGCTGAAGGGCTCCCTCGAACCGGGCGCGGTCGTCGCCCTCGCCCTGCTGCTCACGCGCCTCTACGCCCCGCTCACCTCGCTCGCCGGGGCCCGCGTCGAGGCGATGAGCGCGCTGGTCAGCTTCGAGCGGGTCTTCGAGGTGCTCGACCTCAAGCCGCTGATCGAGGAGAAGCCGGACGCCCGCGAGGTCCCCGAGGGCCCGGTCTCCGTCGAGTTCGACGACGTACGCTTCGGCTACCCGTCCGCCGACAAGGTCTCCCTCGCCTCCCTGGAGGAGGTCGCCGTCCTGGACTCCCGCGGCGGCGCCGAGGTCCTGCACGGCGTCTCCTTCCGCGCCGACCCGGGGCAGACCGTCGCCCTCGTCGGCTCCTCCGGCGCCGGCAAGTCGACGATCGCCCAGCTCCTGCCGCGCCTCTACGACGTCGACGAGGGCGCCGTCCGCATCGGCGGCGTGGACGTCCGCGACCTGAGCGCGAGCTCCCTGCGGGCGACCCTCGGCATGGTGACCCAGGACGGCCACCTGTTCCACGACACCGTTCGGGCCAACCTCCTGCTCGCCCGCCCGTCGGCCACCGAGGACGACCTGTGGGACGCGCTGCGCCGCTCCCGCCTCGACGACCTCGTGCGCTCCCTGCCCGACGGTCTCGACACCGTCGTCGGTGAACGCGGCTACCGGCTCTCCGGCGGCGAACGCCAGCGCATGACCATCGCCCGGCTGCTGCTGGCCGGCCAGCGCGTCGTCATCCTCGACGAGGCCACCGCCCACCTCGACAACACCTCCGAGGCGGCCGTCCAGGAGGCCCTCGCCGAGGCGCTCGCGGACCGTACGGCCGTCGTCATCGCGCACCGGCTGTCCACCGTCCGCGCCGCCGACCTGATCCTCGTCGTCGAGGCCGGCCGGGTCGTGGAGCGCGGCGACCACGAGCAACTTCTGGCGGCCGGCGGACGGTACGCGGAGCTGTACCGGACCCAGTTCGACGAGCCCGCCACGACCGAGGCGGTCGTCCTGTGACACGCCGGTGAGCGACAGTGTGCGGCCGCCGGGCCCGGGCCCGGCGGCCGCTGTCGCGTGGCGGTGGCGGCCCGGACCGACGAGCGCCGGGCCGGCGTCAGCGACCTTCCCGGGCGGCCCGGACGAGGGCGTCGAAGAGGCCCTGCTGCGCGGGATCCTCCTGAGCGGTGTCCTCGGGATGCCACTGGACGGCCGTGAACCACCCCTGTCCCGACGGGAGTTCGAGGCCCTCCACGGTGCCGTCGGCGGCGCGCGCGGTGACCGTGAGGCCCTCGGCGACGCGCTCCACCCGCTGGTGGTGGTAGCAGGAGGCGTCGACCTTCCCGGCGTCGACGGCCCGCTCCAGCAGCGAGCCGCTCCGCACCGCCACCGGGTGCACGACATGCCGGTGTTCGCGCTCCGGGCCGCCCATGTCCTGTTCCAGTGAGCCGCCCAGCGCGACGTTGACGACCTGCAGGCCCCGGCAGATCGCCAGCAGCGGCAGCCCCAGGTCCAGTGCGGTGCGGGCGACCCGCAGATCGAAGGCGTCCTGCAGCTCGTCGACGTCGTAGACGCTGTGGTGGGCGTCGGCGGCGCCGTAACGGTGCGGGGCGAGGTCGCCGCCGCCGGGGAGCAGGACGCCGTCGAAGCGGGCGAGGCGGGCGGCGACGTCCCGCTCGTCCTGGTCGGCGGGATGGAGGCCGGCCGGTTCGCCGCCGGCCCGCCAGACGGCCTCGACGAGGGCCCGGGCGTTGACCTCGGCGGCGTAGCGCAGCGCGGACGTGGTCGCGCTGAAGCGGGCGGGGATCGCGACGAGGGGACGTGGGGCCGGCGTCGTCACAGCTGGATCCAGGTGGTCTTGAGCTCGGTGTACTTCTCCAGAGCGTGCGCGGACTTGTCGCGTCCGTTGCCCGACTGCTTCATGCCGCCGAAGGGGACGGTCAGATCGCCCTCCTCGTAGCAGTTGACCCACACCGTCCCGGCCTTGAGGGCGCGCGAGACCTTGTGGGCGGTGGACAGGTCGGAGGTCCACAGGCCGGCGGCGAGGCCGTACTCGGTGGCGTTGGCCAGCCGCACCGCCTCCTCCACGTCGTCGAAGGTCAGCACCGAGAGCACCGGGCCGAAGATCTCCTCGCGGGCGAGGCGCATGCCCGGGTCCACCTGGTCGAAGACGGTGGGGTGCAGGTAGCTGCCGCCGGTGCCGGTCAGGGTGCGGGCGCCGCCGGCCCGCAGTCGCGCGCCCTGCCCGACCCCGGCGGCGATGTGGTCGAGGACGCGCTCCAGGTGCCCCTCGCCCACCAGTGCGCCCATCTCGGTCGCCGGGTCCAGGGGGTCGCCGACCCGCAGGTCACGGGCCCGGGCGGCGATCGCCTCGGTGACGCGTTCGGCGACGGAGGAGTGCACCAGCAGCCGGGACGGGGCGGTGCACATCTCGCCCTGGTTGAAGAAGATGCCCCAGGCGGCGGTGGCGGCGGCCTTCTCCAGGTCGGGGGCGTCGGGAAGGATGATGTTCGGTGACTTGCCGCCCAGTTCCAGCCAGACGCGCTTGAGGTTGGAGTCGGCGGCGTAGCGCAGGAAGTGCCGGCCGACCGCGGTGGAGCCGGTGAACGCCAGCACGTCCACGTCGGGGTGCAGGCCCAGCGCCCGGCCAGCCGTCGGGCCGTCCCCGGCGACGACGTTGAGCACGCCCGGCGGCAGCCCCGCCTCGGTGGCGATCCGCCCCAGCATCAGCGCGGACAGCGGTGAGTTCTCCGACGGCTTCAGCACGACCGTGCAGCCCGCCGCCAGCGCCGGCGCGACCTTCCAGCTCGCCAGCGTCAGCGGGAAGTTCCACGGCACGACGGCGCCCACGACGCCGGTCGGCTCCCGGGTGACCAGCGCCAGCGCGTCCGGGGCGGCGTGCGGCGACTCGTCGGTCACCTTGTCCGCCAGCTGCCCGTACCAGCGGAAGGTGTTGATCGCCGCGCGCAGCTCGATCCCGTACGCGTCGGTGTACGGCTTGCCCATCTCCAGGCTGACCGTCAGGGCGAGGTCCGCCCGCCGTTCCTCGAGCAGTTCGGCCACGCGCAGCAGGATCCGGCCCCGCTCGGCGGGCGCGAGCCGCGGCCAGGGCCCGGAGTCGAAGGCCCGGCGGGCGGCGGCCACGGCCAGGTCGACCTCGGCTTCGCGCGCGTCGGCGACCTCGCCGAGGACCTGTCCGTCGCGGGGTGAGACGACGGTGAACACGGCGCCCGAACCCGGCTCGTCCGCCCCGTCGATGTGGTGGAGGGACGGCAGCCGCAGCTCCTTGGCGCGGCGCAGCAGATCGTCATGGGTGAGGGCCGGCATCTCGGCTCTCCTGTTCTCTACGCGGTCTGTGGAGGGGTGTGCGGGGCGGCCGACGGGCCGTGTTCCCCGGCCGGTGATCCGGGGCCGGCGGCGGCGTCCGGGGAGTGAGGCCGCCGCCGGCCGTTCACGGAACGCCGGTTCAGGCGGTGGCGGCGTGCCTGCCGCGGGTCAGCCGTGCCACGCACAGCCCGAGGACCAGCACCGCCGGGACGGTCAGCTGGAGCCAGACGGCCGTGCTCCGGTCGCCCCCGATGAGCGTGGTGAAGTTCTCGATGATCAGCCAGATGGCGCCGGCGATGCCGAGCGCGCCCAGCAGCGGCGCGACCAGCGTGTTCCACAGCCGGGTGTCGGCGCGGGAGCGGCGGAAGAAGACGACCACGGAGACGGACGTCAGGAAGTACAGGAGCATCATCGCCAGTACGGCGATTCCGCTGAACCAGGAGAACAGCGTCAGCACCGGGTCCTTGCCGAGCAGGGCGAACGGGACGACCAGCGCCGCCGCGATCACCGTCTGCACGGTGCCGGCCGCCCAGGGCGAGTGGCGCCGGTTGAGCCTGGTCAGCCGGCGCGGCAGCAGCCCCTCACGGCCGAGGGAGAACAGGTAGCGGTTGGCGGAGTTGTGGAACGCCAGGATGCCGGCGAACAGCGAGGTGGCCAGCAGGACGGGCAGCACGTCACCGGCCCAGGAGCCGAACAGGGCGGTGATCGGCGCGAACACCCACGTCGTCGCGTCACCGGACTCCAGCGCCTTGCCCGCCTCGGATGTCGCCGCGGACCCGCCGTGCGCCGAGACCAGCATCCACGAGGTGAAGGCGAAGAAGCCGGTGACCACCGCGACCGACAGATAGGTGGCGCGCGGCACGGTCCTGCGGGGCTCCCGCGCCTCCTCGCCGTAGATGGCGGTGGCCTCGAAGCCGAACATCGACGCCACGGCGAACATCAGCGCCACGCCGGGAGCGCCCTGGAGCGCGGCGTGCGGTGAGAAGCTCTCGCCGAAGCCGAGGCCCTCGGGGCCGCCGCCCTTGAAGAAGGTCACGAGGGCGAACACGATCAGGATGCTGAACTCCGCGAGGACGAAGACGGCCAGCAGCTTCGCGCCCATCTCGATCCCGGCCGCGCCGAGCACCTGGACGACCGCCATGGTGAGCAGCGTCCAGACCCACCACGCGAGGTGCACGTCGGTGTAGTACGCGACGAGGCCGCCGAGCGTCGCGCCGTAGAGCCCGTACATGGCGGCCTGGATGGCGCAGTAGGCGAAGAGGGCGACGGCGGCGCTGCCGGAGCCGGCCGAGCGGCCCAGGCCCTTGCCGATGTACGTGTAGAAGGCGCCGGCGTCCACCACGTGGCGGCCCATGGCGACGAAGCCGATGGAGAAGAGCAGGACCATGACGCCGGCGGCGAGGTACGCGGCCGGCGCGCCCGCCCCGTTGCCTATGGCGACGGCGATGGGGACGGCCCCGGCGATGCCGGTGAGCGGGGCCTGGGCGGAGAGGACGAAGAACAGGATGCCCGGGACGCCGAGGGAATCGGGCTTGAGCCTGCCTGCCGTGCTTGTGTCGTGCGAGGAGTGCGGGGCGACCGCCGTCTGACTGTCCACTCGGATCACCTGTCGGGACGGGAAGGGATGGGAGTTTGTTTTGAGCCAAACGAGTTGCCTCATCGTGGTCGCGCGCTATCCGTTTGGCAAGGCTCTGCGGAAAGATTTCCGCCCCGGCGCCGGAACGGGGGAGGCGTGCGGGCCGGATGACCATGTGGGTCGGATGGCCGCGCGCGGCCGGAGGGCTCCGCGTGGACGAGGGCCGCCTCGATCAGCGCGTCGCGGGAACCGAAGCGGTGCACGGCCGGACCGTGGGTGACCCGGCCTCCTCCACGACGGCCCGGTGGGTGAGCCTGCGCAGTCCGCCCCGCGCCGCCCCGCGCACGGAGGCCTTCAGCAGGGCCTCGCGCCCCTCGCCGCCGTGCAGTCGCTTCCTCGGCCGGTGGCCCGTCGGGGCGTCCGCGGAGTCGGTCATGCCGTGACCCTGCCCGCCGGCCCGGCAGCGCCCCTCGCGGGTGTCATCGCCGGGGCGGGCGGACGCCGCGGAACTCCCAGTCGCCGCCGAGCGCGGTGGACAGCACCTCCTCGGACTCGGTGGGCTGGGCGCCGACGTCGGCGCGGACCGCGGTCGGGCCGGTCACGACGTGGTTGGTGAGCCGCCCGAGGCCCTCCACCTCCACCTCCACGACGTCGCCGGGCCGCACGGGCCGCGAGTTGGCCGGGGTGCCCGACAACAGCACGTCGCCCGGGTAGAGGGTGATCGTGCGGGCGATGTCGGCGACCAGGTAGTGCATGTCCCACTGCATCTCGTCGGTCGAACCGTCCTGCACGACCTCGCCGTTGACGTACGTGCGCAGCCGCTTTCCGTGGAAGTCCCAGTCGGTGACCAGTCCCGGCCCGAGCGGGCACAGGGTGTCGGAGCCCTTCACCCGGAGCATGGAGCCGGCGTCGGTGTCGCGGAAGTCGTGCAGACCGTAGTCGTTGGCGACGGTGTATCCGGCGATGAACTCCCCGGCCTCGGCGGGCGAGATGTTGCGCGCGGTCCTGCCGATCACGATGGCGACCTCGCCCTCGTAGTTGAGCCACTTGCAGCCCTCCGGGCGGACGATCGCGCCCCGGTGGGAGTTCAGGGAGGAGGTCGGCTTGTGGAAGTACGTGGGGGTGGCCGGGAGGTCGATCCCGAACTCGTCCACGCGGCTTCGGTGGTTGAGATGGACGGCGATCACCTTCGACGGCACCACCGGTGGCAGGTGCTGCGCCTCCTCGGTCTTGACGCGACGGCCGTCGCCGGCGACGAGTTCGTCCCCGTCGACGGTGACCTGGACGGCGGCGCCGTCGAGGAGGATGCGGCGGTACTCGGGCATGGCGGGGCTCCTAGGGGCGGCTGTGCGGGGTGCGGCCGGCGGCGGGACGGCTGTCCGGGAGGCCGCCGGGCGGGGTGTGCGCCGGTCCGGCCGCGGCCGGAGCCGTGCCGGTCCAGCCGTCGGACGGGCGGTCGAACCAGAGGTGCACCTGTCCGGTGCCGATCGAGTTCTCGTACTCGCCGTACTGGCGGGCGGTCGCGACGCAGGCCTGCTCGCCGAGGGCGCCGGCCATCATCAGGTAGTGGAAGAACTTCGCCTCCGGCCGGTACTTCCAGAACTCGTCCATCGTGTCGAGGACCTTGTCGTGGCGGCCCTCCTTGAACCAGGCGATGCGCTCGTGGTCGGCCTCGCGGGCCTCGGGCGTACGGATGTGCACCAGGTCGCCGGCCTCGTGGTCGCGCAGTTCGCGCAGCGGCCAGAAGGTGTGCGAGAGGGCGCCGGACGCGATGAGCAGGACACGGCGGCCCGGGGTGGCGGCGATGCCGTCGGCCAGGGCGCGGCCGAGTCGCAGATGGTCCTCCATGTCACCGGTCTGGCACACCCCGATGGTCACCCACCGCTTGTCGGGCAGCCCCTCGCCGAGGAACTTCCAGAGGTTGATCGTGGCGTAGTAGATCGGCAGGTAGTCGTCCTCGATCGCGGTGATCCAGGTGCCGTGCCGGTCCGCGAACTTCGCGATGTTCCCGGCCAGTTCGGGATCACCGGGGAAGTCGTACGGCATCCGGCACATTCCGCGCGGCAGTTCCTCGGAGGTGAACAGCCCGGCGCGGCGGTGCTGGGCGGTGACGACGAACTCGACGGTGGTGGCCCAGTGGGAGTCCAGGACGACGACGGTGTCGTAGTCGTCGCGGGCGAAGACGTCCTCGCGCAGTTGCCGCAGCCCGGTGACGAGGGTGATCTCCTTGCCCTGGTTGAGCTCCAGCCGTTCCTGCTCGGGGAGCACGATGGTGGGGACGTGGGCGAGCAGACCCGCCCCGACGATCTCACCCATGGTCCGGGCTCCATCCGTTCGGCGCGGTCACGGTGTTCTTCAGGTCGCAGTAGAAGTCGAAGCTCCAGGAGCCGCCCTCGCGGCCGACGCCGGACTGACGGGAGCCGCCGAAGGGCGCCTGCAGGTCGCGGACGAAGAAGCAGTTCACCCAGACCGTGCCCGCGACCAGTCGTGCCGTGACGCGCTCCGCGCGCTCGCGGTCGCCGGTGACGAGGGTGGCCGCCAGGCCGAAGCGGGTGTCGTTGGCGAGCCGGACGGCTTCGTCCTCGGTGGTGAAGGTCTGGAGCGTGAGGACGGGTCCGAAGACCTCTTCCTGGACGATCTCCGAGTCCTGGGCCACGTCGGTGAGCAGCGTCGGCGCGTAGTACTGGCCGTCCTTGCGGTGCCCACCGACGACCGCGCGTGCCCCGGACGCGATGGCCCGCCGCACGAAGCCGTCGATCTTCTCCAGTTGACGTGTGTGGATGTTGGGCCCGATGTCGGTGGCCTCGTCGCGGGGGTCGCCCTGGGTGAGCTGCCCGGCCTTCTCGGCGAACCGCCGGGTGAACTCCTCGGCTACCGACTCCTCGACCAGGAACCGGGTGGCGGCCAGGCAGACCTGGCCGGCGTTGTCGTACTGCTCCACCGCCAGGTCCACGGCGAGGTCGAGGTCGGCGTCGGCGAACACCAGCAGCGGTGACTTGCCGCCGAGTTCGAGGCTGAGCGGGGTGAGGTGGGCGGCGGCCGACGCGGCGATCCGCCGGGCCGTCGGGACGGATCCGGTGAAGCTGATGCGGCGGACGTCCGGGTGGGAGGTGAGCGCGTCGCCGATCTCGGAGCCGTAGCCCTGGACCACGTTCAGCACTCCGGCCGGCAGCCCGGCCTCGGCGGCGATGTCCGCGAGCAGGGACGCGGTCAGCGGGGACCACTCGGCGGGCTTGAGGACGACGGTGTTGCCGGCCGCGAGGGCCGGGGCGACCTTCCAGGTGGCGAGCATGAGCGGGGCGTTCCACGGGGTGATCAGCACACTCGGGCCCGCCGGGTCCCAGGAGACGTGGTTGCGGTGGCCCCGGGTGTCGAAGTCCTCGTGCTCCAGCTTCAGCAGCCAGTCGGCGAAGAAGCGGAAGTTGTGCGCCACCCGGGGCATCACCCCGCGGCGGTGCGAGCGCAGCAGGGCCCCGTTGTCGGTGGTCTCGACGATCGCCAGCTCCTCGAGCCGCTTCTCCACGCCGTCGGCGACGGCGTGCAGGATGCGGGCGCGTTCGGCGCGCGGGGTGGCCGCCCAGGCGGGGAAGGCGGCCTTGGCGGCGGCCACGGCGGCGGCGGCCTCCACCGGGGTGCCGCGCGCGATCTCGCCGATGGCGCGGCCGTCGATGGGCGAGACGTCGGTGAACGTCTCGGCGGAGGCGACGCGTTCGCCGCCGATCCAGTGCCGTGCGTCGACGGTGACCCCGGCCACCGTGAGGGTGTGTTCGATCATGTCCAGTCTCCAGGTTCTGTGATGCGTGAGGGGGTCACTCGGCGCCGGACATACCGGACTCCAGCAGCCGGCCGCCGTCCCAGACGACGCCGACCTGCCGGTAGTAGGCGGCGATCGGCTCGCGGATCTCCAGCCGGGCCAGTTCTTCCGTGGGCGCCTCGAACAGCTCGAGTTCGGCCTCCCCGGCCCACGCGGGACCCGCCTCGAAGGACGCCGCACCGGTCTCGATCAGCTCGTCGAGGGCCAGGCCCTTCCCCTTCTCGATCGAGGGCAGCCAGCGGTGATGGGCCATGGGGTGTGCGTTGACGAACCCGTTCGCCTGCGACGGCTCGCGCAGCGTCACCACCGCCTGGGCCAGCCGCCGGTCCGCCGCGGCCAGCGTCGCCCCGAACCGGGCTCCCGCCTCGATGCGCGGGGCGGGTCCGTAGGGGTGCGGGCGGGTCTGGTGGATCGAGCCGAGCTTCTTCGGATATCCCTGGTGCAGCCCGCGGGCGATGGCGAAGTCCTTGTCGACCCAGATGTAGACGCACCGCGAGTAGGTCCGACCCTGGTACCGGCAGCGGACGACCGCGAACGCCTCCTTGTACTGGGAGAGCACCGGGTCGAGCAGCTCGTCGCCGGAGGCGGCGCAGGACTGCCAGTCGGCCCAGATCAACGCCACCGCGCCCGGGTCCTCGTCGGCGAGTTCCAGCGGCTCGGGAAGCAGTTCGCGCACTCTTGCCGGATCGGTGCGGTACTCGACGGTGAGCAGGTCGCCGGAGTAGCGCCACGGCGGCGACGGGATCAGCGACGACGCGCCGCTCGCCGTCTTGGGGTGGAAGTAACCACGGACAGGGGACATGACGGGCTTCCTTACGGGGTGAGGGCGGGCGACTTCAGCAACTGGGCGCGGTAGCGGGCGGCGGCCGTCGCGGTGGCCGGACCGCCGAGGGCGACGACGCCGACCAGCAGGCCGCCGGTGTGGTAGCCGACCAGGACGTCCCCCTCGGGGTCGCCGTCCAGGACGCGTACGTCGTCCGTGCCGAGAGCGGGCGCTCCGAAGGACTGCAGCCGGAAGTCGTGCTGGTCGCTCCAGAAGGTGGGCAGTGGAGCGAAGGGGCCGGGCCCGGCGTCGGCGCCGGTGAGACCGGCGACCAGGGTCTTCGCGGCGTGCCTGGCGGTGTCGGTGGGGATCGACCAGTGTTCGACGCGGCGGGGCACGCCGTCGTAGCGGGCGTTGGGGAACCGGGCCACGTCGCCGACGGCGACCACGTCGGGCCGGCCGCCGGCCCGCAGCCGATCGTCGGTCAGGACGCCGTCGACGAGGTCGAGGCCGTTGCCTTCGAGCCATTCCACGTTGGCGACCGAGCCGACCGACTCGACCACCACGTCGGCGGGCAGCACGCGGCCGTCGCCGAGGACGACGCCGTTCACCCGCTCCTCGCCCCGGAAACCGGCCACTGCCGTGCCCAGTGCGAAGCGCACGCCGCGCTCCTCGTGCCGCTTCAGCAGCGCACGGCCGAGCAGTTCGCCGAGCGGGCCGGCCATGGGCAGGGGCAGCGGGTCGACGACGGTCACCTCGGCCACGCCGAGACGGACGGCGGTGGCGGCCACCTCGCAGCCGATGAATCCCGCGCCGACCACGACCAGCCGGACTCCGGGCCGGGTCAGCTCGGATCGCAGGCCCTTCGCGTCGTCCAGTGTGCGGACGGTGTGGCGGCCGACGAGGGGTCCGGGGCAGCGCAGCCGTCTCGGCCGCATCCCGGTGGCGACGACCAGTCCGTCGTAGGACAGCGTGTGGCCGTCGTCGAGGGTGACGGTCCGTTCGTCGAGCCGGGCGGCGACGACCTTCGTGCCGAGCCGCCACTGCACGTCGGCCGCGGCCGCCTTCGGGGTGAAGGCAAGCGACGCGAACGGCGTCGTGCCGGCCAGCACGTCCTTGGACAGCGGAGGCCGGTTGTAGGGCATGTGGGGCTCGTCGCCGACGACGGTGACGGACCCGGTCCAGCCCGCCGTGCGCAGCTGCTCGGCGGCGCGCAGTCCGCCCATCGAGCCGCCCGCGACGACAATCGTCCGGGTCATGGACTCAGCCCTCGATCCGGATGGCCTGCAGGGGGCAGACGTCGGCGGCTTCCTCGACCTCGTCGCGCAGAGCGTCGTCGGCGTCGGGGACGTAGGCGAGCCGTCCGCCGTCGTCCAGCGAGAAGACGTCCGGGGCGGCGAAGACGCACTGGCCGTGGTCCTGGCACTTGTTCATGTCGACGACGACCTTCAAGGCGGTCCTCCTGAGGGGTGAGCGCGTCGGAGCGGAAGGGGAGGAGGTGGGAGGGCCCGGCCCGCGGGCCACAGGCGTCCGGTGAGGGCCGGGCCCCGTTGCCACAGGGAGGCGGGAGAGTGCCGCCCTGACTCGTTTGGCGTCAAACAACATAGGAAGCCGTCGCCCCCTGGTCAATACCTGTCCAGATGGATTATTTTTTGCACCGCCCCCTTGCGGGGTCGCGACTACCTTCCTTACCGTTCGGGATCAAACGAATGGTTCCCGGGGGTTCGCCCGGGACCGTCCTCCCGCTCCCTCCCGGCCCCGGACCCGCCTCCTGTGCGCCCCCCGTCCGGCCGACGCCCCCCGGGGGAGCCCCGCCTTTCCGCCCTAGGAGAACCCGGTGAGCGCATCCGACAGCCCAGACATCCGCCGGCACATGGAGCGGCTTGCCGCCGAGGGCGTCGACGTGGTCCGGGTGCAGTACCCCGACCTGATGGGCACCGACCGTGCCCGCGACGTCCTGCTGGACCATCTGCCCTCGGCCTACGAGCACGGCCTGGCCTTCTGCCGCGCCGTCTACCACACCTCCCCCCAGGGCGACGTGGTCCCCGTGCCGGGCGGCCTCGACGCCGGACTGCCGGACGTCTGCGTACGCCCCGACCTGTCCACGGCCGTCCCGCTGCCCTGGGAACCCGGCGTCGCCGCCTGCCTCGGCGAGGTCAGCGACCCGGCGACCGGGGAACCGGCCGCGGAATCCCCGCGAGACCTGCTGCGCACCGTCCTGGCCCACTGCGCCGAGCAGGGACTGCGACCCGTCGTCGGCCCCGAACTGGAGTACTTCCTCCTCGAACCGGCCCCGGGCACCCCCACCGGCTGGCGCCGCGCCCCGGAGACGACCGGCGCCGTCTACACCGCCGGCCTGCGCGCCGACCCCGCCAACCATCTGCTGCGCACCCTGCGCCAGCTGCGCGATCTCGGTGTGGGCGTCACCAACGGCAACCACGAGTTCGACGGCGGCCAGATCGAGATCAACCTGACCCACTCCGACGCCCTGGACGCGGCCGACCGCGCCTTCCGCTTCAAGGCCGCGGTCAAGGAACTGGCCCGCCAGGAGGGCAGACTGGCCACCTTCATGGCCAAGCCCTTCGGCGACGCGGGAGGCTCCGGCTTCCACCTCCACCTCTCCTGCGACGACGCCGCCGGCCGCAACGCCTTCGACGACCCGGCCGGCGCCCACGGCCTCTCCACCACGGCCCGGCACGCCGTCGCGGGCATCCTCGCCCACGCACCGGCCCTCGCGGCGCTGGCCAACCCCACCGTGAACTCGTACAAGCGGTTCGGCCCCGACACCCTCGCGCCGTGGCTGATCGACTGGGGCCTCGACAACCGCAGCGCCATGGTCCGCATCCCGCCGGAGCGCGGCAGCGGCGCCCGGCTCGAACTGCGCCTCGGCGACGCGGGCGCCAACCCCTACCTGCTCGTCGCGGGCACGATCGCCGCCGCCCTGCTCGGCATCCGGGCGGGCGAGGAGCCGGCCGCCCCGCTGGAGGGTTACGGATACGACACCGCCCGCTCCGCCCTGCTGCCCACGAGCCTGCCGGAGGCGCTCGACGCGCTGGAGACGGACACCGCCTTCACCGACGTCCTCGGCAAGGACTTCACGTCCTCCTTCCTCACCTACAAGCGCAACGAGGCCGAGCGGTTCGGCCGGCACGTCACCGACTGGGAGTTCACCGAGTACGCCTACCACCTGTGACCCGGCCGGCCGGCTCGGGCCTGTGCCCGACCGACGGTCCGAGCCCGCGACCGGCCACAGCCCGGGCCGCTCCGCCCGCCCCGCCAGCTCCGCCCCGCCCGCTTCGCCCCGCCCCGCCCGCTTCGCCCCGCACAGGAGATCACCCGATGAACAGCCCCACCGCCGCCGTCCCCACCAGCCGGGCGGAGCTGCGCGACGCCCTCGAAGAGCCCCTGCCGCTGGACCGGGTGGATCTCGCCGACCTCGACAACTTCGCGGACGGCGTCACCCCGTGGCGGATGTTCCACACCCTGCGCCACGAGGACCCGGTCCACTGGCAGCCCGAGGAGGTCCCCAACTCCGGCTTCTGGGCGGTCACCCGGCACGCCGACATCGCCCGCGTCGACCGCGACGCCGACACCTTCACCTCCACCCGCTTCGTCAACCTGGAGGAGGTCGACGAGGACCAGATCAAGAAGCGCGCCTCGATCCTGGAGATGGACGGCGTCCGCCACCGCGCCCTGCGCAGCGTCATCCAGCGCCAGTTCGGCGCCGGCGTCATCAACAGCTACAGCGACTTCCTGCGCGGCCTGACCGCGAGGACCCTGGACGCGGCCCTGGCCAAGGGCTCCTTCGACTTCGTCGCCGACGTCTCCGCCGACTTCCCCATCAACGTGCTCGCCCGGCTCCTCGACGTGCCGCCGGAGGACAACCAGCAGCTCATCGACTGGGGCAACCGCATCATCGGCAACACCGACCCGGACTACGCCGACGTCCTCCTGCACAGCGCGGAGAGCGAGAAGTACCGCGATCTGCCGTTCCGTTCACCCGCCTCGCTCGAGGTCTTCGAGTACGGCCGCGAGCTGGCCCGGCGGCGGCGCGGCGGCGACGGCCAGGACCTGGTGTCCAAGCTCGTCAACACCACTCCGCGCGACGGGATCCCGCTCTCCGCCCAGGACTTCGACAACTACTTCCTGCTGCTGGTGGTGGCCGGCAACGAGACCACCCGCCACACCATCTCCCACTCCATGCTGGCCCTGCTCCAGCACCCCGACCAGCTCGCCAGGCTGCGGGACGACCCCTCGCTGATCCCGACGGCGGTCGAGGAGTTCCTGCGCTGGGCCTCCCCGGTGTACCACTTCCGCCGCACCGCCACCCGGGACGTCGAACTCGGCGGCAAGCACATCAAGGAGGGCGACAAGGTCGTCATGTGGTACGCCTCCGGCAACCGCGACGAGGCCGTCTTCGGCGACCCGTACGACTTCGACGTCGCGCGGCCGCACAACGACCACGTCACCTTCGGCAAGGGCAGCCCCCACCTGTGCCTGGGCAACCTGCTCGCCCGCACCGAGATCCGCATCATGTTCGAGGAGCTCGTCCCGCGGATCGCCGACATCCGGCTGGCCGGCGACGTCCCCCGGGTCCGTTCCAACTTCGTCAACGGCATCAAGAAGCTGCCGGTCGAGGTGACCCTGGCCTGAGCACGGACTCAGGGCCGCCCGGTGGGGCGGATGAGCAGGAGGGCGATGTCGTCGCTGCGGGGCGCCGAGCGTCGGGCGTGCTGGATGAGCGTGTCGGCGAGGGCGTCCAGGGTGCCCGGCCCGGCACGCTCCAGCTGGCGGGCGAGGGCGGCGACGGCGTCCCCGAGGTCCACCCCGGGCGCCTCGACGAGCCCGTCGGTGTAGAAGGCAAGCACCGAACCGGGCGGCAGCGGGACCTCGGTGGACGAGTAGGGCGCGTCGGGATCGATGCCCAGCAGCAGACCCGGCGGCAGCTGAAGGATCTCGGTGCCGCCGTCGGGACGGCGCAGCACGGGGGGCGGGTGCCCGGCGGTGGCCAGGCACGCGCGCCGCTCGGTGAGATCGATGTGGGCGTAGAGACAGCTGGTGAACAGCCCGGGGTCGAGATCGGTGAGCAGCCGGTTGGTGCGGGCGAGGACCTCGTCCGGTGGCGCGCCCGCGGTGGCGTGGACGGCGGTGCGGACCTGCCCCATCAGGGCGGCGGCCGTCATGTTGTGACCCTGGACGTCGCCGATGGCCGCGGCTGCGGTGGTGGCGTCGAGGCGGATCAGGTCGTAGAAGTCGCCGCCGACGTCCATGCCGCGGGTGGCGGGGAGATAGCGGGCGGCCACCTCCAGGCCGGGGACGCCGGGCAGGGCGTGGGGGAGCAGGGCGGCCTGCAGGTCGTGCGCGAGTTGGTGCTTGGTGTCGTACAGGCGGGCGCGGTCGAGGGCCTGCGCGATCAGTCCGGCGGTGGAGGTGAGGACGGCGCGCTCCTCGGGGGCGAAGGCACGGGGCCGGCGGTAGGCGAGCACCAGGGAACCGACGGGGTGGCCGGAGGTGATCAGCGGCAGGAAGGCCCAGGCTCCCATGCCGTCCTGCAGCACCGCGGGCGGGTAGGCGCGCTTGAGCTCGGCGAAGTCGCCGAAGAAGGCGGGCACGCCCGTCGCCAGGGTGCGCACGGCCGGGGTGGCGGAGGTGAGCGGTTCGGCGTCGAAGCGTTCCATGACGTCCGCGGGATAGCCGCGGTAGCCGATGATCCGCAGCCTGCCGTCCTCGGCGGTCATCAGGGCGAGCGCCTCCGCGCCGAAGGCGGGCAGCATCTGGTTCGCGACCTGGTCGACCACGTCCCGCACGCCGACCGCCTCGGTGAGCGTGGCGGCCAGATGCATCAGGTGGTACAGGGTGGCGGCCCGTCCGGGAGCCGTGGACGCGCCCGCCTCCTGTCGGGGCGGGTCGAAGACCGGCGCGTGGACGTGCGCCGAATGGGTGGGCACGATGTGCACGCTGATGCCCGACCCGTCCGGGGTGAGCCGGAACGACAGCCACCGGTCCGGCGGGCGCAGGGCGGTGAAGGACACCGGCTCACGGCTGAGCACTGCCGCCCGGTAACCGTCCTCGGCGGTCGGCTCGTCCAGCCAGGGCAGGGCCTCCCACGGCTTCGTGCCGAGCAGGGCCTCGATGTCGGCGCCGAGCAGTTCGGCGGCCCTGGTGCTCACGAAGGCGATACGGCCGTCCACGCCCAGTGAGCAGCAGCCGCCGGGGATGCGCTCGACGAAGTCGACCGCGGCCTGCGCCTCGGCCCGTTCCGTGGTGCGGGCCCGCGGCGGCGGCAGCATCAGCGGTTCCGCACCGGGCCGCACCGGCCGGCCCTTCTCGGCGGCGTGCCGCAGGATCAGGCCCAGCCGGTGACACGCGCCGGTGATGGCCTCCCGCTCGTGCGGGCTCAGCTCCGGCGGGTGCGAGGCGGGCCAGTGCAGCACCAGACCGCCCCAGGTTTCGGCGCCGGTGGCCACGGGGGCGGCGGCCAGCGCGAAGCGGTACGGCACGACGAGCGCCAGCCGCGGGTAGCGGCGCGCCATCTCCTCCTGCCCGCCCACCCACACCAGGCGCCGCTCCCGGACGGCGTCGGAGACCGGCGAGACGGCGTCCAGCACCACCCGTGCCCAGGGCATCGAGATCTCCCACGGAGCCCCGCCCAGCGCGGTCAGCCGCAGGACGGGCTGGTCCTCCTGCAGCAGATAGACGGCTGTCACGGAGGCGCCGGTCCGCCGCGCGAGTTCGACCAGCACCGGCTCCAGCAGTTCCGGACCCGGGTCGGCACGGCGGCCTTCGGCGGAGGTGTCCGCCACGTTCTCACCTTCCCCGGAACGCAGGGCCAGGGAGCGCGGTCAGGAGTTACTCCCTCATCATCGGACCTTACGCCCCCCCGCGCGCGCCGGTCTCGCAGTGCGCGAACGCTCAGGGCGTTGTGCGCATCCACCCGCGACGAGCGGAGTCCGGATGCGAGGATGAGGCCGTCATGACTGCTGGATGGGGTGTGCGCACGGTACGCGTCGCGGTGTTCGCGGCCGTCTGTGTGCTGCTCGCCGCCCTCGGACACGTCCTCATGTCGGGCTCCGCCGTGCCGTGGTGGACGATGTCCGCCGGCTTCGCCGCCACGAGCGGCGTCGGCTGGAGTCTGGCGGGCCGTGAGCGCCGGCTCCCGCTGGTGGTCTCCGTCGTGGTCGTCGCGCAGGGGGCGCTCCACTCGGCCTTCTCGTGGGGCCTGACGGCGGCGCCGGCGTCCGCGAACGCTTCCGCGGCACCCGACATGAGCGGCATGTCGACGGGTTCGGTGTCCGCGGGCTCGATGTCCGCCGGTTCGGTGTCCGCGGGCTCGATGTCCATGAACACGATGGACATGGGCGCGATGGGCATGGGCTCCCTGGGTTCCGCGGGCTCCCCGTACCCGGGGCACGCGGCGCACGCCGAGCACCTCGGCCACCTCGCACACGGCGCCGGCGGCATGTCGTCGCTGGGCATGCTCGCCGCCCACACGCTGGCCGCCCTGCTGACCGGTCTGTGGCTGGCCCACGGCGAGCGGGCCGCGTTCCGGCTCCTGCGCGCCGTCGCCGGACGGCTCGCCGTCCCGCTCTTCCTCCCGTTCGCGGCGCTGCCCGCCGTGCCGCGCCGGCCCCGCCTGCGGCCGACGCGCGAGCGCGCCGAGCGGATCCCGCGGCTGACGCTCACGCACACGATCATCTCCCGGGGGCCCCCGGCCGGGACCGCTGTCGTCTGAGACAGCCGGCTTCCCGAAGCCGTCCTGCCGGCGCCGTGTCCGTCGCGGCCGCCGGCTCCGAGGCTTCGGGCACGGGGCGTGCACACGTCGTACGTCCTCGCCCCGTTCCCCTCTCCCCCCTGTCCCGGGACCTTCCGCGGCGGCGGGACCGCACGGCGTGCACGTCCCTCCGGGCACCCGCCCGGATGCCGTGGCGTGCCGTGCCGCCTCGTGCCGCCTCGCGCCGGTCGTCCCGGACCACCCGAGAAGGACTTCAGGTGATCACTCCCGTTCTCCCCCTGCTCCCGGCGCCGTCCGGGCAGCGCGACACGGGGCACACGGCGTCCGGTCGGCACGTCGGGACCACGCCGCCCGACGACGCGGCCACCGGCTGGGCGCTCGCCGCGCGCACCGGCGATCGCGACGCCGTCGACCGGTTCGTGCGGGCCCTGCGTCCGGACGTCGTCCGCTACGTCACGTACCTGTCCGCAGACCGCCAGCTGGCCGACGACCTCGCGCAGGACACGTTCCTGCGGGCACTCGGCAGCCTGCACCGGTTCGAGGGGCGCTCCTCCGCACGCACCTGGCTGCTGTCCATCGCACGCCGCACGGTCGTCGACAGTCTGCGCCACGCCGCCGCCCGGCCGCGGCGGGCCGACGTGGACGACTGGACGCTCTGGGCCGAGCGCGCCCAGCCCGCCGGCCTGCCCGGCTTCGACGACGGCGTGGCCCTTCTCGACCTGCTGGACGCGCTGCCCGCCGAGCGCCGGGAGGCGTTCGTCCTCACGCAGTTGGCGGGCCTGCCCTACGCGGAGGCGGCCGAGGCCGGCGGCTGCCCGGTAGGGACGATCCGCTCGCGGGTGGCCCGGGCGCGAGCGACCCTCGTCGGCCTCCTCGAGGAAGCCGAGGAGGCCGAGGAAGTCGAGAGGTCCGAGGGTGCCGAGGGAGGGGGCGGGGCCGAGGCCCTGACCGCCGTGGCCGTCTGACGCGAAGTCGCGGCCTGCCCGGCGTCATGGCGCCCGGCAGGCCGCCGGAACGTCCGAGTCCCTGCTCGGGCCGGGCGTTCCGCCGGTCCGGTTCACTTGCGGCTCGCGGGTGTTTGGCACACTGTCCGCACCCCGGTGAAAGAGGTCCCGCATGTCGATGGTCGCCCACCTGCGCAAAGTCGCGAACCTGGCGCGGCGCAGCCGACGGCGCGTGGACCTCAGCCATCCGGCCCGATCCCCGCTCGGCTCGGCCGTCGTCAACTGCGTCGTCTACCACGACGGAGTCCGCCGGCCGTCGGCCGGCTCCGTGGAGGAGGCGGTGCGGTACACCCGCAGGCACCGGGGCGGATTCGTCTGGCTGGGCCTGCACGAACCGAGCGCGGAGGAATTCGCCGGAGCCGCGGAGCTCTTCGGTCTGCATCCGCTCGCCGCGGAGGACGCCGTCCACGCCCACCAGCGCCCCAAGGTCGAGCAGTACGGTGAGGTCCTGTTCGCCGTGTTCAACACCGTCACCTACGTCGAACACACCGAGCTGACCGCGTCCAGTGAGGTCGTCGACACCGGATCGATCATGGTTTTCACCGGGCCCGACTTCGTCGTGACCGTCCGCCACGGCCGGCACGGCTCCCTCGGACCCCTGCGGGAGGACCTCGAGGCGGACCCGCAGCAACTGGCCAAGGGCCCCTCCGCCGTCCTGCACGCCATCGCCGACCACGTCGTGGACGACTACGTCGCCGTCGCGGACGCGGTCCACAACGACATCGAGCAGGCCGAGACCGACGTCTTCTCCCCGCTCAGCCCCCGAACCGCCGACGCCGGCCGGATCTACCAGCTCAAACGCGAGCTCCTCGAATTCAAGCGTGCCGTCGTCCCGCTCGCCCGCCCCCTCGACCGGCTCGCCACCGATCCGAGGAGCCGCGTCGACCCGGAGATACAGGCGTACTTCCGTAACGTCGCCGGCCATCTCCTGCGCGTCACCGAACAGATCGCCGCCTTCGACGCCCTGCTCGACTCGATTCTCCAGGCCCACCTGGCGCAGGTCACCGTCGCCCAGAACGAGGACATGCGCAAGATCACCGCCTGGGCCGCGATCATCGCCGTACCCACCATGGTGTGCGGCGTCTACGGCATGAACTTCGACCACATGCCCGAGCTGCGCTGGCGCTTCGGCTACCCCCTCGCCCTCGCCGTCATGGCCGCCGCCTGTGTCGTCATCCACCGCGGCTTCAAACGCAACGGCTGGCTCTAGCCGGCCGTGTTGAGCCGCAGGGCCGTCCACGCGCGTCGGCACCCCCGGCTCCTCGCTGTCACCCTGGTCGGCCTTTCCGCGACGCCACCCCTATGGCTGACCCGCGGAGCCCGCGCCGCCGACCGGAGCCGCACGGAACCGCACGGAAATCGGCTTTCCCTGTCCGGCCCATGGGCGGGAGATCGGAAGCCGCTCGTGATGTGCGTGTTCAGTGGGTCGACGCGCCCGCAGGGCTGGTCAGGCCGCCTTGCGGAACACGAGTACCTCCGTGGAGGCGACGCCCATCGGGGCCAGGAAGCCGGCCTCCAGGCCGCAGCCGAGGGACGCGAAGAGGTCCACGCACATCCCGCGCGGCATGGCCGCCGGGAAGGAGCCGTGTCCCGTCCCGCCCTGCGTCGCCCAGGTGCGCACCGCGGCCGGGTCCAGGCAGGTCTCGGTCATGACGTCGAAGACGATGCGGCCACCGGGCCTCGTGACACGTGCCATCTCGAAGAAGTAGCGGGCGGCGCAGAGGAAGGTCACGGTGTTGAAGACCTTGTGCGCCTGAACGAGGTCGACGCTGCCGTCGGGTGTCGGCGCGAGACTGGATCCCGCGGTCGGCAGAGCGATCACGCCGAACGTGTTCACCAGGTAGTCGGCCCAGGGCGCCGCCGTCTCGTAGATCTCGTAGCGGTCCGGCGCGCACTCCTTCAGCGTCTTCTCCAGATACCGTCCGGACCCGGGGCCGATCTCCAGCACCGTCGCGGGGCCGGCGGCGAAGACTCCGAGAGCGCGTAGTTCGTCGATCGTGGACTGGGTGGCGCCTGGCGTCCCGTTCATCACCGCGTCGATGTGGTCGCCGACCGACAGACCGGACGCCCGGGCGGCCCGCATCGTCGCCTCGAAGGGGATGAAGTCGTCGACGCCCCCCAGGTTGTTGCCGCTGCGCACGATGTCGAATCCCGTGCGCCCCAGGAGCCGCTTGACCCCGGACTTCCATGCCGACGTGCCTTTGCCTGCTGCGCTCATCAGGCATCTCCCCAGGTCGTTGCCACCCTCGGCGTCAGCATAGGATTTTCGGACTCCGGCGCGCAGCGGGACGGCGAATTCGCTGCTTCGACGAGGTGCCGCGCCATCGGCGACCGCCGGTCCGCCTCACGGGTGCCCGGCGCTGGGCTGCGCGGGCCCCCGCTCTCCCACGCTGACCAGCCCGGTCTCGTAGGCGGCGATCACTGCCTGGACGCGGTCGCGCAGTTGCAGCTTGCCGAGTACGCGGGAGACACGGGTCTTGACCGTGGTCTCGGCCAGGTGCAGACGGCCGGCCACTGCGGCGTTGCTCAGTCCGCGGGCCACCGGACCCAGGACCTCACGTTCGCGCGAGGTCAGCGAGGCCAGGTCGTGGTGGATCGCCGTGCCCTGGCTCCCTTGCCGCGTGAACCTGGGGGCGCTGCTGCCCGCGGGGCGGGCGGCAGCGGCGCGTACCGCGACCGCACTGCGCACCGAACAGGTCCAAAAGCGCCGTCGGGCCCACGACGCCCACATCGTCGACCGCGATGCGGGAACCGCGGAGCCACCAGGCAGACTCTGCGGTTGTAGTCCCTTCTGACATAAGGATGAGCCACGCATGATCACCCTCACCAAGGAAGACGGCCCGGCCGACCTGGACGGAGTCACCCGTCTGTCCATCGGGGTCTCCTGGGACCCCACCGCCGGCAGCAGCGGCGGCGTGCTGGGCAAGCTGCGCCGCAAGACCGGCACCGACCTCGACCTGATCGCCGTCGCCATGCAGGGCACGGACCCGGTGCGTCTCGCGGGCCTCGACTCGCTGGACCCGATGGGCAACGGCTCGCTGGTGCACAGCGGTGACAACCAGACCGGCCACGGGGACGGGGACGACGAGACGGTGACCGTCGAGTTCGCCCGGATACCGGCCAACATCACGTCGATCGTGTTCGTCGCCGCGGCCTACAAGAAGGGCAGCTCCTTCCAGAAGGCGCGCAACATCAGCTTCAAGGTCTATGACGCGACCGGCGGCACCTCCCAGCAGGTCGCCGACATCTGGCCGAGCCTGCTCACTCAGGACAACGGCTGCGCCGTGGCGAAGGCCCTGCGGGTCGGCGGCAGTTGGAAACTCGAGGTGATCAACGTGACGGGCAAGGTCAAGCAGGGCGACGAACACGCCCTGATGCGTTTCGCCGTCAGCAAGTAGCGATGCGTACAGGTGGGTTCTGTCGAGCCGAGTGTGTGAACGGGGGCAAGGATGAACCGGGTGCTCTACGGTGAACGGTCGTGGAACCCGCTCGCGCGGACCGTGGACCTGACCGAGGACCACATGCGCAGGGGCGGCAGGACCACCTCGCTGAGCGAACTCAACCTCGCTGCCATGGCCGACGCGTTCCAGCGCGGGTACTGGCTCGGCGGAGGCGGGACGGAGCGCCCGCTGGAGCGGCTGGCGGAGGACGCGGGGGTGGTGCCGGTGACCCGCGTCACGGGCGCCGCCGTGCCGGTGAGGGTGCGGCGGGCCGCCGAGTTCGCCCGCGGCCTGGGAGAGCTGGCGGTACGGCAGTGCGGTGGGCCCGCCCAGGTGGCCGCCCTGGCGGACCGGGCCCGGGCCGAGGAGGTGCCGCTCTGGATCGCCCGGCGCTTCGCACCGGGCCCGGCCGGGCCGATAACCGTCGCCGTGGACCGGCGTCTGGTGCGCGTGGACGCGTGGGGGCCACACGCCCCCGTCGTGCGGATCCGGGCCCCGCAGGGCTTCGACCCCTACTCCACCGAACAGTCCGCCGGCCTGCGCCTGACGGTCGACGGCGTCGCTGCGCGGCTGACACTGAGGAAGAAGCTGCGCAGATCCAGAAGTCACGTGGAGGTGCGGCTGCCGGGGCGGCGCTGGGTGCTGCGCCGGGAGAACGCGCTGACCTCGCGGTTGCTGCGCGACGAACGGTGTGTCGCCCTGCTGACGAGGCCCCCGCGCCGACCGGCGCCCGAGCCTGGAGCGGTACTGCTGCCGCTGGCGTCCGTGCGGTACGAGAGTCCCGATCCGCTGGACGCCGTCGTGGCACAGGTCTTCGCCGTGGCCTTCGGGCTCGGCGACACGACGGGCTCGGCGCGGTTCCGGTCGGAGCGGCGTCCGGCGCGCGGGGCCGAGCCCGTCGCCGACGACGAGGGGTGGGGCCGCCCCTGGTTCACCAACCTCGGCAGGGGGAGCGACGACAACGAACCCGGCGGCGGTGACGGCTGGGGTGCGGACGGCGGCGGAGGCGACAGCGGGGGTGACGGGGGAGGCGGGGACGGCGGGGGTGACTAGGCGACGGACTGGCGTGGAAGCCGACGGTGCCCGGGCGACTGCCGGAACGTCACCTCGCCCGGCGTTCGCCCGCTTCCGGCTGCTCCAGGTGGGAGGCGAGGACCGCGGCCTGGACCCGGCGCTGCACGCCCAGCTTGGCCAGGAGGCGGGAGATGTGGTTCTTGACGGTCTTCTCGGAGAGGTAGAGCTTCTTGCCGATCTCGCGATTGGTCAGCCCCTCGCCGATGAGGGCCAGGATGTCCCTCTCGCGCGGTGACAGGCTCGCCAGCTCGGACGGCACGGCGGGGTCGTCCACCGGGTCGGCCCGCAGCGAACGCATCAGGCGGGCCGTGGTCGAGGGGTCCAGCATCGACTGGCCCGAGGCCACCGTGCGCACCGCCGAGACCAGGTCGGACCCCTTGATCTGCTTGAGGACGTAGCCCGAGGCGCCGGCCATGATCGCGTCGAGCAGGGCCTCCTCGTCGTCGAACGAGGTCAGCATCAGACAGGCCAGTTCCGGCATCTGGCTGCGCAACTCCCGGCAGACCGAGATCCCGTCGCCGTCCGGCAGCCGTACGTCCAGGACGGCGACGTCGGGGCGCAGTGCCGGGCCCCGGGCGAGCGCGTGGTCGACGGTGCCCGCGTCACCGATCACCGAGATGTCCGGCTCGGCCTCGAGCAGGTCCGCCAGACCGCGTCGGACGACCTCGTGGTCGTCCAGCAGGAACACCCGGATCGGGTTCTGCTCGCTGAACGTGCGCGGCTCTGGCATGGTGATCCCTCGTTCCCCGGCAAAGGCCGGACAGCGACCTGTCCGTGCTTCCGATCATCACGCGCGGGGGCCGAGTGCGCCAGGGCCGACCGGCCCTACTCCGCCGGCCGGGTCCGGCGCGTCAGATGAGGCTGCCGGCGCCGTAGGGGGCGTACAGGTCGAGGAGGCGGGTCCGGGCCGAACGCAGACGGTGGGCGAGGACCCGGCCCACCCACTGGCCGATCTCATGACCCAGGGCCGGGTCGTCCTGGCACATCGACCGGACGGCCGTGGCGTCGAACTCGTAGGCCCGCACCGGAGTCATCGCCTCGGCGCCCATCTGCCAGGCGTGCGGGGGGATCAGCCAGGACCAGCCGACCAGCTCGTTGTGACCGAGGCTCTCGATGACGGCCGCCCGACGGCCCGGTACGCGCATGTCGAGATCGACCCTGCCGGTGCGGATGATCCAGAAGCGGTCGGCGCGTTCGCCCTCTTCGAACAGACGCGTTCCCTGGGGGACACTGACCTCGCGGGCGAAGCGCATGAGCCGCTCGCGGTGCTCGGCGGACAGCGAGTGCACGATGTCGGGGGTTGAGGTGGTGGGCATGACGGGCCTCCCTTGCCGGCTTCGGGCTTCCGGGGACAGCGTGCGCTTCGTTCATGACGGGGACCATGGGCCATGTGGTCCAGTGACCGGTCCTTTCGGTACCGCACACCGCTTCGCACAGGGCCCCGGACCCGTCCGGTTCCCGCGGGGGCCGGGCCCGTCCGGGAGCGTCGGTGAGCGCCTTCGGGGAGCGGGGCCCGGCCGTCTACCGACGGTCGAGCCACGCGCGGTAGGCGGCCACCGCCGTCGGCAGGGTCGGGAAGACGTGGTCCCCGCCGACCGACGCCGCGAGGCCGTATTTCTCGAGGTCGTCCCACAGGTCCTGCTTCACCCGGGCGAGGGCGAAGACGATACCGCGGCGGCTCAGTTCGCGTCGCAGATCCTCCACCGCGTCGAGGGCGGTGATGTCGACCTCGACATTGGCCTCGGTGTTGAGGACGAACCAGCGGACCGGGGCGCTCTGTTCGTCGACGGCGGCCAGGGCGCGACGCCGGAAGTCCTCCGCGTTGGCGAAGAACAGGGGCGAGTCGTAGCGGTAGACCAGGAGACCGGGGATGGTGCGGGCCTGCGGGTAGTCGTCGACGTCGTGCATGCCGGCCACGCCGGGGACCACACCCTCGATCGCGTCGTGCGGGCGCGCCACCCGGGTCAGCAGTTCGGCCACCGACAGGCCGACGGCCACGATCACCCCGTACAGGATGTCCAGGGCGAGGACCCCGGCGAGGCACCCGAGCGCCAGCAGCAGCTCCCTGCGACGGAAGGACGCCAGCCGGCGGAAGCCCGCGAGATCGATCATGCGGACCGCCGCGTAGACGACGAGCGCGCCGAGCACGGCGGACGGCGTGCGGGTCAGCAGCGGGCTGAGGAAGAGCAGCACGGCGAGCACCACCGCCGCGGCCACCAGCGAGTACGCCTGGCTGCGGGCGCCGCCCGTGGAGGCGAGCGCGGTGCGGCTGGCGCTGCTGCTCACCGGGAATCCGTGCAGCACCCCCGCGCCCAGGTTCGCCGCGCCCAGGGCGAGGAACTCCTGGTCGGGATCGAGCCCGGGGCCTTCGGCGTCGCGGTCGGCGAAGGCCCGCGCGGTGAGGATGAAGTCGGTGTAGGCGACCAGGAGCACGCCGAGCGCGGGCAGGACGAGGTGCGGCAGCTCACTCAGGTCCGGCACGGCGAGGCCCGGCAGACCGGACGGCACCTCGCCGATGACCTTCAGCCCGTACCGCCCGTCGAGGTCGAAGAGCACGACGGCGGCCGTGCCGAGGACGAAGGCGACGAGCGGGCCGGGCACGGCGGGGACGTACCGGGCCGTCAGGAAGAGGAACGTGAGCACGACGGCGGAGAAGACGACGGTCGCCGGGTGCGCGTCGGGCAGGTGGGCGAGGAAGGACCACAGCTGGGGGAAGAACTCGGTACCGCTCACGCGCACCCCGGTCAGCTTGGGCAGCTGATCCACCATCATGATGAGCGCCACCCCCGCCAGATAGCCGATCAGGACCGGGCGGGACAGCAGATCCGCGAGGAAGCCGAGCCGTACCGTCCGGGCGACCAGACAGAGCAGCCCGACCGTGACCGCGAGGGCCGCTGCCAGGGAGGCGTAGCGGCCCGGGTCGCCCGCGGCGAGCGGTGCGATCACGGCGGCCGTCATGAGAGCCGTCGTGGACTCCGGGCCGACCGACAGCAACCGTGAGGATCCGAACACCGCGTACAGCGCGAGCGCCGGCAGGATCGCCCACAGTCCGGCCACCGGCGGCAGCCCGGCCACGCCCGCATAGGCCATGACCTGCGGCACCAGATAGGCGGCCACGGTCACCCCGGCGAGCAGGTCGCCCGACAGCCACGCGCGCCGGTAGCCGAGGAGCGCGACCGCACCGGGCATCAGTCGTCGCCACCCCGCATACCTGGCCGGCCCCTTGGACATCTGCTGCCTTCCCTCGTCTGCCCACATGATCCACCGCTGGGTGACCGGCTACGCGCCCTTCGGCGGGGTCCGGCGCGTCAGCAGGGTCACATCGAGTCGAACGGCCCGTGCACACAAGGCCGTTCGGCCCCTTCGGCGCGGACCTTCGGCATCCGGCGTTCGGCCGGGGGCGGGACCAGAGTAAGTCGGGTCGGGCCACGCCCCGACGTGTCGTCGGCGGCGACACCCCGGGCGCCGGTCGGCTCCGGGTCCGGCTGCCCGTCGTCCGCGACCACGGCCGACCGCGGTGAACGCCGCCGACGTGGTGAGCCCGCCGTCCTGCCCCGGCGCGAGGACGTGCGGGGGCCGGACGGCCCCGACCCGGGACCAGTGGCCCCTGCCGCGGGAACCGCCCGAAGACGACTCTGGAATCAGATCCCTCGCCCCAGGAGGTGGAGATCATGCTCCGCACCATCACCGTAGGTCTCGACGGCTCGCGTGAGAGCCGTGCGGCCGCGGAATGGGCGGCCCGCGAAGCGAAACTGCGCGGGCTGCCGCTGAAGATCGTCCACGTGTGGGAGCCGGTACCGGAGCCGATGGCTCAGGCGCCGCTCCTCGGCGCGGAGACCCAGCAGCACTGGACCGAGAGGGTCCCCCGGGAGGCCGCGCAAGGCCTCCGGCTGCGTCACCCCGGCGTCGAGGTGCACACCGAGCAGGTCTCCGGCAACCCGGCCGACGCCTTGGCCGAGGCGGCGAAGAGCGCCGAACTGCTCGTGCTGGGCTCGCGCGGCCTCGGCGGGATCGGCGGGTTCGTGGTCGGCTCGGTCGGCCTGTCCACGGTCGCGCACGCGGACCGCCCCGTGGTGCTGGTG
The DNA here is from genome assembly GCF_003032475.1 of Streptomyces sp. P3. Lineage (NCBI taxonomy): Bacteria > Bacillati > Actinomycetota > Actinomycetes > Kitasatosporales > Streptomycetaceae > Streptomyces > Streptomyces sp. P3. Next base: position 8,036,036 of record NZ_CP028369.1, read on the forward strand.
CGGGCCCTGGAAGTGGCGGCCGACGAGCATGAGGCGGACCCCGCGGGCGTCCCCTCCGCCGCGACGCCCTTCCTGCCCGTCGTCCTCGGACTCGACGTCGAGCACGCGGACGAGACGCTGGTCGAGTTCGCCTTCGACGCCGCCAGGCGCCGGGCGACGTCCCTGCGGGTCGTCCACGGCTGGAACCCGCCGCCGTACTACGCGTACGGCACGCCCGTCAGCCCCGCCCTGCACGAGGGACTCGCACTCGCCGAAGCCGCGGCCCTGGAGGAGGCTCTGCGGCCCTGGCAGCAGAAGTACCCGGACGTGCAGGTCGTCGAGGTGTCCCGCTACGGCAGTCCGGCAGTCCACCTCGTGGAGGCCTCCGGGGACGCCTCTCTCGTCGTCGTGGGCCGGCGTATCCGCCGCAGCCCGTTCGGCGCGCACATCGGCCATGTCACGCACGCCGTCCTGCATCACTGCACCGCCCCCGTCGCCGTCGTCCCCCACGGCTGACCCACCCCCGGCCCCGGCCACCCCCCATCACTCCCGATCACTCGCGAGGAGAAGAGAACCATGAAGGCAGCGGTCGTACGAGCGTTCGGTGAGCCCCTGGTCATCGAGGAACGCCCCGACCCCGAGCCCGGCCCGGGCCAGGTCCGCGTCCGGGTGGAGGCGTCCGGGCTGTGCCACACCGACATCCACGCGGCCCACGGTGACTGGCCGGTCAGGCCGAACCCGCCGTTCGTCCCCGGGCACGAGGGAGTCGGCCTGGTGGAGGCGCTCGGCGAGGGAGTCACCCACCTCTCCGTCGGGCAGCGGGTCGCCGTTCCGTGGCTGGGCAAGGCCTGCGGGCGGTGCGAGCACTGTCTGTCCGGCTGGGAGACGCTCTGCGAGCAGCAGATCAACACGGGCTACGGATGCGACGGCGGGCATGCCGAGAAGATGCTCGCCTGGGCCGACTTCGCCCAGCCCGTGCCCGACGGGATCACCGCCCTGGAGGCCGCCCCGCTGACCTGTGCGGGCGTCACGACGTACAAGGCGCTCAAGGTCGCCGACGTCAGGCCCGCCCAGCTCGTCGCGATCTCCGGCGTCGGCGGCCTCGGCCACCTGGCCGTGCAGTACGCGAAGATCGCCGGAGCCACGGTCGCCGCGATCGACGTCACCGACGAGAAGCTCGAACTGGCCGCCGAACTCGGCGCGGACATCGTCGTCGACGCCCGCAAGGAGAACGTCGGCGAGGTGCTCAGGCGGCACGGCGGCGCCCACGCGGCCATCGCGCTCGCGGTGAACGACGCGGCGTTCGAAGCGGTCAACTCCGGGCTGCGGCGCGGCGGCAAGCTGGTCATGGTGGCCCTGCCGGCACACGGCACGGTCCGCGTCCCCGTCTTCGACACCGTCCTGAACGGCACCTCGGTGATCGGCTCGATCGTCGGCACCCGGCAGGACCTCGCCGAGGTCTTCCAGCTGCACGCGGCCGGCCGCACGCGGGTCGTCTACGAGGCCCGCCCCCTCGCCTCCGTCAACGACTCCATCGACGAGGTGCTGCGCGGCGAGGTCAAGGCCCGGATCGTGTTCGACCTGGACGCGGGACGGTGAGCGCCGTGGATCTCCCGATCGTCGTCGGAGTGGACGGCTCGGAGCCGAGCCTGCGGGCCGTCGACTGGGCGGCCGACGAGGCCGCCCTGCGCGGGGCCCCGCTGCGGCTGGTGTACGCCTCCCTCTGGGAGCGCTACGAGGGCGAGTCCCTCGCGGAGGACCTCGGCAAGCCGTCCGAGCAGGTGCGGGCCGCGGACATCGTGCGGGTGGCCGCGGAGCGCGCCCGGCTGCGGCAGCCCGGCGTCGGGATCTCCACCGACGTGCTGCCGGAGGAGCCCGAGTACGCGCTCGTGCACGAGGGGCACCGTGCCTGCGCCCTGGTGCTCGGCAGCCGGGGCCGCAGCGGCTTCGTCGACATGCTGCTCGGGTCGGTCGGCCTGACCGTCGCCGCCCACGCGGACTGCCCGGTGATCGTGGTGCGTCCCGGCGGCGACAACCGGGTCCGAGCGGACGCGCGCGGCCGCGTGACCGTGGGCGTCGGCGAGCAGGGGGAGGACTCCGCCGCCCTGCGCTTCGCCGCCCGGGAGGTGCAGCTGCGCCACGCGACCCTGGACGCCGTACGGGCCTGGCGGTGCCCCTCGCACGAGACCACGGACCACCCGCTGCTGGCCGGCGAACCCGCGCGTCTGCACGAGCAGCACGCCGTCGAAGTCCTGGACCGGGCGCTGAAGGGGACGCCCGCGGAGATCGACCTGCACCGGCGGACGGTCGAGGGCCCCGCCAGGAAGGTCCTGCTGCATGCCTCGCGCGAGGCCGACCTGGTGGTGGTCGGGGCCCGCCGCAACCCGGGACACCTGGGGCTCCAGCTGGGCCGGGTGTCCCACGCGCTCCTGCACCACTCCGCCTGCGCCGTCGCGGTCGTCCCCGAGCAGGCGTGACGGAAATGGCCGTCCACACCGACGATTTCAGGAGTCCCACGATGCCCGAGGCCGAGCCCCGGACCACCACCGCACCGACGGACGACGAACTGCGCACCCTGGACGCGCACTGGCGGGCCGCCAACTACCTGGCCGCCGGGCAGATCTACCTGATGTCCAACCCGCTGCTGACCGAGCCGCTGAGGCCCGAGCACATCAAGCCCCGGCTGCTCGGCCACTGGGGCACCTCGCCCGGTCTCAACCTCGTGTACACCCACCTCAACCGGGTGATCAGGGCGCGGGGACTCGACGCGCTGTGCGTGTGGGGGCCCGGTCACGGGGGGCCGTCGATCCTGGCCAACTCCTGGCTGGAGGGCAGCTACAGCGAGACCTACCCGGACGTGCCCAGGGACGGCGCGGGCATGGCCCGGCTGTTCAGGCAGTTCTCCTTCCCGGGCGGGGTGCCCAGCCATGTCGCCCCGGAGACTCCCGGCTCCATCCACGAGGGCGGTGAACTGGGCTACTCGCTGTCCCACGCCTACGGCGCCGCCTTCGACAACCCCGGCCTGCTGGTCGCCTGTGTGATCGGCGACGGCGAGGCGGAGACCGGTCCGCTGGCCGCCTCCTGGCACTCCGACAAGTTCCTCGACCCGGTCCACGACGGCGCCGTCCTGCCGATCCTGCACCTCAACGGCTACAAGATCGCCAACCCGACGGTGCTCTCCCGCCTCCCCGAGTCCGAACTCGACGCGTTGCTGCGCGGCTACGGCCACGACCCGATCCATGTGACCGGCGACGACCCGATGCAGGTGCACCGGGCCATGGCGGCGGCGATGGACGACGCCCTGGACCGGATCGCCGTGATGCAGCAGACCGCCCGCCAGGACGGCGTCACCGAGCGCGTGCACTGGCCCGTGATCGTGCTGCGCACTCCGAAGGGCTGGACCGGTCCCGCCGAGGTGGACGGCCTGCCCGTCGAAGGCACCTGGCGCGCCCACCAGGTCCCGCTGGCCGGCGTCAGGGAGAACCCCGAGCACCTCCGTCAGCTGGAGACCTGGCTGCGCTCGTACCGTCCGCAGGAGCTCTTCGGCCCCGACGGGCGGCCGACCGCCGACGTCCTCGCCTGCGTCCCCGAGGGCCCCAAGCGGCTCGGCGCCACCCCGCACGCCAACGGCGGACTGCTCGTCCGGGACCTGCCCGTCCCGCCGCTCGACGACTTCGCCGTCCCCGTCGACAAACCGGGTACCACCCTGCACGAACCGACGCGCGTCCTCGGAGACCTCCTGGCCCGGGTGATGAAGGACACCGGCGATCGACGCGACTTCCGCCTCGTCGGCCCGGACGAGACCGCCTCCAACCGGCTCCAGGCCGTCTTCGACGTCAGCGGAAAGGCGTGGCAGGCCGGACACCTTCCCGTCGACGAGCACCTGGAGCATCACGGCCGGGTCATGGAGATCCTGTCCGAACACACCTGCCAGGGCTGGCTGGAGGGCTATCTGCTGACCGGCAGGCACGGTCTGTTCTCCTGCTACGAGGCGTTCGTGCACATCGTCGACTCCATGGTCAACCAGCACATCAAATGGCTGAAGACCTCGCGGGAGCTGCCCTGGCGCGCACCCATCGCCTCCCTCAACTACCTGCTGACCTCGCACGTCTGGCGCCAGGACCACAACGGCTTCTCCCACCAGGACCCCGGCTTCGTCGACCACGTCCTCAACAAGAGCCCGGACGTCGTACGGGTCTACCTCCCGCCGGACGCCAACACGCTGCTGTCCGTGGCCGACCACGTCCTGCGCAGCCGCGACTACGTCAACGTCGTCGTGGCCGGCAAGCAGCCCTGCTTCGACTGGCTCTCCATGGACGAGGCCCGAGCCCACTGCGCGCGCGGCGCCGGGATCTGGGAGTGGGCGGGCACGGAGAACGGCGGTGAGCCGGACGTCGTGCTGGCCTGTGCCGGCGACGTGCCCACCCAGGAGGTGCTGGCCGCCGCCCAGTTGCTCCGCAGGCACCTTCCGGACCTCGCCGTCCGGGTGGTCAACGTCGTCGACATGACCCGGCTGCTGCCGCGCGAGGAACACCCGCACGGGATGAGCGACTTCGAGTACGACGGGCTGTTCACCACCGACAAGCCGGTGATCTTCGCCTATCACGGCTACCCGTGGCTGATCCACCGCCTCGCCTACCGCCGCACCGGCCACCGGAACCTGCACGTACGGGGCTACAAGGAGTCCGGCACCACGACCACGCCGTTCGACATGGTCGTCCGCAACGACCTCGACCGCTACCGCCTCGTCATGGACGTCATCGACCGCGTCCCCGGCCTCGCCGTGCGCGCCGCCGCCGTACGCCAGCGGATGGCCGACGCCCGCACCCGGCACCAGGCCTGGATCCGCGAGCACGGCACCGACCTGCCCGAGGTGGCCGACTGGACCTGGAACAGCTGACCCCGGCGGCACGGGACCGTCCGGCGGGCCGGGTGGGCCGGACGGCCCAAGCGGAAAGGGTGATTATCGGACAGGCTGAACGTACAGGACAAATCGGTACGCGACGAGAGGGACGGTGAGGAGCGAGATGAAAGGCTTCGTCTTCCATGGTCCCGGGCGGTCCGCCTGGGAAGAGGTCCCCGACCCTGCTCTGAAGGAGCCCACCGACGCCGTCGTGAAGGTCGTCGCCGTCACGATCTGCGGCACGGACCTGCACATCCTCAAGGGCGACGTCCCCGAGGTGCGCCCGGGCACGGTCCTGGGCCACGAGGCCGTCGGAGAGATCGTGGAGGTCGGCAGCGATGTGCGGACCGTGCGTCCGGGCGACCGTGTGCTGGTCTCGTGCATCAGCGCCTGCGGCCGCTGCCGCTACTGCCGCGAGGGCGCCCACGGCCAGTGCCGGGGCGGTGGGGGCTGGATCCTGGGCCATCTGATCGACGGCACCCAGGCGGAGTACGTCCGCGTCCCCTACGCCGACCTGTCGGTGCACGTCCTGCCCAGCGCGGTCGAGAGCAAGGACGCCGTCCTGCTGGCGGACATCTTCCCGACCGCCTACGAGGTGGGCGTCCTCAACGGGCGAGTGCGTCCGGGAGACACCGTCGCCGTCGTCGGGGCCGGGCCCATCGGCCTCGCGGTGATCGCCACCGCGCGCCTGTTCGCGCCCGAGCGGATCGTCGCCGTCGACCTGGCCGCCTCCCGGCTGGAGGCCGCCAGGCAGTTCGGCGCCGATGCCGTCGCCGATGCCCGCGAGGATCCCGGGCAGCTGATCGCCGACCTCACCGACGGGCTCGGCGCCGACGTGGTCATCGAGGCGGTGGGGGCGCCGGAGAGCTTCGAGCTGTGCACCCGGATGGTGCGGCCCGGCGGTCACGTGGCCAACGTCGGTGTGCACGGCAGGCCCGTCACGCTGCACCTGGAAGACCTGTGGATCAAGAACGTGACCATCACCACCGGTCTGGTGGACACCCGCTCGACGCCCACCCTGCTGCGGATGGCCGCCGCAGGCCGGCTGCCCACCGCCCAACTGGTCACGCACACCTTCCCGCTGGACCGCATGGAGGAGGCGTACGACGTCTTCGGCCGGGCCGCCGACACCGGCGCGCTCAAGGTGGTCCTCGGCGAGCAGCCGCACGAGGAAGTCGCTGTCCGGGCGACCTGAGGAGAGGACGTGAACGGGCATGACCGAACCGAAGCACGCCGACCCGACGAAGGGGCGGCCCTCGGGCGACCTGGGCCGTCGACTGGCCGCACGGCGGACCCAGTTGGGGCTGACACGCCAGGAGACCGCCATCCGCGCGGGCATGGACCCGGGCTATCTGCGCCACCTGGAGGAGCACGCCGTCGCCGCGCCGGGCCAGGGCGCGCTGCTCAGACTGGCGGGAGTCCTGGAGACCACGCTCGCGGCGCTCACCGGAGGGGACGTCGATCTGCCACCGGGCCCCGGACGGGCCGAGCGTACGGCCGAGTTCACCGAGCTGAGCAGGACCGAGTGCGGCGACCTGCTCTCGACCCACGGTGTCGGAAGGCTCGCGGTGTCCACCGCCCAGGGCCCGGTGATCGTCCCGGTCAACTACAGCGTCGTCGACGGCACGATCGTCTTCAGGACCGCACGGGGCGCGACGCCGGCGCTGGGGGTCGGTAGCCGGGTCGCCTTCGAGATCGATCGCATCGACGACGCGTTCAGCCAGGGGTGGAGTGTGCTGGTGCGCGGCAACGCGCGCATGGTGACGGACCCGGGCGAGGCCGAACGGCTCGCGCGGCACGCCTACAGCACGCCCTGGGCCGGCGGCCGGCGGGACGTGTGGGTGCGCGTCGAACCGTACGCCGTCACGGGACGCCGCATCAGGGTCTGAACCGAGGGCGGTTCAGTGCTCGGCCGGGCCCGTTCGGCGGCTGCCGCGGGCTTCCGGGCCCGACCGGCACCGCCCGGGGGAGGCGGACGCCCCCGGCACGCGACGCCTCCGGCGGAGCGTCACCGACGGTGGAGACACTGCCCGGGCCTTGTGCCGAACGCCCGGGTGCGCCCTCGCCCGCGGGCGCCGTCGCGACGCGGGCGGACCGGGGGTGGCGCCCCGGTGTCGCCGTCGGTCGCTACGGCCTCCCCGTGGAGGCCGTAGCGACCACGAGGCTCAGGCGGCGGTGCCGGGCAGCCACAGGTCGGGGCCGAAGACCTCGTAGCGGACGCGCTGTGCGGGGACCCCGGCGCTCAGCAGCCGGCCGCGCACGTCCCGCATGAAGGGCAGTGGACCGCACAGGAACACGGTGGCGTCGCGGGGGAGTTCGATGCCCTCCAGGTCCATCAGGCCGGTGCGGGCGTCGGGTTCCTCCGCCGCCGGGTGCTCGTACCAGAAGACGGCCCGCGCGTCCGGCAGTTGCGCGACGAGGTCGTGCGTCTCGGCGCGCAGGGCGTGGTCGGCCGGAGAGCGGTCGGCGTGCAGGACCAGTACGGGGCGGGTCGATCCGAGGGACGCGAGGTGGGCCAGGATTCCGGTCATGGGCGTGCAGCCGATGCCCGCCGACACGAGGACGAGCGGGGTGACGTCGCCGGCCGGGCCGTCGAGGAAGACGTCGCCGAACGGGGCGGACAGCAGCAGTTCGTCCCCCTCGCGGACGGTGTCGTGCAGCAGGGTGGAGACCTCGCCGTCGGGGCCGTCGGCGTCGCCGTCCACCCGCTTCACGGTGATCCGCCGCAGGTCTTCGCCCGGGGCCGAGGACAGGCTGTACTGGCGCAGCTGGTGGGTTCCGTCGGCCATGGCCGCGCGGACGCTCACGTACTGGCCCGCCCGGGCCCGCGGCGCCGGTTCGCCGTCGGCCGGACGGAGCAGGAAGGACACCACGTCGGCGGTCTCGGCACGGCGTCCGACGACCGTCCAGGGCCGCCAGATCCCGCCGGGCTGGACTCCCGCGTCCTGGTACAGCAGGGCCTCGCGGCTGATCAGGGCGCCGGCCATCAGCCAGTAGACCTCGTCCCAGGCGGCCGCCACCTCCGGCGTCACCGCGTCCCCCAGAACCTCGGCTATCGCGCCGAACAGGTACTTGTGCACGATCGTGTACTGGTCGTCGGTGACACCCACGGCGGCGTGCTTGTGGGCGATCCGGGACAGCAGCGCGTCCGGACGGGCTTCGGGGTTCTCCAGCAGCGCGGAGGCGAAGCCGGCGATCGAACCGGCGAGGGCGCGGCGTTGCGCGCCGCTGGCCTGGTTGCCGCGGTTGAACATCCCGTCGAGCAGCTCCGGCCTGTCGTGGAACATCGTGGCGTAGAAGCGCGTGGTGATCTCGTCGAGCGCTCCGGCCACGGCGGGCAGGGTGGCCCGTACGAGAGCTGCGGATTCTGCGGACAGCATGGGATCTCCCGGAAGAGGTGGGGGAAGGGAAGCCGCGTCGCCTCGGGCGGTGGCGTCTTCTGTGTACCAGTCGCGGGGCCGCGTTTCGGCGCTGTTCGGGCCTGCGGGCCGAAGCAGGGCCGAAGGGCCCCCTCACTCGGGCGCATCGGCCCCACGGGGTCCGCTCGATCGGGGCCGCCCGGCCGTGCCACGGTGGCCGGGCGGCCCCTGCCGCCGTCGGCCCACGGCCGGAGCGGCCCGGCCGGGGGATCTGGAAACGCCGTGCCCGGCCGCCCGCGGACCGGACCCCCGTGGCGGCCGCACGCATGACGGGTCGCACCGCGGGTGACGCGCTCCGGGGCCGCACCGCGGTGACGGCGGGACAGGGGCCGTCGGTTCTCTCCGGGGGCAGGGCGGTCCGGGCAGGAATCCACGGATGCCCGGCCGGATCCGCTACCGCGCGCTCGGGCCGGGCACTAACGTGACACATGATCGGACTCGTGGGCGTCCGAGCTCGAGGGGACCTGGAGGAGCACACGTGGGAAGCCCGGAGGAGGCCCGCGTACGGCTGCCTCAGCTGCGACTGGACGAGCTGCTGGAGGAGTTGCAGGCGCGGCTGGACGCCGCCCGGGGCACCCGCGACCGCGTGCACAGCCTGCTGGAGGCGGTACTGGCGGTCGGCCGCGAGCTGGACCTCGAACAGGCCCTTCGCAGCATCGTGGAGGCGGCCGCGGTGCTCGTCGACGCCGAGTACGCGGCGCTCGGCGTGATCGGTCCGGACGGAAAGCGACTGTCCGCCTTCCACACGGTCGGGGTCAGCGAGGAGCAGATCGCCGAGATCGGCCCGTACCCGGAGGGCCACGGCATCCTGGGCGAGCTGATCCGTCACCCGGAGCCGCTGCGTCTGGCGAAGATCTCCGATCACCCGGCCTCGTACGGCTTCCCGGCCCACCACCCGCCGATGAACACCTTCCTCGGCGTCCCGATCCGGGTGCGCGACCAGATCTTCGGAAACCTGTACCTGACCGAGAAACGGGGTGGCGCCCAGTTCGACGAGGACGACGTCTCGGTCACGCTCACGCTGGCCGTGGCGGCCGGGGTCGCGATCGACAACGCCCGGCTGTACGCCGAGTCCCGGCAGCGCGAGCGCTGGCTGCGGGCGAACGCGGAGATCACCCACAGCCTCATGTCCGGCGGTTCGCGCACCGATGTCCTCGGCCTGATCGCCGAGCGGGCCGGTGAGCTCACCCGGGCGGCCCTGGCAGCGGTCGCGGCGCCGATGGAGGACACCGGCGCGCTCGCCGTGGAGATCGCCGTCGGGATGGACGCCGAGGCGCACCGGGGCCTCGTGCTGCCCATGGACAGGAGCCTGATGGGACTGGCTTTCGCCGGCGCGGCTCCGGTCACCAGCGTCGACGTCCACAACGACGAACGGATCTCCCTCGAGCCTGCCCGGTTCGACGGACTGGGCCCTGCCGTGGCCGTGCCCATCGGCACGGGCGAGGCGGGCGCACGAGGCGTGGTCCTGCTGGCACGGGAGGCCGGCGGGCCGATGTTCTCGGAGACCGAGACCGAGACCCTGCAGGCTTTTGCCGCGCAGGCCGCCGTCGCCATGGAGCTGGCCGAACGCCGTGCGGACGCCGAACAGATCGCCGTGCTGGAGGACCGGGACCGGATCGCCCGCGACCTGCACGACCTGGCGATCCAGCGGCTGTTCGCGACCGGGATGACCCTCCAGAGCGCGGGCCGTTTCATCGAGCACGAGGGGGCCTCGGAACGCGTGGCGCGGGCGGTGGACGACCTCGACGAGACCATCAAGATCATCAGATCGACGATCTTCGGGCTGCGCACCCGGGACGGCTCGGGGGAGGCAGGTCTGCGGGCGCGTGCCGTGCGGGTCGTGGGGGAGGCGGCGCCGGTCCTGGGTTTCGCCCCGAGCGTGCGGATGGAGGGGCTGCTGGACACCGACGTCCCGAAGGAGACCGCCGACCACGTGGTGGCCGTGCTCTCCGAAGCCGTGACCAACGTCGCCCGGCATGCCCGTGCGAGCCGTGCCGAGGTGGTCCTGGCCACGGACGGCCGGGAGGTGCGGTTGACCGTCACCGACAACGGCGTGGGCATCCCCGCCGACGGCCGCCGCAGCGGGCTGCGCAACATGGCGGAGCGCGCCGAGCAGCTCGGCGGCCGGCTGGTGTCCGGCAGTCCCGAGGGCGGCGGAACCACGCTGACCTGGCGGGTGCCCTTGCGGAGGGCGTAGCGCGCGCACGGCGGCCCTGACGGCTTCCGACGGGGCGGTCGGGTCTGCCGGGGCCGGTCGTCGTCCGGCGGGTCACGGCCCGCCGACCGCCGGGCGCCCGACTGCCCCGTCCGAATGGCTGAATGCCCGACTGCCCCGACCGCCGGGTGTGTCATGCCGGCGTCGAGAGACCGCCGGCGGCGTGCCCGTGCGGGAGACGCCATGACCCGGCCCCTTCCCCGAGGTGGTGCTGTCACCTGCGGAATCGTGCGGACCAGAAGGGTTCGACCAGGTTCCACTCGGCGTCCCACTGCGCATACCTTCTCCGGTCCAGGGCCCGGCGCATGCCCGCCCGCGCCGCCTGGGTCCCGGCGGCCACGCCGAACGCCGTCATCCCGCCGATGAGCCAGCCGGCGGCGATCGCGTTGAGCGTGGTCGTCGGCTCGGTGGTGACCGTTCCGTTCCGGTCGACCCAGATGCGTACGGTGGTGCCCTTGGGCGTTCCCGGCTTCACGAGGGCCGATCCGGTCCGCGTGGTGCCGTCGGCGTCGGTCCAGCGGACCTGCGCCGGCCGCTTCGCCCACTCGTCACCGCCGACGGTCGATGCCAGCCGGGCGGTGACCTGATGCCGTTCCGCCGCCTGGGCTCGTACGGTGCGCATCGACGCCTCGTACGACGCCAGACCCGCGCTGACCGAGGCCGTCGGCAGGCCGACGAGGAGAACGACCGTCAGGAAGCGCCGAAACCAGTGTTCGACGCGGTCGGAGGTACGTCTCAGCGAGTCCGCACCCCGGGGCGCGTCATCGCCGCGCCTCGACGGCGGACCGGATGTGTACGGCGAATCCTGTGCGTCCATGAATCGGCCTCCAGCTGCTTGCCGGCCGTCTCCCACCACCTGTCACCACCCTCGGACGGCGAGGGGATCGGCGCATGGGGCCGAAGGTCCCGGCAACTCGGTATCCGGCCCGGGTCCGGTAGCCGTCAACCGTCTCCGGAGGGGGGCGGACGGCCGCTGTCCACGGCGACCGCACAGCTCCTCCGCCATGTCGGCAGCGCTCGGAGGAAGGCTCTCGTCGGCGTCCCTCCGTCGGGCGATCTCCCCTCCGTCAGGCGATCTCCAGGATCTCGTCCACGGGGCGGCGCGGCGTGCCCGGGCCCGCGGGGCCGTATCCGAGCCGCAGGACCATCTGGACGAATCCCATCGCCGACTGCGGGTCGCGCAGGGTCCATCGCAGTTCGGGCCATTCGAGGGCCTGGGAGGTGAGGGACGTGGCGAGCCCGTCCAGAGTGGCCTCGAGCAGGACGCGCTCCATCGCCTGGCCCGCCAGGAGCCAGTCCCTGGGCCCGTCGCTCGTGGTGCCCAGCACGGCGAGCTGAGGCACGTTCTCGAACGCGGCGGCCTCCCGGCCGGGAACCGCGCCCCGGCCGGCGAAGTCACGCACGGGCGCGCTTCCGTAGAGCTTGCGAGGACCGAACGCGTAGTCCGGCACCCCGTCGCTCGCCGCTCGCACCGCGTCCTGACCCACCCGGATCCAGCGCCGCAGCTCCTCGGATGCCGCGGCATCCGTCGCATCGCGCCCTTCGGCGTCGCGTACCAGGTCCAACAGTGTGTGGATGTGCCACGGGTCGGGGAAGACGAGCCGCGCCCCTTCCAGAAGCGCGGCGGCGCTCAGGGCGTCCTTGACGGCGTGCGGTATCACCTCGTCGGTGAAGGGCCGACGGCTGGTGTGCCGGCGGCGGATCGCCGGGTACAGCGGAGCGAGATCCTCCACGACGCCACGCTCGGTGGGCGCGGGGCCGGTCAGCCGCACCACCGCGAGCAGGCGCGGGTCCGCCGGGTCGGGCAGCAGCTCGGTGTCCGTCGCCCAGCCCGCGTGCGCCATGGCGGTGCGCAGGTTGAACAGGGCGGCGGCGCAGCCCAGGTGCAGACAGCGGGTGGTGGGGTCGGCCTGCGGCATGGCCCGCTCGAGATCCGCGTACACCTGGAACACGTCGTCCGCGCGCAGGAACCGGAATCTCCAGGGCTGTGCGTTGTGCATGGACGGGGCCGCCGCAGCGTCTTCGACCAACGCCGGCACGGCTGCCGTCTCGAGTGCGCTTACGGACACCGGACCTGCCTCCCTCCGAGGGGCGGTACTGACTGCCCCGTCATCGCCTGCCGGGCAGATGGCCGACTCCGCTACGCGGGACGGCCCTGCGGCGCGCCACCTTCACCGTCGTCCCACGTCCACTCGCCCGTCCTGGGCCGAAGGGCCCAACCCGACGGGACATAGGTCCCCGACCTCGCGGGACGGGACCGGAAGGACAAGCCCGACAACCGGCCCGGAGAACCGGCCCCGACAACCAGGCAGGCCGGACGGAGGAGCCGGACAGGCCGGACGGCCGGACGGAACAGGCCGGATCGACCGGGTGAACGATCCGATCGCACGCGGCGAGGAAGGCCGCCGTCGCTGGGGGGCCGCGCAGGTGACGGCTGTGGGCCGGAAGGGGCAGTGCCCGGACCCGGTGGCGCATTCCCTCCTATCGTGGAGCAGCACAGTGACGGGCGGCACCGAGGCGGGCAGCACATGAGGGAACCGCGGATCGACTACGCGGCCGTGTTCCGGGCACTCCCCGGGATGGTGGCTCTGCTGACCCCCGATCTGGTGTACGCCGACGCCAACGAGGACTTCCTCCGGTTGGCCGGGCGCACCCGCGAGCAGTTGCTGGGCCGCTACATGTTCGACGTCTTCCCCGAGAACCCCAACGACGCGGCCGCCGCCGGTATGCGGGAGACCCAGGCGTCGATGCTGCGCGTGGTGGCCACCGGCGAGCGGGACACCATGGCGTTGCTGCGTTACGACATCGAGGACCGCGCACGGCCCGGCCACTGGGTGGAGCACTTCTGGAGCCCGGTCAACGCGCCGGTCCTGGGCCCGGACGGGGACGTGGTGCTGATCGTGCACCGGGTGGAGGAGGTCACCGAACTCATCCGCGCCCGCGGCGGCACGGGCAGTGACAGCAGCCGGGCCCGTGTGCTCGAGGCCGAGCTGTACACCCGTGCCCGTGAACTGCAGGACGTGAACGAACGTCTGCGCCGGGCCCATGCGCACGATCGCGAGGTCGCCCTGGCCCTGCAGGCGGCGATGCTGCCCGCCCCCACGCTGGTGGGGCACCATCGGGCCGCCGTCCGCTACCGGCCCGCCGTCGGCACCCTCAACGTGTGCGGCGACTGGTACGACCTGGTCGAGCTGCCCGGTGACCGCATCGCGGTCGCCGTCGGTGACGTCGTCGGCCACGGTCTGCGGGCGGCCGGTGTCATGGGGCAGCTGCGCAGCGCGCTCAGCGCGGCCTCCCGGGTCGCCGACGGCCCCGCCCGGGCCGTGGAGGCCCTCGGCCTGTACGCCCGCCATGTCGAGGGGGCCGAGTCGAGCACCGTGGTGAAGACCTTCATCGACTGGGCCACCCACACCCTCACGTACAGCAGCGCGGGGCATCCGCCGTCCGCCCTGCTCGACCCGGACGGCACCGTGACCTTTCTCGACCAGGCGACCGACCCGCCCCTCGGCGCGCGTCCCGAGCACGTCCCGCGGCCGCAGGCCAGCACCGCCTTCGCCGAGGGCGCCACCCTGGTCCTGTACACCGACGGCCTGATCGAGCGTCGCCACGAGGACATCGACGTCGGCCTGGCCCGGCTCGCCGACTCCCTCGTCCGGCACGGGCGGTCCGACCCCGAGGAACTGGCCGACGCCCTCCTGGCCGACCTGCTGCCCCCGACCGGCGCCACCGACGACACCGCGCTGGTCGTTCTCCGTCTGTGAACCTGCGGCCCGGTCGTCCGTGAACCTGCGGGCCCGGTCGTCCGTGAATCTGCCCCCGGCCCTCGGCCGCCGCTCCTTGCGCAGCACTCGTGGTGCGCCTCGGCCGTACGGGAGCCGCGTGGCCGCCTCCCGCCCCGTCGGCGGGGCCGGTCAGCCGAAGAAGACCTCGAACTCGTCGTACAGCGACGGATCGACGAGCTTGGTCGTCGCCGTGGCCTCGGCGAGGGGGACGCGGACGATCCGGGTGCCCCGCAGGGCGACCATGACGCCGAAGTCACCGTCCTCGACCGCGTCGATGGCGTGCAGCCCGAAGCGTGTGGCCAGCCAGCGGTCGAAGGCGCTCGGGGTGCCACCGCGCTGAACGTGCCCGAGCACCGTGGTGCGGGCATCCTTCCCGGTGCGCTCCGAGATCTCCCGAGCCAGCCACTCGCCGACGCCGGACAGCCGTACGTGGCCGAACTCGTCGCGCGATCGGTCCTTGAGGACCACCTGCCCCTCCTTCGGGGTGGCCCCTTCGGCGACCACGACGATCGGGGCGTAGTTGATCCTGAATCTGTTCCTCACCTGCTCGCAGACCTCGTCGATGTCGAAGGGCCGCTCCGGGACGAGGATCACGTTGCCGCCGCCCGCGACGCCGGCGTGCAGGGCGATCCATCCGGAGTGCCGCCCCATGACCTCCACCACCAGGGCGCGCATGTGGGACTCGGCTGTGGTGTGGAGCCGGTCGATGGCCTCGGTCGCGATACCGACCGCGGTGTCGAAGCCGAAGGTGTAGTCCGTGCCGGAGACGTCGTTGTCGATGGTCTTGGGCACACCGACCAGCGGGACTCCCTGACGGCTGAGTTCGGTGGCCACGCCGAGCGTGTCCTCGCCGCCGATCACGACGAGCGCGTCCACGTGGTGCGCGGCGAGCGTGTCCCGGACGCGTCGCAGCCCGTCCTCGTGGGTGAGCGGGTTGGTGCGGGAGGAGCCGAGGATGGTACCGCCGCGGGGGAGGATCCCCCGCACCCTGGCGATGTCCAGTGGCAGGACGACATCCCGGAGCAGGCCGCGCCAGCCGTCCCGTACCCCGACGAAGTCGAAGCCGTACGCGTCGACGCCTTTGCGGACGACACTGCGGATCACGGCGTTCAGGCCGGGGCAGTCACCACCGCCGGTCAGTACTCCGACCCTCATGGGCTTCCTCCATCCGCTGGACGGCCCGCGCGTCCGCCGCCTCCGCGGCGATCGAGACCGCTGCCGTGACCTCCGCGGCGATCGAGAACCGCTGCCGGAACAGGTCGCCTGCTTCCAGCCTCCTCCCGTTTCGTCCGCTGTGGCCACCCGACGGACGCCGGGTCCGAACGGCTCGCCCGTCAGAGGTTCCGTCCCGCGTCCGGCCCGGCAGGAGCCTCGCTGTACGGGTGCGGGCCGCGTCGGCCGGATGCCCTGGCCGGCAGGTCGGCCGGCCGTGACGGGCGGTCCCCGCAGGGCCCGCCCGCCGGAGCCGGCCGGCACGCGTCGCGCCTGTTCAGCGCCGTCGTGCGCCGTGGTAACGCTCGGCGAGGCGGGCGAGTGCGACGGCGGCGAGGAGGAGGCCGAAGTCGCGCAGCGCGATGTCGTAGTAGTCGGGAATGGTCAGGAGGTTGACGATGATGCCGCCCAGCCAGCCTGCGACCAGCCAGGCGCCGAAGCGGGGAGCCAGGGCGACGGAGACGCCGGCCACGATTTCGATCGCGCCCACGGCGTACATGGCGGCCTGGGCGCTCCCGGGAACGAGGTCGTCGATCCACGGCGCGAGGTAGGCGGGCCAGTCCACGAGCAGGTTGGCGAACTTGTCCAGCCCGAACGCGATCGGCGCCACCGTGAAGGCCGTACGCAGGATCACGAACGCCTGATAGCCCGGATCGGCGAGCAGGCCGCGCCGCGGGGCGGCGGACGTGGTGCTTGTGGTGACGGAGGACATGACGACCACTCCTTCTATCGACAACTCTCATTACTTATAGAAGCTCGGAACTCTTCTTTAGTCAATGGCCATGGGTTTTACACTGGTGTTCGTGACCGACCCGAAGGAAGTACGCGACGCAGACGTCTCCGCCATCGCCGCTCTGGACGAGCCGACGCGCAGGAGGCTGTACGACCATGTGGTGCGCCAACCGGGCCCCGTCGGCCGGGACGAGGCGGCGGCCGCACTGGGTCTGGCGCGCCAGACCGCGGCGTTCCACCTCGACCGCCTCGCCGACGAGTCCCTCCTCGACGTGGTCTATGAGCGGCGCAGCGGGCGAGTGGGGCCTGGCGCGGGCCGGCCGGCCAAGCTGTACCGGCGCTCGACGAAACAGATCGCGGTCAGCCTGCCGGACCGGCGCTACGAACTCGCCGGGCGACTGCTCGCCCAGGCCGTGGAGGAATCCGCCGCGACCGGTGAGGCGGTGCGACAGGTGCTGCATCGCAAGGCCGAAGAGCTCGGTGCCGGCCTGGGGGAGTCGGGCGGCGCGGTCCTGTGCGACGTCCTCGAGCGGTACGGATTCGAGCCGCACCGCGAGGAGGGCGCCATCGTGCTGGGCAACTGTCCCTTCCATGCCCTGGCCCGTGAGCACACGCAGACGGTCTGCGGTATGAACCTGCACCTGCTGCGAGGTGTTCTGCGCGGGCTGGGGGAGAGCGGTTACGCGGCCTGTCTTTCACCCGGTCCGGGTCGGTGCTGTGTCCGCCTGGAGCCCGTCGCCTGATCGCCGCATGGAGGGAACCGGACCGTGTTCGACGGCGGCGACGGCGGCGACGGCAGTGTCGGCGCCGCGCGGATTCCGGTGACCGCTCCCGCTTCTCGACGCCCGACCGCCCACCGCCTCTCGCCTCTCGCCGCCGTCGTCTGCCCGTCCGCGCTCAGCGTCGCCCTGGTGCTCCGGCGTGCAGGCCGTCCATGACGATGTCCGGCAGTCCGGTGGCCTGAGCGCGCCGGTCGCCGTTGACGTCGATCTGCCAGATGCCGGCGATGGCGCGGGGGAAGTCGTCGGCGGTCACCCCCGGACGGATGGTGCCGGCCTCATGGTTGGCGTTGAGCGGGAACTCGAGGTCCGAGGTCCGAAGCCCGAGGTCGGAAGCCGTGGCCGGGTCGTGTGGTGAGGGGCCTGCCTGTATGACGACCGTTATGGAATGGTGTAATCTGCGACTTATAACGACTGTCATAGGGGGATGCCGTGACCATCATCACCGTGAACACGCCCAAGGGCCGGCTGAGCCTGGAGCAACGCCGTGAGCTGGCCGAATCGCTGACGGACGCGGTGCTGGTGCCCGAGGTGGGGCAGCACGCCCCAGCCGCTCGGGTCGGGTTCCAGGTGCATTTCGTGGAGCGCGAGCGGGACATGATGGCCATTGGCGGCCGACTGGTGGCGGACCTCGACCCGGGAACCGACGTCATGGTGATCGACCTCGCGGTCATGGACGCGGCCTGGCAGCCGGAGGTGCGGGCCGAGGTGATCGAGCGCGTGCTGGCCGCGCTGGCGGCGGCCTGTGGGCTGGAGAAGCCGGCGCCGGCCTGGTGGGTCAACTTCCGGGTGATCGACGAGGGCAGTTGGGGCTCGTCCGGAGGCGTGCTGTCGGTCCTGCCGCTGCTGGAGAGCGGAGTCTTCACCGAGGAGCGCGTCAAGGCGGTGCGCGCCGCGTTGGGCGTCTGAACCCCGGATGGAGATTCGGGCCGCTGCGATCCGGGGCATCGATCGCCTTGTCGACCGTCTCGGCGGCGACGGGGCGGCCCTGCTGCGTTCGGCGGTCGGCCGTGCACTGGGCACGGTCCCGGCGCGGATCGATGTGATCGCGGAGTGGCTGCACCTGCATCCGCGCACCCTGCAGCGGCGGCTGGCGCGGGAAGGCACCTCGTTCCAGGCGATCCTCGACGAGGTGCGGAAGAACGCCGCGCACCGGCTGCTGACGGGGACCGACATGCCGTTCTCGCAGGTGGCATCGATGGTGGAACTGGCCGGACAGGCGGCGCTCACCCGTGCGGTGCGCCGGTGGTTCGGCAGGACGCCGTCGCAGGTCCGTCGCGAGGCCGGCCACCCGCACACGCATCCGGCATCGCCGCCCGACCCTGCGCAGGCTGTCGCGCAGGGTTAAATATTTGTCGTCCAGGGGCAAGCGGAGGCACCCGGGCGCTTCGATACTCGAGTGCCATGACCAGTTCCTCGCCCCCCTCGCCGCCCGCCCACGTCGATGTCCTGATCGTCGGCGCGGGGATCTCCGGCATCGACGCCGCGTACCGGGTGCAGTCGCAGTGTCCCGACCGGTCGTACGCCGTACTGGAGGCCCGGGAGTCACCGGGCGGGACGTGGGATCTCTTCCGGTATCCGGGGGTCCGTGCCGACTCCGACATCTACACGCCGAGCGCGTGTGCATCTCGGCCGACGCGGACCTGTTCAGCCCATGATCGAGCTGGCGGCCGGCTACGTCCGGCGCGGCGTCCAGAGCTTCCCCCGGCAGGGCCACCGCGCACCGTGGCGGATGCGCCAGACCTATCTGCTGGACTCCGCCGACATCGCGCGCGCCCGCCTGCGCCGTGAACTGCGCGGTGTGCCCCGCACGCCGACGTGGCGCGGAGAACCGGCGTCCGCCGGCCGTCGTGAACGAGCCTGTAGCATCTGCCAGGATTATTACGATCGTCATAACGGAGAGGTGTACCCATGTCCGAGCAGGTGGTCCTGGTGGCGACGATGGTCGCGAAGCCGGGCCGGGAAGAGTTGGTCGAGCAGACGTTCAAGGCGGCCATGGCCGCGGTGCACGCGGAACCCGGGTGCCTGCGGTACGCGTTGCACCGCAAGGCCGGCACCACCGGTGAGTTCGTCATGATCGAGAAGTGGGCCTCGCGGGAGGCGCTGGGCGCGCACATGAAGGGCGCCGCGATGCGGGAGATCGGCGCCGCCCTGGCGCAGGCGCTGGCCGGCCCCCCGGACATGGTCTTCCTGGACGCGATCCCGGCCGGTGACCCGGACTTGGGCGCCGTCTGACCGAACGCGCGACCCGGGCCGACGGACCCGCCGTTCGGCCCGGGAGCCCCCACACAACCGAGGAGCATTCCCATGAAGAGCCTGATGTTCGTCGCCCCCGGGCAACTGCGCTTCGAGGAGGTCGAGGCCCCCACCGTCGTCGAGGGGACGGACGCGCTGGTGCGCCCGCTCGCGGCGACGACGTGCGACCTCGACCACCACGTCATCGACGACAGGACGCCGTTCTCCGGATCGGGCCCGTTCCCGATCGGCCACGAGTGCGTGGGCACGGTGGTCGAGGTCGGCCCCGACTGCAAGGACGTCGCGGTCGGTGACGTCGTCGGCGTCGCGTGGCACATCGCGTGCGGCACCTGCGCGCAGTGCAGGCTCGGGCACACCGCCCGCTGCCTCCTCCACGGCGACGCCCAGTACGGCCTTCCGGTGAACGGGGCCTGGGGCGGCACCTTCGACGAACTCGTCCGCGTCCCCTACGCGGACTTCAACCTCGCCAAGCTGCCCGCCGGGGTCGACCCCGTACACCTGGCGTCGATCGGCGACAACCTCGCCCTCGGCTGGGAGACCGTGATGCCGACCGTCGCCGGGATCCTCGACCCGAAGGTCGCGGTCTTCGGCGGCACCGGGTCCATCGGCCTCTACTGCGTCGACGTCGCGGTCCACTGCGCGAACGCCCGCACCGTCTACTACGACGACGACCCGGTCAGGATGAAGGTCGCCGAGCAACTCGGCGCCGAGGTCCACCACATCGACGGCAAGCGCGAGAAGGACTTCCACCTCGCCGTGGACGCCGGCTGCGACCCCGAGCGGCTGCGCAAGGCGCTGCTGTCGGTCATGCCCGAGGGTCACGTCAACAGCGTCGGCATCTACTTCGACGACGTCCGGCTCCCGCTGCTCTCGCTCTACCAGCGCGGCGTCCACTTCCACAACGGCAAGGGCCACGCGCGGCCGAACATGACGCCGACCCTGGAGGCGGTGGCGGCCGGCACACTCCACCCCGAGCTGGTCACCAGTGGGATCCACGGCTGGGACGAGATCCCCGACGTGCTGACCTCGGGCCGCGCCGGCCACAAGCCGATCTTCGTCCTGGAGAAGTGAGACACCGGGACCACGGGTCCGTCGCGGTTCGGGGCCTCGTCCTCCAGGCCGACACCCCCTACTTCGGCGGCGCGGGCCCGTCCCGCCCAGGCCCCGTCCACCGTCCGGTCGGACCTGGTCCCCGAACGCACCGCACCCGCGCTGGACCCGAACAGGGGCGACCACGGCCGTCCCGGGCCGGTCACGCCACGGCGTTCAGCAAGTCGGCCAGTACGTCGGGCCGTTCCAGGGAGATGAAGTGGCCGGCCTTCGGCACCTGCGTGAAGTCGGCGGCCGGCAGCAGCTTCCTGTCGGCCTCCCGGTCCGACGTCCGGGACCAGTCCTTCTCCCCGTAGACCAGGTGGACAGGGGCCTTGACCTGCGGGTAGCGAGAGCGGGCCGCGATAAGGCCGGGCAGGGCCTGGTACACGGCCCGGGCGACGGCCGGGTAGCCGGGGCGGCCGCCCACCTGGAGGAGCTCGTTCACGTAGTCCTCCCGCAGCGCGGTCTGGTCGCCGAGGCCGCCTTGCAGGATCTTGCGAAGGACGGGCCTGGGCTCCACCCCCGCGATCACCGGGCCCACGCCGGGCGCGAGGACGCCGCCGACCACCGCGCGCGCGAGGAGGGAGGACCGGGCGATCCCGCCGTGGAAGTCGTACGCGTTCACCGCCACGACACGCCGGACGCGCTCCGGGAGGTCCGCCGCCGTGGTCAGGGCGAGCACCGCACCCATGGACTCCCCGACCAACGTGACGTCGTGGAGGTCGAGTCCGGTCAGCAGCCGCTCGACGCCCGCGCGCATGGCCGGCTCGTCGTACGACGCCCCGGGCACGATCTCCGAGTAGCCCATCCCCGGCAGGTCGAGGGCGTACACGGTGTATCTGTCCGAGACGAGCGGGACGAGGTGGCGGAAGTGCTCGGCCTGGGTGCGCACGGTGTGCAGCAGGACCACGGGGGAACCGGTGCCCGCCTCGAGGTAGCGCAGGTTCCCCTCGTGGCGGTGGCGTCCCGCGCGCGGGGGGATGGTGTGGCTGGTGGTCCCGGGGACGTGAATCGTGGGACGTGGGTCCTGGGTGGCCATGTCGTCGTCTCCTGTGTGAAGTGGGGCTACTTGGCAAGCTGGGCGTACAGGCCGGCGAGATCGCCGGCGAGGCCCGCTTTGACCTGGCGTGATATGTCGTCGGCGAGGACCTCGTAGGCCCCGGTCTCGATGCCGTCGAGGGCGAGCGCGGCCACGTCGCGGGGGTCGGACTTCGGTGCGTCGACGCCGGCCGCGAGGTCCGTGTCGACGTAGCCGACGTGCAGTCCGGTGACGGAGATACCGCGCGGCTGCAGCTCCAGGCGCAGGGAGTTGGTCTGCGACCACAGGGCGGCCTTGGAAGCGCTGTAGGAGCCGCCGAGCGCGATCCAGGAGAGCACGGAGTGCACGTTGAGCAGGTGGCCGCCGCCGTTGCGCTCGATGACCGGCACGAAGGCACGGGCGACGAGCAGCGGGCCGTAGAAGTTGGTCTCGAACTCCCGGCGCACGTCGTCCACCGGGGAGTCGAGGAAGGACGCGCCGACCGCGGCGCCGGCGTTGTTGATCACCACGGTGACGTCCCCCGCCTGTGCGGCGGCGGCCGTCACTGAGGCCGGGTCGGTGACTTCCAGGGCCACGGGTACCGCGTCGGGGTGCGTCACGCTGCGCGGGTCGCGGGCCGTGGCGTAGACCTTGCCGGCGCCGCGTGCGTAGAGCTCCTCCACCAGGGCCTTGCCGATGCCCCGGCTGCCGCCGGTGACGAGGACGTTCGCGCCCTTCAGAGCGGTCATGACTGCCTCCACAGAATCGGAAACCGATCGGTTTCCACCACGGTAAACCGATCGGTTTCCCGACGCAAGCGCCGCGAGGGGATCGCGGTCCGGGGTGACCGGGTTACGCCCTGGCCTTCGGCGGTCTGCTGCTGCCCGGTGGCCGGCTCGGCGACCTGTTCGGCCGGCGTACCGCCTTCGTGACGGGCCTGATCGGATTCGCGTGCGCGTCCGTCCCCGGCGGCGCGGCCACCGGCTTCGACGTCCTCGTCACGGCACGGGTGGCCCAGGGTCTCTTCGCCGCGCTGCTCGCGCCCGCGGCGCTCTCACTGCTCGGCGTGACCTTCACCGGCCCGGCCGAGAAGCCGAAGGCGTTCGACGTCTTCAGTGCGCCGGCCGGTGCGGGCGGCGCGATCGGGCTGCCGCTCGGCGGCATGCTCACCGAATGGGCGTCATGGCGCTGGGTGATGTACGTGAACGTCGTCTTCGCGGCCGTCGCGCCGGCGGGTGCGGTGCTGCTGCCGGCCGCCAGGCCCGCGGTCACCGAGCGGCCCAGGCTCGATGTTCCCGGCACGCTCGTGGCGAGCGCCGCGCTCCCGCCGCCCGCGCGGGTGCGGCCGGGAAGGCCGCCATCCCGGTGGGGTGGGAACCCTGTTCCCGTGCCTTCCCGGCCTTGGGCGGCGTCGGGGACCGCCCCACCGCCCCTCGTAAACCGATCGGTTTTCAATTGGGCGGAATCGGGTTAACCTCGCCATATGAGCACCGACGCGAAGCCAAGTCCCCGAGAGCGCCTGCTGGAGGCGGCAGCCACCCTCACCTACCGAGACGGTGTCGGCATCGGCGTCGACGCGCTGTGCAAGGCGGCGGGGGTGTCGAAGCGTTCCATGTACCAGCTGTTCGAGAGCAAGGACGAACTGCTGGCGGCGAGCCTGGAGGAGCGCGCCTCCGCCTATGCGGCGACGCTCCTGCCCACGGCGGACGACAACCGTTCACCTCGTGAGCGGATCATGCACGTGTTCGACCAGTTGGTGACCCAGGCGGGTGAGCCCGACTTCCAGGGGTGCCGGTACCTCGCGGTACAGATCGAGCTCAAGAATCAGGGCCACCCGGCGAGCCGGGTGGCCCACCGGATCAAGGAGAACCTGACGGCCTTCTTCCGCTCCGAGGCCGAACGGGGTGGGGCGAGCGACCCGGATCTGCTGGCCCGGCAGCTGATCCTGGTTTTCGACGGCGCGAGTGCCCGTGCGGGGATCGGGGCCGACACGCCGACAGGGCTCGTCGCTCCCACGGTGGCCGCCCTGCTCGACGCGGCGGACATGCGCTGACGCACCGCGCTCGACCCGGCGCCCGCCGGCCGGCCTCCTCGGCCGGACGTGGCACCGCCCGGGGCTCAGGGCGTCGCCGTCCTGGAACACGGGCCGGGCGGCGAGCCACGGGGCCCCGTACGACGACCGCCCGCACCGGGTTCCGCTCGGCGCGTGTCCGTGCGCCGGGATCGCCCGGCGGCCCGGCCCGGGCGGGAGTCCTGGACAGCGGGGTCCGGTCCGCACCGAACACACCCACGGGACCACCCCGCGCGGCGCGCCGGCATGTGCCGGACCCCGGCGGGACCAGGCGGGGAGACCGTCCCTTCACGACCGTCACGGCGAACCGGCCTGGTGACCCACCTCCGAGCCTGGGGCGTCCGGCGACGGCCATCGCCCGGTGTTCCTACGACGCGGTGGGCGGGTGCGGGGAGCGCAGTACGAGCAGGGTGATCTCGCTGGGGGCGAAGACGCGGAACGGCGGGCCCCAGAAGCCGGTGCCGCGACTGGTGTAGAGGAGGGTGCGGGCGCCGTGCCGGCTCAGGCCCGCGACGACGGGCTGGTCGATGCGGACCAGGAGGTGGAAGGGCCACATCTGGCCGCCGTGGGTGTGGCCGGAGAGTTGCAGGTCGATGCCGGCGGCCGCCGCCCGGTCGACGAACTTGGGCTGGTGTGCCAGCAGCAGGACGGGCAGGTCGGGGTCGGCGCCGTCCAGGGCTCCGGCGAGGTGGGCGCGGTGGCCTGCCAGACCGGAGGACTCGGCGGTGACGTCGTCCACGCCGGCGACCACGAGGGTGTCGCCGCCGCGTTCGAGCAGCAGATGACGGTTGCGCAGCGGCTCCCAGCCCAGCTCGTCCATCAGGTCGACCCAGCCCTGGGCCTCGCTGTAGTACTCGTGGTTGCCGGTGACGTACACCCGGGCCCGGGTGGCCCGCACGGAACCGAGCGGGAGGGCCTGGGCGCGGCGGCGTTCGGCCGTCCCGTCCGCGATGTCGCCGGTGTGGCAGACCAGGTCGGCCTCCAGGGCGTTCACCGTCTCGCACACCCGTGCCGACCAGCGGGCGCGGTCGAGCGGGCCGTAGTGGGTGTCGGTGATGAGGGCGACGCGGGTGCCGTCCAGTCCGGCGCCCAGCCGCGGGAGTCGCACGTCGAGCCGGCGCACCCGCGGTACGCGGCGGGCCTCGGCGTACCCCCGGGCGAGCAGCACGGCGCTCACGCCGAGGACGGCCCAGGTGACGATGCGGGCCCGGTCCTGACTCCCGCCCGCGCCGGCCACGGTCAGGGCGGGTCGCAGGAGGACGCCGAGCAGGACGGACCAGGTGAACAGAACCCAGCTCGTGCCCAGCAGGGTGTCACCGACGATCGCGGCCCGGTCCTGCTGACGCCGGCCGTGGCCGCGCGCCATGGCGAGCGGCATACCGACCAGGCCGAGGGCGAACAGGGCGGTGCCGGCCCACGTGACGGACGGCGGCCAGTGCTGTCCGGTGTGCAGGAGCACCACGCAGGGCACCGCCCACAGCAGGACGGGGGCGATCAGGGGGAGGTGGCGCATCAGGCGGTGGAGCAGTCGGCTCTGCCGCTGAGCTTGCGCTTCGCCGTCCGCGGGTCGGGTGTCGGTCACGCTTCCCCTCCCTGACCGGTTCCTGACCAGTGCCTGACCAGGCTGCCGTTTCGCGCACTCTATCCGGTCGTCCCGGGGCCGGCCGGACCGGAGTTCCCGGGTGACGCCCGCCCCACGGCCGTCCGTGACGTGCGCGTCGTGTATCCGTGCCGCGGGCCGAGGTCCTCCGCATGCGGCGGCCGGCGCGAGCGGCGGCCGGCGGTGCGGGCGTGCCCGTCGAGCACGGCGACGCCCGGGCCGGGCACGGCGGCGAAGGCGCGCGGTCGGGTCGCCGGGGCCTGCCGGTTCCCGGTTCCGAAAATACCCCCCGGGGTACTCATGCTACCTTCGTAGATATACCCCCGGGGGTAATTCATCGCTGGAAGGGAGTACGTCGTGTTCTTCGTCGACACGATCGAGTTGTCGGGTCTGGGCAACCGGAGCTATCTCGCGGGCGGTGAGGAGACCGCGGTGGCGGTCGACCCGCCGCGTGACCTCGACCTGGTGATCGCCGCGGCCGTCCGGCGAGGGGTGCGCATCTCCCATGTCGTCGAGACGCATGTCCACAACGACTACGTCACCGGGGGCCTGGAGCTGGCCCGGGTCGTCGGCGCCGCCTATCTCGTCCCCGCCGGGGCCCGCGTCGCCTTCGAGCGCGTACCGGTGCACGACGGGGACCGCGCGGAGATCGACGCCCGCGCCGGCCTGTCCCTGCGGGCGCTGGCCACGCCCGGCCACACCCCGCACCACACCTCCTACGCACTGGAGGAGAACGGCACGGCGGTCGCGGTGTTCAGCGGTGGTTCGCTGCTGATCGGCACCGTCGGCCGGCCGGACCTCGTCGAGCCACGGCTGACGGAGCGGCTCGCCCGGGCCCAGCACGCCTCCGTGCACCGGCTGGCCACCGAGCTGCCCGAGGACGCGGAGGTGCTGCCCACGCACGGCTTCGGCAGCTTCTGCTCGTCCTCGCAGTCGCAGGGCGATGCCTCGACCATCGGCAAGGAGAAGGCGTCCAACGAGGCCCTCACCCGGGACGTGGACGCCTTCGTCGCCGGTCTGCTGGCCGGCCTGGACGACATCCCCGCCTACTACGCGCACATGGGGCCGGCCAACGCCGCCGGACCCGCACCCGTCGATCTCACTCCACCGGCCGTGGCCGACGCCGACGAGATCGCCGCCCGGCTGGCGGCGGGGGAGTGGGTGGTGGATCTGCGCGACCGCGTCGCCTTCGCCGCCGGGCATGTGTCCGGCTCGTTCAACTTCGAGGCCGAGGGGCAGCTCGCGACGTATCTGGCCTGGCTGATTCCGTGGGACAAGCCGGTGACCCTGCTCGCCGAGTCACCCGCACAACTCGCACGTGCCCAGCGTGAGCTGGTCCGCGTGGGCATCGACCGGCCGGCCGCGGCGGCCACCGGCGGGCCGGCCGACTGGCTGCGCGAGGGCGAGGCTCCGGCCTCCTGCCGTCGCGCGGCGTTCGCCGACCTCGCGGCTCGTCATCCGGCCGAGGGCGTCGTCGTCCTCGACGTCCGGCGAGGCTCGGAGCGGGCGGGCGGGTACATCGACGGCTCGCTGCACATCCCGGTCCACACCCTGCACCGCCGCCTGGGCGAGGTCCCCGACGGTGAGGTGTGGGTGCACTGCGCGGGCGGCATGCGTGCCGCCATCGCCGCCTCCCTGCTGGACGCCGCAGGCCGCGACGTCGTCGCCGTCGACGACTCCTTCGACGCGGCCGGCCGGGCCGGACTCGTCGTCCGGAATCCCTGACACCGGAATCCCCCACGGGCGCGAGGCGCCACCCGGACCCCTGCCGGTCCCTCGTACCGGCGTGGCAGACAGGAGCGAGAAGCCGACATGAGCATGTTTCGACGAGTACAGACAGGCGCGGGGCGGGTGACCGTGCGGGAGGCCGCCGCGCGCACCGGCCACGCAAGCGCGGCCGAGGGCGCGGTCGACGCCGTGCTGCTGGACGTGCGCGAGCCGTACGAGTGGCAGGCGGGGCACGCGCCCCGGGCCGTGCACCTGCCGCTGTCCGCGCTGGCCGCCGGCGCGGGGCTGCCCCCACAGGCGCAGGCGTGGCCCCTGATCGTGGTCTGCCGCGCCGGGAACCGCTCCCGGCAGGCGGCCGAACTGCTGGCGGCGCGCGGCGCGGCGGCAGTGGACGTGATCGGCGGTATGCGCGACTGGGCGCAGGCGGGTCTGCCGGTCGTGGACGCGCGCGGGGAAAACGGCACGGTCGCGTGAGTGCTCTCATACTCGCCCTGGCCGCCGGGGGGGTCATGGGGCTGGCGCTCGGCGCGCTCGGGGGCGGCGGCAGCGTGCTGGCCGTCCCCGCCCTGATCTACCTGCTCGGTTTCAGTCCGGTCGGGGCCACCACCGCGAGTCTGGTCGTCGTCACCATCACCTCGGTCACGGCCCTGTCCGCGCACGCTCGGGACGGGAACGTCCGCTGGCGGACGGGGCTGTTGTTCGCGGCGGCCGGGATCGGTCCGGCGATGCTGGGGGGCGCCCTGGCCGCCCGGGTCCCGGCCGCCGCCCTGACGGCGGGCTTCGCCGTGGTCGCGGGTGCCGCCGCCGTGCGCATGCTGTGGCCGAGGCCGGCCGCCGGGAGCTCGGTGACGGTGCGGCCGGCGCGGGCGGCGGGGGCCGGTGCCGGACTCGGCGCGGTCACCGGCGTTCTCGGGGTCGGCGGTGGCTTTCTCGCCGTACCGGCGCTGGTGAGCGTGCTGGATCTGCGCATGCGCAACGCGGTGGCTACCAGCCTGCTGGTCATCAGCGTCAACTCGCTGGCCGCGCTGGCGATGCGCGCGGGCACGGTCGAGAAGCTCGACTGGACGGTCGTCGGTCCGTTCGTCGGGACCGCGGTCCTCGGCGCGTGGGACGGCAAGCGGTTGGCCGCGAAAGTGTCCGGGCCCACGCTTCAGCGGATCTTCGCGGGGGTGTTGCTGGCGGTGGCGGCCTCCATGCTGATCGACGCGGTGCGGTGAGCGCCACCGCGGTGCCGCGGTGAGCGCCACCGTGGTGACCGACGGGCTCGCTTGTCGGCGGCGGTGAGCGCCACCGACGCGCGGGCTCTCAGGCCAGCGACAGGAACAGTTTCTCCAGCCGTGCGCGCATGGCGACCGTGTCCTCACCGTTCTTGCGCCCGGAGTCCAGTTCGGCCACGCACTGTTGCAGTCCGGTCGCGATGATCGCGAAGCCGGCCCGGTCGAGCGCGCGGGAAGCGGCGGCGAGCTGGGTGACGACGTCCTCGCAGTCACGCCCCTCCTCGATCATCCGGATCACTCCGGAGATCTGACCCTGCGCGCGACGCAGCCGGTTCAGCACGGCCTTCAGGTCCGCACCCTCGAGCTCCAGTTCCACGATCACTCCTCTGAAAATACCCCTAGGGGTACTGTACGTCCCGGTTCGGGACGGCGTCGACCATCAAGGATCACATCTGCCATGACTCACATCTCCTTTCCTCGTTCCCTCGGCGCCGATCAGGCGCGCACCCGCATCCATGAGCTGACCGTCATCGACGTGCGCACCCCGGCCGAGTACGCCTCCGGCCACCTGCCCGGAGCCCTGAACATCCCCCTCGACCAGATCCGGCGCGCGCTGCCGGAGATCCGGCATGCCGCCGAGGCCACGGACGTCCTGGTGGTCTGCGCCTCCGGAACCCGCTCCGCGAACGCCTGCGAGATCCTGGCCGAGCAGGGTGTCGTCACGGCCACCCTCGTCGGCGGCACCGGAGCCTGGACCGCCGCGGGGCACGGCCTGGACACACCGGCCGCCCGTGACACCCGGGCGGTGTGGAGCATGGAACGCCAGGTCCGCTTCACCGCCGGCAGCGCTGTCCTGCTCGGCGTCCTGCTCGGCCTGCTCGTGCATCCGGTCCTGCTGCTGATGTCGGCCGGCATGGCGGGCGGCCTGGTCTACTCCGCTGTCACGAACACGTGCGGGATGGCGACCCTGCTCGGCAAACTGCCCCACAACCGGCCGGGCGCGGCCGATCTGAACACCGCGCGCGAGGCTCTGCGCAACCGCTGAACCCCGCGCCGCGCGGCAGGACCGACGTGCCGCTCACGGCGTCGCCTGCGGGCCTTCGCGTGGGATGCCGACGGTGCGGCGCGTGGAGCCGAGCGCCTCGGTCACCGTGGAGGGGAGATCGGCTGTGCCCGCGCGACCGGCCGGCCCCGAGGAGGAAGGGACCGGCCGGCCGGGACGTACGGCGGGCGCGGGGACCGCTTCGTCGGCGGTCCCCGCGCCCGTCATGACACAGGCGGAAGCCGTCAGTTGATTCGGACGATCTTCCAGAGCTGGTCGTCGACGCTGACATCGTTCCACTGCACGACGGCTGCCCCGTTGGCGGTGGAGGACTGCGCGACGCCTGCGACGAGGGTGCTGTTCACGTTGCGGAGTTTGAAGTAGCCGCCGCCCGCGTCGGTGAGGGTCCACTTCTGGGAGTTGGCGCTGGAGGCGGTGTTCTGGACGAGGGCCGCGCCCGCGGTACCGGAGGAGCCCTGGATGTCGAGGTTGAGGTTGCTGTTGACGTTCTTGATGGTCCAGGCGCCGCTGCCCGCGGACTGGAAGGTGAAGTACTGGGAGGTGTAGGCCGTGTTCTGCCACTGGCCGACGGCGGTGCCCGCGGTGGTGGAGCCGTTCGGGATGTCGAGGTACTTGCCGCTGTTCTTGTTCACCAGCACGTACTGACCGGTGCCCAGGGGCGACAGGGCGGTCTGGGCGAGGTTCCAGCGCTGGCAGGCGCAGCTGGTGGCGTCCCACTGTCCGGCGACGGTTCCGACGGTGGTGGAGGCGTTCGGGATCTCCAGGTACTTGCCGGTCAGCCGGTTGACGAGGGAGAAGCCGCCCGCGGGGTTCGGGGCGACCGACCACTCGTGGTCGACGGTGCCGTTGTCGTCCCACTGGAGGATCTTGGCGCCGTTGGCGGTGGACTGGTTCTCCACGCCCAGCACCTTGCCGCTGGCCACGTTGAAGATCTTGAAGTAGCCGGAGGGCTGCTGGACGAACCGCCACTGCTGGTCGTTCGCGTTGTCGGCGTTCTGCTGGGTGGCGTAGGTGCCGTTGGTGGTGGAGCCGCCCGCGATGGCGAGCAGCCGGCTGCTGCCCGCGTTGGTGACGGTGTAGGTGGCACCGTCGGAGATGCTGCCGCCCAGGTCGATCGTGCCGTAGGTGACGGGGTTGGAGAGGTTGTTGCCGCCCCGTCCTCCGCTGAGTATCAGCAGGCTGTGTCCGTCGGCGAGGGGGGTCAGACCGCGGCTGTATCCGCCGGCCACGCCGGCGTTGACGCGCGTCCAGGTGTTCGCGGCGCCGTTCTGCGTGTTGATGAACAGGTCGTCGGCGCTGTTGGCGCTGACGGCGAGGGTGCCGTTGGGGCCTCCGGTGGGCAGCCAGGTGATGAAGGGAGCGCTCTGGGGTACCACGCCTTCCGCCGTACGCAGGGGGATGCCGGTGGCGGAGCCGAAGGCCTCGGGGTCGGAGGAGATCTTGTAGTAGACGGCGAAGTTGCCTTCGGGCGCGCCACCGTACTCGTACGCCATGACGTAGTTGCCGTTCGGCAGCCTGGTGACGGTCGGCATCCCGGGACGGTTGCTGTACGTGGGCATCGCCACGTCGTCGACGACCGGGCCCCAGGTGCGGGCGTCCGTCGAGACCTGGTGCACGACCTTCTGGCCGTGGGCGGGGTCGCGCTGGTCGGAGTAGTAGACGATGAGCTTGCCGCCGGAGACCAGGAAGAACGGCTCCCAGACGGGGGTGTTCCCGTTGGTGTCGAACGCGGTGCCGCCGGTCGCGATGTTGCTGACGAACGTCCAGGTCAGGCCGCGGTCGGTGCTGGCGTAGACATCGATCTTGATGGCCGAGCGGTCCGAGGGAACCGAGGCGCCGGCGGCCAGGATGGTGCCCGCCGGGAAGCCGCCCATGGCCGTGGGCAGCTCGAACAGCTCGGGCTCCCAGCGCATGCCCCACCCGTTCTGGGTGTCGGCGATGTCGGAGATCTTGCTCCAGGAGTTGCCGTTGTCGGTGCTGCGGTAGATCGGGAAGACGGGCGTGCCGGAGGTGTACTGCTCGAACGTGCCGAGCAGGGTGCCGTTGGCGGATCCGTTGTGCTGCAGGCGTACCGCTCGCGGGTACAGCGAACCGGGTGAAGGCGCACCCGGGGGCGGCGTGTACATCGTCTGCGAGGGACGGGACAGGGCCTGCGCCCGGTCCGCGGCGGGCAGCAACACCGTCGCCGCGGCGACGACCAGCGACAGCAGCAGGAACAGGACGGTGGCGGGGGCGGAACGCTGAGCGGTGCCGGGTCTGACGACCGACGTAGCAGGGGACATGGTGCGGCTCCCAGAACAGGGAAGGGATGGTGTGGTGCGGTGCCCGCCGCCCCGGAGAGATCCCGGTGGGGGCGGCGGGCCCGCGGGCCGCGGCCGCCGTCGGGGAAGAAGTCGGCGGCGCGGCGACGGGGATCGGCCGGCTCACGGTGAGACGGCCGACGAGCGGCAAAGCGGTGCCCGGGTGTGCGGGTGTTTCCCCTGCCGGGTTCCTCAGACGGAGCGCCGCACCGTCCGGTCCTGGTGGGACGGCGGAGGCGCGGTCGAGCCGCGGACGACGAGTTGGACCGGTGGGTCGCTCGCCTGCGGCAGGTCGGTGTCGGGCTTCTCGATCGCGTGCACGAGCAGGCGGATGCCTTCCCGGGCCGCGGCCTCGAAGGGCTGACGCACGGTGGTCAGGGGAGGGGAGACATAGGCGAAGACCGGATTGCCGTCGAAACCGACGACGCTGATGTCCTCGGGCACGCGCCGCCCTGCGTCCCGCAGGGCGTGGATGAGGCCGATGGCCATCTCGTCGCCCGCGGCGAAGACCGCGGTCACCGAGGCGTCCGAGGCCAGAGCGTAGCCCGCCGCGTATCCGGAGGCGGGCGACCAGTCACCGTTGAGCAGCGGCGGCTCGTGCGCGCCCCGCGCCGCGAGCGCCGCCCGCCATCCCTCTATACGGTCCTTGGTGGCGTACCACCGGCGCGGACCGGCGAGGTGGTGAACGGTCGCGTGTCCCAGGTCCAGCAGATGCTCGGTCGCCGCCTGCGCCAACGCGTGGGCGCCCACGCCCACGGTCAGCGTCCGTGCGGCGGAGAACGCCGGCGGCGCCCCCAGGAAGAGCACCGGCACGTCGACGCGTACGCCGACGTCTCCTTCCACGATGGGTTCGGAGACGACTACGCCGTCCACTCCCTGCTCCAGCAGTGACTCCACGGCGCCGGCGATGCCCACCGGGTCGCCGTCCGGCGTGTTGACCACGCGGAGCGCGTATCCGGCGTCGCGCACGGCCCGCTCGATGTGCAGGAGGAGGGAGGCGGTGCCGTACCCGACGGTTCCGAGGGCCACCACGCCGATCGAGCCGGTGCGCCCGGAGGCCAGCGTGCGGGCCGCCTGGTTGAGGCGGTATCCGAGTTCTTCGGCGGCTGCGAGAACCTTCTGGCGAGCCGCGTCGGAGACGTAGGGCTCGTTGTTGAGCACCCGCGAGACCGTCTTGCGGGACACCCCGGCCAGGCGGGCCACGTCCGCGCTGCGCGGCGCGGAGAAGCCGTCGTTCTCGCCCATCGCTGGTGCCATGAAGTCTCCAGAAGGTCACACATCTGCATCGAACGAGGTCAACCCTATGATCACGCGGTCTGATCGCGTGGTCATGTCTACGTAGCCGAGAGCTGTACGTCAAGGGTCCGCGCGGCATCGATTTGGTGGCGGGGCGCTGGATGCGGGGGAGTGCGGCGGTCCGGCACGAGGGGGCACGGCGTTCGCCGCTGGATTTTTCACGCGACGCAAAGATGCTGGTCAGAAGATGTGTTGTCAGTCACTGCCGGGCTCGCTGCCGGGCTCACGGCGTGGGGCGGCCGCTCCTGTACGGCGGGAATGTGCCGGATTTTCGGACCGGTGCAGTCGGCACCGCCTCCGGGGTGGAGGGGCTTGACAGCGACTCCCGGGAGCATTCACTCTTCCTCGCAGCCGCCGGTCGTATTTGTTCGATCGTGTTGAGTCTGGGTCGCCTTGACGACCACTTCCCCGTCGCATCCCTCGGTCGACCCGCCGTCTCGGGTTCGGCCGTCCTGTCAGGAGCCAAAATGAACCCTTCGTCCTTCGGCCGGCCGGTGCCTGCCGCGAGCCGCCGTACGGTCTTGCGTGGTGTCGCCGGTGCTGCGGTTCTGGGTGCCGGTGTGCCGGTGCTCAGTGCCTGTGGCGGCAGTGGTGGCGCTGCCGACCCGAAGACGGTCACGCTCGGTTCCAACGCCTCGGACGCGGTGCCGAAGAAGGCGTTCGCCGAGATCTACGCGGCGTTCACGAAGCAGTCGGGGATCGCGGTGGACGTGAACACCAAGGACCACAACACGTTCCAGGAGCAGATCAACTCCTATCTGCAGGGCACGCCGGACGACGTGTTCAACTGGTTCGCGGGTTACCGGATGCAGTTCTTCGCGGCCAAGGGCCTGGCCTCCCCGGTCGACGACGTGTGGCAGAAGATCGGGGGCAACTTCCCCGACGCGATGAAGGCGCTGAGCAAGGGCGCGGACGGCAAGTACTACTTCGTGCCGGTCTCCACGTCGATCTGGGGGGTCTTCTACCGCAAGAGCGTGTTCCAGCAGCACGGTTACACCGTCCCGGCGACCTTCGACCAGCTGCTCGCGCTGTGTAAGCAGATGAAGAAGGACGGTCTGGTCCCGTTCGCTTTCGGCGACAAGGACGCCTGGCCCGCGCTCGGCACCTTCGACCAGATCAACTTCCGTACCAACGGCTACGACTTCCATGTCGAGCTGATGGCGGGCAAGGCGTCGTGGACGGATGCGAAGGTGCGCACCGCCTTCGACCACTGGGCCGAGCTGCTGCCCTACCACCAGGACGGCGCCGTCGGCCGGACCTGGCAGGACGCCGCCCAGACGCTGATCTCGAAGAAGGCGGGCATGTACCTGTTCGGCAGCTTCGTGGCCCAGCAGTTCACGAACAAGGCCGACCTGGACGACCTGGACTTCTTCCCCTTCCCGCAGATCGACCCCGCCCACGGCCAGGACACCGTCGAGGCGCCCACCGACGGCTTCATGCTCTCCAAGAACCCCAGGAACAACACCGGTGCGCTCAAACTCCTGGAGTTCCTGGGCACGCCGCAGGCCGAGCAGATCTACCTGAAGTCCGACCCGAGCCTGGTCGCCGCCTCCAACAAGGCCGACACCTCCTCCTACACCGCACTGCAGAAGAAGGCGTACGCGACGATCGCCGGCGCCAGGCACCTCACCCAGTTCATGGACCGCGACAGCCGCCCGGACTTCACCTCCACGGTGATGCAGCCCGCGCTGCAGAAGTTCGTCCGCGACCCCAAGGGCATCGACGGCCTGCTGGCATCGATCGAACGCCAGAAGAAGACGATCTTCGCCTCCGGCTGAGACCCACCCTCCTGCTGAAGCGGACGAACACCGACACCATGAGCTCCGAAACCACACCGAAGACCCCGCAGGCGGCCCCCCCACCGCCTGCGGGCACCGCACCCCCGAAGAAGCGGGCCCCGCTGGGCCACCGGCGGCTGCTGACCCGCCGCGACCGGCTCACCCTCACCCTGATGGCCGGCGTGCCCACGGTCCTGCACATCGCCCTGGTCTGGGTCACCGCCCTGGCCTCGATCGCGCTGGCCTTCACCACCTGGGACGGCATCGGCTTCGGCTCCATCACCTGGGTGGGACTGGACAACTTCCGGGAACTGTTCACCAACAACCCGCAGTTCTGGCCCGCCGTCGAGCACAACATCGTCTGGTTCGTCGTGCTCATCCTGGTCCCGACCCCGTTCGGGCTGTTCCTGGCCGTCCAGCTGGACAAGAAGATCCGCTTCAGCCGGCTCTACCAGACGGCGTTCTTCCTCCCGGTCGTGGTCTCGATGGCCGTCATCGGCTTCGTCTGGCAACTGGTCTACAACCCCGACACCGGCCTGATCAACAACCTCATCGGCGCGAACCGGCCAGGCCACTACATCGACTGGATCGGCGACCCCGACCTCAACCTGTGGGCCGTCCTCATCGCCGCGTCCTGGCGCCACGCCGGCTACATGATGATCCTCTACCTCGCCGGACTCAAGGGCGTCGACCCCTCCCTGCGCGAAGCATCCGCACTCGACGGCGCCAACGAATGGCAGACCTTCAAAAACGTCGTCTTCCCCACCCTGCGCCCCACCAACACCGTCGTCCTCGTCGTCACGATCATCGAAGCGCTGCGCGCCTTCGACCTCGTCTTCGTCTTCAACAAGGGCGCCCAGGGCACCGAACTGCTCTCGATCCTGGTCACCAACAACATCATCGGCGAGTCCAGCCGCATCGGCTACGGCTCCGCGATCGCCGTGGTCCTGCTGGTGATCTCCCTCGCCGTGATCATCCCCTACCTCGTGTCGACCTTCCGGAAGGAACGCAGCGCATGAGCACCGTGAACGCGCTCCAAAAGCAGCGCACCCCACCGCGGCCCGCCCGGATCCTGCTGCACACCTTCCTCGCCGCCACCGCCCTGGCCTGGCTGGCCCCCCTGCTGTGGGCCCTGTTCGCCGCCCTGCGCCCCTACGCCGAGACCAGCACCAAGGGCTACGTCTCCTGGCCCGACACCCTCAGCCCGGACAACTTCACCGACGCCTTCGAACAGTCGGACATGCTCCACTACCTCGCCAACACCCTGCTGGTGGCCGTCCCGGCGGTACTGCTCACCCTGTTCCTCTCCTCCTGCGTCGCCTTCTACGTCAGCCGCTTCGACTTCCGCGTCAACCTCTTCCTGCTCCTGGTGTTCACCGCCGGCAACCTGCTCCCCCAACAGGTGATCATCACCCCGCTGTACCGCCTCTACCTGCTGGCCGACCTGCCCGGCATCACCATGAGCGGCAAACTGTACGACTCCGCGCTCGGCCTGGTCCTCATCCACGTCGCCTTCCAGTCCGGCTTCTGCGCCTTCGTCCTCGCCAACTACATGCGCTCACTGCCCCACGAACTCACCGAAGCCGCCCTCGTCGACGGCGCCTCCGTATGGCGGCTGTACTGGCAGATCGTGCTCCCGCTGTGCCGCCCCGCCATGGCCGCGCTGGCGACCCTGCTGTCCATCTGGATCTACAACGACTTCTTCTGGGCCATCGTGCTGATCTCCACCGGCGAGAACATGCCGATCACCTCGGCCCTGAACAACCTCTCCGGCCAGTACTTCACCGACCCCAACCTCGTCGCGGCCGGCGCCCTGCTCACCGCGATCCCCACCCTGATCGTGTACTTCGTCCTCCAACGCCAGTTCGTCAGCGGTCTCACCCTTGGCGCCAACAAGGGCTGACACATCGTCACGTGGGTGATCAGGTTGCCAGCCCGCCTGCCGCAAGCCGATCGCTCATGTCGCTCACCAGCCCCCTGCCGCGCGAGGCGGGTCGGATTTCCGTGAGGGCGCTGAGGGTGCCCTGTTCTGAACCGTCGGCATGACAACGGGCTCGCTCACGACACCCCAAGTGTTGTGAGCGAGCCCGTTGTTCCGTTCAGAAGCCGCGCTTGGCCCTACTCCACCGCGAGCGCGACGAACGCCGCCCACTCGCCCCGGCCGACCCGTAGCACCGGCCCGCCACCCACGGCCTTCGAGTCCCGTACGTACACGGCGTCCAGGCTGGCGGCCACCTCAACGCAGTCGCCGCCGCTGGTTCCGCTGTAGCTGCTCTTGAACCAGTCCAGTTCAGCGGCCTCAGCGGTGTGCTGGTCGGTGCTCATAGCTCCCCTGCCATGCGCTCGATGAGACGAGAGGACTCCTCGGTGTTGAGGGCCTGCGTGCGCAGCATCCCATACCGCAGCCAGAACTCGCTGACCTCGTCCGGAGCAGTCCTGACGGTCACCACGTCCTGCGCCTCGACGTATACCTGCCGCGTGCGATTCCTTGACTCCAGCAACACCATGGGTCCGTTGAGCCCGCTGTGGGCACCTCGGGCAGTTGGCATGATTTGAAGTTCGACGTTACGACTTCGAGAGCATGCCAACAGGCTTTTCAACTGTTCACGCATCACTGCCTTGTTGCCCACCACACGTCGAAGTGCGGCTTCCTCTACCACGAACACGAAGACCACGGGCGGGCTCTTGCGGGTGAGCAGGCCCTGCCGTGCCAGGCGCGCGGCGACGCGTTGCTCGATGGTCTCGTCGTCCAAGGGCGGAAAGTGAGCTTCGAGCAGCGCCTGCGCGTAGGCCTCCGTCTGCAACAGCCCAGAGATGAGCAGCGGATCGTACGAGAACCTGCTCAGCGCCTCCGCCTCCAGCAGCGCGACGTTCCTGAAGAACCTCGGCAACTTGGCCCGATCCACCTCCCCCTGGAGCGCGTCCAGGACCCCGCCCGCCTCAAGTGCCCGCTCCGCCGCCACCGTGAACGCCGCCTTCGCGGGACGCCGTCCCTGCTCCACCGAGGCGACCTGCTCCAGCGAGTAGCCGATCGTGTCCCCGAGCTGCTGCTGGTTCAGCCCGGCCCGCTTGCGGAGGTACTGCAACAGCACCCCGTACGCCGACCACTCGCCCGGCGCGTCGGGCCCCTCGTCCTTCGTCTTCGCGCCTCGCCCCGTCCGCGTCTCCCGTGCGTCCCGTGCCGTCCTCACAGCCTCACGTCCTTCCCATCCCGCTCCGCGCCCCGCCACGGCCGCGCTCGCCACCGGTCCATGCCCAACGCGGTTCGCGGGAACGGGGACACGCGCCGGACCCGTACAACGCCCGTACAAGCCCCGTACAACCAAGCCCGCAACCGCCCGCCCACTCCGTACGATGAGGACGGCGTACGGGCGTCGTACCTGGTCAGCGGGCCATACGCCCGGTCACGCTGACACCGTGACACACCAACACCTCACCGACGAGGCGAAGCCGTCGCTGGCTCCCGTCCGCCAACTGACCCTGCGTTTCACCAGTACGAGACGTGGCGCCCGCCTCGCCCGCCGGCTCGCCGTCCAGCAGTTCACCGAGTGGACCGGGATCTCGTACGACGCCGACCCGGCCCGCGCCGTCGCGCTCGTCACCGCCGAGCTGGCGTCCAACGCGATCCGGCACGGCAGCCTCCCCGGCCGCGACTTCCGGCTGACGCTGCGCCTCCTGCCCGACCGCTTCCGGATCGAGGTGACCGACAGCCGCCCCGAACGCATGCCCCCGCCCGTGACCGCGCGGCCCGCGGACGAGACGTCGGGCCGCGGCCTGCTCCTCGTCGAGGCCTACGCCGACCGTTGGGGACGCACGGTCCACGAGGCGTACACGAAGACGGTCTGGGCGGAGGTGCTGCTTCCCACGGCGGGAGCTTGAGGCGGACCGGCCCACTCCTCGTCGGGGTCACGCCGGCGGACGCCCCGCCGAGGCCGACCGACGAGACCGTCACCGACCGGCGTAGTGCTCCGCCAGCTTCTGGATCTCCCGGGTCCACAGCAGTACGTCGTCGCCCGGCCGTTGCCGCGGTGATCGGAGGCCGAAACTCCGGGCGCGCGATCATCCTGCCGACCGACGCGGACGAGTTGACCCGTTGGCGCCGGCGCCATCCCGCCTACACGTACTGGTGCGGCACCCAGCTCGGTGGTTGCGGCAACGAGCTGTCGGACCACCTGTACCGCGACAAGGTCTGCCACTTCGCCCACCGGCCCCACACCTCCTGCCACCGGACAGCCACCGGCGTAAGGGGCAAACCGCACGCAAGGGGTGAGGAGTTCCTCGGCGAAGTGCTCCGTGACGCCACTGTGCCCGGCGACTGCGCACATCCTGGCCGTCAAGTCGGCATCGCCGACGACCGTCTCGCGCGGCACGCTCCCTCCGGGGCCGCCGGACGGCGATGATGGCGAGTCATGACGATCGTGTTCCGGGTGCCCGCCGGTGGTGCGGAGCGGGTGGGGTTCGCCTACTCGCCGACGATGGAAGCCGTATTGAGCCTGCATGTGCTCGTGGAACCCAAACACCACCCCGTCCAGCACGGCTGGGTACGCGCGATGCGCAAGCTGTCGCCGGCCCTGAAGCGGGAGATCGAGGCGTTCTCCTACGCGGTGCGCTCGTACACCCCCGAGTTCCTCTTTCCGCGGCCGACCGGCGGGCTCGCGGACTTCGGCAGCGAGCTGGCCGGCCTGCGCATGGCGGACCCGGACCTGGTCCGGCTGGAGTTCGCCATCCCGCTGCTCTCGCCGTGGTGGGGCGGCGAGGGCAGGGATCCACACGCGCTGCGGGAACCGGACGTACGCGGCCTGCTGCGGGAGCGGGTCACACGTGAGAGCGACGAAGCGATGGCCGCGATGCTCCTCGACGACCCCCGCGCACTCCTCGAAAGGTTCCTGAGCATGCTGGAGCGCTACTGGCGGGAGGCGTTCGAGGGGGAATGGGCGCGGATCGAACCGCAACTGGCCGCCGGGGTGAGCGAGGCCGGGCACCAGATCGAACAGCGCGGCCTGTACGGCATGCTCCGCGGCCTGTGGCCGGAGGTGCGCAGCGACCGGCAGGCCGAACGCTTCTGGTTGGAACGCCCGCACGACCACGAGGTCGCCATCGGCCCGGATGACACCCTGCTGCTCGCCCCCAGCACTTATGTGTGGCCGCACGTCCGGGTCAACTGCGACGGCCCCTGGCCCCTCGGGCTCGTCTTTCCCGTCTCGTCGATCGCCCGGGAAGCCCGCCCCAGGATTCCTCCCGCACAGCTCGTCGGCATGCTCCGCGCGCTCGCCGACGACACCCGCCTGCGGGCCCTCCGGCTGATCGCCGAACGCCCGCGCAGCACCCAGGAGTTGGCGCCGCTCGTCGGCGTCAGCGAGGCCGCCCTGTCCAAGCACCTGCGCATCCTGGCGGACGCGGGCCTGCTCGAACGCCGCCGTGAGGGCTACTACGTCCTGTACCGGCTCCTGCCCGGGCAGGTGGCCGGTCTCGCCCCCAGCCTGGAGAGCTTTCTGCACACCACCGACCCCGTTGATTAGTCATCTGCCTAATAACTGGATCAGGTGCCCGAGAAGATCCGACAGTGGCGGCATGTCACTGCTCAGGGACCGCGATTTCCTGCTTCTCTTCCTCGGCCAGGCCGTCTCACGCTTCGGCGACGGCCTGTACACCGCCGCGACCGCTTGGCTGGCCTGGTCGCTGACGAAGGACCCGACGGCCGTCGCCGTGGTCAGCGTGGCCGCGTTCGCGCCCGCGTTCCTGGCCACGTTCGTGTCCGCCTCGTACGCCGACCGTTACGACCGCCGCAAGCTGATGATCGCCACCGATCTGGCCCGGGTCGCCGTAGTGGCGGTGGCCGCGGTGTTGCTGTCCCTCGGTCTGCTGAACCTGCCCCTGCTCGTGGTGACAACGGCACTGCTGGCCCTGATCGGCGCCCCCTTCGCCCCGGCCCGCAACGCCATCGTCACGCAGATCGCCCCGGCCGACCGTCTGCAACAGGCCAACGGTCTGCTGCAAGTCGCCTTCCGGGCCGCCTTCTTCGTCGGCCCGCTCATGCTCGCGCCGCTGCTGGCCTACGGCTCCCTGCGGGCGGCGCTGGTGGTCAACGGACTGACCTTCCTCGGTTCGGCGGGCGCCGTGGCCGCCATCCGCGTGACCCGCCCCGTCCTGGCCGCCGGCCAGGCGGGCCTGTGGGCCGATCTCGCCGCCGGGCTCAAGGCCGTTCGGGCCGCTCCCGATGTGATCGTGGTCATCGTGACCTTCGTGCTCGCCCTCGCTCTGACCAGCGGTTTCCTGACGGTTGGGCTGGTTGTCGTCGTGGGGCAGGGCGGCCGCTACGGCCTGCTGCTGGGCGTCGCCGGGGTCGCGGAAGTGGCGGGGGCACTCCTGCTGGCCGGCCTGCGGATGCGCAGACTCGCCCTGGCGGCGGTGCTGGCCTGGGCCCTGCTCGGAATCTTCCGTGCGCCGCTCGGAATCGTCACCTCCACTGCCGGGGCCGCAGTGCTCCTGATCGCCACCGGGCTGGCCTCGGCCCTCACGGACATCCCCCTGATCGCGCTGGTGCAGCAGCGCATACCGAGCCACCATCTGGCGAAGGCGTTGGGTCTGTGGGAGGCCGGAGTGGCGGGAGCCCTGGCCGTTTCTCCCTTCGTGGCCTCGACCACCATCGCACTCACCGGAGTCAAGGACGCCTTCCTCCTCTCGGGCGCCGCCCTCGTCGTTCTGGCCGTGACCGCCGCGCTCACCCTGGCCCGCACAGCCAGAGCACAGCGGCCCGGGCAGTTGCGCATCGGCGTCCCGCCTGGTTCCGAGGCCGAACAACCGGCAGTCGCGCCGGAGTCCGCCCGGTGACTGACCCCCTGCTGTCGTCCCGCCGGCCCCGATTCCGGACGGCCCGCCGTGAGCGAGGCTCGCCGCACCAGTCGTGAGCCGTTCGCGCCGAACCCGACTTCCGCGCCGCCATTTCCTGTGCATGCGAAGACGGTGCCGCCGTGCGACTTCGCGACATCCCGCACGATGGCCGGGCCGAGGCCGAGGCCGAGGCCAGAGCCCGCCCGACCTCCTGGCAGTCCCGCACACCCCCTGCCGTCAGCAGTTTTCGGATCACGGCGCCGTGACAGCCGGTGCCCGCGTGGACCTCGCCGGCACCGACCTGTTCACTGCCGGCAGCAGCGGAGCCTTCACCGCACAACGCCACGTCGAAGACCTGCTCACCCTCACCGGCCAACCGCGCCCGGACCACACCGGACACTGAGCGTGTCACCGACGCCGGACAGCAAGCGGTGGCCGCATCGAGAAAGTCGATGCGGCCACCGCTGCCGTGACGAGGTTCCGTCGCCCGACGGTGATGCCGGGACGACGAGAATCAGACGCCGTAGGGGTTGTCGATGATGTAGACCCAGTCGCCCTCGCTCGTCCTCCTCATCACCTCGACCGCCTTTCCTTCCACGGTGCCGCTCTCGCTCGTGATCCGCCAGGACGGCTGGACCATCGCCAGGTCGCCGTTCTGATGGACCGACGCGGCCACCACCTCCATGGTGCTGGGCGAG
The DNA here is from genome assembly GCF_003032475.1 of Streptomyces sp. P3. Lineage (NCBI taxonomy): Bacteria > Bacillati > Actinomycetota > Actinomycetes > Kitasatosporales > Streptomycetaceae > Streptomyces > Streptomyces sp. P3. The sequence continues at coordinate 8,078,005 of NZ_CP028369.1, forward strand.
GCGAGGTAGGGCTTCAGCGCTTCCTTGATGTCTTCCCTGCCGTAGACCGGCTCCTGCCCCGGTCCCGGTACGAACATGGCGTCTTCGTCGAACAGGGAACCCAGTCCGTCGAGGTCCCGGTCCTTGAGGTACTGGGCGAAGCGCTCGTGCACGACTTCCGGCTTCATGTTCTTTCCTTTTCTTTCTTTCGTTGCGGACGGGCGGGTCGGCTACAGGCCGATCCACGTGAGCCATTGACCGGTGGTGCGCGGCGTCGGCCTCCACAAGCTGCTGGGCGCTGTCGTGCGCGCCGATGGTGATGTCCGGCACGGTGGCGAGGCCCTCGCGCGGTGCGGCGACCGCAGCCGCTCCCGCGTCTGCGGCGGCGTAGAAGGGGCGGGCCGGTGCGCCGGCGGCGGCCCTGGGTGAGGCGTCAGCGGGTGTGCGGGTCGGGCAGGGTGATGGGCTCGCCCGGGGTGGGCCAGTGCAGCGGGACGCCGGCGGCGTCGAAGGTCTGCTGGACGTGGCTGCGGTCTTCGGTGTAATGCGCCCAGCCCTCGGCGTGCACGGCCACCACGAGGGGGTCGCCGAGCAGGCGGCGGGCCTCGACGGCCTGGGTCGCGGTCAGTGACAGTCGTATGTCACCGAATGCCTCGAAGCCGGCCGCGCCCAGGTGCAGCAGCGCCACGTCGACGCGGTACCGGCCGGCCAGGGCACTCATCGCGTCCAGGTCGACGGTGTCACCGGAGACGTACACGCTCGGCGTGGAGCCGTCGTCGGTGTGCAGGAGGAAGCCGGTGACCGGACCGGTGACGTCCTCGGTGCCGACGGGCCCGTGACGGGCGGGGACCGCGGTGATGTTCAGCGGCGTGCGGCCCGGCTTCGACAGGGTCCGGGTCTGCCAGGGCTCCAGGCCGACGGCTGCACCCCCGAGATCGGTGGCGCCGGCGACGGTGGTGAACACCTCCGAGGCGCCGGAGGCCACCGTACGCCCGGCGGTGTCGAGGTTGTCCTGATGCCCGGTGTGGCTGACCACGACGGCGTCGAGAGCGGGCAGTTGTGCGGGCTTCAGCGCCGGGTCGGCGGTCTTGCGCACCAGGACCGGGCCGTCCTGGTACTCCGTGCCGGCGGCGTCGAAGGTCGGGTCGGTCAGCAGCGTCCAGCCGGCCAGGCGGATCAGCGCGGTGGGGCCGCCGAGCACCGTCACGGTGTTCACGGCGCGGGTCACGGAAACGTCGGTTACCACAGGTACTCCTTGACGATCAGGGGTTGGCTCCCTCACTCTCACCGAGTTACTTTCTCTTGGGAAGTACATACCTTCAGGTGAGGTGAGCACGTGCAGGAAAGCGCGCGAGGCAACGTCCGTAATCCCGCCTGCCCCGGCAGGCAGCTGTTCGACCTGGTCACCGCCCGGTGGGCCGCCCTGGTCCTGGTCGACCTCATGGACGGCCCGCAACGCTGGTCCGAGCTGCGCCGACGGGCCGGCGGCGTCAGCGACAAGATGCTCGCGCAGACCCTGCGCGACCTCGAGACCGGTGGACTGATCACCCGCACCGTGCACACCAGCCGCCCACCGACGGTGCAGTACGACCTGACCGACCTCGCCCGCGGCGTCACCTCAGCACTGCAGCACCTGCAGAACTGGGCCGAAGAACACACCAGCGACTACGACCACTACCGGCGCACCCACACCACCGACCCGGAGCCCTGAAAAGGGCAGGCTCGGTGTGCACACGTCACCGGCTTCCGCCGTATGAGCGAGCGCCCTGAGCAGCATGAACTGCATGCAAAGCTCAGGGCTCGACTCGCCGTCGCTGACGGTAGATGCGCAACGGCTTCTGACCCTGCTGATCGTGGTCGACGCGGGATCGTCGCCGTCACCCCGGTCTCCGTGCTCCCGTACGGGTACTCGCTCTTCGAGCGGCAGGTGGAGGAGAAGATCCTTCCCGTTCTGCGGGAACTCGGCATCGGCCTGGTGCCCTGGTCCCCGCTCGGCCGCGGCTTCCTCGCCGGCCAGGCCTCGTCGTCGATCTTCACGTGCAGTGCGGTCAGCGGGGCGTCCAGATCATTCGTCACAGATCGATCTTGGACGCCCTGCCTTCGTTCCCAGACGCACCGTCAGCATTCGGAATGACTCGTCTAGTTCTCCAGACGGACCGGCATCAGCAAGGAGAAGGCGCTTTCACCGTCGGGCCGGCGGATCGCGAGCGGCGCCGTGGGCGCGCCCAGCTCCAGGATCAGCTCGTCACGGGCTCCGGCGGCGAGCGCGTGCAGCAGGAACTCACGGTTGACGGCGACGTTGCCCTGGTCGTCGTCACCGTCGTCGCACACGACGACGGTCCCGTTCTCCGTCACCCTGAGCACACTGAGATCGTGCGGCTCGCCGTCCTGATCCCGCGTCTCGTTCGTGCGGACCGGGCCGGTCTCCAGAGCCTTACGGAAAGCCGTCGTGTCGACGTGGGCCCGGCGACCGGCCGGGACGTCGACGAGACGGCGGTAGTCGGGGAACTCGTGGCCGAGACTCCGACCGGCCGTCTGCCGGTCGCCGGTCTCCAGCGTCACGCGGTCACCGTCCACCGCGAGCCGGACGGGCTCCTCGCCGGTCAGCAGCGCCCGCATCGAGTCCACGAGCGGAAGAGGCACGACGACCTGTTTCCGGTCCCCTTCGTGACCGGTCGCGGGCGCCTGTGCGACGGCCATCCGGTAGCGGTCGGTGGCCGCGAGGTGCAGGCCGTCGCCCTCGACGTCGAACAGGACTCCGCCGAGCATCGGCAGCTCCGCGTCCGTACCGGCGGCGAAACGCACAGCGTCCAACGCGGCCGCCAACTCCGGCGCGGGGACGGAGAACCGGGCGGCGGGGGCGGCGGTGTGGGATGAGGTCATGGGGTCTGTCTCCCTGCGGTCGAGTAGAGCTCGGAGCGTGGAGAACTCGACGCGGGCATCGGACAGCGCCAGCTCGAGACGGCGCAGGTGCGCCTGAAGCAGACCGCGCACCAGGTCCGTGTCGGCACCGGCCCAGCCGGCCAGCACGAGCCGGATGTCGGCCAGGGGCATGCCCGCCCGACGCAGCCGGGCCAGCAAACGGGCCTCCTCCAACTGCCCCGGCTCGTACCAGCGGTAGCCGCTGACCGGGTCCACCCAGGCGGGGCCCAGGACCCCGGCACGGTCGTAGAACCGCAGCGCGCTCACGCTCAGTCCACTGTCCCGGGCCATCTCCCCGATGCTGCGCATCTCGTTCTCCACACCCGTAACCCTGAGCCCTCGACATGGTGGAGGGTCAACCTCGGTGTGCCGGCGCCACTGGTCACATGACGTCGGCCAGGGGGTCGTCGTCCCCGTCGGTCGTCAACGCGGTCGGTAGCGGCAGGCCGTACTTGTCGCACAGAAAGCGGGTCTGGCAGTACCGCTGGGCCGCGACCCGAGGACTCCCATGCCTCGTCTCGCCCTCTCCGACGAAGCGCCTCGGCATACTCGGACCGTTCCCGTCACGCCGAGCTCCCGGCTGACCCTGTCACCGCGCTCACCGTGATGCGCGGAGCTCTCCGGCGGGTGCGTTCCCGTCTCGCCGGGGTGCCCGTCCGGGGCGGTCGCTACGACGGCGGCTTCGCCTCCCCCTGCGCGGCCTGCAGGTCGGCGAGCAACTCGGCCTGGCCGGCCAGGACGCCGGACAGGATGGTGCGGGCGACCCGGAGGAGCTCGGCGACGTGCGGGCTGGTCATCGAGTAGTAGACGGTGGAGCCTTCCTTGCGGGTCACCACCAGGTTCGCGCGCCGCAGCACGGCGAGCTGCTGGGAGAGATGGGCGGGTTCGATGCCCACCTCGGGAAGCATCTCGGCTACCGCGTGCTCGCGCTCGCTCAGCAGCTCCAGGATGCGGATACGGGCCGGGTGGCCGAGGGTCTTGAAGAACTCGGCCTTCAGTTGGTACAGCGGCGTACTCATCGTGCCGTCGCCTCCTCGGCCCGACAGAACGGCCCCTCCGGCCGGGCCTCGGCGCATCGCATCCACCCACTCGTCGACAACATGTGGCCCATCCTCGCGTGCGGCTCCGGCCATGCCGAACCCGCATGGAGAAACCGGATCGCCGCATCCGGCAATGACGACCTCAGGAATTGCCAATATTAGCAATTTCTGAGGTCGCGTGAGGAGGGTGACATGAGGCGAACCGCGCTGCGCGGCACCGGCGTCGCCTGACTCACCTGCCCCGGCTGCCGCCGCAAGTGCGGTGACATCGCCGTCGGACCGAGTGGCGGATTCCCGCGGCCCGAGCCCGTCGGCCGGGCGCACCGTCGGCCGTCCGTCGCGCCGCTGTCACGCCCGCCGGCCACGGCGACGGGGCCTTCGCCCTGTGGCGAGCCGACGGGGTCGGGCGCCGACGGGGTCAGGTGCCCGGCGGGTTCTCGTCAGTCCATCCGGTGGTGCGCCACTCGTGGCGGCCCTGGACGTGCTCTCCGATTCCCGGGGCGTGCGCGGCGAGAGCGGCGGCCAGGTCGGCGTGCACCGGGATCGGCACCCCGTCTCCGGTCGGGACGAGGGAGCCGTCGGCGGGGATGGCGGCAAGCTCCAGGCTGCGTCCGGCCTCCGCCATGCAGCGCGCGGCTTCGGCGATCGCCGCCTGTCCCTCGGCCGACCAGCCGCGCAGCTCGGTCAGCTCGACGATCACCGGCCCGGTGCCGCGGGCCAGGGCCCAGCCGATGGCGCCGGTGAAGCGGTGCACCGCCTCCGGGCCGAGGCATCCCGCGACAGAGAGGATGCCGAGGTTCTCCCCGACGGTGTAGCGCCAGTCGATGGTCATCGGGTGAGCTCCCTTGTGCGGGTTGCAGGTGGTATGCGTGACCATCGGTCAGAGGGGCAGGGTGATCCAGATGCTCTTGCCCCGGCCGTCGGCGTCCGCGCGGACCACCGCCGTGCCGCCCAGGCCGAGGGTGATCTCCATGACGGTGGCCAGACCGCCCGTGCCGGAAACGGCGAGCGCCCCGTACAGGGCGGGCTGGTAGGGATGGCGGTCATGGACGGCGAAGGCCAGACAGTCCGGGCCCGCCGCGTAGATCACGGTCATCGTCGGGGAGAGGTCCGCGGCATGGCGGACGCTGTTGGTGACCAGCTCGCTGAGGATCAGCAGGGCCGGGCCCACCGTGGGGTGACGCATCCCTACCCGCCATTCGACCAGGGCCCGCTCGGCCGTCTCGCGTGCCGTCCGTACCGCGGACGGTTCGGTGGGCAGCGTGAGCACGTGCCGGTAGGGCAGGGCTTCGAGCCGCGTGGACATCACACCTCCGCGCGGGCAGGGCGCAGACCTGTGCCGGTTCGGGGACGCGGGCTCAGCAGGACGTCGTGCGCGCCGTCGGTCCGGGTCCTCGGGGTGCGCCGGAGGGGGGCACCCCGCATGCCCTTGAGGCAGTGGGGGCGGGCGGCCTCGTCGAGGTCTGTGATCACCGCGGCGGGACCGGAGACGGTGACCGTCGTGCCGGTGCCGGGCACGCCACGGATCTCGTCCACTCGGTACGTCGCCGTCGCGGGCACCACCGCGGCCGGGGAAGGCGTACGCACGACCGGGCGGCCGTGTTCCACATGTGCCGGGTGGGCCGGATCACGGTCAGGTTCCGCTGCCGGGTGCGTCGGCCGGCCGGTGCTGCCGCCCTCAGCCGGCCGCAGCGCATCCGCACCAAAGACCCCGGCCACACGGAGGGGAACGGGCGGAGTGCTCATCGCAAGGTTTCCTTGCTGGAGGTGTTGGAGGTGCTGGACACACCGGGGGCTCGGGGACTCCGGGCGGGAACGGCGCGCAGCACGCCGGCCGCCTCCAGGTGACCGCGGGCGGCTCGGATCGCCTCGGGGGTGGTGTCGTACTCCCCGCCCTCATGGCGCAGCAACTCCGTCGCGCCGACGGAGTCCAGGACCTGCCGATGGTCCGGGCGCACCCCGGAGGTGAGGACCGTGATGCCGCGACGGCGCAGTTTCTCCACCGCGTCCTTCAGGACCAGGGCGCCGGTGGCGTCCATCGTCGACACCCGGGACATCCGCAGGATCACGACGCGGACGTCGGCGACGTCGGTCAGCTCCAGCAGGAAGCGGTGGGCGGCGGCGAAGAACAGCGGACCGTCGATGCGATAGGCCACGATGTGCTCGGCCAGCAGCGCGTGTTCCTCGGCGCTGTGGTCACCTCGGTCGAGCGGCACCTGGTCGAAGCGGGCCTGCTTGGCGACGGCACGCAGCGCGAGCGCGCCGGAGACGGCGAGGCCGATGATGACGGCGTACACGAGGTCCAGGGCCAGGGTCGCGACGGCGGTCAGGACGAGGATCAGCGCGTCCGAGCGGGTGGCCTTCGCCATGGCCCTCAGCGAGCCGACCTCGACCATGCGGACGGCCGTGGCCAGCAGCACGCCCGCCAGCGCGGCGAGCGGGATCTTCGAGACCAGAGGCGCCGCCGCGAAGACGATCACGGCGAGGACCGCCGCGTGGGTGAGGGCGGCGATCCGGGAGCTCGCGCCGGTGCGGACGTTGACCGCGGTACGCGCGATCGCGCCGGTCGCCGGTACCCCGCCGAACAGCGGGGCGGCGATGTTCGCCAGCCCCTGGCCGAACAACTCGCGGTCCGGGTCGTGGCGTTGGCCGACCGTCATGCCGTCGGCGACCGAGGCGGACAGCAGGGACTCCAGGGCGGCCAGGGCGGAGACCGCCACGGCCGGGGCCATGAGCGTCCCCAGGGAGCCGATGTCCAGGAAGGACAGCGAGGGCGCGGGCAGCCCGGCCGGCAGGTCGCCGATCGGTTTCGCCGCGTCCAGCCCGGCGGCCTGCGCGACCACCGTCGCCGCGATCACGGCCAGGATGGAGAACGGAACGGTCGGCCTCCATCGCGCCCCGACCAGCATGACCGCGGCGACGGCGACGGCGAAGCCGAGCGCGGTCCAGTTCGGGGACTTCGTGAACTCCTCCACCGCCCGCCAGGTCACCACCAGCACCCGGTCGCCCTCGGGCCCGGGTACGCCGAGTGCGTTCGGGACCTGCTGCAGGCCGATCACGCAGGCGATGCCGAGGGTGAAGCCCTCGACCACGGGCGCCGGAATGTACTGCATGTAACGGCCGGCCTTGAGTACGGCCAGCGCCACGAGGATCACGCCGGCCATCAGGCCGACCGTCAGGACGCCCGTGGGCCCGTACTCGCCCACGATGGGCACGAGAACGACCGTCATGGCGCCGGTCGGCCCCGACACCTGCAGATTCGACCCCCCGAACACCGCGGCGAGCGCACCTGCGACGACCGCGGTCGCCAGGCCGGCCTCCGCGCCCAGGCCGGAGGAGACGCCGAAGCCGAGGGCGAGCGGCAGCGCCACGATGGCCACAGTCAGCCCGGCCAGCAGATCCCGGCGAGGGTCGCGCCGCGTCTCCGCCAGGTCGGCACGCGTGGGCAGCAGCGAAGTGATCCGGGCCCGGACCCGGCTCGTCTGCGAGGTCATCGCGTGGCGACCTCGCCTTCCCGCAACTCGGTCAGCCGCTCGTTCCGTCCGGCCGGCACCGCCGGCTGCCGCGACAGGCCGGAGGGCTTCAGCGCGACGGCCGCGAGCAGGTCCCGCGCCCGCACCGGTTGCTCCTGGAGCAGCTCCAGTGCCCGTATCCGCACAGGATGCCCCGGCGTCCGGAAGAACTCGGCCTCGGCCTGGTACAGCGGAACGGACACGACTCCTCGGCTTCCCTGCGAACCCCGCCCGGAGGGGCGGACGCGAACGGCTCTGCTCGTGGCTACCTGCATACACAACCAACACAGCATCTAACCAATTGCGAAATTTTGCAATTCTGCAGGTCACTGTGCCGGTGGTCCCGACGGGAAGGGCGGGGGTGGCGGGGTCAGGCTCTCCTGACCACGGCGGACTTCAGCTGCATCGCCCCGAAACCGTCGACCTTGCAGTCGATGTCGTGGCCGTCGACGCCGTCGACGAGGCGGATGCCACGCACCTTGGTGCCGGCCTTGATCCCGGAAGGGCTGCCCTTGACCTTCAGCGCCTTGACCACGATCACGCTGTCGCCGTCCCGCAGCACGTTGCCGACGGAGTCCTTGACGACCCGCACCGCGGAAGCGCCGTCCTCGTCCGCCCCGCTCTCCGCGGGCATCCAGTCATGGCCGCACTCAGGGCACACGACCAGGGTGTTCATCTCGTAGGTGTACTCGCAGGAGCACTTCGGGCATGGAGGAAGGTTCTCGATCACGCCGACAGGTTAACCGGCCCTGACGCGCACGCCGTCGCTCGTCCACGGCGCCGGGAAGATCGACATCGCGGTGTCCCAGGCTCGGAGGACCGTGTCGCGGAGGTGCTGCGAGGATGTGCGGGCCGGCCGTCGGGCATCCCTTTCCCGCACCCGCGGTAGGCGGCACGCCAGGGCGCCGAGCAGGGCCGAAGGTCCCCGAAAGAGGGCCGGGTGTCTGCCGTCCACCCGCCGGGCGAGCGGGCAGGATCGCGTCGGGATGCCCGCAACGGCCGCGATCCCCGCACGCCAGGAGCGGCCCCCGGCGTGTGACGCGGTCCGCCATGCCGTTGAGGCCCGTCGGACCTGCCCCAGGACTCCGCCTCTACGGTGGAGAGATGATCAACCGCCCACGGGAGGGGAACACATGGAGATCATCGCGTACGGGGTCCTCGCGGACGAGGAACCCCTGCTGCACGACGCATTCGCCCGCGAGTTCGGCGAGAGTCATGAACTGCGCTGTCTGCGGCTGTTCCTGAACCGGGACACCGCCCCGACCGCGGCCGGCCGCGAGGTGGTGCTCAGCAGCGTCAACGACACCCTGGACGCGGACGTGCTGCGCGCGCTGGCCGAGGGCGGCACGAGGATGATCGCCCAGCGCTCCACCGGCTACAACAACATCGATCTGACGGCGGCCGAGGCGCTGGGGCTGACCGTGGCGCGGGTTTCGTTCTACTCGCCGTACTCGGTGGCCGAGTTCGCCTGGGCGCTGGCGCTCGCCGTGGACCGCCGGATCGTGCGGGCCGCGCACCGGACCCGGGAGTTCGACTTCAGGCTCGACGGGCTGATGGGCAGGGACCTGCGCGGCCGGACCGCGGGGGTGGTGGGCACCGGGAAGATCGGGGCCGCGTTCTCGCGGATCGCCCACGGCTTCGGGATGCGGCTGCTGGGCTGGGACGTGGCCGAGAACCCCGACTGTCTGGCCCTGGGTATGAAGTACGTCGAACGGGAGCGGCTGTTCGCCGAGGCGGACCTGGTCAGCCTGCACGTGCCGCTGCTGGAGGACACCCACCACCTCGTGGACGCCCGTGTGTTCGCGCTGATGAAGGACGACGCGATCCTGGTCAACTCCAGCCGCGGCGGTCTGGTGGACACCGACGCGCTGTTGGAAACCCTGCGGGCGGGGCGGCTGAGAGGTGTCGGCCTGGACGTGTACGAGGAGGAGGCCGGGGTGTTCTTCCTCGACAAGTCGCTCGAGGTGATGACCGATGAACGCCTCGCGAGGCTGATGACCTTCAACAACGTCCTGGTCACATCCCATCAGGCGTACTTCACCCAGGACGCCGTCGGGCAGATCGCCGAGACGACCGCGGCCAACGTCGTGAACTACTTCGCCGGCCGCACCGGCGACAACACCCTCGTCCGACCGCCCGCCGCCTGAGGTTCCGAGCGCCCGCGGGTGGCTCCGGCGGCATGTGCCGCCGGGGGAGTGGAGGCCGGCGGCCGTGACGCGCCGCAATCGCAACTCACGACCGCGGGCTCCCGTCGGGAGGACACTGGGGGTCGGCCCGCCGGGTGCAGACCGACCGCCCCTGTGATGTGCGGCGGCAAGCCGTCCGCCCCACTGCCCAATGGGGTACCTGATGGCGGCAGGCCCTTGTGGCGGGAGCGAACGAGGAGGCCGACATGGGTTTGCGTCAGCTCGACGAGAAGAGGGTGGCCATGCTGGTGGCCGAGGCCACCGCGGCCCCGTCCATGCACAACGCGCAGCCGTGGCGTTTCCGCTTTCTGTCCGACGAGCGTCTCCTGCTGCTGCGAGCCGATCCGGAGCGGGCCATGCCCCGCTCCGATCCCGGCAACCGGGCGCTGCACATCGGCTGCGGGGCGGCTCTGTTCAACCTGCGCGTCGCCGCCGCGCACGCGGACCTCGTGCCGCGGACAAGGCTGCTGCCCGAGCCGCAGGACCCGCTGCTGCTCGCCGCCGTTCATCTCGCCGACCCGGCCGGGAACCCGCGGGACGACGGCCTGGCGCGGCTGTATCCCGCGATCCGGCAGCGGCACACCAGTCGGCACCCCTTCGCCGAGCAGGACATCCCCGACGAGCTGCGGGCCGTCCTGCGGAGCGCGGCGGCGCGGGAGGAAGCCGAGCTGCTCTTCCCCGGCCTCTGGCACACCGAGACCCTGCTCGACCTCGTCCGAGACGCTGAGAGCCGCGACGCCATGGACCCCGACGCCGGCGAGGACCTGGTCCGCTGGACCCGCCTCGGCCCGGAGGCGGACACCGCCGTCGACGGCGTCCCCGAGTACGCCTTCGGGCCCCGCAAATGGGACGGCAAAGCCCCTGTGCGCGACTTCGCCGGGCGCCGCGCCGTGGCCGACCGCGGCACGACCACCTTCGAGCACACCCCCCACCTGGCCCTTCTGAGCACCCTCGGCGACGGACCCGCCGACTGGCTGCGCGCCGGGCAGGCACTGGAACGCGTCCTGCTGGAGGCCACGCTGGCCGATCTGGCCACCTCCCTGACCTCCCACGCCCTGGAGAGCCGCGAGCTGCGCCTGCTGGCCCGCGACCCGGGATCGGGCACGGGCCAGGTGCAGATGGTGCTGCGCGTCGGCTACGGCCCGAGGGGCCCGGCCACACCCCGCCGCCCCGTCAGGGACGTCCTCGAGATCGTGTGAGTGCCGGAAGAGCGGCCCGCCGGACGGTGCTTCCCGGCGGGCAACGGTCACTGGCGCGTCCGGAACCGGCCACTGGGGAAGCGTACGAAAACAAGGCCGGCACTCTGATGTGGACGGGCCGGCGGAGCCGTCCGGGCGGGGCCGGCCGGTGACGAGGCCGACGGCTCCGGCCTGCGGAGCGTCCGGCCGGAGGTGACGGATCGGTGACCGGCGGCGGCAGAGGCCGACGGGGTCGTCCTGGCAGGGCCGGACGGCCGTCTCGCGAAACCGGGCCGGCCCCGGGCTGCCGAAGCACCGCCGGGCACAGTGCCCTTCACGACTGACGCGACGGCTGATGGCGCAGCCGGTCCGCAACCGGGTGAAGCCGTCGCGCTGTTGGCGAACCTCCCGGGCGCCGAGCCGCTGCCCACGGCCGTCGCCGCACTGGAGCGGCCCCTGGCGGGCAGGCCCGCGAGCGAGGCCGGTGACATGGCCACGGAGCGGGCATCCGCCCCGAACCGATGGTGGCAGCCCTGCCCTTCGTCCGGCGAGCCTGTTGACGGCCCTGTGGTCCTGGCCGATGGGGCCGAAGGGCCCCTGCCACAGGGCTGTAAGCCCCACCTCTCCAGCACGGAGGTGAGGTTAGCGTCGCCTTATCAAACGTTCTTGATGTTCCTTGTGCGGGGTGCTGGTCGCCCCGGTGCGACGTGGTGGAGACCTGGATGAGTGCTGTTGACGGGCTGTACGAGGACTCACGCGGCCGGAGATCACCGTGACGGCCGCGCCGCGCTCACTGGCCGATCTCGTGCCCGGCGCTCGCGCCACGGTGACGGGCGTCGTCGCCGACGGGGCGCCCACCGTGGTCCGCCGGTTGCACGACCTCGGGTTCACGCCGGGAGCGGTGGTGGAGGTGGTACGCCGGGCGCCGCTGCGTGACCCGGTCCTCTACCGCGTCAAGGACTACGAGGTGTGCCTGCGACGGGCCCAGGCCGCTTGCGTGCACGTCGGCGAGGTGCAGCGGTGAGCGCGGGCTGCCACGACGCCGGCGGCACGGACACGACGGTGACCGGAGCACCGCGGATCGCCCTGGTGGGTGCCCCCAACTCCGGCAAGACCAGCGTCTTCAACGGACTGACGGGTCTGCGCGCCAAGACCGGCAACTACCCCGGCGTGACGGTGTCGCGCTTCGTCGGCACGTCCCGGACCGGTCGGCACCGGCACGAGATCGAGGATCTGCCCGGCACCTACAGCCTGGAGCCGGTCAGCCCCGACGAACAGATCACCGTCGATGTGCTCGAAGGCCGGCTGGAGGGCGCGCACCGGCCCGACGCCCTGCTGGTCGTGGTGGATGCCACCACGCTGCGGCGCTCCCTGGGATTCGTCGCCCAGGTCCTCGCCCGCGAGCTGCCGGCCTGTGTGGTGGTGACCTTCACCGACGAACTGGCCCGCCGCCAGGGGCGCCTGGACATCGACGCGTTCGCGCAGGCGCTCGGCGTGCCCGTGCAGCCCGTGGTCGGCCACCGCGGCCTGGGCATCGCGCAGCTGCGCGAGCGGCTCACCACATGGCGCAGCTGGCCGGCCCCTGCCGTGCCACCGCCCGCCGACCCCGCCGAGCGCGACGCCTGGTCGGAATCGGTCCTGGCCTTCGCCGGCTACCGGCCTCCCGAACACCACCGGGGCACCCGGCGCGTGGACGCGGTGGTGCTGCATCCGGTGTGGGGGCCGATGGTGTTCTTCGCGGTCATGGCGCTGTTCTTCCAGACTGTCTTCACGCTGGCCGCCCCGCTGCAGAACTGGGTGGAGACGCTCTTCGCGTGGCTGTCGGGCCAGGTGCACGCCCATGTCGACAGTCCGAGGCTGTCCGGCCTGCTGGGCGACGCCCTCATCGGCGGTGTCGGCGGCGTGCTGGTGTTCGTTCCGCAGATCGTGCTGCTGTTCCTGCTCCTGGCCCTGCTGGAAGGGGTGGGCTACCTGGCGCGGGCGGCGTTCCTGATGGACCGGGTGATGGCCCGCTTCGGCCTCGAGGGCCGGGCCTTCGTGGCGCTGCTGTCGTCGTTCGCCTGCGCGATCCCCGGCATCCTGGCCACCCGCACGCTGCCCTCGGCCAAGGACCGCCTCGCCACGATGATGGCCGCGCCCCTGATGACCTGCTCGGCACGACTGCCGGTCTACGTGCTGCTCATCGGCCTGCTCGTCGACCCGTCCGCGAAGGCCGGCCCGTTCGGCGCGCAGGGCCTGGTCATGTTCGGCCTGTACCTGCTGGGCGCCGTATCCGCGATGCTGGCCGCCTGGGCGTTCAAGAAGCTCGGCGACCGTCACGGACAACCGGTGCCGTTCTTCATGGAACTGCCGCCCTACCGGCTGCCCGCCCCGCGCGCGGTGCTGGTGGCGATGTGGTCCTCCGCACGCGCCTTCCTGCGCAAGTGCACGACCGTCATCGTCGCCACCAGCGTCCTTCTGTGGCTGCTGCTGAACCTGCCCCTGTACACGGACGCGCAGCTGCGGACGGCCGGCGTCGACACCACCGACTCCGTCGCCGTGTCCGCCTACACCGTCGACCACAGCTACGCCGCCGACCTCGGCCGCATGGTCGCCCCCGTCTTCGACCCGCTGGGCTTCGACTGGCGCATCAACGTCGGTGTCCTGTCGGCCCAGGGTGCCCGCGAGACGTTCGTGGCCACCCTCGGGCAGGTCGCCGCCGCCGACGACCCCGAACACCCGGGCCGGGCACTACAGGCCATGACGTACCCCGACGGGCCCCGCGCCGGAGAGCCGGTGTTCACCGCCCCCACCATCGCAGCCCTGCTGGTCTACTTCGTGTACGCCCTGCAGTGCATGGCCACCGTGGCGGTCCTGCGCCGGGAGAGCGGCACCTGGAGATGGCCGGCGATCGCCCTCACCTATCTGACCGTACTGGCCTGGCTGATGGCCTACCTGGCCCGGACGGTCACCGTCCTGCTGGGCGGGTGAGCGGCGGCCATGATTCCCATGCATCCTCAGCAGATGCCCGGCCGGCCCGACCGGCTGCGCTGGGTCATGTCCGGCGACGTCCTCACCGGCAGGGGCACCGGCCCGCTCGCCGACGTACCCGCACCGCTGGCCGCGCTGCTGGCCGACGGCACCCTCGCGCAGATCACCCTGGACGGCGAGGCAGTGATCACCTGCCTCGGCGCGGAACGCAACTGGTCCGAAGAGGGCGCCCGGGTCCGCAGCGCGTTGTACGCCGCCCTCGACGACCCCGCCGGATGGATCACGGTCGACGGCACCTCCTCCTGCGACGACGACGAGCAACTGCACGGTGTGGCACGCGAGGTCCTCGCCGGGGAGGTGGGCGACTTCGTCCGGTCCCACGGCGGCAGCATCGAACTCGTCGGCGTTCGCGACGGCATCGTCACGGTCCGCCTCGGCGGCGCCTGCCACGGCTGCCCCGCCTCCTGGTTCACGCTGCACCAGCGCCTGGAGCGCCGGCTGCGGCAACGCCATCCCGGTCTGCGCGAGGTCCGCAACGCAGCCTCACCGGGCGGCCTGTTCGGCCGTGCGCCCGCCTCGCACGAGGGGACCTCCTGACCACGCCGACACAGCCGGTTGTCCCTGTGCCCCTGACCTCACGATGGTCTGCGAGGCCAGGGGCACAGGGACAACCGGGAACACCGGGAACACGGAACACCGGGGGCACAGCGACGGAGGGACACCTAGACACAGGGGCAGTCGGACGGGGCGGCGCGGAGGACTTGTCACGCGGTCCGGGGACCGTGGCCGGCTTCACCGGCCCACCGGGCGGCGAGGTCCCCGGCGCGTCGGGCCGCATCCGCCACTGCTCGGGAGCCGCCGCCCGCACGGCCCGCCGCATACCCGACGAGGAAGGTCGTCAAAGGGGCCGCGGGCCGGGCGACGCCGTGTGCGGCATCGCCCGCGAGGGCGAGGAGCAGGGCCCGGTCGACTTCCAGGTCGATGCCCAGGTCGGCCTTCACCACCGCCGTCCACTCCCTCAGTACGTCGTCCACGATCAGGTCCTCCTTCGTCCGTGTGATCAGCGAGCAGGCGGTGCGCAGCGCCGTGGCCGGCTACATCAGGCTGCTCCAGTACGGCCAGAAGCGGGTCAGGACCAGGAGAGCGATCACCCCGTACCAGGCGCCGAGCAGTATCCAGTGCGTGTCCCGGACGACCGCCAGCACACCCCGGGGCGCGGGGATCACTCCCCGCTCCAGGCAGTGCACGGTGATGTACCAGAACAGGGTGATGGTGACGATCCAGACGACGGCGCAGTAGGGACAGAGCTTGTTGAGTTCGTAGAGCGACTGCCCGATCAGCCAGTGCACGAACACCACCGCCGCCAGCATCCCTGCCTCCAGCGCGAGCCACAGCCCACGGTGCAGGCGCGCCCCGGAGAGGACGGCGACGCCCAGGGCGGTCACCGCGGCGAAGGCGCCGAGTCCGAGCAGCATGTTGGGGAAGCCGAAGAGGCTGCCCTGCGAGCTGGACATGACGCTGCCGCAGCTCACGACGGGGCTGATGTTGCACGGTGGTCGGTAGGCGGGGTCCTTCAGGAGCCGCCAGTCGTCCACCGTGAGCTGGAAGGAGGCGAGCCAGCCGACGATCCCGGTGACGAGCATGACCAGGCCCGTTCGGCGGCTCGCGCCCACCGCGTTCGTGCGCGGGGCGGTCGTGGCGTCCGGTGCGAGCGCGGGTGTGTGGCTCATGCCGCCCGCCCGGTGGATGCCGACCGTCGCCGGCCCCCCGCTGCCGTCGGAGCCGGTGTGGCCCGTCGGCGGTAGACCAGGTAGGGCCGGGTGAGGTAGCCGACCGGGGCGCTCCACACGTGGACGAGGCGGGTGAAGGGCCAGGCGGCGAAGAGCAGGAACGCGCTCAGGGCGTGGAGCTGGAACAGCAGGGGTGCTCCGGCGATGGCTTCGGGGTGGGGTTGCAGGACGAACAGGCCGCGGAACCAGACGGAGACGGTGGAGCGGTAGTCGTAGCCGGGGCCGAAGACGTTGTGGGCGGCGGTGGCGGTGATGCCGAGCAGGACGGTGGCGGACAGCAGGGGGAAGAGCAGTTTGTCGCTGCGGTCGGTGCCCAGCCGGATCGATCGTGTCAGCAGGCGGCGTGCGGACAGCATGCCCAGTCCGGCGACCATGGCGATGCCCGCGACGGAGCCGGCCCAGACGGCTGTGGTGTGGTAGGCGTGTTCGGTGATGCCGGCGGCTTCGGTCCATGAGTCGGGGACGGCGAGTCCCACGACGTGTCCGGCGATCACCATGAAGGCGCCCAGGTGGAACAGGGGGCTGCCGTAGCGCAGCCAGCGGTGTTCGAGGAGCTGGGTGGTGCGTGAGGTCCAGCCGAACTGGTCCTGCCGGTAGCGCCAGACGTGTCCGACGGCGAACACCGCGAGACAGATGTAGGGCACGGCGACCCACAGCAGCAGGTCGGCGCCGCTCGTAGAGGCGGGGGCCAGGGGGGTGGGGGCGGCGCTCATCGGGGGCCTTCCGTACGGCTGGTCGGAGCGGGTGGCACGCAAGTGGGCGGGGTGGGCGTGGAAGGCACGCGGATGCCCGGAGGGGCGAACTCGCCGTCTCCGTGGCGCTCCGGCGCCCCGGGGTCCTGTGCGGCGGACCAGTCGGTGAACCGGGCCGGGTGCTCCGCCGCGGGCGTGGCCGGCAGGGCCTTCACCACGGCTGTCGACTCCGCCCGGACCGAGGTCGGTTCAGGGCCGGAGCGCGGCAGGATCAGCTGTATGCCCGCGCCTTCGCGGAGGCGCCGGTGATCTCGGTCCGGGCTGCCACGAGGTCGCCGAACCGCTCGTGGGCTTCGCGTCACAGCTTCAGCAGGGTGCCGCGCACGTACGGACAGCGGACCCGGCCGGGGGAGCAGGTGCGCAGTCGGCGGGCCGCAGGCGGCCGGCCTTCACCCGCGCTCGGCGCCCGACGCCGCGCGTTCTGATCGTTCTCCATGACTGGGAACGCTATGGGGCGCGGGCCTTGCCGCACCTGGGGCCGCCGGTCCCTGCCGGGTGGCCTTCCGGCCCGTCCGCGGCGCTCCCAACAGGGACCAATGGCCCCGGTGCCGGGCCCGGTCGGCCAGGGAGTCGGGCAGGCTCGTCATGCATGCTGGGCACTGATCGAACCGCAGATGCCCATCTGTCAGGTACGACCGCATCCCGCGCCCGTTCTGGTGGCCGATCCCCCGTCCCTGGCCGCCGCGGGCGCAGCGGGTAAGGCGCGTGTCGCCCGGTTCGATCGTGCGTCCGGCCGCCCGGTGCGGCCGGACGCCGCATCCACCCGGGCGCCGGCACCGCGGATGCGCGTTTCCCCACCCATGGGCCGGCTGAGCCGCCCCGACCTGCTGGAGACACCGCCATGAGCGAGCTGACCCTTGCCTCGGACGCCGAGGACGCCACGGCCCTGCAATCAGCCGAGGCCCACCACGCCCGACTCGCCGGCGAACTGGCCGGACGGGTGAAAATGCTGCTCACCGCCGTCCACCGCGACCCGAGCGCCGCCGAGCAGCTCCACGCCGGTCTCGTGGCCTTCTGCGACCGTTCGCTCCTGCCCCACGCCGCGGCCGAGGAAGCCGCGCTCTACCCCGCCGCCCACCGCATCCCCGAGGCCCGCCTGCTCGTCGAGAGCCTGATCGGCGAACACCGCTGCCTCACCACGCTCGTCGGCGCCCTGCGCGCCGCACCCGAACCGGTGGACGCCGCAGCCGACGCCCGGGCCCTCCAGGTGCTCTTCGAGGAGCACCTGGCCAAGGAGAACGGCCTCGTGCTGCCGCTGCTCGCCATGACCCCCGACGTCCGTCTGGCGGAACTGCTCACGGACATGCACCACCGGCTCGCGAACGACTCGTCCACCAAGGGCGCAACCCAGGACCGGCACCACGAGGAAGGCCACGACATGTACGAACGGCAGAACGAGGAGACCGGCGGCTGCGGCGGAGTGTGCGGCTGCGGCGGTGCGCAGGAGGAGAACGAACCCCAACTGGACGTCCGGGACGTGCCGCACGCCATACGACACGCCACGGTCTTCGGCGCCCTCGACGCCGTCCCCGCCGGCACCGCGATGGTACTGGTCGCCCATCACGACCCGCTGCCGCTGCTCGCGCAGATCGAGCAGCGCAGCCCCGGGGTGTTCTCGGTGGAGTACCTGGAACGCGGCCCCGAAGCCTGGCGACTGCGGCTCAGCCACCGCTGACCCCGCGCCACTCGTCCCGGCGGTGCGTGCACCCGGCCCCAGCCGACGTGCACACGCCGTCACGCAACCCGCAGCAAAGGAAAGAAGGAAGACACGTCATGGACGGATCGCACCGCCGGGCCGGCACCCTGCTCGGGACGGTCGGCGCAGCGCTCGTGGTCGCCGGACCCGTCATGCTGTGGCGCGGCCGCAGCGGCAGGAAGGAGATCACCACCGAGCTGGCCGCCCAGAAGATCGCCTTCCCCGAACGCGGGCTGCCCGCCGACCTCGCCGCCTACGCCGGCCGACGGGTGGAAACCGGCCCCGAGGCGCACGCCTACGCCGAGTTCATCAGGGGCAACCTCGCCAAGGCCACCGGCGGCCGTACCTACGCGGAGATCACGACCGAGCTGCACGCCGCCGGAGGCGACGACGAGAAACTCTCCCAGCTGCGCCAGACCGCGTTCATGGGCCAGTCCCTGCGCGCCTCGCTGATGTCCGCCTACCAGGCATGGCACCTCACGACCCTGGTCACGGGTCTGGGCGCCGCGTTCACCGGCCTGGGAGGCGCGCTGGTGGCCACCGCGGGCGCCCTGACCTCCCGCTCCTCGAACCCCACCTGACCCTGCCGCAGCCCTACGGCCCGACCGGCCCTGCGCCACCTCGCGCGAAGAGGGACTGTCGGCCCTGCCAGTGAAGACCATCGGCCGCCGCGCCGAGCACCGCCGCCGGTGGATGCTGACGGCGACCGATCCGGAGGTAGTCCCGTGCACGACCACATCGACCGCCAAAGAGGCCGATTCCACCGCTGTCGCTCGCGGTGGGTGCCGCGCACGGCCCGGCCCGGCCATCGTCCGGCCGCCCGCCTCGTCTGCCCTGACTCCAGGGCGGCCGGACACAGCGCGAGGGCGCTCGGAAGGGCCGTGCGATGAGCGCCCCCGCCCACGCCATCCGGCGCCAGCGGCACGACGCGGCCGAGCGCCCGTTCATCGTCATCTGGGAGTCCACCCGGGCCTGTCCGCTGGCCTGCCTGCACTGCCGGGCCGAGGCCGTGCCCGACCGCGACCCGCGAGAACTGGACACCGCGGCCGCCAAGGACCTGCTGCGCCAGGTGGCCGACTTCGGGCAGCCCGCCCCACTGTTCGTGATCACCGGCGGCGACCCGTTCCAGCGCCCCGACCTGTGCGAACTCATCGCGTACGGCAGGGAAGCGGGCGTCCGGGTCGCTGTCTCCCCCTCTGGCACGCCGACGCTCACCGAGGAACGGCTGCGGGAAGTGCACGCGGCGGGCGCGTCCGGCCTCTCGCTCAGCCTGGACGGCTCCACAGCCGAGATCCACGACACCTTCCGCGGGGTGCCCGGGGTGTTCCGCTGGACCCTGGACGCCTGGGACACCTCCCGCGCCCTGGGGATGAGAGTGCAGATCAACACCACGGTCGCCCGGCACAACCTGCACGACCTGCCCGACATCGTCCGCCTGGTCGCCGACCACGGGGCGATGCTGTGGAGCGCCTTCTTCCTGGTGCCCACCGGCCGCGGCCGCACCCTCGGCGCACTGACCCCCGCCGAGGTGGAGGACGTCCTCAACTTCGTCCACGACGTCGGCCTGGCGGTGCCCGCCAAGACCACCGAGGCCCACCACTTCCGCCGCGTCGCCCTGCAGCGCCAGATCCTCGCCGCCACCGGCGACGACCACGTGGCGGTGCTCGGACTCGGGCCGCTGTACCAGGAGTTGACCGACAGGGCCGCGGTCCTGGGCCTGGACGCCGCCACGCGCCGGGTCCGGCGTCCGCCGCTGGACGTCAACGCGGGCCGCGGCTTCGTCTTCGTCTCCCACACCGGCACCGTGCACCCCAGCGGCTTCCTGCCGCTGAGCGCGGGAAACGTGCGCGAGTCGCCGCTGACGTCGATCTACCGCACCTCACCGCTGTTCACCGGCCTACGCGCCGACGGCATGCTCGGCGGCCGGTGCGGGCAATGCGAGTTCCGGCGGGTCTGCGGCGGCTCCCGCTCCCGCGCCTACGGCGTCACCGGCGATCCGTTCGCCGAGGAACCGTGGTGCGGCTACGTCCCCGGTTCCTTCCCACACCAACGGGAACTGGCCGCGCTGCTGTCCGGCGACACGGGCGATCCCTCGCCGGCCCGTCCCGGTCCGACCGCCGCAGAAGGCGGCAAGGAGCACCGTGTACAGCAAGAACGATGACCCGGCCGGGGGCGGTGGCCACCCGCCCAGCAGGTTCAAGGCGTCCGGCCTGCGCAGCCGCCACCTGGGCGCCCACATCCTGGTCGCGGTCTGGGTGGTGCTCGCACTGTCGGCGGCGAGCATCCAGCAGACGCTGCCGGTGGCCCGCTGGCTGGCCATCCACCTGTTCCTGCTCGGTGCCGCCACCACCGCCATCGTGGTGTGGAGCGAGCACTTCGCCGTCGCCATGCTCCACGCCCGGCCACCGGACCGGCGCTGGAGCGACGCCCGGCTGGCCGGCGTCAACATCGGCACGCTGGGTGTCCTGACCGGTGTGTGGGCCGACCGGTCCGTCCTGACCGGCGTCGGCTGCGTACTGCTGATCGCCGCAGTCGGCGCGCACCTGACGGTGCTGGTCCGCATGGGCCGGGGCGCGCTGGGCGGAAGGCTCGCCCCGATCGCCGACTACTACCGGGCCGCCGCGGCGGCACTGGTCGTCGGCGCGGTGCTGGGCTGGCTGCTGGCCACCGGCAAGGCCGGTGCGGAGCACTACAGCGGCCTGAAGCTGGCTCACGTGCACGTCACGCTCCTCGGCTGGATCGGACTGCCCGTGCTGGGCACGCTGTTCATGCTCTGGCCCACCGTGCTGGGCGTGCGCATGGCCGAGCGCACCACCCGGTCGGCACGCCGGGTGCTGGTGCTGACCGGGGGCGGCCTGCTGACCGCCGTCGCCGGGCTGTCAGCCGGATCGCGCCCCGCCGCAGCATGCGGTGTCGCCTTCTACGCGGCCGGTGTCGCCGTCGCGGCGCAGCTGTTCGCCCGAACGGTGCACAGGCGGCCCGCGATCTCCGCAGCCGCCGCATGGATGCTGGCCGCCGCCATGGGGTGGCTGTGCGTCGGCGTCACGGTGGACCTGGTGCTCCTGGCCGCACGGCCGCTCGCCGCGGTCCGGGACGACATCGGCTCCCTTCTCCCGGTACTGCTCGTCGGCCTCGTCGCGCAGGTCCTCATCGGAGCCCTCACCTACTTGCTGCCCATCGTGCTGTCCAGTGGTCCCAAGGAGCGGGCTTCGCTGCGGGCGGTACTCGAACGGGGCTGGGTGGCGCGGGTGGGCGCGCTCAACCTCGGCGTGGCCCTGCCGGCGCTGCCGCTGCCCCACGCCTTCCGGACGGCGGGCATGCTGCTGGCCGGCGGGGCCGGGACCGTCTTCCTCGCCCTCGTCGTACGCGTACTGGTCCGCGGCGGACGGGGCCTTCGCCGGGACGCGGAACAGGGCGGGGCGTCACGGCGTCCGGTCCTGTGGGGCACCGCGGCCGGCACCGTCCTGATCGTGCTGGCCGTGCTCGTGGCCAACAGCGGCGGGGACACCGGCAGTGAGGCGAGCGGCGCCGGAGCGCACGGCGCGGGATCCGGAATCACCCACACCGTCGCCGTCACCCTCGCCGACATGCGCATCCGCCCGGCCCGGATCGAGGTCACCGCGGGCACCGCCCTGAAGCTGAAGATCACCAACACCGACACCCAGCGCCACGACCTCAGGGTCGAGGACGGGCCCACCACTCCGATGCTCGCCCACGGCCAGACCCGCACACTCGAGCTCGGACCGGTCACCGAGAACCGCGAGGCATGGTGCACCTTGCCGGGCCACCGGGCAGCCGGGATGACCATGGACATCGTCGTCACCGGCGCCGCCGACGGGGCGAGCGCGCACGACGGCCACTCCATGACCGCCACGAAAGGTGCCGCTCTCGACCTGTCCGCCGACTTCACCAAGGGCTGGAAAGAGCGCACCGCCGACCTGGCCCCGGCGCCCGGCGGCACGGTCCACAAGGTCGAACTGCACGCAGCCCGTGCGACGGTCGAGGTCGCCCCGCGTGTGAAGCAGCAGATGTGGACCTTCGGCGGCACCGCACCGGGCCCCACCCTGCACGGGAAGGTCGGCGACGTCTTCGAGGTGACCCTCGTCGACGACGACCCGGGCATGGGCCACGGCATCGACTTCCACGCGGGCTCACTCGCCCCCGACAAGCCCATGCGCACCATCCAGCCCGGCGAGCGACTGGTGTACCGCTTCCGCGCCGACAGGGCCGGGGCGTGGCTGTACCACTGCAGCACCGCACCCATGCTCCAGCACATGGGCAACGGCATGTACGGCGCCGTGATCATCGACCCGCCGGGCCTGGCGAAGGCCGACCACGAGTACGTACTGGTCTCCTCCGAGCTCTACCTCGGCACGCCGGGCAGCGCTGCCCAGGTGGCGAAGATGCGTCAGGACATGCCCGACGCCTGGGTGTTCAACGGCGTCGCCAACCAGTACGAGCAGCGGCCCCTGAAGGTGAGGGCCGGAGAGCGGGCCCGCTTCTGGGTCATCGCCGCCGGCCCGTCCGACGGCATCGCCTTCCACATCGTCGGCACCGTCTTCGACACCGTGTACAAGGAGGGCGCCTACCTGCTCAAGCCCGGCGGGGCAGGAGGCTCGCAGGTGCTGGACCTGGCCACGGCGCAGGGCGGCTTCGTCGAGACGACGTTCCCCGAAGCCGGCCACTACGCGTTCGTCGACCACGACATGCGTCACGCCGAAGCCGGCGCGCACGGAATGGTGGAGGTGAGCGGCTGATGGACACCGTCGGCTGGTGGTCCCTGGTGCGGTTCGTGCACGTGGCCGGCGCCGCCCTGTGGGTCGGCGGCCAACTGGCCCTGACGCTGGTGGTCCTGCCGCTGGCCCGTCACCTGCTCGCACCGGAGGCCAAGGACCCCTTCACCGCCGCGGCGGGCCGCCGGTTCGGCATGCTGACCGCAGGGGTGTTCCTGCCCGCGCAGCTGGCCACGGGCTGGGCCATGGCCTGGCACACGGGAGTCACCTGGGCCTCGCTCGCGGAACCCGGCTACGGACGCACCCTCGCGACCAAACTCGCCCTGTTCGTCGTGGTGATGGCCGCCGCGGGCGGGCACGGCATCGCCCACGCCAAGGGCCGTGCCGAACTCGCCCGGATCCTGGCGGTGGTCTCTCTCGTCGGTTCGCTCGGCGTCGTCCTGCTGGCCACCGCCCTGCCCGCCACCTGACCCGCAGCCGAGACGAAGGGAGTCATCGAGCGGCGCCGAGCCCTCCGCGGAAACCAGCGGTCGCTCGGGGGTGCGCCTTACCGCGTGACGTGCGCTCCGGTGAGTTCGCGTCCGGTGACCATCTCGGACTTGATGCGTATGAATGCCGGGTTGTGCAGGGGCATCCAGGAGCTGGGGCCGGTGTGTGAGAGGCGTTCGTGTTCGGCGGGGTCGGTCACGACGGTGGCCCGTCCGGTGACGACCACGCTCCAGCCGGAGCGGGTGGCCGCGTCGAACTCGTCCGCCTCGAAGGCGACCACGACGCCGTCGATGGCGCGTGCGAGGTCCGAGTCCGGTGAGGTGCACAGCAGGACGGAGGCGTCGGTGTCCAGGGAGAAGTTGATGGGCAGGACCGCGGGCAGTGCCTGCCGGGTGTACACCACGCGGCCGACGGGCACCTTGGCCAGCAGGCGCAGGCACTCCTGCCGGTCGAGTGCGCGAAAGGCGTCGTTCTGGGACATCGGTCCAGGGTCCCCGCAGGTGCTGCGTGGAGGTAGGGCCGACCGGCCCACCTTTTCCGGTGATCCGTCGGGAGCGCCGACCCGGGGTCCCTGTTTCGCGCAGGGCGGGCCTGGCGGCCCCGTGCACAGGCAGGCAGGCAGGGCGGGCCTGGCGGCCCCCGTGCGCAGGCCGGCAGGCAGGGCGGGCGGGCCGGCGACCCGTGCGCGGGCAGGCAGGCAGGTAGGGCGGGTCGGCGATCCGTGCGCGGGCGGGCGGGGAGGCGGGGAGGCTGAGGAGCGGGGAGGTTGAGGAGTGGGGAGGCGGGCGGGGTGGTTGGGTGGGGGTGGGACGGCTGGGCCCCGAATGGGGGGTCTGTTCGGCGGTCGGTAGGGACTCTTGGCCCATGCCGGTGGTGGTGGTTGCGGACAGTGGTTGCGGATGCCGTTGGGCAGGCAAGGGGCCTGCTGGGTGTGGTCGCGTGGTGCGGTACCACCGGGCAGAGGAAAGGGACGGACACCATGGTCCAGTCGTTGAAGTCGAGGAGCGGGAGCGCGTCGGCGGGTGCTCCGGTGTCCGGCCGGGCGTGGCTGATGCTGGCTCTGGCCACGGTGGGTTTCGCTGTGAACTTCTGGGCGTGGGCGCTGTTGAGTCCCTTGGGCCCGCGGTTCAAGGACGGTCTGGATCTGTCGTCGTTTCAGCAGTCGTTGCTGGTGGCGGTGCCGGTGGTGGTGGGTTCTCTGGGGCGGATCCCGGTGGGTGCGCTGACCGACCGGTTCGGTGGCCGGGTCATGTTCCCGATCGTGTCGGCGGTGACCATCGTGCCGGTGCTCTACCTCGGTCTGGCCGGGCATTCCTCGTTGGCCGCGCTGCTGGTCGGCGGGTTCTTCCTGGGGATCGGCGGTACCGCTTTCGCTGTGGGTGTGCCGCTGGTCAACGCGTGGTTCCCGCCCGAGCGGCGGGGCCTGGCGATCGGTGTGTTCGGTGCCGGTATGGGTGGTACCGCGATCAGTGCCCTGACCACGGTGAAGCTGGTCGACGCGCGCGGCATGGCGACGCCGTTCCTGATCACCGCGGCGGTCCTGGCGGTGTATGCCGTGGCTGCCGCGCTGCTGCTGCGTGACGCGCCCGGCCGTACCGTGCCGAGCGAGCCGCTGGCGCGGCGGCTGGCCGCCACCGCCCGGCTGGGCATCACCTGGCAGGCGTCCGCGCTGTACGCGGTCGCGTTCGGCGGTTACGTGGCTTTCTCGGTGTATCTGCCCACCTATCTCAAGACCGGTTACGGGCTGACCCAGGCGGACGCCGCGAACCGTATGGCCGGGTTCGTGCTGCTGGCGGTGGCGATGCGGCCGATCGGCGGCTGGCTGTCGGACCGGCTGGGTCCGGTCCGGGTGCTGGCCGGGTCGCTGGCCGTGGTCGTGGCCGGCGCGGTCGTGCAGTCGTTCACCCCGGCGCTGGCCCCGGTGGGGACCATCGCGTTCTTGGCCATGGCCGGGGCGCTCGGCGCGGGCAGCGGGGCGACCTTCGCCCTGGTGGCCCTGCGGACCCCGGCGAACCAGGTCGGCTCGGTCACCGGCGTGGTCGGTGCCGCGGGCGGGCTGGGCGGATTCCTGCCGCCGCTGGTGATGGGCTCGCTGTACGGCGAGTACGGGACGTACGCGGCCGGTCTCGTGCTGCTCGCGGTCGTCGCCGCCGCGGCCCTGGCCTTCACCCTCACCGGTGTCCGTACCGCGGCCGAGGACGGCGAGCGCAAGCCGCGCACCGGCAGCGGGCGCGGGCACCGCACCGCCGGCACCACCGCCTGACCCCGACCCGACGAGACCAGGGAAAACGAAGGACAGGGAGAAGAGCCGGTGTGCGAATACTGCGGATGCCAGTCCCTGGCGTCGATCGACGAGCTGACCCGTGAACACGACGAGGTGGTCCGCCTGATCAGCCACCTGCTCCCCGCCCACCAGGAGGGCGGGGTGGCCGGGATGGCGGAGGTCGCCCGGGAGATCGTGGCCGTGCTCGGCCCGCACACCCGGGTGGAGGAGCACGGCCTGTTCCCCGCTCTGGCCGGGGACTTCCCCGACCAGATCGCCGTCCTGGAGGCCGAGCACCGCCGCATCGAGTCGGTGCTCGACGAGGCCGCCGACGGCGCGACGCCCTCGGACCCGGCCTGGCCGCAGAGACTGATGGAGGCGATGGCCCTGCTGCGGGACCACATTCTCAAGGAGCAGGACGGCGTCTTTCCTGCCGCACTGGCGAACCTGAGCACCGAGGAGTGGGAAGCGGTCGAGGCTGTGCGCACCGAGGCGGGCGGCGCGCTGTCCCGGCCGGCCGCCTGACCTGGCCGCGATCCCGTCCCCTCATGAGCACACCGACCGGACTCCGCGCCCCCGTTCCTGCCGAGCGGGGGCGCGGAGTCCGGTCGGTGGTACGGCTTCGTGGAGCCCGGGCGACCGCCCGCGGACGCTGACGATCCTTGCCGAGCCGCAGGTGGTTCGTGGTGTGGCTGTTGACCTTCGAGTGGGAGGAGGCCATAGAGTCGTTTCCGGCCGGAACCGATCACGATTTCGAACGGGCCTGCGGTGCCCGGGGTGGAGTGCACGGTGAGCGCGGAGATCAGCCCGGGACGGGCAGGCATGGACAGCGATCTGGCGGAGGCCCTGGTGCGCTCCCGCCGGTTCTTCACCCGGGCGGAGGTCTCCGACGACCTGCGCACCCTGCACAGGAAGGGCGGCCGGCAGGCCGACGAGTTCTACCGGGACCGCTGGTCGCACGACAAGGTGGTCCGCTCCACCCACGGCGTGAACTGCACCGGCTCCTGCTCGTGGAAGGTGTACGTCAAGGACGGCATCATCACCTGGGAGGCCCAGCAGACCGACTACCCGTCCGTCGGCCCCGACCGCCCCGAGTACGAGCCGCGCGGCTGCCCTCGCGGAGCCGCCTTCTCCTGGTACACCTACTCGCCGACCCGGGTGCGCTACCCGTACGTGCGCGGGGTGCTGCTGCAGATGTACCGCGAGGCGAAGGCCCGCCTCGGTGACCCGGTGGCGGCCTGGGCGGACATCGTCTCCGACCCGGAGAAGGCACGCCGCTACAAGAAGGCGCGCGGCAAGGGCGGCCTGGTGCGGGCGAACTGGGACGAGGCGACCGAGATGGTCGCCGCCGCCCATGTGCACACCATCAAGGAGTACGGCCCGGACCGGCTGGCCGGGTTCTCCCCGATCCCGGCGATGTCGATGGTCTCGCACGCCGCCGGCGCGCGGTTCTACTCCCTGCTCGGCGGGGTGATGCTGTCGTTCTACGACTGGTACGCGGACCTGCCGGTGGCCTCACCTCAGGTGTTCGGCGACCAGACGGACGTGCCGGAGTCGGGGGACTGGTGGGACGCCGGCTATCTGATCATGTGGGGTTCGAACCTGCCGGTGACCCGCACGCCGGACGCGCACTGGATGGCCGAGGCCCGCTACCGCGGCCAGAAGGTCGTCGCGGTGTCTCCGGACTACGCGGACAACGTGAAGTTCGCCGACGAGTGGCTGCCCGCCCAGCCGGGGACCGACGGCGCGCTGGCGATGGCCATGGGGCATGTGGTCCTCAAGGAGTTCTTCGTCGACCGGTCCACCTCGTACTTCACCGGCTACGTCAAGCAGTACACGGATCTGCCCTTCCTGGTCACCCTCGACGAGGCCGAGGGAGAACCGGGCACGTACACGCCGGGCAAGTTCCTGACCGCCGCCGACCTCGGCGGCGAGGCTGCTGCGACCGAGCACGCGGAGTTCCGTACCGTGCTGCTGGACGCGGCCACCGGGCAGCCGGTGGTGCCGAACGGCACGCTCGGCGACCGCTACGGCGATGCGGGCGCCGGGAAATGGAACCTGGACCTCGCAGGCGTCGACCCGCTGCTGTCCGCCGAGGGCGGCGACGAGGCACCGGTCGCCGTCGAGCTGCCTCGCTTCGACGTCCCCGACGGCAGCGCGGGCCGGCTGCGGCGCGGGGTGCCGGTACGCCGGGTCGCCGGAAAGCTGGTGACCACCGTCTTCGACCTGCTGCTGGCCCAGTACGGAGTGGCCCGCGACGGCCTGCCCGGCAGGTGGCCCGGCGGCTACGACGACGCGCAGGAGCCGTACACCCCCGCCTGGCAGGCCGCCATCACGGGCGTGGACGCGGACCGGGCGGCCCGTATCGCCCGGGAGTTCGCTGCCAACGCGGAGGAGTCCGGCGGCCGTTCCATGATCATCATGGGGGCCGGCACCAACCACTGGTTCCACTCCGACACCATCTACCGGGCCTTCCTCACCCTGACCACGCTCACGGGATGTCAGGGCGTCAACGGGGGCGGCTGGGCACACTACGTCGGTCAGGAGAAGGTCCGGCCGATCACCGGCTACTCGGCCATCGCCACCGCGGCCGACTGGAACCGGCCGGCCCGGCAGATGATCCAGACCGCCTACTGGTATCTGCACGGGGACCAGTTCCGCTACGACCCGTTCTCCGCCGACACCCTCGCCGCCGCGGGCGGCGGCGGCCCCTTCGCCGGGAAGAGCACGGCCGACGTGATCGCCCAGTCGGCCCGGATGGGCTGGATGCCCTCCTACCCCACCTTCGACCGCAACCCGCTCGGCCTGGCCGACGAGGCCGAGGCCGCGGGCCGTGATGTGGGCACGCACGTGGTGGAGGAACTCAAGGCGGGCCGCCTGCGATTCGCGGGCGAGGATCCGGACGCCCCGGAGAACTTCCCACGGGTGCTCACCGTGTGGCGGGCCAACCTGCTGGGCTCCTCGGCCAAGGGCAACGAGTACTTCCTCAAGCACCTGCTCGGCACCGACGCATCGGTGCGCGCCACCGAGGCGCCGCCACAGGCGCGGCCGAAGGACGTGGTGTGGCGGGAGGAGGCCCCCGAGGGCAAGCTCGACCTGCTGCTCACCCTGGACTTCCGGATGACCAGCACCACGGTCTTCTCGGACGTGGTGCTGCCGGCCGCGACCTGGTACGAGAAACACGATCTGTCCAGCACGGACATGCACCCCTTCGTGCACGCGTTCAACCCGGCGATCGCCCCGCCCTGGCAGACCCGCACCGACTGGGACGCCTTCCACACGATCGCGAAGGAGTTCAGCCACCAGGCCGCCCGGCATCTGGGCGTGCGCAAGGACGTGGTGGCCGCGCCGCTGCTGCACGACACCCCGGACGAGCTGGCCAATCCGCACGGGCGCGTCCGGGACTGGAAGGCGGGCGAGTGCGAGCCGGTGCCCGGCCGCACCATGCCCAAGCTGATCACGGTGGAACGCGACTACGCGGCCGTTGCCGACAAGATGGGCGCGCTCGGACCGCTGCTGGACAGCCTGGGGGCCACCACCAAGGGCGTCACCTTCAAGCTGGAGCGCGAGCTGGAGTACCTGCGGCACAAGAACGGCACCGTGCGCGGCGGGGCGGCCGACGGGAGGCCGTCCATCGCCCGGGACGTGGCAGCGTGCGAGGCGATCCTCGCGATGTCCGGCACCACCAACGGGCACCTGGCCACTCAGGGCTTCCGTACCGTGGAGGCGCGTACCGGGACCCGACTGGCCGATCTGGCCGCCGAGCACGAGGGCAAGCAGATCACCTTCGCCGACACCCAGGCCGCCCCGGTGCCGGTCATCACCTCGCCGGAGTGGTCCGGATCGGAGACCGGAGGGCGCCGCTACTCGCCGTTCACCGTCAACGTCGAACGGCTCAAGCCCTGGCACACCCTCACGGGACGGCAGCACTTCTACCTCGACCACGACTGGATGACCGCGCTGGGCGAGCAACTGCCCGTCTACCGGCCACCGTTGAACATGCAGGCGCTGTTCGGCGAACCCCGGGTGGGGGAGGTCGGCGAGCTCGGCGTGACCGTGCGCTACCTGACCCCGCACAACAAGTGGTCCATCCACTCCGAGTACCAGGACAACCTGTTCATGCTGTCGCTGTCCCGAGGCGGGCCGACGATCTGGATGAGCACCCAGGACGCGGCCAAGGTCGGGGTCGAGGACAACGACTGGATCGAGGCGGTCAACCGCAACGGCGTCGTCGCCGCCCGCGCGATCGTCTCGCACCGCATGCCCGAGGGCACCGTCTACATGCACCACGCCCAGGACCGCCTGATCGACGTGCCGCGCACCGAGACCACGGGCCGTCGCGGGGGCATCCACAACTCCCTGACCCGGCTGCTGATCAAACCCAGCCACCTCATCGGCGGCTACGCGCAACTGTCCTACGCCTTCAACTACCTCGGCCCGACCGGCAACCAGCGCGACGAGGTCACCGTCATCCGCCGTCGCACGAACCAGGACGTGGAGTACTGACATGCGTGTCATGGCCCAGATGGCGATGGTGATGAACCTCGACAAGTGCATCGGCTGCCACACCTGCTCGGTCACCTGCAAACAGGCGTGGACCAACCGCACCGGCGTCGAGTACGTGTGGTTCAACAACGTCGAGACCCGGCCCGGCCAGGGTTACCCTCGCCGCTACGAGGACCAGGAGACATGGCGCGGCGGCTGGGAGCTGAACAAGAAGGGCCGGCTCGCGCTGAAGGCGGGCGGCCGGTTCAAGAAGCTCATCACGATCTTCTCCAACCCGGTGCTGCCCACACTCGACGACTACTACGAGCCCTGGACCTACGACTACGAGACCCTGACCAACGCACCGCTGCAGGAGCACACCCCGGTCGCCCGCCCCAAGTCCCTGATCACCGGCAAGGACATGAAGATCTCCTGGTCGGCGAACTGGGACGACGACCTCGGCAACTCCGCCGCGACCGGCGAGAAGGACGTGCTCCTGAACCAGGTCTCGGAGAAGATCAAGCTCGAGTTCGAGCAGACCTTCATGTTCTACCTGCCCAGGATCTGCGAGCACTGCCTCAACCCGTCCTGCGCGGCCTCATGCCCCTCCGGCGCGATCTACAAGCGGGAGGAGGACGGCATCGTCCTCGTCGACCAGGACCGCTGCCGCGGCTGGCGGATGTGCGTCACCGGATGCCCGTACAAGAAGGTCTACTTCAACCACCGCACCGGCAAGGCGGAGAAGTGCACCTTCTGCTTCCCGCGGGTCGAGGTCGGCCTGCCCACCGTCTGCTCGGAGACCTGTGTCGGCCGGCTGCGCTACATCGGCCTGGTCCTGTACGACGCCGACCGCGTCCTTCAGGCCGCCTCCACCCCTGACGACACCGACCTGTACGAGGCACAGCGGAAGGTCTTCCTCGACCCGAACGACCCGGACGTCGTGCGGGAGGCGGAGCGGGCGGGCATCCCCAGGGACTGGGTCGAGGCCGCCCAGCGCTCCCCGATCCACGCCCTGATCAACACCTTCAAGGTGGCGCTGCCGCTGCATCCGGAGTACCGCACCCTGCCCATGGTCTGGTACATCCCGCCGCTGTCCCCGGTCGTCGACGCCGTCCGCGACACCGGCCAGGACGCCGAGAACCACCGCACCCTGTTCGCCGCCGTCGACGCCCTGCGCATCCCCGTCGACTACCTCGCCCAGCTGTTCACCGCCGGCGACCCGGCCCCGGTGGACGCCGTGCTGCGCCGCCTGGCGGCCATGCGCGCGTACATGCGCGACATCAACCTCGGCCGTGAGCCGGACGCGTCCATCCCGGAGGCGGTCGGGATGGGCGAGGAGCAGATGTACGACATGTACCGGCTGCTGGCCCTGGCCAAGTACGACGAGCGGTACGTCATCCCGCCCGCCCACGCCGAACAGGCCCACAAGCTCGAGGAGCTGGCCACCGAGTGCAGCCTGGACTACGAGGGCGGCCCCGGCATGGGCGGCTCCGGTCCCTTCGGCGAGACCTCCGGCGGCGCCGCCCCGATCGCGGTGGAGAACTTCCACGTCCTGCGTGACCGGCAGACCTCCGACAACCCGGCCACCCCCACCGACAAGGCCACCCGAGTCAACCTCCTCAACTGGGACGGCAAGGGCTCCCCGCCCGGCCTCTTCCCGGACCAACCACCCGGCGGCTCCGGCGCTGGTGGGGCCGACGGTGGGGAGGTCGAGCCGAAGCCATGAAGAAGACCAAGCGCGCAACCCGCGCCCAGTCCTGGCACGCGCATGCCTGGCAGGCCCAGTCCCTGCTGCTCGCCTATCCCGACGAGCAGTTCGAGCAGCGCCTGGCCCTGGCCCGCCGGGTCGCCGCCACCCTGCCGGAGCCGGTCGCCCGCCCCCTGCTCCGCTTCGCCGCACACGCCGAGCAGAACGCCCCCGCCGACCTGGCCACCGCGTACGTCGCCACCTTCGACCACCGCAAACGCTGCTGCCTGTACCTGACGTACTACGCGCACGGCGACACCAGGAAGCGCGGCCTCGCCCTGCTGCGGCTGAAGCAGACCTACGCCGCGGCCGGATGGCGCCTGGGGGACGACGAACTGCCCGACCACCTCGCTGTCGTCCTGGAGTTCGCGGCCACCGACCCGCAAGCCGGACACCGACTGCTCGTCGAGCACCGCGCGGGCCTGGAGCTGTTGCGCCTGGCCCTCGACGACGACGGCTCGCCCTGGGCACCCGTGCTGGACTCCGTCTCGGCCACCCTGCCCGCCCTCGCCGGCGACGACCGCGAAGCCGTCCTGCGGCTGGCCGCCCAGGGCCCGCCCGAGGAACAGGTCGGCCTCGACCCGTACGCATCCCCGGTGTTCCTGCCCGACCCCGTCGTAGGAGGTCCCCGATGACCGCGCCCGCGCAGCCCCTCACCCTGGCGGCGGAGGCCGGCACCGGCGGCATTCTGCTGTGGGTCGTTCTCCCGTACGTCGCCCTGGCCGTCTTCGTCCTCGGCCACGTCTGGCGCTACCGCTACGACAAGTTCGGCTGGACCACACGCTCCTCCCAGCTCTACGAGAACCGCCTGCTGCGCATCGGCAGCCCGCTGTTCCACTTCGGGATCCTCGTCGTGCTCCTGGGCCACATCGGCGGCCTGGTCATCCCCAAGAGCTGGACCGAAGCG
Source organism: Streptomyces sp. P3 (assembly GCF_003032475.1). Taxonomy (NCBI): domain Bacteria; kingdom Bacillati; phylum Actinomycetota; class Actinomycetes; order Kitasatosporales; family Streptomycetaceae; genus Streptomyces; species Streptomyces sp. P3. Next base: position 8,110,654 of record NZ_CP028369.1, read on the forward strand.
GCCGGCGTCAGCGAACACATGTACCACATCGGCGCGGTCGTCCTCGGCACGATCGCGGGCGTCGCCACCCTCGGCGGGCTGGCCATCCTGATCTACCGCCGCCGCACCGTCGGCCCGGTCTTCTCCGCCACCACCCGCAACGACAAGGCCATGTACGTCTCCCTGGCCCTGACCATCGTGCTCGGCCTGTCCGCCACCGTGGCCGCGAACGTCGTCGGCGGCGGCTACGACTACCGCGAGACCATCTCGCCGTGGTTCCGCAGCATCTTCTACGTCCAGCCCGACCCGGGCCGGATGACCGGCGCGCCCGTCCTGTTCCAGCTCCACGCCATCAGCGCCCTGCTGCTCTTCGCGGCCTGGCCCTTCACCCGGCTCGTCCACATGCTCACCGCGCCGGTGGGCTACCTGACCCGCCCCTACATCGTCTACCGAAGCCGCGACGTCCAGCTCGGAGCCCGCGCGCCGCGCCGGGGATGGGAGCGCACCCGATGACCTCGACACCCGACGGACCCGGTGCGGTCGTGCCACTGCGCGATCTGGGCCAGGACCTGCTGGCCGAGGCCCGCACGGCCGGCTCCGGGCGCGCCGCACGCACCGTCGTAGCCGTGCCCGGACTGCGAACCACGCTGCTGGCCCTGACAGCGGGACGTGAACTCGCCGAGCACCAGGCCCCCGGCGCCGCGACCCTGATCTGCCTTGCCGGCCGAGCCCGACTGGCCACCGCCGAGCGGGAATGGGACTTGCGGGAGGACGTCCTCGTGGCCATCCCCGATCAGCGTCACCGGCTCATCGCCGACAGCGACACCCTCGTCCTGCTCACCGTCCGGCTGGACTGACAGGACCCCCGCGCCGAGCGGCAAGGGCTGCGGGACCTGGCCCAGCACGGGGCCCGCGAGGACGGCCAGGACCGCCCGCCGGACCGGCGTCCGGCGGGCGCGCTTACACGACCGGGCCCACCGTGACCGGAACGATCACGGTCTACGGGGCTCAGGCCACGGCGAGTGGCACCGTCCATTCCACGATGGTGCCGGTGGGATCGTTCGGCTCGAGGGTGAAGCTGCCCCCGAGGTCGGCGGCGCGCTGTCGGAGGTTGTCCAGGCCACTGCGGCGGTCGACGGCCGGGGCCATGCCGGTTCCGTTGTCGGCGACGCGCAGCCGGAGCCGGGTGCCGTCGGTCTCGGCGGTGATCTCGACGGCGGAGGCGTGTGCGTGCCGGGCGGCGTTCGACAGCGCCTCGCGCAACACCGCCAACAGGTGCTCGGCATGGTCGGCGGGCACGTCGGTGTCCAGGAGGCCGGTCATGCGCAGGGCGGGGGCGAAGCCGAGTACGGCGGCGGCCCGGTCGGTCTCGGCCAGCAGCTTCGCGCGCAGCCCGCCGCGCCCGTCGGAGCGGTCGCGCTCGCGCAGGGCGTAGATCGTGCCTCGCACGGTCTTGATGGTGTCGTCGAGGTCGTCGACGACCCGCTGGACCCGCTCGGCCACCTCAGGCCGGTCGGACACCCGGCCGAGCACCGAGTTCAGGGTCAGTCCGGAGGCGAAGAGGCGCTGGATGGCCAGGTCGTGCAGGTCGCGGGCGATGCGGTCGCGGTCGGTCAGGACCAGCAGGTGGTCGGCCTCGCGCCGGTGCTCGGCGATCTGCAGGGCCAGCGCGGCCTGGTCGGCGAAACTGCTGATCATGGCCATGGTGGTGTCCGAGAACTCCGGGCCGCCGGGCAGGTTGGCGACCTGCAGGACCCCGCGCGCGTGCTCGCCGCCGCCGAGGGGGAGCAGGAAGCCGGGCCCCAGGCCGATCTGCGCCGCGGAGCCGCCCCCGGCCTGCGGTTCGTCGGACAAGGCGCTGCTGGTGATCCGTTCGTTGGAGAGGTAGACCTTCGCGGCCAGTGTGGTGACCGGCAGTACCAGCCCGTGGACCTGCTCGGCACCCTCGCCGTCGGCGGCCTCGATCACCAGCTCGTCTCCGCCGTCGAACGGCACCGCCAGCGTCACCAGATCCGCTCCGGACAGAGTCCTGACGGTGGAGGCCACCTTGTACAGCACCTGGTTCGGGTCGGTGCCCGACAGCAGACTGCGGGTCAGGTCGCTGCTCGCCGCCAGCCACTGCTCCCGGCGGCGCGAGTCCTCGTACAGGCGGGCGTTGTCGATCGCGACGCCGGCCGCGGCAGCGAGCGTGCGCAGCACGGCCTCGTCGTCCTCGTCGAACTGCGCCCCGCCGTTCTTGTCGGTCAGGTACAGGTTGCCGAAGACCTGGTCGCGCACGCGCACCGGCGCCCCGAGGAAGGTGGTCATCGGTGGGTGCCCGGCGGGGAAGCCCACCGAGTCGGGGTGGCGGCCCAGGTCGGCCAGGCGCAGTGGCTCCGGCTCGCGGATCAGCAGCCCGAGGATGCCCTGGCCGTCGGGATAGTGGCCGATCGTGCGGATGGTGTCCTCATCCATGCCGACCGTGATGAACTGCCGGATCTTCTCTTCCTCGCCGAGCACGCCCAGGGCCCCGTACCGGGCGTCCACGAGGGTGACCGCAGACTCGGTGATGCGGCGCAGAACCACATCGAGATCCAGATCGGAGCCGATGGCGAGGACCGCGTCCAGCAGCGTGTGCACTCGGTCCCGTGTCGCGCGAACCTGTGCCACCTGTGCCTGCAGGCCCTCCAGCAGCTCATCCAGCCGCAACTGGGGCGCCGCGGGGCCGCCCTTCCGCCCCTGCGCCGGACTCTCCGCCACTCCCGCTCCCTCCAGAAAAGGTGCCGTCGGCACCTTCCGCTCATGCCTGAACGGCCCTGCCGGCATTCGAACACATGTGTTAAACCTGGTGGTCCCGGCAACCGAGATCCTACGGCCCGGCGCCGGGCGTGGCCCAAGCACTGTGGAGGCCGCCACCGTCCGCCCCGGAATCCGGCCACCGTCCGCTCCGATACCGACCCCGGACGTCCTGGCCGATACCCGTAGGTGCTACGCCGACTCGGTCCCGTGAATTCGGCGCCGCGGGACGTGCCGGGGGTCGTAGGGCTTCCCCGGGGATCCCGAACCGGCCGGGAACATCGCGGAGTTCGCGGACCGGCACGGCGCCAGGATCAGGACGAGACCGTCGAGGAGGTGCTGTCCGCCGTCCTCGGTGGCGACGGGGAGTTCCGCGGCATCCGCCCGCCGAGGCGTTGACCCCCTGCGGCGGTCTGCCGGTCCCGGCGTACGAGTAGGGTCGCGCCCATGAGCGATTCCGCCGAGAAGCCACCCGCCCGGCCCCGCAAGCGGGTGGATTACGGGACCGGCCGCGAGGCCCTGCTCAACGCGGCCGTGCGTGTCGTGGCCCGGGGCGGGCTGCGCAAGCTCACCTATCGCGCCGTCGCGGAGGAAGCGGGTGTCACGCACGGCCTCGTGGTGCACCACTTCGGTTCACGCGACGCGCTGATCGAGGCAGCCCTCGAGCACGCGGTGCGCACCAGCGCGAGTACGAGTTCCCTGGAACCCGGCACGGGCGACATCGCGGACTTCGCGGCGGGACTGGCGGACATGGTCACCCGCCAGCCGGCCCTGCAGACGTTCCAGTACGAACTCATGCTCGAGTCCCGGCGCAGGCCCGAGCTGCTGCCGCAGATCCGCGCGCTGTACGACGAGTACTTCCAGGCCACGGAGAGGGAACTGTTCCGCAGCCTGCCCGAAGGCACCAGCCCTGCCCTGACCCGGCTGGTCTTCGCCGCTCTGGAGGGCCTCGTGCTGCATCAGTTGGTCCTCGACGAGCCGGACGTCACCGAGGCCGCGCTGAAGGAGCTGCGCTCACTGTTGACCCGGCAGCCTGGAGGCGCAGGGTAGCGGCCCTTGCCAAGCCCTGCCCCCATCACAGCTGCCGCCGGTACCGGCCGTTCACGGGGTGCCGGCCGCGGCCAGTGGGACAAAGGGGGAGCAGGGCGTCCTCGCCCTGCCCGCGGGGGCCAGCCCCGCGCACTCGGGCAGAGGTCGGGACCCCCTCCGGCGTCACGTCACGACGAGGGTGCCCTTCATGTTCGGATGGATGGTGCAGAGGTAGGAGTAACTGCCCGCAGTGGACGGAGCGGTGAACGTGGTGGTCGCTCCGCCCCCGATGGTGCCGGTGTCGAAGACCTTGTCCCCGGTGGCGGTCACGGTGTGTGCGGCCGAGTCCCGGTTCACGACGGTGACCTTCGCTCCGGGACGCACCCGCAGGTTCGCCGGGCTGAAGGCGAAGTTCTCGATCACGATCCTCGTCCCGCCAGGACTCGTGCCGGTCGCGGCGGATGAGGCGCTCGTGGTGGCGGGGCCGGTGCCGTCACCGCTCGAGCACCCGGCCAGGGTGAGCAGGGCGCAGGCGCTGCCCATGGCAAGTGCGGTGCGGCCCCGGTGCGGAGAGGTGAATGACATACGGGGACGGCCTTTCGGGAGCGAGGCTGCTGTGGGCAGGCGCGGCCGGAGACCGGCCGGCGTTCCCAGGTTCGCCGTACCCGGGAGCGCTCGCCACGGTGATACCGCCATCCGACTCACCGGCCCGCCTGAAGGCCGACGTGGCTCGGTTCGTCACCTCGGCCTTCAGGCGGGCCGGAGGTCGGCGTGGGCGATGACAGCAGCCTCGGCACTCACCCCCTGGGCGGACCCGGGCCGGTCGGGGCGGACCCGGTCCGGTGGGGTGGTCGTGCTTGCGCAGCGGGTCCTCGTCCCGGTCGTCACGGTGCTGATCGTGGCCGCCGTGCATGCCCTGGTCGTGCATGCCCTTCATCATGAAGAACATCATCGTGTCCCTGGAGGGCCTGGCGTGGCTCGCTCTCGTCGCGGCCTGCCCGCTGGCCGACGATCAGGGCGCCGCCGACGACGACGATCGCTGCGGCGAGCGCGTACATGGCGTAGTTGCGCCTGCCGTTCATCACGAACCTCCCTCAGCGGAAGGCCGAGGCCGCACAGGGCGCGGCCGGGTATTCAGGATTTGGCGGCAGGGCCGACGTGCAGCACGCCCAGGCGGCGCCGGTACTCCTCCTCGTCGATCTCCCCGCGGGCGAACCGCTCGGCGAGGATCTGCTGCGGTGTGGGTACGGCGGGGGCGTGGGTGTGTTCGTAGGGCCGGTTGACGGCGCGGAAACCCAGCACGAGGGCCGTGACGACCAGTGCCCAGAACGCGACCATGCCGATCGACATCCCGAACCAGCCCCACCCGTTCATACCGTGGGCGTACCAGAACATCATCGCCACTCACCTGCTTCGGCTTCGGCTTGTCGGCGACCGGGCGCTGGGAGGGCTCCCGGCGACTCATTGCCTTCACGTCCATCATTGCTCTGCCCGGTGCGGTGGTCCGGGGCCGGACGGCCCGGGACCGGTGGGCCGTTCAGCCCCTACCTGGTAGGGGTACCCGAGCGCAGGCTGAAGAGCGACCCGCCAGGGGAGGAGCCGGATTACCCCTCCCGGGTATATTGACGGTGACGGGCCGTTACAGCTCGAGCGCGGATGGAAGCCATGACGACAGTCGCTCACCGAGGAGGCGCGGCTCACGGTGCCATGCTCCGGTGGACACGCGCTGCCGTGATCGCGATGGCGACGGTGCTCGCCGTTCTCGTACACCACGAGACGGCCGCGGCCATCACCCACGTGCCGCCGACGGGGACCGCGGACACAAGCAGCTTCACGGGGATGCACCACGCGCCCCCGCCGACCGCGCCCCTGCACACGAACGGGCACAACGTCCCGCCCGGTACCACGCCCGCGCCCGCGACTGCGGCCGAGGATGACGGGGCATGCTCCAGTACGGCGATGCAGCACTGCTCCGCCGTGGGCGTCGACAGCCTGAAGCTCGCGCCTCCCCACCAGCCCGTCACCGGCTGGGCTCCGGCCTTCCACCGCGGAGCAGCCGCCGGCCGGGACGTCCCGGGAACGACGGGCAGGGCACCACCCGATTCGGTTCTCTCTCGATTGCTGCTGTAGGCCGCACTCACGGCTGAGCGCGCCACACCTGCGCCCAGTCATGCCCGTACGCGACCGAACACCGGTGATATCGAGACAAGGACACTCTCTGTGAACAGCATGAACCGCCGATCCGTCCTGCTGGCCGGGCTCGGCGTCGCGAGCGCGGGCACGCTCGCCGCCTGCGGCGACTCCAGCAACACGCCCGCCCTGACCAGCCCCTCCGGACCGGCTGTCGTCGCCGCCGACAAAAAGCGCACCAGCACTGGCAGGACACACGAACTGACCCTGACCGCAGCCCGGGCCACGGTCGACCTGGGCGCCGGGACCACGGCCAGTACGTGGGCCTTCAGCGGTCGGATGCCGGGCAGGGAAGTGCGCCTCTCGGCTGGCGACACGCTCGCCGCCACGCTGTCCAACCAGCTGCCGGACCGAGCCACCACCTCCGTCCACTGGCACGGCATCGCCCTGCGCAACGACATGGACGGCGTACCGCCGGCCACCCAGGACGTCGTCCGGGCAGGACGAAACTTCACCTACCGGTTCACCGCGGACGCCCCCGGCACCTACTTCTTCCACCCGCACGTCGGTGTACAGCTCGACCGGGGCCTGTACGCACCCTTGATCGTTGAGGACCCGAGGGAGCCACTGTCGTACGACGAGGAGTGGGTGATCGTCCTCGACGACTGGCTCGACGGCGTCACCGGCACCCCGGACGAAGCCTTCGCCGAGCTGAGGCGGGGCATGGGCGGGATGCACATGGGCGACGACTCCGGCAGTTCGTCCAGCTCGTCCACCTCCTCCGGCCACGAGGGCCACGACATGGGAGACATGGGCGGGATGGACATGCGGGACATGAGCAGTGACACGGGCATGACGAGCAGCTCACCGTCCCCCTCCTCCAGCGGCGGCATGTCGATGAAGTTCATGATGATGGGCGCCCAGAGCCCACTGCTCGGGGGTGACGCAGGTGATGTGAGGTACCCCTACCACCTGATCAACGGCCGTGTCCCGGCCGACCCGGACGTCTTTCGCACCAGGCCCGGCAAGCGGGTCCGGCTGCGCCTGATCAACGCCGGCGGCGACACCGCTTACCGCGTGGCCCTCGGCGGCCACAAGCTCACCCTCACCCACACCGACGGATTCCCGATCCGGCAGCAGCAGGTCGACACCGTGCTGATCGGCATGGGCGAGCGCTACGACGCCCTTGTCACCCTGGACGACGGCGTCTTCCCGCTCGTCGCACTGGCGGAAGGCAAGAACGCCGGCGGTATGGCTCTGGTCCGCACCGGCTCGGGCGGTGCGCCGAAGCCGACGACCCGCCCGAAGGAACTGGACGGAATGATCACGACCGCAGCGAGGCTGCGCGCTGCGGACGACGTGCGGCTGCCGACGAGGAAGGCGGAGCGGGTCCACCGCATCGAGCTGACCGGCAGCATGATGACGTACAACTGGGCCATCAACGGCGAACGCTTCGACATGAACAACCCGACCGCGAACCCGATCACGGTCGAGGAAGGCGAGCGGGTACGGCTGGACTTCGTCAACACCACCACCATGTGGCACCCGATGCACCTGCACGGCCACACCTACCAGATCGGCAGCGGCGGCCCGCGCAAGGACACCGCGATCGTCCTGCCGAAGAAGACGCTGTCGGTGTTCTTCGACGCGGACAACCCGGGGCAATGGATGCTGCACTGCCACAACGCCTACCACGGAGAAGCCGGAATGATGGCGTTGGTGGGCTACCAGGGCTGATCCCGGTACTGCCGGGCCACCCGCGTCCGACCCACCGGGCGGCCTGGCCGGGCCACGAAGACGAACTCCCTCTGATCGAGGCACGTTGTTCCGGCCGGAGGTCGAGCACCTGCCGAAGCGGCTCTCCCCGCTGGGCGAACCCGTCGGTGAGCGGGCGTGTCCGGCGTGAGCGGGCATGCCAGGCGTGAGTGGACGAAGGGAGTGACATCCTCGGCCCGCTGGACGATCCGTTTCACGTTGCCATCAGGGCACCAGGCTCGCCGGTGCCGGTGCCGGTGCCGGTGCCGGTGCCGGTAGCGGGTCCGGACGCCGGCCCGGCGTCAGGTGATCAGGCTGCCGGTGTGAGCGAGGGCGTGGTCACGGTCGCTGGAGCGGCCGGGCCGCGGGCAAGGCGCCGGGGCATGATGCTGACCGCTGCCGGCTCACGTGCACCCGAATGTTGCGGCAGCCTCTCGTCGTCCCGAACGTTCCCCGAGCGGGGACGGGGAAAGCCGTGAGATCGGGCCGAACCGATGGGCGAACCGCTGTCCGGCATCCGGGTACGCCACGACATCACCGACTGCCGAAAATCGATCGGGAGGGAGCTCAGAAGAAGCTGAGAACTTCCTGTGCCAGGCTGACGCGCCTGATCAACAGACGGTCTGTCAACCTGCTGGAGGAGCTTTCCAATGAGCCTGGTCAACGGCCTGCCCGCGCACGTCCTGCTCGTGCATTTCGTCGTCGTGCTGGTTCCCCTGACCGCGCTGGCACTCGCGGTCTGCGCGTTCTGGCCGAAGGCGGCACAGCGGATGGGCATCGTGCTGCCGCTGCTCGCCCTGGTGACGCTGGCGAGCGTACCGCTTGCCACGGAGGCCGGGGAGTGGCTGGAGGAACACGTCGACAGCAACGCGCTGGTGCGCCGGCATGCTGAGCTCGGCGACGGCCTGCTCCCCTGGGCCGGGGGCCTGTTCGTTCTGGCGGTCGTCGTCTGGTGGGCGGCCCGCCGCACCGCCGAGTCCGGAACCTCTCGGCGCAGCACACGCCTGTCCGCCGCGCCGGTGCGCATAGCGGCCGCGGTCCTGTCGCTCGTCGTGGCCGCCGGAGCCGTCGTGGACGTCTACCGCATCGGCGACTCGGGGGCGAAGGCCGCGTGGCACGACGGCTTCTCCAAGACGGCGTCGGGCGGCGCCGGGGACGACGACTGATCTGCCGCGGGCTCGCTCCTCAACACGGACGGCGCGGCTGTCGGCGCGGTGAGCGGTGCACACGACGTCCGGGGCCCGGCCCGGGTCGCCGCTCGGCGCCCGCCGACAGCGAAACCCGCGGCTGTCGGCTGCCACCGGCTTGGAGCCGAGCCACGCCGTCGGTCAGGGCCGCCGACGTGACGGCCGCAATCAATGGCGCGAGCACGGGAGCGCTCGCTCGGTACGGGCTTGCCCATGAACTGGCGCCACGGCCATACGAACTGCGCCACGCAGGCATCCCGTTCCGGCTGGCGTCCGGGGTCGACCCGGCCGAGTGCGCGCCAAGAGCGGGGCAGAGCATCCAGGTTCTCTTCCGCCGCCACGCCACGTTCCTCGCCGAAGCACGTCACCACGCGAACCGTTTCCATGCGGCGGTGGGACGGGCACGAGGATGCGTCCACAGGCGCCTTGGCCAGGGCTTGGCCCGGACACGCCCCGGAACAGCTGGTCAGAGGTGGGATACCGGCGAAAGGAATCGGGAGTGAGGCCGAATTTCGGCTCGTAGTGCGGGTGCATCGACAGATGGGCGCCTGACGGGCATCTGCCCAGTTCAGGCGCCCATTTTCGGTGCCTAGAAGAAACCGGGCTTCTTCGGCGAGTAGCTCACCAGCAGATTCTTCGTCTCTTGGTGGTACATGAGCAATACCCTCGCTGACCTGCGGTGACGGTGCGGTACCGGTGGGCGGGTGACTTTATGGTCCGCGTATGGCCCGGATCTTGGTCAAGGACGAGTGACCCGAAGCCGCCTCTCGGCCTTCTCCATACGCGTCGTTCACCGACGCAGCTGCCGCTGGTAGTCACCGAAGGGGGCGTAGCAAAGCCATTGTTCGGTCCAGGAGCGGGCTTCCGGACGTCGTCGGCGGCCGAAGAGCGTCGAGGAAGCGAACCTCACCGTTGGGTCGAACGGCGGACTCAAAAGCCGGCTGCCGTCACACCGGTGAGCACCGCGATACCTTCGGCAACCGGCATGGGCGGGACCATCCCTGTGGCAGCCGAGAGAGCGCACGGTCCCACTCATTACGGGCACGTGCGAGGGGCTCCCCCCCGCTCGCGGGGTCGTTCCCGAGCGCACGATCACCGTGACGCCGATGCACCGCTGCTCCCCGCGCTGGCGGGGCTGTTCCCGACTCGCGAGACGACATCGGGAACTGATGTGCTCCTCAAGGGGTGTTCCCGTGCTGGCGAACGACCATCCGGACGGTGTCGGCTGCTCCCTCCCTGCGGGGGCCTCAGCCGGACGAACGGGACAACATCGCGACCTTCACCCCGTGCTTGTGGGATGTTCGTGGCCGATGGCTGGTCAGTGAGAAGGGTCCCAGGGTTTTAGGCTTCAGAAGAGTCGTTGTGCAAGGTCGGCAACCGCGGGTCCGTCAGCGGTGGCGAGCAGCGCGGAGGTCTGTGCAGGCGACCTCATGGTGGTGCCCGAGGAGCCTGCTGAGCGCACCCCGCATCTGGGGGAGGTCGCATCCGAACCAAGTCGGGAAGATGGGCGAATCGCTGGTCGACCTGGGATAAATGTGATCGACTTAACTCTCGGTCAAGGCTAGGGAGACGCCGGGTGTCGGACGCGTTGATTCGCCGGTTGGCCGAGCTGCTGAGAGAGCACGGTGCCATGGACTCTGACACCCTGCTGCGCGTTGCCCGCGAGTTCTGGCCCGGGGTGAGTCGCCGACGTCTGGCTCAACTGGTCCGCGACGCCGAGAGCCTGGGGCTTGTAAGGACAAGTGATGGGGTCGTCGAGGCATGTGTGGTGGCCGACATCACGGACTCGGAAGAGGGGGACGGGCGCAGACCAGGCGTGTTACGAGCGGTGGTGCTGGATGTCGAGGCCGCGGTCCGGCCCAGTGCCCAGCATTCCGGTGGGGAGCGGCGGATCTACCAGCTCGGTGCGGTGCGGCTGTCCGCCGATGCCGGATGGGTGGACGAGGCACCGGAGTTCGAGGCATGGCTGCGTCTGCCCGATCCGGAATGGGAGGAGCTGATCCGCGGCGATCAGGCCCTGGCCCGGTATCGGGAGGAAGTCCGGGCAGCCGAGGATGTGTTGGGCGCCTTTCGGGAGTGGCTCGGGGACGCCGACGCGCTGGTGGCGTACAACGGCACGGCCGCGGACTTCGGCTGGCTCGACGAGGAGTGCTCTCGGGCAGGGCTCCCCGTGGTCGATGGTGTGCTGCGGGTGGACGCGCTGTACCTGGCACAGGCGGTGTGGCCGTGGCTGGACTCCTACCGGCTCGCTGATGTGGCCGCGTCGGGAGGAGTTGCGACGCAGGCCGGGCGGCTGCATGACGCTCTCGTGGATGCCCGGGTGACCGCACTGGTCGTGGGGGCGGCGGTGGAGGTCGTGGCCGGCTGGTCGGAACCGTGGTGGCGGCTGGTGGCGTCCGTCGGGACGGGATCCGCCGCGTGGGAGCTGGTGGCGTCGCTGACGGACCGGAAGCCGGTCGGGGGCGTGGACGACGAGAGCGTCGCCGAGTTGCTGGCGGTTGCACTGCACGAGTGGGGCGAGCCGGTCCGCGCGCCGGACCGAGAGAGTCCGGGCCTGGCCGCTCTCACGCTTCCGGCTCAACTCCTGGGTCCTGGCGGTCGGGTGGACCCGCACCGGCTCGCTGTGGCCGTCGCGGCGGGCAGGGAGGTGGAGTGGCGGCCGGCGCAGCAGGAGATGGCACGGTGGCTCGGCGCACAGGTCGACGCCGGGCGGGACGGGTTGTGCGAGGCTCCGACGGGGACCGGCAAGAGTCTGGCCGTGCTGGCGGCGGCTCTGGACTGGTTGGCGGCCGACCCTGGCCGACGGGTGGTGATCTCGACCTTCACCCGCCAGCTGCAGGGGCAGTTGGCGGGTGATGTGATGGCCCTGTCTCGGGTGACGCCGGGGTTGGAGTCGCTCGCTGATGTGGTGAAGGGCCGGCGCAATCGCGTGTCGTTACGGGCGCTGGTGGCCGCGCTCGTGGATGCGGCCGAGGCGGCTGGCGGGCGTCGGGCGGGCCGTATTCGCTTCGTCGGCGACGTGATCTTCCGTGAAGTGCTGGTGTGGTTCGTACGTCGCTTGGCGACTGCGCGGGGGCGGGCGCAGGTGTGGTCGGCGCGCAGTGTGGACGTACAGGATCTGCCGGCGTTCCTGGTGGAGTACGTGCAGGCCTTGTCCGGCGGGATGTTGGCGCTGTGGCTGGCGAGTGTGAGCCAGGAGGCGGAGGACTACCGGCCTGGTTCGGGTTCGCCGCTCGCGCCGTGGACGGACTCGGTGGGCGAGGCCGTGGCCGGGCATCGACTTGTGATCGCGAACCATGCGTTGTTGCAGGCGCATGCCGGTGCCTTCGACCGTTCGACCCTGCTGGTGGCCGATGAGGCACACGCGTTGGAGCAGGCGGTAACCGTGGCGTCGACGGCGCAGGTCGACATCCGCGTGGTGGAGAACCTTTTCGCCGACACGGAGCGGTGGGCCCGGGAGTTCCAACGCGCCGATGTCTCGGAGTTCGCGAGGCTGCTGCGCGAAGGGCAACGGCTGCTGGAGACCGAGGCGATGCCCCGTGCGGCGCAGGGGGTCTTCGACGCGGTGGGAGGCGAACCGGGACGGCGCGTCGCGACTTTGGCGAGTCCGTACGGGGGGCTCATCACGGTGGCCGGGGCACGTCAGCTGCTGGGGCGCCTTGAGCAGCTGGGCGGCTGGGCTCAGGCAGCGGGCCGGGAGTTCGCGCGGCTGACGCGGCTGCCGGAGGTACTGCAGGCGCCGTGGTGGGAACGCGAACGTGCCGCACTGCTCATCGCGCGTGTAGGGATGCTGGCGCAGGAGGCCGCGACGGTGGTGGCCGACGCTCGCGCTGTGCTGGGGACGTCCCCGGACCCGGTGGACACCACGGACGAGGCGGCTGGTGATGACGGAGACGACGAACCGGAGTGGGACGAGGAGCCCTCGGAGAGCACGCAAGACTTGGTGGACGAGCCGCTGCAACAGGTTCTGCCCGGGCTGACGGCGAGAACAGGTCTGGCGAATCGAGTGGTCTTCGCGAGCGAGGGCGGCGAGGTGACCGCCGCGGTGACGGCGCGCCGCTACCCCTTCTCGGTCTCCTCCGCACCGATCGAACTGAGCGGGGATCCGCAGTGGCACCGGGTGCGCAGTGGCTTCGGCCGCATCCTCTATGTGTCGGCGACCCTCACGGTCGCGGGGTCCTGGGCCTTCGTGCGGCAACGTCTCGGCCTGGGCAGTGAGGTGGATGGGATCGCGCTGCCGAGTCCGTTCGACGCCTCCCGGCAGGCCCGGCTGCTGTGTCTCGCGGATTTCCCGAGCTGGGCCGAGCATCCGCAGGCCGCCCACCGTACGGTGGCGCACCAGTTGGCGGGCTACGCGCGTGAGGTGGTTCGTGAACGGCACGGGGCCTTCGAACACGGTGCGCTGGTGCTGACGACGTCTACGGCGGCGGCGGAGGCGGTATCGGAGCGACTGTCGGAGCAACTGGCTGTGGACGGCGCTTCACTGCCGCTGGCGGTGGCGCCGCTGCTGGGCAACGCGAGAGCGGCCAGGGAGTTCCATGACCTGGGAGGCTTCTGCGTCGCCACGCGCGGCATGTGGCAGGGAGTCGACTTCCCCGCACGGCGGCTGGGCCTGGTATGGATCAATAAACTTCCGTTCGCACCCTTCGCGGACCCGATCATCGCCGCTCGGCGCGCGGCAGCCGCGGAACGGGCGAGGGCAGCAGGGGTGGCCGACCCCGAGGCAGCCGCTACGCGTGAGTACTACCTGCCGTTGGCGGCGATGGACCTGCGCCAGGCCGTGGGACGGCTACTGCGCTCGGTGGACCACCGGGGTGTCGTCGTGATCAGCGACCGGAAACTGGCCGGGACGACCGCCCTGCGCCGCGCCTACCGCCAGGTCTTTCTGGAGTCGCTGGATCAGGGACTGCTCACAGCCGATCCGCTCACGGGCGAGGCGGCGGGCGGGAACATCGTGACGATGGCTGAGGGATGGGAGATCATCTGGCGCTTTCTTGCCGAGCAGGGGCGCCTGGACGCCTCGCGCGCAGAGGAGTTGTGCACACCGCAGGCGTTGGAGGAGCACACGTTGCTGCCTGCCACGCGTCTGATTCGCCAGGCAGGGCTCAGTCCCGAGGAAGTTGTGCGTGCCCGCGAGGACGGGACGCTCCCTTCCCTGCTGGCCGAGCGTTGCGAGGCGGTCGCCGGACACCTGCGCTTCCAAGACGGCCCGATGACGTTGAAGCCCGAGCAGCATGCCGTGTTCCGCGCGGTGGGGGAGAACCGGGATGTGCTGGCACTGCTGCCCACGGGGTTCGGAAAGTCGTACACCTTCCAGCTGCCGGCGCTGGTCCTGCCTGGCGTGACCGTGGTGGTCTCGCCGTTGGTGGCGCTGATGGCGGACCAGGCACTGGAGCTGTCGTCCGCGGTTGGCGGCGCGGTGCGGGCGCTGGTCGGTCCCATGGCGGAATCAAACAGCCGCAGCGGGAAGACCGAGGTCGCTGAGGAACTCCGCGGGACCGGTCGGCACGGCATCAAGCTGGTGTACGTCTCCCCGGAGCGACTCGCCGATCGACGTTTCGCGGATCTGCTGAGGCAGGCCGCGCGCACCGGTGTTCTGGAGCGGGTGGCAGTAGACGAGGCGCACACGTTCGTGCAGTGGGGTGACGACTTCCGTCCGGGGTTCCGCCGCGTGGAGGTGTTGCTCCGCGAGTTGCGAGAGCGGTTCGGGGTGCGGGTCACGGCGGTGACCGCGACGGCGAACCGGCAGGTTCGAGCCGGTCTCCGGGAGGGACTGTTCGGCCTGGAGAGCACGGCGGCGGGCGATGAGACTCTGGTGACGGTGCAGGCATCACCGCTCCGGCCCGAACTGGCGGTCTATCGACGGACGATGCGGTCGGGCGGCCCTCAAGCCGTCGCCGGTCTCGCCGAGCGGGTCGCAGAAGCGTGCGAGGACCATGCGATCTTCTACTGCCTGACGGTGAAGGAGGTCGAGGCGCTCTACGCCCATCTGCGCGAGTTCGCTGTCCAGGGCAGCCAGCGCGTGAGGCGCTTCCACGGCAGGCTGTCAGAGGCGGAGAAGGCCGCGGTGCTCACGGAGTTCAAGGAAGCGCCGGGCCCCGGCGAGGACGGGTTCGCGCCGCTGCTGATCGTCGCGACGAGTGCCTTCGGGCTGGGGATTAACCGCCGCGACATCCGTTGTGTGTTCGTGGTGTCGCCGCCCACGGACTTGTCGGCGCTCTACCAGCAGCTCGGTCGGGCGGGCCGGGACCAGGCCGGGCGAGCGCAGAACGAGGTCGACGCCCCGTCGACCGGTATGGCACTCGGAACGGGGCGCGGGCTACGGACCGTGGCCTGGCTGGCAGCCCAGGGCCTGTCACCCGATGTACTGCGCCGACTGGGCCAGTCGGTGCTGCGAGCCGGTGCCTCCGGGATCCTCGACCCGGAGCGGCTCGCAGCCGACTGCATGGCCGCCGACCTCCAGGCGGGCCTGCTGCCGGCTCAGCAGGCTCAGCAGATGGCCGTGTGGGATACATACCGCACTTCCGTGGTACGCGCGCTTGCCGTCCTGGCCTCGCTGGACGCGCTCACCGACTTGGGTGACTTCCCCGAGCGCGTGCGGATCACGCCGATACCCAGCGCACTCCGCGCCGTCGGCTCCGAATGGGGCCCGGCCGCGGCGGTAGTCGGCGATCTCGCCGAGCAGAGGCCCGGAAGCCACCAGGTGACCGATGTGTACGCGCTCCTTCAGGACAGCGCAGCGGGTCCGGTAGTGCCCGACCCCGCCGCCGCGTGGACCGCGCTCGCGGCCCTGCACGACCTGGGCGTCGTCGACGTCTCCCAGGCCGGTAACCGGCGCACGCTGACGGCGGTTCGGGTACCCGACGGCACGGCTCTGCCGGACACCTTCGACGCCCGCATGCGCGCCGCCCGTGAACGCGCACGCCAGGACCTCGCCGACCTGCGCGACTGGTACAGCGCCGCCGACTGCGCGACCGAGGCGTTCAGCGTCTACTTCACCGGCAGCCCGCTCGGTGGCGACGGGCACGTGTGCGCGACCTCGGCGACCCGTTGCTCGGCCTGCTGGGCCACCGACGTCTCTGCCGCGAAGACACCGCGGCTGCTGCAGGCCTTGAACACCCCGCGGCCGCGCCCGGCAGTGCACCGTGACAGCGAACCCTACCGGCGCGCGGCCGACCAGTGGATCTACGCCTTGCTCTGGGACAACTACCGAGGCCTGACACGGGCGATGATCCGCCGGGTGCTGCGCGGCGAGGAGACCTACCTCTCCCGCAAGGACGGTGTTCGCAGACCGCTGTGGCCCCGCCTGCTGTACCACCGACTGCGCGGTGTGGATCCCGGCATCCACTCATCGGACGTACTCGCGGCCCTCCAACGCCTCCATGCGGACGACCATGTACTGCCCACAGAGGACGGGGCCCTGTGGCGGCTGCGCCGCTACGCCGAGCACTCGCCGCAGGAGGTGTGAGCATGCTGCCCCTGACGGAGCCACCCGCGTGGGCGCCCTTCGACGACGAACCGCTGTTCGTACCGGAACTGCTGCTCGGCGCGGATCAGATGGATACGGCTGTCGCGGAACGTACGAGCCGCTATCTGCGCCAGGTCGCGGTTGCACGCGGCGGGGCCCTGCACCTCGCCTGTGCCTGGAACGCACTGCACTTCGGCTTCGACCTCGCCCTCGGCGCCTACCACTCGGCTTTACTGGATCCGGAGTGCTTCCACGCGGTCCGTCCCGCCGCGGACGCGGCCCGGTCCGCGGTACCGGTCGGCGCGTTCATCCGCATTGAGCGCGGAACACGCTGGCTGTGGGCGGAGGCCGTGGGCAAGTTCGGCGCGTCCCGGGAGTGTGACGACGACGGTTGGATGCCCGCCGCCCGTTCGGGCGACCGCGCCGGCTTCCTTCGTCCAGACGGCCTCTGGGAGCGCGAGGAGACCCTGGTCGTGGACACCGGCGCGTTCGGCCCGCCCTCCGCGATCGAGCTGAAGGAGACCGCCAGACTGCGCAGGTCCGGACTCCTCGACACACGTGGGCACCTGACGTCCACCGCCCTGTACCAGACGCCTGACCTCCCGCTGCTCGACGACGCGGCGTTCTACCAGAGGTACCTGCTCACCGAAGCACGTCCCCTGCTGGCCACCGGTCCGCTCGCCGGGCTCATCGACGACCCTCACGACACCGACCTGCTGGACCAGGCACTCGCCGCGAGCTTCGACACCATCGCCGACCTGCTCCGCCGTTCGCCCGGCCTGCGTACGTGGGGTCCGTACGCCGTGACCGCGATCGACACGGTCGGCCTGCCGGGCTCCATGGTCGACGAGGTCGCCCAACGGGTCCACCGTGCGCGTACCGGCCCACCGCGCTACACCGCGATCTGGCCTCTGCTATGTGCCGCCGCCGACGCGGCAGGAGCACGGGACCTCACCGAAGGTACGAACGCGCTGGTCTCCCAGGCTGTCGTCAACCTCGCGATCGCCGACCGTGCGGCCCAGCCCACGCCACAGGTCGACCTGCGTATCGACGACCTGTGGCAACAAGGCGGCATCTGGCGTGCACAGCAGCCTCCCGTCCCTTGGTATGTCCACGGCGTCGACCCGCTGGTACCGCTGGGTGTCGGACACCACGAGCACACGGGCTCCCTCCCCGCCACACCGCCGGACCTCGACCAGGCCCCCGTCCGGCAAGAGCCGTCAGGGGAGCCCTGCACCCCGCCGGAGGACACTTCGGCACCAGCCCTGCCGGAGGAGAACGCACCTGACGAACCCGTGCCGGCCGTCGAGCATCTCGACGACAGCCTCACCGTCTACACCTGCTCTCTGCTGCCGCGCCACATCGACGACGGCACCCTTCCGCTGCCGACCATCGCCCGGGAGGATTTGCCAGACGGCCCGTTCATCCTCGAACTACATCACGACGGTGATGCGGAGGACCCCCGAGAACCACAGGAAATCGGCCTAACAGGTGCAGGGTTGACCGGCGTAGCCTGGCCATGGTCGTTCTATCCCGGCATCAAACTCACCGTCACCGTGCCGCGCGGGGGACGTCGTCTGCACGCCATCACGGCCCCGCTGGACGAGCCCCTTCATCTCGACGGCCACGGCCCGTTCTCCTGGGCCTGCGACATCGGCGTCCTACGACGCCACCTCGGCCTCACACCGCAAGAGCCGGAGCGGCAGCCCCCGGCTCCTCGGCGGCCAGCGCGCACCGGGTACGCCCCAGCGGTCGACAGCCTGTGTTCCCTCGTCGTCGCGGGACTGCGCCGCCACGGCACACCGGGCCTGTTCGACGCCCGCTCCATGCGGGGCCACCGACTCAGCGCCGCTCTTTTCGGACCTGGCCCCGTGCCGCCCCGGCTCATGTGGACGGTGATTCACACCTGTGAAGACATGGCCGCCCGAGGGCTGCTGGAGCGCGAGACGGGAGCGGGGGAACCGGACCTGTTCATTTGGTGGCCGGGTGACAAAGCGCCCACAACGCGACAGCGGACGGACGCACTTGAACACCGGGTGCTACGAAATCATGTAAAAGCGCACTACGTACCACCTGATCGTCGTAAGCTCCCCCCGGGGCGGCAGGCAAGCGATCACGCACGCGCCGCCTATGCGCGGTGGCGCATCGAGATGCTCGGTCCGGACGCCGATATAACCCTCCCAGCTGGCTACACCTTCGTCCGCGGTCATCGGCGCGGCACCGAACAACCCCCTTCCTGGCACGATGACTTGAGCGAATGCACTTGAGGTCCACCATGACGCGACACACATCGAACACTCCTCAGCTGCCCGAGCCGCCGGCCGACCTGGCCGAGAAGCTGCGCGAGGCCATCGATCATCTGGGCAACCCCATCGGGGACGTACTCGCCGCACTCGATGCCACGGCCTTACTCCAACTGCTGCAACGCGTACGCAACCGTGACCGCATCGCCATGCTCCAGAATCTGCGTGTGCCCTCCGCCCGGCTCAGTTCGCGGGCTGCAGAGCAGTGTCTTGCCACACTGCGCAAACGCAATGCCGATACGCAGATGCGGGCTGCGGGCACCATTTCCCAGCCCACCATCAGAGCGCTTGCCGGCGCCCTTCACGACCATGAGTGGCATGGTGGTGACCACCATCTCGACCAAGCCGTCGCCGCGTTCTCCGAGTCCCGTCCGGAGCTGTTGCTGGCCGCCTTCTCGGCTCCTTTCTTCTCACCTGGCCACACCGCCCTCCTGCGCCACGCATTGCAGAGGTACCCCATGCCCGCGTGGCCGAAGGAGGATGTGCATAACACCATCGACGCCTGCTCCGCCCTGGAGCGAGCCTGGCTCCTTCTCGTGCCCAATTCCCAGAACGGTCGCCATGACGAGACGGGGCCGTCACAGGCTGCGAACACAGGCCTCGCACCTGACCATTCGTCCGCGGGAGGGGAGCCGGAACGCGCCGATTGGAGCACCCGGGCCGAGGACCTGGATGCGCTGCTCGTCTCTGCACGATCTGCCGCAGCGCGCGTCACCGCCCATCTGACGTCGGAGCGGGTGCCCACCCACGACGACATCGCCGCCCTCACCGCTCTGCGGAGTGCCGCGATCGAGTTGCACGAAGATCTCGGTACCCGGGTCTCCGCGGCCGTGCCGCCGGATCCGGCCGATGTCCGGTCCTTGTGCGCCGCCGCCCGTACTGCCGCCGCCGAGCAGACGCAACAGGCGGTAAATCGTGCGTTGTTGTTGCGTGTCGCCGCGCTCAAGGGCCCGTCCGGCAGCACATCCCTGGAGTCCGTCCGCGAACAGGCACTGCGGCTGCTCGACGCCCCCGCGGCCGATTCGGAGCATCTGCGGTTGCTCGTCGCGCTGGCGGATGCCCACGAGGGTGACGACGACTCAGCGGTCGATGAACTCTTTGCCCTCCTCAAAGAGGCACCCCAGGACGTCAGCAGCGTCGCCGCACTGATCCTGCGCGGAAAGGTGACCGCACAGGACGGCTCGGCAGGCGACGCAGAGGAGCCGCCGGTCGATCCCCCCAGTACACAAGTGCCACCTACTGATCCCGCCCCCGAATCCACCTCGGCAGAGTCTTCCGACGAGGTGCCCGATCCAGAGACGGCCCCACCGTCCGAAGCCGCTCATGTCACCTCACCCGCGATCGTCCGCACCGAGTCGCCGTTGCCGGAGGACACGGCGACCGAAGCACTGGCACCGTCCGTCACCGAATTGGCGGCACAAGAGCCTGTTCCCGCCGACATCGCGCTGATCACGCGTCTGATCTCCACCGGCGAACTCGCGCTGGCGGGACACGCGGCCCACGCCGCAGGCCGTCCCTCCCTCCGGCAGGCGCTGGAGACCCTTCAACTGGCGCACTGCGTGCGTTCGGAGATGGGCCCGTGCGCCGGCGCCGTACGCGAGCGCATCGACCTGGAAATCGATCACCCGAGCGTGACCGGTCACGACGAGCGTATGTTGCTGCTCGCTGCCGCCCTCCGAGCAGCCCTTCTCACCGCCGACCCCAACGCCGGCGAACTGGTCAACGCCCTTGCAGCCAACTGCTCCGGCATGACACACCTTCAGCAGCTGTGCCGCGCGGTGGGGACAGCCTCCGCACGCGGTCAACTCAGCGCAGCAGACGGCCTCAACGTCTTCGAGAGCATCACCGAGGCCGACACCGAGGTCAGCCGGGCTTCGGAGGATGCCCGCCTGCACCTCGCAGCGCCGCGCCACCTGCACTTCCCCCGCGCAGAGGCGATCGTCCGCTCCTGGTGGGACGCCGACGGCCTGATCGGGTCACTGGTCGCGACGGCGGCCGGCGACCTGCGCGACCGCGCCGACCAGGTCGCCGCCCAGGTGCGCCGACTCACTACTGCCGCTTTGGCCAAAGAACTCAAGGACATCGACAACCGGCTCCGCCGCAACAGTGCCGTACTGCAGGGCGCTGCTCGGCGCCGCATTCTTCAGTACGCCGCGGAGTCGCTCGACATCGTCAACACCTGGTTGCTGGCCACCCGCAGCGCTGCCCGTAGCCCCTCGCTGAACAGCGTGCTCGCGAATCTCCGCCGTGACGTCCGCGCGCAGACCGACGACGCCTACACCGAGCTGCGCGCTCATGCGGACACCGTCTCCGAGTCCTTCAGTGCCGTCGTGACCGAGACGGTCCTGGACAGCATCCGGACAACTACCCGGTTGCTGGACGGCGCCACACTGCCCGGCGCCGAGCCTACGCCGGGCAGCGCGCTCAACGCCGACCTGCTGCGCTGCTCCCGTCTCCCGCTGACCAGGGCGCTGGAACCGGCGCGCGAGGTGACGTTGGACGACATCGTGCACGCTCAGACCCGTACCTGGGCACAGGCGGCACGTGACCAGGCGGACGCTGGCAATTTCGCGGCGGCACGTGCGGCGGTGGAAGCGGCCGAAGGCGAGTCCGAGGACGACGACACCTCCCTGCGGGACGCCGTCGAGCAGGCCCGCGGCCATGCGCTGGCCACGGCACGCGCGTCGATCGACGAGATCCGCGGCATCGTGGCGACAGCCACACGACAAGGTCGCCTTCCCGAACCGGGCCGCTCCGATGTCACGGCACGGGTCGAGGCCGCTGAAACCGACCTGGCAGGCGACGACTTCAGCGCTGTCGACCGGCAGATCGGCGCGATCAAAGACATCATGCCCCGGCTTGCCGACCGGGCCGGGTCCGACCTCATGCAACGTGCCAAGGAGGAGATCAACAACGCGCAGGGAGGCGTCCCCAGCGACGTCATGACGAGAATCACGCAACTCGTCGACGTAGGGGACTTGGCGACGGCGGAGGACTACCTGCTCACCGCGCTCGCCGGAGAACACCCGCCCACCTCGGCACCGGAGAACGACCTCGAACAGTTTTTCCCCTCGGTGCCCGACAGCCTCCCCAAGGGCATCACACCGGAGCTCATCGAGGCTGTTGACGGTGGTGGCACGCACGCCGGTCTGGACTTCTCCCAACTGCGCACCCGCGAGCGCAATACCACTACGGAGACGCTGCGTGCCTGGGCGCAACTCCTCAGGAACTGGCGCACCCTCAAGAGCGGCAATCATCTGCTCCGCAGCGCACTGCGCATCGCGGGAATCGAGTACGGCAGCGAACACCCGGTGGGTCCGTACGCCCCTAACCGGAGGTGGATCGAACTCACCGATGTCCAGCTGCTGGGTGGATGCCGGCTCCCGGCCTTCGGCTCCGAGGCGGGCGGCCGACTGCGCGTACTCCTGACTCCCGATGTGTCGGACGTGACCACCCTGACCGCGTGGGCTGACCAGGACACCAGCACTCTGCCCATCCTCGTCGTCGTCCTGGGCACGCTGCCCGCCGCCTCCCGTTGTGAACTCGCTCTACAGACGGCCAAACAGCCCATGAAGCCCATGCTGTGCCTGGACGCCGCAGCCGTGGCCTACTTGGCGTCCAAGGCCAGCAACCGGTTCACCACGACGGAGCGCATCCTCGCGCCGTTCGCCGCCACCAACCCCTACCGCCCCGACGCGAATGAGTCCGTCCCCAGCGAGATGTTCTACGGGCGCCAGCAAGAACTCAGCGACATCACCTCCATGACAGGCGCCCAGCTGTTGTATGGAGGACGCCAGCTCGGCAAGTCGGCGCTCCTGCGCGCCGCCGCACGCCGTTTCGAGACGACGCCGGGTCATGCCGCGCTCTACATCGCGTTGCCCACCACGCTCGGGCTCGGTCAGAAGACCGACGAGCTGTGGGACATGATCGGTCGTGAACTCGACCGCAAGGACATCGGCCCGCCGGTCCGGCAGGCCAGGCGTGGCACCGCGCAACACCGTGTCACCGCCGCCATCACTGCCTGGCTCGACGACGACCCTGCCCGCCGGCTCCTCGTCCTGTTCGACGAGTGCGACATCTTCTTCGATGCCGAGGCCCAGGAGAACTTCCCGCAGACGACGCGCCTGCGGGAACTCATGAGCAACACCAACCGCAGGTTCAAGCCCGTCTTCGCCGGCCTCCACCAGGTGCAGCGTTTCTCCGGCCTGCCGAATCAGCCTCTGTACGACGCCCACTTTGGCAAGCCCGTCGTCATCGGACCGCTGGCGCCGGCACCGGCCTTCCGACTCGTCCGGCAGCCCCTGGAAGCTCTGGGAATCCGGATCCCTGACGAGCTCATCCATCGGATCCTTGCCTACTGCAACTACCACCCCAAACTGCTTCAGCTTGCCGGACAGGCGCTCGTGCAGGCTTCTCTCAACACCCGCGTCAGCACGCCGCCTGCTCCCGGCACACCACCGTGGCATGTGGACAACGCCGTCCTCGAAAGGGTCATCGGGTCGCAGGATCTCACCGACCGCACGCGCAACACCATCAACCTGACCCTCGAACTGGATCCTCGCTACAAGCTCATCGCGCTCGTTGTGGCCCTCGAAGCACACGCGGGCGGCGTCGATCACCGCATGCCCACCCGGGCGCTGAGCAGGGCCTGCGACGAATGGTGGCCGCAAGGGTTCACCGGCCAGGGCCCCGACGAGTTCCGCGCGCTACTGGAGGAGATGACCGGCCTGGGGATCCTGGCCGGCGACCCGCAGGGCTGGCGACTGCGCTCTTCCAACGTCCTTCGCCTCCTGGGAAATCAGCATGCAATCGAGGAGGCTCTGGAGAACCACGACACTTCCAAGCCGCTGACCAAGCTCACTGCGGCCCAGGCGAGGCGGCCCATCACCGCCGACAGCCGCATCAGCCCGCTCACCGAACAGCAGCTCGCCCGCCTCACCGCTCCGGGAAATGAACTGCGAATCGTCATCGGCAGTACCGCCACCGGGCTGGACACTGTCGAGGCCGTGCTTGCGGACCAGCAGAACAGGGCTCCTTCCAAGCTGGAACCCATCGTCTCTTCCAAATCCCCACAGCAATACAAGGACCTGCTCAGTACGGGCCGGCCCGGCCCCATGCACCGCATCGTGGTGGTGAAACTCAGCCGTTTGAAAGATCTGGACAAGGCTAGAGAGAGCCTCCGGCAGGTGGAAACGGTTCAGCCGCCGGCCGGTGTCACTAGGACCGTTGTGGCGCTGGCAGACGCCTGCAAGGCCGAGCATGTGGCGCTCGCGGCCGAGTTCGATCCCGACAACGCCCTGATCCCGCTGCGCCGGGTCACTCTCGAAGGAATCAGCAGTTGGGCCACGGACGTGGAGGCACTCGAGCCCTTCGCGGAGACGGAGGCCCGTAACCGGCTCATGGAGGCCACCGGGGGCTGGCCGATTCTCCTGGACGCAGCACTCGCACAGGCCCGACAGGGCCGCCGCGTTCCGGCGATCTGCAAGAACGTCAGCGAGGCAGTCGCCACCGGTGATCTCGGCACCGCCCTCCTGGATGGGCTCGGGCTCACGGCGTCCCCTGACATGGGCACACTCCTGACCGAGCTGGTTGCCTTCGACGAGCCTCTGCCGTGGGACGACCTGGTGGAGCTCCTTCAGGACTGCCACCCCGCACCGCAACGGGCCCTGGAAGTGCTGTGCATCCTTGACGTTCTGGCCCAGGACGACGAACAGCTCTACCAGTTGGACCCGACGGTCCGCCGAGCCTGGCCACTGCAACAGCGCGTCAGGAGCTCCTCTCTTGCCTGAGTATGGTTCCGGTGCCAGCAATGGCGCCGGACCACCCACGAGCCGTGTGGCGCATCGTGGTCGCTATGCAGAAGCAGGTGGTGGCATGTGTTTTAGGCGGAGCGGTGGAGCCACAACTTGCGGAGTCCAATTGTGGTCACCGCGATCTGTAGAGGTACATCGGTCGGTAACAGCGCCGGGCTCCGGTCCGGCGGCTCACCGACCGCCTCTGTCGGGACCGGCCAGGTACGAAGATCAAGATTTTCGACAGCTTCTCTCACTGCTGTCAGGCGCCGAGATGTAGATGGGCTGGCTACCCAGAGGGGCGGCGTCAGAGGGAACTGGTTCTCTGGATTCCCGGAATGAGTTGTTTGCCGTCCGCCCGGGGTGGCCTGGGACTCTGTGGTGATCATGACTTCATGATCGTCTGTAAAAAATCCTGAACGTGGTTTGCGTGGCCGCCGCCGCGAAGGCGGCCGGGGGTTTCCAGAGGACGGGCAACGACCTCCCCACCTTGCCGCGAATCAACCCATAAGGAGCGTGAGCGGCTCCGCGGCATTGTGTCCACCGCTCTCCGCTACCTGCGCGAAGCAGGAGAGGGCCGCAGGGCGGGCCGGATCGAGCGAGGTCTGAACGGGAGGTAGTTCAAGTCGGTCGGAGTGTCAGTGGTCGCCGCGATACTCAGAAGATGTGCAACTGACTTTCAGGCGCCTGTCCAGGAGTCCTCGACCGAGTAGGAACGAATTGACACCCGAGAGCAACGCGGTGCCCGACCGCGACCTTTACCTTCTGACGCAGATGCGAGAGGCTTTCGGGCGCGTGGTCTACAGCCACAAGACTCATGAGAAGCAAGCGGACATTTGCTTCACTACTGACTTCGGCTCGTCAGGGTGACGCTGGTTCGTCGAGGGCCAGGCCGGTGCCCGCTATGAAGCCGTCGAGGATGCCGGACCGGTACTGAAGGCGCTTGAGCCTGTTGCGCACGAGTGCTTCGAGCCGGTCGAGGGCGACGACGGCGAGGTTGGCCAGGCTGCGTTTGACGTGCGCCCATACCCACTCGACCGGGTTGAGGTCGGGTGAGTAAGCGGGCAGCAGGAATACCGTCAGCCACTCACGCTCGGCGATCAGCTCGCCCATGGCGCGGGAGACGTGGGTGTTCAGGCGGTCCCAGACCAGCACGATGGGCGCCTTGACGAGCTGGTGGACTCCGTCGATCAGCGCGATGAAGTCCCGCTCGCCCATGCTGCGACGTTTGCCTTTGCCCGCTCGGTGGGTGCGCAGGCGGTGGCACAGCCGGGTGCGGGAGCCGGGCCGCATGGCGATCATCCCGGCCACGGACAGTCGTCCCGAGCGTCGTCCGCTCACCGTCACCTGCGGGGTGTGGCCGCGCCGGCCCCAGGTGCGTCCTCTGGGCGGTCGGCGGGTGAAGCCTGCCTCGTCCTCGAAGCAGATGTAGCCCCCACAGGCCGCCCGGGCTCTTTTACCTCCGCCCAGGTCGCCTCCTTCCACGCGATGACGGCCTGCTCGTCGCGCTCGGCGACCCGCCGCGCAGGGACC
The DNA here is from genome assembly GCF_003032475.1 of Streptomyces sp. P3. Lineage (NCBI taxonomy): Bacteria > Bacillati > Actinomycetota > Actinomycetes > Kitasatosporales > Streptomycetaceae > Streptomyces > Streptomyces sp. P3. Next base: position 8,136,605 of record NZ_CP028369.1, read on the forward strand.
TGCGGGCTGAAGCCGAGCCGGTGCATCAGCCTCGTCGAGCCCGAGACGCTGTAGGAGACGTGAAACTTCCTGCCGATCAGCGTGGCCACCCTCGCCGCGGTCCACACCTGGTCCTCCGTCCAGCCGTGCGCGGCCGGACCCTGCTCGAGATACCTGGCGAGCTTTTCCAGACAGCGTGGCGAAAGGCGACACCGACTCCCGCTCGGTCCTCGCGAAAGCATCTCGTCGGCACCGCCTTGCCGCCACAACTGCTGCCACCGGTAAGCCGACTTCAGACTCACACGCAGCTGCCGGGCCACCTCGGGCGGTTTGACCTGCTGCGCGAACAGTTCCGCCGCCTGTAACCGCACCGCTTCCCGACGCCGCCGTGCTGAAGACGTCAGCCCGCCCCCATCCGCGTATCTCACACACCACGGACTACCGACAACACCTCACCCGCATCAGCAAGTTCAGCAAACATCACCCTAACGAGCCGAGATCAGTAAGCACCGGTGGCAGCAGGGCGTCCTCATTGCGCTCACCGGGATCAGCTCGGGCACCTTCCTTGCCGCGGTGGTCGGCCTGCTGGGCAACGCGGTGCTGACGAGCCTCGCGACCTCTTCTATCGCGCTCCTGGTCAGCTGGATGAGCCTTGGGACGAAGACCTTCAAGTTCGAGGAGGAGTCTCAGGCCCACCGCGGCATCGCCTCTCGGCTGTGGGACGTCCGGGAGTCGTACATCTCCCTCATCGCCGACTTGATGTCCGGCACCGTCTCCAGCGCGGAGGGCCGAGAACGGCGGGACGAGCTGCAGCAGGCCGCGCACAACGCGTACGCCGACGCGCCCAGGACGAGCAACAGGGCGTTCGCGCGCGCCCAGGGTGGGCTGCAGAACAACGAGGAGATGACGTTCACCTCGCGCGAGATCGACCTCTTCCTCCCGGAGGCGCTCCGGCTCGGCGAAGGACAGGCATGACGATGAAGACCTCAGAGATCTTCGAAACGCTGCTCCAGAACCTGAAGGTCGGGGAGACGGCCACGACGGTCGCCTCGCGCCGGGACGAGATCACGAAAGCGCTCAACAAGGACTTCCGCGACAAGGACGGCTGCACCGACTACAAGCTGATGGTCGGATCGTTCGGCCGGCACACCGCGATCAAGGGCGTGTCCGACCTCGACATGATCTTCATCCTCCCGCCCGGGATCCGGTCGAGCTACGACGGGGACACCGGCCCGCGGAGGATTCTCGAGAGGGTCCGCGACGACCTCAAGGCGCGGTACAAGAACACGGAGATCCGCGTCGACCAGTGCGTCGTCCGAGTGCGGTTCACGTCCAACGCGTTCAAGTTCGAGGTCCAGCCGGCATTCGAGAACGCCGACGGCAGCTTCGACTACCCGGACACGAAGGCTGAGGGCTGGAAGGTCACCAAACCGCGCGAGGAGATCGCCGCGACCAAGGAGTGCAACGACCGCACCTCGACGAACATGCGCCACCTCGCCCGGATGACAAGGGCATGGAAGAACGCGACCGGCGTAAACATGGGCGGCCTGCTCATCGACGCCCTCATCTACAACTTCTTCGACCAGACCGACGACTACGACGCAGCGGGCACAGGCTCGTTCGACCTCATGGCCCGCGACTTCTTCGAATTCCTCAAAGATCAGCCAGAGCAGGAGTACTACCTGGCGCTGGGCAGCCGGCAGCGGGTCCACGTCAAGGCGCAGTTCCAGCCGAAGGCGAAGAAGGCGTACAACCGATGCCTCGAGGCGATCACGGACGAAGACAAGACGTCCGCCAACAAGAAGTGGCGCGAGGTCTTCGGCACGTCGGTGCCGCTGGCGAAGAGCGCGAGCGAGTCGTCCCGGTCGTTCAGGGACACCGAGGAGTTTATCGAGGACGAGTTCCCGGTCGACGTCTCCGAGACTGTGTCCATCGACTGCGAGGTCACGCAGGCCGGATGGCGTCCGACCTGGCTCCGCGCGATGCGTCGCGGCGGGATCCTGCTCAAGGCCGACAAGAGCTTGAGGTTCGTGGTCACCCACTGCTCGGTCGGGGAGCCCTACACGCTGAAGTGGAAGGTGCTCAATCGTGGTCCGGAAGCCGAGCGGCGGGACATGATCCGTGGCCAGATCGTCGACTCGAGCAAGCGGGGAGTCCGCATTGAGCACTCGGACTTCAAGGGTGAGCACGTCGTCGAGTGCTACGTCGTCAAGGACGGGGTCGTCGTCGCTCGGGACCGGATCGACGTGCCGATCGGCAACACGAGCGTCAAGACGGCGAACGTCTCGTAGGGGACCGATCCTCGGAGCGCGATGAGGCCCCGACGAATCTGCCGGGGTCTCGTCGCGTCAGGTGTCCGCCCGTAGGGTTGCAGCATGAGCAGTTCTAGCCTCGCCGTTTCGGTTGGGCTGATGAGACGTAGTTGATCGTCAGCTGTCGGGTGGGCGAGTCGTTTTCGCTGCTTTGGCATGGTGAAGGCTTTCGCGGATCCGGCGCCGTCGGTGCGGATGAGGATGTCGGTTCCGTGCCGGTGGGCGTCGGGAATCTGCGCGAGGGCCTGGTCGAGCACCATGATGTGGTCGGTGGCGGTGTTGGCGCCGGCGTTGCCGGGCCGCAGCCGGCCGGACAGTGCCTCGCCGGTGTTGGCCAGGAAGCACAGCAGCGGGTGGAACCCGAAGCCGCCCTTGTAGGTGGGTGCGGCCTGCGCTCTCTCGGAGTGGCAGGTGACCAGTGTGGCATCAAGGTCCAGGACCAGACCGGGCAACATGCGTCCCGCGGCCCGGGCTGCGGGGATGCCCTCACCGTGCTCGGCGGCCTGCAGCCAGGCGACTTCCCGGGCCTGGGCGCGGGCCGCCCGCAGCGAAGCCAGTGCCCTCTCGTCGGTGTCGGCGAGCAGCCGCCAGGCCGTCGGTGTCGAGGCGATCGGGCCGAACACCTCTGCCTGGTCACGCAGGACGGCCAGGTCCGCGATGGCCTCACCGCCGTCGGCGAGCATCACCGCCAGGTCGGTGGCGATCCGGCCCGGGTCATGTCCGGTTCCGCGCGGCCGAAGTGGCCTGAGCGCGGCGGAGTACGCGGCGCTCAGCCCGGTGGCATCGGCGAGATCCGCCAGCAGTCGTGCCCCGGCATGACCGACCACCCCCGAGCCATCCGCGCTGACATGGATCTTGGGGCGCAACCCGATAACCTGCACGTAGAAAGTGCCCTCCGCCGCGACCGACAGAACCCCTCAGCAAGGTTCATCGTCCCAGGTCAGGAAGGCACTTTCGCGTTTCCGCCTCAACAGCCGTCGTACTCAAGTGAAACGGCGAGGCTAGCGGTGGTTTGTTGACGGCGGATCGGAGCGGTAGAGGTCAAGAGGTCTGCCGGTGGCGACGGCGTCGAGCAGTGCCTGGAGTTCGCTGGGCGGAGGCTGGGCTCTCCAGGCCCGCCAGCAACGTTGCAGCATGTTCCAGGGCACCAGCCAGCCACGGACGGCCCGGATCGCCCGGGGCCAGCAGGGCAGTTGGGGCGGATGATGTTCTGTACCGCCCCCTCGCTGCCGCTTTTGACGGCGTGTCAGGCTCGGGCGTCGGGTCGACCGACGGTGGTGGCGGTGGGGTGAACCAGGTGTTCCAGCAGAAGCTGAACGCGCAGTCGACCAGGGTCTGGTGGCGGCGGATGGCGGTGTCGGAGCGGACCTGGAAGTCGGCCCAGCCGAGTTCGTCTTTGACCTGTTTGTAACTCTGCTCGACCCAGTGCCGCAGCCCATAGATCCGCACGATCTCAGCGAGGTCGGCGGGCAGGTAGGGCGAGTCGGCAACGCGTGGGGAGCCGGGTCGGGGCAGATCGGTGGCCAGGTACCAGGTCGCCTTCGCCGGCAGGGTGGCCGGGTCGGTGGTGGCCACGACCAGGCGGACGTTACCGTCCGGGCCCCACCAGCCGAGTCGGACTTCAGCGGCCCACCAGGTGGCAGCGTGTCCGTCGCGGAAGGTGCGCTCGATGCGTGTCCAGTCCCCGGGATGGTCGGCGTCGGTCCAGGTCAGAGTGTGGGCGGCGTCGACGGGGGTGTACGCGTCGGTGCCGTAGGACCAGGTGCCGTGCCGGGGTTTGAGGGCCATGACGAACGCCAGGCCAGCTGCGTGCAGGCCAGCACGGAAGCTGTCGTGGTCGCCGTAGGCGCAGTCGGCGGCCACCGCCCTGAAGACGATCCCGGCCGCCTTGGCCTGGGCAGCCAGGGCCACCGCGATCTGCAGCTTGGACTGGAAGCCCGGGTCCTTCTTCCCCTGCGGGAAGTGGTGGGCCGGGTATAGGGGCGGGCGTGCACCGGGTAGTAGATGCGCTCGTCCGCCCAGCAGGTGGTCACGGTAACGACGCCCCGGTCGACCTTCCCGACCGAGCCCAGGTACTGCTTGCCCACATGAGCAGTAGCACTGCCGGACTTGCGGTCACCCGAGTCGTCGATGACCAGCACCCCGCCCGGGTGTGGCCCGGTCGCCGGGTCGGCTACCAGCAGCTCCAGACGGCGCCCGTTGACCCGGTGGTTGTCCCAGGTCGACTCCGAGAGGAAGAACTGCAGCCGCTGCACCGCCGCATGCTGGGCGCCGACCACCGGCTCGGTGCCGACGAGGCAGGTCAGTGTCTTGTTCCGGTCCCGCGGAAGCAGCAGCCCGGACAGATACTCGCGAAAGCCACGCCGCTGCGCCAGCGTCTCGAAGAGATCATCGAATCGGGCGGCGTAGGCTTCCAACGGACCGGGAGCAGGCGGGCATGGCAGCCGCTTCGTCATCTGCGACTCCACGAAGGCGAGTTGGAAACTCTCACCTCCGATCTACTACCGCTCCGATCCGCCGTCAACAAACCACCGCTAGCTACAGCGTGGCCCACGGACCGTAGCGCTCGGGTACATCCCGCCAGGCCACCCCGGTGCGGAACTTCCACACGATCCCGTTGAGCACCGTGCGGTCGTCCAACCGCCTCCTGCCACGCAACGACTCGGGCAGCAGCGGCCGGACGAACTCCCACTCCGCATCAGACAGTTCATGACGACGTATCACCCGACCATAATCCACCACGCAAGATCATTTGAAGACACCGCCTAGGCACCACCGTGCATCGCTCGAGTGAGCTCCACCCGTGACCGCAACGCGAGTTTACGGTACGTGCTCTTCAAGTACTTCTTGACGGTGTGAGGGCTCAGGAAGAGCTGTACCGCGATCTCGCCATCCCTCAAGCCCGAGGCAACGAGGTCTGCTATCTCGTACTCCCTGGGGCTCAGGACTCCCTGGATCCAAGTCCGTGCGTGAGTCGGTGACGGTGCGTCGACCCGGTTGTGGATGATCGTGATGATCATGTCGTCGTCCGGCAGGTGAACCGACCGTAGCCTCAGGCCGGTCTCCGGATCTACGCTCGGGCGCGCCGTACCGTCGCGAACATGTGCTGCTCCTTCGCGCGCCCTGGCCAGAACATCGTCGAAGGTCTGGTCCTCTGACAGCCCGGCGAGGACCTGCCGTGCCGCTGGATTCGCGGTGCGTTCCGCAGTGCGTGTGTCCGTCACGATGACCGGTTCGTCGATCAGCTCAAGGGCCGCGGACGCGCGCGCGAGCCGTCTGTCGAGCTCTTCAGCGACGTTGTTCCTCTCCATGGCCAGGCCGGACAGACGGCCGAGCGCCTCCATCACGGTCAGCTCCGCGAGAGCGAATCTGCCCTGGCTCGACGTCCGAGCCACGTTCAAGGTGCCTCGTACCTCTCCGGCCACGATCAGAGGTGCCTGCAACGTGTGGGCGATGCTGTGCAGGGCGAGCACCTGCCTGTAGAGGGGAAGGAGCATCCACTCGGCTGGCTCTGAGATCTCTGCTTCCGTCACCGCTGAACGACGTGTCAACACCGCCTGCAGCACAGGGTCCGAGTCGCGCCCCTGATGTTCGTACCTGGCGAGGAAGTACTCGCTGACGCCATGCGCAAGCACGCTCGATGCCGCGTTACCGTCGCTGCCCAGGAGATACACGCCCGCGGCCTTTCCGGGGATGACGCGGCACATTTCCTCAAGGATCCTGGTCTGGATCTCCTCCTGCTCCCCACACATGCGTGCCTCGGCGGCGAACCGGAGCAGCGTGGTGCTCACCGAACCCTCCACACGGGGCGCCTTTCTGCGGCCGAGCCGCTGGTCGATGCCCGACGTACGACACCAGCTGCTGCAAACAGATCTCCCTGAGTACGCGCGAGATACGAAGGGCGGCGCCCGTCACGAGGCGCCGTTGGTGCCTGAAAGGTTTCGTGCGTCGTCATTCGCCTCTGTCCAAAGAACCCGATATTCACTTGGTCCCCGGGAAGGCCGGCGCGTGGTGACCTCACCGCTCGCGCTGCTCCGAGGATCGACCCATGCGGGAGCAGGGTCAAGTCTGAACAGCCCCGCCGGCGCTGTGACGGAAGGTTGCGAAGCGAAGAGGACCCGTTCGGGTGACGGCCGGCGCGTCTCGGTCTCCGTCGCACGCCTCGGTGGCCTCCAACGAGTACGGGTCGGCAGTACCTGCTCGGGGTCTGACGACGCGGGGTCGCGCGCAGCAACGCTGAGCCATGAGTTGCCCATGAGAGGAACCGACGGTGACGAAGATACGACCTCGCGACTTCCACAATCCCTACTCCGCGTACAGCTCGACTTTCTCATCGCTCGACGAAGTCATCGTCATGGCGCAGATAGGCATTCAGTACCTCCCAGGAACTGATGCGAAGGACGTGCATGAGCGGCTGCAGGGGGCCTTGGCAGCAGAGTCCTGTGTCTATCAGGCCGAGGCCGGACGCCATGTGGACGCAGCCGGCCGCGCCAACGAGGTTTTCATGACCTACTGGACCTCCGACGAGGATTACCAGCGATGGCGTGCGGAGCACCCCCTGGAGTCCTGGGCGCCGAGCTTGGTTGAGCGAGGCATCGGCCTGTGGGTCGAGACGATTCAGGTGCCGGCGCGCCGACTGGAGACGTCCTTTTCGACCGAGGACGTCCGATGGGGTATCGCCGAGAGTCGATCGACGCAGCTCAACCCGTTCCACTCCTACTTCGGGTCGATGCGCGACCGTATCCACGACGCCGAGGACGGCGCCCTTCCGGCGACCGTGCAGGACGTCTCAATGGGCGTCGTGACTTCGCTTGACCGCCATATCTGGTTCGAGGTGCCGGAAAACGCCTGCTTCATCAGGTCGCCTCAGGGTTGGCGGCACTGTCCCGATGCAGAGCGCGACTGGTTCGAGGAGCGGATGCTCCCCGTCTATCAAGTAGGGGTCGACTACCTGGTGGACAACCCCCTCACGACCGGGTGTCTCAGTATCCGCAAGCTCGACGTCGACTTCCCGGCCGGATCGCAGGTGCAGACGTCCTCTCTGGCTTGGTGGCAGTCGCTGGCGCACCTCGAGGCATGGGCCCATGAGCATCCGACTCATCTTGCGATCCTGAAGAGCTTCGGCGAGCTGGCGGCGCACTTCGCGCCAGACGTCACCGTGGTGCTCGGTCACGAGGTCTATGTGGTGCCGGAGGGCGGCGCCCGAGCCGAATACGTCAATTGTCACGACCGTACCGGCCTGCTGCCGTTCTTCGGCCATCTGAGCACCGCTGAGTCCCATCCCATTACCCGTCACTGAGCGGTCCGGGTCCCTGGCCGAAGGTAAGACGCGAGGTCGAACACGATCGTTGACTACGAAGTCGGCGGGATTCATGTTGCCAGGAGGCAGCCCGGGAGTGAGTCGTCGACTCGGTCAACTCCGGTGCTGCTCGCGCACGGCGGACTCCAAGGTCCACATGGCCGGAGCGCCCGAGGCGCGAGGCTCCGAGGAGTGCCGGGCGGCCTTCGGGTTCCTGCTCGAAGCCCGGCCCGACCAGCAGTTCGACCTCCAGGAGATCGTGGCCCACGACGGGGGCTACCTGTGCCGCTCGATCCTCACCGGCACCCTGGCCAAGCTATGGAACCTGGGCGGCACGGTGGTCGAGCCGCGCGGGCAACGCGTGAGTTTCGGCATCCTCGACGTCATGACGTGCCGCGAGGGTCTGATCGTGCGCAAGGAGGTCTGGCTCGATGGCGGGGCGATGATGGCAGCGCTCATGTGAGGCGAAACCGCGAGGTTGGGTCGGCGTCCGCACGCACCCCAGAGGCGTTCGAACGAGGGTTGACCAAGGTCTTCGCCCGGCCTGAGCGAGGTCGGGACTCGCGAGCGGGCAGCCAGACGCCTGCCACCCACGGGGCCGGCTCTCGAGTCGTTGTCCAACGCCGTTCACCATCCGGGTCTCGGTGGATGGTGGGTCCGCCGTGCTCGGGTCAGTACGAGCGGTGAACTCCGCTCGGTCACGACTGCCACGCATTGCTTGATGAGAGGACGTTCACCTATGCAGAACCCGCGCCCCGCTCGAACAGATGTGCACCACGGAGTGTTCACGACTGCCACGCACTGGGGGAGGTATCGAGTCGTCGTCAAGGGCGGGGAGGTCCGCTGGATCTCACCCCTGGACGACCCGGAGCCGGCCACGATCGGCTACCGCCGAACGAGCTATGACCAAGGTCGAGGTCGTGTCCTTCGTCCCATGGTTCGGACCAGCTACCTGCGGAACAGGGATACGCCCGCGCGACCACGGGGCGACGACACCTTTACACCTGTCTCGTGGGAGCGCGCGCTCGACCTGGTGGCAGAAGAGATCAAGCGCGCCCACAACACGCGCGGGCCCAGCTCGATCTTCGGAGGTTCCTACGGGTGGGCAAGCGCTGGGCGCTTTCACCATGCGCAAAGTCAGGTGCATCGCTTCCTCAACGTGGCAGGTGGCTACACGCCTTCGACCGACAGCTACAGCTTCGCCGCCATGGCGCGGATCGTCCCGCACGTGCTCGGCACCTCAGCCAATGAGCACTTGCTGTCCGTCCCGACGTGGGAGGAGATCGCGGACCACGTCGACCTCCTCCTGGCCTTCGGTGGCCTTCCTGCCAAGAACGCTCAGGTCAACCCCGGCGGGGTGCACGTGCACCGGTCGCGCTCGGGCCTGCGGATGTGCGCCGAGGCCGGCGTCGAGCTGGTCAACATCAGTCCACAGCGGAGCGACCTCGACATCGACGATGCGCAATGGGTCCGCGTCAGGCCCAACACAGACACCGCCTTGATGCTGGCCCTGACCTACGAGGTGTGGGCCGCCGGCGACCACGATGCCGAGTTCCTGCGGGAGTGCTGCGTGGGGGCCGAGGATCTCGTAGCATACCTGTCCGGGTCTCTGGACGGCGTCGTCAAGGACGCGAGCTGGGCGGCCGAGGTGTGTGACATCCCTGACGCCACCATCCGTGACCTTGCGCGCCGGATCGTGGGCGGCCGGACGTTGATCACAGTGAGCTGGTCCATTCAGCGCGGTGACCATGGCGAGCAGCCCTTCTGGGCCGCCATTGCTCTCGCCGCCATGGCCGGTCACCTGGGTCGGCCCCAGAGGGGGGTCGCGCTCGGGTTCGGCACCCACCACAGCACCGGCGCGCGTCAACGCAAGCTTCCGGTCGCCGCATTCCCGCAAAAAGTGCGTGAGCTTCCCGAGATCGCGCCCATCCCGGTTGCTCGCATCGCCGACATGCTGCTGGGTCCTGGGCAAGAGATCGACTTCGACGGCCGCCGCGTGACCTTTCCCGACATCGACCTCGTCTACTGGTGCGGGGGAAACCCGTTCCATCATCACCAGGACCTCAATCGCCTGGTGGAGGCCTGGCAACAACCCCGTACGATCATCGTGCACGAGTCCTTCTGGACCGCCACCGCCAAGCATGCCGACATCGTGCTGCCAGTCTCCACCTATCTCGAACGCAACGACGTGGCGTTCGGCCGCCACGAGTCGCACCTCTCTGTCATGCACGCCGCGGTAGACCCCCCGGGAGAGGCACGCGACGACTATGCGGTGTTCGCGGACTTGGCAGACCGGCTTGGATTCCGCCGCGAGTTCACCGAAGGTCGGTCTGCCGATGAGTGGGTGCGGCATCTCTACGACACCACGCGAGACGGCCTGGCCGCTGCCGGCATGCCGATTCCTGACTTCCGGACCTTCTGGGCCGCCGGCGAGGTCACCATTCCCCTGCCGGAGCCCGATCGGCGGGCCGACCCGTTGGCGTTGTTGCGTGAGGACCCGATGCGAAACCCGTTGGCCACGCCTTCCGGCAAGGTTGAACTGACCTCGGCGACGATCGAGTCCTTCGCCTACGACGACTGTCCGGGACACCCCACCTGGCTCGAGCCTCAGGAGTGGTTGGGCTCGACGGTTGCGGAGCGCTTCCCCCTGCACCTGCTCTCTCCGCAGCCGCGAACCCGTCTACACAGCCAGTACGACCAAGCAGACCACAGCGCTGAGTCCAAGGTCCGGGGACGCGAGCCGATACAGGTGAACCCCGACGACGCGACAGCCCGCCACATCCGCGCGGGTGACGTCGTTCGGGTCTTCAACGACCGTGGTCAGTGTCTCGCCGGTGCGGTGATCGACCCAGGAGTCCGCAGCGGCGTCGTCGTGCTCCATGCCGGAGCGTGGTACGACCCCATCGAGCCTGGTGGGCTCGACGCGCACGGCAACCCGAACGTGCTCACCTTCGACAAGGGCACCTCGAAGCTCGCCCAAGGCCCAAGCTCAGGAACGGCACTTGTCCAGGTCGAACGCTTTGACGGACCACTCCCGCCAGTGCGGGCCTTCGACCCTCCTGCGCAGGACACCTAGTTGGACTCCGTTATGTCCGAACTCTTGGGCAAGCCGGAGTGCCGGACACCCGCCCGGCACTCCGGTCACCACCCTGTGGGGCTCATACGGTTTCACCGGCAGCGACGGGCGCCTCGGACCGCGCGAGCACCTCGCGCACCGCGTCGGCGAGCGCGGGAGCCGCGTTGGCGTCGGCATCGGCGATCCCGACGCCGTAGCGGAACCGCACGGTGGAGCCCTGTTCGATGGTCAGCTCCTCGCTGAAGAACGGTGCGGGGTTGAGGCAGGCGAACTCCTCTGTACGGGCGAACCACTGCGGCGGGTGGTTGGGGTTGGCTGCGTCGTCGACCATGAGCACCAGCGACTCGGCGTCGGTCTCGTCGTGGCGGCCCGCGAAAGCCATCCACTGCATGCGCCGCCCGCGGACCTCGTCGCCGCCCAGGCCTTCCTCGGTCACGAACTGACCGCCGGTGAACGATCGTGGCCCCCGCCAGAACAGGCCGCCGTAGCCGGCGTTCTCCCGTCCCTTGGTGGTCGGCGATCCCATGGCGACGTCTGTTCCGGAGACGTTCGTCATCTGCGTCTCGAACGTCAACGCCCAGGCGTCCGGGGAGATCAAGTGCGCCCGCAGCGTCCTGCGTTCCGTGAAGAACAGCGCGCCGGACTGGGTGGTCCAGTCCAGGTCGTGAGCGACGGTTGCCGTATCGGCGTCTCGGTTCATGGCGACGATACGGCGGTGCGCCTGGGTTCCGTTGTTCGCCAGCTGGACGTAGAAGCGTCCGTGGATGTACGTGGGGCCGCCCCAGAAGTTCTCCTCGCCCACGTGGGGCAGGGACCATGCGATGCCCTTGTGCCATACGTGGTCGTGGGGACGGAACAGGCTGACCACCTTGCCGGCCCGAGTGCGCAGGGGGTGGATGTAGGGCTTGGGCGACTCCAGTTGAACGGTGTCCGGCTGGTAGACGTAGCGGAACAGCTCGGTGTCGCCGTCTCGGACTGTTACGGAGGCACCGAGGTCGTGGCGGATTGCAAGAGCGTTCATACGAGGACTTCCTTGATGGGTTCCCAGGGCACGGCGCCGCCGTCCATGCTGAGCGTGAACGGGTCGTCGCCGGTCAGTTCCCCTGCGGCAATGGGGACTCCGCGGAAGGCCGAGGCGTATGTCGCCGCGGCGAACTCCAGGGTGCGGCGCGCCTCCGGCAGGCAGACGCCGGGTTCCTGACCGGCGTCCCAGGCGTCGAAGATCGCCTCGATCTGGCTCCTGTGTCCGCTGGTGACGTCCGGCTCGTGACCGTCGGCCCAGTGGGCGGCGAGTTCCTCGTGGCCGGGTGCCGGGGTGAATCGCCAGTGCTCCTCGCGGTAGCCGTAGAGGTGCTCCAGTTCGACCGTGGCGTACTCGAAGTCGAAGCGCAAGCGGGAGGTCTCCCGCGGGGAGAGCAGGGAGTTGACGACCGTGGCGAGGGCTCCGCCCGCGAACCGGACGGCGGCGATCGAGACGTCCTCGGTGTCCGTGGGCCGCGCCTGGCGGTCGGCGAGTGCGGTGATCCGGGACCAGGGGCCGAGCACCGACAGCATCAGGTCGAACTGGTGGATGCCGTGTCCCATGGTGGGGCCGCCGCCTTCGACGTCCCAGCGTCCCCGCCACGGCACCTCGAAGTACTCGTCGGGCCGGTACCACAGGGTTTCGCAGGTGGCGACCAGTGGCCGGCCCAGTACGCCGGAGGCCGCAAGTCGGCGCAGGCGTACGGCCGCCGCCCCGTACCGGTGCTGGAAGACCGTCAGGACCCTGGAGCCGGTCTGTTCCTGCACCGCGGCCAGTTGGTCCATCTCGCGCAGGCTCAGCGCGGTCGGCTTCTCCACCAGTGCGGTGACGCCTGCCTGCATCACCAGGGATGCCAGGGGTGCGTGGGTCTGCGGTGGCGTGCAGATGTGCACTAGATCGAACTCATCGCTCTCCAGCAGGTCCTTCGGGTCGCTGAAGACCTGCGGCGCGGAGAATCGGTCGGCGAACTCAGCGGCACGTGTCCGGTCTACATCGGCCACGGCGACCAGCTGTGCACGTGCGGAGAGTTCGGTGAGGGCTTCGGCGTGGGCGTGGGCAATACCGCCGGTGCCGATGATGGCCACGCGGTACGGCGGCCGGGAGCTGGGCATGGGTGGTTTCTCTCTCTTGGATTTCTGACTCGCTTGACGCGGGCTCTCCCCGGGGCCGCGGGGGGAGGGGCCACGGCCCCGGAGGAGAGGTCACTTGGCCGCGTCGATCTCGCCCTGCAGCTCCTTGATGAAGGCCTTCGCGGCGGCTTCGGGCGAGGTCTTCTTGAAGTAGACGTCCTGGCTGTAGCGCTGCAGCTCCGGCTCGATCCCGCTTCCGCCGTTGGGCGTCACGACCGGCGACTCACCCGGCGTCACCGCGTTCATGTAGTCGACGGCCGCCTTGTCGGTCCCCGCCAGACCCGAATCGAGGTGCTGGAGCATCTTCTTGTTCGCGGGGATTCCGCGCTCCGTCTTGAGGATGTCCGCGGCCGCCGGGTCGTTGAGCAGGAAGTTGACGAACTCGGCGGCTTCGGCCGGGTGCTTGCTCTGGCTGGAGACCGCCCAGTACATGGAGGGCTTGAGGAAGTTTGCCTTCGCGGTGCCGACGTGGGGCATCTGGAGCAGCTTCAGTTGCGCGCCGGTCGCCTGCTGCAACGCGGTGACCTGCGTGTTGTAGGCCCCGGTCATGGCTGCCTTGCCGGTGGCGAAGCTGCCGGCGGTGATACCGGCGGTCTGGTCCTCGACCATCGTCGAGGCCTTGACACTGGCCCCGGAGGAGATGAGGTTCAGCCCGTACTTCCACATGTCGACGAGCGCTTTGGGCTTGAGCGTGACGTTTCCGTCCTTGCCGAAGACGTTGCCGCCCTCCTGACGGGCCCAGTACTTGAGGCTTCCGGCGTCGAAGCCGGGGGCGCCGGCCGTGCCGTGGATCTTGCCGCCGCTCTTGTCCGTCAGCTCCTTCGCGACCTTGGCGTAGTCGTCCCAGGTCCACGTCTTGTCGTCGGGGAGGGCCACGCCGTACTTCTTGAACAGGTCGGTGTTCACGACGACGGACATGACGCCGATACCGACGGGAAGCGCGTACTGCGTACCGTCGACCTGTCCGGTGGCGAGGGCGTTGGCGTCGAACTGCGAGGTGTCGAGGAACTTCTTGGCCTGGCCGAGGTCGTACAGCGCTCCGCGGTCCGCGTAGGACGCGAGGTAGAGCTCGTCCATCTGGACGACGTCGGGCGAGTCCTTGGCCGCGGTGGTCGTCGCGAGCGCGTCCCAGTAGCCGTTCCAGTCCTTGTACTGTCCCTTGATCTTGATCTTGGGGTACTTCTTTTCGAACGCGGCGATGGCCTCGTCGGTGAGCTTGGCGCGGGCGTCCGCTCCCCAGTAGGTGAGGCGGAGGGTGATGGGCTTGTCGCTGAGCTTGGCGGGGGTGTCGGTGCCGCTTCCGGAGCAGGCTGTCAGTACGAGCGAGAGTGAGGCGACCGCTCCGATCGCGACGCGTCTGAAGGGGTTGGCGTGCATGTGGTTCTCCTGTGTGTGATGTGTGGGTGTGTTCTGTGGCCGCGGTGCTCCCGAGCGGTCATGACCCGGTGCCTCCGCAGGTCCGGCTGTCGCCCTCGCGGTTACTTGCCGCCGGTGGTGGCGATGCCTCGAAGGAGGAAGCGCTGTCCGGCGAGGAAGACGAGGAAGACGGGAACGAGCGACACGACGCTCATGGCGAAGACCGAGCCCCAGTCGGTCGCGCTCTGCTGGTCGACGAACGTGCGCAGCGCGAGCGGTGTCGTGTACTTGTCCGGATCCGTGAGGTAGATGAGCTGGGTGTAGAAGTCGTTCCAGGTCCAGATGAAGGTGAAGATGGCGGTGGTCGCCAGCGCCGGGACCATCAGCGGCAGGATGACGTGGAAGAAGATCCGCGCGTGCCCGGCGCCGTCGATCCGTGCGGCCTCGTCGATCTCGCGCGGGATGCCGCGGATGAACTGCACCATCAGGAAGATGAAGAAGGCGTCGGTCGCCAGGAACTTCGGCACGATCAGGGGCAGGAAGGTGTTGACCCAGCCGAGCTGCGAGTACAGGACGTACTGCGGAACGATGATCACGTGGACGGGCAGCATGATCGTGACGAGCATGATGGCGAACCACGCGCGCTTCGCCTTGAACTCGAGCCTGGCGAACGCGTAGGCGGCCAGGGAGCAGGCGAAGAGGTTGCCGAGGATCGCGCCGGTCACAACGATCAGCGAGTTGATCAGGTAGTGGCTGAACGGGTGGGAGAAGGCGTTCCAGCCGTTGCTGTAGTTCTCCAGCCGCAGGTGCGTCAGAGTGAGCCCGGCGTTGCGGAAGATCTCGCTGTTCGGGCGCAGAGAGCTGACGACCATCCACAGGACGGGGTACAGCATCATCAGCGCACAGGCGATGAGGAGGATGTGCTTGAGGAGAGCGCGGATCTTGCGCTGTCCGCGGCGCCCGTGGGAGCGGGCGACGGTCGGCGTGCGGGGTACGGCTACGGCGCGGTCAGTCATCGTAAAACACCCAGTACTTTGAGGCCCAGAAGTTGACGGCGGTGAAGAGCGCGACGATGAGGAGCAGGACCCACGCGAGCGCGGACGCGTAACCCATGTCGAAGTGGCCGAACCCCCGCTGGTAGAGGTACAGCGAGTAGAAGAGGGTGGAGTCGGCGGGGCCTCCGGTGCCGCCCGAGACCACGAAGGCCTGAGTGAATGTCTGGAAGGCGTGGATGATCTGCAGCACCAGGTTGAAGAAGATGATCGGTGTCAGCAGCGGGATCGTGATGCTGCGGAACTGGCGCCAGCGCTTCGCGCCGTCGACAGACGCCGCCTCGTAGAGGGAGGTCGGAATCTGCCGCAGGCCGGCGAGGAAGATGACCATGGGGGCGCCGAACGTCCAGACGTTCAGGACGATGAGGGTCGACAACGCGGTTCCCGGCTCGGAGACCCAGCCCTGCCCCTGGATGCCGAACAGGTCGAGGCCCTTGTTCACCAGACCGCTTGTGCCGAAGACCGTGCGCCACAGCACCGCGATCGCGACGCTGCCGCCGATCAGTGAGGGCAGATAGAAGACGGAGCGGTAGAAGGCGAGGCCCCGCACTCCCTTGTCCATCAGCAGCGCGAGTCCCAAGGCCAGCGCCAGTTGCAGCGGGACGGAGACCAGGACGTAGGTGAACGTCACCTGGAGCGACTGGTGCAGACGCTCGTCATGGAGCATCCGCGTCCAGTTGTCGAGTCCGCTGAACTGCGGCGGCTGCAGCAGGTTGTACTTGGTGAAGCTGAGGTAGAGCGAGGCCAGCATCGGGCCGAGAGTGATCCCGAAGAGCCCGACGAACCAGGGCAGAAGAAAGAAGAACGCCGCCTTGTTCTGCTGTCGCGCGCCCTGTTGGGACCCGCGCAGCCGGCGTAGTTCATTGATGGAGCTCATGGCACTGCTCCCTTGAGCGGCGGCATCGGAAACACAGTGGTGCGGGACCGTCCCGGGTCCCGCCCTCCCGCAAAAAGTGATCGTTCACCCTGTGGGTTGCGAGGACCATAGTGAACGATCACTTTTTCCGTCAAGAGTGTGTACTCTCTGACTTCCGGAAGGTTGGCAGAAGGTGGGGGCAAGCGGATGGACGGCGCTGACACGGCGCGACGACGGCCGACGATCACAGACGTGGCACAGCTGGCCGGGGTGTCACCCCAGACGGTGTCGCGGTACCTGCGGTTCAACGGCGGGCTGAAGCCGACGACCCTGGAACGCGTGGAGAAGGCGATCCGTGAACTGGACTACCGCCCCAACCTGGTGGCGCGGTCCATGCGCACGCGCAAGACCGGCAGGCTGGCGATAATCATGCCGGCCATGGCCTTCAACCCCTCACGCATGCTGGCGGGAGCCAGCGCGACGGCACAGGCCGCAGGATACTTCGTGGACGTCGTGAGCGCCGGGGGCGGCATACGGGCCAGGAGCGAGCGCCTGCTGGAACTCGCCGACTCGGGACAGTTCGAGGGCATGCTCTCCCTCGCCCCCGTACTCCCCTCGGTGGAGAACCAACTGCACCAGAGGACGACCGTGGTGATCTCGGCCGATTTCGACGACGAGATGCGCGTCATCGGAGAGTTGGCCGACGCCAGGCCCCTGGCTCAGATGATCGAGCATTTGGCAGCACTTGGCCACACCCGGTTCCTGCATGTGGCCGGCGACGCGCAGTTCGCCTCCGCGCGAGCGCGCAGACAGAGCTATCTGGACACGATCGAACACCTCGGCCTCGAGTCGGTCGGGGTCTTCGACGGCGACTGGTCCGGCGAGTCCGGCATCGAGGCGATCCGGTCGCTCCCGAGCCGTTCGCGACCGACCGCGGTGATCGCGGCCAACGACCTCGTCGCCGCCGGCGTCGTCCGCGGCGCCCGGGAACGCGGCTGGGACGTGCCGGCCGACATCAGCGTGACCGGCTGGGACAACGTCGGCGTGGGTCAGTTCATGAACCCGTCCCTGACCACCGTCGACGTGGACCTCGAACGGCTCGGCAGCAAGGCCATGGACAAGCTGATCGCGGGTTTGAGGCACACAGCGACCGTGTCGGCTGAGGTATCCCTGTTCCGCGTCATCTGGCGGGAGTCGACGGCCGAGCCGCCTGCGACAGGGCGACCCAGCCGCAGGCGGTGACCAAGGGCGGGCACCGCCGCCGGAGGAGCGGTCGCGGGGCAGCCGATGTGCTTTCCCCTGCCTGACCGGCCCTCCGGCCGGTTCTGAGGAGCGAGCCGGTGCGGCAGCGTGCGCCACCGGGCCGGAGTTGGCCCGGGCCGGCAAGGCGTACTCCTCCCGCGCGATACGGACCCACGCGAGCACGGTGTCCCGCGAGCCGGCAGGCTTCCACGGGTTGGGGCGCGGCAGTCGGTTCGGCAGGTCACCCGCCTTCGACCACGACGCCCACCAGCAGCGCAACGCCGTCGGGCGGTCCATCAACCGCTGAAGCAGTGACGTGACCCGCGGCACCGGCATCAGTTCTCGTATACGTCGAGCCGGCCGCACATTCCGAACTTCCCACGAATAGCGGGCTGTTGGGATCTCACGACGGCATCGGCGAGGTGGGGACACTCTCCCCGCTCCAGCGAGTCGAGCTGCACCCCGGTGGCCGCGGCGGCGGCCTCGGCGCCCCGGCGCCACCGCTCGCGCCACTCTTCGATACGCGGTCGCACGAGCGCGGCGGCGGCCCGGTGGAACGCGGCCAGGGCCTCGGGCCCCTCGGCGTCGCGCAGTGCCCGGTAGCCCTCCAGGGCGAGGTCCCGGCGGGCCCGGGCGACGCGCTCCTGCTCCTCCTCGGGCGCATCGGGCGGGATGACGGTGGCGCGTGCGTACGCCTCCGGATCGATCAGGTACTCCGGGGGCAGCGTGAGGACGGCGTCCCCCGCCTCCGGCAGCCCGCTGTTCTGCATCAGCACGGTGATCCTCAGATCACCCTCGTTGACCAGCCGGTGGATGGTGCCGGGCGTGAACCAGGCGACCGTGCCGGCCCGGAGCGGGGTGACCTCGTATCCGGATGTGGTCAGCGTCTGCACGACACCGCGTCCGCCGGTGACGACGTAGGCCTCCGAACACGCCAGGTGCATGTGAGGAGTGCCGCCGCATCCCCCGTCGGCGGCAGGCCAGTCGTACACCGACACGTGTGAGATGGCGACGCCCCCAGGCAATCCTGTGTTGGTTGCAGTCATGTGCGCGCGCATTCCATTTCGTGAGACAGTAAGCGATTTCTATTCCTAGTGAATTTACATGCACCTCACGCGCCGGGTCAATATTATGCTTAAAATCGAACCTCGCTGACGGAGCGGCAAGGAGGATGATGTGAACAATGGATTGGCAGGCAAGAGTGTTTACGCGTTCGGTGACAGCATTGTGTACGGACACGTGTATCCGCGCAGTTTTGCGGACATCGTCGCCGAGCAGGAGAGCATGACCCTCACCAAGTTCGCCCGAAATGGTGCCACCATCGGCGCCGACCCTCATGCCTCCGGTGGGCAAATACGTGCGCAGGTCGAGGATGCGCCCGACGTCGCGCCCGACTTCGTCATCTTCGACGGAGGCACCAACGATGCGCAGTCGATCTACCGGGATCGGGCGTATGACGTCGGCACTTACGCGGAAGAGCTGGAGAGGACATTGAAGACGATGAAGCGGAAATGGCCGACCGCTCGCATCGCGTACGTCGCAGCCCACAAACTCGGCTCGCGGGACTGGGGCATTCAGGTAGCCCTGCGCAAGGTGACCTTGCAGGCCTGTCGGCAGTGGGATGTCGCCATTGCCGACGTTTTCGGGGAAACCGCGTTCGACACCCGCGATGATGCTCACCGGGCGAAATACACATTCGACGACCTGGTCGACGGTCTTCCTGGTACAGAGGGATCGGGAACGCACCCCAACATGGCCGGTATCACCGCATTCTATGTGCCGGTGGTAACCGCCGGACTGCAGCAGATTTCATCACGTTGATCGATGCGCGGAAATCAGGTCTGTCGGGCCGGCGCCGGCCCGACAGACCTGATTTTATCTTTTCAGGGCCGATATTATTGGCCGTACGCGGGACCGCGCGTGAACCGGACGTCGTCCACGTGCACCGACCCTCGCTCACCCCCGTTCGAGTACCAGGCGATCTTCGCGATCCCCTGCATCGAGGTGCGGAACGTGGCGTCGGTCAGAATGCGCTCGCCGTCGATGTCCAGGTCGAAGCGCTGGTTCACGGTGTCCACGGTGAGCGTGACCCGGTACCACTTGCCGTTGGTGTACGTGCCGAGCACAGTGTCGGTGGTGCCCTGATAGGCGTGGATCTGGCCGCGGGCGAAAGCGACGCTGACGGCCTGGACGCCGCTGGAGTTGTACACGTACGGCAACCCGAACCAGCCGGCTTGCGTGTCGTTGCGCATAACCTGCGCGTCGATGGTCACCAGGCCCTGCATCGGGGTGCTGAAAAGCCGGGCGAGGTTCGTGCCGTCTGTGCCGCCGCCGTCGACGGTGCGGGTCAGGCGGACGCTCTTGTCGGTGGCGGACGGGGTCTCCACCACGGAGATGTCGTTATTGGTGGAGATGACCCGCCAGCCGTTCGTCCCGTTGGCGAGCGTCCCGGTCGGCCGGCTGTCGAAGGTGTCCGTGAAGGCGATGTTGGGCGCTCCGCGTTCGAAGGCGCCGATCTCCGGAGCGTTCCCGAGCGGCACCGTAGCGCCGGCGAAGTCGAGGCCACCGTTGTTGGCGACGCTGACACCGGCGTCGACGAAGGGGGACCCGGCCTGGAGTGCGAAGTTGGCCGCGGTGTCGAGTCTGGGACCGTTCTCGTCGCCGTAGGGTCCGGTGACGGCGGCGTTGACGAACAGCGGGTTGCCCTTCTTGGGCGTCGTTTCGGGCAGGCTGGTCAGCGTGTCCGAGTACCCGTTGTTGGTGTAGATGATGCTCGACTCGAGCCTGAAGGTGGCGTCCTTTGTGGAGCCGAACAGGTTGTTGGTCAGCGTGGCCTTGCCGGGGCTGGTGACACCGCCGTCAACCATGGCCGCTGCGGCGGTGTTGTAGAAGGTGTTGTTGTAGATGTCCGCCGTCGTGCCGGCCGACTGCGACAGGTGAAGGGTCCATCTGCTGCTGCCCGTCACGACGTTGTAGCGCACGATCACGCTGCCGAACTTGACTGCGGAGTTGCACGCACACAGCAGGATGCCGTCGCCGTTGTCGTGCAGGTAGTTGTACTGGAACAGTTGGTTGGTGGTGCCGATGTCGGGGTCCAGGGCGTTCTGGTCAGCGCCGCCCGCCGCGAGGTGGGTGCCCATGATCTCGTTGTGCTGGACGGTGACGTTGTCGGCCATGTTGGTCTCGACGCCGGAGACGCCGACCCGGTCGATCACGTTGCCTTCGACCAGTCCGCCGCGGACGCCGGTGAGATAGATGCCGTTGCAGCCGTAGGGGGTGTTCGCCTGCGTGATGTAGTTGCCGCGGAACGTGACGTTGGTGTACGGGGTATAGGCGGGGTCGGTGGCCGTGGCGCGCTTGCCCCAGCCGGTGTAGACGGCACCGGGCGCGTCACCGGCGTACTGCTTCGTGACGATCCCGTTGAACGAGGTGTTCTTGATGGTGGAGTTCTCCACGGTGATGTCGTCGAGCACCGTGGGGGCACCGGGCGCGGTGATGTCCTGCACGCCGGTGAGGAACGCGATGCCGCCGGTGTCCTTCGAGCGGTCCCAGCCCTGCGCGAAGGTGATGCCCGGCTTGTTGTTGGCTGTGCTGCCGCCGACCCACTTGACCTCGCCGGTCACGTCGTGCACGTCGACCGAGTCGATCACGAAGTGGTGCAGGGTCTGCCCGTTGTCACCGTGCACGCCGATGCCGCGGAAGTCACCGAGTTTCGAACCGTCCGTCGTCCCCGTGGGCACCGCGTTGGATACGTCGAGGTCGCGGATCTCCCAGTACTGCTGGTTGTTCAGCCGCACCGCGTCGCCGACCGTCCCCTGACCGGCGATCTTCGGCTTGGCACCCGTCCCGTAGCTGTCGATGGAGATCGGGGAGCCGTCGATGCCGGACCCCTTCGGCCACAGTTGCCCGGTCCAGCTGTCACCGGCCTCGAAGCGAATGATGTCGCCGGGCTGGAACGTCGTCGAGTTGACCTTGGTCAGGGAGCGCCAGGGGGCGCTGCTGGTAGTGCCCGCGTTACTGTCGCTGCCGTTCGTGCTCACGTAGTAGGTGGTGCCCGCGGCGAAAGCCCGCTGCGCGGGGATGAGCACGATGGACGCGATCACGACGGCCAGCACGCACAGTACGGCGGCGGTCGATTGTGGCAGAAGTCTTCGATTGACGGTCATGGTCCTCTTCTTGTCGTCCGGGGTGTGGTCCTGGCTCCTGTCATGACGCCTGTGGCCGGGCCTGCGGGTAACGGCTCGGGGCCCGGACGGCCCCGGTCCGTGCGGTGGACGCACCAGCGAGTGTGCGACGACATCCGGGGGAGTCCGGGCGGACATGGCTCTTCGGCGGCCGGGCCCTGCGGACGTTCCGACACCTCGAACGCGGCGTGGCGCGAGTCCTCGTGGTCGCCGTTCTTCCGCCACCGCGGTTGGCCGAGAATCCTCATGTCTGCCTCTCCGGAAGTGTTCTGGAAAGCCTGCGGGAAAACGTATTCC
The DNA here is from genome assembly GCF_003032475.1 of Streptomyces sp. P3. Classification (NCBI taxonomy): domain Bacteria; kingdom Bacillati; phylum Actinomycetota; class Actinomycetes; order Kitasatosporales; family Streptomycetaceae; genus Streptomyces; species Streptomyces sp. P3. Next base: position 8,158,409 of record NZ_CP028369.1, read on the forward strand.
GCCCAGGGTGCCCAGCGGTTGTCAAGTGCGTCAAGGCTTTGAGCGGGCCGGCTCTGGTGGGCCGGTCTGACACGCGCGCCGTTGCTTCCGGCACCAGTCGGGGGGCAGGCCCGGGGTTCGGGCCTGCCCCGCTCACGGTCTTGCTCGCTGCTCAGCCGGTCAGGCCACCTTCACCAGCTTCCACCGCTGGTTGCTGCTGCCGTTGGTGAACCACTGGTCGATGGGGGTGTTGTCGGTGGTCCCGGCCTTGGACACGTCGGCCTTGGACCCGTTCGAACGGGACTCGATGGTGTACGTGCCGCTGCCGGCCGGGACGATCAGCCACTGCTGGGTGACGCTCCCGCTGGGGGTCCCCACCTGCAACTGAGTGCCGGGCCAGGTGGATGCCGCGCTGACGTCGAGGGCCTTGCCGCTGGTCACACCCGTGACGGTGAGGTAGCCACCGCTGGTGTAGGCCAGCTTCCACTGCTGGCTGCCGCTGTTCGCGTCGGTCTTCTGGACAACGGGCGTGCCGTCGCTGGTTCCACCGTTGTAGACGGTGAGCACCTTGCCGCTGCTGAGGCTGACGAGCTTGTAGGTGCCGGACAGGTCGCTGACCGGTTCGTGGGTGATGGAGAAGTTGGAGTATTCGACGGGGTAGTAGCCGGCCGTGCCCAGGCCGGCCAGGCCCGCGCCGTAGCTCGCGTCGGTGACCGTGCCGACGGTGTTTCCGTCGATCTTGGCCGTGATGGTGCTGTCCTGGAAGGTGAGGGCCAGCTTGTGCCAGGTACCCGTGCCGGGCGCGGTGACGGTACCGCTGGCGAGGGTGGTCCAGTTCCACGAGTTGTTGCCGGCGGTGTCGGTCTTCAGCAGCGACCAGGCTCCGGTGTCGGACAGGCGCAGGTGGTAGGCGTTCATTCCCCCGGCGCTGAACTTCGTCTGGGTGCCGACGCGGCCCAGAAGCTCTGCGGAGCTGCCGCTCTTCTCCAGCAGTACGTCGGAGCTGACCGTGTAGTTGCTCCAGCCGATGTCGCCCATGATGGTGTAGGGCTGGAGGGCGTTCGAGGCCGGATACCACCAGATGATCGGCTTCTGCGGTGCGGTCTGGCGCAGGCACTGGCCGGTGCGGCCCCCGGTGCAGGGGGCGGCTTGGAAGGCGCCGTTCATGGAGGCGAAGTACTTGGCCTCCTGCCCGGTGCTGTATCCGGCGAAGGAGTCCGAGTACGGCATGGAGAGTCGGTTGCGGGCGGGCGGGGTGGTCGTTCCGGAGCCCTGACCGGTGGTGGTGGTCACGGTGTAGAGGTGACCGGGGTCCAGGGTGAGGGTGTACGTGCCGTTGCCGGTGGTCAGGTCACTGTTCTGCACCATGCGCGGGGTGGCGCCGCCGGGCTGCGACAGGTCGGTGGACCACACGTGCAGTGCGCCGCCGGGCAGGCCGCCGGCGATGTTGAGGGTGACCGTCTGGGACGCGGTGGCGTCCATGGTCTCGAAGACGGTGCTCCAGGCGCTCTTGTCGGGTGCGGCGTAGCTGACGTAGCTGCCGTTGGTGCGGTCGCCGCCGAGGTATCCGGAGGCGGTGTCGAGGTACTTCCAGCCGGGCGAGGTGAACTGCGTGGTCTGGGCGATGGACCAGGCGGTGCGGGAGACGCTGTAGGCGCCGGACCACGGCTGGTTGGCGGTGACCAGGCCCTGGTCGTGGAAGTAGAGGTTCTGGTAGTCGGCGGCGAGCATCGGCCAGTTGATGTAGGCGCTCATCTTGGCGTCGAGGTAGCCGCGGTTGATGGCGCGGGCGACCGGGGCCGCTCCGGTTTCGGCGTTCTCCGAGCCGTTCTCGCTGGCCCAGAGCTGCTTGCCCAGCGACTGGGCGTCGGCGGTGGAGGAGCAGGTGGTCATCGCGGACGCGTACGTGCAGGGGTAGTGCGCGCCGACGATGTCCACGGCGTTGTTCAGGGTGCTGTCGGTCTTCATGGCGGTGGCGATGTTCCAGTTGGTCTCATCGCTGCCGACCAGCTTGGTCGAGGTGTAGCCGTTCGCCGCCAGGGCGGACTTGAGCTGCTCGTAGAAGCCGGCGTTGTACGTCTTCTCGTTCCGGCCACCGATGTAGTCGATGGTCAGGCCGTGCTGTTTGGCGCAGCCCAGCCAGTCGATCAGGTAGTTGATCCCGTCCGTCGAGTAGAAGCTGCCGTTCCCGATCCAGCCGGGTGCGCCCCAGGCCAGGGCGAAGAGCTTGATGCCGGGGTTACGGGCCTTGGCCTGCTCCATCATCCACCACTCGTAGCCCGCGTTGCAGTCGATCTCGCCCCTCGCGTGCTCGAAGCTGGCCTCGGAACCGTCGGTGGAGTTGGTGTCGCCGCCGATCTCGACCTTGAGGATCTGCAGGGCCGCGCCGTAGCCGGGCTTGAACAGGTAGTCCAGCACCTGGCTGCGCTGGGTGGCCGGGTAGTCGAACAGCAGGCGGCTGTTGCCGCCGCCACCGCTGATCGCTCCGACACCGTCGAAGGTGCGGCCGCCGCTGGCGCCGTCCACGGTGATCGCCGTGTCGGTGGAGGCATACGCCGGCGACACTGCTCGGCCGGTCAGCAGGGCCAGTGCCATGAGGAGGGCGGCCAGGGCCGCCAACCGTCTGATGTGCCTGTCAGGCAGGCTCAAAGCATTGTGCACGGGGGCCTTCCTTGGGGGCGGCGCGGGTGTGTGACTTGCACTGAGACGCGGTCCTGGGCCCTGTTGCGTGGAATCGCGCGTCCGGCAGGGGCCAGGCTGGGGAGGTCGTACTCGCATTGGGCTTGATCGGTCGACTGCACATCGATCGCCACGGGGAAGCCGAGGCAGCTCGGGCAACCGCTGGAGTTTGCCGAAAGCCCAGATGTCTGTACTCGGAAACGGTAGGGAAATCGTATTCCGCGGGCAGTGTGGCCGTCTGTGACCGAAGGCGTCAAGGGTTTGTGCAGGGGTTCCTGGAGGTCCTGCGTGCGTCGGCCCTCCCTCCACCGGGCCGGACCCCGGCTGAGGGGCGGTTCAGGCCACGCGGATCGTCGTGCTGTCGCGCACCACGACCTGGCCGCGCATCATCAAGTGCTCCTTTTCCGCACGAGCCCTGAGCGCGAGGCGGACCGCTTCGGCACCCGCCTGTGCCAGCGGCAACGACACGGTCGTCAGCCGCGGTGTCACGTCGGTCGCGAGTTCGATGTCGTCGAAACCGGTCAGCGAGACGTCCGCCGGCACCGCCACTCCGGCAGCCCGGAAGGCGGACATCGCACCGATGGCGATGGTGTCGTTGGCTGCGAGCACCGCATGGGGCGGCTCCAGCCCTTCGGCGACCAGCCTCTGCGCCGCGTCGAATCCACCGTGGCGGCTCACCGCACCATGCGAGATCCGGATGTGTCGCTCCTCGACACCGCCGTCGCGGAGCCCGGCCATGAAGCCCGCGGTGCGGGCGGATACGTTCCCCCGCCGGCGGGCGCCGGCCAGGATCGTCACGTGCCGATGCCCCAACTCGGCGATGTGATGGGCGAGTTCCTTTGCCGAGCCGAAGTTGTCGAAGCTGATGGAGTCGAACGGCATGTCGGTGTCGCCGACGATCACCACCCGGCCGCCCTCGCGTTCGTAGCCGAGCAGCTCGTCGAGCAGGCGCCCGTCGAGCGCGTTCGCGTCGAGGCGGCTGGACGTCAGGATGAGCGCACGGGGCCGGAGGGCACGCTGCAGCCGGACGGTTTCCAGCTGGCGCGCGGCGGTGCCGTGGGTCGACGAGACGGTCACGAACGCACCGGCGTCCCGCGCCTGCCGTTCCATCGCCGCGGCGACCATTCCCATCGAAGGGGTCGTCAGGTCGTCGCCGACGACCGCGATCGCGTCGTTCGCCCGCCGCATCGCCCGGGCCGAGGTGTCCGCGCTGTAGCGCAACGCAGCCGCAGCGGCGAGGACCCGCTGCCGGTATTCCGCCGCGACCGTCCGGGAACTGCCGCCCAGGACTCGTGACGCAGTCGGCACCGACACACCGGCAGCCGCCGCCACATCACGCAGAGTGACTGTCGGTCTGGCTGGATGAGGCATCGTGCCGTTCCCTCCCGCTTGACGAGGCGAGCCGCCGGGACGGTATCCGAGAATATCCGTGGCGGCCCTCTACGGGATACGGCCGGTTTCGCCGATCGCGGTTCCGTAACCGCGCGCCCGTGGCGACATATCCGAAGGCGCGAGCGTTCTGCCGTGGAGTGACCTTCCTTGATCACCCCGCACTCCAAGACGCTGTGCGGCCCGGTGCACAATATGCGGCATGGAAGATGGGTCGGCAGCGCCTCCTCCGCCCCCCAGCGGGAAGTCCGTGTCGGGGGAGCGCAAGGCGACCCTGCGTGATGTGGCGCGAGCGGCGGGCGTCTCGCAAGCCACCGCGTCGCGCGTGCTCAACGGCAGCATCCGGAACGTCCAGCAGGAGAACGCCGCCCGTGTGCTCGCCGCAGCCGCTGAACTCGACTACACCCCGCACCTGTCCGCCCAGGCGATCGCGCGGGGCTCGACCAACACCGCCGCGCTGGTCGTCAACGGTGTCGACGACCCGTACTTCTCCTCCATCGCGGGAGGGGTGACGCAGGCGGCGGAGGCCGCGGGACTCATCGTCACCATGGCGGTCGCGGACCGCTCCCCCGAGCGGGAACTCCAGATCGTCAGGACCCTGCGGGGCATGCGGCCCCGCGCCATCATCCTGACCGGCAGCCGCATCGAAGGCACCGACACCCGCGCCCCTCTGGTCGAGGAACTCGACGCCTACCGGGAAGCGGGCGGCAGCGTGGTCCTGATCAGCCGGCACGACCTGCCGTTCCACACCGTCAGCATCGACAACTACGGTGGAGCGCGGCAACTCGCCCGCGCCCTGGTCGGCCTTGGCTACCGTCGGTTCGCGGTGGTCCGCGCAGGCGCCGGACTCAAGACGTCCCGTGACCGGTGCGACGGCTTCGTGGAGGGCCTTCGCGAGTTCAACATCGACGTGGACGAGCGGTACGTGGTCGAAGCCGAATTCAGCCGCCGAGGCGGCTGTGCGGCCGCCCGCGAGCTCGTCCGGAGGGGCCTGGCCGCCATCGAACTCGTCTTCGCCGTCAACGACGTCATGGCGATCGGGGTCATGACGGCCTTCCGCGACGCCGGGCTGGCCCCCGGCCAGGACGTCGCCGTCGCCGGCTTCGACGACATCGGCCCAGCGGTGGACGTCCACCCGGCGCTGACCACCGTGACCGTACCCCTGCACCAGGTCGGACTCTGCGCGATGGAACTCGCGCTCTCCGACGACGATGCCCCGCGGATCGTACCGGTCTCCACGAACGTAGTCCTGCGGGACAGCACACCCCGCCGATAACACGCCTTCGGGGTGGTCGGCGGTGCTTCCGCGACACGCGGCGGCGGGAGCGGCCGGCTTCCCCTGGGCGTTCAGTCCGCACGTCACGCGCGGCGTCACCATCGTCGACACCACCTCCGACGAACTCGGTGAGCAGGCATACGCAGACCACGATCTCGCTGGGCGGACGTCTCAACGGTCAGGTCCACGGACGTGGTGTACGGCGGTTCGTTGAGGCCGTCGCTTTGGTCGGGGAAACGAGACACAGCGCGGAGCGGTCATCGGACGGCCGTGCACGCTCACACCACCCCGAATGTTCTCGTCTTGAGTCGCTTGATCTCCGCGGCCTCCTCGAAGGTGTCGCCAGGCGCTGCCCGCCGACCTGGGATTTACGGACCCAGGTCTGCACCGTTCCGGCCGCACGAACCCCAACGCCACCCACCGCATCGGCAAGAAGCTCAGCAAGCTGCGCTCGGTCACGTCCAGCTTCAACGTGACCGTCCCCTCCAGCGGCGCGTACACGACGGCGTACGGCATCTGGGACCCCAACAGGTCGAGATCATGCTCTGGATGAACAAGACCGGCCCCGTCGGTCCTCTGGGCAGCTCGCAACGCACGGCCCCCGTCGGTGGCAGCACATCTACCGTGAGTGACAGCGAGCCGTATCGAGTTCTGGGTTCCGCACGGGGTTCGTGCTGGTCAGGGCGCTCGCTCACACGGCAGAAGCACGGTGACGTGTGCACTCCGAGCCTGCCTTTTCAGGGCTTCGGGTGGGTGTGTCGGTGGTGGGCGTAGTCGCTGGTGTGTTCTTCAGCCCAGTTCTGCAGGTGTTGCAGTGCGGTGGTGGCGCCGCGGGCGAGGTCGGTCAGGGCGTACAGCACCGTCGGCGGGCGGTCGGCATGCACGGTGCGGGTGATCAGTCCACCGGTTTCGAGGTCGCGCAGTGTCTGCGCGAGCATCTTGTCGCTGACGCCGCCGGCCCGTCGGCGCAGCTCGGACCAGCGTTGCGGGCCCTCCATGAGGTCGACCAGGACCAGGGCGGCCCACCGGGCGGTGACCAGGTCGAACAGCTGCCTGCCGGGGCAGACCGGATTACGGACGTTGCCGCGCGTGCTTTCCTGCACGTGCTCACCTCACCTAAAGGTATGTACTTCCCCATAGGAAGTAACTAGGTCAGAGTGAGGGAGTCAACCGCTGATCGTCAAGGAGTACCTGTGGTATCCGATGTTGCCGTGACCCGTGCCGTGAACACCGTGACGGTGCTCGGCGGCCCCACCGCGCTGATCCGCCTGGCCGGATGGACGCTGCTGACCGACCCGACCTTCGACGCCGCCGGCACCGAGTACCGGGACGGCCCGGTCGTGGTGCGCAAGACCGCCGGCCCGGCGCTGAAGCCTGCACAACTGCCCGCTCTCGATGCCGTCGTGGTCAGCCACACCGGGCATCTGGACAACCTTGACACCGCCGGGCGTGCGGTGGCCTCCGGTGCCTCGGACGTGTTCACCACCGTCGCCGGCGCCACCGATCTCGGGGGCGCGGCCGTCGGCCTGGAGCCCTGGCAGATCCGGACCCTGTCGAAGCCGGGCCGTACGCCGCTGAACATCACCGCGGTCCCCGCCCGCCACGGGCCCGTCGGCACCGAGGACATCACCGGTCCGGTCACCGGCTTCCTCCTGCACACCGACGATGGCTCCACACCGAGCGTGTACGTCTCCGGTGACACCGTCGACCTGGACGCGATGAGCGCCCTGGCCGGCCGGTACCGCGTCGACGTGGCGCTGCTGCACCTGGGCGCGGCCGGCTTCGAGGAGCTCGGTGACATACGACTGTCGCTGACCGCGACCCAGGCCGTCGAGGCCCGCCGCCTGCTCGGTGACCCCCTCGTGGTGGCCGTGCACGCCGAGGGCTGGGCGCACTACACCGAGGACCGCGGCCACGTCCAGCAGACCTTCGACGCCGCCGGCGTCCCGCTGCACTGGCCCACCCCGGGCGAGCCCGTCACCCTGCCCGTCCCGCACACCCGCTGACACCTCACCCCGTGCCGCCGCCGGCGCGGGAGCGGCTGCGGTCACCGCACTGCATGAGGGCCTCGCCACTGTGCCGGACAAGATCATCAGTGTGCATGACAGCGCCCAGCAGCTTGTGGGGCTGATGCCGCGCACCACTGGTCAATGGCTCACGCAGGTCGGCCTGTAGGCGACCCGCCCGTCCGCAGCGAAGAAACGAAAAGAATAGAAGAGGAAAGAATATGAAGCCGGAAGTCGTGCACGAGCGCTTCGCCCAGTACCTCAAGGACCGGGACCTCGACGGGCTGGGTTCCCTGTTCGCCGAGGACGCCATGTTCGTACCGGGACCGGGGCAGGAGCCGGTCTACGGCAGGGAAGGCATCAAGGAAGCGCTGAAGCCCTACCTCGCCTCGCCCAGCACCATGGAGGTGGTGGCCGCGTCGGTCCATCAGAACGGTGACCTGGCGATGGTCCAGCCGTCCTGGCGGATCACGAGCGAGAGCGGCACCGTGGAAGGAAAGGCGGTCGAGGTGATGAGGAGGACGAGCGAGGGGGACTGGGTTTACATCATAGACAACCCCTACGGCGTCTGATTCTCGTCATCCCGGCATCACCGTCGGGCGACGGAACCTCGTCACGGCAGCGGTGGCCGTATCGACATTCTCGATGCGGCCCCCGCTGCACTGGCGCACCCCTCACCCTGCCCGTCCCGCACACCCGCTGACACCTCACCCCGTGCCGCCGCTGGCGCGGGAGCGGCTGCGGTCACCGCACTGCATGAGGGCCTCGCCACTGTGCCGGAAAGATCATCAGCGCGCACGGCAGCGCCCAGCAGCTTGCGGGGCTGACGCCGCGCACCACCGGTCAATGGCTCACGCAGATCGGCCTGTAGGCGACCCGCCCGTCCGCAACGAAGAAACGAAAAGAAAAGAGGAAAGAATATGAAGCCGGAAGTCGTGCACGAGCGCTTCGCCCAGTACCTCAAGGACAAGGACCTCGACGGACTGGGTTCCCTGTTCGCCGAAGACGCCATGTTCGTACCGGGACCGGGGCAGGAGCCGGTCTACGGCAGGGAAGGCATCAAGGAAGCGCTGAAGCCCTACCTCGCCGCGCCCGGCACCTTTGAGATGGGGGCCGCGTCGGTCCATCAGAACGGCGACCTGGCGATGGTCCAGGTGCCCTGGCGGATCACGGGCGAGGACGGCACCCTGGAAGGAAAGTCGGTCGAGGTGATGAAGAGGACGAGCGAGGGGGACTGGGTCTACATCATCGAAAACCCCTACGCCGTCTGATTCTCGTCGTCCCGGCATCACCGTCGGGCGACGGAACCTCGTCACGGCAGCGGCGGCCGTATCGACATTCTCGATGCGGCCGCCGCTTGCTTTCCGGCGTCGGTGACACGGTCATGATCCGGTGTGGTGCGGGCGCGGTTGGCCGGTGAGGGTGAGCAGGTCTTCGACGTGGCGTTGTGCGGTGAAGGCTCCGCTGCCGGCGGCGGACAGGTCGGTGCCGGCGAAGTCCACGCGGGCACCGGCTGCCACGGCACCGAGGAAAGCGGTGCCGGAGAACCGCCGGTACAGCAGTGCTTCAGCGGTTCCGACCGGGGTGAGTCGTTCGATGGTGTGCCGGCCGTCGGGAAACGCCGCGGCCAGTGCGGTCAGCAGCATGACAAGGACGTCGCGGTCGCTGGCTTCGTCGCCGAAGCCTGCGGGGCGGTTGTGGTCGTGGAAGTCCTCGGCCAGGTGGGCCTGCACGCGTTCGGGGCCGAAGGGACGGCGCGGGGGACGAGCAGTGGCCGAACGCCTCGGGCGAGAGGTTCGTAGGACACGCGTCGGCCGAAGTGGTCGGTGATGGCCTGGGCGGGGTCGGGGCTCGTGATCCCCGGATTCTGTCCCACGGCGATCGTGCCGGTGATGTCGGGGCGATCGAACAGGGCAGCGGCGACGTCGGCGTTGTCCAGGTGCGACGACCAGAAGACCGGAAAGTCCGCGGCCGGCGGGTAGCGCAGCACGCCCTGGGTGCGTACGACGCCGAGGATCGGCGGCAGAAGCAGGTTCTCCAGGAAGAGCCGCGGAGCGATCACGGCGTGCGACAGACCGGTTCCTGTCCCGCTCCCGGTAGGAACATGGCGTGTTCGTCGGGCAAGGAACTCAATCCGTCGAGGTCCCGGTCCTCGATGTACTGGGTGAAGGGTTCGCGCGCAGCTTCGGCATGTTCCGTCCTGGGTGCCGGGCCCGCCCCCACGGCGTCTACTCGTTGCGTGCTCCGTCGAACGACGAGTCGGCGCCGGCCAGCGTCATCGAGCCCCCGCACAGCAGTCCTGCCGCGGCGGCCCCGCCGGCCAGCACCGTGACCGGGATGAGTGTCTCCCGGTTCCGGGCGCTGTCCAGGACCTGTAGCGGGGTTCCTGCCAGGTGCAGCAGGGCGTAGGTGCGGCGGCGGTCCAGGACGGCGGCGGCCGCGGTGATCCCGGCCGAGGTGATGGCGATCGTGAAGGTCACCACGAGGACCACTTGGGTGAGGGTGGTGAAGTCCTGGGTGAACTGTGTCTCGGACCAGTTCACGTCGGTGGTGGTGAGCGGGTACTGGTCCGGTGTCAGGCCGGTCAGCGCGGTGCGGGCGCGGTCCAGTTCGGCCGGGCCGCCGGAGACGGTGGCGGTGACCTGGCGGCTGTCGTAGGGAACCGTGGCCACGATTCGTGTGTCGATGTGGCAGTTGCTGTCACTGAGCAGTGATCTTGTCCGATCCAGCCTGTGTTCACCGGCTGGCCCGGATGCTGGGTGCGGACTACCACTACGCGGCTGACTTCGGTCATGGCGTCACCCTCCACCCGCGGTGGGCGGAGATCGCGGAGATCACGCACCGCTGGCTCTGCAAGAACACTGGTGAAGGGGCAACTGGCCCCCGTCCGTAGTGGAAGACCGTTGACCGGAAAAGCAGTGCGCGGTTGCCGGTGGCGCGTAGCCGGCTGCCTTCGTGGCGGCCGGATCCGCGATGGGGTGCGTGTGCATGATTGCGCGTAGAAGTCCTTTCAGAGCCTCTCGCTGTCAACAGTGGGAATACCGCTCGTAGGCTGGGCAGATGCCTGGTCGCCGGTGGTGACGAGCGGAAAGTTCGTCACCACAGCGGCCGCCCGGCCGAGTACGCCAAGACCCCGCAGGGATCGCGCGTGCCTGCTATCACAAACGTGGCCACGTAGGGCTGGGCGGAGATTCGCAGGTTGTATCTGGCCGAGCAGTTGCCGATCCGGGCGATCGCGAGGCACCTGGGGAGTTTCCTCTGTCCCTGCCTGGATCGGCGCGGTGACGGCCGGCCCGGGAGACGGCGGTGAGAACGACAGCGGCGGCGACGGCGAGTGCCATGAGCGCTGCGCTGGAGACGACGAAGGCGGGGCCGACGCCGATACGGCCAATGACGCCGGAGGCCAGGAATGGCGATACCGCCAGGGCGCCCGCGACGCCTGCCTCCCACAGGCCCAGTGCCTTGGCGAGGTGGGCCTCGGGAATGCGTTGCTGGACCAGCGCGATCAGCGGGATGTCGGTCAGCGCGGAGGCGAGTCCGGTGACGATGAGGAGCACGGCGATCGCCGCGGTCGAGTGGACCAGGCCCAGAGGGAGGCGGAAGGCGCCGAGCAGGCCCCACGCCAGGACCGCGGTCACGGCGAGGCCGGGCAGAGGCAGCCTGGTGAGCACCAGCGCGCCGGCGATCTCGGCGAGGCCGGCGATGCCCAGCAGGAGCCCGTACGGACCACCCTGGCCGACCAGGGCGACGAGGCCGACGGCCAGGAAGCCACTGGCCACGGCGAGCGCGAACACGAAGGTCGTGATGACGACCAGCACGTCGGGGGCCGAGCGTATGGCTGCGAGGCCCTCGGCGAGGTCCGTCACCAGGCCCCGGCGACGCCCCGCCGGCGCAGGGTGGGGGACACGCAGGGCGGCCACGGCCGCGGCGGAGACCAGGAACGTCAGCACGTCCAGCACCAGAACCGCGGCGAAGGACGCGTAGGTGAGCAGCGGGGTGAGCAGCAGCGGTCCGACGAAGAAGGCGGCTCGGAAGGCGACTTGCAGGATGCCGTTGGCCTGCTGCAGGCGCTCGGTCGGCACGATCTGCGGCACGATGGCGTTGCGGGCCGGGGCGAACGGAGCGCCGATCAGTGCCAGCAGGGCCGTTCCCAGCACCAGGATCGTCAGGTTCTGTACGCCCGCGAGCAGCATGGCGGCCCCGGCGGTGACCACGGCGGCGCGGGCGAGATCGGTGCCGATCATCAGGCGTCTTCGGTCGTAGCGGTCTGCGTAGGAGGCGGCGACGAAGGTGGCCAGGAACGCCGGGGCATAGGCGGCCACGGTGACGAGCGCGACCGCCGACGGGTCGTGGGTGAGGGCCCAGGCCTGCCAGGCGACGGCGGCGGTGTACAGGCCGTCTCCGAGGCGGGAGACGCCCTGGCCGACGAAGAGCAGCAGTAGATTTCGGTCGTTGAGAAGCGGCATGCCGCAACTGTGGGCGTCGATGAATTCGCTGTTCAACTTATTCATCGAAACGCTAATCAAGCGGCGGCGGGGCGCTGTTCCCGCCGAGAAAGCCTTCCAGGCTGGGCGCGAGCTCAGCCACTTTCCGGGGCACGAGCCGGTACAGGACGTAGTAGCCCTGACGACAGCGTTCCAGCAGTCCCGCGTCGGCGAGCACCCGCAGGTGCTTGGACAGGGCGGCCTCGCTGACCCCGACGAGCGGGGCGAGTTCCTGGGTACTGCGGGGCCGCTCGGCGATCAGGCGCAGCGCCCGCAGGCGGGTGTCGTCCGCCAGGGCTCTCAGGACGCCGACCAGTTGGGCCGGGGGGATACGCGGGCGGGCTTCCCGCACGATGGAGGATGCGGGGAAAACCAGCCCGAGAGGCCACGGGCCGTCGCAGTTGACGCGGATGTGCGGCCATACGAAGGCGCTGGGCACCAGGGCGAGTTGTTCGTGCGGGCCGATGGAGACCTGATGGTCGTGCGGCCGCTCCAGCCAGAACCTTCCGGCCGCGGGATCACATCGCACCTCGGGCCACAGCGCGCGCAGCATGCCGTACAGGCCGTGCTCGGCGATCTGCCGGCCGGCCTCCGTGACGCTGTCGGCCAGTTCCGGCTCGATTCGGCGCCACTCCTCGGCGAACGCCTCCTCCCAGTAGCCTTCCAGCAGCCGCAGGAAGCGCTCCAGAAGGGCGCCCGGGTCGTCGAGCAGCAGCGTGGCCAGCGTCTCTCCGCAGACGGCTGCCGCCTGTTCGGACAGCCGGCGGCGCACGACCGGCTCAGCGAGCACGTCGGGGTCCCTGACCGGGCCGTCCGCCGGCCAGGGGGTGAGCAGGGGCAGGGCGAACTCCAGACGGGCCAGCTCCGGGTCGATCCTCCGCAGGCGCTCCAGCTCATCGGCGAAGTCGAGCAGCTCGCCCGTCGGCGAGGGGAAGAAGAACTCCGGGAAGTAGGACCGGAAAGCGAACGAGAACGCGTCGATCTCGCGTTTCAGCGCCGGCGAGAGTCGGCGCATCGCCCTCACCCACGGGTGCTGGACGGGGTGGTGTTTGGGTTCCACGAGGACGTGCAGGCTCAGTACCGCCTCCAGGGCGGGCGAATAGGAGAAGCCCACCAGTTCCGTGGCGGTGGCCGGGACCCGGAACTCGATCGTCATGGTCCGCCCGTCCGGTCCAGGTCGCGCAGGCGCAGGTGCAGCTCCGCCAGGAAACGTGTCTGCGCGTCGCGCGGGTCGAAGCCGCTGACATCACGGATGCGTTGCAGGCGGTAGCGGAAGGTGTTCGGGTGCAGATGCAGTTCCGTGGCCGCGGCGTTGGTGTCGCCGAAATGGTCCAGGTAGCAGCGCAAGGTGGCCAGGAGCTGCGTGTGATGCTGTCGGTCGTGGCGTTCCAGGAGGGATACGGCGCCGCCGAGGATCTCATCGTCCTGGCGGAGGGCTCCGCGCAGACGGGAGAGTGCGTACAGAAGCTGGACATCCTCGAAGGAGGCCACACGGGGCGCTGCCGGGTACTGCTGTTGCAGTCCGGTGACCCGGTCGGCCTGGGACCGGGCGGCCGGGATCCGGCCGGGATCCCCGACGGTGGTACTGACGGCCAGCACGATGCGCTCGCGTAGTGCCGCGCGGTCCCACAGGTCCCGGGCGATCTTCAGGGAGCGGCCCATGGCTTCGGCGTCGTCCGTGGACTCCGGCCACAGCAGCACCGCGTAGGTGGCGTGATCGTGCCGTGCGATGAAGGAGCGAGGGTGCGCTGTCGTCAGGTACAGACGCAGGACGTCCGCCGGGATCTGGGCGAACGCCGCATCGTGCGCCGGCCTGCACGACGCGGCGGCGAGCACGGTGAACTTGGCGGCCGGCAGACCCAGCCGACCGGCGGCCTGTTCGGCGGCCTCAGTACCGAGCAGGACGGCCCGCAGGTCGTCCTGCTCGGTGGCGCCCTGGCCGCCCGAGCGGCTCATACGGACGGCGATCGTCTGTGCGGCGGCGCGAAAGTGGGCCGACTGCCGCGAGTCGAAGGGAGTCTCCGTACTGGCCCACAGATAGCCCAGATGCGGACCGTCGTGCTGGACCCGGCAGGCCATCCGGGGCTTGGCCTGGTCGGAGGCCGGCTCCAGGAAGGCGGGTTCCGGGGAGCTGATCAGGCGGGCGATGTCCCCCCGCGAGCGCAGCACCTCGACGAGCCAGGGCTGGGCCTGCCGCTCGAGGATCCCGGAGACCCTTTCCTCGTCGGCTGTGTGCTGCCCTCTCGACCAGGCCAGCACCCGGAAGTCGGTGTCCTCCAGGACGATGGGCACGTGAAGGAGTTCCCCGGCCGCGTCGATGATCGAGAAAAGGTCTTCCCGCTGACCGGCAGCCGCGGTCTCGGGTTCCGGCTGGAACATCACACCCACCTCCCCGGCTCCGACAGCCATGCTAGGCGGCACCTGCGCGGCACCGTGCGCGGCTCTGGTCAGCCGACGAGCCCGAGGAAGCGCTCGGCGTTGCCCCGGCGGATCAGCGCCTTCTCCTCGAGGGTGAGAAAGGCACTGTCGCGCACCACCTGGCCGACGGGCCGTTCCCCCAGCGGGTAGGGATAGTCACTGCCGACCATGACCTGCCGAGGGCCGTAGGTGTCCACCAGCAGGCGCAGGGCGCGGGGGTCGAACACGACGGAGTCGACATGGAACCGGCCGGAGTAGTGCGAGGGCGGGTGCTGGGAGGTGCCGACCACGTCGGGGCGGCCCCGCCAGGCGTTGTCCATGCGGCCGAGCCAGAAGGCGAAGGATCCCCCGCCGTGCGCGAAGCAGATCCTCAGCCGGTCGTCGATGCGGTCGAAGACCCCGCCGAGGACCATCGCCACCAGCGACAGATGGGTCTCGGCGGGCATGGCGGTCAGCCACCGCGCCATCCAGCGGCGCAGGCGCGGTGAGTCGTCCATGTCCCAGGGGTGGACGAAGACCGGGACCTCCAGCTGTGCGCAGTGCTGCAGGAAGGTGACGATGCCCTCGCTGTCCAGGTCTCGGTCACCGACGTGGTTGCCGATCTCCACTCCGCGGTGTCCGTTGGCCAGGCAGCGTTCCAGTTCGCGGCAGGCCGCGTCGGTGTCCTGCAGGGGCACCTGACAGAAGGGGATGAGGCGGTCGGGTGCCGGGGCGACGATGTCCAGGGCCAGGTCGTTGAAGATCCGTGCGATGCGGGCCGCCTCCGCGCCGCTGCGGCCGTAGTGGAAGAAGGCCGGCGTCGGTGAGACGACCTGCCTGCCGATGCCGTCGGCGTCCATGTCCTTCAGGCGGGTCTCCGCGTCCCAGCACTGCGCGCCGATCCGGCGGAACTCCTGCGACCCGATCATGATCATCGCTTCGGTCTCCGACTCGATGCGCAGCCAGGGGGCGAGGGGGCCGGCGTCCGCGCGGAGGTCGGGCCAGCCGTGGGGGACGTAGTGGGTGTGGACGTCGATGGTGTCGTTCTCGGCCTCGCGCTGGGGCGGGTCCTGTGCAGGGTCGTGGTCGTGCACGGGTCATCCCTTCCCGGGGTGCTCGGTCCCGCAGGCGCCGCAGACGCGGGCCTGCGGGTCGTCGTAGAAGGCGGCGAAGACCGGGGGCAGGTCGGCCACGATGTCGGTCACCTGGAGTTCCACCTCGTGGATGAGGGCGTGGCACTGGGGGCAGTACCACTGGAACTTCTCCAGGGTGCCCGGCTCACGGACGCGTTCGATGACCAGGCCGACGCTGTCGTCTTCCGGGCGCTGCGGGGAGTGCGGGAGGTTTCCCGGCAGCAGCCAGGTCTCGCCCTCCCGGATGTGCACGGCGTGCGGCCCGTCCTCGGTCATGACGTTGACGTACATGCTGCCGCGCAGCTGGTAGAACCACTCCTCGTACGGGTCGACGTGGTAGTCGGTGCGCTGGTTGGGGCCCCCGACGACCTGCACGATGAAGTCCGTGCCCAGGGCCATGGTGCGGTTGTTGACGGGCGGCTTGAGCAGGTGGGCGTGGTCGGCGATCCACTTCTGGAAGTGGATGACCTCGGGGATGGGGGTCATGACGGTGTCCTTCTGGGATGAGCGGATCAGTGGCCCTGGCGGCGGTGGGTGAGGGTGGCGATGGCCTGCATCTCGATGAGCAGGTGCGGGTGCGGCAGCTGGTGGACGGCGACCGTGGTGCGGGTGGGGCCGTCGACGTCGAAGTACTCGGCGAAGACCTCGTTGTAGCCGCCGAAGTCGTTCATGGAGACCAGGTAGGTCGTGATCTGGGCGATGTCCTCCAGGCCGGCGCCCACGGACCGCAGGATGGCCCGCAGGTTCTTGATGACGGCGCGGGTCTGGGCGCGGATGTCCAGGGTGGTCGTGCCCAGGGCGTCGGCCTCGGCGCCCTCGAAGGTGTTGTCCGGTCTGCGGGAACTGGTGCCGGAGACGAAGACGAGGTCGCCGACGACCTTGACGTGGGGGAAACGTCCCCGGGGGGTGGCCAGTCCGTCGACGACGTGTGCGGTGTTCATCAGCGGCCTTTCAGCGTGACGGTGCCGAGCCCCGCGATGTGGCACGCGGTGACGCCGGCGGTGAGCGGCAGGGCGGCGGTGGCGGCGCCGGCCAGGACGATCTGCCCGGGTGCGAGGGGGATGCGGCGCTTGCGGCAGATGCCGAGCAGGGCGTGCAGGGCGGCCAGGGGCGCCCCGAGGATCGCCGCGGTGGATCCGACGGCCTCCCGCTGTGGGGTGCGCAGCCGCACCGCCTTGTTCGCCACATCGCCCAGCGGACGCCAGGCGCCGACGGCGTAACCGGCGGCCGAGGTGTTGTCGGCGACGACGTCGGTGAGGGTGAAACGGAAGTCCTGGTACCGGGAGTCGATGACCTCCAGGGCCGGGGCCACCGCGTCCACGCACGATTCGATGTCGGTCGTGGGATCGTCGGGATCGACGTGCTCGCTGAGCCGGAACGCCACCTCCGGCTCGACCCGGGGATGAATGAAGTCCGACAGGTCCAGCTCCGCGCCGTCGCCGATGCGCATGGCGTCGGTCAGACGTCCCACGATGACCTCGCGGACGCCCATCTGCGCCATCTTCGCCTTGCTGGTGAAGCCCAGTTTCACGCCGGTGAGCCACTCCCCCCTGGCCTTCCGCAGGCCGACCAGGGCCTCCTGTACGGCGTAGGCGTCGTCGATGCCGAGGGGGTAGGTGTCGGCGATGCTGGGGATGGGGCTCCGGTCGTTCTGGGCAGTGTCCAGACGATGAGCGAGTTGCGGATGGCTGGGGTTGGTCATGCCGCGCCTCCTGCCGTGACGGACTGAGCCGTGGCCGTGGTGGAGGCCCGGACCAGGTCCAGGGCGATGTCGGTGAGCAGGTCCTCCTGGCCGCCGACCAGGCCGCGGCGGCCGGCCTCCTGCAGCAGATGACGGGAGTCGATCCCGTGCCGCGCCGCGACGCGGGACGCGTGCAGCAGGAAGCTGGAGTACACGCCCGCCCGGCCGAGCGTCAGGGTGTCGCGGTCGACCTGGACGGGCCGCTCCCGCAGGGGCCGGACGAGGTCCTCGGCGGCGTCCTGGAGGGCGAGCAGGTCGCAGCCGTGGTGCCAGCCCATCAGGTCCGCCACGGCGACGAACGGCTCCGCGGGGCAGTTTCCGGCCCCGGCTCCCTGCCCGGCGAGGGCGACGTCCACACGCAGCGCCCCATGCCCGACGGCCGTGACGCTGTTGGCGACCGACAGCGAGAGGTTCTCGTGGGCGTGGATGCCGATCTGCGTGTCCTCGGCGAGGACCTGGCGCAGGGCGTCGACGCGTTCGGCGACATCGGTCATGGTCAGCCGCCCGGCGGAGTCGGTGACGTAGACGCAGTGGGCGCCGTAGGACTCCATCAGCCGTGCCTGCTCGGCGAGCCGGGCCGGAGTGGCCATGTGGCTCATCATCAGGAAGCCGCAGACGTCCATCCCGTTCTCGCGTGCCCAGGCGATGTGCTGCGCGCTGATGTCGGCCTCGGTGCAGTGGGTGGCCACGCGCACGCTGCCCACGCCGAGGTCTCTGGCACGGCGCAGATCGGCGATCGTGCCGATGCCCGGCAGCAGCAGGGTGGTCAGGGTGGCGTTCTCGATGACCTCGGCCGCGGCCCGGATCCATTCGTCGTCGGTGTGGGCCCCGAACCCGTAGGTGGCGCTGGAGCCGCCGAGACCGTCGCCGTGGGCGACCTCGACGGCGTCGATCCCGGCGCGGTCGAGGGCGGTCACGATGTCACGGACCTGGGCGGTGGTGTAGCGGTGTCCGACGGCGTGCATGCCGTCCCGCAGGGTCACGTCCTGTACGTAGATGTGCATCAGCTCACCCATCCTCGGAGTTCGGCCATGCGCTCGGCCGTCCGCAGGGCGGCGGAGGTCATGATGTCGAGATTGCCGGCGTATTCCGGCAGGTAGTGGCCCGCGCCGCGGACCTGCAGGAAGCAGGTGACCTGCGTGCCCGTCACGTGACGGCCCAGGTGCGGGATCCACACCTCGTGCAGGGCGTCGAACTGCACGTCCTGCACGAGTTCGTAGCCGGGCACGTATTCCTGGACGTCCCGCACGGTCTGCCGCACCGAGTCCTCGATGGCCTCGAGGGTGCCGGCCGTGGCGTCCTCGACGACGCAGAAGACGGTGTTGCGCATCACCACCGGCGGGTCGGCCGGGTTGAGCACGATGACGGCCTTGGCCGTGTCGGCGCCCGCGACCTCGCGCAGCGCCCGGCCGGTGGTCTCGGTGAACTCGTCGATGTTGGCACGGGTGCCGGGGCCGGCGGAACGGGAGGAGAGGGAGGCCACGATCTCGGCGTAGGCCACCGGGACCACCCGGGAGACGGCCGCGGCGATGGGTACGGTGGCCTGCCCGCCGCAGGTGACCATGTTGACGTCCTCGGCGGTGAGGTGCTTCTCCAGGTTCACTGAGGGAACCGTGAGGGGACCCGACGCGGCCGGAGTGAGGTCGATGATCAGCTTGCCGTGTTCGCGGCAGACTTCGGCATGGCGGGTGTGGGCGCCGGCCGAGGTCGCGTCGAACACGATGCGGACATCGGCGAACTCGTCCATCGCGGCGAGACCGTCGATCCCCTCGTGGGTGGTGGCCACATCCAGGCGCCGGGCGCGGGCGAGGCCCTCGGAGGCCGGGTCGATACCCGCCATGGCCGCCGTCCGCAGGGTCTCCGACTGCCGGAGCACCTTGATCATCAGGTCGGTTCCGATGTTTCCCGAGCCCAGGATGGCGACCTTGACGCCGCCGGCCGCGGTCGCGGCTTCGGTGCTCATACGTTCTCCTCGATCCGCGACTCGACACTGCCGAGTCCATCCAGTTCCAGGCGGTACCGGCCACCGCCGGTGATCTCCACCATCGGGCCCAGGGCACCGGACATCACCACGTCACCGGCGCGCAGGGGCTGCCCCCGTCGGGCCAGCTCGCGGGCCAGCCAGGTGACGGCGACGACTGGAGAACCGAGGCAGGCGTGGCCCGCGCCGAAGGAGACGGGCTCCTCGTCCCGGTACAGCGTCATCCCGACCTGGGCCAGGTCGAGGCCGTTCAGGGTGTGCGGGACGGTACCCAGCACGACGGCGCCGCTGGAGGCGTTGTCGGCGACGCTGTCGGCGATGGTCAGGTCCCACCGGCTGATGCGGGAGTCCACGATCTCGATGGCCGGCAGGACGAAGGCGGTGGCCCGCAGGACGTCCGCGACAGTGGCGCCCGGCAGGTCCAGGTCGCTGCCGAGGACGAAGGCGATCTCTCCTTCGGCGCGCGGCTGCAGGAAGCGGTCCAGCGCCACGGGCTCACCGTGGGCGAACACCATGTCGTCGAAGAGCATCCCGAAGTCGGGTTCGAAGACGCCGAACTGCTCCTGCACGGCGGGCGCGGTCAGGCCGATCTTGGCGCCGACGCGGCGTGCTCCCGCGGCCGTCCGCGCGGCGGCCAGGCGGCGCTGCACCTCATACGCGGCGTCGATGCCGGTGTCGCCGAGCAGGTCGCGTACGGGTGCGCAGGGCGTTCGGGTCGCCGCAGCGCCGGTCAGGCGGGACACGGCGGCCTCGATCGCGTCGCCGGGGCCGTCTCCGGCCCGCCGGCCCACGGCGTCGGGGTGGGTGTCGATGTCGGTCGTCACAGCTGCACGCACACGTTCGTCGGCTCGGTGTAGAAGTGGAGCGAGGAGGCGCCGCCCTCCCGGCCGATACCGGACAGCCCGGCACCGCCGAACGGCGAGCGCAGATCGCGCAGGAACCAGGTGTTGACCCAGGCCATGCCCACCTCCATGCGCTGGGCGACCCGGTGACCGCGACGCAGGTCGTTGGTCCACACCGCGGCGGCGAGACCGTAAGGGGTGTCGTTGGCCAGGGCGACGGCCTCCTCCTCGGTGTCGAAGGGGATGAGGGCGGCGACGGGTCCGAAGATCTCCTCGCGTACGGGGCGGTCGGCGTTGGTCAGCCCGGTCCACAGGGTGGGTTCGATCCACGCGCCGCCGTCGAGGTCCGGCCCGAGGTGCGGTGTCCCGCCCCCGGCGACCACCTTGGCGCCGGCGGCTTCGGCCAGGTCGAAGTAGCGCAGCACCTTGCGCCGGTGCTCGTGGGAGATCAGCGGGCCGGTGGTGGTGCGGGTGCTGAGCGGGTCGCCGAGCCGCAGCCGGGCGGCCCGCTCGGCCAGGCCGTCCACGATGTCCGTGAACACCGCCCGGTGGACGTAGAGCCGCTCGGTGCACAGACACACCTGACCGGTGTTGGTGAAGACCGACCGGGAGAGGCCGTCGAGTGCCTCCTCGACGTCGACGTCGTCGAAGACGATCGCGGCGTTCTTGCCGCCGAGTTCGAAGGACACCGGGCGAACGCCGGGCGCCGCCGCCCGCATCACCTCGGTTCCGGTGGCGGACGATCCGGTGAACGTGATGCCGTCCACGCCCGGATGGGTCACCAGGAACTCGCCCGCGGAGCCGGCGCCGAAGCCGTGCACGACGTTGTAGGCCCCGGCGGGCAGACCGGCGTCGGCCAGCACCTCGGCCAGCAGGGTGGCGGTGGACGGGGTTTCCTCACTGGGCTTGACGACCACCGCGTTGCCGCAGGCGAGCGCGGGGGCGACCTTCCAGGTGAGCAGCAGCAGGGGCAGATTCCACGGCACGATCACGGCCACCACGCCCAGCGGCTTGCGCACCGCGTAGTTCAGGGCGCGGCGCCCGTCCGGCAGGTCGGTGAGGTACGAGTCCTGGCCGGCGGCGGCCACGATGTCGGCGAACGCGCGGAAGTTGGCGACAGCGCGGGTGACGTCGAGTTCCCTGGCCTCCGTCACGGGCTTGCCCGTGTCGCCGACCTCCGCGGCCACGAACTCCTCGAAGCGCTCCTCGATCAGGTCGGCGGCCCGGCACAACAGCGCCGTGCGCTCCCGGACGGGAGTATCGGCCCAGCCGTCCTCCAGTGCGCCACGGGCCGAACGGACCGCGCGGTCCACCAGGGCCCGGTCCGCCTCGTGCACGGTGGCCATCGGCGTGCCGGTGGCCGGGTTGGTCTTGGTGAAGCAGTGTTCGGGGTCGGCTTCGGCGAAGGTGCCGCCGACGAAGTTGCGGATGACGGGCACGGTTTCAGTGGGCATGGGGTGCCTCCAGCGGGGCGGGCGCCGCGGTGGTCCGGAGGGAGCCGGATGCGTGATCGAGCCGCATCGGCCTGCGGTGGCCGGTCGTCGGCGGTGAGTGCGGGGTGCTGCCTCCGGCGGCTGTCCTGTCCGTCCGGAGCTCCGGTGGGAGGAACGGCTGATCACGCATCGACGGCCTCCTCGCTCGGCGCGGCCGTCGTGTGGCGGTCCACCACGTGGCGCACCTTGAGGGCGTACACCAGCAGCAGGGCGAGGGTGAAGCCGGTGCCGACCCAGGCGGCCTGCGCCATCACGGGCACCACGGCGGCGGTCGCGGCCACCGCCAGCACACCCGCGATACCGGCCCAGGCCGTCCACGCCCCGCCCCACACCCGCAGGCCCTGCCCCGTCGCCGGGGCGTCGGAGCGACGGAAGGCGAGATAGGAGGCGAGGATCAGCAGCCACACCAGGAGGACGGAGAAGATGGCGACGGAGACCAGCACGTTGAAGACGCTGTCGACCCCGAAGGCGGCGAGCAGGGCTGCCGCGACGATGCCGGCGGCGGAGACCACCAGGGCCCGCACCGGCACTCCGCGGGTGTCCACACGGGCCAGCACAGCGGGGGCGCATCTGTCGTGGCCGAGCGAGTGCAGGAAGCGGCTGGCCGCGTAGAGCTGGGCGTTGGCCGAGGAGATCGCCGCGATCAGCACGATGGCGTTGGTCAGTGAGGCGGCGGCAGGAATGCCGATCTGGCTGAAGACGCGGACGAACGGGCTGCCGGTGATGCTCCCGTCGCCGCCTGCGGTGTCCCGCCACGGCACCAGGGTGACGATGATGCCGATGGACAGGACGTAGAACAGTCCGAGGCGCCAGACGAGCGCGCGCATCGCGGTGCGGATGGACCGCGTGGGGTCGGTCGTCTCCGCCGCCGAGATGGAGGTGGTCTCGAAGCCCACGAAGGCGAACATCACGACGGACAGGGCCGCCCAGACGGCCTGAGGTCCGTGTGGGAAGAAGCCGCCGTCGGAAGTGAGGTTTCCCAGTCCCGCGGCCGGTGTGTGCGGCAGCCCGACGAACACCAGCAGCAGACCCGCGGCGATGAACACCACGACCGCGGTCACCTTCACGCTCGAGAGCCAGAACTCCGCGAAGCCGAAGGACTTGACGCTGACGATGTTGATCCCCAGTACCAAGGCGGCCACGGCCGCGATGAGCAGGAGCATCGGGGCCTGCGGCCACCAGTAGCGGATGTAGATCGCCGCTGCCACCACCTCGCCGCCGATGGCCACCGTGGTCCCGGCCCAGAACAGCCATCGGACGAGGAAGCCCGCCCACGGGCCGAGGTAGAGGTGGGCGATGGTTCCGAAGGTGCCGCGCACGGGATGGACGATGGTCATCGCGCCCAGCACCCGGGCGATGATGGCGACGAGTACCGCACCGGCGATGTAGGACAGGATCACGGCGGGACCGGCTGTGCCGATGGCCGAGCCGGATCCCAGGAAGAGGCCGGTGCCCAGGGCACAGCCCAGGCCGATCATGGTGGTCTGGCGGTGGGTGAGTGAACGGGTGAGCTCGTCCGTGGGCTGCCGGTCACCGTGTGCGGTCGGGGGCGGTCCCTGCGGGATGGGCGTCACGTTGCCTGTGCGGGTCATGTCGTCTCCGGTACGGCGTGGGCCAGCGCGTTGGCCACCCGCCAGCAGTCGTGGAAGGTTGAGTACAGCGGCACCGGAGCCAGCCGGATGATGTCCGGCTCGCGGGCGTCGGCGATAACTCCGTGCTCGTGGCGCAGCGTCCGGGCGAGATCGGCTGCCGTCGTACCGCCGACGCGCAGCGACAGCTGGGAGCCTCGGCGCCGCGGGTCCCTGGGGGTGATCACCGTCAGCGGACGGGTCGCGGTGACCTCGTCGAGCAGCCCCTCCAGGTATCCGGTCAGCTTCTCGCTGCGCTTGCGCAGCGCCACCATGCCGACGGTGTCGAAGATCTGCAGGGAGGTGCGCACGGGTCCCATGGCGAGGACCGGCGGGTTGGAGATGGCCCACGCGTCGGCCGTGGCGGGCGGGCTGGAGACCGGCTCCATCAGGAACCGGGTGGCGGCGTCGGTGCTCCACCACCCCTCGAAGCGGTGCAGGGTGCGGTCGGTGACATGCCGTTGGTGGATGAAGACCCCGGAAAGGGCCCCCGGGCCGGAGTTGAGGTACTTGTAGGAGCACCAGGCGGCGAAGTCGACGTTCCAGTCGTGCAGATGGAGCGGGACGTTGCCGGCCGCATGGGCCAGGTCCCAGCCGACCGTCGCGCCTGCGGCGTGCCCGGCGGCGGTGATGGCGGGGATGTCCATCAGCTCGCCCGTGAGGTAGTTGACGCCGCCCAGCAGCACCAGCGCCACGGTGTGTCCCTGGCGGTCGAGGAAGTCGACGACGTCCTCCGTGCGCAGGCAGTCCTCTCCCGGGCGCGGACGCAGCCTGATGACCGCCTCGTCCGGGTCGAGTCCGCGGAACCGTACGTGGCTGCGCACGGCGTAGCTGTCGGAGGGGAAGGCGCTGTCCTCGATCACGATGTGGGTGCGCTCGCCCCGGGGGCGGTAGAAGGAGACCATCAGCAGATGCAGGTTCACCGTCAGGGAGTTCATGACGACGGTCTCTTCGGGCAGCGCCCCGACCAGACGTGCGGCCGGCTCGGTCAGCAGCCGGTGGTAGCCGAACCACGGGCGGCCGGCGTCGTGGTGGCCCTCGACGCCGAAGCGGCTCCAGTCCGCCAGGTCTTCGACCAGTTCGGTCCGGGTGGCCTTCGGCTGCAGGCCGAGGGAGTTGCCCGCGAAGTACGCCGTCTCGGGGTATCTGCCGCCGTCGGCGGGCGGTATGTGGAACAACTCCCGGTGGCCCGGCAGGGCTTCGTCGAGTTGGTGGGCCTCGCCTTCCGAGGCGGTCAGGTGAGTGAGCAAGGTGTGCACTTCCTCAGATGTCTAGCGGTGGACCGGCGCGGCCGGACCGGGCGGTGTGGCCGTTCGCGTGGACTGCGGGCCGACGCGAACGGCGGATCTGGATGGACCAGGTGGGCGGCAGGCCTTACGTGGACGGCAGGCCCAGCAACCGGCGCATCTCGGCGTGCACCCGGGTGGAGGGTGTGCCGAGTTCCATGGGTGAGTCGAAGTGGTTGCGTCCGGGCTGCTCGAAGGCGGTGACGTGGCACCCCAGCCGGCGCAGATGCGCCGCGTACAGAGAGGACTGCCGCTTGAACTCGTCCGTCTCATGCTCTCCCCAGGCGATCACCACGGGGCAACGCACGCCGGTCAGGAACAGGGGGCTGCAGTCCCGGACTTCGCCGGCGTCGATGCGGACGACGTCGTTGACGTAGGTCTGTCGCACCGGGGCCAGGTCGTAGATGCCGCCGAACAGCACGGCGCCCGCGACAGGGGCGTCGGGCAGGCCCCATCGGCGCCAGCGCGTGGCGAGCAGCATGGCGGCCAGATGGGCCCCGGCCGACGACCCGGCGACCACGATCCGCCCGGGGTCGATACGGTGGTCGGCCGCGCGGTGCCACAACCAGGCGAAGGCCCTGCGCACCTGGTCGACGATGTCCGAGAGCCTGGCCCGCGGGGCCAGCGTGTAGTCCGGCGTCGCGTAGACAGCGCCCGCCTCCACCAGGGCGGGAGCCGGGAACGCGGAGTCCTCCTTCGACAACTGCTGCCAGTACCCGCCGTGCACGAAGAACAGGGCGGGCCGGGTGTCCTTGCCCGATCCCGAGGGACCGTAGACATCCAGCAGGTCGTCGGGGGCCGGCCCGAAACGAGAGTCTCGACGGGCCACGGGGGCCAGCTCGTGCCGAGCCAGACGACTGCTCTCGGCGTAGTCGTCCAGGAACGGCTGGATGTCGCCCACCAGGCTGCTGGGGGAGTACTGGGCGTCCAACTGCGCCTGGTCGAAGTTCCCGTACACCCGCGCCGTCACGGCAGCAACCGTTCGGTGGTCTCCTCACGCGACTTCCTCAGGAAGCTGACGAAATCACTGCCGCCGGTGCCCTTGGCGGTCTCCTCGTCGCGCTGGAACCGCTTGATGTAGCGCCCGGTGATGCCGATGTGCTGGGCCCTGAGCCGGACGAGGGACTCCACCGCCCCGTTGTAGGCGACGCACAGTCGCGGAGAGATGCTGCGATGCCGCTCGACATAGCCGCGTACCGACGGGCCGGCCTCCAGGTCCTCGAGGAAACGTCGGTGCGGCGCGGGCATGTACGCGCGCATGCCGCTCAGGAATCCCGCCGTCGTCTCGTGCTCGTGCGGGATGTCGAGTCCGGCGTCGAAGGCCTGGATGAGGGAGCTCTGCGCGGCGCTCCCGCCGGCCAGGACCAGCGGCTCCCGGTCCACGCCCTCGAACCGTAGTCCCGGCGCGGACCAACCTGTGAGGAACGGCCTGATCCGGTGGTAGAAGACGTAGTGGTCGCACCAGCGCTCCACGTCGAGGAACGCGTCCGTCACCTGGTCGACGACAACGCGGATGCCGAGCAGCGCCTTGGTGAGAAGGGCATGGTCATCGGCCGCCACGGCATGCTGCGCCTGCACCAGCAGGGGCAGCCCTGGGGCGCCGGCGAGCTCGACACCCACCGTCGCCAGGTAGAACCACTTCTCGTCGACACCGCCGAGGAACGTCACCTGGGTGTCGATGTTGGACATGCTCAGCGGTTCACCGGCGTCGATGCGCCGCCAGTTGTTCAGGACGATGGAGCCGTGGGCGACGATCGGAGCCCGGTCCAGCTCCCGGGCGAGTGTGTGCAGGGGCCGCGCCACCGGCGCCGGAAGCGTGTCCACGGGGCTCTCGGCGCCCCAGACGTACGCGTTCGCCAGACAGCACAGCAACAGCATGGCCCGCTCCTGCTCCCCCGCCGACCGGAGCCGGTCCGGAGTCAGGACGGGCAGCGACTCCACCGCCGGGCGCAGACGTCCGGTCATGATCAGGGCCGCGATGTTCCGGCCGAGCCGTTCCCAGGGCTCGTAGTACAGGGGCAACGCGTCCACCGGGTCCTCGCCGGGCACGAACCCGCGCTCGGCGTCGATGGCGTACTCGCTCAGCGTGGCCACCCGGGGCCTGGTAGCCCGGATGCGCGTCGTCTCAGGAATCACTGCATTGCCTCCTCGTGTGCCACACGAGGTTCGCCCCGCGTACCTGGTGGGGCATATGGGCGGCAGCACGAAGCCCAAGCGTTCTGATTGGGCTCGGGCACTACGCCGCTTCCGCTCCGGTCGCGAACGTAGAGGTCAGGGGCGGCGGGGGAGCATCCCATCGCCGGGTCGGCTCCGCCGTCCCAGTTTCTGCGTGTCCGCGGCCACTCGGGGACTCAGCGCGGGCGTGTGCCATGGGATGGGACGTTCTCCCCTGCGGCGCACAGGGCGCCATTGCGGGGCAGAACGGCACGGAGCCAAACAGTACGGAGCCGGTCAGGGCCGCTACCGCGAAGACCCTGAGCCCGGCGGCGAGAAGCGGTCGAAGAAGCAGCGGTCGAAGAAGCGCGGGGGACCACGCTGTCTCGTCGGAGTCGAGGTGGACGAGACGGCGGGGGCGCTGGTGGGGTCGCCGGTCGGCGCCGTCGGCGACGTCGTCCAGCTCGGTCTGAATCCCCACAGGGGCTCTGGTGCGGGCGGTCACGTGCCGGCACACCCGGTTCACCACGACAACGGACTCCATCGTGCGGGCACTGGCCGGTTGGCACGGCAGCACCTGCGCGAGGGACTCACCGTCCGGTTCCCTCTTGACCGTCGCCACTTGTCAGGGCGCGTCGGCAGGGCCTGCCACGCCCCTCCGGCGTACACGACACTCTCGGACATAGACCCGGACCACGGGCCCAGCGCTACTGAGAATCCGGCAGCAAGGAGTTGGCGATGCCGGCCGGCCGGGCCTGCGCCGTCTGGTTCCGATCGTAGGGACACATCGACACACGCCGTCCGAACTACCGGTTCGCAGCGGCTGTGCAGCCGGTCCTACCGTCCCCGCACCGTCCCGGACTCCCATGCCCAGGCGGCGATCTCGACCCGGTTGCGGGCGTCGATCTTCTGCTGGATGTTGGCCAGGTGGGTCTTGACGGTGGACAGGGACACCACCAGTTGCTCGCAGATCTCCTGGTTGGTGCGGCCCACCGCGACGAGCCGGGCCACGTCCAGCTCGCGGTCGGTGAGGGGACTGTCGGCGTCGGGGGCGGGCCGTGTGGCGGCCAGTTGCTTCAGCAGCCGGACGGTGACGGCGGGGGAGACCAGCGCGTCGCCGCGGGCGGCGGCACGCACCGCCTCGATCAGCAGGCTGGGCGGAGCGTCCTTGAGCAGGAAACCGCAGGCCCCGTTGCGCAGGGCGGTGTACACGTAGTCGTCCTGGTCGAAGGTGGTGATCACCACGACCCGCATCGGATGGTGGACCCCGGGTCCCGCCAGCGCACGGGTGACGTCCAGACCGTCCAGCTTCGGCATCCGGATGTCGACCAGGCACACGTCAGGACGCAGCCGGCGGGCGAGTTCCACGCAGGCGGCGCCGTCGGCGACCTCGGCGACCACCTCGATGCCGGACTGCGCGTCGAGGATCAGCCGGAAGCCCATGCGGAGCAGTTCCTGGTCGTCCGCGATCAGTACCCGGATCGCCGTGTCGTTCACGCCGGTGATCCTGCCACAGCGGCCAGCACCGGGAAGTCGGCGGTCACGCGCCAGCCGCCGTCGTCGGTGGGGACGGCGGTCAGTGTGCCCTCCACCGCTTCGACGCGTTCGCGCAGACCGACCAGCCCGAAGCCGCCGCGCCCGCCCACCGGGCCCGAATGGCGAACACCTGGCGCGGTGTTGTGCACCTCGACCCGCAGCCGGGACCCGGCCACGTCGACCCGTACGGCCACCACGGCGCCGTACGCGTGGCGGCGCACGTTGGTGAGGGCCTCCTGCACGACGCGGTGCACGGAGGTCTCGACCTCGGGGGCGAGCCGTACCTCGCGGGCCGCCGCGCCGACGTGGAATTGGACGCCCGCCTCGTCCTCGGCGAACACGGAGACCATGCGGGCGATCTCCGCCCACACCTCACCGGGCCGGATGCCCTGGTGGTCGTCCTCGCGCAGGACCCGCACCAGGCGGCGCATCGAGTCCAGCGTCTCCGATCCGGACCGGCTGATGTTCTCCAGCAGCGGCCCGACCTGCTCCGGCGCGGTGTGCTGAAGGAGCAGCGCGGCATTGGCCTGGACGACGATGCCGGTGACGTGGTGGGCGACGAAGTCGTGCAGGTCGTGGGCGAGTTCCAGGCGCTGACGCTGGCGTACGGCGGCGATGTCGCGAGCCCGCTGCTCCTCCAGCAGCCCTGCCCGCAGGCCCCAGGCGAGAGCCAGGCCGACGGCGAGCGTCATCAGCAGGGACCCGGTGACGGAGTTGTCGCTGCCGTAGTGGATGTCCGTCGGCAGAAAGCGCAGCGGCATCGCCATGACCGCCACAGCCAGGGCTGCCGCCGCGACCGCCGCGGTCTTCGTGCGCGGCACAGCCGCCACCGTGCGGGAGAGCAGCACCAGCAGAGCGGCACTCTCCAGCAGCCCGAACGTACCGTTGCTGTCCGGGCTCGCCCAGATGGCGATCACGGTCGTGAGGACGAGCGAGCCGCCGGCGACGATCGCGGCGCGTACCCGCACGGTCGCTCGGCGAGCGGGCCACAGCAGCGCCACGCAGATGAGCGGCCCTGACATCATCGGCAGCAAGCTCGTCCCGTGGTAGTCGGGCACCCCGTTGGCGAACACGTCGAGCAGCCCCAGCAGGCCAAGGACGATCCAGCCGACGGCGATCAGCGCCCTGCCGGGCAGCGGACTTTCGGAGTTCACGCCTCGCAGGATACGGAATGGGCGCTTCCCAGGTGCCTCGGCCGAATGGCCGATGTCCGGCCCCCACAACCGGCCGTCCGGCCGAGCCGACCGGTCGCCGCGCACGCCGAAAGTGAACGGCATGCAACCGCTGAACACCGCCTCCCCCGGGGAGAGCAACCGATGAACACCTCCTCCGCAGTCCTGGCCGGCACCGGCCTGTTCAAGTCCTACGGCACGGCTCGCGCCCTGGCCGGGGTCGACCTCGACGTGACGGTCGGCCAGTCACTGGCCGTCATGGGCCCGTCCGGCTCCGGCAAATCCACCCTGCTGCACTGCCTGGCGGGCATCGAACGACCCGACTCCGGCGAGGTGCTGCTGGACGGCAGGCGCATCGACCGGCTCGGCGAGCCGGCCCGCAGCGAGCTGCGTCGCACCGAGTTCGGCTTCGTCTTCCAGTCCGGCCAACTCCTGCCGGAACTGCCCGCCGACGAGAACGTCGCCCTGCCGCTGATGCTCGGCGGCACGGCACGCCGGACGGCCGTCGAGGAGGCCCGGCAGTGGTTCGGGCCGCTGGGCCTGCAAGGTCTGGAGAGTCGGCGTCCGGGTCAGCTCTCCGGCGGTCAGGCGCAGCGGGTGGCCATCGCCCGGGCCCTGGTCGGCCGCCCGAAAGTGATCTTCGCGGACGAACCGACCGGCGCGCTGGACCAGGCCACCGGCATGGAGGTGATCCACCTGCTGACGGACGTCACCCGCCGCCAGGGCGCCGCCCTGGTCCTGGTCACCCACGACGCGAACGTGGCCCGCTGGTGCGACCGCACGGTGGAGGTCCGGGACGGCCGCCTGGCCGGACAGCAAGCTGCGGCGCAGACCGGAACCGACGCGGAGGCGGGGATCCGGCGATGAGGGCAATGGACCGCACCACCTGGGCACTGACCTGGCGGCTCACCCGGGCCGGCGGCCGCACCGGCCTGCTCGCCACCGGGCTCGCGGTCGCGGCGGCGGCAGTGTCCACCACACTGCTGCTGCTGTGCGTCGCGCTGAACCTCGGCTTCCAGCACCGCGCGGACCGCACCGACTGGCGCAACCCCGTGGCCTCCTCCCGCCCCGTGGCCGTCGAGGCGGTCGGGACCACGTTCACCCGGGGAGTACCCGTCACCGTCGTGGACGTCGCCCGACTGCCCGGACGTGCCGTTCCCGCTCCACCCGGTCTGGACCGCTTCCCCGCCCCCGGCGAACTGTGGGTCTCCCCGGCGCTCGGCGCCCTGCTCGACCGGCTGCCCGCCGACCGTCACCCGCTGCCCGGCACACCCACCGGAACCCTGGGCCGCGCGGCACTGGCCCACCCCGGTGAACTCGTCGCGGTGATCGGACATCGCCCCGGCGACCCGGCGGTCACCGCCGAGCGGGCGCCGGACCCGCGCCGGGTGGGCGACATCGTCTCGCCCACCCGCATCGCGTCCTTCACCGGTGCGCCGCTGACGGACGGCATGGGCAAGGCGTACGAGTCCGTGGCCCGGGTCGCCACCGTCCTTGTCATCGTTCCGCTGCTGATGCTGGCGGCCTCCGCCGCGCGGCTGTCGGTCTCCCGCCGCGATCAGCGGCTCGCCGCGCTACGCCTGATCGGCGCCACCCCGGGCCGTGTCGCCGGGCTGACCGCCGCCGAAGCGTTGCTGACCGGAACGGCCGGGGCGCTGCTCGGCGCCCTGGGGTACGCCGTGCTGCTGCCGGCCGAGGCGAGCCTGCCGCTGGCGGGCGGCTCCTGGTACCCGGCCGACCTGTGGATCGGCGCACCACCGCTGCTCGCCGTGACGGCCGGGGTGATCGCGCTGGTCGTCGTCAGCGCGCTCGCCGGGCTCCGCCAGGTGGTCGTCGGCCCGCTGGGCGTGACCCGCCGCTCCCTCGGCCGCGGCGCGAGCGCCGTGCGGGCGGTGGTCTTCGTGGCCGTCGTCGCCGGATACGGCTGGATCAGTAAGAAGTACGGCAGCGACGACTCGATGGCGCTGTACGCGTTCGCCGCGGTCTTCCTGGCGCTGGCCGTGATCGGGCCCTGGGTGGCCCGGATACTGGGCAGGATCGTCACCGCCCTGGCCAAGCGGCCCGCGACGCTCCTGGCCGGGCGCCGGCTCCTGGATGATCCCAAGGCCGCCTGGCGGATCGTCTCCGGGCTCACCCTGGCCGGTTTCGTCGCCGGGTTCTTCGCCCTGCTCACCCTGAACGCGGCTCCCCCGTGGGGAGGACGCCCCGACCAGCTCGCCGTCGCGGCCCCGGTCCACAAGGTGGCACAGGTGCGGGAACAGGCCGAACGGCGTCTGCGGGCCGCCGACGTGAGCGCCGTGGTCGGCGTGGACGACGGCTTCGTGGCCACGGCTCCCTACGACAGCCGCCAGGTCACCGTCACCGTCTCCGGTGGCCCGGCCGAACTGGACCGCGCCCGCACCGCGCTGACCGGCCTGACACCGGATCAGTACCCGCTCACCACCACCGAGGTGAACTGGTCCGAGTCGCTGTTCACCCAGGACTTCACCACCCTCACCCGAGTGGTCCTCGTGGTGACCTTCACGGTCGCCATCACCTCGGCCGGGATCACCGCGGCCGCCTCCGTCCTGGACCGCCGCCGCACCTACGCCCTGCTGCACCTTGCAGGAACCCCGCTACAGGTCCTGGACAGCGCCCGGAACCGGGAGACCCTCATCCCGGTCACGGTGCTGGCCGGCGGGGCCGTCGCGGCCGGGCTGCTGTGCGGGGGCTCGATGATGCTGGCCGGCGGCGACTCGTCGTTCGACGCCCGCGGCCTGACCGTTCTCGCGGTGTGCTGCGCCGCAGGGATCGGCGGGATTCTCGCGGCCGGCGGCCTGAGCCGCCCCCTGCTGCGCTCGGTCACCCGGCAGGCAGGAGCACGCGACGAGTAGACGCCGTGGGAGCGGGCCCTCACCTCGCTTGACATCGACGACCCTACGGCGTCTTGATTCACGTCATCCCGGCATCACCGTCGGGCGACGGGACCTCGCCACGGCCGCGACGGCCGATCGGCAGCGGGTCGCCATCGCGCGGGCGCTCCCGCTGCGGCCAGAGCTGCTGATGGACGAGCCGGTGTCGGCCCACGGCGTGTCCATCCAGGGCGCTGCTGAGTGCCTCGCCCGGTCGTGCCACGGCGGACCTCGACGACGACGCTCTCCCCGAAGCCGTCGCGGGCGAGACCCCCCGCCCCTCCGGACGGTTGGCTGCTCCTACCGCACCCGCTGCCCCAAGCGCGTGACATCTTCGCCACCGAGAGACCCGAGATGGAACCAGCACGCACCCGAGCGCCTGCCACTTCTCCGGTTGTCAGAATCTTGTTCTCCATCATTGCGACGTAGGTTCTCATTTGGAGAGAGCGCCCCTATGCTGAACCCCCCGTCGGCGACCCCACACACCCGCGGCAAGCGGCCGCCATTGCTTCATGGAAGCGAGGTTCTCCCTTATGCACCCGAGTACGAGACTTCCCACCCGGCGAGGATTGCTGGCCGGAGCGGCCGCTTCGCTGCTGGCCGTGACGTCTGTCCAGTCCGTCGCGGCTCAGGCGGCCGAACCCCCCGCCTCGCTCTCGCCGGCTGCGGTTTCGGTCGACTTCGGCTCGCGCGAGGGCCAACTGCCGCGCCCGGAACGGCTGAACAACTTCGGCAACGTGACGGCGTGGCCCGACCAGCGCGCCGGCGACGCGAAGTTCCTGAACAGGCAGGGCCTGCACGGCGACGTCTACCGCATCTGGCTCAGCAGCCCGAACGCGGCGGACGGCCTGGACGTGTTCAACCTGTGCGACCTGAAGACCCGGCGGTGCGACCTGTCCACACTGGACGCCTACCTCACCGAGGCGAGCACAGTGTCCGACTCGGTGCTGATCAACCTCAATCCGACGGACTTCGTCGAGGGCAAGCGGCCTCTGAAAGACCTCGAGCCGATGCTCGAACTGATCGTGCGGAGCGTCAAGGCGAAGTACCCGCGCGTCAAGTACGTGGAAGCCTTCAACGAGCCGGACTGGCAGTTCTACGGCAACCAGCGCAGGCAGGGAATCCCGCCGGACAGGACGACACTGCAGCCGGGTGACCTGTACCGCTTCTACGAGCCGTACTACGACGCGATCAACAAGGTCAACAAGGGCCTCAGGCGCGCGGACCGTATCGAGCTCGGCGGACCGGCGCTGTCGTGGCTGGACCCGAAGTGGATGAAGCCCTTCCTCGACGACTACGCCGCCGACGAGAACCCGCACAAGCGTCTGGACTTCCTCGCCTACCACGCGTACCTCACCTGGGGTGACGACACGTACAAGTCACCGACGATGTACAAGGGCGACCTGAGGGTGGTGGCGTCACAGCGGGAGACCCTGCTGGGCTGGCTGAAGGAGCGTCGCATCCACCAGCGAATCCCGAGCTACGTCACCGAGACGGGCATCTACCCCGGTCCGGCCTACGACGATACCGACCCCAAGAAGGACTACGTCCGGCAGGCCGCCGGCATGGCCACCTACGCCTACTACTTCGCGAACCAGCCGGACACCTACATGTTCAACTGGTGCGTCCGGCACCGGGTCGAGGAGCGCAAGGACCAGCTCGTGACCCGCACCCCGAACGGTCCGATCAACGACACCTTCACTCCCTACGGCAACACCATGCTGATGCAGTCCCGGATGAAGGACACCAGGGTGTCCGCCGGCGTGTCGGGCGCGCTCGAAGGGGACAACGGCGTCTACGCGATGGCGTCGAAGGACCGTACCGGCGCGTCTTTGATGGTCTGGAACTGGCAGCACGTGGGCGACCGCAGCTACCGGGCCACCATCGACATGTCCCGGATGCCGTCCGAGCTCAGGAACCGTCCCGTCCGCCAGCTCATGTACCGGATCGACCAGAACACCAGCAACTACTTCTTCGACCCGGCCAAGGCCGGCCTCCAGCTGGTCGACAAGAAGATCGTCAGGCCGGGCAGGACCCACACCGCGACCGTCGATCTCGCGCCAAACGCCATCTACCTGATCGTGCTGGAACGGGCCTGAGCCCGGTGGTGGCGCCCTGTGCCACCACCGGAGCGTGCCGCCCCGTTGCCTACGGTCACGGGGCGGCACCGCATCCGCAGCTCTCGCGGATCAAGTGCCACTGCCGGTCCGGATGTCCAGGTACCGGCGTCCTCCGGCACGCGCCCAGCGCTTCCCGGAGGGAGCCGCGGCTGACCCGCAAACCGGCTCGCCGGCGTCCGTTCCGCCGGCAGCGCGCTGCCCGGTGGGAAGAGCCCGGACCGGATGCCGGCCAAGGATCTGCGCCACGGCCGAGGCGTACAGAATGGGCGGTCCGACGGCCTGGAACGCCCCGCCTGGTCGAACCCGAGCGTCGGCCTCCGGTTCCTCGGGGCTCGGCCGACGGTCCCGGCACGGGGCACGCGGCTGGACCAATCGTGCGCATGAGCTACCGAGCATGCCGGGGGAGCGGCTACCCGGTCGGCTGCGGCGCGGCGTCACAGGGTCCCGGCGAAGGCCCGCAGTTCCCGCCGGACGTCGGGTCCCGTCGGTGTGTAGACGACCTCCTGGAAGCCGAGCTCACCAAGCCGCGTCAGCTTGCGGCCGATGCGGGCGGCATCGCCGACCATGGTCGCGGTGTCGATGTGTTCCAGCAGCAGCCGGTCACGGTCCGTCAGGTCGGTGACGTGCCCCTCGAAGGTGAGTAGGCGGTGTTCCCCGGCCTCGGCGACCTCCTCCAGCGCCTCCCGCCAGGCGCGCCCTCCGGGCTTGGCGTCGACCGCCTCGGCACCGCCGCGCGCGTAGGCGTCGTGCCAGTCGACGACCCGCCAGGGCCCGATGGCCTCCCGCACGCGTGCGCTGTCGGCGTCCTCGCCGTCGTCGAGGACCGTGCCGGACACGATGGTCGCCGTGGGGAGGCCGGGATGTGGCCTACCGATGATCCCGTCGGCCAGCCCTGTGGCCAGGGCGCTGCCCCGGGGGCCGAAGACGCTGAGCCACACCGGCACGTCCAGCGGGCGGGCCGCCGTCAACCCGGGGGCGTGCAGCATGCGCGCCGGCTCGCCGTCCAGCAAAACGGTGTCACCCGCCAGGAGCCCGCGCACGGCGCGGACGTACTCGGCGAAGGCGTCGAGCCGCATCGGCGGCTGCCCCAGGGCCAGTCGGGCCGTGAAGCCGGTGCCGAAACAGGCCCGGAAGCGGCCGGGCGCCAGCCGGGCGAGGGTGGCGATCCCGGACGCCATGGACATCACTGAGCGCTCGTCCGGCACGAGCACCGAGGTGGCCAGGCCGATGCGGGTCGTCCGGCGGGCCGCCAGGGCCAGGTGGACGAAGGGGTCCTCCCACAAGGGCGCGGAATCGTAGATCCACACCCGGGCGTAGCCGAGTTCCTCGGCGAGAACGGCCAGATCGGCGAAGTCGGGGCCGGGAGGGAGGCCGCACGACAACTCGGGGACACTCACCGGGCGCCCGCAGAGCCCGAAGCGAGGGCCGCAGGGACCCAACTCGTGTGCGCGGCATCCGAGTTGAATGGAGTTGTGTTATAACGCATATACCGCATAAGGCGAATGACGCTCATAAAACGTATACCACCCATTCATTTTCATATGTATTGGAGATGTCCATGCCCAAGGGGTACGTGATCCTGACCGAGGCCATCCGCGACCAGGCCGGGATGAACGCCTACAGCCGGGCGGCCGCCCGGTCGATGGCCGAGGCGGGCGCCCGCGTGCTTGCCGTCGAAGGAGAGCCCGAGGTGCTGGAGGGTCAGTGGCACGGCGACCGGACGGTCGTCCTCGAGTTCGAGTCGGTCGAGGCGGCGCGGGAGTGGTACGAGTCGGCCGAGTACGCGAAGGCCAAGCCGCTGCGGCACGCGGCGGCGGAGACCAATGCCGTACTGGTCGCCGGGTTCGAGATGCCACCACGGCCGACCTGAATCGCGTCAGTGGCAGGTGATGGCGCGCTCGGGGCAGCTCATCGCCGCCGCGCGCGCCGCCTGCTCGAACTCCTGCGGTACGTCGGGCTGTTCGGTCACGGCGTAGCCGTCGTCGCTCAGGTCGAACACCTTGGGACTGACGGTGCAGCAGACGCCGTGACCGCGGCAGCGGTCCTCATCGATGGTGATCTTCATGGCGTGCTCCCCTCGGCGGGTGTGAACTCCAGGTTGAGGTGGGTCAGGCCCCGCAGGATGTAGGTCGGGAGGTATTGGTAGCGGCGCGCGTGGGCCGGTCCGTGCACGCGCTCGGAGATCCGGATGTCGCCGGTGCGGGCCAGGAGACGCTCGATGCCGATCCGTGCCTCGGCCCGGGCGA
This sequence comes from Streptomyces sp. P3, assembly GCF_003032475.1. Classification (NCBI taxonomy): domain Bacteria; kingdom Bacillati; phylum Actinomycetota; class Actinomycetes; order Kitasatosporales; family Streptomycetaceae; genus Streptomyces; species Streptomyces sp. P3. Next base: position 8,194,842 of record NZ_CP028369.1, read on the forward strand.
GCGGTGCGCCGGGGCAGGTGTGGATGCCGCGGCCGAAGGCGATGTGGTGGCGGGCGTTCGGGCGGGCGGGGTCGAAGGTCGCCGGGTCCTCGAAGCGGCGCGGGTCGCGGTTGGCCGCGCCGTTGACCACCATCAGCGTGGTGCCCGCCGGGATCTCCACCCCGCCTACCGCGGCCGGGACGCGGGAGAGCCGGAAGTCGCCCTTGACCGGGCTCTCCATCCGGAGCGTCTCCTCGACAAAATTCGGAATGCGGTCCGGCTCCGTGCGCAACAGCGTCTGAATGTCGGGGCGTTCGGCGATGACCTTGAACGCGGAGCTGAGCAGGCGGACTGTGGTCTCCTGCCCGGCCGAGAACAGGTTGGCGGCCACCCGGACGGCGTCGGCGACCTCCGGCAGGGAGCCGTCGGGGAACGTGGCGGTGGCCAGGCCGGTCAGAACGTCCTCGCGCGGCTCCCGGCGCCGGTCCTCGATGTAGTCCGAGAACCGCCCGTACAGGAACTCCAGCGGCGAGTGGGCGAGGGAGTCCTCGCCGGTGCTGCCGATGCCGCCCCCGGCCCGCGGCTGGCGTTGGAGCTTGTCGAGGAACTCCTCCCGGTCCTCCTCGGGCACGCCGAGCAGGTCCGCGATGACGAGCAGCGTGAACGGACCGGCGAACTCGCTGATGAACTCGCCCTCCGGCCGGGTCAGGAAGGTGTCGAGCATGCGGTCGGCGATCTCCCGGACGGCCGCTTCGTTCTCCTTGAGCCGCTTCGGGGTGATCAGCCGCATCAGCAGCCCGCGGTGCGCGGTGTGCACGGGCGGATCGAGGGTCGGCAGCTGATCGCTCATCGGCAGCTCGTCGCGGTGCCGCTCGATGAGCTCGCTGACGTCGTCACCCTCCAGCGGAACCGGAAAACCCGGGAAGGGGCCCGTCACCGACAGGCAGGACGAGAAGGTCCGCGGGTCCTGGGCGATCTGGACCGCCTCGTCGTACCCGGTCACCATCATCACGCCGTGGTGGGGTTCCCGGGCGACCGGGCAGCGTGCGCGCAGGGCGTCGAAGTAGGGGTACGGGTCCGCCACGGTGCTGTCGTCCCGAAAGAAGTCGATCGCGTCGATGTCCTCGGGCGGCTCGTCGTGGGCCACTGGCCGGTCTCCTTCGTGAGCGAGGAACGTGACTATTCTTCTCGTGTGCGAGAATCTAGTTCTCGCTACTGTGTATGGCTAGTGCCCCACCTGAGTCGGCGTGACCGCTCGCGATCTCGTCGGCCAGACCCCAGCGCCGGGCCTCCGTCGCGCTGAGCGCGGCACCGGTCAAGGCCAGGTAGGCGGTCCGTTCGCGGCCGATGCGCGTCGGCAGGCTCGCTGTTCCGCCCGCCCCCGGGATCAGACCCATGCCGATCTCGGGCAGGCGGATCACCGTGTCAGGCGCAGCCGTCACCCGGTCGGCGAAGGCGGCCAGTTCGATGCCCGCGCCGACACAGGCGCCGTGCAGATGCGCGGTCACCTCGGCCCCGCACCGCTGGAGCAGGGCGGCGGGGCTGCGGTGCACGCGCACGTGGTGGGCCCGCGCCGGGTCGGTCGAGGAGCCGAACTCGGCGAGATCGCCGCCGCTGCAGAAGGAGGGGCCGTTGCCGCGCAGGTCGACGCGGGTGACCGTCGGGTCGGACACGGCGACCTCCATTGCCTCGCACAGGGCGTCCCGCGTGGCGGCGTCGAAGGCGTTGTGCACCCGGGGGCGGTTCAGTGTGATGGTCAGCCGGTCGCCGTCCCGGTCGAGCAGGACCGGCTCGGTGGACGGACGGGCTGCGTGCGGGCGCTTCCCGGCGAGCCAGGACCGGAAGGCGGCCCCTGCCTGGAGGGTGGAGTAGGCGAGGGACTCGATGACCAGCCGGCCGGGCGGCGGCAGGCTGGGGCCCATGCGGAGCACCTGTACGAGGGCCAGGCAGGCGTCGGGGCGGGCGGTGACGATGTCCCGGAGCCGCCGCGCGGTTGCGTACGGATCGGCGCACCCGACCCAGGGTCGGGGCGGGTCGGGCGACGCGGTGAGCAGCAGGTCGAACTCCCCGGCCGTTTCCGCGGGTTCTGCCGCCACGGCGACGCGCACACAGGAGGTTTCCCGTGAGAAGTGGGAGGTCGGGCCGTCGAGGTCGACCAGGAGGAAGGGTGGCTCCATGACGCTCGCAGTGTAACCTTGCTTCACCTTTGACGAGAAGGGTGTTTGCGTGATGAAGAATGCCGCTCTCGCCCACTGGATGGCAACCGTGGAGGGCAGACTCGGGCCCCTGACCGCCGTCGCCGACGACTTCGCCACCCTGACCGGCGTACCCGTCGACCTCGCCGCTGCGCTCTTCGAGCGGGCCGAGCTCGCCGGATTCCGCCTCCCGGCCAGAGTTTCGGCAGGCGGCTCCTGCCAGCTCCTCGCCACCGCCGACGGCTGGGCCGCGGTCAATCTGGCCCGCCCCGACGACCATGCCGCCCTCCCGGCCCTCCTCGCGCTCCTCGGCGCACCCCGCGCCGGGCTGCGGACCGCCGCGCGCCGGACCGGCGCGACCGAACTGGTGCGATCAGCCCAGATGCTGGGCATGGCCGCCGCGGCACTCGGATCTGAGCGCGGCGACCGCGCGCCGGTGCGCGCCGAACGGCACGGGCAGCCCCGCCCGCGCGACCTCACCGGTCTGAAGGTCGTCGACCTGTCCGCGCTGTGGGCGGGCCCTCTGTGTGCACGGCTGCTGGGTCTGGCCGGCGCCCGGGTCGTGAAGGTGGAGAGCACCACCCGGCCGGACGGGGTCCGCTTCGGCCACCCGGACTTTTACCGACGCCTGCACGAGGGACACGCGAGCCTGGTGCTGGACTTCGCATCCGGCGCACTCGCCGGGGCGCTCGCGGACGCCGACGTGGTCGTGGAGGCGTCCCGGCCGCGGGCACTGCGGCGGTTCGGCGTGCATGCGGAGGAGTTCCTCGCCGCCCGCCCCGGCCGAGTGTGGGTGAGCATCACCGGGTACGGCCGCGACGACGGCCGGATCGCCTTCGGCGACGACGCGGCCATCGCCGGCGGCCTGGCGGGCCGCGACCGGCACGGCGACCCAATGTTCCTCGGCGACGCGCTCGCCGATCCCGTCACCGGCCTGTACGCCGCCCACGCCGTCGCCCGCTCACTGGCCCGGGGCGGCGGAGAACTGCTGTGCGTGTCCATGGCGGCCTGCACCGCGGCACAGGCCGAGACACCGGCGGCGACATGCTGATCAGAGACGTGGAGGTCGAGGGGCGGGGACGGGTGGACGTCCGTGTCGAGAGCGGCCGGGTCGCCGGGATCGGACGCCGACTGTCCGGGGACGCGCAGGTCGAGGGACGTGGCGCGGCGCTGCTGCCCGGGCTCCACGACCACCACGTCCATCTCACGGCGCTGGCCGCGGAGGCGGCCTCGGTGCGGGTGGGGCCTGCCGAGGTGCACGGACGCGACGAACTCGCCGAGTGCTTGCGGGCCGGGGCGCCGGGGGAGTGGGTCCGGGCCGTCGGCTACCACGAGAGCGTCGCGGGTGAGCTGGACCGGTGGACGCTGGACGCCCTCGTCCCCGACCGGCCGGTCCGGGTGCAGCACCGCAGCGGCGCCATGTGGGTCCTGAACAGCGCCGCGCTGCGGGCGGCCGGGTTGGAGAGCGCCGACGGGCGCCTGTGGCGTGAGGACAGCCGCCTGCGCGCCCTCCTCCGGCCTGTGCCGCTCGACCTGGCCGGCGTCGGGCGCCGCGCCGCGGCCCTCGGCGTCACCGGGTTCACCAACGCCGACCCGCACCCCGCCGACGGTCTCACGCAGACGCTGTCCGTCCTGCCCCAGCGGCTCGTCGTCATGGGCGTCGACCCGCCGGTGAAGCTGATGCTCGACGACCCGACCCTGCCCATCCCCGCAGATCTGGCCGCCACGGTGGCCGCGATACGGCCCCGGCCCGTCGCCGTGCACTGCGTCACCCGTGTGCAGTTGCTCGTCACACTCCTCGCACTGGAGGAGGCGGGCGCGGTCGAGGGAGACCGGATCGAGCACGGGTCCGTGATCCCGGCCGAGGCTCTCCCCCGCCTTCGCCGGCTCGGCGTGACCGTGGTGACGCAGCCCCACTTCCCGGTCGAGCGGGCCCGGGCCTACGCCACCGAGGTACATCCCGACGACCGGCCGCACCTCTACCGCTGCCGGAGCCTCGCCGAAGCGGGCGTCCCGGTCGCCGCCGGCACCGACGCGCCGTACGGCACCCACGACCCCTGGGCCGTCATACGGGCCGCCGTCGCACGCGACGCGGCAGAGCGCCTCACCCCGCGCGCGGCACTGGGACTGTTCCTGGGCAACCCGCACCGGCCGGAACGCCCCCGACGGGTGCAGGTCGGCTCGCCGGCCGACCTGTGCCTGCTTCATGTGCCCCTGCGGGAGGCGCTCGACGCGCTCACCGCCGACACCGTACGGGCCGCCTACGTACAGGGCCGGCCGATCACCGAGCCCGCGCCGGACAACGAAGGAGCGCAGTGAACGAGACGCCCGACGAGGACTTCCGCAAGCCGTAGCCCGGGTCCGTGTGGTCGTCGTCGGCACGGACGGCCCTACCCCTGGCCGCAACCGCTGACGGCACTGCTGTGGAGGGCCTCCACAGCAGTGCCCGCGGGGCGGCGCCCTCGCCCCGCCGCTTCAGACGCTGTACCCGCCGTCGACCCCCAGCGCCTGCCCCGTGACGAACCCGGCCCGGTCCGAGGCGAGGAACGCGACCGCCTCAGCGATGTCCTGGGCCTGCCCGAACCGGCCCAGGGGGATGTTGCGGCGGGTGACGGCGAGGGCCTCCTCGTCGAGTTCGCCCGTGTCGATCAGCCGGCCCGCGATGCCGTCCGTGAGCATGCCCGGGGCGACGCAGTTGACGCGGACGCCGTAGCGGCCCTCCTCGGCGGCCAGGGCACGGGCGACGGCCTCGACCGCCCCCTTGGCGCCCGAGGAGAGCCCGTCGCGGACGGGGTAGCGGCGCGTGGCGACGGTGGTGACGGCGACGATGCTGCCGCTGCTCTCCCGCAGCAGCGGCAGCGCGGGATGGACGAGGTTGAAGAACGCCACCGCGTCGGCCTCCAGCTGGGCGCGGTACCGGCTGGGCGTGACCTTGCTCAGGTGGGTCATGGGCACGTGCGGCCCGGCCGCGTACACCAGCGTGTGCACACCGCCGCATCCGCGCACCACCCGGGCCGTCTCCGCCTCGTCGGTCAGGTCCAACCGGACGGCGGTGACCTGACGGCCGTGGCTCTTCATCTGCCGGACAAGGTTCTCCGCGGCTCCCTGGGAGGAGCGGTAGGTGAACACGACGTCGCTGCCGCGTTCGGCCAGCGTCCTCACGATCGCGGCGCCGATGCCACCGGTACCACCGGCCACGAAGGCCGCGCCCGGCCTGGCGGAGAAGTCCTCCATGGACATGTGTCACAACCCCAGGGACTTGGCGATGATGACCTTCATGACCTCGCTCGTCCCGGCGTAGATACGGGTGATGCGGGCGTCCGCGTACAGCCGGGCTATCGGGTACTCCAGCATGTAGCCGTAACCGCCGAAGAGTTGAAGACACCGGTCGACTGCGCGAGCCTGCATCTCGGTGCAGAACAGCTTGACCCTCGCGGCGTCCGCGCCGGACAGCCGCCCGTCGACCAGCTCCAGCACGGCCCGGTCGAGCACGGCCTGCGCGGCCTCGATCTCCGCGTCGACGGCGGCGAGTTCGAACTTGGTGTTCTGGAACGACGCGACCGGCGTCCCGAACACGTTGCGTTCCCTGACGTACGCGATCGTCGTGTCGAGCGCGGCCCGCGCCTGCGCGACCGAACCGACGGCGACGGTCATCCGCTCCTGGGGGAGGTTGTGCCCGAGGTAGGCGAAGGCCCTGCCCTCCTCGCCGAGCCGGTTGGCGACGGGCACCCGGACCTCGTCGAAGGCGAGCTCCACGGTGTCCTGGACCTTGATGCCCATCTTGTCCAGCACTCTGCCGCGCGTGAAGCCCGGCATGCCGTCCTCCACGACCAGCAGCGTGAGCCCCGCCCGGCGGTCGTCCGGGTCGGTCGACGTACGCGCCACCACGATCACCAGGTCGGCGAGCAGCCCTCCGGTGATGAAGGTCTTGGCCCCGCTCACTGTGTAGTGGTCGCCGTCGCGCACGGCGGTCGTACGGATTCCCGCGAGGTCGGAGCCGGTGCCGGGCTCGGTCATCGCGATCGCGGTCAGCAGCCGGCCGGAGGCCAGCCCGGGGAACCAGCGCCGGCGCTGCTCCTCGCTCGCATAGGCGAGGAAGTACGGCAGGACGACGTCGAGTTGGGTGCGGACTGTACCCAGCGTGACCAGTGCGCGGGCGGCCTCCTCCTGGAGGACGACGTTGTAGCGGTAGTCGGGCTGCCCGCCTCCGCCGTACTCCTCCGGGACGGCCACGCCCAGCAGCCCGAGCGAGCCGAGCCGTTCGAAGAACGACCGGGGCAGCCGCCCGGCCTTCTCCCACTCGGTGTAGTGCGGGACCACCTCCTTGGCCACGACGTCCCGGACCAGCTCCCGGAACGCCTCGTGGTCGGCGGTGAAGACATCGCGGCGCACGTCAACGCCCCCCGTCAGCCGACGAGTTCGACGAGTGTGGCGTTCGCTGTCCCGCCGCCCTCGCACATGGTCTGGAGGCCGTAGCGGATGCCGCGGTCACGCATGTGGTGGATCATGCGGGTCATCAGGACGGCTCCCGAGGCACCGAGCGGATGGCCGAGCGCGATGGCGCCGCCGAGCGGGTTGACCAGCTCCGGGTCGGCACCCGTCTCGGCGAGCCAGGCGAGCGGAACGGGCGCGAAGGCCTCGTTCACCTCGAAGACCCCGACCTCCGACAGCGCCACCCCGGCCTTCCCCAGCACCTTCTCGGTGGCCGGGATCGGCCCGGTCAGCATCAGCACCGGGTCCGAGCCGACCACCGCGCCCGCCCGGTGGCGCACGAGCGGCGTCAGTCCCAACTCCCGTGCTCTGTCCGGGGTGGTGACCAACAGCGCCGCCGCACCGTCGGAGATCTGGGAGGAGTTGCCGGCGTGGATCACGCCGTCGTCCTCCAGGAAGGACGGCCTGAGCTTCGCGAGCGTCTCCACACTGGTGCCCCGGCGAACGCCCTCGTCGGCGGTCACCCCCACCACCGGCACGATCTGCTCCTCGAAGACCCCGCTGTCCTGTGCGGCGGCGGCCCGCTCGTGCGACAGCGCCCCGTACGCGTCGAGCCGGGCCCGGGTGAAGCCCCACTTCTGTGCGATCTTCTCCGCCGAGACGCCCTGGTTGAAGGAGAAGTCCTGGTACCGGCCGAGGACTTGAGGGCCGTACGGCATTCCGCTCGCCCTGGCCGAGCCCAGCGGGACCCGGCTCATGACCTCCACCCCGCCCGCCACGACCACGTCCTGCTGCCCGGACAGCACCGCCTGCACGGCGAACTCCAGCGCCTGCTGGCTCGATCCACAGGCCCGGTTGACCGTCGTCCCGGGGATGCTCTCGGGCCAGCCCGCGGCCAGCACCGCGTAGCGGCCGATGTTGCTCGACTGGTCGCCGATCTGGGAGACGCACCCCCAGATCACGTCGTCGACGGCCTCCGGATCGACCCCGGCCCGCTCGACGAGCGCGTTCAGCACCGCACCGGACAGGTCGGCCGGATGGATGCCGGCCAGTCCGCCGTTGCGCTTTCCCACCGCGGTGCGGACCGCTGCCGCGATCACCGCTTCTCGTATCACGTGTCGTCCTCCGGTCGGCTCGGCACGGCCCAGCGGCCCGTGAAGAGTGGTTCGCGTCGCGCGGCGAACGCGGCGTACGCCTCGCGGACGTCCGCGCCCGCGAAGTTCACCGCCTGCGCCTTCGCCTCGTTCGCCAGGGCGTCCCGCAAGGTGCGGTCGGTGCCCTCGTTCAGCAGGGCCTTGGTCTGGGCATGGGCCACCGGGGGACCGGCCACCAGCCGGGCGGTCAGGTCGTCGACGAAGGTGTCCACCTCGTCGGTGTCCGTCACCCAGGTCACCAGGCCCAGCGCCTTCGCCTCCGCCGCGTCGATCGTCTCCGCGAGCAGCGCGAGCCGCTTGGCCTGCTGCAACCCGACGAGTCTCGGCAGCAGCCAGGAGCCACCGCAGTCCGGGGACAGCCCGCGCCGGGCGAAGATCTGCGAGAAGCGCGCCTCGGGTGTGGCGACCACCAGATCGCAGCCGAGCGCCAGGTTCCAGCCCGCTCCCACCGCCGCCCCCGTCACCTTGGCCACCGTGGGCACGGGCAGTTCGTGCAGCAGCAGCGTCACCTCGGTCAGGGGCCGCATCCGGTACAGCGGGTGGGCGCTGCTGACCCGCTCGGGAATGTCCGCGCCGGAGCAGAACGCGCCGCCCGCCCCGGTCAGGACGAGTGCCCGGACGGACCGGTCGCCGCCCGCCGCCGCGAGGGCTTCACGCAGGGCCTCCCACAGCTCGGCGTCGATGGCGTTCCTGCGGTGCGGCCGGTTCAGGGTCAGTGTCCGCACGCCGCCGGCGTCGCTCGTCAGCAGCACGCTCACCGGACCGCCCCCCGCGCCCGCAGGGCGGCGATCTCCGGCTGTGTGTAGCCGAGTTCGGCCAGCAGGGCGTCCGTGTGTTCGCCGAGCCCGGGGACCGCGCCCATCGGCGGGTCGAACCCGGCGATCACGGGCGGCGGCAGCAGCGCGGGCACCGGCCCCGACGGTGTGCCGACCTTCCGCCAGCGGTCGCGGGCGGCCAGATGGGGATGGTCGAGAACATCGGTGACCGTGTTGTAGCGGGAGTTGCCGATCCCGGCCGCGTCGGCCCGCTCCTGGACGTGCACCAAGTCGTGCCGTGCGCACCAGGCGCCGATCGCGGCGTCGAGAACCTCGCGGTGCTCCACCCGGCCGGCGTTCGTGCGGAACCGCTCGTCGTCCGCCAGGTCGGGCCGGCCGAGCAACTCCCTCGCCAGCCGCTGCCATTCGCGGTCGTTCGTGGTGCCGAGCACGACCGTCTGGCCGTCGGCCGTGCGGTAGGCGCCGTAGGGGGACACGGCGGGCGAACTCATGCCGAGCGGCTGCTGCTCGACCCCCGAGTGGCGGGTGTAGGTCAGCGGGTAGCCCATCAGCTCGGCCATGGTGTCGAACAGGCTTACCGCCACCTGCCCCGGCCGCCGGGCGTACAGCAGCGCCAGCACCGACAGCGCCGCGTACAGCCCACTGCACACGTCCGCGACCGGAGGGCCCGGCTTGGCGGGAGCACCCTCCCGGCCGGTCACCGAGCAGGCTCCGGACTCTGCCTGGACCAGGAGGTCGTAGGCGCGTTTGTGGGAGAGGGGCCCGCCGGGGCCGTATCCGTCGATCTCCACGGCGATCAGGTTCGGGTGGCGCACCTCCAGGTCGGCGGGGGCCAGGCCCAGCTTGGCCGTCGTGCCGGGGGTGAGGTTGGAGACCAGGACGTCGGTGCGCTCCAGCAGCCGGTGCAGGACCGCCTGCCCGCCGTCCGACTTCAGGTCCAGGGCCACCGACTCCTTGCCCCGGTTGGCCCAGACGAAGTGGGCCGCGAGGCCGCCGACCACGTCGTCGTAGTGCCGTGCGAAGTCACCGCCCTTCGGGTTCTCCACCTTGATCACCCGGGCACCGAAGTCGCCGAGCGTGCGCGTGCACATCGGGGCCGAGACGGCCTGCTCCAGTGCCACCACCGTGATCCCCGCGAGGGGGCCGCCGTTCGTCACCGGGTCAACTCCCCAGCCGTGCGCGCAGCTCGTGCTTGAGCACCTTCTGGCTGGCATTGCGCGGCAGGTGGTCCACGAAGCGCACCCGGCGGGGCACCTTGAAGTTGGCCATGTGGTCCCGGGCCCAGGCGATCACGTCCTCCGCCGTGACGTCCGCGCCCGGCCTCGGCACGACGAAGGCGCAGCCGACCTCGCCGAGCCGCTCGTCCGGAACCCCGATCACCGCCGCCTGCGCTATCGGCTCGTAGTCGAGGAGCAGCTTCTCGATCTCGGCCGGGTAGGCGTTGAAGCCGCCCACGATGAACATCTCCTTCTTCCGGTCGACGATCGCCAGGTTGCCGTCCGGGTCCAGGCGGCCGATGTCGCCGGTGTGCAGCCAGCCGTCGCGGTCGATCGTCTCGGCGGTGGCCGCGGGGTCGTCCCAGTAGCCGCGCGTGACGTTGTAGCCGCGAACCAGGACCTCCCCCTCCTCGCCCGCCGGCACGTCCTGCCCGGTTTCGTCGGCGATCCGGACCTCGACGTCCGGGATCGGACGCCCGGTGGTGCGGGCCACCGTCTCCTCGCTGTCCCCGACCCTGGTCGTGGTGACCAGCGCCGTCGACTCCGTGAGCCCGTAGGCGCTCAGCACGATGTCGAAGGACAGATCCTTCTTCATCGCCCGGATCAGCGACTGTGGGACGGTCGTGCCGCCCGTCATGGACACCCGCAGGGACGACAGGTCGTACAAGGACCGCTGCGGATGGTTCAGCAGGTCGTGGAAGATGGTCGGCGGGCCGAGGACGATGCTCACCCGCTCTCCTTGAACGATTTCGAGGGCGCGCCCCGCGTCGAAGACGGCCATGGGGATCACGGTCACCCCGTGCATCAGCGAGGCGAGCCAGCCCGCCTTGTAGCCGAAGCAGTGGAAGAACGGCGGGATGACCAGGAAGCTGTCGGAGGCGTCGAAGGTGTACTCGGTGGACATCCAGCCGTACGCCCGCAGTGTCTGCCCGTGGGTGAGGATCACGCCCTTGGGGTGGCCGGTTGTGCCGGAGGTGAACATCACGTCGGAGACGTGATCCGGGGTGAGCCGGTCGATGGACTCCTGGGCGGCAGCCTTGGGGCACTCCTCGCCATGCGCGAGGAACTGACTCCAGTACAGGCCTTCCGCGCCACCCGGCATCGACACCGCGGTCCGCAGCGCGGGCAGTTCGGGGTCGGCGCGTCTCAAGTCCGCGATGTAGTCGGTGCCGAGGAACGAGGCGGCCGCGAACAGCGCCTTCGCACCGGACTTCCGCAGGATGTAGGAGATCTCGGTCGCCTTGAAGCGGGTGTTGAGCGGTACGACGACCCCTCCCGCGCCCTGGATGCCGAGGGCTGTCACGATCCACTCGACCGAGTTCGGTGCGCACAGGCCGACCCGGTCACCCGGGCCGATGCCGAGCGCGAGCGCCGAACGCACCGCCTGGACCATCCGGGCTTCCAGTTCCCGGAAGGTGAGGCGTAGTTCGCCGTCGATGAGGGCCGGGGCGTCGCCGAACCGCCGCGCGGCGACTCTCACCACGTTCGGAATGGAGAGAAATTCCAGGTCGTGTCGCATGACGGGGGCTCCGATCAGGCACGAGGGCCGACGGGCAGGCCCAGCAGCCGCTTGGCGATGATGTTCCGCTGGATCTGGGACGTGCCGCCGTACACGGACGCGGCCCGCGAGTAGAAGTAGTCGCCCAGGACCTCGCCGCCCTCCCCGTACAGTTCCTCGGGGAAGACCTTCAACGCCGTCTCGTACAGGCGCTGTTCGGCGCGGGTCATGAGCAACTTGTCCACGGAGGACTCCGGTCCCGCGCTCTGCCCGGCGAGGCGCTCGGCGGTGCGGCGCCGCGCGTGGGCGACAAGGACCTGGTAGTCGACGGCACAGCGCCCGATGTCCGACAGCAGCCCGTCCGGGAGCTTGCGCCGCTCGTGCGCGGCGCGGCGCAGCCGTTCGATCAGCAGCCCGTACTTCGACAGGTGACCGGTGTCCAGCGCGTTGCGCTCGTACGCCACCGTAGTCATCGCCAGAGGCCAGCCGTCGCCCTCGGCGCCGATCCGTTCGGACTCCTCCAGGCGCACGTCGTCGAGGAACAGTTCGCAGAACTCGTCGTCGCCGTTCGCCGCACGCAGCGGCCGTACGGTCACGCCGGGGCGGTCCAGAGGCAGCACGAAGGCCGAGATGGAGGCGTGGGCCGGAGCGGCGCGATCCGTGCGGGCCAGGAGCAGGCAGAGGCCGGAATACTGGGCGTAACTCGTCCAGAGCTTCTGGCCGTTGACGATGTAGTGGCCCTCCGGGCGGCGCTCGGCGTAGGTGCTCATGCCGGCCAGGTCCGAGCCGGCGCCGGGCTCGCTGAAGCCCTGGCACCACACGTCGTCACCGGAGAGCATGCGCGGCAACAGCCGGCGGCGCTGCTCCTCGGAGCCGAACCGCAGCAGGGCGTGGGCGAGATAGCCGATGCGGGGGACACCGGGCGCACCCCGCGCCCCCAGTTCGTCGCTGACCGTGACCTGGTGCAGCGCGGTCAGACCCCGGCCGCCGTACTGCTCCGGGACGTCGAGGCCGACCCAGCCGCCGGAGTGCAGTTGGCGGTGCCAGCGGTGCAGGAACACGGGGAGCGGTTCGTCGGCGGGCCGTTCGGGCAGCGGGTGGCCGGCCAGCCAGGCGCGGAAGTCGTTGCGTAGGCGTTCCAGGTCCTCAGGGTCGCCGAAGTCCAGGGGAGTGTCCGTCATCGCGTCGCCTCCGGTGCGGCCAGGACGGTCAGCAGGTCCGGCGTGGTCGCGAGCGTGGTGGCTCCGACGAGGACCCGGCGCAGGTACAGGTGGGCCACGTGCTCCCAGGTCTGGGCGATCCCGCCGAACACCTGCATCCCGGCGTACACGGCTTCCACGGCCGAGGAGTTGACCTCCGCCTTGGCCACGCGGGCCGCGGTCAGCGCACGGCCCGGCGTTTCGCTGTCCAGGCACCACGCGGCGTAGCGGGTGGCGCTGGTGCAGGCCTCCACGAGGACGGTGGCGTCGGCGAGCTGGTGCTGCACGGCCTGGAAGGAGCCGATCGGCTGTCCGTACTGGTGGCGTTCGCGGGCGTAGTCCACGCTCTGCTCGACGAACGAACGGGCCGCCCCCACGAGTTCGCTCGCCACCACGACCAGGGCGTACGCCTGCCAGCACTGGTGCGCGCCCGGGGTGAGCCGGCCGACGGGCCGGCCCTCGGCCGAGGCCCGCCGCACACCGCGCAGCAGGTCCGCGGTCGGTGCCGGGGCCCCCAACTCGTGCTCGGTCACGCGGCCTTCGCCATGTACGAAGAGCGCCGTGTCCGCGCCGTCGCAGTCCCAGGCGACGAGGCCGACCGCATCGCGGTCCGGGAAGCGCAGGTCGCCGGCGAGGGCGACGGTGGGGCGGTCGCCGTAGACGGGCCCGGCCCGCTCGCCGAGGTCGAGGAGACGCAGCAGCTCGGGGGCGAGCAGCGCCGTGCCGAGCAAGGACGTGGTCAGGGGCTGCCGGCCGTGCTCCTCGGCGAGCAGGGCGCACTCCTGCACGGTGGCGGCCGGCGGGGAGGTGCGGCGGAGGCCGGACAGGCCGAGCTCGTCCAAGGCCCGCTGTGCGTCCGTGCGAGTCTGGGCCTTGATGTCGCCGGCCGAGCCGCTGCGGAAGCGGGTCGCGAACGCCCGCAGCATGTCGCGAACCAGCGTGAACTCGTCGCGTTCCACGCTCAGCCCTCCTCGGCGGCGCTGGGGCGGCGGCTAGCCCGGGCGGCGAGGTCGCTCACGATGCGGATGTGGTCGGGGCTGGTCATGGTGGAGCGCTCGGCCAGCAGCGCCGCCTCCATGCCGCCCCGCGAGACCTGCTCGACCACCGCCGCGAGCGCCGCCTTGGTGGCGCGCAGCGCCTCCGGGGGCTGCGCGGCGAGCCGGTGGGCCAGTGCCAGGGCCTCGCCCATGAGATCGGGGCCCGGGACGGTCCGGTTGGCCAGGCCGAGTTCGACGGCGGTGGCGGCCGGGATGCGGTCCCCGGTGAACAGGTACTCCTTCACGCGCAGCAGGCTCGTCAGCAGCGGCCAGAGGGTCACTCCGCCGTCGCCTGCCACCAGGCCCACCGAGATGTGCGGGTCCGCGAGGTAGGCGTCCTCGGCCATGAGCACGAGGTCGCACCCCAGCGCGAGAGAGCAGCCCAGGCCCACCGCGGGGCCGTTGACGGCCGCGACGACGGGAAGCGGGAAGCGGATCATGTCCGTCTGGATGGTCCGGTCGAGCCGGATGGACCGCTCGCGCAGCTCCGGGTCGTCGTGATGGCGCAGCAGATGGTCGAAGTCGCCGCCCGCGCTGAACGCCCGGCCCGCCCCGGTGAGGACGACCGCCCGCGCTCCGGCGTCCTCCGCGAGCTCGCGCCAGACCTGGGACAGCCGGAAGTGGAGCTCCGCCGAGACGCCGTTGAGGCGGTCGGGGCGGTTCAGCGTGACGATGCGGACATCTCCGTCGGCGGCCACGGTCAGGACGGGGCTCACGTCGGTCATGTCGCGATGTTATTAAAGGTCAGGCCGAATGTGTCAATGGTGTTGCGTCAATTTGAGAATCTCGTTCTCATCCTGCCAGGGCCGGATCAGTCTTCGGGCTCGGTCAGTTCGACGCGTTCCCGGCCGTCCACCTCGGCGGCGGCCCGTGCGAACCCGCACACATGGCGGCTCATCCGCCGCCGGGCCGCCGCCGCGTCACCTGACCGGATGGCTTCGGTGATCTTCACGTGTGCCTGGGCGGTGACCTCGCGGATACGGGTGTCCATGAACCTTTCCAGGTTCGTTGCGGCGTAGATCGACTCCGACAGCGCGCTGAGGAACCCGACGAGCAGCTCGTTGCCGCACGCCCTCGCCACCGCGTTGTGCCAGCGGACGTTGGCCCGCAGGAAACGCCGGATGTCGTCACCGGCGTCGACCAGCTCGGCATGGGCGGTGTCCAGGTCGGCCAGATCCCGCTCGGTGCGCCGGCCGGCCGCGAGCGCGGCGCACGCCGGCTCGATCGCCTCTCGGGTCTCGTGCAGGGCCTCCAGCCGAATCTGCTGGCCCCGGATGACCAACTGCACGGTGTTCGCCAGGGATTCGCGGCCCGGCCGACGCGCGAAGGCCCCGCCTCCGCGTCCCGGCCGGATCTCCACCAGCCGCTCGACCTCCAGGATGCGCAACGCCTCCCGCACGGTCGCCCGGCTCAGTCCCGTCTGCTCCACCAGTTGTCGTTCCGGCGGCAGGGGTGTGCCCTCCGCGAACTCCCCGGACAGGATGCGCTCACGCACCTCGGACGCCAGCACGTCCGAGGCCTTGGGGACGGTGAGCGTGTCGAAGCGCGGGGTGGGGGGCGTGGAGTGAGCGCTGGGCACGGGTTCAGGCCTCTCGTCGTGCATCCGTTTCGGCCGGACCATTCAACACCGCACCCCGCGGTCCGTCAGATGACCAGTCCGCCGTCCACCGGCAGCACCTGCCCGGTGATGAAGGACGCCGCGTCGGAGGCCAGGAAGACGAACGCGCCCGCGACCTCCTCCGGCTCCGCCCAGCGGCCCAGCGGGATCCGGGCGAGCATCCGCTCCGCGAACTTCGGGTCGGTGCGGATGGTCTCGGTCATCGGCGTCGCCGCCAGTGGTGCGAGCGCGTTGACCAGGATGTTCTTCCGGGCCAGCTCACGAGCCAGCGATTTGGTGAGTCCGATGATGCCAGCCTTGGCCGCCGAGTAGTTCACCTGGCCCAGGGTGCCGGTCAGGCCGGCCGACGACGTGACGTTGATGATCCGACCGGTCCCGTCCGTCGGCAGGAACGGCAGCGCGGCCTGGGCGCAGTGGAACGCTCCCAGCACATGGATGTCGAGGAGGCGCCGGAACGACTCCTCGTCGAGCTTCTCGAACATCGCGGGCGCGGTGACTCCCGCGTTGTTGACGAGGATGTGCAGTGTCCCGCCGGTGAGTCCGGCGGCCCGGGATGCCGCGGCATCGGCTGCCGCCCGGTCCCCCACATCCAGGGCGGCGCCCTCGGCGTGCAGTCCCGCGGCGGTCAGCTTCCCGGCCACGGCCGTTGCCGCCGCCTCGTCGACGTCGGTGACGAGCACCGCGGCACCGGCCCGGGCGAGCGCCCCGGCCACCGCCGAGCCGATGCCGCCGGCCGCCCCGGTCACCAGCGCCGAACGCCCGGTGAGATCGAACAGTCCCGTTCCCTCGGTCACGACCGGCTCCTCAGTAGCTTCTCGGCAGGCCCAGGGTGTGGGACCCCAGGTAGTTCAGGACCATCTCCTGGCTGACCGGCGCGATCCGCATCAGCCGTGCCTCGCGGAAGAAGCGGGCCACGGGATACTCCTCGGAGTAGCCCATCCCGCCGTGTGTCTGCAGGGCCCGGTCCGCGGCCGTGAACCCGGCGTCCGCGCACAGGTACTTGGCGGTGTTGGCCTCCCGCCCGCACGGCCGGCCCTGGTCGTACAGCCAGGTCGCCTTGCGCAGCACGAGTTCCGCCGCGTCGAGGTGGGCGAGGGCGTCGGCCAGCGGGAACTGGATGCCCTGGTTCATGCCGATGGGCCGCCCGAACACCTCCCGCTCGCGTCCGTAGCGCACGGCCCGGTCCAGGGCCACCCGGCCGATGCCGAGGGCCTCGGCGGCGATCAGCATCCGCTCCGGGTTGAGGCCGTCGAGGAGGTAGCGGAACCCCTGGCCCTCCTCGCCGACCCGGTCCTCGACCGGCACCTGCAGGTCGTCGATGAACACCTCGTTGGAGGAGACGGCGTTGCGGCCCATCTTCGGGATCGGGCGGATGTCCACCCGGTCGCGGTTCAGATCGGTGAGGAACAGTGTCATGCCGTCGGTCGGCTTCTCGACCTCGTCGCGCCGGGCCGTGCGGGTCAGCAGCAGGATCTTCTCGGACTCCAGGGCCTTGGAGATCCATACCTTGCGTCCGCTGACGACGTAGTGGTCGCCGGCCCGGCGGGCGAACGTGGTGATGCTCGTCGTGTCGAGCCCGGCGCCCGGTTCCGTCACCCCGAAGCACACGTGCAGGTCGCCGCTTGCGATGCGCGGCAGGGTGCGGCGCTTCAGCTCGTCGGAGCCGTGCACGACCACCGGATGCATGCCGAAGATCGACATGTGGATCGCGCTGGCGGCGTTCATGCCCCCGCCGGAGCGCGCGACCTCCTCCAGCAGCAGTGTCGCCTCGGTGATGCCGAGTCCGTGGCCGCCGTACTCCTCCGGGATCGTGATGCCGAGCCAGCCGCCATCGGCGACGGCGGCGTAGAACTCCTCGGGGAACGTGTGGTCCCGGTCCTTCTCCATCCAGTACCGGTCGTCGAAGTCACGCAGGAGACCGGCCACGGCCTTGCGGATCGTCTCCTGGTCCTCGGTCAGCTCGAAGTCCACAGCGGGGGACCTCTCTGTCGGGAGGCTGGTGAGAGTTGCGAACCATATCAAAGGTCAGACCGATAGCGTCAAGGATCTGCGGTCCTTCGCCAATGTGCGGCCGGACTGACCGCCCCCGGGAGGGGGGCGGGTTCTGGTCCACACGTGCGGACGTCGTTCGGAATGTCCAATGACTGCTTCAAAGAGCCGCCGCGGGGGTCCAGCCGGGGCCGACCAGGCTCACATTCGCCACCCTCGCAGCCGACTTCGGCCCGACCTTGCCCGCGACCGTCGTGCCCGCAGCCGCGGCGGCCGACGCATCGGGCGCATGCCCGCCGTCGGCGTGCCCGACCTGGCGAAGCTGGACCGCGCGGCGGACGTCGAGGTGGCCTGGCCGAAGGTCTACCACTCGATGTCACGCCGGCTCTGGCGGTGCTGTCCGACGGGGCGACACCGGCGGGGCCGGTCGACGTGACGCCGGCGCTGCTGGGGAGGGCCGCGGGTGGGATGAAGGTGGTGCCGGTCGAGTCCCCGGGCGCCCGAACCTCGGGCACGGCCTGACTGCCGGGCAGCCCTGCGGCACGGGAGCTGCCTGAGAGGAGGGGCCGAGAGCCGGGTGACTCCCGCCCTCGGTCGTCACCCTGAGCAGCGCACCGTCACCCGCGCCTGCGCGGACTGGATGCCGCGCCCGTCTTCGTGGCGGCGGTCGTGGCCGAGGCTGACTTCTTGGCGGACGCCTTCTTCGTGCCGGTCCTCGCGGCGGCCTTCTTCGCCGGGGGCGCAGTCGCCGGAGCGCGGTCGGGCGCCGGGCCGCCACTGATGCCGCCCAGACAGAAGGCCCACACCTCCTCCACCGTGATCGGCGACGGGTGGGCGCCGACCCGGGCCGAGGGGGCCTGGGCCGTGAACATCGCCGTCTGCATGATCAGGGAGGCGGTGCGCCGCGGCTTCGGGGCCACGGCCTGGCCGGCCTCGACGGCCTCTTCCACCATCTCGGTGAAGAAGTCGACCAGCGGCACATGGGCGCTGGCCACCTGGTCCGGGTGAGTGACCAGCAGCTGGACGGCGAAGTCGGTGAAGAGCGGGGACTGCCGGCCCTCGCGGGGTGTGGAGGCGTCGTAGAGCCACTCGACCGCGATCTTCAGACGCTCCAGCGGCTCCTGCCCCGCGGCGACCTGTTCCCGTACGGCGGCGGCGGACTTCGACAGCGCGTCCTCGAACAGGGCGAGCAGGAGCTCGTGCTTGCCGTCGAAGTGCTGGTAGAAGCTGCGCAGCGACTGGCGGGAACGCTCCACGACCTCCTGCACGGTGAAGTCGGTGGTGCCCTTGTCGGCGATGAGCTCCTGGGCGGCGTCCAGGAAGCGCTGCACGCGCTGCTCGGCGCGCAGCTTCGCCGCCCGGGTGGAGCGCTCGACGGCGCGCTGCCGCCAGGCGGGCTCGGGGGTCTCGACGGATTCTGCGGGGACGGCACTCATGGAAGAACGGTACTCCACGCAGGCGGGAAGAGGAGCCCCACGCCCTACCGAATCACGCTCTGCCAAAAGCAAGAGCCTTACTCGCTGATACAGAGAATGGTATTCTCGCATCTGATCCGGGCCCACGCCCGGTGTGCAGCCACCGGTACGGCGGAGGGGGCCGGGCGTGGAGTTCGAACTCGACGAGGAGCAGCTGCTGCTGCGGCGTTCGGTGCGCGAGACGGTCGCCAAGACGCGCGGGCGGCCCGAGGAGCAGCAGTGGGACACGTACCTTCGGCTCGGCTGGCTGGAGGCGCCCCCGCTGGAACTCGCGCTCATTCTGGAGGAGTTGGGCTACGCCGCCGACCCGACGCCGTTCCTGGCCACCGCCACCTGGTTCGCGCCGCTCACCGGCCGCCTCCCCGAGGGCAGCGGCACCGCCGTCTTCGACGGCATCGGGCGCTACGTCCTGGACGCCGACCGGGCCGACGAGGTGGCCCTGCTCACCCGCCGCGGCGTCACCGTCGTCCCGGGCGCGGAAGTCGCGGCCGAACGGGTCTCCGTGCTCGACCCGCGTCTGCACGCTGCCCACGTCGGCGCCGACGACCTCGCCGCCGGAGTGCCCGACCTCGCCCTCCTGGGGCTCGCGGCCACGTGCGTGGGCGCCTGCCGGCGGGTCCTCGACCTCGTCCTGGACCACGTGAAGCAGCGCGTACAGTTCGGCCGGCCGCTCGGCTCCTTCCAGGCCGTCAAGCACAAGGCGGCCGACATGCACGTGGCGATCGAACGCGCCCGCGCCCTCACCCACTTCAGCGCCCTGACCATCGCCGAGGACGACCCGCGCCGCGCCGACGCCGCGCACATGGCCAAGGCCGCGGCCGGCGAGTGCCAGCGCCTGGTCTTCCGGCACGGGCTGCAGCTTTCCGGCGCCATGGGCTTCACCTGGGAGAACGAACTGCAGTACCACCTCAAACGTGCCCAGGCCTGCGACTTGCTCCTCGGCACCGCGTCCGTTCACAGGAAGGCGCTGCTCGCGTGATGAAGCTGGCCGACGACCCCGAGGTGGAGGAGTTCCGCGCACAGTTCGCCGCCTTCCTCGACGCCCACCTGCCCGAAGAGGCCGAGGCCCGCGAACGTGCCGGCTCCAGCGCCCACGTCCCCGCATGGGCCCGCCGCTGGCAGCGCACGCTGTTCGACGCGGGCTGGCTGCTCCCGGGCCAGCCGCCCGAGTACGGCGGCCGCAACGCCGGCCTGCCCCAGCAACTCGCCCACCTGGAGGAGCTGGCCCGCCGCCGGATCTACCACAGCTTCAACCCCCAGGGCCTCGGCATCATCGCCGCCTCTCTGCTCACCTTCGGCACCGAGGAGCAGAAGCGCCGCTGGGCCGTGCCGATCCTGCGCGCCGAGATCACCGCCGCACTCGGCATGAGCGAACCCGAGGCCGGCTCCGACCTCGCCTCCCTGCGTACTCGTGCCGTGGCGGACCGGGACGCCTTCGTGGTCAACGGCCAGAAGATCTGGACCTCCGGCGCCCACGACGCCGACGTCCTGCTCACCTTCGTCCGCACCGACCCGGACGCCCCGAAGCACAAGGGCATCAGTGCCCTGCTGATCCCGACCGGCGCCGAGGGCGTCGTACGCCGCCCGTTCGGGTCGATCGCCGCCGAGGACGACCTCGACTTCAACGAGGTGTTCCTCACCGACGTCCGGGTGCCCCGCGGGAACCTCATCGGGAACGTGGGTGAGGGCTGGCGGGTGGCGAACGGCTCCCTCGGCCACGAGCGCACCCTGTTGTGGCTGTCGTACGCCGAACGCCTGGAGGACCTCCTGCGCGACGCGGCCGACGCGGGCGCCGGCCAGGAGTGGTACGCCACCCTCCGCATGGACCTGACGGCACTGCGGCTCCTCGGTTACCGCCAGCTCGGCCCGGACCGCGACCCTGCGGAGATCTCGGTGCTCAAACTGCTGGGCTCCGAGGCCGTCCAGTCCGCCTCCCTGCACGCGCTGGAGGCCCACGGCGCCGAGGGACTCGAGCATCCCAAGCGCACGGGCCCGTACCACCACATGCACCACGAGCACTTCATCTCCAGTTGGTTCGAGCGGTACGCGCGCAGCTTCGCCGGCACCATCGCCGGCGGCACCAGCGAGATCCAGCGCAACATCATCGCCGAGCGCATCCTCGGCCTGCCGCGATAGAAGCCCGCCGCGACAGAACCCTGCCGCGATAGAAGAGGGACAGAGGACACCCGCCATGGACCAGATCCTGTACGAGGCCCAGAACGGCATCGCCACGATCACCCTCAACCGCCCCGAGGCAGCCAACGCCCAGACCATGGCGCTCCTCGACGACCTCGACGCGGCCTACACCCGGGCCGCGCGGGACGCGCACGTACGGGTCGTCGTGCTCAGGGCGAACGGCCGGCACTTCTCGGCCGGGCACGACCTGAAGGACCGCTGGCCCGGCCCCGGCGAGATCACCCTGGAGTGGATCTACGACACCGAGACCCGCCACTATCTGGAGTACTCGCTGAAGTGGCGCAACATCCCCAAGCCGACCATCGCCGCCGTCCAGGGCAAGTGCATCGCCGCCGGGCTGATGCTCTGCTGGCCGTGCGACCTGATCGTGGCCGCCGAGAACGCCGAGTTCTCCGACCCGGTCGTGCACATGGGCATCGGCGGCGTCGAGTACCACGGCCACACCTGGGAGCTGGGCCCGCGCAAAGCCAAGGAGATCCTGTTCACCGGCCGGCCGCTGACCGCCCGCGAGGCCGAGCAGGTCGGCATGGTGAACAAGGTGGTGCCGCTCGAAGAACTGGACAGCGGAACCTACGAGTTGGCCGACCGGATCGCCGCGATGCCCCCGTTCGGACTGCGCCAGGCCAAGCGCGCCGTCAACCAGACCCTCGACGTCCAGGGCTTCCACACCGCTCTCCAGTCCGTCTTCGACATTCACCAGACCGGGCACGGCAACGCGCTCAGCGTGGACGGCTTCCCGATCCTGACCCGCCTCGACGAGATGAAGCAGCATCTGAAGCAGGGCTGAGCCCCGGGGCGGCCCCGGCTCAGCCGAGCACCGCGGTGAACGGGGGAAGATCCGCCGTGGTCCGTAGTCCCGGGGTCGCCGCGCAGACGGCGGGAACGGCGTTGACGGCCCGGTGGGCGGTGTAGCCGGGGGAGACCGCGGCCAGCCGCTCCAGCGGCACCGGGAACCTCATGGCGACGTCGAGGGGCGTGTCGCCGTCGACCGTCAGATGCCACCCGGTGGGACGCAGGTCCCAGGCCGGGTCGAGGTCGTCGGTGCAGTACCAGGTCGCGTTGAACTCCAGGAGCGTGCGGCCGTCGCGCCGGCCGGACACCGTCATCCGCTGCGCCGCCACGGTCCCGGCGCGCAGGACACCGGCGGCGACGCGGGTCGTGCGGGCCGCCGTGGCGAACCTCCCATGAGCCTCCACCGCGTCCAGGGGCAGTCCCAGGGCGTCGGCCACCAGGCGCAGCGAGGGCCCGAAACTGCCCTCGACGTGTACCAGGCGGCGTTCGTCGAACACAGTGGCAGGAGCCCGGCCGAAACCCATGATGTCGAACAGCAGTTCCGGCGAGTCCCGCCGGGACAGATCGGCGTACTCGTGGACGGTCAGGTTCTCCAGCCGCCGCTGCACCGAGGCCAGCACGAGCGGTACGGCCTCGGTGATGAAGCCGGGGCTGCTGCCGGTGTCGTGGAGCGAGGTGCCACCCTGCTCGCAGGCCGCCTCGACCCTGCACCGGACGGCGGGGTCCAGGCCGGCCGGGTGGTGGAACCCGCCGGTCGTGGCCACGACGTTCGCGCCGGACGCGAGCAGAGCGCACAGCTCGTCCAGGTCGGCCGTGCGCGGCATGTACAGCACGCAGTCGGCCCCCAGGGCGAGGACATCGTCGAGACGGTCGGTGGTAGTGACGCCCGTGGGGTCACTCCCGCACAGCTCGCCGGCGTCACGGCCGGCCTTGCCGGGGGAGTGGACGTGAACTCCCGCCAGCACCATGTGCGGATGGTCGACAACGGCGCGCAGCGATCGCGCGCCTATGGTCCCCGTGGCCCACTGGACGACGCGAAGCGGCTGGCCGGGGTGTACGGAATGCGGCATGTCCATCCCCCCGCTAGGCGGCCGGTCCGCGGTCGCTCATGCCCCCGTTGTCCATCCCCGGATCGGGTTCCACCTCGAAGGTGTTGTAGGCCAGGGCCTGCATCCGGTACGTGCCGACCGTGAACACGAAGTCCATCAGCTGCCGTTCGTCCATCCGCTTCGCCAGCTCCTCGTACACCTCGTCGGACAGGGAGGAGGTGGTCTCGAGTTCGTCCACCGCCCGGTTCAGCAACGTGCCGGTACCCTGGCGGACCTCATCCAGCTCCTCCTCGGTGACGCCGGCCTCGCGTGCGATCAGCACGTGGTGGGCCCACTCGTAGCGGCACCGGTGACGCCAGGCGACCCTGAGGATCGTCAGCTCGCGCGTCCTGGCGGGCAGTGTGCTGCGGTACAGCAGGTGGGTGCTGAAGGTCAGGAACGCCTTGGCCAGCTGCGGGTGGTTCAGCAGCAGGCCGAGGGCGTTGGACGGCGGGACGGTGCGCCCGCCCGTCAGCGGACGCAGCACCTCGCCGTCCCACTCCTCGTACGGGACGGGGCGCAGTCTCGTCATGTGTTGCGGCCCCCGTTCACACCGATGATCTGCCCGGTGATGTAACCGGCCTCCTCGCTGACCAGGAAGGAGCAGGTCGCGGCGATGTCCTCGGGGCGGCCGACCCGGCGGACCGGCGTGCGCGCGATGTGGTCCTCGATGGTGCCGCCGAGCCGCTGCTCCCGCTCGGCGGTGCGCAGCATGGGGGTGTCGATGAAGCCTGGCGGGATCGCGTTCACCGTGATGCCCTTCGGCCCGAGTTCGAGGGCCAGGGACTTGGTGAGTCCGTTCACGGCGGACTTGGCCGCCACGTAGTGCGCCATGAACGGCTGGCCGGAGTGGGTGCTGGAGGAGGAGATGTTGACGACCCGGCCCCAGCCGGCGTGCACCATGTCCGGCAGGGCCGACTGCACGCAGTGGAAGACGCCGTTGAGGTTGATGTCGACCACGCGCTGCCAGTCGGCGAAGGGCAGGTCCGCGAAACGGGTGAAGCCGTCTTTGCCGGCCGCGTTGACCAGGACGCCCACGGGACCGAAGCGCTCGCGTACCGCGTCCATAGCCTTGTCGACCTGGGCGCGGTCGGCGACGTCCACGATCAGGCCGAAGCCCTCCTCGGCAGGGGAGAGGTCGAGGACGGACACGTTCAGGCCGTCCTCGATGAGCCGCTGTGCGATCGCCCGGCCGATGCCGGAGGCCCCGCCGGTCACGACGGCCGTCGGTGCCTGCGCGGCGCTCATGCGAACGCCTCGTCGCCGACGACGGTCGTGCGGTGCAGCAGCCGCTCGGAGTTCTCGTCATAGGGCAGGGCCCGGTGCAGGATGCCGGTGTTGTCCCAGACCACCAGGTCACCGACGGCCCAGTCGTGGGTGTGGCGGAAGCGCTCCTGTGTGGTCCAGTCGAGCAGTTCCTCCAGCAGGGCGCGGCTGTCGCCGGGGTCCATGCCGACGACGTGGTCGGCGGTGGCGCCGGTGACCAGGGAGCGGCGGCCGTCACGGCGCCGCCACACCAGGGACACCTCGTGCGTGGGCTGGGTGCGCCAGGCGGCCAGCTCCTCCTCGCCGGGGTCGGGGTTCACCAGCCGCTGGGCGGCCTCGAAGCTGTGCACCACCCGCAGTGACGCGTAGCGCTCCCGGTCCTTCTCCGGCAGGGCCTCGTACGCCGCGTAGGTACTGGCGAAGTCGGTGCCGCCGCCGGTCATGGCGACCTCGCGGGCGGTGAGCGTGGTCGCCATGACCGGCACGTCGTCGGTGGTGCCGTCGAGGTGCCAGAAGAACGCGCCCTTGAGGTACTTGGCGGTCCTGCTCTTCTCCGGATTGATGGAGATCGGGAAGATCTCCTGGCCGTTCAGTGCCACCACCTCGCCCAGACGGCGGCTGAACGCCAGCTGCCGCTCGTCGTCGAGGTGCAGCCCGCGCACCAGCAGGACGCCCCGCCACTTGAGGGCCTCCGCGCAGCGGTGGACGAAGGAGTCGTCGAGCGGGTCCGTGACCCCGGTGAACTCGGCCCCGAGCGCCGGGCTCAAGGCTTTCGATTCGATCATGAAAACATCCCTTCCGAATTGGAGAATCGTATTCTCATGTGGGCGGGACGGAAACCCTTATGCGTGCAGGGGTGTTGGAAGCTGACCCCAGATGCTGTGAGTATCCGATTCTCGTGTCCGAATCCTTGCCTCGCGTAAATAGAGAATGTAGTTTCCGTGCAACGGAGCGAGGAGGCTCGGATGCGGTTCAAGGACAAGGTGATCATCGTCACCGGGGCCGGCCAGGGCATCGGCGAGGGGTACGCCCGGGCACTGGCCGCCGAGGGCGCACGCGTGGTGGTCGCGGAGCTGAACGAGGAGCAGGGGCAGCGGGTCGCCAAGGAGATCGGTGACGCCCTGTTCGTGCGGACCGACGTGGCCGACCCCGCCTCGGCCGAGGAGCTCACCGGCACCGTCATGCGTGAGTACGGGCGCATCGACCACCTGGTCAACAACGCGGCCATCTTCCACGGCATGCGCCGCGAGGGCATCGTCACCGTCGACTACGACTACCTCGACCGCTTCCTGAAGGTGAACCTGCTCGGCGCCCTGCACGTCACCCGCGCCGCCCTGCCGCACCTTCAGGAGGGCGCGGCCGTCGTCAACCAGTCCTCCACCGCGGCCTGGCAGGCCACCGGCTTCTACGGGCTCGCCAAGGCCGGCATCAACCACCTCACCGCCTCCCTGGCCGCCGAACTCGGCCCGCGCGGCATCCGCGTCAACGCGATCGCGCCGGGCCCGACGGACACCGAGGCGGCCCGCAGCATCATCCCCGAGGAGTACCGCACGGCCATGGTGCAGTCCTTCGCCCTCAAACGCATGGGCACGCCCACCGACCAGGCGGGCGCCCTGAAGTTCCTGCTCTCCGACGAGGCCGCCTGGGTCACCGGACAGGTCATCGCCGTCGACGGTGGATCGGTGGTGCGGCTGTGAGCGGTCTCGTCGTCAAGTCCCAGCTGATCGACGGCAAGCTGGTCGCCGCGGACAGCACCTTCCCCTCGTACAACCCCGCCAACGGCGACCTGCTCGGCCACGCTCCGGACGCCACGAAGGCAGACGCCGAGACCGCGGTCGCCGCCGCCCGGCGCGCCTTCGACACCACCGACTGGGCCACGGACACCGCACTGCGGCTGCGCTGCCTGCGCCAGCTGCACCAGGCCCTCGACGACCACCGCGAGGAGCTGCGCGAGCTGACCATCGCCGAGGTCGGCGCACCGCGCCAGCTCACCCACGGCCCTCAGCTGGACGATCCGATCGGCCTCGTGACGTACTACGCGGACCTCCTGGAGACCTACGAGTTCACCGAGGACCTCGGAGTCAAGGAGAGCCGAGGCCAGCGCCACCACCGCTGGGTGGAGAAGGAGGCGGCCGGGGTGGTCGCCGCCATCCTGCCGTACAACTTCCCCAACCAGCTCGCCCTCGCCAAGCTCGCCCCCGCGCTCGCGGCCGGCTGCACGGTCGTCCTCAAGGCAGCCCCGCAGACGCCGCTGACCACTCTCGCTCTCGGTGAACTCATCGCGGAGCACACCGACATCCCACCCGGTGTCGTGAGCGTCCTCAGCTCCTCGCGCACCGAGGTCGGCGAACTGCTCACCACCCACCCCGACGTGGACCTGGTCACGTTCACCGGCGCCACCACCACCGGGCGGGCCATCATGGCCGCCGCGGCCGACACCGTGAAACGGGTCTTCCTCGAACTCGGCGGCAAGTCCGCCATGATCGTCCTGGACGACGCGGATTACACCAAGGCCGCCATGTTCGCCGCCTTCACCATCTGCTCCCACTCCGGCCAGGGCTGCGCCCTCACCTCCCGCCTCCTCGTCCCGCGGGCCGACCACGACCGGATCGTGCAGCTCGTCGCCGCGGGCATGGGCCGCGTCCGCGTCGGCAACCCGGCCGCCCCGGAGACCGCGATGGGTCCCCTCATCAGCGAGCAGCAGCGCGACAAGGTCGACGCCATGGTCCGACGCGCCGTCGAAGAAGGGGCGACCCTCGTCCGCGGCGGCAAGCGCGTCGACCCCGGCTGGTTCTACGAACCCACCCTCCTCGCCGGTGTCGACCCCGACAGCGAGATCGCCCAGGAGGAGGTCTTCGGCCCCGTCCTCGCGGTCATCCCCTACGACGACGAGGACGACGCCGTCCGCATCGCCAACCACTCGAAGTACGGCCTGTCCGGCGCCGTGCACAGCGCCGACGACGAGCGCGCCATCCGCCTCGCCCGCCGCATCCGCACCGGCACCTTCTCGATCAACGGCGGCAACTACTTCTCCGCCGACGTGCCGTTCGGCGGATTCAAACAGTCCGGCATCGGCCGGGAGAGCGGACGCGCCGGGTTCGAGGAGTTTCTGGAGGAGAAGGCCTTCGGCCGCGTCGTACCCCCCGAGGAGGTGGCATGAAGCCGCTCGAAGGCATCCGCGTCCTCGAAGTCGCCATGTACGGCTTCGTGCCCTCGGCCGGGGCCGTGCTCGCCGACTGGGGCGCCGACGTCGTCAAGATCGAGCACGCCGTCACCGGCGACCCGCAGCGCGGGCTGCGCCAGACCGGCTCGTTCCGGGTGGAGGGCGACCCCAACCCCAACGTCGCCCACGCCAACCGCGGCAAGCGCTCCCTGGGCCTGGACATGTCCCGACCCGAGGGCCGCGAGGTGCTCTACGAACTGGTCAAGGGCTCCGACGTCTTCCTCACCAGCCTCATGCCCGGCGCCCGCGCCCGCCTCGGCATCGACGTCGACGACATCCGCGCCGTCAACCCGCGCATCGTCTACGCCCGCGGCACCGCCCTCGGCCCGCGCGGCCCCGAGGCGGACAAGGGCGGCTACGACATGACTGCCTTCTGGGCGCGCGCGGGCACCGCCGCCAGCATCACCCCGCCCGGCAGCGACGGCATGATCAGCCCGCCCGGACCCGCCTACGGCGACACCGTTTCCGGCACCAACCTCGCCGGTGGCGTCGCCGCCGCCCTGCTGCGCCGGGAGCGTACCGGCGAGGCCCCCGTCGTGGACGTCTCCCTCCTCGGCAGCGGCCTGTGGGCGCTCGGCCACACCATCGCCGTCTCCGTCCACCTGGACCGCCCCTGGGAGGGGGTGACGCCCAGTGCCCACGGCTCACCCACCAACCCGCTCTCCGGGCTCTACCGCACCGCCGACCACCGGTTCATCGCCTTCGTCATGCTCCAGCCGGCCAAGTTCTGGCCCGACGTGTGCCGCTGCATCGGCCGGCCGGAACTCGCCGACGACCCCCGCTTCGCCACCGCCGAGGCCATCGCCGAGCACACGAAGGAGGCGGTGAAGATCCTCCGCGAGGTGATCGCGAGCCGCACCCTGACCGAGTGGTCCAAGGACCTCGCCGCGCTCGACGGACCCTGGGCACCCGTCCAGGACACCCTCCAGGCCGCCGCCGACCAGCAGGTCCGCGCCAACGGCTACATCGGGCAGGCCGGCGAGCTCGAACTGGTCACCAGTCCCGTCCAGTTCGACGTCGAGGACACCCGCCTCCAAGCCGCCCCGGAGTTCGCCGCCCAGACCGAGGAGATCCTCGCCGAGCTCGGCTACGACTGGGACCGCATCCTCGCCCTCAAGGCGAGCGGCGCGATCACCTGACCGTCGGGCCGGGGCGCCCGGCCCACGCCACCCCCGCCCCGCACTCCCTCACCTCCCTCGGACGACGGCGTCCGAGCTCCCCGAGGAGGCACCATGCGCAGGATGCTGATCGGCGCGGCCACCGTGGTCGCGCTGCTGCTGGCCGGCTGCTCCACCCGGTCGGGTGACGGCCCCAACACCGACTCCGCACCGCGGTCGAGCCCCGCCGCCGAGAAGAGCTCCGACTTCGGCACGCTGAAGGACGTGTGCGGCCCCGGCACCGACAAGTCCTCCTCCGTCCAGGGCGTCACCGGCGACGAGATCCAGGTCGGCGTCATGTCCGACATCGGCTTCACCAAACGGTCCGAGTTCGTGGACGCCGCGAAGGTGTTCACGTCCTGGTGCAACGATGCGGGTGGCATCAACGGCCGCGACCTCGCGCCCGTCACCCGCGACGCGAAGCTGATGGAGGTCCGCCAGCGGGTGCTGGAGGCCTGCAAGGCGGACTTCGCGCTCGTGGGCGGCGGTTCGGCACTGGACAGTCTCGGCGTCAAGGACCGGCTGAAGTGCCTGCTGCCCAACTTCCCCGCCCAGTCCAGCCAGATCGGCGCCATCGGCTCCGACCTCCAGGTCCTCGCCTCCGGCCCCACCGCCGGGTACTTCCAGTACGCCGGCTACTACTCCTGGCTGCTGAAGGAAAAGTACCCGGACTCGGCTGGGAAGGTCGGTGTGATCGCGGGCGACTCTCCGGTCACCAAGGTCATGGCAGCTCAGTTCAAGGAGGCCGTCGCTGGTCTCGGTGGCAAGGTCTCCTACAGCGACCTGTACCCGGCGACCGGAGTCTCCGACTGGACGCCCTACGCCCAGTCGCTCAAGAAGGACGGCGTCAAGGGGCTCGTCTTCCTGGGCGACTTCGCGAGCCTGGCCAAACTGGAGCAGGCCCTCACCGGCATCGGATACACCCCCGACTGGATCGACGCCAACAGCAACGCCTACGGCCCCGCCTTCCCGCAACTGGCCGGCGCCGCCCTGGGCACACAGCACAACTACGCCGAACTCCTCGGCACCGCCCCGCTGGAGAGCGCCGGGGACAACCCGGCCGTCCAGCAGGTGATCGACCTGTTCGAGAAGTACGCCCCCGGCAGGCAGGTCACCTACCCGGCCCTGCGCGCCTTCTCCGCCTGGCTGCTGTTCGCCACCGCCGCCCGTGACTGCGCCGAGCTCACCCGCACGTGCGTGTACGAGAACGCCATGAAGAACACCGCCTTCACCGCCGGTGGCCTGCAGGCCCCCTTCGACCTCACCTCGAAGGAGCCGCCCAAGTGCTACGTCATCGTCGAGGCGACCGCCAAGGGCTGGCAGGCGGCCGACTTCCGACCCGACCACGGCGCCTACCGCTGTGACGCCCCCACCTACAAGTACAAGGGCGACTACGGCAAGCCGGCCACCCTCGCCGACGTCGGCAAGTCCCTGGCCGACCTGACCTGATATGAACCGGAGGTGAGCGACGTGAAGGTACGCGTCGACCCCGAGCGCTGCCAGGGGCACACCCTGTGCGCCATGCGCGCCCCCAAGGTCTTCGAACTCAGCGAGATCGACGGACACTCCTCGCCGGTCGCCGAGGACGTCCCCGGTGACCAGGAGGACGCGGTGGTCGAGGCCGTCCGATCCTGCCCCGAACGCGCGATCGGCGTGTTCTGAGCCGTACGCGGCGGACCGAGAGGAAGCACAGCCCATGACCGCACCGGACACGACCGGCGATGAGGCCCGTAAACAGCCCCGCGTCCACTTCGACCGGCACGCGCCGGAGTACCGCGACCGATTCGAGGAGCAGACCCGGGCGTTTCACTCAGGCTGCCCGCTCGCCTGGACCGACACCTACGACGGACACTGGGTTGCCGCCGGCAACCGTGAGCTGCTCGCCTTCGCCCGGGCCGGTGAGAAGCTGTCCAACGACCACGACGTGCACGGCGAGCGCCGCGGCTACCGCGGCATCAGTATCCCGGCTCCGCCCCGCGGCAGGGGCCTGCGCGGCGGCTTCCTGGAGATGGACCCGCCCGAACAGCGCGCCTACCGCACCGCCCTCAACCCGTACCTGTCCCCGGCGGCAGTCCAGCGGTGGGTCCCGTTCATCGATGACGTGGCCCGCGCCTGCATCGACGAGAAGATCGAGACGGGCCGGATCGACTTCGTCGACGACCTCGCCAACATCGTCCCGGCCGTCTTCACGCTCGCCATGATGGGCATCCCGCTGAAGAAGTGGGAGCTGTACAACGAACCCGCCCACGCCGGCGTCTACACCCCGCCCCGCTCGCCCGAGATGGCACGGGTGGTGGAGGGGCACATGGCGATGATCCGGGACATCGCCGCCACGCTCCAGGAGGTCCGCGCCCACCCACGGCCGGGCCTCGCCGACGCACTCGCCCGTCTGCAGATCGACGGCAAGGCCCCGCCCGAGGAGGACCTGATCGGCGCCCTCGCCCTGCTTATCGGCGGCGGCTTCGACACCACCACCGCGCTCACCGCGCACGCCCTGGAGTGGCTGTCCCAGCACCCCGGCGAGCGGACCCGGCTGAGCCGGGAGCGCGACACCCTGCTGGACACCGCCACCGAGGAGTTCCTGCGCTACTTCACCCCCGCTCCCGGCGACGGCCGTACCGTCGCCGAGGACTGCGAGATCGCGGGCGCCGAGCTCAAGGAGGGCGACCGGCTGTGGCTGTCCTGGGCGATGGCCAACCGCGACCCGCGCGTCTTCACCGACCCCGACCAGGTCGACCTGGCCCGAGGCGGCAACCGCCACACAGCCTTCGGCCTGGGCATCCACCGCTGCATCGGCTCCAACGTCGCGCGGACCGTCTTCAAAAGGATGCTCCTCCAGGTCCTCGACCGGATGCCCGACTTCGTGTGCGACCCCGAGGGGACCGTCCACTACGAGACCATCGGCGTCATCCAGGGCATGCGCCACCTCCCGGCGACCTTCTCGCCGGGCAACCGCCTCGGACCCGGACTGGCGGAAACCCTGGAGAACCTTCAACAGGCCTGTGACGAGCAAGGACTGGCGGAGCCGGTCACGGTCCGCAAGGCGGAGGCGAAGCTCCGTTGAGCGAGACCGGGGGCACCGTCCGTCCACAGCCGGAGATCCGCCAGGAGACCGAGTTCTTCTGGACATCCGGCCGGGACGGACGGCTCCGCTTCCAGACCTGCACCGCGTGCCGGGCACTGATCCACCCGCCGGAGCCCGTCTGCCGCCACTGCCGGGGACACGAGACCGGGGTCGGGGAGGTCTCGGGCTTCGCCACCCTGATCGGCTTCACCGTCAACCACCGTTTCCCGTTCCCCGGCCTGCCCTGCCCGTTCGTCGTCGCCCAGGTGGCGATCGAGGAGGACCCGCGCGTCAGGCTGACCACCAACGTCGTCGGCTGCGCGCCGGAGGACCTGCGGATCGGCATGCGCATGGAGGTGGTGTTCGAGCAGGCCGGCGAGGCATGGCTCCCCCTGTTCCGGCCGTGCGCCGAGCAGCCCCCGCCCGCACCCCTGCCCGAGGACCCCCCGGTCGCCAGGCATCTGCGCCCGGCGCTGAGCGGAGTCCGGTTCGAGGACCGTGCGGTCATCAGCGGCACCGGCACTTCGCGCATCGGCCGCCGTCTGATGGTCCCGCCCCTCGACCTCACCGTCGAGGCCTGCGAGAAGGCCGTCGCCGACGCGGGTCTCACCCTCGACGACATCGACGGTCTGTGCACCTACCCCGGCGGCGGCGCCTACGGCGGCTTCGCCGAGGGCGGTGTGACCGCGCTGGAGTCCGCGCTCGGGATCCGCCCGGTGTGGCACAACGGCGCGGGGGAGACCCCCGGCCCGGGCGGTTCGGTGATCGCCGCGATGCTCGCGGTCGCGGGCGGCCTGGCTCGGCACGTGCTGTGCTTCCGCACGGTGTGGGAGGCGACGTACGGAGAGCTCGTCCGGCAGGGCAGGATCTCCGTGCCCCGACGGGCGGACGCGGAAGGCTGGTTCAAGCCCTTCGGCGCCGTCTCGCCCGCCGTCATGCTCGCGATGAACGCCCAGCGGCACATGCACCGCTACGGCACCACTCGGGAGACCCTCGGCTGGATCGCCCTCAACCAGCGCGCCAACGCGGCCCGCCACCCGGACGCGATCTACCGCGACCCGCTCACCATGGACGACTACCTCACCGCGCGCACCGTCACCACCCCCTTCGGCCTCTACGACTGCGACGTCCCCTGCGACGCCTCCGTCGCCGTCGTCGTCTCCGCCGCCGAGACCGCCCCCGACCTCCCCGGGCCACCGGTGCGCGTCGAGGCCGTCGGCACGCAGATCGTCGAACGCCCCGAATGGGATCAGTCCACCCTCACGCACGAACCCCAGGTGCTCGGCCAGGCAGCCCACCTGTGGACGCGCACGGACCTGCGTCCCGCCGACGTGGACCTGGCACTGCTCTACGACGGCTTCACCTTCAACTGCCTGTCCTGGATCGAGGCGCTCGGCTTCTGCGGCATCGGCGAGGCCCGCGACTTCCTGGACGGAGGCAAGAACATCGCCCCGGACGGCCCGCTTCCCTTGAACCCGCACGGTGGTCAGCTCTCCCACGGCCGCACCCACGGCATGGGCCTGCTCCACGAGGCCGTGCTCCAGTTGCGCGGCCAGGCGGGGCAGCGGCAGGTCGCGGGCGCGCGCACCGCGGTGGTCTCCAGCGGCGGGCTCACCCCCAGCGGCGTACTCCTGCTCAGGACGGACGCATGACTTCCAGGACCGTGGCATGACCTCACTCGAACCCGAACTCACCACTGCCGTACGCCGGCAGGTCGTCGATGTGCGCGGCGTCCCCGCCTCCGCACTGGTGGCCGAGGTGCCGCGACCGCAGGCCGTGATCGTGGCCCTGCACGGTGGCGCCACCACCTCGGCCTACTTCGACCACCCCGGGCACCCGAGGCTCTCCCTGCTGCGCACCGCCGCCGCGGCCGGCTTCACCGTCCTCGCCCCGGACCGCCCCGGTTACGGCAGTTCCGCCGGGCACGAGGACCATATGCGCATGCCCGATCAGCGCACCGACTTCGCGTACGGGGCCGTCGAGGCGCTGCTGAAGGACCGTGCACGCGGTGTGGGCGTGTTCCTGTGGGCGCACTCGGCGGGCTCCGAACTCGCGCTGCGCATGGCAAGCGCCCCGCGGGCCGGGGAACTGCTCGGCGTGGAACTGGCCGGAATGGGCCGGGTGCACCACCCCCGGGCCGTGCGGGCGATGGAGGAGTGGCGGAGCGACCCGACCCGCACCCGGCCCAGCCTGCGCCAGGCGCTGTGGTACCCGCCGCAGGCCTACCCGCCCGATGTACACGGCGGACAGCGCATCGGCGCGGCCTCGCCCGCCTACGAGGGACACCGGGAGGGCTGGCAGGAGGACCTGATGCGGCTGGCGGCGCGCGTCGAAGTGCCGGTCCACGTCACCCTCGCTGAGCACGAACAGGTGTGGATCAACGGGCCGGAGGGCCTGTCGGACCTCGCCTCGCTGTTCACCGGCTCACCTCGCGTGGTGCTCCACGAACAGGCGGGGGCGGGCCACAACACCAGCGTCGGGCGGACCGCCCTCGCATACCACCTGCACGTCCTGGCCTTCGTCGAGGAGTGCGCGCTCGGCGTGCCCGCGCTACCCGCGGAACGGGGACGGCGCGATGGGTGAGGCCTTCGACGCCGCGCTGCTGGTGGTCCGGCTCGTGCTGGGCGCGGTCATGGTGGCGCACGGCTGGAACCACTGGCGGGGCGGGGGCGGCATCACCGGCACCGCGCGCTGGTTCGCCGGCCTGGGGCTGACCCGGCCGCGCCTGCAGGCGTGGCTCAGTGTGGTCACCGAGATCGGCGCGGGCGCCCTCCTGGTGCTCGGACTGCTCACGCCGCTGGCCTGCGCGGCGGTGCTGTCGGTCATGCTGGTCGCAGGGCTGCTCGCCCACCGGCCGCACGGGTTCTTCGTGTTCAAGGAAGGCTGGGAGTACGTCCTCGTCCTGGCCGTGCTCTCCCTCGCGCTCGGCGCCTGGGGTCCGGGGGAGTACGCGGTGGACACGGCGGCCGGCACCGCGGTCACGGGGTGGGCGGGCGCCGGCGTCGTACTGGGACTGGGCGTGGTGGCGACCGCCGGACTGCTCGCTGCGTTCTGGCGCCCCCGGAGGACTGCATGAGCAGACCTTCGCTGCGCGTGGGATTCATCGGACTGGGCAGGCAGGGCGCGCCCATGGCACGCCGCATCATCGCCGCCGGACACGAGACGACCCTGTGGGCCCGCAGACCCGCCACGCTGATTCCGTTCGCGGACAGTGGTGCCAAGATGGTCTCCTCGCCCGCCGAACTGGCCATGACCAGCGACCTGGTGTGCCTGTGCGTCGTCGATGACGCCGATGTCGAGCAGGTGGTCACCGGACCGGACGGGGTTCTCGCC
Source organism: Streptomyces sp. P3 (assembly GCF_003032475.1). Lineage (NCBI taxonomy): Bacteria > Bacillati > Actinomycetota > Actinomycetes > Kitasatosporales > Streptomycetaceae > Streptomyces > Streptomyces sp. P3. Next base: position 8,229,529 of record NZ_CP028369.1, read on the forward strand.
GGGCTGCGCCGGGGCGGAGTGATCGCCGTCCATTCGACGGTGCACCCCGACACCTGCCGCCGCCTGGAGACGTCGGCCCGCACGTGCGGCGTCTCTCTCGTGGACGCGCCGGTCAGCGGGGGCGGCCGGGCGGCCGACCAGGGCTCCCTGGTCGTCATGGCGGGCGGGGACCTGCAGGTCTTCGCCTACTGCCGCCCGGTGTTCGCCACCTACGGCGACCCCGTCGTCCACCTCGGCCCGACCGGCTCCGGCCAGTTGGCGAAGATCCTCAACAACCTGCTGTTCACGGCCCACCTGGGGCTCGCCGCGGACGTGCTCGGGCTGGGGACCACCCTCGGTCTCGACCGAGCGGCGCTGAGCCGCGTGCTGTCACGCTCCAGCGCGGCCAGCTTCGCGCTGGACCGGGTCGCCGATGCCGGCGGCGGCCTGGACCGCATCGCTTCCCACGCGGGGAGCCTGCTCGCCAAGGACGTGCGCCTCTTCGCCGAGATCGCGGACAGGGCCGGCGTGCGCGAGGGGGCGGTACTCCGGGGGGCCGCCCTGGCCGCTCTCGCCGCGATGGGACGGTGAGGGGAAGAAGACGAACGCACTCTCGCCCCCGGGCCGCGCCCGTGCGTACTGTGTGCGAGCACCTCTCCACCGCAGGAAGGGGCAGGACATGGTGTCTGACCGGCGTGAGCAGATTCTGGAGGCCGCGCTTGAGGTCATGGCCGCCCACGGCTTCAGGGGCACCTCGATCGACGCGGTGGCCGAGCGGGCCGGCCTTACGCGTCAGGGCGTCCTGCACTACTTCCCCAGCAAGAAGCGGTTACTGCTGGAGATCCTCAGTTTCCGTGAGGAGCTCGCGCGGGCAAACCTGGCAGGACGGCGGGTCGGCGAGGACTGGGCCGCCGACTTCGCCGAGACCGTCGCCTTCGAACAGAGCCGTCCGTCGCTCGCCACCGTGTACAGCGTGGTGCTGGCCGAGGCCGTCACCGGCCAGGAACCCGCCGCCGGTTTCGTCCGGCAGCGGTGCCGCTCCGTGCAGGACCACCTGGTCGAGAGCCTGATCGAACGGTACGGGGAGCGTCTGCCCAGCGGGCTGAGCGCGCCGACCGCCGCGGCCGCCGTGCTGGCGCTGATCGAAGGCGTCCACCAGCTCTGGCTCGTGGACCCGGAGGCGGAGCGCTATCCGCAGATCGTCCGGGAGGCCATGGCGGTGCTCCTCGGCACCGGCACGACTGCCACGGAGGGTCAGTCCCCTGCGACGAAGGGGTAGATGCGGGTGAAGTCGGCGTCGGGTTCCGCGGCGGCGAACGCCTCCCACACCGAGCCCGTCACCGTCCCCATGGTCCGGGCGCCGCTCAGCCGCCGTACCTCTTCCAGGTACAGCCGCACGTCCTTGACCATCAGCGCGTTGCTGAACCCCGAGGCGTAGCGGCCGGTGAGCACCTCGCTGGGGAACTTGTCCGCACTGGCTCCGCTGCGTCCGCTGGAGGCGTTGAGCACCTCCAGCATGACGGCCGGGTCCAGCCCGGCGGCCCGCCCGAAGGCTACGGCCTCGCTGGTCGCCACGAGCGCGGTCGCAGAGAGGAAGTTGTTGGCCAGCTTCAGCGCCTGCGCCTGCCCGGGCCGTTCACCGACTCTGCGCCGCCGGTCGCTGAGACCGGCCAGGACCGGCTCCACCCGGGCGCAGTCCTCGTCCGTCCCGGCGTACATGACCATCAGGGTGCGCCGACGCGCCCCTGCCACCCCGCCCGACACGGGCGCGTCCACGTACGCCAGCCCCATCGCGGACAGCAGGCGGGCGGCCGCCACCCCCACTGTGGACGTGTCCACGACGTGGGTGACCTGCCGGTCCCGAGCGGCACCGAGGTCCCGTACCACCTCCTGGCAGACCTCTCCGTCCGGCAGGCTGAGCACCACGGTTGCCGCTGCCCGCGCCACGTCCGCCGGGCTCGGCGCCCAACGGGCCCCCAGTGGGGTCCGCGCAGGACCGGCGGCGTCGTACGCCACCACCTCGAACCCGGCCCGGACCAGGTTCGACGCCAGCACGCCACCCATGGCGCCCAGCCCGACGCAGCCGACCACGGCCGGACGGCCCTTCACTCCCCCTCCCGGGCGCCGCGGACCTCGCGGACGGCGGTGCGGGCGGAGTTCCCGGGCGGGGGGCCGCAGTAGGCGGCGATCTGGAACAGCAGTTCGTCGACCTCGGCGTCGGTGACCCTTGCGCGCGGCCCGGCACCGAGGTGAAGACGGAACTCGTCCATCCGCCCGAGCGCAGCGGACATGGCCGGCACCAGCAGGCTGCGGTCGCGGTGACTCAAGGGCCCGCCGCGCGCCCACGCGCCCCACGCCATGGATACCAAGTAGTCATGGAACTCGGCGGGTACGGGATCGCCCGGAGGCAGACGTGTGCCGTCGTCGCCGAGAACCTCCGCCCGAGCCGCGCCCGCGGCCCGCCGCCATTCGCCGTCGTACATCCGCGCCCTCCTTCTCCGACCCGGCGCGGGGCAGGGCCTGACCGTGATGAGCTGATCCGTCCTCGGGGCCTCGTCCGGAACACGAGGGCGGCTGGGCGTGGACGCGGCCGTCCAGGACCGTCGCCATCGAGGCCGTCCGGGACGCCACCACCGTAGCGACCCGCCAGAATGACATCAACATACGCGACAGCAGTCGTTAGGCAGATTCGGAAACGCTATTCTCCATTACCGAGACTGTTGTTATCGTGGCCGGGTCACCCTGAGTGGAGGTTCCGACCCATGGCGCACTTCCCCAAGCCCTCCGAGGGCAGTTGGACCGAGCACTTCAAGATCGACACCGGTCCCGTCTCCTACGCGGACTCGATCTCGCCGGAGTTCTACGAGCTGGAACGGGACGCCATCTTCCGCCGGACCTGGCTGAACGTCGGGCGCGTCGAGCAACTCCCGCGCAAGGGAAGCTACTTCACCAAAGAGCTGGACGCCGCGCGGGCGTCCGTCGTCGTGGTCCGCGGCACGGACGGCGAGGTGCGCGCCTTCCACAACGTGTGCCGCCACCGCGGCAACAAGCTCGTGTGGGACGACTACCCGCGCGAGGAGACCAAGGGCACCTGCCGGGCCTTCACCTGCAAGTACCACGCCTGGCGCTACGACCTGGAGGGCAAGCTCATCTTCGTCCAGCAGGAGTCGGAGTTCTTCGGCATCGACACGTCGAAGTACGGGCTGATGCAGGTACAGACGGAGGTGTGGGAGGGGTTCATCTTCGTCAACCTCGACCCGGAGAACACCACGCCCCTCAAGACCTACCTCGGCAAGTTCGCCCAGGGCATCGACGGCTACCCGTTCCACAAACTGACCCAGGTGCACAAGTACCGCGCCGAGATCGGCAGCAACTGGAAGCTGTTCATCGACGCGTTCGCCGAGTTCTACCACGCGCCGATCCTCCATGCCGGCCAGTACGAGTCCGGCGAGGCCGCCAAGATCAAGAAGTACGGCTACGAGGCGCTGTCGTACGACATAGACGGCCCGCACAGCATGGTCTCCTCGTGGGGCGGTATCGCGCCCCCCAAGGAGAAGGCCATGGTCAAGCCCATCGAACGAGTGCTGCGCAGCGGCCTGTTCGGGCCGTGGGACGCCCCCGACATCGGCATGACGACCGAGGAGCTGCCGCCGGCGATCAACCCGACGCGCAACGAGGTCTGGGGCATGGACTCGTTCGTGTTCTTCCCGAACTTCATGCTGCTGATCTGGCGGCCCAACTGGGTGCTGACGTACCACTACTGGCCGACGTCGTACAACACCCACATTTTCGAGGGGACCTGCTACTTCGTTCCGCCGGAGAACGGCTTCCAGCGGCTCCAGCAGGAACTCGCCGCCGTGACCTTCAAGGAGTACGGCCTCCAGGACGGCAACACCCTGGAAGCGACCCAGACGATGCTGGAGTCGCGGACGGTGGACCAGTTCCCGCTCTGCGACCAGGAGGTCCTGCTCCGCCATCTGCACACCACCACGCAGAACTACGTGCGCGAGCACCAGCTGCGCAACGCCGAGGCGCCCGTCTCCTGAGACGCCCACCGCCCGAAGACGCACGCCGAACAGACACGGAGACCTTGGACATGGGCAACGTCTTTCCCCCCGACTTCGCCGCGCTGGAGCCCTTCGCGGACTGGGCGGTCCGCGGTGAGCGGGCCCGCTACGCCAAACGCGTCAGCAGCACCATGGAGGAGCTCCAGGCCTTCTACGACGTGGCGTATCCGCTGCTCCAGCAGCACACCGAGTACCTGGAGAACCTCAGCCTCGACGGCATCAGCGACGAGGACAAGCGCCTGCTGTGGGCGTTCTGCGCCCTGGTGACCGTCGCCTTCCCGGTGGAGGCCTGGGGCCAGCCGCGCGTCCCGGACAGCGGTCCGTCCAGCATCGACGCCGTCGTCGAACCCGCCGTGTGATGACCGCTCCGGAACGGACCCGGGACACAGCCCAGTCGCCGCCCGTGCTGCTGAGGGCGGCGCGCCTGCTGGACGTCGACAAGGGCGAGATCGTCGAGCCGGGGCAGGTGCTGGTGGTGGGCGAGCGCATCGCCGAGATCCAGCCCTCCCGGCTGCCCCAGAGCACCGTCGTCCGGGACCTCGGCGACGTCACCCTGCTGCCGGGCCTGATGGACATGGAGGTCAACCTCTTCCTCGGCGGCCCCGACCACCGCAGTCCGCTGATCCCCGTCCAGGAGGACCCGGCCGTACGGACCCTGCGGGCCGCCGCCAACGCCCGCCGCACCCTGAGCCGCGGCTACACCACCGTGCGCAACCTCGGCCTGTTCGTGCAGACCGGGGGAGTGCTGCTGGACGTCGCGCTGAAGAAGGCGATCGACCTGGGCTGGGTCGAGGGCCCGAGGGTGGTGCCCGCCGGGCACGCGATCGCCCCGACCGGCGGGCACCTGGATCCGACCATGTTCCAGGCATTCGCGCCGGGCGTGCTCCCGCTCACCGTGGAGGAGGGCATCGCCAACGGGGTGGCGGAGGTGCGCAAGGCGGTGCGCCACCAGATCAAGTACGGGGCACGGGTCATCAAGGTGTGCGCCTCCAACGGCGTCATGTCGCACACCGGCCCCGCCGGTGCGCAGCAATACTCCGACGAGGAACTGTGCGCCATCGTCGACGAGGCACACCGCGCGGGGCTGAAGGTCGCCGCGCACTGCATGGGCGACACGGCGATCCGGGCCGCCCTGGAGGCCGGCATCGACTGCATCGAGCACGGCTTCCTGGCCAGTGACGCCACCCTCGACCTGATGATCGAGCGCGGCACCTTCCTGGTGGCCACCACCTCGCTCACCGAGGGCATGGACACCGCGCACGCGGACCCGGCGCTCCGGGCGAAGGCCGCCGATGTCTTCCCACGTGCCCGCGAGTCCACCGCCCGCGCGATCCGGCGCGGGGTCAAGGTCGCCCTCGGCACCGACGCCCCCGCCATTCCGCACGGCAAGGGCGTCATGGAACTCCTCGCCCTCGCCGACCGGGGCATGCGACCGGTCGACGCCCTGCGCGCCGCGACCACCGTCGCCGCCGAACTGATCGACGCCGACGACCGGGGCCGAATCGCCCCCGGACTCCTCGCCGACGTCATCGCCGTGCCCGGCGACCCGCTCACCGACCTGTCCGTCACCGGGAAGGTGTGCTTCGTCATGAAGGGTGGCCGGGTGTACCGCGACGACACAGCGGGCTCCTGACCCCGCCGAAACCACCGGGCCGGCTCCGCACGGGAAGCCGAGGAGGGGACCGCGCGGCACCGTCGAGGCATCGCGCGCCCACAAAGGACCGTGATGTACGACTACGCCGCCGCGGGCGCCGTGGCCGAGAGCGGCGTGCCGGCCGGACGGCTCTCGAGTCATCAGGTCCTCGTGCTGCTCGTCGAGGCGGGCGGCGCCGACCGGTGCCCGTACCTGCGGATCACGCGCTGGACGGGCGGGCCCGAGAATTACGCGGCGCTGGTGCAGCACCTGCGCGAGAACGACTACCCCAACTGAGAGCGCGTCAGGCAGGTCCGGCACTGGCGTGCGTTCACATCCGTCAATGCAATGGAGGCGAATTCCGTGGCCCGAAGACTGAACCTGTTATCGACCGCGGTCCTCACATGTGGCGCCCTGTTGGGTGTCAGCACACCGGCCGGCGCGGCCGAACCCGCCCCGGAGGTCATCTCGATCGACCTGCTGCTGGCCGGCTCCTATACCGACGCGGCCCGCGAGGCGATCGCGATCTGGAACAAAGCCGTCCCGACGATCAAGCTCGTCGAGCAGGACACTCCGGCGGCGCTGCGGGTCATGGAGTACAAGACGGCCAGGGGTGTCCAATCCCACGTCAACATCAAAGGCGCGGGACGCGGCTGGGTGTACCTGGAGGTCGGGGACGCCCAGTTGTACAAGCCTTCCCGCATCGTCGTCCACGAACTGGGTCACATTCTGTCGATTCCCGACCTGGGCCCGGGCAGCCCCTGCTCCAAGGTGATGTCGGGCGCCTGGGGAGGAGCGGACTGCGTCAACGATCAGCCAGACGCGAGTGAGAAGACCGCTGTCAGGGACTTCTTCGCCGCCAACGATGTCGGTGACCGGGTCCCGTGGTGGGGGTCAGGACTCGCTGCACGGTAGGTGTGGTTGTCGCCGGGCCGCCAACGACGGCCCGGCTCTCCCTCGCCGGCGTCGGGGCTGGAGACCGTTCACCTCCCTGACGGTTCCGGTTCCACGGGCCCCGTCATGCCGGACAGCTGCTGCGTGCCGTCGGCGTGGCGGCATGACTGGACCGTCCGCACGTCGGTGTCTGGCTGCGCGAACTCCGTTGTCTGGTGGTGCGGTTCCGTCCCGACGCTCCGTCCGGCGCCCACCGAAACCTGGCCACCCGGCCTCCCAGGTCCGCACCGCGCGCGGCTGCTTACCCTCCGGACCCGCCGGCCAGCCCGGCCTACGACGCGATGGCCTTCCGCAAGTCGCGCGCTGACCTGGAACGGCCCGACATCGTGGTCCTGCTGGGTCCGTCGCCGCCCTCTCCGGCCCACCTCCGAGGGGTCACCGGCCATCATCTCGCCCGCTCGGCGCTCGACAGCGGCTATTGCGGCATCCATGCCGTCAGCGCGTGCTCGACGGGCCGCGAAGGCGTGGCGCGCCGCGGAGTTCATCCGCGACGCGGCACGACCGCCCCGTCCGGGCACCAGGCCCGCAGGAACTGCGCCGTCGCCTCCAGCTGCCGTAGGCCCTGCGCGGCGGAGTCCTCGTGGATCCGCATGTCCACCGCGACGCCGGAGTGCGCCGCCCGGGTCGCGAAGGACAGCGTGTCGTCGAGCAGCACCTCCGTGCCGGCCGCGTGCAGTTGCAGCGGCGGCAGGCCGTGGAGATTGCCGTGCAGCGGACTGAGCAGCGGATGGTCGCGCGGAATCGTCCCCGCGTACGTGGCCGCCCGGACCGGCAGCGCTTCCGCGTCCACGGTGCGGTCGGCGGCTGCGTTGAGCAGCAGGCTGGGCGAGTCCAGCGTGAAGTCCAGTACCGGTGAGGAGAGCACCGCGCAGGTCGGCAGCGTCGCGCCCGCGTCGCGCAGCCGCAGCAGTAGGCCGGCGGCGAGGGCCCCGCCGAGCCGTTTGCCCGCCACCGTCGCCGGACCGCCGGCGTGGCAGTGCTCCCAAGCCGCCCACACGTCCTCCAAGGCCTGCGGGAAGCGAGGCCGGTAGCGGGCGCAGACGACCGCGTACCCGGTGAGCCGGGCCAGTTCCCGGGCGGTCGGCAGTGCGTCCTGCGGAGTGCCCGCGAGCCGCGGATCGCCATGCAGATACAGCACCGTCTGTGCCACGGCCCTGCCCTCGGGGCGGACCTCCGGCCCGAACGGCCCCTCGTCGACGCGTACTTCACTTACCACGGGACATCACCTTCTCCGCTGCTTCCCAGTGCTCCTCGGACACCCACAGCCGGGCGAATGCCTCGGCGGCCTCGCGTGCAGGACGGGTCCGGGTGGTGAGGTTCTTGATCTCGCGGGCCTGCGGGGTGGCGAGGGAGTGGGCCACCTCCCGCCAGCGGTCGGCGAACTGCGTGCGGGGCAGGACCAGATCGACCAGCCCGAGCCGCTCGGCCTCGGCAGCCTCCAGGACCCGCCCGGTGCCGGCCAGCAGCAGTGCCCGACCGGGCCCCACCAGTCGCGCCAGCCGCTCGGCACCGCCCCATGCGGGCACGATGGCGAGCTTGGTCTGGTTGAACCCGATCCGGATGTCGTCGGCGGCGACGCGGATGTCGGCAGCCACCGCGACCTCGGCGCCGCCGCCCAGCGCGTGCCCGTTGAGCGCTGCCACCACCGGTCCGGGGAACGCGGCGATCCGGTCGCACAGCGCCCGCATCCGCAGCGCCATGTCCGAAGCCTCGCCCTCGGTGCGGAGCCGAGCGAGTTCCTTCAGGTCGCCGCCGGAGACGAACGCCTTCTCGCCCGACCCGGTCACCGCCAGGGCCCGCGCGCCCTCAGCCGCTTCCAGCGCCTTTTCCAGCTCGCCCATGGTGTGCGGGTCGATGGCGTTGCGGGCGTGCGGACGATCGATGGTGACGACCGCCAGGCCGTCCTCCAGCTCCAGCTCAACCATGTGCGGCCTTCCGGTCGTCGGGCGGATGCGGATGCGGATGCTGCCGGGTCAGTCCTCGTACACGACGGTCACGTCGGGGGTCGTCGGCTCGGCCTGGCAGGTGAGCACATGGCCCTCGGCGACCTCGTCGGCGTCCAGGGCGTTGTTCACCTGCATCTTGGCCTCGCCGTCGGTCAGCCGGGCCATGCAGGTGGCGCAGTCCCCGGATTCGCAGGAGAACGGCGGCGTGAAGCCGGCCCGGCGGGCGCTCTGCAGCAGCGTCTCGCCGGGCCGTTGCGGCACGGTACGACGCTCACCGCGCAGGTCGACGGTGACGGTCCCGGCGACGGGCTCCGAAGGCCCGGCGGGCGCCTCCTCGGCCGCCTCCACGGGTGCCGTCGGGGTGAACCGCTCGACCAGGATCCGCTCGGGAGCGATCCGGTGGGCGGTCAGGGTCTGCTCGACCAGGGCCATGAACGGCTCCGGCCCGCAGACGTAGAAGTCCGCCCCCTCGTCGGCCAGGGCCCGTATCTCCGCCGGGGTGACCAGCCCGTCCCGGTCGTCGAAGTGATGGCGCAGGTCCAGCCGGCCGGGGTGACGCGCGGCGAGGGCGTCCAGCGCCTGGTGGAAGATGGCCGCCCCGGCGCTCTGATGTGCGGTCAGCAGTCCGACGTCACGGCGAGTCGTCGCCAGCGTGCTCTTGACCAGCGAGAACACCGGAGTGATGCCGCTGCCGCCGGCGTACGCGACGAGAGGCCGGTCGCCGGCGTCCCCGCGCAGGCAGAACGAACCGCCGGGCAGGGTGGCCTCCAGCGAGTCGCCGGGCCTCAGCTGCTCGTGCATCCAGCCGGAGACCAGCCCGCCCGGCACGCGCTTGACCGTGACACACACCTCCCCGTCTGTGTCGGGCGAGGACGACATCGAGTAGCTCCGCAGTGTCCCGCACACCTTGAAGGTCAGGAACTGCCCGGCCCGGTAGGGGAAGCGCGCGTCGAGGGCGAAGGTGCGGGTGTCCGGTGTCTCGTCGACGACCCGGGTGATCCGCACCGGATGGAAGCCATGGTCCCGTGCCATGTATGGAACTTACCTTCTCGATATGGGAGAGTGCAATTCTCCAAACGAGGGAGGAGTATCTGTCATGACGGCGATTCCCCCCGGCGCCCTGCGGTCGATCCCGCCCGGACTCGCGGCGCGCTACGAGGCCGAGGGCTGGTGGACCAGGGAGACCCTGGGCGACCTGCTGGCGGCCCGGTTGGGCAAGTCCGGGGACGTGGAGTTCCGCGTGCACTCCGAGGTGCGGCCCTGGCAGGGCACGTTCGCCGACGTGGAGCGTACGGCGCGGCGGCTGGCCGCAGGTCTGCGGGCGCGTGGAGTCGGCCCGGGCGACGTGGTGGTCATGCAGCTGCCCAACTGGATGGAGGCGGCGGCCGTGTTCTGGGCCTCGGCCTTCCTCGGTGCCGTCATCGTCCCGGTGGTCCACTTCTACGGGCCCAAGGAGGTCCGCTACATCGTCGAGGCCACCCGCCCGAAGGCCTTCTTCGCCGCCGAGCGCTTCGGGCGGACGGAGTTCCGACCGGACCTGTGTGCCGAGGTGCCGGTCGTCGGCGTCGTCGGGCGGGACTTCGACGAGCTGCTCGCCGACGAGTCGCTGGCCGGTGTCCTGCCGGTGGACCCGGACACCCACGCCCTCGTCGCCTTCACCTCCGGCACCACCCGGGACCCCAAGGGCGTCATCCACAGCCACCGCACCCTCGGCTATGAAACCCGGCAGCTGGCCGCGAGCTATCCCCCGGACCGGGGACGGCAGTTCACGGTGGCGCCGGTCGGCCACTTCATCGGCATGATCAACGCGTTTCTCATCCCGGTCCTCGACGGCACCCCGGTCAACCTCGGCGACTCCTGGGACCCGGCCCGGGCGCTCGCCCTCATGCGGGACGAGGGTCTCACCGTCGGCGGCGGTGCGACGTACTACATGACCAGTCTGCTCGACCACCCCGACTGCACCGAGGAACACGTCGCGCGGCTGAAGTACGCCGGACTGGGGGGCGCCTCCATCGCCTCCGCCGTGACGAACCGGCTGGAGTCCCTCGGCGTCACCGTCTTCCGGGCCTACGGCTCCACCGAGCACCCTTCGGTGACCTGCACCCCGTACGACGGCCCCGCCGCCAAACGCCTGCACACCGACGGCCTCCCGTTGCCCGGTGCGGAGGTCCGGCTCGCCGAGGACGGTGAGATCCTCACTCGCGGTCCCGACCTCTGCCTCGGATACACCGACACGGAGCTCACCGCCGCCGCCTTCGACGCCGACGGCTGGTACCGCACCGGCGATATAGGCGTGCTCGACGCCGACGGCTGGCTGACCGTCACCGACCGCAAGGCCGACGTCATCATCCGGGGCGGGGAGAACATCAGCGCCCTGGAGGTCGAGGAGGTCCTGCTGGGGCTGGACGGTGTGGCGGAGGCGGCCGTGGTGGCCGTGCCGGACCCGCGACTGGGGGAGCGGGCCGCCGCCGTCCTGCGCATGCTGCCCGGCTGGTCGGCGCCGAGCCTCGACGAGGTGCGCCTGCACTTCGGCCGCGCGGGCTTGGCCCGGCAGAAGTGGCCCGAGATGGTCCACAAGGTCGAGGACTTCCCGCGCACCCCGAGCGGCAAGGTGAAGAAGTTCGTCCTTCGCAAGCACATTGCCACTCCCACGATGTGAGAATACGATTCTCGCAAACGGTGAAGGAGGATCTCATGCCCTCTCGTGAACTCGCGTATCCGCTGTTCGACGCGGACAACCACCTCTACGAGACGCAGGAAGCGCTCACCAAGTACCTCCCTGAGGAGTACCAGGGCGCCATCCAGTACGTGAACGTCGACGGTCGCACCAAGATCGCGATACGCGGGCAGATCAGCGAGTACATCCCGAACCCCACCTTCGAAGTCGTCGCCCGCCCCGGCGCGATGGAGGAGTACTTCCGGGTCGGCAACCCCGACGGCAAGACCCGCCGGGAGATCTTCGGCGAGCCCATGCGCTCCATCCCGGCCTTCCGTGAACCGGCGCCACGTCTTCAGCTGATGGACGAGCTCGGCATCCAGCGCAGCCTGATGTTCCCGACGCTGGCGAGCCTCATCGAGGAGCGCATGAAGGACGACCCGGAGCTGATCCACGTCGTCGTCCACTCCCTCAACCAGTGGTTGCACGACACCTGGGGCTTCACCTACAAGGACCGCATCTTCACCGTCCCCGTCATCACCCTCCCGATCGTCGACAAGGCGATCGAGGAGCTGAACTGGGTCGTGGAACGCGGCGCCCGCGCCATCCTCATCCGCCCCGCACCGGTCCCCGGCTTCGGCGGCACCCGGTCCTTCGCGCTGCCCGAGTTCGACCCGTTCTGGAAGCGGGTGGTGGAGACCGGCGTGCTGGTCGCCCTCCACTCCTCCGACAGCGGTTACTCGAACTACGCCAACGACTGGGAGGGCCAGCGACGCGAGTTTCTGCCCTTCAAGCCCAACGCCTTCCGGCAGGTCAACGAGTGGCGGCCGATCGAGGACGCCGTCTCCTCGCTGATCTGCCACGGCGCGCTGTCCCGTTTCCCCGAGCTGAAGGTCGCTGTCATCGAGAACGGCGCCTCGTGGGTGGAACCGCTGCTCAGCCGGCTCGCGGACGTCCACAAGAAGATGCCCCACGAGTTCCGGGAGAACCCGGTGGATGTCTTCAAGCGGCACATCCACATCAGCCCGTTCTGGGAGGAGGACATGGCCGAGCTCGGAAACCTCATCGGTATCGAGCGGGTCCTGTTCGGCTCCGACTACCCCCACCCCGAGGGCCTCGCCGACCCCGTCACCTACGTCGACCACCTCCCGAAGCTGTCCGAGGAGGACAAGGCCAGGGTCATGGGCGGCAATCTGGCCCGGCTGATCGACGCATGACCACCGCCCGCACCATCCCCGAACTGGTGCTGAGCACGGCCGACCGGTTCGGCGACGCCGAGGCGGTCGTGGACGGCGAACTGCGCCTCACCTTCCGCGACCTGGCCGACCGGGTCCGCCGCACCGCAGGGGCGTTCGCCTCGGCGGGCGTCGGCCCGGGCGACCGGGTGGCCCTGTGGGCGCCCAACTCGGCCGAGTGGATCGTCGCCGCCTTCGGACTGCTCACGGCCGGCGGGGTGCTGGTGCCGGTGAACACCCGCTTCCTCGACGAGGAGGCCCACGACATCGTCGTACGCAGCGGCGCCAAGGCGCTGCTCGTCCAGAACGGTTTCCTGGAACGGGAGTTCACCGGCCCGCCCGGCGTTCCGGTCATCGACCTGAAAGCCTCCGGTTTCCTCGACTCCGGCGATCCTCTTGACCCCAAGGCCGACGAGGACGACCTGGCGGACATCGTCTTCACCTCCGGTACCACAGGGCGGCCCAAGGGCGTGATGACGACGCACGGCCAGACCCTGCGCCTGTACACGGAGTGGTGCGATCTCGCCCAGCTCCGGCAGGGCGACCGGTACCTGATCGTCAACCCGTTCTTCCACATCTTCGGCTACAAGGCGGGCCTGGTTGCGTCGATGATCCGGGGCGCGACCGTCCTCCCGGTGGCCGTCTTCGACGTGGACCGGGTGCTGGACCTCGTGGAGAAGGAGCGGGTGACCGTCCTGCCGGGACCGCCGACCCTGTACCACGCCCTGCTGGAGGCCGGCGCGGGCCGCGACCTGTCCTCCCTGCGGGTCGCGGTGACCGGTGCGGCGGACATCCCGGTCGAGCTGGTCCGGCGCATCACCACCGAACTGCCGTTCACGCACCTCATGACTGGCTACGGCCTCACCGAGGCCGGCACCGTCACCGCGTCCCGGCCCGGGGACCCCTACGAGGCTGTCGCCACCACCGTGGGCAGACCGTGCGAGGGCTTCGAGGTGCACGTCGCCGAGGACCAGGAGGTGCTCGTGCGCGGCTACTCCGTCATGCGCGGCTACCTCGACGACCCCGAGGCCACCGCCGAGGCCGTGGGCGCCGATGGCTGGCTGCACACCGGCGACCTCGGTGCACTGGACGCCGAGGGCCGCCTGCGGATCGTCGGCCGCAAGAAGGACATGTTCGTCGTCGGCGGCTTCAACGCCTACCCCGCCGAGATCGAGGGCTTTCTGCTGAGGCACCCGGCGGTCGCCCAGGCCGCTGTCATCGGCGTGCCCGACGAGCGGCTCGGCCAGGTCGGCAAGGCCTTCGTCGTCCCGCGCACCGAATTCGCCGGGATCACGGAGGCCGAGCTGATCGCCTGGGCGCGCGAGCGGATGGCCGGCTTCAAGGTGCCCCGCCACGTCGAGTTCCGCACGCAGCTGCCGCTGAACGCCACCGGAAAGGTGATGAAGGACCAACTGACATGACCCAGGACTTCCGCACTCCCTCCGGCATCCCACTCAACCCGGTGTACGGCCCCGGGGACCGCCGCGCCGAACCCCCCGACCCAGGCACGTTCCCCTTCACGCGCGGCAACTATCCCACCGGCTACCGGGGCCGCACCTGGACCCTGCGCCAGTACTCCGGCTTCGGCACCGCCGAGGAGTCCAACCGCCGCTACCGCTACCTCCTCGACCAGGGCGGCACGGGCCTGTCGGTGGCGCTCGACCTGCCCACCCAGTGCGGCTACGACTCCGACGACCCGGAGTACGCCGACGAGGTCGGCCGGGTCGGGGTCGCGCTGGACACCCTCGCCGACGCCGAGATCCTCTTCGACGCCCTTCCGCTGGACCGGATCAGCACCAGCTTCACCATCAACGGCACAGCGGCGATCCTGCTCGCCTTCTACGTCGCCGCGGCCGAGAAGCGCGGTATCCCCCGTGCGAAGCTCACCGGCACCATCCAGAACGACATCCTCAAGGAGTACGCCTCCCGCGGCACCTGGATCTGGCCCCCGGAGCCCTCGCTGAGGCTCATCGCGGACACCATCGAGTTCTGTGCCGCGCAGGTGCCCCGCTTCAACGCGATCTCCGTCGCGGGCGCGCACTTCCGCGACGCCGGCGCCAACGCCGTACAGGAGATGGCGTTCACCCTCGCCGACGGCGTCACGTACTGCGAGACCGTCCTGGAACGCGGCCGGATGACTATCGACCAGTTCGCCCCGCAGGTCTCCTTCTTCTTCTACACGCACGGCGACTTCTTCGAGGAGGTCGCCAAGTACCGTGCGGGGCGCAGGCGCTGGGCGACCATCGTGCGCGAGCGGTTCGGTGCGACCACCGACAAGGCGTGCATGTTCCGCTTCGGCGTCGTGGCCGGCGGAGCCTCCCTCTACGCCCCGCAGGCCCGCAACAACACCGTGCGCGTCGCCTACGAGGCCCTCGCCTCGGTGCTGGGTGGGGTGCAGTCGATGTTCACCGCGGCCTGGGACGAGCCGTTCGCCCTGCCGAGTGAGGAGTCCACGACGCTCGCCCTGCGCACCCAGCAGGTGCTCGCGCACGAGACGGGCGTGACGAAGGTCGCCGACCCGCTGGGAGGTTCGTACTTCGTGGAGGCCCTCACCGACGCCACCGAGGAGCGGATCGTCGAGATCATGGCCGATCTGGAAGCGCACGGCGGCATGGTGCGCTGCATCGAGGACGGCTACCTCCAAGGGCTGATCGCCGACGAGGCGTGGCGGCTGCACCAGGAGACCGCCTCCGGCGAGCGGCCCGTCGTGGGCGTCAACCGGTTCACCGTGGACGAGCCCCCGCCCGACCTCGCCACCTACGAACTTGACGCCGAGGGCCGAGAGCGCCAGCTCAAGCGGCTCGCACGGGTCAAGGCCGAGCGCAGCGCGGCTGAGGTGCGCGCCCGCCTCGACGATCTGCGGCGCGCCGCCGAAGGAGACACGAACCTGATGGATCCGCTCGTCGCGTGCGCGGGCGCCTACTGCACGGTCGGCGAGATGGCCGACGCTCTGCGCGCGGTGTGGGGCGAGTTCCGGCAGCCGGTGGTGTTCTGATGACCACACCTGTGCGCGTTCTCGTCGCCAAGCCCGGGCTCGACGGACATGACCGTGGCGCCAAACTGGTCGCCCGCGGGCTGCGTGACGCCGGCTTCGAGGTGGTGTTCACCGGCATCCGGCACCGCGTGGACGACATCGCCGCCACAGCCGTGCAGGAGGACGTCGCCCTGGTCGGCCTGTCCATCCTTTCCGGCGCCCATCTCGCCCTCACCCGCCGCACGGTCCAGGCGCTGCGCGCCGCAGGCGGCGACGACATCCCCGTCGTGGTCGGCGGCACCATCCCGGCCTCGGACGTGGCGCGGCTGCGGGAGGCCGGAGCCGCCGGGGTGTACCCCACGGGCACCCCGCTCGACGCGATCGTCGCGGACATCCGCGTCCTGACAGCCCCGGAGGACTAGCCATGCGAGTCGGAGTGATGAGCGGCCCCGAACGGGGCGACGCCGCGCACAAGGCGGCCCGCATGGTCGACGACGCCCGCTGGGCGGAGGAGGTCGGCTTCGACACCGTGTGGGTGCCACAGGTACCGACCGACTTCGACGCCTTGACCGCCATCGCCCTCATGGGCCAGGCCACCGAGCGCGTCGAACTGGGCACGGCCGTCGTCCCCGTCCACGCCCAGCACCCCATCGCGCTGGCCCGTCAGGCCGTGTCCACGCAGGCTGCGGCGGGCGGACGGCTCACGCTCGGCGTCGGTGCCTCCCACCACTGGATCGTCCGCGACATGCTGGGCCTGCCGTACGAGAAGCCCGCGGCGTACACCCGCGCCTACCTGGCGGTACTCAACTCGGCGCTGTCCGGGGGTGGTTCGGTGGACGTCGAGAACGACTTCTTCCGCGTCCACAACCCGCTCACCATCGCTCCGGTCGCCCCCCTGCCGGTCCTGATGGCCGCGCTGGGCCCGGTGATGCTGCGCATCGCGGGGGAGTACACCGACGGCACGGTCCTGTGGATGGCGGACGAGCGGTCGGTCGCCGAGCACGTCGTCCCGACGATCACCAAGGCTGCCGAGACCGCGGGCCGTCCGGCACCCCGCATCGTCGCGGGAATTCCGGTGTGTCTGTGCGCACCGCACGAGGTCGACGCCGCGCGCGAGCGCGCCAATCGCATCCTCGGCGAGGCCGAGGTGTCCCCCAACTACCAGCGCCTGCTGGAGTACGGCGACGCCCGCGACGTCGGCGACCTGTGCGCGGCGGGTGACGAGGCGGCCATCAGGGCCCGCTTCCGGCGCTTCGCCGACGCGGGCGTGACCGACCTGTCCGTCCGCCTGTTGCCCATTGGCAGCGGCCGCGACGAACTCGTCGCCTCCAAGCTGCGCACCCGTGACGCCGTCGCCGCGATCGCGGCGGATCTGCGGTGAACGGCCCGCTGGCCGGCCTGCGCGTGCTGGAGGTCGGCCACATCCTGGCCGGCCCGTACGCCACCATGCTGCTCGCCGACCTGGGCGCCCGGGTCACCAAGGTCGAACCGCCCGGCGGCGACCTGTCCCGGCAGGTCTCCGAGGCCTACTTCGCCAGCCTCAACCGGAACAAGCGCTCGGTCCGCGTGGACCTGAGCGCCCCCGCCGGCCAGGACCGCCTGCACGAGCTGGTGCGCGACGCCGACGCCCTGCTGGTCAACCTCAAGCCGTCCGCCATCGAGCGCTTCGGCCTGACCTACGAGGCCCTGAAGCCCTACAACGAGCGCCTGGTGTGCGTGGCCCTCACCGGCTGGGGCATGGACGCGGGCGACATGCCCGCCTTCGACTACGTCGTTCAGGCCGCCACCGGCATCGCGGCCATGACGGGCGACCCGGACGGCCCGCCCGCGCTGCCCGGCTACTCCTCGGTCGACAACTCGGCCGGAATGGCGGCCGCGCTGGGCCTGCTGGCCCAGATCGTCTCCGGACGCGGCGGCCAGATCGAGGTGTCGCTGCGCGACGTGATGCTCTCGCAGCTGAACTACCACGCCGCGGCCTGGCTCAACGACGGCAAGGCTCCGCGCCGCCTGGGAGGCGCCCACGCCCACTACGTCCCCGCCCAGCTCTTCCCCACCGCCGAGGGACACCTGGCCCTCTTCATCACCCACGACGGCTTCTGGCGCTCCTTCGCCGCGGAGGCCGGCATCGAGGGCTACTTGACGATGGCCGAGCGCGCGGCCCGCCGCGAAGAAGTGGTGGCCGCGGTGACGAAGGCGCTGGCCGCCGACTTCGCGGTGAGCTGGGAACGCCGGCTGCGCCCGCTCGGCGTTCCCGCCGCCGCCGTACGCACGCTGCCCCAGGCACTCGTCGAATTTCCCGACGCGGTCGTGCGGGCCGGCGAACGCCGCCTGGTCGCAAGCCCGTTCCGGATCGCCGGGCACCAGCCGTCGTACGGCCCGCCGCCTCGCCTCGGGGAGCACGACGACACGGCTTAGAAGCCGCCCGGGCTCAGGGGGGGGCCGCTACGGCATCCCGCCGTCCACCCGCAGCGTCGCCCCACTGGTGTACGACGAGGCGTCCGACATCAGGTACAGAGCGGCGCCCACCACTTCGTCGGGGGCGCCGACACGTTGCAGCGCGTGCGGGCGCACCCCCTCGGCGAGCTGCTCGGGGTTCTCCTGCCAGCCCCGGGTGGCCCACGTGGCGAACGGGCCGCACATCAGCGTGTTGACCCGCACCGTCGGCCCGAGCGCCTGTGCCAGACCCACGGTCACCGCGTTCAGCCCGGCCTTGGCGGCCGCGTACGGCACGATCGCCGGGCGCGGCCGGATCGAACCGGTGGAGCTGACGTTGACGATCGCACCGCCGCCGGCCTCAGCCATGCGCTTCCCGGCCAGCACGGACAGGCGGAAGGGACCCTTGAGGTTGAGGCCCAGCACCGAGTCGAACATCTTCTCCGTGACCTCGCCCAGATCCTCGTACACGGGGGACATGCCCGCGTTGTTGACCAGTACGTCGATCCTGCCGAACCGCTCGTGGACCGCGTCGACCAGACCGGGCAGTTCGTCCCAGCGGCCCACGTGTACGGCGTACGGCAGTGCCGCACGCCCTGTCTCCTTCTGGATCTCCGCACTCACCGCGGCGCAGGCGTCGTATGTCCGGCTGGCGACGACGACGTCGGCTCCGCAGCGTGCCGCCGCGAACGCCATGGCGCGTCCGAGCCCCCGGCTGCCGCCGGTGACGAGGACCACCCGGCCGGTCAGGTCGAACAGCGCGTCTACGTACCCCATCCCATTCCCGTCCTGTTGAAGTGCCCGAAGCCGCCCGTTCCCTGGCGCACTCCTGCGAGATTAGTATTCTCGTCATCGTAGAACAGTATTCCCGCATTGTGATGATGGGCGTTCGCGGAAAGTTCAGGCACTCGCCTGCTCAGGGGCGTCCAGGAGAGCGGAGGCGGACATCGTGCGAGGTCTGAAGGACAAGGTCGTCCTGGTAGCGGGTGCGGCCACCGGGCTGGGTGCCGCCTCGGCGCGCAGGCTGGCGTGGGAAGGAGCCAGGGTCGTCGTCGGCGATCTGAACGCGGACGGGGCCGAGGAGACCGCCGACGCCATCCGCGCCGGGGGCGGCGAGGCGGTCGCGGTGGAGTTCGACATCTCCGACGACACCTCGGTCGGGCACCTGGTCGAGGCCACGCTGCGAACCTACGGCGGTCTGGACGCCGTGCACGTCAACGCCGGGGACATGGGCGCGGTCCAGAAGGACACCGATGTCGTCGACATGGACCTCGCGATCTGGGACCGCACCGTCGCCGTCAACCTGCGCGGTCACATGCTGGTCTCCCGTCACGCCGTGCCCGCGCTCCTCGCCCGCGGCGGAGGCGCGATCGTCTACACCTCCTCCATCGCCTCGTTCACGGGTGACGCCAAGCGGCCGGCGTACGCCGCGACCAAGGCGGGCATCAACGCGCTCACCCGCCACGTGGCCTCGCGCTGGGGACGGGACGGCATTCGGGCCAACGCGGTCGCACCGGGACTCGTCCTGACCGCCGACATCGAACGGGGCGCACCCCCGGAGATGTTGCGGAGCATGCTCGCCCGGACCCGCAGCACACGTCATGGCCGGGCCGAGGACATCGCAGGCATGGTGGCCTACCTGCTCTCCGACGAAGGCGAATGGATCAACGGGCAGGTCGTGAACGTCGACGGCGGGACGGTCCTTCGCTGACGCTGCTGGCCTGCGCTCCGATCGCCCACTTCCCGGACGGTGAGCGCCTATGAAATCCGAGACCAACTCATCCCCGCCGGTCCGACCGGCTGCGCCCGGCCGAGTTGGGGAGCCGGAAGAAGCCACCGGTGACGAGGCTGCTCTGGCGCTGCTGGACGCGGGGCTGGCGCTCATGGTGGCGGCCCCGGGGCGGCGCCCGCGCGTGGCCGACATCGTGGCCGCGGCCGGTCTGTCCAACGACGCCTTCTACCGCTTCTTCGCAAGCAAGGACGCCCTGGTCGAGGCCATCGTCGAGCGGGGCGCACGCACGGTCGTCGGCTATGTGCGCCACCGGATGGCGCGGGCGTCCGACGGTGGACCGGAGGCCAGGTTGCGCGCCGGGATCGAGGCGGCGCTGCGGCAGGCCTCCGCCGAGGATCTGGCCCGGCAGACCCGGGCCGTCCTGTCCAACGCCACCGGCCACACGCCCCGAGCCGCGCACGTCACCGTCGCTCTCGTGGACGCCCTCGCCGCGCTGTTCGCGCAGCCCGCGGCCGAGTTGGGTGCGGGTGATCCGATGCGTGCCGCCCGCACCACGGCGGGTGGGGTCGTCGCGGCCTTGCAGTACTGGTCGTTCACTGAAGAGGCGCCCGGGCGCGTCGAGACCGAGCACCTGGTCGGCTTCCTCCTTGCAGGCGTGCGAGCCCCCGACTGCCGTCGGCGGTAAGGGTGATAGCTGTACGCGAGAATGGCATTCTGCTAAGTTCAGAATCGTATTCTGATGGAGGTGGGTGCGTCATGTGGGACTTCAGTACCGATGCCGCGTTCCAGGAGAAGCTGGACTGGGCCGCGGCGTTCGTCCGTGAGGAGATCGAGCCGCTCGACGTGCTGTTCCCGGGCAACGCCGAGCCGTACGACCGGGGCAGCGAGGTCTTCCGTGAAGTCGTCCGGCCGCTTCAGCGGCGGGTGCGGGACCAGGGGCTGTGGGCCGCCCACCTGCCGCCGTCGCTGGGCGGCATGGGTATGGGTCAGGTCAACCTCGGCCTGCTGAACGAGATCCTGGGCCGTTCGGGCTGGGCCCCGATGGTGTTCGGCACCCAGGCCCCCGACTCGGGCAACGCGGAGATCCTCGCCCACTACGCCACCGAGGAGCAGCGAAAGGAGTACCTGGAGCCGCTGCTCGACGGACGGATCGTCTCGACCTTCGCGATGACCGAGCCCACCGGCGGCGCCGACCCGGGCGGTTTCACCTGCCGCGCGGTCCGTGACGGCGACCAGTGGGTGATCGACGGCGAAAAGTGGTTCGCCTCCAACTACCCCCACGCCGCCTTCGTCATCGCCATGGTGATCACCGACCCGGACGTGCCCGTGCACAAAGGCGCGTCCATGATCCTGGTCCCGGCCGGCACCCCGGGCATGGAGATGGTGCGCGGCACGGGCCTGGCCGGCGAGCCGCTCGGCCAGGGCGTCCACGCCTACCTGCGGTTCACCGGCTGCCGCGTACCGGCCGAGAACCTGCTCGGCGAGCCCGGCTCCGGCTTCCTGATCGCGCAGACCCGGCTCGGCGGTGGCCGGTTGCACCACGCCATGCGGTCGGTCGGCCAGTGCCGGCGTGCCCTGGAGATGATGACCGAGCGGATCGCCTCCCGCCGCACCCGGGGCGGCCCGCTCGCCGACCAGCAGTCCGTGCGCCACCAACTGGCCGACACCTGGATCCAGATCGAGCAGTTCCGCCTCCAGGTCCTGCACGCCGCCTGGCACATGGACCGGGCGAACGCCACGGGCGACCCGGCGGACGCCCGCAGCGCCCGGCTCCACGTCTCCGGGGTGAAGGTCGCCACGCCCAAGGTGCTCGTCGACGTCGCCTACCGCGCCCTGCACCTGCACGGCGCGCTCGGCGTCTCCAACGAGCTGCCGCTGGCCAGGATGTGGCAGGCCGGTCCCACCCTCGGTGTCGCCGACGGCCCCACCGAGGCACACCAGGACGTCGTCGCCCGGCTGTTGCTGAAGGAAGCGGTCCCGGCGGACGACCCGCTGTTCGGCTCGGAACATCTGCCCACCCGGCTGGCCGCGGCCCGCGCGAAGTACGCGGACCGCCTGAACGAGACGACGGTGACCCGGTGACCTCGCAGAAGGAAAGCACCGCCGACGACACCACGCCCGACCTCGACCGTCTCAACGCCTGGCCCGGCCTCGCCGACCTTCCCGGTGACGGCCCCGTCACCGCCCTCGACACCCTCACCGGCGGCGCCCAGAACCTCCTGTTCACCCTCCGCCGGGCGGACGGCACCGAACTCGTCCTGCGCCGCCCCGGCCGCCACCTCCGGTCCGGCGCGTCCGACGCCTTCCGGCGGGAGAGCCGCGTCCTGACGGCTCTCGCCGACACCGACGTACCCCATCCGCGCCTGTACGCGAGCGTGCAGGATGATGCGGTGCTGGGCGCACCATTCTCCGTCCTGGAGAAGATCGACGGCTTCATGCCCCGGGGGCAGCTGCCCGGCCAATACGCGCAGGACGCCGGGTGGCGGCGCTCGGTCGCCTTCGCCCTCGTCGACGGCGCCGCGCGCCTCGCCGCCGTGGATCCGTCCGCGCACGGCCTGGCCGACCTCGGCAGGCCGGAGGGCTGGCTGGAGCGGCAGACCCCCAAGTACCTGAGGATGCTGCACGGCTACCGCACGGAGCCCGCCTACCGCGAGACTGAGAACCCGCAGGTGGACCCCGTCGCCGACTGGCTCGCCGCGCACACCCCGAAGCAGGGCGCGACCGGGATCGTCCACGGCGACCTGCAGTTCGCCAACGTCATGTTCGCCCACGACGCCCCGCGCCTCGCCGCCATCGTCGACTGGGAGATGGCCTCCCTCGGCGACCCCCTCCTCGACCTGGCCTGGATCCTCACCGCCTGGCGCGAGAAGGACGACCCGCCCGGCAGCGACCCTCAGTTCCAGCCTTGGGACGGAATGCCCGGCCGTGCCGAACTCGTCGCGCACTACGCCGAGTCGACCGGCCGGGACGTCTCCGCCTTCCGCTGGTACCAGGTTCTGGCCTGCTTCCGCCTGGCCGCCCTTCTGGAGGGCAGCTACGCCCGCGCCCTCGCCGGGAAGATGAACCGCGAGCTGGGCGACGGGCTGCATGCCTACGCGGGATGGCTGTGGGCCAAGGCCCGCCAGGAAATGGAGCGTGACTGAGTCCTGAAGGTCTCAGATGCCGTTCACCGGCTGGTGGTACGTCCGGCCGCCGACCGTCGTGGTGGGCGTGCCGGCGGCCTGTACGGCCCTGCCTCGCCGTCCTGCACCCCGGTGGTGATGCCGACCGGGGGCACCCAGGGCGGCGAGGCCCTGGCGCTGCAACGCTGAGACCTGCGTGGGAGGCTATCTCGGTGGGAACCTCAACGCCCCGTCCAGGCGGACCACTTCACCGTTGAGGTAGTCGTTCTCGCACAGGTGCTGGACCAGTGCGGCGTACTCCTCCGGGCGTCCCATGCGCCGCGGATGCGGCACCTTGGGGCCCCAGTGCGCCTCCAGACGGTCGGCTGCCTTTCCGTACGCGGGAGTGAGGACGGTGCCCGGGGCGACGGAGACCACACGGATGCCAAGGGGCGACAGGTCCCGGGCGGCGACCAGCGTCATGGCACTCACCCCTCCTTTCGCGGCGGCGTACGGCAGTTGGCCGATCTGGCCCTCGTACGCGGCGATGGACGACGTCGTGACGATCACGCCGCGCCCGCCGTCCTCGTCGTGGGGGGTGGTGCGTGCGAGTGCCGCCGCGGCCATGCGCATGACGTTGAAGACGCCGGTCAGATAGATGTCGACGGTGGCGCGGAAGCCGGCGAGATCCAGGGGTGAGCCGTCCTTGCCGACGAGCCGGCCGCCGCTCGCCGGACCGCCGTGACAGTCGACGGCGATCCTCAACTCGCCCGCCTGCTCGGCTGCCGCCACCGCGGTCGCCACCGAGTCCTCGTCCGTGGCGTCGGTGCGGACATATCGCACGCCGAGCTCCTCGGCCAGGGCCTTGCCCTTGTCGTCGGCGAGGTCGGCGATCACCACCCGGGCGCCCGCCGCGTGCAGTCGCCGTACCGTGGCCTCACCGAGGCCGCCCGTGCCTCCGACCACCAGGGCCGCCGAATCCTCGATCCGCACGTCATTCCCCTCTCTTGCGAGTCGCGCTCTGAGTGTAAGAGAATGACGTTCTCATGAATATAGCCGTGATCCTGGAAATGGCCGCCTCCGCGGGGGACCGGCCGGCCGTCACGGAGGGCGGCCGCTCGCTCTCCGCGGCCGAGCTCCATCGCCTCGCACAGCATGCGGCCGACCGCTTCCGTGACCGCGCCGCGGTCCTTTACCTGGGGCCGAACCACCTCGCCTACCCCGTCGCCCTGTTCGGCGCGGCGCTGGCAGGTATCCCCTTCGTCCCTCTCAACTACCGCCTCGCCGAAGAGCAGTTGGATTCCCTGGTCCTCCGGCATCCTGGAGCCGAGGTGCTGCACCCGGCCGATCTCGACGCGCTGCTGACCCCGCCGCAGGGGGAGGCCGAGCGACGACCCGTCCCCGAGGACCGCGACGCCACCGCCGTCGTCCTCTACACCAGCGGCACCACCGCCGCCCCCAAGGCGGCCCTGCTGCGCCACCGCCACCTGCTCGCCTACGTGTTCAACACCCAGGACTTCGGCTCGGCGGAGGTGACCGACGCGAGCCTGGTGGCCCTCCCGCCCTACCATGTGGCCGGCCTGATGAACCTGCTGACGAACCTGTACGCCGGCCGGCGCGTCGTCTACCAGCCCGCCTTCGGTCCCGCCGACTGGCTGGCCACGGTGCGCCGCGAGGGCGTCACCCACGCCATGGTCGTCCCCACCATGCTCGCCAGGATCACGGCGGAGCTGGGGGACGCGCAGGCCGGTGTGCCGACCCTGCGCAGTCTCGCCTACGGCGGAGCGCGCTGCCCCCGCCCGGTGGTGGAGCGGGCGCTGCGGCAGTTCCCGCACACCGGTCTGGTCAACGCCTACGGGCTGACGGAGACCGCCTCGTCCGTCTGCGTGCTGGGCCCTGACGACCACTGGCGAGCGATCATCTCCGACGACCCGGTGGTACGGGCCCGCCTCGGCTCCGTGGGCCGTCCGCTGCCCGGCGTCGAGGCCGAGATCCGGGGCGAGGACGGGAAACCCCTCGGACCGGGCGAGACAGGACTCGTCTTCGTGCGCGGGGAGCAGATCTCCGGCGAGTACGCGGAGACGAGCGGCAGCGACACGGACGGCTGGTTCGCCACCCGCGACCGGGGCCGGCTGGACGAGGACGGCTACCTCTTCATCGAGGGCCGCGCCGACGACACCATCATTCGGGGCGGGGAGAACATCGCCCCCGCCGAGATCGAGGATGTACTGCTCCAGCACCCGGGCGTGCGCGAGGCCGCCGTGCTGGGGCTGCCCGACCCTGAGTGGGGCCAGCGCCTGGTCGCGGTGCTGGTCGGGACCGGCGATCCGGACGAGATCCGTTCCTTCGCGAAAGAGCGCCTGCGCTCCTCCAAGACGCCGGACACAGTCGTCTTCCGCGCCGAACTGCCCCGCACGCCCACCGGGAAGCTGCTGCGCCGCACCCTGGTCACCGAACTGGAAGAGGCCGCCGATGCCTGAAGCCGTGCTCGTCGCCGCCCTGCGCACCCCGATCGGCACCGCCTTCAAGGGGAGCCTGCGCGCCACGTCCGCCTACGACCTGGCGGACCGTGTGGTCACGGCCGTCGCCGAAGGGCTGGACCCGGACCTCGTGGACGACCTGATCCTCGCCGAGTCGCACTACGGCGGCGGGGTCGTCGCCCGCCACGCGGCCGTGACGGCGGGCCTGCCACAGGTGCCGGGTCTCGCCCTGAACCGGCACTGCGCGGGCGGACTCGCCGCGGTCTCGACCGCGGCGGCATCCGTCCGGGCAGGCATGGACCGGCTGGTGCTCGCCGGTGGCGTCAACTCCGCGTCCACCGCGCCCAGGCTGTCCTTCCTGGGCGGTGAACGCTGGGTGCCGCCCTCCCACCCGGACCGCCCGGACGCCCCCAACCTCGACATGTCGATCACGGTCGGCTGGAACACCGCCGTACGGGAGGGCCTCACCCGCGAGGAGATGGACGCGTGGGCGCTGCGCTCGCACCGCAACGCCGTCCGGGCACTGGACGAAGGCCGCTTCAAAGACGAGACCGTGCCGGTCGCCACCTCACACGGCCCCTTCGAGAGCGACGAGCACCCGCGGCGTGACACCAGCCCCGAGAAGCTCGCCGCGCTCAAGCCGCTCCACCCGGAGATCGAGGGCTTCTCGATCACGGCGGGCAACGCGTGCGGCGCCAACGACGCGGCGGCGGCCGTGGCGGTGGCCGACGAGCGTCTCGCGCGGGATGACCTCGGACTGCCCACCCTGGCCAGAGTGCGGTCCTGGGCTTCCGTGGCCAGGGACCCGGCCGAGACCGGCCTGACCCCCACGCACGCCATCCCCAAGGCGCTCGGGCGGGTGGGCATGACGCTGTCCGACGTGGATCTGTTCGAGATCAACGAGGCGTTCGCCTCGGTGCCACTCGCCGCGGTCCGCCGCCTCGGCCTCGACCCGGACACCGTCAACGTCAACGGCAGTGGCTGCTCACTGGGCCACCCCGTCGCCGCCACGGGCACCAGGATGGTCGTCACGCTCGTCCACGAGCTCCGTCGCCGGGGCGGGGGTGTGGGCGTCGCGTCGATGTGCGCGGGCGGGGGGATGGGTTCGGCGCTGGTCCTGGAGGTGCCGGGGCTGTGACGGTACCTGAGGAGGGCGGGGCGTCACACGATCAGCAGGCTGGATTCGACCGCAACCTGCGGCTCCTCAGGCTTGGCCGTTCCTGTACAGGGCGTGACCGTGAGGGCGACTGCACCCGGCTGACCGGCGCGCTGAGTGACATCGACGAGGCGCTGCACGACGCCGCCGACTGACATCGCACGCGGCGGGGTAACGTCCGGGCGGTCCGACCGGGCGAGAGCGACCACGCCGACGCGGCTCCCGCACCCGCGGACGCGGTGCGCGGGGTGGTGACAAGGCCCGACGCGTCCGTCGCGGCCGGGGAACCCGCCTGAGTCACACGAAATGGTGGCCGGAGTGCCGGGAAAATCCCGGCACTCCGGTTCGACGTGTCCTCAAGAACCGGTTTCCGCTCGGTCTCGCCGGCTCGACGTGCTTGCCCGTGGCGAGGCCACGGGCGGGCCCGAAGTCCTGGCGGGCGGGCAGCGTGTATGTCTCGTCGGGGCCGGTGAGTCCATTGGGGGCCGCTGCCGAGGATCGTCGCCGTTGGGGAGCGGTTGCATGCCTGACGATGGCTCAGGACCGGCTTCGGGAAGCCGTGCTCGGAGCAGGCCGGCGGAGCCACCTCACCGAGCGGTCGGCACCAGCCCGTCGAACGCGGTCCTTCGCCCCGCGACCCCCGGGCGCGGCAGCGGCCAGGGCGTCCAGGGGCTGTCGCGCGGGCGGCGCGGGTCAGCGTTCGAAGGCGCCGAGGTCCGGGGCCGAGCCGTTGTAGGGCAGGCCGACGTTGACGCCCTTGTCGATCAGGGTGCTGTTCGACGCGAGGCGCAGATACGGCAGTACCGGCAGGCTCCCGTCGGCTTGGCGGGACGCGTCCCAGCCTGATGTCGACACGCTCTGGAACTGGGAGTTGGACAGGTTGACGTTCAGATTCCAGGAGTTGTACGAGGCGCTGGTTCCGGTCATGTTCGACAACAGGGTGCCGGTGTAGGCGATGTTGTTGCGCAGGTTGCCCAGGCCGATGGCGGCACCGGTCGGGGAGATACCGAGCATGTTGAAGTCGGGGTGGTTTCCGTAACTCGTGTTGTTGAAGAAGTCGTCCGCGACGGTGTGGTGGTTGGCGTAGAAGCCGGAAGACCGGTTGTTGAACGCCACGGAGGAGCGGACGGTGTGCTTGACCCCGTTGGAGACGTACTTGCCGCCGTAGCCGCCGGCTTTGAAGCCGTTGCCGTTGCCAGACGGGGTGGTGGTCCCGGGCAGGTAGCCGTTGAGCCATGCCCAGGAGTTCTCGATGGTGACGGACGAGAACGCGTTGATGAGGTCGAAGCCGTCGTCGGAGTTCCACCACGCGCGGTCGCCCCGGAAGACGTTGCCGGGATGGTTGGCCGAGATGTGGGCGCCGAAACCGTCGGCGCTCTCGCCGGCCCCGTTGGAGGTGTGCGGGTCGTAGTTGTGGTGGGAGTCGGAGTTGAGGACGAGGTTGCCGCCGCCGTCCTGGATGAACAGACCGGGGCCCATGTTGTGGTGCAGGTCCAGCTGTTCGAAGGTGTTGTTGCTTCCGGAGATCCAGATTCCCCAGGACTCGTGGTTGAGGTTGTTGTTCTGCGGGACGCCGGTGACCGTCAGCCCCTTGAGTCGGATCCAGTTGCCGGTGATGTCGATGCCCTTGATCCGGCAGTCGTCCTTCATCTGCGAGAAGTCGAAGACCGGCTTTTCTCCCGGATAGGCCACGTAGTTGATGAGGCTGCCCGAACTGCCGCTCTTGTTCAGGGTGATGGCGTCGACTTTGTCGGTCTGGCTCTTGCAGCCCGCGTTCGCGCGGGAGTAGGCGTACGTGCCGCCGCGGAAGTAGACCGTGTCACCGGCCTGCGCGACGGACTGGGCGTGGGCGAACGTCTTCCAGGGAGCCGCTTCGCTTCCGGCGGCGCTGTCGCTGCCGGTGGGGGAGACGTAGAAAACCTTCCCGGCTGCCGCGTTGCCGGATGCCGCCGACCCGACGACCGTCGTGGCGACGGCCGCCAGGACCGCGGCGACCGGGAGAGCGAGCCTCCCGTGCTTGGAACGTTTCATTGCTTTCTCCAGTTCGCTCGGAGCGCAGGTGGGTGAACTCGGGTCCGGCGCCGCGCCGTTGTGGGTCAGTCGCAGGTTCCCGAGCACGGCACGAAGGGTGCCGTTGTGCCGGTCAGCGTGGTCGTGCCCAGGGTGAGGCCGTCCGCTCGGGCGGTGACGGTGATGGTGCCCGGCCCGGTCGCCCGGACGAGGGCGTACGCGAGCCCGTGGTAGGCCTTGCGTACGGTGCCGCGGTAGCTCTCCTGCGTCTGGCTGCCGCTGTCGACCGCCAGGATCACGCCCGGCCCGCTGATGCTGAAGGTGACCGGAGCGGACGAACCGGTCACGACCCGGCCGGAGGAGTCGGTGACGGCGGCCTGTACATAGGAGATGTCGTCGGTGTCCGTCGATACGGTGCTGTGGTCGGGCTTGAGCACCACCCGGCCGGCCGTCGTCCCCGTAGGTGGCGGTGAGGTGTGGGGAGCGCCCCAAGCGCTCTGCCACGCATACCCGATGGGCCGTACCGTGCCGACCGCGTCCATGAGGCCGGAGCTGCTTCCCACGGTGGGCCACAGACCGTCGGCCTCCCCGAGGTAGTCGGCGCCGGTCCAGAGGAACTCGCCGATCAGGCCCGGGTTGTTCTTCACCGTCGTCCAGGACGAGGTGTCGGTGCCCATCTCGGTGAGCAGACCTGGTCGCTTGGGCGACATGCCCATCGCGGCCACCACCTCGTCGGGCCGGTAGTTGCCGCCGAAGACGTCCAGCGTGGTGCGGGTGGCGCCGGTGACGTCGCCGCTGTCCTTGGGCCGGAAGAGCGCCTGGGTGACAGGGCGGGACGGATCCAGGGCGTGCGAGATCGACACCATCCTGCTCAGCAGCGGCTGCCGGGTGGAGAGCGGGTCGCGGATCTCGTTGCCGGCGCTCCACATCACCACGCTGGGGTGACCGCGGTCGCGCATGACGATGCCGGTGGTGTCGACCTGGTACCAGGGCGCCGATCCGCTCGCGCCCGGGACGGCCGGTGTGCCGGTGGGCGAGGACGCCGTGCGGTTGAAGTAGGCGGCGTAGTCGCCGGCGTCGCTGTACTTGTGCTGTGTCCAGGTGTCGAAGAACTCGTCCAGGACCAGGAAGCCCATCCGGTCGGTGAGTTCCAGGAAGGCCGGGCTGGGGGGTTCGTGCGCGGTGCGGACGGCGTTGACCCCCAGGGCCTTGAGCTGGGCGAGCCGCCGCTGCATTGCGCGCTGCGGGGCGGCGGTCCCGAGGGCGTGGTAGTCCTGGTGCAGGGCGACCCCCTGCAGCTTGACGCTGTGGCCGTTCAGACTCATCCCGCCGGTGGGGCTGAAGGCGAGGCTGCGGATGCCGACCGGAGTGAGGTCGTCGTCGACCGGGATGCCGCCGACGTTGACGTAGGTCGCCAGCTCGTACATGTTCGGTGTTTTCAGGTCCCACAGCCTGGGGTTGGTGACGGGGATGTCGTAGCCGAAGGTGGCGGAGGCGCCCGCGGGGACGGTCCTGGCGGCCGTGGTGACGGCGGGGAGCGCGGTGCCGTCAGGATCGCTCAGCACCCCTCGGACGCTGACGCTCGCAGCGGTGGTGCCGTTGTTCACCACGGTGGTCTGCGCGTGGACGGTGGCGGCGGAACTGCTGACGTTCGGCGTGGTGACGTAGGTGGCCCATTGGTCGATGTGCACCGGGTCGGTCGCGATGAGGCGCACGTCGCGGTAGATGCCGGCCCCGGTGTAGTACCGGGAGGCCGGCTGCAGGCTGGTGTCGGTCTTGACGGCGATCAGGTTGTCGGTACCGCCGGCCTTCACCGCGCCTGTGATGTCGTAGCGGAAGCTGGTGTAGCCGTTGGGATGGGTGCCGATCAGTTTGCCGTTGACGTACACGCTGGCATTGGCCATCACGCCGTCGAACTCGATGTACACCTTGCGGTCGGCGGGCACCTCGGCCAGTGAGAAGTGCTTGCGGTACCAGCCGATGCCCGAGGGCAGATAGCCGCCGCGGCCCGTGCTCGACGCCGACTGGGAGTACGGGTCTGACGGCGGGGTCCGGCCCTCGATGCTCCAGTCGTGCGGCACACTCAGCCCGCGCCAGCCACTGTCGTCGTAGGAGGCGGCACTCGCGCCGCTCGCGTCGCCATAGTGGAAGCGCCAGCCGGGGTCGAAGTCCGTGACCGTGCGGTACCTGGTCGCGGTGCCGGTGCTGGTCACAGCCACGGAGGTGGCGCCGGCCGAGGCGGCGTCTGTCGTGCAGGCGAGGGCCAGCGGTGCCATCAGCAGGAAAGCGAGCGCGCAGACTCGGGCTCTCCAGACCAGGGAATCGGCGGGTGGGGTGCGAAGTGCGAGCAGGGTTCGGCGGGTGATCCGCCCGGAACCTGCAGAGGGGGATGGAGAAGGCACATCGGGTCCTTCCAGCCCGCCGATCGCGCGAGAGTTGCGCGGTCGGCGGGCAGTTGGTCAGCGGGAGCCGGAACGTCCGGAGTCCGGTCCGGCTCAGTGGGGGCCGCTGCCGTCAGGGCGTGGCTACCTGAGGTATGTGGCGAGCGGGAGGTCCTTGCGGCGTGTGTCGTCGGCGACAAGGCGGGCCATACGCTGCGCGCCGTAGGTTTCGAAGTGGGTGTGGTCGTTGCAGAAGAACGCGCCCAACGGGCCTGATCCGTAGTCACCGTTGTTCGGGCAGAGCGCAGGCTGTTGTAGAGCGAGACGCTCAGTGTCTCGAGGTCGACGACGGGTGCTTCGGTGGCTGTTCCGGCCGCGAACGTCTGGGGGACGAAGGCCCGGTTCTTGGTGGCCGTACCGCCGGAGCAGGTGATGGCGGCCACCGAGGTGAGCAGGATGAGGTGCGCGCCCCGGGCCAGGGCGGCCTGCGCGATCATGGTCATCAGCACTTGGAAGCGGGGCCTGCCGACGTGCTGCGGGCAGGCCGAGGCGGTGTCGTTGATGCCGAACTGGATGAAGAGGTAGTCGCCGGGCTTCATCCCGGTGGTGGCGTTCAGCATCGACTGCCAGCGCGACGAGTACGCGTCGGACCTGAGCCGGCACTCGCCGTCGGGGCCCTTGGTGTTGCTCACGTTCGACTCGTACAACCAGGTCTGGATGCTGCGACCGCCGACGGCCCGGTTCTTGCCGACGACTTCGCTGTTGAACAGGGCGTCGAACTGGCTGCCCCAGCCGACGGGGCAACGGCTACTGGGATTGGCCATGGTGGAGTCACCGGCCAGCCACACGGTGATCGGCCGGGCAGGCGCCCGCCCCGCCGGTGCCGCGGCAAGGCGGTACCGGAACAGTGTCCCGCGGCGCTGCCGGCCGCTGAGGCACCGCGGATGCCGAATGCCGACAAGGCGACCACCATCGTGGTCGTGAGAAGGATCCGAAGGCTCTTCATGGGTTCTCCGGGCGCGGGCACGGGTGCCGGTCTGTGAAGGCTGGACGGTCAGCGGCGCAGATTCAGCCCACCCAGGTCTGTGTTCGTTCACAGATCGGACTGACGGTGGGGCAGAGCCCCAGGCGTCGATGAGCGTGGGATGTGTCACGCAGCCTCCCGGCAGGACGCGTACCTGTCAACGGGATCTGGCGGATTGGCGGGTCGCGCATTGTTTGAGAGCTGCTGACGCAGCGCGGTGGCAAGCGGTCTGACCGGCTGCGATCAGGAGAGGGAGGCGCAGGTCAGATGCACTCCGCAGGAGCACGGGATGATGGTGGGGCGTTGTTCTGCCGGGTGTCGCGAGTTGTCGCATTCGAACATGACCGAACAGCAGAGTCGGACAAAATTCTTGACGACGCGTCGGAGCTTTCCTACTCTCACCGACGTGGGAACGCTCCCACGCCTCCAGAGTGAACGATCACCTCTCACCTCGGGTGCCGCGTCCACTCGCCCCCACATCGGAGGTCATCGTGCCTGATTCACGCGGGCGTTCACGCACGGTGTCGCGTTGGGCGCGCGCTGCGCGACGCGGCAGGTGGAGAACCTGTTCGCTCTCGACCCCGTCGGCGTGCGGATCGCGACGACGCTGACGCGCCGGGACATGGCGTTGACGAGCCAGGACATGACGCTGACGCGCCGGCACATGAAGCTGGCACGACATGAGTCCAGCACCGCGACACGACAGTCGACTGCACACCGGTCCGCACTCAACTCGACGTCTGCGACCACGGATCACCTGTGACGACCGGATCACCGCATCATCCTCGGCACGTCCGTCGGCAGTAGGTGACGGGTGGCCGGAGAGACCGGTGCCGAGGCGGGCTCGCCGGCCATCGACACCGGCGTCAGCGTGACCGACAACGGCGGTGTCGACTACACGGGGGCCACGGTCTACAACCGCCTGCCGAACATCGGGGCCTTCGAGAACCAGACCGGTACCGCCCACCATCTCGGAACCTCGACCGAACAGCCTGGAGAGCAACCGAAGCGGAGGATGTGAAATGCTGGGAAAACTTCCCCGATGGACGATCGCTGCACTGCTGTTCCCCTTCGTGATCGCCCTGGCCTTCTTCGGCGACTTCGCCGACGCGAGAGCCGCGGCCCCTCTGCCCCAGAATGCAGCGGCCGCTGCCGCCCCGGTGCTGCAGAACGACGTCTTCTGGAAGGACACCTCCGGGAACCCGATCTACTCCCAAGGCGGAGGCGTGCTGAAAGTCGGCAACACGTACTACTGGTACGGCGTGAAGTACAACGGAGCCGTCAGCTACTACAACAACCCCGCCGGCGGGAAGAACAGCAACACGTCGTTCAACGCCATCACCTGTTACTCCTCCACCGACCTGGTGCACTGGAAGTTCGAGGGAAACGCGATGACCTCCTCGGACATCGGTGGATCATCCTGGGTCGGCCGGGTGGGTGTCGCACACAACCCCAACACCGGCAAGTACGTGCTGGTCTCCCAGCTCAACAGCGGGCTCGTGTTCGGCACGAGCAGCACTCCGGCGGGCCACTTCAGCCGCGCGGGCACGCAGTCGAGCATCGGCAACGTCAGCACCGGCATGTCCGGCGACCAGTCGGTCTTCACCGATGACGACGGACGGGCCTACCTCATCTTCAGCAACAAGAGCGGCCGCTCGAACCTGTACGTCGCCCCGCTGCGCTCCTCCGACTACCTGCACGTCGACAACGCCACGCGGATCTACAGCAGTTCAGCGGGCGGGCGTGAAGGCAACATCATGTTCAAGCACGCCGGGACGTACTACTTCTGCTCCTCGGATCTGCACGGCTGGAACGCGTCCCACACCTACTGCATCAAGTCGTCGAAGATAAGCAGCGGATATTCTTCGGAGTTCGTTCTGCAGGGCACGGACGCCGACTTCTCACATGTGACGCAGACCGGCCTGGCGTTCGAGGTGAGCGGCTCATCGGGATCGTTCGTCATGTTCGGAGGCGACCGCTGGAGCGACTTCGCCGGCAACGGCATCGGCTACAACCAGTGGGTTCCGGTCACCTTCGACGGGACGACGCCGGTCTTCCATTCACTGAACCAGTGGAACGTCGACGCCGCCGCGGGCACATGGTCCGTCGGCAGCGGCAACAACCACGTTCTGAACCCCAGCGTCGAGGCCGACCGGGTCTCCCAGACGAAGCTCGCCGGATGGACGAACTCGTCGAACGTCAGCAGCGATCCGAACAGCAACCACCTCGGCGGACACACCGGACGCTGGGCGATTGCGCAGTCCTACGCCTCCGCCTACAAGGCCGCCATGTACCAGACCATCACGGTCCCGAACGGGACGTACACGCTGTCGGCCTGGGTCAAGAGCAGCGGCGGGCAGAAGGCGGCGAACATCTTCGCCAAGAACTTCGGCGCGGGCGAAATGGACCGTCCTGTAAACCAGCCGATAGGCACCTGGACGAAGGTCGGCATCTCCGGCATCACCGTGACCAACGGGTCGATCCAGGTCGGCGTGGCCTCCGATGCGAATCCGGGCAACTGGGTGAACGTCGACGACTTCGAGCTGGTGCAAACCGGCCAGTGATCTGGTCCTGAGTTCGCGTCTCGCCAGGTGAGGCGTGGTCCGTCTCGGTCCGGCCCGGTCGGTCACGGCAGCTGTCGGCTGCGGTCTGCTGGAGGAAATGGGCGACAGCAGGCTGAATCCGCTGGTGTTGACCGAGGACGAGCGGCTGACATCGCAGGGGTGAGCCGACCGCCGGCCAACCGCACAAGGTCCGGTTCTGTTGTTCGACCGGCGTGGGAGCGTTCACAGACATGTGGCGGGCGAGGCATCTCCATGTGTGTGTCACGGCCGGTCGGCTCGACCGTTGCGGTCGCGCCTGGACCGGCGAGCGCGTTGGAGAACGACGTTGTGACGGACTGCCTCAAGCGCGACGGGTGCTCACCCAAGAACCAAACTCACGTTCCCCTTCCGAGCAATCCCCCCACTCACACAGGAGTCATCCATGAGCATGCAACGGCGTACTTTCCTGGCCCTGAGCGCGGCCGGAGCTGCAGGCGTGGGCGCGTCCCTGCTCGGCACCGGGCAGGCAGGCGCCCTCGTCAGGCCGCAGGGCGCGCCCACCACGCCGTTCGCTGTCGGCGTTCGCCAGTATGACTGGACCCGCGGCAGTCGCCGGTGCACCACGTTCGTCTACTACCCCGCCACCGGCACTCCCGGCGGCAGCCCGGTGACGAACGCCCCGGTCGCGAACGGTGTCTTCCCCGTCTACAACTTCACCCACGGCTACGGAAGCAGCCCGCAGAACTCCCTGTTCATCATCCGGGCCCTGGCCGCGGCGGGCTTCGTCGTCCCCGCCCCGTACTTCAACCACAACTTCAACGACGTCAACAACGGCAACTCCTCCAAGGACGTCTCGCAGATCCTCACCAACACCCTCGCACTCAACGCGAGCGGACCGCTGGCCGGGCACCTCAACACCGGCATCGGCGTCGGCGTCTCCGGCCACTCCCTGGGCGGCATGATCACCCATGGCCTGCTGACCTCCTGGCCCGACAGCCGGATCGTTTCCGCCAACCCGCAGTCCTGCGTGGACATGGGCAACCCGTCCCGTTCGGTCTCCGCCAAGGTCCTGTTCGTCCACGGTGACCGGGACTCGACCACCTCGTACAGCTCGGCCCGGCAGGCGTACAAGGAGATCACCTGGCCCAAGGCGTTCCTCACCTTCGTCGGCGGCACCCACACCAGCTTCTGGAGCGACAAGCGCTTCCCGAACACCGTCGTCGACTGGGCGCGCTGGACCATGTACAGCGACACCGCCGCACGGGACCGCCTCCCTGTCGACGCGGCCGGGCCCAAGACCAAGTGGGAGTCCGTCCTCGGCTGAGGGGTAAACCGCTCACCGCCCTGATCGTTGGGTTGTCATGATTGGGTCAGCATCAGGTCTCGGGCTTCCGGCTGCATCCGGTGGTCTACGCCGGCAGCCCGGGCGCCGACTCATGGTCCGCCTCCGACACCACCCCGCGCTCGACCGCCGGCGCCTCCCCGGGCCGGGAGCCGTCCAGCACGAACTTCGTCAGCCGGCGGCACGGCGACACGGTGCGCGAACTCCTCGGCGGCACCCACATCGACAAGTACGGCACGTCCAACGACACTCGCCCGCTGACCGGATCCGGGGTCCACTCAAACAACGGCACCAAGGCCAACCGTCTACACCCCTGAACCCCGCCCTGCGGCCGAGCGTGCTGCACCGCATGGGCGGCCGACCAGGTGCGCGGGGCAGGGCCGGTTCGCAGTGAGACCCGCTGCGGCCGTCGTGTGGACGGCCCCTCAGAGGAGCAGCTCCGCCCTATCGGCGCGAAACACGTCCCACGGCGACCCACCGCCCCGCTCACCTGCACCAAGCCCTCGAAACACGCACCCCCAACCCAACCCACTACCAACCGCCCGTCGGCCGCCACGACTCACGTGCGGTCGTCGGGTGGAGAGGAGCGACCATGTCTCCGAGCCAGTCATCCGGCTCTGGTTCGATGAGCCGCCGTACTCTGCTCAAGGCCACCTCCGCGACGGCCGGTGCGATTGCCACCGCCGCCGCGCTCGCCGAACTCGAGACACCGGCCAACGCCGCCGCAGCGCCTTTCGTGAAGGGCGTCGACGTCAGCTGGGCGCCGCAGATGGAGGCGCGCGGCTTCTCCTGGAAGAACGCGAGCGGTCAGAAGCAGGACCTGCTGACGATTCTCAAGGGGTACGGAATCACCGCCGTGCGATTGCGCACATTTGTCAATCCCTCCAGCAGCCCGACCGACGGGCACTGTGGCATCAACGAGGTCGCCGCCTTCGCCAAGCGGGTCAAGGCCGCAGGAATGTCGATCATGCTCGACTACATGTTCGGCGACACCTGGAATTCCGTGGGTGTGCAGAACCCGCCCGCCGCGTGGAGGGGCATGAGCTACAGCCGGATGCTCACCGCGATGAGTACGTACGTGAACCAGAGCATGACGGTCATGAAGAACAACGACGTGCTGCCCACCTGGGTGCAGATCGGCAACGAGACCAACAGCGGGATCTGCCGCCCCGTCGGCAGCGTCTCCAACCCGGCGCAGATGACCGGGCTGTTCAACGCCGCCTACACCCAGGTCAAGGCGGTGTCGCCGAGCTCGACGGTGTGCATCCACCTGGCCCAGCCGCAGAAGTACGACTCGATGACGACGTTCTTCAGCCGCTACGCCGCGGGCGGCGGCAAGTGGGACATGTCGGTGTTCTCCTCCTACGGCAGCGCCAGCCTCGCCCCCGGGATCGTGGCGAACATGAAGAAGATCTCCGCCGCCTACGGCAAGCCCTTCATGCAGACCGAGTTCGGCGGACGGGTGGACAGAGCCTCCTCCACTCAGGCCGCGCTGGTCGCGTACATCAAGGCCCTGAAGGCCAACGGTGGACAGGGCATCTTCTATTGGGAGCCGGAGTGCATGTCCCCGTTCACCGGCTACGGCAACGGCGCCTGGGACTCCTCCACGCAACGGCCCACCGTCATCATGAACGGCTTCACCCAGGCCTGAGCGTCGACCGTGAACCTCAACTCGGGCATCACCCCGGTCAAGGATGGGAACTGGTGATTGTAATGTATATGACATTCGGCCCGGAAGGGTACGGGGCCAGGCTGGGAGCAGCGGGTCTTTTGACCCTTGCGACGCTGGTCGGCACCGGTGCGGCGCATGCCGATGCGGCCACGCGGGCTGTGCCGGCCGGCTGTTCAGGCACCTCGCCGATCAAGTGTCACTACGCGGTCTCACCCGGCAACTACGACGTGACGGTCTCCGTCGGGGGCGCCGACTCCGCCGGGCAGACCGAGATGTGGGTGGAGGCCCGGCGCCTGATGCTTCCGGCGACCAAGACGGCAGCCGGTGCCGTCGCCACGTACTCGTTCACGGTCAATGTGCGGCAGCCGGAAGGACAGCCGACCGGTCAGGGCGGCACCGGAAACCCGGGTCTGGACATCCGGTTCGCAGGATCCAACCCGCAGGTGTCGGCCGTCTCGGTGAGGCCGGCGACCCAGCCGCTGGTCGCCTACCTGGCCGGCGACTCGACCGTGTGCGACCAGCCGGCCGCCCCGTACACCGGCTGGGGCCAGATGATCACGCCTGCGGTGGGTCCCGGCGCCGCCGTCGCCAACTACGCCGACTCAGGGGAGAGTTCGGGCAGCTTCCTGTCCAACTCGGCGCTCTTTCCGGCCCTGCTGGCGAAGGTCAGGGCGAACGACGCGGTCTTCATCCAGTTCGGCCACAACGACAAGCAGACCACAGCGTCCGCTTTCCGGAGCAACCTCACCTCCATGATCACGCGGGTCCGGGCGAAGGGCGGCGTCCCGGTCCTGGTCACCCCGCCGGTCCGCCGGCTGTTCAACGGCAACCGGCTCACGCCCACGGCGCTGCACATCAACGGGGTCGGTGTGAACCTGCCCGCCGAGATGCGCGCAGTCGGCGCGGCACAGAACGTGCCGGTGATCGACCTGACCTCCAAGAGTCAGACGCTGGTCGAGCCCCTCGGCCCGTCCGCCTCCGCACAGCTCTACCTCCGCTCCTCCGTCGACGGCGTCACGGACAACACCCACTTTTCGCAGTACGGTGCGACGCGGATCGGCGGGCTGGTGCTCCAGAGCATCCGGGAGCAGCGTCTGCCCCTGGCCGCGTACCTGCGCTGACCGACGCTCGGCGGCGCCCGTCCGTGAGAGCAGCGGCGGGTTGAGGGCCGCGGCCCAGCAGTCGGCGTGCGCGCGGATTTCGAGCTGGACAGTGTCGCACAGGTTGTTGGGTCTGACCGGGGCGTCCTGCCGGGATTACTCCCGGTTGGTTTCCCTGGCCCGCCGCTGAACCTGGCGTGCGGTTGGGCAGGCCGCCGGCGAGGTGCCTGTGACCAGGCCAACCGGATCTCACAGGTGGCGGCACCAGACGCCGCGCCGTGCGGGGCCAGGCTGCCGGTCAAGTCGCCCGGCAGCGGCAGCCCCATGTCCCGGTTCATGAGCGCAGACCTGCTGCTCGTGTCATCCCTCCCGCAGACACCTCCGACAGTCCTTCTTCCGAAAGGTGGAACATGCCCTTCTCCAGACGCCCGTTGGGGCAACAGCCGGCGAGCCGACGGTTCGTCCTACGCGCCGCAGCGACCGGTGCCGCAGCCACCCTGGCGATCGCTCTGCCGGGCGGTGCTGCGGCGCGCGCCTCGGCGGCGCCCCCCGTTCACGTCTACGTCGCGGGAGACTCCACGGCCTCCACTTACGTTTCCTCGCTGGCTCCCCGGGCCGGCTGGGGCCAGGCGCTGCCGGTGTTCCTCACCGCTGACGCCTCGGTGGTGAACATGGCCAAGTCGGGCGCCAGTTCCAAGAGTTTCATCGATCTGGGCCTGCTCGACCGCATTCTGGCTGTGATCAAGCGCGGTGACTATCTCCTCATCTCGTTCGGGCACAACGACGAGAAGATCGACGACCCAAGCCGTTACACCGAGCCGTCGACGACGTACAAGCAGTACCTCTCCCGGTACATCGACAAGAGCCGGGCCAAGGGTGCCATCCCCGTCCTGGTGACGTCCGTGGAACGGCGCCACTTCGACGGCGCGGGGCGCATCTCGACGTCGCATGGCGCCTATCCGGCGGCGATGCGCGAACTCGCCGCGGCCAAAGGCGTATCACTGGTCGACCTGACCGCGTCCAGCACCGCGCTGTGGAACCGCGTAGGGGTGGAGGGAACGAAGAAGTACTTCATGATCCTCAAGGCTGGGCAGTACCCCAACTATCCCGACGGGAGCCAGGACAACACACACTTCCAGGCCTTCGGCGCGATCGAGGTCGCTCGACTCGTGGCCACTGCCCTGCACAACCAGGGCGTCCTGCCGTCAGCCGATTTCCGGCGGCTGACCGACACCATCCCCACCAGTTCGATCGTGTGGCCCACGACTTGACCATAGCGAGGATCACCAACCGCTCACCGCGCTGACCACTTCCCCGAAGATCGACGAAAGGTCACACATGCACTCGCTCGGCAAACCACGGCCCCTCGTGGCCTGCGCCCTGGCCCTCTTACCGCTGGCCGCCCTTGGGCTGACCACCCCGGCGAACGCCGCCACCACGATAACGGTGGCGAGCGACGGCTCCGGAAGCTACACCACCATCCAGGCCGCGATCGCGGCAGCTCCCTCCGGCGCGATCATCAACATCAAGCCGGGCACCTACCGTGGCCAGGTATCCATTCCGTCGGGCAAGTCCGGCCTCACCCTGCGGGGCATGACCGGGACCGCGACCGACGTCGTGATCACGGGAAACGCTCCCGCGTCCACCGCCGGCACCTCGGGCAGCGCGACTGTACTGAACATGGCCAAGAACACCACGGTCAACGGCGTGACCATCGCCAACACCTACGACCGGCACGACAGTCAGGCACTGGCTCTGTATGCCGGCGGCGACCGGCAGGTCTATCGCAACGTACGGCTGCTGGGTTACCAGGACACGTTCCTCTCCTGGGGCGGTACGGGGAGTTCGCAGGTCCGTCAGTACGTCTACAAGAGTTACATCGAAGGCGCCGTCGACTTCATCTACGGAAATGGTGCCCTGGTCGTCGACTCCACGACCATCCGCTCTCTGGACCGCGGCAGCGCCAACAACGGCTACATCACCGCCGCGGCCACCAGCTCCAGCAACCGGTACGGCATCCTGATCACGAGGTCGACGCTGGTGAGTTCGGCCGCGCCGCGAACCGTCGCCCTGGGGCGCTGCTGGCATGCCGGTGGCGCGGCCGACGCGATCGGTCAGGTGCTGGTGCGTGAGTCGACGCTGGGGGCGCACATCCGTCAAGCCGGTGCCTGGCAGGACATGGGCGGTTTCTCCTGGAAGACCTGCCGGTTCAGTGAGTACAACAACACCGGTGCCGGTGCCGGAGCCGGTGCCGGCACCGGCGACCGTCCGCTGATGAGCAGCGCGACCGCGGCGAACTACACCGCGCAGAAGTATCTCGCCGGAAGCGACGGCTGGAACCCCGTGCAGTAGTCCGTCGCCGCTCGCAAGGCCCGCAACTCCGCGCGCTCCTGCGTTCTCCGTTCACGAGACGATGGCCACGTGCGTTGGCGTGCACGGTGGCGGCTGTCCGGGCGGTGTCGAAGATCGCGTCCATCTTCATGACGCCGCCCACCGCCCGTACCTGGCCAGGCGCGGACATACCCCGGTCATCCAGAACGACCGCGCGGGCACCGGCAACTACAACACCAACAGCCCCTGACCAGCACTCCTTCGGCCGCCGCACGGGCTGCCGTCGCACACCGGGCTGGCGTGGCACGCGGCAGGCCTCGGGCCGCTTCTCCTGGTGATGAACCCCTGGGCGGATGACCCCTAGTTTGTATACAGAAATGTGTGCGGCAGGATCAGCGAGGAGTTCCGTGGCTCGGGCAACCGGTAAGAGTGAGGCGGTCTAGGAGCGGCTGAACACTGACATTGAGTCGCTGCGGCTGTGGCCGGGAGCCAACCTGAGCGAGGTCCAGCCGAGCGAGGAGCTGGGTGCCTCGCGGACGCCGGTGCGGGAGGCGATCCGGCGGCTGGCCCGTGAGGGGCTGGTCGATTTCGTGCCGGGAGAGGTGGCTCGGGTGGCCGCGATCTCACTGGCTGGGGTGCGGGCCCTGTTCGAGTTCCGGATGCTGCTGGATCCGCGTGCGGCCGAGTCCGTTGCGACGGCGGGGGCGTTCGATGACTCCTTCCGTACGCTGAGACCCGCCGCGCAGGCGCGGTCCTACCAGGAGTTCTACGAAGACCTCAGGGGGACGCCCGATCGCCATCAGCCATGCTGGCGCCCAGGTCGCCGCACGCACCGTGTTCCAGCCCGACTCGTGACCTCTGCGGGTCACGGCCCACCACCCCACCGGAGTCCGCAAGGCCGGACCACTGGTGGCGCAGGACATCGCCGGCCCTCTCTGCTTCGCCGGCGACCTGATCGCCCGAGCCCGTCCCCTGCCCGCTCTCGCGGTGGGCGACGTCGTGGCCATCCTCGACACCGACATCTACTGCTTCTCCGCCCCCTACCACTTCAACACTGCCCGAACCCGCCGTCTACGGAGTCCGCACCGGTCCTCGCGGAGATGTCCGATTCGAACTCCTCCGGCCTGCCCAGACCATC
Organism: Streptomyces sp. P3; assembly: GCF_003032475.1. Lineage (NCBI taxonomy): Bacteria > Bacillati > Actinomycetota > Actinomycetes > Kitasatosporales > Streptomycetaceae > Streptomyces > Streptomyces sp. P3. Next base: position 8,271,416 of record NZ_CP028369.1, read on the forward strand.
GACGATCTCCTCACCCGGAGTCGATGACCCACCTCGGCCCCGACGGGGAGCCGCACGGCGTTCGCCACTCTTCACGCGGTGAACCGCACCAACGCCTCCTGCGCGTACGACGCGAGCAGCGTGCCGTCCGCCGTCAGGGCGTCCCCGCGGCCGAAGCACCGCCCGTGCGCGGCGAGCGGGCTGTGCTGGCGCAGCAGCAGCCAGTCCCCGGTGGTGAACGGCCGGTGGAACCACACGGTGTGTGCGGTGACGGCCGAGGTGAACGCACGGCCCGCGTCCGCCTGCGTCACGCCCTCCACTGGACGTAGCGCGGTGCCGATGGGCGTGAGGTCGGTGGCGTAGGCGAGGAGGCCGGGGGCGAGGGCCCGGGGAGCGTCCGGGATGTGGGTCCACAGCTCGTACTCGGGCGGCTCCGACTTCGCGGTGTCGAGATCGGCCGCCGCCCTCGACTCCCAGGGCAGCAAGCCCAGCGCGACGGCGCGTTCAGGCCCGGGCAGCGTCGGCACGGGGGTTGCCACCTGCCGGTCGGGCCCCTCCTCCCACACGTGCAGGCTCGCGTTCGCCACCGCGACGACTCCCCGCTCCTGGCGGGCGGTCAGCCGTACGGTCGCGAAGGTCCGCCCCTGCTGCGACACCTCGGTCTCGTAACGCACCGATTCACCCGTGCGCCCTTCCCGCAGGAACTGCGTGTGGAGCGACTTCAGCCCCTTGCCCGGCGCGGCGAGCTGTGCCGCCCCTGCGAACTGGGCGAGCAACTGTCCGCCGAACAGCCGCCGGTACTCCAGTTGTTGCGAGCGGCCCTCCCAGGTGTCCGGCCCGCAGGGAGCGAGGTCGAGACAGCCGAGCAGGTCGTTCCACAGGTCGGACACAGGGCGCCCCTCACAGGTCGACGAGGCGAGGGGCGCGCGTCTCACGCAGCAGCAGCCGACCGGCCTCGCGGGTCAGTTCACGGGTGGAGCCGAGCAGCCCGTCGAGCACCAGGGCACGCTTGACGTGTCGGTGCAGGGCGTGCTCGGCGGTGAAGCCGATACCGCCGAGCGCCTGCTGGCAGTGGCGGGCAGCGGTGAGCGCGGCCCGGCCGGCGGCGGCTTTGGCGAGCAGCGCGCCGGTGTTATCCAGGGCATCGGCGCTGTCCGGCGCTTCGGTGTTCTCCCTGGCGGAGCGGTCCGTCTCCGGAGCCGCGGCCGCGACCAGCACCGCCTCCGCCGCCTCCAGCGCCACGTACGTCTCCGCCAGCCGGTGCCGCAGCGCCTGGAAGGAAGCGAGGGGGCGGCCGAACTGCTCGCGGTCCAGCACATGTTCGCGGGCGAGCGTCAGCATGGCCCGTCCGGCGCCCAGCAGCCACCAGCCCAGAGCCCGGCGGCCCGCCGCCACGGCAGGTGCGGGAAGGTCACCGGGTTCGGCGTGGCGCAGCGGAAGTCCGGGATCCAGCGGACCGGTCGGCGCACGGTCCCCCCGGGCCCACCGCACCCAGGCCCCGCCCGCGTACGGCAGCGGCGGCGTACCCCCGAGAGGGCGGCCCGCCGCCAGCAGGACGACGTCGTTGAGGACCGGCGCCTGCGTGCCGGTCTCCCCGAGCAGCCGGAACACCAGCGGGATCGCGGTGTCCGGTTCCTCTGCGAGCATCTCCGCCCAGCCCAACTCGGCCAGGGCGGTGCCCGGTTCGGCTTCCGGCCTGCAAGTCGTCAGGGACTTGCGCAGGGCATCTTCCAGCAGTGCGCGTTCAGCGGCGTCCACCGCGTCTCACTCCTTCCCGAGGTCCAGCAGACGGCGGGCGACGATGTTGCGCTGGATCTCGGCAGTGCCGCCGTAGATGGTCGCGGCCCTCGAGTAGAGGTACTCGGTGCGCCACGTCCCGTCCGACGCCAGCTCCACCGACCCCGGCAGCAGGTCCCGCGCCGTGTCGAAGAGCCGTTGCTCGGCGCCGGCCAGCAGTATCTTGTCCACGGAGGTCTCCGGGCCCAGCCGCTCGCCGTCCGCCAGGGCCCGTTGTGTGGCGGCCGAGCGGCAGCGCACGCTGTGCAGGTCCAGCCAGACCGCACCCAGCGCATCCGCGTCCGGCTCGCAGCCGTCGGCCAGGAGCCGGTCGAGGCGGCTGTAGAGGTGGGCCACGCGGTGCCAGAAGCAGGTGGACCGCTCGTGCGGCAACAGGTCCATCGCGAGGCGCCAGCCGTCGCCGGGGGAGCCCAGCAGCCGCCCCGCGGGGACCCGCACGTCGTCGAAGAACACCTCGGCGAACTCGTCCACGCCGTGCATCGTGCGCAGCGGCCGTACGGTGATGCCGGGGGAGTCCATGTCGACGAAGAAGGCGCTGATGCCGCCGTGCCCCGGCCCTCCCGTCCGGGCGAGCAGGACGCAGCGGGCCGCGTACTGGGCGAGGCTTGTCCACACCTTCTGCCCCGTCACCACCCAGTCGTCCCCCCGCGGGACCGCACGCGTGGACAGGGACGCCAGGTCGCTGCCCGAGCCGGGCTCGGAGAAGCCCTGGCACCACTGCTCCTCGCCGCCGAGCAGCCGGGGCACCATTTCGGCGGCGAGCGCGGGCGGCGCGTAGTCGATCAGTGTGGGGACCAGCACCTCGACCATCGACCACAGGCCGGGCTCGGCGAGGTCCCGCGAGGCGACCTGCTCGCCCAGTACCGCCCGCAGCACGCTCGGGCCGCCGAGTCCGCCGGCCGCCTCCGGCCATCCGTGCCGCATCCAGTCCGCCGCCCACAGCTCCCGCCGGACGCGGGCCAGCTGCGCGACCTGGGCGTCCAGGGAGTGGTCCGTACCGGGGGACAGGTCGTGACGGTCCAGCCAGGCGTCCAGCGCCCGGCGGAACTCCTCGACCCTCACGAGCGGGTGCGCTCGAAGGCGTGCGGGCGGCCCGAGTCGTGGGCGCCGCTGCGGCGGATGAAGGTCATGGCGCGGGTGCGCAGCCGCCAGCCGTCCGGGGTGAGGACGTAGGTGTCGTTGTAGTAGCCGATGCGCAACTCGTGCGTGGAGTGCTCGACGAAGCACAGCGGCTGAGTGCCGGTCGCCGCGTCACCGTCCAGCTCGATCACCGGCGTGCCCACGAGGAACAGCCCCTTCGGGGCGGCGGAGACGAGTGCCGGGAACTCGTCGAGCGGGTAGGTGTCGCCGAAGGCGCTGTAGCTGCCGTCCGGCGCGAACACGGCGAGCACCCGGTCCACGTCACCGCGGGTCATGGCGACGGCGTAACGGGCGAGGAGCTGTTCGATCTCCACCAGGTCGTCGGTGACGCTCAAGGGCCTCGTCCTCTCGTACGAGAATGTAATTCTCACTGAAGGAGTATTGCTCCGGATGGTTGCTTCTCCAATAGGGAGAAGCTAATTTCCAAGTCATGGATCAATTCCTGGCCTTCACGGTGGTCGGCCTGAGTACCGCCGCCGTCTACGCCGTGATCGGCACCGGTCTGGTGGTCACGCACGCCACCACCGGTGTGTTCAACTTCGCCCACGGCGCGGCCGGAATGCTGTCCGCCTTCGCCTACTGGCAGCTGGCCGTCGGCTGGGGCTGGCCGGTCCCGCTCGCCCTCGCCTTCGTCCTGCTCGTCCTGGCCCCCGCCTTCGGCCTGTTCGTGGAACGTGTGCTCATGCGGCCGGTGCAGGCGCTCGGCGAGGCCGAACGCCTCGTGATGACCGTCGCGCTGCTCACCGGGTGCATCGCGCTCGCCCGCTGGGTGTGGGACCCCAACACCGCGCGTCCGCTCACGCCGTTCCTCGCCGACCGGCCCGCACTGCGCCTCGGCCCGGCCGCGGTCACCTGGCACCAGGCGATCACCATGGCCGTCGCCCTGGCGATCGCCGCGGCCCTCTGGGCACTGCTGCACCGCACCCGCGCCGGCACGGAGATGCGCGCCTCCGTCGACGACCGGGCTCTCGCCGGCCTCACCGGCGCCGATCCGCTACGTGCCACCCGGCTCGCCTGGGTGCTCGGCATCCAGCTCGCCGCCGTCGGCGGCATCCTCATCGCGCCCGCCGTCGCGCTCGACGCCCAGCAGCTGTCGCTGCTCATCGTCAGCGCCTACACCGCGGCCGTCTTCGGCCGACTGCGCAGCCTGCCGCTCACTTTCCTCGGGGCCCTCGTCGTCGGCCTGCTGGAGGCCTATCTCGCCGGCTACCTGCCGCAGAACGACTACCTTCCGGGCCTGCGTCTGGCAGCCCCCGCGCTGCTGCTGTTCCTGGCCCTGCTCGCCTTCCCACACCGCAGACTGCGCGGCCGTGACCGCACCCCCGTACGGGTGCCGCTGCCGTCGGCACGCGGGAGCCTCCTCCTCGCGGGCTCGACCGTGCTGTTCGCGCTCGTCCTGGTGACGGTCCTGGCGGAGGACGCCGTCCTCGCCTACGGCACGCTCTTCCCGCTCGGCGTCATCGCCCTGTCCTTCGTGCCCCTGGCGGGATACACCGGGCAGATCTCCCTGTGCCAGCTGTCCATCGCCGGCATCGGCGCTGTCGTGTGGGGACACCTCGGCGCGCACGGCGAGCTGTGGGCGCTGCCCGTCGCCACGCTGGTCACCGCGGCCGTCGGCGCGCTGATCGCGCTGCCCGCCCTGCGCCTGTCGGGCATCTACCTCGCGCTCGGCACCGCCGCGTTCGCCGTCGTCCTCGACCGCTGGATCTTCACCTTGCCCGCCTTCGAGGTGCTGGGTGTGCGCGTCACCTTCTTCGACCAGGGTTCGGTGACCGTCACCGGCCCGGACCTGTTCGGCCTGCACCTCACCTCACCGGCCCAGCTGCTGGTGTTCTCCGCCGCCTGCCTCGCCCTCGCCTCGGTCGGCGTCGCCACACTGCGCCGGGGCCGGTTCGGCCGCCGACTGATCGCGCTGCGCGACAGCGAGGCCGCCTACGCCACCCTCGGCGGACGGCTCCTCGCCACCAAGACCGCCGTCTTCGCCCTGTCCGCCGGGATCGCCGGACTGGGCGGTGCCCTGTACGGCATGCAGCTCCAGACCGTCACCGCCGACCAGTTCAACCTCGTCGCCGGACTGCCGATCTTCCTGATCGCGGTCATCGGCGGCCTCGGCGCGGTGGGCACGGGGCTGTTCACCGGCATCGCCTTCGTCCTGCCGGCGCAGCTGATGAGCGGCCTCGGCTCCTGGGTGCACGACGTGACCGCCCTGCTCGTCGCGCTCGCCGGCATGGGACTCGCGCACAGCCCCAGCGGCGTCCTGGTCCGGATGCGCGCCGAATGGGCGCCGCTGGGACGGAACCGGCCGCTGCTGAGCGGGCTGCTCGGCGTCCTCGGCGTGTGCTGGCTGCTCGCGGCGCTCGACGTGGCGAACGGATGGCTGCTCCTCGCGATCGCCCTCGTCACGGCCCTTTTACTGCGCGTCCGCGCCGCCGCCGCACAGCGGCCGCCCACCGACATCCCGCCCGAGTGGTGGGGCATACGCCGCCCCTGGCGGGCCGAGGACGGGGAGGTGCTGAGCCGTGCCACCACTGTTGCGGGCTGAGAAGATCACCGTCTCCTTCGGGGGACGCCGCGCCCTCGACGGCGTGTCGCTGACGGCCGAGGCGGGCCGGGTAACAGGCCTCATCGGCCCCAACGGTGCGGGAAAGTCCACGCTGTTCGACGTGGTCTGCGGGCTGCGCCGACCCCGCACCGGCCGTATCCGTCTCGACGGCCGCGACATCACCCGGGAAGGCCCCGCCCGTCGCGCCCGCCGCGGGATGTCCCGCACCTTCCAGCACCTGGAGCTCTTCGGTCGTCTCTCCGTGCGCGACAACCTGCTCGTCGCCGCCGAACTCGGCCCGGGGCGCCGCCACGCCGCCCGCACGGCCGACGCCGTACTGGCACGGCTCGGTCTGACCGGCGTGGCCGACGACGCGGCCGACGCGCTCCCCACCGGCCTGGCCCGCCTGGTCGAGGTCGGCCGCGCCCTCGTCCTCGGCCCGCGCGTCCTGCTCCTTGACGAACCCGCCGCCGGCCAGGACGCGGAGGAGACACAGCGGTTCGCCGCGTTGCTGCGCTCCCTCGCCGACGAAGGCACGGCTGTCCTGCTCGTCGAGCACGACATGAGCCTGGTGATGAGCGTCTGCGACGAGGTGCACGTCCTCGACCTCGGCTCCGTCGTCGCCAGCGGCCCGCCCGCCCGAGTGCAGACCGACGAGACGGTCCTTGCCGCCTACCTGGGGGAGGCACGACCATGAGCGGACCCCTGCTGGAGCTGGACGGCATCCGCGCCGCCCACGGCGGCATCACCGTGCTGCACGGCGTGGACCTGGCCGTCGAGGAGGGCTGCGTGGTGGCCCTCCTCGGTCCCAACGGCGCCGGCAAGACCACCCTGCTGTCGGTCGCCGCCGGCGTGCACCCGCCCAGCGCCGGCCGGTTGCTGCTCGGCGGCCGGGACGCCACGGGCATCCACCCGCGCGCCATCGCCCGCGCCGGCGTGTGCCTGGTGCCCCAGGGCCGTGGTGTCTTCCCCAACCTGTCCGTGCGCGACAACCTCCGGATGATGACCTTCACGGGCCGCGCCCAGGAGGAGATCGAGGAGATCGCCTACGCCCGTTTCCCCATCCTCGGCACCCGGCGCGCCCAGCCGGCGGGCACCCTCTCAGGCGGCGAGCAGCAGATGCTCGCCCTCGCCCGCGGCCTCGCCACCGACCCCGCCGTCCTGCTCCTCGACGAACTCTCCATGGGGCTCGCCCCGCTGGTCGTCGCCGAGCTCTACGAACTCGTCGCCGGCGTCGCCCGGCAGGGCGTCGCCGTGCTCGTCGTCGAGCAGTTCGCCGCCGCCGTGCTGAAGATCGCCGACCACGCCGCCGTCCTCGCCCGCGGCCGCGTCCAGTGGCAGGGGCGCCCCGACAGCTCCCTGCACGCCGAACTCTCCTCCTACTACCTGGGGAGCCCGACATGACCGCACCTCCCGAAGCGCGTGCAGAACGGTTCGTCCGTGAACTGGCCGAGCTGAAGATCCCCGATCCCGCCGCCGCCCGCGCCACGCTCTGGCTGCGGCTCGGCGGACTGCTCATGGCCGCGGGACTCGTCCTCGGCGCGCTCTCCTTCCCCCTCGCCCACGCAACCGACAACTCCCTCGCCCAGGGCGACGCCCTCGCCATCGGCCTCGGCGGCATCGCCGCCGCCGTGGTGGGCGGAGCCCTGTTCCTGCGCTACTCGCTCACCGGCTTCCTGCGCTTCTGGCTCGCCCGCCAGTCCTACGACCTGGACCGGCTGGGGGAGAGGCTCACTCCACCGGCACCCGCATCCCAAGGAGAACCGCGCCATGCCGTCACCCCGCACACCGGCCCTGCACCCCGGTGACCAACTGGCCTCGGTCACCGGCACCACCCGCGTCATCGTGATCCGGGCCCCGCAGGAGGTCACGGGCCCGGTCGAATGCGGTGGCAGCCCGATGGTCCCGGCCCAGGACGCGCCGGCCGCACAGCCGGCCGGTCAGACACCGGACACCCTCATCGGCAAGCGCTACGTCGACCCCGCCGACACGCTCGAACTCCTCTGCACCGTTTCCGGCACCGGCCACCTCACCTACGGAGGAGAGCCACTGGCGGTCAAACCGCCCAAGGCCCTGCCCGCCTCGGACTGATCCGCCCACAGCCACAAGGAGTCCCATGGACCGCGATGACATGATCCTCATCAGCGTCGACGACCACATCATCGAACCGCCGGACCTGTTCGCCAACCACCTGCCGGCCCGTTACAAGAAGGACGCGCCGCGGCTGGTGCACCGCGAGGACGGCAGCGACGTCTGGCAGTTCCGGGACGCCAGGATCGGCAACGCCGCGCTCAACGCGGTCGCGGGCCGTCCCAAGGAGGAGTACGGCATGGAGCCGCAGGGCCTGGAGGAGATCAGGCCCGGCTGCTACGACGTCGACGAACGCGTCGCCGACATGAACGCCGGCGGTGTCCTCGCCCAGCTGAACTTCCCCTCCTTCCCCGGCTTCTCCGCCCGGCTGTTCGCCACCGAGGACTCCGACTTCTCGATGGCCCTGGTGCGCGCCTACAACGACTGGCACATCGACGAGTGGTGCGCCGCCCACCCCGGCCGCTTCATCCCCATGGCCCTCCCGGCCATCTGGGACGCCGAGCTGTGCGCCCAGGAGATCCGGCGCGTCGCCGAGAAGGGCTGTCACGCCCTCACCTTCCCGGAGAACCCGGTCCCGCTCGGCTACCCCAGCTTCCACTCCGAGTACTGGGACCCCGTATGGCGGGCGCTGACCGACTGCGGCACGGTCATGAACCTGCACATCGGATCCTCCGGCCGCCTCGCCATCACCGCGCCCGACGCCCCGCCGGACGTGATGATCACCCTCCAGCCCATCAACCTCGTCCAGGCGGCGGCCGACCTGATGTGGTCCCGTGTCCTCAAGGAGTACCCGGCCATCAAGATCGGGCTGTCGGAGGGCGGCACCGGGTGGATCCCGTACTTTCTGGAGCGTCTGGACCGCACCTACGAGATGCACGCGACCTGGACGCTCCAGGACTTCGGCGGCAAGGTCCCCTCGGAGGTCTTCCGCGAGCACTTCCTGACCTGCTTCATCAGCGACCCGATCGGGGTGAGGCTCCGTCACGACATCGGCATCGACAACATCTGCTGGGAGGCCGACTACCCGCACAGCGACTCGATGTGGCCCAACGCCCCCGAAGAGCTCCACGACGTACTGACCGCGAACTCCGTGCCGGACGACGACATCAACAAGATGACGCACGAGAACGCCATGCGCTGGTACTCCTTCGACCCGTTCGCCCACGTTCCCCGCGAACAGGCGACCGTGGGAGCCCTGCGCAGGGCCGCGGGCGGCCACGACGTGTCCGTGAAGTCCCGCAGCCGTCAGGTCGTCGCCCCCGCCGAGAAACTCGCCAACTACCGCAAGAAGGCCGAGGCGGCGCTCGCCGCCGCGCAGCCGAAGTAAGGCCGACGGCCCGCTGAGGGGCACGTGCCGATGGCGCGTCCTTCCCGCGTGTTCTCCGGGAGACCTGGGAACCGGTCGTGGCCGGCCGGTGCCTCAGCCCTGTCGTTGCCCCGCGCGTACCAGGCCGGTCTCGTAGGCGATGACGACGAGCTGAGCCCGGTCGCGGGCGCCGAGTTTGGCCATGGCACGGTTGGCGTGCGTCTTGACAGTGACCGGGGTGACGAAGAGGCGTTCGGCGATCTCGTCGTTGGCCAGGCCGGTGCCCACCAGTGCCAGTACCTCCCGTTCCCGGGGAGTCAGCGTGGCCAGGCGACGGGGGTCGACGAGGTCGCCGGGTGAGGGCTGGGCGAGAACCCGGGAGATCAGGCCCTTGGTGGCTGCCGGGGAGAGAAGCGCCTCTCCGCCGGCCACCAGACGGACGGCGTCGAGCAGTTGCGCCGGTTCGACTCCCTTGCCCAGGAATCCGCTCGCGCCTGCCCGGAGGGCCTCGATGACCAGGTCGTCCTCCTCGAAGGTGGTGAGGACGAGGACCTTGACCCCGGCCAGGTCCTCGTCCTGGGCGATCAGCCGCGTCGCCTCGATGCCGTCGACCTCGGGCATCCGGATGTCCATCACCACCACGTCGGCGCGCTCGGACCGGGCCAGTCGGGCTGCCTCCCGCCCGTCGGAGGCCTCCGCGACGACTTCCATGTCCGGTTGTGCGCTGATGAGCAGCCGGAAGGTGCCGCGGAGCAGAGCCTGGTCGTCGGCGAGCAGGACGCGAATGGTCATGTGCGGTGTTTCCTCACGGGGTGTCAGGCAGGTGCGGGAGAGAGCGAGACCGGCAACTCGACTACGACCTGGAAGCCGCCTTCGGAACGCGGGCCGGCGGTGACGGTACCGCCGATGGCGGTGGCCCGCTCGTGCATGCCGATCAGTCCGTGGCCGGTGCCCGCGCCCTTCGGCGCGCCCGGGCGTCCGTCATCCGTCACCGTGACCCGGAGTGAGTGCACGCCATACTCCAGGACCACCGAGGCCGAGGAGGTGGACGCATGCTTGTGGGTGTTGGTGAGGGCTTCCTGGATGATGCGGTAGGCGGTCAGGTCGGTTGCGGGCGCCAGCGGCGAGGGGCCGCCCGTGCGGGTCACCGACACGGACAGGCCGCTCGCCTCGAAGCCGGTGACGAGGGCGTCGAGATCGGCCAGGCGCGGGATGGGGGCCCGCGAGCCCGGCGCGTCGTCGGGCTGGCGCAACAGGCCGACGGTGGCGCGCAGTTCGTCGAGGGCGGCTCGGCTGTTGTCCTTGATGTGAGCGAGCGCCTCGTACGCCTGGTCGGGGTTGGCGCGCATGAGGTGGTGGGCCACACCGGCCTGGGCGTTGACCAGGGTGATGTGGTGGGCGACGACATCGTGCAGATCGCGCGCGATGCGCACGCGTTCCTCGGTGACCCGGCGCCGGGCCTCTTCCTCCCGGGTGCGTTCGGCGTGTTCCACGCGTTCCCTGGCCGCCGCGAGGCTCTCACGGCGGCTGCGGACGGTGCGGCCGAGCGCGGTGGCCGCGATCGCGAAGTCCAACCGCAACAGACTGGCCCCCGCCACCAGGGACTCGGAGTGGGTGGCGGCGTAGACACCGGTGATCGCCACGGCCGAGGCTACCCCGACCGTCCACGCGGTGCGTCGGCTGCCGAGGAGGGCGAGGGTGTACAGGGCGATCAGGCTCGCTCCCGGGGCCGGCGAGATGTGTGAGGCTACGGCCATCAGCGTGAGGTCACCCGCCAGGGTGAAGAGGGCGACGCCCAGGGGCCAGCGGCTTCGGAAGGCCAGCGGCACGCACGACAGCGTCGTCCACACGACCTCGTGCCACCGAGGCTCCTGCCAGCCGTCCTTGCCGACGGCGGCAGTCGCCGCCGCGGCGATCACGATCAGCGGTACCGCCGGCAGTGCGTCTTTGATCCGGTCATGACGGGCCAGCCACTGTCGCCACACCATGGGCAGTTCCATTCCCTCACTCTAAGCAGCGCCGACCGGTGGAAGGCGAGGGCACCCCCTTCCACCGGCCCGCATGCGATGTCGGTCCGTCGTGGTGACGGTCAGTTGGCCAGGCCGGAGGACTCCGGTTCCCGCACGGCGTACAGCGGATGCGTGGGCTCGTCGGCGGGGCCTTCCACGGACACGTTGGGCAAGGCCTTGTCCAGCCGGCGGGGCAGCCACCAGTTGGCCCGTCCGCACAGGTGCATGAGCGCGGGGACGACGATCATGCGGATCAGCAGGGCATCCACAGCGACCGCCACCGCGAGGCTGACGCCGAACTCGGAGATGACCCGCATGCCGCCGAAGACGAAGGAGCCGAAGACGCAGACCATGATGGTGGCCGCGACGGCGATGACCTTGCCGGTCTCGGCCTGGCCGACCCGGACCGCGCGGTGGCTGTCGCCGGTGTGGGCCCACTCCTCGCGCATCCGGCTGACGAGGAAGACCTGGTAGTCCATGGACAGGCCGAACATGATGCCGACGACCAGGATCGGCACGAACGACTCGATCGGTCCGCCGGCACCGAGGCCGAGCAGTCCGGCACCGAAGCCGTACTGGAAGACCACCACGATCGCGCCGAAGGCCACTCCGATGCTGAGGATGTTCAGCAGTGCGCCGACCGCCGGGATGAGCAGGCTGCGGAAGGCGACGGTCAGCAGCAGGAAGCCGAGCGCGGCGATCACCAGCACGAAGACGGGCAGCTTGCCCATCAGGACCGAGGCGAAGTCGTCGTTGCTCGCGGTGACGCCTCCCACGTAGACCTTCATCGACGTGCCCTGTTCGGCTTGCGGGATCACGTCGTCACGCAGGTGGTGGATCAGGTCGGAGGTGGCTTCGGACTGCGGGGAGGTCGTCGGGACGACGGAGACCACCCCGACGGTCTGTCCGTCCTTCATGGGCGCGGAGTGGGCACTGGCGACACCGTCGACCTTCTCGAGGGCGGTGACCAGTTTCCTCTCGGCGGCCTTGCCGGCGGCGTCGGGGGCCTGGACCGCCAGGACGAGCGGGCCGTTGAAGCCGGGCCCGAACCCGTCGGCGATCATGTCGTACGCCTGACGGTTCGTCGAGGTCGTCGGCAGGTTACCGTCGTCGGACGCGCCCAGACGCAGCGACAGCGTCGGCAGCGCGAGCGCCGCGAGCACGGCCAGGGCGACGAGGGCCAGCGTCTTGGGCCTGGCCTGCACCCGCTCGGCCCACCGGCCCCACAGCCCGGCCCGGCCCGAGGAGCGCGGCCGGGTCCAGCCGGACATCTCGCGGCGCTGCTTGCGGCCGAGGACGCGCGGGCCGATCATGCCGAGCAGCGCCGGGAGCAGGGTGATGGCGGCCAGCACGGTCAGTGTGACGGTGATCGCCGCGCCGATCGCCATGCCGTTGATGATGCCGACGTTCAGGGTGAGCATGCCCAGCAGCGCGACGACGACGGTCAGCCCGGCGAACACCACGGCCCGACCGGAGGTGTTGAGGGCCTTGGCTGCCGATTCGGCGACGCTCATGCCCGCCATGAGGTTGGTGCGGTGCCGGTTGACGATGAACAGCGCGTAGTCGATGCCCACGCCCAGGCCGATCAGCGAACCGAGGGTCAACGTGGTGCTGGACAGGGTGATGACGTGGCTGAGCAGGATTACCGCGACTGCGGAGGTGCCGACACCGACGATGGCCGTGATGATTGGCAGCGCGGCCACCCAGACGGCCCGGAAGACGAACAGCAGCACGATGAAGGCGAGGGCGATGCCCATGACGTCGGCGACTGGGTTGGGAGCGGGGTTGACGGTGAAAGCCTGCCCGTTCAGCGCGATGTGCAGAGTCCCCGACGCCGGGCCGGTGGCTATTTCCTTCACGTGGTCGACCTGGGTGTCCTCCACCTCCCGGTCGAACGCGACCGAGGCGTAGGCCGTCTGGCCGTCCTTGCTGATCTGTCCCTTGCCGAGCGGTGTATAGGGGCTGGTCACCTCGGCGACGCCCGGTGCCTCGGCTATCTCCTTCAGAGTCCGCGTCATCACCTGCTTGGCGGCGGGCTCGGTGACCTCACCGCCGTTCACCTGCCAGACCACCCGGCCGCTCTTGCCCGCCGCACTGTTGGAGGCTTGCCGGAGCAGTGCCGTCGCCTTGGCCGAGTCGGTGTCCTGCGAGGTGGGGCTGTCGCCGAAGGCGCTGCCGGCCGCACCGACTCCGGCGCCGAGAGCGAGCAACAGGCCCACCCAGACCAGGACGACGGCGAGCCGGTGCCGGTGGCACCAGCGGGCGAGAGGGGACATCGACGAGCCTTTCCAGGGGACTGTCATGCGTGCGGGCCGACGATCACGGCCCACTCGAACACTCGCAGTTCTCCGGTCTCTCGTCATTGGCCGTTCGCAGACACTTGCGTCTACTGCGATCGCAGCAGAGAGGGGGCAGGCGTCTGCCGTCGACGGCTCCGATCGGAGCACCAGAACGGCCCTTCCATGCGGTTGATCACGTAGGTGATGCCGCTGTCGGGGATGTGAGGTCACCGACGAGCCGGAGTTGCCGGATCGCCTCGTCCGGGGCGGCGCGACAGTCATCGTGGTGAGCTGGTGCAGGCCGCTTACGAGGCGAGGTGTGCCGACTGCCAGTGCGGCCGGTTGACGGGTAGCACTCCGCTGGCTCCACGCCTCCTGGAGGGTCGACGACCGCATGGTGACCCCGGACAGTCGGCTCCGTTCGCACGAGGAGTCAGGTCGCCGCGCAGCGACTTGGGGACCGTGAACCGCTACAGCATCCGTTCGTCGACCAGGCGCGAGCCGCTGCCGGCATGCTCCCCCGCAAGGCGTCGGGCCCTGCCGGGCGCCGGTTCATCTCGGTGATCTGTCAGCGCAGTGGCGCCGTGGCTCCCCTAGGCTGAGGCCGTGATGCGCCGATCAGGTCAGGTGGCCACCCTCAGCGAGGTGGCCGACATCGTCGCCGCTCAGCGGCAGTCTCTGGCCGAGGCGGCTCTGGAGGCCATGCGGGCAGAGATTCCCGGCTATGCCGCCCTCAGGAACGAAGCGCTGCTGGCCGACGTGGTGGCCCACGTGTCGGAGGCGGTCGACGCGCTGAGCATCAGCCTGGCCCGCGGCCGTCCGGTCACGGACGACGACGTGGCGTTCGTCCGCCCGCATGCCGCGCGGCGGGCCCGGCAGGGCATGCCCCTCGTCGACTTCATGCACGCGCTGCGCATCGCGCACCGCCTGATGTGGGAGACGATCGCCGACTGGGCGGTGCACACGACCGGCGGGCGTGACGTTGCGCTGGAAGCGGGCGGACTGGTCATGGAACTGATCAACCGGGGCAGTACGGTCGCCGCCCGGGCTTATCTGACCGAGGAACAGTTCCTGGCCGTGGAAGGCGACCGGGTGCGTCGGGACCTGCTCGAAGACCTGATCGCGGGGCGGGAGCCGGCGCCGGGGCCACGGCTGACCGCGGCCACGAAGGCCGGGCTGCATCCCGACACGGCGTGTGCCGTGGTGGTCGCGGTCCCCGTGGGTCCCGTCGACGACCCCTACAGCCTCCGCGCCGCCGCCTCGCTTCTGGGGCAGGCCACAGGCGACCCGGCTCGTGCGCTGACCGTGCTGCGGCAGGACGAGATCGTGATCGTGCGGGCCCTGCGTGAGGGCGCCGGCAGCGTGCCCGGGGAACCCGTGAGGACGGCCTGGCGGACGCTCACCGACCGGGGGACACGGCTGGCGGTGGGCATCAGCACGCGGTACGACACCGTCATCGACCTGGGGAAGGCGTACCACGAGGCCGTCTCCGCGCTGGGCACTCTTCCGCCGGAGGGTGGTGTTGTCTGCCTGTCCGATCTCAGCGTGCTCGACTATCTGACGCTCCGAGCGGACGAGACCGCCGCACGGATCGTGCCGGCGGCGCTCCGTACTTTCGTGACCGAGGACTCCAGGGCGGACGGCACCTTGATCAGAACGGTGGAGGAGTACGCGGCCAACGATCTGAACGTGAAGGCCGCGGCCCAGCGACTGGGTGTCCACATCAACACCGCTCATCACCGTCTGGCTCGTGTCGAGGAACGGACGGGGTGCGACCTGCGCAGACTCACCGACCTCCAGCAGTTGCTGATCGCGATCAAACTGCTCGGGCGGGGCTCCGGGGGGTGACCCGATCACCTCAACCGGTGGAGACCCGATCACTTCCCTCCACAGAGGTGTGATCCGATCACAGCGCATCGGCCGCTTTGTTGGGTGTCATGCCCGATGCCCTGCGCGCCACGGATGCCTAGCGTTGCCGTCGTCGAACCCGGGCGCTCACGCCGCGGCTTTGCCGGCGCCGCCGTATGCGTGCGCGTCGGGCTTGTCGAGCGTGAGTTCCGGTACGAGCCGATCGACGGGAACCGAGCCAGATGACCGACCCCACCCCCATACCCGCCACGCTGTGCGATGCCTTCCAGCGCACGGCGGCCGTCGCGCCCGACATGGTGGCCCTGCGCACCGTGGGCGCGACGCGCACCGTCACCTGGCGAGCCCTCGCCGAGGACGTGCGCCTCCTGGCGGCCGGCCTGGCCGGGCTCGGAGTCGGGCGTGGTGACACCGTCGCGCTGATGATGACCAACCGGGTCGAGTTCTTCCCCGTCGACCTCGCGGCCCAGCACCTGGGCGCCATCCCGTTCTCCGTCTACAACACCCTGCCGGCCGCCCAACTCGCCCACGTCCTGCGCAATTCCGGAAGCAGGGTGATGGTGTGCGAGGCCCAGTACCTCCCCGTCGTCCGAGAATCCGGTGTGGCCGTCGAGCACCTCATCCTGGTGGACGGCGAAGAGACGAAGCCGACGGAAGGCACCCTCAGCCTGGAAATCCTCCGCGCCCGGGGCCGGGCGAACACCTCGTTCGACTTCGACGCGGCCTGGCGCGCCGTCCAGCCGGACGACGTGCTCACCCTGATCTACACCTCGGGAACGACCGGCCCTTCGAAGGGCGTGGAGATCACGCACGCCAACGTGCTCGCCCAAGCCGCGGGAGTGGCACAGGTACTGGACTTCCGCTTCGGCGACCGGACCACCTCCTACCTCCCTTCCGCGCATGTCGTCGACCGCTTCACCTGCCTGTACGCACAGGCCATCTTCGGTGTGCAGGTCACGGTGGTGCCCGACATCAAGGAGATCGGCAAGGCGCTGCCGGACTGCCGGCCGACGATCTGGTGCGCTGTTCCCAGGGTCTGGAACAAGATCAGGCAGGCCGTGGAGCTCGGTATCGAGAACGAGCCGGACGCGGCCCGGCGGGGAGCTGTCGGGGCGGCGCTGGAGACAGGCCTCAGGCGTACGCGCCTGCTGCAGGCGGGCAAGCCGGTAGATGACGAGCTCGCCGCCGCGTATGCCGAGGCGGACGCCGGTGTCCTGTCCGCCCTACGGTCCCGTCTGGGGCTGGACCAGGTGCGGTGGGCGGTGACCGGCGCGGCACCCACGCCGCCGGCGACCCTCGAATTCTTCGCGGCGCTCGGCGTCCCCATCTGCGAGGGCTGGGGTATGTCCGAGCTGAGCTGCTTCGGTGCCGTCAGCCCGCCCGCGCAGGCACGCTTCGGCACCATCGGCACGCTGCTGCCCGGCCTGGAAGCACGCCGGGCCGCCGACGGCGAACTCCTGGTGCGGGGGCCGTCGGTGGCGAAGGGGTACCGCAACGACCCCGACCGGACCCGCGAAGCCTTCGACCGGGACGGCTGGTTCCACACGGGCGACGTCATCGTGTCCGACGCGGACGACTACCTGACCATCGTCGACCGCAAGAAGGACCTGATCATCAACGAAGGGGGCAAGAACATCTCGCCCGTCACGGTCGAGACGGCCCTCACCACCGCCAGTCCCCTGATCGGCACCGTTGTGGCCATCGGCGACAGCCGCCCCTACATCACCGCGCTGCTCGTCCTGGACGCCGAGGCGGCAGCGGCCTTCGCCGCCGAGTACGGGCTGCAGCCGGACCCGCGCTCCCTGGCCCGCAACCCCCTGCTGATCGACGCCTTGCGAGCCGCGGTGGCCGAGGGCAACAGCCGGCTGGCACGCGTGGAGCAGGTCAAGCGCTTCCGGGTGATTCCTGCGTACTGGGACGCGACGAGCGATGAACTCACCGCCACCTTGAAGCTCAAGCGGCAGAAGGTCGCCGAGAAGTACGGCGCGGACATCGCCGCACTGTACGCCGACCCGATCCCCTCCGACATCCACGAGCCGGCCGACCGCTGACCGGCCCCATCCGCCCAGCTAAGAAAGAAAGAGGGAGGTGAGCGGGCATGAAGTGGAAGCCTTCAGCCGGCAGCGCCGAGCATGCACCATCCCCGCGAGGCCCCGTCCAACGCCGGCTCGCGATCTCAGGATCTCTGATCCTCGCGGCAGGGCTCTGCGCTATGCCGGTCCACGGGGCGAGCGCAGCCGACACCGTGGGCTCCGGCCAGCCGGTCCGGTCCTGCGAGAGCCTCACGGATCTGCGTTTCCCGGACGGCACAACGGTCACCAGCGCCTCGCAGACCACCACCACTCCGGTGATCTGCAACGTCGAACTGCTGGTTCCCCAGAACATCCACATGCGCGTGTCACTGCCCGTCGACACCTGGAACGGGCGCTTCCAGGGCGTGGGAGGCGGTGGCTTCGACGGCTCCATCCCGGACACGGAGAGCACCGCGAAAACCGGTTACGCCGCCGCGGGTTCCGACTCCGGCCATATCGCCGACTCCAGCGACGCCTCGTGGGCCTGGTCCCCGACCGGCATGAACGCGTCCCTGATCAATGACTTCATCTCGCGTGCGCTGCACGAGACGACTGTCAAGGGCAAGGCCGTCACCCAGGCGTTCTACGGGAAGGCGCCCACCTACTCGTACTGGAACGGCTGCTCGAACGGCGGCAGGGAAGGTCTTCAGGAAGCGCAGGTCCAGCCCCGCGACTACGACGGCATCCTGGCCGGCGCGCCGGCGATCCAGGCGGACCGGTTTCTCCCTGCGGCGATGTGGCCCCAGGTCGTGATGCACGAGCTCGACGACTTCGTGCCCTCGTGCAAGTTCGACGCGGTCAACAAGGCGGTCACAGAAGCGTGCGACAGTCGCGATGGCGTGACCGATGGCGTGATCGCGGACCCCCGGACCTGCCGCTTCAACCCCACCTCGCTGGTCGGCACCGTGACCCCCTGCGGCACGATCACGGCCAAGGACGCGGCCGTGGTGAAAAAGATCTGGGACGGGCCGCGACGCTCGGACGGTCGCCGCCTGTGGTACGGAATCCTGCCCGGCGCCTCGTTCGCCAGACTCGCCGCCACCGCGAACGGCGACGGAGTCCCGACTCCCCTCGCGTCGGGCTGGTTCACCTACTGGCTGGCGAAGGACCCGTCTTTCGACTGGCACCGCCTGACCACGGCCAACTTCACCCACTACTTCGACCGCTCCCGTCAGGAGTGGGGCCCCGTGGTCGGCACGGACGACCCCGACCTGAGCGCCTTCCGTGCCGCCGGCGGCAAACTGCTTCTCTGGCACGGCCTGGCCGACCAGCTGATCCCTTCCCAGGGAACGATCAGGTACTACGAGCAGGTCACCGCCGCGATGGGCGGCCGGGCGAAGACCGAGCAGTTCGCCCGCCTCTTCACGGCCCCCGGTGTGGGCCACTGCCGGGGCGGCTCCGGCGCCGCCCCGGCCGACCCACTGGCATCCCTGGTGAAGTGGGTTGAACACGGCAAGGCCCCCACCACACTGCGCGCCGAGAACGGGTCCATGAGCAGGCCGCTGTGCCGGTGGCCGGCCGTAGCCCGCTACGACGGACACGGCAGCACGAACGACGCCGCCAACTTCCGCTGCACCGGCCGCCAGTGACGCGCTGAGCGTCTCGGCCGGGGCGGGCCTCTGGAAGGTGACGATGAAACCCCCACGTCTTCGACCTGGGGGTTTCATCGTGGTGCGGGTGACGCGAATCGAACACGCGCTCTCGGATCGGCAAGCGCTCGCCCCGCTCTGGTCCCTGCCACGCGCCGTCGGGCTGGAGACTACGCCTGCGCAATTCCGCGCGTGGGGCTCGAACCCGGGCAAGGCGACAGCGGGCCCGGCAACACTGGCTGGCATCCGAGTCGGCCGAAGATCAACAGGGCCTCACTTCCGTGCGGTGTGGATGCGGTGATCCACCAGCCCGAGCGAGGCCCTGGTGCCGCCTCAGGACGATCCTTGTTCTTCAGGCGCGTTCGAGGAGAATCAGGTAGATCGCATTGGGCGCGAGGTCGACCGTCGCGGTGTAGGTCCTGCCCAGCCTGACGATCTTCTCCTCGACCAGTTGGAGGTCGGCCTTGGCCGGGTCACCGAAGTAGTTGCTTGTCGTCTGGTCGATCCGGTACACGCGCTCGCGGACCTGGTTGTGTCGGAGCTCCGACGGTATCCGGGACATGTTGACAGTGGCCCGATAGTTGCGGTCGCCTACGTGCTGCCAGTTCCAGACCATGAGCGACGCGCCCGTGCGGTCCTTCGATGCCATCGTGTAGAGACCGTTGTCTCCTTCGAGAGCATCTTCCGCGACGGCGGACACCCTGGTGTCCTTCATCTTGGACTGCATCAGCATCATGTTCCCGTAGGGGGTGAAGGTGTCCTTCAGCGGCCCGTTCGGGGTGCGGGTCACGAACTGGTCCTTGCGTTCCTCGGCCTTGTGTCGGACGTTCCAGTTGAACAAGTGAGTGTCGGGCTGGTTCGCGTACAGGTAGCCGTACGTGGCCATGGCGGCTGCCTGCCGGATGTAGTCCTTCTTCGGGTCGGTGTCGTCGTAGCTCGGTCCGGGGTAGATGCCTGTTTCGGTGATGAAGGCCGGGAGGTGCCGGTCGAGTCGGCGCTCCGTCAGCCATTTTCGGAGGACCTTCCGCTGTGACGCCACCACTCGGAGGTCGTCCTTGTACAGCTTCGCCGCCTGATAGGCGTCGTCCCACTCGAGGTAGGAGTGATAGGAAAGGAAATCCAGACGCTTGCGCGGGTTCCGGTCTGCCGCGTACGCGTCGAGGAAGGGCTTCACCCACTTGGGGTCCATCAGGGAGAGACTTGGCCCGCCGACCTTGATCCGGTCTGCAGGCCGCAGCCCCTTGTTGACCTTGTTGACGGCCTCGTAGAACGGCGCGTAGTAGCGATACAGACCGTCGGGCTGCAACGTCGTCTCGTTCGCGGGGTGTCCGTTGTGGCGCTGCTCTCCGTGGAACTGCCAGTCCGGTTCGTTGAACGCTTCGATGTACTTGACGCGCGGATACTGCTCTTTGAGGCTGCGGATGATCAGCTCGAGCGTCGGTGCCAGGTCTTTCCAGGGCTTCTTGCCCTCGACGAAGGCCGTGGGGTTCACATTCACCAGCAGCTCATCGGACACGGTGCTCGCGTCGGTGAGGTAGTCGTCCAGTATGGACAGGTCGCAGGACTGCGTCTCCAGGTGGCACAGGTTGAAGACGTTGCTCTCCGGCGGCGCCTTCGGACTGCTGACCCACACGCGGTAGATCTCGCCGTGCAGCCCCTTCTTGTTGAGGAACGCAACATCGTCGGCACGCTGCTGAGGCCATGAGTTGAGGCTCCCGAAGTTGTTGTGCTTCTCCGGTCGTGGCAGTTGGCCTTCCGTCGAGCCGAAGTCGACCCGAACCCCGGCGGGCGACTCAGGCGTCTCTGCCGCCAGAACCGCATCGGGTTGCGTGGAGATGAGGAGGATCGCTGCTATGCCTCCGGCCAGCAGCACTCGTTTCAAGGGGCGTCGCGTACGTAAGGGCATCTGTCGAGAACCTCGCTTCTGTGAACGGTGAAATCGCTCTGCCCGGGGAGGACAGACTGGTCGATGGTGGGATCTCCGGTTCCCTGCGAGAAGATGAACACCGGGGCTGATGGCGGCAGTATCCGGCAGGCCTGTCAGGCGTCGTTCGACGTCTTGTGGCCGGAGAGAGAGATCCAACGCGCCCGCAGTGCGTGAGCGGCGGCCTTGGGACGGCGGTCACGGGTGAAGACGCCCTTGCGGTTGCCGTCGACGCGGTGGATGCCGGGGGAGGTCTGGAAGTCGGCGAAGTTCCACACGTGTTCACCCACGACGGCGCCGCAACGGTCGAAGGCACGGTGGTGGGCCGCCAGATAGGCCACCTGATACTCCTCTGTCCACGGCTGGTCCCACACCGAGTGAAGCCCGGGCAGCGTGTCGGCGCCGTACTCGGTCATCAGGATCGGCTTGCCGAGCTTCTCGACCCAGGCCCGCAGCTCGGAGTCCATGAGCGCTTCCGCGGTGACAAGGTCACCGTTGGCGATGTACCAGCCGTAGTAGCGGTTGAGGCACACGACGTCGAACAGGTCGGCGATACGGTCGTTCTCGTGCGTGGTGAGCAGGGAGGCCGTGCTGCAGACAGGACGGGTCGGATCGAGCTTGCGGGTGAGTTCGACGAGCGGTTCGAAGTAGTCGCGTGCCCCGTCCTCGTGGGTGGACGGCTCGTTGGCGACGCACCACATGACCACACTGGGGTGGTTCTTGTCGCGGCCGATCAACTCCCGGATGGCTTGGGCGTGCGCCGCACGCGTGTCGTTGTTGAGGGTGTCGTCCGAGTAGGTGGGCGGGTGCGGGCGGCCGGTGAGCCCACCTTGAACGGCGAGGTTGAGGCCGACGGCGGCGGTTTCGTCGATGACGACGATCCCGTGCCGGTCCGCGAAGTCCAGCACCTCCTCGGCGTACGGATAGTGCGTCGTACGGAAGGAATTGGCGCCCAGCCACTTCATGAGCTGGAAGTCGTGCACCAGGTAGGCGTCGTCGTGCCCCTTGCCGCGCACAGGGGTGTCCTCGTGCTTGCCGAAGCCCGTGAAGTAGAAGGGCTCGCCGTTGATGAGGAACCTGGCCCCCCGGACCTCGACGGTGCGCACGCCGAACGCCTGGTGATAAGTGTCGCGGACCGCTTCGCCGTCCACGATCTCGGCGACCAGGTCGTACAGGTACGCGGCCCCCGGCCGCCACGGCGTCACGTCCTCGATGCTCAGAGTGCCGCTCGGGCCCTGGCCCGCAGCCACCTCGGTGCCCGCGGCGTCCAGGACGCGGACGCGCACGGCGGCGGGTGCGCTGGTCCCGATCTCGTACTCCACCGTCGCGGTCGTCGAGTCGAGGCCGGTGACAATGGTGATGTCCTCGATGTGGACCCGCGGCACGCTGTGCAGCCACACCGAGCGGGCGAGGCCGGCGTAGTTGTAGAAGTCGTGATGGTACTTCTGCTGCCGACGGCCGTCCTCGGTGACGGTGATCGTGCCCGGCGGGATCGTCAGGTTGGTGAGTTCGTTGTTGACGCCGATCGTCAGGCGGAACTCCTGCCCCGCGGCGACGTGTTCGGTGATGTCGGCCTCGAACGGCGTATATCCGCCGACGTGTTCGGCGACCAGAGTGTCGTCGACGTACACCCTGCCCTCGTGCGTGGCGGCGTCCAGACGCAGCATCACTTGTTCGTCCGACCAGCCACGGGGCACACGCACCAGGCGCTGATACCAGACCCAGCCGACGTGGTCACGGATCGCGCTGTCGGTGAACAGGTCGTTGTAGCTGGCGGGCACGGCGGCTTCCAGACGGGTGCCGAGCGGCCCGGTCCAGGGGTGTTCGCCCGCGGCGGTGCCGACGGCGAAGTCCCACAGGCCGTCGAGATTCACCAGTTCACGGGTGGCGGTGGAAAGGGGCTTCAGCATAGGTCCTCCGAATTCCTGTTTCTGGTCCGCGCCGGGCCGTCTCGCGGAGATGTCCGCAGGCTGGGTGAGCAATCACCGGGGTCCCCGCTCATGAACCGAACTGCCCCGGACCCGTGCCTTGCTCGACGCGCTGAACCGCGCCCGGTTCCGCCCGTTCGCGCGCCAGAAGCCTGTGACGCTCCTGGCGGCGCTCGCGCTGTGCGGCAGGGTCGGGGACGGGCGCGGCGAGCAACAGCATCCGGGTGTAGGGGTGTCGGGGCAGTGAGGTCACCTGCCCGGCGTCTCCGGTCTCGACGATCTCACCGCCTCGCATGACGCTCACGCGATGGCTGACGTGCCGGATGACGGCCAAGTCGTGCGAGATGAACAGGTAGGCGACCGAGGTACGTCGCTGGATGTCGACGAAGAGGTCCAGCACGCGGGCCCGGGTCGTCAGGTCAAGGGCGGAAACGGGTTCGTCGCAGACGATCAGGCTCGGCTCGGAGGCGAGGGCACGGGCGATCGCCACCCTCTGCCGCTGCCCGCCGCTGAACTCGCGCGGCAGCCGACGGGCCGCGTCCTTGGGCAGACCCACCTGATCCAGCAACTCCGCGATGCGGGCCCGCGCTTCGCGCGTCGTGGCACCTTGCGTCGCCAGCGGCTCGCTGAGGATGTCGCCGACGGCGAGGGCCGGGTTGAGTGAGCTGTACGGGTCCTGGAACACGACCTGGATGTCCCGGGCGAGCGCGCGGCGTTCCTTGCGGGAGGCGTGGGTGATGTCCCGGCCCCGGAACCGGACGTGTCCGCCGCTGGGTGTCACCAGTCCGAGGACGGCCCGCCCGAGGGTCGTCTTCCCGGAGCCGGACTCGCCGACGATCCCGAGGGTCTCGCCCTCGCGGGCCAGCAGGGACACCCCGTGCAGCACGTCGTGGGGGCGGGCCCTGAAGCCGCGGCCGGGATAGGTGACCCGCAGGCCGCTCAGGTCGAGCAGTGGCGCCGTCATCGCGTCTCCTTCTGCCAGGACTCGTCGGCGACACCGGGCTGGTCGGTGCGCATCGAGTGCTCGTCGAGGAGCGAGTCGAGGAGCGTGCGGGTGTACGGGTGCCCGGGCGCGGTGAACAGGTCGAGCACGTCCCTGGTCTCGACGATCTCGCCCTGCCGCATGACGGCGACGCGGTCGCAGCTGTCGGCGACCACGCCGAAGTCATGGGTCACGAGCAGCAGCGCCATGTTCAGTTCCTTGCGCAGGTCGCGCAGCAGGTCGAGGATCTCCGCCTGCACGGTCACGTCCAGGGCGGTGGTCGGTTCGTCGGCGATGAGCAGCGACGGCCGACTCGCGACGGCGCCCGCGATGAGGACGCGCTGCGCCATGCCGCCGGATATCTGATGCGGGTAGGACGCGAACACCCGCCGGGGATCCGAGATTCCGACTCGGTCGAGCAGGGCAAGTGCGCGTTCGCCGGCCTCACGCCGCGACATCGGTGTCGCCGTGCGGATCCCCTCGACCAGTTGTGAGCCCACGGTGGAGGAGGGGTCGAGGTTCGACATGGGCTCCTGAGGCACGTACGCCACGGCCCTTCCGCGCACGTTGCACAGTTCCCGCTCGCTCAGGCCCAGGAGTTCGCGCCCGTCGAGGCGGACCGAGCCGCGGGTGACGACCGCTTCCGCGGGCAGTACACCGAGGATCGCGAACGCGGTCTGCGTCTTGCCCGACCCCGATTCGCCGACGAGCCCGAGCGTCTCTCCCGCCTCCAGGCTCAGGGTGACCCCACTGACCACCTCCTTCAACTCGCCCGAGGAAGTCGGGTAGGCGACGGCGAGGTCCTCGACGGTCAGCAGCCCTGAAGGCCCTGCCCCGGTCGTGAGTCCGGTCGTCGGCCGAGGTGCGGGCGCGGTGATCCTGGACGGCCCTGGCAGTCCGCCCTCCAGTACGTCCCGCAGCGAGTTGCCGAGCAGGACCAAAGAGGCGGTGATGACACCGAGCGTCAGACTCGGCCAGAGGAACTGGAGGGGTTCCTCGTAGAAGTTGGTGAACCCGTCGGCGATCATCGCGCCGAAGCTGGGGACCGTGCTGGATCCGACGCCGAGGAATGCGAGGCCGGACTGCACGCCGATGGACGCTCCGGCGAGAAACGCGGTGGCGATGACGACCGGGCCTCGGACCGTGTAAAGGATGTGCCGCGAGAGGATGCGCCGATCCGGCAGACCCGACACCCGGGCGGCGTCCACGTACAGCTCGTTCCTGACGCTGAGGACCAGGTTGCGGACCAGGCGGTAGACACCGGGCGACAGCAGCACCCCGAAGATCATCATCGTGACGCGGTAGTCGCCGTTCGTCACCGGGAGCAACACGATGAGCAACAGCAGCCCCGGGAAGGTCATGACGAGGCTGAACACCCACTCGGTGACAGCCCGCAGGCGCCGGTCGTAGTATCCGCCGATCAGCCCGAAAGTGACGCCGATGGCAAGAGCGATGCAGGTGCCGATGAGTGCCGCGACGACACTGGTGTTGACGGAGCTGAGGAGCCTGGCGAAGATGTCGCGGCCGCTCTTGTCGCCGCCGAGGAGATAGCCGTGGCTGCCGGCATCGGCGTTGATGGCCTCGAGCGAGGCCTGGTTGGGGCCGTGATCGGTGATCAGTGGGGTGAGCAGGCCCAGCGCGACGATGACCAGCAGGATGCCGGCGCTGATGACCGCCTGCGGGTCCCGCAGCAGCCGGCGCAGGGGTGACCTGCCGCTCGCTGCGGCCTCCGCCGGGTCTTGCCGGTCTCCCTGGTCGCGGGCGGGCGTGGCGTTGCTCGGTGCGGTGCTCATCGAATCCTCGCCTTCGGGTTGAGCCATCCGTTCGCGAGGTCGACGAGCAGGTTGACGCAGACCACGAGCAGAACCGCGAAGAGCGTGATGCCCATGATGATCGGGATGTCGCCCTGGAGAGACGCGTTGAAGGCGTACGAGCCGAAGCCCGGCAGCGCGAAGACCTGCTCGATGACCAGAGCCCCTCCGAACATCTGCACGAACTCAAGGGACAGCACCGTCAGTGCGGGACCCGCGGCGTTGCGCAGTGCGTGGCGCAGCAGGATCGAGCGGGGGCGGATCCCGCGTGTCCGGAGGGTACGGACGTAGTCCTTGCGCAGTTCGTCGATCATGGCCCCGCGGACCTGGGATGTGACACTGGCGGCCCCGGCTGCCGTCAGGGCTAGAACGGGGATGGCGATCGAGGCCGCCCAGCGGGTGGGATCCTCCCCCAGCGGGTGGGATCCTCCCCCAGCGGCGTGTATCCGGTGGCCGGGAACCAGTGCAGGCGCAGGGCCAGGAGCCATACGAGCCCGATGGCGATCAGGAGGTTCGGCACGAGGTGGCCGAACAGCGAGGCACCCTGTGCGATCCGGTCGACGACTCCGGCGCGGGTGGCCGCCAGCACACCGAGCGTCACACCCACGACGGCGGTAAGGAGAAGCGCCGCAAGCACCACGGACAGGGTGACACCGAGGCGCGCGGCGATGGCCGACCGCACGGGCTCGCTGGTGAAGTAGGAGAGTCCGAAGTCGCCCCGCACGGCGTGGGACAGCCAGTCCAGGTACTGCACGAGCACCGGGCGATCCAGTCCCAGCTGCGCCTTCTGCTGCTCGATGCGGGCCGGCGTCGCGGAGCTTCCGAGGATGCTGCCTGCGATGTCGTCGAACGACGTGCTCAGCAGCAGAAACGTGATCATGGTCACCAGTACCGCCAGTACCAGTCCCGCGGTCAGGCGGCGCAGCACATAGAGGATCATGCCGGGGCTCACCCACCGGCCTGGCCGGCGAGACCGAACTGCCGGAGACTGTTCTGCGTAGAGGAGCCGTCCCCCTGGAAGACGATGCCCTTCTTGGTCACCCAGTTGACGCCGATGTAGAAGACGGGCGCCGTCCACGCGTTGTTCACCGTGAACGCATCGATCTCTTTGTACACGTCCACCGCCTTCGCGGCATCGGGTGCGCTGTTCGCCCTGAGCAGCAGCTGGGTCAGCCGGGGATCGGTGGAGGCGAACACGTTGCGGTACCCGTTCGGGGAGAAGTAGTCGCGGGTCTGGACCGGGATGGGGTCCAGACCGTCGACGACCAGTGCCATGGGATATTTCCTGGTGGCCAGGGCCGAGATGGTCTGCTGGGCCGGCACGGGGTCCCAGGTGACCTTGACGCCGATGTCCGCGAGCGACTGCGAGAACGTCGGCTCGAACGGCTTGGTGAAGTACAGACTCGGCATGTTCACCGAGAATCCGTCCGGGTAACCGGCCTCGGTCAGCAGCTTCTTCGCGCCGGCGGGGTCGTAGGGGTACGTGGTGTCGAGCGCGGGGTCGTAGCCCTCGCCCAAGGGGTGGTACAGCTGCTCCGTCTGCTTGCCGGAGCCCTTGAGGAAGAGCCGTACCATCTTCTCCCGGTCGAAAGCCATGTTGATGGCCTTGCGCACCCTTACGTCTCCGAGCGGCTTGAGCACCTCACCCTTGCGGTCGAACAGCAGGAGCGTGGCCACCGAGCCGGCCTCGATGTGCTTGGTCGTGAAGCCGGCCGACTTCAGCGAGCTCAGCTGCTGCACCTCGACGGACCCGGCGTTGATCTCACCAGCCTTCAACGCGTTGACCGAGGCGGCCCGGTCGGAGATCACCTTGATCTTGACGGTGGGGAACGGATAGGCCTTCCTGTTCCAGTAGTCGTCGCGCCGCTTGAGCACGTAGACCGACCCGTTCACCGTCGCGTCCTTGTCCAGGATGTAGGGGCCCGAGGAGACCGGATTGAGCGCGGAACTCCTGGTCGTCATGGTCCTGGGATCGGCGACCACCCCGCCGGCCCCGGTCAGCGCGTGCAGCAGTGACGCGTCCGCGTGACGGAGCCTCAGTACCACCGTCCGGTCGTCGGGAGCGCCGATGGACTGTACGGCGCCGAGTTGCGTCTGGTTCTGGCCGGATGTCCTGACCAGGTCCAAGGTCGCCTTCACGGCGGCCGCTGTCACCGGGGAACCCGAGCTGAACTTCATGCCCTTGCGCAGCTTCAGGGTCAGGGTCCGGCCGCCGTCGGAGTACGCCCAGCTCTGTGCCGCGCCGGGCTGGAGTTTTCCGTCGTTGTCGACGAGAAGCAACGTGTCGTAGAGGGAGCTCCAAACGTAGGCCTGCTGTCCCTCGGTGAGTTGGGCCGGAGCGAACGAGTTCGGGGTGCCCATGATCGCCAGGGAGAGGACCGAGGTCGCCGACGACGACGATGCCGCCCGGCCGTCGCACGCCGTCGTCGTGAGCAGCACGGTTGTGGTGGCCACGGCGAACAGTGTCAGAGACCGGAGTGGGGTGTGCGGGGCTCGAATACGCATGGTGGCTTCCTTCGTCCGCCGACCGGAGGTTCTGAGGACTTCGCCGTTGCCCTCAGCGGGGTTGAGCGCGCAGCGGTGATCCCGGGAGGGATCAATTCTTAACACGCGTTTGACTTTCGTTCGGACGCTAGAGTCACAAGGCAAGCGTGGAAAGACTGCGGTCATCGTTCGTTATCAGACCGTTATCTACCTGTCTCGACTCGATGAGTAAGGTGAGGCGGGCCCCGACCGCTCGTCAGGTCTCCCACACGAATCCGCTCTGAGTTGACTGCGTGCAAAGGTCCGCACGGCCATAGCGGACAACTCGCGAGGAAGGGTGAACACACCGTGAGTCAGGCGAAGGCACGCGGGCCGTACGCCAAGACGGCGGCCCGGCGGGAGGAAATCCTGCGGGCGGCACGAGAGAGCTTTGCCGAGCGCGGGTACGCCGAGGCCTCCCTGCGCGACATCGCCGAACGCGCCGGCATCACAGCCGCCGGACTGCTCCACCACTTCCGCGGCAAGGAGGAACTCCTCGGTGCGGTCCTCGCACAGCGAGACTCCGAGGAGTGGGCGGAGGGTACGGCTCGGGTCACAGGCCTGGAGGATCTCGCACCCTACTTCAGCGCCCGGCTCCGCAAGCACCAGGAACACCCCGAGCTGATGTGCCTGTGGATCGAGCTCGCCGCCGCCGCCTCACGCCCGGACCACCTCGCGCACTCCTACTTCGTCGACCGCCAGGCACACGGGCTCGCCCACCTCACGGAGGGGTTGCGGGAGTACGCGGAGCGCGGCAGGCTGCGCAAGGGCATCAGCCCCACCAGCGCGGCGCTCATGATCGAGGCGATGCTCAGCGGCCTCCAGGGGAAATGGCTGCTGAATCAGGACCTGGACATCATCGAGCCCCTCAACGACCTGCTCCGTCTGCTCTTCGAGGCGGATGACGGGTAGGCGTCCTCGGCCTCGGTGAAGGTCTCGAGGAGTCCCGGCGTGGTACCTCTCGGGCTCCGTACGCCACCACGGCGGCCCCATGGCGTGGGCGAGGTGACGGCGGACGATGATCAACGCCTTCGGGGAGACGCGCTTGCGGTCGCCCGTCCTCATGCGCGAGGTCGTCGGGTACGGCGGGATCACGCTCACGACGGCCTTCGGGCCGACGGGAACGCCGAAGACCTCAACGAGGCCGAGCACCGCCGAGTGGACGGCTCGCGCTGTCGGCTGAGCCTCGACAGGCGATGTCTTGGTGCCGGAGGTATCGAAGCGGCGTACACGCGCCATGTGTCCCACAACGTCCGGTCGGTACCCACCCGGTTCGCCCAGCACGTATGCCACGGGCCTCTTCGCCACCCGCGGCGTCGGCGCGCCTTCGTGCCTTCGAAACCGCGGCTCTCGCACAGGTCGAGCACGGCATACCCGACCTCGGCTGGTCGCCGCCGACGCGGGATCCGCGGCGGTGTTCGCGCGGGTCACCGGGGCCCGGGGACCGTACAGCGGCGTGGACCGAAGCGGCACGCCACGTCTTCAGCGGATACTCCGTGGGCCGGCGTGGCGGGGGTGCGGCTGTGTCAGGCCGATGGCGCGGGTGTGTCGGACCTGGCGCGTGTGGTGTCGGCCCCCCAACTGCCGAGCAGTCGCAGGCCAGTGAGGTTCCGACTTGCATAGCTGTAGCGGAGCGCGGTCGAGTTGGCCGCTCGTAGCGTCTCCGTAGGACGCCGGATCGGATGGCTCGTGAGGTTCCTGCCGCCTTCCGAGGCTGGCTCTCCGGGGGTGTGTCACCGACCCGGCGTCCGTCTGCGGCCTGACTCAACAGAGGCGTGTCCCGGCTCGTTTGGTTCCGGAAGTCGGAGTGTCGGCCGTGGACGTCCCTGTCGGTCACCCGCCTGTTGGGAGCACCCTCCCGTGGTACTGCTCGGAGTTGATGCACACAAGTCCACCCACACCGCTGCCGCTGTGGCCGCCGAGAGCCAGCAACAGCTGTCGTCGGTGACGATCCGGTCGAGCCTGTCGGAGTACCGGCGCCTGCTGCGCTGGGCCCGGCAGTGGCCGCAGCGCAGTTGGGCGGTGGAGAACGCCAATGGACTGGGCCGGCACCTGGTCCAGTGACTGATCGCCCGAGGCGAGCGCGTCATCGACGTCCCCGCCACGGCGACCAGCCGGGTCCGCGAGCTCTCGCGCGGCGGCGGACGCAAGAACGACCAGATCGACGCGGCCGCCGCCGCAACCGTGGCCCACCTGCACGGCGACGGCCGGGAAGTCGAGGCCGAGAACCACTCCACCGCCCTGGCCCTGCTCGACGAGCGCCGGGTAAACCTCGCCCAAGCGCGGGTCCGCGCCGTCAACCAGCTGCACGCGCTGCTGCGGGACCTGCTGCCGGGAGGCGCCCCGGAGCAGATGTCCGCCGACCAGGCAGCTGCCCTGCTGCGCACCGTCCGGCCCGCCGGCCCGGTGGAGAAGGTCCGTAAGGGCCTGGCCCGCGACCTCGTGGCCGAGGTCCGCGCGCTCGACAAGCAGTTGGCTGCCAATGCCGCCCACCTCGAGGAGCTCGTGGCCGCTGCGGACAGCACGCTCATGCAAACCCCGGGCATCGGCCCGGTGCTGGCCGCACGGCTGATCGCCCGAGTCGGACGGGCCAGCCGCTTCCCCACCGCCGCGGCGTTCGCGAACTACACCGGCACTGCTCCCGTGGAGATCGCCAGCGCGGACAAGTCGCGCCACCGACTCTCCCGCTCTGGCGACCGGCAGCTCAACTCCGTGCTCCACACCATCGCCGTCGTCCAGATCCGTATGCCCAACTCGCCCGGACACGCCTACTACCAGCGGAAAGTCTCGGAAGGGAAGACCGGCAAGGAGGCCAAGCGCTGCCTGAAGCGTCGCCTGGCCGATCATGTCTGGAAGGTCATGCTCGCCGACGAACGACGAGCCCAATCTCCCGCCGCCACACCTTGACAAGACACAGAGGCACCCCCGCTGCGCGGGAGGGGCTGTCCAGCAGGTCAGGGCGGGTTGACGTGGTTTCAGATTCACCAGTTCGGTTGCTGCCCTGGTGGGGATCATGATCAGGTCGGTGACCCACAGCCGGTTCCGCCCGTTCGCGGTCAAGTCGCGTTGCACCAGGTCAGGGGCGAGATCGGCGTCCGGGTCACGGCGAGTAAAGCCCTTACCCCGGCGGGGGCTGATCCCCGCGAGGCCGGCCTGGCGCATGAGGTGCTCGACGCGCTTACGGCCGACGTAAACGCCCTCACGCTTGAGGACGGCGTGCACGCGGGGTGCGCCGTAGATCCCGCCGGAACCGGCGTCGACCTGCCGGATCATGCCCGTCAGCTCGGCGTCCAGGCGCCGCCGCTCGCACGGCTCGGTCTCGGCCTGGCGCCACCAGGTGGAGGAAGGGATGGAAAGTTCCCGGAGTACGGGCTCGACCCCCAGGTGAGGGTGCTCGTCGAGGAGCGCGGTCACCTGGGCCGGGTCGGGTCGAGCGGGGCCGCGGAAAAAGCCGACGCCGTCCGCAGGACCTCGTTCGCACGCTTGATCTGGGCATTCTCCTTGCGCAGGGCTGCCAGCTCCTCACGCACGGCGGCTTCGCCCAGGGCATGTCGTCGAGGACGGTGGTGCTCCAGACGTGCTTGCACGCCTCCCGCCGGGTCGACGACCGTCTGGTGGCCCTGAGCGGCATCGAGTACGTCACCCTCAACGGCGACGGGCTGATCACGAGCCTGGACAACCGCATGGTGACCGCGGACAGTCGACTCTGACCGGCCCGCGCCTACCCGGTGGTCCGCCCGTCTGGTACGCAAGAGAGCGTCCGTGTCCGACATATCGAGGACCGTACCCACTTCGACGGCGGCGAACTGCACTCTCGTCCGACAGAGACGGTGGACGAGAGTGCCGTCCGTGCGATGAGTCATGCCGCCGCGCGCAGCGACTTGGGTACCGATAACCGCTCGCCGCACGCGCCGAGCCTCCTGGTGGACGGCCAGGGCGTCGGCGTGCCGTTCCAGCCGGGACAGGGTCGGCGTCCGTTGCGACCAGAACTCCTCGACCTGCGGATGCCGCCTCGTCAGCGTCAACAGCTCCGCGGCAGCTGTGTCGTACGCCCAACCACAGCTCCCGGACAGCGGACGCGGCGAATGTACTTGTTCGGGTTCCTGGCGCGCCCCCATCGCGGTCAGGGCCAGGCACCGCGAGGTCTTCAGCTCGAGCGCCGCTTTCTCGGAAGCGAGGAAAAAGTCATGTCTTGCCCAAGCTGGAACCATGGGTGAGTAAAATCCGCAAGATCGCGCTGACGTGCCCCTGACGTCTCTCCCTGAGGCACACTCATTCGTTGACACCTTGGCCGGGCGAGGAAAGAATAGGTCATTCTCTCGGGCTAGCTGAAGCGGTCTCCAACGCGAACTTGGCGCACAGTAAAAGGTGATCGAGAAATGCAGTCACAGACATCCGCAGCCATCGATACGCGTAAGCAGTATGTCCGTGCGTTGCAGTCGGCCCTCAGTGTGGACGAGGTCACCGACGCGTTCATGCGGGCCGGAGCACCGATGATCCCTTCAGATGCCCACGCCGCGTACCGACTCCACGCAGATGCCGGCGAGGTCGGCATCATGGGAGTTTCGGCGCAACAACGCTTTCTTGACGATTACGAGGATTACGGCAGACGGGATGACCCAGTCCTCGAAATCGCGCTACGCGAACTGAGGGCCATCGATTCGTCTCGTGTCACCCGTCCCGATGTATGGGAGTCGAGCGGTGCGCACGCGGCGCTGGGTATGGCTGGATTCGTCCACTCGCTGGAGGCGCCGGTGATAGTGGGCGGGGTTGTCTTCGGCACTCTGAACTTCGCGCGGGCGCAGAGCCGTCCCAGGTTCAGTCGGAGGGATCTTGTGGCAGCCGGGTTCATGGGTGAGCAGCTTGGCCTGGCCATGGAACGGGCTTTGCGCTTCGAGGCCACCGGCCGCCGTGTCGGCTTCCTCGAGCAGGCGCTGGACTCGCTTGCGCAGCCTGTCGTCGTCACCGACCTGGATTGCCGGACGTTGTTCCGAAACCGGGCCGCACGCAAACTGGAGGCGGGCGGCGCCGACGGGTTGGGCGGTCCTCTCGACGTACCCATCGCCGAGGCGATGGAAGAATTCCGCACGAACGGCCGGCGCGTTTACACCGGGAGTGCCCACGACCCCGGATCCGGCGAGCATCTGATCACGAGGTCCCTTCACGTGTCGCAGACACAGGACGTCGCGGTCACCTTGGTGTTCAAGGCCGATAGTGAAAGGATGCGAACCCTGCCGGCCTGGAACGTGCTGTCCCGGCGAGAGCAGGAGATCGCCGAATTGGTCGCTCAGGGTCTCAGCACCAGACAGATCGCGGAACAGGCCTTCATCACCGAGAACACGGTGAAGCAGCATCTCAAGCGCATGTTCGCCAAAGTTGACGCGCGCAATAGGGCGGAACTCATCCAGCGCGTTTGGGCGCATGGCGGTAACGCGGGTGCGATGGGTTGACCCCCTTCTGTGGCCCCGCAGCCGCACTCTCGCCGTACGCCGCGTACGAGAAGCGGCCGCGGGGCCACACGTGCTGCAGCCCCTGCAGCGATGGCAAAAACACTTGGAAATCAGTTGCCGCCACACAGTCTCCGTTCGGGTGTCACCGGTCAAACGGCAGACAGGGGGCCCTGACGTCCGGTTCCCTTGCCTCACTTGCCAGCGCAGTCTTTCTCGGTGTGCAACTGCGTTCCAACGGACTTTGTAATCACCCTGATCGTCACCCCGTTGTGAAGTCGTTCAGGAGCAGCTGCTCGAAGCATCGCGGCTCTTTGCCCAGCATCGTCGTCGTCATGAGGTCCGTTCCCGGCTGGAGACCCTGACGCCCTGCGAGCGAGAGGTGCTGCGACTGGTGATCAGCGGACTTTCGAGCCAGGTCATCGTTCAGCGGCTGGGCACCAGCGCCAAGACGATCGATGTCCACCGGGCTCGGACCACGTCCAAGACTGAGTCGGAAAGCCTGGCCACTCTGGTCCGGGATGTGCTCCAGAACCAGATCACCGTCTGAGCGTCGGCCGCCCCC
Organism: Streptomyces sp. P3; assembly: GCF_003032475.1. Classification (NCBI taxonomy): domain Bacteria; kingdom Bacillati; phylum Actinomycetota; class Actinomycetes; order Kitasatosporales; family Streptomycetaceae; genus Streptomyces; species Streptomyces sp. P3. The sequence goes on from NZ_CP028369.1 coordinate 8,305,266, forward strand.
GAGCGCGTAGCCGGGGTTCCTGCACTGACCAGCGCGGCGAAGCCGAGCGGGGTGCGCATGGGCGCTCGGCCCGGTCGATCACGGTCGAGATCAGCCGCGAGGGTGGCTGCCTCCTTCACGGCGGCGGTCACCCTCTTCCCTCTTCGGAGGTGGTCAAGAGGCTTTCAGCAGGCTGCTGATCCGTTTCATGCGCCGGATGGGGGCTCAAGGTCCGCAAAAACAGACAACGTCTGATCCACTCCGGTCGGAGCATCCTCGGGCGGGCTGAGGAGTTGTTCGGCCCAAATGGTCTTGCCGGTGGCGGAGTAGCGGGTGCCCCAGCGATGGGAAAACTGCGCGATGAGGTAGAGCCCGCGGCCGCCCTCGTCGGTGGTCGCCGCTCGGCGGATGTGCGGGGATGTGCTGCTGGCGTCGCTGACCTCGCAGATGAGGGTCCGATCGAGGATCAACCGCAGTTTGATGGGGCCATTGGTGTAGCGGATGGCATTGGTGACCAATTCACTGATGATCAGTTCAGTGGTGAAGGCGGAGTCCTCCAGATTCCACTGCTGGAGTTGCCGCAGGACAAGAGACCGAGCGCTGGCAACGACGGCTGGGTCTCGCGGCAGGTCCCACGTGACGTGGCGCTCGCAACTGAGTGCTCGCGTCTTCACGAGCAAGAATGCCAGATCCTCGTCGGCCGGCAGACGTGGAACCACAGAGTCGGCTATCGCCTGGCATTTGTCTTCGAGAGCCTGGTCGCTCAGCCCGACAGTCGAATGGAGTCGGCCGCGCATGACGGCGTCCGTCGGCCAGGCGTGAGCCAGGCTCTTGGTGTGGAAGAGAAGGGTGCTGCCCTCGGCGAGTTCAACCTCCGCAAGCTCGAACACAGGGTCCCCCAGCCCCAGGGGCTTGCTCGGCGGCAGTTGAGGGAAGCGGACCTGCCCCGTCGGATCAGCGATCATGGGCGCAGGGTGTCCAGCACTTGCCATCACGCAGCGGCGAGATATGGGGTCGTAGATCGCAAAAAGGCAAGTCGCACCCATCAGCCCCTCTGCGATGGGTGCGGCTCCCTTGCCATGCTCGCGCTCCACCAAGCGCGGCACCATGTCGTCGAGCCGTCCCAGCAACTCGTCAGGAGTAAGGTCCAGTTGCGCCAGAGTGCGTACCGCAGAGCTGATCTGGCCCATACATGCCGCCGCCGGGATCCCTTTGCCTGGTACGTCTCCGACTACCAGGGCGACGCGTGCTGCCGGCAGCGGAATGATGTCAAACCAATCGCCGCTCACGCCGGCGTACGCCTTGGCGGGGATGAAGCAGTGCACAACGTCGAGAGCTGTCTGGTCCGGCACGTTGTGGGGGAGCATGCTCCTGTGCAGCGTCACAGCGGCTGTGTGTTCTCGGATGTAACGCCGGGCATTGTCGATGCAGACTGCGGCGCGGGCGGCAAGTTCTTGGGCGAGAACGAGATCATCCCGTTCGAAGGGCCCAGCACGGGCACTGCGGTGCAGGTAGGCGAGGCCCAGCGTGACGTCGCGTGCGCGCAGCGGCACCAGCATGCCGCAGTTCTCTCCCTCTTCGAGGAGGGACCGCGTCCGAGGGCCGAAGATGTCGCGGAGCCCCTCGGCGTTCAGGTCACGCATGGACAACAGTGCCGGTTGACCATCCAGGAAGCTCTCGGACTGAAGGGAGTGAGCGGGGATGGTCAGCAGATCTCCCATCTGACCGGGTCCCTCAGCAGACGTGCCCACGGTTTTGCGCGCCACATGGCGCAGCACGACGTCCCCGGCATCTGAAGGCCGAGGCTCCTCGCCCTCTGTCACACCTGCCATCAGGTCGATCGCTGCGAAGTCTGCGAATCTCGGGACAAGCAAGTCGACCAGTTCCTCAGCGGTTGTGACCACATCGAGCGTCGTCCCTACCCGGGCTCCGGACTCGGCGAGGAAAGCCAGGCGCTCACGGGCCCAGTAGCGGTCGGTGACGTCGATCACCGCGTCCGTGACCCCGATAATCTGGCCATCCCCACCGGTCAACGCGAAGGAGGAGACGTTCCAGACATGCTCCCTTTCCGGGTCGGAAGGGGTTCGTCCATGGTGCAGGGAGTTGATCACGGGTAGTCCAGTGTCCAGCACCTTTCGGAGGCGGTGCTCGATCGCTTCGGTGTCGAGTTCTGGAAGCACTTCGCTGATTCGTCGCCCCAGGACGTCTTCCCGGACGATTCCTTGAAGCTTGACCAGAGAGTCGTTCATCCGGATGTATCGAAGTTCGGTGTCGAACACCGCGAGGCCGATCGGTGACTGGGTGAACAGTCCATCGAGGATGGACTGGTCCTCCTGGCGCTGCAGCGGCTGTTCGCTACTGGCAAGGACCAAGGTCCGGTCACTGCCTGGCTCTGTTGAGGTGAGTGGGACGAGGTGAAGTTCGAACTTCAGACGGTGACCCTCCCGGTGCCTGAGGACCGCAGCTCGACCATGACTGTCGTCGGCCTCAGCGCGTTCAAGCACTCCACCGGGGACGTCCGGAGGCATTCCGGGCCACAGCACAGCCGCCGGCCGTCCCACGACCTCGGTCGTCTTGTATCCGAGGATCTCCTCCGCCTCGGGGCTCCATGCGGTTACGATGCCCTCGTCATCCAGAACGAAGGTGGCCACAGGTCCGAGGGCACGAGAGTCCGCGATGCGGCGGGTTGAGGACACGCTCACCGGAGTATCCATCCGTCCGACCCTGGCCATGGATGCTTGAGGCCTGACCGTAGGCATTTCAGGCCATTTTCCACTGTACTGGACATCCGGGATCCCGATGGGGTGGGAACCGTGGCTGTCCCAGTCGATCATTGGACCAGCGCCTCCCTTTGTGGCTCGCCCTTGCCCTCACCAGCGATGTTGCAGAGCCATCGGTGCGTCATCTCCGCAATGTCCGCCCAGTTGCGGTCGAGGGTGACGCCATGACCGAAACCAGCCGCGTAGCGGTAGTCCGCGCCCAGCAACCGGGCCAGCCGATGAACAGCGGCCGGATCGGACAAGGCATCGTGCTCAGCCGCGAGGACGAGGAGCGGCCCCGAGATCCTCACCGGATCGACAGTGACGCTCCACTCCGTGGTGACTTGGGCCACTGCCCGTGGGGACTCCGGGACGAGGAGCTCGTAGTACCGCCGGGCAAGCTCGTCGTCGGTTCCGGAGAAGAACAGTTCTTGCGTCAGCTCGAACGGCGGCGGACCCCACATCTGAGTGGGATCGGTTGGTACCTCGAGTTTGTCGGGCGTCGCCTCTCCTGGGAGGCCGGGTGTCAGGAGCACCATGCCCGCGTGCCGATTGCGTTCGGCGTACTTCAGGCTCGCGAGTGCACCCATGCTGTGAGCGATGATGATCGGTGGCTCCTGGAGCCCGGAGGCCACCGCTTCGATATCGGGGGCCACGTCTTCGATGGAACGCCGGAGAGCCTCTTCCCGCGGCAACGGCTGTGATGTTCCGTGACCTCTCCAGCTCAGAGCGTGGCAGTCCCAGCCTCTGGCCGACAGGTATTCGGTGAAGTCGTCCCAGCACCACGCCCCGTGGAGTCCGCCGTGCACCAACAGCACGGGGGTCGGCCTGGCGGTCGAACTGGGAGCAGGTCTCCGCCTGGCAACATGGATGCCGCCGACTTCGTAGTCGACGATGTGGTTTGGCATCGCGTTCTCCTTCGCCCCGGGCGATCCGGGAGGCTCAGTGGTCAGAAACGAGATCGGAAACAGCGCTGCTCAGGTGTCCCAAGAACGGCAGGAGACCCGTGCGGTCGTGACAGTTGAGGTATTCCGCCCGGGCACCGCCCGCCGGCACGACGTAGACCTCGTGACCGAGAACCACGGTGACGTCGGGCGCGAAGTGCCGGGCCAACTCGCCGAAGCTCTGCAAGATGGCGAGATGGGTGGGATGCTTGTGCGCCCAGGCCTCGAGGTGCGCGAGCGACTGCCACCAGGCCAGCGTGGCAGTCTGGACCTGCGCATCAGCAGGGTGGTGGACGTCGATCTTGCGGATGCTGAGACACCCGGTGTCGAGGGGGTTTTCCGACAAGTAGTCGACCCCCGCCTGATACACCGGAAGCATCTTCTCCTCGAACCAGTCGCGCTCCGCATCGGGGCAGTGCCGCCACCCTTGAGGTGACCGGATGAAGCACATGTTCTCCGGTACCTCGAACGAGACGAGACGGCTGTCGGACATCACGGCGACCGGTGACAGCTCCGTTACTGTTCCGGGCAGCCCACCGTCCTCTGCGTCGTGGATGCGGTCGCGCATCGACCCGAAGTAGGAGTGGTACGGGTTGAGCTCCTTCGACCGGTTCTTCGCCATGCCCCACCGTGCATCCTGGGTGGAATACGACGTCTCCAGTCGGCGGGCCGGTACCTGCAGCGACTCGACCCAGAGCCCGACGCTTCGTTCGCCCGGTTTCGGCACCCAGGATTCCAGCGGGTGCTCGGCATGCCATCGGCGGTAGGCGTCCCCCGAGACCCAGTACACCAGGAACACGTCGTTGACATGGCCGGCCGCGTCCACGTGTCGTCCGGCCTCGATCTGATACACGGAGGCGTCTGCTTCCAGGGCGTGCAGTACCTGGTCGCGCATGTCCTGGACGTCGGTCCCTGGGTGGTACTGGATGCCGATCTGCGCCATGACGGCGGCGTCCAGTGACGAGAACTCCGAACTGTAGGCCGAGTAGGGGTTCTGGAAGTCACTGGCTCGGATCTTCGTCACCGCTGGTTCCTCTCGTGGTTCCTCTGGTGCTCATGAGCCAGCGTGGCTGCCCGCCACCGGATGGGGCAGACCTCAAGCGAGTACCGTTGCGGGGTTGGGTACTCGTTGGGGTCCACCGAGCCTGGTGCGCCCTGCCGCGTCCGCGCCCGAGCATCACCCGAATGGGTAATCTTCCGGACACGGCGGTCCACGGTGGCTGCTACGGGGTCAGCACACTTGACCGCTTTCCGGCATTGGGTTGATCCTCGGATTGGCGCGAGCGGTGAGACCGTCACGTGCCGGCCTTCCGGAGGACCGACTGAACATGAGGTCCTCGGGACACAGGCGAATGACGACGGAGCACCGAAACGAGCACTTGATGGTGGCCAGCCAGGCGAGCATCGGTCGTTTTACCAGCGAAGGGCTTCAGACGTGAACTCTTCGGTGAGCAGCAGGCTGCTTCGATTCACTGCCGAGGCGGGGGCCTGCGCGGAGCAGGACCTCCAGGCGAAGGTCCTTGATGAGCTCGGCCGCGTCGTTCCCGGAAAGGCCGCAGGGGTGTACCTCTTGGGCAGCGTGGGGAACGCGGCATCGAGCGTCCAGGCCTATGGAGTGAGCGACTATTTCCTGGCCAAGTATGAACATCAGGGTCGTGACTCGGACCTGGTGCTGGAGGCGGTGCTGACCAGTCGTTCAGCGGTGACGGAAGCTGAGATCTACGAGCCGGCCGAGTGGATGCTTCTCCCTCTGTACCGACAGGTTCTCGCCTTGCACAGCATCGCTCATACGTTGCAGGCGCCCCTGATCGTGGCGGGGGAGGTACGGGGCACCTTGAACGTAGCTCGTACGTCGGACCAGGGCGCTTTCGCCGTGGGAGAGCTGGCCGTCGTGGAGGCACTTGGCCGTCTCTCCGGCCTGGCGATGGAAAGTGCCAGGATTGCCGAAGAGCTCGGCAGGCGACTCGCACGCGCCTCCGCGGCTCTCGACCTGATCGACGAGCCGGTGGTGTTGACCGACATCCGCACCGCCGAACGCACCGCGAACGCTGCGGCGCAGCGCATCATCGGCGGTCTCTCCGGCGGCCGGACGTTCGACGACCTCCTGGCCTGGTCACGCGACGGAGCGGCAAAGGCACCCGAGGGGACGATGCGTCCCTGCGAAGATCCAGAGACCGGTCTGAAGCTACGGTCGACGCAGCTGCCTGACGACGACATCCTCATCACGATCATGCACACTCCGGCTGAGGCACCTACTCATGCACGGGCATTGATTCAGGAGGCCCTGAGCCCGCGGGAGTACGAGATCGCGGGCCTCGTGGCCTCGGGCTTGAGAGACGGGCAGATCGCCGAGCAGCTTTTCCTCAGTCACCACACAGTCAAGAAGTACTTGAAGAGCACCTACCGCAAGCTGTCACTGCGGTCACGCGTGGAGCTCACTCGTGCCATGCACGGCGGCGCCTGAACCGTCAATCGCCGATACGTCCGGCGGCGCCTGTCGGGCAGCGACAGCAGGCTCAAGGCCGGCCGCAGCAACGATGCTCCGGCACACGGCCGTCATCCCAAGCCGCTTCATGACCCATACGAACACGAGGCGGCGAGGTCTGTTCGTCTGTCTGCGCGGGCTCTGGATCGCACAGATCCGACCTCTAGGATCAGCCTGCTGCGGTGCCGCCGCGTCGCAGCAGGGCGGGCAGGCCAAGGCCGTTCTGGGTGAACAGTCCCTCGGCTGCGGCGAGTTCATCGGCCGCAGCCGAGTCCGATCCCGCTCGCAGGCCTCGCATGTACCGCACTACGGCCAACACGCGCGGGCTCTGGATCCTTGCCGCCACCTGCTCCGCGGCCCCCAGCGCGGCGGCGAACTGGGGGCTGTCCCGTGCGGCGAGGAGCACGACCCGCGCCCATGATTCCAAGGCCTCGGCATACAGGCCCACATCTGCCAGGCCGACTCCGGCATCCAGGTGGAGACGGATCGCTTCGGCCGATCTGCCGTCCGCATCGGCGAGGAGGGCCTTGCACTGGGCCACCTGCGCGGCCGGGGCGTCCAGCCACAGCATGGCATTCGACCGGGTCAACTCATCGACCATGTGCCGACCGGCATCGATGTGCCCGGCCAGCAGCGTCACCCGGGCCAACGCGGCCCTTGCCGGTACGGCGACCTCCGGCAGATCGAGTTCCTCCACCAGCTGCACCGCTTCGGCGAGCAGCACGGCAGCGCCGCGGAGATCGCCCCGGGCCTCGCGAGTCATCGCCCGCCGCAGCAGCGCTCGCTGTTGGGCCCATTTGTCGGCGCACCGACTGTAGTGTTCGGCTGCACTCAAAAAGGCCGCCTCAGCGTCGGCGACACGTCCGCGCGCCAGCATTCCCAGCCCACGCGCCACCGAGGGTGCGGCCATGGTCCACACATCGCCCGAGGACATCGCCAGTCGCCGCCCCTCCTCCAGGACCGCGTCCCCCTCTTCCCAGCGGCCGAGTCGGTGCAGCGCGTGCGCCCTGCCCACGTAGGCGAGCGACAGGTCCGCGATCCGGACGCTTTCATGCCCCCGGGCCGCGTGTTCGGCCTGTTCCCCAAAGCGCACGGCCTCCCCAAGGTGACCGAAAGCCGAACCCAGGTGTGCAGCCCACGCGAGGGCCCGCACTCGGATCCCCACGTCCTGTGCAGGCAATGCAAGCGATCTGGTGATCAGCTTCCAGTCCGCCGTACGGCCGCCGCGCATCCACGTCGTGTATCCGAGTGCACCGACCAACTGGTGGGCGACGTCACCGAGGCCGCGGTCCAGCGCACGCTGGAAGGCCGCACGGATGTTGCCCTCTTCCAGCATGAACGTGCGCACGGCCTGCGCCTGACCGGCTCCCACGAGTCGACGACTGCAAGAGGTCGCCAGAGAAACATAGATGTCCACCTGGGCATGTACGACGCGTTCGGTCCCACCTGTGGCCTCCAGCTTCCGGGCAGCATAGAGACGGACGGTCTCCAGCAGTCTGAACCGCTCCGGAAAGCCTTCCGCCGTCTCGGCCTGCACCATCGACTTGGCCGCCAGCCGTCCGAGCAGGGCCCGGACGTCGGTGTCGTCCTCGCCCAGATGAGTCCACAGTCCTCGCACCTGCTGGGGCAGAAACGATCCGCGGAACACCGACAGGCGGTCCAGAGCCTGTTGCTCGCGGCGGTCGAGCAGCTGGTAACTCCAGCCGACCACCGATTCCAGAGTGCGGTGCCGGTCCGGGCCCCTTCCCGGGCCTCGGTCCAACTGCTGGAACCGATCGTCCAGCAGACGCTCCACGCCGGCCGGACCCAACGCTCCGGCACGTACCGCCGCCAGTTCTATCGCCAAGGGGATGCCGTCGAGTTGATGACAAACACGGCTGATGGTCCGTACGCCGGCGGCGTCGACGGTCAGACCCGGCTGTACCGCCTGCGCACGGTCGAGGAAGAGCCGGACGGCAGGCAGTGTGGCCAGAGCCACGACATCGTCGAGGTCCGAGGGCACGGCCAGCGGCGCGACCGGATGAACGGCCTCACCGGGAACACTGAGCGGCTGCCTGCTGGTGGCAAGGATCGTGGTCCCCTCTGTGCCCGCGTTCAGTGCGGCAGAGAGTGCGGCGGCCTCGTCCGCGACGTGTTCACAGTTGTCCAGGACCACCAACACCCGACGACCCTTGAGCGCCTCGCACAGCGTCCGAATCGGACTGAGTCCTCGGCTGGCCGTCCCGCCCGGTAGCGTCGCGGCACTTAGCGAGCCGAGAACGGCCAAGGCCAGATCATAACCAGGCGCGTACGGCACAAGATCGACCACGACGACACCATGAGCCACCGCCGGTGCCCGGCGGTCGATCAACGCCCGCGAGACCTCGAACGCGAGCCTTGTCTTGCCCACGCCGCCCGGGCCGGTCAACGTGAGGATCCGAGTACGGCCGAGAATCTTCAGCGTCGCATCGACTTCCCCCTCGCGGCCGAGGAAGGACGTGGCGGGCCAGCCTATGTTCGTCGGCCTGGACGGCTTCGCTCCGGAGCCCGCCGCGTCCGTGTCCCGCAGGATGAGTCGCTCCATCTCCTGCAGGCGAGCCCCGGGCGCGAGCCCGTATCGGACGTCCAGCACGCGCCGAGCCTCCTGGTAGACGGCCAGGGCATCGGCCTGCCGTTCCAGCCGGGACAGGGTCAGCATCCGTAGCGACCAGAACTCCTCGACCTGCGGATGCCGCCTCGTCAGCGTCAACAGCTCTGCGGCAGCCGTGCCGTACGCCCCTTCGTCCACCTCCGCGGTCAGACACTCCTTGAGTGCCTGCAATCGCAGCTCAGCGAGGCGGTCGCTTTCCTCCGCGAGCGCAGGGACGTGCCGTACATCGGTATAGGCGGACTCGGACCGCCAATGCGCCAGCGCACACCGATACGCCTCGGCCACGCCATCCACCCTGCTCCGCTGGCGCAGTCCCCTGGCCTCGGACAACGCGGTCTCGAACCGCGCCGAGTCGACGGCCTGTCCGGGAAGGTCGAGGAGGTAGCCGCCGGGCACCGCACACAACACGCCCGGGCCGAGCACGCGCCTCAACGACGACACCCGGGCCTGTACGGCGTTACGGACCCCGGGTTTGGTTGCCTCCTTTTCCGCCAGCCCCCATACCTGTCGCACGATCTCCGTGGTTGCCACAGGCCGCCCCACGGAGCGGGCAAGCAGCCCGACGAGACCTCGTGTCCGCCCTCCCGCGATCTCCAGCCGCCGGTCGCCCGCGTAGAGCTCCAGTGCTCCGAGGACACGCACGTCGAAGGCGTCACTGTGAGGTTCACCTGCCTTCACGGCATCCTCCTGGTTCTGACGTCCCACAGGGAGCCGGAGCGCCCCGCGTCGCCACCCTCAGGACGTTGGAGAGGTCGCCCATCGCCGCATCATGTACCTCCTGTCACGGCTATGCCGGAACCGGTGGCGTTCACCCCACAGCTTTCCGATGCGCCGCCGCTATGGGGAGGCCTGGTCGCCGCAAGGTGTGAAGCCGCCTCACTGGTCGGCTCTCTCGGTCTCGGCCGCGGCGGAGACCTTGCGTTGATATGCGCGGAGTCCGAGGAACCCGGCAGCGAATCCACTGATGAGGCCGCTCAGAGCATGATTCAAAGCATTGGCCGTGGCGCTACTCGGCACACCGATCAGCGCATAGTTGATGAGGGCGCTCACTACGGCCCCCATCAGTCCGCCGGTGAGACCGCACATCAACGAGGCGCGCATTGCGGACGGCCGGTTGGTGGCCGGCAACGGTGTACTTGGCGTGGTCATTGTCGACTGCTCCTCTTGGTGGGAATCACATCTACTGGGCTGACTCAGTGGTCACTGATGCATTGATCAGGCGCCTCGGGTCAGCGCCTGTGGCGGACGGCTTTCGCTGGCCGTGCCGTCGGGCGAAGCACCTCAGATCTCGATCCTTGGTGATCGGTTCAGCCGGTCGTGGTTTGTCCAGAAGGGCCGTGGGCGAGGATCGGGGTTGCCGACGGCCCGCCGAGGCCAGCCCTTGGACGGCCTGGCAGTCGAGCAGGAGCGCGGGTACGTGGGCCGGACATGCGCTGGTAGAGGAGGCTCATGCCGGTGACGTGGTGGGCTACTACGTCAGAGTGGGCGGCCCTTCGGCTGCTCGCGCCTCATGGCCGCGTTGACGACGATTGTCAGGGGTCCACACCGTCGGCAGTGTCACCCGGACGGGGACAATCGGTTCGGGCAAAGGGGGATTCGTCGGCGGCATCACCGGAACGGTGCTTGCCCTCAGCGGTGCGGTTGCGACCGGCAGCGCCTTCTTGGCGAAGAACCGTCGGACCGCGACCCAACGCAACCCGGGTCGTCCCGGCGTTCGCCGCTTGCCATGCGGCTACCTTTGTGGCGGCGCTGCTCGGTCTCATCGGCATGTGGCGGTGTCCGAGCCTCGCGTTCCGCCCCCAGTCCGGACTTCCAGCGGGAGCGACGACGCACCGGCAGCCGCCTCAATGCGGTAAACGCCCTCCGCGCTGAAGGTGATCGCCAGCAGGCCGGCTCTGCCCATCGGACCACGCCGCCGGCGTCGCCGTACCCGCCGTGATCACCAGCCAGAGAGCACACGATGGCGGAAGCTCGGCCATTGGTGACCAACTCGGGGACGATCAGGACGGCCGCGTCCACGGTGCCGACTGAGCTGTCCCACCCCACCCGCGGGGCCTGGACCCGGCGCGGTGTCAGGCCCACAGCTGAAGACAAGCTCCGTGGTCCTACCGATGCGCCTCGATTCACGTCAGGGTCGCTGCGGGTTCCCGCCAGGGCGATTGCAGAGTCCGTTGATCGCACCTTTGGTGCAGGTCAGCTGAGTCCGAGGACGGTCAGTGGTTGTTTGTAGGGGCGGAGGGCTGTGGTGCGGAGTCCAGCGGCGATGTTGGTGTGGCCGGCGGTGCGGAGCTGGTTGATGGCGAAGCTGCGCAGGGTGGCCATGTTCTCCGGGCGGTGCCCGGTTCGGATCTTGGAGGCGTCCTTACGGAAGGCGGTGTCCCTCACGAAGTGGAGCCTGTTTTCGAGCACCCCAGTGCACCCTCAAGATCTTCGCGATGCGTTCCGGGGATGCCTGGCGGCTGGTCAAGTCGGTGATGACCTAGACGGTCTCGCGGCTCTGCTTTGCGGCGGCGCATGACCTGGGCGGCGTGTGGGAAGCCGACGCCGAGGTCGGTGACGGTCAGCACCTGCACGACCCGGGTCTCCTTACAGCCGTGCCCCTCGGTGCCGTCGTAGTACTTTGCCGTCGCCTTCTGCCAGGGCAGGGTACGCAGCTGCTCGTAGAGGTTCTTCTGGTTCCGCTTCACGGTGAAGGCGCAGTAAGTTTTCTTCTCCTCGACAGGGAAGCGGGCGTGGTCGCGCCGGGTGTGTAGCGCGTCGCCGGTCACGGTGACTCCTTGCAGGTCATAGGGGTCCAGGAGGGCGGCGAAACAGGTGATCTCGTTCGTCTTCTCAGGGACCCTGAGCTGGGTGACCGGTCATGCCGGTGCCGGTCATCGCGGCCGGCAGGTGCGCGGCCGGGGTGGCACCGAGGCGCGAGCCGCGGGCGCTCTTGCCGTCGATCGCGAGTGTGCCGGTGCCGGCCAGGTCGTGGCCGAGGAGGTCGGCCAGGCCGCCGGGGCAGGTGTCTTTGATGACTCTGCGGATCGTCGCGCCGCTGGGCGGTACACGCACGGCCAGCGCAGTCCCGGTGCGGGCACCGAGCCGGGCCAGAACGTCCTGCGGGGCTCAGCAGCACTGCCACGAAGGGGCGACGCTTCCCGCGCCGACACCGCGGATCGGCCAGCGTGGCCAGCCGCTCGGCCGGCGGACGCGTGGCACGGTGCTGACGAGTGGGCGACTTGACCAGACAGACGGTGGCAGGCTGACGGCACATCGAAGCTCCGTTGCGCGCAGGCGACTTGGCAAGGTCACCTCCACAACGGAGCTTCGTTGCGTCCGGTCGTGCGCCCTCCCTGCATCGTCCCATGCTGTGACCTGCACACTCACGAGGTCACAGCATCTTGGCAATCGCCCTGCTGGGCTCATGGCGGTGCAGCAAACACGCAGGAATGACCCCTGTGCCTGTGGCTCGCGGCCGTACCCTCGCCGTACGCTGCGCACGAGGCGCGGCCGCAAGCCACACGTGCCTCGTCAGCCCTCGGTGTGCCCGCCGTCGCTGTTGATGACGACTCCCGTGACGATCCGTGCGGCAACCGGGTCGGCCAGGTAGACAAAGGCACCGGTGTGGTCCTCGGGAGTCGGCTTCACCTGGAGAGCGGTGCCGGCTCTGATGCGCTCGTCGCGGCCGCCCCTGGCCTCGACGGTGGACTCGCCCTGCCCGAGAGCGTCCAGGCCGGAGAACCTGGTGCCCGTGGTACCTCCCGGTGCGACCCCGTTCACCCGCACATAGGGGGCAAGATCCACTGAGAGGTGCTGTACCACGCCCCGCAGAGCCCACTTGGAGCTCCCGTAGAGAACACCTCCACCAGCAGGGCGGAAGGCCGATTCCGAGAGAGTGAGGGTCACGGAACCACGGGTGTCGCGCAACGCCGGCCACGCTGTGGCGACCGCGACCAGAGTGCTGAGGACATTGAGCCGCCACGTCTCCTCGGCGGCACCGACGAGCTTGTCCACGGGCAGCTCGCGGAGCGAGGCGTAATGATCGAACACGCCGACGCAGCAGGTGAGTTGATGGAGGCCTCCGCCGGCCAGGACTGCCTCTTCCACTGCTTTCGCAAGGGTGTCGGCACGGGCCGCGTCTCCTTCGACCACGTGCAGGGGCGAGCCCTCGCCCTCGCGGCGCAGTGCGGCAGCGTGCTCGGCGGACCGCTCGATCGCTGTGACCGTCGCGCCCTCTTGCAGGTAGGCCAGGGTGGCAGCCCTGCCGATGCCGGAACCGGCACCGGCGACGAGCATGCTCAGACCACCGAGGCGCCCGCTCACGGTGCCGGCCTCCTCTCCAGCAGCTCCGAGATCAGCTCCGGCTCTTGGAAGGTGAGGCAGTCGAGGGCGACCGCGTCCAGAAGGATCCTGCTGCCCCGGCGAGGCGACCAGATGTCCAGCCGCATGCCGTTGCGCGTCTCGACCTTGCGGATCACGACGTCGGCGAACTCGTTCGCGATGACGATCGGCCCCTCGGCTGACTGCTCCGGGTACTGCGAGACGTCACCGACCGGCGGACGCTCGATGGTGGGTTGCTTGCTGATCTCGTCCACGTCGTGCCTCGCTAGATCAGGATGGACAGGTTGTGCGCGTTGATCAGCGCCTGGTCGAAGGCCGCCCATCTGCGGGCCAGGCGCCATCCGTCCTCCGTGCGACGGACGACGTCCTTGCGGGACAGCGAGTAGAGACTCGGTGTCGGACTGGTGCCGCGGCTGCGGTAGATGAAGCAGTTGGAGTGAACCTTGTACTCGTCCGGGTTGTCGCCCGGGTCGGCGAGGACGTTGGTGACGAAGTGCCGCGTCTGGGAGGGCGGTTGCTCCGCCCAGGCGAAGTCGGTCTCCAACCGCTGGATCCGCACCTCGAGGGTCTGCCGGTCGTCGTCGAAGATCCGCGACGTAGGCGAGAGATCCCAGACTGCGAGGCCTTCCCGGATCACTCGCAGTGGCGCTTCGTAGCGGATGTCGTCGGTCAGCATCGCCAGCCAGTCCCGGAAGCGGCGTTCGTCGAGCGCCAGCGCCTCACGGAACATGAACTCCTGGATCGCGGAGGCGGTGTCGCGGTCGACGGGTTGCTCGCCCATCACGCCTCCCCTGCCAGGTAGTCCGCCCACCGGCTCCACAGGTTCCGGAAGTTGGTGTCGTTGACGTAGGGGACGACCGCGTGGCCCGGGCCCGGGAACTCCGGGTCCGGCGCGCTGTCCATGCCCATGATGTAGGGGAAGTCGACACCGCGGACCATCGTCATCCCTGCTGCCTGGGTGACCTTCGTCCAGTTCTCGAAGTCGTCCTGTTCGAAGGTGCCCGCCTGGCCGAACGCCAAGGTGTAGGCGCGGTAGGCCTCCTTCTTGTACTCCTGAGAGGCGTTCTTGGGCACCAGGCACCAGGAGTACATCTCCATCCGGCCCGGGCCGACGGGGTGGTAGAGCCTCATGGTGACGAATCGGACCCCGATCTCGCCGGGTTCCAGGCTGAACGGCTGCATCAGGAAGGAGAGGTTGGGAAAGACCGACCCGACCGCCGTCCGGGTTCGGGAGAACACCTCCACCTGCTCCGGGCTGAGCGACTGCTTCATCTCCGCCACCAGATCGTCGGGGAAACCCCCGAAAGGCGGGAAGTTCGGACCGTGTCCCAGACCGATGCCGTGGCCCTTTCCGCGAATGCTGACGGCCCAGCCCTGGCTGTGCGTCGAGCCCGAGGAAGGGAAGTAGCCGAGGTGGAATCCCCATTGGTGGGCCACCGGGGTGTGGTAGCCGTCACCGGCGAAGTTCTCGGTACAGATCTTCCAGTCGGTGTCGGCTATCCAGTGGTCCGGCGGCCCGTGGACCTCGACCCCGCCGAGCCCGTGCTTGAGGTAGAGGTCCAGGTAGAACTGGAACCCTCCCAGGTATTCGTCCAGGGGCGGCGCCTCCGGGTCCAGGCAGCCGAAGACAAGCCCCTCGTAGGAGTCCACCCTGACCCGGACCAGACCCCAGTCCTTGCGCTTGAGCCTGCCTTCGTAGCCCTCCTTCATGTAGGGCACGCCCACCAGTTCGCCGGAGTTCTTGTAGGTCCAGCCGTGGTACGAGCAGCGGAAGTGGGAGGCGTTGCCCATCTCCGCCTTGCACATCACGTTGCCGCGATGCCGGCACATGTTCAGGTTGGCGTGGATCTCGCCGTGCTCGTCCCTGGCGACGATGAGGTTGTTGTTCCCGATGTACCGGGTCACATAGTCGCCGGGATGGGGGATCTCGCTCTCGTGGGCGAGGAAGCACCACGTCTTCGAGAACAGCCGTTCCTGCTCCAGGTCGTAAACGGCCTGGTCGTTGAAGGCGCGGACCGGGAACCGGCCGCTGTCGATACCCTCGCGGGTCTCCTCGACCCACGCGGCGAGGGACTGGGATTCCGGTTTCGTGTTCATCCCGTCACACCTGGCTCAGAGCCTGCTTCGGGGTGCGCTTGCCGAACCGCTGCTCGATCTCGGCCCGGATCTGCAGGTAGCGCTTCACGTGCTCGTCGGTCGTGGTCACATGCCCCTGCGGAACGAGGTCCTCGGTGTACGGCGGGCGGCACTTGCCGACGCTGATGTAACCGGCGCCGTTCACCCGGATCTTCTCCAGCGGGATGTTGTACTTGGCGAACTCCATGAAGTCCTGGCCCACCAGGAAGGGTTCGTGGGCCCAGCGCAGCCGTTCGGTGAGCCAGCGGGCGTCCTCCATCCGTCCCTGCTGGAGCGCGTCACGCAGTTCCAGGACCGGGCCGGGACCCATCGCGGTCGTGGACGACCAGGCCATGCCGACGAGCTCCTCGCCGTACATCTCCCAGGCCGGGTACCAGTCGGTCTCGATGGACATCAGAGGGAACCTCGTCCCGGTGTGCGCCATGTCGTTGTGGTAGCGGAAGCCGACCGACGCACCGCCGGCGTACTTGACCGCCACCACCTGCGGCAGCTCCACGAGCGTCTTGTACACCCGCCGGGGGATGATGCCGCGGAAGGCCGCGGTGTTGTCGTAGACGACGATCGCGAGCTCGGGTACGGCGGTGGCGACGTCGCGGTAGAAGCGCTCCATCACCGGGGCGACCATCTCCCCCCACATCGGCCGGCCGAGCAGCGTGCCGGTGATCCCCAGATCGGCCAGGTACTTCATCCGGGAGACCGTGTCACGGGTGTTGAGCGTGGTAGCGCCGATGAAGACCGGGAAGTCCTCGTCGACGCTCCGGACGGTCTCTGCGACACAGGCCGCGTACGCCTTCCACTCCTCCAGGGTGAGGGTGGCCATCTCGCCGAGGGTGCCGTTGAGCGCGATCGCATCGACGCCGTCGTTGATCAGGTTGCGGATCATGCGCTCGGTCTCGTCCAGGTCGACCGTGTCGACCGCGTCGACGCGCTCGGCGCCGGGCAGGGCCGGGGTCGGGGGGTAGGCCATCACACCGCGCATGTCGCGTCCGGTGATCTTGGGAAGCTTGCTCACGGTAACTCCTTCTGTAATTCCTGAATTCCTGGCGGCAGTGCGTTTTCTTGTGGGGCCTATGCGGTGGTCACAGCCGGGCTGCGGCGACCGCGGTGCCGGTGAGCCAGGCGGGTACCGGCACGTAGGCGAGGACGTCGAAGCCGACCCCGGCCGCACCCGCGGCGACAAGCCAGGTACGGATCTCGTGGGCGCCGTTGCCGGCCCGGTCGATCTCCTCGCCGGTGTACTCCGTCAGGCGCTCCGGATCGCCCGACTCCAGCCGCGCGATGAAGTCGCGGTCGAACTCCTCGTTGATGTCGCCGGATTCCGGGAGTCCGACCCAGTGCGACAGACCGCCGGTGGCGAGGACCACCACTCTCTCGGCTCCGGACTGGCTCTCCACGGCCTCGCGGATCATGCGCCCGAAGGCGTAGCAGCGCTTGGGCGTGGGCCACGGAGGGTTCACTCCGTTGACGATCACGGGGACCAGGGGGTACCTGGAGCCGGGGTCGAGGTGCTTCAGCGGGACGCAGAAGTTCTCGTCGAACTCCAGTCCCCCTTCGACCAGGGCGGGATCGAACTCCGCCCCGAGCGCGAAGGCGTACAGGTGGCTGCCCAGGGCGGCCGCGCCCGGGTACTGGTGCTGCTCGACCTGTAGAAAGCCGGCCATCTCCGCGGTCGCAGGCCCGAGATAGGAATCTCCGGTGGCGATCGCGAAGGCGGGCAGGTTGCCGAGGTGGAAGTTGGTGAAGTGCTCGACCGACACCGCGATCACGGCGTCCGGTTCGAGGTCCTCGATGCGACGACGTACGTCGGCATACGCCTGCTCCACCGTGGCCCGAGCGTCGGACGCGGCGCGCTCTGGCCACCCGGTGATGCCGGGCGAGTGGGATGCCGCGAAGGCGCCGACGATGCGGCCGTGCGTTCTCATCAGGACTTCTCTCCTCGGATCTGCGCGTAGTACGCGGCTCGGTCGACCTCCAGCTGGATCGCGCAGAAATACAGCAGGTACGGGTTGACCCTGTGCTCGTACATCGACTTGAAGTCGAGGTCCTTCATCCAGGTGCGGAACTCCCCGGTGATGCCGTAGGCGTCGAGAACCTCGTCGGGGCTCGACCGATAACGGGCCGCCACATCGGGATGCCGGCGGATGTCCCACAGGAGCCGGTGGATTGAGTACATGGCGGTCTCCGTGCCTCAGCCGAGCCGCTGGACGAACCAGTCGGCAAGGCGCGCGGTCGCGACGGAGAAGTAGTCGTAGCTGCAGTGCAGCGAGCCGGCGCCGTCGTAGATGTCGGCGGTCACGTCGTCCGTGGTGAGGGCGTCGATGAAGCGCTGGGCACCCGCGATGTCCATGATGATGTCGTCGGTGCCGTGCATCACGTAGACCGGGATGCTGAGTTTCTCGGCCACGCCGTCCAGCGTGAAATCGGCCAGCTTGCGGCGCGCCTCGGCGTCGTCCTTGGACCCGGTCAGCCACTGCAGCTGCTGCTGCAGGGGCGGGTAGAACTCGTAGAAGTCGGTGAGGATGCTCCACGTGCCGCACCAGGCCGCGACCGCCTTCACCCGCGGCTCGAAGGCTGCCGCCCGGGGAGCGTAGTAGCCGCCGAAGCTCACGCCGGCGAGTCCGATGCGGTCGGCGTCGACGTCGGGGCGCTGCTCCAGGAAGTCCAGGATGGCCGCGACGGGGACTTCGTAGTCGGGACGGCTGTAGAGCTGCTTGAAGCGCAGGGAGCTGCCGCGGCCGGGAGTGTCCACCAAGACGACGTTGATGCCGCGGGCCGGGAACTCGGAGCCGCCCAGGAAGTAGAGTTCCTCGGCCCAGGAGTCCGCGCCACCGAGGAAGAGGACCGTGGGCCGGGGCGTGTCCGAGGTGTCGGGCCGGACGAAGTAGCCGTCCATCGTCGTTCCCTCGAAGGGGACCTGGATGCGCTCGATCAGTCCGTCGGTGAGCTCGGCGGCCTTCTGGAAGTTCGCCGTCCCCTTCCTGTACGCCTGCTCTCGGCGCGGGTCGGAGGACGCGAGGAAGAACTCCGAGTGCCGGTAGTAACTGCACGACCGCTGCAGGGACCGTTGCGCGGTGGTGATGTCACCGCGTTCCAGGGCCGCCTCGCCGGCAGCCGCGACCTCTTCGGCAGTACGGCTCCATTCTCGCTGCCAGATCTCACCGTCGGTCGTTGTACGACCGATGCGGGCGGCGGTGCGCGCACACTCGAAGAGGTCGGCGCCGCCAACGGCGACCTGCGCGAGCAGACGCATCGTCTGCAGCGACCAGTCCTCGTCCTGCGGGAACAGTTCGATGATCGACAGGGCGTCACGGTTCTCGGTTATGGCTGTGCTGGTCATCTGTGTCCTTGGGTAGGGAGGCGTTGTGCTGGGGCGGGTCAGGAGGCGACCAGGCCGGACCCGACCACCTCGGGGAAGGGTGTGCGGGCAGCGACCGCCTGGCGCAGCGTGGCGAGTTGGCGTGGAGCGTTGACGCACACGGCGCCGCTCAGGAGTCCTCCGCGGCCGTAGACCGCGACGAGGGTGGTGTCGTTCTCGGCGAGGATCGCGACGTCGTCCGCTGCCCCCGGCCGGCCGACGCAGCGCAGTTTCGCGTCGAACTGGTCGGTCCAGAAGAAGGGGACGGACTCGAAGGGGCGCTGCTCGCCGAGCAGGGTCGCGGCGGCGTGACGGCCCTGCTCCACGGCGTTGGTCCAGTGCTCGACGCGCATCGACTCGTCGAATGTCCGGTTGTGCCATCGGGCCACATCCCCGGCGGCCACGACGTCGGGGACATTGGTCGCGAGGTCCGGTTCGCAGAGGATTCCGTCCCCGAGCGACACCTCGGACCCGGCCAGCCAGGATGTGGCGGGTGTCGCGCCGACGGCGACGAGCAGGGCATCGGCCGTGAGGGTCTCCCCGTCGGCCAGCCGGACCAGAGTTCGAGGGCCCTTCTCCTCGATCTCTGCGACACCCGTGGCACAGAGGACGCGGACGCCGTGTGCCTCGTGCCGACGTCGGAACCAGTCGCCCACCCCGGGGCCGAAGGCCCGGTTCATCGGCGACGCGGCGATGTCGACGACCGTCACGTCGAGCCCCAGCCCTCGCGCGGTGGCGGCTGCCTCCATTCCGATGAAGCCCGCGCCGATCACGACGAGATGACCGGAGCGCCGGAGGATCCGGAGCAGCCGCTCGGCGTCGTCGATGCCGCGGAGCTCGTGGGCACGGGTGATCCCGGCTGTTTGGGCGGGTCTGCGCGAGGACGAGCCGGTCGCGATGACCAGGCCGTCGTACGCGATCGTCCTCCCGTCGTCCAGCAGGACGACTCGACGGTGGGTGTCCAGGCCCGAGGCAGCGTGTCCGAGGCGAAGGGTGACGCCGTTCTCCGCGTACCAGCCGGAGGGCCGCAACGCCAGTTCTCCGTGGTCGACTCCGCCGGCCAGCGCCTCCTTGGACAGCGGCGGTCTGGTGTACGGAAGGTACAACTCCGCGCCCACGAGGACGAGTTCGCCTGAGAAGCCGCGTTCCCGTATCTCCTCCAGCGCGTTGACGCCTGCCAGAGAACCGCCAACCACCACGATGCGCTTCACGGTTTCGGCCCCTCGACGCGTATGGCCTGGGCCGGGCAGCAGCGGGCGGACGCCTCGGCCTTAGCTCGCAGTGCGTCGCCGGGGTCGCTCAGGCGAAGGACCGCTCTGTTGCCGTCTTCGTCGAAGTCCCATATCTCGGGGGCTTCGATGAGGCAGTTGGCGTACCCCTGGCACTTGGCCGGTTCGAAGATCACCTGGACGGACATGACACTCTTCCTGTTCACGCGGGGCACGTTCCGCTGATGGCCCCAGTCGGGGATTGCTCTAGTGACCGGCGGCGGCGAGGTGTGGCATGGCCGGCTCGACCTGCACCAGGCGCGCCGCCCTGGGTGTGTTGCGGCTGGTCAGGTTTCGCAGGACACCGGTGGTGATCACGGCGGTGATGCCGGGGATGTCCCCGATGGCCAGGGCTGCGATCGCGTCGTCGGCGGTCGATCCCCAGGGCGCGTCCATCACGACGATGTCAGCGGCCGCCCCGGCGGCGATGAAACCGGCGGGCAGGCTCCAGGTCCGGGCGTTGTTCCCGGTGGCGGCAGCCCACACCTGGGCCGGGTCGATACCGGACAGGGAGGAGAGCTCCGCCACCGTCTTGATGACGCCCAGCGGCATCACACCGGTGCCGGTCGGCGTGTCCGAGCCGATGACCACACGGTCGAAGCGGTCCTCCGCGTGGCATTTCTCGATGATCCGGACCGCGGACCGGAGATTTCCGGCCTGTACCAGCTGCAGGGCCATCCCGGTCTGCTCGATGATCGTGTCCACGCCCGCAGCCGGCAGCGACGTGGGGCCGCCGTTGATGTGTCCGCACACGTCGGGCGCGAGGTGGAGCAGGTGTTCCGGTGTGATCGGCTTGCTGCCGGGAATACTGGCACCGCCGGAGTGGCACATGACCGTGATGCCGTGCTGCTGCGCGGCGCGGACCTGGTCGTATCCGTCAGCCGGGTCCTCGTAGAGCCCGAACCCGAACTTGGCGAGGCGGACACCGGCGGCCTGGAGGTCCGCGAAGTCCTGGTCGGTCAAGCACGGTTCGAGGACGACGGACCCCGCGTGCACGGTCATGCCTCCTGGGTTGAAGCCCGCGAAGCAGGACCTGGCGGCGATGGCCAGCGCCTTGACGCCCGTGGCGTCGTGCGGTCGTCCGGGGGCGTGGATCTCGCCGGGCGAAACCACGCTGGTGATGCCGCCGTGCACATAACTGGCCAGGAAGTCGACGGTCTTCTGACGAGGTGTGTAGTCCCCGAGTACGACGTGACAGTGCGAGTCGATCAGCCCTGGGGCGATCGTCGCGCCCTGGGCGTCGACGACGACCTCGCTTGCCTTCACCTGTGCGGCCAGTTCCGCCCTCCGGCCGACCGCTGTGATCGTGCCGTCGACGGCGATCACGGTATCGGCGTCCGCGATGACGGGTTGCCGGTGGTCGCCGGACAGGATCGTGCCCGCGCCGGTGACGGCGATGCTGCTCACGACGTCGCCTTGGACGTGTCCGTGGCTTTCGCCTCGGCGGCGGTCATTCCACCCACCCGGGCATTGATCCGGCCCCGGTTGGCGACCGCCGCGATGATGACCAGTTCATCGGGGTGGGGGGCGTCAGGGAGGTGCACGGTGATCGCGTCGTAGTGGCTGCGGACCCAGATCTCGTCCTTGAAGGCGAGGGGTACGTCGATGGTCGTGCCGGCGGCCCCCGCCTTGGTGACGGACGTGATCCACGCCTTGCCGCCGCCGATCGCGTCGCGCAGGGCGTTGCCGAAGGTGGAGGTGAGCGCGGCGTTGATGTGCTCCTGCTCGCCGTCGGTGCCGACGACGCCCGCCTTGCCGTAGCTCTGCGGTGCCTGGCCGAGCAGACGCACGGCCTCTTCACCGAGTCGGGTGCCGATCTCCTGGGACGCTTCTATGAGCTCGGAGAGATCGGCGACGTAACCGCGGCCGGCGAACGGGTTGGTGACCACGGCGCAGACCGCGATCTTCTTCAGCGGCCCCTGGCCGTCCGTCCGTCCGGCGGCGAGATGGGTTTCCTCTATCTGGGCGAAGGTCCTACGGACGACCAGACCACTCACGGCACTTTCCTCCATTGCGGCTCTGCCTGCAGACGCTGCAGCGATGGGAAAGACACTAGGAAAGCTGCTGCCGCCACACAGTCCCCGTTCGGGTGTATTGGGCCCGCCCGGGTCCGGGACCGAGTACGGCCGAGATTTAGGAGTACTCCATGGTCGCCCTGAAGGCGGGACTTCCCGTCGCCGCGACGGCCACCCAGGGTGAAAGGGAAACTGCTGGACATGGAAATTCGTTGGTCGTGCGCGTGGACGACTGCGGTAGCACATCTGCTACCTGCGGACGGCCGATGACGCAGCGCCGCTACGGGAACGCCTACGAGCCGCGTCTCGTGTCGCGGTGATCGGCGGCGACTTCGCCGCGCTCGAGGTGACTGCCAGGGCGACCGGGATCGGAGTGCTCACGACGGTCATCGAGGTGGCGCCGGTGCCGATGGCGCGCGCCCTCGGCGACGAGCTGGGCAGGTGGTTCCGGCGTCTGCACGAGCATCATGGTGTGGTGATGGTCTGGGGGTGCTTCTATCTGTTCGGTCAAGGCTGTGGGTTTGGTCAGGCTGTTTGTTCGTGCCCGGGTCGGTAAAGGGTGCGGTGCTTGAGCATGGCGTGCAGGACGTCGACGTGGCGGCGGGTGAGGCAGATGAGGGCCGCGTTGTGGCGCTTCTTCTCGGCGCGCTTCTTGTCGTGGTAGGTCCGCGATTCGGGGCTGCTCAGCGAGGCGAACGAGGCCAGGAACTGGGCCCGTTTGAGCATCTTGTTGCCGCCGCGGGTCGGTCCTTCGCCCCGGATGGAGGTCCCAGAGCGATGGGTCGCGGGGGGTCAGTCCCGCGTAGGAGGCCAGGTGGGCGGCGGTGGGGAACACGCCGGCGTCGCCGACCTCGGCCAGGATGCGGGCTCCGGTCCTGACCGCGACCCCGGGCATGGAGGTCAGGACCTTGGCGAGAGGATGGGCCTCCAGCAGGGCGGCGACCCGCGTTTCCAGGACGTCTCGGCGTTTGAGTACGACGGAGAGGGACTCTGCCGTTCCGGAGATGAACTCCCCCGAGGTCGTGCCAGAGACCTGCACGGTCTGCTCGGCCAGAGCGGTGGTGATCTGGTCGGCCAGGGCGTGGCCACTGCGCATCTGCGGCGCGGCGGCCAGCAATGGGCTTGCCACGGGCGTCGACCGTGTTGGTGAGGAGTACGTCGTCTCGGTGCCCGGTCGCGAGTCGGTCCGTGCCGACCTCGTGGTCGGTGCACTCGATGCGGTGCCGGTCATTGGTCGGCTCTCCGGCAGCGGAGTGGCCGTATCCGACGGCATTGTCTGCGACTTCGCCCTGCGAACTACCGTCCCCGACGTCGTCGCTGCCGGCGGCGTGGCCCGGTGGTACACCCGTTCTTCGAGGAGGACATGCGGGTCGAACAGTGGACCAACGTGACGGAGGGACGCCACGCCGCACCGACACTGCTGGGCGCAGAGGACGCCTACGCCCCCATCCTCTATTTCTGCTCCGACCAGTTCGACGCGAAGACGCGGTTCGTCGGTCGAGCCATCGCCGCCGACGAAATCGACATCCAGACCGGCACCCATCGCAGACTCGTCGCGATCTTTGCCCGCCGCGGGCACCAGATCGGCGCGCTGTGCGTGAATGCCCGCGCAGAGCTTCCCCAGCACCGGGCCGCTACCGCGGCGCGGTCGAACGTGTCGTCACCACCGGTCTGAGACGCAATCCTGCGCCGCAGGTTCGCAAGACCCCGAATTGCCCCGTGCGGGTGACACAGAACTGCCCGCTTCGCAGGGACGATCAACATATGCCAAATAAGACTTCCTCTACGACAACCGAAGTTGTCGACGGAATCGCGCTGACGCAGGTCGAACCGGATGGCGGAGCCACCCACGCCAACCCGATCGTCTTCGTCCACGGTGGGTGCCACGGCGCGTGGTGCTTTGCCGAATGGCAGGGTTGGTTCGCCGCGCGCGGCTGGCGCAATGTCGCATTGGACTGGCGCTCACACGGCTCCTCTGCACCCATGGAGCAGCAGCAGTGGCTCAAGCGTCCCATCACTGCAGTCGCCGAAGACGTCGAAATCGCGGTCGCGCGCCTGGCTGAGACGACCGACGCTGCACCGATCGTCGTCGGACAGAGCATGGGGGGACTGGCCACCTTGACCTACGCCGCGACCACTGGTCGAGACTTGGCTGCGATCGCGCTCATGGCACCGGTGTTGCCGGGGCGTTTCGCTCCAGAACCGGTGGATCTCGCGATCGACATGGACCAGCCATGGGGGCCGCCGCCGCTGGAAGTCGCCCGCGAACTGTTCTGGCCGCGGGTCAACCAGGAGGTCGCGAAGACGTACTACGCGCGGCTCCAACCGGAGTCGCCGACGGCCGTCTGGCAGGCTACACGCTGGACTGCTGAGGTCGACGTCGCTGCGGTCCGGGCGCCGTCACTCGTAGTCGCCGCCGGCGACGACGTTCTTGCGCCGGCCGACCACGTTCGTGCCCTCGGTCGCGCCCTCGGGGCGTATGAGATCTATCGCGAGGACGCTGGTCATTGTCTGTCGCTCGACCCGGTCTGGAAGGAAGTCGCCGAGCAGACCGAAGCCTGGCTTCTCGACGTCGTCACAGGACCGTAGCTGTAGGTCCGGCCCGTACAAGCGGTGGCATGGGAACCCCACCGCCTGCGGCCTGTTCAGCCCGGCCGGCCACCTCGTCCCACCGGCTGCCGTCAGATCCTCCGCCTCGGCCGCCATTGGCACTGGGGCCATGTCGTCACCAGCGCCCGCCAGCGGGCAGAGCAGGCAAGCACTTGCAAGTCCGCGCAGTCTCGGCCAAGTTGGCCCCGTCTGCTCGAGTACTACCGCGAGTGCGTGCTGTCCGACGAGACCGATACACCGCTGATGTCTGTAGGCGATCGGGAGTCCGCCTATATGTCTGCCTCTCCGGCTCGGAGCGCTTTCTGTCCGGTGATGTCGACGACGACGGCTGCATCCCCGGCCCGGCAGAGGCCAGCCTTCTGATCGAGTCCGCCACCGAACAGGAGGCCGAACTCTGGGCCGCTACCCGGCCGTGCTCGTGACCGGACCGCGTGGCGGTCGGCCGTGGCGGCACCCGAAGTTCGCCCCGCTGCTGATCCGCCGCGTGGAGATCGTCCCCGGAGACGGCCAGGTGCGGCTCAAGCCGTACGGTATCTACGAACAGGGCCTGACGGTCCTCACCGACACCCGAGGCCGGCCGTCCCTGCCGAGGCGATCAATCTTCTGGTCGCACGTTCCCGGCCCAGCCACCCGGTCCCCGTCCGGCAGCTCTTGGGTGAACTATGACGAGATCAGACAGGTGGACAGCTTCGTACGCACGCTGCTGGAACAGCTTCCTGAGGACGCCTCGATTGGTGTGGCCACGCCGTTCAAGCCGCAAGCCGACGAACTCCGGGACCGGCTGCGGCAATACGACCAGCAGCGCGTGCGCGTCGGCACCGTACACACCTTCCAGGGAGGGGAACGCGACGTCATGGTCTTTTCCCTCGTCGCAGGCGAGGGCATGCACGCAGGCGCCATCGGCTGGGTCCACCGCCAACTCAACCTGTGGAACGTCGCCATCACGCGCGCCCGCAGCCACCTCATCGTGGTCCGGGACATGAACCTGTGGCGCGAGCGGGGTGGTGTCGCCGCCGAACTCCTGAGCGCCTTCGGCGGTCAGGTGCTTGGCTGCGTCCTGGGCCCAGTAGGGCTCCTCGTGGTCGATGCGGACCAGGACCAGGACGTTGTCGGCGACGACGGTCCAGTCGGCTGCCTCCAGACCCAAGTGGGCGATGTGGGCCTGGGTGCCGGTCAGGACGGCGGTCACGGCGCTGGGATGGGTGGGGTGGGTGTCGAGGCGGACGTGGGCGTCGATGGGGAGTGCAGTGGTCACGTTGGGGTGTCGTCTCTTCTGCCGGTGGCCGGGTCTTCGGGTCCGGCCACCGGCGTATGCGGGGTGCTATCGGGTTGCTCGCGCGGCGCGGGCGCTGTGGGCGGCCGTGGTGGTCGGCGGGCCGGCACGAGTGGTGGGCGCCGGCCTCGGTCGCTGCGGCGGGACCGTTTTGGTGGCGTGCTGCCAGCGGGTGCGGACGGCGCCGATCTCGGCGAGGGATCGGCGGGCGCCGGCGACGAGTTGGAACGGCGTGTTCGCCGGGTCGCCGGCGTACGCCGCGATGCGTCTGCCGGTGTGATCGGCGGTTGCCAGGAGGGAGCGCTGCAGGGCGCGCTCGCCCCAGTGCTCCACGGACCCGGCTGGTTCGGCCAGCAGGCGGAGCACCTCTCCCGGTTCACTTCCGTCGTCCAGCAGACCGCGCTGTTGGGCCTCCCACAGGACAGTGACCGGGTCGACGGGCTCGCGGCGCCGGGCAAGAGCGGTCAGGCACTGCCACAGGCCGGCGTGCAGCGGCCGGGTGAGGTCGTCGGGGAGCAGCCACCGGACGGACTCGATATCGGATGGGTGGGCGGTGGCGGTCGCGAGCAGCAGCCGCTCCTCCTCGACTGCCTCGATGTAGTCGGGCGTGATGGCAGGCGGCGGTGCCAGCGTGCGTGGCAGGACGCCGGCGCGCGGTGGGAAGCGGCTCGCGATGTCGTCCACGACCGCGGCGAGCGCGTCGGCCTCGGCGAGCACCGTCTGGACGGGCTGTGGGTGGGAGGCATCGTGGACGGTCTGGACGAGGCGTTCGGCGGCCGTCTGCAGACGGCGGCGGGCGTGTTCGGCCTCGACCATCCGTGCGTAGGCCGGTGCGTGGCGGGGCCAGGGGCAGACCTGGACGAGGGTGTGCAGGTAGGAGGCGGTCAGTCCGCGCGCCTGCTCGCGGCTTGTGGCGAGTACCTGGTCGAGCCACTTGGTGTTCTTGGCGTGCTCGGCAGGGTCGGGCGGGGGCAGGGTGCTGATCGCTGTGTACAAGGCGGAGTGCGCGGCAGTGGAGAACGAGTTGCCGGCGATGCCGGTCACGTCGGCGAGACGGTGCGGATCGAGGAGAAGGGCGCCGAGGAGGGCCTGCTCGACGTAGTGCACGGGCGGCGGCGGATGCGTGTCGGGCAGGTCGTCGAGGTCGCTGTCCTCGTCAGGTTCGGGGGTGTAGGACATCAGGCGGCGAGGGTGAAGTCGTTGGGGTCGAGGGTGACGCCGAGGTGCGGGGCGAGGAGGTGGCCGGCGAGCAACGGCGGTACGGCGTTGCCGATCTGGGAGAACTGCTGGCCCTTGTTTCCGGCCCAGGGGTAGTCGGCAGGGAAGGTCTGCAAGAGGCCGGCCTCGCGGGCGGTGATCCGGATCGGCTCCGGCACCGCTGGCGTGTCCGTGTCCTGCATCGGTGCGAGGGCCGGTGCGGCGACCCAGGTGCACTCGTTCGCCCGGTGACCGAAGAACAGCGTGCCTGCTGGCTCGGACAGCGGACGGATGGTGGCGTTGGCCGGGTTGTTGCTGCGCAGGGACCAGGACCAGCGGTGCGCCTCGGCGGTGAACGTCGGCGCCGGGGCGGTGGCGGTGGGGTTCTCGCGGGTGCCGAGCCGGGCGGCCCGTCCGGTTCCTTCGCGGCGGGACTGCAGGACCACAGCCTTCGGCCGCGGCATCCACGTGCCGCGATCCCGGGCGTCGGAGAGCGTCTTGCGGGAGCCTGAAGGGAACGGTTCGGGCCCGCCGCCGGGTCCGCCGCCGGCGCAGACGGTGGGGACGGGCCGGTCGGTGGCGCCCCAGCCGAGGGCCTCGGCCATCGACACCCATCGGTCACGGCCTGGCCCGAACAGGCTCTCCGGCTCGGCGGTCTGGGCGTGCGTGGGTGGTGGTGGCTGGGCGGTGCGGACGCGGGAGGCGAGCAGGATTGCCCGCCGCCTGGTTTGCGGTACGCCGAAGTTGGCGGCGTTGAGGATCCCGTACCAGACGGAGAAGCCCCATCCGCGCAGCACGGAGGCGTACTGCTTCCACAGCGGCAGGACGTCGGGCACTTCTTCCATGGCGACCCACTCAGGCTCGCCGACGGTGTTGAGGGCGTGGAGGTAGCGCATGGGCTCGGCGGCCAGCAGCGAGCGTTCGTCCCGGCAGGCGGTCAGGAGCTTCTCGCGGGTGTCGCGTCCGGCGGCGAGGTCTGCCACTGCCTGGTGCACGAGCGGCTGGTCCACCAGGCCGAGGCGCTTGCCGGCCATGGACCATGCCTGGCAGGGCGGGCTCGCAATCAGCCCGGCGGTCTTGCCGAGGAAGGGCCAGACGGGATAAAGCGCCACGTCGGTGCGAATGGTCAACTGCCCTGCCGCCGCACGGGTCTTGCAGGCCCACTCATCCCATTCCAGGCCCACGTCCCGTACGCCGAGGACGTTAAGCGAGTGGCTCCATCCGCCCGGTCCCGCAAACAGGTCCAGGATGGTCAAGAGGCCAGCCCGAAGTCGTCCTGTACCGGCTCGGCTTCACCGCGGCAGGCCCACGGGGAACAGCCGTCGACGACGCCCTGCTCCACCTCCTGAAGGTCCGGTCCGCTGTCGGTGAGTTCTTGCTGCATCGCCGCCCATTCGGCGGCGGTGACGTGATCGATGGGAGCTTCGCTGAGGGGTACGCGGGAGCGGTGGAGAAACGCCTCGCCGAGCAGACGGTTGCCGGTGGCGTTGGCGCGGGCGTTTCCCTTGCGGATGGCTGCGTCGAACTCCACCACGTCCTCCCATTCCTCCGGGGAGTTGTCGCGGATGTTGCGCCATTGGGCGTTTCCGTGGAACGGGCACCCAAGGCAGCTCGATTTCGGGGTGTCGGCCAGACCGAGCGACGTCAGATAGCGGACGCAGTCGGATCGTGACCAGCCCATGTCGATGAGCGGGTGCCGGTTGCGCATGTACTTGACGTCGGCGTCCTTGGCCCGGTGGAATTCGTCGGTGGAGATGCCGACCCACTGCTCGACGAAGACGCCCTTGGGGATGCGTGCCGGATAGGGGTAGCCGAGTATTTCGCGGACCTTTTTCTTGATCGGATTAATTTTGTATTCCCCGGTGCATTGCCGCCTGGTCATACCCGGATTTCCGTCCTTGTTCAGGACGTAGAGCGGCATCGACGCAAACCTGTGGTCGGGGTCCAGGGCATCGTTGCGTATGTTTCCGGACGATACGCGGAGAACGGGTATGCCTGCGGGTCCGGCTATTTCTCGCTCCAGCCGGTCGAGATGGGAATAAACGGCTCTAGGTTCCCAGCCCGTGTCGGCGAAAATTGCGTAGTCGACCTTCGGGAGGATGCCTTGTGCGGAGAGGGCGAGCATGGCGCTGGACTGGATACCGGCACCTCTGTCACCTATTCGGGGCTGTTGCATCCAGCCTCTGGCGCGGAGCGCCAGTGGCTGGCCTCGTTCGCGTCGGACGGCAGCACCTGCGCACGAGTTCCGGGGCCAGGTGGCCATCGCCTGTTCAGAGATGTTCGCGAGTCTTGGCGGCATCTCCGTGCCGTGGCCGCGTCGCGTGAAGAATTCGCTGTGCTCCGGGCAGGCGTGTCCGTAGGGTTCCTGCATGGCGGATGAGAGTGAGCAGGCCGTGCAAGCGGCCATTGATGGGGAGTTGCGGCTTCTCGACCCTGAGGTGCGTGCTTCTCCGGCCCGTGTCCTGGAGCTTCTGGATCCGGAGTTCACCGAGATCGGCGCTTCTGGACGCCGGTGGGATGTGGAGTCGATCCTCACCGTGACGAGCGGCGGCTCGGTGTCCCCGGAGTCTCCGGTCAAGGTCAGCGAAATGTCCGGTGCCGTCCTTGCTCCGGGCATCGTCCATCTGACGTACTTCGCCGACAACCAGGGCCGCCGGGCATGGCGGAGTTCGTTGTGGCGCCTGACAGAGACGGGCTGGCGGATGTACTTCCACCAGGGAACTTTGACCAGCTGAGCGTGTGTAGCCGCCGCCCGTGAGTGCGGAGGTCGCCGAGCCGACCGTGACGCCAGCCGGGCGGCGGCACAGAGTTCAGGCCCGCGGTGGTGTTGTGGCTTCGGCCGGGAGACGGCGGACGTTCGCTGGGAGGGGCCTGTCTCGTCGGAGCTCTGCGAGTTCGGTGGTGAGAGCGTGGATGACTTGGGCATAGATCTCGTTTCGTTCGGTCAGTTCGCTGTTGTGCTGGCGTAGCCGTTTGTGTGCGGCTTCGAGGTCGTCGACCTTGGCCTGGAGGGTTTGGAACGCGGCGGGAATTCCGTTCACAGATTCCCGGGCTTTTTCAAATTCCTTGCGAAGGTCGGGGTGTTTGTGGGTGAGGACCCATCGCTTTACTCCGGCCTCGGCGGCGAGCTGGATGACGGTGAGGGCT
This sequence comes from Streptomyces sp. P3, assembly GCF_003032475.1. Lineage (NCBI taxonomy): Bacteria > Bacillati > Actinomycetota > Actinomycetes > Kitasatosporales > Streptomycetaceae > Streptomyces > Streptomyces sp. P3. The sequence goes on from NZ_CP028369.1 coordinate 8,335,386, forward strand.
CCGGTGGAGCAGGTCGGTGTGCCGGCCAGCAGGCGTTGCATTGCCGCTCGGATGGCGTCGCGTTCGGCTGTGCGGTTGGTGCTCATGGCCGGGGCTCCTGGTGGTTGGCGATGACCTGCTGGAGCCGTGCGAGCTCGTGTTGTTCGCGTGCGTGGCGGATGGGTGGGGCGAGCGGGTCGTCGACGATGGCCTGCAGGGTGTCGACGCGTGTGCGCAGGAAGTCGATGTCGCGGTCGGTGCGGGCGATGTTCACGCACGAGGGTCTGCAGTCGTCGATGTCGGGGGTGCGGCGACTGCTGCGTTCGTCAGTACTCAGCCGGCAGGCGGCGCGGGCGGGGTCAAGGACGCAGGTCATGCCCTGGCCGGGGAAGATCTGCAGGTCGGGGTTGGTGAGCAGGGTGTGGGCTTCGCGGGTGGTGCGCAGGACACGGCCGGTGAACTTGGCGGAGGCGGCGACGCGGTGGCGGTAGGTGTCGGCGGCGGGGCCGCTGACGTGCTCGCCGGCCTGGAGCTGGTCGTGGGCTTCGGCGAGGCTTTCGAGGCGGGCGAGCCATTCCTCGAAGGCCAGGTCGTCGGGGAAGCCGGAGGCGTAGTTGCCGGAGTAGCCGAGGGTCATGTTGACGCGGACGTGGCCGTACTGGATCGCGGCGGCGACCAGGCCGCGGGGGCGACGGGCGATGAACCAGGCAAGCGTTCTGCGTAGGCGGCTGAGGGCGATCTTCGGATTGGTGGGATCGGCGGGAATCGCGTCGTCGCGGTGCCGGGCTGCGCAGTAGTCGTTGATCCAGCCGATCAGTTCGGTGATGTCCTTGTTGCAGCCGGAGTCGTTGCGGGCCCGGCCGACGCGTTCCCGCAGGGGTCCCGCCTCGGATTTGCCATTGACGAGCAGGGTGTTGGGGAACAGCAGCCGCGCGTCGTGGAGACGTTGGAGCACGGTGACAGCGGTGGCGACCGGGGCGGTGACCACCCAGGGATCGGTTCGCTGTTCCCCTTCGGCGCGGAGAGCGCCGTCGGGGTGGCGGACGCCTTTCCAGTGTTTGCCGCGCAGCAGGATCAGGCCGGTGACCGGGTCGTGTTCGACGCAGCCGCGTTCGAGGTTGAGCGTCTCACCGGGCCGCTGACCTGACAGATATCCGACGATGACCAGGCAGGCGGTGCTCAGGTGGCGGGCCAGGACGGGGGCCTGATCGTAGGTGATGCGAGTGGTGAGCCAGGGCTCGTTGTCGAGGAGGCCGTGGACGGGCGTGGTGAGGTATGTGTCGTCCGCGACGGGCAGTCCCGAGTGCGCGAGAGTGCTGGCGGCTGCGCGGGTGATCTGGACGCCCAGTTGAAGGCTGAGGAAGTGGGTGTTGATGGTGGTGTGTCCGTCGGCACTCCGGCGTCCGGGCAGGGGCAGGCCGCGGGCCCGGTAGTCGTCGGCGAGCTCGGCCACCAGCAGGGGAACCGTGCCCGGCGGGCGGCGCTGCTTGCCGGGTGGAGCGGCGCTTCGGGTGGATGCGGCCCTGGCGCGGAGGGAGAGTGTCTTGTACTCGTCGAAGGCGGCGATGATGTCGTCCGCGAAGTCCTCGACGAATCGCAGAGCCCACTTCAGCAGCGGCGTCATGGTTGCGGGGTGGATGCGCGGGGTGCGGTTCTCCTCGCTGGTGCGGCGCTGCCCCAGGATGTCCTGGATGCGCTCACCGTTCCAGGGCGGTGCCTGGGGCAGGCGGTCGTCCTCGTCGGGCAGCAGATCGCGCAGTGTCCAGGTGCGTACGACTACGGCGAGGAAGTCCTCGCGTAGTTCGTGGGAGACGGCCGCGTCCTTGATGTCGGCCGCGTAGGCATCCAGGTCCGTGTCGGTGACCTGGCCGAAACGGGTGATGCCTCGGTTCTCCAGCCAGTGGGCGAAGCTCTTGAGGTATCGGCAGTAGGGAACGACGGTGCGGACGGCGGGCCGTGGGATGCCCGGGAGGAAGCCGCCGTGGTCGGCGTCCTGATGGTTGAGCATCAGCCAGGCCAGGAGCTTGATCGGGAGCCGGAAGGCGGCCGGGGCATCGTGGAAGTCCACGCAGGTGCGGGAGGTGTGCTCCTGGAAGAAGCCCGGAGTCAGATTCCAGCGGTCCTCACCGAACAGTGAGAGGTCATCGGCCCTCGTGCCGGGACGCAGCGGGCGGGTGGCCAGGACCGGGGTGTCGGGTCCGGGCAGCAGGCGCCGGACAGGCGGCGCGGCGGCGGGCAGGGCGGGTGTCATGTCAGGTCCAGTCCTCGGCTCAGGAAGCGGTCAACGAGCGCCTGGTCGGCGGGGGTGGCAGAAGTGCGGGCGTCCGCGACGGCGGCAGGCGAATAGTGGCTGAGCAGGTCGGTCAGACGGGCGGTCGGTTCGGCCAGACGTTCGGCCCAGCGCAGGGGCGTCATCTCCTGCTGACGGGCCTTCAGCGCATCCAGGGCGAGAACCTGAACGGGCAGATGGGCCGGTGTCGCTCTGGCGCAGGGACAGGACAGGCAGAGCAGGAAGGAAGCGCCGCAAGGCTTGCCAGCCGGGGTGTAGGGGCTGGCCAGCGGGTTGGTGCAGCCAGCGAGGACCGTGTCCAGACGACCGGTGATCAGTTGCTGGAGGGTGGTCGTGTCCAGGCCGTGCCGGACGGCCACCGCCGCCGGGTCGGTGCGGGCCTGTTCGATGTCCTGGGCGGACAGCACGGGGATCGGCGGAGCGGTGCGGGCGCGGGCGACCTGCTGGTCCAGGACATCAGCGACGATCTTCTGGTACTCGGCCAGATTCCCGCGGTTGCGGGCCAGGTACTCGTTGGCCAGCGTCGTCTCCGTGTGGGCGACCGGCCGCTGGTTGATCTCCAGCCAGGTCAGCCGCAGCCGGCGGCTGTCGATGTGCAGGGGCACCGCCCGGCCTTCGGCATCGGGTGCGTCGCAGACCAGATCGGTGGCCTTGCCCCACAGCTGCAGGATCTGCTTGGGCAGGCCGTGGCCGAAGCCACTGGCGTTGCGGGCGTTGTAGAACGCGAACAGCGCGTCGGACTTCAGCCGGTTGCGGGCGGGCGCGGCCAGGTCCAGCAGCAGGGCATGGACCCCGAATGGGGTGTTCAGGTCCTCACGCGCCTCCGCCGGCTCCGCCGGGACATCGCGCAAGGCCACGGTCATTGCGGCCCGGCGGCCTCCGCGACGGGGTTTGACCAGGTCGAGCTGAGCGGTCGGAGTACCCCCGGCGTGCGCGTCGGGCCGGTGGTGGGCGGTGGTTGCCGCGGCCAGGGTCGAGTAGTTCTGTCCGGTCAGGCAGAGCAGCAGGACCGCGGCGGCGCCGGTCTCGTGGTGGGTGAGGTGCAGGTGTGCGAAGACCGCGCCGATGCCGCCGACCCGGCGCACGACCTCCAGTGCGCGTGGTGTTCCGCACTCGTAGCGGGGAATGTCGCCGTGCCGGTCGAGATGGTCCAGCAGATCACCGATCTCCCAGCGGAGCCGGTCGCTCTCCCGGTCGATGGAGCCTGCCCGCCAGTCGGCCAGGAGATGGCGGCCGGCGCGGATGCGTGCGGCTGCGGTCCGCAGTTCGGATCGCGCCGTCGTGGTGATGCGCCGGAACTCGGCTGCGGTGTAACTGCAGGTAGGCGTATCGGACTTGGCGACCCGTGCCTGGGCCAGGCGGGCGGCGAACTCCGACGGCGGATCGGGGGCGAACCGCAAGATGGTCCGCAGCGCAGAAATGTCCCGGTGCAGCGTGGTCGCCCCGGTCAGCATGTATCCGTCCAGGTGGATGGCCCGAAGCTGGGCCGGAGCAGTCGGAGGGTTGGAGAGGGCAGCCAGATAACGGGCGAACCGCTTCAGGATGTTCACCGTGTCCAGGGCCGAGGTGGTGGTGCGGCGAGTCCCGGCAGGGCCCGTCACCCCCAGCACTCCCAGGGCCATCCAGTCGCGCAGTTCGCGTGCGACCGGCAGGACCGACAGGTCGATGTCCACCGGCTCGCCGCCGCGTTCCGGGAAGAACAGCACCCGGCACTGGCTGTCGTCGACGAACAACCGCTGCGGCAGCCGGTAACCGGCCCCGGGCAGCACCGCCCGGCGTCCCGCCCCGCTCATCCGGTCACCGCCGGGGCGGTGATGACCTGCCGGTGGGCGGCGAACATCTCCGCCATCAGCTCGGCCAGGACCGTGCCGTGGGCGTGCTCGATCAGCAGGGCGACATCCAGGTCGCGGAACGGCTCCAGGTACGTGTCGATCGTGGTGGACACGTCCGCATGCCCCAAAAGGGTCTGCACCAGGTGCCAGGTGTCGCCGAACTGGGCCCGGAAGTCCCGCAGTTCCTCGCCGTCCAGATGGGCGAAGCGGCGTTCATAGAGCAGCCGCCCGACCGAGAACCAGCGCAGAGCCATCGAATGGCGCAGCATGTGAGCGGTTGCCGCCACCCCTTCCAGCCCGGAGCGGGCCACCCGCTCGTTGGCGGTGTCGAAGGTGTGCTGCCACCCGCGCGGAGCCCGGGGCAGCCCATCCTCGTTCAGCCACAAGACCGCCGGAGCCAGCCCCGCCGGGGTGTCGAGGAAGATCCGCCTGCGGACCTGCGGCGTCAGCGCGTCCAGCGACACCCGCATCAGCGATCCCGTGCCGTCGACCAGCTGCAGCCGCCGCTGGCCCAGCACCCGGTGCAGCACCAGGACCTCGGACAGCCGCTCGTAGCGGCCGGCCCGCTGGGCGCGGCGTACCGCTGCAGCTCGCTCGCCCTCGCAGTAGCCGAGCGCGTCGGCCAGCACCGTGCGCGGCATCCAATAGCGCCGCCCCCGGCCGCCCTTCGCGCACGCCGACGCCAGCCGGCACGTGGAGTAGTTCCTGCTGACGCTCTCGCCGGGCAGTTCCAGCATCAAGGTGCTGGCCCACTCCGTCAGCCGCAGCCCGGTGCCGTAGAGGCCGTCCGTGAACGTGCAGTCCCGCTGACTGTTACGGCCCCGCCACCTCGACACCTCCCGGCCCTCACGGTCCAGGCCCCGCAGCCCCACATCCCGCCACAAGGCGTAGCCGCCCGGATCGAACCACTTCACGTCCCGGTCGCGCACCACATGCGGTGCGGCCTCGAAACCGGCAGTACCCGTGTAGGACGAACCCCGCTGGTGCACCAGCCGGATCACCGGATTACGTACTCCGAAACTGGGAGCGGCCCAGTCGTAGAAGGCGTTGATCGCGTCCAGGTTGTCCGACACGGTCCCACCGGCCACCCGCTCCGGGTTCGACTCGTCCGTCATCCGCCAGAACTTGAAGCCCTCGACGTCCTCCGTGCTGGCGGAGTCCCAGCGGCCCCCCACCGCGTCGAGGAAGCCCAGCCACGTGCACAGCGCGTACCCGTACTTCTCCCGGGTCCCCGCTGACCGGTTCCGCATCCGCAACGACCCGAAGAACGCATTGACCTCGGAAATGACCCGCCCGTCGGAATTGATCAGGAATTCCTGACCCGTGCGAGTCCCGTGGTCATCCGCGAGTTCCCGCAAGCTCGGCAGACCGGCCAGCACTGGGTCGGAGGCGTACCACGGCACCAGCCGGTCGGGCTCGCAGCGGCGCAGGTACCAGACCCCGAAGCGGGACCTGAAGCCCCGCAGTTGATCGCTCATGGCCCGGAACAGAACCATGCCCTACCGCTGCAGACCGCATGCAACACGCTGAACTCGGTACAGACCGGCACCTAGTGAAATTGCCCGGAAGGCAGGGAGTTCGGAAATGATCGGTCCTGGGGGTGAGGAGGGTGGGGGCTCGGTTCGGCGGCGATGCGGGCGATGCGGTCGCTGATGAGCGCGGGGTGGCGGATCGGCAGGGCGTGCGTGGTGCGGGAGAGGATCTCCAGGCGGGCGGCAGGGAGTTGGGCGGCCAGCTGCTTGGTGTGGGCGGCGGGGATGTGCCGGTCGTCCGCGCCGGCCATCAGCAGAAGCCGGTCGCCGAACTGGTTGAGCACGGTGGCGTCGCGCGGCTGGTAGCGGCGCAGGCACTGCCACAGGTCGGCGAGATCACGGGTGTGGGTGTGGCGGATGCCGTGGCGGCACTGCGGTGGCCCGTCGGCCGGGCGGTAAGGGTGGGGCGCGAGGCTGTAGGGGTGTGTGGTGGGCAGGCGGTGCCGCAGCCGGTCCACGGCTTGGGGCGCGTGGGTGCAGGTCAGGGCGAACAGGCTGCGTCCGGCGGCCAGGAGCCAGGCGCGCGGGTCGCGTCCGGGCAGCACGCTCGCCCCGCGTGCGGTGGCCGACAGCAGCACCATGCCCCTGATGCGGGCCTGGTGTTGGGGGTGCAGGGCGGCGAGTTCCTGCAGGACGAGGGCGCCCAGGGAATGTCCGGCGAGCACGAACGGTCCGGCAGGGACGACGTGGGTCAGGATGTGGTGCAGGTCGTCGGCGAGCTGCCGGATCGTCAGCGGTGCCTGGCCGCGCGGGGTGTGACCGTGTGCGCGCTGGTCGTAGCGCACGACGGTCAGGCCCAGGCCGGTCAGGTGCCGGGCGTGGACGCGCCACAGGTCCGCGGTGACGGACGCGCCGTGCACCAGCACGACCGTCGCGCCGCCGGGACGCGGGCGCACCGGGGTGTCGCGGTAGACGGACAGGCGAGTGCCGTCCGCGGCGGAGACCGACAACACCTCAGTGGCAGAAGGAGGGTTGCGCACAGGTAGGACTTCCAAAAAGGGGGGATCAGTAGGGGGCAGCCGTTCGCCGTCCGGGCCGGGTTCGTGGAACTGGCCGTTCGGCACCTCACTGCGCTTGCCGCCGTCCTGGGGGCGGGCGGATATCGGGGAGACGACCCCCAGCGGCCGGGCGGGAAAGTCAGCGGCGTGATCGCTCGAAGTCGCGCGCCAAAGTGCGGAGTTGTTGTGCGTGTTCTGCCAGGTCGAGCAGGGGCATGGGGTGGTGTGGCTCCGGAGGGTCGATCAGTGGCTTCGGGTGGCCGTCGTCGCGGCGGTGGGGGCGGGCGCGGGTGTGGTGCCGGGTGGCCTGGCGGTGGTCGGGCGGCTGATGGCGGCGGCCAGGGCGGTGGTGCCGGCGGCGGTGAGACGGACTCGGTCTTGAAGCGGTCCGCCCGTGTAGGCGGAGGACGCGGAGTTCGGGACGCGCTCGGCCAGAGCGTTCGCCTCCAACGACCGCAGTGTGCCGATGAGCACGCGCTCGTCGCGGTAGTGGACGTACTGCCGTCCCAGGGAGCGGGTGGCCACGACGTGCCCGCAGGCGATCTCCCACAGGGCGGTGCGCTGCGTGGCGGTCAGCTGGTGGTCTGGAGCATCGGTGGTGCTCCAGCGTCGGCGGCGGATTTCGTGGGCGATGCTGTCGGCGCAGCTCATGGCGGCTTCGGGGGCCAGGGCGGTCAGGGTGCGCGCCATGGGAAGACGGTGGTCCGTGGAGGCGCTGCTCAGGAAGGCGAGCTGCTGGAGACGGACCACCGCGTCCGACAGTTCGTGACTTTCGTAGAGGCGTTCGTCGGTGACCGCTTTGATGGCGGTGCGGGTCGCGGAGGCGAGTCGCTGGGCAGAAGCGACGTAGGCGTCAGGCTCGGATTGGGATCCGGCTCGCAGGAGGCGGTCGAGCGTGTCGTTGTGTGCCACGTACTGGTCTGCGAGCAGCATGAGCCGTTCAACCGGCGTCGGTGGCGGGGCCACTTCAAAGAGAAGGCCATCGGTGGGCGGTGTCGTCATGCGCGGCGCCGGATAGCCGGGGTGGGCAACGAAGCTGGGGTGGGTGCGCTCGCAGCAGCGGGGGTCCGCGGTACCTCCAGCGCGGTGCGGGCTGCTGCCAGGGCCCGCCTGGCGTCGTCGAGGTGGATCCGCAGGCGGCTGTGGTGGTCGAGCGAGTCGAGCTTTTGCTGGAGCGTGTCCTGCGCCGTGGTGGTGAGGGTGATGAGCGGGGCGAGGGCCTGGGTGTAGTGGGCGATGGACCGCCCGACGTGGCCGGCGCTCGCGCCGAGGGGCTTGGCGGGCGGGAGGCCGGCGATGTTCGGGGCGAGAGGGTATTCGACGTAGGCGGCCATGCGGGCGGCGAGGTGGCACAGCAGGCCGATGTGTCGCGTGGCGTTGAACAGGCCGGTGCCGTCCACGGTGATGTGGTGGTCGCGGATGTCCGTGGTCACGGCGTCTCCGGCTTGGCGCGGGGACATCTCGTCGAGGTCGGTGGGTTCGTAAGTGTGCAGGGCGTCTCCAGGCATGTGGTTCAGGGGGCTTGCCACAGGAAGCGGGCGATGTGGCCGTTGCCGTGGCCGGCCCGGGGCCGGGAGGGGGTGTGCCATCTGGCCCGGGGCGGGCGGCTGGCGATCAGGTGCCATCCGCGCCGCACAGGGACGCGCCGCTCTCGCCCGTCTGGGTAGAGGTGATCAGGCGCTGGTAACCGAGGGCTTTCGCCGCGCGCCACGATGCTCCGTACAGCAGGGAGTTGGCGTTGCGTGCGGCGTCGCTGGCGGTCCGGGTGACTTCGAGGATGGTGCCGTCATCAAGGTGTCGGGCAACCGGCCGGCCGACGATGGCCACGGCGCGCAGCGTGCCGGGCTCGTCGGCGGCTCCGACGGTGAAGATCTGACCTGCGGGCGGCGGGTGGTGGCGGTGCCAGGCGCCCACGAAGTCCTTCGCCTCACGTGAGCGCACCGGCACCAGATGCAGCCGGACGGCGCTCACACGGCCTTCCCGAAGTCGGACTGCGTCGGCGCGTGCTTCGCCACGGCGCGGGCGGTGATCGCCTTGGACGCGCGGGCCGACGCTGCGGACAGCTCCTTCGCTCCGGGCTCCAGGTACCACGGGCGCAGGTCCAGCATGGCGGCCCTCATACCGGTGGCGAAGCAGAGGGCGGTGCCCTTGGGGAGGGCGCGGATGGCGTCGGCGGGCAGGATTCGTTCCTGCCGCATGCTGACCGAGGTCGACTTGCCGGACTCCGAGTGCGAGGTGGAGGTCGTCTCGACGTCGTGGTCGCCGATCAAACGGCTGAGCTTGTCCGCGAAGTCCGGGTCGTCGATCCCGGAGCCGATGACCTTGACGGTTGAGGCGGACCACATGGCGTCCATTCCGGCGTCCGACCACACTTTCTGGCCCTGGCGGTAGGACTGCAGGATGGTGATCGGGATGATGCCGCGCGACCCGAGGTGCGAGTACAGGTCCGGCAAGTCGCTGATCTTGCAGACGTTGGCGGCCTCGTCGAGGATCGCGAGCATGGGCGGGTCGAGCCGTCCGCCGGCGCGTTCGGCCTGAGCGGTCGCGGCCCGCATCACCGAGTCCGCGCACGCAGCGATCAGCGCCGAGGCGCCGCCGCCGCCGTCCTTGCTGAGCAGGAAGAGCGTGTCGGTGGAGGTCACGAACGCGGACGGCTTGAACTCAGGAGTGTCCTTCTGCGGGGTGACCCATGCGGCGATCTCGCTGTTCAGCAGCGCGGCGGCGTACTGGCGGGCGGTCTCGTAGATGCCATCCCTGGTTTCCGGCGGTCCCTCCACGGTGCCCTTGAGCTGGGCGGCGACGGCGGCGAATTGGTGGTCGCGGAGGATGTCGAGCGGGGTGCGGTCGGCGGGGAAGGCCAGCCACTGCATGACGTCGGTGATCGGCCGGTCGTCGAGGGCCGCGGCGAGGAAGAGCTGGGCGAGGATGTTGGATCCGGCCTTGGACCAGAAGTCGCCCTGCTGGCTCGCGTCCACCGAGGCGGCGAGGAAGTGGCCGGCCAACCGCCCGGCGCCGTCCAGGGTTTTGGCGTCCGCCAAGGGGTTCCACCACATCTCGCGTGCGGCGTGCGCGATCTGCTGCGGGTCCATCGACCACACCTGTCCGACGCGGGCGCGGGCGTCGTAGGTGGCGGTGAAGGCGTCGCCGGCGGCTTTGTTCGAGGTCAGCAGGACCGGGCCGGGCGCGGCGAGAATGGAGGGGATCGCGAGGCTGGTGGTCTTGCCCGAGCGGGGCGCCATGATGGCGACGGCCACGTCCTCGTAGCCCATGCGCACCTCGTGCTTGGTGCCCTGCAGGTTGCCGAGCAGGATGCCGGTGTCGCGGGCCTCGATGTGCTTGGCGTCCTTCAGGCTCGGGCGCAGAGAGCGGGCCTTGTCGGTGATCGCCTTGGCCATCAGCGGCTCGATATCCCGGGCCTTGGCCATGCCGGTGATCTTCTTCTTCCGGGCGCTGCTGCGGTTTTTGTGCCGGGCCCACAGGACGCCCACCCCCACACCGAGGGCCAGGAGAAGGACAACAGGGACGATGCGGGCACCGATCAGCAGGGACGTCTCTCCCGCTTTGGGCCACAGCTGATCGGGGTGGAGCAGGGCGCTTGTCGGCTGGTAAGGGGCCCAGTCGGCGCCGGTGAGGTAGGCGGTGACGTTGCCGGACAGCCAGGCGAGGTGGGAGAGGGGGACGACGACGGCGAGCACGCCGAGAAGGAGGCGCAGGACGAGGTCGTACCCGTCCGTGTTGCTGTTGGAGGAGGAAGGGGGCAAGGGCTACGTGCTTCCGGGCGGGGGCGGTGGGATCAGCGGCTGGGGTGGTTCTTGGCCGGCGGCTGTCGCGAGCGGAGCGGACTCGTCGGCGGGTTGGTGTGCCGGGCAGCGAGGGAGTGGACGCGTTCTTCCAGCGCCCCGGACACGTACACCGCGAGCACGTCCGTGGTCCTCCGGGCGACGACGTTCGGGTCGCGGGACGGGAGACTGCGCCCGCTGTCGATGCGCGCTACGGGATTCGGATCGGCGAGCGCAGCGGTGAACGCGGCGACCAGGCGCGCAGGAGTGTGCGCGCCGAAGCGGGCCTGCCACACAGGCCGGTCCGGGCCGAGTGCGGCGGTGACGAACCAGGCGCCCGGTTCCTCCGCGCTGCCCAGCCGCTGGACGTACGCGGTGCCGTCGGGTGACACGAGGCCGTTGTCCGCGGAGGCGGGCGACCAGCCGATCTGTTGGAGCGGCTCGTACGGATCGGACGGTCTGCTCGCGGTTGCGGCTGGATCGGTGAGGGCATCGGTAACAGCGGCGATCAGTTCGACCGGGGTGAGGGCACCGAAACTCGCGTACCACGCGGGCCGGTCCGGCTCCGCAGCGTGGTGAAGGGTCCACCACTGGCCGTCGGGTTCGGGCTCCAGGCGCAGGAGGGCTTTCTGGTCCGGGCTGGAGAGCAGGACGCGCGCCATCAGGGGGTCGTTGCCGTGGATGCACTGCAGGCGCGGTGGAGAGGGACAGTGATCCAGGCGGGGTCACCGCCACCGGCCAGGTGGCGCGGGGCGATGAAGTCGACCTCGACAGTCTCGGGAGCCAGGGGCATGGTCACCTCCGTGCCGGGGTTCGCCGGTCGGCCGCGGGAGCCGGCGATGGTGCAGGCGCCAGAGGTGAGGGGGCGCTGCGGGCAGCGGCGTTGATCTCGCGGAGTGTCTTGCCATGGGTGGCCCAGTCGTCGAGGTAGCTCCACGATTCGGCGTGGTACTCGGCGAGGGCGTCGTCGAAGGCCGTAGTGCCGGGCTTAGCGGTGGCGGGCAGGGCGTCTCGGGTTTCCAGCCACTGCTCGTGCAGCTGCTCGAGCCGGCCGAGGGCGGCGTGCAGGACACCCAACTGGTAGACCCAGCGGCTCTGCACGGTACCTTCCGGCAGGCGGCCCAGTTGCGTCTCCGCTGTGGCCAGCAGGTGACGGGCCCCGTAACGGAGCGATTCGAACGCCTCGGCGGTGTCGGCGTCGCGCTGGCTCGCGCGCAGACCGTAGGCGTAGTCGTCGTAGGGCCATCCGTCGAGGTCGGTGTGCTCGTCGGAGTAGGCGTCCCAGGCATCGAGGATCTTCTTGCTGTCGCTCACGTAGCGGTCGAGGTGACGGAGGAAGTCGCGGTGTGCGCGGTGATCGGCGGAAATGAGGAGTCCTGTCGGTTCAGCGGCGGGCCGCTGGCTGGGCGGTGTGGGCCTTCGCCGGGGTCGGTGCGGGTTTCATCTGCTGCCGGCGGGCGGAGCGTGCCCGGGCGCGGAGCGACTCGATACGCGCGGTGTGCGCGTCGACCACCTGCTGCGGGCGCAGCGGGCTGGACTCCTGCACGGCGCTGTAGTGGCCGGTGCGGTCGTACATGCCGCGCTGGAGCGGGCTAGCGTCGACCAGCGCGGTGAGGAACGAACCGACGAGGCGGGCGGGGGTGCTCTCGTCGAAGTAGGCGTGCCAGATACACGGGCCGCGGAACTCTCCGTGGCCGGGCTCACGGGTCTCGACGTGCCAGGACGGCCCGCGGCTGAATTCGCTCAACGGGCGCAGTTCGATGTGGCACATGGAGTCTGGCGAGCGCGCTGTGCCGTCTGAATCGCGGTGCCACCCTGCCGAGGTCACCGGCTGCCACGGGTCCTGATGTTGTGGCGGCGGGGCGATGAGGGCGTCGGTGAACCGGGCGAGGACCTCGGCGGGCACGAGTTCGCCGAACTCGGCGTACCAGCCCGGCTCGGTGCCGGCGGGCTCGGCCCGCAGCCGCCACCATGCGGAGGTGGTGGACTGCGGGTCGAACTGGAGGCGGTGGCGCAGGTCGGGGCTGCGCAGCACGATCTCGGCGCTCAACGGGTCGGAGACGGCGCTCCACCCGGCGGCGGCCAGGCCGTGGGTGACGTGGCGGGCATCCCCGGGGCCAGCGAGGTGACGGGGGCTGGTGTCGAACGGGATCTGCCAGGCGTGCTTGTCGGTGAACGCGGCGAGCTGCCGTTCGCTCAGCGGCACAGGCCGTCCCCCTGCTCGCTCGCGGCGGTGCTGCCGTACAGGTCGCGGAGGTCGTCCAGGACGTAGTGGAGGGTGTGCTGGTCGGCCTGCTCCCACGCGGCCGTGCGCAACTCGGTGATCAGAAGGTCGACCTGTGCGGTGCGCGGCGTGTCCAGGTGTTCCTGCAGGGTGCGGGCGAGGGCGCGCAGGATGTCGGCGAGCTGGACGGGCAGGCCCGTGTACTCATCGAGAAGGGGCTCCACGAGGGCGAGGGCCTCCACGGGGTCAGGGTTCTCGCGCAGGTAGTCGGTGAGGTCAGACAGGGTTTCGGTCGCGGCGTGGATGGTGTCCGGGGTGAGTGCGGGCATCGGGCTCCTTGGGACGGGTACGTCGGGTCAGCGGCGGGTCCGGGCACCGCCGGCCGGGGTATGGGTACGGGCGGTGGTGCGTGGCCGTGTGCTTCGAGCGCTGCCCTGGGCCCAGGTGGCGGCGCGGGCGGCCGTGATCCGGGCCTGTTGCCACGCACTGAGCTGGGAGGGCTTGACGGAGACCGACCAGGTGCGGATCTGTGCGCTGTGCGGCACGCGCCCGCGCGGACGCATCACGGGATCGGGATTGGCGAGTTCGGCCGAGAGGGCTTGTACCAGGTGCATCGGGGTGTTGGGCGTGAAGTTGGCCGTCCAGCCGTTTCCCTGCTGGTCCTTCGCTCCGGTCCACCACATCGCCGTGCCGTCGGGGCTGTGGTGGTACTGCATCCACGCGGTGCCGTCGGGGCTGGTCGCCGTATAGTGCTCGCCCTCGGAACGCGTGTGCCAGTTCTGCTCCTGCAGGGGCGCCCAGACGTTGGGGGCGTGGGCGGAGCGGGGGCGGGTGAGGGCGTCGGTCATACCGGCGACGATCTCCACCGGCGTCTGTCGGCCCAGGTTCGCCGTCCATGCGCCCTTCAGGCCGTCCGCTTGGCCGTGGATAGTCCACCCGCCGGGCAGGATGTAGGGGTCGTAGGCGACACGGACGGTGCGGTCGGGGCTTTCCATGAGTAGCGGGCCGTTCGGCTTGGACTTGTCCCGCCAGCCCGAGGCGCGCAGGAACTCCGAGACGTGCCGGACGTCGCCGCCGCCGGAGAGGGCACGGGGCTGGACGAGGTAGTGCTGCTCGGCCTGCTCGCCTGGACCCCAGCCCTGCCATTGCTTCTTCTTCACCGGTGCCGCCGGACGACGAGCGGTGCGGGGGCCGGGAGCTTCGCCGCGGTGGTGGCGGGCTGGGTGCCGACGTGCCGCAGGGTGTCCTTGTGTTCGTCCAGGTCGAGGGTGATGTCGTGCAGTTCGTTCGAAGCACGGCCCAGGGCGAGCCACACCTCTGCGGGGAGTGCGCCTCGTTCGGCCTGGTCCTTGGCGAACACGCTGCCGGTGGCGACGAGGTGGGTGATGCCGCCGAGGACTCCGGTGTCCGGGTCGAGGACGCGGGCGATGACCTGCGCGGCCTGGGGAGGGGGAAGCTGAGAGAGGTGGTCGGCGAGCTGGCCCAGTTGGCGGGTGATCTCGTCGGCCAGTCTCACCGGGTAGGGGGCGGGGTGGGACATGCTCCTCCGGGGCGGGGTGCGGTCAGTGGTGGTGGCGGTGGCCGACGCGCTGGGTCTCGGCGAGGACGGCCTCCGGGCGGGCGCCGGCCAGCGGCGAGGCGCGGTCGGGGCCCGTCGGGATGCAGGCACACAGGTAGCGGCGGAACAGGGCTGTCGCGAGTCGGGGTTGGAGCCGGTTGCTGATCGGTGGGGGTGTGCGGGCTGCTACGGGTTTCTCCGGGATCGAGCGGTGCGGTGGGTGGCCCCGGCGAGGTGCCGGGGCCACCAGGGGGTCTTACGGGGTGCGCCGGGACGGTGCGGGGCGCGAGGGGGAGTCGGCCGGTGCCGGAGGCTGCGCGGCAGGGCGGGCCGCGCGGGCACGTATGTCGTGCACGGCCTGCCGGTAGGTGGCTTCCTCGAAGACGTCGGGCGTGCAGTTGACCTCGTACCCGGCCAGGAGCAGGGCGGGGATGGCGCGGGTCGCCAGGCGTTTCTGCTCGTCGGCACCAAGGTGTTCGGGCACCGTGTGTCAGATGTACAGCGGCGCGCCCGTGGGGTATTCGTGGCGTTCGAGGCCGAGCTGTTCCAGCAAGTCATGGAGCTGGGCGGGGGCGCCGGTGGGGGTGTCGGCGTGGAGGGTGGTCGTCAGGGTCTTGACGTAGATCTCAACGTCCGTGCCGTACTCGTCGGCCAGGTTGGCCATGTGTTTCCCTCTGGGATCAACGGTGGCGGGAGGCCGAGGGATGGGCGGTGCTCGGCGGCGGTGTGAGGGCCGCCGGCTGCGGAGCCCGGGCGGCGTGGTTGCGGGCGTGGAGGATCACGCACGCGGCCTGGCTCATGGAGTTCGCGGTGTCCCTGAGCCGTGCGAGGGGTTCGGGTTCCTCGCCGGGGGCCGCCCCCTGGAGGGCACTGGCAGCGATCCAGGCCCGGACGACCACTTCCCTGGTAAGGGGCAGCAGTCCATTGACCGGGGCGGCGATCTCGGTGAGCACCTCGGCCACCGCACTGCTGGTCTTGGCGGCAGAGGCCCGCTCGGCGAGCTGGGTGAGGAAGCGCAGGGCCGCGTTGTGTTCGCTGTCCGGTGTGACCAGCGCGTTCAGGGCGGGGTCGAGGTGGACGCTGTGACCGGCGGCAAGCAGGGCGTGCGAGGCAGCGGTCGCCTTCAGGCGCTGGTGCTCGACGGGCAGGCCGTGGGGAAGCCGGTGGTAGTTCCCGCTCGGTCCGGGAGCGGAGAGGAAGCCGCCGGTTCGCTGGAGAATGTAAGCCGCCTTCTCGGTGCCGCCGATGGCGACGACCAGGCCGGTGCGGGGGTCCTTGGTGATGGTGATGTACTCCAGCACCCAGAACTCGGGCTCCGTCTGCTTCATCGAGCCCTGGTGGCCGGCGCACGACTGCCGGCCGGGGAGGGCGGCATGGAGGCTGGGGCGGAGGTGGGCGCGGTCCGGCCTGCGGGGTGCTGGAGGGCGGTGCCGATGCCGAGTGCGTCGAGTTGCGGGCCGAGCTCGCGCAGGGCGCGCGCCTGCGCTCTGGTGTCGTCGCCGGTGAGGCGGTAGATGCCGCTCTGCGGGTCCTGGACGAAGCCGTGGGCGACGAGGATCGCGCCGGCACGGTCGTCGACGGGGGCGGTGGCGACGCTGCCGTCCGGCTGCCAGGTCAGGACGACCCGGTCCGGCTGGGAGGGCTGGATGCCGCCCAGGGCGTTGTGCCGGACCTGGGCGAGCGCGCTGTCGTAGCGGGTGAGCAGGTCGCCGGCGACCTGCTCGGCGCCCAGGAACGGGTCGTCCGCCAGGGCGATGCCGTTGGGCTCGGGGACGGCGCGGTACGCCTCGTCGGGCAGGGCGCGGGGGGCGACGGCGGCGAGGAGGAACCCGTCGCGTTCATCGTGCCGGTCCACAAGGACGAGTTGGGCGCCGTCGGGGCGGCTCAGGACGGCTGCCTGCCGCAGCGGGTGCTCGGCGAGGGACGCGGCGACCAGGCCCAAGTCCCAGATGCGGTCGGCGAGTTCGGTGAGGTCGCCCTTGGCGTCCGGCGGGAGGTGAGTGCTGGTCCAGGTGTCGGGGAGTTCGCCGGCGAGGACGTCGGCGTACGAGGCGAGGCGCTCGGAGGTGTCGTAGTCGTGCATGGTGTCCTTGGGCGAAGTAGGGTCAGCGGCGCAGTCCGGCGGCCACGGGGGGCGGCGGGACCGGGAGCGTGCGCGGCGGGGGCGGGCAGGCGCACACAGCGGAGCGTTCGTGTTCGGGGGCGGGGACCTGACCGGTGCAGGTGCTGCGGCCCGGGTGCGGGGCGTGCCGGTCGGCGAGGGCGTTGCGGGTGTGGGCGACGTCGGTGCGGATGACGTGCAGGTGCTCGTCGACGAGGTAGCGCAACCGCCGTGCGATGTAGGGGTCGGCCGCCTGGCCGAGCCCGTCGTGGAAGTCGGCGGTGGCGATGAGCACTTCCTCCAGCGCGGCGAGGATGCCGTCGTGGGCTGCGGTCAGCTCGGTCAGGGCGTCGGCCGCCTCTTCCGTGGTGGTGGCCTCGCGTATGCGCTCGGCGATGTGGGCTACGGAGGAGCCCAGCGGGAGGTAACTGGCCGGCCGGTAGCCAGTGTCGAAGTCCTCGTCGCAGTCGACGTGGTACCCGGCGGCCCGGAGGAGGGCGACGGCGTCGATGGCGAGATCGGACTCGCCGTCCTCGGTGAGGCCGGTGGGGGCGCGGTGGTAGGTCTCGTGGACGCGGACAACGGCGATGAAACCGGCGCGCTGCAGGACGCTGTGCGCCTCGGAGTCGCCGCCGCGGGCGAGGAGTTCGGCGGAAGCGGCGAGGATGCGGTCGGTACGGGGCAAGGAGACGTTTCTCCTACGGCGATCGGTGGGCGGTGTACCGGGCGGCGGGTGGTGCGGCGGCGACCCGGGGCTGGACCAGGTGGGCCGCGGTGGTGTCCAGGTCCTGCTGGATGGCGTGGAGGCGGCGGGCGATCAGCTCCAGGCGGTGCGCCGTGTCGGTGCCGGCGGCGCCGGGCTGGCGTGCGACTCGGTGCGCGGTGTGCTCGATGAGTCCGCGGACCGTGGCCAGCGGACCGACGTGCTCGTCGGCGAGCTGCGTGAGGACGCTCGCGAGCTGGGCCGATGCCGTGGGCGCCGGCCGGAGGGCGGGCCGCGCCGTGGGGCCGGAGCGCACGGGAATCAGGCGGAGGTCCTGCTCGATGCGGCGCGACTCGTCCGCAAGGCGCCGCAGGATGTCGGCGGGCGGTGCGTGCCACGCGCCGTCGAGGCTGATCAGATTGGCGATCAAATCGAGGCGTCCGGGCTGCGCCTGAACGGAAATCCACCGGCAGCCGCGCTCCTTGCCGGGAATCTCGATGCCGGCGGCCCGCGCGAGCCGGTGAGCGATTTCAGCCCACTCGGGGCCGGTCAGCTCCCGGTCGTCCGGGTGAAGCCGGATGTCAAGGTGGAGGATCGCCCGCCGGTCGTCGTCCGGGCTGGCGGCGAACGGCTGCTCCAGATACGGGTCTTCGAGGTGCTCGGCCCACTGGACGGACGTCCAGATCCTCTGCTCGTCGTCCAGGGTGAAGTAATCCAGGCCCGGCCAGTGGGCGACGACCGTGTACTCCGTCAGGCCCTCGTGAGGCGAGACCGGCCGCCCCAGCGCCTCGGCGAGCGGGTCGTGCGGCGTGTGGGTCCGCTCGTGCAGGCGGGGAATCACCGGCCCCCCCGGACGTCGGCGATGTGCACCAACTGGTTGAGGGCGGTGGTGGTGTACCAGCCGCAGTCGATCAGCTCGTTGCGGTCGGCGTACTGCGGCAGGAGGGCGTCTTCCATGGCCCGCAGGTAGATCAGGCAGTCCGGGCAGCGGCGCGAGAGGTGTACGAGGTAGCGGGGGTGGCCGGTGACGTAGGACTGGGCGCCGCCGGTCGCATCACGCAGCCGCCAGCCGTCCTCGTCGGTCGGGGTGTGCCAGGACGGGGCAACGATGCGCATCGCGTCGCCCCACAGTTCCCCGCCGGCCACCCCCTTCAGGACGACGACGGTGTCACCGGCCTGGAAGTGCTGGTGCGTGATGTCCCGGTCGGAGGTGAGCGGGTCGGGCGTCGGCGCGAAGGCAGACGTGGGCGGGGGCTGGGACATGGGTTCCTTCCACGCAATCGGTGGCGGGGTGGGAGGAACAATGGTCCGGAGGAACGCCGGTTTGGCTAACCGGCGTTTCCCGGCTATGTTCCCCCGCCGTCAGCGAAACGGGTTCTCCGTACCGCGGTCGTTCTCGCCTGCAGCGTCGAGAAGTTCGAGCAGGTCAGTGCCCCCTGCGTCGCGCTGGTCGATCCACCATCCGGCGGCGGTGATGGCGCGGGCCTTCTCCTCCAGCTCCGCCCAGTCCGCCTCGTCCCAACTCCCCTCCACGACGAGCGCGGTGTGCGCGGCCGTCATCAGCTGGTGGCGGGAGCGCTCGCCCCAGTCCAGGGCCTTGGCCGGGCCTTCCAACTGCGGCATGTCGAACTGCTCGGCCCACTCGCGGGCGGCCTGCTGCTCCTCGGCACGCTTGGCGGCGAGCCACGCCTCCTTCGATTCCGTGTCGGCGTCGCGGGCGGCCTTCCAGCAGTCGGTGCAGTCGCGGCCTTCGAGCCAGCGGGCGAATCCCGCGCGCCGGTCGGCAGGTCGGTCGGACAGGTTATGCGTCACTTCGTGTCCACAGCTGTGGACAATTTTCCAGGTCGTACGGACAGCCATGTTCTGGGTGATCTCCTTGCCGTGGCGGGCAGTTCAGGGGTTAAGGCCGGGTATGTGTGGTCGAGCGGACTGATGGTGGGGGTTCAGCGGCGCGCGACATGGGCTGGCCTGCGGAGGTGGTCTGGAGTGCTTGGCGGTGGTCTCGGGGACGCTTCCGCCTTCTGCGTCGTCTCAGCGTGTCCTGCGGATGGCGTCTGTGGCCGCCGTGGCGATGGCGACGGGAGCGCTGGAGGGCTGGGGCAGGTGCAGCAAGGTGGTCCCCGGCAAGTGGTGGGACTTGGCGGTGAGGGTGAGTTGGAGTACGGCGCAGCCGGCGGTCGTGAGCTGCTTGATGCGGGTGACGGCTTGAGCGGTTTCGTCGCTGCCGTACCGGGCGTCGGTGACGATGACGAGGAGGCGGCCGGCGCCGGGGCGGCTGAGTTCGAGGCCGTGGTCGAGGGCGTCGATGGCGTCGCCGAGGTTGTGGTGGCCGCCGTTGGCATCGAACGTCGTTACGCGCTCTGGTGCTCGGTGGGTGGGTCGGGTCAATGCGGTCAGGTGCTTGTCATAGGCGATGGTGGCGGTAAGGGAGTCGGGGTCGGTCAGGGCTGCTGCGCGTGCCACGATCCAGGCAGCGGACGCGACGGGCGCGCAGGCGGCTCGCATGGAGCCGGAGACGTCGACGGCGATACCCACACGCAGCGGTGGGGTGGGGGTGTTTCGGCGGTGGGTGTGGGTGAACGGTTCCGCGGTGGGGACCGACCCGGCCGCGCGCTGAGCGTCGCGGGCGAGGGCCGCGCGCATGTTGAGGCGGCCGGGCGGGGTGGGGCTGGTGGTCCGCTCCTCGGTCCGCTCGCGGTAGGCGGCGGCACGCAGGGCGCGGCTCAGGCGCGCGGCGGCACGCTGCTCGGCGGCGGTGGGCCTGCGGGTGCCGGTGACCGGGTTGCCGTAGGGCGCCGGTGTGCCGTCGGGGGTGACGGTGGTGCCATGGGCGTTGAAGACCGACTTGGCGGTGGCGGCGGCTTTGCGTCGCTGGTCGGCCCGCTGGGCGCGGTCCTGGGCCTGCGCTTTGGACTGTGCGGCCATGGCGTTGGTCGCTGCGGCCTGTGCCGCGAGGTCGGCGGCGTCGGTGGCTGCCGTGCTGTCCATGACGGCCCCCACGGCGCCGGACAGCAGATCGGTGAGGTTCTCCGGCACGGGCAGGGCGGGGGCTGCGGTGTCCAGAGCGTCGCACCATTCTTTCGCGTGCGCGAGCATGGTCGTGGCGTCGTGGTCGGCGCACTGGTGGGCTGCGGTCCAGATGCGGGTGAGTGTGGCCAGCAGGTTTGCGCCCAGCACCTTTTCGCACAGGTCGGCGACGGCTCGGGTCTCGCCGGCGTCCAGGATGCCGACGTCACGGCGGCCGAGGACGAGGGCCGCCACGGCGGCGGCGTGCTCGATGCCTTGGAGGGTGGGGTGGGCGGTGTCGGGCATGACCAGGGTTCGGGCACTGGTGCGCAGGTACGTGCGGTCCGTGGGCCGCGTGATCAGGTGTGCGCCTTCGACGCGGCTCTCCTCCAGCAGGAGCGCGGCCTCGACGACACGGGGGTTCGCTCCGGCAGGCTGCGTCCAGATGGAGTGGGCTGCGTGCGCGGCCTCGTGGACGAACACTCCCCAGGCGGCGGGATATCGCTCCTCGTCGCCCATGATCCGCGGATGGATCTCGTGGGGCTGGAGCGGGGCGAACAGGCCGGCGTCGAACTCGACCTCGCCCAGAGTGGGGAAGAATGCGGCCGGTGCGCCGCTGCGTGTGCCGGGGCGGCAGGTGACGAGGAGGTCCTGGCGGCCGGAGAGGGCGACCAGCCGGTCGCCGAGTTCGGCTCCCACGCGTAGCCACAAGTGCGGGGAGGAACGGGGTTGCGCGGGCGGGGCGCCGTCGTCGTCCCATCGCGCGAGGTCGGCGTCGTCGTCCGGTGTGGTGGCGGGGGACTGGACGTGGTGGTGGGCGCTCATCGCGAGCGGCCCCGGTGCGCGGGGCCGGTGCTGCCCGGGGGCTGCCGGACGGCCGAGGCGGAGAGCTGCTTGCCGAGGGTGAGGGGAGCGACCTCCTTGACGCCGACGGCCTTGATGACGGCAGCGGCGACGGCGTCGCGATCCTCCACAGGGGCGATGCCGACCAGGTTCGCGAGCGCGGCTTTGGTGCCGAGGACGGCCTCGGTTTTCTGGTAGCTGAGCAGCTCTCGCAGTTGGGGGGCCCAGCCCAGCTCGCCGAGTTCGACTTGGCGGGAGAGGTGTCGGGCGACGCGGACCACCTGGGCATCGATCCTCAAGGCCAGGGCGAGGTCATAGTCCGTGCCGATCTGGATTTGCACGCTGAACCGGCTCGCGAGCGCCTCCGTCAAAACCGCCCCGTGGACGCCGGGATTGTGGCCCGCCACCACGTAGAAGCCCGGCTCGGCCTTGATGGTCTCGCCCTTGTGGGCCTTGACCTGGATCTGCCTGCGCCCGTCCATTGCGGGATACAGCGCCGCCAGGACCTTCGGTGAGATCAAGGTGGCATCGTCGATCAGCAGGGCGCGGCCCTCGGTCATCGCGGTGACCAGCGGACCGTACTGGAAGACGTAGCCGCCGGCGTCGTCCTGTGTGTACTCGCCGATCAAGTCGCCGACCGTGGTGTCGCCGTCACCGGCGACGGTGAGCAGGTCCTCGAACGCCGCCTCGACCAGACTCGTCTTGCCGGTGCCCGGAGGGCCGTAGAGCAGCACCGGCACGTCGGCGTCGCGCAGGCGATTCAACGCCTCGACGTCGGGCAGATCGGCCAGCTCCCGGGGGTGGTAGAGCTGGCCCCCGGCGCGGCGGATCGGGCCGGTCTGCCTGGGCGTGGCTGCTGCGGGAGTGGTGGTGCGGGCCGTGGCCGGCTGGGCGCGGGGAGAGTGGGTGCCTGGTGGGCTGATCACAGCGGTCTGCGCGGCTGCGGCGGTTCTCGCGTTCGCGAGGAACTCCGGTTGTCCGGTCCCGCTTTGGTCGGCCTCGCCGCGTCGCACCAGGGTGAGGGCGGCGTTGCGGACGGCGCCGTGGGAGTGGCCCAGCTGCCTGGCCATGTCCCCGATGGTGAGCGTGTCCGCCGGCCGGTCGGCCAGCAGTTGGGCCACCTTGGCCCGTAGTTCGCCGCCCTTGGTGCGCGCTGGACTGGTAGGCGGTCCGGGTGTGGTCAAAACGAGGGTCCTTCAACAGGTGCGGGTGCGGGCGGGGTTGGCGATGCGCTGGAGAGGCTGGCCGCTCTCGGAGCGGCTCACGGACTGTGCCGACATCGGCGACCGGGCCAACCGGGGCGTACCGTCGGCGCTCACCGGCCGACCGAGGGCTCGGTCCAGGTGCAGGGGATGGTCGGCGACGAGCAGCTCGCCGGCTGCCGAGCAGGCCCGTGCGTCCGCTCCGTATCGGGTTCCGTCGCCCGGCAGGCGCAGCCTGGCGTCTCTTCGAAGCCGGCCTGGAGCAGGATCCGCCGGGCGGCGGCGTTGTAGCCGGTGGTGGTGATCTCGCCGGTGATGGTGTGCCGGATCGTCATGAACGGCTCTGCTGGTGCTTCGGGCAAGGCGGATCTCCTATCGGTGGTGGCGGGAAAGCGGTGGGGTGTTGGGCGAAGGCGAGGCGGGCCCGGAGCTTCCAGCACATCAACGGTGCGTGGCTGGACCACGAACGATGGGCAATGACTGCCGACATGCTCCAGGGCGGGCCCTCACCGCCCCGCAGCTACCTGACTCGCCTTTCCGCACGTTCTGATAGCCGGGTGTACCAACAACAGCCATAAATGGATCTCCTCAAAAGGGTTGGAAAGTGGGGGTGTTGCGCCAGGATCAGGGCGTCTTGTGCCGGCCTCGGAGCGGGCGGCGGTGCCGGCCGCACTGCATGTGTCCGGTGGAGCCGAGACGTCGGCGAGCGGCGAGAAGGACGGTGAGAGCGAAGGCCGCGCCGGCGGCGGGGAGCGCAGCGCTGGCGAGAGGCTGCTCGGCGAAGCGTCCGGCGAGGGCGGTGCCGGCGGACTGCCCGGCGCCGATCGCGAGCCTGGGCCACGCGTACGCCTCGCTGGTGCGGCCTGCGGGGGCGAGGGCGTCGGTGGTGACGTAGGCGCAGGCGACCACGATGGTCAGGAACGCACCGGGCACGGTGACCGCGGCGGTGGCCGCATACGGGGCAGGAAGGGCAAGGAGCGGGAGCCACCCGGCCAGGAACGCGGCTGTGGCGATGATCAGTCGCCTGGTGGTGGTGCCGGTCCAGGTGCGGATTCCGTAGATGAGGCCGCCGAGGAAGGCGCCGGTGGAGAACGCGGCGGGGATGATGCCTGAGAGCATGTCCTGGTGGTGGTGCTCGGCCATGGAGATGGACCACACGTTCATGGCTCCGATCGCGAACCCGATGCCGGTGAGGAAAACGAACAGCAGCAACGCGGCAGGGGTGGCCGACTGCCGAGCCGGGGCCGCGTCCTGCCCCACGAACGGTTCGGGTCGCCAGCGTCGCGACGGCGGAGCGAGGGCGACCGCGGCGGTGCCGGCCAGGCCGAGGGCTGCGGTGACGGCGAGCGCGACGGCGGGGTTGTACGCGGAGGCGAGCGCGGCGGAGAGCAGGGGGCCGACGATGTACAGCAGGCCCTGCGTGCCGGTGTCGAGCGCGAGTGCGGCGTGCCGCAGCCGGGGGTCTGGCAGCACGCTCGGCCACAGCGCCCGGAGTCCGGCCTCCAGGGGAGGCGTGGTCAGGCCGCCGCCGACGACGATGGCCGTGGCGAGGCCCGGTCCGCCGTACGGTCCGGCCAGGGGCAGAGCCACCAGGAGGGCCGAGTTGAGCAGGGCGGCCGGAAGGTGTACCGCGCTCTGGCCGTGGCGGTCCATGAGGCGTCCCTTGACTGGCTGGGACAGCGCGGAGGACAGCCCGTACAGGGCGCTGAGCAGTCCGCCGAAGGCGATGCTGCTGCCGCTCGCGGTGGCCAACAGAAGGATGGCGACGGGCGCCATGCCGTTGGGAAGTCGGCCGGTGAGGGTGCCGCCGAGGAGGCGCGCGACGTACGGGCTGCCCAGCACCGCGCCGTAGGAGATGCGCGGGGCCGGGGCCGGGGATGCGGTCAGGGACAACGGGTGCTTTCTCGGTGCTTAGCGGTGGCGGGCGGGCGTGATGGCGCGGGGTGGCGGCGTGGGTGGTGCGGTGTCCACGGCCGGCCGCGGGCGGACGCGCAGCACGGGGGTGCGGTGCGGCGGCAGGACGGCGACGGTCGCGCCGAGGTCCTCGGCCGCCTCCTCGACTTCGCGGGTGAGGAACTCGATCTGCCGGCCCAGCGCCGAGAGGCGGGCGGCGATCTGGCGGCCCTGCACGGTCTCCAGCGCGCTGGCGAACTGGCTGCTTGTTTCCAGGAGTTCCTGGAGACGGACCATCGGGCCCGGGGTGTAGCCGCGCTGGACGGCGCCGAGGAGAGCTTCGGAGGCGTCTCCTGCGGTCTGGCCTTCGACGACGTCGCGGATGAGTTCCTGCAGCGACACCTCCGGGACCGGCGCCGGGCGGTTGAACCGGGAGACGTCCGCGCGCAGCACACCGGGCGGGACCGGGGCAGGTAGTACCTTCCCTGCCTCGTATTCGTGGGCGTAGTGCCCGATCACCTGCCAGCCCGGTGCGTCCGGGTCGCCTCGCAGCGCGACCAGCGTCGAGTCATCGTTCTCGATGAGGTGGGCGAGGGTGATCGGCTGCCCGTCGGCGGCATACCACGACTCGGTCAGCTCCAGCTCGCCTCGCTTCTGCGCGGCCTGGGCCCTCTCGGTCCACATCCGCTGTTCTTCGTCGGTCAGCGGGGCTTTGTGGTGGTGGTGTTTGTTCTTGTCGGCGAGGTCGCTGGCGATGAAGCTGTGATCCGCCCAGGCGGCGAGGTGCGGCCATAGGGCCGAGTGCTGTGCGCGTTCGGCCGGGGAGCCGGGGGTGTCCGGCCGGTCGAGGGTCCGGCGGATCTCGGCGGCAGAGGCGGCCAGGCCGTCCAGCACGGCCCGCCATGCGGCCAGGTGCCGGGCGGGTGGCAGTTCGTCGAGCGCACGGCGGGCGGCGTCGAGCAGAGTGTCGGCGTGCGGGGCGAGGTGTGTGGTGTACGCCTCCGCCGCCGCCCTGTTGCGGTGGGCTCGTGCGGCTGCCGCGGCGCCTGCGTGGACGGTGCGACCGTAGCGGTCGCATGTCATGTCGAGCGCGGCCTCGCTCTCGCGGTCGATGACCGCCATCCGCAGCCGGAAGTTGCGTGCACCGTCTGTGAGTTCCGGTGTCACCGGGACGGAGCCGTC
Organism: Streptomyces sp. P3; assembly: GCF_003032475.1. NCBI lineage: Bacteria > Bacillati > Actinomycetota > Actinomycetes > Kitasatosporales > Streptomycetaceae > Streptomyces > Streptomyces sp. P3. Next base: position 8,360,508 of record NZ_CP028369.1, read on the forward strand.
CGGGGTCGGATTGCTCGCGGGCGTCATCGGGACCGTCCACTGCCCGAGGCCGTCAGGTGGACGGTCGGTGCGTAGGCGGGCTTCGGCGGGATCGGTCGGGCCGAGGGCGGGGAAGTGGTGGGCGGTGTGGCGCGCTGCGTTGTTCGGCCGGCTGCTGCTTGGGCGAGACGGCTGCGGCGCTCCTGGAGCCCGTTCGGCCGGGCCGGGCGTGGTGGGCCGGCGGAGAGGGACGGGTCGGGGCGAATGTCGGTCGGCACGCTGTAGCCGAGGCTGCGCAGGTCGTGGACGGCCTGGCGGGTACGGCGCAGCCCCTCGCGCTCCGGCTCGGTGAGCCGGTACAGGCCCGGCGAAAAGGGGACGGGCTCGAACTGCTCGCGGACGAGGAACCACTCGGCCAGGTGAGGGGTGAAGCTCGGTGCGGCGGTGGCGACGAAACCATGTTCGGGATGGGCACGGAAGCGGAAGTGGTCGGACAGAGAAGGACCCCTTCTTTCTACTGGTCAGCGGCGAGGGGACGGCGGATGGGTCGTAGTACGACGGGCTGGTCTCAAGGGGGCGGGTCCGCCGGGGAGGGCTGGGCGAACGTCGGGGCCGGGCATGCTGTCGCTTCCGTCGTCCCGTTTGGTGAATCCGGCCTGGTCCAAGGCGGTGTTGGCCCACTGCTACTGCTTGGGCGATGGCGGCCGGGGCAGCGGCGCGGTTGTAGGCGAGCCGGATCTCGGCAAGAGGGTTCGGGGGCATCCCGGGGTCTGCTGGTGTCGTTCAGTGGCGGTTCGGCTGCCGTGACTGGGCGGCGGCAGCTGGCTGGGTCCGTGGGCCGGTCGCGCGCGGGGTGGACGGCCCAGACGGTGCCGGGGTGGAGGTCGCGCGCAGGGCGGCGGAGGTATGGCGCAGGCGTGCGCGGGCCGCGACGTACTTCTCGGCGGTCATGATCCGCAGGACTTCGGGGTCGTTGCGCAGAGGCGAGTGGGCGAGATCCTCCACGGCCTCGCGCTGGAAGCCGGTCGTGGCGTAGGTCAGGGCTTCGGCGAGTGTGTCCAGAACTCGCGTGATACCGGCGGCGGCCCGGGCGAGCTGGACCAGGGCGACGCGTTCGGGCGGGTAGACCGTCTGCGGTGTGGTGAACCGTTCCTGCGCGTGTTCGATGGTGTGCTGCAGATGGTGGGCCAGCACGCCGATGTCGTCGGTGAGCGTGATCAGGTTGACGGCTTCGGGGCTGGTGGGGAATGAGGCGGCCAGTTCCTCCAGACGCCTGGCCAGGTAGTCGAATGTGGCCGGAGTGACGGAGGAAGACATCAGACCACCCCGGCCGCAGCGCTTGTCTCCCGGGCGCGGAGGGCGGCTCGCAGGCTGCGTCCGTAGTTCCACGCATGCCGCCGAGCCTCCGGCTCCAGGACGTCATAGGCGTCCTGGCGGGTCATCTGGCCAGGGTGTTTGCGGTACCGGTAGACCGGCAGGGGAAGCAGGATCCCGGGGGCGAGGCTGGTGACGCCGAGGGCGGCGCAGTAGTCCTCGCCCTGGACGAGCCCGCCCATCGGGGCGGCGCGCACCAGGTCGGTGCGGGCGAGGATGGTGGTCGGCCCGATGGGGATGGTGTCCGCCGGCGACTTCCAGTACGTCCACACGTCGCCAGCCTCGTGCCGGCCGGGCGGGGCGGGGCAGCGCCACAGGGTGGTCGAGCCATCGGGGTGCAGGTCCTCGCTCCATCCCGCACACCAGCCGACCCCCGTCGATTTCAGGATGTTCAGCCGCACAGCCATGGCGTCGTCGGTGAACTCATCATCGTCATCTGCCCAGTTGGTGTACTGGGTGCGGACATGGGCGAGGGCCAGGTTCCGGGCGCAGGCGGTGCCGACCGGGCGCGGCAGAGCAAGCGTGCGGACGCGGGAGTCCTGCGCGAGCGGGTCGGGCAGGCGGTCCGGCGAGGCACCGTCGAGCGCGATCACGGCCTCCCACGGCACGGACTGCCGGGTGAGGCTGGCGTGCATGGCGGTCAGGTAGTCGAGCCGGTCTTCGCGCAGGCGGCTGGCGATGACGACGGTGATCAGGGGCAGGGTGTGCGAGGGCAGGGGAGGCTCCGGGAAGCGAGAGTGAACTAGCGGCGCGTGGCGGGACGCGGGGCGTGGGCCTTCGCCGGGGATGCAGCGGGAGCGCCCGGGGGCGGCGTGCTGCGCGATGCCCGGGTAACCGGTGCGGGGTCGAGGGAGGACCAGGCCGCCGGGTGGTCGTTGAAGGCGGTGCGCGGGTCGGTGGCCCAGTCCACGACCGGGCCGATGTCCTCGTGGAGGAGGCTGATCACCTCGATGCCCTCCGTGTGCAGGATGTACCCCCACTGCATGTCCTGCCCGTCTGCGGTCTCGTCGGTGACCGACATGCGCCGCGGCGGGGAGCCGTCCGGGGTGATCAGGCGGTCGAGGGTGCGGCTGGGCCACTGCTCGCCGCCGGTCAGCGCAGCCACGAGCGAGGGCGGGGCGCCGTCGAGGAGGTCGGTGCCCAGTTCGTCCCAGCCGACGGCGACGTCGTCGATGAGGTGACGGGACATGGCTTCCACATCGCGTCCGAACTTGTACTGGTAGGCGGCCAGGAGCAGCGGCAGGTGGTGGCTGGGTACGCCGTCGAGCTGGACGTGGATGCCACTGTAACCCGTGCCGGTGGTGGGGCGGGCGATGAAGGAACGTGTGGACAGGGAGTTCTCCGGATCGAGCAGGGAAGCGGGGACGGCGGGCGGCCATCAGGGGCGCGCGGCCCGTCAGGGGTGGTGCGCTTTCACGCGGTCCGGTCAGGAGGCGACCGGGGGGCCGGAGGCGTCGGTGCGGGCGCAGGTGTAGCCGATCAGTCGGGACGGCTCGGCCTTCGCGGGGACGGTGGCGGCGTCGTTGCACACGAACGTGTACGTGATGGACGTGCGGGGCACGTCGTGGAGCCACGCCCGGTCGTCCTTGCCGGGGTTGATCTGCAGGCCGGAGTGCGCGACGGCGTCGGTCTGGGTGTGCGTGTGGGAGAAGAGGATCAACGCGCCGCCGTCGGTGGTCCTGAGGGCGTAGGCGTCCGTGTAGCGGTTGGCGGCGCCGGCGAAGACGGTGGTGCCCTGGTTCCCGTAGCGGGTGCCGGTCTTGTCGTGAACCTCGATCTGCCGCTTGCTTGCCTTGGTCGGCGCGAAGACCTTCGTCCCGGTGTCCGTGCCTCCGGTGGCGAAGTTGTCGAGCACGGCTGTGCGTAGCAGGTCGGCGTCCGCTGCCAGCCGCTTGGTGCCGACGGCGGGAACGGCCGTCGCGTACCCGTCCCGGTCAAGGGCGATGTCCGGCCGCTTCTGGCTGTCCAGGTCGACGACGGAGACCATCTCCCAGCGCTTGTGCTGGGGGCGTTCGGCGAACACTGCCAGACGCGAGGGCGCCTTGCCCTTCTGATCCGAGAGCGCGGCGGCGAACCAGCGGTCCTGCCCCGCTTCCAGGCGCGGGATGTACAGTTCGGCGTTTGCCGAGTCGTAGGACCACGGCTTGTACGGCTTGCGGTCCGCTGCGGGAAGCCCTTCGGTCTCGTGTAGGGCCGCAATTGGAATGTCCCGTTCCGTCGTGACGACCTGCGTGTTCTCGCGTTGTCTAATTCGGTTGGCCCGGCATTCTGTCTCACGATCTTGTCCTTTTCGCTGTCCGGCCCACCGCGCGGAGGTTCCGTGTGTCTCTGGTGAGTCAGAGAGCTGTGCCGAGAGGGACCCGCGTCACCGTTTCCCAGGTGATCGTCTTGGCCTGCGGGTCCGCAGCGACGTCGACGAGGTGCACCGCGTTGATGTGCAGCGGGGCATGGCCCGATCGGACTCGTCGGAGGAGGCGTTGCGCGGCGCCGGAGTCCGCCTCGGCATAGGCGTAGGCCGTGGTCAGATGCTGAATCCCGACGTACTGGCAGGCGCCATCGCCGAGCGTGGCGCGGGTGCCGTTCCGGGCCGCAGTGTGCAGGTCCGCGATCTGGTGATCGGGGTGGGTGTCTGCGATGGCGCTGCTGGCGTAGCTGAGTACGGATCTGATCATGACGGTGAACGGCGCCATGGTGGCAACGCGGCGGGTGACCTCGGCGGCGAGTTTGTCTCGCTCGGCTTGGTCGATCAGGTGGGCGGGTCTGCTGATCTGATGACGAGCCGGGCGGCGATGTCACACAGGCTCATCTTCTGCTCCCGTAGGTGGAGGGCCATGGAAAGCATGTGGTCGTCGGTGACGCCCACGCCGCCGATGGTCTTGCCGCGCTTGCGGGCGGACTAGTGGCCTTCGAGGGTGCGGTCGCAGATGTACTCGCGTTCCATGCCGGAGAGGGGAGGTCAGTCAACCCTCCAGCACCCCGCAGACGAACCACCCCCGATGAGCGTCAGCGTTTCATGACGATTTCTTTGCGATGCTTTAGGCAAACCATGTCGTTTATCACAAACTGATAGGGCGTCAGGATGTCTAATTCGCCCGCCATTGTCCCGTTATTGATCTTACTTGGGAAGATAGGTTCCCTGAGGCGCATGTAATGCGTCACAGATCACGCTGCCGTCTCGCGGCAGTAAGGGGGAAATGCGTGAATACCCGCAGACCCATGCCTGCTTGGGGTAGAAGCAGGCGCACATGGTCCAGAGGGGGCAGAGGGGTGCGCCGAATATCGGTCAGTCTCGCTCTCATCATGTCGGTGTCGGTCCTGGGCGCCGAGGGCGCGCTCGCCGCACCGGCGGCAGTCCCGAAGGCAGACCAGAAGCCGGCCAAGGCCGCACCCGCATCGGCGGCGGACATTGTTTCCGCTCGCGTGGCCGCCCGGCTGAACGGCAAGCGCGTAGAGGCGTTGTCCGAGCGCACCGATACCTCGACGACCTGGGTCAATCCCAACGGCAGCCTCACCACTGAACTGTCCGCTGGGCCTGTGCGCTTCCGGGACGGGGAAACCGACGACTGGCGCGATGTCGACCTTTCTTTGGTCAGTAACGTGGACGGGTCCGTCGAGCCCAAGGCCCACCCGCACGGGCTCGAACTCGCCAAGCCCGGCGGCCAGAAACTCACCGCCGTGGCGCAGAACGAAAAGGCCGCGCCCCGCGACCTCGTCAGTCTCGGTGAGGGCGATCAGAAGATCACGCTTCAGTGGAAGGGCGGCCTCCCGAAGCCGAAGCTCAACGGCACACGTGCCACGTACGAGAACGCCGTTCCGCAGGGGGACGTCGTCGTCGAGGCGACCCGCACTGGCTTCGAGCAGTATGTCGAGATCAAGCAGCGCCCGACCGTCGAGGGCTACGCTTACACGCTGCCGCTCAAGGCCAAGGGCTTGAAGGTCAAGCAGCAGAAGGACGGCAGCCTGCTCTTCATCGACAAGCGGAACAAGTCGCGGGCGGTCATGCCCGCTCCGGTGATGTGGGACGCTGCCGTGGATCCGGTTTCGGGCGAGCACACCCACCGTGTCAAGGCGGGGATGAAGGTTGTCCAGCACAAGGACACGGTCGATCTGGTGATCACGCCGGACGCGAAGTTTCTCGCGGATCCGGCCACCAAGTACCCCGTGACGGTCGACCCGTCGACGTCCTCGCTGAGCAACGTCTTCGACACCTACGTCCAGCAGGGTGAGACGGTCGACTGGTCCAACGATGTCGAGCTCGACCTCGGCAACCCGGGTACGACCAACGCTGACGGCACTCCGCGGACTGCCCGTTCCTTCGTCAGCTGGAACACCGCGCCGATCTCCGATGCGCTGGTCTCCAGCGCGAAGCTGAGCCTGTGGAACTTCCACTCCGGCAACACCACGTGTGCCGCCCAGTCCTGGGAGGTTTGGTCGGCCGGCGCCGCCTCGACGTCGTCGCGCTGGACCGCGCAGCCCGCGTGGACGGCGAAGAAGGCCACCTCCACCGAGACCAACGGCAACCCGTCGTGCACCTCGGCGCCGGACGGCTGGGTCAATGCCGATGTCACCACACTGGTCCAGGAGTGGGCCTCGGCGAAGGCCACCCGCGGCCACATGGGCTTGCGAGCCACCAGCGAGACGGTGACCGCGCAGTGGAAGCGGGTCAACTCCGCCAACGCCGCGTCGAACCCGCCGAAGATGGTCGTCACTTACAACTACCGTCCGCGCACCGGTACCAAGCAAGAGGCCGGCCCGCCGTACTTCTCCTACGGTGGCGCGTACACGGTCGACACGGTGAGGCCGATTCTTCGCGACACCTTCGTCGACGCCAACGGCGACAAGGTCAATGGCACCTTCCAGATCTTCGATTCCGCGACGGACACCCAGGTGGGCAACGTCCTCGTGTCGCCGTATGTGCCCTCGGGCCAAATCGCATCAGTGACCGTGCCCGCAGGCGTACTGACGAACGGCAAGACGTACAAGTTCCGGACGAACCCGTACGACGGCACGCACTACAACACCGGCTGGTCGGCGTGGAAGACCTTCACGGTCGACACGACTGCTCCGGCCGCTCCGGTGAAGATCGTCTCCACCGACTACCCCGTTGACAAGTGGGTCAAGGGCGCGGGGCAGGCGGGCACCTTCACGGTGACGCCACCCGCCGCGGATCACAACTCACTCGAGTGGTCCCTTGACGGCCTGACCTGGACCAATGTCACCACCAACGGTTCCACTGCTGACAAGGGCATCTCCATCGCCCCGCCGCGGGACGGCAACCACACGCTCCAAGTCCGCGCTGTGGACAAGGCTGACAACAAGTCCGCCGTCACGGAGTACGCGTTCCACGCGGGTCCGGGCGGCTTCGTCCAGCCCCGCGAGGGTGAGCGCACCGCCCGCCGTCTGCCGCTGGTCGCTGAGGCCGACGCCGCCAAATACAACTCCGTGTCGTTCTCCTGGCGCCGCTCCGAGGCCGACACATGGGTGAAGATCCCGGTCGCCGATGTCACCAAGGCCGACCAGGCGCTCACCGCATGGCCTGTGCCCTTGGCCGCCGGAAAGAACGACGCCCTGGTCTGGAACGCCACGAGCACCGTGGACCCGGACGGAAGCGTCCAGATCAAGGCCGACTTCACCGGGCCGAACAGCGCCGCCGGCAGCACCGAGGCGCTGTCCGTCGTCGTCAACCGCAACGGGGATGACGCGGCCGGCACCGACATCGGACCCGGCTCGCTGAATCTACTCACCGGCGACTTCACCGTCTCCGCGAGCGACGCCTCCTACTTCGGCCTGGCCGCCGCACGTACCGCGTCCTCGCGGGACCCGCAGGCCGCAGCGAAGCTGGCGGGAGCTGAGGGCGGCCAGTCGGCGATCTTCGGCAAGGAGTGGCTCTATGGCGCCGCCTCCAGCCAGGTGAGTTCCCCGTACGGCGGTCTGGTCAAGACCTCCGCCACCTCGCTCAGCGTCACGTCCATCGCGGACGACACGCAGTACCATTTCACCGCGAACAAGGATAAAACTGGCTGGGTCCCCGAGGCATGGCTCTCCGACTACACGCTGACGGGCAGTTTCACCGGGAACTTCACGCTCAGGGACAACGAGGGCAAGGTCACGACGTTCGTTCCGGTCGAGACGACCTCGCCGAGCCATTGGCGTGCGTCGACGACCTACATGGACGGACTCGGGAACTCGACCACGACGACCGTTACCGAGACCGTGACGGTCGGCGAGAGCAGCTTCATCCGGCCGAAGAAGATCATCGCGCCGACCCCGGCCGCAACGGCTGCGGCCTGTGAGGCGAACTCCGCCACGCAGGGCTGCCGGGTCCTGGAGTTCGTGTACGCCACGGCCACCACGGCAACCGGCACCGCGTCGAGCGCCGACTTCGGCGACTACGCGGGACAGGTCCGTGAGATCAAACTCTGGTCCACGACCCCCGGTGCCGCCGCGGCCACGGCCATCGCTGTGTCCACTTACCGTTACGACTCACAAGGTCGGCTGCGCCAGCAGTGGGACCCGCGGCTGTCCCAGCAGTCCCAGACCGCATACGCGTACGACAGCGTCGGCCGCGTCGTGACCTACCAGTCCAAGGGCGAGAAGCCCTGGTCGCTCGCCTACGGCACGGCGGGGGGATCGGGGGCAGGTGACGGCATGCTCCTCAACGCCCGCCGTACCGGCCTCGCGGCCGGCACCATCGACACGGAGCAGGGTGAGTCGGTCACCACGGTGGTCTACGATGTGCCGCTCACCGGGGCGTCCGCTCCATACAAGATGGGCGCGAGCGATGTGAAGGCGTGGGGGCAAACCAACCTCCCGAGTGACGCGACCGCGGTCTTCCCTGCCGACTCCCGGCCCGCTTCCAACTCTGGCGCGTCTCTGGCCGCCGACGCCTACAAGCGCGCGACGGTCCACTACATCGGCGTCTCCGGACAGCCGGTGAACTCGGCCGCGCCCAGCGGCAGCATCACCACCACCGAGTACGACCGCTTCGGCAACACGGTGCGGGAGATCTCTGCCGCGAACCGCGCCGTGGCCCTCGGTATCTCGGCTTCCGACAAGGCCATGCTGGCCAACCTCGGCATCGACGGCCTGTCGACGGCCGAGCGTGCCGAGTTGCTCTCCATCCGGTCGGTGTACAGCGCCGACGGATCCGTGGAGCTGGAGGAGCTCAGTCCGCTCCAGCGGGTGGAACTCACGTCGGATCTCAAGTCGGGTTCCACCACGCTGGTGGCCGCGGGGACCTCGGTCACCGCTCGTCCGTGGGTGATCAACACCTACGACGAGGGCCGCCCGACCGATGGCTCCGCCCAGGTGGAAGGACAGGTCACCACGGTCACCTCGGGTGCCCAGGTGCGCGAGTACCCGGCCATCCAGGGCGAGACGCGCTCGACCAGGACGACGCTCGACTGGACCAAGGGCTTGCCCCTGACGTCCGTCGTGGACCCCTCGGGTCTCGCGCTCACCACGACCACGCAGTACGACACCCAGGGTCGGGTCAGCAAGCAGATCTTGCCCGGAGCCACCGCCTCCGAGGCCACCACCCGTGTTTCCGCCTACTGGTCGGCCACCGGCACCGGAACCTGCCAGGGGCGCCCTGAATGGGCGGATCTGCTCTGCTCCACCGGTCCCGGCGGTGCGATCACCGGCGGCGGCTCGAACCCCTCGCAGCTGCCCGTCAGCACGTTCGAGTACGACAGGTATGGGAACGTGGCGAAGACCACGGAGACCGCTGGCGGCGTGACCCGCACGACCACCACGACGTACGACGCCGCGGGCCGACCGGACAACGTCAAGACGACGGGCGGCTTGGGCCAGGCGGTTCCCGAGGTCACCACCGAGTACGACCCCGAGTCCGGCAAGATCGTCAAGAGCGTGTCGCCGACCGGCGGCACGATCATCCGGGCGTTCGACAAGCTCGGCCGTCAAATCTCTTACACGGACGCCGACGGTGGCAAGACCACCTCGGAATACGACCTGCTCGACCGGCCGCTCAAGGTCAGCGACAGTGTGCCGTCCTCGGTGACGTACACATACGACCACACCGCCGACCCGCGCGGCTTCGCGACCAGCATCACGGACTCTGTCGCGGGCACCTTCCGCGCCACGTATGACGTCGACGGCGCTCTGGACACCGAGAAGCTGCCGGGTGGCTACACCCTGCGGCAGACCCGTGATGCCAGCGGCACGGTGACTGACCGCACGTACACCCGGGACAGCGACGGCGTGACCCTCGTATCCGACACGGTCACGCAGACCGTGAACGGCCAGGTAGCCCGCCACTCCGGCTGGTCGGACCAGGGTTACCAATACGACGCGGCGGGTCGACTCACCTCGGTCGTGGACACCGCGAACACCGTCTGCACCGTCCGCAACTACACCTTCGACAAACGGGCCAACCGGACCGCGCTGACCACCACGACTGGCCAGCCCGGTCTCGACTGCCCCACCACGGGAGGCACGACCACCACCCAGACGTACGACAGCGCCGACCGGCTGACCGACACGGGTTACGTCTACGACGCCTTCGGCCGGACCACCGCCCTCCCGGGCAGCGTGGCCGTCGGCTACTACGCCAACGACCTCGTCCGTCAGCAGACCGCGAACGGCACCCGCCAGACCTGGGAGCTCGACGCCCTCCACCGGCTCCGTTCCTCCACGGTCGAGACGGGCAGTGGCTCGACGTGGACACAGACCCAGTCCAAACTCAACCACTACGACAGCGACGGCGACAGCCCGCGCTGGATCACCGAAGACGGTTCGGGCTCCGTGAGCCGCATCGTCGAATCTCTCGGCGGTTCCATCGGTGCGATCACCAGCAAGACCGGCGACACCGTCCTGCAACTGTCCAACATCCATGGAGACATAGCTCTCCAGTTGCCCCTGGACACCTCCAAGGCGCCCGTCGCACTCGACAACGACGAGTACGGCAACGCCCGGGCCGGCCAGGCTCAGACGCGCTACAACTGGCTTGGGGACAAGCAGCGTTCCAGTGAGACTCCGACTGGCACCGTCCTCATGGGTGCCCGGCTTTACAACCCTGCCACGGGACGCTTCCTGTCGCTCGACCCCGTCTACGGCGGTAGCTCCAACGCGTACGAGTACTGCGCCGGCGACCCGGTGAACTGCACCGACCTGGACGGCCGCTGGAGCCGGACGAAAAATCGCTCATATTCGTGGGGACGGCTCTCGGTCAAGTACTGGGCGCCCGGAGGCTGGGGTACCGGCGTCGGTGGCGTATCGGTCAAGGTCGTCGCCAATAAGCGGTGGACTTACCGGATCGGCAACTACGGCTGGTACACGTACACCATCGTCGGAGCTGTCACCGGCCTCCTCGCGCTGATCTTCATCCCTGCGGCGCCGATCATCGTCGCGGTAGGGTTGTTGCTGACCATCGTCCTGGCAACCATCCAGGTTGTCGCCAACTGGGCGGCCAATACTGGCCGGTGTTTGCATATCAACGCCGGCGCCAGCGTCTACAACAAGTGGTGGACCCCGCGCTATATCTTCGGACGCTACGTCTACCCCTGGCGTGGCAGCTGCTGACAAGAGCTGATCGCTAGCAGGATCCGCACATCACCATGACGGGGGCACCGAGGCATTACGCTCCGGTGCCCCTGTTCACATCTGGCGACTGACCCTCCGGGTCTGGCTGCCGCCCGCAGTACTCAACCGTCATTCCATCGAACAGAGATGTGAGCTGCATGAACCAGCACAAGCGTGCCGCGGTCGCCTTCTTGGTGATGGGCGTGGTCTACGTCCTCATCGGGATACCGCTCTCCGTGGCCTTCGGGCGCGGATTCGGAGCCCCGCTCTTCTGGCTGGCGTCGGGCAGTCTCGCTGCAGCGTGGTTCCTCGAGCGCAAGGCGTCCAGCCTTCGCTAGACGAGCGGGTTCGGGCCGTCGCCACTTCGAAGGGGCGGGGGCCCAGCTGCATAGTGACGCGGATCCGCCGCTTGTCCCGGTTGTCGGGCCGTCTACCTGTTGAGGGTCTCCCTCGTGTGGAGATATCGCGCCATGGGCGATGAGGGGATCAGACGAGATCGCGCAGACTACGGATTGCGGTTGCCCTCATAGCGGCGGGGGTCACCGGCACGCCGGTTGTTCCGGGATGACCGGCGCCGCCTCCCGCGACAGCAAGCCTCCGCAGGCTCCCTGAGGGGGGCGAGGAGGGCGTCGGTGTACCGCTCGGTGAGGGTAGCCAGCGTTCGCGGGCTTGGTCCTTGTCCATTACATGCAGGACAGGCCGCAGCAGCCTGCCCTGGTTATGAGGGGCCCACAGGCTGAACTGATCCCCCGCCAGAAAAAGCTACTCAAGATCGTCCCGCTTCGATGTGGTGAGCAGGGTCGGCCCTGCGGGCGGAGGCGGGTTCGTCGCCGAGAACGCTGGCGTCGGAGCCTCTTCGCCGCGTTGCCACGCGTGGATGACGGCGAGGATGCGGCGTCCTGGGCCGGTGAGCTGCATCGGCGTGGTGGGGGTGGCGCGTTCGATGAGGTGGAGGCCGAGGTCGGCTTCAACCTGGCGGATGGCAGTTCGGAGGGTGGCGTCAACGATGTCGAGGGCTTTGGCGGCTTTGGCGAGACTGCCGTAGGGGGCTGCGGCGGCGAAGAGTTCGAGGCGAGTTCGGCCCAGTCTGCCGGTGAGCGCGGGCCGCAGCTGTGACGGGATGTGTTGGAGTTCGGTATCGCGGTGGAGAACGCGTTGGTGGCTTCCTCCACCACGTGTGCGGGTTTGTATGCCGGCTTCCTTGATGCGCTTGAGCAGAGTGGATGCGCCGATGCCCAGCTCGGCCGCGAGATCGGTGGCGGAGCGTTGACGGACGAGGTACTGCTCTTGCAGCCATTCCCGGTCGATGTGGACCGTTCGATTGTGTCCGGGTTCGCGTGGGCGGCGTAGGGGGATGCCGTATTCGTCGGCGAGGTTGGTGATCACACGTGCACTCACCCCGATCTGGTCGCCGATCTGTTGGAGTGTGCGCTGCCGCACGGTGTAGAGGCGGGCGAGGTCGTCGGGTGGCAGTGCCTCCCGTGCGTAACGCAGGGCTGCGTTGGGTCGCCAGCCGTGAGCTGCGCGCTGGGTGGTGGGAGCGGGGTGGAGGGCCAGGAGGTAGCGGACCACTTCGGGCGTGGTGTCGAGTTTCTGCGCGGCCGCGGTGGGTGACTGGGAAGGGCCGCGGATGAGCTGGTGCAGTCGGGCGAGGTCGACGGTGTGGGGGTCGCATCCGGGCAGGTCGAGTCCGTCGAGCAGGGTTGTGGGTGGTTGCCAGGTGAGTGGTTCGTGGGCGAGGTGGTGGCGGTTCAGGAATGCGCGGGCCACGTCGTCGAGGGCTTCGGCCAGGGCGGGGGTGTGCCAGACGGGGAACTTGACCTTGTGGTCGCGCACGGTTCGAGGTGTCGTGTTGGGGGTGGGTTGTGCGCTGAGGCGCTCGACGAGTACCGCGCGTACGATGCCGGCTCGGCGCTGCTTGCCTGCCGAGATGCCCACGGTGCGGCAGATGCTGTGCCACTGCTCGTCGGGCAGCAGCTGGTGGTAGTCCAGGTGTCGGCGCCGGTGGTAGGCGATCGGGATGTCGGTGTTGTCGAGGTAGTCGCTGACGCGGGTGAGTGCTTCTTGGACGGCATCCCAGTGGCCTGACTTCTCCAGCACGCGCAGCATGCGGGACATGTGGCTGGAGTTGAGGTGAGAGCCGAGGCTGGTGAAGGCTGCCTTCTTGTCCATTCGGCTGCCGACGATCAAGAGCATCGCAGACAGGGCCTGACGCATGATCGTGTCGAACGCGCCTTGCGCGGGGGCTATCCGTAGCCACCAGCCCGGCCAGGCGAGAGTGGGGATCTTGCGGGCGCGTTGGGTCGCCCGGCCCGCGTCGGCGGGTGGCTTTCGGGGGGTCGAAGTGACGGCTCGATGGCGCAATTGCTCGCTCAGCGGCCGGCGGTGTAGGCCAGCGGCAAGGTGCACGGACTTGAGAAGAGGGCTGATGTCGGCACCCCACGTGCTCACGGTCAGGGCCGCCTGGGGCGACACCCGCGAGACGGCTTCCACCAAGGACCTCATGCGCTGCCTGGCTTCAGCGAACGCGGGCTGGTTGAGGATGTTCAGTGCGGCAAGAACGGCCGCAGCCGTCGACGGCGCCCCCGGTGGCGCCGATGCGCCGGGACGGTCGGGGAAGCGCGAGGTGTGTTCCCGGGTGGGCATGCGGGTGACGACCTCGGCGGGGATGCCGTGGGTGAGGCAGGTGTCGGACATCAGATCCGCTGCCCGGGAGGCGGCCATGAGGAAGCGGGCGGCCAGCGCGCGGATGTCGGCGAGGGCGACCCGGGCCGGCTGGGGGTCGGCCGCGTAGATCCCGAACTCGGCCCTGCCGGTGTCGATGCAGGTGGCAAGCAGGTGCTGAGCCTGGAGCACCGGAGATTCGGCCGGGAACGGGAGGCTGGGGGCCGAGGTCAGGTCGTGGTGGCAGCGGGGGTGCTTGTCGCTGCCCCGCGTCGTGTTCGCGCACCGGCCGGGGATCGGGATGCCGTAGCCGCTGTGCGGGCGCATGTGTTGCGGGCGCAGGCAGCCCGGGCAGTCGTCGGCCAGCAGCCGGTTGTGCACCAGGCAGGCGAACGACCAGCCCAGCCGCCACGACACCTGCCAGCGTCCGCCGCTCTCGGACAGGCAGACGGGACAGTAGCGCGAGCCCCTCGCGCGGCCCCAGAGCAGCCGCTGGTCGACTCGCCTGCTGTGCGGGTTGAGCACCAGGGCGCGCTGGTCGTAGGGGCGCAGCGTCATCCGGTGCACCTGCCCGGCCGTGATGCCGGTGGCCGACGCGATCGACTCCAGCTCCAGGTCAGTGGGCATCCCCGACCAGTCCCACCGGGCCGGTGACAGCCCCTCGTGGCGCGGAAGAAAGCCCAGGGCGGGCAGGAGGTCATTGAGGTAGGTGTCCGTGCGGTGTGCGATCGCCTCGACCCAGGAGTCCAGTGCTTCTCCCGGCACCGGTGCCACGCGGATCGGTAGCGTACGGACGAAGCTCACGCCACGTGCTTCGCAGTGCGCGAGCGGCGAGAGTTGGGCTTGGTCGTCATGCGACCGCGTTCGAACTTCTTCGCCAGCGCCTTGCGCGCCCGCTCCGCCGCCGCGTCGAGCTTCACCTGGTCGAGGAGTTCCTCGTCCAGGAGCTCGGCGCCGGTGCGGGCAGCACGCTGGCATCCACGGTTGATCAGCGTCATCAACGAGCCGATGTGCCCGGTGGTGCGGATGTAGAGGTAGTCGGACAGGCCGTCGGCGACCATGCCGGGGAACTTCCGGCACAGCACGATCCGCTTTTCCAGGGCGAGCAGCATGCTGCGCCACTCACGGCGGTGCTTGTCGTTGGTGACGACGAACGGCTCCATCGTCAGCGGGGTGGTGCGGCGCGCGGTCTGGGCGAGCGTGATGTTGCCGCGGGAGTTGGCCTCGGAGTACAGGCCGCGGTTGCCCAGCTCGACACCGATGAAGATGATCGTGACGGGGAACTCGTTCGCGATGTACTTGAAGTGGTTGCTGACCTCGGTCCCGTTGCGGTCATGCCACTTCAGGAAGTGCATGTCGTCAATGACCAAGACGCGCGTCTCACATTCCAACACGCAGTCCAGGGCGCGCTGAGCGAAGAGCGTGGCGGTGCCGCTCTTGCGGCCGGGGTGCGCGTAGTACTCCAGCAGCGACCGGTTGAAGTCCTTCATGCCGATATTGCTGGTCAGACCGACCCGGCAGACCGGCCACCGCTCGTGTCCGGCGGGGGTGAACGTACCCTCCCGCTCGATCACCCGCCGGTGATACTTCAGCACGAAGTCCAGGACCGCGGTGGTCTTGCCGAGCCCTGGGAAGGCGTCCACCGCCACGGCGCCCTTGGCTTTGTCACCGTCCTGCTGATTGCTGTCGACGATGTCCCGCAAGTCCTCGTGCAGCGCCTTGAGTTGCGGCGTACCGATCGGACCCAGGTTGGCGTGCCAGACGCTCCGGGCCTGCTCGTACTCCAGCAACGCCGCCTCGCCCAGGAGCGCCTTCTGTTTCAGCGTGAGCAGCTCCGGCGGCTGCCGCTTCGGCGCCTCGGCAAGAGCTCGCAGTCCCTCCTTCCGCGAGAGTGTGAGGTTGTCCAGCGGCGGGTTCTCGGGGCGGGTCGGCATCATGCGTCCTCCAGGGCATCGTCGTAGAAGTCCCCGTCGTCATCGGGGCCGTCGAGTTCGTCGTCCTCGTCGTCGTCGCTGGGCACCGGGCCCTCATACGGCTCGGCCTCGCCCGCCTGGGGCTCCTCCGCGTCATCGTCGTCGTCGCCGGCGGCCAGGATCCGGGCGACGGACGGCAGCGCGCGTACGTCGTCCCACACGGTCTCCGGCAGGTCGAAGGCGGACTGTTCACGGGCCTGGCGCAGGGCAAGCCGCCGCTCCGGCAACGTCAGCCCCAGGCCCAGGTGCCACCGTTCCAGGAGCTCGGCCACCGCGGTCTCGTCGTCGGGGAAGGGCGACTTCTCGCCCGCCACCTTCCGGGCGAGTTCGATGGCTCCCTCGCTGATCGGGAACTTCAACGCCGGCGCGTGCTCCCACTCCAGGGCGTGCCAGCGGCGGGTGTCCGGGCGCCGGAAGTAGATGTAGTTGATGTTGTCCGGGTCGACCTGGATGGGCCACATGCCCTTGGCCTTGACCCCGGTGTACTCGCTGCTCTCGCCCCGGTAGCCGTCCAGCCCGGGGCCGTTGTAGCGGCACTTGCGGATCTCGACACCGTAGTGGTGCAGCGGCTTCCACTCGGTCTTGAGGAACTCGAAGCCGAGCGCGGGGTCGCGTGGCACCTCGACGTACCCGGCCCGGGCAATCCCGTGCTCGAACATCATCGCCGGTGACAGCCGCTGGCCCGGCACGTTCGCGTCGAGGAGCCCCCTATGCGGCCGGTGGTGATACGTGCAGGCCACCCACTCACGGATGATCGCCTCCAACTCGTGGAGGAAGAAGAACGCCGCGTCCTCCGGCCGCTCGCCCCGCGAGAACACATCCGGCCCCTTATACCCGGGCAGCGACTCCAGCAGCCCCTCGCGCAGGGTCTTGAAGAATCGCTCGAGCGGACCTTTGTCGCGGCCCGTTCGCAGGCGAGCCGGCTGGATCGACAGCCCCAGACGCTGGCACACCGAGGTGATGTGCTCGCTGATGTACGGCTTGCCGTGGTCGACCACGATGGTCTCGGGAACCAGCGCCGGGCCCGCGACCCCCTTCGCCTCGACGTCCTCCCGGTCTTCCTTGGCGTCCTTTTCGAGCGCCTTGCGCTCCACGAAGACCGTGCGGGGGATGCCGTGATCGGGCCAGACCGCCCACGACGGCCAGCCCTTGCCCGGCGGCCGGGGACGATAGGTCTGGAACAGCACCGCCGCGACGTCGATGGACTGCGTGGACACCGGCGTCACCCGGATCCCCGTTACGCACCGGTCGTACCAGTCCATCGCGACGGTCAGCTCGGCCTGCACCCACTTCAGCGTGATCGGGTCCATCGCGAAGACGTCCAGGCGTGTGGTGTCCATCAGCAGGTACTCGCCCGGCCTGGTCGGCCGCAGCTTTCCGTACGCGCCCGGCGGCCGGGAGGCGATGTCCCGGTTGCGTTTCGTGCTGAGGCGGAACGTCGGCAGCCGCCGCTCCAGCTCCTCCAGCCATCGGTACGCGGTCGCCCGGGTCGGCAGCTTCACCTCGCCCTTGCCGTAGCGGGCCTCCAGTCGCGGGCCGACGGCGCGGATCACCTTCGCGCGGGTCGGTTTTGACTCCGACTCCTGCCCGTGCTCGGCCATGATCTCCAGGGCCATCTCCACCCACCGCTCATCGGCCCGGCCGAGCCTGCCCATGTCCCCGCTTCCGCGATCCGGGCCGCCGTGCACCAGCCCGGCCTCGCGGTCAAGCAGGAAGGCGCGCACCCATCGCTTGATGGTTCTCACGCTCACGCCCACCTCGGTGGCTTTCGTTTCGTAGCGCTGCAGTTTGGGCACTGTGGCCGCGTACTGCGCCCGCGGTTCGCCCGGCTCCGGCGCCTTCTCACTGCCCGAACGAAAGCCGGTCAGAACCTCGTTGACATGCGCGGCCCGTTCCCTGACCTCGGCCAGCTCCTCCTCGCTGAGCAGAGCGAACAGCACCGAGGCCGTCTCGCCGTCCTCGTCGGCCTCCGGCCCCGGCCCGGTCGCGATGACCGTGGCCCGGCCCGAGGAGAGCGCCACTCTCAAGGACAGCCGGAACCTGCGGTCGGCCGCATCGCGGACCAGGAGCTCGTTGCCCGCGGCCGAGCCGAACATCTCTTCCACCACGACGACTTCGCCGTCGTACTTCAGCCTCGTGCCCACCCCGACACGTACCGCGGCTCCGTTCACATGTCCTCCCGAACGAGATCCCCGTATTCGATAGGCCGGTTCGTCGTCACCGCCGTCGAGCTCGGACGCGTCGATGGGATGAGGGAGGTCGCGTCGACCGGAGCCGACCACCGTGGCCGGCCCCTGGCCCAGGACGTGCCGCCGGGACAAGACCTCCGTCAGGTCGGTCACGAAGTGCTGGCTCCACAACAGCCGCAGGACGGCGGCCCGTACCTTCCAGTCGGGGTGTCGAGGGAAGGCGTGAAACGCCTCGCTCAGGGTCGCCCCGTGTAGATCCGCCTGCCGTATCTCCGTGAGCAGGTCTTCGTCGAAGAGCCAGTCTCGGCGATAGCCCGCGAGGAAGCGCAGGTTGGCCAACTCGCCCTCGGGCGGCTCGGACCATACTTCGAAGTCCCAGCCGCGTGACAGGACGACCTCGCGGGCCCAGGCGAGCGCGA
The DNA here is from genome assembly GCF_003032475.1 of Streptomyces sp. P3. Taxonomy (NCBI): domain Bacteria; kingdom Bacillati; phylum Actinomycetota; class Actinomycetes; order Kitasatosporales; family Streptomycetaceae; genus Streptomyces; species Streptomyces sp. P3. Next base: position 8,378,646 of record NZ_CP028369.1, read on the forward strand.
AGTTCACCTTCGGTCGGGTGAGCAAGTGCCGCGGTTTGACGTCCACGACCAGTGGAACGTCCTTCTCGCGCAGTACGAGGTAGTCCGGGACGTGGCGACGTTTCCGCCCGTCCACGGTGGTGGTGAGGAGGAACGGCTGGGCGAAGACGGCCGTCACGTTCTGGTCGAAGTCGGCGTAGAGCAGGCGTGTCAGCTCAAGGCGGGACTCGTAGACGACGTGGTCCCGCATGGTGGAAGACCAGTGCGTGCCGGAGTAGTGCTTCTGCCCGTTGCGCCAGCGGAACGTACGCCACGGGATGGAGGGCTCGAAGACATCGACTCCCGACGTCGACCAGATCAGGTCCTCGTCGATCTTTCCGTTCGTACGACGGAGACTCATCGAGACTTCGTCAATCACCCGCGACATGCCCCACCTCCGAGCAGCCAGAGCGGGGCGCAGAGCTCCCGGTCCCGACCAGCTGCGACGTCTCCACAATCGAGCTGAAGGGGACCGCTGCATAGAACGGGGCCGGGAACAGCACTACGACGAGTGAACGATCAGACAGCAGTTCGTCTCACCGCGCTGTCCTTTGGGCCGGACAAAGGCCACCACTAATTGGAAAGGGACACGCGAAATGCGAACCTACATCTCGGTGTAGTCCGAGATGGACATCGCGTACAGCGGGCCGTCCTCGACCGTGTCGAGCAGGCGCCGGGCGCGGTCGGTGTTGGCCTCGTTGTTGATCTTGGAGTAGTGGGAGATCTGGGCGAGGGCCTCCTTCTTTGTCAGTGCCGGCTCGGCGGTCGGGGTGGGGGAGGCGCTGCTGCGGGTGGCCCTGGCTGTGGTGTCGGCGTCCGGGCTGCCGGAAGTGGCGCAGGCGGACGCGGTCAGCGCGACGGATGCGGCAGTGAGCAGGAGGGCGGTGCGGCGTGCGGAGGTGTGCAGGGGAATCAGGAGGCTCCGGGAAATAGCGGGTTAGCGGGTACGGGATGCGGTGGCGGATGCCGTCGGCGGGGACGGCGCGGTCACGGCTGGTGCCGCCCGTGTATCGGCGGCACGTAGTTGCTTCGCGGCGCGGGCGAGGCAGGTGCGGCTCTCACCGAGCCGGTCCACGAGACCCGGGTAAGTGGAGGCGATCGCCCGGGTGCGGGCGGGACCAGGTGCTTGGTGGGTGAGGTCGGCGAGGACGCCGAGGTGGCGCACGGCCGAGCCGAGTGCGGCGAGCGCGGCACTGGTGGGCTCGGCCGCTTGGGCGAGCGCGAGCGTGGTGCTGCGGTGGGTGGCCGTGACGCGGGTCGGGTAGCGGGCGGCGGCCCGGTGGCGGAAGGCGCTCTCGCCGACGAGGTAGGTCAGCAGGCTGGCCAGGTGGCGGACTTCGTCGTCCAGGATCTCGCTCAGGGCCGGGTCCGGTTGGATCTGGTCGGGGAGCGGGAGGTGGTCGGCCACGGTGTTGAGCCGGTCGGCCACGTCGTGCAGCAGCATCCGCTGGTCAGGATCGGACAGGGGAACTCCAGGATGGGCGGGGGCGTCTACCGCTGTGCTGAGGACGAAGTGCCCGCCGTCGGCTGTATGCCGGGCGCTGCTGTGGGCGGGCGGGTCGGTGGGCCCTCGGAGGCGGACAGATCGGTGCGGGACGCGGTCATGGGTTCCGGAGGCGCCAGGCGGCCTGGCGGTAGCGGGGCAGGAGCCGCCGGGAGACGGTGTGCGCGGCGCGGACTGCCTCGGCGGGGACTGCGATCGCGTGCGGGGCGTTGTCGTCGCCGAAGTAGTCGTGGGTGATGCCGTGCAGAGATCGCGCGCCGACGAGGACCTGCCCGCGATGCAGCGGGCGGTCGATCACGACGAGCTCAAGGCGGCTGGGGCCGGTGAGAATCGCGGCGCGGGGAACGCGGAATTGCATCCAGGCACTGGCCAAAGACGCGTTGTCCCACAGGTCGTCGAAGAAGTCGAGCTGGCTGTCCGGATCGGCGAAGTCGGTGATGCAGGAAACCCATTCGCCGGGCAGACGGTGACACAGGCCATGGGTGAGGGACTCCAGATCGCTGCCGGAGGTGGCGATGCGGACGGTCTCACGCTGTGAACGGCGGTACTCCCGTTGCTGGTTGTCGCACCACAGTTCTTCGACGCGCTGGCCCGCAGCGGGAGAACCGGCGTCCGCGAAGATGCGGGGCAGGTGGTATTCCACGCCGATGCCTTGCCGGTCGGCATCGGCGAGGAACCGCGTGAGGCGGGCCGGAACGTCGTGGTCGTACCTGTCGTGGATCAGGATGGAGCCGAAGACGCCTCGTGGGCGCCAGATGCCGTGGTCGGTAAGAAGGGTGTGGGCTGCAGCGGGGGCGTCGTTGCTGGTGAGGGCGATGACACCGATCTGGTCGTGATCGCCGAGGCTAATGGCGGGCATGGGCTTGTCTGCAGGTCCGTCAGTGTCGAACAACGCCAGGCTCGTGCGAATGGAGTTGACGTCGGACGATGAAGCTCCGGCCGGTGACCCGCCATCGTCCGGGACGTGGTCGGTGTGGTCGAGCAGTTCGAGGGGCTCGGAGGTACTGCGCAGTTCGAGGTTCTGCTGCTGCGACCGGTGTGGCGTCGACTGTTCAGCGGGTTCTGGCACGGGGACCTCGTGGTGTCGGGAGGGCGGGGGCTACATCGCTTGTCGCCGTGGGCGGGTATTTCTTCGATCTCATGGCAGCCTCGTGACCTGGCGGTACACGTCGTCGGAGGTCTGCTCGCGGAGGCGGAGCCGTCGACGGAGCGTCGGGGGCGGCGAAGGGGTGTGTGCCGCCGACGAGGGAGGGGCGGCCGTCGAGTTCGTCGAGCCAGCTCAGAAGTTTGGGCAGGTTCTTGTCGGGCCCGAACGCGAGGTAGGTGCCGTCGGCACTGTCGCAGCCGAACCACTCGGCTATCCCCAGCCTGATCCGGGAGTTGACGCGGCCCATGTGCACGCCTTTGCCGCGGGCCTTCGCCTCGCGGGCCAGCCGTTCGGCGACGGGGCCGAGTTTCCACTCGGTCGATCCGGCCAGGAACAGGACGTCGAAGTCGTCCCAGGGCAGCAGCCCGGGTGTATCGCAGCCGTCCTGGGCCGCGTAGGCCGCGGGCACGCCGAGTTCGCGGATGCGGGCCAGCCACGGCAGGGACTCGGTGAGGGTGCCGGCGGCGTCGAACGGCTGGTCCGGGGCGAGCGCCCACAGGCAGCGATCCGGCCCGTACCGTTCAACGGTCCGGTGCAGCCAGGCGAACCACGCTTGGGCTCCGGGCCAGTAGCGGCCCTTGCCGTCGCTGCCGAACTTGGAGTTGTCACAGGCATACAGCGCACCCTCGGGGATCCGGCTGCCTTGCGCCGGGGTGGTCATACAGCCGATGCGTCCGGCGCTCATCGCAGCCCGAATCTCAGGCCCTGAGGGAGTGCCGAGATAGCGCACCGTGTACCTCCCCGGAGGCGACGCCGACCGCCGTCCGGGCCACGTCCCTGCCGGGCGGAAGTCCACGAAGTGGGGCCTGCGGCTGGTGGACCTCGCCATTTCGGGAAGGCGGCACATTCCTGGTCTTTGAGCCGGGCGAGGGCGCAGTGAGCGTCAGGTGTGCCTGGTTCACCGGGTGCGGCCGGGCACGGGGATGGTCGCCGTCGGTGGCCCCGGGCTCGGGCCCGGCGGGAGACCGGCCCGGGTGGTCCGGCGCGCGGGGGCCAGGGCACGCATGCGGTCGACAGCGGTGTGCAGGTCCTCGCCGAGACTGCGCAGGGTGGCCGCCGCGTCCTGAAGGTCGTAGTGGAGGTCGAATCCGTCGTCCTGCTCGGATTCCCTGGCCTTTTCCGCGGCTGCTTCGAAGAACTCGCTGAGCCGTTCCAGCAGGCCGCTGGTGGGGTCCAGGATTTGGTGCAGCAGGGCGGCGGCGTCCGCAGGTGACTCGGTGGCGTTGAGCCGGTCGGTGAGAGCGAGGAGTACGTCGCCGTAGACGAAGGTGCGGTCCGCATTGCCGGAGACGTCCGCGGGCTCGGGGGTGCGGAGCGCCGGCTCGGCTGCGGACACGGGCGTACGGGCGGTGGGCGAGGAGGGAGTTGGCAGCAGTCCGAGCTGATCGAGGCGATGGTCGATCGCCTCGATCAGGGGCTGGGCGCTGCCGCCGTGCCGGGCTTCGGGCCGCTGGGGTGCACCGGGGTCGTCAGAGGGTGCCGAGTCGTAGAGGACCTCGGACAGCGACGTGTCGTCGGGGTGCTCGCGGGTCGCGATCCAGCCCTCCGGATGTCCCGGCGGGCGGTCGGATGGGGGCTCCTGCGGCGGACCGATGATCAGGCAACTGCCGTCGGGGAGGGATACCCGCACGATGTAGGCGCTGAGGCCGAACTCGATGTCGCACTCCAGCCCGCGCTCTCGCAGTGGCGTGGTGATGTGCGCGTGGCGGCGCCACAGCTCCTGCCACCACGGCGTGTCCACGTTGCGGTGGTCGGGAAGCGGTGCCAGCGCAGTCGCGCGGCGGGCCTCTGGAGTGTTCTCCTGGTCAGCGGCCACGGTTCCTCCTGCGGGTGGCCGGCGCGTGGTGGGACGGAGGTGTCCGGCGTGCGGGGTCGGCTTCGGGCTTCGGCACGGGAGCGAAACCGAGTTCGTAGTCGTCGTAGGCGGCGATCAGGTCGTGTTCCATCTGGGCTTCGCGTTCGGCGACTTGTGCGATGAGGTCGTCGTGCTCGGCCTGGCACTGCTGGTAGTCGGCCCAGTCGGCGTCGCTTAGGTGGGCGGGGCGGTTCAGAGGGCTCCTTGAAAGGGTGGGGCCGGTCCGGGTCAGCGGTGGCGACCGCGCGGTTTGGGCGGCGGTACCGGGCTTGGGCGGTGGGAGGGCGTGAGGAAGAAGCGGTGGAAGTCGAGGTGGTCGGTGAGTTCCTGGACCGCGTCACCGAGCGCCTGTGCCGCGCGCCGCAGACAGGAACGCGCCGTCGCGTGTTCGACGACCATGCGGTTGTCACGGACGCAGCTGTCGTTCTCGCTGTGCGGCCGGGGCGGTGAGAGCGCGGTCTGCGCGGTCTCGGCGAAGTGCGCTACGGCCTGGCTCGACAGGGTGACCGCCGACGCCAGATGAGCGAGGACGGCGCTGCCGGCACGGTTCGTACTGGAGGTGGTCCGGGCGAAGTCCGCGGTCAGCTGGACGACATCACGGGCGAGCGTCTGTGCGCCGGTGACGTGCTGGAGAAGCGCGGTGTAGGACGGCGAGGCCGGGACGCGACCGGTGTCGTCCAGCAACTCCCACTGCTCGAACGCGCCGGAGAGTTTGCCCCTCACGGCGTTGATCGCGTCGATGAGGTGGAGCGTGGTGGCGCGCGGGATCAATTCACGCCGGATATCAGGTTTCATGAGTCTTTTGCGGCTTTTTTATGCATTCGGGCGTCGGTGTCGAAGAGCGCCAGCTCGTACGCGTGCAGGAGGTGCTGCACGATGAAAGATCGTCCGGCGACTTTCCACAGGCCACGCCCTCGGTTGAGGTGGGCGATGGCGTCCATTTCGACGGAGGTCAGGCCGAGCAGCGAGGCCGCGGCGTGGAGTTGGTCGGTCTCCTGGCGGTAGATGATGCGGGTGCTGCAGTCGGCGAGGAGGCCCTCGGCCAAGGCCCGGCCCTGTGATCCGGCGTCGCCGGCGGTGAGCAGGTCAGACAGCCGGTGGATCACCATGAGGTTGGCGATGCCGAGGCCGCGTGAGAGCTTCCACTGGGCCTGCATGCGCTGCAGCAGGCCGACGTGCCGCATCAACCGCCACGCCTCGTCGTACACGATCCAGCGCCGGCCGCCGGACGGGTCGGAGAGGGCGGACTCCATCCAGGCACTCGCGCAGGTCATCGCCAGGACGAGGGCGGTGTCGTCGCCGGATCCGCCGAGCCGGGAGAGGTCGATGGTGAGCATCGGTGCGTTCGGGTCGAAGGCGACGGTGGAAGGGGCGTCGAACATGCCGGCCAGATCACCGTGGACGAGGCGGCGCATGGCGTGGGCCAGGTCGCGTGCGGCGTCGCCGAGTTGGCCCGACATCATCCCGGCGGCCTCGTCGAGCGCGCTGGGGTTGTTGAGGGTGGCGGCGACATCGCCGAGCAGCGGGGTGCGGCCAGTGTGGACGGCGCGGGTGACGACGGCGTCCAGGGCGACGTCCAGGGCGGTGTGCTCCATGGGCATCAGGTCGCGGCCCAGGACCGTCCGGGCCAGGGAGCCGAGCAGGAGCAGGCGCCGTTTGCGGATCTCGCCGACCCAGTCGTCCTCGGAGACGCTGTGCGGGCGCGGGACCGCGTCCAGGGGGTTCAGCCGTCCGGGCAGTCCGGGGCCGAGAGCGACGGACCGGCCGCCGAGGGCTTGTGCCACCGGCGTCCATTCTCCCTTCGGGTCGCACGGGACGTATACCCGGTATCCGAAGGCCACCGAACGCAGCGCGAAGCTCTTGGCGAGTGCGCTCTTGCCCTGGCCGATGACCCCGGCGAGCAGGAGGTTGGGGTTGGTGAATCCCTCGACCTTGCCGTACAGCGCGAACGGATCGAAGACGAAGGACGCTTCCGCGTGTACGTCGCGCCCGATGTAGATGCCCTCGGCGCCGAGTCCGCCTTCGGCGAGGAAGGGATAGGCACCGGCCGCGACCGCGGTGGTCATGCGGTGGGCGGGCAGTTTCAGCCGGTTCCCCCGCGCGGAGTCGGGTCCGGGACGTCCGTTCGCCGGGGTAAAGCGCGGCGGGCATCTCGTGCGCGGCGGACGCGGTCTCGCACTGGTGGGCACTGGCTTTCGCGCGGGCCCTGGCGGTGGCCTCGGCGAGCTGGCGACGGGCGGCCTTGCGGCTGGCGCGGTCGGTGCCGTGGGGGGTGAAGAGCGGGCTGGCGGAGGCGCGGCGGGCGCGCCGGGCGGGCCGGTGGTTCATCGGTGGCCCTCGTTTCTGCGGGCAGTGCTCATCGCACGCAGGCTGTGGTGTGCGGGCGGAGGTCGGTGGGGGTGGTCTTGCGGCGGATGACATGCCGGCGGCGAGGTGGCGCTGGCAGATCGTGAGCACGGGCGGTCCCTCAGGAAGCCGCTCCGGATGGCATGCGCTCGACTCGGCTTCTGCTGCTGCGGCTGTTGGGCAGCAGGTGGAAGGCGGAGTGGACATCGCTGGTGGCCTGCCAGAGGCGGGGTGGCGCGGTGGCAAGGTGGCGGCCGGCGGCGGGGTGCGCAGGCCGGGTGTTTTCGGCAAGCCGGTCCACGAGCTGGTGCAGGGCGGTGAGGTGGGCGTGCAGCACGTCAAGGTGCACGCGGTCCGCTGGCCGGGGCGGGTTCGCGTCCGACGTGCCAGGGCCCGGGTGTGGTGGCGGACTCCGGCGCTCGCGGCGCGGAGGTAGGGGTGCGCGTCGTCCGGACGCGTGGAGCGGTCAAAGGTGGTGGTCCTTCCTGCCGGCAGGCAGGGGCGGTGACGGATGATCGAAGAGCGGCGGGCGCCACGGCGCTGTCCGGCGGGGACGGGCCCGGCTCACAGGGCGGTCCGGGCGAGCGGGAGCGCGGTGAGGGCGAAGGCGTCCGGCTGCTGGTAGTTGAGCCGTCGCAGATCGACGCCGGAGGTGACGGCGTGGGTCTCGATCTGTGCGCAGGCGGCGTCCAGGAGGGCGTCGGTCTCGGCGGTGACGGTGACCAGTCCGGTCAGGGCCACGTCGGCGTGTCCGGCGATGAGTTGGCGCTCACGCTGCTTGACGTCGGCGTACTCGACGGAGTCTTCCTCGCTGTCGACCTGCCCCCGGCGGGCCCTCTCGTTGGCGTCGGCGATTATCGCCGCCTTCTTCCGCTGGACGTCTCGCAGCGCGGACTCGAGTCCCTGCGGCACGTATATAAAGGAGAGGCTGCGCCGCACGCCGGCCGTGAACATGATCCCGTGCAGGAACCCGGCCCCCATCTCCGTCCTCGGCCAGTTCTCCACCCAGTACGTCGCGTGCCGTGCGCTGTCGGTGCGAGCCGGTCGTACTCCTCGAGCTGGACGACGGGCCGGCGGCTGCGGGATCGGCCTCGGCGCGGCCGGTCTCGGACCACTGCTGGAGGGCGGCGAGCGCCTTGGGGTCGTAGGCGGTGCGGATGACGGCGGCGATCTCCCTCGCGGTCAGCCATCCGGTGACTTGGAGTCCGGCGTTGCGCGCGGCCTGGGCGATGGAGGCGTGGTCTGCTCCATGACGTGAACGCGCCGGGCAGCCCTCGCCGGCCTGGTTGATCAGGCGCCGGGCGGCCTTGAGGTCGAGGGAGATGGCGAGGTAGGTCTCGTGCGGGGCTGCGGCAGGGCCGGCCGAGGCGACCAGCTCGGAGTAGATCTGTCCGGCGACGGGAGTCTGGGGCTGTCCGTTGTGGGTCCAGTGGCGGGTGAGGGTGTCGCCCGAGTCGGGGATGGTGCGTTCCAGCACCTGCACAGTGGCGACGTGCCCGGTGCGGGCGATGCCCGCGAGCGCGCGTCCCCAGCTGCTCACGTTGTGGTTCTGGGTGGCGGGGTCGAGGAGGGCGAAGGCGCGGCTGGTGACGCGGGCGATGGCGGTCAGGGTGTGCTGGTGCGGGTCGTGGACGGCTGCGGCGCCGTTGGCGGAGTCGCCGGGGGTGACCACCTTGAGGGAGGCGGTGGTGCCGGGCAGGTGGAGGATGCCGTCCTGCCGGGGCCGGGTGACGGGCCGGGCGAGCCAGAGGGTCTGGCCGGTACGGCGGCGGTGTGCGTAGCGGGCGACGATCGGCGCCCAGTCGATGAGGGAGCGGCCGTGCCGGCGGATTGTGACGAGCGCACCGGATGCCGCCCACAGCGGGGCCAGGGCGACGGCGCCGAGCAGTCCGGTGGAGACCACCGTCATCAGCAGGAGCGCCAGTGTGCAGGAGACGAGGATGAGTTGGGGCAGGGAGAGGCCGAGGAGGATGCCGCGGCGGGACCGGTGCGGGAACTTCACCGTGACCGGGGCGACGGAGAGATCAGTCAAAGGGGCGGGTCCTGGAGACGCGGGGGAACCCGGGGGCGGGAGGTGCAGCGCACGTCCCGCCCCCGGTGGACGGGCAGGGGATCAGAGGCCGGTCGGCGGCGGAGAGGGTGAGGCCGACCCGCTGGACGTGGCGTTCTGTGAGCCGGAGGGCGGGGGTGCGCCCTGCGGCGGGCGCGGTGGTGGTCGGCGGCGCGGACTGCCATCCGCTGCCCTGGCCGGAGGCGGCGTTCGCTCCGGGCCCGCCCGGCCCTGGGCTGCCGCCCACTTGGCCGCTGGTGTCGTCGGACACGCTCGTCGGCGCGGGCTGGACGGCTTTCTCCAGACCGGACTTGACCGCGTCGCCACCGGGCGAGACGCCCGTACCGCCGTCCTGCGAACCTTCCTTGCCCCCTCCGCCGCCGGTCGGGTTGGCGGCGACGTCGCCGGGGAAACCGCCACCGCCAGCGGCGTCGGGCCCCTGCGGTGCGGCGCCTGCTCCGGCTGCAGCGCCACCGGTTCCGGCAGTGGCCGCAGCCGCGGCGGCCTTACGGGCGGCGTTCTCGGCATGCGCCTTGGCGATCTGCGCTCCGGCGCCACCGGCACGGTGGATGGACTCGCCGTCGGTCCCGTCGGCCGCCCAGTGCACGAACTTGAAGACGGCGTAGGGGCACAGCAGCACCAGGATCATGATCACGATGCCGGACATGACGTCGGCCAGAGCGGCGATGCCGTCCTTGGCCTCGGTTTTGCCCATGGCGGCGATACCGAGGACGAAGATCACGGTCATCAGGAGCTTGGAGACGACGAGGGTGGCGGTGGCCTCGATCCAGCCCTTGCGCCAGCGCCGCGCGACCTCCCACCCGCCGCCGGCGGACGCGAAGACAGCCAGCGTGACCATGACGAGGATGCCGACCTTGCGGACCATCATCACGCACCAGTAGAGGAAGGCACCGACGGCGGCACCAAGGCCGGCGACAACCGCAACGAGCCAGCCCATCCCGGACAGGCCCGCGATCTGGTTGACCTTCACGATGCGTCGCACGGCCGACTCGATGTTCAGGTGGGCGGTCTTGAACAGGCCGTCGCTGACGGCATCGACCACTTCGACGGCGACCGTGGTGAAGGCGATGGCGCAGAAGGCGAACAGGACGCCGCTCATGGTGCCGGTGAACGCTGCCAGGGCTTGTCCGTCGCGTCGGATGGCGGCCCGGACCAGTTGTGCGCAGAATGTGGCGACCAGCAGGACCAGGCCCAGAGGCAGCAGCATCTCGTAGTTGTCGACGAACCACGACGCGTTGAGGTCGACCTTCGTGGTGGTGTTGACGGCCTCGGCGGCCAGATCGGCTGCGGCGGCGGCCAGTTCACCGGCGGACTTCGCCATCCAGTCACCGATGGCCTTGCCGGGGTCCGAGGCGAAATCGACTGCGTCGCCGACGGCGCACAGCTTGTCTGCCAGGGGGAAATCACAGAAACCCACGAGGAGTTACTCCTCCTTTCTTGTCTCAGGCGCGGGTCACTGCGTGACGCTCGGGGCGATGGCTGCCAGGGTGCAGTCGTGATTCGGGCGGCGGCACTGGACGGCGAGGGTCACGGCCCGTTCCTCGGCTCCGCCGCCGCCCTTTTTCCAGGCGATCTGCTGCGTGCCGTTGACGGTGACGACGTAGATGTACGCCTCGGTGATCGCGGACGGGTCGTCGGCCAGCGCCTGCTTGAACGCGGAGGGGTAGTGGCCCTCGGTGACGCTGGCGGTGGCGTGCTGGTCCTGGTCGGCCATCCGCGACCACAGCACCGGATCGGGCACTTGGCCAGAGACCGAGGCCCAGTCGGCGTACTTGGTCTCCGTGGTCATCCAGGCGCGCATGCCGGCGAGTTGTTGGTCGCGGCTGGTGTCGCGGGTGTCGTAGGACCACAGCATCTGGGCCGCCGCCTTGGCGTAGGCGACCGGTTCGGGCGATCTGCGGAGGCTGGGACACCGACCCGGATCCGGAGGAAGGCTTGGGGGCGGCCTCGGAGGAGGACGGGCTGCCACTCGGGGTAGGCGCGGCGGTGCCCGGGGCCTGGTGGCCGTTGCCGCCGCCGGTCAGCAGGGCGACGATCCCGGCGACGGCGAGCAGGACTGCGACGGCGGAGGCGACGATCGCGATGCGCCGGTTGGCCGACCAGCCACTGCCATACGAAGACAGGGAGGGGAGTCGTTTCTTCATCAGTGCACCTGCGACCGAGGGTCGAGAAGAACGCGACGATGCCGTTCGCGGCGCCCAGGCCCAGGGCGGCGCCCGCGGCCACGACCGCGCCCTTCTTCCCGTTGGCCTCGGCCTGGTGACCGCCCGTGTGGTGTCCCCAAGCCCACACGCCGAGCGACACAGCGAGGGCGCCGACGACGGCGATGATGCCGAACAGGTTGATCGAGTTGACGACGTTCTTCAGCACGCTCAGGCCGGGCAGGCCACCGCCCGACGGCGTGATGCCGGGATCGTAGGCCAGGTACTGCACGGTTTCGAGTAGGGGCAAGGAAGCTCCTTGGGCGCGCCGAAATTTGGCGCGCGGGAATCACAGAAGGAAAGGGAGGAACGAGGCAGCGCCTCGTAGAAAGGGAGGGCAGACACCGTGGAGACACGGGCTGGCCCGGGCGGCGTCCGCGAAGAGACGGCATCGCTCGCACGAGGACGCAGCAGTGCCGCGCCGAGGCTGCGGACCGAGCCAGTGCTCCCGGCGAAGGCGCCGGCTCAGGGGCCGAACCGGCCGTGGAAGACCCCTACTTCGGGACCGGCGGCTTCGGAGCGGGGTTGGTCTTGTACGGGTTCGCGCAGTTGTAGATCATGTAACCGCGGCCGATTTTCTTGCCGTCCGACTTCCGGGTGACGGTGCCGCGCGTGTACCAGGTCTTCTCGGCCTTCTTGTAGACCCACTGGTCGTAGACGACCTTGTCGTGCCTGTAGCCGATGCCCAAGACCGTGGACGTCTTCGACGGTGCCTTGCGCACCTTGACCGCACTGCAGCTGATGGTGGTGGTGTCGGTGTCGTACGCCTGTGCTGCGGTGGCGGTGGCGAGGCCGCCGGCGACGACGGCCAGGCCCAGAGAGGCTGCCGCGATGGCACGCTGGGCGGGGGCGGGTTATCAAGAAGATGCTCCGTACGGTTGAGGGAATCTCGGTCAGAGATGTGCGCCGGGGCCCCTTGCGCCCCGGCCGGTGTCACCGGACGCGGCGGGCGGCGAGGATCGTCCAGTCCTTGATCGGAGTGATCCGGACCGGCTTGGTGGTGCGCGGCGCCTCGATCACGAGGCCCTCGCCCAAGTACATGCCGACGTGCTCAGGGCGGGCGGCACTGCCGCGGCTGAAGATCAGGTCGCCGGCTTGAGTTGAGCTGGCGAGACCGCCTTGCCCTCGTTGACCTGCGTATACGTGGTGCGGGTGAGCGTGACGCCTGCATGTGCGTACGCCTGCTGCATGAGGCTGGAGCAGTCGCAGCGGCCCATGGGGTCGGGGCCGTGAGCGTTGGTGCAGGTGCCGCCCCACTGGTAGAGCGTGCCGAGCTGGTGCATCGCCCACTCGATGGCCTTGCGTGCCTTCGGATCGGCGTCCTTTGGGATCGCGTAGCCCTTCGGGACGCTTCCCTCGGGGATACGGCCGAAGCCGGAACCGTCCTGGCCCGGAGCACAGCCGCTCGTGCCGGTCGATGCTTGCTCGCCCTGGTCTGCGCCCTTGCTGTCCGCGTCGGTGCCGCCGCCCGGGAAGGTCTTGGCGATGGCATCCTGCAGCGCGGTGGCCAGGCTCTCCCACTGCGCATACGCGTCGGGGTAGGCGGATCTCTGCACGGCTTGGGCGGCCTGGGCGACGGTCATCTGCTGCCAGCCGCTCACCTTGAGCAAGTGCTTGTAGAACTGCTCGGAGGCGTAGACCGGATCGCGGATCTGCTGGGCACTGCCCCAGCCCTGGGAGGGACGCTGCTGGAACAGGCCGAGCGAGTCCCGGTCCCCGTAGTTGAGGTTGCGCAGCCGGCTCTCCTGCATCGCGGTGGCGAGCGCGATGATCTGTCCCTTCCTGGGGACGTCGAGCGAGAGGCCGGCGGCCACGATCGTCGCCGCGTTGGGGACTTGTTCGGCGGGCAGGTCCAGGCCCTCGACGTGGACGTTCTTGCCGGACGCGCCGTCGAGAATCTTGGTGACCTGCTCGGCGACCTCGTCGGTGTCGATGTCGGTGAGGCAGCTGCTGAAGGAGCTGCTGCTCTGCACGGCGTCGGCGGAGGAGGCCAGCAATGCCGGTGCCGGCGATCAGGATTGGGGAGAGGAAGACGACGCCGATGCCGGCGGCGAGCGCCTTCAACCGGAGCGGATCGCTCGCCGGCCAGGGCTTTCGGGCGTGGGTGGGTGGCGAGACGTCATGAGCGTGTCCTTCGGGGTGCAGTGTCCGGCGTGCCGCGTGCGCGAGGCATGATGGGAAGGGCGCGGCGGCCGGGGCGGGCGATCAAGGCGGGCCGGTGGGGGCGAGTTGCCGCTCGCTCCGCGTGGCCGGGCGGTGAGCTAGGTGTGCCGGGGCAAGGGGGTACCTCCGTGAGGTGGGGCAGGGAGTAGTCAGCGGCGGTGTGCGCCGGGCGGTTCAAAAACAGTAGGCCCAGATCGGCGGTTGACCAAAAAGCTGGCGTGAGGTATCGGAATCCGGCACCTCACGCCAGCTTTTTGGTCGTCGGCGTTTCGCCTCTACAGTTTTTGGACTCCCCCTCGCCTTCCTCGGTCTGTGGCCTGGGCTTCTGCATGCCCACTCCCGGCCCGCGAGGATTTGTGTGCGAGGCGGTGAGTTCTCTCCGCGACTCCGCACCCGAATAGGGGTTCCTCTTTGCCTTTTTCTCTGCACCAGGGCGACGCCCTCAGTGTTCTCGCCGGCCTTCCGGACGGCTGCGTCGACTCCGTCATTACCGATCCGCCGTACAACTCGGGCGGTAGGACCGCGAAGGAGCGCACCACCCGCTCCGCGAAGCAGAAGTACACCTCCGCCGACGCCCAGCACACCCTGCCGGACTTCACCGGCGAGAACATGGACCAGCGAAGCTACGGGTTCTGGCTGACGCAGATCATGACCGAGGCCCACCGCCTCACCAAGACGCGGGACCGCTCTGCTGTTCACCGACTGGCGTCAACTCCCGATCACGACGGATGCGATCCAGGCGGCAGGGTGGCTGTGGCGTGGGGTACTGGCCTGGCACAAGCCGCAGGCCAGCCCCAGAAGGGCCGGTTCACCCAGAACTGTGAATTCATCGTCTGGGCCAGCAAGGGGGCGATCGACGGCTCCCGGAACCCCGTCTATCTGCCCGGCATGTACTCGGCCTCGCAGCCCTCGGGGGCGAAGCGTCAGCACATCACGCAGAAGCCCGTCGAGGTGATGCGCGAGCTGGTCAAGATCAGTCCTGAGGACGGTACGGTGCTCGACTTCTGTGCCGGCTCCGGCTCCACGGGGGTGGCCGCACTGCTGGAAGGCAGGGACTTCATCGGCGTGGAGAAGACCGAGCACTACGCGGCGATCGCGGCTGACCGGCTCACCGAGACGATCCGCAAGACCCTCACGCAAGACGACGTGGTTCTCACCGCCTGAGCCGCGAGCGCGCTTCCCGTCAAGCGACCGGCGCCCTAGTGCCAATCCGGCGAAGTGGACTTGTCACCCGTCGGCGGTCCGAGCATTGCCGCTTCCGTCTTCCTTACATTCCGCGTCTCGTAGGAGGCCCAACTTCTTCATGCCCGAACCCATAAAACCCCCTGACGATGGGGAGTTGGAGCCGGTACGCATTCCCGATCCACAGCTGGAAGGAATCGAGGCGAGCGTCCGACGGCTCATGGAGCAGTCGGCGCAACAGGCGCAGCAACTCGACCACCTCGCGTCCGCCCCTGAGCCGAGCGGATCGCCGTTCGCCGCGTTCGGCATGCCGGGGCTCGGCGGGCCGCCTGCCGCCGCTCCGCCGGAGCCCCGCCCGATCCTGGAACTCGACGGGGAGGAACGCGAAGACGAACTCGACGCCTTGTCGGACTGGATCGACGACTTCTTCCTCCCGGTGTACGGGGCGGAGGTCACCACCGCAGCGCCCTGGTGCCTGCAGTGGCAGGAGCACGATGATGTCGTGGCCTGGCTCCACGCCCTGTGGCTCGCCTACCAGCAACACAAGGACCCCGAAGCCGGATTGAGCGGCCTGTTCGTGTGGCACCGGGACTTCCTCACCCACGCCTTGCGGCCGTCCGCGCACCGGGCGGGCCGCTGTCGGCCTGCATGACCTCTCCCGACCGGCCAGCGCACCGTCTTCTGCCCGGCCCGCCGCCGTCCGCGCGCACGGAGACGGCGGCGGCGGAAGCCGACGGGCCCGCAGAGCCGACGTCATGACCGCGGGACAGGGACAGCCGCCTTCGGACTGAGCTTCGACCCCCGCGCGCTGACCGATCTCCTCCAAGCCCCCAGCGATATCCGCGACCTCACCCTCGCCTACCTGCAAGAAGTCGTGAACGCACAGCGCTTCGGACTGCGCCTCGACGGTGACCTGGAGGGCTACCGAAAGCTCTTCGTGGACTCGCGCAAGGACTGGCGCGTCGTCTACGGCGTCCGCCCGGCCCCCGCGGAGTCCGCGCACTCAAAGGAGATCCACGTCGTCGCCATCCGGCCGCGTGCGGGCAACGACGTCTACGACGAGGTCGGCCGCCGCCTGGGGATGACCCGCGGCCGCTGAGCGCCCGCACCCACGCGGCCCGCTCCCGCTCCCCGCAGCTGACCACCCGCACTCCGACGCCCCGGCCCGGTCCACCGTCCACCGCAACGCCGGGTCTGCCCCGTCCCGCACACAACCCGCGCACCACCACACCCGCTGAACGCACGGAACCTCGCCTATGCCCCCTGAACCCGCGCCGACACCAGCCCGGCGTGCGGTCTCCCCGCTCGACCACCGCCTCGAAGCCGCCACCGGCCACGACATCGACACCCTGTGGGCCTACCGCGACCGCGGCATCCTCGACGAGCCACACGCCCACCTGGTCGATCGACACCGCGAGCTGGCCAAGACCCAGACCGGCGTCACCTTCTACCGCCGCCTCCTGAACCGCCTTTCCAGCGGCGAGTTCGACGTCAACGACGCCCTGTTCACGCGCATCCACCGCACCGTGGACCAACTGGAGGAGGCCGCCGACGCACGGAACGCCGCCGCCGGGAAGGTACTCGCCGCCCTGGAGCCCATCGAGGCCGCCGCAGCGGCCCCGGCGCCCGAAGCGCAGCCACTCGCGACGGACGACCACGCCGCCCTGCTCGCCATCGCCGGTGGCGCCAAGCTCTACGAACACCTGCTGACCGGCCGGATGTCCGTCACCGCGCCTCCGGTACCCGCATCCCACACGCCAAGCTGCAGCGACTGGAGGACGCCGGCCTGGTCGTGAGGGATACCGGCCACCCCGTGCACGCCGGCCAGCCGGTCGCACTCACCGACGCCGGACGCGCCGCGCTGTTCGCCGCCCGTCGGACCCCCACGACACGGGCACCCACGCTCCCGGCTCGCCCCGGCACGTCGCCGTCCACGCCGGTGCAGCGGCGCTGAACTCCACCGAAAGGCCCTTGTTGCCCCCTACCGAACCGGCGCCGGCCCGGAAGCCCATCCCCCAAGTCGACTTCGAGCTGGACGACTTCGATGCCGACGAGGAGATGTACCTCGACTTCTACCGCCAGGTCGCCGTCCACGAGGACATGCTCGTCCCCCTCGCCGCACACCACACTCCCAACGGCGCGCACAGCTACTACGTCCTCTTCGACCGCACCGCCACCTGGGGACACCCTGGTATGCCGCAGCTGCTCGCCGTGCATCTGCAACGGGACCGAGAGAAGCGGACGTTCACCTTCGAGCAGGCCGGCGTGCCACTGCCCGCGATGGCGCAGTCCTGGCTCGTCCACCGCGGCTGCCCGCAGGACGCCATCGGCCTCGACCCCGAGCTGGGGCCACCGCCGGCAGACGAGGCGACTCGTGCGCTGGAGCGACGCCTTGCGGGCGACGGCGACCACTACGCCATGGGCTACTCCTACACCCGCGACGACCCGGACGACATGGTCACCGTCGTGGCACTGCGCGCCCTGGACGAGCGAGCCCCCAGCCCGTTCCGCGTCGTGGTCGAGGAGGTCGACACCGACGCGTGGACGCACACCCTGCGCGAGGGCGGCTTCGACACCGTGGGCGAAGCCCTGCAGTGGTGCGACGACCGGCTTACCGACGAGGCCAGCCCCCTGCCGCCGGTCCGCCCGGCAGCCGCAGCCAGCCGCCCGGCCGTCCTGCCGAAGGCCCCTGCTCCACGCCCGCCCGGCCGCTCGCGCTGAGCGCCAAAGCCGACGCTGGCGGCGCAACATAGCCGACGATCGCCGGTTAGCCAAACCGGCGAGTCTCCGGACCCTTATACAGCCGCCGGGACAACTCCCGCGGCGCCATTCCACACAATCCCTATGCCTTCACGGAGGTTTCTTCCGCATGCGCTCCACACGAATTGCCATATCCGCGGCGATGCTCGGCACGCTCGCCCTGCCGGTGCTCTGCGCCACCACCGCCAGTGCGGCACCCGCCGCGGTATCTGCGGCCCCCGCGAGCAGCTGTTCGTCCCTGCCGCCGCTGCCGTACAAGGTCCACGCGTCGGCTGTGACCATCCGGTCCAAGGCCACCACGAAGTCCACCGCGCTCGGCGTGCTTTACAAGAGCCACAGGTTCACCGTGCACAAGAAGAGCGGCAACTGGCTCTACATCACGGACAGGTCGACCGGCGTCAAGGGCTGGGTGTCCGGAACCTACGTCTACCGCGATACCCGTATGTGCCTGGACTGACAGGTATTCAGCAGGTGCCCGTAAGCGGCTGAGCCGCCGGGTACGGCCGCCCCCTCGCATTCCCCCAGGCACCGGTCTTTCTAGAAAAGGAGTTTCTCTTTTGTCCGACGGCATATCCGATGAGGCTGAGGATGTCGTGGGCGTGCTCACCGAACGGATCGAAGCGCGCTTCGCCATGGACATGGACCAGTTGAAGGCCGCGGTCGCCGCCGCGCCGACCGTGAACCCTGACGCCACCGACGTCGTCAAGTGGCACGGCCTTCTCGTCGAGGCTCAGTCCCTGCTCGAGCGCGCGGGACGACCTCCTCGCCGCGCTGGAAACCCAGCCCAGCGAGGTCGACGACCCGACGATGGGCCTTGCCCACAGAGCAGCCGCTGGTCGACTCGCCTGCTGTGCGGGTTGAGCACCAGGGCGCGCTGGTCGTAGGGGCGCAGCGTCATCCGGTGCACCTGCCCGGCCGTGATGCCGGTGGCCGACGCGATCGACTCCAGCTCCAGGTCAGTGGGCATCCCCGACCAGTCCCACCGGGCCGGTGACAGCCCCTCGTGGCGCGGAAGAAAGCCCAGGGCGGGCAGGAGGTCATTGAGGTAGGTGTCCGTGCGGTGTGCGATCGCCTCGACCCAGGAGTCCAGTGCTTCTCCCGGCACCGGTGCCACGCGGATCGGTAGCGTACGGACGAAGCTCACGCCACGTGCTTCGCAGTGCGCGAGCGGCGAGAGTTGGGCTTGGTCGTCATGCGACCGCGTTCGAACTTCTTCGCCAGCGCCTTGCGCGCCGCTCCGCCGCCGCGTCGAGCTTCACCTGGTCGAGGAGTTCCTCGTCCAGGAGCTCGGCGCCGGTGCGGGCAGCACGCTGGCATCCACGGTTGATCAGCGTCATCAACGAGCCGATGTGCCCGGTGGTGCGGATGTAGAGGTAGTCGGACAGGCCGTCGGCGACCATGCCGGGGAACTTCCGGCACAGCACGATCCGCTTTTCCAGGGCGAGCAGCATGCTGCGCCACTCACGGCGGTGCTTGTCGTTGGTGACGACGAACGGCTCCATCGTCAGCGGGGTGGTGCGGCGCGCGGTCTGGGCGAGCGTGATGTTGCCGCGGGAGTTGGCCTCGGAGTACAGGCCGCGGTTGCCCAGCTCGACACCGATGAAGATGATCGTGACGGGGAACTCGTTCGCGATGTACTTGAAGTGGTTGCTGACCTCGGTCCCGTTGCGGTCATGCCACTTCAGGAAGTGCATGTCGTCAATGACCAAGACGCGCGTCTCACATTCCAACACGCAGTCCAGGGCGCGCTGAGCGAAGAGCGTGGCGGTGCCGCTCTTGCGGCCGGGGTGCGCGTAGTACTCCAGCAGCGACCGGTTGAAGTCCTTCATGCCGATATTGCTGGTCAGACCGACCCGGCAGACCGGCCACCGCTCGTGTCCGGCGGGGGTGAACGTACCCTCCCGCTCGATCACCCGCCGGTGATACTTCAGCACGAAGTCCAGGACCGCGGTGGTCTTGCCGAGCCCTGGGAAGGCGTCCACCGCCACGGCGCCCTTGGCTTTGTCACCGTCCTGCTGATTGCTGTCGACGATGTCCCGCAAGTCCTCGTGCAGCGCCTTGAGTTGCGGCGTACCGGATCGGACCAGGTTGGCGTGCCAGACGCTCCGGGCCTGCTCGTACTCCAGCAACGCCGCCTCGCCCAGGAGCGCCTTCTGTTTCAGCGTGAGCAGCTCCGGCGGCTGCCGCTTCCGGCGCCTCGGCAAGAGCTCGCAGTCCCTCCTTCCGCGAGAGTGTGAGGTTGTCCAGCGGCGGGTTCTCGGGGCGGGTCGGCATCATGCGTCCTCCAGGGCATCGTCGTAGAAGTCCCCGTCGTCATCGGGGCCGTCGAGTTCGTCGTCCTCGTCGTCGTCGCTGGGCACCGGGCCCTCATAAGGCTCGGCCTCGCCCGCCTGGGGCTCCTCCGCGTCATCGTCGTCGTCGCCGGCGGCCAGGATCCGGGCGACGGGACGGCAGCGCGCGTACGTCGTCCCACACGGTCTCCGGGCAGGTCGAAGCGGACTGTTCACGGGCTGGCGCAGGGCAAGCCGCCGCTCCGGCAACGTCAGCCCCAGGCCCAGGTGCCACCGTTCCAGGAGCTCGGCCCACCGCGGTCTCGTCGTCGGGGAAGGGCGACTTCTCGCCCGCCACCTTCCGGGCGAGTTCGATGGCTCCCTCGCTGATCGGGAACTTCAACGCCGGCGGCGTGCTCCCACTCCAGGGGTGCCAGCGGCGGGTGTCCGGGCGCCGGAAGTAGATGTAGTTGATGTTGTCCGGGTCGACCTGGATGGGCCACATGCCCTTGGCTTGACCCCGGTGTACTCGCTGCTCTCGCCCCGGTAGCCGTCCAGCCCGGGGCCGTTGTAGCGGCACTTGCGGATCTCGACACCGGTAGTGGTGCAGCGGCTTCCACTCGGTCTTGAGGAACTCGAAGCCGAGCGCGGGGTCGCGTGGCACCTCGACGTACCCGGCCCGGGCAATCCCGTGCTCGAACATCATCGCCGGTGACAGCCGCTGGCCCGGCACGTTCGCGTCGAGGAGCCCCTATGCGGCCGGTGGTGATACGTGCAGGCCACCCACTCACGGATGATCGCCTCCAACTCGTGGAGGAAGAAGAACGCCGCGTCCTCCGGCCGCTCGCCCCGCGAGAACACATCCGGCCCCTTATACCCGGGCAGCGACTCCAGCAGCCCCTCGCGCAGGGTCTTGAAGAATCGCTCGAGCGGACCTTTGTCGCGGCCCGTTCGCAGGCGAGCCGGCTGGATCGACAGCCCCAGACGCTGGCACACCCGAGGTGATGTGCTCGCTGATGTACGGCTTGCCGGTGGTCGACCCACGATGGTCTCGGGAACCAGCGCCGGGCCCGCGACCCCCTTCGCCTCGACGTCCTCCCGGTCTTCCTTGGCGTCCTTTTCGAGCGCCTTGCGCTCCACGAAGACCGTGCGGGGGATGCCGTGATCGGGCCAGACCGCCCACGACGGCCAGCCCTTGCCCGGCGGCCGGGGACGATAGGTCTGGAACAGCACCGCCGCGACGTCGATGGACTGCGTGGACACCGGCGTCACCCGGATCCCCCGTTACGCACCGGTCGTACCAGTCCATCGCGACGGGTCAGCTCGGCCTGCACCCACTTCAGCGTGATCGGGTCCATCGCGAAGACGTCCAGGCGTGTGGTGTCCATCAGCAGGTACTCGCCCGGCCTGGTCGGCCGCAGCTTTCCGTACGCGCCCGGCGGCCGGGAGGCGATGTCCCGGTTGCGTTTCGTGCTGAGGCGGAACGTCGGCAGCCGCCGCTCCAGCTCCTCCAGCCATCGGTACGCGGTCGCCCGGGTCGGCAGCTTCACCTCGCCCTTGCCGTAGCGGGCCTCCAGTCGCGGGCCGACGGCGCGGATCACCTTCGCGCGGGTCGGTTTTGACTCCGACTCCTGCCCGTGCTCGGCCATGATCTCCAGGGCCATCTCCACCCACCGCTCATCGGCCCGGCCGAGCCTGCCCATGTCCCCGCTTCCGCGATCCGGGCCGCCGTGCACCAGCCCGGCCTCGCGGTCAAGCAGGAAGGCGCGCACCCATCGCTTGATGGTTCTCACGCTCACGCCCACCTCGGTGGCTTTCGTTTCGTAGCGCTGCAGTTTGGGCACTGTGGCCGCGTACTGCGCCCGCGGTTCGCCCGGCTCCGGCGCCTTCTCACTGCCCGAACGAAAGCCGGTCAGAACCTCGTTGACATGCGCGGCCCGTTCCCTGACCTCGGCCAGCTCCTCCTCGCTGAGCAGAGCGAACAGCACCGAGGCCGTCTCGCCGTCCTCGTCGGCCTCCGGCCCCGGCCCGGTCGCGATGACCGTGGCCCGGCCCGAGGAGAGCGCCACTCTCAAGGACAGCCGGAACCTGCGGTCGGCCGCATCGCGGACCAGGAGCTCGTTGCCCGCGGCCGAGCCGAACATCTCTTCCACCACGACGACTTCGCCGTCGTACTTCAGCCTCGTGCCCACCCCGACACGTACCGCGGCTCCGTTCACATGTCCTCCCGAACGAGATCCCCGTATTCGATAGGCCGGTTCGTCGTCACCGCCGTCGAGCTCGGACGCGTCGATGGGATGAGGGAGGTCGCGTCGACCGGAGCCGACCACCGTGGCCGGCCCCTGGCCAGGACGTGCCGCCGGGACAAGACCTCCGTCAGGTCGGTCACGAAGTGCTGGCTCCACAACAGCCGCAGGACGGCGGCCCGTACCTTCCAGTCGGGGTGTCGAGGGAAGGCGTGAAACGCCTCGCTCAGGGTCGCCCCGTGTAGATCCGCCTGCCGTATCTCCGTGAGCAGGTCTTCGTCGAAGAGCCAGTCTCGGCGATAGCCCGCGAGGAAGCGCAGGTTGGCCAACTCGCCCTCGGGCGGCTCGGACCATACTTCGAAGTCCCAGCCGCGTGACAGGACGACCTCGCGGGCCCAGGCGAGCGCGAAGTTCACCTTCGGTCGGGTGAGCAAGTGCCGCGGTTTGACGTCCACGACCAGTGGAACGTCCTTCTCGCGCAGTACGAGGTAGTCCGGGACGTGGCGACGTTTCCGCCCGTCCACGGTGGTGGTGAGGAGGAACGGCTGGGCGAAGACGGCCGTCACGTTCTGGTCGAAGTCGGCGTAGAGCAGGCGTGTCAGCTCAAGGCGGGACTCGTAGACGACGTGGTCCCGCATGGTGGAAGACCAGTGCGTGCCGGAGTAGTGCTTCTGCCCGTTGCGCCAGCGGAACGTACGCCACGGGATGGAGGGCTCGAAGACATCGACTCCCGACGTCGACCAGATCAGGTCCTCGTCGATCTTTCCGTTCGTACGACGGAGACTCATCGAGACTTCGTCAATCACCCGCGACATGCCCCACCTCCGAGCAGCCAGAGCGGGGCGCAGAGCTCCCGGTCCCGACCAGCTGCGACGTCTCCACAATCGAGCTGAAGGGGACCGCTGCATAGAACGGGGCCGGGAACAGCACTACGACGAGTGAACGATCAGACAGCAGTTCGTCTCACCGCGCTGTCCTTTGGGCCGGACAAAGGCCACCACTAATTGGAAAGGGACACGCGAAATGCGAACCTACATCTCGGTGTAGTCCGAGATGGACATCGCGTACAGCGGGCCGTCCTCGACCGTGTCGAGCAGGCGCCGGGCGCGGTCGGTGTTGGCCTCGTTGTTGATCTTGGAGTAGTGGGAGATCTGGGCGAGGGCCTCCTTCTTTGTCAGTGCCGGCTCGGCGGTCGGGGTGGGGGAGGCGCTGCTGCGGGTGGCCCTGGCTGTGGTGTCGGCGTCCGGGCTGCCGGAAGTGGCGCAGGCGGACGCGGTCAGCGCGACGGATGCGGCAGTGAGCAGGAGGGCGGTGCGGCGTGCGGAGGTGTGCAGGGGAATCAGGAGGCTCCGGGAAATAGCGGGTTAGCGGGTACGGGATGCGGTGGCGGATGCCGTCGGCGGGGACGGCGCGGTCACGGCTGGTGCCGCCCGTGTATCGGCGGCACGTAGTTGCTTCGCGGCGCGGGCGAGGCAGGTGCGGCTCTCACCGAGCCGGTCCACGAGACCCGGGTAAGTGGAGGCGATCGCCCGGGTGCGGGCGGGACCAGGTGCTTGGTGGGTGAGGTCGGCGAGGACGCCGAGGTGGCGCACGGCCGAGCCGAGTGCGGCGAGCGCGGCACTGGTGGGCTCGGCCGCTTGGGCGAGCGCGAGCGTGGTGCTGCGGTGGGTGGCCGTGACGCGGGTCGGGTAGCGGGCGGCGGCCCGGTGGCGGAAGGCGCTCTCGCCGACGAGGTAGGTCAGCAGGCTGGCCAGGTGGCGGACTTCGTCGTCCAGGATCTCGCTCAGGGCCGGGTCCGGTTGGATCTGGTCGGGGAGCGGGAGGTGGTCGGCCACGGTGTTGAGCCGGTCGGCCACGTCGTGCAGCAGCATCCGCTGGTCAGGATCGGACAGGGGAACTCCAGGATGGGCGGGGGCGTCTACCGCTGTGCTGAGGACGAAGTGCCCGCCGTCGGCTGTATGCCGGGCGCTGCTGTGGGCGGGCGGGTCGGTGGGCCCTCGGAGGCGGACAGATCGGTGCGGGACGCGGTCATGGGTTCCGGAGGCGCCAGGCGGCCTGGCGGTAGCGGGGCAGGAGCCGCCGGGAGACGGTGTGCGCGGCGCGGACTGCCTCGGCGGGGACTGCGATCGCGTGCGGGGCGTTGTCGTCGCCGAAGTAGTCGTGGGTGATGCCGTGCAGAGATCGCGCGCCGACGAGGACCTGCCCGCGATGCAGCGGGCGGTCGATCACGACGAGCTCAAGGCGGCTGGGGCCGGTGAGAATCGCGGCGCGGGGAACGCGGAATTGCATCCAGGCACTGGCCAAAGACGCGTTGTCCCACAGGTCGTCGAAGAAGTCGAGCTGGCTGTCCGGATCGGCGAAGTCGGTGATGCAGGAAACCCATTCGCCGGGCAGACGGTGACACAGGCCATGGGTGAGGGACTCCAGATCGCTGCCGGAGGTGGCGATGCGGACGGTCTCACGCTGTGAACGGCGGTACTCCCGTTGCTGGTTGTCGCACCACAGTTCTTCGACGCGCTGGCCCGCAGCGGGAGAACCGGCGTCCGCGAAGATGCGGGGCAGGTGGTATTCCACGCCGATGCCTTGCCGGTCGGCATCGGCGAGGAACCGCGTGAGGCGGGCCGGAACGTCGTGGTCGTACCTGTCGTGGATCAGGATGGAGCCGAAGACGCCTCGTGGGCGCCAGATGCCGTGGTCGGTAAGAAGGGTGTGGGCTGCAGCGGGGGCGTCGTTGCTGGTGAGGGCGATGACACCGATCTGGTCGTGATCGCCGAGGCTAATGGCGGGCATGGGCTTGTCTGCAGGTCCGTCAGTGTCGAACAACGCCAGGCTCGTGCGAATGGAGTTGACGTCGGACGATGAAGCTCCGGCCGGTGACCCGCCATCGTCCGGGACGTGGTCGGTGTGGTCGAGCAGTTCGAGGGGCTCGGAGGTACTGCGCAGTTCGAGGTTCTGCTGCTGCGACCGGTGTGGCGTCGACTGTTCAGCGGGTTCTGGCACGGGGACCTCGTGGTGTCGGGAGGGCGGGGGCTACATCGCTTGTCGCCGTGGGCGGGTATTTCTTCGATCTCATGGCAGCCTCGTGACCTGGCGGTACACGTCGTCGGAGGTCTGCTCGCGGAGGCGGAGCCGTCGACGGAGCGTCGGGGGCGGCGAAGGGGTGTGTGCCGCCGACGAGGGAGGGGCGGCCGTCGAGTTCGTCGAGCCAGCTCAGAAGTTTGGGCAGGTTCTTGTCGGGCCCGAACGCGAGGTAGGTGCCGTCGGCACTGTCGCAGCCGAACCACTCGGCTATCCCCAGCCTGATCCGGGAGTTGACGCGGCCCATGTGCACGCCTTTGCCGCGGGCCTTCGCCTCGCGGGCCAGCCGTTCGGCGACGGGGCCGAGTTTCCACTCGGTCGATCCGGCCAGGAACAGGACGTCGAAGTCGTCCCAGGGCAGCAGCCCGGGTGTATCGCAGCCGTCCTGGGCCGCGTAGGCCGCGGGCACGCCGAGTTCGCGGATGCGGGCCAGCCACGGCAGGGACTCGGTGAGGGTGCCGGCGGCGTCGAACGGCTGGTCCGGGGCGAGCGCCCACAGGCAGCGATCCGGCCCGTACCGTTCAACGGTCCGGTGCAGCCAGGCGAACCACGCTTGGGCTCCGGGCCAGTAGCGGCCCTTGCCGTCGCTGCCGAACTTGGAGTTGTCACAGGCATACAGCGCACCCTCGGGGATCCGGCTGCCTTGCGCCGGGGTGGTCATACAGCCGATGCGTCCGGCGCTCATCGCAGCCCGAATCTCAGGCCCTGAGGGAGTGCCGAGATAGCGCACCGTGTACCTCCCCGGAGGCGACGCCGACCGCCGTCCGGGCCACGTCCCTGCCGGGCGGAAGTCCACGAAGTGGGGCCTGCGGCTGGTGGACCTCGCCATTTCGGGAAGGCGGCACATTCCTGGTCTTTGAGCCGGGCGAGGGCGCAGTGAGCGTCAGGTGTGCCTGGTTCACCGGGTGCGGCCGGGCACGGGGATGGTCGCCGTCGGTGGCCCCGGGCTCGGGCCCGGCGGGAGACCGGCCCGGGTGGTCCGGCGCGCGGGGGCCAGGGCACGCATGCGGTCGACAGCGGTGTGCAGGTCCTCGCCGAGACTGCGCAGGGTGGCCGCCGCGTCCTGAAGGTCGTAGTGGAGGTCGAATCCGTCGTCCTGCTCGGATTCCCTGGCCTTTTCCGCGGCTGCTTCGAAGAACTCGCTGAGCCGTTCCAGCAGGCCGCTGGTGGGGTCCAGGATTTGGTGCAGCAGGGCGGCGGCGTCCGCAGGTGACTCGGTGGCGTTGAGCCGGTCGGTGAGAGCGAGGAGTACGTCGCCGTAGACGAAGGTGCGGTCCGCATTGCCGGAGACGTCCGCGGGCTCGGGGGTGCGGAGCGCCGGCTCGGCTGCGGACACGGGCGTACGGGCGGTGGGCGAGGAGGGAGTTGGCAGCAGTCCGAGCTGATCGAGGCGATGGTCGATCGCCTCGATCAGGGGCTGGGCGCTGCCGCCGTGCCGGGCTTCGGGCCGCTGGGGTGCACCGGGGTCGTCAGAGGGTGCCGAGTCGTAGAGGACCTCGGACAGCGACGTGTCGTCGGGGTGCTCGCGGGTCGCGATCCAGCCCTCCGGATGTCCCGGCGGGCGGTCGGATGGGGGCTCCTGCGGCGGACCGATGATCAGGCAACTGCCGTCGGGGAGGGATACCCGCACGATGTAGGCGCTGAGGCCGAACTCGATGTCGCACTCCAGCCCGCGCTCTCGCAGTGGCGTGGTGATGTGCGCGTGGCGGCGCCACAGCTCCTGCCACCACGGCGTGTCCACGTTGCGGTGGTCGGGAAGCGGTGCCAGCGCAGTCGCGCGGCGGGCCTCTGGAGTGTTCTCCTGGTCAGCGGCCACGGTTCCTCCTGCGGGTGGCCGGCGCGTGGTGGGACGGAGGTGTCCGGCGTGCGGGGTCGGCTTCGGGCTTCGGCACGGGAGCGAAACCGAGTTCGTAGTCGTCGTAGGCGGCGATCAGGTCGTGTTCCATCTGGGCTTCGCGTTCGGCGACTTGTGCGATGAGGTCGTCGTGCTCGGCCTGGCACTGCTGGTAGTCGGCCCAGTCGGCGTCGCTTAGGTGGGCGGGGCGGTTCAGAGGGCTCCTTGAAAGGGTGGGGCCGGTCCGGGTCAGCGGTGGCGACCGCGCGGTTTGGGCGGCGGTACCGGGCTTGGGCGGTGGGAGGGCGTGAGGAAGAAGCGGTGGAAGTCGAGGTGGTCGGTGAGTTCCTGGACCGCGTCACCGAGCGCCTGTGCCGCGCGCCGCAGACAGGAACGCGCCGTCGCGTGTTCGACGACCATGCGGTTGTCACGGACGCAGCTGTCGTTCTCGCTGTGCGGCCGGGGCGGTGAGAGCGCGGTCTGCGCGGTCTCGGCGAAGTGCGCTACGGCCTGGCTCGACAGGGTGACCGCCGACGCCAGATGAGCGAGGACGGCGCTGCCGGCACGGTTCGTACTGGAGGTGGTCCGGGCGAAGTCCGCGGTCAGCTGGACGACATCACGGGCGAGCGTCTGTGCGCCGGTGACGTGCTGGAGAAGCGCGGTGTAGGACGGCGAGGCCGGGACGCGACCGGTGTCGTCCAGCAACTCCCACTGCTCGAACGCGCCGGAGAGTTTGCCCCTCACGGCGTTGATCGCGTCGATGAGGTGGAGCGTGGTGGCGCGCGGGATCAATTCACGCCGGATATCAGATTTCATGAGTCTTTTGCGGCTTTTTTATGCATTCGGGCGTCGGTGTCGAAGAGCGCCAGCTCGTACGCGTGCAGGAGGTGCTGCACGATGAAAGATCGTCCGGCGACTTTCCACAGGCCACGCCCTCGGTTGAGGTGGGCGATGGCGTCCATTTCGACGGAGGTCAGGCCGAGCAGCGAGGCCGCGGCGTGGAGTTGGTCGGTCTCCTGGCGGTAGATGATGCGGGTGCTGCAGTCGGCGAGGAGGCCCTCGGCCAAGGCCCGGCCCTGTGATCCGGCGTCGCCGGCGGTGAGCAGGTCAGACAGCCGGTGGATCACCATGAGGTTGGCGATGCCGAGGCCGCGTGAGAGCTTCCACTGGGCCTGCATGCGCTGCAGCAGGCCGACGTGCCGCATCAACCGCCACGCCTCGTCGTACACGATCCAGCGCCGGCCGCCGGACGGGTCGGAGAGGGCGGACTCCATCCAGGCACTCGCGCAGGTCATCGCCAGGACGAGGGCGGTGTCGTCGCCGGATCCGCCGAGCCGGGAGAGGTCGATGGTGAGCATCGGTGCGTTCGGGTCGAAGGCGACGGTGGAAGGGGCGTCGAACATGCCGGCCAGATCACCGTGGACGAGGCGGCGCATGGCGTGGGCCAGGTCGCGTGCGGCGTCGCCGAGTTGGCCCGACATCATCCCGGCGGCCTCGTCGAGCGCGCTGGGGTTGTTGAGGGTGGCGGCGACATCGCCGAGCAGCGGGGTGCGGCCAGTGTGGACGGCGCGGGTGACGACGGCGTCCAGGGCGACGTCCAGGGCGGTGTGCTCCATGGGCATCAGGTCGCGGCCCAGGACCGTCCGGGCCAGGGAGCCGAGCAGGAGCAGGCGCCGTTTGCGGATCTCGCCGACCCAGTCGTCCTCGGAGACGCTGTGCGGGCGCGGGACCGCGTCCAGGGGGTTCAGCCGTCCGGGCAGTCCGGGGCCGAGAGCGACGGACCGGCCGCCGAGGGCTTGTGCCACCGGCGTCCATTCTCCCTTCGGGTCGCACGGGACGTATACCCGGTATCCGAAGGCCACCGAACGCAGCGCGAAGCTCTTGGCGAGTGCGCTCTTGCCCTGGCCGATGACCCCGGCGAGCAGGAGGTTGGGGTTGGTGAATCCCTCGACCTTGCCGTACAGCGCGAACGGATCGAAGACGAAGGACGCTTCCGCGTGTACGTCGCGCCCGATGTAGATGCCCTCGGCGCCGAGTCCGCCTTCGGCGAGGAAGGGATAGGCACCGGCCGCGACCGCGGTGGTCATGCGGTGGGCGGGCAGTTTCAGCCGGTTCCCCCGCGCGGAGTCGGGTCCGGGACGTCCGTTCGCCGGGTAAAGCGCGGCGGGCATCTCGTGCGCGGCGGACGCGGTCTCGCACTGGTGGGCACTGGCTTTCGCGCGGGCCCTGGCGGTGGCCTCGGCGAGCTGGCGACGGGCGGCCTTGCGGCTGGCGCGGTCGGTGCCGTGGGGGGTGAAGAGCGGGCTGGCGGAGGCGCGGCGGGCGCGCCGTGCGGGCCGGTGGTTCATCGGTGGCCCTCGTTTCTGCGGGCAGTGCTCATCGCACGCAGGCTGTGGTGTGCGGGCGGAGGTCGGTGGGGGTGGTCTTGCGGCGGATGACATGCCCGGCGGCGAGGTGGCGCTGGCAGATCGTGAGCACGGGCGGTCCCTCAGGAAGCCGCTCCGGATGGCATGCGCTCGACTCGGCTTCTGCTGCTGCGCTGTTGGGCAGCAGGTGGAAGGCGGAGTGGACATCGCTGGTGGCCTGCCAGAGGCGGGTGTGCGCGGTGGCAAGGTGGCGGCCGGCGGCGGGGTGCGCAGGCCGGGTGTTTTCGGCAAGCCGGTCCACGAGCTGGTGCAGGGCGGTGAGGTGGGCGTGCAGCACGTCAAGGTGCAGCCGGTCCGCCGGCCGGGGCGGGTTCGCGGGGGACAGTGCCAGGGCCCGGGTGTGATGGCGGACGCCGGCGCTCGCGGCGCGAAGGTAGGGGTGCGCGTCGTCCGGAGGTGTGAGCGAGGTCAAAGGTGGTGGTCCTTCCTTCCTGCCGGCAGGCAGGGGCGGTGACGGATGATCGAAGAGCGGCGGTCGCCACGGCGCTGACCGGCGGGGACGGGCCCCGCTCACAGGGCGGTCCGTGCGAGGGGGAGCGCGGTGAGGGTGAAGGCGTCCGGCTGCTGGTAGTTGAGCCGTCGGAGATCGACGCCGGAGGTGACGGCGTGGGTCTCGATCTGTGCGCAGGCGGCGTCCAGGAGGGCGTCGGTCTCGGCAGTGACGGTGACCAGGCCGGTCAGGGCCACGTCGGCATGTCCGGCGATGAGCTGGCGCTCACGCTGCTTGACGTCGGCGTACTCGACGGAGTCTTCCTCGCTGTCGACCTGCCCCCGGCGGGCCCTCTCGTTGGCGTCGGCGATGATCGCCGCCTTCTTCCGCTGGACGTCTCGCAGCGCGGACTCGAGTCCCTGCGGCACGTAAATAAGGGAGAGGCTGCGCCGCACGCCGGCCGTGAACATGATCCCGTGCAGGAAGCCGGCCCCCATCTCCGTCCTCGGCCAGTTCTCCACCCAGTACGTCGCGTGCCGTGCGCTGTCGGTGGCGAGCCGGTCGTACTCCTCGAACTGGACGACGGGCCCGGCGGCTGCGGGATCGGCCTCGGCGCGGCCGGTCTCGGACCACTGCTGGAGGGCGGCGAGCGCCTTTGGGTCGTAGGCGGTGCGGATAACGGCGGCGATCTCCCGCGCGCTCAGCCACCCGGTGACCTGGAGCCCGGCGTTACGGGCGGCCTGGGCGATGGACGCGGTGGTCTGCTCCATGACTGTGAACGCCCCGGGCAGCCCTCCGCCGGCCTGACTGATCAGGCGCCGGGCGGCCTTGAGGTCGAGGGAGATGGCGAGGTAGGTCTCGTGAGGGGCGGCGGCGGGGCCGGCCGAGGCGACCAGCTCGGAGTAGATCTGCCCGGCCACCGGGGTCTGGGGCTGTCCGTTGTGGGTCCAGTGGCGGGTGAGGGTGTCGCTGCTGTCGGGAACGGTGCGCTCCAGCACCTGGACGGTGGCGACGTGCCCGGTGCGGGCGATGCCCGCTAGGAGCTGTCTTCAAATGTCACGCCCACATCAGGAGCGAGGCGAGGGTGACGGCTGCCTGGTAGGACTCGGCGGTCTTGTCGTAGCGGGTCGCGATGCCGCGCCACTGCTTGAGGCGGTTGAAGCACCGTTCCACGACGTTGCGCCGCTTGTAGAGCTGTTTGTCGAAGGCCGGCGGGCGCCCGCCTCGGCTGCCGCGCCGCAGCCGGTTGCGGATCTGGTCGGCCCGCTCGGGGATGGTGTGAGCGATGCCGCGGCGTCGCAGCCAGGTGCGTATCGCGCGGGAGCTGTAGCCCTTGTCGCCCAGCACATGAGCGGGCCGCACCCGCGGCCGTCCCGGACCGAGGCGGGGCACCCGGATTGCCTCCATCACGGTGGTGAACTGGGTGCAGTCGTTGGTGTTGCCGCCCGTGAGCACGAAGGCGAGCGGACGCCCGAAGGCATCGCAGGCCAGGTGTATTTTGCTGGTCAGGCCGCCCCGGGAGCGTCCGAGCGCGGGGCTGCGGCGCCCCCTTTTCGGGCCCCGGCGGCATGCTGGTGGGCGCGTACGACGGTGGAGTCGACCGACACCAGCCAGTCGATCTCTCCCGCCGCGTCCGCCCGGGCCTGGGCGGCCTGGAGCATCCGCTCGAAGGTGCCGTCCAGGGCCCACCGTCGAAAGCGGGTGTGCAGTGTGTGCCAGGGGCCGTACCGCTCGGGCACGTCCCGCCAGGCGGTGCCGGTCCGGAACTTCCACACGATCCCGTTGAGCACGGTGCGGTCGTCCAACCGCTTCCGCCCACGCAAGGACTCGGGCAGCAGCGGACGGAGGAACTCCCACTCCTCATCGGACAGTTCATGGCGACGTATCACCCGACCATGATCCACCACTCAAGATCAATTGAAGACACGACCTAGCGCGCGGCCCCAACTGCTCACGTTGTGGTTCTGGGTGGCGGGGTCGAGGAGGGCGAAGGCGCGGCTGGTGACGCGGGCGATGGCGGTCAGGGTCTGCTGTTGTGGGTCGTGCACGGCCGCGGCGCCGTTGGCGGAGTCGCCGGGGGTGACCACCTTGAGGGAGGCGGTGGTGCCGGGCAGGTGGAGGATGCCGTCCTGCCGGGGCCGGGTGACGGGCCGGGCGAGCCAGAGGGTCTGGTCGGTGCGGCGGCGGTGTGCGTAGCGGGCGACGATTGGCGCCCAGTCGATGAGGGAGCGGCCGTGCCGGCGGATTGTGACGAGGGCACCGGATGCCGCCCACAGCGGGGCCAGGGCGACGGCGCCGAGCAGTCCGGTGGAGACCACCGTCATCAGCAGTAGCGCCAGTGTGCAGGAGACGAGGATGAGTTGGGGCAGGGAGAGGCCGAGGAGGATGCCGCGGCGGGACCGGTGAGGGAACTTCACCGTGACCGGGGCGACGGAGAGATCAGTCAAGGGGCGGTTCCTGGAGACGCGGGGGAACCCGGGGACGGGAGGTGCAGCGCACGTCCCGCCCCCGGTGGACGGGCAGGGGATCAGAGGCCGGTCGGCGGCGGAGGAGGTGAGGCCGACCCGCTGGACGTGGCGTTCTGTGAGCTAGAGGGCGGGGGTGCGCCCTGCGGCGGCGCGGTGGTGGTCGGCGGCGCGGACTGCCATCCGCTGCCCTGGCCGGAGGCGGCGTTCGCTCCGGGCCCGCCCGGCCCTGGGCTGCCGCCCATCTGGCCGCTGGTGTCGTCGGACACGCTCGTCGGCGCGGGCTGGACGGCTTTCTCCAGACCGGACTTGACCGCGTCGCCACCGGGCGAGATGCCCGTTCCGCCGTCCTGCGAACCTTCCTTGCCCCCTCCGCCGCCGGTCGGGGTGGCGGCGACGTCGCCGGGGAAACCGCCCCCGCCAGCGGCGTCGGGACCCTGCGGTGCGGCGCCTGCTCCGGCGGCAGCGCCACCGGTTCCAGCAGTGGCCGCAGCCGCGGCGGCCTTACGGGCGGCGTTCTCGGCATGCGCCCTGGCGATCTGCGCTCCGGGGCCGCCGGCCCGGTGGATGGACTCGCCGTCGGTCCCGTCGGCCGCCCAGTGCACGAACTTGAAGACGGCGTAGGGGCACAGCAGCACCAGGATCATGATCACGATGCCGGACATGACGTCGGCCAGAGCGGCGATGCCGTCCTTGGCCTCGGTTTTGCCCATGGCGGCGATACCGAGGACGAAGATCACGGTCATCAGGAGCTTGGAGACGACGAGGGTGGCGGTGGCCTCGATCCAGCCCTTGCGCCAGCGCCGCGCGACCTCCCACCCGCCGCCGGCGGACGCGAAGACAGCCAGCGTGACCATGACGAGGATGCCGACCTTGCGGACCATCATCACGCACCAGTAGAGGAAGGCACCGACGGCGGCACCAAGGCCGGCGACAACCGCAACGAGCCAGCCCATCCCGGACAGGCCCGCGATCTGGTTGACCTTCACGATGCGTCGCACGGCCGACTCGATGTTCAGGTGGGCGGTCTTGAACAGGCCGTCGCTGACGGCATCGACCACTTCGACGGCGACCGTGGTGAAGGCGATGGCGCAGAAGGCGAACAGGACGCCGCTCATGGTGCCGGTGAACGCCTGTGCCAGGGCTTGTCCGTCGCGTCGGATGGCGGCCCGGACCAGTTGTGCGCAGAATGTGGCGACCAGCAGGACCAGGCCCAGAGGCAGCAGCATCTCGTAGTTATCGACGAACCACGACGCGTTGAGGTCGACCTTCGTGGTGGTGTTGACGGCCTCGGCGGCCAGATCGGCTGCGGCGGCGGCCAGTTCACCGGCGGATTTCGCCATCCAGTCACCGATGGCCTTGCCGGGGTCCGAGGCGAAATCGACTGCGTCGCCGACGGCGCACAGCTTGTCTGCCAGGGGGAAATCACAGAAACCCAACGGGAGTTACTCCTCCTTTCTTGTCTCAGGAGCGGGTCACTGCGTAACGCTCGGGGCGATGGCGGCCAGGGTGCAGTCGTGGTTGGGACGGCACTGCACGGCGAGGGTCACGGCGCGTTCCTCGGCACCGCCGCCGCCCTTTGTCCAGGCGATCTGCAGTTGGCCGTTGACGGTGACGACGTAGATGTACGCCTCGGTGATCGCGGACGGGTCGTCGGCCAGCGCCTGCTTGAACGCGGAGGGGTAGTGGCCCTCGGTGACGCTGGCGGTGGCGTGCTGGTCCTGGTCGGCCATCCGCGACCAGAGCACCGGATCGGGCACTTGGCCGGAGACCGAGGCCCAGTCGGCGTACTTGGTCTCCGTGGTCATCCAGGCGCGCATGCCGGCGAGTTGTTGGTCGCGGCTGGTGTCGCGGGTGTCGTAGGACCACAGCATCTGGGCCGCTGCCTTGTCGTAGGCGACCGGTTCGGCGATCTGCGGAGGCTGGGACACCGACCCGGATCCGGAGGAAGGCTTGGGGGCGGCCTCGGAGGAGGACGGGCTGCTGCCACTCGGGGTAGGCGCGGCGGTGCCCGGGGCCTGGTGGCCGTTGCCGCCGCCGGTCAGCAGCGCGACGATCCCGGCGACGGCGAGCAGGACGGCGACGGCGGAGGCGGCGATCGCGATGCGCCGGTTGGCCGACCAGCCCGCCCCGTACGAGGATAGGGAGAGGGAAGGCAGTCGTTTCTTCATCAGTGCACCTGCGACCCGAGGGTCGAGAAGAACGCGACGATTCCGTTAGCGGCGCCCAGGCCCAGGGCGGCGCCTGCGGCCACGACCGCGCCCTTCTTCCCATTGGCCTCGGCCTGGTGACCGCCCGTGTGGTGGCCCCATGCCCACACGCCGAGCGACACAGCGAGAGCGCCGACGACGGCGATGATGCCGAACAGGTTGATCGAGTTGACGACGTTCTTCAGAACGCTCAGGCCGGGCAGGCCACCGCCCGACGGCGTGATGCCGGGATCGTAGGCCAGGTACTGCACGGTTTCGAGTAGGGGCAAGGAGGCTCCTTGGGCACGCCGAAACCCGGCGCGCGGGAATCACAGAAGGAAAGGGAGGAACGAGGCAGCGCCTCATAGAAAGGGAGGGCAGACACCGTGGAGGAACCGGCTGGCCCGGGCGGCGGCCGTGAAGAGACGACATCGCTCGCACGAGGACGCAGCTGGTGTCGCGCCGAGGCTGCGGACCGAGCCGGTGCTTCCAGCGAAGGCGCGCTGACTCAGGGGCCGAACCGGCCGTGGGAGACCCCTACTTTGGGATCGACGGCTTCGGAGCGGGGTTGGTCTTGTACGGGTTCGCGCAGTTGTAGATCATGTAACCGCGGCCGATCTTCTTGCCGTCCGACTTCCGGGTGACGGTGCCGCGCGTGTACCAGGTCTTCTCGGCCTTCTTGTAGACCCACTGGTCGTAGACGACCTTGTCGCGGCGGTAGCCGATGCCCAAGACCGTGGACGTCTTCGACGGCGCCTTGCGCACCTTGACCGCACTGCAGCTGAGCCGGTGTCGTACGCCTGTGCCGTGGAGGCGGTGGCCAGGCCGCCGGCGGCGACGGCCAGGCCCAGAGAGGCTGCCGCGAGGGCACGCTGGGCGCGGTGGCGGGTTATCAAGAAGATGCTCCGTACTGTTGGGGGAATCTCGGTCAGAGATGGTGTGCCGGGGCGGTCCAGCCCCGGCCGAGATCAGAGGACGCGGCGGGTGGCGAGAATCGTCCAGTCCTTGATCGGAGTGATCCGGACCGGCTTGGTGGTGCGCGGCGCCTCGATCACGAGGCCCTCGCCCATGTACATGCCGACGTGCTCAGGGCGGGCGGCGATGCCGCGGCTGAAGACCAGGTCGCCGGGCTTGAGTTGGGCTGGCGATACCGCCTTGCCCTCGTTGACCTGCGTATACGTGGTGCGGGTGAGCGTGACGCCTGCATGTGCGTACGCCTGCTGCATGAGGCTGGAGCAGTCGCAGCGGCCCATGGGGTCGGGGCCGTGAGCGTTGGTGCAGGTGCCGCCCCACTGGTAGAGCGTGCCGAGCTGGTGCATCGCCCACTCGATGGCCTTGCGCGCCTTCTGATCGGCGTCCTTCGGGATCGCGTAGCCCTTCGGGACGCTTCCCTCGGGGATACGGCCGAAGCCGGAACCATCCTGGCCCGGAGCACAGCCGCTCGTGCCGGTCGATGCTTGCTCGCCCTGGTCTGCGTCCTTGCTGTCCGCGTTGGTGCCGCCGCCCGGGAAGGTCTTGGCGATGGCATCCTGCAGCGCGGTGGCCAGGCTCTCCCACTGCGCATACGCGTCGGGGTAGGCGGATCTCTGCACGGCTTGGGCGGCCTGGGCGACGGTCATCTGCTGCCAGCCGCTCACCTTGAGCAAGTGCTTGTAGAACTGCTCGGAGGCGTAGACCGGATCGCGGATCTGCTGGGCACTGCCCCAGCCCTGGGAGGGACGCTGCTGGAACAGGCCGAGCGAGTCCCGGTCCCCGTAGTTGAGGTTGCGCAGCCGGCTCTCCTGCATCGCGGTGGCGAGCGCGATGATCTGTCCCTTCCTGGGGATGTCGAGCGAGAGGCCGGCGGCCACGATCGTCGCCGCGTTGGGGACTTGTTCGGCGGGCAGGTCCAGGCCCTCGACATGGACGTTCTTTCCGGACGCGCCGTCGAGAATCTTGGTGACCTGCTCGGCGACCTCGTCGGTGTCGATGTCGGTGAGGCAGCTGCTGAAGGAGCTGCTGCTCTGCACGGCGTCGGCGGAGGAGGCCAGCATCATGCCGGTGCCGGCGATCAGGATTGGGGAGAGGAAGACGACGCCGATGCCGGCGGCGAGCGCCTTCAACCGGAGCGGATCGCTCGCCGGTCAGGGCTTTCGGGCATGGGCGGGTGGCGAGACGTCATGAGCGTGTCCTTCGGGGTGCAGTGTCCGGCCGTGCCGCGTGCGCGAGGCGTGATGGGAAGGGCGCGGCGGCCGGGGTGGGCGATCAAGGCGGGCCGGGTGTGGGCGAGGTGCCGCTCGCTCCGCGTGGCCGGGCGGTGAGCTAGGTGTGCCGGGACAAGGGGGTACCTCCGTGAGGTGGGGCAGGGGAGTAGTCAGCGGCGGTGTGCGCCGGGCGGTTCAAAAACAGTAGGCCCAGATCGGCGGTTGACCAAAAAGCTGGCGTGAGGTATCGGAATCCGGCACCTCACGCCAGCTTTTTGGTCGTCGGCGTTTTCGCCTCTACAGTTTTTGGACTCCCCCCTCGCCTTCCTCGGTCTGTGGCCCTGGGCTCTGCATACCCACTTCCGGCCCGCGAGGATTTCTGTGCGAGGCGGTGAGTTCTCTCCGCGAATCCGCACCCGAATAGGGGTTCCCCTTTGCCTTTTTCCCTGCACCAGGGCGACGCCCTCAGTGTTCTCGCCGGCCTTCCGGACGGTTGCGTCGACTCCGTCATTACCGATCCGCCGTATAACTCGGGCGGTAGGACCGCGAAGGAGCGCACCACCCGCTCCGCGAAGCAGAAGTACACCTCCGCCGACGCGCAGCACACCCTGCCGGACTTCACCGGCGAGAACATGGACCAGCGCAGCTACGGGTTCTGGCTGACGCAGATCATGACCGAAGCCCACCGCCTCACCAAGACCGGCGGGACCGCTCTGCTGTTCACCGACTGGCGTCAACTCCCGATCACGACGGATGCGATCCAGGCGGCAGGATGGCTGTGGCGCGGGGTACTGGCCTGGCACAAGCCGCAGGCCAGGCCCCAGAAGGGCCGGTTCACCCAGAACTGTGAATTCATCGTCTGGGCCAGCAAGGGGGCGATCGACGGCTCCCGGAACCCCGTCTATCTGCCCGGCATGTACTCGGCCTCGCAGCCCTCGGGGGCGAAGCGTCAGCACATCACGCAGAAGCCCGTCGAGGTGATGCGCGAGCTGGTCAAGATCAGTCCTGAGGGCGGTACGGTGCTCGACTTCTGTGCCGGCTCCGGCTCCACGGGGGTGGCAGCTCTGCTGGAAGGCAGGGACTTCATCGGCGTGGAGAAGACCGAGCACTACGCGGCGATCGCGGCTGACCGGCTCACCGAGACGATCCGCGAGACCCTCACGCAAGACGACGTGGTTCTCACCGCCTGAGCCGCGAGCGCGCTTCCCGTCAAGGCGACCGGCGCCCTAGTCGGCAATCCGGCGAAGTGGACTTGTCACCCGTCGGCGGTCCGAGCATTGCCGCTTCCGTCTACCTCACATTCCGCGTCTCGTAGGAGGCCCGACTTCTTCATGCCCGAACCCATAAAACCCCCTGACGATGGGGAGTTGGAGCCGGTACGCATTCCCGATCCACAGCTGGAAGGAATCGAGGCGAGCGTCCGACGGCTCATGGAGCAGTCGGCGCAACAGGCGCAGCAACTCGACCACCTCGCGTCCGCCCCTGAGCCGAGCGGATCGCCGTTCGCCGCGTTCGGCATGCCGGGGCTCGGCGGGCCGCCTGCCGCCGCTCCGCCGGAGCCCCGCCCGATCCTGGAACTCGACGGGGAGGAACGCGAAGACGAACTCGACGCCTTGTCGGACTGGATCGACGACTTCTTCCTCCCGGTGTACGGGGCGGAGGTCACCACCGCAGCGCCCTGGTGCCTGCAGTGGCAGGAGCACGACGACGTCGTGGCCTGGCTCCACGCCCTGTGGCTCGCCTACCAGCAGCACAAGGACCCCGAAGCCGGATTGAGCGGCCTGTTCGTGTGGCACCGGGACTTCCTAACCCACGCCCTTGCGGCCGTCCGCGCACCGGGCGGGTCGCTGTCGGCCTGCATGACCTCTCCCGACCGGCCCGCGCACCGTCTTCTGCCCGGCCCGCCGCCGTCCGCGCGCACGGAGGCGGCGGCCACGGCGGAAGCCGACGCAGAGCCGACGTCATGACCGCGGGACAGGGACAGCCCGCCTTCGGACTGAGCTTCGACCCCCGCGCGCTTACCGATCTCCTCCAGGCCCCCAGCGATATCCGCGACCTCGCCCTCGCCTACCTGCAAGAAGTCGTGAACGCGCAGCGCTTCGGACTGCGCCTCGACGGTGACCTGGAGGGCTACCGAAAGTTGTTCGTGGACTCGCGCAAGGACTGGCGGGTCGTCTACGGCGTCCGCCCGGCGCCCGCGGAGTCCGCGCACCCGAAGGAGATCCACGTCGTCGCTATCCGGCCGCGTGCGGGCAACGACGTCTACGACGAGGTCGGCCGCCGCCTGGGGATGACCCGCCGGCCGCTGAGCGCCCGCACCCACGCGGCCCGCTCCCGCTCCCCGCAGCTGACCACCCGCACTCCCGCGCCCCGGCCCGGTCCACCGCCCACCGCAACGCCGGGTCTGCCCCGTCCCGCACACAACCCCGCACACCACCACACCCGCTGAACGCACGGAACCTCGCCTATGCCCCCTGAACCCGCGCCGACACCAGCCCGGCGTGCGGTCTCCCCGCTACCGCCTCGAAGCCGCCACCGGCCACGACATCGACACCCTGTGGGCCTGCCGCGACCGCGGCATCCTCGACGAGCCACACTCCCACCTGGTCGACCAGCACCGCGAGCTGGCCAAGACCCAGACCGGCGTTACCTTCTACCTCCGCCTCCTCAACCGCCTTTCCAGCGGCGAGTTCGACGTCAACGACGCCCTGTTCACGCGCATCAACCGCACCGTGGACCAGCTGGAGGAGGCCGCCGAAGTGCGGAACGCCGCCGCCGAGAAGGTACTCGCCGCCCTGGAGCCCATCGAGGCCGCCGCAGCGGCCCCGGCGCCCAGCGCGCAGCAGCTCTCGACGGACGACCAGGCCGCGCTGCTCGCCATCGCCGGCGGCGCCAAGCTCTACGAACACCTGCTGACCGGCCGGATGTCCGTCACCGCCGCCTCCGGTACCCGCATCCCACACGCCAAGCTGCAGCGACTGGAGGACGCCGGCCTGGTCGTGAGGGATACCGGCCACCCCGTGCACGCCGGCCAGCCGGTCGCACTCACCGACGCCGGACGCGCCGCGCTGTTCGCCGCCCGTCGGACCCCCACGACACGGGCACCCACGATCCCGGCTCGCCCCGGCACGTCGCCGTCCACGCCGGTGCAGCGGCGCTGAACTCCACCGAAAGGCCCTTGTTGCCCCCTACCGAACCGGTGCCAGCCCGGAAGCCCATCCCCCAAGTCGACTTCGAGCTGGACGACTTCGATGCCGACGAGGAGATGTACCTCGACTTCTATCGCCAGGTCGCCGTCCACGAGGACATGCTCGTCCCCCTCGCCGCACACCACACCCCCAACGGCGCGCACAGCTACTACGTCCTCTTCGACCGCACCGCCACTTGGGGACACCCTGGTATGCCGCAACTGCTCGCCGTGCATCTGCAACGGGACCGAGAGAAGCGGACGTTCACCTTCGAGCAGGACGGCATGCCGCTGCCCGCGATGGCGCAGTCCTGGCTCATCCACCGCGGCTGCCCGCAGAACACCATCGGCCTCGACCCCGAGCTGGGGCCACCGCCGGCGGACGAGGCGACTCGTGTGCTGGAGCGACGCCTCGCGGGCGACGGCGACCACTACGCCATGGGCTACTCCTACACCCGCGACGACCCGGACGACACGGTCACCGTCGTGGCACTGCGCGCCCTGGATGAACGAGCCCCCAGCCCGTTCCGCGTCGTGGTCGAGGAAGTCGACACCGACGCGTGGACGCACACCCTGCGCGAGGGCGGCTTCGACACGGTGGGCGAGGCACTGCAGTGGTGCGACGACCGGCTTACCGGCGAGGCCGGCCCCCTGCCGCCGGTCCGCCCGGCAGCGGCAGCCAGCCGCCCGGCCGTCCTGCCGAAGGCCCCTGCTCCGCGCCCGCCTGGCCGCTCGCGCTAAACGCCGGAGCCGACGGGCGCGGCGCAACATAGCCGACGATCGCCGGTTAGCCAAACCGGCGATTCTCCGGACTCTTATACAGCCGCCGGGACAACTCCCGCGGCGCCATTCCACGCAATCCCTATGCCTTCACGGAGGTTTCTTCCGCATGCGCTCCACTCGAATTGCCATATCCGCGGCGATGCTCGGCACGCTCGCCCTGCCGGTGCTCTGCGCCACCACCGTCAGTGCGGCACCCGCCGCGGTATCTGCGGCCTTCGCGAGCAGCTGTTCGTCCCTGCCGCCGCTGCCGTACAAGGTCCACGCGTCGGCTGTGACCATCCGGTCCAAGGCCACCACGAAGTCCACCGCGCTCGGCGTGCTTTACAAGAGCCACAAGTTCACCGTGCACAAGAAGAGCGGCAGCTGGCTCTACATCACGGACAGGTCGACCGGCGTCAAGGGCTGGGTCTCCGGCACCTACGTGTACCGCGACACCCGCATGTGCCTGGACTGACAGGCATTCAGCAGGAAAGCGACTGGGCCGCCGGGCACGGACGCCCCTCACATTCACCCAGGCATCGGCCCTTCCAGAACAGGAGTTTTCCTTTTGTCCGACGGCATATCCGATGACGCTGAGGATGTCGTGGGCGTGCTCACCGAACGGATCGAAGCGCACTTCGCCATGGACATGGACCAGCTGAAGGCCGCGGTCGCCGCCGCGCCGACCGCGAACCCTGACGCCACCGACGTCGTCAAGTGGCACGGCCTTCTCGTCCAGGCGCAGTCCGTGCTCGACCGCGCGGAGGACGACCTCCTCGCCGCGCTGGAAACCCAGCCCAGCGAGGTCGACGACCCGACGATGGGACTCGCCCACCGCGTGAACGCGGCCGTGACCACACGCGACGGCCGGGCCCTGGTCGTGCGGTGGCTCCTCGACCCGGACGCTCCGGGGAAGAAGGACCTCGCCGCCGAACGCCTTGCCCGTCTGCGACCCCGAACCGGGCCGGCGGTACACACCAGCGTTCCCCACCGACCCGCGGGCACACCCGCGTCGGCGTGGCGGGCGGGAAGGCCCGTCCGATGAGCCGGGACAAGGCAAGCACCATGGACGTGCTGGGCGGCCACGTGGTGGACGCGGGCCGGCTCCTGGGCGACG
Organism: Streptomyces sp. P3; assembly: GCF_003032475.1. Lineage (NCBI taxonomy): Bacteria > Bacillati > Actinomycetota > Actinomycetes > Kitasatosporales > Streptomycetaceae > Streptomyces > Streptomyces sp. P3. The sequence goes on from NZ_CP028369.1 coordinate 8,420,080, forward strand.
AAGTGCTCCAGGTAGGCAGGCGGAGCGATGACGGAGAAGTCGATTCCCGCAGTGGTGATCACGGCGCCCCCCACAGGCCGGTGGTGAGGGTGAGGAACTGCTGGGAAAGGACGGGGTCGGTGCCGAAGCGCCCGCCCGAGTGCACCGTGGTGGTGCGGGCCTCCTCCATCCGTACGCCCCGCATGCTCATGCACAGGTGCACGCCGCGCACGGCGACGGCGACGTCCTCGTGTCCGATCACGCCGTTGAGGTATTCGGCGACCTGGCGGGTGAAGCGTTCCTGGACCTGCAGTCGGCCGGCAAAGTGCTGGGCGATCCGCCCGAACTTCGACAGGCCCACCACCTCGCCATCCGGCACGTATCCGGCCGTGACCTGCAAGTTCATGGGCAGCATGTGGTGCTCGCAGAGCGACCACACGCTCATGCCGCCCACGATGACCAGCTGACCACCCAGCTGGGACTCGGTAAAGCAGGTGGCCGTTGCGGCGCGGTCCGGGGACAGGAAGGCTTTCCACCAGGCCGCGACGCGGTCCGGGGTGCCGGTCAGCCCCTCGCGGGCGGGGTCCTCGCCCAGCTCGGCCAAGAGCTGGTGGATCAGGCCGGCGACCCGGCCGGTGTCGATGACCGCAGCGGGCCCGGGGACGGCGGCGGTCGGCGCCGCCGCAGGGCTGGCGATAGAGGTCGTCATGGGCGTCTCTCGTTTCCGGGGACTGGGGGAACGGATGGGGCGTGGTGGCCCCTGCGGTCAGCGGCCTCGGGCGTCCGCGAAGGCCAACACGTGAAGGCGGGTGGTGAAGTGCCAGTGCTGGGCCGCGACCGCGTCCGCGAGGACCCGGGTGGTCGCGGTGATCACCTCGGGGGTGGTGCCCTCCGGCATCACCCACACCGGCGCGAGCCGGTAGGTGTCGGTCAGCTCGGCGATCCGGTCGAGGTCGGCCACCGTGGAAGCGACGAACTTGAACGCCGCCTGCCCGGACGACACGAACGACTCCAGCGCGGCGGGCACGATGCTCTTGGTCTCCTTCACGCCGAAGCTGGCGAGCTTGGGCGAGACGTTGAACCGGACACCGTCGGCCAACAGCTCGGGAGCGGGCGCGATGGTGCCGTTCGTCTCGAACTCGATCCGCTTGCCGGCTGCTGTCAGTCCCCGGACGAGAGGCACCAGTCGCGCCTGCTGGATCAACGGCTCGCCGCCGGTGATCACGACCAGCTCGACCGGCGAGGACGCGGCCCAGGCCACCAGGTCCGCTACCGACCGCTGCGCCGACTCCTTGCGCGGATCGAACCGGGACCAGTCCCAGGTGTACTTCGTTTCGCATTTCGCGCAGGTGAGGTTGCACCGGGACAGGCGGATGAACAGCGCCGGGTGTCCGCAGCTCGGTCCCTCGCCCTGGAAGGTCGGCACCTCGACGCCGAAGCACTCCGCGATGATCAGGCGGGATTCGCCGTCGTCAGCCGTCGGTTCGTCGGTGATCGGCTCGGATGCGGTCACCGTCCCTCCACATCGAAGCGGGCCCAGCTGCTCTGGGTCTCGCGGACCAGAACGGCGACCAGGCGGCCAGGGATGGCGGGCTGAAGGTTCTGGATGAACCACCCGGCCAGGAACTGGGCCAGGCGCTCCGAGGTCGGCTCGCAGGGAAGAATCTCGTGCAGGTTGTGATGGTCGAGTTCGGTGTTCAGGAACTCTTTGAACGGAGCGAGCGCCCCGAAGTCCGCGACGAAGCCGGGCTCCTCCAGCGAGGGTGCGGTGAGGATGACCTCGACCTCGTAGCTGTGCCCGTGCTGGCGCGAGCACTTGTGCTCGTCCGGCAGCCCGGGAAGCCGGTGGCCAGCCTCGAAGTTGAACGTCTTCCCGATGGTGAAATCGCCGGGCGGTAGTGGAACAGCACTGAAGTCCATGGAGTTCCTTCACGAGTTGAGAGCGAGGCAGCCTCTTCTTCAGGCGGCTGCGGTTTGTTCGTGCGAATGGGCGTGAGCGGCCCGGTCCAGAGCGTTCGTGAACCGCTCGGCGCGCTCGTCTCCCTCGGCCTCCTGGGCGCGGAGGTCACCGAACCGCTTCCAGTACCGTCGGCTGACGTCGCTCTTCATGATCCAGGCAGCGAAGAAGGGCAGGTGCCCCTTCGGGACGAAGCCCAGGCGGTCGCGCAGACTGAGCGCGCAGATGAGCCGGTTGGCCGACATGAGCTGCATGTACTCCTCGGCCTCCATGTCCTCCGGCTTCCAGAGCTTGGCGAGATCGGGATTGGTGGACATCTGCGCCAGCCAGTCGATCTGGTTGCCCGCGAGCAGCGCCTCGTTTCGCTCGGCCTGGTGTCGCGCGTCCTGCCGGAGCCGGGCCGCTCCGACCACGGCGGTGGTGAGGGAGACGGCAACACCGGCAGCGAGAACGGCGGTGGTGAGCTTCATGCGTCAACGATCCTTTCGCAGAGCGGAGTTGCGGCCGTGAGACCGACTGGTCGAGAACTTGGGGGTTCCGCTTCTTCACGCGGCCCCCGCGAGGACGACGGTCGGGGCCTCATCGGCAGAGCCGTAGGGGGTGAACCGGCGGCGCACTGTCTTCAGCGCGACGGCGATCGGCGGCAGACCGACGGTGGCCCTGCGTGCGTCGACTGACTCCGGCGCGCGCAGCGGGCACAGCTCGATGCCGTCGGCGCGCAGCAGGAGCTGGGTGCCGTACTCCTGGTCTCGCCCGCTGGTGATGAGGGTGCGGTCGTGCAGGTGCACCCAGTGTTGGACCAGTGCGTCGCCGGCCTGGACCGCACGTCCCAGCAGGGTGGCGGCGGCGCGCTGGAAGTCGGGTTCGTCGTCGCTGTGCAGGGCGATGCTCCACGCGGCGCGGGCCGCGTCGGGGCCGACGAGGCGGTGGCCGGGCCAGTCGTGCTCGGCCAGGATGCGGCGCAGCATCTTGGTGTTGGCGTGGTCGGTGTGCCGGCCCTGTCCGAGTTGGACGGCGTCGAGCTGGTCGCGCACGCGCTTGGCCCGGTGCGCGGCCGACTCCGTGGCGCGGGCGATCAGCTCGCGGGCGAGGTCGGGCCGCAGCGGTTCGTCGGTTGTCACGCGTTGCTCCGATCACCCGGGGCCTGCTGAGGCGCGTGGACCTGGCAGCTGATCAGCGCACTGAGCCCGGGGCGGGGCTCGGCGGGGAGTTCGAGGCGGGCGATTCGATCGCCGTCGCGTCCGGGGCCGGATCCGCACACGTCCCAGCCGGTGTCGGTGAGCCGACGCAGGAGAGCAGCGAGGGGTTCGGCTTCGAGGGCGTGGCGGGCCAGGGTCTCGGCCCGTACGACAGGGAGCTCGAGTCGGGCGGCGAAGTCGGACGCCCACAGGGTGATCAGGCGGGTGATGTCGTCGGACTGGCCGGGCAGGGTGTGGACGCTGTGGAGGAAGAGGTACGGCCCCTGGCCCCATCCGAGGTCGGGGTCGCGCTCGGGGATCATGCAGGCCAGCAGCCTCCCGTCCTCGAACAGTCCGGCGGGCAAGGTCTGCGCCTCGCGGAACTGCGCGGGGATGTCGGCTCGGGCGGGTACGGGCAGGGTGAGCCAGTGCTGGCGGTCCTGGACGAGGGCGGCGGCTTCCTCGCGCTCGGCCGCGGTGCTCAGCATGCGCATCTCGTAGATGGCGGCCGGCGGCGTCTGCGTGAACGGGACGGGGACGGAGCGGTCCTCGCTGGCCGTGGGGGTTATAGGGCGGGTCACTGGGTTGCCCCGCTTCGCGTCGCGTGGGCGGCATGCTCGGCCGGTAGCAGCTGCCAGCTGTGCGCCAGGACCACCAGTTCGGTGGTGTCCTGTGCTCCTGTGGCGGCGTGGAGTTGGTCCAGTGCGTCGCGTAGGTCGGCCGGGGCGAGGCCGGCGGCGAGGGCGATGTCGCGGGGCAGGGTGTGTTCGGTAGCGGCCTTGAGCAGGCTGATCTGCTCGGGGCTGAGATCCGGAGTGGGGCGTGGCGGTGTCGGGGCGGTGATCTGGCCGGAGCCGAGGAGGCGGTGGGCGACGACGGCGAGGGAGCAGCGTTCGGGACAGGCCAGCTTCCAGCGCACGGTGCGCAGCGTGGAGTGGACGGTGTTCGGCTTGAGCTGCGTGGCGGCTGCGATCTCGCGGGCGTCCAGGCCCTTGATCACATGCTGGGCGATGCGCTGTTCGGAGGGGGTGAGGGGCTGTGTTGGGGCGAGGGCGGTCATGGCAAGGATTCCTCGTTGAGGGTCGGTCAGTCGGTCGTCGTGGGGCGCAGCAGGGCGGGGACGCGGGTGTGTCCGTTGCTGATGAGGCTCGGCAGGCGCTGCAGGTCTTCGCGCTGGGTGGCGAGCTGAGCGTCGGGGAAGCGCTCGAAGAACAGGCGCAGGGCCGTGGCGACTTCGAGGCGGGCCAGCGGGGCACCGAGGCAGAAGTGGACGCCGTGCCCGAAGGCGAGGTGCTCCTTGCTGATCCGGGTGGCGTCGAACTGGTCGGCGTCCTGGTGCAGGCCGGGGTGTCGGTTGGCGGCGGCGTAGGAGGCGAGGACGGCGTCGCCGGACCGGATGGTCTGCCCGTCGGGGAGCGGGATGTCGGTGAGGGCGTAGCGCAGGGGCAGGTGCTTGACCGCGGGCTCGTGCCGCAGGGTCTCCTCGACGATGTCCTGCCAGGTGCACCGTCCGTCCCGGACGTGGGCGAGCTGCTCCGGGTCGGACAGCAGGGTGGTGAGGGCCTGGTCGATGACGTTGACGGTGGTCTCGTACCCGGCGCTGATCATCAGCAGGAGCGTGTCGCGCAGTTCGGCGTCGCTGAGGGTGGAACCGTCGCCTTCCTCGTCGCGGGTGGCGATCAGCAGCGAGGTCATGTCCTCGCCGGGCGTGGTCCGCTTGGCATGGATGAGAGCGTCCAGCAGGCCGTAGAGGGCGGCGGTGTTGGCCGTCTGTTCCTCGGCGGTGAGGTGGGTGGCGAAGACGTTGTCGACCACGGTGCGGAACTCGGCGCGCTGGTCGGCGGGGACGCCCATGAGCTGTCCGATGACGGCGATCGGCAGCGGGTAGGCGAGGTGCTCGCGCAGGTCGGCACTTTCCCCGGCCGGGAGGGCCTCGAGGTCGTCGAGCAGCCCGGTGACCAGGGTCTCGATGCCCGTCTGGAGGACGGCGGTGCGGCGGGCTGAGAGGGCGGGGGCGACCATGCGGCGCAGGCGGCTGTGGTTCGCGCCGTAGGCGGTGAACATGTTCTCCACCGCGACCCACAGGGCCAGCGGCCAGGTGGGGACGTTCTCGGCGAAGGCCGGCCAGTGGGCGCGGCCGTCCTTGGAGACGTCCTTACTGGTGAGCAGTTCCTTCAGGAGAGCCGGGTCGGAGACGGACCAGGCGCGCACTCCGAGGATGTCTACGAGGGTGGCGGGGCCACGCTCGCGCAGGGCCTGGTGTTCGGCGACGGGGTCGCTGCCGGTGGGGTCGAGGACGAGTATCTGCTGTTCGGGCACGTCGGGGTCTCTTTCAGCTGGTGGGGAAAAGGACTGGCAGGGTCACCAGGGAGCGGTGGAAGGGGCCGGGGCGCCAGGTGAGGTCCTCGCGGCGGGTAGCGAGGTCCATCTCGGGCAGGGCGTCGAGGATGTGGAGGATGGCGGCCTCGGCGATGAGGTAGGCGTGCGAGCTGGCCGGGCAGCTGTGCGGGCCGGCGCCCCAGGCGAGGTGGGCGCGGTTGCCCAGCGGCGCGCGACCGCCGAGATCGGGGTCGTTGTTGCAGGCGGCGTAACTGATGACCACCGGCTCGTCGGCCGGGAGCAGGTAGCCGCCGACGTCGGCGGGCCTGGGCGGGTAGCTCATGGAGAAGTTCGCGAGCGGCGGGTCGCGGTACAGCACCGTGTCCAGGGCTTCGCGGACGGAGGCGTCGCCGGCGTGCAGGTCCCCGGAGAAATCCGGGTTGGTCAGCATCTCCAGGAGCGTGTTGGTGATCAGGTTGGTCAGCGGTTCGATGCCCGCGCCGTAGAGGGTGATGAGCTGCTGGCCCATCTCGATGTCGGTCAGCCGCGCGACGTGGACGAGGAGCCTGCTGGTCACGTCGTCGCCGGGATGCGCCCGCCGCAGGGCGACGAGGTCGGTGACGGCCTGGGCGAGGATCTGGTTGCCGATGGAGGCGTTGACCCCGTCGAAGATCTTGGACATGCCGTCCGCGATCCGTCGCCCGACCTCGTCGGGGCAGCCGAGCAGGTGGCTGAGCGTCTGGAACGCGAGCGGCCAGGCGTACTGGGCCAGCAGGTCGGCCTTCCCCTCGGCAGCGAAGGCGCTGATGGTCTGGGCGGCGACCTGCTCGACGTGATCGCGCAGCGCGTGCTGGTCGACGGCCTGCAACGCGGCGGTGTTCGCGGCCCGGTAGCGGGCGTGCTCGGCGCCGGCGGAGCGCAGCGCGTTGGGCCGGTACTCCATCATCGGCCGGATGGGGCAGGCGTCCGGGACGGCGGTCTGCCACCGGCGCGGGTCAGCGGGGAAGCGCTGCGGGTCGCCGAGGATACGGCGGGCCGCCTCGTAGCCGACGACCAGCGTGGCGGGCAGGCCGGGTGCCAGGTCCACCGGGACCAGGGGACCGAACTGCTCGCGCATACGCCGGTAGAATGCGTGCGGGTCTTGCGCGAAGTCCGGCTCGTACAGGGAGATGCGAGGGGGCGCGGTGCTCACGGTCGGGGCTCCAGACGTGCGAGGTATTCGGTGAGCTGGATCAGGGCCTGCATGCACGACGCCCGCTCGCGGGCGTCGCACACGCTGAGCGGGGTGTGTTGCTCCAGGGCGAGCGCCTCGTGGATCTCGGCGAGCGGGTAGCGGGGTGCGCCGTCGAACTGGTTGACCGCGACCGCGTACGCCACTTCGGCCTCTTCGAGGAGGGTGAGGATCTCGTGGGAGGCGTCCAGGTCGCGGGGGTCGACCAGGACCAGGGCGCCGAGGGCGCCGACGATCAGCTCCTCCCACAGGAACCGGAACCGGGCCTGGCCCGGGGTGCCGAACAGGTACAGCACCAGGTCGTCGCCGAGGTGCTTGCGCCCGAAGTCGACGCCGACGGTGGTGGTCGACTTCTCCGGCGTGCGGGCCAGGTCGTCGACCAGAGCGCTGGCCCGGGTGATGGTCTCTTCCATGTGCACGGGCGGCACTTCGGAGACGCTGCCGACGAACGTGGTCTTGCCCACGCCGAAGGCTCCGGCGACCACGATCTTCGCGGTCGCCGTCACCGTCGACGCGACGAACCGGTCAGGCGTGAGCGCGGAGGCCATGAAGGACCCTTTCGATCAGTGAGGCGGGCGGGCGTTCGACGTCGTGGCCTTGGGCGAGGGTCATCAGCCCGAGTCCGATGAGGTCGGCGACGAGGATGCGGGTGGTCGAGGGCGGCAGGGCGAGTTCGGAGGCGATCTCGGCGACGGCCAGACCGCCGCCACGGGAGCCGGAGAACAGAGCCAGCAGGCGGCGTCCGTCGGCATTAAGCCCGGGGTGGGTGCCGGTCGCGGCGAAGACCACGCTCTCCAGACGCACGTCCGTGCTGGGGCGGGTACGTCCGCCCGTGCGGACGTAGGGCCTGACCAGGTCGGGATCCTGCCGCGGCCTGCTCATGCCGGCGGTGCTTCCACGCCGCTGGTCACCCGGGTCTTGACGCCCAGATGATCGCCGACGCTTCCCGCCAGCCGCAGGGCGGCCTCGCTGATCACGCCGATGTCGACGTTGGGGCTGCTGGTGCGGACGGCGAGCATTGTGTTCTCCCCGGCCGGGATGAGCAGGGAGATGTGGTCGACCGACTCCATGACGAACTGGCGCACGCCCCCGCCGCCGGTCTCACGGTCGTAGGCCCGCGACGCCGCCCACAGCGTGGAGGTGATGGCGGCGATCTTCTCCGCCTGCTCCTGCGGGAGGCGGGGCGTGTAGTCCGGGCTCATGCCGTCGGCCGCGACGAGCACGGCGTACTCCACGCCGTCGGTCTCCTCCAGGCGCTCCAGGAGCCAGCCGATGTTCTTCTCGCTCATGCCTCGTGTCCTTGCTCGTCAGGGGTCGGGGAGGGGGCGGCGTCAAGTTCGGCGCGTGCCGCCTGGGTGCCGCGGGCCCAGGAGGCGATCACGCTCGCGCGTCCCGGCTCCGCGTTGACCGGGCGGCGGGCGGGAGCAGGGGCCGGAGTGCCGCGCCGGTGGCGCCGTGTCAGCCCGCTGGCCGTCGTCCCGGCAGCGGCTGGCGCACCGAGGCGCTCCTCTGCCGGCGTGTGTGCCGGGACGGGGACGGGCTGCGGGCCTCGCGCGGGCGGGGCCAGTGCCAGGCGGCTCTCCGGAACGGGGGCGAGCGCGCCCTGCGGAATGCTCTCCGCCGCCTGAGCGGGCGCGGGTGTGGCCTCGGCCACGGTGGTGAGGAGGTCCCCGGGCAGGGTGAGGAGCGCGCGGGTGCCCAGCAGCGCGTTGGGGGCCTGGACGTCGACGCGGAAGCCGTAGGCGCGAGCGAGAGCGGCGGTGACCCGGAAACCGGTCTTGGGCAGGGCGCCGAGCTGGGTGATGTCGTCGGTGCGCTGGCCGGTGAGGACGTCCCGTGCCTCGTCGAGCTGCTCCGGCGTCATCTGCAGGCCGCTGTCGTCCACGATGACGGTGACCCCGTGGTGGCCCTGCTCGAAGGAGACGTGAACGCGGGACTGCGGCGGGGAGAACCGCAGCGCGTTGTCCAGCAAGAGGGCGAGGGTGTGCACCACGGGCCCGACGACGCGGGTCTTCACCGCGAGGGGCAGCTCCTGCGGTGCCACGCGCTGGTAGTCCTCGACGTAGCCCATCGCAGCCCGCACCACATCGGTCAGGGTCGTGGTGGTCCAGTGCCGGGTCAGCTTGCCGCCGGCCAGGACGGTCCAGCCCTGGGCGACCAGCAGCGTCTGCTGGACGGTGCGGTCGATCCCGGTCAGCGTCTCGAAGGCGGCGTCGTCTTGGTGCGCCCGGACCCCCTCGCTGACCTTGCGGCTGGTCCGGGCGGCCATGCCCACCAGCGCCGACGACACGCTGCGCACCGCGGCCTCGGTCGACCGCACGGCGTTCGCCTGCACGCGGGCGATCTCCGCTTGCGCGTCGGTGTGCGCACGACGGAGCTCCTCCGCTCCGCCTGTCTTGACCTGTTCGATCTCCTGGTGCGCGGCGTACTGGATGTCGCGGACGATGGCCTGGGCGAGGCCGGCGGTGGCCTTGACCGCGAGCTCCAGCCGCTCGCCGACCGCGGTGCCGGCCAGCTCCGGCGCCAGAACAGGCGGAGCAGCTCGGCCGCCGGCCGTGTGGATCTGCGGCAGCACCTCGTGGACCAGCCGGTCCAGGGCCTGCTCGGTGGCCTGCTGTTCTCGGGCCAGGAGATGTGCCTGCTGTCGTGCCGCGAGCCAGCGGCGACGGGTGACCCAGACCGCGGCCACGGCAACGACGGCCACGAGGGCGAGCAAGACGAGCGCGGTTATGGCGAGCGTGTTCATCAGGCACTCGCCGCCACGAGAACGTCCGCCTCCGCCGCAGGCGCACCCGCGCCGAGCTGCTGCAGCAGGAGCGCGGATCCGATGACCCCGATGTGGCTGTACGCCTGCGGGAAGTTGCCCAGCTGCCGCCCGCTGGTGGGGTCGTACTCCTCGGCGAGCAGGCCGAGGTCGGTGCGCAGGGCCAGCAGCCGGCTGAACAGGGCATGGGCTTCGTCCAGACGGCCGGTCAGGGCGAGCGCGTCGACCATCATGAACGAGCAGAGGAGGAAGGTCCCCTCGTTACCGGTCAGGCCGTCGATCCCGGTCCGCTTCCCAGCGGTCCGGTACCGGTGCACGAAGCCCTCGGGGGTAGACAGATCCCGGCGCACCGCTTCCACCGTTCCGACCACGCGCGGGTCGTCCGGTGGCAGGAAGCCCACCCGGGGGATCAGCAGCAGCGCGGCATCAACCTCCTGCGATCCGTAGGACTGGGTGAAGGTGTTGCGCTCGGCGTCGAAGCCGCGCATGCACACGTCGTGGTGGATGGCCTCGCGCAGCTCGATCAGCGCGAACAGGTCGGCTTCCATGGCGCCGGCCTCGACCAGGCGGATGGTGCGGTCGACGGCCACCCACGTCATGATCTTGGAGTGGACGAAGTGCCGCCGCTCTCCGCGGACTTCCCAGATCCCCTCGTCGGGCATCTGCCACCGCTCGGCCAGGTGCTCAACGAGCCGCTGGTGGAGGACCGCGGTGTCCCCGCACGGAGCGACGCCGCTCTCGTGCGCGAGGTAGAGGGTCTCGATCACGTAGCCATAGACGTCGAGCTGCACCTGGTCGGCTGCGCCGTTGCCGATCCGGACCGGTGCGGAGTTCTCGTATCCGGGCAGCCACCCCAGCTCCCGCTCCGACAGCTCCCGCTGGCCGGTGATGCCGTACATGATCTGCAGGTTCTCCGGATCGCCGGCCACCGCCCGCAGGAGCCACCGGCGGAAGGAGTCGGCCTCCTGGCGGAAGCCGGACCCGAGCAGTGCGGCCAGGGTGGTGGAGGCATCGCGCAACCAGGTGTAGCGGTAGTCCCAGTTCCGTTCGCCGCCGATTTCCTCGGGCAGCGACGTGGTCGGCGCGGCGACGATGCCCCCGCTGGGCGCGTACGTCATCGCCTTCAAGATGATGAGCGAGCGGAGGACAGCGTCGCGGTAGGGCCCGGTGTAGCTGCACTGGCTCGTCCAGTCCTCCCAGAACGCCAGGGTCACGCCCAGCGCGGCTTCGGGCTCAGGGATCTCGGGCGGGCAGCCGTGGGACGGACTCCAGCTCAGCACGAAGGCCACGCTGTCGCCGGCGGCGACCGTGAAGGAACCCACGATTGCCCCGTCCTTCTCCCGCTGCTCGGTGGCCGTGTCCAACCACAGGGCGTCCTCGCCGCCCTCGGCCACCATGCGCCCCTCCACCTCATGGACCCACGGACTGATGCGGCCGTAGCCGGGGCGGGCGCGCAGCGCGGACACCATGGAGACCTGACCGGCCGTGCCTTCCACGATCCGGATCACCTGCGGCGCTCCGTTGCGCGGCGGCATGAAGTCGGTGACCGTCACGGTGCCGGAGGAGGTCCTCCACACCGTCTCCAGCACGAGGGACTCGCCGACATAGCGCCGCTCGGCGCTTGCTGCGGCGCCCTCCTGGTAGGCGGCGGCGGGGGCTATGCGCCATGCCCCGTGCTTCTCCGAACCGAGCAGGGCCGCGAACGGGGCCGGCGAGTCGAAGCGGGGCAGGCACAGCCAGTCGATCGAACCGTCATCGCAGACGTGGGCGCTGGTCTGCATGTCGCCGATCAGGCCGTACTGCTCGATGCGCGGAAGCCGTTTCATCGTGTGGATCTCCGTGAGCCCCGCGGGTCCGGGGTGGTATCGGGGCCGCCGCAGCGGCCGGGAACGGTGGGCAGGAGGCAGGTCGGTGGTCACCGGGGTTAGGGGGAGCGTTGCCGGGCGGCGGTAGGTCCTCGACGGCTCGTGCAGGGCCGGCCGCCTGCTCGCCGCGAAGCACCAGCCAGGCCGTCGGCCCGAGGACCAGAGCGATGACGACGGCACCGGTCACCGTCATGTCCGCGGCACCGAAGCGGCGAAGACCAGGCAGGCCAGGGCGAGGGCGAAGACGGCCCCGCGCAGCACGTTGACCCTGGGCTTCCGCCAACGCCGCCCGCCCTCCACGCTGATCGGCCTGGGACCGCCGCGTTCCACGTGTGCCATCAGCTCCTGGGTGGCCTCGGCGAGCCTGACCAGGTACACCCGGCTCGGCATGTAGCCCTCGGGGACGCTGTCGGAGCAGAGCCGCTGCGCGCGCAGCAGGGCGGGAATCCCCGGAGCGGTCCGTGCGCCCAACTGGGCAACGTGGCCGCGCAGAAGGCGAACGAGGTCCTCCACATCGGCAGCGCTCTCGGGCAGTGGCGAATCCTCGCCCAGCACCAGCGTCACCGTCTCCGACGCGGCCACCACGTGATCGCGCGTCGGCGCCGGCACCTCAGTGACGGGCGCTCGCCGCCCGCGCTCTCCCACGGGCTGGTTGCCGTCTCGGTGAGGGTCCAGCGAAAGGCGCATGACGCAACTCCTGTTCGGATCAAGCCAAAGTGAGCCGAGATCGCCGGGCGGAGCCGACGGCTGGCATGCGAAGTGAGTGACCTGGCAGCTACGTTGAGCGAACCGTGAATCCCGTCCGAGGGGTATGCCTGTGCGGACGGGAAGGCCGCCAAAGGCGCCAAAGATCATTTCGGAACCGAGGGGCAGTCCATGGCCCGTGAACGAAACGTCGCCCTCGCCGCACTCCTGCGCGAAGCAGGCTGGTCCCAGCCGCAAGCAGCCGCCGCTGTTGCCCGCGTGGCCGCGGAGTGCGGAGTGCGCGAGCTGGAGGCGATCTCCCGCTCGCACATCTCCATGTGGGTGCTCGGCACGAAGCCGAGTGGCAGAGCGCCGCATATCCTGCGCGAGACGCTGTCCCGCAGACTCGGCCGCCGCTTCTCCCTGGCCGACCTCGGGCTGGAAGAAGCGCCGACAGGCACGACCGACACCGGATCCGACTGGAGCGTCGACCCTCTGACCGCACTGGCCGAGCTGGGAAGCGACGATCTCGATATGCACCGACGCAAGCTGCTGGCCACCGCCGCCTACTCCGCGGCCGGCCTTGCCCTGCCCACCACGTCGTGGTGGGCAGCCGCCCCCGATGCAGCGACGAACCGCCGACCGGCCTCCTCGCGCTCGGTGACTCAGGCCGACGTCGACGACGTCCGCGACCTCACGGTCTACTACTCCGCGCGCGACCAGCAGCGAGGCGGCGCATCCGGCCGCAAAGCCCTTGCCAGCCACCTGCTCGACGGTGCGGTACCGCTGCTTGGCGGCCGATTCCGTACAGATCAGCTTCGCCGCGACACGTACTCCGCCGTGGCGGAGATGACTTACCTCGCCGGTTGGATGGCCTTTGACGCCAGTGAACACCGCACTGCTCAGCGCTACCTCACCATTGCCGCCCGTATCGCGGCGGAAGCGGGAGACGGACCGCTCGGTGGTCATGTCCTGCGCGCCCTCGCTCACCAGGCCGTGGACCTCGGGCATCCACGCCGGGCGCTGGCCCTGGCCGACGCCTCGATGTCCCGCGACCGCTACGGCCAGGCCAGCCATCGTGAAAGGGCGCTGCTGGCGATCGTCCATGCACGCGCCCTCGCGTCCGATGGCGACCGGGCCGGCACCCTCGCGGCCATTAGCCGCGCGGAGCGGGACCTTGCCCGCGCCGACGCCACCGAGGCACCGGCCCGCGTCGGCTTTTTTCAGGAAGCCTCCCTCGCCCACGAGACGGCCTGCGCTCTGCGTGACATGGGCCAGCCTCGGGATGCGGAGATCCACTTCAAGCGCAGCGTGGCCACGCGCCGACGCCAGCAGTTCGCCCGTACCCACAGCGTGACGCTCGGCTACCTCGGCGCTGTCCAAGTCCAGCAGGGACGCCTCGAAGAGGCATGCGCGACCTGGAACGAAGCACTCGACGCCATGGCCGGTATCCAGTCCGGGCGAGCCCGCGACGTCATCGTCCGCATGCAGAGCGACATCTCGCCCGTCCGGCAGCGCGGTGGTCGCTACGTCGCCGAACTGGACCGTCGCGCGCGAGGCATGTTGCGCGCCATAGGCTGACCACAGAACCGTTTCGCGGCGCTGACCGGAGGTCGCCGCGCACGCTACGCCCAGGGAGAGGAACGAGCGCTGATGCCGACCTACGAGGTCAAGTCGATCGCAACGGTAGTGGGCGGCCACACCCGCGTGCAGGACGACTACCAAGGCGGGGCCGAATCGATCATCCGGCTCGACGACGCGTATCCCCTCGAAACGCTGCAAGGAATCGAGGAGTTCTCCCACCTGACCGTGACCTGGCGCTTCCATCTGGCCCGACCCGAAGACGTCCAGCTCCACGCACGCAGTCCAAGGGGAAACCAGAACTGGCCGACGACCGGCACGTTCGTCCACCGCAACCACCGGCGCCCCAACCAACTGGCGGTCAGTTACCCGCGGTTGCTCAAGGTCGAAGGCAGGGACCTCCTGGTCACCGATCTCGACGCCGTCGACGGGACGCCCGTCATCGACCTGGCACCGTACTTCGAACAGATGGGGCCCCAGGGCCCGATCCGTCAGCCCGCATGGCCTGGCGAGATGCTTGAACCGAACTACTGGGCGAAGGCAAGCGAACGGCCCTCCGAGCGTCCCCTGTAGGGGAAGTGACTGAGCTGCCTGACTCGTCAACCACATGGCCGGGAACCATTTGGAAGTCGGGCTCAACCCGCAGCCCTCGCATACCGGAACTCACACCACGTCTCCTCGCCGCTGCTCTCCCACGCGTCTGAGATCGCATCGACAAGCCGGATCCCGCGACCGGATTCACCGTCGGGTCCGGCTGCATTGAGTACAGCTGGGGCCGGATTGTGATCGGTGACCGAGACGCGCACCACGTCGACGGCCACCGTGATCCGGAGCACGACTTCTCCCTCGCCGTGAACCACGGCGTTGGTGACCAGCTCCGAGACGGCCAGTACGACGACCCCCGCCACCGGCTCCGAAACACGGCACAGCCGCAGGAACGCCCCGGCTGTCTGCCGCATCTCCCCAACTCTCGCGAGCTCAGGGAGAAAGGCCGCCTGACAACCAAGGGATGGCGTCGGCATGCCTGGCCTCGCCGATGTGCTGTGCCGGTCTTCGTGAACCGACCTCGCACATGGCACGCCTGCCACGTCGGCAAAGCTACGGATGCCCCCGCCGGGCGGGGTCTCCTCTTGGAGCCTGGTCATGGGGGCTATCGCACCGCGTGGCGACACCGTAGACCAGGGGAATCCAGAGGGGGAAAAATCTGTCAAGGGGGAAAGCAGGAGGGGGAATTAAGGCCATGATTGGATTCCGCCCACCAACAGAGGTCACACTCATGCCAGATCCGTTCGCCGACCTGCTCCTGCGGCTTCGGCAGGATGCGGGCCGGACACAGGAGGGGCAGGCAGAGGCGATCAACGCTGTCTCCGGCCGGGACACCATGACCCGCCGAGAGATCAGCCGCTATGAGAACTTCGAGAACATCCCTACCAGTCACACTATCGGCCACATCGCGGCGGCCTGCGGTGTCCCCTTCGAGGAACTACAACGGGAGGCCAAGGCTGCCCGCGCTCGGAAGAGAAAGGGGCATGCCAATGCAGGGGAGGACCTGGACGCCGTGAAGCGTCGCACGCTGCTGGGTGGCGCCGCTGTCGGCGTGAGCGCGGCTGCCGAGCCCTGGGGGCGCCTCGCCTTCGCCCTCAGCAAGGAGTCCAAGATCGATTCGCCCTCCGCCGGCGCGCTCATCGACCGGGCCGCTGAACTACACGTCCAGGAACTCAACCTCAGCGCCCGGCGGCTACAAAGCACGGTCGAGTCGCATCTTGACGCGATCACCGCGGCTCTGCCCCGTGCCGGCGAACACGAGCGGGCTCTCACTATCGCCGCCGGAGAAACCGCTGCCCTTGCCGGTTGGGTGGCATGGGACCTGGGCGAGCACGACAAAGCCGACGCCTACTACAAGGTCACGTCGCAGTGCGCGACGACCGCCGGGCACCCTCCGCTCCGAGCCCTTGCCCTGACCTACAGCAGCTACGGCGCCTCGACGCCGAAAGCGAAGTTGGAGTTACTTTCCCAAGCGGCCAGCGATGTACGAGGCCACGGCAACGCTACTGCTGCCGCCTGGGTCCTCGGCAGGCAGGCGGAGGAGGCTGCGGCGGCCGGCGACGAGATGGGGGCGCTCCGGGCGTTGGAGCGAGCGCGCTTCGCCTACGACTTCGCGGATCACACCAGCGAGCAGGCGTGGGTCCGGTTCGTGACCCCGTACCGCATGGACTCGCTGGCCCTATCTGTATACGGGCAGTTGGGGCGTCCCGAACTCACCGCTACAGCAGACACCGCAGTCGACCGCCTCGGAGACGAACTCCCGGACGGAGGCGTCGTGGTCCTCGGTGATCTCGCATCGGCCCTGCTGCGTGGAGGTGACGTCGATCAAGGGGTCTACGTGTCACGCCAGTTCGCCGCAGCGGCACAGGCCAAGCCCAACACGATGGGCAAGGAGCGCGCATCGACTATCGCAGCGTCGCTCCCCGACCGAGAACAGGACCTTGCCGTCTACCTGCGGCAGTTCGCCTCCTGAACCCCCTTGTGCCGATACAGGGCCGAACTCAGGACGCGAACGCCGTCGTAGTCCCGTCGCTTCTCAGCCCTGTGCCGTCTCCTCAACAACCCAGGACAAATACGCCTCCGACCCGCCGGTCACGGGCAGCGTGATCCACTGGGGGACGTCGTACGGGTGCTTCTCGTGCAGCCACGCCTCCAGTGCCGGGAGACGGTCCGGCGTAGTCATATACGAGATCCGCCACTCGTGCGCCGTCTCGACCTTCCCCTTCCACCAGTAGAAGGCTGTGATCGGCGCATCAATGTGAACGCCCGCTGCCAGCTTGCTCTCGACCGCGCCCCAAGCCAGCGCCTTCGCCTGATCCTCGTTGTCACTGGTCGTCTGCGCGATCACGATCTCGTGGGCCATGCATCTACCTCTCCAGCTCGGATACCGCGACCCTACCCAGCCGTTCAGCGCACGCCGACAGTCGGTCGCTACCGGTCAAGATGGGCGGGACTCACCCACCGGCCTGGATCAGGCAGTCGGCAGCCCGTCTTCCAGGGTGGCGCGTCGCTTTCGGCAGCATGGTGAAGGTCCTCTTGTCTACGAGACACGGGCAGCGAACTTCATGACGAAGATGCCGGGATGTCTTGCGCCTCAACGGCCCTGTGACAGAGGGGTTCCACGCAGCTGTCGGCATGCATTCGCCGACGGCAGACAAGAAAGAACTCCAAAGGACTGGAAACCTCCGCCAGGAGCATGTCAACGTACAACTTCCCGGAAAACACCAGGTCAGAAGTACCGCCCACACCGGGCTCCTTCTGGCGTCGTCCCTTGCTAGGAGGTTGGTCTGTCGGTTCCCGCTATTTTGCTTCGCCCGCTTCCCTTCCCCTGTCCTCTTCGCGCTCGGCGCACTGAGCGCTTGGTCCGGCCACGGCCGGTGACTACGGCACCGTGTCCACTGGGCTGGGCGTTTGCGTCTTTGCGGCCGGACTGTTTGGCGAGGATCTATTGCAACGCAGCCATCGCCTCGACCGAGCAGCGCACCCAGGATCTGCAACTTGGCACGTGGCCCCGGCCATTAGGGCTCCTGAGCGTGTCGCAGCGCGAAATCTTGACGGACTCACTGATGAGGGTCTGCTGGTAAGCGCCACGGACGGCGCCACTCCCGCACTGCGCTCATACCGGTTGACTTTCTAGCTGAAGCCAGCGCGGGAACATCCGGACTCTGGCGATGCGGCACGCAATATAGACCACGATCGCCGGTTAGCCAAACCGGCGATCGTCGCGACCATTGAGGAGTTCGCAGCGGCTGCGCTTGGCGGTGGAGCTGTGCGGATGCGGTGAACTTCCATGCCAACGCTCAACTGAGTTAGCTCTGTTGTGCCTCCCAGCGTCTGGCGACTCGTTGAAATCTTCAAGGGAAAAAATGGCTCGCCCTCCTGCGCTCAAACTCTCCGAGGTTCTGGCGGAAATCCGAATGAGCCCGTCAGCGTTCTACCGCTTGCGCGCTCGCGGTCAAGCGCCCCGAATGATCAAACTTCCGAATGGTGAACTCCGCTGCCGCCGCGTCGATCTAGACGCGTGGTGGAAAGCGTGTGAGGGGGATACGCCTGAATGGCGATGAGTTACAGAGTTCGATTTTGGGACACACGTGAGCGGCCGGACCGTCGCAAGGGGTTCGAGGTTCGGTGGACGGTCAATGGGCGGGAGAAATCCGAGTCCTTTCTCACGAAGGGGCTTGCGGAGAGCCGACGTTCTAAACTAGTGACTGCCGCGCGCGACGGCGAGCCGTTCGACACAAGGACGGGCCTGCCGGCCTCCGAGCTTCGGGCCCTGAAACAGCGCACCACCTGGTATGTCCTCGCGCAGGAGTACATCGAGCAGCGTTGGGACCGTACGCCGGGAAATACACGTCGAACGCTTGCCGACGCTCTCGCGACCATCACTCCAGCCTTCGTCGAGCCAGAGCACATGTCCCGGGCACCTCGTGAACTGCGGAGGGCACTGTATTCATGGGCTTTCAACAAAAAAGCCTGGAGGGAGGATCCGCCCGAGGAGTGGCAGGCAGCGCTGGATTGGCTGCAGCGCCATTCACTGCCCGTGAGCGAGTTGGCGGAGCCCGATGTTCTGCGCCGGGGACTCGACGCTCTGTGCCGAAAGGTCGATGGGGCAGCCGCTGCAGCGAAGACTGTGAAGCGCAAGAAGGCTGCCGTCAACGAGGTGTTCGGGGTCGCAGTGGAACGTGGGTACTTCACCCAGAACCCGCTGAGCGGCTTGCGGTGGTCTGCGCCGGAAGTTGCCGACGAAGTCGATCCGGACTGCGTGCCCAATCCGGCGCAGGTGGGCCGCCTGCTTGCTGCGGTGAGGGCGCTGCCCGGTCGAGGCCCACACCTGTACGCCTTTTTCGGGTGTATGTACTACGCCGCGATGCGTCCTGCTGAGGTTATTCACTTGCAGAAGTCCCAGTGCCGACTGCCAGCGAGTGGATGGGGGCTCCTCAACCTGAAGGGCGGGGTGGTCACGGCGGGGAAGGAGTGGACGAATGACGGTGCAGTTCACGAGGTCCACTCACTGAAGCGACGGGCGGCCAAGGCGACGAGGCCCGTGCCCATCCCGCCTGTGCTGGTGCGCATGCTGCGCGAGCATATAGAGAGTTTCGGTGTCGCGCCCGATGGACGTCTGTTCCGCAATGCAGCGGGAAACTACGTCGATCCTTCCGCGTACGGCATCACATGGGGACGTGCGCGTGAGGCCGCACTGACTCTCGATGAACACGCCCTTGAGCTTGCGAAACGCCCCTACGACCTGCGCCACGCAGGAATCTCATTCTGGCTTGCCTCCGGTGTCGACCCGGCAGAGTGTGCGCGCCGCGCCGGACAAAGCATCCAGGTCCTCTTCCGCTACTACGCCAAGTTTCTGGCCGAGGCACGGAACCATGCCAACAGCCTGATCGAGGAGTCGATGCGAAGGTGGGTGGGGCAGGACGGCAGTGCAGAGGACGCATGAACCGAGCCTTGGCCCGGAAATGCCCCGGAGCAGCTGGTCAGAGGTGGGATAGCAGTGGGACATATCAGGAGTTACTCTGCACTTCACCCCGTGGCTTAGATGCAGGCCGGGAAGGGCGCCTGTCAGGTGAAATGCCTGGTCAGGCGCCCTTTTTTGGCGTCTAGAAGAAGCCCAGTTTCTTCGGCGAGTACGACACCAGAAGATTCTTGGTCTGCTGGTAGTGCTCCAGCATCATCTTGTGTGTCTCGCGCCCGATCCCGGACTGCTTGTAGCCTCCGAAAGCGGCGTGCGCCGGGTACGCGTGGTAGCAGTTGGTCCACACGCGCCCGGCCTGGATCGCCCGGCCGGCGCGGTACGCCGTGTTGATGTCCCGTGTCCACACCCCGGCTCCGAGGCCGTACGACGTGTCGTTGGCGATCTTGATGGCGTCGTCGAAGTCGTCGAAGGAGGCTACCGAGACGACCGGCCCGAAGATCTCCTCCTGGAAGATCCGCATGCGGTTGTCACCCTCGAAGATCGTCGGCTGGACATAGTATCCGCCCTTCAACTCGCCTTCGTATTGGGCGCGTTCACCACCAGTGAGGATCTTGGCGCCCTCCTTCCGGCCGATGTCGATGTAGGAGAGGATCTTCGCGAGCTGGTCGCCGGAGGCCTGTGCGCCGATCATGGTGTCCGTGTCGAGGGGGTGGCCGGGCGTGATGAGCTCGGTGCGGGCGACGGCCGCCTGGAGGAAGTCACCATAGTTGCCGCGCTGTATGAGGCCGCGCGAGGGGCAGGTGCAGACCTCGCCCTGGTTCAGCGCGAACATGGTGAACCCTTCGAGGGCCTTGTCCCGGAGGTCGTCGTCCTTGTCCCAGACGTCGTCGAAGAAGATGTTCGGTGACTTGCCGCCGAGTTCCAGCGTGACCGGCTTGAGGTGCTCCGCCGCGTACTGCATGATCAGCCGGCCCGTGGACGTCTCGCCGGTGAAGGCGACCTTCGCCACCCGTGGGCTGGACGCGAGTGGTTTGCCCGCCTCCGGTCCGAGCCCGTTGACGATGTTGACCACGCCCGGCGGCAGCAGGTCGGCGATCAGACTCATCCAGTAGTGCAGCGACACCGGGGTCTGCTCGGCGGGCTTGATGACCACCGCGTTGCCCGCGGCGAGGGCGGGCGCGAGCTTCCACGTGGCCATCAGGATGGGGAAGTTCCACGGGATGATCTGCGCGACGACGCCGAGCGGCTCGTGGAAGTGGTACGCCACGGTGTCGTCGTCGACCTGGCTGAGCGAGCCCTCCTGGGCGCGGATGGCGCCGGCGAAGTATCGGAAGTGGTCGATGGCCAGAGGGATGTCCGCCGCCAGCGTCTCCCGGACCGGCTTGCCGTTCTCCCAGCTCTCCGCGACGGCGAGGGGCTCCAGGTAGGCCTCCATCCGGTCGGCGATCTTCAGCAGGATGTCGGAGCGCTCCGTCGCCGACGTGCGCCCCCAGCCCGGCGCGGCGGCGTGCGCTGCGTCCAGCGCCCGCTCCACGTCCTCCGCGGTACCGCGTGCCACCTCCGTGAAGGTCTCCCCGGTCACCGGCGAGGGGTTCTCGAAGTAGCGCCCGAGAGCCGGCGGGACGTACTCGCCGCCGATGAAGTGGTCGTAACGTGTCTGGTAGGAGACGATCGCGCCTTCGGTGCCGGGCGCCGCGTAACGGGTCATCCTGCTCTGCCTCCTTCAGCAGTGCTGCCCGCCGTTGGACAGCTCTTCGCGGAAGGCTAGGGAAGCGGACGTTGCAACCACGTTGCGCGACGGCGGAGCACGCTGCACGCAGGGCGGAGCGCCCCGTACCGGTCATCCGGCACACCGCGCTCGGCGGCCGGCCACCCACCAGCCGTGTGCGCGACGCCTGCGGCGAAACACGCCCTAAGGGCGCGGCCACCGCGGCGGGGTCGTCAGCTCCGCCTGGAGCGATGCGAGACGCGTCCGCGTCGCCGCCGTCGGGCGGGCCTGCGCAAGTGCCCGCCACACGTCGACGTCGTCCTCGCCCCACGGTGCGTGCGCCCAGTTCGCCAGCAGATCCGGGTCGCCGCAGGCGATCAGCGCGGCACGCAGACCCTCGGTGAGCCGACGTCCGAGCCGGACCACCGCCGGCGCCTGCGACCCCGGCAGCGGAGGTCCCGCGTACGCGGTCGCCGCCGCCGTGACGGCGCCGGTCGCCAGCCGTCTCTCGACGACGGCCAGGTCCGATTCGCAGGCGATCGTGAGCCGGTAGGGACGCGATGCCAGCAGACCGGGGCCGAGGATTCCGCGCAGCCGGGCGAGCTCGGCCCGCAGGGTCACCGGCGTCACCGACTCGTCCTCGTACAGCGCGCAGAGCAGTTCGTCGCCGGTGAGTCCTTCGGGGTGCCGGGCCAGGAGCAGCAGGATCTCGCTGTGCCGACGGCTCAGCCGCAACTCCCGGTCGCCCGTGACCAGTCGCGCCTCGTCCCGGCCCAGCACGCTCAGCCACGGAGTGTCGGCACCGGGCTGCGCCGGGGCGAGCAGGGCCAGATGAGCCTCGGCGGCCCGGGCGACGGCCTGGACGAAACCCAGGCTGTGCGGATGCGCCAGCCCGTTGCCGCCCGTGATGTCCACGGCGCCCAGCACCCGACCGGTTCGAGGGTCGTGCACCGGCGCGGCCGCGCACGTCCACGGTTGCACCCGTCGTATGAAGTGCTCGGCCGCGAACACCTGCACCGGCCGGTCCAGGGCGACCGCCGTGCCCGGGGCGTTCGTCCCGACCGCGTTCTCCGACCACCGTGCCCCGGGCACGAAGTTCATCCGCCCGGCGTGGCGCCGTGTCTCCGCGTGGCCCTCCACCCACAACAGCCGTCCGTGCGCGTCGCACACCGCCAAGAGATGCTCGCCGTCCGCGGCGAACGTGCCCATCAGCTCGCGGAACAGCGGCATCACCCGCGCCAGCGGATGCTCCGACCGATAGGTTCCGAGGTCGCCGTCGGTGAGTTCCACGTCCGCGGTGCCGTCGGGGCCCACGCCGGCCCGCGCCGAACGCCGCCACGAGTCGGCCACGACGGCACGCACCGGCCGCGGCACGGTGCCCGCCTCCGTGAACGTCTCATGGGCCCGGCGCAGAATCCTTACCCGTTCGGCGGGGTCGGCCCCCGGTTCGAGGGCCACCCAGGGATCGTTCAACTCGTCCTCCTGGAAGGCGATACGGCTGGGGACATCGTCACGCCCGGTGCGCGAGCCGACAACCGTCCGGACGACCCCCGCCGAAACCAGTTCCTCCGGTCCCGTCCGGCCCAGGCCCGTCCGTCCCGGCCCCTCCGGTGCGGACGCGGCCGACGAACCGCCCGGACCGACTCCGGTCTCGGTCCGGACCGGGGTCGGGGCGATCGTCGCCCGACACCTCATGGTGTCCCACGACCCGCAGCCGTGTGCCCCGCGTCCGGAATCCGTGGACGGCACGGCGTTTGTGGACAACCTCCTCAGGCGAACGGGGGGTTTCGCTCTCCGGCGCGTCCCGGCCTGGCGCTCTCCGGCGCGGTGGGTACGGCGCCCTCGGTGTGCTCGGCCCGAGAGGCACGCCCGGTGTCTTCGGTATGACCGCGGTCGATCGGTTCGCGGGAACGAACAGCGCACCTGACGGCCCGCGGCCCGCGCCGCTCGTACCGGCTCGGCTCTCAGCCCGTTCAGCCCGTTCAGCGCCCAGTCCGCTCGGCTCTCAGTTCGCTCGGACCCGCTCCGCCACCGTCGCCGGGTCGTCCAGGACCGCCCGCACCACCGAGTGCGCGGCGCCGAGCAGCGGTCCTTCGGGGCCCAGCAGCGAAACGGAGACAGGGCGAGCGGGGCCCGCGGTGCGCCGGGAGAGCTCGGCCTCGAGCGACGGGAGGAGCCAGGGCGCGAGGGCGGCCAGAGCGCCGCCCAGCACGACTCCCTCGGGGTCCAGCAGGTTGAGCGCCCCGGTGAGGGCGATGCCGAGCGATGTTCCGGCCTCCCGAAGGGCACGCCGTACGTCCGGATCGCCGGCCGCGGCCCGTCCGGCGAGGAGGCCGACGCGGTCCTCGCCCGGTTCCAGCCCGGCCGCGCGCAGCACCGCTTCCTCGCCGGCGTACTGCTCCAGACATCCGCGCCCGCCGCACACGCACGCCGGGCCGTCGGGGTGCACCGGCACATGGCCGAGCTCGCCCGCGAAACCGCGGGTGCCGCGCAGCAGGGCGCCGTCCACGACGAGCGCGGCGCCGATGCCGATCTCGGCCGACACGTGCAGGAAGTCCCTCGGGGTGTCCGTGCCGAGCCAGAGTTCGGCCAGGCCGCCGAAATTGGCCTCGTTGTCCACGGTCAACGGGTACTCCCCGGGCAGCAGCGCGCCGAGATCGACGTCCTGCCAGTCGAGGTTCGGCGCGCGCACGACCGTACGGGCGTCCCGGGCCACCAGGCCCGGCACGGCGACGGACAGTCCGGCGGGCCACAGCCCCTCGCGTTCCGCGGCCCCGACGACCTGGTGCAGGAGTTCAGCGAGTTCCCCGACGACCGGCCCGGGGGAGCGGCCGCGGTTCGTGCCGTGTCGCATGGCCCGGGCCCGTACCTCGCCACGCAGATCGACGGCACAGACCGCGAGGTGGTCGACTCCGATCTCGGCGCCTATGCCCGCCGGACCGCGCCCGCTGACGGCGAGTGCCGACCCGGGTCGGCCCACCCGGCCGGGGCGTTCGGGACCGAGTTCCTCGAGCAGTCCGGTGCGTATGAGTTCGTCGACGAGGGTCGACACCGCCGCCCGGGTCAGACCGATCCGCGAGGCGATCGCGGCCCGCGAGAGCGAGCCCTCGGCACGGACGGCGTGCATCACCCGGGCCAGGTTGCGGCGGCGCATGCCCTGCTGGGTGTCGGGAGTCGAGCGCCCCCGGCCGGCCGGCCGGGCCTCGTGCAGCGGTGCGGTCATGCCTCCGTCGATTCGTCGATTCGTCGATGCCGGGTTGTCGAACGGGTCGGTTTCTTCGATGGTCAGTGGGCGTTCGTGCTCCGCTCCAGCAGCGGGGACGCGTCGGAGACTACCCCGGCGATTCTCGTCAGTGTCGCCTCGTCCCGCTCGACGGCGTCGAGGACCGGGCCCCGGGCGGTGTTCCAGCGACGGGCGACGGCGGCAGGGTCCTCGCCGGTCAGCAGCCCCGCCGCCTGCGCGGCGGCCCCCAGCGCGACGAGTTCCTTCGCCTCCGGAACCCGGACCGGACGCCCCGACAGCCGGCGGACGGTCTGCTGCCAGGCCGTGCCCCGGGCGCCGCCGCCGATCAGCAGCAGCGGTGCCGAGCGGTCCGCGTCCTCGTCGAGGACGAGGTCGAGCGCGCCGAGCAGGGAGTGCACGGCCCCGTCGTAGGCGGCCTGGAGCAGTTGGCCGGCGGTCGTGTCGTGACGCAGACCGTGCAGCACGCCCGACGCGTTCGGCAGGTTCGGGGTGCGTTCCCCGTCCAGGTAGGGCAGGAGCGTGAGGTGAGCGGTGGGCTCCACGGCCTCGCGGTCCAGACCCAGCAGAGTGGCGACGCGGTCGACGGCGAGCGTGCAGTTCAGGGTGCAGGCCAGAGGCAGCCAGTCGCCGTGGGCGTCGGCGAAGCCGGCCACGGTGCCGGTGGGGTCGGTGGGGCGGCGCTTGGCCACCGCGTACACCGTGCCCGAGGTGCCGAGGCTCAGCACGGGCGTGCCGGGACGCAGCCCGAGGCCGAGCGCCGCCGCGGCGTTGTCCCCGGTGCCCGGAGCGACCAGCGTTCCCTTGGCGAACGGCAGGTCGTGGCTGTCGCGCACGGTGCCCGCCACCTCCCCGGGCCGCACCACGCGGGGCAGCAGGGCCGGGTCGAGCCCCACATGGGCGAGGATCTCCTCGTCGTACGCCTCGGTCCCCGAAGCCCACCAGCCGGTGCCCGACGCGTCGCCACGGTCGGTGGTCCCTTCGCCCGTGAGACGCTCGGTGAGGTAGTCGTGGGGGAGGCGTACGGCCTTGGTCGCGCGCAGCGCCTCCGGCTCGTTCTCCGCCAGCCACGCCCACTTCGTCACCGTGAAGGAAGCCGCCGGCACGGATCCGGTGCGCTCCGCCCAGATCTTCGCTCCGCCCAGCTCCTCGGTCAGCCGATGCGCCTGGGGAGCCGAACGGACGTCGTTCCACAGCAGCGCCGGGCGCACCGGGTCGCCCCGCTCGTCCAGCGTGACGAGTCCATGCTGCTGGCCGCCGATCGACACGGCTGCGGCTTCGCGCGCCGCGTCGCCGCACTGGTGCAGCGCCTCGCGCAGGGCGTCCCACCACTGGCGCGGGTCGCTCTCGCGGCCGGCCCCCGAGGACACGGTGTGCGGTGCCCGGCCGCTCGCGACGACGGCTCCGGTGGCGGCGTCGACGACCAGGACCTTCGTGGACTGGGTGGACGTGTCCACGCCGACGACGAGCGGACCCTCGGCTGCTGACATCGGGTTCTCCCTCAAGTTTTTCCGCGGCTCTGCGGGATCTGTCTTCCCAGAGATGCGTTCGCATACTAATTTGTAAACGGCCATGACGAAATAGTTCGCCACCACCCCGCACGACAGACTTCAAGCAAGGAGCCGGCATGAGCTACCAGCCCACCCCCGACGACAGGTTCACCTTCGGCCTGTGGACCGTCGGCTGGCAGGGAAGGGACCCGTTCGGGGACGCCACGCGGCGTGCCCTCGACCCGGTCGAGACGGTGACGCGCCTGGCCGAGCTGGGCGCCTACGGCGTGACCTTCCACGACGACGACCTCATCCCGTTCGGATCCTCGGACAGTGAGCGCGAGGAGCACGTCAAGCGCTTCCGGCAGGCCCTGGACACCACCGGCATGACCGTGCCGATGGCCACCACCAACCTCTTCACGCACCCCGTCTTCAAGGACGGCGCGTTCACCGCGAACGACCGCGACGTGCGCCGGTACGCCCTGCGCAAGACGATCCGCAACATCGACCTCGCCGTCGAGCTCGGCGCGAAGACGTACGTGGCCTGGGGTGGCCGTGAGGGTGCGGAGTCCGGCGCCGCCAAGGACGTCCGCGTGGCGCTCGACCGCATGAAGGAGGCCTTCGACCTCCTCGGCGAGTACGTGACCTCGCAGGGTTACGACCTGAAGTTCGCCATCGAGCCCAAGCCGAACGAGCCGCGCGGCGACATCCTGCTGCCCACCGTCGGCCACGCCCTGGCGTTCATCGAGCGTCTGGAGCGTCCGGAGCTGTACGGCGTCAACCCGGAGGTCGGCCACGAGCAGATGGCCGGGCTGAACTTCCCGCACGGCATCGCGCAGGCGCTGTGGGCGGGCAAGCTCTTCCACATCGACCTCAACGGCCAGTCCGGCATCAAGTACGACCAGGACCTGCGTTTCGGCGCCGGTGACCTGCGCTCCGCGTTCTGGCTGGTCGACCTGCTGGAGAGCGCCGGCTACGCGGGCCCGAAGCACTTCGACTTCAAGCCGCCGCGCACCGAGGACCTCGACGGCGTGTGGGCGTCGGCGGCGGGCTGCATGCGCAACTACCTCATCCTCAAGGAGAGGGCGACCGCCTTCCGCGCCGACCCCGAGGTCCAGGAGGCCCTGCGCGCCTCCCGCCTCGACGAGCTGGCGCAGGCCACCGCCGCCGACGGCCTGGAGAGCCTGCTCGCCGACCGCACCGCCTTCGAGGACTTCGACCCCGAGGCGGCCGCCGCCCGCGGCATGGCCTTCGAGCAGCTCGACCAGCTCGCGATGGACCACCTGCTGGGCGCCCGGAGCTGAGCCGCGCACGCGCACGTGTGGGCGCCGGGCGCCCACACACGCGCGTGCCGCAGAACGTTCCCCGTCCGGTCGGCCTCCGTACGCAATACGCCGGAATCATGTCCTCCGTGCCATGAACCGGTATCAAGTCGCGTGCGGGGGTCGCCCTCCGAGCGGTTTCACGGCCACGCTGAGCGGTATGGCCATGCCGCCCGTACCGCCTCAGCCGCCCGGACCGCCGGGGGACATGCCGCCTCCCGGCGGCTTCGGACCGCCCACCGCCCCCTACGGAACCGGTGCGGCGGGTGATCCCGGCGGCCCCGGCCGACGGCGCACGAACCCGCTCTTCGTGGTGCTCGCGCTGCTGGTCCTGGCCGCGGCCGTCGTCGCCGTCGTGCTGATGGCCTCGGGAAGCGGCGACTCGCCGGACGACAAACCGACGACCGGGGACAGTGCCACGAACTCTCCCGAGCCGTCCGTCACCCTTCCGTCGGGCCTGCCCAGCGGCTTCCCAAGCGGCTTCCCCAGCGACCTGCCCAGCGGCTTCCCCAGTGCGCTGCCGACCGAGCTGCTGCCCAGCGACCTGGAGTCGTTGCTGCCGTCGGTGGGGGATCTTGTGCCGTAGCCGTAGCCGTAGCCGTAGCCGTAGCCGTAGCCGACGTCACCGACCCCGGGGCCGACCCCGTGAAGCACGACGTCCGTGTGCCTACGCTGTGAAAGCGGGGGGCACTTCCGGCGGGGAAGGCACCTCCGTCGGGGAACGCGTCTCCGTGCGGGAAGGTGCTTCCCCGCGGTCGGGGAGAGCTGCGGCCAGGGCCGTCGCCGGGTCGTCGTCGGCGTCCCCGGCCGGCATCCAGCGGCCGCCCTCCTCGCGGTACGGCCACCAGCGGCCGTCCCGTCCCAGCCGCAGTTGGCAGGCCTCACCGGCGACCGTCCACCGGTTGGCTCGCGCCCGCAGCGCCGGCCGCTCGTCGTCCTCCCAGGCGGCTTGCAGTGCGGCCCGCGCGCGGGCGAGCGCATCGCCTTCGACGGCCCACTCCTCCTCCAACACCGACAGGGCCGCCGGCCCGCCGTGCTGCCAGGCTCGTACGGCCGAGGCCAGCTGTTCCCGGCTGCGCCCGGAGCCGACGGCCAGCCGTCCGGCCACGGCAGCGAGCCGATGCGCGCCCTGAATGCTGCCGACGGCACCGGACGCCAGCCGTACGGCGTCCTGGGCGACCGACAACCGCCACGGCTCCGCACCCGGCCCCGGGCGCTCGCGCAGTGCCTGAGAGAGCAGCAGGTGCGCCGCTGCGGCGGTCCGGGCGGCCAGGTACTCCAGAGCGGCGGGCTCCACCCCTGGCGGGGCCGGCGCGTCCGTGTCCAACGCGCACGCAATGCCCGGCTCCGGCGGGAGCGGGGGCGCGGCGGGCAACGCGGGCAGGATGTCCCCGGCGGCGTACGCCTCCGCCGCGTCCACTCCTTCGGCTCGGGACGCCGCCGACGCCGATACCGCCGGAGCGCCGGCGCCGCGCTCCTGGAGGCCGTCCAGCAGGACCCGTTCGGAGCGGCCCCGAAGCAGCAGCAGGACGAACGGATCCTGGTCGAGCAGCCTTGCCACCTGGTAGCAGAGGGCCGCCGTGTGGCCGCAGTGGTCCCAGGCGCCGCAGTCGCAGGCCGCCTCCAGGTCGCCGAGCCCCGGCAGCAGGTGCACACCTGCGGCGTCGGCGTCCTCGACGAGATGGGGCGGCATCTCCCCGTCGAGCAGTGCGGCCGTGTGGCCGGCCTGTTCGGCCGTCAGATCGAGGAAGCGGTCCCACTGCGCGGCCGATAGCGTGTCGAGCAGCACGTCGGCCCGGTGCGGCGTGCGGTCACGACCGCGGACGACGGCCGTGATACGGCCCGGCCGCACGGTCACCGCGCCCACGGAGCCCGCGCGCGCGAGTCGCCGGCCCGCCCTCACCTGCTCCCCGTCCATGGCGCCGTCCTCCAGCGCCGTGAGCCACGCCCTGCCCCACCAGGTCTGCGCGAACCCTCTCCCGTGCGCGGGAGGCAGCGCCGCGAACGTGTGTTCCTCGATTCGCGCCATGCGTCCCTCGCCGCGCCGCCCGGCGCTGTCGTGCCCGTTCATCGCGTGTTCCCTCGCAGTTCCACCAGATCGGCCAGCTCGGCGTCCGTCAGCTCCGTGAGCGCCGCCTCTCCGGCCTCGAGGACGGCGTCCGCGACAGCCTGCTTGCGTCGCAGCATGTCGGCGATGCGGTCCTCGATCGTCCCTTCGGCGATCAGCCGGTGCACCTGAACGGGCCGGGTCTGGCCGATGCGGTACGCGCGGTCGGTGGCCTGCGCCTCCACGGCCGGATTCCACCAGCGGTCGTAGTGCACGACGTGCTCCGCGCGCGTGAGGTTGAGCCCGGTGCCCGCAGCCCGCAGGGACAGCAGGAACACGGGGATCTCGCCGTCCTGGAAGCGCCGGACCATGGCCTCGCGCTCGGCGACCGGCGTGCCGCCGTGCAGGAACAGGGCGGGGACGCCCCGTGCGGCCAGGTGCTGTTCCAGCAGCCGCGCCAGGCGCACGTACTGCGTGAAGACCAGCACGCTCGCCCCTTCGGCGAGGAGAACGTCGAGCAGTTCGTCCAGGAGTTCCAGCTTCCCGGAGCGTCCGGCGGTCTTCGGCCGGTCCTCCTTCAGGTACTGCGCGGGATGGTTGCAGATCTGCTTGAGACCGGTCAGCAGTTTCACGATCAGGCCGCGCCGCGCCATGTCGTCGGCTTCGGCGATGGCCGCCAGGGTCTCGCGCACCACTGCGTCGTACAGGCCCGCCTGCTCGTCGCTGAGGGAGACGGGCCGGTCGGTCTCGGTCTTGGGCGGCAGCTCCGGTGCGATGCCCGGGTCCGACTTGCGCCGGCGCAGCAGGAACGGTCCGACCAGCCTGGCGAGCCGCTCCGCCACCGCCGGATCCCCGCCGCCCTCGACGGCTCGCGCATAGTGCGCGCGGAAGTGGCCGAGCCGGCCCAGAAGGCCTGGTGTCGTCCAGTCCAGGATCGCCCACAGCTCCGACAGATTGTTCTCCACCGGAGTGCCCGTGAGGGCCACCCGCGCGCGCGTGCCGATGGTGCGCAGCGCCCGCGCGGTCGCCGAGTACGGGTTCTTCACGTGTTGGGCCTCGTCCGCAACGACCAGGCCCCACGGGACCGTGCCGAGCCGTTTCGCGTCCAGCCTCAGCGTGCCGTAGGTCGTGAGCACGAACTCCCCGCCGGCCGGCGCCGCGAGGTCACGACGCGGGCCGTGGAAGCGGCGTACGGGTGTGCCCGGTGCGAACCTCTCGATCTCCCGCTGCCAGTTGCCCATCAGGGACGTCGGACAGACCACGAGGGTGGGGCCCTCGGCCGCCGCGTCCGTCTGGCGGTGCAGGTGCAGGGCGATCAGCGTGACGGTCTTGCCCAGCCCCATGTCGTCCGCGAGACAGCAGCCCAGGCCGTGGGACGTGTTCCGGACCAGCCAGTCCAGCCCGCGCCGCTGGTAGTCGCGCAGCGTGGCGTCGAGGGCGACGGGCTGCGCCACCGGCTCGTGTCCCTCGGGCCGCGTCAGCCGCTCCCGCAGGGTCGACAGCCACCCGGCGGGCTCCACGTCGACCCGGCTGCCGTCCACCTCCGTGGAACCCGTCAGGGCCGCGCTCAGGGCGTCCACGGGTGTCAGCTCGCGGTCCTGCCGGGCGGCGGCACGACGCAGCTCCCCGGGGTCGATCAGAACCCACCGGTCGTGCAGCCGTACGAGCGGCCGCTTCGCCTCGGCCAGGCGGTCCAGCTCCTCACGCGTGAGCTGCTGTCCGCCGAGCCCGAACCGCCAGGTGAACGTCAGGAGGGCGTCCGCGGACAGGGACGACGGTATTTCCGACCCCGCCCGTGCCGACCCCGAGCCCTCCTCCGGGGGGCCGACGACCGCCCGGGCGGTCAGCGTGCGGACCAGCTCTCGGGGCCAGTGCACCTCGACCCCTGCCTTCGCCAGCGCTCGAGAACCGTCGCCCAGGAGATCGATGATCTCCTCGTCGACGAGATCGACGGCCTCGGGGACCGTGGCCGACAGCAGCGGAGTGAGCGCGGGCCAGGCTCGCGCGGCACGGCGCAGGGCGAGCAGGACGTCCGTCCGCGCGCGGGGTCCGAACGCCTCGCGCGTCACCTCGGGGCCGTCCCAGAGCTCGGCGGCTTCGGCGACGAGCGCGGGGTCGCCGACGCTGTGCACCTGCGGCACGGCCCGGAAACCGGGCGCAGTTCCCCCCGGGCCGGCGCCGGGGCCGAGGCCGGGGGAGAGGGAGCCGGATGTTGTCCCACCGGCTCCGCGGACGTCGGTCCGGGACTCGGCGGCGCCGTTTTCGCCGACTGCCGGTCCCTCGACGGCCGGTTCGCCGACCGGCGGTTCGTGTCCGCCGAACCCCGATTCCCCGATGCCCGACACCTCGATCCGCAGCGAGATCCGTACGCCGGCTTCGTGGCCTGCGGCGACGTCGGCCGCCCAGCCGCGCAGCTCCGGCACGGCTTGTGGCTGCCGCGCCGCATACGCGGGTCCGCCGGTGACGAGCTCCGCGGCGGGTGTGCGGGGCAGTGCGTCCGCGACGGCGTCCAGAAAGGCGCGCAGCAGCCACTCGGGGGCGGGGATCCGCGGCGGCAGGGCGTCGTCGACCGGGACGGCGTGCGCCTCGGGCGGCATGGAGGCGGCCAGTCGGCGCACCTGCTCGACGTCGTCCGGGCCCAGTGGGCCGGCCCGCCAGGCGTCGTGGTCCTGCACGGACAGGCCGGGCAGCAACAGGCCTCGCGCCGTGAAAGCCAGGGACAGCAGGGCGGCTGCACCCCAGAACGCGGTGGAGCGGTGGGCGTCCGGGGCGGTACGCGCGCGGACGAGTACGGGAAGGGCGTCCAGTACGGGCATCAGCAGGACGGGTACGCGGGTGACCGCCACGCCGGAGTCGGTCGGGCGGACGACGGACAGCGTCGCGGACGGACCCTGCGCCCCCCGCGCCCCTGGGACAGGAGGGGCCTCGCCGTCGGATCGCCAGAACGCGACGCTGCCGGGCCGGGCCTGGGCGCCCGGCACGAACAGGGCGCAGCAGCGGACCAGTTCGGAGCTCCGGGGTGATACTTCCGTGGAATCCCTCTGCACGGCGATGAGCCTGCTCCTCAAGTTTGACTACCAGGGCGGAGTCGCCGAGGGTACAGCACGGGGAGGGCGCGCGAGGTCCGGCGTGACGGTCGGGGGACGCCCCCGGCGCCATGTCCGGCGTCGAGGGACCCGCAGGCGCCTCGGGGGCATCTCGGGGACGCAGTTCAGGGACGTCTCAGGGTCGCTGCCGGAACCGCGGGCGGCGCGGAGCCGTTTTCATGGCAGAGAGCGGCAACAGCCGCGCAAGGAGGCGACGCACACATGTCGAAGAACGCGAAGATCGCCGCAGGGGGTGTGGTGGTAGGGCTCCTCCTGCTGATCTGGCTGCCCTGGTGGGCCGCCCTGCTGATCGTGGTGGGGGTGCCCGCCGCGGCCTACCTCACGCTGGATCCTTCGCAACGGCGCAGGCTGCGCCGTGTCACGCGCAAGGAGCTCGGCCGCTGAGCGACGGGGACCGCGCGGCGGTCCCCGTCGTCCGCTCGGGAAGGCTCGACCGGCCTCACAGAGGCCGGACGGCCATCTTGTCGAGCGCCTCCAGCAGTCCGGGCAGCTCGGGGCCGCGGCCGACCGGCAGCACTTCGCCGGGCTCGTCGTCGAGCAGCACGAACGCGATGTCGTCGGTCCTGGCGACGAGCGACCAGCCGGGGCCGTCGGCCCGCAGCGTTCGCGCGTCACCGGGAGCGAACGAGGACCGCACCCGCCCGAGCGGAGGCGGGCTGTCCACGTAGGCGCGCACCTCGGCCAGGACCCGTCGGATCCCGCTGTGCCCGCCGCCCGGCGATGCCTTGCCGGCCGCGTCGGACCCGGCGGCGTCGTGAGCCGATTGCGTCTGCGTCGTCAGCCGCCCGGACCGCCGGGCCTCGACGTCCGAACCGTCGGACCCGGGCACGTCGGCCTCACCGTCGCGGGCGGCGTCGTCCGCGGCCTCCGCGGATGCCTCCGCGCGCTGCCGCGACGACGCGAACTCCGCGTCGTCGATCTGCTCCCGCCACAGGGCCCATTGGAGCGCGATCTCGTCGGCGCCCAGCCGGCGCTGCGCCGGACCCCAGGTACTGGTGTCCGGAGGCGTCAGCGCGGGACCGTCCGCGACGTCCGGGGCGGGGTCGTGCGGCGCGGGCACGCCCGGAGCCGCGACGGCGACCGCCAGCGGCCAGCCGGGCAGCGCGGCGACGACCGTCCGTTCGTCGGGCGACAGGTCGTATTCCATGCCGCAGTCCCACGACGCGATGGCGACGGCCACCAGGGACACGTCGTCGATGACGACGGTCCACCGGGCCCCTCCGCCGTCCTGGCCCAGCACCAGGCCGTACCCGTCGGCGAGCGGCGGCATGCCGAGCGCCGCACAGGCCTCCGGATAGTCGTCGCCCAGCGCGCTCGGGAACTTCGCCGGCGTCAACAGCACCGCCGTGAGCACATAGAGCGCGTCGTCCGCGGCGGCGACGGTGTCCTCGTCCGTCCCGGCCATCCCAGCCTCCCCATCGGTTCGTCCAACCGCGCGCACCCTAGTGCGGCGAGAAGGCGCTTGTCACGACTGGCCGACATACCCGGAGCTGCAGGTTTCCGGCCGGACGGGGCGAATCGACCACGGGCGGCCGTCGGATGCGTCACGCTGCCGGCAGCCCGAGGAGTTCGCGTGCCACGGTCTGCGGTGATTCGTCGCGTTCCCGCGCCAGGGCGATCACCGCGCGGCAGGCCAGCTCGTTGACGCCGAAGGACAGCGCCTCCGGCGACACCCAGTCCGCCGCCTCGTCGATTCTGTCCTGATCGTCCTCCGCGCGGGCCGAGACGTACACGGCGGCCGCCTCGAACAGATTGTGCGTGCGCTTTCCGCCCGTGCGCGCCGTCCCGCCCGGACCTTCCGCGCCACCCGGAACGGACCGCGCGCGCCTCGCGTCGAGGAGTCTTCCGCAGGCCTTGCGTATCGCACCGAACATGCCGACCGCCCTCCCAGTGCCTCAATGCGTCGATGGGACGTCCATCTCCCGCTGCTCACCCTGGAGTTGCCCGTCCGACGGCCGAAGGGAACGGAGTTGCGGTCACGGTTTCAGCCGTCGAGCGCGTCGAGCGTGTCGCGCAGCCAGGCGAGCTCGGCCCGTGAGGTGGCCCGGGCGATGGTCAGGATGCCGCGCTGGAAGGGGTCCGTCAGCTCCTCGGCCCGCAACGGACGGTCGCCGTCGTAGAAGAAGCTCGCCGGTTCCTCGAGGAAGGCCAGCCGGCGGCGCAGCACCGCGGCCTGGGCGGCGCAGTCGTCCAGGTGCCGCAGGAAGGCCAGCACCGTGAACCATCGGTTCTCGTCGGTGATGTCGCGCCGGTCGGGTTCGGCGAGCCGCCTGCGCAGTTCGCCCCGGCCGTCGGCGGTGAGGCGCAGGACGTGCCGCGGAGCGGCTACGGCGCCGGGCTCCGTGGCGCGCACCAGGAGTCCCGCCTTCTCCAGGCGTTTGATCGCCGGGTAGAGGGTGCTCTCCGCCACGGGGCGTACGTGCCCGGTGAGCGCGGTGATGCGCTTGCGCAGCTCGTAGCCGTGCAGCGGCGCGTCGAACAGGAAACCGAGGACGGCGAGCTCCAGCATGCCCGCATTGTGCCGCAGGCCAGGTGTACCTCGCTGACCGGATACCCCGATGTGTCGATATCATGTTGACGCAATACATCGTACCCGATGTATTGTCGTCGCGGTCCTACCGGTGATCGATCCAGACGGACCACGACGAGGATCCTGAGGGGGAGCCATGCGGCAGGCAGAGTTCGACGACAGGGGCAGCCGAGTGCGCTGGACGGAGTCCCGGGGCGGCGGCCCGGCGCGGGTGTACGTGCACGGACTGGGCGCGGCCTCGACCGTGTACCACGCGCACGTGGCGGCGCGGCCGGAGTTGGCCGGCCGTCGGAGCCTGTTCGTCGACCTGCCGGGTCACGGCATCAGCGACCGCCCCGCGGACTTCGGCTACACGCTCGAGGAGCACGCCGACGCCCTGGCGGCCGCGCTGGACGCGGCGGAAGTGAGCGGCGCCGAACTGGTCGCCCACAGCATGGGCGGCTCCGTGGCCGTCGTCCTGGCCCACCGCCGGCCCGACCTGGTCGCTCGGCTGGTGCTGACCGAGGCCAACCTGGACGCCTTCCCGCCGCCCGCCGCGGGCAGCAGCGGCATCGCCGCGTACGCGGAGGAGGAGTTCCTCGCCGAGGGGTACGCGCGCGTGCTGGACGAGGTCGGACCCCTGTGGGCCGCGACGATGCGGCTCGCCGACCCGCGGGCACTGCACCGCAGCGCCGTCGGTCTGCGGCGCGGATCCGATCCGGTCATGCGCGAGATCCTGACCGGGCTCCACTCTGTGGAACGCGTCTACCTGCAGGGTGAGATCACGGGTCCGCTCGAGGGAGCAGACGCGCTGGAGGCCGCGGGGGTGCGTGTGGTCACGGTGCAGGGCGCCGGCCACAACGTCATGTTCGACAACCCCGACGCGTTCGTGCGGGCGATCGTCGGCGGCGTGTGACCCCTCAGTCCTCGCGTACGGCCACCGCCAGGAACCGCGCGTCCTCGTCGACGTAGGACGTCATGAGCCACCCCGCTCCCGCCAGCAGCGGGCGGAGGTTGGGTTCCGCCCGCAGATCCTCCGGCGTGATCCGCCGGCCCTGGCGGGCCGCGAGCGCCGCTCGGCCGATGGGGTGGAACAGCGCCAGGATGCCGCCCGGGCGCACCACGCGCGCCAGCTCGCGCAGGTTCTCCGCCGGCCGGGGCAGATGGGCGACGAGGCCCGCGCCGAAGACGGCGTCGAGGGACCCGGAGCGCAGAGGGAGCGCCGTGACGTCTGCGAGGACCAGCCGACCGTCGCGGTCGCGTCCGGCCCGTACGGCGGCCTCCAGCATGGCCGGGGTCAGATCCACCCCGACGACCACTCCCGAAGGCCCCACGGCGGCGCGCAGCGGCGTCAGGGCCCGCCCGGTGCCGCAGCCGGCGTCCAGCACGCGGTCCCCCTCGCGCAGCCCGAGACCGGCGACCGCGGCCGCGTACGCGGGACCGTCGTCGGGGAACCGGTCGTCCCAACCGGCGGCACGGGTACCGAAGAACTCCTGGACGTGTGTGTGACGGTCGCTCATTCTCCGCATGATCCCTCACCTACTTGGAGGATGCCGCGCATGTTCGAGCGTGACCCGATCGTTCAGGCGCATCACTGGGTCATATTGCAGCAGCTTTCGAAATGCGCCGCCCTTGTGCTCCCGTGCCCCGGCTAGCGTCCCGTGGCCATGGGACACCTGGACCACGCCGCCTTCGGCTGGCTGACCCCCGTGCTGTCGTACGCGATGGCCTGCATCGGCGCCGCCCTCGGGCTGCGCTGCACCGTGCGTGCGCTCGGCGCCTCGGGGCGCTCACGCCGCAACTGGCTGATCACCGCCGCGTCGGCGATCGGCACCGGCATCTGGACCATGCACTTCGTGGCCATGCTCGGATTCGGTGTCACCGGCACCGACATCCGCTACGACGTCCCCCTGACCGTGCTCAGCCTTCTCGTGGCCATGGTCGTGGTCTGCGCCGGCGTCTTCGCCGTCGGCTACAGCAAAGAGGGCACGCGTGCGTTACTGATCGGCGGACTCACCACCGGTCTGGGCGTGGCGAGCATGCACTACCTGGGCATGGCGGCGGTCCGACTGCACGGCGACGTCACCTACGACGCGGTACGGGTGGGACTCTCCGTCCTGATCGCCGTCGTCGCGGCGACCGCGGCCCTCTGGGCGGCGCTCAACATCAAGTCGCCGATCGCCGTCACCCTCGCCTCTGTCGTCATGGGCCTGGCGGTGAGCAGCATGCACTACACCGGCATGTTCGCGGTGCGGGTGCACGTCACTCCCTCGGGCGAGGCGCTGCCCGGGGCCACGGCGATGCAGTTCATCTTCCCCCTCGCCGTCGGCCTCGGGTCCTACCTCTTCCTGACCTCGGCCTTCGTCGCGCTGTCGCCCACCACGGGGGAGCGCGCGGCCTCCGCTTCGGCACAACAGGAAAAGAGCGCACAGGACCTTCCGGGACGACAACCGGCACGGACCGCCTGACCGGCAGAAACACCCGCCCCAGTCCCCCTTCCGAGCGAGGAGGCCATGCGCACACCCCGCAGGACCCCGACCGCCGGCGCCGACGCGCCGCCCCCCGCGCGCGGCCGGCGCGCCCACGCCGGACCCCCGGCCGACGAAGAGCCGGACGAACGGGCGGTCCCGTCGACGGACCCCTCCGGGGACGTGCCGGTCCCGCGCGCGCAAGGCTGGCGCCTTCGGCCACGCACCGTACGAGCCAAGATCGTCTGCCTGCTGATGGTGCCGGTCGTGTCCCTGCTGGCCCTGTGGGCCTACGCCACGGTCAGCACCGCACAGGACGTCTCCCGGCTGCGCCAGTTGCAGCGCGTCGACTCCCAGGTCCGGGCCCCCGTAGCAGCCGCCGTGGCCGCCCTTCAGACCGAACGGACGGCTGCCGTACGGTATGCGACCCGTCCCGCACCCGGGCAGGACGCCGACCTGAGGACGCTTGCCGAACGCACCGACCGGGCCGTGTCCGGTCTGCGGCTCGGCGACGACAGCACCGTCGCCGACGGCCAGGACCTGCCCGTCGGCGTGGCCCGGCGTCTGGAGACGTTCGTCTCCGGCGCCGAACGGCTGTCCTCGCTTCGGGCCGCGGTGCTCGACGGCAGCGCCGGCTGGGAGGCGGTCTACAGCCGGTACACCGGCGTCATCTCCTCGGCCTTCGCGGTCGGCGGCGCCCTCTCGGGCATCCAGGACGCCGAACTCGGTTCCGACGCGCGCGTGCTGCTGGAGTTCTCCCGCGCGGGAGAGGCACTGGCCCGGGAGGACGCCGTGCTCGCCGGCGCACGTGTGCACGGGCGCCTCGACGGAACCCGTCTGCGGCTGTTCACCGGCGCCGTCGACACGCGTCGCGCCCTCACCGCATCGTCCACCGCGGACCTGCGCGGCCCCGAGTACACCGCCTGGCGCCGACTCGCCGCCGGCAGCGCCTACGCGGCCCTGAGCGCCTCCGAGGACGGGGTGCTCGCCGGACGGCCGGGCACGAAGGCGATCGCGGCCGCTCCCGTGAGCACCTGGGGCTCGGCACACGCCCGCGTACAGAACGGGATGCGGACCATCGAGGCGGACGCCGGCAGCGACGTCGCCGACCGCGCCGACCCGCTCACCAGCGGTCTGCTCACCGCACCCGGAGCCGCCGTCCTGCTGGGCCTCGCCGCCGTCGTCGCCTCGCTCGTCATCTCCGTGCGCATCGGTCGCGGGCTCGTCGTCGAACTGGTCGGCCTGCGCAACAGCGCTCTGGAGATCGCCCGGCGCAAACTCCCGGAGGCGATGGGGAGACTGCGCGCCGGGCAGCAGATCGACGTCCACGCGGAAGCTCCGCCCGGTCCACCCGCCGAGGACGAGACCGGTCAGGTCGCCGAGGCCCTGAACACCGTGCACCAGGCCGCTCTGCGCGCCGCCGTGGAGCGCGCCGAACTCGCGAGCGGCATCTCGGGGGTGTTCGTCAACCTGGCCCGCCGCAGCCAGGTCCTCGTCCACCGCCAACTGAGCCTCCTGGACAGCATGGAACGCCGCTCCGACGACCCGAACGAGCTCAGCGACCTCTTCCGGCTCGACCACCTCACCACGCGCATGCGACGCCACGCGGAAAGCCTGATCATCCTTTCCGGCGCGGCGCCCGGTCGTGCCTGGCGGATACCGGTCCCGCTCACCAACGTCATCCGCGCCGCCGTCTCCGAAGTCGAGGACTACGCGCGCGTGGAGGTACGGCAACTCCCGGAAACCGCCGTCATCGGCACGGCCGTGGCCGACCTCACCCACCTGCTTGCCGAACTCGTCGAGAACGCGGCGCAGTTCTCGCCGCCTCACACGCGTGTGCGCGTCACCGGCGAACCCGTCGGCAACGGCTACGCGGTGGAGGTCGAGGACCGGGGCCTGGGCATGGGCAGGGAGACCCTCGACGACGCCAACCGGCGCATCGCGCAGTCCGAGGCCCTCGATCTGTTCGACAGCGACCGGCTCGGCCTGTTCGTGGTGAGCAGGCTCGCCGCCCGGCACGGCGTCAAGGTGCATCTGCGGACCTCGCCCTACGGCGGCACCACGGCGGTCGTCCTGCTGCCGACGGCCCTGCTGCACAGCGGCACGCCGGAGGATTCCGCCCCGGCAGTGACGGCGGGGCAGCCGGCGCCACGCGCCTACGCGCGCGTGGCCGCAGGCGACCGGCACGCGTCCGATGTCCAAGCGTCCGACGTCCGCACCGCCGACGTGTACGCCTTCGGGCCGCACGATGCGCCCGAGCGGCCGCTCGACCACCGGCAGGCGGTCGACGCGGGCCCTTCCGGCCGTCGCCGCGAGTCCGTCCACGCGCCCGTCGAACGCCCCGCGCTCGCGGCCCCCTCACAGGGCACCGCCGAACCGGCCGCGGCCGGTCCACCGCCCCCCGGAGTGACAGCCTTGCGCCTGCACCGGCCCCCGGATGACGGCGAGAACGCCGAAGACGCCGGACACGCACAAGACACGGACGATCTTCCACGCAGGGTCCGCCAGGCCAGTCTCGCCCCGCAACTGCGCCGTTCGCACCCGGAGGAAACCGCCCGGACCCCCGTCCCGGGCGGCGACGAAGGACGCACCCCCGAACTCGTACGGAACCGCATGGCCGCGTACCGGGAGGGCTGGGCCCGAGGCGGCGGAAGACAACCCGGCCGCGGCGCGGCCCCGGATTCCGCACCGGGCAGCGAAAGCAGTGAAGGAGACCACGCATGATCCAGGATCCGAGCATGAGGTCGGCCCAGCGGTCCGGCGAACTCGACTGGTTGCTGGACGACTTGGTGATGCGTGTGAGCGAGGTACGGCACGCGGTGGTGCTGTCCAACGACGGCCTCGCCGTCGGCGCCTCCACCGACCTCAGACGCGAGGACGCCGAACACCTCGCCGCCGTCGCCTCCGGCTTCCACAGCCTCGCCAAGGGCGCGGGCCGCCACTTCGGCGCCGGCGGCGTACGCCAGACCATGGTGGAGATGGACGACGGCTTCCTCTTCGTGGCCGCCGCGGGCGACGGCTCCTGCCTGGCCGTACTCACCGCCGTGACCGCCGACATCGGCCTGGTCGCGTACGAGATGGCACGCCTGGTCAAGCGCGTCGGCGAGCACCTCTACACGCCGGCGCGCCTCGCCGCGCGGCCGCCCGCCGTCGGATGAGACGAGAGCCGCGCCGATGACCGAGGACATGACCGCCGCCCCGCACGAAGCGGGCAGCCAGTGGTTCGACACCGAGGCCGGCCCACTCGTCCGCCCGTACGCCATGACGGGCGGACGGACGAAACCCGGCCCGACGGGCGTGCGCTTCGACCTGATCGCCCTGGTCACCCTGGATCCGGGTGCACCCGGCACGGAAGGCCTGGCGATCGGACCGGAGCACCGTACCCTCGTCGGTCTCTGCCGCGCCGAGACCCAGTCGGTCGCGGAACTCGCGGCCGGTGCCGACCTGCCCGTGGGCGTGGTCAGGGTCCTCCTCGGCGATCTGCTGGAACTGGGATGCGTCACCGTCAGCCGCCCGGTCCCGCCCGCGCAACTGCCCGACGAGCGGATCCTGCGCGAGGTGATCGCAGGGCTGCGAGCCCTGTAGACGAACCTCTCCGACCGCCCCGGAGGCGCACGGCACCCACGGCGCCTCCGCCGTATTGAGCTCGCTCCGTACGGCGCCTCCTCCGTCCCGCGTCGACCCTGGCCGACGCCCCGAACCCGATCCCGAGAGAAGTGATCCATGGTCTTCGAGCACTCCCACGCCGCCGACGGCGAATCGGCCCCCATGGCCTTGAAGATTCTGGTCGCGGGCGGGTTCGGCGTGGGCAAGACCACCATGGTGGGCGCGGTCAGCGAGATCAAACCGCTGCGCACCGAGGAACTGCTCAGCCAGGCAGGGCAGTCGGTGGACGACACCGACGGCGTGGACCAGAAGGTCACGACCACCGTCGCGATGGACTTCGGCCGTATCACCATCCGTTCCGGGCTCTCCCTCTACCTGTTCGGCACACCGGGGCAGGACCGCTTCTGGTTCCTGTGGGACGAGTTGTCCCAGGGAGCACTGGGCGCGGTGGTTCTGGCCGACACCCGACGGCTCGAGGACTGCTTCCCCGCGGTCGACTACTTCGAGCACCGCCACATTCCCTTCGTGGTGGCCGTCAACTGCTTCACGGGCACGCGGACGTACGGCGCCCAGGACGTGTCGCGCGCGCTCGACCTCGACGCGGGAACCCCGGTCGTCCTGTGCGACGCCCGCGACCGGGACTCGGGGAAGGAGGTGCTGATCCGGCTGGTCGAGTACGCCGGGCGGATGCACGCCGCCCGGTTGCTGGACTCGGTGGGCTGACCTCACCCGTGGGCCGCGACATCGGCTCGCGACGCCCTCGCGACGGCACGAGCCGTCGCGATCCGGCCGGCTCGGGGGTGGAGGAAGCCGACTTGCGCGCCATGCCGCCGTGCTCCTTGCTCCGGCGGACGTCCCTGGGAAAGGCTGACGGGCGGATCGTCCGGCGAGCCGGACGATCGGGCGGGAACGTCACACGGGGAACGTCACACGGGGAGCGGGGCATGGCGGGCAACCACGGATTGGGCCGGCTGTTGGACGATCTGACCGAGCGCGTCGACCGCGTACGGCACGCGCTCGTCCTGTCCGACGACGGGCTGGTGGCGGGCGCGAGCACCGGAATGCGCCGGGAGGACGCCGAACACCTCGCCGCCGTAGCGTCCGGCCTCCACAGCCTGGCGAAGGGTTCGGGACGTCACTTCGGGGCGGGCCGGGTGCGCCAGACGATGATCGAGTTCGATGACGCGGTGCTGTTCGTCACCGCGGCGGGCGCCGGCACCTGTCTGTGCGTGCTCAGCGGAGTGGACGCCGACATGGGACGGATCGCCTACGAGATGACCCTGCTGGTCAACCGGGTCGGCGAACACCTCACCGTGGACGTCCGGAATCCCGACCGTGCCCCCTGACAGGCATCTGACCTGCTCTTTCACTCTCCCATCCGGAGTTATCCACAGGCTGCCACGAAATCGGCGACCGCGGGTACGGTTTTTCCCGAGGTCACCGCGGACGGCGCGGGCCTGCTTCACTCCACTCACTCCACGGGGGAGATCGACCATGTCCGGAAACACCGTCACACGTGTGCACTCCACGTCGTTCGCGCCGGGCCGAGCGGCACGCGAACTGTGCCTGAAGCGAAGCGAGTTCGACCTCGGCGTGCACCTCGGGCGGATCAGGACGACACCCGACGACGGGGGAGGGGGCCGTCGGGTGACCCGCGCAGAGATCGACCGCCTGCGCGCGGAACCCGGCTTTCCCGAGACACTGCGCCGGCGGGTGCAGGCTGTGAGCACCGGCGAGGGCGCCGCCGTCCTGGAGGTGCCGCCCACCCGGTTCACGCGTCTCGCGCGGGTGGGACTGGTGGTGCCCGTCACGTTCTACCTCAACAGGTACCGGGCCGTCGTGTGGCTGTATCTCGCCGAGGAACTGCGGCAGTTCGCGGCCGGCCGGACGAACGCGTTCCTGCTCACGGGCCGGACGCCGGAGGTGTTGCGCAGCCAGTTGGCCGCGGGCGTCGACCTGCGGCCCCGGAACTGGCGGGGACGTCACCTGGGCTTCCTGCTCCGACAGACGGACGACCCGTGGCAGCGCGCCGGAGCGCTGGCGGCGTTCCTCGGCCCGCCACACGTCGCGGAAATCGTCGACGACCCCCACGAGCGCTCGCACCTGAACAGGTTCCGGCCGAGGCCGCCGGCGTACGGAGTCCCGGGTTCTCCCGCCGCCCGGCTCATCGAGAAGATCATGACCGCGCAGGACCGCGACGAGATCGACTGGCTGACCTCCGACCTGGCGAACACCCTGGCCGAGGCCCGTGCCGTGCAGCCCGCACCGCGCCCCCTCCCGAATCCCGCCCGGCAGCGTCCGTCACCGCGAGACGGACGGCCTGACGACGCACCGGACACGCAGGAACAGACTTCCGCGTCCCACGAGTCCGAGGCGTCCCACCACGAGTCCGACGCGGCCGGCGGGTCAGAGGTGTCCGACGAGCCGAGCCCGTCGACGCGCGCCCTGTTCGGCTGGCTGCGCCGCCGAAGCGGCTGACGCACGGCCTACAGCGCGCGGAAAAGCCCCTCCTGGACGACGGACACCAGCAGCCGCCCCTCCAGGTCGTAGATGCGGCCCCGGGCCAGCCCACGCCCGCCCGTGGCGATCGGCGACTCCTGGTCGTACAGGAACCACTCGTCCGCGCGGAACGGCCGATGGAACCACATCGCGTGGTCCAGCGACGCCATGTCGAAGTTGCGCGGACCCCACAGCGGCTCCACCGGGAGGCGGACCGCGTCCAGAAGGGTCATGTCGCTGGCGTAGGTGAGCGCGCAGGTGTGGACGAGCGGGTCGTCGCCGAGCGGCCCGACGGCACGCATCCACACCGCGCTGCGCGGCTCGGCGTCCTTGACGTCCTCGGCGGTCCAGCGCAGCCGGTCCGCGTACCGGATGTCGAAGGGCTGACGGCGGGCCATCCGCTCCAACTGCTCGGGCAGCGACCCCAGATGTGTCCGGACCTCGTCCGTGACGCTCGGCAGGGACTCCGGGTCCGGCACCTCACGCGCCGGAGGCAGCTGGTGCTCGAAAGGACCTTCCTCAGGCTGATGAAAGGAGGCGGTGAGATTGAAGATCGTCCGCCCTTGCTGTACGGCAGTGACCCGGCGGGTCGTGAACGACCGGCCGTCGCGCACCCGTTCCACCTGGTACACGATGGGGACGCCCGGCCGGCCCGGGCGCAGGAAGTACGCGTGCAGCGAGTGCACGGGCCGGTCGCCCTCGGTGGTCCGGCCGGCCGCGACGAGAGCCTGGCCCGCCACCTGGCCGCCGAAGACCCGCTGCAGGGACTCGTGCGGGCTGCGGCCCCGGAAGATGTTGACCTCTATCTGCTCCAGGTCGAGCAGGTCGACGAGTCTCTCGGCCGGATTCGTCATCGGTGCGTTTCTCCTGTGCCCTGTGCTGTGCATGGTCCGGTTTCCGCGGCCGCGGCCGCCGCTGCGCTCACAACTGGCCGACGGACGTGACGCGGACGACCGCCCGGCCCTCGGCGTCGGAGGCCGTGAGGTCGACCTCCGCGCTGATTCCCCAGTCGTGGTCGTCGTTCGGGTCGTCGAAGATCTGACGGACGCGCCACAGGGCGTTCTGCGGCTCTTCCTGGATGACGAGCAGTTTGGGACCCCGTGCGTCGGGGCCGGTGCCGAGGTCGTCGTACTCGTCCCAGTACTTGTCCATCGCCTCGCCCCAGGCGTCGGCGTCCCAGCCGGCGTCCGCGTCCAGCTCGCCGAGTTGGGCGATGTGGTCGAGTGCGGCGAGCTCGACACGGCGGAACATCGCGTTGCGGACCAGGACCCGGAAGGCACGTGCGTTCGCCGTGACCGGCTTGACCTCGTCGGCCTTCTCCTGCGCCTCCTCGGCGGTCATCTCCTCCGGGTTGGCGAGCTGCTCCCACTCGTCCAGCAGGCTCGAGTCCACCTGGCGCACCATCTCGCCCAGCCACGCGATCAGATCCTGCAGGTCCTCGGACTTCAGATCGTCCGGGACGGTGTGGTCGAGGGCCTTGTACGCGCCGGCCAGGTAACGCAGCACGATGCCCTCGGTACGGGCCAGCTCGTAGTGGGAGACCAACTCGGTGAACGACATCGCCCGCTCGTACATGTCACGGATGACGGACTTCGGCGACAGCGGATGGTCGCCCACCCACGGGTGGCTCTTGCGGTAGGTGTCGTACGCGTGGAAGAGCAGCTCCTCCAGCGGCTTCGGGTACGAGACGTCCTGGAGGCGTTCCATGCGCTCCTCGTACTCGACGCCGTCCGCCTTCATCGCGGCCACCGCCTCGCCGCGCGCCTTGTTCTGCTGGGCGGCCAGGATCTGGCGCGGGTCGTCCAGCGTGGACTCCACGACGGAGACCATGTCGAGGGCGTAGGAGGGCGACTCGGGGTCCAGCAGCTCGA
Source organism: Streptomyces sp. P3 (assembly GCF_003032475.1). NCBI lineage: Bacteria > Bacillati > Actinomycetota > Actinomycetes > Kitasatosporales > Streptomycetaceae > Streptomyces > Streptomyces sp. P3. The sequence continues at coordinate 8,464,973 of NZ_CP028369.1, forward strand.
ACGCGGCCAGCGCGAAGGTGGACAGGGGCTGGTTCAGCGCGAAGTCCTGCTGCAGATCCACGGTGAGGCGGACGACACGTCCGGAGGCGTCCGGCTCGTCGAGCTTCTCCACGACGCCGCCGTCCAGCAACGACCGGTAGATCGCGATGGCGCGCCGGATGTGCCGCAGTTGCTGCCTGCGCGGCTCGTGGTTGTCCTCCAGCAGGTGCCGCATCGCCGCGAAGGCGTTTCCGGGGCGGGCGATCACGGACAGCAGCATCGTGTGCGTGACCCGGAAGCGGGACGTCAACGGCTCCGGATCGGACTCGATGAGCTTGTCGAAGGTGTTCTCCGTCCAGCCCACGAATCCTTCCGGCGCCTTCTTGCGCACCACCTTGCGGCGCTTCTTCGGGTCGTCCCCGGCCTTGCTGAGGGCCTTCTCGTTCTCGATGACGTGCTCGGGAGCCTGCGCGACCACCAGCCCCGCCGTGTCGAACCCGGCGCGGCCGGCCCGGCCCGCGATCTGGTGGAACTCACGGGCCCGCAGGGTGCGCACCCGGTTGCCGTCGTACTTGGTGAGCGCGGTGAACAGCACCGTCCGGATGGGCACGTTGACGCCGACGCCGAGTGTGTCGGTGCCGCAGATGACCTTCAGCAGCCCGGCCTGGGCGAGCTTCTCCACCAGTCGCCGGTACTTCGGCAGCATGCCGGCGTGGTGGACACCGATGCCGTGCCGCACGTAACGCGAGAGGTTCTGGCCGAACTTGGTGCTGAAGCGGAAGTTGCCGATCAGGTCGGCGATCCGGTCCTTCTCCTCACGCGAGCACATGTTGATGCTCATCAGCGCCTGCGCCCGCTCCACCGCCTGCGCCTGGGTGAAGTGCACGATGTAGACGGGCGCCTGGCGGGTGTCCAGCAGGTCGGTGAGGGTCTCCGTCATCGGGGTGTACCGGTACTCGTAGGACAGCGGCACGGGCCGGGTCGCCGAGCGGACCACCGCCGTGGGGCGGCCCGTGCGCCGGGCGAGGTCCTTCTCGAAGAAGGACACGTCGCCCAGTGTCGCCGACATGAGCACGAACTGTGCCTGCGGCAGCTCCAGAATGGGGATCTGCCAGGCCCAGCCGCGGTCGCCCTCGGCGTAGAAGTGGAACTCGTCCATGACGACCTGGCCGACGTCCGCCTGCCTGCCGTCGCGCAGCGCGATGGAGGCGAGCACCTCGGCGGTGCAGCAGATGACCGGGGCGTCGGAGTTCACGGACGCGTCGCCGGTCAGCATGCCGACGTTCTCCGTGCCGAAGATCTTGCACAGCTCGAAGAACTTCTCCGACACGAGTGCCTTGATCGGAGCCGTGTAGAAGGTGACCTCGTCGCGGGCGAGGGCCGCGAAGTGCGCGGCCGCGGCGATCATGCTCTTGCCGGAGCCGGTGGGCGTCGAGACGATCACGTTCGCCCCGGAGACCACCTCGATCAGCGCCTCCTCCTGATGGGGGTAGAGCGTCAGACCGCGCTCCTGCGCCCAGGACTCGAAGGCTTCGTACAGGGCGTCGGGATCTGCGGTCGGCGGCAGCTGATCGATGAGGGTCACGACCCCATCTTGCCTGCCCCCGGTCCGGAGAGGGGAATCGGATCCCGACCCGAAGATCATGGCAGCTACGCTGTGTCGCCGACGGAGCGTCATCGCGCCCGGTCAACTGGACAGCGGTACATGAGGGATAGGGCGGGCAAGGGCCATGATGGGACCAGCACACTCACTGTCGGGCGCCGCCGCCTGGCTCGGCGTCGGTGCGGCCGCTGCCGCCGCCGGACACACCATGCCGTGGCCGGTCCTGCTCGCCGGTGCGCTGATCTGCGCCGGCGCCGCGCTCGCGCCGGATCTCGACCACAAGGCGGCCACCATCTCCCGGTCCTTCGGTCCCGTCTCACGCTGGCTGTGCGAGATCGTCGACAAGCTCTCCTACGCCGTCTACAAGTCCACGAGGAAGCAGGGCGACCCGCGCCGCTCCGGCGGGCACCGCACGCTCACGCACACCTGGCTGTGGGCGGTCATGATCGGCGCGGGCGCCTCGGCGCTGGCGATCACCGGTGGCCGCTGGGCGGTGCTGGGGCTTCTCTTCGTGCACATGGTGCTGGCGATCGAGGGCCTGCTGTGGCGGGCCGCCCGGGGCTCCAGCAGCGACGTCCTGGTGTGGCTGCTCGCCGCGACCAGCGCGTGGATCCTGGCCGGTGTTCTGGACAAGCCCGGAAACGGCGCGGACTGGCTGTTCACCCAGCCCGGCCAGGAGTACCTGTGGCTGGGGCTGCCCATCGTGCTCGGCGCCCTGGTCCACGACATCGGGGACGCCCTGACCGTCTCGGGCTGTCCGGTGCTGTGGCCCATCCCGATCGGGCGCAAGCGCTGGTACCCGATCGGCCCGCCCAAGGCGATGCGATTCCGCGCGGGCAGCTGGATCGAGCTGAAGGTGCTGATGCCCGTGTTCATGGTGCTCGGGGGAGTGGGCGGGGCGGCCGCTCTCAACTACATCTGACCTGTGACGCCGTACATCCGACCCGTTGCTGCGCGGGGTCGGCCGGCCGCGGGCGGGGTGGCGGACCCGGCGGCGGCCGGGTCCGCTCAGGTCATCGCCCCGCCGTCGCCGTAGCGCCGCTCGAAGCGGGCGACGCGCCCCTCGGTGTCCACGGTGCGCGACCTGCCGGTGAAGAAGGGGTGGCTCTCCGAGGAGATCTCCACGTCCACCACCGGGTAGGTCTCGCCGTCGTCCCACTCGATCGTCTGTTCGCTGGTCGCGGTGGACCGGGTCAGGAAGGCGTAGCCGGCGGTGCGGTCGCGGAAGACGACCGGGTGGTAGTCGGGCTGCTGGTCCTGCTGCATGAGTGCTCCTCGTGCGGTGGCGATGGCGATGGCGGCGACCCGCGGCGAACGGTCGGGTCGACCGGGCGGGGGTCAACCGGACAGGGCGTCCTCGTCGACGATGTGCATGGCGGCCTCCTCCGCCGACGCGGCCGCCCCGTCGATGCCCACGTCCGTGGCGACCAGCGCGCTCTCCTCGTCCTCGTGGGCTCCTTCGTCGGGTGCCACGAGCCTGCCGGAGCGTACGTCTCCGACCTCGTTGTCGAGGAGTTCCCCGTCAGTGCCGTCGCAGTCGCCCAGACCGTCACCGTCGGGCACGCCGACATCGGGGCGCTCCTCCGCCAGCCGCTGGTCCAGGGTCTCCCCCCGGCGGCGCTCCGCGGCGGTCACCCCGGCGTGCTCCACGGCCCAGGGCCGGTCCGGAGGGGACCAGCCGCGGTCGAGCGGGTCGTCGACCCCGTCGTCCTCCAGGGTGTCCTCCGCGTCGAGCAGCCCCGCGTCGTCCTGGATGTCGGAGGAGTCCGGCTGGTAGACGTCGTCTCCCCATCCGTCGGCGCTGGTCACGGCTACCTCCAGGGGGTGACTGGCCCGTTCTCACCGCGGTCGGCGACGGGCTGCCGCCGCACGGGGCACCGGCCGGTCTCGTCGTGTCTTTCCGGATGGATCCCGACGGTCGCCCGCACGGGTGCCGGTATCCAGCGTTCCACCCCTGATCGGTTCCCCGCAACGCCAGAGCGCTCGCCGCAGCGCCGCCGCGCCGGCCCGGCGGCGGCGCCGGGGCCGCGACCAGCGAGGGCCCGCCCGGAGCCGCGCTCCTTCGGTGCGATCGCAACCGGCGCCGGGGATCCCCCTCCCGGGGGCACCACGGGCGCCGCCCGGTTCAGGAACCGCAGCGGCGGCGGTCCCCCGGGTGAGGCCCGTGCCTGCTCACCCGTGCCACGAACGCCAGAGGGCCGCGTAGGCCCCGCCCGCCGCGACCAGCTCCGTATGACTGCCGAGCTCGCTGATCCGGCCGTTCTCCACGACGGCGATGACGTCGGCGTCGTGCGCGGTGTGCAGGCGGTGGGCGATGGCGACCACGGTGCGGCCCTCCAGGACGCGGGCCAGGGACCGTTCGAGGTGACGTGCGGCTCGGGGGTCGAGCAGCGAGGTCGCCTCGTCCAGGACCAGCGTGTGCGGGTCGGCCAGCACCAGCCGGGCCAGTGCGATCTGCTGGGCCTGGGCCGGTGTGAGCGGCACGCCGCCGGAGCCGACCTCGGTGTCGAGACCGTCGTCCAGGGCACGCGCCCAGCCGTCCGCGTCGACGGCGCCCAGGGCCGCCCACAGTTCGGCGTCGTCGGCGCCGGTGCGGGCGAGCCGGAGGTTGTCGCGCAGGGCGCCGACGAAGACGTGGTGCTCCTGGTTGACGAGCGCCACGTGCGAGCGGACACGTTCGGCGGACATCTGCGACAGCTCGGCCCCGCCCAGGGTGACCCGGCCGTCGCGGGGCGCGTAGATCCCGGCGAGCAGCCGGCCCAGGGTGGACTTGCCCGCGCCGGACGGGCCGACCAGGGCCAGCCGGGTGCCGGGGGACACTTCGAGGGATACCTCGCGCAGCACGTCGACGCCCTCGCGATAGCCGAAGTGGACCTGGTCGGCGAGCACCTCGCGCCCGTCCGGCGCCACCCCGGCGTCCCCCGCGTCCGGCTCGATGTCGCGCACCCCGACGAGGCGCGCCAGCGACACCTGGGCCACCTGGAGCTCGTCGTACCAGCGCAGGATGAGGTTCACGGGGTCGACGAGCATCTGCGCCAGCAGTGCGCCCGTCGTGAGCTGACCGACGTCGATCCAGCCCTTCAGCACGAACGCCCCGCCGAGCATGAGGACCGAGCCGAGCACGGTGACGTGCACCATGTTGATCACCGGGAAGAGCACGGACCGCAGCCACAGGGTGTAGCGCTCCCACGCCGTCCACTGCTGGATGCGCTGGTCCGAAAGCGCGATGCGGCGCTCGCCTAGGCGGTGGGCCTCGACGGTGCGGCCCGCGTCCACGGTCTCGGCGAGGGCAGCGGCCACCGACGCGTAGCCGGCGGCCTCGGAGCGGTACCCGGCCGGCGCCCGCTTGTAGTACCAGCGGCATCCCGCCACCAGCAGCGGCACCGCGACGAGCACCGCGGGCGCCAGCGGCGGCGAGGTGACCACGAGTCCGCCGAGCAGCAGCAGGGCCCACATCACGCCGATCGTCAGCTGGGGCACGGCCTCCCGCATGGCGTTGGCCAGCCGGTCGATGTCGGTGGTGATGCGGGACAGCAGGTCGCCCGTTCCGGCCCGCTCGAGCACGCCGGGCGGCAGCCGGACCGACCGGACGAGGAAGTCCTCGCGCAGGTCGGCCAGCATCCGTTCACCGAGCATCGCGCCGCGCAGCCGTACCTGCCGTACGAAGGCGGCCTGGACGGCCAGGGCGAGCACGAACAGCGTCGCGGTGAGCCCGAGGTGCAGTTCTCGTGCTCCCTCCGACAGCCGCTCCACGGTGCCGCCGAGCAGCCAGGGGCCCACCATGGAGGCGACCGTGGCGACCGTGTTGACGAGCAGGAGGAGCAGGAAGGCGCGCCGGTGCCGACGCAGGAGTTCGGCCACGTAGGCGCGTACGGTCGCGGGGGCACCGACGGGCAGGGTGTTCGCCGTCGTCGGTGCTGCCGGGTCGTAGGCGGGCGGCGCCACGCCGATCATGCCGTCTCCTCGATCTCTTCGAGCTCGTCGCGTGCGAGTTCGTCGGCTTCCAGGTTCTTCAACACATCGCTCAGGGGGGCCTGCTCCGTGTCCGGAGCCCCGCCTGCCACGGAAACGGGGCGCTTACCCCGGGCGGCCTCGTCGTCGGTCTCCCGGGTCACCACGGCCCGGTACCGGGGCTCGGAGTGCAGCAGCTCGCGGTGCGCGCCGATCGCGACGGCCTCGCCCTCGTGCACGAGCACGACCCGGTCGGCGCGGTCCAGCAGCAGCGGAGAGGAGGTGAACACGACGGTCGTACGGCCTTCACGCAGGTCGCGCATGCTCTCGGCGACGCGGGCCTCGGTGTGCGAGTCGACGGCTGAGGTCGGCTCGTCGAGGACGAGAACCTCGGGGTCCGTGTACAACGAGCGTGCCAGCGCGAGGCGTTGGCGCTGCCCGCCGGACAGGGACCGGCCGCGTTCGGTGATGCGGGCGTCCATCGGGTCGTCGGCGTCGAACGAGCCCTGGACGAGCGCATCGAGGACGTCTGCGCACTGGGCGGCGGCCAGCGCGGCCTGCGCGTCGACCGCGCCGGAGGCGGGCACGTCGAGCAGATCGCGCAGCGAACCGGACAACAGCACAGGGTCCTTGTCCTGGACGAGGACGGCCGATCGCGCCGAGTCCAGCGGCAGTTCGTCCAGCGGGACACCGCCGAGCAGCACCGACGGGCCGTCCTCCGGGGGGTGTCCGCCGAGGCGTTCCGCCAGTCGTCCGGCCGCGTCCGGGTCGCCGCACACCACCGCCGTCAGCTGTGAGGCCGGGGCGAGGAGACCGGTCGCCGGGTCGTACAGGTCGCCCGTGGGAGCATCGGCCGGCCGCGACCCGTCGATGTCCTTGGACCGCTCGAGGGACAGCACGCCCGCGGCCCGGGTCGCCGACGGGCGGGAGAACGAGTACGCCATCGCGATCTCCTCGAAGTGCCTGAGCGGGTAGGTCAGGACCATCACGGAGCTGTAGACCGTGACGAGTTCACCGACGGAGATGCGGCCCTCGCCCGCCAGGTGGACGCCGTAGCAGACGACCGCGATCAGCAGCAGGCCCGGCATCAGCACCTGGATGGCGCTGATCAGCGACCACATGCGCGCGCTGCGCACGGCCGCGTGCCGGACCTCCTGCGAGGCGCTGCGGTAGCGCTCGAGGAACAGTTCCTCGCCGCCGATGCCACGCAGCACCCGCAGGCCGGCCACGGTGTCCGAGGCGAGTTCGGTGGCCCGTCCGGCCTTCTCGCGCTGGTGGTCGGCCCGCTGGGTCGCCTTGGGCAGCAGGGGCAGGACCGCCAGGGCCAGAGCGGGCAGGCCCACGGCGACGACGACGCCGAGCGCCGGCTGGTAGACGAACAGGCCTACGCAGACCAGCAGCACCGTGATGGCCGCGGCGGTGAAGCGGGACACGGCCTCCACGAACCAGCCGATCTTCTCGACGTCGCCCGTGGAGACCGCCACGACCTCGCCGGCCGCGACGCGCCGGGTCAGCGCGGAGCCGAGGTGCGAGGCCTTGTGGGCGAGCAGTTGCTGGACCCGCGCGGCGGCGGTGATCCAGTTGGTGACGGCGGCGCGGTGCAGGAAGGTGTCGCCGATCGCGGTGGCTGCACCGCACAGCGCCATCACCCCGCCGGTGAGGGCCAGTCGGGTTCCGGAGCGGTCGATGACGGCCTCGACGGCGAACCCGACGCAGAACGGCTGCGCGGAGACGGCGACGAAGTGCAGCAGGCCCCAGGCGAGGGCCTTGAGCTGGCCGCCCAGCTGGTTGCGGCCGAGCCACCACAGGAAACGGGGGCCCGAGCGTACGTCCGGCACACCCGGGTCGGGATACGGAAGGTCTTGGATCTGCATGACGTCCCAGTGGCTCGAGTCAGAGGGGGGAGGGGGAGGACGGGGAGAGGGGAGAGAGGAGGGGGGAAGGACAACCGGAAAAGGCGACGGACGTGTTTGCGGGGAGCGGCAGCAAACCGTGCAAGGTTGACGGCGCAGGGTGATCGGAATCAACCGGTTTTCCATGGCGGCGGCAGAATCCGGCAGCCGTCCGATGAGGTCGCCATGTCCGTAACCTTCCCCGGAAGTCCGGAAAGTGATGCGAGCGTCACCCGATGCGAGATGGTGAAGTGCGGCGCGCGGGAGGCGTCTTGGCGGTCCGCGCTTTTCTGCTCGCGGCGTCGGCCGCCTGCGGCGTGTACTGCGTTGCGGGCCTGTCGGGTTGCGTGAGCCCGCAAGGCGGCCGATGGTGTCCCGGTCGGGGTCGTCCCCCGGAGGCTCGGCAAGGAAGCCGCCTGCAGAACAGGTGACGCGCGGCGGCTGCGCCGTGGGGCGCGGCCGTTCCCGAAGCGGTGCCGCATGAGCGACCGCGGCCCGTTCGCGCGTGGTTCAGCAGGTGTGGTCCGGGGTCCGCTTCGCGTGGGGCGCCCCGTGCCCCGGTTGCGCCGGGTCGCCCACGCCCACCAGGGCGTCCAGCAGTCCGCTCAGGACCTGGCGCTCGAGGTCCGTCAGTGGATCCAGGATCTCCTCCGCGGCGGATCTCTTCGCGCCCTGCAACTCCCGCAGGGCCGCACGGCCGTCCTCGGTGAGCTCGATCCTGATGACCCGGCGGTTGGTGGGGTCGGGTGCCCGCCGCACCTTGCCGCTCGCCTCCAGCCCGTCGACCAGTGTCGTGACGGCCCGTGGCACCACCTCCAGCCGCACGGCGAGGTCGGCCATGCGCGGCGGCGCGTCGCAGTGCGCCAGCGTGCGCAGCAACCGGGACTGGGCCGGGGTGACGCCGAGCCCGCTCTGCTGCAGATGGCGCTTCTGGATGCGGTGCACCCGACGCGTGAGCCGCAGCAGCTGCTCGGCGAGCAGTCCGTCGGAATCGGGGGTGGTCATGGGGGAACAATATCAGGATGCCGTTCATTGTGAGTATAGGTAACAATGAGCTATGCTCCGTCAATCCTCATCGTCTCCCCCTCCGTAGGAGCCATGCCCCGCGACCACATCGACTGGACCCCCTCGCCCGGCGCCGCACCCGACCAGCCCCGGCAGGTGCGCCGCATCCTCGGACTCTTCAAGCCCTACCGCGCCCGCCTCGCGGTGGTCGGCCTCCTGGTCGCCGCCTCGTCCCTGGTCGCCGTGGCCACCCCGTTCCTGCTGAAGGAGACGCTCGACGTCGCCATTCCCGAGGGGCGCACCGGCCTGCTGAGCCTGCTGGCCCTCGGCATGATCTTCAGCACCCTCCTCAGCGGAGTCTTCGGCGTCCTGCAGACGCTGATCTCCACGACGGTGGGCCAGCGCGTCATGCACGACCTGCGCACCGCCGTATACGGGCGTCTGCAGCGCATGTCCCTCGCCTTCTTCACTCGTACGCGTACCGGCGAGGTGCAGTCCCGCATCGCCAACGACATCGGCGGCATGCAGGCCACCGTCACCTCCACCGCCACGTCCCTGGTCTCCAACTTCACGAGCGTGGTCGCCACGATCATCGCGATGGTCGCGCTCGACTGGCGGCTGACCGTCGTCTCCCTGGTCCTGCTGCCCGTCTTCGTGTGGATCAGCCGCCGGGTCGGCAACGAACGCAAGAAGATCACCACCCAGCGGCAGAAACAGATGGCCGCGATGGCGGCCACGGTCACCGAGTCGCTGTCGGTCAGCGGCATCCTGCTGGGCCGCACCATGGGCCGCGCCGACTCCCTCACGCGGTCCTTCGCGGCGGAGTCGGAGCAGCTGGTCGACCTCGAGGTGCGGTCGAACATGGCCGGTCGCTGGCGCATGGCCGTGATCGGGATCGTCATGTCCGCCATGCCGGCCGTCATCTACTGGACGGCGGGCATGGCGCTCCAGGTCGGCGGCCCCGACGTGTCGCTGGGCACCATCGTCGCCTTCGTCTCGCTCCAGCAGGGCCTGTTCCGGCCCGCCGTCAGTCTGCTGTCGACCGGCGTGCAGGTCCAGACCTCCCTGGCGCTCTTCCAGCGCATCTTCGAGTATCTCGACCTGCCCATAGACATCACCGAGCGCGAGGAGCCGGTCCGCCTCGACCACATCAAGGGCGAGCTCCGCTTCGAGAACGTCACCTTCCGGTACGACGACGAGGGCGAGCCGGTCCTGGACGGCGTCGATGTGACCGTCCCGGCCGGCGGCAGCCTCGCGGTCGTCGGTCCGACCGGCGCCGGCAAGTCCACGCTCGGCTATCTGGTGCCGCGTCTGTACGACGTGACCGGAGGCCGGGTCACACTCGACGGCGTCGACGTGCGCGACCTCGACTTCGACACGCTCGCCCGCGCGGTCGGCGTCGTCTCGCAGGAGACCTACCTCTTCCATGCGACGGTCGGCGACAACCTGCGCTTCGCCAAGCCGGACGCCACCGACGAGGAGCTGTACGCGGCGGCGCGAGCGGCGCAGATCCACGACCACATCGCGGCACTGCCCGACGGGTACGACACGGTCGTCGGTGAACGCGGCCACCGGTTCTCCGGCGGCGAGAAGCAGCGCCTGGCGATCGCCCGCACGATCCTGCGCGACCCGCCGGTGCTGGTCCTCGACGAGGCGACCAGCGCGCTGGACACCCGCACGGAGCACGCCGTGCAGGAGGCCATCGACGCGCTCTCGGCCAACCGCACCACGCTCACCATCGCCCACCGTCTGTCCACCGTTCGGGGCGCCGACCAGATCGTCGTCCTCGACTCGGGTCAGGTGGCCGAACGGGGCACGCACGAGGAGCTGTTGGAGCAGGGCGGCCGGTATGCGGCGCTGCTGCGGCGAGACTCACGACTGGAGCCGACAAGATGAAAATATGCCCGGTTATGCCAGATTTGTGAGGTTATCGGGGTTACCGTGCCCGCATGCAGATGAACACTCCGCCACCGAGCACGATTCGACTGACGCGCCGGGGCCGTCTCGTCCTCATCGCGACCGGAGCCGTCGTGGCCGGCACCGCCGTGGCGGTGCCGCTGCTGAGCGTCGAGGCGCCGCAGGAGAAGGCGGCCAAGGCGCCGCCGACCCTGGTCGTTCCCGAGGGCTGGCGGGCGAGCCAGGTCTACGAGGCCGTGGACAAGGCGCTCGCGCTGGCCCCCGGCACCACCAGAAAGGCGCTGCCGGGGGCCGGTCTGAAACTGCCGAACGATGCCGCGGGCAACCCCGAGGGCTATCTCTTCCCGGCGACCTACCCCCTGGACAAGAAGTCGACGCCGCGGACGCTGCTCACCTACATGGTCGACACCGCGAACAAGAGGTTCAACGGAGCACCCGTCGCGGCCGGCGCCCAGCGCAACGCCCTGAACGTCTATCAGGCGGTCACCGTCGCCAGCCTCGTCCAGGCCGAGGCCGCCACCAAGGCGGACATGGGCAAGGTGGCCCGGGTCGTCTACAACCGCCTCGAGCGCGGCATGCCGTTGCAGATGGACTCGACCATCAACTACGCGCTGAACCGCTCCACCCTGAAGACGACCGGGAGCGACACCCGTATCGAGAGCCCCTACAACTCCTACCAGCGCATGGGTCTGCCGCCGACCCCGATCGACAACCCGGGGGAGGAGGCGATGCGCGCCGCCATCAGCCCGACGCCGGGCGACTGGCTGTACTTCGTCACGGTCAGGCCCGGCGACACGCGCTTCACGTCGAGCTTCGTGGAGCACCAGCGCAACGTCGCCGAGTTCGACCGCGGCCGCCAGGCCCCTCGGAAGAGCCCTCGGTCAAACCCCGCGCAGACCCCGAGGGCCACGTCGGCGGCGGCCGGATGAGCTGACCGGAGCCCGCTGCCGGGCGACCCGGCGGGCCATCAGGCGGCGGCCGGTTCCCGTGTCAGCAGCCGCCGGATGTCCCGTACGGCGGCGCGCCCGGCCCGGTTGGCGCCGATGGTGCTGGCCGACGGTCCGTAGCCGACGAGGTGGACGCGTGGATCAGCGACCGCGCGCGTGCCCTCGACGCGGATCCCGCCTCCCGGCTCCCGCAGCCGCAAGGGCGCGAGATGGTCGACGGCCGCACGGAAGCCGGTCGCCCAGAGGATCACGTCGGCGGCGACCTGCCGGCCGTCTTCCCAGGCAACGCCGTCCGGGGTGATCCGGTCGAACATGGGCAGCCGGTCCAGCACGCCGTCGGCCAGCCCCTGCCGGGTCGCGTCGTTCAGCGGCAGCCCGGTCACCGAGACCACGCTCTTCGGCGGCAGTCCCTGCCGCACCCGCTCCTCCACGAGGGCGACGGCGGCGCGGCCCGCGCCCTCGTCGAAGGGTCCCTCGCGAAAGACCGGAGGCCGCCGTGTCACCCACGTGGTGGCGGCCGCGTACGGCGCGAGCTCCAGGAGGTGCTGCGTACCGGACGCGCCGCCGCCCACCACGACCACCCGCTGTCCGGCGAACGCCTCGGGCCCCGGATAGCGAGCGGTGTGCAGCTGCCGTCCGCGGAAGGTCTCCTGCCCCGGATAGCGCGGCCAGAACGGCCGGTCCCAGGTGCCGGTCGCGTTGATCAGCGCCCGCGTGGACCACGTGCCGTCGGAGGTCTCGACCAGCAGCCGCCCGTCGGCGCCCTCCCGCACGGCCTTCACGTCGACGGGCCGCCGCACGCGCAGGTCGAAGGCGCGCTCGTAGGCGTCGAAGTACCCGGCGACCACCTCGGAGGACGGCCGGGACGGATCGGCGCCGGTCAGCTCCATGCCGGGCAGTGCGTGCATCCCGTGCACCTTGCCGTAGGTCAGCGAAGGCCACCGGAACTGCCAGGCGCCGCCCGGCCCGGGGGCGTGGTCGAGCACCACGAAGTCGCGCTCCGGCTCGAAACCGCTGCGCCGCAGGTGGTAGGCCCCGGCCAGACCGGCCTGACCCGCCCCGATGACGACCACCTCGACCTCACGCACATTGTTCACGCTTCTACCAACGGCGTGACAGGTGTGGATCTTCCCGGAGCGCCGCCGGCCTCCGTCAGGCGCGTGCGCAGTCGGCTCATGCGTCAGGATGGAGGGCATGTCAGACGCGTTCACCACCCGAGTCCTCCATGTGTCCTCCGGCTCCCGGGAGAGGGTCGTCGACCTCACCGGTGACTGCGAGGCGTTCCTGAGGGAGGCGGCCGACGGCCGCGACGGCCTCCTGAACGTCTTCGTGCCGCACGCCACGGCCGGCGTCGCGATCATGGAGACGGGTGCCGGCAGCGACGACGACCTGCTGACCGCCCTGCACACGCTCCTGCCGGCCGACGACCGCTGGCAGCACCGGCACGGAAGCCCCGGCCACGGACGCGACCACGTGCTGCCGGCCCTGGTCCCGCCTCATGCAACTCTGCCGGTCGTGGACGGGAGGCTGGAACTCGGAACCTGGCAGTCCGTGTGTCTGGTGGACACGAACCGGGATAATCCCCACCGTCAGGTCCGCTTGTCGTTTCTCGGGTAGCCCTGGTGCGGCCACGACTGTAGGGCCGAATTCCGGCCGCACCAAGTGAGTGGGTGCGGGGCGACGACGTCGACGGTCGATGTGGATGTGCGAGAGACCGGGCGGCCGACGGGCCGAATTCGGGCGGCAGGGGCTGTTGATGGAGTGAACGGTCTGTCGGCAGGCCGGACGAGTTCTCGACACGGTTCACGGCGGTCGAACGAGGAGGCGCCCGGACGACTGAGGGTTCGCCCGGGCGACGCCGCTCCAGCGAGCGCATTCCTGCTGGTGGGAACCTGTGTTCGTCGCATTGGCGACGGAGACTTCTTCAGTGGTCGTCGTGTTGACGCGGGTGTGGCGGTGGAGGAGGGTGAGGGGCCAGGCGGGCTCGTGGGGCTCGGCGCCGTCGAAGGGATGCCAGTCCCACGGGCCGTCGAAGCGCCAGGCGCGGCCGGCGTTGTCGGCGACCTCGTCGTCGGGATCAAAACTCTCGCCTTGTTCCGCCATACGGGGGGTCGTACGAGCGGCCTGCGGGCAGGACGACTACCAGCCGCCGGGGGCGTGGCAGCCAGCCGGTCTCCTGGGGCGTGGCGTAGTGGGCGACGTCGCACGTGTCCGCTCGGCCCGGACTCGGCCGAGATTTCCGCGAGCCGCTCGGCGAGGTCCTTGTGCTGGAGCAGCGGGACCCCGTCCGAAGGGGAGCCGCCTTGTCCGGACCGATCCCCGCATGTCCACGCATCGGTGCCGTCGCTCGCCCTTCGTCCGGGTGCGCAGCCCGCGCTCGCCACTCCTAGGTCGTCGAGTTCAACGCACGGGACCGGCCCGCCTGTCACACCTCGGGCGGGCCGGTCCGGTATGGCTGGTCAGGGGAAGTTGACCGGCGCGTCCGTAAAGCTGGAGACCAGCAAGGCGCCGACAGAGTCCGCTGTGAAGGTGTCCACCGCGGCGATCTTGGTGCCCCAGCGGTCGATCAACTCGGAGGTCGCCGACTGTGCGATCCGGTCGAACCAGACCTTCTGGATAGCCCAGCTGTTCTCCTGCTCGGCCACGGACTGCATCGCGTCGGCGTACGCGATCCTGTTGCTGGTCCGTAGGGTCGTCGTCCACATGTCGAGGAAGAACTCGCGGGACTGTGCGACCTCGGCGCGGGTGCCCGTGCGGTACACGTGACCGCCGCAGAAGGTGTCGAAGTCGAGGTCCAGGATGGCGTCGTGGGCCTTGAGCAGGCCGGGGATGCTGTCGGCGTTGCCCCAGGCACGGTAGGGCGCCCAGCCGGGCATGGCCACGTCGGTCATGACGGTCAGCCGCAGCCCGGGAAAGTGGACGATGATGTTGCCCGCCTCGTGGTTGGGGCCGGGGTAGATGAGGTGGATCTCCTCTCCGCCGATGTGGATCACCGCGTGGTCCTTGCGGATGACCCACTGAGGCAGGGGCCGGGCGGGGTCGTTGGAGAGGGAGAGGAGGGTGGCGGTGTCCTTGTGCGCGATCACCGTCGCCTTGGGGTGGTCGCCGACGGCGCCGATGTGGTCCGCGTGGTCGTGGGTGTAGATGACATGGGTGACCGGCTTGTGTGTCACCGACGGGATGGCGGCCTTTATCGCTGCCCGCGCACTGGGAGGCGCGTCGACCAGGACCACGCCCTCACGGGTGACGACGAAGACGCACTGCGCGATTCCCGATATGAGCACGTAGCCGTTACGACCGACGCGCTCCAACCGGTAGCCGTCTCCGGTATTGGGCAGCGGCTTCACGTGGTCCGGTAGGGGCAGAAAATCCGTGGTGCCGGATGCGGCCGGGGCGGCGACCGCGGGGGCCGCGCTGAGCAGCCCCGTCGCGGCTCCAGCTCCCAGGGCGAGTGCGCCCGCGGCGGCACCACCACGGCTGATCAAGGAACGACGACCAATCATTGGAATCTCCGGGGGAGGGGGGAACGGACAGGCCGGCCGGGCACTGCCAAGGATTCGTCACGCTCACCGCCCAGGCCTATGGACACAGATCGCGGACGTATGGATTCTTCGTGCACCGGATGAAATCATGGCCGGGATCAGGCGGCTCGCAGGTCGCACGCGCCACCCCCGCGTCGCACGCGTCGCCTCAAGTCACCGACCGCCGCCGTCCACAGGGGGCCCCACGTTGCGCACCGACCCCGTCATCGTCCTGCCGCCGGGCGGGCATGAGCTCCTGATCGACCGGCTGCCTGCGCCGCACCTCACGCTTCACGTAACGCTGCTGGACGACGTGACCGTGGCCGCCCAGACCTGCCCTGTCCGTGGCCCGCACCGGCACGCTTACCACGAACTCTTCTGGAGCCGAACCGGCACTGGTGTGCATGTGGTGGACGGTGAGCGCACGGTCGTTGGTCCCGGGACGGTGCTGGTGCTCGGCCGGGGGCCGGTGCACTTCCTGGAGCAGGCGAGGGAACTGACCGGCGCGGTGGTCCGCTTCGGCGCCGAGTTGCTGCATGACGGACTGCCCACTCGCTCGTACCCCGGCCGCCTGCTCGGTGCCCAGGACCGGCCCGTGGTGAACGTTCCGCCGGGCGACACCGTGCACCTCGACGCCGTGATCGGGGCACTTGCCGCAGAGACCCGGCGCCCGTTGGCCAGCCGCGGCGACGATGTCCAACGGCACCTGCTGCTGTCGTTGTTGGGTTGGATCGGCCGCTGGTATGACCACGACGAGTCGGACGTCCCCGGCGGCAACGCCGACGCCGACGTGCATCTGTATCAGCGCTTCAACGCCCTTCTGGAACACGACTTCGCCCGCCACCACGATGTCCGCCACTACGCCCGCGCACTGGGTGTCTCCGAAAGCGTCCTGTGGCGTGCCGTGTCCAGCGTGACCGGAAGTTCCACCCGCACTCTGATCATCGAGCGCGTGATGCTGGAGGCCGCCCGCCTCCTGCGCTTCACCGATCTGGCAGTGGGTCAGGTCGCCCACGAGGTCGGCGTCCGCGATCGCCTTTACTTCTCCCGCGCCTTCAAGCGCCAGTACGGGACACCGCCGCGGGCTTATCGCGAGCGGTTCCATGGGATGACGGACGACGGCGGGGCGTAGGACGGTCCATTGCCCCTTCCCCGCAACTCCGTGACCCGGGGCTGTACTTCGGCGGCTGACGTCAGAACCTCGGCAGCGGTATTGATCTCGTCCATGGCCGTCATCGGCGATCTCGTGTTCCCAACGGCCCATGTCAGCGGCAAGGGTTGCGCTCGCGGGCAGGTCAGGAACGGATGACGCGTCGTCTGTGGCTCCCACGGACCGGCACAGAGCATTTCCCTGCGGCCTGCCCAGGAACCACCGAGTTGTTCCCTCCCCCACTTTTCAGTTCTTGGCCGGTACGGCGGTGTCGCCTGCCATCACGATCTCTCCTGCGACGTATTCGGACGGCACGCACGCCGGGAGCGGGCTGGCTCGGCCGGAACGGACAGAGGAGGGAACCGGCCAGACGTATGAGCCGTCGCATGCCCGCCGTTCCGACCAAAGCATCCTGGGAGTCGGGCGGGACAGAACAGCACGCCTCACTGCCGTATCCGACCGGGCATGTCACACGCTCGGGTTACCGGCCCTCGCGACGGTTCTCGCTGCTGCCGATGTCCGGCAGAACCCGTCGCCCCGCCCGGACCGCCGGGAAGGCGGACGCGGACGAGACGCTCAATGTCGCCGTCCGCGGTGCCGGGGCGTACTCGGTGAGCAGGCGGGCGATGTCGTCCACCCTGTCGGCGGACCGGCAGGCGTCCCGCAGCAGTGCGTCGGCCAGATCCTCCAGGCGGTCCCCGTTCCGCGGGCCGGCGACGCCCGGAGTCGGTGGACGTCGGAACCGATGTCCGATGCACGCCTCTCGACCAGTCCGTCCGTGTACAGGACCCGGATCGACCCGGGTACGAGGCGCAGCTCCGACTCCGGAAAGTGTGCCGCTGTGTCGATGCCGGGTAGAGGGCCGCCGGGCACATCCAGGATCTCGGCCTGTCCGTCGGGCGGGCGCAGCAGCAGCTTGCGAGGAGCGCCGGGTCGAGGTCCATGTGGAGCCGGTTGGTGTTGGCGACGACGTCGGTCGGCCGGTGGCCGGCGGTGGCGTAGGCCCGCACCGCGCTGCGCAGCTGGCCCATGGCGGCCGCGGCGGCGACGTTGTGCCCTCGACGTCCCCGACGATCAGCGCGACCTCGTCGCCGGTGGGGATGACGTCGTACCAGTCGCCGCCGACAACCCTGTCCCGTCCGGCCTGGCCGTCCACGCCACGGCCATGGTGCCGAAGGTCCGCTCGCCCGCCCGTACAGGGACCGATGCAGAGCCGAACGGGGAGGGCAGGGCGACCGAGAGTTGCGGGAAGCGCCGCATCGTCTCCTCCGCGCCGGCCAGATGGACCATGCGCCCGGAGTGGTACGCCTCCGCCACTGGCAGACCGCTGTTCACCGGGATCCGACGCCACCCGCTGAGCAGGGAGGGCGGCGACCCGCACGACGCGGCCACTACGAGCGAGCGGTGGTCGCCGGAGAGCAGAAACACGCTTCCGGTATGCGCTCCGGTCAGCTCCGCGGCACCGACGACGGCACTGACCAGCGCGTCGTCGCGCTCGGGCGCTTCGCCGACACTTACGGCGCCGAACGGGTACAAGTTCGATGCCACACCGCTGGCCGACGGGTTGCCCTCGATCGCCGGTGGACAACTCGTTCCATTTTTGGACAGTCCTTAGCTCCCCGGGGACAGGTGCCGGGCCGGGAAAGTCCGCCAGCACCCACGGACCGAGCGGCAAGCGTCTGCGTTTCCGCTTGGCCAGCCAGAGCAGGGGTCCACCCGATCGGGATCGACCTGCCGGAGAAGCCGCCCGCCACCGCTCGCGCGATGCAGGCGGATTCTGACGGCTTCGGCACCCACCCGAAAGGACCTCGAAAAGCTTGCTGACCTGGTATTTTTCACGCTTCCGTGTCATGTGGCGTGCTGCCGCTGACGTATCAGGTGGAGATTCCGCGCTCGGGTACCCTGGCGGTTGTCTTCACGGAGTTCGGCGGACACGAACCGCGACAACGCGGACCGCCGGGTGCGTCTGAGCTTCCAGGGCCACTGAGTCGCCGCGGACGGCCTCCCGGGCGGAGTGGCACCCGAGGCGATCGGCGGCCCAAACGCCCGGGGGTTCGTACCGCCCCTGTGGTCCGCGCTGATCCGCGCCGTCCGTGATCCCCGCAGCCCCTGTGTGGCGCGCGGTCCCCGCGGTCCGGGCAGTCCTCGTGGCCAGGGGGGCACGCGAGGCATGCGTGGCGCGCGCGGTGGAAGGTAGTGCGTTTGTGCATGCCGTGGTAGTCTGGACCTAGTTGCAGTTGTGGTTCCCGAATCTTCAAGTGCCTCTACGGCCGTAGCCGTGGGGCGTTTTTTGTATCTCCGGTGCTTATCCGGACGGGGTTCATTTGTGGCAACACAAGAGGTTCGCACGGTGTGAACCTCTGGGCACTGCCCCGAAGGAGATGTGACATGGCTACTGGCACCGTCAAGTGGTTCAACTCGGAAAAGGGCTTCGGCTTCATCGAGCAGGACGGCGGCGGCCCCGACGTCTTCGCCCACTACTCGAACATCGCCACCCAGGGCTTCCGTGAGCTCCAGGAAGGCCAGAAGGTGAACTTCGACGTCACGCAGGGCCAGAAGGGCCCGCAGGCGGAGAACATCACTCCCGCCTGATGCCGAAGCGCGCGCGATAGCTGGGGCCCCACCGTTCGGTGGGGCCCCAGCTTCCTGCTTTCTGCGTTCCCGCTGGAACGCTGTCATTCTTGTATTCGGCTCGTACTTGCAATTCATCCGGCTCATACCGGTCGGGAATTCCTCGATGCGTGCCCCTCGAGGAAGGTTCTCCGTGAGCCGTTCAGCTCGCACGAACGACCGTTTCCGGCCGCAGGGCCGGGGTCGCCCCGGTGCCGCTCCGGGGGGCGGCGGACGCCGTCCCGCCGCACCACAGGGGGAGTTCGCGCCGCCGGACACCATCACCCCGGCACTTCCCGCCGTCGCGACCTTCGGTGAACTGGACCTGCCCGCCGAACTGCTGACCACGCTCACCGAGCTCGGTGTGCACGAGCCGTTCCCGATCCAGGCCGCCACCCTGCCCAACTCCCTGGCGGGGCGCGACGTCCTGGGCCGTGGACGGACCGGATCGGGCAAGACGCTCGCCTTCGGCCTGGCGCTTCTGGTGCGCACGGCGGGACAGCGCGCCGAGGCGCGCAAGCCGCTGGCCCTGGTCCTCGTCCCGACGCGCGAACTGGCCCAGCAGGTCACCGACGCGCTCACCCCGTACGCCCGGTTGCTGAAGCTGCGGCTCGCCACGGTGGTCGGCGGCATGTCGATCGGCCGGCAGGCCGGTGCACTGCGCGCCGGGGCCGAGGTCGTCGTCGCGACGCCGGGCCGCCTCGCGGACCTCGTCGAGCGCAAGGACTGCCGCCTGGACCGGGTGAAGATCACCGTCCTCGACGAGGCCGACCAGATGGCCGACATGGGCTTCATGCCCCAGGTCACCGAACTCCTGGACCAGGTACGCCCCGACGGCCAGCGCATGCTGTTCTCGGCCACGCTGGACCGCAACATCGACCTCCTGGTCCGCCAGTACCTCCATGACCCGGTCGTGCACTCGGTCGACCCCTCGGCGGGCACGGTCACCACGATGGAGCACCACGTGCTGCACGTCCACGGCGCCGACAAGTACGCCGCCGCCACCGAGATCGCCGCGCGCGACGGACGCGTGCTCATGTTCCTGGACACCAAGCACGCGGTGGACCAGTTCACCAAACACCTGCTGGGCAGCGGCGTGAAGGCCGCGGCACTGCACGGCGGCAAGTCACAGCCCCAGCGCACCCGCACCCTGGCCCAGTTCAAGACCGGTCATGTGACGGTGCTGGTGGCAACCAACGTCGCGGCCCGGGGCATCCACATCGACGACCTCGACCTCGTCGTCAACGTGGACCCGCCCGGCGACCACAAGGACTATCTGCACCGCGGCGGACGTACCGCCCGCGCCGGCGAGTCGGGCAGCGTGGTCACACTGGTGCTGCCCAACCAGCGCCGGGACATGGCCCGCCTCCTGTCCGACGCGGGCGTCAGGCCGCAGATCACGCAGGTCCGTTCGGGCGAGGCCGAGCTGAGCCGCATCACCGGCGCCCAGGCCCCCTCCGGCGTCCCGCTCCCCGGCAGCGGATCGGCCACCGAGCGACCGAAGCGGGGCGGGGCCCCCTTCCGCGGCATGGGCGCCCGGCCCGGGAGGGCAGGCGGCGACTCCCGCCGGTCCGCCGAGGCACGCCAGATCGCCGAGGCGCGCAAGGCGGCCCGGATCCGTCGCGGCGCATAGGACGCGCAGACCGGCACGAGCGCGGCCGGGACCGGCCGCGCTCGGCTCTTGACCGACGGGAGAGGCCGGCCCGCCGTGCGGACGCCGGGCCGGTCCGCGGTCGTCAGCGGCGCGGACGCTCCAGGGTGAGGAGCAGGCCCTCGACCGCGCCGGGACCGATGCGGCCCTTGACGTCGGCGGAGGTGATCGCCTTCAGGGCCCAGCCGTCCTCGGCGTGCTTGTTGAGGACCTTCTCCAGCTTGTCGCTGTCCAGTGCGTCGCCGATCAGCGACTCCCGGAAGGTGACGACCTTGTACTCGAGTGCGTGCGGGTTGCTCATGCCTGGGGCCTTCCTGCGGATGGACTGGCTGCCGGAACGGGACCAGCCAATCACCGGTCGGCGTCACCGGCCACGGCGGGGTGCGGCTGCCGTTCCGGCGGCCGGGTGACGGTCGGCGACCGCGGGCCGGTGACTGCGGGCCGGTGACAAGGACGCCGTCGGGCGCTGCGTTCTTGTGAGCACTCCCCGACAGGGCACTTCCCGCCGCCCTACGGTCCGCCCATGAAGTCCATGACGTCCCTGAAGCCCATGACGTCCATGACGTCGCTGAAGACGGCGAAGACGAGTCCCGGCAGAGGCAGGACATGGCGAGGTGCCGCGCTGGCGGCGCTGCTGACCGCCGGGGCCCTCACCGGAGCCGTCCCGAACGCGCAGGGAGCCCCCACGCGCACCGAGACGCCCGTGTCGTCGACGCACCCGGCCGACGGTGTGACCGAGTCGGTGGTGCGGGTGAAGGCGCCGTTGCCGTCGGCGTTCGGCAGTCGTCCGGCGGCGTGCGACTGGCTGTCGTATCTGCGCTACCGCTCCGCGGACGGGCCCGCCGCGTCGGCCGACGCCGACCGGATCCTCGTGGCACAGCCCGGCATCCTGGAGGGTGCCGGAGCATTCGACAGTGTCGCCCGCGGCACCGTCGCCAAGGCCGCGGGGCAAGGGCGGCACATCGAGTTCTGGGCGCTCGACAGGCGCTCCAACTGTCTGGAGGACCGCACCGGCGTCGCCTCCGGCGACCAGCACGCGGCCGTCGACTACTACTACCGCGGCCGGCAGGTCGGCGGCCGGACCTTCGACGGGTTCGCCGGCAACGCCCGGCTCGGGTGGCTGGCGAAGCTCGGCATCGAGCAGACCGTGCGGGACCAGTACGACCTGCTCGTCGCCGAGTTGCCCGACCCCGGTCTGCGCAGGGGCAAGCTGCTGTGCGGCGGCCACTCGCTGGGCGGCGTGATCACCGGGTACTTCGCCGCCGCAGACTTCGACGGCGACCCCACCACCACGGCGGACGCCGGGCAGAACCAGTGCGCCGGCTACTTCGCCCTGGACACGACGGTCTCCACCTCCCTTGACGACCTGAGCGGCAGCATCCCCGACGACACCGGCCTGCCGGACGTCGGGCTCGGCTACGCGGCGGTGCAGGCGGGGCTCGACACCGGGGCGCTCCCGCGCTCGCTGTCCGCGCCGGTCCTGCTCAACCCGCAGACCATGACCCTGCTCGCCATCGCCGGCCTCGGAGCCGTGCACGACCCCGACGCCGAGGCTGACCTGCCCACCTACCTGCCCTCCGGCCTCAACGTCGAAGCCACCAACCGGTTCCTGTTCTCGAAGGACGCCGCGGCCTTCCTCACCGGATCCCCGGCCGTGAAGGACTTCCGGCTCACCAACGCCGCCGTGCTCGGAGCGCTGATGGACGACCAGTCCGTGCCGCTGGCGTTCCTGCAGTCCAGCGTGGGCTTCTTCGACGGTGGGCCGGTCGTGGACAAGGACTTCCCCGCCGTCAACGGCAGTGCGCAGCCGACGCAGCTGTTCGGCGTCGAGTACAAGGCCATCCCCGCGAGGCCGCACGGGCCGCTGTACACCTGGCGGAACTACGACCGCGTCGGCGACGCCGACGACCCCGGGTACCGGTCGGCCGACGGCACGCCGTTCACCGCGGCCGGCAAGGAGGTCACCGACATCCGGGAACTGGCCCGGAGCCTGGCGGAGCAGCCGCTGGACTTCACCGAGCAGTACTTCCCGACCAAGCTCGTCTCCGACATCCAGTCGGCCACCTCGCCCCAGGTGAAGAGGCTCGTCGTCCATCCGGGCGGGCTGAAGGCCAACCCGACGCTCACCGTGCTCGCGGGCGACGGGCTGCTCGCCGGCCGCATCCCCGCCGACCTGCATCCCGTGGTGGCGGCCGGCTACCAGCATCTCGACGTGCTGACCGCGGCGCCGGTGCAGAACGACGGCCGCCCCGAGCCGGTGTCCACCGCCCTCGCCGCGTTCGCCCGCGCTCCGCGATAGCGGGCGGTGCGGTGCAGGTGGCTGCCACCCGGCCCCGGTCGGGCCCGGGTGGCAGCCACCTGCACCGCACACAGGGGGCCCGGGTGGCAGCCCCGCGTCATGTTTTCCGCGGTCCTGCCAGAGGGCCGCCGGCCTCCGGGCCCGGCATGGCTGATCCCGTCTGCAGAACCGATGACCTGGGGGGTGCCACCGGGCCCGAGAGGCGCCGTCGGAGACGCTGATGGGAGGTCCGGCTGCCGCCCGACCGAGCGCAATGCCCGGCCGTACATGGGCGGCAGGTCTGCATGACGTGGATGCGCGCACGACGCCGACGCCCAGGCACTTTCGTCTCTTCGCCTCGCAGGCCGCCAGCCCCGTGCGAACCGGCGAGGTCAGGAGAAGCTTGCCGAGGTGCACGACGAGAGGGCACCAGCGGTGTTGATCCTGCAGGTGAAGACCTTCACATCACGAACGTCTTTGAAGGTCCAACTGCGCGACACGGTGTCGTATGCCCCGGTGTCCACCTTGATCGGGTCGGCAGTCGCGGGAACCCATGAACTGCCGTTCCACTTGTAGTAGGTCAGGTGCAGCACCGCACCGTAACCATCCGAGCAGGTATCGCGCTCCGATGCGTCGAAACCACCTGCGTATGCCTGGTGGCCGCCTTTGACGCCGCCGTTCTCGTAGTAGGTGTAGGTGCCCCACGCCTTGGTCGTCATGTCACAGTTGCGGCCCCAGTCGGCCGGTCCGTTGGCATAGAAATTCAGCGTGGTGGCGCTCGCCGGCGTGGAGAATGCCATGACTGCCGTCGCGGTTGCGCACGCCACCATGGCCGTCCTTCTGATGAATTTCATGAGTGCGTTGACTTCCATTCTCTGAAGAGGGTGGAGGAGCAGAAGTAAAGGTTCCTGCTTCTCGGTCGCGGCCGGTTCGCGATGACATTGTGCGTTCGTCTCGCTGTCCACCGGTTTTTCTTCTGGTCGTGAGCATGCCTGAAAAGTCCACCGTGTTGTTGGCATTGCGTGCAGGGCTGTTGGCGCCCAGCGCACGGCCTACCCCCCGTGGTGCTGGGTTCGGCGGCGGTGGTCGCGTGGGGTGATGCCGTACAGCGTTTTGAAGGCGCGGCTGAAAGATGTGGGCTCGGGGAAGCCCCAGCGTGCGGCGATCGCGCTGATGGACCGGGCGTCGAGGCGGGAGTCGGCCAGGTCGCGGTGGATGTTTTCCAGTCTGCTGCGGCGTATGCCGTCGGCGATCGTCGCCCCTTGGCCCTGGTAGAGCCGGTGGAGGTAGCGGACGGAGATCTGGTGGGCGGCGGCGATGGCAGCCGGCGTGAGGCCGGGGTCCGCGAGGTGTTGCCGGATGAACGCGTTGATCCGGGTGCGCAGGACGGTCTGCTGCGTTTCGGACGGTAGGAGGTCCTCGGTCCGGGCGGCCTGGGCGAGCATGGCGCTGAGCAGGTCCAGGGTGACGCCTGCCAGGCGGGGCGCGTCGCATTCCTCGTACTGGGGTGCGTGGTTCATCAGGTCGGTGAGGTAGTGGCGGAACAGTGCGCCGATACCTGTCCGTCCCTGAATGCGGGTCAGGGTGAGCCGGTCGAGGGTGTTGGAGTGCAGGGGCAGTCCGGCCCGGGGTATCTGCACGATCAGTGAGGAGACGTCGGGGCGGTCAAGGGCGGCGGTTTGGGCCTGGCAGGGACGGGAGGAGTCGTAGAGCACCAGATCGCCCTCGCCCACTTCGACGTTCCGGCCCGACTGGCTGAGCCCGACCTTCCCGCGGACGGTGAGCCACAGCTGGAACACCTCCGGATCACCTTGCCGGATCATCGCCGGAGTCCGGCGCGCATGCATGGGCGGATAGCTCTGCGCGAAGGTCTGGATGTCGCCCAGTTGCAAGGCCTGCGAGCTGGCAAGGAAGTCATTCAGGTGATCGCTGGCCATAACGGTGCGAAAGTGTGCCTGGGAGATCATTGCTTCCCAGTGGTTGAATCGTTCAGTTCCCGACAGGTGTTCCGTCGAAAACGCCGTCCAGATCATTGTCCCCCAGTCCTCTCTCCTGAGGGCCCCAGTTTTCGCAGACCCGTTCGGGGACGCCCGGCCGACGCCCTGATTGACCCAGATCAACCGACCGCCAAATGCAGGATCAGACAGTCGGATGCACGCAGGCCTGCATGTAGCGGTAATTTTCTGCTATCCGGGCATCAGATCGTCTGATCTCCTGGATGCCCGGAGCCGACGGTCGGTGAGCTGTCCGCCGTGGAGTGCCTCGTGCCGATACGTGCTCGGTGGGACCCCGTAGGCCCTGCGAAATGCGCGGGTGAATTCGGAAGCGTGGACATAGCCCCAGCGTGCGGCCAGGAAGCCGATGGGTTTGTCGGACAGTTGCAGATCGGCGAGGTCCCGGCGGCAGCCCTCCAGGCGCCGCTGCCGGATCCACGCGCTCACCGTGAAGCTTTGCCCCTGGAACAGCTTGTGCAGGTACCGCACGGAGATGTGGTGCGAGGCGGCGACGATGGCGGGCGACAACTGGGGGTCGGTCAGGTTGCATTCGATGAAGGAGTGGATGCCGGCCAGCAGGGCCTGCTGGCGGCTCTCGGGTGGAGCGCTGTCTTCGGTGTCCGTGTGGTGCGCGAGGAACGCGGTGATCAGGTCCACGGTGAGCCCGCCCAGACGTATGGCGTCCTGCGGCCGGTATGCGTCGGACTCAGGTGCCAGGCGGATCAGGAACTGTGACAGGAGGGCCCCCATGCCGCTGTCGCCCGGCAGCGGCGACCCGAGGAGGCGGTCCACCTTCGCTGCCGGCAGAGGAATCGCTGTCCGGGGCACGTTCACGACGATTCCCTCGACCGCGCTGCCGTCGTCGGGGAAGGCCGAGGCGTCGCTCGGGTGCGAGCTGTCGTACAGCAACAGATCCCCGACCCCGACCGACGCGTCACGCCGGCAACGCGAGATGCTCTGCCGGCCTCTCAGTGTCAGGGCCAGGTGGTACAGCTCGGGGTCGGATCGACGCACCAGCGCCGGCGTGCGACGCGAGCGCAATGACGGATAGGACAGCACCGACACCTGAGCGGCCCCAAGGTCCAGCAGCCGGAAGCAGGCGCGGAAGTCGTCGGAGTGGTCGCTGGTGATCTCCGTGGGCGTGAGCGTCTGCGACGTCATCTCCCGCCACCACGCGAAGCGGTCGGCTACCGGTAGATCCTCACTGCGCAACACGGTCTCGATCACCTGGCCACCCCCTCCCATCATGTCCTCATCAAGCCGTCAAAGGGTAGGGCGGCGGCCGGCTCTGTGTGTACGGCGTGAAGGACTGTGACGAACTGGGTGTGCGTCCCGCCCGCTCAAGTCCCAGCTCCAGTAGTGCATTGAGCTGTTCCGGGGTGAGTCCGGATGCGTGCAATGGGTGGGGAACCTCCGCACGAGGAAGGCGAAGGTGATGCCCCGGGGCGCCGTGATCTGGTGCGCCCGAGGGGGGCAGCGCTCGGGTGTGGCGGACCGCTGCGTCCGGCCGGCCGGCCGATGGCACTCAGATCGGCGCCGACGCCGACGCGGTCGGCATCGGCGCCGGTCCCGAGCACCCGGCATCGGGTGGAACGCTATGCCAACGCCCTCCACCAGCCCGATACCGCAGCACTGACGATGCTGGGCCAGACGCCTCCTGTGACAGCGTCGCTCATTCTTCACCGACCAGTACGGCCTGGGTAGGGAGTACGCCGGCTGCACCGAGCCGGACGGCTACGACAATGTCGTCGTCCGCGGCAACCTGACGAGCGGGCATTTCATCGCCTTCTGGACGGCCCAAGGCCGTATTCTGGCTGGTGTGAACGTCAACATCTGGGACGTCAACGAGCAGATCCGACACCTGACCCACTCCGGCAATCGGATCGACTCGGCAGGGCTGGCCAACCGCCCCGACGTGCCACTGGACGAACTTGCCGCCAAGTGACTCTCCCTGGCGCGTTCACCTCCGCAGACAGGGTGAAGTGCCCAGCGTTCGGGCTGCGACTCCAACCCCAACCGCGAGGAACTCCGCAAACGCCGGATCCCGCCCGTCATCTCCCGCAAAGCCGCCCCGAACATCCAGGGCATGGGCAAGTCCGCTAGGTCGTGGCACGGACCTTCGCCTTGCTTCGCTCTCACGCCGCAGCGCGTCGATCAGCTTGCCGAACTGACGCGGGCTCAGCCCAGTAGACGGGGCTGTCCAGGAGGGCTCCGACGCCCTGTTTTGTGTTGAAGCTGTCAGCCCGTGACCTGGTCCATGCGGACCTGGCGTCGTGCGGGTGGGCAGGCTCGGACCATCACCTGGCCGGCGTCGCCGAGCAGTTGGAACGCGCCCGGATCGGTGAGGTCGACTACCTTGCGGTCTGCCCCGAATTCCGGGCGCCACCGTCCACGGCGCCGGCCGCGACGGGGGCCCCGTCCCGAGGTCCGGGTAGGGCGTGTATTGAAAGTGGATCTTGCGCATAAGGTGTCGGCATGTCGCTGAGTCGCATAGCCCTTTCGTCCGGACGTTCGATCGAGCTCACCGAGCTGCGAATGTCTTCGACCTATGGAGGGATGCTGGAGGGCTACCCGTGCAAGCCCATCAACGACCTGAAGGTCAGGAGCCTTCAGCGGCAGGCTGAAGGTGCGTTTCCCTCCACGCCGGTCCATCTGCTTCCTCCCTCCCGCGAGTACCCGGACCGGACTGCTGGCGCCTTCGGCCCCGTTGAGGTGCTGCCTTCCGTGGCCTGCATCGGCTCCTTCCGCTCGACAGTGGTCGCCCCTGGACTCGACCCGGTGCTGCACCGTTCCGCTCTCACCGTGATGTGGTTCCAGACCGGCTTGGATGTCCCGTCGGGCAAGGACGCCGACCTTGGGCTGCGCAGCATTCGCTGGGAGGAACTGGCCCAGGACTACGAGCTCTAGCGACATGGGTCGATCACAGCCACTCGTTGATGGCAGCGGTCAGGACGGTCGCCTCGTAACGTGCGGCCGCTCCGAGTTACCCGTGCATGACACGGCACGCGCCGACTTGATGGACCTCAACTGGCCCATGCGGGACGGCTCCGCCCGACGCCGAGTACGCGGGACAGGGAAGACAACCGACTGGCGCTCCTCGACGCTGCCCGAGCGGCCACGGACGGCCCACCGACGACCCCCGACGATCTTTTACGGGACAGCCTTGAGAGCTTGCAGGGAATCAAGGTGTCGCTTCTCCTTCCGGAGATCGTTGGTGTGGTAGGCGAATCCCTTCTGCGAACCGCGCCCCAAAGGCGTCGAATGCGCCGCGTGACCCCAGCAGGTCAAACCACCCCCAGACCAACTCGGGTGCCTTGACGAGCGACATACAGGCATCCTCCGCGCCACGACGGGCCCGGGAGGAGGACCTCCCGGGCCCGCGTGAGCGTCAGACCCTGCTCGCGGCGAACGTGGCCGCCGCGCCGGCGTCGGAGGTGTAGCCGAGGTGCGCCAGCACGTCGTCCCCGCCGTTCTCGCAGATGGGGTCGCCGTCGGCGCATAAGTCCATGGTGCGGCTCCGGTAGACGCCGGTGACGCTCTTGCCGAGCGCCCGGATCGGGTTGCCGAACAGCAGGACCGCGGCGACCTTCGGCTCGACGGCGGCGGGGAGGGTCGCCACGATGGGGCTGCCCACCACCGCACCGGCGCTGCTGATGCCGAGGGAGTTGTCGACGACGTTCGCGCCCTGCGAATAACCGACCAGCAGGAACCGCTGAGCGGGACAGGCCGCGGCCTGCGCCTTGACGTGGTTCACGAGATCGGCGTTTCCCTGTGCGGCGGACGTCAGGGAAAGATCGGCGGGATAGCTCACCGCATAGCCGGAGAGTTTCTTTCCTGTCAGTTTCCTCTGCAGAGCGGAATACACCGGGTCGCCGACGATCAGGCCGAGCGTGCCCGGCTCGAAGGTGCCGCGAGCTGCCACGACGTCGATGTCCGAGCAGGCGGCAGCGGATGCCGTGGGGGCCGAGAGGGTGGTCAGTCCGACCCCGCCGACGAGGGAGAGCGCGGCGAGGCACAGGCGAATACGCATGGGGATCCTTTGAGGGTGCGGCGCGTTGCGCGCCTACGGAAAAGGACAGTCCCGAAGGTATTCGCGTTTCCCGGAGGGTTGTTATGGACGGGAACTCGAAAATCCCGCGCCTTATTGTTCCGAATTTAGTGTCCATCCGGTGCCGCCGTGGTTCGCCGCGGAGCGCAGGGCGAGGATCAGGTCCAGCCGGGCGTCGGGGTCGTGCAGGGCGTCGCCGAACAGCTTCTCCAGTTGACGCAGCCGGTAGCGGACCGTCTGCGGGTGAATGTGCAGCCGGGCGGCCACGTCGGGCACGTTGCTGCCGCTCAGCAGCCAGGCCAGCAGCGTTTCGGCAAGTCTGGCCCGCTGCCCCTCGGAGACGGCGTCGAGGGGGGCCAGGGCGCGCGCCGCGAGGTGGCCGAGGAGCGGCTCGTCGCTGTGCAGGAGCAGCGTCGACAGATGGTCGGCGCAGCGCACCACGCCCTGTCGGGGCAGCACCCCGCGGCCCATCAGCCCCAGCGCGCGCGTCGCCCAGTGCAGTGAGTGCGCGGCCTCGGCGACCGGGACCGTCGGGCCGACCGCCGCCGGGCGTCCCTGCAGGCCGAGGACGAAGGACCGGCCGCCGAACCGGCCCGCGCCCTCCGGGTCCGGGACCAGCACCCGCGGCGGCCGTGACTCCATGTCCACCAGCGCCCCGGGCGTCGCCGGCGGCGGGTCCTGTGCGTTCGGATCGGCGCTGGCCGCGAGCACGACGACCGCGACCTGCGAGGGCACCCGCCAGCGTGCGGCGTGCGCCAGCTCCTGCACCGCCTCGGGGGACACCGGCCGCTCGCCCAGCAGCAGGCCGAGCAGGCGCAGGCGACGCCGCTCCAGCTCGTCGGCGCTGCGGGACCGGGCCTCGGCGTATCCGGCGGCGGCCGCCTCCGCGACCTCGTGCACCGTCCTGAACGCCAGCTCACCGAGGGCGGCCACGGCCGTCGAGTCCAGCCCGACCTCCTCGGCCGTGCGGCTCAGCCGCCGCCAGGCGTGCAGCCCGCCCACACGCAACGCCGACTGCAGCGCGTCCAGGCTGCGCCCCTCGAGGGCCTCACCGCGGCCGAGTTCGTAGTACGTCGCGGCGATGGCGGCGTCCTGGCCCCGCGGGTCGGCGATGTGGTCGACGAACAGGGTGAGGGCCTGGACCACGCCGGACCTGATGTGGCGGCCCTGGACCGCGGCGGCAGGCCCCCCGTACTCGGGGACCTGTCTGCGGACCTCTTCCTCCACTTCGTCGGCCACGCCTTCGAGATCGGAGCGCAGCAGCTCGGCCAGGTCCGGCGGAACCGGAGCGGTTCGGGGGTCGACGGGTTCGCCGCGTGGAGCGGGGACAGCCACGACGGACACTCCTTTCACCCGGAGACGGCTCGCCCACGCACCGGTGCCCGTGGGACGAGGGGGCCGTCCTGTGTTGGACGGGCGACCCCTGCGCTCCGTTCCGTGCCCCGGCGGCACCGACATCACTCCGGCACCCCCAGCGCACGGGCGATCATCGGCCAGGAGGCGGTGAACTCCCGTCGCCAGTAGGTCCAGCTGTGTCCTCCTCCCGGGTAGAAGTGGGTGGTGACCGCGACGCCGAGGAGCGCCAGCGCGCCGGTGAAACCGTGCGCCGAGGGCCACAGCGCGCTCTCCAGCGCCTCCGGCAGCCAGTCGCCGGTGCCGCCGACCACCCCGCTGCCGCTCGACACGTACAGGGGAGTGCCCCGCAGTCCGGCCGCCCGGGCCCGCGGGTTGAAGTCGCGCCAGGTCGGGGCGTTAAGGATCGGGTTGCCCCACAGCGACGGAGGAAGCAGGTTCTCGCGGGCCACGATGGCGTCCACGAGGGGCTGCACCCCGGGGGCGGTGGTGTCGAGGATGCCGCTGTAGGAGGCTGCGGCGGCGAACGCGCCCGGGTGCCGTGCCGCGTGCGCCATCGCCCCGTAGCCGCCGGTGGAGACCCCGGCGACGGCCCGCACGCCGGAGGCCCGGTAGTCGCGGGCGAGGAGCGCCGGGACCTCCCGCATCTGGAAGGTCTCGTAGTCGGGGCCGCCGCGCCACGCGGACGGGATGCCGGTGGGGCCCGCGTCGGGCATGGCCACGATCAGGTCGCGGCCCTCGGTGAAGGCCTCGATGTCCGTCTCCCGGGTCCAGGACGTGTAGTCGTCGTGGGCGCCGTGCAGCAGATACAGCACGGGGTAGGTCCGCTCGGGCCGGGTGTCGAAGCCGGTGGGCAGGATCAGCCGCAGCGGCGCTCTGCGGCCCAGTGCGGGGGAGGCGACGGAGACGTCGACGGTGCGCGGTCCGAGCCGGGTCGCGGCACGGTCCGTCGCCGTGGCATGGGCCGTCGTCGTGGCACGGGCGCCGAACAGGGCGGCCAGCCCTGCGGCCGCGGCGGCTTTGGCGGCGGCGCGTCGGGATGGTCCGGCGGTGCGGTGCGGCATGGCGGCTCCTCAGTGCGGTTGGGCGGTTCCGCCCGGCGCGGCGAGCAGCTGCCGCAGGTGGGCGGCGATCTCGTCGACGTGCGGGGGGTCGAGCAGTGACAGGTGGTGCCCCGGGACCGGCACCACTGTCAGATCCGGGCACACGGCGTCCCAGCCGAGGGCCTCGTCGTCGCGTTCGTAGGCCGGGTCGCGCACCGTGTGCGGTGCCGGCTCGGTGGCCCGGTACAGGACCACGGGACCGTCGTAGCGGCTCGGACGGTGGGCCTCGCCGATCCGCAGGTCCAGGTAGGAGGCCCGCTGGTGCTCCAGCGCGGCGGACGGCACGTCGGCCGCGGCGCGCAGGGCCCGCAGGACCAGGTCGATGCGCTCGTGGTCGTCGTCCGTCGCCGCGAGCTCGTCGTAGGGCAGCCGAAGACGGACCCCGTACACGTCTGCGACATGCCGGGTGAACCCCTCGAAGTGCGCGCGGAGGCGGTCGGCCCGAGCGGGACCGGGCGCCGGGAGCAGCGGGCGCACCGAGTCGATGAGCACGACCAGCGGTACGGTCCGCCCGGCGGCCGTGAGCAGCCGTGCCGTCTCCTGGGCCAGGAAGCCGCCGAAGGACCAGCCGCCCAGCAGCAGGGGCCCGGCGGGGTGGGCGGCGGTGATCGCCTCGGCGTAGCGGCGCGCCTTCTCCGGCACGGTGCCGGCCTCCTCGAGCCGTTCCACGCCCAGCACGGGGCGGGCGTCGCCCAGCCGTTCCGCGAGGGTGCGGTAGACGTCGGAGGTGCCCCCGGCCGCGTGGAAGAGGAACAGCGGCGGGTGCGCGCCGCCGGGGCGCAGGCGGCGCAGGAGGGGCTGCGGCGAAGGGCCGTCCTGCGGCGCGGGCAGGGCCTGCCGGATGCGTTCGGCCGCTTCGGCGACGTTGGCGGCGCCGAGGAGGTCGCGCAGCGGCAGCTCGATGGCGAACTCGCGCTCCACGGCGGTGCGGATGCGGACCGCCATCAGTGAGTCGAGACCGAGGTCGGCCAGCGCGGTGGCGGGCGTGATCCGGGCCGTCGGATGACCGGTGACGTCCGCGATGTGACGGCCGAGACGGGCGGCGACCGAGGTGGCGCCGTCGGCCTCCCCGACGGGAGCAGGCTCCCCGACGGTGTCCGCGCGCACGGCCGGGTCAGCCTCCCGGGCAGTGGCAGTGGCAGTGGCAGTGGCAGCGCCAACGGCAGGGGCGGGAACCCGCGCCGCGGGGTCGGCCCATGCGACGGGAGCGGCTCGGCCGGCGGCTGCGGGCAGGCGGGCCGGTCCGGCGTGCCCCGCCGGGCGGTTCGTCGCGGGCCACGGGGCGCGGGGCCGGCCGTCCGTCCACCAGTGCCGGGTGTGCCGCCAGCGCGGCGCGGGCACGTCGACGACGCGGCCCGCCGGCGGCGCCAGGGGCAGCCCCGCCGCGTACAGGGAGCCCACCTGCGTGAGGAACGCGGCGGCGCCGTCCGCGTCGCGACGCAGGGAGCCCACGGCGAGGGCGCCGGGCACGGTCTCGGCGATGGGCCCCCTCAGGACCGGATGCGGTGAGATCTCCACGAACGCGGTGTGGCCGTCCGCCGCCGCTGCCGCGAGTGCCCGGTCCAGCCGCACCGGGCGACGCAGGTTGGCGGCCCAGTGGGCGGCGTCGAACGCGCAGTCGCCGCGCGGGTCGTCGAGGACGGTGGAGTAGACCGGCACCTGCGGACGCCGCCCCCGGACCTCGGCCAGCGCCGCGGTCAGCTCCGGCAGCAGCGGATCGACCTGGGACGAGTGCCCGGCGCCGGTCACCCGCATCACCCGCGCGACGCGTCCCTCCGCCTCGAGCCGGCGCACGAGCCCGCCGACCGCCGACCCCTCCCCGGTAACCACCTTCTGCCTCGGCGAGGAGTGGACGGCGATCTGAACGCCGGGGAAGTCCCCCTGCAGGGCGGCGAGTTCGGCGTCGTCCACCTCGACCACGGCCATCGCGCCGCCCCGCAGCCCGCTCAGCAGCCGGGCCCGTACGGCGATGACCCGGGCGGCCTCGGGCACTTCCAGCACGCCCGCGCAGACGGCGGCGGCCACCTCGCCCATCGAGTGGCCGATCACCGCAGCCGGTTCCACCCCGTACGCGCGCCACGCCTCGGCGAGCGCGACCTGCACCCCGAACAGCACGGGCTGGGCGATCTCCAGGCAGTCCAGGGGGTCTTCGGAGGTCAGCCGGTCGTGCAGGGAGAACCCGCACTCCCCGGCGAGCTGCGCGTCGAGCTTCTCCACCGCGGCGGCGAACACCGGTTCCTCGGCCAGCAGCCGGCGTCCCATGCCGGGCCACTGGCCGCCGTATCCGGAGAACACCCACACCGGGCCGCGCCCGACGAGATCACGGTCACCGGTCACCGTGCGCGGGTGCGGGCGGCCCTGCGCCAACGCAACCAGGGCGTCGGCGAGTTCCTCCCCGTCGTGGGCGGCCACCGCGGCCCGCACGGGGCCGCGTCCGGTGCGTCCGGCGAGCGTACGCGCCACGTCAGCCGGGCGGACCGCCCTGCCCTCCGGCGTGCGGAGCCACGCGGCCAGCCGGCCCGCGGTGTCCCGGACCCGCTCGGCGTCGACGTCGGACAGCAGATGCAGCCGGGCGGCCGGCTCCTCGACCGGCCACGGGAGGACGTCGGGCCGCCATTCCTCCAGCACCGCGTGGGCGTTGGAGCCGCTGAAGCCGAAACCCGAGACGCCGGCGGTGGCCGTGCCGCCGTAGCGGGGCCACGGCTCGGGCTCGGTCACCACCCGCAGCCGCGCCTCGCCCACGGCGCTCGCGTGCGTGCAGTGCAGGGACGGCGGGATCAGGTCGTGGTGGAGTGCGAGGACCGTCTTCACCAGCCCGGCGAGGCCCGCCGCGGCCTCCAGATGGCCGAGGTTGCCCTTGACCGAGCCGAGCAGCAGGGGTTGTTCGGGGTCGCGGCCCGCCCCCAGCACCGCGTCCAGCGCGCCCGCCTCGATCGGGTCGCCGAGCGGGGTGCCCGTGCCGTGCGCCTCGACGTAGTCGACCTGCGCCGCGATCATCCCGGCCCGCCCGTACGCGGTCGTCAGCAGGGCCTGCTGCGCCGCGGGGTTGGGGGCCAGCAGCCCGTTGGAGCGGCCGTCGGAGTTGACGGCGGTGGCCCGTACGACGGCGAGGACACGGTCGCCGTCGCGCTCGGCGTCGGAGAGCCGCTTCAGGAGCACGGCCGCGCAGCCCTCGCCGCGGCCGATGCCGTCGGCCGCAGCGGAGAACGGCTTGCAGCGCCCGTCCGGCGCGAGGGCGCCCGCCTGTCCGAACGCGACGCCGACGACGGGTGACAGGAGCAGGTTGACCCCGGCGACGACCGCCGTGTCGCTCTCGCCGGTGCGCAGACTGACGCAGGCGTGGTGCAGGGCGACCAGGGAGGACGAGCAGGCGGTGTCGACGGCCATGCTCGGCCCTCGGGTGTCGAGCGCGTAGGCGAGCCGTCCAGCCGTCACACTGAGCGCCGCGCCGGCCGGCGCCCAGGGGTCGACGGCCGCCGCGTCGGCACCGGTGAGCTGTCCGTACTCCGCGGCACTGACGCCGACGAAGACGCCGGTGGCCGTGCCGGCGAGCGCGGCGGCCGGCACCGCGGCGTGGTCGAGCGTCTCGCGGACCACCTCCAGGAGGATCCGCTGCTGCGGGTCCATCACCGCGGCCTCACGCGGGGTGACCCGGAAGAAGTCGGCGTCGAATCCGGCCACGTCGTCGAGGTAGCCGCCGTGCGTCGGTGCGTCGTCCGGCGGGAACGCGGCGAAGTCACGCCAGCGGTCCGCCGGGACCCGCCCGATCGCGTCGACGCCGTCGCACAGCAGCCGCCAGTAGCCGGCCGGCCCGCGCACCCCGCCCGGCAGCCGGCACCCCACCCCGATGACCGCGACGGGCTCGCCGAGCCCCGCCGGGACACCGGCCGCGACCGCCGAGGGAGCATGCTCCGCGGAGGTGTCCCGCACGGTGGTGGGCTGCGCCGCCGCCGCGCACAGGTGCGCCACCAGCGCCTCCACGGTGGGCGCCTCCCAGAGCAGCGTCGCGGGCAGCTCACGGCCCGTCAGCCGGGACAGCTCCCCGGCCAGCACGACGGCGTCCCGCGAGGACATCCCGAGGTCGGCCAGCGGCACGTCCATGGGCAGGTCCGCCGGCCCGTCGGCCGGCCCGTCCGCAGGCGCGGCGTCCGCGAGCCCGCCCTGCCAGGCGGTCACCCGGTCCGTGATCAGCCGGCGCAGCGCCTCCTCGTCGACGGCCCTCATCCCGCGCTCCGCGCCCCGTAGACGCCCTCCAGATACCGGGTGCGGGTCAGCGCCCGCGACACCTTGCCACTGGACGTGCGGGGCACCGCGCCCGGGGGGACGAGGACGACGTCGGCGAGCCGCAGCCCGTGCCGGGCGGAGACGGCCGCGCGCACGGCCCGCGCCAGAGCAGGCACGTCGATCTCGTCGAGGCGCGCGGTCCGCGCGTGCTCGGCGACGAGCACCACCCGCTCGCCCTCGCCCTCGCCGCGTCGGACGCCCGGAACGCCGAAGGCGGCGAGCCGGTCGCGTCGCACGGCCGGATGCGCGTCCTGGGCGGTGCCCTCCACGTCCTGCGGGTAGTGGTTGCGGCCGTCGACGACGATGAGGTCCTTCAGCCGTCCGGTGACCGTCAACTCCCCTTCCAGCAGTGTCCCCAGGTCGCCGGTGCGCAGCCAGCCGCCCGGGACGCCGGCGAGTTCGGCGCCGAACACCCGTCGGCTCTGCGGCCCGTTGTTCCAGTAGCCCCGGCCCACGTTGGGGCCCTGCACCCATATCTCCCCGACCTCTCCCTCGGAAAGGGCCGTGCGGGAGACGGGATCGACGATGCGGACCTGCTGGTCCACCGGAGCGCCGCAGCCCGTCAGCAGCACGGCGTCGGCGTCGTCCGGCCCGGCCGGCAGGGCCTTTCCGGCGGCGAGGGCGTCCCGGTCCAGGGTGAACCGGCGCAGCGGCTCGCCGGGAGCGGACGCGCTGACGAAGACGGTGGCCTCGGCGAGCCCGTACGACGGACAGTGCACGTCGGCCGCGAGCCCCTGGGCGGCGAACGCGGCGTGGAAGCGGTCGGCGGTGCCGGGCCGCACCGGTTCGCTGCCGTTGACCAACGCGACGACGCCGTCCAGCCGGAGGTCCGCCTTCTGCGCGTCCGTGACGGCGGTCGCGCAGTACTCGTAGGCGAAGTTCGGCGCCGCGCTCACCGTGCGCGGATGCGCGGCGAGCAGTCGCAGCCAGCGGGCCGGTTCGTGCAGGAACGCGGCCGGGTCCATGAGGACCGACAGATGACCTCCGACGACCGGAGCCGCGACGCTCAGCACGAGCCCCATGTCGTGGTAGAGCGGCAGCCAGCCCACGCACGTCACCGGACGCGTGTCGGCGCCGTAGGCGGTGAGCGCCTGACGGGCGTTGGCGACCACGTTGGCGTGGGTGATCTCGACCCCCGCCGGCGCGCGGGTGGAACCGGAGGTGTACTGCAGATAGGCGGTCGCCCCGGCGTCCGACGCCGCGGGCGGCGCAGTCCCGGCAGCCGCGCCGGACCCCGGGTCCGCGGCGATCACCGACACCGGCCACCGCCGGCAGAAGGCCTCCACCTCCTCCAGGACGTGGCCCGAGGTCACCACGACCTCGGGGCGCGCGTCGGCCAGGACGCCGGCGAGCCGGTCCGCGTGTCCGGCCAGGCCCGGCGGGTACAGCGGCACGGCGACCATCCCCGCGCTCAGCGCCGCGAGAAAGGCGGTGACGTAGTCCGTTCCCTGCGGGCACAGCAGCGCGACCCGGGCCCCCGGCCCGGCCTGGCCGGCGAGCCGGTCCGCGAGCGCGCGCACCCGCCGGTCCAGGCCCTGCCAGGTCAGGGTGCGGTGCACGCCGCGCGAGCTCGCGGCGGGATGGTCGACGAAGGTGAACGCCCGGCGGGCGGGAGTGGTTTCGGCCCAGTGGCGCACGTACTCGGGCAGAGTCCGGTACGCGGGTACGAGCGGGGGGCGGCTGTCCATCGGGCGTGGCTCCTCACATCACGGTGCGGCCGGCGGGTCGGGCGGATCAGAGCGGGATGTTGCCGTGCCGGCGCTCCGGCATCGGGGCGCGCTTGCCGCGCAGCGCACGCAGCGCGCGGCACAGCTGCGCACGGGTGTCCCGGGGGGCGATGACGGCGTCGACGTATCCGCGCTCGGCGGCGGGGTACGGGGTGCCGTGGACGGACTCGTACGCGGCGACGAGACGGGCCCGCAGCGCCTCGGGGTCGGCGGCGGCGGCCAGCTCACGCCGGTGCAGCACGCCGACGGCGCCCTCCGCGCCCATGACGGCGATCCGCGCCGTGGGCCAGGCCAGGTTGAGATCGGCGCCCAGGTGCTTGGAGCCCATCACCGCGTACCCGCCGCCGTACGCCTTGCGCACCACCACCGTGACCTTCGGCACCGTCGCCTCGGCGTACGCGTACAGCAGTTTGGCGCCGCGCCGGATGATGCCGGCCCGCTCCTGGTGGACGCCGGAGAGATAGCCGGGGACGTCGGCGAAGGTCACCAGCGGGATGCCGAACGCGTCGCAGAACCGCACGAACCGGGCGGCCTTCTCGGAGGCGTCGATGTCGAGGACGCCGGCGGCGTGCAGCGGCTGGTTGGCGACCACGCCGACACTCGCGCCCTCGAGCCGCGCCAGCGCGCAGACGATGTTCGGTGCGAACAGCTCCTGCACCTCGAGCAGTTCACCGTCGTCGACGACGGCCCGCAGGATGTCGCGCATGTCGTAGGCCTGATCGGTCCGGTCGGGCACCACCTCGTCGAGCCCGGCCCCGCCGGGGGCGGGCGCGGTCGCGTACTCCGGGGGCCGCGCGAGGTTGTTGGCCGGCAGGTACGACAGCAGGTCGCGGACGATGTCGAGGGCGTCCTCGTCGTCGGCGGCGAGGAAGTGGGCGTTGCCGTTGACGGAGTTGCTGGCCCG
This sequence comes from Streptomyces sp. P3, assembly GCF_003032475.1. Lineage (NCBI taxonomy): Bacteria > Bacillati > Actinomycetota > Actinomycetes > Kitasatosporales > Streptomycetaceae > Streptomyces > Streptomyces sp. P3. The sequence continues at coordinate 8,502,890 of NZ_CP028369.1, forward strand.
GGCGCCGCCCAGCTCCTCCGCGGTGGCGCGCTCGCCGGTGACCGCCTCGATGACGTCGGGCCCGGTGACGAACATGTGCGAGACACCGTCCACCATCACCGTGAAGTCGGTGATGGCCGGCGAGTACGCGGCCCCGCCCGCGCAGGGCCCGAGGAGGACCGAGATCTGCGGGATGACCCCCGACGCCTTCACGTTGCGGCGCACCAGCTCGGCGTAGAGGGCGAGCGAGGCGACACCCTCCTGGATGCGGGCGCCGCCGGAGTCGTTGAGCCCGACGACCGGACAACCGGTCTTCAGCGCGAGGTCCATCAGGGCCACCGTCTTCTCGCCGAAGGCCTCGCCCATGCTGCCGCCGAAGACGGTGGAGTCCTGCGCGAACACACAGACGGGACGTCCGTCGACCGTGCCGTACCCGGTGACCACCCCGTCGCCGTCGGGCCGGCGGGCGCCGTCCCCCGTCGGCCGGGCCCGGACGAACAGGCCGGTCTCGGTGAAGGAGCCCTGGTCCACGAGCCGTTCGATCCGCTCCCGCGCGCCGAGCGCTCCGCGTCTGCGCGGCGGTACCGTCACCGCGGCCTGTTCCTGACGGCGCGCCAGGCCGGCGATGCGTGCGGCGGTGCCGTCCGCCGAACCGGTCATGGTCGCCTGGGGCGTTGTCGCCTCTCGCGTCACAGCCACCTCCGAAAGTGGTTCTCGAATATGGCAGCGATGCCGCTGAGGCCCCCGGTGATCGCCTTCGCGTTTGCGTGAGATGAGTCCCGGCGGGCGCGGCTTCGTCCTGTCGTGACAAGCAATCGCCGACCGGGCCCCTTCCGTCGCCCGCCCGCCGGGTGCTTCTTCGTGCGTTCAGGTCGCGCCCCGGTCGTTCCCCGGGACCCGGGCCTGGGATAGGGTCCCCCCGGTTCCGGCCGCGGATCGACGACGCGCCGGTATGGGGAGTGCCAAGGGGGCGGCAGAGCAGTGGAATCGCAGGTGGACGACGGCGGATCCGTGGACCTCGACGGCGCGCGGTTGGAGTCGATGACTCTCGAACCGCTGCTGACCCGGGACTACGAGACGCGTCCCTCCCTCGTGTACGAGCGGCTGCGCCAACGCCACGGCCCGGTCGCGCCGGTCGACCTGCTGGGCGTGCCCGCCTGGCTGGTCCTCGGCTACCGCGAGTCGCTCGAGGTGCTCCAGGACGACGCCGCGTGGCCGAAGGGGCTGGAGAACTGGCGGGCCCGCTCGGAGGGCAGGGTGCCGGCCGACTGGCCGCTCGGACCGTCCCTCGAGGTCAACCACGTGCTGATCCAGGGCGGTCCCGGCTACCCGGCGCTGCGCACGGCGTGGGACGCGGCGCTCAAGCCGTTCCAGGATCCGCGGCACCCCCAGGCCAAGCGTCTGAAGACGGCTGTCACCGCCTACGCCGACGAGCTGATCGGTCTGGTGGGCCAGGCCGGCGGCACCGGTCTGGCGGATCTGTCAGCCCAGTTCGCCCGTCCGCTGCCGTTGATGGTCGCCAGTCGTCTGCTCGGATTCCCCGGGTCCCAGGGCGACGACGCGCTGATGGACATGTGGCGGGTGCTCGACGCGGGACCGGACGCCGAGCCGGCGCTGGACCGCCTGTTGGCGGCGCTCGCGGAACTGGCGGCGGTGAAGCTGCGGACGCCGGGGGAGGACTTCCCCTCGTACCTGCTGGCGGCCCATCCCGACCTGTCGCTCGACGAGTTGGCCCGTGAGTTGTTCATGCTGCTGGGCATGACCTCCGACCACGTCGGCATCCTCATCTCCAACACCGTGGTCGAGGTCATCTCCGGCGAGGGCGGCGGCGCACGGGCCAGCCTGTCCGCGGGAATGGTCCGGGAGAGCATGAACCGGGTGGTGATGCGTAAGCCGCCACTGGTCAACTTCGTGCCGCGGTTCGCGGCCGAGGACACTCCGCTGGGCAACCACGTCATCCGGGCGGGCGACCCGGTGTGGGTCTCCTCCGCGGCGGCGCACGCCGACCCGCTGTTCGCAGGTCATGTGGAGGCCGGCACCACGGTCAGCACACGGGCGCATCTCGCCTGGGGCGCGGGCCGCCGCCAGTGCCCGGCGCGCGAACTCGCCTCGACGGTCGCGGCGGTCGGCGTGGGCCGGCTGTTCGAGCGGTTCTCCCACCTGGAGCTCGCCCTGCCCGTCGACCAACTGCCGTGGCGCTCCTCCCCGTTCATGCGGGGCCTTCGCTCGCTGCCGGTACGGTACGAACTCGCCGCGACGCCCGGGCCGCAGTCGAGCCCGGTCCCGGAAACGGCCGAGCAGGCTGCGGACGCGGCGCTGCCGGACCTGACGCCGGCCGACCCGGCGATCCGGCAGCGCTCCTCCCTCTGGCGCTACCTGACGGGCCTCATCGGCGTGGGCCGCTGAGCCGGCGGCGGGGGCCGGCGGCGGGTGGCGGGGCCGCCACCCGCGGGGCGGCGCGTCAGCCGCCCCGCCCGCGCGGAGAGCCGCCCCGCCCTTCGACCCGGCGGCCCGCAGGGCGCACGCCGACGAGGCCGGCCGGCCTCAGCCCATGCTCTTCGCCCCGTCGATGGCCTCGCGGATGATGTCCGCGTGCCCGGCGTGCTGGGCGGTCTCGGCGACGATGTGCAGCAGGACCCGGCGGGCCGTCTGCCGCGCCCCCGGCTCGAACCAGGGGGCCGGCGGCAGCGGCTGCTCCGCGTCCAGGTCGGGCAGCGTGGCGAGCAGTTCGTCCGTGCGGTAGGCCGCCTCGGCGTACTCCTTCAGCACGCCGGTCAGCGTCTCGCCGGGCAGCATCCGGAACTCGGCGGCTCGCGCGGCCCAGTCGTCCTGCGTCATCTTGGTGAAGTCGGGCATCGCCGACGGGCCCTCGAGGATGAAGCCGACCCAGTTCCGCTCGACGGAGGTGACGTGTTTGATCAGGCCCCCGAGACACAGCTCGCTCACCGTGGTCCGCTGCCCGACCTGCTCGTCGGTGAGGTCACGGGTGGTGAAGCGCAGGAAGTGCCGGCTCTTGGTCAGCGCTGCCAGCAGATCGGCGCGCTCGCCGGTGAGGGACGGGGTGCGGGTGGGGGAGTCGCTCATAGTTCTGTCCTCGGTCGATCCTGTTCCGCGGTCGAGGACCACAGTAGGAGCGATTGAGGTCAGATCCTGACCTAAAACGCCGGGGCGGTGACATCCCTGCCGGTACCCCACGCCGCCGCGCACAGCGCCCGTTCGACCTCGCCCGTGTAGAGGGCCGAGGCCAGCCACGCGCGGGCGAAGCGGCCCGTGTCGGCGGGGAGCAGCCGGCCGAAGGCGTCGCGGGAGCGGTCCGCGGCGGCGGCCCCCATCTCGGCCAGGAGGTCGCCCGCGGTACCGAGGCCCGCACCCCGCAGCCGCGTCCCGTCACCCGTCCCGCCGCCGGGGAAGGCCAGCACCCGGCGGCCCCCGGACACGGTCTGGTGCACGCGCCGGCGCAGCAGGTGCAGCGGTGCCTCGTCCGCCACGGGTGCGACGGCGGGTGCGGGGACGGCCGTCACGGCGGGCAGGTCGGCGTGGCGGAGCCGGTCCAGGCCCACGTCCACCCGGGCGTCGGACCTGCTCGGGTGTTCGGCGGCGAGCAGCAGCGCGCGGGGAAGCGGCCCCGGGGCGAGCCGGGCGACGATCCGCAGCCGGCTGCCGCGGGCGGCGGCCAGCAGCCGGAGGTTGTCGCGGCAGGGCAGGGCCGGATGGTCGTGCGCCGCGACGAGCCGCAGGGCATGCCCCTCGCAGTCGGCCAGCAGACAGTCGCCCGTCGCCTCCCGGACCGCGCCCGCCAGGGTCACGGTGAGGAACAGCAGGTCACGACCACCGCCCAGGGCGCCGGCGACCTGCTCGCCGACGGGGACCCGCCACAGCCGGTCGAGCGGTTCCGCGCTCCAGTCGGCGCCCGAGGCGCGCACTGCCCGCACCCGGGCCCCCGCGCCGAGCCGCCCGGTCGGGGAGACGGTCGCGCCGGACACCGCGAGGCCGGCGCGCGCCAGCTCGCGATGGGTCAGAGCGGTGTCGCCGATCCGCACGGTCCGGTCGGCGGCACCGGTCGCCCGGCCGGGCCCGCCGGGAGCCACGTCGGAGACCGTGTACAGGCGGCCTTCGGCGTCGGCGGTCCAGGTGACCGCGCCCGCGTGGCCGGTCGCCGTGAGAACGGGTTCGGAGAAGACCCCGTACAGGCGCAGCGAACCGTCCGGGGTGTACGGCTGCCGTACCGTTCCCCGCAGTCCGGCCAGCTCCGGGCCGCTCGCGGAGGGCAGACGGTGGGCCACGGCGAGGACGTCCCTCAGCGCGTCCGCCAGTTCGGGCAGCCGGTAGGCAGGGTCTGCGCAGCGGGCCGCGCGCACCCCGGTGACCACGGAGACCGCCGCTGCGGCGGCCCGGGGCAGTCCCGCGAGCCGTGCGGAGTGCGCGGTGCGCAGCAGCGCCGCCTGGAGCACCGCGCCGGAACCGTCCGTCCCGGCGTCGAGCACGGCGGCCGCGGCGTCGAACACGGCTTGTGCGGCGGCGATCTGAGCGGGCGCGGGGAGATCGGCGGCGGGCGCGTCGGGGGCGGTGGGCGCGTCGACAGTGGTGGTCCCGGCGGACGGGCCCGACCGCGGTGACCGTCCTCGTCCGGGGCCGCCCTCCCGGCCCGGCCCGGGCTCCTGCCCGGCCGGGGCCGGCGTCGCGGGCGTCGGGGTGTCCTGCGCCACCGGCGCGGCGGAGGCCGCCGCCGCGCGGTGCAGACAGTCGGGCGCCAGCAGACAACCGCAGCGGATCGCCTCCGCGGTGGTCACCACGCCGTCCGGGGCGTGCAGTTCGAGGTCGGTGTCGTCGTCGACGGCGATCCGTACGGTGTCCCCGTCGCGGACGAGCGGGCGGGCCGCCAGTTTGGCGACGCCCGCGTCGAGACGCTTGCGCAGCCTCGGCGACAGCGCCTCGACCAGGTCGGCGGTGACCGACGGGGCGACCGGCGGCAACAGGTCCGGGCTCATGCGATCTTCTCCCCTACCCAGCGGGCGAGTTCGAGCGGACTGAGGGCGGCGACGGGCATGCCCGCGGCGACGAGCTGCCCGGCGACGCCCGTGGAATAGCGCGGCCGGCCCGTGTCGTCCAGACTCGCGCAGCCCAGCACGTGGCAGCCCGACCCGACGAGCGCCCGCACCTCGGCGAGCAGCCCGCCGAGCGGATAGCCCTCCTCGAAGTCGCTGACGACCACGACCAGGGTCCGGGACGGCACCGTGACGAGCTCGCGGGCCTGCCGCAGACCCGCCGCGATGTGCGTGCCCCCGCCCACACTGACCTCCAGCAGCAGCGACAGTGGGTCCGCGACGTGGCCGGTGAGGTCGATGACCTCCGTGGAGAAGGCCAGGAAGTGCGTCGACAGGGTCGGCACGCCGGCCAGCACCGACGCCGTCAGCGCGGCCCACACCGTGGACGCCTCCATGGACCCCGACACGTCGGTGACCAGGATCAGCCGCCAGTCCGCGGCCCGCCGCGCCCGGCTGCGGAACACCGGCCGCTCGGGGACGACCCGCACGACGCCGTCCGGGCCGCGCCGCGCGGTCGTCAGGTTGGCGCGCAGGGTGCGCGGCAGGTCGAGGCCGCCGCCGGGCCTTCGGCTCGGCCGCGGCAGGGCCGTACCGTGCAGGGCGGGACGCAGCCGGGTCGCCAGCTCCCGGGTCAGCTCCTCGACGAGCCGTCGTACGAGCGGGCGCAGCGCGGCGAGCCGGGCTTCGGGAAGCCCGCCCGCATGCCGCAGCACGGTCTGCAGGAGTTCCACCGAGGGGCGTACGCCGTCCGCGTCCAGCTCCGCGAGGACGTCCTTGCGCCCCGCCGCCGCGGCCGCCGCCAGCACCTCCTCCCGGATGCCCGGCCCGAACAGCGCGGCCAGCTCCTGCGACCACTCCCGCGCCCCGGGATACGGCGCCTCCCGCCCGCCGCCGGTCCCCGGGCCCGTCAGGTCGCCCCTGCTGCCCTCGCCGCGTCCGCTGCCGTACAGCTCGTCCAGGGCCGTCGCCAACGAGCGGGCGGACGCGGGCAGTCGGTCGGCGCGCCGCCCCAGCACGAGCCGCCACCGGTCGTCGGCGGCGAGGCGGCGGCCCTCCTCGCGGGACGCGGCCTCCTCGCCCCCGGCCGGGTGGGGGACGCTCCCGGCGGCGTGGTCGGGAGCGACGGCCGCAGGAGCGGGGGCGGCCTCCGCAGCGGGCGGTGCGCCGCCGTCGACGTCGATCGCCGGCAGCAGGCCCAGCGTGCGCAGGGCATCGCGCGCGACGAGGTCCGCCTCGGCCCAGACGGCGAGCGCGACCGGGTCGACGCCCTGCGTGTCCCCGATGTGCCGGACGCCGAGGCGTTCCTCGACGGAGGCGAGGAGCCGGTCGCGGGCCGCCGGGCTCAGCGTCTCGAAACCGCCCCGCAGCGCCGGCAGCCGGTCCAGGAACTCCCGGTCGGGCAACGCGGCGACACGGTCGAGCAACGGCGTCAGAGCGGGTTCCGCGGCCTCCAGCAGGGGGCCCGCGGCGGTCAGCAGACCGCTCAGCCGGGCGGTCAGGGCCGAGCGGGAGTCGGGATCGACGGCCCCGTCCACCCAGGACGCGACGCGGTCGCCGAAGGCGCGCGCGTCCTCCTGTCCGAGCAGCACCCGGACGGCTCCCGCGGCGCCGCGCATCAGGGGCGAGCCGCCGGCGGCCAGCCGGGCCAGGGCGTCGGTGAGCCGGACCCCGCCCAACAGGTCGGCCCGGTGGGCGAGTTCCAGCAGCGCGTGGGCGTCGGCCGGGTCCTCGGACCCGGTCAGCCCGTCGACCTGACGCACCGCCGCCGAGGTGAGCAGCTCGGCCACGGCGGCCGCCCGCGCCGTCCGCGCCTCGTCGGCGCCGAGACCCGGCACATGGCCCGCGCGCAGGCGATCCGACAGGGCGAGACCGGCGAGAAGCCCGGGAAGCGTGCCGACCTGCGGCAGCACCTCGGCGATGTCGTCCAGCCGCTCGTCCGCGAGCACCGGCAACCCGCACTCCGCGGCCTCTGCGAGCCCCCGAAGGACCTGGGCGGCGGTCGACCCGCCCTCCTCCCGTTCCGTGCGCAGGCGCTCCCGGAGCACGCCCTCGGCGGCCTGGGCCGCGGTGACGCCCCGTACGCCGGCCGCCGTCAGCATGGCCGCCGTCGCCGGTGTCCAGCGCACCTCCCAGCGCGAGGTGAGGGCCTGCGCGCCGCCCGCGCCGACCACCTCCTTCGCCTCCCCGTACGGCACCCCGCACACCGTCAGCCGGCGCAACAGCAGTTCCCGGCGCCGGTCGAGGTCGGACCGCAGCGGGTCGAGCCGCAGGTCCCGGGCCGCGCCGGCGCCGTCCTGCGGGCCCGGCAGGCCCAGCGCGGCCGTCTCGGCCTCGACCGCCGGGGCCAGTCCGCAGCGCGGCGCGTCCGGTGCGGGCCGGCCGGTGCGCGACCCGACGAGCACCCGTTCCATCGCCCGAGCGACGGCCCGCCCCCGTCCGTACGGCTCGCCCTGCGCGAGGACCGTCTGCACCGCCTCGACCAGCTCGCCCCGGCCCGGCGCGGGCAGCCCGCGCAGCCGGGCGAGGTCCGACGCCAGCCGGCTGATCTCGCGCGCGTCCGCCGGACCCGACGGATGTCCGAGCCCGCGCAGCTCCGCGCAGATCCGCACCGCGGCCCGGACCAGCGCCTCCTCCAGCGCCGCCGGATCGCCCGCCGCCCGCAGCACCGTCTCCTGCCACTGCGGATCCCGGATTCCCGCCGGGTACCCGGACCGTTCGTCGAGGAGGGCGTAGGTGTACGGGACGAGCGAGGTGATCCAGGCGGCACCGCGGCCGGCCGTGTCACCGTCCCGGCCGCCGTCCGTCGACGAAGTGCCGTCGCACCGCTCGGTCCCGGCCCGCCGTTCCTCCGCCCGCCCTTCGGTGTCCCCGCCTCCTTCGGCGAGGGCCGCTCCGGTCAGTGCCGGCGCGTGGAAGGCGCCGACGACCACGGCGGCCCGCTCGCCGTGCGCGGTGGCCTCGGCGATCCGCGACCGCATCCACCGCTCCCGCCGCAGGTCCAGCTCCGCAACCCCGCCCCCGGCGGCCGCCTCCTCGCGCAGCGCCCACCCGGTCAGCAGGGCCGCCCGGCGCAGCGCCTCGGGCTGTGAGCCCGGCGCGGCGGCCTCGACGAGCCGGTCCCACAGATCGTCCCCGGGGCGGCCGGTGAGCCCGGCCCGCAGCGCGCCGGTCAGCCCGAGTGCCTCGCCCTGCGCCGTGCCGCCGCGCCCCTCGCCCCACGCCCGGTCCGTGAGCGGCAGATCGCAGGCGATCAGCGGGACGCCGCGCCCGGCGGCCCAGCGCACGGCGGCCAGCTCCGGCGAGAAGTCGGCGAACGGGTAGAACGCCGGGCCGGCGCCTCCCCGTCCGTCGCCGGGTGCGGCGGCGAGCGCGACGGGGGCCCGGGTCTCCTCGTGTCCGAGCCAGCCCAGCCACTCCTGCATCTCCGCAGGCAGTTCCACGAGCACCACGTCCGGCCGCGCCGCGTCCAGCAGCGCGGGCACGGCGGCGGCCAGCGAGGGCGCGTGGTGCCGTACGCCGATGAGAAAGGGCGCGGCGGAGTCGGTGAGGACGGCGAGAGCCTCGCCGGGGGAGCCGATGTTGTTGACGGAACCGAGGGGAGCGCGGGAGCCGGCGGAGCCGGGCAGGTCCGGAATGCCCGCGGAGTCCGGAAGGCCCGCGGCGTCCAGGCCGTCTGCGGTGGGGTGGAGGGACACGGTCGTCACCCCTCCAGGGCCGTGCGCAGGTCCCACAGGGTGCGCCAGGTGGCCGACCCCTGCTCGGCCCGGCGTCGGACGGGCCCGTCCCAGTAGCCGCGCAGCCGGGCCGCGTCGGCGGGGTCGTCCTTGCGGACCACACCCAGCAGATGGCCCGGCAGCAGGCCCAGCACGTCCCGGTCCCCGGGGAAGTAGGCCGCGGCGAGGGCCAGCGCGCCCGCGACGGACACCGCCTCCGCGGTGCTCATCACGGTGGACGGCCGCTCCACCTCCCAGCCCTCCGCCGACCGGCCCTCCCGCAGGTCGCGGAAGGCGGTGACCAAGGCCTCCAGCACCGCGTCGTCGACCTGGAAGGGCGCGCCCGCCCGCTCCACCGAGGCCCGCGCCTGGCTGCGCACCAGCGCGGTCTCCGCGTCGAGGTCCGGGATCGGGCCGACCGTCTCGAAATTGAAGCGACGCTTGAGGGCCGCCGACATCTCCGACACGCCCTTGTCCCGCAGGTTGGCCGTGGCGATGAGGTTGAAGCCGGGTGCGGCATGAGCCAACGCGTCGCCGGTGCCGGCCAGTTCGGGAACGGCCATGCGCCGCTCGGACAACAGGGAGACCAGCGAGTCCTGCACCTCCGGCAGGCACCGCGTGACCTCCTCGACGCGCGCGATGGCGCCCCGGGACATGGCGGTCAGCACCGGCGACGGCACCAGCGCCTGCCTGCTCGGTCCCTGCGCCAGCAACAGGGCGTAGTTCCAGCCGTACTTGAGCTGGTCCTCCGTCGTGCCCGCGGTGCCCTGCACGACCAGGCCGCTGGTGCCGCACACAGCGGTGGACAGCAGCTCGGACAGCATCGACTTGGCGGTGCCGGGCTCGCCGACGAGCAGCAGCCCGCGCTCGCCGGCGAGCGTCACCACACACCGTTCGACCAGCGCACGGTCGCCGACGAACTTGCCCTCCACCGTCATCCGGCGCGACACCCCTTCGGGCGTCTCCGCGTCGTCGGGGAGCTTCAGGGCACGGCCCGCGCTGCCCATGACGAACGTGACCACCGCACGTGGGGTGAGCCGCCAGGCGGGCGGCCGCGGCCCGTCGTCGTACGCGGCGAGGAAGGCCAGCTCGGCGGCGTACCGGTCCTCGGGCGGGACGATCTGGCGGACCGGGTCGGCGGGCGGGGCGGGGGAGGACGGGGCGGTGACGGTCATCGGCTCGCGCTCTTCCAGGGGGACGGGACGGTGGTCATCGGCGACGGCCCTTGCGGGTGGCGCGGGTGGTGAGCTCCTCGTAGGCCGGGGCGTCGCCGGCGCGGACGCGTTCCCACGCCCGCGTGAACAGCTCGGGCACCGGCGCCGGCGGCACGGCGCGCCCGTAGGCGGGAATCGGGTAGAGCCCCTTCTTCCAGAGCTCCACCGGCAGCGCCGGGGACCTGAGGTCGAGCCAGCCGCAGGGCAGGAACAACGTGCGCCCGGCGCGCGCCCGCTTGGCCTCGACGACCAGACCGCTCGCCGCCAGTTCGGCGCGGGCCCGTTTCGTCCGGGCCGGCTTCCAGCCGGTCCAGCGGACGCAGTTGCGGTCCGTGGGGTCCGGCAGTGCCAGCAGCTGGAGGTAGAAAGCCGCCGCGTCCTCGCCCAGCCCGTGGTGCGCCGCGACCTCGGCGACCAGCTCGGGTGCGCCGACGGTCGGGTCCTGGGCGTACCCGGGAGTCCCCGCGGGGTCGGCGCCGGCCGTGACCGCGCGGGTGAGATCCTCGTCGAGGAGGGTCCGCAGCGCCCGCATGCCGTGCCCCCGGCCCTCGCCGACGAGCCCCTCCACCAGGCCGAACACCGGGTCGTCGGGGGTGCGCAGCGCGCCCGGCCGGACCAGCACGGTCTCCCGTTCGCCGTACCAGGGGCGCAGCACCAGCGCCTCGCCCACGTGCGTCAGACCGTGCGCGTCGGCGCCGCCCACGGCCGGCAGCCCGTACGCCTTGCGCAGTTCGACGGCGGTCGAGGACCCCGTGTCCGTCCATGCGACGTCCAGGTCCAGCAGCAGCTGCGGATCGGCGAAGCGGCGCCGCAGTGCGGCGAGAGCCCCCGGCAGGAGCGCCCGCAGCGGGTGCGCGTACGGCAACGAGTAGGCGAGGCCGGCCAGCGCGGCCACGGCCCGGGTCAGCTCGCTGCGGCCGGGCAGCGCCGCCGGGTCCTCCGCGACGAGGTTGCCGTCCTTGTCCGGCCGCTGGACGGTGGTGCGGCTGATCCAGGGGGTGCGCCCCGGGTTGAGGACCTCCTCCACCGAGCCGGTGGGCAGCCCGGCGAGCGAGAGCTCCCCGGCGAGGTCCTCGGGCAGCCGGACGACTCCGCCCAGCCGCTCGGCCCACTCCCGGCCGGCCGCCCCGATGTCCGGTCCGGCCGTCCACAGGTCGCCGGGATTCCCCGGCAGCAGCGCGCCGACCAGCGCCATCCGGTCGGCGGTGCCCACCGAGGACAGCAGGGCGTCGCCCAGCTCCTTCTGACGCGGCTTCAGTCCGGTCGCGGCGATCACCTCCGCCGTGAGCGGGACCGGTCCGCCGGCGATCACCAGGGCAGCCTGCATCGGTCCCAGCCCCCCGCCCGTCGCGTCGGCGAGTGCGGCGGGAGCCCCCGGCTGCCAGGGCGCAGGGCCCTTGTCCCGGACGAGTGCGGTGACCGCGCTCAGCGCCTCGGCGGGGAACACCGCAGGGTGCGCGGTCTCCTGCGTCAGGGTGAAGTGGGCGATCGCGCCGAAGGTGCCGCCCGGGTCGTGGTCCAGGGCGAGCCAGCGCACCTGTCCGGACTGCCGGTCGACGTTCTGGCAGCCGAGCACCACGACGGTCCGGCCGTCCCGGCGCAGGACCTGTCCGACCCGCTCCTGCTTCTCGTGCGGTTCGCTCAGCACGACTTCGCGCAGGACGCCGTCGGCCGCGGCGAGCGGCCCGTCCGCGACCGCCTCGCACAGCAGGAGCAGCGCCTCGCGGTGCGCCTCGGTCACCGTCGGCGAGGCGGCGCGGTAGGCGAGCGGTCGCAGCACGTCCAGCAGCGGCGTCCACATCAGGCCGATGCCGGGAACGGTGAACTCGTCGCTGCGCCATCCGTCGGCGGCGCCGGCGGACCGGGCGGCCTCGCGCAGCGGTGTGCCGTCGGCGGGCTTCCCGGACAGCACGTGGTTGACCGAGCGGATCTGACGCAGTGCGCTCCAGCGCAACTCGCTGCCCCACCACCCGTGCGTGTGGGCGAGCCCCGCCGTGGCCTCGCGCAGCGTCTGGTCGTCACCGTGCTCGGGCTCCAGGTCGGCGTACATGCCGAGGACGCGTCGGCTCTGCGCCTTCGGCCGGTCCACCGGCGGCGCCACGAACGAGGCGGTCGACCCCGCGAGCCGCAGGACCGCGCGCAGCAGCGCGGCGACGCCCGTGGCGATTCCGGGGGCCTCCAGCGACGGCAGACAAGCGACCACGACCTGCTGAAGGACTTCGTCGGCGGACGGGACGGCGGCCTGTGCGTCCGTGGTCCCGTCGACCGCGCCGGCCGCCGCCAGCGCCTCCCGCCGTTGCGCCAGCGCCTCGGCCCCGGCCCGCACCAGGCCGGCCGCCTGCTCGTCGGTCAGCGCGCGCAGCACGGCCGACGCGGCCTCGTCGCGCGGGCGCAGCGCGTGCCAGAAGTCGACCGGCGGGACGAACCGGGTGCCGGCGGCGAACTCGCTGCCGCGCTCCATCGGCGTCACCCGGCCGAGCTCACCGGCCGCGGCCGGGCCGTCGCCCGCGTACAGGGCGACCTGCCGGTGCAGGCCGACGGCCACCGGCTCGGCGCCGCCCGGCAGGCGCAGCGCGCCGAGCAGATCACCCGGCGCCCGCCCGTCGGCCCAGGGAAGGGCGACGGTCCGTCCGTCCGGCGTCCCGGCGACCGTGCGTGCCTCGGCGCCCTCGCCCTCGGTGCGCACCCAGCGCCCGAGAACCGTGCCGTCCGTGCCGAACGGACTCTGTTCCAGGCCCGGTTGCAGCGGCAGCACCTGGCACAGGTCCTGGCGCAGGGTCGCGTCCTCCCGGATGCCGGACTGCAGGAACGCGGGCAGCGAGGCACGCCCGTGCGTGCCGGTGGCCGGGTCGTACTCGAGCCACACCTGCTGCCGGCCCTGCCTGCCCTGGCGCCACAGGGAGACACCGTCGCCGAGGACGCGCCGCCCGGCCGGCAGGACGGTGTCGCCGGCATGCAGGGTGCGCCCGCCGGTGGCCCGGCCGCCGCCGGGCAGCGGGATCGACGGGGCGCCGGCGTCGGAGCCGCCGTACCAGTAGTGGGGGATCTGCTCGCCGCCGAGCGGGAACACGTCGGCCGGGCGGGCGGACCAGTACCCGAACTGCTTGCCGTCCTGCCGCCACATCACCAGCAGTTCGCCGTCCGTGTAGCGGAACGCCGGACGCTGCCACCGGTCCGGCTCCACGGGCAGCCGCAGGTCGTGCTCCAGCAGGATCTCCTGCGGGCCGACGACGAACACCTTGTGCTCGCGCGAGACGATCAGCGCGGGCCACGCCTCGTGGACGGTCATCGGGTTGTCGTGGTCGCGGCCCGGCCGGGTCTCGGCGTCGAGTCGGCGCAGTGCCTCGTCGAGCGCGGGCCAGCCCAGTTCGTCGAGGATGCCTGCCCGCAGCGTGTGTCCGAGCAGGGGGGCGACCTCGTGGGCGGCGACCGCGGCCACCGCCGCCGGGCTCACCCGGGCGGCCACCGCGCGGAAGGGACGCAGCCGTTCCAGCGCGGCCCGTGCGGCGGGCAGGCCGACCGCCGCCGTCAGTTCCGCGGCCGCGTCCTCCAGCCACTCGCGCAGGACGTCGCCGAGCACGGGGTGCGCGGCCAGGCCGTCCAGCACCCCGTCGGCGATCCGGTGGTCCTTGAGGGTGCCGATGTCGGTGTACAGCAGACGCCGCATGCGCGGATCGGCCGCCATCGCCGCCAGGTCGCGCCGTTCGGGACCGGGCCTGCCGATCCAGTCGTCCAGGGAGAGGAAGACCACCTCGTTGGGGCCGGGCAGCGTCAGCGGCACGCCCTGCGCCACGCACAGGTCCAGCAGGTCCACCTCGGCGCCGGACCGCCAGCGGCCCGTGCACAGGTCCACGGGACGGCCCCGCCCGCGCAGGTGCGGCGCCATCCGCTCGACGAGGGCGAGGGTCGCCGGGGAGCGGCCGCTGACGTTCCCGCCGTGCTTGCGGTGCAGCGCCCAGCGGCCGAGCCAGTCCGCCGCGTCCACCTCGGCCGCCGTCTCGCCGGTGAGGAGCAGGTCGGCGCCGCACTCCGCGAGCAGCGCCAGCCAGAACTCGTCGTCCTCGACCGAGCGGCCCAGGCCGACCGGCATGATCTCCAGCAGACGCCCGCGCACCTCGGGCCGCTGCCCGGCGAGGACGGCGAGTGTCGGCCGGTAGGCGTTCCAGAAGGACGCGGGGGCCCGGACCGCCGCCGGCGAGGCGAGCAGGTCGGCGACCAGGGCGCACTCCTCGGCGACCCGGTCGAGACCGGCGGCCTTGATCAGCCCGCGCGCGTCCTGCGGCAGCGAGGCGTAGGGCGGCATGCCGGCCGCGCAGCGCTCCACGGTCAACTGCCGGAACTGCGCCCAGGCCGCGGCCGGATCGAGCCGCGCGGCGAGCGCCTTGACGTGCTCCTTGAGCGCCTTGACGGTCAGCGCCCCCGCGAAGGCGAACTCCAGGAACACGGCCCGCTGCCGCTCCTCGTCGACCGCCAGCGCGTGGACCCGCTCCGCCTCGCGGGCCTTGCCGAAGAACGCGGAGGCGTACGTCGTGTTCTCGTACTGCAGGAAGACGCGGGCCGCCTGCTCGTAGAAGGTGGGCAGGAAGTGCGGCACGGCCCGGCCGAGCCGGGCGCCGAGCTCCTCGAAGCCGTCCTTGGCGGTGCCGGGACGGGACTTGGCCTGCCGTGCGAGCCGCTCGACGTCCTTGACCAGCGCCAGCGCGTGGTGCCCGTTGGCCGGGTCGTTGACCAGCGCCCAGGCGGGGAAGCCGAGCGTCTCCCGGCGCACCTGACCGACCTCGGGTGTCTCCGTCCGGCGGGTCAGCCCGAGGAAGTCCAGAGCGAGGTCCTCGGCGTCGCCGAGGGTGTCCGGCACGAGCCGCACGACCGTCCGGTCGCCCAGAACGGGATGGGTGTACGAGCGGACCGTGAGAGTGTCGGCGTCCTCGCGGACCGTGCTGCCCGGAGGCAGGACGGCGCCGGCGTCGAGCAGCGTGGCCGCGGTGGCCTCGTCGTAGGTCGTCATGCCGCCCGCTCCTCGTCCTCGACGTCGCGGCCCGCGTACAGTGCGGCCGCCATCCGCATGCCCTCCGACCAGGCCACCGGCCCGACCTGACCGAGTTTCAGCACCCGGCCCGCGGAGTCGGTGAACACCAGGGGGCCGGTCTCCGCCTCCTCGTAGCCCTCGTAGTCGCCGACCCACACCCGGGCCTCGACGGTCCGGCCGTCCTCCAGCACCGAACAGACGGCGTGACCGCCGCGCACGCGGTAGCCGAGCTGGGTGACCCGGCCGTGCAGGAACCGCTGCTCCTTGAAGGCGCCGCCCGCGTACTCCTCGACGGCCGTGTCCTGCGCGTCGAGCGCGGCGGGCCGCTTCCACACTTCGCGGAAGAGCTGCTGGGCGCGCTGCTCGACGCCGAGATCGACGGCGAACTCCCGCAGCTCCTCGAGGTCCTCGAGGAGCACGGGGTGCGGGAGACGGACCAGGTCGGGGACGATGCGCACGGTGTCCCCGTCGAGGTCGACCAGGCCGAGTCCGCGCTCCACGTCGGCGTCCCGCAGGAACCCCGCGACCTCGCCGTCGGCCCCGGTGACCACCAGGTCGCGCAGGGCGGCCTGCCACGCGGGGTCGGGCCACACCCGCGCGACGACCTCGAACGGCACCGGAAGCGAACGCACCATCCACCGCTCGACGTCGGCCAGGCACCGGCGTTCGTGGCGTTCCAGCCACTCGGTGAGCTGGCGCAGCCCCACCACCGCCGGATCGTCGGCGATCTTCGGCGGCACGGACTTCAGGCGCCGTCCGGCCGCGTTGCGGCACACCACCTTGCCGTCCTCGAGGGCGACTTCGTAGTCGCCGGCCGACACCCACCCCATGCGTGCCTCCCGCACCCGCAGTGATCAAGTGACGGGAACTGTAGAGGAGGCCACTGACAACGGGCCCGTACGGGCGTCGACCTGGGGAAAGAGCCCGGTGAAGGGGCTTGCGGGCGGTCGGGTCAGCCCTCGACCCAGCCGTGGTTCTTGGCGAACTGCGCCAGCCCGGCCCGCACCTGCACGATCTGCTCGCCGGTGAGCGTGGGCGCCGCCGTCAGCAGCGCCTCGGTCACGTCCCGGACGAACTCCTCCGTGCTGAGGACGTCGCACAGGACGTCGTCGTCGGCGGCGAGGGGCTTGCCGTCCTCGCCCCGCGCGAGCCGTACCCCGGACGCCTTGGGGCCGCGCTCGCCGTCCTCGATCTCGAACTCCACCACGATGCCCCGGCGCACCTGGGACTCGGGCATCAGCATGTCGTTGACGTGCAGGAAGACATCCTCCCCGCCGTCGTCGGGAGCGATGAACCCGTAACCCCGCTGGCTGTCGAAGCGCACCACACGACCAGCAACCATCCCAACCCCCAGCAACCTTGAAACACCCACGTCGGTGAACCTGCCCAGATGGTAGTCAAAACGATGGCGCGGGGGCGAGGCTCGGTGCGCAGAAGCAGAGCGTCAGTCCTCGGCCCGCTCGGCGTCCCGCTTCTTGAGGCGGGCGGTCTCCTTGCGGACCTCGGCCTGGGTGGCGCGCTCCTTCTCCAGCCACTCCGGCTTCGCTTCCTTCAGCGCGTCGATCTGCTCGGAGGTCAGCGCCTCCGTCACCCCGCCGCGGGCCAGACCCGCGATGGACACGCCCAGCTTGGCCGCGACCACCGGACGGGGGTGCGGACCGCTCTCGCGCAGCTTCACCAGCCACTCGGGCGGGTTCGCCTGCAGCTCGTTCAGCTCGGCGCGCGAGACGTCGCCCTCCTGGAACTCGGCGGGCGTGGCGGGGAGGTACACACCCAGCTTCTTCGCCGCGGTGGCGGCCTTCATCGTCTGGGTGCTCTGCTGCGACTTCATGCGGCCCAGGGTATCGGCCGTCGAGGAGACCGCCGACCACGGCCGGTGACCACAGCCGGTAGCCTGGCGGGATGACCGACTCGGCGGACTCCCCCTCGTTCCGGCTCGCGTACGTCCCCGGAGTGACGCCCGCCAAGTGGGTGCGGATCTGGCAGGAGCGCCTGCCCGACATCCCCCTCACCCTCCTCCAGCTCGCCCCCGCCGAGGCCTGCGACGCCCTGCGTGACGGGGGCGCCGACGCGGCCCTGGTGCGCCTTCCCGTCGACCGGACGGTGCTCAGCGCGATCCCGCTCTACACGGAGACGACCGTCGTCGTGGTCCCCAAGGACCACGTGATCACCGCCGCCGAGGAGATCACCCTGGACGACCTCGCCGACGAGGTGGTCCTGCACCCCCTCGACGACGTCCTCGGCTGGGACCGGCCGCCCGGCGAGGCGGCGTTCGAACGCCCCGCGACCACCGAGGACGCGATCGAGCTGGTCGCGGCGAACATCGGCGTCCTGGTCGTGCCGCAGTCCCTGGCCCGCCTGCACCACCGCCGCGACCTGACGTACCGCACGGTCGTCGACGCCCCCGGGTCTCAGGTCGCGCTCTCCTGGCCCGAGGAGGCGACCACCGACCTGGTCGAGGACTTCATCGGGATCGTCCGCGGCCGCACGGTCAACAGCACGCGAGGGCGCACCCAGCCGACCCCGGCGAAGGAGCCGCAGCCGCGCAGGCCGCAGCCGGGCGGCGCGCCCCGCAAGGCCGGCGGGGGAGCGGGCGGGGCGCGTGGCCGCAGCGGCGGAGCGAAGGCCACAGGCGGCGGCAGGAGCGGCGGCGGCACGAAGGGCGGCGCCGGACGGCGCGGCACCGGCGGCGGCAAACCCCGCCGGCGGTCCTAGAAGTGTCCTGAAGATCTTGAAACCATGCCCGGTCTGCACCGGCTCATGGTGATTGACATTTACCGGCGATCCGGGGCGAATCGATCGGGCCGGAGGGAGATCTTCATCGGTCTTCCAGAGTGCCCGAGCCGAGGCCGGCCGGCACACCGGGGTCGCACGACGCGCCGACGGGATCGTCGCGTCTGCCCGGCCGGGCAGGAAGGCCGCGGACGCGAGGGTGACCCCGTGGGCACGGGAGAGAGGGCTACCGCGCGGCCGTCCGCCCGATCGACCGCACCAGCGGCAGAAGCCGGTGCGGCACGCGTTCGCGCAGCGCCACCTCTGTGCGGGTGCGGACCACCCCGGGCAGGCTGATCAGCTTCTGGATGACGTCCTCGAGGTGCGCGTTGTCCCGGGCCACGACCCGGGTGATGAGATCACCGCCGCCGGTGATGGAGAAGGCCTCGACGATCTCCGGGACGGCGGCCAGCGCGTCGCCCACGTCGTCGAGGTGGCCCTGGGTGACCTCGATGTGCACGAACGCGAGAACCGGGTGGCCCAGTGCGGCGGCGGAGAGCGTGGGTCCCGTGCCGGTGATCACCCCGTCCCGCTCCAGCCGGTCGAGGCGTGCCTGCAGCGTGCCGCGGGCGACTCCGAGCAGACGGGCGTACTCCCGCACGCTGGTCCGCGGCTGTTCGATGAGCAGCCGCAGTATGCGGGTGTCCAGCTCGTCCACGGCCATGTGGTCGCCCGGTCCCTTCGTGCGCGCACCGCTCAGCGACGACAGTACCAACGGCCCGGCGGAGCGCGACTCGGAGACTTCCGACGGCGGCGGACCCGGTGGCCGGGACGGAACGGGGGGTTGAACCGGGCGGCCGGACGGGTGGGCCGTTGGCCGGTCCGCGGCCCGGGCGGACCCGGCTCGACTGTGCCATTGGCGCAGTGGTTTCGTGGCCGGTTGAACCATTCGCTCCCCTGATGCTGAGATGACCTCGTCGATGGCGCTGCGGACTCCGCGGCGCCTTTTCCGTGTCGACGGCGCATCGGGGTGGGGAAAGGGCGGGGCAGCTTGCTGAAGAGGGCTTTCGTGGCGCCGGATCCGGGGCGGGTACGGCTGAGGTTCGCCTCGCGGGCCGTACTCGGCATCGGGCTCGCGGTCACCCTGTGCGGAGCCGCCGGGCACACGCTGACGGCGGCCGTCACAGGAGGGCTGGCCGCGCTGCTGGCCCTGTTCACGGTGACCGACCCGACCGTGCGCGGCCAGGCCGTGACGACGGCACTGCTGCCCGCCGTCGGACTGCCGGTGCTCACCCTCGCGGCGTTCCTGCACGACCTACCCGTCGCCCGCGACCTGGCCTTCCTCGCCGTCGTGGGCGCCGGGGCCTATGCGCGCCGGTGGGGCCCGCGCGGGCACGCGCTCGGCGTGTTCGCCTTCATGACCTACTTCGCCGCGCAGTTCCTCCACACGGTCCCCGCCCGGCTGCCGGAGCTCTGCGCGGCCGTGCTGCTGTCGTTGGCGACGTCGTCCGCGGTCCGGTTCGGGGCTTGGTGCTACGAGCGGCGCTCGCCCGCGCCGTCGGCCGTCGCCGTGCCGACCGGCGGCCGCGGGCTCGCGCGCGTCACGACCCGGCAGGCCGTCCAGGCGACCGTGGGCGCCGCGATCGCCCTGTTCGTCGGCCAGGCGCTCTCCGACCAGCGGTGGTACTGGGCCGTGGGCGCGACCTGGTGGGTGTTCGTGAACACCGCCTCGCGCGGCGAGACCCTGGTGCGCGGGTTCCGGCGGTTCCTCGGGACCGTCCTCGGGATCGCGCTGGGACTCGTGGTGGCCGTGCCGTTGCACGGGGAGCCCGTGGCGTCCGCCCTGGTCGTCGGCGCCGGGGTCTTCGGGATCTTCTACACGGCCGCCGTCTCCTACACGTGGATGATGCTGTCCGTCACGGTCATGGCCAGCGCGCTGTACGGGCTGCTGGGCCTGCTCGACCCGGCGCTGCTCGCCCTGCGGGCGGCCGAGACGGCGGTGGGCGCGTCGGGGGCCGTCCTGGCCGTGCTGCTGGTCCTCCCGGTGACCACGCACTCCGTCACCGACGCCTGGGTGGAGCGCGCGCTGCGCTGCGTGCACGCCTGCACCGCCGAGGCGGCCGCGCGGCTCGCGGGCGCGGCCACCGCGGACCCGTCCCGGCGGGTGGCCGAACTCGAACAGATCCTGGCCCGCGTCCGGATGTCGCTGGCGCCGCTGGTGCATCCGCTCAGTCCCCTGCGCGCCCGCGGGGACCGGGCCCGCCACGTGCTCGCGCTCCTCGACGACTGCGCCCACGAGGTGCGCGGGCTCGCCGCGGTCGCCGCGGACCCGGAGGCCTCGCACGACGCCCGTCTCGTCGCCGCGTGCTGGCGGGTGGAGGCCGCGGTCGAGGCGCTCACGGCCCCGATGGCCGCCGGCCGTCACCCCGGCGCTGCCGACGCCGCCCCGCCAGTCGCACCCGCCCTGTCGGCCCCGCCCGTCGCACCAGCACTGCCAGCCTCGCCCGCCCTGCCCGTCGCGCCGGGGCTGGCCCACCTGCACGCCCTGGAACGCGCGCTCCTCGAACTCGCCGTCCCCCTGCGCCGCGCCGACCACATCCCGGCCGACGCCTGACATGCGAGCGCTCTCGGCCGCAGGCGGTCGCGCCGTGCGGCACTGAGGCTTCCGGGGGCCTCAGGCCTCAGGCCTCAGGCCTCAGGCTGCGGGCTGCGGGCGCGGGCCGTGCGATGCCGGTCGGCGGGCCGTGCGGAGCATGTCTGGTCTAGACCGCTGGTGATCGACTGCTACCGTCACCTCCGAGCAGCAGCGTCAGCAGCGGCAGCGGCGACCCGGGAGGCGACAGCGGTGGCAGACCTCGGCGGAAGACGACGGCGGGCGTTCATCGGCTCGTTCACGGCGGCGGGAGGGCCCGGCGTCGTGATCGCCGACGTGGACCGGACCAGCGGCGCCCTGACCCTTCTGGGCAGCTTGAACGGCGTCCCGGACCCCTCCTACCTGGCCCTGTCGCCCACCGGGGAGACGCTGTACGCGGTCAGCGACACGACGGACGGCGCGGTGGCCGCGTACCGGGTCACGGGCGACGTGCCCGAACAGACCGGGCCGCCGGTGCCGGTCGGCGGCAGCGGACCCACCCACCTCAGTGTGTTCGACGGGCACGTCCTGACCGCCAACTACGGCTCGGGAAGCGTGACGGCCGTCCCGGTCCGGGCCGACGGCACCCTCGCCCGCGTCGCCTCCGGCATCCTGCGGCACAGCGGCTCGGGCCCGCACGCGCGGCGCCAGCAGAGCCCGCACGTCCATCATGTGCAGCCCGATCCGAGCGGCCGGTGGGCGGTCAGCGTGGACCTCGGCACGGACTCGGTGCGGGTCTGCGCGCTGCGCGACGGCGCGCCCGTCCTGCACCGGGAGCACGCCCTGCGCCCGGGGTCCGGGCCGCGCCACCTCGCCTTCCACCCGGCGGGCCGGCACGCCTACGTCGTCAACGAACTCACGCCGACGGTCACCGTCTGCCGCTGGGACGCGGTGGACGGTTCCCTCAAGCCGCTGGCCGAGGCCGCCGTGCTGCCGGGCGCGCCGGCCGGCGACGCCTATCCCTCGGGCCTCGTCGTCTCGCCGGACGGCCGTTTCGTGTGGGCCGCCACCCGCGGCGAGGACGTGCTCTCGGTGTTCGCCGTCGAAGCCGGGGGCGAGGTGCTGCGCCTCGTAGGGACCGTGCCCTGCCACGGGCGGTGGCCGCGGGCGGTCGCCCTCACCGACTCCGGAGACTTCCTCTACGTCGCCAACGAGCGCTCCGGCGACGTCACCTGGTTCACCCTGGACCCGACGACCGGACTGCCCCGCCGCGCGGGTTCGGTCGCGGTCCCCGCCGCCTCCTGCGTGGTCCTCGACTGATCCGATCGTCCGTGCCCCGGCCCTCGGCCGATCCGGTGCTGGGCCGTCCCGGTCCTCGGCCGTCCCCGTCGCGGCCCGCGTGCCGCCGTGGCCGTGTCGGCAGGGGAGTCGGCGAACCGCCTCGGGCTTCCTGCACCGGGTCTGCTATGTCCCGTCCGCGCGGGACCGGTCGTCCGGTCCGCCCGCGCGGAGCGTGACGCGAAGGGCCCCCTCCCGGCCGGGAGGGGGCCCTTCGTCGGCGTCCTGAGGTGGTGCCGGTCGGCTCAGCGGACCGGCGCGCCCTGCTGCTGCGGCGGCGCGATGCCGAGAGCCGTCGTGTACTTGGCCAGGGCGAGCTTGCCGATGGCCGGGTAGGGGCCGAGCGCGTCGGCGGCGGGGCAGCCCGCCTCCTTGGCCGCCTCCTCGATCAGGGTGGCATCGATCTCCGGGCCGATCAGGTAGGGCGCCAACGCCAGCTGCTGGGAGCCGGAGGAGCGCAGCTGCTCGGCGACGGAGGCGATGGAACCCTCCTGGTCGAGAGCGGCGGCCATCACCGGAACGGCCAGACGCGCGGCGAGCAGCATGCCGGTGATGCCGGCGGCCTGCACGGCCTCCTCGCCGCCCACAGAGGCGAGGATGATGCCGTCCGCGGCCGTCGCCACGGTGAACAGCCGGGCGCGGTCCGCGCGGGCCAGACCGGCCTCGGACAGCCGCACGTGCAGCGCCTCGGCGAGCAGCGGGTGCGGGCCGAGCACATCGGTCAGCTCGGCCGCGATCCGGCTCTCCATGACGGCCTGGCGGACCTGGCGCAGCAGCGCGCTGTCCGGACCGGCCAGCAGCGGCACGACCACGGCGACCGGGCCGTCGGGCTCCTTGACGTCCAGACCGGCGGCGCGGGCCTGCTCGAAGCGGGCGGTGCGCTCCTCGGCGGTGTACGTCAGCACGGACTGCAGGGTGGGGAACTCGGTGTCGTCCCCGTCGAGGTAGCCGATGCGCGCGTCCAGGCCGGGGAGCTCGGAGCGGGCGATGCTCACGACCTCCTCGGCGAGACCGCGGACGGCGACGCTCGGCGAGCCCGGCACCGCGAGGACGAGCGCGGGCGCGCCCTCGGGAGCCGCCAGCGGCTCGGGTCGGCGGTGCCGCCCGGGCTGGCGAGGTCGCGGCATTCGTACTGGCAGGCCGGACGCGGGCCCAGTGGGGGAGCTCATGGCGACGCATGTTACTGGCTTCCTGGGCTCCCCTGTTCGGGGAGGGTGCACGTGAGCGGTATCCGTCCGGTTTTGTCTGATGAGTTACGTACGGATCAGAAGTGATCAGCGTGTTTTCCAGGCGACTTGCCCTCGAAGGGGGTAATCCCCCTTTTGGGACATGACGCACGTTCCCTACGCACGATGCATTACCCGGACTGCGACACCGGCAGCAGCGTCTCCTCACGCGGCAACCCCGGGGCGCCCGCGGCCAGATCGGCGACGATGCGTACGGCGCCGTCCGGCGGACCGCCCTCGGCGGGCGCCCGCACGGCATGCGGCAGCAGGAGGACCGGCGCCGGGGACGACGTCCGCGGGCGAGGCGGTCTGTGGCTGTGCGGGGGCGGGCTACGTGCCGGTGCCGGGGACAGGTTATGTGCCAGTAAGGTGACGCTCTGTGGCACGACGACCTTTGCATGAACTTGTTGAAGCGGGCTGGGCTGAGGCTCTTGAACCGGCGGCCGAACGCATCGCGGCCATGGGGGACTTCCTACGGGCGGAGATAGCGGCCGGCCGGACCTATCTGCCGTCCGGGGCGAATGTCCTGCGGGCCTTCCAGCAGCCTTTCGACGACGTCCGCGTCCTGATCGTCGGCCAGGATCCCTACCCGACGCCGGGAATGGCGATCGGGTTGAGTTTCGCGGTCTCGCCGGAGGTGCGGTCGTTGCCGGGGAGTCTGGAGAACATCTTCCGGGAACTGCACTCCGACCTCGACCTGCCCAGGCCGTCGAACGGCGATCTGACGCCCTGGACCGAGCAGGGTGTGCTGCTGCTCAACCGGGCGTTGACCACGGCTCCCCGCAAACCGGCGGCGCACCGCGGCAAGGGCTGGGAAGAGGTCACCGAGCAGGCGATCAGGGCGTTGGCCGGGCGCGGCAAGCCGCTGGTGTCCATCCTGTGGGGGCGTGACGCCCGTAACCTGCGACCGCTGCTGGGCGACCTTCCGGCGATCGAGTCCGCCCATCCGTCCCCGATGTCCGCGGACCGCGGCTTCTTCGGCTCGCGACCGTTCAGCAGGGCCAACGACCTGCTGCTGCGGCAGGGCGCCCAGCCCGTGGACTGGCGACTGCCGTAGGCCACCGCCCACCGGGGTGAAGGACGATCGGGAGTGCTACCCGACGTCCTCCGGCACGCGCCGTTCCGCCGCTCGCAGTGCTTGTAGTGCCCCGGCGGCCGTGGTGTCCGACGCGGCGAGGACACCGTCGATCTCCGGGTGCTGCTCGAGCAGGGGGGCCATGGCGCGACGCCCGCTGTCCTGCGTGAAGCCGCTCTCGGCGACCAGGGAAGGCGCGCTGTTCAGGCCGGCCGGCGCCAGAGCCTCCCGGTCACCGCGCAGCCGGCGCTGGGCGACGTACATGTCCAGCGGGCCCGTCACGGTGGCCGGACGCGGGGGCCGGCCCGCGCCCCCTGTGCGTCCGGTCCGTCTCACCCGATCACCGCGGCTCGTACGCACAGCACGTCCGGCAGGTGCGAGGCCACCTGCTCCCAGCTGTCCCCGTCGTCCGCCGACGCGAACACCTCGCCGTTGCGGTTGCCGAAGTACACGCCGGCCTGTTCCGCGACGTCGTCGGTGCACAGCGCGTCCCGCAGGACCGTGCCGTAGTGGTCCTCCTGCGGCAGGCCCGCGGAGAGGGGCTCCCAGCTCCTGCCCGCGTCCGCGGTGCGGAAGACCCGGCATCGGCGGTCCGCCGGCACCCGGTCCGCGTCGGCGTTGATCGGGAACACGTACGCCGTGTCCCCACGGGTCGGGTGCGCTGCGACGGCGAAGCCGAAGGTGGAGGGCAGGCCCGGGCCGATATCGGTCCACTGCCCGCCCGCGTCGTCGCTCCGGTACACCCCCCAGTGGTTCTGGAGGTAGAGACGGTCCGGGTTCGCCGCGTCCCGCGCCACCTTGTGCACGCACTGGCCGAACTCCGGGTTCGGGTCGGGCAGGAACACCGCGGAGACGCCCGAGTTGGCGGGCGCCCAGTTCGCCCCGCCGTCGGCCGTGCGGAACACGCCGGCCGTCGAGACGGCCACGGTCACCGATCGAGGGTCGCGCCGGTCGGTGAGGATCGTGTGCAGGCCTTCCCCGCCGCCACCCGGCACCCACCGGGAACGTGTCGGATGTTCCCACAGGGGGCGGACCAGCTCGAAGCTCTCGCCGCGGTCCTCCGAGCGGTAGAGCGCCGCAGGCTCGGTGCCCGCGTAGACCACGTCCGGCTCGGCCACGGCCGGGTGCAGCTGCCACACCCGCTCCAGCGAGGCACCGGTGTCCTGGGGGAACCGGACGGCCGGCGCGGCCGGTTCGGTCCACGTCCGGCCGAGGTCGTCGGAGTGGAACACCGACGGCCCCCAGTGCGCGCTGTCGCCGCCGGCGAGCAGCCGAGGGCGGTCGCCGCGGGTGTCGAGGGCGACCGAGTAGATCGCCTGTGCGTTGAAGTAGGGGGCTTCGTCGAACTCCCACACGCCGCCCCGCCGACGCCCGACGAAGAGGCCTTTGCGCGTGCCCACGGCGAGCAGTACCTCGGTCATGCCGATCACCTCCGCTGCGTCTTCGACGCCTTCGTCCCAGACACCGGCCAGTCTGCACCCAGCCACTGACAGTCACCTCCGCAGACGCGGTCGTCGCAGGTCACAACGGCCCTGGCGGCCCTCGACCGGATGACTTCGGCCACCTCCGCCTCGACGCCCGTGGACCGAGTGCACGCCGTGGGACGGCCGGCACGCGGACTCGCCCTGAGCATCAAGCCCGCCCGCCCCGTATGGGAGGGCGGCTGGGATGTACATGTGCTCACGAGGAGGATGCCTTCGATGGCGTTCCGTGGTCGGAAGGTGTGGCTGTGGCGGTGGCGGCGCAACCCGCTCAAGCGCCGCGCCGACGTGGTGGAGTCCTGGGTCGTGCTCGGCGTGTGGGCGCTGACCGTACTCGCCGGGGTTCTGGGGGGATGGGCGACGGCGGGGTCAGTCGAGGACGGTCTCGCGCGCGAGCGCGTCGAGTGGCGGCCGCTGATGGGCCGTCTGACCGACCGGGCTCCCGGCACGCCCGCCGCGAGCGGGTCCGCGAGCGGCGACCGCGTGTGGGCGAGGGTGGGCTGGACGGGGCCGGACGGCTCCGCGCACACCGGTCAGGTCAGGGTCGGGCCGGGGAGCGCCGCCGGCACGCCCGTCACGGTCTGGACGGACACCCGGGGCCGCATGGTGACCGAACCCGTCGGCGCAGACCAGGCCAGACTTCGGGCGGCGCTCGTCGGCGGTGTGGCGGGCCTCGGAGTGGCGACGCTGCCTTTCGCGGGCGGCCGCGTCCTGCGCGGTCGTCTGGAACGCCGCCGAGTCGCCCAGTGGGACATCGACTGGGCCCGCTTCGACGCCCTGCGGGGACGTCCGGCGGGTTGACCGCGGGTCGACCCGCCCGGCGGGCCGGCTCACCCGGCCCTCGCCCTCGCAGGGTTTCGGCACGGGCCGCTCCGCTGTCCTTCCTATGCCCTACGTCCCCACTTCCCTACGTCGTTTCCACCACCCTGCGGCACAGTCGCAGCAGTTCCTCGTCCACGGGGACGTCGTGGCTGCCGTGTCCGCCGGGCCGGGCGGTGTGGCGGCGGGGAGCGGTGAGTTCTGAGGCGGCCAGGTCCCGCAGGGGGGCGGCGCGGGAGCCCAGGGACGTGAGGCAGGCGGCGACGGCCGGGCGGGAACGGGGATGCTCCGTCCAGGCGGAGCGCAGCGCCGCGACGACCGTCGGGTCCGCCTCGCCGGTGATCTCGCAGACGGCGCACGCGGCGGCCGTGCTCACCGCGCCGCCGTCCGCCTCGACGGTGTGGCGCAGTGCGTGCAGCGCCGTGCGGGCAGCCGGGCCGAGCCGGGACAGCGAGCGCGCGGCGAGCACCTGGCGCGATGCCTCCCTGCGCCCCAACTCCCGCAGCAACACGGGCAGGACGACGGCCGGGTCGCCCTCGACGGCCCACAGGGTGTCCGCCGCCGCGAGCGCGTGCTCACCGTCCAGCAGGGCCCGCAGCGAGGGCGCCGCCTCACGCGCGGCCCCGCCCAAGGCGGCCAGGGCGGAGAGGAGGGCAGGCACGAGCCGTCCCCCGGCGGCGGGACGGGCGCCGTCCAGCAGGCGCAGCACCACGGGCAGGGACTGGGCGTCGCGCAGGGCCCGCAGCGCGGACACCAGGGGCGTCGCAGTGTCGGGCGCGTCCAGGGGCACGGCGGCGAGCGCCCGCCGCACCACCGGCGTGAGCGGCGCCGCCCGGGCGCCGAGTGCGGAGACCGCCGCTCCGAGGTCCCGGGGAACGACCGGGCCCGCCACCACCCGGGCCAGCAGGGGCACGGCCCGCGGGTCTCCGGTCCGGGCCAGGGCCCGGAGCGCTCCGCCGAGCAGGGGAGCCTCACAGGGCCACCGCTGGACCCACCGGTCGGGGCGCGCGACGGCCAGCGCGTGGAGCCGGTCGGCGGCCGGGGCGGCCAGCGCGAACAGTTCGGCGAGGACGGCCACGGTGATGTCGCGCAGCCGGCCCTCCTCCTCGGCTTCCCGGTCCCGCAGTTGCTCCCCGAGCAGGGCGATCGTGCGGCTGTGGTCGCCGCGCCGTTCACGCACCAGCGCGGCGGCCAGCAGTACGGCGTTGCACCGGTCGACGGGTCCCGCGCCCGCCAACTGGCCGTGCAGCAGGGCGATCCGGTCGGCCGGCCGGTCGTCGAGCGCCGAGTGCAGGGTGCGCAGCAGGCGGTTCCCCTCCTCGTCGGAGGGGCGCAGCCGCCGTATCCGGTCGACGAGGGAGTGCACGGCGGCCGCACCCGCCGCTCCCGGGCGGCAGGGGCGGTCGGCGGAACGCTCATCGAGCAGGCGCAGGACCACGGGCACCAGATCGCCCGGGAGCCGCTCGGGTGCGCAGACGGCGAGCTGGCCCAGCGCGGCGAGCCGCGGTCCCGGCCCGTGAGCCGGCCCGCTCCGCGCGACGAGGAGGTCCACGGCCTCGGCCGCCCGACCCGGATGCCGTCGCGCGAAGTGACCCAGGCACTCGACGAGGGCGACCACCAGCCGCTCGTCCCGCTCGAGCGCGAGGCGCTCGCGCAACAGCCCCAGGACGCGCGGCGGTTCGTCGAGGAACCGCACCACGGCCGTGGCCGCCGCCCGGCGGACCGCCGGGTCGACGTCCGCGGTCAGCCGGACGAAGACCTCCGCCCCCGCCCGGACCGCAGTCTCCGCCGCCGCCCGGACCGCAGTCTCCGCATCCGCCCGGACCACAGCCTCCGCATCCGCCCGGACCACAGCCTGCGCACCCACGCCTGGCGGGCCTGCCGCTTCCACGCCCGCCGGTCCCGCGCCCACTGCTGCCCGGGCCGCCGGATCAGCCCCCGCGACCGCCGCCCCCTCGGCCCCCTCGACGGGCGTGCCCTCCCCGATGCTCACCAACAGGTCGAGCAGCACGCCCCGTTCCGGCACCCGTTCGTCCGCGGCCAGCACGAGCAGAAACGGAACGCAGGCGAGCGTCGAGTCGTACACCCGCCCCTCCTGGTGCACCGCGCCGTACATGCCGTCCAGCGCGGCGGCCCGGGCGAGCGGCTCCGCGGAGGTGAGGCCTCGGAGCAGTTCCGGCACGTCCCGGGCGCTGCCGTGCGCGTGCCGCAGTGAGGCCCAGTCGACCTCGTCGATCCCCGTGAACACGTTGTCCTCCCCCGGACGAGGTGCCAGAAGTGCCAACTACTCATGAGTCTGCACCACTTCACCGATGACGAAGCGGAATCGAGCGATGACTCACAGGAGGGAGGAACCGTCCGGATGGCTCCGCTCGAGGATTCCGCCGAGATCGGCGCCGTCCGGAAGGGTGCCGAAGGCGTGTCCCCAGTCGCCGCCCAGTCGGGTCGCGCAGAAGGCGTCGGCGACGGCAGGCGGGGCGTACCGGACTAGGAGGGAGCCCTGCAGGGTGAGGGCCATCTGCTCGACCAGCCGGCGGGCGCCGGCCGGCGTAGCCTCGCCCAGCCCGGTGCGCAGCCGTGCGACGGCCGCGTCGAGACGGGCGTCCGCCCCCCGCGCCAGGGCGAGTTCACCGAACAGGGCTTCCGCGGTCGCCGGCTCGCGAGTCAACGCCCGCAGCACATCAAGGGCGTTGACGTTGCCCGAGCCCTCCCAGACGGACAGCAGGGGCGCTTCGCGGTAGTGCCGGGGCATGCCCGAGTCCTCCACGTAGCCGTTGCCGCCGAGACACTCCAGGGCCTCGGCGGTGAAGGCCGGCCCCCGCTTGGTCACCCAGTACTTGCCGACGGCGGTCGCGATCCGACGGAAGGCCTGCTCACCGGCGTCGCCGCGCGCCGCTCGGTCGGCCGCGCCCGCCAGCCGCAGCGTGAGCGTGGTGGCGGCCTCCGATTCCAGCGCCAGATCGGCCAGCACGTTGCGCATCAACGGCTGGTCGAACAGCCGCGCCCCGAACGCGCTGCGGTGGCGCGCATGATGCCCCGCCTCGACGAGCGTCTTGCGCATCAGCGTCGCCGACATCATCACGCAGTCCAGCCGTGTGCAGTTGACCATCTCGATGATGGTCTTGACGCCCTGCCCCTCCGGCCCGACCAGCCACGCCACGGTCCCGTCGAACTCGGGCTCGGAGGACGCGTTGGAGCGGTTGCCGAGTTTCTCCTTCAGCCGCTGGACGCGGAAGGTGTTGCGCGTGCCGTCCGGCAGCACGCGCGGGACGAGGAAGCAGGACAGGCCGCCGGGCGCCTGGGCCAGCACCAGGAACAGGTCGCACATCGGCGCGGACGTGAACCACTTGTGCCCGCGCAGGGTGTACAGCCCGGGCTCCGCCGTAGGCGTGGCCGCGGTCGTGTTCGTGCGGACGTCGGAGCCGCCCTGCTTCTCGGTCATCCCCATGCCGGCGAGCAGCCCGCGCTTCTCGGCCGGCGGTCGCAGCCCCGGGTCGTACGTGCGGCTGGTGAGCAGCGGTTCGTAGACCGCGGCCAGCTCCGGCCGGCGTCGCAGTGCGGGGACGGCCGCGTACGTCATCGAGGTGGGGCAGCCGTGCCCGGCGTCCGTGTGCCCCCACGCCAGCCCACCCGCCGTGCGTGCCACGTGGGCGCCGGGCCGGTCGTCGGCCCAGGGCGCCCCGGCCAGCCCTTCGGCGACGGCGACCCGCATCAGCTCGTGCCAGCTGGGATGGAAGTCGACCTCGTCGACGCGATGGCCGTACCGGTCGTGCGTGCGCAGCACGGGCTCGTGCCGGTTGGCCAGCTCGCCCCACTCCTGCGCCTCGACGCCGCCGGCCAGGAGACCGATCCGGCGCACGTCCGCCTCCGCCCACCCCGCGCCCTCGCGGCGGAGTCCCTCCAGCAGGGCGGCGTCCTCGGAGGCGTCGTACGGAGCGAGCGGCGGCGGCTGATTGGTGACGTCGTGCGTCACCTGCGACGGGACGGGCGGCAGGGGCGCCGACTGCGACTGCGACGTCGACCGCGACTCCTGCCGGTCCTGTTCCCGGTTCTGTTCGCGGTCTTGGTCCTGGCTCTGGTTGCGCTGGCTCTGGGCGGGTGTCTGGGACATGCGACCATGTTGCACTTTGCCGACAGTCGCAGCAATAGTGCAATACGCGCAGGCGCACGTACAGTACGGTCCTATGCGGAGCAACGTGTCGGCGCAGTCCGGTGAGGTCGAGGTCGACCTGCCCCCGCTGTCCGCACGGTCGGTGGTCCTGAGCCTGCTGCTGGGCTCGCACCCGCCCGAACTGGCCGCGAGGGATCTGGTGCGCGGGGTGGAGCCGTTCGGTGTCGGCGGATCGACGGTGCGGGCGGCGCTGAGTCGGATGGTCGCCGCGGGCGATCTGCGCCGGACCGACGGCGTCTACCGTCTGAGCGACCGGCTGCTGGAGCGCCGACGACGCCAGGACGACGCCCTTCACCCGGACACGCGCGCGTGGGACGGCGACTGGGAGATGGCCGTGATCACCGCGACCGGTCGCGGCCCGACGGAACGGGCCGAACTGCGCACCAGGCTGAGCGCCCTGCGGCTCGCCGAGCTCCGCGAGGGCGTCTGGCTGCGGCCGGCGAACCTGAGCCGGTCCTGGCCCGTGGAGCCGGACGCGGTTCTGCAGTACTTCGTCACTCGGCCCGCGACGCCCGCCCGCGAGCTGGCCGCGAGCCTGTGGCCGCTCGACGCGTGGGCGCGGACGGCGCGGGCTCTGCTGGCCCACGTCGAGCGGGCGCGAGGGTCCGCCGACCGGTTCACGGCGCTCGCGGCGGTGGTACGGCATCTGCTGGCCGATCCGGTGCTGCCCGCCGCGCTCCTGCCCGCCGACTGGCCGGGTCCGGTCCTGCGCAGCGCCTACGAGCGTTACCGGCGCGAGATCGCCGCCACGGCGGCCGGGCCGGGCCGGTAGGCCGGGCGGCCGTGCGAAGCGTCGTGCGGGGACGCTTCGTACGGCCGCCGTCTCACCGTGGGGGGTGGTGGGGGAACCGGCGGGCCCGGCGGATCACCGGTAGGTGATGTCGGAGGACGAGTACTTGCAGTACGTCCCGTCCGCGTTGCTGCCGTTGGTGGTCGGCTCCTTGCCGGTGTTGTTGCCGATGTACTTCTGGCAGGGAGTGATCTTCTTGCTGCTGTCCCCGACGATGGTGATCTTCCTGAGTGTGGCGCTGTCGCCGTAGTTGGTGTTGATGCCGACGAGCTTGTTGCCCTTGTACGTCGCCTCGATGGTGTTGAGATTGATCGTGCGCTTGTACTGGCCGCTCTTGCAGTTGCCGCAACTGCGCACGAAGGTCCCGAAGTTCTTCACGGCGAAGTTGGAGACGTTCAGCGTGCCGCCGCCGTTGAACTGGAACACCTTGTCGCTGGCCTCCTTCGCCCCGCCGCCGGAGACGGTGTAGACGTTGGACGACGAGGAGCCGAGGAAGGTCGCCGCGTCCTCGCCGACGTCCTCCCACCACACGTTCTGCAGGGTGCAGCTGCCGAGGCAGTGGATGCCGTCGGCGGCGGGCGCGCCGATGATGACGTTCTTCAGGACGGCGCCGGGCTTGAGCTCCAGGATCGGGTCCTGGTCCTCGTTCTGGCCGCCGCTGCCGAGGTCGCCGCTGCCGTAGAGGCGCTGCATCCCGTAGTCCTTGGTGCCGGAGACCGTGATGGTGGCGGTCACCGGTTTGCTGCTGGTGGGGGTGGGCCAGGTGGCGGCGGCCGCGGGGGTGAGCGCCCCGCTAGTCATGATCATGCCAACCGTGAGGCCGATGGCGGCCAGCCCTCCGGTGAGGGCGCGCCCGCGGGTGTGAAGAGGTGCGGAAGCTGCCGGTGAAGTCATGTCCCGATGCCTTCTTCCAAGCGGTGAGGAGGATCAAGTATGTGAATGACTTACGCGAATCTGAACGGCTTGATCAAGCAGTGCGCCCTGTGTGGGGTTCGGCTGAGCGGCTCGGTCACACTGCTGAACGGAACGTAGGGGGCAAGCGCTTTCTAGTCAACGCTTCGCGCAGAACGTGTTCCGGCCGTCAGGGCTCCCTCCGGTCAAGTCGGGAAGTCGGGCGGGAGTTGGCGTGGGAGCGCTTCCATGACGGGCATGTGCATGCCACCATGCGAGGCGGACGTGGCCCTGACGCCCCTGTCGGCCGCCGGCCCCGTCCACCCCGGCGGACCCGTCCTACCGAGCCTGCCGCTGCCTCCGCTTCGCCGGTCGGCCGCCCGCGGACCTCGTACGACGTCTCCCGAGCCTCTACCGGAAAGGGACAGCCACATGATCGATCGGGTCAACTCCCTCGGCAGGGCGCTGCGCCCCCTGTTAGGCGCCCTCCTGCTCCTGCTCACGGCCGCCCTTCTCACCGCTCCCGCCGCCTCCGCGGCGCCGAGGGCCGCCGCGCCGGTGCCCGCCGCCACACTGACCGAGGTCACCGGCTTCGGCACCAACCCCAGCAACCTCCAGATGTACGTCTACGCGCCGGCGAACGTCACCGCGCACCCGGCCGTACTCGTCGCGGTGCACTGGTGCGGAGGATCCGGACCCGCGATGCACTCCGGCACCGAGTACGCCCAACTGGCCGACCGGTACGGGTTCGTGATCGTGTACCCGTCCGTCACCCGCAGCAGCAAGTGTTTCGACGTCTCGTCGCCCCAGGCGCTCAGGCGCGGCGGCGGCAGTGACCCCGTCGGCGTCAAGTCGATGATCGACTGGGTGACCGCCGCGTACGCCGCCGACACCGCCCGCGTCTACGCCACCGGCATCTCCTCCGGGGCGATGATGACCAACGTCCTGCTCGGTGACTACCCCGACGTGTTCGCGGCCGGCTCCGCCTTCTCCGGCGTCCCCTTCGGCTGCTTCGCCACGTCCGACGGCTCCGAGTGGAACAGCGCCTGCTCCGGCGGCGGCGTCGTCCACACCGCGCAGGAGTGGGGCGACCTCGTGCGGGGGGCCTATCCGGGCTACACCGGGACCCGGCCGCGCATGCAGGTGTGGCACGGCACCGAGGACGACGTGCTGCGCTACCCCAACTTCGGCGAGGAGATCAAGCAGTGGACCAATGTCCGGGGCGTGAGCCAGACCCCGGCCGCCACCGACTCGCCCGCCTCCGGCTGGACCCGCACCCGCTACGGCGGCACCGGTGACCAGGCCCCGGTCGAGGCCGTCAGTCTGGGGGGCGTCGGGCACAACCTGTACGCCTGGGGCATGGCCGCCCGCGTCCTGACCTTCTTCGGCCTGGACTCCGCCGGACCCACCCCGCAACCGCAGCCCACCGGCTGCAAGGTGACCGCGACGACCAGCGCCTGGAGCACCGGTCTGACCGCCTCCGTGACCCTCACCAACACCGGGTCGAGCGCGATCGACGGCTGGCGGCTCGGCTTCACGCTGCCCTCCGGCCAGACCATCACCAACGGCTGGGGCGCCACGTACGCGCCGGCCTCCGGAGCGGTCACGGCCACGAACGCGACCTACAACGGCACACTCGCAGCCGGTGCGAGCGTCACCATCGGCTACCAGGCCAACCACACCGGAAACAGCGCGGCGCCAGGTACTTTCACGCTCAACGGTGCTTCCTGCACGCGGAGTTGACGTTCGAGGAGCGGCCGGCGACCCCGGCCGCTCCTGGGGCACGCGTACGATCTCGGGAGTCCGGAGGAACCGCCCGACCGCGGCGGACGAAAGGAAAGGGCAACGGAGGAAGACCACACTCCTTGCCACTTTCAACGTATAGCGCACCCGGGGGCTTGCGGCAAGACCCCCGTCGTACCGCAGAATCGCAGGCCGAGGCCCGAACCTGCGGAAATGAGTGATCTACGAAGTGCATGTCGACCACATGGCCCCCTCGACCGCCGGCGCGTTCGACCTTCCCGACCGGCTGTCCGCCAAAGCCGACCCGAAGCTGATCGCCCGCGACGAGCAGCACTTCGCGGCGATCGCGGAGAGCCTCGAGCAGACGATCGCCGAACTCTCCGCCCGCCTCGACGCCGAGCGCCGGGCCCCCGGCGGCCTCGGCCGGGAGGCGATGGACCGCGACCAGGAGATCCACCGGCTGACGGGCCGGCTGCGCTCACTGAACCGCTTCGGCCTGGACCTGTGCCTCGGGCACATGGTCGGCGCCGACGACCCCGAGCCCCTGTACGTCGGACGCATCGGCCTCACCGACAGCACGGGCCACCGACTGCTGATCGACTGGCGTTCCCCGGCGGCCGAGCCGTTCTTCGCGGCCACCCATGCCGACCCGATGGGCCTGGTGAGCCGCCGCCGCTACCGCTGGACGCGCGGCCGGATCAGCGACTACTGGGACGAGGTGTTCACCGCCGACGGCCTCGAAGGGCATGCCGCGCTCGACGACCAGTCGGCCTTCATCGCCAGTCTGGGCGGCCGGCGGTCGGGCCGGATGCGCGACGTGCTCGCCACCATCCAGGCCGACCAGGACGCCGTCATCCGCGCCGGTTCGCGGGGCGCGCTCGTCGTCGACGGAGGCCCGGGCACCGGGAAGACCGTCGTGGCCCTGCACCGGTCGGCCTATCTCCTCTACTCCGACCCCCGCCTCGGGCACCGCCGGGGCGGTGTGCTGTTCGTCGGCCCGCACCGGCCCTACCTGGCCTATGTGGCCGACGTCCTGCCGAGCCTCGGCGAGGAGGGCGTGCAGACCTGCGTCCTGCGCGACCTCGTCACCGAGGGGGCCGACGCGGCGGTCGAGGCAGACCCGACGGCGGCCCGGCTGAAGTCGTCCGCCGACATGGTGAAGGCGATCGAGACGGCCGTCCGCTTCTACGAGTCGCCCCCGACCGAGGCGATGACGGTCACCGTCTCGGACGCCGACGTCCGGCTCGACGCCGATGACTGGGCCGAGGCGTTCGACGCGCCGTCGCCGGGCACTCCGCACAACGAGGCGCGCGACGTCGTCTGGGAGGAACTGGTCACGATCCTGCTGGACAAGCACGGCGGAGACGTCGCACCGGAGCTGTTCCGCAAGGCGCTGCGGCACGACCGCGAACTGGTCGACGCCCTCAACCGGGCATGGCCGCTGCTGGAAGCGGCCGACCTGGTGGGCGACCTGTGGTCGGTGCCCGCGTATCTGCGGATGTGCGCCCCCTGGCTCACCCCGGACGAGGTGCGCGCGCTGCAACGGGCGGACCCCCAGGCCTGGACGGTCTGCGACCTGCCGCTCCTGGACGCGGCACGCCAGCGGCTCGGCGACCCGAGGGAGGCCCGGCGCAAGGTCCGGCACAAGGCCGTCCTCGCGGCCCAGCGCGAGCGCATGACGCAGGTCGTCGACAACCTGATCGCGGCCGTGGCCGACTCCGGGGCCGACGGTGACGACGGCGAAGGCCTGGTCACCATGCTGCGCGGCGAGGACGCCCAGGTCAGCCTGGTCGACGAGAGCGAACTGTCCATCGCCGACCCGGACCTGCTGGCCGGCCCGTTCGCCCACATCGTGGTGGACGAGGCGCAGGAGCTGACCGACGCGGAGTGGCAGATGCTGCTGCTGCGCTGCCCGTCCCGGAGTTTCACCATCGTCGGGGACCGTGCCCAGGCCCGGCACGGGTTCACCGAGTCCTGGCAGGAACGGCTCGAGCGGATCGGGCTCGACCGGATCAGCGTGGCGTCCCTGACCGTCAACTACCGGACCCCTGAGGAGGTCATGGCGGAGGCCGAACCGGTCATCCGGGCCGCGCTTGCGGACGCCAACGTCCCGACCTCCATCCGCAGCAGCGGCGTCCCGGTCGTGCACGGGGACGTGTCGGAGCTGGAGCCGGTCCTCCAGGCCTGGCTCGCCGAGCACGACGACGGGATCGCCTGCGTCATCGGCGACCCCGCGTTCCGGCCGACCTCGCGCGTGCGGTCGCTGACGCCGGAACTGTCCAAGGGGCTCGAGTTCGACCTGGTCGTCCTGATCGACCCGGAGACCTTCGGGACGGGCGTCGAGGGAGCGGTCGACCGCTATGTCGCGATGACCCGGGCCACCCAGCGCCTGGTCGTCCTCACGAGCTCCTGACACGACAGGCTGCCGCACACGATCACGAGCGGGCCGTGACGGAGGTGTCCGCCGGAGGGCCGCGACCGGCAGTGTTCTCCGGAGGGGCGCGAC
Organism: Streptomyces sp. P3; assembly: GCF_003032475.1. Lineage (NCBI taxonomy): Bacteria > Bacillati > Actinomycetota > Actinomycetes > Kitasatosporales > Streptomycetaceae > Streptomyces > Streptomyces sp. P3. The sequence continues at coordinate 8,539,191 of NZ_CP028369.1, forward strand.
CGGCGGTGCACACCGAGAAGGCGTGATCGGCGGTGAGCACCCGCGGTGTCACCGGAGGGGCGGCGGGTCCTGGAGGCCGACGGAGGCCGGGCCCGCCGCCGCCCGCAGTGAGGGCCAGTCCGGTAGTTTGACCGCCCCGCGGCCCAGCGAGGCGCCGAGCTCGGCCTCGGCCCGTTCGATCGCCAGCCAGCCGGCCCACCCGACGGGCTCGGTCCCGGCGGCCCGCAGCAGCGCGAGCGGGTCGCCGGGCAGCTCCCGGCGCACGAGGGCGGGAGCATCCGCCAGCAGGGACGTCGCTGTCTCCTTCGCGCACGGCCGGTTGGTGCCGATGACACCGGTCGGGCCACGCTTGATCCAGCCCGCCACGTACTCGCCCGGCGCCACCTCACCGCCACGCACCACCCGTCCCGCCAGATGCGGCACGGTGCCCTGCCCGACGTCGAACGGCAGGCCCTCCAGCGGGGTGCCCCGGTAGCCCACCGACCGCAGGGCCAACTGCGCCGGGACGTCCTCGTACCGGCCGGTGCCGGTCACCCCGCCGCGCCCGTCAGGCGCTGTCCGCTCGAACCGCGCCACGCCCAACCGGCCTTCGACGGCGCGCAGTTCGACGGGCCGCAGGAAGAACCGCAGCCGGATGCGCCGCCGGGCGCCGCGCGCCGGCGACGCCGCCCAGCCGCGCAGCACCTCCACGTTGCGGCGCTGCGCCGCCGCAAGCCCGGAAGGATCCGTGTACGCCGGATCGAGCGCCAGCTCCGCCTCGTCGACGACGACCTCGGCGTCCGGCAGAGTGCCCAGCTCCCGCAGTTCCTTGGTGGTGAACCGGGCCTGCGACGGGCCGCGCCGTCCCACCATGTGGATCTCGCTCACCTCGCTCGCCGCGAGCGCGGCCAGCGCCGCCTGAGGCATGTCGGTGGGGCTCAGTTCGGCGGCGCCCCGCGCCAGGATCCGGGTGACGTCCACCGCTACGTTCCCGATCCCCACCACCACCGCCGAGTCGACGCCGTGCAGGAACCGTGCGGGTACGGCGTCCGGGTGGGCGCTGTACCAGGAGACGAACTCCGTCGCCGACCAGCTGCCGGGCAGCTCTTCACCGGGGATGCCGAGGTGCCGGTCGGTCGCGGCGCCGACGCAGTACACGACCGCGTGGTAGAGCTCGCGCAGATGTGCCGCAGGCACGCCGTCCGCGCCCACCCGTACGCCGCCGAGGAAACGGACCCGTTCGTGCTCGAGCACGGCGCGCAGGTTCTGCTGCAGGGACTTGATCTTCTCGTGGTCCGGGGCGACGCCGTACCGCACCAGCCCGTACGGGCAGGGCAGGCGGTCCAGGACGTCGACGAGGACGTCCGGGTCAAGCTGGACCAGACTCTGGGCGGTGTAGACACCACTCGGCCCGGAGCCGACGACGGCGACACGGAGCACGGCGGAACTCCTTACCCCGAAGGTCGGAGGAGATTCGCTGGTGTCTCCAGCATGGCACCGTCACGGCTCCGCTGACAGGGCGCCGTACGGTCGCGCCGTACGCGTGTCCGTTCGTGCGCAAAGTGATCACGTGGTTACGTTGCGGATGTGCTGGGAGCGTCGTTTCTTAATCTTTCTGATCGTTCCGCCGAGGACTGCGCGGTGTCAGTGCGGCCGGCGTGGGAGGTCCGGGAGGAGGGGAGCGCCACTTCCTGGTCCTATGTCCGGCTGTCGTTCACCGACGGGGCGCGTGTCGACCTGCTCGCCGTCGTCGGTGAGGGCCGGGTCTGCGTCGAGGACATCCGGGCCCGGCCCGCCCTCTCGCTCGTCGACCTGACCCTGCTCGCGGACTGGATCGAGGGACCCCTCCTCGACGGGTCCGAAGGCTACGAAGGCGACGAAGGCGGCGACGAACCCGTGCCGGACGCGACGCCGGACGGGCGGGACGCGAGGGCCGCAGACCGCACGGGGACGGCGGGCCCTTCGGGAGCCGCGGAAGGGATGGGGATCGCGGACCGCACGAAGGGTGTGGGGGGTGCGGGCCGCCCGGCGGTGGTGGAGGCCGGGCACTGCGCCGGGGAACTCTTCGGGGCCCGGCGGGCCCGCCGGTTGTGGCCGCGCGCCGTCGAGGGGCTGTGGCTGGCGGCGCAGGAGTACCGCGCGGCCCAGGGCGAGGGGATGGATCCCGTCCTCGCGGTGATGTACGCGACGGGGCGCAGCAGGCGACGGTCGCTGCGGCTGATCGGGAGGGCGCGCGACGCCGGATACCTGACGCCGCGTCACGCCCGCCGCTGACGTTCCGCCCGGCGCCGAACATCGCGCACGGCGCCGGGAGTTCCGCTCCTTCCCCGGTTCGGTGGCGATCCCTCACGGGGCGTCGGGAAACGTCAGCGCATCCCGTTCATCCGTGTGATCTCGCTCGTCTGCTGCGCGATCACGTCGTCCGCCATCTCCTCGACCCGTTCGTTGTTGCCCTGCGCCTTGACGTCCGCGGCCATCGTGAGCGCACCTTCGTGGTGAGTGATCATCAGGGTGAGGAAGAGCGTGTCGAACGCCTTCCCGCGGGCCGCCCGCAGCGCGGTCAGCTGGGCCGCGGTCGCCATGCCGGGCATCGCCGTGTGCGTGTGCCCGCCGCCCGTCGTCTTTCGGCCATGAGTGGTGAGCCAGCCCTCCATGGCCTTGATCTCCGGCCCCTGCGCCGCGGAGATGCGCAGCGCGAGGCGTTTGACGTCCCCCGATGCGGCGCGGTCCGGCACAAGTGCGGTCATCTCCAGAGCCTGGGCGTGGTGTTCGATCATCTTCCGCGTGTAGGTCACGTCGGCGGAGTTGGGTGTGTCGTCGTCGGCGCGCTGCTCGGCCGCGTCCTGTGCCGAGAGGGTGCGGTTCGCCTCGCCCGGCTTGCCCGGAGCGATCACCGAAGGGCCGCTCACCGCGCCCGACCCGGCATCCGTCCCCGAGTCGCAGCCGGCGAGGGCCAGGGCGAGGAGCAGCGAGGCTGACACGAGGGGTACGCGGCGGACGAGCACAACGACCTCCTGGAGCAGGCGAGTCGAGGGCGGGCCCGCCCTCGTCCGAATTCATGCACCGCCGACAGCGCCGCCGAACCGAATCAGTTCATGACGAGTGCCTTGCCGACCCTTGATATGTGCATGATGAAGACGATACTCGGAGCACCGCGAACCGTTCCCGCGTGAACGGTGACTAGGGAGGATGCAGTGACACTGTCGAACGATCCTCGAACACGACGCAGACGGTGGAAAGCCGCCGCCGCCTGCACCGGGCTCCTGGCCGCGCTGCTCACGGCGGTCCCGGCGGCCGCGACCCCCGACCCGGGGGACGGCCCCGCCGCCGAGCGGCAGGTGACCAGCGACGCCCGGACCCGGGCGAGCGCCGCGATCGCCGCCGGCGAGATACCCGGGCAGGACGAGATCGTCCACTCCGACAACATCCAGCACCTCACGAACATCCCCAAGGACGTCCTGCCGGGCATCAATTCGGACCTGGCCTTCCAGGGGCGGTACGCCTTCGCCGGCAACTACGACGGCTTCCGCATCTTCGACATCGGCAACCCGAAGGCACCGAAGACCGTGGCCCAGGTGCTCTGTCCCGGCTCGCAGAACGACGTCTCCGTCTCCGGCAACCTGCTCTTCCTGTCGACCGACTCCTCGCGCAGCGACAGCAGTTGCAACAGCACCACGCAGCCGGTCACCGAGAAGTCCTCGTGGGAGGGCATGAAGGTCTTCGACATCAGCGACAAGAGGAACCCGAGATACGTCGCCGCCGTCGAGACCGCGTGCGGTTCGCACACACACACCCTGGTGCCCGAGCGCAAGAACGTCTACATCTACGTCTCCTCGTACTCGCCCAACGCCGCCTACCCCGACTGTCAGCCCCCGCACGACGGCATCTCCGTCATCAAGGTGCCGCGCAACGCGCCCGAGAAGGCGGCGGTCGTCGGCTTCCCCGTGCTGTTCCCCGGCGAGGGCCCGGACGGCGGCGGCAACCCGGGCGGTCCGACCAATCCCGGCGTGTCCAAGACGACCGGCTGCCACGACATCACCGTGCTGCCCGGGAAGGGCCTGGCGGCCGGCGCCTGCATGGGCGACGGCATCCTGTTCTCCATCAGGGACCCGGAGCACCCGAAGGTCATCGACCGGGTGCAGGACAACGTCAACTTCGCCTTCTGGCACTCGGCCACCTTCAACCAGAAGGCGAACAAGGTCGTCTTCACCGATGAGCTGGGCGGCGGCGGCGCGGCCACCTGTGACGCGGCGACCGGCCCCACCCGTGGCGCCGACGGCATCTACGACATCACCGGCAAGGGCGACAAGCGCAAGCTCGTCTTCCGCAGCTACTACAAGATCCCGCGCTACCAGGCGGCCACCGAGAACTGCGTCGCCCACAACGGCTCGCTGATCCCGGTCAAGGGCAAGGACCTCATGGTCCAGGCCTGGTACCAGGGCGGCGTCTCCGTCTGGGACTTCACCGACTCGGCGAAGCCGAGGGAGATCGCCTACTTCGAGCGCGGTCCGCTGAGCACCACGACCCTGCAGACCGGTGGCGCGTGGTCGGCGTACTACTACAACGGCTACATCTACTCGAACGACATCGCCAAGGGCTTCGACGTGCTCAAGCTCAGCGACCGGCGCACGGATCCGGCCGGTCGGATCCATCTGGGCGAGCTCAACGTCCAGACCCAGCCGGACTACTTCGACTGATCACCGGGCGTCGGGCCGGTCGCGAAGAACCGCGACAGGTCGGCGCCGCACCCCCCGCCGGGCGCCTCGGCGTCCGGCGGGACCCCCAGCTCCCAGTCGAGCCGGTAGCGCGCGAAGAGCTCGGCGCGCAGCGTCGTCAGCGGCAGGGGCACGTTGGGCAGGACCATCGCGTAGACGGCGCCCATCAACTGGGAGCGCAGTATCGGATAGTCGTGGTCGAGGTCCTGCGCCCCGTGCCGGGCCGCGGTCTCCCGCAGCAGCTCTGCCAGTCGCTGCTGCTCCGGGCACTGCACGAAGCCCTCGGCCTGCAGCATGCCCGCCATGTGCTGGCGCATCAGCACGGTACGGTCCCGGGCCAGCCCCATGATCGCGTCGATGGCCCGCGCCATCCGTTCCCGGCCGTCCTCGGTGTGCGGCTCGCGCTCCAGCGCCTCCTCCAGGGTGCGGTGCATCAGCCGGTGCACCGCCGACTGCACCAGCTGCCGCTTCCCGGGAAAGTAGTACGACACGAGACCGCGTGCCGAGCCGGCCCGGTCCGCGATGTCGCCGAGCGTGGTCGCCTCGTAACCGCGCTCGCCCACCAGCTCCACGGCCGCCTGCAGGAGCCGCTCCCGGGAACGACGCCGCAATTCTTCATTGACCGAGGCGCTGCGCGGGGACATCCTGTAACTCCTGCGTTGACTGGCTGCCAGCCAACTATACTCAGGACGTCCCGGCCGCTCCGGCGGAGCGCACCGGGCCGGCGCCTGCTCTGGGCGACGCGGGGGATCGTCCAGAGTGGGCGCACTGTTCGTCTGATGGTGTCCTCGGGCTACTGATGCCGACGTTCCGACACCGCCGTACGCCGGTCAGCCCACGAGGTCCAGCACCGGGCGCAGCCCGTCCGGACGCTCGGCCGCAGGCAGATGATCCACGAAGTGCACCGCGCAGCCCAGCGCCGCGGCGCCGCCGTCCGCCCTGCGGTCGTCGCCCACCATCAGCGTGTCGCGGGGATCGGCGTCCAGCGCCTCGCACGCGACCGTGAACAGCCGCCGGTCGGGCTTCTGCACACCGTGCTCGTACGACAGCACGTACGCGTCGACGTACCGGTCGAGACCGTGCGCGCGGAACACCGGGCGCAGATCCCAGCCGATGTTGCTGACGACGCCGATCCGGGACCCACGCTCGCGCAACCCGCTCAGCACCTCGCGGGCGTCGGGATACGGCGTCCAGGCCGCCGGCGTCCGGTGCCGGTCGTAGAGGGCCTCGTGCAGCGCCGGATCCGGCAGCGGCACCTGACGGGACAGGCCCGTGTACGCGGCCCGGTGCAGCTCGGCGCTCTGATCCCGGACTCCCCACACCCCGGCCATCTCCTCGGGCAGACGGGCCGGAGCCGCCCCGCCCGGCAGGGCGCCCGCCGCCTCCAGCGCCCGCGCCTTCTCGGCGAGCTCCGGTTCGGCGAGCGCGATGCCCGCGGCGTCGAGCACCGCGCTGAGCCACCGCCGGGTGGACTCGATGCGGAAGAGGGTCCCGGAGAAGTCGAACAGCACGGTGGTCATGCGGAAATCCTAGGAACCCCGTGCGGCTGCGGCTGCCGAGAAGCGGCCATGTTCCAGTCCGGCGGAAGATCGTCGTCGCGGAAGACGCAGACCGCCTCGCGCACCACGTTGTGCTCCCCGCGTCCCTCGCAGCGCCGGAACACCAGGGCGTGCGTGAAACCGTCGGGCCGGGCGATGCCTGCCCGGTCCAGCGCGGCGGCGACGGTCGGCCAGGAGTCGGGATCGGGGCGGTAACCGGTGGACTGGTTGCTGACCTCGTGCACCTGGGGCCCGCCCGGGGTGCGGCGGAAGGAGATCTCGCCCGCACCGAGGACGTCCTGACCCTCGGCGCAGGCCACGTGCTCGCTGCGGCGGGGCGCGAGCCGCAGCAGCCCGTCGCGGCCGGCGACGTGGGTGAACGGCTTCCCGCCGTCGTCCGCGGCCGTGCCGCCGTCCCGTTCCGGCTCGCCTTCCAGGTCCGCGGCGCTGCGGATCACCCGGCCGCCTGCCCCGTCGACGACCGTCCGACGCAGCTCCGGCGGCCCCACGTAGGCGTACCGCCGTCCAGGCGCCGTCCAGGCGCCGTCACGGCCGCCATCGCAGCTTCACCGCGATCGCCAGGGCCACCAGCATCGCCCCGAGCAGCCAGCCGCCCAGGACGTCCGAGGGCCAGTGCACGCCCAGCCAGACCCGGGTGAGCCCCACGCCCGCCACGGACAGCGCCGCCACGGACAGTGCCCCCCGCCACAGCGCGCGGCCGACACCCTGCCGGTGCAGCAGCCACAGCAGGAGCCCTAGGACGACGGTGGCGGTCAGGGCGTGCCCCGAGGGGTAGGCCGCATAGTGGGCGGAGTCGACGGGGTCGGGCCAGGACGGCCGGGCCCGGCCCACCGCGGCCTTGAGCCCCTGCTGGAGAAGCGTGCCCAGGGCGGCCGTGACGACCAGCCATCCGGCCGTCCACCAGTCCGCATGGCGCCACACCAGCCACACGGCCACCGCAGCCCCCAGCAGTCGCATCGTCACCGGGTCCCAGACCCAGTCGGTGAGGATGCGGCAGGCCTGCGTGACGTCGGGGTCGGCGAGGGCCCAGCGATGCGTGGTGCGGGAGACGTCGTCGTCGGCGGAGATCAGGGGACGCCACTCGACCGCTACCAGCACGAGCAGCAGCACGGAACACAGCCCCAGTACCGCCGCGGTGCGGAGGAACATGTGCAGGGCCGCGGGACGGGGCGGGGAGTCGAGGGGCGCATGGTGCATAACCAGATCCTCGCCGACCCGTGGTACCGGAAACCCGTGCGGGGCTGCCGACACGGGATTCGGAGGGCCCGATCCGGGAAGTGCTCCCGCCTCGGGGGAGGAGATCCCCGAGGCGGGAGCGGGGGTCCGGCCCGGCCGCCCGACCCGGGTACGGCCGGCGCCGCTCGCCCGGCGGTGGACGCTCACCCTGACACGGTGCACGCGTCGGCGGACCCCGGCGCCGTGGTGTGCCGGAGGACGCTCACCCAGGCTGCCCGTGCGTCTGAGGACGCTCACCCAGCGCTGCCCGCGCTTCTGGACGCTCAGTCCAGCGCCCGCAGACCCGGTACCAGGGTCACCAGAACCGGGATCACCGGCAGCAGCGCGGCCGCGACCGTCAGTGCGAGCCGACGGGTCGCGGTGAGGCGGTCGGGCGGTGCGAGCAACCGGCCCACCCGCGGCGGGACATGGGCCTGCGAGGCGGGAGCGGGGCCGAACACCCCCCGGTCCTCGTTGAGTTCGACCAGCGCCAGCGCGGTCGTCCGCCGGCCGAAGCGGCGCGACGCGGTGTCGTCGGCGGCGAGCTCGACCAGCCGGTGCATCTCGCCGCGGAACGCGGCGAACACCGGAACCCGCGGGAACCCGGTGGCCAGCGCTGCCGAGCAGCGCAACAGCCAGTCGTGCCGCGCCCGGGCGTGTCCCTGCTCGTGTGCGAGTACGGCATCGAGCTGACGCCCCTTCAGGCGCCGCAACGCGGCCGTGGTGACGACCAGTCGGGGCCGTGCGCCCGACAGCCACCAGGCGTCGGGGCGCTCACCCTCCACCACGAGCAGCCCGCCGGAGGAGGCCGCCTCGCCCGGCAACAGCGGTGCCCGCAACCGCAGTTCGGCCTGGCGGGACCGGTGTCCGGCCCGGCTGCGCAGGATCTCCCGCACGAGCATCGTTCCGCTCCACATCCCGCCGCAGGCCAGCGCCATCGCGGTCGCCGGGGCCCAGGGGCCGGCCCCACCCGCCGTGTACGCCTCCACGACCTCCTGCGGAGCCGGCGCGAAGACCTGTCGGCGCACCCCCTGCCAGGCGGCCTCCGCACTCAGTGTCATGGACAGCGCGCAGCACAACAGGATCGCGGCCACCACGCACTGCCACGCCCACAGGGCGACCACCGGTTCACGGTCGGGCCAGTCGGCCCGGGCGAGCAGTCGGGGGGCGACCACTGCGGTCAGAGCCCCGAGCAGCAGCAGGACCGCGGTGACCGTCATGAACAGCACCCTATGAGCGTGCCGCCACCCGGAGTGCGGCTGTCCGCGGCGAAGTGACGCAGGCCGTCGCGCGGATCACATCGTCAGAAGCATCGCCAGCATGCCGATTCCCATGGACAGACGGCACGCCCGGACGACTTCCGGCCGGTCGCTCCAGGGCGCGGCGGACGTGCCCGCCCCGGCAGCCGGCACCAGCCGGACCCCCGAGACGAGGACGTAGCCGGCGAAGTACAGCAGCAGCACGCCCGTCAACAGCGGCACCCCTGCGCCGCCGTGCTCGTGCGCGTGGGCCGGGGCGGGGGAGACGGCCATCGCGGCGGCCATGTAGACCATGGCCCCGGCGCCGACCAGGTGATGCAGATGGCATGCGCTCGCCCGGGCCGCCCACAGCGCCCGCAGCGCGGCTGTGCCGAAGACAGCGGCGTACGCGGGCCAGGCCCAGGCCGGAGGGGTGAACACGGCCGGGGGCACGGCCATCACGGCCATCCCGAATCCCATCAGCGCCTCGCCGCCCGCGGCCCGACGCTGTTCCTCGACCCTGCTGCGCATGCGCAGCAGGCAGTACGCCCCGGTCGCCGCACACAACGCCACCAGCAGCCAGCCGGACGAAGCCGGTCCGTGCACGCGTACCTCCCCGCTCGACGTCGCCGGTCACCGAATGCCGCAATCACCGAATGCGATGCCCGCGACACGCAGCGCGCACGCGGGCGCAAGGAGGTACATGGGGAGCGCCGGGCGGAGCGCGGTGAATCGTCCATGAGAAAAAACAGGCTAAAGAAGCCGAAATGCGCAATATGCCCCCATCGCGGTCTCCGCCGAGTCCGGTCCGGGGCCGAGCCGAGTCCGGTCCGGCACGCTCCGGCAGCAGGGCGAGAGCGAGACCGAAGTCCTTCCCGAAGACGGCCACCAGCCCGGCCGGAGACCCTTGCGGCACACGGTCGCCCTGCGACCACCGCCGACGTCGCGTCCGGCCAGTGGTGGCAGGGCGCGACGCCCGAGGAGCGGGTCGTGGCGGCCGAGTGGTCGGGACACCGTACGCTCGCGGCGACGGTACGGCGCCAGGGCTGCTCCTGGACCGGGACGCGAAGGCGAGAGTGGAGGACGTACGGGGATGACGGGGAAGCAGGGGCGTACAGCGGCCGGGGACGGAACACCGGAACAGCCCGCGACCGGGGAAGCGCCGCGGCGGACCCCCGCAGCCGGCGCCCCGGACACGCCCGAGGAGCGACCGGGCGGCGGCGACCGGTCGAGTGGTGACCGGTCCAGTCGGCCGGTCGGCGACGGGGGAGCCGGGAACGCCGACGACGGGGCGTCCCGGAGCGCGGACGGGAACCGGGACATGGACGACGGGCGGTCCCGGAGCGGAAACGGGAACAGGGACGGGGCCGGGGACGACGGGCGGTCCGGAAACGGGGACGGAAACGGGAACGGAAACGGGAACGGCGGCCCGGCGCGGAACGACACGGTGTCGGCCGTCGTCCGGCAGTGGCAGGCCGTCCGGCCGGACCTGGACACCGGTCCCATGGAGATCATCGGCCGCGTGAACCGCTGCGCCGCCCTCCTGCAGCAGGCCGAGGACGCGCCACTGCGGCGGGCCGGACTGAGCCGCCCCGAGTTCGACGTGCTCGGCGCGCTGCGCCGCAAGGGCCACGAGCTGACCCCCGGCGAACTGGCCCGCGAGACCTACTCGTCCGGTGCGGCCGTCACCAAGCGCCTCAAGCAGCTCACCGCACGCGGTCTGGTGGAACGCCGGGGCGACAGCCGCGACCGTCGTGTCGCGCACCTCCGGCTCACCGACGCCGGCCGGGACCTCGTCGACGGCATCATGCCCGAGCAACTCGCCTACGAGAGCGCCGCACTGTCCGCCATGGACGACGGGCGGCAGGGTGAACTGGCCGACCTGCTCGGGGAGTTGCTCAGCCGACTGGAGGGACAGATGCGGTCGCTGGGCGTCTGACCGAGGCGCTGGAGATACGCCGACGGGGCGCTCCGCGACGCCCTCCGGCGCTCGCGGGGTCGCGGGACCACCGGGCGATGGTCTCCACGGTTTCGGCGCCGGAGCTCGGCAAACCCGGCCTGGACAGCGGCCCGCAGATGTTCGGACAGCGGCCCGCAGGCGTTATCTGTCGTGTCCGGCGACGCACACCCCGAACGCCGCGCCCTGGGGATCGCGCAGCACGGCGATCCGCGGGCCGCCCTGCACCGTCGTCGGCTCCATGAGCGCGGCACCGCCGGCCCCGAGGGCGGTCCTCGTGGTGGCGTCCACGTCGGCCACCGCGAAGTACGGCAGCCAGTGTGGGGGCACCTCGGGCGGGAACTTGTCGTCCATCCTGATCATGCCGCCGAAGTCCGCGCCGCCGACGCCCCACTGCAGGTAGTTCTCCGACGAGTGGACGGTCCAGCCGAAGACCGTGGTGTAGAAGGTCTCCGCCCGGTCGGGATCACGGGTCAGCAACTCGACCCAGCCGAGCGAGCCGGGCGCGTTGAACAGGCCGGCGCCGGAGAAGGACCGCGCCTGCCACAACTGGAACGCGGCCCCGTCAGGGTCGAGGACGACCACGAACCGGCCCACTTCGAAGACGTCCATCGGTCCGACGAGCACCCTGCCGCCGGCCTCCGTGGCCAGCCGGGCGCTGACGTCCGCGTCGGTCGCGGCGAACGACACGCTCCAGGCGCAGGGCTGCACCTCCCGGTGTCGGGGAGTGAGCGCGGCGACGGCCGCGTCACCGAGGTGCGCGACCGAGTAGCCGCCGGCCTCCTGACGCGGATCCGTCTCCGCGCGCCAGCCGAACAGCCCCGCGTAGAACCGCTTCGCCGCTTCCAGATCACCGGTCCCCAGCTCGGCCCAGCAGGGCCCGCCCGGCACCGGCGCGTCGAGCTTCATGGCGTTCCTCCGAAAGGTCACCCCCTCAGCACGCTATGCCCCGCCCGGCCGCACGGCATCCGCTGACCTCTGAGCCCCCGCGCACCCGCCGGACCGCCGGGCGCCCGGCCGGGCTTCGGACCGCCGGGCGCCCGGCCGGGCCGGCCGCCGTCGCGCAGGGCGCGGCCCGCGGTGTCCGGGGAAGCCTGCCCCGCCCACCCGGGCGGGGACTCTCAGATGCCCGGCCGGTACCGCATCGGGTGATCAGCCGGTACCTCCACGAGCACGATCGGGATGCCGTCCGGGTCGGCAATCCACATCTCGATCAGACCCCAGGGCTCCTGCACCGGCGGACGCGTGATCTCGACGCCCTTCGCCCGCAACTCGTCGTGTGCCGCCGCGGCGTCCGGCACCTGCAGCCACAGACGCACGGGAGCGCCCGCACGCTCGGCCGCCGTCGGCGGATCCTCGGCGCGGCCCGAGAGTTCCAGATGGCCGCCGCCGAGGAAGTAGACGGTCCCGCGGTCCGGGCCCGTGCCGAACTCACGGGAGACGGCCAGGCCCAGCCGCTCCCCGTAGAAGACCCGGGAACGCTCGGGATCGGTCGGTCGAAGCAGGGTCCTGCTGCTCAGTACGTGCACCATGCGGCGGCAGCCTAACGGGACGAGGTTAGGCTCGGACGGACCCCAGCCCGTGTCAGAGACCGGAGACCGCCCCCATGGACACCGCAGCCACCGACCTCGTCTTCCGTACCGCCACCGACGCCGACGTGGACGAGCTGGTCGCACTCATCGAGTCCGCCTACCGCGGGGACTCCAGCCGTGCGGGGTGGACGACGGAGGCGGACATCCTCGAGGGGCAGCGCACCGATCCCGACGGTGTGCGCGCGGTCATCAAGGCGGCGGACAGCCGACTGATCACCGTCGAACAGGACGGCCGTGTGGTCGCCTGCTGCCAGCTGGCCCACCGCGGCGACCACGCCTACTTCGGCATGTTCGCGGTGAGCCCCACGGTGCAGGGCGCCGGTCTCGGCAGGACGGTCATGGCGGAGGCCGAGCGGCAGGCCCGCGAGGACTGGGGCGTCGGTGAGATGCGGATGACGGTGATCTCCGTACGCGAGGACCTCATCGCCTGGTACGAGCGGCGCGGCTACCGCCGTACGGGACGCATGACCCCGTTCCCGTACGGCGACGAGCGTTTCGGCATTCCGCGGCGCGACGACCTCCAGTTCGAGCTGCTGGTCAAGCCGCTGGCCGTGCAGCCGGCCTGAGCGCACCCGGGCTCCCCGGACCTCCCGGGTCCGGCTGAACCCGGGAGGCCCCGGGAGGCCCGAGCCTCCGCCGAACCGGCAGGCCCCAGGGCCCCGCCGGACCCGCAGGACCGTCGGATCCCCGCCGAACCGCCGAACCCGAACCGCCGAGCCCCGCAGGCCCGTGGGGCTCGGCTCTCAGGCGGTGAACCGGCCGGTGCGCCTGATGTCGGGATAGTCGGTGGTCGCGCCGTCCAGCTCCAGGGCTCGCACCAGCCGCAACTGTTCCTGTGTGTTGACCACCCAGCCGATGATCCGCAGGTCACGCTTGCGCGCCTCCTCGACGATCTCCAGGGTGAGGCGCCGCAGATTGAGGCAGACCGTCGCGGCGCCGGCCGCGACGGCCCGGTCCACGATGTCGAGGCCGTAGCGGCTGCCGATGAGCGCGGTGCGCACCCCCGGCACCAGCCGTGCGACCTCCGCGACGGCCTCGTCGTGGAAGGAGGACACCTCCACCCGACGCACGAGGTCCCGTGCGAGCATCACCTCGGCCAGTGCCCGTGCCGCCTGCACGTCCTTGATCTCGGCCTGCAGCGGCGCCTGTACGACGTCCAGCACCTCCTCGAACCGCGGGACGCGTTCCCCGCGTCCGGCGTCGAGGGTGCGCAGTTCCGTGAGCGTCTGGTCGGCGATGGGACCGGTGCCGTCGGTCGTGCGGTCCACCTCGGGGTCGTGCATGACCACGAGGGCGCCGTCCTTGCTCAGGTGCAGGTCGAGTTCGATGGCGTCGAGGCCCGCCTGCTCGGCGGCGACGAAGGAACGCAGGGTGTTCTCGGGCTCGACGCCCATGACGCCACGGTGGCCGATGGTGAGGAAGTTCAAGACGCGACTCGCTTCCGGCGACGGGGGCTTGAGGGGCGGGCCGCGTGGCGGCCCCGGACGGGGTGGGGACAGGTGCGTGCGGGCGTGCGCGCACCGACGTGTTCCCTACCCGCCCTGCCCCGCCGGAAGCCGACACTCCTCCGATGCCCGACAGGAAAAAGTGCGGTGAAGGAGCGGCTGAGCAGGATAATTTCCCGAGAGGTCACTTGCTGAAGGAAACCTCATATGTCTACGGTGTGGTGACGCGAGGTTCTTCAGCGGAGGATGGGACATGACGGAAATTCTTGTGCAGGCAGCATCGGGGGAGCAGGTTCCTCCGGCGTCCAGGGTGGTGGAGCACCCGGCGTGGCGCGTGCTCAAGGATGCCGTGGAGCAGGTTCGGCCCTGGCAGGCGAAGGACGGGTCGATCGACTTCTCGGCCGAGGGCGCTCCGGCGCGGGGCGAGGCCGAAGAGGCCGTGCGACGGGTGATCGAGGCCGTCGAGGAGCTGTCCCCGCTGCTCCCGCACGACGCCGACTACCACCACGCCCTGGTCAAGGACCTGCGGATGTGGGCCGAGGGCGGTTTCGAGGTACCGGACTTCCTCGACTCGCTGCTGGCCTTCCAGCCCGCCGCGAGCCGCGCGGACGGACTTCAGCACCTGGTCGTCTTCGCGATGTACACGCAGAACGGCAACCCGGACCGCAACCTGGAGGCGGTCGTGCTCCGGATGGTCTGGCCCGAGTGGCTGGCGGAGCTGGAGCGCACCCGCTACGACAACCCGCTGTTCTGCGGTATCACCTTCGAGGACTTCACGTCCGGCTATGACACCAACTCGGCCGTCCTCTTCCCGGAGACCATCGCCGTCCGGGAAGCGCCGGAACGTTTCTCCTGGGGTGGCATCTTCTGTGACCGCGAGGCCGCCCGCTTCCGCCGCGTGACCGACGCCGCCGTCGACATCCTGGGCCTGGAGCTGCCCGAGGACGTCGCCGACATGGTGCACGACCAGAAGCGCTGCGAAGAGGCCTTCGTGCTGTGGGACATGGTCCACGACCGCACCCACAGCCACGGCGACCTGCCCTTCGACCCGTTCATGATCAAGCAGCGCCAGCCCTTCTGGATGTACGGCCTCGAGGAGCTGCGCTGCGACCTCACCGCCTTCAAGGAGGCCGTGAAGCTGCAGGCCGACGGCGTCTCGCAGGCCCGTGACGTGCAGTACGCGGTCCTCTTCGACCGGATGTTCCGCTTCCCCGTCACCGGCGAGCGCGTGCGCAACTACGACGGCCTCGGCGGCCAGCTGCTCTTCGCCTACCTGCACAAGCACGGGGTCGTGCGCTGGACCGACAACCGGCTGCACATCGACTGGGAGCGCGCCCCGCAGGTCACCAACCAGCTGTGCGCCGACATCGAGACGCTGTACCGCGAAGGCATCGACCGTCCCAAGCTCGTGCACTGGTTCGCCGGCTACGAGCTGGTCTCGGCCTACCTCGCCCCGCACCCGGGTTCCAAGTGGGCCAAGGGTCCCGACGCCCTCGACCTGACCCAGCCGCCGCGCAGGCTCGTCGATGACGTGCTTCCCGACGAGTTTCCGCTGAGCATGTTCTATGAGGCACTGTCCAAGAAGCTGAAGAACGTGATCGCCTCCACCAAGGGCATCACGGCGGACGGCGCCGAGCGGATCGCCGCGTGAGCGACCTGCGAACCGAGAACACTGCTCCGCGGGGCACTGCGGGGCAGAACACTGCTCAGGAGGCGAAGACCATGGGGAACGGGGCTCTCAGCGGTGCGGTGGTCGTGGTGGCAGGCGCGGGCGGACCCGCCGGCCGGGCGGCGCTGCTCAGGCTCGCCGAAGCCGGCGCGACCGTCGTCGGCGCGGACAACGATCCCGAGCGCCTGGCGGAGGCCGTCGACGCGGCCCGCTACGGGGCCGGTGGCGCCATGGTCACCGGCGAGCCGGTGGATCTGCTCGACCTGGACTCCACCCGGGACTGGGCGCAGCGCGTCGAGAAGGACTTCGGCCGGATCGACGGCGTGGTCCACCTCGTCGGCGGCTGGCGGGGGAGCGAGACGTTCATCAAGACCAGCCTGGACGACTGGGACTTCCTGGAACTGCTGCTCGTCAAGACCGTGCAGCACACCTCGCTCGCCTTCTTCGAGGCCCTCC
This sequence comes from Streptomyces sp. P3, assembly GCF_003032475.1. Taxonomy (NCBI): domain Bacteria; kingdom Bacillati; phylum Actinomycetota; class Actinomycetes; order Kitasatosporales; family Streptomycetaceae; genus Streptomyces; species Streptomyces sp. P3. The sequence continues at coordinate 8,555,016 of NZ_CP028369.1, forward strand.
AGCGCAGTGCGCTCGGCCGGTACGTGCTGATCAGCGCCTCCGGGGCCACGAAGCCCAGCGCGGGCAACGCCGCGTACGCCGCCGCCAAGGCCGCCGCCGAGGCCTGGACGCTCGCGCTCGCCGACGCCTTCCGCAAGGCCGGGGGCGCCGAGGGGCCGACCTCCGCGGCTGTGATCCTGGTGGTGAAGGCGTTGGTGCACGACGCGATGCGCGCCGACCGCCCCAACGCGAAGTTCGCGGGCTTCACGGACGTCAAGGACCTGGCCGAGGCCATCACCGGCGTCTGGGAGAAGTCCGCCCAGGAAGTGAACGGACAGCGTCTGTGGCTCACCGAGAAGCCGTGAACCCCGCGAAGACCGACGCCCGTCGCCGCCATGACCCCGAGGTCCGCGGTTTCGCCAGCGACAACTACGCCGGGGCCCACCCGGAGGTGATGGCCGCCCTGGCCCTGGCCAACGGCGGCCATCAGGTGGCGTACGGCGAGGACGACTACACGGGGAACCTCCAGGGGATCATCCGCAGCCACTTCGGTCCTACGGCCGAGGCGTTCCCGGTCTTCAACGGCACCGGGGCCAACGTCGTGGCGCTCCAGGCGGTCACCGACCGCTGGGGCGCGGTGATCTGTGCGGAGAGCGCCCACATCAACGTGGACGAGGGCGGCGCGCCCGAGCGCATGGGCGGCCTCAAGCTGCTCACCGTCCCCACGCCCGACGGCAAGCTCACGCCCGAGCTGATCGACCGGCAGGCCTGGGGATGGGAGGACGAGCACCGCGCGATGCCGCAGGTCGTCTCGATCACCCAGAGCACGGAACTCGGCACGCTCTACACGCCCGAGGAGATCCGCGCGATCTGCGACCACGCCCACGAGCACGGCATGAAGGTCCACCTCGACGGCTCCCGGATAGCCAACGCGGCCGCCTCCCTGGACGTCCCGATGCGGACGTTCACCAACGCGGTCGGCGTCGACATCCTGTCCCTGGGCGGGACCAAGAACGGCGCGCTGTTCGGCGAGGCCGTCGTGGTCATCGACCAGGACGCCGTGCGCCGTATGAAGCACCTGCGCAAGCTGTCCATGCAGCTCGCCTCCAAGATGCGCTTCGTGTCGGTGCAGCTGGAGGCCCTGCTCGCCAAGGATCTGTGGCTGCGCAACGCGCGCCACGCCAACGAGATGGCGCAGCGCCTCGCGGAGGGCGTGCGGGCCGTGCACGGCGTGGAGATCCTCTACCCGGTGCAGGCCAACGGCGTCTTCGCGCGGCTCCCGCACGACGTGAGCGAGCGGCTGCAGAAGAAGTTCCGGTTCTACTTCTGGGACGAGGCGGCGGGCGACGTGCGGTGGATGTGCGCGTTCGACACGACCGAGGAGGACGTGGACGCGTTCGTAGCCGCCCTGAAGGAGGAGATGGCCCGGTAGAGCCTCCCGCCTTGCGGCACGGCACCGACAGTTATTGCATAGGTATGCGATCATCTGGAAAGTCATTGACTACTGGGTGATCGTTTTCCTATGCTCTCCAGCCATGGAGCTGATCCAGGAGAACCCCGACCTGTCCGCCTATTTGGCTGCCGACGAGGTCATCGACCACGCTCACCCGGTGGTGCGGGCCACCGCCGAACGCCTCGCGTGGGACGCCGAGAACTCGTATGTCTATGCGCGACTGGCCTTCGAGTTCGTACGCGACGCCATTACCCATTCCCAGGACGCCGACGACCCGCGGGTGACCTGGCGCGCCTCGGACGTCCTGGAGCAGCGGACGGGCATCTGCTACGCCAAGGCCCACGCGCTGGCCGCGCTGCTGCGGGCCGAGGACATCCCGACCGCCCTGTGCTACCAGCGGTTCGCCCGCGACGAGGGGGACGGGCACGTCCTGCACGGACTCGTCGCGGTGCGCTTTCGCGGGGCGTGGCACCGCCAGGACCCGCGGGGCAACAAACCGGGTGTGGACGCGCGGTTCTCGCTGGACGGCGAACGGCTCGCCTTCCGTACCGACGCCGGGGCGGGCGAGAGGGACTACCCGGGCCTCTACGCCGCGCCGCATCCGGGCGTCCTCGAAGCGCTGCGCACCGCTTCCGACCGGCCGCGGCTGTGGAAGAACCTCCCCACCGCGCTGTGAGCCCCCTCGCGCTCGCCCGGCGCGCTCCGTCCGGCCCCGGAAAACGCGTAGGCCCTCTCCGCGGAGAGGGCCTACGTCGCAGGAGGGGCGGGCTCAGCCGGCCTCGGCCGCGCGCACCTGCTCGGCGGTGGGCGCGGTGCCGCCCAGATGGGCCGGCATCCACCACGTGTCGTTCGCGTCCTTGGGGCGCACCGGGTAGGCACGCTGAGCGGCCTCCAGCAACTCCTGGACGCGCTCACGCAGCTGACGGGTGAGGGCGCCCGCGTACTTGTCGCGTGAGGCCTCGACGGCCTCGCCGACGCGGATGGTGATGGGGGTGTGGCTGCGCTTGAAGTTGCGCGGCTGGCCCTTGGTCCACAGGCGCTGCGTACCCCACAGGGCCACCGGGATCAGCGGGACGCCCGCCTCCTGGGCCATCCGGGCAGCGCCGGACTTGAAGCTCTTCAGCGTGAAGGACTGGGAGATGGTCGCCTCGGGGAAGACCCCGACGATCTCGCCGGAGCGCAGCGAGTCCAGCGCGTGCTGGTAGGCCGTCTCGCCCTGGTTGCGGTCCACCGGGATGTGCTTCATTCCGCGCATCAGCGGGCCGGAGATCCGGTGGCGGAAGACGGACTCCTTCGCCATGAAGCGCACGAGACGCTTCTGCGGGAGGGCGGCCAGGCCGTCGAAGATGAAGTCGAGGTAGCTGATGTGATTGCTCACCAGCACGGCTCCACCCGAGCGCGGGATGTTCTCCGACCCCTTGCAGTCGATCTTGAGGTCCCAGACCTTGAACAACGTCTGAGCGAGGCCGACGACGGGGCGGTAGACAAGCTCTGCCATGGGTGGGGCGGACCCTTCTTTCTCTCTGCCGAGGAGACTTCCGACGGCAAAGTTACGCTGCCGTAGGTTTGCGGCATCTCGCAGATCGTGCCCCAAGAACGGCCGGGGAGCCAGCCCTGGTGCCCGGGAACGGCGAGATCCTCGTCACGTCAACCCCTTTGATCCACCTCTTGGTCCACCTCGGGCTTTTAGATCGTCTTTACTGCGCTCGCACCGCGACCCGCCGTACGAGCAGGTACATCTCGCATCCCAGGCAATACCCGAAAGCGGCATTGAGGAACGCGGCCGCCAGAGCCGCGCCGGTCGCGGCGAGACCGAGCCAGTGCGGTCCCAGGGCGAATCCGGCCAGGCCGACGCAGGCGAACGCGAGTCCCACCGCCTGGGCGAACCGCGGCGGCTGCGGCGCCTCGAACTCCGTGGGCGGCCCGATCCGGGGGCGAACGGCCTTGCGGAACACCCAGCCGTAGGGCGAACGCCCCGGTCCGCCCGCCGCGCCGAGCGCGAACGCGAACGTCTGCCAGGCCAGCAGCCAGGCGTTGCCGGTGATCAGAACGACCGCGAGCACTACGGTCGTCACGGTGGCCCCGAAGCGGGGGCCCCTCGCGTCGATGTCCATGAATCAAGCATTCCGCAACGCGGACGATTCCTGGGCTCGGGAATCTTTGCAGTCTCGTGAACGCTGGAGCGGCAGATGACCGGACTTGTGGTGTGCGTGGCGGTGCTCGCGGCGGCGAGCGCCTTCGGAGTGCTGCAGCGGCGGCGGAGCGGGAGGGTGCGGGTGCGCGGGCGCGACGACGGCAGGCGGATCGGAGCGGACCGGCTCGGGGCGGAGCTCGGCGAACGCGCCACGCTCGTACAGTTCTCCAGCGCCTTCTGCGCGCCCTGCCGGGCCACCCGCCGGATCCTGGGCGAGGTGGCCGCGGTGGTCCCCGGGGTCGCCCACATCGAGATCGACGCGGAGGCGCACCTCGGGCTCGTGCGCGAACTCGACATCGTCAGGACGCCGACGGTCCTGGTGCTCGACGCCGAGGGCCGGATCGTCCGGCGCGCCGCCGGTCAGCCCCGCAAGGCCGACGTCGTCGCGGCCCTGGGGGAAGCGGTGTGAGCGCCTCGTGGGGAACGGTGAGGCATCTCCCAGATGCCGGTACGCACTTGACTGCGGCCGCTGCCCCTCGTCAGCCTGGCCCCATGTTCGAGGAACCCCTTCTTCACGGACGGGCCCACGTCGACCCGGGTCGTACCGCGAGCGCGCGCTGTCCGGCCCGTTGAGCATCCACGGACCCCGACACCCCTCCCCGCAGAAGGACAACTCCATGACGGCCGTGCCCGGCCTCGGCGCCCCCCAGCTCGCCTCGCCCGATCTCCTGCGCTCCGTCTTCCGGCGGCACGCGGCCGGAGTCGCCGTGATCACCGCGGCCGCGCCGAACGGTCCGGTGGGCTTCACCGCCACCTCCCTCAGCTCGGTCTCCGCCGAGCCCCCGATGCTGTCCTTCGGTATCGGCACCGGCGCCTCCAGCTGGCCGGCGGTCTCCCGCGCCCGGCATGTCGGCGTCCACATACTCGGCGAGCACCAGCAGGAGCTCGCCGCCACCTTCGCCCGCAGCGGCGCGGACCGTTTCGGCCCGCCGACCGCCTGGCACGAGGGACCGGAGGGCGTCCCCGTCCTCGACGGCGTGCTCGCGTGGCTGGTGTGCCGCGTCGTCACGCGTGTGCCCGCCGGCGACCATCGGATCGTGCTGGCCGAGGTGGTGCTGGGGGACCCGGAGGGAGCGGGCCGTCCGCTGCTGTACCACCAGGGACGGTTCACGGCTCTGCGGGATTGATCACGGCCGTGGTCCTCTGCGGAGGCGTCGGTTTCCGGTTACGCTGCGTTGCGAAGGTCACAGTTCAAAGCGCTTGCTTAGCGGGAACGAACTGGGTGTACTGACGAGTAATATTTCGGTCGGGAGCGCAGGCCGCCCCAACCGGGATCGGCCGCTTGTGACGCCTATGCTGCCTGGAAGAAGGCAGCCGTAACTGACGATGCAGTAGGAGAGCCGGCGTGAGCTTGAGGATCGTTGTCACTGTGAAGTACGTGCCCGACGCCACTGGCGACCGGCACTTCGCCGATGACCTGACCGTCGACCGGGACGACGTGGACGGTCTGCTCTCCGAGCTCGACGAGTACGCGGTCGAGCAGGCGCTGCAGATCTCCGAGAACTCCGACGACGACGTGGAGATCACCGTGTTGACGGTGGGCCCGGAGGACGCCAAGGACGCGCTGCGCAAGGCGCTGTCGATGGGCGCCGACAAGGCGATCCACGTCGAGGACGACGACCTGCACGGCACCGACGCCATCGGCACCTCCCTGGTGCTGGCCAAGGCGATCGAGAAGGCCGGCTACGACCTGGTGATCTCCGGCCTGGCCTCCACCGACGGCACCATGGGCGTCGTCCCGGCCCTGCTGGCCGAGCGCCTGGGCGTCCCGCAGGTCACCCTGCTCTCCGAGGTCTCGGTCGAGGACGGCACGGTCAAGGGCCGCCGCGACGGCGACGCCGCCTCCGAGCAGCTCGAGGCGTCCCTGCCGGCCGTCGTGTCGGTCACCGACCAGTCGGGTGAAGCGCGTTACCCGTCCTTCAAGGGCATCATGGCGGCGAAGAAGAAGCCGGTGGAGTCCTGGGACCTGTCGGACCTGGACCTGGAGGCCGAGGAAGTCGGTCTCGAGGGCGCGTGGACCGCGGTCGAGTCCGCGACCCAGCGCCCCGCCCGCACCGCGGGCACGATCGTCAAGGACGAGGGCGAGGGCGGCAAGCAGCTCGCCGAGTTCCTCGCGGGCCAGAAGTTCATCTAAAGGCCCCTTGCCGACCGCCCCTCAACTTCGTTTCGCAGGAGAGCAAATCCCATGGCTGAAGTCCTCGTCTACGTCGACCACGTGGACGGCGCCGTCCGCAAGCCCACCCTGGAGCTGCTGACGCTGGCCCGCCGCATCGGCGAGCCCGTCGCCGTCGCGCTGGGCGCCGGTGCCGAGAGCACCGCCGCCGCGCTGGCCGAGCACGGCGCCACCCGTGTCCTCGCCCACGACGCCTCCGAGTACGCCGACTACCTCGTCGTACCGAAGGTGGACGCGCTGCAGGCCGCCGTCGCCGCCGTCTCCCCGGCCGCCGTCCTCGTCCCCTCCTCCGCCGAGGGCAAGGAGATCGCCGCCCGTCTGGCGCTGCGCATCGGCTCCGGCATCATCACCGACGCCGTCGACCTCGAGGCCGGCGACGAGGGCCCGGTGGCCACCCAGTCGGTGTTCGCCGCGTCCTTCTCGACCAAGTCCCGTGTCTCCAAGGGCACCCCGGTCATCACCGTGAAGCCGAACTCGGCCGCGGTCGAGGCCGCTCCCGCCGCCGGCGCGGTCGAGGCCCTCGCGGTCTCCTTCTCGGCGCAGGCCACCGGCACGAAGGTCACCGGCCGCACCCCGCGCGAGTCGACCGGCCGCCCGGAGCTGACCGAGGCCGCGATCGTCGTCTCCGGCGGCCGCGGCGTCAACGGCGCGGAGAACTTCGCACTCATCGAGTCCCTCGCCGACTCGCTCGGCGCGGCCGTCGGCGCCTCCCGCGCCGCGGTGGACGCCGGCTGGTACCCGCACACCAACCAGGTCGGCCAGACCGGCAAGTCGGTCTCGCCGCAGCTCTACATCGCCAACGGCATCTCCGGCGCCATCCAGCACCGCGCCGGCATGCAGACCTCGAAGACCATCGTCGCCGTCAACAAGGACGCCGAGGCCCCGATCTTCGACCTGGTCGACTACGGCGTCGTCGGCGACCTGTTCGACGTCGTCCCGCAGCTCACCGAGGAGATCAAGACCCGCAAGGGCTGATCACCCGGCGGTCGCAGGACCGCACCGGGCCCCCGTGACCTTCCCGGTCGCGGGGGCCTTCGCTCATCCCAGGGTCAGCGAGGCCTGCACCGGCAGATGGTCGCTCGGATACTGGCCGTTCACGCTGAAGGTGTCGGTCCACTCGCGCTGGACGCGGATCCCGGGCGTCGCGAGGATCCAGTCGATACGGCCCCCGTTCGGCGTCAGCGCCTTGTACCCGTGGTAGGTGGCGTACGCGTCGCCGCGCGTGCGAGCCGTGTCCCAGGTGTCCACCAGACCGGCGGCGAGCAGCCTGTCGTAGACCGGGTTCTGGTGCGCGACGGTGTTGAAGTCGCCGGTCAGCAGCAGCGGCAGCGAGGGGTCGAACCGGGAGATCCGCGCGGCGACGAGCGCGGCGGAACGTTCGCGCGCGTACTGGCTCGCGTTGTCGAGGTGGGTGTTGAGCACGCAGAACTGCCGCCCCGAGTCCAGCAGATCGCGGAAGCGGACCCAGGTGACCATGCGGGGATGGCCGCCGCCCCAGGTGTTGGAGCCGCGCACCCGCGGAGTGTCGGAGAGCCAGAAGTGCTCGTACTCGTCCGGGACTAGCCGCCGCCTGTCGTAGAAGACGGCCACCGCCTCGTCGGCGCCCACGCCCCGACTGGTCCCGATCCAGTCGTAGTGCGGTCCGAGGTCGGCCTCGATGTCCCGCAACTGCTGCGGGCGGCCCTCCTGGGTGCCGATGACGTGCGGGGCCGCCCGGTGCAGCAACGCCCGCATCACGGGACGGCGGGCGGCCCAGCTGTGGGGCTTCCTGGGGGAGGCGAAGCGGAGGTTGAACGTCATGACCTCGAGCGACGGGACGGGCGCGGACCGGAGTGGTTCGCCGTGCCGGCTCTCCTGCCGGGCTGCGGACGCCCCTGACGTACCGATCAGGGGGGCGGCGGCCATGGCGGCCAGCACGGTCCTCAGCCCCGCCCGCCGGGTCGGCCTGCCGATCCTCGTCATGCGTCCCCCTGGTCTCCGGTCCCGCACGTGCCCCGTGAGACAGGATGAAGGGGTGAACCGTCCTGCGGAAGAGGGCGTGGGTGCGGCGCGAGGTGCGCGGGACCACGCCGTGGACAGGGTGTTGACCCATCGGAAGACGCCCGGATAACTTCATTCTACGGATTGTTGATTCCGTAAAGCGGAAAGCTGGAGGGTGTGGCATGGGTCAGGGCCGGCAGGAGACGGTGGCGACGAGCCTCGCGGGCGCCGTCAGCGAGAAGATCAGCGCGTCCCTGGCCCCGGTCGACGTCGAACTCGACCGCCGTTATCCCGGCGACCCCGGCACCCGCCAGCCCGTCCACACGGTCTACGTCCCCGGCGACGTCTTCGACGGCGGCACCATCCGCTCCTGGGGTGAGCGGGCCCTCGCGGCCCTCGACGCGCACGCCCCCGACGCGGCCTCCTTCGCCGCCTGTCTCGGCCTGTCCGACGAGCTGGCCGAGCCCGTCTACGCGCGCGTGCGGGCCAAGCTGGAACGCGAGCCCGTCGAGGACCTGAGGGTCGACTTCGAGGACGGCTACGGACCCCGCCCCGACGCGGAGGAGGACGAGGCGGCCGCCAGGGCGGCCCGGCTGATCGCGCGGGCGTACGCCGAGGGCGCCGCGGCCCCCTACATGGGCATCCGTATGAAGTGCATGGAGGCCGCGGTGCGTGACCGGGGCATCCGCACCCTCGACGTCTTCCTCACCGGCCTGGCGGACGCCGGCGGCCTGCCCGACGGCCTGGTGCTCACCCTGCCCAAGGTGACGTACCCGGAGCAGGTCACCGCCATGGTCCGGCTTCTGGAGGCCTTCGAGGAGGCGCGCGGTCTGACCCCCGGGCGGCTCGGCTTCGAAATCCAGATCGAGACCAGCCAGTCCATCCTCGCCGCCGACGGCACCGCCGCGGTCGCCCGCATGATCCAGGCGGCCGAGGGTCGGGCCACCGGCCTGCACTACGGCACCTTCGACTACAGCGCCTGTCTCGGCGTCTCCGCCGCCCACCAGGCGAGCGACCACCCCGCCGCCGACCACGCCAAGGCGGTCATGCAGGTCGCGGCCGCGGGCACCGGCGTACGCGTCTCGGACGGCTCCACGAACGTCCTGCCGGTCGGTCCGACCGCGCAGGTCCACGACGCCTGGCGGCTGCACTACGGCCTCACCCGCCGCGCCCTGGCCCGCGCCTACTACCAGGGCTGGGACATGCACCCGGGCCACCTGCCCACCCGCTACGCGGCCGTCTTCGCCTTCTACCGCGAGGGCTTCGTCCAGGCCGCCGAGCGGCTGTCCCGCTACGCCGGCCGGGCCGGCGGGGACGTGATGGACGAGCCGGCGACCGCCAAGGCCCTCAGCGGCTATCTGCTGCGCGGTCTGGACTGCGGCGCGCTCGACCCGGCCGAGGTGGGCGAGGCGACCGGGCTGACCCGGCCCGCGCTGGAAGCGTTCGCGTCGCCCCGCCGCGGGGACCTCACCATCGCCGTGCGTTGACACCCGCCGCGGGGCGGCCGGCCGCGGTCTGTCCGTGGGAACGAGGAGGCGCCGGCCGGTGGGGCGGGTACTCCTCGGGCGAGGACCGGCGCCGCGACGGCGAATACGCGGCGCCGGCCCCGCCTCCGCCGGCCGCTGCCGGGCGGTGACTACTGCTGCGGGAACTCGTACGGGCGCGTGATGATCTCCATGCCGTGCCCCGCGGGATCCATGAAGTAGACGCCCCGGCCGCCGTGGTGATGGTTGATCTCGCCGGGCCGCCTGCCGTGCGGATCGGCGAAGTACGTGATCCCCGCCCGCTCGATCCGCTCGAAGGCGGCGTCGAACTCCTCGTCGGAGACGAGGAAGGCGTAGTGCTGCATGACGATCGACTCCGGCGGGACGGCGGCGAAGTCCAGGGTGACCCCGTTGCCGGTGGCCGCCGGGACGAACGGGCCCCACTCGACCCCGACTTCGAGTCCCGGGATGTCGGCCAGGAACTCGGCGGACTCCCGGTTGTCCCGGGAACGGACGATGGTGTGGTTCAACTCGACTGGCATGTGTGAATGCCTCCGTAAGGCAGACTCACGGGCGTATCCATGCCTCACCCGGCCGGTGACCGACACGCGACGCCGTTCGATCACCCTAACGGACGCGCAGGTGCTCCAGGCCGGAAGTGGTCACTCTCTTCTCCTGTGCGAACAGTCGCGTGCCCTGCTCGCAGCGCCGTGTGTCGGCCCGGGCCCGGGCGCAGAACTCCTCCGGAGCGGCTCCGAAAAGCCGTCGCAACTCCGCTGACTCCGCAAGGAGTTCCGTGAGCAGGGCGCGCTGTCCGGGATGGCTGCGCGGAACGCCCGAGCCGTTGTGCAGCACGCCATGGCGATTCACATAGGCGAACGCGTCGAGGAGTGCCTCGCCGTCTTCCAGCTCGACCCGGAACCCGGGCGCCGGCAGCAGGACCCGGTCGTAGTTGGGCTCGGTCGCGTCGAGTACGTCGAGCTGCCCGGCGTCCAGCCAGATGACGAACAGCTCCCGGGTGACGGCGGGGGCGTGGACGGGGGACGCGGACACGTATCCGGCCCGGCTGATGTGCGCCGACACCCCCACCTCCACCCCCGTCACCCGCGCCCTCGTCATAGGGACGGCGGCGGAGACGTCGAACGCGGCGAGTTTGTGCCGTAGTTGGGCGGGGCTGGCGTTGGAGCCGACGGCCACCACCGGAGTCCGGTCCGGATGCGCCAGCCGGTCCAGCGGCAGCCACTCGTCGCCGTCGAGCAGTCCGGACCGGTCCGGCCACACTCCCGGATAGCTCAGCGGGTGGTCGCGCGGCACCTCGGCCAGCCCCAGGGCCTCCAGGGTGCGGGGCGTGCGCCGCGGGCGTCCACGACCGCCTCAGTGCGCCGGCGGCAGCTCGCCCGAGCCGCGCGCGACGAGCCGGGTGGGCAGTTCGATCCGCTCGGGCACGAGCAGGGTGCCGTCCAACTGCCGGAACAGGCGTTCCGCGGCGGTGCGGCCGAGCGTGGCCGCGTCCTGGGCGATCACGGTGACACCGGGCTGCAGCAGGTCGGCGAGTTCCAGGTCGTCGAAAGCCACCAGCGCGGTCCGGCCGGGATGCTCGGCGAGCACCCGGATCACGGTGACCGTCACCCGGTTGTTGCCCGAGAACACCGCCGTCACCGGCGCGGGACCGGCCAGCATCTCCTCGGCCGCCCGGCGCACCCGCAGCGGTTCGGTCGCGCCCAGGGACATCCAGGCGTCCTCGACCGGTATCCCGGCTTCCTCCATCGCCGCGCGGTAGCCGCGCAGACGCTCGGCGGCGGTGTGGATGCGCGGCATGTCGCCGATGAAGCCGATCCGGCGGTGCCCGTGCGCCAGCAGATGGGCAACGCCCTCCCGGGCCCCTCCGAAGTTGTCCGACAGGACGCAGTCGGCGTCGATCCGGCCGGCCGGCCGGTCGACGAACACCGTGGCCACTCCCGCCTTGATCTCGGGCTCCAGATAGCGGTGGTCGTCCCCGGCCGGGATCACCACCAGTCCGTCCACCCGCCGCGCGCAGAGCGCGAGCGCCAGTTCCTGCTCGCGGTCCGGGTCCTCGGCGCTGGAGCCGTTGATGAGCAGTGCCCCGTGCGCCCGGGCCACCTCCTCCACCGCGCGGCTGAGCTGTCCGTAGAACGGGTCGGCGAGGTCCTCCAGGACCAGCCCGATGCTGGCCGTGCGGCCCTTGCGCAGCACCCGCGCACTGTCGTTGCGGCGGAAGCCCAGCGCGTCGATGGCCTCCTGGACACGCCGTTCCGTCTCGGGTGTGACCCCCGGCTCGCTGTTCACCACGCGGGACACGGTCTTGAGCCCGACTCCGGCCCGAGCCGCCACGTCCTTCATGGTGGGACGGTTGCCGTAACGATTCTCTGGCCGGCGCTGCGTCTCGGGCACGATGCTGTGTCCTGTCCTGTCGTCCACGGGGGCGGTCACGCACGCCTTCCACAGAATGCTGCGCAGGGGGGTGCGTTGCCCCTGGGTCTGTATGAGGATGTGGCGTCGAGCATAGAGCCTGGACAACGTTGTCAGCCGCAGGGGACACTGTCCGTCGCAAACTCCGGCCCGCGCCCCCCAAACCGCTGGACCGGCAGCTCTTTTCCATGGTGGACGGGGAGAACCCAGACTGATGCAGACCGACCTCGTGGCCGCGCTGGACATCGGCGGCACCAAGATCGCCGGTGCGCTGGTGGACGGCGACGGAACCATCCTGGACCGCTGCCTGCGCCCCACGCCGGCGCAGGAGAACGGCGACACCGTGATGCGGGCCGTCGAGGAGGTGCTGGGTGAGCTGACGGCGTCGCCGCGGTGGGAGCGCGTCCATGCCGTGGGCATCGGCAGCGCCGGGCCGGTGGACGCCTCGGCGGGCACGGTCAGCCCGGTGAACGTGCCGGGCTGGCGGGACTACCCGCTGGTCGAGCGGGTCCGGGCGGCGACCGGAGGGCTCTCGGTCGAGCTGATCGGCGACGGCGTCGCGATCACCGCGGCGGAGCACTGGCAGGGCGCCGCGCGCGGCCACGACAACGCACTGTGCATGGTCGTCTCCACCGGCGTCGGGGGCGGCCTGGTCCTGGGCGGGCGGCTGCACCCGGGACCCACCGGCAACGCGGGACACATCGGCCACATCAGCGTCGAACTCGACGGCGACGCGTGTCCGTGCGGAGCGCGCGGCTGCGTGGAACGCATCGCCAGCGGCCCCAACATCGCCCGCCGGGCGCTGGAGAACGGCTGGCTGCCCGGCCCCGACGGCGACGTCTCCGCGGCCTCGGTGGCCGCCGCGGCCCGCGCGGGCGACCCGGTCGCCGTGGCCTCCTTCGAACGGGCCGCCCAGGCCCTGGCCGCCGGCATCGCGGCCACCGCGACCCTCGTCGAGATCGACATCGCGGTGATCGGCGGCGGTGTCGGCAAGGCCGGCGAGGTGCTCTTCGCTCCGTTGCGCCGGGCCCTGCATGACTACGCCACCCTCTCCTTCGTCCGCCGCCTGACGGTGGCTGCCGCGCAGATGGGCACCGACGCGGGCCTGGTGGGAGCGGCGGCGGCCGCCCTGGCGGCGACCGGAGCGGTTGCCGGCACCGCGGCGGCGGTCTGACAGGACGAAGAAGGAACGTTTCGGCGCACGGTCTCTGCGCTGCTACTTCTGCTGTTGCTGGCGTGTGGCGTGTGGTCGGTGGGCAGAGCCGAGAGGCGGAAGTCCGTTCGCGCGGCCCGGGACAGCCTTCCTCCGGTGTGGCGTCACCCGTCCCCGCGGCAGGGGCGGGCAGGCCATGCCCACCCCCGCCGCCGGTCGCCGCGACGCGGGTGGACCTCAGGCCGCGCCAACCCCTGCCGCGACGAGCGGGTCCCAGCCGCTCCGGGCGGGGATGTCCTCGCGCGCCGCACGCCAGTGGGCCGGAACACCCGCGGTGCCGACGCGGGCCGCGACGACTCCTCCCACGATGGCGCAGGTGGTGTCGCGGTCACCCCATCCGCCGACCGTCTCCCACAGGGCCTCGGGCAGGTCGTCCAGACGGCCCGCGGCGCACCAGAGGGCGAACGGCACGGTGTCCTGAGCGGAGATCAGCCGCCCCGAGCCCAGCACTGACGCCGCGTGGCGCACCGAGGTGTGCCCGGGCAGGCCGGCGGCCACCAGCAGCCCGGAGCGGACGTCGCAGTCCGTCAGACGGCCGGCCACCTCCCGCAGGAACGCGGCGCGCGGCGGAACGTCCCGGCCATCGAGGCCGGCGGCCAGCGCGGCGGCGACCGCCACGGCCACCGCGCCCTCCACCGCCTCCGGATGGGCGTGGGTCGCGAGCGCGGACAGCCGGGCCTGCTCGCGGGCCGTACCCGGGTCGTCCCGGAACCAGGCGCCGAGCGGAGCCACCCGCATGGCGGCGCCGTTGCCGTGCGAACCCTGTCCGCCGAACTGGCCGGTGGTCACCGCGCGCCAGTCCTCGCCCGCGGCGACGCGCCGTAGCACGCCGTGCATGGACGGGCCGTACTTACGGCCCGGGTCACGGCCGTACTCGGCGGCGAACTCGCTCGCCAGGCCGTCCGGCCGGACCTCTCCGTGCGCCGTCAGATGCGCGAACAGCACGAAGGCCATCGCCGAGTCGTCCGTCCACAGCCAGGGTGCGGGACGCGGCTCGCGAGCCGCCCACAGCTCCTCGGCGGGCTCGTCGGAGCGGGTGAACCAGGCGTCGCCGAACGCGTCTCCCGTCACGAGCCCGTCCAGGCTGGCGTGGGCGTGGGGCGGACCACTCATGACACAACTCCTCGGTGACGTCGGCGACCCCGGCATTCTCGCCGCCGGCCGGCGGGCCGCGCGAACGGATTGCCGGGGCGGGCGTGACTCCGGACCCGCTCGCGCCGTTGATCCGTGCATGAAGAAGCGCAGCATGCTCGCCATCGCCTCCCTCGCCACCGGCTTCGTCGTCGCGGCGATCAGCCCCTCGCACGGCGTGGCCGCCGACGACCTCGACGGGCTGAACGTCGGAGACACGCTCAGCACGCTCGACCACACCGTCTCCAGCGACAGCTTCGCCGTGGACGACAACGCCCTCGACCGGACCGACTGACGGACCGCCCCCGAGGCCACGACGCCGGCGCCCCACCGAGAGGGTCGCCGGCGTCGGCGCGTCCGCGCGCTCTCAACGCGAACCGGTTTCCGTGGCAGGGTGGAGCGGGCAAGCCACAGGGGGCCAACAGAAGAGGGGGAACCGTGACCGTCGTCTGGATCAACGGCGCGTTCGGTGCGGGAAAGACGACCACCGCACGGGAACTGATCGACCTGATCCCGAACAGCACGCTCTTCGACCCCGAGGTCGTCGGCGCGGCGCTCCCGCACCTGCTGCCGCCGAAGCGCCTCGCCGAGGTCGGCGACTATCAGGACCTGCCGATCTGGCGGCGACTCGTGATCGACACGGTGGCCGCGCTCCTCGCCGAACTGGGCGGAACCCTCGTCGTGCCCATGACGCTGCTGCGGCAGGAGTACCGCGACGAGATCTTCGGCGGTCTCGCGGCCCGCCGCATCGCTGTCCGGCACGTGCTCCTCGCACCGGCGGAAACGATCCTGCGCGAGCGGATATCAGGCCGGGAGATTCCTGCGGACCTCCCCGACGGTGAGATACGGGTGCGCCAGTGGTCGTACGACCACATCGAGCCCTACCGCGCCGCCCTCGCGTCCTGGCTCACCGCCGACGCCCACCTCGTGGACAACGGCCCCCTCACCCCGCACGCGACCGCCGTCCGGATCGCCGAGGCGGTCGGCAGCGGCGCCGTGTCCGCGTGCGACATCGTGCAGACACCCGAGCCCACCGCCGAGACTCTGGCCGCCGGGGTGCTCCTCTTCGACGAACAGGACCGGGTGCTGCTCGTCGACCCGACCTACAAGCCCGGCTGGGAGTTCCCCGGCGGTGTGGTGGAACCCGGCGAGGCCCCCGCGCGCGCCGGTATCCGCGAGGTCGAGGAGGAGACCGGGATCCGGCTGGCGGACGTTCCCCCGCTGCTCGTCGTCGACTGGGAGCGGCCCGCACCGCCCCGCTTCGGGGGCCTGCGCCTCCTCTTCGACGGCGGCCGGCTCGACGCCGCTGACGTCGAAGGGCTGCTGCTGCCCGGCCCCGAGCTGCGGGGCTGGCGCTTCGTGACGGAGGAAGAGGCCGCCGACCTGCTGCCGCCGGTCCGCTACGACCGGCTGCGCTGGGCGCTGCGGGCCCGTGAGCGCGGGGCCGCGCTCTACCTCGAAGCCGGCGTTCCGCAGGGGTGAGCACGGCGGTCGGGCCGACGACGCGCACGGCCGCCGCCGGGAACAGCCTTCCGGCCTTCCGCCCGAAGCGGTCCTCCGCCCGAAGCGGTCTTCCGGCCAGGCTGCTGCCCGAGGTGGGCCGGTCGGCCGAAGCCGCCCTCCGCTCGCAGCGTCCGTGCCGTAGGCGTCCGGAGCGCCTCGCCCGACCGGCGCGGGGGCCCGCCTTGGGACGGCTGACCAGTGGGGCGTCCCGGCGACGGGGTTCTCGGGCCGTAGCCCTCGGGCATCGACCCGCACCCGTCCGCAGGCGGCGGGCGCGCTTCTCGCGCCCCCGTGGGCACACGGACCCGGCGCGGCTCAGCTCGCCGCGTAGCGGCGCAGGAACAGGGCCTCCGCCACCGACAGCCGCTCCAGCTCCTGCGGGGACACGCTTTCGTCGACCGCGTGGATCTGCGCCTCGGGCTCACTCAGGCCGATGAGCAGGATCTCCGCCCGCGGGTAGAGGCCCGCGAGGGTGTTGCACAGCGGAATGGAGCCGCCCTGGCCCGCGTACTGCATCTCCTGGCCCGGGTAGGCGACGGCCATCGCCTCGGCCATCGCCGCGTACGCCGGGCTGGTGGTGTCGGCGCTGAACGCCTGGCCCTGGCCGATCTGTTCGGTGCTCACCCGCGCGCCCCACGGGGTGTGCGCCTCCAGGTGGGCCTGGAGCAGCTTCGTGGCCTCGGCGGCGTCCACGCCCGGCGGTACGCGCAGGCTGATCAGCGCGCGGGCGCTCGCCTGTACGGACGGGGTGGCTCCGACGACCGGCGGGCAGTCGATGCCGAGCACCGTCACGGCCGGACGGGCCCAGATGCGGTCGGCGACCGTGCCGGAGCCGATCAGGCCGACGCCGTCCAGCACCTTGGCGTCCTGGCGGAACCGCGCCTCGTCGTACTGCAGGCCCTCCCACCGCGAGTCGTCGGTGAGTCCGTCGACCGTCGTCGAGCCGTCCTCGGCGCGCAGCGAGTCCAGGACCCGGATCAGAGCGCCCAGGGCGTCGGGGGCCGCGCCGCCGAACTGGCCGGAGT
Organism: Streptomyces sp. P3; assembly: GCF_003032475.1. Lineage (NCBI taxonomy): Bacteria > Bacillati > Actinomycetota > Actinomycetes > Kitasatosporales > Streptomycetaceae > Streptomyces > Streptomyces sp. P3. The sequence goes on from NZ_CP028369.1 coordinate 8,571,581, forward strand.
GCAGATTGCCCTCGAGGGTGTCGATCCGCACCCGCAGCATGGTCATGCCTCGCAGGGTGGAGGTGACCGTCGGCAGGCCGACGCGGAAGTTGCCCGCGTCGCCGATGACGATGGCGTCGGCCGTCAGCAGGTCGGGGTGCTCCTCCGCGTACCGCTCCAGTCCGCCGGTGCCCTGCTCCTCGGAGCCCTCGACGATCACCTTGACGGTGACCGGCACGCCGCCGTTCGCCTTAAGGGCGCGCAGCGCGAGCAGATGCATGATCACGCCGCCCTTGCAGTCGGCGCTGCCGCGGCCGTACCAGCGGCCGTCCCGCTCGGTCAGCTCGAAGGGCGGGCTGGTCCAGGCGGCCTCGTCCAGCGGCGGCTGCACGTCGTAGTGGGCGTAGAGCAGAACGGTCCTGGCGCCGGCCGGGCCGGGCAGACAGCCGTAGACCGACTGGGTGCCGTCGGGAGTGTCGAGGACGGCCACGTCCTCGAAGCCCTCGGCCCGCAGGGCCGTCGAGATCCAGTCGACGGCGGCCTCGCTCTCGCTCCTCGGGAACTGGTCGAAGTCCGCCACCGACGCGAAAGCCACCAGCTCGGTGAGCTCCGCCCGCGCCCTGGGCATCAGCGAGGCGACGGTCTCGGCGACCGGATTCGACGACATGGGCACGCTCCTTGTGGGTGCGACGTTGTAACGGGTGACACTGGTCCGTTCGAGGGACCGTGCGAGCGTACGCGCCTGCCGGGTAGGGGGCGCGCACGCCGCCGATCCTGCCACAGCGGACCGTCATCGGACCGTGACGATCTCCGCCGTAGGATGCGGGGGACAGGTGCGGCAAGCGGCTTGATCGGGAGCAGTAGACCATCGTGAGCAGCCAGAACTCTTCGGCGGACGACGAGAACTCTTCGGCGGACGACGCCCGGCAGGTGTGGGACGTCGTGGTGGTGGGCGCGGGGCCCGCGGGGGCCTCGGCGGCCTACGCGGCAGCGGTCACGGGGCGGCGCGTGCTGTTGCTGGAGAAGGCGGAACTGCCCCGCTACAAGACGTGCGGCGGCGGCATCATCGGCCCCTCCCGGGACGCACTGCCGCCCGGGTTCGAGTTGCCCTTCCGCGACCGCGTCCACGCGGTGACGTTCTCGAACAACGGGCGCTTCACCCGTACGCGCCGCTCGCGCCAGATGCTGTTCGGGCTGATCAACCGGCCCGAGTTCGACCAGCAGCTGGTCGAGCACGCCCAGAAGGCGGGCGCCGAGCTGCGCACCGGCGTGACCGTGCAGCGGGTCGAGCAGCACGGTTCGGCGGTGCCGGACCGCCGCTCGGTCGCCGTCGTCCTGCAGGGCGGGGAGACGCTGCTGGCGCGCGCGGTGGTCGGGGCGGACGGCAGCGCGAGCCGGATAGGAGCGCACGTCGGCGTCAAGCTCGACCAGGTGGACCTCGGCCTGGAGGCGGAGATCCCGGTGCCGGACACGGTCGCCGAGGACTGGAAGGGCCGGGTCCTCATCGACTGGGGCCCGATGCCGGGCAGCTACGGCTGGGTGTTCCCCAAGGGGGACACGCTGACCGTCGGCGTGATCTCGGCGCGCGGTGAAGGCGCGGCCACCAAGCGCTATCTGGAGGACTTCGTGGGGCGGCTGGGCCTCGCCGGGTTCGAGCCGAGCATCTCCTCCGGTCATCTGACGCGCTGCCGGGCGGACGACTCACCGCTCTCACGCGGGCGGGTGCTGGTCTGCGGGGACGCGGCGGGACTGCTCGAGCCGTGGACGCGCGAGGGCATCTCCTTCGCCCTGCGCTCAGGCCGGCTCGCGGGCGAGTGGGCGGTCCGGATCGCCGAGGCGCACGACGCGGTCGACGCCCGCCGCCAGGCGCTGAACTACGCCTTCGCGGTCAAGGCGGGCCTCGGCGTGGAGATGAGCGTCGGCAAGCGGATGCTCGCCGCGTTCGAGCGCCGTCCCGGGCTCTTCCACGCGGCGCTCACCGGGTTCCGGCCCGCCTGGCGGGCGTTCACCGACATCACGCGGGGCCGGACGACGCTGGGCGAACTCGTCCGGTCCCATCCGATGGCCCAGCGGGCGCTGACCGCGATGGACCGGCGGATCGCGGCCACGGCGGAGCCGGCGCAGGCGGCCGAGGAGAGCGGTTCCTGACGGCTCGCGATCAGCGGCGGTCGGTGACCGTGATCCGGAACACCGGGTGGTCCGGGGCGATACGGCGCAGTTCGGCCTCGGGGGAGTCCGGGCCGACCCCGTTGAAGAAGACGCCGACCTCGGCCTTCCAGCGCTTGAGGTAGGCGCGCAGCAGCGGGGCCTTGTCGTCGTCGGCGACCTCGGTGGCCGTGAACGCCTCCACGGCTCTGCCGAGGTGGAGTTCGCCGCCGCCCGCCGCGCGCATGTTGTGCGTCCACTGGACGTGGCCGCGCGGGGCGACGAGGTACTGCTGTCCATCCACGGTCAGCAGATTCACCGGAGTGGTCCGCCAGGCGCCGCTCTTGCGGCCGCGGACCGCCAGCACCCTGGACCCCCACACGCTGAGCCCGCGGCGGGTCAGCCAGGTCACCGCACGGTTGAAGACGTTGACGGTGAACCAGCCGGGCTTCTGCACGTGGGTCGACATGGCTGCTGCCTCCTGGGACGGAAAGTGTGAGCACTGCTCTCGGTCGAGACGAGTGTGCCCGAGGGCGGTGCGCCATGGCAAGAGCGGTGCTCTCTTTTGTGTGCGCCGCTCACAATCGTGTGCGGCGATCCGGTTCCGTGGGACACTGCCGGCATGAGCAGCAACACCGTTCGAGGCGCACGGGCCCGGGCCAGGGCCGAAGTCACCGAGGCCATCAAGGAGGAGGCCCGCACACAGCTGGCGTCCGAGGGTGCCGCCAAGCTCTCGCTGCGCGCGGTGGCCCGTGAGCTCGGCATGGTCTCCTCGGCGCTCTACCGGTACTTCCCGAGCCGCGACGATCTGCTCACCGCGCTCATCATCGACGCCTACGACTCACTCGGCGAGAGCGCGGAGGCCGCGCACACGGCCGTCGCCGGGGCCGCGCCCCTGGAACGCTGGGTCGTGGTCGGCGAGGCGGTGCGCGCCTGGGCGCTGGCGCATCCGCACGAGTACGCGCTGATCTACGGGTCGCCGGTGCCCGGCTACAGCGCCCCTCGGACGACGGTCCCCTCCGCCGCGCGGGTCGGTCACCTCCTCATCGGCATCGTGCGTGACGCGCGCCGCGACGACCGGCTGGACGTACCGCTCCTGACCGACGACCTGGCCCCCGAGGCGGTGCGGATGGCGGCGGACCTCGCGCCTGACCTCCCGCCGGGGGCGGTCACCGCCCTCGTCGCGGCCTGGGCCCAGCTGTACGGGCTGGTCGGGTTCGAGCTCTTCGGGCAGTTCCACCGCGTCGTGGAGGAACGCGAGCCCTTCTTCCGGTACGCGGTGACCCGGCTGGCCCGCGAAGTCGGCCTGCGTTAGGCCTTCTTTCGAAGGCAGGCTCTGTTCCTCGTCCCGTATCACAGGTGGCGGCCCTGGTGGAGATCGGTCTGTCCGACGAGGAGATCGCCCGCCGGCTGGTCGTCAGCCCGCTCACCGCCACGACGCACGTCGGCCGTACGACGGTGAAGCCGGGCGTCCGGTACCGGGCGCAACCGGTCTTCCCCGCCTACGAGTCGGGGCCGGTCCGGTCGGGCCGAGCGCCCGGCTGGAAGCGGACCAGCACGGAGATCACCCGGGCCGCGAACAGCACCGGAGCGAGCACGAGGGCCGCCCGTACCAGCCAGGTCTCCGCCGGGCCGGGAAGGTCGAACAGCAGCGCCGGGCCCGCGACCGCGCCGAAGACCACGGCCGCCGCGAACACGGCGCTGACGAGCGCGTACCCGATCTCGACGGTGATCGCGTCCCGCTCGGCCTGTGTGCGCCGCCCCTGTCCCCCGTGACCGTCCATGGGGCCAGTGTCACAGCGGGCGACCCGGCGGGGCAATCGGCCCCGCCGGGCCGCCCGCTGCGGACGGCGCTCCGGGCGTCGGCTCAGTCGCGGACCCCCACCGGCTCCGTGTCCGCCTCGAACTCCGGTTCCGCCGATGGGGACTTGGCGACGACGACCGAGTTGTGGGCGCGCCGGGTGCGCAGGCCGGGCAGGGTGATGAGCAGACCCGCTGCGGCGACGAGCGTCACCACCGTCAGTCCGGGGCGGTAGCTGTCGAGGACGGCCTGTGGGGTGGGGTCGGCGGGGGCGCCCGCGGTCACCACCGCCGTCACGACGGCGAGGAAGATCGCGCCGCCCACCTGCACCGAGGTGTTGAGCAGACCCGACACCATGCCCTGCTCGTGGTCCGCCACGCCGCCTGTGGCCTGGATGTTGAGCGAGGGGAAGACGAGCGCGCAGGCCGCGCCGATCAGCAGCATCGACGGCAGTATGACGGCGGCGTAGACCGGGTCGAGATCGATGCGGAGGAAGAGCGCGTACCCGGCGACCATGAGGGCGAAGCCCGCCGCGATCAGCCGGGGGGTGCCGAACCGGTCGACGATCGAGCCCACCCTGGTCGAGGACACCGCCACCAGCGCGCCGGCCGGCAGGAAGGCGAGCGCCGTGTGCAGCGCCGACCAGCCGAGCAGCGTCTGCATGTACAGGGTGGCCAGGAACTGGAAGCCGACGTAGGAGCCGAAGAAGGCCATCGCGCCGAGCTGGGCGCGGATCTGACTGCCCGAGCGCAGCACGCCGAGCCGGATCAGCGGGCCGGCGGAGCGCCGCTCGACCTGGACGAAGACGGTCAGCATGACGGCCACGGCCAGGAAGGACAGCAGTGTCCGGACGGACGTCCAGCCGGCCTCGGGAGCCTGGACCACGGTGAAGACCAGCAGCAGCATCGACGCGGTGCCGAGGACGGCGCCCGGGACGTCGTAGCCGTTGTGGTTCCTCGCCCGCTCGCTGCGCGGCAGGAGCTTCAGTCCGGCGACCAGGGCGACCAGGGCGATCGGGGCGGGGAGCAGCATGGTCAGGCGCCAACTGGCCTCGGTGAGCAGGCCGGAGAGGACCAGGCCCATCGAGAAGCCGGTCGCGGCGCAGGTGGTGTAGATGGAGAGCGCGCGGTTGCGCAACGGGCCCTCCGGGAACGTCGTGGTGATGATCGACAGGCCGGCCGGGGCGGTGAAGGCGGCGCTGAGACCCTTGATGAACCGGCTGGCGATCAGCAGCGGCCCCGAGTCGACGAGTCCGCCGAGGAGCGAGGCCAGCGCGAAGACGCCGAGTGCGATCAGGAACACCTGGCGGCGGCCCAGCAGGTCGGCCGCGCGGCCGCCGAGGAGGAGCAGCCCGCCGTAGCCCAGGATGTAGCCGCTGACGATCCACTGCAGCGTCGAGGTGGAGAGCCCGAGGTCGGAGCCGATGGACGGCAGGGCGACACCGACCATGGACACGTCGAGTGCGTCCAGGAACATCGCGGCGCACAGCACCAGGAGCGTGCCCCAGAGCCGGGAGGTCCAGCGGCCCTCGGGAAGGGTGACCGCGGGGGAGGTGAGCGGAGAGGTCATGCCGACGACAGTACATGCACATGCATTGAATGCAAATACATTAAATTCGGGTGCAATAAAATCCCTGCTCTGCTACGGTGCGCCCCATGGCGGTGGAGCAGGGCGGGTCCGAGGCCGAGCAGGCGCTCGTGGAGCAGTGGCGGGACATGCTGGCCCTGCACGCCCGGACACAGTGCGAACTCGACCGGGCACTGCACCGACACGGCCTGTGCGCCAGCGACTTCGAGGTGCTCGACGTCCTCGCCGAGTCGGCCGCGCACGACTCTCGTGCGGCTTCCGCGTCCAGGAGATCGCCGAACGGGTCCATCTCAGCCAGAGCGCGCTGTCGCGGCTCATCGCCCGTCTGGAGAAGGACGGTCTCGTCGAGCGGGGCCTGTGCGCGGAGGACCGCAGAGGCGTCCGGGTGGCGCTCACCGGAAAGGGGCGCGCGCTGCACGGCGACGTACGGCCGGTGCAGCGTGCGGTGCTCACCAGAATGCTGACGGACTGACGACCGCCCGCCGTCGGACCGGGCCCGCCGCTCAGCCCACCCCCGACTTCTCCCGCCACAGTGTCGCGAGCGCGGCGTCGCCGGTCGCGGCGGGCAGCGGCAACCGGTTCCACAGCGAGAGGTAGAGCAGGGCGGCCGGTCCGGACACCTCGCAGTCGGCGGGCCCGTCGGCGTCGCGCCGTGTCACCGGCGGCTCCGACGACACGCGCACCGACCACACCGCGTCGGCCGTGTCCGTCGCCCGTACCCGCAGCGTCCGCGGCTCCTCGCTGCGCACCCCGCTCCTGTCGCGCGCGTGGAAGCCGCGCAGCAACTCGTCCACGCCGTCCGCGGCGAAGCCGGCGGTGAACTCCCGCGCGACCTCCTCGAGATCGCGGCCGCGGGCCGACTCGGCGTCCACGCGGTGCACGGCCGTCTCGTGCGCCTGCCGCCTGGCCCAGAACGCCAGCGGCGTCGGCGCGGGCAGGAAGTGCCAGCACCGCACATCCGGCGACGTGGTGGAAAGGGTGTCGACGAGCCGCCGGTGTCCTGCGCGGAACCAGTCCAGCAGCGCCTCGTCGTCGAGCTCCGGCGGCTCCTCGACGGGGCGGAACCCGGTGTGGCCCCCGGCGACGAACGAGGTGGCCCAGCGGTGCACCGCGCCCGTGTGCCGCAGCAGGTCCCGCACCTGCCAGCCGGGGCAGGTCACGACCTTGGCGTCGGGGCCCGCCTCCGCCGCGGCGTCGGCCAGGGCCCGGCCCTCGCGGTCGAGGATCTCGAGGAACTCGGCAGTCTCCATGTGGGGGAGTCTGCCCGACGGAGTGCCGAACCGACGAGGGGCGCAGGAGAGTCCGCGCTGATCAACGCACGGCCCGATGCCGGGGCGATGCGGTCGCCAGGCTTCCGCGCGCGTCTGTCGTCACGCCGTCACGGCCGTCACCACTGTCACCGCGCTGCCGCGCTGCCGACCCGTGACCGGGTTTCCCGGTAGGCATCCGCACCGGCGGCCCGCGCAGCCCTGGTGCGTGTCCTAAAGTGGCTTCCGCCAGTTCAGGAGACTCTCTCGGAACCTGTGAGGAACACGCCAACCATGTCGACCGAAACGTTTGAGTTCCAGGTAGAGGCCCGTCAGTTGCTTCAACTGATGATCCACTCGGTCTACTCGAACAAGGACGTCTTTCTGCGCGAGCTCGTCTCCAACGCCTCCGACGCGCTGGACAAGCTGCGCCTCGCCGCGCTGCGCGACGACGCGCCCGACGCCGACGTCTCCGACCTGCACATCGAGATTAAGGCCGACCCCGAGACCCGTACCCTCACCGTTCGGGACAACGGGATCGGGATGTCGTACGATGAGGTCGGACGGCTGATCGGCACGATCGCCAACTCGGGCACGGCCCAGTTCGTCAGGGAACTGCGCGAGGCGCAGGACAGCGACAGCGCCGAGGGATTGATCGGCCAGTTCGGCGTCGGCTTCTACTCCGGTTTCATGGTGGCTGACGAGATGACCCTGGTGACCCGGCGCGCAGGGGAGGCGCAGGGCACCCGCTGGTCATCGCGCGGCGAGGGGACGTACACCCTGGAGGCCGTCGACGACGCGCCCCAGGGCACCTCCGTCACCCTGCACCTCAAGCCGGCGGACGACGAGGACAAGCTGCACGACTACACCTCGGAGTGGACGATCCGGGAGATCGTCAAGCGCTACTCGGACTTCATCACCTGGCCGATCAGGATGACCCCGAAGAAGGGCGAGGGCGACGACGCCGCGCCCGCCGCCGAGACGCTGAACTCGATGAAGGCCCTGTGGGCGCGCTCGCGCGACGAGGTGTCCGACGACGAGTACCACGAGCTGTACAAGCACATCAGCCACGACTGGCGCGAACCGCTGGAGACCGTCCGGCTGCAGGCCGAGGGCACCTTCGAGTACCAGGCGCTGCTGTTCGTGCCCTCGCACGCCCCGCACGACCTGTACAACCAGGGCTACAAGCGCGGTGTGCAGCTGTATGTGAAGCGCGTCTTCATCATGGACGACTGCGAGGCGCTGCTGCCGCCGTACCTGCGCTTCGTCAAGGGCGTGGTCGACGCCGCAGACCTCTCGCTGAACGTGTCCCGCGAGATCCTCCAGCAGGACCGGCACATCCGGATGATGCAGCGCCGGCTGACCAAGAAGGTCGTGTCCACGGTCAAGGACATGATGACCGCGGCGCCCGACCGCTACGCCACGTTCTGGCGGGAGTTCGGCGCCGTCCTGAAGGAAGGCCTGCTCTCCGACGCCGACAACCGCGACGCGCTCCTCGCGGTCTCCTCCTTCGCGACCACGCACAGCGAGGACGAGCCGACCACCCTGCGGGGCTACGTCGAGCGGATGAAGGAGGGCCAGGAAGCCGTCTACTACCTGACCGGCGAGTCCCGGCAGAGCATCGAGAACTCCCCGCACATGGAGGCGTTCCGCGCGAAGGGCGTGGAGGTCCTGCTGCTCACCGACCCGGTCGACGAGGTGTGGGCCGACGTGGTGGGCGAGTTCGACGGCAAGCCGCTGCGGTCGGTCGCCAAGGGCGAGGTCGACCTCGACGGGGAGGGCGGCGAGCAGGCCGAAGGTGAGCGCGAGAAGCAGAGCGAGGAGTACGCCGGGCTGCTCGCCTGGATGAACGAGCACCTGGACGAGGAGGTCAAGGAGGTGCGGCTGTCCTCCCGGCTCACGGTCTCGCCGGCCTGCATCGTCTCCGACGCGAACGACCTCACCCCGGCGCTGGAGAACATGTACCGCGCGATGGGGCAGGAGGTGCCGCGGGCCCGGCGGATCCTCGAGCTCAACCCCGGGCACCGGCTGGTCAAGGGTCTGAACAAGGCCTACCAGGAGCGCGAGGACCGCTCCGGCCTCGCCGAGACCGCGGAGCTGCTGCACGGACTGGCGGTGCTCGCCGAGGGCGGGCGTCCGAAGGAGCCCGGCCGGTTCGTGAAGCTGGTGGCGGACAGCCTGGAGCGCGCGCTGTAACGGGCGGGAAAGGGGTTCCGGGCAGGGTTTCCCTGCCCGGAACCTTCACACGCCGCACACCGAACATGCTAGTTGCTTGAGTCAATCAAGCAGGCCTAGGATGCTGCCCAGTCGTGCAGCACCGCACCCCCCACGGAGGCCCGACCCATGTCCCCTGCGCAGACCCGGTCCGTGCGGATCGAGGAGGGGGCCGCGGCGCCCCGGGCCGGCGTCGGCGTGGCGGCGATGCTGGCCTTCGTCACCGTGGCCGGCATGATTCTGGCGCACATGACCACCGACTTCGGCGGCGTCGCACTGCCCTCGGGGAACGGCTTCGAGGTGGTCACCTCGGCGGGCGCCGGAGCGGCGGTCCTCGTCCTGGCCTTCGCCGCGTTCCTGCCGGGGCGGCGGAGTGCGGTCGTCGGGGCGCAGGCCCCGCCGTCCTCCGGCGAGCACGGCTCGATCGAACCGGCGTCGACGGTGCCGAACGCGCAGCAGCCGGGTGGCGGCGTGCCCGGGGACCGGGCGGTGGGCGCGGCCGTGGCCGTGCCGTTGGCCCGTGCCGTCGCGGAGCTCGTCGCGACCGTTCCCGGACTGACCGACGGCGGTCCGGCCGGCGGCGGCCGAGCGGTGCGCGGGCTGGTGCGGGGCGCCGAGGGCGTACCGGTCGGCGGCGCCGCTGTCACGTTGATCTCGCTGGGCGGGCGGCAGTTGGGCCGTGCGGTCACCGGCCTCGACGGCTCCTACGAGCTCGAGACGCCGGGGGAGGGCACCTACGTGCTCATCGCCTCGGCCGACGGCCATCAGCCGCAGGCCGCGACCGTCGTGGTCGACGCGAGAACCGTCCACCACGACGTGCTGCTCGGTGTCGCCGGCGGCCTGATCGGCGCGGTGCGCTCCACGGACGACGGGGCGCCGGTGGCGGGCGCGGTGGTCGTCGTCACGGACGTCCGCGGCGATGTGCTGGCCACCGCGCGGACCGACGGCGAGGGCGGGTTCACCGTCGCCGACCTGGTGCCGGGGGCGGTCGTCCTCGCGGTCAGCTCTGCCAAGCACCGGCCGCTGGCACTGCCCGTCGAGATCGGCGTCACCGGTCTCACCCGCGTCGACCTCGAGGTGCGGCCCGGCGCAATGGTACGGGGCACGGTGCGCGGCGCGGGCGCTCCGCTGCCCAATGCCCGGGTGACCCTCATGGACGCCGCGGGCAACGTCGTGGCGACCGCCACGACCGGCGGCGACGGGGCGTACGCCTTCACCGACCTGGACCACGGCTCGTACACGGTCGTCGCGGCCGGCTACCCGCCCCGGGCCGGACACCTCAGCCTCGACGGCGCCGACGTGGGCGACCACGACATCGAACTCGCCCACACGGAAGGTTAGTTCGCCGCATCTCCACGGAGAGGCGCGGACCTCTCCGAGGCGCGGCGTTCCCGGGGATCCCGGCCCGTGGACAGCCCGGCCGACGAGAGACGGGCAGCTCACGCCAGGCCCCCCCCCGGATCCCCGGCCCCGCGAACCGCCCCGCCGTCCCCACGTCGGCCGCCCCGGGCCGCCGTACAGATCTCACCTCGACGGGAGCGGCTCAGCGTGGCTCTCGGCGTCCGCTCGTGCGGCACGGTTCCTCCGGAGTGCCGGAGTGCCGGAGTGCCGGAGTGCGAGCTGTCGGCCGCCGTCGCGGGCGGCATCGCGCAGGCCGACGCCGGCACCGCGCTCCACCACGCCCCGACCGGAGCGATCCGGGAACACCTCACCGCGCACCCCGAGGCCGCCGACGCGCGCCGCGGCCCGAGGGCCGGCCGCGAAGCCGTGGCGCGCGCCGTCGGGCCGAAGGACGCCGGGGCGGGAGTCACCCCTGCCTGACCGCCTTCAGCACCACGAACTTCCGGTCCCCGGCGACCAGTTCACTGTTGCCGAACAGCCGCTTGAGCTTCACGTGGTAGCCCAGATGCCGGTTGCCCACCACCCACAGCTCGCCTCCCGGCCGCAGCGCGCGCCGGGCCCCGGTGAACATGCGCCACGCCGTCGCGTCGGTGGTGGCCTGGTGGGAGTGGAACGGCGGGTTGTTGAGCACGACGTCCACACTGCCGTCCGCGACGCCCGCCAGCCCGTCCCCGACCCGGAACTCGGCGTGCCCCGGCACCCCGTTCGCCCGGTAGGTCGCCTCCGCCGACGCCACCGCCTGGAACGACTCGTCGGTGAACAGCACCTCCGCCCGCGGGTCGGCCAGCGCCACCGCCGTGCCGACGACCCCGTTGCCGCAGCCCAGGTCGACGACCCGGCGGTCGCCCCCGGCGCTCGGCAGATGCCGGAGGAAGAACCGGGTGCCGACGTCGAGCCGGTCGGCGCAGAACACCCCGGCGTGATTGACGACCGGCCGGCCGGAGAGCGGGGAGCCGAGGTCGCCCGGCAGGTCGTACACGTAGGGCCACGGGGTGACCGGCGGCTTCAGCGAAGGGTCGGGGGTGCAGAAGACCAGCCGGGCCTTCTGCTCGGCGAGGGAGGTCCGGGTCGGCCCGAGGATCCGCTCGAACAGCCTCAGCGTCGAGGTGTGGATCTCCTTCACCATGCCCGTGCCGACGACCACCGTGCCCGGATGCACGGCGGGCGCCAGCCGCAGCAACTGGTCCTCCAGCAGCGCCAGGCTCTTGGGGATGCGCACCAGCAGCACGTCGATCCGCTCCGGCACCGGGTCCTGGGTGGTGAGCAGCCGTACCGAACCGGTCTCGACGCCGGCCCGTGCCAGATTGGCCCGGGTCGCCTCCTGCCCCAGCCAGGAGTCGGTGATCTGCGTCGGCCGGTGCGCCGCCAACGCCGTGGCCAGCGCGCCCCAGCGGTCGCCCAGCACCACCACCGTGCCGGTCAGCGGGACGGCCTGCGCCGCGAGGTGTCTGAGCAGGTAGGCGTCGGAGGCGTCCCAGGCGCGCAGCTGATCTCGGGGGTCCTCGGGGTGGCGGGCCAGCTCGACCTCGCCCCACGGCGTCGTCATACGGTCGTTCATCGGGGCCAGGCTAGCCGAGCCGCAGCTCAGGCGCGGTGACGCCGCCGGACGCGGCACCACGGCGATGCGGGAGGACGGGCTCATGGACCGGAGCTGTTCCCACCGTGGGCGTGCGGAGGTCGTGCCGGGGGCGGTGTGCCTGGCCGACCGGCCGGACGCGGCCCGCCGACGCGAGCCGGCTGAACATCAGGCGGGTGAGCGGCTTCCCCGACGCCGTCCGGGCAACGGATCATGGGAGACTCGCCCTCATGAGCGGCAAGGCGGACCCCCGGCCGGCGGGGGAAGGGACCACCTCGAGGGCGCGGCTGGACCGGGGGCGCGGTGTGCTCGGACCCGCGCTGGAGCTCGTGCACACCGGTCGGGCGCCCACCCGCGCGGTGCTCACGGCCGAACTCGGCGTCACCCGCGCGACGGCCGGTGCGGTCGCCGCCGAACTCGTCGCACTGGGCCTGATCCGGGTGGACGCGCGGCCCGGCGCCGCCGCCGGTTCGCAGGGCCGCCCCTCCCACCGGCTCGAAGTCGCGCAGGACGGCCCGGTCGTTCTGGCCGCACAGGTCCACGCCGACGGTTTCCGGGCCGCGCTGGTCGGTCTCGGCGGCCGGATCGTCGCCACCACACCCAGCTGTGAGGCCGTCGAAGCCGACCCCGCGAAGGTGCTCGGGGCGGCTGTGGACGCGGGCGCGGAACTGCTGAGGCGGACCGGCCGGCGCTGTGTGGGCGCCGGGCTCGCCGTGCCCTCCGCGATCACCGAACCCGCCGGGCTGGCGCTCAACCCCCTCCATCTGGCCTGGCCCGCGGGCGCGCCCGTGCGGGAGATCTTCGCCGAGCGGATCCGCGCCGCCGGTGTCACCGGACCCGCGTTCGCGGCCAACGACGTCAACCTCGCCGCCCTGGCCGAACACCGGCACGGGGCCGGGCGCGGCGCCCGTGACCTGCTGTGCGTGGCCACCGGCCACCGGGGCGTCGGCGGCGCGCTCGTGCTGGACGGCCGTCTGCACACGGGTAGTTCGGGACTGGCCCTGGAGGTCGGGCACCTCACGGTCAACCCCGAGGGACGTGCCTGCTACTGCGGCAGCCGCGGCTGTCTCGACGTGGAGGCCGATCCGCTCGCCCTGCTGAACACCGCCGGCCGGCACCCCGGTCCCGAGGGGTCCCTGCTGCAGCAGGCCGACCGACTGATCCGCGACGAGTACGGCGACCCGGTCGTCCGCATGGCCGTCGAGGGCCTGATCGACCGGCTGGGGCTGGGGCTGGCGGGTCTGGTGAACATCCTCAACCCCGACCGCATCATTCTCGGCGGACTGCACCGCACCCTTCTCGCCGCCGACCCCGACCGGCTCCGCGCGGTCGTCACCGACCGGAGCCTTTGGGGTCACCACGGCGGAGTGCCGGTGCTCGCCTGCTCCCTCGACCACAACAGCCTGGTCGGCGCGGCCGAGTTGGCCTGGCAGCCGGTCCTGGACGACCCACTGGGGGCGCTCACCGCAGCATGAGGCGCGGCGCGCTCCTGGGAGCCGCGAGACGCAGCAGCGACCGGGACTCCTCGGCCCCCTGCGCAGGCGGCCGGGTGCCGCCGGTGTGCGACGCGGCCGCGCCGACACGCCCATGACGGCCCATCAGCCCGTCGGCCGACGGAACGCCGCACACGGCTGCCCGCCGTGCCCCGGGAAAGACGCCGGTCGCCGACGCGCCGACGTAGGTTGACGCCATGACAGACCACCTGACCGTCAGCGTCCTGGGCACCGGCATCATGGGGGCCGCGATGGCCCGCAGCATCGCCCGAACCGGCCACACCGTCCGCGCCTGGAACCGCACCCGTGCCAAGGCCGAGCCGCTCGCCGCGGACCGCGTGCACGTCGCCGCCACCCCCGCGGAGGCCGTCGAGGGCGCGGACGTCGTCCTGACCATGCTCTACGACGGCCCCGCCACCCTGGAGGTGATGCGCGAGGCCGCTCCGGCCCTGCGCGCCGGGATGGCCTGGGTGCAGTCGACGACCGCCGGGATCGAGGCCGTGGCCGACCTGGCGGCCTTCGCCCACGCACACGGTCTCGCGTTCTTCGACGCCCCCGTGCTGGGCACCCGCCGGCCGGCCGAGACCGGGCAGCTGACCGTCCTGGCGGCGGGGCCGCCCGCAGGCCGGGCCGCGGTGACTCCCGTCCTGGACGCCGTGGGCGCACGGATCGTGTGGACCGGCGAGGACGGCGGCGCGGGCACCGCGACCCGGCTCAAGCTCGTGGCCAACAGCTGGGTGATCGCGGCCACCGCCGCGACCGGTGAGGTCCTGGCCCTGGCCCAGGCCCTTGGAGTCGACCCGAACACGTTCTTCGAACTGATCGAGGGCGGCCCGCTCGACATGGGGTACCTGAAGGCGAAGGCGGCCCTGATCCTCGACGAACGGCTCACGCCGGCCCAGTTCGCGGTCACGACGGCCGCGAAGGACGCCCGGCTGATCGTCGAGGCCGGGCGCGGGAACGGTGTCCGCCTGGACGTGGCGGCCGCGAGCGCCGAGCGGCTGGAGCGGGCCGCCGCGCAGGGCCACGGCGACGAGGACATGGCCGCCGCCTACTTCGCCAGCTTCGACGGCACCACCTGAGAACGGCGGTAGTCGCGGACGGGGCGGGCGTCGACTTCGCGATGTACGACATCCGTCGGCGCACCGTCGGCCGGTACCCCGACCGGGTCCGCACCGCGTGAGCGCCCGGATCGGGGTCGACGCCGGCGCGGCCGCGGCGCGCCGAAGGACAGCGGCCAGGCGTCCCCGTGAGCCGTCGGCCGCGGCCGAGCCGTAAGCCGGCGGCGGCTCGGCGTGACCGGGGGACCGGCTCGCCACCGCAGTTCGGGCAGACGTCCCCGACGGCCTCCCCGCACGGCACGCGGAACGTGCACTCGTAGGAGCAGACCCTGGCCGGCACACCGGGCGCGCGGGCGCCTCGCCGCGGCGGACGTCACCGCCCGGTCAACCGACGACGGCCGACCGGGCGGGAGCATGCGCGGGCCGCAGATCATCGACGGAGACGACCTCCGGGAACCGGGCTGCGGCCTGTTCCCGTGGCGTGCGGCGGGGCGGCCGCGCCGCGAGTTCCCGCGCGGCGACCGGCGCCGGCAGCGTGAACCACACGACCTTGCCGGAATCGCCGTCCGGCCGGGCGCCCCAGCTCTCGCTGACCGCGGCCACCATGGCCAGCCCGCGTCCGCAGGTGGCGAGGGTCTCGGCGGCCTTGGCGACCGGCAGCCGCGGGTCGTGGTCGCGCACCGACACGGTCAGCCGGTCGAGCAGCAGTTCCATCTCCACGACACAGGTCTTGTCGGGCTGGGCATGCAGGTGGACGTTGGTCAACAGCTCCGTCACACCCAGCGCGGCCCGGTCTATCAACGGGTCCATGTGCCAGTAGCGCAACTGCGCCGATACGATTCTGCGGACCTGACCGATCCGCGACGGCAGGGCCTGAAGCTCCACCATGCAGTGCCTGCTTGGGTTGCTGATCACGGCTGCGACTCCCCGACTGAGGTCCGGAAGAACACGGAGTTCGGATCGAGCAGGGCGTCTGCGCGAGGCGGCGGCCTGCTGTCTTGGCCGGCGGGCTGGTTCGCAGCGTTATCGCCGGTAAACCCAGAGTGACGTGAGACCAGAGTGACGCAGCGGATGCGGTAGCGCAACTCGCGGTGATTCGGCCACCCGGGCCGGTCTCGCGCCCCTGCGGCTCAGCCGCCGCGCCCCGCCGCCTTGCGCACGGCTTCGATGAAGCGGCGCGCCGCGGGCGGTCCGGGCTCGCCCGGCGCCGGGTCGTGCTCACCGAGCGTCAGCAGGTACCGGTTGCCGTTGAGGTCGGCCAGCGCCCGGTCCTCCGGGACGAACCAGGGTTTCGAGGCGCGGACCGCCTGCACGGGCGCGCTGTCGATCTCGCTGCCGTAACTGGTCAGCAACTCCAGCCTGCCGTCGCTGATCCGGACCTGCCCGGCTCGGGTGAGCGAGCGCAGCCGCTTCCCGATACGCACGCCCGTAGCCGTGAACTCCGGCTCCGCCATGCCTTCCCGCCCCCTCGCGTTCGAACTCGTCCCGTCATCCGGTGTGCGCCCCCGCCCGGGGCTCGGCCCCGACCCGGTGCAGTCTGCCCGCGCCCGCCGTCGAGCACCAGTGCCTCCGCAGGTCCACGACGGGCCGTCCGGAGCATTCGTGTGAATGCGCCCCCTGGCGTCCGCGTCCGCCCCCAGGGCCGGCTTTGGGGGCCCCAAAGGTGTGTTTATGCAGGTGAGAAGCGTGTTGAAGGTGTCTATGATCGGAGTGCCGGCCGCGCGGACCACCGTCGGCGCGACGCCCGAAGGAGCCCCGCCGTGACCACTTCCCCGCCCACCAGGACCGGCGCCACCCTCGACGTCGACCACAGCGACGCCGCATACCGCGACTGGCTGAAAGAAGCGGTCCGCAAGGTCCAGGCGGACGCCAACCGCTCGGCCGACACCCACCTGCTGCGCTTCCCGCTCCCCGAGAAGTGGGGCATCGACCTGTATCTCAAGGACGAGTCGACCCACCCCACCGGCAGTCTCAAACACCGGCTCGCCCGCTCGCTCTTCCTCTACGGACTGTGCAACGGCTGGATCAGGCCGGACCGCCCGGTGATCGAGGCGTCCAGCGGCTCGACGGCCGTGTCCGAGGCGTACTTCGCCAAGCTGATCGGCGTGCCCTTCATCGCCGTCATGCCGCGTACGACGAGCGCCGAGAAGATCCGACTGATCGAGTTCCACGGCGGCCGGTGCCACTTCGTCGACGACTCGCGCACGATGTACGAGGAGTCGGCACGCCTCGCGAGGGAGCTCGAAGGCCACTACATGGACCAGTTCACCTACGCGGAGCGGGCCACGGACTGGCGCGGGAACAACAACATCGCCGAATCCATCTTCCGGCAGCTGGAGCTGGAGCGGTTCCCGGAGCCCGCCTGGATCGTCGCCACGGCCGGCACCGGCGGCACCTCCGCGACCCTCGCGCGCTTCGTCCACTACACCCAGCGCGACACCCGCATCTGCGTCGCCGACCCGGAGAACTCGTGCTTCTTCGAGGGATGGACGAGCGGCGATCCGGGCGTCACCTGCGACTGCGGTTCACGCATCGAGGGCATCGGCCGGCCGCGCATGGAGCCCAGCTTCGTCCCCGGCGCCGTCGACCGCATGATGAAGGTCCCCGACGCCGCCAGCGTCGCCGGGGTGCGCGCCCTGGAGCGGGCCATCGGCCGAAAGGCGGGCGGCTCGACGGGCACCGGGCTGTGGAGCGCGCTCAAGATCGTCGCCGAGATGGTGGCCGACGGCCGCCGGGGCAGTGTGGTCACTCTGCTGTGCGACCCGGGCGACCGTTACCTGGACAAGTACTACTCCGACGACTGGCTCGCCGAGCAGGGCCTGGACATCGCGCCCTACACCGCGGCGATCGACTCGCTGCTGGCCACCGGCGTGTGGCAGGCCTGACCCGCGGGCCGTCGACCTCGCAGCGCTCAGCCGGCCAGGCTGCGGTCCAGCCCCGCCACGGCCTTGCGGAAGGACTGCCCGAGCCCCGGCCGGGCCAGCCGCAGCACCGCCCGGAACACCCCGCTCCCGTCGGCGGCGAACGTCCACCGCACGCGCGTCCCCGCCCCGGCCGGCGCCAGCCGCCACTCCTCGACCAGCGCCCCGACGCCCGGAGCGTTGGTGACGTCGACGCGGTAGGCGTACACCTCCGCCGCCTTCGCCGCGAGGACCGTCTCACGAAAACGCGTGCCGCCCCGCAGGCGCACCTCGCGCGCCGCACCGCCGTCCAGCGGCTGCGCGGACGTCACGCCCGGAAACCACCGCGCCCACCCGGGCACGTCCTCGGCGAGCGCACCGAACACCCGCTCGGGGGGAGCGGACAGCTCCCCCGCGAAGACCAGCCGCACGGGAGCGGACCGGACGAAGTCGAGTCCTTCGGGACGCAACCGGCGAGGCATACGCGCGACCTCCGCATGGCGGGGAAACGGGTGCGCCACCCTAGCCGCCGCCCGCTCAGATGTCTGCACCCTCGTCGGGCTCGCCCGCGACCGTCAGCCGGCGCAGGTGCTCGGAGATCTCCGCGCGCGCCGCCTTCGGCAGCCCGGCATCCGTCACCAGCGTGTCGACCTGCTCCAGCGCGGCGAACGAACTCAGGCCCACCACACCCCACTTGGTGTGGTCGGCGACCACCACGACCCGGCGCGCCGACTGCACCAGCCGCCGGTTGGTCTCGGCCTCCGCGAGATTCGGCGTCGACAGCCCGGCCTCGGCCGATATGCCGTGCACGCCGAGGAACAGCACGTCGAAGTGGAGTGCCGCGATGGCCTGGTCGGCGACCGGTCCCACCAGTGAGTCCGACGGTGTGCGCACCCCACCGGTCAGCACGACGGTGGCCGCGCCCTGCCGGGGGCCCGCGGTGCGCTGCGCCACATGGAAGACGTCCGCGACGCGCACCGAGTTCGTCACCACCGTCAGGTCGGGCACGTCCACCAGGTGATGGGCCAGCGCATAGGTGGTCGTACCGCCCGACAACGCGATCGCGCTGCCCGGGGCGACCAGTTCCGCCGCAGCCTTGGCGATGTCCTCCTTGGCGGTCAGCTCCAGACCCGACTTCGCCTCGAAGCCCGGCTCGTGGGTGCTCGCCTCCACGACCGGCACCGCGCCGCCGTGCACCTTCTCCAGCACGCCCTGCCGGGCCAGCGCGTCCAGATCACGCCGCACCGTCATGTCCGAAACGCCGAGTTTGCGGGTCAGCTCGTTGACACGGACGCCGCCACGGCGTCGCACCTCGTCCAGGATCAGGGAGCGGCGCTGCTCCGCGAGGAGGTTCTGATTCTCACTCACGTACGCTCCGGTTCCTTTCCCTCAGCCGTCCGACGGGCCCGCTCACCTGGTCCGACGACGACGTTCACCCCCGACGCCGGTGTGCGGGCGTCCCATCCTCGCACGGCCGGGGCACAGCTGTGCCACCGCCCCGACGCGCACATGCCACGCCGGTGGTGCGCGTCCGTCGCACACCACGGGGAGATTCCGTGACCGGAGGTGTATCACGCGTCCGAAGTGGCGATCCTTATGCCCGCACGGACACATTCGAAGGCGTGTCATGGGGGAAGTGCGCATCGTGAAACCTGCCTCTGCGGGCGGAGCCGCCCTGGAACTACTGGTCCACGGCGTCGGCGGCGCCACGCCCGAGAAGATGCTGAACGATCCGCGCACCGTGCGGATCACCGGCGACGGGACGGCGGCCGTCTACCGGCGCGCCGACGACGTCGCCGCCGACACCGGCCCCGGCGACGACCGCAGCCGCGGCGTGCCGGTCCCCGAGGCCTACGTGTGGTCCAACCTCACGTCCGGCAACGGCACCCGTGCCCTGTGGCTGCTGTTGTTGCCGTTCATGGTCGTCAACCTCGCCCACTGGATGCGCCCCGCCGCAACGGAGAGCACCCGCGCGGTGCGGGTGTACGGCCTGCTGGTGCGGCTCGCGGCGCTGAGCCTGACGGTGCTGCTGGTGGCCGCGGCCTGCGAGGTCGCCCTCGACCTGACGGCCTGGCAGTGCGCGGGCACGGCCGCCTGCGCCGAACGCCACACCTGGCTGGGCTTCCTGTCGCCGACCGTCTCGGACGGCGGCTGGTGGAGCCTGCCGGGCCGCCGCCTCGCCCTCGCCGCCCTGCTGCCGACCGCGCTCACCGCGCTCCTGTGGTACCTGTCCCACCGCACCTGGCGGGCGTACGAGTCACAGGAACCCCTGGACCGCGCGCCCGAGCCCGAGACCGGCCCCGCGCACACCGCGCTCGGCCGGCCCGGCTTCTGGTACGGACGCCGCCTCGTCGCCCGGCTCCGGGCCGCGCACACCGCGGCCGGCCTGCTCACGGTCGCCGCGGCGGTGGGCACTGCGGCCGTGCGCGAGGACCACAGGCCCGGTGGCCCCGCCCTCCTCGACCTGCTGGGCCACGCCCTGCAGGCGTCCCTGGCCGCGGGCGCGCTGGCCACGGTCTGGGTGGTGTGCCGCCGGGGCCGCAGCGAGCGCCGCCTCGACCGACACCTCGACGCCCATCTCGTACGCGGGCTGCCGCTCGCCGCCCTCGTGCTGCTCGCGCTCACCCTCGTGTACGCAGGATGGAACCGCCCGGGCTGGAGTTCCGAGGGCCGGCTCCCGGGCGACACGACCTTCGGCGCCCTGGCCCTCGCCCAGGGCGCCCTGGTGATCGCCCTGGCGGTCGTCGCCCGCACCCTGCACCACTGCCCGCGCAAGCGCGGCCCCGGCGCGCCGCCGGAGCGTTGCGCGCTGCACGGCCTCGGCGGTCCCGCCGTCGCGATGCTGGCCTGCGCACTGGGCGGCGTCATGTCCGGCGGAGTGTCGCAGTGGGTATCGGACTGGCTCGACGGCACCGGGGCCTCCCTCGACGGCCCGCCGGTGCTGCTGACCTGGCAGGCGGCCGTCATCCCGGTGCTGCTCGTGGTGGTGCTGGCCCTGTGCGCGCTGATCGCCCGGCGCACCCTGCTGCTGATCCGGGCCGAGGAGAGAGAGGTCGTCCGTACGTACGGGGTGCGCTCCGGCGACGCGGCGCGCACCCGGCTCATCGCCCGGGCCCGCGCGCTGGCCGCGCTCACCGACCGCGCCCCGCTCCTCGTCGCCGTCGTCGCCACCGCGACCCTGCTTCTCGGCGCGGGTGCGCTCGTCGGCGCCTTCGGCACCGGGCGGACCCCGGCCCGGGCCGCGCAGACCGCTCAGCCCTTCGTGCAGGGCCTCGCCCAGACCGCCCAGGCGCTGGGCTCCTGGCTGATCGGGCTCGGCTTCATCCTGTTCGTGACCTGGGGCCGGCGGGCCTACAAGGACGTCTCCGCGCGGCGCACGATCGGCATTCTCTGGGACGTCGGCACGTTCTGGCCGCGTGCCGCGCACCCCTTCGCCCCGCCCTGCTACGCGGAGCGCGCGGTCCCCGACCTGACCTGGCGCATGGCCACCTGGACGCGTGCCACGGGCGGACGCCTGGTCATCTCCGGCCACTCCCAGGGCAGCGTCCTCGCGGCCGCGGCGGCCTGGCAGCTGAAACCCTCCGACCGCGCCCGCGTCGCCCTGCTCACCTACGGCTCCCCGATCGAGCGCCTCTACGGCCGCTGGTTCCCCGCCCACTTCGGACCGGCCGCACTGGCCGCCCTGCACGAGGACATCGACTGCTGGCGCAACCTGTACCGGCCGACCGATCCCATCGGCGGCCCCGTACGGCTGTCCGGCGACGGCTGCGGACCCCGGGTGGACCGTGAGCCGCTCGCCGATCCCCTGGCGTACGGCCGCAGCGAGGACCACCCGCTGCCCACGCCCGTCCTCGGGCACTCCGACTACCAGGCCGACCCGGCGTTCGCCGAGGAGCGCGAACTGCTGCTCGGGCGGCTGCGACCCCAGACGCCCGCCGGGGAGGTGCCGGTGCAGCGGTCGTGAACCGTCAGGGCAGGTCCGGCAGGTCCTCCGCGTACAGCAGGGTGAGGTCGTCCGTGCTGGGCTCCGCCACCTGCGCGACGCGGCTCGCGTGCCGCTCCACCATCGCCTCGAAGGTCTGGCGGGCGGTGCGGCCGTTGCCGAAGGCGGGGCCCTTCGGGAGTTCCGTGAAGTACTTCAGCAGCGCCTCCGCGGCGCCCGGGCCGAGCCGGTACTCGTGCTCCTCGGCCTGCTGCCGGACGATCCGCAGCAACTCGTCGGGGCCGTAGTCGCCGAACGTGATGGTCCGTGAGAAACGGGACGCCACACCGGGGTTGACCGACAGGAACCGCTCCATCTCCGCCGTGTAGCCCGCGACGATCACGACGACGGAGTCGCGGTGGTCCTCCATCAGCTTCACCAGGGTGTCGATGGCCTCCTTGCCGAAGTCGCGGCCGGCGTCCTCCGGCGACAGCGCGTACGCCTCGTCGATGAACAGCACCCCGCCGTGCGCCCGCTGGAACGCCTCCTGGGTGCGGATCGCCGTCGAACCGATGTGCTCGCCGACCAGGTCCACCCGGGACACCTCGACGAGATGGCCCTTCTCCAGCACGTCGAGCGCGGCGAGGATCTCGCCGTACAGGCGCGCGACCGTCGTCTTGCCGGTGCCCGGGGAGCCGGTGAAGACCAGGTGGCGCTTGACGGACGCCGCCTTGAGCCCCGCCTGCTGCCGGCGCCGGCCCACCTCGATCATGTCGATGAGGGCCCGCACCTCGCGCTTGACGCTGTCCAGACCGACCAGGGTGTCCAACTCACCGAGCACGTCCTGCGAGGTCCGCGCCGACGACCGCGGCTCCGCAGCCGCCGGCTGCGGTTCCGGCGCGGCGACGCGCTGTCCGGGCAGCACGCCGAGCACACCGGGGGACTGCACCGTCGTCTGCACGACCGTCTCCAGCACCGCCGGGGCCCCCGGCATGCGCACGCCGGCACTCTCGTCGCTGCTGCAGTCCTCGACCACGGGCGCGGAGCCGGACGCGGACTCCGCCCCCGCGTCGGCGAACTCGTAGCCGCCGCGCGCACAGCGTTCGGTCCGGCACCTGCGCAGCGTCGTACGGCTGCCGTCTATCACGTGGAAGCCGTAGCCCCCGCTGTTGGTCACCCGGCAGTTCAGGAAGCTGCCGCGACCGCCCGCCGACACGTAGAACCCGGCCTCGGCGGGGGAGTCGACCGTGCAGCGCTCGACGGTCGGGTCGGCGCCCTTGGTGACGATCACGCCGGTCTGCGTGCCGTCGATGGTGCAGTTGTCGAGCGTGCCGCCGCTGCCGTGGTCGCGGAACCAGGCGCCGGTCGCCGCGTCCCGGATCCGGCAGTCGTCGAGCTGGGCCGTCGCACCGTCGCTCACCGACACCGCGGTGTTGCGCACCTGGGAGAGGTCGCTGTCGACGACGTCCGCACGGGAGCCGCGGTCCAGGACGAACAGGGCGTCCGGCACGTCGTGCACCCGGCAGGAGTCCAGCACCGCCGTCGCGCCGTCGCTGACCCAGACGGCCGGGTAGTCGCCGGTGCTGTCGAAGATCTCGCACTGGTTGGCGTCCACACGCGTGCCCGGGTCCCACACCGACAGCCCGTTGCGCCCGAACTGACGCACCGTCGTGCGGGTCAGCGTCAGGACGGAACGGGAGCGCAGATCGACCGCGTTCTCCGGGATGTCGTGGATACGGCAGTCGGCCAGGGTGAGCACGGCGTCGGTGTCGAGGGTGACGCCGTCGGCGGTGGTGCGGTGCACATCGCAGTCGGTGAGGTGGGCGGTGGCCCGGGCGCTGACCTGGACGCCGCTGCCCCTGACCTCGTACACCTCGCAGCCCACCGCCTCGAGGGCGGTGTGGTCGCCGGTCGCGCTCAGACCCGCCCCCGCGGTGTGGTGCACCCGGCAGCGCTCGAACCGGGGTCGCGCGCCGCCGCGCACCGCGACGCCGGCCTGGCCGGCGGCGAGGATCTCGCACTCCTCGAAGACGCCGCCCCCGCCGTCCACCACGGCGATGCCGATGCCCGCCGGGTTGTCGACGGTGCACCGCCGCACCGTGGGGCGGGCGCTGCCGCGCACCTCGACGCCCGCCGCTGACCGGGTGACGATCCGCAGGTCCAGCAGCTCCGGAGTGCCCTCCTCGACGAGGACCGCGGGCGCCGCCGCGTCCTGACCCTCCACGTGCAGGTCCTGCACCACGGCCGAGGCCCGCACGGTCAGCGGCACTCCGTCCACCGGAGCCAGGCGCACGGAGCCGGGGGAGCCCTCGGGGCCCCGCAGGGTCACCGACCGCTCCACGACCAGGTTCTCCCGATACGTGCCGGGAGCGATGGTGAGGACGTCGCCTTCCGCCGCGGCCTCCAGGGCTGCGGCGAGCGATGCGTACTCACCCGTGCGGCGACGCCACCGCGATGTGCCGGTGTGCGTCACCTGGACCGTGCCCTGTGCCATGGCGTTGCTGTGCCCCCACCTCGTGGTACGCGGGTTGATGCCGAAAGCTTCGGCCGGACCACCGTAGCGTGCGCGCGGGCAGTGGGTTGACCAGAGACGAAAGGCCGTCAGCTGCCGGCGCCGGTGCGCCCCCAGTCCGGCCCCGCACGCTCCCAGGCCCGGTCCCAACGGGCGTAACGGCGGCGGACCATGTGCCAGACGACCAGCCGCCGGCCGCCCTCCACGGCGCCCGCGCTGAACAGGGCCGCGCCGAAGCCGGCGAGCACGGCGTGCGTCGTGGCGGTGGCGGGGTCCAGGGGACGGGCCACCGGACGGCCGTGCCCGTCCGTCCAAATCGCGAAGCGGTCGCCGGGGTGCGGGGTCCTGAGGCCCGCCAGGACCGTGCCGCGCCGCGCGGTGCCGTCCGGCGCGGTCCAGTCGGCGACGACCCGCGTCCGCGCCTCCCGGCCGTTGGCCGTCTCCGGATCCACGTCCAGCGGCGAACCGGTCGCCCTGCGCACCACGGTGGCCGTGACCCCGTGGCGCGACGCGTGCTGCGCACGGACCGACTGCTGCAGAGCGCCCTGGGCCAGGGCGCCGACCACGGAGCCCACCACGGGCGCGACGAGGAGGATCAGGAGCAGGGCCGACAGGGCCATCCACGCCTCGACCAGATCCGTTCCACGGCGCAGTGGGTTGTGTCGCCAACGCCAGATTCCGCCGATCGCTCGCATCGACCGCACCCCCTTCCCGCTCCGAGACAACCCCCGTCGGGGCCGTTCGCACGCGCGTCCCGTGAAAGAGAGAGCGAAATCACCAGGGCCGAGGACCGCATGAACCTCGCACGCCCTCCCAACGCCCTGGAGCCGGGCAGGGGTTCCCGCCGAGCGGTCCGCCCGTGACCGGGGGACCGGGCCGGACCACGACGGGTCTCAGCCGGTGACGCGCACCGGATCGCCGACGCTGATCGTGCCGCGGGACAGGGGCACCAGGTTCTGGCCGAAGACCAGCGCGCCGCCGATGCGCCGATGCCGTCCGAGGGTGTGCAGCGGCTCCTTGCCGCGCGCCGCGGTGTCCTGGTCGGTGGTGGTGACCACGCACCGTCCGCACGGTTTGGCGACCCGGAACCGCACCTCGCCGACCGCCAGACGCGACCAGCCGTCCTCGGACCACTCCTCGGTGCCCGAGACGACCAGGTTCGGCCGGAAACGGTTCATCGGCAACGGCCCCTCGGCGGGGTGCTCGCCCGTCGCGACGAGCGAGTTGAGGGCGTCCAGGGACGCGGTCGTGGTGACCAGCAGCGGATATCCGTCGGCGAACGCGACGGTCTCGCCGGGCAGCGCGTACGCCGGGTCGACGGGCCTGCGGGTGGCGGGGTCGTCCATGTGGACCAGGCGTACGTCCGCGCCGAGGTAGGCACTGCACCAGGCGTGCGCGTCGGCGTCGGCGAGGACCCCCTGCACCTTGTCGCGGAAGATCTCCAGTGACACCGGGGCCGCGGGATCGGGCACGGCGACCGTCAGTGGTCGTAGCCCGGGCGCGGACAGACGCACGCCGCCGCCGGGCAGGAGCTCGGCGGCGGCCAGTGCGAGGCGCGGCTGCTGGCGTTGGGTGACGACCTTTCCCCCGTCGTCGATCAGCGCCCAGCGTCGGTCCCCGGCCAGCCCCCAGGGCTCCACAACGGCCTCACGGGGCGCCTGGCCCCGAAACGCCTTGACCGGATGGACGTGTATCGACAGCAGTTCCGCGAGAGGCATGGGGGTCATTTTGCCAGGTGGCGCCGGTGACCCCGGGTCGGCTCAGTAACCGCGGTACTGCTGCTGGTTGTACGGATCCTGGTACTGCGGCGCCGCGGGCCGGGGCGCGGCCGGGCGCATCGCCTCGTAGTTCATTCCGGGACCCGCGGGGCGCGGCTGCTGCTGCGCCTGGGGGCCGGGGTAGCCGCGCGGCGCGACGGCCTGCGGCGGGATGTAGGCCGCCGGAGCCTGCTGCAGCGGCGCGGGCTGCTGCGCCTGCGGGTAGCCGTAGGACTGCTGCGGACCCGCCGGAAGGGCGGGCAGCGCCGACGGCAACGCGGGCAGGTTGCTGCTGCCCATGTCGTACGCGGCGGGGACCCGGATCGGGGCGATCTGCGGGGTGCCCCGCTCGGCCACGAGCGAGTCGTAGATCGGAGTGTCCGGGAAGGCGGAGTAGTAGCCGCCTCCGTAGGTGGAGCGGGGGGAGGTCATGGCACATAAGGTAAGCCCACGATGTGCTGGTTGGGGAGACCGATAAGAGGGTTGATTTCCGTGTCGGTAGGAGCCTCGGACCCCCAATGCGAGCGAACATGGGAAAAAGGGACGGCGAACGACGCGTAGATCGTGTAAAAGCCGAGTTCCGAGGGGGTTACCCGGGAGTCGGACAGGGCTGATCCTGCGCTCCCGATGGGCGTGCGCCGTCCCTTTGAATAGGTTGGCCGGTAGACAACCCGAGGGGCGCCGGGACCCACGGCCCGGTGCACCGACACGCGATGGGGGGCGTACATGTCAATGTCCAAGGGGTCCAATGTCCCGGTGCCGACCACGGCGCTGCGGGTCGAGCTGGGATGGCGTTCCGGACCCGGCGTTCCCGACGCGGACGCGTCGGCGCTGCTGCTGCTGGGCGGAAAGGTCCGTTCCGACGCCGACTTCGTCTTCTACAACCAGCCCGCGCACTCCTCCGGCGCCGTACGCCACGAGGGCAAACGCGACGCCGGGGGCCGGGTGACCGACAGCGTCCTCGTCGACCTCGCGCGCGTGGAGCCCTCGATCGAGACCGTGGTCCTGGCCGCTTCGTCGGACGGCGGCTCGTTCGGGCAGATCCCGGACCTCTACATCGAGGTGCGGGACGCGGCGCAGGGCGCGGTCGTGGCGCGGTTCGACAGCGCCGGCGCCACGGTCGAAACCGCATTCGTGCTGGGCGAGTTCTACCGCCGTCAGGGCGCCTGGAAGTTCCGCGCCGTCGGACAGGGCTACGGCAGCGGCCTCGAGGGCCTGGCCACGGACTTCGGCATCACCGTGGACGAGCCGCAACACGCCGCGGCCCCCGTCGCGCCGGCCACGGCCCCCGTCCCGCCGGTCCCGCCCGCCGTGACCCCCACGCCTCAGCAGCCGACCATGCCGGCCTTCCCGGTCACCGTGCCCCCGCCCGTCCACCAGGCCCCGCCGCCCCCGCCCGCCCCGCCCGCGGTGCCGGGCACGCCGGTCAGGCTCACCAAGGTGACGCTCACCAAGGCCGCCCCTTCGGTGTCGCTGACCAAACAGGGCGGCACGTCGGGCGCCCTGCGCGTCAACCTCAACTGGGAGGTGCGCAAGCAGTTCTCCGGATGGGGCAGCAAGCGCGGGCGGGCGGTCGCGCTGCACAACGACCTCGACCTCGACCTGTGCGCCCTGTTCGAGCTCGCCGACGGCCGCAAGGGCGTGGTCCAGGCCCTCGGCAACGCCTTCGGCTCGCTGCACCAGCCGCCGTACATCCACCTCGACGGCGACGACCGCACCGGCGCCGTGTCGAGCGGCGAGAACCTCACGGTCAACCTCGACCGCAAGAACGACTTCCGGCGCATCCTGGTCTTCGTGACCATCTACGAGGGCGCCCGCTCGTTCGCCGACCTGCACGCCACGGTCACCCTGCAACCCCAGTTCGGCGCACCGGTCGACTTCTCCCTGGACGAGTGCACGGTCCCGTCGACCGTCTGCGCGCTGGCGCTCATCACCAACCAGGGCGGCGACCTCGTCGTCCAGCGCGAGGCCCGCTATCTGGTGCCCGAGCGCGGCGTGAGCCCACAGCGGACGGTCGACCACGCCTATGGGTGGGGCATGAACTGGACGCCGGGCCGCAAGTAGGGGCCGGGCCGCGGCCCGAGCCGGGCTCAGCCCTCGTCGGCGACGGCGTCCGGACGCGTGTAGGTGCGGCCCTTCCAGGCCGCACCGCGGCCCCGGTAGTGCTGCACCGCGGAGTCGACCGTCATCAGGAGGTAGAGGAACGCGGTGAACGGCAGCAGGGGAGCGAGCCACGGCGGCTGCCGGTAGTGCCGCAGCATCGGGATGTACGTCCCCGCCATGACCAGCCAGGCCAGTGCACCGCACACCGCCGTCGGCGCGCTGCCGGCCGTCAGTCCGAAGAGGAGCGCGAGCGGCGGGACCAGGTACACCAGAGCCAGGCCCATCACCGTTGCGAGCAGCAGGGCCGGGCTGTGGCGCAGTTGCGCGTACGCGCTGCGCGACACCATCCGCCACAGGTCGTGCAGCATCGGGTACGGCCGCACGCTGTCCACCCGGTCGGCCAGCCCCAGCCAGATGTGCCCGCCCGCGCCCTTCACGGCCCGCGCGAGCGCCACGTCGTCGATGACGGACTGCCGGATGGCGTCCGGGATCCGCGCCCGCTCGGCCGTCTCGGCGCGCAGCAGGACGCAGCCGCCCGCCGCGGCCGCCGTGCGCGCACCGCGCCGGCCGATCCGGCGGAACGGGTACAGCTGGGCGAAGAAGTAGACGAACGCCGGCACCACCAGTCGCTCCCACGGACTCTCCACCCGCAGCCGCGCCATCTGGGAGACGGCGTCGAAGCCGCCGGTTCGGGCCGCCGCCACCAGCTCCCGCAGACTGTCGGGCGCGTGCGCGATGTCGGCGTCCGTGAGCAGGAGGTACTCGGGCTCGCGCGCGCGTGCCAGGCCGATCCCGTGCCGCACCGCCCACAGCTTGCCGGTCCAGCCCGCGGGCGGTTCGCCGGGTGAGTCCACGGTCAGCGGGAGCCCGCCGTGACGCCGGGCGAGGGCGCGCGCCAGGTCTCCCGTGCCGTCCCGGCTGCCGTCGTCGACGAGGAAGACCTCGGCCGGTCCGGGATAGTCCTGGGCGAGCAGCGAGGGCAGGCTCGCGGGCAGCACCGCCGCCTCGTCGCGGGCGGGGACGACGACACACACCGACGGCCACTCCCGCGGCGCCGTCCGGTCCGGCAGCCTGATGTCCGTGCGCCAGAAGAACCCCTGACACAGCAGCAGCCACAGCCAGGCGGCCAGGGACAGGGCGGCGATCCACACGATGGCGCTCACGTGCGCAGTCTTCCCCACCCCAAGGGGCGGCAGGCGCACATCGTCTATGGTGGCCGGGTGAAGATCGCGCTCATGGACTCCGGAATCGGCCTGCTGGCGGCCACCGCCGCGGTACGACGCCTGCGACCGGACGCCGATCTCGTGCTCTCCCTCGACCCCGACGGCATGCCCTGGGGGCCGCGCACCCCGCAGGACCTCACCGCGCGTGCGCTGGCCGTCGCCGAGGCCGCCGCGGCGCACCGGCCCGAGGCCCTGATCGTGGGCTGTAACACCGCGACCGTGCACGCCCTGCCCACGCTGCGGGCCACCCTCGAACCCGGCATCCCGGTGATCGGCACCGTTCCGGCGATCAAGCCGGCCGCGTCCGGCGGCGGCCCCGTCGCGATCTGGGCCACGCCCGCCACCACGGGAAGCCCCTACCAGCGGGGTCTGATCAAGGACTTCGCCGGCGGTGTCACGGTCGCGGAGGTGCCCTGCTGGGGGCTGGCCGAGGCCGTGGAGCACGCCGACGAGACGGCGATCGACGCGGCGGTCGCCGCGGCCGCGGCGCTCACCCCCGAGGACGTCACGACCGTCGTCCTCGGCTGTACCCACTACGAACTCGTCGCCGACCGCATCCGTGCCGCCGTGCAGCGCCCCGGCCGGCCACCGCTCGTGCTGCACGGCTCGGCCGGCGCGGTGGTCGCGCAGGCAATGCGCAGGATCGGCGCCCGCCCCGAGCCGGAGGGTGCGGCGCTCGGCGCGGTGACGGTTCTGCTCAGCGGTCGCCCGGGCGCTCTGCCGGAGCCGGCGCTGGCCTACGCGGAAGGCCGCCTGCTCCAGGCCGTCAGCCCCGCTCCGTGACCGTCCCGCGCCCCGGCCCGTGACCCGCCCGCGGCGGGCAGCCCCGAGGGGGACCCGGGCGGAGCAGTCACCCTGCGCTACGGACTACCGGCGCAGCGAAACCTGAGTAACCTCATGGATATGAGGGACCACCCCCACGACGAGAGCATCCCGTTTCCCGACGTCCCGCATCGCGCCGCCCCGCCGTCCGCCGCTCCGCATGCCGACGTCTGGACGGGGCGCGCCACCAACCGCTTCCAGTGGGTGCTCGCCCTGATCGGGGCGGCCTGCATGGCGCTCGGCGTCGAACTCGCCGTCGAATCGGCCTGGACTTCGGGCGTCGCCCCCCTCGTGATGTCCGTCGTCGGCTGTATCGCCGCCGGGCTGCTGGTGCTCTTCGGCACTCTCGCCTTCGTCCACGTCGACCTCAGGCTCGACAAGGAGTCCCTCGAGGTGCGCTGCGGCCACATCGGGGTGCCGCGCCGCCGCATCCCGCTGGCGCATGTCGCCGGCGCCGACTTCGAACCACACGTCACCCCTCGCCACTGGGGCGGCTGGGGCTATCGCTGGCGGCCGGAGAAGGGCACCGCGGTCGTCGTGCGCAAGGGCGAGGGCGTGGTGCTGCGGCTGTGGGACGGCCACACGTTCACGATCACCGTGGACGACGCCGAGTCGGCGGTCCGCGTCATCCGGGAGCGGCTGCGCGCCGGCGCCCCGGGCCCGGCGCGCTGACAGTCCGCCGGTCCCCGCCTCCCCGCGTCATCGCGTCACACCGCCGGGCGGCCGCCGTGGTGGAGGTCGCGCTCGCACCCCGACGGAGCTCCGGGCGCCGCGGGCAGCGCGGGCGCCTCGGCGAGCGGCCGGGCCGTGGCCAGGCCGGCCAGCAGTCCCGCGCCCACGGACACCGTGGTGAAACTCAGCGCGTTGCCGATGGCGGCGATGGCGGCGACCGCCGTCAGCGTGAACCCCGCGGTGAGGACGACCGGTGTCGGACGCTGCGACCGCCACAGCGCGAACAGCACCCAGCAGAAGACCGCCGAAAGCAGCAGCAGGCCGACGACGCCCTGCTCCGCCGCCGTCTGCAGCGGCGCCGAGTGCGGCCTGCCGTCGGTCAGCGTCGACCGAGCCGCCGTCGTGCTCAGCTCGCCGAAGCGTCCCGGGCCCACACCGAGGGCGCTCTGGCCTCGGACCATGCCGAGGGCGTCGCGCCACAGGCCGACGCGGTGCGGCGTCAACCGGTCCGTGAGCCGGTCGGCGAGTCCGCCGGGCAGCGCGTTCCCGGCGACGGCCCAGGTCAGGCCGGTCACCAGGGCGGCCGCCACGGCCGACGCGGCGAGCGCCGGGCCCCGGTGGCGCATCTGTCCGGAGACCAGTGAACAGCCCAGCACGACGCAGCAGGTCACCACGCCCGCCGTCGATTCCAGGAGGGCCGCGGCAACCGTCACGGCCCCGGCGAGCAGCCACAGCGCGAGCCGCCGTGCGGGTACGGGCGTCGCCCAGGCGGCGCAGCACGCGGCACCGGCCGACAGGGCCAGCACCGCGGCGGTGGCGCCGGCGTGCCCCAGGGGCGCGGCGATCCCCGCTCCGGGGCCGAGCCGGGGCAGGGCCACCGTCGACGCGAGCCCGGCCAGGGCTCCGGCGCAGGGCGCGGCGACCGGCAGCAGCACACCGGTGATCCGCCCCGCCGCACAGCCGGCGGCCAGCGCCAGTACGGCGAGCAGGACGCCCTCGGGGCGTCCGCCGTGCACCGCGGCGGTGATCAGGGACCAGACCGCGCAGGCCCCGAGCGCGGTCACGCCGAGCGCGTCCGAAACGTTTCGGCTGTTTCCTTCCGCGGCCTCGCCTGCCGTGGACGACATCCCGGTGGAACCCACCCCGCCCCCCGAACCCGGTCGCCCCCCGACCGTGACGGACCTGAACCGTGAAGGACCCCGGCCGCATACGACCGAAGCTCTGGCACACCGTAACCGCTGATGGGCGGTTTGTGGATGACTTGCGCCGGGTTGTGCGCCGGGCGCGGGATCCCGGCGGACGCGGTCCCCGGCCCCGCGGACCGAGCTGTCGGCCAAAAGGTCACTCGCCGTACACTCCCGGAGTGACCGTCACCGCAACTTCCGTAGGCCGGCCGGACCGGCTGGAGCCCTCGACCGCGCCGGCTTCGCGCGGCGCCCGGCTCCTGCGCCGCCTCGTCCCGGCCGCCACCGCGGCGCTCTCCGGAGTGCTGCTCTACGTCAGCTTCCCGCCGCGCACCGTGTGGTGGCTGGCGCTGCCGGCCTTCGCCGTCTTCGGCTGGGTGCTGCGAGGGCGCAGCCGCAAGGCCGCCTTCGGTCTCGGTTACCTCTTCGGGCTGGGCTTCCTGCTGCCGCTCCTGGTGTGGACCGGCGTCGAGGTCGGGCCCGGCCCCTGGCTCGCCCTGGTGGCCATCGAGGCGATCTTCGTCGCGCTGGTCGGCATGGGCGTCGCCGCCGTGTCCAAGCTGCCGGCCTGGCCGGTGTGGGCGGCCGCGCTCTGGATCGCCGGCGAGGCGGCACGCGCGCGTGTGCCCTTCCGGGGCTTCCCGTGGGGCAAGATCGCCTTCGGCCAGGCGGACGGCGTCTTCCTGCCCCTCGCGGCGGTCGGCGGCACCCCCGTGCTCGGCTTCGGCGTCGTGCTGTGCGGCTTCGGCCTGTACGAGATCGTGCGGCTCGTGCTCGAGCGGCGGCGCTCGGGCGAGGTGCGCCGGTCGGCCGCCGCGGTGGCCCTGCTCAGCGTGGCCGTCCCGGTCGTCGGCGCGCTGGCCGCCCGCACCCTGGTCAGCGACAAGGCGCAGGACGGCACCGCCACCGTCGCCGTCATCCAGGGCAACGTGCCGCGCCTCGGCCTGGACTTCAACTCCCAGCGCCGGGCCGTGCTCGACTACCACGCGCGGGAGACGAAGCGGCTGGCCGCCGAGGTGAAGGCGGGCAAGGTCGCCAGGCCCGACTTCGTGCTGTGGCCCGAGAACTCCTCCGACGTCGACCCCTTCGCCAACGCCGACGCCGCCGCCGTCATCGACCGGGCCGCCAAGGCGATCGGCGTGCCCATCTCGGTCGGCGGCGTCGTCGAGCGGGACGGCAGGCTCTACAACGAGCAGATCCTCTGGGACCCGGTGAAGGGCCCCACCCAGACGTACGACAAGCGGCAGGTCCAGCCGTTCGGCGAGTACCTTCCGCTGCGCTCGCTCATCGGGGCGATCAACAGCGACTGGACGTCGATGGTCCGCAAGGACTTCAGCCGCGGCACGAAGCCGGGCGTGTTCGACATGGGCGACGCCGAGGTCGGCCTGGTCACCTGCTACGAGGCCGCGTTCGACTGGGCCGTGCGCTCCGAGGTCACCGACGGCGCCCAGCTGATCTCCGTGCCCAGCAACAACGCCACCTTCGACCGCAGTGAGATGACCTACCAGCAGCTCGCCATGTCCCGGGTCCGCGCGGTCGAGCACAGCCGGACCGTCACGGTGCCGGTGACCAGCGGTGTCAGCGCGATCATCATGCCGGACGGGAGGATCACCCAGAAGACCGGCATGTTCGTGGCGGACTCCCTGGTGCAGAAGGTGCCCCTGCGCTCCTCACAGACCCCCGCGACGAAGCTCGGCATCCTCCCCGAGGCGGCTCTGGTGCTCGTCGCGGCGGGCGGCCTCGGATGGGCGATCGGCGCCGGGGTGCGGAGCCGCCGGAACACGGCGGGCTGACCGGGACGCCCGGATAGGGTCGGACCATGCCGACTCCAGAGTTCATCACCGAGATCCGGGCCAGTGCGGGACACCAACTTCTCTGGCTTCCCGGCGTCAGCGCCGTCGTCTTCGACGACGAGGGGCGGGTGCTGCTGGGGCAGCGCGCGGACAACCGGCAGTGGACCGTGATCAGCGGCATCCCGGACCCGGGGGAGCAGCCCGCGGACTGCGCCGTGCGCGAGGTGTACGAGGAGGCCGGGGTGCACTGCGTTCCCGAGCGCGTCGTCCTGGTGCGCGCCGGTAAGCGGGTGGAGTACCCCAACGGTGACACCTGCCAGTTCATGGACATCACCTTCCGCTGCCGGGCCGTGGGCGGGGCGGCACGGGTCAACGACGACGAGTCCGTCGACGTGGGCTGGTTCGCGCTGGACGCCCTGCCGCCGCTGCGTGACCGGCAGTTGTTCCGCATCAAGCAGGCACTTTCCGACGAACCCACATGGTTCGAGACCACGACGTCACCATGAAGTACGGGTACTGACCACATGGGCCCGGCGCGGGGCCCTGCCTGGGGTCGAGGCACGACCTCGCCCCAGGCCGTCCAGTTCTCGATCACGATCACGACCGACCCGCAGACGGGCTTGCTGCCCGCTGCGGACCTGCCGACTACCGCGCCTGCGGAGCAGCTCCCCGTCCGCTCGCACAACCTGCCCCGGACGTTCGGCAGCTGGGCGATGAGGCCGGCCACCTCTCACTTCAGCCATGGAATGCTCCCCTGCGGATCGCGAGGGCCGAGGGGCGTCGGCCGAGGGCCCGTAGCTCGGTGTACGCCTCCCGAACGCGATCTCGCAGGCTTCCGAGATCCATGTCCGGTTCCTCCCGGCTGCCGCGCAGCGCGTGCAGAGTGACGAGTTCCTGTTCAAGTGCGCGAGGCCGGTGACCCCTGACTCGCGATGTCACCGCGTGGGCTCCGGATGCTCTCGGGACACAGGTCCGCGACCGGTTCGGCCAGACCGAGCAGGGCATGGTGATCGTCAACGCCTGGGATCCGAGGCTGCCGCGCGACGTTCGTCCGGGTCGATGGGGCAGGGCTGGTGCGCGGCCAGTACGGCGCGCATGTGTACCCGCGCAGAGTGCACTTCGTCGAGCGTCTTCCGAGGACGCCGAGCTGCAAGATCCAACGCTTCCTCCTCAGAGGGATGTCGGGTGAGGCGGTCCTGGCGCCACCGGGTGCCAGGAGCCACCACTGGCAGCCCGTCCGGTTCTGGTGGAGCAGCGCGTCACGATCTCGCTCAGGTCGCGGGCACCCGGCTCCCCCGTCTCCGACGGCGACACCGACCCACGTCGTTCGCGCCTGCGACGAGGCATCCGTGGACATGGCCGGCGCACGGACGGGCGAGGGGGCGGACCCCTGAATGTGTCTCAATGCACACATCGACAACCGGCCGGTAGGGACATTTGACTCTGTCGGCTCTCTCGGTTCGGCCGAATAATTCTGTGCCGGTGAGACAAAGAAGCCCTCAAGGAAGGAGCAAGACATGGGTAAGAGGGCCCTGAAGGGCACGAAGGTCCGGATCGTCGCCGTCGTTTCCGCACTCGCCACTGGTGCGGCCATTATCACCCTGCTGCCGTCGGCGAACGCCGCCCAGCCGGAGAAAACGCCGGACGAGATCATGCGCATGTGTCAGAAGGCCAAGGTGATCAACGGTAAGGAGCAGAAAACGGGAAGCGGCGTCCAGGATATTTTTCTCGCCGACAGCTGCGATTTCGTCGAGACGAAGTTCGAGGCCTTTGAGGGCCCCACCAAGAAGGCTTCCATCGACTTCCCGAACTGCGAGTCGAATGCCACCGATCCGGCAAAGGTGTCGATTACCTGGAAGGCGGGCGTCCTCCAGGGCGAGGGCAAGTACACCGCGACACAACAGGGTGCCGGTGGAGGGCTCTTCGGTGCCTTGAGCGGGGCCTGGCTCAAGCACAAGGCGACGACGGACCTGACCCTCAAGTCGGTGACCGCCGGCGACACGGAAACGAGAGACGTCCCCGTCGGCAAGGTCCTCCACATGGAATTCACGCCGAAGATGCAGCGTATGACGGGCGAATGGCGGGTGAAGATCAATGCCAAGCCGGGGAGCACGGTCATCAATCCCGTCGAGGAACAGAACTACGCCGCGCCCGAAGCCGTCGAGGGCGCTGTCGTCCTGGACGGCGCCGCCGGCGCTCCCGGCATCGCGGACGGGACGTCCAGGCCCGTCCTGACCGACTGCTGACAGTCCTCGTGACCAGGCAACTCGCACTCCCCTCTCATCCCCGGTCCCCTCAAGGAGACGCACGATGACCCGCACCGGACGCAAGGGAAACCACCGGAGCAAGAAGAAGCGCATAGGCCTCATACTGGCCCCGGTGGCGGCCGTCGCGGTGGCCGTTCCGCTGATGAACCAGGCGGGTGCCGCGACCCCCTCCGAGGTGTCCAAGGACTGTGCGCAGGACTCCTCCAAGCTGGAGAACTGTGAATTCGTCGATGTCCAGTTCAAGAGGGACAACCTGGGACCGAACAAACGCGTTTCCACGGTGACGGACAACTGTGGATCCGCATCCGACGCCACGAAGAACTTCAGCGTGTCCGCCTCGGTGACGAGGTCCATCACCCTGGAGGACGGGTTCACCGCCTCAGCCGACTCGAAGCTGGGAAACTCGTTCTTTGAGATCGGCGCCAAGTTCAACACGACGGAATACAAGATCCAGCGCGACGACAAGACGGTAGGGTTCGACTTCTCCAGGACCGACACCGTGAAGGCCGGCCACATCGCTTTCTTCATGTGGTCGGACAAGCGCACCGATGTCAGCGGCTACCTCAAGGCCACCTACCAGGACGCACAGGACGGCCAGAAGGTGTTCTTCTCCCCCAAGGAGGGGGGCACGAGCGTGCACGTGTTCTATCCGCAACTCCTGGACGGCGGCACCCCCGACGGCCGGCTCTGGCTGCGCAACGTGAAGTGCGAAACCCCGCAGGCGAGCGAGCTCCAGAACGCGTCGGACGGCGCCGGGGAGCGCCCCGGATCCGATGCCGGAACGCAACCCGGATTCCAAGAGGGCGGCCCCGACGTAATCGACGTCGAAATCCCTCTCTCGCAGGTTGTCACACCCTAGCTCCGCAGCGATTCTCGCGATATCCCGCGCGACCGGCGAGAGCGCCGGCCGGATCAGAGGCGGCGACCGGTCGCGTCATCGGAACGAGCCCTCGTGTGGATCCCGCGCGGGGGCTCGTTCTCCGTTCCCCTACGCGAACCAGGGAACTCAGGCCCGGACGGCAGGGGTGGCCCCCAACCACGTCAGGACCGCTTCGGTGCTCCCCCGGACCTCCAGCTTGGCGTACACGTTGCTGAGGTTGTTGCGGACGGTCTTCTCGCTCAGCTGTAAGCGCAGAGCGATCTCCTGCACGCCCAAGCCGGTCGACAGCAGCTCCATGATCTGCCGCTCGCGCGGCGAGAGCAGCTCCCGCAGCCGTTCCATCGCCTCCCCGGCGGTGGACAGCCGCCGGGCCGCCTCCTGGAGTGCGGCACAGGCCGCCGGGGAGAGGTAGGTGTGTCCGACGGTGGCGCCCACGACGGCGGAGGAGAGCATGCAGGTGCAGTAGTCGCCCTCGACGAGATAGCCCGCGCCGCCGCGGAACACCTCGACGATGACTTCGGTGTCCCGGCACGGGCTGATCACGATCACGGGGATGTCGGTGGTGAGCAGTTCCCGTAAGGCCGTGGAGGGGTCCTCGCGGTAGAGGATCGCCACGTCCGTCGCCTCGCGCGCCCCCCGCGGCTCCGTCAGGGGCACCACCCGTCCGACATACGGGTCGTCCGGGGCAGGCCAGTGGGGGTGCGGCCAGGCGCCCTCGGGGCAGGCGAGAGCGACGGTGAGTTTCCGGGAAGTGCGCACGTCGTCGTGTCCTTCCGCCGAAGCCGTACGGGCGTACGTCTACGTCAGTACGTCGGTGCATACGGCGATCGGCGTGAAGATGTTCAATTCTTCAAGAAGTGCTGCGTGCCGGGGCCTGTTACCGGAGCGGTTCCACTCCTGGCAGGTGGTCGCCGGCTTCCTTCCCGAGGCCCACCGAGGCGGTGACCCGCAGTGCTGCCTTCATCAGCCGGGCCGCCGACGGGAACGTCGACGGTGTCGCGCCGGCGGGGCTAGGTCGCCTCTCCCACGCGAGAACGTGGAGGAGTCCGACGCCGTGGCCGGTCGCCGGCTCACCGTGGCAGGATCCGCAGCGCGTGCAGAGCCGCGCCCAGGTCGGCCAGTGTCCTGGGTTCGGAGAGCGAGCGGCCGGTCAGCTTCTCGACGCGGCGCAACCGATAGCGCACGGTGTTGGGATGGACGAAGAGCAGCTCGGCCGCCTCGGAGGCGACGCCCCCCGCGGCGAACCAGTGCCCCAGGGTCTCCAGCAGCCGCGCCCGCTCGGCTGTCGGCAGGTCCAGGACCGGCCTGAGGACGACCTCCACCAGGCGGGTCGCCTCCGCGGGCGCCGCGGCGACCAGCATGGCCAGGGGGCTGTCGTCGAAGCGGGCCACCCCGGGCCCGTCGCCCGGCAGCCCGGCCAGCGCCAGCCGGGCGAACCGCAGTGCCTGCGGAGTTTCCCGCAGCGAGTCGAAGCGCGGACTGACCCCCACCCGGGCGCGGCTTCGGCGCAGCGCCGGCAGACTCACCGTCTCCGCGTCCCGGTGCAGGAGGGAGACCAGCCCGATCTGCTGGTCGGGCAACAGCCGCCAGGCCGAGGGCACCTGGACCCGGCGCAGCGCCGCCTCGATGCCGGGCAGTGGCTCCTCGCCCGGGTCCGGCACGGATGCGGCGACGACCGCGTACGGGCCCCGCTCGGGCAGGCCGAGCTGCCGGGCCGCCTCCCACAGCGTCGTACGGTCGGCGAGCGCGCCCGTGAACAGCGCCTCGACCAGCGCCGAACGGCGCGCCTCGCGGCGCAGCGCCAACTCCGCGCTGGTCTCCCGGTAGGCGGCCGCCACCGCCTCGGCGTAGCGGCCGAACAGCGCCCAGACCCGCGACGATCCGGCCACCAGATCAGCGTCCGTGACCTCGGGATGCCTGTGGGCCTCCTCGACCAACTGCGACCAGAGGTACTCGAAGCCGACCCGGTAGGCGTGCAGTGTGTCGGCCAGGGGTACGCCCTGCTCGGCGCGCAGGCGCCCGGTCTCCTGCGCGGGCCGCACGTCGGGCTCCGCCCCGGAGGCGAAATGCCTCAGCACCAGGTCGGCGTTGCTGTCACAGGAATCCCGCAGCGAGGCGAAGGGTGTGAGCGAGTCGTCCGTGTAGGACTCGACCTCCGCGCGGATGCGCTGAGCCATCCGCTCACCCAGTTGAGGAAGGCGTTCGCGCAGGGCGGCACCCACACCTGACAGATCCATCCTCGCAGCGTACGACGTCCTGTTTGTGCTGCGGAACAATCCCGGCACGCGCCCGCTGTCCGCGCCGCCATGGACGGCCGAAAACGCGGACGCCACCATGCGATGAGCGTCGGAGGCGAACCTGGCCGGCGCCATGGAGCATGTGTGCAAGGAGGCATCATGGCCAATCTGGCGGAATTCCTGGCGGAGACGGCACGTCGGCAGCCCGAGAGCCCGGCACTGCGGCTGGGCACGGTGACCACCACCTACGCCGAACTGGACCGGCTGAGCGCGCAGGCCGCCGCGCTGCTGCGGGCCGAGGGCCTTCGTACCGGCGACCGTGTCGCGCTGATGCTGCCGAATGTGCCTGAGTTCGTCGTCCTGTACTACGGCATCCTGCGCGCCGGTGGGATCGTGGTGCCGATGAATCCGCTGCTCAAGTCCCGGGAGACCGACTACCACCTGCGGGACTCCGGTGCCGTGCTGCTCTGGGAGTGGCACGCCGCGCCCGGCCAGGGCGCCGAGGGAGCGGCCGCCGCCGGGGTGCGGCACAGTCCGGTCGAGCCCGCAGCCTTCGCGGACCTGCTCGCGCGGCACGAGCCGCAGTACGAGGTCGCCGCCGCGGCCGACGACGACGTCGCTGTGCTGCTCTACACCTCCGGTACCACCGGCCGGCCCAAGGGCGCTGCGCTCACTCACGGCGGGCTGCGCCACAACACCGAGGTCAGCGCCGTACACGTGGAGCAGCTCACCGCCGACGATGTCATCGTCGGCTGCCTGCCGCTGTTCCACATCTTCGGGCAGACCTGCACGATGAACACCGCCGTGTTCAGTGGCGCCTCGCTCACCATCGTTCCCCGCTTCGATCCGCAAACAGTGCTCGACGCCATCGCCCGCGACCGGGCCACCGTCTTCGAGGGCGTGCCCACCATGTACGCGGCGCTGCTTCAGCATCCGGGCGCCGGCGAGGCCGACCTGTCCACCCTGCGTATGTGCATCTCGGGCGGCGCATCCCTGCCGGTGGAGATCCTGCACGCCTTCGAACGGCGCTTCGGCTGCATGGTGCTGGAGGGCTTCGGCATGTCCGAGACCAGCCCGGTCGTCTCCTTCAACCACCCCGACCGCCCGCGCAAAGCCGGATCCATCGGCACTCCGATCCGCGACGTCGAGGTACGACTGCTCGACGACGCCGGCCTGGAGGCGGCACCGGGTGAGGTCGGCGAACTGGTGGTGCGCGGACCGAACCTGATGAAGGGCTACTGGAACCGCCCGGAAGAGACCGCCGCCGCCATCCCCGACGGCTGGCTGCGCACCGGCGACCTGGCCCGGCAGGACGAGGACGGCTACCTCTACATCGTCGACCGCAAGAAGGACCTCATCATCCGCGGCGGCTACAACGTCTATCCGCGCGAGATCGAGGAAGTCCTGCACGAGCATCCCGCCGTCGCCCTCGCCGCCGTCCTCGGCCTGCCCGACGAGCGCCTCGGCGAGGAGGTGGCGGCAGCGGTCGTCCTCAGGCCGGGGGCCGGGACGACCGTCGAAGAACTCCAGGAGTTCGTCCGCGAGCGGGTGGCCGCCTACAAGTACCCGCGCCGCGTCTGGCTGGCTGACGCTCTGCCGATGGGCCCGAGCGGCAAGATCCTGAAGCGCGAGATCACGGCACCGTCGTGCTGAGCTGAGCATCCCCAACGCCCCGTGCTCACAAGGCCAGTCGGAGATGTGGCAACAGGAATGGATCGCGGCCGTACAGCCGCCTGGCGTTGTCATTCGTCGAGCGGTCGGCTCGTCCCTACGGAGACGTCCGCCCGATTCCATCGGCACGGGCGCCTGCCGCCCGGATCTCGGCGACCGTGCCGTCGGCGTCGTTCTGGGATGCGATGACGACGGTGGCGCCCCGGCGGGGGGCCTCGAGGGCGAGGGCGTGCCCGACTCCGTTGCGTCCGTCCGTGACGACCGCGACGGTGTTGCTCAGTTCAGGCACGGCCGGGTCCTTCACCGTGTTCCTGATGTCGGGTCAGACGCCGAAGGCGCCGCGGACGACGAAGTCGAAGGCGCGGTCGGGGAGCAGCCAGCGCAGGAACATGGTGGGGGCGGCCCCGAAGCCGACCCGGTAGCGGGTGCGCGGCCGGCGGGCGTTTGCGATCTTGACGATGGTCTTTCCGATGACCGACGGCGCGGAGGTCATGCGGGCGTCCGGCCGTGAGCTTGCGGCGAGCGTCCTGGCGACACCCTCGGCGAGGGTCGAGTACGCGCCCTTGCCGGAGGTCTCCTTGAGCGTCTCGGCGGCGATGGCGCCCCACTCGGTGCGGATCGAGCCGGGCTCGACGACCACGACGTCGATCCCGAACTGCTTGGTCTCCATGCGCAGGGCGTCGCTGAGCGCCTCCACGGCGTACTTGCTGGCGTGGTACCAGCCGCCGAGCGGGGTGACGAGCTTGCCGCCCATGGAGCTGATGTTCACGATGGTGCCGCTGTGCTGGCGGCGCATGTGCGGCAGCACCAGCTGGGTCAGGTGCGCCAGGCCGAAGACGTTGACCTCGATCTGGGCACGCGCCTCGGACAGGGGGACGTCCTCGAGGGAGCCGTAGGAGCCGTAACCGGCGTTGTTGACCAGGACGTCGATGCGCCCCGACTCGGAGATGATCTGGTCGATGGCCTTGCGGATGGAGTCCTCGTCGGTGACGTCGAGGCCGAGGATGTTCACCCCGGCGTCGCGCAGCGCGGTCATCCGCTCGACGCGGCGTGCGGCGCCGTAGACGACGTAGCCCGCTTCCCGCAGGCGCAGCGCGGCGTCGGCGCCGATTCCGGAGGAGGCGCCGGTGACGAGGGCGACCTTCGTGGTGCTGGACATGTCGATTCCTTCGCTTTCCGTGGTTCTTCGGTGTCTCAGCTGTCTCAGCTGTAATCGGGGGTCTTCGGGGCCTGGGGGCTCTTGGACAGGCGCCTTCGACGTACTGAGAGGTGGGGCCGGGCTCAGCGGCCCTCGGTCAGAGCTCGGGAGGTGTCCTGGTGTCCCTCGGCGTGGCCGAGACGCGACATGGCCGCCGCGCCCGAGGGCCGCTTTCGCGAACTCCTTGCCGAAGCCGCGCCCGTCGCCGAACCAGGTCCTGCGCCCGTGACGAACCACGTCCTGCGCATGTTGATCTGCCCTTCTTCGCGGCGGGGTCGGCCTCCGACTGTCATCACACAATGACAAACATGTCATCGAGTGTCAACTTTGGCCGTGAGTGATAATCTGAGGCGGTGACGACGGAGAAGACGAGGCCCGGGCTGCGGGAGCGCACGCGGCAGGCGGTGCGGCGCGAGATCACGGAGGCCGCCAACGCCCTGTTCATCGAGCGCGGCTACGAGACGACGACCATCGACGACATCGCCGCCGCGGTGGGCATGTCCAAGCGCAGCGTGTTCCGCTACTTCCCCACCAAGGAGGACCTCGTCGTCGGCAAGGTCGACTACCTCGCCGAGGAAATGCTCCAGGGGCTGCGCGCCCGCCCGGCCGGTGAACCCGTCTGGCAGTCGCTGCGCGCGATCTTCGACCTGCTGGTGCCGCACGTCGACGACCTAGACAAGGACTCCGTCGCTGCGCCGATCCAACGGGTCATCTTCAACACGCCGAACCTGCTCGGCAGTTACCTGGAGAAGCAGCAGCAGATGCAGGAGGTGGTCGTCGCCGCACTGAGCGAACGCGCCGCCGAGACCGGAACCCCCTGCCCGGCCGGAGACCCGACCCTGCGCGCGATCACGGCGGCCGCGTTCGGTTGCCTCGTCGCGGCCCAGCAGGCATGGCTCGAAAGCGGCTCCAGCGGCACCTTTGCCGATGCCCTGGACATGGCAATGGCAGCCGTCGTCCCGCAGGTTCGGCCGTAGCCGTAGCCGTAGCCGTAGCCGTAGCCGTAGCCGTAGCCGTAGCCGTAGGCGACACGTCCGTCGCCCTGGACCTGGTCGGCCGGAGATCGCCGCCTGTCCCGAATCGGCGGGTACTCGATCATGCCCTGAAAGGGCCCCTGATCATGCACACCGACACCGACACCGGCACCGGCACCGACATCGGCGCGGTTCGCGGCCTCGCCATCGCCCCGGCCGTCGCCCACGCCGTCGCCCACGCCTTCGGCTCACGCGCCTTCGTCCTGTTGCGGGAACCGGATTGGCGGTCCGCTCGGGGATCTCATGCCGCAAGCGGTTACGACGACGCGGACGACGGGAAGCGTCATCACCTCGCGCCGGACGCGGGACGATCACACTGAGCCATGGTCGGCCGAACTGTCGTTTTCGGGACCGGCCTCTTGGCTGCTGCCATGGTCGGGAGTCGACGTGACGGAGGCCGGGCTTCGTCCCTCAGGCCGCTCCTGCGGGTGAGTCGGTCTGCCGCTGGCCGGAGGCTTCATGCTCGACGTCCAGCAGTGCGAGAGCGTTGTGGATGCCCTGCTCGAGGAGTTCATCGGAGAGGTGCGTGTCGGCGAGGGCTCGGGAGAGCTGCAGCGTCCCGGCCATCATGGCGTAGGCGCTGAGCGTCCTGGTGCGGACCGACGCCGGATCGTCCGGTGCCAGGCGGGCGGCGATGCCGTCGGTGACCATCAGTACGCCGTCGGTGTAGGCCTGTTTGGTCGGGTCCGTGCAGCGTCCTATCTCGTCCAGCAGGGCGGCGGAAGGGCAACCGTCATCGGTGCTCTCTCGATGCCGGGCGGACAGATACCATCGCACGATCTGTTCGACCCCGGCGCGACCGGGTGCCGCGTGCGCGACGATGTTCGCGTTCTGTGCCCGCAGTTGGTCGGCGACCGCGGTGGCCACGAGGTCGTCCTTGGATGCGAAGTGCGCATAGAAGGCGCCGTTGGTCAGGCCCGCCTCCTTCATGAGTGCCGAGATGCCCGAACCGTCGATGCCGTCACGCTTGAACCGGCGTCCCGCCGCCTCGATGATCCGCCGCCTGGTCGCCTGCTTGTGCTCACTCCTGTATCGCATTCGTGCCCCTTCACTCGCCGGAAGAGCCGCTCGTCCTCGGGTCGACGTCTCCACTATATTGTATTGTGAACGTAATTCAATGACGGGTGGGTGGTGATGGCCGCTCGGTCAAGGGTGAGCTGGTTCGGGTCGGCCCGGCGTGGCCGTCCTCGCGTTCGGCAAATTGGACTTCGCGCAGGCCGGGGCGGGATGAAGGCTGTGCCGTTCTGTGCGACGGTTGACCTTTCCGGGCTCCATGCACTCAATGCGGCCGATGCCCCTCGGTCGGCAACGCGGTCGAGCGGTTGGTCGACCGATTCGACCGATTCGGCCGGGCCGACGGCTCGGCCGGCGCCGCCGGCTGTGCACGTCGGGCGGCAGTGAGGCGAACTCCGTTCGGTGATCCCGGCGCGGGCCATTGGCGTGTCGCGAGGCGTATGTGCGCCATCGGGGCGTGGCTCGCCTCCCGGTTGCGGGCGTGCACGGCAATGCGTCAGTGACGCGCTGGACCCGCGAACCGCGACGGTGTCCCTGCCTGGGTCCGCGGTCGGTGGGGGATCCCCGCTCCGCGAGGTGAAGGGCCGAGGCCTGCGGTGGACAGGGACCGCCGACGTCGATGCCGACGTCATAGGCGCACAGCTTGCCCCTCCATAGAATTATGGTCATACTTCAATGGTCGGCGTCACCGAGGGGCCCGAGCTCGCAAGGTTTCCGCTCCCACGGTCTTCGGTCGTCGATCCCGCAGACTGCAGCCGCAGTCGAGAGACCAGGCAACTGCCCTGTGTCGACCCCGTCAGGGAAGGAAGGGGCGTCGCAGGTGGCAGAAACCGCACGTTGAAGGGCACGACCATGCATGACGCACAGGGTGCGCGAGGCGACGTGGTGACGTCGTACAAGCTCGCACCGAACCGCACCGTGACCGTCGGCGGGCTGACCTTCGCCTACCGCGATCTCGGCCCCAGGACCGGTACGCCGGTGGTCTTCTTCAACCACCTCGCCGGGGTTCTCGACAACTGGGACCCCCG
Organism: Streptomyces sp. P3; assembly: GCF_003032475.1. Taxonomy (NCBI): domain Bacteria; kingdom Bacillati; phylum Actinomycetota; class Actinomycetes; order Kitasatosporales; family Streptomycetaceae; genus Streptomyces; species Streptomyces sp. P3. Next base: position 8,616,302 of record NZ_CP028369.1, read on the forward strand.
CGTCGTCGACGGTTTCGCGGCGAAGCGCCGGGTCATCACGTTCGACAACCGGGGTGTCGGCGCCACGAACGGCTCCACTCCGAAGTCCATCCGGGAGATGGCCGAGGATGCCGTCACGTTCATCCGGGCGCTCGGGCTCGAGCTCGTGGACATCCACGGCTTCTCGATGGGCGGCATGATCGCCCAGGTGGTCGCGCAGACCGACCCCAAGCTCGTCCGCAGGCTGATCCTCTCGGGCACCGGTCCGGCCGGCGGCGAGGGCATCAAGGACGTCACCCGGCTGTCCAACATCGACACCGTCCGAGCGCTGTTCACCCTGCAGGATCCGAAGCAGTTCCTCTTCTTCACCCGTACCGCGAACGGGCGTCGGGCCGGCAAGGAGTTCTTGGCCCGCCTGAAGGAGCGCACCGAGGACCGGGACAGGGCGATCTCCCTCACCGCCTACAGGTCCCAGCTCAAGGCTATTCACCGCTGGGGGCTGGAACGACCCCAGGACCTCGCCGTCATCGGTCAGCCCGTGCTCGTCGTCAACGGCGAGAGCGACCGGATGGTGCCCTCGAAGAACTCGTACGACCTGGCGCGACGAGTGCCGAACGGCGAGTTGGTGATCTACCCCGACGCCGGCCACGGCGGCATCTTCCAATTCCATCAGCAGTTCGTGGAGACGGCGCTCGAGTTCCTCGAAAGGAAGTAGGTGCGGAGTGCGGCTGTTGCCCGGATCGAGGACGCCGCCGCTGCGCCGTGACGCTCATCGGCTCCCCGTCGTGAGGAGGCATGTGGCGGTGGGGGCCTCGGACGTCGAGCCCGCCGGTCGGGCGCGGGGTGCGCCAGGCGCGAAGAACGGCCTTTGCGACGCGGCCAGTTGAGACCCGGTGGGGTCGAAGTCCGCCGTGTCGGCCCCGGTGGTCGCCGTGGCGGGGCCTGGCGAGATCGCTCCGGCCCACCCTGTGAACCCACGGGAGGTCATCAGCCGTTACGCACGGTCGTCCTGTTGGGCTCGGCACCCGTCGAACCAGTCGTCCTGGTGACCGGGCCGATGAGCACCCCCTCGCGCAGGGCACGGCTCCGGCGGTCACCGGCCGGCCTCGCGCCGATCGGCCGACAGGCTCACCGCATGAGTGTGAGCGCGTTCGCGATGCCCTGCTCGAGGACCTCGTCGGCGAACTTCCGGTCGGAGAGCGCGCGGGAGAGTTGCAACGTGCCCACCAGCATGGTGAAGAGTCCGAGCGCCTCGCCGCGAGCGGACTTCGGATCCTCGGGTGACAGTCGGGCGGCGATCTCGTCGACGATGGCTCTCGCTCCGTCGGTGTAGGCCGTCTTGGCCCCGTCCTCGCAGCGGACGATCTCGTCGAGCAGGGCGGCGGAGGGGCAGCCCTCGCCGGGGTTGTCCCTGTGTTCGGGCGACAGATACTCGCGAACGAGGTCCTCGAGCCCCGCGTGGCCGGGCCGCAGCGAGTTGTAACGCGCCACCTGTGTCCGCAGTTGGTCTGCTACGACGTTCGCGACGAGGTCGTCCTTGGAGTCGAAGTGGGCGTAGAAGGCTCCGTTGGTCAGCCCGGCATCCGACATGAGCGTGGAGACACCGGATCCGTCGATCCCGTCCCGCTTGAACCGCTGGCCGGCCTTCTCGATGATCCGCTGCCGCGTCACCTGCTTGTGCTCCTTGCTGTAGCGCGCCACAGGGTTCCCTCCAGTCGCTCCGTGGGGCCATGGTCAGGCGCCCATACTAATCCATTGTCTGACGCGTGTAATATTACGATCGACAGACAGGTTTCGGGTCGCGAACCCGCGAACCCGCCGAGCCCCGGAGTCACCGAGCCCGGAGTCACCGTCGTCGCTCAGGGTCGAGAACGCCTCGTTTCGCCGGAGGGCGATGTCTGTGAGTTCTAGCAACGCCCGGGGGCTTGCGGTGGGAGCATGGACGTGCTCTGCGGGATGAGGCTGCGATGGCCGACGCGGTGCGCGCGCCGTGTCACGTGCGCGATGATCTGTCAGGGGAGGGGGAGCTTCGGCCATCCGTCGCTGGCCTTGCCATAGATCGTCGTAGGCGGTTTCCATGAGCTCGCCATCTTCTCTTGCAGTGTGGCTGCGCCAGCACCGTCACAGCGGACCCGTCCGGCAAGCCGGAACGCGTGGTCACATCCGGGGGGTGCCTCTATGTCCTTCGTCAAGGCGCCCCTGTCGGTTTTGGGGTGATTCGGTCTTGCTGGGGTCATGCGGCGAGCTCGACGTCCGCGGGTGTGCGGGATTCGTAGAAGGTGCCGTCGCGGAGCATGGCGAACAGGACGCTGATGCGTTGGCGGGCGAGGCGGAGGAGGGCCTGGGTGTGGGTCTTGCCGCGGTTGCGTTGCTTGTCGTAGTAGGTGCGGGAGGCGGGGTCGGCGTTCATGCAGGCGAAGGCGGACAGGAACATGGCGCGTTTGAGCTGGCGGTTGCCGCCTCGGGGTGCGTGTTCGCCGTGGATCGAGGTGCCGGACGACTTCGTTGTCGGGGCGAGGCCGGCGTAGGAGGCGAGGTGGGCGGCGGTGGGGAAGCTGGTGCCGTCGCCGACGGTGACCAGCAGGACGGCGGCGGTCCTGACGCCGACGCCGGGCATCGACGTCAGGACCGGGGAAAGAGGGTGGGCCTCCAGCAGGGCGTTGATCTGGGCTTCCAGGGCCCGGCGCTGTTCGTGGACAGCGGCGAGCGAGCGGGCCAGGGAGGGCACGACGATGTCGAGGGTGCCGGTGCCCGGGACCACGACGGTCTGCTCGTCCAACGCTTCGAAGACATCGTCGATCAGCCGCTGGGCCATGCGTGGGGCCTTGGGCCGGATGAGCTCGACGAGCCTGCGGCGGCCGGCTTTGCGCAGTGCGGCCGGGGAGCCGTAGCGCTCCAGCAGCCAGGTGACGGCCTGGTGGTCGAGGCGGGGGCCCAGGACGCGCTCCAGCGACGGGTGGAACTGGGTGAGCAGGCCGCGTATGCGGTTGGAGGTGCGGGTGGCCTCGGCCGCGAGGTCCTGGTCGAAGCCGACGAGAACCGTGAGTTCGGCGGTGATCTCGTCGGTGAGCTCCAGCGAGCGCAGGGTGTGCGGCATGGTGCGGGCGGCGTCCGCGATCACGGCTGCGTCCTTCGCGTCGGTCTTGGCCTCGCCCGGATACAGGTCGGCGATCCGCCGCATCGCGAGTCCGGGCAGGTAGGCGACCTTGCAGCCGGTGTCCCGGGCGACCGTGAGCGGGAGGGCGCCGATGGAGGCGGGCTGGTCCACGATCACCAGGACGGTGCCGAACTTGGCCTTGAGTTTGTCGAAGACGGCCCGCAGTTTCGGCTCGCTGTTGGGCAGCTGCTTGTCGAGGACCTTCTTCCCGGCCGGGGTGAGCCCGTGGCCGTGGTGAGCACTCTTTCCGACGTCCAGGCCGAGGAACACGCCCACGTCTTCGGTGTCGAACATCGCGCCCTTTCCAGGGTGTTGAGCGTGCCGGCCTCGGCAGTGGTGTCGTGCGCGCGCATCCACGTTATGCAGACCTGCCGCCCGCGAGCTGTCCGGCATTGCGCCGGACCGGGCGGTGGCCGGACCTCTCATCAGCGTCTCCGACGGCACCTCCCGAGCCCGGTGACACCACCCCCCAGGTCATCCGTTCGACAGGGGGACACAGTCATGCCGGGCCCGGAGGCCAGCGGCCCTCTTGCAGGACCGCGAAGAACATAACGGGGGTGACGATATTCAGGAACGGCTGAGGGTACGGGTGATACCGGCTGCGATCGTTGTCGCGAGTAGCCAGCCGGTGATGATCAACGCGTAGCCGAGCCACTGGTACCAGCCGTGGGCGGAGTAGGAGTTCTGCTGCCCGAAGTCAATGATCGGCAGGAGCAGGTCGAGGGTGTAGATGAAAGGTTTGAAGTCGGGCGCCTCCCCCGCTTTCAGTGGAGTGGGGCAGTGCAGCGCGAAGGCGAGCGTGCCGATGAGCAACAGGGAGAAGAGCCAGCCAGCGGCCCGTATCGGGCGGAAGCCGTAGCCGACGGTGACGTCCTGTGCGTAGCCCCACAAGCGCGCATGGGCGGGGAGGGTGGCACGATGGCGACGATGCTTGGCGAGTTGGACAGTACGCGCGGCCGCGTCGTCCCCGACCCGGCGGTAGGAGGCCGCGAGCTGCTCATAGGCGTGCGGTACGAATCCGTCGGCATCGCGTCTGAGCAGAGCCAGTCGTTGGGCGGCCGACAGGCGTGGGGCGAGTGCCTCGTAGTTCAGCCCCTCCAGCCGTATGCGGTCGGGCCAGACCCGAGGATGAGCTTCGATGACCTTGAAAGTGGAGTAGTGCATCTTGACGTCGCCCACTATCGGGTCGGCGTCACGAAGTGTCAGCAGGGCGGCCTCGCAGTTGCTGATCCCCAGCGCGACGCCGCCTGGGTTGCGGAGCCGGGCCTCGATGAAGGAGATCCACCCGGTGGCCTTGGCGCCGGTGAGCCTCACCCTGCCCTCAGCAGTGAGGCCGCCTGCGTTGAGAACTGTTCCGACAGCAAGGTGAGCAGCGTCAAGGGCATCGCCTCGCGCGTTTTTGACCTGAGCGTCTTCCAGGTTGACCGAACCATCGATGCGTGCGGCTTCGAGGCGGATGCCGCCGCGGGCCACCAGACGTGCTGCCAGGAAGTCGCCACCGAGGGAGAGAGACTCGCAACGCAGAGCGGTCCCGCCGACAGCCCGCACTACCGCCGCCTCGAGATCGATCAGCCCGCTTACGGTGGCACCGTCCAGGCGCACCTCGCCATGGGCCACCAAACCGCTCGCCAGGATGTCGTCGTCGATGACGCAGTGGTTCAACGCCAACACGGACCCCTGTCCTTCGCCGTCCTCCGTGCCCAACTGTGCCCGCTCCAGAGAGAGGACCCGGGAAACCCGGGCGGACCCCAGAGCCACCATGCCGCTGACATGGCACTCAGCCAGCCCCAGCCCTCCGCCGAACTCGGCTCCGATGGCCATCAGCCCCGGCAGGAAGGATCGGGCAAGGTCCACCTGTACGAGTTGAGCCGCATACAGGTCGGGAGCGGAGTCGAAGAAGCAGCCCGTCAACAGCAGGGGTGAGTCGACGCTCCCGTGCCGCAGATTCCACGGCCCGGAGATCCGCGCGCCTTCGATCGCGAGCATCGCGACCTCGCCTTCCGCGCGCGGGCAGCCGAGCACGATGGCGCGCAGTACCTCACCCCGCACGGTCCTTTCCGGTCCCCAACTCGCCCCCTCCGCTGGATCATCGTCGGGCGAGGAGCGGAAGTCGACGGCCTCGCCACGCGGGAAGGCGTCCCAGACGCGGCGTTCGGCAGCGGTGAGCTCGGTGATCTCCACCGCAGGACTCTGGCTCGCGGCCAGGCCGGGCGTCAAACCCAAATGACGACAGCACGCCAGTGTTGCCATTTCTCATCGACATTTCCGAGCTGTGTGATCGCCAAGTGTTGCCCGAAACCGTTGGCAAACGTTGCAGGTTCTCGCTTACGAAACCACCGTGGCCGATATGCAGACAGGCGGGGGCGAGGGACGCGAGGGCGCGCTGCAGATACGGGCTGCCGGGCATGACGGCCGGTGGTGGCACCGCTGCACCACCGACGTCGGGGTGGCCGTCAGGCGTCGTTCAGGGGGTGAGGTCTTCGCCCCGAAGCACCGGGCGAAGGAGCTCGATGACGTCGGCGTCGTCCACGGTGGAGGGGATGGGTTCGTCGCGGCCGTCGGCGATGCCGCGCATCGTCTTGCGCAGGATCTTTCCCGACCGGGTCTTGGGAAGTGCGGCCACGACCGTGACGCTCCTGAGCGATGCGACGGCGCCGATGCGTTCGCGCACGATGTGGACGAGTTCGGCCTCGATCTCGGTCGCGTCGCGGCTGACGCCGGCCTTGAGGACGACGAAACCGCGCGGCACCTGTCCCTTCAGCGCATCGGCGACGCCGATGACGGCGCATTCCGCGACGTCGGGATGGGTCGCCAGGGCTTCCTCCATGCTGCCGGTGGACAGCCGGTGGCCCGCGACGTTGATGACGTCGTCGGTGCGGCCCATGACGAAGACGTAGCCGTCGTCGTCGATGTGCCCGCTGTCCCCGGTGAGGTAGTACCCGTCGAAGGCGGAGAGGTAGGAGGCGATGTAGCGGTCGTCGTCGTTCCAGAGAGTGGGCAGCGCGCCTGGCGGCAGGGGCAGCTTGACGACGATGGCGCCGTCGACGCCCGCCGGCACCGGATCGCCCGACCGGTCGAGGACCCGCACGTCCCAGCCAGGCAGCGGGCGGGTCGCTGAGCCGGGCTTGACGGGCGCGGCTTCGATGCCCACGGGGTTGGCGACGATCGGCCAGCCGGTCTCCGTCTGCCACCAGTGGTCGATCACCGGGATGTCCAGAAGGGCGCTCGCCCAGTGGTACGTCTCGGGGTCGAGGCGCTCACCCGCGAGGAAGAGGTGACGCAGGCCGGACAGGTCGTGGTCCGCGGTGAGCGAGCCCTCCGGGTCCTCCTTGCGGATGGCCCGGAAAGCGGTCGGTGCGGTGAACATCGTCTTGACGCCGTACTCGGCTGTGACGCGCCAGAACTGGCCCGCGTCCGGGGTGCCCACCGGCTTGCCTTCGTACAGGACGGTCGTGGCGCCGGCCAGCAACGGTCCGTAGACGATGTACGAGTGCCCGACGACCCAGCCCACGTCGGAGCCGGTGAACATCGTCTCACCGGGGCCCACGTCGTACACGGCGCCCATCGACCAGTGCAGGGCCACGGCGTAGCCGCCGCCGTCACGCACGACTCCCTTGGGTTTGCCGGTGGTTCCGGACGTGTAGAGGATGTACAGGGGCGCGTTCGAGGGGACGGGAACACAGCAGGCCGGTGGTGCCGCGGCGACCAGGTCGGCCCAGTCGACGTCGTCTTTCCCCAACTCGGCCCGCTCCTGCGGTCGTTGCAGGATCACGCTCTTCTCCGGCTTGTGGTCCGCGAGTTCGATCGCGCGGTCGAGCAGCGGCTTGTACGCGATGACCCGCTTCCCCTCGATGCCGCAGGAGGCGGAGACGACCACCTTGGGGGCGGCGTCGTCGATGCGGACCGCGAGTTCGTGCGGGGCGAACCCGCCGAAGACCACGGAGTGGACCGCGCCGATCCGCGCACAGGCCAACATCGCGACGGCGGCCTCGGGGACCATGGGCATGTAGATCACCACCCGGTCGCCCTGTTCCACACCGAGTTGCGCCAGCCCTCCCGCGAAGGCCGCCACCTCGTCCCTCAGTTGCGTGTAGGTGTAGGTGCGCCGGGTGCCGGTCACGGGTGAGTCGTGGATCAGTGCGGGCTGCTCGCCCCGCCCCGCTTCGACGTGCCGGTCGAGCGCGTTGAAGCAGACGTTCAGCCGCCCGTCGGGAAACCAGCGGTAGAAGGGTGCGCCGGAGGAGTCCAGGGCGCGCCTCGGAGCGACATCCCAGTCGATGCCCTCCGCCGCCGTCAGCCAGAAGCTCTCCGGGTCGTCAGCGGCGGCGCGGAAGACGTCCTCGTACATTCCCATGTGCGCACTCCTTTGTGGCGTCCAGGGACCGGGGGAGGCGGCAGGCGGCATGCTGTCGAAACGCATGCTCATGCCGGCCCGATGGAACGAGCAGGATGCCGGAGACCGGATTCCCGGTCGTCGGCACAGCGGTGGAGTCGGCGAATCCTGTAGGCAGGCCCCGTCATCAGGTGCTGGTCAGGCGCCCAGGTGCGTGCGGAGCCACTGTCCCATCCGCCTGATCGCCTCGTCCACCTCGGGCACGCGGCCCGCGCCCAGGACGAACGAGTGCTGGCCCTCGGGAACCCCGTGGGTCTCGGAGGTGACCTTGAAGTCGGCGAGCCGGCGCCCGAGTCCGGCACCGTCGTCGGCGAGGGTCTCGTACTCTCCGTAGTAGACCAGCGTGGGCGGCAGGCCGGTCAGGTCGGCGTTGGCGATGCTGACGCGGGGGTCGGCGACGTCCAGGGACGGGTCCTGCACCCAGGCCCCCCGGAAGAGTTCGAGGATGGCGCGGCTGAGCATCCTGTCGTTCGCCTCGTTGGCGTCCACGGACCTGTTCTGGAGGGTCAGGTCGGTCCAGGGCGACACGCTGACGATCGCACCGGGGGTGGGCTCGCCCTTGGCCAGCAGGCGCAGCGGCAGCAGGATCGCGAGCGTGCCCCCGATGGAGTGGCCGGTGCTGCCGATGTTCCGGGGCTCGTATCCCTGGGAGAGCAGCCATCGGTAGGCCGTCTCGACGTCGTCGAGCTGCGCCGGGTAAGGGTGCTCGGGCGCCAGGCGGAAGTCCACGACCAGGGAGCGGACTCCGGCAGCCTTGGCGATGTGGCCGGCGGCCTTGCGGTCGGAGTGCATCGAGGCGGTGACCGATCCGCCGAAGTGGAGGTGGAGCAGCGCCTTGCCGGGGGCGGCGCCCTCGGGGATGGCCCACAGGGCGGGTACGCCGTCCGCGTCGACCTCGGCGTAGGTGACGCCTTCCGGTTCGGTCGACGCCTTGTGGTTCGAGTCGACGATGTCGCGGACGATGCCCAGGTCGAGGCCCGGGGTCGCCGCCTTCGCACTCACGCCGGCGAGGAACTCCGCGAACTCCTGCGCTTCTTTGCTGACGCCCATGATGACGCTCCTTCTCGGAGGGGTGCCGTGACGGTGTCCGTGCGGCAGCCGGATCGATGTGCCGGTGACGCTACCTACTGGGTATAAGAAAGTAAACTCAGCTTGGGTTGGTGTCACTCCATGGATGTGCCGAATGAAGCCCGGGCGGATGCCGAGACGGCCCCCGGCCTCGAGCGGGACATGCCGAACTGCTCGATCGCGCGGACCTTGGAGATCGTCGGGGAGAAATGGACGATCCTGATCCTTCGGGAGGTCTGGTACGGCTCGTCCCGGTTCGGTGACTTCGAACGCGTCCTCGGATGTCCTCGCAACCTGCTCGCGACACGACTGCGGAAGCTGGTGGAGGAAGGGGTCCTGGCCACCGAGAAGTACAAGGAGCCGGGCACGCGGAGTCGGCCGAAGTGCGTGATCACCCCCGAGGGCATCGATCTGGTGCCGGCGGTGATCGGGCTCATGCGGTGGGGTGACCGGCACTGCTCCGCCCCGGACGGGTCCCCGTTGCTGATGCGCCATCACGCGTGCGGCGCGCATGTCGAGGTCCGGCTGCGCTGCCTGGAAGGCCACCCTGTGCCTGTGGAGGAACTGGACCGCGTCCCCGGCCCTGGATTTCGCACCAAGCCGGTCGAGCGGGACGGGTGAGCGGTGAAGGGCCGCGTTCGCGACGGCGGTGTTCCCCGGCGCGCTCCCGGACGTCCGTCCCGTAGGCGGCGACGCGAACGTGATCCGGCCGTGTGTGCCTCGGTGGGCGGTGGGCGCTCACCCTGCCGGAATCTCTGTTGAGTTTACTTTTCTATACTCAGCCTATAGTCTCGTCCCGTCAGGACGGCATGCCTGAGCGCTCTTGCGACGGCTGTGAGTCCTGGGGTGCAGGAGTTGCGCGGTCCATGCTGATCCGACCGGCGATCGCCGACTCGCGGACTGCATTGCCGTCCGAGGCGCACGCAGTGCGCGGCTGTCGGGCGAATTCTCGGCCGCTCCCGCGGCGGCTCGATGCTCGACGGGGAGATCCGATCCGCCCGGCGCCTCGCCCGCTGAGTAAACGACCGACAAGATCACGCAGAAGGCTGGCTGACATGAAGGCATTCGTCGTCGAGAAGTACGGCAAGGACGGCCTGTCCGCCGCCGACGTACCCGAGCCCACCGTCGGGGATCGAGACGTCCTGGTGAAGGTGAGCGCCGCGAGCATCAACCCGTTGGACAAGATGGTCCGTAACGGGGAGTTCAAGCAACTCCTGAAGTACAAGGCTCCCTTCGTGCTCGGCCACGACGTGGCCGGCGTCGTGACACGGGTCGGCTCCGCCGTACGCGACATCAAGGTCGGCGACGAGGTGTACGCACGTCCGCGCGACCTGCGGATCGGCGGTTTCGCCGAGTTCATCGCGATCGACCAGGACGACGTCGCACCCAAGCCGACGTCGCTCACCCTGGAGGAGGCGGCTGCGGTGCCGCTGGTGGCCTTGGCCGCCTGGCAGATCCTCGTCGACCGTGCCCGTGTGAAGCCGGGCCAGAAAGTCCTCGTCCACGCCGGTGCCGGTGGCCTCGGGTCAACGGTCGTCCAGCTCGCCAAGCACCTCGGCGCCACGGTGGCGACAACCACGGGCACCGCGACCGAGGAGTTGGTGAGGAGCCTCGGCGCCGACATCGTCATCGACTACACCAGGGAGGACTTCTCGAAGGTCCTGTCCGGTTACGACCTCGTGCTGGACTCCGTCGGAGGGGCCAATCTCGAGAAGTCGCTGACCGTGCTGAAGCCCGGCGGCCTTGCCGTGGGCGTCGTCGGGCCGCCGGACGCCGCCTTCGCCAAGCAGCTCGGCGCCCCCTCCTTCCTGGGCCCGATCATGAACACGCTCAGTCGTAAGATCCGCAAGCAGGCCAAGGCGCTGGGCGTGCGCTACCAGTTCTTCTTCATGCAGGCCGACGGCTCCCAGCTGCGCAAACTCGGCGCCCTGTACGACGGCGGGCAGCTTCGCCCGGTCATCGACCAGGTCTTTCCGTTCGACCGGACTCTTGAGGCGATGGCGCACGTCGAGCAGGGCCGTACCAAGGCCGGCAAGGTCGTGGTGTCGATGGGGCCCGACACCCACTGAGGGGGCCGGCCGCAGACCTCCGGCGAGCCCGGCCCGCCGGAGCGGGCCACGGAGTCGCCGACGAGCCGTCGGACACCGGGGGCGATCGCGGTGACCGTCATCCGCTCATCCTGTGTGGGCGCGGGATGTCGAGGGCGTCCCGGCTGAGCATCTTGCGTGATGCCCGTCGGGCCGGGTGCGGCGTTGGCCCGCCGGGCGATCTGAGTGCACCCTTTGCCACCCGGCCGTGAGGCGCTCACCGCGGCGGGCTCGCGCCTGGGACAGGCGGGGCCTCGGGGCGACCGTCCACTCCAGGTCGTCGTGAACAGGACGTTCGGGATCGCCCCGCCACCGCCTCTCGTGCGGCGATTCGCGCCGCGTCAACGAGCGGGGGCCTGCCGTGCGCACGGCAGGCCCCCGCTCAGCCCTGTCAGTGGACTCGGAGCAGGCATCTGCCCCGGGCCGGGTGCGGGGAGTTCCACCTCGTGCAGCGAGAAGTTCGACGGGGTCGGCCGGCCCTCCGGTCGGGACTGCAGGTGCCATGCGCGGGCGGTGGTGGGCAGGGTGTGTTCTTCGGACGGCGGGGATCAAACCTTTCGGTGAGGTCGTGGTATGTGCGGTAACCGGACAGAAGGGTCTGTCCGGTTACCGCAGCCTGGGACCACCCGGCTTGATCACGAACCGGCGGAGGCCGCCGCGTGGGCCGCCCGCAACGACGCCTTGTCGATCTTGCCGACCGCGTTCTTCGCGATCGCGTCCACCACGACGTACGAGGTCGGTCGCTTGTAGCCGGTGAGGCTGCGTTCGCAGCGGGCTTGCAGCGTCGTCGGATCGACGGTCAGGCCCGGTCGTGCCTGTATGTAGGCGACGACCGCCTCTCCCCACTTCTCGTCGGGCACGCCGATCACAGCGGTCTCGAGCACGGACGGATCGGCCGCCAGGACGTCCTCGATCTCCTTGGGGTAGATGTTCTCGCCTCCTCGGATGATCATGTCCTTCGAACGCCCGACCAGGGTCAGATAACCCTCGGTGTCGAGATGACCCACATCGCCGGTGTGCAACCAGCCGTCGACGACGACCCGGGCCGTTTCCTCCGGTCGGCCGAGGTAGCCCCGCATGACATTGGCTCCCCGGACGAGTACCTCACCGTCCGTGCCCGGTGCCGCATCGGTGCCGTCGGCGTCGACGATCCGGATCTCCTGCCCCGGAAAGGGAAGTCCCACGGTTCCGGCACGCCGAGGGCCCGCGACCGGGTTGAGGGTGGAGCCGCAGGTCCCCTCGGACAGCCCGTACCCCTCGACGAGCGGAAACCCGTACCGCGCCTCGAACCGGGTCAGCAGTTCGGCCGATGCGGGTGCCGCCCCGCAGACGGCGAACCGCAGGGAGGACGTGTCGGGTCGAACGTCGTCCGGGAGTGCCGCGAGCATGCTGTAGATCGTGGGAACGGCGCTGAAGAAGGTGGGACGCTCCTGCTCGACTAGGTCGAAGAAGCCCTGGGGATCGAAGCGGCGGCCCGCGATGACGACACCGGCGCCGGCGAGCAGCGGCGTCAGGACGCTGACCACGATGCCGTTGACGTGGAAGAGCGGCAGGATCAGCAGGCAGCGGTCGCTCGGCCCCAACTCGAGCGCCTGGCGCCCCATCTCCGCCATGGCGTCGATGTTGGCGTGATCGAGCATCACGCCCTTCGGAACGCCGGTCGTGCCGCTGGTGTAGATGAGCAGCGCCAGAGCGGACGAGTCCGGATGCGGCTCCTGGTCCGGCGGTGTCGCTTCTTCGTACAGGTCGCCGACGGCGAGCGTGGCGACACCGTCGGCGACGCCGGCAGGCCCGTCCTCCACTATGAGCAGGCGTGCACCGGAGTCGTCGAGCTGCCGAGCGATCTCGACGTCGGTCATACTCGGGTTGACCGGTGTGATGGTGGCGCCCAGCCGCCAGGCGCCGAACAGCAGGAGCACGAACTCGACACGGTTCGTCAGCTTGAGCGCCACGACATCACCGGGACCGATGCCGAGGTCCCGCAGCCGGTGAGCCGTCGCCCGGACCCGGTGCAGCAACTGAGTGTTGGTGAGTGACTGGCGCCCGTCCGAGACCGCGAACCCGTGGGGATCGAGATCGGCCCGGCGGTCGGGCAGGGAAGCGAAATTCATGGCGAGCGTACCTGTCTCGGTGTGATGCGATCCGGTCATGGAGTCGACGCGGCGGGCGTCGGTGCCAACTGGCGGGTGAGGAACTCGATCTGGTCGCCCACCAGTGCCTCGAAGGTCTCGCCGGTGTAGAAGTCGAAGTGGCCGGCGCCGTACCTCCTGATCTCCCCCTGGGGCGCGGTTGCCGCGTAGCGGAGGGTCCGGGCGGGAGGCGTGACGGAGTCCGTGTCGCTGACGCAGAAGAGGATCGGGATGGCGACCTTCTTCGCCGCACGTCCGGGCCGGTAGGCGGCGATGGTCGGGATGACGCGTGCCGCCACCTCGTTGCGGAACGTCTTTCCGGGCGGCTGCAGTGCTTCGTAGCCGGGCAGTGCGTCCGGAGCGTTCATGAGAGCCGGCGAACCGGGAGGGGCCGCGATGGGAACCATCACGGGCGCCCTGCCGCGCATCCTGGACACCAGATCCCGGGCCAGCACGGGAGTGATCCTGAGTGAGGCGAGGGGTCCGAGCGCGAGCGCGGAGGCGAGACCATCGGTGAACGGGCACTGGGCCACGGCCGCGCGCAGTTCGGGATGGCGTGAGGCGACGGAGATGGCATGGCCGCCGCCGAACGAACTGCCCCACACCGCGACACGGTCGGGGTCGACGTCGTGGCGCGACTTCACGTAGTCGATTGCCGAGTCCCAGTCGGTGAGTTGGCGTTTGATCGACAGGAGCTGGCGAGGGCGGCCGCCGCTGTCGCCGAAATGCCGGTAGGTGAAGGCCAGGGAGGCGATGCCGGCCTGGGCGAAGCGCTCGGCGAAGGCGTCCAGGCGCATCTCACGGGTGGCGCCGAGACCGTGCCCGAGGACGACGACGGGTGGGGAGACGACGCCCGCGGGGAGATGGAGCCACCCGGCGCAACTGCTGTCGCCGGAGGGGAAGACGACGTCGTAACGGGTGAAGGGCTGGGGTGTGGTCATCGCCGCCTCACCGTCCGCCGGCCGGGTGAAGCCCGGGCACGCTGCCCGAGGCGAGGGCCTCCGCGTACGTGTCCGGCCTGTAGAGCGGGAGCTCGCCGGTGGCCTCAGCCGTCGCGATGTAGTCGCGCATGAGTTCCTGGCCGTCCTTCGACATGACTCGCGTGAAGAACTCGGTGCGTTCGACGTGCAGTCCCTCCGGCAACCCCAGCGAGCCGCCGAAGTACACGGACCTCTTGGCGGCTTCGACGGACCCCTTGGACCGTGCTCCGAAGTGCTGGGCGAGCGCGGTCGCTCTCGCGACGACCTCGTCCTGCGCCACGACCTCGTCGACGGCTCCGTTGGCGAGTGCCTCTTCGGGCGTGAACGGCTTGCCTTCGAGGATGGCCACCAGCGACTTGTGGGTGCCGATCAGGCGAGTCAGCCGCTGGGTGCCGCCACCACCCGGAATGATGCCGAGGAGGATTTCCGGCTGACCGATGAAGAAGTCACCGTCGGCCATGACCCGCAGATCGCAGGCCCAGGCGAACTCCGCGCCGAGACCGAGCGCCGAGCCGTTGAGGGCGGCGACGAAGACGACTCCGCTCGCGTTCATCCGCAGGAACGTGGCGTGCAGGCGGTCGAGCTGGGCGGCTCCGCGCATCGGGGTCCTGCTCACGACGGGGGCCAGCGCGCGCGTCCGCCGGGCCAGGCGAGCCACCGCGGAGGCGCCGCGTCGGCCGACCTTGGGGCTGGCGGCGCCCTCCTCCTGCAGCCACCGGACCGCGGCGTGGCTGACGAACCGCTCGGGATGGGTTCCGGTGAAGACGACGGCACGGATACCCGGGTCGCGATCGACCCGCTTCACCAGCTTGTCCAGCCGGCCGGCCATGTCGAGGCCGAACACGCCGTGCGGGCCGCCGTCGAGCCTGACGATCAGAACCGCTCCGCGGTCCTCGATCTGTAGATGACCCGTGTCTTTGTATGGCATGGATTCTGCTCCCGTGCTGAGTTCGTCCCGTGCTGAGTTCACGGGGCAGTGGAAAGTGCGTGGGGGACAGCGGAGGATGTGTGCGGCGGCGATGGATGCGCGCTGGTGCCCGAGTCGGCACGTCGCTCATGCTGTGTATCCTTGCCCTGACGAATTACATAACCAAGTTATTTTGACTGTGGCAACTATCACTCGGGCGAAGGTCCGCGGTGAATCACGGGGTCGGGAGAAGTGAGAGGCGTGGCAGGACGGGCAAGGCTCGACGACGCACCGGAGCGGCTGGTGCAGGCCGCCGTCGGCCTGCTGGCCGAGCAGGGACCCTCGGCCATCAAGGCACGCGCGGTGGCAACCGCGAGCGGACTGTCGACGATGGTGGTCTACAGCCACTTCGGCGGGATCCCCGAACTGATGCGTGCCGTCGCCGACCACGGATTCACCGAGCTGGGCAGCGCCTTTGCCCGGGTGCCCGTTACGGAGGATCCGATCGCGGATCTGTTCGCCATGGCCCTGACCTGTCGCCGAGTGGCCCGCGAGAACCCTCACCTCTACGACCTGATGTTCGGGCTGTCCACGCGTGCGACGTACCGGCCCCTGGCGGATACCGACCTTCGTCTCAGTGGGCATTCGCCGGCCTTCCGATCCGCCCACGCTCACGTTGTCGCGGCGTGTGAGCGGCTCGTGGGTTCCGGCCGGGTCGTTCGACAGGAGCCTGAAGCGGTGGCCGCCCAGTTGTGGAGTGTGGTCCACGGTTACATCACCCTCGAGTTGGCGGAGCACTTCGTCGAGTTCGACGACGCGGTGGTGCAGGTGCTGTTGCCGATGGGAGTGAACTTCTCCGTCGGGCTGGGCGACGACCGGGCACGTGCCGAGGCCTCGCACGAGGTCGGAGCGCGCCTTTACGACTCGATCGTGCAGGGCGGTTGAACGTGCGGACGGTCGTGCGCTGCCCTGTGCGTCCCTAGGACGATCCGGGCTCGGCGGCGGGGGCCCCGGAACGGGGTGTGAGCTGGTCCTGCCTCCCCAGTGCCGCGACCTCTCGTTCGAGAGCGGGAACCGCCCGGGCCGCGAAGCGTCTCGTCCACGGCCAGGCCAACGGCGAATTCAGCATCGCCTTCGCCCAGTTGGCCACGACGACCGCGCGCGGCACGTATACGCGGCTGCGGCGGCGCGCGAGCCCGTCGACGATCGCGGCAGCCGCTCGGTCGGCACTCGTGGTCACGTTGCCCGGATACGGCAGCCGTCGGCGCAGGCTCTGGAACGAGGGAAGGTCTCCCTCGGCGCCCCGGACGAGGTCGGTGTCGATCCAGGACGGGTGGACGACACCGACCGTGATCCCGAGGTGCGCCACCTCCTGACGGTAGGTCAGGGCGAGCAGTTCGGCCGCGGCCTTGCTCGCGCCGTACGAGGCCATCGCGGCCAGCGGCATGAAGGACAGCGCGGAGGCCACGACCAGCACATGGCCGCGGCTGCGCTCCAGGTGCGGTGTCGCGTACTTCAGGGTGCGGAAGACGCCGTTGAGGTTGATGTCCAGCACCCGCTCGAACGATGCCTCGTCCGTCTGTCTCACCGTCCCGTACGCCACCACACCGGCGTTGGCGACGACGAGATCGATGCCGCCCATGATCCGCGCGGCGTCGTCGATCGCCGACCGCAGGGCGGCGGCGTCGCGCACGTCGGCCTCGCGCCATGCGGCGGTGGGGCCCAGATCGCGGGCGAGGTCACGCAGTCGATCGGGCTCCAGCCCGATCAGGGTCACCCGAGCGCCTCGGGCGGAGGCCAGGCGTGCCACCTTCTCGCCGATGCCACGGGCCGCTCCGGTCACGACCAGGTTTCTGCCCCGCAAGTCACGTTTCATGGCGGCAAGATAACTTCGTTATTGATAGAGTACAAGACATCGCGCACGGGTTCGGCCGTGTGCGGAAGCTGCCGTCGAATCAGCGACGCCCGGTGCGGCGCGCAGCGCGGTGGGGTCGGTGTGTCACCGCGTGCGGAGGGCGGCGCTCCCGGGCTTGTTCTGCGGATAGGGCGACAGGGCCATGCGGAAGGTGCGCCGGTGAGCGAGGTGGGAAACGCCGATGGCGGCATGCGGGTGTTCGCGCAGGGAGGCGCCTCCGGCGAAACCTACTTGGCCGGTGACGTCGTCGACCGTCAGGTCGGTGGGTTCCAGGAGGTGCCGTGCACGGTCGACGCGCTGCTGGATCAGCCGGCGTCCCGGACCATGCCCACTTCTTCGGTGAAGCGGCGGGCGAAGGTGCGCATGCTCATGGGGGAGTGCTCCGCGAGGTCCGTCAACGTCATCGGCTCGTGGAGGTGCTCCAGTGCCCCCTGGCGGGCGGCGGCGGTCCCGGTGCTGGTGGGCTCGGGTACCGGGTGCTGGATGTACGGCGCCTGCCCTCCGCCGCGCCGAGGGGGAACGACGCACATGCGGGCGACCTGGTCGGCGACCTCGCTGCCGTGGTCCCTGCGGATGAGATGCGGGCAGACGTCTGGTGAGCTGATGGGGACGGGGCGTCCGGCCCGGTGCGGGACCTCGTACACGAGCCGGCGCCGTCGGGTGATCCGATGCGTCACTTCACCCGGCGCCGAGCGGCACCGGCCCGACTTGTGGCTTCGGCCTTGGCGGGTGGGCGGTAGAGGCTGTCGGCTCCGCCTGTCGCTCCCGCGCTCAGGAGACGTGTCGGACCGGTTCTGCTCCGGTCTGGATCAGGAAGTCGGTGAGTTCTCGGGCGAGCCGTTCGGGCTGGTCCTCGGGGATGAGGGTGGATGAGTCCGCGATCTCGATCAGTCGACCCTGCGGGTACAACTCGGCCAGCCGGGGGCCGTGCTCACGCGGCATCAACCGGTCCTCGGTCGCCCAGACGACCAGTACCGGGCGGTCGAAGTCACGAAGCCGCTCGCTCCAGGCGAGCAGGGTCTTGCGCTCGGGTGCCCCGGTGGCGAACTTGGCGAGGTCCCTGCGGATGGCCCTGCTGCGGGTGGCGGGAGCGAACCAGTCGTCCATGATCTCGTCGGGGACCCCACGCAGGCTCATCCCGCCGTATCCGCCCCGGCTGTGACGGAAGGCGGGGACGCGCATGAGGCGCGTCAGGAGCCAGACGCCGCCCGGAACCCTGCACACCTGCGCCATGGCCTTGGCCGGCCCTGGGGGAAAGTTGTCGAAGGCTTCGCAGGCCACCAGCACCAGGCGCGCGATGTGCTGGTCCTGCCCTTCCGACACCAGGAACTGGCCCCCGCCCCAGTCATTGAGTACGAGGGTCACCTGGCCCAGACCGAGGCCCTCGATGAACTCACCCAGGAGGCGGGCGACACCGCGCTGGGACAGGTCGGCATCCGGGTGCATCGGCTGACGGTGGCCACCCAGGGGCAGCGTGGGCAGGACGCAGCGGTATCCGTCCAACAGCGGGACCACCTTGCGCCACTGGGTCTCGTTCATCGGCAGACCGTGGCCGAACACCAGCACGGGCCCCTCACCGCCGGTGTCCTGGTAGTCGATCGGTCCGGAAGACAACTCGATTCTCGGCATCCCAGCCCCCTATTTGATAGATCGTTCTACTGTAATCTTGGAGAGGGAAGGGGTGGAGGGCAATGGGAAAGACGGACACGCGAGCCAGGATCCAGGGTGCCGCCACAGTGCTGTTCCGCCGGCACGGCTACTCGGCCACCGGCCTGAAGCGGATCGCGGCAGAGGCGGACGCACCGTTCGGCTCGATCTACCACTTCTTCCCCGGTGGCAAACAGCAACTGGCCGAGGTCATGATCCGCACGTCCGGAACCGAGTACGGCCGGATGGTCCTGGCTCTGCTGGACAGCGTGCCGGACCCGGTGGAATCCCTCGTGCGCGCATTCGAAGCGGCCGCGGACGACCTTGCGGCGGCCGATTACGCCGACGCGTGCCCGATCGGGACGGTGGCCTTGGAGGTCGCGAGCAGCAATGAGGTGTTGCGGGTCGCGACGTCGGAGGTTTTCGAGGAGTGGGTCGGCGCGGCGACGCGGTGGTTCGGCCGCTGGGTGGCCGAACCGAAGACGGCGCAGTCCCTCGCACACTCGATGATCATGATGCTGGAGGGGGCTTTCATGCTCAGCCGGGCTGCCCGTGATCCGGAACCGCTGCGGGTGGCCGGCCGGTCGATGGCCACGTTGTTGTGCACGGCCATCGCTGAGGCCGGCGAGGGCTGATCTCGAACAGCGGGAAAAACGGCCCGTGTCCGAGCGGTGTACGGGTTCACGGCCGGCGCCACGCGCTTGAGGGCTGCTGCACCGCCGCAAGGCGTCACCACGCCGTCCGGTGCCGGCGAGCGCTGGGTGGTCGAGCGCGCGCACTTGTGGATGAGCGGCTCTGGCACGACGAGCCGTTGCCACTGGGACGGCCGCCGCACAACCCGCCGGACACGGGGCGCCGCCGCGTGTCCGCAAGCGCTCGCCACCCGCGGGAAAGCGGGGCCGGGACGGAGGGGCTGACGGTAGGTCAGGTCACGGGCATGGAGTCGCGCCGATAGTTCCCGTTGTCGCGGTGTGTGCCGAATCACGCACTTCGGGTGTTGACCAAGTTGTCTGAGTCACAGCGGAAATGTCCATTTGGCGTCCATGCTCGACACACACAGCGGCTCCCGAAGCGGAGCCTCTCGGCATGGGCGTGAAGTCGTGAAGTGGCCCATGGCGCCGTCCTCGTGACGTTCCTCGCCCTCGAAAGGTGCCCATCATGGCCGCTTACCTCTGCCCCCCTGCCGTGATACACGGTGAGCACACCGTGCGGACCAGCCAGATCGTGGCGGAGGTCCGCGACCGGCATCCGCACGCGCCGTGGGCGCCGCGGATCGACGGCATCGCCGCCGGCACGGGCATCGAGACCCGTGGCTGGATGCTGCCGTTGGAGACCGCCGTCGCGCCCGGCGTCGGCGGCGGCCTGCGGGCCTGCGGAGCCGGGCCCGCCCAAGAGGCGCTGGCACGCGAGGGGTTCACCCCGCAGGACGTGGACCGCGTGATCGCCGCCCTGGAGGCGATACCCGCGCCGCAGACCGTCCAGGAACGCACCGCGCCGGCCTGGGAGGCGGTGCGGTCCTACGGGGAGCGCGCGGCCCGCGGGGCCCTGCAGATCGCCGGCCTGGACGCCGCGGACGTCGACTGCCTGATCACCAGTCACTCCACCACCCCGGCGCTGCCGGGTCTGGACCTCGCCCTGTCCAACGGGCTCGGGCTCCGCAACGACGTGATGCTGCTGCCGGCCACACAGTGGGCCTGTGTCGCGGGGACCCGCTCCCTGGCGCTGGCGGCGGACCTGGTGGCCGCCGACCCCGACCGGGTGGTGCTGGTCGTCGTCTCGGAGGCGCTGAGCACGACCTACCAGCCGGCGGACGACACCCTGGAGTCCCTGATCGTCAGGCTGCTGTTCGCGGACACCGCGGTCGCCGCGGTGGTCACGGGCCGCCCGAGGCGCGAGTCGGTGCTGCGACTCGACGCCGCCTGGCACCACACCCTGCCCGGCACCCAGGACCTGCACCGTCTGGAGACGCGGGCGGACGGCACCCACTTCGTGATGGACCGGCGCGGGCCGCGCGCCGTGCAGGAGACGGTCACCGCGATGTGGGAGTGGCTGCGCGCACGTTACGAGGACGCCCCCGACGCCTGGCACCCCGACGTGCTGCTCGCGCACCCCGGCGGGACCCGGGTGCTGGAGTACATGGAGCAGACGATGCCCGACACCTGGCCGTCGGGTCTGCTGGAATACAGCCGGGAGAGCTACGCCAGCGGCAACCGCGGAGGCGCCGCCGTGTTCGACATCCTGAGGCGGGCGCACGACGCCGGGCGGAAGTCGGGCGATCGCGCCGTCCTGTACGCGGCGGCACCGGGCCTCACCGCCACCGCCCTGGAAGGGGAATGGCTGTAGGGCGCCCCGTCCCTGCCACCGGTGCGAGTCGCCGCGATCGCCCGCTCCACGTCACCGGCTCAGCCCCACCTGCTCCCGGCCCGGCGTCACCGCCCGCCCGCCCGGCCGCCGTTGCACCGCTCCCCGCCGTGCCCGGCTGCCGCCTCACCTCGAGACCTCCGCCCAGACCACCTTGCCGGTGTCCGTCCACCGCACCCCCCACCGGGTGGTGAGTCTGTGCACGATGTGCAGGCCGCGCCCGCCGTCGTCGAGAAGGCCGCCCCTCCTCAGCCGCGGCCTGCCGTTGCCGGTGTCGCCCACCTCGCACAGGAGGCCGTGACCGGCCCTGATCAGTCGTACCGTGACGGGGCCCGCGGCGAACCGCACCGCGTTCGTGACCAGCTCGCCGACCAGCAGCGTCACGTCGTCCCGGACGTCGTCCCTGGTGTGCCATTGCCGCAGCAGCGCGTCGACGTGCGCGCGGGCCCGGACGGGCGCGTCGTCGCGGGCGGGCAGCCGCCAGGTCGCCGTGTCCTCCTTGCGGTAGCCGATCGTGCGCACGAGCAGCAGGGTCACGTCGTCACGGCGGCGCGCGGGCGCCAGCGTGGCGACGACGTGCCGGGCGGCCTGCTGCAGGGCGTCCCACGGGTGCACCGCGGACAGGGTGTCGGCCAGCCTGCTGATCCCCTCGTCGATCGACAGGGCCGGATCCTCCACCAGGCCGTCGGTGTAGAGGGCGAGCAGGGAACCCGGCGGCGCGTCGAAGGCGTGGACGTCGAACGGTTCCCGCAGTGCGAACTCGGCGCCCAGGCCCGGGTGGGGGGTGACCGCGAGCGGGCCCGCGTGGCCGTTCGGAAGCACCAGGACGGGAGGGAGGTGGCCGGCGCTGGAGAGCGTCACGTGGTGGCTGACCGGATCGTAGAGCGCGATGCAGCAGGTGGAGCCGAGGGCGCTGTAGCCGGCCGTGAGCCCGGACTCCGCGTCGTCCAGCAGCGTCACGGTCTCGTCCAGGTGCTCCAGCACCTCGTCGGGCGCCAGCCCCGCGGACAGCAGGGCGCGTGCCTCCATGCTCAGCTGGCCCATGGTCGCCGCGGCCCCCAGACCGTGCCCCACGACGTCTCCGACCACCAGCGCGGTACGCCCGTCCGGCAGCGGAAAGCTGTTCACCCAGTCGCCGCCGACGCCCGCGCTGTCGGGGGTGGCGGGCTGGTAGACGCTGGCGATCTCCATGGTGTGGCCGCTGGTCCGGGGCAGCAGCCTGCGCTGCAGCGCCAGTACCTGAGTGTGCTCACGGTGGTGCTGACGGGCCAGGTCGACGTGGTGGGCGGTCCTGGCCACCAGCTCCTGCAGATCGAACAGGTCGCTGTCGTGAAAGGGGCTGTCCGCCCGCCGCCAGACCTCCGCCACGCCCAGGACGACGGGTGGCGTGCCGTCCAGCACCAGCGGTATGCACGCCACGCTCGCCGACCGGTCGCCGGGCACCAGGGCCCGGATCACCCGCGGACTGCCGAGCAGCCGCTCGACCGCCTCCCGGTCCGGTATGACGATGGCCTGCGGCGCGTCGTCCCGTCGCACCGCTTGCGCCAGGAGGCGGCTCGCGTCGTTCGGAAGATCGTCGCCGGGAGTGGTGTAACCCTCGGGCCACACCCGGTCCGGCACCAGGGCCGCCCGCCGCAGCCGGATGCGCCCCTGTGCGTCTTCGGTGACCCCCTCGCCCGTCCACACGGCGAAGTCGAGGTCGACGGCTGCGACGTCGCCCCACGCC
Source organism: Streptomyces sp. P3 (assembly GCF_003032475.1). Lineage (NCBI taxonomy): Bacteria > Bacillati > Actinomycetota > Actinomycetes > Kitasatosporales > Streptomycetaceae > Streptomyces > Streptomyces sp. P3. Next base: position 8,638,651 of record NZ_CP028369.1, read on the forward strand.
AGCAGGGATTCCGCCAGTGACTGCGCGGTCTCGCCGATGTCCAGGGAGGTGCCGATCGCGGTCTCGGCGGCGTACAGGTGCAGCCGCCTGGCCATGGCGATCAGGGAGACGGTCAGGCCGTCCTGGGGCGCCGCCGCGGGGAGGATGCTCATGGAGACCACCAGCTCCGACCCGTCGCGGCGGCGCAGGCGCTGGATCCGGGCGACGTGCGCCTCACCGATCTCCAGAACCTGCCGCAGCCGACGGGTGACCGTGGGCACGTCCCCGACGGGCAGCAGATCCGCGAACGGACTCCCGATCACGGCGTCCAGACCCGCGAACACGGCGGCGTCCAGATTGCAGCGGGTGATCCGCAGTTCCCTGTCCAGGCCGACCACCCCGAGGATCTGCTCCTGACGGTCGGCCGCCCGGTCGTCGGGCGGGCGCGGCCGGGCGGCGCGACCGCCCTGCGCGCCGCCGGGACCGGCGGCCGCCGCCGGTCCACCGCGCGGCGAGTAGCGTCCCAGGGCGCTGCTGAGCAGGTCGAACGGGGATGAGGACGAGGGCGACGGCGTGGAGTCCATGCTGCTCTCTCGGCATTCCCCGGCCCAGCGCCGGGTGCGTTACTCGGACCCGTGCGACGAGGGCCCCGAGATCCCTGATCGCACACCTCATTGAATACCACCGGGCGTCGCTTCGCCCACATCAGCGGATCGCGCGACGAACACGGAGGGTGAGGCGGCGCGGCGGGCGCGGAGCCCGTGCTCGCGTCGGCGGCCCGGCAGCCGGACTCATGCCGGCCTGCGCCACACCGAGACGTGCTTGGCGGAGTCCTGGGTGAACGGCGACCCGTCCCAGTCGGCGACGCGGCGTTCCCGCTCGAGCCCGGCGATCCGTGCCATCAAATCGAGCTCGGCCGGCCAGGCGTACCGGTGCCGGGAGGCGTCGCGGCGGTAGCGGCCGTCGTCGCCGTCGCGGGTGAGGTGGTGGGAGACGAGGACCTGTTCGACGAGGTCGAAGGTGTCGAAGCCGAGATGCCGCTCACTGACGTCGAACGGCACGGCGACCTGACCGGGAGGCAGCGACCGCAGCGGCGGCACGCCGAGCTCGACGACGAATCGGCCGCCGGGCGCCAGATGGCGTGCGGCGTTGCGGAAGCACTCGACCTGCTCGTCCTGAGTGAGCAGGTTCGTGATGGTGTTGTAGACGAGATAGACCAGGGTGAACTCGCCGTCGACGACGGTGGTGGCCATGTCTCCGACGGTCACCGGCAGCGTGTCCTCGTCGACCTTGCTCCGCAGCCGTGCCGTCATGTGCTCGGACAGTTCGATGCCCGTGACCCGCACGCCGCGCTCGCGGAGCGGGACGCCGACCCGTCCGGTGCCGATGGCGAACTCCAGCGCCCGGCCGTCTCCGGCGAGCTCGGCCAGGAAGTCGAGCGTGGGTCCGAGAACGACGGCCGAGAACAGCTCGCTCTCCTCGGCGTCGTAGCGGTCGGCGGTCGCTCGCGTCCACAGCTCACTGCTCGTCATGGGCCGCCACCCTGCCGGGCGCCCCGGAGCGCTGTCGACCGATTTCCGCGTCCGTCGCACAGGGGGTAAGCGCTTTCCGGATGTTTCGGGCGCTCGGGGACCGGGCCCGGGATCCCGACTCGTCCACCGCCTTGACGAGTTCATGGCCATCCTTGAGCATGCCCAGAGCGCGATTCCTTCTGTTGGGTTCTGTTCGCCTCTGTGTTGTGAAAGGGAGTGTCGTGTCCCCTCGGCATCGCATCGTCCGGGCGCTGGCGCCCGCGGTTCCCCTGGCGCTCGGCGCGAGTCTGGTGGCCGCGCCCGCGGCGAGCGCTGATCCGGCACCGCAGAGCGCGGTCACCGTGCGCATCGACCCGTCCTACCGGCAGCAGGAGTTCGAGGGATGGGGCACCAGCCTCGTCTGGTTCGCCAATGCCACGGGCCGCTACCCCGACCCCATCCGAAGACGTCTCGTGGACATGCTGTTCGGCGCGGACGGCCTCGGCCTCACCATCGCCCGGTACAACATCGGCGGCGGCAACGCTCCCGACGTCCGCACGGACTACATGAAGCCGGGCGCCACCATGGAGGGCTTCTGGAAGGCCCCCGACGGGACCACCCGGCAGGACGTCGACTGGTGGGACCCCAACGACCCCGGCCACTGGAACTGGGACGCCGACGCCGGCCAGCGCTGGTGGGTGGACCAGATCAAGAGCAAGGTCAGCCGGTGGGAGGCGTTCAGCAACTCGCCGCCCTGGTTCCAGACCGTCAGCGGATACGTCTCCGGAGGTTTCGACGCGAGCGCCGACCAGATCCGCGCCGACCGCGTCGACGACTTCGCCGCGTATCTGACGAAGGTGACCGAGCGTCTGGAGCAGGAGCACGGGATCGAGTTCGACACGATCGACCCGCTCAACGAGCCCAACACGCCCTACTGGGGCACCCAGATCGGCGCGGACGGCCGGCCCACGGGCGGACGCCAGGAGGGCGCCCACGCGGGGCCGGAGCTCCAGCAGAAGGTGATCCTCGCACTCGACAAGGCACTGCGAGGCGCGAGGACGGACGCCCGGATCTCCGCGATGGACGAGACCAACCCCACCCTCTTCACCCAGAACTGGAACGCCTACGGCGCTCCCGCCCGCGCCGCCGTCGGCCAGCTCAACGTGCACACCTACGGCACGGGCATGCGCACCAGCGCACGGGACATCGCCAAGGGCGCGGACAAGAAGCTGTGGATGAGCGAGGTCGAGGGCACCTGGGGTACCGGCACCGACTTCACCGGCATGGAGCCGGGGCTCGGCATGGCCACCCGGATGGTCGAGGACATGCGTGAACTGGAGCCCTCGGCCTGGGTGTTCTGGCAGCCGATCGAGGACGCGATCCCGCAGGCCGCTGCCGGCAAGAACTGGGGCAGCATCCACGTGCCGTTCAACTGCACGGCCGAGGACACCCTGCAGACCTGCCCGATCCGCACCAACTCCAAGTTCCACACCATCCGCAACTTCACCCACTACATCCGCCCGGGCGACCACTTCGTGAAGGCCGACGATCCGTCGAGCGTCGCCGCGGTGCAGAGGTCCGGCCGAACGGCGACCGTCGTCCACGTCAACGGCGGCGCCTCCGCACGCTCGGTGACCCTCGACCTCGCCCGCTTCGGCACGATCGCCCGCGGCGCCCTTGTCACGCCCGTCGTGACGAGTGCCGACGGCGCCCTCGTGCGCGGCGCACCGGTCCGCGTGCGCGACCGGTCGGCCACGCTCGTCGTCCCGCCCAAGTCCGTCACGACCTTCCTCGTCGACGGGGTCGGCGGCGTGGCGCACGACGCCGCGCTCGTCCAGCCGGGGCACGTCTACCGGCTCCAGGGGACGCAGAGCGGGAAGTCGCTCGCCCCGTCGGACACCGGCAGCGGCGTCGTGCTGCGCACCGACGATGCCGGCAGCGCGCAACAGCTCTGGTCCGTAAGGAAGTTGACGCGCGGCACCGGAAACCGTGAGCGCTACGCCCTGGCCCGCACGGGGACCGGCGAACTGCTCGCCGTGCGCGAGGGCCAGGCCGTTCTGGAGAAGCCGGAGAAGGGCGGGGTCGCCGAAGCGGCACAGTGGATCATGTCGACGACCGGCGACGGCACATGGACGTTCGTCAACGCCGCCACCGGCCGACTGCTCGACGTCGCCGGACAGTCGACCGCGGACGGCGCCAAGGTGTCCACCTACACCCCGACCTCCGCGGCGAACCAGCGCTGGTCCGTCATCGACGAGACGGTCCTGCGCACCGAGGCCGCCGACGCGTTCACCGTCCCGGGTCTGCGGCCCGACCTGCCGAAGACGGTGACACCGGTGTTCCCCGGCGGCGCTCGCGGCGCGCTCCCCGTCGTGTGGAAGCTCCCGTCCGACCGGACCTGGCGCGCTCCCGGGACGGTGCGGGTCAGGGGCGAGGCGACCGACCCCCTCGGACGGACGGTCCCCGCGGTCGCGGTCGTCACCGTCGACACGATCGCCTCGACCCTCGCGGGGCGCGCCAAGACCTACGTCGGCGGCACGCCGGGCCTCCCGGCCACCGTCGTCGGCGTCGGCCGCCACGGCGGCCGGGTCGATCTGCCGGTGACGTGGGACCCGGCGCCCGAGGGGGCGTTCGAGGGGACCGGAGTCGTCGTCCTGCGCGGCGTCGCCCGGGTCGTCGGCGGCGGCACGGTCGACGCGACGGCGCGCGTGCAGGTCACGCGACCCGTACAGACCAACATCGCCGCGGACGACGGTGTCGCCGTCGATGCCACGTTCACCGAGAGCGGGTACTCCGCGGAGCGCCTGCGCAACGGGGACCTGTCCGAGAAGGCCTGGTCCAACTGGAAACCGGGGACCGCCAAGAACCCCTCCGACACGATCACCTTCACCCTGCCCGCGGCGCGCGACCTGAGCCGGATCGTCACGCACTTCTACCGGGACGGGAGCAGCGCCTCGTTCCCCGAGACGCTGAAGGTGCAGGTCCGGGAGGCCGGCACCGGAGCCTGGGCGGACGCCGGCGGCCCCGTCGCGGTCGGCGGCGAGGGCACACCGGTGGTCGACGTCCCGGTGGCGGCCGAAGCGGCGTCCGCGGTACGGGTCGTCATGACCGCGCGCCCGGGGGGCTACCTCACCGCGAGCGAGATCGAGGTGTTCGCCAAGGCCCCGGGAGTCGGCTCGGACGCCGCCGCCGCGTCCGTCGAGGTGGCCGGCACGCCGATCGCGTCGTTCGACCCGGACACCACCGCCTACCGGGTCGTCACCGGCGCCCCGGGACGCAGCCGGGTCACGGCGACGGCCCGCGACCCCTACGCGAAGGTCGCCGTCGAGTATCGCGACGAGCGTGGCGGACGGTCGGCGATCGTCACCGTGACCGGCGAGGACGGCTCGCAGACCCGGACGTACCGGATCCGCCTCGTCCGACGCTGAGCCCGTACGGGGCGCGCACCGGGTGGCCGGGTGGCCGTGCGGGTGGCCGCCGGCCCCCGCCGGGGTTCACGCGCCGCGGTTCCGCAGCCGTGGCCGACCGTCGGGCCTGGCTAGGCCGCGGCCTTCGCGGCGGCCGCCTTGCCCTTGCTGACGGCCTCCTCGTGAGCCCTGGCCTTCGAGGCCTCGGCCAGCGGGATCAGCTCGGCCATGGCCGGGTTGGAGTGGGCCGCGGTGAGCTCGGGGACGATGAACTCGACCGTCATGCCGAGCATGTCGCCGAGGACCGCCTGCAGGTAGTTCTGCACGTACTCGTAGCCCTCGCGCGGGGTGCCCGGGGCGTAGGAGCCGCCGCGGCTGGCCACCACGTAGACCGGGGTGCCCCGGACCGACGACCCCTCGGCCGGCGCGGTGCGGCCCATGAGGATCACCTGGTCCAGCCAGGTCTTCAGCGTCGAGGGGACCGTGAAGTTGAGCATCGGCGCGCCGATCAGCACGGCGTCCGCGTGCTCCAGCTGCTCGATCAGCTCGAGCCGTGGCGCGAAGGCCGCGGCCTGCTCGGGGGTGTGGTCGGCGGGGGCGGCGAACCCGGCGGACGCGGTGAGGGCGTCCAGGTGCGGCACCGGGTCGGCGTCCAGGTCGCGGTGGATCACGGTGCCGTCGGGGTGCTGTTCCTCCCATGCCCGGCGGAAGGCCGCCGTGACCGAACGCGAGGTGGAGGCGGACTCGGGGAAGAGGGACGAGTCGAGGTGCAGCAGCGTGGCCATGAAGAAGTCTCCAAAGAGAGGGGGACGGCATGACTGGGCGTCGGTAAGGGGCTGCCGTTCCGTGTGTTCCTATTGATAGCACAGTCCCTTACTTTTTCTCAGCTGCTAGGGTGGTTGTCGTACACTTCCGGCATGGAGGAATCGGCCATGGGGCCCTGCAAGACGGTGGACGGCGGGATCACGCGCGTCTTCGTGTTGCTCGGCAAGCGCTGGACCGGCCTGATCGTGGCCGTTCTGATGGAGCGGCCGGTGCACTTCTCCGACCTGCGCCGGGCCATCCCGGGCATCAGTGAGCGCATGCTGTCGGACCGGCTGGCCGAGCTGGGCGCCGCCGGGCTCGTGGTGCGCGAGGTGGATGAGGGGCCGCCGCTGCGCGTCGCCTACCGGCTGACCGAGGCCGGCGCCGCCCTCGGGCCGGCCCTGGCCGAGCTGCGGGGCTGGGCGGAGCGGTATCTGCCCGAGGGGCGGCACGGCGCATGCCGCGGCGCGGAGGCCGCCGTCCCGGGGGAGTGAGCCCGCCCGCGGTGCGAGCGCGGCGCCGACGGCGCAGGTGACGCCGGGCTCCGTTGCGCAGTGTGCGGGTCAGCCCGCGTCGGGGGTGCGGATCGCGGCGATGTCGAACTGCAGACGCACCTTCTCGCTCACCATGGCGCCGCCCTCGGCCAGGCGCGCGTTGTACGTCAGACCCCAGTCGGAACGGTCGATGGTGGTGGTGCCGTCGAAGCCCGCCCGCTCGTACCCGAACGGGTCGACGACGTGGCCGAGATAGGTGAGCTCGAGGACCACGGGCCGGGTCACGTTCCTGATGGTGAGGTCCCCGGTCATGCGATAGACGTCGGAGCCCGAAAGCTGTACGGCGGTGCTGGTGAAACGCATCCGCGGATAGGTGGCCGCGTCCAGGAAGTCACGGCCGGCCAGGTGGGCGTCGCGTTGTTCCACACCGGTGTCGACGCTGGCGGTGGACAGCACGATCTCCGCGCGCGAGCGGGCCGGGTCGCGGCCGTCGAAGTAGAGGCGGCTCTCGTACCGGGTGAAGGCCCCGCGCACCGTGGTCACCAGGGCGTGCCGGACGGAGAAGCCGACACGGCTGTGGGCGGGGTCGATCATCCACTCGCCGGTCAGCGCGGCCAGCGCGGGGTCCGGCGGGCCGCCGGAGCCGGCGGGGGTGAACGCCGCCGGTCCGGCGGGCCGTTGAGATGCGGCGGAGGGCGTCGAACGCCGAAGGGAGGCGCCGCGGGTGAACAGGTTCATGACTCACGTGGTTACTGCACGGCCGGTGGCGCCGCAAACCCGTGCCCCGAGCCGTGGCGGTCCGAATCAGTACCGAAGGGTTCATAGACGTCCATCGTCGGCCGGGGGGCTACAACATCCACACACGGCCGTCACCGAATGGTCCGGCGCTTCTGCGGCCGGGTTGCCGGGCGGCCCGGCGCGAGCGGACCGTCCGGGCGGCGGCCGGGGCGCCGGCCCGTTCGCGCGCGCCTGTCCCGGAGAGCTCGCCCCGTGACGTCGCCGCGGCACCGGGGTGGAACGTCAGCGGGCCGGCGCGCGTTCGACGAAGTGCTCCAGGTCATCCGTCGTGGGCCGCAGCAGACCGTCGCGCAGGGCGAGCGCCGTGGCCTCGGCGCGTGAGGCGCTGCCGGTCTTGCGGAGCAGGTGCTCGATGTGGCTGTGCACGGTCCGCGGGGACAGGAACAGCGCCTGGGCGATGGCCTGGTTGGTCTGACCGCGGGCGGCCCGGGTGAGGACCTCCAGCTCGCGCGGACTCAGGCCGTACGGCAACTCGGTGGGCGTCGCGGTCACCAGGACCGCGTCCCTGGCCAGCGGCGACCCCGCGGTGCACCGGCTCAGCACCACACGCCGCCACTCGCGGCCCACCGGCCACAGGGCCCGCAGCCGCATGCCGCCGGCAGCCGTGAACGCCCCGACCAGACGGACGAACGCGTCGTCCGCCAGCACCTCGGCGGGCTCACGGCCGGGCAGATCGATGACCCCCGCCGCCGTCACCAGACTCGCGCCCGCTCCGGGCGGCAGGTCCTGCATGTCGCCGGTGTGTGCGACCGGGTCGGCGAGGGCGCCCAGAGCGGGCAGCACCGAGGAGAGCAGCCGCCGTGCGTCCGTGTCGTACGCGCCGGGACCCTCGACGGACAGGTTGATCAGGCCGACCAGGCGCCCGTGATGGCGCAGGGCCCCGGTCAGCGCGTCCCGGAAACCGGCCGGGCGGACCCGCTCGGCGTAGAACCAGCCGTTGCGGAAACGCTGTCCGCCGGACGTCGTGTCCTCCACGTCCTCGGTGATGGACGGGGGCAGCGTCTGCCGGACGACGTTGGCGTACCAGGGGGTCGAGGTGAACTCGGCGGCGAGCGACTCGGACGTCCCGGCCGGGTAGCCGATGCCCGCGAGCTGCACGTGCGCTCCGGTGCGCGGGTCGATCGCCAGCAGGGTCGCGGCGTCGAGGGGCAGGGCCCGGCCGAGTTCGTCCAGGGCCTGGGCGCAGGCCGAGGCGGTGTCCCGTTCACGGGTGAGCATGCCGATGCGGGCGGCCGCCGCGAGCTGCTGGTGGCTGATCATGGCGGGCCTCCGGGAACCCACGACCGGTAGTGTCGTTTGGCCCCTAACGGTAGGGCCCTTCGGGCGGTCCGACAAGCCGTTCGCCGTTTCGTGACCGAAGTGCGCCGACGGTCGCCCGCCGCCGGTCCGGTCGGTATTTGTACGGATGGCGGGCCGGGCCGCACGGGTCTTTCCTGTTCGGCACAGCCCGACGCCCGATGCCAGCGAGGCCGGGCCGCGACCCTCGGAGAGCGCCGCCATGAACAGATTCCCGTCCCCGCCCCCCTCCTCGCGCCGGCAGTTCCTCGGTCTGTCGGGAGGGACCGTCGCCGCCGCCCTGCTGGGCGCCGCGGGGTGCTCGGCACCCGGCGGGAGCGCGAGCTCGGCACAGGCCGCGGGGGCGTCGGGCTCCGGCGCGAAGACCCTCACGAAGATCGGTCTGGACTATCCGTTCACACAGATCCCGCTCTACTCGGCGCTCGTCAAGCTGTCCACCGCCGCCGGGAAGAAGCGCGGCGTCTCCCTGGTGACCACCAACGACGCCGCGAGCGCCGACGCCCAGGCCGCCAACCTGCGCACCTGGGTCGCCCAGAAGATCCCCGCCATCGTGTCGTTCCCCATGGTCTTCGAGGCGACCGAGTCGGTCGCGAAGGCCGCGACGGACGCCGGCCTGATCTGGGTCACCTACGGAGGGTCCCTGGAACACCAGAGCGCCGACATCCAGTTCAACTTCCTCAAGGGCGGCACCCTCCTCGGGGAGGCAGCCGCCAAGTGGGCCCAGGAACAGCTCGGCGGCAAGGGGAAGATCGCCTTCCTCACCGACGACACCATCCAGCTGGGCCGCGAGCGCACCAAGGGCATGATCGACGCCTTCACCAAGGCCGCGCCCGGCGTGGACGTCGTCGCCCGGGAACAGGCCATCGACCCCGACACCGGCCTGTCCAAGGCCCGGGCGGTGCTCGCCAAGCATCCCGACCTCAACCTCGTCCTCGGGGTCACGGACGCCGCCGCGTACGGCGCGTACAAGGCGCTCCAGCAGACGGGTCGCGCCACGACCGACGCCAAGACCTTCGTCGGCGGGCAGGACGGCGCCGCCCCCTCCCTGCTGGCGATCAAACAGGGCACCTTCTACCGGGCGTCGGCCGCCCTCGCGCCGCAGGACATCGCCGACGCCGTCGTCGAGGTGCCCCTCGCCGTCGCCGCCGGGAAGGCGAACCCGAGCGTCCAGGTGCCGATCACCCTCGTGGGGCCGGGCGACACCGCGCGCATCGACGTCCTGCTCGCCCAGAACGCCTAGGCGCGGCCCCCATGACCGAACCCACGCTCCGCATCCGCGGCCTCGGCAAGTCGTTCGGCGGCGTCCGCGCCCTCGACGACGTGGACCTCACCGTCCCGGCGGGACAGGTGCACGCGCTCCTCGGGCACAACGGCGCCGGCAAGTCGACCCTGATCAAATGCCTCGGCGGCGCCTACCCGCCGGACACCGGCACGATGGAGATCGACGGAACCGTCCACACGCGGCTGAGTCCGCGCGAGTCCATCGCCGCCGGGGTGGCGATCATCTTCCAGACGCTCAGCGTCGTCGACTCCCTCACGGTCGCCGAGAACATCTTTCTGGGCCAGGAATGGACCCGGTACGGGACCGTCCACCGGCGCGCCCAGGAAGAGGTGGCGGCGGGCCTGCTGGAACGGGTCGCCGCCACCTGCTCACCGCGCGACCGGCTCGGCGAACTGTCCATGGGGCAGCGGCAGTTGGTGGAGATCGCCAAGGCGCTGAGCCGCAGCGCCTCGGTACTCGTCCTCGACGAGCCCACCGCCGCCCTGTCCGGGGCCGAGAGCGACGCCCTCGCCGCACGGGTGGAGCACCTGCGCGCCCAGGGCCTGGCCATCGTGTACGTCACCCACCTGCTCGGCGAGGTGGAACGCCTCGCGGACGCGGTGACGGTTCTGCGTGACGGCCGCGTCACCCATCGCTCGACGGTGGCGGGACGGACCCGGCAGGAGCTCGTCGAGGCCGTCGCCGGAGCGGCCGTTACCGCGCACGGCCCCGGACGCCGGCCCGGAGAGGCCGACGGACAGAGCGGCCGGCCCGGGGAGCCCGCGCGTGCCTCCGGCGCCGCGCGGCCCTCGCGTCAGGGACGCCCGCGCGCGGCCCGTCTCGCGGTCACGGGACTGCGCGGACCGGGTTTCGGCCCCGTGGACCTGGACGTCGCCGAGGGCGAGATCGTGGCGTTGTACGGCCTCATCGGCGCGGGCCGCACCCGCATCCTCGAGACCCTGTTCGGAAGACGCCCCGCCGAAGGGGGAACCGTCCGGGTGGGGGACCGGGCCGTCGCGGTCACCCGGCCCGCGGACGCGCTCGCCGCGGGAATCGCCCTGGTTCCGGGAGACCGGCGCCGACAGGGCGTGTTCGCCGCGCTGAGCGCACAGGACAACGCCCTGCTCCCGTCGGTGCGCGGCCTGGCCCGGCGCGGCCTGCGGGCGCTGCGCGCGGAACGGCGGGTCTTCGCCGGACTGTCCGGCGCGGTGGGACTGCGCCCGGCCGACCCCCGGCTACCGGCGGCCGCCTTCTCCGGAGGCAACCAGCAAAAACTCGTCCTCGGCCGGTGGATCAACGAGGCGCACGACGTCGACGTCCTGCTGCTGGACGACCCGACCCAGGGCGTCGACGTCGGCGCCCGGCAGGAGATCTACCAGGTGGTGGCCTCACTGGCCGCGCAGCGCGGCACGGCGGTGCTGTGCGCCTCCAGCGACCCCGAGGAGGTCGTCGCGCTCGCCCACCGCTGCCTGATCGTCTCCGGCGGCCGGGTGACCGGCGAGCTCTCCGGCGCCGAACTCACCGAAACCGCCCTGCTCTCGGCCGTCCACGAAGCCGCCCGGCCGACGACCCAGGCCCCCGAGCCGACGCCGGCCCCCGAGCCCACGCCGTCCTCCGAGTCGATCCCGGCATCCACCTCGACCCGGCCACGCGCCTCGACCCCGCCATCCACGTCGCCCCCGGCATCCACCACGACCTCGAACGGAGCGGCATGACCACCGCGACCAGCGCCCCCTCGGCCGACCGTCTGCTGCCCGCCCCGCGCACGCGCACACGGGCGTACACCGCGCTCCACGCCGTACGGCGGCAGCCGCTGCTGCCCGTCCTCGCCGTCATGGTGCTCGTCTTCCAGTCGACGACCGGCAGCTTCCTGGACACCGGCAACCTGCGGGGGATCGCCACCGACGCCGCCGCGGTCGCCATCGTGGCCGTGCCGCTGGCCCTGCTGGTCATCAGCGGCTACCTCGACCTCTCCGTCGGCTCCACGCTCGCCCTCGGCGGTCTGGTGGCCGGCTGGCTCGCCGGGGAACAGCACCAGTCGCCGGTCGTCGCCGTGCTCGGCGCGCTGGCGGCGGGCGCGGTGGTCGGTGCCGTCAACGGCGTGCTGTGCTGCTATCTGGGACTGTCCGCGTTCATCGTGACCCTCGGCATGCTGACGGCGGTGCGCGGATTCGCCCAGCAGCTCTTCCCGCTGCCGCTGAGCGGTTTCGGCTCCGGCTTCGCCTGGCTCGGCGGGGCCCGGATCGCCGGGATCGACGCACCGGTCGTGATCGCCGCCCTCGTCCTCCTGGCGGGCGCGTTGTTCCTGGCGCTCACCCCGGCCGGCCGGCACGTCTTCGCGATCGGCGTCAACCGCGAGGCCGCCTACCTCTCCGGCATCGGCGTCCGCCGCGCCCCGTTCGCGCTGTTCGTCGTGACGGGCGTCGCGGCCGCGCTCGCCGGCGCGATCAAGGCCTCGGTGCTGGACAGCGTCGTCGCCGGCACCTCGGGGGCCGGATTCGAACTGACGGTGCTCACCGCGGTGCTCCTCGGCGGGGTCGCGCTGACCGGGGGGTCCGGCTCCGTTCTCGGCGTGCTGCTCGGCGTGCTGTTCCTCGGCTGTCTGCAGAACGGGCTGACACTGCTGAGTGTGCCGACGTTCTGGCAGCAGATGGCCCAGGGCACCGCGCTCGTCGCCGGCGCGGCGCTCGCCTTCTTCGGGCCCCGGCTGAACCGGTGAGCCCCTGCGGCCCTCCCGCGACTCCCCGTCCGCCCGCGCACCACCTCCCCTGATCCACCCGCTCCCCCTGCTCCGAGAGGACCCACGTGAACGACAGCGCCCCCTCCCTCGTCCTGACAGGCGGCCAGGTCCTGACCGTCGACGGCGACTTCACCGTGACCGAGGGCGTGGCCGTGCGCGGCCGGGACATCGTCGCCGTCGGCAGCGACGCGGAGATGCGCGCCCTGGCCGGACCCGGCACCCGCCTCGTCGAACTCGGCGGCCGGACCGTGCTGCCCGGCATCAACGACTCCCACCTCCACGGAGCCGCCTACGGCATGACCAAGCCGCCGTTCGCCCTCGACGTGGGCCACCCGGCGGTCGGATCGATCGCCGACATCGCCGACGCGGTCGGCCGGGCGGCCCGCGCCGCCCGGCCCGGCGACTGGATCGTCGGACTGGGCTGGGACGCCGGTTACCTGGCGGAGTGCCTCGCCGACCCCCGGCGCTTCCCCCACCGCCGTGACCTGGACGCGGTCGCGCCGGACAACCCGGTCTGCCTGACCCACTTCTCCTCGCACCTCGTCTGGGTCAACAGCGCCGCGCTGCGCCACTGCGGCGTCGACGCCGACAGCGTGCCGCCGCCCGGCGGCGTCATCGACGCCGACCCCGACGGCCGTCCCGCGGGCATCCTGCGCGAAGCCGCCCAGGAACTCGTCAACGTCGGTCTGCCCACGCCCACCGTCGACCAGCGCCGCCTGGCGATCCGGGGCGTGGTGCGCGAACTGCACTCCCGCGGCATCACCAGCTACACCGAACCGGGCCTCGGACCCGGCGGCGCAGGTTCCTTCTTCGGCGGGCTGAGCACCGACAACTGGACCGCCTACGCCGATCTCGCGGCGAGCGGCGAACTCGAGGCCCGGGTCAGCGTGCTGCTGCTGCCCGCGCCGATGGGCGGCTCGGCCGACGACGTCCGCAAGGGACTGGCCGAACTGCACCGCCCCGAGTCCGCCGACCCGCGCCTGCTCAACGCCATCGGCGTCAAGATCTTCGCCGACGGCGTGCCCCCCAACCGCACCGCCTGGATGAACGAGCCCTACTCCGGCGGCGGCCACGGTGCGCTCTGCGTGCACGGCGACACGCCCGCGCTGCGCAGCGGCGAACTGCGCGAGATGATCCGCGTCGCCCACGAGGCCGGCTTCCAGCTCGGCGTGCACGTCACCGGCGACCGGGCCATCGACGAGGTCGTCGACGCGTTCGTCGCCGCGAACGCCGCCGCGCCGCGGCCCGACGCCCGGCACTACGTCATCCACGGCGACTTCGTCGGCGCGCGCAGCCTCGCCAAACTGGCCGCCCACGGCTACGGCGTCAACATGAACCCGGCCATCAAGTGGACCATCTCCGACCTGATGGACGAGGTCGTCGGCCCCGAGCGCTCCGCCTACCAGTGGCCCGTGCGGTCCGCCGTCGAAGCCGGGGTGCGGGTGTGCGCCAGCTCCGACGCCCCGATCACCGAGCCCGACTGGCGGCAGGGGGTGAGCGCGATGCTGCTGCGGGAGTCCAAGGCCAGCGGCCGCCCGAGCGGACCCGAGCAGTGCGTGCCGCTCGCCGAGGCGCTGCGCGCGTACACCGTCCACCCGGCCCGTCAGGACTTCGCCGAGGAGTGGAAGGGCTCGATCGAGGTCGGCAAGGTCGCCGATCTGTGCGTCCTGGACCGCCCGCTGCTGGACCGGGACCCGCACACCGTCACCGACGCCGAGGTGGACCTGACGGTGTTCGACGGCCGCGTCGTCCACGAGCGCTGAGGAGAAGGACGGAACAGGTAAGGAGACGACATGACCACCGCACCCCGCATGCTGCTCGTCCTCAGCGAGAACTGGACGCTCACCGGCGGCCGGGCCGACCTGCCCGCCGCGATCCGCTGGGCACGCGAGGCCGAGGACGCCGGCTTCGACTCCGTCATGGTCAGCGAGCACATCGTGCTCGGCCCGGACGCGGCCGCCGACGGGGTCATGGGCAACCCCCGTGACTACGCCCTGCCGGGCAACCAGGACCCGTACACCCCCTGGCCCCACTCACTGCTCCTGCTGGCCGCCGTCGCCTCGGTCACCGAGCGGCTGCGGCTGGCCGCCGCCGCGGTCCTCGCGCCCCTGCGCCATCCGCTGCTGATGGCCCGGGAACTGGGCACCCTCGACCTGATCAGCGAGGGGCGGCTGCTGGTGCAGCCGACGGTGAGCTGGAGCCGGGACGAGTACGACGCGCTGGGCGTGCCCTTCGCCCGTCGCGGCCGGCTGCTGGACGAGCATCTCGACGTCTGGGCCAAGGCCTGGGGACCGTCGCCGATCTCGCACGAGAGCGCGCACTACCCGTTCCGGGACGTCTACTTCGAGCCCAAGGCGTTCCGTCCCGAAGGGCCCCGGCTCTGGTTCGGCGGACAGCGCCTGGCCGGACCGGTGCTGCGCCGGCTCGTGCGGCACGGCCACGGCTTCCACCCCCTCGGGCGGCCGACGCCGCAGGACCTGAAAACGCTCGAGGAGGCCATGACCGCCGCCGGCCGGGACCTCGCCGACCTGGAGATGATCGGCGGCGCGCAGGGAGTCTTCCCCGACGACCGCTCCACCGCCGACCTCGGCGCCGCGCTCGCCGGGATACCGGAACAACTGGAGCAGGGCTTCACCACGTTCTGCGTCAAACCGAACCAGTTCACCGACGACCCGGCCGAGGTCGGCGCCTTCTGCCGTGAGGTGATGCGCCGCGTCGAAGCGTTCACCCGCTGAGCCCGCGCGCTCCTGCTCGCCCCGCGCCTCGCTCCCGCCGCCCCGCCCCCGCTCCCGGCCGGGCTGTCGTTTCGTACAATTTGAGCCCGAACAACACGACGATCCACCGCGACCCACGCAGCACGTGGCCGAAGGAGTGTGCCGATGCCCGGCCAGCGATCCATCGCCGAAGCCGAGAAGCTCGCCGAGGCCAAACTCGGCGGCATCCCGCTGCGCCGCGAGCAGATGGCCGTCGTCGCCAACATCTACCGCGCCGCCTCGGCGGTACGCCAGCACCTGGAGAACTCCGTGCTGCGCGGCTCCGACCTCACCTGGACGGCGTTCGTCGTGCTGTGGGTGGTGTGGGTGTGGGGGGAGTCGGAGACCCGGCACGTCGCAGAGGAGGCCGGGATCTCCAAGGGGACGCTGACCGGCGTGGCGCGCACGCTGGAGGGGCGCGGTCTGGTCCGGCGGGCCGGGCATCCCACCGACGGCAGGCTGGTGCTGCTCAGCCTCACCGACGAGGGGGAGGCGTTGATGCGGCGGCTGTTCCCGGCCTTCAACGAGGAGGAGGCCTTCGTCGCGGGCCGGCTCAGCGACGAGGAGTGCCGCACCGTCGCGGACGGGCTGCGCCGCGTCGTGCGGCAGGTCGAGGAGGACGGCGAGGAGCGGCGCGCCGTCCTCCTCGACGGCGCCGAGCCGGCCCCGCGCCGCAGCGGGCGTCGTCCGAAGGCCTGAACCGGACCCCCGAAACCCCGAGCGCGCCAACGAGAGGGGCCACGGCTTCCTCGTCTCCCGGGCGCCCGGGACGGCTGCCCGAGTGACGGCGGCAGGCGAGGCGCCGGGGTGCGTGACGCCGCGCCGGCCGCGCCGGTCTGTGCGCGATGTCTTGACGTGTACTGGGCATAGTGGCTTCATGGGAGCGCTCCCATGCTCGGTCGCCCCCCACGCGCTCCCGACCTGCTCCGTGTTCCTCCCCACCCCTCCCGTCGGCTGAGTTCCTCGGCCTCACCCCTGGAGTCGCAGTGAGCACTGTCCCCACCCCTCGCACCTTTCCCTTAGCCGGGTTGCTGACCAGGCTCGCGGCCCTCCTCGGCCTGGTCCTGCTGGGCGCCCTGTGCCCGGCGACCGCGCAGGCGCAGCCGCAGTCGGCCGCCGCCCTCGCGACCGGCCTGCACATCAGCGACGGACGTCTCGTCGAGGGCAACGGGAACGACTTCGTCATGCGCGGCGTCAACCACGCCCACACCTGGTACCCGGGCAGGACGCAGCAGTCGCTCGCCGACATCAAGGCGATGGGTGCCAACGCCGTGCGCGTCGTCCTCGCCGACGGCCACCGGTGGAGCGCCAACAGCCCCGCCGACGTCGCGAACGTCATCGCCCAGTGCAAGGCCAACCGGCTCATCTGCGTCCTGGAGGTGCACGACACCACCGGCTACGGCGAGGAGACGGCGGCCGGCACGCTGGACCACGCGGCCGACTACTGGATCGGCCTGAAGAGCGTCCTGGCCGGCCAGGAGGACTACGTCATCGTCAACATCGGCAACGAGCCGTGGGGCAACACCGACCCGGCGGGCTGGACGGCGCCCACGATCGCCGCGGTCAAGAAGCTGCGCGCCGCCGGATTCCAGCACACGATCATGGTGGACGCCCCCAACTGGGGCCAGGACTGGCAGGGCGTGATGAAGGCCAACGCCCGGTCCGTGTACGACGCCGACACCACCGGCAACCTGATCTTCTCGATCCACATGTACAGCGTCTTCGACACGGCGGCCGAGGTCACCGACTACCTGAACACCTTCGTCAACGCCAAACTGCCCCTTCTGATCGGGGAGTTCGGCGGCCCCGCGGACCAGTACGGGGACCCCGACGAGGACACCATGATGGCCGCCGCCCAGCGGCTCGAGCTCGGCTACCTGGCCTGGTCGTGGAGCGGCAACACCGACCCGATCCTCGACCTGACGCTCAACTTCGACCCCGCCCAGCTCAGTTCGTGGGGCAAGCGCATCTTCAACGGCGTCAACGGCATCGCGCAGACGGCGAAGGAGGCCACCGTCTTCGGCGGCGGCTCGACGGGCGACACCCAGGCGCCGACCGCCCCGGGCGCCCCGGCCGCCTCGGCGGTGACGGCGACCTCCGCGACCCTCTCCTGGTCCGCGGCCACCGACGACGTCGGCGTCGCCGGCTACGACGTGGTGCGGGTCAGCGGCGCCACCGAGACCAAGGTGGGGGCATCCACCGGCACCACCGCCACCCTCACCGGGCTCACGGCGAACACCGCGTACACCTTCGCCGTGTACGCGCGCGACGCCGCCGGAAACCGCTCCGCCCGCTCGGCGACGGTGAACGTCACCACGGGCAGCGCGCCCGCCGTGGCCTGTTCCGTCGCCTACCGCGTGGCGGGGGAGTGGCCGGGCGGCTTCCAGGGGGAGATCATCCTGCGCAACACCGGCGCCTCCCCCCTCAGCGGCTGGAAACTGGCCTTCGCCTTCGCCGACGGCCAGACCGTCGCCAACATGTGGGGCGGCACCGCGGTACAGAGCGGCGCCGCGGTGAGCGTCACGCCCGCGGCCTACACCTCCACCGTCCCCGCCGGCGGCTCGGTCACCGTCGGCTTCATCGGCGCCAAGGGCGCGGTCAACACCGCGCCGACGGCGTTCAGCCTCAACGGCGGTGCATGCGCCACGTCCTGACGTGACGTCATCAGTCCTTCCGTCACCTTCGCCGGTGGGTGCGCCGGTGAGGGCGGCAGTGAGGGCGGCGGCTCCCGTGGGAGCCGCCGCCCGGCGCCGCGGGAGGTGTGGTCCCGGGGACGTCGGGCGCTCGTCCGGCGGCCTCGTCCCCGCCCCGCACCGCACGCCTCGGCCGCCCTGCGGTCTGCCGCCCGTGATGAGCGGACCGATCGTCCAAAAGCACCCCGTACTGTGTGCGCATGTCCACGACGCCCCGGTGGCTCAACGCCGACGAACGACGAGCCTGGCTGGCCTACGTCGAGTTCTCCACGCTGCTGTCCGACCACCTGAACCGGCAGCTGAGGCGCGACGCGGGCATGACGCACGCCGACTACAGCCTGCTGGCCTACCTCTCCATGGCCCCGGAGACCACGCTCGGCATGTCGGACCTGGCCCAGCGGCTGAAGATCACCCGCAGTCGGCTCACCCACGCGGTGAGCCGGCTGCGCGACGTCGGCCTCGTGGACCGCCGGGAGGACCCCGCCGACGGCCGCGGCCAGCTCGCCTTCCTCACCGACGCGGGCAGGGCCCTGCTGGACGAGGTGGCCCCCGGCCATGTCGAGGCCGTCCGCCGGGTGGTGTTCGACGTGCTCACCCCCGAGCAGGTGCGGCAGTTCGCGGAGATCGGCGAGGCGATCAGCGAGGCCCTGCACCGGGCCGAGAGCACCGAGGCCGACCCCGCGGCGCTGCCCTGGCGACGCCGGTAGACCGGCCCGGCCGCGGATGACGCAGGGGCCCCGGCGGCCGGCCGTTCGGCTTGTTCGGCGGGGAATCGAGAAGAACCGGCCGACGGTCCGTACCTGGGGGTACCGGGGGGCGGCGCCCGCCCTCCGGCCACGCCACCGATCCTAGGGACACCTCGTGAACGCAACCGCCGCCATCGGCGTCACCGGCCTCGGCGTGATGGGCCGCAACCTCGCGCGCAACTTCGCCCGCAACGGCTACACCGTCGCCGTCCACAACCGCACCGCCGGACGCACCCGCGCGCTCGTCGAGGAGTTCGGGCACGAGGGCGCGTTCGTGCCCGCCGAGTCGGCCGCGGACTTCGTGGCGGCGCTGGAACGTCCCCGCCGCCTGATGATCATGGTGCAGGCGGGCGCCGTCACCGACGCGGTCATCGAGGAGTTCGCCCCGCTCCTGGAGCCCGGCGACATGATCATCGACGGTGGCAACGCCCACTACGCCGACACCCGCCGCCGCGAGGAGTCCCTGCGCGAGCGCGGGCTCCACTTCGTCGGCGCCGGCGTCTCCGGCGGCGAGGAGGGCGCGCTGAACGGGCCGGCCGTCATGGTCGGCGGCTCCAGCGAGTCCTACGACGTGCTCGGCCCCATGTTCGAGTCCATCAGCGCCAAGGTCGGTGGCGAGCCCTGCGCCACGCACATCGGCACCGACGGCGCCGGGCACTTCGTCAAGATGGTGCACAACGGCATCGAGTACGCCGACATGCAGCTCATCGCCGAGGCGTACGACCTGCTGCGCCAGGTCGCCGGCTACACACCGGCCGAGATCGCCGGCATCTTCCGGACCTGGAACGAGGGCCGGCTCGGCTCCTACCTCATCGAGATCACCGCCGAGGTCCTCGCCCACACGGACGCCGCCACCGGCCGGGCGTTCGTCGACATCGTCGCCGACGCCGCCGGACAGAAGGGCACCGGCCGCTGGACCGTGCAGACCGCCCTGGACCTCGGCTCCCCGGTCACCGCCATCGCCCAGGCCACCTTCGCCCGGGCCGCCTCCGGCCAGCGCGAACTGCGCGCCGCGTACGCGGGCCTGCCCGGCGGCACGACGCCGCCGCTCAGCCGCACCGAGGCCACCCGCTTCACCTCGCAGGTCGAGCACGCCCTGTACGCCTCGAAGGTCATCGCCTACGACCAGGGCTGGAAGATGATCCAGGACGCGGCCGGCGAGTTCGGCTGGAAGATCGACCTGGGCGCGGTCGCCCGGATCTGGCGCGGCGGCTGCATCATCCGCGCCTCGTTCCTGGACCGCATCCGCGCCGCGTACGCGGCCGACCCGGACCTGGTCAGCCTGCTCGGCGAGATGGAGTTCGCCATGGAGATCACCGACGCGCAGGTGCCCTGGCGCGAGACCGTGGCCTCCGCGGCCCGCCGCGGCATTCCGGTGCCGGCCTTCTCCGCCGCGCTCGCCCACTACGACACCCTGCGCGCGGAGCGGTTGCCCGCCGCCCTGCTCCAGGGCCAGCGCGACTACTTCGGCGCCCACACCTACGGCCGCACCGACCGGCCGGGCGCCTTCCACACCCACTGGGCCGAGCCGGGCCGCCCGGAGACGTCCGCCTGACGGATCGCGGACACGGACACGGCCGGAGCGGGGCGCTCGACGAGTGCCCCGCTCCATCCGTGTCCGTGTCGGCGACCGCCTGTAGGGTGCCCGCCTTCGTACGCAACGCCGGAGCTGTGACGGCCTTCGGTGTCGATCTGGGTCGGCCACGGCCGGCCGGTGTCTCAGCCTTGTCGCTCTCCCGCGCGTACCAGGCCGGTTTCGTAGGCGATGACGACGAGTTGGGCGCGGTCGCGGGCGCCGAGTTTGGCCATGGCCCGGTTGGCGTGTGTCTTGACGGTGACCGGGGTGACGAAGAGTCGTTCGGCGATCTCGTCGTTGGCCAGGCCGGTGCCCACCAGGGTCAGCACTTCTCGTTCCCGGGGTGTCAGCGCGGCCAGCCGCGTGGGGTCGACGAGGTCGCCGGGGCAGGGCTGGGCGAGGACGCGAGAGATGAGGCCCTTCGTGGCCGCGGGGGAGAGCAGCGCCTCGCCGGCGGCCACCAGCCGGATCGCTTCGAGGAGCTGCGCCGGTTCGACTCCCTTGCCCAGGAATCCGCTCGCCCCGGCCCGCAGGGCCTCGACCACGAGGTCGTCCTCCTCGAAGGTGGTCAGGACGAGGACCTTGACCCCGGCCAGGTCCTCGTCCTGGGCAATCAGCCGTGTGGCTTCGATGCCGTCGACCTCGGGCATCCGGATGTCCATGACCACGACGTCGGTGCGCTCGGAGCGGGCCAGCCGGGCGGCCTCCCGTCCGTTGGAGGCTTCCGCGACGACGTCCATGTCGGGCTGGGCGTTGATGAGCAGCCGGAAGGTGCCGCGGAGCAGGGCCTGGTCGTCGGCGAGCAGGACGCGAATGGTCATGGGCGGGTGGTTCCTCACGAGGGGTTCGAAACGCTGGTGGGGGCGAGTGAGAGCGGAAGTTCGGCCACGACCTCGAAGCCGCGCCCGGGCAGCGGCCCTGCGGTGACCGTCCCGCCGATGGCGGTGGCCCGCTCGCGCATGCCGACCAGCCCGTGGCCGGTGCCCGCGCCCTTCGGCGGGCCCGGACGTCCGTCGTCCGTGACGGTCACCCGGAGCGTGTGCGGACCGTAGTCGAGGACGAGGGCGGCCTCACTGCCGGCGGCGTGTTTGTGGGAGTTGGTGAGGGCTTCCTGGATGATGCGGTAGGCGGTCAGTTCGGTGGCGGGTGTCAGCGGCGAGGGGGTGCCGGTGCGGGTCACCCGTACGGACAGCCCGCTCGCGCGGCACCCGTCGACGAGGGTGTCGAGGTCGGCCAGACGCGGGATGGGGGCTCGTGAACCGGGCGCGTCGCCGGGCTGGCGCAGCAGGCCGACGGTGGCGCGCAGTTCGTCGAGCGCGGCGCGGCTGTTGTCCTGGATGTGGGCGAGCGCCTCGTACGCCTGGTCGGGGTTGGCGCGCATGAGGTGGTGAGCCACCCCTGCCTGGGCGTTGACCAGGGTGATGTGGTGGGCGACGACGTCGTGCAGGTCGCGCGCGATGCGCACGCGTTCCTGGGTGACCCGGCGCCGGGCCTCCTCCTCCTGCATGCGCTCGGCATGCTCCACGCGTTCCCGGGCCGCAGCGAGGCTCTCACGACGGCTGCGGACGGCCCGGCCCAGCGCGGTGGCGGCGAGCACGAAGTCGAAGCGCAGCAGGCTGGCCCCTCCCACCAGGGACTCCGCCTGGGTGGCCGCGTAGACACCGGTGATCGCCACGCCCGCGGCCACGCCGACGCTCCACGCCGTGCGCCGGCTGCCGTGTACGGCGAGCGTGTACAGGGCGACGAGGCTCGCCGCCGGGGTCGGCGCGATGTGTGAGGCAACGGCCATCAGCGTGAGGTCGCCCGCCAGGGTGAACACAGCGACTCCCAGCGGCCAACGGCTCCGGAAGGCCAGCGGCACGCAGGACAGGGCCATCCACACCACTTCGTCCCAACGCGGCTCGTGCCAGTCGTTCTTGCCGACGGCCGTCGCCGCCGTGGCGATCACGATCAGCGGTACCGCGGGCAGTGCGTCTCTGATGCGGTCATGACGAGCCAGCCACTGTCGCCACACCATGGGCAGTTCCATTCCCTCACTGTAAGCAGCGCGAGCCGGCGGAAGGCCAGGTCACCCTGTCTTTCGCCGGCACCGCGTGGGATGCGGTCCGTCATACTGACGGTCAGTTGGCCCAACCGGCGGTCTCGGGCTCCCGCTCCGGGTGCCGCGGGTGCTGCGGGTGCGTCGGCTCGTCGGCGGGGCCTTCCACGGACACGTGGGGCAGGGCCTTGTCCAGTCGGCGGGGCAGCCACCAGTTGGCCCGTCCGCACAGGTGCATGAGCGCGGGGACGACGACCATGCGGATCAGCAGGGCGTCCACGGCAACGGCGACGGCGAGACTGACGCCGAACTCGGAGATGACGCGCATGCCGCCGAAGACGAAGGAGCCGAAGACGCAGACCATGATGGTGGCCGCGACGGCGATGACCTTGCCGGTCTCGGCCTGCCCGACGCGGACCGCGCGCCGGCTGTCGCCGGTGTGGGCCCATTCCTCGCGCATCCGGCTGACGAGGAAGACCTGGTAGTCCATGGACAGGCCGAACATGATGCCGACGACCAGGATCGGCACGAACGACTCGATCGGTCCGGCGGAGCCGAGGCCGAGGGCCCCGGCGCCGAAGCCGTACTGGAAGACGACGACGATGGCGCCGAAGGCCACCCCGATGCTGAGGATGTTCAGCACCGCACCCACGGCGGGGATGAGCAGACTGCGGAAGGCCACGGTCAGGAGCAGGAAGCCGAGCGCGGCGATGACCAGCACGAAGACCGGGAGTTTGCCCATCAGCACGGAGGCGAAGTCATCGTTGCTCGCGGTGACACCGCCCACGTAGACCTTCATCGACGTGCCCTGTTCCGCTTCGGGGATCACGTCGTCGCGCAGGTGGTGGATCAGGTCGGAGGTGGCCGCCGACTGGGGCGACGTGGTCGGGACGACGGATATCACCCCGACCGTCCGGCCGTCCTTCATCGGCGCGGCTCCGGCACTGGCCACACCGTCGACCTCCTTGAGAGCGGTGACGAGCCTTCCCGCGGCTGCCTTGTCGGCGGCACCCGGAGCCTGGACGGCCAGCACCAGCGGGCCGTTGAAGCCCGGACCGAAGCCGTCCGCGATCATGTCGTACGCCTGACGGTTCGTCGAGGTCGTAGGCAGGTTGCCGTCGTCGGACGCGCCCAGCCGCAGTGACAGCGTCGGCAGCGCGAGCGCCGCCAGCACGGTCAGGGCGGCGACACCCAGGGCCTTGGGCCGTGACTGGACGTGCTCGGCCCACCGGGCCCACAGCCCGACCCTGCCCGAGGAGCGTTGCCTGCCCTGCCCGGCCATCTCGCGGCGCTCGCTCTTGCTGAGGACGCGTGGACCGATCATGCCGAGCAGCGCGGGGAGCAGAGTGAGGGCGGCCAGCACGGTGAGGACGACGGTGACGGCCGCGCCGATCGCCATGCCGTTGATGATGCCGACGTTCAGGGTGAGCATGCCCAGCAGCGCGACGACGACCGTCAGCCCGGCGAACACCACGGCCCGGCCGGAGGTGTTGAGGGACTTGGCGACCGACTCGGCCACGCTCATACCGGCCATCAGGTTGGCGCGGTGCCGGTTGACGATGAACAGGGCGTAGTCGATGCCCACGCCCAGCCCGATCAGCGAGCCGAGGGTGAGCGTGGTGTCGGAGAGCGTGATGACATGGCTGAGCAGCATCACCGTGATGGCGGAGGTGCCGACGCCGACCACGGCCGTGATGATGGGCAGCGCCGCGACCCAGATGGCCCGGAAGACGAACAGCAGCACGACGAAGGCGAGAACGATGCCCATGGCGTCGGCGACGGCGTTCGGTTCGGGGTTCACGGTGAACGCCTGCCCGTTCAGCGCGATGTGCAGGTTCTCCGCCCCCGGGTCGGTGGCGAGTTCCTTCACGTGGTCGATCTGCGCGTCCGTCACGTCTTGGTCGAAGGCGACCGTGGCGTAGGCCGTCCTGCCGTCCTTGCTGATCTGCGCCCTGCCCTCGGGCGTGTAGGGGCTGGTCACGGAGGCGACCCCCGGAGCGTCGACGATGTCCTCCAGAGCGCCGGTCATTGCCTGCTCGGCGGCGGGCTCGGTGACCTTGGCGCCGTCCATCTGCCAGACGATCCGGCCGCTCTTGCCCGCCGCGCTGTCGGAGGCCTGCTGCAGCAGGGCCGTCGCCTTGGCCGAGTCGGTGTTCTGCGAGATCGGGCTGTTGCCGAAGGCGTTGCCGACCGCACCGACTCCGGCGCCGAGCGCGAGCAACAAGCCCACCCAGACCAGGATGACGGCGAGCCGGTGCCGGTGGCACCAGCGGGCGAGAGGGGACATCGACGAGCCTTTCCAGGGATCTGCCATGCGTACGGGCCGATCAACACGGCCCACCCGAACGCTCGCAGTTCTCCGGCCTCTCGTCGTCGGCCGTACGCAGACACTTGCGCCTACTGCGCTCGCAGTAGACAGGCTGCCGCGGGGCAGCCACCGAGCGCCCTCGGCCAGCGGGGCCGGGCGAGTGGCTCCACCCGGCGGTGAAGGTTCTCCCCATGGTGTTCGGACTCGGGCTTCATCAGGAAGCTGTGCAGAATGCGTGCGCCGTCGGCGTCCGCGGTGACTTCGGACGGCGTGCCGTGAACGTCTCGCGGTCGGCCCTGAAAGTGGTCGGGAACACCGGGTCGGCGCCGGTCATGCCTTCCGCGAGGACGGACAAGGACGCCGCGTCGCCGGCTGAGCGCCCGGCGGGCGACGCATGACGCTCGCTCCGGTCGCGTGCGTGCTCGGAGGGAGCGTCAGGCAAGCGCCGTCGCAGCCGCTACGGAGGTGTTTCGGGCCCCAGGCTTCGTGTTCGCTCGTGGCGACGACCGGGCCGGGGAGCTCGGGTGGCCGTCCGCAGACTGTTACTGCCGAACGTACCAACGGCATTGGTACGCACCGAAGTCGTACCAAGGGCCTCCGCTCGTTGCGTCGCCTTGCGTGCGGCACAGTGGATGCCGTGCCCCACCGATGGTCCAGTAGGGCGGCCGCCGGTCGTGTCACCCCTGGCCACCGCACATCTCCCGGGCCTGCGCCCCACAGCGTGAACCATGTCCTCGTCTCCGACCCCACCCCGACGGGACTGCTCACCGGAAGCAGTCGTCCACGCGCGCGCCCCGTCCACACGCGCGACCAAGGAGATCCCCACGTTGTCCAGCCGTTTCCTCTTCTTCCTCGGCAGTTACCGCAGCAACGGCATCAGGAAGGTGGTCGCGCCGGCGGTGCGTCGCGCGACTGCCCGCCGGCATCGAGCAGCAGTTGATCCTGCTCGCCGGGCTTGCGCTCCCCGGCTCAGCCCGGGATCCAGCCGCATGACCACCAGGCGGCGCCACCACGCCACCCCCCGCGTGCGCGTCGCAGGGGGCGGCGAATGAGCCGGCAACCGCAGTCGGCCGTCGGAGCGCCGCTGTCCCGGGTCGACGGGCGGTTGAAGGTCACCGGCAAGGCCGAGTACGCCGCCGACCTCGGTCAAGCTCGTACCGCCGCGGGCGAAGGCACCCCCGTCATCGACGGCCTCGTCCACGCCGTCATCGTCGACAGCGGTATCGGGCTCGGCCGCATCACCGATATCGACACGCGCGCTGCCGAAGCCCAGCCCGGCGTCCTGACGGTGATCACCCACCGCAACGCGCCGAGGCTTCCGCCCTACGACGGAGTCTGGCCGCCGGGCCGGCGGCTTCGTGTCTTCCAGGACGACCGCGTCCGGTTCTTCGGTCAGCCCGTCGCGGTCGTCGTGGCCACCACACTGGAGGCCGCACAGCACGCCGCGAGCCTGGTGGAGCTCTCCTACGACGCCGAGAAGCCGTCGACCGAGCTCACCGGAGCCGACGGCGACGAACCCCGCACGTACGCCCGCGGCGACGCGGACAGCGCCGTGGAGGCCGCCGCCGTGCAACTCCAGATGACGTACCGGATGGCCCGCAACCACCACAACGCGATGGAACCGCACGCCGTCGTCGCCCACTGGGACGGCGACCGGCTCACCGTCCGGGAGAAGTCCCAGGGGGTGCGGGGCGCAGCCGCCAGCCTTGCCGGCGAGTTCGGCATCCCGCGGGAGAACGTACGCGTCATCTCCCCGTTCGTCGGCGGTGCCTTCGGCAACTCCACTCGGACCTGGCCGCACTCTGTGGCCGCGGCCCTCGCCGCGCGCGAGGTGCAACGCCCCGTCAAACTCGTCCTGAGCCGACGGCAGTTGTTCTTCGGCGTCGGTTTCCGGCCCACGTACGAGTACCGACTGCGCCTGGGCGCCGACCGGCGCGGGCGCCTGGTGGCGACCGTGCACGACGTCAGCGCCGAGACCTCCCAGTACCAGACGCACAGCGAACCGGTGCTGATTCCCGGGCAGATGCTCTACAGCACGCCCAACGTCCGTCAGACTTACCGCACGGTGCCGCTGGACGTGAGCACACCGACGTCCATGCGTGGCCCCGGCTACGGCAGCGGCGCGTACGCCATCGAGTCGGCCATGGACGAACTCGCCCACGAACTGGGCATCGACCCCATCGAACTGCGCCTGCGCAACGAGCCGTCCGCCGACGAGTCCACCGGGCAGCCGTTCTCCACCCGGCGGCTGCGCGAGTGCTACGACATCGGCGCCCGCGAGTTCGGCTGGCACCGGCGCGACCCCAAGCCCCGCTCCGTCCGTGACGGCGACCGGCTCATCGGCATGGGCATGGCGGCCGGTGTCTACGACACCGCACGCGCCGCGGCGCAGGCTTCGGTCAGGCTCGATGCCGACGGGAGGGCCGTGATCGAGTCCGCGACCAGCGACATGGGTCCCGGCACGTACACCTCCATGGCGCAGGTGGCCGCCGACGCCCTCGGGCTGAGCATGCGCCAGGTGACCTTCCGGCTGGGCGACTCCCACATGCCCCCGGCCCCGGTCCACGCCTCCTCCCAGACCATGGCCAGCGTCGGCTCCGCCGTCCAGGACGGCTGCGACAAGCTGCGGCAGGAGGCCGTCAAGCTCGCCGTCGAGGACGCGCGCTCGCCGCTGCACGGCGTCGACACCGGCGACGTGGTGGTCCGCGCCGGACGGCTGCACGTGAAGGACGACCCCACGCGTGGGGAGACCTACCGGCAGCTCCTCGCCCGCCTCAACCGTCCCCGTCTGGAGGCGCTCGGGTCCTACACGCCGGGGGAGCGGAGGCGGCACTCGATGTACGCCTACGCCGCGACGTTCGCCGAGGTGGCGGTCGACGCCCGGCTCGGTGCGGTACGCGTCAGACGCATGCTCGGGGTGTACGACGCCGGACGGATCATCAACCCCAAGCTCGCCGACAGCCAGGCCCTCGGTGCCATGGTCGGCGGCATCGGCCAGGCCTTGCTGGAACACACGGTCACCGATCACCGCGACGGCCGGATCGTCAATGCCGGCCTCGCCGACTACCTTGTACCGGTGAACGCCGACGTACCCGACCTGAAGGCGGTCTACGTCGACGGCCGGGACGACGAAGCCGACCCGATCGGTGTGAAGGGCCTCGGCGAGATCGTGATCGTCGGCGTGGCGCCCGCCATCGCCAACGCCGTTTTCAACGCCACCGGACGACGCGTCCGCGACCTGCCCATCACCGCCGAAGCCCTGCTCTGAGCCCCGGGACGGTCTCAGGAGCCCTCGCGTCGCGCGCGTGGGGGTCCCGGGCCGTCCCGCTGCCGGCTCCAGGTGCGATGTCAGGGCGGCAGGCCGTTTGCGCGGCCCGGCCCTGCGGGCAGAGCTCGCCCTCATCCTCGACGGCAAGGGCTCGGCCTGCGGTGTCCTGACGGCGGATGGAAGGAGCCTCCAAGCGCCGTTGCCCGATGCGCTCCACCCACGAGCGTGTTACACCCCGGGATCGGCCAGAACGGCGGCGGTCACCGTCAGGTGCTGGGTCAGTACGGCGGCCGCGGTGTCGGCGTCGCGGGCCAGGGCCGCCTCCTCCAGCCGACGGTGTTCGTCGGCGGCGTCACGACCGGGTGTGTGATGTGCCGACCAGCGGCGGCCCAGTTCACTGGCGGTCCACATGCGGTCGAAGGTGTCCAGCAGCACGGGGTTGCCGCATCCCTCCAGCAGGGTGCGGTGGAAGGCACGGTGGACCTCGGACCAGGCGCCGCTGAGGTATTGGCCCTCCTCCGGCGCGTACAGAGGGGTGCGGGCGAGGCGGTGGTGGGCTGCGCGTACGCGTGCCTCCCAGTCGAGGTCCCCGCGTTCGATCGCCAGCCTCAGCACGACGGGTTCGATCGTGCGGCGGGCCTCGGCGATCTCCTGCCAGCGGTGGTCGGAGAAGGCGGGGACGGCGAAGCCGCGGTTGGGCAGCCGCTCGGCGAGGCCCTCGCCCACCACCCGCACCAACGCCTCGCGCACCACCGCCAGGCTCACCCCGTACCGGCCGGCCAGCTCCTGGGGCTTCAGTGGCTCGCCGGGCTTGAACTCGCCGCGCAGGATCCCCTCCCGCAGCTGGTCGTAGACCTGCTCGGACAGCATTTGCTTCCCCGAAGCAGGGGGGCGTTCGGACGTGTGAACCATGTGCTCAGTATAGACAGAAGAAGAGATAATCGATTATCTTTATAATCGTCGATGCCGAAGCGGGGCTGTGCCGCTGCGCGGCGTACGCCGACGTCGCCCTGTTCTTGCAGACCACCCCAGGGAGAACCCCGTGAGAAAGTCCCTTCGCGCACTCGCCACACTGGCCGCCGCCGCAACCGCCCTCGTGGCGGGCCTCGGTGCGACGGCGGCCGCCGGGAGCGGGAGCGGCCCCGCTCACCACTCGCACCATGACGGCTACGGCCACACCAAGATCCGCCGCGGGATTCCGGTGACCGCCGAACGGTTCCGGCTCTCCAGCCCGGACGTGCGCGACGGGGGCCGCATCCCCGAGACCGCCTGGGCGAACGGCTTCGGCTGCACCGGCGGCAACCAGCCGATACGGCTGCGGTGGAAGGGGGCGCCCAAGACCGCGCGCGGCTTCGCGGTGTCCATGCAGGACCTGGACGCCTCCACCGGCAGCGGCTTCTGGCACTGGATGGCCTGGGACATCCCGGCGGACACCACCAGCCTGGGCCGCGGACTGCCGGCCGGTGCGACATCCGGCACCAACGACGGCGGGCGCGCAGGCTACGCGGGCCCGTGCCCGCCGGCCGGGGACATCACCCACCGCTACCTGATCACCGTCTACGCCCTGGACACCCCGAGCCTGGATCTGCCGGCCACCAGCACACCGGCCGTGGCCGCCTTCACGCTGAGCGGCCACGTCATCGGCTACGGCCGCATCACGGCCACCGTCCGACGCTGACCCGACCCGACCCGACCCGACCCGACGCTGACCTGACCTGACCTGACCCGGACCGCCGCCCCAGCGATCGGGCACGGCGGCCCGAGAAACCCGTCCCACCACCCAGGAAAGAAACGAAGCAATGAGCGCCAACGACCCCTTCGCCAAGCTCCCCGACGTGCCGGGCTTCACTGTCACCAGCACGACCGTGGACGACGGAGGCACCTGGCCCGCCGCACAGATGTCCGGCATCGTCGGTGTCCCCGGCGGCAAGGACATCTCCCCGCAGCTGTCGTGGAGCGGTGCCCCCGAGGGCACCAGGAGCTACGCCGTCACCGTCTACGACCCGGACGCCCCGACCGGCTCCGGATTCTGGCACTGGGCCGTGGCCGACATCCCCGCCACCGTCACCGAACTGCCCGAGGGCGTCGGCGACGACACCGGCTCGGGCCTGCCCGAGGGTGCTTTCCAACTGCCCAATGACGCACGTCTGGCCCGCTTCGTGGGCGCCGCCCCGCCGCCCGGACACGGCCCGCACCGCTACTTCGTCGTGGTGCACGCCCTCGACGTGGACCACATCGGCGTCCCGGCCGACGGCACCCCCGCCTACCTCGGCTTCACCATGGCGGGCCACATCCTCGGCCGCGCGGTCCTGACCGTCACCGCCGAGACACCCGCCTGATGCACCCCGAGGACAGCCGCGTGTCCGCGGTCACGGCGGAGCCGGTCGGGCACCCGGGCCCCTGGCCGGAGCTGCTCCACCCGACGCCGAGCGCTCCGTTCGAGGGAGTGCGCAGTTACCTGGACGTGCCGTACGCGGTGGCACCCGGCTTCCGGCCCCTCGTACTCGGCCTGCACCTGCCCGACGACGGCAGGCGCGCCGCACGCCCGGTGGCGGGACTCCTGACGCGGGGGCTGAACGGCCGTTGGGCCCCCGAAGTGCTCACTCTCCCCGCGCCCCCGCCTGCCGGATGACCGCGCGCAGGAGAGGGCGGCTCAGCGCGCCGGCCGCCAGGATCCCGCCGACGCCGACGGCGGAGCACGCCGCGAGAACGGTCGCGCCGTGTGCGTCGAACGACGAGCCGCCGTCGGCCGCCGTCATCGATCCCGCGCACATCAGCCCCGTGGCGACAGCCCCGCCGGCCGGCACGGCGACCGGGACGAGCGTCTCGCGGTAGCGGGCGGCGTCCAGGACGCGCAGGGGGCCCGGCCAGGTGCGGCAGTTCCCCTGCTCTCCCCTTCCGCCACCGGACTAAGGACACGGTGGCCGTACGCGAACCGTACGGCCACCGTGTCGGCATGACGACCTCCGGCGGCGGCCGGGCCGCTCTGCCTGCTACTGCCAGACGTACCAACGGCAGTGGTACATACCCGCGTCGTCCCAAAACCGTCTGCTCGTTGTCCGTCGCCGAATACCGCAGGGTGGATGTCGTACCGCACCGCTGGTCCGGTGAGACGGCTGCCGATCGTGTTCCACCCCGACCGCCGGACTCCTCCCGGGCCGATGGGCGGCCCCGTCCGCCGCGGCGCGAACCGTGTCCCGAGACGCCGACCCGACCGGCGCCGCTCGGGATGTGGCAGCCATGACGCCGCCCGGCGGGACTGGTCCCACCAGCGGTCCCCCACGCCCCCCACCCAGGAGATCCCCGCCGCTCGCGGCACCAGTGCTTACCACCACCCGTCCTCCGCCGACCGAGAGAGTGGGCATGTCCATCGAACCCCCCGAGTCAACAGTGGCTCCACCCGAGGGATCTCCCGAGACAACTTCGTCCGACCCGTCCAGGCGCACGTTCATCGCGACCACCACCGTCGTGGGCGGTGCGGTCGTGGCGGGCGGCCTCATAGCCGGGCCGTCCGTGTTCGGCGCCGAGCGCGCGGACGCCGCCGAGGCGTCGCCCAGCAGTCGCGTCACCCTGACCGTCAACGGCGAGCGCCGCACCGTCACGGTCGACAACCGCACCTCGCTGCTGGACCTGCTGCGTGAGCACCTGGATCTGACCGGCTCGAAGAAGGGCTGCAACGCCGGTGCCTGCGGCGCCTGCACCGTCCTGGTCGACGGTCGCCGGGTCAACTCCTGCCTGACGCTGGCGGTGCGGCTGGAGGGCGCCGAGGTCACCACCATCGAGGGCCTGGCCAAGGGCGAACGGCTGCACCCGCTGCAGCAGGCGTTCATCGACCAGGACGCCTTCCAGTGCGGCTACTGCACCCCGGGACAGATCATGTCCGGCGTCGGCTGCATCCAGGAGGGGCACACCGGCTCGCCGGAGGAGATCAGGGAATTCATGAGCGGCAACATCTGCCGCTGCGGCTGCTACGTGAAGATCGTGCGGGCGGTCGAGCAGACCACGCGCGGGAAATGAGGCACGGTCCCCATGTACCCCTTCTCCTACACCAGGGCCACCACCACCCGGCAGGCCCTCGACGCCGGCCGTGACGGCGGGCGTTACATCGCCGGCGGCACAACACTCGTCGACCTGATGCGTGAGACCGTCGAACGTCCCCGCACACTGGTCGACATCAGCGCCCTGCCCCTGCGCGAGATCGTGGTCACCCAACGCGGGGGCCTGCGTATCGGCGCCCTGGTGCGGATGTCCGAAGCCGCCGCCCACCGGGGCGTACGCGCCCTGTACCCGGTCATCTCCGAGGCGCTGGAGCTGAGCGCGTCGGCGCAGCTGCGCAACATGGCGACCATCGGCGGCAACATCATGCAGCGCACCCGCTGCACCTACTTCCGTGATGTGACCGCCGCCTGCAACAAGCGGGAGCCGGGCTCCGGTTGTGCGGCGCGCGACGGATTCAACCGCACCCACGCGATCCTCGGAACCTCCGACGACTGTGTGGCCACCCACCCCTCCGACGTCGCCGTGGCCTTCGCCGCACTGGAGGCGACCGTGGTCGTGGTCGGCCCGGACGGAGAGCGCAGCGTGCCCTTCGCCGACTTCCTGTTCAGGCCGGGCAGCACACCACACCGCGAACAAGCCCTGCGTCGGGACGAGTTGATCACCGGCGTCGAGATCCCGGCCTTTCCGCGCCCGCTCAGGTCGGGCTATCTGAAGGTGCGTGACCGGCAGTCGTACGAGTTCGCCCTCACCTCGGCGGCCGTCGCCCTGCACCTCCGCGGCGGGGTGATCCGCGAGGCCAAGGTCGCCGCCGGAGGCGTGGGCACCGTGCCCTGGAAACTGCCCGCCGTCGAGCGAGAGCTGATCGGGCGGCGGCCGTCCGACGCCCTGTGGACCAAGGCCGCCGAGCGAGCGGCGGACGCGGCCCGGCCCCTCCGACACAACCGCTTCAAGGTCGAGTTGCTCAAACGGACCGTCGAGCGCCAACTGCGCGTCGTAGGGGGTGGCAAGTGAGCCCGCAGCCACAGGCAGCCGTCGGAGCGCCGCTGTCCCGGGTGGACGGGCGACTGAAGGTGACCGGCCAGGCGAAGTACGCCGCCGACCACGTCCCCCACGGGATGGTGCACGCCGTCGTCGTCGACAGCCGTGTCGCGCGCGGCCGTATCACCGGCATCGACACCCGCGCCGCGGACGCCCAGCCAGGCGTCCTGGGCGTCATCAGCCACCTCGACAAACCCGAGCTGGTCTACCGCGAGAACCAGGGGGCCTGGCTGGACCCGGCCGTCGGCGAACGACTGCACGTCTTCCAGGACGACAAGGTCCGCTTCTTCGGACAGCCTGTCGCCGTGGTCGTCGCCCGCACCCTGGAGGCCGCACAGCACGCCGCGGACCTGGTGAAGGTCTCCTACGACGCGGAGCGGCCCTCGACCGACCTGACGGCACCCGGAGTTCCGGAGAACGAGTCCCTGCCCCAGCAGAACTACGCGCGCGGCAACCCCGAAGAGGCGTTGGCCTCCGCGGAGGTGAGAGTGGAGAGCACCTACCGGCTCGCCCGCAACCACCACAACGCGATGGAGCTGCACGCCACCGTCGCCCGCTGGGACGGCGAGAGGCTCACCGTCTGGGACAAGACCCAGTGGACGCTGGGAGCGCGCGACGAACTCGCCGCCGTGTTCGGTATTCCGGCGCAGAACGTGCGCGTGGTCTCGCCGTTCGTCGGTGGCGCGTTCGGCAACGCGCTGCGTACCTGGCCGCACTCCACCCTCGCGGCCCTCGCCGCCCGCGAGACCGGCCGCCCGGTCAAACTCGTCCTGACCCGCGAGCAGCTGTACTACGGGGTGGGGTTCCGGCCCGCCTACGAGTACCGGCTGCAGGTGGGCAGCACCCGGAACGGACGCCTGGCCGCGGCCGTTCACCGTGTGCGGGGCGAGACGTCGAGGTACGAGACCTTCGGCGAGGGCGTGATGGTGCCGGGGCAGATGCACTACGCCACGCCCCACGTACGCCAGGCGTACCGGACCGTGCCGCTGGACGTGAACACACCGACGTTCATGCGGGGTCCCGGCTACTCCACCGGCGTCTTCGCCATGGAGTCGGCGCTGGACGAACTCGCGCACGAACTCGGCGTCGACCCGGTCGAACTGCGGCTGCGCAACGAACCGGAGGAAGACCCCGCGAGCGGGCTGCCGTTCTCCACCCGGCGGCTGCGGGAGTGTCTGCGGGTCGGCGCCCGCGAGTTCGGCTGGCAACGGCGCAATCCCAGGCCGCGCTCCCGGCGGGACGGCGACTGGCTCATCGGCATGGGCATGGCCAGCGGGGTCTACGACACCCTGCGCATGCGGTCCGAGGCACGCGTCAGGCTGGACGCCGACGGCACCGCCCTGGTGCAGGCGTCGACCAGCGACATGGGTCCCGGCACCTACACCTCCATGACCCAGCTCGCCGCCGACGCCCTCGGCCTGACCATGCGCACCGTCCGCTTCGAACTCGGCGACTCCACCTTCGCCCCGTCCCCGCCGCACGGCGGCTCGCAGACCATGGCCGGGGTCGGCTCCGCGGTCCAGGACGGCTGCGACAAGCTGCGGCAGGAGGCGATCAAGCTCGCCGTCGAGGACGAGCGGTCGCCGCTGCACGGCGTCGACGCGGCCGACGTGGTGGTCCGCGGCGGACGGCTGCACGTGGCCGCCGACCCGGCGCGTGGCGAGACCTACCGGCAGTTGCTGGCCCGCAACGGCCGTACGCACCTGGAGGTGACCGGGACCTTCACCCCGGCCGGGGACGACCGGTTCTCCATGTACGCCTACAGCGCGGTGTTCGCCGAGGTGGCCGTCGACCGGCGGCTGGGCCTGGTGCGGATGCGGCGGATGCTCGGCGTCTACGACGTCGGACGGGTCATCAGCCCCAAGCTCGCCGACAGCCAGGCCCTCGGCGGCATGGTGGGCGGCATCGGCGGGGCGTTGCTGGAGCACACGGTCACCGACCACCGCGACGGCCGGATCGTCAACGCCAACCTCGCCGACTACCTCGTACCCGTCAACGCCGACATCCCCGACCTGCGGGCCGTCTATCTGGACGGGGCGGACAACCACGCCGACCCCATCGGCGTGAAGGGACTCGGCGAGATCGTGGCGATCGGCGTGTCGCCGGCCATCGCCAACGCCGTCTTCAACGCCACCGGGCGCCGCGTCCGCGAACTGCCCATCACCGCCGAAGCCCTGCTCTGAACCCCGGACGGCCGGGCTTCCCTCCCCCGGGGGCCCGCAGCCGATCCGGTCGGCCCGCCGCCGCGCCGCTCTGTCCCCATGCCGGCGCGGCGGCGGGCTCCCCCCACGACCCGCCCACCGAAGGACACCTCTCATGCTGAACATCGCGGACACGCTGTACCGCTGGTGCCGCGAGGCCCGCCCCTTCGCCCTCGCCACCGTCATCCAGGTCAGCGGCAGCGCACCCCTGCCACCCGGCACCTCGCTGGCCGTGGACACCGACGGCGAAGCGGTCGGCAGCATCTCCGGAGGATGCGTCGAAGGCGCCGTCTACGAGTTGTGCCAACAGGTCCTGGAGTCGGGCGAACCCCCCATCCGGGCCTCGTTCGGCTACTCCGACGACGACGCCTTCGCCGTAGGCCTGACCTGTGGCGGCGAACTGGAGGTCCTGGTCCAGCGGATCGACCCCGCCGACCAGCCGCACCTCACCACCGGCCTGGAACAGGTGTCGGCCGGTGGGCCCGTCTCCATGGCCCAGGTGATCGACGGGCCGCAGGGCCTTCTCGGCCGCACCCTGTCCGTCTTCGGGGGCGGCAGTACGTACGACGGCACACTGGGCAGCCAGCCGACGGACCGTACGGTCGCCACCCAGGTCCGCGCGCTGCTGCGGGCGGGCCGGACCGGCCGCGTCGAGGTCGGCGGGGATGCCGACACCTGCCCGGAGAAGCTGACGCTCCTGGTCCACACCCACGCGGCGCCGCCCCGCATGCTGATCTTCGGTGCCGTCGACTTCGCCGCCGCCCTCAGCCAGGCCGGCCGCTTCCTCGGCTACCGGGTCACCGTCTGCGACGCCCGCCCCGTCTTCGCCACCCCGGAGCGCTTCCCGTACGCGGACGAGGTCGTCGCCGACTGGCCGCACCGTTACCTGGAGCGTGCGTCCGTGGACTCCCGTACGGCTGTCTGCGTCCTCACCCACGACGCCAAGTTCGACATCCCCCTGCTCCGCGTGGCCCTCGGCCTCCCGGTCGGCTACATCGGCGCGATGGGCTCCCGACGCACCCACGAACACCGCCTGGAACGTCTGCGCGAGGCCGGCGTGCCCGCCAGGCACCTCGCGCTCCTGCGTTCACCGATCGGACTCGACCTCGGCGCCCACACCCCCGAAGAGACGGCGATCTCCATCACCGCTGAGATCATCGCCCACACCCACAACGGCACCGGTCTGCCCCTGTCCCGTGTCCCCGGCCCCATCCACGGTTCCGTCCCCGTGGCCCAGGTGTCGTCACCGGCCGAGCTGCTCGCCGTATGAGGCCCCAGACGCTCATCGACACCCACGGCCGGGTGGCCACCGACCTGAGGGTCTCGCTGACCGACCGCTGCAACCTGCGGTGCACGTACTGCATGCCCGAGGAGGGCCTGCAGTGGCTGGCCAAGCCCGACCTGCTCACGGACGACGAGATCGTCCGCCTGATAGGCATCGCCGTCACCTCCCTCGGCATCGAGGAGGTCCGCTTCACCGGCGGCGAACCCCTGCTCCGCCCCGGCCTGGTCGGCATAGTGGAGCGGGTCGCGGCCCTTGAGCCACGCCCCCAGATGTCGCTGACGACGAACGGCATCGGCCTCAAGCGCACGGCGACGGCGCTGAAGGCGGCGGGACTGGACCGGGTCAATGTCTCCCTGGACACCCTGCGCCCGGACGTCTTCCAGACCCTCACCCGCCGCGACCGTCACAAGGACGTCATCGAGGGCCTGTACGCCGCCCACGACGCCGGCCTGACCCCGGTGAAGGTCAACTCGGTCCTGATGCCGGGCCTGAACGACGACGAGGCCCCGGACCTGCTTGCCTGGGCGGTGGAGCACACTTACGAACTGCGCTTCATCGAGCAGATGCCCCTGGACGCCCAGCACGGCTGGAAGCGCGACGGCATGATCACCGCCGGCGACATCCTGACCTCCCTGCGCACCCGCTTCGCCCTGACCTCCGAGGGTGCGGAGAAGCGTGGCTCGGCCCCCGCCGAGCGCTGGCTGGTCGACGGCGGCCCGCACGTGGTCGGGGTCATCGCCTCGGTGACCCGCCCGTTCTGCGCGGCCTGCGACCGCACCCGTCTGACAGCCGACGGCCAGGTCCGCACCTGCCTGTTCGCCACGGAGGAGACGGACCTGCGCGCGGTCCTGCGCTCGGGCGCCCCGGACGAGGAGATCGCCCGCATCTGGCGCCTGGCGATGTGGGGCAAGAAAGCGGGCGCGGGTCTGGACGATCCTTCGTTCGTGCGGCCGCAGAGGCCGATGTCGGCGATCGGGGGCTGACACAGTGACAGGCAGGTCCGGAAGGTACGAAAAGGCATGTCGGCTGACCGAGCCCACGACCCACGTCTCAGCGCAGCGGCTCCATCTCCCAACTGGCCAGCATCCGCAGGGCTTCCTCCGAGCGGGAGCCGGGCTCGGCGTGGTAGGTGACCAGCCGCATGGGGGCGCCCCCGGGCAGGGCCATGGGTTCGTGGACGAGGTCGAACTCTCCCACCAGCGGGTGCCGCACCCGCACGGTTTCGCCGACGGTCCCGCAGCTCACCTCGTGCCGTGCCCACAGCTGCCGGAAATCCTCGCTCTTCTGCGACAACTCCCGGATCAGCGAAGAGAAGTGCGGGTCCCCGGGGCTCTTGGCGGCGTTCATGCGCAACGCTCTCGCGATTCTCAGAGCGTTGCTGTCCGCATCGGCGAATCGCTCGCGCGCCTCGGACGAGAGGAAGGCCAGCCGGGCCGCGTTGCGCTCCCCGGGCGGTAACAGGCCCCAGTCCCCGAAGACGGCGGTGGTGAGCCTGTTCCACCCCAGGATGTCCAGGCGCCGGTCGACGACGTAGGCGGGCACCCCGAGCGCGTCGAGCAGGTGCTGCACGCCGGGCCGCAGTCGCTCCTGTGGGGGCGTGGCGTGCGTCGCGCTCTGCCGCTCGGGCTGGGCCAGCCGGACCAGATGCTCCCGTTCCTCCACGGTCAGGTGCAGGGCGCGGGCGACTGCGTCCAGTACCTCGGCCGACATCGTCTCGCCGTATCCCTGCTCCAGGCGCGCGTAATACGCGTACGACACCCCCGCCAGCTGAGCCAGTTCTTCGCGCCGCAATCCGGGAACCCGCCGCCGCCCGTACGAGGGCAGGCCCACGTCCTCGGGCTTGAGCCGGGCCCTGCGCGAGCGCAGGAACTCCCTCAACTCGCCACGCCGGTCGAGTCCGGACGTCTCCTGGTCACCAGGCGCCACATGTGAAGACATCTCTGCCCCCCGCTTGTCATACGTGCCTCGCTGATGTGGAGCAGCGTACAGCATCGAGCTCAAGAGTCATCTTGATACTCAGTCTCAAAGAGGTATAAGGTCTCTCCATAAGACTTCACCTCGAAACGGGAGTGTTTCTCGTGAGCAAGATCTGGTTCATCACTGGTTCCTCGCGCGGTTTCGGCCGTCAGTTCGTGATGGCGGCCCTGGAGCGCGGCGACAAGGTCGCGGCCACCGCCCGCGACACCGACTCCCTGGCGGACCTGGTGGCCGCGCACGGCGAGGCGATGCTTCCCCTGACCCTGGACGTCACCGACAAGACCGCCGTCACCGCGGCCGTGAAGCGGGCGCACGACCACTTCGGCCGCCTGGACGTCGTCGTCAACAACGCCGGCTACGGACTGTTCGGCGCCGTCGAGGAGCTGACGGAGCAGCAGGTCCGTGAGCAGATGGAGACCAACTTCTTCGGCGCCCTGTGGGTCACCCAGGCTGCCCTGCCCCTCCTGCGGGCCCAGGGCGGTGGTCACATCGTGCAGATCTCCAGCGTCGGCGGTGTCACCGCCTTCCCCAACCTCGGTGTCTACAACGCCTCGAAGTGGGCCCTGGAGGCCGCGAGCGAGGCCCTCGCCCAGGAGGTCGCCGGGTTCGGCATCAAGGTCACCCTCGTCGAGCCCGGCGGATTCGCCACCGACTGGTCCGGCTCCTCCGCCACCTTCGCAGGGCAACTGCCTGCCTACGACGACCTGCGCACGGCCCTGGCCGGCTACTGGAGCAACTTCCAGCCCGGCGACCCGACCGCCACCGGTGCGGCCCTGCTGAAGATCGTGGACGCCGACAACCCGCCCCTGCGGGTCTTCTTCGGCACCACCCCGCTCCAGCTCGTCCCGCAGGTCTACGCCGAGCGGCTGAAGACCTGGGAGGAGTGGGCCGACGTCGCCACCGAGGCGCAGGGCGGCGCCGCGTAACCGTAGGGCACGGGCGTCGGCCAGGGCCGGCGCTCGTCGCAGCAGCCCGGGAACGGCCGGCGGGCATGTGCGGTCCCTCGACGGGAGACCGCACGCCCGCGGGCCGTCGGCATCGGAGCGGCGACGAGAAGGCGACCGTCCTCGCCGCCGCTCGGCGCGGCGTGGGGGAGCCGACGGACTCGCTGAGCGGGCTTGTCGCAGTCGGCCCTGACTGTGCGGGAGGGTGGGGCGATCGAATGCGCCTTGCTCGGCGCGGGCAGGGAGGGCGAGGGTGACCCGCGGGGAGGGGCATGCATCAAGCGCTCCGCACTCTGATACTGAGTATCAAAGTGAGTCCTTGCTGTATCCTGCGGACATGTCTGACACCGCCCGTCCCGCCAACCAGTCCGCACGCAAGCCGCCCGGCCTGCGCGAGCGCATGCGTGCGACAGTTCAGGCGGAAGTGGTCGCGGTGGCGCACCGGCTCTTCACCGAGCAGGGGTTCGACCGGACCACCGTCGACCAGATCGCCGCCGAGGTGGGCCTGTCACGCGCCAGCCTGTTCAGGTACTTCGGCACCAAGGAAGACATCGTCCTCGGACGCCTGGAGGAGTCCGGCCGCCAGATCGCGGCGGAGTTCGCCGCCCGCCCCGACGACGAGCAGCCCTGGGAGGCGCTGCGCCGGGCCTTCGACGTCCTCACGCGGAGCAACGAGGCGGCGCCGCCCGAGCAGGTACTCAGCTATCTGCGCATGCTCCAGGAGACCCCGTCCCTGCGCGCCCGGCACCACGAGAAGCAGCTGAGCTGGAAGAAGCTGCTGGTGCCGGAGGTCGCCCGGCGGCTGGGGGCCGACCCCGACCGGCCCGAGGACACCAGGTCGAGCGCACTGGCCGCTGCCGCGCTCGCCTGCCTGGACGCAGCCTCCACGGCCTGGGTGGCCTGTGAGGGCACTGTCCCGCTGGCTGTGCTGCTCGACCGGGCCATGGGCGCGCTGGCGAAGTAGCCCGCCCCGCCGCTCCGTCGCGTGCTTCGCTTCCGTGCCCGGTGTGCCACGGAGGAAGCGGCTGCCGGCGCGACGAGCGCCCGCACGGGCCTGCCGGCCCAGGCCTGTGTGCGGCACGGCGGGACATGTCCTCGGCAGTCCGGACCTCCGCTACGGGGCGCTGTCACGCGCACCGTTCGCTGTAGCGGACCCTGCGGACAACGACCTCCCGCGACTCGGTCCACACACCGACCAGGCACCCGGTGAACCCGCCCGCCACTTCGGTGGAGAGATAGCGTCCGTCCAGGCGGGCGAGGACATCCGTGTCGGTTCCGTCGTCGATGCCCAGTTCGATGTCGTCCGGCCCGTTCCATGTGGGCTCCGTGGAGCGGACGCGGAGGGTGACAGGGGAGCCGGGCAGCGGGCGGGCGCGGAGCACCGATCGGACCGGTCCGATCTGTGCGACGGCGGTGACTTCGCCGCCGGCGACGTGCAGGCCGTACCAGTGGACACCATCGAGCCGTAGGGCGACCGTGAACGTACCCTCGCCCGGATCGACGACGAAGTCGGCCTCCCAGTGGTCTCCGCCGACCCGCGTGAACAGTCCCGACGGCTCGCCGGTCTCGCTCGGGACGTGGCCGACGACCACCCCTTCCGGCGCGTTGTGTACGAACCGGTCGGGACGCTGCCCTGGTGAGACCCACCTGGGATCCAGTGCGGGCGCGGAGAAGTCATCCTCGAAGTCCCGCTGTTCCGTGGGGACATGGCGTCGCGCCGGTTCGAACTGTGGCCAGTCGTCCACCCAACGGACGTCGGCGAGGAACGTCTCACGCCCGTTGACGTGGAAGCGGGGACTGCGGCCTCGTGGCCGAGTGCCGAGATACACCGCTGCCCACGACCCGTCGGGACGCTCGACCAGATCGGCGTGACCGACGTTCTGGACGGGATGAGCCGTGCTGCGGTGGGTGAAGACCGGGTTGTGCGCGGCGGCTTCGAAGGGCCCTCGGGGGCTTAGGGAGCGTGCGACCGACACCACGTGGCCCCGGTCGGTGCCGCCTTCGGCGATGACCAGGTACCACCGGTCGCCGCGCCGGTACAGGTGCGGCCCCTCGGAATGTGCCAGGCCGGTACCGTGCCAGATCCACCGCGGCTTCTCGAGGACCAAGCGCCGCTCAAGATCGACCGCGACCTGTCTGATGCCGATCTCGGTCTCCGACCACGAGCAGTACGTGACCAGGCACGTTCCCTCGTCATCCCAGGTCAGGTCCGGGTCAATGCCGTCGAGTTGGGAGAGGCACACCGGCGCGGACCACGGCCCGGCCGGGTCGCTCGCGTGGTAGATCTGATGACCGCCGCGAACGTCGTCGATGTTCGTAGTGATCAGCCAGAACCGGCCGTCGTGGTGGCGCAGCGTCGGGGCGTAGATGCCGCGGCTCGACGGCGAACGGCCGGCGGGGAACTGCTCGTCCCTCGTGAGGGCGTTGCCGATCTGACGCCAGGAGACCAGGTCCCGCGAATGCCAGATCGGAACGCCGGGGCTGTACTCGAACGACGAGTTGGCCAGGAAGTACTCCTCGCCGACCCGGCATATCGAAGGATCGGGGTACATCCCGGAGAGGATCGGGGCGGTCGCCGCGTCGGCGTACCCACCGCGTTCCGGCGGTGTCGGACTCATTGCGCACCACATTCCCGGGTTCAGGCACCGACTTGTGCGCCGGCCCGGCGGGCCGTGTCATAGGCGCGCAGGAAGCCGCACATGCCCAGGGTCTGCCGGGGCGGTTGGGCGATACGCGACACCTGCGCGTCGAACAGATGGTTGAAGTCGTCGCGCCTCAGCGCGCCGATCTGCCGGAGTGCCGTGTGCGCGGCAGCCAGCGCACCGTCGTTGACCGTCTTCTCCCAGGTGTCCAGGCGGGGTCGGACGAGCCGTACCGCTGCCGCGCAGAAGTCGTCGTACGCCGAGCGGTTTCCGCGCCGCCACTGCCGCTTCAGCTCGGTGAACCCCTCGACGGCCAGATCCCTGCGAGCCCGCGCACGGTCGGTGCCGGGCGTGCCGTCGGCGTCGAGGAGCGAGGCCGCGTCCGGGTAGGTGTCGGGGGAGAGGTACGGGGGTGGGAAGGTCATGACCGCGTCGCCTGCCTCCGGGAGGCCGCTGTTCTGCATGACGACGATCACGCGCAGGTCCTCGTCGTTGACGGCGCGGTGGATCGTGCCCGGGGTGAACCAGACGATGTCGCCGGGCCGCAGCTCGGTCGTCGTGGGCCCCTGGTGGTCGAGGGTTTCCAGTCGGCCGCGGCCGCTGACGACGACATAGCACTCCGCGCAGACGAGGTGCATGTGGGGCGAGCCGCCGTGTGCGTCGTCCGCCGCGGGCCAGGGGTACACCTCGAGCTGGCTGAGCCCCACGGCTCCGGGGAAG
Source organism: Streptomyces sp. P3 (assembly GCF_003032475.1). Lineage (NCBI taxonomy): Bacteria > Bacillati > Actinomycetota > Actinomycetes > Kitasatosporales > Streptomycetaceae > Streptomyces > Streptomyces sp. P3. Next base: position 8,681,129 of record NZ_CP028369.1, read on the forward strand.
TCGGGCAGGGGGGTCACAGCGCGAACTCCCGCACGAGAGGTTCGAGTTCACGACGACCCAGCACGCGGTCGATGAACACGAAGCGGTGGTGCAGGGACAGGGTCCCACCGGGTTCCAGCCTCTTGGACCGTTGCCCGCAGGGACAGCCTGTCGCCGGGTCTGACCGGTCGGACCCGGCGCAGTTCGTCGATGCCGGGTGAGGCCAGGCAGGCCACCTTGCCGACGTAGTGGTCGACATACATCCGCATCGTGACGGAGCAGGTGTGCCGGCCGCTGGCGATGAGACCGCTGAACGGGCCCTGCCGCGCTGCCTGCGGATCGTTGTGGATGCTCTGTGGGTCGAACTCGTCGGCGAACCGGAGAATGTCCTCCCTCGCCATGGTGATGCTGCCGTAGACGTACACGGCACCCGGTACGTAGTCCTCGAAGTACCGGTCCTCGATCGGGGTGGCGAAGTCGGTGTCGCTCAGGACCGTGGTGGCGCCCGGGTTCGTTCGCCTCAGCGATTCGGCCCTCGACAGCCGAGAGTCGGTCCGGTAACGCGGGTACGCGGCATCGGCTGTCTCGCCGCCGCCGTTCACGCGGTTGCGAGGTCTTGCAGGGCGTCGCGCTCCAGGGCCGCGGAGGCGGCGACCACGCCGCCCATGATGGCGCCGCTGACGCCGGCCGATGCCACGTCCTGGCCGGTGAGGAGGAGGCCTGGGACATGGGTGTGGGCGCCGAGGTCACGCACGGCGAACCGTTGCGGGGTGTGGGCGAGGGACATGAAGTCGCCCCTCTCCTTGCCGAGGAAGTGGTTGAAGCTGAGCGGCGTCGCCAGTTCGGTGTGGTCGATGCGGCCCTCCAGCTGGGGGCAGAACCGCAAGACCTGGCCGAGCAGTTCTTCGGTGAGCCTGTCCTTGAGGCGATCGTATTCGGCGCCCCGGCGCATCCAGGCGCTTCCCGCGTACGGCTCGAACAACGACCAGGTGGTGAGTCCCGCGATGTCGATGGTGGTGCGTCCCGGGTAGCGGCTCTCCCACGTCGGGTCCTTCACGGAGGGGAAGGTGATGAAGTACGTCGGCATGGCGCGGTGTTCGGGGTCGGCCTCGAACGCGGCGATGTCGCCGTCGATGTCGGGTCCGGCGTGGGCCCAGATGTTGGCCGGGTCCAGGTCGAGCCGGTCGCCGGATTCCCGGATGCCGATGTTGAGCATGACGTACGTCTGGGAAGGGCCGACGGCACGCTTTGCGCACCGTCTCGTCTCATATCGGATCGACGTGGTGGGAATGCCGTGCCCCCGGCGAGCCTGGGTCGAGGTCTGATTCGCCATGCCCAGACGGTGTGGGGCTTGGGCATCGCGAGGCACCTGAAGAGCACAAAGGATCGACTAGAGGTAGTTACGGGGCGGAGTCAGTGCGCACGAAGGCCCGAATTGCGCATCCAGTGCGCATCTCACACCTGCACTGCGCACTGACCCGCGGATCCTGTAACCGCCTGTCAGGCGCTGGTCGCCGGGAAGGTCGGGTACTCGACGCCCGAGACGTGCTGGACGACGCGGACGACCTGGCAGGAGTAGCCGAACTCGTTGTCGTACCAGAGGTAGAGGATCGCGTTGTCCCCGTCGACCTTGGTGGCGCCGGCGTCGATGATCGAGGCGTGGCGCGAGCCGATGAAGTCCATGGAAACCGCGTCCGGCGCCGTGGTGAAGTCGATCTGACGGCGCAGAGGTGAGGTCAGCGAGACGCCGCGCAGGTACTCGAGGACCTCCTCGCGGTCCGTCTCCCGGCCGAGCCGCAGGCTCAGGATCGCGATCGAGACGTCCGGCACCGGGACCCGGATCGAGCTGCCGGTGATCGGCGCGTCGAGGTCGGGCAGCGCCTTGGCGACCGCGGACGCGGCGCCGGTCTCGGTGATCACCATGTTCAGCGGCGCCGAACGGCCCCGGCGGTCGGCCTTGTGGTAGTTGTCCAGCAGGTTCTGGTCGTTGGTGAACGAGTGGACGGTCTCCACGTGGCCGCGCAGCACGCCGTACTCGTCGGCCATCGCCTTCAGCGGCGGGACGATCGCGTTGGTGGTGCAGGACGCGCAGGACAGGATCCGCTCGTCCGGCTTGACCGTGTCGTGGTTGACGCCGTGCACGATGTTCGGCACGTCGCCCTTGCCGGGAGCGGTCAGGACCACCTTGTCGACACCGGGACGCAGATGCTGGGACAGGCCCTCGCGGTCGCGCCACTTGCCGGTGTTGTCGATCAGGATGGCGTTGTCGATGCCGTACGCCGTGTAGTCGACCTCGGACGGGTCGTTCGCGTAGATGACCGTGATCTCGTTGCCGTTGGCGATGATCCGGTTGTTGGCCTCGTCGACCGTGATCGTGCCCTGGAACTGGCCGTGCACGGAGTCGCGGCGCAGCAGGGACGCCCGCTTGACGAGATCCTGCTCGCCACCGCCGCGGACCACGACGGCGCGCAGCCGCAGGCCGTTGCCGGAGCCGGACTTCTCGATGAGCAGCCTTGCCACGAGGCGGCCGATGCGGCCGAACCCGTAGAGCACGACGTCGCGCGGTTCGCGCCGGTCGATCTTGTTGGCGCCGGTGGCGCCGGCGACGGCCTCCGCGGTGAAGTCCCGCACCGACAGTCCGCGGTCGTCGGCACGGTGGCTCTCGGCGAGGATGCCGAGGTCGATCTGGGACGGGCCGAGGTCGAGGGAGGTGAGGGCCTCCAGGTACGGCAGCGTCTCGGTGACCGAGAGCTCCTCGCCCGCGATCTGCCGGGCGAACCGGTGGGTCTTGAGAATGCTGACCACCGACTTGTTCACCAGGGAGCGGCTGTGCAGCAGGATCGTCACGTCCCGCTCGCGGTGCAGCTTCCCGATCATCGGGATCATCGACTCCGCGATCTCCTCGCGGTTCTTCCAGTCAGTGAACGAATCGTCGTTGAGCGTCACGGGCCTATCTTTCGAGCTAGGTGGCGCTCATATGCTAACCCTTCCGTTTTTTGATCATTCCAGCGGGTCCGTGCTCAGGTGGGCGGGGCTTGTGCGCGGCGGGGGCAGGCCGGGGCGGGCGCCTCGGCGGGGAAGGTGAAGGCGTCCGCCCCGGGCCGCCGGCCGGTGGACGTCAGGACTGCTCTGAGGGCTGTTCGCAGGGCTGCTGTTGCCGACGCGGGATGCCGAGCGCGCACACGGCGCCGGCGAGGACGACCGCCACGCCCGTCCAGACCGCGGGGTGCAGCCCGTCCACGAACTGCTGCGGGCCCATGGTGCTGCCGTGGGCCACGAACACCGTGCTCAGCACGGCGATCCCGAGGGCGCCCCCGATCTCGCGGACCGTGGAGTTGGCGCCGGACGCCTTGCCGGCGTGTTCCTTGGCGACCGAGCCGAGCACCACCGCCGCCGTCGGCGCGAAGACGAAGCCCATGCCGACGCCGGCCACGATCATCGGTCCGACCAGCGAGGAGTACGCCGTGTCGACGTCCGCGACCAGGTTGATCCAGCCCAGGCCGACCCCCTGGAGGAAGAGGCCGAGGGCCATCAGCCGGCCGCCGCCCACCCGGTCCGTGAGCAGCCCCGCCACGGGCGCGACGAACATCGGCATCAGCGTCCAGGCCAGGGTGCGTACACCGGCCTCCAGCGGGGTACGGGCCGGCACGATCTGGAGGTACTGCGCGAGCAGGAACAGGGAGCCGAAGACACCGAAGTACATCGTCGCCGAGACGACGTTGGTGAGGGTGAAGGACCGGACGCGGTAGAACGACAGCGGCAGCATCGGCTCCGGCACCCGGGACTCCCGGCCGACGAAGGCGGCCAGCAGGACCGCGCCCGCGGTGAACGCGCCGAGCACCTTCGCCGACGTCCACCCGTCCGGCTCGCCGTGCACGATCGCCCAGACCACGGCGCACAGCCCGGCCGCCGCCAGCACCATGCCGACCAGGTCCAGGCGCACGCCGGGCAGTGAGCTCTCCCGGAGGGCGAAGAGCACCAGCGGGATCGCGATCAGGCACACCGGGACGTTGATCCAGAAGATCCACCGCCAGTCCAGACCCTCCACCACCGCGCCACCCACCACCGGGCCCATCGCGACGGCCAGCCCGCTGACCCCGGACCACACGCCGAGCGCCATGCCGCGCAGCCGGTCCGGCACCGCCTGGGACAGCAGCGTCAACGACAGCGGCATGACGGCCGCCGCCCCGAAGCCCTGGACCGTCCGGAAGGTGATCAGCTGGGCGCTGGTGTCGGCGAGGCCGCAGCCGATGGACGCCAGCGTGAACAGGGCGATGCCGGCGACGAAGACCCGCCGTCGCCCGAACCGGTCGCCGAGCGCGGCGCCGGTCATGAGCAGACAGGCGAAGCTCAGCACGTACGCGTTGACGAACCACTGCAGTTGCTGCGTGTTCGCCTTCAGGTCGACGGCCAGCGTGTGCAGGGCCGTGGAGACGACGAGGTTGTCGAGCGCGACCATGAACATGGGCACGCTGGCGGCGACGATCGCGAGCCACAGGGGTGTGCGGTGGCGCTCGGCCGGCGGGGCGGAGGCGGTCGGCCGGTCGAGGACCGGGCTCTTTTCGGACAGTGTCATGGCGGGGATCTCTCCTGGTCGAGGCGGATCAGGCACCGGTGCGTGACTGCTCGGCGAGGCGGCGGCGGGCGTCGGTCCAGTCGACGGGCAGGTCCGCCGCCGGGACCTGCCAGAAGGTGAAGACCGAGTCCTTCGTCGTGGACCGCAGTCCGGTCATGATCGATTTGTGCGGTTCGGTCCGCGCGTACGTGTAGAGCGCCTCCCTGTCCTCCCAGGCCGACAGGGTCCAGAAGGTGCGCTTCAGCGGCTGGGCGATCAGCGAGGCGCCGTGGGCGCCCGGCGCGCCGGACACCTGCTTCCACGCGGCCAGCGACTTGAGGAAGAAGCGAGGGACGTCCATGTAGGAGCGGACCTCGAACCGGGACGCCATGACGAACGACTCGGCGTCGGGGGCGGGCGTGCTGATGGTGGTCCAGCGCAGGGTGGGCATGGCTGATGCCTTCTCTCCGGCGGCGCGAGGGAATACTGGATACCTTCACTATCTATATTAGACAGTAGAGGTATCCAGTTTTTCGGGCAAGGCCGACCACCGAACCGGAGCCGATCGCATGCGCATCTCCGAACTGAGCCGCCGCAGTGGCGTCTCCGTGACGACGATCAAGTACTACCTCCGCGAGGGCCTCCTCCCGCCGGGTCGTCAGACCGCCGCCACCCAGGCCGAGTACGACGACCAGCACCTGCGCCGGCTTCGCCTGGTCCGTGCGCTGACCGGCGTACGGGGCCTGTCGGTCAGCACCACCCGCGAGGTGCTCGACGCCCTGGCCGAGCACACGGGTGACACCCACCGGCTGCTGGGCCTCGCCCTGGGATCCGTCCGGGTTAGTGGGAAGCCCGCCGAGGACGGACCGGAGGCGGCCGAGGTCGACGAACTCGTCGAGGAGCTGGACTGGGACGTACACCGGTCGGCGCCCGCTCGCGCCGCCCTCGCCGAGACCCTGCGTTCCCTGCGCGACCTCGGAGTCCCGCTCGACTGGCGGACCCTGCTGCCCTACGCGCGGCTCGCCGAGCGCACCGCCGTCCTCGATCTCGACCAACTCGAGCATCTGCAGGACCCGTTGCAGGCGGCCGAGCGCGCCCTGCTGCTGACCGTGCTCCTGGAGCCCGCGCTGATGGCGCTCCGGCGCATGGCCCAGGAGAACGAGTCGGCCCGCAGGCACACGCCCTAGCCGCACCCTCGCGACCTACCGGCCCGGCTCCCGCAGCAGCAGGGCCGCCGCCTTACCGAAGGAGACGGCTCCGGGCTTCGCCCGGGGGATTGAGCCCCGCCCCCTCGGGTACGCGAGCCGAACCGCCGCTACCAGGGGAGACGCCATGGAGACGCCCGCACAGGACCGCAACCACAACCCGGCCGCACTGGCGTTGGACGCGCTGGCCCGGGACACCGAGGACACCGCGGCACTGGACACGCTCGCGCACTGCGACGTGCTCGTGCCGGTGCCCGACGACGCCGTCGACGAGGACATCACCAACCCGGCCACCGTCGCCCTGCCCGTTCTCGAACAGCCGGGGGGAGCGGCCGTGGTGCCGGTGTTCACCTCCGAGCCGGAGATGGCCGACCTGCTGCCCGAGATCGACCGCTACCGGCTGGTGCCGCTCGGCGCGCTCGCCGCGCAGTGGCCGGCCGGCGAGCTGTCCCTGTCCATCGACGCGGCAGGCGACCATCCGCTGACGCTCACCTCCGAGGGGGTGCGCACCCTGCTGGTCCGCTGAGCGGCGCCGACCGGGCCCTGCCGGCCCCGGATCGGATCCGGGGCCGGCCTCAGGACCCGGTCAGCATCCGCTCCAGCACCGCCCGCTGCAGGGGCAGGACCTCGGTGTGCAGATCGCGGCCCTTGCGGGTCAGGGCGACCCACACCCCGCGCCGGTCCTCCGCGCAGATCGAGCGTTCCACCAGGCCTTCCTTCTCCAGGCGGCCGATGAGCCGGGACAGCGCGCTCTGGCTGAGGTGCACGCGTCCGACGAGGTTCTGCACCCGGCACTGGTCGCCCGCGCGGGGAGCCTCCGCGGCGAGGATGTCGAGCACCTCGAAGTCGCTTGCTCCCAGGCCGTGCGGATGCAGTGCGCGGTCGATCTCGCACATCGTGCGGGCGTGCACCGACAGGATGTCCCGCCAACGCTCCTCGAGGCCCGTCCCGGCCGTTTTCGCTGCCATACCCGCATGGTAACGCCGTCCGGGGCATTTGTTGACGACGCAATTAGTGCGAGTGCATGCAGTGGCCTCGGCGGTCCGGCGTCACGCGGGGTCCTGGAGGAGCCCCACCAGGTTCCCGTCCGCGTCCTTGACGGAGGCGATGAGCCGGCCGTTGCCGACGTCGTGGACGTCCTGGAGCACTTCGGCGCCCGCCGCCAGCAGGGCCGCGAGGCGGTCCCGGATGTCGGTGACGTGCCAGTAGGGGACCGGCCCGGTCAGCCCCTGGGCGTGGCCGTTCGGGTTCAGGCCGATGTCCTGGCCGGCGGCCTTGTAGCCGACGTAGTACGGCTCGTCGGCGAACGGCTCGACCCCCAGCAGTGCGGTGAACAGGGCCTTCGCCCGGTCGACGTCCTTGACGGGGTAGATGATCGTCTGCAGTCCGGCGGCCATGACGCTCTCCTCGGTGAAGTGATGCGGTACCCGGGAACACCCTCGTGTCCTCGTGGTCCCACGCTAGGACGAGGACGCGGCGGACCGCTTCTCCGATCCTGACCGGTTGCGGCTCCGCGGCCGCGATGCGGCGGCGCCCGGAGAGCCGGGCCGCGGACGACGGCCGGCAGCCCCCACGGGCTCCTCGCCCGTGGGGGCTGCCGAGCCGGGGCGGGCGCGTCACGGCCTCCTCGCGTCCTCGGGCCCCCGCCGGAAGACGTCGGACGCGGCCTTCCCGGCATCCGTCACGGACCCGACGAGGAGACCCCGCCCCGGTCCGCCGTCCGGGCGAGGCCGCGCGGGACCGGATGCCCGGCTGACTCCGGACGAGCGGACCGGTTGCCCGGCGGCCCCGGTTGCCCGGCGGAATCCGGGCCGGCGGCTCGGGACCCAGGGGACTGCGGGCCGCGCGGAGGCCGGGGTCAGGCGGACTCCCGCCGGACGAGTTCCGTCGGCAGGATCACCGCCGCCGGGTCCTCGCCGCCGATCTGGGCGAGGAGGACCCGGACCATCTCGCTGCTGATCCGGTCCCAGGGCTGGCGGATGGTGGTGAGGGAGGGACTGGCGGCGGTCGCCGCCGGGGAGTCGTCGAAGCCGCCGACCGCCACGTCCTGCGGCACCCGCCGCCCCGCGCGGTGCAGCACCGTCAGCACGCCCTGCGCCATCAGGTCGGACGCGACGAACACCGCGTCCAGCTCCGGCGCCTGGGTCAGCAGCAGCTCCGCGCCGGCCTCGCCGCTGGCCCGGCTGTAGTCGCCGGACACGACCAGCCGTTCGTCGTAGGGGACGCCCGCCTCGGCGAGCACCTCCCGGTACCCGGCGAGCCGTTCCACGCCGCCCGGCGTGTCCAGCGGGCCGGTGACCACGCCGATCCGCCGACGGCCCTGCGCCAGCAGATGCCGCACCATGTCCCGGGCGCCGTCGCGGTCGTCGGCGGCCACGTAACTCACCTTGGAGTTGGAGCCGATCCCGATCGGCTTGCCGCAGGCGACCAGCGGCACCCCCGCCTCCCGCAGCTCGGTGGCGATCGGGTCCCCGGAGTGGCTGGAGACCAGCAGCACCCCGTCGACGTGCCCGGCCGTGATGTACCGCGTGATGCGCCGCCGCTCGTCCTCGGTGCCGGCCAGCATCAGCAGGAGGGGCACGTCGTGCGCGGCCAGCGCCTGGGTGCAGCCGCGCAGCAGGACGTTGAAGTTGGGATCCTCGAAGAACCGCTCCTGGGGCTCGGTGAGCAGGAAACCCACCGAGTCGGACCGGCCGGTGATCAGCGAGCGGGCATGCCGGTTCACGACGTAGCCCGTCCTGCGGATGGCGGCGTTGACCGCCTCCGCCGCCGCCGGGCTGACGTAGTGCCCGCCGTTGAGCACCCGTGAGACGGTGCCCCGGGACACCCCCGCCTCGCGCGCCACGTCGTGGATGGTCGGCGGTCTGCGCCGGCCCCCAGCACCATTGTTCATGGTCATGACTTTACGGCTCCGGACAGCAGATCCAGGCTCCAGAAGCGCTGGACCACCAGGAACAGCGCCACCAGCGGAATCACCGCCAGGAACGCGCCGGTGATCACCAGCGTGTACAGCGCGGGCTGGTTGGCCCCCTGCTCCAGCAACGTGAACAGGCCGAGCGTGATCGGGAACTTCTCGTCGTCGCTGAGCATGATGTACGGAAGCAGGAAGTTGTTCCACACCGCCACGAACTGGAACAGGAACACCGTCACCAGCCCCGGGACCATCATCGGCAGCGCGATCCGGCTGAAGATCCGCCACTCGCTCGCCCCGTCCATCCGGCCGGCCTCCACCACGTCGCCGGGCACGGCCGCCGCGGCGTAGATGCGGGCGAGGTAGACGCCGTAGGGCGACAGGATCTGCGGCAGCAGCACGGACCAGTACGAGTCCGTGAGATCGGCCTGGGCCAGCAGCAGGTACTGCGGGACGGCCAGGATGATCGGCGGCATCAGCACGCCCGCGAGCAGGATGTTGAAGATCGACTCCCGGCCGCGGAAGCGGTAGACGGCCAGGGCGTAGCCGCTGAACGCCGACACGCACGTCGACAGCAGCGCGCCGAGGCCCGCGTACAGCGCGGAGTTGCCCATCCACGTCCAGTACACGCCGCCGCGGTAGGAGTCGAGGTCCCGGAGGTTGTCGGCGAAGCCCGTGCCGGGCAGGAAGGTGAACGTGGAGAACAGCTCACGGCCGGACTTGGTGGACGCGATGACCACCCAGGCGACCGGCAGGAGGCAGTAGACGGCGCCCAGGAGCAGGGTGATCGTGGGGATCAGGGCGATCCGGCCGCGCCGCGGGGGACGCTCGCGCGCGGCGCCGGTCGCGTCGGCCGTGGAGGGGGCCTTGTGGACGGCGAGTGCGCTCATGACCGGGCTTCCTGCCTGTTTCGGCGGTTCGCGGCCCGCAGGAAGCCGAAGGACAGCACCAGCGTGGCCAGGGCGATGATCACGGCCTCGGCGGCCGCCTGGTAGACGTCACCCGTGCCGAAGGCGTCCCGGTACACCTTCATCAGCGGACTCCAGGTCGTGGACACGGAGTTGGTGAGCGGCTTGAGGGTGGTCGGCTCGTTGAACACCTGGAGCGTGGCGATGATCGAGAAGAAGAAGGTCAGCACCAGCGAGGGCGCCACCATCGGAATCTTGATCCGCAGCGCGGTCTGCAGCCCGGTCGCGCCGTCCAGCTTCGCGGCCTCGTGCACCTCGGCCGGGATGGCCCGCAACGAGGTGTAGATGACGATCATGTTGAAGCCGGTGCCGCCCCAGACCGCGATGTTCGACAGAGCGAGGTACAGCGGTCCGCCGTCGAGCAGGTCGGGCTGCGGCAGCCCCAGTTTCTCGAGCACGTAGGAGAACGGGCTGACGTCGGGCAGGTAGAGGAAGCCCCACAGCAGCGCCGCCACGACGCCGGGGATGGCGTACGGCAGGAAGATCGCGAGCCGGGTGAAGGGGGCGAGGCGCACCTTCTCGGAGTCGAGCATCAGCGCGAACAGCAGGGCCAGGCCCAGCATGACGGGGACGACGATGCAGCCGTATCCGAGGACGCGCAGCGCGCCGGCGAGCAGTTCGCTGTCCGTGAAAGCGTCGGTGTAGTTCTCCAGGCCGGCCCAGACCTCCTTGCGGGCGCCCGAGCCCAGGCCGAGGCCCGAGACGCGCACCTTGTGGAAGCTGAGCCAGACCGCGTACCCGATGGGCAGCGCGAAGAACAGGGCGAAGAGGACGGCGGCGGGGACGAGGAACGCGTACGGGGCGCCCTTGACCCCGTACGACGTCCGGCGTGCGGTGGTCACTCGGAGACCTCGAAGCCCTGCTTCTTCATGTCGGCGACCGTGTCCGACTGCATCGTGGCGAGCGCGGCGGAGAAGTCCGACTTGTTCTTGGCGGCGGCGCCGAACGCGTCCTTGAAGCTCGTGTAGGCCACGTTCACGTTCGGGCCCCAGGCCGAGGGCGCCGTGGTCTTCGCGATCTTGGCGGCGGTGGTGTAGAAGTCCGCCTGCTGGGAGAAGTAGTCGGGCGGGGTGATGAAGGCACCGCTGAGCTGGGCGGACGTGGAAGCCGGGTAGATGCCCCCTTCCTTGGCCAGCGCGTTGAGGGCGTCGCCGTCGGTGTTCAGCCAGGCGGCGAACTTCGCGGCGGCCGCCTTGTGCTTCGAGTCCGTGGTCACGGCCGTGGACGATCCGCCCCAGCTGCCGGTCACGTTCTCGCCGGCGGACCACTGGGGGAGCGGGGCCATCGCCCACTTGCCCTTGGTGTCGGGCGCGGCGGTGGTCAGCGTGCCCGGCGCCCACACGGCGGACACCCAGGCGATCTGCTTGCCGGTGTTGAGTGCCTTGTTCCAGGCCGGGGTGTACATGGGCTGGTTGTCGACGGCGCCCTCCTTGACCAGGCCGCCCCAGAAGTCGGCGACCTTCTTGGTGGCCGCGTCGTCGATGCCGACCTTCCACTTGTCGCCGGCGGTGGTCCACCACTTGGCGCCGGCCTGCTGGGCGAGGCCGGCGAAGAGACCGGAGTCGTTGGCGGAGAACGTGGTGAGGTCCGTGTCCGGGGCCTTCTTCTTCAGCGCGCGGGCGGTCTCGGCGAACTGCTCCCAGGTCGTGGGGACCGTCAGCCCGTACTTCTTGAAGAGGTCGGCGCGGTAGTAGAACATCATCGGCCCGATGTCCTGCGGCACCGCGTAGACGGCGTCCGTGCCCAGGGTCGTCTGCTGCCAGACGCCGTCCGCGAACTTGCTCTTCGCGTCGCCGACGTCCTTGCCTATGTCCGCGACCGCGTCATTGCTGACCAGCGTCGGCAGCGCCTGGTACTCGGCCTGGACCAGGTCGGGGGCCTTGCCGGCCTTGTGCGCGGTGAGGATCTTGGTGATCAGCGTGTCGCCGGACGCCTGCTTCTTCACCGTGACCGTGATCCGGTCCTTCTTGCCGCGGCCCTTGTTCCACAGGTCGACGACCTTGTCCATGCCGGGCGTCCACGTCCAGTACGTGAGCGAGACCGGCCCGGACTCGGCGCCGCCGTCCTCGTCGGACGAGCCGCAGGCGGCGAGGGCGGTGCTGCCCAGAGCGACGGCAACAGCAGTTGCCACGAGGCGTCGGCGCTTCGTGATGGACATGGATCTCTCCCTGACCTGGGTTCCGGTGTCTGTGAGCGTTCACAGTAGAGAAACATCCTGGACACTTGTCAATGGTTGTTGCTGTGCGGTTATGTTGGCCTCGCACCGCTGAGAATGTGTGTGCACGTTCCCAAATGATCGACCAAACGGGAGAGATCCATGCCGGAGACCACCCCCAAGGGCCTCACCGGGCTCGCCTTCGGTGGGGACTACAACCCCGAGCAGTGGCCGGAATCCGTCTGGCAGGACGACGTCCGGCTGATGCGGGAGGCCGGGGTCACCATGGTCAGCGTCGGGATCTTCTCCTGGGCCCTCCTCGAACCCTCGCCGGGGGAGTACGACTTCGGCTGGCTCGACCGGGTGATCGACCTGCTGCACGAGCACGGCATCCGCGTCGACCTGGGCACCCCGACGGTGTCGCCGCCGGTCTGGTTCTACCGCCGCCACCCCGACGCCCTGCCGGTGACCGCCGACGGCGTGCGCTACGAGTTCGGCTCCCGCGGCGCGATCTGTCACAGCAACGCGGACTACCGCGCGGCCGCGGCGAACATCACCACGCGCCTCGCCGAGCGCTACGGCGACCACCCGGCGCTCGCGATGTGGCACGTGCACAACGAGTACGGCGTCCCCGTCTCCGCCTGCTACTGCGACTGCTGCGCCGCCCACTTCCGCCGCTGGCTGGAGACGACGTACGGCACGGTCGACGCCGTCAACGAGGCCTGGGGCACCGCCTTCTGGGGCCAGCGGTACGCGAGCCTCGAGGACGTCAACCCGCCGCGCGCCACCCCGACCGTCGGCAACCCGGGCCAGGCCCTCGACTACAAGCGGTTCGCCGACGCGACCATGCGCGAGAACTTCCGCGCGGAGCGGGACCTCCTGCACCGCCTCGCCCCCGGCGTCCCGGTCACGACCAACTTCATGACCGCCCTCAGCCAGTGCGACTCCGTCGACTACTGGGCCTGGGGCCGAGAGGTCGACATCGTCACCAACGACCACTACCTGATCACCGACGGCCGCCGCACCCACGTCAACCTCGCGATGGCCGCCGACCTCACCCGGTCCGTCGCGGGCGGCGCCCCCTGGATCCTGCTCGAACACTCCACCTCGGGCATCAACTGGCAGCCGCGCAACCCCGCCAAGGCCCCCGGCCAGATGGCCCGCAACTCGCTGGCGCACGTGGCACGCGGTTCCGAGGGCGCCATGTTCTTCCAGTGGCGGCAGTCCCGGCGCGGCGCCGAGAAGTTCCACTCGGCGATGGTCCCGCACGGCGGCACCGACACGCGGGTGTGGCGCGAGGTCGTCGAACTCGGCGCGGCCCTCGACTCCCTCGGCGCCGTCCGCGGCACCCGTACCGTCGCCGACGCGGCCGTCCTGTGGGACTGGCACTCCTGGTGGGCGCAGAACCTCGACTGGCGGCCCAGCGAGGACGCCGACCCGCGCGAGCGCGCCGACGCCTACTACGAGGCGCTCCACGACCGCCACCTCACGGTCGACTTCGCCCACCCCGAGGCCGACCTGTCTCGGTACCCGCTGGTCGTCGTGCCCGCCCTGTACCTGATGACGGAGGCGGCCGGCCGCAACCTCACGCAGTACGTCGAGAACGGCGGCACCCTTGTCGTGTCGTACTTCTCCGGCATCGTCGACGAGCACGACGCCGTGCACGAGGGCGCCTACCCCGGCCCGCTGCGCGACGTCCTCGGCCTGACCGTCGAGGAGTTCTCGCCGCTGCTGCGGGGCGAGCGGGTGCGTGTGGCCGGCCCCGACGGCTCCGGGTCCGACGGCTTCGGGTTCGAGAGCGACGTGTGGACGGAGTTCGTCACCCCGCGCGGCGCCGAGACCGTGTGGACGTACGCGGACGGCCTCGCCGCCGGGCGTCCCGCCGTCACCCGGCACCGCCTCGGCGAGGGGACCGCCTGGTACGTCTCCACCCGCCTCGGCGCCGACGGCCTCGACGCGCTGATCGGCCGTGCCGCCGAGGACGCGGCGATCGCCCCGCGCGCCGAACTTCCCCGGGACGTCGAGGTGGTGCGCCGCTCCGGCGAGACCGGCAGTTACCTCTTCGCGATCAACCACACCGCCGCCGACGTCAAGGTGCCGCTGGAGACTCCCGGCGTCGAACTGCTGACCGGCGAACGGGCCACCGGCCGCCTCGCGGTCCCGGCCGGAGCCGTACGGGTCGTGCGACTCGACGGCTGAGCCGACTCCCCCTTCGCCCGTGGAGCCACGAGCCGCGGGCGGAGGGGGCCCCTCACCTCACGAGGGGACCCCCACCCATCACGTCGAAGGGACGACGGACGACGATGTTCCATCCCAGACGCACGCTCAGGGCCCTGCTGCTGCCGCTCGCCGCGGGACTCGCCCTCACCGCCCTGCCCGCGCAGACCGCGCAGGCTGCCGCCACGCTCACCAACGGCGGCTTCGAGACGGACGGCACCGGCACCGCGAAGCCGGCCGGCTGGTCGACGTACTCGGCGACCGGGCAGAACTCCGCCTCCTTCACCGAGTCCGGTGGCCACGGCGGCGGCTACCGCCTCTCGCACTACTCGGCGGCCGCCTACAAGGTCGAGACGTACCAGTACCTTTCCGGGCTCGCCAACGGCACCTACAAGCTCACCGCCTGGGTGCGTTCCGGCGGCGGCCAGAAGTCCGCGTACATCGCGTTGAAGAACTGCGGCGGCGCGGAGCAGCGCACCGACATCCCGGTCTCCTCCAGCGGATGGATCCGGATCGTCACCTCCGTCGCGGTGACGAACAACCAGTGCACCATCGGCATCACCTCCGACGCCGACGCCGGGAACTGGATCAACGTCGACGACCTGACCTTCGCGCCGGGCTCCACCGGCCTCACCGTCAAGGGCTCGGACGTGTCGTCGCTCGTCAAGAGCGAAGCCCTCGGCGGCGTCTACCGCAGCAGCTCCGGCACCGCCCAGGACCCGCTCGCCGTCCTCAGGAACGCCGGACAGAACTACGCCCGGCTGAAGGTCTGGGTGAACCCGGCCGACGGCTACAACGACAAGGCCCGGGTCCTGGCGGCCGCCAAGCGCGTCAAGGCCCGCGGCATGAAGCTCCTGGTGGACTTCCACTATTCCGACACCTGGGCCGACCCGGGTGCGCAGACCGTGCCCTCCGCCTGGACCGGACACTCCTACAGCCGGTTGAAGACGGACGTCTACCAGCACACCCACGACGTCCTCGACGCCCTCAAGGCGCAGGGCACCACCGCCGACATGGTGCAGGTCGGCAACGAGATCAACGGCGGCATGCTGTGGTCGGCGGGCTCCACCGACAACTGGTCACAGCTGGCCGGACTGCTCAACTCCGGCTACGCGGCGGTCAAGGCGGTCGACTCCGCCACCCCCGTGGCGCTCCACCTCGCCAAGGGCGGTGATCTGGCCGGCACCCGCTGGTGGTTCGACAACGCGGTCTCCCACGGCGTGAAGTTCGACGTCATCGGCCTGTCCTACTACGGCTACTGGCACGGCACGCTCGCCGACTTCCAGACCACCCTCGACGACGCGGCCGCCCGCTACGCCAAGCCGGTCTACGTCGCCGAGACGGCCTACCCCTTCCGGCTGGACAGTAAGGACGCGCACGAGAACATCATCGACCTGTCGAGCGAGCTGGTGTCCGGATACCCGGCCTCCGTCTCCGGCCAGACCCGGTGGATGAACGACGTGGCGAGCATCGTGGAGGCCGTCCCGAACGGCCGCGGACTCGGCGTCTTCTACTGGGAGTCCACCTGGACGGCCGTCACCGGCAACGGCTGGGACCCGACCGACGCCTCCTCCGGCAACGGCTGGGAGAACCAGGCCCTGTTCGGCTACGACGACAGGGCGCTGTCGTCGATGTCCTGGTTCCGGCACCGCTGATCCTCGGCCTCGCGCAGCGGGGAGCCTCGGCCGCACTCCCGCGACCGAGGCCCCCGCCCCTCCTCCCCGCCCGGTCCGGCCGGCCCCCCCAACAGCGTTTTCCGGCGGGGGGTTCGATCCGGGACAAGGCTCACGGAGTTCGGGACACGGCGGGCCCGACTGCGGAAGAGTGGGACGACGCGGTACGAGGAGGCTCGGACGGAGGGGACGATGCTGAGGACTCCCGCAAGTGAGCGGCGACTCGACATCCTGGAGTGGCTGAAGGAGCCGGACCGGCACTTTCCGCGGCCGCTCCACGGCGACCTCGTCCAGGACGGCGTGGCCGCGGACGTCCTCGCGGCGAAACTCGGCGTGCGCCGTCGCGTGGCCGACAGCCACCTCGCCCTGCTCGCCGGCATCGGCCTGCTGCGCGCCAAGCGCGTCGGAAGCCGCACCTACTACCGACGCGACGAGATGCGCATAGCCGAAGTGGCCCGCATGTTCGAGAAGGGCTGGTGACGGACGTGGGGGAGGAGGCGCAGGGACCGCCGCACGGAAAGGCCACGGCGAGCACCCCGGCGAGCACCCCGGAGACGGATCCGGTGACGAACCGCCGGCCCGGGCCCGCCGCCGGCGAGATGGGCAGCCCTCCCCGACGAAGGGCGGATCCCGTGGACCGCCGGACGGCTCTCGTCCCGCTCCGTTACGTCGCACTCCCGGGCCACGGCCCCGAAGACGTCGTCGCCGACTCCGAGGGGCGGATCCTGACCGGGGTGGCGGACGGACGGATCCTGCGCGTCGATGGACTGGACGATCCGTCCGCCGCCCGCGTCGAACGTCTCGCCGAGATCACCGGCCGCCCGCTGGGCCTCGAACTCCTGCCGGACGGCGACCTGTTGGTGTGCTCCGCCGACGGTGCGCTGCTGCGTGTGGACCTCGGCGGCTCCGGCAGGGTGCAGGTGCTGACCGAGACGGCGGCGGGGGAGCGGCTGCGCTTCTGCAGCAACGTCGTCGCCCTGCCCGACGGGACGGTCTACTTCACCGTCTCCAGCCGGGTCCACCCCCTGCGGGACTGGATGGGCGACATCGTCGAGCACAGCGGCACCGGACGACTGCTGCGTCTGGCACCAGGCGCCCGCGAGGCCGAAGTCGTCCTGGAAGGACTGCAGTTCGCCAACGGCCTGGTGCGCGGGGGCGATGACTCATGCCTGATCGTCGCCGAGACCGGCGCCCGCCGCCTCACCCGCTTCCGGCTCACCGGCCCCCGGGCCGGACAGGCCGAACCGCTCGCAGGGAACCTGCCGGGCTTCCCGGACAACATGTGGCGCGGCGCGCCGGACGGCCCGGTCTGGGTGGCCCTGGCCGGGCCGCGCATGCCCCCGCTCGGCCTGCTGCACCGCGCGGGCCCCGCCGTACGCCGCCGCGCCGCCCGCCTCGCCCTGCACGTCCCCTACCGCCCCTCCGGTACGACGGGCGTGCTCGCGATCGACGACGACGGCCGGGTCCTGCACCGGCTCACCCGGCGCCGCTCCGGTTTCCGCATGGTCACCGGCGTCTGCGAGACCGGCGGCAGGCTGGTCCTGGGCAGCCTGTGGGAGCGGGGCATCGCGATCTGCGAGGCACCGGTGATCCAGGGGTACTGATCACGAGCGACGGGCGCCGGAGAGGCCGCCGGACCCGATCGTGCCGCAGCACAGGCACTGGTGCAGGCGCGGCACGGTCACCGTCGCGTAGTCGCAGGAGGCCGGCGCGCCACGTCGGCGCCCTGATCCGCACCCCTCCGCCTCCTTCCCCGTCGACCGCGCGATGCCCCGCTCACGTGGCCGACAGGCCGTCGCGGTTCTCCTCCCACCGGCTCCCACCGGCGTGATCCGCCGGAAGGCCCCGGTGCGGCGGCGCTACGCTGGTGCCCGGCCGTGATCACTCGGGATCCGGCGGGGCGGGCGGACCGGGCAGGAGACGTGACGACATGACAGCCCCACACGCCCAGGGCCTTCGCGCCGGGGCACCCCGCAGGACCGCCCGCCCGGGTCAGTTCCCGGTGGTCGCCGTCGTGGCCCTCGGCGGCGGCATCGGCGCCGCCGCCCGCTACGCCGCCGCGATGCGGTGGCCCACCGGGACCGGTGGCTTCCCCTGGACGACGTTCTGGGTGAACGTGGTCGGCTGCGCGGTCATCGGCGTCTTCCTGGTGGTGATCACCGAGGTCATGACGGTCCACCGGCTGGTGCGGCCGTTCTTCGGCACCGGGGTGCTCGGCGGCTTCACCACCTTCTCGACGTACGCCGTAGACATCCAGAAGCTGCTCGACGCGGGCCGCGCCGGCACCGCCCTGGCCTACCTCACCGCGACCCTGGCCGCGGCGCTCGCCGCGGTGTGGCTGGCGGCCACGGCGACCCGCGGCGTTCTCTCGCGGGGGCGGCGATGACGTGGCTCACCGGCGGCGCCCTGCGGCTGACCGTCTTCGTCGGCGAGAACGACACCTGGCGGCACAGGCCCCTGTACTCGGAGATCGTGCACCGCGCCCACGCGGCCGGTCTCGCGGGGGCCAGCGTCTTCCGCGGCGTCGAGGGCTTCGGCGCGTCCTCGCTGATCCACACCTCGCGACTGCTCTCGCTCAGCGAGGACCTGCCGGTCGCCGTCGTGATCGTCGACACGCGGGAACAGGTGGAGGCCTTCCTGCCGCAGCTCGACGAGCTGGTCACCGAGGGGCTGGTGGTCCTCGACGAGTGCCGTGTCCTCCGACACGCCGGCCGGAGCGCCGACGCGGCCGGAGACGGAGCCGGAACCGGAGCCGGAGACGGAGACGGAGACGCCGAGGAAAGCCGTGGCGACGAACCAGACGATTCGGGCATGAAGGGTAAGAACTCGTTGTGAACTGGCTGGTGGTCGTCGCCGGCGGCATGATCGGCGCACCGCTGCGCTACCTGACCGACCGCGCGGTGCAGTCCCGGCACGACTCCGTCTTCCCCTGGGGCACCTTCGTCGTCAACGTCGTCGGCTGCCTGATCCTCGGTACGTTGACCGGCGCCGCGACGGTCGGCCCCGACCTGCGGTTGTTCCTGGGGGCGGGGTTGTGCGGGGCGCTGACCACCTACTCCACGTTCTCGTACGAGACGCTGCGGCTGACCGAGACCGGGGCCGGACTGCAGGCGGTCGCCAACGCCGTCGGGAGCGTGGTCGTGGGTCTGGGGGCCGCGTTCGCCGGGGTCGCCCTCGGGCAGTGGGCGTGGTCGTGACGACGTCCACCAGGTCCCGGGCCTGGTAGGACTGTCTCCGACACCGGGGCGTCCAGCACGCCGTCCACCGATTCGTCTCCTCAGAACTGGATTCCATGAGCGCCATCTCCGTCGGCCAGGCCGTCGTCCTCGGAGCCGTCGAGGGAGTGACCGAGTTCCTCCCCGTCTCCTCCACCGGTCATCTGAAGATCACCGAGGGGCTGATGCACATTCCGGTCGACGACGACGCGGTCGTCGGGTTCTCCGCCGTCATCCAGGTCGGGGCGATCGCCGCCGTGCTCGTGTACTTCCGCAAGGACATCGTGCGGATCGTGTCGGCGTGGTTCCGGGGGCTCCGCGACCGGGGGGAGCGCCACGGCCACGACTACAAATTCGCCTGGTGGGTGATCTACGCGACCATTCCGATCGTCGTGGTCGGCCTCGCCGCCAAGCCGCTGATCGAGGGGCCGCTGGCCTCGTTGTGGGTGGTGGCGGGCTCGCTCATCGTCGGCAGCGGCGTGATGTGGGCGGCCGACCAGATGGGCCGGCACAAGCGGGGTGAGGACGACACCTCGTTCAAGGACGCGATGCTCGTCGGCAGCTCCCAGATCCTCGCGCTGCTCTTTCCCGGGTTCTCCCGCTCCGGCGCGACCATGTCCACCGCGCTCATCCTGGACCTGGACCGGGTCGCCGCCACCCGCCTGTCGTTCTTCCTCGGCATTCCCGCTCTCACCGGCGCCGGCATCTACGAGCTGAAGGACGCCCTGGGCACCGGCGCCGGGGCGGCGCCCCTGGCCGTCGGCACGGCGGTGTCCTTCGTGGTCGCCTACGCCTCCATCGCCTGGTTGCTGAAGTTCGTCGCCAAGCACTCCTTCAACGCGTTCGTCGTCTACCGGATCGTCGTCGGACTGGCCCTGTTCGGACTGCTCGCCACTGGGGTCCTCGACAGCTGACCGGCCGACCCCCCAGGGGGCGGGAAGTCGCCATTCAGGCGCCCCGCCCCCTGAATTTTTGTTTTCGGGCGTCTTGACAGCGGCCTCCGGCCACCCGGAGTATCTGTCCCGTGAACCTGTCAGACAGCCAGACAGGTGGTCGGATGCCGCGGCGCGTGAGCGCCATGGAAGCGGTCCTCACCCACCTCCGAGGCGCCATCGAACGCGGCGAGTACGCCATCGGCGACAAGCTCCCCTCCGAGGCGGAGCTCTGCCGCACCCTCGAGGTGTCCCGGCCCGTGCTGCGGGAGGCCCTGCGCGCCCTGCAGACCATGGGCCTGACGGTCGCCAAGACCGGCAAGGGCACCTTCGTGATCGCCAACACCGTCGAGGACCCCACCTTCGGCGACTACGCGGCCAGCGACCTGCTCGAGGTGCGCCGCCACGTGGAGGTCCCGGTCGCCGGGTACGCGGCCCGGCGCCGCACCGCGGAGAACCTGGACCACCTCGCCCATCTGCTCGAGCGCATGGAGCGGGAGACGGACACCACCGCGTGGGTCGCGATGGACACCCTCTTCCACCTGGCCGTCGCCGAAGCCGCCCAGAACCCGGTCTTCCGCCGGGTCATCGAGGAGATCCGGGACGCACTGGCGCGTCAGTCGGCCTTCCTCAACGAACTGGGCGGCCGGCGCGAGCAGTCCAACCGCGAGCACCGGGCGATCGTCGAAGCGCTGATCGACGGTTCCGAGACCGACGCCGTGGAGGCCATGAGCCACCACCTCGACCGCGTCGAGACCACCCTCACCGACATCGTCCGCGCCGCCGGCACGGACGCCCCCCTGGAAGGCGGACCCGAGGCGTGAGCGACCAGCACCTCAAAGACGAGACGCGCCCCTCCACCCCTCACGTCGACGCCGGAGACGAGGGCTACAGCAAGTCGCTGAAGTCCCGCCACGTCAACATGATCGCCATCGGCGGGGCCATCGGCACCGGCCTGTTCCTCGGCGCCGGCGGCCGGCTCGCCGACGCCGGACCCTCCCTCTTCATCGCCTACGCGGTCTGCGGGATCTTCGCCTTCCTCGTCGTGCGCGCCCTGGGCGAACTCGTCCTGTACCGCCCCTCCTCAGGCGCCTTCGTGTCCTACGCCCGTGAGTTCATGGGCGAGAAGGGCGCGTACACGGCCGGTTGGATGTACTTCCTGAACTGGGCCACCACCGGCATCGCCGACATCACCGCGGTCGCCACCTACACCCACTACTGGGGCATGTTCTCCGACATACCCCAGTGGGTGATCGCGCTCGTCGCCCTGGCCGTGGTCCTCACCGTGAACCTGATCTCCGTGAAGATCTTCGGCGAACTGGAGTTCTGGTTCGCCATCGTCAAGGTCAGCGCCCTGGTGATCTTCATGTGTATCGGGATCTTCCTGCTGGTCACCCAGCACCCGGTGGACGGCGCCACCCCGGGCCCCTCCCTCATCAGCGACAACGGCGGCATCTTCCCGAGCGGCCTGCTGCCCATGCTGCTGATCATCCAGGGCGTGGTCTTCGCCTATGCCTCCGTCGAACTGGTCGGCGTCGCCGCGGGCGAGACCGAGAACCCCGAGAAGATCATGCCGAAGGCGATCAACTCGATCATGTGGCGGGTGGGCCTGTTCTACGTCGGCTCGGTGGTCCTGCTGTCGATGCTGCTGCCGTGGAACAAGTACACCTCCGCCGAGAGCCCCTTCGTGACGGTCCTGTCCAACGTCGGCATCCCGGCGGCGGGCGGGGTCATGAACCTCGTCGTCCTCACCGCCGCCATGTCCTCGCTCAACTCCGGCCTGTACTCCACCGGCCGCATCCTGCGCTCCATGGCGATGTCCGGCTCCGCTCCGAAGTTCACCTCGGTCATGAGCCGCAGTCAGGTCCCCTACGGCGGCATCCTGCTCACCAGCGGCATCTGCGTCCTCGGCGTGGGCCTGAACTTCGTCGTCCCGGCGGACGCCTTCGAGATCGTCCTGAACTTCGCGGCGATCGGCATCCTCGCCACCTGGGGCATGATCATGATCTGTCACCTCCTCTTCTGGCAGAAGACCCAGAAGGGCGAGCTGACCCGCCCCGGCTACCGGCTGCCGGGCTCCCCCTGGACCGAACTGGTGACGCTGTTCTTCCTCGCCTCGGTCCTGGTCCTCATGTACGCCGACGGCGGCGCCGGACGCACCACCGTGCTGTGCCTGCCGCTGATCGCCGCGGCCCTGGTCGCCGGGTGGTACGCCATCCGCCGCAACCTCGCCCGCACCTCCTCCGAGGCCGACGCGTGATCCCTTCGCCGGCCGCCGACCACCCACCAGTGATGCAGGCAGTGATGTACAGCAGTTCCCTCGCCGACGCCCCCGTGATCCGCGAACCCCTCCACGCGCCCGTCGCCCACCTGGTCCGCGGCGGGGTGACGGAGGGCGTCCACTACGGCTCCGTCGTCGTCCTCGGCGCCGGCGGCGCCGTCGAGCTCCAGCTCGGCGACGTCGAGGCCGCCTTCTACCCGCGCTCGGCGCTCAAGCCGGTCCAGGCCGTCGCCATGGTCCGGGCCGGGCTGCCGCTCGACGGAGAGCTCCTCTCGCTCGCGGCGGCCAGCCACTCCGGCGAGGAACGCCACCTCGCCGGGACCCGGCGCATCCTCGAACTGGCGGGCGTCACGGAGGACGACCTGCGCAACGTCGAGGACCTGCCGTACGACCCGGCGGTCCGCGACAACTGGATACGCGAGGGCCGCGAGCCCTCCCGCCTGGCCCAGAACTGCTCCGGCAAACACGCCGCCATGCTCTACACCTGCAAGCTCAACGACTGGTCCCTCGACGGCTACCTCGACCCGGCGCACCCGCTCCAGCAGGCGATCGCCGAGATCGTCGAGGACCTCACCGGGCAGCGCATCGCCCGGGTCACCGTCGACGGCTGTGGCGCACCCCTGTTCTCCGTCTCCCTGCACGGCCTCGCCCGGGCCGTCTCCCGCGTCACCGCCTCCGCGCCCGGCACCCCCGAGGCACGCGTGGCCGACGCGATGCGCGCCCACGCCGAGATGGCCTCCGGGGCCGGCCGGGACGTCGCGGCCCTGATGCACGCCGTGCCCGGACTGCTCGCCAAGGACGGCTTCGAGGGCGTCGAGGTCGCCGCGCTCCCCGACGGCCGCGCCGTCGCCGTCAAGATCTCCGACGGCGCGAACCGCGCCCGGGTCCCGGTCACCGCGGCCGCCCTCGTCCGGGCGGGCGTCGACCCGCGCGTTCTCACCGGCTTCGCGGGCGAGCCCCTCCTCGGCGGCGGCGAACCCGTGGGCCGCCTCCGACCCGTCCGGGCACTGGACCCGGTCACCGTGCGGGCCTGCGCCTGAGGGCTCCGGTGGCCACCGGGTGTGCGCGGTGGCCACCGGCGGAACGCCGGCCGTCAACCGGCCGCTCCTCCCACCGCAGACCCGGCCGGGCCCCGCGTCCGGCCGCCTGACCGCCGCTCCGGTCACCACCGGACGGCACCCGGCCGGCTCGGGCGGACCTCACCCCGTACCGCCCGAGCCGGCCGCCACCGGGACCCGTCTCCTTCGCACCCCCACCCTCACCCTCAGCGCCAGCCTCAGAAAGAGGTCGCCCCCTCATGACCACCGCCGTCACCCGCAGCGAACACGACCTGCTCGGAGACCGGGACGTTCCCGCCGAGGCGTACTGGGGCGTGCACACCCTGCGCGCCACCGAGAACTTCCCCATCACCGGCACGCCGATCTCGGCCCACCCGCATCTCGTCGACGCCCTCGCCGCCGTCAAGGAGGCCGCCGCCCTCGCGAACGAGGAGCTCGGCCTGCTGGAGCCGGAGAAGGCGGCCGCGATCGTCGCCGCATGCCGCGAGATCCGCGCCGGCCGGCTGCACGACCAGTTCGTCGTGGACGTCGTCCAGGGCGGCGCGGGCACCTCGACCAACATGAACGCCAACGAGGTGATCGCCAACCGGGCGCTGGAGCTGCTGGGCCACGCGAAGGGGGAGTACCGGTTCCTGCACCCCAACGAGCACGTCAACCTCGGCCAGTCCACCAACGACGTGTACCCGACCGCCGTCAAGGTGGCGACGGTGTTCGCGGTGCGCGGACTGCTCGACGCGATGGCCGTGCTGCAGAATTCCTACGCCCGTAAGGCCGTCGAGTTCCGCGACGTGCTCAAGATGGGCCGGACCCAGCTGCAGGACGCGGTGCCGATGACGCTCGGTCAGGAGTTCTCCGCGTACGCCGTCATGACCGACGAGGACCGCAGCCGTCTCGCCGAGGCCGTCGAGCTGATCCACGAGATCAACCTGGGCGCGACCGCGATCGGCACCGGCCTCAACGCGCCCGCCGGCTACGCCGAGTCGGCCCGCGGCCATCTCGCGCGGATCACCGGGCTGCCGCTGGTGACCGCCGCGAACCTGGTCGAGGCAACCCAGGACTGCGGCGCGTTCGTGCAGATGTCCGGCGTCCTGAAGCGGATCGCCGTCAAGCTCTCGAAGAGCTGCAACGACCTGCGGTTGCTGTCGTCCGGGCCGCGCGCCGGCCTCGGGGAGATCAACCTGCCGCCGGTGCAGGCCGGTTCGTCGATCATGCCCGGCAAGGTCAACCCGGTGATCCCCGAGGTCGTCAACCAGGTCGCCTTCGAGGTGATCGGCAACGACGTCACCATCACCATGGCCGCCGAGGCCGGACAGCTCCAGCTCAACGCCTTCGAGCCGATCATCCTGCACTCCCTGTCGGAGTCCGTCACCCACCTGCGCGCCGCCTGCCTCACCCTCGCCGAACGCTGCGTGGACGGCATCACCGCCAACACCGAGGCGCTGCGCGCGAGCGTGGAGAACTCCATCGGCCTGGTGACCGCCCTCAACCCGCACATCGGGTACACGGCGGCCACCGAGATAGCCAAGGAGGCATTGGTGACCGGCCGCGGCGTCGCCGAACTCGTCCTGGAGAAGGGACTGCTGCCCGCCGAACGCCTCGCCGGTCTGCTGCGCCCCGAGGTGCTGGCCAACAGCGGGCACGCCCTGGCGTGAACGCGGCCGGCTGCCGGTCGCCGACCGACTCGCGGCCGTCGGTCGGCTCCCGGTCGACCCCCTACCACCTGCGACGAACGCGCCAGGACCGGTGCGGAGGCACAATGGTGATCATGACAACGACGTCGTCCCTCGCCTTCCAGCCGGTCCTGGAGCAGATCGCCGAGGAGATGGAGCGCACCCCCGGCCGCGGCCGGCCCGCGGACTACATCCCGGCGCTCGCCGCCTTCGACCCGCGCCGCTTCGGCATGGCCGTCGCGGAGCTGGACGGCACGGTGTACGGCGTGGGGGACTGGCGGCAGCCGTTCTCCACACAGTCCCTCACCAAGGTCTTCACCCTCGCGCTCGGCCTCGCCCGCGAGGGCGACGAACTCTGGGAGCACGTGGGCCGGGAACCCTCGGGCAACCCCTTCAACTCCCTGGTGCAGCTGGAGTACGAGGGGGGCATCCCGCGCAACCCGTTCATCAACGCGGGCGCGCTGGTCGTCACCGACCGCCTGCAGACGCGCAGCGGAGACGCGGCCGGCGAGCTGCTGGAGTTCCTGCGCGCCGAGAGCGGCAACCCCGGCCTCGACTTCGACGAGGAGATCGCCGCCTCCGAGGCCGCGCACGGCCACCGCAACGCCGCTCTCACCCATTTCATGGCGTCGTACGGCAACATCGACAACGAGGTGCCGGTCCTGCTCGACCAGTACTTCCGGCAGTGCTCCCTCACCGCCTCCTGCGCCGACCTCGCCCTGGCGACCGGCTTCCTCGCCCGGCACGGCGTGCGCGCCGACGGCGCCCGGCTGCTCACCCGGAGCCAGGCCAAGCAGGTCAACGCGGTCATGCTGACCTGCGGCACGTACGACGCCGCCGGTGAGTTCGCCTACCGGGTCGGTCTGCCCGGCAAGAGCGGCGTGGGCGGCGGCATCATCGCCGTGGTGCCGGGCCGCTGCACGCTGTGCGTGTGGAGTCCGGGCCTGGACGAGCACGGCAACTCGGTGGCGGGAGTGGCCGCGCTCGACCGGTTCACGACGCTCACGGGACTGTCCGTGTTCTGACCCCGCGCCGTCGCGACCCCGCCTCGCGTGACCGTGTGCGGGCTCGGTCCATGAAGTCGGTCAGCCGCGGCGGCAGCGGGGTGGTGCGCCGTATCACCGCCCTGTGCGCGTTGCGGGCAGGACGGCCGGCTCCGATACGGGAAGACCCGTCGGGCGCGGGGAACGTGTCGCTCCCCCCGCGTGCTTCCGGGCGGGCGGCGGGGCCGTCACGGGTCAGTCGCGGGTGAACCGGCGGCGCGCGATCCACAGCACCAGCGCCACCGCCGCACCGCCCAGGACGGCCGCGCCGGCGATTTCCGCGACGGCCGGCCAGCCGGGACGCCGTGACAGGTCCGCGGTGGCGGCCGCCGTCTGCGTCTGCGTCTGCGTCTGCGTCTGCGTCCGGGGCGGGGTGGGCGCCGGCGTCGTGCCGGGCGTCGCCGTGGAGCCCGGCACCGCGGTGGACGCCCGCGGGGGAGTGCGCGTGGGCTCCTGGGCGGGCGCCGCCTCCGGTCCCGCGAGGGGAGGGGGCGCGGTGCGCAGTGCGTCGAGCGAGCCCACCGGGTCGACCCGGCCGGCCGCCTCGAACCCCCAGTCGAGCAGTTTCCGAGCCTCCTCGTAGACCGCGTGGCCGCCGCCCGCCTGAGGGTTCATCACCGTCACCACGAGGGTGTGTCCGTCCCGGCGGGCGGCGGCCACCAGGGTGTTGCCGGCCTTGCTGGTGTAGCCGTTCTTGATCCCGACGAGCCCGGGGTACGGTTCGACGCCGTCGTGCCCGGTCAGCAGCCGGTTGGTGTTGGCGATGCCGTACGACCATCCGTCGCCGCCCGGGAACGTCGCCTCCGCCGTGCCGCAGTAGCGTGCGAAGTCGGCGTTGCGCAGCCCGTCCCGGCCGAAGACCGCCAGGTCGTACGCGGAGGACACCTGGCCGGGTGCGTCGTACCCGTCGGGCGAGCGCACGTGGGTGTCCAGTGCGCCGAGGGAGCGGGCCTTCTCCTGCATGCGGGCGGTCGTGGTGCTCCAGCCGCCGTTGAGGGCCGCCAGCACGTGCACGGCGTCGTTGCCCGAGTTGAGGAACACCCCGCGCCACAGGTCGGCGACCGAGTACGTCTGCCCCTCGGCGACCCCGACCAGGCTGCTGCCCGGCCCGATGCCCGAGAGTTCCTCCTCGGTGACCCGGTGCCGCAGGCCGGCGGGCAGCACCGGCAGCACCGTGAGGGCGAACAGGGTCTTCAGCGTGCTCGCCGGGGGCAGCTCGCGGTGGGCGTTCGACGCGGCGAGGACCTCGCCGGTGTCGGCGTCGGAGACGAGCCAGGACAGCGCCGAGACGTCCGGCACGCCGGGTACGCCGTCGTGCGGCCTCACCTGGACGCCCGAGCGGTACAGCACCGCGCTCCGCAACGCCTGCGCGCGTGTCGCGTGAGGCCCCGCGCCACCGGCACGGGCGCCGGCCGCTGCCGGGACCGGGCGAGGCCTGCCGGGGGAGCCGGGAGGGCCCTGGTCGGCCGCGGCGGGGGCGAGGGCCGCGACGGGACCGAGGGTCAGGGCGCCTGCCGCACAGAACACACCGGCCGAGACAGCGACCCGAGAGGAGAATCCGATCGTCATACGATCAACCTAGGAATGATCGCCCTGTCCCTCGGGTCGCCCGTGCCGAAGGCGGCCCCGCGAGCACCCCAATGGGGTACCGCTCCTCAGCCGGTCGGCAGGGTCGGCTGGATCAACCGCAGGAAGGCGGCGTTGTCGGGGGTCTGGCGCAGTCGTTCCAGGAGCGTCTCCAGGTTCGCCTGACCGTGCGCGGTCTGCAGCGCCCGGCGAAGACCGCGCACGGCGGTGGACTCGGCCGGGGAGAGCAGCAGTTCCTCGCGACGGGTGCCGGAGCCGTTGACGTCGACCGCGGGGAAGACCCGCCGGGAGGCCGGCTCGCGGTCCAGGCGGAGCTCCATGTTGCCGGTGCCCTTCAGCTCCTCGAAGTAGAAGTCGTCGGCGCGGGAGCCCGTTTCGACCAGGGCGGTGGCGAGGATGGTGAGCGACCCGCCCTCCTCCGCCGCGCGCGCCGCGCCGAAGAACCGCTTCGGGCCGATCAGCGCGGTCGCGTCGACGCCGCCGCTGAGAGTGCGGCCCCCGGCGGCGGCCGCGTTGTTGTGGGCCCGGCACAGCCGGGTCAGCGAGTCGAGGAGGATCACGACGTCCTCGCCGGCCTCGACGAGCCGTTTGGCCCGCTCGACCACCAGGTCGGCGAGGGCGATGTGCTGCCGGGGCGCCCGGTCGAAGGTCGAGGCGTACACCTCGCCGCGCACGGAGCGCCGCATGTCGGTGACCTCCTCGGGGCGCTCGTCGAGCAGCAGGACCATCAGCCGGGCCTCGGGGTGGTTGCCGGCGACGGCGGCGGCGATCTGCTGGAGCAGCACGGTCTTGCCGGTCTTGGGCGGGGCGACGATCAGTCCGCGCTGGCCCTTGCCGACGGGCGCGAGGAGGTCGGTGACCCGCCCGGCGAGGCCGGCCGCGGGGTGTTCCAGGCGCAGCCGTCGGTGGGGGTGGAGCGGGGTGAGGTCGCGGAAGTGGCGGCGGCCGCGCAGTTCGCCGGGCGTGCGGCCGTCGACGCGGGCCACCTCGGTCAGGGTGCGCTGGGCGCCGCGCACCCCTTCGACGAGGTCACCGCCGCGCAGGCCGTGACGGCGGATCAGTGCCGCGGGCACCTGCACGTCGTCCGGGGTGGGCAGGCAGTCGAGCGGGCGCAGGCGGCCCTTGCCGCCCGCGTCGACGTCGAGGACGCCGACGGCGGTCCGGACCGGGGGCTGCTGGTGGACGGAGGGCTGTTCGAGGGTGGGGGCGGTCATGGTGGTGTGTCCTTTCACGGACGGAGGCACGGGGACGTGCGAGAGGGGAGGGAGCAGCCGCGGGAGAAGGGCGCGGCGCGTGACGCGCCGCGGGCGGCGGGAACGACACCTGTCACGACGGAGCTGTCCGCCGTCGACGAGGTGGTGCGGGAAAGCCGCCGCACCGGCCGGGAAGGGCGGGTGGTTCGACGGGCAGAGAAGGAATCGGCACCGGCGCCTCGAAGCGGGGCGTACACAAATGCCACTCGCAATATAGCACGCTCTTCGGCGTGCACTGATTCTTCCGTGGTTTGCCGCGAATGTCCTCAGAGGGTAACGATCCGTGACGGCAAGGGACTTGACTGCTATGTGTGCATTATCTTCACGTCATGTCCACGCCGTCTCAGCCTCCGCAGCAGCCGGAGCCGCCGTCCGGGGCGCCGGCCCAGCCGAGCGCGTATCCCTATCCGAATCCGCAGTCACCCGCCCCCGGCGGGCCGTTGGGGTTCCCCCCGGCGGCGCCCGCCGCCCCGTCCGCCCAGCAGAGCGTCTACGCCCAGCCGACCCTGGTCGGACCCCTGGTGCAGCCGCCGCAGCCGCAGCCCGGCAACCCGTATGCCCAGCCCGGCCCGTACCCGGCCGTCGGACCGCCGCCGCCGCCGACCGGCGGCCGTGCGGGACGGGCGGTCCTGTGGGCCGTCGTCGGCGCGGTGGCGGCGTCCGCCGCGTGGGCGGCGGGCGTCTTCCTGATCCCCGCCGGGTCCGACGTCGACCTGCGCGGCTACTCGGCGCCGGCCAACCTGTGCAACTCCACCGACTACGCGTCCTTCCAGTCGGAGTACGCGGCGAACGACAGCACCCCGACCCACAACAGCCTCGGGGACGACGCCCTCGACGAGGTGCTGTGCAACCTCAGTCTGAAGAAGACCGGTTCGAGTTACGCCGACGCGTACCTGTACGTCCAGCTGGACCTGCACAAGAAGACCGACCCGGGACCGGAGTTCACCGCCACTTGGAAGAACTACGGCGAGAGTCACTCGGGTTACGACGTGGACACGGTGGCGGGCATCGGCGACGAGGCCTATCTCGTCAGTAACGACACCACGTCCTCCTCGTCGAGCGGTTCGCTCTACGCCACGCTCGCCGTGCGCGACGGCTGGGTGACCTACACGATGAGCTACAGCGCCTACTACTCCTCGTACAGCACGGACAAGGACCCGCCGACGCTCGACGAGGTCTCGGGCTGGCTGAAGACCGACTCCCGGGCCACGCTCGCCGAGCTCAGGGACTGACCTCGCTTCAGGAGGCGGAGACCGCCCACGCCTGCGCCTCCTTCGCGATGTCGTCGAACCGCGCGCCCATGGCCGCCGCCAGGGCCTGCGCGCCGGACAGCGGGCGGACCATGACCGTCAGTTCGTCGATGAGGCCGTTGTCGTCGACGTGGATGAAGTCGCAGCCGCTGAGCCGGCGTTCCCCCACCCGCGCCGTGAAGACCAGGGCATGGTCGCGCCCTTCGCCGCCCTCCAGCTCCTGTACGTACCGGAAGTCCTCGAAGACCTGCGAGACCGCGCGCAGGATCGCCGCCGTGATCGCCTTGCCCGGGTAGGGCTTGAAGACCACCGGGCTGGTGAAGACCACGTCGTCGGACAGCAGTGCCTCGACGGCCTCGAGATCGCCGGCCTCGACCGCCTCGCGGAATGCGCGCATCGGATCTCCTCGTTCTCAGTGATAGTAAATTTGTTGATTAGGTGCGTCCGAGAATAATCACCTGGTGTTACCGTGTCCACATGTCCCTCAAGTACGCCGTCCTGGCCGCTCTTCTGGAGGGCGAGGCCTCGGGTTACGAGCTGTCGAAGATCTTCGACGTCTCCCTGGCGAACTTCTGGCCGGCGACCCCGCAGCAGCTCTACCGCGAACTGGAGCGCCTCGCCCAGGACGGCCTGATCGAGGCACGGGTGGTACGGCAGGAGCGCCGGCCCGACAAGCGCATGTTCACCCTGACCGGGGCGGGCCGCGAGGATCTGAGCGCCTTCGCCGCCGTCCCGCCCCGCCGCCCCGCCGCACTGCGCGACGAGCTCATGGTCAAGATCCAGGCGATGGACGGCGCGGACCCCGGGGCGACGCGCGAGCTGATCGAGAAGCGCATGAGCTGGTCGCGCGGCAAACTCGACCGCTACGAACGGCTCCGCGACCGCCTCCTCGCAGGGCGCACCGAGGAGGAGTACCTGAGCGAGGCCGATCGGATCGGGCCCTATCTGACGCTGCTCGGCGGCATCGCCCTCGAAGAGACGAATGTGCGCTGGTGCGAGCGGGCCCTCGGTCTTCTCGAACGGCGCACGGCCGTAGGCTGACGCCGATGTTCAGCCCCGAAGGCCCCACGCTGCGCGAACTCGCCGTCCAGGCCCTGTCGTCCGTCGAGCACGGCTACGACCTCCTCGCGCCGAAGTTCGACCACACGCCGTTCCGCACCCCGGACTCCGTCCTCGACGCGGTCGCCGCGGCGCTGAAGGACACCGGCCCCTACGAGGACGGCCTCGACCTGTGCTGCGGCACGGGCGCCGGGGTGGACGTCCTGGCGACGGTGTGCCGGTCCAGCGTGACCGGCGTCGACTTCAGCGCCGGCATGCTCGACGAGGCGCGCCGACGGCCCCCGACGGCCGGCCCGCGGGTGTCCTGGGTGCGCGCGGACGCCCGTGCCCTGCCTTTCACGGCCCGCTTCGACCTCGTCGTCAGCTTCGGCGCGTTCGGCCACTTCCTGCCCCGGGAGCTGCCGGGCCTGTTCGCCCAGGTGCACACCGCGCTGCGGCCGGGCGGTCGCTTCGCTTTCCCGGTCCTCGCCCCGCCCGCGCCGTCCTCCCCGCTGTACTGGGCGCTTCTCGGCTTCGACGCCGCGATGCGGGTGCGCAACGCCCTGTGGCGGCCGCCGTTCGTGATGTACTACCGGGCCTTCCGGCTCGGCGAGGTGCGGCGCGAACTGACGCGGGCCGGATTCCACGTGGAGCTGCGCGCCCTGCCCGAGTTCGGGGCGCGGAGCGACGGCAGCCCACGGGTCCGCCTGGTCGAGGCGCGACGGACCGGACCGGCCGACGACGCTCCGGACGGGGTCACCCGGCCGCCGGGAGCGTGAACGCCCGGACCAGCGCCTCCCGCCGGGTGTCCACCGCCGGGCCGCGGGCCGTCCCGGCATCCTCCCGTGCGCCGCTCTTCGGGCGACCGTGTCGCGGCCGGCCAAGGACGCCGCCGTTCACAACGCGCCGTAGAGAGCGTCCACCAGCGCCGTCTTGCGCGGGTCGTCGGCGATGTGCGGGCCCATGCGGTTCATGACGTATCCGAGCGACACGCCGGCCTCGGGGTCCGCGAGCCCGCAGGAACCGCCGAAGCCGTCGTGTCCGAAAGCGCGCGGGTTGGGTCCGTAGGAGCCGTTCGGCCCGCTGAGCCAGAGCCCGAGCCCGATCTCCGTCTCGTGCGCGAATCCGGCCCCCAGCACCAGGTCCCGGCATCTGCCCTGGCCCTCGCGCACCCGCTCGGCGGCCTCGGGGGACAGGATGCGCCGGCCGTCGTACGTGCCCCGGCCGGCCAGGATCCCGTAGAGCGCGGCGACTGCCCGGGCGGTGCCGTGGCCGTTCGCGGCCGGGATCTCAGCGGCCCGCCACGCGGCCGTGTTGGCCTCGGCCGCACCCGCCGGCGGGTTGGTCAGCGCGGCGATGGCCGCGGGCGACAACTGGCTGAAGACAGCCGCCTGTTCGCTGGACGAGGCGGCCGGCGGATGCACCAGTTCGGCAGCCCGGGCGGACTCCTTCTCGGGCAGCCCGATCGTGAAGTCGATACCCAGCGGGCCGGTCACCTCCCGTTCCAGGAAGGCCCCCGGCAGCAGCCCCGACACCCGTCGTACGACCTCCCCGACCAGGAATCCGTAGGTGAGCGCGTGATAGCCGGACCGGGTGCCCGGTTCCCACCAGGGCTCCATGGCGGCGAGACGCCCGGTGGTCAGCTCCCAGTCGAAGAGCTGGTCGAGCGAGTGCGGTTCGCGCAGCCCCGCGAGGCCCGCGCGGTGGGACAGCAGATGCCGTACCAGGACGTGTTCCTTGCCCGCCGCGGCGAACTCCGGCCAGTAGTCGGCCACCGGCGCGTCGAAGTCGAGCAGACCCCGGTCGGCGAGGATGTGCGCGCACAGCGCGGTCGGCCCCTTCGAGGTGGACCAGACGTTGACCAGGGTGTCCCGCTCCCAGGGCCGGGTGCGGGCGGCGTCGGCCCAGCCTCCCCACAGGTCGGCCACCGTCGCCCCGTCGACCGTGACGCTCACCGCGGCGCCCAGTTCGCCGCGCTCCCGGAAGTTCTCCTCGAAGGCGGTGCGCAGCGCGGCGAACCACGGGTCGCAGTGACCGTGAACCTGTGGCACGTGCTCGGACATGGGTCCTCCGTGGTCCGCCGGAAACCCCGGATCGCGATGGTGCGGTCCGGACCCATCGAACATACCGACTGGTCGGACTGGAGGGAAGCGGTCGGAGCGACTCCCCGGCGGAATCGCCGCCCGCCGCCGGTCGGGCCCGGATCTGCGCCGGCGCGCCGGCAGGCCCGGGCCCGGCCCGCTCAGGCGTACGCGCGCAGCCAGCGCAGCTTGGCCGCTTCCTGGTAGGGGCCGCCGCCCTCGTGGTCGTTGAAGTCGTACACCTCGATCGCCTTGTCGTCGTGCGCCCACGCGTTGAAGGCGGCGAACACGGTCGACGGCGGGCAGGTCTGGTCCTCGAGGGCCGCCGAGAACAGCGCGGGCGCCGTTCCGCGGGCGGCGAAGTGCACGCCGTCGAAGTACGACAGGGTGCGCAGCACGTCCTGTGTGCGACCGCGGTGCGTCTTGAGGAACAGGCCGATCTCGCGGTAGGGGTGACGGTCCGTCAGCGTCGCGGCTCGTGGGAAGTCGCACAGGAACGGCACGTCCGGGGCGACGCCCGCGAGGTCCGGCACCAGACCGCCCACGGCTATCGTGATGCCGCCGCCCTGGCTCCCGCCGACCGCCACGGTCCGTGAGGCGTCGGTCAGCGGGTGCGAGCGGGCCGCCTCGATCGCACGCACCGCGTCCGTGAACACCCGGCGGTAGTAGTAGTTCTCCGGGTCGTCGATGCCCCGGGTCATGAATCCGGGGTACGAGGGCGCGCCGCCCACCGGGTCCGCGGTGCCGCCCCCGCCGCCCCACGCGCTGCCCTGCCCGCGGGTGTCCATGATGAAGTGCGCGCGGCCCGTCGACGCCCACAACAGGTGCTCGTGCGGCAGGCCGCGCCCGCCGCCGTAGCCGACGAACTCCACCACCAGCGGCAGCGGTTGCGCCGTCCCGGCGGGCAGCGTCAGCCAGCCCTTGACCGGGTGACCGCCGAACCCGGCGAACGTGACGTCGTACACCTGCACCGTGGCCAGGCCCGTGTCGACCGGCTCGAAGCGGGCGTCCAGGTCGTGCTCGCGGGCTTCCTGGAGGGTCTTGGACCAGAACGCGTCGAAATCCTCCGGTTCGGCGGAGGTGCTGCGGTACGCGCGGAGCTCTTCGAGCGACAGGTCGAACAGGGGCATGAAGGACCGCCTTTTGTTAAGTGCCCGTACGAATGATCACACCGTACGGTGGCGGCGGGAAGGCTCGCCAGCCCCCGCCCGCGCGCATCAGGCGGGCCTGCGCCGGCTCCACTGCGGTTCGGTGCGCGCCCATTCCCGCTCCCATTCGCCCAGCCGGCGCCGCATCGCCAGCCGGCGGACCACGGCGTTTCCGAGCAGGACCGTGACGGCCGTGCACCCGGCCACGCACACGCCCATGGTCAGGGTCTGCTGCCACACCATGGTGCCGTTCGGCGGCGGGGCGACACCGTGGCCGTGCGCGTCGAACCACACGTCCACCGTCTGCCCCTGGCGCGTGCCCGCCGGCACCCGTGCGGCGGCCGTGCGGACCGGCTCGCCCGGCGGCGTCCAGCGCACGGTCGCCCGGACCGTCTGCTGCCGGCCGCCCTCCACCGACGGCATCGTCTGCGGCACGCCGCCGACGACCTGGGCCCGCACCCGGTGGCGGTCGGCCTGCTGCCGGGCCGCGACCGTTTGAGCGTCGTCGTGGGCCCACTGGCCGGCCACCGCTCCGGCCAGGGGCGCGGCGACGAGCAGCAGCACGGCGACGACGAGCGTCGTCCACGCCTCCACCACGTCCGAACGGCGCCGCAGCGGATTGTGCCGCCAGCGCCAGCCACGCACCCGGGTTCGCATGTCGACCTCCTCGCCGTCACGCGGACGAGTGCCCCCATGGGGGGTATGCCCCGTTTGGAGTATATGGTTTCACGCATCGTTCACGTCGGCTCGCCGACGGCCCGCCCCCGCACGGGCGCGAACGCGCGGCGCTCGATCACGCGCCCGCTCCGCCCGTCCGAGCCGGGTCAGGGGCGGTCCACGCGTTGTACCGCTCCAGGTATTCCGCGAACCGCTCCAGGTCCTCCCGCGGCCAGTCGGCGAGCCGTCGGCGAAAGGCCGTGCGGCGGCTCTCGGTGACCTGGGCGAGGATGCGGCGGCCGGCGTCGGTGAGGTGGAGGACCAGGACGCGGTGGTCCTCGGGGTCCTGACGCCGCTCGATCAGGTCGGCCCGCTCCAGGGCGGCGACCTGGCGGCTGACCGTGGACTTGTCCAGCGCGTGGTGCGCGGCGAGGTCGGTCGCCCGGCAGCCGTCGCTCTCCTCGAGATGACCGAGCAGCGTGTACGACACCAGTGACAGTTCGGGGTGCAGCCGGCCCGCCGAGGCCCGCGCCCGCCGCGCGAAGACCGTCATCTCGCGCTGGATGGTCTCCACGGCCTCGGCTTCCTGCATGGCCACTCCCCACGCTCCCGCACCGTCTGGTTGCACAGTACAACTCGGAGTGGGCCCGACGCTCCGGGGAGCGGCTCGTCGTTGGGGTAGGGTGGCCGTCCGGCTGCGGAGGTCCCCAGTCGCGCGAGGGCGAGGGGGTGAGACCCATTACCGCAGTGTCAGGTCGGGTGCTCTCCTCCCGTGACGGCGTCAGCCGCCGTTCGTAGGCGGTCGAGGGAGCGCCCTTCGGATCCCGAAAGGCTCCCTGGCTTCATGCCTCCCATGTCTTCGTCCCTCCCGCCCGAGGCGGCTTCCTCGCCGCTCTCCTCTTCCCCTTCGTCGCCCGTCCTCTCCTGTGACGCCCTCGTCGCCGTTCTGCGGGCCGGCGGGTGCGTCTTCGCCGAGGAGGAGGCGGAGCTGATCCTCGCCGCCGCCCGGACACCGGACGAGGCCGCCGCCATGGCGCGACGGCGCGCCGCGGGGCTGCCCCTGGAACACGTCGTCGGCTGGGCCGAGTTCCACGGTCTGCGCGTCCGCGTCGAGCCGGGCGTCTTCGTGCCCCGCCGTCGCACGGAGTTCCTCGTCGACCAGGCGCTCGCCGCGGCGCCGCACGCCCGCGTCGTCGTCGACCTGTGCTGCGGCTCCGGCGCGGTCGGCGCCGCGCTCGCCGCGTCACTCGGGCAGGTCGAGCTGCACGCCGCGGACATCGATCCGGCGGCGGTGCGCTGCGCCCGCGGCAACATCGCGGACCACGGCGGACACGTGCACACGGGGGACCTGTTCATGGCGCTGCCGGACGGGCTGCGCGGCCGGATCGACATCCTGGCTGCCAATGTGCCGTACGTCCCCACCGGCGAGGTCCCGCTGCTGCCGGCCGAGGCCCGCGAGCACGAGCCGCTCGCCGCCCTCGACGGCGGCGACGACGGACTGCATGTGCTGCGCCGGGTCGCCGCCGAGGCGCGACGCTGGCTGGCCCCCGGCGGCTGCCTGCTCGTGGAGACCGGTGAGCGTCAGGCGCCGGCCGCGGTCGAGGCGTTCGCCCGCGGCGGTCTGACGGTGCGGGTGGCGCGGGACGAGGAGCGGTACGCCCAAGTCGTCGTCGGGACCCGGGTCAGTTAGCCGTTCCACGGTCCACGGGGCCCGGGGAGCGGTCGTCGCCCCCGCGGCCCCACGGGCCGTGCCCGGGGAAGCCGCCGTGCCGGTCGTCCCGGCGATGTTCGCCGGGGGAGCCGGACAGCACGCGGTCGGCCGTGTAGGCGTCGCCGGAGCGGGACCCGACGACGGACACCGTGTCCCCCGTCTTCGGCGCGGCGGCTCCCGGGGAACCGTGGGGGGAAGCGGTGGCGCCGGGACCGAGCTTCCAGGTCCACGAGGCGCCGTCCTCGCTCCGGACGGTGATCCGGTCGGCGTCCGCCTTCTGCACCGTGCCCCGCTGCCAGACGCGTACCACCCAGTCGCCGGTGTCCGGGTCCTTCACGGTCGCCTCGCCGTGGGCCGCGTCGCCGCCGGAGCCGAACCACCGGCCGCCGTGGCCGTGCCGCTCGCCGGGCCCCTGCGAGGAGGAGTGCGGCGACGCGGAAGGCGGGCCGCCGGAGTCGCCCGAGGCGGCCGCGTAGGCGACGGTGCCGCTGAGCGCCAGCACCGCGACGCCCGTCGCCGCGATCACCGCCCGCGCGCGGGGCGACCGGCGCCGCCACGGCGTGCTCAGGCCGGAGTGGTTGTGTTCGTCGGCGTCGGCCTGCCCCGAGAGCACCTCGGTCTCATCCGGCTTGTCGGGCTGCTGCATCACGGCTCACGCTCCTCGGCCACGACGGCGGCGTCTCGGACACGCCTCCCTGTGATTGTCCGGGGAGACGAGTAAGGAGCCGGTAACGAAAAGCTGAAATCGGGCGCGGCCGGGGGGCGCCCGGTCCCTCCGCTCGCGGCCACCCCGGGCCGTTACCGCCGAGGCAGTGCCCGCGCCACCAGCAGGGCCACGTCGTCATGGTTGTCGGGGTGGTGCAACGCGCTGAGCAGCAGGTCGCAGACCTCCTCCAGCGGTCGCGCGGGGTCGTCGAGCAGTGCCAGCAGCGCCTCCAGACGCTCGTCCAGGGAGTGGGTGCGGGTCTCCACGAGGCCGTCGGTGTACAGCACGAGCTGGTCACCGGCGGCGAAGTCGACGTCGGTCGTGGAGAAGGCCACGCCGCCCACGCCCAGCGGCGCGCCGGTCGGCAGGTCGAGCAGCTCCGGCGGATGCCCGGGGCGCACCCGGGCCGGCGGCAGATGCCCGGCGTTGGCGATCCGGCACCTCCCCAGCCGGGGGTCGTGCACGGCGTACACGCAGGTGGCGATGGAGTGGTCGAGGCCCTGGGTGATCCGGTCCAGGTGTTCCAGGAGCACCGCCGGGTCGAGGGCGAGCGAGGCCAGCGTCGTCGTCGCGGTGCGCAGCCGGCCCATCGCGGCGGCGGCGTCGATGCCGCTGCCCATCACGTCGCCGACGACGAGCGCCGTCTTGCCGTCCGGCAGCGGGATGACGTCGAACCAGTCGCCGCCGACCTCGGTGGTGGCGTCCGCGGGCTGGTAGCGGGAGGCGACCTCGAGGCCGCCGGTGACGGGCGGATGGCTCGGCAGCAGGCTGCGCTGGAGGGTGAGCGCGGTGGTGCGGGCGTTCTGGTACCAGCGGGCGTTGTCGATCTGGACGGCCGCGCGGGCCGCCAGCTCGCGGGCGAGCAGCAGGTCGTCGCGGCTGAACGGCAGCGGGTTGCGGGTGCGTTTGAGATCGAGGGCGCCCAGCACCTCGCCCCGCGCGATGAGCGGCACCGCGAGGTAGGAGTGCACGCCGGCCCGGGCCAGCGGGCCGACCGCGTCGGGGGAGCGGGCGATGCGCCCGAGATCGTCCTCCTCGACGTGGGCCACCATGACCGGGCGGCCGGAGCGCACGCATTCGGTGACGAGGCGGTCGGGCGCGTAATGGGCCACCTGTCCGGGCTGGTCGGCCGCCCGCAGCGCGTCCGGCTCGTCGACGGCCCGTACCGCGAGGGCGCGGATCACCGCCGACTCGGCGGGCCCGAGGCTGGTGCGCCGGCCCGCCACCACGGCGTCGAGCAGATCCACGGCGGCCACGTCCGCCAGCTCCGGCACGGCCACGTCGGCCAGCTCGCGTGCCGTGCGCTCCAGGTCCAGGGTGGTGCCGATGCGGGTGGAGGCGTCGGCGATCAGGGCCAGCCGGCGACGGGCCGCCTCGGCCTCCACGGCGGCCCGGTGCCGGTCGGTGACGTCTCTGACCGAGACGGCCACACCCAGCACCGTGCCGCGGGCGTCCTCCAGGCGGTACAGGGAGAGCGACCAGGCGTGCTCCTGGTCCGGGTCCGCGGGGGTGCGGCCGGTCGTGGACCGGTCGACGAGGGGTTCCCCGGTCTCCAGCACCTGGCGGGCCGCGGCCTCCAGGGCGTCCGCGTCCAGCCGGGGCAGCACCTCGCGGACGGTCCGGCCGATGTGCTCCTCGGCCGGCAGCCCGTTGATGCGTTCCAGGGCCGGGTTGACGGAGACGTACCGCAGGTCGGTGTCCAGGACGGCGAGGCCGTTGGGGGACTGCGCGACCATGCGGGTGGACAGGGCGACGTCCCGCTCCAGCCGTCGCACCGTCGTCTGGTCGGCGGCGAGACCGAGGGCGTAGACCCGGCCCCGGTCGTCCATCAGCCGCATGTTGCGGAACTCCACGAGCCGGGTGGTGCCGTCCTTGCGCCGGATGGGGAACGCGCCCGCCCAGCTCTGGCCGGTGGCCATCACGTCCGCGAACAGTTTCACGACGAGGTCCACGTGCCGTTCGTGGACCATCACCCGGGCCGCGAAGCGCCCGAGCGCCTCCTGCGCCGAGTAGCCGAACAGCTCCTCCGCCTGGGGGCTCCAGAGCGCGATACGGCCCTCGGTGTCGAGGACCACCGAGGCCACGTTGAGGATGTCCAGCAGCCCGCTGGGCCCGCTCGGGCCGCCGTGGGCTGCGGACGATCCGGCTTCGCTCATGCCACGCACCGCCTCCGCACGTCGACGCGGCACGCCGTCCCCCGTGCCGACTCCCCCTGTTCTACCGTGCTCAACCCATTTCTCCCACGCCTTCGGCGGCCCTTCTCCATGCTCCTCCAGTACGGCTTCGCGCGCTGTTCTCCTCAGGGTCCGGACCCGTCCCTGCGTTTGGTCTGTACATGCCCATCGAGGCCGGGTCAGACTGTCCGCCGAGCGCGCCCACCCCCCTCGACGAGGAGACCCATGCCCCTGCGCCCTGCCCGCCGCCGCACCCCCCTGGCCCGCACCGCCCGCACCGCCCGCGTCGCCGCTCTCGCGCTGGCCGTCGCGACGGTCGCCGCCCTCTCGGCGGCCCCGCCCGCCGCGGCCGCCGACACCTGGACCGAGGTCGGCTCCGATCGCGCCGATCCGCTGACCGAGAGTCAGGGGCTGACCTCCGTCGAGGCGCCGGCGAACAGCGCCAACCGCTACACCGGCATCGGCACCATCCCCATCGGTCTGTCCGTGCGGGGCTGGAACCACGTCGGCGACCCGGACGCCTCCTACGGCGGTTACTACGTGGAGCCGTACCAGAGCGATTCGTCCGGCTCGAAGATGTACCGCGTCCAGGCGCCGGGCGGCGCGTGGTCGGAGTACGTCCACGCGCTGAGCCCGGGCGAGGCGCTGAACAACTCCTGGGTGGCGATCACCCCGGACAGCCAGTGGATGCTGTCGGGCGAGTGGGGCACCATGACCCGCTTCCTCGTCTTCCCGACCCCCGGCGCCAACGCCGCCACCTCGCCCTCCGCCAACCTGCCCCAGGCGTCGACGGTCCGTCTGGACCACGCGGTGCGGGACGTCCAGGGGTGCGACTTCACCGGTCCCACCACCCTGCTGTGCGCCTCCGACGACCCCGCGGGCACGCTCTTCGGCATCACCAAGCCCCTCCTGCGGATCGATCTGTCCGCCGCGCCCGGCGGCGCCTCGGACGTCACCGGTCACGTCACGGCCCTGCGCCAGCTGCCGCTGCGCAGCTCGTGCTCCGGGTCCTTCGAGGCCGAGGGGATCGACTACGACCGCAGGACAGGCACCCTGCGGGTGATCGTCGTCTCACCGGGCTTCTGCGTGCTCACCGACAGCAAGACCTATCGCTTCACCCGCGGCTGAGCGCGGGGCCGGCGACCTCCTCCGTCGCTGGTCCCGCTCGGAAAGTGGTGCTTTTCTGGGGATGTGGCGCGGTTCGCGGGGAACCCGCACAGCCGCGCCACCGCCACGAGAGGAGCGATCACGATGGATCGCGAGCGATCGCACGAGGAATCCGTCTCCGTCGAGATCAGCGGATGCACCAAGGAGGACGCCCGGATCGTGTTCGACACGCTGAACGCCTGCTTCGAGTCGGACCGCGGCAGCGGCGAGGATCCGCAGCAGCTCCACGAGAGCCGGCCGATGGTCTGGCTGGGCACCTTCGAAGTGACCGAGGCGCGCGACTGCGCCGAGCCGGCCCGGCTCTCGTCCACGGTCGAGGCCGACGCGCAGGGCAGCTACTGGGCGATCGAACGGCTGCGCTCCACGCTGGACTCGGTGTTCGCGGTGCGCGACCTCTCCTCGGCCTCCGGGGACCAGGAACGCGAGCTGCACGTCCTGCTCGGGAGCCGCTGAGGCGGAGTCCGCCGCCGGCCCGCCGCGACTGCGTCGCCGGTGACCTGCGGCACATCACCCGGACCTGATTGTGCAACTAGTTGCATAAACCGTGCGCGGTCCTCTAGAACTGAGGGACCAACCGCCGCGCACGGAGGCCTGCCATGAGCCGCTACCCCCACCTGCTGAGCCCCCTCGACCTGGGCTTCACCACGCTGCCCAACCGCGTTCTGATGGGCTCGATGCACATAGGTCTGGAGGAGGCCGAGAACGGCTTCGCGCGCATGGCCGCCTTCTACGCCGCCCGGGCCCGCGGTGGAGTCGGCCTCATCGTCACCGGCGGCATCGCCCCCAACGACGAAGGGCGGCCGGGCGAGGGCGGCGCCAAGCTCACCACCGACGCCGAGGTCGATCAGCACCGGCTCGTCACCGACGCCGTGCACCGCGAGGGCGGCCGCATCGCGATGCAGATCCTGCACTTCGGCCGGTACGCCTACCACCGGGACCTGGTCGCGCCCAGCCCGCTCCAGGCCCCCATCAGCCCGTTCACCCCCCGCGAGCTGACCGACGCCGAGATCGAACGGACCATCGACGACTACGCCCGCACTGCCCGTCTGGCCCGGCAGGCCGGCTACGACGGCGTCGAGATCATGGGCTCCGAGGGCTACCTCATCAACGAGTTCATCGCGGCGCAGACCAACCACCGCACCGACCGCTGGGGCGGCGGCTACGAGAACCGGATGCGGTTCCCGGTCGAGATCGTCCGGCGGGTGCGCGAGGCGGTCGGCGAGGACTTCATCGTCGTCTACCGGCTGTCGATGCTGGACCTGGTGCCCGGCGGATCGTCCCTCGACGAGGTCGTCACCCTCGCGAAGGCGGTCGAGGCCGCCGGCGCGACCATCATCAACACCGGCGTCGGCTGGCACGAGGCCCGTATCCCCACCATCGCCACCTCGGTGCCCCGCGGCGCCTACACCTGGGTGACGAAGAAGCTGATGGGCGCGGTCTCGGTGCCCCTCGTCACCACCAACCGCATCAACACCCCCGACGTGGCCGAGCAGTTGCTCGCCGACGGCTGCGCGGACATGGTGTCGATGGCCCGTCCGATGCTCGCCGACCCCGACTTCGTCAACAAGGCCGCTGCGGGCACGCCCGAGGCGATCAACACCTGCATCGGCTGCAACCAGGCCTGCCTCGACCACACCTTCAGCGGGAAGATCACCTCCTGCCTGGTCAACCCCCGCGCCTGCCACGAGACCGAGCTGGTCCTCGCCCCGACCCGGCTGCGCAAGCGGGTCGCCGTGGTGGGCGCGGGCCCGGCCGGTCTGGCGTGCGCGGTGAGCGCCGCCGAACGCGGCCACGACGTCACCCTCTTCGACGCCGCGAGCGAGATCGGCGGCCAGCTGAACGTGGCCCGCAGGGTCCCCGGGAAGCAGGAGTTCGACGAGACGCTGCGCTACTTCCGCCACCAGCTCGACGCGCACGGCGTCGACGTACGACTGGACACGTCCGTCGCCGCCGAGGACGTGGCCGGCTACGACGAGGTCGTCGTCGCCACCGGCGTCAGCCCCCGCACCCCAGACATCCCCGGGGTCGACCACCCGAGCGTCGTCGGCTACCTCGACGTGCTGCGCGACGGCGCGCCCGTCGGTGACCGCGTCGCGATCCTCGGGGCGGGCGGCATCGGCTTCGACGTCGCCGAGTTCCTCACCGACGGCGGCGACACGACGAGCGAGGACCCCGCGGCCTACTTCCGGCAGTGGGGCGTGGACATGGACTACCGGGCCCCCGGCGGTCTCGCCGCCCCCGAGCGTCCCGCCCCGCCGCGCACCGTCCACCTCCTCCAGCGCAAGACCAGCAAGGTCGGCGCCGGCCTCGGCAAGACCACCGGCTGGATCCACCGCACCGAGCTCAAGCACCGGGGCGTCACCATGGTCCCGGGCGTGCGCTACGACCGGATCGACGACGCCGGGCTGCACGTCACGGTCGGCGAGCAGAGCACGGTCCTGGAGGTCGACACCGTCGTGCTGTGCACCGGTCAGGACCCGCGCCGCGATCTCTACGACGCGCTGGTGGCCGCCGGCCGCAGCGTGCACCTCATCGGTGGCGCGGACGTGGCCGCCGAACTGGACGCCAAGCGCGCCGTCCAGCAGGGCACCGAACTGGCGGCGGCGCTGTAGGCCCGGACCGCGCGGGACGGTCCGGGAGTGTCCTGGACCGTCCTCGGCCGTCCCTAGGATGACTGCATGTCACTCCCGCACGCGATCCTCACCGCCCTCCTCGAGCGGCCCTCCTCGTCGGGGCTGGATCTGACCCGCCGGTTCGACAAGTCGATCGGCTACTTCTGGTCGGCGACGCACCAGCAGATCTATCGCGAGCTGGGACGACTGGAGGCCGAGGGGCACATCCGGGCCCTGCCCGCGGAGCAGCCGGCCCGCGGGCAGAAGAAGGCCTACGAGGTCCTGCCCGCGGGCCGTGCCGAACTCGCCCGGTGGACGGCCGCCGCGCAGGACCCGAAGCCGCTCCGCGACGCCCTGCTGCTGCGGCTGCGGGCCGCGGCCGTCGTCGGCACCGCCGGTCTCGACGCCGATCTGCGCCGTCATCTCGAGCTGCACCGAAGGCAGTTGGCCGAGTACCACGAGATCGAGCAGCGCGACTTCCCGGCCGACGCCGACAGCGCGCAGGCCAGGTTGCAGCACCTGGTCCTGCGCGCCGGCATCGAGTTGGAGACCTTCTGGACCGGGTGGCTCACCGAGGCCCTGGCGAACCTGCCCGTCGTGGACGGCGAACCCGGCTGAGGCCCGCTCCGAAGACCTCGGACTACAGCCGGTAGGGCTTCGAGCGCCGGCGCAGGAACCAGGCGACCGCGATGACGCCGGCCCCCACCAGCGCCCCGCCCACCGCCATGGTGACGGTGCCGTAGTCACGGGCCGCACCACCGAGGCCGCCCATGACGCCGCGCGAGGGCGAGGTCGTCGGGGTGGGCGCCGGTGTGGACGGCGTTGAGACGATCA
Organism: Streptomyces sp. P3; assembly: GCF_003032475.1. Lineage (NCBI taxonomy): Bacteria > Bacillati > Actinomycetota > Actinomycetes > Kitasatosporales > Streptomycetaceae > Streptomyces > Streptomyces sp. P3. Next base: position 8,725,209 of record NZ_CP028369.1, read on the forward strand.
CGGACTGGGTGCCCGCGGTACTGCCGTTGGAGCACATGACCACGACGGTGTACGTGCCCGGGGAGACCGCCGACCAGGCGGCCGACTGGCTCGCGGCCGTCCCGGACAGGGCCACCTGGCGCCCCTGGGCGAAGCTCCCCTGGCCGCTGGTGAGCAGTGCCGCGGTGCCCCAACTGCCGTTGATCTGGGTGCAGGCGCTGGTCACCACCGACACCATGGAGCCGGTGGTGCTGACCGAGATGCCCGACGCCCGGGCGGCGGCGGGCCCGGCGGCCAGGGCGAGGGGCAGCGCGGCGGCGGCCGCCACGCCCAGTCCTGAGCTGACGAACAGACGGGAAATGCGCATGGGATGTCCTCCGGCGGCGGCACGGTTGGCGGTACATCCCTTGCGCCGCCGAGGATCGGGTTCGTCCGTGCTGCCTCAGTGGCAGCCAACGCCCTCCGGAGGCGCCCCGCACGCGGATCGCCGCCGACTGGGTGAGGGACTCCTTCGGACGGCCCGGTGCCGACCGGCCCCGGTGCGCGTCACGCCCCGGGGCCGGTCGGCACCGTCAACTCCGCGGAGAACGCGCCCCAGCCTCCGTCCGGCAGGCGGGCCCGCACCCGCACCGTGAAGACGTACGCGGTGGACGGCGCGAGCCGGACGACGTCCGGCGGGGGCGCGGCGCCGGGCACGTTCCCGGCCTTCTCCGCGCCCGGGTACACCTCGTACGCGCCGATCCCGGGATCGGCCGCGACCGCGTTCCATATGACATGGACGCTCGTCGCGCCGCCGGCCGCCGCGGTCACACCGGTCGGGGCGCCGGGCGCCGGACCGGCGTCGGGGCCGCGCCGACGGCGCAGCCGCTCGACAGGACCGACACCGGGGTGCAGTCCGTCACCCACGGCGCGACACGTCGCACGGCGTCGCCCCCTGCCCGGACGGCGGCAGTGGTCCGGACCAACAGGGCGCGGCGGTGCGAGCACATCAAGAGGGCGGTGGCGGGCGGCCGTCCGGGCCGGCCTCAACGGCCGCCCGCGGAAAGTACGTATGCTGAGGTCCGTCCCGGCCGAACTCTCCCTCCAGTCGGACGAGTTCACGCCGACGGCGCGGTCCGCTGTCGTCGCTGTTCCCGCGCCGGCGCGGTGGCCCGGGGGCCCGGAACCGCACAGCGGCGCCCCGGCCCCCCGGGCCCTGTCGCGCTGTCGGTCCGTCAGCAGTCGTCCCCGTACGGCCCTCTCGGAGTGGCCGCGTGCTCAAGTCGACACCAGATTGTTCCGAGTGCCCGTCGAAGTGCGTCCGTCCACGCCCCCACGAGAGGGTCCCGAACCGTGCGCGTCCAGTCGCTGACACTGGCCGTGGCAGGCCTTGCCCTGCTGGCCCCGACCACCCCGCCCACCGCCGTGCGGCCGTCCGCGGGCGCCCCCGGGGCCCCGGCGTCGCGCCAGGAGGGCTCCGTCCGCGCCGCCGACCTGCTGTCCCGGGTCCGCGACTGCGCTCCCGTCTCCCGAGGCCGCTACCGCGCGGACGAGGGCGCGGCCGCCACGATCCCGGTCTGCGGCACCGACGAGGCGGTCTTCTGGACGGCCGACATGGACATCGACTGCGACGGCCGGCCGGGGCCGCACTGCAACAGCGGCACCGACCCGCTGTTCTCCGGCACCACGGCCTTCCAGCAGTCCGACGGCCGCTACCTCAGCGCCGACTCCCTGCCCTACATCGTGGTGCCGGGCGCCAGTGACGTCTGGGACCACCGTGACCACGGGGTGCGCGGCGGATCCGTCGCCGCCGTCGTCTACCGCGACCGGGTGGCGTACGCGGTGGTGGGCGACACCGGACCGCGCGAGATCATCGGCGAGGCCTCGTACGCCGCAGCCGAGGCGCTCGGCATCCGCCCGGACCCGCGCGGCGGCGGCGCGCCCTCCGGCGTCACGTACATCGTGTTCAAGAACTCCAGGGCGACCCCCATCGAGAGCCACGCGTCGGCCGTGGCGGTCGGGGAACGGCTCGCCCGGCAGTTCGTCGAGCCGGCGGACGCGGGCGCGGGCGGATCGCCGCCGGCCACGGAGTGGGACGGCGAGGACGGCGGGGACGACACGACGGCCGTCCGGCCGTCGGGCGGTGAGGACGACTGGGGCCCGGACGTCACCGGCGGCCTCGGGACACCACCGGAGCGGAACGCCTCGGGACCGCGGCCGGGCCGGGAATCCGTGACGGGCGGGACCGGCAAGGGACAGGAGAGGGGCGAGAAGGGCCAGAGGGGCGAGAAGGGCCAGAGGGGCGAGAAAGGCCAGAGGGGCGAGAAAGGCCAGAGGGGCGAGTGAGCGGCAAGGGGGCGGGCCGCGGACACCGCCCGCCCCCTGCTCGACTCGCCCCTGTCACACCTTCCGGTACGTGTACGCGTCCGCGGCCGCCGCCTCCACCGCGTCGAGGTCGCCGCCCGCAGCCGCCGTGACGACCGCGGCCACCGCGCCCTCGACGAACGGGGCGTCCACCAGGCGCGCCGTGTCCGGCAGTTCGCCGCCCTCGGCGAGCAGCGCCTTGACCGTGAGGACGGCGCTGCCCAGATCGGCGAGGACGGCGACCCCGGCGCCCCGGTCGACCGACGCCGCGGCGGCGGAGATCAGCTCGGCGCTGGTGCCCAGCCCCCCGCCCTCCGTGCCGCCCGCCGCGGCGACCGGGACGGCCGCGCCGCCGCCCGTGAGCCCTCGTGCCAGCTCGGCCACGGCCACGGCCACCTCCGCGCTGTGCGAGACCAGCACGACGCCCACCGTCCTGTCGTCGTCGCTCATCGTCGCCTCACTCCCCGCCGGCCGTGCAGAGGGCGGCGACGAGCAGCGCCGCCGAGGTCGCACCCGGATCCTGGTGGCCGATGCTGCGCTCGCCCAGATAACTGGCCCGGCCCTTGCGCGCCTGCAGCGGCGTCGTCGCCACGGCCCCCTGCCCGGCGGCCGACCGGGCGGCCGCGAAGCCCTCGGCGAGGGCGTCCACGGCCGGTACCAGCGCGTCGATCATGGTCTTGTCGCCGGGCGCGGCGCCGCCGAGCTGCATCACGGCGTCGACGCCCGCGCGCAGCGCCTCGCCGAACTGCTGCTCGTCGACCTCGGCGGCGTCCCCGAGAGCCTTGCCGGTACGGCGCAGCAAGGTGCCGTACAGGGGGCCGGAGGCGCCGCCGACCGTCGAGATCAGCTGCCGTCCCGCCAGGACCAGGACGCCGCCCGGCGTCCCGGGCGCCTCCTTCTCCAGCGCCGCGGTCACGGCGGTGAAGCCGCGCCGCAGGTTGCTGCCGTGGTCGGCGTCCCCGATCGGCGAGTCGAGGGCGGTGAGCCGGTCCGCCTCGAGGTCGACGGACGCGGCGGTCGCCGTCATCCAACGGCGGAAGAAGTCGGCGTCGAGCACTGGATCTCCTTGCGTGGTCGGTGTCTGCCGGACTGCTGTCTGCGCCTCACGCGCCCCAGCGCAGCCCCGGGGTCCTGACCGGCGCGTCCCACAGCCGCAGCAGTTCCTCGTCGACCTGGCACAGGGTGACCGAGGCGCCGGCCATGTCGAGGGACGTCACGTAGTTGCCGACGAGCGTGCGGGCGACCGGCACCCCGCGCTGGGTCAGCACGCGCTGCACCTCCGCGTTGAAGCCGTACAGCTCCAGCAGCGGCGTCGCGCCCATGCCGTTGACCAGCACCAGGACGGGGTTACGGGGCGTGAAATCGTCCAGGATCGCGTGGACGGCGAAGTCGGCGATCTCACCGGATGTCATCATCGCCCGCCGCTCCCGGCCCGGCTCGCCGTGGATGCCGACGCCCAGCTCCAGCTCGCCGGGCGGCAGCTCGAAGGTCGGGCTGCCCTTGGCCGGCGTCGTGCACGCGCTGAGCGCCACGCCGAAACTGCGGGAGTTCTTGTTGACCTGCCGGGCGAGCGCCTCGACCTGCTCCAGCGGCCGGCCCTCCTCGGCGGCGGCGCCCGCGATCTTCTCCACGAAGAGCGTCGCGCCGGTGCCGCGCCGCCCGGCCGTGTACAGGCTGTCGGTCACCGCCACGTCGTCGTCGATCAGCACCTTCGCGATCTGAATGCCCTCGTCCTCGGCGAGTTCGGCGGCCATGTCGAAGTTCAGCACGTCGCCGGTGTAGTTCTTCACGATGAACAGGACACCGGCCCCGCTGTCCACGGCGGCCGCCGCACGCAGCATCTGATCGGGAACCGGCGAGGTGAACACCTCGCCCGGGCAGGCGGCCGAGAGCATCCCGGGACCGACGAACCCGCCGTGCAGCGGCTCGTGCCCGGACCCGCCGCCCGACACCAGCGCGACCTTCCCGGCCACCGGCGCGTCCCGCCGCACGATCACCCGGTTCTCGACGTCGACCGTCAGCTCGGGATGGGCGGCCGCCATACCGCGCAGCGCGTCGGCGACCACGGTCTCCGCAACGTTGATCAGCATCTTCATGAGTATCTCCTAAGGAGGCTAGCAGGTGGGTCGATGTCCTGCGTTTTCGCTGTTCAGAACGACTATGGGCAGTTCGTGATCCTCGCTGTCCGGGGCGGTCGTGAGGGGGTTGTGGCGTGGGGCGCCGACTCACCGCCGACCGTGGTGACAGGCTGTCAGGCCGGCCGGGCGGTGGGGTGCGTATCGGCTGATCTGCTCCTGTCGGCAGTATCTGCCTTGAGGCAGCCGAGGGCACGCGCGAGAACGTCATGGGCGCGCCCCGTCCGAGCCGGGACGCATCCGGTCGTGGTCGGCGGGCGGTGTGCCTCCGGGCACCGGGCCTCGTCCGGTTCGTGGTGTGGACGCTCCCCACGGGAGCGGAGATCGCGCCGGGCGTTCGCTGCGACTGATGGGTCCGGGCGCTCGGTGAGCGGCTCGGAGTGCCGGCGGCGAGCGCCGTGCGGTGCCACGGTGACCGCCCGCGACGGAACCGGGGCCCCTGCGCAGCGATCCATGCGGCCCGGACGAGGGCCGCGCAGACGATCCGGCGGCCATCACCCGCGTCGAACTCCCGGGGACGCCGAGGGCCGCCGCAGCCCATGGGCCGGCGGCGGCCGAAGTGGCGGGGCGGGACGGCCGGCCGTCCACGGCATCCGCGGGCGCCGTCGTAGGGCGGGCCCGCGACGACGCCCGCGTTGACGGCGACGCGGGTCCTACGGCCGTTCGCCCGCCTTGTCGACGACGGCTCGGCGCGGGACGGCGGTGCCGCCGAACACCGTTCCCTTCCTCAGGCCGTCCCGGTCCTTGGCGAGGGTGTTCCGCTGCCCGAGGAACGCGTACGTCTTCGCGTCGAGGATCCACCCGGTCCTGACCGATGACCCCGCGTCCAGGCGCGCGACGCCGACGCCGTGCCGCCCGAGGGCGTCGACGGGCCCAGCGCCGGCACCTCTTGCTCGGGTCGCCGCGGCTTCACGAACGCGGCCCGCACCAGGGGCAGCCGGGCGGCGTCGTCCACCCGCCCCGCGACCTCCTCCGCGAAGTCGCCCAGCTCCTCCCCACGTGGGAGCCGGGCGACGGCCGCCGCGTGCCTGCGGGCCGCACGGCGGGTGTTGCGGGTGACCTCCGTCGTGAGCGGCCCCGAAGCCGGGGGAGGCCGGCGGTGGAATGCGCGGGGTGATCGCCGTTGTCGCCGAACGCCGACCAGTCGCGGTCGGCGTCGAGCGACCCGGACATCACGCTGCGTGACTTCGGGGTTCCTGCCCGGCGTGGTGGCCCTGCCCCGGCTCGCCCAGTGCCACCACGGCGCGAGGCAAGCGCCCTGACAGCTCGCGGTGGGCACAGGCACCGGCCCGCGTCACACGCCGCCGTCCCGCCGGCCTTCCCGGCTCGCCCGCGACCGCCTTCATCGTGGCCGGGCCGGGTGCTGAGGCAGCGCACGTGCGGCCCCCTGGTCCAACACCGGCGCCGGCTGCCGAACGCCCGGGCGGTCCTCCTCGGCCGGACCGCGCTGGGCGGGCGCCGCGGCCTGTCGGCCGGGTGCGGCCGGGGCCGTCGCGTCGTCGGCCGCAGGGCGCAGGCATTCGATGAGGTAGTCGCCGGTGTCGGGATCGAGGGTCACGCCGTGGGTCTCGCTGCGGAAGCCGGGAAAACGGCGGTCGAAGGACTCCAGGGCACCGAGATAGCGCAACAGCGGGCCGTCGGGACCGCCGACGCTCTCGCCCGGCATCAGGACGGGGATGCCCGGCGGGGTGACGGTGACCATGGCGGCGGCCACCTGGCCGGCCGCGTCGGCGAGCCTGACGCGGTGGGTGCCGCCGCGCACCAGCCGCTGGTAGCACAGCTGCGGTGGCGCGACCGGCTCAGGCAGCTCCTGGAAGGCCGTGTCCAGCAGGTCGACGAGGCGGGCCGTGCGCAGGTGGTCGTGCATCTCCTGGCACAGTTCGCGCAGGGTCAGGCCGGCGTACCGCCGGGGGTGCTCGGCGACGAGCGCGGGCAGCACCCGGTCGAGGAGGGCGCCCTGGTCGTAGAGGGCCTTGAAGTCCATCAGGGCGTCGAGGAGCGTGCCCCACTTGCCCTTCGTGATGCCCATGGAGAACAGCACCAGCGTGGTGTAGCTGTCGGTCTTCTCCACCACGATGTTCCGTGCGGCGAGGTACGCGGTGAGCACCCGCGCCGGGATCCCCCAGTCGGCCGTCTCCCCGGTCGCGTCGACGCCGGGGCAGGTGAGGGTCACCTTGATCGGGTCGAGCATGCAGTAGCCGTCGGTCAGCCCCGGGAACCCGTGCCAGTCGGCGCCGGGTTCCAGGTGCCAGCACGACGGATCGCCGCGCAGCAGGTCGGCGGAGGCCTCCTCGAACGGCAGGCGGACACCGGTGGCCGGGTCGGTGACCGTCTCGGGCTGCCACACCCCGAAGAACCACGGCGGCCGGTCGCCCGCCTCCTCGATACGGCGCCGGATGCGGACCGTCTCCTGACGGAACCGGACCGCCTCGGTCACCGCCTCGTCGACCAGCCAGCGGCCCTGCGGCCCGTCCATCATGGCCGTCGCCACGTCCAGGGAGGCGATCATCGGGTAGAGGGGGGAGGTGGTGCCGTGCATCATCAACGCCTCGTTGAACCGGTCGTGTTCGACGGGCGCCCGGGGCGCGGACCGCACGTGCACCATGGCGCCCTGCGAGAGCGCCGCCAGCAGCTTGTGCGTGGACTGCGTCGAGAAGACCGTCGGCCGGTCCGGGCCGGGGAAGGACTCCTCGTCCACCGACATGCCGTACCGGCCCGCGTAGAGCGGATGGAAGCGGGCGTAGGCGAACCACGCCTCGTCGAAGTGCAGCCGTGGCGTGCTCGCGGCGAGCGCCCGGGCCGCCACCGAGGCGTCGTAACACAGGCCGTCGTAGGTGGAGTTGGTGAAGACGGCGTACCGGGCGTCCGGCGACAGGGCCTCGCCGGTCAGCGGGTTCGCCGCGATGCGGGCCGCGACGGAGTCCGCCGCGAGCTCCGCCGGAGGCAGCGGCCCCGCCAGCCCGTAGCCGTTGCGGGTGGGGACGAGGTAGACGGGGCGTGCGCCGGAGACGACCATCGCGTGCAGCACCGACTTGTGGCAGTTGCGGTCCACCAGCGCGATCTCGTCACGGGTGACGCTGAAGTGGCCGACCACCCGGTTGCAGGTGCTGTCCCCGTGCAGCACGAAGTAGGTGAGATCGGAGCCGAAGACGCGGGCGGCGTTGCGCTCCGCCTCGCCGATCGGGCCGGTGTGCTCGAACAGCGAGCCGAGTTCGCCGACCGAGATCGACAGGTCGCTGCGCAGCAGCCGTTCCCCGAAGTAGTCGTGGAAGGCCCGCCCGGCGGGCGACTTCAGCAGAGCGACGCCGCCGGAGTGGGCCGGGGTGTGCCAGGAGTACTCGTGCGCGTCGTCGAAGCGGCGCAGGGCACGGAAGAACGGCGGCAGGACGGCTTCCCGGTAGGAGGCCGCCGCGGTGGTGATCCGGCCCGCGATGAATCCGGGGGTGTCCTCCAGCGGCCACACGTGGCCCACGACCGACTCGGACACCCACAGCGGCAGATCCCGTACGCCGTGGTCGCTCATGACGAGGAAGACCGGCAGGTCCCGGAACCGCCGACCGATCGCCCGCAGCACCCCGGCGCCGCCGGGCTCGTCCTCGGCGGCCGTCCGCCGCGGAAGCTCCCAGGCGACCAGCGCCGCGGTCAGCCCTGCCTCCGTCCGCAGGACCGCCTCCGCGTCCCGAGCGTCGACCGCCCAGCGGACCTCGAAACCCCGCGCCTCGATCGCGTCGCGGATGCGCACCAGCTGCTCGGCTCCGGCGCCCTCGTCGCGCGGGTGCTCCCGTACCGCCACCAGAACCCTGCTGTCCGCCATGCGGCCCTCCTCCCGGCGGCAGCGTGCCGCGCCCGCCAAGTCTCCGAGCGGTCCCGGCCGCGGACGCGGCCGCACGTCGGCAAACCACCCGCAGGACGGAAACGCCGTCCACCGCGGCTGACCGCGAGGGCCGGCCCGCCCATCGCGGGGGAGCCGCGCGCGGGACGCCGCCCCCGACCCCGGTGCGTCCGCTGCGGCAGGCCCGCCGGGGCGGGAGGAACGCGCGCCCCGGCCCGCGGTTGTCACCCCGGCGGGCGTTCCGCGCCGGCTCGCCCGTGCCGACCGGGCCCCGCCGACCACGCGCCACACAAACGTGTCCGGCAGCCGCCCACCCGTGACGCCTCCCCGGCTCTCTCTGGAACCGGGCCGCCGACGACGCTCGCCGAAGCACCCCGTGTCGGCACGCCGGCGTGGGGCACTCGGGCCGTGGCGGGCTCCTCTCGGGGCCGTCACGTTCGGACAGGAGGTGGAGGACATGGGCCATGGTGGGAACGTCATCGACGAGCTGGTGACCGATCACCGCGAGGTCGAGGAGTTCTTCGGCCGGATCGAGGCGCTGCCGGCCGGCGCGAAGGACCGCAGGCTCTACGCGGACCAGGCCACGATGGAGCTGGTCCGGCATTCGGTGGCGGAGGAGATGTACCTCTACCCGGCCGTGCGCGAGCACGTCCCGGGCGGGGACGCGCTCGCCGACAAGGAACTCCAGGACCACGCGCAGGCCGAACGGCTGATGAAGGACCTGGAGGGCCGACGGCCGGACGACCCCGAGTTCGACCGGCTGATCGGCATGCTGATGAGCGAGGTCCGCGCCCATGTGGCCGACGAGGAGCGAAACCTGTTCCCCCGACTGCGTGCGGCGTGCCCGGCAGAGGCCCTGGACGAGCTGGGGGACAAGGTCCGCAGGGCGAAGAAGACCGCCCCGACGCGTCCGCACCCCGCCGCCCCGGACAAGCCTCCGGCGAACAGGATGCTCAACCCGGGCGCCGGACTGGTCGACCGGCTGCGGGACGCCCTGACGGGCCGCGGCAAGCCGGGCTGACCGACTGCCCGAGCGGCCGGACTTGACCGACCGGCCGCGGCAAGCCGGGCGGACCGACGGACCGGACCGACCGGAGTCCGCCTGCCCGACAGGCGGATCGAGGCAGTCCGACATGCCCGGCCGGGCGGCGGGCCCGGCGGGCCGGTGTTCCCTGTGGACGGCGTCAGGCGACGAGGGCCGGGCCCCGCCCGAGCCGGTCGAGGAGTTCGGCGCGGTGGAGCCGGTCCACCGGGGCGAGGAGGTCCGGGTGGCGCAGCAGCGCCGCCGCACGCCGGTCGGCCTCGTCGGGGGCGAGCAGCCGTCTGAAGTCCGGCGTCGTCCCTCGGGTGTGGTCGCCCCCGGCGAGAGCGGCCACCGCGTCCGCCGCGAGCGCCGGATCGGCGAGAAGGGCGGCCGCCCAGCTCGCCACGATCTCGTCCACCCAGCTGCGCCAGGCCTCGTCGGCCGTGTCTGCCGCGTCCGCGCCGCTGATCCGGTCGAGGCGTGCCGAGCCGCCCGGACCCGCCATGCCGACCAGTGCGGCGTCCGTCGCCGTGGGATACCGCAGCCAGGCGGCGACGGTCGCCGCCTGCCGGGCCTGCGCCTCGCACAGGGCGGAGGCGAACGCGCCCCCGCACGCCGGGTACGCCCGGGTCAGCCATTCGGCGGTTGCGGCGACGAGCGGGGAGAGGTCTGCGAGCACGGGCGGCCGTCCGGGGTCTGCGGCGGGGGAGCGGGGAGCTGCGTGAACCGTAGCCTGCGGCTCCCGGGCGACGACACGGAGCGGAACTCGCAGGAGAGGTGGCCTCGGCCACACGTCGACCGCGGCGGGAGACAGCGGTCGGCTGCCCCCTGCGGCCGGGAGCGCGGCGGGCGCTGGCTCTTCGCAGGCTGTGCGGGGCGGCTCGGTGTCAGCCGGCGGGGGTGTGGAGGAGGCCGTTGATGAGGACGTTCAGACCCCAGGCGTCGCGGTCGCCGGGCGAGAGCAGCGCCTCGCGCAGTGAGGTGACCATCGGGTAGCGGTCCGCGGGCAGTGAGGCGTAACGGCGGTCGGCCGCGGCGACGACGCTCTCCTCGCCCGTCGCCTGGCCGTTGTGGACGCTCTGTTCGGCGGCGGACCCGGCGATGTGGAGGTAGAGCAGGTCGACGGCCCAGGCGGCGGTGATGTCGTCGAGGCCGCCCTGCTTGAGCAGCGCGAGCATGCGGTCCAGGACGAGCAGGGCGTGCTCACCGGTGGGGATGGCCCCGAGGGCGACGGCGGCCAGGCCCTCGTGACGGCTCATGGCCTCGATCGTGGCGGCGGCCAGGGCACGGAGTCGCTCCTGCCAGGACCCCTCGGATGCGGCATCCGAGGGGAGGGGGACCTGGGCGAGGGCCGCGTCGAGCATGGCGGCCATCAGGTCGTCGCGGTTGGCCACGTAGACGTAGAGCGAGGCCGGGCCGGTGTCCAGTTCCCCGGCGACGCGACGCATGGTCAGTGCTTCCAGTCCGTCGCGATCGAGGATCCGCAGACCGGTCCGCACGACGGCGTCGCGGCTGAGGGGGGCCTTGGCGGGCCGCGCGCGGCGGCTGATCGGCTGCGAGCTCATGGGGGAGAGCGTAGTCCCGGGCGAACGCCGTTTGGAACGAACAACGTTTGACACGAACATTGTTCGTTCCCTACGGTGAAACGGCAGTGTCGAACACTGTTCGTCACGAACGTGATTCGCAGTCGCGTTCGGTCTGCCGCGGGCATTCCGTGCCACACACCCGAGACCAGCAGAAAGACCCACGTCATCATGATCCTGATCACCGGCGGACGCGGCGCGGTCGCCACCCGTCTGACCACGCTGCTGCACCGGTCCGGCCTGCCCGTCAGGCTCGGCTCCGCCCGCCCCGAGGACCTCTCACCGCCCGCGGGCGTGACCACCGTCCGGCTGGACCTCACCGACCCGGAGTGTTTCCCGGCCGCACTGGCCGGCGTCACGTCCGTGTTCCTCTACGCCAGCTCCGACCGCATCACGGACTTCGTCGACCACGCCCACCTTGCCGGGGTCGAACACGTCGTTCTGCTGTCCTCCGCCGGCGTGCTCGGACCCGACGCGCAGAACGACCCGCTCGCCAGGTCCCACCTCGACGTCGAGAACGCCCTGCTCGCCTCACCGCTCACCACCACGATCCTGCGGCCGGGATCCTTCGCCTCCAACGCCTCGGCCTGGGCCTGGCCCGTGAAGGCCGGACGGCCGATCAGCCTGCCCTTCCCCGACGCCCACACCGACCCCGTGCACGAGGCGGACCTCGCCGAAGCCGCCCACGCCGTCCTCGTCGACCCCCGACACCGCGGGGGCCGCTTCACCCTCAGCGGCCCCCGGTCGCTGACCTTCACCCAGCAGATCGATCAGCTCGCCGCCGTCATCGGCCGTCCCGTCAAGGCCGAGCGGGTCACCCGGGAGGAGTGGAAGCGGGAGATGGCCGACCACATCCCCGGCGTGTACGCCGACGCCCTCCTGAACTGGTGGGAGGCGAACGACGGCAAGCCGGTCGCGCTCACCTCCACCGTCGAGGAACTCACCGGCCACCCCGCCCGCCCCTTCACCGTCTGGGCGGCCGACCACGCCGCCGACTTCACCACGGCCTGACCGGCGGACGGCGGTGAGGCCACGGACCCCTCAGCGCGCCCGCGGATACCCGATCGCGGAGACGTCCGCCGCCAGATCCGCCAGGCAGACCTCGGCGTTCAGGGACGACACCAGTTCCTGACTCAGAGGTCGCAGGGCGTAGACGTCCCGCACCGCCTCCAGGTCCACGGGAACCTCGTAGTAGTCCTCGGCGGAACGCCGGAAGGCCTCGGGCGAACGATCCACCAGCAGCCCGAACAGATCCGCCGAACCGTCGGGGTCGGCGAAGCCGGAGGGAAAGTCGATCGTGCCGTGACGCCAGCGCTCGTCCGTCGTCTCCCGCCACAGGCAGACCGTCACGACGGGAGTGCCGTCCTCGTCGGTGAACGCCGGCTCTGCTACGAAGCGGGTGAAGACCTCGGGGACCTCGTCGATCACCCCCGGCCAGGGTTCGCCGTCCTGGGCGTACTGGCTCATCGGTGACTCGTGGCTGAAGCCGCGTACGTAGGCGCCGGCGGACGAGAACACGATGGCGTACTCGTCCCCCGACCCGTTGTGCATGGACGCCGCCTCCTCGCCCTGCGCCCACGGGCCGAAAGAGTGACGGCGGCTCTCCCGGTCCGGGCTCAGGACGGCGTCGAGCATCGCCAGGGAGCGGCACAGGTCGCGCAGGTCCGGGATGGCGGGGAGGCGGCGGGCCACGTCGATGACGGTCATGGGCCCATCCAAGCCGACCCCGCCGACAACGGGCGCCGCCCCGGTGGGCGGCACCCGGGATGGGCAGGCCGGCGCCGTGACCGGAAAGGTTCACCGGCTCGCGACGCCCGGCACGCCCCCCCACGCTCGGCTTCGCTCGCGCGGGAGGCGCCCCTCCGCCGCGTTGGCGCATCACCCGAGTACATCCCGTACACGGGGGATGCTCCGCCTTGCGATCCACCGCACCGGACGCCGCGAGCTTCTCGGCAGACCCTTTCCGGCCACGGCACTACCGGCTCGGCGCGTCCAGTCCCGGTGACGTGTCCGGGTCCGGGTTGAACACCGGGTGGTAGCTCTCCGGCGGTGCCAGGTAGGCGGCGGGCAGACCGCCGGTGTCGATGACGATATGGTCCACGGCGATCGCCGGGTCGACCATGAAGACCCGCAGGACGTGCTCACCGGGCTCGGCGACGGTCACCGACGCCGTCAGCTTCTCCACTCCCTCCTCGACGTTGCGCGCCCAGGCGTCACCACGGTTGCCGGTGGCCACGGACTGCCCCGACAGGACGGCGGGCGGCTGGTCGTCCAGGGCGACGGCGAGCCGCCGTGCGCCCCGCTCGTCGAGCGAGGGCAGCCGGAAGACGGTGACCGGGAACGTCCCGGTGCTGGTGAATCGCACCCGGTAGCGCAGCTCCGGCGCGCGAGTGGCGAGATCGGTGGTCACCGGGGCCGCCGTCGACGGCGCGGCCTCCACCGCGGCCGCGCCACGGCCGAGCCCGCGCACGGTCCGCCAACGGGCCCCACCGCGCGCCACCCGGCGCTCGGTGTGCCGGGCGTCGATCGACACCCAGCCGTTCGCCTCGACGAAGCCGCGCGCCCGCCGACGTGCCCGCTCACCTTCGTTGACGACCGTCAGCGGCACCTCGAAACGCTGGTCACCGCCGGTGAACGCGATCGTGACGGCGTGTGTGCCCTCCGGTACGAGCGGCCAGTCGATCTCGGCCCAGACCCGGGTCTGCTCGGTGAGCGAACCGCCCGCGGTGCTGAGCCGGACCCAGGGCCGGTCCGCCTCGGCGACCCAGGAAACCGCGAGGAAACCGGTGTTGAAGACGTCCACGAAACGCCGGTCCCGGGTCGCGGAGGAGAACGACAGTGGCCGTGCGGCGCCGACCTCGTTCCCCTCGGTGGCGATCCCCAGCCCGGACGTCTCCCGCCGGGTGACCCGGGTGACTGCCGGACGGCCCGGCGCCTTCGGGATCTGCGAGGGGTACGGATTGATGTAGCCGTTCCACTTCCCGCCCGCCACCTCGGTGTTGTACCGCTGGGTCAGCGCGGCCTCCTGGGCGTGCGCCGCATCGGCGAGGTCCGCGAAGCGGTTGGTCCCGGCGCCGCGTCCCTGCCGTGCCGCCAGGGCGTTGCGGTCCGCCCAGTAGTACTTCAGGTTCATCAGGTACGCGCCGTGCACCGGATAGTGGACGAGTTCGAAGAAGGCGTCCCGCAACTGTGCGGGGAGTCTTTCGCCGAGCGCCGTGGTCCGTTGCAGCAGACGATCGTAGGCGGCCATGCGGCGTCCCGCCTCGTCCCCGTGGTGGACCACGGAGAAGACGCCGCGGTCGATGAACTCCGGCCGCCGCTCCGCCGCGAGCCGGTAGTACTCGGTGCGGATCGAGGTGATCTCCCGGCCGTGCCGCAGGCCGAACTGCCGGCCGTACCACTCCGCGAGGAAGCCCTCGACGTTCTCGGCCGTCCACCGGTCCACGTCCCAGGCCACGTCCATGGAGAAGGACAGGCCCGTCTCGATCGACTTCAGGTCACCGACGTTGAAGATCCACATTCGGTCGGCCCGGTGCTCGTACACCCTGCGCAACTCCTGCCACACCTTGGCCGGTTGCGTCGTGTCCAGCCAGAGATAACTGCGCGGACGGCCCCAGTAGGAGAGGTGGTAGTAGATGCCGTTGCCGCCCGGGCGGGCGCGCTCCGTCCCGGTCGGCAGCTGGCGCATGTTGCCGTGGTTGTCGTCCGGCCAGATCAGCGTGACGTCGTCGGGCACCCGGACCCCCGCGTTGTACAGGTCCAGCACCTCCTTGTACGGGATGAAGATCTGCGGCTCGGCCGCCGCCCCGACCTCCTCCGCGAGGATCCGGCGCTGGTCGGCGATGATGTCGTTCATCACCGCCACCTTCTCCGGGATCGTGGTGGCGTTCTTCGTCTCCAGCGCGCTGTCGTGCAGGCCGCGCATGCCGAGCGTCCAACTGCTCTCGTACGCGGCGTTCTCCCGGGCCCGGGCCCGCCAGTAGTCGGAGATCACCGCCGGGTTCACCGTGTAGTCGTAGACCGGCAGAGCGCCGTCCGCACCCCGGTGGTCCTCGGCCCACGGTGCCCACTCGTGGACGCCGTTGCGCAGCAGTGCCTCCGGATGGCTGGAGCCGACCACGATGCCGTACTGGTCGGCCAGTTCGGGATTCTCCCGGTATTTGTTGAAGAAGTCGGAGTACGGATGCATGGCCGGCCACAGGTAGTTCGCCTTCAGCCGGAGCAGCAGCTCGAAGAGGCGCTCGTACGTCCGCGGGCCGATGTTCTTGTCGGGCTCCTGCGTGCGGTGCGACCAAGTGGTCAGGTTCTGCTCGTCGTTGATGAAGACGCCCCGGTAGCGGACCGACGGCTCGCGGCGCACGAAGGGCCCCGCCGGCACGGCGACCGCGTCCCGCCGCTCGACCGGCACGTCGGCCCACCAGTACCAGGGCGAGACCCCGATCCGCTCCGAGGTGTCGTAGACCCCGTAGACCGTGCCGCGTGGATCGCTGCCCGCGATCACCAGGGCGCGGTCCACCCCGGGCGCCGGACGCTCGACCACCTGGGTCACCGAGGCCTCCCAGCGCCCCGTCACCTGCCGCACGCCGAGCCGCCCGCGCGCGACGAGTCGGTCCACGACCGGGCTCGAGCCGAGCGTGCCGACCACGATCAGCGCCGTTGCGCGAGCCGGCAGGGTGCGCCGCAGGGCCGGCCGGACTCCGGTGACCCGCTCCACGTCGGCCAGCAGGTCGCCGGCCGCCCGGAGCACGGCGGGGTCCGCGCCCGAGTCCACGAACACGTCGACGGCCACACCGTCCCGCACCAGGTCGAAGTCGGGCCGGGCGGAAGCCCGGCCGGCCGTGGCGGCCCGGGCGGCGGAGGGCAGCGCCGCCGGCAGCAGCGGGGCCACTCCCACGGCCGTCAGGCCCCGCAGAAACGCCTTTCGGCTCCACGGCTGCGAGGGGTCCTGTGGTGCGGTGTGCGGCATCGACGCTCCCGACTAGACACTGGCATGACCATGCTAGAAAGCGCTTTCTCCAGCACCCTAGGCCAGGGCGGACATCGACGTCCATAACCGCGCGGCAGGGCGACTGCGGCGCGGTCCGCACGCATGCCGGCTTCGGCGGGCGGGGTTGTTATGACCGCGGTCATGACGGATGCTGCCTCTCGGCGCCCGACTCCGCCGACCCGCCGCGACGCGGACTCACGCCGCAGTGGAACGGCCGGGACACGGGGGTCGAAGCGGGAGCAGAAACAGATACAGATAGAGGTGCAGGTGCAGCCGCCGACCGGTCGGGAGGACTGGGTGAAGGACACCGTCGCACGCGCGATGTGGGAGAGGTTCGAACCGCTCCACCAGGTGGTGTACTTCGCGCCCGAGGTGCGCGCCGCCGCCGACCGCCTCGGTATGCGCGGGTACTGGATGGGCTACTTCGCCCTCCGCGCGGCGCCCCTCGGCCCCGCTCCCGCCGCGGTCGTCACCAGCTGTTTCTACGTGTTTCATCCCGACCGCGTGGCGCGTGCGCTGCCGGACGCGTGGCGTGCGGCGACGGCCGAAGCCGTGCTCGCGGCGCGTGAGCGGGCGGTGGACGCCGCCATGACCGCCCTCCACGGTCCGGATGTCGTCCACTCGCCCGAGGTGGCCGAGGCCGCGGAGCTGGCCTGGGAGGCGGCGCGGGCGGCGGACACCGCGGGGCGCGTGCTCGGCGCGGCCAACCAGGCTCTGCCCCGCCCGGAACAGCCGCACGTCAGGCTGTGGCAGGCGCTGACCACCCTGCGGGAACACCGCGGCGACGGCCATGTCGCCGCCCTCGTCGGCCGCCGCCTGGGGCCGGTCGGGGCCATGGTGCTCAAGTGCGCGGCGGGCGAGGCGGACGCGGAGTTCCAGCGGCAGACCCGCAGGTGGGACCTCGCGGCCTGGCAGGCGGCGCAGACGGAACTCCGCGAGCGCGGCTGGCTCGACGAGGACGCACGTCTCACCGAAGGGGGAGCGGCCGTCCGGACCGGGGTCGAGGCCGACACGGACGCGGCCGCCGTCACGCCGTGGACGGCGCTGGGGTCCGCGGCCACCGCCCGCCTCGCCCATCTGCTCGAACCGCTCGCCCGCACCGTCCTGGACTCGGGGATCGTCCCGGCCGGTAATCCGGCCGGGCTCACGGGCGCGTTCAGCGGCGGCGTCACGGGCCGGTCGACGAGCGGGTAGCCGCGCGCTTCCTGCTTCCGCGAGGTGATCGTCCGATCGACGCGGGCGGCCGGACGCGAGGCGTACGCGGACGGGATGTGCGAGGTGCATGAGGTGCATTCGGTGCACGGGATCCGGGCGGGCGGAGCCGGGTCGTTGGGGCGCCCATCCGTCGGCGCGACGTTCCGCGCGCCCGCCGTCGTCGAGGCGTCAGGGGCGACAGCGCGGTCCTGCCGTCGGTAGGCTCGCGGGCATGCGGATCTCCGTCTCCTCGGACATGGACGAACCAGTGGCCCGCGCCCTCGTCGCGGAACTGCGCGGCCGCGGGCACGACGTGGTGCCGCATGGCGCGTTGCGCTCGGGCGACGACCCCCGGTGGGCGATCTGCTCGGCGGCGGCGGCGCGGGACGTGGCCGACGGGACCTCCGAGCAGGCGGTCGTGTGCTGCTGGACCGGAACGGGCGCGTCCATCGCCGCGAACAAGGTCGCCGGCGTCCGGGCCGCCCTGTGCACGGACGCGGGCACCGCCGGGGGCGCCCGGCGGTGGAACGACGCCAACGTCCTCGCGCTCAGCCTGCGTCTGACCTCCGAGCCGCTGCTCAAGGAGATCCTGGACGCCTGGTTCGCCGCCGAGGCCGAGCAGGACGCCGAGGACCGGCAGAACCTCGCGTACGTCGCGGCGCTCGACGGCGGTGTTTCGTCGGGTGCGTCGGGTGCGTCGGGTGCCGCGGACGTGTCGGACGCCTCCCGCGGTCCGGTCCCCGCCCCCGACGGCTTCGGCGTGGGCCGGGCGCACTCGGGCTCGTAGGATCTGCGCCCCCGTACTGGCGCCCCCGTACTGGCGCTCCCGCACTGGCACCCCGTACTGGCGCCCCCTCACGGACGCTCCTTCGCGGACGGCCCCCTATGGACGGCTTCGCTGCTCCGTATGGGTCGCTCGGCCGTGTGGGGTACCCGGCCGGCGGGGAGGGTGGGCAGGGTACGGACCGGCACGCACCTCCGAGCGAACCCGATCCGGAAGGGAACCCGAGATGCCCGTCGACCCGCAAGCGACGTCCGCCCGGCTCACCGACGACGAGCTCAGGACGCTGCACGCCCACTGGCGCGCCGCGAACTACCTGGCCGTCGGCCAGATCTACCTCATGGCCAACCCGCTGCTCACCGAGCCGCTGCGGCCCGAGCACGTCAAGCCGCGACTGCTGGGCCACTGGGGCACCTCGCCCGGGCTGAACCTCGTGTACACCCACCTCAACCGCGTCATCCGCACCCGCGATCTGCGCGCCCTGTGCATCTGGGGACCCGGGCACGGCGGGCCCGCGGTGGTGGCGAACTCCTGGCTGGAGGGCTCCTACTCCGAGATCTACCCGGACGTCACCCAGGACGCGGCCGGCATGGCCCGGCTGTTCAAACAGTTCTCCTTTCCCGGGGGCATCCCCAGCCATGTCGCCCCGGAGACCCCCGGCTCCATCCACGAGGGCGGCGAACTGGGCTACTCGCTCTCCCACGCCTACGGCGCCGCCTTCGACAACCCCGACCTGCTGGTCGCCTGTGTGATCGGCGACGGCGAGGCGGAGACCGGTCCGCTGGCCGCCTCCTGGCACTCCGACAAGTTCCTCGACCCGGTCCACGACGGCGCCGTCCTGCCGATCCTGCACCTCAACGGCTACAAGATCGCCAACCCGACGGTGCTGGCCCGCATCCCCGAGCCCGAGCTCGACGACCTGCTGCGCGGCTACGGCCACGACCCGATCCACGTCACCGGCGACGAGCCCGGCGCCGTCCACCGCGCGATGGCGCAGGCCATGGACACCGCACTGGACCGCATCGCGGCCCTCCAGCACGCCGCCCGCGAGGAGGGCTCCGGCGAACGCCCCCGCTGGCCGTTGATCGTGCTGCGCACCCCGAAGGGCTGGACCGGCCCCGCCCACGTCGACCGCCACCCGGTCGAGGGGACCTGGCGCGCCCACCAGGTGCCGCTGTCCGCCGTCCGTGACAACCCCGAACACCTGCGGCAGCTGGAGACGTGGCTGCGCTCCTACCGGCCGCACGAGCTCTTCGACGAACGCGGCGCGCCTCGCCTCGACGTGCAGGCGTGGATCCCCGAGGGGGACCGCCGGCTCGGCGCCACCCCGCACGCCAACGGCGGGCTGCTGCTGCGCGAACTTCCGCTGCCCGACCTGGACGCGTACGCCGTCGGCGTGGACAAGCCGGGCGCCGCCCTGCACGAACCGACCGCCGTGCTGGGCGACCTGCTCGAGGACGTGATGCGCTCCACCGCCGACCGGCGTGACTTCCGGCTCGTCGGCCCGGACGAGACCGCCTCCAACCGGCTCCAGGCCGTCTACGGAGCCACCGGCAAGGCCTGGCAGGCGCAGACCCTCCAGGTGGACGAGAACCTCGACCGGCACGGCCGGGTGATGGAGATCCTGTCCGAACACACCTGCCAGGGCTGGCTGGAGGGCTATCTGCTGACCGGCAGGCACGGACTGTTCTCCTGCTACGAGGCGTTCGCGCACATCGTCGACTCCATGGTCAACCAGCACATCAAGTGGCTGCGCGTCACCCGCAGGCTGTCCTGGCGGGCGCCCGTCGCCTCCCTCAACTACCTGCTGACCTCGCACGTCTGGCGCCAGGACCACAACGGCTTCTCCCACCAGGACCCCGGCTTCGTCGACCACGTCCTCAGCAAGAGTCCCGAGGTCGTACGGGTCTATCTGCCACCGGACGCCAACACGCTGCTGTCCGTGGCCGACCACGTCCTGCGCAGCCGCGACTACGTCAACGTCATCGTGGCCGGAAAACAGCCCTGCTACGACTGGCTGACGATGGACCAGGCCCGCGCGCACTGCGCGCGGGGGGCCGGCGTGTGGGAGTGGGCCGGCAGCGAGGACGGCGTCCGCGAACCCGACGTGGTCCTCGGCTGCGCGGGAGACGTACCCACCCAGGAGGTGCTGGCCGCCGCCCAGCTGCTGCGCCGCCACCTGCCGGAGCTGGCGGTCCGCGTGGTCAACGTCGTGGACATCGCCCGGCTGCTGCCGAGCGGCGAACACCCGCACGGGATGAGCGACTTCGAGTACGACGGCCTGTTCACCACCGACAAGCCGGTGATCTTCGCCTATCACGGCTACCCGTGGCTGATCCACCGCCTCGCCTACCGCCGCACCGGCCACCGGCACCTGCACGTACGCGGTTACAAGGAGATCGGCACCACGACCACGCCGTTCGACATGGTCGTCCGCAACGACCTCGACCGCTACCGCCTCGTCATGGACGTCATCGACCGCGTCCCCGGCCTCGCCGTGCGTGCCGCGGCGGTGCGCCAGCGGATGGAGGACACGCGACTGCGTCACCACGACTGGATCCGCGCCCACGGCACCGACCTTCCCGAGGTGGCGGACTGGGCCTGGGACGGCTGAGGCGAGGGCACGGCCACCGCCTTCCGGGGGCCGTGGCGGGCGTGCCCGGTCAGGGCGCACGGGCAGGGGCGGACGGCGCAGGAGAAGGGGCGGGCGCCGGGCCGTCGTGCGCCCTGGCACGCCGCCGCACCCGGTGCCTACAGTGGTCGGCCGGCCCCGCACACGGATCCCCGGGGCCCGCCCCACCACCCCTGGTCACCGGCCGTCCGGCCCGGCGCACGTCCGGCCCGGCGACGGCCCGCACACCGGCGCGGCTTCCGCGGCGACGGGTGCGCGACCACCCGCGCGACAGGCACCATCCGTGACACCGCTCGGGCCGTGCGAGGGCCGTCCGCGGTACGAGCGCGCGTCGAGAGAGCCCCTGGAGGCCGCAGTGTCCCGACCGTGCATCGCCCTGATCGCCGACCCCACCTCTGCCGAGGGGTGCCGCGAGTACCTCGCCGACGCCGTGGAACTGCTCACCGGCGCGCCGCCCGTCCGGATCGACTCCCGGCACTTCGCGACCGGCGGAACAGGGCGGGCGACCCGCCACGAGGACCGGTTACGGCTGCGGGTCCCCGAGGAGCGGCTCGACGTCGAGCCCGACGTCGTCCTGCTCTACGAGATTCCGCCGCACCGCCGGCGGGGCCTCGCCGGCTTCCAGGAGCTCCTGGAAGCCCAGGGCGTGGTCACCCTGGCCGCCGGTCCCGACGCCTGGCGCACGGCGACCGAGAAGAACCTCACCGTCGAACGCTTCCGCCGGGACGGCGTCGCCCAGATGGAGACCGCCGTGCTGTCGCGTCCCGCGCCGCAGGAGGCGGCCGACGTGTTCGACCGGCTCGGCCGGGACACCTGGGCCCGGCCCGTGGTCGGCACCGGCGGCAACGACACCTTCCATGTCACCACCCCCGCCCAGCTGGAGGAAGCCGCCTCCTACTACGCCGAGCGCGACACCGACTGGCTGCTCTCCCGCGACGCGGGCAACGTGACCGCCGACGGCCGGCGCCACCAGTTCCGCGTCTTCGTCCTCGGTGACCGCGTCGTGCACGCCCGCGAACACCTCCAGCCCGAGACCGACACCCCCTGCAACACCTGCCGGGGCGCGACCGCCGTCCACATCGCCCCGCCGGACCTGGACCCCCGGCTGGGCGAGCTCGCCGTCGCCGCCACCGCCTCGGTCGGGCTGCCCTTCGCCGGCGTCGACCTGGCCGTGGAGAACGGCGGAGTCGTCTTCGAGGTCAACGTCCAGCCGGCCTTCGTCGACGGGGAGCGCGAACTGCACGCGGTGGCCGTTCCCTATGTGCGGGCGCACCTCGACGCCCTCGCCTCAGGCTGTGACGGCCCGCCCCGGGGGCTCACAGCCTCAGCGTGAACCACGTCGTCTTGCCCTCGTCGGTCGGCCGTACGCCCCAGCTGGCGGCCAGGGCGCGGACCAGGAGCAGACCACGGCCCGACTCCTCGTCCTCGACCGCCGAACGCGGCTGGGGGAGCTGCGCGCTGCCGTCGCTGACCTCCACCGTGAGGTCGGTCGCCGTCCGGTGCAGGTGCAGGCCGACCGGGCCCGAGGCGTGCTGGACGGCGTTGGTCAGCGTCTCCGACAGCAACAGGAGGGCGTCGGCGGCGTTGTCCGCGCAGTTCCACGACGTCAGCGCCTTGTGCAGAAAGGCACGCCCCTCCGGCACGGAGGCGGGGACGGCCGGGAAGTGGGTGGTCACGGTTGCCAGCGGCGCGGCCGGCAGTTGCGCCAGCAGCAGGGTGACGTCGTCGTTGTGGCTGTCCGCGTCCAGCAGCAGACCCTCGAGGACGTGGTCCGCGGCGGCCTCCAGACACGGCGTGCCGACGAACAGATCGTCCAGCAGCAGGCTCAGTTCACCGATGCGCACCTCGATGTCGCAGCCCGGCGTCTCGATCAGGCCGTCGGTGTAGAGCACCAGCGTCGCACCCGGCGGTATCTCCGAACTGGCCTGCTCGTACAGGACGTCACCCACGCCGAGCGGGGCGTTGACCGGACAGGGCAGAGCGCTGATCCCCTCGCCGACGCCGGCCACCAGGACGGGCAGATGCCCCGCCGAGCAGACCGTCACCGTGCCCGCGTCCGGGGCGATCACCAGATAACAGCAGGTGACGAGCTGGTCCGGCACGTCGAGGTCGGCGACACAGGTGTCGAGTGCCCGCATCAGCTGCCGCGGCTGCATGCCGGTCTTCGCCAGCGCGTGCGCCGCCGACCTCAACTGGCCCATCACGGCGGCCGCTTCGAGCCCGCGGCCCATGACATCGCCTATCAGCACACCGACCCGGTCGGCGCCGAGCGGGATCAGGTCGAACCAGTCGCCGCCCACGCCGGCGCCCTGCGTCGCCGGCCGGTAGCGGCTTGCGGTGGCCAGTCCGGGCAGCGCGGGCGGTGTCCCCATCAGACTGCGCTGCAGTGTCAGCGCGATGTGCCGCTGCTGTTCGTACAGAGCCGTGAGCTCCGCCTCCGCGCGCTTTCGGTCGCTGATGTCCCGCACGATCGCGCAGGCCCCGACCACCCTGCCGTTCGTGTCGCGGGTCGGCCACAGCGTGACGTCCACGTCCAGCAGCTGCCCGGTGGCGGTCAGCCGCAGCGTCTCGTAGTGCTCGACCTTCTCGGCGTGCCGCAGCCGCTTGAGCAGGTCGCTGACCTCCCCGCGCCGCTCCGGCGGGGCCAGCATCGACACGTGTCGGCCGATGGCCTCCTCGGCGGTGTACCCGTACAGGCGCTGGGCGGCCGCGTTCCAGTAGGTGATGTAGCCGTCGAGGGTCTTGGCGAGGATCGCGTCCTGCGAGGACTCCACCAGTGCGGCGAGCTCGTTGATGCGCGCCTCGGCCGCCTTGCGGTCGCTGACGTCGCGCACGGCCGCCGAGACCAGCAGCCCGTCCGGGGTCTCCAGCGGGCTCAGGCTGATCTCGACGGGGAACTCCGTGCCGTCCTTGCGGAGCCCGTGCAGTTCCAGGCCGGCGCCCATCGGACGCACCTGCCGGTTGGTCGTGTACCCGCTCCGGTGCGCGGTGTGCTGGGCGTGGAACCGGTGCGGGATCAGCAACTCGACGGGGCGGCCGAGCAGTTCCTCACGGCCGTGCCCGAACAGGGCCTCGGTCTGGGCGTTGACCAGCCGGATGGCACCCGTGTCGTCGACGATGACCATGGCGTCCGGCGCCGCCTCGAGCAAGCCCCGGAACCGTTCCTCCGCCCCGCCGACCGCGTCGTCCGCCGTCTGGCAGGCGCACCGTTTCTGCTCGCTCTTGCGAGGGGCGCCCTGCTGCGCGCCCTTCGCGTCCTGTTTCGCGTCCTGCTTAGCGCCTTGCTTCGCAGCGCCCGCCCCCGCCTTCGCGCGTCGCGCCGGTTCCGCCCGCATCACGTCGGCCATCTTCCACCTCATCCTGCACGACGAATCAGGCCATCTCAGCGCCTCCGGCCCGGCTCCGCTGTGGGTTGTCGTTTACTGTCCGTCCCCTGTTCGAACCTGAACGCCACCGCACCCATCACTATTCGAGAAGCGGCTGACCCCGGCCCGCGGATAGCGTGGCGTCGGACGTCGGAAGGCCGGGCGGGCCGGGCGGGCCGGGCGGCCGAGTCGATCGGGCCGGGCAACGGGGGAGTGCACAGGTACTCCCGAGCGAGTGAGGGAGAAGCGATGAGCATGGCCAGGAGGACGGACGCGCAGTCACCCGCGTCTCATGTCGCGGACAGCCACGACCTGATCCGGGTGCACGGCGCGCGCGAGAACAACCTCAAGGACGTGAGCATCGAGATCCCCAAGCGCCGGCTGACGGTGTTCACCGGCGTCTCGGGCTCGGGAAAGAGCTCCCTGGTCTTCGACACCATCGCCGCGGAGTCGCAGCGGCTGATCAACGAGACCTACAGCGCCTTCGTGCAGGGCTTCATGCCGAACCTGTCGCGGCCCGAGGTGGACGTGCTCGACGGGCTGACGACCGCGATCATCGTCGACCAGCAGCGGCTGGGCGCCGACCCCCGCTCCACCGTGGGCACCGCCACCGACGCCAACGCCATGCTGCGCATCCTCTTCAGCAGGCTGGGCGAGCCGCACATCGGCCCGCCCAGCGCCTACTCCTTCAACACCGCGTCCGTCCGGGCGAGCGGCGCGATCACCGTGGAGCGCGGCACCAAGAAGGCGGTCAAGGCGACGTACTCCCGCACCGGCGGCATGTGCCCCCGCTGCGAAGGCCGCGGCACGGTCTCCGACATCGACCTCACCCAGCTCTACGACGACAGCAAGTCGCTCAACGAGGGCGCGCTGACGATCCCCGGCTACAGCATGGACGGCTGGTACGGCCGCATCTTCGGCGGCTGCGGCTTCTTCGACCCGGACAAGCCGATCCGCAGGTTCACGAAGAAGGAGCTGCACGACCTCCTCCACAAGGAACCGACCAAGATCAAGGTCGACGGCATCAACCTCACCTACGAGGGCCTGATCCCCAAGATCCAGAAGTCGATGCTGTCCAAGGACATCGACGCGTTGCAGCCGCACATCCGCGCCTTCGTGGAGCGGGCGATGACGTTCACCGTCTGCCCCGAGTGCGACGGCACACGGCTGAGCGAGGGCGCCCGGGCGTCGAAGATCGACGGGGTGAGCATCGCCGACGCCTGCGCCATGCAGATCAGCGACCTGGCCGAGTGGGTCCGCGGCGTCCGCGAGCCGTCGGTGGCCCCGTTGCTCACCGCGCTGCAGCACACGCTGGACTCGTTCGCGGAGATCGGCCTCGGCTACCTCTCGCTCGAGCGGCCCTCGGGCACGCTCTCCGGCGGCGAGGCGCAGCGCGTCAAGATGATCCGCCATCTCGGTTCCTCGCTGACCGACGTCACCTACGTCTTCGACGAGCCCACCACGGGTCTGCACCCGCACGACATCAGCCGGATGAACAACCTGCTGCTGCGCCTGCGGGACAAGGGCAACACGGTGCTCGTCGTGGAGCACAAGCCGCAGACCATCGCCATCGCCGACCACGTCGTCGACCTCGGGCCCGGCGCGGGCACGGCGGGCGGCAGCGTCTGCTTCGAGGGCACCGTGGAGGGGCTGCGGGCCGGCGACACCATCACCGGCCGCCACCTCGACGACCGGGCGGCGGTCAAGAAGGCGGTGCGCAAGCCCACCGGCGCGCTGGAGGTCCGGGGCGCGTCGGCGCACAACCTCCAGGACGTCGACGTCGACATCCCGCTCGGGGTGCTGGTCGTGGTCACCGGCGTGGCCGGCTCCGGCAAGAGCTCACTCGTGCACGGGTCGATCCCGCCCGGGGAGGGGGTGGTGGCGGTCGACCAGGGGGCGATCCGCGGCTCCCGGCGCAGCAACCCGGCCACGTACACCGGACTGCTCGACCCCATCCGCAAGGCGTTCGCCAAGGCGAACGGTGTGAAGCCGGCGCTGTTCAGCGCCAACTCCGAGGGAGCCTGTCCGACGTGCAACGGCGCCGGCGTCGTCTACACGGACCTGGCGATGATGGCGGGCGTCGCCACGACGTGCGAGGAATGCGAGGGCAAGCGGTTCCAGGCCTCGGTGCTGGAGTACCGTCTCGGCGGCCGCGACATCAGCGAGGTGCTGGCGATGCCGGTGACCGAGGCCGAGGAGTTCTTCGCCGCGGGCGAGGCGGCCACGCCCGCCGCGCACCGGGTCCTCGGGCGGCTCGCCGACGTCGGTCTCGGCTACGTCAGCCTCGGCCAGCCGCTCACCACGCTCTCCGGCGGCGAGCGGCAGCGGCTCAAGCTGGCCACGCACATGGCCGACAAGGGCGGTGTCTACGTCCTCGACGAGCCGACCACCGGTCTTCACCTGGCCGACGTGGAGCAACTGCTCGCACTGCTCGACCGGCTGGTCGACGCAGGCAAGTCGGTCGTCGTGGTCGAGCACCACCCGGCGGTGATGGCGCACGCCGACTGGATCATCGACCTCGGGCCCGGCGCCGGCCACGACGGGGGCCGCATCGTCTTCGAGGGCACCCCCGCCGACCTCGTCGCCGCCCGTTCCACCCTCACCGGCGAGCACCTGGCGGACTACGTCGGCGCCTGACACCCCCGGGTCGGCGCGGCTGCCCCGACACGCCTCTCCCCGGCAGCGGGGGCTCCGCACGGAGCACCGCTGCCGGGGCGCTCCGACCACCCGGCGTCCGGCGCGGTTCGCGTCAGTGCGCGCCGAGTCCGCCGCCGCCGAAGGACCCGCTGCTGCCGCGGCTCCAGCGCGGCCGTTTCTGGTCCGTGCTCGCTCTGGTCTGCATGTTGGTCAGCTCGTAGGGGGTGAGGGGGCGTCCGCCGTCCGGCGTCCGGGGCACCTCCTCGGGTTCCCGGTGCTCGCGGATCTCGTGCACCGCCCCGCCGGGCGGGAGATGCGGCTGCTCCTCGGGGCGCGGCCGGTCCGACTCGCGCGACTTGACACGCGCGCCCAGCCAGAAGCTCCCGCCCAGAATGATCACGAGGAGCACGGGGACCATGAACAGCCCGAGGCTGAGCAGGCCGCTCGGGGCGGCCAGCTGCTGGCTTGCGGTATTCATATCTGGAAAATACCCATGAAATACGCCGCAAACCAGACATTCTGCATCCAGTTCGCCGGTATCCGGGGCGCTCCGGGACCGGTGCCGTCCGCGTGACCGGCGGGCGGTTTGGCTCGGCGCGCACCGGCTACCCGCTCAGACGTGACTTCGACGACATCCCAGCAGGAGCTCTTCCGATTCCTGGAGGACCGTTTCGCGTGCGCGCAGGCCTGCACCGAGTGCGCGCAGGCGTCCGCGCTGCGCGCGAGCCTGGTGGATCCGGACGGAACCGACCGGCAGGCGCTGGTGCGCCGCAAGGGCATCATGTGCGCGGAGGTCTGCGACGCGACCTGCCGCGTACTGTCCGAGGAGAACAGAATGGACGAGGACGGCATCCGCGCCCAGCTGGAGTGGTGCCGCACCGTCTGCCTGGAGTGCGCGCACGCTTTCGACGGGTACCCCGGCGCCGAGGCGGGCGCGGCGGCGTGCCGGGCGTGCGCGCGGGCCTGCACGGAGTTCATCCGGACGCTGAACTGAACACCCCGCACCGCTGAATCGCCTGCGCCGCTGAACCGAGCCCTCGGTGCCGAAGGGCGCGGCGAGCGGTGACCGGGTCGAACGGTGTCGGTGCCGAAGGGCATCTGCGGCGAACGGTGACCGGTTCGAACGGTGGCTGCGCCGAGCGTGGCGGCCTCGGCGATCGGCCGGAGTTCCGTCGTCTTGCGCCGTGCCCTGTCCATTCCCAATTTCTGGAACACGTTCTACGGTGTGCGCCGTCAGGACACCGGCTTTGGGGAGCCAGGAGGCGCCGTGCACCTCGACCACACGCCCGAGCAACTGCGGCTGCGCGCGGAACTGCGCGCCTACTTCGCCGAGTTGGTGCCGGACAACGCCTACGCCCGGCACTCGGACCCGGTCGGCGCGAAGGCCTTCTACCGCGCCACCATCCGCCGACTCGGCGCCGACGGCTGGCTCGGCGTCGGCTGGCCCGAGGAGTACGGCGGCCGCGGCCTGACCCCGATCGAGCAGTTCGTCTTCTTCGACGAAGCCGCCCAGGCCGGTGTACCGCTGCCCCTGATGGCGCTGAACACCGTCGGACCGACGATCATGCGGTACGGCACCGACGAGCAGAAGGCGTACTTCCTGCCGAAGATCCTCGCCGGGGAGATCGACTTCGCCATCGGCTACAGCGAACCCGACGCGGGCACCGACCTGGCCGCCCTCAGGACGCGCGCGGTACGTGAAGGCGACACCTACGTCGTCAACGGGCAGAAGATCTGGACGACCAACGGCGACACCGCCG
Organism: Streptomyces sp. P3; assembly: GCF_003032475.1. Lineage (NCBI taxonomy): Bacteria > Bacillati > Actinomycetota > Actinomycetes > Kitasatosporales > Streptomycetaceae > Streptomyces > Streptomyces sp. P3. The sequence goes on from NZ_CP028369.1 coordinate 8,753,461, forward strand.
ACTGGGTGTGGCTCGCCGTGCGCACCGACCCCGACGCCCCGCCGCACAAGGGCATCTCCATGCTCCTCGTGCCGACCACCGATCCCGGATACTCCTGCACCGTCATCCGCACCCTCGCGTCCCACGACACCACGGCCAGCTACTACGAGAACATCCGCGTCCCCGTCTCGCGGCGCGTCGGCGCCGAGAACCAGGGCTGGCGGCTGATCACCAACCAGCTCAACCACGAGCGCGTCACCCTGGCCGCACACGGCACGATGGCCATCCGGGCCCTGCACGACGTGCAGCGCTGGGCGACCGAGACCAAGCTCGCCGACGGCCGCCGCGTCATCGACCTGGCCTGGGTGCGCCGCCGGCTGGCCCAGACCCATGTGAAGCTCGACGCCCTCAAGCTCCTCAACTGGCAGATGGTCGGAGCCCTGCAGAACGGCACCCTCACCCCGCAGGACGCCTCAGCCGTCAAGGTCTACGGCTCCGAGGCCCGCCGCGACGCCTACGCCTGGCTGCTGGAGGTCGTCGCGGCGCCCGGCGCACTCCAGGAGGGCTCCGCGGGCGCGGTGCTCCACGGCGAACTGGAACGCGGCTACCGCTCCGCCGTGATCTTCACCTTCGGCGGCGGCAACAACGAGATCCAGCGGGAGATCATCTCGTGGATCGGTCTGGGGATGCCGCGGGTACGGCGCTAGGTCGTGTCTTCAATTGATCTTGAGTGGTGGATCATGGTCGGGTGATACGTCGCCATGAACTGTCCGATGAGGAGTGGGAGTTCCTCCGTCCGCTGCTGCCCGAGTCCTTGCGTGGGCGGAAGCGGTTGGACGACCGCACCGTGCTCAACGGGATCGTGTGGAAGTTCCGGACCGGCACCGCCTGGCGGGACGTGCCCGAGCGGTACGGCCCCTGGCACACACTGCACACCCGCTTTCGACGGTGGGCCCTGGACGGCACCTTCGAGCGGATGCTCCAGGCCGCCCAGGCCCGGGCGGACGCGGCGGGAGAGATCGACTGGCTGGTGTCGGTCGACTCCACCGTCGTACGCGCCCACCAGCATGCCGCCGGGGCCCGAAAAGGGGGCGCCGCAGCCCCGCGCTCGGACGCTCCCGGGGCGGCCTGACCAGCAAAATACACCTGGCCTGCGATGCCTTCGGGCGTCCGCTCGCCTTCGTGCTCACGGGCGGCAACACCAACGACTGCACCCAGTTCACCACCGTGATGGAGGCAATCCGGGTGCCCCGCCTCGGTCCGGGACGGCCGCGGGTGCGGCCCGCTCATGTGCTGGGCGACAAGGGCTACAGCTCCCGCGCGATACGCACCTGGCTGCGACGCCGCGGCATCGCTCACACCATCCCCGAGCGGGCCGACCAGATCCGCAACCGGCTGCGGCGCGGCAGCCGAGGCGGGCGCCCGCCGGCCTTCGACAAACAGCTCTACAAGCGGCGCAACGTCGTGGAACGGTGCTTCAACCGCCTCAAGCAGTGGCGCGGCATCGCGACCCGCTACGACAAGACCGCCGAGTCCTACCAGGCAGCCGTCACCCTCGCCTCGCTCCTGATGTGGGCGTGACATTTGAAGACAGCTCCTAGGCCCGTGTGACGGCCCGCCGAAGGAGGCGCCCGCCGTCCGAAGGCGTGAAGACGTGCGGACGGCGGGGCCCGAGGGATCGGACAGGGCGTCAGGGCGCCTGCGTCGAGATCTCGAACGGCTTGGCCTGCGGGGCCGATTCGGTGCCGTCGGCAGCCACGGCGGTGACGACGTAGTAGTAGTACGCCCGAGCCAGGCCGGGATCCGTGTACGTCACTTCCGTCACACCCGAAGCGATGCGGTGCTCAGGGGTGAAGACGTCCGAGCCGGACGTGGCACGGTAGACGTTGTAGGAGACGGTGGCACCCTGGTCACACGCTCCGACCTCCCATTTGAGCTGGACGAAGTCGGCGCCCCTGCCGCCCCCGGTGATCCGGGGGGTGGCCGGGGCGGTCATGACCGGGCAGGGCACGGTGGCCTCGGCCATCGGCGAGAAGTCGGACCACATGCTGTGCGTGCTGACGGCGCGCACCACGTAGTGCCACGTCCTGCCGGCGGTCACGTTCTCGTCCGTGAACGTCGTCCCGGTGAGGAGCGGGGAGACCGAGTAGGCCGACGCGGGGTCCGAAGACGTCGTGCGGTAGACGTAGTAGCCGGCCACATCGGTCGACGGGCTCACGGTCCACTCCACCGTGACGTTGCCGTTACCGGCCGTCGCGGTCACCGAGGCGGGCGCGACCGGCTTCTCGTGGACCGGCAGGCGCTTGCCGTAGACGGTGCCGTAGCCGGGCTCGGGCATGGGGGAGATGTTGCCGGCGGCGTCGACGGCGCGGACGGTGTAGCCGAACTGCACGTCGACCGTGACGTCGGCGTCCAGGTACTTGACGTCCCGCACCACGGCGATCTGCTCCCACGCGCCGAACATCGGCTTGCGCATGACGAGGTAGTGATCCGTGTCGTCGGTGTTGGCCGTCCAGCCGAGGTGCACGCCGTCGGTGCCGTTCCACGCGTTCAGGCCGTACGGCATGTGCGGCGGGGTGACGTCGCCGGTGCGGGTGGCCGAGGCCGTCGCTGACGGGTTCGACTCCGTGCCGTGCGTCGTGACCGTCCTGACCTGGTAATGCCGCACCTGGCCGACGGGCGCCGTGACGTCGTCGTAGGCGGGGCCGGTGACCGGCGTTTCGGTCAGCCGCGTCCACGGGCCGGTGGCCGACTCGGCGGCGTAGACGTGGAAGTGGTGGGAGGCGTCACCGTCGTAGTGCCAGCCGACGGTGTTGCGGTCGGCCCAGCCGTTGGCGGAGACGTCGCTCGGCGGCAGAGGCTTGGACTCGGTCGCCTCGAGCTGGACGGGCGTGCTGTACGGGGAGGTGTTGCCCGCGCTGTCCAGGGCCCGCACCCGGTAGTAGTAGGTGGTGTCCGCGGAGGCGCTGACGTCGGTGAGGCCGGTGCTCTGCGTGGGCGTGGAGACGGCAGAGAACGGCCCCGCGGGCGCGAGGGAGCGCTGCACCTCGTAGGAGCTCGCCCCGCTCACCGCGGACCAGGAGAGCCGGGCGCCGGACTCGTCGTGCGTGGCCGTGAGTGCGGTGGGGGCGGTCGGGGCCGTCTTGTCGGCGCTGACGACGCGCGTCAGCGAGGACAGCGGGGAGAGGTTGCCGGAGCGATCGACGGCGCGCAGGGCGTACTCGTAGGTGGCGCCGGTGGCGGGGGGTGTGTCGGTGAAGGCGGCGGTGACCGGGGTGTTGTTGCGCGGACTCCAGGCACCGGTGCTGCCCGTGCGCCGGTAGAGACGGTAGCCGGCCAGGTCCAGCTCGTAGTTGCGCGACCAGGCCAGGGTCGTCCTCAGGGTGGCCGGCGCATAGGTGGCCTTCAGGCCGACCGGGGCCAGGGGTGCGGTCCTGTCGTGGGCGGCACCTGTGACGGGCTGGTAGGCGAAGGCGATGTTGGCGGTGCCGGTGAAGGCGGCGAAGTCCACGCGCAGGGTGTGGACCCCGCGCGGGACGGTGAGGCGGAGGGTCTTCCTCTGGGTCGCGTTGACGTTGCGCCACAGATCGATCTTGCGGTGGCCGTCGAGGTAGACGCGGGCGCCGTCCTGGACGGCGACGGTGAGGTCGAAGGGGCCGCCGGAGCCGAAGTTGCGGGTGGTGCTCCAGCGGACGCCGAAGTTGTCCCGCGGCAGGGTGACGCCGGCGGGGTCGCCGAGGCCGTAGTTCTCGGCGATCGAGGCATCGCAGACGGTGGCCCTCGGGGTGCCGGTGAGTGCGGTGTTGGCGTAGTACTGGGCCTTCCACACTCCGGCCGAGCAGGTCACGGCCGCCTGAGCGGTGGCGGGGAAGGCGAGTCCGGTCACGGCGGTGGCCAGGCAGAGCACGGCCACACCGGCGGTACGGCGCGTCACACCGAGGGATATGCGCATCTGCTCAGGTCACACTTTCGATCGGAAAACGGGGACACGGCGTGTACGCCGCCTCGATCGTGCCACCCGCAAGATCGCTCACGAAAGAGGGTTTGCGCGGAATCACGTCAACCACTTCCCCGCAGCCGACTTCAGGCCCCCGACGGGCGCAGACCGCCGGTACGGCGGTGGTGCCGCCCGGGGAGGTACGGATCAGCCGCGCACCGCCGGAGGCGGCGCGCGGCTGAGGCCGGACATGACGGCCTGGCCCTGTCAGGAGGTTCGGCCGGCGTCCTCACTCCCCGCCGACGGACCCGGGCGAGGCCGTACGGTTCGCCGGTGAGGGGAGGACGACCTGCGGCTGGCCCGCCACCGGGGGCGGGGGGGTGGTGTCCTGGGCCGGGAGGCCGGGCGGGTTGGTCGACTGGGAAAGCGCCCGGTCGAAGTCGACCAGGCCGGTCTTCTCGACGATCGTGATGTGGTCCATGACGGTGTCGTTGGTCTTGTCGGCCAGGGCACGGATCAGCGAGTTCTTCGTGGTGGTGCGGACGCTTGCGATCGTGGAGAGGATCTGGCCCTGTGTCGCACGCAGGATGTTCGCCATGTCGGCGTCGAACTGCTTGCCACTGTCGGCGATCAGCTGGGCCACGAAGCCCTGCTGTTGCGGCGAGGGCTGGTTGGGCAGCGTGATGTCGAGCTCGCCGGCGACGCCGCGGCAGGCGGCATCGAGCGAGCCGTGCCCGGCGATCAGGTGCTCCCCGGCGGTCTTGACCGCCTTGGTCGTGCCCTTCTGTATCGCCATCTGACCGACGGGGTACTCCCACAGCCCGGCCGCGCGCACCTTTACCACGAAGTCCCGGTCGGCTTCCGTCAACGGCCCGGTCGCCGGACGGGCGATGATCCGGTCGGGTGCGCTGCTGACCTTCTGGACTCCGAGCATGGAGGGGTAGAGGAGAGAGCCCAGAGTGAAGGCGATCCCACCGCCAAGGAAGAGAGCTCCCGCGACTTTCCGTGAAACGAGCACCGTGTCTCCTGATCCGAATCGGATCCCGCACGCGCAGGAGTACGGATACGGACCCCCGCGAAATCTCTCGGTTTCGCAATGGGTTCGTAAAATCGACCGGTCGTCCGTTCGGGACGGCCCGGGTCGGTGAATGCGCCGGTGTGCGCAATGCGCACGGCTTCCGCACCGTTGCGGGAGCGTCGTTTCGAGGCTCAGCTCACCGGCACGGTCCCTCGTGGCCGGTCTTCCCGGTCCTGGCGACAGCGACGCGCTGGCTGTCCCCGGCGGCGCGAAAAGGGGCCGTTGGTCCCAACCGGAAGCTGAAGCATGGGCCGTTCGCCCCTATCGGGACGGGGTGCCCTTGCGGCGATCATGTGGCGGCGGCCGGGAAGGGCCACATCCATTCCCGCACACATGGCGCTTCCCGGCTCGTCGGCAACCAGGCGAAACAGACTTTCGAGGCGTCGATCGCAACCACCTGCGCCGGAAGTCGCGGCAGGGCGGCGAGCGTCGGGTGCCGAGACCCCGACCGCGTCGTCAGGCGGTGACGTGGCCGGCGCAGCGGTGCCCCGCATCGGTGCTGGGTGCATGCCGGCTGCGCCCTCGCGCGGCCCCGGTGTCAACGACGCCGGCGGATCCGATGGGCGGGGCCCGACTCAGTCATGGGGGACGACGGCGACGGGGCAGCGTCCGTGATGGATGGCGGCCTGGGCGATCGGTCCCAGGTGGTGTCCCGTACCGCGCCGATGCGCGCGTCTGCCCACGACCAGCAGCCCCGCGCCCTCGGCGGCCCGCACGACGGCCTTGGCAGGACTCGCGAGCCGGATGCTTTCCGCCACCTCCACCTGCGGGTACTTCTCCTGCCAGGGCCGAAGAGCATCGCTCATCGCCTTGCGCGCGTCCTTCGTCATCTCCTCGGTGACGGCATGGTCGGCGCCCCACGGCATGCGGGCGTGGAGCGGCACGCTGCGGCTGTGGACGGCCACGAGAGGAACACCCCGGGCCGCGGCGGTGTGGAAGGCGAAGTCGAGCAGCCCGTCCCCGGGCGTGTGCAGTTTGAGTGCCACCACCACGCGGGCCGACGGTGCGGAGGCGTGCTCCTCGTCCGCCGGCTCCGCGCGGACGAGGACCACGGGCCGCTCGGCCCGTGCCACGACCGGCAGGCTGACCTCGCCCATGAAGTAGCTTTCGAAGGCATCCATCCCCCGCGAACCGAGCACCAGCATCTCGGCCTCCGAGGCCGCCTGGAGCAGGGCCTCGTGAGCGTCCCCGGCGACCAGGCTCCCGACGACGGTCAGGCCCGGGTGGCGGGCCTGCAGCTCCGCCTGCGCGGTGTGGACCAGACGCCTCGCCCAGTAGTTCTGGTCGACCTCGGAGGGCAGCCGCGCGGATTCCGGCACCAGAAGCGGCCAGGCGTGCAGCAGCCGCAGGGTCAGCTTGCGCTTCTCGGCCTCCTCGGCGGCCCAGCGGGCGGCCTTGAGGCTCGCGGGTGAGCCGTCGAGGCCCACGGTGACGACAGGTTGCATGGCAGCGGCCTCCGTCTTGTACGAAGCCGGACGCGACGGTGAACGAGTGAGGTGGAGCCTGGTGAGACATCGTCGACATGCCGGACGTCGGGGGTTCTCTCCCTTCGAGGAGTACCCCAGTTCCCTCGGCGGCGCATGTGGACCGCAGGGACGGCGGGATCCGGCTCGGGGAGAGTGCGGCAGCGACTCGGCCGGGTTCCGCCGGGTTCGATCTCGGTGGTGCGCGGCGGTTCGTCGCCGGGTACGCCGGTGGGCGGACGGGCGTGGTCGCCGTCGGCGGTGACCACGTCGTGTGCCGAGGCGGAGACGCCGGGACCGGTGCCCGGGCCCGTGCCGAGGCTGGGAACGCACGGGCTGACGAACGACGGTCGGCTTCGGGAGCAATGAGGCCGACGCTCTCGGTGTCGGCCTCCGATCCCTGCCACACTGCCGTTATGACGGGCGACCCGGGCTTGTTCACCCCGCGCAGCGTGACCTGGCAGATGCACGACTCATAGGTCCCATTCCTGATACACCAGTGCCATGAGTACCGAGAGACCGCGCGCCCGGGACTACCGCCGGCTGTCCGACGCCAAGGGCGGCACCTCGATCGAGGACCAGGGCGTCGACAACGAGGACGCGGCCGCCGAGCAGGGATGGGACCTCGGCGAGCCGTACGTGGACGACGGCCTGAGCGCCAGCCGCTACGCCCGTAAGCGGCGCGATGACTTCGACCAGATGGTTGCAGATCTGAAGAGCGGCCCGACCGGACGCGACTCCGCGTTCGGCGCCGACATCCTCATGCTGTGGGAGTCCTCCCGAGGTTCGCGTCGTGTGGGGGAGTGGGTGTCCTTCATCGAGCTGTGCGAAGAGAAGGGCGTCAAGATCTGGGTCACCACCCACGAGCGTCTCTACGACCCGGCGAACGGCCGCGACCGGAAAGCCCTGATCGACGACGCGGTCGACAGCGAGTACGAGTCCTACAAGACTCACCGGCGCGTCTCGCGGACAACGCCGAAGGAAGCACGCAAGGGGCGGCCGCACGGCCAGGCACCCTACGGCCTCAAGCCCGTGTACGACGCAGCCACGGGCAAGCTGACAACGTGGGTGGCCGACGAGCCGCGCGCCGGCGTCGTCCGGCTCCTCTTCGAGATGCTGGCGGCCGGCCATTCCATGATGGCCGTCGAGCGCGCGTTCAAAGAGCAGGGATACCGCAACCGCTCCGGACGCCCCTTCACCGATGGACACCTGCGCACGATGGCTCTCAGGCACTCGTACGCAGGCCTGCGCTCCTACCAGGGCACCGTCTACCCGGGCGTCTGGGACGGCCTGGTCAGCGAAGAGGTGTTCTGGGATGTCCACCGCCGACTCACCGCCCCGGGCCGCGCCGTCGGCGCCGGCCTCATGCTGCACCCCCTCACGTCGAGTCTGTGGTGCGCCCGCTGCGAGAGGAACCTGTCCCCCCGGGAGCTGAAGAGCAAGAAGGGCCCATGGGTCTACACCGTCTATCGCTGCTACCAGTGCGGGCTGAAGATCAGAAAGCACGGCGTCGACGACCTGTTCATCGGTGAGCGCGGGCGGCTGGGGATTCTCCTGGCCTACCTCGCGCGTGAGGACATCTATGCCGTCCTGCAGACGCCGGGCAGCGACGCCGCGGCGGTACGCGAGATCAGGGCGCGGGTCGCCGCGGCGCGCCTCGAGCGTGACGAGCTGCGCGGAGCCAAGGGCAACACGCTTGCCGAAGTGCGGCTCCTCGCCAACTCCCTTGAGGCCAAGGAGGCCGAGGTCGACGAGTTGGAACAGCAGGAACGTCAGCTCACTGTTCCGTCGGCGGTGCTGAGCATCGTCCGTCCTGGCGTCGACATCTGGGAGTCCTGGCACGCCGCGCCGATCCGTGCGCAGAGGGAGACGGCCGCACTCATCCTGAGCCCTCGCTACCTGGGTAGGCCTTGCATCGTGCCCAGCCCCATCACCGGGCGGGCACAGCCGCCAGTCGCCGAGCGGATCGAGTGGCGCAAAGCCCCGCCACCGTCAGAACCTGCGTACCGACGCTGACCGTGCCGGACGGGAGGAGCGTGGCCCGCCCCGCCGAGGGGCCTTGTACCGCGGCCCCTCCATCATGAGGCGCAGGTGAGCTTTGGCGCGCACCTCGACCGCCGAGTCGGCATCCATATCGGTCGCCAGGCCGGGCTCAGGCGACCGGTCCAGACCCTCCTGACGAAACGTTTCAACACCGTTGAGCACGGCGCGTACTGCGGTCTCGACTCTGTCCTGCCGGGCGGCCCGGCGTTCGATGGCGCACAGCCTGAGCCCGACCGCTGCCGCGATCCCTAGCAGTGCACCTCCGGCTACGGCCGTGACGACCAGACCCATAGTGGACACTCCTGTCCCCCAACTCCGTGTCTGCGGCATGCATGGGGGACCACTGTCCGTAATTTAACGGTCACACACCATCAAGATCGGTCGGACCGTGACCGGAACGTAACTATCCGGTCGGTCGTTCCGTCTCATTCTGGACAGATCGGTCTGTATGTGACCGGTGAGTAGCCTCGATTTCCGGCCGCACCTGCCGCCACACCTCGTCCGCCTCCTCGGGGGACAGGTCCAACTCGCGGATCAATGTGGCCAGAAGGCGCTGAGCAAACGTCAACTCCCGGCCGAGAGGCGACGCTTCGGGAGCGCGCCCGGCAGGCACCCGGTCGGGCGGGGTGTCGAGGGGGGTCGGCTCGCCGCCGTCGAGGATGGCCGCAATGCTTCCGCGGGTCCAGTCCAGAGCGTGCTCGAGCTTGGTGTAGGTCGAGCTGCGCGCCCCCGCGCCTTTGCGGACCTTGCTCAGCGTCTCGTCCGAGATGCCCGCGCGTCGGCAGACCTCGGCGTACTCCAAGGCCAATGTGCTGATGCGGCGCTCGATGTACTGCGCAAGCCGGATGCGCGCCTCCCGGACTGTCATGGGCCGAGCGTACATGCGCACTCCAATGCGTTCCAAGGTTGCCCTAGGGCCCCTGAGCTTGGGGTCTGCGGCAGGCGTGCCGCTCGGTAACTCCAATATGCACCAATGAGTGTCCAAGTTACTCCATGGTAAGGGTTGAGGAATCCAATAAGTGGAGTACGTTGGAGTCCATGTTGAGCCGCAGGATCTCCGGAGCAAAGCTTCGGCGCGTCCGCGAAGACAGGTGCCTCAAGGTCACCGATCTCGCGACCGCCGCCGGGTGCTCGCGATGGAACATCTACAAGATCGAGCAGGGCGAGTGTCAGCCGTCCGCCCAGGTGTATGCCGCACTCAAGACAGCACTCGGCGCGCACGATGCCGACCTGGTCGACGAGACCCAGGACGCGGCATGAGCGACGACGCCCGACAGGCGTATATCCGCCGCATCGTCGACGCCGCGCCGCCGCTGTCCGCCGAGGACGCGCACCGCGTCCGCGCCCTGGTCCCGCTCAAGTCCCGGCTCGCCGCCGAGAGGTCGGTCTCTCGACCTAGGCCCCAGTCGAGGCGCAAGACGGCCGCCTGATCACACAAGAACGGGGCCGCGCCCGGCTCGACCCCGGATCGCGACCCCTCGGCAGACCACACCCAAATCCGAACCTGGAGTGGCAGAACCGTGACCACAGCATCCCAGACCCCCGGGGCACTGCCCCCCGAGGTCCCGTACGTCCCGCCGCAGAGCGAGGTCCTCGCGGCCACGCCGATCGACCCCGAGATCCCGCACCGCCTGCGGTCCCCGTACCCGGAGCCGGAGCAGCCCGAGTGCTGCCTGTGCAGCTCCCGCGAGGGCCGGCTGACCCCGGACCCGAAGGGCCGCCTCTACCCGTCCGGCGCACGCGTCCTCTACTGCGCCAAACATCTGCCCCCGCCCGCGCCGGTGGTGGCCGCCGAGGGCGTCATCGCCGCGGCGATGAAGGCCGGAGCGGCGACGCCGCGCGAGCTCGCGCAGGCCGAGTACGAGACCGGCCTCCTGTTCGACGCGCAGGCCGCTGAGGACATCGCGGCGGCGGCCGCCGAGCAGGCCCACGCCGAGGCCCAGGCGGCGATCGGTGAGCGCGGCCGCCAGCTGGCCGCCTTGGCCGGCGACCACCGCAAGCTCACCGCGGTGATGCGTCTCCTCGAGGGCCGCCCGGGCACGCACCTGTTGACCGTCGCGGAGATCGCCGCGGCCGCCGAGTACGGCACCACCCCGTTCGACTCGGCCCCGATGACGCTGGGGTGGACCGGCGAGGTGAGCATCCCCGGCCCGCGCGACACCCACACCAAGGCCGTCATCGGGTGCATGTCCTCGTACGGCGGTCGCGCGGACCTGGTCGTCGAGGGCGACGCCCGCCGCCGCCTCGCGAGCCAGCTGGCCTTGGAGTTCCGCGACCCGCACGCCCCGTGCGCGACCGCGATGTGCGGCACCGATCACGACCTCGACAGCGGCGACATGTTCGGCTGGTCCCGCCTCGAGGTCGCCTCCGTCGGCGAGGGTGCGCGCTGGTACTGCAGCGACATGTGCGTCATGGACGCCCTCGCCCGCGCCGGCCACGACCTCGCCGCCGCCGACCGGGACGCCGCCGGCAACCCCGGCGAGCAGGACCCCGGTCCGCTGCACGGCGACGACGCCCACTGGGCCGGCCGGATCCGCCTCGCCCAGACCGACGCCGCCGACGGCGAGGACCCGGTCGACGACATGGCGCGGTGCGCGCGGTGCGGCTGCACCGACGCCGCCGCGTGCGAGGGCGGCTGCCACTGGGTGGCGAACCACCAGATGGCCGACCTGTGCAGCCGCTGCGCCAGCCCGGCCGAGCTCGCCGTCGCCACCAGGGGGCTGGAGTGACGGGCATCGAGCGGACCCCGCTGCAGACGATCGAGGGGTTCGAGGCCGCGGCGTTCCGCGCTGCCCACGTCGCCCGGACGCTGCTGGCCGAACACGCCGCGCTGCCGCTGTGGGAGGTGCGCCTCAGCGTCTACGCGCACCCGCGCGCCGAGTTCATGAACGCAGAGCTGGAGATCTCGGTCATGGACGCCGAGCACGTGGCGGCCTGGGCCGGCGCGCTCGGGACGACGGCGGCCGTCAGGTTCCACGACGCCGACGAGGACTCGGGCGCCTTCGAGTTCCACAGCGCCAAGGTCGCCCGCGACGGCGTGAAGGTGTCCGTCTCCGGGACCCGCCTGCTGAGCGCCGACGAGCAGGACCCCGGCCCGCTGCACGGCGACGACGCCCACTGGGCCGCCCGGATCACCCTCGCCGAGACCGAGGCGACCGAGCAGGGGACCGAGGACGAGCGGGGCGACGCCGAGGGCGGTGCCGCGTGATCTCGCCGCTGGACACCTACCTGGGGTGGGACAAGCCGGAGCACTTCACCGGCTGCAGGCGGCCCGCCTGGGACGTCGGCACGCGTACCGAGCGGGACGAGTTCCGGCGCGGCGGGGGCGATCCCCAGCGCCGGCACTCCTGCCCGGACGAGAACTGCGGCCACGGCCCCCGCTACGACAAGCTCACCGTGCGCCTGGTGTGCCACTCCTGCGGATCGGCGTACGTCATCAGCGGCGAGCAGACCGGCACCGACACCCGCACTGCTGCGACCACCACCGCCGCCCTCGGCTACGGCCTGCCCCCGCGTCAGACCGCCGGCCTCCTGCTGTGGGCCGGCCACCCGTGGCTCGGCGGCGACGGCTGGGGCGACGAACTGCGAGGCGGCGAGCTGCACGACTTCGTCGTGACCCGTCCCAAGGTGAAGGCCGTCACGCAGGACGTCGTGGTCGGTCAGATCACGCAGTCCCGCGGCGGGCGCGGTGGCGTCGTGTGGACGGCACTCGCGGTGCCAGACCCGCAGGGCCAGTTCGGGTACGGGCAGTACCTGCGGTGGGCGCACGCCAACGACGGGCGCGGCCGCGGCGGTTCGCCGCTGCGCTCGGTCGTGGCGGCCGCCCGCTGGATCGGCGCCCGCCTCGCCGAGCAGAAGCCGACCGCTGAGCTCGCTGCCGGCGGTGCGCGGTGACCGCCATCGAGGAGCGGGCGGCGGGCGTGTCCGGGCAGAGCATCCACGACAGCGGCCGGCTGTCTGTGGACGGAGCCACCCGGGCCACCCTGCCGCACCTGCCCTACGCCGACGCCGTCGACCGCGCCCTCGCCGCGATGGAGTTCCTCCCGGACACCATCGAGACCGGCATGCGCAAGGAACCCGGGCCGTCCGGACAGCGCGAGTTGTTCTTACGGCTGGAGTGGCTGCCCGGCCACGACGACCTCGTCCCCGACGCCATATGCGCGAGCGGTCTGGTCGTGCAGTGGTCGCACCTGGCCGGCTGGTCGGCCCGGGCCGATGACGACCTGGTCGCCCTCGCCATCGCCGACCTCGCCAACCCGGCTCTCGTCGCCGACGCCGCGATGCACGCCGCCTTGCACGGTCTGCGCTGCGCCTGCGAGAAGCCCGACGCCGACGGCCGGTGGGAGCAGGCCGTGTACCTCGACATCGCCCTGGTCGCCTACGACGAACGCGTGGACGGGGTGGCCGAATGATGTGGCTCGTCCTGCTCTGCGCGGTCCTCGCCGCTCTCGTGGCCCTCGCCGCCGACGACACCCGTTGGGGGCACCGCCGCCTGCCTCCGGTGACCCAGCGGCGGCCGCAAGCGCCGAGCCTGCCGCAGGCCGGGCCCGGGCCGTGGCACCCCGGCCTGCACCTGCAGCGCGGCCGCCGCGTCCGCGCTGCCCGCGCCCGCCGCCGACAGCAGCCCTGACCCACCGCCCCGCCCAGTCCCCGGGCGGGCGGCACGTGCCCTCACAACCGTCCCGCCCGCCCGGCCACCACCACACCGAAGGACACCATGCACCGCCCCGTCGTACACCGTCGCGACCCGCGACTCGAGATCATCACCGAGGCCATCGAGCGCCTCATCCCCGGCGCCACGCCCGCCTTCCTCCTCGTCACCGTTGTCGAGCAGCTGCCCGGCACGGGCGAGACGAGGGTGAACACCTGGAGCGGCAAGCCCGAGGGCCTGGCCACCAAGGTGTTCACCGCCCTGTACGGCCGCCCCCGCACCGAGGAGCCGCGCTCACCGCTCGTCCAGGCCGATGACGCCAGGCGTGCCGGGGACCTGGACGGCGAGACGCGCGCACTCATGGCGGCCGGTATCGGGCTGGAGTCCGCGCCCTGGCAGCCGGCCCGTCCCGGCGACCTGGTCCACCTGCACTACCCGGCCTCCGGCGACGTCCCCCAGTTCGGGGAGACGTACATCGTCGGCGACGCCGGCGACGGCCTGCTGAGCCTGCAGCTCCTCGCCCACACGCTGCCCGCCACCGAGGACGTGGACGGCATGACCGGCTGCTTCGCCTCCGACGCCTCCGACCAGCCGCTGTACGAGCTGTGGTTCGAGGCGGGCCCGCACCTGCTGACCATCGTCCGCGACGGCCGCCCCGTCCACGTCGGGGGCGCCCGATGACCTACAACCTCGCCCCCGACAACGCGCCCTGGTTCGAGCACCTCACGGACAGCGTCGACGCCCTCGGCAACGCCGCCCGCGAATGGGGGCTCGCGCACCGGACGGCCGAGCTCGCGTACGAGCAGAGCGACCCGATGCGGCGGATCCTGCACGACGGCAAGGTGACCGGGCAGCCGGGCCCGGAAGCGGTCGGCTGGAACGCGAAGCCGTTCACCCGCTCCCCGCACTCCAAAGCCGTCTACGCCCTGCACAGCCTCTACACGGAGGCCATGTACCGGGCGCGCGCCGAGTACGAGCACGCCGCCCTGCTGTATGCCTCCGGCGCGGCGTGGGCGGTGTGCCGGGTGCGCGCCGGCGAGCAGCCCGCCCGCGTCGTCTTCGGCGTCGACGACGAAGGGGACAACGGTCAGCGCGACCTGGTGCCCGGAGACTTCGGCGTCGACGTCGACGCCTTCGAGGCCGACCGCTACAGCAACGCCCGCAAGCTGCAGGCCGTCTACGACCGGCTGTTGGAGTGCCTCGCCGCGGGCCGGTACGCCGAGGACATCGGCGACCAGGAGCGCGTCACCGAGCAGGAGGACGCCGAGGCGGCCGAGTGCTGGGCGATCGCCGAGGGCACCGCGGACGCTGCCTACGCGTACGGCAATCTCCTGCGCCAGGCCCTCGGGTTCGTCCTGCTCGGCCCGCGCCAGGAGCACCGCAAGCAGCTCGCGGCGGCCGCCGAGGCCGCTACGGCTGCCGGGTCTGCGCCGTCTTCGGAGGTGGCGCAGTGACGCGCACGGACCGGCGCACGCTGGTGCGCCAGCTAAGCGAGCAGGGCCTGACCCGGCGCGCGATCGCCGAGCGCCTCGGTGTCAGCAAGGACACGGTGCGCCGCGACCTGGAGGCGATCGCGCGCGAGGACGAGCCGGACGGTGCGCCGCACGATGCGCCGGACGAACCGGATGCGCCGCAGGTCAGCGACCCGGACGAGCCGGACGGTGCGCCGCAGGATGCGCCACCGGCTGAGCCGGACAGCGACGACGAGCCGAATGACGCTGCGCCGGATGCGCCGGCCGAGCCGGTGGCGCAGCTCCCGCGCCGGGTGTCGCCCCAGCGCCTCGAGATCGACCTGCGCCAGTGGCCCGCGCTGCGCCGGGACCTGGCGGTCCTGGCGTCGACCGGCCTCGCCCTCGAGGAGGCGATCGCGCAGGCCGTCGGTGTGCTCGCGGCCGGCTACAGGCAGGGCCTCGCCCAGCGCCGGATCGTGCCCGGCCCGTTCGTCGTGCGGGGCATGACGGTTGGCCCGCTGCAGCCCGCCCGGCTCGTCCCCCGCAGGCCCGCCCCGCCCGAGGGCGCCTGAGAACCGGTCCGGCCGCCCGGCCGCTCACCCACCCCGCGAGGGGCGGCCGGACCACCCACCCACCTATCCCGTTCGGAGGCCGCTCGTGTACCGCATCTGGCTCCTGCTGACCGTGGCGCTGCTGGTCGCGTTCCTCGGCCTCGCCCCGCGGGCGTCCGATCCGCAGCCGGAGCCGCGCCCGGGCGCGGCCGCGGCTGCGGCCGTCGAGGGCTGAGCGCCGGTGGCCGGCCGCTGGCCGCCCGCCGAGCTGTTCGGCCTGCACGTCGACCTCGGCGACTACCACACCAAGCGCGCCGTGTGGCTCGCGCTGCCGGCCGCCGCGTTCACGTGCCGCTGGGGCTGCGAGCACACCGCGGTCGGCGCGGCCGACGTCGCCGACCTCACCCAGTCCATCGCCGACAGACACGCCCGGACCTGCCCCGGGCCACCGAAGGAGACACCTTGACGACCAGAGACACCACGCCCACCCCCTCCGCACCGCGCTGCGGGACTCCCGTCCCCGGCGGTCGGTGCACGGCGCCCGCCGACGGCCCGGCCGCGGCGGCCGCCGTCCCGACCCGGGAGCCGTTCGACCGCCACCAGTGGGAGCGCGCGGTCATCACCTCGAGCCTGCACCACAACCCCCGTCACGTCGCTCTGCTGCTCGCCCACTTCGCCGACGACGCCGGATACCTGCCCCCGGGCGGCCCGCAGCACGTCGACTCGCTCACCGCGTCGACGGGCCTGACCAGCCGGCTCGTCCGCCAGAGCCTCACCCACCTCGAGGCGTACGGGTTCGTCTCCCGCCCCCCCATCCACGGCTGGGACCCGCGCAAGGGCGTGCGCCCGCTCACCCTCACCACGCCGCCCGCCCGGGTCGCCCTTTCCACGCCGCCCGCCCGGGTCGCCCTTTCCATGCCGCCCGCCCGGCCCGGGTCGGCGGCCGCCGAGGGCGCGGCGCGCACCGAGCCGGCCCATCCCGGCGAGACGCGGTGACCGGCGTCGCGGGGCAGTTACCGCTGCTGCCCGCCGACCCGCCCCGCTGGGGAGGCCCCGCCGCGGTGCCCGCCGGCCCGATCAAGACCCGTAACCGGATCGAGTTCGCCGTCCGCTGCGACGGCGAGACCGGCTGCGGCATGGTCCACCGCCACATCAGCCCCGGCGTGCGCACCGCCCCGTGCGGCGCCACCTACACCGTCCCCGACCCCGACGACCCCGCCCCCGACACGAGCTAGGACACCGTGACCCGCCAGCCCGAGGCCTGCGCCGAGCCCCGCCACAGCCGTGGCGGGGCCGGTGGCGCGGCCCCGGCCCGGGCCACGCCAGGGCAGTCGCCGGTGTGGGAGCGGCGGCCGGTCAGCGGGCGTGCGCTGCGCCTCCTCCTGGACGGCGACGACGCGGGCCGCTACACCGGCCGCGACGACGCTGACTCCGGCTACCGGCTCACGATGGCGCTCGCCGTGGCGTGCTCGCAGCCCGGCCGCGAGTGGGCGCCGGCCGACTTCCACCAGGCGCTGATCTACACCCCCACGCGCGGCGGCTGGTGGGCGCGCCGCCTGCGTGAGCGCAAAGGCGCCGAGCACGCCGAGCGCAAACTCACCGCGATGCTGGCCAAGGCCCGCGCCTTCGTCGGCGGCACGGACGCGGTGACCGACCGCCAGGACGCCTTCGAGAAGATCACCGAAGTGCGCCGCGCGGTGGAAACCCTCGCCTGGCCCGCACGCGGCGGGAAAGCGGTCGACCAGAAGAACCTCGCCGCCCGGCTGCGCCTCGCCGAGGCGGCCGGCGGCCTCGACCACCTCAGCGCGGTACGGCCGCTCGCCGAGCAGATGGGCTGCGCCCGCTCCACGGCCGAGGCCAGCAACGCCCGCCTCGCCCGCGACGGCTGGCTCGTCCTGCTGGAAGCCGGAACCGGCCGCGAGCGCCCCTCACGCTGGCGCCTCGCGATCCCCCCGCACGTCCGCGAGCTCCTCACGCGTGCAGTTCCGGGACAGGCCCTGCCCCCCCAAGGCCAGCAGCTGGCGACTGTCCCGGACGCGCACACCGCCCCGAACCCCACAGGCGTCAGCCGTGCCACAGCCGCTGCCGTCCACGACGGCGACGGCACGGCGGTCGACACCGCCGCCCTGGCGTCGGTGATGGCCCACGACGCCTGCCACCACTGGGCCCACGGCACCAGCGGCGCCCGCATCCTGGCCTGCCTCGACCCCGCCGAAGGCCTCGCCGCCGCCCAGATCCGCGATGCCACCGCCCTGCACCGCACCACCGTCGCCCGCCGCCTCGAGCGCCTGACCGCCGACGGACTCGTCCTCGAGCGCGAGGGCCTGTACTACCTCGCCCCCGAACTCGCCGGCCACGTCCGCCTGCACCCCGACGAAGCCCTCCTCACCCGTGCCGCCGACCGGCGCGGCACCACCGGCCTCACGGCCCGCCGCCGCCACCGGCACGCCCACGAACGCGCCGTCTATGAGCGCTACCTGGAAGAACGCGCCCAGCATCGGGCCGGGCCCGGGCCGCGGCTGCGGCTGGTCCCCGAAGGGGTCCTCAACCCCGACACCGGCGAGCTCCTCGATGAGCGCTGGCACGGCTGGGACCTGTCCGACCCCCACCGCCCCACCTGGCACGACAACCCCGCCCACGGCCCCACGGCCCCCGGCCACGCCGCATGCGCCTGACCCCGCACCGATCACCGCCTGACCGCCCGGAAGGACCCGCCTCATGGACCACGACGACGTCAGCCCCGCCGCGCTCAGCCTCCTGCACGGCTTCAACGAGGTGGACCTGGCCGAGATGCTCGCCGCTGCCCAGGCCGAGCTCATGAAACCCGGCCGCTGCCCCCAGTGCCCCCACTGCGCCGACAGCCGCACCAGCTGAAAAGGAGCCGACCCCGTGTACGACCGCCCCGCCCCCCGCCGCACCACCACCGGCTACGGCCGTTGCGACGACTGCGGCCGCAGCGTCCTGTACGCCCTCACGACCAAGCACCGCAAGATCATCCCCGTCGACCCGCCCGAAGACCGCGACGGCAACCAGGCCGTCAGCATCCGCGACACCACGTACTGGACCCGCCAGCTGTCCAAGGACCGCCCGGGCCTCGAGCCCGGCGAGACCCTGCGCCGCCCCCACTTCGCCACCTGCCCCGTCGCCCTCGCCCGGGCCGCGGCGGCCGCCCGCGCGGCCGCCGCCCGCCGCACCGCCGGCCGCGCCACCACCGGCGTACGCCCCGTCCGGTGGCAGTGGTGAGCCCCCGCGGCGCCAGCCTCCAGCAGATCGCCGACATGCTCCGCGACGGCGCCACCTACCTGCAGGTCAAGGAGCAGCTGCACGTCAGCAGCAGGGCGATCAAGGAGGCACGCGAGGCGTACGGGGTCCCCGTGTCACCCCGCGCGATCGACGAACTCCCACCCGAGCAGCAGCGCGCCGCGATCACAGCGCGCTACCCGCGCGTGGCCGCCATGCTCCGTGAGGGCACCACCCCCCGCCAGATCATGGCCGCCGGCATAGCGTCGCGCAGCACCGTCTACAAGGTCCGCGCCGTCCTGCAGACGCCCGGCGAGCGCCGCGCCGGCACCGTCGCCGAGGCCCTTGCCCGCTACACCGAGCCGACCAGCGACGGACACGCCCGCTGGACCGGGCCCACCACCCGCGCCGACGGCACCGGCCAGCCCCGCCTCTGGGCACACAACCGCCGCCACACCCCACGCCGCGAAGCCTTCCGCGCCCACCACCACCGCGCCCCCGAAGGCCCCGTCACCGCCACCTGCACCTACCCCGGCTGCATCGCCGGCCCCCACCTCGCCGACGAGCCCATCCGCCAGGCCGCCGCAGAAGACGCACGCCTCAACGCCCAGTTCGACGCCATCTTCGGGACCAATGCCCCATGACCCCGCACCAGGTGTTCACCGTCGCCGCCCTCGGCGGAGCCCTCGGCGTCCTCACCATCGCCGCCATCGCAGCCCTCTCAGCCGCCGCCGGCATCCTCGGCAACAAGGCATTCGAACGCGCGACCGAATGGCGACAGCAGCGACACGACCGACGCCAGCAGGAGCACGACCGGCGCGCGCTGCAGCAGGCCGTACGCGCCGCCGAGGACACCCGCCGCGCGTTCGACGCCATCACCGCCCTTCCCACCCACGACCCCAGGAACCCCCGATGAGCAGCAGTTGCGAGCCCGGATCCTTCTGCCCCGACCACCCCCACGCCCCCTGGTCCTGGCTCCTCGCCGCCGTCGGCATCCTCGGCGTCGCCCTCTTCGCAGCCGCCGCGGTGCTCCTGGCCGCCGCCGGCGCCGCTGGCGTCCGCCGCATCCGCTGGCACGCCACCCGCCACCGGCGCGCCCTCGACCGCGCCGCCGCGGCGATCGCCCGCGTCCGCCACGGCCACGACCGAGGCCCCGACGGCCGATGCGACGCCTGCGGCACCGTCTGGCCCTGCCACCCGCTGTGCCTCCTCGCCGGAGCGCCCTGCAGCCCCGGCTGCGAAGACCGCCACGGCGCACCCCCCGACCCCGCACCCCCCAGACCCCACCAAGAGGTCATGGCGGCCGCCGTCGAGGACTGGTGGCGCACCACCGACCCCGCCGCAGACATCGCCACCGGACCCCACCTCGCCGCCTACGTCGAGATGTACCTGCGCAGCAGCGGCTACTGCATCACCCCCAACCCCTGAAGGAGCCCAGCCCCCATGGCCACATCCCCCGAACGCGACCAGCTCGCCGGCGCGTACGGCACCGCCCGCCGCGTCGTCTCCGGCCGCTTCCTCAACAGCCACCCCGCCGGCCTCGACAGCTGGATCCTCACCGGCCCCCGCTGGCACCCCGTCTGGTACCAGTACAACCTCGGCATCGTCTCCCTCGCGGACACCCCCGGCCTACCCCCGGCCAAGCTGCACCGCCCCGGCGTCACGCACGAACTCACCCTCGTCGCCCTCGACCCCGAGGGCGGCCCCTACGACGCCCGCCACCTCCCCGACGAGCCCCTGCGCTTCCTGACCCCCGTCAACATCGTCGAGCAGGTCACCACCACCGACGCCCGCGCCCGCGAGCTCGCATTCCTGTGCGCCCGCGCCGTCGTCGACGGCCGCCTCTGGCCCGAAACCGGCGACGCCCCCGACCACGTCCGCGCCACCTGGCGCAACTCCATCCACCAGACCCTCACCCACCACGACTAGCCCTCGCGCGCGCGCCTGCGATCACGCGCGCGCAATCGCAGGCGCGCGCGAGACCCCACCACCCCTACCCGCCAGTACACATGGCCCCGAACCCGGGGCCGGAAAGAACGATCATGAAGCGATTCGGAGCCGACACCGACGGGAACCTGGTCTGCCTCGCGTGCGACCACCCGCGAGAGGCCGGCCACTACCTCTGCCGTACCTGCTGGCGCGCGCTCCCGGCCCGGGCCCGTGCGTCCCTCACCCGGCGGGACCGCCTCGCCCTGCCACGCCTGCGCGAGCTCATCGACCAGCTGCGCGACGGAACGCCCCTCGACAAGATCGAGGTCACCCCGTGATCAAGGCCCGCCTGCGCGGCCGCACCGGTGCGCCCGTCGTCCTCCTCGGACTCTCCGGCGAGAACGTCACCCGCCTCATGGCCGACGAGCCCATCAAGGTCGACCTCGCCGAGCTCGGCATCCCCGGTCTGACCATCGCCCTCATCGCCGGCCGCACCGAAGCCGACATCGTCGCCCGCCTCGAACAGCACTACGGCCCGCTCCCCTTCACCTGCCCCCGCTGCCGCAAGACCTCCCACCACCCCGACGACAAGCGCTACGGCTACTGCGCCAACTGCCACGCCTACACCGGAGCACCCACCCCATGACCGACGCCATCTGGATCCGCTCGACCGTCCACCCCGAGACCCGCAAGGCGGCCTGCCTCCTCACCTGGGGCAGTGCCGGCACCGCCCTGCTCACCCCTGAGGCCGCCCTGGCCACCGCGCGCGACCTGACCGCCGCGGCGGCGGCCGCCGAGGCCGACGTGGCTCTCATCCGCTCCCTGCGCGAGGACGTCCACGCCGACGACGCCGTCGTCCGCGGCCTCCTCGAGGCCGTACGCGCCCGTCGGCCCGTGCCCACCGCCGCCCGGCCCGCGCTGCGCATCCACGCCGTCGCCGGAGCCAAGACCGGCAAGCCCCTGGTCCACATCGGCCGAGGCTCCCTCAAGGCCGAACTCGACCCCGACGAGGCCCGGCAGATGGCCGGCCACTGGACCGAGGCCGCCGTCGCCGCGCAGATCGACGCCCGTCTGCGCTACGTCCTCGGCGAGCACCCCAGTCTCACCGCCGGCGACGTCAACGCGATCTTCGAGCAGCTGCAGGGCGTGCAGCGATGACCGCGTGCACCGTCTGCCCCCGCACCGCGCCCGACGGGCAGCGCCTGTGCCCGCTGTGCGCCGACGACGTCCGCGGCTGGCTCGCCGAGCTCCCCGGACAGGCCGAGCTCCTGGCCGCCGAGTTCCTCACCCCCGGCGCCGCCCCGCGGCAGGGGCGCATCGGCGGGACCGGCCGCGCCCACTCGCCCGTGCCCGTCGACCTCCGCGTCCTGGTCCTCCTCGCCCCCGGCCACCCCGGCCCCGTCGGCGACCCCCACGACGACACCGACCCCAGCGTCCCCATCCATGCGTTCCTCGCCGGATGGGCCGGCCACATTGCCTACACCTACCCCGCCGTCTACCGCGACCGCCACGGCACCGCCCACACCCAGCCCTGCGACCAGGCTTGGCCCGACGACGGCACCACCATCACCGCCTGGTGCACGTGGCTCACCGCCTACCTTCCCTACACCCTCACCCTCCCGGCCGCCGCAGGCCTGCACGAGCAACTCGGCGACCTCGTCCACCGCATCCGCGGACTCACCCACACCGAACCCCGCACCCACCCGCTCCACGCGCCCTGCCCCCGATGCGACGCGTACGCCCTCGCCCGCACCGACGGCCGATGGCACATCCACTGCACCGCCTGCCGCCTCACCCTCACACCCGACGACTACGACCAGCACGCCGACACGTACCGGAGCACCCTCCAGGACAAGACCGCACGCGCGTTCGAGCTGGACAAGATCGCCACCTAGCGTCACACTCGTGCCAGCACCACACGTGTGCCCACCGAGCAACAGCCCCGCCCACCAGCGGGGCTTTCGCATGACAGGGGGGCGACCATGGACGTCACACCCCCGCGCTACACCACCGCTCAGGCCGCCGAGCACGCCACACACTGGCGACGCCTGGTCTCCGCCGGCGCAGCCGCCGTCACCCCCGCCACCATCCGCAAATGGGCCAGCCGCGGCCACCTCACCCCCTGCGGCCTCGACGACCACGGCCACCCCCTCTACGCCCTGCCCGACCTCGCCCGCGCCGAGAAGAAGACCCGCAGCCGCGCCCTGCGCCTCGTCGGCATCGGCGCACCCTGACCCTCGCTGCCCGCGGCCCCGCGGGCGCCCCAACGGCCGCGGAGCGCCCGGGCAGCGGGTCCACACGTCACAGAACAGCCACGCAGCCGCCACACGACGCGTACGCGACGGCATGATGCCCCTCAGCAACCGAACGTCCTTGGGGGGACACGTGAGCGACTACCGCGACGTACAGACAGCCGTACGCGTCGAGAAACTGCGCATCTGGTTCGCCTGGCTCGCCGGCACCATCATCATCCTGATCATCGCCAGAGCCGTGCGGAACCTCGACGTCGTCAACATCATCGTCCAGATCCTCGGCGTGATCGCCTTCGCCCTGCTCAGCGTCACCGCGGTACGCATGATCAACGCCCTCAACCGCAAGGCCGCCGCCAAGCGCAGGGAAGTCCTCGGCGACGACGTGTAAGCCCGGAGGCGCCCGTGACCGGCAACCCCCGCAACGGGCGCCCCTACCGCACCCTCTGCGTTCAGCAACGCAGCCTCGGCCTGCCCTGCTGGATCTGCGGCCATGAGATCGACTACACCCTCACCGGCTACGCCGCACAACGCAGCCGCTGGGCCTTCACCCTCGACCACGCCATCCCGCTCACCCGCGGCGGCGACCTCCTCGACCCCGCCAACGCCCGCAGCGCGCACCGCAAGTGCAACAGCGCCCGCGGCAACCGCACCGCCCTGCCGCAAGCCCGAGCCTCGAGGAGGTGGTGACCGTGGTCGATCTCGGCCCGCTCGACAGCAGCGATCCCCGAGCCCGGCTGCATCGTCGTCAGCCACCGCCGCCGCCACGGTGGTACGAGTACAGCCACACCGCCACCGGCCTTGAATACTGGCTGCGCCTCCTCTTCGGTGAGCCGCGGGAGTTCGTCTACGTCGTGCCGCGCCGCCTCGCCTGCCGCGTCTTCGATCGGCACAACCTCACCTGTGTCGGCAGGATCGATCACCCGAGGAGATGGTGACCATGAGCAACGGAGAGCAGGACTACGGAGCGTGGCGCGCCGAGCAGCACCGCCGCGCCCAGGCCCACGCCTTCGGCTGGGCAGAACGCGCCCACACCGAGTACGGCCAGGCCATCCGCCACGAGGACGACGCCCGCGCCCGCCAGAACGCCGACAGCGCCTGGCAGCGCGACCGCATGGCCGAAGAGCGCAGGCAGGCCCAGTTCCACGGCGTACGGTCCACCGAGGCGCTCAAGCTCGCCGAGATGTGGGCGCGCGTCGCCCGCGCCATGGCCGACGGCTACCTGCCCGAGCCCGTGTTCGCCGTCGGCGGCCAGCTGCTCGACGAGCGCACCCGCTGACACCAGAGAGGCGGTGACCGTGGGGCTGCTGCACCGGATCGCCCAGCGCTGCGAGACGCACGACCGGGCCTCCTACAGCAAGACGCGCCGACTCGAAGACGAGCTGGGCATGGAGCCCAGCCCGCCGCCCGCCAGCCTGGTCGACCAGTTCCACGACCCCGACATCGTCGACTGCGGTAACTCCTGGTGCCCGCAACGGAGGTGACGCCGCGTGCTGTACGTCATCACCGGGCCGCCAGCCTCGGGGAAGAGCACGTGGATCCAGAGCCGCGCCACAGCGCGTGACATCGTCATCGACCTGGACCGCATCGCCGCGGCGCTCACCGGCCCGGGCGCCCCGCAGTGGAACCATGATCCGCTGGTCCAGCGCATCGCCCAGCGCGCGCGGTTCGCGGCCATCGACGAGGCCGTCAAGCACGTCGACGACGTCGACGTCTACCTGATCCACACCATGCCCAGCCCCAAGGCCCGGGCCAGGTACCGCAGCGCCGGCGCCGAGATCGTCACCGTGGATCCGGGCGAGGACGTCGTGCGCGAGCGCGTCGCCGCCATGCGGTCGCCGGCCATGGACGCGGTGGTCACCCGCTGGTACCGGGACTACCGCAAGGGTGGCTCACGCCCCGTCACCACCCAGACGTCGCGGGCCTGGTGACCGAGCACGCTCGGCACGGCAGGCGCGGCGGGCAGGGCCGCGGGCGTGCACGGCCCTCGGTCGTGTCCGATTCGCCCTGCTTGGCGAGGCGTTCGGCCGGCAGGGGGAGGGGGGCCGTGGGACCACGTGGATCGAGGAGGCGGGCGACCCAAAAGCCCTTGTCGCCCGTTTCTCTCCCCACGGCGGTGCACTTAATC
Organism: Streptomyces sp. P3; assembly: GCF_003032475.1. NCBI lineage: Bacteria > Bacillati > Actinomycetota > Actinomycetes > Kitasatosporales > Streptomycetaceae > Streptomyces > Streptomyces sp. P3. The sequence goes on from NZ_CP028369.1 coordinate 8,778,160, forward strand.
CGCCGGCCTTCACTCCAGCGATTTAGTGACGCTCTGCCATCACTTGTCTGTGACGCTCCGTAATCACCCTTTAGTTACGTTAAGTGATTTACGACCGGTTACAGGGGGTGATGTCCGATGGGTGACGCTCCGAAGCGTCGGCTGCGCCGTGGCGCGGTGGCGGCCGCGACCACGGCGCAGCTGCACGCCCTCGGAGTCGACCCGGCGTCGCACGCGCTCGCCGCGGTAGCGCTGCGCCTGGCCGCCGAGGTCGACTCGTCGCCGGACCCGAAAGCGACGGCGACCGCCGCGCGCGAGCTGCGTCAGGCCATGGCCGTCGTCGTCGCGGCCGCGCCCCCGAGGGAGCGCGGCGACAAGGTCGACGAGATCGCCAAGCGGCGCGAACGGCGGCTCTCCCCTCAGGCCGACGAGGGCACCGGATGATCGGCTGCCAGACTCCCCGGATCCTGTCCGTCCCCTGGCGGCGGTACGCCGGCACCGGGCGCTGGGACGGCGCCGAGGACCGGGAGGCGCTGGACTTCACGTCGCCCTCCGGCCAGGAGTGCATCGACCTCGCCGAGGACGCAGGCCTGCATCTCGATCCGTGGCAGCAGCTCGCCCTGCACCACAGCCTCGTCGAGGACGACGAGGGGCGCTGGCTGTCCCTGGACGTCGTCCTCAACGTCGCCCGGCAGAACGGCAAGGGCGGGTTTCTCGAGGCCCGTCAGCTCGGCGAGGTCATCCTGTTCGGCGGACGACTGGTCATCCATACCGCCCACCAGTTCAACACCGCCCAGGAGTCCTTTCTGCGCCTGGACCAGGTGATCGAGGGGTCGTACAGCCTGAGCCGCCGCGTGAAGCGCGTACGGCGCTCGCACGGCGAGGAGGGGTTCGAGTTCTTCAACGGCGCCCGGATCCGCTTCCTGGCACGCGGCGGCGACTCGGGACGAGGGTTCTCCGGCGACCTGGTCCTCATGGACGAGGCGATGAAGCTGCGCGCAGCGCCGATCGGCGCCCTGATGCCCGTGCTGTCCGCCCGCCCGAACCCGCAGCTGGTGTACACCGGCAGCGCCGGCCTGGGCCAGGAGAGCGAGCAGCTGGCGCTGCTGCGCGCCCGGGCGCTCGTCGAGGGCGAGAGCCCCGACCCGTCGCTGTGCTACCTCGAGCACTCCATCGCGCCGCACGTCAAGGAGTGCCCGACGGACGCCGAGGGCTGCATCGTGTGCGAGCTGCACGACGACCGCGGCGACGAGCGCTCGTTCGCCCGGGCCAACCCGGCGCTGGGCATCCGCATCCGCACCGCCTACGTGCTGCAGGAGATGCGCAGCATGCGGCCCGACCTGTTCGACCGTGAGCGCCTGGGCGACGGCGACTACCCCGAGGTCACGGACGAGACGTGGCAGGTCATCCCGAAGGCCAAGTGGGAGGCCTGCGAGGACGTCAAGTCGAAGCCCGGTGATCCGGTGGCGTTCGCCATCGACACCAACCCTGAGCGGACCTGGACGGCGATCTCGGTGGTCGGCGCCTCGGGTGACGGCGTGCACGCCGAAGTGGTCGCGCACCGGCCCGGTACGGACTGGGTCGTCGACTACGTCGTTGAGCGCGATCAGAAGTGGAATCCGTGTGCCTGGGTCGTCGACGAGGGCGGACCCGCCGGTTCGCTCGTGCCGGCCATTCGCAAGGCGCTGGCGTACGAGGACGATCCCGAGCGGGAGGACCGGTCGGAGTTCCTGCGCTGCCCGAAGGTCCGCGAAGTGACGCAGGCCTGCGGGATGTTCTACGACCACGTCATGGACACCGGCACCCTGTACCACCTCGGTCAGGCGCCGATGACGGCTGCGCTGGCGGGCGCCCGTAAGCGCGACATCGGCGACGCGTGGGCCTGGTCCCGGAAGTCGGAAGGCGTGGACATCAGCCCGCTGGTGGCGTCCACGAACGCGCTGTGGGGGTGGGCGATGTACCACGACGTCGAGCCGGAGGAGGCGGAGCCGTGGGGCTTCTACGGGTGACCCGGTGGTCACGGCTGGCCCGGGCCAGGGCCGGCTACTGGGCGGGCTGTGCGGGGTTCTCCGTGGGCGCTGGGGTGCAGTTCGGGGTGGGCCTGGGGCTGATGGCGGGCGGGGCTCTGGCGGGCGCCTCGTTCCTGCTCCTCGTCGACGTCGACGAGGAGGAAGGAGAGGGCGATGGACGGTGACCTGACGCTGCAGAAGGTGCCCGGCGGCATCCGGATCCTGCACGCGCCGCGGCTCACGTGCATCTCGCTGGAGGTGCTCGCCGCGGCCTGCGGCCACGCGGTGCAGGTGCACGGGGACTGCATCACGATCGCGGACCAGGTCGTCTACCAGGTGACCGCCTGGCAGGCCTCGCCGCCCGGGCTGACCGTCGCGCTGCTCGAGGACCGACGGCCGAAGACCGAGGGGGAGCGTTGACGAGTCTGTGGCAGCACGCGCGGCGCCCGGTCACGCGCGACGACGAGTCATGGTCGGTGGACGGGAACGTCTACTACGGCACCGGCCGCCCCGTCGACGGCAAGGAACGGCCGCTCACCTACGACTTCGAGGCGAAGGTCCGGCACGCCTACAAGGCGAACGGGCCGGTGTTCGCGCTGATGATGGTGCGGCAGCTGCTGTTCAGCGAGGCGCGGTTCCAGTTCCGGCAGATCCGCAACGGCCGCCCCGGCGAGCTGTTCGGCACGCCGGCCCTGGCGCCGCTGGAGACGCCGTGGCCCGGCGGGACGACGGGGAACCTGCTCTCGCGGTGGATCCAGAACGCCGACCTTGAGGGCAACGGGTACGTCACGAACTACAACCCGGGCCGACTGAAGATGCTCCGGCCGGACTGGGTGACGATCGTGACCGGGTCGCGTGAAGAGCCGGGGCTGCCGAGTGAGGCGATCGACTCCGAGCTGCTCGGCTTCATGTACGACCCGCCCACCGGCAGCGAACCGTGGTTCCTGCTGCCCGAGCAGGTGGGGCACTTCGCGCCGTACCCGGATCCGGAGTTCCAGTTCCGCGGCATGTCGTGGCTGACACCGGTGATCCGGGAGATCGTCGGGGACACCGCGGCGACCCGGCACAAGCTGAAGTTCTTCGAGAACGGGGCGACACCGCAGGTCATCGTCAGCTTCGACGCGAGCGTCACCGCGGACAAGGTCAAGAAGTTCGCGACGCTGATGAACTCCGAGCACGCCGGCGTCGACCGGGCCTACAAGACGCTCTATCTGGGCGGCGGGGCGGACGCCACAGTCGTCGGCAAGGATCTGCAGCAGCTCGACTTCAAGGCCACGCAGGGCGCCGGTGAGACGCGTCTGGCGGCCGCGGCCGGCGTCCCCCCGGTCATCGTCGGGTTCTCCGAGGGGCTGGCCGGGTCGTCGCTGAACGCGGGCAACTACGCCAGCTCGAGGCGCCGCCTGGCGGACGCCACGATGCGGCCGCTGTGGCGTGAGGCCGCCGGATCCCTCGCCCCGCTCATCGATGTCCCGGCCGGCTCCGAGCTCTGGTACGACGACCGCGACATCGCGTTCCTGCGTGAGGACCGCAAGGACGCGGCCGAGATCCAGGGGCTGCAGTCCCGCACGATCCGCCAGCTCGTCGACGCCGGCTACGAGCCCGCCAGCGTCGTCGCGGCGGTCGAGGCCGAGGACTACAGCCTGCTGCGGCACACCGGCCTGTACTCGGTCCAGCTGCAAAAGCCCGGCAGTGCAACGGCCGGCCCGGCGGCTGTGCCGGACCCGACGACGAAACCGGAGGTGACCTGACATGGACGACGCAGCGTTCCTGCGCTACTTCCCGCTCGAGGACATCCATGTCCGCGCCGGCGGGGACGGCCGCACCGTCGAGGCGTACGCCGCGGTGTTCGACACCCCCGTCGAGATCCACGACCAGGACGGCGACTATCTCGAGCAGATCGACCGCCGCGCGTTCGACCGCACCCTGCAGCAGCTCGCCCCCGCGGGCAGCCGCAGCACGTGGCGCGTCGGGGTGTTCTACAACCACGGCCGCACGCTGTGGGGCACACCGTCCGAGCGGGGCAGCATGCCGATCGGGACGCCGGTCGAGCTGAAGGCGGACGCCCGCGGCCTGCTGTCGGTGACCCGGTACAACAAGACCGAGCTGGCCGACGAGGTCCTGGAGAACATCCGCGAGGGTGCCATCACCGGGCAGTCGTTCTCGGGCCGGTTCACGCGTTCCGATCCGGGCCGTCCGCCGCGTGGCGGCTTCCGGGCCGACCGTGACGGCAAGCTCAAGACTGTGCGCCGGCAGGAGATCGCGCTGAAGGAGTACGGGCCGACTCCGTTCCCCGCCTACCCGGACGCCGCGGTGATCGGCGTCCGTGCCGAGCAGATCATGCCGCTGCTCTCCGAGCTGTCTCCCGAAGAGCGGGACAAGCTCGCGCTCATGCTTCGGACCGGTACTCCGTTGGACCCGCCCGCCGAGGGCACTCCGACGGACCCGCCGGCCGCCGGCGGCCCCAACCCGGGGCCCGCCGCCGAGGACCCGCCCGCCCAAGGGCACTCCGCTCGGCAGAAGATCGCGTGGGCCAAGGTCCGCGCTGAGATCAAGGCCAGGAGGGCCCTGTGACCACCAAGAGGAAGAAGAAGAGCGACAAGCTCAAGGAGTCGCTCGAGGCGATCCGCTCCGAGCTCCTGGAGCTGGAAGAGGTCGAGGAGCCGACCGAGGAGCAGGCCACCCGCGCCGGTGAGCTGCTCGGCGAGTTCGACACCGCGCAGGAGGCGTTCAACGAGCAGCTCGAGCACGAGCGGCGCGTGGACGCCGTCCGCGCGGCCGCCGCCGTGCCCGGCGGCCAGGAGCGGGGCGACGGCGAGGGCCCGCAGTTCATGCGCTCGCGCGGCAACCCCTACGAGGAGCTCGACCGCGTGCGCGGCGCGAACCTCAACGAGCGGGCCACCCGCGGCGATCTGCGCAGCCGCGCCCTGTACGCGGTGGAGCTCGCGGCCGAGATGATCAGCGAGGACCAGCAGGAGCGCGTCGAGCGCCTGGTGCGCAGCGACCGCCGCGGCCGGATCGCGCAGCACCTGCTGCTGACCGGCTCCGACGAGTACATGCGGGCGTTCGAGTCGCTGCTGGAGAACGCGGGCAACGCCGCGCTCCTCGACGAGGACGAGTACGCGGCCTACCGGCTGGCCGAGGCGCACCGGCGGGCGATGACCCTGACCGACGCGGCGGGCGGCTTCCTGGTGCCGTTCACCCTCGACCCGACGATCATCCTCACGAACGCCGGCAGCGCGAACCCGTTCCGGCAGGTGTCGACGATCAAGACGATCACCACGGACACGTGGAACGGCGTCTCCTCCGCGGGCGTGACCGCGGCGTGGCTCGCCGAGGCCGACGAAGTCACCGACGGGTCGCCGACGTTCGCCCAGCCGTCCATCAAGCCGGAGAAGGCCTCGGCATGGGTTCAGGGCTCGTTCGAGGTCCTGGCCGACTCCGGGTTCGGGGCGGAGGTCGGGCCGCTCCTGGCGGACGCCAAGGACCGCCTGGAGGCCACGGCGTTCGCGACCGGCGACGGCAGCGGCAAGCCGAAGGGCGTCGTCCCCGCGGTCGCCGCGGTGTCCGGGTCGGTCGTGGCTTCGGCGACCACCGACACGTACGCGGTCGCCGACGTGTACGCCGTCGAGCAGTCGCTGCCGCCGCGTCACCGGATCACCGGCAAGCCGTCGTGGATGGCGGCCAAGCCGATCATCAACAAGACCCGGCAGTTCGACACCGCCGGCGGTTCCAGCTTCTGGGCGAACCTGGGGATGGGCCAGCCCGAGCAGCTGCTCGGCGCGCCGATCTACGAGGCGTCCGCGATGGACGGCACGATCAACGCCGGCGCGGAGAACTACACGCTGCTGCTCGGCGACTTCCGCAACTACTACATCGTCGACCGGGTCGGGATGACCATGGTCTACGAGCCGCTCGTCAAGGGCGCGAGCGGCCGGCCGACCGGCGAGGCGGGCTGGTTCGCCTACTGGCGTGTGGGCGCCGACGTCGTCAACGCCGACGCCTTCCGGCTCCTGAACGTCACCTGATTCCACCCACCCCCGGGGCGCGGCCTGCACATAGCGGCCGCGCCCTCCTCGTTCCAGGAGCACCCGTGTACCGAGCGAAGGAAACGTTCTGGGCGCCGGGCAACCGGCACGTCGTCAAGGGCGATCTGGTCGCCGCGCACGACGCCGTCATCAAGGGCCGTGAGGACCTGTTCGAGGCCGTCGTCATCCCGCAGGCACTCCCGCCCGCCGAGGCCGACGCAGCGCAGCAGGAAAGCGAGCCCGCAGCCACCGACTCCCGCCCCGCCGACGAAACGCCCGAGGCATCCGGCCCCGGCCAGGAGCCCACGCAGGCTCCCACGGCCGACGGTGCGGACGACGGCGGTTCGCCCCCGGCGGCCGCGGCCGCCAAGAAGACCGCGGCGAAGAAGACCACCGCCCCGCGCAAGCCTGCAGGAGGCGACGCGAAGTGAAGCGCACCGTCTACAACCACGTCCGCGCCAAGGCAACGCTGGCCATCGTTGCGCGGACTGCGACCGCGAACGGCACGGCCGTCGACCGGAAGCTGTCCGGCGCGTCCGGAACCAACGAGTGGTTCCAGTCGGCGACGCTGCTGGTCCACACCGGAGCCATCACCGATGGCACGCACGCCATCACCCTGGAAGTGTCCGACAACAACAGCGACTGGACGGCCGCGGACGCCTCCGATGTACAGGGCTCGCTGCCCTCGATCGGCTCCTCCGACGACGACAAGATCTACGAGGTCGGCTACACCGGCACCAAGCGCTACCTGCGGGCGGTGACGACCGCGTCCGGCACCACCACGGGCGGCGTCTACGGGGCGACGATCCTGCTCGGGTTCCCCAACGTCGTTCCCCTCTCCCGCACATGAGGGGGCCGGCGTGGCGCTGTTGACTCTGGCCGAGGCCAAGGCCCAGCTCAACCTGACCACCGACACCGACGACGCCGAGCTGCAGACGTACGTCGACGCGGTCACCGCGCCGATCGAGGAGTACATCGGTCCGGTGGAGCCGCGCGAGGTGGCCGAGCGGCACGACGCGGAATCCGGGCGCCGCATCCTGGTGCTGCGCACAACGCCGGTCCTGTCGCTGACGTCGGTGGAACCGCTCCTCGACGGCGACGTCGCCTACCCGGTCGACGGTCTGGTCCTGGACCCGGACACCGGGGAAGTGCGCCGCCGGGACCGGGGATGGTTCCGCGGCCTGCTGCTGCTCACCGTGCAGGCCGGGCGGGCCCAGACGCCGACGACGGTCAACCTGGCGGCACGGATGCTCGTTCAGCACCTGTGGCGCACCCAGCGCCCGCCCCGCAGCGGCGGGCTGGCCGGCGGCGGCGAGGACTACAGCGTCGGCCAGCCCATCCCGGGGTTCGGCTACGCGGTTCCCAACCGGGTGCTCGAGCTCCTCGCCCCGTACCGACTTCCCCCAGGAGTGGCGTAGATGGGTTCGAGAGTTCCCGAAGTGCTTGACGCGCTGGTGGCGCTGGGCAAGTCCGAGGCCGACGGCGAGCTGTCGGGCGTGGCCATCGCGGACGGGCCGGAGGTGACGGACTCGGCCGCCCCGGACTGGCTCATCGTCGGCTTCGACGGCGACCCGTCCGGCGACTTCGAGGCGGCCCAGTCCGTCGGCGGCTGGTCCGATCTCAGCAGTGGCCGCGAAGAGGCGTTCCAGGTCACGGTGGCGGCCGTCGCGACCCGCGGTGACACGGACATCGTGGCCGCCCGCCAGCGCGTGTACGAGATCGCGGCGCGCGTCGAGGCGTGGCTGAGGGAGGACCCGAGCATCGGGCTTCGCTCGCTGGAGGCCGCCGTCGAGGCGACCCGATTGGTGCAGGACCAGACCGATGACGGGGCGCAGGCCCGGCTGCTGCTGACGGTGGCCGGCCGCGCATTCACGTAAGGAAGGACGGACATGGCTGCACTGACGACAACCGTCGTGGGGCTGACCGGCGCGACGGTCACGTACGGCGCGGCGGCGGGGGGCGGGGACACCTGCCAGACCGGGGCGGGCGTGCTGCTGCTGGTGAAGAACGGCGACGCCGGCAGCCACACGGTGACGCTGGCGACGCCGGACACCGTGAACGGCCTGGCGATCGCCGACCGGGCGATCGTCGTGGCGGCCGGCGCTGAGGTGGCGATCCCGGTTACGAGCGACTACCGCAACAAAACGACCGGCCGGGCCGCGATCACCTACGACGGCGTCACGTCGGTGACCGTGGCGGTCGTGCGGGTGCCGGTCTGATGGGCCGCGTGAGCATGACCCACCCCGATCTGCCCGACCAGCCGATCGACGTCGCCGAGGCCTCGGTGCCTGGGCACCTGGCGGCGGGCTGGCAGGTCGCCGAGGACCTGCCGAAACCGAAGGCCGTGGTCAAGCGCCGCCGGCCGACCCCGAAGGGAGATGAGAGCTGATGTCCGCTACGCCGATCAACGCGTCGATCCGCTACTACCGGCGAGGCACCACGAAGGTGCTGTGGGTGCCGACGATCGCGAACAAGTCCGCGCCGAGCCGCGTCGAGCTGAACGCGGGCACGGCCCTCGAGGGCGAGACGGGCGCCATGGCGGGATGGCAGACCACGTCTGCCACCGTGCCCACCCCGGCCCTCGGCGCGCGGTTCACACCGGTCGTCGGCGGCGAGATCACCGCCGCCGACTCGTCGCTGACGTTCTGGGCGTCGAAGGACGGCGACGACGTGCGGACCCTCCTCAACCGCGAGGACAGCGGTTACATCGTGTGGATGGACGAGGGCGACATCGAGGCGCAGACGATGGACATTTTCCCCGTCACCGTCACCTCGCAGGCCAAGGTCCGCGAGCTGGACCAGGCGGCGCAGATCATGGCGCAGTTCGCGATTACCAGCGAGCCGGCCGAGAACGTCGCGATCCCCGCGGCCTGACCATGACCGGCTCGGTACAGATCCTCGGCACGGGCCAACTGGTGGAGCTGTCGCGCCGCCTGCGTATGGCGGGCGGGCCGCGGCTGCGGCAGAACACCGCCCGCCGTATCAGGCGTGCTGCCGAGCCGCTGCACGCGGACCTGCAGCGCGCTATCCGCAGCGTGCAGCTGCCCGGCTCCGGCCGCAGGACGCGGGGCGGGCCGTCACCCACCGAACGCCCGCTGCGGGCGACGCTGGCGGGCGCTGTGCGAATCAGCGTCCGCTCCGGCGCCAGCCCCGGCGCCCGCGTCTGGGTGGACCGTTCACGCCTTCCTGCGGACCTGAGGAACATGCCCGGGGTCATCGACGAGGGCAGGGTGCGCCATCCGGTGTTCAACAACCGCAAGCGGTGGGCGACGCAGTGGGCGCGGCCGACGGGCTGGTGGTCGAACACCGTGGAGGCCGGGATGCCGCGGATGCGGGCCGAAATCGAACGGGTCCTCGGCGATGTCCGCCGGGACCTTCAGTGAGAAGAGACAACGCATGATCATCACGTACACGCAGGACGACGGCACGCCGGAGCGCATGACGACCGACGATCTGTCGGCGATCGAGGCGGCTGCCGTCGAGGAGGAAATGGGCCTGCAATGGCGGACGGTCGAGGACCGGCTGCGCGGCCAGGACCCGACCGCGATGCGCGCCGTGCTGTGGGCGTTCCGCCGGCGTGAGGACCCCGGGCTGCAGTTCGCCGCATTCGACGTGCCCAGCTGGCGGCGCCGCCTCACGGTCCGCATCGAACGCCACGAGATCGACGACGTGCTGACCACGATCATGTCCGAGGCCCTCGCCAAGTCGGAGGACGCGGCGATCGACGCGATGCTGCCGCACCTGCGCAAGCTCGCCCACGACCGGGCGGACGTGGACGCGGCACTCGACGCGCTGGGAAAAGGCCACTTGGCTCCCGGCCTCCAGGACTCCGCGGACTGATCCACGAGTACGAACCGCTGCTGATGTTCTACCTGAAAATGCAGCCCTCCGAGATCGACCGGCTCAAGGTCGACCGGTTCCTGCGACTGGTCGCGTGGATCGACCGGCACATCGCTACGAGGTGAGGAGGTGACCGTTGACTACGCGTCTCACCTTCACCCTCGCCGGGCGGGACGAGCTGTCGCGGGTCCTGGACGGCTCGGCGGATTCCGCGGACCGCCTCCGGCTGCGCATGGCGGGCATCACTGCCGACGCCGACGGCCGGCTGCGCGACCTGCAGGGCCGGCTCCTCACGGTGGCCGACGCGCAGCGCCGTGTCGACGACCACACCGGGCAGGTCCGCAGCCGCTTCGACGAGCTGTCCGTGGCGGCCGGCAAGGTCGGCGAATCCCTCAAGGCCAACCTGATCAGCCTGGCGCCGGCCGCGATCCCCGCCTCCGCGGCTCTCGCAGGCTCCGCCCTGCAGCTGGCCGGGCAGTTCGGTGCCGTGGCCGTGGCCGCGGCCGCCTACGGTCTCGCGCTCAAGCCGCAGATCGCCGCGATCAGCGAGGCGGTCAAAGCCCAGGACGCCTACGAGGAGGCGGTGCGCACCTCGGGCGCCACCTCCCAGGAGGCCGTTCAGGCGCAGGCCGCGTATCAGCAGCAGCTCGAGAAGATGCCGCCCGCCACCCGTGAGGCAGCGGTCGCGGTGGGGCTCCTGCACGACAACTTCCAGGACTGGTCCGACAGTCTCGCGGGCGACGTGATGGGCCCGTTCAACAAGGGCGTGGCGATCGCCAACGCCCTGCTGCCCAAGACGACGGGCCTGGCCAAGAGCGCGTCGACGCAGGTCGACCGGCTCGTCACCATGGTCGGCGGCGCGATCTCCACCCCAGGGTTCGACAAGCTGAACAGCCGGTTCACCGACTTCGCTGACCGGACGATGGACCACGCGGTCGACGAGCTGAACATCTTCCTGGCCAAGCTCGACGCCGGCGAGGTCGGCGGCGACTTCAAGGAGTTCCTCGACTACGCGCACGCCAACGGGCCCGCCGTGTGGGAGACCCTCCACAACATCGGCGACGCCCTGCTGAACGTGCTCGAGGCCGGCTCCGACGTCGGCGTCGGCATGCTCGACGTCATCAACGCCCTGTCCGGGATCGTTTCCGCGGTACCGCCCGAGGCGATCGCGACCATGCTGCAGCTGGCCATCGCCGTCAAGGCAGTGCGCCTGGCGGCGGTCGGGACGGACGCGGCCAAGGCCGCACTCCTCGCGCTGGGCGTGCAGGTGGGGGCGATGCGCGCGGCGGCCGCCGGCGCACCCGGCGCCATCGGCGGCGTCACCGCGGCGATCGGCGGGCTGTCGCGCGGCGCGAAACTCGCGATGGCCGGGACCGGCCTCGGGCTGCTGCTCCTCACCCTCTCGGAGCTGTCTTCAAGCAGTCAGCGGCCGAAGCCGGACGTCGACAAGCTGTCGACGTCGATCGCGGAACTCGGCAGGTCCGGCAAGGTGGGCGGCGAGGCGCTGCGCGCATACGGCGCCGACCTCGGCGGCCTGTCCGACAGCCTGCAGAAGATCACCGACCCGCAGGGGATCGACCGCGTCCAGCAGGCGATCATCTCGTTCTTCGGCACGGACTCGACGCCGGTGAAGAACGCCAAGGAGGACATCGACGCGCTCGACAAGTCCCTCGCCAGTCTGGTGTCCGGCGGCAAGGCCGACCTCGCGGCCGCGGGTCTCGACGCGACCATCAAGAAGATGGGGCTCACCAGCAAGGAGGCCGCCGAGCTCCGCGCGGAGCTGGGCGACTACTCGGACGCGCTGGCCGGGCAGGCCCTCGAGCAGCAGCTGGCCGCCGAATCAATGGGTCTGTTCGGCGAGCAGGCGCAGACGGTGCAGGGCCAGCTCGAGGCGCAGAAGCAATCCGCCGACGGGCTGCGGCAGAGCATCCAGGCGCTGAACGAGGTCAACCGGCAGGGCCTGTCCGGGATGATCGGGTTCGAGGCGGCCATCGACGCGGCCAGCAAGGCGGCGTCGGAGAACGCCGGCGTTCTCGACATGCAGGGCGGCAAGCTCGTCCTCAACAGCGAGAAGCAGCGCAACGCCGCATCGGCCCTCAACGACCTTGCGGCGAAGACGGATGCGGCCACGGCGTCCGCGCGTGAGTCCGGTGCGTCCTGGTCGGAGGTGTCCGGCATCTACGACCGGGGTCGGGCCGCGTTCATCAAGAGCGCCGAGACGATGGGCCTGACCCGGGTGGAGGCCAAGAAGCTGGCTGACCAGATCATGGGCACGCCGCCGAGTAAGACGACGTATCTCAAGGGCGATCTCCAGGACCTGCAGGCGAAGCTGGCCGACGCCAAGGCGCGGCTGGCCAAAGCGCCGTCCTCGAAGACCGCGAAGATCAAGGGCGAGATCAGCGACCTGCAGCACAAGATCGACCTAGCGAAGCTTGGGCTCGGTCAGCTGCACGACAAAACGGTGTACATCAATGCGCACATGTACGTCACCGGGTCGTCGCAGGCCCAGGCCGCGGTGTCGACGTCCGGGAGCGGCCGCATTTTCGAGCGGGCAGGCGGCGGCCTGATCCGGGGCCCGGGCACCAGCACCTCGGACAGCATCCCGCTGATGGCGTCCGACGGTGAATACGTGATCCAGGCCGCCAGCGTCGCGAAATACGGTCTGGCCTTCCTCAACGCCCTGAACGACGGACAGCTGCCGGCAGGCCGCGACACCCGCCCCGGGCTGCCGGCGACGGCCTCGGCGGCGGCCGCCGCTTCCCCGCAGCAGGGCGCGGGCGGCGGCGAGTTCACCGGCACCCTCGTCCTCGACAGCGGCCAGTTCCTCGGCGTCGTCCGCGGCACCCTGCAGCCGATGATCCGCGACTCCCAACAGCAGGCCGCGTTCAGAGCAAAGGTGGGACGCAGGTGACCATCTCCTACGGCGCGGCGGGCGCATCCGCGTCTGCCGCCGAGAGCGTGACCCCGGCCCTGCCCGCCGGGGCGAGCGCCGGCATGCTCGCCGTCCTCCAGGTCGTCTCCGGCCACCAGGACGACCCCACCCCGGCGACCCCGTCGGGATGGCTGCTGGCCGGCTCGTTTAGCGGGGGCGGAGGCAGCTTCGGGGCAGGCACCGGGCCGCGCCGGATCACGTTCTTCGTGCGCGAGCTCCTCGCCTCCAACAGCGCACCCACCGTGGCCATCCCCACCGGCGGGACAGGGTCCACGATCGCCGCCCGCATCTACACCCTCTCCCGGTCGGCGGGCACCGGGTGGCGGTGGGCGGCCGCGTTCGCCGAGGACACCTCGAGCGGCACCGGCTTCTCCGCCGCCTCCGCCATCGCACTCACCTGGAAGGCAGGGGATTTCGCCGTCATCGGCTACGGCATCCCCCTGTCGACGGCCACGTTCAGCGCCGAGGGCGTCGCCGCCAGCGGCATCACCTTCGGCACGGTCACCGAGCAGGCCGACGACAGCATCACCGCCGGCAACGACTCCCGGTTCGTCACCGCCACCGGGGCCGTCTCCTCCGGGGCGGGCACCCAGGCGCCGACCATGACCGCCACGCTGTCCGCCGCATCCACCGGCGTGGCCGGCGTGCTGCGGGTCCGCGAGGCGTCCAGCACCCTCACCGTCAGCGCACAGTCGGTGTTCCCGCCCCGCAACCTGGTGGCCGCGACCAGCCTCGCCGCGGACGACATCGTGACCGCCACCCTGTACCGGCAGGTCGGCACCACCCTCACCCCGGTCCGCGCAGCCAGCGGCGTCGACGTGACCGGCGCCGACGATCTGCTGCGCATCGACGCGGAGCAGCCGTTCGGAGTCAGCCTCAACTACGCCGCCGACCTGGTCGACGTCAACGGCAACGTATGGCGGATCACCTCCGGCTCGATCACCTCGAGCGTCGACAGCGACGTCCTGTCCGACGCGGTACGCGGCATCGGGGCCGCCGTCATCATCCAGACCTGGCCCGACAAGAAACGCGACCGCGACGCCACGGTGTTCAACGTGGGCGGCCGCATGGTCGCCGTGTCCCGTCCCCGCTCCTCAGCGCAGGCCACCGTGACCGTGCGCACCATGACCGACGAGGAGGGGGACGCCCTGCAGGAGGCCCTCGACGGGGCGACCGAGGGCGTGCTCCTCATCCGCAAGCAGGTGTCCCTGCCGGGTGTCGACAACTACCTCGCGGTCCTCGCCGACAGCGAGAACCGCACCTGGTACAACCCGATCCGCTACTGGGCGCTCGACACAATCGAGACCGAAGCCTGGGCGGACGTCCTGGAAGCGGCCGGGTTCACCCTGCAGGACATCGCCGACAACTACACCAGCCTTCAGGACCTGGCCGACGACTTCACGCCCGGCACGCTCCTGGACATCGCGCTGTTCGACTTTGGGACGGTGTGACGTGCTGGACATGTCGGACGAGGCGCTGAGCATCGTGCAGCGATCCTTCACCATGAAGATCCGGGCCGACGCCTGGCTGAACGGCGAACTCGTCGCCGCGGACATTCCCGTCGCCGCCGGGAGCGAGGACCGGGACCGCTCGCTGGCGGTCCCGGAGCGGGTCACCCTGACCGTGCCGCGCCGCGACCGCGGCATCACGTGGGATCCGAGCATCGACCCCGAGCATCCGCTTGCCGCCTACGGGCAGCAGCTGCGGATCTCCTATGGCGTCGACGTCGGCGGGGGCTTCGAGTGGATCGACCGCGGCTGGTTCCTCATCACCGACTCCGGCGTGGATGGTGACACGGTTTCCGTCACCGCCGAGGGTCTGCTCACTCTCATCGACGAGGCCAAGTTCGTCGGCCCGTTCCAGCCGTCCGGCACGTTCGTCTCGACCGTGCGCAGCCTCGTCGAACCCGCTCTGACCGCCGTCTTCGACGGCAGCCTTATCGACCGGGCCATCCCGCTCGGCATGCAGTGGGACGGCGACCGGATGGCCGCACTGACGGAGGTCCTCGACGCGTGGCCGGCCGTAGCCGAAGTCACCGCCGACGGGCACCTGCTCGTCGAGCTGCTCACCGACGGCGGCACCCCGGTACTCGACATCACCGACGGGCAGGGAGGCACCGTGATCCGCTGGTCCGGAGACACTTCCCGCGACGGGGCGTTCAACGTGGTCGTCGCCGAGGGCGAGGACAGCACCGGCAGCCAGGTGCAGGGCGTCGCCTACGACACCGACGGCAGCAGCCCGTTCCGCGCCGGCGGCCCGTTCAGCCCGCTGCCGGTGCCCACCCGGGTCTCCTCCCCCCTGCTCACCACCGTGGCCCAGTGCCGTGCCGCGGCCAGCGCCCGCCTGCAGACCCTGCGTCGCACCGCCTTCCGGAAGCTGAAGGCCACCCTGGTCCCGCACCCCGGGATCGTCACCGGCGACGTCGTCTCGGTGACCGGTGCCGGACTCACCGCCAGGGCGTGCGTGGTCGAAGGCCTGTCGCTGCCCTACACGCCGGGCTCCATGTCCCTGACCCTGAGGGTGCTCAATGGGTGACTTCGCCGATACCCGCGTATCCCTGACCGGGCAGGGGACCCTCGTCGCCATCGCGCAGACCGCCGGGTCCGGCGGCGCCTGCCTCGCCAACGTGGCCGGCCTGCAGGTGACGGTGCGGATCGTGGCCGGGCTGAGCGTGGCCGCCGGGAATGTGCTGCTGATCCTGCGGCGCGGGTCCACGTACTGGGCGATCGCCACGCTCGGCGCCGCCCCGGTGGTCGCGCCGTCGCCGCCGTCCCCCGACACCGCGCCGCCGTCCACCGGTGACCCGGCACCCGCACCGAAGCCGGACATCACTACCGGTGTCCTCACCTGCCCGCCGGTCGCCACAGCCACCTACCGGGACGGCTCCTGGCGCTCCGACGGCGACCCCGTGAGCGGGTTCGACACCTACCAGGGCCGCTACGCCGGCTCGTCGTTCGGCCGGATGACGGGCTGCGCCTTCTACGGCACCAAGCCCCGCAGCCTCAGCGGAGCCACTGTCACCAAGGCCACGCTCAAGGCCCGGCGCCTGTCCGGCGGCGACTTCGCCGCCCGCACACCCACCCTGCGGCTGGTGTCGCAGTCCACGCGGCCGAGCGGGGCCCCCACCCTCAACGAGACCACCGCCGGCCCATCTCTGGCCGTGAACGCGACGACGACCAGCTTCACGATTCCCACCGCGTGGGCGCAGGCCATGGTCGACGGCACCCGCGGAGGTCTCGCCATCTCCATCGGCTCGGACACCCCCTACATCCACCTGGCGGGCCGAGGCAGCTGGAGCGCGGCCTGGACCCTCACGATCTACTGGAGGCGCGGCTAATGAGCCAGGAGACGTCGAACGGCATCGTCTACCCCGAGAGCACCGACCACACCCGGACGTGGGAGCACTGGCAGACGATGGCCGAGTCCATCGACCCGCAGCTCAGCCCGCCCGACGTGCAGGTGTTCACCTCCTCCGGCACGTGGACCCGGCCCGATGACGCGAAGTGGGTGCGGGTAATGGTGCAGGCCGGCGGGGGAGGCGGGCACAACGCTGTCGCCACCGGTGCTTCGCAGACATCGTGCGGCGGCGGCGGGCAGGGCGGCGGCTATGCCGAGTCGTACCTTCTGGCGTCCGCCGCTGGCGCTTCCCAGGCGGTGACCGTCGGGGCGGGCGGTGCGAGCGGCGGCGGCTCCGGCGGCACCTCATCATTCGGGTCGCTGGTGTCGGCCACGGGCGGCGGCGGCGGCACAGCCAGCGCCGCCGACGGCACCCCGGGCGCGACAGCAGGAGGGTCCTCGACCCAGACCCTCACCGGCGGCATTCGGGTGTCCGGCAGCGGAGGAGGAGCCGGAGCCAAGTTCGGCACCGCGGGCGCGATGGGCGGGGCCGGCGGCAACGCCGTCCTCGGCGGCGGCGCCCGTGGTGTCGCCACCAACGGCACCGGAGTCACGGGCTTCACCTACGGCGGCGGCGGCTCCGGCGCGGCGAACACCGCCTCCCAAGTCCAGCGCGGAGGCGGAGCCGGCGGTGACGGCGTCGTCATCGTCATCACATTTTTCTGAGGAGTAGCAATGCCCTACCTGTCCACCACCGACCTGCACAAGTGCTGCGAGAACGCCACCGACCCGTTCCAGCCCCCCGCGCCGCCCCTGCTGCTGGGCGCGCTGGAGACCAGCGAGATCCCCGTCGACCTGTCGTCGTCCAGCTACCGCACCCTGTACCGGGTCGTCATGGGCCCCGTCTCACGCGGCGACATGCTGAAGGTGACCGGCGAGGCCCGCGTCACCAACGACGTCGGGGTCGGTATCCCCAACGGCAAGCGGTACACCGTCGGTGTCGGCTGGCACTTGTGGATCTACGACTACAGCAACCCGCTGAAGACGGCGGGCCCGTGGTGGCAGATCTCCCAGCTGCGCGGTCAGAACGTCACCGTGGACATGCACCACATGACGCTGGCCGTCACCACCCTGGCCGAGGTTCCCGACGACTGGACCGACGGACACCGCCCAGTCGTCGTCCTGCGCGCCGACGCCCACTCGACCGCCTGGAACTACAACGGGGGCAACGACACGTTGACCGCCGACGCCGGATACGGGCAGCTCATTGCCAAGCACTACGTGCCCGCCCCTGCCGCCTGACCCCACCCCACCCCGCCCGCCCTGAGCCTGATGGCCGGGGCGTTTCTCATGCCCGGGAGGGCCCATGAAGTTGATCACCAGAGCGGCCTGGGGTGCGCGCCCACCCCGCTACGACCTCGTGTACATCGCTGGCACGCAGGGTGTGAAGGTGCACTACGAGGGGACCTACGTCCCGAAGTCCCTCGCGGCCGCGGACGCGCACGGCTCCTGCGCCGGCCACGTACGCGACATCCAGGCCAGCCACCTCGCCAACGTGAAGGAGGACTACAGCGACATCGCGTACTCGGCGCTGGTCTGCCCGCACGGCTTCACGTTCGAGGGGCGTGGCCAGCACCGCAAGACCGCCGCGAACGGCGACCAGACCCTCAACAAGCGGGACTATGCGGTGTGCGCGATGCTCGGCAACTCCGGCCTGGTCCAGCCCACTGACGCGATGCTCGACGGCCTGGTCGACGCCGTCCAGTGGCTGCGGTCCGGGGGCGGTGCGGGCAGCGAGATCCTCGGACACCGCGACGGGTACGCGACCGAGTGCCCGGGCGCCACGCTGTACGCGTGGGTGAAGGCCGGCGCGCACCGCCCGGACGGAACGAGCGCCGGCGGCGGGTCGGGGATCGCCCGCTACCAGGTCGTCATCAACAAGCTGCCGTACGGGTACGGCGCCGAGGGCGCGCACGTCACCGCGGTCGGGCGGGCGCTCGTCGCCGCAGGGTTCGGCCGGCACTACGCCGAGGGGCCCGGGCCGCGGTGGACCGACGCCGACACCGAGTGCTTCAGCGATTTTCAGGTGAGCCTCGGTTACAAGGGGACGGCCCCGCACGAGGACGCCGACGGCGTGCCCGGCCCGGTCAGCCTGCAGAAGCTCCTCGGCCACCTCCCCGGCGCGACGAGCACCACGACGCTGCCGCCGTTCCCCGGCCGGAGCGCGTTCGTCCTCGGCAAATCCAACCCCGCCGTCACGACGCTGGACAACGGGTTGATCCGGAAGGGCTACGCCCGCCACCACGCGGGCGCGGCCTACACGCCCGGGCCCCTGTTCAGCGAGAACACGCGCCTGAACGTCCGGGACTTCCAGCGCGCCACCCCGGCTCTCGCGGGCGACGCCGACGGCTACCCGGGCCCGCTGACCTGGAAGCTCCTCCTCTCCTGAAAGCGAGACCCGCCATGCCCAGCAACCTGTTCGTCTCGATGATGCGGACCCTCGTCCCGATCGTCGCCGCCCTGGTCATCAGCTGGACAGGACGCCTGGGGATCCCGGTCGACAGCAACGCCGCGGCGAGCGCCGTGGCGCTCGGCCTCGCCGCCGCCTACTACCTGCTGTTCCGGGGTCTGGAGTGGCTGGCCGCGCGCCTGTCCTGGGCGCCGCTGCAGCGCGCCGCCGGCGTGTTCCTCGGGTGGGCTCAGCCGCCCGCGTACGGCGGCAAGGACGACGATCTGCGCGCCGCGCTGCAGCGGGCGCAGGGCGGGGACCGGAGCAGCGGTTCCTGACGTTCCATCGCACGACCTGAGGAGCCACCTTGGACGCGACCACCCTCGGGACCCTGCTCGTCGGTGTGGGGGCGGTCGTCGGCGCGGTGGTGACGTACCTCGGTAAGCGGGGCGAGACCGCCCTGACCGGCTACAGCTCGCTCACAGGCGACCTGCAGGAAGAGCGTGACCGGCTCGACCGCAAGGTGGGCGAGCTGCACGCCGAGATCGCGCAGCAGGCGGCGCTGCGGGCCGCAGACCAGGCGGAGATCGCTCGGCTCCGCGCCCTGATCCCACCCGGAGGAATCCCGTGACCCGTACCGAACGGGCACTGGCCCGACGCTGGCGTCCGCTGACGCTGCTGTGCTGGCTGATCGCGCTGTCCGGCGCGGTCATCATTATTTGGGCGCGCATCGACGCCGAGACGTCCCGTGCCGACGAGCTCGCCGCGGAGGCCGACCGGCGGGGCCAGGCCGTCAGCACGCTCGCCACGGACGTACGGCAGCTGCGGACGCAGGTGTCGGGCGAGGGCCAGACGCCCGTGGCTCCGGACCCGTCCGAGGCCGTCGAGGACCTCCCGGCGCGGGCCGAGGTACCCGTGCCGATCCCGGGCCCCAAGGGCGACCCAGGCCGCCCGGGCAAGGACGGCACCCCGGGCACCGCCGGCGCCACCGGCGCCCCTGGCGCGGCGGGCAAGGACGGGGCACCCGGGACGGACGGCGCGCAGGGCGTGCAGGGGGAACCGGGCGTGCAGGGTGAGCAGGGGCCGGCGGGCGAGCAGGGCCCACGCGGTGAGACAGGTCCTCGCGGCGAGCAGGGACCGCCCGGGCCGTCGTGCCAAGCCGGCTACAGCCTGCAGG
Organism: Streptomyces sp. P3; assembly: GCF_003032475.1. Classification (NCBI taxonomy): domain Bacteria; kingdom Bacillati; phylum Actinomycetota; class Actinomycetes; order Kitasatosporales; family Streptomycetaceae; genus Streptomyces; species Streptomyces sp. P3. The sequence continues at coordinate 8,797,907 of NZ_CP028369.1, forward strand.
TGCCTGCGTGGGATCCGGACGCGCTGGTCTGCCGGAAGGACGACGTCCCCGACCCAGGCGGCAGCACACCAGCCGGGCCGCTCGCCGCAGGCCTCGACCCACGCCGCCAGTACCCATGAGAGACGCCCCCTGCACGGCCCACGTGGCCGTGCAGGGGGCTTTCTCGCGTTCGGTGCGTCGCTGTCGGTGGGGGCCGCTATCCTCGTGGCACACGCCCCCGAGGCCCGACACCCGGGGGCGTCGTGCTGTCGAGATCGCTGGAGCTGGAGTCATGGCGCGCTGGAGTCTGCAGTATTACCTCGGCACGCCACACCGCCCACGGGATGTTGACGCCGAGCTCGACGACCTCCTCGGCGAGGGCATCGCAGCCGCGCACGAGTACGTCCGCCGGGTGAGCGGCGGCGCCGGCACTCTGCGGGAGGCCGTGCTCCTGGTCGACGACGAGCCTGGCGAGGATCCGCTGGAGGGTGGCCCGACCATCCCGCTGTGGATCACGTACGTGCCGTACCGGCCGGACGCGGACCCGGACGCCGGCGAGGCTGAGCCTCCTCGGCGCGAGGTGTTCCACCTGCCCGCCCGGCTCTTCGAGACGAGGGTGAACGCTCAGGGCGTCGCCTCCTACGGCAGCCCGGCGCTGGGGTACCTGCAGCTGGCGGTCCGCCGGCGTCTGGACGACGGCCGTGAAGGCACCATCCGGAGCGTGGATCTCAAGGCGACCGCGGACTAGGCCCGCCGCGCGGCGTCGTCCAGCCGCGCCTGGTAGTAGGCGTGATCCCGGGGGAAGGCCACGAGCGACGGCAGCGCAGTGCGGAAGCCGTCGGCGGCGTCCGCCCACCGCTGGCACGCGTACGCCGCGTCGGCGACCTGCAGCTGAGCGCGCGTCGGATCGAGCCAGTACAGCCAGCCCGGCCGCTCCTCCTCGGCCGGCACCCGCAGCGCCAGCTTGCAGGCCTCCTCGGCCAGCCTGCGGGCCCGGTCCCGCTCGCCGACCTGCGCGGCCGCCATCGCCTCCTGGTGCACCGCCGCGGCCTCTGCTGCAGGAGACAGCGTGCGCGGGCCCACGTAGCGCGCGGCCTCGGCGGTGCGCAGGGCACGGACCGGGTCGCCGTGGCTGAGGGAGTAGTAGGCCCGGATGCGCTGCGCCCAGGAAGCCATGTCGGCATGGCCGCCGTCGACGGCCCATCCGTGCGCGAGGTCGATCCACGCCAGCGCCGACCCGCGCTGTTCGGACTGCCACGCCACCCAGGACAGCCAATGCGCGTGCTCGGCGGCGAGCAGCATGAGCCGGTCCGCAGCGGCCCCGGCCGCCTGGGGGATGAGCCCGGTCACCGCGTCGAGCTGCTGGCGCACGATGCCCCACAGTGCTGTGCCCAGGACCTCGTCCTCTGCGCGGCGATGCTGGGCGAGCACCAGGCCGATCCAGTCGGCGGTGCGCAGATCGGCGCGGCCCACCGAGTGGGCATGCGCGATGCGCTCGCGGAGCTCGGCTGGCGGCGCCCACGCATCGGGCCCCTGTGGTCTCGGGGCACCAGTCAGTTCTTCCGGCACGTGCAGCCCTTCGGTGAGGCGGGCCATGAGCTCGGCTGAGGTGACCTGCCGGCGGCCCGATTCGATCGCGGAGATGTGGGGCTGCGGCATGCCCACGATCGGCTCGAGGCCCCGCTGAGAGAGGCCTGCAGCGCGCCGGTACTCGCGGAAAATGGCAGCCCAGTCCTGGCGTGCCCACGCGGCACGGAGACGGACGTCTGCCCATGGTTCCCGACTGGCCATAAGGGGACGATACGCCGGGTGATACACAGTGTGTATCGGATCGCTCACAGACCTTGCCGACCATGACGACTCAGCCATCCCGAGTCGGGTCGGAAGGAAAGCGCAATGTCCCACCACACACCGTCGTCGGTGCAGATGGACCCCAGCACAGACCCCGAAGAGACAGCCGCGGACTGGCTGCTAAGGACCCTGCCCGAGCAGGCCCAGGCGCGGATCCTCGCGCTGTGGCAGCGCAAGCTGACGGCCATGCTGCCGCTCGGCGAGGGGCTGTCCGCGGTGAGGATCCCGAGCGCGCCACTCCGCGCGCTGACGGGCCAGCCCGAGACGCCGTCCGCCGCCATCGACGAGTACCTCGCCCGTGTCCTCGAGGGCGGCCCCGTCATCTGCGACCCCGCCAGCCTGCACTACTACGTCATCGTCCCGTCAGGCCTGCCCGCCGCCTGGCACCGGGCCGCCGCCGCGTGGCGAGAGGTCGGCATCATCTACCAGGGCGAGGGCTCGTGGATGGGCGCGCCCGGTCCGGCGCGCGACGTCCTCGACCCGGATACCTACAGCCTGTACTGGGCAGTCCCCCTCGCCGACCCGCCCATGCCGTGCGACCCGTTGGCCGTGGCCCGCCTCGGCGATGACCTCTACCGCGCCGTCACCCACCGGGAGCCGCCCCGATGAACCGACGACGCATCGACTGGCGCGCCGTGACCTACCTGGGGGTGCTGCTCGTCCTGGCGGTCGCACTAGTGTGGGGCATCCTCAACTGCGGATGCCCGGAGGGGACATGAGGCGGCCGCTGCTCTGGCAGGGGATCCGGGTGCCGTGGATCACGCCGTGGTCCGGCGAGGTGCGCCCCATGGCGGAGGTCGAGATCAGACACGGCAGGGGCGGTGTCGGCCTCGGCTACGCGGACGAGGTCGACACCGACCGCCGCTTCGATGCCCTGTGGGTACGCCGCGCCGCGACCCCCGGCGTCGGGCGGCCCGACCTGCGCAGCATGCACCCCCTGCGCCAGCGTCAGGCGATGACGCACATGCTGTGCCAGGTCTGCGGCACGGCCGTCGACGGCGGCGAGCAGTCTCTGTTCCTCATGCACTCCCGCCCCGGCGACGCAATCCGTGAGGGCGAGGTCACGGCCGTCCCGCCCGCCCACGACGCGTGTGCGAGAAGGGCCGTGCGGGAGTGCCCGCACCTGCGCAGGGGATGGGTGGCCGCTCTCGTACGCCGCGCCCCGCTCTGGGGCGTCGCAGGCGTCGCCTACGACCCCCGCACGCTCACGCCGCTGCCCGGCCCGGGCGCCGGCGGGAGCGGCCTGCACCAGGTGCCGTACGCGGACGCGACGGCTCTACGCTGGCTCCTCGCCGCCCGGCTGCTCGTCAGCCTGCAGGGTGTCGAACCCGTCGACGTCGACGGGTTCGCAGACCAGCCCGCGGCCGCCGGCAGGTAGCGGCTCTCCCGATCTCCGCTCCCGGCCCGAGCGCCGGCCAGGCCGGTAGCGGACCGTCGGCTGCTCTGTGCTTCCGGGGCAGAGCAGCCGACGTGCTGCTGCCTGACCAGCAGTCGCAACAGGCCCTTTAAGGTTGCATCTCCTGGCAGATGCACGACTCATAGGTCCCATTCCTGATACACCAGTGCCATGAGTACCGAGAGACCGCGCGCCCGGGACTACCGCCGGCTGTCCGACGCCAAGGGCGGCACCTCGATCGAGGACCAGGGCGTCGACAACGAGGACGCGGCCGCCGAGCAGGGATGGGACCTCGGCGAGCCGTACGTGGACGACGGCCTGAGCGCCAGCCGCTACGCCCGTAAGCGGCGCGATGACTTCGACCAGATGGTTGCAGATCTGAAGAGCGGCCCGACCGGACGCGACTCCGCGTTCGGCGCCGACATCCTCATGCTGTGGGAGTCCTCCCGAGGTTCGCGTCGTGTGGGGGAGTGGGTGTCCTTCATCGAGCTGTGCGAAGAGAAGGGCGTCAAGATCTGGGTCACCACCCACGAGCGTCTCTACGACCCGGCGAACGGCCGCGACCGGAAAGCCCTGATCGACGACGCGGTCGACAGCGAGTACGAGTCCTACAAGACTCACCGGCGCGTCTCGCGGACAACGCCGAAGGAAGCACGCAAGGGGCGGCCGCACGGCCAGGCACCCTACGGCCTCAAGCCCGTGTACGACGCAGCCACGGGCAAGCTGACAACGTGGGTGGCCGACGAGCCGCGCGCCGGCGTCGTCCGGCTCCTCTTCGAGATGCTGGCGGCCGGCCATTCCATGATGGCCGTCGAGCGCGCGTTCAAAGAGCAGGGATACCGCAACCGCTCCGGACGCCCCTTCACCGATGGACACCTGCGCACGATGGCTCTCAGGCACTCGTACGCAGGCCTGCGCTCCTACCAGGGCACCGTCTACCCGGGCGTCTGGGACGGCCTGGTCAGCGAAGAGGTGTTCTGGGATGTCCACCGCCGACTCACCGCCCCGGGCCGCGCCGTCGGCGCCGGCCTCATGCTGCACCCCCTCACGTCGAGTCTGTGGTGCGCCCGCTGCGAGAGGAACCTGTCCCCCCGGGAGCTGAAGAGCAAGAAGGGCCCATGGGTCTACACCGTCTATCGCTGCTACCAGTGCGGGCTGAAGATCAGAAAGCACGGCGTCGACGACCTGTTCATCGGTGAGCGCGGGCGGCTGGGGATTCTCCTGGCCTACCTCGCGCGTGAGGACATCTATGCCGTCCTGCAGACGCCGGGCAGCGACGCCGCGGCGGTACGCGAGATCAGGGCGCGGGTCGCCGCGGCGCGCCTCGAGCGTGACGAGCTGCGCGGAGCCAAGGGCAACACGCTTGCCGAAGTGCGGCTCCTCGCCAACTCCCTTGAGGCCAAGGAGGCCGAGGTCGACGAGTTGGAACAGCAGGAACGTCAGCTCACTGTTCCGTCGGCGGTGCTGAGCATCGTCCGTCCTGGCGTCGACATCTGGGAGTCCTGGCACGCCGCGCCGATCCGTGCGCAGAGGGAGACGGCCGCACTCATCCTGAGCCCTCGCTACCTGGGTAGGCCTTGCATCGTGCCCAGCCCCATCACCGGGCGGGCACAGCCGCCAGTCGCCGAGCGGATCGAGTGGCGCAAAGCCCCGCCACCGTCAGAACCTGCGTACCGACGCTGACCGTGCCGGACGGGAGGAGCGTGGCCCGCCCCGCCGAGGGGCCTTGTACCGCGGCCCCTCCATCATGAGGCGCAGGTGAGCTTTGGCGCGCACCTCGACCGCCGAGTCGGCATCCATATCGGTCGCCAGGCCGGGCTCAGGCGACCGGTCCAGACCCTCCTGACGAAACGTTTCAACACCGTTGAGCACGGCGCGTACTGCGGTCTCGACTCTGTCCTGCCGGGCGGCCCGGCGTTCGATGGCGCACAGCCTGAGCCCGACCGCTGCCGCGATCCCTAGCAGTGCACCTCCGGCTACGGCCGTGACGACCAGACCCATAGTGGACACTCCTGTCCCCCAACTCCGTGTCTGCGGCATGCATGGGGGACCACTGTCCGTAATTTAACGGTCACACACCATCAAGATCGGTCGGACCGTGACCGGAACGTAACTATCCGGTCGGTCGTTCCGTCTCATTCTGGACAGATCGGTCTGTATGTGACCGGTGAGTAGCCTCGATTTCCGGCCGCACCTGCCGCCACACCTCGTCCGCCTCCTCGGGGGACAGGTCCAACTCGCGGATCAATGTGGCCAGAAGGCGCTGAGCAAACGTCAACTCCCGGCCGAGAGGCGACGCTTCGGGAGCGCGCCCGGCAGGCACCCGGTCGGGCGGGGTGTCGAGGGGGGTCGGCTCGCCGCCGTCGAGGATGGCCGCAATGCTTCCGCGGGTCCAGTCCAGAGCGTGCTCGAGCTTGGTGTAGGTCGAGCTGCGCGCCCCCGCGCCTTTGCGGACCTTGCTCAGCGTCTCGTCCGAGATGCCCGCGCGTCGGCAGACCTCGGCGTACTCCAAGGCCAATGTGCTGATGCGGCGCTCGATGTACTGCGCAAGCCGGATGCGCGCCTCCCGGACTGTCATGGGCCGAGCGTACATGCGCACTCCAATGCGTTCCAAGGTTGCCCTAGGGCCCCTGAGCTTGGGGTCTGCGGCAGGCGTGCCGCTCGGTAACTCCAATATGCACCAATGAGTGTCCAAGTTACTCCATGGTAAGGGTTGAGGAATCCAATAAGTGGAGTACGTTGGAGTCCATGTTGAGCCGCAGGATCTCCGGAGCAAAGCTTCGGCGCGTCCGCGAAGACAGGTGCCTCAAGGTCACCGATCTCGCGACCGCCGCCGGGTGCTCGCGATGGAACATCTACAAGATCGAGCAGGGCGAGTGTCAGCCGTCCGCCCAGGTGTATGCCGCACTCAAGACAGCACTCGGCGCGCACGATGCCGACCTGGTCGACGAGACCCAGGACGCGGCATGAGCGACGACGCCCGACAGGCGTATATCCGCCGCATCGTCGACGCCGCGCCGCCGCTGTCCGCCGAGGACGCGCACCGCGTCCGCGCCCTGGTCCCGCTCAAGTCCCGGCTCGCCGCCGAGAGGTCGGTCTCTCGACCTAGGCCCCAGTCGAGGCGCAAGACGGCCGCCTGATCACACAAGAACGGGGCCGCGCCCGGCTCGACCCCGGATCGCGACCCCTCGGCAGACCACACCCAAATCCGAACCTGGAGTGGCAGAACCGTGACCACAGCATCCCAGACCCCCGGGGCACTGCCCCCCGAGGTCCCGTACGTCCCGCCGCAGAGCGAGGTCCTCGCGGCCACGCCGATCGACCCCGAGATCCCGCACCGCCTGCGGTCCCCGTACCCGGAGCCGGAGCAGCCCGAGTGCTGCCTGTGCAGCTCCCGCGAGGGCCGGCTGACCCCGGACCCGAAGGGCCGCCTCTACCCGTCCGGCGCACGCGTCCTCTACTGCGCCAAACATCTGCCCCCGCCCGCGCCGGTGGTGGCCGCCGAGGGCGTCATCGCCGCGGCGATGAAGGCCGGAGCGGCGACGCCGCGCGAGCTCGCGCAGGCCGAGTACGAGACCGGCCTCCTGTTCGACGCGCAGGCCGCTGAGGACATCGCGGCGGCGGCCGCCGAGCAGGCCCACGCCGAGGCCCAGGCGGCGATCGGTGAGCGCGGCCGCCAGCTGGCCGCCTTGGCCGGCGACCACCGCAAGCTCACCGCGGTGATGCGTCTCCTCGAGGGCCGCCCGGGCACGCACCTGTTGACCGTCGCGGAGATCGCCGCGGCCGCCGAGTACGGCACCACCCCGTTCGACTCGGCCCCGATGACGCTGGGGTGGACCGGCGAGGTGAGCATCCCCGGCCCGCGCGACACCCACACCAAGGCCGTCATCGGGTGCATGTCCTCGTACGGCGGTCGCGCGGACCTGGTCGTCGAGGGCGACGCCCGCCGCCGCCTCGCGAGCCAGCTGGCCTTGGAGTTCCGCGACCCGCACGCCCCGTGCGCGACCGCGATGTGCGGCACCGATCACGACCTCGACAGCGGCGACATGTTCGGCTGGTCCCGCCTCGAGGTCGCCTCCGTCGGCGAGGGTGCGCGCTGGTACTGCAGCGACATGTGCGTCATGGACGCCCTCGCCCGCGCCGGCCACGACCTCGCCGCCGCCGACCGGGACGCCGCCGGCAACCCCGGCGAGCAGGACCCCGGTCCGCTGCACGGCGACGACGCCCACTGGGCCGGCCGGATCCGCCTCGCCCAGACCGACGCCGCCGACGGCGAGGACCCGGTCGACGACATGGCGCGGTGCGCGCGGTGCGGCTGCACCGACGCCGCCGCGTGCGAGGGCGGCTGCCACTGGGTGGCGAACCACCAGATGGCCGACCTGTGCAGCCGCTGCGCCAGCCCGGCCGAGCTCGCCGTCGCCACCAGGGGGCTGGAGTGACGGGCATCGAGCGGACCCCGCTGCAGACGATCGAGGGGTTCGAGGCCGCGGCGTTCCGCGCTGCCCACGTCGCCCGGACGCTGCTGGCCGAACACGCCGCGCTGCCGCTGTGGGAGGTGCGCCTCAGCGTCTACGCGCACCCGCGCGCCGAGTTCATGAACGCAGAGCTGGAGATCTCGGTCATGGACGCCGAGCACGTGGCGGCCTGGGCCGGCGCGCTCGGGACGACGGCGGCCGTCAGGTTCCACGACGCCGACGAGGACTCGGGCGCCTTCGAGTTCCACAGCGCCAAGGTCGCCCGCGACGGCGTGAAGGTGTCCGTCTCCGGGACCCGCCTGCTGAGCGCCGACGAGCAGGACCCCGGCCCGCTGCACGGCGACGACGCCCACTGGGCCGCCCGGATCACCCTCGCCGAGACCGAGGCGACCGAGCAGGGGACCGAGGACGAGCGGGGCGACGCCGAGGGCGGTGCCGCGTGATCTCGCCGCTGGACACCTACCTGGGGTGGGACAAGCCGGAGCACTTCACCGGCTGCAGGCGGCCCGCCTGGGACGTCGGCACGCGTACCGAGCGGGACGAGTTCCGGCGCGGCGGGGGCGATCCCCAGCGCCGGCACTCCTGCCCGGACGAGAACTGCGGCCACGGCCCCCGCTACGACAAGCTCACCGTGCGCCTGGTGTGCCACTCCTGCGGATCGGCGTACGTCATCAGCGGCGAGCAGACCGGCACCGACACCCGCACTGCTGCGACCACCACCGCCGCCCTCGGCTACGGCCTGCCCCCGCGTCAGACCGCCGGCCTCCTGCTGTGGGCCGGCCACCCGTGGCTCGGCGGCGACGGCTGGGGCGACGAACTGCGAGGCGGCGAGCTGCACGACTTCGTCGTGACCCGTCCCAAGGTGAAGGCCGTCACGCAGGACGTCGTGGTCGGTCAGATCACGCAGTCCCGCGGCGGGCGCGGTGGCGTCGTGTGGACGGCACTCGCGGTGCCAGACCCGCAGGGCCAGTTCGGGTACGGGCAGTACCTGCGGTGGGCGCACGCCAACGACGGGCGCGGCCGCGGCGGTTCGCCGCTGCGCTCGGTCGTGGCGGCCGCCCGCTGGATCGGCGCCCGCCTCGCCGAGCAGAAGCCGACCGCTGAGCTCGCTGCCGGCGGTGCGCGGTGACCGCCATCGAGGAGCGGGCGGCGGGCGTGTCCGGGCAGAGCATCCACGACAGCGGCCGGCTGTCTGTGGACGGAGCCACCCGGGCCACCCTGCCGCACCTGCCCTACGCCGACGCCGTCGACCGCGCCCTCGCCGCGATGGAGTTCCTCCCGGACACCATCGAGACCGGCATGCGCAAGGAACCCGGGCCGTCCGGACAGCGCGAGTTGTTCTTACGGCTGGAGTGGCTGCCCGGCCACGACGACCTCGTCCCCGACGCCATATGCGCGAGCGGTCTGGTCGTGCAGTGGTCGCACCTGGCCGGCTGGTCGGCCCGGGCCGATGACGACCTGGTCGCCCTCGCCATCGCCGACCTCGCCAACCCGGCTCTCGTCGCCGACGCCGCGATGCACGCCGCCTTGCACGGTCTGCGCTGCGCCTGCGAGAAGCCCGACGCCGACGGCCGGTGGGAGCAGGCCGTGTACCTCGACATCGCCCTGGTCGCCTACGACGAACGCGTGGACGGGGTGGCCGAATGATGTGGCTCGTCCTGCTCTGCGCGGTCCTCGCCGCTCTCGTGGCCCTCGCCGCCGACGACACCCGTTGGGGGCACCGCCGCCTGCCTCCGGTGACCCAGCGGCGGCCGCAAGCGCCGAGCCTGCCGCAGGCCGGGCCCGGGCCGTGGCACCCCGGCCTGCACCTGCAGCGCGGCCGCCGCGTCCGCGCTGCCCGCGCCCGCCGCCGACAGCAGCCCTGACCCACCGCCCCGCCCAGTCCCCGGGCGGGCGGCACGTGCCCTCACAACCGTCCCGCCCGCCCGGCCACCACCACACCGAAGGACACCATGCACCGCCCCGTCGTACACCGTCGCGACCCGCGACTCGAGATCATCACCGAGGCCATCGAGCGCCTCATCCCCGGCGCCACGCCCGCCTTCCTCCTCGTCACCGTTGTCGAGCAGCTGCCCGGCACGGGCGAGACGAGGGTGAACACCTGGAGCGGCAAGCCCGAGGGCCTGGCCACCAAGGTGTTCACCGCCCTGTACGGCCGCCCCCGCACCGAGGAGCCGCGCTCACCGCTCGTCCAGGCCGATGACGCCAGGCGTGCCGGGGACCTGGACGGCGAGACGCGCGCACTCATGGCGGCCGGTATCGGGCTGGAGTCCGCGCCCTGGCAGCCGGCCCGTCCCGGCGACCTGGTCCACCTGCACTACCCGGCCTCCGGCGACGTCCCCCAGTTCGGGGAGACGTACATCGTCGGCGACGCCGGCGACGGCCTGCTGAGCCTGCAGCTCCTCGCCCACACGCTGCCCGCCACCGAGGACGTGGACGGCATGACCGGCTGCTTCGCCTCCGACGCCTCCGACCAGCCGCTGTACGAGCTGTGGTTCGAGGCGGGCCCGCACCTGCTGACCATCGTCCGCGACGGCCGCCCCGTCCACGTCGGGGGCGCCCGATGACCTACAACCTCGCCCCCGACAACGCGCCCTGGTTCGAGCACCTCACGGACAGCGTCGACGCCCTCGGCAACGCCGCCCGCGAATGGGGGCTCGCGCACCGGACGGCCGAGCTCGCGTACGAGCAGAGCGACCCGATGCGGCGGATCCTGCACGACGGCAAGGTGACCGGGCAGCCGGGCCCGGAAGCGGTCGGCTGGAACGCGAAGCCGTTCACCCGCTCCCCGCACTCCAAAGCCGTCTACGCCCTGCACAGCCTCTACACGGAGGCCATGTACCGGGCGCGCGCCGAGTACGAGCACGCCGCCCTGCTGTATGCCTCCGGCGCGGCGTGGGCGGTGTGCCGGGTGCGCGCCGGCGAGCAGCCCGCCCGCGTCGTCTTCGGCGTCGACGACGAAGGGGACAACGGTCAGCGCGACCTGGTGCCCGGAGACTTCGGCGTCGACGTCGACGCCTTCGAGGCCGACCGCTACAGCAACGCCCGCAAGCTGCAGGCCGTCTACGACCGGCTGTTGGAGTGCCTCGCCGCGGGCCGGTACGCCGAGGACATCGGCGACCAGGAGCGCGTCACCGAGCAGGAGGACGCCGAGGCGGCCGAGTGCTGGGCGATCGCCGAGGGCACCGCGGACGCTGCCTACGCGTACGGCAATCTCCTGCGCCAGGCCCTCGGGTTCGTCCTGCTCGGCCCGCGCCAGGAGCACCGCAAGCAGCTCGCGGCGGCCGCCGAGGCCGCTACGGCTGCCGGGTCTGCGCCGTCTTCGGAGGTGGCGCAGTGACGCGCACGGACCGGCGCACGCTGGTGCGCCAGCTAAGCGAGCAGGGCCTGACCCGGCGCGCGATCGCCGAGCGCCTCGGTGTCAGCAAGGACACGGTGCGCCGCGACCTGGAGGCGATCGCGCGCGAGGACGAGCCGGACGGTGCGCCGCACGATGCGCCGGACGAACCGGATGCGCCGCAGGTCAGCGACCCGGACGAGCCGGACGGTGCGCCGCAGGATGCGCCACCGGCTGAGCCGGACAGCGACGACGAGCCGAATGACGCTGCGCCGGATGCGCCGGCCGAGCCGGTGGCGCAGCTCCCGCGCCGGGTGTCGCCCCAGCGCCTCGAGATCGACCTGCGCCAGTGGCCCGCGCTGCGCCGGGACCTGGCGGTCCTGGCGTCGACCGGCCTCGCCCTCGAGGAGGCGATCGCGCAGGCCGTCGGTGTGCTCGCGGCCGGCTACAGGCAGGGCCTCGCCCAGCGCCGGATCGTGCCCGGCCCGTTCGTCGTGCGGGGCATGACGGTTGGCCCGCTGCAGCCCGCCCGGCTCGTCCCCCGCAGGCCCGCCCCGCCCGAGGGCGCCTGAGAACCGGTCCGGCCGCCCGGCCGCTCACCCACCCCGCGAGGGGCGGCCGGACCACCCACCCACCTATCCCGTTCGGAGGCCGCTCGTGTACCGCATCTGGCTCCTGCTGACCGTGGCGCTGCTGGTCGCGTTCCTCGGCCTCGCCCCGCGGGCGTCCGATCCGCAGCCGGAGCCGCGCCCGGGCGCGGCCGCGGCTGCGGCCGTCGAGGGCTGAGCGCCGGTGGCCGGCCGCTGGCCGCCCGCCGAGCTGTTCGGCCTGCACGTCGACCTCGGCGACTACCACACCAAGCGCGCCGTGTGGCTCGCGCTGCCGGCCGCCGCGTTCACGTGCCGCTGGGGCTGCGAGCACACCGCGGTCGGCGCGGCCGACGTCGCCGACCTCACCCAGTCCATCGCCGACAGACACGCCCGGACCTGCCCCGGGCCACCGAAGGAGACACCTTGACGACCAGAGACACCACGCCCACCCCCTCCGCACCGCGCTGCGGGACTCCCGTCCCCGGCGGTCGGTGCACGGCGCCCGCCGACGGCCCGGCCGCGGCGGCCGCCGTCCCGACCCGGGAGCCGTTCGACCGCCACCAGTGGGAGCGCGCGGTCATCACCTCGAGCCTGCACCACAACCCCCGTCACGTCGCTCTGCTGCTCGCCCACTTCGCCGACGACGCCGGATACCTGCCCCCGGGCGGCCCGCAGCACGTCGACTCGCTCACCGCGTCGACGGGCCTGACCAGCCGGCTCGTCCGCCAGAGCCTCACCCACCTCGAGGCGTACGGGTTCGTCTCCCGCCCCCCCATCCACGGCTGGGACCCGCGCAAGGGCGTGCGCCCGCTCACCCTCACCACGCCGCCCGCCCGGGTCGCCCTTTCCACGCCGCCCGCCCGGGTCGCCCTTTCCATGCCGCCCGCCCGGCCCGGGTCGGCGGCCGCCGAGGGCGCGGCGCGCACCGAGCCGGCCCATCCCGGCGAGACGCGGTGACCGGCGTCGCGGGGCAGTTACCGCTGCTGCCCGCCGACCCGCCCCGCTGGGGAGGCCCCGCCGCGGTGCCCGCCGGCCCGATCAAGACCCGTAACCGGATCGAGTTCGCCGTCCGCTGCGACGGCGAGACCGGCTGCGGCATGGTCCACCGCCACATCAGCCCCGGCGTGCGCACCGCCCCGTGCGGCGCCACCTACACCGTCCCCGACCCCGACGACCCCGCCCCCGACACGAGCTAGGACACCGTGACCCGCCAGCCCGAGGCCTGCGCCGAGCCCCGCCACAGCCGTGGCGGGGCCGGTGGCGCGGCCCCGGCCCGGGCCACGCCAGGGCAGTCGCCGGTGTGGGAGCGGCGGCCGGTCAGCGGGCGTGCGCTGCGCCTCCTCCTGGACGGCGACGACGCGGGCCGCTACACCGGCCGCGACGACGCTGACTCCGGCTACCGGCTCACGATGGCGCTCGCCGTGGCGTGCTCGCAGCCCGGCCGCGAGTGGGCGCCGGCCGACTTCCACCAGGCGCTGATCTACACCCCCACGCGCGGCGGCTGGTGGGCGCGCCGCCTGCGTGAGCGCAAAGGCGCCGAGCACGCCGAGCGCAAACTCACCGCGATGCTGGCCAAGGCCCGCGCCTTCGTCGGCGGCACGGACGCGGTGACCGACCGCCAGGACGCCTTCGAGAAGATCACCGAAGTGCGCCGCGCGGTGGAAACCCTCGCCTGGCCCGCACGCGGCGGGAAAGCGGTCGACCAGAAGAACCTCGCCGCCCGGCTGCGCCTCGCCGAGGCGGCCGGCGGCCTCGACCACCTCAGCGCGGTACGGCCGCTCGCCGAGCAGATGGGCTGCGCCCGCTCCACGGCCGAGGCCAGCAACGCCCGCCTCGCCCGCGACGGCTGGCTCGTCCTGCTGGAAGCCGGAACCGGCCGCGAGCGCCCCTCACGCTGGCGCCTCGCGATCCCCCCGCACGTCCGCGAGCTCCTCACGCGTGCAGTTCCGGGACAGGCCCTGCCCCCCCAAGGCCAGCAGCTGGCGACTGTCCCGGACGCGCACACCGCCCCGAACCCCACAGGCGTCAGCCGTGCCACAGCCGCTGCCGTCCACGACGGCGACGGCACGGCGGTCGACACCGCCGCCCTGGCGTCGGTGATGGCCCACGACGCCTGCCACCACTGGGCCCACGGCACCAGCGGCGCCCGCATCCTGGCCTGCCTCGACCCCGCCGAAGGCCTCGCCGCCGCCCAGATCCGCGATGCCACCGCCCTGCACCGCACCACCGTCGCCCGCCGCCTCGAGCGCCTGACCGCCGACGGACTCGTCCTCGAGCGCGAGGGCCTGTACTACCTCGCCCCCGAACTCGCCGGCCACGTCCGCCTGCACCCCGACGAAGCCCTCCTCACCCGTGCCGCCGACCGGCGCGGCACCACCGGCCTCACGGCCCGCCGCCGCCACCGGCACGCCCACGAACGCGCCGTCTATGAGCGCTACCTGGAAGAACGCGCCCAGCATCGGGCCGGGCCCGGGCCGCGGCTGCGGCTGGTCCCCGAAGGGGTCCTCAACCCCGACACCGGCGAGCTCCTCGATGAGCGCTGGCACGGCTGGGACCTGTCCGACCCCCACCGCCCCACCTGGCACGACAACCCCGCCCACGGCCCCACGGCCCCCGGCCACGCCGCATGCGCCTGACCCCGCACCGATCACCGCCTGACCGCCCGGAAGGACCCGCCTCATGGACCACGACGACGTCAGCCCCGCCGCGCTCAGCCTCCTGCACGGCTTCAACGAGGTGGACCTGGCCGAGATGCTCGCCGCTGCCCAGGCCGAGCTCATGAAACCCGGCCGCTGCCCCCAGTGCCCCCACTGCGCCGACAGCCGCACCAGCTGAAAAGGAGCCGACCCCGTGTACGACCGCCCCGCCCCCCGCCGCACCACCACCGGCTACGGCCGTTGCGACGACTGCGGCCGCAGCGTCCTGTACGCCCTCACGACCAAGCACCGCAAGATCATCCCCGTCGACCCGCCCGAAGACCGCGACGGCAACCAGGCCGTCAGCATCCGCGACACCACGTACTGGACCCGCCAGCTGTCCAAGGACCGCCCGGGCCTCGAGCCCGGCGAGACCCTGCGCCGCCCCCACTTCGCCACCTGCCCCGTCGCCCTCGCCCGGGCCGCGGCGGCCGCCCGCGCGGCCGCCGCCCGCCGCACCGCCGGCCGCGCCACCACCGGCGTACGCCCCGTCCGGTGGCAGTGGTGAGCCCCCGCGGCGCCAGCCTCCAGCAGATCGCCGACATGCTCCGCGACGGCGCCACCTACCTGCAGGTCAAGGAGCAGCTGCACGTCAGCAGCAGGGCGATCAAGGAGGCACGCGAGGCGTACGGGGTCCCCGTGTCACCCCGCGCGATCGACGAACTCCCACCCGAGCAGCAGCGCGCCGCGATCACAGCGCGCTACCCGCGCGTGGCCGCCATGCTCCGTGAGGGCACCACCCCCCGCCAGATCATGGCCGCCGGCATAGCGTCGCGCAGCACCGTCTACAAGGTCCGCGCCGTCCTGCAGACGCCCGGCGAGCGCCGCGCCGGCACCGTCGCCGAGGCCCTTGCCCGCTACACCGAGCCGACCAGCGACGGACACGCCCGCTGGACCGGGCCCACCACCCGCGCCGACGGCACCGGCCAGCCCCGCCTCTGGGCACACAACCGCCGCCACACCCCACGCCGCGAAGCCTTCCGCGCCCACCACCACCGCGCCCCCGAAGGCCCCGTCACCGCCACCTGCACCTACCCCGGCTGCATCGCCGGCCCCCACCTCGCCGACGAGCCCATCCGCCAGGCCGCCGCAGAAGACGCACGCCTCAACGCCCAGTTCGACGCCATCTTCGGGACCAATGCCCCATGACCCCGCACCAGGTGTTCACCGTCGCCGCCCTCGGCGGAGCCCTCGGCGTCCTCACCATCGCCGCCATCGCAGCCCTCTCAGCCGCCGCCGGCATCCTCGGCAACAAGGCATTCGAACGCGCGACCGAATGGCGACAGCAGCGACACGACCGACGCCAGCAGGAGCACGACCGGCGCGCGCTGCAGCAGGCCGTACGCGCCGCCGAGGACACCCGCCGCGCGTTCGACGCCATCACCGCCCTTCCCACCCACGACCCCAGGAACCCCCGATGAGCAGCAGTTGCGAGCCCGGATCCTTCTGCCCCGACCACCCCCACGCCCCCTGGTCCTGGCTCCTCGCCGCCGTCGGCATCCTCGGCGTCGCCCTCTTCGCAGCCGCCGCGGTGCTCCTGGCCGCCGCCGGCGCCGCTGGCGTCCGCCGCATCCGCTGGCACGCCACCCGCCACCGGCGCGCCCTCGACCGCGCCGCCGCGGCGATCGCCCGCGTCCGCCACGGCCACGACCGAGGCCCCGACGGCCGATGCGACGCCTGCGGCACCGTCTGGCCCTGCCACCCGCTGTGCCTCCTCGCCGGAGCGCCCTGCAGCCCCGGCTGCGAAGACCGCCACGGCGCACCCCCCGACCCCGCACCCCCCAGACCCCACCAAGAGGTCATGGCGGCCGCCGTCGAGGACTGGTGGCGCACCACCGACCCCGCCGCAGACATCGCCACCGGACCCCACCTCGCCGCCTACGTCGAGATGTACCTGCGCAGCAGCGGCTACTGCATCACCCCCAACCCCTGAAGGAGCCCAGCCCCCATGGCCACATCCCCCGAACGCGACCAGCTCGCCGGCGCGTACGGCACCGCCCGCCGCGTCGTCTCCGGCCGCTTCCTCAACAGCCACCCCGCCGGCCTCGACAGCTGGATCCTCACCGGCCCCCGCTGGCACCCCGTCTGGTACCAGTACAACCTCGGCATCGTCTCCCTCGCGGACACCCCCGGCCTACCCCCGGCCAAGCTGCACCGCCCCGGCGTCACGCACGAACTCACCCTCGTCGCCCTCGACCCCGAGGGCGGCCCCTACGACGCCCGCCACCTCCCCGACGAGCCCCTGCGCTTCCTGACCCCCGTCAACATCGTCGAGCAGGTCACCACCACCGACGCCCGCGCCCGCGAGCTCGCATTCCTGTGCGCCCGCGCCGTCGTCGACGGCCGCCTCTGGCCCGAAACCGGCGACGCCCCCGACCACGTCCGCGCCACCTGGCGCAACTCCATCCACCAGACCCTCACCCACCACGACTAGCCCTCGCGCGCGCGCCTGCGATCACGCGCGCGCAATCGCAGGCGCGCGCGAGACCCCACCACCCCTACCCGCCAGTACACATGGCCCCGAACCCGGGGCCGGAAAGAACGATCATGAAGCGATTCGGAGCCGACACCGACGGGAACCTGGTCTGCCTCGCGTGCGACCACCCGCGAGAGGCCGGCCACTACCTCTGCCGTACCTGCTGGCGCGCGCTCCCGGCCCGGGCCCGTGCGTCCCTCACCCGGCGGGACCGCCTCGCCCTGCCACGCCTGCGCGAGCTCATCGACCAGCTGCGCGACGGAACGCCCCTCGACAAGATCGAGGTCACCCCGTGATCAAGGCCCGCCTGCGCGGCCGCACCGGTGCGCCCGTCGTCCTCCTCGGACTCTCCGGCGAGAACGTCACCCGCCTCATGGCCGACGAGCCCATCAAGGTCGACCTCGCCGAGCTCGGCATCCCCGGTCTGACCATCGCCCTCATCGCCGGCCGCACCGAAGCCGACATCGTCGCCCGCCTCGAACAGCACTACGGCCCGCTCCCCTTCACCTGCCCCCGCTGCCGCAAGACCTCCCACCACCCCGACGACAAGCGCTACGGCTACTGCGCCAACTGCCACGCCTACACCGGAGCACCCACCCCATGACCGACGCCATCTGGATCCGCTCGACCGTCCACCCCGAGACCCGCAAGGCGGCCTGCCTCCTCACCTGGGGCAGTGCCGGCACCGCCCTGCTCACCCCTGAGGCCGCCCTGGCCACCGCGCGCGACCTGACCGCCGCGGCGGCGGCCGCCGAGGCCGACGTGGCTCTCATCCGCTCCCTGCGCGAGGACGTCCACGCCGACGACGCCGTCGTCCGCGGCCTCCTCGAGGCCGTACGCGCCCGTCGGCCCGTGCCCACCGCCGCCCGGCCCGCGCTGCGCATCCACGCCGTCGCCGGAGCCAAGACCGGCAAGCCCCTGGTCCACATCGGCCGAGGCTCCCTCAAGGCCGAACTCGACCCCGACGAGGCCCGGCAGATGGCCGGCCACTGGACCGAGGCCGCCGTCGCCGCGCAGATCGACGCCCGTCTGCGCTACGTCCTCGGCGAGCACCCCAGTCTCACCGCCGGCGACGTCAACGCGATCTTCGAGCAGCTGCAGGGCGTGCAGCGATGACCGCGTGCACCGTCTGCCCCCGCACCGCGCCCGACGGGCAGCGCCTGTGCCCGCTGTGCGCCGACGACGTCCGCGGCTGGCTCGCCGAGCTCCCCGGACAGGCCGAGCTCCTGGCCGCCGAGTTCCTCACCCCCGGCGCCGCCCCGCGGCAGGGGCGCATCGGCGGGACCGGCCGCGCCCACTCGCCCGTGCCCGTCGACCTCCGCGTCCTGGTCCTCCTCGCCCCCGGCCACCCCGGCCCCGTCGGCGACCCCCACGACGACACCGACCCCAGCGTCCCCATCCATGCGTTCCTCGCCGGATGGGCCGGCCACATTGCCTACACCTACCCCGCCGTCTACCGCGACCGCCACGGCACCGCCCACACCCAGCCCTGCGACCAGGCTTGGCCCGACGACGGCACCACCATCACCGCCTGGTGCACGTGGCTCACCGCCTACCTTCCCTACACCCTCACCCTCCCGGCCGCCGCAGGCCTGCACGAGCAACTCGGCGACCTCGTCCACCGCATCCGCGGACTCACCCACACCGAACCCCGCACCCACCCGCTCCACGCGCCCTGCCCCCGATGCGACGCGTACGCCCTCGCCCGCACCGACGGCCGATGGCACATCCACTGCACCGCCTGCCGCCTCACCCTCACACCCGACGACTACGACCAGCACGCCGACACGTACCGGAGCACCCTCCAGGACAAGACCGCACGCGCGTTCGAGCTGGACAAGATCGCCACCTAGCGTCACACTCGTGCCAGCACCACACGTGTGCCCACCGAGCAACAGCCCCGCCCACCAGCGGGGCTTTCGCATGACAGGGGGGCGACCATGGACGTCACACCCCCGCGCTACACCACCGCTCAGGCCGCCGAGCACGCCACACACTGGCGACGCCTGGTCTCCGCCGGCGCAGCCGCCGTCACCCCCGCCACCATCCGCAAATGGGCCAGCCGCGGCCACCTCACCCCCTGCGGCCTCGACGACCACGGCCACCCCCTCTACGCCCTGCCCGACCTCGCCCGCGCCGAGAAGAAGACCCGCAGCCGCGCCCTGCGCCTCGTCGGCATCGGCGCACCCTGACCCTCGCTGCCCGCGGCCCCGCGGGCGCCCCAACGGCCGCGGAGCGCCCGGGCAGCGGGTCCACACGTCACAGAACAGCCACGCAGCCGCCACACGACGCGTACGCGACGGCATGATGCCCCTCAGCAACCGAACGTCCTTGGGGGACACGTGAGCGACTACCGCGACGTACAGACAGCCGTACGCGTCGAGAAACTGCGCATCTGGTTCGCCTGGCTCGCCGGCACCATCATCATCCTGATCATCGCCAGAGCCGTGCGGAACCTCGACGTCGTCAACATCATCGTCCAGATCCTCGGCGTGATCGCCTTCGCCCTGCTCAGCGTCACCGCGGTACGCATGATCAACGCCCTCAACCGCAAGGCCGCCGCCAAGCGCAGGGAAGTCCTCGGCGACGACGTGTAAGCCCGGAGGCGCCCGTGACCGGCAACCCCCGCAACGGGCGCCCCTACCGCACCCTCTGCGTTCAGCAACGCAGCCTCGGCCTGCCCTGCTGGATCTGCGGCCATGAGATCGACTACACCCTCACCGGCTACGCCGCACAACGCAGCCGCTGGGCCTTCACCCTCGACCACGCCATCCCGCTCACCCGCGGCGGCGACCTCCTCGACCCCGCCAACGCCCGCAGCGCGCACCGCAAGTGCAACAGCGCCCGCGGCAACCGCACCGCCCTGCCGCAAGCCCGAGCCTCGAGGAGGTGGTGACCGTGGTCGATCTCGGCCCGCTCGACAGCAGCGATCCCCGAGCCCGGCTGCATCGTCGTCAGCCACCGCCGCCGCCACGGTGGTACGAGTACAGCCACACCGCCACCGGCCTTGAATACTGGCTGCGCCTCCTCTTCGGTGAGCCGCGGGAGTTCGTCTACGTCGTGCCGCGCCGCCTCGCCTGCCGCGTCTTCGATCGGCACAACCTCACCTGTGTCGGCAGGATCGATCACCCGAGGAGATGGTGACCATGAGCAACGGAGAGCAGGACTACGGAGCGTGGCGCGCCGAGCAGCACCGCCGCGCCCAGGCCCACGCCTTCGGCTGGGCAGAACGCGCCCACACCGAGTACGGCCAGGCCATCCGCCACGAGGACGACGCCCGCGCCCGCCAGAACGCCGACAGCGCCTGGCAGCGCGACCGCATGGCCGAAGAGCGCAGGCAGGCCCAGTTCCACGGCGTACGGTCCACCGAGGCGCTCAAGCTCGCCGAGATGTGGGCGCGCGTCGCCCGCGCCATGGCCGACGGCTACCTGCCCGAGCCCGTGTTCGCCGTCGGCGGCCAGCTGCTCGACGAGCGCACCCGCTGACACCAGAGAGGCGGTGACCGTGGGGCTGCTGCACCGGATCGCCCAGCGCTGCGAGACGCACGACCGGGCCTCCTACAGCAAGACGCGCCGACTCGAAGACGAGCTGGGCATGGAGCCCAGCCCGCCGCCCGCCAGCCTGGTCGACCAGTTCCACGACCCCGACATCGTCGACTGCGGTAACTCCTGGTGCCCGCAACGGAGGTGACGCCGCGTGCTGTACGTCATCACCGGGCCGCCAGCCTCGGGGAAGAGCACGTGGATCCAGAGCCGCGCCACAGCGCGTGACATCGTCATCGACCTGGACCGCATCGCCGCGGCGCTCACCGGCCCGGGCGCCCCGCAGTGGAACCATGATCCGCTGGTCCAGCGCATCGCCCAGCGCGCGCGGTTCGCGGCCATCGACGAGGCCGTCAAGCACGTCGACGACGTCGACGTCTACCTGATCCACACCATGCCCAGCCCCAAGGCCCGGGCCAGGTACCGCAGCGCCGGCGCCGAGATCGTCACCGTGGATCCGGGCGAGGACGTCGTGCGCGAGCGCGTCGCCGCCATGCGGTCGCCGGCCATGGACGCGGTGGTCACCCGCTGGTACCGGGACTACCGCAAGGGTGGCTCACGCCCCGTCACCACCCAGACGTCGCGGGCCTGGTGACCGAGCACGCTCGGCACGGCAGGCGCGGCGGGCAGGGCCGCGGGCGTGCACGGCCCTCGGTCGTGTCCGATTCGCCCTGCTTGGCGAGGCGTTCGGCCGGCAGGGGGAGGGGGCCGTGGGACCACGTGGATCGAGGAGGCGGGCGACCCAAAAGCCCTTGTCGCCCGTTTCTCTCCCCACGGCGGTGCACTTAATCCGCCGGCCTTCACTCCAGCGATTTAGTGACGCTCTGCCATCACTTGTCTGTGACGCTCCGTAATCACCCTTTAGTTACGTTAAGTGATTTACGACCGGTTACAGGGGGTGATGTCCGATGGGTGACGCTCCGAAGCGTCGGCTGCGCCGTGGCGCGGTGGCGGCCGCGACCACGGCGCAGCTGCACGCCCTCGGAGTCGACCCGGCGTCGCACGCGCTCGCCGCGGTAGCGCTGCGCCTGGCCGCCGAGGTCGACTCGTCGCCGGACCCGAAAGCGACGGCGACCGCCGCGCGCGAGCTGCGTCAGGCCATGGCCGTCGTCGTCGCGGCCGCGCCCCCGAGGGAGCGCGGCGACAAGGTCGACGAGATCGCCAAGCGGCGCGAACGGCGGCTCTCCCCTCAGGCCGACGAGGGCACCGGATGATCGGCTGCCAGACTCCCCGGATCCTGTCCGTCCCCTGGCGGCGGTACGCCGGCACCGGGCGCTGGGACGGCGCCGAGGACCGGGAGGCGCTGGACTTCACGTCGCCCTCCGGCCAGGAGTGCATCGACCTCGCCGAGGACGCAGGCCTGCATCTCGATCCGTGGCAGCAGCTCGCCCTGCACCACAGCCTCGTCGAGGACGACGAGGGGCGCTGGCTGTCCCTGGACGTCGTCCTCAACGTCGCCCGGCAGAACGGCAAGGGCGGGTTTCTCGAGGCCCGTCAGCTCGGCGAGGTCATCCTGTTCGGCGGACGACTGGTCATCCATACCGCCCACCAGTTCAACACCGCCCAGGAGTCCTTTCTGCGCCTGGACCAGGTGATCGAGGGGTCGTACAGCCTGAGCCGCCGCGTGAAGCGCGTACGGCGCTCGCACGGCGAGGAGGGGTTCGAGTTCTTCAACGGCGCCCGGATCCGCTTCCTGGCACGCGGCGGCGACTCGGGACGAGGGTTCTCCGGCGACCTGGTCCTCATGGACGAGGCGATGAAGCTGCGCGCAGCGCCGATCGGCGCCCTGATGCCCGTGCTGTCCGCCCGCCCGAACCCGCAGCTGGTGTACACCGGCAGCGCCGGCCTGGGCCAGGAGAGCGAGCAGCTGGCGCTGCTGCGCGCCCGGGCGCTCGTCGAGGGCGAGAGCCCCGACCCGTCGCTGTGCTACCTCGAGCACTCCATCGCGCCGCACGTCAAGGAGTGCCCGACGGACGCCGAGGGCTGCATCGTGTGCGAGCTGCACGACGACCGCGGCGACGAGCGCTCGTTCGCCCGGGCCAACCCGGCGCTGGGCATCCGCATCCGCACCGCCTACGTGCTGCAGGAGATGCGCAGCATGCGGCCCGACCTGTTCGACCGTGAGCGCCTGGGCGACGGCGACTACCCCGAGGTCACGGACGAGACGTGGCAGGTCATCCCGAAGGCCAAGTGGGAGGCCTGCGAGGACGTCAAGTCGAAGCCCGGTGATCCGGTGGCGTTCGCCATCGACACCAACCCTGAGCGGACCTGGACGGCGATCTCGGTGGTCGGCGCCTCGGGTGACGGCGTGCACGCCGAAGTGGTCGCGCACCGGCCCGGTACGGACTGGGTCGTCGACTACGTCGTTGAGCGCGATCAGAAGTGGAATCCGTGTGCCTGGGTCGTCGACGAGGGCGGACCCGCCGGTTCGCTCGTGCCGGCCATTCGCAAGGCGCTGGCGTACGAGGACGATCCCGAGCGGGAGGACCGGTCGGAGTTCCTGCGCTGCCCGAAGGTCCGCGAAGTGACGCAGGCCTGCGGGATGTTCTACGACCACGTCATGGACACCGGCACCCTGTACCACCTCGGTCAGGCGCCGATGACGGCTGCGCTGGCGGGCGCCCGTAAGCGCGACATCGGCGACGCGTGGGCCTGGTCCCGGAAGTCGGAAGGCGTGGACATCAGCCCGCTGGTGGCGTCCACGAACGCGCTGTGGGGGTGGGCGATGTACCACGACGTCGAGCCGGAGGAGGCGGAGCCGTGGGGCTTCTACGGGTGACCCGGTGGTCACGGCTGGCCCGGGCCAGGGCCGGCTACTGGGCGGGCTGTGCGGGGTTCTCCGTGGGCGCTGGGGTGCAGTTCGGGGTGGGCCTGGGGCTGATGGCGGGCGGGGCTCTGGCGGGCGCCTCGTTCCTGCTCCTCGTCGACGTCGACGAGGAGGAAGGAGAGGGCGATGGACGGTGACCTGACGCTGCAGAAGGTGCCCGGCGGCATCCGGATCCTGCACGCGCCGCGGCTCACGTGCATCTCGCTGGAGGTGCTCGCCGCGGCCTGCGGCCACGCGGTGCAGGTGCACGGGGACTGCATCACGATCGCGGACCAGGTCGTCTACCAGGTGACCGCCTGGCAGGCCTCGCCGCCCGGGCTGACCGTCGCGCTGCTCGAGGACCGACGGCCGAAGACCGAGGGGGAGCGTTGACGAGTCTGTGGCAGCACGCGCGGCGCCCGGTCACGCGCGACGACGAGTCATGGTCGGTGGACGGGAACGTCTACTACGGCACCGGCCGCCCCGTCGACGGCAAGGAACGGCCGCTCACCTACGACTTCGAGGCGAAGGTCCGGCACGCCTACAAGGCGAACGGGCCGGTGTTCGCGCTGATGATGGTGCGGCAGCTGCTGTTCAGCGAGGCGCGGTTCCAGTTCCGGCAGATCCGCAACGGCCGCCCCGGCGAGCTGTTCGGCACGCCGGCCCTGGCGCCGCTGGAGACGCCGTGGCCCGGCGGGACGACGGGGAACCTGCTCTCGCGGTGGATCCAGAACGCCGACCTTGAGGGCAACGGGTACGTCACGAACTACAACCCGGGCCGACTGAAGATGCTCCGGCCGGACTGGGTGACGATCGTGACCGGGTCGCGTGAAGAGCCGGGGCTGCCGAGTGAGGCGATCGACTCCGAGCTGCTCGGCTTCATGTACGACCCGCCCACCGGCAGCGAACCGTGGTTCCTGCTGCCCGAGCAGGTGGGGCACTTCGCGCCGTACCCGGATCCGGAGTTCCAGTTCCGCGGCATGTCGTGGCTGACACCGGTGATCCGGGAGATCGTCGGGGACACCGCGGCGACCCGGCACAAGCTGAAGTTCTTCGAGAACGGGGCGACACCGCAGGTCATCGTCAGCTTCGACGCGAGCGTCACCGCGGACAAGGTCAAGAAGTTCGCGACGCTGATGAACTCCGAGCACGCCGGCGTCGACCGGGCCTACAAGACGCTCTATCTGGGCGGCGGGGCGGACGCCACAGTCGTCGGCAAGGATCTGCAGCAGCTCGACTTCAAGGCCACGCAGGGCGCCGGTGAGACGCGTCTGGCGGCCGCGGCCGGCGTCCCCCCGGTCATCGTCGGGTTCTCCGAGGGGCTGGCCGGGTCGTCGCTGAACGCGGGCAACTACGCCAGCTCGAGGCGCCGCCTGGCGGACGCCACGATGCGGCCGCTGTGGCGTGAGGCCGCCGGATCCCTCGCCCCGCTCATCGATGTCCCGGCCGGCTCCGAGCTCTGGTACGACGACCGCGACATCGCGTTCCTGCGTGAGGACCGCAAGGACGCGGCCGAGATCCAGGGGCTGCAGTCCCGCACGATCCGCCAGCTCGTCGACGCCGGCTACGAGCCCGCCAGCGTCGTCGCGGCGGTCGAGGCCGAGGACTACAGCCTGCTGCGGCACACCGGCCTGTACTCGGTCCAGCTGCAAAAGCCCGGCAGTGCAACGGCCGGCCCGGCGGCTGTGCCGGACCCGACGACGAAACCGGAGGTGACCTGACATGGACGACGCAGCGTTCCTGCGCTACTTCCCGCTCGAGGACATCCATGTCCGCGCCGGCGGGGACGGCCGCACCGTCGAGGCGTACGCCGCGGTGTTCGACACCCCCGTCGAGATCCACGACCAGGACGGCGACTATCTCGAGCAGATCGACCGCCGCGCGTTCGACCGCACCCTGCAGCAGCTCGCCCCCGCGGGCAGCCGCAGCACGTGGCGCGTCGGGGTGTTCTACAACCACGGCCGCACGCTGTGGGGCACACCGTCCGAGCGGGGCAGCATGCCGATCGGGACGCCGGTCGAGCTGAAGGCGGACGCCCGCGGCCTGCTGTCGGTGACCCGGTACAACAAGACCGAGCTGGCCGACGAGGTCCTGGAGAACATCCGCGAGGGTGCCATCACCGGGCAGTCGTTCTCGGGCCGGTTCACGCGTTCCGATCCGGGCCGTCCGCCGCGTGGCGGCTTCCGGGCCGACCGTGACGGCAAGCTCAAGACTGTGCGCCGGCAGGAGATCGCGCTGAAGGAGTACGGGCCGACTCCGTTCCCCGCCTACCCGGACGCCGCGGTGATCGGCGTCCGTGCCGAGCAGATCATGCCGCTGCTCTCCGAGCTGTCTCCCGAAGAGCGGGACAAGCTCGCGCTCATGCTTCGGACCGGTACTCCGTTGGACCCGCCCGCCGAGGGCACTCCGACGGACCCGCCGGCCGCCGGCGGCCCCAACCCGGGGCCCGCCGCCGAGGACCCGCCCGCCCAAGGGCACTCCGCTCGGCAGAAGATCGCGTGGGCCAAGGTCCGCGCTGAGATCAAGGCCAGGA
Organism: Streptomyces sp. P3; assembly: GCF_003032475.1. Taxonomy (NCBI): domain Bacteria; kingdom Bacillati; phylum Actinomycetota; class Actinomycetes; order Kitasatosporales; family Streptomycetaceae; genus Streptomyces; species Streptomyces sp. P3. The sequence continues at coordinate 8,823,588 of NZ_CP028369.1, forward strand.
GGGCCCTGTGACCACCAAGAGGAAGAAGAAGAGCGACAAGCTCAAGGAGTCGCTCGAGGCGATCCGCTCCGAGCTCCTGGAGCTGGAAGAGGTCGAGGAGCCGACCGAGGAGCAGGCCACCCGCGCCGGTGAGCTGCTCGGCGAGTTCGACACCGCGCAGGAGGCGTTCAACGAGCAGCTCGAGCACGAGCGGCGCGTGGACGCCGTCCGCGCGGCCGCCGCCGTGCCCGGCGGCCAGGAGCGGGGCGACGGCGAGGGCCCGCAGTTCATGCGCTCGCGCGGCAACCCCTACGAGGAGCTCGACCGCGTGCGCGGCGCGAACCTCAACGAGCGGGCCACCCGCGGCGATCTGCGCAGCCGCGCCCTGTACGCGGTGGAGCTCGCGGCCGAGATGATCAGCGAGGACCAGCAGGAGCGCGTCGAGCGCCTGGTGCGCAGCGACCGCCGCGGCCGGATCGCGCAGCACCTGCTGCTGACCGGCTCCGACGAGTACATGCGGGCGTTCGAGTCGCTGCTGGAGAACGCGGGCAACGCCGCGCTCCTCGACGAGGACGAGTACGCGGCCTACCGGCTGGCCGAGGCGCACCGGCGGGCGATGACCCTGACCGACGCGGCGGGCGGCTTCCTGGTGCCGTTCACCTCGACCCGACGATCATCCTCACGAACGCCGGCAGCGCGAACCCGTTCCGGCAGGTGTCGACGATCAAGACGATCACCACGGACACGTGGAACGGCGTCTCCTCCGCGGGCGTGACCGCGGCGTGGCTCGCCGAGGCCGACGAAGTCACCGACGGGTCGCCGACGTTCGCCCAGCCGTCCATCAAGCCGGAGAAGGCCTCGGCATGGGTTCAGGGCTCGTTCGAGGTCCTGGCCGACTCCGGGTTCGGGGCGGAGGTCGGGCCGCTCCTGGCGGACGCCAAGGACCGCCTGGAGGCCACGGCGTTCGCGACCGGCGACGGCAGCGGCAAGCCGAAGGGCGTCGTCCCCGCGGTCGCCGCGGTGTCCGGGTCGGTCGTGGCTTCGGCGACCACCGACACGTACGCGGTCGCCGACGTGTACGCCGTCGAGCAGTCGCTGCCGCCGCGTCACCGGATCACCGGCAAGCCGTCGTGGATGGCGGCCAAGCCGATCATCAACAAGACCCGGCAGTTCGACACCGCCGGCGGTTCCAGCTTCTGGGCGAACCTGGGGATGGGCCAGCCCGAGCAGCTGCTCGGCGCGCCGATCTACGAGGCGTCCGCGATGGACGGCACGATCAACGCCGGCGCGGAGAACTACACGCTGCTGCTCGGCGGACTTCCGCAACTACTACATCGTCGACCGGGTCGGGATGACCATGGTCTACGAGCCGCTCGTCAAGGGCGCGAGCGGCCGGCCGACCGGCGAGGCGGGCTGGTTCGCCTACTGGCGTGTGGGCGCCGACGTCGTCAACGCCGACGCCTTCCGGCTCCTGAACGTCACCTGATTCCACCCACCCCCGGGGCGCGGCCTGCACATAGCGGCCGCGCCCCTCCTCGTTCCAGGAGCACCCGTGTACCGAGCGAAGGAAACGTTCTGGGCGCCGGGCAACCGGCACGTCGTCAAGGGCGATCTGGTCGCCGCGCACGACGCCGTCATCAAGGGCCGTGAGGACCTGTTCGAGGCCGTCGTCATCCCGCAGGCACTCCCGCCCGCCGAGGCCGACGCAGCGCAGCAGGAAAGCGAGCCCGCAGCCACCGACTCCCGCCCCGCCGACGAAACGCCCGAGGCATCCGGCCCCGGCCAGGAGCCCACGCAGGCTCCCACGGCCGACGGTGCGGACGACGGCGGTTCGCCCCCGGCGGCCGCGGCCGCCAAGAAGACCGCGGCGAAGAAGACCACCGCCCCGCGCAAGCCTGCAGGAGGCGACGCGAAGTGAAGCGCACCGTCTACAACCACGTCCGCGCCAAGGCAACGCTGGCCATCGTTGCGCGGACTGCGACCGCGAACGGCACGGCCGTCGACCGGAAGCTGTCCGGCGCGTCCGGAACCAACGAGTGGTTCCAGTCGGCGACGCTGCTGGTCCACACCGGAGCCATCACCGATGGCACGCACGCCATCACCCTGGAAGTGTCCGACAACAACAGCGACTGGACGGCCGCGGACGCCTCCGATGTACAGGGCTCGCTGCCCTCGATCGGCTCCTCCGACGACGACAAGATCTACGAGGTCGGCTACACCGGCACCAAGCGCTACCTGCGGGCGGTGACGACCGCGTCGGCACCACCACGGGCGGCGTCTACGGGGCGACGATCCTGCTCGGGTTCCCCAACGTCGTTCCCCTCCCCGCACATGAGGGGGCCGGCGTGGCGCTGTTGACTCTGGCCGAGGCCAAGGCCCAGCTCAACCTGACCACCGACACCGACGACGCCCGAGCTGCAGACGTACGTCGACGCGGTCACCGCGCCGATCGAGGAGTACATCGGTCCGGTGGAGCCGCGCGAGGTGGCCGAGCGGCACGACGCGGAATCCGGGCGCCGCATCCTGGTGCTGCGCACAACGCCGGTCCTGTCGCTGACGTCGGTGGAACCGCTCCTCGACGGCGACGTCGCCTACCCGGTCGACGGTCTGGTCCTGGACCCGGACACCGGGGAAGTGCGCCGCCGGGACCGGGGATGGTTCCGCGGCCTGCTGCTGCTCACCGTGCAGGCCGGGCGGGCCCAGACGCCGACGACGGTCAACCTGGCGGCACGGATGCTCGTTCAGCACCTGTGGCGCACCCAGCGCCCGCCCCGCAGCGGCGGGCTGGCCGGCGGCGGCGAGGACTACAGCGTCGGCCAGCCGCTGTGCACGTTGCGGATCTTGTAGGTTCCGTCGCCCTGGTCGAGCAGCGTCCATCGGTGGTCGGCGGTGCCGTTGTCCGACCACTGCAGCACGGTGGCGCCGTCTGCCGTGGACATCTCCAGGATGCCGAGCACCCTGCCGCTGTTGGCGTTGCGGAAGCGGAACGCGTTTCCGTCGGTGATCATTTCCCAGTTGTGGTCGGCGGTGCCCGAGTCGTTCCACTGCAGGGCGCGGCCGCCGTCGGCCGTGGACATGTTCTGGATGCCCAGCACGAGACCGCTGCCCACGTTGGCCAGCCGAACCGTGGCGGCGCCGGTGTTCCAGTAGACGGTGTAGTTGTGGCCGTGCGCGTTGTGGAACGGCCCCAGGTTGACGGTGGAGCCGTTGGCCGTGGCGGTGAAGGCGAGCGTACTGCCGCTGGTCCGTGTGATCGAGGACGTGTTCAGGGACGGGAGGGAATCGAGCGAGGAGTTCCCGTAGTCGCCGGACAGGACCACCGGGCCGTAGGTGATCGCGGCGGCGTTCGCGTTGTCGTTGGCCGCTCGCATCACGATCCGCATGGGCAGGCGGACGGTGACCGTGTCGCCGGAGGCCCAGGAGCGGTTCAGGGTGGCGTAGCTGCCCGGGGTGGCGGTGATGGCCTGGGCGACGCCGTTGACGCTGACGGTGGCCCCGGTGGTCCAGCTCGGGATGCGGACGCGCATCGCCCAGGTTCCGTTGACGTTGCCCGTGACCTGGAGGGTCGTGGTGTCGCTGTCGGGGAACGAGGTGGTCTGGGTGAGCGTGATTCCGCGCTCCGACCAGTTGAGCACCGAAGGCACGAACAGGTTCACGATCAGCGTGTTGTCGGTGCGGAAGTAGATGGAGTCCATCAGCCTGGTGTGCATCTCCAGGCCCGTGCCCTGGCAGCACCAGAAGGTGCCGTAGTCGGTGCTCCAGGTTCCGCCGCCCCACGCCGGGCCCACACCCCGTCGGCCTCCCGGGTTGAGCGGGGTGAAGTAGGTGACGTGGCCGTGGTCGTCGGCCGGGTTCTGCTGGCCGATCATCTGGTTGAGCCATGCCCGCTCGTAGTAGTCGAACAGCGCGGCCCGGTTCGGGTCCAGGGCGAACAGTTCCCGGGTGAGGGTGAGCATGTTGAAGGTGTTGCAGCTTTCGCAGGTGTCCTTGTTCAGATAGCCGGCGATGGCGTTCGGGGCGCGGAAGTGCTCCGCCTGGCTGTTGCCGCCGATGGCGTAGGTGTGCGCGTTGACGGTGATGTTCCAGGCGTTGGTGGCGATGTCCCGGTAGCGGGTCGTGCCGGTGGCCTTGTACTCCCGGGCGGCCCCGATCCACTTGGGTACCTGGGTGTTGGCGTGCAGCCCGTTGAGCTGGTCCTGGCCGGACGCCAGGGGGTCGAACACCGCGGCGTGGTCGAACCGCTGGGCCACGGTGCGCCACCGAGCGTCGCCTGTCTGCTGGTAGAGATCGGTCAGCACGGTGTTCATGCCGCCGAACTCGGTCCCCAGCATGGCCTGCATCTGCTGGCCGCTCAGCCGGCCGGTACGCCCGTCGACCCACGCGGCCAGGGCGAGGAGCACGTCACGGGCCTGGGTGCTGCCGAGGAGGCGCCATACGTCCAGGAGGCCGGCAAGGGTCTTGTGGATGGTGTAGTACGGCACGTTGCCGTTGGTCAGGGTCCGCTGCTCGAGAGCGGTGAAGTCCGACTCGGGGTAGCCGGAGAGGTATCCGGCGCCGAAACCGGCGGCGCCGTTGTTGGCCTGGCATTTGGCCAGTTCCGCGACCATGGTGGTCGCCTTGTCCCGGCAGACGGTGTCCCCGGTCACGGCGTACAGCTGAGCCCACGCCGTGAGGAAGTGCCCTTGGACGTGGGTGCGGAAGGGGAACGTCGGCGCGTCCCAACCGCCCGTGGCAGCTGCGCCGTTGGTGGACAGCCGGTGGTTGGCGCGGAAGTTGTACAGCAGGCGGTCGACGTCGACGAACCGCAGGTAGTTCCGCGTCCGGTTCTGGTTGTCCAGCCACCGGCTCGCGGTGAGCCGGACCTGGCCGAGGCCGAAGGGATACGCGGTGACCCCGATGTCGGCCCTTGCGGGAGGGACGGCAGCGTGGGCGGGAGTTGCGCCGAGGAAGGGTCCGGTGGCAGAGGCGGCGGCGGCCGCCCCGGCTGCTTGCAGGAGACGCCGTCTGCTGACGGAGGAAGCCATGATGCACCCTTCGGTGAGGAGAGAGCGGCAGCTTGGTCGTCGGTGTGTCGGCTCATAGGGCCGGCGGCCGGATGCGGCACGTCACGGGCTGGTCTGCCGCCGATGCGGCGCCAGGGGTCTCGTTCCCGGCGATCCGGTCCGCTGATACATGGGATGGATTAACGGACACGAGCATCGCTTGTGTCTAGTCCTGCGACACGAAATCTCTGATCTTTTACGAACGGTTCGCGCCCGTTGGTGACTTGGCGACCCGTCGGACATTGGATGTGCCGCGTGGGCGCTTGTGGGGTGGGACGACTGGACGAGAGCGGCTCGATCTGTTGCCGGGGATCTCTCCCCTCCCGGGCCGCCCCAAAGGCTGCGCCGCCGCGGACGGGTCCGCGGCGGCGCAGCAGGGGTGGGGCCGAACAGGTCAGGCCCAGGGGCTGACCGAGGTGAAGGAGCTGTCGGCACGGAAGGTGGCGGTGTCCTGGAAGGTGTCCACGCGCAGGGCGTAGTTGTAGTGGCGGATGTAACGGCCGGGGTAGTTGTACGACTCCAGGCTGACGGAACCGGAGGTGCTGCCGGTGCGGGCGCAGAAGGTGGCGTCCTTGCTGAAGATGTCGGTGCCGTTGCTCGCGTCGAAGCGGATCCGGAAGTCCCAGTGGCGCATGTAGCGGCCGGCGGAGTCGCGGAAGGAGTAGCACTTGGCGTCGGCGAGGCCGGGCACGACGGTGAAGGTGGCGCTCTGCTTGACGGCGGTGCTGCCGGCGGAGCTCACCGGGTCGATGTAGCCGAGGCTGTCGGAGCGCACCACGGCGTACCGGTCGGGGAAGTTGACCGAACGCAGCGACTGGGTGGTGTTGACGGGCAGGGTGACGTCGACCGTCTCCTTCAGCACGGTGGCGTGGCGAATGAAGCCGGACAGCGCCGGCACTTCGGTGGGCGTGGACCAGGTGGCGAAGCCGTCGTGACTGTCGCTGTACCAGTACTTCCCGGCGCTGTAGCCGTCGTAGTAGATACGCCAGCCGCCGTCGTCGAGCCTGACCAGGGCCGGGCCCTCGACCCAGCTGCCGAATCCGGCCCAGTCGCCCGTCTTCGTAATGGTGTAGGGGCCGGTGAGGCTGGAGGCCGTGGCGTACTCGATGTACTTCGTCGTCTCGTTCTTGGTGAAGGCGTGGTACGTGGAGCCGACCTTGACGACGAAGGTGTCGATGTTGTTCGGTCCGATACCGGCCAGTTGGGTGGGCGCGGACCATGTGGTCAGCGCGGAGTTGGTCGCCGTGATCCTGAAGGGGGTGAAGTGGGTGGCAGTGCTCGCCGAGGACAGGCTCACGACGACGTTGACGCTGCCGTCGGTGTCGATGAACCACTCGGGTGCCCAGGTGCGGGTCAGCCCGCTGATCGGGATCGTGTAGTTGTACAGGAACGTCCAGTTCACCCGGTCGGAGCTCCGGGCGAACCCGATCGTGTTCCCGGTCCAGTTGGTCGTGTAAGTGAGGTAGTAGAAGCCGTCGGTGTGCTTGAAGATGCTGGGATCCCGGATCAGCCCGGACGGCGGGGTGTAGGCGGGGCCCTTCCGCAGCGTGAACGCCGTGGCGTCCGGTGAGTCGTACACGTACAGGTTCGACTCACTGCTGTTGGTGAAAGCGGTCATCGTGTACCGCGAGGTCTGCCCGGCCGGCGGGGCGGCGGCGGAGGCGGTTCCCTGAAGGGCGGGGACACCCAGCAGGAGAAGGAGCGGGCCGAGCAGGGCGAGCAGGGTTCTTACGGGTCTGTTCAACTCTTCCTCCGGACTTCGGCCCGTCCGCTGGGCCGAGCGCCGTGCTGAAGGATATGATTGTTCGAAATTGCGAACAATGTGCGGCAGTTCGACCAAAAGATAAGTTTGCGCCATCGTTCCGTCAATCTTTCCGGCGGGTTCCGTTCCGGCGCGGTTCGTGCCGCCCCGCTTTCGGAAATGCCTGTCGCCCGGGTTGACTTGTGCACCGGGCGCCCTTCAGGTCCAGGCGACTTTCTCCGCATGTCGACCCACGTTCGTCCCCCACCCTGGGTGAGTTGGGCGACGAGCGGCAGGCCCCGACCGTCCTCCTCGAACGCACGGGCCCCGGTCGAACTCCGCGGCCTCGAAAGGCAGGCCGCCGATGCCCGGCGGCGGCCCCGGATGGGCGGGGGTCCTCGTGCCGTCGGGAGAGATGATCGGCGGCAGGGGACGGCCGGCGCTCACCGGCGTGAAGCGCCGGGAAACGGGGTCGTAGACGGTGCACAAACAGGTGTCGCCGGACTCGCCCGTCGGCTGCAAGGTGACTGGTCGGGCCGGAGGCCGCCGGCGAGGTGGAGCACGCGATCCCCACGGGCGGCTCTTCTCGGCTTGACCAACCCGGAGATCACCCACAGGTTTCGGCCGGGTCGACAGCGCCAGAGAATGCCTTTGGGCAGAAGCATTGACTATGGCAAGCACAGAACCTACCTTTTGGCCGAACTTACGAACGATGTTCGAAATACCGGCGAGGGGGAGAATGGTATTTCCGCGTCGCCGCGAGCACCAAGGGAGTACTCCGTGAGACCCGAACTCACCCGTCGAACGGTCCTCGGCCTGATGGCCGGCTCGGCAGCCGCCGCCTTCACCGGCGTCGCGGCCGGCACCGCCCGCGCCGCCGTGCCCGCGTCACCCGGTGTGACGTACACGAACAGCATCGCCGCGCAGCGGGCCGACCCGCACATCTTCAAGCACACCGACGGTTTCTACTACTTCACCGCCACGGTGCCGGAGTACGACCGCATCGTTCTGCGCCGAGCCGCCACGATCCAGGGACTTTCCTCAGCCACCGAGACGACCATCTGGACCAAGCACGCCAGCGGCACGATGGGCGCCCACATCTGGGCTCCGGAGATCCACTTCATCGACGGCAAGTGGTACATCTACTTCGCCGCGGGCGACGCCAACAACATCTGGAAGATCCGGCCGTACGTCCTGGAGTGCGCCGCCGCGAACCCGATCACGGGGACCTGGACGGAGAAGGGGCGCATCGCGCTGCCGTTGGACACCTTCTCCCTCGACGCGACGACCTTCGTCGTGAACAGCACCCGCTACCTCGCCTGGGCGCAGAACGACCCGGCCGTCGGCGCCGGCACCAACATCTACATTGCGCAGATGGCCGGCCCATGGACCATCACCGGCACCCCGGTCATGATCAGCCGGCCGACCGCCTCGTGGGAGACCGCCGGAGGTGAGACGGTCAACGAGGGACCGGCCGTGATCCAGCGGGGCGGCAAGGTCTTCCTGACCTTCTCGGCCAGTGCCACCGACGCCAACTACTGCATGGGCATGCTGACCGCGTCCGCCTCGGCCAACCTGCTCAGCGCCTCGTCGTGGACCAAGAGCGCCGGCCCGGTCTTCGCCAGTTTCGCCGCCACCAGCCAGTACGGCCCCGGACACAACCAGTTCACGGTCTCCGAGGACGGCAAGTCCGACATCCTCGTCTACCACGACCGCAGCTACAAGGACATCAGCGGTTCCCCGCTCAACGACCCCAACCGCCGCACCCGCGTGCAGAAGATCTACTGGAAGGCCGACGGCACGCCCGACTTCGGCATTCCGGTCGCGGACGGCGTCACCCCGATCCGGCTCTCCTCCTACAACTTCCCCGACCGGTTCATCCGGCACTGGGAGTTCCGCGCCAAGATCGAGCCGAACGTCTCCCCACTCGCCGACTCGCAGTTCCGCGTCGTCACCGGACTCACCGGCAGCGGCACCGTCTCCCTGGAGTCGGCGAACTTCCCCGGCTACTTCCTCCGGCAGAAGAACTCGGAGGTGTGGGTGGAGAAGAACGACGGAACGGCACAGTTCGCCGGTGACGCCTCCTTCACGGCCCGGGCCGGCCTCAGCGACTCCGCCGGGATCTCGTACGAGTCGTACAACTTCCCGGGCCGCTACATCCGCCACTACAACTACCTGCTGTACGTCCAGACCCCCAGCACGGCGCTCGACCGGGCCGACGCCACCTTCTACACCCAGTAGACCCCTGCCGCAGCCAGCTGCACCTCGGGCAGCTCCGACGCCCCCCGCGGGCGGGGGAGCTGCCTCCGGGGTGAGGCTGGTCAGGCTGCTCGGGATCCTCTCCGAGGCCGACACCGGCAACGTCGTCAGGGAGCGCTGGCCGACGCAACCTCCACCAGCGTCCCTGCTCCACCCCGGCCGGAAACGGACAGCACCTCTGGCGGCTCGTTCGTCTGCGTCAGTCCACTGCTGGGCATCGTCGGCGTGTCCGGGCCAGGCCCTGTGTTCCGCCCTCAAGGGAGGCCTCATCACGGCCCTGGCTTCCGCAGGAAGGCGCGGTGGGCTGGACACCGGCCCCAGGCCGTCGGCGGCCTTCCTGGACGCCTCCGGCATGTGGCCCCGACCGCGGCGTACACCGCAGCCGAGGCCCACATGCCCTCTGCCGCCCAGCAGTTCGCGGCCCTGCCCGAACCGGCGCGGCCCGCCTTGCCCGCGGCCGCGGGCGGGGAGCTGCAGCCGACGCAGTGCATGCTCTACGCAAGTGCTGCCGGGCCCCTGCGCTAGAAGGTCAGGTTCCAGGCGTCGATCTTGCCTGTGTCGGAGGCGGCGTTGTCGTTGACGCGCAGCTTCCAGGTACCGTTCGCGACCTCCGAGGAGGCGTTCACGGTGTAGGTCTGGGCGATGTTGTCGGCGCCGCCGCCGGTGTGGTTGTGCAGTGTGTAGACGGTGCCGTCTGGCGCCACCAGATCGACCTTCAGGTCACCGATGTAGGTGTGCTTGATGTCCACACCCACCTTGAGGGTGGTCGGGGCGTTGCCGGTCACACCGGTGACGGCGATCGGGCTCTCCACGGTCGCGTTGTCGTTGATGGCGAAGTCCGCGAGGTTCTCGAAGTACTTGCCGGGCGGCGGGGTGGTCCCGACGGCCTTGAGGGCGTCGACCTGTCCTTCGCCGAAGAACGAGTTGTTGGCCGTCGTACCCGTGCAGCGGCTGTCCGAGGGGCAGGCGATGTCGTTCGCCTGGGTGGCCAGCTTGGCGCGGATCTGCGCCGGGGTGATGCCCGGGTCGGCGCTGGCGATGAGAGCCGCCACGCCGACCACGTGCGGGGTGGCCATCGAGGTGCCGCTCTTGCTGCCGTAGCCGCCGCCGGGGACGGTGGAATATACGTTGCTGCCCGGTGCCGCGACGTCGATGACGCCCTGCCCGTAGTTGGAGAACGAGGCCTTGGTGACGCCCGTGCCGTTGGCCGCGACCGTGACCACGCCCGGCAGCTCGGTCGGGATGTCGAGGCAGGCGTTGGTGATGGTGCGGGTGACCGGCGTCGAGTCGTTCGGGCTCGCCGAGTCGGTCGTCTTGTGGGCGAGGTCGTAGTTCTCGTTGCCCGCGGCGGCGATCTGGAGAGAGCCCTTGCCCTCGGCGTACTCCTGGGCGCGCTTGACGCCCTCGATGATGGCGGCCTGGTCGATGTTGTCCGGGCAGTTGAACTGCCACGGGTCCGTGTAGTAGCTGTTGTTGGTGACCTTGAAGCCGTGGTCACCGGCCCAGACGAAGCCGCAGATGGTGTTCTCGGCGAAGAAGAAGGAGTTGCCCGGCTCGGCGACCCGGACCGCGGCGATCTTCACCCCGGGAGCCACGCCGACGACGCCCTTGCCGTTCTTGGCCGCGGCGATGGTGCCCGCCACGTGGGTGCCGTGCGTGTCGACGTCCCGCCAGGCGCCGGCACGGGTGTCGGGCTTGCCGTAGGCGCAGGAGACCGAGTCGGCAGCGTCGAAGTTGGGCGCCAGGTCCTGGTGCTGGTCGTCCACACCGGTGTCCAGGATGCCGACGGTGACGGAGGCGGAGCCCGGATTCACGGCCCAGGCCTGGTCGGCCTTGATCTGGCTCATGTCGGCCCGGACCGGTTCTCCGGCCGGGGTCGAGGCCTGTGCCGGATTTGCCGGGAGAGCCGGGGTGTAGGCGTCGGCCGGGACATCAGAGGTACGCGTGGCGCCGACCTGCTGCACGCCGGTGACGCCGCGCATGGTGGCGGCGAATCCGCTGGACGCCGAGTGGGCGACGATCACGCCGATGGAGTCGAAGGCCGAGAAGACGGTGCCGGCGTTGGCCGTGATCGCGGAGCGGACCGCCGAACTGTCACCAGGGGAGGTGATCACGAGGTAGGCACGCGTGCCGGCCACCCAGGCCGCACTCAGGGATGCCGACTCGGCGGCCGGAGCGTGGGCCCTGGCGGCCGGCGCGGTGGAGGAGGCGACGGGGAGGGTGCCCGCGAGGGCGCCCGGGGCGCCGAACGCGAGGGCGGCGCCGAGCGTGGCCGCCAGCACCAGCGTGCGTCTAGGTCGGCTGGATATGTGGGGTATCAATGCGTCCTCCGGAGACGGCCCGGCCGTGCTGAGTGCACCGGCCGGGCCGTACGAAACGAGTGGTGGATGCAAGATGTCAGACGCGTGCTCCTGTACGGAAGTACCTTTCCGCGCCGGGACGTTATGGGGGTCTGGCTGAAAAGAGACGTACTCCGGGCATCGGGGTCGGGATCCACCAGGAGCTCGGCGATGTCGACCGAGCCCTGGCGTACGCCGTCGGCCTGCTGCCGGCCGCGCGGCCCGCACCAGAGCGCCGGCCCCGCGCGGCGACCGACACCGCCCGCGCCCGGCCGTCGGCGACGTGCCGGCCCCGGAGGTGCGGCTGCAATTCGTGGAGCGGACCGCGCCGCAGCCGCATCTGCCGGCGACTGCTCAACAGGCCCGAATCGTGAGGGTTCAGCAGGGGAGCGGTTCGGCGTCCGGTGACTCCGTGTATCCCAGGGCCAGGTGGCGCCGCGCGGGGCGGACGAAATTCGTTGGACACCACGTAGGGGAGCGGGGAGCTTTGACGGAATGGACCAGGAGATGATCTGGGACGCCGACACCGCCCAGCGCTATGACACGCCCGGCACCGGAATGTTCGCACCCGAGGTCGTGGAGCCGGCTGTGGACCGGCTCACTGAACTGGCAGGCCACGGAGCGGCACTCGAGTTCGCCGTCGGAACCGGTCGGGTAGCGGTTCCCCTCGCTCGGCGAGGAGTCCGCGTCACCGGCATCGAACTGTCACGGCCGATGGTGGAGCAGCTGCGTACCAAGGCTGATGAAGCCGCCATTCCTGTGATCATGGGTGACATGGCGACCGCTGTCGCTCCCGGGGAGTACACCCTCGTCTATCTCGTCTACAACACACTCTCCAATCTGCTCACTCAGGCGGAGCAGGTCGACTGTTTCCGCAACGCTGCCCGTCACCTCACTCCTGGTGGGCGGTTTGTGATCGAGCTCGGGGTACCCGAGCTGCGCAGGCTGCCACCGGGCCAGACAGCCGTGGTCCGGCGGTCCGTCCCCGGGTACGTCAACTTGGGCACCTACGACGTCCTGCGGCAGCAGGTCGTATCGCACCACTTCTCGTTCGACGAGGCCGGGCAGGCTCGGCTGTTCCGCAGTCCACACCGCTACATCTGGCCGTCCGAACTCGATCTCATGGCCCAGTTGGCCGGATTCGAACTGGAGAGCAGACATGCGGACTGGGCCGGTACCGAATTCACCGCCGAGTCGCGTTCTCACGTTTCGGTCTACCGGCTTCCGCCCGCGACCCGGTAGCTTCCGGAACAGGTGACTGTTTCGGCCGCTGAGAAACGCACCCCGTGCAGCGTGAGAGTGGGCATGGCGTCGGAAGGTCACACGATGGGCGGAAGGCGCCGGCCTGCTCGCCGCGCTGGTCCCGCGTACTGGCGCGCGGCCCGCCAGGGCCGCTTGCGCCTGGCGTCGGCCAGGGTGCTTCATCTGGATCACCCGGTCCGCAGCGCACCAAGTCGGCGCCACCGGTCGAGGCGGGCCGCACCCCGAAGGCCGCCGTTGCGCTGCAGGCAGGTCTTGTCGTGAGACACCTGCATGACTCCCGGGGAAGATCCGGATGGCGGAGCCTCCGAGGGGAACGGTGACGGCCGATGAGTTTCTCCGTGATCCACAGTCATAGATCATGATTGGTGCGGCCGCAGCCACGAGAGTGGCCGCAGCCCGCACCGACGGAATCTGCTGAGCACCGGACACGAGAAGCCGAGGAACCCTACATGCGCACTCTGATCAGCACCGCTTTCATCTCGCTCGACGGTGTCGTGGAGGGCCCGGGAGGCGAGCCCGGTTACCGGAACTCGGGGTGGACCTTCAAGGACGTTGATTTCCTCCCCGAGGCATTCGACATCAAGGGACGGGAGCAGAAGGAAGCCACCGCCGTCTTGATGGGCCGGGCCAGCTACGAGGCGTTCAGCCCGGTGTGGCCGAACATGGAGGATTTCGCCGACTACAAGCTGATGCCGAAGTACGTCGTCTCCACCACCCTCACCGAGGACGACCTTGTGTCGAACTGGGGCGAGACCACGATTCTGCGCTCGCTCGACGAGGTTGCCGCGCTGAAGGAGACCGAGGGCGGACCGATCATCATCCACGGCAGCGCCGCACTGAACCAGAGCCTCTCGGACGCCGGTCTGATCGACCGTTACCACCTGCTCGTCTTCCCGCTCCTGCTCGGCGCGGGCAAGCGTCTGTTCAGCACCTCGGACAAGGACACCCAGAAGCTGAAGCTGGTCGAGCACGAGGTCTACGCCAACGGCCTGCAGAAGAACGTCTTCGCCGTCGTCCGCTGACGGGACTCCCACGCCGGCCGTCCCGTCACGCCCCACGGACCTGGCACCCGCCGGAAGAACCGGCCCGGCGGAGGCCGGACCAACGCGCGGTCGGAGAAAGACGCTCGCGCTGTGGAGCCCGGAGTGACGCACGCTGTTCAGCTCGGCCGGCGCCAAGACGGGAAACGCGCGAACAGCCCCTGGCGCAACGAGCCCACCAGTAGGCCGGATTGACCAGGCGGGACAGGAAGGTGGAAGGGGAACCTTCCCGCATCTTGCCGCGCTTCAGCGAGGGATGAGTCGGGTGTCGGTCGCGTGTTCAACCGCTCGCGCCGTAATCCGGTCGCTGCCGATCCGGGCTCGCTGATACATATGTGCGATGGCAGGTGACGACTCCGGTGAGTTGCAGGCGGGGCGGTCGGGGCTCGTCGTGAGGATCCCCGAGGCAGAACCTGCTGTTCGAGCGTGGCGTGACCGGCTGGACCCGTCAGCCAGTGCGGGGGTTCCGGCTCATGTCACCGTCCTCTTCCCGTTCCTCGACGAGAGCCGCCTCGACGACGACGCCTGTGCGGTTGTCGGAGAGGTGATCGGGCGTCATCGACCCTTTGAGACGCGGTTCGAGCACTGCGGGCGATTTCCGGGAATCCTGTATCTCGCGCCCGAACCGGACATTCCGTTCCGCCGGCTCACCGAGGCGATTGCGGACCGGTGGCCGCAGACCCCGCCGTTCGGCGGGCAGTTCGACGAGGTCGTCCCGCACCTGACCGTCGCCCAGGGGCAGGACGACGCCGTGCTTGAGGAGGTCGAGGCCGACCTTCGCAGCCGGCTTCCGGTCACTGCCCGCGTGTCGTCGGTCGATCTGCTGGTCCACAACGGAACAAGGTGGCAGCAGCGAGCGTCGTTCAGGCTCCAGTGATCCCTCGGTCGCCCATCGGTCGGCGCGCCGCTCCCCGACATCGCATCGACGCGCAGTATCGAGCGCAACGGTGGTGTATTGGAGGACGTCCGCTCCACGGACGCCGACGTCGAGCGGCGCTACTGGATCACTCTGCAGGCCGTGCTGCGGAGTGCCGGATCGCGCCGCCGATCACATAACGCCGCGCGCCCGTCGCCGTCGGGGAACTGGACGGCGTGAACTCCCGCCGCTGCCGTTCGTCAGGGCGCCGCACACACTCGGCGCGGCTCGGCCACGGTGAGTCGGGCCGGGACGGGCGCGCGAGGCCGTGGGGCCTGTGACCTGCCTGACGTGCGCAGGGTGAGCTGTTTCTCATCACGGCAGCGTTGCTATGCAACGAGGTGCATAGGAGCATCGTGCGCATGGCGCTCGAGCACGCGATCCTCGTCTCCCTGTTGGAGAAGCCCGGCTCCGGATATGAGCTGGCCCGGCGGTTCGAGCGGTCCATCGGGTACTTCTGGACGGCCACACATCAGCAGATCTACCGGGTGCTCAAGCGCATGGGCAGCGACGGCTGGATCGACGTCCGGGACGTCCCGCAGCAGGGGCGGCCGGACAAGAAGGAGTACTCCGTCGCCGGCCCGGGACGGGACGCCCTCCGCGCGTGGCTCCAGGAGCGCACCGAACCGGAGAGCGTGCGGCACGACCTGGCGGTGAAGGTCCGTGGTGCGGCCTTCGGCGACCCGACCGCCCTCATCGACGAGGTCGAGCGTCACCGTAAGGCGCACGAGCACCGTCTCGCCCGCTATCTCGCGGGCCGGGCGCGCGACTTCCCACAGCCGCTGACGGACCGAGCGCCCGACGCCGAACAGGAGCTTCAGCACGTCGTGTTGCGCGGCGGCATCGCGTACGAGCGCATGATGATCGCCTGGCTCGACGACGTCCTCGTCACACTCGCCGGGGTCGCCGACGGTCGTTGACCGGCCGAACAGTCTTCCGATACCCCCTGCTCACAGTCCAACCTCACTCTTCCCAGCCGAAAGGCGGCAGACATGGCCGACGCGCTGCTGTTCAACCCGCGCACCTACGACCCCGCGCACTTCGACCCGGAGACCCGCAGGCTGCTGCGCGCCACCGTCGACTGGTTCGAGGAGCGCGGTAAGCGCCGCTTGATCGAGGACTACCGCAGCCGCGTCTGGCTCGGTGACTTCCTGGCCTTCGCCGCCAAGGAGGGGCTCTTCGCGACCTTCCTCACGCCTTCCGACGCCGCTGCCGAGGGAGAGGGCGACAAACGCTGGGACACCGCCCGCATTGCTGCTCTGAACGAGATCCTGGGCTTCTACGGCCTGGACTACTGGTACGCCTGGCAGGTCACCGTGCTCGGTCTCGGGCCCGTCTGGCAGAGCGACAACGGAGCCGCCCGTGCCCGCGCCGCGGAGCTGCTGTCGCAGGGTGAGGTGTTCGCCTTCGGTCTGTCGGAGAAGGCTCATGGCGCCGACATCTACTCCACCGACATGCTTCTGGAGCCCGATGGCGCGGGCGGTTTCCGGGCCACCGGATCCAAGTACTACATCGGCAACGGCAACGCCGCGGGACTCGTCTCCGTATTCGGGCGACGTTCCGACGTAGAGGGCCCCGACGGCTACGTGTTCTTCGCCGCCGACAGCCGCCATCCGGCCTACCACCTGGTCAAGAACGTCGTCGACTCCTCGAAGTTCGTCAGCGAGTTCCGTCTCGAGGACTACCCCGTGGCAGCGGGGGACGTCCTGCACACCGGCCGTGCCGCGTTCGACGCCGCCCTCAACACCGTCAACGTGGGCAAGTTCAATCTGTGCACCGCTTCGATCGGCATCTGCGAGCACGCGATGTACGAGGCGGTCACTCACGCCCGGAACCGCATCCTGTACGGCCGTCCCGTCACCGCTTTCCCGCACGTGCGACGCGAGTTGACCGACGCCTACGTCCGGCTCGTCGGGATGAAGCTGTTCAGCGACCGCGCTGTCGACTACTTCCGTACCGCCGGCCCCGACGACCGCCGTTACCTCCTCTTCAATCCGATGACGAAGATGAAGGTGACCACCGAGGGCGAGAAGGTCATCGACCTGATGTGGGACGTGATTGCCGCCAAGGGCTTCGAGAAGGACAACTACTTCGCCCAGGCCGCCGTCGAGATCCGTGGCCTGCCGAAGCTGGAGGGCACCGTCCACGTCAACCTGGCGCTGATCCTGAAGTTCATGCGCAACCACCTCCTCGACCCGGTTGCCTACCCGCCCGTCCCCACCCGCCTCGACGCGGCCGACGACGACTTCCTCTTCCGCCAGGGCCCGGCCCGCGGTCTCGGCTCGGTGCGCTTCCATGACTGGCGGCCGGCCTTCGACGCGTACGCCCACCTCCCCAACGTGAGCCGATTCCGCGAACAGGCCGACGCGCTCTGCGAGTTCGTACGCACGGCCGCTCCTGACGAGGAGCAGAGCCGGGACCTCGACCTGCTCCTCGCCGTCGGGCAGTTGTTCGCGCTTGTCGTCCACGGTCAGCTGGTCCTGGAACAGGCAGCCCTGACGGGCCTCGACGAGGACGTGCTCGACGAGCTGTTCGCCGTCCTCGTACGCGACTTTTCCGCGCATGCGGTGGAGCTGCACGGCAAGGACTCCGCGACCGAGGGGCAGCAGCTGTGGGCGCTCGGCGCGGTCAGGCGACCGGTGGTCGACGCGACGCGCTCCGAACGCGTCTGGCAGAGCGTCGAGGCTCTGTCGGGCACGTACGAGATGATGCTCTGAGACCCGCGGGCGCTGGGCACGTCTCGGCTTCAGTGCTCTGACCCAGGTGTTCGGCGTCGCCGCCGGTGGAGTGCTGCTCGTTCTCGCCGTTCGTGAGTACGGTGTGCCGGTCGTGCCGGCACGCTGGTCGCAGGATCGTGTCACGAGCATCAGCGGTTCGTCTCGACAGGTGGCGAGCAGCCGGCCGGAAGCCGGGCTGTGCTCTGCGGGTGGTAGCTCGGTTGCGGTGAACTCGGCTTCGTGGGCGAAGATGTCTGCATGAGCTATGAATCAGATGAGGTGCATGAGGCGATCGCAGGCGAGTTGCGCCTCATGGACCCCGGCGTTCGCAGTTCACGCTCCCTTACCCGACAGCTACTGGACCCGGACTTCACAGAGGTCGGCGCTTCGGGGCGACGGTGGACGTATGACGAGATGCTTGCCGCGATGCCCGAGATGGACGGTGCCTCGGCAAGCGGTCCGCGCCACGAGCCCTCGGAGTTCACCGGTGTCCTGCTGGCTCCCGGGCTGGTGCACCTCACCTACGAGACCTCGCTGGAGGGAAACCGGGCACGGCGCAGTTCGCTCTGGCGCAAGCGGGGCGCGGACGCAAGCTGGCAGATGTACTACCACCAGGCCACGCCCATCCCACCCGGCAGCGTGTAACTGTGTGGCTCGGACGGCGGTCGTTCACGTCGCCACGACAGGGTGCACACGGAGGCGGCTTTCCCCCTGTCTTCGGCGCCTCCGAGCAGACGGTGCTCGCCGTCATCGGAACCGGTGACGAACCGTCGGGCGGCATGGACACGTAGAGAGCGGAACGGGACCGGACACCGGAGCTCGTCGGCGGCCCGGTTCGGCTCGGCGACCGCCTGATCGGGCCATGGTCAGGCGGAGGCGCGCGCCGCCGCAGCGGCGACCACCTCCTGGCGTCGCCGGTGGCGCTGTTCGTATTCCAGCACCTGGCGCGCCGTTTCGGTGGGTGCGTCCCGCAGGCTCTCGGCGATCCCGGCCGCGTCCAGGGCGTCGTATCCGGTCCACGGCTCGGGTGCGCGCAACCGCTCGATGGCGCTCAGGACCGCCTTTCGGCGGGCGTGTGCGTGCTCGTAGCCCTCGACCACGGTCAGCTCGAGCTGGGACAGGGTCGGCAGCAGCCCCGCGATCTCTTTCGTGCTGAGCCGGCCGAACCCGGGAATCGGCAGGTCTTCCTCCTGTCTGACCGCCCCCAGGACTTCCTCGGCCATGGGGCCGGGCTCGGGTCTCCCACGCGCCGCGTCCTCGAGCGTGCCTCGGGCTTGCCTGATGCCACGCTCGGCGACGACCTGTGCCACAGCGTGGGCGTGATCGGTGAGGAGGCCCTCCAGTTCCTGTAGCAGCTCCTCGTCCTGGCGGCGGAGCGAGCCCAGCAGGTCGGCGGTGGGCTGGTCGTCCATCTGTTCGGCGAGAACCTCCCCGGCCCGACAGGTCGCCAGCGCCCGCGCGACGGCCGCGTACTCGTCCTCGGTGTTCCTCAGGAGGTGTCGTGGATCGGCCGGGCCTCCGCCGGGGAGCAGTCCCCGGACGACGACCGATCCGATGGTCAGCGGCAGCAACGCCGTACGGACGGCGCCGCGCGAGACGAACAGCGTCGCACCGAGAGCGGATTCCAGGAGGCCGCGGGGGCGGAGGGAGCGCTGAAGGCGGTGGATGCGCTCAAGACTGATGTGGACCTCGGCGGCCCGGCGCTCGAGCGTCTGACGGTGTGGGCCCGGCGGTGTGATCATTGCATCCGCCCCGAACCGGTCGAGGAGCGCCGCATGCGCCTGGCGGGCATCCTCCAGCACCGGTACGAGTTCCTCCGTCGTCACTGCCATGAGGTGCTCCCTGAGAAAAGGGCGGGTGGCGGTCCCGCCGCACACGGAAGGGGGCAGCCCTCACGAACTCGCCGTGCCGGGGCCACCGGCACCATCCTGCGGGACGATCGCCCAGATCGCTTGCGGCAGCGCGACCGGGACGCTGCCGGCTTGCTCGGAAATACGCCTGCTGCCACGGCTGACCAGGCCCCGGCACCGGGCCGTCCGTTCGGGTGGAGCAGGCTGACCTTCGGTGTCCGGTGGGCACGTGTGACACGTGTGGAGACGCTCGGTGCGGCCGGCCCGCCGCCTGCCGTGCAGGCCGCGCGGTCGTTCGACCACCGCGGGGCGCGCCGTGACGCAGCGCCGGGTGGCTCTGACCGCCTCATTGCGTCGCCCCGGCGGGCTGTGCGCGGGCCGGCCGGGCGCTGTCGATCGGGGGGCGGGAGCGGGGCGACATGAGCGGGTGGCGTAGTTTCGGACGTCCGGCCTGACACATCCTTGATCATCGCCAGGGCGCGTCGGCCGGGAGGCCGGGAGGCCGGGGCAGGAGGAGCTGCGAGGGTCCCGAGAGGGAGGAACCCCGGGCGACGCGCTGCTGGGTTTTTCATGGCGGTGAGTATCGGGCAGCAGGTGGAGTGGTCCACGCGGGAACGTGTCTGCGTGAGCACGGGACCCGTGGGGTGCCCATCACCATGGCCGTCAGCAGTCCGGGGCCTGTGTGAGCTGAGGGCGGCCGTCGCTCACCGGGCCCGGGGGATCCGGCCACCGCGTTGAGGACCAGCGACTATGCGGCTGACTGCCCCTGCCCCTCGGCCTCGGCACGCAGTTTGCCGGCCCGCTCGGCCGGGTCGTAATCAGGTCCGACACCCTCGATCAGCAGCACATCGCCCTCGATGTGATCGGTACGCAGTGCCAAAATGTCCTGGTAGGCGGGCGAGTCGTACCAAGCACGGGCCTCCGCCACGCCGGGGAACTCGATCAGCACCATGCTCCCGGGCCACATGCCTTCCAGCACCTCGAGCGGCGGTCCGTGGATGAGGAAGCGGCCTGCGAAGGGGTCGAGGGTGGCCTGGATGCGCTCCAGGTACTCGATGATGTCGGTGTGATGGCGGCGACTGCGAAGATGGGCGAAGCCGTAAACGGACACGATCGGGCTCCTTCGTTCCGTTCGTCCCAAGGTGGGGCGACCACCGGAACGTAGCCGGGGGCGAGGAGGTAGGGCGATTACCTCGGGAGTAATCGCCGACGCCGGCGTCGGTTCAACGGTTCCGTAAAGGTCACGCCGAGTCGCGGTGGAGACGCCCGCGGTTCGCAGGCGCACGGCGGCCGGTACGTCCGCCGCACGCGTGGTTGATCCGTGGCGGTGGGCGAGTACCGGGGCGAGCAACTGCAACTCGCCCACCACGGCGTCTGTCTGTGAAGGCGCTCGCGTCGACCGTGCCGAGGTCACCGCGCCGCTTTTCCTGTCATCTACGCCAGAAGAGGTGGTGCGTCACGCCACTCCGGCTGGGCACGATCTCCATGTGGAACCGGTCCAGCAGGTCTTGCGGCGAGTCCCACAGACGCAGGCCCGATCCGAGCTTCACCGGTGAGACGACCACGTGCAGGGTGTCGACGAGGTCGGCGTCCAAGAACTCCCGGATGGTGGTCACGCCGCCGCCGAGCCGGACGTCCTTGCCGTGCGCGGCCTCCCGTGCCTGCGTGAGAACGGTGGCGGGGTCGCCGTCCACGAAATGGAACGTGGTGTCGGAGAGGGTGAACGACGGACGCTTGTGGTGGGTCAGGACGAACACCGGCGTGTGGAAGGGCGGCTCGTCACCCCACCAGCCGCGCCATTCGTGGTCGCGCCACTCGCCGCGCTGGGGTCCGAACTTGTTGCGGCCCATGATCTCGGCACCGATGTTGT
Source organism: Streptomyces sp. P3 (assembly GCF_003032475.1). Taxonomy (NCBI): domain Bacteria; kingdom Bacillati; phylum Actinomycetota; class Actinomycetes; order Kitasatosporales; family Streptomycetaceae; genus Streptomyces; species Streptomyces sp. P3. The sequence goes on from NZ_CP028369.1 coordinate 8,844,604, forward strand.
GGCTGAAGTCGCGGGTGAAGTAGTCGTCGAGGCCCCGGCTGCCCCCGGGCTCGGTGCGGTTGGGCCAGCTCGCCGTGGCGCCGGCCCAGGCGAACAGCTTTCCCGGGTCGATGTCGTGGCCGAATGGCCGTTCCAGGCTCTGGTCCTCGCCGGCGGCGATACCGTCGCTCGAGACGGTGAAGTTCTGTACTCGCAGCAGCTGTTCCACGTGCTCCCTCATCAGGTTCTGTCGCCTCCTCGTACGGGCGATGCGTCCTACATCAGGATGTCGAACGGGACGCGGCAGGATCGACAGCGGCACCTGAGTTCTTTTGAAGCGTGCCCCGCGCGGCCGTTCGCCTGCGCCGTTCGCCTGCGCCGTTCGGCGGCATCCCGCCGCCCACCGGAGCGGCAGACCGCCCGGCCTCCCCGGCGATCCGGATGGCGACGACGCGGTTGCGTACCTCGGTCTTCCTGGGGACGGCGTTGAGGTGATTGCTGACCGTCCCCACCGTCAACGACAGCCGCTCGGCAATCTCTCGGGTCGGTGTTCCGTCCGCCGCAGCACCGCCGGTTCCCTGGGCGACAACGGGCTCTCCGCGGAGCTGAGCGCCCGCAGGGCGAGCTCCGGTTCGACGAACCGTTCACCCGCCGCGACTCCGGGTACCCCGTCGCCAACGTGCTGAGCCGCCGATCAGGATGCCCACCGTCCGCTACCAGGGCTTTATCGTCCAACCCGGCGAACCTGTTCGGTCGGGGCACCGGTGCCTTCCCTGGGGGGATGAGGGCGGGGGTACTGTGACTCGATCGCTGATCGAGGCGGGTGGGTGATGACGGTGCAGTGGCGGGAGTACGCGGAGCAGATGGCGCTGTTGGCGCGCGATCTGTTGGCCCAGGAATCGGTGGAGGCGACACTCAACGAGATCGCGGCCTCGGCGGTCAGACTGGTCGAGGGCTGCGACGCGGCCGGGATCCTCGCGGTGCGCAAGGGCCGTGCGGTGACCCTGGCCGCCTGCGGAGACATGGTCCACGAGTGCGACCGCCTGCAAGCCGAGTACGGCGAGGGCCCCTGTTTCGACCTCGCCCGCCGCAAGGACGGTGCGCGCCTCTACCGGATCGCCGACATGCACGAGCCGCAGCCGGCCTGGCAACGGTTCGCCGCGGCGGCCCGCACCCTGGGCGTGGGGAGCATGACCGGCGTCCTGCTCTACACCGACAACGACGACTTCGGCGCGCTGAACCTGTACGGGCGCCGCCCCGGCGCCTTCAGCAAGGACATAGAGACCGCGGGCTGGCTTCTCGCCTCGCACGCCGCCGTCGCCCTGGACAGCGCCCGCACCATCGACCAGCTCGAGCACGCCATGGAAACCCGCCACGCCATCGGTGAAGCCATCGGCATCCTCAGAGAACGCCACAAGCTCAGCGAGGAAGACGCTTTCAACGTGCTGCGCCGCATTTCCCAGCACCACAACGTCAAACTGCGCGACGTCGCCCAGCGGGTCCGCACCGACCGCACCGACTCGGCCTGACCAGCAGCCGGCCTGACGTGCCCGTGCTGCAGCCCGGGCACGCACACGGTCCATGGACTCGGCCGGCCCGGAGAAGTTCCGTGGCGCGCGCATACCGTCGAACGGCTCACCGCGTTTCGTGACACCGCCGCCGCACGAGTCCATGCCCGCGTCGGCGACATCATCGTCGTCAAGGTCGGCGGCGTCCTCCGGCGCGTGGCGACAGGGTGGCGATCGAGTCCCCACGGTGGTGGGCTCGCCCCACCGATGGACCACAGGAGCGTTAACGTGTCATGTCTATGACATTTCTCTGCCATTGAAGGGGACGGTGCAAATGAACGGATCCGCCTGCAACAGTTCGACCCGCCTGGCCCTCGCGCTGGGCGCGGCCCTCGTGTCGACGGTGCTCTGCACTCCGGCGACCGCAGCAGCCGCCGAGGAGGCCGGGAAGGGCCAGGGTACGGCCGCCACCATGCCCGCGCACCGCGAACGGGCCTGTCCCGTCGTGTACTTCGACCTGGGGGAGACCCTGGTGCACACCGCCGACGACGGCAGCACCACCTACCTCCCCGGGGCGGCCTCGTACCTGCGGAACCTGCGGGAACGCCACATCAGGGTCGGCCTGATCACCAATGTCCCGCCCTCCTGGGGCACGACCGACTCTGAGCGCGCCGCCCGGCTCCGGCGGGAGGTCGACACGACATGGCGGGGTCCGGCGGCCTTCGCCTGGGCAGACTTCGGCGACCGGATCCGTACGCCGCGCACCGAGGCCGAACGCAAGCCGTCCCCGGTCCTGTGGCAGCGCGCCAAGGAGGACTCGGCACGCTGCCGGGTCGTCTACCAGGCGGAGACGGCCCAGGAGGTGTCCGTGGCCTCCTCGCAGGGTTTCGTGTCGTACCAGGTCGGTCTGCCGCACCGGCCCGCGTTCCTGCCGGCGGGCCTGATCGAACTCCTCGGCCGCCGCAACGCTTGAAAGCAGACGAGGCTCGGACCGCCCGTCGTCGTACGCCCTTGATAGGGGGCGTACCACGACGGATCGGCGCCTGGGCACGGTCATCGTTTGGGCGGCGTTCGAAGAGCTGATCCACCCGTGGCCCGGTCCGGTTCGTGGGCCTTCTTGCGGCCGGCGTCCCCGGCCCGGTCCGGTTCGTGGGCCTCCTTGCGGGCGGCGCCCCTCGCCTCCACCGGGTCGGGAGCACCGTCGCCGACCTCCGCCGTCGCGGGGCCACCGGCTCCCGCGGTGCCGCTCACCCGAGGCGACACCGCCCTATCCCCGTCCCGGCCCCCGCGGGCGACCACCCCGCTGCGCAGCAGCAGTTGGAAGACCGCGAGCAGCGCCACCGTGGCCAGCGCGCTGTGCCACAGCAGGGCGTCCAGATGCCCGGCCGACAGGTACGCGCCCGCGGCGATCGCGGCCAGGGCGCACACCGCGCGGTCCACGATGCTCTCCACCGACAGCAGGGTGGCCCGCGGCGCGTGCGCGGGGATCGCGTCGTTGACCAGTTTGCGTTGGACCGGGAACGCGAACCCGGTGGCGGCGGCGAACAGGCAGAGCAGGACGACGACGACCCACGGCCCGCCGAAGGTCATGGCCGCCAGGGTGCCCGCCAGCGCGAGACTGAGGACGGACACCCAGGCGACCGGCGGCAGTCTGCGGCCGAGCCACTGGGGCCGCGCGGACGCCACCGCCTCCGCCACGGTCATCGCGGCCAGCACTCCACCGTGCGAGGCCTCGCCGATGCCGTGGTCCAGCAGGATCGGCTGGAAGAGGTTGACCTGGCAGATGCGCGACAGCGTGAAGACCGCCACGCCCTGCATCATCACCAGGGCCAGCCACGGCGAGGAGGCGACGCAGCGCAGCGCGGTCCCCGCGTCCCGCAGGAAGGCGCCGCCCCGGCGCGCGCCGTCCCTCAGGCCCGTGTCCGCTCCGGCTTCCGCCCCGGCGAGGCGGGGCAGCAGCAGGGCGCAGACGAGAGATCCTGCCGCGCTCGCGGCGCTGAGCAGGTACGGGGCCGGGTGCGCGAGAGCCATCAACGGCCCGACCAGCGGCCAGCACACCACCTTCGCCGCCAGCCCCAGTGCCCGCGCGGTGCCCTCCGCCCGCAGGTAGTGCTCGTCGCACCGCTCCGCCAGCAGCCCGTCGTACAGGTAGGCGCTCGCCGCGCCCGAGGTGAGCGACCGGCCGGCGGCGATGGCCAGGAAGTGGATGAGGAACCCCGTGTAGGAGGCGCTGAGCACCGGGGCCAGGTTCGCGGCCGTCATCACCACCGCGCCGGCCCGCAGGCAGTTGCGGGTGCCGATCCGGTCGGCGATCAGCCCGGTCGGGATCTCCAGCAGGCAGAAGGCCACGTAGTAGATGCTCTGGATGCCGAAGATCTGCCCGTCAGAGAGGCCGGCCGCCTTCTGGTAGGCGTAGAACACCGGCATCCACCACAGCAGGTTGAACAGCAGCTGGAAACCGTAGTTGAGCCGGACGATCCGGCGGGCGGTGTCGGTCAGGCCCGTGGCCGCCCCGGTGCCGGTGCCGGGGCCGGTTCGCGGCCGGCCAGGACGCGCCGTCACAGCGCGTAGGGGCGGATCTGGACCAGCCGGAAATCGCCCTGCTCGGTCATCAGCCACTCGATGTCTAGGGGCTTGTCCACGTCGCTTCCGCTGAAGTGGGACTGCAGGAGCCGTCCGGTCAGGGACAGGTCGGCCAGCCGGGCACGGACGGCGACGGACAGCTCCTCGCCCCACGAGCCCAGCGCGACGGTACGGCCGCCGCCCTCCACGGTGTTGTACAGATACTGCTGCGGCAGCACCGTCCCGTCGACCACCTGCTCGGGCGAGCCGGGGGAACAGTTGAGGTAGACGTTGCGGAAATCCTCCCGTCGGGTCGGATTGCAGGTCACCAGGACACCGCCCAGGGAGGCGGGCAGGTACTCCTGGATGATCACACCCATGTAGGTGTCGTCGAGGGAGATGCCGACCTGGTGGCGCAGCCGCACGCTGCGGGGCGACACGAGGGAGGCCCACACCTGGCGTACGGCGTCGAGGAGTTCACCCGTGCCGCGGACGGTGGTGACGGAGTCGTAGACGCCCGCCGCGGAGAACCCGGGGAGGTCCTCGGCGTTGGAGGAGGAGCGCACCACCAGCCGTCCGCGCGAGGCCGCCGCGGCGGGGAAGGCCTGGTCGATCTGCCGGGTGACCGCCTCGGGGACGGGGGTGTGCCGGATCAGGTGCTGCAGGTGCAGGCACAGCGAGTCCAGGACCTCGGTGGCGTCGAGTTCCAGCGCCATCTTCAGCTTGCCGATGCCCTGCTGGAGGGCCGGGGAGGAGGCGAGGAACCGCTGCTGGAGCGCGAACGGGAGTGCGACGCCTTCCGGGGCGCCGACGGCTTCGGCCACGAACTCGGCGGACCTGGCACGGAGTTGCTCGGGTCCGGAGGCGGTGAGGCCGAGGCGGGCGGCGAGGTGGCCGTATAGGTCCTCGCGCGGCGGCCGGGGTCGGCCGTAGAAGGAGGTCAGGTCCACCGTGCGGCTGTCCAGGACGTGGTGCAGTTCGCCGAGGTTGGCCGCCTTCGTGCCGTAGCGGTCGCGGTCGGCGCCGCGCAGCCGGTGCAGGGAGAGCACGGGGGCGTCTTCGAGCAGCGGCGGTTCGAGGCGTATGCGCTGCTGATGCCACGCCGGCGCCCGCAGGTCGGGTTCGTGGTCGAGACGCTGCAGGGATATGTCGTCCTCGTCGACCCGGTAGCGCACCCACGCGTCGTCGAGGCTTTCCCCGTCGACGAGTTGCTCCAGGTCGCGGACGATCGCGTTGGGAATGCCCCAGCCGGAGGCGAGGACGTTGGTGTGCGAAAGCGGCGTGATCGGGGCGGTGTTGATGAAGCCGGCGACGCGCGGGACGTCGTCGGGCAGGCAGGGCATCGCCACGATGTCCGCCCAGCCCAGGCCGGCCTCCGCCGCCGTGTACTCCTGCGCCGTCCGGAAGAAGCGCAGACGCCCGGTGGCCTCGCCGGGGTTCAGTGGTGTGCGCTCCCGGGAGCCGAACAGCTCGTGGCCCAGGATGCGGGGCACACGCCGCTCGCTGACCGCCGACAGCCCTTCCTCCTGCCCGTGGTTGGCGGGCTTGAGCAGCAGCGGCAGGCTGCTGTCGACCCGGGCCCTCACGAACTCGTAGAAGAACGCCAGCAGTTCGCCGTGCATGGTGTCGGCCTCGGTCGTCTCCAGGACGAGGAAGGGCCGCTCCCGGCCCTCCTCCTGCTCGGTGTGCAGGGACAGCACACCGAGCAGGAACCGCCGCTCGGGATCGGTGTAGACGGAGGCGTTGAACGCGTCCAGCTCCGCGTCCAGCGAGGCCAGGTCCATCCCCAGCACCCGGGTGGCGACGTAGTCGACGTGGAAGGGATGCACGCCGGTGTCGAGCAGGTGCCAGGTGTTCTCCGCACGGTCGACGACGACCTTGAGGTAGGGGTGACCGGCCAGGACTCCCGACAGCGTCCGAAAGAGCGGCAGGGAGAGGTTCTCGCCGACGACCGTGCGGTCCGTGGCGGGCGCGGCGGCTCCGGTGGCCAGGTGGGTGCTCATGCGGGAACCTCCTCGCACTGCGCTGCGGGCAGCACCCGGGGGAGGGCGTCCACCAGAGTCTCGAAGTCCCGCAGCACCGTCCGCGGGTCGGCGGCGGAGAGCAGGCACAGGGCCGCCATGGTGTTGGCGCCCGCGGCGGGGTCGTAGACCGGCACGACACTGCCGTCGGGCAGGGAGCTCTCCGCCACCACCGACAGCTCGCTGTCCGGGCTCAGCGGGACGTCCGACTCGACCACGGGGAAGTCCCAGACCCTGCGGTCCTGCCAGGCCTCGCCACGGCCGTCCACCGCGAGGACGACCAGGGAGCCCGCCGCACCCCGGGCCTGCGCCGGTGTCAGAGCCCGCTCCGGCCAGGCGACCGGGCGTCCCAGCAGATGGTCGACGAGCATGCCCACCAGGTCGAGTTCGAAGACCTCCTCGATCTGCGGCACCGTCATCGCGCCGCCGAACCGGGCGGCGGTCTCGATCAGCCACATGCTGCCGTCGGGGCCGAGCTTGATCTCGGTGTGCGTCCCGCAGTCCCGCAGGCCCAGCGCGTCCACGGCGCGGCGCGCCAGGTCCACGACGCGGTCCTGCGCGTCCCGCGAGAGCAGGGCGGGGGTGATGCCGGCGCGCTCGGTGAAGGGCTCGACGGTGGGCATCCGGCCGCTGAGGCAGACGGGGTGGAAGACACCGTCCGCGACGACGCCCTCGACGCTGAGGTAGTCGCCCCAGCCGGGCTCGTCGAACCAGTCCGCCGCCGTGCCGCTGACGATCTCCTCGACCACGAAGTCCGCGTTCGCCTCGGCGACATGAAGCTCCGCGTACCCCAACCGGGCGGACTCCGCCATGACCTGGCGTGAGCGGGCCCAGGCGGCGGACGCCTCGCCGGGGGAGTCGATGATCTGGTGAGCGGTGGAGCCCGCGCTCCAGGCCGCCTTGAGGAGCAGGGGACAGGACAGGGAGCTCACCGCCGCCTGGAGGTCCGCCTCCGTGGCGACGGGGCGGAACGCGGGCTGCGGCAGGCCGCTCCGCTGCCAGGTGCCGCGCATCAGCCGCTTGTCGCGCGCGAGTGCGGCGGCTGCGCCCGCGCCCCGCAGACCGAGCTCCTCGCAGGCCTCGGCGACCGCCACGACCGCGTACTCGGAGAAGGTGATCACAGCGTCCGCGCCCACCTCCCGGGCACGCGAGACGATCAGGGAGACCAGGTCGCGGCGGTCCGCGTCGCCCGGCGTGGTGACCGAGGCGCACAGTCTGGCGGCGGAACCCGCCACGGCGGGAGGAAGAGCGCTGAGCGCCAGCAGGTGCACGTCCGCCCTCGCAGCCGTCCGGGACAGGACATGGCCGAGCGGCGGACCACCCTTGGCATGCACCAACAGCACCGTGCTCACAGAAATCCGTCTCCATTCATCTGGTCGGCAGGGGCCGTCCTCGGCGCCGGTGGCGCGGTGACGGGCCCGGGGATCGCGTGCGGGGAACGGCGTCCGTCGGATCCGCCCGCACACTCCAGGGGACCAGGCCGTAACCGTCCGTATCGCGGCAGAGGGCGCTCGCGACTCAGGCAAATGCCTGAGTCGCGGGGGTGATGGGCGGACGTCCGTCCCCGGATCTCGGGCCGATCGGTAAGGCGGCGGGGCCACCGTCCACTTCCGGCAATCGGCCGGGAATGGAGCTTGTGCGGTTCCGGGCGGGATGTCCAACGTCGTGTGACTGTGCGTCAGCCAGTCCTGTACGGACGGAGACCGTTGTGGGCGACCCAAGCCTCAAGACACTGCTCGAGAACCTTTCCGTGTCCCGGAGGGAAGTCGACGAGCCGTGGCAGGCGGGGGAGAGGGGCCCAGAAGGGCTCTTGCACACAGGTGAGCCGACCGGCGCCGGCGACCCGGCCGGTCCCCGCCACGCCCCGGACCTGCGGAGTCGGGGAGCAGGGCTCGCGGTGCCACCCGGCTACGCCGCCTTCGCGGATCTCGTGGACCTCGCTCCGGCGGCCGCCTTCATCCGGGACCACGACGGGCGCTACCTGTGGGCCAACCACGCCTACGCGCACCTCTACGGCACCGTGCCGCGGCAACTGGTCGGCAGATACATCGAGGACTTCGACGCCCCGGCCGAGGCCGAACGGTTCCGGGCCCTGGACCAGCAGATACTCACCCGGGGCACGCCCGTCCGCCACACTCTGCGCTACCTGCGTCAGGACGGCACCACGGGCCGCGCGGTCGGCCACCGCTTCCCGGTGCGCGAACAGTCCCGTACGTGCATCGCCGGCATCTACGTGGACATCACCGATCACCTGCGGGCCACGGCGCAGCGCCAGGAGGCCGAGGAGAACCTCAGCGCTCTGCGTGACCACAGCGGGCTGCCGTGTGCCCTGTTGTCGGCGAACGGGCGGGTGATCGAGGCGAGCGTGGCGGCCGCCGAACTCTTCCACCTCGGCCTGCCCGACCTCGTGGGCCGCCGCGCACACACGCTGCTGGCCCCCGAACCAGGGCCTGATCTCGACCGGTTGCACCGTCACTGGAACAGTCTGATAGCCCGCCGTACCCGACGTGTCGAGACCACCGCCGTGCTCGTCGATGCCCATGGACTGCAGCGGCGGGCCGAACTCCACCTGACGACTATCGGCCATTCCGCCAGCCGGGCACGGCACGTCTGGGCGGTGATCACCCATCAGAGCCTCGCCCACGAGGCCCATCCGCCCCTCACCGCCGCGCAGATCCGCATCCTGTCGCTGTTGGCGCAGGGCAGCAGCAACAGCGACATTGCCGCCTCGCTGAAACTGTCGCGGCAGACGCTCGACTACCACCTCAGCCGCCTGCGACACCTGCTGGGCGCCGCGACCCGTCCGGCGCTGGTGGCCCGCGCGTACGTCCTCGGCATACTCGCCCCCCACGCCTGGCCCCCACGCTCGGCCACGGCGACCCATCCCCTCAGCACCGCGTGACCTCCGCGGACGGGCACACGCGTGCCGGCGCTGGGTGCCGGGTGCCGGGTGCCGGGTGCCGGGCGTCGGCGAGCGGCGTGCCGGTGCGGGCCTCCCGTGGGCAGTGGGTCGGACGGACGGCGAAGGGTCCCCGCGTGGGTGAGGTGGGAGTACGGGTGCGACCATCGGGAGGGTCGTGAAGCCGGAGGCGGCCGGCGCCCGCCGCTCAGCGACTGCAGCGCGGCAGGTTCTGCCGCCTCCAGCGCGCCGCCTCCCGTCGCCGGCGGCGGACCCCGGATCACTCCAATCCGTCACCCCAAGCGGTCACCCCAAGCCGTCACCCAGAGAAAGGCTCCCGCGATGAACCTGTCGGACATCCCCGCACACGGACCCGCTTCGGTCGACCACCGCGCCGAGATCGCGGTGGAGACCGCCCGACTCGTCGCAGCCGTCAAGACTGCCGACCTGACGACCGCCGTCCCGAGCTGTCCCGGTTGGACGCTGGCAGACCTGGTCAAGCACACCGGTGGCGTCCAGCGTTGGTTCTCGAGTCTTCTGCACGCGCGCATCCAGGAGCCCCCGCGTACGCGGGACGTGGACCTGCGGCTCCCGGAGCGGCCGGAGGAGTACCCGGACTGGCTGGCCGACAGTGCGACCGTGGCCGCTCAAGCCTTCGCGGCCACCGACCCGGACCTGCCCATGTGGGCATGGGGCGTCGACCAGCACGCCCGCTTCTGGGCACGCCGGATGCTCTTCGAGACCCTGGTGCACCGGGTCGACGCCGAACTGGCCCTCGGCCGTCGGCCCATCATCGACCGCCCGTCGGCCGTGGACGGCGTCGACGAGTTCCTCGTCAATCTGCCCTTCGCCGCCTCCTTCGCGCCCCGCGTCGCCGACCTGCGCGGTCCGGACAGGACCCTCCGCTTCCAGGCGACCGACGGCGAGGAAGACTGGCTGGTCCGCCTGCGGCCCGACGGCTTCGGGCTCGACGCGAACCCCGGTGCTGCCGAACCCGCCGACGCGACCGTTCAGGGAACCGCCGCCGATCTGTTGCTGCTCGTCTACGGCCGGCTGCACCGAGACGCGGCGGTCTTCGCACATGACGGAGACGACGACCTGCTGACTCACTGGTTCGCCAACTCCGCTTTCTAGGGCGGGTTTACGTCGTCCTGGTCATCGTGGACCGGCGCGGGGAACCGGCAGCAGGGCAGTAGTCGCCGGAGCTGCGTTCCAGTAGCGTACCGACCAGGCGGTACGCTTCGCGAGGCGTCCCACCCGCCTTCATGTGCTCGATGAACGCCAACGTTTCATCCGCAACAGGACGGAGAGCCGCTCATGACGCACGCGCAGGCGCAGGACCCGACGCAAGCACAGGCGCAGGACCCGACGCGCGACAGCCTCGCCTACGCGCGCGAGACCTGGAGAACCCTCGAGCCCTACCACGGGGCGGTCTACTTCTCGCCCGAAGCGGCAGGCCTGTACGGCGAGTTGGGCGTGGACGCCAGGACCGGGTACTTCGCGTCCCGTTCGGCCGTGCTGGGCGCGGCTTCGGCGGAGGTGGTCATCGCCACGTTCTACAACTTCAATCCACAACTGGTGCGCCGGGCCATACCCGCGGCATGGGAGGCCGCTGCGCCGCAGCAGTTCACCGCTGCCCGGCTCGCGGGGATCGACGCCACGCTCCGCCGCATCCTCGGCGCGGAGGTCTCCTCACCGGCGATGGCCCGCGCGGCGGAACTGGCCCGTGCCGCAGCGGAAGTGACTGTGCATCACCCACAGGGCCGCCCTCTTTTCGCCGCGCACGCCGCACAGCCGTGGCCGAGCGAGCCCCACCTCGTGCTCTGGCACGCGCAGACCCTGCTGCGGGAGTTCCGCGGCGACGGCCATGTGGGGGCGCTGCTGACCGCCGGACTGAGCGGGATCGAAGCTCTCGTCACGCATGCCGCCGCAGGAGACGTCGATGCGGGGGTCCTGCGCGACTCGCGGGCGTGGACGCCGCAGCACTGGACCGAGGCAGTGCAGAGCCTTCGTGAGCGTGGATGGCTCGACGACGGACCGGACCTGGCGCTGACCGAGGACGGTGCGCGGCGCAGGGCGGAGATCGAGCACGCCACCGACAGGCTGGCCGCTCTCCCGTACCGCACGCTCGGTCCCACGGACTGTGTCGAACTGCGCTCACTGGTCAGGCCGTTCAGCCTCGCTCTGGCGAAGGAACTCCTGCCCTGGGCAGTCGGCCGCCTGAACGACGAGAGCGCGGGAGAGAGGGCGCCGAGGCCGGGAACGCCCGATGGCGCCTGACTCCCGCCACAGGTCGAGCAACCCAAGAGACAGGTCCGAGAGGAAACAGGCGCGGTAACGTGGGACGGTGCTCGAGGAATCGGTGGCGCGTTTCTACGACGAACTGGCCGACGACTACCACCTGATCTATGCGGACTGGGACGCGAGCGTCCGTCGGCAGGGTGACGCGCTCGACGCCCTGATCGGCCGAGACCGCGCGTCGGTCCTCGACTGTTCCTGCGGCATCGGCACGCAGGCCATCGGTCTGGCGCTGCGCGGGCACCGGGTCACGGGAACCGGCCTCAGTCGCCGCGCCGCCGCCCGCGCAGCCCGTGAGGCCGCCCGCCGGAACCTGAGCCTGCGCACGGCCGCTGCCGACATGCGACGCCTGCCGTTTCCCGACGGCCGGTTCGACACGGTCGTCTGCGCCGGCAACTCGCTGCCCCACCTGCTGACCGAGCAGGACGTGCACGCTGCCCTGACCGAGATGCGCCGCGTGCTGCGGCCCGGCGGCCTGCTGCTGGTCAGCACACGCCCCTACGACGACCTGCTGCGCGACCGCCCGGCTTCCGCGCCTCCGCAAGTCCACAGGACCGCCGACCGCGCCGACGGCGAGGAGCGAACCGTCACCTTCCAACTCTGGCACTGGCACGACGACGGCGAGCACTACGACCTGGAGCACTTCCAACTCCTCCCGGCAGGCGGGGAATGGCGTGTCCAGGTCCGCCGTACCGCTTACTGGGCACTGGGCACTGGGCACTGGGCCGGGCACGACTGACCGGTCTCGCAGCCGAGGCCGGGTTCGTCGACGCCGAGTGGCGGATGCCGCAGCAGACGGGCTTCTTCCAGCCGCTGCTCGTGGCCCGCGCCGGTGAGTAAGCGCCGACTCCGGCTCTCGGCCCGGGAGCAGGGCCACGTCACGCAGCCCTGCCCTTGCGCCATGTCCCTTGCGGCGGGCGGCCGTTGCGTCAGTCGTGGGTGGCGTCGAGGTGCCAGACGGTGGCCTTGTCCAGCTTCACCGAGCCGTTCTCGGCGAAGACCTGGACTCCCTGGCTGGCGGGATCGGGAAAGACCTGGTCGGTGATCACGGCCTCCCCGCTGCCGCCGAACACCTCGACGGACGACCAGTCGACCAGGATCCGCAGCTTGATCTTGCCGTTCGCCGCTTTCAGGGGCGCGGTCTGGACTCCGGGGAAGGTGCCGTTGAAGTTCACTGCGCCGGACCGGGTCCGGTCGACGTACAACTCCTGTGTCGTGGCGTCGTAGCCGATGACGGTCTCCTCGCCCGCGGCGCCGGTGCGTACCTTGAGCCCGAAGCGTTCGGCGTTCTTGAGGGAGAAGACAGCCTCGATGTCGAGCGCCTTGCCCTCTGCGGCGGGGCCGGCCAGCGGCTTCGACGTGTTCGTCACGACGCCGGCGGTCGCGGTCGCCGGGGAGGCCTGCCGCAGGGACTTCACGTTGCTCACCGGCTCGCTGGTCAGCCGGACGCGGCCGTCGACGGTGCGCAGCGCCATCTGCCGGGGAATGCTCTGCGCTCCACGCCAGGGCGAGGTGGGGACGGCGCCCGCGTAGTCCCAGTTGCTCATCCAGCCGATCATGTACCGCTTGCCGCCGGGGGCGTTCTCCCAGGAGACGGCCGCGTAGTAGTCCTTGCCGTAGTCGGCCCAGCCGGCGCGTCGCAGGACGGACAGGGCGGGGGAGTCGGCCGCGGTGAACTGGTCGGCGAGGATGTGCCCCCAGCCGCCGGTGTTCATGTCGACGAGCTGGATCTGCGCCTTCTTGCCGACGTAGGCACGGGTGTCGAAGGAGGCCCAGTCCAGGGTCTCGGCGTCGGAGCCGGTCGCGCTGCGGACGACCTGGCCGTCGACGACGAGATTGACGGCGGTCTCCTGGGCGCCGGGCTGGGCCTGGGTGTCGGACAGCACGATCTGGTCGGCGTTGATGTGCCCCCAGCCGCCCGTGTTGCCGTCGACCACCCTGATCCGCGCCTTCTTCCCGGCGAGGTCACGGACATCCCAGGAAGCCGTCTCGAGTGCCTCGGCGTCCTTTCCGGTGGCGCTGCGCACGACCTGGCCGTCGACGAGGAGTTCGAGTGCAGTGGGGTCGGCGGAGTCGGCCGGGTGGTTGCCGCCGCCGATGAGGAAGTTGACGTAGCGCTTGTCGAGGGTGAACTCGGGCGAGGTGAGCGTGCCGGTGGTGGCATCGCCGTCGCGGAAGGTGTTGACCAGGCCGCTGCCCTGGAAGCCGGAGACCGGCTGCTGGCCGGGGAGGGCGCCGGTGGCCGGCGCCGGGCCGAAGGCGTCACCGGTCGTCGTCCAGTCGCCGTAACTGCCTCCGTCGAAGCCGGCGAGGAGCTTCCCGGGCTGGTGCGGGTGCCGGCCGCCGCCGACCTTGAAGTTCAGGTAGGGGCTGTTCACGGTGAAGGAGGGCGAGGTGAGGGTGCCGGTGGTGGCGTCCCCGGAGTGGAAGCTGTTGGCGAGGCCCTTGCCGTCGAAGCCGGAGACGGTCTGCTGGCCGTCCAGCGTCCCTGCAGCCGGTCCCGGGCCGAACGCGGCGCCCGTGGCCGTCCACGAACCGAAGCCGGCGCCCTCGAAGTCCTGCATGACCGCTCCGGCGGGCGGGGTGTAGGCGCCGTTGTCGTCGGCGGTGAACTTCGTGCCGTCGAAGTCGCCGACGAAGTACTGGGCTGCCGAACCGCCCGCTATGCCACCGGGGTTGATGTTGACGACCAGGACCCACTTGATGTTGTTCGTGTCCCCGTCGACGGCCAGGGGGAACAGGTCGGGGCACTCCCACACACCGCCCGTCGCTCCGGCCGGCCCGAACTCGCTGAGCTGCGTCCAGTCCTTGAGGTTCCTGGAGGAGTAGAACCGCACCTTGTGTTCGGCGGACAGCGACACCGTCATCAACCAGCTCTTGGTCGGCGCGTACCACTGGACCTTGGGGTCGCGGAAGTCTCGTGAGCCGATGTCGATGACGGGATTGCCCTGGTACTTGGTCCAGGTGCGGCCGCGGTCGGTGCTGTAGGCGAGGGCCTGCGACTGGATGCCGGTGCTGTTGTCGTTGCTGGTGTAGATCGCCACCATGGGCGGGTTCTTCTTGGTGCCGAAACCGGTGGTGTTGCTCTCGTCGACGACGGCGCTGCCGGAGAAGATCATCTCCTTGTCGTCGTGCGGCAGGGCGAGCGGCAGCTGCTGCCAGTGGACGAGGTCCGTGCTCACCGCGTGGCCCCAGGACATGTCGCCCCATGAGTTGCCGCTCGGGTTGTACTGGTAGAAGAGGTGGTACTCGCCCTTGTAGTACACAAGGCCGTTGGGATCGTTCATCCAGTTCTTCTCCGGAGTGAAGTGGAACTGGGGACGGTAGGTCTCGGAGTACAGCGGGGCGTCGGCCGCGGCGGGCTGAGGAGCGAGTACGGCGGCGGACAGGGCGCAGACGGCCACCGCCGCGGCGGTCGTCCGTACGCGGGCATGCCGGGATACACGTCCAAAGCTCATGGTGCCTCCTGTGCTGCGGCCGTTCACGCAGCACAGCCTGCGGCGAGCGGCCCGAAAATGTGACTCCCCGGCCCGCGATGTCGTCCACACCGTCGGCCGGAGGATGTCATCGTTGACTTGTGTCAACGCTGACATCGGGTGGCCTGATGATGAGCGTCATCCGGCCAACGCGTCAACGGTTCGGACGTGATTGCCCGGCCCGGCCCGTCCGCCGGTCTGCCTGCGATCGGCTGTCGCGAGCTGTGCCAACTGTCGTGTCACAGTGGGTCGGAGCCGGAGACCGCGCAGGTCGGAGCCGCTGTCCGAGCGGCGAACCGGCAGGCTTGCGCCACCGCCCCGAGGCGCTCGGACCGGTGGGCGGCCGTCGAGAAGTCCGCGGTCCTCACTCGGCTTCCTCGCGACGAACCGCGCGTGGCCGGGCCGCATGTCCCCTTCGTCCACATGACGGGTGAGTACGAAGATTCGGCACGCCGTCGTGATGGTCGCCTGCCGGCGCAGGGCGAGTGGAAAACACGTTGACGGTTCGCCGCCGGGTCTCGACGATCAGGCGCATGCCCGACGCCCTGACGCCCTGGAGCCACCGCCCGTTCCGGCACCTCTTCATCGGCACGACGGCCAACCTGCTCGGCAACGGGGTGGCGCCGATCGCCCTGGCCTTCGCCGTGCTGGACGCCACCGGCTCGGTCGGCTCGCTCGGGTTGGTGGTCGGCGCCCACTCCCTCACCGGCGCCCTCTTCCTGCTCTTCGGCGGGGTGCTGGCGGACCGGCTGCCACGCGGCCGGCTTTTGGTCGCGAGCAGCGCCGTCAGCGCCGCGAGCCAGGCGGTGGTCGCCGCCCTGGTCCTCACCCACAACACCGCGATACCCCTGCTGATGGCGCTCGCCGCGGTCAACGGGGCGTCCGGTTCCTGCTATCAGCCCGCAGCCCAGGCCCTGCTGCCCCAGACCGTGCCGGCCGAGTCCCGCCGCGCCGCCCTCGCGCTCTCCCGGATCGCGGGCAGCAGCGCGATGATCGTGGGGGCCTCGCTGGGCGGCGTGTTGGTCGCCACGGTCGGTCCCGGCCTGGGCCTGGCCGTCGACGCGCTCAGCTTCGCGCTCGCCGCCGCGTCCTTCGCACTCGTCCGCGTCCAGGTCGCGCCGTCCGGGCCCAGTCCCGGCGTGGTGTACGAACTGCGCTTGGGCTGGCGGGAGTTCACCTCCCGCACCTGGGTGTGGGTGATCGTGGTGGCCTTCTGCTTCCTCAACGCCGGTCTCACCGCCTCGTTCACCGTCCTCGGCCCGGCCGTCGCCGACGCCTCTGGCATCGGCCGCAGCGGCTGGGGCCTGGCCCTTGCCGCCGGCTCGCTCGGCGCGGTCGCCGGCGGCGTTCTGTCGCTGCGCTGGCGGCCCCGGCGCGCGATCCTGGTCGGCTGCGCGCTGATGGGCCTGACGGCGACGATTCCGCTGCTCCTCGCGCTGGCCCCGTACACCTGGCTGCTGGTCGTGGCCAACTTCGTGGCCGGCGTGGGCGCCGAGCAGGCCGGCGTCGCCTGGTACTCGACCCTCAACGAGCAGATTCCCGAGGACCGCCTCGCCCGCGTCTACGCATACGACGACCTCGGCTCCTACCTCGCGCTCCCGTTCGCGCAGTTCGCCGCAGGGCCCGCCGTGCTCCTCCTCGGCCTCCGCACCACGCTCTACGCGGCCGCCGCGCTCATCCTCCTCGCCACCCTCGCCATGGTCGCCACCCCGTCCGTTCGCGCGCTGGCCCCGAGGACCGCGGAACCGCAGCGCGCCTCCGAGGATCCGGTCCCTGGCTGAGCGCGACCCCTACGCGCGATCCCGCGCTCGCCGACACGACGGGTTGTCAGTGCTCTGCGGCATGATGCGAGGCATGTGACGGCCTGTCCGACAGGGGCGCCGGGGCCGTCCTCGACACGGGGGAGTGCTGTGCGCAGGTCGGTCGCAGGCGAGGTGCGGGTTCACGACCGTCAGATCTATGTCGTGAGCGACCCGGACGGTCCCAGACCGGACCTCGCCAAGGCGTTGGCAGGCCAGAACGGCGGGCTGTGCGGGGCTGCGGTTCCGATCCTCCTGTCCACCGGGCGGTACGCGGGCGACGTCGGCTTCGTCGCGGAAGTCCACGACGAAGCCCCCGCGCTGGACCCGCTCTGGGAGGACGTGATGGAGGCGTCCTTCCGGCCGGCGTCGGAGCGCACACGTCTGGTGCAGTGGGACGGCGAGGAGGCGTGGGACCTGGGCCTCGTCCGGACCGACTACCGGGTCCGGTATTGCGCCCGGGGAATGGACGAGGCACAGGAACTCCCCACCAGGGTGACGGGGGAGCCCGAGGCGGACAGCTACCTCCTGCAGTTCTGGCCCGCCCCGCCGAGCCCCGACCGTGTCGTCCGGCACACCGCGCGGACGGCCGGACACCTGCACGGGTACGCACGCGCGACGGCGCGTACGCCCGAGCAGCTCGCCGAGGCCGAACGCCATACTCGCGAGCTGTTCCAACAGGCCGCAGCGGAGCGGGCCGAACGGGCCGCCGAGGAGCGCCGACTGCACTACCGGCAGTGGGAGTGGGGCGGGCGACTGCCGAGCGAGAGGCTGCTGGCCGCTCGCGAGAGCAACGTCCTCGGTCTGCTCCGCTTCGACAGCGACCTGGTGCACGCCCTCGGGGGTGGTCCGTCATGTGCTTCCTTCCTCTGTGTGAACGGCGGGCGGCACGCCGCTGCCCGCCGGTGATGGGCGGCACTCGTGACGCCGCCGCTCACGGCCTGGGGCCGGTCGGATCCGTCTGTACGTGCCGTTCTGCACCGTGCGCCCGAAACCAGCGACGATAGGCGTCCGGCGGCAGGCCCGTGGTCCGGCTGAAGTGCCGGCGCAGGGTCGCTCCGGTCCCATTCCCGTCTGGGCGGCGATCTGTTCGATGCTCAGCGCCGTCGTCTCCAGCAGCCGCTGAGCGCGGTGCACGCGCTGCGACAGCAGCCACTGCAGCGGCGCCATTCCGGTGGTCGAGCGGAAGTGGCGCGTCAGCGTACGCCGGCTCACGCGGGCCTGCTGGGCCATGTCCTCCACGGTCAGCGGGCACTCGAGCCGCTCGGAGGCCCACGGCAGGATCTGGGCGAGGACCTCGTCCTTGTCGGGCTCGGCGAGCGCGGGGGAGTCGGACGCCGGCTCGGCGAACGGAGCCACGAGGCGGCGCGCCAGCGCCTCGGCGACGGCAGGCCCGTGATCAAGGCTGACCACGTGGAGGAACAGGTCGAGACTGGCGGCGCCGCCCACCGAGGTGAGCAGCTCGCCGTCGTCGACGTACCGGGCTGCCGAGTCCGGCTCGACGCGCGGGTACCGGGCGGCCAGCGCGTCGGCGTGCGCCCAGTGCACACTCGCCCGGCGGCCGTCGAGCAGCCCGGCCGCCGCGAGCACGAAGACCCCGGTCGACGCGGCGATCACCCGGGCCCCGGCGCCGTGGGCTGCCTGGATCGCCCGCACCAGGGCGGCGGGCGGCGCCTGATGCGCGTCCGGCCACGCCGGCACCACGATCGTGTGCGCATCCGCCAGCTGATCGGTGTTCCACAACCGCTCCGCACGGCAGGCGTCACAGCTCTGGGCGCCGTTCGGGGCCCAGCCTGCGAATTCGTACCACGGGTCGACCAGATACGACCGGTCGACGCCGAAAACCTCACGAGCTGCCGAGACGTCCAGCCCAGGAACGGTTGACGGGAAAAGCAGAGCCACGGATATGGGCATGGACGACACCGTCATCCGGGTGTCCGCGCCCAGTCAATGCCATCTTGCCGAAGTCGCACACGAGTACGCCCATGTCGGACGTCTGTGCGGCAATGCGTGGGCATCGGCCAGGGACTTGCCCAAGTCGCGCACGACCTGCGCTGCTGCGGGAATTCGCCGCGAGATCCCCACTCAAACCCGTGACCTGCGAGAACCACCGCAAAACACATGGCGACTTTGCGACGTCACCGTCGCGCACAGCGTTGATGTCGCAGATCTGCCAGCCTTTGTCCCGCTCCGCCTGTTGAACTGATCACGCAAGAGCACACTCGTCACAGGACGGAATCCATGGCTGCATCCACCACCGCCACCACGCACGACCTGGGCGGGGCCGCCTCACCGCCGCGCTCCCCGGTGATCGGATGGCTGGCCGTCGTCGCGGTGATGCTGGGCATCTTCTCCATCGTCACCACGGAAATCCTTCCGATCGGACTTCTGACCAAGATCGGCGCCAGCTTCACCATCTCCGACGGCATGGCCGGTCTCATGATGACCATGCCCGGCTTCCTCGCGGCGATCGCCGCGCCCGTCGTCACGGTGGCGACCGCGCGGATCGACCGCCGCCTGATGCTGTGCGTCTTCATGATCCTTCTCGCCGGCGCCAACTTCCTGGCCGCGGCAGCACCCGCCTACTGGATGGTCCTGCTCTCCCGCGTCCTCGTCGGGATCGTCATCGGAGGCTTCTGGTCCATCGGCGCGTCCCTGGCCGAACGCCTGGTGCCCGCCGAATCCGTCGGCCGGGCCACAGCCGTGATCTTCTCCGCCGTACCCCTCGGCTCCGTACTCGGCGTGCCGGCCGGCACCTTCATCGGCGACCTGGCCGGATGGCGCACCGCCTTCGTCGCCATGGGCGGCCTCACCGTCGCGGTGCTGATCATGCTGCTGATCGTCATGCCGCCGCTGCCGCCCCGTCAGACCACCCGCCTGACCGTGCTGCGCGGCATGCTCAACAGCGTCGCCACCCGCTTCGCCCTGCTGCTGACCGTTCTGGTCGTCCTGGCGCACTTCGGGACCTACACCTACGTCACACCGTTCCTCGAGCAGGTCACCGACGTCGGCTCCGGGCTGATCACCGTCTTCCTGCTCACCTACGGCGCGGCGGGCATCCTCGGCAACTTCCTCGGTGGCTCACTGGTCGCGCGCCACCCGCGCGCCACCTTCGGCGCCGCCGCCGGCATGATCGCGGCCGCCACCCTGCTCCTTCCCGTGCTGGGGCAGTGGAAAGCCGGAGCCATCGCCCTCCTCATCGTCTGGGGCGTGGGCTACGGGGCCGTACCCGTCTCGTCCCAGACCTGGTTCACCAAGGCGAGCCCCAGCACCCCCGAAGCCGCGTCCGTCATGTTCACGGCTTCCTTCCAAGCCACGATCTCCCTCGGCGCCCTGCTCGGCGGCTTCGTCGTCGACGCCAGCTCACCCTCGACGGTCATGACCCTGGGCGGCATGACAGCCGCACTCATGGTCATCGCCGTATGGGCCCACTACGCCCGACGCCTGAACTGGCCCGACAACGCCTGATCCCACACGGCCGCTTGTGAACCGCCCGGCGCGCCCCGGGCCCGGCCCGACCGCGTACGGCCGGGGCGCCCGAACTCGGATCTTCGGTCCCCAACACACCATGGAGAGGACAACCCACATGTGCGGAATCGCCGGATGGGTGGACTTCGAACGCGACCTGCCCCGTGAGGCCGTACGCCGGCGCTCGACCGTCGCCCTCTCAGGAGAGTCGGCCGACGAACTCTTCGGTGGCTGCAGCTGGTTCCACGACCCCGAAGTGCTCACCGCCGAGACCTTCCCCTGGCTCACCAGCACACCCGGACCGTTCTACGACGGCACCCCCCTCTTCGACGGTGACCTGCACCCGACTCGACCTGCCGGGCCGACGCAGTGACAGCTACCACGACGCGATCGCCGAGACCCCCGTGCTCCCCGGCGAAAGCGGACTGGAGAAGCGGATGAGGGAGCTCAGCTACCTCAACCTCACCCGCTTCGTGAACACCCTCCTGGACCGCAAGGACCGCATGAGCATGGCCGTGGGCCTGGAGGTACGCGTCCCCTTCTGCGACCACCGGCTCGTGGAGTACGTCTTCAACGCCCCCTGGGCGATGAAGAAGTTCGACGGACGGGAGAAGAGCCTGCTGCGGGCCGCCACCCGCGACGTCCTGCCGAAGTCCATTGCGGAACGTGTCAAGGCGCCCTACCCCAGCACCCAGGACTCCGGCTACGAGAAGAAGCTGCGCGACAGGTTCGCCGAAGTGCTCTCCAGCGGAACCGCCCCCATCCTTCCGCTGCTCGATCTGAGCCGGGTCCAGGACCGTCTGACCCGGCCGGTCAGTGCCGAGAGCACGCAGATCACCCGGATCGACCTGGAAGTGCCCCTGTCGCTCAACGCCTGGCTCGAGTCGTACGACGTCACCCTCGACCTGTAGCCCTTCACGAACGGCCCCGCAGCCGCGCCGAACCCGGCTCGGCGAGCCCCCAAGACCGCCCGGCGTCTCTGCGCGTTCATCCCCCGGCCGCAGACGACGTCGGGCGTCCGCGGGCAGCAGGGCCGTCGGGCGTCCGCCGGCCCTGCTGCAGCCGACCGCCCGCCGGCGTCGATCCTTCGCGCCGAAGATCCTGAGAGGACACGAGTATGCCGCCGCCGCCCTCACACCACGACTCCGGCAGGCCCGTCGAAACGCCGGGGGACGCCCGACCCGAGGAAGCGGCCCGCAGTTCACGGCACCGCGAGGCCGTGGAACTCGCGGACCGCATCACCCGGACCATCCGCATCCTCGAGGAGCTCGACCTCACCGGCGTCGCGCTGGCGCCGGTCCTCACCCTCACCGACCACGGCGCGACCGGGAGACCGCTGTGACGCAGCCCTACGAACTCACCGTCGCCGCCGCGGCAAACGCCATCGCAGCGAAAGAGCTCTCCCCGGTCGAACTGACCGAGTCCGTCCTGCAACGCGCGGCGGAGACCGAAGGCGCCCTCAACGCCTTCGTGACCCGCACACCCGAGGCGGCGCGAGCACGAGCGATCGAGGCGGAGCGAGAGGCGATGGCAGGGCGCTCCCGGGGACCGCTGCACGGCATTCCCTTCGCGCTCAAGGACAACATCGACGCGTCCGGCGTTCCGACCACAGCCAGCTCCTCGGTCTGGGCCGATCGCGTCCCCGTCCACGACAGCGCGGTCATGGACCGTCTCACGGCCGCGGGCGCCATTCTGGTCGGCAAGACCCAGATGCACGAGTTCGCCTACGGGCTCATCACGCCCCAGACGCGCAACCCATGGGCGAGTGACAGGGTCGTCGGCGGCTCGAGCGGAGGGTCGGCGGCCGCCGTCGCCGTCGGATCGGCCGCCTTCGCGCTCGGCACCGACACCGGCGGTTCCATCCGCGTCCCCGCGTCGTTCAACGGGCTCGTGGGTCTCAAGCCCACCTACGGCGTCGTCTCCCGCCACGGAGTTGCCCCCCTGTCGTGGTCCATGGACCACGTGGGCCCCCTCACCCGCAGCGCCCGGGACGCCGCCCTCGTCCTCCAGGTCATCGCCGGCCGAGATCCCCGGGACCCGGCAAGCGTCGTCTCACCTCACCTCCACCGGACCGGTCAGGGCTCCGGAGATCTGCGAGGCATGCGAATCGGCGTCCCGGCCAACTACTTCTTCGAACACGTGGCACCGCAGGTGACGGACGCAGTCCGACGGGCGACGGACCAGTTCGTCGCACTCGGCGCCATCGCGATCACGGTGACCTCCCCACTCACCGCGTACCTGGTGCCCGCACTGTGGGGCCACGTGGCCCCCGAGGCGGCCGCTGCCCACGAGGATCACCTGCGCCGGCGCCCCGACCTCTTCAGCGACGGCCTGCGGACCCTCCTGGAGGCCGGCCGGATGATCGCCGCCGACGACTACCTCAGAGCCCAGCGCTGCCGCACCCTCATCCGCCGGGCATGGCGGGAGATGTTCACCACGATCGACGTCCTCGCGACACCCACGGTCGCCACCACGGCACTGCTCCGCTCCCAATCGGAATTCCGGTGGAGCGACGGATTCACCGAGGACGTAACCGACGGCCTCCTGCGGCTGACATCCCCTGCCAACGTCACAGGACTGCCTGCCCTGACCCTGCCGATCGGAGAGGACTCATCCGGCCTCCCCATCGGCATGCAGCTCATCGGCGACCGACTGGCCGAACCGGACCTGCTCCGCATGGGCGAGATCTACGAAGAGGCTCTCGGCAACGGCACGGACGCGGCCACCCGACGCCGGTCACCCCTGTCGAGCGCGTTCGCCCTGGAGCGGGCGCAGGGAGGGTGAACAGCCCCCGGGCCCGGCAGCACGCCGACGACCACTGACCCTCCTCGGGTCAGCCACCGGCGCCATTCCAAGATCAAAAGAACGCCCTGATCACGGCGCGTCGAACTGGGTCGGGAAGCGGGGGGCGAGCCAGGGCTTGCGGCCCCAGGCGAGCACGGCCCCGCGTGCCATGGCCTGCCACGGGCCCAGACGCCCCAGCGCGATGAGAAGGAAGGCGACCGGCTCGGTGAGGATGGTGCAGTCCGAACGCTCCGGCGGATCAGAAAGCACCTCGACCCTGCCGTCGGCGAACGCGACGCCGAATGCCGCGCCACCCCTTACGCGGACGGTGTAACGGGCCGTCAGCGCGGAGGCGGTCGCGACGCGCGGCATCGCCGCCTTCAGGAACGGCAGGCACAACCCGACCCGCATCTCGTTGATCATGTGCGCCTGACGCAGCCCGCGGGCGAGGTCGTAACCGTGGCCCAGCATGTGGGTCAGCAAGTACGAGGCGAGAACGTCCTGGTCCATGGGGCCGAGCGGGGTCGCGAGCTTCCGGCCCGCGGTCCCGTCCGCCACGGCTCGGTCCACCCCGTCCAGGAACACGTCGGCCTGCTCCACGATCATCGCGGCCAGCGGTTCTGCCGCGCGCTCGGGGAAGTCGACGAGGCTCTGTGCATTGGCCGCCGCGAGACTCTGCGGCGTGCCGTCTCCGTAGACGCGTTCCTGGCCGGACGCGAGATCGGCCATCAGGCGGTTGGCCAGTGCCAGGTGGGCGGCCGTCTCGCCGACGGTCCACTCCAACCCCGGTACCGGCACGGTCATGTCCGGCGCGTCGTCCAGGAGCGCGGCGATGGCGCCGGCGGTCTCCCGTATCGCCTCACCCTTTGTCCGCGCGGTAGAAGCGGTCGAAGACACGACCCTGCGCTTCTTCGGGTATACCGGGGCCCCGGTCCCCGACCCTGACCTGTGTAGTCGGACTCGGCATCATGGCTGCGCCAGTTGCGGACCTGCGGCTCGGTCTCGGTGGCGAAACGGACCCGCAGAGCTCCGCCGGCCGCGCCCAGGCACTCGTCGACGAGGGCTTCGGCCCGGGCTGCAGCGGCACCCTGGTGGTCCTCGCCCAGGGTGAGAACAAGGCCAGTGTCAGGGCGGCCGCGACCGACATCGCCGCACAGGTGAAGAACCTGCCGGAGATGTCCTCGGCCTCCCCTGCAATACCTGCCTCTTCCGGCGACGTCGCCGTCATCGACGTCATGCCCGCAGGCGGCCCGGAATCGGAGGGAACCAAGAGCCTCCTGTCCGAGATCCGCGAGATCCGCGGCGATGTCGAGCAGCGTGCCGACACGACCCTGAACGTCACGGGTGAGACCGCGGTGAACATCGACGTGGCCGACAAGTTGTCCGCCGCCCTTCCGCTGTACCGCCTGCTGGTGATGGGCCTGGCCCTGGTGCTGCTCGTCATCGTCTTCCGCTCCATCGCCGTCCCGCTCAAGGCCGCGCTGGACTTCATGCTCTCCGTGGGCTCTTCCCTCGGAGCAGTGGTCGCGGTCCTCCAGTGGGGATGGCCGCCCTCGGCCACAAGGCGTGGTGGTTGCCCCGGGCTCTGCAGCGTTTGGTGCCCGAGGTGGACGTCGAAGGCGAACGCCTCACCCAGCTGCACACCGCGCCTCACCGGCCCGAGCCGCAGCTTCCTCCGCAGCCCGCGGCGGTGGAAGCCGGCCGCCCCTTCGCCATGGAGTGACGGAGCCTGCCGTACAGGCACGTTCCCTCCCGTTCGGCCTCGCTCGCGGTGAACGGGAGGGAACGTATATGGGCTCGACCCGTCCCCTTCACGGACCCGCTCTCGGCAAGCCGGGCTCGTACGGCTCACAGCATCTCGAAGTCCTCGTACTCGAAGCCCGGAGCGACGATGCAGGACACCAGGACCGACTCGTCACCGGCTGGTCGGGCGGTCTGCCAGACGCCGGCAGGCACAAGGAGCTGCGGCTGCTGCCCGTGCTCGATGTCCGGCCCCATCGAAGCGACGGCCGCCTCCTGCGGAGCGGCTCCGTCTCCGCCGAGCCGCAGTGTCAGCGGGCCGCCCCGGTGCCACAGCCACAGTTCGTCCGAACGCACCCGGTGCCAACGGGACACCTCGCCGGGATGGAGGAGGAAGTAGATGCCCGTCGCGAAGGGGCGAGGCCCCGCGTACCCGTCCGGAACCGCGCTCGGCCCGGTCCGCCACGTCTGCCGAAACCACCCGCCTTCGACGTGCGGCTCCAGCCCCAGATGACCGACCAGCTCGGAGATCTCATTCATGTGCAGCCATTTTGCTCTCAAAGATCCGTGTCCGCGCCGTCATCCCCCTGATCCACCGACGGCGGCCGGCGCTACACCTGTCGTGCGCGCCTGCCACATTGCGGCCTTGCGGCCTTTCAGTCCCGCGGTGCCACGCGGACACGGTTCCCGTCAGGATCAGCTGCGAGGAAGGTCAGCCCGAACCCCTCATCATGAGGTTCGTGAAGGATCGTGACCCCCCTGGACTTCCACTGCTTGAAGATCGCGTTGAGCTCGTCGGGTCCACCGTCGATGGCCAGGCACACCTCACCGGTACGCGGGACCTCCGGTGACAGGTCCTCGAACCGGCCGGACCACAGAGCGAGGTCAGCGCCTGGCCCGAGGTCGAAGGTGATGTATCCCGGAGTCTCGAACGACGGCCTCATGCCGAGGAGGTCGCCGTAGAAACGAGCTGCGGCGGGAGCGTCGTTCACGTAGACGATGGACATGACGGATGTGGTGGCCATAGCTGTTCCTTCTCACAGGTCGTAGGTACGCATCCGCCAGCCTGACCGGGATATGCGCCGCATCGTGTCGCAATTCCTGAAAACCTTGGTAGGTGACCCCAGACCGCTTCTTCTCCCTGATGCTGCTCCTCGCAGCGAGGGATGCCGTGACCACACAGGAACTTGCCTCAGCGCTCGGGGTGTCCCTTCGAACCATCACCCGGGACCTGAACTGGCTCCGCGACGCCGGCCTGCCGGTGACCGCGCAACGGGGCCGCCTCGGAGGCGTGACGATGCTGCCCGGGTCCGGGCTCGACCTCACGCGACTCACACCGGGCGAGCGTGATCTTCTGTCGCTCACCGGGCTGGACGAGAGGCAACGTGCGGAGCTCGACGCATCGGTCGAAAGCCGGCGCGCGCTCTCCAAGATCGCCGCTACCCGGTCACGTCGAGTCCATGAGGTCCTGCCGCTCACCGACGTAGTGCACGTGGACAGCCGTCCCTGGCGTCCGGCACGAGCTTCCGACACGACTCCGGCTTCGCTGATCGGCGCAGTGCGGCGAGGCCGCCGACTGCGGATCGAGTACGACAGCCCACGCCAATCATGCCCGCGCGACCTGGTCGTGGATCCCTACGGGCTGTTCGCCAAGGCCGGCATCTGGTACCTCGTCGCCGACTGCGCCCGAGTGCCACGGCTGTACCGACTCGAACGGATCACGGCGTGGGAAGAAGTCGACCAGCCACGGCGGATCCCCGAGAGCCAGCCCCTGGCCACCGTCGCTGCAGCACTCGTCGATCAGTGGGAACACGACCACGCGATCGAGGTCAGCGCCACCATCGACCAGGTCCAGATCGAGCGCGCGCAACGCATCTTCGGCCGACGACTCGTCCGGGACGACGATGAAGAAGTTGCCGCCGGTCACAAGGTGACGATCCGCTTCCCGCATCTGGAGGACCTGCGCGCACTACTGCCGTTCGGCAGCGCCGTCACCGTGCACGGCCCCTCCGAAGCCAGGGCTCACCTCAGCGACCTCGCCGCCGACCTCGCCCACCACTATGCGGTGTCACCAACGTTCTGACGCACAACGGCTAAGCAGTGATTGACGCGGCTGCCCTGGCAGCCTGCTCGATCTTCGCGCAATAAGCTGCGCGGGCCTCCTCGTCGATCTGCCGCTCGTGTTCGGCGCGCAACCCGGTCCGGCCGTCGAGGCCCTCGCGCAGGATGTCGGCATGCCCCGCATGCCGGACGGAGTCGCTGAGCACATGGACCATGACGGCGAACAGGTTCGTGTTGAGATAAGGCTCTGGCCACCACGGCACGTGGCCGGGGGCGTCGAGGGGAAGCTCGTTGATCGTCGCGTCCGAGTGTTCCCACGTACGCCGGTAGAACCCGATGATCTGATCGCGGGTCTCGTGCTCGGTCGCCCACATGTCGCTGCCGTCGGAGTGGTCCTGCCACCGGGGCAGCGATTCCGGGGAAGGGCGGTCGAAGACTTCGCCGAAGTATCTGGCCTCGACGTTGGCCACGTGCTTGACCAGGCCGAGGAGATTGGTCCCGGTCACTGTCAGAGGTCGGCGGGCGTCGTATTCCGACAAGCCGTCAAGTTTCCAGAGCAGCGCCTTGCGATCCCGCCGCAGTCTCCCGTGGAGGTCGTTCTTCGCGAATTCATCGATCATGCAGCATGAGCCTGCCACGGGCTGCCCGCGGTCTCAAGATCCCACCTGCGGTCCACAACGACCGTCAGAGCCGAGACATGGCCGAGACCGCCTCCTGGACGGCGTACTCGGCGGGGCGAAGTCCCGGTGGCGGCGGGTGAGCACGCCGACGACCTTCAGCGCGAGCGGGCGCAACAGGTCGTCGGCCCTTTGGAAGTGAGCCGCATCCGGCTTGCCGGCTTGTTGTCGTACGTGGCGACTTCGCGCTTCAGAGTTCGACCGTCCAGATGTCGGCAGGGTGCTCACTCGGCGGCAGCCACAACTGGGGCTGTGACTCACGATGTCTCTCCTCCACCTGCTCTTCCCAGTGGAAGCGGCCGTCCACATCGGGCCACGCGACTTGCAGCACAGGGAAAGGCGGTCGTCGGTAGAACCTGATGGCCCGTCCGAAGAATGTCCGGTACCAGCGGAGATCGATCTGCCTGAGCCCAACTTGATGACCCTCGACAACATCCGGATGGCTCTGGCCGTCCGCCAGTTCCGCGCCCCTGGCGGACTTCGCTCCGAGCCTGTTGAGCATGCGGTGCATGGCGTGAACATCAAGTCCGAACATGGCCAGGTCAGGTCCGCCGTGGGTGTGCGCGAGGCCGATCGTGTAGGCGAATCCAGGGCCGATCTCATCTTCGGGAACCATCATGACGTGCCATCCGTGCTGCTTCACATTCTCGATCAGCTTCAGATCCGCACGGTCCGCCTCGTCCTGGTCACCGTAGTCATGGCAGAGGACGCAGCGGCACTGGAACGGGTCATCAGTCATGTCCGGAGGCTACGAGGTGAGTGGCGGCCGGGGGTCGTGACCACCCTTTCACCCGAACGACATTGTTGGCGGAGACGGGCCCGGGAGGCGAGCCCCCCGAAGCCATGTCTCCGCAGGGCCCTCTACTGGTAGCAGCCGCCCGTGCACAGCACGGTGACCGTGCCGCTGTCGTGGACCGCGGGGGAGGGGGCGTGGTGAGTGGTGGTTGTGGGGGTCTTGCTGGTCTCCCAGGGCATCGGGACGGCCATGGCCTGGGGGGTGAGGGCGGTGAAGGCCGCGGGGCTCATGAACACGGCGGCTATCGCGCGGTTGCGCAGACGCATCTGGACTCCTCGAACGATGGCGGGCCATTGAGGCTCGGCGGCCGACGCACTCCCCGGGCGGGCCGCCGCGTGTGACCGAGTCTCGCTGTGGCCGAGTCTCGCTGTGCACGCAGCCCGCAAGCCAGGTTCGTTGAGGGTGCACGGCGTTCTTTTGCAGGATCAGCACGAATGACGGACGACGCTCCGGACACGGCCCGGCAAGGCAAGGCAACGTGCATCGGGCCGGAGCGGCTTTCAGGCGGTCTCGTGAAACCGGGCCGGCACGCTCCGCCCAAGGGGCCTCAGGCTTCGTCGCGGTCGACGGGGCGGCGACTCCTCAGCCGGTGACGGTCATGCCTGAGCTTCCATGACACGCTGCCTGCCGCCTGGCACGCGGCAGCCGGGAAGTGGTTGACGTGATTCCGCACAAACCCCCTTACGTGAGCGATCTTTCGAATGACACGATCGAGGCGGCGTACGCGCCTTCTCCCTATTTCCGATCGAAAGTGTGACCGTCAGCAGATGCGCATACCCCTACACGTGACGCGCCGTACGGCCGGCGCAGCCGTGCTCTCTCTGGCGACCGCTCTGACCGGACTCGCCTTCCCCGCCACCGCTCAGGCGGCCGTGACCTGCTCGGCCGGAGTGTGGAAGGCCCAGTACTACGCCAACACCGCACTCACCGGCACCCCGAGGGCCACCGTCTGCGATGCCTCCATCGCCGAGAACTACGGCCTCGGCGACCCGGCCGGCGTCACCCTGCCGCGGGACGACTTCGGCGTCCGCTGGAGCACCACCCGCAACTTCGGCTCCGGCGGCCCCTTCGACCTCACCGTCGCCGTACAGGACGGCGCCCGCGTCTACCTCGACGGCAACCGCAAGATCGATCTGTGGCGCAACGTCAACGCCACCCAGAAGAAGACCCTCCGCCTCACCGTCCCGCGCGGTACACACACCCTGCGCGTGGACTTCGCCGCCTTCACCGGCACTGCCAATGTCGCGTTCGCCTACAAGCCCGTCATCGGCGCCGCCTACGACAGGATCGCCCCCTTGGCCCCGGTCGGCCTGAAGGCCGCCTACTCGGCGGCCACCCTGAAGACGACCCTGGTCTGGTCCCGCAACTACGAACTGGACCTGGCCGGTTACCGCCTCTACCGCCGCACCGGGAGCACCGGCGTCTGGAGCCCGCTCAACAGCACCCCGATCACCGGCAGCGCCTTCACCGACACACCCCCGGCCACCGGCGCCACCCACGAGTACGCCCTCCGTGCCGGCGACCGCTCGGGCAACCTCTCCCCGCAGTCCTCCCCGACGCGCATCGTCAGCGCCGACAGAACAGCCCCAGCCGCCCCCACCGGACTCACGGCCACGCACGACGACTTCGGCACCCGGCTCTCCTGGTCCGCGGTGAGCGGGGCGACCTCCTATGAGGTGCAGCGGTCCCTCGCACCCGAGGGGCCGTTCTCCTCCGTCTCCACGCCCACTCAGGGCACCGCCTTGACCGACCTCAACGCCGCCCTGGGCACGACCTATTACTACCGCGTGCGAGCCGCAGACAGCGCAGGCAACACCTCCCCGTACTCTGCCCCCACCCAGCTCGACGCGACCGAGCTCAAGCCTCTGCCGCCGACGCAGGTCTCCGCCAACGGCTGGGTCGACCGCAACACCGTCGGCTGGCGATACGACGGTGACGCGTCCCACCGGTTCCACGTCTACGCCGCCGAGTCGGCTGCCGGCCCGTGGACCCGGCTGACCGGAACGCCGGTCAGTGGCCTCGCCTACGACGACTTCACGGCGCCCGTCCGCCAGGTGCGTTACTACCAGGTCAGGACGGTCACGACACACGGCACGGAGTCGAACCCGTCAGCGACGGCCTCGGCCACCCGCACCGGCGACGTCACCCCGCCGCACATGCCGTACGGCCTGAACGCGTGGAACGGCACCGACGGCGTGCACCTCGTCTGGACGGCCAACACCGACGACACGGACCACTACCTCGTCATGCGCAAGTCGATGTTCGGTGCGTGGGAGCAGATCGCCGTGGTGCGGGACGTCAAGTACCTGGACGCCGAAGTCCCGGTCGACGTGCAGTTCGGCTACACCGTCCGCGCCGTCGACGCCGCCGGCAACACCTCGCCCATGCCCCAGCCCGGCTATGGCACCGTCTACGGCAAGCGCCTGCCGGTGTACGAGAAGCCGGTCGCGCCCGCCTCGGTGACCGCGACGGCCGAGAACGGCAACGTCACGGTGGCGTGGACCGCGAGCACGTCGACCGATGTGGCCGGCTACTACGTCTACCGCACGACCGCTTCGGACCCCGCGTCGGCCTACTCGGTCTCCCCGCTCATCACCGGCACGACGTTCACGAACGAGAACGTGCCCGCCGGCAGGGCGTGGCACTACGTGGTGCGCGCCGTCAGCACGCACAGCCTGTGGTCCGACTTCTCACCGATGGCCGAGGTCACCGTGCCCTGCCCGGTCATGACGGCACCGGCCACTCCCCGGATCACCGGGGGCGGCAGGGGAGCGGACTTCGTCCGGCTCGACTGGGAGGTCGGTTCGTGCGACCAGGATGCCACCGTCTCGTACAACGTCTACCGGTCCACGTCCGCCTCGGACGTCTTCACCCCTGAGCATCGCATCGGTTCGGGTGTGACGGCGCTGACGTACACGGATCCCGGCCTGGCTCCGGCGTATTACTACTACGTCGTCACCGCCGTGGCCGCCGACGGCGCCGAATCGCCCCCGCAGTCCAAGCCGTTCGAGATCTCGACCCAAGCGCCCTGACGCCCCGCTCCAACCCGCAGGCCCCCGCCGCCCGGAAGCCTTCACACCTCCGGACGGCGGGGGCCTCCCTTCGGAGGGCGCTCAACAGGATCGAGAGGCGGGTGATGTCGGTCCTTCGTGCGTGGCAGCCTTGGGCGATGAGACCCTGCAACTCCTCCACCGAGGACGGCCTCCGGCATCTGCTCAACGAGTGGGACCCGATCGGTGTGGCCGACGATGTGCAGGACGAGTACGACTGCATGCTCGCTCCTTTGCTCCAGCGGCTCCGCGCCGGTGCCGATCGGACTGAGATCGGTGACTTCCTGAAGCACGAGCTGGAAGATCATTTCGGTGTCGACCCTCTGGGGTTGCTGCCAGACGCGATGGCCGTCCGCGTGATCGACTGGTGGACGTCGACCGGGGACGCGAGCACCGCCGCCGGCAAGTGATCGACGCGAGCGCGTGGGAATTCCAGACCCGGTCGCAGTGGGTGCACCCGCTCGCACCTTCCGCTGGTCCGCCAGGTGTGCGGGTGCTACGGCCCCCGCGGGTTGTCAGTTCAGGAAGGCCAGGAGCCGGTCGTTCAACTGCTGGGGCTCGGTGAGCGGCAGAGAGTGATGGGTGGCTCCTGGCAGCACCGCCACCTCACCCTGCGAGAGCGACTTGCGGGCTCGGTCGGCGACCTTGACAGCGTTGTGGGCGCGGCTGTGTTCCGCGAGCAGGACCAGGACCGGCATGAGGAGGTCGGCGGTCCGTGGACGGGCACCGGTGACCAGCTTCCGACCGGGGACGGTGGTGGCCAGCGAGTAGAGGCGCTGCCAGGTCTCGTCCGGGTGTGTGCCTGCCGTCTCCCAGGCCAGGAAGGCGCGGGCGCGGGCCTCGCTGCGGCGGATCAGAGCGGGCAGCGCGCGCAGCAGGTAGCCGAGCCGGAATCCGGTGAAGACCTGGGTGGGGTCTATGAGGGCGAGGTGGTCCACCCGCCGCGGTGCGTGCAGCGCGTACCCGGCGGCCAGCCAGGCGCCGTACGAGTGACCGCACAGGTGCGTGCGGGCGAGCTCGAGACCGTCCAGCAGCGCGTCCAGCCAAGCCGTCAGATCGTTGACGTTCCTCAGTGGCGTCCCTCGGCGTTCGGTGCGGCCGGCGTCACCCAGGAGATCCACCGCGTGGACCCGGTATCGCTCACCCAAGGCGGGCGCGTTGGCGAACCAGGTGAGGCCTGTGGCGGAGCCGCCGGGCAGCAGCACCAGAGGCCTGCCGTCCGCCGGGCCGTACACATGAACCCGGGTACGCCCGTACGGCGTGGCGACGTCGCGCTCCTGTGTGGACTCGGGCCAGCGGGCGCGGAGTTCGTCGTAGGCACGGCCGAAGGCGGGCAGGGGCACGGGCATTCCTCTCGCCGGGCGATAATCTCGTTCAGCGAGATATTACGGCAACGTCTTCGAGGAGTGGGCATGGATGATCAGAACCCGGTGATGGGGCTGGTGCACCTGCTGCGCGCGGTCACCGTGGAGTTCGACCAGCTCGGCGCCGAGTTCGCCGCACGCCACGGGCTGCATCCCACTGATGTGCGCGCGCTGATCCACCTGTTGGACGCGGCTCGCGCCGGTACGCGGGCCACGCCTGGATGGCTCGGCGAGCAACTTCGCTTGAACTCTGCTGGGACCACTGCCCTGGTGGATCGGCTGGAGCGGCTCGGACTCGTCCGGCGCAGCAGGGACTCGGCTGACCGGCGGCGCGTTCTGCTGGAGGTGCAGGAGAAGGCCACGGAACTCGGGTGGGCGTTCTTCGGCCCGGTGATCGGCGAGGTGGTGGCGGCCGCGGAGGGGTTCGAGGCGGGCGAGTTGGAGACGGTGCGTCGTTTTCTGGCTGCGGTACTGGAGTCCGCCGGGCGGGCGGGGGCGGGCTGAAGAACTCCACTCCGAGTTCATGGCACTGCATGGATTCTGGACGTCGGGATAGGGTCCGGTGGGAGGTGCCGGCATGAGTTTTCGGCTGGCGGCGTATGCCGTGTGCATCGAGGGTGGGCGGATGCTGCTCGCCCGTAACGTGCTGGCCAACGGCGAGAGCAACTGGAGCCTGCCGGGTGGCAGGGTCGAGCATGCTGAGGATCCGTTCGACGCGGTGATCCGGGAGGTCGCGGAGGAGACCGGCTGCGACGCGGTGGTCGAGCGCCTGTTGGGTGTGGACTCCCGGGTGATTCCCGCGGCCGAACGTGCGGTCCCCGGCGGACCCGAGCATCAGAATGTCGGCGTCTTCTACCAGGTTCGTATCACCGGAGGCCAGCTGCGGCCGGAGCCGAACGGAGGGGTCGCTGAGTCGGCCTGGACTCCGATTCCCGAAGTCGCCTGCCTGCGCCGGTCATCGCTGGTCGACATCGGTCTTGCCCTGGCTCAGACGCTTCCGGCGACCGGCCACGTCGCCGCCGTCCCGGTCGGCGGTCTGATCCAGCACTGAGGCTTCATCGACATCCGAGCCGAGCCGCAGAGCGGTGATGATCACTGATCTTCGGTCCTGCCCGTCGGCGCCGGGCCGCACGCATTGCTCCGCGGCCCGGAACCGGCTCGTCCCTGCGTGTCGCTGTGACCCGAGGGCTTCATTCCAGTTCGCTCACCACGCCGTCCGCGTCCATGACCCAGCTTCCGCTCTCGACGCCGTACACCTTCTTGTCCTCGAGCCATTTCCAGGACATCTGCTGCAGCATCTGGTTGGGCCTGCGTTCCCAGACCGGCTGGTGGTCCCAGCCCTCGACCCGGATCATCAGTTTGTCGGCGCCCGGAATCGCCTGGTAGAGGTCCGGAACGGAGAAGTGCAGCACCGGTCCCAACTCCACAGCCGTGTTGGCCGTGGTGTCGTGGTCTCCGTAGACGATGCACACCGGCACAGCGGTGCCGAGCGTGGAGCCGTACGGCACGGTGCTCGTGTTCCAGCCCCACCAGTACGTGTTGCGCCACCGCATGACGCCGTCAGGTGCCCCTGCCGTGGTGCCGCCCCACTTCTGGCCGAGGTTGTCGCAGTCCATGATGGTCTGCCACACGTGGCCGGCGAGTTCCTTGTCGCTGACGGTGGCCTGCAGACTCCCCTTGCTGGTCAGGTTCATCGGGAAGCCGAAGACCGCGGGCGGCTTGGACTCGGGCTGCGTCGGCAGTCCCGTCCCGGGAGGCGGGGCGAAGGGCGTTTCGGGGTGTGTCGACCAGCGGCCGGCCGGGGGAAAGATGGGCGCGAGAAGGAACATGCCCGCCACGTCCCCGGGATGCTGCAGCGCGTACGGGCCCATGACGAACGAGGCCGCGGACCAGCCGACGAAGGAGACCTTCTCGTTGTTGCACCGGCCCCTGATGAACTTGACGACGGTGGCCAGTTCGTCCCATTCGCTCTGGGAGTTGCCCAGCTGGTGCGGGTAGGGCGCCGTCGGGGAGCAGGTCCCGGTGCCGGGATTGGTTTCCAGCAGCCCCCGCTGGGCGGGGTTTGCGTTGCACGGGTCCTCCATCTTCGGGCGGGGCGAGAGCCCTGAGCCCTGGAGGTCCATGATGTATACGTCGTAGCCTTTGCCCGCCAGGAACTGCGCCCAGCTGTAGCTGGTGTCCGGGTTGGGGGAGCTGCCCTTGGGAGGGAGCACGAGGTCGAAGCCGGGAAGGGCCGGAACGCTCCTGCCGTGGAGCATGAGGACCGGCTTGGGCGTGCCGGCGGGCCCGGTGGCCTTCTTGTACTCCCGGACGAAGAGTTCGATCTCCTCGCCGGAGTTCGCCGGGATGGTCGATTTGTGCTTCACCTTGTGGTCGACGAGATTCAGTTGTGGCATGGCCGCCTCCGATCGCTGTTCGCCCTGAGGAACGGTTGTTCCCAGGAGGGCTCAGCATCTCCGCCGGCCCCGAGCGGTACGGGGAGCCGGGACGGCGGGGCGCTCGGATGCTGACTGATCGGGTGGGCGCGGCTCCTCCGATCGGCGGGGCGCACCCGGGGGAGCGCGCCCACCACGGCGTCTGTCTGCGAAGGCGCTCGCGTCGACCGTGCCGAGGTCACCGCGCCGCTTTTCCTGTCATCTACGCCAGAAGAGGTGGTGCGTCACGCCACTCCGGCTGGGCACGATCTCCATGTGGAACCGGTCCAGCAGGTCTTCCGGCGAGTCCCACAGACGTAGCCCGGACCCGAGCTTCACCGGTGAGACGACCACGTGCAGGGTGTCGACGAGGTCGGCGTCCAAGAACTCCCGGATGGTGGTCACGCCGCCGCCGAGCCGGACGTCCTTGCCGTGCGCGGCCTCCCGTGCCTGCGTGAGAACGGTGGCGGGGTCGCCGTCCACGAAATGGAACGTGGTGTCGGAGAGGGTGAACGATGGACGCTTGTGGTGGGTCAGGACGAACACCGGCGTGTGGAAGGGCGGCTCGTCACCCCACCAGCCGCGCCATTCGTGGTCGCGTCACTCGCCGCGCTGGGGTCCGAACTTGTTGCGGCCCATGATCTCGGCACCGATGTTGTGGCTGAAGTCGCGGGTGAAGTAGTCGTCGAGGCCCCGGCTGCCCCCGGGCTCGGTGCGGTTGGGCCAGCTCGCCGTGGCGCCGGCCCAGGCGAAGAGCTTTCCCGGGTCGATGTCGTGGCCGAAAGGCCGTTCCAGGCTCTGGTCCTCGCCGGCGGCGATACCGTCGCTCGAGACGGTGAAGTTCTGTACTCGCAGCAGCTGTTCCACGTGCTCCCTCATCAGGTTCTGTCGCCTCCTCGTACGGGCGATGCGTCCTACATCAGGATGTCGAACGGGACGTGGCGGAAGCGACAGCGGCACCCGAGTTCTTCCGAAGCGTGCCCCGCGCGACCGTTCGCCTGCGCCATTCGGCGGCATCCCGCCGCTCGCTGGAGCGGCACAGGGGCGTGAGCCCTGGGACCCTCGGTCGCTCGCTTCAATGATTCCGTCGGCCGGGGCAGCGGTACGCAGGGCCGCCTCGCACCGGCGGTTCCTGGTCGCATCCTGGGCGTCGATATGTCAGTCCCGGCATCTCCGAAAGGACTGGTTCTGAACTGACCAGCCTTCTGTGCACCTGCACGGTGAGTGGACACCTGCCAGCGTCGGCTGAGCGTCCTCGCAATCCGGGCCGAAGTACCGGGCATCACCCGGTACTTCGGCCCGGACCCTTTCGAGTGTCGGGTTCAGGACTCCGTCAACGCAGAGTCCACCGCTGGTTGGAGCCGCCGTTGCAGGTCCACAGGACGGCCTGGGTGCCGTTTGCGGTGCCGGCGTTGTACGCGTCGAGGCACAGACCGGACCGGGCGCTGGTGACCGTGCCGTTGGAGTTGACGCTCCAGCGCTGGTTCTGCCCGCCGTGACAGTCCCAGATCACGGCCCGTGTGCCGGGAGACGTTCCCGAGGCCTCGGCGTCCAGGCACTTGTCGCCGTAGACGCGCAGTTCCCCGGCGTCCGTGCGGGCCCATTTCTGGCTCGTCCTGTCCGCGCAGTCCCACAGCTGGGTCTGGGCGCCGTTGGTCTGCGACGAGTTGAGGACGTCCAGGCAGCGGCCGGAGGGGGCGCCGACGACCTGGCCACCGGTCGTCGGAGGCGGCGTCGTGCCGCCGCCGGGCACGGACCCGCACGTGACCTGGGAGCGTGAGACGCCGGTGCGGTCCGGCAGCGACGGACACAGGAACTGCGTGTACCGGGTGTCGTTGTCGAGGAAGATCTTGAGCCAGGGGATCGTACGGCGTGTCACGTTGGAGTTGCCCCAGGTGGGGAAGCCGTGGCCGCCGCTGGTGAGCTCGACATAGGCGCTCGGTGTGGCGGTCGGCATGCCGGCGTGGAGGCCGTTGAGGTAGGAAGGGGTGACCGTTCCGTCGTCGCGGGCTCCCATGATCATTGTCGGGACCCGGAGCGTGGAGAGGCTCTGCGAGGGGGAGAAGGGCGCGAGCGGCAGGGCGGCTTTCAGTGAGGGACGCCGTTCGGCCGCGCTGATGGCGCCGCCGCCGCCCATGGAGTGTCCGATCACGCCCAGCCGGTTGGGGTCGACGCGGTCGCGCACCGGGCTCTTCTGGGTGAGGTAGTCCAGGGCCGCCAGCAACTGGGTGCCGCGCGCGGTGTCGTAGTCGTTGGGGCTGTTGGTGTCGATACCGATGACGACGAACCCGAAGGACGCCAGCCAGGGCCCCATCCAGGCGCCCTCGGACGCCCACTTGGCGGTGTAACCGGGTACGGCGGCCACGGCGGCCCAGGTGCCCCCGCTGGTGTCGGTCGGGTAGTAGATCTTGCCGCCGTTGAAGCCGTTGCCGGGCGGCACCGTCAGCTCAGCGGTGGCAAAGGCGCCCCGCTGGGCCGCGACGCTGCTCACGGTGGGGTCCGGGCCCCGCTGGTAGGGATTGTCCTGCGCGCCCGTCGGCCGGGCCGAGGCCGGCTGGATCGCCATGAGTGCGGCGATCAGTGCGGTCACGGCCGCGACCACGGTCGTCCGCAACCTGTTGCTCGGATGCATTGTCCTGTTCCTCCATGCCTTCGTCGTGCCTGCGGGGTGTTGGATCGGGTGACGATCAAGATTCAGGCGGGTTCGCCGGCCTGCTTGGCGCCGAAGTGCATGACAACGATGTCGGGACGGGTGGCGGCGAGTCGTCCGGGCAGCAGGTTTCGGTTCGCCACGTTGGTGACACGCTCACCGCCGTGGCCTTCGTTGTCGCCGTCCAGCCCCTGGGAGCAGCCCTGCTGGTTGAGGGCGCCGACGAAATCGGTGTTCCTGTTTCCGGTGTTCAGCAGACGGTTCCACAGCGCGGCCCGCCGGCACCCGGGCGAGCCGGTGATCGAGTCACCCAGCGGCATGATGCGCACGGGGCGGCGGCGGGGGCGGCGGCGGTGACCGCTGGGGCGAGGGTCACGCCGAGCGCGACAAGGAGTGTGGCCAGGAGTGCGGCGGCGGTCGGCGCCATGGCGGTGGTGCTCCCGCAGGTCGGGCAGCGCCTGGGCGGCCTCTTGGGTTACAGGAGCGCGCCGCGAGCGCGGTGCGACGGTGCGTGTCGATCACGGTGGCCTCCGATGCGTGGGGATGCCAGGTGAGCGGGTCTCGGGTGGGAGGAAAGACATTTCTCCCGTCGACGCATGGGAACGCTCCCAGGGAGACTAGGAAGCGGCTGTTGCGGCGTCAAGTCGAGGAGCGGTGCTCTGCTTTCTTCTGATGTGAGTTCGGCTCTGTGCGCGAGTTGGCGGGCAAGAGTGCGGTCGGGACGGTGCCAGGTTGTGAACGCTCCCAGACGTTGAGCCCTGAGCGAGTGAGAGCGGCAAGAGTATTGACGCGACGGGTTTCCACTTTGGCTTGCTGTGGATGCGTGCATTCACACGCGAGAGCGAGACGGGGACGTCGGCGGGGCGATCGACGCCGTCAGACCTGCCGTTCTCCCGGACGGACCAGGCCGGTCTCATAGGCGATGACGACGAGTTGAGCGCGGTCCCGGACGCCGAGTTTGGCCATGGCCCGGTTGGCATGGGTCTTCACAGTGACCGGAGTGACGAAGAGCCGCTCGGCGATCTCGCCGTTGGACAGGCCGGCGGCCACCAGTGTCAGTACCTCGCGTTCCCGGGGAGTGAGTGCGGCCAGGCGGGCATGGTCGACGAGGTCGCCCGGCGAGGGCTGGGTGAGGACTCGGGCGATGAGGCCCTTGGTGGCCGCGGGGGAGAGCAGTGCCTCGCCCGCGGTGATGAGGCGGATCGCGTCGAGGAGCTGCGCCGGTTCGATGCCCTTGCCGAGGAATCCGCTGGCCCCGGCTCGGAGCGCCTCGATGACGTACTCGTCCTCCTCGAAGGTGGTGAGGACGAGTACCTTGACCCCGGCCAGGTCCTGGTCCCGGCCGATCAGCCGGGTCGCCTCGATGCCGTCGACCTCGGGCATCCGGATGTCCATCAACACGACGTCGGCCCGCTCGGACCGGGCCAGCCGTACGGCCTCAGCGCCGTTGGAGGCCTCGGCGACCAACTCCATGTCCGGCTGCGCGTCGATGAGCAGCCTGAAGGCGCCCCGGAGCAGGGCTTGGTCGTCGGCGAGCAGGACCCGAATGCTCATGGGCGCGTCGTCCTCACGAGGCGCCTGGGACGGTGGCGGGGGCGAGAGCGAGCGGCAACTCGGCGACGACCTGGAAGCCGCCTTCCGGGCGTGGGCCGGCGGTGGCGGATCCGCCGACGGCCACGGCACGTTCGTACATGCCGATCAGCCCGTGGCCGGTGCCCGCGCCCTTGGGGGCGCCGGGGCGTCCGTCGTCCGTCACCATGACCCGCAGCAGGTGCGGACCATAGTCCAAAAGGATCGCGGCCCGGGTGGCGGACGCGTGTTTGTGCGTGTTGGTGAGGGCTTCCTGGACGATGCGGTAGGCGGTCAGCTCGATGGAGGGCGAGAGCGGGCGTGGGGCGCCCAGCCGGGTCACGGTCACGATGAGGCCACTGCTTTGGAAACCGCCGATCAGGGCGTCGAGGTCGGTCAGCCGGGGGATCGGGGCGCGAACGTCGGGCGCGTCGTCGGACTGGCGCAACAGGCCCACCGTGGCCCGCAGTTCGTCGAGCGCCGTCCGGCTGTTGTCCTTGATGTGGGCCAGTGCCTCGTAGGCCCGGTCCGGGTTGGTGCGCATGAGGTGATGGGCCACGCCCGCCTGGGCGTTGACCAGGGTGATGTGGTGGGCGACGACGTCGTGGAGTTCCCGGGCGATGCGCACGCGTTCCTCGGTGACCCGGCGCCGGGCCTCCTCCTCCTGCGTGCGCTCGGCGAGTTCCACGCGTCCCGCGGCCTCCGCGAGATGGTCACGGCGGCTGCGGACCGCGCGGCCCAGGGCGGTGGCCGCGATCGCGAGATCGAACCGCACGAGGCTGGCCCCTCCTACCAGGGACTCAGTGTGGGAGCCGGCGTAGACACCCGTGATCATCAGGGCGGCGATGACCCCGACCGTCCACGCGGTGCGCCGGTCGCCGAGGGCGGCGAGGGTGTACAGGGCGATCAGGCTCGCGGCCGGGGCGGCGACCATGTGCGGGGCGAAGGCCATGAGGGCGAGGTCGCCCGCCAACGTGACAAGGACGACCTGCAGCGGTCGCAGACTGCGGACCGCCAGAGGCAGGCACGACAGCGCCGTCCACACTCCGTCGAACCAGTACGGCTCGTGCCAACTGTTGTCGCCGACGGCCGTGGCCGCCACGGAGATCACCACCAGCGGCACGCCGGGGAGCGCGTCCCTGACCCGGTCGTGCCGGGACAGCCACTGTCGCCACATCCGTCTCACGTCCATTCCCTCACTCTAAGGAACGCGGGCCGGCGAAAGCCGGGGTCTGCCCGGCTCTCGCCGATCCGCGTGGGCGTCGTGGGTCAGGTCAGCCGGCGCGGCCCGCGGGCTGGGGCTCGCGTACCGGGGGCGACGTGATTGCCGGCGCGTCCCCGGGGCCCTCCAGCGACACGTTCGGCAGGGCCTTGTCCAGGCGCCGGGGCAGCCACCAGTTGGCCCGGCCGCACAGGTGCATGAGGGCGGGGACGACCACCATCCGGATCAGCAGCGCGTCGAGGGTTGTGCGTCTTCGGTTCCTTCGTGTTCGGCGGCATGCGGGTGATCTCCGAGTTCGGCGTGAGCCTCGCGGTCGCCGTCGCTCCGGTGTGATTCGGTGCCAGCGTGAGGCGTTGCGGACGTAGCCTTCCTCGAGGAGCAGCGCATGTCGTGAGGCCAGCGCGGCGTTCACGCGTGCCCAAAAGTGCTCGTCGGCTGGCTCCGTCACTTCCGCTTCGTCGGCCTCGGCCGCGTAGGGCGAGGCGGTAAGCGGTTCCGGAAAGAGGCCGAGTTCCCGTGTACGGGCCACCGCGTCCGCACAGGGCTGGTCGCTGCCCACGTACACATACTGGTCCCACCCGACATGCACGGTGAACCAATCCTCCAACTCTACTCGACACCAAGCGCCTTGGGCCCGGAGCATGGCCCGGACCAGTTCCAGGGCGATCGGAAGAGAGACCTCGGCCCCATCGTGGTAGCCGGTCAGGTCGGGCGGGAAGAGCCCGTCGAGGCCGTGCCCCTCAACCGGCGCCTCCACACCGTGGTGGACGAAGGCCGGCGGCACGCTACTCCTCGGACGGGGCGGAAGGAGCGCCCAGCGTAGATCGCGCTCCCGGTTCCGCGGCCGGGGGAGGCGGTCCCTGCATCGACGGGGGCCAAGACCCGACGGTCGGGCCTTGAACGTCAACTCTGGACACGGGCTGCGCGGCGATCAGGCATGTGTCATGCCAGGCGGTTGTACGCGACGGTGGGGTTGTCGGGGGTGTAGTACATCCGCGTTGCGAACGGTGCCGACGAGTTGCCGGTGCCGCGGTAGAGGTACGTCATGTTCTGTCTCTTGTCGTATGCGAGCAGGTCGGGTCGGCCGTCGTGGTCGGCGTCGCCGATGCCGACGAGGTCGCTGTAGACGTTCCAGCCGCTGCCGATCCTGACGCGTGAGGCGAAGGTGCCGTTGCCGTGTCCGAGGTACAGCCACAGCACACCGCCGGCGTCCCGGGCGACGAGGTCGCCCGCGGCGGTGCCGCCGACGTTCCCCACAGCGGTGATCTTGTTGTAGGCGCCCCAGCCGCTGCCGAGCTTCGTCCGGGTCGCGAACGGAGCGGCGTAGTTGCCGGTGCCCTTGTAGAGCCAGAGCACCCCGGAGGTGTCGGTGGCGAGCAGGTCGGGCCGTCCGTCCCCGGTGTAGTCGCTGCCGCCGGTGATCTTGTTGTAGATCTGCCAGCCGCCGCCGATTCTCGTGCGGCTCGAGAAGCCGCCGGCGCCGGTGCCGAGGTACAGCCACAGCACACCGCTGGCATCACGGGCGATCAGGTCGGCGTGCTGGGAGCCGCCCACGTTGCCGGCGACCTCGAGCTGGTTGTAGATGCTCCAGCCCGGTCCGATGAGCCTTCTCTCGTGCTCCGCCAACTGCCCAGGGTTGTAGGGGTCGTAATAGGTGTCGCTGCTCCACAGACGCCCGGTGGCGTCCCGTGCGAGCACGTTCGGCGCGCCGTTGTCGTCGAAGTCGTGCGGCTTGGCGGTGCGCACGACCGTGAACGTGCCTGAAGACGTGAGGTCGGGGCCGATGCCGTTGAGGGGCTTGGCCACGAGCGTCCAGGTGTAGGCGCCGTTGTACGCGTTGCCTCGCTCCGGCGAACCCAGTTCGCCGTCCCAGTTGAAGGTGACGGACGACTGCAGGGGACGGGTGAAGTACGCGGTGACGGTCTTGCCCGTGCGGACATGCCGTAGTGCGAGCGTCACGAAGACGTTCTTCCGGGACAGCTGCCACGCCATCGCCGCATCGCCGCCGCGTGGATCGAGGTCGATCACGGTGGGGACGTTGGAGCCGGTCAGTGTGACCCGGGTGGGCTCGCCCGTGCCGGCGACCAGGGTCGCGGCCGGGAGGCCGTCCTGGCCGGGCGCGATCCGGTACACGCCCTCGTTGTCGGCGACCGTGCCGCCGCGCGCGAACACGGTGCCGTCGGGGGCGGTGGCGGCGGAGGTGAGGTGGTCGAGGAGCTTGTGGGTGGCGCCGCTCGTCAGGTCGTACGCGGTCAGCGCGTCCGAGGAGTACGTGCCGTCGGCGTCCAGGGCGCTTCGGCCGCCGTACGTCACCCAGTCGCCCTGCAGGCCGATCTCCACGCCCTTGGTCCGCACCTTGCCCACGGGGATGTGCTGCCGCGTTCCGGTGGAGCGGTCGGTGACGGCCACCGTCGCCTCGTACGCCGCGTCGGACGTGGGGTCGTACTCGACCCACGCCACGCGCGTCGGCGAGGCCGCGATGTCCGTGCCCACGTCGGCGGCCGGCAGCTCGTAGGTCTCGGTCACGGTGCCGGCGGAAAGGTCGAGGAGACCGAGGAAGCGCCGTGTGTCCGTGCCGGTGCCGGTGGCGTAGGTCACCTGGGCGTGGGCGGCGGTGGCGGGCGCGACCTTCACCTCGGTGGCCGTGTCCGGAAGGCCGGGCACTGTGCGCAGCGGCATGTCCTTGGTGTGCATTCGGAGCGTCTTGCCGCCCGCGGCGTTGTCCAGGGTGGTGAAGAGGCAGAGGCCGGCGGCGCCTGCGAAGGTGACCCCGGAGGTGGAGGGGCCGGGGTAGTAGGAGTAGACGACCGATCCGGTCGCCATGTCCGTGATCATGCCGGTGGTGTTGGCGGGGGCGGCGTAGGTGGCGACGAGGTCGCCGGACCCGGTACCCAGGACGGTGAAGCTCGACGGCCATTTCGTCGGGGCGCCGCCCGCGGCGGGAAGCCAGCTTCGGCCGGTGGCCGGGTTGTGGGTCAGGTAGCCCGAGGCGGTGGCCCCGGTGATGACGTTCCCCTTCGGGAAGGCGACGACCGACTGGCCCTCGGCTCCCGTGGCCGCGAGGCCGGCGGTGGGCGCGGCCGTCGCGGGGGAGGGCAGGGCGGCGCCGGTGGCGGTGAGGGCGAGGACGACGGTGACGGCCGCGGCGAGGCGTCGCCGGGCGTCGCGTATGGGGAACAAGGAGTGGGTTCCTTCGTTGAGGCGACGAGGTCGCAAGGTGCAGATCTCGGAGAGGCGGGCGTTGACCAGGGCGCGGCCGGCGAATTGGCCCTGCCGACCGTCCGTGCTCTTGGCGGCGGGGTACTTACTGCTGGAGCGAACCCAGGTCGCAACATACCGCCCCGGGGCGGGTGTCGTGTGGATCGCCATGTCCCGGGGCCACAGGGGTGCTTACCAGCCGCTGCCGATCTGTTGGCGGGTGCCGAACAGCGGGGCGGTGCGAGGGTAGAGCCACAAGATGCCGGTGGCATCGTCGCTGACGGCGTCGTGGACGCCGTCGCCATTGAACTCGCCGCTGCCGGCGAAGG
Organism: Streptomyces sp. P3; assembly: GCF_003032475.1. Classification (NCBI taxonomy): domain Bacteria; kingdom Bacillati; phylum Actinomycetota; class Actinomycetes; order Kitasatosporales; family Streptomycetaceae; genus Streptomyces; species Streptomyces sp. P3. The sequence goes on from NZ_CP028369.1 coordinate 8,888,468, forward strand.
TGTACGGGGGTCTGTCAGACCCCACCTGTAGCCTGCGAACGGGTAACTGCGGTGCATGTCAGGGGAGTTAGGGAGCTTTAGTGGCGGATCGGGACCCTCAGCGGTTCTTCGACGAGAACCAGCGCAACATCCCGTACGAACTCGCCGAAGGACGGCGGGAGACGTACAGTGCACCGCTGCTGAACCACATGGCCACCGGGATCGGTGCACGTCCGGCGCCCGTCTTGCGGGAGTACGTCGACTCCTATGTCGGCTTCGACCTCCGCGGGTTTCCGACGGGGGTGCATTGCGGCCCGCCGGGCCGCGCGCTCAACGCGGTGATCAGCCTGTCAGATCCTTTGGAGGTGGCGGCGGGCGTTGACGACGGGTCACCGGTCACCCGATTCGGCAGCGTGGCCGGCGGTCTGATGTGCCGGTCCGTCGCGGTTCACCACGACGGACGCCAGCAAGGTGTCCGGGTATCGCTGACACCGCTCGGGGCCCGCGCCATCTACGGCATGCCGTCCGCCGAGCTCGCCCACCGGCTGGTCCCACTTGACGAGCTTCTCGGAGCGCTTGCCGTCGAGCTGGTCGACCGGCTCCGATCGGCGACGACATGGGCGGCGCGGTTCACCGCGCTGGACGAATTGCTCCTCCGAGCTGTCGGCCGTGGGGCCTGTGGCGACCCTGCGCGTCGGGTGCGCCCCGAGGTCGCCGAGGCGTGGCGCCGTCTCGTCGCCGCGCGGGGTTGCGTCCAGGTCGGTGCGGTCGCCGCGGAACTCGGCTGGAGCCGTCGGTACCTCACCGAGAGGTTTCGCGGTGAGGTGGGCCTGTCGCCGAAGACCGTCGCCCGAGTCCTGCGCTTCGAGCACGCGCACGAGCTGGCGGCGGCGCAGGACGCGCCCCCGTGGGGCGATTTGGCAACCGTCTCCGGCTACGCCGACCAGGCCCATCTCGTCCGGGACTGGCGCGAGTTCACGGGCCGATCGCCGACGGCCTGGCGTCGCGGCGAAGTCCTCCTCGGAGCCGGGTAGCCGCCAACCGCGTGCCTTTCGCGTCGGCTTCTCTTCCCTTTTCTTCAAGACCGCCCGATCGCTGTCGTGGACGATCGTCGGCATGAGACTCGTCAACCACGAACGCGATGCCATGGACCTGCGGACCACCCCCGTGCACCTCGGACTGGGATCGAGAGCGAAACCCGTCGAGGGATTCACCTGGGACCCGGAGGCGCTCCAGGCCTACAGCGCCGCGGTCGCGGCAGACGGCACCGAGGGTCGGATGGTGATGATCTTCGACGGCGACGGGCTCGGAGACCATTGGGAGAGCCACCCTGCAGGCGACGAGCTGGTCGTTTGCCTCAGCGGGTCCGTGACGGTCACTCGCGACGTGGACGGGCTGCAGGACCACGTTCTGCTCGGGCCGGGCGAGGCCACCATCAACCCGGCCGGGGTATGGCACGTGGTCGACATGGAGGGGCCGACGTCCATCCTGGCCATCACTGCGCCCCTCGGCACCGACCACCGTCCTCGGACCGGCATCCGGACCGGCCCGATCGAACGCGTCGGCACACCCACGGAGGAAGCGCCGTGACGACACGCATCGCCTGCCTGGGCGACAGCCTCACCCGCGCGCAGTTCAGCGTCGACTACCTGGAACTTTTCGGACGACGCCTCCCTCCCGGCGACGTGCGGCTTGCCCGTTTCGGCGCCAACGGCGACTTCGCCTACAACCTCTTGCAGCGCCTTGACGCTGTCGTCACGAACCCACCCGATGTGATCACCGTGTTGATCGGGACCAACGACGCCCGAGCGAGCCTTGCCGGCTACCCCGTCGAGCAGGCCATGAAGCGCAAAAAGCTCCCCGATCGCCCGTCGGCAGGCTGGTTCCAACAGTGCCTGGGAGCCGTCGTCGCACGGCTGCGAGCGGAGACCGACGCGACGATCGGTCTGCTGTCGCTACCGGTACTCGGCCAACAACTCGACGCAGCAGCGGCACAGGCATCGCAGGCGTACAGCCGGATGATCGCCGAGGTCGCCGCCACCGACGAGGTGGCCTACCTGCCGCTCCACGAACGCCAGATCGAGGAACTGCGCCAAGCGGACCCGCCGCCGATTTCCTACCGGGAGGTGACGCCCGCAGAGGGCGTCGGCGTCCTCGTCCAGCACGCAGTGCTGCGCCGCAGCCTCGACACGATCTCGCGGCGGCGAGGTCTCGTGCTCACGACCGACCACATCCACCAGAACAGCCGCGGCGCCACCCTCATCGCTGAGGTCATCGACGCCGGTCTGCTGACCCAGAGCGCGTAGCTGGTTCCGGCGCCTGACCAGCCGAAGCCATCTACCGCGCGGTGGTGGCATGGCTTCGGGCAGTGGCTCGGTGCGATCGGTACGACGCCGGGTGCTGCTCGTCTGAGGCGCGGGACAGAAGCGCTGACCACGGGTGGAGGATGCGGCCCCGTCCCGCCTTCGCCGAGTACCGGCGGCGCCTTCCGTTCCTTTCGTTCTGGCCCTGTTCTCGGATACCTACAGGCAGGTGGCGTATAGCACCGCGTACTGCCTCGCCCATGTCAACGCCTACGACAACACCAGCGAGGGCACGGACCGGCCGCACTTCTTACAGTCGGGCACCGACGGAGATCACGGAATCAACGGATCCTCGGACGGCGCCCCGGGTACGGGACCTCAGCATCGCCGTGTCGCCCTCCCACGCGGCCCTCATCCTGGCAGCACCGGAAGCGAGTGCGACGGACACCGCCCTCCATGTGGAGCACGCGGGTTCCGGAGGAGCGTTGACGGGGTGCGGGGCCCGTCCCCGCGGGCTCAGTTGAGGGGCCTGAGACGAGACCGCATTCTCAATGAGGCGGCCGAAATCGCCGACCCGCTCAGGCTGATGCGGCTGTTCGGCATCACCGAGCAGACCGCCACGCGCTACGTCACCGCCGCCCACCCCGAACGAACGCCAAGCTACCCAGGTAGCCCGCCTGACTCAGCCGTGGATGGTGGCGAGCCAGTCGGTCAGCAGGCTGTTGACCTCATCGGGGCGTTCCTGCTGGATCCAGTGGCCGCAGCCGTCCAAGAGGTGGGAGGCGGCCAGGGCGGGGAGGGTGGTGGGGTAGGCGTCGATGGCGTCGGCCATCCAGGTGGTGGAGGCGTCCAGGGCGCCCCCGATGAACAGGACGGGCTGCTTGATCGGGGCTCCGCGGTGCGGGGCGAGGTCTTTCCAGTCTCGGTCCATGTTGCGGTAGCGGTTGAGTGCGCCGGTGATCCCTGTGCGCTCGAACTCGTCGGCGTAGACGTCGAGGTCGTCCTTGCTCAGCCAGGCCGGGAGGACCCCCGTGGGGAAGTGGTCGCGCAGCCGGCCGCCGGCGCGGGCAACGAAGTGCGGGTCGGGTTCGTCCTGGGCGGGCATGGTGTCGGCGGACAGGGCCGCGTAGAAGCCCGCGAGCCAACCTCGGACGTCGGGCTCGATCTCCGCCTCGGCGCGGCCCGGCTCCTGGAAGTAGGAGACGTAGAACTCCTGCTCAGGGCCGCCGATCTGGCCGAAGACGTCGGTGGGGCGGGGGCCGCCGGGCGCCGCGTAGGGAACGCTCAGCAGGCCGACGGCGCGGAAGACCTCGGGGTGGAGCAGGGCGGAGGCGGAGGCGATGTTGGAACCCCAGTCGTGGCCGACGACCACCGCGTTCTCCTCGCCGAGGGCGTGCACGACGGCAACGTTGTCCTCCACCAGGCCGAGCATCCGGTAGGCGCCGGTCGCCTCCGGCTTGGAAGAACGGCCGTAGCCCCGCACGTCGATCGCTGCCACCCGGTAGCCGGCCGCGGCGAGGGCCGGGATCTGGCGGCGCCAGGAGTACCAGGACTCGGGAAAGCCGTGCACGAGCAGGACCAGCGGGCCAGCGCCCTGCTCGACCAGGTGCAGGCGTCCGGCCGGGGCCCCGACGGTGCGGTGGCGGAGTTCGGCGGTCGGCTCGGATTGCATGGGGGCTTCTCCTCGGTTCGCGGGCAGACGCGGCTACCCATCGATCATGCGGCGCGGCGCCCACCCGATGCGATCGGACTTGCCATCCTGGCAAACTCGCAGGACGGACGGTGGAGCGGCGCGGTCGGAAGGAACGGTCACGGTGGCAGTCGACGAGGCGGACGGCACGTTGGCGGCGATGGGGCCCAGGCTGCGATCCGCACGCGAGCAGCACGGCGCCACGCTCGCCGGTATCAGCTGCGCGACGGGCATCTCACCGAGCACGTTGTCGCGGATCGAGACCGGCCGGCGCAAGCCCACCCTGGAGGTGGTGCTGCGGCTGGGGAAGGAGTACGGCGTCTCGCTGGACGAGCTGGCCGGTATCGCACCCGTCCCAGCGGTCGAGCCGCGCACCTCGGCGCCGCTGAGCTTCGGCGACAGCAAGGTGGTGCTGCCGCTCACCCGATACGTCGGCGGCTTGCACGCCCACAAGCATGTCCTGCCTGCCATTGAAGGGCCGCCCGCGCGGCCACGTCAGGTCTCCCACGAGGGCTACGAGTGGCTGTGCGTCCTGTACGGGCGGCTGTGGCTCGCACTCGCTGACCAGGACCTCGTCCTGGCTTCCGGCGACGCCGCCGAGTTCGACACCCGCATCCCCCACGCAGTCGCGAACGCCGGATCCGGCGGACCGGTCGAGTATTTGATCTTGTACGGGCCGCAGGGAGAACGTCTACGACAGCGCACCCCTCGCGCCGCTGGTCGCGGGAGTGGTGAGAGAAAGGCCCCTGAATGATCTTGCGCGACAAGCCGCGTGCCTCATCGGCGACAACCACGTTGCTTCATTCGGTCTCATGCACCACGTCATCCGGCTCTGCCGGTGACAACTGCTGAGCTTCGGCTCATCGGTGACCGCCGCACCCGAGACGCGGTGCCCGATACCCCGTCCTTTCCGTGACGATTGAGAGGCCTGTGCGAGCATCCCTGCGCCCTGATCCGGTCGCCGTCCCTGCGTTCCCGCGCCCGGCGTGGCCGCGCCCCGCCAGCCAGTCGACCGGGCGGAGGTCGGCCGCAGCTCGGTCCGAAGGCGCGCCACCGGCATGACCGCGACTGAGGCCGCGGCCGGGCTCGAGGACGCCCGGCTGCATCAGCACCTCGACCGCGACCGCGAAGACCTGGCCGACGACGAACGCGGCCCCGCCGAAGTCGCAGAGTGGGAACGCATCGCGCAGCTGCCCGCCACCACCGGCAGGACGTACGACCCGGCCGCCGACGCCGCCGTCCAGGACGAGCTCGCCGCCGAAGCCGCAGCCGCAGCCGCGGAAGCCGAGGACGAACTCCGCGACATGGAGCTGGAGCGGCAGCCCAGGAGTGGCTGCGCTGCACTCCAACGAGCTGCCTGACCGCGCCCACATGCTGGCCGCCCTCCAGCAGGCCGGCTTCCGGGCGGCCGTGTAGTTCTCAGCGAGCGAACTTCTCAACGGCGGCCGGCGTGACTGGGGTGAAGAAGTTGACGAGGTTGCCGTCGGGATCGCGGAACAGGAGTGCGCGATTGCCCCAAGGCATCGTGGTGGGCTCGTTGACGAAGTCCTCCACGAAACCGATCAGGTTCTGGTGCACGCTGTCCACGTCGTCGACAAGGAACTCAAGGATGACGCTGTGGTTGTCGGCCGGGCGGGCGGAGCCGGGCGCGAACAGAGGGACCGTACGGGTACTGCCGATCGCGAGGGTGGCCGAGGCGGTCCTGAGCTCAGCAAAGTCGTCGGTGGACCAGGTGGCGGATACGCCGGTGGCACGCTCGTAGAACTCGACGAGACGGGCGACGTCGCCCGTGATGACGCGGACAGAGACAAAATCCATGGCTCTTCTCCTGGCAGATCGGTGCAGGTCGGTGCTTCTGGTCGCACGCTACGACGAATACCGGGCGGAACCCGCCCGGTATATGCGGAAGACTTCAGGGCATGCCTCGCCCTATCGCCCGTGTGCTCACCCTGCTGGAGCTTCTGCAGTTGGGAGGCATCCGGACCGTGACCGAACTGGCCGACCGGCTCGGCGTCGACGAACGCACCGTGCGGCGCTACGTCAACCACCTCCTCGACCTCGACGTGCCCGTCGAATCGGTGCGCGGCCGCCACGGCGGCTACCGGCTCGCCCCCGGCTACCGCATGCCTCCGCTCATGCTGAGCGACGACGAAGCGCTCGCCGTGCTGCTCGGCCTGCTCGCGGGCCGGCGGGCAGGCCTGATGACGGCCACGGGTGCGGCGAGCGAGACAGCGGCGGCCAAGATCCGGCGAGTGCTGCCCGAGCGGCTGCGCCTCACACTCGACGCCGTGCTCGGCTCCCTTGCCTTCACGACCCCGCCCGGCGAGACAGCCGTCCCGGATTCCACGGTCCTGCTCCCGATCGCCGACGCCGTGAACCATCACCGGCCGATCTCGATCCGGTACACCGCCGCCGACGGCCGGCGCAGCGAACGCACACTGCACCCGCACGGGCTCGTCGCCCACTCGGGCCGGTGGTACGTAACGGCTGCGGATCTCACGTCCGGCCAGGACCGGACATTCCGGTTGGATCGCATCACCGGTGTGAGGGCCTTGCCCGGCTCGTTCGAACCACCCGCCGGACTCGACCCGGCGGAGCGCGTCCTGACCGGGTTCGCCACTGCCCCGTACCAGCACGAGGTGACCCTCCGGATCCAGGGAACGCCCGAGCACATCCGCACCCGGCTTCCCGCCGGCGTCGCGATCGTGGAGGAACTGACGTGCCCGCACGGCGCAGATCCGCAGACCGAGCGCTGGTTCCGCGTCGAACTGCGTGTGAACCGGCTCGACTGGCTGCCTGCTGTACTCGCCTCGCTGGACCGGCCCTTCGTCATCGAACGCCCGGATGAGCTCCGCGGGCTTGTCGAAGCTCTCGCCGAACGGCTCACGGAGTCCGCCCGACGAAGCCCACCTCACGAATGACGGATCGGTCAGCTTCCGTACCGGTCAGCCCTGCCGCGCAAACGCCCGGTTTCTCCGCCGCGGTCGACGAAGGCATCGACGAACGCCGACGGTACGAGGCCGCCGAGGAACGGCAGCGCAATGGGAACACCTTCAAATGGGTGAGAGCGCCGTTGCCCTGGCCTACAGTTCGGTTCATGGGGGAGAAGTCCATGTGGAGTGGGGTCCGAGAGAGGGTAGAGGCGCTGGCCCACGTAGATGAGGCACAGAAGGTCTTCGGAGCCTGGGACCTGGCGGGGGGATCCGGTCATCACTTCCGGTTCGCGGATCCGCTGTCGGAGCCGGAGGTCGCCGAGGCGGAGGCCCAGTGGGGTGTCTCGCTGCCAGCGGAATACCGTGGCTTCCTGCTCGAGGTCAGCGCCGGCGGTGCGGGGCCGGGATACGGGCTCAGCATCCTGCGCCGGACGGACGCGGGATGGCTGTGGAGCAACGTGGACCGCCACCTGCGCCACGACTACCTGCGGCTTCCGTTTCTGACGGAGGGGGAACGGTGGCAGGTTCTGGCGGAGCACGATGACAGGCAGCCACTGCTGTCCGGCTTCAACGAAGAAGAGGCGTACTTCGCGGCGTACAGCGCCTGGATGACCGCGGGTGACGAACTCCTCGACTGGGTCACGCGCGGTGCGTTGAGGCTCAGTCACGAGGGCTGTGGCTATTGCGACTGGCTCGTCCTGACAGGCCCGGAGAGTGGCCGTGTGTGGGCGGACGACCGCCCGGCTGGTGGTGAGTTCCGCCCACTCGGCGAACCCCGGACGCCGGTCGGATTCGCACGCTGGTACCTCCACTGGGTGGAGGGCGCCGAGACCGCCGCGCGTCGTCCGCCCCGTCGTCCGCGCTAGGCGAGGCGTGCTGGGGAGCGCTGGGAGAACTCGTATGCGCTTCGGGTGAGTTCAGCCCCTCAGGGACCCCGCCACCCTCGGAACTCTTCGCGCCTCCCGGGCTGCGTGGTGCCGGGCCCGACTGCCGTAGGACACCGGGCAGAAGCAGGCGCTCCGGTGCTCCCGCGCCGCCGGCCAGCAGTCAGGACGATCACCGGCATCTCCGCCCGCCGCTTCGGGTAACGGGTTCGGGACGGGAACTGTGCCCTCCCCCGCCGCGTCCCCACGGCCGAGGAGACCCCGCCCCGTCCAGGCGGGGCGGGGGATGGAAGAGAGCGGAATGAGCGCATCGGGATTCGCCGAATGGGCCCGTCACTTCGAGACCGAACGGGACCGCCGCGCAGCCCGGCCCGACCCACGCTGGGAGGCGGGCGCCTCACTGCCCCCGGCGGTGCGGGCGAGCGTCCAGCGATTCCAAGCCGGCGAGGACGGCGACAGCTCGGCCCTGTTCGCCAAGGCGGACGCGGCGGGCGATCCGGAGTACGCGGCAGCGCTGAGACTGTTCGTCGCCGAGGAGCAGAACCACGCGAGGCTCCTCGCTCTGCTGCTCAGGGCGGGCGGGGCGACGACGCAGGCCGGGCACTGGAGCGACACGGCCTTCGCGCGACTGCGTCGCGTGCCGGGGTTGCAGACGGAGCTGCTGCTTCTGATGGTCGCGGAGGTGGTGGCCCTGCGCTACTACCGGGCGCTGCGTGACGGGACCGACGATCCGCTGACGTCGGAGGTCGCGGGCCGCATCCTGGCAGACGAGGAGAGGCATGTCCCGTTCCACTGCGCGCGGCTGCGCGTGTCCGTCGCGGAGCTGCCGCGCGCAGCCCGGCGGCCCCTGCTGGCGGGCTGGCGGGTGATGCTCCTCGGCGCGGTTGTGGTCGTAGCGGCCGACCACGGGCGGGCGCTGCGGCGGCTCGGGGTCGGGCGAGGACGCTTCGTGGCGGACGTGTTGAGGTCGGGCGGTCCGGTGGTCGCGGCGATCCTCGGAACCTCTGGCTTCGAACGGCAGGATCAGCCGAGATATGGCTGAAATGGACAGCAGGACCCCTACCGCTGCCGGTCAGCACGTTGCGGTGGCTGGACTCCGACACTGACTGCACGTCACGCGTTGGGACCTTGACTGGCGTCCACGAACAACGCGACGCCCGCCAAAGCGGGGCCTATCAAAGGTAGTTGTGCAACCACGGCGATACGGGCCGCCTGGCGCTCTGCCCGTCGCCGTTCAGTCCCCGGCCCGTATCAGCCCGCTCTCGTAGGCGAAGATCACCGCGTGGATGCGGTCGCGGAGGCCGAGTTTGGTCAGGATGCGGCCGAGGTGGGTCTTGACGGTCGTCTCTCCGACGAAGAGACGGCCGGCGATCTCGCCGTTGGCCAGCCCCCGCGCGACCAGGACGAGGACCTCCCGTTCCCGGTCGGTGAGCGCCGCCAGGCGACTGCGCTGGGCCGGCACGGGCGCGGGGGAATCGAGGACGAAACGTTCGACCAGGCGCCGAGTGAGCGAGGGAGCCACCATGACCTCACCCCGCAGCACCGCCCGGGCGGTCACCAGGATCTCCTCGGCGGGGGCGTCCTTGACTAGGAAGCCGTTCGCACCGGCCCGCAGAGCCGCGTAGGCGTACTCGTCCAGATCGAAGGTGGTGACGACAAGGATCCTGGGCCCATGGGCCTGCGCGCAGAGGTGTTCGGTCGCGGCCAGCCCGTCCAGACCGGGCATGCGTACGTCCATCAGGACGAGGTCCGGCTCCAGAGCGGCCACGCCCGCGATCGCCGCGTGGCCGTCGGCGGCCTCGCCCACCACGGTGAGGTCGGGCTGGCTGTCGACGACCATGCGCAGTCCCATTCGGATCAGTTCCTGGTCGTCGCAGATCAGCACCCGGGACGATGCCGGAGCGGGAGTCGGGGTCGGGGTCGGGCCGCTCATGGGGTCGCCGCGCTGGACTCGGGCCCGGTGGGACCCAGAGTGGCGGTGACCCGGTAGCCCCCGTCGGGTGTGGGTCCGGCGTCGACGCTCCCGCCGCACAGGGCGGTGCGTTCGCGCATGCCGGCGAGCCCGTGACCACGGGAAAGCTCTCGAGCGGGGTGCTCCGATACGGTTGCCGCTCCCGCTCCGGCCGAGTTCTCCACCCGGATGCGGACCAGCCGACCGGGCCCCTCGGCGCCGGTGTCGACCCGTACGTCGATCGTGGCGTTCGGCGGCGCGTGCTTGACGACGTTGGTCAGCGCCTCCTGCACGATGCGGTACGCGTGCACGGTGAGATCCGCCGGAAGGCCGCCCGGCTCTCCGCGCAGGTCCAGCCGGGCGCGCGTCCCATTGGTGTTGAGGCGCCCGACCAGCCGCCGCAGATCGCCCGAGAGGGACTCTCGGTCCACACACCCACCGGATCCGGGGCCGGGTCCGGGGCCGTCGGCTGAACCTTTCGTGTCGGGGGCGCGCAGCACGTCCAGCAGTCGGCGCAGTTCGCCCAAGGCGTCGCGACCGGTCGCGCTGATGACGCCGAGGGTCCGGTCGACGACGGTGGGGTCGGCGTGCCGCATCAGCCTGCCGCCCTCCGCGTTCAGCACCATCACGCTCACACTGTGCGCGAGGACGTCGTGGATCTCGCGGGCGATGCGCGCCCGCTCCTCGACGACGGCCACCCGGGCCAGCGCGAGGCGCTCCGACTCGGCGAGCGAGACCCGCCGCTCGAACTCCGCGACGTAGGCGCGCCGGGCACGGACGTACTCACCGAACACCCACGCCCCGGCCAGCAGCAGGCCCACCGCGAGCGGGGTGAGCCAGGCGCCGCGCGCGCCCGGGCCCCCGTAGTCCCGCTGCCAGTCCGGAATCCACAGCACGACACAGCCCGCGGCGCAGAGCACCGTCGCCGCGGCCGCCCCGCGCAGGCCGCGCACCGTGAGCGTTGCCAGGACCGCGGCCAGGGCGACGGCGCCGCGCCCCGGTTCCTGCCCCCACACCTGGCCGAGGTACTGCGCCCAGAACCCGGCCGTCACCAGAGCCGCGACGAGCACCGGCCGGCGGCGGCGCCACAGCAGAGGCAGCACCAGGGCCATGTACACGCCTGCCTGCACCCAGACGGGCCGCCAGCCCGGCTGCGGACGGATCACCGGGGGCACGGCCACCAGTACGACCAGCAGCAGGTCCGCCAGCCACGGATGCCCACGCCGCAGACGGGGGAGTGTCTCGATCAGCCGTTGCACCGCCTCACGCTACGACCGGGGCCCGCTCCCCGGCATCGTCCTGGCGGGCGTCACGGGGTCCTCCCGCAGTCGTACGGACACCGGCCGGGGATACGACGTGCGGCCACCCCGAGCTCTTCCAGCATGGCCGGCATGTCGATCACCACCGAGTTCCTCAGACGGCCCCTCATGACCGGCGCCGTGGCCGCCAGCTCACGGCGGCTGGCGTACGCGATGACCGACGGCATCGGCCTGGAGCAGGCCCGCCTCGTCGCCGAACTCGGCCCGGGAACCGGGGTGTTCACCGACGCGATCCTCGCCCGGCTCGCACCCCGCGCACGGCTCGTCGCGGTCGAGCTCAACCCGGTGCTCGCGGCCCGGCTCTCGGCCACTCGGCGCGACACTCGGCTGACCGTGGTCCAGGACACGGCCGCCGAGCTGGCCGCCGTGGTCGGCGAACCGGTCGACGCCGTGGTCTCCGGGCTTCCGTGGACGGTGATGCCGCAGGACCGGCGCCGGCACATCCTGGACGCCGTGACCGAAGTCCTCGCGCCCGGCGGCCGGTTCACCACCTTCGCCTATCTGCACGCGGCCTGGACCCCGCCCGCCCGTCACTTCACCGCCGAACTCGCCTGCCGCTTCGACCGGCTGGAGCGCTCGAAAGCGGTGTGGGCGAACCTCCCGCCTGCTTTCGCCCACCGGGCCACCAAGAGGCCGTGACTGCGACCTGGAGGATCCGGGAGTGGGACGGGACCATCCGCGCGCCGGTGGGGGAGGGGGAGGCCGCGAGCTGAACACGCCGTCCGAGGTGCCCCGACAGACGTCACGCGAGACGAGAACGTCGTCTGCGGAAGAAGCCGGCACTTGCCGGGGAGCGCGCCCCTCGTTCGGGCTCAAGCCGACAGCAGGGCGACGGCGATGACCACCGCGAGCATCAGCACCACGCAGCCGCAGGTGGTCAGCGTGTCGCGCCGGGCGCCCCTGGCTCCCTCTTCGGTGTCCGCCCGCCAGGACGGGTCGAGGACCACCTCGCCGGACTCGAGTGCCGCCACCCGTTGAACCTGCGCGTAAAAGTACACCGTGGAGGTGCTCTCGCCGAAAGTTCCGTAACTCTTCCGCTCTGTCGTGCCCACCCCCGTGGGCGGAGGCCACCTGGGGCACGTACTTCCTTCTGACCGTCCAGAGAGCGGCGGCCCTGTCGGCCGTCACCCGGCTGAGGTTCGGGAGCGGCGCTTCCGGCGTGGTCATGCCCGCCATGGTGCCGCTGAGGGAAGCACCGGACATCCGCAGATCTACGTAGACCACCTACTCCCTCGCACCGCTGCGGGTGACGGCCCGCAGCGCCGTGACGGACTACGCGACCGGGTGCGCCAGACCTTCGGGAGCGGGCCCACTGTCGATCAAGGCGAGCAACTCGAAGTATCGATCCCGGCCGCCGTGCTCGCGGCGATCACCGATCCCTCCGGCACCCACACCAGGGCGTCACGCACGGAGCCGACCGAGGGCTCCGGCACCTGAACCGCCGCCGGCGAATCACTCCAGCACCGCCATCCACCGGTCCCGCCCCTGCCCCACTGCCGCGCTCTCATCACGACCGGGTCGACCGCATCCACCACCGATCCCTGCCCGCGCTGGAACCAGTGGCGCCGGTGACGCGGCAGCAGCCCCGCCCGCCGTCGGCTCTCCAACTGGCCGGCCGTCACCGCCGATGGTGTCGTCCGGCCCCGCCCTCCCGGGAAGCCACCGGAAAAGCTGAATGTCAGTGCTGCCTGGCATGGTTTGGATCATGTTCGAGGGACTTCATGACATCGACTGGGCTTCGATGGAGCACGCGTACGGCACGGCCGAGGAGGTGCCGACGCTCCTGTGGGCACTGCGTTCTCCGGAGGCCGAGGAGCGCCGCAAGGCCCTCGAGCGCTTCTACGGCGCGGTCCACCATCAGGGAAGTGTGTATCCGCCCACGGCGGCCAGCCTGCCTTTCCTGTGCGAGCTGGCCGCGGACGGCGCCACGCCCGACCGGGCTGCCGTCGTCGCCCTGATGGTCAGCATCGGCCGGGAGGCCCTGGACCGGGGCTTCGAGGACGACGGCGCCGAGATCGAGTACTACCCTCCGACGGGATGCACACAGGCCGTCGCTTTCCTGCGCGAGCGGGGTGGGGAGTTCGCCGAGTTCGCCCGCGACAGCGACCCGGACGTGCGCCTGGCCGCGATCGGTGGGCTCGGGCTCTTCCTCGACGACGCCGACCGGGCCGTCGCCGTGCTGCGCGAGCGGCTGGCCGCCGAGCAAGGTATCGCGGCGCGGCTGCGGACCGTTGAGGCGGCGGCCACCCTCGCACTGCGCCTGCCTGCGGCCGCGCACCGGGTGACGGACTGGCTCGCCGGGCTGGCCGCCGACCCGGCGCAGGACCCGGTGACTCGGCTCGCGGCCCTGGTCCAGCGGGCCCGCTGCGCCCCGGACGAGATCGGCGAGGACGTCGTACCGGCCGCCGTGGGACTGCTGCGCGAGACCGCCCGCGCCCTACCCGTGCAGCCGATCGCACCGGCCCCGAGCCGTCCGGCGATGCCCACGGACACCGTTGCGCCCCAGATCGTCGCCGCCTTCGAGGGGCTCGAGCGGCACACGCGCGTGTACGCACCGACCACCGCCCTGCTGCGCACGTTCCACGAAGCCCTGGGGGCCCGGGCGCCCGAGCGGACCGCGTTGCTGGCCGAGCAGCTGAGCAGCCCCGACCCCGGCTCGCGCCTGGACGCGGTCCGGATGAGCGGGGAGCTGATGGGAACCTGGCGCGGAGACCACACCCGGCTCCTCCTGCTGGTCGCCGGCCAGCTCACCACGGCCGACCAGGAGGTCGCCGCCGAGGCCGCGGCCGTCATCGAGGCCTGCCACCCGATCGCCGCCCCGGCCCGGGAGGCACTCGCCGCGCATATCGACGCCCAACGCGCGGCCCACGGCCTCGATGTGTGGGCCGCACCGCAGGCGCGGCTGCGCAGAAGCCATCAGGAGGCCGTCCGGGCCCTGGCGCGCCTCGGTGACCTGCGTGCCGTGCCGAGTCTGCTGGCCGCGCTGGACGGCGACGCCGACGCCTGGCGCGCGGTCCAGGTCGCAGGTCATCTGCCGCAGGTAGCAGACCAGTTGGTGCCCCGGCTCAGCGACCACCTGCGCCGGATCGACCTCTCCCAGCAGTGGACCGAGATGAGCGCCAACGCGATCCTGGCCGCGCTGGCCGCGCTGGGCGACCCGGCCGCAGTTCCCGCAGTGGTGGACGCGCTCGGCGCCGCGGTGCGCCATGAGCAGCAGGGCGTCACGCAATCAGCCTTGAAGGCACTGGGGGCGTTCGGCCCGGCGTCAGCCGAAGTGCTGGACACGATACGGTGGCTGACCACCGCCACCGACGCACACGTACGGCCCGCCGCCGTCGCCGCCCTGTGGGCCGTCGGCGAAGACCTGACCGAGGTCATGCCGCTCCTGCTCGGCCTCCTCGACGACCCGATCACCTTCCGCATCAGTGACGCGGCTGAACTGCTCGGCGAGATAGGCCCACCCGCCTCCGTGGCGCTGCCGCGCCTGCGAGGCCTCCTGGCGCACGACTACGAATGGGTGCGGGTGCCGTGCGCGGCCGCTCTGTGGGAGATCGGCGGTGAGGCCGAGGCACCGGCCGTCCTGGACACCCTGCTGCAGGCCATGGCCGAGAACCCCGCGACGGCCAACCGCGTCGTGGCCTGCCTGGACCGTATGGGCCCCCTCGCGGCGCCCGCCCTGCCCCTGCTCCGCGAGCAACTGGCCCTGCCCCGGCGGGGCGGCAGATTCCAGAGCATCGACCACGACGAAGAACTCCAGCGGATCGGCCGCACCCTCATCACCCGGCTGAACGATGCCTAGGGCCCACGGAATCGGTGGCCGCATGATGACCGAGTGACCGAGTTCCTCACCTGGGCTGAGTCTGCATGTGTATACCTGCGGGCCTCCGACTACAACGAACGCGCGGTCCGGTTCTACCGACGCCACGGCTTCGAAATCACTGGTGAGCGCGAACTCCGGCGAGGAAGACTGCCAAACCTGCGCATGACCCGCGAGGTCCCATCAGGCGCTGACCGAGATCATGGTCTCTTCGCGGGGCACGTACGCTCGGGATGCGCGCGGTCGACCCAGGGCGCGCCGGGCGTGAGCCCGAGGAGTTGGACGAAGGGAGCGTTCCGCAGTGACACGTGATCACGAGGAAGAAGTCCTGGCCCGGATCGCCAAGGGGCTTGTGTACACCGAGTCGGAGGCCGCCTTCCAGGGTCCTCGGCGCCGCACCGAGCAGATCTTCGAGTACAACCACACACCACCGAGCGAAACGCAGAAGCGGCGATCGCTGCTCGTCGCGATCTTCGGTTCCGTCGGTGAACGCACTGTGCTGCTGCCGCCGTTCCACGCCGGGTTCGGCAGCAACGTCCATGTCGGCGACGACTTCTTCGGGAACGTGAGCCTCACGTTCGTCGACGACGTGGACATCCGCATAGGCGACGGAGTCATGATCGCGCCCAGCGTGACACTGACGACGACGGGACACCCGGTGCATCCCTCACGACGCGCTGACTTCGGACGGTTCTCGGAACCGATCGTGATCGAGGACAAGGTGTGGATCGGTAGCAACGCGGTGGTCCTGCCAGGCGTTCGCATCGGATATGGGTCGGTCATCGGCGCCGGCAGCGTCGTCAGTCACAGCATTCCCCCCATGACCGTCGCGGTCGGAACCCCTTGCCGGGTGGCCCGCCCCATCACGGACGAAGACCTCACCACACGTACCGCCGGGCATTAGGGCTGGTTGCGGAGTCCACGACGCCAGCACCGCCACTCGGGGACGGACAAGACGGTGTGAGGCAGATCGGGACGGGGCTCGGCCGCCCGGGCTGTGGAAGTTGGTCCGGGCGGCTGCACGGCGGGTGGTGCTGCTGGCCGACGAGCCCGGCTACCGGCGGCAGATCAAGAGCCAGGCCAACCTCCGCCGTCCGGCGGCGCGCAGACCCGGACCTCCGCGGCGCGAGCCCGCAACCACACCGCGAGTCCCACCGGCGGATTCACCTCCCGCGGAACCCACAGTCGAGAAAGGCGCACGTACTTCGCGAATCCCTGATTTCCCTGAGTTCTGGCCTCGGTCGACGATTCTGCGCCACGACCGGGGCCTTGCCGCAAGGCCCCCCTTGCGCTATAAGTTGAGAGTGGCAAGGAGTGGGTAACCTCCTTGCCTTTGCTTTTTGCCGTCCGTTGTGAACGGACAAGACCTTCCCGCATCGGGGCCCGCGACGCGCGGTCGACGGCCGAGGTGTGGTCGCCGAAGGCGGCGATCCTCGCCCATACCCCACCGCGTGTGAGGGCCGGTGTTCCGGCTGACTGAGTGGATCAACGCCGGGCGTCGCCGGGTGCGAGCAGGCTGGTGACTTCGGCGATCGCCTCGGCTGCCCGGCCCCGGACGACGGTGCGTGACGAACACCGGCCCGCGGGGGCTGGCCGAGCACCCGGGCATCGCGGTCGTCCGCGTGACCGTGCCCCGTTCTTCGCCGAGGGTGCCAGGATCGGGCACCCACCCGCGGTCCAAGCCGCCGACTGGTTCCACCTCTGGCGCAACCTCGGCCGGCTCACCGGCCCCGCGCCAGGACGCTCCGTCGAGCTCGAACTCCAGCCGGACCGCTGGTGCTTCGTCCCGGCATTACGGGTCCGCCCGCGCTTTGCGGGGCAGGGGGCGTGCCCTTCCTCACCTGGTCGAACCCTTTGCGGGGCACCTGGATGCACCGCCCTGCCGCAGGCGGGCCTGCCGCTCGCCCTCCGGCCTCTGCGATTGGTCCCGTACCGGGTCAGGCGGTGGTCCAGTCGCGCAGTTGCCGGGCGATCCGGGCGACGCCGAGCGCTCCGGTCACTGCCGTGATGGCGACGGAGGTGGCCGACTATCTGCTCGGGTGACCACTCCTCGCAGAGGAGGGTCAGGACCGTCTGCCTGAGCGCCGGTCTGGCGGCGAGCAGGCACTGTTTGGGGCGCCGGGCGCGGTCAAGTGCCCGTTCCTGCCCAGCGATTGCCCGGTAGACGTCCCGTCCGCCGTTGTTGCCCACCTCACGGCTGATCGTCGACACCGCACGCCCCAGCAGGCCGGCGATCGCCCGGCAGGAACGGCCGGCGCAAAGCCCGCGTGAGATCTCCTCCCGCTCACTCAAGGTCAGGCTTCCAGCGCGTGCCCTGCGAGGCGCGGGAGCGATTCCTCCGATGCTTGAGGACGGTGAACACCGAGCCGGGCGGCTTGCCGATCTGTCTCGAGACGACGCTGATCGACTCCCCGGACCTCCACCGCCGCCACAGGTCGGCCTTCATCTCATCAAACATCCCCGGCCGACCCAATCTCGCCACGTATACCGCCCTCAACCAGCACTGTTGCTCTGACCGGTTGAATCTAAGATCTGACCGACCGAGCGGTCACCGCGCGGGACAGCTCGACGATCTCAGCCTTGGACTCCGGCGTGAACGAACGGCGAGGCCGAGGCTTCTGCTTCCCATGCTCTCCATGACGGACATCCCCCCGGGGCAGAACCCCTGATCTCCGATGTCCGTCAAAGCGGATCAAGCCCTGCCCGAGAGTGTGTCGATGGCGATGACGCGTGTTCTGGGGCGCCTGCCCCCGGCCCGATGTTCCACAGCGTACGAGCCTGGCGCTGCCCTTGCCGCTGCTCGGCGGGCCTGAGCCTGCCTCCCCGGCTCCGTCACCCTCGTGCATGGCTCCAAGTGGACATCCATCCGGACTTTGTCCTGGGAGTGGGAAAAGATCTGCGGATCTGTTCCTAAGTTCTTCTCGGTTCAGTAAATCGCTGCTACGTTCCTTACCAGAAGCCGGACGACTCCGCCGACGGAGGCAGGGGCCTGGATCCCCAGCCAAGGGCGCGGGGAAGGGAGGGGTTCGTGAGACGTATGACTGCCCGACCTGAGAACACGCATCAGGCGCGGCTGCTTCGTCTGCTGCGTGACAGCGGGTCCAACTCCCGTGCCCAGCTGGGTGATCTAGTAGACCTGTCGCGTTCGAAGCTGGCTGTCGAGGTGGACCGTCTGCTGGAGACGGGGCTGGTCGTCGCGGACGGACTCGCCCCCTCACGGGGCGGCCGGCGTTCGCACAACATTCGGCTCGCGCCGACGCTGCGTTTCCTCGGCGTCGACATCGGCGCCACGTCGATCGATGTCGCCGTGACGAACGCGGAGCTGGAGGTCCTGGGGCATCTGAATCATCCGATGGATGTCCGGGACGGCCCGGTGGCGGTCTTCGAGCAGGTGCTGTCGTTGGCCGCCAAGCTGAAGGCATCCGGTGTCGCGGAGGACTTCGACGGCGCCGGCATCGGGGTCCCGGGGCCGGTCCGCTTTCCGGAGGGTGTGCCGGTCGCGCCGCCTATCATGCCGGGCTGGGACGGCTTCCCGGTCCGGGAGGCGCTCAGTCAGGAACTGGGCTGTCCGGTCATGGTCGACAACGACGTGAACCTGATGGCCGTGGGGGAGCAGCACGCGGGCGTGGCGCGTTCCGTGCGTGACTTCCTGTGCATCAAGATCGGCACCGGCATCGGCTGCGGGATCGTGGTCGGTGGCGAGGTCTACAGGGGGACGACGGGCAGCGCCGGCGACATCGGTCATATCCTGGTGGAGCCGGGAGGCCGTGCGTGTGCGTGTGGCAACCGAGGTTGTCTGGAGGCGCATTTCAGCGGTGCCGCGTTGGCCGCTGATGCGGAGGAGGCCGCGCGTGCGGGCCGGTCGGTGGAGCTTGCCGCTCGCCTGGAGACGGCCGGGCGTCTGACGGCCGCGGATGTGTCGGCTGCTGCGGCGGCGGGGGACGCAGTGGCTCTGGAGCTGATCAGGGAGGGCGGGGAGCGTCTGGGGCAGGTCATCGCCGGGCTTGTCAGCTTCTTCAATCCTGGGCTGGTGGTGATCGGCGGCGGTGTGACCGGGCTAGGGCACACGCTGCTGGCCAGTGTCCGGACCCAGGTCTACCGGCAGTCCTTGCCGCTGGCCACGCGCAACCTGCCGATCGTGCTGGGCGAGTTGGGGCCGACCGCCGGAGTCATCGGCGCGGCCCGGCTCAGCAGCGATCACGTCTTCTCACCGGCCTGACGGCTACCGGGCCCCGTCGGACACGGATCACCATGAGCGCCACCGCAACCCGGTGGCATCGCCATAACCCCAGGGCGCCGCCGCACCCCATAGACCGCCGTACCACCGCACGACGCTTCGGCGACCGGGTCCGGCTGCCGCGCCCTGGTCGCATGGCCGCCAGGCCATCTGCCGCTCACCCCGTACGCCCCGGCGCACACGACGCCAGGGGCTCCCCAGCGCTGCCCACCTACCCGAACCGCCCTGTCCAGCCTGCCCGCTCACGGCCCGCATCCGCCGAGGGGATCCTTCATGGCACCACGACCACCCCTGCTCACCATGTCCGGCATCACCAAGTCGTTCCCGGGCGTCCGCGCCCTGGACGGTGTGGACCTCGACGTCCAGGCCGGCGAAGTCCATTGCCTCCTCGGCCAGAACGGCGCCGGCAAGTCCACGTTGATCAAAGTGCTCGCCGGAGCCCACCAGCCCGACGGCGGTGAGATCACCTGGCAGGGCGAGTCCGTGGCCCTGGGGTCGCCGATCACCGCCATGCGTCTCGGGATCGCCACCATCTACCAGGAACTCGACCTGATCGAGGGGCTGTCCGTCGCGGAGAACGTCTTCCTCGGGCACGAACCTACCTCCGCCGGGTTCGTCGTGCGCGGCTCCGCCGCCCGTACGGCGACCGCGGCACTGCTGAAACGTCTGGGGCACTCGGAGATCGATCCCGCGCGGCTCGTCGGCGACCTGTCCGCGGCGCAGCAGCAGATCGTCTCGATGGCCCGCGCACTGTCCCACGAGGTTCGGTTGATCGTGATGGACGAGCCGTCGGCGGCGCTCGACCCCGAAGAGGTGGACAACCTTTTCAGGACCGTGGGCGACCTGACGGCTGAAGGCGTCGCCGTCATCTACATCTCCCACCGTCTTGAGGAGATCCGGCGCATTGGCGACCGGGTCACGGTTCTCAAGGAGGGTCGGTCCGTCGCGGGCGGTCTGCCTGCCAAGTCCACACCCACCCATGAGGTCGTGGCCCTGATGACCGGGCGGAATGTGGAGTACGTCTTCCCAGAGCGTCCCGCGGCGGGGTTCGCCGCGGGGAGGGAGCCGGTGCTGAAGGTCGAAGGGCTGAGCAGGCGAGGGGAGTTCGCGCCCGTCGATCTGGAGCTGCGGCCCGGTGAGATCGTCGGTCTGGCCGGGCTCGTCGGGTCCGGGCGCAGCGAGATCCTGGAGACGGTCTACGGGGCTCGCAAGCCTGACGGCGGCCGTGTCCTCGTCGACGGCACGCCTCTGCGCCCCGGCAGCGTCCGTGCCGCCGTTCGCGCCGGCATCGGCCTCGCGCCCGAGGAACGCAAGGCGCAGGGCCTGCTGATGCTGGAGTCCGTCAGCAGCAACGTGTCGGTCTCCACCCTGTCCCGGTTCGCCCGCGCGGGCTGGATCGACCGGCGTGCCGAGCGAGCCGCGGCGCACCAGGCGGTTCGGGAACTGTCGCTTCGGCCGGACAATCCCGATGCCGCCATCAGGACGCTGTCCGGCGGCAACCAGCAGAAGGCGGTGCTCGCACGCTGGCTGTTGCGGGGCTGCAAGGTGCTGTTGCTGGACGAGCCGACCAGGGGTGTCGACATCGGTGCCAGGGCGGAGCTCTACGCAGTGATTCGCCGGCTGGCCGACGAGGGCCTGGCCGTACTTCTCGTGTCCAGTGAGGTGCCCGAGGTCCTGGGGCTCGCCGACCGGGTGCTGGTGCTCCGTGAAGGCAGCGTCGTGCACACGGCAGACGCCCGGGAGCTCGACGAGCACCGTGTACTCGATCTTGTGATGGAAGGGAGCCTGACGCCATGACGCAGCCGGCCGCTGCGGCGCAGAAGGAAGCGCCGATGTCCGCCGCCGAGTCCGCGGGGGACCAGGAGAGTTCCCGCCGACTCGGTGTGCGGTGGGACGTGCGCACACTGTCCCTGCTCGGAGTCCTCGCCGTCCTCGTCGCGGTCGGTGGGATCACCGCACCGGACGAGTTCCTGGCGACGAGCAACCTGCAGCTCATCCTCACCCAGGCGTCCGTGATCGGCGTCGTCACCGTCGGCATGACGTTCGTCATCACCAGCGGCGGGATCGACCTGTCGGTCGGCGCGATCGTGGCGCTCGCCTCGGTGTGGGCGACGACCGTGGCCACGCAGGAGTTCGGCTTCGCGGGCATCCTCTTCACCGCCGTGGTCGTCGGTGTGGGCTGCGGTCTCGTGAACGGTCTGCTGATCGCCTACGGCAGGATGGTGCCGTTCATCGCGACGCTGGCCATGCTCGCCTCCGCCCGTGGCCTGGCGCTGCAGATCACGGACGGCAGCACCCAGATCGTGAGCGTCGCATCGGTGCTCGATCTGGGTGCCAGGGACGCCTACGTCCTTGGCATCCCGCCCCTTGTTCTCATATTCGCCGCGGTCACCGTCATCGGCTGGCTGCTGCTCAACCGCACCACCTTCGGACGCCGCACCGTCGCGGTCGGCGGCAACGCGGAAGCAGCCCGCCTGGCCGGCATCGACGTCCGCCGCCAGCGCCTGTACCTGTACCTGCTGTCCGGACTGTGCTGCGGTATCGCCGCGTTCATGCTGATCGTGCTCGCCGGCTCGGGCCAGAACACCAACGGCAACCTCTACGAGCTGGATGCCATCGCCGCGGCGATCATCGGCGGCACGCTGCTCAGCGGAGGCCGCGGCACCGTCGTCGGCTCCGTCCTCGGTGTCCTGGTCTTCACCACGATCACCAACATCTTTGCCCTGAACAACCTCGAGACCGCTGTCCAGCAGATCGCGAAGGGCGCCATCATCGTCGCCGCCGTCCTGGTCCAGCGCCGCTCGCCGCACGGCGACGCCTGACGCCGTGCCCCACACCGCCGGACGGCGGCCCCTGACATCGGCGTCCGGCGCCCCCACATCCTCCATCTGACGCACACCGCCCAGTCGAAGGGTCGATCCGCCATGGCAAGAACCCCCGCCACCAGCCGCAGAGCACTGCTGTTCGGCACCGCAGCCGTTTCCGCCGGCGCGCTGCTGACGGCCTGCACCAGCAATGAGTCCAAGGACCAGGAACAGGCCGCGGACAACGCCGCCCCGGTCGCGGACGACAAGCCGGGCAAGGCCGTCACCATCGGCTTCGCCGGCCCGCAGGCCGACCACGGCTGGCTCAACGCCATCAACTCCAACGCCAAGTCGCGTGCGAAGAAGTACTCGGACGTCACGCTGCAGATCACCGAGGGTTCCAACGACACCGCCCAGCAGATCGGCCAGATCCAGACACTGATCAACAAGAAGGTCGACGTCCTGGTGATCCTGCCGGCGGACGGCAAGGCGCTCACCCAGGTCGGCCTGCAGGCCATGGCGGCGGGTATCCCCGTCGTGAACCTGGACCGTGTGTTCGCCTCCCCGCAGGCGTACCGCTGCTGGATCGGCGGCGACAACTACGGCATGGGCCTCAACGCCGGCCGCTACATCGGCGAAAAGCTCAAGGACAAGAAGAACGCCAAGGTCGTCGAACTCGCCGGCCTCGACAACCTCGAACTGACCCAGCAGCGAACCAAGGGCTTCGACGACGCCCTGAAGAACTACCCGAACATCCGAAAGGTGGCGCGCCAGGCGGCCGACTTCACGGTCGAGTCCGGTCAGGCCAAGATGGCGCAACTGCTCCAGGCCCAGTCGCAGTTCGACGCACTGTGGAACCACGACGACGACCAGGGCGTGGGCGCGCTGCGCGCCATCGACCAGGCCGGCCGCGATGACTTCCTGATGGTCGGCGGCGCGGGCGCCAAGTCCGCGATGAACGCCATCAAGGCCGGAAACAGCGTGCTCAAGGCGACCGTCCTGTACCCGCCGACGATGGCCGCCTCCGCCATCGACCTCGCCCGGGCGCTCGGCCAGGGCAAGGGCGTCGGCGGCCTCGCCGAGTTCGAGATCCCGTCCTCGCTGACGCTCTATTCGGCCGTGGTCACCAAGGACAACGTCGACCAGTACCTGCCGACCGGATTCATCTGACCGGCACGGGCCGCGGGCCTCGCGAAGACAGCGATGAGTCAGTGACACTCCGACGAGGAGGAATCCGTATGGAACAGAGGGACAGTCGAACCGCACCGCCGGCACTCGGCGTGGGCATGGTCGGCTACGCGTTCATGGGCGCCGCGCACTCACAAGGGTGGCGCACCGTAGGGCACGTGTTCGACCTGCCGCTGCGACCGGTGCTGGCCGCGATCGCCGGCCGCGACGCGCACGCCGTGCGGGCGGCGGCCGACAAGCACGGCTGGGCGGCGGCGGAGACCGACTGGCGCGCCCTCGTAGCCCGCGACGACGTGCAACTCGTCGACATCTGCACACCGGGCGACAGCCATGCGGAGATCGCGATCGCGGCGCTGGAGGCGGGCAAGCACGTGCTGTGCGAGAAGCCGCTCGCCAATTCGGTCGGCGAGGCGGAGGCCATGGTGGCGGCCGCCGAAGAGGCGCGCTCGCGCGGGCAGTTGGCCATGGTGGGCTTCAACTACCGCCGCGTTCCCGCCCTGGCCTACGCACGCCGGCTGATCGCCGACGGCAGGCTCGGCACGCTGCGCCACGTGCGGGTAAGCTACCTCCAGGACTGGCTGGTCGACCCCGACTTTCCGCTGACGTGGCGGTTGCAGCGGGAGCACGCGGGGTCGGGGGCGCTCGGCGACCTCGGCGCGCACGTCGTCGACCTCGCCCAGTACCTGGCGGGTGAGGCGCTGGTCGGCGTCTCCGCTCAGATGGAGACCTTCGTCAGGGAACGCCCCCGCCCCGCCGGCGCCTCCTCCGGCTTGACCGCTTCCGGCGGCAACCGGCGCGGTCCGGTGACAGTCGACGACGCTGCCGTCTTCACCGGCCGGTTCTCCTCGGGGACGCTCGCCGTGTTCGAGGCGACCCGGATGGCGTCGGGGCGCAAGAACGCCCTGAGGCTGGAGCTCAACGGCGAGCTCGGTTCGCTCGCCTTCGACCTCGAGCGGCTCAACGAGCTGTCCCTCCACGACCACGGGGAGCCCGCTGCCACGGCGGGGTTCCGCAGGATCGTCGTCACCGAGCTCGAGCACCCGTACCTGGAGGGCTGGTGGCCGCCGGGCCACGGGCTCGGCTACGAGCACACCTTCGTCCACCAGGCCCGGGATCTGGTGGAGGCCATCGCGTCCGGCACCGATCCGATGCCGTCGTTCGCCGACGGTCTGCAGGTGCAGCAGGTGCTCGCCGCGGTGGAGGAGAGCGCGCAGAAGAACTCCGTCTACACCCCTGTCCAGGCCGTCCAGGCCGAAGTCCGGTAGAGATCCGGCAGGAACCCCGCTCGGAGGCGCCATGCCACGCCCGTTCACCCTGTTCACCGGTCAGTGGGCCGATCTGCCGCTGGAGGAGGTCTGCCGACTGGCCGCCGAGTTCGGCTACGACGGACTCGAACTCGCTTGCTGGGGCGACCACTTCGAGGTCGACAAGGCACTGTCCGATCCGTCCTACCTGGCCGGTCGGCACGCACTGCTGGAGAAGTACGGCCTGAAGTGCTGGGCGATCTCCAACCATCTCGTCGGCCAGGCCGTCTGCGACAACCCCATCGACGAACGACACCAGGGCATCCTGCCCGCCCGCATCTGGGGCGACGGCGACCCGGAGGGCGTACGGCAGCGGGCCGCGGCCGACATCAAGGACACGGCGCGGGCCGCGGCCGCCTTCGGCGTCGACACGGTCGTCGGTTTCACCGGATCGTCGATCTGGCATCTGGTGGCGATGTTCCCGCCCGTGCCGCAGCGAATGATCGAGCGCGGCTACGAGGACTTCGCCGAGCGCTGGAACCCGATCCTGGACGTGTTCGACACCGAGGGCGTCCGCTTCGCCCACGAGGTCCATCCGAGCGAGATCGCCTACGACTACTGGACCACCCACCGCGCGCTGGCGGCGGTGGACAATCGGCCGGCCTTCGGGCTCAACTTCGACCCCAGCCACTTCGTCTGGCAGGACCTGGACCCGGTCGGCTTCCTGTACGACTTCCGGGACCGGATCTACCACGTCGACTGCAAGGAGGCCCGCAAGCGGCTGGACGGGCGCAACGGCCGGCTCGGCTCCCATCTGCCCTGGGGCGACCCGCGGCGCGGCTGGGACTTCGTCTCCGCCGGGCACGGCGACGTCCCCTGGGAGGACGTGTTCCGGATGCTGCGTTCGATCGGCTACGACGGTCCGATCTCCGTGGAGTGGGAGGACGCCGGCATGGACCGCCTCGTGGGTGCGCCGCAAGCACTCGCCCATCTCAAGCGGTTCGACTTCGACCCGCCCTCGGCGTCCTTCGACGCCGCCTTCGGAAGCGGCGACAACTAGGGCAGGCCCCAAGCACCCCGACACGGAGCTCGCTCCCTGGAATGAGCCAGGCCGAGGCCCGGCGGCGGCAAGGCCGCCGGGCCGGTCCGGGATGCCCGGACACGCCTTTGTCCTGAGCCTGGAAAAAGTTCGACTTCCTTCTGCATAAGGTCTTTCCGTCGAGGACAAACCGGGCTACGGTCCCGTCTCGTGCACCGCCGCCACACGGTGGTTCGACAGTGACGGCGCACACCCCACCGGTTGCACAGCCCACCGCTCGTCCGACCGGACGACGGAGGACGTCTGTGCACAGCACAAGGCCAACCGCCGCCAAGGATCCCGCGCTTCTCACCGGCGACGTTCTCGCCGCCGACTCGTTCGCCGTAACCGCGCCGACCACGAAGCCGTCCTCCTGGGCCGCGGCCAGAGTCCGCCCTATGCCGACGGTGGGCGGGGAAGTCAGCCCCGCTCCCGCCCACCGTCCTCCAACCGCATCGGAACATCGACATGGCAGGGAGGCACCCGTGAACAACGACGGGAACGCATCGCAGCCCCGGGCCGGCGGGCAGACCGCACGCACCGGAGTCTGGTTCGTCGGAGCCCGCGGATCGGTGGCCACCACCGCCGTCGCCGGATGCGCAGCGCTCACTGCCGGACTGCATCCGCCGACCGGCATGGTCACCGAGACACCACCGTTCGCCGGCACCGGCCTGCCGTCCCTGTCCTCGCTCGTCTTCGGCGGCCACGACACCGCTCACTGCCCGCTGCCCAAGCGGGCCGAACACCTCACCGACGCGGGCGTCCTGCCGCACGGGCTCGCCTCCGCCGTGCACGCCGAACTGCAGGCCGCGGACGACGAGATACGGCCCGGCGGCCCCCTCCCGGGTGACACCCGCGGCGACGAGGAACTCATCAGCGACTTCGCCGCCGATCTCCTCTCCTTCCGCACGCGCAACGCACTGGCACGGACGGTCGTCGTCAACGTCTCCTCCACGGAGCCGCTGCCCGCGCCCGAGGCCGTACGACTGCCGCCCAGCTCGCTCTATGCGGCCGCCGCCCTGCGAGCCGGCTGCCCCTACGTCAACTTCACGCCGTCCACCGGGCTGCGGACCCCGGCCCTCACGGACGCCGCCGCAGCCGGCGGGCTTCCCCACGCGGGCCGTGACGGCAAGACCGGCCAGACGCTGCTGCGGTCCGTGCTCGCCCCGATGTTCGTCCAACGCGCCCTGGACGTACGGGCCTGGTCCGGCGCCAATCTGCTGGGCGGAGGCGACGGCGCGGCGCTGGCCGACCCGGCCGCGGCCGCGGCCAAGAACGCCGGCAAGGAGCGCGTCCTGACCGAGACCCTTGGGCACACACCGCAGGGCGAGGTACACATCGACGACGTACCGGCGCTCGGCGACTGGAAGACCGCCTGGGACCACGTCGCCTTCGAGGGCTTCCTCGGCTCGCGCATGATCCTGCAGACCATCTGGCAGGGCTGCGACTCGGCCCTGGCCGCACCGCTCGTCCTGGACCTGGCCAGGCTGGTCGCCCGCGCCCACGAGGCGGGCCTGTCCGGCCCTCTCCCGGAACTGGGCTTCTACTTCAAGGACCCCGACGAGGGCCCGTCGGGCCTCTCGGAGCAGTTCACCGCCCTGCTGTCGTTCGCCGACCGACTGCGGGGGGCGCGGTGATCCGCTCCGTCCTGTCCCGCCTCGCACCGCCGGCGCGCACCCCGAAGCCCACCCGGCCCAGGAGCGGTCGGCGCCCCGCGAACGCCGCACCGAGGACGCAGTTGCGGGACTGGGCCGAACTGCTCCGCGTCTCCGCGCTGTTCACCGTGCCCGGCGACGCCGTCGCCGGAGCCGCGGCCATCGGTCTGCGACCCAACCTGTGCACGGCGTACGCCGTGGGCGCCTCGCTCTGCCTCTACGAGGCCGGCATGGCGCTCAACGACTGGGCCGACCGCGACGAGGACGCCCTCGACCGTCCCCACCGGCCCGTCCCGTCCGGCCGTATCACCCCGACGGCCGCCCTGGGCGCCGCCGGACTCCTGAGCGCCGCAGGACTCGCCTTCGCCGCCCGCGCGGGCCGCCCCGCACTCGCGGCGGCGTCGGCACTGACCGCCACGGTCTGGGCGTACGACCTCCGACTGAAGCACACCCGTGCGGCCCCGGCGGCGATGGCCGCGGCCCGCGCCCTGGACCTCCTACTCGGCGCCGCGGCCACCATGAGATCCCGTCAAGGACCGGTCCCCCCACCCTCCGACGCCGTCCTCCGCGCAACGGCCCCCGCCCTCGCCCTGGCCGCCCACACCTACGCCGTCACCGCCGTCTCACGGCACGAGACGCACGGCGGTTTCCCGCTCACCTCCCTCGCCGCCCTCGGCGCGACGACCACGCTCGGCCTGTTGCTGGCACGGACACCCGCGACGACTGGGCCCCTCCCGGCAATGACGGCCGCCGCATACGTCCGCACCACCGCGCTTCCCTGTCTGCACGCCGCCCTCAACCCGTCCCCGCCCCTCACCCAGCGTGCCGTCGGCGGCGGGATCCGCGCCCTGATCCCGCTCCAGGCCGCACTCGCCGCCAGGTCCGGAGCGAACGTCAGCGCCCTCGCCGTGCTGGGGCTGGTACCCGTGGCCCGCACGCTGGCACGGAAGGTGAGTGTCACATGAGCCGCCCACAGCGACTCCGCCTCGGTTACGGCACCAACGGCCTCACCGACCTCCGCCTCGACGACGCTCTCGGCCTGCTCGCCGACCTCGGCTACGACGGCGTCGGGCTCACCCTCGACCACATGCACCTCGACCCACTCGCCCCCGATCTCGCCGCCCGCACCGCCCAGGTCGCCCGTCGGCTCGGTGCCCTCGGCCTCACCACGACCGTCGAGACCGGCGCCCGCTACGTCCTCGAGCCGCGCCGCAAGCACGGCCCCTCGCTGCTCGACGCGGACCTCGAGGGGCGTGCCGCCCGCACCCGGCTGCTGCTCACGGCGGTCAACGTCGCCGCGGAACTCGGAGCGCACGCCGTGCACTGCTTCAGCGGCGTCACGCCTGCCGGCACCGACGACGGCACCGCGTGGCAGCGCCTGAGGGAGGCGCTCGCGCCCGTGCTCGACGCCGCGGACGCCGTCGGCGTGCCGCTGGCGATCGAACCCGAACCGGGCCATCTCCTCGCCACCGTCGCCGACTTCCACCGGCTCCGCCGGATGCTGGACGAACCGGAGCCGCTCGGCCTGACCCTCGACATCGGCCACTGCCAGTGCCTGGAACCAGAGCCGCCCGGTGAGTGCGTCCGTGCCGCCGCACCATGGCTGCGGCATGTGCAGATCGAGGACATGCGCCGCGGAGTGCACGAGCATCTGCCCTTCGGCGACGGCGAGATCGACTTCCCGCCCGTGCTGGAGGCCCTCGCCGCCACCGGCTACCAGGGCCTGACCGTCGTAGAACTGCCCCGCCACTCCCACGCTGGACCCGAACTGGCCCGATCCTCCTTCGAGTTCCTCCAGGCCGCGGCGGCCACCACTACGAAGGGAGCGCCGGCAGCATGACACGATCCGCGCCCTGGACCCGTGACACCGTCACCGCGGCGCTTCTCGCAGACACCGCACGCACCTGGTTCGATGAAGCGCTGACCGACGCGGCACGCGCGGCCCAGGCCCCGCCGACCACCCCGTCCCCGTACCTCGCCCACACCTGGGAACTGCGGTTCGCCGCCGCCGGGCGGCACTGCGGCAACGACAACGCGGACGCCGTCCGGACTCTGCTGCTGATCGAGGCCCGGGCGGGGCTCGAAACCCTGACCCGGCTCTACCGGCACGGCAGCGCTGCCGAACGCCGCCCCGTGCTGCGGGCGTTGCCCGCCCTGGTCGCAGGGCCTCATGCCGTGCACCTCGTCGAGGACGCGCTGCGCAGCAACGACACCCGGCTGATCGCCGCCGCCGTCGGCCCGTACGCGGCCGCCCACCTCGATCCGCACGCCTGGCGGCATGCCGTCCTGAAGTGCCTGTTCACCGGCGTCCCCCTCGACGCGGTCGCGGGCCTGGCGCACCGGGCGGCCGGAGACGACGAACTGGCCCGCATGCTCACCGACTTCGCCGCCGAGCGAACGGCCGCCGGCCGTGACCTCCCCGACGACCTCGGTCGCCTGCTGACCCTTACGGGCGAAGAGCCCAAGGAGCTGTGATGCGCATCTTCGACCCGCACATCCACATGACGTCCCGCACCACCGACGACTACGAGGCCATGTACGCCGCCGGTGTGCGCGCCGTCGTCGAACCCTCTTTCTGGCTGGGCCAGCCCCGCACCTGTCCGGCCAGCTTCTTCGACTATTTCGACGCCCTCCTCGGCTGGGAGCCTTTCCGCGCCGCCCAGTACGGCATCGCCCACCACTGCACCATCGCCCTCAACCCCAAAGAGGCCAACGACCCACGGTGCGCGCCGGTCCTGGACGCCCTGCCCCGCTACCTCGTCAAGGACGGCGTCGTCGCCGTCGGCGAGATCGGCTACGACTCCATGACACCGGCCGAGGACACCGCGCTCGCCGCCCAGCTCCAGCTCGCAGCCGACCACGGCCTGCCCGCCCTGGTCCACACGCCCCACCGTGACAAGTTCGCCGGTCTGCTCCGCACCGTGGACGTCGTCCGCGAGTCGAGCCTGCCCATGGAGCGGGTGCTGCTCGACCACCTCAACGAGACGACCGTCAAAGACGCGAAGGACAACGGCTGCTGGCTCGGCTTCTCCGTCTACCCGGACACCAAGATGGACGAGGACCGCGTGGTCGGGATCCTGAGGACTTACGGAACGGAGAAAGTCCTCGTCAACTCGGCGGCTGACTGGGGGAGAAGCGATCCCCTCAAGACCCGCAAGGTCGCCGACGCCATGCTCGCGGCCGGCTTGGGCGAGGACGACGTCGAACAGGTGCTGTGGCGCAACCCGGTCGCCTTCTACGGACTCAGCGGCCGTCTCCAGCTCGACGTCCCCGACGCGGAAGGCCTGCACGAGGGCAACTCCATCCTGCGCGGGGGTCAGTAGGGCATGCGCTTCCGCCACCCCGACGGCTCCACCGTCCACCTCGCCTACTGCACCAACGTCCACCCCGCCGAGACCCTCGACGGCGTCCTCGCCCAGCTGCGCGACCACTGCGAACCGGTCCGCAGATGCCTGGGACGCGACCGCCTGGGCATTGGCCTGTGGCTCGCCAAGGACGCCGCACGCGCGCTGATCACCGACCCGGTGACGCTGCGGGGACTGCGCGCCGAGCTGGACCGGCGCGGCCTCGAAGTAGTCACTCTGAACGGATTTCCCTACGAGGGGTTCGGCGCGCAGGAGGTCAAGTACCGCGTCTACCAGCCCGACTGGGCCGATCCAGAACGCCTCGCGCACACCACCGACCTGGCCCGGCTCCTGACGGCGCTCCTGCCGGACGACGTCACCGAGGGGACCGTCTCCACACTTCCGCTCGCCTGGCGCACCGACTTCGACGAGCACACTGCCGCCACCGCCGGTGCGGCGCTGACCACCCTGTCGGGGCGGCTCGAAGCGCTGGAGGAGCTGACCGGCAAGTCGATCCGCATCGCCCTCGAACCGGAGCCCGGGTGCACGGTGGAGACAACCGCGGACGCGATCGGAGCGCTCGCCGCCCTGCCAGGCGACCGTATCGGCGTGTGCATCGACACCTGCCACCTCGCCACGTCGTTCGAGGACCCGGCCACGGCGCTGACCGCGCTCGGGGCAGCCGGCGTCGGCATCCCCAAGGCGCAGCTGTCGGCAGCCCTGCACGCCGAGCACCCCCACCTCCCCGAGGTCCGTACCGCCCTCGCCGCCTTCGCCGAACCGCGCTTCCTGCATCAGACCCGCACCCTGACGCCCGGGGGACTGCGCGGCACCGACGACCTCGGCGAGGCCCTGGCCGGCGATGCCCTGCCCGACGACGCACCCTGGCGCGCCCACTTCCACGTCCCCCTGCACGCCCCGCCCGCCCCACCGCTCACCTCCACCCTGCACGTACTCCAGGAGGCCCTCGCCCTGCTGGTGGGAGGCGCGCAGCCGCGCACCCGTCATCTCGAGGTCGAGACCTACACCTGGCAGGCCCTCCCGCCCGAGCTGCGCCCCCGCACCAGGACCCAGCTCGTCGACGGCATCGCCGCCGAACTCACCCTGGCCCGCGACCTGTTGACGGACCTCGGCCTGAAGGAGCTGCCATGAGCAGCGGCCCCACTCCGCTCCTGGTCCTCGACGTGGTCGGCCTCACCCCCCGTCTCCTGGACGACATGCCCCGTCTCAAGGCGCTGGCGGTGTCCGGTTCGCAGGCGAACCTGTCCACCGTGCTCCCGGCCGTCACCTGCACCGCGCAGTCCACCTTCCTCACCGGCGAGCTGCCCGCCGAGCACGGCGTCGTCGGCAACGGCTGGTACTTCCGTGAGCTGGGAGACGTACTGCTGTGGCGGCAGCACAACGGTCTGGTCGCGGGAGACAAGCTGTGGGACGCCGCCCGCCGCGCCCACCCCGGCTACACGGTCGCCAACATCTGCTGGTGGTACGCCATGGGCGCCGACACCGACTTCACCGTCACCCCCCGTCCGATCTACTACTCCGACGGCCGCAAGGAACCCGACTGCTACACCCGCCCGGCAGCCCTGCACGACGAACTCACCGAGAAGTTCGGGACCTTCCCGCTCTTCCACTTCTGGGGACCGGGCGCGGACATCGTCTCCAGCCAGTGGATCGCCGACGTCACCCGCCACGTCATGCGCACCCGCCGGCCCGACCTGGCCCTGTGCTACCTGCCGCATCTCGACTACGACCTGCAGCGGTACGGCCCCGACGACGCCCGCTCCCACCGCGCCGCCGCAGAACTCGACGCCGTCATCGGCCCGTTGCTCGACGACGCCCGCGCGGAGGGCCGTTCGGTCGTAGCCCTGTCCGAGTACGGCATCACCCGCGTGAGCCGTCCGGTCGACGTCAACCGCGCCCTGCGGCGGGCCGGGCTTCTCGAGGTCCACACCCAGGACGGCATGGAGTACCTGGACCCGATGGCGTCCCGCGCCTTCGCCGTCGCCGACCACCAGATCGCCCACGTCTACGTCCGCCGACCCGAGGACTTGGCAGCCACCCGCGAGGCACTGACGGACCTGCCGGGCATCGACGAGATCCTCGACGACGACGGCAAGAAGGCGAACGGGCTCGACCACCCGCGCTCCGGGGAACTGATCGCGCTCGCCGCACCGGACGCCTGGTTCACGTACTACTACTGGCTCGACGACGCCCGCGCCCCCGACTTCGCCCAGCTCGTCGAGATCCACCGCAAACCGGGCTACGACCCCGTCGAGCTGTTCATGGATCCCGAGGATCCCTACGTGCGGCTCAGGGCGGCCAATGCGGTGGCCCGCAAGAAGCTCGGCCTGCGCTACCGGCTCGCCGTCGTCCCCCTCGACCCCTCACCCATACGCGGCAGCCACGGTCGCCGCCCCTCGAGCGACGAAGAAGGTCCGCTCGTCCTGGTCTCCACCCCCCGCGCAGTATCCGGCCGCGTAGCGGCCACCGAAGTGAAGTCCCTTCTCCTGCGGCTCGCCGGCCTCTCCTGAGGCGGCAGCCGTCGGGCGCCCGCAGCACCGCGACAACGAAAGAGAGAACCACTGTGACCGCGTTCAACGACGAAGCCGTCACCGGCGACGCCCTGCGCCGCACCCTCGGCGTCAGCCGCCGCCGCTTCCTCAGCACCTGCACGGCCGTTTCCGCGGCGTCGATCGCCGCTCCGGTCTTCGGCGCCGCGCCCGCCTTGGCGCAGAGCAGCTCCGAAGCGGCCGGCAACGACCGCAGCCGTTCCGCTCTGGTCCCGCCGCACAAGCGCGGCATCATCCTCTACACCGTCCGTGACGCGATCGGCCGCGACCCGCTGGCCTCCGACCTGCCCTCCGGGTTCCGCGAGGTGTTCCGGCAGCTGTCGCGCTTCGGCTACCGCCAGGTGGAGTTCGCCGGTTACGGCCAGCACGCCAACGCGCCGGGCGGCGCCGATCTGGGCACCGTCCAGGGCGCGAAGCTCCTGCGCTCCTGGCTCGACGACTACGGGCTTCGGGCCCAGGGCAGCCACGGCTACATCCCGCCGTCCTGGCCGCTGACCACCTCCGACCTGGACACCTTCAAGCGCTTCCTGGAGATGTCCAACATCCTCGGCATGGAGCACATGGGCACTGGCGCCGACCCCGCCAACACCCGCTACCGGGCCGACTGGGACGTCGCCGCTCAGAAGTGGAACACCCTGGGCGGCATCGCCCGCCGTGAGGGCATCAAGCTCTACACCCACAACCACGACGCGGCCTACGACTTCCTGCTCGACGGCGGTCCGCTCGACGCCCAGGGCAAGCCCACCCGCAGCTCCGGCATCCGGAAGCTGGAGTACTTCCTGAGCGTGACGGACCGCAAGAACGTCTATCTGGAGCTGGACGTCTTCTGGGCACACGTGGCCCAGTACAAGTTCCACACCTACACCGCCCACGACGGCTCGCAGCGTGAGAAGGTCTTCGACCCGGCCGCGCTCGTGGTCCGCAACACCAACCGCTTCCCGCTCTTCCACGCGAAGGACGGCGTGGTCAACCTCCAGAGCGGCCTGGGCTACGACATGGTGCCGTTCGGCACGGGCGACATCGACTACCGGAAGTTCTTCACCCGGGTGGGCGCGAAGAACTACCACAACCCGATGGTCGAGCAGGACAACGCGCCGAGCACGACCGCCCCCGGCCAGTCCCTGGAGTTCGCCAAGGTCGGCTACGACAACCTCGCGGCCCTGCGCGCCTGCAACTGACTTAACGTCACTTGTGGTGCCCGCCCGCCAGCTTGACGGTCGGGCGGGGGTGCTAAGCGTCCAACTCACTTATTCCGCTTGGCTTTTCACCCGCTGGCCAGACCAAAGGAGTTCTGAGTGCGTAACAGACGGATCGCCACCTTCATCGGGACGGCCGCCCTGGCCGGAGCCATCGGGCTGCTGCCCCTCCCCGCAGCCCAGGCCCACCCGTCGGACCCCACACCGCCGACTTCGTCGGACTTCCAGAAGGTCACCCTCAACGACCGCCCGGGCGAGCCCATGGCCCTGGCTGTCCTGCCCGACCGGCGCGTGCTGCACACCGCGCGCACCGGAGAGGTCCGCATCCACGACCCCAAGAGCGGCGTGAACTTCATCGCCGCCGACATGAAGAAGAGCCCCGCCGGGCTCTACCAGCACGACGAAGAGGGCGTGCAGGGCATCGCCGTCGACCCGAGCTTCGCCAAGAACCACTGGGTCTACCTCTATTACTCGCCCCGCCTCGACACCCCCATGGACGACCCGGCCACCCCGGGCGTCAACGAGGGGGACGCACCGCAGTTCGGCACGGCCGCGGACTTCGCCAAGTACAAGGGCGTCACCCGGCTGTCGCGTTTCAAGCTCGTGGGCAACAAGCTCGACTACGGCACCGAGCAGAAGATCCTCGACGTGCCGGCCGACCGCGGCATCTGCTGCCACGTCGGCGGCAAGATCGACTTCGATCACAAGGGCAACCTGTTCCTGTCGACCGGCGACGACTCCAACCCGTTCTCCTCCGACGGCTACGCCCCGCTCGACGACCGCGCCGACCGCAACCCCGCCTACGACGCACGGCGCACCGCGGGCAACACCAACGACCTGCGCGGCAAGGTCCTGCGCATCAAGGCCAAACGCAACGGCGGCTACGCGATACCCGACGGCAACCTCTTCGCCCCGGGCACGGCGAAGACCCGCCCCGAGATCTACGCCATGGGCCTGCGCAACCCCTTCCGCTTCGGAGTGGACGACAAGACCGGCGAGGTCTACGTCGGCGACTACTCGCCCGACGCCAAACAGGCCAACCCCAACCGCGGGCCCGCCGGCCAGGGGCGCTGGATGGTCATCGACCGCCCCGCCAACTACGGCTGGCCGTTCTGCGTGACCCGGGACCAGCCGTACCAGGACTACGACTTCGCCACCCAGACCTCGAGCGGCGCGTTCAACTGCTCGAAGCCGGTCAACGACTCGCGCCACAACACCGGTCGCAGCGAACTGCCCCCGGTCGAGAACGCGGAGATCGTCTACGGCTACGGCGCCTCCGCCGAGTTCCCCGAACTCGGCACGGGCGGCATCGGCCCCATGGGCGGCCCGGCCTACCGCTACGACAAGCACAACAAGGCCGCCAACCGTTGGCCTCAGTACTTCGACGGCAAGCCGCTCTTCTACGAGTGGACCCGCGACCAGATGAAGGCCATCACCCTCGGCAAGAACAACGCGGTCCAGAAGATCGAGGACGCGATTCCCTCGATCACCACGGACGGCCCGATCGACGCCGAGTTCGGCCCGGACGGCGCGCTGTACGTCCTGGAGTACGGCACCGGGTACTTCGCGGAACTGCCCGAGGCCCAGCTCTCCCGCATCGACTTCACGCGCGGCAACCGCACCCCCGAGCCCAAGGTCGCCGCGGACGTGGTCAACGGCACCAGCCCGCTGACGGTCGAGTTCTCCGGTGCCGGCACCAAGGACGCCGACGGCGACGCCCTGCGCTACGCCTGGGACTTCGACGCCGACGGCGCCGTCGATTCCAGGGAAGCCAACCCGAAGCACACCTTCGACAAGAACGGCGTCTACGACGCCACGCTGAAGGTCACCGACAGTACCGGCCGCTCGGCCTCCGCCTCGGTTCCGGTCGTGGTCGGCAACAAGGCGCCGGTCGTCTCCCTCACCACCGACCCGGCCCCGCACGGCGGTACGCCGTTCCACTGGGGTGACACGGTCACCTGGCAGGTCACCGTCACCGACGACCAGCCGGTGGACTGCGCGAAGGTGAGCGTTTCGTTCATCCTCGGCCACGACGCGCACGGACATCCGCTGTCCACGAGCAACGGGTGCTCCGGCTCGTTCAAGACCTTCGTGGACGGCGGCCACTCCGGTTCCGGCAACCTCAAGGCGGTCTTCAACGCCACCTACACCGACACACCCCCGGCCGGCCTGCCGCCCCTCTCGGGCAGCGCCGAGGTCGCCCTGACACCGGCCGGCTGACCTGGCGGAGAAACAGATGCGGGGCGCCCCACCTGAGGAGGGCGGCGCCCCGTCGCCGCTCCAGCGACCTCTTCTCTCGGTGGGGCCTTGCGGCCCTCCCGGCCGAGGGAGGGCATACGGACGTCGTGCGCGGCCCATCGAGTGCGGAACTCGGGGCTCAGCGTGGACAGATCGCCCACCTCCGACGCTCCAGCAGCGACAGGTACCGGCCCGAACGCGAGGCTTCCGTAAGGTAGTCCGGTTGCAGGCCACCGTTCTCCGCTCGCCACCGGTAGCCCGTCTTGCACCCGATCCCATGGCGCCTGGACGCCCATGTCGGCGGCCAGTCGAAACCCTGCTGCTCCGAGCGGGCGCGCAGCACGGTGAGCACCGGGCAGAGCTTCTCCCTGGTCAGCGACTCCTCCGGGCCGACCCGGTCCGTCTGGACCAGGATGAGCGAGGTGCCGGCGGGCACCCGGAAACCAGCGTGCTCCGCGACCCACTAGGGGCTCTGCCCGACAGCGGCGGCGTTGACCTTGGGCTCACAACCCGCACCCGCGGTGTCCGCTGGGAACAGGAAGGTCCCCAGCTTCGCCTGCTCCTCGGCGGTCGCCACGCGGCGTGCAGCGTGCGGAACTCGGCGAGCGCCGGGTCGTAGATCTCGTCGTCCAGGATGACGGCCTGCTCGGAGGCGCAGATCATGCCGTTGTCGAACGACTTGGACAGCACCGGGTCGTTGACGGCGCGGCGAAGCCTGGCGCTCCTGTGGACGCACGCGGGGACGTTGCCGGCCCCGACCCCCAGGACGGGCTTGCCCGCCGAGTAGCCGCCTTGACCATCGCGTTGCCGCCCGTGGCGGGTATCAGCGACACACCCGGGTGGCGCATCAGGGCGCCAGTCGCCTCGACGGACGGAGCCTCGATCCACTGGATGCAGTGCTCGGGGGCTCCCGAGGCGAGGGCGGCGTCGCGCAGGAGTGACCGCGCACACCAATGTCCTCGATGTCGTTGCGGGCGATGACGCCCACTGTCTTCATGGGAGCCATGCTGTGGGTGACGTGCTCGCAGGCGAACATGTTCTTAGCCGCCTTGTCCTCGAAGACGTCCCGTCCGGTCTCCTCCACCGCGAGGCGGGCCAGCGCGGTGTGCTGGTCCAGAGCGGCGACCGACACCTTCTTGAGATGTGGTCGACCTGTTCCTGGTCCAGGGCTTCGTAGTCCGCCGAGGCCTTGAGCCCGTTGGTGTCAGCTGGCCAACGGCGATGACGGTGTCCGACGGCGCCTCGGCGGTGGCCCTGGTCGCGGTGCGGTCGTCGTGGCGGGTCATGGGTGTGCGTCCGTGGTCGAGAGGTGGGGCCGCACCCTCCGGCGGCCCGTGCGAGAGCGGCGATCTGACCGGTCGAGCGGTCACCGCCTCGGCACAGCTCGACGATCTCGGGCTTGAACTCCGGCGTGAACGAGCGACGAGGGCGAGGCTTCTTCTTCCCCATGCTCTCCATGATGGACATCCTCCCGGGGCAGAACCCCTGATCTCGAATATCCGTCAAAGTGGATCAAGTCCAAGAGTGCAGAGAAAGCGTGTGCGACGGAGAAGAGGCTGACCTGGTGGTGCCAGCCTCTCCAGGTGCGGCCTTCGAAGTGGGTCAAGCCCACGGGACGGCACGGAGGCCGAGGGGATGCCCGTTCCGCCTCAGTGTGGCGCGCCCGGCAGTGTGCGGGGCCGGGCCGGCGGGGAGCCGGCCACCGCCGCGTCGTACAGATGCTGGACGTCGGGGCCGAAGTTCGGGCTGTAGGAGACGTCGGCGGTGGGCCCACCCGTCTTCCAGCCGCCTATGCTCCCCACCACCTCGCCCGTCCCGGTGCGCGTATTGAAGTTGGCCAGGAAGGGGCTGCCGCTGGTACCGGGCCTGTAGTCGTTGCAGGCGATGCGGAGATACGACCCGGGCGTGTGGTCCGTGGGTGTGAACCGGGTCGTGGAGTTGGTGCAGGTCAATGGTTGCCGATCCGCGCCCGGATAGCCGACCAGCCTGACACGGGCAAAGGCGTAACCGCGCCTGGTGGCCAGGGTGTTGCCGCCTACGACGTCCTGTACCTGTTGGCCGTCGTCGCGGGCATCGACCTGGACGAACGCCACATCCCATGGCGCGCCCTTGATATGCCCGCGGTCGTAGTAGCGCTGATCGATCCAGATCCGGCTGCGGTTTGCGGAGTCGGTGCGGACAGGGAAGATTCCGTGCGGTCGCGGGTTGGCCGCGGTCCACTGCGGCACGAAAGCCATCGAACTGCTCCTGGTCTTGGCGTCCAGGCAATGTCCGGCGGTCAGCACGATGTTGTGGTGCGGGCTCTTGATCACGCTTGCTGTGCAGAAGTAGGAGCCGCTGCCGCGTCGCATATACATCCGCCCGATCATCGCCAACCCGCCGAAGGGCGAGCTCGTCAGGCGTCCGCCCTTCAGGCGGCCGGAAAGAGTACGCGGTGACGAGGGCATCCCCGAGACATCAGGAAACGGCTTCGCCTCGGCCATACGCTCGTTGGTCCAGAACTGCTGCGCTGCCGCAGCCGTCCAGCGCGATGCGGTCGGACCGGCCGCCGATGCACTGGCCGTGTCGACCACGGCGGTCGTTGTGATCAGCCCGGCGATCGCGCTGGTGGTGGCCAGAGAGCGGAGCGCCTTGGTGCGTCTGTTCACTCGATGTGTTCCCCCGACGGGTGACCGGACATGATGAACCGACGATAGGGGCGATCACTCGATAATCGAAATATATGCCGGATGGGGGCGCGGCGATACACCCAAGTCCCGGTCGAGACCATCCTTGTCGAGTCAGCCCAGGACGCTGAACGAGCCGAGGCCATGCTCATCAACCACTATCGCGACAGCCACCAGCTGGGCATGATGCTGCTCCCGCCTGGGAAGCTGCCCGCGATGCGCCGCAGACTGCCGTCACCAAGACTCGGAGATGTTGTTGCCGCCAGCCATGTCGGCCAGGCGGTGGTCGTGGCGCAGTACGGCCAGGACGATCACCGCGATCTTCCCGGGCGGCAGGATCCGCCACCGGGACCGGATGGCCGCACCTCGCGGACGTGCCGAGCCGTGACCGGCCCAGCAGCCTCCCGCACGACGGCCAGGATGCGCTGGCAGTCCGGCGGGAGCATCGTCTCCTCCACGTCGGGCGTGCGGTGCGGGATCGTCATCACCGCCCGGCCGCCCGGCCGCCCGCCTGACCGGGCGTCGGCCCGGCCGAGGTCCGCTCCTCGGCAGGCTGCTCGCTCATCCGCTCGAGAACTTTCTCGGCGACGGTGAGTTCGTCGCGCTCGGCCCGGACCCCCGCCGGCTGCTCGGCCAGCTGCTCTTCGAGTTCGTCCGGTTCCGCACGCCGCGCGGTGATCCGTTCCAGCAGTTCGGGATCCGTACACCGGATCGCAGAAGGCCGTCGGCCCGCCGTGAGCAGGAACCGGCAAGCCGCCCGCTGACGGACGATCTACAGCCCAGACTCCCGCCCATGACCAGCACGAGCGCCCCGGAACACGGTCACACCAGCCCTGCTGACCAGCGATTTTCAGGTTGGCGGAGGCTCACTCCCGCGCACCGACCGCACCGGTGCGCGCACCACCGCGCTGAGTGGAGGCGCACCGGATGGGCTCGGTGCGTCTCCACCGCACCGGATCGGTGCGCTCGGCCGCACCGGTGTGCGCCCACCCGGTGCGGTGGTGCGGTCAGCGGTGCAGAGCCGCCACGTTCTCCACCGCTGGCGGGTCCTGCTCGGCGAGAGCGGTCACGACCCGCACCGGGCGGTTGCTTCGCCCGCGTCGTGAACGCTTACGACAGAGCCACCACTGCGATCGGCTCGTTGTGCGGCCTGTCAACGGGCCCGCGCCGCCTGTTCATCGCGTAGCGCCTGCAGAGCCTGGACGGCGTCCGTGGGGGCGTTGGCGAGGATCTGGCCGACGAAGTGCGCGATAGTGCGGGCGATCCCCGGCGCGGCAGTCGCGGGGGCGTGCGTGGCTTACTCGCGGATCGCCGTCGGGTAGGTGACGCCGACCTAGTCCAGGACGAAGGCGTGGGCGCAGGGGGCGGAGTCGTCGGGCGGTGCGGTCACGGGGAAGACGACCGGTTCCGCGATGCCCGGCAGTAATCCCGGCAGCTGCTCTGCCTCGGGCGCGAGCTGCGCCGCGGTGGCGCCGTCTGCGGCCTCCACCGCCGGGACGTGATCGAAGCCGTGCTGGACCAGGTGCGGGGGCAGTGAGGGAACGATCGGGGACATGGGCATCTGTGGACGTACGGGGGCCGGCCCGGTTGTCCCCGCAGCCAGGTGTGACCGGAAGGCTCTGGCCGGCAATCAGTGTCTCGCCTGTCCACTCGCCGAAGAACACGATCGGCCAAACGTGTTCGGTCGTCCCTGCAGGTCGACGTGGCTGACGGGTGACCAGAGTCGCCCAGTGAATTTCGTATTGCGCAGCATGTTGCGTATCAAGCAATGGCGGGTTCATGATTGCCGCGTTTGACGGGGTGTTCGGACGGCCCGGTGTTCGGACCTCGTTACCAGGGAGGCCAGATGGCAGCACGCAGGGGAAGACGGTTCGGTCTGTCGGCGATGGGCAGCGCACTGGCGGTGCTGCTGATCGCGAGCGTCGTCGGGCTGTGGCCACCCCAGGAAGCGACGGCGGCGAGCCCGCACGGGAAGGCCGTGGTGGACCAGCTGCGCCACTGGCCCGCTCCGGTCGCCGAGAAGCTCGGCCAGGTCATCGCGGACCACGCCCACCAGGGCGAGTACGCGGTCTTCGACGCCGACAACACCACCTACCGCTACGACCTGGAGGAGTCCCTGCTCCCCTACCTGGAGATGCGGGGCAAGCTCAAGCGCTCCACGATGGACCCGTCCCTGAGGCTCATCCCCTTCAAGGACACGAAGCACCACAAGGAGAGCCTCTACAGCTACTACAACCGGCTCTGCGAGATCGACGACCAGGTCTGCTACCCCTGGGTCGCCCAGGTCTTCTCCGGATTCACGCTGAAGCAGCTCAAGGGGTACGTCGACGACCTCCTGGCG
The DNA here is from genome assembly GCF_003032475.1 of Streptomyces sp. P3. Taxonomy (NCBI): domain Bacteria; kingdom Bacillati; phylum Actinomycetota; class Actinomycetes; order Kitasatosporales; family Streptomycetaceae; genus Streptomyces; species Streptomyces sp. P3. Next base: position 8,929,905 of record NZ_CP028369.1, read on the forward strand.
TACGGCAAGCCCGTCCCGGCCGAGTACTACGACGGTGACCGACTGACGCAGACCCAGGTGCAGCCGCCGCAGTTCTACCGGGGCATGCAGGAGCTGTACCACGTCCTGCGGGACAACGGCATCGAGGTCTACGTCGTCAGCGCCGCCGGCGAGGAGCTGGTCCGGGACGTCCTGTCCGACCCCGCACACGGCTACGGCGCCGAGCCCCAGAACGTGATCGGCGTCTCCATGCTGCTCAAGGACCCGGTCACGGGGAAGCTCACCACCGCCCGCAAGGAGATCTCCGAGGGCCGCTACGACCCGCGTGAACTGGCCGACGACAAGCTGACCTCGAGCCTGTGGGCCCCGCTGACCTGGTTCCAGGGCAAGCCCGCCGCCATCAGCACGTACATCGACCAGTGGCGCAAGCCGATCCTGGTCGCGGGCGACACTCCGGTCAGCGACGGCCCCATGCTCTTCCAGTCCCTCGACGTGGAGCACGGCGGTGCCAGGATCTGGGTGAACCGCAAGGACAAGTACCTCACGCAGATCCAGGACATGCAGAAGGCGAACGCGGCCCGGCAGGAGGAGCTCGGCCAGCCGGTGACCGCCGACAAGAACTGGCTCGTGGTCAAGCCGGACGAGATCCGCTGACCCACGGCCGCACCACTACCGCACATCGACCGCACCACGACCCACCCCGGCCGGCCGGGGCTCGGCGTCAGCCCTCCGTGCGGCTGGGCAGTCGTCAGCCCGGGCGGGGGAAGTGTCAGGTGTAGCCGTTCGGGTAGCGCACCCGCTGGAGCGCGCCTGACACCTGGTGCGGCGACAAGAAGCGCCTGCCCGTCCTGCTGGTGTTCAACCGCATCGGCGAGCGCAACCCCAACCGCATCTTCCCGCGCCTGCAAGAGATGACCCGTCAACTGTGCCAGGGGCAGCGGCATACGGGCTTCCACGACTACTACGGGAGCATTCCGATCATCGTGACTGGGCTGAAGAACCTGCGCGAGCACGGTCCGAAAGGATCGGTTTTCCTCCGCTTCGGCCGCGACCACACGCAGCCCCCTGCGGGAGGCGATCGGCAATCCCCGCTGTGAGGTGGCCGATGCCCGTGCCCGCGTAGTGGTCAGGGTCCGGGAGGAGGAGTTCCAGGCACAGGCGCGCCGGGCGGCTCAGGAGCAGGCGGCGAAGCAGGCAGCCGAGCGGGAGGCCCGTCGTCCCGTCTGCACCGGCTGCGGGGCGAAGTTCACCGACGAACGGTGGGAGGCGGCACAGGGACAGGCGAAGGACTGGGGAGCCTCGAAGGACTCCCACCCGCATTTGTGTGACAGTTGCAAGCACGCAGCGCAGCCCGGGCCGCCGACGGGTGTCTGGGCGGCGGTGCGGGGTGTCGGCGTGCCGGGCCTGGATCGCGGTGGTGGTGGGCGTCGCCCGCTGGGGGTCGGGCCGGACCTCGTGGTGTCTGCCTCCAGCCAGGTGTGGAAACCGGCGTAGAGGTGGGTTGCCGGGGGCGGGTGAGCGCGTTCCCCGGCGGGGTCAGTGCTCCGGTGAGAGGGCCGGGAGTCGTCGGCGAGGCAACGCTGGCGGAGCGGTGGGGGTGTGGGCTGTGGTGTTGTGGGCCCTGCGGGTGGGTGTGGGTCGGGTGTGTCAGTGTCGGGTGCGGTCGTTGGTCTGGTTTCCGGTCGCGTCGCCGGGCGGGCTTTCCGGCATGAGGTGAGGGGGGTTGTCGGGGAGTGTGGTGCGGGTGGTTCGGTCGGGGGTGACCCGTTCCGTTGTTTCGGTTTCCAGCATGAGCTGTGGTGTGGTGTGTTGGTCGTGGCGGCGTTCGGTGTTGGTGTGTGCTGGGGGTGTGTTATTCGGCGACGCAGGTATAGCCGGTCCAGGTGTAGACGTGGAGTTGTTGGTCGTTGTTGTGGGTGATGGTGGTGTGGGTGGGTTCGAAGTGTTCGTAGCGGTTGCCTTTGAGGAGTTTGATTTTGGTGGTGGTGTCGGCGATGTAGCGGATGCGGTCTTCGTCGGTGAGTTGGAAGGCGGGTCCGCCTTTGAGTATGGCGTTGGGTTGGTTCATGGGGTGTCTCCTTTGGGTGCGGGTGCGGGTGCGGGTGCGGGTGCGGGTGCGGGTGCGGGGTGTGGGGTGTGGGTCTGCTTTGGTTGTGGGGGTGTTGTGGTGTGAGCAGGATAGGAGGGGGTCCTAAACCGGTTCTTAAGGAACCGTCTAAACTGGGTTTATCACTAGGCTGGCGGCCGTGATGGCGATGGTGGGGCGTCTGGTGCCGGACGGTTTGCGGGAGTTGTTCCAGCGAGTGGCGCCAGCTGCTCCGGTGTGGTCCCCGGGGAGTTGGCCGAGCCGGGTGGGGGTGTGGCGGGCGCTAGTGTGGCTTTATGGCGTGGGTTCACCGTCTGGGCGTATGAGCGTTCATGGCACTGGCGTTGATCGTGATGGTGAGTTGTGGGTTCGGCGTTTTCATCCGTCGGGGGGTGCGGGGGTGCGGGGGTGAGGGGGTGCGGTTGGTGTGTCTTCTGCATGCGGGTGGGACGGCGTCGGTCTTCTTCTCTTAGAAGCCGTTGTCTTTCCGGATGTGATCACTGAGTTTCCGCTGCTCAGGCATGGTTCCGGTGTCGTCGTGGGAGCGTTCGGGCGATCAGTTCGTCCTGGATGATGCGGAGGTGGCCGGTGGCGTCGGTGATGGGGTTGCTGGAGGAGCGGGAGGCCGTTGCCCGGGTGCGGGTGGAGGAACTTCAGGTGGAGGCGGACCGGATCTTGTCCGAACTCGCCGCGGCCGAGGCGGTGTTGGAACGCCGGGCGATCGCTCGGGCGGAGCTGGCCGAGGCCCTGGCCGCCCCTGGTGATGCGGCGGATGCGGCCGTGCGGGAGGCGCCAGAACCGGTGCCGGAGACCACAGCGGTGAAGGTCCCGGTTGCGGGGTCGATCGTGCCGCACTTCGGGGAGGGGACGACGGTGGAGGCGCTCGCGCCGGATTACCGGCGGATCGTGGAGGTGGTGGAGTCCGGTCCGGGAGGCGGTGAGGGGGTGCCGGCGAAGGAGATCGCGTCCGGGCTGGGGCTGGAGTTGGTGCCGGCGAAGATCGAGGGGGTGCGGTCCAAGGCGAGGCGCCTGGCCGAGCGGGGCTGGCTGGCGGTGTCGCCGTCTGGACGGTTCACGCCGCGGCAGTCCACTGTGACCGCTCCTGCCGGGGCCGGGAGGCTGTCCGGGCAAGACGGCGGCTCATGAGCATGGCCTGCGAGAAGTAGATGAACGCCTCGCTGGAGGCGGGCAGTGTCTCGAAGTCGCGCACCAGGCGCCGCGAGCGCATCAGCCATCCCAGGGTGCGCTCGACCACCCACCTTCTCGGCAGCACCACGAACCCCTTCATGTCGTCGCTGCGTTTGACGATCTCCAGCGTGAGCTGGAGTTTCTCCTTCGCCCAGTCGACCAGGCAGCCGGTGTAGCCGCCGTCGGCCCACACCAGCGTGATCGTGCGGAACCGCGCCCGCAGATGGGGCAGCATGACGCGGGCGGCCTGCCGGTCGGTCACGTGTCCGGCCGTCACCAGCACCATCAAGACGAGGCCGATGCTGTCCGTGATGACGTGCCGGCGCCTTCCGTTGATCTTCTTGCCGCCGTCGTAGCCGCGTGAGGCGGCGGGCACCGAGGAGGCGCCCTTCACCGACTGCGAGTCGATGATCGCTGCCGTCGGCTCTGGCTGACGGCCCTCGGCCTCACGGACCCTTCCGCGCAGCCGGTCGTGGAACTCCCGGGCCAGGCCCGCCCGTCGCCACCTGCGAAAGTAGGCGTACACGCGGTCCCATGCCGGGTAATCGACAGGCAGGGAGCGCCACTTGATCCCATTGTCGGTGACGTAGAAGATCGCGTCCAGCATCTGCCGGTGGCAGTAGCCCTCCGGCTGTCCGCCCCGGCCCTCCAGCCAGGCCGGGACCGGCATCGCGTCGCGCACCACCGCCCATTCCTCATCCGTCATGTCGGAGGGATACACCGGCGCCCTCTCCGGGCGGTCGGCCGCGTTCCCGAACCGGTGAGCGAGGCAATCGCACGCCGACACGCGGGAGTTGGACGGGAACAGGTCCGTCACGCAAGACTGGGACAACAGGGCCTCCTGGCGCTCGAGTTGGCTTCGCAACCCTCGTGCTGCACCGGAGGTCCTGCTTTCATGCGCCCGCGCGGCCAAGATCACTCGACCTGGGACCCCGTTCGATCAGAACCGCGCTCATGATCGATAGGCATACGGCTTCTTATGCGCGGGTTCTCTCGGCATGCGCGGATGTGTTGGCGGTGCAGTATCCCGGGCGTCAGGATCGGCGTCATGAGCCGGCGTTGACGTCGGTGGGTGTTTGGCGGACCGGGTCTTCGAGGTGTTGCGGCCTTTCGGCGATCTGCCGGTGGTGTTGTTCGGTCACAGGATGGGCGGGATCCTCGGGTTCGAGGTCGCTCGGCGGATGGAGCGGGCGGGCTGGCCGCCGTTGGGGCTGATCGTGTCCGGGCGTCGTCCTCCTGACGTGGATGCCGTGGACGATGTGCACACGCGTGGCGATCAGGCGTTGATCGCGGAGATGAGCGCGTTGTCGGGCACGGATCCGGGGGTGTTGGCCGACGAAGAGGTTCTGCGGATGGTGCTGTCGGCGCTGCGTGCGGATTTCACCGCCGTCGAGACCTACCGTTACCGGCCGGACGGTCCGGGGGTTCCGCTGAGCTGCCCGTTGAGCGTGTTGACGGGGAAGTCCGATCCGCGGGTCGGCGTGGAGCAGGCGATGGCGTGGCGGGACTTCACCAGCGGTCCGTTCACGTTCCGCAGTTCCCGGGCGGGCATTTCTTCCTGACTCCGCAGCAGGACGCCGTCAGGCTCGGCTGGGCGCGTCGGTCACCGCTGCGCCGCCGCGTCGTGGCGGGCTGCTCCTCGTTCTCGCGGTGGATCCGGCGAAGCCGCTCGGCGCGGCAAGGCACTGCACGACGGGACGATGTTCGCCCGCAACACCTGGCTCACCCGGTGGGCGTTCGACATTCTGGGTTCCGACGATCAGTTCCGTCTCTACGAGTTGGAGGACCTGGTCCTCGACCGGGACATGGTCTGGCCGGGATGCGAGGGAACCCTGACGGACTTCGGCTGGGGGTTCCTCGGGGACATCGAGAAGCACGCGAAACAGCGCATCGACATGCTCGCGCACTTCGAGCAGAGTCTGTCGCCGGACGACTTCCTTGTCTTCGCCAGCGCACCATGGTTCGGGGCCCGCGACGACCACTACGGGATGCCGAGGTGGCCTGCCTGCGTGGAGGCAGCGGTGTGTCGGCTGCGCGGCAAGGACGAGGAGTTCTGACGCGTGGAGGGCGACTGGATGACCCAGATGGGCCCAGCTCCGGCTGCCGTCACCGCGGACCTCGAGGCGACCCGGGAACTGCTGCTGGAGTCGCCGTGGAAACTGGGTGCCGAGAACCTGGACTGGTTTGCCTGGAACCCGATCCTGCGACCACGCTGCACGCAGGCATAGGCGGGCGTGCAACGTTCGGTCTGTGCCGAAGCCACGGGACGTATTGGCTCGCCGCACTTGCTGCCCTGCCGGGGGCGTCGAGTGATGATCAACCCGCAGGCCACATGACCGCGGAGCCAGCAGCGGAGAGCTGAGTTGTCTGGGCAGGCCATCGCCGCTTTCCTCACCAGGCGCCGCCAGCCGCGAGGGCCTGCGATTCGAGGCGCGCTCCCTGGCGCTCGTGACGCTGTTCCGTGCTCATCGTCGCCCACGAGAGTGACCGACGGAGGCGAGCTCGCGGCGGCTGGGCGGGTGGTGCCAGGACGGGATCGGGGTGGCGTCGACGCCGATGTCGCTTCCCCGCGCTCGCTGAACGCCAGCCCGTCGCGCACCCGCAGCAGCGCCGTCCACGAGGCGGATCTCGCCGCGTGGAACGGACGCGGCCATCGCCGTGCAGGGCCTCGATCGAGCATCAGGTCTCATGCCGCCCTCTCGCAGCGGGCGGTTCGGCGGTGCTGACGTCCAGGACCGTCACGCCCAGCACGTGCATCGGCTCGACGCTGACCTCCAGCAGCACTCGCGTGATGATGAACGGGGAGCCGGAACAGGCGTGTTCCTCCCCCCGGGCTCTCCAGCGGATTCGGCTGGGCACCCACAGCCTGTCGTCGACGTGATAGGCCAGAGGTCTGCCGAGCCGGCCGTCGAAGGCCAGGGGACCCGTGCCGGGCGCCGGGAAGTCCGGGGCGAAAGGTCGCGCAGGTCCCGTGAGTACGGCTGCCTGCACCTGCTGGGCAACCGGCTCCGACCGCGCCAGAAGGTTCAAGTCCTCGGCGCTTACCGTCACTTTGGTGCCCCAACGCTTCAACAGCGCGGGAATGCCGTCCTGCATCAGACCCAGGAAGAGTGATCTGTCCGTGCCCAGACGATGTTGTGCTTCTGCACGCAGGTCGGGGTGGAACGCGGTGCGCGCGGCGAAGTTCTGGTTGCCGGAGAGGAACCAGAGCATCTGGTTGCGGTCTTCGAAGGCGGCGAGCAGGGTCAGCCAGACCACGGTGTCCCGGATGCCGTGGGCTTCGGCCTTGCCGTCGTCTCCGTCGCCCGATGCGGCGCGGGCGGGGAGACGGCGTTCGGCCACTCGGTCCAAGGCCTCCTCCGCGGCGCCTTCGGGCGTCGGCAGGATCGCGAAGAACGCGTGGAGAGCCTCACGTCGGCGGCGGGCGGCGTCTTGCGGTGAGTGCCCCGTCGGCTGCCGGGCCTCGAAGCGGTGGTGCGCGAGGTGCTCGGTCGCCACTGCCTGGGGCACTGCGAGGGTGTGCCCGTGCAGGTGAGCCGTCGTGTGCAGCATCCTGAACACGCCCCCGTCAGGGAAGCCGGCCAGTTCAAGCTGGTCGGTGTCGAGGACGATCAGTGCCCCTCGGTCCGTGTCGGGCAGATATGGGTTGGTCATGCGTCCCATCGATCAGCTCCCCTTCCCTGCCGCAGCCGCGGCCCATTCTCCACCCGGCCCTGCCGTGCGAGGACGAAGCCGGCGCCCTCCGCAGCGTCGCACGCCTGGACAAGGCCGCCGCCGACGGCGGTCAGGAGCGCGACCTGCGCGACCTGCTCAAACCCCAAGAGCTCACCAGCACCGAACTGCTCCACGCCTTCCTCCACTCCTACGGATGCGACGCAGACGACTGGACGGCCTGGCACCAGACCCGAACCCGACTCAAGATCGCCCAACTGCTCAACCGGCCCCGCCAGCCTCTGGGCCTCCTGCGCCGCGACCGCTTCATACGCACGGCCGCTACGACCCTCCTCACCCTCATCCTCCTCGTCGCGATAGCGACCCTGACGCTGACCAAATGACTCCTGGGCAGCGGTGAGCTTCAGCGCAGCGCGGCGCCCGTCGTCGACACAAGCGACAGACGCCGGGCAGAGGCTTGTCGAAAATGCCCATGCGACAGCCCTTCCGCCGCCAGCGCCGGCCCTGGCTGCGTCACGAGAAGCGCTGCGCGTCGGCTGCGGCGCCGGTGATCATTCCACGGTCAGTAAGAAGACCGCTGTGCCCAGGATGAGGAGTAGCCCGCACAGTACGGCCACGAGGAGGAGCGTGCCGGCGACACGGGCAATCAGCGTGCCCCAGAACTCTGTCCGCCGACCGTCGGGAGTGTCGGTGCGCCAGTTCGACGGGATGTCGAGGTGTCCCTCGGCGATGGCCGGCGCGGCCCTGCGGACGTCTCCTGGGTGGAAGTGGTAGAAGGTCGGCTCCGCCCCCCATGTGCCCCGGCTTGCCCCGCCGGATCTGCGGACGCGGACGTCCGCACGATGGGCGACACCCGGCAGCCAGTCCTTGCGCACCGGCCACAGCTTCGCGACCTCGTCACTGCTGAGCCAGGGCTCCTCCTCATGCGCTGACTCCCGTGTCCCCGGCTCCGGTGAGCTCGGCATGCCTCCCCCTCGATGCAGCAGGCCTCCAGTACACATCAGCTGCCCGGCAAGCCGATAGAGCGCCTGCGCCATCGTGCGACGGGACAGGGCCCCTCAGCCCCAACGCATACGAACGCCGACACCACGCCGCTGAGATCACACTCGCCGCGTGATCAATGACCGCGTGCCCACCATCACGGGGGAAGGCCCACCCACCTCATGGGCAGACTTCACCATCGGCCCGATCCCCGATCGCGTACCAGGCATCCGCCTCCTCGCCGAGCAGACCGGCCCTGTCGCCCCCGAGGAACTCGACGACCTCGCGCCCATCGTCGACCAGGCGGCGCCCGACACCGGACGCCCTCCGCAGGTCCGGACCCGACCGGCTGGTCGTCATCCACACGGTTGACCGTCATGCCTGAAATGCACGACTCTGGGTGCCGCACCCTTCAGGCTGTCCCTGCACCGCAATCCGACGCCCTGCCTGATGGAGCAGCCATGACCAGCGTGCCCGCTGAACTCAAGTACACCGACGACCACGAGTGGATCCGTATCGAGACCGGCGGAATCGTGGCCGTCGGCATCACCGACCACGCCCAGAAGAACCTGGGCGATATCGTCTTCTTCGAACTGCCCGAGGTCGGCCGGAAGGTCGAGGCGGGTGATCCCGTCGGCACGGTCGAGTCGGTCAAGGCGGCGTCCGAGATCTTCTGCCCGGTCAACGGAGAGGTCGTCCAGGTCAACGAGGAGGTCACCGACGAGCCCGAACTGGTCAACTCCGAGCCCTACGACGCGTGGCTCTTCAAAATCAGGACGGACGGGAAAGCCTCCTCCAACGGCCTGCTCGACTCCAAGGCCTACGAGAAGCTGGTCAGCGGCGAGTGAACGCCCGAGGGGCGCCCGATCATCATCGGGCGCCCCTCACCGTCGTACGACGGAAGCGATCAGAGCTGCCGTGGACGCCGACGCGGGGTGGAGCAGCTCGGCGGCTCAACGAGATGTCCACAGTGCGCGAAAGGCGTTGGGCTGTAGTGGCCAGAGGTTTCGGTGTCCGGATGAGCGGGTCAGTTGAGCGACGGACCCGCCGTGCCTGAGGGCCATGAGCGCTGCTTCGGCGATCTTGTCGTGGCCGGCGGCGAAGGACTTGCCCAGGACCATCGTCCGAGCTCACCAGCGCGCCGCCGGTGCCCGTCAACAAAGGGGCCCTGACCGCGAGCCGGTCGACCATGCCCTCGGACGGTCCTGCGGAGGGCCGACCGCCAAGATCCACCTCGCCGCGGACGGCAACTGCCGACCGCTCGCTTTCGTGCTCACACCTGGCCAAGCAGGCGACGCACCCGCGTCCGCCCAGGTCATGACCCGGCTTCGGGTGCCCCGGTCCATCGGACAGGAGCCCGCCATACGCTGCCCTGGCCGACAAGGCCTACTCGTCCCGCGCGATCGGGACCATCTCCGCCGACGCGGGGTTGGGGCGGTGATTCCTCGATCCTCCGATCAAATCGCCAGGCGCAAGAAGACAGGCCGATCCGGCGGCCGCCCGCCGGCCTTCGTCCGCGAGGCGCACAAGCGGCGCAGCACCGTCGAGCGGTCCATCGACACGTTCAAGCAGTGGCGCGGCCTGGTCGCTACGACAAGGCCGCCGCCGTCTGTCTCGCCGCCGTCTTCATCTGGTCAGCGAGATCACTTGAAGGAAACGGCCTAACAGTGGGGCAGCAGGTTGACGTCGTACCTGAACCCGTACGGGTCGAGGTTCACGTCGCTCACCCACACGTTCCGGTTGCCCGTGTCGTCGTCCGTGCGGAGCCACACCGAGCTCGTATGGCCGTTGCCCGTGTAGGTGACACCGTACGTGTAGCAGTAGAAGTAGCTCCGGCCCGCGTACAACGTGCCGGCGTGCGAGTCGTTGTGCCAGTCGGGGGTCCAGTGGCTCCACTGGTCGATCACCGTGTTGAAGTAGACCAGTGAGGCAGTCTGGCGCGCTGCGGTCGGGGCGGCCGATTCCGGTTGGGAGGCCGCCGCTTGGGAGGCGCCGGCGAGCAGTCCGGCTGTCGCCAGCACGGCGAGGAGTCCGCTTCGTTTCGTTCGTGTGAGCATGGGTCCATCTCCCCCTGTTCGTTGCCGCGGTGCCGCGGCCCGTCCCGTCGGCGGTCGGTCGTCGCCGTCGACGCAGAGTGAGCCTGAGCCGGCCCGCCGGCAGTTGCAGGCTTCTTCTCATTGGCTGCCCGGATGACCGAGCAGGTCCTAACCTTCGGCACCGACGGCCGGGAGTCTTGTACGAAAGCGCAATCACAGCGGAGGAACGACAGCAGTGACCGAACCGATCGACCAGCCCGGCGAGTACAGCGCACATCCCGCCGCATCCTTGCGCGTCGTCGTCGGCTGTCGAGGCCACCGAATGGAGGGCGCGAGGCCCGCGCCGGTCACTCTTCCCTCGGCGACCGTCACCCCGTTCCTGGCGTGGGGCAGCCGCTGACCATCCACAGCGGACCCGAACAGGCAGCGCCCTCCGCTTCGTGCTGCGGCGCGCCGAGGCCGCACTCATGCAGCGTCCGCTCCACCAGATCCCCCATCGCGGTCGCCGGGCAGTCCAGCACGATCCCGTCCACGCCGTACGCGCAGCCGTCGCCGTCCAGGACCGCGAGGGGGCCGTGCGGGAAGGGGGGGTCGGCTGCGCGCTGCGTCGCCCTCTTCGCGGCGGGACGCCGCGATGCCGCAGCGGGTCCGAAGGGCGGGCGCGCCGGCGCCGCAGCCGTCGTGACGGGAGCCTGCGGGGCGTCTGCCGTCTCCGCCCTGGACGCGGCCGGTTCGGCGGACGCCGCGGGCGCCGTTGCCGCAACCGAGGCTGTCGAAGCCGCGCCGGGGCCGGGGTACTTCGCCGCACATCCAATTAGCAGCGCTGATAGGCATCCAGCCGTGCGGGCTTCAGGCACTGCGGCCGTTCTCCCAGTTCTTCACCGACTGGTGTCGGCGGTCGCGCCTTTCCCCACGATCCACATGATCGGCGGCACGCAATTCCGCACCCGCACGGTCACACCTCCCCACGGGGACGGCGGTTGCGAGTGGATGCCCGACGGCAAAGGAAAGGCCCGACCCCGCCTCTCCCCGCCCTTCACAGGAACAGCGGGTCGACCGGGGGCCATGGGTAGCCCAGTTGCTCGGCGTCATGCGAACCTCCCCAGACCTCGGCGCCCGCCCGGGGATCGCCTGCGGTCAGCCGCGCTTCAAGGCGCTCGGCTTGGTCCGACGGGGGGTCCGCGGAGATCAGGAGGGTCACCCCGAACTGGAGCCAGGGCAGATCCGCATTGGCCCGGTTACGGGGATGCCCCAGGACGACGTGGATGCGATCGGGTTCCCCGCGGGAGGCCCAGACGCCTTCCAACTCGCAGTCCCACCTTACGAGCCAGTCCCCGCATCCCCTCAGCCCCGCCTCCAGCAGCCGCGCGACCGCTTCTGCCGGCCGCTCCCAACCCCGGTCCTCTCCGGCTCGCAGGACCTCGGCCTCGTAACGGTCCGCGGTGAACCGAAGCTCCGGCAGGTCGAAGTCCTGGTTGGCAAGGTCGCGCCAGCCCGCCCAGACGACATGATCCCCGTCACGCGTGACCGTCACGTACAGCGCGCCGCAGCACTCCTCCACGCCGCACCCGGACCAAGCGAGACGAACCTCGTGGGGCGTCGCCGTGGCATGCAACGGCCCTTCCTGGCCCAGCAGGCGCCTGGGGCCTGCTCCCAGGTACCGGGAGCCTCCCACGCCACCGGGGAGTACCTCGGCCAGAAGATCCCGGCCATTGACGATCGGGCGGACCTCCACGCCGCCCTCGTCGGGCGGAGGGCACACGATGCTCAGACTGAGAAGGTCCGCTCTCGTGGTCATCGGCCAATGATCGCGGAGCCGGCTCGCAACTGTCATGTGAATTCGCGTGGCCTCCGCTTTGGGCGGCAGTTCGGGCCGCCTTCAGGCACGTCGGCCTCGGATGCCCCTCCGGGACGACGGGACGGCAGCCTGGGGGATCATGTGACCGTCCACGACCGGGTCGTGGTCTTCAACGCGGCGGCGAGGCGGGCCTGGTGACCCCGGCGGCCTCCTCACGCAGCCGGGGCACGCTCCGCCGGAGGCGGCAGGCGCGGCTTCCCGATCAACGGAGCGTCGACGGACGCGAACAGCTCCTCCTCAGTGGACGTTAAGTCCGTTTCTGGTAGCGGCCTCGTCCGGGCTGGGTGAGGAAGCCTTGGCGGGTGAGGCGTCCGAGGCGAGCGCGGGTGACGTTGACGGCGGCCTCGTCGGTGGGCATGCCGAGGAGTTCATGCAGCTCACGGGCTCGCCACTCCTGGTCGGGGTACTGGTTGAAGGCGTTCACGATGGCCTGGTAGGCGGTATTCGTCTCGGGCGGTTCAGAGTCCTCTCTTGCCGGTGCGAGTTCGGCGATGACCTTCCGGGTGGTGGCCAGGTCCGCCAGTCGTGCTTCGGCCTCGGCCAGGGCGGCGGTCAAGTGCTCGATCTGGTCTCGTAGTTCACCGGCCCGGACGGTGGTCTCATCGTGCTGTGCCTGGAGATCGGCCAGGAGCTCGGTGATGTTCATGCGGCCAGCTCGAGGGTGTCGCGCCAGGCCGGGCTCGGGGTGGTGAGGCGGCGAGTCATGTTCGCGATCGAGGCCCAGTAGACACGCGAGGCGGAGGTGTCGGGCCGGTGGTCGTACTCACGGGCCAGACGCCGGTGCAACATCAACGTGCCGTTGACCTGCTCCACGATCCACCGCTTCGGCTGCGGAACGAAGCCTTTGCCCTGGTCTTCGGGGTTGCGGCGGACGACCTCGACGTCGATGTCCAACAACACGCCATGGATGACGACTTCGTCCTTGAAGCCTTGGTCCACCAGGGCTTTCTCCAGGCGCATCCCGCAGCGTTCGGCGGCCTGGTCGAGCAGGGCGATGCCAGCGGCGTTGTCATGAGCGGATGCGGCCAGGACGACGACGCCGACGTGACGGTTCGTCCGTCCGGAAGGAAGCCGCCTGCCGTGACCGCGCTGACGCAGCCTGTGGCGCTGGTGCAGGCCCCGGCGTCGCCCGGTGGGGCTGTCGGCGGTACCGGCAGCTCCCTGACGGCGATCGGCTCGGGCTTCGGCGCGGGCGACACGGACGGCGGCCGCGGCGCCGGTGCCCGCGAGTCCGCCGACGCTCCCGGCATCGCGCCCAGCCACAGGGCCAGGACCGCGAACAGGGCTGTCGCGAGGCGGTAGTGCTTGGTGATCGGATGCCTGGTCGTCCGGGTCGGCATGCTGACTCCTGTCTGGAGGAGGCGATCTGGCGCCGGAGGGTTCGGGTGGCCCGTACCGCGGGTTCGGGTCGTGCCACCCGAACCCGGTGGGGTCCGTTCAGGTCCCGTTGGCGGGCTGGTGGTACGTCCGTGAGCCGACTGTGGTGGTGAGGGTGCCGGTCGCCCGGAAGACGGTCTGCCAGAGGTCGATCGTGACGTGGAAGCCGTCCGGGCTGGTCTTCTTGGTGGCCAGCACCTTGCCGCTCCGGCCGGTCTTCACCAGATCCGAGTCCCAGTCGAGGCTGGTCAGGGTCGTGCTGGTGCTCGTGCGTGTGACGTTCTCGGAGCCGTCGAGGAAGTTCCTGGCGTCGTCCGAGTAGTGCCGGTAGCGCACGGACACCGTTTTCACGGTGCTCGTGGCGTCGTCCCACACGATGTCGACCTTCGCGCTGCCGGTCGCCTTGCCGCGCAGGGTGTAGGCGCCCTGCGGCGGGTAGGGCCGCTGTGGTGCGGCGCTGCCCGGCACATAGGCGCTGCCCCAGGGGATGGTGTCGGAGTGGGGTTTCACCGGGCGGGTGTGCACCGGCTCCCGGTCCACCAGGCGGGAGATCATCAGCCGGGTGCGGCGACCGCCCGGTTCCGTGGAGACCGGACACGGCAGCGGGTTGGCTCCGCCGCACGAGGGCGCCGACATCAGCCGTTCGTTGAAGACGACCGCCGTGCCGTCAGGGGACCAGCGCGGGTCTGCGGAGGCGTTCCAGTCCGGGGAGGTGTTGGAGTAGTTGAGCCGCTGCCCGGAGTAGGAGCCGCGGTCGCCGTAACGGTCGATCAGATAGGGCTGGAAGAAGCGCCGCTGGCCGTTGTTGCGGAACGAGGAGACCACGGAGGTGGTGAGCAGATCGGTGATCGCCGGAATTCCGGTCATGCCGGAGGCGAACGACATGCGGTCGTAGCCGCGGGTGTCCAGGGCCACGATCCACCGGTCGTCCGGGGAGGAGTCCCCGGGGTCGGTGTACCCGGGGTCGGCGGTCATCCGGCGGACCTTTCCGGTACGCAGGTCGATGGCCATCAGGTCGATGTTGGACGATTCCACCGGGTAGCCGACGTAGAAGACCTCCCTGCCGTCCTTGGAGAAGCCGCGCAGCTCACCGAAGCCGGCGAGCTGGGGGTCGAAGACGAGCTTCGATCCGTCACGAGGGTCGACGTGCACCGGCTGCGCGGTGGGGGAGGCGTCGAAGAGGCGCGAGACCCGCTCCACCTCGTAGCGTGGGACGAGGGGAGCGCCGGTCTCGGGGGTGGGGTCGAACCGCAGACGGCCGAAGTAGCCGTACTGGTCAAGGCGTCCGCCGGTGACAGTGGTGGCGTTGAAGCCGAGGTGCACCTGGTCGGGGTGCAGGCGCAGTTCCCGGATGGAGCCGCCGGGCCCGGAACCGTCCGCGGCGTTGTTCCAGCGGATCGGGTAGATGTGCAGACGGGCTGGGGTGCAGGCGGACGAGGCCAGCAGGTGAGGGCCGCAGTCGACGATGTTCGTCCCGTAGAGGACCCGCTTGCCGTCGGCGAACGGCTGCGGGTAGCTGATGTCCTGGTTCATGCCCTGCCGGTTCGCGGGCAGGGTGCCGCAGGTGAGGCACTTCCAGGCGTCTCCGTTCGGGAAGGTTCTGCCGTCGGTCCGCACCAGGAGAAGCTGGGTTCCGCTGTACACGCCGGCCGGGTCGGGAGCAGCCGGGGCACCGGTGAACCGTACGCTGACGGTGACCGTGCGGCTGTCCGGCAGGAAGCCTCCGGCACGCATGCCGAAACCCCAGTCGGCCGCCATGCACCCCGTACCGCGGGGGTTGACGGCGCTCGTGCACGACCCGACCGCCTCCGAGGGCGCGGTCGGCGGCAGCGGCAGGCTCTCGGTCCGAATCCGTTCGGGAGCGGGCGGAGGCGGCACGGCATGAGGGTCCGGGGCGGCCTGAGCCGGTGACAGGAAGGCGGTGACGCCTACCAGAGCCACCAGGGCGGCCAGGCCCCTGGTCCTTGTACGCATGAATCTCCCTTTGATCGTCTGTGCTCTTGTGGGGGAATCTCCGACTCCCGGTCGGCATTGATCACTGAAAGGTCAGAGATGGACGTGGGCATGCCATGATGACGATGACATAGCTGCGCAGTCAGGCAATCATGACTCTTTCTATATGAGAATTAGATTCTCGTGAAGGGGTGCGGCAGTCATCCGGTGGACGCCGCAGAGCGCCTCGCCCAGAAGATCGAAACGCTGAGCAGGATGTTCACGGAGGCCGAGCCCGCGTCTTTGCGTACCGGCTATCTGGCCGCCACCCCTTCGGCCGGGTGCCCGGTGCCGCAGGGATCCACCGCGACGGCTCTCGTGCCCCGCTGGAACGAGCACCCCTGCGGCCTGCTGGTGCCCGCCACCATCCAGCCGCCCGCGCCGATAGACCTGGGCGCGGCGTATCTCACGCCGGATGAGATCTTCGGGTTCGACCTGCCCGCCGACTACGCCGTGCGCCAGCTGGAACGTCTCCCGCTTGAAGGCGTCATACGGTTCTGCGCCCAGGTGCTCAACGCCCTGGAGTTGCCCGGCGTGTCCGTGCAGGCCGTTGAGGCGCACTTCACCGGTGAGTGGCTGGATGAGCCGGTCCGCAGCCGTGTCCGGAACCTGCTTCGGGACGAGACCCGCAGGCTGCTCGTTCCTCAGACCCTCATGCCGCCGGCCCGCAGGGCCATGGAGGTATCCCCGGACACGGTGCCGGAGCACCTCCCCGACGGCGACGTCATCGGCGCTCTGTTCAGTCTCACTCAGGTCATGGGCCGTCATCCCGATCCCGGCCCGAGCGTCATCACGGACCGGCCCGGCACACTGGGCCGCCCGCATCCCTCGCTCTGGCTTGCGCTGCATGCCGCGCTCCGCGAGGACGATCATGCCCTGCATCGCCAGTTGCTCGAGCTGCTCCAGAGCGCGGGGGTGCCGGAGACGGTGAGTGCGCTGCGGGTATGCGACGTGGCGGTGTGGACGAGGCACCGGGCGGAGGGTCACGCCCGTCCTCGCTGACTTCGGCAGCGGAGTTACCCTTCCGGCGTTCTGGCGTGTGAGGGTGACGGACCGCAAGCGGGCTGGCCAGAAAGGACACTGAGGCCGCAATGTCTTCCCCCGTGCCCAGCCGCCCCGTGGGGTTCGGCGCGTACTCGGCCACCACGCGCGGCTCCAGCTGCGACCACTCCTGCGGCCGGCCGCACCAGCTGGTCTCGTCCTCGACCGTCTGCCGCATCCCGCCGGTGACGATCACCGCGGGGCTCACGTGTTCGCGGTGATCCCGGACCCGGCGAGGTGCCGGGCCGAGCCGGTCTGCTCCGCGCCTGCGGGCGTCGCCCGGCGAACCGGGTCCGCGCCTGAAGGCCGGGTGCGGTTCCTGCCGTGAGTGGGATGACAAAATGCACGCATGGCTTCCCCCGAGACCGTGACGGCCGCCGAGCTCATGGACCGTACCCGTGACGGCGTCCTGCTCTTCGGCCTGACCCCGCCACGGCGGACCACCACCCCCGAGCAGGCCGACGCCGTCGCCGCCGCGGCCCTGACCCGGCTCCGGTCGGTGCAGGTCGACGGGCTCATCCTCTACGACGTGGACGCCGAGGCCGACCGGTCCGAGGCCCCGCGACCGTTCCCGTTCATGCCGATGATGGACCCGGCCCACTTCCTCGACGGCCACCTCGCCGACTGGGCCGGCCCGGTGATCGTCTACCGCGCCGTGGGCAAGTACACCGGCGACCAGCTGGATCGGTGGTGGTCGCAGGCCGACCGCGACCGGGTGCTGACCGTCCTGGTCGGCGCGGCCTCCCGGCACCAGGTGGTCCGGACGAGTCTTCCCGAGGCCTACCGCCGGCATGCCGGGCTCTCCCTCCCGCCGCGGATGGGCGGCGTGGTCATCGCCGAACGGCACGCCGCCTCGGGGACGGAGCACGCACGCATGCTGCACAAGCAGGACGTCGGCTGCGAGTTCTTCGTCTCCCAGGTCTGCTACGACTTGGACCACACCCGCAACCTGCTCTCCGACTACACCCTCGGCTGCCGTGACCAGGGCCTGGACCCGAAGCCGGTGGTGCTGACCCTGGCCCCGTGCGGGTCGGTGAAGACCCTGGAGTTCATGACCTGGCTCGGCATCGAGGTCCCGCGATGGCTCCAAGCCGAGATCACTCGCGGCGACCCCCTCGCCGCGTCGTACGAGCAGTGCCTCCTCAACGCCCGGGCCCTGATCGCGTACTGCCGCCGCCTCGGCCTGCCTTTCGGGATCAACGTCGAGAGCCTCACCAACCGCAAGCTGGAGATCGACGCCTCCATCGACCTCGTCCGGGAGATCCGGGACCTGCTGGGCTGAATCATCGTCAGGACGCGGCCAGCTGCGCGGCCGCGATCCCGGAGCGGGCCGCCCACCCGGTGTGGATCTGCTTCACCGTGCCGCCGGTCCGGTTGCACTCGAGGATCCCGGATCACATGCCCGCGGCCATCGCGGCCGCGACGGCGGCGCCCAGCACGCTGCAGCGTTCTCGGCGTCGTACCCGGCCATGCCCAGACGGATACAGAACTCGTTCCCCACAGCGATCACGGCGGATCGCTGTGTGCAGATCGACCGTGGCCTTCGGCGGCATGGGCGCCCCCTCACTGCGCAGAGCACTCCGGTGGCGTCGAAACTCAGCGACATCGTTCCTCCCGTAAGACTGATCTGGCCGCGACCGTGCGGGAAGCGGACGTTGTTGTGGCGGCCATGGGAAGGCCTCGGCTTATTCGCGGCGAAGACGTCAAGCCGGGGGCCGTCGTGATCGACGCCGGAGGCTTTTGGCGGCCGCCCGGAGCCGACGGGGGAGGCGGCGTCGAGCGACGGTCAGAGGGAGGCCGTGGCGGTCTCCACGGTGGGCGCGGCGTCCTGGATCCGGTCCAGCGACCGTGCTTGCCGGCACCGACAGTCACCCATGTGGCACCGTCGCCGACGAGGTGGCCTGGCTGCACCGCTGCGGAGTGCCTGCCGAGGACGCCCTCGCGGCAGCCGCCTGGCGGGCCCGCGCCTGGCTCGGCCTGCCCAGCCTCACCGACGGCGCCCCTGCCGACCTCGTCGCCTACGACACCGATCCCACCCTCACCCCGCAGGCGATCCCCCACCCGAGCAGGATCATCCTGCGCGGACGGATCGTCCGGTGAACCGACCGAACTCATAGGCCCGCTGGACCAGTCGTCCTTTCCCGCGCCGGAGGCCGCTCTTCCCGGCCCGGTACTCGTTCAGCGTCGGCCCGACGGTGACGCTGTGAGTTAGAGAGCGGTCCTGAAGCGCGACCTGCGCTGACGGACGGTCGCGTGGGTGAGGTTCAGCTGCTCGGCGATCTCGGTGTCCGGGAACCCATGACCGTCAGGCGCACGACCCCCTGCGTCTCCGGCGCCACTTCAGTGCGGGCTGGGGCGCCCACCCGGTGCGTTCCGATCCGGTGGCCGAGTTCCAAGCTGATTCCGCCGTCGACGAGGGGCATTGCCGTCACCCGGTGCGCTTCCTGCGGCTTCGAGAGGACCTCACACCCGGTGACGTGCCGCCGTTCGCCAACTGAGTTCTCGGCGTCAGTACGCCGCGGCAGCGGAGGAGCGCAACGCGTACGCACCGCGTCCACGCCTGTGGCCCCCACGGGTGTGGACGCAGGCGAGACGCAGAGGCACTCGACACCGAGCGTGCCTACTCTGACACCGCCTCGGGGCGCCATGTGCCGTCGAGTCGGATGCCGGCGGCCGCCGCGATCCGGTTGCGTGATTCGAGCAGTCGGGTCCGGAGTGCCGCCAGGTCCACGTCCAGCAGTACGCCGTCGCGTTTGACCACGCGGCCGGCGACGAGGACGGTGTCGACCAGGCCGGGGTGGCCGGCGCTGACGATGGTGGCGGCCGGGTCGGTGACCGGGAAGACGGTCAGGTCGTCGGCGCGGAGCAGGATGATGTCGGCGTCCTTGCCGGGTGTGATGCTGCCGCTCCTGTGGTCGAGACCGCATGAGGCGGCGGCGTCGATGGTGGTGAAGGCGAGCAGATCGCGGGAGCGCAGGCCGCCGTCCAGGCCGCGTTGCACGGCGAAGGCGGTACGCATGGTGGAGAACATGTCACCGGCGGCCGAGGGGACGTCATCGACAGATAGGGTCGGGCGCAGTCCGGCGGCCAGCGCCCGGCCGGTCATCGGCCAGCCGAAGCCCATCTTCAGCTCGACGTCAGGGCTGATCGACAGGGAGCTGCCCGCGTCGGCGAGCATGCGCAGCTCGTCATCGCTGAGTCCGTTGCCGTGCACGAAGGTGGTGGTGTCCCGCAGCAGGCCGTGCCCGCGCAGATCGGCGACGGCCCCGGCTGTGATGTCGACGTGCAGGCTGGTGCGCAGGCCGAGTTCGGCGGCCAATTTCAGTTCATGGGCGACGGCGTCCATTCCGGCGGCTTCGGGGCCTCGGAGTCCCAAGGCCATGGAGACCGGGCCGCCGTCACCGAGCTGGGAGCGGACGCGGCGGATGGCGGTGTCGACGGGGTCGGTGGTGCCCCATCCGGCGCCGAGGCAGAAGATCGACCGCCCGGGCGCGTCGCGCAGCGCGGAGAGGGCGGCGTCCTCGTGCTCGGGAGTCTGCGCGACGTGGTACCAGTCGAGCATGATGGTCACGCCGGAGTTCAGGGCCTCCAGGCGGCCGAGGCGGGTGCCCGCGTAGACGTCTTCGGGCTGGTAGTGGGGTTTGACCGTGCCGTGCATGGCCGCCGCCCACTCTGCGAACGTCCAGTCCGCGCCGATGCCTCGGAATGCGGTCTGCCAGGTGTGGCGGTGGTTGTCGACGAAGCCGGGCATGACGATCCGGTCGGTCGCGTCGATCACCTCGGCGTCCGGTGCGTCGATCCGTTCGGCGACCTCGACGATCACGCCGTCCTCGATGAGCACGTCACCGCGGGCGAGATCGCCGACAGCCGGGTCCATGCTGACCACGGTGCCGCCAGTGAGCAGGGTTTTCATCGGATGCACTCCTTCACGGATTTCTTCGTATGGGGCGAGATCGTGGTGTGGCGGCCGTAGCGGCTCCGCGCGGCTGGGCGCCGGTCAGGCACGGGCGGTCTGGGTTTTCTGCCGCAGGCAGCCGATGAGGGAGAGGGCAAGGGTCAGGCCGCCGGTGAAGTACAGCTGCACGCGGGTGTCGCCCTCGCGGGCCATGAGGGCCAGGATCGCCAGCACTCCCGCGAGCGCCGCCCAGGTCAGGGCGGGGAAGGCCCACATCTTCACGACCAGAGTCTCGGGCGCCTCCCGCTCCAGCTTCCGGCGCATCCGCAGCTGGGCGGCGGCGATGAAGCCCCACACCACCAGCACGGCCGCGCCGACCGTGTTGAGCAGCCAGGTGAAAACGGTCTCCGGCCACCAGTAGCTCAGCAGGACCGCGATGAAGCCGAAGGCGGAGGAGGCGATCACCGCGCGCCGCGGCACTCCGCTGGTGACCGTGCCGAGTGCTTTCGGGCCCTGTCCGCGGGCTGTCAGCGAGTAGGCCATGCGGGAGGAGCCGTAGATGTTGGCGTTCATCGCGGACAGCAGGGCGATGAGCAAGATGACGTTCATGAGCTGGCCGGCGGCGGGGATGTCGAGGTGGTCGAGGACCGCCACGTAGGGGCCGCTGGTGGTGACGGCGGGGTCGCTCCACGAGATGAGCGTGACGATGACCAGCATGGACCCGACGTAGAAGACGCCGATACGCCACATCGCGGTGCGCACCGCTGTGGCCACACCGCGGACCGGGTGTTCGGACTCGGCGGCGGCGATGGTGACCGTCTCCAGGCCGCCGTAGGCGAACACCGAGGTGAGCAGGCCGATGACCAGGCCGTTCGTACCGAGGGGCAGGAAGCCGCCGTCCCCGGTGAGGTGCGCCGTGCCGGGGGCTTGAGTGCCGGGCAGGATGCCGAAGATCGCGAGGCCGCCCAGGACCAGGAAGAGGGAGATCGCGCCGACCTTCAGTGCCGCGAACCAGAACTCGAACTCACCGAAGTTGCGGACCGCCGCGAGGTTCGTGCCGCAGAACGCGGTCATGAACAGCAGGACCCACATCCAGGACGGGGTGCCCGGGAACCAGCCGATCATGATGCCCGCGGCGCCGATCGCCTCGGCACCGACGCCCACGCACAGCAGCGTCCAGAACATCCAGCCGGCCGTGAAGCCCGCCCACGGCCCGATCGCACGTTCGGCGTGCACCGAGAACGATCCGGAGGCCGGGTTCGCCGCCGACATCTCGCCGAGCATGCGCATCACCAGCATGACCAGCACGCCGGACAATGCGTAGGCGAGGACGATCGATGGCCCGGCGGCCGCGATGCCGGCGCCGGAGCCGACGAACAGGCCCGCGCCGATGACACCGCCGAGGGCGATCATCGACAGGTGGCGTTGCTTGAGCCCGCGCGCGAGCGGGGCACCGCGGCCGGGTGCGTCACCCTCGGATTCGTGGGCGAACGCAGCGTCGGCGAGGCCGCGGTTTTGCAGGTGGGACATGGACATGCACCTCTTCGTTGAGCTGCTGCAATCTCAAGGGCCGGTTGCGGCCGGACCCGCACCGGTCACGAGTGGAGGCACGGGCAGGTGGCGTCGCCGCAGCGCGCGGCTGGCGCACTGGTAGTGGTTCAGGCGCTTGCCGTGGCGTGGACCGCGTCGGCGGCGGCCAGTGCATCGGCCACCAGGTCGGCGGTGTCCTCGGTGCCCGCGGCCAGCCGGACCAGGCCCAGCGGAACCGACTCGGCGATCTGGTCCTCGCTGAGCATGCCGCGCCACATGGACGCCGGGTGCACGGCCAGGGATTCCACGCCCCCGAGGCTCGCCGAGCGAAGGGAGTAGCGCAGCTTGCCGAGGAACGCGTCGGCCGTCTCGAAGCCACCGGTGAACTCGATGCCGAGCACCCCGCCGAAGCCGCTCATCTGGTCGGCCGCCAGTTTGTGCTGAGGGTGGGACGACAGGCCGGGATAGTGAACCCAGGCCACGGCCGGATGCTCGCTGAGCGCCTCGGCGAGGGCCAGGCCGTTGGCGTTGTGCCGGGGCACGCGCAGGGGCAGGGTGCGCATCCCGCGCAGCAGCAGCCAGGCATCGATCGGGCCGAGCGTAGCGCCGGTGAGCAGGCCGACGTCCCAGATCCGATCCAGGAGTTCGGCCGGCCCGGCGATCACTCCGGCGGAGACGTCGGAGTGGCCGTTGAGGTACTTGGTCGCGCTGTGCCAGACCAGGTCGATGCCGAGGTCCGCGGGCCGCTGGTTGAGCGGGGTGGCGAAGGTGTTGTCCGCCATGGTCAGCACGTCGTGCGCGCGGGCCAGGTCCGCGACCGCGCGCAGATCGGTGATCTGCAGCAGCGGATTGCTCGGTGTCTCGACCAGGATCAGGCGGGTCTGGGGGGTCAACGCCTTCGCGAACGCTTCCGGGTCGGTCTGGTCGACCTGGGTGGTCGACACGCCAAGGCGCGGGAGCAGGTTCATCAGCACCGAGCCGGTGCCGCCGTAGGTGGACCTCTGCCCGATGACATGGTCACCGGCAGAGACCACGGCGAGGACGGCGGTGGTGAGCGCGGCCATCCCGGACGCGGTGACCATGGCGGCCTCAGTGCCCTCCAGCTCCGCGACGACGGCCGCGACCTGGGCGTGGTTGGGGTTGCCGAAGCGGGTGTAGAAGTCCTTTCCCCGCGGTTCGACGGCGCCCTGCGCGAACGTCTCGCCGTCCTCGGCCCAGAACGTCGCCGTCTGGTAGATGGGCGGTGCCACCGTGCGAGTGGGATGGATCCCGCGATCGGCGTGAACGGTGGTGGTGCTCTTGCCCGGCATGGCCAGCCCTTCCATGGATGTCGGTTACGACGCCATGAAGCGTGGCTGACCATCTCCCGGATATGGGTGGATCATGGCAACTTTGGCAGCAAATTGCGCTCAGTGAAGGTACACGATTGTGGTAGTCGGCCAACAGGCGCAATAATCTGCCGCCATGGATGATGTGGATCGGTCGATTCTGGCCGTACTTGAACAGAACGGTCGGATCAGCAACAACGAGCTCGCCGCCCGGGTCGGGCTGTCTCCGTCACCCTGCCTGCGGCGCGTGCGCCAGATGGAGGAGGCCGGGGTCATCCGCGGCTACCGGGCGCTGATCGATCCCGCCGCGGTCGGCCGAAGCCTGCGGGTGTTCGCCGGGGTCCGGCTGATGCGGCACACCCGCGCGGACGTGGTCGCGTTCGAACGCGGCATCACCCAGCTGCCCGAGGTGGTCGCCTGCCACCACATCACCGGCAACTTCGATTACCTGCTCCAGGTCGAGGTCGCCGACCTGCCCGCCTACGAGGACTTCCACGCCAACCAGCTGGCCGCCCTGCCCGGCGTGGCCACGGTGACCAGCTACGTCACCATGAAGACGCTCTCCCCTAACAGCCCATGAGGTGCGGCGGTCAGAGGGTGATGGCGCCGCGGATGCAGATGACGGCGGCGCCGCTGACCCAGACCGTGCCGTCCGGATCGGCGGCGACCTCGATCCTCGCGGCCCGTCCCACCCTCGCGCCCTGGGAAACCCGGTAGGTGGAGAGGGCGGCGCCGGTGGAGGTGAGCCACTGCCCCACGGCGGCGTTCATGCTGCCGCACGCAGGATCCTCGGGAACGCCGGCGCCCGGGGCGAACGTACGCAGCTCGAAGGCGTACTCGGATCCCTCGGAATACGCGCCGATCGCGCCGACCATCGCGTCCGGGATCAGGGCCAGGTCGGGTTCGAGGGCAAGGACCTCCTCGGCGGTGGCCAGTTGGAGCACAGCCCAGCCGGGCCCGTTGTCCACCCACTGATGAGCCACGACCCGCTCCCGCGTGATGCCGAACGCGGCCACGACCTGGCTCAGATAGTCCTCGTCGAGTACGCCGGTACGGATGCGGGGCGGGGCGGCGAAGGACAAGGTGTCCTCGCCGCGGCGCACGGCGACCAGGCCGGCCGCGCACTCCTGCACGATCCGGTCGGCGTGCTGCGGGGTGCCGCCGCCGTCCAGCCAGGCACGCGCGGAGCCGAGGGTGGGGTGCCCGGCGAACGGCAGCTCGCCTCCCGGCGTGAAGATCCGCAGCCGGTAGTCAGCCTCCGGCACCGTCGCGGGCAGCACGAACGTGGTCTCGGACAGATTCGTCCAGCGCGCCAGTTGCTGCATCTGCTCATCGCTCAGGTCCGTCCCGTCCAGGATCACCGCGACCGGATTGCCGGAGTAGGGGCTCGTGGAGAACACGTCGACCTGAACGAACTCTCGGGTACGCGACATGGTCATCGACACCTTTCGGCAGCGGCCGCCAAGAGGTCCATCTCAACGGCCGCTCGCGCTACCAGGACAGAGCCAGTCCCGGGTGAGTGGACTGATTACCGCGTGCCGGTCGGTGTGACCAGGAGGCCGCCGACGAAGGTGTGCGTGGGCCTGAGGTCATGCAGGGCGTCGCCCAGGCACTGGGCGGGGTCCTGGGCCCAGACGGTGAGATCGGCGAGGCACCCGGGGGTGAGGGTGCCGCGCAGGTGCGCTTCGCCGGTCAGGCGAGCGGTGCCCGCGGTGTGCAGGGAGCCATGACACCCGCGGCTTCGACGCCGGGAAGCTGATCAACGGCAGGAAACGGCACCTGGCCGTCGACATGCGCGGCATGCCGCTCGCCGTCATGGTCACCCCAGCCTCCCCGCACGACAGCAGCCCCGCCCGCGACCAGCTCTTCCGCCTGCGCCTGACCCACCCCGAACTCACTGTCGCCCGGGCCGACTCCGCCTACGGCGGAACCCTCATCCACTGGTCCCACGCCTTCCTCGGCATCGCCCTCAAGACCGTGCCCGGCGCACCCAGGTCGTGGACCCGACGGGCGTGGGAACAATGACCACGACGAACCTCATCCTCGCTGATCAGAGACCACTGCAATCTGCAGGGTGAGTGCCGGGTGCCATGCCTGGTGAAAGCCCAAGGCTTGGGCGCTGTGGATGGTGTCCCCAGGATTACCACACCTCACGGAACGTCACAGATCACCGGATCTGACACAGGCACTGGCCTCGGACTGGGCAGCAAGGAGTCCTCCGGCGAGCATCATCAGCGGCACGAACAGCACGCGGACCGCCCTGCCCGGCGCTGGGTGCCGCCCGCCGACGACCGTACGAGCATCGGTGTTCACCGCGGCTGCTGCTCGGCAATCACAGCCCAGTCATCCGCTGCGCGGCCATCGGCGATTGCCTGGTCGAACACGCCTCTGAGCAGTTCGCCGAAAGGCAGGGAGACCGCTTGACCGGCTGCTGCATCGAGGGCGAGGTGGAGGTCCTTGCGTCCAAGTGCTGCGGTGAACCCGGCCGGCCGGTATCTGCGCTGCGCGATCATCGACCCGTATCCGGAGTAGACGGGTCCGGGAAAGAGTGTCGAGGCCAGCAGTTCGACGAACTGACCCGGGTCGGCGCCAGCCGCGTCGGCGACGCTGACGGCCTCGCCGAGCGACTGGATCACGCAGGCGATCAGGTAGTTGCCCAGGACCTTGGCGGTGTTGGCCTGCTCGGGCCGCTCGCCCAGGCGCCAGGTGCGCGATCCGATCACGTCGAAGAACGGCTGGACCCGGTCGATGAGCCCGGGCCGTCCTGCGGCGAGGATGTTCAGCGCACCGGCCTTCGCGACGCTGACCCGGCCGAACACCGGGGCGGCGACATATCCGATCCCGTGTGCAGCGTGCGCCTCTGCGGCCCGACGGGCCAGCCCGACGCTCACCGTGGCCACGTTGACGTGCACCGCCCCAGGCGGGGCCTGTCCGAGGACCCCGGAGTCGAGGAAGGCCTCCGCGAAGGCGGTGTCGTCGGACAGGACCGAGAACGCCACCGGGCACTGGAGGGCCTCCGCGACCGATGCGGCGCGGAGGGCGCCGGCCTCCGCGAGCTCTTCCGCAGGCCCCGCTGAACGGTTCCACACCACAGTCTCATGGCCTGCCCGCACCAGATTGCGCGCGATCGCCCGCCCCATCCCGCCCAGCCCAATGACTGCAACCTCGCCCATCGCGCAACCTCCTGTGAACCGTCTAAGAGGGTTCACACTATGACGCGATTCGACGCCCGTGTCGAACTGGCTAAGATGGTTCATGCAGGTCCATGGCGGTACATGCGGAAAGGGGGTGCCCGTGGAGGTCGGTCGCCTGTTCCGGCTGGACAACGAGGTGCTGGCGTTCCGCTTCACCGCCACGATGAGCGACCGGGCCGGCGCGCAGCCCCAGGAGCGGCTCTCCGACCTCGGCCGACTAGAGCTCTGGTTGCATGCTGCGGGGCTCGGCGTGCCTGACGTCTCGCCCACCGAGCTCCAGGATGCGCTAACGCTGAGAGAAGCGATCTACCGTGCCGGGCTGGCCGTCGCCGCCGGCCAGCGCCCCAATCCGGGTGACGCCGCGATCCTGAACGGGGCCGCGGCCGCAGGACAGCCAAGGCCCGGCCTCGAGAACGGGCTCGCAGTCTGGCGCCTCAGCAAGGAAGCACCGGTACCGGACGCGCTCGGAGTGCTTGCCGCCGACGCCATCCACATACTCGGAGGCCCCGACCGCAGCCGGATCAAAGCATGCGAAGGCCCCGGCTGCGCCGGCCTCTTCCTCGACACCAGTCGCGGCACAAACCGCCGCTGGTGCTCA
The DNA here is from genome assembly GCF_003032475.1 of Streptomyces sp. P3. Lineage (NCBI taxonomy): Bacteria > Bacillati > Actinomycetota > Actinomycetes > Kitasatosporales > Streptomycetaceae > Streptomyces > Streptomyces sp. P3. The sequence goes on from NZ_CP028369.1 coordinate 8,956,660, forward strand.
ATGAACACCTGCGGCAACAGGGTCAAAAAAGCCCGGCTCGCCGACAAGTAACGACTACAGGAACTGCCCCCCTGTAGCTCTCCGGTGCCGCCTCGCGCTCATGTCAGAGGCGGGTCGCCAGCCATGGACCGCCGGCACCCTGTCAACAACCTCACGACCCGCAACACCGGACGAGGCCAAAAGGATCCTCTCGCGTCTGCGGCCGTGCGAGGAATGGGCACGAGTCTCGGACGACGACCCGCTCTGATCCGACACGACAGCACAGCCAAGTCCTCGTGGGCCGGTCCGTCACTGACGAGGCCACTCCGAGCCGGAAGTCGGGGCCAACTCAAGGGTCTGGCCCAAGGTGTGTGGACCGGTGACGGAGCGTCACACCAGGAGAACACGCTTTCGGAGAAGCGGGAATCCGGCCCGGCCGAACATCTGCCCTTTGAGCATCTTGATCCGGTTGACCGCTGCTTCGATATTACGGCCTCGCCCCCACCCACGCCCAACCTCTGAAGAAGTACGGCAGGCGCACCGGCCGCACGGGCGTCGATCAGCGCGAGCGGCTGCACTGGGTGGAACACATACGCGCGGCCGCGGCCCCGGCGCGGGACGACCCTGCGGTCCTCCCACCCACTGTCCCGGGGCAGCTGCCGCTCTTCCCGGTCCGCCGGATGCTGTCCATCGATGTCTGCCGACGCATTCTGCAAAGGCCGCTCGCCGGCTACAGCCACGTCGTCGAGCACACCGCGGCGTTCGCGGCGGAGACCGGCATCAGCAAACCCATGCAGCGCAAGCTGCACGAGATGCTGCGCCTCGCGCTCGCCGTACGCGACGCAGACGGCGACGACCTCGTCGATGAACTGGTCCTCGACGACATCCCCAACTACGGCCGGTCCGTCCGAGCGGTCCTTCTGCGGGCGGAGATGCTCAGGCTTCTGCCAGAGCCCCGCGAACCTGACCGCCCCCAGCGGCCACGGACGCCGCGGACTGCGCGCCGTCTCTGGCCGCCCCGGACGATGACACCGAGGTCCTGCCAGAAGTGCGGCTGCTGGTTCACTGCGAAGACGAAGGACACCTGCGAGCCCTGCGCCTCCTTCGCCTGCCGGAAGAGAGGCAACCTCGCAGTCTCCACGGGAGCGTGCGACCGCTGCCACCAAATCGACGTGCCGCTCGCCGGCGGACACTGCCGCAGTTGCCGCTGGCACGTAGCCAACTACGGCCCAGGAGACATCGCCCGGTTCGGAACGCAGCTGTGGCTCGGCTCACCGGTCCCGGCACCCACAAGCCTGCGTCACTCGGACGTGGCCCCGCCTACCCCGCGCCGCCCTGTCTCCGAGCACGTGGCGGCCCCTGGGCAGGAGAGGCTGTTCGAGCTCCGGCGAGACTGGCGCCCGGTGGCCGAGTTGCCGCGGCAGGATATGCCGACGCTCACGGACTCGGCCAAGCGGCTGCTCACCGACCTCGACAGCGTGATGAAGCAGGAGATGTGGTCCAAGGTCCCCGCCACCAAGACCCGGCACACGCTGACCGTCTTGGTGTCCTGGCTCGGCGCCGAGGCCCCGCTGCTGGAGACTGACATCCGGGCGCTCGTCGACAACCGTCCCCTGAAGTTCAGCGGACGGCGGGTCACACAGTTCCTTGAAACCCGAGGGCTGCTGATCCCGGATGCCGAGTTCCGCCGGGACACGCATGAGAAGCGCTTGGAGGCCGAGCTCGCCGCACTGCCCAAGACGATCGCGCAGGAACTCTCGGTCTGGATCAAGGCCGTGCGCGGAGAGGGCAAGTGGGAGCACACAGGCCGCACCTACCGGAGCATCGCCCGCTACTGGCATGTCCTCGACCCGATCCTCAAGGGGTGGCTCGCGGACGGCATCCAGAGCCTGCGCGAGATCACCCGCGACGACGTCAAGCGGGCCATCGCCACCCGCAAGGGGACGCCGGCCCGCTCGATCCACATCGTCCTGCGGAATGTCTTCCGGGCCCTTCGGCAAGAGGGCGTGATCTTCCGCGATCCCACCCGCGGCCTCGTCTTCGCCGGGATCAACAAGACCCCGCCTTCCGTGCCCTCGGACCGGCTGGCCAGTGTCCTTAGCCATGCGCAGAACGACTTCCAGCGCTTCGTGATGGTGCTGGTCTGCGTCCATGCACTCAGCGGCACCGACATCCGCCGACTGCTGCTCACCGGCCTCGACCTGTCCCGTGCACGGCTCATCGTCCGACGTCCCGGCAAACGGCACATCATCTACCTGGACGAACTAACCTACCGCTGCGCCTCCGCGTGGCTCCGTGAACGTCACCGCCGTTGGCCGGTGACGTCCAACCCGCATCTGCTTATCAACCGATGGACCGCGGTAGACACCACTCGCTCGCCCATCGGTACCACGTTCACCGCCATCTTCCGGCCCACCGGAATCACGATGCCGACGCTACGGCAGGACCGGATCCGCGACGAGGCGTTCGAGGTTGACGACCCCCTTCACCTGATGCGCCTGTTCGGCATCTCCTCTCAGACCGCGATGCGGCACATCACCGCGGCCCACCCCGAACGCACCGCGAAGCTACCCCGGTAGACCCCGCTACAGGGCGAGACCTGCCGTCAGGGATCGAGACCGCGGAAGAGTTCCGCCACATCGACGTCCAGGGCATCGGCCAGCGCAAAGATCTTGTCCAGCGAGATGTTGTTCGTCCCGTTCTCGACCCGTGACGGCGCGACTGAGCGTGTGAACTTCCGGAGCGGGACGGCCGCAGCGACGCTCGGTCGTTACTCGAAGAGCGGGAATCTCGCCTCTTCAGGGCATTCGACCTCCACCGCCGCTAGGGCAAGCCCGACATCGCCGCGGAAGAGGCTGTGGCTCCACCCGACCCCCGGCATGGACTCCCGGTCGACGAGGGCGCTGTGCAGTCGTTCCGAAGCGAGCCTGAGCCAGGCCCGCTCCCGCGTGCAGCGATACATGTGAAGCATCGCGAAGACATGTCCGGCCTGGCCACAGCACAGCGAGGTGTTGGCTCCCCGGTCATCGACGGTGGCGAACGCGGCCGCGGCAGCGATGTCGTGGTAGGCCGTATCGCCCAGGAGACGGTGTGCCGCGTTCCACAGATATACATGGCCGGGAGATCCGTGGCACCAACTGTTCATGTACGACGGCGTCGCCTCGTTGGTGTGCATGGGCCACCTCAGTCCCCGCCCGCGCCGTACACCAAGGTTCGCCAGCTCAACCAGGTGCCTCACGGCATCGCCGTCCACGTCGTGGTTCGCGACCTCCCACCACGTCATGAGCGTGTACAGCAGGCCGGCCGACCCGTGCGCAGCACCTGTGTAGCGGGGAAGCGGGTGGCGGTCCCCATGTCCACGCCGTAGGGCATGCCGGAGCACATGATCGGCGAACGCGTCGGCGCGGACCGCCAGTTGCTCGAGTACGGACGCCGTGGCGTCATCCGGGTACTCGGCCTCTCGCAGGCACCGTACGAGGTGCCTGCAGCCGGCGAGCACGCTGGGCGTTCCGAAGGTCGGGTCCACTCCGCGGTCCGGCTCGTCCATAAACTGCAGGTAGGCGCGGGCAGCCCCGACGAGGGTCCGTGTGTCGCCACGGGCGTGAGCAACCAGAGCTCGCACCAATTCGACACCTGACCCGGTGTGGTAGGGAGACACAGAGCCGACGACGTTCCGTCCGACGCCAGCGCTCTCGTCGTACAAGCCCCGCGGTTCCCGGGCCAACCGCGCGGCGCGCTCCGCCCACTGGTCGGCCGCGGCGAGCGGCGCGGGGTCGCCTTCGAGCAGGGCCAGGCGCAGAAGGTAGTAGGCGATCCCCGCAGCACCGTTCGTGAAGGTCGCCCGCGGACCGGTCGTGGGTCCCTCGGCGAAGAGACGGTGGTCCGGGTCGACCAGCTTGCCGACGCTCTCGATCAGACGATCCGCGCGGTTGACGACGGGCACCAGGGAACGCGTGGCGGGTCGCTCGTCGAGCCCCACTCGGGAGACCGCCGTCGCCATCGCGGCCACCGAAGGGAACCTGGCGCTCGCGGACTTGGACAGCGACCGGTGGAGCACGCTCTCCAACTTCGGCCACGGGACGACACCCGCCTCGGCGAACGACAGGGGCGGTGTCCGCACGATCTGCTCGTGGAACCGGTCCGCCTCGGGGGAGAAGCGCACGTAGTCCCGACCGGTCGCCACCCGGTAGCAGAGCGCTCCCAGCGCGTACTGTTCCGCATCGGCGGTGGCGGCAGGTGGTGGCCCGCCCGCGCGTGCGGCTCTGGCGTAGTCCGGGTCGAAGTACTCCGGCGCTCCTCCGCGGGGGACGCGGGTGTCAGGCTCGTCGAACAGCCGAGCGAGCCCGAAATCCAGGACTCTGACTTTTCCTTGGGCGTCGACCAGCACGTTTCCGGGGTGTACGTCGCCGTGGAGCACCTGGCGATCGTGCAGCGTCGCGTACGCGGACAGAACCGCGGAGAGCACGTCGCGCGTCACCTGACGTGATCCTGTGTCCCCGCCGACGGGAGCGACCGCTTTGGTGACGTCTGTGCCCTCGCACCATTCCATGGCCAGGAACCGGCGTCGCCCGTCGTGGCCGAGCCCCAGGTAGCGGGGACTCGGGGAGCCGTCCAGACGTTGAAGGATGCGCCCTTCCCGCTCCAACGCGGCGACGCAGCGGCTGCTCGTCGCGTCGACCACCTTGATCGCGCAGAGACCTCCCATGGCCGTGCGCGTGCGGTAGACCTGTGTGTCGTCGGTGATGTGGACGCAGGCCTCGACCCTGTGACCCATGAGTGAGATTCCCGGGGCGTACCAGGCTGCGAGCTCCCGACTCAGATAGGAGTCTTCGAGGACCAGCCATTTGGCATGGAGGAAACGGGTCAGAACCGGCCAGGACGCGTCGAGGACTCCTTGCGGGTCGAGCGCGTGCATTCCGGCGTACCGTCCGATGACGTCGGGGATCGTGCCGGGGGTGCGAAAGCCCAGGAACAGCTCTGCCAGATCCGGAGAGAGGACCATGGATCGCGCGCGCGATCCCGGCCGGGTGACGAGCCAGTCGCCCTCGCCGACATCCAGGCCGGCAAGGCCGGCGGAGTCGAAGTTTCCGACGGGGGCCAATGTGACGTCGGCCGGGAGGATCAGCCTGTCGGTCGTCACCTTCACAGGGCGCTCCGTTCCCCCGCACGGACGGGTTCCGCCGTCGGTTGCCATGTGGAGGGGTCGACCCCCGCCGCTTGGATGCGCTGCAGCGCGGCGAAGTGCGCCTGACGGCCGGTCAGCCCGGCGCGTCGTGCCTGCTCCAGTCCGCCGGCCAGTCGCGCGGTGACCCAGGTCCGCCAGCTGTCGACGAGTGCGTGGTGCCTGTCCGGTGACGCCGCGGGGTCGAGCCCCCACGAGAGAAGCCCGTCGAGGCCGGTGTCACAGGTGAACGGAACGCCGTGCACGTCGGTTCCGGCCAGGACTGGCGCAAGCGCCGCGGCCAGGTCTTGCAGGGCCCGCTCGGATTCGAGATAGACCACGAACCTGTCGGGGCGGACCATCGCGCCGATGGTGTCGGCCACCTTCCAGCCAATGACACCGGGAGCCTCCGCGATCAGCGGGACCGAGGCGGCCACGGTGTCCGCCAGGTGTTCCGGGGTGGGACTGACGTAGAGCTTCGGAGTCGACCGCTCGGCCCGTGCCGGGAGGTCACGGCGGCGGCAGGTGCGCCATGGGTGGTTCGGGCCCTCGATCCATCGTGGACCGCTTCCCGGTCGGTGCGGCATCGCACGCCGCATCCTCGTGCGGAAGGCGTCGCCGTACTCGGTGGTGCGCCACGCGGGGCGGATCGCCACCCTGTGAAACGTGTACAGCCGCGCGGCGATGTCGGCCTGGGCGTCGAGCTGAAGCGACTCCGCGTAGGCGATCGCGTCGCACGACAGGGTGGCAAGGCGACCGACGGGCGGGGCAGGCCGGCCGGTGGCCAGCTCGGCGATCGCTTCCACGCCGGTCACGAACCGGTCGGCGATCTGGACTTCGAGCACCTCGGCGCCGACGAGGTCGCCGAGCTCCTCGCCGTAGAGAGCGGGCCACGCCGGCGAGGGCAGCCGGCACGGAACAGCGAGTTGTTCGAACAAACTCCTCAGTGACCGACTCACGACCTTGATCGTGCCGTCCTCAGAGGCGGCCGGAACGAGCAGTCCGCCCAGGATGGGGCTGGACGAAGTGCCGGCCACTGCCTGACGCTGCGAGGGGTCGAGATCGTCCAGTCCACGCAGGACATAGCGCGGGTTCGACCGATAGAGGCGCCGATCACTCGCCGGTTCGCCCACATCGACTCCTGGTCTGCCGTTCACGCACCGAACGCTCTGGCCGCTTGGCAGCACCCTCAGCGCTTCTCGAGCTCCGCCTTCGCACTCCGCACCGCTTCGAGGACCGCGGTGAGCTTCTGCTCGAGCTCGTCGGCCTCCTCGACCGTCTCGGGCGCGAGGCGGGTCTGCGACTCCACCTCGGCCGTGGCGCGGACGACCTGGAGGGCTTGGTCCAGCTCGAGCTTCATCGCGTCGAACTCCTCCATCTGGATCACCGAAGTAATGCCGCAGGTGACGCCACCGCAGCCGACGGTCGGCAGGTCGCATGAGATGACCGAGCAACCTCCACAGTGCGGACCGGCGACGTCCGTCACTGTGATCATCAGGTCCTTGAATAGGAAACGCACGACCAATCCTCCTCAAGTGAAACCATATTTGACAAGATATACAGAAGCACATGATCGACGCTTTTGCTTACGATGGCCCGCTAATCACTTCAATGCACTACAGGGCGCATACGCGGGCATTGCACCGGACCACTGCCTGGAGCCTGACTCGCCATGACACAGCCGGATCCGCCTGCTTCTCGCGTCGGCGCCGTGCTGCCGCACCCGCTGCTTCGGGACGCGGCCGAAGCACTGGCTAGCGGAATCGCGCGCCCCTCGCTGCCGCGGAGAGACGCCGAAGCCGACATCGCGGCGGACTACACAGAACGCATCAGACGCGACCTGACCGAAGGCGAGGCTCGCCTGCTCGAGTCGATCTCCGGCCTGCGGGAGAGGGGCCTCGCGCTCTGCCGGGCCGGCCGGATCCAGGACGGTGGCTCCTTGATGGCGCACACGAGAGGGATGCTGACCCGGGCGAAGATCAGCAGAGAGGCGTTCGTGCTGGCCGACTCCTTCCTCTGCGCGGCCGAGGGCTTCGTGCACTTCACATCGGGCCGGACCGACGCGGCGGTCTCCTCGATGCTGCTCGCGCTCGACCGATGCCGGGAGCTTCGTGATTCCTGGAACTATCCTGTCGAGGGCCGCCGCATCCATATCGCCTGTAACATCGAGCGCGTACGAGTCGCAGCGGGCCATACGCAAGAGAGTTCAGTCGTACTGGCACAGTTGCTGAACCTGATCGACACCTCGGATCGACGTTACTGGCCCTACCCGCACCTCGAGTACGACAGCGAGCCCGACCGGCTGGACGACGACGTGCGGTGGGAGTTGACGGACCAAGCCCTCGCAGTCCTGACGAGGCTCGACCTCAAGACTCTCGGCCAGGTTGCCGCTTTAGTCGCCTGGCCGGACGGAGAAGCGACGAGCCCATGGGCCGCCCGCGCCCGCTGCTTCGCCGAGGCACTGCATGCCGATGCGTCAGGAGACCTTGAGGCTTTCCTGACGAGCTGTGCCGCGTTCTTCCCCTTCGGACCACAGCGTCTCCCCCGAGCTTTCGGAAGCCTGTCCAAGCGGCTGCTGAAGGTGCTCGGGTGACGTTTGTCCCCGACTCTTGGCCAGACCCGGGCGGTCGAAGCCATGGCTCGGTCGGCTGTGCCTACGGCCCGGTGGGCAATAGCTGCCCCGGCCTGTACCGCACCGGCCCGGACACCTACATCATTGCCAGTCCGCGCTACGACGATGACGACAATCCGTCGCTCCCCGAAGTGCTCGCTTGGCGAGCATCTGTACCGACCTGTGGGCCTACTCCATCGCAGACCTTGAGCACTGGAAGTCACAGGGCAGCGATCCCGCCAATCTCGGCTGGAGTGACACCGTCGTGGAAGTTCCGCCCGGGACGTGCCGGTTTATCAACCACTCCGGGGAACGCGGTTTCGACCGCGATGCTGTAGAGACCGTGACCTTCGCTCACGTCGAGCGCATCGCCTGCTGACCGGACGCACCCAGTGACGTTTGATCCGCAGCCGTCAACCCGTACGCCAGGCCCTATGATTTCGGGTGCTCGCGCGCGGGTTCCGGTGTCCGGGCGTCCAGGATTCCTGGAACCTGCGCGCCTTCAGAAGCGGCACTAGCAAGTACAGAGTCATGTGCACCGCTTGAGGTCTGTTGCGAAAGTGCCTTCCACTCGACGAGCCAGAGGCTCGATCCAGCGCAAAGTGCCTGATCAGTCGGAGTGCGATTGGTATCGTCCTTCGTATGGCTGACCTGATCGCTCCCACGGTACGGCTGCATTCCTCGTGGCTGGCGGCGCGTGACGAGTGGCAGCCTGGTGCTCACCAGGACGGGGCCGGCCTGCGGCTGGTTGTTGATGAGGACCTCAACAGTCCGGAAGGTTTCGCCTCATGGGTCGAGCGACTGCGCCAGCAGTCAGACCGGTCTATGCCTGTCGGGCCAGGGCGCGTTCACGCCACCCACTGGTGGATCGTCGACGGTGAGACCTACCTCGGAGCTATCGACCTTCGTCACTATCTGAACGCCTTTCTGCTGGAAGCCGGCGGACACATCGGCTACAGCATTCGGCCTTCTGCCAGAAGACGCGGACTGGCCACGTGGGCGCTGGGAGCGGTGCTGCTCAAGGCGCCCGCCCTCGGTCTGGGCCGGGTCCTTCTCACTTGTGACGATGGCAACGTCGGTTCGGCGCGCACCATCGAGAGCAATGGCGGCGTTCTGGAGGATGTGCGCAGCACCGAAATCGGGGTGAAGCGCCGCTACTGGATTGCCCTCGATGACGCTGGTGGCAGCCATTCATAGGTGGCGGCGAGGATGGTCGCCTCGTCGCGGACGGCGGGTCGCCGTCGTATCCCTATGCCTCTTGAGGCGGTTGTTGCCGTGCTCGAGCGCGTGGCGCTCGCGGTAGTCGATCTTATCGAGCTTCGGGGGGGCCTCCAGGTGTAACCTTCGGCCGCCGTATCCCGTCACTCGCGGCGACTGGTGCGGTCGGCGGTGAGGCGGGCCTCGAAGCCGTCGAGGAGGGACTGGAGGCCGAACTCGAAGGTGTTGTCGGGCGCCGCGGCGTACTCCGAGGCGGCGCTGGCGTCCAGGCGTTTGCGCAGCCGCGGGAATTGCATGGCGATCTCGGTGGCGCTCGAGAGGGCCTCGGCCAGCGCCTGCTCGGCGCTCGCGCCGTTCATGCTCAGCCGGCGGTTCAGGGAGACCTGCGCGGCGGGTCCGAGGGCGCTGCCGAGCACGTAGACGAGCATGGTGCCGGCCGCTCGGTCCGCGTCGGCAGGGGCGAAGCCCGCCTTCTCGTAGATGGCGAGGCTGAGGTCGTTGTGGCGGGACCGGCCGGGTCCGTACAGGAGATGGCTGCCGAACGCCTGGCCGAGCCAGGGGTGCCGGGTGAGCATCGCATGCATGCCGGTGGCCTGGGCGGTGGCGGCCGCACGCCAGTCCATGGCATCGAGATCGGGCAGCGCGACCTCGTCCCAGATCGCGTCGCCGGCGAGCCGGACCAGGTCGTCCTTGGTCTTGATGTGCCAGTAGACGGCCGTGGCGGCCGAGCCGAGCCGTTTGGCCAGGCTGCGCATGTTGAGGCCGTCCAGGCCCTCGTCGTCCAGGAGCTCGATGGCCGCGCGGATGATCCGGTCTGCGGTCAGTGTGTCTCGCGGCATGGCCGCCACCTTACCTGAACTTAGTGCGAGAAGACGCTTGCACTTTGTTCAGGAGTGCCTCTACGCTCCTCCTCGTACTTAGTTCAAGTTCTTGAAGGGGGAGCAATGTCGCAGGAGAAGCTGTCGGATATCGTCGCCGCGCAGGCCCAGGAGTTCGGCGTTCCCGGTGTGGCCGTCGGGGTGCTGCTGGACGGCCAGGAGATCTACGCGTCGCATGGTGTGACCAGCCTCAACAACCCGCTGCCGGTCGACGAGAAGACGTTGTTCTCCCTGGGGTCGGTGTCCAAGACCCTCACCGCGACCGCGCTGATGCGCCTGGTCGCCGAGGGAAAGGTGGACCTGGACGCGCCGGTGCGGCGCTACGTGCCCGAGCTGGAGCTCGCCGACGAGCAGACCGCGGCACAGATCACCGTCCTGAACCTGCTCAACCACACCGCAGGCCTGGACTGGAACCTGATCGACGACGGCGAAGGCGACCGCTCCCTGGCCGGGCTTGTGGCGAAGCTGCCGCAGTTGCCGCTGATCGCACCGCCCGGTGCCCGCGCCTCGTACAGTCAGGCCGGATACAACCTGGCCGGGCGGATCATCGAGAAGGTCACCGGCCTGCCCTTCGAGCAGGCCATGGCCCGGCTCGTCCTGGAGCCGGTGGGCCTTGCGGACACCGTCTACGGCCTGTCCGAGGTGATGGTCCGCAAGTTCGCCGTAGGCTACAACCGCGGCGACGACGGCGAAATGCGCCCCGCCCGGCCCTGGGCCGGATTCAAGGAGGGCGCGCGCGGCGACAACCCCGGCGGCGGCCTCGCCTCCTCGGTGAGCGATCTGCTGCGCTGGGCACGGTTCCAACTCGGCGACGGCGAGGGCGTGCTGCCCGCCGCCGCGCTGCACCGCATGCGGGAGCAGACGGTCGAGCTGCGTGCCAGCACGCTCGGCGACGGCTTCGGCATCTGCTGGTTCCTGCACGACCTGGACGGCCTCCACGCAATCGGGCACGGCGGCTCGGGCAACGGCCAGTTCGCCGAGCTGCTCATCGTGCCCGAGCGCAACTTCGCCGTGGTCTCCCTGGCTAACGCCGGTCCGGACGGCTACCCCTTCAACCAGTCCGCCGTGCGATGGGTGCTCGAGCACTACCTCGGCGTCGTCGAGAAGACGCCGGAGCCACTCCCGTACGACGAGGGACGGGCCCAACAGGTCGTCGGCCGCTACGAGATCGACGCCATCACTCTCGACATCGCTGCCGACGGCACCCGCCTCACCCTGGCGGTCGGAATCAAGCCGGAGATCCGCGATGCATCGGACGAGGAGATGCCCCCGGACCACCCGGCCGCGGCCATCGGCTTCCTTCCCGGCGACGGCGACGAGTACATCGTCACTGAAGGCGGCCTCAAGGGGCAGCGCGGCTACTTCTCCCGCGACGCCGACGGTGCGGTCGTAGGCGTCGATCTCGCCGGCCGGCTCTTCAACCGGGCCATGGAAGCATCCTGAGCCGGCGGAGGCAGGGGTGGTCCCGAGCGGCCGCTCCTCCGGCACCGCGAACCGACGACAGCAGGCTCACTGACACGACTCGTCACCGCATCAACTTTGGCGCATCCTCATCCCTACGAGGTTGGGAAGCGGGACGGGTCTCGCCACGGCCGCGGGGCCGTGCTCCGGCCCGCAGTGGGTGGTGAAGGCCATGCCGGAAGAGATCGAGACCGCAGACAAGGTCGGCAGCGTCAGCCCGGCCCGCTACGCGGAGATCGCGGCCGGTGCGGCGCGGCATGGGCACAGCCCGCCGGGGGCCCGGACGTGCAGGGGGTCCGGGCACACGACGCACCGGCTCCCTGTGATTGTCCCTGTCGTTTCCCCTGCGTGCCCCCTGCGGTTCTGTCCGGGTATTGATCAAATACATGGAGAGTGCTGCTGACCTGCAACGATGGGACTTGTCGAGGGTCCTGTCAGCTGCAAGGAAAGAAGCACTCTCCAGGTCAGGCGGCTCTCCTCCGCCCAGGCAACGCGGGATCGAACACGGCAGCTGACCACATCACCGCCGCCCGACTGGCCTTGGACCAGCTGCTGAAGAAGTACCGGCGCCGGCGCCGGACCCTGGTCCGCACCGATTCCGCGGGCGGCACCCACGAATTCGTCGGCTGGCTGGCCCGGCGGGGACGGTGGCTGTCCTACTCGGTCGGCATGGTGATCACCGAGGCGATCCACCAGCATGTGTTGAAGGTTCCGGCATCGGCCCGGACGGCGGCCGTCGAGATTGGCAGCGAGATCCGCGACGGCGCCTGGGTCGCCGAACTCGCCGGCGACTGCCTCAAGGCCTGGCCCAAGGGGATGCGGCTGATCGTGCGGAAGGAACGGCCGCACCCCGGCGCCCAGTTGCGCTTCACCGACGCCGACGGCATGCGGCTGACCTGCTTCGCCACCAACACCAAGAACGCTCCGATCGCCGAGCTGGAGCTGCGCCACCGCCAGCGGGCCCGCGCCGAGGACCGCATCCGCGCCGCCCGCGCCACCGGACTGCGCAACCTCCCCCTCCACGACGCCGCGCAGAACCAGATCTGGCTGGAGATCGTCCAGATCGCGCTGGACATCCTGGCCTGGATGACCCTGCTCGCCCTCACTGGCCAGGCCCGCCGATGAGAGCACCGCCGCCTGCGACTGCGGCTGTTCTCCGCGGTCGCCCAGCTCGTCACCACCGGACGCCACCGCATCCCCCGCCTCGCCGGACACCGGCCCTGGACCGGCGTGATCACCGATGCCCTGCAACGGCTCACGGCCCTGCCGAACCCCGGCTGACCAGCAGCTTCCCGCCCCTACGAGCCAGCACTGCCCAACCGGAGCCGTGGAACCCGGCGCCCACCCGACGCGACAGACGGGCCACCAACCTGCCCACCCGCAGAAATCTTCACCCCGAACGAGCCGAAAGCATCCGTCACCAAACTCACGACCCCTCATGCAAGATCGAGGCTAGGAGGATGTCTCACGTGGTGATGGTGCGAGCTGCGGCATGATGTCATTACATGGGTGCCGATCTGTCGCAGCGGCTGGTTCCTGACGGTCTGTGGGAACTGGTCGCCCGTGTACGTACTAACCGGCGGGTGTGCCTGGCGGTATCTGCCGGAGACGTTCGGGGTGTCGGCCGCGACGGCACACCGGCCGTTCACCGTGTGGATGAGCGCCTTCGAAGCGGTAACCAAGATGCCCTACGGCTTCTCCGCGGCCCGGACACGGTGCGTGGAACTCACAGGACAGCTCCTTGCCGGGCTCCTCTCCACAGACGCTGGTGTGGCCGTGGGTGAGGATCCCGGATCGGCCACCGACACGAAGCCAGCGTCTCGACGTCTCGACACGGCCCGCACACTCCACGAGCGGGAAACCCGAGCTGACGACCCGGGCCACGCTCCTTGAAACTCCCCACTTCGTTGAACACCAGAGCGAGTGATGCCAGCAGCATCCCTGGCCGTTTTCACCTGATTCATCCGAGGATGCCCTGGCCTTCAGGCCGGGGGGAATCGGACTCCTGCGGAGCAGGGCAGGGAAAGCCGAATCGCCGTCAGGGCGATTCGGCGTCTGCCGCAGCGGTGTCGACCTCGGCCTCCAGGCGGTAGACAATCTCGGAGTTGAGGGACCTGCGGGCGGACCTGGCCTGAGCGGTGAGCCACTGATGGAGGTCTGCGGGAAGCCTGAGAGTGATCTTTGTTTCTTCATTCATGCCCCTATCGTAGTAGTAGAGTGGTGGCATGACGACTGCGCGAGAAGCCGAGGGAGCCGGGCATGCCCGGTGCACCTACCGGCTGCGCGTGTCGTCGACCGCGCGCACCGGCCTGGAGTCCGAGTGGGCGCGGTGCCGGTGGGTGTGGAACGAATGTGTGGCCATGTCCCGCAAGGTCCACGGCCTGGACAGGGACGCCGTCGGCAAGGTGACGTGTGGTCCGGTGCAGCTCGACAAGATGCTGACCGAGGCCCTTACCGCCATGGGATGGCTGCGTGGGGGCTCCTCGGTGCCGCAGCAGTAGACCGTCCGCGACTTCGGCAAGTCCCGCGCCAAAGCCTTGAAGGACATCAAGGCCGGGCTGCCGATGCGGCAGCGTGCCGGGATGCCGCGCATCAAGCGCAAGCGCGATGCGCTGCCGTCGCTGAACTACACGCGGCGCGGGTTCCGGCTGGGGGACGGCCGTCTCCACCTCGCCGGGGACATCGCCCTGACCGTGGTGTGGCCCCGCGACCTGCCCGCCGATCCCACATCGGTCCGGGTGTACCGCGACAGCCTCGGCCACTGGTATGCCTCGTTCGTCGTCGAGATGGTCACCGAGGCGCTGCCGGAGACCGGCCGGTCGATCGGTGTCGACTGGGGCATCAAGGAGACCGCCACCACCAGCGACCCGCACGACCTTCCCCACCCGCAGTACGGGAAGAGCGCCGCTGCGAAGCTGGCCCGCTACCAGAGGCAGACGGCGAGGCGGAAGCCCGCGCGTGGGAAGGCCGCGTCGAAGGGCTACCGGGCGGCGTCCCGCGCGGCGGCCAAGGTCCACAAGAAGGTCGCCCGGCAGCGCCAGGACACCGCCCGCAAGTGGGCCAAGACGGTCGTGCGCGACTTCGACCAGCTCGCCGTCGAGGACTTCAAGCCGAAGTTCCTCGCGAGGTCGACGATGGCCCGCAAGGCCGCCGACGCCGCGATCGGCGCGACAAAGACCGCGCTGACCGAGATGGCCCGCAAGCACGGCCGGATCGTGCACCTGGTGCACCCGGCCCACACCACGATGGACTGCGCACAGTGCGGTGCGAGAACCAAGCACGCACTTCCCCTCTCTGAACGAACGTATGCGTGCACCGCGTGCGGAGCCGGGTCCCCCCGGGACAAGAACTCCGCCCGCGTGATGCTCGTCCGGGCTGCTCTCAACCCGGCTAGTGCTGATTGCGGAAGACCTGACGGACCGCCGGTCCGCCAGGCTGCATGAGCTAGAATCCCCAGCTTTAGCTGGGGGAGGATGTCAAGAATCCCCATCAGCAAGATAGATCTCCCGGTCGCGCGAGGGCTTGCATAACAGCCCCTGAGCAGGCCCTCGTTGTCGGTGGCGGCTGCGAGGCTGGAGGGCATGGACAGCGGCGATGAGCAGCTGTTGCGCGGCCGGATCTACGGCACCGACTACGACCACCCCGGCCCGAAGCCGGGACGCAGCTATGCCGAACTGGTGGGCGGGCCGCTGGACGGACTGCTGCTCGACGTCACCCTTTGGAGGCCGGAGGAGATCGATGCCGGTGTCTCCCTCCTCACGGAGCTCGGGCAGTTCGGCCCTGGCGGGCGGGCGTTGTACAATCCGCGCCCCGGTGATCCGGCCCGCTGGGACTGGGGTGGCGACAGCCCCTGACGGCCTGCCGCTCGGTCGGGTGAAGGCACGGCAGCGGCGGAACTCTCCCCGGGCGCCGGGGCGTAGTGCCGTACATGGACCCGATCAACGAGGTGCACGTGAGCGAGCCCGGCCTCCTGGTCGTCGACGTCGCGGCCGCCGGCGACGCCACCGCGCCGGCCTTCCAGTAGCTGCTCGCCGACCGGTCGGCGACTTCGTCAGCGGAGCGTACGACGCATGACGTTCGCGGCGAACCGCGGCGTGTTCGACCCGGCCGAGGCCGTCGCCGGCGGACACGTCTGTAGCCGCACCCTTTTCCGGGCTCCGACGGCATCCACGGGGTCGACGGCGACTCGGCCGACCTGCACGCCGGTGCCGCGGCCGAGGAATCCAGGTCTCGAGCGCCGCGCGGTGCTTCCACCTGCGGTCACCGGCGGCCACACGTCCTCTTCCGCGGCCCGGCGGCGTGTTCGTCGCGCTCGGGCGCGCGTCCCGAAGGCAACCCGACAAGCTCACTCAACACGTCGGGCCGGGTCTTCAGAGTGCGGGGCCGAAGGCGAGTGAGGCCGCGTTGAGGTGTGGCGATGCCCGGTGAGGCGTAGAGAGCGCCGGACCGGAGCAGCTGCCCAGCGGCAAGGGGCGCGGTCCGCCTGTCCGCTGTCCCGTTCGCGGGTGACTACCTTGCAGCCGGACCAACGAAAATCTGTGTTGGCTGTAGTAGACATTGAGTGGCGAGCCAGTTATGGTTTCTCTCGTAGTCGAGATCGAGAAAGGCCCCGGCAGAGATGAACTGCTGGGTAGCGGTACGCAGTTGCAGTGCGTAGGGCGGTGCGGCGGTGGAGTTCCGAAGCCAGGGCTGTTGCAGGACGGCGACGGGACTGACGGCCGGACCGGGTGGCCCGCAGTGATCAGGGGCCGCCATCAGCGGGACGGCAGTACTTGCAGTGCAGTTCGAGAGGTACCCCGGTGAAGGCGTCTGACTGCGGGCGAGCGCGCCGGGAAGTTCGGCAGTGGGGTTCCAAGCCAGAGCAGACGCAGGACGGGCGACGGGGCTGACTGTCGAAGGGCGGTGCTGTTCCAGGCCGCCGGCAGTACCGGCTCGGCAAGTGATCGATCAGAGGGAAGAACGGAGGAGCCCGCGCCATCTGGATCGCCCGGACGAGCAGTGGGTCCGGGTACCGCAGGACATCGATAGTGAGGTGGTCTCCGGTCACGCAACCGCGATCCCCGTACCCCCGGCAGTGTTCAGGCCGGGCTCGCGGAAACAGAGAGCCGGCGCATTACTGGGGCCGGCAGATGGTGTAGCAGTTCCTTCGGGGCCCTGGTGCGAGATGGCACCAGGGCCCCTCCAGCATGGTTCGCAGAGAGGTGCGATGGCAGCAGGCGATGCCTTCGGCCGTCTCGACGACGACTGCCCCGCCTGCACCATGGCCCGGGCCGCCGAGGGGCTCGGCACCACCCGGAACTTCCTGCGCGCCTTCGGCGAAGTCCGCCTCGTCACCCCGCTGCGCTCCGGAGGCGGACAACGCCCGCTACTTCCGTTAGCGCCTGCGCGCCGCGGCCCGGGCCCGGGAACTTGCCGACCAGGGACCCTCCATTGAGGCTGTCTGCCGCGTCGTCCCCTCGAAGACCAACTCGAAGAAGTCCAGCGCCTGAACGAAACGCTGCGCCCTTCCCGGCTCGCGACCGGGCTACCGCCTGAACATCCTTTCTGGGCGGGCGATTTGGCATATTCTGCATCGATTCTCGTAATATGTGCGCATGATCGCCAAAGACGCTCAGTCACCGGCACTCGGCCAGGAAACACAGCTGGGCAGCGAGACCACGTCCGACGTTCTCCCCGGTAGCGACGGTGGTCCGGCCGCGGGTTCACCGGACCGGCGGACGGCCCCGCGGCCGGTCCGGGCGGCGGGGTGGAGCGCGCGGTGGCCTTGATGAAACCGGCGATGCGCGGGTGGCTGCACGCGGGCATGTTCCCGCTCGCACGGGCCGGCGGCGTCATCCTGGTCGCCCTTGCACACTCGGCCGCCATCGCCGTCGCGTGCTCCGTGTATGCGGTGTCGGTCGTTGCTGCTGTTCGGCACGAGCGCGGTGTACCACCGCGGGGTCTGGGGCCCGCGAGGCGAAGCCGTGCTGCGCCTGCTGGACCACGCGAACATCTTCCTGATCATCGCCGGCACGTACACGCCTCTGGCGGTGCTGCTGCTGTCGGCGCGTCAGCATGCGGTCCTCCTGATGCTGGTGTGGCCGGGGCGGTGGCCGGCATCGCCTTCCGCGTCTGGTGGATCACGGCACCGTGCTGGCTCTACACCCTGTGCTACATCGCTCTGGGCTGGGCAGCGGTCCTCAACCTGCCCGACTTCGCGCGAGCCGGCGGCGCCGCGGTCGTCGTCCTCGTCATCACCGGTGGTCTGCTCTACACCGCGGGCGCCGTCGTCTACGGACTCAAACGCCCTGACCCCCTTCCGCGTTGATTCGGATTCCACGAGGTCTTCCACGCCCTGACCATCACCGCCTTCACCGCGCACAACACCGCCATTCTCCTGGCAGCCACCTGACGCGGATGCTCCCGCGCAGGGCGCACGGGGAAGACTCGGCCGAGTGGGGTCGAACCCGGGCAGCCCGGGGAGGGCGTCCCACGGGGCTGCCGGCCACGAACCGCGCGCCTGTGACGAGGCCAGTTCCTTCCTCATGCGGTTCAGCATGGAGGGCGAGGACCCCTTGGCGCGTTCCTCCCAGGCGAGGACGCAGGCGGTGGCGACGCCGTCGAAGTCCAGTTCGCGCAGGGTGCCGAAGACGGTGCCCCAGCCGACCTCGCCCTGGCCGATGTCGAGGTTGGTGGATACGGGCCGGGGTGCCGGGCGGGTCGAGGATGTGGCGCAGGCCGCTGGATCCCTTGTGGTTGAAGGAGTCCGCGATGTGCACGTGCTGGAGCTTGTCGCCCGCGTGGCGCATCATCGCCGCGATGTCCGCTGTTGGGTCCGTCCGTGACAACTCGGCCTGTTCGTAGTCGAGTTCGGCCACCGTGCGCACCATGTCGTCGATCGGCAGGGCGCGGAACATGTACGGGCCGGTGCTCGACGCCTGTCGTGGGCGTCGGGCACCGGCCCGTCCGGGGAGGGGGGTGCGGGTCAGGCTGTGGTGGCGGGCTGCGCGGCGGGGGCCGGGGCGGCGGCGGGGCGGGCGGTGCGGGGCAGCAGGAGGCAGACCAGGGCGCCGACGACCAGGACGGCCACCGGCAGGATCGCGGTGGTGTGCAGGGTGGCGGTGAAGGCTGCGGCGTAGGTCTTGCCGGTGGCGAGCTCGGCCGCGAGGCGGCCCTGCACCAGCGCGCCGACCGCGGCGGCGCCGATCACCGAACCGGTCTGCCGCACCGTGTTGTTCACGCCGGAGGCGCCGCCTGCGAGGTGGCGCGGCACGTTCCGCATGGCTTCGGTGGACATGGGGGCGATGATGCAGCCGACGCCCAGGCCGGTCAGCAAGGTGGCGGGTACGAACGCGAACCAGGCGGTGCCCGGTGCGGCGATGCAGGCGATGGCGACGATCCCGGCGGCATAGCAGACGAGCCCGGTGAGCAGGACGTATTTGCCGCCGATCCGGTCGGCGAGGCGCCCGGCGAACGGGCCGACGGTCATGGACACCAGCGACGACGGCGCGAGCACCAGGCCGGCCTTGACCGCGCTGAGGTGGAGCACCGACTGCAGATAGAGGTTGAAGGGCAGGACCAGCCCGAGCATCGCGACGGAGACCAGACCGACCAGGACGGTCATCGAGGTGAAGTTGCGGTCGCGGAACAGGGCGAAGGGGACGAGCGGTTCGCGGTCCTGGTGCCGACGCTGGTGGAGCAGGAAGGCGGTGGCGAGCGTGGCCCCGGCGGCGAGCAGCGCCCAGATCCCGGCGCCCCAGTGGTAGTTCTCGCCCTCCTGCAGGCCGAAGGCGAGGCAGAACAGGGCGCCGGTGGCGAGCACCACGCCGGTGAGGTCGAAGCGGTGGGCCCGGCCGGGCCGGATGTCGGGCACGACAAGAAAGGTCAGGACGAGGGCGGCGACCCCGATCGGCAGGTTGACGAAGAAGATCCAGCGCCAGTCGAGGGCGGAGACCAGGAAGCCGCCCAGCGTCGGCCCGGACAGGGTGGCGAGACCGGCGACCGTGCCCCAGACGCCCATGGCGGTGCCGCGCCGTTCGGCCGGGAAGACCGCGACGATCAGCGTCATCGTCTGCGGGGTGAGGAGGGCCGCGCCGATGCCCTGGACGACGCGGGCGGCGATCAGGGCCGTCGGAGTGGGGGCGAGGCCGCAGGCGAGGCTGGCCAGGGTGAAGACGGCGAGGCCGGCCGCGAACAGGTTCCGTGGTCCGTGCAGGTCGCCGAGCCGGCTGGCCGTGATGATCAGGGCCGAGAGAGTCAGCGCGTAACCGCTGACCGTCCACAGGGTCTGGCCGAGCGTGGCGCCGAGGCCGTCCATCATGTCCGGGATCGCGATGTTCACGATGGTGAGATCCAGCAGGGTCATGAAGAACCCGAGTGACAGCGTCACCAGCACGGCCCAGGGGTTCGCTCGCCACTTTCGCACGGTCCTGCTCCTCTTCTCGGCCCGGCGGTCTCCGGGTGCCTGCAACGAAGGTAACCAATCATTCTCGATACATCAATAGTGATACATCGAGTAGCGATGCATCCTTCGCGATGTATCTGAGGTAGCCTGCGACCATGAACGGAGTCGACCTCTTCCTTCTCGGACGCACCCTGATGAAGATCGGCGAAGCCTCGATGCCCGAACCCGAGGGTGGCGGCGGCCGGTACGGTGGCAGCACCCGCGCCGTACTCATCGTCGCCAGCGACGTCGCCGCCCACCCGGACAGCGCCGTGGGGGAGATCGCCGCCCGCACCGGCCTGCCCCAGAGCCAGGTGTCCACCTCCGTCGCACGGCTCAAGGAAGCCGGCGCCGTCATCACCACCCCCGACCCCGCGGACCGTCGCCGCCTCCTCGTCCGCCAGGCACCCGAACTCTCCGCCCGCGTAAGGGAGGTCAGAGCCGGCACGATCGAGGACGCGCTCGCCGCCGCCCTGAGCGACAGCACACCCGAGGACCGCAAGGAGGTCGCGGACGCCCTGGAGGTACTGGCCCGCCACCTCTCACCGCGCACCTCGGCCCGCGCCCGCACCCGCGACACGGCTCCGCAGGCGCCGCACTGACCTCGCCCCGCGCAGGCATGTTCGCCGACATCCTCAAGGCGTTCTGGCCGTCCTGGGGCCCCGGCATGGATGCGTCCGGCACCGCCGACGGCACCGGCACCGGCTCCCGTTCCCGGTGGCCTCGCAGAGCAGACGTGTTGTGCGCGACACGGCCCTCTCCGTCATCCTGCCCACCCGCTACAGGCCGATGAAGGCGGCCGGAGCTTCTTGATCGTTCTCATGTCGTCCGCCCAACCAGATGGACCACGATTCACCCGATGCCGAGCCCTTGGTGCACGGAGTGGCGTCCCGGCAGGCTAGTTTGGCCGGATGAGTCTTCTCGATGATGTGGCTGAACGCGACGGCTGGCGGTGCTGGGTGTGCGACGAACCGGTCGACCCCGACAAGTCGGTGAACGACCCGCTGGGGCCCAGCGTTGACAGTCGGACCGCCGATCGGAAGGCCAAGGTCGCCGAGCGGCTCGCGCACCGCGGGTGCAACACCCGCAAGGGTGCGGTCAAGGCGGTCATCGCCTGGCCGGATCGCCTGTACGTGGTCGAACCCGCGCCGCTGATCACCGTTGCCGGGAGGCTGGAGCGCAAGGGCGGCCGGGAGATGGTGGGCCGTTGTCCGACCAGGCAGGACGCCCAGGAAGCGGCGGAGTGGCTGGTGGACCGTTTCTCCCGACTGGTACCGGGACTGCCGGTGACCGCCGACATCGAGGCGGGCGGCGGCCAGTTCCTCGTCATCCTGGCCACCGGTCGCCGCTGACCGGAGCGCACCAGCGTAACCTCGCGTCGAGCCGAACCGTCGCCGCCGCCAAGACCGGGCTCGTACCTGTCACCACCGCAGGCAAGCCGGCGCTCGAACGGGAAGGGTGCCGCTTCACCCCTGACTAGTGCAGATCGACGGATGTGCCCAGGGGGATGCGCGCGTAGTCGATCCCGGCCTCGTCCTCCAGCCAGCTGTCGAAGTTCTCCTGCCCCAGCTCACTGAGGTTCGCGTCGTGGATGGGAAATACCCGAACCGGGCGGACCGCCCGGACGAACTCGATGGCCTCGCCGGTCTTCAGCCACGGACCGGACGCCGGGACCAGCAGCGTATCGACAGCTTGCTCGGGAACGACCAGTGAATCGCCGGGATGGTAGACGCCGTCCACGATGAAGCCGATGTTGGGACAGCCCGGCAGACCGTCGATGATCTCGGCGTGCTCGCCGCCGACGACGTCCACCGTGAACCCTGCCGCGGTGAAGGTGTCGCCAGGTGCCACCCCTGCCACACCGTCGCCCAGAGCCAAGGCCAGCGCGGCGTGGGTATGGACAGTCAGCTGAGGATTGCCGTCACGGGCAGCCTTCAGCTTGTCGACATCGATGTGATCTTCGTGCTCATGGGTGATGAGAACGGCCGCGACGCCGGACAGGGCCTCCATCTCCGAAAACGTGCCGGGATCGATCACCAGCGCACGATCACCGGCTTCGAGGCGGACGCAGGCATGGCCAAACTTCGTCAGACGCATTCGATCAACCTATCGAGCAACGCCGGGTGAATCCACGCCCTGAGCTGTCACCGCGTTTCCGCCCGGCCTGGCTCGCAGCCAAGATCACGATCTACGGCTGGAGCACTGGGACCTCTGGGAGCACATCGCGCGAAGGTCTTCGTGCCCGCCGGAGTGCCCGGCTGACCGTTCACGGCAGGCGGCTGTGGCGTCACCACGGCCACTCACCGAGGGGCTTCGCCGTCTGCAGGCTCCCGGCGGGCGGCTCGGGGGTGTGCCGAGGCCGATCGGGGACGAACCGGCCCTCGGTCAAGGGGGTTGGCGCCGAGAGGACGCCAACCCACCCCCTACCCGTAGTACTTCAGAGCTACAGGGACGGTTCACTCCCTGGCGGGACGCAGGCGACAAGGCGTGGTCCGTAGCTTCGGTGCGGCAAGAACGACAGACATCCGGCACGGAAGGAACACCGTCTGCCATGGCGCTCCGTACCCGCAGAGGCCGTACTCGCAGAGGTCGTCTGCGCCGCGCCCTGGTCGCCACCCTGGTGGCCGCCTCGGTGGCCGTTCCGATAGCGGGCGCGGCGCGTCCCGCGAGCGTCCCGGCGCCCGCGCCGACCGTCTCCGGACCGCCGGCGGCCGCCACCCCGACCGCGCTCGCCGAGCGGTACGCCGCGTCGCGCCGCGACATAGGGGCGGCCCGGCGCATGGCCGCCGACCACGGCGATCGCAAGCGGGCAGACGCGTTGCGCGTCATGGCGCATCCGGCACGCCAGTTCCTGTCCTTCGACGGCCGTGAGGGAGGCCGGACCGTCGAGGTCGTCGGCGACCTCGCCCGCGCCGAACGGATCGCCGTGGTGGTGCCGGGCGCCGGTGTGCTCGTCGACAACTACTGGCGCTTGTCGGGCGGCGCGAGAGCGCTGCACAGGGAGCTGGGCGACCGGTCCGCCGTCGTCGCCTGGCTCGGCTACGAAACGCCGCCCACGGTCAGCCTGGCGGCGGCGACCTCGGGGCGTGCCGACAGCGCTGCTCACGAACTCCGTAAGTTCCTCGCGGAGTTGGAGAAGCTCAAGCCCGCTGCCCGGGTCTCCCTCGTCTGCCACTCCTACGGCAGCGTCGTCTGCGCCCGCGCCGCCTCCACCCCGGGGCTCGCCGACGTCGTCCTGTTCGGCAGCCCCGGCACCGGCTATGACAACGCAGCAGCGCTGAAGACCCGGGCCACTGTATGGGCGGGACGCAGCTCCGGCGACTGGATCGCCGATACGCCGCACCTGCAAGTCCCATTGCTCGTCACCGAAATCGGGTTCGGGACCGATCCGATGTCGGAGGAGTTCGGCGCCAAGCGGTTCCCGGCGGGCGACGGCGGCCACAGCGACTATCTGAAGCCGGGCTCCGTACCGCTGAAGAACATCGCCCGGATCGTCTGCGGACAAGACCCCGAAGATCCGTCCACAAGCACATCGGGAGGCCGTCATGCGTGACTTCGTCCGGCGCGTCGAATCCTCGACCCCTCCCGACCGCGACCGCGCCGTCGACGCCCTGCGCGCCTTCGCCATCGTGGGCGTGGTGCTCGGCCACTGGCTTGTGACCGCCCTGATCGAGGACAGCGGCACCCTGCGGGGCGCCAGTCCGCTCACGTTCATGCCCCAACTTGCCCCCGTATCATGGGTGTTCCAGACACTCGCGGTGTTCTTCCTGGTGGGTGGGATGGTGGGGGCGAGGGGGTACGCCTCCGCCCAGGCGCGCGGCACGACATACCGGGAGTGGGTCGGCGCCCGCATGATCAGACTGTTCCGGCCGGCCGCCGTCGTGTTGCTGGTGTGGGCCGTGGCGGCCGTCGCGATGCTCGGCGCCGGAGTGGACGAGAAGACGGTGCGCGCACTGTTCAAGCTCGTGTGGTCTCCGCTCTGGTTCCTGCTGGTGTTCGCGGCGCTCACGGCGATGACCCCGCTGGTGGCGAAGCTCCATCCACTCTGGCCGCTCGCCGTCGTGCTGCACATCGACGTGATCCGGTTCGGGCTGCAGGGCCCGGACTGGCTCTCCTCGGTCAACGTCGTGGCCGGCTGGCTGGTCCCGTACTGCCTCGGCGCGGCCTGGTCCCGCGGCGGTCTGCGCAGCCGCGCGACGCGCTGGTCGCTGCTGCTCGGCGGGGCCGTCACCGCCGCGGGGCTGATCCTGTGGGCCGGCTATCCGGCTTCCATGGTCGGCGTGCCCGGGACGAGGATCTCCAACCTGGACCCGCCCAACCTGGCGGCGGTCACGTTCGGCCTCGCCCAGTGCGGGGCGGCCCTCCTGCTGCTTGACCCGCTGCGACGGGTGCTGGAGCGGCCCGTCGCCTGGGCAGCGGTGGCGCTGGTGAACCTCTGTGCCATGACCGTTTTCCTGTGGCACCAGACCGCGATGTTGATGGTGACCGCGACCGGCGTCGCGGCGGGCAGGGCGCTGCCGGGACTGCACACGGTGCCGGACGGCGGCGGCTGGGTGCTCGCGAGGCTCGCCTGGCTGCCCGTGTTCGCGATGGCGCTGGCGATCTGCGTGGCCGCGTTCCACACGTACGAACGAGGCCGGCCCGCAAAGGCACTGAAGAGCGGCCTGATCGTTCGCGAGGGACGCCCGGACCCGGCGAAGCTCTCGCGGAGCGCCCATGGGGCATCGCGAGTCCGGCACCCTGCGCCGGACACCCCCTGGGGAGACACGACTTGAGCAGACACGTCCTACTGTGTCGGGCATGACGACCTCGGAAAGGGCACAGCGGTTCGCGGCGGGCCTGCGGGCGCTGCCGCGCGCACTGCAGGAGGACCTCTGGACGGGGACCACCGAGCTGAGGCCCACAGCCGGGGGTTCGCGGTGGCAGCGGGGACTCGCGGCGACGGTGGCGGTGCTGCTGGGCGCGGCCGTCATCGCGTCCGACGGCAACAAGTACGCCCGGGGCTACCAGTTGGGCGAACTCGGCTACGTACTCGCCGTTGCCCAGGCGGCGATGCTCGTCGTCGCGTTGTACCGCCCGATCCCCGCCTGGTGGGGGTCGACGATGATTCAGCTGGCGCTCCTGGTCGCGTGGTTCGAGCTGGCCGACATCGCCGGCGGCAGAATGTTCCCTTGGACCGGATCCGAACTCGTCCTCCAGGCATGGGTGCTGTTCCTCGTCGCGCTGCGAACCCGCCCCAGAACGGCGGTGGAGACGCTGGTGATCGGGGCGGTGCCGGGTCTGGCTTTCGCGTTCGCCACCGGCAACGGCGACCGAGCCCCCCTCACCGGTTCGGTCCTCGTGATCGCCACGGTCGTCGGCGCCTTGCTGCGCGGCCGCCAGGTGGCCCGTACCCAACTGGTCGAGCTGGAGGAACTCACCGCCGAGGAGCGGGCCCGGCGCACGCTCCTGGAGGAGCGCAACCGGATCGCCCGAGAACTGCACGACGTGGTCGCCCACCACATGTCGGTCATCTCGATCCAGGCGCAGGTGGCCCCGCACCTGGTCGAGAACCCGTCCGACGAGCTGAAGGAGAACCTGGCGAGCATCCGGGAGAACGCCAAGGAGGCGCTGACGGAACTGCGTCAGGTGCTCGGCGTACTGCGCTCCGAGCACCTCGTACCGGAGAACGAGCGGCACGCCCCGCAGCCCACCCTCGACCGGATGGACGAACTCGTCGGCAATGTACGCGGTGCCGGGCTCACCGTGACCACGCACACCACGGGGGAGCGGGGCCGCCTGACCTCGGGCATCGAGCTGTCGGCATTCCGTATCATCCAGGAGGCACTGAGCAACGCGATGCGGCATGCGCCGGGAGCGGAGGTACGCGTGGACATCGACCACCGGCCGACCGCCGTCAGGATCAGGGTCGCCAACACCGCACCGGACCGGCCCACCCCGCCCTCGCCGGGCGCCGGCCACGGTCTGCTGGGCATGCGCGAGCGCACCGCGATGCTGGGCGGCACGCTCGCTTTCGGCGCCACCCCCGACGGGGGGTACGAAGTGATCGCGGAGCTGCCCGCGAAACTCCCCGCTCAACAGGCCGACCTTGTGGAGGACACCGCATGACGACCATCCGCGTGCTGATCGCCGACGACCAGATGATGGTCCGCCAGGGATTCACGGTGTTGCTCAACGCCGAACCAGGCATCGAAGTCGTCGGGCAGGCCGTGGACGGTAATGACGCGGTGGCCAAGGTCGGCGAACTGGACCCCGACGTCGTCCTGATGGACATCCGGATGCCCGGGCTCGGCGGCATCGAGGCGACGCGCCGCATCACGGCACCGCCGGAAGCCACCACCAAGGTCCTCGTCCTGACCACCTTCGACCTCGACGAGTACGTGTACGAGGCGCTGCGCGCCGGCGCGTCCGGTTTCCTGCTGAAGGACGCGTCCGCCACGGAACTCGCCCACGCCGTAAGGGTGGTGGGGGAGGGCGAGGCCCTGCTCGCACCGAACATCACCAAGCGCCTCATCGCCGAGTTCTCCCGGGTGACCGACTCTCCGCACACACCGCTCAAGGGCCGGAACGGCAATCTGACCGAGCGTGAGACGGAGGTCCTGTCACTGATTGCGCAGGGCCTGGCGAACGGGGAGATAGCACAGCGGCTGGTGGTGGCGGAGCAGACCGTCAAGACGCATGTCGGCCGGATCCTGGTCAAGCTGAACCTGCGCGACCGGACACAGGCCGCGATCTACGCGTACGAGACGGGTCTGGTGCGTCCGGCCGGCTACTGAGGCCGCGGCCGGACGCCGCGGCCGGACGCCGCGGCAGACACCGCCGAGGGACCACGACCGCGTTGTGACCGCCGAAGCCGAAGGAGCCGACCGCGAGGCAGACGAAGCCGTGCCGGGACGCGCCGTGGACGACGCGCAGGATGGGCAGCACCTAGAGTCTCGATCAAACCCGGAACGGTTCACCTTGATGATCTCTCCGGGTAAGGGCGCGCCGTGGCCGAACGTGTCGCGCGGCGTCACGCGGAAGAGGCGGCCGTGCGCGAGGCGGGGTTGTCACGCCGGCAAGGTCGGTGGATCCGCAGCCCGTCAGGAAAGGTCAACTCCGGTTGCGCCCTTCGTTTCACCGACCCGGTTGATGATGTGGCATGCGTGGGTGACGCCGTGTTCGTTCCTGAGTGCGTGTGCGAGTTGGCGGGTGGCGGTGGTGTAGGTGGGGTGTTGGGTGAGTTGGTGTAGACGTTGGGTGAGGGTGGAGAGTGTGAGTTGGCGGAAGGGCAGGGGTGGGGGGCCGGCGCCGAGTTGGTGGACGCGTGAGGCCCAGTAGGTCTGGTCGCCGAAGAAGGGGCAGATCAGGGAGGGTTTGCCGGCGCGTAGTGCGGTGGCGGTGGTGCCGGCGCCGCCGTGGTGGACGATGGCAGCCATGTGGGGGAAGAGTTGGTCGTGGGGGGTGTCGTTGATGGCGAGGATGTTTCTTTCGCTGGTGGCGGGGTCCGCGGCGATGACGCCTCGTAGTCCGGCGTGTTTGAGGGCGGTGCGGATGACGTGGTCGGTGGCCTGGGGGTCGGGGGGTTTCATGCTGCCGAAGCCGATGTAGACGGGTGGGGGGCCGTCGGCGAGGAAGTCGAGGAGTCGCTGTGGTGGTTTCCACGAGGGCTGTTGATGCTGCCAGAAGCCGGTGAGGTGAACGTTGGGTCCCCAGTCGGGTGGCCGGGGGACGATGGTGGGGCTGAATGCGCACAGGATGGGGGCGCGGCGGATGTGGCGGAAGGGGCCGAGGGGGGACAGGGGTGGCAGGCCGAGGTGTTCGCGGCGCCACTGGTTGATGAAGGGCCGGCACATGAGCCAGGATCCGGCGTCGACGGCGTCGAAGCTGAGGCGGTTGCCGAGTCTTCCCAGGAGGCGCGTTGCGGGCGTCATGGGGTGGGGAAATGCGGTGGTGGGTTGACTGGGCTGGAAGTGGATGACGGCGTGGGGCACGTGCAGGTACTGGCTCAGGTGGAGCCCGAGGAATCCGAAAGTGGGGGCAAGGACCAGGTCTGCGCCTTCGGCCGCGGCTCGGGTCTCCTCGAGGACTTGCGTGATGCGGGGGCGCAGGACGCGGTTGAGGCCGCGAATGAACGCGGCCGGGTTGCGGCGGCTGGCCAGGAGCTGTTGGCCCTGGCTGGATTCCATGATCTCGGCCGGGTCGGCGGACAGGGGGTGAAAGTCCACTGCCGAACTGTGGTCGAGGTGTTGGTAGCGGGTGCTGGCGAGTAGGCGTACGGTGTCGCCCTGCTGGGTGAGTGCGTGGCCGAGTGCCAGGCAGGGCTGGACGTCCCCGCGGGATCCTGCCGCGAAGATCATCACGGTGCGGCCCATGGCAGCGCCTTTCTGCCGTCGGTGCATGCCGGGGCTGGTTGGTTCACTTCAGGGCGCGTTGAACGGCGGGCCACAGCGTGTGCAGTTCGCGGTTCCAGTACGGCCACGAGTGTGTGCCGGGCCGGTAGAAGTGGGTAGTCGTCTGGACGCCTGAGGAGCGCAGGGCCCCCGCGAATTTCTTCATCGACTGCGGCAGTGCCGCTTCGGCCAGGGCACCGACAAGCACGACATCGAGTGTGTGGGTTGTGTCCAGGGGGCCGGGCGTTCCGTCGCCCGCGGACAGGTGGACCTTTGTTCCGCGGAAGGCGGCCGGCATCGCGGCGGGATTGTGAGCCTGCCAGATGCGAGCGTCCGTGCCTGGGTCACCCCACACCTTTCGCAGGTCGGTGCCTTCCCTGTTGGCGCCGAGTGCCAGAGCCAGACGCGCCGCGCCGTCGTTGAGGTCGACGTAGGAACTCATGGACGCCACGTAGCGGAACATGCCCTTGTGGCGTGCGGCGTAGTTGAGTGCGCCGAATCCGCCCATGGACAGACCCATGATCGCTCTGGAGGAGCTGGCCCGGTAGCTCTTCTCCATGAGCCGGACCAGTTCGCGGGTGTGGAAGGTTTCCCAGCGGGGGGCGCCGGTTTTCCAGTCGGTGTAGTAGCCGGCTCTGCCGCCGTCGGGCATCACCACCAGAACGTCGGAATTCTTGGCCAGGGCCTCGACGTCTGTCTCCCGTGTCCAGGAGGTGTAGTCGTCGTCCCCGCCGTGCAGCATGTACAGCACGGGGAAGGTGGCCCGCCGGTGTGTTGTCCAGTTCTTGGGCAGAATGACCCTGACCGGAATCGATTGGTGCATCGCAGGCGAGCTGACCGTCAGATCCCGGGTGCGGGCGTCGATTTGCCGCACAGCGGTGATCGTGGCGCTGCTGTCGCCGGAACGCGCCGCGTCGCCCGCGCGGGCATGCGCGTTCGTGGCCCCGAGCATCGCCGTGACCAGCAGCAGGGAGCAGGCCGAAAGCCGGCCGCGTCGGATGCGCCGCGCGCGGCCGGTCGAAGCGGAAATGTGGAGAGATGACATGAGCTGCGGGGTTCTCCTTAGCGAGGCGGCAGGCCCGGGAGCGGAGCGGTGCTCCCGCATCGGGCACCGTGTGTCGACCTTCGACCGTGGTGATGTGCGGTGGTGCGCTACGCGGCAGGCTCGTCTCGACGATCGAGCGGGTGACTGGTGCGGCCGGGCTGGGGGGTGGCGAGCCGGCGCCGTGGTGCCCGGCGGTTACGGCGAACTCGCGGTGAGGGGCCTGGGCTGCACTCGGGCCCTCGGGGGTTCTCGGCACGGAGGGCGTCGAATTCAGCGGGGTGTTGTGCGGGGTGCGGGCACGGTTGCTCCTTCCGCGTGCTTGCATGAGTGAGATCGGGTTGGACGGGGTCGACGATGCCGAGGCGGAGATAAAAGTGCCAGGCGACACACCGTTTTGTTCTGTAATGCGCGTGGTGTGGGGGGTGGCTGTGTGGGTGGGGAAGTGCTAGGTGGTGGGGTCCGATTGCGGTGTGGGCGGCCTGTCAATGTCGTGGACGGCCGGGTAGGGGGAAGCCGTTCGTGCGGGCATGAGTCCGGCGCTGCACCCGCAGGGCTCAGGGGGCCGGATGCTGGGCTGGGCGGTGCGCGTTTAGCTGGAAGTGGTGGGGGTGTCTGGGGTGGGTTCTTGGAGGGGTGGGAGTGGGAGCTGGGCTTGCAGGGTGCGACGGAGTGGTGGTGTCTGCGTGGTGCGGGACCTGCGGGGGTGGGGGGTCAGATGGTGGGTTGCGGGGTGCGGGTGTAGGTCAGGGCGTTGCTGGTTCCTCCTTGGGTGGTGACGGTGACGGTCACGGGTCCTGTGGGGCCGTTCGGGGCGGTTGTGGTGATCTGTGTGTCGGAGATGACGGTGAACGGTGCGGCGCTGGTGGCGAATCGGAGGGTTGAGGCTGTCGTGAGTGCGGTTCCGGTCAGGGTGATGAGGGTGCCGGGGGAGGTGGGTCCGGTGGTGGGGGCCAGTGTGCTGAGGGTGGGGGGTGGGATGTAGGCGAAGGGCAGGGGGTTGCTGGTTCCTCCGGGGGTGATGACGGTGATCGGTGCTGTTCCGGTGCCGGCGGGCGCGGTGGTGTTGATCTGGGTGTCGGATACCACGGTGTAGGCGGTGGCGTTGGTCGGGCCGAACAGGACGGCGGAGGTGTTGAGCAGGTTGCTGCCGGTCAGGGTCAGGGTGAGGCCGCCGGTTGTGGGGCCGGCGGTGGCGGTGGCGCTGTGCAGCTGGGGGGGTGCTGCGTAGAAGAAGTACGCGCTCGGTGAGGTGGCGCTTTGGCCGCTCGGGGTGGTGACTGCAACGGCGGCGGCTCCGGCCTTGCCCGCGGGAGTGACTGCTGTGATGAGGGTGGCTGAGTTGACGGTGAACGACGAGGCGGGTGTGCCGTCGAATGTCACTGCTGTCGTGCCTGTGAGCCCCGTTCCGGTCAGGGTGGCGGTGGTGCCTCCGGAGGCCGGTCCGTTGGAGGGGGTGACTGCTGTGATCGTGGGCAGCGCGGCCGTGATGAAGGTGTAGGAGACCGCGTTGCTGGTGCCTGTGGGGCTGATCACCGTCACGGGTGCCGGGCCTGCGCTGTGGGCGGGGGCGACGGCGGTGATCTGCGTGCTGGAGTTCACGGTGTACGAGGCGGCCGGGGTGGTGCCGAAGCGCACGGCCGTGGCACCGGCCAGGCCGGCCCCGGTGATGGTGACGGTGTTCCCGCCGGTTGTGAGGCCTTGCGAGGGGCTGACGGTGCTGACCGTGGGGGCCATGGAGTGCTCCTATGACAACTGGCGTGGCGCTCGGCCGGTTCGGCCGGCTGAGGGGGACTGCTGGTGCGAGGGGGGTGATGAGGGGTGGTGTTCCTTCCTGCGGGTCGTGCCGCCGGGTGTCGCGGGCCGGCACGGGCAGCAGGTGTGCTGGGAGAAGGGGCGGGTGTGGATGCCCGTGCGGAGGCCGGGGTGCGGCCGTCACCTGTGGGGGCCCGCGGGGCAGGAGGGGGTTTTTCGGGCGGTGCCGGGTACCGGTGTGTGGGTGACGTGCACGCCGCCGGCTCCGGCGAGGTGCGGCAGTGTTCGCCGGCAGTGTCGTGCAGCTGACCGCCGGTGACGGCACCGGTGCGTGGACCGCCGGCCGTTGCCGTGTTCACGCCGGCCGGCCGGGCGTGCGGGCGTGCGGGCGCGGTGGCACTCGGCTCGGCGTCGCGCATCCCTGCAGGAGCGGCCGGTGCGGCAGGGCGCGGGCGTGGTGGAGCCGCCCGTCCGGGGCATCGCCCTCGCCTCCGCCGGCAGGCGGCGCGGGCGGGCGCGGGCGGTCCCGTTCCGCAGGCGTGCGCCTGCGGAACGGGGCGGCCGGTGCGGCAGGGCGCGGTGGCGGAGCCGTGGGGCCCTGCCGCGGTGACCTGCGCGGGGCAGTCGTCGGTTGCGGAGGTGCTGCCGGAGGTCGCCGTGCTGGTCCTTGGCAGGTTCGTGTCCGTGGCGGTCACGAACGGGGCGCCGCTGGTGAAACGTCGGGGGTGCGCGCAGGCCGGCATGACCACGCTCCTTGCTGAGGGGATAGGGACACATCGAGCCGGCGGGCCCCGCCGGGCGGTGTATGCCCGCGACGGCTGTGGGGGAGAGGGCGACGTCAGTCCTGCTGGCCGTGGTCGTCGTCCTGGCCTGGCCGGACGGGCGGCGAGAGCGCGCTCCCGGACGCGACCGGAGTTCGTGCGCACAGCAAACGACCGGCAGGCGCCGCCTCTATCACGATCCCCCGGGTGGGGATGGGCGGCCCACCGGTTCGCTATGTAGAGTGACCCACAAAGGCCTACTGCTGACAAGGCGTCATTGTCGGGTGTCACCCGAAGGGGTGAACACACGCAGGACGGCCGCCGCGCGGAGCCCGCTGCCCGGGCGCGATCTCCCGGTGCCCTCCCGGTTCGGGGCCTGTGTTCCTCACCCGGTTCGTTCACCACCGGCTGCGCTCTCTTCCGGTATCGCCTTCAGGGTGAGCACGCGGCGGTAGCACGCGGGGGGTGACGCCGTCCGGTTCGGCTTGCACCGGGGCCGTTGCAGGATCGGCTGCTGGAGCGGGGCCTGTGCTGGGGGCGGGCGCCGGCTGACGGCGGGGGGCGGGCCGGTGTGAGCCGGCGGTTCCGGGGGGCTTGCGCGGGGTGTCGTCACCCACGGGCCCGTGTCCGGGTGGGCCCGGTGAGCGGGTACGGGGGCCTGGTGACCTGAGCGGGCGTCCCCTGGCCCGGCCGCAGTTGTGCGGACCGGCCCGTGAGAGTGCGCGGAGCGTGGTGCCGAGGTGTGCTGCCGGTGTGCGCCGGGCTGAACGGCCGTGACAGGACAGGGTCCGGCAACCGCCCAGCCGGCGCCATGGAGGCGCCGGCTGGGGGATCCACTCCTCTCAGGGGTGCCCATCGCGGCATCGGGCTCGTCGCTGGCCCTGCCCTGCGCGCAGGGCAGGCAGCGGCTACACCGAAGACCGTGCCCCCCGAGAGGCTGGGCTGCCCACCGGTTGGATATCTCCAGTGAGGCAGGAATGTGGCATATGCCGCAAGGGATGTGACTCTTAGTCACCCGATCGGCGGGGCGCACCGAGGGGCGCGCTTCCCGGGCCTCGGACAGCGGCGGACAGCCGGCACGGGCCGCGGACGCGGTGCGTGCGGTATCGCGTCAGAGCGGGACGGGCCGCGGACGCGGTGTGTGCGGTATCGCGTCGGTGCGGGGCGGCGGGGCGGCGGGGCGGCGGGGCGGCGGGGCGGCGGGGCGGCGGTGCGGCGGTGCGGTGCGGGAGGGTGCGGGGCGGTGGGGCGGCCGCCGTGCCGGGCCCGATGCGTTCATGTGTCCGGCGGGGCGGGCGGTCCGCCGGAGGGGCGGGGCGGGTCAGGTGAGTGCCGGGGTCTGTCCGTCGGTGTCCGTCGGTGGGCGGTGGGTGGGCGGTGGGTGGGTGGTGGCGGTGTGTGCGGGGCGGGCTGTTGGAGGGCTCTGCGGTTGTCAGGGGGTGTGCCGTGCCGGTGCTGAGGTTCCCGGGGCGGGCGGCGGTTGTTCTGGGGGAGCGGTGGCCAGGTCATCGTCGCAGGAGGGGGGTGCGTGCGTCGGGTTCGCAGGGCTTGTGTCCCTTCGTGCGGCATGCGCAGGACGCGCCGCAGGACGCCGTCCGGCGCGGTGACGGGCTCGGGCTGAGGACGGGAAAGGATCACCTTCGGATAAGGCGCATTATAATTCACCCGTTCGGCCTTGCTCTGGACGGCCCCTGGTGTCGTTGTACCGACGTGGATAAACCAAGTGGATATGTGCTGAATCGCTCACTCGGGGACCATCAAATCGTCGGCGCCCTCAGCCTCCGGACCCTTTGGGGTCCGGCCGCTTCGATCGTGAGGACGTGGCCGGAAAACCCTCTCGACGATCTTCTCTCCAGGCTGCAGGAGATCAAGACGGATCTTGATGCACGCTGGGACGGCGTGGTCGGATGAACGAGTACGGCCAGATTTTTGAACCGCAATGGAAAAGGGAAGGGTCCTGTCCGGCCGCGAGTGATTTTCCCTGGCAGCAGGCCGACCCGCCCTGGGTGGGGCAGGTGTCGCCTTCTGTTGCCGCGGGTTTCTCCGGTGATGTCCTCGATCAGGAACTCAGTATTCTCCTGGGGCAGGCTGCTTCAGGAGCCGCTGAGGAGACATCGGCCCATGCACCGCGGCGCGGCCCGGTGGGGCGACGTCATGCGTGCAAGCGGCCTGCCGGCGTCCACTGGTGGAATGTGTTTGCTGCTGCCCTTAACCGCTTGGTGTCCCTGGCTGTTTTCGCCGTGGTGAGCACGCTCAGCGGCATGCTCAGTTACGAGCCGCTCCGGCGCCTGGCCACCCCGGCCGCGCACGGCCTGGCGCTTTGGTGGCCCTTCCTTGTTTTCGGCCCCTGGCTGACGGGAGTTCTGGCGATTTCCTGCCGCGGTCTGCCCGCCCGAAGAACAGCGGGGTGGTGCGTCCTGCTGGTCTTCACAGGTCTCACCGTGGTGCTGTGCCTGATCGGCGCCCCCAGGACACCGGCCGGGTTCGTCACCGCGGGACTTCCCCCTCTGGCGGCCCTCACCTGCATCCTTCTGCTCTCCCCGGGGCGATGCGAGGCCAGGCACGCACCCACCGCGCAGACGGGGAACAGCGGCCCGGCAGCTGCCGGGCCGCTCCGGTGACCCAGGCCCGCCCGTGCGGCGGCGGCCGTGCCTGCCGGTGCACGCCGACGAACCGCACCCGGCCGTGTCAACGCCATGCGTGAAAATCCACTCCTCCGTGGAGCGCACTGAGGCTTTGCAGAGAAATGGCTGATCATTTCCGCCCCCTCTGTGCCCCTGAAGGACTCCCCGGTTCCGCTCTTCCTTCTGCGTGTTCCCCGGGTACGGTCAGGCTGCTCGTCGGCGACGGGTCTCTCCCGCCGGTAAATGACTGGCGGGCGATGAATGCATCGGGAATCCCAGTGAATGAAGAAAATTTTCGCGGCTGCCGCTCAAGCGCAAGGAATTGCCCTCTCCCGTCCTTCGGCTGCCGGCCTGTCCACTTCTGCAGCCGGCGCCGCCCGCCCCCGCGGGATTATGAAAGCGAAGCGCTCATCCTTCGGTTGCCCTGCGTACCGGCGGCGGTTCCCGCCTCGCGGCGGTACACGCGTGAACTGACGTCGTCATGGCGGATCGCCCCGCCGGTGACCGATACGATCGCGCTTGTGGTCTCCGAGCTGGTCACGAATGCTGTACGGCATTCCGTCGGGCGACATCTGCCGCCGCAACGAGATGATCACCTCAGGCACTTCGATCTGGCGGTCTGCTTGACGGCGAAGCATGTGCGTGTCGAGGTGTACGACGAAGAACGCCGCCTGCCGGTGGACGTCGAAGCCCATGAGTATGCGGAGACTGGAAGAGGCATGAAAATCATCCAGTTCTGCGGGGTGCGTTGGGGAGCCCGAAGGGTTTGCACCGGAAAGGTGGTCTGGTGCGAGGTGGGCCTGCCCGAACCCTCGCGCGTCGGCGGCGCCCTCGTCACGGCAGCGGGAAGCACCGGATGATCCGTCCCCCGCGCGGCCCGGGGCCGGGCCCGGACACACGCCGGGTGAGGCCCTCGCACGGCCCGGGAGCGGCCCGGAGCGCCCGGAGCGGCGGCACGGACCGGTAGCGGACGGGCACGTAGCGCGGGCAGCGCCCTGCACAGGCTGTACGGGACCACGCTGCCGGCCGTCTGTGCGCGTGAGCATCTCCAGAGGGTTCTCTCCGGGCCGCCGGCCGCCGCTACGCCGTGGCGGGCCCGGGCGAGCGGGCCCGCCACGGCGTAGCGGCGGCCGGCCCCGGGCCCATGGACGTCCCGTCCGCCGTCAGCCGCGTGTGGCGCGTCCACCCGGGCAGGCCACGGTGCGGGGGCCGCAACGCTCCGTGATCTCGGCGGCTTCCTTTGCCGGGAGGTCGGCCCGCTGGGCCTGCGGCCCTTGCCGCTTCCGGCACGACGTTTCCACCGCTGCCCGGCCGGCCGGTCCCCGGACGGGCTCCGCACTCGCCCTGAGGGGCAGCAGAGGCCGGCCGCGCGGCGGAGATTTCCCCCGGCGTGTCTCCCGGCGGCGCCGGGTCGCCGGGCGTGGCTTCGCCCGGTTCCGTGCGCACGACGGGCGGATCGGGCTGTGCCCGCTCCGCAGCCGTGCGGGGTGGCGCCGCGGCCAGATCGCCGGGCCGGAGGCACCGCACGGCCCGCCCGCCCACCGCACGCCTGCCCGAGGCCCTGGAGGCTGGTGCTGGACGTTCGCCGACGGCGCCCCGAAGGGTGAGGGCCCGCCGCCTCGGCGAGCTGCGCGCCCGCCGCCCCCGCCTGCGGGCATGCCGCGCTCGCCTGCGGGCATGCCGCGCTCGCCTGCGGGCATGCCGCGCTCGCCTGCGGGCATGCCGCGCTCGCCTGTCGGCCCGCTGCCCCGCCTGCGGGCACGCGCGCTCGCCTGTGGTCCCGCCGCCCCCGCCTGCCGGCCCCGCCGCCCCCGCCTGCCGGCCCCGCCGCCCCCGCCTGCCGGGCCTGCCGGCCCGCCTGTGGTCCCGCTGACCCCGCCTGCCGGCCCCGCCGCCCCCGCCTGCCGGGCTGATGGGCGCCGCCGGCCTGCAGCGGGACTGCGTCATGGGCGTTGCAGGGGGAGGGTCTGCGCGGCTCCGGGTGTGCCCGGTGGCCCGGGCCGGCTCCGGCGGGCGCGGTCCCGGGGGAGCCGGAAAGGGGCGGCGCGGGCTCCCCGGGCCGGAGTGCTGTCAGGTGCCTGCGCGTCCGTGTCCCGCCGTGGATGCGGCCCTGCCGTTCTTCGTGACGCTTCTGCGTGACGATCGTTATTCGGCGACGGAACGGGCAACCGGGCTTTCCCAGAGGCTTTTTCGCAGGTCACGGCCGGTTCGCGGGTGCTGCGCGGGCCGGCGTCGAGGTGCGGCGCGACGGGGTGGCTACTTCTTTCGGGTGATTGAGACGATGGGGCTCTTGTCACCCGATTGGGTGTGTGGGTCACTGAGAGTGCGAACCGGCGGGCTGCCCATCCCGTGCCGGGGGACATGCAGACGGGCAGCTGTTGCCGGCTTTCTCTTTGCCCAGAGGAGACGCCGGGAGTGTTGCTGAGTGCTCGGCCCCTGTCTGTGGCCGCGCACCGCCTCTGTTCCCCTCCTCGAAACCGGCAGCCTGAACCCCGTGATGGTCGTGTCTTCATGACCCTGGTGCCTGCTGGTCGGTCCTGTCCGGTTCCTCGTCACGTCCCTTTGAGCGCAACGAGGAGTACTGCCATGCCCATCTCTCCCAATCAGGGTTCCACCGGCGGCGGCACGCTGGTGACCATCACCGGCGTGAACCTGTCCAACACCAGCGCGGTGAAGTTCGGCAGCAAGTCGGCCACGACCGTCACCCAGGTCTCCCCGACCCAGGTCACCGCCGTATCCCCGTCGGGGACCGGCACGGTCGGAGTCACGGTGACCACGCCCGGCGGGACCAGCAACCCGGTGTCCTTCTTCTACGTCGGCGCCCCGTTCAAGTCCTCCCTCGGCACCAGCTCCGGGCCGCTGGCCGGCGGCAACACCATCACCCTGAGCGGAACCGGCCTGTCCACGGCCACCAGTGTGTCCTTCGGCGGAGTGACCGCCACCCCGACGGTGAGTTCCGACAGTTCCCTGAGCGTCACCGTCCCGGCCGGTGCCGCGGCCGGTCCGGTCGGGGTCAGCGTGACCACCGCGGGCGGCACCAACAACGGCCTGACGTACACCTACGTCGACGTCCCGACGGTCGTCTCCCTCACCCCCACCTCCGGTCCGACCTCGGGCGGCACCGCGGTGACCGTCACCGGCACCAACCTCGACACCACCGAATCGGTCACCTTCGACGGCACCCCCGCTCCGTTCTCGGTGATCAACTCCACCACCCTGTCGGCGGTCACCCCGCCCGGCACGGCAGGGGCGGTCGACGTGGTCGTCACCAACCCTGCCGGGTCGGACACGGCGGTCGGGGCGTTCACCTACGTCGCCGGCCCCGGTATCTGATCCGCCCCGCGGTCACGGGTCCCGCACGCCACCGCCGGGTGGCGGGCGGGACCCGCGTCAGCGGCCCGCCCGGCGATCCGCGCGAACCTCAAGGTCCCAGGTCTCCTCCGCCGAAGGAAGGCAGTTGCCCGTGTCCGTCGATCTGCCTGCGCGGCCGCGTGCTGCGAGCGCCGAAGCCGCCGCCGCCCCGATCGCCGCC
The DNA here is from genome assembly GCF_003032475.1 of Streptomyces sp. P3. Taxonomy (NCBI): domain Bacteria; kingdom Bacillati; phylum Actinomycetota; class Actinomycetes; order Kitasatosporales; family Streptomycetaceae; genus Streptomyces; species Streptomyces sp. P3. The sequence continues at coordinate 8,994,476 of NZ_CP028369.1, forward strand.
ATCCCCGTGGGTGACAGCCCCACCGGGATCGCCCTCGCCCGCCTGGGGCGCACCGGATACGTGACGAACTTCGGCTCCGGCACGGTCAGCGCCCTGGACACCGTCACCCGCTCCGTCACCGCCACCGTCACCGTGGGCTCCGGCCCGTGGGCAGTAGCCGTCAACCCCGCCGGCACGCAGGCGTATGCGGGCAACTCCGTCTCCGGGACGGTCAGTGTGATCGACACCGCGACGCAGACCGTCACCGCCACGATCGGCGGCATCTCCGCACCGGCGGGCATCGCCTTCTCCGCGGACGGCACCCGCGCCTACGTCGTCAGCCAGGACACCGACAGCCTGGTGGTGCTGGACACCGCCACGGGCACGGCCGTCGCGTCTTTGGCGGTGGGCAGCACTCCCTACCAGGTCGCGCTTTCCCCGGACGCCCCCTACGCCTACGTCAGCAATGCCGGTGACGGCACGGTCACCGTCGTCGACACCGGCACCCACACGGCCGCAGCCACCATCGAAGGGTTCGCCCAGCCGCAGGGTGTGGCCGTCACCCCCGACGGGCAGCGGCTGTACGTCGCTGACCGCGGCAGCGGCCTGGTCCACGTCGTGGACACCACCACATACCGGACGGCCACCACCATCAGCGGGTTCAACGCTCCCGTCTCCCTGGCCGTCGGCCCCCGCGGCGCGCTGGCCTACGTCACCGAGAGCGGCTCCGGCTCGGTCACGGCGATCAACCTGGCCACCAACGCCCGCGCCGCCACCGTCACCGGGCTCGGCCGGCCCGGCGCAATCGCCGTCACGCGCGACAGCCGCCACATCTACGTGGCCGACAGCGACAGCGACACGGTCGCCGTCCTGAACAATCCGGTGGCTGTCTCACCCGACCAGGGGCCCACCGGAGGCGGCATCACGGTCCTGTTCAGCGGACGCGGTTTCACCGGCACCACCCACGTGCGTTTCGGTGGCCGCCCGGCCGCATCGTTCTCGGTGGTGGACGACTTCACCATCACCGCCGTCCCCCCCGCCGGCACCGGTGCCGTCGCGGTCACCGTCACCCTCGCCGGCGTCGCCCACACGATCGGGACGTTCTTCTACCTGCTCCCCCCACGGATCCGGGCCATCTCCCCGACCACCGGGCCCAACGAGGGCGGCAACACCGTCACCGTCACCGGTATCGGCCTGTACACCACCCAAGAGGTGCGGATCGGACCCGTCAGCGTGTACCCGACCGTCGTCTCCGACGCCCGGCTCGTCCTCACCGCACCCCCCGCGCCCCCCGCGCCGCCCGCCCCGCCCGGGCGCACCATCAGTGCTCCGGCCGTGGTGACCACCCTGGGCGGCATCGCCACCGGCCCCGCCTACACCTACCTCGATCCGCCCACCACCACGGTGCTGAGTTCCTCCCCGGCGCTGCCCGTCGTCGGTGAGCCGGTCGTCTTCACCGCGGCCGTCGCTCCCGTCGCTCCCCAGACCGGCACACCCACGGGCACGCTCTGGTTCGACTTCGGCGACGGCACCGTCCCGGTCACCGCCGTGGCGGTGGACGGGCTGGCAGAGGCGAGGCACACCTACACCACCACCGGCGGCAGCCCGTACACGGTCACCGCCGCGTACCGGGGCGACGACGACTTCGCCCCCTCGTCGGACACCGCCGAGCAGACCGTGGCGCAGGCGACGACCGCGACGACCGTCCTGTCCTCCCCGGAACCCTCCAGCCCCGACACGCCGGCTTCCCTCACCACACAGGTCATCGTGGCCGCCCCCGGCGCCGGGCAGCCCACCGGCACGGTGAGCGTCGACTTCGGCGACGGCACCCCGGCCGCCGTCGAGCCGGTGGTGAACGGCCTGGCCACCGTCACCCACACCTACCCCGCCACCGAGGCCACCTACACGATCACCGCCTCCTACAGCGGAGACACCGACTACGCCCCCTCCAGCGACGTCCACACCCACCGGGTGCGCGCCGACGTCCAGGCCACCACCACGACCGTCGTGGCCGCCCCCGACACCCCGACGGCCTGGCAGCCGGTGACCTTCACCGCCACCGTCACCCCCGTCACCGCCGGGGCGGGCACCCCCACCGGCACCGTCACCTTCGACTTCGGCGACGGCACACCCACCGTGCAGGTACCCGTGGCGGACCAGACCGCCGCCGTCAGCCACACCTACACCTCCGCGACCGGCAGCCCCTACCCGGTCATCGCCCTCTACACCAGCGACGACGCAGCGTTCAGCTCCTCCACGGGGCACGCCCTGCAGACGGTCGGCCAGGCCCCCACCACCACCGTGCTCGGCTCCTCACCCCAGCCGTCCGTGACGGGCCAGCCGGTCACCTTCACCGCGACCGTCACACCGGACACCGCCGGGGCGGACCTGCCGACCGGCAACGTGATCTTCGACTTCGGGGACGGTACGGCGCCGGCCACCGCCCCCGTCCACGACGGCACGGCCGTGATCGTCCACGCCTACACCGCCAGCGGCGGCCCGTACACGGTCACCGCCGCCTTCGACGACGGGGACAACTTCGCCGGCTCCACCACGACGGCCACCCACACCGTGCAACAGGCACCGACCACGATCGAGGTGGTCTCCGCACCGGATCCGTCCGTGGTGGGCCAGCCGGTCACCTTCACCGCCACCGTCACCCCCGTCACCGCCGGGGGGGGGCACCCCCACCGGCACCGTCACCTTCGACTTCGGTGACGCCGCCGCCCCGCTCACCGCCCCCCTCACCAACGGCACCGCCACCGTCACCCGCCCCTACACCGACCGAAACGACGCCCCCTACACCCTCACCGCGACCTACGGCGCAGACACCGACTTCGCGGGCTCCAGCGGCACGGACACGCACACCGTGAACCGGGCGCCGACCCTGACGGCGCTGGGTTCGTCGCCGGATCCGTCCGTGGTGGGCCAGCCGGTCACCTTCACCGCCACCGTCACCCCCGTCACCGCCGGGGCCGGCACCCCCACCGGCACCGTCACCTTCGACTTCGGTGACGCCGCCACCCCGCTCACCGCCCCCCTCATCAACGGCACCGCCACCGTCACCCGCCCCTACACCACCAGATCCAGCGGCCTGTTCACCGTCACCGCCGCCTACAACGCCAGCAACAGCTTCGCCGGGTCCAGCACAACCGGCCCCCACACCGTGCACCGGGCACTGTCAGCCACCACGGTCGTCTCCTCCCCGGACCCCTCACGCCCCGGACACAACGCGACCGCGACGGCGACCGTCACCGCCGTTTCGCCGGGAGCGGGCACCCCCACCGGCTCCGTCAGCTTCACCATCGGCAACCGCACCCCGCTCACCCTCCCTCTCGTCAACGGGGCCGCCAGCACCACCATCACCCCCTGAACGTCGGCACCCACCCCATCACCGTCGCCTACACCGGCAGCGCCGACTTCGCCACGTCCACCGGCACCGACACCCACACCGTCACCCCCTGAACCGCACCCCGATCAACGAAGCGGCCGCCGAGCCGCACCGGCCGGCCCCGCCGCCGGGACGGCCGCACTCACGCCGTGGAGCAGCCGTGCCGCGGGCATACCTGTCTGCGCAGTGCCCACAGGGCGACCGGCACCCCGGTGGCCACGAGTGCCGCAGCGGTGCACAGCCCTGCCTGATAACCCGTCAGGAAGGCGTGCTCGGCGTCAACGCTGGTCGACGACACCGAACGCTGCACCAACGTCACGATCAGACCGACCGCGGCGATGCCGAAGACCCCCGAGGCCTCACGTGTGGCGCTGAACAGTCCGGCGGCGATCCCGGAAAGGCCTTCCGGAGAGGCCTCCAGAGCCCGGGTGGTCAGCGGAACGGCCAGGGCCGAGCCGACGCCGATCGCCGCCAGCCCGGGAAGGAGCGCCACGGCGTCGCGGCGCCCGCTCCCCAGCGCCACCAGCAGCAGTCCCGCGGAGACGAAGAAGAGACCCGCGGCGGACACCCGCCCGTCCCCCCAGCGGCGAGCCAGCCGAGTGACGAACGGAGCGGTCACCAACAGAGCCAGAGCCACCGGCGTGAACAGCAGCCCGGCGGATGTGGGGCTCAGGCGCAGCACATTTTGAATGAACAGTGTGGTGAAAAAATAGACGCCGCTGACCCCTAACCCCCAGAGCAGCTGGCTGATGATGCCGCCGGTGAAGGCGCGCCGGCCGAACAGCACTTTGACGGTGGACCGCCGGTGAGACGACGGCTTCAACCCGAGCAGAAGCAACGACAGGACGGACAGCACGCCGACGATGGCGACACGGGGAGCGGTGAACCCGTCACGGGGCCCCTCGATCAGGCAGTAGGACAGTCCGCCGAGGGGGAGACAGAACAGCGCCACCATACGCAAAGGAGTGGCAGGCACGTCAACGGCCGGCCCCGTCGAAGAAGACGACAGCGAAGGCACCCACACGACGGCGAAGAGCACACACACGACCCCGACGGGAATGTTGATCGCGAACAGCCAGTTCCATCCCAGCCGCTCCGTGATCAGTCCGGACAGGATGGGACCGCTCGCCAGAGCTGAGGCCAGAGCGACCGTGAGAGCGGCGATGCCGCCGCTTCTGGAACGCGGCGCAAGGTCGTGCGACAGCACGGCCAGGGACGCCGGTGAAACCAAAGCGGCTCCCACCCCCTGCAACCCCCGGCCCGCGATCAGCGCCCCCGCATGCTCCGCCACGCTGCACACCGCCGACGACAGCGTGAAAACGGCCACGCCGACGATCAGGGTCAGCCGGCGGCCTCGCCTGTCCGTCAGATGACCTCCGAACAGAAGAGAACTGGCATACGTGAGCGGGTAGACAGCCGCCACCCACTTCAGACCCGACTCGTCCAGGCCCAATTCCCTCTGGATCTGCGGCAGGGCGACGTTGACGACCGTGCTGTCCAGGGCCGTCATGAACGAGGGCAGGACGACGGCCGCAAGCATGCCGATATGGCGCAGTCGGCTCATTGATCAGCCCCGTGAGTCGGCCCGGCCCGATGACGACGATCGCCGCAGCTCAACCGGTGCAGTCGATCCTCGGTGAGAGATCACCGGCCCTCAAAACCGACACGCCGAAGACCGTGCCCGCGTCCGACGCCACCCGCCAGTGAGAAGCCGTCGGACACCCCCCGTCCCGCGCCTGCCCCCCGACCGGCCGGCCCCGGCCCGGGGCAGTGAAATCCGGTGACAGCACAGGCAACCGCTACGCGCCCGGGTGGCAGCTGCCGCGAGAGCCCGGGCAGCATGTGCGCCGGCGGCCAGGAGCACTGACCCGGCGGATGCCGGAGCACACCTGTGCTCATCTTCCGGCCGCTGCCGACGCCTGTCGCGAACAGGCCCCTCACCCCGGCCGGACCCCCGGCCCCAGCCGGCAGGACCGGCCGACCGGCAATCGACCCGACACGGAGGAAAACCGCACCCCACGAGGGCAGCGACGGAATGACAGGTGCTCGCTGCGCCCCTGTGGCGTGTCACCCGGGTCCCGGCTCACGGGTGTGTTTCCCTGATCTTTACGCGCGACCGCTGCAGGTAGGTGTGGACCGCGACTCGTACGGCCGGCTCGTGCAAGCACCTCGCAGATGCATGTCTGCCCCGGGGCCGACCAGACATCCTTCGCTCCTGTCCGACACAACGAAGGCTTGGTGACTCAGTGCCGTCATTTGTGGGAGATACGCTCAGCCACTCTCTGGCTCAGTCGGCAGCGCAGGCGCCCAACATGACGGCCTTCACCTTCGTGGACTTCAGCGCCGACAGGGACGGCACTGCACACGAGCTGACATGGAGACAGCTCGAGGACAAGGTCCGGGCAACCGCGAAGGGTCTGCGTCACATGGGGGCGGCCGGTGAGCGAGTGGCCATCGTCGCCCCCCAGGGTTTGGACTACGTCGTCGGCTTCCTCGCGGCTGCCTGCGCCGGAGCGATCGCGGTCCCCCTGTTCCCGCCCTCCCTGCCCGGGCACAGCGAAAAGCTGGCCTCCTCCCTGAACGACGCCGCTCCCATGCTGACCCTGTGCACCCAGGAGCAGCGCGCCTCGGTCGAAGCGTTCGGCGCCGAGCACAGCGTCCCCCCAGGCATGCACATCACGACCCTGTCGGACCTTCAGGAATACGCCGCCGACGGCGGGCAGGAGCCGCACCCGCCCGTCGGACCCGAGGACTGCGCCTACCTGCAGTACACGTCGGGATCGACACGCATCCCGTCCGGGGTGGAGATCACACACGCCAACGTCTGCGCCAATGCCCGCCAGGCGCTGGAAGCCTACGACATCCGCCCCCACCGCAACTGCACCGTCGGATGGCTGCCGCTCTACCACGACATGGGCCTGGTACTGATGGTCGTGCTGCCGGTGATCGGCGGTGTTTCCTCGGTCCTCATGGATCCGGCGGCATTCGTCCAGCAGCCTGTCCGCTGGCTGCGCCTGCTCACCCGGCACAGCGGCGCCCTGACGGCGGCGCCGAACTTCGCCTACGACTACTGCGTGCAGCGCGTACCCGACAGCGAGCGCGCCGGCCTGTCCCTGGGGTCCGTGGCCGCGATGGTCAACGGCAGCGAACCGATCCGCAGCCGGACGCTGGCCCGCTTCCAGGAGGCCTTCGGCCCCCACGGCATGCGCACCGTGATCATGCGCCCCTCCTACGGCCTGGCGGAGGCGACGGTGTTCGTCTCCACCTCTCCCCAGGAGGAAGAGCCCACGGTCACCGTCTTCGACCGCAACATGCTGGCGCAGGGCACGGCCCGTGTCGTCGAGCCCGCACAAGGCTCGCCCACCAGCGAGCTGGTCGCCTGCGGCCGGCCGGTCACTCAGGACATCGCCATCGTCGACCCCGTGACATGCCGCCGCCAGGAAGACGGCACGGTCGGCGAGATCTGGATCAAAGGGCCCAACGTCGGACGCGGATACTGGGGCCGCCCCAAGGAGACCGGCGAGATCTTCCACGCCGTTCTGGACGGAGACGACCCGTACCGGCCGGACCAACACTGGCTTCGCAGCGGCGACTTGGGACTGTGGCACGACAAGCAGCTCTATGTGACGGGCCGCACCAAGGACCTGGTGATCATCGACGGCACCAACCACTACCCGCACGACATCGAGGAAACCGTGCAGAACGCGCACACCGCCATCCGCCGCCACCACTGCGCGGCCTTCGCCGTCAGTACCGACGAGACAGAAAAGCTCGTCATCGTCGCCGAGCACGCGCGCGACCTCACCGACCCCGACTCCGTGCGCGCGGAAGTCGCCCGCGCCGTGCGCGCAGCCGTCGCCCGCAGCCACGCGATCGCCGTCCACGACTTCGTGTTCGCGGCACCCGACACCGTGCCGCACACGACCAGCGGCAAGGTCGCCCGCCCGGCCTGCCGCGAAAGGTACCTGCGAGGCCAGTGGCCGGCGAAGCCGGCACAGCGGAAGGGAACCGACGGCGCATGACCGCAGCAGGTCGACAGGACGACACCCCGGCGGCACACGTTGCGCTTCCCGGCGCCGGCACCCCCCACACCCCACCCGACCCGGCAGAGCTGCGCGTCGTGCTGCGCGAACTCGTCGCGAGCATGTGCGGCGTGCCGGCCGGCGAACTCCAGGACACACGCCCGCTGCCCGAGTACGGCCTCACCTCACGCGACGCGGTCGACCTCAGCGGCCGTCTCGAAGACTTACTGAACACCTCGCTTCCCACCACGCTGCTGTGGGAGAACCCCACCATCGAAGCACTCCTTCACCACCTGGCCCCACCGCAAGAACCGGGCCAGGACCGGCGGACCGCGCCCGAGGACGACACACCGGCCGCCGATGCCGTACCGATCGCGGTGGTGGGCATCGGATGCCGCCTTCCCGGCAAGATCAACGGCCCTGAGGCGTTCTGGCAGCAGCTGCTCGCCGGCACCGACGCGGTGGGCCGGGTTCCCGACCGCCGCTGGCGGGACTTCGACAACGGCACAGCCGACACCGCCGCCGTACTGGAACGCACCTGCCGATGGGGGGGATTCCTGGACGACGTCGAAGGCTTCGACGCCGACTTCTTCGGCATCACCCCGCGCGAAGCCGAAGTCATGGATCCCCAGCAGCGCCTCCTGCTCGAGGTGGGCTGCGAGGCCCTCGACCACGCGGGGATCGGCGCCGAAACCCTGCAAGGCACCGCCACCGGCGTCTTCGTCGGCATCAGCGCACTGGAATACGGGCAGCTGACCACCGCGGACGTCCGCCGCGTCACGGCCTGGACCAGCACCGGAGCAGCAGGCAGCATCGTCGCCAACCGCATGTCCTACCTGCTGGACCTGCGCGGGCCGAGCATGACCATCGATTCCGCCTGCTCGTCGTCCCTGGTCGCCGTTCACCAGGCGTGTCGCAGCCTGCGCAGCGCAGAGAGCCACACGGCGCTGGCCGCGGGCATCAACGTGATGCTGTCCCCGGCCACCACCGCCACCTTCGACCAGGCCGGCGCACTGGCCGCCGACGGCAGATGCAAACCCTTCGACGCCGGCGCCGACGGCATCACGAGAGGAGAAGGCTGCGGCGTCGTCGTCCTGAAGAGACTGCCCGACGCCCACCGCGACGGTGACCGCATCCTCGCCGTCATCCGCGGCAGCGCCGTCAACTCCGACGGCCGCTCGGCCGGACTCATGGCCCCCAACCCCCACGCCCAGCGCGCCCTGCTGCGCAGCGCCCTGCGCGACGCCCGGGTCCAGGCGGCCGACGTCGACTACGTCGAGGCCCACGGCACCGGCACCCTCCTGGGCGACCCCATCGAGGCGGACGCCCTCGGCGACGTGCTGGGACAGGGACGCACGAGCGACCGTCCGCTGCTGATCGGATCCGTCAAGAGCAACCTCGGACACCTCGAAGGCGCGGCAGGCATCGTCGGCCTGATCAAGACCGTGCTCTCCCTCCACCACGGCCGACTGCCCGCCACCCTGCACTTCCACCGCCCCAACCCGCACATCGACTTCACAGCCCTGGCACTGCGCGTCGTCACCGAGCCGACGCCCTGGCCCCACCGCCCGCACCGGCCGGCCCTGGCCGGAGTGTCCGCCTTCGGATTCGGAGGCACCAACGCACACGTCGTCCTGGAACAGGCACCACCACAGGCCATGACAGCGCGTGACGAGAACCCGACCGCGCACGACGAAACCGCTGACAGCGCCGCTCCCCACGTCCTGCTCGTCACCGCGCGCTCCAAGGACCGCCTGCGCGACGTCGCCACGAGCCTCGCACACCGGCTGGCGTCCAAGGACGCACCCCCTCTCACCGACCTCGCCCACACCCTCGCGCACCTCGGCCGCGGCCCCGTCAGCGCGGCCGTCGTGGGAAGAACCACCGGTGACCTGGTGGGCGCGCTGGCCGCACTCGTACGGGAGGAGTCCGTGCCCGGCGTCATCGAGGCCGGCACGAGGGCCCAGCGGCCCGGCTCGCGCCGTGCGGTCTTCGTCTTCTCCGGCTACGGCTCCCAGTGGAGCGGCATGGGACGCCGCCTGCTGCAGGACGAACAGGCCTTCGCCGCCTCCGTGACCCGGATGGACCCTGCCTTCGCAGCGGAGCTGGGCACCTCCCTCACCGACCTGATCACGCAGGAACAGAGCACCAGCGTGGACCGCGTCCAGCCGCTCCTGTTCGGACTGCAGATCGCGCTCGCCGACACCCTGCGCGCGCACGGCGTCACACCGGCCGCAGTGATCGGCCACTCGATGGGAGAGGTCGGCGCGGCCGTCATCGCCGGCGCACTGACGCTGCGCGACGGCCTGCGGGTGATGCATCACCGCTCGCTGCACCTCACCGGCATCGACGAGGAACACGCAGGCGCCATGGCAGCGATCGAACTGCCCGACGACGAACGCGCCGAAGTCCTCAGCCGCTACCCCGGCGTCGACATCGCGGTGCACGCCTCACCCCGCCGGTGCACCGTCGCCGGGCCGAGCGGCCCCGTCCGGCAGCTGACCGAAGACCTCACGGCGCACGGGCGACTGGCCCGCCTGCTCGCCGTGGGCGGAGCCGGCCACTCCCGCGCCGTCGACCCCATCCTGCCGGCGCTGCGCGAAGCCCTCGGCCCCCTTGAGGCGCGTACACCCGCCCTCGCCTGGTACAGCACCGTGCTCGACGACCCCCGCGCGCCGGTCCGCCCCGACGCGGACTACTGGTGCGCCAACGCACGCCGGCCCGTGCGTTTCGAGCAGGCGGTGACGGCCGCTGCCGCGGACGGCCACGATCTCTTCGTCGAGATCGCCCCGCAACCCGTCGCGGCCGTCCCGCTCGCCGAAACCCTCGCCGCCGTATCCCCGCACGACGCCCTCGTGGTGCCCACCCTGCACAAGAACGGCGACGACACGGTCAGCCTGTTCACCGCACTGACCCGGCTCCACCTCGCCGGTGTCACCGGTCCGGGCCAGGCACTGTGGCCCAGCGGCAAGCGCGCACCGGTGCCCACCCCGCCGTGGCGCCACGTCAGACACTGGTTCACCGCCGGCAGAGCGTCCAGCGGCACGCCCGCCCGCGGCGGCCACGCACTGATCGGCCTGCGGGTGGACGACCCGGTGACCGCACGGACCCTGTGGCACGGGGACGTGGGTACCGCCCAGGACCGGCAGCAGCCCCGAAAGCTGCACGGACGGCCCGTACTGAGCCTGTCGGACTGCGCGCAGTTGCTGTTCGCCGCGGCCGTGGACATGAGCCGCAGCGATCTGACGGCGGTGCGCATCGAAGACCTCGTCGTGCACCGGTGGCTGGCGCTGTCCGCCAGCACCCCCATCACGACCGTGTGGCAGCCGGCCGGCCCCCACCGGGCAGCCGTTTCCATCCACTCCCGGTCCGCCGCGGGCACGTGGCTGTGCCACGCCTCGGCTCGCGTGGTGAGCGCACCGCACCGCCTCGAAGACGACCGCCCCCACGACGCGGACACCGCGCCCCCTCTTCACTGGCAGGCCGGCACCGACGCGCAGCCGGCGCCGGGCCGGCGTGCGCTGGCACACCTCCTCGACGTCCTGCTGCACGCACCGGCCGCCATGGAGCCGGCCGCAGCGGACCGCAATCCCCGCGAGCCGGTACCGGCCGGCGAGCACGCTCCCTCCTCACTGCGATCGCTGCAGCTGCAGCGCACCGCGGTCGACGACGAGTACCACATCCGGTGCGAGCTCTCGGCATCCGGCCAGGGCCCCGCAGATGACGAACACGACCCCCACCCCCAGGACGGCTGCTGGGACATCCGGGCGGCAAGCGGGTCGGGCCAGGCGGACATCGAGGCCCGCGGGGTGCAGATGCGGCCCGTCCAGCGCAGCGAAGTGCCGGCCCCCCTGGACCACATCACCTATGACATCCAGTGGACGAAGACCGGCGCCGGCGTACCGCGCCCGCCGCACTCCCTCCTGCTGTTGACCGACCCCCGGGACGCCGATCGCCATCAGCTCGCCGCCCCCCTCGCGGCAGCCCTCGACGCCAAAGACATGAACGTCACCACCGGCGAGTACCACGACGACACGATCGCCGCCCTCCTGGACGACTGGCGGCACCGGGCCGGCACCGGCCGGACAGCCGTCGCCATGCTCTTCAACAGCCGCCCGCCGGCATCCGAGACGACATTGCACGAAGTGCAGGCGGCCGCACACGTGGCACGCCTTCTGCTCTCGGCGCCGCCGCAGACACCGCCTCCCCGCCTGTGGCTGGTGACCCGCAATGCCGTCTGCGCGGCACCGGGCGAAGCACCGCATCCCGACCAGGCCTGTCTGCGCGGCCTCATTCGCGCCATGGCCCTTGAACGCCCCGAACTCCGGGCCTGCCTGGTCGACATCGCCGCGCAGCCCGCCCTGGTGGACGCCCTGGTGGACGACCTCGTCCAAGAACTCCTCGCCGACGGCGACGCCGACGAGGTCGCCTGGCGTGCCGGAACCCGCCTCGTGGCCCGCCTGTCACCGGCCGACCTGAGCGAACCGTACGACAACGTGCCCTTCGCCCGTCCCGACGGCGCCTACATCCTCACCGGCGGACTCACCGGGCTGGGCCTGGCCACGGCCAGGCGGCTGGCCGAACACGGAGCAGGCCGTATCGTGCTCAACGGCCGCCGCGCCCCCGGTCCGCAGGCCGAACAGGCCCTGAGGGAACTGGCCGACCTGGGCACCTCGGTGAGCGTCGTCCAGGGCGATATCGCCGACCTCGACGTGGCACCACGCCTGGTGGCGGCCGCTGAGGCCGACGGCCACGTGCTGCGGGGCGTCGCCCACGCCGCCGGCGTCCTTCACGACCGCATTGTCACCGACCTGCAGCCCCGCGACATCGCCGAGGTCTTCAGGCCCAAAGTCATCGGCGCGCTGCGGCTCGAAGCCGCTACAGACGATCACGACCTCGACTGGTGGCTCTCCTACAGCTCCGCTGCCGCCCTGTTCGGCTCGCCCGGACAGGCGGCCTACGCGGCGGCCAACGCCTGGCTGGACGCCATGGCGCACCGGCGGCGAGCCGCCGGCCGCCCCGCGACCGCCATCGCGTGGGGGCCGTGGGCGCAGGTCGGTGGCGCCCCGGACAACCCGGCACTGCCGCTGGAACCCATCGGCCTGGCCGAGGGGCTGGACGCCCTGCAGGCACTGCTCACCTGCGGGCGGCCCTACACGGGCGTGGTTCACCTCGACGCCCTCCAGGCCCTCCAGGCCTTCCCCGGCCTGCAAGCCCTGCCGTTCTTCGCCGACGTGCTGTCGGACGAGGCCGGCCCCGGCGAGGACTGGGTCGGCCCCCAGGGCATCGCCGGACTCGGCGACGCAGCCGCCCGAAGAGTCCTGGAACGGCTGGCCGAACGCACGGCGGCGGTCATGGGATTCGCGGCACACGACCTGAACGACGACGTCGCGCTGACGGACCTCGGCCTGGACTCCCTGATGACGGTGCGTATCCAGAACGCGGCCCGCCACGACTTCGCGGTGGAAGTACCCCCGACGCTCTTGCTGCGCGGGGCGACTCTGCGCGACCTCGGTGCCGCGGTGCTCAGCGAACTCCAACTGCGGCCTGCCGGCCCGGCGTCGCCCGCACAGCCGCCCCCCGCGGCCCAGGACCGGCCGCGCCCTGCCGCCCACGGCACCCCTCCGCCGCTGCCCACCGCCATCGGCCCCCGGGACGCAGCCGAACGCCTCGTGGCGAGTGTGTGGGGTCACGTCCTGGGCGTTCGCCCCGACAGCGTCGACGACGACTTCGTCGCCGTATGCGGCGGCCCGCACGCGGTGCGCGCCCTCACCGAGGGCATCCGCCGGCGCCTGGGCGACACCGACGTCGCCCTTACCGAGGAACAGGTCCTGGACGGTCCCACCGTCGCCGCCATCGCAGACCTCATCCGGCCCGCGGTCAACGGCACCGGCAACCTGATCGTGCGCACGCTTCGCCAGGCCCCGCAGGGCAGCCGCCGCCCGCCCCTGTTCACCTTCCACCCCGCCGGCGGGCCCACCTCGGTCTACCGCCCCCTGGTCCAGCTGCTCCGCGCCGATCAGAGCGTCTACGGCTTCGAGCGCGTCGACGAGGCCGCCTCGCTGGAGGAGAAGGCCACCCGGTACCTGGGGATCATCAAAGACCTTCAGCCCGAAGGCCCCTACCGTCTGCTGGGCTGGTCCTTCGGAGGCTGCCTGGCCTACGAAGTGGCCTGTCAGCTCCGCGAACAGGGCCAGGAGGTGGGCTTCCTGGGACTGATCGACACCATCCTGCCCGCGGCGCTGCCCGGCCTGGACTCACAGATGCTGCTCGAGCGCTTCGGCCGATTCGTCGAATACATCGAGCACACCTACGGACACCGGCTGGAACTTCCCTACGAGGAACTCGCCGGCACCGCCGACGAGGAACAGATCGACGTCGTCATGCGGCTGCTGACCGAGGCCGGCATCAGCATGAGCCAGGGCATCCTCGAGCATCAGCGGACCTCGTACATCGACGCACGGGTGGGGGAGCGCTACCGGCCCAGGCCCTACGAAGGGCACGTGGTGCTCTACCGGGCGCAGGAGGCGCAGGCGCTGACGACGGCCCTGGACCCCCGCTATCTGCGCTCCGAGGCGGACCTGGGATGGGCGCCGCTGTGCCCCTCGCTCGAGGTCGTCCCCGTCCAGGGCGATCATCTGTCGCTGATCGACCCGCCCCAGGTCGAAGTCATCGCCGAGCACCTCACCCAGGCCCTCGAAGCAGGCAGCGGCTGACGGCCCGGCGCCGCGAACGGCGGCGGCGCCGGACCGGTCAGCGGCCGGCTCGTCTGCGGAAGACCCGCAGCCGGTCCTCGCCCACCTTCGCCCGGGCCTGCGGGTCCGTCACGCCCTGCCCGGGGCTCGGCGCGAGGCACAGCACACCGACCTTGCCGATGTGCTGATTGGTCTGCACGCTCCTGGTGGCCGCCCCCACCTCGCGCAGGGTGTACGTCCTGGACAGCGCCGGCACGAGACGGCCCAGGCTGAACAGCCGGTTCACCTCGCACTGTTCGTGCAGGTTGGCGCCGTGACTTCCGATGATCCGCTTGAGACGCATCCACAGGTAGCGGTTGTCGTAGGTGTGCTCGTATCCGGTGCTGGAGCCGCAGGTGATGACGGTGCCTCCGCGACGGGCGAGGAAGACCGACGCACCGAACGTCTTGCGTCCGGTGTGCTCGAACACGATGTGCGGGTCCTCACCCACCGCGTCACGGATGGCGGCACCGAGCTTCTTCCACCCGTCGGGCCGCTCGAGTGCGCCCGGGGCGCCGTCTTCGATGTCGGAGCGGTTGATGACCGCCTGGCAGCCCAGCGACCGCAACACGGCGGCCTTCTCCTCGGAATTGACCACGCCGACCGGAATGCCGCCGCCGTTGAGCACCAACTGGACGGCGTACGAGCCGAGGCCACCGGTCGCCCCCCACACCAGGACGACATCGCCCTGCTTCATCCGCGCCCCGCGTTCGCTGACCAGCATGCGGTAGGCGGTGCTGGCACACAGCGGGTTGGCGGCGGCCTCCTCCCACGTCAGCACGGCCGGCTTGGGCATCAGCTGGCTCGCCCGCACGACCGCGTAGTGGGCCAGGCCGCCGAAGTTCGTCTCGAAGCCCCACGCCTTTTGCCCGGCTCCCAGCATGCCGTCGCGGTGGGTGTCGGGATCCTGCTCATCGACGTAGGCGGGGGCGACGACCACATGGTCCCCGACTTTCCACCTGCGCACCGAAGAACCGGTGCGTACGATCACGCCCGACGCATCCGATCCCACCACCTGATAGGGCAGGTCGTGGCGGGACTCCCACCCGCCGGCCCTCCCCATCTGCTTCAGGAACTGAAACGTCGGCAGCGGTTCGAACATCGCCGTCCACACCGTGTTGTAATTGATCGCACTCGCCATGACGGCGACCAGTGCCTCATCGGGGGCCAGTTCCGGCATCGGCACCTCTTCGACGAACAAGGACTTGCGTACGTCCTTGTCCTCGACACCCTCGAACATGCCGACGTCGCAGGCACGCACCACGGCTGCCGTGAAGGATTCGGGGACGGGCAGGGCCTTGAGGTCCTGTGCGTCTGCTCCAGCGACCACGGCCTCCGACAAGGTGCTGTTCATAGGTGACTGGCCTCCTGCTCGGTCATGGAAGGCGACCTGTGCCGTCATGGATCAGGCCGCCCCAGACGCCTGACACCAAACCTCTCGGGACGTCTGTATCAAGCAAGCTTTGCCGCCGCGTGCTTCGCAACCGCACGAACACCGCACCCTCCTCGATCGCTGAAGGCGTGCAGGTCAGACGTGTGAGCACTACGCACACGGAACACGGCGTCGACCATAGGGAGTAATCGCCCGACCGGTGCCGGCGACGGGCCGGCCGGCGTCGTGACGGCACGTCATGCGCCCGCACGGGCGCGGGCGTACACGTGCCGCACCGCACATCGCAGCAACCGCGAGACCCGGGGGAGCAGCCCGGCGCGAAAGCTGTTCGCGCCCCCCACACGGGTGATGTTCCGCAAGGCCTCTTGTCATCCCGTCACCCGTATGGATCAATGGAAATACCGGTAGGCGGCCCATCCCTTCTGGTAGCGCACAGAGCCGGCGCTCGCGAACTCCTCCGGTGCACATCAGCGGCACATGCAGCTCGGCCGCCGCCCATGGCGAGAGTTGCACCACAGGTCCCCGGCAGTCCGCCGGAGTCGGCCGAAGACCCCGCGATTCCTCCCGGCACTGTGACCGTCCACGGCCACATCCGGGTCACCCCCCCGCCGGTGCCGTCGTGCGGTCTCGACACGAGCCGCGCCACGCGCCCGCGGCCAAAGGCTGACGCCTCTCACACGACAGCAACGAAGTCCAGGAGGACACCCATGTCTGAAACCGCTCTGCTTCCCGTCCTGACGCAGCCCACGCTGATCGGTGCGGTCCCCGGCTTCGGGCCGACCACCGGCGGCAACTCCGTCCTGCTCCTCGGCGCCAACCTCGGCGGCGCCACCTCGGTCACGTTCGCGGGCACGCCCGCCACCATCGTCTCCCAGGACCTCTTCGGCCTCCTGATCACCGTGGTCGCGCCGCCGCACGCCGCCGGCAACGTGCCCGTCGTGGTGACCACCGCGGCCGGCGCCAGCAACCCGGCGAACTACACCTACGTGGGACCTGTGGTGCCCGCACCCCCGAGCGTCCTCGCCTTCAGTCCGCCCTCCGGGCCGACGGCCGGCGGCACCCCCTTCACGATCGTGGGCACCAACCTCACCGGCGCGAGCGTCACCTTCGACGGCGTACCCGCCGTCGGAGTGAACGTCATCGCGGGCGTGGTACTGACCGGCGTCACGCCGCCGCACGCGGCCGGCAATGTCGCCGTCGTCGTGACCACCGCCTCCGGCAGCGCCTCCGTGGCAGGCGGATACACCTACGTCGGCCTGCCCCTGCCCACGGCAGTCTCCATCACCCCGGCGGTCGGCGCCGCCGTCGGCGGCACGCCGATCGCCATCATCGGCACCAACCTCGCCGGGGCCACCGTGACCATCGGCGGAGTCCCGGCGACCGGCGTGGTCGTCGACGTCACCGGCACGGTGCTGGCAGCCGTCACTCCCGCAGGAGCGGTCGGAAACGCGGAGGTCGTCGTGACGACTCCCGCGGGGAGCGTGACCGTCAGCGGCGGATTCACCTACGTCTGATCGACGCGCGGGCGGGCCCGGACGGCGTGAGCGGTCCGGGCCCGCCCGGGTGCGCAGAACGCCGCGAAGACGCACCCCCCGGTGCCGGCCCGGCGGCACGTGCGCCGGCCCCGCCGCGATCGCGCGCCCCGTCCCGCCGGGCCGCACCGCTCGTGCCCAGCGGCGCCTTCGGGGACAAGGCGGCTCGTCCCCGAAGGACGAGCCGCCTTGTCCGTGCCGCCGCACGACGTGCACACCCGGCCGCATCCCGTCGCGGCACCTTGAGGGCAGGACCACCGCTCGTGCTCCAGCGGCTCCTCGGCCGTGTGCACGCCGGACACGGATCCCACCGCTCACCGGCCCCGATCCGTGCCGGCGTCCACCGTCGGCCCCTTTCCTCCGTGCGCGGCCGGCCGCGCCTGTTGCGGCCGCGGCTCACGCAGGGCCGTGAGGTCGTGCACCCCGCTCACTCCAGTGGCCCAACGGGCTTACGGTTCGGAGTGTCTCTCGGCATGAGTCCTTCGTTCCCAGTGCATGAATCTCCGTCCGATGCCTTCGGCTGACAGCGCCGCTACGTCTGAGAGTTGGGGGGCATTGGTCGGGACCGCGCACTGGGACGGCAAGGACGTGACAGTGCCCGGCCCGCGAAGCGAGCCGACGGCGGCAGAGCCGCTGCCACCGCTGCCCTGCCGACGGCCCACCGCGCCCCGCCACGCCGCCCCGCGTCCCTTCGCGGACCTGCATCTCACACCGCTGTATGCGGCGCTGGCCCGCGAGTGGGAGGCGCGAGGCGCGGTACTGCCCGGCGCCGCGGACCCGGACTGGCGGTTCGCCTCGTGGTCGGTGATGGACGCCGAGGTGCGCAGGATCTTGCGCAGCCTGCGCCTGCAGCGCGTTGCCGAGTAGGAGCGGCACCGAAGGCATTGATCACGAGCGTGACTGCCGCCGACCGGACTCGGTCACGACAGGGCCTGCGCGCGGGGTGAAAGCGGGCGGCCTTCACCCCGCGCAGAGCCGCCGCTGCGGCGGATCTCACACGGACGCGTGACGGCGTGGCCGTCTGTGCAAGCGCACCGCCGGGCCCTCCCGCACCGGGACGGGCCCGCCCCCGCGCTTTCGCGCCCGCGCCGCCCCGCCCGCAGACGCTTCACACAGCCGGCCCGCCCCGCGGCCGCCGCCCGGCAGACCCCGGCGCCGCGACCGGCACGGACGGCACCCCGTTCCGGGCGCATTCCCGACACCCATTAGTGCATAAGAGGCAAACAGCAAAAGAAAGGAGCATTTCGTGAAACATGTGATGTTCTAATCGGGTCGGGGTGGACCAGTCCAACGATCAATCCATGAGGAGCGGCAGTGCTACGTCAGCAAGGATGGAAAGCATGGTTCATGGTCGTCCCCGCGGCACTGGCCGCGGCCGGGGCCTTCGCTTCTCCGGCGGCTGCTGCGGAGGCCTCGACGACGTCGGTCCAGGCAGCGCCTTCCTCGGCAGGCACCGGCGAACTGGTGCACCTGACGGCAACAGTGACGTGCGGGGCCGGCCCTGCAGGCGGCCTGGGCGTGACATTCTTCGATGGCGCCACCCTGCTGGACACCGTTCCCGTCGCTGCTGACGGCACCGCGCACTACTACGCCACGTTCACGGCGCCCGGCACACACTCGATCACAGGCGCCTACAACGGCAACGACAACTGCAGCGCTTCGAACGGCACGGCCGCGGTTCAGGTGTCCGCCTCGCCGACCCCCCCTGCGGGAAACGGGGCTTGCTTCCTCCTGTGCGCAGGGGCCCTCGTCAACTTCTCCGTCGGCAACATCAACAACAACTTCGGCGCCTAGGCATACGGGCGCCGGCCCGCAAACCGGCGTCGCGCACCGGCGGGGGCCGGCAGGGCCGTACCGTCCCGGCCGGCCCCCGCCGGTGCGGCATTCCCGCACGGCCGCCCGTCCTCGAGGCGGCAGCGCGCCGCACCGGCCCGGCCGGCGCCTCACGAGCACCGCTGTGCCGCGCTCGCCGCGGGGCCCGCACCCGGTGGCGGCAAGGCCGGTGAGGACTTCGGCGGCCACGCCGACGGTCCCGCGGTGGCCGGCCGGTCCGGCGGCGGGCCCCGCGGCGAGCCGGCGGGGGCCGAATGCGAAGGGGGCGAGCGGCCGGCCGGGGCGACGGTCCCGGTCAGGACGTCGGGCCGCCTGCCGCCCGCCACGCCTCGAGGATGTGGACGGGGATACGGCCGCGGGCGGGCACGCTGTACCCGGACCGCAGGGCCCAGGCCCGTACGGCTTTGGGACTGTGCCCGTGGGCCTCGGCCGCGGAGCCCTGCCCGAGCGCCGAACGCTGCTCGTGGGCCCTGTGCAACTGCCCGGTCAGCTCCTCGATCCGGGTCTCCAGCTCCTGCGCGCAGGGAACGGCACGGTGCGGGAACAGCCGGGCCAGCAGCGTGCCGCCCAGGGTGAGCAGCAGCAGGAACGCGCTGGCCGCCAGCGGAGCGTAGCCCGCCATCGGCTGCGTGGCCGCCGGGGCGTGCGCCGTGGAGGTCACGACGATGATCCCGGTGAGGGCGACACCGGTGACACCGAGGGTTGCGCTGCACTTGCGGGACAGCTCGTCGTCCGCCCTGACGCGGATCGCGTGGCCGATCACCAGGCCGACCGCGAGGCAGACGCCGTACCCGACGCCGTACCAGAGCGGGCCGGCCGGAGCGACGATGTTGAGAAGGGCGCGGGTGGGACCCGCCGCGGCCACGAAGAAGATCATGCCGTGCCAGCTCGGACGCCGGCCGCACCAGCTGTTCGGCTTGCCGTTGCTGTCCTGCCACCACGGAATGGGCACGGCCCAGCCCTCCGCGCGCGTACCCTTGAACCAGGAGAGAGCCATGTCAGCGTCCTTTGCACGCTCAGTGGTTTCAAGATCGAGACCGAATGCGACTCGGACTCGTCTTCTTCTCTCGCAATCGACCCCCTGACCTCATATCAGGGGGTCGATTACTTCAACTGCGCCAAGAATGGCGGAACGAATGATTGCGAAGCAAGTTGCACCGCCTTGATTCTTTGATTGTTTTCGCAGGTGAGAGACTTTCTTTCTTGATCGATGCATGAATGGCAAACGCAATTACAAGAAGAGGGGCACCGCCCTCAAGAAGAGCTGCTACGTTCACACGATGGCGCCGCCACCGCACATTCACGAGCTGACCGACATCAGCAATTCACGCGACCTGATCCGCTACGCCGTCGCCTCCCAGTGGGGCCGCCTGGGGACGAGCCTCAGCCTCAACCAGAAAGCCGTGGCCAAGGAGATGGGCATGGCCGAGTCCGCGTTCTCCCATGCCCTC
Organism: Streptomyces sp. P3; assembly: GCF_003032475.1. NCBI lineage: Bacteria > Bacillati > Actinomycetota > Actinomycetes > Kitasatosporales > Streptomycetaceae > Streptomyces > Streptomyces sp. P3. The sequence continues at coordinate 9,014,811 of NZ_CP028369.1, forward strand.
GGCGACGGCACCGCCCCGTTCGACGACGCGCATCTCAAGCGGTTCGACCTGATCATGTCCGTGCTCGGCCTGGACCACGCGGGCGGCCTGCGGGCCCTGGCGGTCCGGCTGCGGGGCGCGCACGACGCGGAGAGCCGCGCGGTGGACCCGCACTCGCCGGCCAGTACCCACGAGGAGCTGCTGCGCCGCCTCTCCAACGACGAGGACACCGTGCTGCTCCAAGCCGACGCGCTCGTCTCGCGGTTGCGGCTCGCCTCCCGGCTGGGCCGCTCGGAGCCGTCTGCGCGAAGCAACGAGATCAACCGGGTGGTCAGCAGGCTGATCCTGATCGGCGCCGCGCCGCCCACCCAGCGCAACGTCGAGGCGCTGATCTGGCTGGGCACCCTCTCCGGCTACGCGTTCGACCAGATGCAGGACCAGCTGGTCGAGGCGGTGCGCACCACCCCGCTCGGCTTCCGCGTCTGGCGGGCGGTCACCAAGAGCGTGCTGCTGAACACGGTGAAACCGGCCAGGGGAAAGGAGATCAGGACCGACCGGGCCACGATCAACTCCCTCCGGGTGAGCGTGCGGCGCTTGCTGAAGGACGCCGGGACACTGCGCGACAAGAGCCTCTACCCCGGCCGTTCCCTCGACCTCGAACTGGCCATCGCCCTGCCGGGGGCCTGGTCCGCACCCACCGACGAGCAGGGCGACTGGGTCTATGAGGTGCTGCTGGAGCGGGCCCAGAGCGACTCCGCCACCCTCCGGGAGCGCGCCACCGCCGCGCACGGACTGTGGCAGCGCGCCGTCCAGGGAAAAGGCCGGGACAAGGACACCGTCAAAGTCCAGCTGCAGGAACTGATCGACGAGTTCGAGGCTGCCGAGAACCGTCCCGACGTAGCCACCGGACTGCACTGGACCGCGGCCACCCTGAGGGCCGTCATCGCCGAGGACGTGGAGGTGTGCAACGCCTGGCCCGAGAACGGGGAAGCGTGGTTCGCCACCGTCATGGATGCCGCCCGCGACCTGGGCGAGGACGTGACGATACCCGCGCACGTACGGTCGGCCACGAGGAAACTGTTCGAGCACGCGCTGCTCCAGAACGCCGGTGTCCCGCGCCGCCAGGCGATCGACACGATCGTCGCCGCGGGCTGGGCCGATCAGGTCGCCCACGCGCTGAGCGAAGTCCTCAAGCACGAACGGGGGGAGTCCTGGCTGCGGATACGGGCCCTGTTCGCCCTGGGATTCCTGCAGTGCCGCAACAGGTACGTACGAGATGCCCTCGTCGAGGCGTGCCTGCGGGCCGCGCACAGGCTGTCCGTCGCCGAGCCCCAGGAGCAGAGTCCCGCGATGGTCACCGAACTGCACGCCGCGCTCTTCGCCGTGGGCGACTGCTTCGGCGCCCGCGGCGCGGAAGACCTCGCGCGGCAGGTGCGCGAGCCCCTACGGTCCACGTTGGAGAAGCTGGTCGAAGGAGGACTCCTCGCCGACGAACCGACCTGGCCGGCCGCCCGGGCCGCCGCCTATCTGCTGACGTTCACCGCACAGGCCGGCCGCCCCGCAGAGCCGGACTTCGCTCAGGTCCTGCTGGGCCGACTGGAGCATCACCCCGACCCCGTGACCAGCGAGCTGAGCAAGTGGGCACTCAGCTTCCGGTTCGCCGGCGACGGCTCGGTACGACCGCTCCTGGACGCGGCCCGCCTCGACGCGCACGGCAACCTCCGGCTGGACTGACGCAGGCCCCCGGGGGGAAGGGACGCACTTCACCGCCGGCAGTGCGGTCGATCCGACGCGGGGTTCCCCTTCCCGGACCCTACGACGCACAGCCAGGCGCCGGGGCGCTGCGGGTCGGCCTCGAACACAGGGGTGCCGGCGCGCACGTGCCCGCACATCCCGCGGTGCGTCGGCTCCGCGCCTTCCCACCGAGAATGGCAGCCGTGCGCTCCGGATACCGGGATCCGGAGCCGGCCGGCAGCCGGGACACGTCCCCGGATCGACCTGTGCATCCTCCCCCTCTCCTGCCTCTCGGGGACCGTTGCCGTGCAGCCGGCGCGGCACCGGGCCGCCTGGCGGCGGCAGAAGGTCCTCACGCGCCTCGCTTGGAGCGCAACGAGGTACGGCCGTTTCTGCGCACCATCGCGATGGTGGTGGCGAGTTGACCGCGCCTCAGGTCGGGGAGCAGGCCGTCGCCGAGGCGATGCATCTGGTCCGTGTGCCAACTCAGGTCCAGCGCCCCGTCGAGTGCCTTGATGTCGGCGATTCTGCCGAGCAGGCTTCTCATGCCGTAGCGCATCCGGTGTGCGGTGAGCATCTCGGCGCGCCCCTCGAGGATGAGCCGGGCGGCGTCCGGCGTGGTGATCGCCGGCCGGCCGATGCCGACCACGTCGCACTCACCGGCCCGTACGGCTTGCCGCATGCCGTCGCGGGTGCGGAATCCGCCGGTGACGGCGAGCGGGATGCCGCCCACGAGTTCACGCACGGTACGGGCGTACTCCAAGAAGTACGCCTCGCGTGCCCTGGTGCTGGGTGCCGCCTCGCCGCTCATGGCCCTGGACTCGTAACTGCCGCCGCTGACCTCGATGAGGTCGATGCCTTCGCGAGCCAGCGCGGAAAGTACGGCACGGGATTCGTCCTCGCTGAAGCCGCCGCGCTGGAAGTCCGCGGAGTTGAGCTTGACGGCCACCGCGAAGCCGGGTGCGACGCGGGCCCGGATGCGCCGGACGACCTCGAGGACGAAACGCATCCGCCGCCCGGGGTCGCCGCCCCAGTCGTCGTCGCGCCGGTTGGACAGCGGTGACAGGAACTGTGAGATGAGGTACCCGTGGGCTCCTTGCACCTGCACTCCGTTGAAACCGGCCCGCTCGCACACGGCCGCGGCCGTCGCGAAACGCTCGATGATCTCCTCGATCTCCGCCGGTCGCAGCTCGCGGGGCGTCTTGGCTCCGGGCAGCTTCGGTGCGACCGGGCTGGGGGCCACCGGCGTGTGTCCGAGCGCCAGGGGATTGGTCTGGCGCCCGGGGTGGTTGAGCTGCGCCCAGATCGGGACACCGGCGTCCTGGGCTGTCCTGGCCCAGCGTGAGAGCGCGTCGACGTGGTGCTCGTCCTCGATGACGATGTTGCCCGGTTCACCCAGGTGGGCTCCATCGACCATGACGTTGCCGGTGATCAGGAGGCCGTACCCGCCACGGCTCCACGTCGAGTACAGACGGCCGAGCCGATCGTCGGGCGCGTTGTTCCTGTCACCCAGCGTCTCGCTCAGCGCCGACTTCATCAGACGGTTGGGCAGCACCTGGCCGTTCGGGAGGGTGAGGGGGGTGTCCAGGGTGTTCATCGGGGACTTGTTCCTTGGATGTGTGGTCGGCGCCGGGCAGGGTTTGCCCGCCGGCTCGGGTGCGGGGCGGCACAGGCCGTGGACCCTCATGCGCAGTTCGGCGGGGGCCGGTAGCCCTCGAGCTCCCGGCCGAGGAGCTCGGCGAACTTGATCGTGGTGAGGTCGCCGCCGCCGGGACCCATCACCTGCAGCCCGACGGGCAGACCGTCGCGTGCCGTTCGGACCGGGACGGTCGTCGCCGGAGAGCCGGCCGCATTGGCGACAGCGCTCCACTTGACCTGGTCCCAGTAGGGCCGGGACTGCCCGTTGACCCGGATCCGACGCCCGAACCTGTCGATCGGTTCGTTGTGATGGGCCGGTGCCGTGGTCGGCGTGACCGGCATGAGTACGACATCGAACTCCCGGAAGAACTCCACCCATCGCTCCCGGATCTCATGGCGTGCGACGTCCGCCTGCAGCCAGCTGCAGTGCGACTGGAAGGTTCCTCGCAAGGCATACAGCGCTTCCCCGCGGGGACGCCGGGCGACGCGCGCGAGGAGCGCGGCGTTGGAGGCCGCCGTCAGCCCGGACCGGTCGTAGGTGAACGCCCCGAACAGCAGGCGCAGGAAGACGTCGTGACTGGTCGCCAGGGAGACGGGGAGGCCGGCGGGCTGCCGCTGGACCTTCGCGCCCGCCGCCTTGAGGGCGGTCAGGGCGTCGTCCACCGCGGCTTCGACATCGTGGTCGACGGGACACAGCGCATCCTCGGTCCACACCGCGACCCGGAAGTCGCAGCCGGTCGTTGTGGGCGCCGATCCGGCTCAGGTAGACCTCGAGCAGCTCCGCGCTCGAAATCTCACCCGAGGCCAGCGCACTCAACTGGTCCGCGGCTGACTGGAACGGGAGGTCACGCACGGAGAGCCTCATTTCTGTACGCGCTGGTCGGAGGGGTTCAGGTGGGTAATCGGTCGCGCCCCCACCATTGACGTATGAAAATAATATTACGAGCATACGTCAATCTTCAACCCCGTCCTCGCGGCAACCGCCACCGGATGCCGCCGGCCCGGCGGCGCTCCGGCCGGCGGGGCGTGGAGGTGACCGGCGCCGCCTCGCCCTCCTGCGGGGAGGGGGCCATCCGTGGTGAGCGCCTTGCCGGGGCGGCCGCCCCCGCCGCGGGCATCCTGGGCGGGCCGGCGCCGGTGGCCGGCACATGCCTGCTCGGGGCGCCCGTCTCCGGCGCCGGCGGCCGGCAGCGGCCCGGCGCGGAACGTGCGGCCGCCCTCAGGAGGTCAAGAGGTCTTCGCCTTCGCGGGCGTCGAGGCTTGCGACGATCCTTTGGACCTTGCCGTCGCCGGCCATGCGGGAGTCCATCACGGGGGCCAGGACGCCTCGCAGGGCTGAGACCGCGGACCACCGGCGCGGGCGGACGACGCGTGCGTCCCCGCGGCGCAGTCCGGCGACGATGGCGCGCGCCGCCTCCTCGGGGCTGATTCGCTTGTGGAGTACCTTCGGCAGGCCGTTGAGCAGTGCTCGCGCCGCGGGATCCTCATCGACGCTCTGCCGGATCATGTCCGTGTTGATCATTGCGAAGTAAGCCGTCGTGACACTGACCCCATGGGCGGCGAGTTCGACTCGCAGTCCCCTGCCGAGCTGCTCGACAGCCGCCTTGCTCATCGCGTAGGGGATCGTCTCCGTGCCGTTGACATAGGCGAACACCGATGACAGCAGCACGAGGCGGCCCTTGCTCTCGATGACGCGCGGCAGCGAGGCATGGATGGTGTTGAGCACACCGCGAACATTGACATCGAAGAGCTGATCGATCCTGGGGGGCGACGAAGCCCGAAGCGTCGCCCCCCGGGCCGCCACTCCCGCATTCGCGATCACGATGTCGAGGCGGCCCTCCTTCCCCGCCACCTCCTCGACGATCCGTGACATGTCGGCAAGGTCGGTGACATCGCCGCGCAGCACGGTGATCCTCTCGTCGATGCCGTGGCCGGCGCCCGGGGGGTGGAGATCGGCGACGAAGACCCGGGCGCCCTCGTCGGCCAGGCGGCGTGCGGTCGCAGCGCCCAACCCCCTTGAGCCGCCCGTCACGAGTGCGACCTTCCCCGCTGTCGAGGCGTTCCGCCGCGTCCCTGCCATAGCGCCCTCCTGAACATCCTTGTCCAGACCCTGGGGCGAAACGCCGACGGGCCGGCCGAGCCTTCTCCCGGGCATAATATTATGAACGTAAGGCATTGGCCAGAGGGGGCGCGGCGGCCGGAGCGGCTGTGCCGGCGGGGGACCATCTCCACGCCGGCCGGAGCGGAGCGGCGGCCGGCGGCGGCGCAGAGGCTTCTGTGCCCGCGGTCCGGTCCTGCGCTGTGCCGAAGCCGCGCCGGCGGGGCCCTCGGGGCCGGCCCCGCCCGCCGCGAAGGGCGCCGCGCCGCCGAGGGGGCGCGCCTGCGCTCGGCCCGCGGCTGCCCGGCACGGCTGCCCGGCCGGGCGGCCGGCTCGGAGATCGCGGGAGGCGGGCGAGCCCACGTGGTCGCCGATCATGCCGGCGCTCCTTGCTCGATGCCTGCGGTCGGCATACCCGGTGGGTATACCGGGCCCCGGCTGTCATCGCCGTGCCCCGGCGGGTTCAGTCGTGCGAGAAGCTGATGCGGGGGAGGATCCGGCGCAGCCAGACCGGGCTGCGCCAGGCGCTGTGTCCGGTGATCCGGAGCAGGACCGGCAGCAGTACCAGGCGGATCAGCAGTGCGTCGAGCAGGACGGCGATACCGAGGATGATCCCCATTTCCTTGGGCGGCAGGGGGTCGGCGAGGGCGAAGGTGAAGAACACGGCGACCATGACGCCGGCGGCGGCCAGGATCACCCGGCCGGAGTGGGCGAGGCCCTCGACGTGCGCCGCACGCGGTGTGCCGGTGGTCTCGTAGTGCTCCTTGGCGGCCGAGAGGAGGAAGACGGTGTAGTCCATGGCGATGGCGAAGATCATCGCGAAGAAGAACACCGGTGCCCAGCCGTCGAGGAACCCCTGCGGGGTGAAGCCGAGCAGACCGGCCCCGTGCCCGTCCTGGAAGATCAGCTTGGCGGTGCCGAACGCCGCGGTCGTGGACAGCAGGCTGACCACTGTGCCGAGCAGGGCGATCAGCGGCGCCTGCAGTGCGACGAGCAGGAGCAGGAAGCCCAGGGTCAGGACGACGCCGACGACCAGGGGGAGGTAGTCGTCGAGCGTGGTCTGCAGGTCGAGGTTCTCCGCGGCGGCTCCGCCGACCAGCGCCCCGGAGGGCAGGCCGGTGCGGAGCCGGTCGAGGGTGTGTGCCAGGCGGGGGCTGGAGGGGTCGTCGGCGGGCATGACCTGGATCATGCTGTAGCCGCTGTGGTCGGCGGCGGGCTGTGCCGGCATCACCGCGGCCACGCCCGGAGTGTCCCGGGCCGTACGCAGCACGGGGCCGGCGGCCTCGCTCGGGGTGACGATCTGCAGCATGCCCGGGGCGCCCCTGCCCATCGCCTGCTGGACGGTCGCGTAGCCCTGGCGTACGGGTGCGTCCTCGGGGAGGACCTGGATGGAGGGCATGCCCACCTTCAGTCCGAAGACCGGCACGCTCAGGAGCACCAGCACGGCCAAGGCGCCGGCGGCGAAGGGCCAGGGCCTGCGGTGGAGCAGTTCGCCCCAGCGGGCGAAGGCCGGGGAACGGTGCTCCTGCTTCCTGGACCAGGGCAGGGAGGCCGCGTTCACGCGGTGCCCGAGCCTGGCCAGCACCACCGGCAGCAGGGTGAGGGTCGCGGCCAGGACGAAGACCACCGCGAGCATGATGCCCACCGCCATCGTCCGTACCGCGGGCGCCGGTACGAGGAGTACCGCCGACAGGCTCACCAGCACGGTCAGCCCGGACAGCAGGACCGCTTTGCCCGCGGTCTGCAAGGTCTCGGCGACGGCCGCCAGCGGGTCGCCGTGGCGGCGCAGGCCGGCGCGGAAACGTACGACGAGGAACAGGGCGTAGTCGATGCCCAGGGCGAGGGCGAACATCATGGCGAAGTTCATCGCCCATACCGAGATGGGCGTGACCTCGTTCAGCAGGACCAGCCCGCCAGCCGAGGCGACCAGACCGGCCAGAGTGAGCAGCAGAGGAAGGCCGGCGGCGACCAGGGAGCCGAACGCGAGGACCATGACGGCCAGCGTCACCGGCCAGGACAGCATCTCGGCTTTGATCATCGCGTCGTGGTTGGCCTCGTTGAAGTCGCTCCACAGCGCGGAGGCGCCGGTCGGGCTGACCTGGACGTCGTGGGTGGACAGGCCGGTGAGACGGTCCTTGAGATCGTCCACCGCGCGGACCATCGCATCACTGTCGCCGGCCGCCCCGCCGAGCACGATGGCGGTGTGGCCGTCCCGGCTGATCGACGCCCCCGGCTGAGGCGGAACCACCGAGGCGATGCGCTCGTCCTGGCGGAGCACCCGGGTCACCTCGGCGGTCACCTCGCGCAGGGCGGGGTCGTCGGCGGTGAACCGGTCGGAGTGGACGACGACTTGCAGCGCGGTGGACCCCTGGCCGCCGAAGTGCTCGCGGGCCAGTTCACGCACCTTCACCGACTCGGAGCCGTCGGCCTGCCAGCCGGCCCCCGCCAGTGAGGAGAAAGCGCTGGGCGCCAGGGAGCCCAGCGCGATGACGACGATGCCCCACGCCAGGAACACCCAGCGGGCACGGGTGGCCATCGCGACGCCCCAGCGGCCGAGCAGCCCGCCCGGGGGACGAGGAGGAGGAGACGTGTGCCGGACGGTTTCGGGTGAGGTCACCATGACAGAGCTGTCAGCCTTTCATCGTTGCCGGCACGCCGGACACACGTCTCGCCGACGTGGTGGTCCGTCCGCGCGCCGCCGCAGGTACGGGCGGGAACGCCCGGGAGGGAACGGCAGGGGCTTGGGGGGTCAAGGGCGGGTGCTGCGGGACTTCCACGGCCACCACCGCACGGAGTCGGACCGGGCTTGCCGTGGATGGCCGTCACACCACTGACCGGCCGGTACGGCTGCCTTGACCTGGTCCACGTGCATCCCGCATCCGGCCCAGGTGGTCTTGCCGCAGGTGCGGCACTTCTTCGCCTGGCACATCAGAACTCACCCGTCCCGCACCCGAGTTCCTCGTCCAGCAGCGCCAGAGCGGCCTCCAGGCGTTCCGCGGCCTCCTGCGCGACGGCCGCCACGCCGGTGGCGTCGGTGACTTCGGCCATGACAGCCGGATCGACCGCCTCGACCACGGTCACCGAGGGATCCGCAGCGTCCTGCCGGACCACCACGTTGCACGGCAGCAGCAGTCCGATCTGCCGGGTCGCCTCCAGCGCACGGTGGGCCAGAGGCGGATTGCACGCCCCCAGAATCACGTACCGCTCCCACGCGACGCCGAGCTTCTCCCGCAGCGTCGCCTGCATGTCGATCTCGGTCAGCACCCCGAACCCGCACTGCGCCAAAGCGGCCCGCGTCCCCTCCATCACCTCGTCGAACGGCTTGCCGGCGTACGCGCGCGACAGTCCCGGACTCGTCGACATCACTTCCTCCTCCATCGGACACCCGGGATACCCCCAGGGGTATTGAACATACCATGGGGGGTATCGAGTCGGCCGGTGGGTCCCGGCTCGGCGGCGGGTGCGGAGGGCCGGCTGAAGGGCGCGATCACCCCGACCGGCCTGCTCCCCGGCGGCTTCCCCGCTTCTCGGGTACGGCCCGGCGGTGAGCGTCCCGCGAGAGCTCCGGAGGCGATCGCGTCCGCGGGTCGCCGTTCTCGGCCTGGCGGTCGCGCGGCCCGTTCCGGCCCGTACGCCATTGCCCGGCCGTGCGGCAGGAGGTCTCCTCCCGCTCGGCGTGCCGGCCCGTGCCGAGCGCAAGCGGATGTCCGGGAGGCCGCCGTTCGCGTGCGGCGTCGGCCCGTGGCGGGGAAAAGGCTCAAGTCCGCGTACGCCGTCCAGGACGACGCCGCCGAGCGGGGATCCCCGGCGTGGTCCGTGAGGACGCGTTCGGTGCGGCGTGATGCCCGCGGTCGGCGGCCGAGGCGATACCGGCCGCCGCCGCCGACCTGCCCGACCCCCGCGGGTCAGTCGCTGCCCGTGGCGCCGACGATGGAGGAGAAGATCCTGTCCTGCGTTGTGGTCGGCACATGGAAGAAGCCGTTGTTGCGGCCCAGCCGCAGCACCGCCGCCTCGTCCGCCACGGCCTTGACGTCTCCCAGGTTGTGGCTGATGAGAATCACCCCGATGTCCTGTTCGCGGAGCTCGTCGACGAGGTCGAGGACATGGCCGGTCTGGGGGCCGCCCAGCGCTGCGGTGGGCTCGTCCAGGAGAACGGCCTTCGGCCGGCCGAGAAGCGCGCGGGAGATCGCTACGGTCTGCCGCTGGCCCGCGGACAGGGAGGCGACCGGGGCGCACACGTCGGGAACACGGATGCCCAGGGCGTCGAGCTGCCGTCGCGCCTCCCCGCGCATGCGGCTGTCGTCCATCAGCCGGAACAGGCGCCCCCGGACCCCCGGGCACCGCCGTTCCCGTCCCAGGAAGAGGTTCTCGGCGACATCGAGGTCGTCGCACAGGGCCAGGCTCTGGTACACGGTCGCGATGCCCAGGCGCCGGGCGACCCGGGGGGTCTTGATGTGGACGACCTGGCCTTCCCACTCGATGACGCCCTTGTCGGCGGGGTCGACCCCCGCGATGACCTTGATGAGGGTGGACTTGCCGGCGCCGTTGTCGCCCAGAAGGGCGACGACCTCGCCGCTGCGGAGCTCGAGGTCCACATCCCTGAGGGCCTGGACGGCACCGAATCGCTTGGAGACGCCGCGCAGTGACAGCAAGGGCGGCCCAGTCACGCGCATCTCACCCTCTCCGCCGATCGCGGTGACGCCGCACCGCCTCGGTGGATCCCTTGACCGCGGGGGAGCGCACCCCCTGGCACGATCAGGACTCCGTGTACCGGATCACCATCTTTCGCTCCTCCCGGGACGAACGCAAACCCTCGGCCGGTTCCGGTGCGGCCGACACCGCACCGCGTGCTCCAAGGCAGCGCGCCACACTGCGGGCTCCGGAGCATGGGATGCGATATTTATTAACAATACGGACATATATCTGGATCGCGGAAACACACTGGACCCGGCCGGAGGAGGGCGTCACCGATGGCGCACCATCACACCGTCCGCAAGCACAGCCGGCGACGGCACCCCAGGCAGGGGGCCGTGCTGCTTCTGGCGGGCACGTTGGTGCTCGCCGCCGCCTGTGGCGGGAGTCAGGACTCCGCGGGCGGCGGGACGCGGAAGGTCACGATCGGTCTGGTGACCAAGACCGAGACCAATCCGTTCTTCGTGACCATGCGCAAGGCCGCCGCGGACGCTGCGAAGAAGGACGGCGCCGAGCTCATCGCGCTGTCCGGCAAGTTCGACGGCGACAACGAGGGCCAGGTCGCCGCGGTGGAGAGCCTCGTGGCCCGCGACGTGCAGGGAATCCTGATCACGCCGTCGAACACGACAGGAGTCCTGGGCGCCATCGCGGAAGCCCGGCGGCAGGGCATCCTGGTGATCGCGCTGGACAGCGCCACGGACCCCGAAGACGCCGTGGACGCCACGTACGCGACCGACAACTTCAAGGCCGGACGCCTCCAGGGCGCCTACGTCAGAGCCGTGCTCGCGGGCCAGGCCCCCGAGCTGCTCATGCTGGACGGCACGGAGGGCTCCTCGGTCAGCCGGCAGCGTCACGACGGGTTCCTCGCCGGCTTCGGGATCAAGAACGACTCACCCGCGATCCGCGGGCGGGCGAACGCCAACGGCGACCGCAACCTTGCGCAGACCGCGACGGAGAACCTGTTGCAGCGCACGACCGAAGTGAACTCGGTCTACACCATCAACGAACCGGTGGCCGACGGCGCCTCCACGGCCATCGCCGAACGCGGCCTCACCGGGCAGGTGACCATCGGCACCATCGACGGCGGATGCGACGGCGTGCGGGCCGTCCAAGCCGGGAGGTACGCGGCCACCGTCATGCAGTTCCCGGTCAGGATGGCCGACCGGGGCGTGGCCGCGGTCATGGAGTTCGCCAGGAGCGGGAAGAAACCGTCCGGCTTCACCGACACCGGCACCGACCTCATCACCGACAAGCCGGTGCGGGCACTGGCGTCCCACGACACGGACTGGGGACTCCGGCATTGCTGGGGATGACCCCGGGGCGCCGACCGGTGGAAGGGACCGGCAAAGGATCATGAGACCTCCCGGCACCACCGGCGCCACCGCCGAGACAGAGCAGGGCGCCCCGTTGCGGGAGGCGCTGCGCTACGTCCTGCGCACACCGACGGTCGGCCCCCTCGTCGCGCTGGCCGTCGCCGTACTGGTCTTCTCCCTGACGACGGACACGTTCATGACGCCGCGGAACCTCTCCCTGGTGCTGCAGCAGACCATCGTGATCGGCACCCTGGCGCTGGGGCAGTCCCTGATCATCCTCACCGCGGGCATCGACCTGGCGAACGGGGCCATCGCGGTCCTCGGCACGATCGTCATGGCCAAGCTCGTCTTCGAGGGAGGCAGCCCTGCGGGGGCGCTGCTGCTCGGCCTGGTCGTGGCGACCTTCCTCGGGTTCGTCAACGGCGTGCTCGTGGCCCGTCTGGGCCTGCCCCCCTTCATCGTCACCCTCGGCGCACTGAGCGTCGTCTACGCCGCGAGCAGGCTCTACTCCGACTCCCGCAGCTATCCCGTGACCAGTGATCTGCTCGACTTCTGGGGGCACGGCGTCCACCTCGGCGGCGTACTCGTCACCTGGGGAACGTTCCTGCTCCTGGGGCTGTACGCGTTCTTCTGGTACGTGCTCACCAAGACGGGCTGGGGACGGCACATCTACGCTGTCGGCAACGCACCCGAGTCCGCCCGCCTGACCGGCATCAACGTCCGGCGCACCGTCCTGTCGGTCTACGTCATCGCCGGTCTCCTGTACGGCATCGCCGCCTGGCAGGCCCTCGGCCGCATCCCCAACGCCGACCCCAACTCGTACCAGACGGCGAACCTGGAGAGCATCACCGCCGTCGTCATCGGCGGGACCAGCCTCTTCGGCGGCCGGGGAAGCGTCGTCGGAACACTGATCGGAGCGCTCATCGTCAACGTGCTCCGCTCCGGACTCACCCAGGCGGGTATCGACAGCCTCTACCAGGACATCGCGACCGGGACCCTCGTCATCGTCGCGGTCGGCATGGACAAGGTCCTGCGCAGAGGCGGCACACGCTGACACCGACGAACGACCGCCCACCGGGTGAGCCCCGGCCCGGCCGTCCGTCCCCGCCCGCGCTCACGCGGGTGTGGCTGATGCGCGCAAGGAGTTCCACCACCAGCTCTCCACCCGGTTGATCCGCGACAACCAAGCCATTGCGGTGGAGGACCTGGCGGTATCCGGACTCGCGCGCACCCGGCCGGCCAAGAGCGTGCACGATGCGGGGCGGGCCCAGTTCGAAACAGGAAGCCACGGAATCCCTGTCGAAAGCCGTGCCGCGTAGCGGCACAGCAACAGGTGGGGACGGCGGCGGAATCCTCGGGCTTCAGCCCGAGGAGCATGTCAACGCGCGACCACGCATGGTGACGGGGGATCGGGGGAAGCCGCGCGGGCCCGGAGCGAGGGGCGTGCGGGCCCCTCGCGGTGCAACGCCGCATCGAGCACCACGAACTGCTGTCCCGACCGGGGCTGACCTGCAAGGTACCGGTCCTGCTTCAGGAAATGATCTGTTCCCGGCGGCGGTGCAGCAGACGGTTGCGGCTTCCGTGGGGCCGCTGTCTCGGGATGGGGGCCCGTTTCTTGTGCAGGGGAGTGAAGCCGCCCGTGTGCGAGGTGTCGTCGCTGGGCGGCGGATCCAGGGAGCTTTCGACGCGAGCGGCTTCAAGCTCGCGGCGTTTCTCGACCCACTCGGAGAACTCCGGATCTCGTGGTGAGAGCCCCATGCCGATGAGTACCCCCATGAGCGCGTTCTCGGTGGGGAGCTTGGCTCCCCGGAAGACGTTGCAGATCGTTGTCTGGCCCACGGCCAGGTTGTGCCGCGCGGACACATTCGCGATCTTCTGGTACGTCGGGTTGCGCTGCCACACCTTGAGCTGGCGCAGGGCTACGGCGAACGCCTGGACAGTCATGACCTCGCAGGGCAGGAGCCGTTTGACCGCGGCCCGCTGTTCAGGAGCATCGGGGAGTCCGGCTGCTTCACGCTGTTTGGGGTCGGCGATCATCTCCCAGCGCGGACGCCAGGCGGAAGGGTCCTCGCCGGCCGCGGCCAGGTAGCGCTTCATGGTGTCCCAGGACGGGCACTTGGTTCCCTGCGTCGCAGCTGAGAGGGTCGCCCGCGACAGGCCGGACACGTCGGAGAACTGCTCGAGCGTCAGCTCCCTGTACTTGCGCAGCCGCAGAAGGTCCACGGCGAGCTGTTCGAGTGCGCCCTTGCTCGGGTCGACCTGCGTGGTCGGCCGGCCGGGCTCCCGGTGATTCATGACGGTCTCCCTTCCGGGCCCCGCTGCGCCTGGGCGGGGGGAGGCGGGCAGCCTCCCCCCCCGCCCAGGGCGCGGTCAGCCCTGCGTCTCCTGGGCGTCGGCCGCCGCGGCGCGCGAGGGACCCGGCTTACGGGAGGCCATCCCGGAGACGAGCCGCTCGGCGGCGAGGGTGCAGGACAGGGAGACGCTTGCCGCGGTGGGAGCGTCGCAGCCGGTCTGGATGAAGCCGAACGTCGCGCCCGCGGCGATCGTGAAGGCGGCGAGATTCAGCCTGATCCTGCTCAGGCCCGTGGAACGGCGCACGCCGCCGGGAGCGGGCAGCGGGCCTGCCTGGAGCCCGAAGGATCCGCTCTGCTGCGGGGAGACCACGCAGCCCGGGCCGAAAGGGCCCTCGGGCCCGAGGCGAGAAAACCGGTTCATCTTTGAACCTTTCTAAGAAGTGCCTTGTCTCGTGGTGCATGTGACCCAGGCTGTTTTTCCGTCCTGGTGGTGCTGGTGGTGCTGGTGCTGCAAACGCATCCGGGTTGCCGCCCGGATTTAGAAAGAATGCCCTACGCGACGCGCGTCATCAAGCGAAGATATTCCTGCGCTTTACCACAGGAACCACGAGTCGGGTCAGGCACTCGTCCGAAGACTAATCACCCTCCAAGCCCGGATCATGCACGTCTATTTTCTTAAGGAATACACATAGGCAGCCCTAAGTCAGGGTGATCATTGCCGGCGGGCCCGCCTGGTGGCGGTACGGGTAAGCAGAGTTGGGATTGGTTCGGACCAGGAGATGCATACTGACCGGAAGGTAAGGTGAACGCATGCGCCATGTGCGAACATTCGTTCATGGCGACGCTGGGGGTCTTTTGTGCCGGGAATGACCGTCGGATAGGGGTTGCGCGTGAAGGGATTGGGTGGTCGTGCATTCAGAACTCGAGTCTCTCGGTTAATTACCGGCTATCCTGGGCGGAAGGGGACGTGAAAAGATAGTTCCCGGTGCGCTAAAGATCGAAATGTCGAGAGAAAAGACAACCGGAATCCCGAGGTCAGGGCCGCCGGGCGGGACGGGTTTTCCAAAGGCATACGGCGCTGTGACAAAAAGGACTGGTCGGGTGGTATGCGAGGCCAGGTCTGGGCACACTCAACCTGGCAGCTCTTCGGGGAGGGGACTCCTCGGGGGGCGGCCGAGAGGTGCCTTGTCTCTGACCCAGGCAGGTATCCCGTCCTATCCGGCCGTTGCCGCGGCCTCGGGACAACGCGGTGCGTGGGGGTTCCTGCGTGCCGCGCCCAGCTTGAGGAGGTAGACGGTGGAACTGCTCGTAACCCGTGCTCCGGTGCCCACGTCGGCAGGGTTCGAGCAGCTCGTTGAGTGGCGTTACGGCGCTACCGACGGTGTGACGTTCCTGCTGCCACCATCTGGTGGTCCATGCTGCTCAGGCGGGCAGGACACGCGGGGCGCTGTCGTTCGGCCGACTTTGGGCTGCACGCGGCGACGGAGCGGATCTCCCCACGCGTAACTGCTTGCGCCGGCAGTGCGGCGGGGCGCGACCGCCCGACCGCGAGTCGACGAAGTGCTCAGCCCCTGGGGCTGTGCGGGGGGCATCACATCCATCGTCCTCAGGAGCCCGCCGACCACCAGGTCGGCGGGCTCCTTCACGTGCGGCACCGCGAGGGACCCGGTGGCGGGAGGGAGAGCGGCGACGGCGTCGGCCGCGTGGCCTTGCGCACCGCGTCGAGGCGGCGTCGTTGGTCTGCGCCCGGATGGCCGTTGCTGCCCGGACAGGCCGGCAGCCGCACCGTCCGTGCAGCGCAGCACCCCGGCCGCTTCGGCCCGGTATCCGGACGAAACCGTCGCGCAGCTCCGTGGCCTGCTCACCCAGTTCCACCCCAGCCCGGAGCGCCTCCTCGGCCCGCGCCTGGACCGCCGGGCCGTGACCCGGCTGCAGGAACGCTACGGATCCCCAGCCGGCTTGCGAAAGGCCGGTCGCCGCAGACTCGCGGCCGTGGGCGTGGAGCTCAGGGGGCCGGTGCCGATCACGGGTCATGGTCAAGAGTTGTGGATCGTGTGCCTCGTGATCAGGGCCTGTCCGGCAGATCATGCGCAGAGCCGGACGGTGGCGCCGTGGTGATCTCGGACAGTGGATGGCAACGCAGCAGGATGGCCGCCAGCCTCCCGGTGTGATCGCCGCTTTTCTCGACACAGCCGAGGTCACATCCCGGCTGCTGCGTTCGCCAGTGCTGGCCGAACGTTGGGAACAGCCGAGCGCGCTGGCTCAGTTCCGGGTCAGCGGTCTAGCCGGGCATCTTGCCCGAGCGGTCTTCAACGTCGAGCGTTGGCTGGCCGAGCCGCCGCAGGCGGGCGGGACACCCATCGATGCTGTCGTGTACTTCCTGTCCGGCACCGGCCCGGCGCCGCATCTGGAGAATGCCGTTCCGCGTCGAATCCGCGAGGTGGGCGAGCAGGAGGCGGCCGGTGGGCCTGCCGTCCTGGTCGAGGCGTTCGACGCCGCTCGCGCCCGGCTCGCAGCACAGTTGCCGACCATGCCGCTCGACCGGCATGTCGGCGTGTTCGCCCACGTACTGCCGCTCGATCAGTGTCTGCTCACCCGGCTCGTGGAACTCGTCGTCCACCTCGACGACCTGGCCGTCAGCCTGGCGGCACCCACGCCGTCGGTGCCCGTCGAGGCCACCGACGCGGTCATCGCCTGCCTCACCCGCATCGCCGTGGCTCGTCACGGCGTCCTTCCGGTGATGCGCACCCTGGCCCGCCGTGAACGCTCCACCGATCCGATCGCAGCTTTCTAGTGCCGCACCAGGCAGCGTTCGCCCTGTACACGACCTCGCGGAGGCGGTCGTCTGTGGCGTGCTTGTTCCGCCAGATGATGTAGCGGCGGATCATGCTGCCCTGCTCCTTGTGGCTGGCATGGTCGGTGCCGTCGAGAGCGACGTAGCGTAGGGCGGTGAACTGGGCCTCGATCCGGTCGAGCCATGAGCTGTTGGTCGGGGTGCAGGCGATTTCCACGTTGTTCGCCGCCGCCCACGTCCCGACCCGCTGGCACCGCTTCGTCGTCAGGTGCGGTGAGTAGTTGTCGCAGACGATGGCGATGCGCACGCTCGCCGGGTGCAGCGAGCGCAGGTAGCGGCAGAACTCCAGGAACTTCGACCTGTTCTTGATCTTCTTGATGTGCCCGTAGAGCTTGTCTTTGGCCAGGTCGTAGGCGGCGAACAGGTGGCGGACTCCGTGCGGGCGGGTGTAGTTCGCCCGGCGGAGGGGGCCGGGGATCGCGGTCGGGGTCCTGGTGTCTGCCGCCGCGTTCGGCCCAATGCCGGCCGGGGTGCGGATGGAGGTTGAGCGGCCCGAACTCATCCATGCAGAGGATGACTTCGGGCTCGCCTTCCTCGGGTATGACCTCACCGTCGGCGATCGCGCAGAGGTGTTCGACCCGGGCCTTCCTGGCCGCGTAGTCGGGGTCGCGGGAGCCTGTCGACGGTCAAACAATTCCCCACCCTCCGTGTTCAGCTAATTCCCCAGTGCGTCGCTCCTCCTGTCGGACGCCGACCTCGCGCCTCGGGAACTTGGCTTGACGGCTGATCGTCTTCTTGGGCATGCCCCGTGTTCTCGTTCTTGGAATCGACCCGCGTGCAGTGCCCGGTATGGACGGAGACGCCCTTCGAGCGGCCCTCGGTCAGGAACTGGCCCGATTCGGCGAACATGCCATCGATGCGTCCATGACGCTGATCGAGCTGGATGAGTCGGCCGAGCCGGCGATCGTTGCAGCACTGTCCGAGCACAGCTGGGACGTCGTTGTCATTGGGGGTGGGATCCGCAAGCCGGAACCGCTTCTGCCGCTCTTTGAGCAGGTGGTGAATCTGGTCCGCCGTCACGCGCCGAAGGCGGCGATCGCGTTCAACACGAGCGGCGGCGACAGCGTCGAAGCAGCCAAGCGGTGGCTGTGAGCCAGAGCGTGTCGACGGCGTCTTCTCCAGGAGCTGTGGTCGCGTAATCCCCCAGCTCCTGGGGTGGGTTCGCCTACTTGGCCGGGGGCTCGGTGGTTCCCTTCGGCCGCTTGTCGGGCCGGTAGCCGGGGCCGTTCATGATGACTTGGCGGCTGGAGTTGATCAGCCGGTCCAGGAGCGACTCGGCGACGACGGGGTTGGGGAAGAGGGGATACCAGTCGCTCGGCGCCCTGTTGCTGGTGATGATCAGGGACCGGCCCTGCCGCTCGGAGACAAGTTCGTAGAGGCCGTCGGCCTGGGATGCGGACAGCTGGCGCATGGCGAAGTCGTCGAGGATGAGCAGGTCGGGGCGGATGAGTTCGCGCATGCGCTTGTCCCAGGTGCGGTCCGCGTGGCCGCCGGCGAGTTCGGCGAGGATGCGGCCGGTCTTGGCGAAGCGGACGCCTGCGCCCTGGCGGACAGCCTGGTGGCCGAGGGCCTGGGCGACGTGTGTCTTCCCGACGCCGACGGGACCGAACAGAATGACGGACTTGCCGGAGTGGAGCCAGCGCGGGGCCGCGAGGTCGCGGATCTGGGCGGCGGGCAGCTTCGGGGCGGCGTTGAAGTCGAAGCCCTCCAGGGTGGCTTGCTGCTCGAACTTGGCCTTGCGCAGGCGGCGTTCGAGCGCGACAAACTCACGCCGGGGGATCTCGTCGTGGCAGAGGACCTGGAGGAAGTCGAGGTGTCCCAGTTCGCCGTTCTGGGCCTGGGTGAGGCGGGCGTCGAGGGTTTCGAGCATCCCGGACAGCCGCAGGGTCTTGAGGGAGTCGCGCAGGGCGGTGGCCATCACGCTCATCGGGCAGCCTCCTCGGCGTCATCGTGACCCTGGTCGTCGTGGACGCTGCCGGGGATCTGGGCGGGGACGGTAGCGGCGAACAGGCCCTCGGGTCCGTGCAGGAAGGCCGAGGCTCCGGCGTCGCCGGTCTCGGGTTCCGGGTCGGTCTCGGTGCCGGCGACCAGGATGCCCTTGACGGTGCGGTAGGACGGGTCGCCGACCGCGATCGCCTTGCGGCAGGCGGCCTCCGGGCGGGTGTCGCCGTACTTCTTCCGCAGCCCGAGCACCCCCTGGGCGGCCCGGAGCCGGTAGAGGGCGTTGACCTCCAGGAGCTGGTCGATCACCTCCCGGCAGGCGTCCCCGACCTGGGATGCCTGGCCGCGGCACCAGATCGGCGTCCTCTGCTCGCCCGGCGAGGACGCCGTTCTCAAACCGGGCGCCATCGCGGACCAGGCGCCAGGTGGGCTCCGGTGATCACCCGCCGGCGGGTCTGGGCGGACTCGACGAGCTTGAACACCATCGCAAGCGCGGCGGGGCTGCCAGCGCCGCGAGTGACCAGGGCCGCGCCCGGCCGGCGAACGGGCTGACGACACGTCTGCGGGCGGGTCCGTGAAGGATTTGGTGATGCGGTCGTCGTACGGATGATCTAGCCTCGCGCTGTTCTCAGGGGAGGGGATGACGCATGGGGCGTATGGGCCGATGGGCTGTCGTGTGCGCGGCTGCCTTACTGGTGGTGGGGTGCGGGCAGCGCCAGGCGCAGTACGGCCCTGACTACACCAGCGCCGAGGAACTGCCGGAAAAGCTCGGTACGAACGGCATCACCATCACGGTCGGTGATCCCGACGCGCCGGTGACAGTGCACCTGTATGAGGACCCCCGCTGCCCGTACTGCGAGGAGTTCGAGACCACCGGCGGCAGTGCGCACCTGCAGAAGGCAATGCTCGACCGCTGGGCCAGAGTCGAATACACTCTCGCCTCCTTCCTGGACGACCGGGTCGGCGGCACCGGGTCGAAGAAGGCGGTCAACGCGCTGCGCGCCGCGCTGGAGGAAGGCAAGTTCGTGGAGTACCACGAGGTGCTGTACGCCAACCAGCCCGATGAGAGCGTCGATGGCTACACCGACGCCTACCTGCTGGAGCTGGCCGGCCAGGTGGAGGGCCTGCGCGGCCCGGAATTCGATGCAGCCGTGAAATCCATGAAATACCGCTCCTTCGTGACTTCCTCTCAGAAGGCCTACGAGAAGGCCGGGGGAACACAGGAGCCCGAAGGCCCCGGTACGCCCACCGCGGTGATCAACGGCAAGCGGATCCCGTTGGAGTACAACGCCCTGCTCCTGGAGAGCGACGCTTTCGCCGAACTGCTGCAGGAGATCCACGACGAGCCCGGAGAGTGGCAGGACACCAAGCTTTGAAACCACCGGGCCATGCGCCGCAAATCTCTGCGCACGGTCGAACCCGCCCCGCGCCCGGAGGGGCGACGAGGTGCCGGCGGCGCTGCCGGCACTGGTGACCCACCATTTGTGCCGCCGCATCAGCGCCTGCCTCACTCCGCGCACAGCACCTCCGGACCCTGCACGGCGCGCAGCATGAAGCGATGGGAGCGCCTGGCGAACGGCCGAGCACGGCCGGTTCCGCTCCGCACCCCTGAAGCGGTGGCCGGGTTGGGGCCGCTCTTGAGGCATCGGCAGCCGCGGGGTCGTCCACGGCCACCTTGCGGCGTGCTTACCGCCGTCGCGGGAGGGGAAGTGATGATCTCCATGACGAGCGTGATGCAGTACTACGGTCTCCTGTGGACCGACCCGGACGGCACCCCGCAGGCGTCGGCCGGCAGGTACGACAAACGGTCGGCGAAGCATCGCCGCACCGAGCTGAAAGCGGTGGGCTGCACCCGCGTCGAGATCGTGCAGGTCAGGCCGGGCGAAGTTCCCGAGCCCGTTTCCTGAGCGAAGCGGGACGAGGCGGAGCACGCCGGACGGGGTGCCCGTTTGGCCAAGCGCGTCCCGTCTCCTGTCCCAGCAGCACCTGAAGGCCGCGCAGGCCCGCCGACCGGACACCGTGTCGACACCCTCCACCGCGACGGCCGCCGGGTCATCGTCCAGGAAGTGAACTCCTACGCCGAAAGCGGTCCGGTGACGCGAACGCAGCCCCCGCTCACACTCGGCCGCCTGCAGGCCGTCGCACTCGACTCCCGGTGGGCGGGCTGACCGAAACGTTTGCTGGGACGCGATGCCCGCATGACGCACCGGACCAACGGCTGACGACGCTTTTCGACCGGCAGCGGCGCGAGCTCAGGCTCACCCCGGTTCGCGGGCCGTCGCGCGGACTTCAGCACCTCAGTAGCTGTTGTCGTTCCGATCTTGAGGGTTGTGCATCGATCGGGAGTCTCGATCGGGCGATCGCCACCGGCCGCGGGCATGAAGGCAGGGCAGGGCCTCTTGGTGGCTCGGGGTTGCGAAGCCAACCGAGATCCAGGAGACCCTGTCGCCGCGGTTGTACGTGCTCGCGCCGGCGGAGTTCAACTCGGCTGCACCGCCGTGTGATTGTGTCGCTCACCGGTTCGGGAACGCGGCTGATCGCGTGGAACGTGTTCGGCGGTATCCCTCGGACATGACGGACGCGGTGGGCGGTCCGGTCACCTTCGAGTCGCGGGCGGATGGCGCCGATCGCTGTATTCGGCGTACCGGGATCAGCGAAGCCGCCCGCTCCGCTAACATATTCGAGCTCGCAGCAATTATGTTGAAATATGACAATCGGCTGAAAAATTGATATCTCGGATAGTACAAGGGTCCTCGCGAATAAGCGGTAGCCTTCGGGCGGTTCCATGGCGTCAACCACGCAGCATGCTGTGGGCCGCGGTGACCGTGGTGGGCCTCGGATTCCTCATCGCGCTGGAGATCGCCTCGCGTCGATACGGCGAGCGGGGGCCGATCACCGACCAGGCGCGAGAGGTGATCTTCGCACCCAGATCAGGGACCGTGCTGTACGCCAGCATGACGTTGATGATGGTGGTGCTCACCTGGCGCCAGCGGTTCATCGCGCTCGGTGCGGCGGTCGGTATCGACGTCGTCTTCTGGCTCGTGCGACGGGCTGTCGACGCCGAGATGATGTTCGGCAACGGCGCACTGTGGGTGACGTTGGCCTGCGGTGTCATCGCCGTCACGCGCCGAACCGGCCGGGACCGTGTCCTGCTGCTGAAGGGCGTGGGACTGGCCCTGCTACTGGTGGCCGGCCGCAAGACCGGCTTCGCCTGGCTGCTGATCACGTCGAAGACCCGCCCGACGGTGCTGGACCAGTACGTGGCCACCGCCGATCACGCCTTGGGCAACCCGTCGTGGCTGGCGGGCCGGATCGTCGCGGCCACCGGCACGGTCGGCGCCCACATTCTCGAATGGGTCTACATCCAGCTCGCGGTCGCGGCGGTCGCGGTCACGCTGTACCAACTGCGCCATGTGGCGGTCGAGCGCCGCTTCCCGGGCCATCATCTGGTGCGCACCTTCCTGGTCATCGGCCTGCTGGGACCCGGCATCTACATGATCTTCCCGGTGGTCGGACCGGTCTTCGCCTACGGTGCCGACGGAGGACACTGGGCCGTGGCCAACCTGTGGCCGCACACGCCGCCGCCGGTCGGCACTCCGCAGCCGGTGCCTTTCGACGGGGTCACCCCGCGCAACTGCATGCCCAGTCTGCACACGGCATGGGCCACCGCGATCTTCATCCATGCCCTCAAGGGCCCGTGGGTGCTGCGGTTCGCAGGCGCGTTCTGGCTGATCGCCACGCTGGGCGCGACGCTGGGCTTCGGCTACCACTACGGCGCGGACATCATCGCCGGTGTGGTGTTCACCCTCACGATCGATATGGCGCTGCGCTCGTTCGACCGTGGCTGGGACCGGTCGGCGAAGCGGTTCGTCGTCTACGGCGCGGCGGTCTTCACCGCGTTCTTGGCGTCGTACCGCTGTCTCTCGACTCAGATGGCCGCCCATCCGTGGGTGTTCGGCCCGTTGCTCATGCTGGCAACGGCCTCGGTGGTCTACGGCTATGCACGGATCACCAGGCTGTCGCAACGGACGGCGGTACCGGCCCACCCGGAACCGCGACGCGAACCGCAGCCCGAACCGGTCTGATCCGATGTGCGACCGGTGGAGCGAGACAGGGCACCACCGGCTGTGCAGGTCAACCTGGGTGGCGAGGCGCGCTGACGCACCTGTCGCCGATGCCGAGGGCCTCACGATGCCGCCGCCGGCATGGCGCGCCGCCGGCGGCACCCCCCTTGCGTGCGAGCCAAGGGGGACCTCGTCGATGCGGGAGGCGTCGGCAGATCGGGCCATGGCGGCCGGCGCTGTGCAGCCCAGCTCGCGTGCGCGAGGACAGAGCGCGCGTGCTCCCGCGCCCCCTGCGGTGCGGCACGTCGTCCCGAACGGGAGTACAGGAACCGGTTCGACCGAACCACTTGGTGGACATCACCCGCTCCGAACGCGAGTGCAGGAAGTGATTCGGCCGAAACACCTCAAAGGGTCGGCGTCCGTTCGGCACTCGCGCGTTGTGATGAACGGGCTACGGATCACCGGCGAAACAGGGGGAAAGATGACGGCAGGCGCAGAGCAGCTCCGCCAGGACGGGCACCGGATCGAGAAGTGGGCGGTCGGGTGGATGCTGCTGTCCCTGGCACTGTGGGCGTGGTTCGGCTACCGGTTCCTGCTGGACGACGACCGGGGACACTTCGAACCCGCCGAAGGCGGCCGCGCGCTGGTGGGCATACTCGCGCTGGCGGTCATCCCGACGATCATCACGGCGGCGACCCTCGTGTACGCCCGGGTCCTGTTCCGCCTGGCTGGTCCTATCGTCCGGTGACGCCCTGCCGGAACATACAGCACCCACTCGGCGCTGACAGGCTGGTCATGCCCAGCCACTCTCGTACGGCCGTTCGGCCCTGGGTGAGGCGGCTGAAACAGGACCAACAGGCCGTTCAACGGAGCCCATTGGGCCCAGGCCCGGGTGCGAGGGGTGTCACCATGCTGGCCTGTGGCCGGACTGCAGGCGCCAAGGGAGCGCTGCGTCGACTGCTCGACCACGACGTGCGTGCCGTGGCGCGCAATGGGCGCGGCGTCCTCCCAGCCCGTTCACTCTCGACAGCACCGGCCTACTGGTGGAGGTGCCCGACGTGCAGGTACTCGGCCGACCCCCAGACACGGCCGTACCGGCTGCCCCGGCCGGCCATGACCCATGGGAGACACTGCACATGAGCGCGCCCACTCACCTGGCGATCCCCGACGAGGCCACGGCTGTCGAAGCCGCAGCGGCCCACCACGCCCATCTGGCCGGGGTGTTGACCGAGCGAGTGGAGGCGCTGCTCAGCGCGGTGGAGGACGCCCCGAGCGCTACCGAGAGCGTTCGCGCCGACCTTGTGGCCTTCTGCGACCGTGAACTCCTTCCCCACGTGGCCGCGGAAGAGCGGACGCTCTATCGCGCCGCGCATGCCGTGCCCGAGGCTCGCCTGCTCGTCGAGAGCCTGGTCGACGAACACGGCTGCCTGGCCGTGCTCGTCGACGCCCTGCGCGGAGCGTCCACCCCCGCTCGGGCGGCAGCCGATGCCCGGGCTCTGCAGGTGTGCCTCGTGGAGCACCTGGCCAAGGACCGCGGCTTCGTGCTCCCCCTGCTCGCCGCAGCGCCCGATGTCTCCCTGACCACGCTGCTCACGGACCTGGAACACCGGGTTGCGCAGAACATGGACTTGGTTTGCGGCGACGGTATCCGGCGCGGCAAGGGGGAACAGGGCGCGGCCCACCACCAGGAGAGCGGAGGATGTGCGTGCGGCGGCGCGGCCGAGCACGGCGTGCGCGAACCGGACGAGTGGGAAATGCACCACGGCACGGTCTTCGGGGCCCAGACTGCCTTCGTCGCCACCACCCATCGCGCCGCCTCGGTGATCCGGCAGCACCTGGAGAACTCCGTACTGCGCGGCGCCGATCTGACCTGGACGGCATTCGTGGTGCTCTGGGTCGTCTGGGCCCGGGGTGAGTCGGAGACACGCCATGTCGCGCAGGGGGCGGGGATCTCCAAGGGGACGCTCACCGGAGTCTCGCGGACGCTGGAGCGGAAAGCGCTGATCAGGCGTTCCGCGCACCCCGGCGACGGCAGGCTGGTGCTGCTGAGCCTGACCGAGGAGGGCGAGGCACTGATGCGGCGGCTGTTCCCGGCGTTCGACCAGGAGGAGACGTTCGTGGCCGCGCGGCTCAGTGACGAGGAATGCCGGAGCCTCGTGGACGGGCTGCGCCAGGTGGTGCTCCAGGTCGAGGAGCAGGGTGCGCAACGCCGCCGCGCCCTGTTGGCCGGCGCCCCGCCGGCTCCGCGCCGGGGCGGACGACGGCGGAAGACGTGAGGACGGCGTTCTGAGGGGCCTTGCCGTCGGATTGGGCAGGCAAGGGCAGCACGTCGTGCGAAGGGAACGGACACGGGCCGCCCTGCGGCCTTGACGTCTGCAGTCCGCCGCAGGACGGATAAAGTCAACACTCCCTCAATCTGTTGAACCGCCCGCGAAGAGTCGCACCCCACTGGATCGCCGCCAGGCTCCCGGTCGTTCGGGACACGGCGCGGCGCTCACGCCGACGCCTCCGCCAGGCCCTCGGAGAGCCAGCGCACCACAGCTTCCGCGCTGTACGGCCTGCCTTCGGGGGTGATCTGCCGGAGGAAACCGAGGTCCTGGCCGATGGTGACGACGGGAGGTTCCACCACGCCATGAGGGCGGCGCTGGCCGAGCCCGACGGCGGCCAGCAGCCCGTTGCACAGACACTTGCGCCCTTGGGTCTCCTCGGCGGCGCCGCCCTTGCGGAGGTACATCGCGTCGGGTTCCGCCGGGCAGCGATAGCCGATGGCGCCGCGCTCGGTGCGATACGGGGTGCGCAGATAGCCCAGGTCGCAGACCCTGCTGCGAGCAGAGCTCACGTCCGGGTCGGCCAGCGTGCCGGGCAGATCAGCGACCTTGAACGGGAAGGCGGTCGGGGAGGCCGCAGGGTCGTTGCGCACCGTCAGCTCGGATCGAAGCTCGCGCTCGACCAGTTCACGCCGCAGGCGTGGCTCAAGGCCCGACTCCTCGCAGAGCGCGAAGACGCTGCCGAGCTGGACGCCGGCTGCGCCCACGGCCCGGGCTTGACGCAGGTGTTCGGGATCGCACTGGCCGCCGGCGATCCAGAACGGCAGACCGAGGGCCGCCATCTTCGCGAAATCAGGGATGTCCCGGCAGCCGTAGACGGGATCGCCCCGCTCGTCCAGGTGCATTGGCCCGCGCGGCGGCGCGCTGTGGCCGCCTGCGCGATGGCCCTCGACGACAAAGCCGTCCGGCGTGGTCTGCGCGGAACGGCCCAGGTACGAGGCGAGCGCCGGCAGCGAGATGACGGCCAGGACGGCGGGGCGGCGCAGGCGCCCGGGCTGGGATTCGCCCAGGAGCGAGGCAGGGTTGAAACGCAGCGCGACCGGCCTGTCGTCGCCCTCGGCATCCAACCGTGCGGTGACGGGCTCGAGTCGGGCGAGCCGGGTGGCGATCTGGGGGATCTGTGCGGGGATGCCCGCACCGACCAGGACGTAGTCCACGTCGGCCAGGATTGCCCCGAACATGGCGGGGACTGTGGCGAGCTGGACCTTCTCCAGGAAATTGACGCCGACCGGTCCGCCGTGGCCTTCCTTGGCGAGCCACACCTCGCAGAAGTTGCCCACGACGGTCAGTGACCGGGCCGGGCAGGCTTCGTCGGCCGTCAGCCGGGGCGTGGCTGCGAACCGCTCGCCGGCTCCGATCCCGCCCTCGACGAAGTAGCGCTCCCGTATGGCATCGGCGAGTTCCGGTACGGGGAAGGCCGCCAGCGCCCGCCTCAGGTGACCGCCGGGGTCACCGCTCTGCAGCACCCGGATCAGCAGCGTGTCCACGGCGGTACCGGACACCACCCCCAGTTGGCCGGTGCGGGCGACGGCCCGGGCAAGGCGCCAGCCGGACACCCCCACGCCCATCCCGCCCTGGATCAGCCACGGCAGCTTCGTTGTCGTCCGGGATGTGCTCATGGGACCTCGCAAGGGTTGTCGCCGGATCCGGCACGCGAACTTCCGGTTCCGTAACCTACGGTGGCGTACGTGGATGCTGCAGAACGTCCTGGTCCGGTCGATCTGCGGGCGCAGTAGGCCTGTTGCGTCGGAGCGGGCTGCTCCAGTAAGGGCGACGTGGCGGCGAGACGGCACTGTGGTGGAAGTTGCGGAGCGTCACGTACCAGAACAGGGCGAAGCAGATGACCCACACGACGACGTAGTACGGGCAGATCCGGGCCGGGTCGTAGAAGCGACCGGCGGATCAGCGAGTGCACGAGCGGAAAGCCGGCAAGTGCTCCCGCGGCCGGCGTCATACCGAGCACGGTCACCGAGGCCAAGGATCCCAGCCCGGGCAGCATGCTGGGGAAGCCGAACAGGCTGCCCTGCCGGCTGGACCCGAGGCCCGACCGGACATGACGCCGGCGCAGCTGACCACCGGGCTGATGTTGCACGCCGGTTGACAGGCTGGGTCCTTGAGCCGACGCCAGTCGTCGACGGTGAGTCGGAAGGCGGCGAGCCGGCCGATGAAGCCGGTGACCGTCAGCAACAGGCGTCCGGCACCGGCACACGGGGTCGTTCTCATTCGGCGTGACGGGTAGCGGATCGGCCGCCGAGGTGCCGCGCCGCGCCGGTACGGGCGTCGTGGTGCGGCGTCGGTGGACCAGGTAGGGCCGGACGAGGTAGCCGATGAGGTGCTCCAGACGTGGACGAGTCGGGTGAACGGCCGGGTGGCGAAGAGCAATCGGGCGGCGCCGGCGCGCAGTCGGAACAGCAGCGGGGCGCCGGTGATCGCCTCGGTGGCGGCTGGTTGTTCGCCATGGGTTCGGAACGCTAGGCGGGCACGGCCACGGGCACCTGAGGCCTGCGGTCCCCACCGGGTGACCTTTCGGCCCACTGTGCAGCGCGGTAACAGGGACCAATGGTCCCGATACCGGGGCCGATCGGCCGAGGAAACCGACGCGGTCGGTGTTTCATGCTGGCGGCGATCGAACCGGCGGTACCCGACGATTCCGCCACGTCGTGGGTCGGCGCATTCCCCCGTCTCCGGCCCAGCCAGGCGTGGCGTACGTTGCGTACCGCTCGAGTCGGTCGCTGTCCGGCCGCCTGTCTCATCCACCGTGTCCTCAGGCGGCGGGACCGGTGCCGTTCGGGGGCGCTGCGATCCCGTGAGTGTGCCCCCGGGCGGTCGGCCCCGGCCGCACTCACCGTTGCGCTGACGTGCCCGGCCGCCTCCTTCCCCAGCCTGAACAGCGGCTGACCTGCGCGATGGGAGCCATATGTCACAGGATTCGACAGCAGGTCGCGTGGCGAACGGGGTGCAGTCCGTCGACCGTGCCGTCAGCGTCCTGGAAATCCTTGCTCAGCGCGGCGAGGCGGGAGCCGGCGAGGCGGCCGCGGAGCTCGGCGTCCACAAGTCGACCGCGTTCCGTCTGCTCGGGGCGCTGGAGGCGCGCGGCCTGGTCGAACAGACGGCCAGGCGGGGCAAGTACCGGCTTGGCTTCGGGCTCGTGCCCCTGGCGGGCGCGGTCGTGGACCGCCTCGACATCACCCGGCAGGGCCGGCCGGTGTGCGAGCGGCTCACCGGGGAGATCGGTGAGACCGTCAGCGTCGCCGTCCTGCAGGAGCACTACGCGGTCAACCTCTACGTGCTCCGTGGCCCGGCCGCGATCGGCACGCACGGCCGGGTCGGCGAGCTCACCCCGTTGCACGCCACCTCCAGTGGCAAGGTCCTGCTGGCCCACCTGCCGGGGGAGGACCGCGCCGCGCTGCTCGCGGCGTCCGAGATGGAATGGGTGACGCCGAACACTCTTACCGACCGGCGGGAGTTGGAGAGGCACCTCGCCGAGACCCGGGACCGCGGCTACGCGGTGACACTGGAGGAGTTCGAGGTCGGGCTGCACGCTATGGCGGCCCCGGTCCGCTCCCGAGATGGCGAGGTCGTCGCCGCGCTCAGCGCGTCAGGGCCGGCGTATCGCTTCACCGAGGAGCGCATGCACGAGCTCGCGCCGCTTCTGCTCAAGGCAGCGGAGGAGATCAGCCACGGGATGGGCTACCTGGGTTGAGCGTCCGATCGGCTCATGAGGGGAGGCCCAAGGCCTGCAGTGCGGAGGCGCAGGGCTGGACGATCAGGGGGTCCACAGGACCCGGCTCTTTGTGAAGGCCGACCGGGGACTGCGCCGACTCTGATTCCGCAGGACGAGCCGGCGAGGATTCCTGGCGGAGTCCTCCACCTGGGGTTCAGGGCCCGCCAGTCCTCCCGTGCCGGCTTTCCTGCCCATGGCCGCGGCGGCCCTCGGCGCGGGCAGCGGCGCCGTCTTCGCCTTGGTGGCCCTGCCCACCCCCGCCGGCATGGCCGGTTGTTTCACCGGCATCGTGGGAGCCGCGGGCGGGCCTGGGTGGCCTTTGAGGTGCCGTGGGCCGCGTGCAGGGCCGTCAGGTCGGGCGTGCGGGGCCGAAGAGCGCGGGTACGCGGGCCTCGACGAGGTGGGGACCGGGCTCGGCGAGGGCCTTGGCCAACTGGGTGGTGAAGTCCTCGGCGCTGGTGGCGCGCGAGGCGGGCACGCCCATGCCCTGGGCGAGTCCGACGAAGTCCAGACCGGGCCTGGACAGGTCCAGCAGGTCCCGGCGGGCGTGCCGATGGCCCGCCGCGGTCGACGCAGGGATCAGACGGTCGTACTCCATCTCCAGAACGGAGTACGAGCGGTTGG
Organism: Streptomyces sp. P3; assembly: GCF_003032475.1. Classification (NCBI taxonomy): domain Bacteria; kingdom Bacillati; phylum Actinomycetota; class Actinomycetes; order Kitasatosporales; family Streptomycetaceae; genus Streptomyces; species Streptomyces sp. P3. The sequence goes on from NZ_CP028369.1 coordinate 9,044,093, forward strand.
CGAGGACGACGGTGGTGATGTCGAGGTCCTCGCGGGCCATGGTCCACAGGGCCTGGAGGGTGTACATGGCGCTGCCGTCGGCCTCCAGGCACACCACCGGCCGGCCGGGGCAGGCGAGCGCGGCTCCGGCGGCCAGCGGCAGGCCCTGCCCGATGGCACCGCCGGTGAGCGTGAGCCAGTCGTGGAGCGGGGCGCCGGCGGTGGCTGCGGGCAGCCACAGGCCGGAGGTGTTGGCCTCGTCCACCACGATCGCGCCCTCGGGAAGCAGCGCGCCGACGGCGGCGGCGACCGTCTCACCGGTCAGTTCGCCCGTCGGCGGATCCGGCGTGGCCAGGGCTGCGAGAGCCGGCTGTGCGGGCGGCAGCAGATCCGCGAGATGGGCGAGGGCGTCCTCGGGGGCGCCGCCCGCTTCGGTCAGAACGTGGACGTGGCATTCCTGGGGGACGAGTCGACCGGGCTGCCCGGGATAGGCGAAGAACGAGACGGGGGAGCGGGCTCCGACGAGGATCAGGTGCCGCAGGCCGTGCAGTTGGGCGCGCGCCCCCTCGGGCAGGTAGCCGAGCCGCTCGACGGTGGGCAGGCCCGCGCCGCGTTCCAGGCGGGACGGGAAGGTCTCGCAGAGCAGGCGGGCGCCGGTGGCGGCGGCGACGCGGGCCGCTGTGCGCAGCGACGGGGCGCGGGTTGCCGGGCCGCCGAGCAGGATCGCGGCCGGTTCGCCGGAGCGCAGGGCGGTGGCTGCGGCGGACACGGCGTCGTCGGCCACAGGTGCGGGTCGCCAGGACGGCAGCGGCGAGGCCGGGGACGCTCCCGGCGACCAGGAGACGTCGGCGGGCAGGATCAGGGTGGCCACCTGGCCGTGGGCGGCCGCGGCCACCGCGGCGGCCGCGTCGTGGCTGGCGGCCGCCGGGTCGGTGCAGCGGCGCACCCAGCCGGACACGGTGCCTGCTACCGCGTCGATGTCCGACTCGAGTGGGGCGTCGAGCGCCCTGTGGTGCGTGGCGTGGTCGCCGATCAGGTTGACCAGCGGGCTTGCCGCGCGACGGGCGTTGTGCAGGTTGGCCAGGCCGTTGCCGAGGCCCGGGCCGAGGTGCAGCAGGGTGGCGGCGGGGCGGCCGGTCATCCGGCCGTACCCGTCGGCCGCCCCGGTTGCGACGCCCTCGAACAGGCAGGGCACAGCCCTGGCTGTCGGCTCCTTGTCCAGCGCGGCGACCAGGTGCATCTCGGATGTGCCGGGGTTGGCGAAGTACACCTGCACGCCGCACGCCCGCAGGGTGGCCACGACCGCTTCCGCACCGTTCATGTCGCATCCCGTTCTCGCGTGGTGATCGTCATGCTGACAGGGGGAGAAGAACCGGGGCCGGTGGCCTCAGTCGAAGAGGACACCTGGGTTGAGGACGCCGCCGGGGTCGAAGGCGTGCTTGATCCGGCGCATCAGCTCGACCCGGGCCGGGTCCTCCAGCCGTAGGAAGTACGGCTTCTTGGCCCGCCCGATCCCGTGTTCGCCGGAGAGCGCACCGCCGCGGTCCAGGCCCGCCCGGAACAGATGACGCAGCACCTCGTCGCGGAGGACCGGATCCTGCTGGAAGACCGACAGGTGCACGTTGCCGTCGCCGGCGTGACCGCAACCGGTGACCAGCGACCCGGTGCCCTCGGCGACGGCGTGGGCGGCGCTCAGCAGGCCGGACAGCTCGCCACGGGGTACGACGATATCCACGATGTCGTCGGCGCCGGCCGCCTTCGCCGTCCAGAAGGCCCGCTCACGGGCCTCGACCAGCTTCCTCGCGACACCCGCGGGCAGCACGAACACGTCCGCCGCGCCGAGCCCCAGCAACCGCTCGCCCACCGCCTCGGCGTCTTCCTCGACCCGCTGCGCCACGTGGCCTTCCAGCACGACGAGCAGGTAGCCGAGCGCGGTAGCGCGCATGGCCTCGGGGACGCCCAGCCCGATGCCGTGGTCGTCCGCGATCGCCGCCATGGCCAGCAGATCGACGTACTCCAGAGCGGCCGGTTCCAGGCCTTTGCCCGCCAGCGACGGAATCGCCCGGAAGATGTCTTCGACCGATTCGAACGCCGCCAGCACGGTGGTGGAGTGGCCGGCCCGGGGCCGCAGCCGGAGGGTCGCCTCGGTGACCAGGCCGAGCGTGCCCTCGGAACCGACGAGCAGTTGGGCCAGGTCGTAGCCGGTGGACGTCTTGACGTACCGGCCGCCGCTGCGCACGGTCGCGCCGGATGCCAGGACCGCCTCGACACCGAGCACGTGATGACGGGTGACCCCGTGCCGGACGGCGTGCATGCCGCCGGCGTTGGTGGCGATGGTGCCGCCGACGCTGGCGCTGGGCTCGCCGAGCCGCACTGGGTAGCACAGTCCGGCCTCGGCCGCCCGGCGATCGAGATCGGCCAGCGTGACGCCGGGCTGCACCACGGCCACGTGGTTGACCGCGTCGATGTCCAGGATGCGGTCCATCCGCTCGAACGAGACCACGATCCCGCCCGGCCGGGGCACGCACCCTCCCGACATCCCGGTCCCCGATCCGCGGGCGGTCACCGGGATCCCGGTCTCGCCGGCGATCCTCAGTACCTCCGCCACTTCGGCAGTCGCGGCGGGCCGCACCAGGTATGCGGGCGCCTGCCGGGCAGTGGCCAGGGACTCGTCGCCGGCGTACTCGGCAGGGACTTGATCCCCGCTCAGGACGTGCCGTTCACCGACCGCCCTGGCCAACAACACCTCCGCGTCCGCCATCGCGCCCTCCTCGACATGGGTTCCACGCCGATCCTGGCCGCGCACCTTCCCCGGGGGGAGGGGGCCGTCCGGCCCTCACCCCAGGGCCCTACGGTCCCCGCGACGCCACTCGGGCGGGCCCGGGTCCGCCCGCCACACGGCTCGCCCGCCCGGGCCGAACTGCACCAAGAGCGCCAGGGGCAGACAGCCCCGCCGACGGGCCGGTCATGGCATGGGCAGCACAGCGGTTGCGGCGTTGCCCGTGTGCCGTACCGCTGCTGCCCGTCTGTGTATCGACGGAGGCCACCGAATGCCGTACGCCGCAGTCCGCGAGGGTGGACGGCCCGCTGGTCGCCGTACGCGCACTCGGCTGGGCCGCCGCGCAGGCGGCGCGGCGCGGTGCCGGGCCGCGCGTCGTGTACGCCGTGCCCCACCGGGACGAGGCCGCGCCGATTCTCGCCTCGGCCGTCGGACGCGTTCGCGAGCGTCACCGCGGCCTGTCGGTGCTGACCAGTGCCGCTGAGGGAGGCCCCGTGGAGATGCCGGCGCGCGAGGGTGAGGCCGCGGCCGTCACCGTCGTCGGCACCCGGGGCTTCGGCGGAATCAGCGGGCCTGCTGTTCGGCTCGGTGAGTCTGCCTTTGGCCGCGCGCACGCAGGGCCCGCTGCTGGTAGTCCGCGGCGACCGCCCGTGCGACGACGGCCGCGAGGCGCTGCTCGCCCTGGAGAGTGAAGCCGACACGGATGCCGCCGCCTACGCCTTCGAGGAGGCGGCGCGGCGCCGGTGCGTGGCTGCGCGTCCTGCACACCGTCACGCACCGGCCATCACCCCCGAGATGCCGTCGCCGATGCCCGCCACGAGTCCCGGCCAGCGGGAACTCGACCAGTGGGACCGGGCTGAGGAGGCGGTACCGCGCTTCACGCCGGCCCAGCCGCACGAGCAGTACCCCGAAGCCGCCGTCCGGGCCGGCACTGTTCGTACCGGCCCGGCGCACGCACTGCTGGACGCCACCCGTGAGGTTGTCGTCGTCATCGGCACCCGCCGGCACCCGAACCGGCCACGCCCGCGGGTGGAGCGGGTGGGCACGGTCGCACACACCCTGCTCCATCGCTCGCACTGCCCGGTGGTGTCCAGGAGCGGGTCAGGCTGCGGAAGGCGCCGCTGGTCCGGACGGTTCGGGGGCGGGCAGCATGGTCAGCAGCATGACGCTCGGCTCGGTGGCGCGCACGGTGTGCGGCAGCCGTGCGGGCAGGTGGATCCAGCTCCCCGGCGTCGCCTCGGTCTTCTCGTCGCCCAGGACGAGGTCGAGGCGCCCCTGGACGACCTGTATGACCACGGGGAGGGCGGAGGTGTGTTCGGTCAGTTCCTGGCCGGTGGCGAAGGCGAAGCCGACCACGCGCAGGCGGTCGTCGCGGTAGAGGACGCGGCTGAGGGTGCCGTCCTCGGGCACGGCCAGTTCGGCGGCCAGGTCGGTGATCACGGTGGCGGTCATGGGGCGCTTCCTCAGGGTTCGGTGGGGGTTTCGGTCGGGGTGGGGACGGCGAGCAGGCTGATGGCGACGAGGTGGGCGCTGTGGCGTCGGAAGACGCGGCGCATGTGCAGCAGGCGGCGCAGCGCGGCCGGGTTCCGCAGTGCCCGGCCGACGATGCGCAGGGCCGGGATCAGTCCTTCGTCGTCGATCATTCGGCGGGGTTCGAGCAGTGCCATCGGGGCCGTCGTGCGGGCGGTGACGGTGAAACCCTCGGTGGCGAGGAGTTCGGTCCAGCCGGTGGGGGTCAGGGGGCGGGCGCCCACGTGGATGGCGTCCTGCAGGTCCGCGGTGATCCGGTCGGCGAGTGCGGGGTCCAGGTCGTCGGGCAGCAGGCACAGTTCGTGGATGGCGTAGCGGCCGGTGGAGTCGTCGAGGAGGCGGCGTGCTTCCCGTACGACGCGCCGTTTGGCGGGGTAGGGCTGCATCGTCAGCATCGCCTCCCCGTACACGATGGTGGCGTCGCCGTCCGGCAGCCCGGTGTCCGCGGCGTCCGACCGTATGGCGCGCACCTTGGTCGGGCCGGGGGCGGCGAGGGCGCTCAGCGCGGCCACGGCCGCGGCGTCGCGGTCGACGGCGGTGTAGGCGGCCGGACGGCGGGCGAGGGTCAGCCGCGCGGTGGCTCCCAGGCCGGAGGCCAGCTCCACCACCCGGTCCTCCGGATCCACGCCGAGGGCGTCCAGCATCCACCGGGTCAGTTCCACACCGCCGGGGCGCAGTACGCGCTTTCCCAGGCGGGCCAGCAGCCAGTGGCCGGGCATACGGGCGGTGTCCAGGCCGTCGCCCGGAACGGGGACACTCGTCTGCAGGGCCTGTTGGTCCGTTGATGCCATCGTCCTGCCTCACTCTCTGCCTGCACCGCTGCTACTAAGGCGAACCTAACCTGGGATGTCGGTGCTGTGCGGGGGCCGAAGGTCCCGATCGAGGGGCCCAGTGGGCAAGTCACGGCAGCCTGTTCCAGCACCGATGCGGCCGTCTCCGCGTGTTCCGGCTCCGCGGCGCCTCCTACTGGTCGTGGAACAGGTCCGTGCTGAGGTAGCGCTCTCCGGTGTCGGGCAGAACGACGACGATCAGGGCGCCCTTGTGCTGTGGGTGGCGGGCGACAGCCGTGGCCGCGCACAGGGCGGCACCGCCGGAGACGCCGGTGAGGATGCCCTCGGTGCGGGCCAGGCGGCGTGCCTCGGCGCGGGCCCGGGGCGCGGAGACACGCTGCACGGAGTCGTAGACGTCGGTGTCGAGGACGTCGGGGACGAAGCCGGCGCCGAGGCCCTGGATACGGTGCGGGCCGGGGGAGTTGCCGGACAGGACGGCCGACTCGGCCGGTTCCACAGCCACCACGGTGACCTCCGGCTTCTTCTGCTTCAGCACCTGGCCGACGCCGGTGACGGTGCCGCCGGTGCCGACGCCGGCCACCAGGACGTCGACCTGCCCGGCGGTGTCGTCCCAGATCTCCTGAGCGGTGGTGCGGCGGTGGGCGTCGGGATTGGCCGGGTTACGGAACTGCTGCGGCATGAACCAGCCGTGGTGCTCGGCCAGTTCGGTGGCGCGGACGATGGCGCCGGTCATGCCGTCGGCAGCCGGAGTCAGGATGAGTTCGGCACCGTACGCACGCAGCAGGGCGCGCCGCTCGGCACTCGCGCTCTCGGGCATGGTGAAGGTGACCGGATACCCCTTGGCCGCGGCCACCATGGCCAGACCGATGCCGGTGTTGCCGCTGGTCGGTTCGACGAGGCGGGTGCCGGGCCGGAGCGCGCCGGTGGCCTGGGCGTCCTCGATCATCGCCAGGGCGATGCGGTCCTTGACGCTGCCGCCGGGGTTGGCGGACTCGAGTTTGACGACCAGACGCGCGGGCAGCTGCGCGCCGTAGCGGCGCAGTGCCACCAGGGGGGTGCGGCCGATCAGCGCGGTGACGGAGGGAGCGATCGAGGGGTGTGTGGCCGTCATGGTCGTCCTTGAATTTCGTCTGCCTGAGTGAAGAGCCCGGCGGGGGGCGCCGTTGCCGTGTGGTGAGGGCGAGTGGTGGAGGCCGCGTGTGCCGTGCGGACGCAGGAGTGGGCCGGGACGTCGCGCAGGACGAGGGAGTGCGCGCCGACGATCGTGCCGTCGCCGACATGGACCGGGCCCAGGACGGTGGCGCCGACGCCGAGGACCACCCGGTCGCCGATCGTGGGGTGCCGCTTGGCCGACTTCGCGTCCGACCACCAGCCGGTGCCGCCCAGGGTGACGCGGTGGTACAGCATCACGTCGTCGCCCAGGACGGCGGTCTCGCCGATGACCACGCCCATGCCGTGGTCGATGAAACAACGGCGACCGATGACCGCACCCGGGTGGATCTCGATGCCGGTGACGGCGCGGGAGAGCTGGGACAGCAACCGGGGCAGCAGCGGCACACCGAGCCGGTACAGCCGGTGCGCGATCCGGTGGGTCCAGATCGCCCACAGGCCGGGATACAGCAGGACCTCGACCACGTGGACACCGTGCAGGGCAGGGTCCTTGCGGCAGGCCGTCCGGAGATCTTCGAAGATCATGCGCGTCCTTCTGTGAGGCCGGTCGCGGCATGTGGCCGCTGGGCGGCAAGGGGGCGAAGCGGTGTCGTGCCGGGGCCGACGGCGGCTGTCACCGCCGTGCCGCGATGCACGGACCGGACAGCCGCCCGAACGCGAGGAATTGACATCGTGCCGGTCCCTGCCAGGCAGCCATTGGACACGCACCCCCGTCGCGGGTCTCCGAAACCCCGGCGTTGTTGCCGTTGTCCATGGAGATGAACGCTACGATCCGCCCTCTGGGCGGCGCCTCGGCCGAAGCGCCTGACGCGGGTGGGCCGAACGGTCCGGATCGACGCTCTCGTAGGGGGACCAACAGCCCCCGGCAGAGGGACTGTCCGGCCCGCGTGCCGCTTGCGTTGATCCGGCGACGGTCATGGACGGGCAGGCGTGACCACGCCGCCACGTCCTCCAGCGCCACCCCCGCGGCGACCGCCGCGGCGGCGGTGCCCACGGGTTGGGTGAGCCCGGCCAGACCGAATCGAGCCAGGACGCCGCGCAGGGTCTAGGACGCCAGCCGCAGCAGGTGGGCGATGTGGATCACGGATTCGGAGCGGGCGGGGAGGGTCTCGTAGTCGCGGGCCGGAGGCCGTCCGCGCAGACGCATCCCTCGCCCCGGCCGTGATCCAGGAGTGCTGGCGGTGGGAGTGCCCGCTGACCCGGGTCCAGCGCCGGTGCACCACCGACACGGAACTGTGCGGCGTGCGGCTGCGCGCGGGCGATCCGGTGTGCGTCAACCTGGCGTCAGCCCACGGGGACGAGAGCCGGTGGCCCGAACGGTTTCGACAAAAGGACCGTCCTGCGTGACGCCGTCCTCGGACATCCCTGGATGCCGGACCTGCCCGCACCCACCTGAGCCCCGTCGGCCCACACGAACATCAGCCGGCGCCGCCAGCCAGCCGGCCGCCGCGCCATGCCACCGCACGGAACCCTGCGCGCACCACCTGACTGCTAACAAACAACGAAGTGAACTATAAAAATCTTATAGTTCCTGCTAGCGTACAAAGCGTGAGAGCGGAGTCATTGCGCGGTCGACGGGTGCTCGAGACAGGTGCGGCCGGAGTGGTAGGCACCGCTTCGGCCCGTGAACGCGCGCGCCGTAGTGCGCGAGTGGGCGTCATCGAAGCAAGGTCCGCTCCGCACAGCGGATACCTACCGCCAGGAGCGCGATGCGACGTTCGATAGGAACGTACCCGGCTGTGGCCCCACCTGGTCGAGGCCTTCTCCGATTTCGGTAGGTGACAACACCGGACTGACCGTGAAATCCCCGTCGTCATCTTGAGACCCCGCTGACGGTTACCGCAAGGCCGCCGACCACAACCCTGCCCCAGCAGTGCACGAACGCCGACCACACCGAATACACCCACAAAGAAGGAGTGACTTCCCCGTGAATGCGAACGGCGCCCACGAGAACAATGACGCCCCGGCAACCGCCAACCTGAACCTCAAGGTTTTCGTCAGCCCGACGAACCCCATCGGAAAAACCGGCCTGACCTTTTCCCCCACCACATCATCGTTGATCTACGGCGAGCGCGAAGTGGTGCTCGTCGACGCACAGTATCTGAAGCGCGACGTCGCTGACCTCGCTGACACCATCGATGCTCTCGACAGGACACTTACGACGATCTTCATCACGCACGGGCACGCCGATCACTACTTCGGCATCGGTGAACTCGTGCAACGGTTTCCCGGCGTCCGCGTGGTCTCGACCCGCGAGGTCGTCGCCGACATCGCCGTGCACGGCGCCGAGCAGGAAGAGGCGTTCTCGGCGTGGTTCGGCGATGATCTCGTCATGCCGACGACGCCACTCGAACCTCTCGACGAGGACGGCTTCACCATCGAAGGCCACCGCCTCAACGTCCTCCCCGTCGACCAGGCCGACATGTCGCCGGTGGCAGCGCTGCACGTTCCACAGCTTGACGCCGTCATCGCCGGCGACCTCGCGTACAACGGCATCCACCAGTACCTCGCCGCCACCGGGCCCGACGAGTGGGTGAGGTGGGCCGCCAGCGTCGACGCCGTCGCCGCCCTGCAGCCCAAGATCGTCGTCGCCGGCCACAGGAAGCCAGAAGCATCCGATCACGATGGTGCGGCGATCCTGGCCAATACCCGCGAGTACCTTCGCGACTTCACCCGGCTCGCCGCCCAAGTCGCGACGGCCCCGGAACTGATCGAGGCGATGCAAGCGCGCTACCCCGACCACGGCAATCCGGCCACTCTGATGGTCTCTGCACAACACGCCAAGAGTGCGGACGTCGTCGACCCCGCGCGTCCGTGACGCCTCGACCACTCTGGGTGACGCGGCCCGAAGCCCTCGCTATACGATTCGAAAGCACAGAGCTATGCTCGTCGGTATGAGTGGGTCGCGTTCGTACCGTCAACAATGCGGGCTCGCACGGGCCCTGGACGTTCTCGGTGAACGATGGACGATGCTCATCGTACGGGAATTGGCCATGGGTCCGCGGCGATACAAGGATCTGCTCGAATCGCTGTCCGGTATCGGGACGAACATGCTTGCCGCACGTCTGAAGACGCTCGAAGCGGCCCATGTGATCCGACCGGTCCTGCTGCCACCCCCGGCGTCGGCGCGGGCCTACGAACTCACCGACTATGGAGAGCAGCTTCAATCCATCCTGAGCCAGCTCGCGTTGTGGGGATACCGCCTGCCGCTACCGGTGGCCGACAACGCCGAAGCACGGGCCTCCTGGGCACTGATGGCCATGGCGGCGATGGCGAAGCCGGAAGACGTGGCCGCGCTCAACGCGACCATCGAGATTCGAGTCGATGACGAGGTGATGGCGGTCACGGCCGACGACACCGGCGCACGAGTCTCCTCGGGCGCGGAGATCGGCCCGGATCTCACCATCGACACCGATCTGCAGACCTTCGGCGCCCTGGCCGAGGGCCGGCTATCACCGTCGCAAAGCCTGAAGAACAAAGCGGTGGTAGTGCACGGCGACCGCAAGCTTTTCACCAAGTTTTTCAACGTGTTTCGGATCCGGCAGCAGTCTGCTGCCTAGCCGACCGCTGAGGATATCAGGGAAGCATGGGCGTCAACGAGCACCTGCGCGTTTCCTAGCGGCGGCCGGCAGGTCATCGGACAATGTGCGGTCGCATAACGCTCGGGAGAGTTGTCGCATTCAGCATGACTCACTGGCGTCGCCTCCCGGGTGACGACTTGGAGAGGAGCTACGGGATGACCTCAACCGCAGGAGCATCCTTCGAAACGATTGACTCCGGATTTCATTCGCACGGAACACGCTGTGCTGCGCGCATATATCGCCCTTCAGTGACTGAGCCCGTGCCGGTGATCGTGATGGCGCACGGTTTCGGCGGTGTGCGAACCGTGCGTTTGCCTGCGTATGCCGAGACGTTCGCCGCTGCGGGCTATGCGGTGGTTCTCTTCGACTATCGGTACTTCGGGGACAGTGACGGGCAACCGCGGCAGCTGCTGGACATCGACTCGCAGCTCGACGACTGGCGCTCGGCCGTCAAGTGGGCGCGCAACCTGCCTGGCATTGACGCGAGCAGGGTTGTCGGCTGGGGGACGTCTTTTGCCGGTGGCCACGTGCTGACGATCGGCGCCGAGGGTGATGAGTTCGCGGCAGTAATTGCTCAAGTTCCGCACACCAGCGGAGTGGCGGCGCTTCGAGCGGCCGGGCTGCGGGCATCGATGCGGCTGCTTCCCAAAGCCTTGCACGACTCGTGGCGGGCTCTGCGCCGCGGTGAGCCCATCTACGTGAACTCAGTCGGCGTTGCGGGGAGCGTCGCGGTGATGACTGCGCCAGGAGCCGATGACGGCGTCGAGCGCATGTACGCGGAGTCCGGCGTTCGACGCGACAGTCGCGTAGAGACCGTGGCTGCCAGGGTGGTCTTGCGAGTCGGACTGTATTCCCCAGGCCGGCGCGCAGCGCGGATTACGTGTCCGACTCTGATACAGGTCGCTACCGACGACAACATCGCTCCTGCACGGTCAGCCAAGAAGGCCGCTGCCCTTATCAGGTCATCGACGTTCCGCTCCTACCTCGGCGGTCACTTCAGTCCCTACGTCTCGCCGCTGTTCGAATCGGTGATCGCCGACCAACTAACCTTTCTTCGGAAGGTTGTTCCCACGCGCGTGCTGGGACCGGGCCGGTGAGCTGGGCGCAGGGGCTTTCCGCTGGTTCGCGGTCATGCCCGTTGCTGAGGCCGGAAGTCCCAGAAGGCCCAGGGCACTCCCGAGTGTGAGCCGGTGCCCGGGCATTGGCGCCCCAGCCCGCCCCGCCCATTTGCGACGCCGATCTGTGGTCGGCCATCGCTCCGTTTCGACTGCCCAACACAGGCCCACGCACCTGTCGGAGGCTCAGCGGCTCGTTTGGTTCGGTGACCGGCGTCACACCCAGCTCCTGTCAGTAATCGGGGCGCCATCTCGTTCAAGGGGCACGCGAACGAGACAGGAGCAACGCCATGAAGCACCGCATCGTGGTACTGGGCGCCGGATACGCCGGGGCCTTCGCCGCGGGAAATCTGGGCCGCCGACTCTCTCCGGCCGACACCGAGATCACCGTCGTCAACGCCGTGCCCGACTTCGTTGAGCGGATGCGGCTCCACCAGCTCGCAATCGGCCAGGACCTCACGTTCCGGAAGCTCACCGACGTATTCGCGGGTACCAGGGTGTGCCTGCGCCTGACGCGCGTCACCGGCGTCGACCCCGAGCGCCGGACCGTCGCCGTGACCGGCGAGGACGGCGAGGACGAGCTCATGTACGACACGCTTCTCTACGCGCTCGGCAGCTCCGTAGCCCACCATCACGTCGCGGGCGTGGCCGAGTACGCCTTCGACGTGACCGGCCTGTCCTCGGCGCTGCGGCTGCGCGAGCGCCTGGCCGGACTGGGCGAGGGCGGCGCCGTGCTGGTCGTCGGTGAGGGGCTGACCGGCATCGAGACCGCTACCGAGTTCGCCGAGTCCCGGCCCGACCTCTCGGTCGCGCTCGCCGCCCGCGGCGAGCTGGGCGCCTGGCTCTGTCCGAAGGCCCGCCGTCACCTGCACCAGGCCTTCGGCCGGCTCGGCATCACCGTCCACGAGCACACCGACATCGAAGCCGTCGAGCCGGTACGGGCGATCGCCGCCGACGGCACGTCCATCCCGGCCGACGTGACCGTGTGGGCTGCCGGGTTCGCCGTCGACCCCATCGCGGCCGGCAGCGGTCTGAAGGTCGCCGAGACCGGCCAGATCGTCGTCGACGGCAGCATGCGCTCGGTCTCACATCCGGACGTCTACGCCGCCGGTGACTGCGCCTACGCGATCGGTGAGAACGGCCGGCCGCTGCCGATGTCCTGCGCCTCGGCCGGCGTCACCAACATGCAGGCGACCGCCGCGATCATCGCGCGCCTCACAGGCAGCACGGTCCCGACTGCCGGGCTGAAGCACTACGGCAATCACATCAGCCTCGGGCGACGGGACGCGATCTTCCAGATGGTGGACGCAGACGTCCGGGCGAAGTCCTGGTACCTGGGCGGCCGGATGGCCGCGCGGCTCAAGTCGGGCGTACTCAAGGGGGCCGGGTGGGGCATCGCCCACCCGACCTTCGGCATGCCCAAGCGCAGGCACCGCCTGGCCGCCTCGTCTGACCGGGCTGGCGTGAGGGCCGCCGCATAGGCTGCTCCGCATGGACAGCGCAGCCCTCGATCGGTTCGAGGCCAGCCGGGGCCGGCTGGCCTCGCTCGCGTACCGTCTGCTCGGCTCGGCCGCCGACGCCGAGGACGCCGTGCAGGACGTGTTCCTGCGCTGGCAGGCCACGGACCGGGAACGCATCGAGGTGCCGGAAGCGTGGCTGACCAAGGTCGTCACCAATCTCTGCCTTGACCGGCTCCGCTCGGCGCAGGCGCGCCACGAGCGAGCGGCCGGTGTACGGCTGCCCGAGCCGCTCCTCGAGGGCGACCCGATGCTCGGTCCGGCCGATACTTTCGAGCAGCGCGAATCGGTGTCCTTGGCCGTACTGATCCTCATGGAGCGCCTCTCGCCGGTCGAGCGGGCTGCTTACGTCCTGCGCGAGGCCTTCTCGTACCCCCACGCCGAGATCGCCGGGATCCTCGACATCACCGAGTCCGCGAGCCAACAGCATGTCCACCGGGCCCGGCGCCGGGTCACCGCCGAGCGTCGCGGCGACGAGGTGGACCCTGCGTCCGCGCGCCGGATTGTCGAGGAGTTCCTCGCCGCCGCCACGTCGGGGCGCACCGAACGGCTGGTGGCGATGCTCACCGACGACGCGACTGCGGTCTCGGACGGCTACGGACTGGCCAGGCGGCTGCTGCGGTACAACACCCGCGAGCGCATCGCCGCCTACGTGCGGTCCGGCTTCAAGCCCACGCCAGCGAAGCGGCGGCTGGCCGGCGGTTCCCCCGCGTTCCACATCGCGCTGGTCAACGGCTCCCCGGCCGTCCTCGCCGTGGTCGACGACCGGGTCGTGGGTGCCGTGGCGTTCGAAGTCACCGACGACAAGGTCGCGTCCCTGCACGGCATCGCCGCCGGGGTGCGGCTCGCGCGCCTCAACGAGGCCTGGCGGCAGCTCGAACCCGACGCGCCGGTCATCACCGCATGGTGACCAGAGCCAGACGAAGCGCCCCGCAGGGCGACAAGATGCTGACCGAGGCCCGCACCGCCATGGGATGGCTGCGCGAAGGTGCTTCGGTGCCGCAGCAGCAGACCGTCCGCGGCTTCGGCAAGTCCCGCGCCAAAGCCTTGAAGGACATCAAGGCCGGGCTGCCGATGCGTCCGCGCGCCGGGATGCCCCGGATCAAACGCAAGCGCGACGCCCTGCCGTCGCTGAACTACACGCGGCGCGGCTTCCGGCTGAGGGACGGCTGTCTCCACCTCGCTGGGGACATCGCCCTGACCGTGGTGTGGTCCCGTGACCTGCCCGCCGACCCCACGTCGGTCCGGGTGTACCGCGACAGCCTCGGCCACTGGTACGCCTCGTTCGTCGTGGAGACCGCCGCCGAGCCGCTGCCCTCGACGGGCCGGGCGATCGGGATCGACTGGGGCGTCAGGGAGACCGCCACCACCACCTCGGACGCGCACGACCTTCCGCACGCCCGGCATGGCCGCACCGCCGCCGCGAAGCTGGCCCGCTACCAAAAGCAGACGGCGAGGCGGAAGCCCGCACGCGGCAAGGCCGCCTCGAAGGGCTACCGGGCGGCATCCCGCGCGGCGGCCAAGGTCCACAAGAAGGTCGCCCGTCAGCGCCAGGACACCGCCCGCAAGTGGGCGAAGGCGATCGTGCGCGACTTCGACCAGCTCGCCGTCGAGGACTTCAAGCCGAAGTTCCTCGCGAAGTCCACCATGGCCCGCAAGGCCGCCGACGCCGCGATCGGCGCGACCAGGACCGCGCTGACCGAGATGGCCCGCAAGCACGGCCGGATCGTGCACCTGGTGCACCCGGCCCACACCACGATGGACTGCTCCGAGTGCGGTGCGAGAACCAAGCACGCACTTCCCCTCTCTGAACGAACGTATGCGTGCACCGCGTGCGGAGCCGTGTCCCCCCGGGACGAGAACTCCGCACGTGTGATGCTCGTCCGGGCTGGTCTCAACCCGGACGGTGCTGATGGTGGAAGCCCCCCGGGAGCGCCGCTCCCGGAGGCAGCCTGAGCCAGGAATCCCCCGGCTTCAGCCGGGGGAGGATGTCAAGGTTGCATGCTTGTGAGCCTCCACTGGGGAACTGGAGGAGAGACCGTGTCCTGCATAGGGGGAAGATGATGAGGGGAAACGCGAACTGGAGCACCACCAGACGTGTGCGGGCCGCCCTGACCGCGGCGGTCGCGGTTTGCGGGGTCACGGCGGTGCCGCACGGAGTGGCCTCAGCCGAGTCCATGGGCATCGCGGGTGACGGCGGTGCCGGTGTCGAGAGGATCAGTGTCGCGGACGACGGAACCCAGGCCGACGGCAACTCCGTCGGCGCCTCGATCACGACCGACGGCCGCCGTATCGTCTTCGCGTCGTCGGCAACGAACCTGATACCCGGCGACACGACGGCAGGCGACAAGGTGTTCCTCCGCGACCAGCGGACGGGACAGACCAAGCGGATGGGGTACCAGAGCCCACTCCAGCCCCCGGTGATCAGCGGGGACGGGGAATATCTCGCCTATCCGCACATGTGGTTCAACAACAACCGGATCCGCCAGGTTCAGGTGAGGACGACATGGGAGATCTCCGCCAACTGCTGGTACAGCTGCAACCAGCCGTCGCTGAGCGCGGACGGCCGCTACATCGCCCTCGTCGAACGCCGCTACAAGCCACAGTCGTCCAGCCAGAGCATCGAGATTCTGGACTATGACGACTACAACACCAAGCGGGCCATCGCCAACTTCGACCACACCCTCCCGTCCTTGCCGTCCATCAGCGGCGACGCCCGCTATGTCGCCTACCAGGACGGCAAGGCGGAGGACGTCTTCGTGTGGGACCGGACCGACGGCACCACATCCGACCCGATCGAGGGCCCGTCCAAGGCGGCGACTCTCGTCCAGCTCAGCGAGGACGGCGGCAAGGTCGTCTACCTGTCGGGCTCCGACACCTACGTCCA
Source organism: Streptomyces sp. P3 (assembly GCF_003032475.1). NCBI lineage: Bacteria > Bacillati > Actinomycetota > Actinomycetes > Kitasatosporales > Streptomycetaceae > Streptomyces > Streptomyces sp. P3. Next base: position 9,059,442 of record NZ_CP028369.1, read on the forward strand.
CGACGTGAGCTCGGGCACCGACCAACTGGTGCCGGACGTGCGAGGCGTGGCCATTGATCCGACCGGACGCTATCTGCTGTACGCCCCGCACGACACGAACGGACCGTCGCTCGCGCTGCGCGATCTGCAGACCGGCACCGACGAGATCGTCTCGAACCGGCCCGCCTCGGCCGGGATTGACGCGGTCAGCGCCGGCGGGCGCGACGTGGTCTTCCAGTCCACGGCCGACGACATCGTGCCCGGCGACACCAACGGCAAGTCGGACGTCTTCGTCCGCCGCTTCTACTGAGCCAGTCGTCTGACGCCTCGGTCCGAAATGCGACTCGGACACAAGCGCTCGCCTGGGCATTCGTAGGACGTGCGGGCGGCCTCGGGCTGATCATGCGCTCCGACCAAGGAGTACACGTGACCAGCCAGAGGCCGTGGAGATGAGTACCGACGCCGGATGCCTCATGGAAGCCAGGAAGAGACGGGCAGCCGACCCGTCCATGAGTGAGAGCGAGACGTGTCTTCTCGATGGCGCCATGGGCCTGATACGAACTGACGCCCGGCCGACCATAAATGACAAGCTGTCACATTCCCCGTGCAGCCGGGGAGCCATGCCGACTACGTGTCGGTTCGGGCCAGTGTCTCCACCGGGTTCGCGAGGATGGCGGAGAAGGCGAGTTCTGCGGCGCCGATGAGAACGGCATTGTCGCCGAGTTCGCCGACGCGGAGCCGCAGGTTCTGGCGGCAGGCTGCGAGAACATGACTGTTGACGCGGCTGCGGATCTGCGCGGCCGACGCGAGGAAGACCTCGCGGAGCGTTCCGCCGAAGATCACGGTGCGCGGGTTGAGGATGTTGACCAGGGTGGCGACGCCGATGCCGAGCCAGTCGCCCACGTCCTGCAGGGCGGCGCGGGCGGTGACGTCGCCCCGGTCGGCCGCTTCGACGACGGCGCGTACGGCTTCGCGGCCGGTTGTCGACGGGTCGCGCTGCGCGGCTTGGAGCAGGGCGCGCTCGCCGGCCTCGGCCTCGAGGCAGCCGTGCGCGCCGCATCCGCAGCGTCTGCCGCCCCTCGGGTTGACGACCATGTGTCCGACCTCCGCACCGTATCCGCTCTCACCGAGCAGGAGCTGGCCGCCGGTGATGACGCCGCCGCCGATGCCGATGTCTCCGTGCAGGTACACGAGGTCCTGACAGCCGGCCCCGGAACCGCGCAGGTGTTCGGCGAGGGCGCCGAGGCTGGCCTCGTTCCCGACCGAGACGGGAAGGCCGAGGCTCAGCCGACGGGAGAGATCCGCACCGAAGTCCTCGTCATGCCAGTCGATGTACGGGGCCGCACGGACCAGGCCGTCGGGCTGGCGCACCAGCCCGCGGACGGCGGCGCCGACACCGACGCAGACGGTTGCCTTCGGCGCCGTGTCCACCATGTGCCGGGCGAGACCGGCGAGGACCTCGGCCATCTCACCGGCACCGCGGCGGTCGGGATGCGTGCGGGTCTCCTTCCGGTCGAGGAAGACGCCGCCGAGGCCGATGCGTGCCGCAGTCAGCCGGTCCACACCCACGTCGAAGGCGAGGACGTACACCCGGTCGGACTCGGGCCGGACCACCAGGGAGGGCCGGCCCGCCTTTCCTGTGTCCCGGGGCAGTTCCTCACGGACCAGGTCGACCGAGGCCAACTCGCTGACGAGGCCGAGGATGGTGCTGCGGTTGAGGCCCATTCGGTCGGCCAGAACCGCCCGCGACACGGAGCCGCCGATGTGCACATGACGGAGCAGGGTGCCGAGGTTGTGCCGACGGATCTCCTCCTGTGAGGGACCGGCTCTCATGCTGGTGAAGACCTCATCGTTGTACGGCCCGGCGACGGGAGAGGGCGTCCACGCCTGCGGCCAGGAGCAGGACCGAACCCGTGACAGCGTACTTGACGCCTGAGCTGTAGCCCATCAGACCCATGCCGTTCTGGATGACCGCGACGACCATGCCGCCGAGCACCGCGTCCACCACTCTGCCCCGCCCGCCGAAGAGGCTGGTTCCGCCGATCACTGCTGCGCCGACCGCCAGCAGCAGCACGTTGCTGCCGCCGGTGTTGGGGTCGACCGAGTTGCCTCGGGACGCGGCGATGACGCCGCCGACCGCGGCCAGGGACGAGCAGATGACGAACGCTGAGACGCGGATGGCGGCCACGTTGATGCCGGCGCGGCGCGCCGCCTCGGCGTTGCCGCCTACCGCGTAGATGTGCAGGCCGAAGGGCGTGCGCTGGAGCAGGAACGTGCCGACGACGAGCAGGACGGCGATAACCGGCACCACGATCGGCACACCCTTGAGGGAGTCGACGATGACGTTGCGGCTGCGCTCCTGGTTGAGCGTGTGGACGGCGAGTGCGCCGAGCACCGCCAGGCCGCCGATCCGGACCGCGAGCAGGGCGGGCGGAGCGGTGGTGAGCCCGCGGCGGCCTCGGTTGTGGTTCTGCCGGATCTGGATGGCTGCGTAAGCCGCGACGCAGAACGCGAGGAGGACCCAACCGAAGGCGGGGGGCAGATTGTTGTTCGCGATCGCCAGGATGGTCCGGTCCTGGATGGAGATGTTGGTGCCCTCTTTGAGGAGGATCAGCACGACGCCCTGGAAGCCCAGGAACGCGGCCAGTGTGACCACGAAGGACGGAATGCCGATCTTCGCCACCAGGACGCCGATCAGCAGGCCGATGACCGTGCCCGTGAGGATCGCCGCGCCGGCGGCACCGTACCAGGGCCACCCGTGGTCGGTGAGCAGGATGGCCAGGACGGCGGCGCAGACGCCGCTGGCGTACCCGGCGGACAGGTCGATCTCACCAAGGAGGAGGACGAAGACCAGGCCCATCGCGATGGTGATGCTGCCGGCGCCCTGGGTGAGCAGATTGGCGAAGTTCAGTTCGGACAGGAAGACCGGGCGCAGGGCTGCGAAGAACACGCAGAGGACGATGAGACCGAGGACGGCGGGGAGTGCCCCCAGGTCGCCGCCGCGGACCCGCTCCTTGTAGGTGACGGCCACGGAGCGCAAGCTCACGGCACTTGCTTTTGTCTCCTTCGTTGACGCGTCGGCGCTGTTCGGCATCCGCGGACTCTCCGGCCTATCGGGGGCGACGGCGGCGTTCATGCGGCAGCTCCGTTGTTGTGTGCGAGGCCGAGGTCCCCGCTGCGTCCTGAGGTGATGAGTTCGACGACCTGGGAGTACGTCACGTCGGACGTCCTGACCTGGGCTGCCATCCGGCCCAGGTACAGGGTGGCGATCCGGTCGGACACCGCGAACACGTCGTTCATGTTGTGCGAGATCAGGACCACGGCGAGGCCGTTGTCGGCGAGCCGCCGGACCAGTTCGAGAACCTGCGCGGTCTGGGCGACACCGAGTGCTGCGGTCGGTTCGTCGAGAACGACGACCTTGCTGTTCCACAGCACGGCCTTGGCGATGGCCACGGTCTGCCGCTGGCCGCCGGAGAGGCTGGAGACCTGCTGGCGGATGGACTTGACCGTGCGAACCGACAGAGCCTTGAGGGTTTTTGCGGCCATCTCCTCCATCGTCGCGTCGTCCAGCACGAGGCCCCGACGTCTTTCGCGGCCGAGGAACATGTTCTGCACGATGTCGAGGTTGTCGCAGAGCGCCAGGTCCTGGTAGACGATCTCGACGCCCAGGGCCCCCGCGTCCCGCGGACTGTGCACCTGTACCCGTTCGTCCTCGAACCAGTACTCACCGGCGTCTATCGGATGAATCCCGCCGACACACTTGACCAGGGTGGACTTGCCCGCGCCGTTGTCGCCCACGAGGGCAGTCACCTCGCCCGGGTGGATGTCGAAGGACACGTCGTGCAGTACCTGCACGGGGCCGAAACTCTTGTCGATTCCGCGGAGTCGAAGGATCGGGGTCGCTGTCATGGAAGACGGCTCCTTACGTCGTGAAGTCGCGGGTCCGGGGCGGCGGGAGCGCCGGGTCCGCGGCCGGCCGGCCGAGCGCGGGATCCCGTCGAACCGGCCGGTCGGGGGCTACTTGATGCCGGCCTGGGCGCACAGGGCGGCGTAAGTGCCCGTGCACAGCTCGTCCTTGCTGACGAAGCCGTCGGCCACGACGTCCTTGACGTTGTCCTTGAAGACGGCCACCGGGGTCTCCAGCACGGAGGGCACGTCACGGTTGCCCTCGGGGTCGTGGACGGTGGCGTTCGTCTGCCCCTTCTGGCCCTTCGCGAGGGAGACGGCGAGCTCCGCGGTGGCGTCGGCCTCCTTCTTGACCGCCTTGTACACGGTCATGCACTGGTCGCCGGCGAGAATGTTCTGCAGGCCCTGCACGGTGGCGTCCTGACCGGTGACCGGGACCTGGCCATTGCGGTTCTGCTTGCGCAGTACCGCGATCGCCGCGTTACCGAGGCCGTCGTTGGCGGCGAGCACACCTGCGATCTTGGGCTGACTGGTGAGCATCTGCTCGAACATGGTTCCGGCCTGGGCGTTGTCCCAGTCCGGGACCGACTGGTCCGGCCCCTTGACGTACTCGCCGGACTTGTACTTCGGGTCGAGGACGCCGTTGTAGCCCTTGGCGAACAGGGCGGCGTTGTTGTCGGTCGGTGAGCCGTTGAGCGTGGCGATGACCGGCTTCGTGGCCTTCATGTCGCTCAGGCACTTGCTGAGTCCCTGGCCCTGCAGCTCGCCGACCGCGGAGTTGTCGAAGCTGACGTAATACTGGGCGGAGCCGCCCAGGGTGAGACGGTCGTAGTCGATCGTGGCGACGCCCTGCGCCTTGGCCTTGTCCAGTACGGCCTTGCCGGTGCCGCTGTCCAGGTTCACGATCACCAGGACGTTGACACCGTTGGTGATCATCTGGTCGGCGATGGTCTGGAACTGCTGCTTGTCCCCCTGCGCGTTCTGGATGTCGTAGTCGACACCCGCCGCCTTGAACGCCTCGGAGAGGTACTTGCGGTCCGCGGTCTCCCAGCGGGCCGACGACTTGCTGTCCGGAAGGATCACGCCGATCTTCGGCTTCTTGCCGCCGGAGTCAGAGCCGGAGCCGTCGGCGCTGGACGAGGAGGCGCCACCACAGGCGGTGAGCGAGCCGACCAGCGCCACCGAGGCAGCGGTGAGGAGGAGTCCCTTGCGCATGTGCAGGGTCCTTTCTTGGATACGGCCGGGCGACCGGACGCACGAGGGTGCTGAGGAGGGGGACCAGAGGTGCCGAGAGGTGTGGCCTCGGCAGGAAAGCCGGGCTTCGGATGATCCGCCCCGACTGAATGTTGTGAGCGGGAACTTACGATGATTCCGCGGCTGCGCACCAGGGGTGCGACGGGAGAATTTGTTAACGGCCATAACAATCATGTGACGGGCGGTGTGCTCCGACCCCCTCCCCGGTCGACCTCGGACGAGGCCTGAATGGCCGGATGTTGCCGCTCTGACGCAGGGGAGGGGTGGCGGTCGACCGGGTTGCGGAGCCGCCGCCGGACTTCCGCGGGCGGTATCCGTTCCGGCGACGAGAGGGAAGGTGAAGTCGGGCGCGCCGGAACGGTGCAGTTGGTTCAAGGGTGAGGGGGCGCCGTGACCGGTGCTGCTCGGCGCTGGAGGCCGTCGCGCCGGTCAGTGAGCGGCTTCGCCTCGATGGTCATCATCCGCATCGCGGGTCTTGACTTCGGCCACTTCGGGTCTCAATAGTGTGGGCCAATTAGTCAATGGCCCTGACAAATGACCGGCTCCTGGACGGGAGTCGCTAGGGCCAAGGCGGGAAGAAGGACTGCTTCCATGCTTCTCAGACACAGACTCCGCAGAGCAGGTGCGCAGGTCACGGCGCTGGCCGTGGCCGCCGTGGGCGGGATGGCAGTACTCGGGCCGGCTCAGGCCCATGCCGCGAGCACAGTGATCGGGGCGACCCTGACGACGTCCGACCTGAGCCAGGCGCTGACTCCGCAGCCGGGCATCGCCCTGGGGCCGGTGTCCTCGGGCAGTGTGAATCTGAAGGTGGACGACACTCAGTCGTTCCAGACCATCGACGGTTTCGGCGCCGCGTTCACGGACACCTCGGCCTACCTTCTGCAGAACAAGCTGAGCGCGGCCACCCGTGACCGGGTGATGCGCGACCTGTTCACCCGCGGCCCGGGCATCGGCCTGTCGCTGATGCGGACGCCGATGGGTTCCTCCGACTACACCGCCACCCCCGCGGGCAGCCCCGGCACCTACTCCTACGACGACAACGGCGGCGTCGCCGACCCGACTCTGGCGAACTTCTCCACCGCCCACGACGACGCCTATGTCATCCCGGTCATCAAGCAGGCCCAGGCGCTCAACCCGTCGATGAAGCTCTTCGCCAACAACTGGAGCCCGCCGGCCTGGATGAAGACCACCAACACCATGCTCGGCACGAACAACGGCACCCTGCGCTCGGACATGTACGGGCCGCTGGCGCAGTACTACGTCAAGTTCCTCCAGGAGTACCAGACCAAGGGCGTCAACGTCTGGGGCATCACTCCGCAGAACGAGCCGACGATCTCCCCCTCCACGTACTCCGCCATGCTGTGGGCCGCGGGTGACGAGGCGAAGTTCATCGCCGGCAACCTCGCCCCGGCGCTGCAGCAGGCCGGCCTGAGCGACACGAAGATCCTCGGCGGGGACGCCGACCACGTGGACACCAACTACGCCAACACCCTGATGGGCAACCAGGCGGCGCGCGACGCGATGTACGGCACCGCATGGCACTGCTACCGCGACGACCTCGGCAGGATGACCACCATCCACAACTCCTACCCCGACAAGCGGATCTACGAGAGCGAGTGCTCCACCGGACCGGGCATCGCCCCGATGAACGCCGCCCAGCTCGCCCTGGAGTCCACCTTCAACTGGGCCAACGGCGCCCTGCTGTGGAACCTGGCCCTCGACACCGACGGCGGCCCGAAGATGGGCGTCGGCTGCGACAACTGCACCGGCCTGGTCACCATCGACCAGGCCACAGGCAAGGCCACTTACACCGACAACTACTACCAGCTGGGCCAGTTCTCCAAGTTCGTGGTGCCCGGCGCGACCCGGATCGGGTACAGCGACGGCGGCGGGATCTGGGCACAGGCCTACAAGAACCCCGACGGCGGTGAGGTCCTGGCCGCCTACAACAACAACTCCTCCGCCACCACGTTCACCACCACCTGGAACAACGCCGGCTCCTTCACCTACACCCTCCCCTCGCACGCCACGGTCACCTTCACCCGGAGCGCGCAGACCGCCGCCGGCCAGATCGTCGGCCAGGGCTCGAACCGCTGCCTCGACGACACCGGCAACCCGGCCAACGGCGTTCAGCAGTACATCTGGGACTGCGTCTCCGGCAACACCAACCAGCAGTACCTGTACTCCGGAAGCCGTGAGCTGCAGGTCGCGGGCAAGTGCCTCGGCGCGTACGGCAACGGCACCACCAACGGCACGAAGGTCGTCACCTGGGACTGCAACGGCGGCGCCAGCCAGAAGTGGACCTTCCACGCGGACGGCAGCGTCACCAACGACCTGTCCGGCCTCTGCCTCGACGTGACCGGCACGGGCACGGCGAACGGCTCGAAGATCCAGCTGTGGAGCTGCACCGGCAACCCCAACCAGAAGTGGTCCATGGCCTCGGCCGGCTGACGAGGACGCGCGGGCGGGCGGGTCCCTCCCCGCCCGCCCGCGCCCTCCCTCTGGTGCCGAGCACACAACTGCTGCGGCGGCTTCGGTGGCCTCGAACTTCTGCAGCCCACACCGGCTCTTTGCCGGTCCCACAGCGCCGCGCCTGCACCAGGTCGCTGTGGGTGGGCGCGTTGGTGGCATGGGGTGGTGTCGGCGGGGTGGGGTGCTGAGCGCCTGGTCCCGGGGCTAGAGAGCGTGCCTCTTTGGTGGGTTCATCGGTTGATCGGAAGTCTCTGTCCGATTAGTGATCACTGATGCGATGTGGGACCGGATCGAGCCGCTGATGCCGGCCGATCCGGTCCGCGTGCGGCGGTGGGCCGACCACCGCCGCACGCTCGAGGCCATCGCGTGGATGCCCACAGCTAAGGTCACGTTGCTCCCCTTGACTCGCCAAGATCCCTGACTCTGGTGAGTGGAGGCCAGACATGGTCCGGATGAGTCGAGAGGTTCCCTGCCTGACTGGTTCGAGAGCCCCGACGATCTGTACGCCGAAAACGTTGATACCCAAGGGGAAGACAAGGACGGGGACGACGATCCGCAGTGGACCCCGATGCGGTGAGTCGTGGCCCCCCGCAGTGGACGGCTCAGGCCGAGGCCGCATTGCAGCCTGGGTGAGCTTGCCGGTTCCGGCCTCGCCCGGTCAGGCCGCGGTCCCGAACCCCTCGGCGCGCAGGACCTGGCCGCGGAGCCGGGTGAAGTCGACGTCGAGTCCCGTCGAACAGGAGAAGACCGCGAAATTCAATGCTCTGCTCATGAACGCGGTGATCTTCCACAACGCCGGGGTCCGGTGACCTCGAGTCGCCACCCTGGTCACGGCATGCCACGTGCTGGCGGACGCACTGTGTCCTTTCATCCCGGACGCCGCCTCGCGCATCACCGAGCAGCTGACACCGATCGACGGGATCCTGCTCGCCGGCCGGCCGCACTTCCCGCGAGAGATGTCGCCGTCGCGCCGTCCGGTAGCTTGATCTGCTCATGACTTGGGAGGGGATCATGCGAACAACTTCAGCTGCCGTACGAGTTGTCCTGGCGTCGGTTGCGGCGGGCGCCGCATTGACCGGCTGTGCGGACGACTCCGCCGCAAAGGAGCCGTCCGCACAGCAGATGCTGCGGAACGCGGACAAGGCGATGTCGGCGCTGAAGTCGGTGACCATCAACTCGGACACAACCAGTGCATCCACCGGTGATGGCCACACCTCCCGTCTGACGACCAATTTCAAGGACAGGTGCACCTTCAGGACGACCTCCAAGAGCGGGGCAGTCCTCGAGCAGATCCGCGTCGGCGCCACGGACTACATCCGACCGAACCGGGCCTACCTCAAGGAATCGGGCCGCAACATGACCAGCACCGGGGAACAGAACCGCTGGATCAAGACCTCGTCCAGCACTTCCACCCCGGGAGACGGCCTCGCCGACTGCACCTGGACGTTCAGCTCCTTCGGGACTGTCGGGGCGAAGGGCGAGAGGGCCAAGGTGAACGGCACACCGGCCACACCGGTGACGGTCACCGACAAGGCGGACAAGGGCGGAACGTACACCGTCTACATCGCCGCCGAGGGCAAGCCGTACATCCTCCAGGTCGCCTACAAGGGCCCCAAGTACCGGACCACGACGTCATTCAGCGACTTCGACGAGCCACTGACCGTGCGGCCCCCGGCCGAGGCCGACGTCCTGGACCTGACCAAGCGCTAGGATGAGCGCGGTGGACACGCTTTCGCTGACGGTCTGGAACGCGGCCTCGGCGCAGTCGCCGCCGCCGGACTCTCCACGCCATGGAATTCCGCCGTCGTCGAAGGCCGCGTCAGCCGCATCAAGATGCTCAGGCGTCAGATGTTGGGCCGCGCCGGATTCGAACTCCTGCGAAAACGAGTCCTGTTGGTCTGACGGGGTGTGACGGCTCCGCACGAGCCGAGCCAGATCCTGGTCGTCATGCTCGTGGTCCCGTACTGGGCCAGCCCCAGCGCGAAGGTCCGCGATGTCAGGTGGATCCGAGCAGCGGGACGCCTGGTGTCACCCCGACCGTGATGCTCCATCCGATGATCTTGATGAGGACTCCTGGTCCGGGGTGGGGTCGCTGGGCAGGGTGAGCACGGCGGTGGTGCCGCCGCCGGGTGTTTCTTCGAGGCGGAGGCTGCCGGCGTGGGCGGCGGCGATCCGCTGGCAGGTGGCCAGTCCGATGCCGGAGCCCTCGACGTTGTGGTCCAGCCGGGTGAACATCTCCATCACGTGCTGCCGTTCCTCGGGCCGGATGCCGCGGCCGTTGTCGATGACAGAGATGTCCGAGCCGTGCCGGTTCACTTCGGCGGTGATGGCGATCCGGCAACGTCGCTCTCGATTGCGGAACTTGAGGGCGTTGCTGACGAGGTTTTGCAGGAGCACGCGCAGCTGGGTCAGGTCGGCGACCACGAGGGGCAGGCTGTCGATGGTGACGCGCGCGCCGCTGGTGCGGATGAGGCCGGCCAGGTCCTCGACGACGGCGTGCGCGAGGGCGTTCAGGTCGACGGTTTCGAGGTGGAGTTGTCCGCCCGCGCTGGCCAGGGCGAGCACGTCCTCGATCATGGTGCGCATGCGGTTGGCGGACCTGACGACCCGTTGGGCGCAGAACGAGGCGTCGGGGTCGTTGGCGATCGCCGGAATGTCGATGAGGTTGTGGGCGTGTCCGAGGATGCCGGTCAGCGGGTTCTTCAGGTCGTGGCTGACCTGTCCGGCGAACTGCTGCAGGGCGCTGTTGGAGCGTTCGAGCTCGACGCGTGCTTCGTCGGCGGCTCGCAGTGCCTGATGAAGCAGCCGCTGGTGACGGTGCAGGTCGAGGACGTCGACGACCATGCGGGCCAGCTTGTCCAGGGCGTCGCGCTGTGGGGCGGTCAGCAGGCGGACTTGGGTGTCGAAGACGCAGAGGGTGCCGAGGACTGGTCCTTCGGGGGTCCGAAGCTGGGATGCGGCGTAGAAGCGGATGTCGCCCAGGAGCCCGCTGACGTAGGGGTTGTCCGCGAAGCGTGGGTCCACACGGGCGTCCGGGACGATCACTGGGGCCGGCTCGACGAGGGTGACCGCGCACATGGAATCGCTGCGGGCGCACTGCGTCGGTTCGAAGCCGATGGCGGCGACCAGGTTGGCGTGCTCGGCGGAGATGATGTTGATCACCGCGTGGGGGACCTCGCAGGTGTAGACGGCGAGTTCCACGATCGACGCCAGGTCCGGCGGGGCCGGTGCCGTCAGGATGCCGTACCGCTCAAGGACACGGAGGCGCTCGGGCTCATCAGCGGTCACCGGGAATGATGCTGTGGCCACGGTGGTCGTTCCTTCCTGGCTGGCGGGTACCGAAAGAGCGTTCCCTGCGCGACGCCCGCGGTGACGGCGCCACCATGAGGATCACCCGACGGGGCGACTGGAATCCCAGCCCTGGCATGGATGACGATCGCCGTGCCGGGCCCCTGCCGAGGGGTGACCGCGTCCAGCTCCTCGACATCGCGGACGGTTCTGCGCCGATCGCACAGCAGGACCAGTCCAGCTCGCCGCGTGCACCCAGTTCGTCCAGGACCTTTCGGACCGCCTCGCACAGGCCCGCGGCCACGAACAGGTCTCCGTGCCAAAGGGGAGTTCGCCGGGCCGCGGCGTCGATGTCCCGGTGCGTGGCGGCGCACAGGTGCCGGCCTGAGGCGGCGAGACTGGGACCTCCGTCAGCCACCCCGGTCCTCAGAGGCCGCCCGGCGGACCGCTCACCGCACCAGCTCGGCTGGCTTGGCCGTCTTGCCGAGCAGCCACTCCAGAGGCCCGCGGCGGAACCGGCGGGACCACAGCGTCGCGAACACGGCGACGGCGACGATGAAGCCGAGCAGTACGTGCAGCGGAGAGCCGGGGAGTTCCTCGATGCCGAGGTAGCGGATGCCGACGATGTGGAAGACGTATGCCGTCAGGGACATCGAGCCGACCGCGATGACGGGGCGGGCGAGGCGGTGGAAGCGCGGGAAAGTGTCGACGGCGACCAGGCAGGCGGCGAGGACCGCGATCGCCACACCGGTGTTGGCGACGATGGAGAGGGTCGTCTCGCTGTGCGGGGAGGCCACCAGGAGGGCGGCCGGGGTGTCGCCGCCCGGGTACCCCCAGGTGTCGGACCACCAGGCGGACGCGGCCGAGCCCCCCTCGCCCCAGCCGGAGGAGCCGATCGCCTTGAGTGCACCGGGGACCAGGTGCAGGGCCAGCCAGGAGCCGCCGTAGCCGAGCACGGCGAGACAGACGCCAGTGATCGCCAGACGCCTGCGGACGACGGTGGAGACCAGGTCGAGGCGGGCCACCGCCATACCGGCGATGACGAAGGGGATCCAGGTCAGGGCCGGATAGTTGCCGGTGAAGAGCAGCGAGACGAGGCCGTCGCCGTTCGCGGGCCAGGCCCAGATGCCGCCCGGCCCTCCGTCCGCGGAGTTCAGGGCGCCCTGAACGACGTACAGCATCTGTGGCAGGACCAGCGCGCCGGCCGCGGCGATGGCTGCCAGCGGTACGGCGCTCAGCCGGTACAGGGGCAGGACCAGCAGGAAGTACAGGCCGTAGAAGGCGAGGATCACCTCGACCGGGGTGCCGGTCATGGTCAGTGCGGTGCCCAGCGCCAGCAGCACCAGCGCGCGGATCACCACCTTGGCGACGGCCTGCCGGCCCGCCCGGCCCGTCTTCGGCATACGGCGGCCGGTGATCAGCATGATCGAGAAGCCGGCCAGGAAGGCGAAGAGCGCGGAGGCACGGCCGTGCGCGAGCTCCATGAGGTGGCCGCTGACGCCGCCCTCGGATGGATCGGGGCCGACGTGGGCGGCGTACATGCCGAAGACCGCCAGCCCTCGGGCGAGGTCCACACCGATCAGGCGGCCGACCGGGACTCGTCCGCTCCCTGAGCTCTCGGGCTGTTCGCCGGCAAGGGCGGTGGTCGGCGTCGCGAGCGCCGTGTCGTCTGCGTTCGGGGTCATCTCTCCAGGCTGGAGAGCAGCCGGGATCCGGAGTATCCGGCGATGGTCCGGCCCGCCCCCGCCGTCCGGCTGGAACCCTCCCCCCAGGTGGCGGGAGCGCCGAGCCGAGCGGTCACAAGAGGCGTTTGCCGTTCTACGGTCTCCACAGTGACGATCGACATCGACGTGCGCCGCGGGCGTGCGCACCAGGGCAGCGAGGCGGAGCACACGTGATCCGGGTAGTGGTGGTGGACGACGAGGCCCTGGTGCGGTCCGGCTTCAAGCTCATCCTCAGTGTGGCCGACGACATCGAGGTCGTCGCGACCGCGGCGGGTGCGGAGGCGGTCGACGCCGTACGGCGGGAGCGTCCGGACCTCGTCCTGCTGGACATCCGGATGCCGGACGTCGACGGACTGACCGTGCTGCGGCAGTTGCGCGCGCTGCCGCAGCCGCCGGTGGTCGCGATGCTGACAACGTTCGACGCCGACGAGTACATCCTGACCGCGCTGCGCTCCGGTGCCGCCGGGTTCCTGCTCAAGGACACCGAGCCCGATCAACTCGCCCAGCTGGTACGGACATTGGCGGCGGGCGGGGTCGTGATGTCGCCGAAGGCGTCCCGTGCCGTGTGGCAGAGCCATCCGGGGGCGGCCACGGTCGACGACGAGGAGGCCGCCCGCGTCGGACGGCTCACCGAGCGTGAGCGTGCGGTGCTCGTGCTGATCGCGGAGGGGCTGTCCAACGCCGACATCGGCGGCCGTCTCCACCTCAGCGCGGGCACCGTCAAGGACCACGTCAGCGCGATCCTCACCAAACTGCGCGTCACCAGCCGGGTGCAGGCCGCCCTGCTCGCCCAGCGGGCCGGGCTGCTCGACGAAGGCCGGCAGCGGCGGACGGAGCCAGGGCGGTGACCGCGCCGCCAGCGTGGTGGGCGCGCATCCCGGATCCGGTCGTCGACGCAGCGGTCGTCGCGATCGCGGCCGCGGACGTCCGGCTCAACCTTTGGGACGACTCCCCCTTCGCTGTGGCGGTGGCCGCAGCGGGCTGTGCCGCGCTGGCATTGCGCCGGCGCTTCCCGCTCGCCGTGTTCGTCTGCACCCTCCCGGCGACCCTGATGCAGGACATGGTGTTCGCGCCGTTCGCGGCCCTGTTCACGCTGGCCGAACGCTCCCGCAACCGCCGGCTGCTCACCGTGGGCGCGCTGCTGTTCGCCCTCGCCTCCGCAGCGCCCTGGCCACTGGACGACCTCTCCTCACGCGACCGCACCTGGACCCTGGTCAACTTCTTCTACATGCTCGCCGCCGCCGCCCCCGTCCTGCTGGGTCAACTCCTGCAGGCACGCCGGGACCTGGGTCGTCGTCTCGTGGAGATCGAGGAGGCCCGCGAACACGAACGGCTGCTGCACTCCCAGGCCGTCCTGGCCCGCGAACGCGCCCAGCTCGCCCGCGAGATGCACGACGTCGTCTCCCACCAGGTCAGCCTGATCGCTGTCCAGGCCGGCGCCCTCCAAGTCGCCGCCAGGGAGCCGGACTTCAAGGAGGGAGTCCGTACCATCCGCTCCCTCAGCGTCGACACCCTCGACGAACTGCGCCACATGGTCACGCTGCTGCGTGCCGCTGGCGGCCGCGCCACCGAACTCACCCCGCAGCCCACCCTCGCCGATCTCCACCGGCTCGTCACCACCAGCGGCATCGACGCCGACCTGACCGGCGAACTCCCCCCGGACATCAGCACCCGCGCCCAGCGCGCCGTCTACCGCACCGTGCAGGAAGCCCTCACCAACGTCCGCAAACACGCCCCCGGTGCCCCCGCCACCGTCCGCCTCTGGTGCGCCGACGACGGCACCGCCTTCGGCGTCACCGTCACCAACACCCGCCCCACCCGCCCCTCCCTCCCTCTGCCCGGCTCCCACCAGGGCCTCATCGGCCTCGCCGAACGCGCCGAACTCCTCGACGGCACCCTCGAATCGGGCCCCACCGCCCACGGCGGCTACGAGGTGCGCCTCAGCATCCCGAACCACCCGGACTGACAGCCGGGGCCGGACGTCGCCCCGGAACAGCCCGCGTCCGCTCTCGTCGGTGGAGCAGCCCGAGCAGTCGGCTGCCGGGCTTCGGTATGACGGGCCTTTCGGAGACCCCGCAGGGCTTCGACGTCGAGAGTGTGTATGTCCGGACGCCGGCGTAGACGGCGAACAGGTCGCTGAGGGCGACGGCCGCGAGCAGCGCCGACAGACCGGCCAGGAGGCCGCGCGGCGACCGCGGTACCGGTTGGGCAGCGCGGACCGCGGACGGAGATCGCTGGATGCTCGTGGGACCAGTCCCTCGATCCCGTCGGTGACCTGGACGAAGACGCCGAACGGGACCAGCTTGGCGACCTGTCCGTGCAGTTTCTGCCCCACCGCTGTGCGGTCGGCGAATGCTTGGAACGGGTCCGGCTGCGTTGCCCGCAAGGACAGTCTGGCCTCCAGGTTCCATGTGTCGAACTGAAGGAATTCGGCTGAGACGCGCTGCCCGACCTGCACAACGTCGAAGGCGGCTTCGATGCGAGGCCAGGACAGTTCGGGGATCGTGATGAACCCGGAAAGTATCTCGCCGCAGTGCAGTGATTCCAGGAACGCCCAGAGTTCTGGGTTCTCGGACGGTCCGCCCATCATGCTCCCAGCCTTTCACAAGGAGCTGCGCGCCCGACGGAAAGTGAGGAGGTCACGCTGCAGCCTTGAGGACGTCCGCCAGTGGGCGCCTCTATGCGGTGATGCGGACGACGACGCACCTCCGACCGGCTCGGGTGAGTCGGCGGTGGCGGCAGCGCCGCGACCGAGACCAGAGCACCGGCCGGGAGACGGTGAAGAAGAGGCGGCGCCGGTCGGCACGCTTCCGTTTGGGGATCACTTGAAACGACGGGAGGGTGGGCGGGCGGTTCCTGCCTCGGAGGTCTTGCAGATCCCCGCACGGTCGGGTGGAGCTGGCCGACTTGCCCGGGAGATGATCGCGTGGGCCCCGTGGCGTTCGCGTTGATGGCTACCCGGGCCGTTCCCTGGCCAGGCATGACCACCGCGTCGACCAGCCGCGCCCCGTCCAGGCGCTGGTCGGTGAGCTGCCGCAGCCGGTCGGTCACTGACTTGACCGCCTCCAGGCTGGCGTGGAAGGGGTTCTTGGCCAGGATCTCCAGGGTGCAGTAGCGCAGCACCTCTGGATGCGTGGAGCGGCGGCGCAGCTCGGCCCGCAGGGAACTGGCGTGCCGTGCGGCCTCGCTCAACGTGGCAGCCGTCGGCCCCCTGGCAACCTGACCCTGGTCGTTCACCCGCAGCCCGACATGGACGAGGACCTCGTTGAGGTCGTCTGCCGGCGCGAGAACGTGTGCGGCTGCTGAACGTAGCGCACCGGGGCCATCACCACGTTGATGAACGCGATCACGCCCGTGTCACGGCGGCGTGCAGTTCGCGTACGCCGCTGGTGCGCGGGTGCCGCTCGGTGAGCTCGGTGACGATGCGGCGGATCGCGGGCCGGTCGCGGACTTCGCCGGGGCTGGCGCGGTAGGCGTCCAGCAGCGAGTGGGCGGTCTGTTCGGGCCGTTGCCGGGCCCACCATGCGCGTGCCATGTCGGTGCCCAGGCGGGCTTTGCGCTCGGCTGTCGGGAACTGCTCGGGCCGCAGGTTCTTTCCGGCCTCGAGTGCGGCGCCGGCGTCGCCGAGTGCCCAGTGCACGCTGACCGCGTACAGGTCGACGGCGGCCGGGCTGATCGCGAACAGCCGGCCAGGTGGAGCGGCCTGGGGCAGTCGGCGGGCGGCGCGGCAGGCCTCCTCCACCATCGCCAGGGCCTCGGTGCGCTGCCTGGCCCGGGCAGCGGTGTAGGCCAGGGTACACAGCATCTGTGCGTAGGCGGCGGCGGTGGCGTCGGTGCGTAGCCCGCTTGTCTCGAGGCCGTCGGTCACCGAGGACATCAGGCGTTGAGCGGCGCTGCGTCTGGGACACTGGCACGCTAACGCCCTCGTCGCTCACACCCTCGCCGAGGATGCCGGCAAGGAGTGGGGCCGCGGCGGTCGACCAACGGACGTGACCGACAGCCCTCATCCGATCCCGGACGGGCCGCAGGTCGAAGCCGTGTGGAGCGGCACGGCCAAGGCCACCACGTTGGCGGCGGCGACCGTGGCGAGCCACACGGCGTACAGCGCCACGGGCCCCGCCCGGCGACGTGATAGCACCCACGCGATCCACGCAGCCGACGATCCGGCGGCCAGCGCCGCCACCAGGCACAGCGGTACGACATTTCCCGCGAGTGGATGCGTAGGGAGATTCGCTGTGCAGTAGTCGCTGTCATTCGACAGCGAGGCAAGCAGCACCGTGAACGGGGCCATGAGCGCAGACACCGCCCAGGCCACCGCGACCAGGAGCGCATACCCCACATTGCGCCAGCCCCGCAGAGCGCCGACCAGCGTGGCGCACATCAGCAAAAGCGGCACCGGCATGAATACCGCTGCCCCGCCCACGCCGTGGACGACCTGTGGGTCGTCGGCCCAGTAGAAGAGGCTGAACGAGGTGCACACCGAGGTGACGACCACCAGTACGGCCAGCGCGTGTGCGGGGACGCGGGCCCGGGAAGCGTCAGGGAAGGCAGCGGGCCAGAGGATGTACCGGAGCCGGCCGACCGGACCTGGACGGCCGCCCGCCCCCCAGCGCTCTGAGCGCATCAGCCGCACAGACCCTCCCCCTCCGTCTCCGTACGCTGCCGGACTCCTGTAGGCACGTGCACCGCAAGGGCCCCATCACGCACGAACCTGACATGTCGTGCACCCGCAGCGCATACGTGAAACCACTTAACTTGACCTCCGAGAACTCCAGGCCGAACGCCGGGTCGGTGGATGGGTGTGGTGCGCCCCGGGGCAGGGGACGGACGAGGGATAGACAGGAGACAGGCAAGGGACGAGCTGGAGCGGACCGGATCAGACGTCGGCCAGTAGGAGCGCCGGGCGTTCCATGCAGGCGGCCACGAAACGCAGGAAGCCACCCGCCGTCCACGTGAGAGATGGGTGGATCTGCGCTGTCGGGGGCTTATCGCTTGAGGTGTGACGCTGTCTCAGTTTTGTGAGTTCTGATCCGCTGGCTGGCGGTGGATGGGTCGTGACCGGGGGATGGATGGAGGAACTCAGCCGGCGCCGGAGCCCGGCGCTCTGCCGCCGGAATCGGTTCGGGCGTTGCGGGGGCCTGCGGTACGTCGGCTCCTGGCGATCGTGGTACCTCCGCCTGGACCTCCGCCCGGCGCGAGGCCCACGGCGCCTCTGTTTCTACTCATGAAGGGCCGATGTGCACGGGCCCTGCTCACGACATGTACGGCTCGCGTTAGCGGGCTGTCACATCCGTCGGCGGGGCGAGGCGCTTTCCAATTCTTGAACTTCTCCCGGCTGTGGCCGTCTTGACTCTCGGGTGCCTCGCCGAGCCACTCCAGGGCCTGGAACAGCGGCACGTCCTGGGCGGCGGCCGGCGCCGGTGCGGTGGCCGCGAGGGATGGCGGGGCCCGGGATCGGGTGCCCGGCTGGTGCAGCCGCGGCCGGGACGGCGACGGGCAGCGCGGACGGCGACCAGGCAGCCCGCGTCGCGGGCGACCGTCAGGGGCAGGGCTCTGACGGAGGCGGGCTGGTCCACGATCACCAGGACGGTGCCGAACTTGTCCCGGAGCTTGTCGAACACCGCGCGCAGTTTCGGCTCGCTGTTGGGCAGTTGCTTGTCGAAGACCTTTTTGCCGGCCGGGGTGAGCCCGTGGCCGTGATGGGCTGCCTTGCCGACGTCCAGGCCCAGGAAGATGTTCACCGCGTCGATGTCGACCATCGCGCCCCCACATGCGTCGATGCGTGCTGGCCTCGGCAGCCGGGGCCGTTCGCGCGCATCCACGTTATGCAGACCTGCCGCCCGCAAGCGGCCGGGCATTGCGCCCGGCCAGGCGGCGGTCCGACCTCTGATCAGCGTCTCCGACGGCACCCCTCGGACCCGGCGACCCTCCAGGTCATCCCGTCATCACCGCGTCGACAGGGGGCAACAGCCATACCGGGCCCGGAGGCCGGCGGCCCTCTTGCAGGACAGCGAAGAAGATAACGGGGCAGGCGGCCGCGCCCCCACTGCCCAGGGTTCCCCCCCCACCCACCACCCGCTGCCGATGGGTCGGAAAAGGACCGTCTCTTGGCTGCGCGCCGGCCGACCGGGCCGCCCTGGCCCGCTGCGGGTACGGTCTCCGGACGACTTGCGGGAGGCGCTGCTGCGCCGTACCCGGGGTTGTCCGCTGACAACGAGGGCGGTCAGCCGCTGTGAGGGTCGGGCCGGTACGAGCGCCGGACTTGGACCGGCTGTGCGGGACCCGCTTCCCGTATCGCGGTGATGGGTGTGGGAGAACGCCGGTGAACCGCCGTGTGTCCGGCCCTGACGGACCGCGCCCGTACACCGTGGACGGTGTGCCAAGTAACCGTGGACGGTGTGCAAATGACAGGGGAGGGAGCGCCGTACATCCTTGTCATCGCCGCAGAGATGTCTGGGACTTGCACAGGGCAGGCCCCTCACTTCAAGACCGATGCGGGCAGCTCAGCCAACCCGTCAGTAGAGAGGGAACCCATGCGGATTTCTCGTTTCATGAAGAGCACACTAACGGCGGCGATAGCGACTGCGGGGTTGGTGGTGTTTGATGCATCTCCGGCCCTTGCAAGTCAAGATGTTACTGTCCATGTTCCGCGGTGCGGATTCGAGTTCTGTCCCTCTGCAGGGTACGGGTGGTTCCATGCCGACCCGAGCGGGGGTCTTCCCGGTGATGCGCTGAAAGCCTGCGACCTGTATGCCGATGGCCGTGGCATAAAGGCGACGCTGACTAATCGAGACACCGGCAGAGTCATTCGCACCGCCGATACCTCAGGTCACGCTTCGCCCTATTGTACGGATTGGAAAACCGGTGACCTTCCGGAGCAAACCCGGGTCTGGGTCGACGTGTGCACGACGGGCGCGGAGCCACGCACATGTGCTTACGGTTCCGAGGGGTGGAGTTGACAGTGAGGTCTCTCAGCGTTGCTGCTCCAGATTGAGGACCGCTGCGGCGATTGACGTCATTCGATTCGTGCTTCACCGCGCCCTGCGGAAGATCCGCCTGGACTTCAGACGGGCAACGCCACGCTCAACCGGGACCCGCGTCGTCGAAAGTGCCCTGTTGACGGTCTGCTGGGCGGGCGACAGGTCACCTCCCGCAGGTCTTCTGGCCGGTGCGGTCACCCACGCGCCGGAACCGATGTAGGCGCGGTCCACCAGGATCGCCTACACCAGCACGGTCAGCGATCCCCTGGCCGACCGCGCGCCCGGCCTCCCGGCAGAGCCGGGGACAACCACAGCATCTCGGCCTGCGGATCGGTGACCACCTGCATGTTCACCCCGTACCGGCGGTGCTTGGCACCTCTTCTACGCGCTCCTCGCGGTCCTCGGCGTCTTCGGCCCCGACGCCCCGGCACGGCTGAAGACGGTGATGCTGCCGGGGCAGTTGACACCGGCAGCCCCGGTCGACCGGCAGAGCATCACCTGCACCGCGATACGCGACCTCCTGGTCGACTACCTCACCGAGCGCGCGGTGGACGTCGACTACACCACGCCGGAGGACATGGCCCGCACCCTGGCCGGACTTTTCTGGCGCGACCTGGAGAAACACCACACGGGCATCGACTCGCTGCGGCTGGACGTCGACATCGTCACCGCCTGGCGGGAGCGCGTCCGCATGGTCCGTAACAGGCCCGGCACCCCCATCCGACCGCAGGTCGACGCGCACACCGTGTTCAGCCGGGTCCGCATGTTCTGCCAGGATCTCGCCCGCTGGGCCGCCGACGAACCGACGCGCTGCGGCCCGTGGGTGGCACCCTGCCCAGGCCGCGACAACGACACCGACCACAGCAAGAACCGCGCCCGCCGCAAGGCGGCCATGGACCAGCGCACCCGCACCCTGCTTCCCGCACTCCCGGCCCTGGTCAAAGCCGTCGAGCACCAGCTCAAGGACGCCCAGACCTGTCTCGCCACCGGGCGGGAGACCCCGGCCGGAGCCCCGTTCACCACTCCGGCGGGCGAGAACCTCCTCCGCCGCGCCGGGGTGTCCTCCCGCATCTACGCCGACGTCCCCGCCACCGGCCGGCACCGGGACCTGACCGTGGAAGAGGAACGCGCCTTCTGGGCCTGGGCCATCGTCGAAGTCCTTCGCCACACCGGCATGCGCATCGAGGAAGCACTCGAACTCACCCACCACAGCTTCGTCGCCTACCAGCTGCCCACCACCGGCGAGATCGTGCCCATGCTCCAGGTCGCCCCGTCCAAACTCGACCAGGAGCGGCTGCTGCTGGTCTCACCAGAGCTCGGCGAGGTACTCACTGCGATCATTCATCGCGTCCGGCGCGGGCAGCGGGCCATGCCCTTGGTCTCCGCCTACGACAGTCTGGAACGGCTCTGGAGTGCACCGATGCCCTTCCTCTTCCAGCGCCGCTGCGGCCCGGAGGACCGGGCCATCCCGCGCAACTACATCTCCACCTGCCTCAACGACGCCCTCGCCGCGGAGCCGGCTGACCGGACCCGGCAACGAGCAGCTGCGATACACGCCGCACGACTTCCGGAGAATCTTCGTGCCCGATGCCCTCCGCTCCGGCCTGCCCCGCACGTCGCCGCCCGCATCTGTGGCCATCGGATGGTCGACACGACTCTCGGCTATGCCGCGATCTATCCCGAGGACGTCATCAACCACCACCGGTCCTTCATCGCCCGCCGCCGGGCGCTGCGACCCGGGAGGAGTACCGCGAGCCCACCGCGCAGGAATGGCAGGACTTCCTGGCCCACTTCGAGCTGCGGAAGGTCGCCCTCGGCCTCTGCGCACGCGACTCCTTCTGCTCCCGAAAGATGGCTCGGCCCTAGAATCGCCGACGACTGGGGGATTGACCTGATCGCCGACGCTGCTGCCAGGCGGTCGGGAAAGCGGGGGCTTGTGACAAGGACCAACAGGCAGAGAGCTGCGCGCGTGCGGCTGGCTCGCCGAAGGCCAGGACCGGCTCGGGTGCGCTCCCCTCGGCCGGGCCCGCACCAAGGCGGGTGGCGCGGCATCGACTGGGTTAAATGGGGCACCGTCTTCGGTATCTTCGCCGGAGTCATCACGCTCTTGTTCACTGCCCTGGCGACGTACTACCAGGCCGCAGTCTCACGAGACCAACTCGAGCAGTCCCAGGAAGATGCGCAGCGCGCCGCGTCCGCCCAGGCCCAACTCGTAAACTACTGGATGCAGTTCGAAGACGGCTCGTCCGATGCTTCCGTGACGGAGATTCACGTTGTCAACAGGTCGCTCGACCCCGTCAACAACGTTGAACTGGCTCTGACCTTCGGCGAGAACGGCACGATCCATTTTGAGGACGCCGAGAGGGATGTTCTGGCGCCGATGGACCTTGCCACCGTCCCGCCTTGCACCCAGAAGGTGGTGAGGGTAGCGGACATAGAAGTCCGCGACGCCTTCGGCGAATCACCTGCGCCCAACGTCTTCGTAATTCCCGAGTTCCGGATGGACTATCTCACGTTCTATGACCGCAGCTCCGTCCAATGGCGCCGAGGGCCGGTGCTGAAACGACTGAGCGTAAAGGAAAGCTTAGAAGTCAAGCCATGGAAGTACAGGCTCGTCGGCCCGTGGACCAGCAGTGCACTGGAACAGTGCGGTAGCGAACCCAAGTGAGAACTAGGTGTTGCGGGTCAGGACGTTGTTGACGATGCCGTTGGCAATGACTTGGGCGGGTAGCTGCGCAGGACGAGTGAGGTGGTGACCGGTCCGTAACGGGCGAGGGAGTCCACGACCTGTTCAAGGCGTTCGGCGTGAGAACAGTGCACGTCGAACAGCAGGCAGTCCTCGCCAGTCACACGGAGCGTCGAGATGACCTCGGGAGTCTGGGCGGCAAGGGTGAGTGCTTGGGACAGTTGCGCGTGGGCAGTGCGGAGCCGGACGATGGCGTGGATGTTCAATCCGACTGCGGCCGGGGCGACGACGGCACGGTAGCTGGTGATGATCCCGTTCTTCTCCAGGCGTTGGATGCGGGCGCTGGCTGCTGGCTGGGACAGCCCGACTCGGCGTCCGACCTCGGCTCCGGTGAGCCGGCCGTCGGTCTGGAGCAGTTCCAAGATGGCACGGTCGATCTCGTCGAGTGATTCCATCGTTGTCACCCCCACTTTCTTAGAGATCACTTGCTGAGCCCGATCGTTGCCGCTGGTCCATCGAGAATCGCCCCAGGGGTCCCCGCGATGTGTGAGGGGCACGACTGGAAGGGCGGTAGGCGATGGTCGCGTACGTCATCATCCCTGGGATCGACGGTTCGGATGAGGGGCACTGGCAGAGCTTGTGGGAGAAGCGATGGGGGCCCTCGGCGGTCCGGATCGCACCGGCCTCGTGGAGCCGGCCGGACCTGCCGGACTGGGTTGCCGCAATCCAGGCTGCCTACGAGATCGCTTCCCAGCGTGACAGCCAGGTGGCGTTGGTGGCTCACAGCCTTGGCTGCTGGGCAGCTGCGCACTGGCTGGAGCAGGCGCGACCCGACGCGGTGGCCGCGTTCCTGGTCGCGCCTCCCAATCCGCAGGGACCGGCGTTCCCATATGAGGCAGCATCGACGTTCCTGGGCCTGTCCGCTTGCCCTTTGCCGTGCCCGAGCCTGATGGTGGCCAGCGACGACGACGCGTACTGCGACCCGACGACGTCAGCCTCCTTCGCGCACCAGTGGCAGGCATCAGGCCACCTCATCGGAAGCCACGGCCACATCAATGCCGACAGCGACCTCGGTGACTGGCCGGCGGGCCTGGAACTCCTTCGAATGCTCGTCGACTGCTGAGATGACCGATCCGACACGGAGGCCCTCCGCGTCGACGCCGGCTCTCACCTGCTCAGCGCAGGCCTTGCAGGACCGCGGCGAGCGGGCGGAACGAGGCGGAGGCGACCATGTCGCCGGGGTCCTCGCCGGGCTGGAGGAAGGCGGGCACGATGATCCTGGCCATCTTGTTCGTGCCGTCGGGGTTCGGGCGCAAGGCCCGGCCGATGTTCTGGACGATCTCGACCTGGGAGCCGCGGGTGTCGGCGAAACACACCGCCTCAACGCCCCGCTCACCGACGATGTCGACGCCTTCACCCAGCACCCGGACGGAGGCGAGGAACGCCCGATGTACGCGGCGGCCCGCGGCGTCGATACCGTCGGCGAACTGCCGTAGGGCTTCGCGTCGTTCGGCTACGAGGTGGTCGCCGCACAGCCATGCCGACCACACCCGGTCCGGGCGTACGTGACGGCCGGCCTCCAGCTCGTAGAACTCCGCGTCGATCGACGACTTCGGCAGGGCGTCCGCGTCCGCCAGGGCTTCGTCGCAGGCCTCGGCCGCGTACAGCTCGGCGGCCGTCTGCGGCATCTTCTCCGCGAACGCCATCGCCTCCTCGACCCGCTGGTGGAAGGTCATGATCGTGCGCAGGTTCCGCGCGGCGGCATGCTCCAGGAGCGCCGTCTGCAGCAGGGCGAGGCGCCGGCCCCGCTGCGCCTCCTCCGACGGTGCCTGGACGGGGGAGGGGTCGTGGATCTCCAGCACGTCGATCTCGAACCGGCGAGGATGCCGCGCTCGATCGCCTCGGACAACTCCAGCTCGTAGATCCACTCGCCGTACGGGCCGTCCGGGTCGTCGGCCATCGTCGCGAGCTCCACCTCCTGGCCGTCCTTGCCTCTCTGCGGCCGGGGGAGGCGAGGATGCGGGGGGTGGCGGTGAGGTAGAGCCGGAAGTCCGACGGGATGCGGGTGTTGTCGTGGATCGCCGCCCACGGGCGCCCAAGATCACCCGCAGTGGAGTGGGCTTCGTCGACGACGGCGAGGTCGAACGGGGCCATCGTCTGTCCGTACAGCCGCTCCCCGCCCGCCAGAGCGGCTGTGCGATCTCATCGATGCTGCGGTAGCCGGGCGGCTGCGACCTGCGGTCCCGCAGATGTGTTGCGACCGCCTTGACATGCGGTTCGGGGGAGGGGAGTACACCTGAACTGCGATCCTGCATGTCGATCGAGACGGCCGCAGATGTCGTGAGAACGCCTATGAGCCCCTACGAACGGCGGTCGAGTTGGGAACCAGGCGGCCCTGAAGCAGGTGGTCTTGCACTCCATGGGATCGGATGGGGTGTGCTGTTCATCGCGGGGTGTAGGGGCAAAAGAGCTGAGATCGGGAAACAGGCCGGTGGCTTAACTCGATGATGTCGAGCTGGGTGCCGGGGCGTCAGTCGGTGCAGGCGCGTAGGCCGTCGCGGGGCGGCGGCATGCCTTGTTTCGGCCGACGGGACGGCGGCGGTTGCCCGCCGTGCGGCAGTCCCCCGCCCTGGGCATCGATGGCCGCAGGGACAGTTGGGACCCGCTTGCGGTGCTCCGACGAGTCCTACGCGATCGAGGGCCGGTTCCTCGGCGACGTGCTTGTGGCGGGTATCGGAGAACCTTGGTGCCCGGGATGCCATCAGGGCGGCGGCGGGAGATCGCGCCAACCCCACGGCCGGGCGTTCTCCCCGTTGGCCTCACGTCCGAATCGCCTGGCCTCGATGGCGGCTGCCCCGCGGTCCTCAGCGCGACTGCTCAGGACGGCGACGGCCTCGTCCGCCCCGATTGTCCGCAGCAGACGCAGCAGGACGGCCACGGCGGCCGCGTCGGTGGTTTCGACACCGGTCGCGGCGTGGACGGCGAGGTCGGCCGTGGCCTCGTCTGCGCCGTATTCCGACAACCCGTCGAGCAGCAGCGTGACGAACTCGATGTCGGCCTCCGCCACCACGCGACGATTCAGGGTGGTCATCGCCTCGTGCGCGCCGAGGTCCTCCAGGACCTGTGCCAGAACGGCGACCCCGTAGGCGTCCCGGAGTTCGGACTTGACCTCGGGACGACGGTCGAGCAGCGCCGCTACCGCCTCGGTCTCGTCCGCGTCATGCAGGGCTCCGAGCAGAGCGGCGGTCGCCTGCGGCCAGCTGAGGTCGGCACAGGCCTCGGGACGCCGGGACAGCAGCACAGCCGTGGCTGCGGACTGACCGGACCTGCGGAACTGCTCCAACAGGTCGGCCACGTCGTCCGGGAAGGCCGGGTTGACGTAGGCCGCGGCGCGGTGGCTGAGTACAGCGGCGTCCTCGTCGGCGCCCACCCGCTGCAGCGCGTCCACCAACACCCCGACGTCGCCCATGCGGTCGCCGAATTCGGCCTCGGCTCCGGCACGGCGACTGAGGGTGACGATCTCGGTGTCCGCGCCGGCCTGCTTCAGCGCCTGCAGCAAGTCAGCCAGAGCGGCGGGGTCGACCAGGGGTGAATAGCGGGCCGCGCGGCGACTAAGCGCATGCGCGGCCTCGCCGGCTCCCGTCGCCAGCAGCTTCCCGATCAGCCGCGCGACGGCTCGGGGATTGGTGAGGTCGGCACTCTCCTCGGGACGGCGGGCCAGCAATGCCCACACGTCCTCGTCCGCGCCCGCATGGTGCAGCGCGGTCAGCAACTCCAGCACGCCGGCAGGGCTCGTGATGTCTGCGCTGCTGACCGGGTCGCGTCCCAGCAGCACCGTCACGGCCTCGTGTGCCCCGGCCTTCTGCAGTTCCAGGAGCCAGGCCCCGGTGTCGGCCGCAGGGACGTCGACGGCGACCCGGGTGCACAGGGCGTCCGCAGCGTCGTCCTCGTCGCAGTCCCGGAGGACGGTGATCAGGGCGCCGACGGTTGCCGCTATCGTGAGGTCGACGCGCGACGCTGGCTCACGCTGCAGCAGCACGCTGAGCGCCTCGTGCCGACCGGCCCGCGTGAGGGTGTCGATGAGATGGGCGACGGCGTGGGCGTCGCTGAGGTCGGCGTGCTCGGCGATCCACAAGAAGGCGTCGTGATCACCGAGTTCGCACAAGGCGAGGCGACCGCAGAGCTCGGAGGACGCCCACGGGTGCCCGAGCCGGACCGCCTTGCGCCACAGAAGGACGGCCTGCCGGTACAGGGCGTGTCTGTCTGCCGACTGCGCCAGGCCGAAGAGGGTGTCGGGGGCGGTGGTGTGGTCGGTCAGGGCCTGCCACAGGGCGGGCGTCGCGTTCCGGCTGTCTCGTAGCTCGCGGATGCGCTGGTCCAGGTAGTCCGTCGGCTCGTAGCGGGCCGGCGCACCGGAGCGCGGGCGGACCGCTGTCAGTGCGGTCAGCGAGCGGCGGACGTCGGTACGGCTGCCGTCGGCCCGTTCCCCGGTGCTGAGGGCCTCCAGCGCTTTCCTGGCCCAGTCCGGATCGGCTGGGCGCTGGTGGGGGTGCAACGCGCCGTCCGCGGCGTCGGCGAGCACGGTCTCCGGAAGGCTCTCGGTGTGACCCAGATGGCGGGCGTCGAGTGCGGCCGTGATGAGCGCGTGTTCGACCGGGGTGAAATGGCCATCGGGCCCTTCCATGTAGGCGGTGAGCATCTCGGGGCCACCACTGAGGTGCTGCACCACCCGGCCGTCGCCGGTGCCGGCGGCCAGCGCCTCGTACAGCCGTCGGTCTCCTTGCAGGCGGGCGAGTTCAGCCCAGTCGGCCCGTTCCCGGTCCGACAGGGCGCCGCGGACCGGGATCCGCCGAGTGGCGGGGGCGGTCAGAAGGGCGCGGGACTGATCGTGCCCGATCGTTGCGGGCCGGGTGAGCTCGTGCCAGTACGGGTCGGTCCACAGGGTGCCCACGGCCACCACTCCCAGCCGCCGTTCCAGCAGCCGGCGCAGGGCCGCGGCGGCGCGTTCGCCGTCGTCGCCGAACAAGAAGCGCTGTGACTCGTTCAGCCACAGCACCGTTCCGCTCGTGATCCGGTCGGATCGCAGCAGATCCAGGAGGTCTTCTGCGGTTGCCGGGCGCAGCAGCGGCTGGTTGGGGGCCAAGGCCAGCAGGGCTTCGTACAGGGCGCGGGTCTTGCCGGTGGACGAGTCACCGGTGAGCATCACGAGCACAGACGGACCGCCGGCCAGAGCGGGCTCTAACGCGGCCCGCAGGTCGGCGTCGTGGGTTCGCGCCAAGTACGGCGTGAGGTCGGGCGGTGAGGGCGCGCTGTCGTCCTGCGGGGCGGTGACGGTGCGATGCACCTCCAGGTTCAGCGCGCCGACCGTCACAAGGGTCTCCGCGCACAGTCCGCCGACCGGTTGCTCGACCGCCGTGGTCCGGCCACGGAGTTCGGCGGCCCGTTCCGTGCGTGCCCGATCCAGTTGGTTCCGCCACCAACGGCCGTCGGGCGCTCCCTCGCCGGCCCAAGCCGACCAGAGAAGGACCAGTGCCACGACGTGGTCGTCGCTGCCCTGCTGGGGGACCTTGAAGGCACTCGAGTCCTCAGGCGCCCAGTCACTGATCGACTGCCCCCGAAAGCGGGGGTGCTTCTTTCGCAGTTCGTCTTGAACCGTGCGCTGGCTGAAGGACGCATTCTCACGGTGCCGTGCTTCCTCCGCCCGTTCCCTCAAACCGCGCAACCTGGCGTAGAGATCACCTGCTTGGGGCCCCACTCGTTCCGCCATTCCTCTGGCTGTCTCGTCGTGACCGACCTCCGCAGGCCCGCGCCCGTTTCGGGCAGGCCGGGCAGGTTTCGTACTCGCCTGTGACCAGCACCGTAGGGCATCCGGTCGGTCCAGCGCCCGCTACTGCGGACAAAGCGGGTCGCCGCAGAGCAGATTCGAGGCATCGCGCCGGGCCCGGCCGCCATCCACACCGATCGACAGAAGGAGCACCATCATGTCCGCGTGCCGTACCCGCCGCCCCGCCGACGGCAAGCCTTCGCCCAGCACGGCCCCGCTGTGGCGGGAGGCGTGCCGCCGGGCCGTTCTGGCCCTCGCCGCGGCGATCGGCCCCGCTGCCGTGGCACTGGCCCAGTGGTTGACCGAGAGGCGCTGACCGACCGGCACGGGGCCGGACACCATCCTGTCCGGCCCCACGCCACATGGGGTGAGCAGATCGCGTAGCGACTGGGCACGCAGCGAAGCCTGAGCAGGCCTTGTTCCTCGTCCATGCACCGGGCTTCCACCTGGACGCCACGTCCACCGGCTGCAGTTGCTCGACATGAAGGGGCCGCGTCCATCGGGGACATGTCCGACAGTCTCATGCACCAGCACGCCGGCCTTTACCGTCGCACGCTGGCCCGCGGCCACGCCCGCGCCGCCATGGTGCTGTCCGCGGCCGTAGTAGTTCTTGTCCCCGATGATCGTCTGGCCCGGGTGGGAGGCCGCCACGTCGGGTGCGGCATCGAGCATGTCGCGCAGTGTCTCGCGCTCGTCGGCCTTCGCACCGGTGAGGGCGAACAGGACCGGTAGCCCGCCGTACACGTCGATCAAGCTCACAACTCGCCTGGTGTGTGCGGGAATTGAGGCATCCATGGGGTCGGTCGGGGACAGTTACGACAATGCCCCCGCGGAGAATCGGTGGATGCTCGTCAAGACCGAGTGCGTCCGCGGTCGCGTTTTCCCGACGAGGGCCGAGGCGAACCTCGCGCTCTTCGAGTACATCGACGGTTTCTA
This sequence comes from Streptomyces sp. P3, assembly GCF_003032475.1. Lineage (NCBI taxonomy): Bacteria > Bacillati > Actinomycetota > Actinomycetes > Kitasatosporales > Streptomycetaceae > Streptomyces > Streptomyces sp. P3. Next base: position 9,088,491 of record NZ_CP028369.1, read on the forward strand.
CAACAGCCGGCGCATCCAGAAACGGCTCGGCTACCTCAGCCCGATCGAGTTCGAGGAGAAACACTACGTCGAGCAGGCAACGGCCGAACGAACGAACCTGAAACCCCGTCAACCCGCCCTGACCAGCTGATCAGCACCTCCCGTGCAGCGGGGGAACCTCAAACGAGCACAGCGCGGGTTCGGCGGGCCGCTCGTCGACGTGCTCGATCGTGAGGCCGGCGGCGCGGGCCTGCTCCTTCCAGGCCGGGGCGGTGCCAAGTCGCGCTGCCCGGGCCATCACCAGCCGGCCGCCCGGAACCAGCGCACGCCTCGGTTCACGCAGTGCTGCGTTGCGGTCGGCGGCACCGCCGAAGGCGTCCACGCACACGATCCCGTGGGCGCCAGAGTCGGGCAGGTCGGTGTTCTCCAACTCGGCGACGCGAAAGGGGGACGCAGTGCCATGTACAGGCGTCTGCCCCCGAGGGCAGGGCCCCCGTGGGTGTCAGTCCGGCGCTGGGGAGAAGGGGCGGCAGATACAGCCGTCAGGATTCGGCGGCGGACACGTGGCGAGCCAACTCGGTGGCAAGGCGTCGCATGACCGTGCGGTTGGCGTGCCGCATCGTGGGCCGCACGACTGGGGCCAGCAGCCGGTCGGCGAGAGGGGCGTGCACCCACGTGTACGTGAACGAGATGTGGGTCCCACCGGTTCGCAGCGGCTCGATGGCGTAGGTGCCGTGAGCCAGTCGCCGACCGGCCGCGCTGACGTTGTGTTCGACGATGCGCCGCGGCGCATCGGCCTCGATGACCTTGATAGTGACATCGGTCTTCGTGCCGCTCAGCGCGGCGGTGACGGTGGCGCACGATCCGATGCCCCGGGCGGGCCCGCTGTAGCGCCAGTTGGTCAGGTAGTGGTCGGTGAACCGCTCGTGGTGGGCCATGACGTCGAGGAAGCCGTAGACCTGCTCGGGAGTCTGAGGTACGTCGATCGACACGGTGACAGGCTTCATGTACCACACGGTACATGCGGCATGTACCGATTGGTACAGTCGTGACGTGGACACCATGGATGACTCGCACCCTGAGGGCGGGGCCGAGCAAGGCACGCATGGGGATCGGCGCGCACAACTGGTGGACGCGGCTGTCGACCACGTTGCGGCACACGGCATAGCGGACCTGAGCCTGCGCGGGCTGGGCGCCGCGATCGGTGTCAGTCACCGCATGCTGATCCACTACTTCGGTTCCAAGGAACGGTTGCTCGTTGAGATCGTCCGGACGTCGGAGCGGCGCCAGCGCGATGTGCTGTCCCGGCTCCGCCTGGAGCCCGGTCACTCGCCCGCCGATGTCGCGCGGATGCTGTGGCGGCAACTGACGGACCCTCGGCTGGCCGGTCAGGAGCGGCTCTTCTTCGAAATCTGCGGGCATGCGCTGCGCGGCCGCCCCGAGGCCGCCCCGGTCCTCGAAGGGCTGGTGACGGACTGGCTGGAGCCGCTCGTAGCCGCCGAGGTCGGTGCGGGGGCGGAGCCTGACGCGGCCCGGAACCGGGCCAGGCTGGGACTCGCCACCGTCCGCGGTCTGCTGCTCGACCTGCTCGCTACCGGTGACCGCGCCGGCGTTGACGCGGCGATGGAGGAGTTCCTCCTGTTGTACTACGGCTCGGAGTGACGAGCCACCGATCAGGCAAAGCGGCTGGGCCAGACGTCGTGCCACCGTTCGAACGACGGTCCCGGAGCTCCACGTACGCCTCGACCTGCTTCGCAGGCTTTCTGAGACACATAAGAAGCGTCTGGAGAACCAACTGGATCAAGGCCGCGCTCAGCCTCACCGGGATCTGCACGGTCCTCGTCCTGCTGGACGCCGCCGGCGACATCGTCAGCGCCGTGCTGTACCGCCTGTCCGCCACCCAGAGTGCCTGGAGCCGATCCGGTGCAATGGCAACGAACAGTTTTCCGGCGGAAGCGGGGATCCCGTCAGCACGCATCTTGTCAACCGCCCACTGCACAGCGTCAACGTGAGCTTCCGTCTGCCGATCTCAGCCTCAGGTTGGCGGGCCCGAGAAGATCTTGTGACCAGCGGATTCCTGATTCGCCGGTCACGAACTTGACCTTGACACGATGACAAGGTTTTCACTTGGCCGCAGGAGGTGGTCCCGATCAACGCGACCGGCGTAACCCCGCAGAACACCCGTGTGACCAACGCCCTGGGCGCCGAGGACTCGTCAATCCGGCTTCAGGCGGCCCTGGCGGTAGGCTCGAACCCCGCCCCCGCGTTCTTGGAGCTGCTCGTCGAGCGGTGCGCGGTCGAGCCGGACTTCTTTGTACGAGACATGCTGTCCTGGGCGCTGACCCGTCTCCCGCCAGAGATCAGCCTGCCCCGGATCCGCCAGGAGCTCGACTCCGAGCGTGCCCAGGCCCGCAGCCAGGCGCTGCACACACTCTCCAAGATCGGCGACAAGGGCACGTGGGCCTGGATCACCCGCGACATGCTGCGGGACGCCGACGACGAGGTCGCACGGACCGCGTGGCGCGTAGCGGTCGTCCTTGTGCCTGAGGACGAGGAGAAGGACCTGGCCGGCGAGCTGGTTCTGCAGCTCGGCCGTGGCGACCGCAACGTGCAGCTGAGTCTGAGTCGGGCCTTGGTCGACCTCGGTGACATGATCAAGCCCGCGCTGGAGCGGGCCGCCGAGGGTTCCGACCCGGCGGTGGCCGCGCACGCCCGTGCCACCGAACTGCTCCGGCAGAACCCGGAGACCGGTTTCGACGTGGCCCTCGACGAGGCGAAGCGCGTGGTCGCACTCGGCCCGCAACGAGCTGCGGCTGCGTCAGCAGGCACCGAGACCTCGAAGACCGCCGAGCCCGCGGAGACGACCGAGCCGATGGAGACCACGAAGGCGGCAGAGGCCTCGGAGGGCGCGGATTGCTGATCGGAGATGTGGCCCGTCGCTCCGGGGTGAGCACCCGGATGCTCCGGCACTATGACGCCCTGGGACTGGTGCGGCCCACAGGCCGCACTGTCGGTGGCTACCGCGAGTACTCCGTCGAGGATGTCCGCAGGATCTTCCACGTGGAGAGCCTGCGGTCCCTCGGGCTCTCGCTCAAGCAGATCGGGCGCGCGCTGGAGGACCCGGCCTTCACCCCGTCCGACCTGGTCAGCGACCTCATCCGGCGGACGGAGAACCGCCTGGAGCGGGAACAGGAGCTGCTCGAGCGACTCCGTGCGATCGACGCGTCGGCGCCCAACGACTGGCAGGGAGTGCTGCGCACCGTCGAACTCATGCGGGAACTCAACTCGACGAACGCCGCGCGCAGACAGCAGGCCGTCCTGGCCCGGCCGGAGGACGTGTCGGCACCCGCCGAACTGCTGGCCGGGGCGGTCCTGACCGAATCCGACCCCCACGTCGCAGGCGCCCTGCGCTGGGCGCTCGCCCGATCGGGCGGCGACGGTGTGGCGACGCTGACCGCCGGCACGCACTCGGAGGATGCCGACATTCGGCAGCGCGCGGTGCTGGCGATCGCCGAGATGCCGGAGGCTCCGGGTGCTGCGGAGGTGCTCGCGGACGCCCTCGGGGACCCGGACCCGACGGTGCGCAGGCACGCTGCTCTGGCTCTGGGCAGGCAGGGCGATGCCGCGGCCGTGCCCACACTCGTCAGCATGGTGGTGGAGGGCTTTCACGACGTGGACGCGGCGGAGGTTCTGGGAACGCTGTCCCTGGCCCCGGCGTGCACGGATCGGATCACGACCGCCCTGGTCGATGAACTGGCCGCGTCCACAGCGGACTCCGCGACGCGGATCCGCCTCGCCCAGGCGCTGGTCGAGCTCGCGGGAACCACCGCGCAGGAGGTCCTGCGCCAACTGGCCCACGACGACGACAGCGCTGTCGCCCTCGTCGCCTCGGCCCTTGTCAGATTCCTCAAGGACCAGTCCCTCGAAGACCAAGCTGACGAGCATTCCTGAAAGCGCGATCTGAACGAGGCATCGCCCATGGCCTCTCAATGCGCTTCACGACAGGCTCGCCTGGTAGGCAACCCGGTGTCACGGGCATAACTGGACGGCAGTGCATGCACACCGCTGGTGCGTCTCGGACCGGGAATCACCGGGGGAGTGCCTCGGCCGACCGCACGCAGGCAGCGGGTCGGTGCTCCACGGCGACCAAGATGACGGCACTTTCGTGGCGGCAGGCCGCCGGGCACAGCCTCGGCCCCCGACTACATGCGCTGGCAGACCGGCCGCAACCGGGAGCAACTCGGGCGCGACCGGCTGGACCTGGTTCTGCTGCACAACCCAGAGCGCGCCCACCCCGGCGATCGCCCTGCCCTGTGCCGCGCGATCCGGGACGCGTTCGCCGTCCTGGAGGAAGCCGTGGCGGCCGGGCACGTGACCGGGTACGGCGCGCTTCGGGCAGAGCGGGAGCACGCTTCCTGCGGGCGCAGGCCGGGCAGCCCGATCCGGCGACGGTCCGGTGGCTCACCTCGCCTCCCAGCGGTGGCCCCTGGAACGGCGCCATCCCAGCCGTACGCGGGAGTTGACCAGCAGTTGGGCTACCTCCGGCCGGTACGATGTCGGGGTCCACTTGCGCGAACAGCTCGGGCACGCCGGCCAAACACCTGGCCGGTGCCCGGCTGCGGTTGGATATTCGCGCCTGGTACTCGTGCCCGGCCGGACAGCGCCACCAGACCTTGCGCTGTGAGCCGGGCCCGAACTGGTCCGGTGAAGCGTCGTTGCTCGGGTGCCACTCTGCTACCAAGTCGTGGGAGTGCTCGCTGAGCGTGGTCCGGCCACGGGGCACGTACCCGGCGCACTGCGGGCAGCCGGTTACGGCGACACGGGAATGGACTTGGGCCTGCCAGACGTGCCCGTCCTCGCACTGCCAGAACACGGCCTTGTGGGAGCCGGGACCGATCTGCGCCAGGTCCAGGTCGGCGTTCAGGTCCGGATGCCACTGGGCGGCGATGGCCGGGTGCTCGTTGACCAGGAAACGGGTGCGACGTGTCATGGGCACGCACAACCTGGGCGGTGGGGGTGAGGTGCCGTTCAGCGACCTGGACGGCTCTGGCTCACCTCGTACAGTGTGCGCAGGCTCCGCAGGAATGTCTCCCTGTCAGCGGCTGGAATCTGTCCGAGCATGCGTTCCTCGCGGTCTTGGACGGCGGCTCGGACGAGGTCCCGGAGCTGGCGGCCCTCGGACGTGAGGGAGAGCAGGCGCACCCGGCGATCCTTGGGGTCAAGCCGACGGGTCAGCAGCCCGCGGGACTCCAGGTCGTCGAGTACGGCGATGATCCGGGTCTTGTCAGCATGGATGGCCTCGGCCAGTGCGGCCTGGGTGCGCAGCGGCGTCTCATCGAGGTAGGAAAGCACCGCGTACGCCCACATGGTCAGACCGTGGGCGTCGAGGACCGGCTGTTCAGCGGCCAACAGAGCACGGCCCAGGGGGACGACCATCGCGGCTAGGTCAAGGCGGGACGCGTTCCCGGGAGCTGCGTTCATGTGGATGAAAGTAGCCCGTTGACAAATCGTATGCTCAAGTAGATCGTAAGCGAATGCTTACGAATATGTTGAGGTCGCCATGGATACCCGGGCCGGACCACGACCGCGAGGGCCCCGTCCTGGTCAGCGTCACCGACTTCAGGCTCGACAGGGTCGCGGACCTGCCCGGGATCCACCGCGCGGCCCGCAGACTCGCGAGGGGCTGGCCAGAGCTGGAAGGGGCGTACGGGATGTGGCTCTGGGCGCGCCCCACCGCCCGTCGCTGTGGTGCCGTGGCTGTCTGGCGCGACGAGACTGCCTTGCAACGGTTCGTCGCCTGGCCGCCACACGTCGAGATCATGCGCGCGTACCGGGGGAGAGGTGCCCTGACCTCCACCACCTGGCGCTCGGACGCGTTCGATCCGACGGAGACCTGGGCCCGAGCCCGGACCGGCCTGCAGCCCTACGTTCGCCGTCGCGGCTGTCGCTGATCGGGCGCAAATCAGCCGCTGGCAGACCTCGCGGCCGCTGCGCGAGCATCGGCCTTCCCCCTGAAACCGAGTGCGACCACAGGACCACACACGCGCTGGGCGGTTGCTTCTCAGGACCGACGGCCTGGCGACCGTGTGAAGCCGAGGATCAATGCGAGCGGGGGAGACCTCCCCTGCACGACACGAATACTGGAGGCTCCATGAAACCCGTGCGGTCACTTTTCCCGACACGCAAGGCCGCATCCATGGCGGCTGCGGCCGCCTTGGCGGTCTGCGCCACCGGCGTCACCGGCGTCACCGGCGTCACCGGCGTCACCGGCGTCACCGGCGCGACGGCGGCCGGGAAGTCGGCACAACGGCCGCTGCACGCGAGCGTGACCGGGACCGCCGAGTTCCGGCTGCCGTATCTGGACGATGACCACATCCGTTCGATCACGGTGGAAGCACATGCCGCTCCCTACAGCAGACCGATCCCCGAATCGGCCAGTGGGTTACCGACCGACGCCTACGGGACGGTAAGGATCTCCCACTACGCACCCGGGGAGGGCAGGACAGCCACGGCCACCGGCACGGTCGACTGCCTGGTGACCGCACCCGGCACCGCAACCCTGACCGCCGTCATCACCGAGGTGAGCGCCGGTGGCCCGGACTGGGTGGGCATGCGGCTGGGAGTCAGTGTCCAAGACGGTGGCGAGGACAGGCCCGGAAAGGTGTCACGCGACCGGTACCGCAGCATCGATGAGATCGCACACCGGGAGTCCAATTCACCCCGCCTTGATGTGTTGCGACCGCCTTGACATGCGGTTCGGGGGAGGGGAGTACACCTGAACTGCGATCCTGCATGTCGATTGAGGCGGCCGCATCGACAACGCGGCCGCGCGCCGCGATGCCCGCGCCTTGTCCCGGGTACGGCACTCCACCGCATGGCTGTGGTGACGATGCCGGGCATTGTCCACCGAGTGGAGCCCACGATGTTCAGCATCCAGTGCCGATGCACGACATCGGGTGGACTCCACTCCGGTGGACTCCACTCACTGCACGTCCTGCGGAACGTGGTGCGCTTGCGGCCGGGGCACCGACTGCTCATCGTCGGGGCCAGCGGCGGCGTCGGCAGCGTCGCCATCCAACTGGCGCAGTGGCCTCATATTTCACGCCGGGTCCCCGTACCGCATCAGCGTGGCACGGGCGCGACGGGGCGATCTCGAAGAGCTGGCCCGGGACGTCGACAGCGGTGTGCTCCGACCGATCATCGACCGGGTGTATCCGCTGGAGTCCATCCAGTGGCTTTGTCCACGAGAACGGACAGCAGATGTCCACTACGTCGGGAGGCACCCCGGTTGGCGGCTGTTCGAGTCTACTGCTGACTTTCAGGGCCGAATCTGCGAGCGTTACACAGGATGAACGTTGTTCTGGAAGACAAGCGCAGATTCGCCGCCGAGTCCGTCGAGCAAGATCAACTGCACCGTAGGGGCTACCTTTTCCCCGCTCGGCCGAGAGCCTTCACGGTGCTGCTGACGGTCATTCAGAGGCAGCCGAGATGAGTGGCGGCAAGGGCTGGTGGATCTTGGTGGAGGCACCCGTGGGGGGAGATTCCCGCTGGGAGCTGACCCGGGCGACCCCTGTCGACGGCGGCCGGGAGCACGCCGTCGCGCAAGCCGCTGAGCTGGCCCGTAAGTGCGACCAGTCCGGCCGGGAAGTTCAGAACCCCGAGGCGTACGGCCGGCGGGTGTTCCGGAACGGGGAGGCGGACTGGCTCGTGGAGGTCGGCCACTCGTACTGGAGTGACTACCTCAAGAAGTCCGTCACGTCCAAAACGCACGTCCGGATCTCCGTCGCCGAGCTGGAACACCAGAGCGAGACGCCGGACGCCGAGCCTCCCGCCAAGGGCAGGCTGCGGCGCGCGCTCGGCATGGGCTGACGGACGGTTGCGAAGGTCCCTCGGCTCGGTCCTATGAGCACCTCTGCTCTCGGGCGTTCGATTCCCGCCATTGCTCGAGCGCCTCTCGAAGTGATGGACATCTGCTGTCTGTTCTCGGGTTCTGGCTCAACTTCCGTGACCTGCGCACGCTGAGTCACGCTTCGTGGTCGTGTTGGGCTCCTGAAAGTCGCCCGAAAATGATCAGTAGTGACCTCGGGTACCTGACAGTTCGGGACCGTGGAAGAAGTGGTCCTCCGGCTGGAGGAGTTGCTGTTCCCGTCGATCGCGGACGTGTCGGTGGTGTCGGTGGACGTGAGCAACGAGACGATACGAGTCGAAGCCCGCAGCACAACGGCCGGTTCGGCGTGTTCGGGCTGCGGGAACTGGTCGATCCGGGTTCATAGCTCCTACCTGCGGTTTCCTGCGGATGTTCCCAGCGCGGGGCGCCGGGTGGTGCTCTGTCTGCGGGTCCGCCGCTTCGCCTGCCCAGTCGCTTCGTGCGGACGACGGACGTTCGTTGAGCAGGTGCCGGGATTGACCCGGAGGTACGGCCGGTGGACCGAGCGTCTGCGTTCGGCGTTGGAGGCGGTCGGCCTTGCCCTGGCCGGCCGGGCGGGAGCTCGGATGGCTGGCGTCTTTGGGGTATCCGTCAGCCGCAGCACGGTGCTGCGGCTCGTCGAGGCGCTGCCCGAACCGGATCTGCCAGCCCCGAGAGTGGTCGGCGTCGACGAGTACGCGACGCGCAAAGGCCGGCACTACGGCACGGTGCTGGTCGACGTCGAAACGCGACGGCCGGTGGACCTGCTGCCAGACCGGGAGGCATCCAGCCTGGCCGCCTGGCCGGCCAAGAGGCCAGGGACCGAGGTCGTCTGCCGGGACCGGGCTCCGTTCTTCGCCGAAGGCGCCACCGTCGGGGCACCGCAGGCAGTGCAGGTCGCGAACCGCTGGCACCTGTGGCACAACCTCAGCGAAGCCGCCGAACGGTGCGTCGCCGACCATCGGGGCTGCCTGCGAGGCACCGCACCCGAGCCATCCCAACAGGTCAAGGAACCAGAAGAACCAGCTGACCCCTCTGGCTCGCCGTGGCCCACCGGCCACCGGTTCGCCGACAGAACCCGGGCCAACCATGCCGCCGTACACGCCCTGCTGGCGGCCGGCCACAGCCGCCGCGCGATCCAACGCCAGCTCGGGATGACCTACCGCACGGTCAAGCTCCTCGCCGACGCCACCACCCCGGAAGACCTCTTCCACGGCCAGTGGCAGGGCCGCCCCTCCGTCCTCGACGAGTACAAGCCCTACCTGGACGACCGCTGGAACCAGGGCTGCACCAACGCATGGAAGGCATGGGAGGAGATCGTGCCACTCGGCTACAAAGGCAGCTACCAGCGAGTTCGCGCCTACTTCCGCACCAAACGCCTTTCGGCCGATCCGGTCACCGCACCCCCGCCTTCACCCCGAACCGTCGCCAGCTGGATCCTGCGCCACCCCGACTCCCTCTCCGAGGTAGAACAGCTCCGGCTCAAAGCCGTCCTGGCCCACTGCCCCGAACTGGAAGCCCTCATCGGACATGTCCGCTCCTTCGCCCAGATCCTCACCGAGCGACAGGGCCAACAGCTGCCCGAATGGCTCGACGCAGTCCGCCAGGACGACCTGCCCGGCCTCCATACCCTCGCCGCCGGCATCGATCGCGACCGGGCCGCGGTCATCGCCGGGCTCACGCTGCCCTGGAGCTCGGGCGTAGTGGAAGGGCACGTCAACCGCATCAAGATGCTCAAACGCCAGATGTTCGGCCGAGCCGGCTTCGCACTCCTGAGGAAACGAGTGCTCCTCGCTCCATGACCGATGGCAACACGTGAAACGCTTCCGGCATCGATCAACCCCACCGCAGGAGCCGCGAATGTCCAGGACCGCCGACATCGATCTCGTGTTCGCACGTGCCGTCACCGTAGACGCCGTGGTGCGAGCTCTGGCCGGTACGGGGTGGTCGCTGCAGGAACCGCTTGGTATCTCCTACATGGTCAACAACGACGACCTGTTCGATTGGCAGTCGGCTTCAACCGACCAGGCAGCTGAGGTCCTGACCGTGGTGGATTCACCGGGCAACGTCGACTACCACGTCGGCGTCTCCATCTATCACTCAACTGCGGAAACCGGTGGCCAGTTACTTTTTCATGCTGGCCGATCGCACTGTTCCTTCATCCCGACGATCGACCGGCGAAGGCTCTCCGGAGCACCAGCCCTGACTGACATGGCGTGGTATCTGAACGCACTGGTACCGCCCCTGCTTGCCATGGGGCTGGCCAGCTACGAAGCGAGAGACCTTGTCGACTGAGACTCGTTCGTCGCAGCTCGGTCGACATGCGGGCAGCACGCGTACTCGGATCGATCCCCGCTGCCTGCCCAGCCGGTGTCACTCTCGGCTACGCGATCACGGAAATTGAGCCAGAGCCTGTTCTCGTGAACAAAGCCAATCCAGGAAGCGCACCGCGCGGTGGAGTCGGGCCACGCCCGGGGCAAACGCGTCGTCGATCTCTCTGGAACGTAGACCGTGAGGAGCGGCGGCCGGTCAGGTGCCCTGAGCAGGGAACACTTCGTCGACGGCGCGACGGAGCGTTTCGCGGACGGCCGGAGTCCTGCACGTTCGCGGCCGTGACCAGCACCACCCCGAGCAGCAGGCCGAGGATGTCGGTGACGATGCTCCGCTTGAGCGCCGCGCTGTGCCGAAACCGACCGCACCGCCGCGGTGGTGGAGCAATTCCGGTACCGCGGCCATGGATGCCATCGGGCGCCGTACCGGGTGCGGCACGCGTGCCACAAGGTTTCCGCAAGGTCCTGGCGGCACGATGCACGTATGCGCCGCGCGACCTCTGAGAGCCCGCGCGGGCATGGCCTTCGTGGTGATCCCAGTAATCAGTGATTCCAGAAAGGGGACTCTCATGTCCGCTTCCTCGTCCGTATCCTCGCCCCGCCCGTCACGGCCGAGGCTCGCGGCCGTCTCCGGTCTGGCGTTGACCGTGTCGTTGGTCGGTGCGGCCGTCGCGCCGACAACGGCCTCCGCGGACACCGGCGACCGCACCAGGACCGTCGACTGTGCATCGCTGTACGTGTCGGACAGCGGCGGCACGGTCCACGCCAGGACCAGGAACTGCACGGTCACCTGGGGCAAGAACATCCACGACAACGTCTACTGGCAGACCGTGAAGTTCCAGCTGCTCGACGACGACACCGACGGTGTGTGCGCCAAGGCGAACGCGATCGCATCCGACTCGGGGAAGAGCGCCTCGTTCAGCGAGTGCGACGGTGTCTGGACGACGAAGACCGCCACGCTGAACGGCCGCAGCTCCAACATCTTCATCAGGGTCGCCTACGGGTCGCAGTCCCAGCACGGCAAGATCAGCACGAACATCGGGGCGCCTTCCGGGTTCTGACCGGCGGCTCGGGGCGGGGCGGGGGACGCTCTGATGGATTCCGAACCAGGGCAGTGACGGCAACGGATGGGCCGATGGGACAAGGCGATCGCAATCCACGGGTCCGCCGAGTCCCCGCGGCGCCTGTCGCAACCGTCGGACGAACCGCTGCGAGGGCCCCCGATCCGGTGAGCGGTGCGCGGGCGCTGCTCTACGACGTCGGCCAGCTCGACGCATGGCGGGCAGGCCAACCCGTACCGCCCCTGCCGGACGCCGAGGCGGATCTGCTGGGCGTGCGGCAGGCCGCCGGCCTGATGGGCGTGTAGGTCAAGTCGTGAGACTCCTACCGGACGGATCCGGCGCTCGCACACGGTATCGGCCACCGCCGCCGCCCGCTCCTCGACGCCCGGCCCGGCCTCTTCCAGTTTCATGTCCCGCCCAACGAGCACGCCGTCTGCCAGATGCCCCGCACGGCGAGGCCCTGCACCGACGGACGTGGCACGGGACCATATTGTCCTCTGGCGGAACGGGGTCGAAGGGTCTGTCAGGCCACTACGGCCGGGTGTCGCCGGGACGCCGTCCCCCGGCCCGCTCGGCCGGTCGCACTGCTCTGGGTGGGCTCCCGCGGCAGGAGGCTCACCCGGAGCAGACCGGGGCTGTCAGGCGTCAGAAGAGGGCGGCCGGCTTGGACGCCGGTTCTGCGAGGGTGAAGTTCAGCTCCCCTTGCACGGGCCGTTGGCGCGCTGCCCGTCGCGACCGCCGCTTTTGGGACGGAGACTGCTCACGACGCTTCATCTGTGCGGAGGGCTGCCTTGTTCCTCCGGGGGCAGTGACCCCCTCCGAAGCCAGCTGGCGCAGGACGTTGTGCGTCACGTCCTCACCGATGGCGAGGCGCTCATGCTGAGCGAGCGCCCGAACGGCCTGCTCGCGCACCCTCGGCATTGCCCAGGCTTGCACGACGACCTCCCCCTGCGCGGTCTCGGTCGCTGAGAGGAGATCCCGTAGCGGCGTGGACACAGGAGACAGGCCCCGGGCTGCGAAGTCGTCCTGCTTCTCGTGGCGCCATGCACGGGTCCAGGCGGCTTCCCAGCTGGGCCACTCCGTCTCCGGAACCTCGCAGGCCTGCAGGTACGCCTGGAACTGGCGCTTGCTGTGCGGCATCGCCTGTTTGGTCACGATGCGGTGCACGGTACGGTGCGGCAGGACGCCGAAGTTACCCGCCCGTTGCTCCATGGTGCGCAGCGTCGGAGAGCCGGCCTTCTCGTACAGGTCGTGCAGGGCCGCGCTCATGTCGACGAAGTCGCGGATGAATTACGGGCGAGGGGAGCGCAGGCCGCGGCCGCCCCGATCCGCAGCTGCTCGCCGCCCTGGACCGAGGCCAGCTCCTGACCACCCTGCGCGAGAACCGTCCCCGCGCCATCGCCCTCCACGTAGGGCACGCGCTGCTGGCCGGCCACCACGACCTGCTCGGCGACCCCGCGGCCGCGTGCCGCGAGTTGACCGCCGGCCCCGGCGGCGCCGAGGCGCTCTCCCTCCTGTTCATGACGCTCACCCGACTCAAGCCAGAGCGTTCACACATACCTGGCGGCGCCGCCCCGGCTTCGGCCGACCGCGCCGCCGTGGACACCGCGCACGTGTGGTGGACGGGGGCGCGCGAGGCAGGCCTGCCGCCCGGCGCTCGCCGGCGCCGGCGAGTTCGCTCACCTCGCCCTCGCGGACGAGGTGTGGCTGGCGCTGGCCCGGCGCAGCGCCGAGCACACCCCCGCCCAGGAGAGAGCCGAAGCCGTCGCTCAACGCGCCGCCGGCCACCCCCGCAGCTCTGATGCCCTGCTCCTGGCCGCGCACCTGCTTACCCGGCCCGCCCCCGACCTCGAGTACGACGCCGACGTCCGCCGGCACGCCGGAACCCTGCTCGAGGCCGCCGTAGCCCTGCCCGCGGCCGACCGCCCGGCCGAGACGGAGCGGCTGCGCCGGGCGCTGATCGACGCCGGCGAGATCCAGACCGCCCGCACCTGACGGCCTCGCCGGCCACCCGTGCCGCCGACGGCTGACCTGTGGCTTTCCTTCCCGGAGGAGAACACTGTACGCACCGGGTGCTCGCCGCCGGAGCGGACGGAACTCTCGTGGGCAGGGCGTGGGCAGGGCGACGTCAGGGCGAGGCCAGGGCGACGGTCGCCGTGAAGGCGGGGGTGCCGTTCTGTACGGCCCGGACGCGGACGAGCCGGTGGGCGTCCCCGCGGTCCCCGGCCGGCGCGCGGTCGATCCAGCAGGGGGCGTCGAACTCGACGTACTGGGTGAAAACGGCGTCGAGGCCGGTCGCGAGCCCCGGCAGCGGGTGGGCCGCCGCGTGGGCGCTCTGGCGGGCGGCTTCGAGCAGCAGCATGCCCGGGACGTGGTCGGCCGGGTGGTCGAAGAGGACGGGGTGAGAGAGGTCGGCGCGCAACTGGGCGCGGGTGGGAGCCGGGCCGGGGGACAGATCGCGGGCGCCGGCGCAGGACAGGACCACGTCCCGGGTGCGGGTGCGGGCGACGCGGGCCGGTGCCATGGCGGGCGCGAGCGGGACGGCGCGCCGTGCGGCCTGGGCGGCGTCGGCGTAGGGACCCCGCAGGCGCGGATACACGGCGGGGGACAGGTTGCAGAACCTCGTCTCCGCCACGCCCAGCGGACGGTCGTCGATGTACAGGTCGACCTGCATGCGCAGCGAGGCCAGCCGGCCGGCGCGGCGGACTGTCTCGGAGCAGGTGACGTGCAGGTCGACGTGCGCGTCGTTCCCGGTGAACGTCAGGGCGACGGGGTCGACTTCGTAGCGCAGGCTGCTCCACGACTGGCGATGGCCGAAGGGGACCGCGTAGGCGACGTGGCTGAGCAGGGGCACGCTCTGGCGGACCGACTCGGCGACGAGCAGCGGGTCGTGGAAGCCGCCCTTCGGTCCGTAGAAGGGGTGCCGTGACGGCCACCGGGCGGTGACGTGGAAGCGGTCGGGTCCGGTCGGGGACAGCCCGGTCAGCAGAACCTCCGACGCGGCGGCCTTGTGCACGTACTCGCGGGGAACGGAGGTGGCCGACGGGCGCTCTATGACTCGCGTCGAGGCAGTCACGGTCATGTGGATCCCCCAGGGATGTGGTTGACCTCGTGTGTTTGGCGCGGTGAACTGTCGAGAACAATATAGAGAGCGCTCGTTTTGTTTTTCTGTCATGTCTAAGTAAAGATGAGATCACGACTAGGTCAAGAGCATGGTGCGAGAAGGGGCGAAACGGAAGTTTTCCGGCTGGTGGGCTTGTGTCTTGCTCGACATCTGGCAGGTTCGGGAGCTGAGGCCGATACCGTAAAGAGTGTTCGGTTTCGCTAGGAGGTACTGGTGGTTCGTCAGCCCAGGCAGGAACGGGGAGTGCAGACTCGGAGGCAGTTGCTCCGGGCGGCGGCAGAGGTGTTCGACGAGTCCGGTTTCGCCGGAGCGAGCATCAAGGACATCCTTCAGCAGGCCGAACTCACGGCCGGGGCGCTGTACTTCCACTTCGAGTCGAAGGAGGCGCTCGCCCGCGCGGTCATGAACGCGCAGCCCGACTCGATAGTCCCGTGGCTGGAGTCGGAGGGGCTCCAGCGGCTCGTCGACATCACCCTGGTCTGGTCCCAGCAGCTGAGGACGGACCCGCTGCTGCGGGCGGGTGTACGCCTCACCACCGAACAGGGCGCGTTCGGCCTGCGGGACGCCAAGCCCTACCGCGACTGGGGCGCGATCATGGCCGAGTGTCTGCGCGTGGCGGCCGACAAGGGCGAGCTGCAGGCCGGCGTCGCTCCGGAGGAACTCGCCGAGTTCGTCGTCGAGGCGTGTACGGGCATGCAGACCTACTCCGCCGTGGCGAGCGAGGGGCGGGCGGACCTGGGCGACCGGGTCGTACGGATGTGGCGGCTGCTGCTTCCGGGCATCGCCGTGCCGACGGTCATCGCCCACACCGAAGTGAGTGAGGCGCGCGCGAAGGAGCTGTTGCGGACCGCGTCCGCCGCGGCCTCCGCTTCGGCGGGCTCCGGCGGCGCGCAGGGCTGACCGCGGACGCCGACCGCGGCCGCGGACAGCACGCGACCGACAGCAGTACGACCGACCGTGAGATCGACCGCGGGTGACCGGCCGCGCGTGCACGACCGGGGGTGACGGCGGGCGCGACACGCGCCGTGCCGCCAGGCGCGCCCGGCGGCACCGGCTGGCGGCACAGGCGGGCGGGCGCGGTGGGACAGCGTGAAGAATCCGTATCCACAGGGGAGAAGACATGGTTCACGGCCTGACACATCTGCGCCTGTGCGCGGTCAACATCGACGGCGTCATGCTCGACGACTCCTTCAGCCCGGTCATCCACCACTTCCTGGTGAGCCGCGGCTGCGCCTACACCGCCGAGGTCGAGCGGAGCATCTTCTCCCGGCCCCGTTCGGTCGCGGGCCGGCTGCTCGCCGAGGCGGTCGGCGAGCCCATGACCGGCGAGGAGGCGCTCGACGCGTACTTCGAGGAGCGCGCCCGCCATGTGGCCGCGCACCCGGTGCGGGTGAACGACGGGGCGATCACCCTGGTCCGCAGGCTCCGGCGGCTGGGTCTTCGCACGGTCTGCTACGGAGGTCTCGACCAGAGCCACTTCGACGCGTTCCTCGGTGAGCACGCCGGCCTGTTCGACGACCCCGGCTACATCTGCACCGACGCGTTCCGGCCGGGTCTGCACGAGATCGCCATCGAGTACTTCGGTCTGAAACACGACCAGGTGCTCGTGATCGACGACGTCGCGACGGTCGCCGAGACGGCCAGATCGCTGGGGATGCCCTTCATCGGTCACCCCAGCCGTTTCGAGCACAGCTTCCAGCGGCAGCTGATGTGCGAGGCCGGCGTCCGGTACCAGGTCGACTCGCTGCACGCCGTGGACGAGGAACTGCTGCGGTCGGTCGACGCCGAGGCCGCCGCCGGCACGGTGTGGCCGGTCTGAGCGGTCGTTGCCGCGGGCAGGATCGACGGGTCGGCCGGTGCGGGATGCCCGGCATGTGGCGAAGCGAGACAGATGTGACACAGGGGGAGTAGCCGTGGGAGACGAACACAAGCTGCTGAGCGGCAAGGTGGCCATGATCACCGGGGCGTCGAGCGGGATCGGCGCGGCCGCCGCCCGGCTGTTCGCCGACGAGGGGGCGGCGGTCGTCCTGATGGCCCGCCGTGCGGAGCGGCTGGCCGAACTGGTGGAGAGCATCCGCGGCGACGGCGGGCGGGCCGCGGCCGTGGCGGGTGACGTGACGGTGCCGGGTGACGTCGCCCGCGCCGTGGGGACGGCGGTGGACACGTTCGGCAAACTGGACGCGGCCTTCAACAACGCTGGGTACGGCACGGCGGGAGTCCCGCTGCACGAGATGGACGCGGAGACGTACGACCGGACCATGGATGTCAATGTGCGGGGGGTGTGGAACTGCCTGTCCCACCAGATACCGGCGATGCTCGACTCCGGCGCCGGCGGGGCCGTGGTGAACACCTCCAGCGTCGCGGGTCTGAAGGCCACCGGAGCCTCGGCCGCGTACGTCGCCTCGAAGCACGCGGTGATCGGCCTGACGCGGGCGGCGGCCTACGACTACGGCCGGCGGGGCATCCGCGTCAACGCGCTCGTCGTGGGCGCCACCCGGTCCGAGATGATGGACGGCGTCATCGCGCAGCTGCCGGAGCTGGAGGAGGTATTCCTCGCCGACTCGCTTCAGCACAGGATGTCGCGGCCGGACGAGGTGGCGCAGGCCGCGGCCTGGCTGTGCAGCGACCGTTCGTCGTTCGTCACGGGTTCCGCCATGGCGGTCGACGGCGGTTCGACCGCCGTGTAGCGCGCGCGTGCGCCTCGCGGCGCACGTGCAGGACCTCCCCCTGACGTCGTACCGGCGTTGCGTCGAAGCAAAACATAGAGAACGATCGTTTTGCTAAGTTGACCTCACGGACGGCCGGGGGTCGCTCCCGGCCGTCCGGTCGTGACCAGGAGGAGGAGATGCATGAGGCAGCAGGAGCGGGCCCTGCGGACGCGCGCCCGGATCGTCCGGGCGGCGGCGCTGGAGATGGACAGGTCCGGCTACGAGGGGGCGCGGCTGTCCCGGGTGTGTCAGGTCGCGGACGCCTCCATGGGGGCGGTGACCTTTCATTTCCCGACCAAGAAGGCGCTGGCCGAGGCGGTGCGGGAAGAGGGCGTGGCGGGTGTCGACGCCGTGGTGAACCGGGCGCTGTCGGCCGGCACCTCGCGGCTGCGCGCCGTGGTCGACCTGACCGTCGCACTCGCGTCCTTGCTGGAACGGGACGTCGCCGCCCGGGCGGCCGCGCGGGTCGCCCGGGAGCAGCCGGACGTGATGGAGCAGTGGTCGGGCTCCTGGCTGCCGACCGTGCTCGACCTGCTGAGCCGTGCCCGGGCGGATGGTCAGCTGCGGCCGGAGCACTGTCCGGAGACGCTCGCCGCTCTGGTCGTGTACCTGCTGGCCGGTGCGGAGTCGGAGATCCGTACGGGCGGTGGCGCGCCGATGGGCGGTGCCGGGAGCGTCGCCGACCGGCTGGAACAGATCTGGCGGCTGGTCCTGCGCGGCGCGGCGGCCGGGAAGTTCTGAGCCCTCCCCGGTCCCCGGATGCGGTAGCTGTCCTTCCATACTAGAAAAACATAGCGAACGTTCTGTACGTTATCTGATGTCGTCGGCTCGGCTGTCGTCGGCCCGGCGCGGCGCCGTACCCGCGGCATCAGATCAGTTACCGGACACGGAGCAGATGGAGGACTGGCGTGATTCGATCCGCATACGGGTCCGCGCACTCGCCGCGCTCGGCGCGCTGGACGGGGGCTGCCGGATGAACATCAAGCACCTCAGCGCGTTCCTGACGGTCGCGGACTCCCGCAGCTTCACGCAGGCGGCCCGCATCCTCGGACTGGCCCAGCCGACCGTGACCGCCCGGATCAAGTCCCTGGAACAGACGCTGGACACACCGCTGCTGCTCCGTACGGCCTCCGGAGCCAGCCTCACCCCGGCCGGACGGCGGCTGCACCGCTACGCGCGCCGCATCGTGCAGCTGAGCGAGCTGGCCCAGCAGTCCGTGTGCGACCCCGCCGACGCCCCCGACGCGCTGGTGATCGGGGCCGCCGAGTGCATCGTCACGTACCGCCTGGTCCCGCTCATCGAGTACCTGCACCTCCGGCACCAGCAACTCGACCTGTCGCTGCGGGCGCTGGCCGGTGACCCGGTGCGGCTGGTGCGGGAGGAGCAGATCGACTGCGCGTTCTTCATCGGCCCGCGCACGGCGGCCGCCGACGTGCACCATCGCGTGCTGCGCCCGGAGGGCCTGAGCCTGGTGGCGCACCCCGAACACCCGCTGGCCGGCCGGCCCGTCCTCTCCACCGCCGACCTCGCCCCCCACACGGTGGCCTGCGCCAACCGGGAGAGCGGATACCAGCGGGGCCTGGAGAGGGCGCTGGTCGAGGCGGGCGCCGTCGCCCGCGGGATTCTCGTCCTCGGCTCGGTCGACGCGGTCAAGCGCAGCGTGGGCGAGGGCATCGGCATGGCGCTGCTGCCCACCGTCGCGGTCGCCGAGGAGCTGCGTCTCGGGCAGTTGCGGCGTCTGGACTGGCGGCCGCCCTTCACCGTGTACTCGCAGTGCGTCTGGCGCCGCGGCCTCGACGACGACCCGGTGTTCCACACGGTGCTCGGCACGGCCCGGCAGGTGCTGGCCGAGTCGGACACGGCGGCCGGGCCGGCGCTGCAAGAGGTCTGCTGACCATGCGGACACGGACACGGACACGGACAGGGACGCGGATGCGGCCGGGGCCGCGGTCGCGGTCGAGGTCGCCCGCCCGCGTGGGGAGCCGCGCCCCGGGAGGCCGCGCGCGGACGGTCCGGCGCGGGCCGCGCGCGGGCGGGCGGTCCGGGAACGTGGCGGGCACAACGCCGGTGCGGGCGCGCGTCACCGGACGGCGCTCGCCGCATCGGGGGTCACCGGGACGGCGGGCGCGTCCACGCGCCGGCGGCCGGGGTCCCGCGCGGGGGAGCCCGGCCGCCGGGGCCGTCCGGGGGAGCGGATCAGGCCGCGGCCGGGGCGGTCAGCAAGGTGGCCAGCGCCCCGCGGTCGACCTTGCCGTTCGCGTTGAGCGGCAGTGCGTCCAGCGCGGTGAGGACGGTCGGCACCATGTAGGCGGGCAGCCGCTCGCGCAGGTCGTCGAGGAGGGCCTCGGCGTCCCGGGCGGAGCCGGTGTACACGGCCGCGAGCTCGATGTCGCCGTCCGGGCCGTGCAGGGCGACCACGGTGGCCTCGGTCACGCCGGTCTGTGCGAGCAGGGCGGACTCGATCTCGCCGAGTTCCACCCGGTAGCCGCGGATCTTGAGCTGGTGGTCCAGACGGCCGAGGTGGACGAGCGCCCCGTCGAGGGTGGTGACCCGGTCGCCCGTGCGGTACCAGTGTGCGGCGGTCAGCGGCTGCGAACCGTCGTACGGGACGGCCCGCTCGCCGTCGAAGGACAGGAACCGGCCGATGTCGTGGGCCGGGTCCAGATAGCCGGGGAAGCGCTGCGAGCCGCGCACGCACAGTTCGCCGTCGAGGGCCGGGCGGCCGTCCTCGCCGATGACGAGGTGCTCCTGACCGGGGTAGGGCATCCCGATGGGCACCGTGCCGTTGGCCGGACGGGGCCAGTCGTCGGCGTCGGCCGGCAGCCGGAACTCCGTCCACGTCACGGTCATCTCGGTCGGGCCGTAGATGTTCTCCAGGACGGAGCCGGGGGCCGCGGCCTGCCAGGCCCGTGCATGGCTCAGCATCAGGGCCTCGCCGCAGAACAGGCTCCAGCGCAGCGTCGGCATGGCGCCGGGCTTCAGCGCGCGCAGCCGCCGGGCGATGGACGCCACGGACGGGACGGAGTTCCAGTGCGTGATGCCCTGGCGGTTGACGAACCGCACCGGCGACAGCAGGTCCTCCTTGCCGGGCACGACGAGGGTGGCGCCGCCGCCCCAGGCGCCGAACATGTCGTAGACCGACGGGTCGAAGGTCAGGTCGAAGGTCTGGGAGACGCGGGCGCCCGGACCCAGTTCGTAGCGCGGGATGACGTGGCTCAGATAGGCAGAGACGTTGCGGTGGGCGATGGGCACGCCCTTGGGCCGTCCCGTCGACCCGGAGGTGAACAGGATGTATGCGAGGTCGTCGGGTCCGGCCGTGGAGGCCGGGAGTTCGGGCGCCGGGCCGCCGCGCAGCGCCCGCATCCGCTCGGCCGACAGCACGACGACCGGGACGGGCAGGTCGGCGTGGCCCGGCGCGCCCTCCTCGGCGATCACGAGGTCCAGACCGGCGTCGCGGGCGATCGTGGCGTTGCGGGCGGGAGGAAACGCCGGGTTGAGCGGGACGACGGTGGCACCGAGCCGCTGGACGGCGAGATAGCCCGCGTAGGCGGCCGTGCTGCGGGCCGCCAGCAGGCCCACCCGCGAGGGGACGCCGCCGTGTGCGGCGAGGAGTACGGCCGCCAGCCGGTGGGCGGTGGCGTCGAGTTCGGCGTACGTCAGGTGCTCCCCGGCGACCTCGAGTGCGGTCCGCCGGTCGCCGTGCTCGGCTACGGAGGCCGCGAACCAGTCGTACATGGTCCAGGTGGCGTTCATGATGTCCGGTCCTCTTCCGTGACGCGTCGCATGACGCCGGAACAGCTCTCGGCTTCGCGACAAGAAAATGGAATGTTCTGTCGAGGCGTAGCGAGAACGATATGCGCGGGTGCCCGGAAGGACGCAAGGGTGCGCCCGTCCCTTGCCGCGTGACCATAGAAATTCTGAATTCCGTACGTGTCGCGGGCGGCCTTTCCGAGGAGTATCAGTGAGGGCCCATGAGAGCGCCGCCCGCTCGGTGGCGGGCCGGCCGCGCCCACGAAGGCTCGCAGGCGCGAATTCCGTTCGGGAGGGCGCGGCGGGAGGCCCGCTAGTCGCCGTACGCCTCCGCCAGGGCGGAACGGGTCAGGACGCGCAGGAAGGGGACGACGGTCACGGCCACGGACGCGGCGAAGACCAGGAAGGCGAGCCGCAGGCCGAGCCATTCGGCGAGCAGGCCCATGGCGCCGGCTCCGATGGGCATGGCGCCCCAGCTGAAGAGGCGGCTCGCGGCGGTGTAGCGGCCGAGCATGGAGTCGGGGACGAGGCGCTGCCCGATGGTGCGGGCGTTCACCGTCCACAGGGTGCCGCCCATGCCGCCGACGAAGGCGGCGGCGGCGACCGCCCAGAGGCCGGTGGTCAGCGCGGGCACGGCCATCATCGCGAAGGTGCCGACCAGGTCGGCGAACATCACCCAGCGGCGTCCGAGGGTCCGGTTCACCCGGGTCACGACGAGGGCGCCGGTCAGGCCGCCGATGCCCAGCGCGCTCAGGAGCGTCCCGTACTGGCGGGGGCTGAGCTGCATCACGTCGGTGGCGAACAGCGGCATGAGCGCCAGCCAGGCCCCCCAGCAGGCGCACAGGACCGTCAGGATGAGGGACATGGTGCGCAGCAGCGTGTGCTGCCACAGGTAGCGCAGCCCGCCGGTGATCTGCCGGTTGACGCTCTCGCCGGCGCCGGCCTGCGAGGTGTCTCCGGCGGCGCGGAACCGGCCGGCGAGCAGGAGCAGGACCAGGGCGGCCACCAGGTAGGACACCCAGGTCGTGCCGAGGGCGAAGCCGGTGCCCGCCGCGAGCAGGAGGCCGCCGACGAAGGGGCCGCAGAACTCGTTGCAGACCGTCTCGGCCCCGGCGATCCAGGCGTTCACCCGCTCGCGGCCCTCCGGCGGGATCAGGGCCGGGATCAGGGCCGTGGCCGAGGTCAGCGCGATGACCTCGGCCACGCCGAGGACCGCGCCCACGACGCAGAGCACGGGGATGGTGACGCGGCCGGCCAGAGCAGCCTCGATGAGCGCGCCGAGCGCGAGCAGCCGCAGCGCGTTCGCCCCCCACAGCAGGCGCCGGCGGTCGACGCGGTCGACCAGGACGCCGACGTGCAGGGCCACCAGCAGCCAGGGCAGCGAAAGGGTGAGCGACACCGCCGATATCTGGGCCGGCGAGGCGGAGGCGCGGGTGGCCAGCAACGGCAGGGCGATCTTGGTGACGCCGTCCGCGAGGTTGGTGATCGCGGTGAAGGCGAGGAGAACGGCTGCGTTGCGGCCGCCGTGTCGCGCGGCGGGCTCCGTCCGGGTGTCCGCAACCGCTGCCACCGGGGCCTTCGCGGTCTGGACGGCTTGGTCGCTCATCACTTCCCCTAACTGGCTATCGACTTCAGTGGTTATTCCCGAGAGGGCGAGTCTGGCACGCCCGGAGCGATGTCCGCTACCCGGTCAAGCTGTTAGCCGGTTAGGTCGAGGTGTACGCTGGAGTCTCTGCGAGGAGATGACTCATGTCCGAAGCCCCGCCGTCCGCCCAGCTGATCGAGGCCTTCGCCAACACCGTCGACGTGGAGCTCGGCACCGACGAGCTGGCTACGCCGGGCGCGCTGTCCGCATGGCTCGTCGACCGCGGGCTGTTCGACCGCGAACGCCGGATCGGCGCCGAGGACCACGCCGTGTGCCTGCGCCTGCGCACCGGCATCCGGGAGGAACTGGGCGTCAACGTCGGCGACACGGCCGACGCGGCGCTCCTCGCCGGTGCCGACGAGGCCCTGCGGGAGCTTCCCGTGCTGATCACGGTCCGCGGCGCCGGCCGGGACGGCGGTGTCCTGTCCCCCGCGCCGCACCTGACGCCGGTCAGGAAGGCTCTGGCCGGCCTCGCGATCGCCTGGAGCGAACTGGTCGTCACCGGCGAGGCCGTCCGGCTGAAGCGCTGCGCCGAGCACGCCTGCGCCTGGGTCTTCTGGGACGTGTCCAAGAACCGCAGCCGCCGCTGGTGCTCGATGCGCGTGTGCGGCAACCGCGCCAAGGCCCGTCGGCACTCAGCGAAGCAGGCCGCCGTGGCAGCGGACCGGCAGGCCTGACGGCGCCCCCTGACGGCGCCACCGGCCGCACCCCGCCGGCCGCACCGGATCCGCCGCACCCGCGGCCCGCCTTCCCTCTCGCGAAACCCCCGTTCGCGCATTCCTCGGCCACCCTTTTCGGGATTTCCCATCGAGAAAAGCGATGGCGTCCCATCGAGGAATTCGATGGCGTCCCATCGAGAAACCTGATGACGTCCCATCGAGTAATCCGATGGCGTCCCATCGAAGAACTCGATGCCCTCGCAGACGCTGCTTGACCGCTCTTCGGCAATCGTTGAATCATCTTTCGAGCGTCATAAAAGTGACCGTTGCCCTGAGGAGCCTGATTAATGAACCGTACGGACGACGTGACCGGCGGCGACATCTTTTCGGCGGTCAAAAGGCATGTGCGTGTGCCTTTCGACGACCATTCCCCGCTCGCCGAGGTCGGACTGGACTCACTCTCCCTGGTGCGGATCGCCAGTGAGCTGATACCCGACCCGGATCAGGAGATCGATCCGTCGGGCCTCGCCGCGGTCCGCACGGTCGGGGATCTCCAGCAGTGGCTGCACGGGCTTCTCGTGCCCGCGGAGAGCGTGCGATGACCGTCGCGCCGCAGCTCGCCACCCTGCCGCTGACGGCGGCCCAGCAGGGCCTGCTCGTCGTGCACGGCTCGGTGCCGGTCCCGCATCTCTACAACGTCCTGGCCGAGCTGGAACTGGACCCGGCGCTCGCCCCCGCGGACCTCGGCCCGGCGCTCCGCGCCGTGCTGGCCGTCCAGCCCGCGCTGCGCCTCGCCGTGCGCGAGCGGCCCGCCCCGCACGCCGAACTGGGAACCGTCCCGGACGAGGCGCCGCTGCGGGTGGTCCCGACCAACGCCGACGGCTTCGACCGGCGGCGCGCCGAACTGCTCGAGCAACTCGGCGGCCACGCCTTCGATCTGGAGCGGCCCCCGCTGCTGCGGACGGTCCTGCTGCACACCGTCGACCGGTCCCGCTCGACGCTGCTGCTGGTGGTGCACCACCTCGTCTTCGACGGCTTCTCGCTGCGCCAGTTCGTCCGCGACCTCACCTCGGCCTTGCGCGCGGAGCTCGACGTCGACCGGGTGCGGGTCGCCCGTGAACGAGCCCTGTGCCGCGAGCTGGCCGCGCAGCAGTCGGCCGCCGACGAGGAGCACGTCGAGCGGACGGCCGCCGAACTCGCCGACCGGCTGCGCTCGGCGCCCGCCACCGTGCTCCACCCCCGGCCGAACCGCCCCGCGACCACGGCTTTCACCGGGGCCCGTCGGGAGATCAGGCTCTCTCCGGAGCGTTCCCGGGCCCTCGGCGAGGTCTGCGCGGAGCTCGGCGTCAGTCCGTTCGTCTTCTTCTCGGCCGTCTACGCGGCGCTCCTCGCACGGCACTCGGGCAACACGCCCGTGGTCTTCGGCAGCCCGGTGCTTGCCCGCCGCACGCTGGGCTCGCTCGACCTGTGCGGCTTCTTCGTCAACACCCTGCCGCTCGTCGTCGACGTCGACTGGGACCAGCCCTTCGACGTCTTCGTCACGGAGACGGTCCGCGCCGAGGCGGACCGGGTGAAGGGCAGCGCGGCGGTCTCCTTCGACCGCGTCGTACGCCTTGCCGCACCGGACCGCTCGACCAACCGCAACCCGGTCTTCTCCTGCATGCTCGCGATGCAGGACGCGACCGACGCGGAACCCGGCTCCGCCGTCCTGCGGGTGCGCGAGCACGGCAACGGCACCGCGAAGTTCGACCTCTGGCTGGGCGTCACCCCCGGTCCTGACGGCTGGCTCCTCGAGCTGGAGCACGACCGCGAGCTGCTGCCCGAACCGCTCGTCGGCGCGCTGGCCGACTCACTGACCGGCCTGTTGGAGAAGGCCGTCGAACGCCCCGGCACAGTCCTCGCCGAACTCTTCGAGGACGCCTCGTCGGACGAGTCCCGCGCCCATGACGGCTTCTGGCGCCGGCCGGCCCACCCGGACCTGCGCCGCTGGGTGCGCACGGCCCTGGCCCGGCGGCCCGAGGCGACCGCGGTCGAGGAGGACGGCCGCCGTGTGACCTACGGCGAGCTCCAGGAGCTGGTCCGCTCCGCCGCGGCGGGTCTGGCCCGGCACGGGGTGGGCCCCGGCACCGTGGTCGGCCTGACCACGCCGACGCTGGGGGACACGGTCGTCGCCGTTCTGGCCGTGCTCGAGCGGCAGGCCGTGTTCCTGCCGCTGGACCTGACCCTGCCCGGTGAGCGGCTCGCCTACATGACCGGCAAGGCCGGCTGCCGGCTGGTCGTCGGCCACGGCGCCGTCGACGGCGCCCGGGTCGTGGCGCTGAGCGAACTGGCCGCCGCCGGCGACGACGCCGCGCCCCCGGCCGGCGAGGCCGCGGCGGGCGGCGACGGCAGCACCGTCCTCGACGGCAGCGACGACGGGGTGTACATCATGTTCACCTCCGGCTCCACGGGCCGCCCCAAGGGCGTGCTGATGGGCAACGGTCCGCTGGTGAACCTCACCGCCTGGCAGCTCGACGCGCTGGACATGGACGAGCGCACCCGCTTCCTCCAGTACGCCCCCCTGGGCTTCGACGTCTCCTTCCAGGAGATCGTGCCCACCCTCGTGGCCGGCGGGACCCTGGTCTCGCGCGAGCCGGCCGACCGCAGGGACCTGCCCGCGGTGCTGGCCCGGGTCAGCGCGCTGCGGATCTCCCACGTCTACCTCCCCGTCGCCGCCCTGCGCCCCTTCACCCGGGCCGCCCAGGACGCCGGGGACGACCTGCCGGAGCTGCGCCACCTGTGCGTCTCCGGGGAGCAGCTGCTCCTCGACGACGGCATCCGGCGCTTCCTCGCCGACCGGCCGCACATCAGCCTGGTCAACCTCTACGGCCCCACCGAGACGCACGCCGTCACCACACACCGGCTCACCGGGGCCGGGCCGTTGCCGAACCACGTCCCGATCGGCCGCCCGATCACCCACACGACCGCCCACGTGGTGGACGCCACCGGCCACCTCGCCCCCCTCGGCGTGCCGGGCGAGCTGCACCTGGGCGGCGCCTGCCCCGCGCACGGGTACGTCGGCGACCCCGAGCGCACCGCGGAACGCTTCCTGCCCGACCCGCGCGGCGGCCGGGACGACGCCCGCATGTACCGCACCGGCGACCAGGTGCTCCGCGACGAGCAGGGCACGCTGCTCTTCCTGGGCCGCGACGACGACCAGGTCAAGATCCGCGGCTACCGGGTGGAACTCGGCGAACTGGAGACCGCGGCCGCCGCCCACGCCGACGTGCGCCTCGCGGTGGCCGCCGTCCTGGGGGAGGGGGCCGACCGGCAGCTGGCGCTGTTCTTCGTGCCGGAGGACGGCCGCTCGCCGCTCCCCGACGACGTGCGGCGCCGGGTGACCGGCGCGGTCCCGGGGTACATGGCGCCCTCGCGGGTGTTCGAGGTCGCTTCCGTGCCCGTCACCCGCAACGGCAAGGTGGACCGCCCCGCCCTGCTGAAGGAGGCGGAAAAGGCCGTCCGCGAGGAGGCCGCGTCCGGCGGCGGGGCCGTCACCACGGCGCAGGACCCGCTCGAAGCGTGGCTCCAGCACCTGTGGCAGGAGCTGCTCGGGCGCGCCGACGTCCCCGTCGACCGCTCGCTCCTCGACTACGGGGCCCACTCGCTCAACGTGATGACCGCGCGCGCCGCGATCGAGGAACGCCACGGCGTGCAGATCCCGGTCCTCGACTTCTTCCTCGACCCGACCATCCGTGCCCAGGCCGGCTGGATCACCCGCTCCCGGGACGGTGCGCGATGACCGCCCCCGCCTCCGACACGCGCCTGCTGGTCCTGCTCGCGCAGCGGCCGGGTCCGCTGGACAGCCTGCTGATCCACCCGGCGGGCGGCGGGCTCGCCCAGTACCTCGGCGTCGCGAGCCGGCTCGCCCGGCACGGCAGCGTGCACGGCATCCGCGCCGACGGCCTGCTGGCCGGTGAGGAACCCGACGACAGCGTCCCGGAGATGACCCGCAGGTACCTCGGCCTGGTGACGGGGCTGCCGCGCCGGCCGAACCTGCTGATCGGCTGGTCGCTCGGCGGCGTGATCGCCTGGGAGCTGGCGGCCCGGCTCGCCGAGGACGGGCCGGCGCCCGCCGTCGTCCTCATCGACAGCTTCCCCGAGCGGGAGAGCACCGGCGACACCGTACGGGCCGACCTGCTGTCCGCCGTGGAACGGTCCGTCGCCACCCTGGGCGGCGGCCGGGACTCCGACCGGGCGCGGGCCACCGCGCTGGCGCACATCCGGGCCAGCGCCGCCCACCGCACCGAGGTCCGGGGCGCCGGGCCCGCCCTGCTGGTCGCCTGCGAGAGCGAGCACCGCGCCCGGCAGATCGACCGCTGGCGGAGCCTGGCCGACCGGCTGGCCGTACGGCACCTCGACTGCGGGCACTTCGAGGTCTTCGACCCCGCTCACCAGGCCGCTCTGCTCGGACACCTGGACGAGTTCCTCTCCCGGACGACCTCCGCGGCACAGGAGTACGCGCGATGACCGAATCCCGTCCGCTCGCCGTCGTCACCGGCGGCACCCGCGGCATCGGACTGGCCATGTCTCAGCGCCTGGTGCGCCTGGGGTACCGCACCGTCGCCCTGTACCGGGCCGACGAGGAGGCCGCCCTGCGGGCCGCCGGCGAGCACGGCCTGATCGCCGTGCGGGCCGACGTCGCCGACAGCCACGCGGTACGCGCGGCCGCCCGGCACGTCCTCGCCGAGCACGGCACGCCGCGGGTGCTGGTGAACAACGCCGGCGTCAACATCGACCGCCCGTTCCTCGACCTCACCGCATCCGACTGGCAGCGCGTCCTGGACACCAACCTGTCCGGACCCTTCCACCTCACCCAGGCGTTCGCCCCGGCCATGCTGGCCGCGGGGGGCGGCACCGTCGTCAACGTCGGCGCCACCACGGGCATCCGCCCCCGGCTCAACGGCGTCAACTACGCGGCAGCCAAGGCGGGGCTGCTCCAGCTCACCAAGTGCCTGGCCCTGGAGCTGGCACCCGCCGTCCGGGTCAACTGCCTGATCCCCGGAATGACCGGGACCGAGGAGCTCGTCACCCGGTTCCGGCTGAACGAACCCCGGCACCGTGCCGCCGTCCTGTCCGAGATCCCGCAACGTCGCATCGGCTCCCCCGACGACATCGCCGACGCCCTGGAGTACCTCGTGGGCCCGCTCAGCGGCTATGTCACCGGCCAGAAGCTGATCGTCGACGGCGGCCAGTTCATGTGGTAGGAGATCATGACCGACGCACTGCTCACATCCGCCCGCGCCGCCCTGGCGGCCGCGCCGCCGACCGGCGACCCGGCGTACGCGCGCTACTGCCGTGAACTCGCCGACCGCCTGGCCGACCACTGGCCGGCCGTCCTGAAGGCCAACGCGCAGGACGTGGCCCTCGCCGCGGAGCGGGGCCTGTCCCCCGTCCTGCTCGACCGGCTGCGCCTGACCGACGCCCACCTCGACGGGCTGCGGCAGCTGACCCGCGCTGTCCTGTCCGAACTGGCCGAGGTGACCGCCCCCGAGGCCGGGGTCCCCGTCGGCGACTGGGGGGTGCGGCTGCGGACGCCCAAGCCGCTCGGCGTGGTGTTCATGGTGTACGAGGCCCGGCCCACGGTCACCGTGGAGGGCGCCCTGCTGCCCGTCGCGGTCGGCAACGCCGTGCTGCTGCGCGGCGGCAAGGAGATCGCCCGCACCAACGAGGCGCTGTCCGTCGTGGCCCGTGAAGCCCTGGAGGCCGCGGGACTCCCGGCCCGGCTGGTCACCGTCCTCGACGATCCCGACCGGACGCAACTGCGCGCCCTGCTGAAGCGGCCCGACGCCGTCGACGTGCTGATCCCGCGGGGCAGTCCCTCGCTCATCGACTACTGCCGCAGCGCCTCCTCGATCCCGGTGATCGCCAGCGGCGGCGGCGTCAACCACGTCTACGTGCACCGCAGCGCCGACCTGGACCTCGCCGCCGAGGTCGCCCTGGACAGCAAGCTGCCGGAGCCGACCGCCTGCAACACCGCCGAGATGCTGCTCGTCGACGCCGAGGTCGCCGGTGACCTGGTGCGCGCGATCCTGCGCGCCGCCGAGCGCGACGACCGGCAGGTGGCCGTGCGGCTCGACCCGCGGGTGCCCCGGCCCGACGGGCGGGCCGGCGCCCGGCCCTGGCGGATCGAGGACCTGCGCGAGCACGACCTCGGCCGGGAGTTCCTGGACGCCACGATCGGCGTCCGCGCGGTCGACGGCCCGGACGAGGCGCTGGCCCACATCCGGCGGTACGGCTCCGGGCACACCGAGGGCGTGCTCGCCCGGGACGCCGGTGTGAGCGAGGAGTTCACCCGCCGGGTCGACGCCGCGGCGATCGTCGTCAACGGCTCGCTGCGGCTGCACGACGGCCCCACGCTCGGCCTCGGCTCCGAGATCTCCATCAGCACCGGCCGCATGCACGTGCGCGGCCCCGTCACCCTCGGCTCGCTCGTCACCCACAGCTGGGTCGTCGAGGCGCGCGGCACGCTGCGCAGCCCCCTGACCGCGTCCCGGCCCTGACCTCTCGGGCGTGCCGGGCCCTCCCCGGCCCTCCCGGCCTTCCCGGAGCCTTCCAGGCCTTCCCGACCCCTCACGGAGGAACCATGATCACCGGACTGGACCGCGCCGCGGTCACCGAGTCCGTCAAGCGCGTGGTCATCGCCGAGTCCCGGCTGTCCCTGCGGCCTGCCGACATCGACGACCACGAGCCGCTCAACGGCGAGATCCTGCGCGTCAACTCCCTAGGTTTCGTGGGCATGCTGGTGCGCCTGGAGGACGAACTCGACATCGTCCTGCCCGACGACCTGTTCGTCGGGCGCAGCTTCCGGACCGTCCACGACCTGATCGAGATCGTCCTGTCCGCGGCGGAGGCGTCCCGATGAGCCCTGTCGAACTGCCCGCCCGCTGGCGCAGCGTCCTGCCGCACCTGGACGAGCGGCTGCCCGCGGACCGTACGCCCGAGACCGCGGGCGGCGGCACCGTGCAGGTCAACCTGCCGATGGCGCTGGTGCGCCAGAGCGTGCAGCTGAAGGAGCACTGGGAGATCCCGGCCGAGGTCGCCGACGCCTACCGGGCGTTCCGGCCCACGCCGCTGTGGCGGGCCCGGGGCTTCGAGCGAGCGGTCGGCGCGCGGGTGCCGATCTACGTGAAGTACGAGGGCGGCAACATCTCCGGCAGTCACAAGCTCAACACCGCCCTGGCGCAGGCCTATTACTACGCGCGGGCCGGTGTGCGCGAACTCGTCAGCGGCACCGGCGCCGGGCAGTGGGGCACCGCCCTGGCGGCCGCCTGCGCCATGTTCGGGATGAAGTGCACCGTCTTCATGGTCGGGGGCAGCCTGCGACGCAAGCCGTACCGGGGCACGCTGATGCGGACCCTCGGGGCCACCGTGCACGCGAGCCCCAGCCCGCTGACGGAGGTGGCCCGGCAGGCCGGGGGCGACGTCAACAGCCTGTCGCTGGCCATCGGCGAGGCGGTGGAGTACGCCGCCCGCACCGAGGGCGCGGCGTTCTGCATCGGCAGCGGGGAGACCTACAGCATCCTGCACCAGTCGGTGATCGGTCTGGAGGCCGCCGACCAGCTCGCCGGCCTGGACGCGTCGGTCGACGCAGTGGTGGGCTGCGTGGGCGCGGGCTCCAACTTCGGCGGGATCGCGCTGCCGTTCTTCTCGGCCGCGGCCGCCGCGGGCGCCGAGCCGCCGCTGCTGGTGGCCGCCGAGTCCAGCACGACGCCCAAGCTGACCCGCGGCACGTACGCCTACGACCGCACGGACGCCACCGGCACCGGGCCGATGGAGGCCATGTACACCATCGGCAGCTCCTACCCGATCCCCGACTCGCACTCGGCCGGGCTGCGCTTCCACGGCGCGGCGAAGGTGCTCTCGGCGATGCGCCACCGCGACCAGATCGCGGCCACCGCCGTCGGTCAGGTCGAGGCGCTCGACGCGGGCCGCCGTTTCACCCGCGGCGAGATGGTGCTGCCCGCTCCGGAGTCCGGTCACGCGCTGGCCGCGGCCGCGCGCCTCGCGGGCGCCGGAGCCGAGGGGAACAACGGCCTGTTGCGCGCCGAGAAGGGCGTGGTGGTGTGCGTCAGCGGCCACGGCTACCTCGATCTGGGGGCCTACCAGCAGTTCCTGGACGGCGAGCTGAGCGACGAGGCGCCCGACCCGCAGGCGCTGCGCCGCGCCGTGAGCGGTCTGGAGCCGGTGGAGCAGCTGGCGGGTGCGGGAGCCGTTCATGTCCGCTGACCTCGCCCCCGCCGCCGTGCCCGCCCCCGTCTCGGCGACCCTTCCCGCCTCCGCATCCCTCCCCGCGTGCGTGGAATGGCCGCTGTTCGACTGCGTCCAGGTCAACCTGGCGATCCTGGCCGAGCGCTGGCACGGCCCGGGAGCTCCGCTGGACCTGGGTGCCGTGCTGCGCTTCCGCCCGCTGCCGGGGCCGGACGGACTGCCCACGGTGGAACGTTCCGCCGCCGACCAGCTCGCCGAGGCCGCCCAGCGCCTCGGGCTCGCCGTCCTGGACGGCCGCACCACCGCTCCGGGCGAGGCCGTCACCCCGGCCGAGGGCCGCTACGTGGTGGCCGACGCCTTCCACCTGCCGTGGGTGCCGTATGCCGGGCGGCGGCACATGGAGCACAGCTTCCTGCTGGAGCCGGCTGGCGACGCGGACGCCGTCGTGGTGGACGGCTACCACAACGAGACGCCCTGGGGCAGCGCCCGCCCGCTCCGCCGCCCGCTGAGCCGCGCCGAACTGGCCGCCGCCGTGCCCGGTCCGGCGCTGGTGGTCACCCTCGCCCCGGCCGGAGGTCCCCCCGCCCCGGCCGCGGCCGAAGTGGACCTGGCGGACGAGGAGACGGCCGCCCGGTACGTCGCCGCGTACGCGGAGCACCCCGACCGGCGCGCCGCCCTCGACCGGCTCACCCTGGAGACCTGGCTGCTGGCCCGCTCCCGCAGGCTGCACGCCCGCTTCCTGAGCTCGCGCGGCCTGCTCGCCGACGACAGCGCGGCCCTCGCGCACGTCGAGGCGTGGGAGTCGCTGGCCGAGAGCGTCTACCTCGGCTACCGGCGGGTGGAGCGCGGCCGGCCCGAGACCCGCGAGGT
Source organism: Streptomyces sp. P3 (assembly GCF_003032475.1). NCBI lineage: Bacteria > Bacillati > Actinomycetota > Actinomycetes > Kitasatosporales > Streptomycetaceae > Streptomyces > Streptomyces sp. P3. The sequence goes on from NZ_CP028369.1 coordinate 9,120,770, forward strand.
CTTCACGCGCCTGACGGAGCGACTCGGCCGGGACCGCGAGGCGTTCGGCCCCGCGACGGTCCCCGCGGCCGTGCCGCGTCCGGCCGACGCGACACCCGTGCCCGCCCCGCTGCGGGTCCGGGTCGCGGCCGCCGCGGGCGCCGTGCTCAAGGCCGACCCGGCGGCCCTGCTCGAGGGGCGGCCGCTGGCGGACGTCCCCGGCTTCACCTCGTTCAGGGTGGTGGAGATCGTCGAACGCCTCGAACGCGAGCTGTCCGTCGAGTTCGACGCCGACGACCTCGTCCCCGAGAACCTGCACCACGTCGACGGCATCTGCCGCATCGTGCTGCGCGCCCTGCCCGCCGGCACGGCGGCACCGCAGCCCGCCCGTCCCGTCGCACGCACCGGAGGGAACTGATGTCCGCCCACGCCGACCTGCTGCACGAACTGCTCGACCGGGCAGCCGCCCGGTGGCCCGAGCGGCCCGCCGTGACCAGCGGCGGCCACACCCTCAGCTACCGGGAACTCGACGCGGCCTCCCGGCGGCTGGCCGCCTGGCTGCACGCCTGCGGACTGCGGCGCGGCGACCGGCTCGTCATCTGCGCGCCGGGGTCCACCGCCCAGCCCGCGCTGGTGTACGCCGCCTCCAGGGCCGGAGTGGCCTTCTCACTGCTGCACGAGCAGGTCCACGGCATCCAGCTCGACCACGTCCTCGACGACTGCGAGCCCGCCCTGCTCGTCACCGACGCGCCGGACTCGCAGTCGGCCGCGCAGCGCCGCGGGGTGCGCACGGCCGACACGCGGGCGGTCGCCGCGGTGGCCTTCACCGGCTCGCCCGTGCCGCGGGACGCGCCGCCCGGCCCGCTCACGGTCGACCCCCTGTGCCTGATCTACACCTCCGGCACCACCTCGCTGCCCAAGGCCGTCGTCAGCACCCACCAGCAGGTGACGTTCGCCGCCACGGCCATCCAGTCGGTGCTGGAATACCGTGCGGGCGACGTCGTCTACAGCCCGCTGCCCCTGTCCTTCGACTACGGCCTCTACCAGCTGTTCCTGTCAGCGCAGGCCGGCGCCCACGTGGTGATCGGCCGGCCCGCCGAGGTCGGTCCGGCGCTGCTGGGCAACCTGGTGCGCACGGGCGCCACCGTGCTCGCCGCCGTCCCGTCCGTGGCCGACGCCCTGGCCCGGCTGCTGCGCCGGACCTCCCGGGAACGGCCGCCGCTGCGGCTGCTCACGAACACCGGCGCGGCGATGCCGGCCGAGACGCTCGAGGCGCTGCGTTCGGCGCTACCGGGGCTGCGGGTGCAGCTGATGTTCGGTCTGACGGAGTGCAAGCGGGCCACGATCATGCCGCCCGACGCCGACCTGGAGCGGCCCGGCTCCAGCGGCCGCGCGCTGCCGGGCACCGAGGTGTTCGTCGTCGACGAGGAGGGCCGCCGCAGGCCTCCGGGCGAGGTCGGCGAGATCGTGGTGCGCGGTCCGAACGTCATGGCGGGGTACTGGCGCCGCCCGGAGCTCACCGCGCAGCGCTTCCACCGGGTGGAGGGCCTGCTGCCGCAACTGCACACCGGTGACTACGGGTGGGTGGACGAGGAGGGCTACCTGTACTTCGAGGGCCGGCGCGACGACATCTACAAGGAGAACGGTTTCCGCGTCAGCGCCACCGAGGTCGAGGCCGCCGCCCGCCGCGTCCCGGCCGTCGGCGCGGCCGCCGTCCTGCCGCCGCAGAGCCCGCGCCCCGCGGTGCTGTTCGCGGTCGGCGAGCTGTCGCCCGCCGAGGTGTTCCAGGGCCTGCGCGAGCAGATCGAGGAGTTCAAGATCCCCCGCCACTGCCTGGTCGTCGACGCGCTGCCGCTGACCGGCAACGGCAAGGTCGACCGCAAGGCGCTCGCCGCCCTGGCGCAGGAGGCGTCCCGTGTCCGCACCCGCTAGCACCGTCCGGCCGGCCCCGCCGGTGCCGGACGACGTCCTGACGCGCCTGCCCACCCCGGCCTACGTCTACGACCTGGCCGAGGTCCGGCGCAACCACGGCGCGCTGGTGGAGGCGCTGCCCGACGGGGCGGGCCTCTACTACTCCCTGAAGGCCAACGCGCACCCTTCCCTGCTGGCCGTGCTGCGTGAGCGCGGGGCGCTGCCCGAGGTGTGCTCCACCGGCGAGCTCCAGGCCGCGCTCGGGGCGGGCTGGCCGGCCGCGAACGTCCTGTACACCGGTCCGGGCAAGCGGGACGAGGAGATCGGCCACGCGCTGCGGCTGGGCGTGCGGACGTTCTCCGTGGACTCCCCGTACGCGATCGGCCAGCTGGACCGTCTGGCCGGCCGGGCCGGCACCGCCGCGCGGTGTCTGCTGCGCGTCAACGACGACCAGCCGGTGCCGGGCCAGGGCCTGGCGATGACCGGTGTGGCCTCGCAGTTCGGCGCCGACACCCGGTGGGTGCTCGACCGGCCCGAACTGTTCGCGAGCCGGCCGCACGCCGAAGTCGTCGGCCTCCACCTGTACATGGGCACCAACCTCGGCGAAGTGGACTCGCTGGTCGGCCAGTTCGCCCGCTCGCTGCGCACCGCCAAGACCCTGACGGCGGCCCTGGCGGGGCACGGGACGCGCATCCGCGTCCTGGACCTCGGCGGCGGCTTCGGCGCGCCCTTCGCGACGGAGGGCGAGCGGATCGACCTGGCGGGACTGCGGCCGCGGCTGACCGCGCTGCTCGACGCGGAACTGCCCGGCCGGCACACCGACGGCACCCGGGTCGTCTTCGAGTCGGGCCGCTACCTGGTGGGCACCGCCGGGATCCTGCTGACGGCCGTGCTCGACGTGAAGCGGTCCCACGGCAAGGACGTCGTCGTCCTGGAGTCCGGCATCAACCACCTCGGCGGCATGTCGGGGCTGCGGCGGCTGCCCGCCCTGAACCCGCGCCTGGTGCCGCACGGCGCCCGGCCCGACGCCGACGGCGGTCCGCTCCTCGACACCCTGGTCACCGGCCCGCTGTGCACCCCGCTCGACACCTGGGCGCGCGCCGCGAAGCTGCCCGCGCTCACCCCCGGCGACCTCGTCGCCGTCCCCAACGTCGGCGCGTACGGGCTGAGCGCGAGCCTCGTCGCCTTCCTCGGCCATCCGCTGCCCGCGGAAGCCGTCGTCGACGGCGACCGCCCCGGCACGGCCCCCGAGGTCACCCGGATCCACCTGACCCGCACCACCGTCCCGGCCCCGGCCGGCACCGACCCTGGAGTGAAGTGATGGACGCCCGTTTCACCGAACTGCTCACGCCGTTCCTGAAGTTCCTCGGCGAGCAGGAGATCACCCCCGAAGCGTCGCTGAGGGAGCTGGGCCTCGACTCGATGCAGGCCATCGAGCTGCTCTTCGCCATCGAGGACGCCTTCGGCGTGACCCTGCCGGACGACGACATGAACGACGACACGTTCGCCACCGCCGGCAGCCTGTGGACCGTGGTGCGCGCCGCGCTCGACGCGCAGTACGCCACGGACGGGACCCAGGTGACGGCCGCGTGAGCGCGCCGACGTTCGCCCCCGCCCGGCCGGCCCCGGCCGCCGAGCCGCTGACCGCCGCGGGACTGGCCGACCGGGTGGCCCGGGTCGCCGGCGTGGCGGCCGAGCACGTCGAACGCACCGACCGGGACGCGTCGTTCCCGGTCGAGGCGCTGGAGGAGATGCGCCGCAGCGGCCTGCTCGGCCTGCTCGTCCCCGCGTCGCACGGCGGCCTCGGCGGCAGCACCGACGACGTGGTGACCGCCGGCATCGCCCTCGGCCGGGTCGACATGTCCGTGGCGATGATCTTCGTGATGCACTGCCAGCAGGTGGCCGCGGTGGTGCGCTACGGCAACGAGAGGCTGCGGGACGAGCTGCTGCCCGAGATCGCTGCGGGCCGGATGTACCTGGCGTCCGTCACCACCGAGGCCGGCAAGGGCGGCCACCTGCTGAGCAGCGAGTCGGCGCTCGCCGCACGCGAGGGCGAGCTCGTCCTCGACCGTTTCGCGCCGATCGTCACCGGCGGCGAGTACGCCGACGGCTTCCTCGTCACCATGCAGAGCCCGCCCCCGGCCTCCCCGAACCAGGTGTCGCTGGTCTACGCCCACCGCGACCAGCTCACCGTCGAACGGTCGGGCGACTGGCAGCCGCTCGGCATGCGCGCCAGCCACAGCGTCGCCCTGCGGCTGACCGGCACGGTCCCCGCCCATCAGGTGGTGGGGGAGCACGGCGCGTTCCGGACCATCGTGACCACGGTGTTCGGGCCGATGGCCCATCTGGGCTGGTCGGCGTGCTGGCTCGGCACCGCGGCGGGCGCGCTCTCCCGCGTCGTGAAACTGCTGCGCTCCCCGCAGAACCGCGGGCGCGTCGACCTGGACTCCGAACTGCTGCTGACCCGGCTGTCCCGGGCCCGGCAGCGGATCGACACGGTGCACGCACTGCTGGACCGGGCCCGCCAGGTCGTCGCGACCGCCGACGACCTCAGCGTGCCCCGGGTACAGCTGCTGCTCAACGCGCTGAAGATCACCGCGGCGGACGAGTGCCACCGGGCCGTCGACGACCTGGTCGACGCCGTCGGGATGCGGCACGGCTACCTCAAGGACTCACCCACCCGCCTGGAACACAGCCTGCGGGACCTGCGCTCGGCCGCCCTGAACTACAGCAACGACCGCCTGCACCTGGTCGACGGCAAGCTCGCCATGCTCGACGCGGAGGTGCGCCTTGCCTGACCTGATCGAGGCGGATGGCGCCCCGACCGCGCGGCACCGCCCGCGCGCGGCCGCCGCGCTGGCCGCGCTTCCCGTGGCCGCACCGGTGTCCGAGGTGTGGGCGGCGCTCGGTGCGGCGGGCGTCCTGACCGACCTCTACGACCACGAGGACCCGGACCCCGGCCCGGGGACCGGGACCGCCGCCACCTTGGACCCCGCACGGCTCGCCGACCTCATCAGGGCCGTGGACGCCCGCGGCGACAACGGCGTCACCCTCAGCGTGCTGGTCCAGGCGGCCTCCGCACTGCCGCTCCTCGCCGCCTGCGCCCCCGCGACGGGACCCGTACGGCAGGCGCTCGAGGAGGCGCTGTCGGGGTCGGCGACGGTGGCGCTCGCCGCCACCGACAGCGCCGCGGCGGGTTCGGATCTGGCCGGCCTCGGCACCGAGGTGGACATCGCACCGGACGGGCTGCTGCTCACCGGCGGCAAACGCTGGATCACCACCGCCTGCGCCGCCGACCGGCTGCTGGTCCTCGCCCGGCACCGGCCCGGCCGGCACTTCACCAGCTTCACCTGGGTGCTCGTGCCCGCCACGGCGCCCGGTGTGCGCGTGCGCCCGGCCGACAGCGACCTGCTCGGGGGCTCGGCGACCGGGCACGTCGAACTCGACGGCGTACGGCTGCCGCCCGACCACCTCGTGGGGCGGCCCGGACGCGGCATGGCGGTCTTCGCCCGGCACATGGGCACCGAACGCCTCGCGGGCGCCCTGTGGGCGGTGGCGCTGACCAGCAGGGTGCTCGCCGACACCAGGGAACGGCTGACCCGGCGGCGCTGCGACGGGCGGCCCCTGTGGCACCACGACGCCGTGCGCCAGCGCTACGCCGCCTGCCTGGTGCAGGTGCGGCAGCTGCGCGCGCTGTGCGAGAGCCTCGCCGAACGGGTCACCCGCCGGCAGGACCTCGCGGCGGCCGCCCTGCTGAAATCCGCGGCGGGCCTCGTCGCCGACCCCGTGCTGGCCGCCTGCGCCCAGCTCCAGGGCGCCGACGGCTTCGCCCGCGACGGCGCCCAGACCGTCCGCGGCGAGGCAGGCGTCCTGGGCATCGGCGGCGGCGTCACCGAGGTGGTCCTGGCCGCCGTGGCCGATCACGCGGACACCCTACTCACGGAGTTGCGCTCATGACTCTTCTGACGCTCCAGGTCACACCAGGTGTCTGGGTGGCGCGGGGCGAACGCGGCCAGTGGGCCCGTCCCGACCCGCACCCCCACGACCGGGCGGCCGCGGCCGTCCTGCCGCGGTGGCGGGTGGAGGAGTTCCTCGCCAGCCGCGCCCTGCTGCGGCATCTGCTGCGCACCACGCTCCCGGAACTGGCCGACGAGCCGGTGCTCGCCGAGGAGCAGGGACGCCCCGTCCTCGCCGGAGCCCCCGGCACGGGCATCAGCATCTCCCACGACGGGGACGCCGTCGCCGTCGCCGTCGCCCGGAGCCGCCGGGTCGGCGTCGACGTCCAGCAGCCCCCCGACAGCGTCCCCGACGCGTTGCTGCGCCGCTGCCTCGGCACCCACACCCCGCAGGTCGCCACACTGCCGCAGCGCACCCGGGCAGCCGAGTTCGCCTGGGTGTGGACCGCACAGGAAGCCTGCGTCAAAGCGGCCGGGACCGGGCTGTCCGGCCGGCCGTGGGCGATCGACATCCAGCCCGGCCGCCGCCGCGGACAGTGGCACGAATTCCAGTGGATCAGCCTGCGCGATCGCTCGCGGACGCCGTTGAGCTGCGCCTTCTCCGCCCCTCGCCACGACTTGGACACCTCGTGAACCCGACCGCCGCGCCGGCCACGATGCCGGACCTCAGCTGCTACACGACGAACCTCCTCGCCCACCTGGCGCCCGACGTGCCGGGAGTGCGGCGCCGGTTCGCCGAAGGCGTCCGGCTCGCCGTACGCCTGGACCTGCCCCCCGGCGAACTGGCCTTCTCCCACCATCCCCGGGTGGACCGGACGCAGGACGGCCGGGAGCTGGCCTACCGCGGCGCGGCCGACTGGCCGGCGGCCCGCGCCGCGCTGCTCGACACCCTGCACCACGAGCGGCGCGTCCTGGCCGCGGGCAACACCCGCCATCTGCCCTGGGCGGCGGCCCACGGGCGGGCGGACGCCCCGCACTGGCTGCTGATCCACGAGCACCGGGCGGGCCGCTGGCGGATCGCCGACCACTTCACCGCCCTGACCCCCTTCGGCGACCAGGAACCCTTCCACGGCTGGATCGACGACGCCGCTCTGGCCGCGGCCCTCGCCCCCGTGCCGGACCCGCCGCCGGAGGTGGTGCGCCGCGACCGGTTCGCGCTCGGCCAGGAGACACCGGTCCCGCCCGCCGGGCAGTACCGCTGGCTGACCTGGCAGGCCGGGCCGTCCCACGACGGCGCCGCACCCGGCCCGGGAACCTGGAGCCTTCGTCTGGAGACGTCGCTGGCGGCGATCGCCGGCGCCTTCCGCACCGACGCCACCGTGCTCGCCCGCTACGTCGACGACCTGTGGGCGGCCGCCCGCCACCACACCTACGCGCTGGCGTTCGCGGTAGCCGACGGCCGGCTCCACCCCGAGTCGGGCGCGGCCGCGTCGGCGGCCTGGGGCGAACTGCCCCGGACGCTGCGGTTCGCGGCCGAGTCCGCCGCGCGGGGGCGGCCCCGCCCCGGCGTCGTCGACCGCGCGCTCGAGCAGGTGCTGAGCGCTCAGCAAGCCCTGGGCACGGACCTCCCCCCAGAGAGGACGATCATGAAACGGACCCTGCGTGACACCGCCGGCCCCGAAGGCGGGGGGCACCGATGACGACCGAGAGCCTGCTGTCCGCGCCCCCCGCAGTGTCGGGCGAGGCGTTCCGCCACGCGATGGCCCGGCTGCCCACGGGCGTCGCGGTGATCACCGCACAGGGCCCCGACGGGCCGGTCGGCTGCACCGTGAGCGCCGTCATGTCGCTGTCGCTGCGCCCACCGGCGTTGCTCGTCTCGCTGTCCACGGCGAGCCGGACCCTGGAACAGGTCCTGGCCGGCGGCTCCTTCGCGGTGAACGTGCTGGCGTTCGGCGACCGGCACCTGGCCGGGCAGTTCGCGACGGGCACCGCGGCCCAGCGCTTCGGCGGCGTGTCCTGGCACCCGCAGCACGGCGTCCCGGTGCTGGCGGCGGCCTCGGTGGCCGCGGTGTGCCACGTCAGCAGCTCTGTCCGCGTGTTCGACCACACTCTCGTCGCCGGCGCCGTGACCTGGTCGCGCGCCGACGAACGGCCGCCCGCAGTGCTGTACGCGGGGGACCGGTACCCGGCGGGTGGCTGAGGTCTTCCCGCCCGCCCCGCCCCCATCGAGGAAGGGAACCTCCCATGAGCAGACCTGTCGTACTCATCGCTGAAGAGCTGTCGCCCGCGACCGTGGACGCGCTTGGCCCGGACTTCGAGATCCGGCACTGCAACGGCGCGGACCGAGCCGAACTGCTCCCGGCCCTCGCGGACGTCGACGCGATCCTGATCCGCTCGGCCACCAAGGTCGACGCCGAGGCGATCGCCGCCGCGCACCGGCTGAAGGTCGTCGCACGAGCCGGCGTCGGCCTGGACAACGTCGACGTCTCCGCCGCCACCAAGGCCGGCGTGATGGTCGTCAACGCCCCCACCTCGAACATCGTGACCGCCGCCGAGCTGGCCTGCGGTCTGCTGCTCGCCACCGCCCGCCACATCCCGCAGGCCAACGCCGCGCTGAAGAACGGCGAGTGGAAGCGCAGCAAGTACACCGGCGTGGAGCTCGCCGAGAAGACCCTCGGCGTCGTCGGTCTCGGCCGTATCGGCGCGCTGGTCGCGCAGCGGATGTCCGGCTTCGGCATGAAGGTCGTCGCCTACGACCCCTACGTGCAGCCCGCGCGCGCCGCGCAGATGGGGGTGAAGGTCCTGTCGCTGGACGAGCTGCTCGAGGTCGCCGACTTCATCACCGTCCACCTGCCGAAGACCCCCGAGACGGTCGGTCTGATCGGCGACGAGGCGCTGCGCAAGGTCAAGCCGAGCGTGCGCATCGTCAACGCCGCGCGCGGGGGCATCGTCGACGAGGAGGCGCTGTACTCGGCGCTGAAGGAGGGCCGGGTCGCCGGCGCCGGTCTCGACGTGTACGCCAAGGAGCCCTGCACGGACTCCCCGCTGTTCGAGTTCGACCAGGTCGTGGCCACCCCGCACCTCGGCGCGTCCACCGACGAGGCGCAGGAGAAGGCCGGCATCGCCGTCGCCCGCTCGGTACGCCTGGCCCTGACGGGGCGGCCCGTGCCGGACGCGGTCAACCGGGTGGTCCGCCGGACCACCGCCCAGGAGGCCCCGCCCCGGCCCGTGCCCCAGGCCGCGTGAGGAGGCGGAGCCAGATGAGACACGTCAGAAGGCGGTGACCGTGCGGTACATCATCAGCCGTGCGTTCCAGGACGATCCCCGGTTGCACCGGCTGCGGCCGGCGCACCGGACGTACTGGCGCAGGCTCATGCATCAGGGCGTGCTGCTCGGCGGGGGAAGCTGGGAGGAAGGCCGCAGGGAGGTGCTCGTGGTCAAGGCGCAGGACCGGGCCGCGGCGCACCGGCTGCTCGGCGCGGACCCCTACACCCAGGAGCGGCTGACCGTGGACGTCACGGTCCAGGGCCTGGACGATCTGCTCGGAGCGGAGGAGCGAGCAGAGTGTGCCGGCCCGGCCGCCGACGACACCGAGCCGGACGGGCGGCTCAGCGCCCATGAGCTGAGGGTCGCCCGGATGATGCTGGACGGACTGACCAACCGGCAGATCGCCGAGCACTTCATGGTGTCGCCGCGCGCGGTGGAACAGCACATCACGCGCATCTACCGCAAGCTGTCGATCAGCCGCCGCGCGCAGCTGGCGGTCGCCCTGCGCGGCGAGCGGCTGCTCGCGAGCTGAGGGGGTACACCCCGGACGGCGGCCCGGACACCGGGCCGCCGTCTCCCTCTCGCCTGCGCCGCTGCTCTCCCACTACCCGGGCACCCTCCTCTCCCGCCGCCCCCTGCCCGCCGCCCGCCGTGCCGGGACGGGCCGCGCCCGCCGAACGGCACCGGCCACCGCGGCGACAGCGCCGTCCCACCCGCGCTGTCCCACCCGCGCCCTGCCACCAGCCGCCGTGTCACCCGCGTCGTGCCGCCGGCCGTCGTTCCTTCCCGCGTCCTGCCGCCGGTCGCCGTGTCACCCGGGTTCCGCCGCCGGCCGCCGGCCCTTCCCGCGTCCTGCCGCCGGACGCCGTCTCACCCGCCTTCTTCCGGCGGAAGCCGTCTCAGCACCGGCCGGCCGGCGTCCCGGTGGCGAGCGGCCTGAGCCGGCGCAGCACTTCTTCCTCCCCGAGCGACTGGGCCACCTGGAACAGGTCCGGGCTGCGGCGGCTGCCCGTGAGGCACACCCGCAGAACGTTGGCCACGTCCCGGATCGAGCCCCGGTAGGCGCCGGGATCGGCCCGGTGGGCGCGCACGTCCGGGGCGAAGCCGTGCCGCTCGGCCACCGCGCGCAGCACGGCGAACCAGTCCTGCGCGGGACCCGCGTGCCGGTAGGACGCCGTCAGGTCCGCGGCGAGGGCGGACACCGCCGGGCCGGGCAGGCCCCCGAACCGGCCGTCGTCGGGCTGGTCCACCATCTCGTGCAGCTCGGGGAAGCAGAAGCCGTAGGCGGCCGTGAACTCCTGCCAGCACGCGAGGTCCTTGCGGGGCGTGCCGTTGCCGCGCCGCGCCATCTCGAACGCGGCCAGCGCGAGATCCGGGTGCTTGCGCAGGACGGCGAGCAACTCGGGCGCGTACCCGGCCGCCCAGTCGCCGAGCTGCGCGAGGGCCTCCTCGGGCTCCAGCGAGGCGATGTACTCGCGGCTCAGGGAGCGCAGCTTGAGCAGGTCCACCATCGGGCCGGCGGCCCCCATCTCGGCCAGCCGCAGGGGCTCGGCGAGCGCCGGGCCGGTCGGCAGCCCGGCGACACGGCTGTTGGCCAGCCCGCGCAGATAGTGGCCGACCGCCGCCGCCGGATAGCCGGCCGCCTCGTAGAACCCGGCCGCCGACTCGGGGTCCTTGCGCTTGCTCAGCTTGCGCCGACTGGAGCCGTCCAGCTTCATCAACGGCGCGACGTGGGCGTACTCCGGCGTGCGGAAACCGAGCGCGCGGTGCAGCTGGTGGTGCAGCGGCAGCGACGAGATCCACTCCTCGCCGCGCACCACGAGGTTCACCCGCATCAGATGGTCGTCCACCACGTGGGCCAGGTGGTAGGTGGGCAACCGGCGGCCCTCGGCGTCCGCGGACTTCAGCACCACCACGTCGTTGCCGTTGTCCAGCATCGTCAGCGCCCCGCGCACCAGGTCGCGGAAGCGCACCCGGCCCGGCAGGCCGGCGGGGCAGCGCAGCCGGACGGTGTACGGCTCGCCGGCCGCGATCCGCTGCCCGGCCTCCCGCACGGACAGCGAACGGCAGCGGGCCCACTTGCCGTAGTAGCCGAGCGGGGAGCGTGACCGCCGCTGTTCCCCGGCGTTCTCCTCCAGGCGTTCGGGGGAGCAGAAGCACGGGTAGGCCCGCTGCTCGCGAATCAGCTCCCGCACGTACGACAGGTAGATGTCCGCGCGGTCGGACTGCCGGTAGGGGCCCCAGCGGCCCTCCTGTTCACCTTCGTCCGGTTCCAGACCGAAGTAGCGGAAGGTCCGGGCGAACTCCTGCGCGGCGCCCGCCACTTCACGGTCCTTGTCGGTGTCCTCGATCCGCACCAGGTACACGCCGCCGGAACGCCGGGCGAGATCCCGGGCCAGTGTCGCCACGTACAGGCCGCCCAGGTGCATCGAGCCGGTGGGGCTGGGCGCGAACCGGGTCACTCGGGCGCCGGGCGGCAGCTCCCGCGGCGTGTAGCGCTCTTCCCAGTGAGCGGGCGCGAACAGGTCGGCGGGGAACCAGGAGTCGATGATGGCACGGTCCTGCATGGCTCATCCCTTCCGTCACGTCGATTCGGTACGGCGGCCGGCTGGGCCACTGCCCCGTCGGGACGTCGACGTTAGGCCGCCGTGGCCGGGCCGGAGCCGTCCGGCGGCGCGGGGGGTGTGGGAACCCGAACCCCCGGTCCGTCCGAACGCCCCTTCCCGCCGGTCCCGGGTGAGGCTTGACCCATGCGGACGCCGACGAGGGAGGAGACACTGTGCTGCGCGTGCTGCTGCTCGGGCTGGGAGCGCTGGCGGTGGGGACCGACGCCTATGTGACGGCGGGACTGCTGCCCGCGGTCGGCAGGGACCTGCACGAGCCGGCCTCCGTGACGGGCCAGCTGGTGACGGTCTTCATGCTCTGCTACGCGCTGCTCGCCCCGCTCGTGGGCGCGGCCCTCGCGCGATGGGGCATCCGGCAGGTTCTCGTCGCGGCGCTCTGCCTGTTCTGCCTGGCCAACGCCGCCTCCGCCCTGGCGCCCTCGCTGGCCGCGCTGATGGTGGCGCGCGGCCTGGCCGGGGTGGCCGCGGGCGTGTTCATGCCGGTGGCGGCGACCGCGGCCGCCGCGCTCGCCGGTCCCGAGCGGCGGGGCCGGGCGCTCGCGGTGGTGCTCGGCGGGCTGAGCTCGGGCACCGTGCTCGGGGTGCCGGGCGGGCTGTTCCTGGCCCAGCACGCGGGCTGGCGGGCCGCGCTGTGGCTGGTCACCGCGATCGGCGTGGTGTCGCTTGCGGGTGCGGCGCTGCTGCTGCCGGCGGTGTCCGGCGCCGCGATGCCCGGACTGCGCGAGCGCGGCGCCCAGCTGACGGACCGGCGGGTCGGGGTGGCGGTGCTGACGACGTTCCTGCAGACCGTGGCCAGCCTGGGCCTGTACACCTACCTGGTGCCGGTGCTCGACGCGTCCGGTGTCACCGCGCACCAGACGGCGCTGTGGCTGTGGGGTGCCGGAGGGGTCGCGGGAAGCTTCCTGGCCGGGCCGCTGCTGGACCGCACCGGCCGGTCCGGCGCCCAGGTGGCGGTGCTGCTCGCCGCACTGGCCCTGTGCCTGGCCCCGCTCGGGCTGCTGAGCGGCGCGGCCGTACTGCCGCTGCTGGTGCTGTGGGGCGCGGCCGGCTGGGCGTTCGTGGTGCCGCAGCAGCACCGCCTGCTGGGTCTGCGGCCCTCGGGTGGCGCGGCCGTTCTCGCGCTGAACAGCTCCGCCACCTATCTCGGCGGCTCGGCCGGCGCGGCGCTCGGCGGGGCCGTGCTGTCGGCCGGGATCGCGCCGGGCCGGCTGCCGCCGCTCGCCGCGGCCGTGGCCGCCGCGGCCTGCGGGCTGCACCTCCTCGGCCGCCGGTTCCTGCCCAGCGTGCCCCACCCAGCCCCGGACGGACGTCCGCGTCCGGGGTCCCAGCGAAACGGAGACTCCCATGAAGTTCGGCGCTAACCTGCCCAACTACGGTCCGGCCACCACTGCGGGGACCATGCTGGACTGGGCCCGGCGGCTGGAGGAGATGGGCTACCACCAGCTGATGGTGTCCGATCACGTGGCGCCCACGCCCGAGGTGGAGCACCTGTTCCCCGCCCCGTTCTACGACCCGTTCACCGTGCTCGCCTGGCTCGCGGGCGTCACGAGCCGCGTGCGCATCGGGACGACGGTGACCATCCTGCCGTACCGCCACCCTTTGCTGGTGGCCCGTCAGGTGGCGAACATCGACCAGCTCAGCGGGGGCCGGTTCGTGTTCGGGGCCGCCGCGGGCTGGGCGGCGGGCGAGTTCGCCGCCCTCGGGGTGCCGTACGCCCGCCGGGGGGCTCGCAGCGACGAGTACCTGCGGGTGATGAAGGCGTTCTGGACGCGGGACGTCGTCGCGTACGACGGGGAGTTCGTCAGGTTCGGTCCCGTGCACACCGGGCCCCGCCCGGTGCAGCCCTCGGGGCCGCCGGTGTGGATCGGCGGGCACAGCGCGGGCGCCCTGCGCAGGGCCGCCCGTTACGGCGACGCCTGGCACCCGACCTCCGTGACCGCCGACTGGCTGGTGCACGTCGGCCTGCCCGCGCTGCGCGACACCGCCAAGCGACTGAACCTGGCGGTGCCCGCGCTCGCGCCGCGGATCAAGCTGCGGCTGACCGGCCGGCCGCTGCCCGCCGGGCGGGTGCTCGGGGAGGGCAGCCTGGAGCAGATCCACGACGACCTCGTCCTGCTCGACCGGCTGGGCGCCGACACGGTCGTCCTCGACCCCACCTTCCCCGGCCAGCGGCGGGACGCCGACCGCGACGCCGCCGACCTCGCCGCGTTCGAGCGGCTGGCGAAGGAGGTGATCGACCTGGAACACGGACGCCTGCGCTGACGTTGCGCCAGGCATGGGCATGGACAAGGGTGCTGCGACGGCCAAGCCGTACGGCAGCGAACTCGATCTGCGCAAGCTGCGGGTTCTGGTGGAGCTGGACCGGCGGGGCACGGTCAGCGCGGTGGCGGCCGCGCTGCATCTGACTCCGTCGGCCGTCTCCCAGCAACTCGCCGGTCTGGCGAAGGAGTTGGGGGTACCGCTGACCGAGCCCGTGGGGCGCCGGCTGCGGCTCACGGGCGCGGCGAAGGTGGTGCTGCGGCACGCCGAGGAGATCTTCGAGAGCATCGACCGGCTGCACCGCGCTCTGGCCGAGCACAGCGGGGGTGAACGCGGCGAGGTGTCGGTGTCGGGGTTCGGCACCACGCTCTCGCCGCTCATCCTGCCGGCCGCCGGCATCCTCAAGCGGCGCCTGCCCGAGCTGCGCACGACGCTGGCGGAGGTCGATCCGCCCGTCAGCTTCGAGCTGCTGGAGCTCGGCCGCACGGACGTGGTCATCGCCGTCGAGTCGCCGGCGGCGCCCGCCCTCGACTCCCGCTTCGACAAGCGGCCCCTGATGACGGAGGTGTTCGACGTGGCGCTGCCCGAGGAGCATCCGCTGGCACAGGCGCCCTCGCTGACCCTGGGGGAGCTGGCCGACGAGGCGTGGATCTTCGCCACGGTCGGCATGTGCCAGGAGATCCCTCTCGCGGCCTGCGCGGCCGCCGGCTTCACCCCGCAGGCCACCCATGTCATCGGCGACTGGGACGCCACCTTCGCCGCCGTCCGGCAGGGTCTGGGCATCTGTCTGGTGCCCCGGCTGGCCCGCCGGTCCTCGCAGCCCGGCGTCACGGTGCGGCGGTTCGACGACGCGCCCTGGCGGCGGGTGTTCGCCGCGGTGCGGCCCGGCAGTGGGGGCGTGCCCCAGATCGAGGCGGTCCTGGAGGCCCTGAGCGAGGCGGCGCAGGCGGCGGAGTCGGAGCTGAAAGGGGCGCCCGGGCCGTGATTTCATAGGGTGAAGGCCGCATTTGACCGAAGGATCGAATGTTTCAGTCTGCCTTCATGTTCATCGGAAAGATTACTTGCTGGACCCCGGGCGGCGGCACGGGCGACGCTCTTGGTGCGGGTCGGCGGACGAGTTCCGCCCCCGCCTCCTCCCCCTTGTCGCCCCCTGTCGTCCGCTGAATGTGAGGGTCCGCCATGAAATCCGGCGCGCTGCTGCGACTGTCCGGCCTGAGCCTGCTGTGGGGTTCGGTCTTCCTCTGGATCAAGATCTCCGGGTACGGGTTCTCGCCCGTGGAGATGGTCTTCGTGCGGCTCGTCCTCGGGGCCGCCGTCCTGATGGCCATCGGCCTGTCCCGGGGGCAGCGCCCGCCCCGCGACCGCACACTCCTGGGACACATGGCCGTGGCCGCGCTGCTCGGCAACGCCATCCCCTGGCTGCTGTTCGCCCAGGGCGAGGTGACCGGCTCCAGCAACGTCGCCGGCATCATCAGCGGCACCGGCCCGGTCTGGACGCTCGGCGCGGCCGTGCTGCTCGGCTCCGAGAAGCGGCTGGGCGCCGCCCGCATCCTGGGCATGGCCGTCGGTCTGCTCGGCGTGGTCCTGGTCGCCGCTCCCTGGAGCCCCGGCACCCACGCCTCCACCAGCAGCGTCATCTGCTTCGTCCTCGGCGCCGTCAGCTTCGGCAGCAGCTTCGCCTACGTCGGCCGCTTCCTCGCCGGCCGCGGCATCCCCGTCTTCATGCTGGCGGGCGGGCAGTTGACCATCGCCGCCGTGCTCACCCTGTTCGCCGTGCCCTTCATCGGCCTGGAGCCCGTCGAGTGGCGCACCGACTCCGTGATCGCGCTGATCATCCTCGGCGTGGTGTGCACCGGCTTCGCCGTCCTGCTCAACACGGTCATCATCACCAAGGACGGCCCCGCGGCCGCGGCCACCGTCATTTACCTGATGACTGTCGTGTCCGTCGTCCTGGGCGCCGTCTTCCTCGGCGAGTCCCTCGGCTGGAGCGTCCTGCTCGGCACCGCCGCCGTGCTCGTCGCGATCGCGCTGCTGCGCCGCAAGCCCGTGGACAAGCCCGCGCCGCAGGCCGCGGCCACCCCCGCCGGCGCCACCCCCGCCGCCGCCCCCGCACCGGCGAAGGGTCTGACCGCCGGCGCCCAGTGAGGCCCGCGGACCTCACCGCACGCACCACCCCTGGACGGGACCCGGCGGGCCGGTGACACCACCGGCCCGCCGGGTCCCGTCGGCCGTGACCGCGCCGGAAGCCCGCCCGCCCCGGCCCCTCCGCCTCACCTCCGCTTCGCCCCCTGCTTCGCCCCTCCGCTTCACCCTTCCTCGTCCACCGCCGACCGGAACGGGACCGCCACCACCCGGACCGCCACCGGCGACCGCGCCGCGCCCACGCTGAGGTGACCCCATGCCGTACGTCGTCGAACGCACCTTCCACCCCGCCGAATCCCGCCTGCAGCAGGCCTGGCCCGACCACGTCGCGCACCTGCGCGCACTGTCCGGCCGCGGCATCCTCGTCGGCGGCGGCCTCGCCGGCACGGGAAACGGGGACATCCTGGTCATCGCCGTGTCCGACGAGGTCTCCCTGCACCGGATCCTGCGCGCCGACCCCCTCGTCCGGCAGGGACTGATCGCCCGGACCACGATCCGCTCCTGGAACGTCGAGTACGGCCACAGCGCGCTCACCGGACGCGAGCCCGAGGACCCCGCCGCCGCCCCCGACGTGGTCCTCACCCCGCACGAGTCGCGCATCGCCCGCATGGTGCTCTCCGGCATGACCAACCAGCGGATCGCCGAACGGCTGAACGTGTCCTGCCGGGCCGTGGAACAGCACCTCACCCGCATGTACCGCAAACTGTCGATCAGCCGCCGCGCCCAGCTCGCCGCCGCCCTGGGCGCCACCGTCCCCCACTTCGGAATTCCGCAGCAGGAACGCCTCACTGCGTGATTCCGTAGTGCCGCGCGCCGCCCTCCCCACCTAGCGTTCCAGGCGTCGGGAAAAGCCCGCGACCGGACGTCCCGGCACGGAAGAAGCCGTCCCGGGAAAGTCCCGAAAAGCCTCGGAAAAACGCCTCGGAAAAGGGGAAAGATGTCCTTGCAATCTGCGGAACGCCTCGGGGTCGTCGTTCCTTCCGGCAACGCCGCCGCCGAACCGGAGATCGGCAGCCTCGTCCGGCCCGCGATGAACGTGCACACCTCCCGCTTCCCGGTCCTGCCCGGGCGGACCCTGCGCGAACGGCTGGACACCTACAACGAGGGCCTCGACGAGGTCGTCGCCGGATTCGGCGGTCTGCGACTCGGCGCGGTCGTCGTGGCGTGCAGCGGCTCGCACTACCTGCTCGGCCCCGACGGCGACCGGGCCCTGTGCGAGAAGCTCGCGGACGCGGGCGGCAGGCCCGTCGCCTCCTCCACCCTCGCCACCCTGGACACCTGCGCCGACCTCGGCGTCCAGGACATCGTCCTCGTCTCGCCGTACGCGCCCTGGCTGACCGACCTGTCCCGCACCTTCTGGGAGCAGGCCGGCCTCACCGTCTCGCGCGTCGTCCCGATCCGGGCCGGCGACCGCTTCTCCCCCTACGACGTCTCCACCGACGACCTCGTCCGCCAGGTCGCCGAGGCCGGCCTCGGCGACGACGAGGCCCTGCTGCTCACCGGCACCGGGATGTTCACGTTCGACGCCCTGCGACAGATCGGCGAAGGCAACGACCGCGTCCTGCTCACCTCCAACATCTGCTCGGCCCGCTGGGCGCTGAAGCAGACGGGCCTGCCGGCCGACCCCGCGGAGGAGACGGGCCTGCTGCGCCGGCTCGCCGCCCGCACAGGCGGGACGGCATGAGCGTGCGCCGCCGCCCGGTGGTCGTCGTCGGCGCCGGACCGGTCGGGCTCACCACGGCCCTGGTCCTGGCCCGGGGCGGCGTGCCGGTCACCGTCCTGGAATCCTCCCGGGACCTGTCCACGGCCTCCCGCGCCTCCACCTTCCACCCCTCCACCCTGGACCTGCTCGACGAACTGGGCGTCGCGGCCCCCCTGCGCGCCGCGGGCCGGGAGGTGCACGAGATCCAGTGGCGCGACCTCGGGCAGCGGGTCCTGCACCGCATCGGCTACGACGCCCTGAACGGCCGCACCGCCCACCCCTACCGGGTGCACGCCGAACAGTCACGGCTCACCCCGCTGCTGCTGTCTGCGCTCGAGGAGCACCCGCACGCGGAAGTGTGCTTCACCAGCACCGTCTTCGACGTGCGGCCCCGCACGGACGCCGTACGGCTGTGGCTGCACGGGCCCACCGGACTGCGCACGCCGCTGGACGCCGACTACGTGGTGGCCGCCGACGGCAGCCGCAGCACCGTCCGCGCCGCCCTCCAACTGCCCTCCCGCGCCACCGAATACCCCTCGTACGCCCTGCGCGTGGTGACGCACACGGCCCTCGACGGGCTGCTGCCGGACCTCGCGCCCCTGGCCTACGTCCGGGACAGCCGGCAGTCCTTCAGCATCCTGGGCATGCCCGACCACTGGCGGCTCATCTTCCGCATGCCGGCGGACGTGCCGCGCCGTCAGGTCGTCGAGCGGGCGGAGGTGAACGCCCTGCTGCGCCGGGCCCTGCCCTCCTGCGCCGCCGACGTCCAGATCGCCGACGCGCACACCTACCGGCTCGCCTCCTTCGTCCTGCCCGACTACCGGGCGGGCCGGGTGCTGTTCGCCGGGGACGCCGCGCACCTCACCTCCACCGCAGGCGGCATGAACATGAACTGCGGACTGCACGACGCCGTCGCCTGGGGACGGGCGCTGACCCGGCTGCACCGCGGCGCGGCCGGCGAACGCATCCTCGCCTCGGTCGCCGCCGAACGGCGCGAGGCGGTGACGGACAAGGTGATCCCGCGCAGCGAGGCCCGCACGGCCGGCCTGGACGACCCGGCCCGTCTGCGCGGCGCCCTGGAGAGCGTCGGCCGCATCGCCGCCGACCCGCAGCGCACCACCGACTACCTGCTCAAGGCCTCGCTCCTGGACTGCGCCCCCCGGCCGCAGCTCACCCACTGACCCACCGACCTGCCCCTCTTCCTCACCCCGCCCATCCCGTGTCTCCCCCTGCCTGTTTTCAGCCGAGAGGACGGAAGCGCCATGCGCATCTGGTTCCACAAACACACCGTGGAAGGACGGCTGCCACTGCTCGACCAGTGGTATCGCGAGCATCTGGACGCGATCGCCGCCCCCGGCACCGTCATCGACATCAAGACGCTGCCGGCCGACACCTACCCCGACAACACCCCCTTCGGCCTGGTCGGCCACCACGCCGCCCAGGTCCTGTTCAGCGAACACTTCGCGCACTCGGCCCTCCAGGCCGAACGCGCCGGCTACGACGCCTGGATCACGGCGGCGGGCCAGGACCCCGGCCTGCGCGACGCCCGCCACCTGGCCGCCGTACCCACGCTGGGCTACGGCGAGACGGCGTTCTTCCTGTCGGCCCTCACCGGACACCGCTTCGGCCTGCTCGGCTTCATGCCGCCGCTGGAGGAGCCCATCCGGGCCAACGTCTCCCGGTACGGCCTGGAGCGGTCCATGGCCGCCTACGAGGTCGTGCCGGGCGGCTGGGACGGCGTCCACCGCGCCCTCGACGGCGACTGCGACCAGTTCCTCACCGCGTACACCGAGGCCGCCGCCCGCGCCCGCAAGGCCGGCGCCGAGATCATCATCCCCGCCGAGGGCATCCCCAACGAGATCTTCTGGCACCTCGGCGTCCGCGACCTGCACGGCATGCCCGTGATCGACCCGGCCGGCCTCGCCGTGAAGTTCGCCGAACTCACCGTGACCCTGCGCGACCTGCGCATCTTCTCCCGTTCCGACGCCGGCTACTGGTTCCACCGCCCACCCGCCGAGATCTCCCAGCACCTCGAGAAGGTCTTCCTCGGCTCGATCCTCCAAGGAGCGTGATCCGCATGACCATCCAGTCGACCATCGGCCCCGCCCCCGTCAGCACGCCCGCAGGCGCCCCGCTGCACCGCCCCCGCCGGCTGCGCCGCACCCCCCACCTGCGCCGTCTCACCGCCGAGACACAGGTCCACGCGAGCAACCTGATCCAGCCCCTGTTCCTGCGCGAGGGACTGACCGCCCCCCGGGAGATCCCCTCCATGCCGGGCGTCTTCCAGCACACCCGCGACACCCTGCGCAAGGCGGCCGTCGAGGCCGTCAGCGCCGGCGTGGGCGGAGTGATGCTGTTCGGCATCCCGCAGGACAAGGACGAGCGCGGCAGCGGCGCCGTCGACCCCGACGGCATCCTCCAGGTCGCACTGCGCGACGTGGTCGCCGAGGTCGGCGACGCCACCGTCGTCATCGGCGACATCAACCTCGACGAGTACACCACCCACGGCCACACCGGCGTCCTGGGCCCCGACGGAGACGTCGACAACGACGCCAGCGTCGAGCTGTACGGTCAGGCGGCCGTCGTGCAGGCCGACGCCGGCGCCCACATCGTCGCCCCCAGCGGCATGATGGACGGTCAGGTCGGACACATCCGGGCGGCCCTCGACGCGGCCGGCCACCACAACGTGGCCATCCTCGGCTACTCGGCCAAGTACGCCTCCCACTTCTACGGCCCCTTCCGCGACGCCGTCGAGTCCTCCCTCCAGGGCAACCGCCGCACCTACCAGCAGAACCCCGGCAACATCCGCGAGTCCCTGCGCGAGGTCGCCCTCGACCTGGCCGAGGGCGCCGACATGGTCATGGTCAAGCCCGCCCTGGCCTACCTCGACATCGTCCGGCTGATCGCCGACCACGTCGACGTGCCCGTCTCCGCCTACCAGGTCTCCGGCGAGTACTCGATGATCGAAGCCGCCGCCGCCCGGGGCTGGCTGGAGCGCGACGGCTCCATCGTGGAGAGCCTCACCTCCATCCACCGGGCCGGAGCCTCCCAGATCATCACGTACTGGGCCACCGAGTTCGCGCCCCGCCTGGGCTGACCCGCCCCCGCCACGCCCGGCCCCCCGGGCCGGGCGCCCGCCCCACGTCATCCATCGAGGTGTAAGGAACGTGCGACGAACGACACCGGACGACAACCGGTTCCTCGCGGTGGGCATCAGCCACGCCACCGCCCCCCTTGACCTGCTCGAACAGCTCTACGAGAGCCCCAAGCCGCTCGACGACCTGGCCCAGCGCATCGCGGACGCCGACGGCCTGTCCGCCTCACTGATCCTGTCCACCTGCAACCGGCTCGAGGTCTACGTCGAGACCGCCTCCGACACCGATCCGGTGCCCGGCCTCGAGGCGCTCATCGCCGACCACACCGGCGTCGACGCCCAGGAACTGGCCCCCTACCAGTACGTGCGCCACGACGACGACGCCCTGCGCCACCTGTTCCAGGTCGCCTCCGGCCTCGACTCGGTCGTGCTCGGCGAGGACCAGATCCTCGGCCAGGTCAAGGAGGCCCTCGAGCGCGCCCAGCGCGTCGGCGCCACCAGCAAGACCCTCAACCAGGCCGTCCAGGCCGCGCTGCGCACCGGCAAGCGGGCCCGCAACGAGACCGGCCTGAACGAGGCCGGCCGCTCCCTGGCCACCGCGGGCCTTGCGTTCTTCGAACGCCTGGTCGGATCGCTCGACGGGAAGACCGCCCTGGTCATCGGCGCCGGCTCGTTCGGCGGGGTCGTCCTCGCCGCGCTGCGCCGCTCCGGCCTGAGCCGGGTGCACATGGCCAACCGCACCCCGGAGAAGGCCCAGCGCCTCGCCGAGACCGCCGACGGCCGCGGCTACCCGCTGCAGGACATACCCCGCCTGCTGACCGAGGTCGACGTGGTCGTCAGCTGCACGGCCGCCACCGAACCCCTCCTGCGCGCCCACCAGGTCGCCGACGCCATGGGCCCGCGCGGCGGACGCGACCTGTACCTGCTCGACCTCTCCCTGCCGCGCAACATCGAACCCGAAGCCGGCCAGGTCCCCGCAGCCACCCTCGTCGACCTCCAGCGCATCGCCGAGGAAGGCGGCGACGACGAACTGTCCGTGGCCAGCGTCGAGAGCGCGCACAGAATCGTCGACACCGAGGTCGAGGCCCTGAAGGCCGCCCGCCGCGCCGCCCGGGCCACCCCCGCCCTCTCCGCACTGCGCGCCACCGCCGCCGAGGCCACCGAAGCCGAACTCACCCGGCTCGGCAAGCGGCTGGAAGCCATGGACGGCGAAACCCTCCAGGAGGTCTCCCGCACCGTCCGGCGCATCGTCGACAAGGTGCTCCACCAGCCCACCGTCCGCGCCCGCGAACTGGCCGGACGCTCCGACGGCGACGTCTACGTCGACGCCCTGCACGTCCTGTTCGCCCCGCACCCCGCACCCGCCGCCCCCGCGTCCGCCCAGGAGGTCATGGCATGAGCGCGATCTCAGCCCTGTGGAACGCCGACTCGATCGCCGTCATCGGCGCCACGGAACGCCCCGGGGCGCTGGGCCGCAAGCCGATGGACTTCCTGCTGCGCCACGGCTACAAGGGCCGCATCCTGCCGATCAACCCGAAGGGCGGGAGCATCCTCGGCGTCCCCGCGTACGCCTCGCTCAAGGAGGCGCCCGGCCCGATAGACCTGGCGCTGATCATGGTGGGCGCGGACCGCGTCGCCGGCGCCGTCGACGACTGCGTCGAAGCGGACATACCCCTCGCCATCATCGCCTCCTCCGGCTTCGCGGAAACCGGGGCCGACGGAGCCGCCCTCCAGGACGACATCGTCGCCCGGGCCCGCGCGGGCGGACTGCGCCTGATCGGACCGAACTGCATCGGCGCCGTCAGCTTCAACAACCGTGTCCTGGCCACCTTCAGCCCCCTGTTCGGCGCCGAGAGCGTCCCCTTCGAACCCGGCACCCTCGGGTTCGTCAGCCAGAGCGGCGCCCTGGGCTTCGGCGCGGCGAGCCTCGCCCTCCAGCGCGGACTGCGCCCCGGCTGGGTGGTGAGCACCGGCAACGACGCCGACGTCACCGCGCTGGAGGTGCTGCGCGAACTGGCCCAGGAACCCGAGTGCCAGGGACTGCTCGGCTACCTGGAGGACGTGCCCGACCTGGACACCCTGCGCGCCCTGAGCGCCTCCGGCAAACCGGTGGCACTGCTGAAGTCCGGGCGCACCGAAGCCGGCGGCCGCGCCGCCGCCTCCCACACCGGCGCCCTCACCACCGACGACCGCGTGCTCGACGCGGCGCTGCGCCGGCTGGGCATCGCCCGGGTCGACGACATCGACGAACTCCTCGACGCCGCCGCCGCGTTCGAGGTCCCCCTGCGCCCGAAGGGCCCGCGCGTCGCCGTGGTCACCACCTCCGGCGGATCGGGCATCCTCGCCGCCGACGCCATCGAGGACTCCGGTCTCGAGCTGAGCCGGCTGTCACCGCAGAGCATCGCGGCGCTCACCGAGATCGTGCCGCCGTTCGGCGCGGTGGAGAACCCCGTCGACATCACCGCGACCGTGCTCAGCGACCCCACCCTGTTCGACCGGTCGCTGGACGTGCTGCTCGCGGACGACTCGGTCGACATCATCATCGCCTGCTTCTGCGTCATGGCCGGACCCGACGTGCAGAAGGCGGTCACCGCCCTGTCCAAGGCGGCCCGCAAGGGCGGCAAGCCGATCCTGGTGGCCCGCACCGGCGCCGACTTCCTCGCGCCGGACGCCCCCGCCATGCTCCGCGACGCCCGACTGCCGGACTACCCGACGCCGGCCCGCGCGCTGAAGGCCGCCGCCGCACTGTGGCAGGTCAGCCGACCCCGCCCGGACACCCACCGCGAGGCGCTCACGGCGCCGCTCCCCGCGCCCGCGCCACAGGCCACCGAGCCGCAGCTGAAACAGCTGCTCGCCGCCGCCGGGATCACCGTGCCGAAGGGGCGCGGCGCCCGCGACGCCGACGACGCGGCCACGCTGGTGCGGGAGCTGGGCGGCCGCGCGGTACTGAAGGCCGTCGTACCCGGACTGCTGCACAAGTCGGAGGCGGGCGGCGTCCGGGTGGGCGTCACCGAACAGGAGGCGCCGGCCGCCTTCGCCGACCTGGCCGCGCTCGGCGGCGAGGTACTCGTCGAGGAACTGGCCCCGGACGGGGTCGAGGCGCTGGTCGGCGTCAGCACCAGCCCGCTGGGAACCGTCCTGACCGTGGGGCTCGGCGGCATCTTCACCGAAGTCCTCGACGACGTCGCACACCGCGTGCTGCCGCTCGCCGACGGCGAGGCCGAGCGCATGATCTCCGAACTGCGCGGCGCCGCCCTGCTGCGCGGGGCCCGCGGCACGGCGGAGCTCGACACCGCGGCACTGGCCGACCTGCTGTACCGGCTGTCCGACGCGATCCGCGACTGGCCCGGCGAGTTCGAACTGGACCTCAACCCGGTGCGGGTGCTGCCGCACGGCGCGATCGTCCTGGACGCCGCGTTCAGCACCGGCACCACCCCGGCCCACTGACGGGCGGCCTCCCGGCCGCCCCTCAGCGGACGGCCTCCTGGTCGCCCCTGCCGGGCGGGCCCCTGGCCCTCCCCCCGCCACCGGCCCCGCCCGGCCCCCCACCCCCGCCCCGCTCTCCCCGCTTCTCTTCTTCCGACTGCGAAAGGCACCGACCGATGTCCTCAACCCCTGCACCCGCCGCCCTCGACGGCTCTGCCGGCGCCGCCTCGGCCTCGCTGTTCGAACGGGCCGCGACGGTCATCCCCGGCGGCGTCAACTCCCCCGTGCGGGCATTCGGTTCCGTCGGCGGCACCCCCGTCTTCATGGCCTCCGCGCAGGGCCCGTACCTCTACGACGTCGAAGGCCGGGAGTACGTCGACCTGATCTGCTCCTGGGGCCCGATGATCCTCGGCCACCGGCACCCGGCGGTCCTCGACGCGGTCGGCGCCGCACTCGCCGCGGGCACCTCGTTCGGCACCGCGACCGAGGGGGAGATCGCCCTCGCCGAGGAGATCGTCGACCGCGTCGCCCCCGTGGAGAAGGTCCGGCTGGTCACCTCCGGCACCGAGGCCACCATGTCCGCGATCCGCCTGGCCCGCGGCTTCACCGGCCGATCCAAGATCGTCAAGTTCGCGGGGTGCTACCACGGCCACGTCGACGCGCTGCTGGCCGCCGCCGGATCCGGCCTGGCCACCTTCGCCCTGCCCGACACCCCGGGCGTCACCGGCGCCCAGGCCGCCGACACCCTCGTCCTGCCGTACAACGACCTGGCCGCGGTCGAGCGAGTCTTCGCCGAGCACGGTTCGGAGATCGCCTGCGTGATCACCGAGGCCGCGCCGGGCAACATGGGCGCCGTCCCGCCGCTGCCCGGCTTCAACGCCGGCCTGAAGGACCTGTGCCGGCGCCACGGCGCCCTGTTCATCTCCGACGAGGTCATGACCGGCTTCCGCGCCGGCCGCGCCGGCTGGTACGACCGGGACGGCGTGGCGGCGGACCTGTTCACCTACGGCAAGGTGATGGGCGGCGGCTTCCCCGCCGCGGCCTTCGGAGGCCGGGCCGACGTCATGGCCCACCTCGCCCCGGCCGGCCCCGTCTACCAGGCAGGCACGCTCGCGGGCAACCCGGTGGCCACCGCCGCCGGCCTGGCGACCCTGCGCCACTGCACCGAGGCGGTCTACGAGCGCCTGGACGCCGTGTCCGCCACGATCGGGACCGAAGTGTCCGCGGCGCTCTCCGCCGAGGGCGTCGACCACGTGCTGCAGTACTCCGGGACGATGTTCTCGGTGTTCTTCTCGCAGCGGCCGGTCCGCGACTACGACGACGTCAGGGCGAGCGAGGCCTTCCGCTACCGGGCCTTCTTCCACGCGATGCTGCGCCAGGGCGTCTACCTGCCGCCGTCGCCGTTCGAAGCGTGGTTCGTGTCGGCCTCGCACGACGACCGGGCCGTGGACCGCATCGTGTCGGCCCTTCCGCAGGCCGCCAGGGCCGCCGCGGCCGCCGTACCCCCGGCGGCGTGAGCCGCTCCGCACACGCGGACGCCGCCGGAGCCGGACCCCGTCCGGCTCCGGCGGCACACACCGAGAGCGTCCCGTCGAACGCGTCCGACACCCTCGAACGCGCCACAGGGGAACCGGCCTTCAGCCGGCCAGCTCGATCCCCACGCGGATGTTGCCCCGCACAGCCCGCGAGTACGGGCAGCGGGCATGAGCCCGGTCCACCAACTCCCGCGCCGTCTGCGCGGCCACTCCCGGCATCCGCACCGTCAGATCGGCGCTGATCCCATAACCGGAGACGTTCCGCTCGAGGTGCACCCGGGCCGTGACGGCCGGCTCCTCGTCGAGCGGCACCCGCGCCTCACGTGCGGACAGCCGCAGCGCGCTGTGGAAGCAGGCCGCGTACCCGGCGGCGAACAGCTGCTCCGGATTGGTCCGCTCCCCGGAGCCGCCCACCTCCTTGGGCGCGTCCAGCCCCAGTTCCAGCACGCCGTCCGAGGAGCTGACCCGGCCCTTGCGGCCGTCTCCCGACGAAGTGACCTCAGCCGTGTAGAGAACCGTCACGATTCCTGCCCTTTCTCATCCGGGAAAGCAAGAAGAAAAACACTCGCAAGATAGGGAGGAAATCAGAGGAGAAACAATACGGAATCCCGAAGCGCAAATCGTCAATTGATCCGTGAATACTGATCCTAGAAGTCACTGGAAAGGAGATGAGCCTCGTGGGGCCACTCAATGGTGTACGTGTGGTCGAGCTGGCGAGCGGCGCACCCTGCGCCTTCGCCGCCACGCTCCTCGCAGACCTGGGCGCCGACGTCGTCCGCATCGACCGCCCGGGCGCCGGCACATTCGGGCCCGCCGACCCCCTCGGCCGCTCCCGCCGCTCGGTCACGGCCGACCTGAAGAACCCGGACGACATACGCCGGGTGCGCGCCCTGGTGGACCGCGCCGACGTGCTGCTCGAAGGCCTGCGCCCGGGGGCATGCGAGCGTCTGGGCCTGGGCCCGGAGACCTTCGACGACTCCAACCCCCGGCTCGTCTACGCCAGGGTGTCCGGCTGGGGCCAGAGCGGACCCTGGGCACAGCGCTCCGGTCACGACATCAGCTTCCTCGCCCTGGCCGGAGTGCTCGACACCGACGCGGACGCCGCCGGCAACCCGTCGCCCCCCTCGACCTACCTGTCCACCTTCGCGGGCGGCGGCCTGCTCCAGGTCCTCGGTGTCCTGGCGGCGCTGCACGAGCGCTCGCGCAGCGGGCGCGGCCAGGTGGTCGACGCGGCCATGGCCGACGGAGCGGCCCTGCTGGAGGTGATGGTCCGCCAGTGGCGGGAGAACCCGGGCAACGTCACGGTGACCGACGCGCCGTTCTACACCACGTACGCATGCCAGGACGGCGGGCACGTGGCGGTCGGCGCGATCGAGCAGCGGTTCTACGACGCCCTGTGCGCACAGCTCGACCTGGACGCGGCCGCCCTGCCCGACCGCGACGACCAGGCGAACTGGCCGGCCCTGCGCGACCGGTTCGCCGAAGCGTTCCGGACCCGCCCCCGGGACCACTGGGCCAAGGTGTTCGCCGACCGGGACGCCTGTGTGGTGCCCGTCCTCACCCCCGAGGAAGCCGCGGAGCACCCCGCCCTGCGCGAGCGCGCGACGTTCACCGAGGTCGCCGGCCGCCCCCAGCCGTCCCCCGCCCCCCGCTTCTCCCGCACGCGGCCCCCCGCCCCCCGCCCGGCACCCACCCCGGGCGCCGACACCGACGCCGTACCGAAGGACTGGAACACACCGGCCTGACCCCGCCCGCAAACCAGACCCCACCGGCCCGCCCGCGACCGGCCGCCGACGACGGCACGACCGGCACCGACACCCTCGTGGAACACGGGCCGGTCATGCCGTTCATCGGAGGGGAGTGGGACGGAGTCGTGATGCCGGCCGTCCAGGAGCCCCCTGGCGTTCTTGTCGGTTCACTCGATGGCGGTGCCGTCAGCCGCGGGCGGCCCGCCTGATCCTGCGAGGTGGGTGATGCAGCCGGCGGGGTGGCCGGCTACGGGCGGGTAGCGAGGGCGACGGCCTCAGCGATGGCCGCGGCCAGCGGTTCGGGGGCCTCCACCGGAAGGAAGAACACCGAGCCCGGGATCGTCACCAGACGGGCGTTCGGGCAGGCTTGCAGGGTGCTGCGCTCGGCGTCGGTGAGCCCGCCGTCGCCTTTCTCGGCGTGGATGGTCCAGGTCGGCACGCCGGCCCGGCACAGCCGGACGGCCCGCTGCTCGTCCTGGCGCAGCCCCGCCGCATACTGCCTGCCCGCAGAACCCGGCTGACGACGGGAGGGGGCGTGCGTCTGTGGCGCTGCAGTCCTTGGCGGTTTGGACCGGTAGGCCTGAGACCAAATCGGCCGGCTCCCTCCTCTTTCGCCATGAGCGCAGCAGATGGCCGGACTGACGACGTGCGTGTGGAGGCCTGCACAATCCGGGCTGCGTTCTGTCGTCTGCGGCCGGTTGACGGGAAGGCTCCTGCGGGAGGGGGTCTGTACGGTGAGTTCGCTACACAGACCCACACCCAGCTGTGGAGCGTTCCCGGGTTGATGCCGAGCTCCTCGGCAACCTCCCCGACCGGCTTCCCGGTCTCGACCACGATGCGCACGGCGCCCTCACGGAACTCAGCGTCGTACGGCGGTTTCTTCTTGGACCCATGAACCCCAACTTCCCCTGCAATCGCGGGCTCCACGCTACGAGGGGATAGTCACTCTTGACGTCCCTCCTTCGAGTGCGTAGATATGTCTGCGCAGTCATGACAGCGCGGTCATAGGAGACCGGCGGTGCCGACTGCCGGAGATCAGGAGACACCCATGGCACGACTGGCAAGTCGCAGCGCAGGTACCGCACCTCGTAGCTTCGACGTGACGCGCGTGGCGGGTGTCTCGCAGAAGACGGTGTCCCGGGTCATGAACGGGAAGGAGCACGTCTTCGGTGAGGTGCGCCGACGCGTTCTCGGAGGCGCTGAAGGGCGCGGGTACCGGCTGAACCATGCTGACCGGACTCAGGCCTCCGGACGGACCTGGTCCGTCGGAGTGGTGAGACTCAGA
This sequence comes from Streptomyces sp. P3, assembly GCF_003032475.1. Classification (NCBI taxonomy): domain Bacteria; kingdom Bacillati; phylum Actinomycetota; class Actinomycetes; order Kitasatosporales; family Streptomycetaceae; genus Streptomyces; species Streptomyces sp. P3. The sequence goes on from NZ_CP028369.1 coordinate 9,149,638, forward strand.
ACTGGTCTGTACAGCCCAGCCGCGCAGCTGACGAGAGTCGAAGGTGCCCTCCGCGAGGTCGGCTACGCACTCTTCGGTCTGAACACGACGGAGGGTGACGCCGCGGGCATCGCCAGCGCTGACGGCTCGCTCCTTGATCAGGGCGTGGACGGCATCGTCATCTCCGAGCCGACAGACGAGAAGGGCGGCCAGGACGCCTGGCGCAGTTCCCGTTGCCGGGCCGGCGGCAGGTTGATCGCCTCAGGAGGGTGCTTGCAGCGGGGCGGACAGGATGAAGAGACAAGGGTCAGGCTGTGACGAGGGCACTGGTTCGCGGATATAGATCACCGCGAGCCGCTGCAGGTGACGGTCATCGATCTTGTGTCCGGGGGCCACGTTGCCCCTGGCTGTGCGGGGTCGGGGCTGGCGGCACGCCTTGTGCGACTACCCGGATGAGTAGCTCCTGACTTGAGAAAACGGCCCGTGAGCTACTCGGTTGGGTGGTGACGGCCGCCGCATTCGCGATGAATCTTGAAAGCGCAAACATTTGTGGGCCGGTAACGGTGCCGGACCGTCCATGACGTGGGGAGAGCTGGGCTGTGTCCACGACCGTCGCAGCGGCCGGAGGCCGCGAATACCTCCTCGTCGTGTCCGCAGGCACCGCCGTGGCACTGGACAGGGCGACCGCCGAGACCGCGGCCCGGCTGCGGCGGCTGCAGGCGGACGGCTTCCCCGACGCCGCCTACACCCTGGCCGTGGCGAGGAAGGCTCGCCCGTACCGAGTCGCAGTCGTGAGCCGGGACGCGCAGCAGGCCGCACGATCGCTGGAGCAGTTGTCGGCTGGGGCCGGATGCGACGGCGCCCCCAGCCCGGGGCAGCCGCTCGTGTTCGTCCTGCCCGCTGACATCCCGGACGCCGAGCGGCTGGCTGCCGAGGCGGCGCGGGTCCACCCGGGCTTCGCACGCCACCACGCGGCCTGCCGTCGCGCGGGCGCCCTGGACCACGGTCATGCCGGAGCTGTCTTCGCCTTCGCGTATGCCACGCTCCGCCTCTGGATGCGATGGGGACTGTCTCCTCGAACCGTGTACGCGACCGGAATAGGTCGACTCGCCGCCGAGGTGGCCGCGGAGTCGCTCGCCCTGGGCCGGGCTGTCGCCCTGCTCGACTCCCCGCACGGTGTGCCGGACTCCGGCGAGGGCCGCCGACGCAGGGCACGCTTCACGGTGGAGCCCCTGGAACGCGACATGGACTTCCCCGACGACCCCCTCGTCCTGCGGCCCGATACCGACACTCCCCTCGAAGCGCTGCGGAAGGCGTGGCTCGCGGGCGCGGAGGTCGACTGGACGGCGGTGTACGAGGGCGAGCGGCGGCGACGCGTCAGACTGCCGGCGCTCAACCGGGCGCACGGGGCTGTGGAGTCCGGTCGGCAGGCCGATGCCACCGAGACGACCGTCGCCGACGAGCCGGAGTGGCCCTGGCCGCTGTCGGCTCCGACCGCGACGGCACTCGCCCAGCAGGCCAGCGAGCTGGCGGATCTGGTCGAGCGCGCTCCCGCGCGGTTCTCCCATGGCCCGTCCGGGCTGCCGGACGCCGCCCGGACCGCCGCCCAGCCCGGGCACCCGCACCGCGCCGTGGTGCTGGGCCGCCGGCCGCAGGACTTCCTGCGCGGACTCACCGCCGTCGCGTCCGGCCGCCCCGACGCCGGCGTCGTGCGCGGCACCACGTCGGTGACGGACGGGCGGATCGTGTTCGTGTACCCGGGCCACGGCTCCCAGTGGCAGGGCATGGCCGCGGACCTGTTCGAGTCCAGCCCCGCGTTCCGGGCGGAGGCGGAGCGGTGCGCCGAAGCCTTCGCACCGCACCTCGACTGGTCCCTGACGGACGTGCTGCGCGACCGGCCGGGCGCGGCCTCGCTGGACCGGGTGGACGTGGCCCAACCGGCCCTCTTCACGGTCATGGCGTCACTCACGGCGTTGTGGCGCTCCTGGGGCGTGCGCCCGGACGCTGTGATCGGGCACAGCATCGGCGACATGGTCGCCGGATACGTCAGCGGCGCGTTGTCGCTCCAGGACGCCGCCCTGGTGTCCGCGCGGGCGAGCAGGATCCAACAGACCATCGCCGGCGTGGGCGCCATGGCCTCGGTGGAGCTGCCGCCCGAGGCGGTGCGGGAGCGTCTCGCCGCCTATGGGGGCCGGGTGGAGCTGGCCGCGGTGAACGGCCCGGACTGGGTGCTCGTCTCCGGTGACCGGGACGAGGTGCGCAGGTTCGTCGAGGACGTCCAGTCCGACGGCGCCTCGGCCCGCGTGGCCGGGGTGCCCCTGGCCGCGCACTCGGCGCACGTCGACCGCATCACCGACCGCATGATGCGCGACCTGGCCTCCGTCGAGGCGCGGCCGACGACCATCCCGTTCCGTTCCTCCGTCACCGGTGCACTGCTGCGGGGCACCCAGCTCGGCGCCGCCTACTGGTGCCGGAGCCTGCGGGACCGCGTGGAGTTCGAGAGCGCCGTCCGTGCCCAGGTCGAGGACGGTTACCGGGTTTTCGTCGAGATCAGTCCCCACCCCGTCCTGGTGATGGGGGTGAACGGCGTCCTGGAGGCGGCCGGAGTCGACGTCGAGGCGATCGCCGTCGGCTCCCTGCGACGCGGACAGCGAGGCCAGCGCACGCTGCTGGCCATGCTGTCCGAACTGTACGTGCGCGGTGCGGCGGTGGAGGGGGCCGAGCCGTTCGGCCGGAACCGGCGGGCCGGCACCGCGGACACCGCCGACTCCGAAGGCGACGCCGCGCCCGAGGCCGAGGTCGAGGCCGCCGCTCCCCGGCGCGCGGCGACCGCCGACGGTTCATCAGCCGCGACCGATCGCGAACTCCTTGAGCTGGTCGGCGCCCATGTCGCCGCGCTCCTCGGCGTGGACGCACCGGAGACCGTGGCCCCTGACTGGGCGGCCCGCTCGCTGGGCGCCCTCGGATTCACCTCCGCCCTCGCGGTGGAACTCAGGGACCGACTGGCGCGGGACACGGGCCTGCGGCTGCCTCACACCCTGGTCTTCGACCACCCGGAACCGCGCGGCCTCTCCCGCCACCTCGCGGACGAACAGCGCCGCCGGGCAGGCGAGGCCCCCGTACCGGAGAGAGCGGCAGAGACTTCCGGCACGGGAACGAACACCGACGGCGGCACAGGAACAGACCGCGATGCCTTCGCCGTCATCGGCATGGCAGCCCACCTCCCCGGCGCCGGCGACCTCGACGAGTACTGGAATCTGCTGACCGGCGGCCGGGAGGCGATAGCGCGCTTCAGCGACGAGGAGCTCGCCGCCGCCAACGTCCCCGCCTCCCTCATTCACGACCCGCGCTATGTGAAGGCGTACGGCGCGCTGTCCGGGGGAGAGCTGTTCGACGCCCCCTTCTTCGGCATGACCCCGGCCGAGGCCGAACTGACCGATCCGCAGCACCGGTTGTTCCTGCAGACCTGCCACGCCGCGCTGGAGCACGCCGGGTATGACGCCGGCCGTCCGCCCGGATCCGTGGGCGTCTTCGGCGGCGCCGCCCCCAACACCTATCTCCACAACAACGTCCTCGGTGCCACGGACCGGACGTCCACCTCCCAGTCCTTCAGCGTCACGTTCGCCAACGACAAGGACTACCTGGCCACCCGCGTCGCCTACAAGCTGAACCTGACCGGCGCCAGCTACACCGTCCAGACCGCCTGCTCCACCTCACTGGTCGCCGTCCACCTGGCCTGCCAGGCGCTGCGCGGCGGTGAACTGGATCTCGTGCTCGCCGGCGGTGTGGCGCTGCGCGCGCCCCAGGCACAGGGCCACCTGTACGAACAGGGCACGATCCTGTCGGCCGACGGGCACATCCGCGCCTTCGATGCCGACGCGAGCGGCACGGTCTTCGGCAACGGCGCCGGCGTGGTCGTCCTGAAACGGCTGTCCGACGCCGTACGGGATGGCGACACCGTGCACGCCGTGGTCCTCGGCACGGCCACCAACAACGACGGTGCGCAGAAGGTGAGTTACGCCGCGCCCTCGGGCCACGGCCAAGCCGAGGTGATCGCCCGCGCCCAGGCCGCCGCCGGCGTCGGCGCCAGAGCCATCAGCTACGTCGAGGCGCACGGCACGGGCACCAGGCTCGGCGACCCCGTCGAGGTCGACGCCCTCACCCGCGCCTTCCGCCGCACCACCGAAGCCACCGGCTACTGCGCCATCGGCACGGTGAAGCCCAACATCGGTCACCTGGACGCTGCGGCGGGTGTTGCCGGTCTCATCAAGGTAGCGCTGATGCTGCGCCACCGAACCATCGTGCCCAGCATCAACTACGAACGCCCCAACCCCGCCATCGAGTTCGGGAAATCGCCGTTCCGTGTCGCCACGCGGCTGCGGTCGTGGACGGTGGAGGAGGGGCCGCTGCGGGCCGGCATCAGTTCCTTCGGTGTCGGAGGGACCAACGCCCACGCGGTCCTGGAGCAGGCACCCGAACGCGAGCCGTCCGGCCCCTCGCGCCCCGAGCAACTGCTGCTGCTGTCGGCCGCCACGCCGTCCGCCCTCGACCACGCCACCGCCCGCCTCGCCGCGCACCTGCGCTCGGACCCCGACGTACCGCTCGCGGACGTCGCCCACACGCTCGCCGTCGGGCGCACCGCCCACCGCCACCGGCGCGCACTGCTGTGCCGGGACGCCGACGACGCCGTACGCCTGCTGGAGGACACCTCCGGACACGGTGCGCACACACGGCGCGCCGGACTCACCCCGCCCGCCGTCGAGTTCGCCCTCCCGGGGATCGATACGACGGACCCCGACGCACTCGCGACCTCGGCTGTGCGATGGGCCGAGGAGCAGGCGTTCGCCGAGGCATACGAGGCGTGCACCGCCGCCGGAGCCCTGCGGCTCGGGGCGCCGGGGCGGGCTTTCGCCCTCCAGTACGCCCTGGCCGGCCTCTGGCAGGACTGGGGTCTGCTCCCCGAGACCTATTACGCCGAAGGCGTCGGGGAACTCGTCGCCGGTTGCCTCACCGGCAGGCATTCCCTCGGGCAGGCCCTCGCCGCGCTGGAGCGGGGGGCCCGCCCCGAACCTGGTCCGCGCGTCCTGCCGTACGGCGATCTCGGCACCGCCCACGCCGGGGTCGTCCTCACGGCGGACGGCCGTACCTCTCCGCAGGCCGCCCTGCGGGAGGCCTGGCTGGCCGGTGCGGAGGTCGACTGGGCGGGGTTCTACCGTGGGGAGCGGCGGCACCGGGTGCCCCTGCCGACGTATCCGTTCGAGGGGCGGCGCTATTGGCTGGAGCCAGTCGCGTCGGCCGCCCCGAGCGCGCCGGAGGCGCAGCCGGAGCCCGATCCGGTTCCGGTGCCGGTGTCGGTCCCGGCTCGCGAGGAGATCGTCCTGAGCGGGGACGAGACGTACCTCGCCGACCACGTCGTGCACGGCGTTCACGTGTTGCCCGCGGCCGTCCACCTCGAACTGGCCCGCGCGGCGGGCGAGTCGGCGACGGGAGCACGGACCGGGTCGCTCCGGAACGTCGGCTTCAACCGCAAGCTCTCCTTCCGTGGCGACCCTCGTACCGTACGGATCACGCTCGAGCCCCGGGACACGGCCGTCCTGCGCTTCACCGTGACCGCCGACAGCGGGTCGGCGGCCGAAGCCGGCGAACCGGCCTACGCGACCGGCGAGTTCGTCGCGGACGGCACCCCGCCCCGCCCGGAGCACGCCGACCTCGACGAGGTCGGCGAACGCTGCACGACCCGGCTCGCCCCCGACGCCTGCTACGCGTTGCTTCGGCGGCGCGGGCTGGTCCACGGCCCGAGCCTGCGCGCGCTCCGGGGCCTGGCCCACCGCGCGGGGGAGGAGGCCGTCGCCGAGATCGAGGTGCCCGCGTCCGCCGAGACCTCGCTGGCCGCCGGCGGTTTCGCCGGCCCCGGCACACTGCTGCTCCACCCGGCCCTGCTGGACGGGGCGCTCCAGGCAGCGGTGTGTCTGCTCGCGGCCTCGGACGAGGCGGACGGGAGCGGATATCTACCGATGGGGATCGGCGAGCTGCGGCTCATGGCCGACCCCGGTCGGCGGTGCGCCGTGCGGGTGAACCGCTCGGAGCGCGGCACCCGGCGCGACCAAGTCGCCCATCTGGACCTGCAGTTGGTCAAGGAGGACGGCACGGTCGCCGTCCGGGTGACGGACCTCGTGCTGCGCCGCGTACCCGCCGCCTCGCCGCCACCCCCACAACCGGAGCCGGCGACGGCCTTCCTGCGCGCCCGTTGGACTCCCGCGCTCCTCCCCGTCGACGCCGACGACATAGGCACCGGTCCCGTCTTGCTCCTCGCCGAGGCGGATGCTTGCCGCGAGGCCCTGGGCCGGGAGCTGCGGGACCGCGGTGACCGGGACACCCCGGTCGTACTGGCGCTGCCGGGCACCGGATTCCGCCGCGTCGACCGTCACACGTACGAAGTGGACGCCGCCCGACCCTCCTCCCTCGCCGACCTCCTGACAGCTCTGGACGCCGACGGGATCGCCCCGGGCCGGATCCTGCACGCCTGGAGCCTCACGGCAGCTGCGTCGGACGCCTTCGGCGCCGGTCGGCTCGACACCGGCATCGGCTCCCTGTTCCACCTCACCAAAGCCCTGCTGGCCCGGCGTCCCGTCCGGCCGGTGCGGCTGCTCTTCCTCCACCCGCTGGACGCCGGCGGCGAAGCCGTGCCTGCCTACGCCGCGGTCGCCGCCTTCGCCCGCACCGCCCGGCTGGAGAACCCCGCCCTCGCCTACCGGGCGGTTGGCGTGGCAGCCGACGCCCTCGCCACCCAACTGCCACTCCTTGTGCGAGAGTTCGGAGCCGGCACCGGGCGGGAGCCCGAGATCCGGTACGTGGCGGGCATCCGCCTGGCCCGCCGGGACCGGGCCGTCGCGACATTGGCCGACGCCGGACCGGCCGAATCACCCCTGCGCGAGCACGGTGTGTATCTGATCACCGGCGGTACCGGAGGGCTCGGGCTGCTGCTCGCCGAGCACCTCGCCGCCCGGGTGCGGGCCCGTCTCGTCCTGGTGAGCCGCAGCGCCCCCGACGGGTCCGCGGGCGAGCGGATCGAGGCGTTGGCCGCCTCCGGCGCGACGGTCCGTCACCTGCGGGCCGACGTCGGCCGGGAGGAGGACGTGCGGGGGATCGTGTCGGCGGTGACCGCCGAGCACGGCACGCTGCACGGCGTGATCCACGCGGCCGGGGTGCTGCGGGACTCCTTCCTGGTCGGCAAGACGGCACAGGAGTTGGAGACGGTACTCGCTCCCAAGGTCCACGGCACGGTCCACCTCGACCGGCTGACGGCCGGTCATCCCCTGGACTTCTTCGTGACGTTCTCGTCGGCCGTCGCGTCCTCGGGCAACGTCGGCCAGGCGGACTACGCCTACGCCAATGCCTTCCTCGACCACGCCATGACAGTCCGCGAACGCCTGGTGGCGGACGGACGGCGCAGCGGCCGGTCGCTGTCGATCGGCTGGCCGCTGTGGCAGGCCGGCGGCATGCGACCGGACGACACCTCGGCGGCCCTGCTGGAGAAGGCCCTGGGATCCGCGGCCCTGCCCACCCCGGTCGGACTCGCCGCCTTCGAGACCGCCCTCACCCTGCCCGGTGGCGCGGTACGCGTCGCGCACACCGACTCCGGGACCGCGCCGACGACACCCGCTCCCGTATCCGAGGCCGTGGAGGCCCACGCCGTGACCGAGCCCGCCACGCCGTCCGCGACAGAGCCCGACCTGCGAGCCGTCGCCCGGGACCTGCTGCGCGCCCTGCTCGCCGCACAGACGAAGCTGGACCCCGCAGGCATCGAAGCCGACACGCCACTGGACAGCTACGGCATCGACTCGCTGCTGATCGTCAAGCTCAACTCCGCCCTGGAGGAGAGTTTCGGGGAACTCTCCAAGACCCTCTTCTTCGAGTACACGACCCTCGACGAACTCGCCGACCACTTCGTCGCGGAGCACGCGGACCGTCTGCGTGAACTCGCCCCGGCCGCGCAACCCGCACCCGTGACCGAGCCCGAGCCCGATGCCGCGCCGCCCGCGCAACCGCAGGCGTTCCTTCTCCGTGACGGCCGGCTCGCCCGCGACACCTGCCCCGAGGACGCCGTCGCCATCATCGGCCTGAGCGGCCGTTACCCCCAGGCCGCCGACCTGGACGCCTTCTGGCAGAACCTGGTCGAGGGCCGCGACTGCGTGACCGAGGTGCCGGCGGAGCGCTGGGAGCACGGCCGCTACTTCCAGGAGGGCGAGCCCGCACCCGGCCGTGCGTACACGAAATGGGGCGCGTTCCTCGACGGCGTGGACCGGTTCGACCCGCTGTTCTTCGGCATCGCGCCGCGCGAGGCCGAGCTGATGGACCCGCAGGAGCGGCTGTTCCTGCAGACCGCGTGGCACGCGGTGGAGGACGCCGGCTACCGGCCCGCCGACCTCGCCGGACGCCCCGTCGCCGTCTTCGTCGGCGCGATGTACGCCGAGTACCAGCTCTACGGCGCCGAGCGCGTCCTGCGCGGTGAGGGACCCGTGCCCGCCTCGCTGCACGCCTCCATCGCCAACCGGGTGTCGTACGTACTGAACCTCACCGGCCCCAGCATGGCCGTCGACACGATGTGCTCCTCCTCCCTGACCGCGCTCCACCTGGCCTGCCGGAGCCTCGGCGACGGCGAGAGCGAACTGGCCCTGGCCGGTGGCGTCAACCTCTCCCTCCACCCGCACAAGTACGTCTACCTCAGCCAGGGCCGGTTCGCCTCGTCCGACGGCCGGTGCCGGTCCTTCGGCGACGGCGGCACCGGGTACGTGCCGGGCGAGGGCGTAGGCGCGGTGCTCCTCAAGCCGCTGCGCCGTGCCCTGGCCGACGGCGACCACATCCACGGTGTGATCGTCGGCCACGCCGTCAACCACGGCGGCCGTACGAACGGCTACACCGTCCCGAACCCCAACGCCCAGCAGCGCGTCGTCGAACAGGCCCTGCGCCAGGCCGGTGTCTCCCCCCGCGACCTGGGCTGCGTCGAGGCGCACGGCACCGGCACCTCGCTCGGCGACCCGATCGAGATCACCGGGCTGCGCAAGGCCTTCGAGGCGGTCGAGCGGGACGTCGCCCGCGGAAAAGGCGACGGCCCGGCCACGCAGTACTGTCCGATCGGCTCGCTGAAGTCGAACATCGGTCATCTGGAGGCCGCCGCGGGCATCGCCGGGCTCACCAAGGTGCTGCTCCAGATGCGGCACGGCCGACTGGTGCCCTCCCTGCACTCCGAACACCCCAACCCGAACATCGACTTCGCCCGCTCACCGTTTCGGGTGCAGCGGGCGGGGGCCGACTGGCCCGCCCCCGCCGACGCACCTCGCCGGGCCGCGCTGAGCTCCTTCGGTGCGGGCGGTTCCAACGCCCACGTCGTCGTCTCCGAGACGCCGGCGACCACCCCCGCGGCCGACCGGGCCGCTGTCGCACAACGCACCGCGCGTCCACTGCTGTACGTGCTGTCCGCCCGGGACGAGGAGCGGCTGCGCGTCCACGCCGGCCGCCTCGCCCGCTTCCTGCACACCGCCCACGTCGACCTCGGCGATGTGGCGCACACGCTGTTGTGGGGCCGCGAGCCGATGGCCCAGCGACTGGCCGTGGTCACCGACGAAGGCGCCGCCCTCGCCGCCGCCCTGACCGCCTTCGCCGAGGGCACCGCCGTCCCGGCCGGCTTGTGGCACGGTCGCGCTGGTGCACGGCAGGGGACCTTCGCACCGGATGCCGATCCCCTCACACAGGCCGGCCGATGGGTCGCCGGAGCGGACCCCGAAGGGTCCCCCGTCGCCCCGCCCGCCGGCGCCCGCACGCCGCGCCGGGTCCCGCTCCCCGGCTACCCGTTCGCCGAAGAGCGGTATTGGCTGGGCGACGCCCTGACCGCCCACCCGGCCACCGCACCCGGCGCGGCGTTCCTCCACCCGCTGCTGCACGCCAACGAGTCCACCCTCACGGAGACCAGGTTCCGCACGACCCTGCGCCGCGACGACGCCCTGCTCGCCGACCACGAGGTGGCCGGACGCCGGCTGCTGGCCGGAACCGCGCTGCTGGAGATGACCCGCGCCGCCGTCGAACGCGCTGTCGGCCGGGCTCCCGGACGGCTGCGTGACGTGGTGTGGGGACGGCCGGTCGAGGTCGTGGCCGCCACCCTCGACGTCTACGTCGCGCTCCGCGCCGAGGGGGGCGCGGACTCCGCCGACTCCGGCGCCGCCATGGCGTTCGAGGTGTACAGCCGGACGGACGACGGCGGACGCGTCACCCACGTACGCGGCACCGCCGTCACCACGGCCCCCGCCCCCGCCGGACCGCTACGGGACATCGAGGGGACGCGCCGTCGCTGCGGTGTCACCCGAAGCGCCGCCGAGACGTACGATGACTACCGGCGGGCCGGTTTCCACTACGGTCCTTCCTTCCAGGTGACGCGGGAGGTACGGATCGGCGCCGACGAGGTGCTGGTCGAGGCGCAGCTTCCCGAACAGGAGCTGTCCCAGGGCGACTTCGTGCTGCCGCCCACCCTGCTCGACGGCCTGCTTCGGTCCGTGCACTGGATGAACCGGCACACCGCGCCGAGCGCCGACGACCTGGTCGTGCCCTTCTCCCTCGGCGAGATCGACATCCTCGGACCGCTCCCGCCGGTCTGCCTCGCCCACGCCGTGCCTGCGGCCGGCGGCGGGGCACGGGCCGCGGCCGTACAGCGGTTCGACGTGGTGATCACCGACGAGAACGGGACGGAGGCCGTCCGCATCCGCGACTTCGCCGGACGCGTCCTGAGCACCACCCCGGCGACCTCCGCGTCCCCGGCCGGCGAACCGCTGTTCTACGAGTTCGGATGGGAGCCCCGGGCCCTGCCGCCGACGGTCACCGGCCCGGACGGGCGTGTCGCGGACACTCTGCTCGCCCTCACCCCCGACCCCGAGCAGGTCCGGCAGCTCGCCCGCACCGGAGGCTGGTCCCGGGTGGTCCAGGTGTCCCCCGGCGACCGCTACGGCACCGACGGCGCGGACGCGTACGTTCTGGACCCCGCAGCCCCCGACCACTTCCGGCGCCTGCTGGCCGACGTCACCGGTCACGGCGCCCGCCCCGCCCCGGACGTCGTTCACCTGTGGGACCTGGCCGCCCCCGGTCCCACCGATGAATACGCCCTGCCGGACGCCGCGTTCACCACCGGACTGTTTCCGCTGCTGCATCTGCTCCACGCGGCCCGCGCCGGCGGCCACGACACCCTGCGCGTCCTGTACGCGCACACCGGGCGCCCCGAACAGGAGACCCTCATCGGCCTGGCCCGGGCCGCCGAGGGCGGACGGCCGCGACTGTGGTTCCGCGCGGTACGCCACGACGCTCCCGTCCCGTCGGCCGGGGAACTCGCCCGCACGGTGGCGGCCGAGTTCGCGGCCGGCCCCGCGCGGCGGACGGCCGAACTCCGCTGTGACGCCGACGGCCGACGCCTGGAGCGCGTGGCGCGCCGGGCGGCGTCAGGGCCGGCGACCGGGGCCGGCGCCGTCCCTCTGCGGGAGCGCGGGGTCTACCTCATCACCGGCGGAAGCGGAGGCATCGGCCTGGTCTTCGCCCGCCACCTCGCCGAGCGGTACCGGGCCCGGCTGGTGCTGATGAACCGCCGCCCCCTCGCCGACGCCGCCCGCGCCGAGGTCGACCGGCTCACCGCGCTGGGTGCCGACGTCCTGACGGTGCGCGGTGACGTCGCGGACGCCGATGACGTGCGGCGGGCCCTGGCCGAGACCCGGCAGCGGTTTGGACGGCTCGACGGGGTCTTCCACGCCGCCGGAACCTTCGACCCGACTCCGGTGCACGGCGCCGACCGGGCCCGCTTCGAAACGGTCCTCGCGGCCAAGACCCGTGGCACCGTCCATCTGGACCTGCTCACCAGGGACGAACCTCTCGAGCTCTTCGTGCTCTTCTCGTCCGTCTCCGCCGAGCTCGGCGACTTCGGCGCCGGCAGCTACGCCGCCGCCAACCGCTTCCTCGACGCTTTCGCCGACACCCGCGCGCGGTGGGTGCGCGAGGGGCGGCGGCACGGCCGCACCCTGTCGCTCGCCTGGCCGCTGTGGGCGGTCGGCGGAGTCGACTCCGCGCTGGATCCCGGTGAGGTCGAGCGCTACCGGGCCGCCACCGGGATGCGTCCGCTCACCGCAGACGAAGGCATCGAACTGTTCGAGCAGGCCTGGACCCACGAGGCGCCGCTGCTGCTGCCGGCCATCGCCGACGCCGCCGCTGCCGACCGGGCGCTCGGAATCGATGACACCGGCGCCCGCGAGTCCGCCGTACCGGAACCGGATCCGCGGCCGGCCGGGGAACCCGCCCCCGTCGTGGGCGCCCTGCGTTCCCGGGTGGTGGAGCACGTCCGCTCCCGCCTCGCCAGTGTGCTGCGGCTCGCCCCAGCCAGGCTGGACGGACGGACCGAACTCGACTCCTACGGGCTGGACTCGGTGATGGTCATGGAGGCCAACACCCTGCTCGGCCGGGACTTCCCCGGACTGCCCGGCACGCTGTTCTTCGAGTACCGCACCGTAGAGGAGGTCGCCGACTTCCTGATACGCGAGCACTCCGGGACGGTGGCCCGGCGCTTCGGCGAACACGAGTCACGGGAGGCCGAAGGACCGGTGGTGACGGGACCCGGTCAGACCCCTGCTCCGGTTCCGGCCGCGTCCCCCGCCTCCCGGCGCGCCTCCGTCACCGCCCGTGTCACTCCGTCCCCGGCCGGTCACGGCCTCCGCCCCACCGCCGACGAGCCCATCGCGATCATCGGGATTAGCGGGCGCTATCCCAAGGCCCGGGACCTGGACGCGTTCTGGGAGAACCTCCGCGCCGGGCGCGACTGCGTCACCGAGGTGCCGACCGACCGTTGGGACTCCGACGCGCTGTTCGACCCGGACCCCAGGGCAGCGGGCCGCAGCTACAGTCGCTGGGGCGGGTTCCTCGACGACGTCGACGCCTTCGACTCGCTCTTCTTCCGGCTCTCGCCTGCCCAGGCCAAGGTCATGGACCCGCAGGAGCGGCTCTTCCTGGAGACCGCCTGGTCCGCCCTGGAGGACGCGGGGTGTCCGCTCGACGCCCTGCCCCGGCCGCGTTTCGGCGCCGAGGGCCGTGACGTCGGCGTGTTCGTCGGGGTGATGTGGGGCGACTACGCGGTGCTCGCCGCCGAGGAGTCCTTCCGGGGCAACCCCGTCACCGTCCTCGCCAACCGTTCCTCGATCGCCAACCACGTGTCGTACTTCGGGGACTTCCGGGGCCCCAGCCTCGTGGTGGACACCGCGTGCTCCTCCTCCCTGGTCGCTCTGCACCTGGCTTGCGAGAGCATCCGCCGGGGCGAGTGCGGCCTGGCGATCGCGGGCGGGGTGAACGTGGCGGTGCACCCGGACAAGTACGTGCACCTCAGCCGGATGACCATGCTCGCCAAGGACGGCCGATGCCGGTCGTTCGGCGACGGCGGCAGCGGCTACGTACCCGGCGAGGGCGTGGGCGCGGTGCTGCTCAAGCGGCTGTCGCAGGCCGAGGCGGACGGCGACCGCATCCACGCCGTGATCCGCTCGACCGTCGTCAACCACGGCGGGCGCACCAGCGGACTCACCGTGCCCAACCCGCGTGCCCAGCAGGCGCTGATCGAGGAGGCCCTGCATCGGGCCGGCGTCGACGCCCGCACGATCGGCTGCGTCGAGGCGCACGGCACCGGCACCGCGCTCGGCGACCCCATCGAACACACCGGGCTGGAGCGGGCGTTCCGCACCCACACCGAGGATCAGGGTTTCTGCGCCCTCGGCTCGGTCAAGTCGGTGATCGGCCACCTCGAGGGCGCGGCGGGCATCGCCGGACTCACCAAGGTGGTCCTGCAGTTGCGGCACGGTCAGCTCGTCCCGTCGCTGCACGCACGGGACTTGAACCCGGTCATCGACTTCACCGCCTCCCCGTTCCGGGTGCAGCGTGAACTCGCCGACTGGCAGGCGCCCGCCGACGGCCCCCGCCGGGCCGCCGTCAGCTCCTTCGGCGCGGGCGGCGCCAACGCCCACGTGGTCGTCGAGGAGTACGTCGCCGCCGGGGCCGAGGACCGCCCCGCCGACCCGGACGCCGGCCGCCCCGAACTGCTGACGCTGTCCGCCCGGACGGAGGACCGGCTGCGCGCCCAAGCGGCCCGGCTGGCCTCCTTCCTGCGCCGGGAACGCGATGCCCGCCGGCCCCCCGCGCTCGCCGACGTGGCCCACACCCTGCTCGCGGGCCGGGAGGCCATGGCCGAAAGGCTGGCGGTCACCGTGTACGGCCTCGACGAGACGGTGGACGTCCTGGAGGCGTTCGCCCGCGACGAGGCCGGAGACCGGGTCGTCCGGGGCGGGGCAAGGGCCGATGCGGCCGTCAGCGACCTGCTCACGGGGATCGCGGAGGGGCGTGACCTGACGTACGCCCTGGCGGCCTCGGGCGACTTCGACCGGCTCGGCCGACTGTGGGTGTCGGGGATGTCCCTGGACGCGGCCGTGCTCCAGCGGGCACGGGGCCGCACCGCAAACAGGATCACCCTGCCGACCTACCCGTTCGAGCGCCGACGGCACTGGCTCACCCCTCGCCGGGACGAACCGGCGGGCTCCGCCGGGGAAACCGTTGAAAGGGTTCGTCCCGCCGTGGGCCCCGCGCGTTCCCCCGGTGAACCGGGCGTGCGCCGACGCACCCTGGACCCTGCCGACCCGGTCCTGCGCGACCACCTGGTGCGCGGCCGGAGCGTCCTGCCCGGAGTCGCCCACCTCGACCTGGTGTTCTCCGAGCTGCCCGGCCCGCCCCGCGCACTGCGCGACGTGCGCTGGCGCACGCCCGTCGTCGTCGACGCCACCGCGGCCGAACTGGTCCTGAGCACCCGGCAGGACGGCGAGGCCGTACGCTACGAGATCCACGGCGGCGACGTCCTGCACTCCGAGGGCGTCCTGGCCGAGCCGGACTCGCCGGACGGCGCGCGTGTGTCCGTCCAGGCCGTCCGGGAACGCTGCCGGGCTGCCCGAACCGGCGACGAGCTGTACGCCGATCTCGCGGGACGCGGGCTGGGCTACGGCCCCTACTTCCGGATCGTCGAGCGGCTGTGGACGGGCGACGGAGAGGCGCTGGCCCGGCTCAGCCTGCCGTCGGCCCACCGCGCTCCCGGCGGACGGCACGCCCTGCACCCGGGCATGGCGGACGCCGCGCTGCACACCCTCGCCGGTCTGCTCGGACCCGACGACGGTGTCCTGATGCCCTTCTCCGCCGACGAGGTACACCTGCTGCGGCAGGTGCCGGCCGACGGCTGGGCGCATGTGATCGCGCTGGGTGGACACCGATACGACGTCGCGCTCCTGGACGACACCGGCCAGGTCTGTGTGCGCTTTTGCGACGTGGCCTGCCGCCCGGTTCCCGTGGAGCGCGGCGAGGAGACGGACGCGGCGCGTGACTCGTTCGCGTACCGGCCGCGCTGGGCGCCCGCCCCACTGACCGCCCCGCTGCCCGGCCACACTCCCACCGGCGGGCGGACCGTCCTGCTCAGTGCTCCCGAGTCGGCGCGGGACCTGGCCCTCACGCTCGGCCGGGAGCACCGGGACCTGGGCGACGTGGTCCGCCATCTGTGGCGGTCGGCCGACGACACGGCCACACCCGTGGCCACCGGGCAGCCCGTCCCGGACCTGGTGTACTTCCTCGCCGGTACCGAAGAGATCACCGAACAGGGCACGGCGCCGGCCGCTGCGGCCCGCGCGGAGGTCGTGGCCCTCCACCGCCTCGTCCGGGGCCTACCGCTACGGGGAGCGGAGTCCTGCCTGAAGGTCGTCACCGTGGGCGCCCTGCCGCTGTGCGAGGACGAGCCGTCGCGGCCCTGGTCGGCCGGGCTATGGGGCTACTGCTCCGTGCTGGACAAGGAGTACCCCGCGCTGCGGACCGCGTACGTCGACCTGCGGGGCGACGAGGCCGCCGACCTCGCCGCGCAGGTCGTCACAGAACCGTTCGCCGGCCGCGTCCGCGCGGTGTCGCTGCGCGGCGGAGTGCGCCGCACCCTGCACCTCGAACCCGTCGACCTGCCCGCGCCGGCCGAAAGCGGCATCCGCTTCCGCGACCAAGGCGTGTATCTCATCCTCGGCGGCCTGGGCGCCATCGGCCTCGACACCGCGCACCACCTGGCCCGCACCCGCCGGGCGCGGCTCGTCCTCCTCGGCCGCACCGCTCCCAACGCGCGGCAAGCGGCGCGGATCGCCGAGATCGAGCGCTCCGGCGGGGAGGTGATGCACCTGGTGTGCGACGCGACCGATCCGGTGGCCCTGCGCGAGGCCGTCGTCCGTGCCAAGGAGCGGTTCGGGGCGCTGCACGGTGTCATCCACTCCGCAATGGTCCTCGGCGCCACGCCCGTGCGGGACCTCGACGAGCACGCCCTGGACACCGCCCTGGCCGGCAAGACCGACACGACGTGGAACCTCGCCCGGGCGGTGCGGGACGAGCCATTGGACTTCCTGCTCCTGTACTCGTCCGGCGTCTCCTTCGCCGGCAACAACGGCCAGGCGGGATACGCGGCGGGCTGTGCCTTCGCGGACTCCCTCGCCCGCCACCTCTCCCGCACGGCCCGCCATCCCGTGCGCGTCCTGAACTGGGGCTACTGGCACGCCGGCGGGGACCCTGAGAGGGAGGAGATCCTGCGTCGGCTGGTGGCCGCCGGGATCCGTCCGATCGGCGCCCGCGAGGGCATGGACACACTGGAGCGTTTCCTCGCCTCCGGACTGCCGCAGATACTGGCCACCAGGGCCACCGAGCCGATCCTTCGTGGCCTCGGCGCCGACCCGGACGTACGCGTCCGCCCGCTGCCCGCGTCACCGCTCCCCGTGACCGCCGCCGTCGAGCCGCCGCGGATCGACGAGAGCGGCCAGCGAACGGTCGGGGAGCAGCTCGAGGACTCGCGGGCGCTGGACCGGCTCGGCCGGGTCCTGCTGCTGGCCGCGTGGCAGCGAGCGGGCGTCCTGTGCCACGCCGGGGAACGCCGTACCGTCGCCGAGTTGCGCGGCGCACTGGGCGTGGTGGACCGCCACGAGCGCCTGTACGGCGTGCTGCTGGAACTGCTTGTCTCGGCCGGGTTCGTCCGCCGCGACGGGGACGGGATCGTCGTCCTGCCCGTGGTGGAGGAAGAGGAAGCGCGACTCGCCCTGGCCGACCCCGACGCTGTGCGCGGGCGGCTGCCGTCCGGCCGGCCGTGGACCACCGCCGTGGCCGACCTGCTGCTGCGCTGCACGCGGGAGCTACCGGACGTCCTGGCCGGCCGTACCGACGCCACCGAAGTGCTCTTCCCCGGCGGATCGCTCGACGCCGTGGGCGCCGTCTACCGCGGCAACGCCGTCATCGACGGGATCGGCGCACACCTGGCGGCCGTGGTGGGCCGGTACGCCGCCGAGCGGCTGGCCGCCGATCCGGGCGCGCGGATCCGGGTACTGGAGGTCGGGGCCGGCACCGGCGGCACCACGCGCGACGTGCTGGCCGCGCTCGCGCCCTTCGCCGGACGGGTGGAGTACACCTACACCGACGTCTCCGCAGGGTTCGTCCGGCACGGCTCGCAACTGTTCGCGGACAGCCACCCGTTCACGGACTTCCGGGTCCTCGACATCGAGACCGGCCCCGAGACACAGGGCTTCGCGCCGGGCGCGTTCGACATCGTGCTGGGCACCAACGTCTTCCACGCGACCCGGCGCATCCACCGCACCGTCGAGCACGTGAAGTCCCTGCTGCGGCCGAATGGGCTGTTCCTCGCAAGCGAGGGGACCTGGGCCGATCACGCGATGACGCTGGTCTTCGGGTTGACCGACGGCTGGTGGGCCTTCGAGGACCCGGAGCACCGGATCCCCGGCACCCCGCTGCTGAGCGCTGCGGCCTGGCGCGACGTGATGACCGACTGCGGCTTCCGGCACGTCGTCACCCACGGTCTGCCGCAGGAGGGTCCGGCCGTCCAGAGCCTGGTCGCGGCCGTCAGCGACGGCCTCGTCGTCCACCGGGACACGGCCCCCCTCAACGGGCGGGCGGACACCGCCCCGGCGCCGCCGGGCGGTCGCACCCCGAGCGACACGGCGGCCCCCGCCTCCGACCGGTACGCGGCCGCCGAAGAGCTGGTACGAGGGGTCTTCGCCCGCGTGTTGGAGATGGCGCCGGACCAGCTCGATCCGGACGCGACCTTCGAGACGTACGGCATCGACTCCCTGGTGGTGCTGCAGCTGAACACCGCGCTGGAGGAGCACGTGGGCCGGGTGCCGACGACGCTGCTGTTCGAGCAGATCACCATCGGCCGGCTCGCCCGCTGGCTCCTCGCCGAGCGGCCGGAAGCCGTGCCTGACACGAAGCCCGAACCGGGGGTTCGGGTGCCGATTCCGCCACAGGAGCCGGTGGCCGCAGACTTGGAGCACATGATCGACGCCCTGTCCGACGGCCAGGTCGAGGAACTGCTGCGGGCGTTGAAGCCCACCGACCGCGGTGCGGCGCCGCACCACGCGGCGGCGAACGGAACGGCGGTCGCCGAATGAGCGCGCAAGGAGAAGAAAGCACGGCCACCACCGGTAACTCATTTAAGATTAGGGTAACTTCGCCTCATACTGCCTTACCAGTGGATCCCGCGACGCCATGCGAGACGTTCTTTTCCCCGCACTTCGGCGAAATGGCCTCGTCCCCGGACGAACTCCGCGACGCCATGCAGGGTAGTCGGCCTCTGCGAGGCAGACACAGGGAGGCCGAAGTCCTGCGGACGGCACTGTCCGAGGCGGCCGCAGGGCAGGGCGGCACAGCGCTGGTCCTCGGCCCGCGCGGGTACGGCAAGACCCGCCTCGTGCAGGAGGTCAGCGGGACCGCCGAGGAGAACGGGTTCGTCGTCGTGTCCTTCGGCTCGGAGGACTTCGGGGATGAGCCGGACCTCCCCGACCGGCCGGTCCTGGCCGTCCTGGACGACACCCTGCTGAGTGCGGATCCGGAGGTGTTCGCCCGGATGCGGGCGACGCTGGCGCGACGCCAGGGCCGGCCCTGGTTCAGCCTGATCACCCTGTGCAGCGGTACCTACGGCCTCGAGGGCCACCAGTTCGTCTCCGGTCTGGAAGAGGCCGGGTGCACCCGCATCGAACTCCAGGGACTCGACCGCGACGCGATCCGGGACGTCATCACGGACATTCTCGGCGCACCGCCGGACGCCGACCTGCTCAAGGTCGCCGACAACGCGGCCGGCAACCCGCTGCTCGCGGTGTCCCTGGCGCAGGGGTTGCTGGAGGACGGCCGGGTGGCGATCAGAGGGGGCCTGGCGGTGTACGACCACACCGCCGTGCCGAGTCGGCTGCGCACCACGGTGACCTGCATGCTCAACGAACTCGATCACGACACACAGCAGTTGGTGCGGACGGCCGCCGCCCTCGGCCCCGCTTGCAGCGTCGACAGTCTCGCCGCCGTGTTCACCGGGTCCGCCGCTCGGTTCGCCGCCAGCGTCCAGCAGGCCATCGACGCCAAAATCATCGAACGCCGGGGCGACGAACTCGGTTTCTGCTACGAGTTGGTCCGCGGGGTCATCGCCGAGACGACCCCGCCCACCGTACGGCAGAAGGTGTTCGAGGAGCCCGCGTCGGCGTTGCGCGGCGGCCTCGACCGGTCCCCACAGCGGGTCGGGCCCCGCACGGCCGCACCCGTCGCGGAGCGTTCCGGCGGCCCCGAGCACACCGCCGACGTGGACCGGACGGTCGTCCTGACCCGCCGTATCCAGCTGTGCGTACTGGAGGGCCGGATGGACGAGGCCCACGACCTCGCCATTTCCCTCCTAGGCGCCAGCCGCCCGTTCAGAGACACCGCCGCCCGGGTCCTGGCCCTGCTGGTCCTCGCCGCCTGCGCACGGCTCGGCGGGCAGCCCTCCGTGGCCCTGCGGCGTGGCCGTGAGGCCGCGTCACTCGCCCTCGGCATGCGGGACCGCGGCGCGTTCGCCCGCCTGGCACCCCTCGTCGCGCTGGAACTGTCCCTGCTCGGCGAGACTGAGATACCCCGTTGGCTCCTGGAATCCGCCGACTACCCCCTGCCCTCCCACTCGGACGCCAAGGAGCCAACGGCGGACCTCTTCTCGGGTCTCGCCCGCACCAGGCTCCTGCTCCGGTGGGGGGAGGCCCCTCTGGCCGCCCAGGCCGCTGAGGACATCACCGACGCGGTCAACGCCGCGGGGCTCAGGGAGGCCCTGCCCCTGTGCTGGGCCGTCCAGGCCCAGGCCGCGCTACGCTCCGGACAGGCGGCCGGCGCGGAGCGGCTGGTGGCGCGCTACAAGTGGAACGAGTGGACGGGCGCCATGTCCGGCACCCCTCTGCCCGACTGGGTCGCCCTGCAGGTGGCGACGCAGCGGCAGGGACCGGTGCACGGGGCCGAGCTGCTGCTCGGCCGCTACGCCCACCTCATCTCCACCCCGGCGCTGTTCATCGAGGAGCCCGGCGCCGCGCCCTGGATGGTGCGCACCGCGCTCGCGGCCGGCGCCGGCAGGCTGGCCCGGGACGTGGCGTCCGAAGTGCGCCGGCTCGCCGACGCCAACTCCGACTTCGCGCCCGTCGCCGCCTCGGCCCTGCACGCCGAGGGGCTGTGGCGGCGGGACCCGGAGCTGCTCGAGCGCGCCGACCGGGAACACCGTGACCCCTGGGCCGCCGCCTCGGCGGTCGAGGATCTCATCGGCCTGCTGGCGGGCGTGGACGCACCGAACCGTCTCGCCTTCGCCCTGGGACTGGCCAGGGCCCGTCACCAGTACGAGAAGGCGGGCGACATGTCCGGCGCCGAACGCACCCGCCGCACCCTCGCCGGGCTGGGTCCGCTGTCCGCGCAGACACCCGAGCCGCGCGCCACCGGGAACCAGCCCCTGCTGTCAGGTTCCGAACGGGCGGTGACCGAACTCGTGGTCCAGGGAATGACCAACCGGCAGGTCGCGAAACAGCTCGACCTGTCACCCAACACTGTCAATTTCCATCTCCGCAACGTCTACCGCAAGTTCGGCATCGGTTCCCGAGTGGAACTCGCCCGGCTCTACCAAGGCGTGCCCCCGACGGACACCGTGCGGTGGTGACCGCGCTCCAGTGAGCGCACCCCGCTCCCCTCCGGCAGGCCGATGGCCGGCCCACCGCTCTCCCGGTTCCTTCGCGCCGACACCGCCCACAGTGGCCTTCGTCATGCCCGTCGCCGCCCGTTCGACGCCGTTCTGGAATGGACAGATGACCGACTCACCCAGGTTCACCGAGACCTTCACCGTCACCGCAGACAACCCCTTGCTGCGTGGTCACGTCGTCGACGGTCGCCGGCTCCTGCCCGCCGTCGGCTGTGTGGACCTGGTTCTGCAGGTCCTCGCCCGGCAGGGACAGGCACTCCCCGACGTCGTCCTGCGCAACCTCACCGTGCTCGCGCCGCTCACCGTCGCCCCCGGCCAGCAGGTCCTCGTCACCGTCGAAGGCCGTGGCGCGTCCGGCGGCGGCACCCGCGTCGAGGTACGTGGCCGGCACGCGGAGGACAGCACCGAGACCACCCATGCCGTGGTCACCGCCTATCCGACGACCGCCCAGGCATTCCCGGACCGGTTGTCCCTGCCCCTGGCCGCGTCGGACCGGAGCGCATCCCTCGCGGATATCTTCGCCTGGTGCCGGGAGCACGGCCTGGTCCACTCGGACCTGATGAAGGCCGCAGGGACGCTCCACCGGTGCGGCGGCGACTGGATCGCCGCACTGGAACTGGCTCCGGAACACCGCGACAGCGCGGATGCCTTCGTCTTCCATCCGGCCCTGTTCGAGGCAGCGCTGCTGAGCGGTGGAGTGGCCAGCGGTCTGCCCCACGACGACGGCACCCCCGAGGACGGCACTGCCGACGACCGGACACTGTTCCTGCCGAGCCGGTTCGAGCTCTACCTGCCCCTGGTCATCGAGTCCTTCCGGGCGACCGCGTCCCCCGGCTCCCACTGCTACGTGCGCATCCCCGCCGCGTCGGTCTCCCGCGACGACGAACTCGTGCGGCTGGCCATGGAGTTCTACGACCCGGCCGGAGTGAAGTTCGCCGAGGTCGGCCAGTACGTCGGCAAGAGGGTGCGTACTCCCACCGCGGCCTCCCCGGAGGCGACCCCGCAGGCCGAGCCGACGCTCCTGCCTGATATCGGCGTGCTGGGCGTCGTACGCCAACTGGTCGCCGAGCGCCTCGACATGACGCCCGAGCGGGTCGACGTCGACGCCGGCTACTACGACATGGGGCTCGCGTCGGCCGACCTGCTGTCCGTCGTCACCCGGCTGGGCGACCGGCTCTCCCTCGACCTCTCGCCGACGGTCATGTTCGAGCACCGGACCGTCGCCGAACTCGCGGCCTGGCTGGAACCGCGGGTCGCCGCGGACATTCCGGAGGAACCGCTGTCCGCGGTCCGCGCCACCGTGGCCGAACTGCTCTGCGTACCCCCCGAGGAGGTAGCCCCCGACGGCGCGCTGGAGGACCTCGGCCTCGACTGGACGGGCCTCGCCCAACTGGCCGACCGGCTGGGCGAGCGCCACGGGCGGGCCCTCGCCCCCACCGTCTTCCAGGAACACCGCACGGTACGCGCGGTCGCGGCGCACCTCGCGGCCGCCCCGGTCGCGCCAGGCGGCCCGGCACAGCTCCACCCGATGCTGGAGCGGGCCGACGCAGACGGTGCCGGCACGCTCTACACGGCACGCTTCGACGGCACCGAGCCCTACCTGCGGGATCACGTCGTGCGCGGCGGACGCGTGCTGCCGGGCGTCGTCCACCTGGAGATGGCCCGGGCAGCGGTCGCGGACGCGCTGGGCCAGGAGCGGGCGGCCGGCCTGCGGCTGGACGACGTCGTATGGCTACGGCCGGCGGTCTCCGGTCCCACCGGGCTCGAACTGCGCGTCACCATAAGCAGGTTGACTGACGACAACGCCGAGTACGAGATCCACGCCGTCGCACCCGACGATGAGCCGGTCCTGTGCGGCCGGGGCCGCGCGAGCCGTCCGGCCCCGGCCGGTCCTGCGCGGCCGGGACTCGCCGAGGCGAGGGCCGTGTGCACCGGCGCCACCTTCACCGCCGACGACGTCTACGGTCTGTACTCCGGTGCGGGCCTGGACTACGGCCCCTCCCAGCGCGCCCTGGTCCGCCTCCACACCGGCACCGACGACACGGGCCGCCCCCAGGCGCTCGCCGAACTGCGCCTGCCCGTCGCCGCCGAACCGCTGGACGGCTGCCTGCTGCACCCGAGCATCCTCGACGGCGCCCTCCAGGCCACGGTCGGCCTGCGGATGGCCGCCGGACCCGTCGGCGCCGGACCCGGCGGCGACGCAGGAGCACAGCCTGCTCTGCCCTTCGCCCTGCGCCATCTGGACACCGTCGCCGCCACACCGGCACGCGCGTACGCGTGGATCCGGCCGCAGCCGCACCGCCCGCCCCGCACGGCGTCGGCCGCGCTGGACATCACGGTGTTCGATGAGCAAGGCCGGGTGTGCGTGGAACTGACCGGCCTGAGCACCCGGACCCTGCGACCGCAGCACACGGCCCCACACGTCGAAGCACCCCTCGTACCCGCCGCGCCCTCCAGACGGACACTCGCCGACATCGCGATCGTCGGCCTGAGCGGGCGCTACCCGGAGGCGGAGGACCTCGACGCGTTCTGGGCCAACCTCCGTGCGGGCCGCGACTGCGTGCGCGAGATCCCGTCCGAGCGCTGGGACCCTCGCCGGTACGCGGACCCCGCCGCCGGCGCCGGGACACCGGCCCGATGGGGCGGCTTCCTGGACGGCATCGACCGCTTCGACCCCCTGTTCTTCCAGATCTCGCTGCTGGAGGCCGACTACCTCGACCCCCAGGAACGGCTCTTCCTCCAAGCCGCCCACCACGCCCTGGAGGACGCCGGCTACACGGGGGAGGAGCTGTCCCGGGCCGCTGCCGGGCCCGGCAGCGGGGCACCCGGCAAGGTGGGCGTCTTCGTCGGCGTGATGTACCAGGAGTACCAGCTGTTCGGCGCCCAGGCACAGGAACGCGGCCACCGGGTCGCCCTGTCCGGGAGCGCCGCCACGATCGCCAACCGGGTGTCGTACTTCTACGGGTTCACGGGCCCGAGCATGGCCCTCGACACCATGTGTTCGGGCTCGCTGACCGCCATCCACCTGGCCTGTGAGGCCATCCGCTCCGGCCAGTGCGGAGCCGCTCTCGCGGGCGGCGTGAACCTCAGCTCCCACCCGAACAAGTACCTCCTGCTGGGCATGCGCAACTTCCTCTCCAGCGATGGACGGTGCCGCAGCTTCGGCGAGGGCGGCGACGGCTACGTGCCCGGCGAGGGCGTCGGAGCCGTCCTGCTCAAACCGCTCGAACAGGCCGTGGCGGACGGCGACCACATCCACGGCGTCATCAAGGGAACCGCCGTCAACCACGGCGGACGTACCCCCGGATACTCCGTACCCAGCCCGGTCGCCCAGGGCGAGGTCATCGCCGACGCGCTCGTCGCCGCCGGCGTCGATGCGCGCACCCTTGGCTATCTGGAGGCCCATGGCACCGGCACGGCCCTCGGCGACCCCATCGAGATCGCCGGTCTGACCAAGGGGCTCCAGCGCGCGGGCGGTCTGCCGGAGCGCTGCGCCATCGGCTCGGTGAAGTCGAACATCGGGCACGGCGAGAGCGCCTCCGGCATCGCCGGCCTCACCAAGGTGCTGCTCCAGATGCGGCACGGCGAACTCGTGCCCAGCCTGCACTCCGCGACCCTCAACCCGCACATCGACTTCGACCGCACACCGCTGCGCGTGCAGCAGCGCCTGGAGCCCTGGCCACGGCCCGTGCTGGAGCTCGACGGCGAACGCCGCACCCATCCCCGGACCGCAGGCGTCTCCAGCTTCGGCGCCGGCGGCTCCAACGCACACCTCGTCGTCACCGAGTACGTCCCCGAGCCCGACCTCGAGCCGCGTCCCACACCGGAACCGGACGCCTCCGGCCGGCCCTCGCTGCTCGTGCTGTCCGCCCGCAGCGAGGAGCAACTGGCCGAACAGGCAAGGCGGTTGGCGGTCCGGCTGGGCGAGCTGAGCGACCAGGACCTGCCCGACGTCGCCTGGACACTCCAGACCGGCCGGATGCCCCTGGAGGAACGGTTCGCCCTCGCCGCCGGGTCCGTCCGCCAGGCCAGGGAACGGCTCTCGGAGTTCGCCGCCGGACCGTCCCGCCCCGGCCCATGGATCCGGGGCGCCGTCCGCACCGGCCCCGAGGCGCCGACCCCCGAGCAGACCCGGACGGAACTGGGCGCGGCCCTCGCCGCATGGTCCGCGCACGGGACGTACGACAGGCTGCTCGGCCTGTGGACCGAGGGCGCTGCACTCGACTGGGCGGCACTGCAACCCCCGGCCCGGTCGGCGCGGCGCGTCAGCCTGCCCGGATATCCCTTCGCCCGGGAGCGGTGCTGGCTGGACCTCGACGACGCCGTGCCCTCCGGCCCCGCCTCCGAGCCCTCCGGCCCCACCCCGCCGGCCGCGAACGGCGACGAGTTGATGCTCCTGCGCCCCGTCTGGACCGAACGCGAGGGCGCGCCCGCCGTGACGGGGGAGGAGTTCTCCGCACGCTACGTCGTGGTGCTCGGCCGACTGGGCGAGCGGGACGACGACGCGCTGCGGACCGTCCTGCCCGCCGGCGCCGTCTGCCGGTTCCTGCCCCTCGACGAGGGCCCCCTGGACCGCCGCTACACCGACGTGGCGCGCGAGGTGTTCACCCTCACGCGCGAGATCCTCTCCGGCGGCGCACGGCGTCCCGTACTGCTCCAGGTCGTGCTGACCGGCGATCCCGGCACGGACGCCGAACGGGACCGAATGGCCTGCTTCGGCGGCCTGGCCGGCCTGCTCAGAACGGCCCGTCTGGAGGACCCCCGGCTGCACGCGCAGTACGTGGAATGCCTCGACGGAGCGGCTCCCGCCATTGTCGCGGCCCGGCTTGTCGCCGAGAACGGCGCCGAGCCCGAAGTGCGCTACCGCGCCGGACGACGCCACGTCGTACGGATGGACGAGCTGACCGGCCCCCGGCCGGTGACCCGCCAGTGGAAGGAGGGCGGCGTCTATCTGATCACCGGCGGAACCGGAGGCCTCGGGCTGATCGTGGCGCGGGACATCGCCGCCAGGACGACCCGCGCGACGGTGGTCCTGACGGGACGCTCCCCGCTGACCGGGGCCCAGCGCGCCGCTCTGGACGCGCTGCGCGAGCACGGCCTGACGGTCGACCACCGGCGCGCGGACGTGTCCGACCGGGACTCCGTCGCCGGGCTTCTGGCCCACGTGGCCGACCGCCACGGCCCGTTGACCGGCGTCGTGCACAGCGCCGGCGTCCTCGACGACGGCCTGCTGATCAGGAAGACCCCCGAGCAGTTCGAACGGGTCCTGGCGCCCAAGGTCGCCGGTGTCGTCCACCTCGACGAGCTGACCCGCGACCAGCCGCTGGAGACGTTCCTGTGCTTCTCCTCCACCAGCGGGGCCTTCGGCAACGTGGGCCAGGCCGACTACGCGGCGGCCAACGCCTTCCTGGACGCCTACGCGGCGCACCGCAACCGCCTCGTCGACGCCGGGCTGCGCAGCGGCAGGACCGTGTCCATCGGCTGGCCCCTCTGGGACGAGGGCGGCATGGGAGCCGACCCCACGCTCCGGGCCCGGCTGCGCGACCTCGGATTCGCGCCGCTGGACACCGCCCGGGGGCTCGAGGCACTGCGGTGCGCACAGGCCGCCGACGACAACGGACTGGGGGAGGGCAGGCTGCTCGTCCTCCTGGGCCGGCGGGAGGCGCTGCCACCCGGACTCCTCGGCCCCGCCGCCCCCGAAACGGTGACCCGGCCGGTGACCGGCGCCCCCGACCGCGAGGAGAGCGCAGTGACACCGGAGCCGGTGGCGGACGGCGTCCTGGAGGAGCGGGCCGCCGCCCACCTGCGGCGCGTGATCGCCGGGGCCCTCAAACTCGGCCCCGAGCGGTTGGGAGCCGACACCCCGCTGGAGCGGTACGGCATGGACTCCGTCATCGCCGTGACCCTCACCTCCCGCCTGGAGGAGGAGTTCGGCCCGCTCCCGCGCACCCTGCTCTTCGAGGCGCAGACGGTCCGTGAACTGGCCCGGTACGTCATGGCCGAACACCCCGACGCCCTGCGCGCACTGCTCGGCGAACCCGCCGCCCCCGAACCGGCGCTCGCCACTTCCCCCGCCGCGCAGGCTCCCGACGCCGTGGCGGCCGCCGCCCAGCAGCCCGCCGCCGTATCCGCGCCGCAGCGGCCCGCCACCGACATCGCCGTCATCGGCGTCAGCGGCCTCTACCCCCAGGCCGACGACCTCGACGCCTTCTGGGACAACCTCCGGTCCGGCAAGGACTGCGTGACGCGCATCCCCGCGGACCGCTGGGAGCGTCTCTACGGCGCCAGCCCGGAGGAGGCCGGTCCGACGCGCGGCACCTGGGGCGCGTTCCTCGACGGCATCGACCGCTTCGACCCGCTGCTCTTCGGCATCTCGCCCCGTGAGGCCGCTGCCATGGACCCGCAGCAGCGGCTGTTCCTGCAGACCGTATGGCACCTCCTGGAAGAAAGCGGCGTCACCCAGGACGCACTGGAGCATCGTTACGGCCGCCGCGTCGGCGTCTACGTCGGGGCGGCCTACCAGATGTACCGCGCGGACGACTCGGACCCCGTCCTCGCGGCACTCACCGCCACCACGTCGTACAACCTCATCGCCAACCGTGTCTCCTACTTCTTCGGCCTGGAAGGCCCGAGCCTGGCCGTGGACAACATGTGCACGTCGTCGGCCACGGCCATCCACCTCGCCTGCGCCGACCTGCAGCGCGGTGAGGCCGAACTGGCCGTGGCCGGCGGGGTCAACCTCACCGTCGACCCGGCCAAGTACGTGGCGCTGTCCGAGATGCAGCTCCTCGGGAGCCACCCGGGCAGCCGCAGCTTCCGGGACGGGGACGGCTATCTGCCCGCCGAGGCCGTCGGAGCCGTCCTGCTGAAACCGCTGGACGCCGCACTGCGTGACGGCGACACCGTGCACGCCGTGATCAAGGCCACCGCCACGGCCCACGGCGGCCGGGCCAACGGCTTCATGACGCCCAGTCTCCGCACCCAGGTGAGCGTCATGCGGCGCGCGCTGGAACGGGCCGGCGCGGCACCCGAGTCCATCGGGTACGTCGAGGCGGCCGCCAACGGCACCACCATCACCGACGAGGTCGAACTGCGGGCCCTCGGCGAGGTGTTCCGAGACGTCGACGAGCCCGTGGCCGTCGGCACCGTGAAGTCGGCCCTGGGCCATCCCGAGGCGGCCTCCGGCATCGCCCAGCTCACCAAGGTCGTCCTGCAACTGCGGCACGGGCAGCTGCCGCCGCTGGTCGAGGCGGGCGACCCCAATCCCCGGCTGGACCCCGACGACGGCCCGCTCCGGCTGTGCACCGGCCTCGCCGCCTGGGAGCCCCGGGCCACGACCGACGCCGACGGCCGGCCGCTGCCGCGCCGCGCCCTCGTCAACTCCGTGGCGGCCGGCGGCAGTCATGTCGCCCTCGTCGTCGAGGCACCGCCGCCGGCCGTGGCGGCCGAGCCGCCGACCGAGGACAACGGACCCCAGGTGGTCGTGGTCTCGGCCGGTGACGCGGAGCGGCTGCACACCGCCGTACGGAGACTGCGCGACTTCCTGACGGACGGGAACGCGCCCCGCCTCGCGGACCTCGCGTACACCACCCAGCTGGGCCGCGAGGCACTCCCGGAGCGGCTGGCGGTGGTGGCCGCCTCCCACGAGGAACTGAGGGCCGCCCTCGCCGACTGCCTCGGCGGCGAGCCGGAGGCCGACCACGGCGCCCCGCCCCCGGTCGTCCTGCGCGGCAACGCCGACGACGACGCCGGCCCCCTGGACGCGATGCTCTCCGGCACCCGGGGCGCCCAGTTCCTGTCGGGTCTGGTCGAGGACGGGGACCTGGAACGCCTCGCCGGGCTCTGGGTGCGAGGGACGCACGTACCGTGGCGGGAACTGCACTCCGGCCCCCGCCGCGTCGTCCCCCTGCCGCCGACCGCCTTCGAACCGGACAGTCACTGGCTCGTCCGCGACCGCGCGCGACCGGCCGGCGAGTCCACCCGGGCGCCCGCGGCCACCGTCGCTTCCGGTCCGCACAACGGCACTCGCCCCGACGCGGAACACGAACTCGCGCACACCTGGGCGGCCTTGTTGCAGATCGACGTCGAACGGCTCAACGCCCGCAGCGACTTCTTCTCGCTCGGAGGCAACTCGCTCCTCGCGACCCGCCTGACCAACCTGATCCGGCAGGACTTCGGCGTGGATCTGCCCGTCCAGGCCGTCTTCGGCCACCCGAAGCTCGTCGACATGGCCGGCGAACTCCGCCGCATCGCCCCGGCCGTCGAGGACGCACCCGCCCTCGACACGGACCGGGTCCTCAGGAGCCTCGGCCTGGTCGAGACCCTGAGCGACGCCGATCTGGACGCCCTGACGAGCGAGAACTAGGCGGAAGAGGAACTCCCATGAGCGCCACCAGTGACATTGCCGGCAGTGACCTCAGCACGCAGGAGCTGGTCCGCAGGATCCGCGCCCTGCCCGCCCGGCGCAGGCACGCGCTGACCGCGCTGCTGAAGCGGCAGGGTGTCGACCTGTCCACGCTCCTCGCCGGCGACCCGGAGATGGCCCGTCCGGACGACGGGCCGGTGCGGCTGTCCTTCACCCAGCAGCGCCTGTGGTTCCTGGCCCAACTCGACGACACCGACGCGGCCTACAACATCCCCATGGCGATCCGGCTGCGCGGAACCCTGGACCGCCCGGCGCTGCTGCGCGCGCTCGACGCGGTCGTCCAGCGGCACGAAGTGCTGCGAACCCGGTTCGTCGACCAGGACGGCGTTCCCTACCAGCACGTCGGTGACGGCCGGGACATCACCGTGCGCGAGGAGGAACTCACCGACCCGGACCGACTGCCCGCCGTCTGCGCCCTGGCGGCCGCCGAGCCCTTCGACCTGTCCCGCGACCCCCTGCTGCGGATGCGGCTGCTGCGGCTGGGCGAGCGGGAGCACGTCCTGCTGGTGACCATGCACCACAGCGTCTCCGACGGCTGGTCGGTGGGCCTCTTCGTCCGCGACGTCGGCGCGCTCTACGAAGCGTTCCACGCCGGACGCCCCGACCCCCTGCCCCCGCTGCCCGTGCAGTACGCCGACTACGCGCACTGGCAGCGCCAGTGGCTCGGCGACGGAGTGCAAGAGCGTCAACTCGCCTACTGGACCCGGCAGCTCGCCGGAACGGACGCGCGGCTGACCCTCCCCACCGACCGGGAACGTCCACCCGTGAAGGCCTACCGGGGAGCCCGCGAGGAGTTCCACTGCCCGGCCGAGCTCCTCGACGGCCTGCGCGCCGTCGCCACCCGGTACGAAGCCACCCTCTACATGACGCTGCTCGCGGCCTACCAGGTGGTCCTGCACCGCTGCACCGGGCAGACCGACATCGCCGTCGGCACGGTCGTCGCCGGCCGCAACCGGCCCCAGGTGGAGGAGCTCATCGGCTTCTTCGCCAACACCCTCGTGCTGCGTACCGACCTGTCGGGCGACCCGCCCTTCCACGAGCTGCTGGCCCGGGTGAAGAAGACGGCGCTCGACGCCTACGCCCACCAGGACGTGCCCTTCGAAGCCGTGGTGGACGCCCTCGACCTGGAGCGCAGCCTCAGCCACTCACCCGTCTTCCAGACCATGTTCGTCCTCCAGGAGGCCCGCACGGAGCGCTCCTACCGGGCGGGAGACCTTGAGGTCACCGGCGTCGACATCGAGGTCGCGTCCACCAAGTTCGACCTGACGCTGGAACTGCGGGAGACCCCCGACGGCCTCACCGGAGCCGTCGAGTACGACACCGACCTCTACGACCGGGACACCGTACGGCGCTTCATCGGCCACTACACGCGGCTGCTGGCCTCCGTCGCAGCCGACCCCGGTGCGTCGCTGGCAGGGCTCGGCATGCTCGACGCCCGGGAGCGCCACCAGGTCCTGGACGTGTGGAACGACACGGTCCGCGCCTTCACGGACGACCGCTGTCTGCACCATCTGTTCGAGGACGCGGTGCGCCGCCACCCGGACCGCGTCGCCCTGGTCGACGCCGAGAACTCCTGGAGCTACGCGGAACTCGACGCCCGGGCCGACCACGTCGCCCGTGCGCTGCGCCGGTGCGGGGTGGGCCCGGACACCCCGGTCGGACTGCACACCGAGCGCTCCGCCGAGATGGTGGCCGGCATCCTGGGCATCCTCAAGGCGGGCGGCGCCTACATGCCGGTCGAGCCGTCCTACCCGGCCGCCCGCATCGCCGACCTCCTGGAGGGCTCCCGCGCCGAGGCGGTGCTCACCCAGCCGCACCTCGCCACCGGCCCGCTGGACGCCGTGCCGCACCTGCTGGCCCTCCACCACGACGGGCGGATCTCGGACCGCGACGGCCGCGACCCGGGGGAACAGGACGGCGCCGCGCCGCGGCATCTGGACGTCACCGCCGGCCACCTCGCGTACGTGATCCACACCTCCGGCTCCACGGGTCGTCCCAAGGGCGTCATGATCGAGCACCGGGCGGCCGTCAACCGCATCGAGTGGATGCAGAACGAGTACCGGCTCACCGAGCACGACGTCGTCCTGCAGAAGACCCCGTTCAGCTTCGACGTCTCGGTGTGGGAGTTCTTCTGGCCCCTGCTGTACGGCGCCCGGCTGGCCCTCGCCGAGCCCGAGGGACACAAGGACCCCGAGTACCTGCTCTCCGCGATCCGACGGTTCGGGGTCACCACCCTGCACTTCGTGCCGTCCATGCTCCGGGCCGTCGTCGCCGAGCCCGGCTGGTCGCACTGCACATCCGTACGGCAGGTCTTCTGCAGCGGCGAAGCCCTGCCCGCGGACCTGTGCGCCCGCCACCAGGAACGGCATCCGGGGGCCCTGCACAACCTGTACGGCCCCACCGAGGCCGCCGTCGACGTGAGCCACTGGACCGTCCCCGCCGGACAGCCCGTACGCACCGTCCCCATCGGCAGGCCGATCCAGAACCTCCGGCTCTACGTCCTCGACGACGCCCTGCGCCCCCAGGGCATCGGCACCCCCGGCCACCTCCACATCGCGGGCACCGGCCTGGCCCGGGGCTACCTCCACCAACCGGAGCTGACCCGGGAACGGTTCGTGCCCGACCCCTTCGGCGCCGAGCCCGGCGGCCGCCTGTACCGGACCGGCGATCTGGCCCGCTGGCGCTCCGACGGCGCCCTGGAGTACCTGGGGCGGATCGACGACCAGGTCAAGCTGCGCGGCTTCCGCATCGAACTCGGCGAGATCGAGCACCGGCTGGCCGAACACCCGGCGGTCCGGGCGAACACGGTCGTCGTCCGCGAGGAGCAGCCGGGCAACCCGCAGTTGGTTGCGTACGTCGTGCCGGCGCACGGTGACGGGTCCGCCGACCTCCGCGGCGAACTCACCGCCCATCTCGCCGCCGCACTGCCCGAGTACATGGTGCCCGGCGCCGTCGTCACCCTCGACGCCCTGCCCGTGACCGCCAACGGGAAACTCGACCGCAAGGCCCTGCCGGCCCCCGGCATCGAGGCCTTCGCCCCGCGCGGCCACACCGCTCCCCGCACGCCGACCGAACGGTTCCTGGCGTCCTTGTGCGCCGAACTGCTCGGCTTCGACGAGGATCGGGTGGGCGCCGACGACAACTTCTTCGCCCTGGGCGGCCACTCCCTGCTCATCCCCGTCCTGGTGGCCCGGCTGAACGCCTCCGGCCGCACGGTCACCGTACGCGACGTGTTCGGCGCGCCCACGCTGGCCGCCCTGGCCACCCTGATCGACACGGCGGAGCGGGACGCCGGCCCCGACATCCCGGCCCCGCTGATCCCCCTAGGTTGCGAGCGCATCACCCCGTCGATGCTTCCGCTCGTCGACCTGGACCAGGAGCGGATCGACGCGGTGGTGGCGACCGTTCCCGGTGGTGCGCCCAACGTGCAGGACGTGTACCCGCTGGTCGCCACCCAGGAGGGCATCCTCTTCCACCACCTGATGGACCCCGACCACGACCCCTACTTCGTCACCACCCTGTACCTCGCCGACGACGAGGCGGCGGTCACCGCGTTCGTCCGGGCGCTGCGGGCTGTCGTCGACCGGCACGACGTCATGCGCACCGCCGTCCTCACCGCCGGGCTCCCCGAGCCCGTCCAGGTCGTCCACCGCACCGCCGAACCACCGGTGCAGCGCACCCGCCTGGACCCGGACACCGACGCCGAGACACAGGTGTGGGCGCTGGCGGACGGATTCGGACGGATGCCGCTCGACCGGGCCCCGCTGCTCAGGCTGCTCGTGGCCGAGGACACCGTGACCGGCCGCCGGTACCTGCTGCTGAACGCCCACCACCTGATCGAGGACGCCACCTCCCTGCGGCTGATGCTCGGCGAACTCGGCGTCCACATGGCCGGGCGCACCGACCTGCTGGCGCCCGCTCCGCCGTACCGCGACTTCGTCGCCCGCACCCTGCGCCGCCAGGCGGACGACGACGTCGAGACGTACTTCCGGGAGGCACTCGGCGACGTCGCCGAGCCGACGACCCCGTTCGGACTCACCGACGTACGCGGTGACGGCCGTGGAGTGGGCCGGCTGCGCCGCACCTTGCCCGCAGGGCTCACCCGCGACCTGCGCGCCCAGGCCGGCCGGCTGCGGCTCAGCCCCGCCTGCCTCTTCCACGCCGCCTGGGCCTGTGTCGTGTCCGCCACCAGCGGCCGCTCCGACGTGGTGTTCGGCGCCGTCCTCTCCGGCCGGCTGCAGGGCATCCCGGGCGTCGAGCGGATGCTGGGCAACTTCATCAACACGCTGCCCCTGCGCACCCGGCTCGACGACCGCACGGTCCGGGAACTGGTCGACGAGGTCGACACCCGGCTGCGGGAGCTGGTCGTCCGCGAACAGAGCCCGCTGAGCCTCGCCCAGCGCTGCAGCGGTCTCGACGGCGACGTACCGCTGTTCAGCGCCGTGGTCAACTACCGGCACTTCGAACCCGGCCTCGACGAGGCGGCCGCCTGCCGTATCGAGGACCACGGAATCCGCTTCCTGACCGCCGCCGACGCCATCAACTATCCGCTGACCGTGTCGCTCGACGACTTCGGCACCGAACTCTCGCTGGAAGTACTGGCCGACGACAGCATTCCCGGCGAGACGGTCGCGGACCTCGTCGAGAGCGCACTCGCGGGCGTCGTCCAGTCGCTCGCCGAGAACGACGGCACCGGCACGGCGGCCCTCGACGTGGACGTCCTCTCCGCCGCCGAGCGCCGACGCCTGCTGACCGAGTGGAACGGCACCGCCGTGGAGGTGGGCACGCAAACACTCACCGAGGCCTTCACGGACAGGGCGGCAGGCCACCCGGACCGCACCGCCCTGGTCCACGAGGGCGAGACCCTCACCTACGGCGCCCTCAACGCGCGTGCCAACCGGCTCGCCCACTGGCTGGCCGAGCGGGGCGCGGGCCCCGGCACCCGCGTGGGCATCCGGATGCCCCGCTCCTTCGACCTGGTGACCGCCGTCTACGCGACGCTCAAGACCGGCGCCACCTACCTGCCGATCGAGACCGACCTGCCCGCAGAGCGCGTCGAGCAGATGCTCGCCGACAGCAGGCCCCTGCTCGTCCTGGAGGAGCTGCCGGACACCTCCACGCACCCGGACACCGACCCGCCGGCGAAAGCGACGAAGGACGACCCCGCCTACATCCTCTACACCTCCGGGTCGACCGGCGGCCCCAAGGGCGTCGTCATCCCGCACCGCGCCGGACTGAACTGGACCGCCTGGAAACAGCATTGCTACGGCATGGCCGAGGGCGACCGCATGCTGCTGAAGACCTCGATCGGCTTCGACGTGTCGGTGCCCGAGCTGTTCTGGCCGCTCCAGGTCGGCGCGAGCCTCGTGATCGCCCGCCCCGACGGCCACCGCGACCCCGAGTACCTGGCTCGGCTGATCCGCGACGAACACGTCACCGACGTCCACTTCGTGCCGTCCATGCTCGCCGAGTTCCTCTCGGAACCGGCCGCCGCCGAGTGCACCGCGCTGCGCCGCGTGGAGGCCGCGGGCGAGGCACTCCCCGTCGACCTCGCCGACCGTTTCACCCGCCTGCTGCCCGACGCCGAACTGCACAACCTGTACGGGCCCACCGAGGTCGGAGCGACCACCGCATGGCGGTACCGGCCCGAGAGCGACGCGACGAGCGTGCCCATCGGCAGGCCGGTCCAGAACATCCGCGCGTACGTCCTGGACACGTCGCTGCGCCCGGTGCCGCCGGGCGTGCCGGGTGAGCTGTACGCCGCCGGCGACGGCCTCGCTCACGGCTACCTCGACCGGCCTGAGCTGACCGACGAACGCTTCGTCGCCAACCCGTTCGAGCCGGGCACCCGGATGTACCGCACGGGAGACCTGGCCAAGTGGCGCCCCGACGGCGTCCTCGACTACCTCGGCCGCGCCGACGACCAGGTCAAGGTACGGGGCTTTCGCGTCGAGCCGGGCGAGGTCGCGAGCACGTTGCTCGCCCACCCGGCCGTCCACCGGGCCGTGGTCCTGCCGCGCGGCAGCGGCGCCGCCCGCTCCCTGGCCGCCTACGTCAGCCCGACCCGGCAGTGGCTCGACACCGCTGCCCGCGAGACGGCCGACGACCACCTCGACCGCCGGCGGCGGCATTTCGACGAGGAGTACGCGGGAACGGACGCCGATGCGGTGGGGCCGGCCGGCGGCATCGCGCGCCTCATCGAGCGACTGCGCCCCCAGCGGGTGCTGGAGATCGGCTGCGGCAGCGGCCGGCTGCTCTCGCGGTACGCGGGCGACTGCGTCTCGGTGCACGCCCTCGACCTCTCGGCCGCGGCACTCGACACCGCCCGCCGAGAGGTGGACCGGCACGGCTGGACCCACGTCACCCTGAGCCGGGGCGACGCGCTGTCCGTGACGGACCTCGCGGGGGAGACGTACGACACGATCGTGCTCGACTCGGTGGTGCGGTACTTCCCCAGCCTCCCGTACCTGGAGGAGGCCCTCGCACGTCTGCTGCCTCTCCTCGGGGACGGCGGGCGCCTCCTCATCGGCGGCGTGGAGAACCTGGACCTGTCATCGGCCCGCGCCTACGCGGCGGAACGCGCCGGGGCGCAGGGCCGTGTCACGGCCGGGGAACTGGCCGCCCGCGCGGCGCGCCGTCGGCGACGGGAGACCGCACTCCTCGTCAGCCCCACGTACTTCGCCGCGCTGACCGAACGGTTCCCGGAACTCGGCGCCGTCGACCTCGTGCTCGAACGCGCCGCGGCCGACGAGGACACGCCCGCTCACCACTACGACGTCGTCCTGACCAAGGGACCCGTGCCCCAGGCCGCCCCCCTGACCTGGCTGGAGGCCACCACCCCTGCCCGGCTGCGGGCCCTTCTGGACGCCGGCGCCCCCGACGAGTTCGGCGTGAGCGGGCTGACCGATCCCCGCGTCACGGACGACGTGCGGGCCTGGGAGGACCTGCGGCGCCGGTCGCCCGCCCACGAGGCCGAACCTCTCCCGGACGCGCACCGGGCCGTCGCGCAGACCCGGGAACTCGCGGCCGTCCTGCGGCACGCCGAGACCCTCGGCCACCGGGTCGCCGCCACCTGCTCGCAGGACCGCCTGGACGGCCTGGACCTCGTGTTCGCCCGCGGCGAAGCGCCGCGGGCCCGCGCCCGCGCCCCCTACCGCGCGACACGGCTCGCCAACTCCCCGCAGATCGGAGCGCTGGGCCCGGCCATGGCCCGGGACCTGAAGGACCACCTGGCGCGACTGCTGCCCCACTACATGGTCCCCGGCGTCTTCGTGCTCCTGGAGGAACTCCCCGTCACGATCAACGGAAAGATCGACAAGCGGGCGCTTCCCGAACCGGACGAGGACGACATCGCCAAGGAGGCCTACGTCGCGCCGCGCACGGACGCGGAGCGCACCCTGTGCCGGATCATGGGGGAGGTGCTCGGGCTCACCGAGGTGGGCCTCCAGGACACCTTCTTCGACCTGGGCGGCCACTCCCTGCTGGCCACCCGTCTCACCCTCCGGGTCCGCAAGGAGACGGGCGCCGAACTGCCCCTGCATCTTGTCTTCGGCGGGGCCACCGTGGCGGAACTGGCCGTTCTCCTCGAAGGGGAGCCGGTGGCCGCACAGGCGCCCGAGGAGGGTCGCGATGCGACACCCGAGGCAGCGCCGATCTCCCTGCAACAGAGCGACCTGTGGTTCCTCCACCGCCCCGCGCACCTGGGCGCCGCCCACGACAACGTGCAGCAGGCCTTCCGCATGAGCGGACGCCTGGACCGCGACGCCTACGTCCGCAGCGTCCGGACCCTGGTGGAACGCCACGCGGTGCTGCGAACCGGCTACCTCCGGCGCGGCGAC
Source organism: Streptomyces sp. P3 (assembly GCF_003032475.1). NCBI lineage: Bacteria > Bacillati > Actinomycetota > Actinomycetes > Kitasatosporales > Streptomycetaceae > Streptomyces > Streptomyces sp. P3. Next base: position 9,186,977 of record NZ_CP028369.1, read on the forward strand.
AGCGTGGTCCAGCGCGTCCACGACGCATCCGGCTTCGAGGTCACCGTGCTGCACACCGGCGAGGACGACATCTCCGAATGGCTCCGGGCCGAACGGCTGCGTCCCTTCGACCCGGACGGGCGGCACATGCTCAGGGCCCATCTGCTGGCCCTCTCGGACGACGAGCACATCGCCGTGCTCACCCGGCCCTGGGGCGTGTACGACGGCTGGTCGGTGAACGTCCTGCTCGCCGAACTCCAGCTGCTGTACGGCACGCTGAGCCGTGGGAAGGATCCGCAACTGCCCGCGCCGGCACTGGAGTACGCCGAATTCGCCCGCTGGCAGCGACGAACCGTCGACGGCGCGGAACTCGCCCGGCAGGAGACCTACTGGCGTGACCGGCTGGACGGGCTGCCGGCGTGTCTGTCCCTGCGCACCGACTTCCCGCGCTGCCCGGTGCGCACCCACCAGGGCTCCTCGGTGGAGCTGCGGGTACCCGCCGAACTCCTCTCCCGGATCCAGCAGTTGAGCAAGGAGCGAGGCGTCAGCCTCTACACGACCCTGCTGTCGGCCTTCGCCGTCCTGCTCGGCGGCCGCACCCAGGACGAGGACATCGCCATCGGGGCCGCCGTGACCAACCGGCCGCGGACCGACCTGGACCAGGTCGTGGGCTACTTCGTCAACCTGCTGGCGCTCCGGCTGGACGTGACCCCGCACCGCGCCTTCACCGACCTGCTGGCCGAGACCCGACGCGTCACCGCCGAGGCCCACGAGCACAAGGACCTGCCCTTCGCCGACCTGGTCCGCGCCCTGGTACCGGAACCGGACGCGGCGTACCCCCCGCTGTTCCAGGTGATGTTCAACCTGCTCCCGACAGCGGGCGGCGATGAGAGCGGCGCGGCGGAGCTCGGCATCGTCCCCCTGCCGGCCACCGCCGGCACCGCAAGGTTCGACCTCAACCTCGTCGTCCGGGAGACCGCCGACGGGCTGCTCGGACAACTGGAGTACAGCACCGACCTGTTCGCCCGAAGCACGGCACAGGAGATGGCGCGGTCCTACGAACGGCTGCTGCGGGACATCGCGGCGCATCCGGAATCCGAACTTTCACGGCTGCGCTCTGCGAACTGAGCAAGCCGAAGTGAACAAGAAATCTGCCCGCCAGGTTCGTGAGAGAGAGCAACTGTGGACGACAAGCGAAAGCTGCTGCTGAGCCTCTTGAAGGCCACCGCCCCGGCCCCGGCGGGCGAGGGAGTGGCGATCGTAGGAGTCGCCGGCCGCTATCCGCTGGCCGGCACGGTCACCGAACTGTGGGACAACCTGGCCGACGGCCGCCACTGCATACGCGAGGTGCCCGCCGACCGCTGGAACGCCGACGCGCACCACGGCCCCGGCGGGACGCGCGGCGGTGACAGCAGGTGGGCCGGCTTCATCGACGAGGCCGACATGTTCGACCCCTTGTTCTTCCGCATCTCGCCCGCGGAGGCCGAGGCGATGGACCCGCAGGAGCGGCTGTTCCTGCAGACCGCGTCCGCCGCCCTGGAGGACGCCGGCATCCCTGCGGCCACCCTCGCCGCCCGGGGCCCGGTCGGTGTGTTCGTCGGCGTCATGAACAACGACTACGAATGGCTCGGCGGCGAGGCGACCGCCCTGGGCGCTGCCAACGGCGCCCGCTCCGCGCACTACTCGGTGGCCAACCGGGTCTCCTATGTCCTCGACTTCACCGGGCCGAGCCTGGCCGTGGACACCGCCTGCTCCGCCTCGCTCACCGCCGTCCACCTGGCCTGCGAGAGCATCCGCAGCGGGGACTGCGTCGCGGCGGTCGCGGGCGGCGTGAACCTCATCCTGCATCCGGGACACCTGGGCTCGCTGGCAGAGCACGGCATGATCTCGCGCGGCGACCGGCTCAAGGCCTTCGGCGCGGACGCCGACGGCTTCGTCGACGGAGAGGGCGTCGGCGCCGTCCTGCTGAAGCCGCTGCGGGCAGCGGTCGCGGACGGGGACCGGATTCTCGGCGTGATCCGGGGTTCGGCCGTCAACGCCAATGGAAAGACGGGCGGTTACACCGTGCCCAGCTCGGCGGCCCAGTCCCGGGTGATCGGCGCCGCGCTGCGCCGCGCCGGCGTCACGGCCGACACGGTCGGCTACGTGGAGGCTCACGGCACGGGCACCCCGCTCGGCGATCCCATCGAGATCACAGGCCTGGTCGAGGCCTTCGGCGGGCGGATCGATCCGCGACGGCGTGCCGAACGGCCCACCGTCGCGGTGGGATCGGTGAAGACCAACATCGGGCATCTGGAGTCCGCCGCCGGCATCGCCGGCCTGACCAAGGTGCTGCTGCAACTCGGGCACGGCAAGCTGGCCCCGTCGCTGCACTCGCAGCGCCCCAACCCGGCGATCGACTTCACCACCACGCCCTTCCACGTGCAGCAGAGTCTCGCGGAGTGGCCGCGCCTGCCCGGACCGGACGGGACCGACGACGGGCGGGAGCTGCCGAGGCGTGCGCTCGTCAGCTCGTTCGGCGGCGGCGGCGCCAACGCCTGCGTGCTCGTCGAGGAGTACCTGCCGACGGAATCGGTGGACCGCCCGGCGGACGGCGGGGAACACCTGCTGGTGTTGTCCGCGAAGACCGAGGAGCGCCTGCGCGCCTACACGGCCGACCTGGCGGCCTGGCTGCGCCGCAGCGCCGCGCGCGGCCCGGTCACGGAACCGGACGCGACGGCGGAGGTCCGCTCCGTCTGCCTGCGCCTCGCGGCCGAAACGGTCTGTGTGGAGCCGCGGTTGATCAGCCCCGCCGCCGACCTCGCCGAGTACGGGTTCGGCGTGACCGAGCGCGCCCGCTACCACGCCCTGCTCGCCGCCGAGTTCGGGGCCGGGCTGCCCCCGGCCGCCACCACGGCGGACACCGTCGAGGCCGTGGCCCGGGCGGTCGCCGTGCTCCACCCCGGAGCACCCGCGACCGACGACGGCCCATGCCTCGCGGACATCGGGCACACCCTGCGGTCGGGCCGGACGGCCCACGAGTTCCGCCTGGCCCTGACGACCGCCTCGCCTGCCGAGGCCGCCGCCCTGCTGGAGACGTACGCGGCGGGACGCCCCGACCCGCGGCTCGTCACCGGCCGGGCCGAGGCCACCCGCACGTCGCGCTCCGCCGCCGACACGGCCGACCTGGACCGCGCGCTGACCGTCCGTGACCTGACGGCCGTGGCCGCGCACTGGGTGGTGGGCGCCGAGCCCGACTGGTCGCGCGTCACCCCGCCCGGCGCACGCAGGATCGCCCTGCCGACCTACCCCTTCGCCCGTCGCCGGTGCTGGATCCCGGCCCCGTCGGCACCGCGTCCCGAGACCCGGGAGCCCGCGCGATCCGCCCTGGAACCACCGGACTTCTACCGCCCCGTATGGGTGCGCGCCGAGGCGCCGGCCAAGCCGGCCCCGCTACCGCCCCGGCGGGTCGTCGTCCTGACGACCGAGGACTCGGCCTGGCTGGGCGAGGCGCTCGCCGCGCGCCTGCCCGCCGGCCGGGTGGAGTGCGTGAGGCTGGACGGACCGGCAGGCGACCACTGGACGGCCCGCACGACCGGCGCCGACCTCGTCTACCACCTCGGCGGAGTGCACCCCGGACCGGGGGAGGGGCTCGGCGAGGAACAGGCCGCGCGAAAGATGCGCTCGGGCCCCCTCGCATTGCTGCGGCTGCTGCGGGACGGCGGCGCGCGGCAGCAGGTCGTGGTCACCAGCGACGCGTACGGGGTCGCGGGCAGCACGGTGCGCAACCCCTTCGCGGCCGGCCTGCACGGCATGCTCCAGGTCGCGCCCAAGGAACGGCCCGGGCTCCGCGCGGTCGGCCTCGACTTCGCCTGGGCCGACGCCGAACGGGACCCGGGAGCACTGGTCGACGCCCTCCTTGCCGAACCGCTCGACGGCACGGGCCGCACCGTGGCACTGCGCGCCGGGGTGCGCTACACGCGCCGGCTCGGCAGGGTCGAACTGCCCGAGGCGGAGCCGGTGTTCCGGGACGGCGGCGTCTACCTGCTGGTCGGCGGCACCGGCGGCATCGCCCGCGAGCTGAGCCTGCACCTCGCCGAACGGCACCGGGCCCGGCTGGTCTGGTTCAGTCGCGGCGCGCTCACGCCCGCACTCGAGGCGGACATCGCGCGGATCCGGGCGTACGGAGGTGAGGTCGCGCATGTCCGGGGCGACGCCTGCTCCGCCACCGACCTGGCGGCGGCCGTGGCCGAGGCGCACTCCCGTTTCGGCGTCGTGCACGGCGTCGTGCACGCCGCGATGGTCTTCGACAACCATGCCCTGGCCGATCTCGACGACCCGACGTTCACCGCGGTGACCGCCGTGAAGAGCGTCGGTGCCGCGGCGCTGGCCGCCGCCGTCGCGGGCGAACCGCTGGACTTCCTCACCTACTTCTCCTCCGCAGGCTCCTTCGGCGGCTTCGCCGGCAACGGCGCCTACGCCTGTGCGTCCGCCACCGAGGACGCCTACGCCCACTTCCTGCGCGACCGGCTGCCGTTCCCGGTCTCCGTCGTCAACCAGGGCTACTGGGGCCAGGTCGGCTCCGGCACCCGGTCCGGGCTCGCCGAGATCTTCGCCGGCCTGGGCATCGGCTCCTTCACCCCGGCGGAGGGGATCGCCGCGCTGCGCCGGGTCCTTCACAGCAGCCTGGCGCAGGTCATGCCGATCCGTGCGGGCCATCGCGCGCTCGAGGCCATGGGCCATGATCCGGCGTACGACGGCGAGGCGATGGCCGGCGGCCACGCGCCCGCCCTGGCCGAGGCGTTCGCCGGTCTGCGCTCGCAGACCGGTGTCGATCCGGCCGCCGCCCGCGTCGTCGCCGGCTACCAGGAACTGGAGACCGTCTCCGCGCCCGCGCTCCTCGACGTCTACCGGCGCATGGGCGTCTTCCGGCACGCGGGTGAGCGCCACCAGCGCGCGGAGCTGCACGGTCGGCTGCGCATCCAGGACAAGTACCGGCGCCTGCACGAGGCGCTGCTGAACATCCTGACCGACGCCGGGTACCTCACCCGCGACGGCGACCATGTCGTCACCGCCGCCGCGGTGGACGCGGTGGAGCAGAAGACCCCTGGGGACCGGGAGGCGGAGTTCGGCCGGATCTGCGCGGCCTACCCGGACATCGAGCCGACCGTCACCCTCAACCGGCTTTTCCTGGAGGAGTACCCGAGGATCCTGCGCGGCGAGGTCGGCGCCACCGAGATCATGTTCCCCGGTTCGTCGATGAAGCTCGTGCAGAACTTCTACAAGGGCAACCCGCTCACCGACTCCTTCAACGTGCTCGTGGGCGAGACCGTCCGCCGCTTCCTGGACCTGCGCCTGCCGCACCTGCCGGCCGGCGCCACGGTCGATGTCGTCGAGCTGGGCGCCGGCACCGGCGCCACCAGCGAGCGGGTGCTGCCGGTCCTGGCCGAGCACGCGGACCGCGTCGGCTACACCTTCACCGACATCTCGCCCCGCTTCCTGGAACACGGCCGTGAACGCTTCGCCGCTCGCTACCCGTTCGCCCGTTTCCAGGTGCTCAACCTCGAACGGGGCCTGCTGGAACAGGACTTCATCCCCGCCTCGGCGGACCTGGTCGTGGCCACCAACGTCGTGCACGCCACCCGCAACCTGCGCGCCACCCTGCGCAGGGCGAAGGCCCTGCTGCGGCCCGGCGGCTGGCTCGTCCTCAACGAACTCACCGGAGTCAGACCGCTGCTGACCATCGGCGGCGGTCCGCTGGAGGGCTGGTGGGCGTTCGAGGACGGCGAACTGCGCCTGCCCGACTCGCCGCTGGCCTCGCCCGAGTCCTGGATCCGACTGCTGCACGAAGAGGGCTACGCGCCGGTCGGAGCGCTCGGCTCGGACGACACCGCCCTGGGCCAGAGTGTGCTGGTCGCCGAGAGCGACGGCCTGGTGCTCGCCGCGACCCCGCCGGCGCCCCCGGCCCCTGACCCGGTCACGGCTTTGGCGCCCACGCCACCCGCGGCTGGAGGCGCCGCCGCCGACGAGGCGGCGGAGCGACTGCGCGGGCTCGTCGAGGGCGTGCTGAAGCTGGAGGAGCGCATAGACCCCGACCGTCCGCTGGCCGACTACGGCTTCGACTCGCTCAGCGGCATGAAGATCGTGTCCGCCGTAGACGAGGCCTTCGGCGTCACCGTTCCGCTCGGCGACTTCTTCGAGCGCCCCACGCTGCGCGAGCTGTCCGCCCATCTGACCGCCACCTGGCTCGCCGACGTCACGCGAACCGCCGTACCGGAGAGCCAGGACGCGGCGGGGGCCGTCACCTCGCCGACCGCCGGCGTCGCGGCCGAAGCCGTGCTGCGCCCCCGCTCCGACGCCGTCGCCGCCACGCACCCCCTGTCGGAGGGACAGCGGGCGCTGTGGGTCATCGAACAGATCGCGCCCGGCACGTACGCGTACAACCTGCCGCTCGCCCTGTGGCTCGACCCCGGCGCCGACCTGCTCGCCCTGCGCGTGGTGCTGCAGGACCTGGTCGACCGGCACGCGGAACTCCGTGCCACGGTCCGCACCAGCACCGACGGTCCGGTCGTGTCGATCGCCGCCGAGCCCGAACTGCCCTTCCAGCAGGTGTTCCTGACGGCCGTCGCGGACGACGCCCTGCGCGACCGGATGCGCACCGACCTGCGCGTCCCCTTCGACCTGGCCCGGGGACCACTGGTGCGGGCCACGCTCTACACTTTGGGCGACGGCCGCCAGGCGCTGCTGCTGACCTTTCACCACATGGTGTTCGACGGGGTGTCCATCGCCGCGCTGCTGAAGGAACTGGAGCGCGGCTACCGCACGGTCACCCACGGCCGCCCCCTTCCGCCGGACCGGCCGGCGCGGACGTACGCCGATTTCACGGCTCGCCAGCGGGAGACACTGGCCGGCGCCCGAGGCGAGCGCCTGCGCGCCTACTGGCTGGGACGGCTGCGCGGCCGGCAGACCGCGGTGGCGCTGCCGCTGGACCGGCCGCGTCCGCCCGTGCCCGGATTCCGGGGCGCGAGCGTGGACGGACACATTCCCCCGGACGTGGCCGAGCGCGCCCGCGCGCTCGCCGCGGCGGAGCAGACCTCCCTGTTCGGCGTCCTGCTCGCGGCCTTCTTCGCGGTGCTGCACCGCTACACCGACCAGGGCGACCTGGCTGTCGGCACCCCGACCGCGGGCCGTCCGGCTGACGGCTTCGAGGACGTGCTCGGCTACTTCATGAACATGGTGGTGCTGGCCGAGCGCATCGACCCGCAGGAGCCCTTCCGCGCCCTGACCCGCCGTGTCCACCGTACGGTCCTGGAGGCGCTGGAGCATGGCGAGTACCCGCTGATCACGCTCGCCGAGGAACTGAAGCGAGCGGACCCGGCGGCCCCGGCCGCGCCGTTCAACGTGGCGTTCTACTTCCAGAACTGGGCACGCGGCGGACTCGGAGAGAGCGGCCTGGTGCTGGCCCCGGTCGACGGAGTCCACCAGGAGGGCGAGTTCGACCTGACCCTGGAGGTGGTCGAAGCGGCGGAGGGTTGCCGCTACTCGATCAAGTACGACCCGGACCTGTTCGACGAGGCCACGGCCGAGCGCTTCGGCGCCCACTTCACCACACTCCTGGCCGGCGCCGTGGCCGCGCCCGGCACGGCGGTCGGCGGCCTCGACCCGCTGACCGCCGAGGAGTACGAGGCGCTGGCCGGGCCCGCCGCCGACTACCCGTCGGACACGCTGGTCTGGGAGCTGGTGCGCCGCCAGGCCGAGGCCCGCCCGGACGCGGTCGCCGTGCGGTGCGACGGCACCGAACTGACGTACCGTCAACTCCAGGAGCGGGTCGACTCGCTCGCGGCCCGGCTCACTGCGGCCGGCGTCGGCCGGGGCCGTACCGTCGGTGTCCTCTTGCCGCGCGACGCGGATCTGCCGGTGGCCCTGCTCGCCGTCCAGGCCGCGGGCGGCGCCTATGTCCCGCTCGACCCGGCCTACCCGACCGAGCGGCTCGCCTACATGGCCGAGGACGCCGGGCTGCACCTCATGCTCACCCACTCCACCGTGCCCGGCGCCTACGGCAGCACGCCGAGTCTCCTCGCCGACGGCGCCGACGAACCGCCCGCAGCCCCCTCACCCGGACCCGCCGGGCCCGACGACCCCGCCTACGTCATCTACACCTCCGGCTCCACCGGCCGGCCCAAGGGGGTGCGCGTCCCCCACCGCGCGCTCACCAACTTCCTCTGGTCGATGGCCCGCGAACCGGGATGCGGGCCGGGTGACACGCTCCTGGCCCTGACCACCATCTGCTTCGACATCTCGGGCCTGGAGCTCTACCTGCCGCTCGTCACCGGCGGCACGGTCGAGGTGCTGCCGGCCGACAGCGCCCGCGACGGACTGCGGCTGCGGGAGGCGGTCGAGCGCATCGCGCCCACGATCGTCCAGGCGACCCCGGCGACCTGGACGATGCTGCTGGCAGCGGGCTGGCGCGGGCACCCCGGTCTGAAGGTGCTGTCCGGCGGGGAGGCACTGCCCGCCGAGACCGCCGAGGCGCTCCTCGCCGGCAACGGCGAGGTCTGGAACCTCTACGGGCCCACCGAGACGACCATCTGGTCGGCGGCGAGCCGACTCGTCCCGAATGAGCCCGTGACCCTCGGCGCCCCGATCGCCAACACCGCCCTGTACGTGCTCGACGGCTCGCGCCGACCGGTGCCGACCGGCGTGGCCGGGGAGCTGTACATCGCGGGCCACGGCGTGGCCGACGGCTACCTCGGCCGTCCGGATCTGACCGCCGAGCGCTTCCTGCCCGACCCGTTCGCCCCGCAGCCCCGCGGGCGCATGTACCGCACCGGCGACCTCGTGCGCCGCCTTGCCGACGGGCGGCTCGTCTACCTGGGCCGGATCGACTCGCAGGTGAAGGTGCGCGGCTTCCGGGTGGAACTGGAGGAGATCGAGGCGACGCTGCGGCGGCTCGACGGGGTGCGCGAGGCCGTGGCCGTGGCGCGCGGCAGCGGCGGCGACCGTACGCTGCTCGCCTGCTTCGTCTCCGAGGAGGGCGCCGCTGAGCCGACGCGTGAGCGGCTCGCGGCCTGGCTGCCGACCCACATGGTTCCGGACGTGCTGGTCCGGGTGCGTGGATTGCCCCGCACCCTCAACGAGAAGGTCGACCGCACCGCCCTGGCCACACTGCCGCTGCCCGAACTGCGGGCCCGCTTCGGTACGACCACCTCCGAACCGCACACGCCTCCCGCGCCCCTCGCCGAGGCCGGGGAAACCGGCGACCGCGTCGAGGCGCTGCTCGCCGAACTCACCGGCACGGTCGCCCGCCTGGCCGGGACCAACCCCCGCGACATCGGCGCCCACACCCCGCTGGGCGAGGCCGGCATGACGTCGGTGACCTTCACCACGCTCAGCGTGGAGCTGCGCACCGCGTACGGCATCGACGTTCCGCCGACCCTCTTCTACCGCCGGAGCACCCTCGCCGCGCTTGCCGACCACCTATGGGAACACCACGCCGACACGCTGGGCGCTCACTTCGGTCCGGCCGCCGCGCCCCGTCCCACCGTGGCCGCGGCCGAGCCCGTGGGGGAGGAGCGGCGTGGCGGGGACGTCGCGATCATCGGCATGGCCGGCCGGCTCCCCGGATCCACGGACCTGGAGGAGTTCTGGGACCATCTGGTGGCCGGCGACGACCTGGTGACGGAGATCCCCGCCGACCGCTGGGACTGGCGTGCCCAGTCGGGTTCCCGCTCCCGCTGGGGCGGCTTCGTCCCGGACGTGGACCGCTTCGACGCCGCGTTCTTCGGGATCTCTCCGCGCGAGGCGGAACTGATGGACCCCCAGCAGCGCCTCATGCTGGAGACGGCATGGTCGGCGATCGAGGACGCCGGATACCGGCCCTCCGACCTCGCGGGCAAGCGCGTCGGGGTGTTCGTGGCCGTCACCAACTCCGACTACCTGGAGGTCCAGCGCGCCGCCGGTCGGGGCATCGAGGGCCACACGCTGACCGGCGCGGCGCTGTCGGTCATCCCCAACCGCATCTCCTACCTGCTGGACCTGCGCGGCCCCAGCATCGCCGTGGACACCGCCTGCTCCGGTTCCCTCACCGCCGTCCACCAGGCCGTCGCGGCACTGCGGGACGGCACCTGCGACCTGGCGCTCGCGGGCGGCGTCAGCCTCATGCTCGCGCCGACCGTGTACGAGGCGCTGAGCCGGGGCGAGATGCTCAGCCCCGACGGCCGCTGCAAGGCCTTCGACCGCCGGGCCGACGGCTATGTCCGAGGCGAGGGCGCCGGTCTGGTCCTGCTCAAGCCGGACGAGCGGGCCCGCCGCGACGGCGACGCCGTCCACGCCGTGATCAAGGCCGTGGCGGTCCACCACGGCGGCCGCACGACCTCGCTCACCGCCCCCAACCCGGACGCCCAGGCGGACCTGCTCGTCGAGGCGTACCACCGGGCCGGGGTGGAGCCGTGGACGGTCGGCCTCATCGAGGCGCACGGCACCGGCACCGCGCTCGGCGACCCCATCGAGACGATCGGCCTGAGCTCCGCCTTCCGCCGGCTGCGCGCGAACCGGGGCGAGGCCGAGTCCGACGGGCGACCGGCTGTCGCGATCGGCTCGGTGAAGACCAACATCGGCCACCTGGAGGCGGCCGCCGGGATCGCCGGGCTGCTGAAGACGGTGCTCGCGCTGCGGAGCGGCACCATCCCCGCCAGCCTGCACTTCGAACAGCCGAACCCCCATCTGGAGCTGGACGGCGGCCCGTTCGAGGTCGCCCGCACCACTCGTCCCTGGCCGCGTCCGCGCGCCGCCGACGGCCGTGAACTGCCCCGCAACGGCGGCGTCAGCTCCTTCGGCTTCGGCGGCGCCGGCGCGCACATCGTGCTGGAGGAGCCCACCGTGCCAGAGCCTTGCGAGGAACCCGAGCACGAGCAGGTGTTCGTGCTCTCCGCTCGCGACCCCGAGGCACTGGGCCGCTCCGCGCGACGGCTCGTCGATCACCTGTCCCACCACGACATCCCGGCGGGCGACCTCGCCCACACCCTGCAGACGGGCCGCGAGGCGATGGCCCACCGCCTCGCCGTCGTCGCCCCGAACACGGACGCCCTGCGCGCCGAACTCACCGCCCACCTGGATGGCCGCCCATCCGCCGTCCGCACGGGCCTGGTCCAGCCGGGCGGCCGGACACCGGCCGTGGCCGCGACGGCGGAGCCGCACGTGGTCGCCTCCGCATGGCTCACCGGGGCCGAGGTCGACTGGACGCCCCGACACGAGGTCCGACGCCGGGTACACCTGCCCACCTACCCGTTCGCCCGGACCCGCCACTGGGTGACCCCGGCCACCCCACCGCCCACCGAGCCCGCCGGGGCCCCCGGCGCCGAGGCATTCGCCGACGCCGGATCACCGGCCGTCTCCGGATCACCGGCCGTCTCCGGGGCTCTTGCGCCGGCAGGGTCAGCCGTCGGCGGGGGAGCGCTCGCCCTCTCCGGGGCGTCCGTTCCCGCCGGGCCGTCTGCCTCGACAGGGTCAGCCGCAGGCACCGGATCGCTCGCCGGCGCCGGGTCACCCGCCGACGAGGTGTCCGCCTTCGCCCCGGTCTGGGAGCCCGACCCGCGTAACACCCCCGCCGACGCCGTCACCGGCACGGTTCTGGTTCTGGACACCGGTGAACACGGTGCGGGGGTGGCCGCCGCGCTCACCGCTGTCGGGGCCGTCGTACGGCGAGTGTCGTTGAACGCGGGGTTCGAGCCGGGGGCCGTGCTCGACGCCGTGCCGCCGGGCCGGCTTCACGTCGTGCTGCTGGCGGGCGAGGACACCGGCACGGCCGCGGCCGTGGAGCACGGGTTCCACGCCGCCTCGGACTTGTTGCGGGCCTGGCAGCGGCACCGCCGGGGCAGCACCCCGCATCTGCTCTACGTCCACCGCGACCCGGCCTCGGGGCCGGCCCAGCCCGCCATGGCGGGCTTCGTCCGCTCGGTGCGCCGCGAGCATCCCTCGGCCGACGTACGGGTCCTGGCCGTCGCCGCCGGTCCGGTGGCCGACGCCGTGACCGCCGAACTCGGAGCCGACGGCGCCCCGGAGGTCCGCGTCGGCGAGGACGGCCGTACGCGACGAGCCTGGCGGCACACGGCGCTGCCCGCCGCGTCAGGGACGGCGTTCGCGGGCGAGGGCGCGCACATCATCACCGGCGGCGCCGGCGCCCTCGGCCTGCTGTTGGCGGAGCACATCGCCGCCGGCCGCCGGGCCGCCGGGCTGCCGGACGCCGGGATCATGCTCGTCGCCCGTTCCGCGCCCGGCCCCGAGACCCGCGCCCGCATCGAGGCGGCCGGAGCCCGCGTGGTCCTGGCCGACGTCGCCGACCCCGGCTCGGTTCGAGCACTCGTGGCCGACGCCCGTTCGACGTACGGCTCGGTCAGCGGTGTCCTCCACGCGGCCGGAGTGCTGCGGGACGGTCTGCTGCGCAGCAAGGCACGCGCGGACGCGGAGGCCGTGCTCGCCGCCAAGGTGTACGGCACGGTCCTGCTCGACGAGGCCACCCGGGACGAACCGCTGGACTACTTCGTGGCGTTCTCCTCCGCGGCCGCCGCCTTCGGCAACCTCGGCCAGACCGACTACGCCTTCGCCAACGCCTTCCTCGACCACTTCGCCGAGCAGCGGGAACAACTGCGCCTTCAGGGGGCACGACGGGGCCGTACCCTCGCCGCCGCCTGGCCCGTCTGGGCCGACGGTGGAATGCGGATCACCGCAGCCGCCGAGCAGGACATGGCGCGCGAACTCGGCATGAGGCCGGTGCGCACGGCGGCCGGTCTCGTGGCGCTGGAGCGGGCGCTGGCGGGGAACGCGCCCAGGCTGCTGCTCGCCCCGGGCGACCCGGCGCGCATCCTGGCAGCGCTCGACGACCGTTCCCCGGGGCCGCGGTCTGCGGCGCCCGCACCGGGGGCGGAGCTCCGCCTCCGGGCGGAGCGGCTGGTCCTACGGCTGCTCGCCGCCGAACTGAGGCTCCCGGAGCGGGAGATCGCCGTCACCGAGCCCTTCGACCACTACGGGGTCGACTCCCTCATCACGATGAGCCTGGTCCGACGGCTCGAGGAACACGTCGGCCCGCTGCCGAAGACCCTGCTGTTCGAGTACGTGACGGTCCGTGAGGTGGCCGACCATCTGGCGGCGGCCCGCCCGGACGCGTTCGCCGAGCGGGAGGAGCCGGGGGAACCGGGGGATCCGGTCGGCGTGCAGCCGCCGGCGCCCGCTCCCGTGGTCGACGCCACGGCCCAGGCCGATGTCGCGATCATCGGCGTGGCCGGCCGCTACCCGCAGGCCGACGACATCGACGAGTTCTGGCAGAACCTGCGAGAGGGCCGGGACTGCATCGAGGAGATCCCGGCCGACCGCTGGGACCACGCCAGGTTCTACGATCCGGACAAGTCGGCCGTCGGCAGGACGTACGGCCGTTGGGGCGGCTTCCTGCGCGGCGCCGACCGCTTCGACCCGCTGTTCTTCCGGATGTCCCAGCTGGAGGCCGAGCACGTCGACCCCCAGGAGCGTGTCTTCCTCGAGACCGTCTGGCACCTCCTGGAGGACGCCGGCTGCACGCGGGAGCGGCTGCGTGCCACCCGCACCGGTGTGTTCGTCGGCGTGACCTACGGCCACTACCAGCTGTACGGCGTTCGGGACGCGCTGCGCGGCACCGGCCTGGCCGCCTCCTCGTCGCACGCCTCGGTGGCCAACCGCGTGTCGTACTTCTTCGGCTTCACCGGACCGAGCATCGCCCTGGACACGATGTGCTCGTCGTCCCTCGTCGCACTGCACCAGGCGTGGCTGGCGATCCGCAACGGCGACTGCGACGCGGCCGTGGCGGGCGGCGTCAACGTCTCCACCCACCCGGTGAAATACCTCCAGCTCGCACACCGCGGCTTCCTCGCAGAAGACGGACGCTGCCGCAGCTTCGGCGAGGGCGGCACCGGATACGTGCCGGCCGAGGGATCGGGCGCGGTCCTGCTCAAGCGGCTGGACCGGGCGGTGGCGGACGGCGACCGGATCCTCGCGGTGATCAGGGGTTCGGCCGTCAACCACGGCGGTACGGCCAAGGGGTTCAGCGTGCCCAGCCCCAAGGCGCAGGGCGAGCTGCTGCGCACCGCGCTGGAACGGTCCGGGATGCGTCCCGCGGACCTCGACTACCTGGAGGCGCACGGCACCGGAACGGCCCTCGGCGATCCGATCGAGGTCGCCGGAGTGCTGAGCGCCTTCGGCGGCGACCTGCCCGAACGGCTGCCGATCGGCTCGGTCAAGTCGAACATCGGCCACGCCGAATCGGCCGCCGGCATCGGGGCCGTGACCAAGGTGCTGCTGCAGATGCGGCACGGCGAGTTCGCCCCGTCTCTGCACGCGGACCGGCTCAACCCGAACATCGACTTCGCGGCCACGCCGCTGCACGTGCAGAACGAGGCGGCGCCCTGGCCGCGCCGCGTCCTCGCCGACGGCACACACCGTCCCCGAACCGCCGGGGTGAGCTCCTTCGGCGCCGGAGGCACGAACGCCCACGTCGTCCTCCAGGAACACCTCGACGTGTCCGGTGACGGGGGAGCACCGGTTCCGGGGGCTGGGTCCGGCCCGTATCTCGCCGTACTCTCCGCCCGCGACGGCGACCGCCTGGCGGCGCAGGCCCGCCGCCTGGCCGCACACCTGCGCGGCGAGGGCGCGCAGGCGGCTCCGCAGGAAGTCGCCTGGACCCTGCAATGGGGCCGTGAGGCGATGGAGCACCGGTTCGCGGTGCTCTTCGATGACCTGCCTCAACTGGCGGACCGTCTGGAGGAGTTCGCGGCGGGCGGTACTCCGGCCGGCGGCCACAGCGCAGTGGTGGACCTGCGCCGCTCCGTCGAGGCCGCCACCCCGGCCGCCGACCCGGCCGTGTACGCCGAGGCCTGGATGGCGGGCCGGCCGGTCGACTGGCCGGCACTGTATCCGGCGGGGCTGCCCCGCAGGGTGGCCCTGCCCGGCTATCCCTTCGCCGGCGACCACATCCGCCACGCCGCGATCGACGCCGAACTCGGGGTCCCGGACACCACCCCCGCCGACCCGGCCGCCGGAGTGCTGCTGACCCGGCAGTGGATCCCGGCCCCGCCCGCACGAGGCACCGCACTCCCCCGCCTGACCGCGATCCTCACGGTGCCCGGCACCGAGGCGGCGGCCGCCCGGCTGAGCGCCGCCCTCCCGGGGAGCGAGGTGCTGATCCCGGAGCGCCTCGCGGCCGACCTCGCCGACCCCGGCACCCGCTGGGAGCGCTATGACGCCGTGGCCGACCTGTCCGGCTGCGGCGATCCCGCGCTGCCCCCGGCGCACGGCACGCTGCCGGTCTGGCTGCGCTGGCTGCAGCACCTCGTCGACCGGGGCGGACCGGAGCTCCGTACCCTGCTGGTCTCGCGGGGCCCCAACCTGCTGGGCGGTGCGGCCCGGGCCGGTCTGTACCGGATGCTGCAGAGCGAGTACGGGCATGTCCGCTCCAGGCACCTGGACGCGGGAGTCTGCACCGACGAGCAGCTGTCCCGGTGGATGGTGGGCGAACTCGGCGCACTGGCCGGCGACGAAGACCCGGCCGAGATCGCCTACCGCGACGGCGTACGCCACCGCGCCGCGCTCCGCCCCCTGCCGGACGGCCCGCGCGCGCCGCTGAGCTTCCCCGAAGGGCATGTGCTGTGGGTGACCGGCGGTACCCGTGGGCTCGGACTGCTGACGGCCCGGCACTTCGTCGCCCGGCACGGCGTGCGCAAGGTCGTCCTGACCGGACGTGAGGAGCTGCCGCCCCGGGCGGAGTGGGGCGCGCACATCGCCGAGGGCGGGCCGCTCGGACAGCGGCTGCGCCCGCTCGTAGAACTGGCGGAACAGGGCGTGGAGCTGGAGGTTCTGGCCGTCCGGCTGGAGGAGAAGGAGGCCCTGGCCAAGACGCTCGCCGACATCAGGCTACGGCTGGGCCCGACCGGCGGGGTGATCCACTGCGCGGGCTTCAACGATGCCCAGAACCCCGCGTTCGTCCGCAAGCCGCAGGCCGTCGTCGACCGGGTCGTCGGCCCGAAGGTGTTCGGTCTGGACGCACTCGTGGAGTGTTTTCGCGACGAGCCGCTGAGCCTGTTCGTCGTGTACTCCTCGGTCGCCGCCGCCGTGCCCGCCCTGGCCGTCGGACAGAGCGACTACGCGATGGCCAACGCCTATATGGACGCGGTCGCCGAGGCCCGGCCGCACGGGCTGCCGATACAGAGCATCCAGTGGCCGAGCTGGAAGGACACCGGAATGGGCGAGGTACGCACCGCCGCCTACCGGGTCGCCGGCCTGGCCGCGCTCTCCGATGAACAGGGCCTCGCGTTGCTGGAGCGGGCCCTGGGCAGCGGCGCCCGCGTGGTCCTGCCCGCCGTGGCACGGCCGGACGCGGTATGGCAGCCGGATCGGCTGACGGACCGCCACCTGGACCCAGGCGGAAAGGCTTCCGTGGCTTCCGAGGAGACTGCGGCCGGCCTGCCGAAACCCGGGCCCGGGGACACGATGCTGCGGGCCGTGAGCGACGCGGCCGCGGACTGGCTGCTGGGCCGGCTCGCGGCGGAACTGCGGTTCGACCGTTCCAGGCTGACCGGCGATGTGCCGGTACAGGACTACGGCGTCGACTCGATCGTCGTGGCCCAGCTCGTCCAGGAGACCGCGAAGCGGCTGGACGTCTCGCTCGACCCCTCGGCCCTGCTGGAACACCCGACGGCCGACGCGTTCACCCAGTACCTGGCGCAGTCCCATCCCGATGCGCTGCTGGCCGCCTTCGCTCCGGACCCCGGCGACCGGGACTCCCGGAGCACGGCGTCCTGTGCGGACACGGTGGTCGCCCGCCCCGCCGTCCCTGCGCCCGCCGCCGCACCGGCCGCCCGCGGCGCCGGGGACGTCGCGGTCGTCGGCCTGTCGTGCCGATTCCCCGGCGCGGAGTCGGCGGACGCCTACTGGGAACTGCTGCGGGAGGGCGGTTGCGCCCTGCGGCCCGCTCCGGAGTCGGTCGCCGGCACGGGCGGACACCACGCCGGGCTGCTCCCGGACGTGCTGCGCGTCGATCCGGACGCCTTCCTGCTGTCGGAGGCGGACGCCGCGGCCATGGACCCGCAGGCGCTGCTGCTCCTGGAGGAGGTGAACGGCGCGCTGCACCACGCGGGCCACCGTCCCGACGAGCTGAAGGGGCGCCCCATCGGGGTGTACGTCGGAGGGCGCACCAGTCGGGTTCCGGATGCAGGGAGACTGCGGGCGGCGGCCAACCCGGTGGTGGCCGCGGGCCAGAACTACCTCGCCGCCAACGTCTCGCAGTTCTTCGACCTCCAAGGTCCGAGCCTGGTCGTCGACACCGCCTGTTCCTCGGCTCTGGTGGCCATGGACACGGCCGTGCAGGCGCTGCGGTCGGGCGACATCGAGGCGGCGGTCGTCGCCGGGGTGAGTCTGCTCGCGGACGACAGGGCGCACCGGGTCTTCGGGCAACGGGGCCTGCTGAACCCGGGCGAGCGGTTCCACGTGTTCGACCGCAGGGCGGCCGGCGTGGTACTCGGCGAGGGCATCGGCGTCGTCGTACTCAAGCCGCTCGCCGCGGCGCGTGCCGACGGCGACCGGGTGCTCGCGGTCCTGAAGGGCCTCGCGGTCAACAACGACGGCCGCACGGCGGGCCCGGCCACACCCAACCCCCAGGCACACCGGGCGGTCATGACCCAGGCGCTTCGGCGCAGCGGCCACGACCCGAAGGACGTCGGCTGGGTGGAGGCGAACGGCTCGGGCTCGGTCGTCACCGACCTGCTGGAGCTGAAGGCGGTGGAGGCGGTCTACGGCAAGGACCCGGCGCGCAGGGTCGCGCTCGGCTCGGTCAAGCCGAACATCGGCCACCCGCTCGCGGCGGAGGGCATCGCGGCGTTCATCAAGGTGGTCCTGATGCTGCACCACGGCGAGCAGGTGCCGTTCCTGTCGGGTCAGGAGCCGCCGGCCCACTTCGACCTGAACGCCTCACCGCTCTACTTCCCCCGACAGACCGCCCCCTGGCCGGCGTCGTCCCCGCTTGCCGCGCTGAACTGCTTCGCGGACGGCGGCACCAACGCCCACCTGCTGCTCGCACCCGCCCCCGCCGACGGCGAGAGCGGCCGTGCACCGCTGCCGCAGCCCGCGCTGCACCGCAGGCTCGTGGTCCGGGGCGAGGCGGGCGGAGCCGGCCGGGCCCTCTTCTGGGAGGGACGCCGTACGCCCGGGCCCGACACCACGCCCTCCGGCACGGGCCTGTTCTGGGACGCCCACCGATGACGAAGGCCACCGACATGACGATTCCGAGGAGGAGCAGATGACTCCCGCGCCCGCCGAGGGCCTTCCCGCCGTCTTCATGTTCTCCGGGCAGGGATCGCAGTACCACCAGATGGGCCGCGAGCTCTACGACGGCAACGAGGTGTTCCGCGAGACCCTGCGCGGCTACGACACGGTCGTCGCAGAGGAACTCGGCGAGTCCGTGCTGGACCGCGTCTTCGACCCGGCGCGGGCTCGCAGCGAACCCTTCACCGACACCCGTTTCACCAACCCGGCGATCGTCATGACGGAGCTGGCGCTGGCCAGGACCCTGCGGTCCTGTGGCATCGAGCCGGTCCACCTCCTTGGGTGCAGTCTGGGCGAGTACGCGGCGGCCGTCGAGGCGGGCAGTCTCGACGCCGCCGACTGCCTGCGGCTGCTGGTACGGCAGGCCGAGGCCCTGCGGCGCGGGCCGCGCGGCGGCATGCTCGCCGTGATCGCCGGCCCCGAAGCGCTGGACCGGGCGCCCGCCCTGCGGTCCTGCGACATCGCCGCCCGCAACTACCCCGGCCACTTCGTGGTCGCCGGCACCGAGGCCGACCTGGCCAGGGCCGAGACCGAACTGCTCGCCGCCAATGTGCCGCACCAACGCGTACCGGTCGAGTACGGCTTTCACTCCCGCCTCATGGACCACATCCAGGACGCGGCCGCCGCCGTCTTCGACGGAGTGCGGATGGCGCCGCCGCGTCTGCCCTGGCTGTCCTGCGTCGACGGGGGACCGGTCGAGCGGCCCGATCCGGACCACTTCTGGCGGGTCGTCCGCCGGCCGATCGACTTCGAACGGGCCATGGCGGCGCTCCGTGCCCGGGGAGACTTCCTCTACCTCGACCTCGGCCCCTCCGGCACCCTCCACAACTTCGTCCGCAACAGCCTTCCCCCGGGCACGCGTTCCCGCTCACTGCCGCTGCTCAACCCGTTCGGACACGACCCGGACGCACTGGCCAGGGCGCGGGAGCTGGCCGCCCCGGCGGCCCCACGGCCCACCGCCACCCCCACCGCCCAGAGGAGGGCACCCGCCATGAAGGTCTACGGATTCCCCGGACAGGGCTCGCAGCGGCGAGGGATGGGCCAGGGCCTGTTCGAGAAGTTCCCCGAGCACACCGCCACAGCCGACCGGGTGCTCGGCTACTCCATCGCCGACCTGTGCGCCACCGACCCGCAACGCCGCCTGGCCCGCACCGACTTCACCCAGCCCGCGCTCTACGTGGTGAACGCCCTGACCTACCTCGACCGGCTGGAGCGGGACCCGGCGCCGGCGGACTTCCTGGTGGGCCACAGCCTCGGCGAGTACGTCGCGCTGTTCGCCGCGGGCGTCTTCGACTTCGAGACGGGGCTGCGGATCGTGCGGCGCAGGGGTGAGCTGATGGCCGCGGCCACCGGCGGCACCATGGCCGCCGTCGTCGGCATCGGCGAGGCGACCGTCACCCGCGTCCTCGCCGACTCCGGGCTCGACGACGTGGACGTGGCCAACGACAACGCCCCGGACCAGCTGGTGCTCTCCGGGCCCACCGCCTCGATCGACGCGGCCTGCGCCGCCTTCGAGGCCGCCGGTGCCCGCGCGGTACGGCTCAACGTCAGCGCCCCCTTCCACTCCCGCTACATGCGCGGCGCGGCCGAGGAGTTCGCCCGCTTCCTCGACGGGTTCACGTTGCGTGCCCCTACCGTGCCGGTGCTGGCCAACGTGGACGCGCAGCCGTACCGTCCCGAAGCCGTCAAGGAGACCCTCACGGCCCAGATCGCCTCGCCGGTGCGCTGGACCGACACCGTGCGCCGGCTGATGGGGCAGGGCGACTTCGAGTTCGTGGAACTGGGCCCCGGCCAGGTGCTGACCAAGCTGGTCACCCGCATCCGGGACCACGCGGACCCGCTGCCGGCCAACTCCCTGCGAGACACGGCCCGCCAGGAGGCCACGGCGCATCCGCATACCGTTTCGGCTGTCTCCGTGCCCGAGCAGCCCGCGTTCCCCGCGCCCGATCCGGCCAGCCCCACCGTCGAGGCCGGCGATCTCGGCGCCCGCAGCTTCCGCGAGCGCTACGGGCTGAGCCAGGCCTACCTGCTGGGCTCGCTGTACGGCGGGATTTCCGGCCCGCAGATGCTGCGCGCGGCGCACAAGGCAGGGCTGCTGGGCTTCCTCGGGACCGGTGGCCTGCCCCTCGCCGAGGTGGAGACCATGCTGCGGGACCTCGGCCCGGGCGGCGGCTTCGGCGTCAACCTCCTCTATCGGCACGGCGCGCCGGACCAGGAGGACGCCCTGGTCGACGTACTCATGCGGTACGGCGTGGACCTCGTGGAAGCTTCGGGCTTCCCGCTGGTCACGCCCGCTCTCGTGCGGTTCAGGCTGAAGGGCGGCCGGATCCTCGCGAAGGTGTCCCGGACCGATGTGGCCGCCGAGTTCCTGGTCCCGCCGCCGCCCCGTATGGTGGCGCGTCTGCTCGCGGAGGGCAGGGTTAGCGAGGAGGAGGCTGAGGCGGCGGTCTCCCGGCCGATGGCGGACGACCTGTGCGTGGAGGCGGAGGGAGGCTGGCTGAGCGGCAACGCGGACCTGCTGGCCCTCCTCCCGGCGGTACTGCGGCTGCGGGACGCGCACGCGCTGCCCGGCCCGCGGGTGCACGTCGGCTGCGCCGGCGGCATCGGCACCCCTGAGGCGGCCGCGGCGGCGTTCCTCCTCGGCGCGGAGTTCGTGCTGACGGGATCGGTGAACCAGTGCACGGTGGAGGCGGCCACCAGTGCTGAAGTGAAGGAACTGCTGGTCAGGGCACGCGAGTACGACGTGGACAGCGCACCCTGGGGGGAGATGTTCGAGCTGGGCGTACGGGCGCGCTACCTCAAGCGCGGGCTGTTCTTCCCCGCCCGGGCGGCCCGCCTGCACGAACTGTGGCGTCGGCACGCCTCACTCGACGAGCTCGACGAGGCGACCAGGGGCCAGATCATGGACCGCTTCCTTGGCGGAGAGACGCCGGCCGCGGCGACGGCGGCCGACATCGACGCGAAGGCCCGGCTGACGGCCGTCCTGCGCGGCTACTTCGACCGCGGCTTCCGTCTCGCCGTGACCGGTGACTCCCGCTCCCAGGTCGACTACCTGGTCCACTGCGGACCGGCGATGGGCGCCTTCAACCAGGTGGTCGCCGGCACGAGCCTGCACCCCTGGCAGGCGCGAACCGTCGAGGCGGTGGCCGACACCCTGATGGAGGGCGCCGCGTCCCACATCGTCACCCGCCTCAACGCTTTCCGCTGACACAGTGGGCTCCCGGTGCCCCTCGGCACACCGGGAGCCCGCTCCGGTGCTTCGCCGCTCCGAACCTGATCACGTCTAGTCGATCTTCCGGCTCTGCACCGTCGCCCGCGGTGTGTCGCGACGACGCGCCCCCACGGCTGACTCCGCCATGCTCGGTTGTCCCGGAAGAGACCAGCTAGAGATGAGGGTCTGGCCTGCCATGGTCGGGGTGCCCGCGGACGTAGGGCACCGTCGTACGGGCAGCCGCGTGGCCTCCCGTGGGGAGCCGGGAGGCGCGGCGGGCCCCGCCGCCCACGGAACTGCAGGGCCCGGCGAGGGGAGTTCCTTCGCCGATGGGGCAGGAGGTGCGCCCTGCACACGCCATGCAGCACAAACAAGCCATAGCAATAGATACCGGCCGGGACTGATCGATCCGGCCGATGAGCCGGCTGACGCCCCGGCCCTGTACGACGCGTGGCGGCTGACGGCGTGGCCGGGGCGCAGGCTGAGCTGCGCGGGACCGGGCGCCCGCCGGCTGCTTGCGCGCGACGGCGAGGCCGGGCTGGCGGTGCTGCCCGGCCGGTCGGTCGTGATGTGCCGAAGCCCGATAGTTGGCACCAGAGAGGACGACTGAGCTGTGGCCCTCCCGGCGTCGAGGCACCGTAGTAGTCACCGAAACGGCACGCTGCTTGTCACCAATGGCAGGACCGGCAGAATCGTTGTCACCGACAGCTTCCGTGCCCGGCTGACGCTTCCCTGAGAAGCGCTTCAGACATCCTCCCCAGCGGACCGCGACTGCCCGCGCGCGAGGGTGTGGCACGTCACCAGGGTCTGGGGGTGTTCAGAGCCCAGGATGCGTGTCTGGTCGGCTAAGAGCTCGGTAAGCAGAACGACCGCCCGGGCCCGGTCGCCGACCGCACCCTTCCAGCGGGCGAGGGTGTGGCGTGTCGTGAGGGTCTGCGGGTGTTCGGGGCCCAGGATGCTGGTCTGGTCGGCCAAGAGCTCGGTGAGCAGGGGGATCGCCCGGCCCGGATCGCCGGCCTCGGCCTTCCAGTAGGCGAAGGCATGACGTGTGGCCAGTCGCAGCGGATCGAAGGCGGCGAGTAGGTCCCCCTGTTCGGCGAGCAATTCTTCTAACTCGCACGCCGCTCTGACCGGCTCCCCGGCCATACCCCGCCACCAGGCCAGGCCGTAGCGGGCGGACGGAGCGGGCGGCTCCCACTTGGGCAGCGCGCCCGGACTGCGGTCGGTCGCACCGCTGAGCGCCTCTATGCGGACTGCCATCTGCCGGTCCGCGGCTCTTTGCGCGAAGCGGACGGTGCGGCGGAGCGAGAAGGACCGGGTCCGGTAGGTATACGCGTCCAGACAGTCGGCCAGCAGTGCTTCGAAAGCCGCGACGGCCGCCGCCGGGTCTCCGCTTTCGCCCTGCGCCCGGGCCAGACCGTAACGCGTGGCGAACGTGCTCGGGTGGGCTCCCAGTACGTCCTCCTTGTCCGCCAGGAGCCGCTCGAAGGCTGTTGCCGCCCCTGCGGGGTCACCGGCCTCCATCTGCCACCACGCGATATTGTGGCGGACGAAGAGCTGCTCGATTCCCTTGCCTCGCTCGGTTCGCTTTGCTCCGACGGAGAGGCCGGCGAGGAGCCGCTCGAAGTGGTGCCGGGCCTCCGCAGCGTGTCCGGCCTCCCCCAGCCGCAGGCCGAGGCGGTAGTGGGAGCCGTCGATTCCCACTACCGCCGTCACGGGCATGTGTTCGGCCACCGCTTTGGCGTTGGCCTGCAGCGCCGCCATGAGCGTGTCGTCCCGCTCCTCGACCGGCCAGACGTATTCCACGGCCTCCGCAGCCGTTTCGGCATCGATCCGGACCAATAGACCGCCCAGCTCCCGCCCACCCGCACCGTCTTCGGCGTCCTGCATGTGGGCTTCCCTGGTCGCCCGCTGCACGAGGTGATGGACGCGCACCGTTTCATGGCGGGCACCGGGGACGAAGTCGACGAGACTAAGCCGGTGGAGGCAGCGTAGCGCGTCCGCCGCCTCCTGCTCCGTGACGACCCTGGGCACCTTCTTCCGGTCCCCGCGTTTGAGGATCATTGCTCTACGGGTGATCGCCAGTCTGTCGAGCACTGGTGGTGCGGTGAGGACCTCGGTCGGGATTCCGTTGGGATCCAGTACCGAGGCCAGCTCCAGCACGGGCCGGGCCAGCCCCTGTGGGCGCAGGGCGTTGGCACGCTCGATGGACAGGGACCACGTTGCGGCGATGATGTCGTGGTGGTCGTCGGGCAAGTTCCCGCGCTCTGGCACCACGCTGGCCAGCTCCCGGGTCCGGTCGGCCAGTCGGGTCCGGTACTCGGCACAGCTCAGGCCGAGATCGATCAGGTAGGTGACCGCCTGGGCCAGCGCCAGCGGGAGGTATCCGAGATCCTCGGCGAGGGCGGCGATCTGCGGCTCGTCGTCGCGCTGTGCCGAGGCGAGCTTGGCGGTCAGGTAGTCGACGGACTCCCCGGCGGAGAACAGGCCAATATCGATGCGGCGGCGCCCCGGCCCGCTCAGCGCGGCGTCGCGTCGGCGTGTGGTGACCAGGGCTCGGCCGTGGCGCCGCGCGGGTGGCCACAGGCCCTGGAGAGCGCCGGGATCGCCGAGGTCGTCCAAGACGACGAGCCATCTCCTCTCGGTCGTCTGCAGCCAGGTCAGGAGCCGGCGCACCGCCTCCTCGGGATCCGAGGGGTCCGCGTCGGCGACTTGGGTGCCCGCTCGTGCGTATGCCGCGGTGATCGCTTCTCGGCTGGTCGCGTTGATCCACATGAGCAGGTCCACCTCGCCCGCCTCCCACGCCGTGCGGGCGTAGTGCGCGGCGAGTTGCGTCTTGCCAACTCCGCCCATCCCGGAGAGCAACTGGCACACGACGGCGGTTCCGCCCTCGGCGACTGCCTGGTCCAGTAGGTCGGCGGCTTCCCGGTGCTGGAAGCAGTCCGCCTGGCCGGGGACGAGCCCGATCTGGCGCGGCCAGACTTCCCGTACCGGCGGCGCGTGGAATATGACAGTTCCGACGCTACCCACGGCCAGCCCACCGTGCTGAGCACTGATCGCCGTGTGCGCATTGAGCGACGGCACACCGAGACCGGGTGTGGTCGCCTCTACTCCACACCCGGCGGGGGAGGGTTTCCCATGTTCACCGTCCCGATGCGGACGGCGGCCACCGAGCTGTCGCCCGCCCGGACGCTCACGTTCCCGCCGACAGCCAGGCCGTCGTCCCCTGCCGAAACTCCGCCGGCAGGGCGGGCAAGTGAGGCCAGGTTCGTCAGCTGGTCGGCCACTTCCGCGCGCTCGTCAGCGTCCAGACGTCCCAGCAAGTCTTCGAACCGGTCTCGCCACACACCTTCGATACGGCTGCGCGCCCGCTCGGCGTCTTCGTCTTCGGCAGCGCTCAGCTCCGCCGCCGCACGGTCGGCTCTGGCGAGGACGAGCTCCGCGTCACCCTCGTTCTCCCGCCGGAGGATACCGCCGAGCCGCGTCCGCACGCTTTCCCAGACATCCGTACCGGCGGCCGCGGCCACCGCGGTCCCCGCGCTCGCGGCCAAGGCCATCAGCGTTTCGTCGAGCACCGTGTCTCCCCCAAGGCAGTGCGTCCATACGAGCGGTGACTCGCACGCGTCTGACAGGCAGCCAGCGTACGTTCACGGCCGTGCGATCGGAACGGCACCCGGGTCATCAAGGCGGGGCTGGGGCACGCCTACGGTTCGGTCGAGGACGTGCCCTGAATGCTGCGGGACCCGCACGGGCCGGAGAAGACTGCCGGGGCGGCCGGTGACCTGATGGTGTTGCACCACCAGGGAGGCAGCGTCTACTCCTCGGCTCCGGCCGCCCTGCCGTACGCGCTCGGGGCCGCGGCCGATCCGGCCATCGCTCGGCCGGCCGGACCTGCTGCCGCTGCTCAACGACCGGCTGACGGGTGTCACCGGCCCCCACTGCCCTCCGAGCTGCGCATCAGTAGAGACATTCCCCCAATCTGCCGTTTGTGATCGGCGAGGGTCGGCCGCGGTGACAACAACGTGCCTTGGTGACGACTATCGCGCTTCGGCTCAGCGGTCGGTGGACGGCGGCCGAGGGCGAGTCTGCGTTCAGTAGTCGAGGTCGAGGTAGTCGATGTCGTTGAGGGTGACGTCGGAGAGTCCGAGGGCGCGGTTGCCGCCGTCTTGGAAGTAGATGTCTTTCAGTCCTTCGGCGATGATCTGGCGCATCTGCTGGTCGCTGGCGCCGGTGCTGCGGGCGTCGAACAGGCGCTGCGCGTATGCCGGGGGGAGATGCACGGTCAGGCGGCGGAAGCGCCCGTCGTCGGTGGTGCCGACGGGTGCGGTGTACCCGAACCGGGCCCGTGTCTCCACCGTGATGCCCGTGGTGGCGGCGGCCTGCTTCCGGCGGCGTCTGCGTACCCGGGGCTGCCAGCGCCGGCGTACCGCGTCGTCGATCCGTTCGGCGATGGCCTGGGGCGGGTGCTTGCGTTCGCCTCTGCGATAGCGCTCCACCGACCGTTTGACAGTCTGCGGGGAAGTGTCAGCTGGGCATCGTCATCTGAATGTCAGTGGCGCAACCTCAGTGACCTGGTAGTTGGTGCTGACGGATGGTGCTCACCTGTTGCTGACATGGGTGACGAAAGACCAGGTCATTCTCGTGCCGACTGCTATAGCAGGTGCGGGGTTTGTGCTGGTCAGAGGTGCGAGACCTGTGGGGGAGCGTGGCACTGTCGCTGGCCGTGCGGGGTCTTGGCCGTGCGCGCCGCCAGAGTAACGGCCCTCTACGGGACTTGAGCCGAGACACGAGGCGTCTGCCTGGGACAGCAAGTCCGCGATGAGGGGCTGGAGGGGCCGAGTTCAGGGAAAGGCCCGCGCACCAGCGCTTCGTGGTGGTTGACGGGGTTCGCGTAGCGCTGTAGGTGGTCGGCGGGGTCGTCCTGGGGTGGCGAGCGGCGTGCGGGGTGCTGGTGGGACTCACCGCTTCAGGCCAAACCCGCACTGCCGATCGCACTAAGGTACGCACGTGCGCTACTCGGTGTGGGACAAGGAGATCAGGAGCAACTTTGACCGCAGGCAGCTGACGCGTCAGCAAAGGAGCTTCCTTGAAGGGCTCTTGCTCTGCCTCGAACCAGGCGCCTACCTCAGCGACCATGTCTCCACCGCTAACAGCACCGTTGTTGCCCTGACACGAGCGCACCAGGCCCTTGCCGGTCATGCCACAAGCGGACAGCCGCAACTCGGACTCCTCAGGCGGTGTCTGACCACGGCCGCCTCCACCGTGGCAGCGGGGCTCCCTGCGCACCAGGCCCTGGGCGGTGGGCACCAGGCGACGCAGGCCCACACGCTGCTTGCCTCGATCCCCGGCCTTCTCACCGGCGCGGCCGGCAAGGCCACGGCCGCCGCATACGCTCTGCGCGTCCAGGCTCACATCGCCCCTACGGCAGCCCACATCCGTACCTGGGTGACCTCCGTGTGGGACGGTCCAGTCCTTTCGCCCGACGTGCTGGCACGAGCCCGTGGAGAGGTCGCCGCGCTCATAGTCCTGGACGGACGAGATCCTCGCTCCCTGCACGTTGATCTGATCCGCAAGGGATCCAGAGCTGTTCAGGGCGCCGCTTCGATCACCGCAGTGCTGTGGCCGCCCTCGCGCACCTACCGCGTCGCAAGCCTTGTCCAAGGTGCCAGCCAACTCGAGCACCTGGACCAGCTCCTCCCGGGAGCACGGCAAAGCCCGCTCCACACCTCCCGCCCCGTCACCGTGGGGGCCCAAGAACTGACGGCCTGGGCTGCAGCCATCAAAGGGCCAGCAGTCATGGTCGACCTGCCTGTGGCCGCCGCCGATGCGGCGACCGCTGTCGTCAGGGCGCGGCGTCAGATCAGCGAAGCGCTCGACCAGTACGCCGCCGGTCAGCGGCTAGTCGACCTGACCCTTGGCCCCCGCAACATCACCGTCGACGACACCGGACGCCGAGAGCAGCACGACCTCACGAGTACCTCGGCGTCCATCGCCCGCCCACTCACCACCCACTGGCCCGTCTCCCTACGACCTGCCCTGCGCAGCGCACACCTGGCTGCCCGACTCGACGCTCCAATGGCCAGCTCCGCTCTCGCCTGGAGCGCCATCGATTCGTTGGACGTTGGCTCCACACAACTCGACCTCGTCGCAAAGGCCTGCGCCCTGCACTCCATCCGCCAGCTACTCATCGCCCTCTACCAGACGGTCACGAACTCGGCGCTCAACCACCTGCGCTCCGCGCAGATGCGGCTGGCCAACGACACAAGTGACCTGGCCAAGCTGGAACGGGCAGTGGGACGCACACAGACGCAGGACCAACCCGCAGCACGCGCAGCCCACACACAGCTGGCCGAGCAGGCCCGTCAGGCACGACAGCAGCTGGCCCCTCAGGAGCAGGCGGTGCGGTCGCTGGAACAGACCGTGACCTCGCACGCTGCTGTGGTGCGCCGCGTCCTGCTGAAAGACGGAGACAACGGCCATCCCCTCCGCCTCACAAGCTGGAAACTCGATGTCAACGGCTGGCTCGACGTCCTGCTGCCCGCACGGGCGAAGACGGGACAAGACGTACTCGATGCACAAGCGGCGATCGACGCTCTGGCCCGGCTGGCCGGCGGGTACGCCCAAGACACCCTGGCACTGTGGCGTGCTCGCCTGGCTGACCCCAAGCTCCTTTCCGACTGGCTCCAAGACCAGCAAGACGTTCTTCACGCACTGCTTGAGTGGCTCTACGCCACACGGAACAGCGCCATCCACCGAGGGCAGTTCACGGCCCCAGCGGACGCCATGACCGCACACGCCGCACGAGGAGTCGTCGACATGTTGCTGGAGTTCCTGGGCAACTGGCACAAGATCCAGTACTCCCAGGGCGCGGCAGAAAGCGAGGCCCTGAGCGTCATCCGCGATCTGGCCAACCGCAAGGACTCCCTGACTCACCACCTGGCCCAGGCGCCCTCGTGTCACCCGCTCAACCTCGAGTCCGTCACCGGACCGGGCGTCGACTGCTGGAACCGCCCGTAGCTCTTGCCTGTCAGGCGTTGATGTTGATGCGCAATCGGTTGTCAGGCCGCGAGTCCGTGCCACTCCACACGATCAGGCTGGCGCCCGGGAGTGCGCTGCCGCCTACTGGCGTACCCCCGCGCGCCGGCAAGCGGCCGCCGCAGCCGAGCCTGGCCGCGCTACCGATCCTGAAGTGATCTGTGCTGTCTCGACTTTCTGCTGAGCCTCTGGCCGGCTAGACATCTGTCATCCCGGCATGGGGCAGGGTCCGCTCGGGCCGCGCCTGCGTACGCGAGGGGGAAAATCGCCCGTGTTGCTGCCCGGCGGCCGGTAGCGTCCCGGGCCATGTACCTCGATGTGGACGCCGATGGGGCGTGGGAGCGGCTGCGGGCCAGCCGCTGGAATCCACCCGGCCGTGCCGGATCGGGATCCCGCCGCAAGACATATGCAGCGGCCCTGGAACAGGCCGAGCAGATGTTCCGGGCGGCCAAGGCCGTTGGACCTGCGACACGTCCCCTGCAGGTCTTCTACGGCCTCAGCCAGGCCGGGCGCGCCATCGCGGCCGCCGCGGTGACTCTCGGGGGCGAGGACTGGCGTCTCGTCACCCACGGGATCAAGGCCTCCGGGTTCGACAAGCCCTTTCCCGACATCGAGCTCCGCACCGACGCACCAGGCACCCATGGCAGCTTCGTCCGGGTCAGCCAGGTACTCGACTCACCGGTGTGGGAGAAGGACCCGGTGCGCCTTGAGGCCCTGTGGGATCTGCTGCCAGTGAATCTCACTTATCCGCTCACGAACCGGGAGCGGACCACCCCGCTCTTCGCCGCCGCGAGCAGCATCCACGACGAGGACCACTCGCTGCTGAGTGTTCCCGTGTGCGACATCCCCGACCGAGTCATCGACGCCGGCACCCGAGAGGCACTGGCCGACTTCCTCACCGCATACCCTGCCGTCGCCCAGCACGACAGCTACGTGACCATCCGCACTCTCAGCCTCGGGCCGGCGGCACCACCCGACTACACGCGCTACGACCACGGCGGCGGCGAACTGGTGGTCAACTGGGCGATGCCCCAGGGGTCGGCAACCGCAGCAGAACGCCGCAAGCACCTGCGGGCCATGACCCGTGGTTATGTGGGCTTGCGGTTCTTCCTGCCCGTCCTCTCCTCGCTGAAGCGGGAGCTGCATCCGCTGATGGCCTGGTGGGCTGTGCTGTACGCCCTGTCGATGCTTGCCCGCTACGAACCCGCGAGCTGGGTGACCAACATCAGCGTCGACAACAGCGAGCACGCGGTCCCGATCGAGCGGCTCCTGGAGCGCGCCCTCACCCATCTGCCGGTCCTGATCGCGGACACCATCGCCGAGGTGAGCACTTGACCGCGCGGTGAGTGCGCAGGCGGCGCCTCTCCCTTCCGCTCCGTGCCGCATTCGAGCACCTCCGGGAACCCCTGTTTGCCGTGCACGGAAGCACGGAAGGTGGCAGTTTGCCCTCGCGTCATCCAGGCCGAGTTCACCGCGCGTACGGTCGGAGTCCGAAGCGGAGCGGCCGAAACCGCCCGGCAGGCCCAGCGCGGACCAGTGTGCCCAAGTCCTGGCCAACTGCCCTGACCTGCACATCTATTGACGCTCCCTCAACTCGCAATGTGAGGTGTATCACGTACCGGCGTGGCGGGTGGGGTCCTAGGAGCTGTCTTCAAATGTCACGCCCACATCAGGAGCGAGGCGAGGGTGACGGCTGCCTGGTAGGACTCGGCGGTCTTGTCGTAGCGGGTCGCGATGCCGCGCCACTGCTTGAGGCGGTTGAAGCACCGTTCCACGACGTTGCGCCGCTTGTAGAGCTGTTTGTCGAAGGCCGGCGGGCGCCCGCCTCGGCTGCCGCGCCGCAGCCGGTTGCGGATCTGGTCGGCCCGCTCGGGGATGGTGTGAGCGATGCCGCGGCGTCGCAGCCAGGTGCGTATCGCGCGGGAGCTGTAGCCCTTGTCGCCCAGCACATGAGCGGGCCGCACCCGCGGCCGTCCCGGACCGAGGCGGGGCACCCGGATTGCCTCCATCACGGTGGTGAACTGGGTGCAGTCGTTGGTGTTGCCGCCCGTGAGCACGAAGGCGAGCGGACGCCCGAAGGCATCGCAGGCCAGGTGTATTTTGCTGGTCAGGCCGCCCCGGGAGCGTCCGAGCGCGGGGCTGCGGCGCCCCCTTTTCGGGCCCCGGCGGCATGCTGGTGGGCGCGTACGACGGTGGAGTCGACCGACACCAGCCAGTCGATCTCTCCCGCCGCGTCCGCCCGGGCCTGGGCGGCCTGGAGCATCCGCTCGAAGGTGCCGTCCAGGGCCCACCGTCGAAAGCGGGTGTGCAGTGTGTGCCAGGGGCCGTACCGCTCGGGCACGTCCCGCCAGGCGGTGCCGGTCCGGAACTTCCACACGATCCCGTTGAGCACGGTGCGGTCGTCCAACCGCTTCCGCCCACGCAAGGACTCGGGCAGCAGCGGACGGAGGAACTCCCACTCCTCATCGGACAGTTCATGGCGACGTATCACCCGACCATGATCCACCACTCAAGATCAATTGAAGACACGACCTAGGGGGTGGGGGTGGGTAGGTTCGCCCCCAACCACTGGGTGGGGGCGAACCTACCCACCCCCACCCCCTTAGAGGGCTCCGCGACCTGCCGGAACGCAGTTTGCGATCTTGTTTTCCCTGTCGTGATTCTTGAGCCGTGCCGAGGCGCCCGGCGCACCCACATCACGACAACGGGAGGAAGACTCCACCGTGTTGACGCATCTCGCGGACCTCGCCCAGATCGTTCCCGCCCTGCTCGGGTTCCTCTGGCTCGTCGCTCTCGCGTCCAATCCGATCGCCCCCTGCGGCCCGTCCGCCAAGGACCCGGCGAAGACCATCACCGACCACCTGCGCGCCATGGCCAACCACGCCCGGGCGGTGGCCGTGCTGCTCGCTCGCAAGTCCGGCGCGGGGGGCGACAAGTAGATCACGCCCCGGCGGCAGGAGCCGTCCGCCGGGGCATCTCGCATGGGGTTCCACGGATGCGATTCGCAGGCCAGGCGCACCGCGCCAAGGAGCACCGCCCGACGATGGTGCGGCCCTCTACGGCCCCGACGCCGACGGTGACTTGCTCCCGTCGTGGTGAGGTGGCGGGCCTGCCCCGCCACCCGGCAGCATGAAATCCGGTCGGCCGATGTCAGTGGGACCCCGCATCCTGGAGGCACAACTGACGACGAAGGATCCCTGAACGACCATGACCGGACTGACACCGCGAACGTCGAGCGGACGACGTTGTCCCCGACGCGACTGCCCGACCGGTCGGAGGCGTTGATGGCCGACGGTCGGCCGAGCACGGTGCAGTTCCGGGGCGCCGCACGCGGACGTCCAGCGGGAACGGTGTCACCGATCTGATGCAAGACCATGGCCCAGCGGAATCCGAGGAGGGGATTGCGTCACCTCAGTGGCCGCATTGCTTCGGTGCCCCACGGACCGGGCGAGGCGAGGACGCACCCTTGAGAAGAAGCGTGACACGCTCAGAGCGCTCCTGTGTCGCATCGTCTTGAACTTGGCCCCCGGACTACGGTGACTGAGCGATTTCAGCGTTGTCTCCCCAGGGTGAGGACTGCTCTGGCTGCTGGCGTGGGGCGGTTGGGCTCCAGCGGGCGTGCGCATGTCCCAGCCGGATGCCCGGCGGCACCGGCCACGATGAGGCCCGGCGGCGGAAGCACGCGGACGCGGGCGAACTCGGCGTGCAGCTGGATCAGTTCGTGTTCGGCCACGAGGCCAGGGGCGGTCGCTCCCTCCGCCGGGGACAAGGAGCGACGGCCGATCCCGGCAGCCATCGCCCCCGATCCCGCCGGCACGGACCCACCCGTTGGCGCTGTTGCCGCAAACGGTCGTCAGGCCGTCGGGGCCGCGCCACTCCGCACGATTCCACTGGCGCCGGGAGGGCGCTGCCGCTTGCGGGCAACGACTGACTCGCCCGGCGAGGGCCGGCTTCGGGTGTGAGGGTCTGGTCCCTGAACTGTCCCACGGACTAGCTGTCTTGCCGTGCTGGAGGCTGGTGTGCGGGTGTGTGGCTGAGTTGTTCCAGGATGGCGCGCAGCTCGCTGTGCCGGATCTCGGGGTGAGACGGTGGGCGGCCGGACTGCTGCTGTGCGGGGGCGGCCGACAGGTGCGGTGGCCGGACCTGCAGCGGGGTGTGGGCGAGCCGCAGGCGGGCGGGCCAGGGCATGGAAGGCAGCCGGTAGACGGCGTCCTGGCACCAGGCTGCCGCCCCGGCGTTGGCCTTGGCGGCGATCTTGCGGGTGAGGCCCTGGTGGGGGCGGTAGTGAGCGCGGGGCGTGGAGATCAGTAGGCAGGTCGGTGACAGCGGTGCGAACACCTCAACTGCTCCTGGGAGCAGCGGGGGAGTGAAGGAGAAGGTGCCGTCCTTGTGGCGCAGAGCGACGCCGCTGTCGGGGAGCAGCAGCAGCGGTTCGGCCGAGTGCAGCAGCATCAGCCGCCGGCCCGGGGCTGCGAGGACATCCCGGGTGCGTTCGAACGCCCGGATCGAAGCACGCAGTGGCGAACGCGGGTCATCCACCACCGAGGGATCGGGAGCCGTGCGCAGGGCCGCCCAGAACACCTCCATCCGTTCTGCCTCCGACAGCGGCCGCCCTATCCGTTCCGCGAAGTAGTCGACCGCTTCCGCCGCCCACGCAGCCGGGAACACATGCCGGCCGACCTGGGTATCGAAGGACCGGAACGCCTGGGTGCGGACCACCTGCCAGGCCAGCGAGTCCACGACCAGCGCCTCCCTTGCCTGCTCCAGTGGCCACTGCCCCTCACGCAGGGCACGCAGAACCGGCGCGGACGGGTTGTCGACGTGGCGGTCCAGATACGTCTCCAGCGCTGTCCCCTGCTCGCCCTCGGTGAGGGGGTCGGTGTTGAAGTGCCGTGCCACCGCTGCCCGCCGCACAGGGGTGCGATGCTCCGCGCCGCTGCGCCACCGGCCGAGGACGTGCCCGTCCTCGGCGAAGGCCCGCAGCAAGTATTTCGGCACCAGGTGGTGGTCCTTGGCCGTGTTCGCTCCCACCCCGCCTCCTTACAGGGCCGGAGCGGCGGGTTCGGACGGCGCCTGCTCGGCCGTGGCATGGCGCCAGGGGTAGCTGTCCCAGCCGGCGTCCAGCACGGTGTTGCGGTGGTGGGTGTGTCCCGGCAGGGCCTCACGCAGGGCGTAGGTGGAGCGCTGGGGGTCGGCGGCCCGCTCCAGCAGCAGCTGGCCGACGGGGGCGTCGGTGATGGTGACCATGTTCTCCAGCTCGCTGATGCTGGACACCGTGACGGGCACTGTCGTGTCCGGCAACTGGGGTCGCTGCATGGGGGCGTTGACGATGTGGAACGGCTCCATCGTCACGACCAGCCCGTGCACGGGCCGGTCGGTGGGCACCTCGGCGAATTCCTTCTGCCCGCTCGCGATCAGGCCGGCGGTGTGGTCGATCTGCTCGTAGGCCCGGCCGAGCATCCGGTTCACCTCCTTCACCCGCTTGTCCGTGGCCAGGCGCAGGTGCCAGGTGGGCCGCACGGACTTCACCTCCACCAGCAGCACGAGCTCGGCGGTGACGACGATCCAGTCGACGCTGCGGGCCTTGTTCCGGCCGTAGACGATCTCCGGCCGGACCGTCGCGTCGGGCAGCAGGCCCAGCTGGCGGCCGACGTAGGCCTCGAACAGATCACCCAGGTCCTGCGCGAAGGCGTCGCCGAAGCGGGCGACGCCGGTGTAGTAGATGCCCAGCGGGCTCGCCTTGGACGCGATCAGCTGGCCGACCGGTGCGAGGAGACCCGGGCCGTATCCCTTCACCAGGGGCTTGGCACGCAGGGGGTTGAACTCATAGCGGCGCAGCAGTGGATCGGTGGTCATCCGGGCCCGCTCGTTGTCCTGCCGGAAGGCTGCCGCATCGGTCACGAAGTGCTCCTCGGTCACCGACAGGATGGTCGTGGCCGGGATCTCCGCGCAGATCCGCTCTGCACCGGGCGCCTCCAGCGAGTCCGGGTCGAACCGGCCGCCGCAGCTGATCGCGGATGCCCACAGCAACTGGGCGATGCCGGCGTAGTGCGACAGGCTCGTACCCAGCAGCTCCTCCTCCCAGCCCGGACGCAGACACTGCGCCTGGCGCGTCCCTGCCGTCTGCGTGAGCATCGCCGCGGTCCGCGCCAAGTCCTGGTACACCGGCTCCTGATAGGTCATCTGCTCCCCGGAGGCGCGCAGCAGCCACCGGCCCAGAGCGTCCTCGTCGGTGTCGTGCAGAAAGTGGTCCTCCAGCCGCACGTACATGTCCAAGATCTGCCGCAGGTCCGCATCGCTCGCGTCCTTGCGGTACTCGTTCCCGCACGCCAGCGATACCCGTGCGGCATCGGCCAGCGCCCAGGGCGTGTACGTGCGGGACGGGCTGGTCAGCCACGACGACTCCAGTGAATGGGACGCCGATGCCTGTGCGATCAGCGGCAGCAGGGCGCTGGGTCGGTGCCGTCGTACCCGCGCCACATACTCCCGATCCCGAACCGCCCTGCTGCCTGGTGCCCACGTCATGCACTCAAGGATCTCGTGCCGGTGCCTGTACTGTCCTGCCCATTTCAGCCCGGGCCCCAGCAACCAGCACCAGCGCCCGCCACCGGTATGCCCTGCACAGCTCACGAGACGACCCCAGGGGTTCGGCAGCGGCTCGCGGGACAAGACGGGCACAAGAACCTCCCACCGCCCTCTGGGCGTCAGCCGACCAGGTTGTGCAGCCCACCATGCAAGCTCCGGTGGCGAACAGACCAGCAAGAACAGCCTCGGGGCACGACTTCTTGGCGAAGAAGGTGATCACTCCCACGCCGACGCCGATGACCGCGGCCATGAAAAGGATCACCGCAGTGCGCAACGACAAGAGCGCCGGCCTCGCCGTGTCAGCCGGCGCCGGCCTCGACACCCTCGCCCTGTACATCCCGCCCGACCTCGACCCCCAACAGCTCGAGACCGAAACCCTCGGCCTGGGCATCCCCTACATCCCCCGCCCCGTCGCCCAGGCCGTGGTCGCCGTCGACCACAAGATCGGCCGTGACATGGGGCGGCGCCTGCTGGCCTTCGTCCGCCAGGTCTACCGCTACCTGCACCACGACATCGGTGAGCGCATCCGCGCCGAGGTCCGCACCGAACTGCACCGCCCCGGGCCCCGACTGGTCATCGCGCACTCCCTGGGCAGCGTCATCGCCTTCGACATGCTCACCCGCGACGACACCGGCCCCGGCCCCGACGGCCTGACCGCCCTCGTCACCTGCGGATCCCCCCTGGCCTGGCCCACCATCCGTCATTCACTGGGACAGGACGGCTCCCTTCAACTCAACTGCCCGACGGCATCGACTGGTGGAACCTTCACGCCGCCGGTGACCTTGTTGCCCAGAGCGGACTGGCGGCCGTAGCTCCGGCCGTCCGCGACGAACCCGTCCGCAACGGCCCTCAGCAACCCGCACAATGCCCTGCGCTACCTCGAGCAGCAGCCACTCGCCGACCTCATCGTCAAAACCAGCGCCGTGTGAGCCCGAACCACCGCCCCAGCAGTCCAACGGGCCCAGTGGGCGGGCAAATCACCACAGCGATGCATGTCCAGCTCCACGCCGGATGACAGCTGCAGCCGGACACAACTGCGCCCCGGTGTTGCAGCGCTGAAGTGGCGCGGCACAAACACTGTCCAGCGCTGACGCAGACTCCGCTGGTTCCCCCGGCTTCCGTGTCACCGGCTCATCCGGCGGCCGCCGGATGCAGGCGACAGCATCAGCAGGGCCGACCTGGCTTGAGGCGGCTACGCTGCTGTCTCTTTGAGCAAGCGAGAGTGAGCGGTGGAAGACGACGACCTGGATTCCCTGGTGGAATCCTGGCAGCCCAAGCAGACCAGCGACGTGATGCGACGTGCCTTCGCCGAGCGCTGCCGGTGGGTCGAGACCATGCTCCAGGTCCGCGCCGAGGCCGAGATCCGGATGAGGGCTGCCAACTATTCGTCGGGACCGGCCATCGAAGCGATCTTCCGGGAAGAACTCGGCAGGATCCTGCCCCGGCGCTACCAGGTGACCTGCGGAACCTTGTCCGACGGCTCGGGCAACACAGCAGGAGACTGCGACGTTGTCGTCTTCAATGACACCTGGTTCCCGACCGTCAAGCAGCGCGCCACGGCGGACGACCGGCAGCACGTCATGCCGATCGAGGGCGCCTACGCCGTCATTGAGGTGAAGCAGACACTCACCCAGCGCTCCCTGGACGAGGCGCTGGGAAAACTCGTCACCTGTCACAGGCTTGATCGCCCGCTCATGCCGGTGGGCCGTATGGTGGAGAACCGGAGTTTCGGAGGCGGCGGCAACCGAATCGGCAACCCCCTGTTCTCCGCGATCGTTGCCACCCGGCGCGACCCCGGCACACCGCTGAGCGACCTCGTCGAACGCTTCCTGGCCGTCAACCGGCGCCTGAACCGCCTGGAGATGGTGCACTGCCTGTGCATCCTGGGCGAAGTCTGCTACCTCTGGGGATGGGTCCCCCAGGGCAGCAGCGAAGCCAATGTCGCCACCTTCTTCGGTCCCGAGGACCTGCAACAGCCGCTCATGCTCATCGAGGGCACACCCGACCGGGCGGAGTCGCCCCTGGGCGTTCTCGTCTCCCGCCTGTTCGCCCACGTGACCAATTCAGTGCTGGGAGAGGTCCAGGACATCCCGTGGGCGTACGGGATCGGTCATGCCCTGCAGCCCTACCAGTTCGGCAGGTTCCAGACCCCGCCCGCGCAGAGCCCCGGGCCGTGACTGCCGCCCCTGCCCGAGGGCGGCACTGCGGGCCGCGGTGCTGCGGCGCGGCACAGCCCGATCCTCGGCGTGACTTCCAGGGCCTGTACGCCCCCAGGGGCGGGTGGCAGGCGCGGCCGTAGTGCAGGAGCCATCCCTTCGTGGGCGGGGTTGGTCAAGGACGCCGGCGAGTCCGATGACGGGATCGGTGAGGGCGGCACGAAGGTCTTGCCAAGTTGCCACAGACGCTGGCTCGTTCGCGCGCATCATCATGTCGGCCTGCACACAAGGGAGCCGCTCCTCGCAGGCCCCCCGGCGCATCGCTGCTTCGTCGGCTTCCCTTGCATTCCGTGCAGGAGACTGCGGCATAAAAGGGGCCAGGCGGCAGGGGAGTGGCATCGATGGCCCGGCTCAAGGGTTGGCCGGTTCGGGCTGGCTTTCGCTCTGGGCGGCGGGTGCCGACTGCGCCGTGTCGGGCGCCGTGTAGAAGACGGAGGAACCCTGTTTGGTGCGCTGGGCCTGGCTCTTGGCCACGAGCCCTTCGAGCGTGGTGCGCACGACGGTGGTCTTGACGGTGCGCTGGGGGTGTTGCTGTCCCAGTGCGGTGGTGATCTCGGCAGCGGATCGGGGTTCGCTCTGGCCCGCCAGGTGTTCGCGCACGAGGTCGACGAGCGTGGACGATGTTGACGGTGCGGCCGCCGTCTTCGCGGCCCTCTTGCCGGTCCGCTTCCCGGCCGCGGGCGCTTTCTTGGCCGTGCCCGCTGCGTCTGCTGCCTTCTTGCGGGTCTTCGGCACGGTCGCGACGGGTTCAGGGGCGGCGGTCGTCGCGGGGATGCCGAGGGCCTGCTGGATGTTCACCAGGACGGTGTGGTCGTGCCGCAGGGCGGCCAACTGCGCCTGCAGCGCTTCGATTTCACCGTCGAGGCGGTCTTGCTCCTTGAGGTTGCGGTCAAGGTCGCCGGCCACCTGCGCGCTGTACTGCGAGGTCAGTTCGGTGGTTTCGGACATGGCGCTCACACCCTTTCTGGGCGCCGCGGTCAGATGAGTGCGCGGCGTCTGCGAATCCAACGTGTGCAGTAGCAGTTACTGCCGCACAGTCTGCGCAGTGATACTACGCACGGCACCTGCACCGTTCTCGGTTGTCTGCTGGGACGGAGCAGACTCAGTCCTCAGTGCGCAGAGGTCCTGGCGGAGCCGAGGGGCGGGTGGTGATGTGATGCCGGCTGCCAGTGCACTTCGTCGGTGTCCCGCTGATGGTGCCAGGCCGACAGGGTGCGGCCGGCGACCAGCCGGTCGAGAAGTTCTGTGGTCTGCTGGGGAGAGTGTCCACACAGGCGGGCAAGGACGTCCAAGTCGGCGCTGTGGCGGTCCCGGACGGGGGTGTGAGCAGCCAGCACGAGCGCGGTCAGGCGCACGGCCGGCGGTGCGGTGGCCGGCGCCGCCATCGGGTCGGGGTGCAGGGCCCAGTGGGCGGCGTGGCAGCGTGTGCGGCGGCCGGGAGCGTGGTCCAGGAGTGTGGCATCCCGCAGGTGCACCTGAACCGGCGCCGATCTGAGGTCGGGCAGATGAAGCCAGTGGGCCTGGGCCAGCTCCTGCCACAGTTCTGTGTGCCCGCGCAGCCGCATGGCCCGCAGGAGGCCGTGCGGCACTAGCAGGCGACCGTGGGCGTCGGCGCGCAGGGCGCATTGCAGGGCGAGAAGGCGGGCGCCGGGGGAGGAGAACCTGGGCAGTGCGGTGGCCAGGTAGGTGAGCATCTCCCGTACGCGCAGCCGCTCATCGGATGCAGGGGGCCTCCTCGAGGGTGTGGGGGCCGGCGGGCAGCTGGAAGGCCGCGGCCGGCGGGGGAGGAGGGTCGTGTCCGGCACGATGGCGGTGTGGCTGGTGGCGGCCGCGCAGGCGGCGCAGGCGTCGGCCAGCCGCCAGGTGCGGCCGCTGCGGTCGCGGGTGAGAGCGAGCAGAACGGGGCCGGCGCAGCCGCGGTGACGCGGATGCCACGAGCACCCGCGCTCCCGGCACTGGCAGATCCGCAGGTGTCCCGGCAGCACATCGGTGCTGGCATGGCAGGCCAGATGCGACAGGGCGGCGGACCGCGCGGACACCGTCCCCACAGGCGCCGCTTGTTGGGTACAGCGCGTACAGACAAGACGTGGCGCACCTGTCCGGGAGTGCAGTTGCACCGTCCAGATACGCCGCACCGCGACGTGCCCACCGGCAAGCCTCATCGGCGGGTTGCCCTCCTGTCGTTCACTGCCGCCGTGGTCGGTGCGTGCCGGCGAAGGGCACCTGGACGGACACACGGACGGGCAGATTCCCAAATCGTAAACGGCACCCTCTCGCACAAACCGAAAGTGCAGAAATTCGCACTGACATCGCGGGGGACGGGACCGTCGGATAGTCGGGTGCCGATCTTGCAGCCCGAGCCCGACCTCACCGCCCTGCGCGTCACACTGGCGCGTCTGAGGAACGACCGCGGCTGGACCTTCGACGAACTCGCCGCCCGCACCGGCCTGGCCCGGCGCACCGTCATCGACCTCGAACACGGCCGCGGCGCCGGCAACATCACCACCTGGCACGCTCTCGCGCACGCCTTCGACGTCCCCATCGGGGAACTCCTCGGCGCCCTCTGCGACAACCACACCCCGCCTGGCACGCAGGACGCCTGACCCCGCACCCCTCACCGACCAGGGCACCGTAAAATCACCCGAACGGCGAACCGTGCTAGAACACGTGACAGCATGTCAGTTCACCTGTTCGAGCAGGTGGGGCCGTCCGGGGGACACCACAGCCACCACAGGCCCCGCCGGTGAATGCCGCCTGGCACGGTGCCTGCCATGTGCCCCAACCACACCCCCACCAGCCGCCACTGGGACGGCAGCCCCCACACCATCCCTCCGCGCCGCTCCCTCCATGTGGCCCCGCACAGCCCCAGCCGCCTGCTGCGGCACGGCCAAAGCGGCATCTGTCGCAGATGCGGCCACCGCATCGACATCTACCCGCGGCCCGACCAGCGGCCCATCGCCCTGCACCCCGCCGAACTCACCACCCAGAGCGTCCTGGCGGCCTCTCGCTGGCACCTGAGCAGCGGCATCGCCCACCCCCACGACGACGGCAGCGACTGGTGCCGCATCCCCCACGCCGCCCTCTGCCCGGCCCGCACCCCCCACTGCCAGGCCAGCCCACACCTCGACGCGCTGCGCCGCCACCTCGCCGTCCGCACCCGTCGCCTGATCGACACCGGCCACCTCACCCCCACCACACTGGCCCCCGACACCCTGCCCGCCGCCACCGACCACCCCACCCCCCGGCCGGTCGTGAACATGCTGCTGGGCCGCTACCTCGCCGACGGCCCACTCCAGCACATCCGCTGCGTGGCCCAGACCCGCCACCGGCAGCGATGCCCCCAGCCCGTCCTGAACCCCGCCAGCCCGGCCGGAACCTGGAGACTGCTGCCCACCGGCCCGCACCGTCGCCAACTGCCCCTTACCGCCACCCTGATGGCCGTCTACGACCTCGGCTCCCTGCCCCACACCGAACAGCGACGCTGGCGCACCCAACACTGCCCCGCCCATGCCGCCCTCACCGCAGCCGCCGACCTCACCGTGACCACCTGGCAGATCTTCGACCCGCTCCGGCACACCGCCCACATCCACGCCCGCCTGCCCCACCC
Source organism: Streptomyces sp. P3 (assembly GCF_003032475.1). Lineage (NCBI taxonomy): Bacteria > Bacillati > Actinomycetota > Actinomycetes > Kitasatosporales > Streptomycetaceae > Streptomyces > Streptomyces sp. P3. The sequence goes on from NZ_CP028369.1 coordinate 9,227,928, forward strand.
CACGGCCAGCCGGCGCCGGCAGGGATGACCATGCCGCACCACGCCCTGGAGATCACCCTCACCCGCCCCCTCTCCCCGACAGCCCTGCACCGCGCCGCCCGCGTCCTCCCGCTCGCGGCCAACCACGACGCCACCCGCCTCATGGCCCTCATGCCCGCCAAGACCCCCAGCCGGGCCCTGCACCGGTTGCGCCACCGCCTCGAGGCACGGCTGCCCATCGACGTGATCACCACGCACTACCCGGACACCGACCACACCGTGCTGCTCAACGTGGCCTTCCCCCCGGCCGTCCACGCCGCCCTCAAGACCCAGGCCCAACACGCAGCCCAGACACCCGAGCGCTTCCTGGAACTGGCCGTCCGCCGCGACCTGGCCCAACACGCCGACCAGGAGACCGACCGCCTCGACCGCGCCGTACGCCGGCTCCTCGCCCACACCAACCCCGCCTACTTGCTGTCCGCCGTCGGCCAGGCGCTCACCCGACTCCCCGAAAGCCCCGCCCCATGAAACCCACCGACGAACAAACCGCAGCCGCCGACGCCTTCCATGCCGGGGACCACCTCGCCCTGCAGGCGGGCGCCGGCACCGGCAAGACCACCACCCTGGCCCTGCTCGCCCACAGCACCACCCGCCGCGGCCGCTACTTCGCCTACAACCGGGCCATCGCCCAGGACGCACGCGCACGCTTCCCTGCCACCGTCCAGTGCAAGACCGCCCACGCCCTCGCCTACGCCGCCGTCGGCCACCAATACAGCCGCCGCCTGAACGCTCCCCGCCGCCCGGCGTGGCAGACCGGCCAAGCACTCGGCCTCACCAAGAACATCCGCATCGGCGAACGCGACGTGACACAGAAAGCCCTCGCCAATGCCACCCTGCGCACCGTCACCCGCTTCTGCCACACTGCGGACGAGGCCATCACCCGCCACCACGTGCCCCGTCTACGTGGCCTGGAAGACACAGACCTCCACGCCGAACTCGTCAGCCACATCGTGCCGTTCGCTCAAAAAGCCTGGGCCGACCTGCAGCACCCCGACGACGGTTCGGTCCGATTCGACCACGACCACTACCTGAAAATGTGGGCACTCACCCGGCCCCGCATCGACGCCCACTTCCTGCTCCTGGACGAGGCACAGGACACCAACCCCGTCGTCGAACAGATCTTCCTCGCCCAGCGCGACCACACCCAGCTGGTCATGGTCGGCGACTCCGCCCAGGCCATCTACCAGTGGCGGGGCGCCAAAGACGTCATGACCGGCTTCGACGGCACCCAGCTGGCCCTGTCCCAGTCCTTCCGCTTCGGCCCCGACCTTGCCGCGGAGGCAAACCGCTGGCTGCGCCTCGCCGACGCCCCCATCCGCCTCACCGGCACCCCCACCGTGCCCACCGAACTCGGCCCCGTCACCCAGCCGGACGCCGTGCTGTGCCGCACCAACGTCGGCGCCATGGCCCAGGTCATGACCCTCATGGCGGCGGGCAAACGGGTCGCCCTGGCAGGGGGAGGAGACAGCCTCCAGGCCCTGGCTCTCGCGGCCCGCGACCTGAAAGAAGGCCGCCGCACCCATCACCCCGAACTGATCCTCTTCCCCTGCTGGGGAGACTTGCAGGACTACGCCGCACACGATCCGGCCGGCCGCGACGTGCAGCCGCTCGTCCACCTCGTCGACACCCACGGCACCGACGCCATCCTCACAGCAGTCGCCCACCTCACCCCCGAACCGCACGCCCAGGTCACCGTCTCAACCGCCCACAAGGCCAAAGGGCGCGAATGGCCCCGCGTGCTCATCGCGGACGACTTCGCGCGCGCCCACGACAACAACGCCAGCGACCAGGCAGACAACACACCACCACCTGACCCCATCGATGACGCCGAAGCCCGCCTGGCCTACGTGGCCGTCACCCGCACCCGTCAGCGCCTCGACCTGGGCGGGCTGTCCTGGATCCACGACCACCCCGACGGCACCCCGCCCCGTTAGAGACCAAGGAAGCACACCGGGCAAGTCCGTCCGCGCGCTGCTGCCAGCCGCCGGCCAGGCGGCCGGCGCGGCCCACCAGGGCGAGTGAAGCCTCCAGGCCATGAACAGCCAGCCGCTCCCCAGCACCACCCGTAGCCGCAGCCGCCCACCGCATAATCGAGAGCACCGACACGCGCTACGCGGCACAGGCACGCCGCACCGGTGCGACTGCGCCTGCGCGAACACACCATCCTGGCGAAGATCGCTGCCAGGTTCGGGATCAGCAAGTCCACCGCCCATGCCTACACGAGCACGGTCATCCACCTGCTCGCCGAACGTTCGCCGGGTCTGCTGAAGGGGCTGCGCGAGACCGAGGCGGACTTCGTCCTGCTGGACGGCACCGTCGCCAAGTGCGACCGGGGCGGCGACGGACGGGCCGACTATTCCCACAAGCACCGCCAGCACTGCGTGAACGTGCAGGTGGTCACCGATCCGGGCGGCTGGCTGCTGTGGATCTCACCCGCACTGGCCGACCACACTCACGACCTGAGCTCTGCCGACACCCGATGGATCATCCGCATCTGCGAGCGCCAGGGCATCCCCATCCTGGCAGACCTCGCCTACCAGGGCGGCGGCCTCTAGCTAGCTGCCGTCCTCACCCTGGAGCAGCAACGCTGAAGAAGCTCGTTGATCCATCAGACCGCCGCAAAATCACGCCAACAGAAAAGGTATCTATGCCCTGCCGAGGCGGGGTGGGGTCCGTTCGGTGACGCTGCTGATCGCGCGGGCCGACGGATCGTTCTGGCTTGGCTCTGCATCGGCCGAATGGCTGAGACGGCGACGGGACGAGTTTGACGGTTTGAGGCTCTTGGTCCTCCACCTTCAGGCGGCTTCTCCTGTGAGTCATCCTCGGAGCTGACGCAGCGCCATACCTGAGGATGACCAGGCCCGTTCCGCCATCAGCTTGAGGTGGTCAGTAGTTCGGCTGATCCGGAGGGAGAGGTGCGGACCGGACGATTGAAGGACTCCCCAGCCCGGTGCGCGCCGTACGCGCGCACCGGGCTGTCCGCGCCTCGATCGGAGCACGACCTCGTGACCACCTTGCCGCCCGCTTCCCGCACTCCCACCCTGGCCGCCCGCGCCACCGACCTGTCCAAGGTCTACGGGCAGGGCGATACCCAGGTGATCGCCCTCGACCGGGTCAGTGTCGGCTTCGGGCAGTCCCAGTTCACCGCGATCATGGGGCCCTCCGGATCAGGCAAGTCCACGCTGATGCACTGCGTGGCCGGGCTGGACAGCTTCTCCTCCGGCTCCGTCCGCGTCGGCGACACCGAGCTGGGAGCCCTGACGGACAGGCAGCTCACCAAACTCCGCCGGGACAAGGTCGGTTTCATCTTCCAGGCGTTCAATCTGCTGCCGACCCTCACCGCGCTCGAGAACATCACGCTCCCGATGGACATCGCGGGCCGGACCCCGGACAAGGAGTGGCTGGACAGCGTCATCCAGATGGTCGGCCTGTCGGGCCGGCTCACTCACCGCCCCGCCCAGCTCTCGGGCGGCCAGCAACAGCGTGTGGCCGTCGCCCGGGCGCTCGCGTCCAGGCCGGACATCGTCTTCGGGGACGAGCCGACCGGGAACCTGGACTCGCGTGCGGGTGCGGAGGTCCTGGGGTTCCTGCGGTCATCCGTACGGGAGCTGGGCCAGACCGTCGTCATGGTGACCCATGACCCGGTCGCCGCCTCCTATGCGGACCGGGTCGTCTTCCTCGCGGACGGGCGGATCGTCGACGAGATGTACGAGCCCACTGCGGACGGGGTCCTCGAACTCATGAAGTCCTTCGACACCCCCAAGTTCCGTACGAGCTGAGTCGGGCTCGGCCGAACCGAGTCGAACCGACACCCGCCCCTGATCGGCTCCGTCCCCCCTCACCCCACCAGGATCACACCATCATGTTCCGCACAGCCCTGCGCAATGTCCTCGCGCACAAGGCCAGACTGCTGATGACCGTGCTCGCCGTCATGCTCGGCGTCGCATTCGTCTCCGGCACCCTGATCTTCAACGACACCCTCAGCGACGGTTACCGCGAGCAGACGGCCAAGAGTTACGCCCACGTGGACGTCGAGGCCAGGTCCTACGACCCCTCCGGCAAGGTCCCCGGCATCAGTGCGAAGGCGCTGGGTGAGATCGCCCGAATTGATGGGGTCGCTGCAGCTGCCGGGCGGGTCAACGGGATCGCCGGCGTCGCAGACAAGGACGGCGGGCTCATCGGCAGTGGCTCGTCCGGCATGGGCGCCAACTTCGCGCCGGTGATGGACGGCAAGGACCCCCTTTACGTGTTCGCCAAGGGCAGCGGACCCGCCGAGCCCGGCCAGGTCGCGCTCGACAAGAACACCGCGGAGAAGGGCGGCTACGATGTCGGCGACGCCGTGCGCGTCGCTCTCAAGGGTCCGGCGAAGACGTACAGGCTCTCCGGCATCTTCACCACCGAGGACACCTGGGTGGCCCTGGGCGACAGCCTGGTGCTCTTCGACACGCCGGTCGCTCAGCGGCTCTTCCTCCAGCCCGGCTTCTATGAGTACGTCACCGTCACCGCGGCCACGGGCACGTCGAGCGCCGAGCTTGCCGCCTCCGTCAGGAAGCTGCTTCCGGACGACGCGGAGGTCAAGACGGGTCGGCAACTCGCCGAGGAGAGGGCCAAGGGGGGTGCAGGTGACGCGTCGACGCTCAGCGCGATCCTGCTCGCGTTCGCCGGCGTCGCGCTCTTCGTCAGTGTCTTCCTGATCGCCAACACCTTCACCATGCTGGCCGCCCAGCGCACCCGCGAGCTTGCTCTGCTGCGCGCGGTCGGCGCCTCCCGTCGGCAGGTCACCCGGTCCGTACTGATCGAGGCGATGGTGGTCGGCACGGTCGCCTCCGCCGCCGGGCTCGGGCTCGGCGCCGCCATCGCTGCCATAGCACGTTCCACGGTCGGTGTCTTCGGAGCGAAGAACCCGGACGGGGCGCTGATCATCACGTCGACGACCTTCTTGGTCGCGGTCGTCGTCGGTGTTCTGGTCACCATGGTGGCCGCCTGGCTGCCCGCGCGTCGCGCCGCGAAGATCCCGCCGGTCGCGGCGATCGGCAGCGCGCACCTGCCGGCCACCACCAGGTCCCTGGTGCTACGGAACGTGCTTGGCGCCATCATCGCGCTGCTCGGCGGAACGGTCGTCGTCGCGGGCGCCGGGGTCGGTGACTCCGAGGGCGCGGTGATCGTCGGGGCCGGTGCGTTCCTCGCGGTGATGGGTGTCCTCGTGCTGATCCCGTTGCTGTCCCGGCCCGTGATCGCGGTCGTACAGCCGTTGCTGCAGGGCGGCTTCGGGGTCTCCGGCAAGCTCGCGGGCCGGAACGCGGTACGCAGCCCGCGCCGTACCGGTGCCACCGCATCGGCGCTGGCCATCGGGCTCACGCTGGTCAGCGCTCTGACGGTGCTCGCTGCCACGCTTGGTCAGGCTGTGGACAAGGTGACCACGGACGTCGTCAAGGCCGACTACATGGTCACGGACAGCGGCGCGGGCTTGGACGACTCGGCGGTCGCCGCCTTGCGGAAGACCCCAGGCGTCAGGGCCGTGTCGCAGGAGCAACAGGCATGGATGCAGATCGACCAGAGCCAGCAGGATGTCACCAGCGTCACTCCCGCGGACTTCAACAAGGCTCTCCACCTCCCGGTTGTCTCCGGCTCGCTGGACACGCTCGCGAAGGGGCAGATCGCCGTCGCCGATGACGTCGCGCGATCCCACGGCTGGAAGGCGGGGGACACCCTGCCCGTGGAGTACGAAGACTCCAAGCGCGGCAAACTGACCGTCGGGGCCGTCTTCGAGAGCAACACCATCGTCATGCCGGTCGTCGCTTCCACGGACGTGACCGGACTGCACGCGGACAAGACGTCCATCACAAAGATCTACGTCAAGGCGGATGGCAGCACGAACAAGGACACACTCGCCGCCGTCCTCGCCGGCGACCCGGGGGTCAAGATCGGCGACCGGCAGGACATCCGCGACGAGTTCAGTGGGTACCTCGACACCCTGCTGAACGTCATGTACGGGCTGCTCGCGATCTCCTTGGTCATCGCAGTGCTGGGGGTTGTGAACACTCTCGCGATGTCCGTCTTTGAGCGGCAGCGGGAGGTGGGAATGCTGCGAGCCGTCGGGCTCGACCGGCAGGGCGTGACACGGATGATCCAGCTGGAGGCCGTGGTCATCTCCCTCTTCGGCGCGGTGATCGGACTCGGGCTCGGTGCCTTTCTGGGCTGGGCCGTCGGCGAGAGCATGAAGACGGACATCCCCGCATACGCGCTGGTGCTGCCGTGGGGCCGATTCGGGCTCTTCCTGCTACTGGCGGCGCTGGTCGGCCTGCTGGCCGCCATGTGGCCCGACCGCAGCGCGGCAAGGCTGAACCTGCTCACCGCCATCAAGACCGAATAGGCGGAGCGGGGCGCCTCGGGACCGCAGGCATACCGTGCTTGCGGTCCCGCGCGGGTCGGCGAACTAAGCCGGCGAGGGCGGTTGCCCGGGGAAGGCCGTTTCGGCATGTACACAGACACCGGCTTTGGTCCGAGCGGCCGTGACCTTCCTCGATGTACGGGCGTATGGCCCGGCGGGCGCTCTCCCGCCGGGCCATACGGGAGTCTGTCCCGTCGTCGAGGGAGCCCGGTGCCTGAGGTTGCGGTCCAGCGGGGGAGTGGTCCGGCGTCTCGACGAACGGTGCGGCAGGCCCCGGTCGATGCTCCTAAGGCATGCCCTCGGATCACTCCGTGCGTCCCCTGGCGGGGAGGAGTGCCAGGACTTCCCAGCCGTGATCCTTGCGCGGGCCGCTGTGCAGTGTGCCGCCGAGGGCGGTGACGCGTTCGGTGAGGCCGACGATGCCGAAGCCTCCACCGCGGGCGGCGTACGGCATCGGCGTGCCTCCGCGGCCGTCGTCGCGAACCGTCACGTGCAGGTTGCCGTCGCGAAGAGCAAGGGCGACGGCGACTTCGGTCGCGTCGGCGGCGTGGCGGCGTACGTTCGTGAGGGCTTCCTGGACGACGCGGTAGGCGGCAGCCTGCACGGGATGGGGGAGGTCGCGGGGCACCGAGTTGTCGCGGCGCAGTTCCACCGTCGGACCGGTTGGACCGCCGAATCGGTCGACCAGGTCCGCGAGGGCTGTCAGGTCGTCCATCGGGCGGTTCGCGTCCGCGTCCAGGCGGGGCGTCCCCTGTGGTCCTTCGCGCAGAATGCCGACGGTCAGCCGCATGGAGTTGAGCGCTTCCGCCGCGGCATGCTCGATACCGGCCAGGACGGGGTCCAGGCGGTCGTGTTCGGTGGTGGCCATCATGCGGGCCATCTGTGTCTGGACCAGGATGCCGGTGACGTGGTGGGCGACGAAGTCGTGCAGGTCGGCCGCCATGGCGAGGCGTTCTGAGCGGCGGGTTTCTGCGACCGCGACGCCGCGCCTGAGGTCCAGGGTGCGCAGATATCCGCCAACGCCGGCGGTGATCCCGGTCATCAGGGCCAACGGCAGCATGAACAGCAGCGCGTCTTCCTTGGCGATGGCATCGTGGAAGCGCAGCGGCGCCGCGACGATCGCCCCGCCTGCGAGGACGGCGCACAGTAACGCCCACCGTGGTGGGCAGGTACGGACGCCGATCAACAACAGGCAGAGCAGCACCGCCACCTCACCGGGGCCGAGTGTCCGCATGTGCTCGGTCAGCGTGGCCACGACGGTCAAGACCAGGGAAGCGCCCGCTGGTACGGCGGCCCGCAGTTTGGGAGTGAGCCACGCGGGCCGTAGGGCGGAGGGCCAGAGGACGGCCGCGAGGCCGAGCGACAGGAGCAGGAGCACCGGCCAGAGGGTGCCGTTGGCGACGGCGATGAGCATGTCCGCGACGGCCAGCAGGACCAGCGCGGTGATGCCCACCCCACGCAGGCAGCCCAACCGTCGGGTCCGCGTCGTGTTGAGGGCGTCTGTCGCCAGCAGGAGGTTCACATCGATAACTGTAAAAGGACTGGTCAGCCGCGCCTCGGCCGGCCAGCTAGGCCGACGACACATGCAGGGACCCCATCGTCAGCGGTCCCTGCAACCTGGTAACGGCATGGTTGGAACGCCGGCCATCACCGTGAGCGGGGCGGCCGCGGCGAGGGCGACACCATGGCCGTCGTTGGGCCGACATGGTCTCCAACCGAAGGCTCATCCTCGACCCCCTCATAGAGTGCGGCGTCGAGCCCTTGTAAATCACCGACGCGATCTTCAGCCACCACCCGGACCACACCCTCAACGCGGCCCTCTGCCTCTCCGTCAGCCTCCACGATCACATGGCCGTCTACCAGGACGGCGTCTGGGAGGGCCGGGAGCCGACGGCTAACCACCTCCCCCTCCATCGATGTCCAGAGGGTGCCGCGCGCGGCGACCTAGCTTGGGCAACTGTGGTGCTCCTTGCAAGCGGTGTTGCTTGCACCGCGCGGTACCGCACAAGGTCAGCTCGTCGAAGGCCGGGCGGTCGCCGAGCAGCGAGCGTTGAATACGTCTGAAGATGTAGGCCCGTGAGCAGAGGGAATCCCGGCAGGGTGGCACTCGACTCCTCGCGTGGATGCCTGCCAGGCGGGTCGCCGACAAGGCGCGCAGGCCGCGAGCGATTGATGCCATTGGACGACGTACCTCACTCGGAAGGTCGAGTCAATGCACCAGGTCGGTCGATGCCGCTTGCCCGCTCGGCCTGCGGGAATCCGTCATCGTCAGTCTCGCGCAGAGGTAGGAGAAGCCGCGGTGCTGAGAGGTTTTGAACAGCGCGATGAGCGAGACCACAGCCAGGACGATGACAGGACCGGTCAACGAGTCGAAGTGGTTGAGGAGCAGGAAACCGCCGACGCCCGTCAGGCCGCGTACCAGTCTCGCCTTCATGCCCGGCCGGCGGCCGTCAGCGGTGGCTGCCTGCAACTTGACGATGCGCTGCCCGAGACTGGCCCCGCTGCCAGCCAGAGGGATTCCGACTGTGAGCATCAGCCACGGCACCCAGAATCCGACACGTTCGACGGTCCCGTCGAAGAGGAAATGCGAGTACGCAGAAGTACCCCCGGCGGACAGGCCCCCGTGCCATACCCACGCCATCGCCGCGCAGGCGGCGACCGTCTGCAGATAGAGGAACCCGAAGCTCATCAGGTCGCACACGGAGGCCAGCAGCCGCCTGCGCCAGGTGATCGTGCGCGGTGCTCCCGGTTCGGCGTGCATCCGCTGACCGGGCACGGCACTGAGCAACGGGGCGGCCAGCGCGCCGATCAGACCTCCCAGACCGTTCGCGATCAGGTCATCCACGTCGAACAGCCGGTACGGGCACGGGTAGATGAACCAGTCTCCGGTCAGTTGTGTCGTCTCGATCAGCAGGGACACACCCAGGCCGATGGCCGCGGTGACGGGCACTCTGCGCCTGAACATGTACCGGACGAACATGCCCAACGGTATGAAGAGCGCCACGTTCAGCAGCACTTGCGTCAGGGCTGGGTTGTGCAGCATGGCCATAGGGCCGCTGCCGGTGGCCGACTTCCCCATGTCGTGCAGGAAATTGAAGGGAATCATCTGCGGTCGGCGAACGCCGATGGCGTCACAGAAATCGGACCCCACGGGCGGGAAGGGGGCGAACACGTAAAAGAACAGAGCAAGGCCGTAGAGAGGCCCGGCGAACGCCAATGCCATGTTGCCCAGGCCCAGTTCGCCGCGTCGCCGGTACCGTACGGCGATATAGGGCACGAACAGTACGAACGCGGCCACGGACATCAACAGGGCGGCCCAGACGGCCGGCTCCACCCTTGTACTCACGAGCGGATTCCTCTCAGCGTCGCGGCCTTATGCCAGCGACGGCACACAAAAGAAGTGGGATCAGTAAGGGCCCAGCAAGCCGATGACGGCCAGTAGCGCGCAGATGCAGAAATTCAGGAACCGGTGGGACAGGAAGATGGCCACGAATTCGCGGATCGTCGCGCTCGGCCAGAAGTAGGGGGCCGTCGGCGAGCCGATGACCTGTGCCGTGACTTTCTCCTTCCGCGCGATCTGCGCGGCACGCATGACATGGAAGTTGTTGGTCACCACCAGGGCCCGGTAGTCGGACTTGCGGTCCTGCATCAGCGCTTTGCTGTATCGCAGGTTCTCCTGGGTGGTGCGGGACTTGTCCTCAATGAGGATCCGGTCGGCCGGGACGCCGGCCGCGATGAGGTAGTCGGCCATCGCACGCGCTTCGGGAAGGTCCTCGTCCGGCCCCTGGCCACCGGACATCAGAAGCATCGTCTCCGGACTCTTGGCCCGTTCGGCGTCAAATGCGACGCGTCCCCGGTCCAGTCGGCTGGCGAGCAGTGGTGGGACCCGCGAGCCTCCGATCAACCCGGAGCCGAGAACCACGATGAAATCGACAGCGCGGCGGTGCCGGATCCTGCCGTAGACGAACGAGTAGAGCAGAAAGCACACGAAGAGCAGTGACACGTAACCGAAGACGAACTCCACCGCATCCATCGGGGTGTCCAGCAGCGTCCATCGGGTGCGGTCGGCCAGCGCCTTCAGCATGACAAACATGAGGATGCCGAAGCCGGCCGCTAGCGACAGCAGATTGGCCAGGCTCCTGCCCTCATGGCGGAGCATCGTTATTCCGTTCGTGATCAGGAAGACCGCGAGCACGAAAGGCAGCAGGACGAGGAGGAAGTGGAGAGACCACACCAATATCAGGGTCGCGGTCTCGGATACTGACGCCAGCTTGTACAGCAGCCCCAAGGCCAGGAAGAGGAGTGAGAAGAACAGGTAGACGCCGTTGCGTACGAGTCGTCGGTCGTACAGGAAGCTGCAGGCGAACACCAGGAAGAAGACACCCGCGGGAGCAAAGATGATCAAGTATCGGTCCCTTGTGGGTCAGTCGAGCGGGCTGTGAGGAGTGTTCGGCCGTAGCGGGCGAGGGAGGAGCAGGGATTTGCCGACGTGAGACAGTGGCCGCGGGGGGTGTTGGGCGGCCGCCAGTGTCGACAACAGCTAGGTAGGCCCACACCACTGGGTGCCGACCGGCTGCCGGTGGCGCAGGAGATACAGGACAGCGGGCCGTGCGGACCACGCTTCGCTCGCCTCGTGGACGAGGATCGCATCGCTGGGCTTGGCTGTGCCTCGGCCGTATGGCCGATACAGCGATCGGGTGGGTTGTGTTGGCACGAGGTCGTCTGGGCGGTGAGGGGACGGCAGCGCCCACGCCAGGCCCGGTTTCCCAAGGGTCTCACCAGGGGCGTCATCCCTGGAGCTGATGCAACGGCATACCTGGGGCTTATGAAAGCGGCTCTCGCATCAGCCCCAGGTTGTGGCCTCTTCGGCTGATCCGCAGGACAAGTCGCACCCGAGCAGCAGACCCGCACCAGCCAGTGCCCGAGCAGCGACGACAGCGGCCGGTGCTGGAGCCCGACAGTAGCCAGTCCTGGGCCGAGCTTTACGAGCAGTGCGCCACCGAGGTTGATCGGTCGCCCTGACTTGTTGTGTTCTGGCCGACCGGCCCAAGCGGACTGCGCCTCAGTGGCCGACCGACATCGGCCGGTCCGAGACACGCGGCCGAGACCTGCTGCGCGCCGCGCCCGAAAGGCGGACGGAGACCTCGTGACGTCTGTCAGATCCTCTGTCGTGGGCAGGCCCGGGGACCCTGTCTGGCGCCTCATCAACTGTCCTTGATGATGGTTGGCCGCAGCCCCGCACGCTGTGCGCAAGGGCCCGTGGGGAACGGTGTCAGGGCCGCTCCCCACGGGCTGCTGTAGGCCGGCTATGCGGCGGTGCTTCGGGCGACGGCCCTGCGCGTCACGTCCCGGTCGTGCGGCGTGAGGCCTTGGTGGAGCGGGTCAGGTAGACCCTCCGTTCGGTGACGTCGGCGGTGTCACCGACGACGTCCAAGCGGCTCCGCAGGGGGAGGTCGCTCGACGACGAGCCGACAGAGATCCACATTGGTCCGGAGTCCACGACCCACCTGTCGTCCAGGGACAGGTAGGCCAGGAGAGGAAGCTCCAGTGCGAACGTCACCGTTGCCTCCTCGCCTGGCTGCAGTTCGAGCTGATGGAACCCTGTGAGTTGGAGTGCCGGTCGCGCGATGCCGGGGGCGTCGTCTTCGACGTAGAGCTGGACGAGCTCCACACCCGGGCGGTCGCCGCTGTTCTCGACGGTGACGGTGACGTCGACGGTGCCGTCGGGCGTGATCGCTGTGCTGCTGAGCTTGAGGTCGGAGTAGGCGAAGTGTGTGTACGTGAGGCCGTGGCCGAACGGGTAGAGCGGTGCCGCCGTCTCGTCCACGTATCCGCCGTGCGGGTCGCCTTCGCGGCGACGGTATCCGCTGCCGAACCGCTGGGCGGCGTGGATGGGAACCTGTCCGCTGGAGCGGGGGATCGTGTAGGGCAGTCGTCCTTGCGGCTCGGCTGCGCCGGTCAGGATGTCCGCGACGGCGCGTGTGCCGAACTGCGAGCCGTGGTATCCGAGGAGGATCGCGTCGAGTTGCGGCTCGACGTCACCGAGGGCGACGGGACGGCCGGAGAAGATCACGCCGACGGTCGCCCGGCCGAGCGCGGCGACCTCGCGTACGAGCCGGCGCTGCACGTCCGGCAGCCCCACATCGGCTGTGTCCGCGCCTTCGCCCTCCGTCCGTTCGCTGAAGAACCACCGAGCCAGGCCGCCGAGTGCCAGGACCACGACGTCGGCTTCACGCGCGGCCTCGACGGCGGCCTCGATCCTCTCGGCGCCATCGGTGATGCCGCATCCTGCGGCAACGACTATGTCCGCATCAGGGAGCGCGGCGCGCAGCGCATCTGCGAGGGAGACCGCTCCGTATTGCGTCTGGGCGAACTCGTCCTCGTCCATCGCGAGAAGGTCGCCGATCTCCTGGTGCACGTAGGCGTCGTCGGGGCCGAAGGAGTCCATGTCGTCGACACCGACCATGGAGCTCGTCGCGCCGTTCTGCATTGCACGGGTGAGCGCGATGAAGGAGGGGAAGGTGTACGGCGCGAAGGCCGCGCCGATCCGGTCGGCGTGCGGCCCGATGAGGGCGATACGGGGAGAGCCGCTCAGCGGAAGCACTCCGCCGGCGTTCTTGAGCAGGGTGACCGACTCGCGCGCGAGTCGCAGGGAGAGGTCACGTCCTTCCTGAGCCACGGACATGATCTCGACCGGGTCGCTCTCCACGTACGGGTTCTCGAACAGGCCCAGCTGGAACTTGTGCGTCAGTACGCGCACCACCGACTCGTCGACGGTCGTTTCGGGGATCTCGCCGGCGCGGACGGCCTCGACGAGGCTGTCGCCGTAGCCGAACGGCTCGGGCAGCTCCACGTCGATGCCGGCCCGTAGACCCAGTACGCCGGCTTCGCGTGCGTCGCGCGCGGCGCGATGATGCGTCACGAGGTTTTCGATCGAGGACCAGTCCGACACCACGGTGCCGTCGAAGCCGAGCTCGTCGCGCAGCATCTCGCGGAAGACGCGAGGGTCGGCGGCCGCGGGCACTCCGTCCCAGTCGGCGAGCGAGTTCATCATCGATCCGAGACCGGCGAGCTGGATCGCGGCGGCGAAGGGCCGCGCGTACACCTCCCGCAGTTCGCGCGCTCCCACCGGCACGGTCGCCATGTTGAGACCGGCCTCGCTCATGGCGTACCCGAGGAAGTGCTTGCCGGTGGCGATGACGCCGTCCTGGAACGACTCGCCCTGCAGGTGGCGCACGAAGGACACGCCGAGCGCACTGACCAGGTACGGATCCTCGCCGTAGGTCTCGTGTACGCGGCCCCATCGCGCGTCGCGGGCGACGTCGAGCAGCGGGGACAGGGCGTGGTGCAGGCCCACGGATCGCATTTGCCGGCGGGTCAGGGCGGCCATCTCGCCGACTCCGGCCGCGTCCCAGGTGGCGGCGAGAGCGATAGCGGTGGGAAACGAGGTGAAGGTGGGCGCGTTCACGCCGTTGAGCGCCTCGATATGCATGATCGCCGGAATGCCCAGACGGGTCTCCTGCACGAGATGGCGCTGCACCGCGTTGTTCAGCCGGGCAAGTTCAGCCGCGTTCACCGGGAACCCGCCCATGTGCGGTTCGATGTAGCCGATGCCGTTCGCAAGCTTGGCCGCGGCGACCTCCGGGCGGATGCCCTTCGCGTCGAAGAGCACCGTCGGTATGAGCGATGTCAGCTGGGCGACCTTCTCATGCATGGTCATCCGACCGAGCAACTCGAGGGCCCGGGACCGTGCGTCGGTCATGATGTGCTCCTTCTGTATACACACGCGCGAGTGGACATCAGATCTCCAGCCCGGATCCCAGGGGAAACAGCGGGTCGGGGGTGTTCGCCGGCGCGTCAGGCGCGGACTCTCGCACGGCCTGCATCGATCGTGGCAGCTCGACGGGAAGCCTGCCCTGGGGGGCGATGCGCCCGGTGAGGGCGGCGAGCAAGGCGTCGTCCGAGACGCCGAAGGTCACCGTGAGACCTGCGAGGGCGTCGATCAGCGGCGCGAGAATGGCGGGGCGGTCCAGGGCGACATCCACGATAAGCGGGGTCTGCTGGGCGATCATGCGCAGTCGGTGCACGAGGCCGGGCGGCAGTTCGAGAGACCCCTGGTGGAAGTACGACTCCAGGAACAGGTCGTCCCGTGGCTCGAAGGGCGCGTCGATGCGCACGATGGCGAGGTCCGCCTCCTGTGGCATGGCCGCCGGAGTGACGGCCCGTGCGAGGGCCTCCGGTTCGATGCCTTCTGCGTACACTCTCGCGTCTCGAGAGAGGGGGAGCAGCGGCGAGCCGTGGACGACGGAGTTCTTGAGAACGGTGACCGATCGGGACTGCGCCTCCAAGCCGGCGCGACGGGTCTCAGCGTTACCCACGATGGCCGCGGCAGTCTCCTCGTCGACGAAGGGGTCATCGAAAAGGCCGAGCCGGAACTTGACCAGGAGGACGCGGCGCGCCGACTCGTCGATTCTGCTCTCCGCGACGACGCCGTCCCGCACGAGCTCGAGCAGCAGGTCCGTGCACTGCTCGCCGCCGAACTGGTCCGCGCCTGCGTCGAGGATCTTGACCAGGCGCCTGCGGGCGTCGAGCTCCTCGACGCCCCACGCGCGGGCAGGCAGTACCTGGTCCCCGACGGGGTTGTCGTTCACCAGTTCCCAGTCCGTGATGATCAGCCCGTCGTAGCCGAGCTTGTCGCGCAGCAGTCCGGTGAGGATCTGCTTGTTGTACCCGAACCCGACTTCCTCGATCGGTACGCCGTCGATCTCGAGCCCGACGGGCATCCCGTAGTACGGCATGATCGCGGCGGTGCCGTGTTCGATGGCGGCGGTGAACGGACGCAGGTGCTCATCGAACGCCCCGCCCGGGTAGACCTGCTCGCGGCCGTACGGGAAGTGCGCGTCCTCGCCGTCCAGCTGCGCGCCGGCACCGGGGAAGTGCTTGGTGACGCAGGCGACGCTCGTCGAGTCCAGAATGTCGCCCTGGAAGCCTTCGAGGTACGCGCGCGTGTACGCCACCACAAGATCGGTGTCAGCGCCGAAGGTCTGGAGCTGACGTGCCCACCTGGGCTCGCTGGCAAGGTCGACCTGGGGATGCAGCGCCATGCGGATTCCCACCGCGCGGTACTCGTCGCGTGCCCGTCGCGCGAACTCGCGCACCACATCCGGGTCGCGCAGCGCCGCGAGCCCGAGCCCGTCGGGCCACTGCGAGAACGGGCCCGCCGTGAACGACGCCCCGACGTTCTCCAGGAATCCGTGTCGCGGGTCGGTGGATATCGTCACCGGGATGCCGTGCGGCGTCTTCTCGGCCAGCCGCTGGATCGCGTTGTTCCATCGTGCGGCTGTCCGGGCGTCTTCGATGCGGTGCACGTTGAAGTGGTTCATCGCCCTGTCGAGGATCACCTCGCTGGTGGGCGACTTGCTGATCGCGCCGGGCTCTTCGAGGACAGTGCCCTGCGGGCCGATCTCGATGACCGTGTGGAAGAGGAGACCGACCTTCTCTTCGAGCGAGAGCCGGGACAACAGGTCCTCCGTGCGGTCCTCGGCGCTGAGCCGCGGGTCCTCGTACGGGTCCATGCGGCCGTTGCCGTTGAGGTCGCGGAATTCGATGCGGTCCGGTGCGGTCGTGTCGTGCATGGGGGGTCGGTCGGTCCTCTCAATTTCGTCTCCGGGGCCTCGGGGCGGCCTCGGCAAGGTGGGGGCTCGGACTCAGCGGCAGCGCACCATGGCGCACTCCGATCCGGTCGGGCGCTGCGGCCGCCAGCGTCACCCCTTGATGGCTCCCTGCATGACGCCGGCGACGAGCTGCTTGCCGAGAAGGACGAACAGCGCCAGCAGCGGCACCACCGACACGAGCACACCGGTCATGATCAGGGGGATGTCCTTGAAGAACCCGGATTGCAGCAGCTGCAGCGCAACGGGCAGCGTCGGGTTGGTCGTTCCGAGCACGATCGACGGCCAGAAGAAGTTGGTCCACGCCCCGATGAAAGTGAACAGTCCGAGCATCGCCAACGCGGGCCTGGCGGCCGGCAGCACAATGGATCGGAAGATCCGGAACGTCGATGCCCCGTCGATACGTGCGGCTTCGATGAGCTCATAGGGCAGCGCCGCCTGAAGGTACTGCGTCATCCAGAAAACCCCGAAGGCGGATGCGACACCAGGGATGATCACTGCCCACAGGCTCCCCGTCAGTCCCAGCTCGCGCATGACGATGAACAGCGGCACCACGCCCAGCTGCGTCGGGACCGCCATGGTGGCCACGACGAACGCGAGAAGACCTGCCCGCCCTTTGAACCGAAGCTTCGCGAAGGCGAAGCCCGCCAGCGTGGACAGGAACACGACCGCGAGCGCCGTCGTCACCGAGACGAAGACGGAATTCCAGACCGCGCGCGGCAGATCGATGTCGGACTCGAAGACGCGTACGAGGTTGTCGCCCAGATGCCCGCCCGGGATCGGCGAGGGGATCGGGTTCTGCGCGACCTCCGCCGATGTCGACGACGCAAGCAGGAGCGTGTAGTAGAGCGGGAAGATCGAAATGAGCGCGACCACGGTGAGGACGACGTAGGTCATCAATCCGGGGCGGCGCGCAGCACCGTGATCCCGCCCGCGACGGCGGCGTGCCGCCCGGGCGGCACCGCGGCCGGATGTCTGCTCGATGTACGGGATAGAGGGCCTGGTCACGTGCTGCTCCCGGGAGTGTCACCGGATGATGCGGAGGAGACGGGCGTGACAGCTGCTGCCCCGCTCATGTCTCGCCGGGCGGCGCGGCGCGCCTTTCGGGGGACGGCGACTGGATCGTCGCCGGAGGCGATGCGGCGCGACAGCCAGTTGCTGACCAGCGCGAACACGACGATCAGCAGAAAGAGCAGCCAAGCGACGGCTGCGGCACGGCCCAGCCTTTGCTGATTCCAGCCGAGCTCGTACAGGTACAGAGTGATCGTCTTCCACTGCCCCGAGCTCCCGCCGAGCCCCTGCGTGTCGTACAGCCGCGGCTCGTCGAAGATCTGCAGGCCGCCGATCGTGGACGTGATCACGACGAAGATGATCGTCGGACGTACGGACGGCACTGTGACGGAGAAGAACTGCCGCAACCGGCCCGCGCCGTCGAGGATTGCCGCTTCGTACAGGTCACGGGAGATCGCCTGCATGGCGGCCAGCAGCACGAGCGTGTTGAAGCCGGTCCACCGGAAGTTGACCATGTTGGCGATGACGACGTGCGCCGGCATGCTGTCCCGGTGCCAGCCGATCGGGTCCATTCCCAGTTGCTCAAGCAGTGCGTTGACCAGGCCGGACTGATCCGCGAACATGCGCGAGAAGATCAGCGACACGGCGACCGGGGCGATGACGTACGGCAGCAACACCCCCATCCGCCAGAAGGTCCGCGCGCGGATGTTCGCATGCAGGAGACTGGCGAGTGCGATCGCGATCGCGATCTGAGGGACCGTCGACAGCAGGAAGATACTGACAGTGTTGCCCAGTGAGTCCCAGAAGACCGGCTGATCGAGGACGAAGGTGAAGTTGTCGAGCCCGACGAAGTCGCCCTGGCCGCCGATGAGGTCCCAGTCGTGCAGCGAGACGTACGCGGTGTACAGGAGCGGGAACAGGCCGACGAGCCCGAACAGGATGAAGAACGGTGAGATGTAGGCGTACGGCGACGCCTTCATGTCCCAGCGGCCGAGACGCTGACGCCAGGAGGAGGGCAGTCGTGGAGGGGAGGCGCCTGTGCGGGTTGACGCGCTCGCTGCCGAATGGACCATGCGCCTTTCCTTCGGTGGTGACTCGGGGACGCCCGCCGTGGCGGGCCTCCCCGAGTGCGCGGACGAACCGGTCACTTCAGCGCGTCCAGCTCGTCGACGAACGTGTCCCACGACTTCTTCGGAGAGTCGGTCTTGTCGACCGAGACACGGTTGATCGCGTTGTTGAACGCCGCCGTGATCGCGAAGTAGTTGTCACCCTTGTACGGAATCGTGGTGATCGCCGACGCGCGGTTGGTGAGGATCTTCCCCACGGGCGCATCGCTGAAGAAGGGATCGGTCACCTTCTGCAACTGGTCGCTGCTCTGGGCCTCGACCTGGCTGGGGAAGTTACCCGTCGCCTTGAACGCCTTCAGCTGCTGCTCAGGGGCGGTGAGCCACTCCGCGAGCGCCTGCGCTTCCTTGGGGTGCTCCGACTGCGTCGGCACGGTGAGGTACGACCCGCCGCTGTTGACACCGCCGCCGGGGAAGACGTCGGCGATGTCCCATCCCTTGACCCCGGCCGCGTTGCCCTTGATCACGCCCAGCATCCACGACGGTGCGAGCATGACCGCGAACTTGTCCTTCTGGAACGCGCTCACCCAGTCCTCGCTCCACCGCGCCAGGTGAGCCGAGAGGTTCTCGTGCGACGTCACCGTGTCGTAGATGTTCCGAAGATCCTTGTTATGGCCTGCGACGATGTCGCCGGTCTTGGGATCCTCCCAGAGCACCTTGTACTGGTCGCCCCAACTGGTCGCGACCGAGGCTGATGCGTCATAGAACGCCGGGCCCGTCTTGGCGGCCTTGAACTTCTCGCCGACGGCGAAGAAGTCGTCCCATGTCGCCTTGTCACCCCCGAACAGCTTGGCCACCGCTTCGCGATCCGATGGCAGGCCGGCCGCCTTGAACAGGTCGCTGCGGTACGCGATGGACTGCGGGCCTATGTCCGTCGCGTAGCCGAGCAGCTTGCCGTTGTTGGTGGATGCGAGCTTGGTGGTCCAGTCCTTCCAGCGGCCCGTGACCTTCGAAGAGGAGAGGTCCACGAAGTTGTCCGGGTGCTGCAAGACCTGCGGGAGCCAGCTGTTGTCGACACCGACCACATCGGCGAGCCCCGAGCCCGCGCCGAGGGCGGTCTGGAACTGTTCCTTGGCCGCATCGCTCGTGGCGAAGCGGTTGTGCTTGATCGTGATCTCGGGGTGAAGCTTCTGGTACTCCTTCAGCAGGTCGCCGTACCCCCACTCGCTGAACGTCGACACCTTGAGGGTGATCTTGCCGTCAGCGTCGCCCTTGTCGCTGGATCCGCAACCGGCAGCGAGGACGGTCAGCGAGGCCGCTGCAAGCACAGCGATGGCTCTTTGGGTGGATCGCATCTGTAGTCCTTTTGTCTCAGGCGGTGTGCCTAGATTCCGCGGCGACAAGGCGGCCGCCCTGGGCCGCTGCGCGCTCCTGCGTCATGCCCGAACCCTGTCGCCCGAAGGTCGCACAAGCCGCTGCGTCCCCAGCTGAGGTGTCGTCTCGGATGTCGCGGTGGCGGCCAGTATCACGTAACACAGTTCACGTGACAAGTATTCGCTCAGGTTTCATCGTCACGCCCGCACCCAGGCCAAGCGCGACACCACCTCGCTGTATGTTGAGGACATGGCGGAACGCACCGGGCCTCGGGGGCCCTATCGCAAGGGGCTTCAGCGCCGCCGAGAGATCATCGCCGCTGCAGCCGAGCTCTTTGCTGAATCTGGATACGCGCACTCGTCGATGCGCGAGCTCGCCAGGCGCATGCGCCTCACGCAGACAGGGGTCCTTCACCACTTCGCCGACAAGGAAGAACTCCTTGTAGAAGTACTCGGTCTGCGCGACTCGTCGGTCGCCGACTACCTGTCGGAGCTCGATGCCACCGATGTCGCGACCCGGTCGCGGGAGGTCGCGCGCCATTCCGCGGAGCACGAGGGGCTGACGTCCCTGTTCATCATCCTCTCCGCTGAGGCGATCGATCGCGACCACCCGGCGCACACCTACTTCGTCGAGCATTACCGCTTGGCGCAGACGCAGACGCTCGATCCCGGTCCCGAGACTTCCGGGCACGCCCTGGTCAGCCCGGAGGTGATCGCCACCCTGGGAATCGCTGTGCAGGATGGACTGCAGCTCCAGCGGCGATACCGGGACGACCTCGATGTCGTCGAGGCTGTCGACGCCTTCTGGCGCCTCGTAGCAGCTGCCCGGGCGCACTGGTCGCAGCACCCGGCGCCGGAAGATTCCGGCCGGGGCGACGGCGACGACTCCGACTGAATGGTGGTCGAGGCCCGCGGCGCAGGCGATGTCGGGCTGGTTTGGGGCAAGCGCACCGGTCCAGAGCTGGTGCTCGGCTGGGGGTGGGGGAGTGGTCCGAAGCGAGCGCAGCTGGCAAGGTTGGACCCGCCCCGCGGCTAGCAGGAACCGCGTCGGCTGAGGTCGGGGCGGCTAGGTCAATTCCTCCATCGCCGTGGCAGTGGCGAGTCGCGTTATTGCGCCCTTCGGTTACCTGACGAGCTGGCCAGCGATCGCGGTCGAAGGGAGCTACGGCAGGACTGCCGACGCATGCCGGAACCCTGCAAGGGAGTCGGGGTCATGTGCACGCCCGCAGCCTCCAACGCACTGAGCCAGAGAGTGTCGGCGTCGACTGGGGTCGCGCTTGCGGAGTACCTCACGCACCTCCGCCTACACGCGCTCTTCAGTGCCCCCAGGCTCCAACTAGCTGGAGCAGCACCCCTCAAGGAATGGCCGTTCGTGCCCACGGCGCTCGGTCATGCCTTTCAGGCAACGGGCTTCACGCTTCCCTGATCAGCTGTGATGCCGCCGGACGCAGCCGCAGTGTGCGGGCCTTCCGGGAGCGAGACGCCAGAGTTCGCTCAGCCCCTGTGCCGATAACAGTTCAGGTGTTAGGTTTTGGCGCGCCACGTCACCAGAGAGGCTGTTTCATGTATCGCGACTCGATCGCCCGCGGGCACCTGACGTTCCCGTCCGACTTCATCCTTGGCGCCGCGACCGCCGCTTACCAGATCGAGGGCGGCGTGGGCGAGGGCGGACGGGGGCCGTCCATCTGGGACACATTCAGTCGCACGCCGGGAAAGACTGCCCAAGGTGCAACCGGTGACGTCGCCGCGGACCACTACCATCAGGTCGAGATCGATCTCGACCTGATGGCCTCCCTCAACCTCGACACCTACCGGTTCTCCATCTCCTGGCCGCGCGTGATGCCCACGGGCGAAGGTGCAGTCAATCCAGAGGGCCTGGCGTTCTACTCCCGGCTCATCGACGGCCTGCTCTCACGCGGAATCACACCGATCGTGACGCTCAACCACTGGGATCTCCCCCAGGTACTGGAGGACCGCTATGGCGGCTGGCGGGGACGCGAGACCGCCTTTGCCTTCGAGAAGTACGCGGAGATCGTGGGCGCCGCCCTTGGAGACCGGGTCGCCATGTGGTCGACGCACAACGAGCCGTGGAACAACTCGTTCGCCGGATACGGCAGTGGGGCGTTCGCGCCCGGTGTGAAAAGCCACGCGGATGCACTCAAGGCCGCACACCATCTCAACCTTTCGCACGGGCTTGCGGTGGCAGCGCTGCGGCGAACCGTGAAGCACCCCGATGCTCAGATTTCCGTTGTGCTGAACATCTTCCGCATCGAAGCCGAGACCCCGGAGGATGCTGAGGCCGCGCGTCGCTTCGATGCCGTAGCCAACCGCGTCTTCACAGGGCCGATGCTTTGCGGGGAGTACCCAGCCGACCTTCTCGACGACACCCGTACCTTCACCGACTGGAGCTTCGTGCACCCAGGCGACGTGAAGATCTGCCATCAACCGATCGACCTGCTCGGGGTCAACTACTACGAGGTCATGCACGTACGCGCGAAGCCGGACTTCGACCCCGCTACCGAAGCCACGGGCGGTACGGCCTTTCCTGGCTCGGAACGCATCGAAATCGTTCGTCGAGGCGATCTGGAGCGAACGGCCATGGACTGGGGAATCGAGCCACGAGGGCTGGAGGACCACCTGGTCGCCCTCTCGAAGGAGTTTCCCGAGTTGCCCATCATGGTCATGGAGAACGGTGCGGCATTCGCGGATGTGGTCAGCGAATCCAACGGCCAGCGCATGGTCCTGGACCGCGACCGGACGCAGTTCCTCATCGATCATGCAACGGCGACTCACCGCGCTCGGGAGCGCGGCGCGAATGTCGTGGGATACCTCGTGTGGTCGCTGCTCGACAACTTCGAATGGGCTGAGGGGTACGGTCCTCGCTTCGGAATCATCCGCGTCGACTACGACACTCAAGAACGCATTCCGAAGCTGAGCGCGCACTGGCTCTCCGAGTTCTGTGCAACGAAGGTCGTCCCGGTCCTCGCCAATCAGTGAGGTGACCGGGCGGGTCCAGATGGACCCTGCACAACGTCGGGGCCACATGACGAAGCCGCATAACTACGATGTGCCCGACGCAGCACTGATCAGGTCAGTTCCCGCAGCCGGCGAACCCCGAGTAGCGGCCCCCGGCCGAAACCTGCTTGCGATACCGCCTGCCGCGAAACAACCCATTCTCCCAGGATCGCTGCCGCGCTCTCGGGCCATCCATCACACATGAATGTGAGGCACCATTCAATGAGAACGCACCGCATCGTTGCGGCGCTCGTAACCGTGACCATGGGACTCGCGACGGCGGCCATCCCAGTCGCCAGCGCCTCAGCCAATTCGTCCCCCACTCTCCGAGAACTAGCGGCGGGCGAGGGGATCCTCATCGGGTCCGGGGCGATCAACCCCAGCTACCTCGACGAATCTCAGTTCGGCGAGGTTCTGGCGGATCAGTTCGCCAGCCTGTCGCCCGAGAACGAGCTCAAGTGGAACTTCGTCCAACCCCAGGAAGGCAGCTTCGACTTCGCCGGCCTTGACCGGCTCGTCGGCTTCGCAGAAGACAACAACATGGTAGTCAAGGGTCACGGCCTCATCTCAGGCTGCTGCAACCCAGGCTACGTGACCGCGATCACCGACCCGGACGAACTCCGCACGGTCATGAGCACCCACTTCAACACGATCATGGACCGCTACGCCGGCAAAATGGACCGGTGGGACGTCGTGACCGAGCCGTTCTCCACATTCGGCGGAACGGGCCTAGAGAAGAACGACTTCTACAAGGTTCTCGGCGCGGACTACATCGCGGAAGCATTCCGCATCGCCCACGCCGCCGATCCCGAGGCCAAGCTGTTCCTCAACGAATCCCTGGTGGAGTTCTACCCGGAAAAGCGCCAAGAGCTCTACGATCTCGTTGCCGGCCTGGTTGCCGACGGCGTCCCCATCGACGGCGTGGGCTTCGAGATGCACGAGACCCAGGCGGGCCCCGAGCCCGGGGTCATCACACAGATGGCGAACTCCTACCACGCTCTCGGACTCGACGTCGCCATCACTGAACTCGACGTGCACACCTACGACGTCGACCAGCAGACGCAGATCTACGGGGACATCGTTGCCGAGGCACTGGCGGCGGGAATCCGGGACATCAGCTTCTGGGGCTTCACCGACAAGCACGCCTACACCTGGCTGCCCGGCGCGAAGCCGCTCATGTTCGACGAGGACTACAACCCCAAGCCGGCCTACTTCGCCGTCCGGGACGCGCTGCAGAGCTTTGTCGAGAACACTTCAGCACCGGGCGCCGGAACCCTCTCGAACACCAGTCGACGGACGCACGGCCGCCACGACGGCAACTACAGCGTCACGATGAACCTCCGGCACGGGACCCGGGGCAGCTTCTACCGCCTGTACGAGAACGGCAAGCTCATCTCCGCGCGCGTGCCCGACGCGGTCAGAGGCACTTCGTCAGTCGAGACGACATTCACGGATAAGCCCAACGGCACCTACGTCTACCGGGCCGAACTGATCAACTCGAAGGGCACCACGGCCACCAACACCACGACCGTCACCGTCTGTAGCCCAAGCCAAGCCTGACCAAGAGAAACGAGCCCCCTTCGATGAAGCCGTAGGACACCTTCGGCACCGGTGCGGCGTTCACGGCCTCCAGAGATGACCCGCGCGTGGCGGGCCTGATCCGGCTCGGCCTCCTCGGCCTGGTGGTCCGACACCTGGAGCTTCCCGTCCGGCGTCACGCTGGCAGAGCTGATGGTGGCCTCGCCGCACAGTGAGACGACCCTGTCGATGCTGGCCCACACTGGCGTCGCGCTCGCCGTCCTCGTCGCATGCCTGGCTGCGGTGGACGCCTTCCCGTGCGTCCACCGCCTGGCCCGTCCGGTCATTGCGGTCGGCACGATGTCGCTGACCGCGTACGTCTTCCACGTCGTCGGCATTCGGGTTCTCGGCATCGAGGAACTGCCTGGCTCGCCCCTGCACGTGCTGCTCAGCTTCATCGCCGCCGTGACCGTGTTCGCCACGCTGTGGTCCCGCTTCTTCCGACGTGGCCCTCTGTGCTGGGGAAGGCCACCGTCCGCTGAGCACACTGCGCCCCCTGTCTCGTCCTGTCCCCTCACTCGAGCGATCGGAGCTCCACGATGCTGTCCAGCCCTCTCTCTAGCCCGAACCCCGGCCCTCGACGGCTGCTTCCTCGCGTTCTTCTGTCGGTCGCCGTCACGATGAGCGTGGTCGCCACTGGAATGGCTCTCGGCACCGCCCGTTCCGACGCCGGGACCGGTGGGGAGGAGACCCGGTCTCTCGACCAGCTGTACGCCGAGGCCAAGGCCGAGGGCGGAAAGCTCGTCGTCTACGCGGGCGGCGACTGGAAAGATCAGCAGAACGACACCAAGAACGCGTTCGAGAAGCGCTTCCCCAATATCAAGGTGGAGATGGTTGTCGACTACAGCAAGTATCACAACGCACGCATCGACAACCAACTCGCCACGGACAGCCTCGTGCCCGACGTGGTTCAGTTGCAGACGCTGCCCGACTTCGAACGCTGGAAGCGCGAGGGAGTGCTGCTTCCGTACAAGCCCGCCGGTTTCGGCAAGGTCTACAACAAGTTCAAGGACAAGGACGGCGCCTGGGTCGCCACAGACGTCCTGGCCTTCGGCGCGGCCTACAACAAGAACCTCGTGGGAACGGGCGCGCCCCGCAGCGTCCGGGACTTCGCGGACCCGCGGTGGAAGGGCCGCATCGCCTCGGCGTACCCCAACGACGACGACGCGACGCTCTACCTCTACAGCCGATACGTGAAGAAGTTCGGCTGGGCCTGGCTGGCAGCAATGGCAGGCAACACCGAGTTCCTGCGCGGCTCCGACTCCGCCGGCAACCAGATGGCGGAAGGGAAGAAGGCCATCGGCCTCGGCGGCTGGGTCACCCCCGACTCCGGGGACGACCCCGAGGCCACCACGGTCGGCATGCTTCCCCGCACGGACGACCCGTTCGTCGCCTGGGGGCAGCGCGAGTCGATTCTCAAGGACGCCCGTCATCCGGCCGCCGCCAAGCTCTTCCTCAACTGGCAGTTGTCTAAGGAGCGGCAGACCAGCGACCTCTGGTCGGTCCGCACCGACGTGGCCGCACCCGCCGGACTGAAGAAGGTCTGGCAGTACGACAACGCCGGCATCGACGGATTCCCCGCGTTCCTGCGGGACCGCGCCGCGGCCGAGCGCATCCGCCAGCAGATGACGGTGTACATCGGCGAGGTTAAGGGCGAACCGACCCCGGGCCGCCTGGGCACGCATCCAGGCAGTCCCATCCCGAGCGGAAGCGCCGACGGCCGCTGAGATCCGCCGCCCCGGATCCGCGTTTCGCCGGTCGATTCCGCTCGGCGTCCGCCGCCGCGTGACAGCCGCCCATGGCTCTTGTGTCTACTGACACCGTCTGTCACGCGGGGCGGTCTGCATCGCGTAGAGCCGATAGGGGAGTGGCGGCGGCCGGGCGTCAATGCCGTCGCGCCGGGCTACTTCGCCGCTGAGATGACCCCCGCCGCGATTCCTACGGAAAGCCTCATGACGTTCGTCCGGCAGACCAGTCCGATAGGCAGGCTGGGCTTCAGCGTGAGCTCGACGCCGGGGGCGTCTTCTCGCTGACCCCGCCTCGTTCCACATCTCACGCTCCGGACCGTCGTTGCGTTCCACCGCGCATGCCCCTTGATGAGGCGTCAGCTCCAGCCCGGCAGCCTGTCGGAGCCGCCTCGCACAACACTCGGTGTTGAGAGGAATCCGAGACTGGCGACCGGCAGATACGCGGTCGAGCCGCCTGACCGTCCGCCACGGTGATCGTGCTTTTCGTTCCAGCAGTCCTCGCTCCCCGCCTGGCCAGACAGGTGAGCTGCCGTCAGGCTGCAGCGATGGACATTCAGATTGTCCCAGACGACCACGACAGGCCCGCCGAGCGGCAGGTGAGCCCGGACGAGAGGGTTCCAGGTAGTCCTGCCGGGCGAACCCGCGGTGCACACCCCGGTGATGGCCCTAGAGCGTGTCTCTTTTTGACGGGTCTATCCCTTGATCGGATGTGTCTGTCCGGTTACTGATCACTGATGCGATGTGGGAACCGGATCGAGCCGCTGATGCCGGCCGATCCGGTCCGTGGACGACGGTGGGCCAACCACCGCCGCACCTTGGAGGCCATCGCGTGGAAGTACCGCACCTGCTCACCCTGGAGAGACCTCCCGGAGTAGCCCGAGCCGTTTCAGACCGTCCACAAACACCTGATCAGGTGGGCCGTGGACGGCACATGGGAACAGGTCCTCGCGGCGGTCCTTTCAGTGGCTGATGCCGATGACGACGCGGACTGGACAGTCTCTGTCGACTCCACTGTCTGCCGGGCTCACCAGCATTCGGCAGGAGTCAGGAAAAAAAACGGGGTGTCCGATCGATCGGAGCCTGAGGACCACGCACTCGGACGCTCTCGTGGTGGCTTGAGCACGAAGGTCCACCTGGCCAGTGACAGCCGGGCACGGCCTCTGTCCATCCACGTCACCGCAGGCCAGGCCGGCGACGCGCCGGCCATCGAGGCGGTCAGGGCCGGAATCCGGACCCCGCGAGGAGGACCCGGCAGGCCAAGAACCCGCCCTACGTCTGTCCTTGCGGATCGCGCCTACTCCTCCCACGCAATCTGCAGGCACCTCTGCAGACGCGGCTATCCGCGCGGTCATCCCGCAGCTCTCCGACCAGATCGGCCACCGCCTGCGGCGAGACCGCGCCGGAGACCGCCCTCCCGGCTTCGACGCCGAGACATACACAGAGCGCAATACTGTCGAGCGGTGCATCGCCCGACTCAAGCAGTGGCGCGACCTCGCCATACAGACGGACAAGCTCGCCATCTCCTACCAGGCCGCACTCCACCTTGCCGCCATCCTCATCTGGACCCGGCGCCCGGATGGCGTCCCGTTCGGCGGGGAATCATGCGCTCACCCGTAGGGCAACCCCGTAAAACCACCTGGGCCCCGGAACAGGACGCACTGGCGAAAGAGCCGGTAGCCCTCGGGGAACCCCCG
This sequence comes from Streptomyces sp. P3, assembly GCF_003032475.1. Taxonomy (NCBI): domain Bacteria; kingdom Bacillati; phylum Actinomycetota; class Actinomycetes; order Kitasatosporales; family Streptomycetaceae; genus Streptomyces; species Streptomyces sp. P3. Next base: position 9,255,512 of record NZ_CP028369.1, read on the forward strand.
CCCTGATCATTGTCGCTATGACGCACGGCCGGGCTTGAAGCCCACCGCGACGGCTCTGGGTTCGCGCACACGCAGCCCGAGTCGTTTCATGTGTCACTCCCCGGCGGCCCCACTCGCCCGCGCCCAGTACGGAGAGCTGTCCCGGCTCGACCGGCTACCCATCCATCCGCGAAGTGGCATGCCACCCATCTGGAGAGTGCAGAAACTATGGCCGAACCGGTAAGCAATAGAGCCCGTGAGAAGTCTCCAAGCAGCCAACTGACAGTCGGACCGAACCGGTTCTGGTTCCTGGCCAATGGCGCCGTCGCCAGGCCTCGGACCGCCGCCGTCCTGGCCGCCCTCGTGCTAGCCCTGATTGCCACACTGGTCGGTCCCATGGGGACGGTGCAGTCCGCGCGTGCCAACGACGGCAACCCGATGTTCCGCGTCGGGCAAGACTTCGGCTACGACTACATCGAGTTCATCAACGACATCCGCCGACGGGTCAACGACGGCCAGACTGGCCAGGTGCCAGGTGCTGGTAGCACCTACATGGTGCAGCACACCAACCCCAACAGCGTCTCGTCGTACCTCCAGGTCGATATCCAGATGTGGGGCAGCTCCCACTTCGTGCGTCTGCAGCTGCGCCGGTCGGACCTGTACGTGCTCGGCTGGTGGGACCGCAACAACAACTACCGCTACCTGGGGAGTCGCACCGTCACACGCACCAGCGCGGAAGCCCAGCGGATGGAGAACGGTGAGAACCGCCCTCCTGACAACGCGTTCCGGGCCTCGTTCCAGGAGGACTACCCCAGCCTCGAAACCGCGGCTCACGAACGCCGCGCGAACATGCCGATCAGCCGCGACTCCATCAGCGCGGCCGCCTGGTACCTCTACGACTCCGACAACACCCAGAACATGGCGCGGGGAGTGCTGAGGATGATCCAGTTCGTCGCCGAAGCCACCCGATTCCGCCCCTTGCGGGACAGTATCTCCACCGTTATCGGCACAAACGGCATCTACTCTATTCCACCGCAGATCGCTGCGCAGGAGAATCAATGGGGCCGGCTGAGCGGTCGCTTCAACTGGCTTCTCGGTTTCCCGCAGGGCTACCGTGACCCCCACCCCCTCACTGCTTACCGGCGGGACGCCTACGGCAGCGCCGTGGTGATCGTCCTCTACACGGCGATCCAGTACGCGCGATACATCCTCGGGACGTCCAAGGGACGAAACTGACTTCCGGCTGATCCAACTCCCGCACACGGCGCTTGCCCATGCACCGGGGCCGACAGACCAATGCCTGCGCAGGGCAAGGTGCCAGCGGCCCCCGAAGGGCGCCTCCCGCCCCGGCCTCTTGTGCGCCTCGAGAGGCGAGAAAGCCCTTTAGCACGGCCATCCAGGCGGACAGCCACCGAAAGCTTTGAAAGGGAAGACCATGCGAAGAAAGAATCCGGCCGACGCCGTGCGTCAAGCTGGTTCCGGCCCGACCCGCCCGGCACGGCGGCGGTTGTCCGCCGGTCTCCTCGCCTTCGTCTCGCTGGCACTGGTCGGCGGGGGATCACTGATGGTTGCCGGGCCGGCGCAGGCGGATGTCACCGACGGCCTGGTGTTGCGCTACAAGCTGGACGAGACGTCCGGCACGGTCGCCCACGACTCCTCCGGCAACGGACGCGACGGCACCGTCAACGGCACCGTCGACTGGAAGGGCGCGTCCGGGCTGAGCTTCAATGGCAGCAACACCTACGTCAAGGTTCCCGACAACATCATGGCCGGGCTCAACTCGATCACTGTCGACTTCGACGTGTGGATCGACCCGGCCATGGGCAAGCCGTACTTTTTCTACGGCTTCGGAAACACCAGCGGCAGCAACGGCAACGGCTACCTGTTCGCCACCGGTAATGCGTTCCATGCATCGGTCTCGATGACCGACTACACCGCCAAGCAGGACATCTGGCCGTCGAACACGTCCTACCAGCTGGCGCGCGGCATGTGGAAGCACGTGACGTACACCCAGACGGGCACCACGGGCATCCTGTACGAGAACGGAGTGGAGAAGGCCCGCAAGTCCAACCTGACGATCACCCCTGGTGCGATCGGCGGCGGAACAACGACCGCGGACTACATCGGCCGTTCCCTGTATGCGAACGACCAGTACTTCAAGGGCCGTATGCGGGACTTCCGCGTCTACGACCGGGCGCTTCCGGCCGCCGAGGTACGGGCCGTCGCGAACGAGACCGAGGAGGAGTGGGCGCAGGTCCAGGCCCTGGCCTCTCACAACCAGGCGCTTGATGTATTCCAGGACCCCACCGTCGGGCCCGTCATCATCTTCCCCTCCGACTACACGGGCGACATCGACAACCTGGAGGCTCCGCCCAACTGGACCGACGGGTACGGGAACGCACCCACTTCCTGGCCCACCCCTACAACAGCGAGGAGCCCGCAGTTCACGGTCGGCCAGATCTCCACCATCCAGGACGCTGTCATGACGGCGGTGCAGCCGGAGGACGGCAGCACCAACTACCGGCTGAACATCTACTACGACGGTATGCACGACCAGGTAGTGGCGCAGACCGACGCCCCCTCGTCGATCACCGACCCGCTGGCCACCCAATACGCCGGCCAGCTGGTGGTCAAGAGCGACGCCGTGGCGTCCGGCAAGTGTGCGCCGCACCAGACCGCCATGGCCGAGTCACTCGGCGAGAACGCGGCTCCCGCGAGCGGCACCAACGATGTCACGACGCAGCTTCAGTGGCAGCAGGTCCAGGCTCTGGCCGACTACAACTGCGCGCTCACCGCATTCGATGACCCCAACATCGGGCCCGTCGTCATCTTCCCCTCCGACTACACCGGCGACATCAACGATCTGACGAAGCCGCCGGGCTGGACCGACCAGTACGGGCAGGTCCCGGTCAGCTGGCCGAGCCCGACCACCGCCAAAAGCCCCCAGTTCACCCTCGCCCAGATCAAGGGCATCCAGACCGCGGCCGTCGACCAGATTGCGGGCGCCAGCAATGACACCACCAACTACAGCGTGGACGTCCACTACGACGGAGCAAACGACCGCGTCGTGGTGCAGACCGACGCCCCATCGTCGGTCACCGACCCGCTGCTGACCACTTACCCAAACCGGGTCGTGATCAAGCCGGCATCGACGCCGACGGCCAGCGACGGCTAAGGACGACCAGTAATCCGGTCTGACTTCGCGACCCCGCCTCGGGCCTATTGAGGCCCCGCGCTTCTCGAGCTGCGGCATGAGGGTTCCCTTCATGCCGCAGTTCCGCGTCTCCTCGTGCTCGGCAGGTGCCGCCGCGTATGTGCCGAAGCCAATCGCTCGGCCTCGGTTCAGTCCCGACCTACAGCTCGGGAGATTCGCGGCCCGCGCCGGACGGGCCCCGATCCGGGCACGGACCTCGTAGAAGGTCCAGTGTCCGGGAGTAAATGCTCAACCGCCGATTATGCCCTGGTGCACCAGCGGACCTAGGTCGTGTCTTCAATTGATCTTGAGTGGTGGATCATGGTCGGGTGATACGTCGCCATGAACTGTCCGATGAGGAGTGGGAGTTCCTCCGTCCGCTGCTGCCCGAGTCCTTGCGTGGGCGGAAGCGGTTGGACGACCGCACCGTGCTCAACGGGATCGTGTGGAAGTTCCGGACCGGCACCGCCTGGCGGGACGTGCCCGAGCGGTACGGCCCCTGGCACACACTGCACACCCGCTTTCGACGGTGGGCCCTGGACGGCACCTTCGAGCGGATGCTCCAGGCCGCCCAGGCCCGGGCGGACGCGGCGGGAGAGATCGACTGGCTGGTGTCGGTCGACTCCACCGTCGTACGCGCCCACCAGCATGCCGCCGGGGCCCGAAAAGGGGGCGCCGCAGCCCCGCGCTCGGACGCTCCCGGGGCGGCCTGACCAGCAAAATACACCTGGCCTGCGATGCCTTCGGGCGTCCGCTCGCCTTCGTGCTCACGGGCGGCAACACCAACGACTGCACCCAGTTCACCACCGTGATGGAGGCAATCCGGGTGCCCCGCCTCGGTCCGGGACGGCCGCGGGTGCGGCCCGCTCATGTGCTGGGCGACAAGGGCTACAGCTCCCGCGCGATACGCACCTGGCTGCGACGCCGCGGCATCGCTCACACCATCCCCGAGCGGGCCGACCAGATCCGCAACCGGCTGCGGCGCGGCAGCCGAGGCGGGCGCCCGCCGGCCTTCGACAAACAGCTCTACAAGCGGCGCAACGTCGTGGAACGGTGCTTCAACCGCCTCAAGCAGTGGCGCGGCATCGCGACCCGCTACGACAAGACCGCCGAGTCCTACCAGGCAGCCGTCACCCTCGCCTCGCTCCTGATGTGGGCGTGACATTTGAAGACAGCTCCTAGCTCAACCACGCCTGCCAGCAGTGGGACATCGTCCTGGCCGACGGATAGACCCGGACGGCGTGTCTGCATCCCTTCCGCCATCACGCGTCAGCCGGCACTCGCGATGATCCGCCGATTCCGTCGGCGGACGTCGCACGAGACCGATACCAACGGGATCCTCAACGCGCTCACTCGACCGGCCCCTGAGTCGATACCCACCAGCCCGCGACCTGGGTGCGGGTTCCGAAGCCGAGCTTCGCTCGGATGTTCCCCACGTGGAAGTCGACCGTGCGCGGCGAGAGGAACAGCCTGGTGGCGATCTGCCGGTTGCTCATGCCCTTGGCCACCAACGCGGCGATCTCCCGTTCCCGGCGCGTCAAGGGGTTGGGAGCGGGGGCCGGCACAGTCGACCCGCCCTCGGCGCCCAGGGCGTGGTCGATGGCCTGACGGGGACTGTCATAACCGCCGCCGACCGCGAGTGCCCCCTCGTACGCCTCGGGGCCCAGAGCGTGCACGATCGACTGTTTGCACCGGGTGTGGTCCTCGTCCAGCGGCGGGCCGAACGCGGAAAGGTCCGCACCCACTTCGCGCCACAGCCTGCGGGCGGAGCCGAGGAGCAGGCCCGCACGCTTGTGCTCCCCGTAGGAAGCGGTGATCCAGGCGAGTGTCTCCATCATCAGCGCGGCGCTGAGCGGCTCGTTGAAGCCCCGCTCGATCTCCAGCGCGGCCCGGACCAGCGCCAGGGCCTCAGCGCGGTCACCCTGTCTCCAGGCGTAACGGCTCAGTGTCCACATCGCATGGGCGCGTGCCCACTGCTCGCCGTGCGCCTCCGAGAAGGCGACCACCTGTCGGGCGGTCTCCGCCCCCGCCGGATTCCCCAGCTCCATCCGCACCGCGGCCAACTGGAACAATGCGAAGACCGCCGAGGCCTCTCCCTCGGCTGCCGTGTGCGCCTCGACCGCGCGCTCGAGCAACGGCACGGCCTCCGCCAACCGCCCCTGGAACGCCGTCAGTGAGCCGCGAAAGCCCACGACATGCGCACATACCACTCGATCGTCCTGCTCCTCGCCCAGTTCCCCGGCCTCGGCCAGCCACCGGTCGGCCGCCCCATGATCACCCTGCAGCAGCGCCACCCAGGATGCGGCGCACAGCGCCCAGGCGCGAGCCGGGGTGGGGTCGGGCGCGGCGGCGAGCGCCCGGTCGAGCTGCCGCCGCCCCTCGGCGAGGAAACCACCGGCGCACCAGTGGAAACGCAGTGCCGCCGCCAGCGCGAGCGTAGCCTGCGGGTCGTCGTCGTGGGCCAGCGCGGCCAGCAGGTTGGCGTGCTCGACACGCAGGCCGACCAGGGCCTTCTCCTGGCCGGGACCGTACCAGCCGTCGGCGACACGAGTGGCGAGGGCGAGGTAGAAGTCACGGTGCCGCAACAGCAGGCGCTCTTCCTCACCCGACTCGGCGAGCCGCTCCCCACCGTACTCGCGGACGCTCTCCAAAAGCCGGTAACGGGGCACGTCCTCGGCTTCCGTGGGCAGGACGACGGACTGGGCGACCAGCCGGTCCAGGAGGTCCAGCACCTCCCGTACGGGGATGCCCTCTCCGGCGCAGATGCCTTCGACCGCGTCCAGATCGAAGCCGCCGACGAAGACCGACAGACGGTTCCACAACAGCCGCTCGGCCGGCGAGCACAGCTCGTAGCTCCACTCCATCGCCGCGCGCAGCGAGCGCTGCCGAGGGCGGGCGGTTCGACTGCCGCCAGTGAGCAGCGCGAAGCGATCCCCCAGCCGGTCCACGGCCTGTTCGACGGTGAGCGTACGCAGCCGGGACGCGGTCAACTCGATGGCCAGCGGCAAGCCGTCCAGATCGGCACACAGCCGGGTGACCGTGTCCCAGTTGGCGTCGGTGATCCGGAAGTCCGCTCGTACGGCGCAGGCGCGGTCCCGCAGGAGTTCGACCGCTTCGTCCGGCACTTTCAGGGGCAGCACGGCGAACACGTTCTCGCCGGCGATGCCGAGCGTCTCGCGGCTCGTCGCCAGGACGCGCAGTTCGGCGCAGGCCGACAACAAAGTGTCCGTCAGCTCGGCGGCTGCCTCGACCAGATGCTCGCAGTTGTCCAGCACGATCAGTGCCCGGCGTCCGGTCAGCTGCTCCGCAAGCTGGTCGAGGGCCGGCCTGGCACCCAGGTCCGTGATCCCTGTCGCGGCGGCGGCCGTGCCCGCCACCGCCGAGGGGTCCCGCACCGGCGCCAGGTCCACCAGCCACGTCCCGTCGGGAAAGGCAGTCTTGGCCGCGGCGGCCGCTTCCAGCGCCAGCCGCGTCTTGCCCACGCCGCCCATCCCGGTGAGCGTCACCAGCCGCACCGAGCCGAGCATCCGGCAGACCTCGGCGATGTCGTGACGCCTGCCCACGAATGTGGTGAACGCCTCAGGCAGGTTGCCTGGAGACCCCGGGACGGTCACATCATCCGCCTCCCGCCAGCTGACCGGGCCCGAACGGCTTGGCGGCCGGTGTCCTGGACCTGCCTCGCAGTCTCGGTGAGTCGGTCAGGGCGGCGGGCGGCGAGGACGACGTCGGCGCCCGCCTCTGCGAGCGCCCGGGCGAATCCGGCGCCGAGGCCGGAACTCGCCCCGGTGACGACGGCGACCTTGCCGTCGAGCCGGAAGAGATCGATAACGTTGGTCATCGCGGCTCCAGGTGGGTCAGAGCACGGAGTCCGGCGGCGGTGAGCGGCGCGACGGCGTGGCCGCCGAACTCCGTGCCGACGTGCGGTGCGAAGACACCCGCATCCTTGGCGGCCCGCTGGAGCCCGATCCGGACGTTCTCGGTCCGCGCGACGCCACGGTGCTGTTCCTCGGCCGGGATCACCATGTTGCGGACGAAGTCGGCGGTGCGGCGCGCGAGGTCCGCGGCGACGGGATCCTGGGTGAGGCCGACTGCCATGGCGACTCCCAGTCTTGGCTAATGAGTATTAGCCAAGACTCTAAGAGGTCGCTTGGTGACATGCACCATGGTGCATGTCACAGTCGCTGACCGAGTCGGCTATCGTTTGTTAGTCCTGAAAGTGGAGGTGAGGGTGAGTCGAGCCGACGACATCCGTGCCGCGGCGCGGCCATCGCCAGCAGCGAAGGCTCTGTGGCACGCCTTCGCCGCGCCACAGAGGCGCACGTTCGCTACCACGCCCGACACCGGCTCGATGCCTTCGTCGGAAACCGTGAGATCCGCTCTCTCGTCGAGCCGCACCACAGCCGCGTACTGGCCCTGCGCGCCGAGTATGAAGCCGGAGTACGGCGACTTCGCCCTCCGCCTCGCGGGCGCAAGCCCTGAAAGCTAGAGCTCCAGTTGTACGGCCCTCTGATGAAATGCCCACTGTGTTGCACCAACGAAGAACCATCAGAAGGGCCCTGGAAGCTCGACGCGCCGCGGCCACCCGGTCCGACGCCGGTCGCTGGCGATGACCAGCTCCGCATGTGCTCGATGAACTGCGACGCAGTCGGCTCACTTTCGGGAACCCGATCCGCGTCCTGGATGCAGGCAATCGTGTCGGCGAGTACGGGGGACCGTTGTCCGGGTCGGAGAAGGCCGGTGGTTACGTCGGCTAACCGGAGCAGGCGGTCGGGCCGGCCGAGGCTCGATGCACGGCTTGCCGCTCCTTTGTTGGTGCCGAGGCCCTCAAGGCCGCGGTCGAGGCTGCGGCTTGCGGAACCGGGTAGCGGCACCAGTATCGGTGCCTGGGAATCTTTCCGATCATCCGAGTTCCGGAACCCTTCCAGGTTGTCCGCGCAGCCCCCGCCCGTCTTTGTGTCGCCGGTACACCCCTGCTCAGCTGTGCCCAGGTGCGGCGATGTGCGTCATCGGTCGACCCCCGCGATGCAAGGAGTCCAGGCGAACAGCCGTGCCGGGTTGGCGCACAGGATCCGCTGGGCTTCGGTGACGCTGAGCTCCGCCGTGAGCCAGCTCAGGGTGGTGCCATAGACCCGGCCATCCTCATGGCGGGTCCAGGGCCAGTCGCTTCCCCACAGCATCCGCTCGCCGCCTCCGGCGCACAGCAGGCTTCGCAACATCGCAGTGGCCGCCTCCGGCGCTGAACGATAGGGCGCGGACGCCTTCACCCACACGTGCTGCGCGGCCAGCAGGCGACAGAGCGCGGCCGAGCCGGGGTAGGACAGGGACGAGGCCGCGGGCAGTCCCAGATGATCGATGACCACCGCGCCGGGCCAGCGCAGCAGCCATGGCTCCAGCTCCTCCCACTGTCGCTGCTGCGCCTGCACTTCCAAATGGAAACCGTGGGTGGCGAGTTCATGGGCCAGGCGCTGCCAGGGTCGCTCGCCCAGCGGGGGCACCGGGCGGCTGATCAAGTTGAGGCGGATCCCGCACACGCCCGCCTCCGCGAGCCGGTCAAGTTCTTCCCCTGGCGTTTGGGAGTCGATGACGGCCACGCCGCGGAGGCGTTCCGGCGCCTTGGCGAGGGCGTTCAGCAGATAGGAGTTGTCCGTTCCGAGAAAGCTTGGCTGCACCAGAACACCTGCCGCAAGGCCATGAGCGTCCAGAAGTGACAGGTAGGCGTCCACCGCGGCGTCGTAGTCCGGGGTGTACCGCCGCTCAACCGCCAGCAGCAGACCGCGTGTGAAGACGTGGGCATGGGTGTCGAAAGCTGCGGGCGGCAACTGAGGTTCGGTGGAAGTCACGAAACCAAAGAATAGTCCTATGAAGGACTAGACGTCAGTAGGACTCAAGCCCTAGCTTTCTGGCCATGCAGTCCATCTCGCCCACGCCAGAGGGTCCTGGAGCGGCCGACCTCGCTCGGACCGACTCGCGCCTGCCGCTGCACGCCCGGCTCCGGGAGGTGCTTGCCGAGCGCATCCGCTCCGGGGAGTGGTCTCCCGATCAGCCGCTGCCCGCTGAGTCCGTCCTGGTCGAGTACTACGGGGTGTCCCTGGGGACGATGAGGCGCGTGTTCCGCGATCTCGTGGACGAGGGTCTACTTGAGCGGCGCCAGGGGACCGGGACGTTCATCCGGAGGGCGTCCCTGGACGCTTCCCTCTTCCGCTTCTTCCGGTTCGGGACCGCGGGGAGCGGCTTTCCCCAGAGCCGCATCCTCTCCGCCGCCCGGCAGGTGAGCACGCCGGCCATCGCCTCCGCCCTTCGCATCACTGCCGGCAGCGAGGTCCTGCACTTTCACCGGCTGAGGCTCTACGACGAGCAGCCCGTCCTCGTCGAGGACATCTGGCTTCCGCTGCCCCTGTTCGAGCCGCTGGAGCGCATCGGCACCGACGACCTCGGTGACCTGCTGTATCCGACGTACGAACGCTGCTGCGGACAGATCGTCGCGGCCGCCACGGAGGAGCTCACCATCGAGACCGCCACCGCGGCCGATGCGCTGCTTCTCGGCTGCGGACGGGGGGAGCCCGTCGCGATCGTCGAACGAGTGGCTCGCTCTCACGACGCCAAGCCGCTGGAGTACCGCCGTTCACGCGGGCTGGCCCGCACCTTCCGCTACCGCATCGACATCCGCTGATCCCCGCTGCTCCGCTCACGTTCCCCGCTCACGGAAAGAGCCGCCCCATGTTTGCTTGGTACCGGGACACCGACAAACCACAAAAACGAGCGTTCTGGGCCGCCTTCGGAGGCTGGACGCTCGAAGCCGCCGACGCCCAGATGTTCGGGCTCGTCCTGCCGACCCTGCTGGCCACCTGGCATCTGAGCACCGGAGCCGCCGGCACTCTCGCCTCCGTCACCCTCATCTTCACCGCGTTCGGCGGCTGGCTCGCGGGCTGGGCCTCCGACCGCTTCGGACGCGTCCGGGTGCTGCAGTGGACGATCATCGTCTACTCCACCGCCACCGTCCTCATCGGCTTCACCACCGACTACTCCCAGCTGATGGTGCTGCGCAGCATTCAGGGCTTCGGCTTCGGCGGCGAGTGGGCGGCGGGAGCTGTCCTGGTCAGCGAGTACATGGGAACCCGCAACCGCGGCCGGGCGCTGGGCACCGTACAGAGCGGGTGGGCGCTCGGCTGGGGCCTCGCCCTGGCGACGTACACCGTCCTGTTCAGCCTGATCCCGGAGGAGTGGGCCTGGCGGTCGATGTTCTGGCTTGGCGCGCTCCCGGCCGCCCTGGTCCTCGTCATCCGCCGCAAGGTCACCGACCCGCCGCTCTACCAGCAGCGCGCCGCGAAGGCCGAGAACCGCGTGTCCCTGCTGCGGATCTTCAAGCCGGACCTGCTTCGGGTCACCCTGCTCGGCGCCCTGCTGGGCCTGGGCAGCCACGGCGGCTACTACGCACTGACCACCTTCCTGCCCACATACCTGCGGACCACCCACGGCCTGTCGGTCCTCAAGACCAGCGGATATCTGGCCGTCTTCATCGCCGCCGCCTTCTTCGGATACCTCGCCTCGGGAACCCTGGCCGACCGCATCGGCCGCCGCAGGAACATCATGTTCTTCGCGGTGATGTGCCTGATCTCGGTCGTGACTTACCTGTTCCTGCCGATCAGCGACACCCAGATGTTCTTCCTCGGCATTCCGCTCGGCTTCTTCTCCGCTGGCATCCCCGCCGGACTCGGATCGCTCTTCGCTGAGCTGTACCCGACCGCGATCCGCGGCACCGGGCAGGGCTTCTGCTACAACTTCGGCCGCATCGTCGCGGCGGCGTTCCCTGCACTCGTCGGTTTCCTCAGCGACAGGCTCGGAATGGGGGTCAGCATCGGCCTGTTCGCGGGCAGCGCCTACGGCATAGCCGTCCTTGCCGTCGCCCTTCTCCCCGAAACCTCGCACAAGGAACTCGACACCCCCGCACTCCCCGCGGACGAAACGCCCGCGCCGCCGGTCGCATCAGCACGCTGAACCAGTCCATGGGCCGCGCCGCTCTCCAAGTCCCCCGACTCGTGCGCAGCCAGAATCCGAGGGGCATCCCCGTATGACCCCCCATGTCTGGTCGCTGCTGCTCATTCTGGCGATAGAGATCATGGCGTTGATCATTCCCCACCGGTCCAACTGGTGACCACGAAGGCCGCGTTGCAGCTGTTGCTTGACATCCATAGGGGCATCAAGTTCGCGGTCCGCTATGTGGCGACCGTCCTCGTAGCGGCCATCAAGGAATGGCTGTGGCCACTCACACGGCTCGTTCCATTCAGACCAGCTAGTGCGAGTCCACACTCGGCCACCTCCTGGCCGACACCCCGCTCACCGCGATGATTTGGTCCGAGATCAACGACGGCGCCCTCGAATTCCTTGCCCGGGCGCAGCGGGAGGGGCTCCTCGCCTCGACCGCGGACCTTGTATGGGCACGGCGGGTCTACTACGCCCTCATCGACGAGGCCCTGCACGGGAACCGCGCGGACCAAGACCTGGACCCGGATCAGGTCCGAAAGAACGCGGACGCCCTGGCGACGCTCATCGTCGACACGCTGCTGCGCGGCGTGGGACCGCAGGGCTGAACCACACGCCGACCGGCGGACGTCGGGCGCCTGCCTCCTCTTGCCCTGGGAGTGGTCCGTCTCTCAAGCTGTGGTCTCGGACAGACGCAATCTATGAGGTCTTTCAGCGTTGCCGCTCCGCTCCAGAGTGAGCACGGCCGCGGAGATTGACGACATTCGATTCGGACTGCACCGGGACTTGCGGAAGATCCGCCAGGACTTCAGTCCGTGCGACGCCGCGTTCGACCGGTGCCCGTGCCGTGGCCAGCGCTCGGCTGATGGTTTGCTGGGTCGGGGTGAGGTCACGGCCCGGCAGGCGTCTGAGGGGTGTTGTCACCCATGGGCCGGCTCCCATGTAGGCGCGGTCGGCGAGGATCGGGACGCCCTGGCGTTCACAGATCCGGATGATCCTGTGGGCGCGGGCCGCAGTGAGATCGTGCGCGCGGCCGGGCATCGTCGGCGAGATCCACAGCAGCCGCCCGGCGGGGTCTGTCACCACCTACACGTTCACCCCGTGTCGGCGGTGCTTGTAGGAGTAGTCGGCCCGGCTGTCGCCGACCCGGTCGCACTCGGCAAGGGTGCCGTCGAGCAGGACGTAGTCCGGGTCCGTCTCGCGCCAAGCACGCAGCAGGCCGGGAGCCCGGTCGGCGAGCAGGTCGACGACGGCTGTCGTGTGGGCGTGGGCGGTGCCGACGGAGATACCGAACCCGGCAGCGAGCTGGGCGAGGGTGTCGTGCCGGCGCAGGTACACCAGGCCGACCAGGGCACGCTGGTGCCGTGGGAGCTTGCAGCGGCGGTCACCCTCGCGGGTGACGATGAGCATGGTGACCCACTCGACCAGGGCGTGAGGCGGGTCGAGTGCGGCAGAATACGGAACCAACGCGGCTCCTGTGCCTGTGGGTTGAGACTTCGAACACCTCCCTCAACGGCACGGGAGCCTCGTGCGTTGCGCAAGGGCTCACTGACACCAAGTCGCTCCGACAATCGGCCGCCGACGCGGGCATGACGATCACCACGCGAGTGGTGAAGACTGGATAGATGCGACCTCACGCCCCAGGCGGACTCCTGTTCGTAGCGCTCGGTCTCATCCTTGTCGCCGCCGGCTACGTCTGGAGAGGACGTGTCCTGCGTCCCCTCTCGGCGAAACGCGCCCAGGCAGCCGTGATCCGGGATCGTTCCAGAAACCTGCTGCGCTCTGCGGACATGGCAATCGCCGGAGCGCGTCGAGGGGCCGCACACGGCGAACCGGCCATCGTCACGGTCGGAGACGTGACCAGGGTGGCGCGCCAGCAGTACGGGTACCTCTTTGTTGAGCGCGAAGAAGCAGCTGCCGCCCTCCGCCGGCGCTATGAGGCTGCCGACTGCCGGGTGGACTGCATGACCGACGCTTTCAACTGACTGCCTCCCCGGCAAGTGCTTGACGCCAGAGGCGCCGGAGCTGTCACCTGATAGGTGGTCACGCTGAAAATGTTCTATGAGTGCGGCCCGGCAGAGCACATAGAACGATTGCGCCGCGTGCTGGTATGGCTGTGCCACGGCCTGTGATCAGGCCGGTCAGGCGAATCCGTGGGCTTCGCGGTAGTCGCTGGGCGACAACGAGAACTTGCGACGGAACTCCCGTCCGAGGTGGCTCGCGTCGCAGAAGCCCCACCGGTAGGCAATCGCGGCAACAGAGAGGTTCGTGTTCACCAGGTCACCTCTGGCCGCTGCCAGGCGATGGGCGCGGACGACCGATTGGACGGTGTCTTCGGTCGATGCGAAAGCCCGGTGGACGGTCCTCGGAGCTACGTTGTGCGCGGCAGCGAGGTCGGCGACTCTGATCGCTCCACCGGTGAGGTGGTCGACGATCCATGCCTCCAGCTGCCGTCGGAGCAGTTGCAGGAACCCGCTGTCACCGCTGTCGGGCCGATTGCCACGGATCGCGCTGGCGATGAGGACGAGGAGGGCGTTGCGTGTGCCCTCGATCTCCGCCGCGGACATCCGCCCGACGTGACGGTCCGTGCTCATGAGAAAGTCTTGGAGGAGGCTGGCCAGCGGGCTCTGAGCGGTCTCCAGGAGCAGGCAACCGGGCAGACCGCCCCCCGTGTCGAACGAGGACAGGGCGGTCATGGGCACCCTGACCGTTCGTTTGCTCAGGTGCTCCGGGATCACGAACCGTCCGGTGGCGCGGGTGCTCATGAGGAGAAGCGTCCCTGGCTGGAGGATGACTGTCTCGTCAGAAGTCTCGATGATCTGCCGGCCGGTGTGAGCGGTGAAGAGCACCAGCGCGTCATCGTCGTGGCGCACGAAATTGCTGCCTCGGATCCCTTCGACCTGCGGGCACACCCAGTCGGTGATGAGGAGGTCTCCAAGGTCCAGCTCCCGAACCGATCCGAAGCCCTCCAGTGGCCCTTTTGGCTGCAGGTCCATGCCGGCAAGGCGGTCACGGACGGCGAGCCTCCAGCGAAAGTCGACCTCTTCGGCTGTCAGGAGCTCAGTGGGGCTTAGGATCGATCGGGAGAGTGTCATGGTCTGCTCCGGCATCATCGACGGGCGGCTCCACGTGACCGTGGAAAGGGCGATTCGTTCTTAGCTCACCCCCACCGTCGCTCTGAACCGGTGGTGGCAAGCCTGCATGGACAAGGACCCACCCTCCGAATGCCAGGCCTGATGACGCAGTCACCACCGGAGACACGGCATTAATCTCTACGGCCGGATTTACGAACTACCAGCAACCGCACTGAAGTACGACGAGCGCAGGCCACACTCGCGCTGGCAGCCGCGAGCCCACTGCGGCACGGGCCAGGGCTCTGTGAGCTGCGGCGTGGGTGGCACTGCTCCAGTTCGATCGCGCTGGAGTTGATTGCCGCGCTCACTTCTTCGCAGTCTCCAGGGTGGTCTGCTCGAAGTGGGGACCCATCGCCTCGGCCAGGGCCTGAAGGGCGGAAAGCGGGCGCACCATCACCGTGATGTCGTCAATCTTGCCGTTCTCGTCGAAGTGAATGAAGTCGCAGCCCTGGACGTTCTTGCCCGAGACGGTGGCGGTGAAGACGAAGGCGTGGTCACGGCCGTCAGGATTGGTGATCTCGCGAGTGTAGGTGAAGTCCTTGAAGACGCCAGTCACGCTGCGCAGGATGTGATCGGTGATCGCCTTGCCCGGGTACGGCCTGAATGCGGCCGGGCTGGTGAAGACGACGTCGTCGGCCAGCAGAGCGGTCACGGCATCCATGTCACCGCTCTCGACAGCCTTGCAGAAGGGATGCATGAACTCGCCTTTCGTAGTCAACAAGATGAATAGGGGTAGTTGATAATGGGACTTGCACCGCAGGCTCGACCCGATCGAGCTAATGTTCCCCGCAGTCCCGGTCGACGCATCGCCGGCCCTGCGGCTCGAAAGCGCCGAGTGATAAGCCCCCGCATTCGGCTACCTCACAGCTCAGGAAAGCTCTCGTTTGAGGATCTTGCCAGTCGCGGTCATTGGCAGGGAGTCGACGAACTCCACGATCCGGGGGTACTTGTATGCAGCGAACTGCTGCTTGCCCCAGGCCACCAGCTCGTCCTCAGTAGTGCTGTCACCAGCTTGCTTGACCACGAGTGCCTTGACCTCTTCGCCCAACGAATTATGGGGCGTGCCGATGACCGCAACCAGCGAGACCGCCGGGTGTTGCATGAGCACCTCTTCGAGCTCACGCGGATAGACGTTGAAGCCACCGCGA
This sequence comes from Streptomyces sp. P3, assembly GCF_003032475.1. Taxonomy (NCBI): domain Bacteria; kingdom Bacillati; phylum Actinomycetota; class Actinomycetes; order Kitasatosporales; family Streptomycetaceae; genus Streptomyces; species Streptomyces sp. P3. The sequence goes on from NZ_CP028369.1 coordinate 9,270,946, forward strand.
ATGACCAAGTCCTTGGATCGGTCGACGATGTAGTAGAACCCGTCCTCGTCCTTGCGGGCTAGGTCGCCGGAACGGAACCAGCCGTCACGGATGGCTTCGGCCGTGGCGTCTGGACGTTTGTAGTAGCCCTTCATGACATTGTGGCCCCTGATCGCGATCTCTCCGATCTGATCGGATGAACCGCTGAGGTCGGACCAGTCGTCGTTTATCAGCTTCATTTCCACGCCTGTGATCGGCACACCGATCGACCCGACGCGAGGTTCCTCTCCGTACCGTGCGAAGGACGCCACTGGCGAGGTCTCCGAGAGCCCATAGCCTTCGAGGATCGTGATCCCGAATCGGTCCTGAAACTGTTTGTGGATCTCGGCCGGCAGGGCCGAGCCGCCAGCCACGGCGACTCGCAGATTCGCCGCCACCCGGGCCACGTCGATCGTCTCGTCCAGTGCCGACAGAAGACCCCAGTACATCGTCGGAACGCCGCCGAAGAAGGTCACGTTGTGGGCGAGCATGAGCTGCAACGCACCCCGCGGCTCGAATCTAGGCTGGAGGACGAGCGTACCGCCGAACGCGAGTGCACTGTTCTGAAACACCACCTGCCCGAAGGAATGGAACAGAGGTAGCACGCAGAGGTAAGTGTCTGGACGCAGGGGATCCGCTGCGAACAGGTCGCGGCCCGCGCGTGCGTTTTCGTACACGTTGCGGTGCCGGAGCTCGGCGCCTTTCGCCTGACCCGTCGTGCCAGAGGTGTAGAGGATGACGGCGGTGTCGTCATCATCGCATTCAACCGTCTCAAAGTGTGCTGGCTGTTCGGCGACCGCCGGGCCATAGAGCTGTGATGTCACGCAGTCGGCCAAGGTTCGGCCGGTGCCAATGAGGATGAACTCGGTGCATCCGTCAGTTGCTTGGAAGCCCGCCCAGGCTGCCTCACCCATGGGAAGCTCTGGTGAGCCTTCGAACGCGAAGTACGCCTTCACATCCGAGTCCTTGAGGTGATAGGCGATCTCGCGCGCGGTCAACAGCACGTTCAGCGGCACGACGACTGCGCCAGCCTTGAGTATGCCGAAGTAGATCGTGGTGAAGTGCGGCATGTTCGGGCAGGAGAGGGCCACCTTGTCCCCTGGCCGCACACCACGCTCGACGAGCAGGTTCGCAACTTGGTTGGCCGATGAGTCGAGAGCGGAATAGGAGATCCGCTCCTCACCGAACACGATCGCCGTACGCTCCGGATAGAGAACGGCGGAGTCCGTCAACAACGACGAGACGTTTCGGCTCGAATTGCGCATCAATACTCCTACACGTGATGGGTGGAGGTCTGGTGACCGCCAACGGCGGCAGCGAAGCGCTCCAGCTCGCGGGGAATGTCGCCGGCCAGTTGGTAGGTGGTCGACCCCCTCGAGGGTCGTGATCCCGCGCCCCTCGTACTGCACCGCCGACGCGAGGCGCACCTTGATCCGCTGACCGTCGGCGAGCACCGTGCAGGCACCGCACCCGCCCTGGTGCCCCTCAGGCCGAGATGCTCACGCAGCGCGTCAAGCGGGCTCACCTGCGGCGGGACGTCTTCCTCTGCCCATGCGTTGATCCGCAGTTCGATCTCCACCGTGTCTTTCCTCCGGTTCGCCCGTGAGACTCGCCCCCTCGGGGGTCGCCATCCGGCACTTGCGGCAGGCCCAGAGGGACCCCGCCCCGCTGCCTGAGGAATCGTCAGCCGGGGAACCAACGCAAGAGAGTGGTCCATAATCTAAAACAGTAAGGTACCAGGTAGTCGGCGTACCTGCATCATACCTGTGGCAGTTCTGGTTTGTCACGCAACACGTTGGTCGCAATACCTCAGAAACTGCAGCTCAGGCGTATGGTTTTGGCTGAGTCAAGGAGCAGAGAACGGAATCGGAGGAGTCATGGGTCGACCGCTGCGGGCCGATGCCGAGCGGAGTGTGCGCGCGATTCTGGACGCGGCCGAGCGGGTGCTCGCCGAAGACCCCGGCGCGTCCATGGAGCAGATCGCCGAGGCAGCCGGCGTAGCCAGAACGACCGTGCACCGGCGGTTCACCAGCCGCCAGGCCCTCATCGAAGCACTCGCCGCCTCGGCGAAGCGCCAGCTCATGGAGGCCATCGAGGACGCTCACCTGGACACCGCTCCTCCGCTCGTGGCGCTGCACCGCGTCACCGCGAACACACTGCGGATCAAGAGCGTCTGGCGGTTCACACTCGGCCACCCCCTGGCCGACACCCCGCTCACCGCAATGATCTGGTCCGAGATCAACGACGGCGCCCTCGAATTCCTTGCCCGGGCGCAGCGCGAGGGGCTCCTCGCCCCGACCGCGGATCTTGTATGGGTACAGCGGGTCTACTACGCCCTCATCGACGAGGCCCTGCATGGGAACCGCGCGGACCAAGACCCGGACCCGGATCAGGTCCGAAAGAACGCGGACGTACTTGCCACGCTCATCGTCGACACGCTGCTGCGCGGCGTAGGACTGCAGGGCTGAACCGCACCCCGGCCGGTGGACGCAAGGCGCCCGTCTCGTCTTGCCCTCGGCCGTTTCTGGGACGATCGTGGACAGTGCCTCGGCACAAGGTAGGAGGGCCGGTGCGCCATGCATCGCACCAGCGGGCCGCCCGACCGACGCGCACGTCAGCGGGACGGGGCCCACGTCGACGAGTCCGTCACCATAGCCGTGACGGACGGGAACGCGTGTGTGGCCTACTGGAGCCGCGAGGCCCAGGAGCTTCTGGGGTACACCCCTGCGGAGATTATCGGCCGCCCCTTGGACGACCTCTTCTCCGCCGACGGCGCGACGTTCCGGCATCGCGACGGCAGCCTGCTGGATACGAGGGCCCACCTGAGCCCACTGCTCAGCACGACACAGCAACAGCACTTCCTCGTGACAACCGTGCCGTCACCGGGGACGGGCAAGCTTCAGGACCTCATGTGGTGGATGCTGGAGCAGCAGTCCCCGTCCCTCTCGATCTACGACCGTGAGGCGCGACTGCTGTGGGCGAACGAGGCCACCCGGCGGGCGGTCGGCTTCGTTCAGAGTGAAGTCCGCGGTCGGCGTCCCACCGAGTTCCTCCGAGGTGCGGGGTTCGAGGAGGCGGAGCGGCGGATCCTCCGGGTCGGTGAGACCGGGGAGCCGGAGTACACCGAACTCTTCGACGCGTTCCCGCGTGAACCCAGAGCGCACGCCTGGGCCGTGGACGTCTTCCCTCTCAAGGACGCGAACGGCAGGGTGCACGCGGTGGGCCTGGTGGCAAGCGACTACTCGGAGCAGCACCAGAGCCGCGAGCGCATGGCCCTGCTGAGCGAGGCCCGGACGCGTATCGGCGCGAGCCTGGATGTGACGGGCACCAGCCAGGAACTCGTCGATCTGACGGTGACGGTGTCCCGCTTCGCCGACTTCGTCAGCGTCGACCTGGTGGACGACGTCTTCCGTGGTGCGCTGCCCGGTCCCGGCCCCCACACGGGACCCGTCTCGCTGCGACGGGCGGCGCAGGGTGGCACCTGTCCGCTCCCGCCCGACGCGGTGCTTGGCGTCGGCGCGATCCACACACATCCGCAGTCGTCCCCCATCGGCCGCTGCCAGGCCGACGGCCGTCCGGTCCTTGGTGGCGCCAAGGACCCCGACATCGTTCGGTGGCTTGCCGAGGACCCCGTCCATGCGGCGTATGCCAGCGCCTTCGGGACGCACTCCGTCCTCGCGGTGCCCATCCGGGCTCATGGCGTGATCCTCGGGGCCGCCCTCTTCCTCAGAGACTCGGGCTCCCTGGACCCCTTCGGCTCCGATGACCTGACCGTCATCGAGGACCTGGTGGCCAGGGTCGCCGTCTGCCTGGACAACGCCCGTCGGTTCACCCATGAGCGCGGCATCGCGCTGGCCCTCCAGCGGTCCCTGCTGCCCCGGGGGCCGACTCTCCACCCTGCCGTCGAGACAGCGTCCCGTTATGTTCCTGCGGGCGGCAGCGCCGGGGTGGGCGGCGACTGGTTCGACGTGATCCCACTCCCCGGCGCGCGAGTAGGCCTCGTCGTTGGCGACGTCGTGGGCCACGGCATCAGCGCCTCAGCCACCATGGGCCGCCTGCGCACAGCGGTGCGCACCCTCGCCGACATCGACCTGTCACCTGACGAGCTCCTCACCCACCTCGACGACATCGTGACCCACTCCGGGCCCTCAGGGGACATCGATGACGCTTCCGCCCCCTCGGAGTCGGAGATCCCCGGAGACATCGGCGCCACCTGCCTGTACGCCGTCTACGACCCCGTCTCCGGCACCTGCTCGCTGGCCCGTGCCGGCCATCCGGCCCCGATCCTGGTGGGACCGGACGGAACGGCCCGTGTCGTCGACCTGCCCGCCGGCCCTCCCCTCGGGCTGGGGAGCCTGCCCTTCGAAGCGGCGGAGTTCACGGTGCCCGAAGGAAGCCTCCTGGCTCTGTTCACTGACGGCCTCATCGAAAGTCGCCGTCACGACCTCGACGAAGGCAACCGCAGGCTGTGCCAGGCACTCGCCCGGACGGGACTCTCGCTCGAAGCCCTCTGCGACACGGTCCTGGACAGCCAACACCGCGCGGTTGACGGCGATGACGTCGCCCTGCTGCTGATCCGAACCCGGACCCTCCGCCCGGAGAGCCTGGCTTCCTGGGACCTGCCCAGCGACCCTGCGATCGTGGCCGAGGCACGTAAACGCACCTGCGACCGTCTCACCGAGTGGGGGCTCGAGGATGCCTCCTTCGTCACAGAACTCGTCGTCAGCGAGCTGGTCACGAACGCCATCCGCTACGGCACCGGCCCGATCCGACTGCGACTGATCAAGGACCGGACTCTCACCTGTGAGGTGTCCGACGGCAGCAGTACCAGCCCCCACCTGCGCAGGGCCCGGTTGAGCGACGAGGGCGGCCGCGGCCTGCTCCTGGTCGCCCAGCTCACCGAGCGGTGGGGCACTCGCCATACGCGCGCAGGCAAGACCATATGGGCCGAACAGGTCATCCATCCCGCCTGAGTCGAAGCCCAACCACCGCGCGACTGCACCCGAGAACGGACCTGGCAGCGCTTCCCCGACCGATGTCCGGTCAGGCCGCCGGGACCGCAGCCTGTGTCGATTTGTCTTCGCCGGAGGGGATGCGGTGCAGCCCCTTACGGTCGTACCAGCCGGTCACGCCGAACCCGAACAACGCGGCCAGTGCGAGACCGACGGCCATCATGACCCAGCCCCGGGTCAGGCCCGCGTCGCCTTGTGCGCCGTAGTAGAGGATCGAGCGGACGCCGGCGGTGATCTGTCGCAGCGGCTCGAACTCCGCGAGGAAGCGGTAGAAGCCGGGCAGCGCCTCGATCGGCGTGGTGGCACCGGCCGTCGGCACGGCCATAGCGATGAAGATCAGCGTGACGAGCAGCATGCCTGGCGTGCCGAAGACGGCGAGCAGGGTGAGCGCGCCGATTCCGACGACCGCGATCGCGCATACCGAGTACAGCCACAGCAACGGCAGGTGAGAGGCCTCCATGCCCATGAGGCCGACGGCGCCCGCCAGCACCAGGCTGCCCATGAGCAGCGAGAGGCCGACCATGAGGGTGCTGCTGATGGTGAGGGTCTGCACCCGGGTCGCACGGATCACTGGGCGGTCCATGCGAAGTGGCCCCATCTCGTTGTCGGCATAGCCGAGGGCGTGGTCCACCTGGCCGCTGATGACGTTGGCGGACAGCATGCCGACGACCACGAGGACAAGCGCGTAGTAGAACGCCGTTAGGCCGAAGCCGCTGCGCGGGCTGAGCGGGTGCCCTTCCTCCACAGTGACGGCTGCCGGGTCGGCCAACAGCAGACGCGCGGCGGCGGTCGGCTTCGTCTGTTCCGCCGCAGTCTGCGCGGTCAACTCCCGGCCCACCTGGCGTGAGACGTCAGCGGCCGCCTCCGTCGCCGCCGACCGCGCGATGTTGGATCCCAGGCTGCTGGCGGACTGGTTGGTCAACACCCTGAGCCGCGGGCGAGTCGGGTTCGTGTCGGCCGCGGTGCTGGTCAGCGCGACGGTGGAGGAGGTGAAGTCAGCGGACACGACGAGCGCGCCGAACAGCTTGCCCTGGCCGAGTTCCTCCCTCATCTCCTTCTCGTCCATCACCTTCCACTCGATCTTGTCTCCACCGACGGTGGACTTCGTGATCGATCGGATTGCCTGCGCCCCCAGGTTGACGTGTTCCCCTCCGACGATCTCCCCTTGGTCGGCGTTGACGAGGCCTACGGGCAGCTTGTGCAAGTGGCGGACCGGATCGACGTTGGCGCCGATATAGAGGACCGCGAACAGCAGGGCCAAGGTGCCCGCGATGGCGCCGTTGACGATCCACAGGCCGCGGGCCCGCAACACGCGGAAGGGATGAAACCCATCCATGACGAACTCCAGTTTCTGCAAAGAACTACGGGCAGAAGGGCTGGAGGAGCGTCAGCGCGGATCCATCTCCTCACTCGGCCTCACGGGAGGCTCCCCGACCATGGGCCGGATTCCGAGCCTGATCAACTGCCGAGTCAGGGGCAGACGCTCATACCACCCTCACGAAGTCCAGGAACCGGGCGGAGTAGTCGGCGTCGCCGGAGATCCGCAGGTCCCGATGGCGCCAGTCGGCGCGGTGGGTGGACCATTCCGGGAAATCGATGGCCCGTCCGGTGATCGTGGCGGCCGGCTTGCCCGACGGTCCGGCCTTCACCACGGCGCCCGGTCCCACGGTCCAAATGCCCCCGCCCGGACCTTCCAGCTCGATCGTGACGGGACGGTCGAACCACTCCGGCCGCGCCGACTTCAGCTGGTTCCTCAGGACGGCGAACATCCACTCCAGCACCACGGCCATCCGGTTCGCGTCGGTGCCCGGAACCGGACGCCCCAGCGCGGGAGCGATGTCGTAGCGCAGGTGGGTGTGATGGTCGAACGTCATCGCGCCGGCGATCATCATCCCGCCCGGGTACCAGCCGAGGTCGGCCATCGGCAGACGCATCCAGTCGAGGGGCAACCTGGTGGCCACGCCGATCATCCGGCTCCATCGTTCGTACTCGGCGAGCGTCTGCGGGACCGGCCGGTCTCGGCGACGGTCGACGAACAGGTCGTTGGTCCGTTCGAGGTCCCTCATGCGCATCATGGTCACTACGGAGGGAGTGAAGAAGGAGCGGCAGGTGGCGCCGATATGCGCCACCACGTCCTGCACGCGCCAGCCGGCCGCAGCGCTCGCCGCGCTCCATTCCTTCGCGTCCAGTTCCCGGCAGAAGCGGAGCAACTCCGCGCGCTCCAGGCGGAAAGCTTCCGCACGGTTAGGTCTCATTGGTGATCCTTTCGCCAACCCTCGGGGCCCGCTCACGCGAGAGGGGCCCGCCGTGTTCCGCGGTATCGGTCGGCGGTTGTTCGTTGACGTGGTGGATGTGAGGCGGGGTCTCGAGCAGCCCTCGGCGGCGTCGTGACGCGTTGTCCACCCGGCTCACGTGATTCGTCGCAGTAGGCGGTCCTTGCGGCGGGTGTAGGGCGGGTAGGTCACGCGCAGTGTGTCGGGCTTGAGTGGTTTGTCGAGTACGGACTTGGTGTGGCTGAAAGTGTCCAGGGAATAGGAGCCGTGGTAGTGGCCCATGCCGCTCTCGCCGACGCCGCCGAAGGGCAGGCCGGGCACGGCGAGCTGGGCGGTCGGGACTCCGAAGGTCAGGCCGCCGGAGGAGGTCTCCGCGATCAGGCGCCGCTTGGTGCGCTTGGACGCGGTGAAGGCGTAGAGGGCCAGCGGCTTGTCGCGCCCGGTGATGAAGGAGATGGCCGCGTCCAGGTCGGGGACGCGGACGATGGGCAGGATGGGGCCGAAGATCTCCTCGCGCATCACGGGCGACTCGGGGTCGACGTCGGCGAGCACGGTCGGGGCGATATAGCGGGTGGGGCGGTCGTGATCGCCGCCGACGACGGTCCGGCCGTCATTCAGCAAGCCGGTCAGCCGGTCGAAGTGGCGCTCGTTGATGATGTTGCCGTAGTCGTTGCTGCGGGCCGGATCGGTGCCGTACATCTCGCGGATCGCATCGCGCAAGTGCGCCTCGATCTCAGTGGCCGCCTCGCCTATCGCGAGCACGTAGTCGGGTGCGACGCAGGTCTGACCCGCGTTCATGAACTTGCCCCAGGCGATGCGGCGGGCGGCCGTCGCGAGGTCGGCGCCGGGTTCGACGACGGCGGGGCTCTTGCCGCCCAGCTCCAGGGTGACCGGGGTGAGATGACGGGCCGCGGCGGCCATGACGATGCGCCCGACCGTGCCGTTGCCGGTGTAGAAGATGTGGTCGAACCGCTGCTCCAGTAGGGCGGTCGTCTCGGGAATGCCACCCTCAACGACGGCCACGGCCTGCGGGTCCAAGACACGGGGCAGCCAGTGAGCCAGCACGGCCGAGGTCGCGGGGGCGACCTCGCTGGGCTTGAGGACGACACAGTTGCCGGCGGCCAGTGCACCGATGAGTGGCGCCAGGGCCAGGTTCAGCGGGTAGTTCCAGGGAGCGATGATCAGCACCGTGCCCAGCGGTTCCCGCACGGTCCAGGCCCGGGCTGGCACGAGCGACAGGGGAACGGACGCCCTGCTCGGGCGCAGCCACCGGTCGAGGTGGCGCAGGGTGTGGTCGATCTCCCGCACGAGGAAGCCGATCTCCATGACGTGCGACTCGGTCGCGCTCTTGCCGAGGTCGGTGTGCAGCGCCTCCGCGAATACGTCCTGATGATCGGTCAACAAGGCGCGAAGTGCTCGCAGTTGCTGTTTCCGCCAGGTCAGGGGCTTGGTGCGGCCGGTCTGGAAGGTGGCACGCAGCCGGGTGACGGTTTCCGTCGCATGCTCTGCAGTGGAGGAGATGTCCACGTGAGTGTTCGGCGTCATGCCTAGAGCATATACGAAACGAAGTTATTTCGTTTCGTATGGGCGTATGCTGTTCGGTGTGACCCCTCCCACTCATTCCGAACTCTGCAAACAGCTCCGCGCGTCCTCCGGAGTCGGCGCATGACCAAGTCAGCGGCCCGCCGGGGGCGTCCTCGCGATGCCGCCCGGGACCGAGCGTTGCTGGACTCGACTCTGGCCGTCTTGAGCGAGAGCGGGTACGGCGGACTCACCACCGCCGCCGTGGCCGCCCGCGCCGGCGTGTCCACCGCCACCCTCTACCGTCGCTGGCCGTCCAAGGAGGTCATGGTCGTCGCCGCCGCCGCGGCCTATGCCCACGACCTCACGGCGCCCGCGAACACCGGCACCCTGGAAGGGGACCTGCGTGCCCTGCTCCGGGCCAAGGCGACCTCCATGACCGGGAAGGAAGGAGGGGTTTTGCGGTCGCTGATCGCCGAGGCCGCGCACAACGCCGCTCTGGCCGAGGCGCTCACCAACACCTTTGTGGTGCCCGTACGCGAACGCATGGAGCACATCGTGCAGAGTGCGGTGGGGCGGGGCGAGATCTCGCCGGTCGAAGACGCCAGTCTTCTCGGCGACCTGGTGATCGGCCCCATGATGAGCAGGTTCTTCCTCACCCCGCTGATGCCGGACGACGTCGACGCGGCGTCCGCAGCGGAGATGGCCGACCGCCTGCTGCCCTTCCTCCTGCGTGCCGTCGGGGTGCAAGGACACGGGTGAGGCGAAATCCATGACGGGGTGCACCTGTCCTGTATGAAGTGCACTTCGGTCAAGGAGCCGAAGTGGTCGGCGTCGTACGTGGCTGGGGCATACATGGACGGAAGTCGCGGTCCCGTGCGGCCTGCTTCAGGAACATCGATCGTCAGAGGCGACCCGCTCGCCCTCGCGGAGCAGGTACTTCTGGATCTTTCCGGTGGAGGTGCGGGGCAGTTCTCCGAAGACAACCCGCTTGGGCGCTTTGAAGCGTGCGATGCGGGATTTGACGTGGTCGACGATGTCCTGCTCGGAGACGATGGCATCCGGCCGCAGCACGACGTACGCGACCGGCACCTCACCCCAACGCTCGTCCGGGGCGCCGACGACGGCGACCTCGAGGACTGCTGCATGGCTGGCGATGGCCTGCTCGACCTCGATCGAGGTGATGTTTTCTCCGCCGGAGATGATGATGTCCTTGCTGCGGTCCCTCAGCTCGATGTATCCGTCGGGGTGGCGCACGCCGAGGTCGCCGGTGCGAAACCAGCCGTCGGGTGCGGCCGCGGCGGTCGCAGCGTCGTCCTTGAAGTAGCCCAGCATGAGGTTGTTGCCGCGCAGCCGGATCTCACCGATCGTGGTGCCGTCCGCGGGGACGTCCCCCCCTCCTCGGTCGACCACACGGGCGGTGAGGCCAATGACGTTAGATACGCCCTGGCGTGCGCGGAGTCTGGACTGTTCCGCGGCATCGAGGCCGTTCCATTCGGGGTGCCAGTCGCACAGCACCGCTGGCCCGAAGGTCTCGGTCAGTCCGTACAGGTGGGTGACGTCGATGAACAGTGCCTCCGCGGCGGCGAGGAGGGTGGGGCTGGGTGGCGCCCCGCCGGTGAGGACGCGGATGATGCCGTCGACGTCGCGGGTGGCCTGCGGGGCGTTCACGACCATGGACAACACGGCAGGAGCACCGCACAGATGAGTGATCTGTTCGGCGTGTATGTGCCGCCAGATCTCGGAAGCCTCCACCTTCGGCAGGCATACGTGCGTGGCTCCGGCGGCGGTGACCGCCCACGGGAAGGACCAGCCGTTGCAGTGGAACATCGGCAAGGTCCACAGGTAGACGGAGGCCGTGCTCAGCTGGGTGTGCGTGACCATTGCGAGCGCCTGGAGGTAGGCGCCGCGGTGGTGGTACATGACGCCCTTGGGGCGTCCAGTCGTTCCGGAGGTGTAGTTGAGGGACAACAGCGCTCGCTCATCCAACACCCCAACGGCAGTGGGCACAGCCGCCGCGAGGAGTCGTTCGTAGGCACCGTCGTCGCCCGGGCCCGCGCGCACGATCACGGGTGGGTGCGACATAGCCTCGATTGCCGTGGCCACGAGGTCGTCGTACTGCGGATCCTGCAGGAGCACCGCGCTTTCCGAGTGCTCAAGGATGTAGCGCACCTCGGGGGCGGAGAGCCTGGTGTTGATCGTGACCAGCGGCGCACCGGCCCACGGAACGCCGTAGTGCGCCTCCAGCATGATGTGCGTGTTGGGTGCGAGTACGGCCACCGGCCGGCCGTTCGCGAGCGGGGCCAGGACGCCGGCCAGGCGACGGCACCGGTCGTGGAACTCGGCGTACGTGAACCGTTGGTCCCCGTCGATCACAGCCGTGCGGTCGGGGAAGACCGCGGCCGACCGGTCCAGGAACGAGACGGGACTCAAGTCCTCGAATGACAGGGCGGGTGTCGCCGGGTTGAAGCTCATACATCGCTCCTTCACGCTCCGGCGGCAGGGGCGCTCGCGCTAGATCCCCATGTGCACCGGATAATCGATCTCTGTACCGGACATCAGGTCGAAGGCACGCTCGACCAATTCGTCCGTACCGACGGCCACTTGCAGATCTCCCGATCGGACAGCGTCGACCGCCCGCGTGCCGCCGAAGATCAGCTGGAGGAAGGTCCGCACCCGGCAGGTGATCTCAAGGTCGGGGCGAACGGGTGCGGGACCGCTCCTCGTCCGCATCCGGCCGTCGGCGATCTCAATGTGAAACGTCGCTCTGCCCACGTGCATCTCGTAGATCTCCTTGAGACCGACGAGTTTGTCCGGTGAGACAACGCTTGCCACGCTGAGCGCGATGAGGTCCACCCGTGTCGTCTTCGGATCGATCTCCGGAGACGGCGGAAGGGCCAGGCCCCACCGTGCAAGGGCGGCGAGCGGCTCCTCAAGCCCCGCGCCCCTCTCGGTCAGCTCGTACACGGCCACTCCCGCGGGAGGCGGCAGCGTGGCCCGGCGAACAATCCCGGCGTCCTCCAGGCTGCGCAGTCGCGTAGTCAGGCGGTTCGGTCCGAGGGCCGGGAGGGTGTCGACCAGATCCTTGAACCGCTTGGGTCCGAGCAACAGCTCCCGCACGATCAACAGGGTCCATCGCTCACCGAGGACGTCCAGGGAACGGGCGAGCGGGCACATCTGGCCGTATGTTCTAGCGGTTGTCATGCTCCTACTGTACGGCTCGATAACTCCTCACTATCCATGTTGTACACCGCCGCCGGTCCTGGTTCGCACGTCGCCCTCATCGTCGTATCCCCACTGCGTCGGCGAAGGCTTCGAGCTCACGGCGGATGTCGCCGGCGGGTTGATACATGATCTCGGTGACACCGTTCGCCGCCAGGTCCTGGACCTTGGCCAGGACGTCGCCGGCCGTCCCGGTGAGGGTGACGTGCTCGACCAGTGCGTGTCCCCCGGCGTCCCAGGCCGCGGTGTCGGCGTCGTTCAGATGCAGCAGGTGCCCGTTGTGCACCGCGAGGTGGCGTTGAACCTCTGGTGTCTTCTGCACGACGGCCAGCCAATCCGACCCTCCGGGCAGCGCTTTGACGGCTTCCGCGCCGCCGAATTCGTAGGAGATGTGAAAGACCTGCGCCAGTCCGGGGCCTGCGGCCGTGCGCAGTCGCTCGCTGTCTAGGGTTTCGCCGTCACCGAGCACCGTCCCGACGGCCAGGTAGGAGACCTTCTCGAACTCCTTGGCCCGGTCGGGGACGCCGCCTCCGGCGACGAACAGACCGTCCCCGAGTGACGAAGCGATCTCGATGCCCTTGGGACCAATCGCTCCGATGTAGACCGGGATGGTGTCCGATGTGCTCGGGAGCGATCCGGCGGTGTGCAGCATGCGCAGCGGGCTGCCCTCCCACTCGGCCGTTTCACCCCGGAGAAGCGCGCGGAACGCCTTGACGTAGCGAGACAGGTACGTCCAGGAGACGGGCTGTTGTCCCATGGCCCGACGGCCGGTGTACCCAGTACCGAAGGCCACGGCGACCCGCCCGGGGGCCAGGCGCTCGAGCGCCGCCGCCCCGCTGGCGTTGACCATGGGGTGGCGCAGCGCCGGTACGAGAACGCCAGGGCCGATCCCGATGCGCTGGGTGCGTTCGGCGGCCAGCGCCAGACACATCCACACATCGGGGCTCTGCTGCGGTGTGTCGTACAACCACGCACGCTGGTAACCGAGTTCCTCGGCGATCCGGATGTGTTCCGGTGTTTCCAACGTGGTCGCGAACGCCGCCGACACCTCGAGGCCCGCCGGACTGCGGTCGTGCTCACCGGAGGCAGAAGCAGTGGTGGTCATGAGTGCTGTCCCAAAGTGTTCGGGAGTCCTGTGGCCGGGACATTGGCCAGCCGCAGCTGGCCGCGAGCGATGAGTTTGCCGCTGTCGACGCCTGTGATGGCCACCTGCCACAGTTGCTGACTGCGCCCCTGCTGGATCGCTTCGGCCAGCACCTCCACCGTCCCGGCGGTGATCGGTCGCAGGAAGTCCGTGCTGTTGGCCACTCCCACGGCGACCTGGCCGCGATCGGCCACCGCGGCTGACGCACCGACGGTGGCGGCGGATTCCACGACGGTGGTGTAGACCCCGCCGTGCACCACTCCCCAAGGTGTGTGGTGCTCGGCGCCCAGCAGCACCTCTCCCCGCACCCGCGTCTCCGTCACCTCGGTGAAGCGCAGACCGACGGCCTCCACGAACGCACTGCGGAACACGTCGAAACCTGACAAGGGCACTTCATCCCGGCCGGCTGACGGATTGGTCCTGGGCTGTGTCACTGGTCGCCCCTACTCGCTCGCGTGGTTGGGGTCGTCCGCAGTCGCTGCGGACGCGGGGCCTCCGAGAAGGCCGTGCGCGCCGTACCAGACAGGCCCGACGTTGAGCCGATCGGGATAGCGGGCGACGATCTCGTCATAGAACTCGCGGGGGGTAGGCTTCTCCGCGAGCAGACGCTGTGCGTCGCGCAGGTACTGGCGGGTCTGGTCGATGATGGCCGGATCGTCGGGCAGGTCACGGTTCTTGTGCCCGGCCACCACCGCACGAGGGTTGAGCGACTCGAGGACGTCGAGCGCTGCCAGCCATGATTCGAAGCCGCCACCAGGGGTTTCCAGGAGCATCTGGTGTACGCCGTTGTAGACGACGTCGCCTCCGACGATCAGGCCGATGGAGGGGACGTGCAGCACGGTCGTGTCGTCGGTGTCGGTGTGTCCGACCTCTATCGCCTCGATCCGGTGGCCCTCCAACGTGAACCCGTCCGCGGGGATCTGCTGGTAGACGAGCGGGGTGTCGGGAATCAGCCCGGGGAAGTCGGCGTCCCAGAACCACTCGCGCGCTTCCACGTTCCGGTGCATCATCGCGATGGTGCCCACGGTCGCGTACGGGACGGCGTCGGGAAAGCGCTCCAGCAGCTGACCGGTGCCGAACCAGTGGTCGCCGTGGCCGTGCGTGGCGTAGATGTAGGCCAGTCGCTTGCCGGAGCGCTGGACCCAGTCACCGACCTGCTGTGTCTGTTCGCGGGTGAACGGCGGGTCGACCAGCACGGCCTCCCGTTCACCGATGATCAGCGTCGAAGCCAGCGGAGACGACACGATCACACCGCCGTCGGGCAGCCGTTCAGGCCGCGCTCGCGGGACCCCGTCGCAGACGTACACGCCGTATGTCAGTTCAGTCATGCCTGGTGTTCCTTTCGGTGCCGTAAGGCGATGTGTCGTGTCGCCGGACTCGCGGTCGACGCGAGACAGCGCTATCCGAGTGGTGCGAGAAATTCCTTGATCAGGGCGGCGACCTCGGTGGGCGCTTCGCAGGGAGCCAGGTGAGCCACGCGCGGCAGCACCACGAGTCGGGCACCAACGATGTGTTCGACCAGATCGTCGGAGTGGGGAGCCTGCGGCAACGCCTTGTCCTCGGCGCCGGCGATCACCAGGGTGGGGGCGGTGATCCCGTGCAGGGCATCGGTGACGTCGCTGCGGTCGCCCAGCACCGACCGTGCGGCACGGGCCAGTCCCACGGTGTCGAGGTTGTTGACCGTTGCGGCGAACTTGTGGGCGAAGGGGCTGTCGTGGCGGCGTGAGTGGTCGCTGAGCATCTGGGCCGCGACCAGTCGGCCCGGCCCGCCCGGAACGCCGACCCGGATGAGAATGGAGGTCATGCGGACTCTGAGGCGTTCGAAAAAGCCCACACCCCGGGCGGTGGTGTTGGACAGGACCAGGGCGGTCACACGCTGCGGCGCGATGAGAGCGACCCGCAGCGCCACGAAACCGCCCCACGACAGTCCGACAAGGGCAGCCCGGTCGACGGCCGAGTCGTCGAGCACCTGAAGCGCGGCCTCACCGCACTCCTCCATGGTGAACCGCCGCGAGGCCGGCGCGCTGCCGCCCGTACCGGGTGGGTCGACCAGCAGCGTCCGCCACCCGAACTCGTGCAGGCCGGCCAGCTGGGTGCTCCAGCTGGTCTCCCCGTCGCTGAACAGGCTCGGCCACAGCAGCGCCACGGGGCCGTCGGCGGGACCGGCATCCTGCACGCGGAGCGGGCCCAGCGCGGTCGACACGGAGAGAACGCGAGTGGACGGAGGCGTCACAGGTGACGCTCCCACCAGTCCCGGGCCGCCCGGCTACTGGGCTCATAGCCGTCGAAGTAGATGCCGTAATGGTCGATGCCGGGGATGACCTGGTAGTCGACGACACCACCGGGAGTGCTCTTGAGGATTTCCGCCGTGCGGGCCCCGTTGTCCGCGATGGGAAACATCTCCTCGTCGCCGGCGTCGATGATGAGGGTGGGCATCCGCAGCCGGTCGACCTGGGCTAGTGGGTCGAAGTGCGCGAGCTTCGCCATGTAGGGGGTTCCCGCCATGTTCGGCCACGCGTCGACGCCTTGGGGAATCGCGTCCGCGTCGCCGCGGGCGGTGTCGATCGCACGCTTGCGGGCCAGTTCCGCGACGCGTCCACTCAGCGGGGCGATGGCGGCCACCTGCACGGCCAGCGCCTTGACCCGCTTGTCGTGGGCGGCCAGGTGTACGGCGATACCTCCGCCGAAGCTGGTCCCCCACAACCCGATCCGGGCAGGATCGACGCCTGGCTCACCTTCGAGGTAGTCCAGCGCCGCGCGCAGATTCGCCGTCCAGGCGAACGGATCTACGAGGTCGCGGATGAACCGCACTCGGGCGCGTGCCTCGTTGCCGTCATCCAGATCGGGTATTTCGCCGACCAGTTGCAGCGGGGAGCCCGAGTCGAACCAGCTGCCTTGCGTGAAGGTCAGGGTGATCATGCCCGCTGAAGCGAACAGTGCCGCATAGCGTTCCGCGGTGAGTTTGCTGCCGCCCCACCCGTGACACAGCACGACGGCGGGCAGGGCGGCGCCAGGGGCGAGGTTCGTCGGTCGGTACAGGTCCGCGTCGAGCGCGATGCCGTCGCTCCACACGGTGACTTGCTGCCGGCCGACGCCCTCGGGCATGACCAGCGGCGGATAGGCCTTCTCAGCCATGACTCGCCTCCTCCAGGACCGATTCGACGGGCCAGACCTCAGCGAGGCTGTCCTTGTCCGTCGCCGCCGAGTGGATGCCGACCACGCGCCAGCCCTTGTCGGACTTGGCGACGCTGAACTGCACCGCCCAACGCTGGATCTCGCTCTCGTCGGCACGGCGCCGCGACCAGATCACCTCGACCGCGGCACCGACGGTGTTGTAGACGAACACACGTCGATCGGGCACCGCGGTGTGGCTGTAGCCCGCCTCCCGCAGAGGTGCGTAGTTCATGTCCAGGAAGGCGAGCACGCTCGCGTCGTCGAGGCACCAGAACGACTGTTCCAGTCCTGTGACGTGCAACGGGGTGCCCCAGTACTGGTGAATGAACTCGGGTCCCTCGTCCGACGCGCCCGCGGCCACTGCGACCCAACGCGGCAGGTAGTCCTCGAAGAACCATGCGGTCACCTCGGCACGAGTGGCCGCGACGGCTTTGTCTGACATGTCGACAGATTCCTTTCAGGAAGGACTTCAGTAGCCGGGCAATCCGGGGTCGGGACGGTGAAACGCGCTTGGCGAGCCGTCGGCATCAGGTGCGTGACAGGCCTGGAGCGAGCTCCCGACGTCACAGGTGACCGTTGGGGCCAGGCCGGACAGTCGCGCGCGTCCCCTTTCAGTGACAGCGCTTACGACGCTCGCGACACTCGTCGGACAGGTCCTGCGCGCGGCGCCGACGACCAGGTCGCGCAGTATCGGGTGCCCCTTCGCCTATCCGTGGACACTAGCAGTGACTATAATAAATGTATATCATCGAGAGGTTGCTCACGCACCTGTTTCTTGCCGGGAAGAGGGGGAGGCCGCCTTCCCTCGGCTGAAGGGCGCAGTGACCCGACGAACCGCGGCTCTGGCCAGATCGATCAGCTTGTTGCCGAGATCGAAGCCGGGCGCATCCGCGTGACAGTCCGGAGAGGGCCGACCCCGTCCTGCTCTCCGGATGCCCGCCCGCGCGGTATCGAAGGCCGGGGCCGGCAGCGGCAGCTCGATCAGGGCTCAATCGGCGTTGGTGGCGCCCGAGGGGCAGCGGCGAGAACGCATAACGCCTACCGTAAGAACGGTGTTCTGGCATCAGGAGCACGGCGCGCCACGGCACCTGAGCACCTGATCGTCACCCCCACGCATCGACAACGCGTTGGGCGATGAGCGTCAGTTGTTCGTCCCGCCATTGCGCCACGACCTGGATCTACGAGTCGCGGCGGTGACGGCCGCAGTCGAGGGCTCCGGCCCCGGCCGGGAGGAACCTTGCGGTCAGGTCGCCGGCACCCGGCGCGCCGGACCGGCTTGCCGCGGCACCCGCGATTGGCCAAACGCCAGGGCCTTCTGCTGTATCTCCGGCGGCGGCCTCGACGCCATAGCGGTCCTCAAGAAGGGCTACATCTGGAGCTCTAGCTTTCAGAGCTTGCGCCCGCGAGGCGGAGGGCGAAGTCGCCGTACTGCCAGACGATCGCGTCCTCCGCGAGTTCACCGTCCTCGCGGTACCAGGCTGCGACTCCCATCCCAAGGTCGAGGACGGCATAGGAGACCAGCCGCGCTGAGGCGACCTTGAAGCGTCCCTCCGCGACGCCCGCGTCAACGATTGCACGGAAGCCGGCCTCGTAGTGCGCGCGCAGGGCCAGCACTCGACTGCGATGCGGCTCGACGAGACTGCGGATCTCACGGTTTCCGACGAAGGCTTCGAGCCGGTGCCGGGCGTGGTAGCGGACGTGCGCCTCTGTGGCGCGGCGAAGGCGTGATACCGGGCCATCGCTGCTGGCGATGGCCGCGCGGTGTGCGGCGAGGAGGTCCTCCATCGTGCCGATCATGATCTGGGCGAGCAGGTCCTGCTTGGACGCGATGTGCTTGTACAGACTCGGTCCGCGGATACCCACTGCGCGCCCGATGTCGGCCATCGTGGTCGCCTCGTAGCCGAGGCGCGTGAACAGCTCCAGCGCCGCGGCACGAATGTCGTTGGCTCGGCTCACCCTCACCTCCACTTTCAGGACTAACACACGATAGCCGACAGCCTCGGCCGCTGTGACATGCACCATGGTGCGCTTCACCAAGCGGACGCTTAGAGTCACGGCTAATACTCATTAGCCAAGATTGGGAGTCGCCATGGCAGTAGACCTCACCCAGGATCCCGTCGCCGCGGACCTCGCGCGCCGCACCGCCGACTTCGTCCGCAACATGGTGATCCCGGCCGAGGAACAGCACCGTGGCGTCGCGCGGACCGAGAACGTCCGGATCGGGCTCCAGCGGGCCGCCAAGGATGCGGGTGTTTTCGCGCCGCACGTCGGCACGGAGTTCGGCGGGCACGGCCTGGACATGCGGGGCAGGGCTGCCGTGTTCGAGGAGGCGGGGTACTCCCTGCTGGGTCCGCTGGCGCTGAACATCGCCGCCCCCGACGAGGGCAACATGCACATGCTGGAAGCCATCGCCACCGCGGAGCAGAAGGAGCGCTACCTGCTCCCGCTCGCGGCCGGCGCCATCCGGTCCTGCTTCGCAATGACAGAACCCGCGCCCGGCGCCGGCTCCGACCCCAGTGCCCTGGCAACCCGCGCGGAACGCGTTGCGGGCGGCTGGCGCATCGACGGACACAAGTGGTTCATCACCGGCGCCGATGGCGCGGGGTTCGCGATCTGCATGGCCAGGACCTCGGGTGAACCCGGTGACCAGGGCGGCGCGACCATGTTCCTGGTCGACGCCGACAACCCGGGTATGAAAACAGTCCGGCACATCGGCACGCTCGACGAGAGCCTTTATGGCGGCCACGTCGAGCTGAGCTTCGACAACTGCGTCGTACCCGACGAGGCGGTGCTCGGCGAGGTCGACCAGGGCTTCCGCTATGCGCAGGTGAGGCTCGGACCCGCTAGGACGACCCACTGCATGCGGTGGCTGGGCATCGCCCGCCGCGCGCAGGACATCGCCGTCGCCCGGGCCGCCGACCGCCGGCTGTTCGGTTCCCGGCTCGGCGATCTCGGCATGGTGCAGCAGATGATCGCCGACAACGAGATCGACATCGCCGCCGCCCGCGGGCTGATCCTCCAGGCCTGCTGGGAGCTCGACCAGGGCCGGTCGGCCTCGCAGTCCACCTCGATCGCCAAGACCTTCTGCGCCGAAGCCGTCTGGCGGGTCGTGGACCGGTCGCTGCAGATCTGCGGCTCCCTCGGCGTGTCCGACGACATCCTGCTAGGGCGGTTCCTGCGGGAGGTGAGGCCTTTCCGGATCTACGACGGCCCGTCCGAGACCCACCGCTGGGCCATCGCCCGCCGCGTCCTGCGCCGACACACCGAGACGGCCGCACGATGAGTGACAGGGACCGCATCACCGTCGACGGCCTGGACCTGCCCGCACTGGAGCGGTTCTTCGGCGAGCGCGTGCCCGGCTTCCGCGGCGGGCTGAACGCTGACCTGCTGCAGGGCGGGCGATCGAACCTGACGTACCTGGTTACCGACGGACACACGCGGTGGGTTCTGCGCCGTCCTCCGCTGGGCGGGCTCACCCCCTCCGCGCACGACATGCAGCGCGAGTACCGGGTCGTCGCCGCACTCGCCGGTAGCGACGTCCCCGTGGCCCGTGCCGTGGCCTTCGGGGACGCCGGCGACGGACTCGGGGTGCCCTTCTCGGTCGTCGAGCACATCGACGGCCAGGTCATCCGGACTCGCGAGCAACTGCACGCACTGCCCGACGCTGAGATCGCACGCTGCGCGTACGGTCTGGTCGACGTGCTCGCGCGCCTGCACGCCGTCGATCCCGGCGCGGTCGGGCTGGCCGGGTTCGGGCGGCCGCAGGGCTATCTGACGCGTCAGGTCCAGCGCTGGTACGACCAGTGGCAACGCGTCCGGACGCGCGAGTTCGCCGACGTGGAGCGGCTGTACACCCGCCTCGCCGCCACCTGTCCGGCGGAGAGCGGTGCGTCGATCGTGCACGGTGACTACCGCATCGACAACGCCATCCTCGACGTCGCCGACCCGGCAATCGTGCGTGCGGTGGTCGACTGGGAGATGGCCACCCTGGGCGATCCCCTGGCAGACCTCGGTCTGCACCTCGTCTACGCCGACCCCACCTTCTCGCCCGTCCTCAGCGGATCGGCCGCCTCGACCAGCGAGCGCCTGCCGGCTCGGGCCGACCTCGCCCAGCGCTACGCCCAGACCAGCGGCCGCGACCTCGGCGAACTCGGCTTCTACCTCGCGCTGGGCTATTTCAAGATCGCCGTCATCGCCGAGGGAATACACGCCCGCTTCCAGCAGGGCCTGACCCGCGGCACGGGATTCGACACGGTCGGCCGCGCCGTCGCGCCGCTCACCGCCGCCGGACTCCGTGCTCTGACGCACCTGGAGCCGCGATGACCAACGTGCTCGATCTCTTCCGGCTCGACGGCAAGGTCGCCGTCGTCACCGGGGCGAGTTCCGGCCTCGGCGCCGGGTTCGCCCGGGCTCTCGCGGAGGCGGGAGCCGACGTCGTCCTCGCCGCCCGCCGCCCCGACCGACTCACCGATACTGCGAGGCAGGTCCAGGACACCGGCCGCCAAGCCGTCACCGTCGCGACCGATGTCGGAGATCCGGAGCAGTGCGAGGCGCTGGCCCGCGCGGCTGTCGACGAGTTCGGCCGCATCGACATCCTGATCAACAACGCCGGCACAGGCACGGCGGTTCCCGCTCTGAAGGAACGCCCGGAGGAGTTCCGCCGCGTCGTCGACATCAACCTCAACGGCGCCTATTGGGCGGCGCAGGCATGCGGCCGTGTCATGGAACCCGGTTCCAGCATCGTCAACGTGGCCAGCGTGCTCGGTCTGATCAAGTCCTATGCCCCGCAGGCTGCTTACGCCGCCAGCAAGGCCGGCCTCATCGGCCTCACCCGCGACCTCGCCCAGCAATGGACGGGACGCCGGGGCATCCGGGTCAATGCCATCGCCCCGGGATACTTCGCCAGTGAAATGACCTCCGGGATCCCCGAGGAACCGCTCATGACATTCGTCCGGCAGACCAGCCCGATGGGCAGGCTGGGGTTGCAACGAGAGCTCGACGCCGCGGTCATCTTTCTCGCCAGCCCCGCCTCGTCCTACGTCACCGGCGCCACGCTCGCCGTCGACGGCGGCATGTCCGGCCACTGACGAGACGCCCGCCCAACTCGACGGCGGCCCAGGCGGTCGGCAATGTTGGGCGGGCACACATTCGTCCGCCAACGCCCGCGTTCACGGCCCCGGACGATCCGCCGTTCTCCCACTTCACCCTCGTCTTGCTGGGCGGACGCCACGCAACGGACGGGATCGGTGTACCGATCCCGTCGGTTACCCGCAGTGCGAGGGGTTCAGCCCACGATCGGCAGCCGCAGAGCCGCCGGGGCCGTCACCGGAACGGCGGGGTTGTCCGGGGCCACAGGGATGAGCCGACGGTAGGGCTGTGACTGGGCTGGGCGCGGATCGGTCCCGCCCTTGTTGGGCCAGAGCGACAAGGCACGCTCGGCCATGGCGGTAATGGTCAGCGATGGGTTCACACCGAGGTTCGCGGTGAGCGCTGTTCCGTCCACGATGGACAGTCCCGGATAGTTGAACACCCGATGGTACGGGTCGATCACGCCGTCCTCCGGCGAGACTCCGATGGGCGCTCCGCCGAAGAAGTGCGCGGTCATGGGCCGGTTGAAGATTTCGCCCCATGTCCCGCCCGCGATGCCGCCGATGTGCTCGGCCGCGCGTAGGTTCGCCTCGTGCGCGGCGGGGATGAAGGTCGGGTTCGGCGCGCCGTGCCCCTGTTTCGAGGTGTATTTGCGGCGCCCGAACAGGCCGCGCTTGGTGTAGGTGGTGATCGAGTTGTCCAGACTCTGCATCACCAGCAGCATCATCGACCGCTCGCTCCACCGGAAGCCGTTGAACAGCATCGTCATCGACTTGACCGGCTCCCGCGCGATCGTGCGCAGCATCTGCAGCCACCGCGGCAGGGGCAGCGAACCGTCGGTGGCGACGGTCTGCAGCAGGCCCATCCCATTGCTTCCCTTGCCGTAGCGCACCGCCTGGATGTGCGTGTCGTCGTCCGGGTGGATCGACGATGTGACCGACACACCATTGGTGAAGTCGAACTCAGGGTCGACTCTGGACCGGCTGATGGCGATGATCGCCTCGGAGTTCGTGCGGGTCAGCTCCCCCAACCGAGGGGAGAGCTCCGGCAGTACGTCGTTGTCCCGCATCCGGTGCAACAAGCGTTGCGTCCCCCACGTGCCGGCGGCCAGTACGACCTGGGTCGCCGTCAGACTCCGCCGGAAGCGGCGTGACCGCCTCCCGGTCCTGTGGACGTCCACCACGAAGGACCCGTCCGGCCGGGGCCGTACAGCGTCCACCATGGTCAGCGGCATGACCGTCGCACCGGCGCGCTCCGCGATGTACAGGTAGTTCTTGACCAGGGTGTTCTTCGCGCCGACCCGACACCCCGTCATACAGGAGCCGCACTCGGTGCACCCGGTACGCCGGGGCCCGGCGCCGCCGAAGAAAGGATCGTCGATGTCCTTGCCCGGCTCGCCGAAGTGGACCGCGACCGGGGACGGTTGATATGAGTCCGCGACGCCCATGTCGGTCGCGACCTTGAGCATCACCTTGTCGCAGGCGGTCGTGGTCGGGTTGGTGACCACGCCCAGCATGCGGCTGGCCTGGTCGTAGTAGGGCGCCAGTTCCGACTCCCAGTCGGTGATGTGCGCCCACTGCCGATCCGTGTAGAAGGGCTTGGGCGGCCGGTACAGCGCGTTGGCGTAGACGAGTGAACCGCCGCCGACGCCGGCGCCCGCGTTCACTATGACGTTCTTGAGAGGGTGGACGCGCTGGATGCCGAAGCAGCCGAGCGCGGGCGCCCACAGGTAGCGCCTCAGATCCCACGACGTCATGGCGAACTCGTCGTCGGCGAATCGGCGGCCCGCCTCGATTACTGCGACCCGGTAGCCCTTCTCCGTGAGCCGGAGGGCAGCGACACTGCCGCCGAAGCCCGAACCGACCACTATCACGTCATAGTCGGGTTCACTGGCCGCGGGGGCTGTCATGAGCGCTGCCTCCGGTCCCCGGTCCCCGTTCACCGCGTCAGCTCGGCGGGAACTTCGAGACCCAGCGTGGTAAACAGCTCGGCGAGCTTGCCGTCCAGGTCCACGCCGACGTCGGCGATCTCCGGATCGTCGAAACTCGAGAAGCGGGTGCTGGGCTGATCGACGGAGAACCACAGCCGGTCGTCGTGGTCCTCGTAGATGGCGGTGCGCAGGGGCGCGTAGAGCATGACCCCAGGATTGTGGCGATACATGCGCTCGGCGATCGTGTGGTTGCCCATGAGGTAGGCGGTACAGCGGCGTGCGTGCCCGGCCACTCGCATCATCAGGTCGGTCTCGGCGCGCCAGTACAGCAGGAAATCGTGCGGGGCCTGCTGGTCGGTGATCCGGCGGATCGTGGCCCAGTCGGTCCGGTCCGGGTCGAGGTCACCGAAGTGGCCGGGGTTGAAGGGAGGGACCGCCTGCTCGTAGCGCTGACGGAATTCCTCGAAGGGCAGGTCGATCGCGATTTCGAGTCGGCGCACCTGGTGGGTGGCAACGCGTGTCCGATCGGTCATTGTTCATCTCCCCGCATGATGGATCCGGACGGTGACCACTCGGCGGTGTCGATCATCGAGTAGTCCTCGTCGTGCTGGTCGAGTCGTTGCATCCTGCGGCCGTCGAACCGTGCGAGGGTTTCGCTGTCCAGTGGCGGGACGAACGCGTTGTTCACCACCGTGTACTCGGCGGCCAGCCGACCGATCGGTGCAACAGCACCGGTGTCGATCCGCCCGTTGGGCAGGTAGAGGTCATCGCGGATATAGAACTGCACGACCCGTCCCACCACGAGGTGATTGAGTTTGTCCGGTGAGGGGGCGATCATTTCAACCACGCATTCGAACGCAATGGGTGCGCCCTCAATACGAGGTGGCTTCACAGCGGAACTGGGCACCTTCTTCACCCCGACCATGTCGAACTCGTCCTCATCGGGTTCGAATTCGCCGGCGCTGAGATGCAGAGGAAGCGCCTGCGGCAGTGTGGCCAAGTGGGTCACGAATTCGCCGGTGTCACGCATATTCACGAAACTGTCCTTGAGCGTGACACCATCGGACCGGGGCTGGATGGACAACGAAACCATAGGCGGCTTGCGGCCCACGACGGTGAAGAACGAGATCGGCGCCAGGTTTCCGACCCCATCGACCGACTGAGTACTGACCCATGCGATGGGTCGCGGAATGACGCTGCCGATCAGCAACTTATACGCGGCTTTTGCCGTGAGGTTCTCGGCGTCGATGTACATTCAGTGATCCTTTCGAGGACTCGGCCCGCGGACCAGTCCCAGCCGTGTTGCCGTGAGTGCGGCAGATCGAGCAACCGGTTGTTGGTTCACCCGGTGTTGGCATACGGACTCATCTCAGCGAAGCCTGCAGTTCCGGCATGCGATGCGCCTCTGCCCACGATCCGGTGGACGAGCCAAGTGACCCGATGCCCTGTCACTGCGTCGAGCCGACCTCGGGATCCACCCGGACTTGACCAGACGACAACGTCTCGGCGGCTGCCATCGCTTCAACGCTCAACACCCGGACAGCGCGGGCGCCGACCAGCACACACATCGCGCACGTGACCGGCGCATGCGGTCGCTTGTCCCGGGCTCCCTGGCCCATAGGCCTCGTGCAGAACGCTGCGCCAGGTCCGGACGGCTCCTGTGGCCAAGAAGCGCAGCCCGACGAGTGACTCGTTCATCATAACCGAAAACGCTAGCGGATACTATAATAAATGTATAGCCTCCATGTGTCGGCGCCCGTCGATCGCAGGCATGGGCTGCCCGCTCGGCCAGCCCATGCCTGCGCGCGTCCGCCCTGCCGAGTCCGCCTGATCCCGCCCGCATTGGAAACCGGTCAGTTTCCTTTAGGCTTCGGAAGCCTCTGGCGATGACCAATCGGCCGGTGGCGCTTGTGACGGGTGCCTCATCCGACATCGGGAAAGAACCCGCGTCGGCGCTGATCGCAGTGGGTTTCTACGCAGTGGGCACGAGCTGCGACGTTTCAGGCGTCGCCCCGTTCAGCGGTGTGACCATCCTCAATCTCAACGTGGCCAGGGACGCCTCGGTCGCCATCGCGGTCCAGCAGGTGGTAGAGCTGCGGCGAAGCCCGACATACCCCTGCAGGTCTACACGAAGCAACGACATGCCTTCGACCGCCTGATGACAGAGGCAATCGAGTGCGGCGACGCCCTGGCCGTCGTCGCGACAGCAACTGACGCGAAGCCGAAGCGGCACTAGACCGCTGGCCCCATGACCGAACGCGCGAGCACATTGCGCCGCGTCGTTCCCGCCCGGGCCTTCGACAACCAGATCCGCAACTGCCGGCCGCAGCCAGGTCAGGCTTCATCGTCGTCACCAGGAAACTCGCGGCTGGTTCGCCTCCGAAGGGGAGCGGAAACCGTGGACGCACGAGGAGAGCAACGGGGACGGTGCCGTACGGTGGGCCGCTGCCCTGCTCGGCTCGAACGGCTCCGTCGGCATGATCGGCGGGGGCTATTTCGGCAACGCGCCGGACGGAGCAAGCGCACCACCCGGCCGACGGAGCCCCGTGGGTCACTGAAGCACTACGCTCTGCTCACTCGGCGGGCCTCAGGCGAAAAGCCGGGCCGGGGATGCTCTCGATGTCTTCCGTCTGTACGGCGTGGCCCTCTTCGCAGCGGATCCGGATGTCGACGTGGGCGCCGCATCCACGGTGCCGCGCCAGTACGGCTGGCCCCTCCGGGTCGGCGCGGTAGCGGTCACCCCACTGCAGGAGTCCCATCACGGCCGGGACCAGATCCATGCCCTTGGGAGTGATCACGTACTTCGGACGGCTCCGCGAGCCCGGCTCCTTGTACGTCTCGGTGGCCAGGACCCCTTCCTCCACGAGCATCCGGAGCCGGGACGCGAGCAGATTTCGAGGACAGCCCAGGGTGCGTTCGAAGTCGCTAAAGCGGGACGAGCCGTACCAGACCTCACGCAGGATCAGAATCGTCCACTTCTCGCCCACGACCTCGAGCGTCCTGGCGATGGAGCAGTTCGACATGTCCCGGTCGAGTCGGGGGTCCATGTCGGCGTCCTGCAGGGCTTCGGTCGTCGCGTCCATGGGGGGTCATTCTAACCTCATCTGAGTTTACTTTTCTATACTCAGAAAGTAATGTCGTGACCGGCACGGACCCGGCCGCACACGAGACACGGGCGCGCAGGGGGTTCTGCCCGAAGAGTCGGATCGACCACCGAGACACCCACGCAGAAAGGCGGCCGGCATGAAGGCATTCGTCGTCCAGAAGTACGGCAAGGACGGCACCCGCGCCGCAGAGGTACCCGAGCCCACCGTCGGAGAGCGCGACGTCCTGGTCAAAGTGAGCGCCGCCGGCATCAACCCGCTGGACAAAAAGGTCCGCGACGGGGAGCTCAAGCTGCTCCTGAAGTACAAGCTCCCGTTCGTGCTCGGCCACGATGTGGCCGGCGTCGTGACGAGGGTCGGTTCCGCCGTACACGACCTCAATGTCGGCGACGAGGTCTACGCCCGTCCGCGAGACCTACGGGTAGGAAGCTTTGCGGAGTTCATCGCCATCGACGCGGACGATGTCGCGCCCAAGCCCGCCTCTCTCACTTTCCAAGAGGCGGCTGCAGTGCCGTTGGTGGCCCTGACTGCCTGGCAGATCCTCGTCGAACGCGCTCAGGTGCAGCCAGGGCAGAAGGTGCTCATCCATGCCGGCGCCGGCGGACTCGGGTCGACGGCCGTCCAACTCGCCAAGCACCTCGGCGCCACGGTGGCGACGACCACGAGCACCGAGAATGAGGAACTGGCCAGGACCCTCGGCGCCGACGTCGTCGTCGACTACACCAAGGAGGACTTCTCGAAGGTGCTGTCCGGCTACGACCTGGTGCTGGACTCCCTCGGCGGAGCGAACCTCAAGAAGTCGCTGACGGTGCTGAAGCCCGGCGGCCTGGCCATCGGTGTCGCCGGCCCGCCGGACGCCGCCTTCGCCAAGCAGCTCGGCGCCCCCTCCGCCCTAGGCCTGGTCATGAACGCGCTCAGCCGCAAGATTCGCAGGCGTGCCAGGACGCTGGGCGTGCGCTACGAGTTCTTCTTCATGCAGGCCGACGGCTCCCAGCTGCGCAAACTCAGCGCCCTCTACGACAGCGGAAAGCTCCGCCCCGTCATCGACAGCGTCTTCCCGTTCGACCAGACACTCGAGGCGATGGCACACGTCGAGCACGGCCGCGCCAAGGCCGGCAAGGTCGTGGTCTCGATGGCGCCTGACCACGGCTGAGAACATGCAGGCCGGCCACAGCCCCGGGGGCCGGCATGGCCCCCGATGGGGGCGACGACACCGCCGGAAGGCTCACTGGCGACTACATCGCGGAAAGCCGCAACTGCTGATGTTCGGTGGACCCAGCCCGAGCAGTGGAACCCGGTGCCTACCCGACGCGACACTCGCGCCGCCAGCATGCCCACCATCAGCCACAGAAAGTGAAACGGTCCACCGACGCCGTCGGCGGACCGTCGTGCAAGATCGAGACTAACTGCACTGGAATGCGGCGACGTGCAGGCCGTGCTCGAGCCCACTGCGGCACGGGCCAGGGCTCTGTGAGCTGCGGCGTGGGTGGCACTGCTCCAGTTCGATCGCGCTGGAGTTGATTGCCGCGCTCACTTCTTCGCAGTCTCCAGGGTGGTCTGCTCGAAGTGGGGACCCATCGCCTCGGCCAGGGCCTGAAGGGCGGAAGGCGGGCGCACCATCACCGTGATGTCGTCAATCTGGCCGTTCTCGTCGAAGTGAATGAAGTCGCAGCCCTGGACGTTCTTGCCCGAGACGGTGGCGGTGAAGACGAAGGGGTGGTCACGGCCGTCAGGATTGGTGATCTCGCGAGTGTAGGTGAAGTCCTTGAAGACGCCAGTCACGCTGCGCAGGATGTGATCGGTGATCGCCTTGCCCGGGTACGGCCTGAATGCGGCCGGGCTGGTGAAGACGACGTCGTCGGCCAGCAGCGCGGTCACGGCATCCATGTCACCGCTCTCGACAGCCTTGCAGAAGGGATGCATGAACCCACCTCTCATAATCAACAAGATGAATAGGTGCGGTTGGCAACTGGTGCTGGCTCCGAGTGAAAGGCTCGGTCACGGTGCGGCATCGCGTCCCATGATCGCGAAGATGGCGGAGAACTCGAGTGTCCAGAGATTGCCGTGGTGCGGGTACTTCGCAGTCATGACGGCCATCAGTTCTTCGGCGTCCTTCGCGACCTCGTAGGCGGCTGCGAAGTCCTGGATGTAGGCACGGGTTTGGGCGATCATGGTGTCAACCGCATAGTCGTCGCTGTCCGGCCTGCGGTGTCCGGACACGATCATTCGCGGTCGGAGCCTCTCCACGACATTGACGGTCTCGAGCCAGTCCTGCCACTCCGCGGGCGTCGACAGACCGAGCATCGGGTGGATCTCGTTGTAGATGGAGTCACCGGCCACGACGACGTCGATCCCGGGGATATGCACGATGGACGTGGGATGGATGTCGGCCTGCTTCACCTCGATGATGTGCAGGGGAGATCCGTCGACGTACAGGGTGTTACCTTCCAGCGGGTCCGGAACCGGTCCCGCCATGACGCAGGTGTCGCCGAACAGCAACTTCCACTGGTCGGCCTGCGCTTGCATGGTGGCCTTCATGGACTCGATGACGTGGGGCAGCGCCACGCACTTCGCCTCCGGGAACCGCTCCAGGAGCGGTCCGAAGCCCAAGTAGTGATCAGCATGATCGTGGGTGATGTAGATCGTCGTGAGCTTCTTGCCGGTGCGCTCGATCAGATCACCGAGTTCCTGTACGTCCTTCTTGAGGTAGAGCGCGTCGATCAGGACCACCTCGGTGGCGCCGCTCACGAGGGTGGCCGTGGTCGGCGAGAAGGTGCCGGACGGTATGCCGGGCACCTCTTCGGCGGGGATGTTCGGCGAGCGACCGACAAAGACCGTCGCGCGGATGGGTACGGCTGGCGAGGGGGTCTCAGAGTTCATGAGGTACCTCCGGGAGCGGTGTGGGCGGCCGGCGTCGCATGGCGATCGTCGGCGGTGGGCGAAGTCAAGTTTTGAACGCGCGATCGGTGACTCGTAGGACGAGCGCGCCCAGCGCTGGTACGTGAGCGCCTCAGTCCTCTGGAGCACCCCCGCGGCCGCCGGAGCCCTTGATCCTGCTCACCGCAGGACCAGCAACACTGTGCGGAGGCAGCGGCGGCGCAGAGCGCAAGGGTGATCGCGATGGCCAGAGCGGTGCCCGCGCTGTGGTCACGGCACACCCCTCAGACGCCGGAGATGGAAGAAGAGGGCCCGGGGCGCGGTGACCGTCAGCGCCCGACCGTGCGCCGGGTCCTCGGTCAGCAGGTCAGCTCGCTACCTTGAAGGGAATGGCCCTGTTCTCCTTTGCCCAGAGCTTCTCCACGTCGGACTCGGGGGGAGGCGGAACGAGGCCCTGCGTGCGCCACAGGTCCATGGGGCTCTCATCGATGTGGATCTCCCAGTCGTAGCCGCGATCCTTCACGAACGGCGCGAGCTTCTCCCCGATCACCTCCATACACGTGAAACGCATCTCGGGGTCAACCATCTGCCTGGCGACGTGGTTCACCCGTATCCGCACGAAGTTGGTGGCCGCCTTGCCACCGACGTACATGGTGTTCTCCGGAACGTCCTGGAACAGGACCACGACGTAGAACTTGGGCAGGTTGGCGTAGTCCACGTAGAACGAGGTGATGCGCTCGGACAGCTGTTCCCTGTCCTCCGGCGTGTAGGCGTTCTCGGGGGCGAAGATCTCCCAGTACGGCATTGCGGCTCCTCTGGATGCACGGCGGGTGGATGTGGCTTTGGTACGGGCGTCTCAGACTTGGAGGTGCTTGACGAAGTGGTCACGTGCGGCTGCGGAGCACTCGTCGAACCCGGATCCCGTGTAGGCGTCGAAGTGGCCGCCCTGGATGACGATGATCTGCTTCGGCTCCCGGGCCTCTTCGTACGCGTCGAGGGCGTGCTCGAACGGTGTCACAGTGTCGCCGGCGGCCACGATCATCAGGAGTGGGGTCGGGGCGATCCGGCTGATGTAGCTGCCCGGCTCGTATTCGCTCGCCAGCTCAAGGCTCCGAGCCGTCATCTCGTTCTTCCAGTTGGGGGCCCGGTCAGCCGATGTCTTGCTGAACCATTCGTAGGCCTCGGCTGCGGGCATCACCGCCTGCGCCATCGGGTCGGATGTGACGACCGGGAGCATCGTGGGCTCTCCGCCCGTGAACTGGTGGAGTCGGTCGCCCTGCAGTGCCGCACGGGTGTGTGGGATGAAGTCCGGCCGGATGGCCTGGCTCAGCATGTGCGATCCCGAGACGAAAGGCACCTGGGAGACGACGGCCTTCACTCTCTTGTCGATCGAC
This sequence comes from Streptomyces sp. P3, assembly GCF_003032475.1. Lineage (NCBI taxonomy): Bacteria > Bacillati > Actinomycetota > Actinomycetes > Kitasatosporales > Streptomycetaceae > Streptomyces > Streptomyces sp. P3. The sequence goes on from NZ_CP028369.1 coordinate 9,301,703, forward strand.
GCGACCATGAGGACGTGTCCACCGGAGAAGCTGGAGCCCCAGATGCCGACGTTCGACGCGTCGACTTCAGGGCGGGTGGTGGCGTAGGTGATTGCGTTCCGGAAGTCCCGGTACTGCAGGACCGGGTCAACCTCCTGGCGGGGAGCTCCATCGCTGGCCCCGAAGTTCTGGTGATCGTAAACAAGCGCGTTGAGACCGGCTTCGGCGAAGACCACGGCGTAGTCGTCGAGGTGCATCTCCTTAACGGCTGACAGCCCGTGCGCCAGGACGACGACTGGTGCGGGGTCGCTGGTGTTTTTGGCCGGGTAGAACCAGCCCCGGAGGGTGACGCCACCCTCACCCTTGAACTCGACATCTTCGCGGTTCATGTGATGTTCCGATTCTGGTAGTGGTCCGTCTCTCGAGCTGTGGTTCACTTGGAGTGATCGTTTCTCGAGCCGTGGTTTCGGACAGACGCAATCTATGAGTGCGACCCGGCAGCACATAGAACGATTGCGCCGCGTGCTGGTATGGCTGTGCCACGGCCTGTGATCAGGCCGGTCAGGCGAATCCGTGGGCTTCGCGGTAGTCGCTGGGCGACAACGAGAACCTTGCGGGGGTTGACCACGCTCGTCAGCGCGGCCGGCGGCCCGGTTCCCGGCCTCCTCGCAGCGTATGGCTTCGACGAGGCGAAGATCGTCGAGGGCAACTCCTTTGTCAGCCTCCGACTGGTCGAGCGCGTTCTTGAGGAGAGGGCTAGTCAGTTCGCGCTGCCTGGCCTCGGGTTGAGGATGGCTGCGCAGCAGGATCTGCATATGCTGGGGCCGCTGGCGATCGCCATGGAGAACTCACGCACGATCGGCAAGGCCGTCGGGTGCGCGAGCCGGTACCTGTTCGTCTACACCCGGCCATCTCACTCGAGGTGACCGAGGATCCGCTGGGAAGTCCCGGGGTGATCGGGCTTCGCTACGCGAGCAAGACGATGGACGCGTCACCGCGGTCGATCGACTACGGCATCGCGATCGTTCACCGATTCTTGACGCTGATCAACGGCGACGCACCCTACGGACTTCGTTCGGTCCAGCTTCCGCACGCGCGTCTGGCCCCTGAAAGCGCCTACCCGGGAGCCTCGGAGCGGAGGTCCGGTTTGCTTGTCCGAGTGCGGTTCTCCGCGTCACGAGCGGACTGTCTCGATGCCGGTCAGCGGCGGCAACGCCCTGCTTCGTGACATCGCGATCGGCTATCTCGACACGCACTTCGGCCGCAAGGACCTGCCGATCTCGGACCTGGTGGCAGCGATTCTCAGCGAGCAGCACGGAAGCGACTATCCGGACCTGTCGAAAGTCGCACGGCTGCTGAGTCTCCACCCGCGGTCGCTGCAGCGGTCCCTGTCCGCGGAGGGCACGACCTTCATCGGCGTCGTCGATCGCGTTCGCAGGGGTCAGGCCTTTGACCTGATCACAACGACCGACCTGTCGTTCTCGCACATCGCGGCGAGACTGGGAATGCACGAGCAGGCCAGTCTCACTCGTGCGGTACGTCGGTGGTTCGACACGTCACCTTCCGTACGGCGCACAGGGCAGGAGCCGAAGAGCCACTCGGTTTTGATCGACTCATAGAGGCGGACAGCCGCTTCGTGCGAGGCAGGCGTCAGACGGAGTGTTCGAGCAGGCGGTGGGTGAGTGCGAGAGCCGCGTCAGTGAACGCTGGCCCACCAGCATGGCCACCGTCCATAACCAGCCAGACGGGTCGGCGAGCGTGTCGGAGTCGTCGGCACCGAGCCGGCGACGATCAGGCGGGCGCTCGCGAGCGTCCGACAGCCACGACTGCGCAATCCGTACGAGCTCGTCGTCCTCGGCCCGCGCTTCGCGCACGTCGTTGCGCACCGCGCAGCCCGCGAATCGGTGATGCCGAGCCCGACTGACCGCCTCGGCGACGTAGGCCTCCAGGCGGACGCAAGATCGTCGTCGAGGCCCCCAAAGTAGGCCCAAGACGCAAGCCGACCGGCCACTGGCAGCGCCACTTCGAACCGGTCGGCCAGGGTCACCGTCGGTGGCTACTCACCGACGGAGGCAGGGGTATGGATGCCGGTGGACAGCCATACCCAGCCGTGTGCAACTGGGGGGTTGCGACGGATATCGGTGTTGCTCAACCGATCCCATGGTTCACATTGAGGGTGTCGACGCACGCCCTACCATTGTGCACTGCCGGAGTGAATCCTAGCTTTCCTTTCCCGTCAAGATTTTGTATTTCATGCTCCGGAAATCGGCCTCGGAAGTTTGGGGTGAAATAATGCTTCCGAGCCACCCGAGGATGAACGCGACAGGAACGGAAACCAGTCCAGGAGTCTGGAACGGATACCAATTGAAGCTGGATTCAGGCCATAGCGCGAATTCCGTCCCAGAGACGATGGGTGAGAAGGTAGTGAGGACGGTGCAGAGCAGAAGTCCCCCATACACGGACCACAGTAGTCCCCTGCGGTTAAACCGGCTCCAGAAGAACGTGTACATCAGCACAGGGAATACGCATGAAGCGGCAACGCTTATGGAAAATGCGATCAGGAAGTCGGTCGGGTATCGGCGGATTACAGCGGCCAATGACAGGCCGACCGCGCCCACGATGACGGCGGCCACGCGCAATGCTCGTATCTCTTCGCTGTCGGTGCGGCTGCGTTTCCCTCCCGCGAACACATCGTGCGCGAAGGAGACAGCGGCAGCGAACGTCGCGCTGGTTACCCCGGTGAGCACTGTCAAAAAGACGGCGCATGCCATGAGGGTGATGAGGACGACGCGTCCTGTCGAACCCTCTCGGAGTAGATCTGCGGCCAGCAGAATCGGGGACGACTGCCCAGAGGCATCCACCGCGCCGATGCCGCTCGCGCCTACCACAGCAGCTGAGGCGAAGCCGGTGGTGACCAGCAGGAGGATGAACGCGCCGACCAGCCCCGTGGCGATACTCATAGAGCGCCGCGCCGAATGCCCTGTCCGCGACGCGCCGATCCGCAGGATCAGGTGGGGCATCACGGCCGTACCGAGGATGAAGACTACGTGATTGCCGAGCGTGTTGAGCGGCCCGAAGCTCACCGTGTACGGCCACAAACCCGGACTCAGATAGCTGTCCGGTGCCAAGCTCTTCTCCGCCGCGGTCGAGAGCAGAGTTCCCGGCTCCCACTCGAACCTTTTTAGGGCAAGCAGTGTGACCGCAGCAAGCGTCACCAAGATGATCGGCACCTTGGCGACATGCATGAAGCTGTTGCCCCTCAGCCCCGCCATCGCTGCGAAGCAGACAACGAGACAGCCCATCAGCACCGTGCACAACAACTGTGCGCCAGCCGTCGGCATACCGATCAGGAGGGCTGCGCTGATGCCGGCGGCACGCAGTTGGATCGCGAGAATGGGGATCACGATGGCAAGAGTCACTGCGGCCGCGGCAACTCGGGGCCCGGAACCTGAAGCCCGCAATGAGAACAGGCCACCCAGAGTATAGCGACCACTGTTTCGTACCTTCTGGCCGAGGAGCAACAGCACGCCGAGCATGATCAGACTGTCGAGGGCGAAGGTGAACCCGTCGTAGCCGAACAGGGCGACGCTCCCAGAGACCGTCAACAGGGTGACGACCGATATCTGCTCGCCAGCCATAGCGAAACCGTTGAAGACCGAAGAGAGGGATCGGTTGGCAACATAAAGCCTTTCCGGGTTCGACTCCTCCGCTGCGGCGAGCGCGAAGAGCCACAAGAGAGAACCTCCGACGAAAATCAAAAAGACAACGATCACGAGGCGCCTCGCGTCCGAACCGATAGGGTCGAGTGCCCCCGAGCTCAGGATATCCATGGTCACTGATCCCACCGCCGGAACCCGTCGATGGGGACAACACCCGACATCTCGGTGCGCTGCACGTCGGACGCCAAGAAATCTTCGGCAGGTTCGGACTTCTGTGTAATTCGCATGTCGCACAACCAGGCACTGGCGACGAATAGGGCGCACTGCGCGATGCCCCACGCCAATCCCAGAGTGAACTCCCCGTACACCGCCACGGCGGGAACATCGGTGAAGCAACTCAGGACGATGCTCACGGCGAAGGGAACCGCGTTGACGATAAGGAAGGCACGCTGCGCACGATGCGTGGTTACGCGGAGGCTGTCCATGCGCTGCCACTTCGCGGCATCATGCGTGGCACTCGATGCCAGCGGACCAGGTCGAGTGGGCGGAACGTACGGGTGCACAGAATCTCCAAGCGGTGAGGGTGGGTAACGGCGCAGCTCGCAGCATTCCGACGCCGGGACGGGGATTTGGCCGACGAGGCACAGGCAATGATGAACACAGGGCGAAGGGTGAACGCCCCAGTTGCAACACGGACGCGCTACTCGCAATTGTCGCCACTCGATGCACAGGGCGCTGTGTCGGGCGTCTGGTGAATGCCCGCAGGGCTCGACACAGATTGCAAAGCCCTCGAAGGACGGCGAACGTTGTTCGCGCACTCACAAGCCGTTGTTGCCGTAATGGGCTGCGTAGTTGCCGACCTTGCCCAGCGTGCCGGTGCAGCGGGGCTGCAGTGGCAGATAAGGGGGCTCGCGCTGCCGACGAAGCGAGGAAGCGGCTCCGCAGCAACGATGAAGGCTCCCCTCGACGAAGTGCGTCCCCGACATCGGGAAACGCACCGTGCGCCCGGCATCGACGCAACCGCGCCGGAAAGCGCCTGCCAAGCTGCCGGAGACCACGCACCCCCCTAGCGCACTCTTTGCCCGCGCTTGCTGCACGATCTCGAACCGGTGCTGATCCAAGACCTCAACATACTTACTGATGCGCGCATAAGAGGGCCTATCACGCCAGCGGGCCGATGCAGCGCTGCAACCAACGCGCACTGCGTTTCCGTGAGTCAGCGGTCGGCTCCAGATGCGCCGCGGTGATCTACGGGGTGTCGAGGGTGGCCGGGCTGTGGCGCCAGATCTCGACGACGTCGCGTGCGGTGTGGAGTTGGAAGGCCCTGCATCCTCGACCGCTGCCAGACCCGACCAGGGAAAGTGGAGTAGCGCGCAGATGCGATAGTCACCGCCTGATTGCCGCACCTGGTGCGTTCCTCGCCCAGAGCCAGGAACGAACGGGTCCCTTCGCAGCACGTACAGGATGGCCCGCTCAACGTCGACGCGGTCGAAGCTCGGCCGCGAGCCAAGTCCGAATCGAGAGCACGCCTTCCAGGGAAGCGGTGCGGCTGCGTGAGCTACCGTCGCCTCGCCGTCGGCGCTCAACAGACCACCGCACGCGCGACAAGCCGCGGTCCGGCGTTGTCGCGCATGGTCACGAAGCCGCGCGGACTCATGCGCCGGCGTCACCGTGTCGTGCCATATCCGTGAATCCCCGGGACGTTGAGCTCCCCACCCGTCTGGCCGGCCTGATCGATGTCGGCATCTTTCAGGCTCAGTTGGAACTTGAGGCCGATGTTCCCGGTCGTGTCGTAGAGCCATTCCGGGACGGTGTCAGAAGTGAGGTGCAGATGGAGGACGGGTGGCGTGGGGACGTTTCCGACGCGGGAGAGGGTGCCCGTCAGGCTTTCGACGTACATGGTGATGTCGTCGCCTCGCAGCGTGGACGTGGAGCCGGGTGCTCCGTCGATGTGCTGGATCTGCTGGCCGACGGGTACCGCCATCTTCAGGTCACGGATCTTGACGGCCGCTGCGGAGAACTTGAGCACCCGCCTGGGTCCGGCGGCCGTGTCCACGGTCACGACGCCGTGGAAGACGAGGTCGTGCAATTCGAGGCGGCTCCCTTTCATGTTCCAGGGCTCGGCGGCGAAGCGGCCGGCACTCGTCTCCTCGGGGGCCTCGACGTCACTGATGTCGCAGGTGCGAACGGCTCCCCGGGCGGCCGCGGGCGTGGACTTCGGTGGGGGCGACGGCTCGGCGACGCGGTGGCTGGGGACGGGTGACGCCGACGTCGTGGACAGCCGCAGGTGGGACGGCTCCGTGGCCTCGGGCGTAGCGGTGACCGAGCTCGGCGAGGGGATCGTGGGGGGTGCCGCACCTTGCTGGTCGGCGTCGCCGTTGAGGAGATCCAGGGGAGCGAGGAGGTCCGCAAGGCCTGTCTCGGCGGAGGTGTTGTGGGCTGAAGGGCTGGGGGCGGCGGTCTGTCTTGGGGACGGTGGCGTCTCCTGGTCATGTGCGTGGTCCGACGGCCTGCCCGCCTCGCCACTGCGGTGAGCACTCGACCTCTTGGGGCCAGCGGAGGGGGAGGGGCTTGCGGGGGCCGCCGTCACCGGGGCCGATGCGTCGCCGAGGCGGGCGCAGTCGACACCTCTGACCGCGTCCCCTTCAAGAGCGGAATGAGCCGCGAGGGCGCTGGTGTCAGGGGCGGGCAGACGCTGGCTCCCGAGGATGAGGGCGGTCGGCAACGCGGTCAGCGCGAGAGCCCTCGCAACCGGCAGGCGCAGGCGTGCGCGCGGACGCGGGCGGAGGCGTGGGCGCGTCAGCGTGGACGTGCGGAGGCCGGCTTGTCGGCTTCTCGACGGCCGGGCGAAGCTGGGTTCTGCGATCTCGCCGTAGGCATCGGATGACTGGTCGGTCATTCGCCGGTCCTCTCTTTTGGACTGGCGGTGTCCGACGCCTCCTGGGCGCCGCCGGGTGTCTCCGTCAGGTGTACGTCGGCCGGTCCCCAAGCCAGAGCCAGGAGCCCGCCCGTGGCCGCGAACAGCGTGCCGATGAAGAAGCCGCCGAAGTTGGAGATGGGGAGTGACAGCACACCGAGGAAGACGGCGACGCAGCCGGCGAAGAACCTGATGATCGGCTGGAACCAGAGGAGTCCGCCGAGGACGATCAGGGTCAGGCCGATGACCAGGGACCCGGCTCCCGCGGTGGTGGACATCGCCACGGACAGGGCGCCCAGGGAGAGGTTGAAGTACGGGAAGTAGATGATCGGCGCGGCGGCCAGGAGTACCAGCAGGCCCGCCCAGAAAGGGCGGGTGCGCCGCCAGGTCCGGAAGGCCCGGCGAGCGCCAGTGAAGCCGATGTCACGGTGGGCGTTCGCGGGTGCGCCGACACTCGTCATGGGGGAGCTCCCGAGTCATGGGTGGGGGAGGGGTGTCTATGAGCGGGCGGGTCGCTCGGCGTCCCGCCTCTGTCGCCGGCCGCTTCCATGCCGGAGACGACGAGGGCGGGAGCGACCTCAGAAGCAGTCGTGGCGGCCGGCGGCGATGTTCATGTGCAGGCCCGGCAGTTCGAAGGTTCCCGCACTCGTGGCCCAGACCTGCTGGTGGGCGTCGATGATCTCGACCGAGTCCGCCTGCTGTGCGTAGCCGTCGGGGTCGACGTGGTCCTTGGGATTGACCTGCCCCTTGGTCATGGAGCCGGTGGCGACGCCGATGTCGACGTTGTTGAAGGTGGCGGTCTTGGCCTGGAGGTCGGTCATGTCGATGTACAGGTCCTCGGCCCTGACCGGTGTGCCCGACCCGCCGGCCTTGAGTGTCATCGTGTAGGTCCCGAGCACAGGGATGGTGACGGGGACGGACTGGCACATGCCGGTGATCGTCGCGTTCTCGATGGACGAGACGGCGACAGGTATGCGCTTGCCGTTCTTGGCCACATCCACGGTGGCGTAGTTGCCGAATCCTTTGCCGCTCAGCTTGTCGGCCGAGACCTGGAAGTCGGCGCCGGAGATGCTGAACGAAGCGGCCAGTGCGCCCTGGGCCATGGAGACGACGACGGCTGCTGTTGCGGCCACCGTCGGCACCGCAGCTATGGCGAAACGCTTCCAGTGGGTCTTGCCGATTCGCTGGGACATTGTGTGGTTCTCCATGGTCGAGGCGTACGAGACGACCGGACCCACGACTGACTTGCCCGGGTCCGGGGACGGGGGAGGAACTACGGCCGGGTGCGGCCGGGGTGACGCCGAAGGCTTCCGCAGGAGCATGTTGTCCACGCGAACGGAGGAAGCGGGCACGCCGAAGAGGCACTTGATAGCGTTACTACCGAGTGCCTGATAGTGGCACTATCGAGAATCGGGGGCAACCCTGGGGACACCGGTGGGACAGTTGAGTGTGAGGGAGCGCATGAGGATTTCAGAGCTCAGTCGGCGGTCCGGGGTACCGGTGGCGACTATCAAGTACTACCGACGGGAAGGGCTGCTTCCCGAGGGCCGCGCGCTGAACCCGACAGCGGTCGAGTACGGCGAAGAGCACATCCAGCGGCTCCGTCTGATCCGTTCCCTCACCCAGCTCGGCGGACTGTCCGTCGCCCGTACCCGCGAAGTGCTCGAAGCTGTTGACCGTCCGCTGGACGCGTTCGAGACCCTGGGCGTCGTCCACCACGCACTGCCCGTACCCTCCGCCGACAAGACCGGAAGGGACGGCCGGGGCAACTCGGGGTCAGATAGCTTGGTCGACGAGGCGGCGTCAGGCGAGGGAACCGCTGCGAGGGTCGAGATCCTCATCGAGAGCATGGGCTGGCAGATCTCCGACGAGTCGCCGCACCGCCCGGCGCTCGCCGAAAGCCTGGCAGCACTGTCCCGCCTCGGCGCCGAGTACGCAATTGACGACCTCCTCCCCTACGCCCAGCTCGCCACCTCCACCGCGGACCTGGACTTCAAACAACTCAACGGAATTGACGACCGCATCGCCCTCGCCGAACGGGCCGTGTTCCTCACCGTGCTCTTCGAACCGGTCGTCAGACTTCTGCGCCGCTTGGCCCAGGAGGACGCGAACCATCGCCGCCATCAGCGCCGTGCGTCCAGCGGGGGAGAGCCTCCGGCGGAGTGAAGAGGACGTGTCACGACGACATCTGCGCCACGCTCGCCGCATCGCCCGCGTTGTAACAGCCCCAGGTGCTAGCTGCCGTTCTCGCCGTACCAGACCGTGCTGGCGCGCCCCGGCGAGGTCCTGGATCCCGAGACCCGGCTTCGCGACCCGGACGACCATGAGCGGTACCGAAGCGGATCGGGTCGCCAGGGCGGCCAGGGGCAGGCGGCGCCCCAGACAGTGATCCGCTTGCTGGCGAGGTCGCCGCCCATCTGTTCGCGGGCGAGGTCGATGATGCGCTCGCGGCGCCGGTTGTTGATGGCGTCGACCTCGCCGAGGATCGTCAGGGCCTGGCCGACGCCGAGCTCACTGGCGGAGACCATGAAGCCGCGGATGTCCTTGGGGAGGCAGCCGCTGCCGAAGCCGAGGCCGGGGCGCATGCCGCGGTGACCGATGCGGATGTCGTGGCCGAGGATGTCTCCTTTGCCACTTCCAGCCGACACCAGGACGAAGAGCATCAGCCCCATGGGCCCGCTGCGCCAGTGCCACCGGTGACCGCGCGCATGCATCGCTTTTGGCGGTCATCCGGTGGCGTCGTCGTTGTCCCAGTCGACGGTGCGCCGGTACTCGGGGTGGTTTTTGTCCATCTGGATGCCGGCGTGGACGGGCAGGGGATGCCGGGTGCGGTGTTCCCAGGCCAGGGCGTGGTTGCACAGCCGTGCTGCGGTCAGGGCGTAGGGGAGGGCGTCGTCCTCGGCGGGATGCTGGACGACGGCGATCTCGGTGGCGGTGAGGTTGTGCCAGGTCTCGGCCTGCTGCTCCTGATCGTCACACCGCCAACGTCCCTGACTGCGACCGGACTTGGCCGAGGGAGTCTTGCCGTCCATCTGGTGGGGGCGGCGGCTCATGATGAACGTGGTGTCGGTGCCGTCGAGCTGGAACAGCGCGTTGCTGGTCTTGTCACCGTCGCTCGTGGCGCCGTTCTCGTCGATCTCGTGGAAGAACGCGGGCAGGGGGATGCTGGGGTCGGCGCTGGAGGTGGTACGGATGACGGCACGCGGCCGGTGATCGGGTGTAAGGGTGGCTCCGGGCAGGGCGGGCCTGCCGTTGGCCAGGCCGTTGTCGTCGGGGAGCAGGTCGGCGTTCTTGTTGGACAGCAGTGGCCAGACGGGGCGGGTGGAGTCGCCGGAGACGTAGAGGACGTAGCCGCACTCGAGGTACCGGCTCAGTTCGTACAGGGCGTGGTCGATGCGGCGGGGCAGGGTGTCGTCGCCGCGGCTGCCCTCGGGGATGGGCCGGCTGCGGGACAGACCCTGGGCGCGGGCGTAGTTGAACCAGCCGCCGTGGCCGCCTTTGCCGGGAGGAAGGTAGGCGAGAGCCTTCCACTGCTCGCCGACTGGCACGAACGCGGTGAGGACCCACATGAGTTTGGGTTCCTCGGTGCGATTGGTGTGCTTGTCGCCGAGTTGGGCGCGCATGTGCAGGCCGAGGTGAGCGACGCGATTCTTGATCCCCTTTCCCGTGGAGATGGCGCGGGTCAGTCGGGGATGGACCAGGCCGGCGGAGCGCAGCATGTCTCCGATGGCGTGGTGGCCGGGGAAGTCCGCGGCGAGCTCCAGGCCGAGGGCCTCGAGCGGGGTTTGCGCCTCGCGTTCCTTCTTCTTCGAGCGCCGCTTCTTGGCTTCGGGGGTGAGGAACTGGGCGAGGACACCGTGACGTGCGAGGTGGCGGGAGACCTCCGGCTTGGCATCGAGCGTGTACGGGTCGACGGCGCCGTCCTCCTCGCGGCGGGCGGCGCGCCGCTGACGGCGCCAGTCCTTGGCGTCGTACTCGGTTTCGACCAGGGCCAGGACCCCGGTGTCTGGGGCTTGGAGTCCGGGCAGCGCGTCGGTGAGTGCGCCGCGCCGGTCATGGTGGCTGCCGTGGGACAGCAGCTCAGGGGCCCGGTGCAGCAATACCTCGGTGTGGCAGCCGAGCTGAACGACCTTGTCGTCGGGCATGCCGTCGGCGAGGTGGGGCTGGTTGAAGTGGTAGGCCAGCAGGCGCTGCATGCGGGTGCGCATGTCCTGGTGCAGGTACAGGGCCAGGACGCGCAGCTTGGAGCAGCCGGCGGCGGCCAGGATGTCCTTGAGGCTGGCGTCGTCGAGGAGGGTGGCATCGCGGCCGTACTCGGTCTTGCGGGCGCCCACCGAGAGGACTTTGGCGACCTGCCGGCCGTGGACGAGGTCCTGCCCGGTGACGGTGGACAGGTGCTCGGCGAGGGCGGTGATGGTGTGCAGGCCGACGCCCTTGCCGATGGGAAACGACTTCGAGAAAGGGATCAGCGCGCGGAGGTTGCCTGGTTTGCCGCACAGGTCCATGGCGCTGAGGGGAAGGAACTCGGTGTCGTCAGCGCTGCGGGGGAAGACCGGGTCGTCCATCAGCCGGACCCAGGCGTTCAGGGCCAGGCGGCTGGTGTGCTCGAGGTGGGTGTGCTTGCCCCTCCCGCCCAGGTTCACACGCAGCAGCGGGGCGTTGGGGGAGCGGGGCGCCCACCAGGCGGTGCGGGCGCCGTTGACCTGGTTGCTCAGTCTCGACACGCGTGGTGTCATGACCACGAGCGGAACGGGAAGGCAGTGCAGCGACTTCATCGCCACTTCCACACGCAGCGCGGCGTAGTGGCGCCTGACCTTCCACTCCTCCGCCTCCTCGTCTGTCCCGTCCTCGCCCGTCTTCTCCTTGGCGGGTCGGGCCTCGAGCCAGGTGTTGGACCAGAGGTGTTCGGTGTCCCAGACCATCATGTTGTTCTCGGTGTCCGGGCGAAGCGCGATGGTGCGGCCGTCCGCCGTCAGGTCGGTCCGGGCCAGGAGGGAGGCGAGGTTCCAGCTGGCCGCGTCCCACACCCAGCCGTCGGCGTCCACCGCGTGCGGTCCGAGGCGGACGTGGTCCCACACCGCCACCTGCTCGGGCTCCACCGAGGCGAACAGGTCGGCGAGGTCACTGGGGTGGGCCAGGGAGATCTCGTCCTGCGGTGTCTGCAGCAGGGCCTGCTCCCACAGTGCGACCGCGGCCCGCAGGTGGGTCGGTGTCAGCTTTTTGGACAGGGCAAGGAACTGTGGTGGCTTGCTCTTGCTGGTGGGATACAGCGATGCGCTGGTGGTGCCGCTGGCGCGCAGCACCATCAGCAGTCCGGCATAGGGCAGGTTGGCTTTCGAGCCGGTCTTGCCGTGGTAGATGGCGCGCAGCTTCTTCCATGCGGGCTCGATCTTCTCGGGGAGCCGGTACAGCCACGCGGTGCCCATCAACGAGCTGGTCAACGGCGCGGCCAGCATGGACATGCGGGTGTCATTCGACGGCATCACTGGGGTCCTTGGCATCCGGGGTGGGGGCGGGGATGAGGGTGACGGGGTTCGGCAGCAGGTCCTCGCTGTGAGCGAGGTCGAGCCAGGCGGTGAGGGTGGAGCCGTAGACGCGGCGCAGGATGTCCTGCTCGTCAGCGTCCAGCTGGCCGTAGTAGGAGCGCAGCAGCCGGGGGAAGTCGCAGCCCAACTGCTGGTTGAAGAAGGCGTGGTCGACCAGGTAGAGCTCGACGGGGGTGCCGCCGCGGCGTGCGCGCCCGGCCAGCTGGATGAGTTCGACGAGGATGCCCGCCAGGATCTCGGTCTTGAGGAACTTCGGCATGCGGGAAAACCGCGGGTCGGTGCGCAGCAGCAACTCCCGCTGGCGGACGGCTGCGGTGCGTTGGGAGGCGAGCATGCCGGCGGGATCGGCGCTGACGGTGCCGGCCGCGATGCCGCAGGCGTTGATGCTCGCGTACATGACGGCCGGCTCGTGCAGGTGCGTGAGGGGGCGCACACCCACCCATACCGAGGCGAGCGCCGAGCGGTCGGTGTGGGGAATGAGGATGTTCAGGCCGCGGGAGACCACCGACAGCGGCGCGCAGATCACCTTCACCCGTGGATGGGTGGCGGGCAGGTCCTCGAGTTCGTCGATGGTCACCCGCACCACGCTCTCGGGCAGATCCACCGCCTTCCCGGAGGAGGTCTGGTTGCTGCTGACGAGGACCGCGACCCATTCGGGGCGGCCGCACGCGGCCGCGATCCCGGCGGCCATCACCGCCGCATGGAAGTAGGAGTTCCCGGCCAGCAGCGCCAGCTCCCGCAGCGGGTCGTTGCGGGCGACCTTCTCCAGGTGCGACGACAGCTGGGTGTGCCAGAGCCGTTCGGCGAGCCTGCGCAGCTCGGAGGGCTTGCGTTTTTCCTCCACACCGCCGATCGAGATGGGCTGCCAGCCCAGATCGGTGGACGACACACTCCCGGCGTGGGCGGTGACCGCGCCCGGGGCCGCGTCGGTCATCACATAGGCGGGCAGGGTGTGCACGTGCTGCAGGGCGGCCTTGGGGAAGAACGCGGTGGCGGACAGGCCCAGAACGCTGCGCCGCACTCCGGCGGTGGCCAGCGCGACGGTGTCGCCGAGGCGGACGGTGGAGGTGTGCGGATCGCCGCCCAGGGACTGCAGCGAAAGGCGGCCGGTGCCGCTGGCGTTCTTGTCGAGCTTGAATCCGTACAGGTTCTGTCCCAGCGGCCCGTAGGGAATCGGCTCGTCGCGAGGGAGCAGGCCCATGGTGGAGACCAGGTCGGTGGCCGCGTTCAACTGTCCGAGCAGCGGCAGGATCGACCACTTCAGGGTGTGGAGTTCGTTGTGGAGCGCCCCGAGCCAGGCCCGCACGAGGAGGTCGTTGACCACAGCGGCCCGTTGGGAGGCGGGCACGTGGAATGGCGCGTCGGCCAGGATGCGGGCGATGGAGTGCTTGAAGACCGCGAGCTTTCTGCTGCGGCGGGTGCCTTTGACCTTGCCGGCCAGGGCCTGGCGGATCTGATCGGCGAGCGGCTGCCAGCCCGTCGGCAACTCGGCACCGGACCGCTCGCCGGGGAAGAGGGCCAGGTAAGCCTGGTGCACCGCTTCGGTGATCTCGGCGTCCGACGAGGCGCCGGTCAAAAGGCGGCACAACTCGGCATCCTTCTTGCCCACCATGTACCAGCCGGAGCCCGGGCGATTGTGCCGCTCTTGCTCGGAGTCCAGGTAGAGGTGCCCGGTCAAGACGTTGTCCAGGAAGGTTTCGCTGAGCCGGCGCGCCTCCATCAACGGGCCGGTCACCAGCAGGTTCTCCAGCGCCGACAGGCCGCCCCGGTGCCGGTCGACCTCTTCAAGCCGCCCCGCGTGACCCTGCCCGCGGCTGATGAGGGTGAACTCCTGCGCGCCCTGCGTGCACCACGTCGCCTGGAAGGCGTCGACCTCGTCGATGATGACGACGCGGCAGCGCCGCAGCACGAACTCCAGCACGCTCATGTCCTGGACGATCCGCTCGCCGTCCACCTCGACGGGCACCTTGCAGCGTCCACGGATCAGGTTGTGGTGGTTGGTGACGATGATGTCGGCCTCCGCGGCCTGCCGGATGTGCTCGAAGCGCCGACAGACGCCCATACGCGGGCACAAATGCTTGCCGGCCTGCTCCGGCTCGGCGGGACCGGCGACCCACTCCAGCTGGGAGCAGGGGAGCCTGGTGCGGTCCAGCCGGAGGCCGTCCACCTGCCAGCCGGTCATCTCGCAGCCGCCGGCGAACTGCTCGAAGCGGTCCTCGCGGCCCTGCGCGAAGGCGAGCGCGGCCTGGTCATCGTGGCGTGAGGACGCCACCCACGCCACCACCCGCAGCGGCTTGCCGGACCGCTCGGCAGCGTCCCGGACATCGGTGGCCGTGTCCTCGACCAGCTCATCGTCCGCGGCCAACTGCTCGGCGGTCTGCAGGCCTTCACGGATGCGGCCCACCACGATGAGGACCGGTCCCTGGCCGCCGGCGGCCAGCAGGTGCGCCGCATCCCGCATCAGCACGCTCTTGCCCACTCCGGTGGGCGCATTCAGCAGCGTCATCGGCCCCGCGGGCAGCCGCAACTCTGCCGCCGTGCGCCCGTACGCGTCGGTGAGCCGGTCGAAGAACCCCTGGAGCAGACCGGGTTTCCACCCGAACTTCTCCGGCTGGGCGGTTGCCTGGCCCACCACGCGGTCCATCACCGCTTGTCGAGGCAGCTTCACCTCCTCAAGGAACGGCTCGGTGCGCAACCGGACCGGGGCCACGAAGGCGTCCTTCTCGCTGGCAGGAATCTCCACCGTGTACAGACGCTCCCGCCCGAAGGACCACAGGCCCTCGCCGGCCGTCGGCAGCACCCTGTGGAGCATGGCCCGGTACTCCTCGGCCTCCTCGACGAGATGCTCGGCCAGGACGAGGGGCTCTTGCGCGTGGCAGGCCACCAACCAGTGGGTCTCGTCAGCATTCGACTCCCCCGGAATCCGGAACAGCGCAGTGGGAGTCACCGCGTACTCCAGGACCGCCTCGCGGAACGTGTCCGGCTGCGCCAGGTCCCCCTCCTGCTTCAGTGCCTGCCACAGCCGGCCCACCAGCTCGTACTCGGCGCGCGGCAGCGACAGCCACCTACCCCATGCATCGGTGCGCCGGGCGGCGAACATCTGCGCGAAGTCCAGCGGCACACCGCGACGGCCATCGACTGTCTCGAATGCGAAGTACTGCTCGGACAGGGCGAGATACGCCGCGATGGCGCACCGCTGCAACGCCTCACGGACATCGCCGCTCACCACTCACCCCGGCACCAGCGAAGAACCTCGGCGATGAAGTCCTTGTCGGTCATCACTTCAAGGTCCCGCCGCCCCGCAAGGCGTGCCTGTAGCAGCGGAAGGTCGGATCGCTGCCGGTGGGGGACCACGATCGTCAGCGGCACCGGCGCGGCCAGGACGGGACGCTCCAGCAGGGCATCGGCCAGGGCCCCGAAAGATCGCCACGCCTTCGCATCCACCCGCCACTCTTTGGCCACCAGCGGCTCTGCGGCCGTGATGCGCAGGTCGTAGCGGTCACCGCCGGGGTACATGAGGACGTCGAGCCCGGCGATCCCCGACAGCGCGTCCCGGATCGCGAATTCCATGCGGCCCGGCAGGGTCATATACCGCCACACCGTCCGGGAGACCGCCAAGTAGTCGCCGGCAGCGGGAAAGCCCTCCACTTGACCGGCTGAGGCCCCGCCGTCCTCCAGGACCGGAGGGCCGCTGCTGCCTCGCACCGGGCGGTAGGTGTACTGCACCCCCTCCAGCAGATGGGCGTCGCACGCGACGGCGAAGACCCCCTGCCCGGCGGGCTGTGCGCGCATCGGCCAGGCACAGACAGGACACGGGAAGCACCAGCCCGCCGCGTTGCACCACGGCCAGGACGCAACCGGCTCGAAGAACCCGAACCGCCCCCACAGCCCGTCCCACTTCTCCCACAGCACGCCCTGCTCCGCCACAGGATCACTCGCCAGCAGCTCGCGCACCTTCGCGTAGTCGTCCGGCGGGAGCCGCCGGATCTCCGCGTACAGCTGCTGCTCCTCCTGCTCGGCACGCAAGCGTGCCCAGGGCCAGTACTCCATCAACGCCTGCTGAGGCACGAGGTGTTCGCGGCCCAGGTCCTCCACGGCGTCACGCAGCAGGCCGTCGTGGTCCAGCAGCCTCATCTCGCCGAGCGGATCACCGTCCTCGCTGCAGGCGGGCAGGAGGGGTGCGAGCCCGTGGCGCAAGCCGCGCCGCAGCGCGCGCATATCCACGGCGGTGGCTGCGCCGACGCCGTGTGCCGAGCGCAGGACTCCCAGGCAGTCGATGAGGCGGGCGGCTCGCTGGCCCGGATCGCCGGTGCGGTCCGCTTCCGCGACAGCGGCAGCGCAGCACGCGGTCAGCGCCAGATCACGGCGCCACCGGAGGGAGTTCCGTTCCACAAGACCCATAACGGGTAAATAAGCAAAAAAATTAATGAACTTCGCATACAGTGCCGATCGTGATCGTCAAGACCGCCCCATCGGCCCAGCAGGACGCCCCATCACGCGAGACCACCGAGCACTGGCTATGGGCCGCCGCCCCGGACGCCCCCCTGACCGAGGACGACCATCCCTGGAGCGGCAAGTGGCTCTGGTTCACCCCGCTCAGCCTCCTTGACCGCTCCTGGGCCACGATCCGCACCGCAACCGAAGACGGCCTTCTCGGCTACCGCAGCAAGGCGGCCACGCTCATCAACACCCGCACCAAAAGCGACGACACCCGCCGTCCCATCTGCGTCTACACCCGAGACTGGCGCAACATCGACGACGTCCAACGCGTCCTGACCAGCCTGCGGGCCCTCGGCATCGTCGACGTCCTGCTCTACAAGACCGACAGCGACACCCACAACGGCCGCTACGGCACCGGCGCCAGCACCTTCGTAGCGCCCGCCACCAAGATGAAACTGATCATCCCCAAGCGCACCCGTGAAGCACTCGAGCATCAGCACGCTGCACGCGCCCAGGCCCGCAGGACTGCCGCGGCCCGCAGGAAAGCTCCCGTGCCGAAGCGCACCTGAGCAGGCTTCCTGTGCTTGCGTGCTGAGAGAACAGGCGTCGCTGCGAAGCCCGGCCACAGAGCGGGCGAAGTATCCGACATCACGTGCAGCAGCGCTGCCGTTTCCCCGGTGCGCAGAGCGGGTGCTTCGCTACGCACGACTCAAGGGACAAGAGCGCCGGCGGGCAGGGTCAGGCCGAGCCGGGGCAGGCGTCCGGCGTGCGCGCGCAGATGCCGAGCCTCGGCCAGCATCACGGGGGCGAACACGCCGTCCCCGGGCGGGTGGGTCGTCAGACGGTGGTGGGCGCGGGCGCCGGCCAGCAGGGGGCGTGCCCAGGCAGGCACAGCGTGCAGAGGACAGGACCGATGGCCTACCCCATGGAGCTTGATGGCGCAGACGTCGCCGGTGATGTCGAGGTCGCGGGTGAAGCGCAGGCTGCCCAGGCCGGCCCGGGTGAAGGCCAGCACACTCAGCGCTGCGGCGATGAGCGGGTGCGCGAGAGCGGCCAGAGCGGCGGCCTCCTGGGACGCGATCTCGATGGCAGGGGCGGCCTGGACCAGCTGCGCCGTTGCCAACGCACCGATGCAAGGGTGAGCCGGCCGCCCGGGCCTCATCGCCGCCGCCCTGGTCCCCCGCGGCGGCCGGGCGGGTGAGGACCGCCCCGCAGCCACCGCCAGCGCCGCCGGTCCCGGCATCGCCGGCGCAGCAGGAGGGAAGGACGGGCGCGCGGGTATCGGTCCCGGCTCGGAGAGAAGGGCCTCGAACTCCTCTCGGCCGCTGATACGGCGCTCCACGCGGGCCAGCGCCGGCGGCAGCCCGCGCGGGGGCTTTTGCCACAGCAGGGTCAGCTGAGCTCCCGTCAACTCGCGCCAGGCGAGCAACTGGTCGATGCGCCGGATGGTCAGCAGATGGGCCCGGGTGACCACAACGTGCCGCACCCCGGTCGCGACACCCCAGGCAGCCGCGGCGAGCCAGGCCGCGTTCACCGAGTCCAGCCACACATCGGGGGAGTGGGGCCCGGGGGCCAGCCGCTTGCCCAGCGCATACAGCATGTCGTGCGCCAGCGCGGCCGGGCTGCCGCTGGCCGGCGTCGGCTGCACAGTGATGCGGCCTTCTGCGGGCCGGTGGGCCTGCAACGCCGCCCGTGTATAGAACAGGTCGTCCCGCTCGTCCACCACGACCGTCACGTCGCCATAAGCCAGCGCCACCGCCGCTCCCTTCCGGCCGGGCACCTGCCGCGGATGTGGAGACGCCAGGCCCGTCTGCGCGGCGCACCAGGTTGTCGGCGGCGGCCCGTGCGCCGGGCCGCCGCCCCTTGTGCGGCCGCTGCTACATGCCGCCCAGCTTGCTGTACACCCAGTTGACGAGGTCCTGCTTGACCTCGGTCAGGCCCTTCATCTTCATGCCGTTGAGCATGTGCTTGGTGATGGTGGCCCAGTTGCGGAAGTTGCCGTGTGCCGCGGCCCGGTCGATGTTGCGGATCATCTGCGGGGCCACCTTGGCCCACAGGGAGTGGAACGCCGGCAGCGTGGCGACGACCTCGTCCTCGGGCATGCGGGTGAACTTCTGCCAGATGAAGATCCGTGACGCCAGCATCGGTTCACGCTTGAGGACCTTGTAGCAGTTGTCGCCGCCGGCGAAGATCACCGCGATGTCGGTGTTGCGGTCGTCCCACAGATGGCGCCAGTACTCGAACGAACTGCGGCCCATCCACTGGGCCTCGTCGCACACCAGCACGCGGAACGTCTGCGACAGCGTCTCCTTCAGGAGGGTGTCGAATTCGATCGGCCGGGTCGGCGGTTCCCCGGGCAGCCCCAGGGCGTTAAACAGTCCGTGGCGGATGTCGCGCGGGGTTGGCCCCGAGCGCAGCTCCAGGCGGTAGGTGTTGTCGGGGGCGATCTTGCGCAGCGCCGAGTTCACCGACATCGTCTTGCCGTATCCGGCCGATCCGTAGGCGACCATCATGGCCTTGGCGTCGATCGTCGCCTGGACGTCGTCCAGGGTCGTCATGA
This sequence comes from Streptomyces sp. P3, assembly GCF_003032475.1. Classification (NCBI taxonomy): domain Bacteria; kingdom Bacillati; phylum Actinomycetota; class Actinomycetes; order Kitasatosporales; family Streptomycetaceae; genus Streptomyces; species Streptomyces sp. P3. Next base: position 9,320,804 of record NZ_CP028369.1, read on the forward strand.
GCGTGTCGGTGGCCACCAGATGCGCATCGAGGCGGTGGAAGTGGTCCTCGTCCTCCGCGGGAAGCCTGCCGTAGTCCATGTCGCCGCTCACGCGTTCTCCTCAGGGGTGTCGTTTTCCGGCCCGTCCGCGGCCGGCGGGATCGGGCGCGCCCAGCCGTCCGGGACGGGCTGGTGCGGGATGTAGTCGGGATCGGCCCGCCGCAGGTCCGCGGCGTCCGATTCGGCAAGTTCTGCCTCGGCCTCCGCCTCGGTCAGCGCACCCAGACGCTCGGGCGGGGTGGCGGTGGTGACGGCCTCGAAGCGCTCGCGGCGCAGCCGGGCGGCGGCCTTCATGTCCGCGCGAAGCCGCCGCGCCTTGGCGGTGCGGGCTTTGCGGACCTTGTTGACCTGCTCCTCGCTGGCCGCCTCGGCCAGAACGGCGCTGCCCAGGTACGCACCCTTGAGGTCGAAGACCTCGATGGTCGTGTCGTGGTGGGGCAGGTGGCGCACCACCACGTGGATGCCGGCCTGGCCGACCATCCAGGGGGCGATGTAGTGGCGGTTGCGCCACTGCACGCCCTGCGTGGTGATGGTGCGGGTGCGTCCGTCGTCCTCGAGCCCGAAATGGGCCAGCTGTTCGGCGGCAACGTCGTGCAGGGGAGTGGGGTCGCTCGACCACGCCTCCATCGGGGTGCGGCCGCCCAGCGCCCTGGGCTGGTGCTCGGTGTTCCACCAGTGCACCCACTTCAGCAGCAGTTCCACGAACGCCTCGAAGGAGAGCGCGGGCTCGTCCGGATCCGCGGTGCGCCCGCCGGTGAGAGTCTGCCGGTGCACGTAGCGCGGCATGGAGACGAACAGCATGTCCTCGACTGCACCGTTGAGCGCCTCGATGGTGCCCTTCAGATGCGGGCTGTAGGCCGGGAGATCGACGACGGGCACGGCGAAGGCGCCCAGGGCCGAGGCCACGGTGGCACACAGGAACTCCTTGCCGCGGTCCACCCGGATCAGGCCCGGCAGGCCGCCGGCCGGGCCGAAGGGCTCGGCACGGTCCAGGGCCATCCGCAGGGCCGCCAGCACCGCATCCGCGCTGGGTGCGTGGGGCGTCACGGCCACCCCTGTGATGACTTTGGTGCGGCAGTCGATGAACCAGGTCACCCAGGGCTGCACGAGTTGGTCCTCGAGCAACACCCGCACGGGCACACACTTGTGGTCGCCCTCCCAGGCGGCGTTGCGATGCGTGGCAGGGCGCTGCCCGAACACATCGAAGGCCCGCCGGGCGGCCTCCCCCTTGGCGAGCCCGGCCCGCTCCCCGGGCGTCAGGTCCCGGCGCAGCGCCCGGTGGATCGTCGACAGCGACGGGGCCGCAGGCAGCCGGGGATCGTTCAGGGCCCGCTGCTTCAGCTCGCGGTGCACGGCGGAGGCGTTGCCTCCCCACAGCACCAGCAGGCGCCGGATTTCCGGCGTGACGCTGAACCGTGTCCGGTCCGCCGCGTCGACGTGGCCGGTGGCGCGCGCCTTGGCGACCCACCGCCACACCGCCCGCTCCGAGCGGCCCACGGCCGTGGCGACCAGCTTCACGTGCGCGCTGGTCAGCTCGCCGCTCTGGTCCAGCGACAGCAGGCGCGGCAGCGCGGCCAGCCGCCCCGAGCGGGCGGTGAAAACCGCTTTCTCGGCACCCTGCGTGCCGGCAGAAGAGTCACTCATACGGTCTGTTCCTTACATGAATGCGAATCGCGGAAGCACGACAAGTGCCTTGTTTTCTCGGGGAGTTGGCGGTTTCTGGGCAGGACTGTGCGGGCGCCGCCGGCCCTCAGGGCCGTGACGCGGCGTCATGCCAGGGAAGGCGGGGCACGGCGCCGTCAGTCCGCGCCGGGTGCGAGCGTTCAGCAACTGCGTTGGAAGGGGGGCGTGTTCCTCGACGGCCCGGCTGCTCCAAGGAAGAGCACTCTTGCGCCGGGATGCCGGGCAGAACCCGGCACAGGCGCGGCGTCGTCGGGTGGGCGGCTGCGGTCGGCGCTGAGTCAGTTGCTGTCAGCGCCGGCCGCCGGCATGCAGGGGCGTGTGCCCTGTGATGCGCCGGAAAGGGTCGGTTTGGCAGTACTGCTCAGGTGTTTTCCAGCAGGCGCCCGATCGCGTCCTGGATGGCTTCGGTGGTTTCTTGCGGTGTGAGCCAGGCGGCGGTGGAGCCCTGGTCGGTCTTGTGGACGAGCAGGACGTCGTCGACGACATCGGCTACCGGGAACAGGTGGCTGATGACGATGACCCTCGTGTCCTGGGCCACGCTGTCGCTCAGGACGGCGAGGGTGTCGCCCAGGCGGATGTTGTCCAGCGAGCCGAAGCCTTCGTCCAGGAACAGGCTTTCCAGCTTGCTGTGGCTGGTGTTGTGGAGTTCGACGAGCGCCAGCGCCAGCGCGAGGGAGGTCTGGAAGGTCTCTCCGCCGGAGAGGGTCTCCGGCTCGCGCGCGTGATTGGTGGCGCGGTCAACGATCTGGAAGTCCTCGGTGAACCCGTAGTCGCCCATGGAGATCTGCCGGAGGATCCTGCTGCCGTGCCTTAGCAGCGCATGGGTGCGCTGATCGGTGAGATAGGTGAGGAACCTCCCGTCGGTGAGCTGTTCGCTCACGTTCTTCCACACCGCGGCCTGCCGGTGGGCATCTGTGAGGGCGGTGCCCAGCGCGTCGGCGTAGGGGATTTGGGACCGCGCGGTGCTCAGGTCGGTCTTGGCCTTGTCGTGCGCGGCTTCGGCTTGGATGGTCTTGCGGCTGAGCGGGTCGAGAACGGCGGGGGCGAGCAGGTCGCTCTTCTCGGGCACCGAGAAGCCGGGTTCCTGGTCTGTCTCGTCGGCGGGGGCGCCGGCTTGGCGGATCAGCTCCTTCTCGAATGCGCGGACCTCGTCGACGGCGTGCTGCGCGGCCTGCCCGAGCGTGCCGGTCAGACGCTGATGCAGCGAGGCGAGGGCCATGCAGTAGGTGTCGACGGCGGCCAGGTCGCCTGCGTCCGGGACAGGAGGCAGGTCGGGGGATGCCTTGGCCTCGAGAAGGCCTGCGGCCTCGGTGGCCGTGTCCGCCCAGCGCTCCAGCTGCTTGATGAGATTGCGTGTGGGGGTCTCGATCGTGCGCCGGCGGCGTGCCTCCAGGGCCTGGAGGTTTTCGCTGTGCAGCGTGAGGGCCTGCCGGGCGTCGTCACGCTCCAGTGTCCTCTGCTCGAGCCGTTCGAGGCGCTGGCCGGCCGCCTCCTGCGCGGAGGCGATGTCTTGCAGGGAGGGTAGTTGTGACGGGGAGGGCTGGGCGGGGCGGATGGAGGGCGGCAGTTCGCCGACCTCCGTCAGCAGACTCGCCAGCTCGGTCTCGTACTGCAGCCGGGTCTTGTCCAGCCGTTTGCGTTCACGCTGCAAGCGGCCGCGCTGGCGTTTGAGCTCGGCCCGGGCCGCCTCGTGCTCGGCCTGCGCCGCCCCCAGCTCCGCCTGGGCGCTCGTGTGGGCTGTGAGGGCCTCACCCTCCGCGTCGCGCAGCGGCTGGGCAAGTCCTTTGACCGCACGGGTGATCTCCGCCCGGCCTACTGGTTCGCCCTCGGCAAGGGCGTGTGCCTGAGCCGTCGTCTGCCGGCCCAGCGTGTCCAGGGCGGTGGCCGTGGCAGGAGCACCGGCTGGGTGTACCGCGTCCACCAGCTCCTGCACCTGGAGCAGCGCCGCGTCCATGCGCTCGCGGGCGGCCAGGTGTCCGCGGCGGTGCTTTTCGACCTTCCGCTCGGTTGCCTTCAGCTGGGCGGCCGCCTCCGTCTTGGCAACGACCGCCGTTTCGACGGCGTTCGAGCGTGTGGTGACCTTGCGTCTGGCCTGAGTAAGCGCCTTGCCGTCCAGCAGCGGCGGGGGAGTGAAGTCGCTCGGGAGGGGCTGGGCGCACACCGTGCAGGCGTCCCCGGGCGCCAGACCAGCACCCGCCGCGGGGGCCGCTTCCTTGCGCTGCAGCGCTGCGAGGTCGTCCTGGGCTGCTTCCAGAGCGCCGCGCAGCTTCTTCAGCTCGCTCTCCAGGCTGGCGCTGTGGCCGCGCTGTTCCTCCACCGTCTCGAGCGTCGTGCGCTGAGTCTGCAGATGCCCGGCCGCGGTGTTGGCCTCCTGCAGCGCTGCCCGGACGGCCTCCTGGATCTGGTCGGTGTGCGTGCGTGCCTCGCTCACCATGCGCTCGGCCCGGCCGGCGGCCTCGACGAGGGCCGCCTTGCGCTGCTCGTGCTCTTCCAGTTCCTGTCGTGCCTGCGTGTGCTCCTGTTCGTGCTCGTTGTGCTGCTCCTGCTCCTGCTTCAGCCGCTGTTCGACGGCGTCCAGGCCGGCTGCACGCTCCGGCAGGCGGGACAGGACAGCGAACGCGCTGGACAGGGAGCGGAGCGTGTCACCGGACTGTGCGGCCGTATCCAGGGCGCCCTGTGCCGCCTCCAGTTTCTCGGTCAGGTCGCGTCCGGTGGTCTCCTGTTCTGCTGCCTCGGCATCGAGTTCCCTCTTCTTCCGGGCCAGCGCGGCCATCGTGATGCTCGCATCCGCAACAGCACGCTCACGCAGCAGTCGCGCCGCTTTGTCCAAGCCCGTCTTGCGGTGCTTGTGCTCGACGGCCCGGCTCTGGGCCGCGCGCAGCGCATCCAGTCGCTCGCGCCGACGGGCCGCGATACCCCGGGTGCGTTCCAGGTCCAGCAGCGCCTGGGAAGCGGCAGCATGAGGATCCGGCAGGAGAAGCGCGCGGGCCCTGGTCCCCTCGGTGATCTGCGTATTCAGGCGCTCCAGTCGCACGCCGGCCCGCTTGCGTACACGCTCGAGCTCGTTGATGCCGAAGATGTGCCGCAGGATGTCGGCACGCATGGCCTTGGGGGCCTTGAGGAGGGTGTCGAACTTCCCCTGGCGCAGCAGGACCGTGCTGACAAAGCCGTCCCAGTCCAGTCCGATGATCCGGGTCACCGCCTGCGTCACCGCGGCCTTGCCGTCGACCTGCAAGTCGGCGCTGTCTTCGGCCAGGGGCTCGAGCAGGGCCTGCGGCCTTTGCTTGCGGTCCGCATGCAGGGTGCGGCGCACACTCCACTCGCGGCCGTTCGCCGAGAACTCGAATGCCACGTCCATGCTGGGGCATCCCTTGCCGATCAGCTCGTAGGCGGCCTTGGGGTCCTTGGACCACGAACACGTCCCGTACAGGGCGAAGATGATCGCCTCGAGGATGGTGGACTTGCCCACGCCGGTGTTGCCCAGAATGGCGAGCAGGCGTTTGCCGGTGAAGTCGATGCTGCAGGTGCCGGCGTAGCTGCGCACTCCCGTGAGGGTGAGCCGCAAGGGCTTCACGATGCCTCCATCCCGGTGTCTTCCAGCGCGGTGCGCGGCAGTTCCTCAAAACCCCTGCTGTCCTTCGGCCACGGGCACCTCCCGTACAGGGCGAAGATGATCGCCTCGAGGATGGTGGACTTGCCCGCGCCGGTATCGCCAGTGATGCCAGGCAGATGCTTGCCGGTGACGTCGATAGTGCTGGCGCCGGGGTAATTGCGCACTTCTGTGAGGGTGAGCCGCACGGGCCTCATGACGCCTCCTTCCAGGGGTTTTCCAGCGCGGCGCGCAGCTGTTCCTCGGCAGGGACCGGGGTCAGCGTCTCGTCGTCGAGTTCGTTGAGCAGGTGGAGGAATGCGGTGACGGTCGACTCCGCGGCATCTGCGTCCACTCCCTCACGTGCCAGGTAGGCCCGGAATGCGTCGGGGAGTGCCGGCTCGTCGCTCAGGTCACCGTCCAGGACGGCGCTGACGGCCGCTTCCCGCGCCGGGGCGGCGTTGATGAGGATCGCGTTCGGGACGATCTCGGCGATCTTCTGGCTGAGGAGCCCGTCGGGCTCCTCGCCGGTGATCGCCGGTTTGAGGAAGGTCCCGTCGTATTGGTCGGCCGTGGCCTTCAGTTCCTCGAGGGTCCCGGTGAAGTGGGTCAGCCGCCGGCCGCTGGAGAGCCGGCGCGGCAGCACCCGCACCGGCCGCCCCGGGTCGGCGTCGACGATCACGACGCTCTTGATCTCGTCGGCCTCGCCGAAGTCCATGGCAAGCGGGCTGCCCGCGTAGCGGGCGGCGAACTTCAGGCCCTCGATGGCCTGCGGGCGGTGGATGTGTCCGAGAGCGGCGTACGACACCACCGGAAGGTCTTCGGGAGGGGTTTCGAAGGCCTCGTCCACGGCCCGTTCGCTCGGGGAGGTCCTAGCGCCGGTGATGAACACATGGGTCGTGAACAGCAGGATGTCCCGGTTGGGGTCGTATCCCTCGTGCAAGGCCTCCGTCAGTTCCCCCTGCAGACCGCGCATCGCCGCGGTGTAGTCGGCATACGACGTGCCGGAGGTGGAATCGTGCCGCCAGAACCGGTTCGGGTGCACGAAGGGCAGGACAGCCAGCCGGATGCGCTGCTCACCGCCGCAGGCCTCGAAGGTCATTACGCCCCCGTCGTGTGCTGGGCGGAGCCGGTCGACGAAGAACAGGCCCCGGCCGCAGGAGGGACCGCTCATGAAGTTGAAGAACTCGAAGTAGTCGGGGGAGTCGTGGTTGCCGGCCAGGACCACGGTGGGGGCGATGGCGGCGAGTTCGCGCAGGGTGCGCATGGCGCGGAACATGTCCCGGACGGTGGGACGGGAGGAGTGGAACAGGTCGCCGCTGTTGACGATCAGGTCCGGCTGGCTCTCCTGGGCGATGGCCACGATCTCGGCCAGGACGGCGTCGAAGTCCTCGTCGCGTGGATGCCCGTGCAGGATGTGGCCCAAATGCCAGTCGGAGGTGTGGAGCAGTCTGCTCATGCCTTCATGCGCCCTTCTGGAAGCGAGGCGTAGGAGGGCACCGGTGGTGCCTTATGAGCCCGGGACTGTACACCAAATTCCCTGGAGTAAAACTGGATGTCCCGAGTAGCTGTCGACATCCAGCATGGGTGAGCATCGGGTCACTCTCGAGAGGCGCATGCGACAGATGCAGGAGGCGGTCCGGCAGGCGCTCACGCAACACGATACTTTCCAAGTCTGCTTTCTAAGCTCGAATTTGACATCCGCCTGAGGCGTCTGAAACGTTCTTTGCGGGCTCAGCGATGCCCCGACACGGTCCAGTCGACGCCCGCGCCTACGGCGCCGAGTTCCGCCAAGGTGTGCCCACACGCGACCGGATCCATCAAGCGTCGGTCTTGGTAATTTACTGGAATAAAACTGGGAGCCCCGAGTGACTGCTAGCATGCGTGCATGGACGAGCATCTGGTCGCTCTCGAGAAGCGCATGCAACAGCTGCAAGAGGCGCTCCGGCAGGCGCTCACACAACATGACGACGCCCAAGTGAACGTCCTGGGCAAGGAGTTGACCCGCATTCGACACGCCTGGGACGTGCTGTGCGGGCTCAGTGATGTCCCGGACACGACCCCGCCGGAGGCCCAGCCAGAGGTCCGGCCGGAGCCCGTGCTTACGGTCGCCGAGCCGCCCCAGGGCGTGCCCGTACGTGACCAGGTCCACCAGGCGCTGGCCCTCCTCACCGTCCCCGCCTCGCCCAAGCTGCTCAGCCAGGTGCACCAGGCGTTCTTCTCCAGCCCGCTGAACACGGCCCGCCTGACCACCCTGCGCCGTGACGAGGAACGCTCCTTCCGCTCCGCCCCCTATGGCCGCGCCTACTACATCTGTCCCGCGCTGACCTTCGACCTGCTCTCACCGGCCCGCGGGTTGCTCGCCTTGAGCACTTGGCCGCTGGAGCAGCGCCTGGTGGGGCCGCTCACCCAGCGCGTCCACTTCCTCACCTCGGCCCTGCGGCTCGCGGACGCCGCCGAACACCTCGCTGGCGAGGCCGGGATGCCACAGCCCGTCCAGCAGCTCCTGCTGCACTACAGCCGCAACATTCACGGCGACACCCCCCGGGGCCCGCTCGACCTGGAGGCGCTGCGCCGGGCCGCCGCAGCGGAGCTGGAGATCCACGCCGACGACGACGCCGACACCCGCGCCGAAGCGGCCCAGCGCGCACGCGAGCAACTCGGCGACGTTGAGCAGATCTTCGGCAATATCCTGCGCGACACCGCCCGCCTGCGCCGCACTTCATAAACCCGCCCCTGCAACCAGCACGGCTGTGCCCTGTCCCGCCAAGGAAATCAGTGAGCTCGCTCGACGCACGACTGGGCGTATTGCGCGGAACCGCGCCGCCCATCCCGCACAACGCACGCACCCTGGCTGCTTTGACCGCCAATCCGAGCTGCGACCGCCGCTCCCTGCTGGACGCGGCCGGCATCGACAAAGACGCCCTCGCCGGCCATCTGGGCCTCCCGCGGCCGCTGAGAAAATCCCAGCTCGCCCTCGACTACGGCATCGCCTTCGAACGCACGGTCACCGCTCAGGCCGGAGCCCCCCTGGTGCCGCTGCTCCGCCAAGCCCTGGGCCTGACCCTGCCGGAGGTGTCCTACGAGGACGTCAACAGCGTCGGCAGCGATGACGACAAGTCCCCCCTGAAACTACGCCGCGCCCATACCCGCTCCCGCATCCTCAGCGCAGCACACCACAGGTCGGACAACCCTCGCACCCTGCTCGACCACCCCGTACTGTGTCTGACCGTCGCCGGCCACCAGGTCTACCTCGAGCCCGACGTCATCGCCTTCCAGCGCGACGGCATCTTCCACGTCGTGGAGATCAAATCCTTCCCCGTCATCCACGGACAGCCCGACCCCATCAAGGCCAACGCAGCACTGACCCAGGCCGCCGCCTACGTCCTGGCCCTGCGGGAACTCCTCGCTGGCGACGGCCTCCCGCCAGAACACGTCTCCGACACCGTGATCCTGGTCAACCCGCGCAACTTCACCCGCCACCCCACGGCCACGCCCTTCAGCGCCCACAAGCAGATCAAGAACCTAAGCCGCCACCTCGGCAGACTGAGGCGCCTGCCCGAAATGCTGGACAAACTTCCCCCCGACACCACCTTCGACCTGGCGCCCGGCCCCGACCAGAAACCGACCCGGCCCCCCGGTGAACTCGTTGCCGCACTCGCCACCGTGCGGCCGCACTACACCCCCGGCTGCCGCCACCACTGCGACCTGGCCTTCCACTGCCGAACCGAGGCCCGCAACCAGGGCCGGACCGCGGCCCTGGGCACCGCAGTCCGTGACGACCTCGCGGGGATCGACACCATCGCCAAGGCCCTGGCCCTCACCGACGGGCACCTGCACCCCTCACGGGGCCAGAAAGACCTCACCCAGGCCCTGCGCCACGCACAGCGCATCCACGCAGACCTCCAGACGGACACCGCATGATCCGGCTTACCTCACTCCTGCGGATGCGCGCCGCCCACACCGGCAATGCTCAACGCGCCAGCCAACTGCGCCACCTCCACCTCAGCGACCAGCCGCTGATGCTGCTGGCGCTGAAGCAAACCGGCCCCGCCGCACGACCGCTGGCCATCATGCTGGGCACCGACCCACACCGCCCCCAGCTCCTGCTCGCCCCGCCCTCAGGCAGCACCACTCCCATGCTCGCCGCCCTGGCAGACGCCGTCACCGCCTACATCAACGCCTGCCAGCGGCACAGCGAGCACCTGCCCGCCACCTCCAACAAGCCGGCACGCCGCCGCTACACCGATGCCCCCCAGATCCTCGTCCCCAACCCGCAGACCGTGCAGCACCTGAAAGACCTCGGAGACGACCTGAGGTTCCGCAGCGCCGACGACCAGAATCCCGACTCCCGAGCCGTCCAGCGCTTGGGACACTGGCTCACCTATCTCACCGACCGCGCCGACCTGGCCGGCTCAGCCGCCCTCATCCCCATGACCAGCTTCCTCGGCATGCACTGGATCAGCGGCCAAAGCCCCCTCGAGGACGAGGACCTGGCCACCCTGCTGGCCTGGATCGACCCGCCCCACCACGCAGCCTCCGGACGTGGCGCCGCACTGGAGGCAGAAGACCCGGCCACCCACCGCCCGGCGGGACCAGCCACCGACGCCGCCTTCGACAACGACCACCTGGCGCCCCTGTTCGACGCCCACGCCCGCGCCCGGCGCCGGGCCCTGGGCCAGGAGCAGACCCGCACCCTGCAAGAACTCGACCGCCTGCTGGCCACCTACCTGCAGCCCACCTGGGACCTCATGTGGCAGGCCTACACGCTCCTGCAGGCCCTCCCCGAAGCCAAGGGCACCGCACGCCGCTGGGACCACGAACGCACCGCATTCACCGACGAATGCCTCTACCTGGCCCAGGACGGACGCCCCCGGCCGGCCCGCGACAACGCCGTCGCCGCCGCCGTCCGCCTGGCCCACATGGAACACGCAGCCGCCGCCTTCGCCGCCGAACGCGCCGCCGACGACCCCTTCGTACGGGCAGAACTGCGCACCACCGGCGAAGCCTTCGGCGGTCCTGTCACCGTGATCGACTCGGAGCGCACCCTGCGCGGGCCCAGCGGACGAACCCAATGGCGGCCCAGGCTGACCGTGTCCACCCCGGACCCCGTGCCGATGGAACCAGGCCAGCTCCTGGTCTGCCACACCTACCCCAACGCCCGCTACAAGATCTGCGAGGTCACTCCGGCCGACGGCGACACCCTCGTCGAACTCGAGATCACCGCCGGCATGGGCACCATGGCCCGCCCCAACCACGCCGTCCTGCCCGAAGCCGGCGCCTTCCTCGTGTTCACCATCGCACCGGGGCACTACCGGATGCCGGAATTCCCCGCACGAGAGCAGACACCCTGGACCCACGGCGGACCTCCTGCCGACCATCCGGACCACAGCGACGACAGGGGCGAGGAAGAACAGTGACACCCCCTCACCAGCCATCGCCGCAGCAGCAGATGGATCAGGCCGCCCACGCCATCCTGGAACAACTGCCCACGCTCACCCACCGCGGACTCGTCGTGGACTCTCCGCCCGGCGCCGGCAAATCCACCCTGGTCGCCCAGGCCGCCGACGCTCTCGCGCAATCCAGCGCCCCCCGCGTCGTCATCACCCAGACCAACAGCCAGGTCGACCACCTCGTGCGGCGATTCGCCCAGCACCACCCGCACCTGCGAACCGCCCGGCTCACCGCAACGGACCACACCGTCCCGCACGACCTGCAGGCACATCCCGGCATCCGGATCGGCACCCGCATCGAAGCCCTCGAAAAGACGGCCGACGTCATTGTGGGAACCGCCATGAAATGGGCCACGGTCACCGACCGCCGATGGCCATGGGCGATCATCGACGAGGCCTACCAGATGCGCTCCGACACGCTTTTGTGGATCGCCGGCATCTTCGACCGGGCCCTCTTCGTCGGAGACCCCGGCCAACTCGACCCCTTCTCCGAGGTCGAAACCGACCGCTTCCATGGCCTGTCCCACGACCCCATGAACAGCGCGGTCGCCGTCCTGCTCGCCAACAACCGCGACCTGCCCGTCCACTCCCTGCCCGTGTCCTGGCGCCTGCCACCTTCAGCGGTCCCCCCGATCAGCAACGCCTTCTACCCCTCCACGCCCTTCCACGCCGGAAGCCGTGAAGCCGACCGCACCCTCACGTTCTCCCCCCTCGACATCCGCACCCCCACCGACGAGGTCATCGAACACGCCGCCCGAACCGGATGGGCACTGTTCGAGCTACCGGCCCGCATCACTGGCCGACGCGACATCGAAGCCTTCCAGGCCGTCCTCGGCATCGCCGAGCGGCTGCTGACCCGGCGCGCCATCACCACCTGCGAGGAAAACCCCCAGGGGCACATCCTGCAGCCCGGTGACATCGCCATCGGCACCGCCCACCGCAGCCAGGCCCACGACATCCGCGCACTCCTGACCCGCCACTACCCCCAACTGCACGGCATCACCGTCGACACCGCCAACCGACTCCAAGGCTGCGAATTCCGCATCACCATCGTCCTGCACCCCCTCTCCGGCCGCGGCGACGCCTCCGCCTTCCACCTGGAAGCCGGCCGCCTGTGCGTCCTCACCTCACGCCACCGCCACGCCTGCATCGTCGTCGCCCGCGCCGGCATCGCCGAACTCCTCGACGCCCACCCCTCCAACGACCCCGTACACCCCGGCGCCGCCTCCAAGGTTGCCGACGGCTGGGAGGCCAACCACGCAGTCCTCGCCCACCTGACCGAGCACACCATCAACGCCCAGGCACGGCCCGGTCGCCGACGCGGATGAGCAGCTCGTGGCCCGCGCCTGCAACGCGCGCATCGGCCTGCCCTCACCCGCGGTCGCGCACCACACCGCAAACGATCATGATGCGATGTGCCGACCACGCGCTATGGCAGGCGCCGCATACGGCCTTGCGCCATCCCCCTGGCCAGTCGTCGCGGGTGCGGATACGGCCGGGTGCGCCGCAGAACTCACAGGTGCGCTCCGCCTCCTCCTCGGCCGGGGCGATCAGGCTCCTTAGGGTGTCGCCGCTGCCCGGCGGCCCTTCCACATAGACGCGCAGACCACCGAGTTTCTCCTTGAGATCGAGGAGACGGTAACCGGGAAAGGCCGCACGGATCTGTTCATGCAGACGCTCCAGCAGATGTCGCCAGCCCGGCCCCACTGCGTGGATCCGCGCGGGAATCTGTACCGGGCGCGCATCAGGGGCAGCGGGGTCGTCAGCCATGGCCCCATCCTCGCGCACCGCGCGTTGCCGAGGCTCAGCCCACAAGGGGTGCTGGTACACGACGCGCCTGAGCACTCAGCGCCCCAGACGCCTGCATGGCCCCGGGATGTCAGTGGAGTACCGGACACTGGTCGTGCGTGACTGCGGCAGTGAGACCGGGGGGAACGACGTGAGTGACGATGCCGTCCAGCTCGAGAAGCGTATCCGCTTCGCCTTGGGCACCCTCGGCGAGAGCAACAGCCACCACGAGTTCGAGGCCCTGTGCCTGGGCCTGGCCCGCCGCAGGATCACCAGCAATCTGCTGCCGGCGACCGGCCCCGTCAGCGCCGGCGGGGACCAGGGCCGGGACGCCGAAAGCCACTGGAGCAACATTCCCAGGGAACTGCCCGACACGTCCCTGTTCGCGTCGCTGGCCTCCACCCAGAGGGTGGTGATGGCCTGCACCATCCAGGCCGCCGACATCCCCGGCAAGATCCGAAAGGACCTGGCATCGATCTGCGGGCAGGGCACACCCGTTGACCGCGTCATCTACTTCACGGTGACCGCCGTGCCCACCAGAAAACGGCACGACCTGATCGAAGAAGCCGCCCGGACGCACCAGGTCGACCTGGAGATCTGGGACGCGGCCGCCCTCGCTCTCCACCTCGCCGACTACGACCTGTTCTACCTCGCCGTCCAGTACCTCCACCTGCCCTCCGACCTCACTTCACCGCGCCCGGACGGAGCCGGTGAACTGCCCGACTGGTATGCCGAAGCCCGCCGTCGATGGCAGGCCAACGACGAGCCGGCCCGCACCCTGGGCGACCTGGTGGACCTGCGGGGCCCGCTGCGCCACGCCACCTTCCACGACGAGGCCCGGGCGGATCTGCCGGAATGGATCGGTCACGCACGTGCCCTGCTGGCCGCCGCGGCGGGGGAGCACACCGCTCTGCGGGCCCGCTACGAGATCGTCGTGGCCACCCTGCGCGGCCTGGGCGACATGCGCCCGGCGGACCAGGTGGCCCGCGACTTCTTCGACACGGTCACCGCCGACGACACTCTCACCGACCCGGGAATCCTCGAGGACGCCGTCGTGCTCCTCGGATACGGATTCGGGGCACTGATCCGCAATCTCACCGCGCTGAGTGCAGACGACCTGTGCGGCTGGCAGCGCCTGCTGGCCGACAAGACCGACCGCCTGCTGAACGCGGACCCGCCCGCCAACGCCATGGCCCATCTGCTGGCCATGCGAGCCCGCCTGGCCCTGCACACCGACATGACCGCCGACCTCGAATCCGTGCCCGAGGACCTGCCGACCGTCGCGGAGGTCACCGCATCCGTCCTCGAAGCGGTGGAAGCCGGTGAACCGGTACCTGCTCTCCAGACGCGGCCGCCGCTCACGGACCTCGACACCGCCATGAACATCCTGCTCCGGCTCGGCCACCACCTGGACAACGCACCGCTGTTCCCCATCGAGCACACCGCCGACCTCTTCGACTACCTCACCCCCGTACTGGTGGACCACCCCCTGTACCGGGAGGTCCGTGACCTGCTCGACCAGGCAACCGACCGGGTCATCGGCCAGAGTGCACGCGGCGAACGCGCTCAGTCCCGGGGCCACGCCCTGATCAAGAGCGGCCGCATCCTCCAAGCACTCCAGGAGATCCACGAGGCCAAGGCCAACTGGCTGCGCGGCGACACCCTCGAGGGCGGCCTGATCATGCTGCTGCTGTGCGCGCGCCTCTACAGCGAACTCGGCCTGCCCATCGCCGCCAAGCAGTACGCACTCGCAGCCGCCACCGCCGCAAAGTCCGCGCCCAACCCCGAACTCAGCCGCTTCATCCCCCGCGGCATCATCCACGCCGCCCAGTACGACCGCCAGGCCGGAAACTGGATCTCCGCCACCCGCCTGTTCTGCATCGGCCTCATGGCACAAACCGACTACTGCGACGAGCCGTACAACAACGAACGCTACCCCCACGTCTGGGACATGATGGGCAATCAGGCGCTCACTCTGCGCGTGGCCGGCGAGGTGCGGCCCGGCTTCGTCCCCCTGCTCCGCACGATCACCGCCTCGGTGGGCATCGACACCATCATCGACGAGATGCTCGCCCCGACCGCCAACGTCCCCACAGCAACCGAAGAGACGTACGCCGAGGAGGCCGACACCCACGGTGCGGGACGGCCCTTCAGCGACGCCGGCCCCACACGCCGCTACGCCTGGAACGCGCTCGGCGTCGACTGGGAGATCACCTGTCTGAACGACCGGCTGTCGGTACTGGCCACGGAACGCTACACCGCAGCACTCCAAGTGTTCCTCGGCGAACTCGCCCTAGGAGACCCGCTGTTCCTGCCCGGATGCCTGAGCGTCGAGATCCACGCAGACGCCACCCTGCCCCACGACCAGCCCGCCCTCTTCGACCAGAGCGCCGACCGGGACACCAACCGGTGGAGGCTGCGCCTGCCCACAATCGCCCCCGCGGACCTGGAAACAGAGCCCTCCCGTCTGCTCACCGCCCTGGTCAAGGTGGTGCTCTCCCAGTCGCTGCTCTCCGACCAGGCATTCATGCACCTCGTCGAGCAGGCGCTCGCCGGCGGCCTCTGGCACAAGCTCTTCGTCGGCCGCCCCTACGACGAACTGGCCGACTTCCTGAGGGCCGACGACTACCAGACGATGGCTGCGCTCGCCGACCCGGCCGTCGGAGCAGGCACGCCGCGCGGCCAGGCGAAACCGGCTGCCCTGCCGGCCCGGACCGGGCCTGGGCCCGGCTACGAGCACGAGACAGCCCTCGACACCGTCCGCAACCGCTATGCCAACCTGCTCCCCATCGTGCGCTACACCCTTCCCCGCCTGGCCGCGGACCCCGGCTTCCGGCGTACAGCCACGCAGTTGAGGCAGGAAGGGTGGCGCGACTGGCACCTGCTGACCGCCATCGCCAACGCGGTCGGAAACCATCGCGCCCAGCAGCAGGGCCTGCGTCCTTCCCCGGGCGATTCCCCAGAACACCGAGCTCGCATCCTCGCCGCCATGCAGGCCCCCGAGCGTCCCGACGACCCGCCGGTTCCCGCAGAGGCATTTACCGAACATGCCCTGCGCTCACACCTGTCCGTGGCTGCGGTGAGCACCGCGCGCGGCCTCGGCCTCGCCATCCGCCCCGGCCCGCTCGACCCTCAGGCACTGCTGTCGGTGCTCGGCGACCGGTACGGCTACTGGACGGACGACATCGAGCACACGGACCCGTTCGGCTGGCCGGCCACTCAGGACGACACGATCTGACCCGGGTGCGCAGGTACAGCGCAGCGACCACCCCGACATGCTGGTGCTGTTCTCCAAAAGCCGCGGGTGTGCGCGGCCGGCCGCCTCGACGGCGATCCGAGGTCCTCCAGGGGCCATACCGCACCGCCGCGACAGAGCCTGGGACGGCGCGCACTGACGCGTTGTGCCCACCCGTTGCTGACATGAGTGACAGAAAGGTCATGTCATTCTCACGCCGACCGTCAGCGCACGATGGGTGGTCTGATCGCACCTGGCCGGACCAGTTCAGCGGCCTGGCAGGCAAGGTGAGTTCAAGCGCCGCAGTAGACTCCGGTGCCCCCACTGGCCTTCCATTGGGCGGCGAAGGATGGCAACCGGGGGAAGGAAGCATGGCGCCAGGCACCGACGAATACCGACGCAAGTGCTGGGACGCAGCCCTGCACGCCTATGGGACCGGGTACATCTTTCAGAAGCGCGCCGAACGTCTGAAGCGCAAAACCGACGTACTGACCTGGATTGGTTTCGTGGTCCCGTTGCTCATCGGAGCAACGGTAGGAACGTTCGGCCAATACAAGTACTGGAACGTGGTCCTTGCCGTTGCGACTGCCGTCGCGGCCCTGCAACTCGCCATGAGCCTATGGTCGCTCGTCAAACGGTGGACAGAAGAATTGTCCTACTCCTCAGCATCGGCCACAGTCAATGAGTCCCTGGCCTCCAGGTTCGCCGCACTTGGTGAAGACCCCCCAGGGCTTCCAACGCTGCGGACTCAATTCGAAAAGCTCAGCATCGAAGACACCGCAAGGCGAGACAGAGACAACGAAAGAGGCGTGACGGAAAAGGAGCGTCGCATGGGCATGCGCGCCGGGCTCCGGAAGTACCAGCGCCCGTGCGCGGCCTGCCATCAGGTTCCTACAACGATGGAGCCATCCGGCTGCGGTGTCTGCGGACAGTTCTAAGCCAGTAAGGAATCAGTAGATGGACAACAAGGTAGCCGCGGCCCTGCGGGGCTTCATCGCCCTCACACCAGCCCAGCGCGACGAATTCATCACCATCGCCAACAGGTACATCAACGGCGGCCCGCTCACCCAGGATCGCATTATCGACGAATCCACGAGGGACTGGGGGATCACCAAAGTTGATCTCGGTCCGACTTCCCAGACTTGCCCCTACTGCGGCAAGTAGCAGACCCGCCTGCGCCGCGCAGTGCCGGTGGCCAGCCGCAAGGGAACCCTGAAGGCGAAGACGTTCGTGCCGCCGCCATCGGGCAGTTGTCGGTCGTGTACTTCGCCAACCGCACGGTGCGGCACCTGTCCGTACTGGAGATTGTCTGCATCGGCTGACCCGTCCCGTCGACGAACGGCTCCGCCCCGGCACGTCAGCCGCCGCGGGCGAAGTCGTCTCGGATGCTGGCCGCGTCTGACCACGGGTCACGCCACGGATGTGGACCGAGCGGGACGTACCTGCACGTTGGTCCGGCCCAACTGCCATCTCCCGGGCCCCACTTGATGGAAGGCGGGAAAACGGTGCAGGAGCCGCCCCAGTCCGTCCATCTGCCTGCGGTGCGGTGTCTGCACCGACTCGGGCAGGGCGGCGAGGATCTCGGTGCGGGTCATTGGCACGGGCGCACGGGCCAGCAGCCGGGCGACCTGTGACAGCACGTCATCTCCCGCTGTACCGCGTTCCGCCTGCGTCCAGCCGGGCTTGTGCAGCTCGTACTGGCCGTACGGCTCGGTCAGGATCCTCAAGGCCTCCGTGCCGAACCGAGCAAGCTTCGCGCGGGTGTCGGCGGTGAACCGGGCACGGTTGCGGTAGGCGTAGACACCAGCGACAGCCGCCACGATCCCAGCAGCCACGGGATAGGCACGGGCCAGGCGCGCGGCACCGTACAGGCCGTAGCCGGTCCCCACGAACGCGGTGCCGCTGGCCTGCATGCCTGCCTCCGCCTTGCCGATCCGCCCCAGAGCGGCCCGTACGTCCCTCCACCCCGATACGGCGATGCCCTGGCGGATCAGGTCGGGGTCTTCGGCGAACAGCACGACGGGCGCGAGGACGCCGGCCAGCTGGAGGATGCCGACGTCGCTGAGATCCTCCTGGGCGAGCTTGTCGGCGGCTGCCGTCATGGGCAGTCCGTTCACGCAGACGACGTGCAGCAGCGGTACGTACTGCTGCCACCACAGCCGCTCCGCCGCCGCGAGATCGAAGGCGCCGCCCTCGCGCTTGAGATCGGCCAGCACCCGGGGGACCTCCGCCCACACGTAGTGCGGGATGAAGCCCCGCAGCGTGCCGTACCGCATCCCGTCGAGGATCGAGGACGGCCGGCCGCGGAACACCGCCGCGGTGACGTCCGTGGTGAGCACCGACGTGTCGAAGACCCCGAGCCGGAAGCCGGCACCGGTCGCCGGGCGGGGGCGGGTGTAGAGGCTGTACATGACGGGAGCGTAGGCCCCCAACAGGTCCTTGGTGCACGGGTTTTCCCCGGTGGCAGGACTCGGCGGGACCTGGGATGTCAGTGGGGTGGGCCATCATCGGTGGATGCCGCAGAAGAAGCCCCTCCCGCCGACCTACCGAGAGCGCCTCCTGGAGCAGCTCGACACGATCGAGCGGGACTACCTCGCCGTGCTGGAGGCCTCCGAGATCCAGTACGTGAACCCGAACAGGCCAGGCGACTACGCCGTCATCATCATGAGCGCGGCGGACTGGGGTTGGGCACCGAGCGGCCCGGCGCTGGAGTCCCAGCGGATGGACCTGCTGCGCCGTCTGCGGAGCTGGGAGCCGCGGTTCCGGCTGCTGTTCCCGCACCCGACTCCCGAGGCGGCGGAGAAGCTCGACGAGAGTCTGGAGCACCTGGAGCGCTGGCTGGTCCGGGAGGGCACCTGGTCCGACTGGTCCGTCCCGCAGCACATGCCGGAGGCGGTGAAGCTCCTGCAGACGTCCGTCCAGCAGCTGCGGAGCCTGACCGATCTGCTGCCGACGGACCCGTGGCCGGTGCGCCTGACGGTCGACACCAACGCGCTGATCGACAACCCGGACCTCGCCGCCTACACAGGGCAGATCGGTCCGCGCTACATGGCGCACCTGCTGCCGGTCGTGCTGCGCGAGCTCGACGACAAGAAGCGCGCCGGCCGGACCGACGTCCTGCGCGAGGCGGCCAAGAAAGCCGACCGGCGCCTGAAGGGGCTGCGCAACAACGGCGACGTCACCCTCGGGGTCCGGGTCGCCGGCGACGTCCACGCCGTCTTCGAGTACATCGAGCCCAAGTCCGACGCGCTGCCCGACTGGCTCGACCTTGATGTCCCGGACGACCGGTTCATCGCCTCGACCCTGCTCCTGCAGTCCCGGCACCCCGGCTCTGCGTGGTACGTCGCCACCAGCGACATCAATCTCCAGACCAAACTGCACGCCGTCGCACTACCGTTCATCGAACCCTGATCTCCCCGCCCTCACGGCAAGTGATGGTCTGTGGGGGAGTGTCAGTTGAGCTTCGTCATCCGAGCGTCACTGGTCCAGGTGCGGCGCCCCGGTCACTGACACCCGGTGCCGACATGAGCGACGAAAGGCCGTGTCATTCTCACGCCCACCGTCACATCAGCCAGCACGCGGTTCCGATCGAACGGCTTCTGGAACACGCGATCAATCACCCTCAGCAGGGTCACCTACGCTGGGTGGCGTGTCTGCACCGAAACTTCACCACTATGTGCCTCAGAGCTATCTGGCACGGTTCGGCCGAGGCGACATGGTCAGGGTGAGGCGCCGGTGCCCGCCGAAGACGCACCTCGCCAACGTCAAGAACGTCGCAGCTGAGACTGGCTTCTACACGATCACGGACGAGAACGGCATGCCCTCCACGGCCATCGAGCTCGAGCTCAGTGGCCTGGAAGGCCAGGGGCTCGCCGCCCTGCGCCGAATAGACGAGACAGGAATGCCTCCGGCCGTCGGCACCGACGACCGCGAGCTTCTCTGCCTCTACCTGGCCGTACAGATGGCCAGGACGCCCAGGCAGCGCACGATGCTGCTTTTCGGGCGCGACGTCACCGCCTACGCAAACGGCCGAGAGGTCGACCAGGCGCTGATGACCGAGTACCTCACGCGCAAGCATCTCGGTCACCTGCCACGGGCAGCCGAAGCCCAGGGTGCCTGGGACTACTACCACGGCACGCGAGCGATGAACGGCGGCAACGACCCCACCCACGACGAAGCGGTCGCCGTGCCGCTCAGCTCCGTCCAGGCCTGCATCCCGCAGTACCGTGCTCGGCACTGGCGGCTCGAGACCAGCCGCAAGCCGATCTTCCTCACCTCCGACGCACCCCTCGTACTCTGGCGCCCGGAAACTCCGAGTGACGCCTACCAAGGGTTCGGCCTGGAGGACGCCCACGAGATCAGGTTCCCCGTGAGCCCCACGGCCCAGCTCGTGCTCATCCCCGGCCACGGCACATCCTCAGAAGAGGTCAAGCTCAGCCGAGTGATCAGCTGCAACCAGGACCTCACGGACAGCTGCGAGCAGGTCGTCATCGGGCACCCGGACCGGCACACCGCACTCGACAGGGTCCAACTGAGCAAGCGCGGGCCCACGCTGCGCTTCAACACGGCCCCCGGCATCCGGAAGAACCCGGACGGCACGGAAGAGCCCATGGGCGACATCCTGCACCTCTACACGACCCGCCGCTGAGACCGAACAGCAGTGGGCCGGGCAGAAGCCCCGCCCGACCCACTGCTGCGCCCGCGCGCTACCGACCTCAACCCATCCTTGAGACCGTTAGGTTCGCAGTCATGAGTGTCCCCGCTGCTGACTACGCCTGGTTGCCGGATCATCAGTTGCACGTGGCGGCAACCCTGGCCCATGTCGATCAGACGGTCGACCGTGTCATCCGGATGATCCACGACTACACCGCCCAAGGGCCCCTCTCCCTCAAGACCGTCGTGGAAGGCGAACAAGCGCAGGCTGTTGTGACCGCGATCGCTCCCCTGCCGGAAGCGATTCCCCGCCTCGTCGCGGACGCTCTCACGCAGCTGCGTGCCGCACTCGAGCACACCGTGTACGCCGAAGTGGAGCACCAACTCGCACGACCTCTGACAGCTGAGGAAGCACGAAGCATTGAGATGCCCGCCAGCACGAGTCCCGCCGACTTTGCGTCCTGGCTCAACCACCGCCGCAGGCGCGGCCTTTCGCCGCTGCAGCAGAGTGCTCCCCTTGCTCAGCGCATCCGGGACCTGCAGCCCTTCCAACGCCGTACTCCTGACGAACACCCACTCAAGATCCTGGTCGAGTACACCAACTTGGCAAAGCATCGCCGTCCGGCCGTCGCAGCGGCTCGCCTTGGCGCGGTGCATCCCGATGTGCCGCATGCGGACCTTGCCGTCTCCCAGCCACTTGAGCGGCGACCTCAGCCCGGCAGCGGACAGCCGCTACATGTCGACGACGTCATCGCGACGGCACCGCGCCATGACTACATCCCCATCTCCATCTGGACAACTGTGTCACTGCAGCGTCCGCACACTGAGATGTGGAACATCGCGGTCAAAGAGCTGGAGTATTTGGAGGACTGGGTCCGCACCACGGCCATCCCCATCCTCGTGACGGGGAACCGCGACGTCGTGCCGCTGCCGCCGCAGCTGGACATCTCAACCGGACACGACAACCTCCGTGGCGAACTGTCGCGTTCAGGAGCCATGTCTGCCGCAAAGAGAGGCAGCCAGCGGATCCAGGCATCCGTAGCCCGTACCGGCCTGGTTGAGCTGCTTGTCCCGCTGGCCGGGAGCAGCATGAACGAAACCATCACAGCCTGGGCGGCCGCGCTGACCGACGATGGCGTGTGCGAGCGCGTGGACCGCCTGGTCCGCGCTCGCCGTAGCTCCCGGGATGCGCTCCGAGTCACGGAAGAACTGGTTGCCGAGGCACATGCGTACGAGGCCTGCCATGACGAGTCAGAGATGGGTGACGGGTCGGGCAAGACCGTCTTGCCCGACCCGCCGCCCGGTTAGCCGATCAGCCTGTGGAGTACAGGGGTGCTGACTGCCGCGGTCGTCAAGCCTGTAGCAACAGCCTTGGGCACGGACTTCTCGGAGAGGAACATGAGCCCGCCCATGGCCACGCCGAAAAATGCGGCGGTCAGCATCACCACAGTGGTGTGCAGTGACACGAACGGCGGCGAT
This sequence comes from Streptomyces sp. P3, assembly GCF_003032475.1. Classification (NCBI taxonomy): domain Bacteria; kingdom Bacillati; phylum Actinomycetota; class Actinomycetes; order Kitasatosporales; family Streptomycetaceae; genus Streptomyces; species Streptomyces sp. P3. The sequence continues at coordinate 9,342,723 of NZ_CP028369.1, forward strand.
GCTGCAGACGGCAGGCCGACCGGGCTGGGCGGTTCCGGGCGAGAGGGTATGAGGGGCTGTGGGTCCCGAGACATCGGGAGTCTCCTTGCAGAAGGACGTGCAGAGACGGCGGACACCAGCGGTGGTGTCGTCCGCGTGGGGTACGCCTCGCGGTCGGCGGTCCTGCTGCTCTCTGCGTGAGAGCGTCCCTGTGGGGTCGCGGCCCTGGCCCAGGGTGGCGTGTCCAGGTTAGCCGCGATGATGGTCTGCAGGGGAGCGCCAGTTGAGCTCCGCCGTCTGATCGGCAGTGGCACAGGCGCGGCGATCTGGTCTGACACTGACGGGTGGTCTCACCCGTGCTGACATGAGCGACGAAAGGCCACGTGATTCTCACGCCGACCGTCACTCGTGGACGAGAGTGACGGGCGAACACAGACTGCCGAGCAGGCCGCCCCCCGCACTCAGCTGAAGGCATGGCCGAACCTGGCACTCCATGAAGCGGGCCACCGCTCGCCCTGACGGCCCACGAGCTGAGGGCCTGCCGCCCTCTGCACACCGTCACCCTCCGGAGGCAGGACCAGGCCACGTGATCACACGAGACCCCGACCACAGCGGTACATAATTCGGCGACCGGCGGTACATAATTCCGGCGAATATTATGTACCGTCAGCTAGACTGGGTCGTAGCGTTACATTTTTTGACGGCGCGGTCGTTCCACAGCTGCTGGCGGCCACCGCCGAGCCGACTGCCCGACCTTCCCCTCGTAACCCGCTTGCCGCTTCTGCTCTTGGAGTCCCCGGGTGTCCTCCTCGCGTTCATCCCGCACCGCCGGTGAGGCGTCTTCCGGCGCTGCCGTGCCGGACAACTCCGCCCCCACTGCCCCGCCCGCAGTCCCGGCGGAGCCGCCCGACCTGGCTCCGCGCTGGGCGGGCAACTGGTCTCTGAGTTTCCCGACACCTCCCACCCCATCCGCAGGGGCCAGGACAGCCTCCGAAGACGCCAGCCGCCGGCATGGCGAGGACAGTCAACCCGAGTCAGTTGAGGGCCCGTTGACCGAGCCGGGAACAACCGCCACCCCTGGTGCGGAAGCACCACGCGCTCTGGTGCGCACCGGCCCAGCAACGCTGCACGGGGCCCGCAACGCATTGCGACAGCTGATCGACGCCGCCATCCAAGGGAAACCCACATTCCTGACCCGCGGCCCGCACTATGCACTGCTCACCACCCCCGCCCACGCAGCCGAACTGGGCTGGGACCTCATCCAAGCCCCAACCCACAGCATCGCGGACGCCCGCAAACAGTTCGGGAACCTGATCCGGTTCGGCGCCGAGGGCCACCCGCAAGTGCTATGCCGCCACAGGACTCCCGTCGCCGTACTGCTCCCTGCAGCAGCGGACGGCACCCCCGTCCCGCCCGCATCTCACGCCGAGCCCGCACCCGACACAGCCCCGGCTGCAACAGCAGTCCCGGACTCCACCACACCCCCTGAGGGACAGAAAGCAGGCCAGAACCCCCTTCCGGCCGCGCCAGCAGCCGAAGCCGCCAAAGACTTCACCCCCGCGCCGACAACTACCCCTGCCGAAGCGGCCGTTGCCCCTACCACGTCCTCGGAACCGCAGCCGGAACCGGTGCCAGCAGTCCAAGACACGCCTGCACCTGCCGACACGCCCCCCGCCTCACTTGGCACCACCCCAGCCGCACCGGCCACCCCCACCGGCTCGCCGGCTACCACCGCTGTCACCCCCGCCGCTCCTACACTCCAGCACCCGGTCACACCGCCGACCGCCCTCCCCGTACCCCCCTCGCCCATGTCCGAGCCGAGCCCGCCGGCCCCCGCTCCCGCGATGCCCGGTACCGGTCACGAGACCGGCATCCCGGCCAGCGGCCCACCAGCTACCCCTGCGCCGCGCACCCCGCGGCGCCTGGCCGCACTTGCGCAAGCCCTGGACACCGTCCTCCCGACCACCGTTCCCACCGGTGACACCACCACACCTACACCCCTGATGGGCCTGTCGACTGGCATCCGTGCCCTGGACGACGTCCTCGGTGGTCTCCAGCCCGGCCGCTTCTATCTCGTTGCCGCCGCCCCGGGCGCCGGATCCAGCCTGATCGCCACTGCCGCCGCGCGCACCAGCGCCCTCGACCAGCATCAACCCGTCCTCTATGCCGCCTCCGGGCTCACTCGCGCCGACATCGCCGCGCGCATCGTCGCCGCGCACCTGCCCGTCGACTACCGCCGCCTGCGAGCCGGCCGCCTCACCCCCACCGAGCAGGACGACGCCGCGGCCCTTCACCACCACCTGGCCCAAGCCCCGCTCTACATCGACGACGGCACCGACCTGACCACCGACGCGATTACCGAGAGCGTCCCGGACCTGCCGGGCCTGGCCCTGATCGTGGTCGACCGCCTGCAGACCACCGAGGACCCCCGGCTGCCGCTGTCCGGCCCGTCCCAGATCACCGACGCCGCCCAGGCCCTCGCTCACCTGGCCCGCACGCACGAGCTCCCGGTCCTCGCCGCCGTCGACACCGACGACTCTCAGCTGATTGCCGCGCTCAGCCTCGACATCACCATCACCCTGGCCCGCGACGCCGACCAGATCCACGCCACCGTCACCGAACGCGACCTCGGCCCGCAGGCAACCCTCACTCTCCACGCTGACCTCGCCCACGCCCGCATCACCGACCTCACCCACCCCCACGCCGGCGCCGTCACCTCCACCTCAGCACCACAGACACCCCCGGCCGTGACCCCGCCCGCCCCCGCACAGACCCCGCAGGCGCCTCTCCAAGCCCCCACCAGCCCGCCCCCGGACCCCGCGCCCCCCCGGCCCGCGCCGACGGCCCGCCCCGCCGCCCCACCCAGGCCATCGCCCCGCCGCGCCACCGCTCCACCTCCGCCCGAAGGCGGCTACGCCAACCGGGACTACAGCTACTTCACCGGCATGATCACCCGCGCCGTCGACGAAGCCCTCCACGACCACGACGGCGACATCGCCGCTGCAACCGAAGCCCTGGTGAAAAAGGCCGTTCCGAACGCAATGGCCCTGTTCGAGGCAACCCGCGTCGGCGGGAATTACGAACACACCGTCTATCCGGAAACCCTCGAATTCCTCCGCAAAAAAACCAAAGACGGCGCCGACGAAATCTGGGAAGGCCGCCACAACTGGACCAACACCCATCTCATGGACGCCCTCCAAAACGGCACCCACCCCCCGATCACTGTCAACGCCCTCGATACCAACGCCAGCTTCCTGTCCGCCTTCAAGACCCACCTGCCCATCGGCGCCCTCATCCACCAACCCGACGGTGGCTTCGACCCCAAGCGCTCCGGCATCTACCGCCTCCCCAGCCGCCCCACCTGGCACCACCCCGACCTGCCCGACCCGATCGGCAACCGGGCTGGTGGTCGAACACCGTGGAGGCCGGGATGCCGCGGATGCGGGCCGAAATCGAACGGGTCCTCGGCGATGTCCGCCGGGACCTTCAGTGAGAAGAGACAACGCATGATCATCACGTACACGCAGGACGACGGCACGCCGGAGCGCATGACGACCGACGATCTGTCGGCGATCGAGGCGGCTGCCGTCGAGGAGGAAATGGGCCTGCAATGGCGGACGGTCGAGGACCGGCTGCGCGGCCAGGACCCGACCGCGATGCGCGCCGTGCTGTGGGCGTTCCGCCGGCGTGAGGACCCCGGGCTGCAGTTCGCCGCATTCGACGTGCCCAGCTGGCGGCGCCGCCTCACGGTCCGCATCGAACGCCACGAGATCGACGACGTGCTGACCACGATCATGTCCGAGGCCCTCGCCAAGTCGGAGGACGCGGCGATCGACGCGATGCTGCCGCACCTGCGCAAGCTCGCCCACGACCGGGCGGACGTGGACGCGGCACTCGACGCGCTGGGAAAAGGCCACTTGGCTCCCGGCCTCCAGGACTCCGCGGACTGATCCACGAGTACGAACCGCTGCTGATGTTCTACCTGAAAATGCAGCCCTCCGAGATCGACCGGCTCAAGGTCGACCGGTTCCTGCGACTGGTCGCGTGGATCGACCGGCACATCGCTACGAGGTGAGGAGGTGACCGTTGACTACGCGTCTCACCTTCACCCTCGCCGGGCGGGACGAGCTGTCGCGGGTCCTGGACGGCTCGGCGGATTCCGCGGACCGCCTCCGGCTGCGCATGGCGGGCATCTGCCGACGCCGACGGCCGGCTGCGCGACCTGCAGGGCCGGCTCCTCACGGTGGCCGACGCGCAGCGCCGTGTCGACGACCACACCGGGCAGGTCCGCAGCCGCTTCGACGAGCTGTCCGTGGCGGCCGGCAAGGTCGGCGAATCCCTCAAGGCCAACCTGATCAGCCTGGCGCCGGCCGCGATCCCCGCCTCCGCGGCTCTCGCAGGCTCCGCCCTGCAGCTGGCCGGGCAGTTCGGTGCCGTGGCCGTGGCCGCGGCCGCCTACGGTTCTCGCGCTCAAGCCGCAGATCGCCGCGATCAGCGAGGCGGTCCAAAGCCCAGGACGCCTACGAGGAGGCGGTGCGCACCTCGGGCGCCACCTCCCAGGAGGCCGTTCAGGCGCAGGCCGCGTATCAGCAGCAGCTCGAGAAGATGCCGCCCGCCACCCGTGAGGCAGCGGTCGCGGTGGGGCTCCTGCACGACAACTTCCAGGACCTGGTCCGACAGTCTCGCGGGCGACGTGATGGGCCCGTTCAACAAGGGCGTGGCGATCGCCAACGCCCTGCTGCCCAAGACGACGGGCCTGGCCAAGAGCGCGTCGACGCAGGTCGACCGGCTCGTCACCATGGTCGGCGCGCGATCTCCACCCCAGGGTTCGACAAGCTGAACAGCCGGTTCACCGACTTCGCTGACCGGACGATGGACCACGCGGTCGACGAGCTGAACATCTTCCTGGCCAAGCTCGACGCCGGCGAGGTCGGCGGCGACTTCAAGGAGTTCCTCGACTACGCGCACGCCAACGGGCCGCCGTGTGGGAGACCCTCCACACATCGGCGACGCCCTGCTGAACGTGCTCGAGGCCGGCTCCGACGTCGGCGTCGGCATGCTCGACGTCATCAACGCCCTGTCCGGGATCGTTTCCGCGTACCGCCCGAGGCGATCGCGACCATGCTGCAGCTGGCCATCGCCGTCAAGGCAGTGCGCCTGGCGGCGGTCGGACGGACGCGGCCAAGGCCGCACTCCTCGCGCTGGGCGTGCAGGTGGGGGCGATGCGCGCGGCGGCCGCCGGCGCACCCGGCGCCATCGGCGGCGTCACCGCGGCGATCGGCGGGCTGTCGCGCGGCGCGAAACTCGCGATGGCCGGGACCGGCCTCGGGCTGCTGCTCCTCACCCTCTCGGAGCTGTCTTCAAGCAGTCAGCGGCCGAAGCCGGACGTCGACAAGCTGTCGACGTCGATCGCGGAACTCGGCAGGTCCGGCAAGGTGGGCGGCGAGGCGCTGCGCGCATACGGCGCCGACCTCGGCGGCCTGTCCGACAGCCTGCAGAAGATCACCGACCCGCAGGGGATCGACCGCGTCCAGCAGGCGATCATCTCGTTCTTCGGCACGGACTCGACGCCGGTGAAGAACGCCAAGGAGGACATCGACGCGCTCGACAAGTCCCTCGCCAGTCTGGTGTCCGGCGGCAAGGCCGACCTCGCGGCCGCGGGTCTCGACGCGACCATCAAGAAGATGGGGCTCACCAGCAAGGAGGCCGCCGAGCTCCGCGCGGAGCTGGGCGACTACTCGGACGCGCTGGCCGGGCAGGCCCTCGAGCAGCAGCTGGCCGCCGAATCAATGGGTCTGTTCGGCGAGCAGGCGCAGACGGTGCAGGGCCAGCTCGAGGCGCAGAAGCAATCCGCCGACGGGCTGCGGCAGAGCATCCAGGCGCTGAACGAGGTCAACCGGCAGGGCCTGTCCGGGATGATCGGGTTCGAGGCGGCCATCGACGCGGCCAGCAAGGCGGCGTCGGAGAACGCCGGCGTTCTCGACATGCAGGGCGGCAAGCTCGTCCTCAACAGCGAGAAGCAGCGCAACCGCCGCATCGGCCCTCAACGACCTTGCGGCGAAGACGGATGCGGCCACGGCGTCCGCGCGTGAGTCCGGTGCGTCCTGGTCGGAGGTGTCCGGCATCTACGACCGGGGTCGGGCCGCGTTCATCAAGAGCGCCGAGACGATGGGCCTGACCCGGGTGGAGGCCAAGAAGCTGGCTGACCAGATCATGGGCACGCCGCCGAGTAAGACGACGTATCTCAAGGGCGATCTCCAGGACCTGCAGGCGAAGCTGGCCGACGCCAAGGCGCGGCTGGCCAAAGCGCCGTCCTCGAAGACCGCGAAGATCAAGGGCGAGATCAGCGACCTGCAGCACAAGATCGACCTAGCGAAGCTTGGGCTCGGTCAGCTGCACGACAAAACGGTGTACATCAATGCGCACATGTACGTCACCGGGTCGTCGCAGGCCCAGGCCGCGGTGTCGACGTCCGGGAGCGGCCGCATTTTCGAGCGGGCAGGCGGCGGCCTGATCCGGGGCCCGGGCACCAGCACCTCGGACAGCATCCCGCTGATGGCGTCCGACGGTGAATACGTGATCCAGGCCGCCAGCGTCGCGAAATACGGTCTGGCCTTCCTCAACGCCCTGAACGACGGACAGCTGCCGGCAGGCCGCGACACCCGCCCCGGGCTGCCGGCGACGGCCTCGGCGGCGGCCGCCGCTTCCCCGCAGCAGGGCGCGGGCGGCGGCGAGTTCACCGGCACCCTCGTCCTCGACAGCGGCCAGTTCCTCGGCGTCGTCCGCGGCACCCTGCAGCCGATGATCCGCGACTCCCAACAGCAGGCCGCGTTCAGAGCAAAGGTGGGACGCAGGTGACCATCTCCTACGGCGCGGCGGGCGCATCCGCGTCTGCCGCCGAGAGCGTGACCCCGGCCCTGCCCGCCGGGGCGAGCGCCGGCATGCTCGCCGTCCTCCAGGTCGTCTCCGGCCACCAGGACGACCCCACCCCGGCGACCCCGTCGGGATGGCTGCTGGCCGGCTCGTTTAGCGGGGGCGGAGGCAGCTTCGGGGCAGGCACCGGGCCGCGCCGGATCACGTTCTTCGTGCGCGAGCTCCTCGCCTCCAACAGCGCACCCACCGTGGCCATCCCCACCGGCGGGACAGGGTCCACGATCGCCGCCCGCATCTACACCCTCTCCCGGTCGGCGGGCACCGGGTGGCGGTGGGCGGCCGCGTTCGCCGAGGACACCTCGAGCGGCACCGGCTTCTCCGCCGCCTCCGCCATCGCACTCACCTGGAAGGCAGGGGATTTCGCCGTCATCGGCTACGGCATCCCCCTGTCGACGGCCACGTTCAGCGCCGAGGGCGTCGCCGCCAGCGGCATCACCTTCGGCACGGTCACCGAGCAGGCCGACGACAGCATCACCGCCGGCAACGACTCCCGGTTCGTCACCGCCACCGGGGCCGTCTCCTCCGGGGCGGGCACCCAGGCGCCGACCATGACCGCCACGCTGTCCGCCGCATCCACCGGCGTGGCCGGCGTGCTGCGGGTCCGCGAGGCGTCCAGCACCCTCACCGTCAGCGCACAGTCGGTGTTCCCGCCCCGCAACCTGGTGGCCGCGACCAGCCTCGCCGCGGACGACATCGTGACCGCCACCCTGTACCGGCAGGTCGGCACCACCCTCACCCCGGTCCGCGCAGCCAGCGGCGTCGACGTGACCGGCGCCGACGATCTGCTGCGCATCGACGCGGAGCAGCCGTTCGGAGTCAGCCTCAACTACGCCGCCGACCTGGTCGACGTCAACGGCAACGTATGGCGGATCACCTCCGGCTCGATCACCTCGAGCGTCGACAGCGACGTCCTGTCCGACGCGGTACGCGGCATCGGGGCCGCCGTCATCATCCAGACCTGGCCCGACAAGAAACGCGACCGCGACGCCACGGTGTTCAACGTGGGCGGCCGCATGGTCGCCGTGTCCCGTCCCCGCTCCTCAGCGCAGGCCACCGTGACCGTGCGCACCATGACCGACGAGGAGGGGGACGCCCTGCAGGAGGCCCTCGACGGGGCGACCGAGGGCGTGCTCCTCATCCGCAAGCAGGTGTCCCTGCCGGGTGTCGACAACTACCTCGCGGTCCTCGCCGACAGCGAGAACCGCACCTGGTACAACCCGATCCGCTACTGGGCGCTCGACACAATCGAGACCGAAGCCTGGGCGGACGTCCTGGAAGCGGCCGGGTTCACCCTGCAGGACATCGCCGACAACTACACCAGCCTTCAGGACCTGGCCGACGACTTCACGCCCGGCACGCTCCTGGACATCGCGCTGTTCGACTTTGGGACGGTGTGACGTGCTGGACATGTCGGACGAGGCGCTGAGCATCGTGCAGCGATCCTTCACCATGAAGATCCGGGCCGACGCCTGGCTGAACGGCGAACTCGTCGCCGCGGACATTCCCGTCGCCGCCGGGAGCGAGGACCGGGACCGCTCGCTGGCGGTCCCGGAGCGGGTCACCCTGACCGTGCCGCGCCGCGACCGCGGCATCACGTGGGATCCGAGCATCGACCCCGAGCATCCGCTTGCCGCCTACGGGCAGCAGCTGCGGATCTCCTATGGCGTCGACGTCGGCGGGGGCTTCGAGTGGATCGACCGCGGCTGGTTCCTCATCACCGACTCCGGCGTGGATGGTGACACGGTTTCCGTCACCGCCGAGGGTCTGCTCACTCTCATCGACGAGGCCAAGTTCGTCGGCCCGTTCCAGCCGTCCGGCACGTTCGTCTCGACCGTGCGCAGCCTCGTCGAACCCGCTCTGACCGCCGTCTTCGACGGCAGCCTTATCGACCGGGCCATCCCGCTCGGCATGCAGTGGGACGGCGACCGGATGGCCGCACTGACGGAGGTCCTCGACGCGTGGCCGGCCGTAGCCGAAGTCACCGCCGACGGGCACCTGCTCGTCGAGCTGCTCACCGACGGCGGCACCCCGGTACTCGACATCACCGACGGGCAGGGAGGCACCGTGATCCGCTGGTCCGGAGACACTTCCCGCGACGGGGCGTTCAACGTGGTCGTCGCCGAGGGCGAGGACAGCACCGGCAGCCAGGTGCAGGGCGTCGCCTACGACACCGACGGCAGCAGCCCGTTCCGCGCCGGCGGCCCGTTCAGCCCGCTGCCGGTGCCCACCCGGGTCTCCTCCCCCCTGCTCACCACCGTGGCCCAGTGCCGTGCCGCGGCCAGCGCCCGCCTGCAGACCCTGCGTCGCACCGCCTTCCGGAAGCTGAAGGCCACCCTGGTCCCGCACCCCGGGATCGTCACCGGCGACGTCGTCTCGGTGACCGGTGCCGGACTCACCGCCAGGGCGTGCGTGGTCGAAGGCCTGTCGCTGCCCTACACGCCGGGCTCCATGTCCCTGACCCTGAGGGTGCTCAATGGGTGACTTCGCCGATACCCGCGTATCCCTGACCGGGCAGGGGACCCTCGTCGCCATCGCGCAGACCGCCGGGTCCGGCGGCGCCTGCCTCGCCAACGTGGCCGGCCTGCAGGTGACGGTGCGGATCGTGGCCGGGCTGAGCGTGGCCGCCGGGAATGTGCTGCTGATCCTGCGGCGCGGGTCCACGTACTGGGCGATCGCCACGCTCGGCGCCGCCCCGGTGGTCGCGCCGTCGCCGCCGTCCCCCGACACCGCGCCGCCGTCCACCGGTGACCCGGCACCCGCACCGAAGCCGGACATCACTACCGGTGTCCTCACCTGCCCGCCGGTCGCCACAGCCACCTACCGGGACGGCTCCTGGCGCTCCGACGGCGACCCCGTGAGCGGGTTCGACACCTACCAGGGCCGCTACGCCGGCTCGTCGTTCGGCCGGATGACGGGCTGCGCCTTCTACGGCACCAAGCCCCGCAGCCTCAGCGGAGCCACTGTCACCAAGGCCACGCTCAAGGCCCGGCGCCTGTCCGGCGGCGACTTCGCCGCCCGCACACCCACCCTGCGGCTGGTGTCGCAGTCCACGCGGCCGAGCGGGGCCCCCACCCTCAACGAGACCACCGCCGGCCCATCTCTGGCCGTGAACGCGACGACGACCAGCTTCACGATTCCCACCGCGTGGGCGCAGGCCATGGTCGACGGCACCCGCGGAGGTCTCGCCATCTCCATCGGCTCGGACACCCCCTACATCCACCTGGCGGGCCGAGGCAGCTGGAGCGCGGCCTGGACCCTCACGATCTACTGGAGGCGCGGCTAATGAGCCAGGAGACGTCGAACGGCATCGTCTACCCCGAGAGCACCGACCACACCCGGACGTGGGAGCACTGGCAGACGATGGCCGAGTCCATCGACCCGCAGCTCAGCCCGCCCGACGTGCAGGTGTTCACCTCCTCCGGCACGTGGACCCGGCCCGATGACGCGAAGTGGGTGCGGGTAATGGTGCAGGCCGGCGGGGGAGGCGGGCACAACGCTGTCGCCACCGGTGCTTCGCAGACATCGTGCGGCGGCGGCGGGCAGGGCGGCGGCTATGCCGAGTCGTACCTTCTGGCGTCCGCCGCTGGCGCTTCCCAGGCGGTGACCGTCGGGGCGGGCGGTGCGAGCGGCGGCGGCTCCGGCGGCACCTCATCATTCGGGTCGCTGGTGTCGGCCACGGGCGGCGGCGGCGGCACAGCCAGCGCCGCCGACGGCACCCCGGGCGCGACAGCAGGAGGGTCCTCGACCCAGACCCTCACCGGCGGCATTCGGGTGTCCGGCAGCGGAGGAGGAGCCGGAGCCAAGTTCGGCACCGCGGGCGCGATGGGCGGGGCCGGCGGCAACGCCGTCCTCGGCGGCGGCGCCCGTGGTGTCGCCACCAACGGCACCGGAGTCACGGGCTTCACCTACGGCGGCGGCGGCTCCGGCGCGGCGAACACCGCCTCCCAAGTCCAGCGCGGAGGCGGAGCCGGCGGTGACGGCGTCGTCATCGTCATCACATTTTTCTGAGGAGTAGCAATGCCCTACCTGTCCACCACCGACCTGCACAAGTGCTGCGAGAACGCCACCGACCCGTTCCAGCCCCCCGCGCCGCCCCTGCTGCTGGGCGCGCTGGAGACCAGCGAGATCCCCGTCGACCTGTCGTCGTCCAGCTACCGCACCCTGTACCGGGTCGTCATGGGCCCCGTCTCACGCGGCGACATGCTGAAGGTGACCGGCGAGGCCCGCGTCACCAACGACGTCGGGGTCGGTATCCCCAACGGCAAGCGGTACACCGTCGGTGTCGGCTGGCACTTGTGGATCTACGACTACAGCAACCCGCTGAAGACGGCGGGCCCGTGGTGGCAGATCTCCCAGCTGCGCGGTCAGAACGTCACCGTGGACATGCACCACATGACGCTGGCCGTCACCACCCTGGCCGAGGTTCCCGACGACTGGACCGACGGACACCGCCCAGTCGTCGTCCTGCGCGCCGACGCCCACTCGACCGCCTGGAACTACAACGGGGGCAACGACACGTTGACCGCCGACGCCGGATACGGGCAGCTCATTGCCAAGCACTACGTGCCCGCCCCTGCCGCCTGACCCCACCCCACCCCGCCCGCCCTGAGCCTGATGGCCGGGGCGTTTCTCATGCCCGGGAGGGCCCATGAAGTTGATCACCAGAGCGGCCTGGGGTGCGCGCCCACCCCGCTACGACCTCGTGTACATCGCTGGCACGCAGGGTGTGAAGGTGCACTACGAGGGGACCTACGTCCCGAAGTCCCTCGCGGCCGCGGACGCGCACGGCTCCTGCGCCGGCCACGTACGCGACATCCAGGCCAGCCACCTCGCCAACGTGAAGGAGGACTACAGCGACATCGCGTACTCGGCGCTGGTCTGCCCGCACGGCTTCACGTTCGAGGGGCGTGGCCAGCACCGCAAGACCGCCGCGAACGGCGACCAGACCCTCAACAAGCGGGACTATGCGGTGTGCGCGATGCTCGGCAACTCCGGCCTGGTCCAGCCCACTGACGCGATGCTCGACGGCCTGGTCGACGCCGTCCAGTGGCTGCGGTCCGGGGGCGGTGCGGGCAGCGAGATCCTCGGACACCGCGACGGGTACGCGACCGAGTGCCCGGGCGCCACGCTGTACGCGTGGGTGAAGGCCGGCGCGCACCGCCCGGACGGAACGAGCGCCGGCGGCGGGTCGGGGATCGCCCGCTACCAGGTCGTCATCAACAAGCTGCCGTACGGGTACGGCGCCGAGGGCGCGCACGTCACCGCGGTCGGGCGGGCGCTCGTCGCCGCAGGGTTCGGCCGGCACTACGCCGAGGGGCCCGGGCCGCGGTGGACCGACGCCGACACCGAGTGCTTCAGCGATTTTCAGGTGAGCCTCGGTTACAAGGGGACGGCCCCGCACGAGGACGCCGACGGCGTGCCCGGCCCGGTCAGCCTGCAGAAGCTCCTCGGCCACCTCCCCGGCGCGACGAGCACCACGACGCTGCCGCCGTTCCCCGGCCGGAGCGCGTTCGTCCTCGGCAAATCCAACCCCGCCGTCACGACGCTGGACAACGGGTTGATCCGGAAGGGCTACGCCCGCCACCACGCGGGCGCGGCCTACACGCCCGGGCCCCTGTTCAGCGAGAACACGCGCCTGAACGTCCGGGACTTCCAGCGCGCCACCCCGGCTCTCGCGGGCGACGCCGACGGCTACCCGGGCCCGCTGACCTGGAAGCTCCTCCTCTCCTGAAAGCGAGACCCGCCATGCCCAGCAACCTGTTCGTCTCGATGATGCGGACCCTCGTCCCGATCGTCGCCGCCCTGGTCATCAGCTGGACAGGACGCCTGGGGATCCCGGTCGACAGCAACGCCGCGGCGAGCGCCGTGGCGCTCGGCCTCGCCGCCGCCTACTACCTGCTGTTCCGGGGTCTGGAGTGGCTGGCCGCGCGCCTGTCCTGGGCGCCGCTGCAGCGCGCCGCCGGCGTGTTCCTCGGGTGGGCTCAGCCGCCCGCGTACGGCGGCAAGGACGACGATCTGCGCGCCGCGCTGCAGCGGGCGCAGGGCGGGGACCGGAGCAGCGGTTCCTGACGTTCCATCGCACGACCTGAGGAGCCACCTTGGACGCGACCACCCTCGGGACCCTGCTCGTCGGTGTGGGGGCGGTCGTCGGCGCGGTGGTGACGTACCTCGGTAAGCGGGGCGAGACCGCCCTGACCGGCTACAGCTCGCTCACAGGCGACCTGCAGGAAGAGCGTGACCGGCTCGACCGCAAGGTGGGCGAGCTGCACGCCGAGATCGCGCAGCAGGCGGCGCTGCGGGCCGCAGACCAGGCGGAGATCGCTCGGCTCCGCGCCCTGATCCCACCCGGAGGAATCCCGTGACCCGTACCGAACGGGCACTGGCCCGACGCTGGCGTCCGCTGACGCTGCTGTGCTGGCTGATCGCGCTGTCCGGCGCGGTCATCATTATTTGGGCGCGCATCGACGCCGAGACGTCCCGTGCCGACGAGCTCGCCGCGGAGGCCGACCGGCGGGGCCAGGCCGTCAGCACGCTCGCCACGGACGTACGGCAGCTGCGGACGCAGGTGTCGGGCGAGGGCCAGACGCCCGTGGCTCCGGACCCGTCCGAGGCCGTCGAGGACCTCCCGGCGCGGGCCGAGGTACCCGTGCCGATCCCGGGCCCCAAGGGCGACCCAGGCCGCCCGGGCAAGGACGGCACCCCGGGCACCGCCGGCGCCACCGGCGCCCCTGGCGCGGCGGGCAAGGACGGGGCACCCGGGACGGACGGCGCGCAGGGCGTGCAGGGGGAACCGGGCGTGCAGGGTGAGCAGGGGCCGGCGGGCGAGCAGGGCCCACGCGGTGAGACAGGTCCTCGCGGCGAGCAGGGACCGCCCGGGCCGTCGTGCCAAGCCGGCTACAGCCTGCAGGTGCCTGCGTGGGATCCGGACGCGCTGGTCTGCCGGAAGGACGACGTCCCCGACCCAGGCGGCAGCACACCAGCCGGGCCGCTCGCCGCAGGCCTCGACCCACGCCGCCAGTACCCATGAGAGACGCCCCCTGCACGGCCCACGTGGCCGTGCAGGGGGCTTTCTCGCGTTCGGTGCGTCGCTGTCGGTGGGGGCCGCTATCCTCGTGGCACACGCCCCCGAGGCCCGACACCCGGGGGCGTCGTGCTGTCGAGATCGCTGGAGCTGGAGTCATGGCGCGCTGGAGTCTGCAGTATTACCTCGGCACGCCACACCGCCCACGGGATGTTGACGCCGAGCTCGACGACCTCCTCGGCGAGGGCATCGCAGCCGCGCACGAGTACGTCCGCCGGGTGAGCGGCGGCGCCGGCACTCTGCGGGAGGCCGTGCTCCTGGTCGACGACGAGCCTGGCGAGGATCCGCTGGAGGGTGGCCCGACCATCCCGCTGTGGATCACGTACGTGCCGTACCGGCCGGACGCGGACCCGGACGCCGGCGAGGCTGAGCCTCCTCGGCGCGAGGTGTTCCACCTGCCCGCCCGGCTCTTCGAGACGAGGGTGAACGCTCAGGGCGTCGCCTCCTACGGCAGCCCGGCGCTGGGGTACCTGCAGCTGGCGGTCCGCCGGCGTCTGGACGACGGCCGTGAAGGCACCATCCGGAGCGTGGATCTCAAGGCGACCGCGGACTAGGCCCGCCGCGCGGCGTCGTCCAGCCGCGCCTGGTAGTAGGCGTGATCCCGGGGGAAGGCCACGAGCGACGGCAGCGCAGTGCGGAAGCCGTCGGCGGCGTCCGCCCACCGCTGGCACGCGTACGCCGCGTCGGCGACCTGCAGCTGAGCGCGCGTCGGATCGAGCCAGTACAGCCAGCCCGGCCGCTCCTCCTCGGCCGGCACCCGCAGCGCCAGCTTGCAGGCCTCCTCGGCCAGCCTGCGGGCCCGGTCCCGCTCGCCGACCTGCGCGGCCGCCATCGCCTCCTGGTGCACCGCCGCGGCCTCTGCTGCAGGAGACAGCGTGCGCGGGCCCACGTAGCGCGCGGCCTCGGCGGTGCGCAGGGCACGGACCGGGTCGCCGTGGCTGAGGGAGTAGTAGGCCCGGATGCGCTGCGCCCAGGAAGCCATGTCGGCATGGCCGCCGTCGACGGCCCATCCGTGCGCGAGGTCGATCCACGCCAGCGCCGACCCGCGCTGTTCGGACTGCCACGCCACCCAGGACAGCCAATGCGCGTGCTCGGCGGCGAGCAGCATGAGCCGGTCCGCAGCGGCCCCGGCCGCCTGGGGGATGAGCCCGGTCACCGCGTCGAGCTGCTGGCGCACGATGCCCCACAGTGCTGTGCCCAGGACCTCGTCCTCTGCGCGGCGATGCTGGGCGAGCACCAGGCCGATCCAGTCGGCGGTGCGCAGATCGGCGCGGCCCACCGAGTGGGCATGCGCGATGCGCTCGCGGAGCTCGGCTGGCGGCGCCCACGCATCGGGCCCCTGTGGTCTCGGGGCACCAGTCAGTTCTTCCGGCACGTGCAGCCCTTCGGTGAGGCGGGCCATGAGCTCGGCTGAGGTGACCTGCCGGCGGCCCGATTCGATCGCGGAGATGTGGGGCTGCGGCATGCCCACGATCGGCTCGAGGCCCCGCTGAGAGAGGCCTGCAGCGCGCCGGTACTCGCGGAAAATGGCAGCCCAGTCCTGGCGTGCCCACGCGGCACGGAGACGGACGTCTGCCCATGGTTCCCGACTGGCCATAAGGGGACGATACGCCGGGTGATACACAGTGTGTATCGGATCGCTCACAGACCTTGCCGACCATGACGACTCAGCCATCCCGAGTCGGGTCGGAAGGAAAGCGCAATGTCCCACCACACACCGTCGTCGGTGCAGATGGACCCCAGCACAGACCCCGAAGAGACAGCCGCGGACTGGCTGCTAAGGACCCTGCCCGAGCAGGCCCAGGCGCGGATCCTCGCGCTGTGGCAGCGCAAGCTGACGGCCATGCTGCCGCTCGGCGAGGGGCTGTCCGCGGTGAGGATCCCGAGCGCGCCACTCCGCGCGCTGACGGGCCAGCCCGAGACGCCGTCCGCCGCCATCGACGAGTACCTCGCCCGTGTCCTCGAGGGCGGCCCCGTCATCTGCGACCCCGCCAGCCTGCACTACTACGTCATCGTCCCGTCAGGCCTGCCCGCCGCCTGGCACCGGGCCGCCGCCGCGTGGCGAGAGGTCGGCATCATCTACCAGGGCGAGGGCTCGTGGATGGGCGCGCCCGGTCCGGCGCGCGACGTCCTCGACCCGGATACCTACAGCCTGTACTGGGCAGTCCCCCTCGCCGACCCGCCCATGCCGTGCGACCCGTTGGCCGTGGCCCGCCTCGGCGATGACCTCTACCGCGCCGTCACCCACCGGGAGCCGCCCCGATGAACCGACGACGCATCGACTGGCGCGCCGTGACCTACCTGGGGGTGCTGCTCGTCCTGGCGGTCGCACTAGTGTGGGGCATCCTCAACTGCGGATGCCCGGAGGGGACATGAGGCGGCCGCTGCTCTGGCAGGGGATCCGGGTGCCGTGGATCACGCCGTGGTCCGGCGAGGTGCGCCCCATGGCGGAGGTCGAGATCAGACACGGCAGGGGCGGTGTCGGCCTCGGCTACGCGGACGAGGTCGACACCGACCGCCGCTTCGATGCCCTGTGGGTACGCCGCGCCGCGACCCCCGGCGTCGGGCGGCCCGACCTGCGCAGCATGCACCCCCTGCGCCAGCGTCAGGCGATGACGCACATGCTGTGCCAGGTCTGCGGCACGGCCGTCGACGGCGGCGAGCAGTCTCTGTTCCTCATGCACTCCCGCCCCGGCGACGCAATCCGTGAGGGCGAGGTCACGGCCGTCCCGCCCGCCCACGACGCGTGTGCGAGAAGGGCCGTGCGGGAGTGCCCGCACCTGCGCAGGGGATGGGTGGCCGCTCTCGTACGCCGCGCCCCGCTCTGGGGCGTCGCAGGCGTCGCCTACGACCCCCGCACGCTCACGCCGCTGCCCGGCCCGGGCGCCGGCGGGAGCGGCCTGCACCAGGTGCCGTACGCGGACGCGACGGCTCTACGCTGGCTCCTCGCCGCCCGGCTGCTCGTCAGCCTGCAGGGTGTCGAACCCGTCGACGTCGACGGGTTCGCAGACCAGCCCGCGGCCGCCGGCAGGTAGCGGCTCTCCCGATCTCCGCTCCCGGCCCGAGCGCCGGCCAGGCCGGTAGCGGACCGTCGGCTGCTCTGTGCTTCCGGGGCAGAGCAGCCGACGTGCTGCTGCCTGACCAGCAGTCGCAACAGGCCCTTTAAGGTTGCATCTCCTGGCAGATGCACGGCGACCCGATGATGTGGGTCGCGGGGATCCGCGCGCTCTACCTCCAGGCGCTGCACCCGCGAGCCGTCCGCGGCGTCACCCAGAACTCCGACTTCCGGCGCGACGCCTGGGGCCGGCTGATGCGCACCGCCGACTTCGTCGGCACCACTGCGTACGGAACGGCCGAGGCGGCCGAGAAGGCGGGCGCCCGCGTCCGCAGGATCCACCGCATGCTGTCCGCGACCGACCCGGAGACGGGGGAGCGGTACGGCGTCGACGAGCCCGCGCTGCTGCTGTGGGTGCACTGCGCCGAGATCGACTCCTATCTGCAGGTGCTGCGCCGCTCCGGCTACCCGCTCACCGACGCGGCCGCCGACCGCTACGTCGCCGAACACCGCGTCAGCGCCCGACTGGTGGGCCTCGACCCGGAGACGGTGCCCGCCGACCGGGCGCAGATGGCGGCGTACTTCGACCGGACCCTCCCCGAGCTCGCCGCGGGAGCGGAGGCCCGCGAGGTCGACGACTTCCTGCGCCGTCCGCCCGTCCACCCCCTGCTGGTCCCGGCACGCGCCGTGCTGTGGCGGCGCGTGGCGAACCTGGCGTATGCCTCGCTGCCGCCGTACGCCCACGCGCTGTACGGCAGACCCGCCCCCGCACCCGCCGTCGTCACCCGCCGGCTGCGTGCCACGGGCGCCGCGCTGCGCTGCGTTCCCGCACGTCTGCGATGGCAGCTCCCGCCCAAACACGTCCTGCGGGCGATGGCGAGACTGGGCCCCGAAAGCCGTCCGGCACCGTACAAGGTGCGACGATAGGCCGCCATACTGAACCCTCTGGGGGAGGGCCGGAAAGCGACGGGGGCGGCACACCATGGCGGAGAGCACGCTGATCCAGGGCCGTTACCGGCTTCTGGACCGTATCGGGCGCGGTGGGATGGGCGAGGTGTGGCGGGCCCGTGACGAGTCCCTCGGCCGGCAGGTCGCCGTGAAGTGCCTCAAACCGGCCGGACCGCACCACGACCCGTCCTCGGGACGCGTCCTGCGCGAGCGGTTCCGGCGCGAGGGCCGGGTGGCCGCCGCGCTCCAGCACCGCGGGGTGACGGTCGTCCACGACTTCGGTGACCACGACGGTGTCCTCTTCCTCGTCATGGAACTCCTGGACGGCCGCAACCTGTGCCAGTTGCTGGACGACGGGGAACGCCGGCCGCTGCCCGTGCCGGAGGTCGTCGACATCGCCGACCAGGTGGCCGCGGCCCTCGCCTACACCCACCGCCAGGGCGTGGTGCACCGCGACCTGAAGCCGGCGAACATCGTGCGCCTCGGCGACGGCACCGTGAAGATCTGCGACTTCGGCATCGCCCGCCTCAGCCACGACGTGGGTTTCACCTCCCGGCTCACCGGCACCGGCATCGCCATGGGCACCCCGCACTACATGTCGCCCGAGCAGATAGCGGGGGAGGAGGTCGACCGGCGCAGCGACCTGTACTCGCTGGGATGCGTGCTCTACGAGATCGCCACCGGCCGTCCGCCGTTCGACCTGGACGACCCCTGGGCGATCCTCGTCGGACACCGGGACACCCCGCCGCGGCCGCCGCGCGAGCACCGCGCCGACCTGCCGGACCACCTCGACCGGATCATCCTCGACCTGCTCGCCAAGCAGCCCGCCCAGCGACCCCACGACGCCCGCGAGATCGTCCAGCGCATCGCCGAGGCCCGCAGCACGCCGACCGGCCCGTCCACGTCCGTGCCGTCGCGGCCCGCGCCGCAGCCGTCCGGGGGGCACACGGCGGACGGCGGTGGTCCCCGACTGCCGTCCTGGACCCGGGGCATGACCGTCGGTCACCGGGCCGTCGGCGCCGGACCGCGGGGCGCGCGTCCGGACGCCGGGGCTGCACTGACCGACGAGTGGATCCCCCGGGCGACCCTGGTGGCGGTGCCGACTCCGGACGGTGCGCAGGCCCCGTGAAGCCGGGCGCACCGGGTCTTGCGGGACCGCGCCGCACGACGACACGGTCCGCGTCACACCGCACTGCCCGGCCGCCGGGGCGAGCGGGAGGCGCGGCGCACCGGGGCCGTCTGCAGGGGGCGGCCCAGGCCCGCCGGCCGGGACACGCCGTCACGCCGGGGCCGGTTGCCGCTCCCAGCCCAGCTCCGAGTACGGCCGTCCCGCACGGATCCCGGCGACGGCCGTGCGCGCGTAGCCGACCATCGGCTCCGGCAGCGCGTCCAGCGGCCACCAGTTCCAGCCCAGGCACTTGTCCGGTTCCAGCAGCCGTGGCTCGCCGCTCCAGCGCCGGGCCCGGAAGACGAGCTGCAGGCGCGGCCGGGCGGTGGGCGAGTCGACGACATGCACGACGTGCACGAGCTCGACGTCGCGTGCCGCGATCTCCAGTCCGGCCTCCTCCCGGGCCTCGCGGACGAGACACGCCACCGCGGACTCCCGCTCGCAGTGGCCGGCCAGGAAGTGGTGCCTCAGGGGCGCGAAGGGCGAGTCCGGGTGGCGCAGACCGAGGAGGATCTCGCCGTCGCGCTCCAGGTAGAGGTGGACGCCCACGGCGTTGAGGACGGGCTCCCGCACGGTCGGCTGCGGCGGCGGGGCGACCGGGTCCGCCTGGTGCCGGGCGATGACCTCCGCGGCGCCCGGTGCCATCGTCAGGTGCGCGGTGGTCGCCGCGTCGAAGAAGGCGAACATGATGCCCTCGGTGACGGGCAGCCGCGAGGGATCGCCGTCCCAGCCGCCCAGGAAGACCTGGATGCCGTCGACGACCGCGTACCGGGTCAGCCCCTCGAGGACCAGGCCCGTCTCCTCCCTCAGCTCGCGGGCGACGGCCTCATCGAGCGTCTCGTCCCCCTCGCACGCGCCGCCGGGCAGCGACCAGAGGCCCGCGTCACAGATCGGTTTGTGCGCGTCCCGCAGATGCAGGAGGTACTGGCCGCGCCGGTTGACCAGCATGGCGGCGGAATTGCGCGGCTCGGCTCCGGGCATGGCGGACGTCTGGACGGTCATGGGCTCCCCCTGAATCCAACGCGCTTGCACCTCGACGCACTTGAGGCCATGACGATCGTAGGGGAGCCCGGCCCGCACCGGCCCGCACCCCGGGTTCCGGCTCCGGAGCCGTGGAGCAGCCCGGCGCAACCCCCTCTGGCCGACCTTGATCGGCCCGTGTTACGAAGAACCATGGCTGCACACGAAGGACGCGCTGGACGCGCGGGACACGAGGGCGATCACGGCCGGCGGGATCACCGGGGGCGCAGCGTCCACGACGCCGTCGTCGTCGGCGGCGGGCACAACGGTCTGGTCGCCGCCGCCTACCTGGCCCGGGCAGGACGGTCCGTGCTGGTGCTGGAGCGGCTGGACCACACCGGGGGCGCCGCCGTCTCCACCCGGCCGTTCGCCGGGGTCGACGCCCGGCTCTCGCGCTACTCCTACCTGGTCAGCCTGCTGCCGCAGAAGATCGTGCGGGACCTGGGGCTCCGCTTCCGCGTCCAGAGCCGCACGATCTCCTCGTACACCCCCGTGGAGCGCGACGGACGGGCCACCGGGCTGCTCGTGGGCGGTGGCGCCCGGCGCACGCGGGAGGCGTTCGCGCGGCTGACCGGCGGCGAGCGCGAGTACGCGGCCTGGGAGCGTTTCTACGAGATGACCGGGCGGGTCGCCGGGCGGGTGTTCCCCACGCTCACCGAGCCGCTGCCGACCCGCGAGGAACTGCGCCGGCGCGTCGACGACGAGGAGGCCTGGCGGACCCTGTTCGAGGAGCCGATCGGCGTCGCCGTGGAGGAGCGCTTCGCGGACGACCTGGTGCGCGGCGTGGTCCTGACCGACGCGCTCATCGGCACCTTCGCCGACGCCCACGACCCCTCGCTCCGGCAGAACCGCTGCTTCCTGTACCACGTGATCGGCGGCGGCACCGGCGCCTGGGACGTCCCCGTCGGCGGCATGGGCGCGCTCACCGACGCCCTGGCCGCCGCCGCCCGTGACGCGGGCGCGGTCCTCGCCACCGGCCACGAGGCGGTGCGGATCGACACGGACGGCCGTACGGCGGAGGTCGCCTACCGCACGGCCGACGGCGAGGGCGTCGCCGTGGCCCGGCACGTCCTGGTGAACGCCTCGCCGCAGGCGCTCGCGGCCCTCACCGGCGACGCCCCGCCGACCCCCGCCGAGGGCGCCCAGCTCAAGGTGAACATGCTGCTGAAGCGGCTGCCGAGGTTGCGGGACAGCTCCGTCGACCCGCGCGAGGCGTTCGCCGGCACCTTCCACATCGCCGAGGGCTACCGCCAGTTGGCCGCCGCGCACGCCCAGGCCGCGGCCGGCGGGCTGCCCGCCGCCCCGCCCTCCGAGATCTACTGCCACTCCCTGACCGACCCGAGCATCCTCGGCCCCGACCTTGTCGAGCGGGGCTACCAGACGCTGACGCTGTTCGGCCTGCACACGCCCGCCCGGCTCTTCGCACGGGACAACGACGCCGTACGCGAGGAACTGCTGCGCTCGACCCTCGCCCAGTTGGACGCCCACCTCGCCGAGCCCCTGGCGGACTGCCTGGCCACCGACGCCGAGGGCCGCCCCTGTATCGAGGCGAGGACCCCGCTCGACCTGGAGCGCGACCTCGGACTGCCCGGCGGCAACATCTTCCACCGCGACCTGAGCTGGCCCCACGCCCAGGAGGGGGCGGGACGCTGGGGGGTGTCGACCCCGCACGCGAACGTGCTGCTGTGCGGGGCCGGCGCGGTGCGCGGCGGCGGAGTGAGCGGCGTGCCGGGGCACAACGCCGCCATGGCGGTGCTCGAGGAGCACGCCGGAGTCTGACGGCAGGCACGGTCAGGCATCCGGTCGGGCATCCGGTCGGGCATCCGGTCATGGATCCGGTCATGGATCCGGACAGGCGTCCGGTCCGGGCGTCCGGCGGCAAGAATCTGACGGTCTATCAGAAAGGCTCTTCCGTCGTCCGCGTTGCTGCGGCATCCTGCGCCCATGCAGACGGAGCTGAGCACACAACTGGGAGTCGAGCACGCCGTCTTCGGCTTCACGCCGTTCCCCGCGGTCGCCGCGGCCATCAGTCGCGCGGGCGGCTTCGGCGTGCTCGGCGCGGTCCGCTACACCGACCCCGACGACCTCAAACGCGACCTCGACTGGATCGAGGCGCACGTCGACGGCCGGCCCTACGGGCTCGACGTCGTCATGCCCGCGAAGAAGGTCGAAGGGGTGACCGAGGCCGACGTCGAGGCGATGATCCCCGAGGGGCACCGGAAGTTCGTGCGTGACACCCTCGCCGCCTACGGGGTGCCCGAGCTGGCCGAGGGCGAGGCCTCCGGGTGGCGGATCACCGGCTGGATGGAGCAGGTCGCCCGCAGTCAGCTCGACGTCGCCTTCGACTACCCGATCCGGCTGCTGGCCAACGCCCTCGGCTCACCGCCCGCCGACGTCGTCGACCGCGCCCACGAGCGGGGCGTCCTGGTGGCCGCCCTCGCCGGCAGCGCCCGGCACGCGCGCAAGCACAAGGACGCCGGCATCGACATCGTCGTCGCCCAGGGATACGAGGCGGGCGGCCACACCGGCGAGATCGCCTCCATGGTGCTCACCCCGGAGGCCGTCGACGCGGTCGCCCCGCTGCCGGTCCTCGCCGCGGGCGGCATCGGCAGCGGGCGGCAGATCGCCGCCGCCCTCGCGCTGGGCGCCCAGGGCGTCTGGCTCGGGTCGCTCTGGCTGACCACCGCCGAGGCCGACCTGCACTCGCCCGCCCTCACCCGCAAGCTCCTCGCGGCGGGCTCCGGCGACACGGTCCGCTCCCGCGCGCTGACCGGCAAGCCCGCCCGCCAGCTGCGCACCGAGTGGACCGACGCCTGGGACGGCCCCGACGGCCCCGGCACCCTGCCGATGCCCCTGCAGGGCCTGCTCGTCGCCGAGGCCGTCTCCCGCGTCCAGAAGTACGAGGTCGACCCCCTGCTCGGCACCCCGGTCGGTCAGATCGTCGGCCGGATGAACGAAGTCCGCAGCGTGCAGGAGGTCTTCGACGACCTCACCCGCGGTTTCGAACAAGCCGTCGACCGCGTCGACCGCATCGCCGGAAGGAGCGGCCAGTGACCAGCACACCCCCCGCGGGATTCTGGGCCCAGGCGAGCCGGGATCCCGACCGCGTCGTCCTGATCGCCCCGGACGGCGAGGAGTGGACCGCCGGCCGCCTGCACGCCGCCGCCAACCGGCTCGTGCACGGTCTGCGCGCCGCCGGACTGGAACGCGGCGACGCCTTCGCCGTCGTCCTGCCCAACTCGGCCGAGTTCTTCACCGCCCATCTCGCCGCCAGCCAGGCCGGCTTCTACCTGGTCCCGGTCAACCACCACCTGACGGGCCCCGAGATCGCCTGGATCGTCTCCGACTCCGGCGCCAAGGTGCTGCTGGCCCACGAGCGGTTCGCCGACCAGGCCCGCCGCGCCGCCGACGAGGCGTCGCTGCCCGCCGGTCAGCGGTACGCCGTCGGTGGGATCGACGGGTTCCGGCCGTACGCCGAACTGCTCGCCGGCCAATCCGAATCGCCGCCCGCCGACCGCACCCTCGGCTGGGTCATGAACTACACCTCGGGCACGACGGGCCGTCCGCGCGGCATCCGGCGGCCGCTGCCCGGCAAACCGCCCGAGGAGGCCTACCTCGGCGGTTTCCTCGGCATCTTCGGCATCAAACCCTTCGACGACAACGTGCATCTCGTCTGCTCGCCGCTCTACCACACGGCGGTGCTCCAGTTCGCGGGCGCGTCCCTGCACATCGGCCACCGGCTGGTCCTGATGGACAAGTGGTCACCCGAGGAGATGCTCCGGCTGATCGACGGCCATCGCTGCACGCACACCCACATGGTCCCCACCCAGTTCCACCGGCTGCTCGCCCTCCCCGAGGAGGTGCGGGCGCGCTACGACGTGTCGTCCATGCGGCACGCCATCCACGGCGCCGCGCCCTGCCCCGACCACGTGAAACGGGCGATGATCGACTGGTGGGGCCACTGCGTCGAGGAGTACTACGCGGCCAGCGAGGGCGGTGGTGCGTTCGCCACGGCTCAGGACTGGCTGAAGAAGCCCGGCACGGTCGGAAAGGCCTGGCCCATCAGCGAGCTGGCGATCTTCGACGACGCGGGCGACCTGCTGCCGGCCGGTGAACTCGGCACCGTCTACATGAAGATGACGACGGGCGGCTTCGCCTACCACAAGGACGAGGACAAGACGCGCAAGAACCGCATCGGCGAGTTCTTCACCGTCGGCGACCTCGGCGTGCTCGACGAGGACGGCTATCTGTTCCTCCGCGACCGCAAGATCGACATGATCATCTCCGGCGGCGTCAACATCTACCCCGCCGAGATCGAGTCCGCCCTGCTGGCCCACCCGGCCGTCGCCGACGCGGCTGTCTTCGGCATCCCGCACGACGACTGGGGAGAGCAGGTGAAGGCCGTCGTCGAACCGGCGCCCGGCCACGAGCCCGGACCCGCCCTCGCCGCCGCCCTCCTCGACCACTGTGCCGACCGGCTGGCCGGCTACAAGCGGCCCAGGAGCGTCGACTTCATCACCGAGATGCCCCGCGATCCCAACGGCAAGCTGTACAAGCGGCGGCTGCGGGAGCCGTACTGGGAGGGCCGGACACGTCCCGTGTGACCGCGGACGGCCGGCGGCACGGCGACGGCCCCTCGGCGAGGGCCCGATCCGGCCGCTCGGCGTGGGCCGGACCCGGTCACCGCTGGGTGGGCGCCGGGCCCGGCCGCTCGGGCAGCACCCTGACCTGCGCCCTCGACGAAGGCCCGCCCAGGCCGTTCGGCGAGAAGGGCGACCGCGGCCCTGCGGCGGCGGCCGGGCCCGCGCCGCCGGTGTTCGGGACCGGCCGCGGCCCGGTCCCCGTCACGGCGACTTGACCTGCCCCGGGTCCCGCCCGAGGATCATGGGTCATGACGCCCGGACACGGCAGCACGGTCGACGGGGTGCTGCGTCGCAGCGCCCGCCGCACCCCGGCGCGCGTCGCGATCGAATACCGCGACCGCACCTGGACCTACGAGGAACTCGACGAAGCCGTCTCGCGCGCGGCGAGTGTGCTGCGCGGCGCCGGTCTCGCCCCCGGCGACCGGGTCGGCGCCTACGGCCACAACTCCGACGCCTACGTCATCGCGTTCCTCGCCTGCGCCCGCGCCGGCCTGGTCCACGTCCCCGTGAACCAGAACCTCACCGGCGACGACCTGGCGTACATCGTGCGCCAGTCGGGCAGCACGCTGGTCCTCGCCGACCCCGACCTCGCGGCCCGGCTCCCCGACGGCGTGCGCACGTCGCCCCTGCGCGACGCCGAGGACTCGCTGCTCGCCCTGCTCCCCGCGGCCGATCCGTACGACGGCCCCGGGCCGCGTCCCGAGGACCTGGTGCAGCTGCTCTACACCTCCGGTACGACGGCCCTGCCCAAGGGCGCGATGATGACGCACCGCGCCCTGGTGCACGAGTACCTGAGCGCCATCGCCGCCCTCGACCTGAGCGCCGGCGACCGTCCCGCGCACTCCCTGCCGCTGTACCACTCGGCGCAGATGCACGTCTTCCTGCTGCCCTACCTCGCGGTCGGCGCGACGAACCTCGTGCTGGACGCCCCCGACGGCGACCGCCTCCTGGACCTGATCGAGGCGGACCGCGTCGACAGTCTGTTCGCCCCGCCGACCGTGTGGATCGCCCTGGCGGGCCGCCCCGACTTCGGCGAGCGTGACCTGAGCGCACTGCGCAAGGCCTACTACGGCGCGTCGGTCATGCCGGTGCCCGTGCTGGAGCGGCTGCGCGAACGCCTGCCGAGGCTCGGCTTCTACAACTGCTTCGGGCAGAGCGAGATCGGCCCGCTCGCCACCGTCCTCGCGCCCGACGAGCACAAGGGGCGGATGGACTCCTGCGGGCGCACGGTGCTGTTCGTGGACGCCCGGGTCGTCGACGAGGACGGGGCGGACGTGCCCGACGGCACGCCCGGCGAGATCGTCTACCGCTCCCCGCAGCTGTGCGAGGGCTACTGGGACAAGCCCGAGGAGACCGCCGCGGCCTTCCGCGACGGCTGGTTCCGCTCCGGCGACCTCGCCGTGCGCGACGCCCACGGCTACTTCACGATCGTCGACCGGGTGAAGGACGTCATCAACACCGGTGGCGTACTGGTCGCCTCACGCCAGGTCGAGGACGCGCTGTACGCCCACGACGCCGTCGCGGAGGCCGCGGTGATCGGGCTGCCCGACGAACGGTGGATCGAGGCGGTGACCGCGGTGGTGGTCGCGCGCGGCGAGGTGAGCGAGGAGGAGCTCATCGCGCACGCCCGCGAGAGGCTCCCGTCGTTCAAGGCCCCCAAGCGGGTGGTCTTCGTGGACGAACTCCCGCGCAACGCCAGCGGGAAGATCCTCAAGCGGGAACTGCGCGGGCGGTTCGGCTCGTGACCCTCGCGGTCCTCGTCACTCCCGGGGCCGCAGGTCCACGATCCGCCTGATCTTGCCCACCGACCGCTCCAGCGACTCGGGGTCGACGATCTCCACGGCGGCGGACACGCCGATGCCGTCCTTCACCGCCGCCGCGATGGCCCGGGCGGCCGTGTCGCGGTCGGCGGGCGTGGCGTCGCGGCGGGCCTCCGCGCGGATCGTGAGGGCGTCGAGGCGGCCCTCGCGGGTCAGCCGGAGCTGGAAGTGGGGCGCCACGGCCGGAGTCCGCAGCACGATCTCCTCGATCTGGGTGGGGAAGAGGTTCACGCCCCGCAGGATGACCATGTCGTCGCTGCGGCCGGTCACCTTCGCCATGCGGCGGAAGACCCGGGCCGTCCCCGGCAGCAGGCGGGTCAGGTCCCGGGTGCGGTAGCGGACGATCGGCATGGCCTCCTTGGTGAGCGAGGTGAACACCAGCTCGCCCTCCTCGCCGTCCGGCAGGACCTCGCCCGTGAGCGGGTCGACCACCTCGGGGTAGAAGTGGTCCTCCCAGATGTGCAGCCCGTCCTTGGTCTCCACGCACTCCTGGGCCACTCCCGGTCCGATCACCTCCGACAGCCCGTAGATGTCGACCGCGTCGATCGCGAACCGCTCCTCGATCTCCTGCCGCATCCGCTCGGTCCAGGGCTCGGCACCGAAGATCCCCACCCGCAGCGAGGTGGAGCGCGGATCGACGCCCTGCCGCTCGAACTCGTCCAGCAGGGTCAGCATGTAGGACGGCGTCACCATGACGACCCGGGGCTCGAGGTCCTGGATCAACCGCACCTGACGGGACGTCATTCCGCCCGAAGCCGGGATCACCGTGCAGCCGAGGCGTTCGGCGCCGTAGTGCGCGCCGAGGCCGCCGGTGAACAGGCCGTAGCCGTACGCCACATGGACCGTGTCGCCCGGCCGGCCGCCCGCGGCGCGGATCGAACGGGCCACCAGGTCCGCCCAGAGGGACAGGTCGGCGTCCGTGTAGCCGACGACCGTCGGCCGGCCCGTGGTGCCGCTTGAGGCGTGGATGCGGCGGATGCGCTCCCTGGGGACGGCGAACATGCCGTACGGGTAGTGCGCGCGCAGGTCGGCCTTGGCGGTGAAGGGGAACCGGGCCAGATCCCCGAGGTCGCGGCAGTCGTCGGGATGGACGCCGGCCTTGTCGAAGGCCTCACGGTAGAAGGGCACACGGGCGTACGCGTGACGCAGCGAGGCGCGCAGGCGTTCCAGCTGCCGTGCGCGCAGGGCGTCCTCGGTGAGGCGCTCGCCCTCGTCCAGCGCGTTCCCCGCGTCCGCCATGGAGACTCTCCCTCACCTGAATCGCACCAATACGGGCGACCGATCATTCGGTCGATCTTCCTCGGGATCAGTAATCCAGGCCCGAGGCCGTCAGGCAAGAGTTCGGCTACGGGTTTTGCCCGAGGGCCGCGATCAGGAGTTCTCCGCCAGCGCCGCCTCCCGCGCCCACCGGTAGTCCGCCTTCCCGCTCGGGGAGCGGCGGATGGACTCGGTGAGCACCAGCTGGCGCGGGATCTTGTAGCCGGCCAGCCGGGTGCGGCAGTGACTCTGGATCTCCTCCAGGGAGAGCGGCGCGGCGCCCCGGCGCACCTGGACCACCGCCGCCACATGGGCGCCCCACCGCGCGTCCGGCACCCCGGCCACCAGGGCGTCGTACACGTCCGGATGCGCCTTCAGCGCCTGCTCGACCTCCTCGGGGTACACCTTCTCGCCGCCGGTGTTGATGCACTGCGAGCCGCGCCCGAGGACGACGACCACGCCCTCCTCGTCGACGGTGGCCATGTCGCCGAGCAGGACCCAGCGCTCCCCGTCCTTCTCGAAGAAGTTCTCGGCGGTCTTCGCCGGGTCGTTGTAGTAGCCGAGGGGGACATGGCCGCACTGGGCGACCCGGCCGACCTCACCCGGAGCGGTCGCCTCCTTCGTGGCGGGATCGACCACCCGGGTACGCGAGTTGACCCGGACGCGGAAGCCGCGCTCGGGGCCGGAGTCCTCCGTGGCGGTGCCGTTGAAGCCGGACTCCGAGGAGCCGAAGTTGTTCAGCAGCATCGCGTTGGGCATCAGCGCCCGGAACTGCCGGCGCACCGTGTCCGACATGACGGCCCCGGACGAGGAGACGCTGAACACGGACGAGCAGTCCGTTCCCCGCATCGGGCCCTCGAGCGCGTCGATCAGCGGCCGCAGCATCGCGTCACCGACCAGGGAGATGGCGTTGACCCTCTCCTTGGCGATGGTCCGCAACACCTCCTCGGGCACGAACTTGCGGTGCAGCACGACCCGTTGGCCGAAGTTGAAGCCGATGAACGCGGTGAGGGTCGATGTGCCGTGCATCAGCGGGGGAGTGGGGAAGAAGGTGATCCCGGAGCCGCCCGCGGCGACCCGCTCGGCGAGCTCTTCGGGCTTCTTCACCGGCTCCCCGGTCGGTGCCCCGCCGCCCAGTCCCGCGAAGAACAGGTCCTCCTGACGCCACATCACACCCTTGGGCATGCCGGTCGTGCCGCCCGTGTAGATGATGAACTGGTCGTCCCCCGAGCGTGCCGGGAAGCCGCGCTCCGGGGAGCCGCCCGCCTCGGCGTCCGCGAAGGAGACGATGCCCTCGCCCGACGGCCCGACCCGTATCAGGTGGCGCAGCGCCGGCGTCTGCGGCAGCGCGGCGGCCACCCGGTCGGTGAACTCCGCCTCGAAGACGAGGGCGACCAGGTCGGCGTCCCGGTAGAGGTAGACCAGCTCCTCCTCGACGTACCGGTAGTTGACGTTGACCGGCACGATCCGGGCCTTGAGGCAGCCGAGCACTGTCTGCAGGTACTCGACGCCGTTGTACAGGTGCAGGCCGAGATGTTCGCCGGGGCGGATCCCGCTGTCGAGGAGGTGGTGGCCGATGCGGTTGGCCGCGGCGTCCAGCTCCGCGTACGTCAGACGGCGTTCCGCGCCCGAGCCCGGGTGGTCCACGTGGACGAGCGCCTCGCGGTCGGCCGCCACGTCGACGACCGACTCGAACAGGTCGGCAAGGTTGTACTCCACCGTTCCTCCTGACCTCACGACGGCGCGGCTCCCAGACGGTTCGCCGGTCATCAGAGCAAAGGGCACGGCAAGTGGGAAGGGCCCCGGCCAAGAAATCTGACTGTCTGTCAGAAAACCCTTGAACTGCCATCACGCCTCCTGCAACCTGTTCTCGTTCTTTCCGAGGGGAGATCTGCGATGGGCGGTACCGAACACCTCACCGTGCGGCGCGAGGGCGCCACACTGGTGCTCACGCTCAACAGGCCGGAGGCCAGGAACGCGCTCTCGATCGCCATGCTCGTCGGCCTGTACGACGGCTGGCTCGAGGCCGACGCGGACGACTCCGTCCGTTCGGTCGTCCTCACCGGCGCCGGCGGCTCCTTCTGCGCCGGCATGGACCTCAAGGCGCTCGCCGGCCAGGGCATGCAGGGCGAGCAGCACCGCGACCGGCTCAAGGCCGACCCGGACCTGCACTGGAAGGCGATGCTGCGCCACCACCGCCCCCGCAAACCGGTGATCGCCGCCGTCGAGGGCCACTGCGTGGCGGGCGGCACCGAGATGCTCCAGGGCACCGACATCCGCGTCGCGGGGGAGTGCGCGACCTTCGGCCTCTTCGAGGTCAGGCGCGGTCTGTTCCCGATCGGCGGTTCCACGGTCCGCCTGCCACGGCAGATCCCGCGCACCCACGCCCTGGAGATGCTGCTCACCGGACGGCCCTACAGCGCACAGGAGGCCGCGGCCGTCGGACTGATCGGGCACGTCGTCCCCGCCGGTGCCGCGCTGGACCGGGCCCTGGAGATCGCCGAACGCGTCAACGCCTGCGCCCCGCTCGCCGTCGAGGCCGTCAAGGCGTCGGTGTACGAGACGGCCGAGCTGACCGAGACCGAGGGGCTGGCCGCCGAACTCGTGCGTGGCTGGCCGGTGTTCGACACCGACGACGCCAAGGAAGGCGCCCGCGCCTTCGCGGAGAAGCGGCCGCCCCGCTACCGGCGGGCCTGACCCTCACGAGGCCCCGAAAGGAGACCGGCCATGCCCGAAGTCCTCAAGGCCCCCCTCGTCATCGAGTTCCCCTTCACCCGTTCCCTCGGCCCCGTCCAGAGCGCCTTCCTCACGGGTCTGCGCGAGCGCGTCGTCCTCGGTGTGAAGACCACCGACGACCGCACCCTCGTCCCGCCCGTCGAGTACGACCCCGTCACCGCCGAGGAGCTCCACGACCTCGTCGAGGTCGCCGCCACCGGCACGGTCACCACCTGGGCCTGGAACCACGCCCCCCGCCGCGGCCAGCCCCTCGCCACGCCCTTCGCCTGGGTCCTGGTCCGGCTCGACGGCGCCGACACCGCCCTCCTGCACGCCCTCGACGCCCCCGGCCCAGGCGCGGTCCACACCGGAATGCGGGTCCGCATCCGCTGGGCCGAAGAGCGCACCGGCGCCATCACCGACATCGCCTGCTTCGAGCCGCACGACGGCGGACCGGCCGAACTCACGGGCACCACGGGCGAGTTCACGGACCCGGTCACCGGCATCGTCGCCCCCGCCCGCCTCGACTACACCTACTCGCCCGGCCGCGCCCAGTCCGCCTACATCGAGGCGCTCGCCACCCGGCGCACGGTCGGCGAACGCTGCCCGTCCTGCCGCAAGGTGTACGTCCCGCCGCGCGGCGCCTGCCCCACCTGCGGCGTCCCGACCGCCGAGCAGGTCGAGGTCGGACCTCGCGGGACCGTCACCACCTTCTGCATCGTGAACATCAAGGCGAAGAACCTCGACATCGAAGTCCCCTACGTCTACGCCCACATCGCCCTCGACGGCGCCGGCCTCGCCCTGCACGGCCGCATCTCCGGCATCCCTTACGACCAGGTACGCATGGGCCTGCGCGTCGAACCCGTGTGGACGGACGACGCCCGCTACCCCGACCACTACCGGCCGACCGGCGAACCCGACGCGGACTACGACGCCTACAAGGAGCTGCTGTGACCCGCGAGGAAACCCCGGGCGTCCGCGACATCGCGGTCGTGGCCTTCGCGCAGACCGACGTGCTGCGCACCACCGACGAGCTCTCCGAGGTCGAGATGCTCATGCCGGTCCTGCACAGCGTCCTCGACCGGACCGGTCTGAAGACCGCGGACATCGGCTTCACCTGCTCCGGCTCCTGCGACTACCTCGCCGGCCGCGCCTTCTCCTTCACCCTCGCCCTCGACGGCGTCGGCGCCTGGCCGCCCATCTCCGAGTCGCACGTCGAGACGGACGGCGCCTGGGCGCTGTACGAGGCCTGGACCAAGCTCCTCACCGGCGACGCCGACACCGCGCTCGTCTACTCCTACGGCAAGTCCTCACCCGGCTCCCTGCGCGACGTCCTCACCCGCCAGCTCGACCCGTACTACGTCGCCCCCCTGTGGCCCGACTCCGTCGCGCTCGCCGCGCTCCAGGCACAGGCCCTGATCGACGCGGGCGAGGCGGACGAGAGCGCCCTCGCCTCGATCGGCACCCGCAGCCGACGGGTCGCGACCCTCAACTCCCACGCCCAGCTGCGCGGCACGGTCGCCCAGGGCGACTACGCGGTACGGCCGCTGCGCACCGGCGACTGCCCGCCAGTCGGCGACGGAGCCGCCGCCGTGATCCTCGCGGCGGGGGAACGGGCCCGCGAGCTGTGCTCCCGGCCCGCGTGGATCCGGGGCATCGACCACCGCGTCGAAGCCCACTCGCTCGGCGTGCGCGACCTCACGGACTCGCCGTCCACCCGCCTCGCCGCCGAGAGGGCCGGCGCCTTCGAACGGCCCGTCGACACCGCCGAACTGCACGCCCCGTTCAGCGCGCAGGAGATCGTTCTGCGCAAGGCGCTGCGGCTGGACGACAGCGTGCGGGTGAACCTGTCCGGCGGCGCCCTCGCCGCCAACCCGATGATGGCCGCCGGCCTCATCCGCATCGGCGAGGCCGCCGCCCGCATCCACCGGGGCGAGTCCGACCGGGCCCTCGCCCACGCCACGTCCGGCCCGTGCCTGCAGCAGAACCTGGTCGCCGTACTCGAAGGGGATGCGCGATGAGCAAGGAGCCCGTGGCCGTCGTCGGGATCGGCCAGACCAAGCACGTCGCCGCCCGGCGGGACGTCTCGATCGCCGGGCTGGTCCGGGAGGCGGCCCGGCGCGCTCTCGACGACGCCGAGCTGACCTGGGCCGACGTCGACGCCGTCGTCATCGGCAAGGCCCCCGATTTCTTCGAGGGCGTCATGATGCCCGAGCTGTACCTCGCCGACGCGCTCGGCGCGGTCGGCAAGCCCATGCTGCGCGTGCACACGGCCGGCTCCGTCGGCGGATCGACGGCGCTGGTCGCCGCCGGACTCGTCGCCGCCCGCGTCCACGGCACCGTCCTCACCCTCGCCTTCGAGAAACAGTCCGAGTCCAACGCCATGTGGGGGCTGTCCCTGCCCGTCCCCTTCCAGCAGCCCCTGCTCGCCGGGGCGGGCGGGTTCTTCGCCCCGCACGTGCGCGCCTACATGCGCCGCAGCGGGGCGCCCGACACCGTCGGCTCGCTGGTGGCGTACAAGGACCGCCGCAACGCGCTGAAGAACCCCTACGCGCACCTCCACGAGCACGACATCACGCTGGAGAAGGTCCAGGCCTCGCCGATGCTGTGGGACCCGATCCGGTACTCGGAGACCTGCCCCTCCTCCGACGGCGCCTGCGCGATGGTCCTCACCGACCGGGCCGGAGCCGCCCGCGCGCCGCGCCCGCCCGCCTGGATGCTCGGCGGGGCGATGCGCAGCGAACCGACCCTCTTCGCCGGGAAGGACGCCGTCTCGCCGCAGGCCGGCAAGGACTGCGCCGCGGACGTCTACCGCCAGGCCGGGATCGGCGACCCGCGCCGGGACATCGACGCCGTCGAGATGTACGTGCCGTTCTCCTGGTACGAGCCCATGTGGCTGGAGAACCTCGGCTTCGCCGACGAGGGCGAGGGCTGGAAGCTCACCGAGGCGGGCGTCACCGAACTCGACGGCGAACTGCCCGTCAACATGTCGGGCGGTGTCCTGTCCACCAATCCGATCGGCGCCTCCGGCATGATCCGCTTCGCGGAGGCGGCGCTCCAGGTGCGCGGACAGGCCGGCGAACACCAGGTGGAACGGGCCCACAGGGTCCTCGGGCACGCCTACGGGGGCGGCTCGCAGTTCTTCTCCATGTGGCTCGTGGGTGATCGGCCGCCGGAGTCCTGAAAGGTCCTTTCCACGTGCTCTGTCGGCGTCCGGGACCGGTCGCTAGGCTGGCCCGCGGACGACGAACCGGGAGGAGCACGGACGTGGCCGAGAGCACCATCCAGCAGCAGCCGCTCACGGGCTGGGACAAGCCGGAGCTGGACCTCAGCAACGCCGAGTGGCAGTCCAGCAGCCGGGGGCGGGGGGATGTCCAGATCGCCTTCGTCGAGGGGTTCATCGCGATGCGCAACAGCGGCAGCCCCCAGAGCCCCTCGCTGATCTTCACCCCCGCGGAGTGGGGCGCGTTCGTGTCGGGAGCGCGGGAAGGGGAGTTCGACCTGACCTGAGACCGGTCCACCACGGGCCGTCCGGTCCGACGACCGCTTCCCGGGCCCCCGGGCCTTCCCGGACGGACCGGACCGTGGGTGTGCCCGGCCGCCGTGATCCCGTCGGCGACGGCGGGTTCGACGGGTTCCGGGCCTGCGGGCGGGCCCCGCTGCCGCGCGCGGCGAGCGGGCACGGCCGAAGGCGCCTTCGCAACCGGTGCGGGCGGCCGTTCCCCGGCCCGCGTCCGAACGACGGACCGGGACGCTCCCGACCGCCGCCGAACGGCCGCGGCCACGTACCATGGCCGCATGTCGTTCCTCCGCCGCCGCAGCGCCACTCCCGCCGGGCCCGAATTCGACGTTCTGGCCATGGACCCGGGCGACTGGCCCGGCAATCTCGGCGCCGGGCTGCTGCCCGCCCCCGACGGCAGTTGCCAGGGCGTCTTCCTGCGCTACGACCTCTTCGGCGGCCGCGGTCCCGCCATGATCATCGGCAATCTGCCCGAGGGCTCTCCGGCCCGTGAGGTGGAGGAGGGGGAGATCCCCTTCGAGGTGGCCCAACTGCTGCTCGCGCTGGAGAACGACGAGGAGGTGACCGTCGTCGGCGTCGAGGACATGCCGGTGATGCAGGGCGACAACCTGCTGATCGTGCGCCGGCTGAAGCTGTCCGAGGGGCGCGTCGCCTGCGTGCAGTTCGACCGCAGCGACAACGTCCTGGTGACCATCGCCGCCTGGGACCGCCCCATCACCGACGACCTGTACGCCCTGCTGAAGCCGCTCCCGGCGGAGCTGTTCCAGCAGGGCTGAGGCCCGGCTTCCCTACGGTCCCCGGGAACCCTAGGAGTCCGACGGCATCACCCGCACGTCCGAGGCCCGCACGAACGCCACCCGGTGGCCGTACTGGATCTCGTAGTACTGCTCGTGGCCGACGACGAGCCGGTGCGAACCGGTGGAGAACGTGGTCGCGTAGTAGTACTCGCCCGGCACCTTGTCCCCGACCACGTACCGCTGCCCCTCGGGCAGCCTGTACGGCAGCGCGGAGATCGGCTGGACGGGGACGCCCGCCGGATAGGCCGACGCCTCGGGGTAGGCGCGGCCGTAGAGCGCAACGCTCGCGAGGCCGTCCCGGGGCGTGACCACCTGGCCCGCCGCGGGAACGGCCGTCGGCCGCGCGGCCGGGTTCTCGAACCACGCCTTCTGGCCGAGGTACCAGATCGCCGTCCAGTCGCCCCACCGGTCGGCGACCGCGTACTGCTGCCCGGTGGACACCCGTGACGAGGTGTCGTTGAGCCCCTTGGTCGGGCCCGAGCCCTGGCCGACGTCGTTGATCAGCGCGGACTTCTCGTCATGGTCGGCGTACAGCCGTACCGCGCTGGAGCCGTGCGCCGCGCAGGTCTGACGCCGGGCGGCGCAGTCCGTGTACACCGGGCGGTTCGCGGCGTAGTCCGGCCGGATCGTCACCAGGCCGCCGCCGTCGGCGCTCGCCGTGAAGGGGGCCTCCAACAGCTCGAAGTAGTGCCGCCAGTCCCAGAACGGGCCGGGATCGGTGTGCATCCCCGACACGCTCGCCGCCGTCGGGCCGGGCACGTTGTCATGGCCGAGGACGTGCTGCCGGTCGAGCGGGATGTCGTACCTGTCGGCCAGGTACTTCACCAGTCGCGCGGACGAGCGGTACATCGCCTCCGTGTACCAGGCGTCCGGGGCGGCGAGGAATCCCTCGTGTTCCAGGCCGATCGACTTGGAGTTGACGTACCAGTTGCCCGAGTGCCACGCCACGTCCTTGGCCTTCACATGCTGGGCGACATGCCCGTCGGTGGCGCGTAGTGAGTAGTTCCACGACACATAGGACGGGTCCTGGACCATGGTCAGCACGCCCTCCCAGCCGCCCTCGGTGTCGTGGACGACGAGGTAGTCGATGTCGGGCGAGGCGGGCCGGTCGGCGACGTCGTGGTTGCCGTAGTCGTCGTCGCCGAACTGCTCGTACGGCGCCGGGATCCACTCGCAGGACACCGTGGACGGGCATTCGGCGCCCGCCGCGAAGACGTGACGCAGACCGGTCCCGCGCAGCTGGGCGGTCCGCGGCACGAGGTCCGGCCGCGCCGCGAGGGCGACCTCCTGTCCGGCGTCCGTGGTGCGCCGTTCGCCGGCGCGCAGCACGCCGTACACGTCGTTCGCGTACGCGGCGGCGGTCGCGGTGTCGTCGGCGCCCGAGAACTGAGCGACCGCGCCGTACCAGTCGGCCGGGTCGGTGCTCAGGGGCTCGTCCATGCGCCGCTGGGCGTCGGCGAGCAGGGCCGCGCCGCCCGCGATGTTGGCCGCGGGATCGGTGCGCAGGTCCTCGGCGGCGATGCCGGTGAGTTTCGCGGCCCTCGACAGGGTCTTCAGACGCGCCGGGAGCCGCCCGCTCGACGGCGCCCGGTAGTGCGGGGACGGTGCCTGGGCCGAGGGCCGGGCCGCCCGGGCCAGGTCGCCGCGCGGGTCCGCCGTGCCGGCGCCGTGGCGCGGGGCTGCGGCGAGGGCCGTACGGACGTCGGTGAGATGCATCGGACCGTAGCCGCCGGTCACGCTGGGTGCTCCGGCGTGCGCGTCCCAGCGGGACTGGAGGTAGGAGACCGCAAGCAGCACGCTCTGCGGCACGTGGTACTCGGCTGCCGCGGCCGCGAAGGCCTGCTGGAGGCTGTTCACCGGCCGGGGCGCCGCGTCGGCGGCCGGGTCGGCGGCGCCGAGGAGGGGCAGCACGAGAGCCGCCGACGCCAGCGCGCCTGCGGCTCTACGGGTACGTCTGTGCGGTCCGGGGGGAGCGGCGGGTCTGCGCAATGCGGCCTCCAGGGACGAGAGAGCGGGGCGTGCGGGCCGGCCACGGCCGAGTGGTCAGCCTGGCCGACGACCCGTCAATCATGCCCATAGCGGGATGAATTCCCTCGTCAAGACACCGCATGGGTCTGTCCGCGGTGCGCCGCCGTTCAGCCGCTCCGCGGGCGGACGCTCTCTCAGCGCGTGCCGACCGCCGCGCGTACGGCCCGGCGGGCCAGTTGGCAGTCGTCGTGCAGTCGCCGCAGCAGCAGACGCTGTTCCTCGCCGGCCGGCGCGGCTCCCGGGTGGGCCGCCCCCTGAACCGCGGCCGTGTCGTGCATCGAGCGCTGCACGGCCGTCTCGTAGGTGCGGATCTCGCGGGTCAGCACCAGCATCAGGTTCACCAGGAAGGCGTCCCGGGAGGCCGGGCCCGCCGACTGGGCGATCTGGCTGATCTGACGGCGTGCCACCGGCGCGTCGCCCAGCGCCGACCACAGCGTCGCCAGGTCGTAGCCCGGCAGGTACCAGCCCGCGTGCTCCCAGTCCACCAGCACCGGACCGGCCGGTGAGAGGAGGATGTTCGACAGGAGGGCGTCGCCGTGACAGAACTGGCCCATGCCCTGCCGGCCCGCGGTGGCCGCGATGCCGTGCAGCAGCTTCTGCAGGTCGCCCAGGTCCCGGTCGGTGAGCAGACCCAGCTCGTGATAGCGGGAGATGCGGGCGGCGTAGTCCAGCGGCGCGTGGAACGAGCCGGCCGGCGGCCGCCAGGCGTTGAGCCGGCAGATCGCGCCGAGCGCGGCCCTGACGTCCGCCCGCGGCGGGGTTTCGGTGGGGTGCCGCTGCAGGGCCGCCGCCCGCCCCGGCATCCGCTCGATCACCAGAGTGCAGTTGTCCGGGTCCGCCGCGATCAGTCTCGGCACCCGCACCGGGGGGCGCTGCCGGACGAACGTGCGGTATGCCGCTATTTCGTGCCGGATCCGCTCGGCCCACGCGGGGGAGTGGTCCAGTAAGCACTTGGCGACGGCAGTGCTGCGTCCCGTCGTGCCGACCAGGAGTACGGAACGTCCGCTGCGGCGCAGGACCTGGACCGGCGCGAACTCCGGACAGATGCGGTGCACCGAGGCGATCGCCGTGCGCAGTTGGGCGCCCTGGGGGCCGGACAGGTCGAGCCTCCCGCTGAGCGGTTGCGTGCCGAGCCCCGCGGGACGGCGCACGCCGCCCGCGCCGAGCGTGGGGGCCGCCGTTCGCGCGGGGGCGAGGTAGGGGCCGCCGCCGCCCGGGCGGGTGTGCAGCGACCGGGGCGGGGCGGACACGGAGGACGATGCTGCGTACATGGGGGAAACAGATCCCTTCGTGTGCCGGACGTCAGAGCGCTGCCCCGACCGGCCCTTTCGGGTGCACCCTGGGGAATGTCCCTCGGTGACCGGGTCGGGGTGGCGCTTTCCTACCTGACACCCGTCGCCCAGTGGCACACCATCTGGCGAACCCTGGCGAACCCTGGCGAATAGTCGCCCGGCAACTTTCACGGGGCTACTGTCAACTCAGCCGAGAACCTGGGGGCTTGACGTGAGCGGACAACCCAACACCCGTCTCTCGGACCTGTTCGGCCTGGCCGGCTGGTCCAAGGGCGAACTCGCGAGGCTGGTCAACCGGCAGGCGGCGGCCATGGGCCACCCCCAGCTGTCGACCGACACCTCCCGGGTGCGGCGGTGGATCGACACGGGAGAGATCCCGCGCGATCCGGTGCCGCGGGTGCTGGCGGCCCTGTTCACCGAGCGTCTCGGCCGTGTCGTGACCATCGAGGACCTCGGTCTGGTCCGGCACGGGCGTACAGGTAGACGGCCCGGCGGCGGGAGTGCTGAACATCCCGACGGCGTGCCGTGGGCGCCCGAACGGACTGCTGCGGTCCTCACCGAATTCACGGGAATGGACCTCATGCTCAACCGACGCGGTCTGGTGGGCGCGGGTGCCGCGCTCACCGCGGGATCAGCTCTCAGCAGCGCCATGTACGACTGGCTGCACACCGACCCCACTCTCTCCGCCGACGCTCCCGCCGTCGGCCATCCGCTCGCGCACCATGCCGATCCCGCCGGGTTCGACCGCTACGAGGCCGCTCCCATCGGGGCGGAGGAGGTCGACGAACTGGAGCGCTCGGTCGAGGTGTTCCGGGCCTGGGACGCGGCCCGCGGAGGCGGGCTGCAACGCAAGGCGGTCGTGGGACAGCTCAACGAGGTGGGCGGCATCCTCGCCTACCGTCACCCCGCTCATCTCCAGCGACGCCTGTGGGGCGTCGCGGCCAACCTCGCCGTCCTCGCCGGCTGGATGTCGCACGACGTCGGCCTCGAACCCACCGCCCAGAAGTACTTCGTCATCGCCGCCCATGCCGCACGGGAGGGCGGCGACCGCCCGCGGGCCGGCGAGGCGCTGTCCCGCGCCGCCCGGCAGATGGTGCACCTCGGACGGCCCGACGACGCCCTCGACCTGATGAAACTGGCCCAGTCCGGCTCCGGCGAGGAGGTGCTGCCGCGCACCCGGGCGATGTTCCACACCATCGAGGCCTGGGCGCAGGCGGCGATGGGCAAGGGGCAGGCCATGCGGCGCACCCTCGGCCGGGCGGAGGACCTCTTCGTCTCCGACAAGGGCGACGTCGCCCCGCCGTCCTGGATGCAGACCTTCAGGGACGAGGATCTGTACGGGATGCAGGCTCTCGCCTACCGCACGCTGGCCGAGTTCGAGCCGCAGGCGGCCGCTCACGCCCAGTACTACGCGGAGAAGGCCCTCGCGCTGCGTGTCGACGGGCGCGAGCGGTCCAAGATCTTCGACCATCTGTCCATGGCGTCCGCCTGCTTCATCGCGGACGACCCCGAACAGGCGGACCGCTTCGCACGGTTGGCCCTGATGTCGATGGGGTCGAACTCCTCCCGGCGCACCTGGGACCGGCTGAGCCAGATGTACCGGCTCACCGCGGAGTACGCCCGCTACCCGAGGATCAGCGAACTGCGCGAGGAGATCCGGCTGGCGCTGCCCAAGCAGAAGGGCGCGAAAGGGGGCGGCAGCGCCCGGGCGTGAGCGAGTCGGCTTCCTTGTCGCCACCCGTCACCGGGTCGCCCGGCCTGCTACCGGGTCACCCGGGCGACGAGCACGCAGGCGTCGTCGGTGCGTGCGGCCGCACCGCACTCCTGCACGGCCGCTTCGACGCACTCCAGGGCGCTGTCTGCTCCGTCCAGGAGTGGGGCCAGGGCGAGGAGACGGTCGGCGGGGGCCAGGCCGTCGGTGTGCAGCAGGATCAGGTCGCCCTCGCGGAGGGTCTCCTCGGCCTGCTCGTAGGCGGCGCGTGGGGCGGTTCCGAGCAGGGAGCCCGCCGGTGCCCGCAGTCGGCGCCCCGTCCCGTCGCGGAACAGCAGCGGGGCGGGGTGGCCGGCCTGCGCCCACACCAGGGTGCGGGTCTGCGGCCGGTATCGGCAGCAGACGGCGCTGCCGAGGACCGGTCGGACGGTGGCGTCCAGTAACTGGTTCAGCCAGGACAGCAGCCGGGCCGGCCGGGCGCCCGCCATGGCCATGCCGCGCAGGGCGCCCAGCAGCATCGCGGTGTTCGAGGTGACGGCCGGACCGTGTCCGGTGAGATCGCCGACGCTGAGCAGCGTCTCGGCGTCGGGGAGTTCGAGCGCGTCGTACCAGTCGCCGCCGATCAGGGAGGTGGTCGCGGCGGGCAGATAACGGGCGGCGACGTCGAGTGTGCTCGGGCCCTCGTGCGGCAGGCGCAGGGGGACGCGGTGCGGGGGCAGGACGGCTTCCTGCAGTTGGACCGCCAGCCGGTGCTCGGTCTGTGCCTGCCGCCGGGCCTGCAGCGAGTCGTGGCTCTCGCGCACCGCGCGCTCGTTGCGCCGCAGTTCGCTGACGTCGCGCAGTACGGCCCACATGGAGGCGGTGGCGCCGTCGGAGTCGAGCACCGGTTCGCCCATCATGTGCACGGTGCGATGGGTGCCCGTCGGGCGCAGGATGCGGAACTCGCCGTCGATGGGCCGGGCGTCGACCAGGCAGTCCGTGACCATCGCGGTCAGTCGGGGCCGGTCCTCCTCGAGGACGAGGCAGGGGAGTTCGTCGAGGGTGAGCGGGGGAGTGGCCGGATCGCGGCCGAGGATCCGGTAGAGCTCCTCGGACCACACGGCTTCGTCCGTCAGCAGGTTCCACTCGGCGCTGCCGACCCGGCTGAGCAGGGACTCGGGCCGGGGAGCCGCGGCCGCGGGCGGCGGGCCGGCGGACGGAACCGGCCGCGGGCCGTCCCGTAACTGGGCCAAGTGGGCGTCGAGGTCCTCGAGTTGGTGTCGGGCCAGATCGTAGAGGGCGCGCTGCCAGCGTCCCTCGGGGTCCGTCGCGTCGCCCTGGGCGTCCTGTCGTACGGCGTCCATGTCGCCCTTGAGCCGTCGGGTCTGCGAGATCAGCGCGTCCACCGAGCCGCGCGCCGGCGGCTGGGCGGCTGGGTGATCCGCGAAGACGTGGGGCGGCATGACGCTCTCCGATGCGGGACGGTTCGACGAAGGCTGACGCGAGGGCCGTTACGACTGTGGCACAGCCCGCGACGCGGTGTAAGGGATTTGGCAACACACGATTCGGTGGTGCTTCCGGCATATGCCAGTGTCTTCACGGAGGGGTGGACGAGTACGGCCCGAGTCTCTCCGGGGGGTTTCAAGTCGTAGACAGAGTACGTGACTTGAGGGACCCGTGAGGGGGCTGAGGTGAGTGTCATCCGGGTGTTCGACGGGCGTATGTTCTACGCCTTCGGCGGTGTGATGCAGGTCACATTAATTGGTCCCGGAGAAGGCGTAATGCGATCGGCCTCCGCGAGGTCCTATGTGCATGGACACCACTCTGGAACAACTCGTCCGCGCCCGGTTGATCACCGCGGAGGACCAGGCGCTGCCCGTGCCCGCCACGCTCCGCTACGACTCCGCCGACCCGTTCGCCGTGCACGTCGACTTCCCGCCGGAGGTCTCCCTCGCCGGTGAGCCGGTCACCTGGACCTTCGGCCGCGGACTGCTGGAGCAGGGCGTGGACGGTCCGGCCGGGAGCGGTGACGTGCACATCTGGCCCTGCGGGCAGGCCCGGACGGTGATGGAGTTCCACTCCCCGCTCGGGATGGCCCTGCTCCAGTTCGACACCAAGGCTCTGCGCCGCTTCCTGCTGCGCAGCTACGCGGTCGTGGCCCGTGGCCGGGAGGACGTCGGCGGCGCGGTCGAACGGGGTCTGCAGGCCCTGCTCGGCAACGTCTGAGGTCCGCTCCGGCTCAACGGCCGCCGGCGGCGTACAGTCCGGGGCGCGGGGCGAGTTCGACGGGGACGCGCGCCCCGCTCCCGAGGGCCCGGACCCCGGCCTCGGCGACGGCCGAGGCCGCGTAGCCGTCCCACGCGGACGGGCCGGTGACCCGACCGCGCCGCGTGGCGTCGACCCAGGTCTGCACCTCCCGGTCGTAGGCGTCCGCGAACCGCACGAGGTAGTCCTGCGGCACCTCCGCGCAGGCGGCGCCGCGTGCGGTGACGAGCATGCCGTGATCGTCGCCGATACGCGCGCTGCCCGCCTCGCACACGGCCTCGCAGCGCACCTGGTACCCGAAGCCGCAGTTGACGAAGACCTCCACGTCGACCAGGGCGCCGCCGGCGGTCTCGAAGAGCACGAACTGGGGGTCCAGCAGGCCCTGCGGGGCGCCGGACGAGGCGTGCGGCCGCAGCACCGAGACCGAGGTCAGCTCCTGGCCGAGCAGCCAGCG
Source organism: Streptomyces sp. P3 (assembly GCF_003032475.1). Classification (NCBI taxonomy): domain Bacteria; kingdom Bacillati; phylum Actinomycetota; class Actinomycetes; order Kitasatosporales; family Streptomycetaceae; genus Streptomyces; species Streptomyces sp. P3. Next base: position 9,385,388 of record NZ_CP028369.1, read on the forward strand.
GGCCGCGTCGATCTCGTGCGACACCGAACTGTCGACCAGCATCGCGCTGGTGAAGCCCGGTGGCGAGGACACGTTGCGGTGCACGCAGTGCAGCATCAGCGGCCGTCCGAGCCGTCCGTCGTCCAGCAGCGTCTTCAGCCTGCGGTACTCGGCGTCGTACCGCCGCATGAATCCGATCTGCGCCAGCCGCCGTCCGAGCCGGGCCTCCGCCTCCAGCACGCGCAACGCCCCCGCCGTGTCCGGCACCATGGGTTTCTCGCAGAGCACCGGAAGCCCGCGGGCGAAGGCCGCGAGCAGCGCCTCCTGGTGGGCGGGGCCGGGCGAGGCGATCAGCACCGCCTCGACGCCGGGCGCGTCGAGCGCGGCCTCCGCCTCCGAGTGGACCGTCACCGCCTCGATGCCGGCCACGGCCTCCTCGGCGCGCGCGGTGTCGGGGTCGGCCACGGCGGCCACCCTGGCCCCGCTCACCACGCGGTCCAGGCGGCGCACGTGGTCGGCGCCCATGTGTCCGGCACCCAGTACGGCCACGCCCAGCAGGTCGCCCACGCGCCCGCCCCCTCCCGGTCGACGATCACGCCGTAGCGTACGTCGCCGGGGGCGGCGCCTGGACAGGGCCGGGGCGAGCCCGGGATCAGTAGCGCAGCACGCCCGCGATGCCGTCCGCGTCGCCCAGGGTGCCGTCCGGCACGAAACGCACCGCGGCGCCCGTCTCCAGGCACTGCTCGACGATCTCGTCGACGATGTCCTCCCGGGCGTCCAGGTCGCCGCTCATGGCCGGGACCAGGTGGTCGCCGTGGTCGCGGACCGTGATCCGGTAGTTCTCCTCGACCGCCAGCAGCCGGACCCGGCCCTCTCGCGCGTTCTGCCACAGCTCGTCGACGCCGGCCGCGAACATGCGGTGCCCGCGCGCCGAGTCCAGGACCCGGGTGACCGACGCCGCGTCCCGGCGGGACTCCGCGTCCAGCCGCGGTCTCACCGCCTGCCACACGGCCTCCGGCGGGCCGTGCGAGAGTCCGCCGTGCGCGATGTGCAGCGCGTCGCGGGTGACGCCGCGCAGCTCGTCGAGGAGCGACAGCGCCGCCGGCTCGCCGGTGACGACCAGCGGCCGCGGGTGCGCGCGCAGCAGTCTGCCCACGGCGGTGTCGGCGTCGCGCAGGAAGTGGCGGGTGCCCTCGTCGCGGAACGTGCTGGGCAGGTCGCCGGTCCGCTGCATGCGCTCGGCGTCGAAGTTCGGCTGGCTTCTGACCAGCGGGAAGCCGCCGGAATGCTCCTCGGTCACCCGGTCGGCGCCGCCGTTCCACAGCGTGACGCGATCGGCGGACACCGAGAGCGCCCAGAACGGCCGCTCGGCGGCCTGCGCGGAGACCAGGTTGCGCGTCAGGAACGTGTCGGAGAGCACGACGCGTTCGGGCACGGGACGGGCCAGCGACCACACCTGGTGCTCGCCCGGCGCCGCGTAGATGACCAGGCCGTCCTCGCTGTGCGTCAGGTCGACCTCGGCCAGCGCGCGATCGAGCTGTCCCGCGACGTCGGCGCGCCGCTCGCGGGTGATCGCCGGGTCGTGCTCCAGCTGTCTCTTCGCCTCGGCCACGACGTTGCGCAGCCGGACCCGGTCCTGGGCGTTGTCGGGTTCGCGCCGGTGGGTCGGCGTCAGCACGGACACCGCCGGATAGGGGCGCGGGCGGCGCAGTTCGGAGAGGGTGGCGGGGCTGAGTGCGTGCTCCATACGAGCACGATAGGTCCGAATCACGTATCAGGCATTCGGGGCAATAACGGGGCGGGATCGGCGCCGGGGAGGCGGCCGGGGTCACACTTCGGTCTCCCCGGCGGCCGTCGGTGACGACGACCCCGGCGGCCGGTTACCGTACGCGTCAGTAACCGGGACCGCACCGCAGGAGGCACCCATGCCGCAGCTCGAAGTCGACGGCGCAGCACTGACCTACGACGACGAGGGCCCGCACGACGGCGACGGCGTGCCCCTGGTCTTCGTGCACGGCTGGACGGCCGACCGGCACCGCTGGGACCACCAGATGGCGCACTTCGCCGGGAAGCGCCGGGTGATCCGGTTCGACCTGAGAGGCCACGGCGAGAGCACCGGGGCCGGCGTGAAGACGGTCGAGGAGCTGGCACGGGACCTCCTCGCCCTCCTCGACCACCTGGACATCGACAGGTTCGTGCCGGTCGGCCACTCGATGGGCGGGATGATCTCGCAGACCGTGGCCCTCTCCCACCCCCAGCGGGTGGAGCGCATGGTGCTGGTGAACTCCATCGGCCGCATGACCTACAGCCGGGGCCGAGGACTGCTGATGGGCGTCTCCACCCTCGTCCCCTTCAAGCTGTTCGTCGCCGCCAACATCCAGCGCGCCTTCGCCCCCGGTTACCCGCGCGACGAGATCCGCGCGTACGTCAAGTCCTCGGCGGACACCCCGCGCGAGGTGGTCATGACCCTGTACGGCGCCATGCGGGCCTTCGACGTCCTCGACCGGGCCGGGGAGATCCAGGCGCCGACGCTGATGATCCACGGCTACCACGACATCCAGCTCCCGGTGCGTCAGATGCTGCGGCTGGCCATGGCCTACCCGGACGCCACCGTGCGCATCATCGACGCCGGTCACGAACTCCCCGTGGAGAAGCCCGCCGAGCTGACCGCGGCGATCGACGCCTTCGTGACCGGCAGCCCCGCGTAGGCCCCGCGCGGAGTCACCCGAAGCTGTCCGGGTCCGCCGCCTTCCAGTCCGCCGCCCACGACTCGGGCGCTCCGGCGAGCAGTTCGCCCGGCGCGAGCCACTCGTACAGCTCCGCGTACGAGCGCTCCGTGCCGGGCCCGGTACGCCGGACCAGCTGGGCGGGGGTGAGCCCGCCCGGTTCGCGCACGCCCATCGCGGCCATGATCCGCATCGCGTCACGGACCGTCTCGCGCTGGTAGCGCCGGACCTGGCGGGCCTTGTCGGCCACCTGCAGCGCGCGGGTCCGCAACGGGTCCTGCGTCGCCACACCGGCCGGACAGGCGCCGGTGTGGCAGCGCCCGGCCCGCACACAGCCGAGGGCGAGCATCATCGCACGGGCCGCGTTGGTGTAGTCGGCGCCCTGTACGAGCCGCCGGACGATGTCCGAGCCCGACGCCACCCGCCCGCTCGCCCCGATCCGCACCCGGTCCCGCAGGCCGACGCCGGCCAGCGCGTTGTGCACCGTGATCAGCCCCTGGGTGAGCGGCATGCCCAGCCGCCCGGCGAACTCCGCCGGCGCGGCGCCCGTACCGCCCTCCGACCCGTCCACCACCACGAAGTCCGGCGTCACGCCCTCCGCCGCCATCGCCCGGCAGACCGCGAGGAACTCCCGCCGCGACCCCACGCACAGCTTGAACCCGGTCGGCTTGCCACCCGCGAGCTCCCGCAACCGGGCCACGAACAGCACCAGTTCGCGCGGTGTCGCGAACGTCCGGTGGACGGGCGGCGACACCACGGGCTCGCCCACCGGCACGTCGCGCTCCCGCGCGATCTCGACGCCCACCTTCGCGCCCGGCAGGACCGATCCGCTGCCCGGCGCCGCGCCCTGCGACAGCTTCAGCGACACGCACCTCACCTCGGGCAGCGCCGCCTTGTCCGCGAACACCCGCTCGTCGAACCCGCCGTCGGCGGTACGGCAGCCGAAGTACCCGGTCCCGATCTCCCACACGAGGTCGCCCCCGCCGCGCAGATGATGCTCCGACAGCCCGCCCTCGCCGGTGTCCTGGGCGAAACGCCCCAGCGCGGCACCCCGGTTGAGAGCGAGGACCGCGCGCGAGGACAGCGCGCCGAAGCTCATCGCGGACACGTTCAGCAGGGCCATGTCGTACGGCTGGGAGCAGTCGGGGCCGCCCACCCGCACCGACGGCGGCTCCTGCGCCGCCTCGACGGGACGCAGCGAGGGCACCAGGTACTCGTGCCCGTCGGGCTCACCGGAGGCGTCGACGGGCCGCTCCGGGCCGGGGCCCCGGGGCAGCGCCCGCGCCGTCGGGTACCGCAGCCGTCCGACCAGTGGATGGTTGCGCGGCACGGAGCGGCCGCGCTGCAGCAGATCCCGCAGGCCGAGGCACGCCGTCGCCAACAGCGGTGCGGCGGCGAACCACCACCGGGCGGACAGGGCGGCCGCGGCGGCCGTCGCCACGGCGGCGCACAGGGCGACGAGCAGCAGCGGCAGGAACCGGCGCACTCAGCCGGCGTCCTCGTCCGGCCCGCACGAACTGCCGCTGGGCGGGAGCGATCCGTACAGCAGGAAGTCGTCGACCTTGCGGTGCACGCACTTCGACGAGCCGTACCCGGTGTGGCCCTCGCCCTTGTTGTCCAGCACCACGGCCGGGGATCCCAGGCGCTTCGCCGTCTCCACGGTCCAGCGGTACGGCGTGGCCGGGTCGCCGCGTGTGCCGACCAGGAGGATCTTCGGGGTGCGGAGGTCCTTCACCTCGTCGCGGATGAAGTCGGTGCCCTTGGGGCGGCCGTAGCACAGCAGGACCTCGTTGAGCCGGTACCGGCCGAAGACCGGTGACGCCTTGTCGTAGGCGGTCCGCAGCCGCTCCAGGTCCGCGGTGATCCGGGCGGCGGTGGGCCGGTCCGGATCGTCCGCGCAGTTGATCGCCATGAGAGCGGCGGGCAGGTTGTCGAGGGGCACGTCCTCCGCGTCGACCAGGGCGCCGGGGGAGGGATCGGCGCGGCCCGCGGCCCGCGGCGGCACCGGGACCGGGACCGGCACGGGGAACGGCAGCGGACGGGAGAAGCCCCCGGTCGTGAAACCGAGGACCCCGCTGGGGTCGCCGTTCTCGATCAGCTGGGCCAGCGCCCGCTCCAGCAGGGGCCACAGCTCCCTGCTGTACAAGCCCTGCCCGAGGGCGCCCACGAGATCCTGTCCGGTGAAGTCGTCGCCGAAGTCGGTCGGCAGCGGATCCTCGTCGAGCGAGTGGACCAGCCGCACGACCTCCTGGCGTGCCACCCGCGGATCCTGCCCGAAGGGGCAGGCGATGTCCTTCACGCACCAGCCGACGAAGTCGTCCAGGGCCACCTGCTGGCCCCGGGCGCCCGCTATGCCCTGCTCGGTGAGCGGCTCGGTGAGGGTGTCCACCCCGTCGAGGACCATCCGGCCCACCTTGTCGGGGAACCGGGCCGCGTACACCGCGCCGAGCCGGCTGCCGTAGGAGAAGCCGAGGTAGTTGAGCTTCCTGTCGCCGAGCGCCTGCCGCATGACGTCGAGGTCCTGGGCCGCGTGGACGGTGCCGATGTGCGGCAGGACCGGTCCGGAGTTCTCCGCGCAGTCGGCGGCGGCCTGCTTCAGCCGGCTGAGGAGCTCCGGCGGATCGGCGAGGGCCGTGTCGTCGTTCAGCGGGGCCAGCCCGCTCTTCTCGCCCTCCCCGCAGCTGACGGGGGAGGAGCGGCCGACGCCGCGCGGGTCGAGGGTGACCACGTCGTAGCCGTCCGTCAGGTCCATGAACTCCTTGCCGCCGTAGGCGAGTTCGGGGACGCCCGCGCCGCCGGGGCCGCCGAAGTTGAGCACCACCGAACCGCGTCTTTCGCCCGTGGCCCGGTAGCGGGCCAGCGCGAGGTCGAGCGTGCCCGCCCCGGGACGGGAGTAGTCGAGCGGGACGGTCAGCTTGGCGCACTGCAGATCCCTGGGCATGCCCTCGCCCTTGCACGCCGACCAGGCGACCTTCTGACCGGTGAACCGGGACAGGTCGGGACGGTCGCCGTCGTCGTCCGCGCGGTTCGCGGCGACCGTCGGCAGGCCCGCGCCGCCGAGCAGGGTCAGTGCGGCGGTCGCGGCGAGCGCACAGCTGCGCAGCCCGGGCCGCGTCGACAGATTGGCCAGCATCAGTGCCTCCAGGGACGCCCGCAGCGGTCCGGGAACGGCGCCCTCGCTCACGATAAGCGGCAGGTGGACCCGCCGCCTCCGGGCGGCGAAGGGGGCCCCGGGCGCAGCCCGCCGCGAGCGCGACGGGGGTGACACCCAATGGGGTGAAAGGGTGTTAAGGCATAACTCGGACGCTTCGCCGGCGTTCTATCGGGTGCGGGCGACTGCCCGCGATTCAAGTCTGGAAGGCAGGGACCCATGAAGCGGGTTACCCGAACCGGTGTGATGGCCGTCGCCGTGGTCTCCGGCGCGATGGCTGTGACACTGCCCGCACACGCCGACTCCGCGGCGAACGGCGCCGCGGCCGGCTCGCCGGGGCTGATCTCCGGCAACGGGGTGCAGCTGCCGGTACACCTCCCGGTGAACCTGTGCGGGAACACGGTCGACGTGGTGGGGGTGCTGAACCCCGCCGCGGGCAACACCTGTGCCGAGGCCGGCAAGGGCGGAGGCGACGCCGCCGGCGGTCACGGCGGTCACGGCGGGCAGGGTGCGCGCGGCGAGCACGGCGAGCACGGCGGTCACGGCGGTCACGGCGAGCATGGCGGTCACGGCGGTCACGGAGCGTCCGCCGGCGGCGGGGCCATCGCGCAGGGCGACATGGAGGGCTCGCCGGGCGTCGTCTCCGGCAACGGCCTGCAGTTGCCGGTGCAGCTCCCGGTGAACGTCAGCGGCAACAGCGTCAACGTCGTCGGCATCGGCGACCCGGCGTTCGGCAACCGGTCCGTGAACACCTCCGGCGAGAAGCCCGGGCGGCCCGCGCACCAGCCGCCGTCCCGGCACACCCCGCCCGCGCAGCCCGAGCACCAAGGGCCGAAGGCCGGTCCTGCGGCGCCGTCCGTCGAGCCCGGGACCAGGGGCCCTGAGGCCCTGTCGTCGCTGGCCCACACGGGCGCCGACGCCACGCTGACCGCGCTGGCGGGCAGTACGGTCATGCTGCTCGGCGGAGCGCTGCTGTACCGCAGGTTCCGCCCCGGAACGGAGCGCTGAGCGGCGCCTTCGGACCCACGGACCACGGGCCCCGGCAGGCCAGGGGCCGGTGGCCGCCGCTCGGCGGCGTTCCCGGCCCCGGCGCTGTCGGCGGTCGCGCGCCCGGCGTTGCGGGGCCCGGCCCTCCCGCTCCCGGCTCTCCCGGCCTTCCCCGCCGCTTCCCGCACCGGCCGTCCGCGCGGCCGTAATCGCCTTGTGCGGGGCCAGCCGGGGTGTTGGGGTGGGCGCATGGATCACGCCGCGGTACTCGCCCTGTACGACCGGGACATGCGCGAAGGCGCACGTCCCGAGAGCCCCGACGCGCGGGTCGAACGGACCGGGAACGTGGTGCGGCACGTCGGCGGGGACGGTGGCTGGAACGGCGTCGTCTGGTCGGACCTGGACGACGCCGGCGTCGACGCGGCCGTCGCGGAACAGGTCGCCTTCTTCACGGGGCTCGGCCGCGAGTTCGAGTGGAAGCTGCACGGGCACGACCGTCCGGGCGATCTCGCACAGCGGCTCGGATCGGCCGGGTTCACGTCCGAGCCGGAGGAGACCCTGCTGATCGCCGAGACGGGCGAGCAGCTCGGCGACGTCCGGCCGCCCGACGGCGTCCGCGTCGTGCCGGTCACCGACCGGGCGGGCGTCGAGCTCATGGTCGAGGCCCACGAGAAGGCCTTCGGCCGGGACGGCTCCCGCCTGCGGGACCTGTTGCTGGCCCGCCTCGCCACCGCCCCGGACACCCTCGTCGCCGTCGTCGCGCTGGCCGGGGAGACACCGGTGAGCTCGGCGCGGATGGAGCTGATCGAGGGGGCCGCCTTCGCCGGGCTGTGGGGCGGCGGCACGGTCGACGGCTGGCGCGGCCGCGGCGTCTACCGCGCGCTGATCGCCCATCGCGCCCGTATCGCCGCCGACCGCGGCTACCGCTACCTCCAGGTCGACGCCTCCGACCAGAGCCGCCCCATCCTCGAACGCCTCGGCTTCATGGCGCTCACCACGACGACGCCGTACGTGTACGCGCCGTGAGACGGCCGGTCCGGTCCGCCCCCTGCGGACCGGACCGGCCGTCTCACGGGCGGGCAGCCGTCCCTACGGCTTCGGTGCGCTCTTCGCCGCCGTGGCGGTGCACAGCAGCCCCAGGACCAGCGCCAGGGCGCCGATGATGATGTTGTTCACCGCGACACCGGCGTCCGGGCTTTCGCCGACGACCCATGGCGCGATGATCATCCAGATGCCGGCCGCGCACATGGCCCAGCTCAGGCCGTACATGCGGGCGGGAGCCGCGGTGAACCCGAGCCCCAGCAGGGCGATGGCGATGCCCACGATCAGGTTGTGGGTCATGAGCGCGGGCTGGCTGACGGTGTAGTGGAGGATCCACGGGGACACGGCGCAGTACAGACCGAGCAGGAACACCGGTCCGTCCACGAGTGCCACATCACGACCACCGAGCATGCGCGCGTACCGCGCCTGCATCTCGGAAACGTCGGGGTGCGTCGACATGTCACCTCTGGTGGGCGAGACGTTGGCCATGGTTCGTCTCCTTCGACTTTCCGGCCTGACCGCTTCGCTGCGGTGTGCGGTAAGTGCCGCGCATGTTCATTCTGCTCTTATTTGCTCCTTATGTGTAGAGGTCGGAGAGGGCGGAGCGGCGGTCTCGTATCGTCGGTCCATGAGTGAGATCCCGAGCCCGGACGAAGCCGGACTGACGACCGGGGCGCTGGCCCGTCGGCTGGGCGTGGCGCCCACCACCCTGCGCTCCTGGGACCGGCGGTACGGCATCGGGCCCGTCGTCCGCGACGACGGGCGGCACCGGCGCTGGCGGCCCGGTGACGTGGCCGTACTGGAGGCGATGTGCCGGCTCACCGCCTCCGGCGTGCCCCCGGCGGACGCGGCGCGGGCGGCGAGGGAGGCGATCCGCGGGAGCCTCGCGAGCGCGGCGGAGCCGGATCCGCCGGGCCCGGACACGGGCGGCGGCCCGGCGCACACCCGCTCGGCGGACGCGGACCCGGCGGACGCGGGACCGGTGGGCGCCCTGGGCCGGGACCGCACCGCGGGCGGGGGCCGGGGGCCGGCGCGTCCGCAGGACGCTCTCCTGCTCGGCGTGGACGTACGCCAGGAGTGCCGGGGGCTGGCCCGCGCCGCCGTACGGCTCGACGCGCCGGGCGTGGCGGAGCTCCTGGACGCGGCCGTCGAACGGCACGGACTGATCGTCGCCTGGCAGGAGGTGATGGTCCCGACGCTGCACGCCGTGGGCCGCAAGTGGGTCTCCTCCGGCGACCGATACGTCGAAGTGGAGCACCTGCTCTCCTGGCACGTCTCCACCGCGCTGCGCCGCGCCACGCGGGCCGCGGCACCGCGGGAGGCGGCGGGCCGGCCGGGACCCGTGCTGCTGGCCTGCGTGCCCGGCGAACAGCACAGTCTGCCGCTGGAGGCGCTCGACGCCGCTCTCGGCCAACTGGGGGTGCCCACCCGCATGTTCGGGGCGGCCGTGCCCGCCGAGGCGCTGGACTCGGCGGTCCGGCGGCTGGGTCCGGTCGCCGTCGTCCTGTGGGCCCAGGCGCGCTCCACCGCGAGTCTTCCGCTCGCCCGGCACATCGCGCAGACCCGGTGGGGCGTCGCCGGCGCCCGGCGCGCCCCCGTGGTGGTGCTCGGCGGCGCCGGCTGGACCGGACGCCCCGCGCCGGGCCTGCACCGGCCGGCCGGGCTGGCCGAGGCCCTGACGCTGCTGGCCGGGGTGTACGACACCGCCTGAGCGCGAGCGTCGCGGCCGAACCCCGTTCAGCGGCGTTCCCGGGCTCGCCGGAAGCGGTCGAGGCCCGCGGAGAGCCCGACGATCGGGTCCGGGTAGTCGAGCGCGGCCCGGTCCGGTCCGGGGAGCCTCCACGGTTCGTGGATCGCGGGGGCCGCCACGTTCCGCAGTTCCGGCAGCCAGCGCCGCACGTACGCGCCGTCGGGGTCGTAACGCTTCGCCTGGGTGACCGGGTTGAGGACCCGGTTGGGGCGCGAGTCGGTGCCGGTGCCCGCCATCCACTGCCAGTTGAGCTGGTTGTCGGCCACGTCCCCGTCGACCAGCAGGTCCAGGAAGTGCCGGGCGCCGACGCGCCAGTCCACGTAGAGGGTCTTGGTGAGGAAGCTCGCGGTCAGCAGCCGGCCGCGGTTGTGCATCCAGCCCTCGTGCCGCAGCTGCCGCATCGCGGCGTCGACGATCGGGTAGCCGGTGCGGCCCGCCCGCCACGCCTCGACGTCCTCGCGCGCGGAGCGCTCCGAGCGCCAGCGGTCGTGCTTGGTGCGGTAGTCGGCGTGCGCCGCGCCGGGCCGGGCCGCCAGCACCTGACGGTGGAAGTCGCGCCAGGCGAGCTGCCGCACGAAGGCCTCGCCGCCCGGGCCGCCCGCCCGTCGCGCACGGTGCACGAGTTCCGCCGGGGACAGCGTGCCGAAGTGCAGGTGGGGGGAGAGCCGTGAGGTGGCGTCGCCGGCCAGGTCGTCGTGCCGGTCCTCGTAGGCGGCGATGCCGGAGCGCAGCCAGGAGGCGAACCGTCGGCGTCCCTGTGTCTCGCCGCCCTCCGCCAGCGCCGGCGACAGTCCCGACAGATCACCTCGGGAGGGAAGCTCCTGCGAACCGACGCCGTCCGGGACCCGGACGGGGCCGGGCGCGCGCAGCGGGGTCCGCAGCCGCTGCTGGGACCAGTGCCGGAAGTACGGCGTGAAGACCGCGAAGTGGTCCGAGGAGGACGGGACCACCGCTCCGGGACCGACCGCCGTCGTCACCGCGTCGTGCACGTGCAGGCGCACGCCCTGTGCCTCCAGCGCCGCCCGCAGCCGTTCCTCGCGGCGCCGCGCGTACGCGCTCACGTCGGCGGCCAGATGGACCTCGTCGGCGTCCGCCTCCACGGCCGCCCCGCACACCTCGTCCACCAGGTCGCCGGAGCGCAGGACGAGCCGGCCGCCCCGCTCGCGCAGCCCGGCGTCGAGGTCGCGCAGGCTGTCCGCGAGGAAGGCCAGCCGGTTCGGCGCCGCGAACCCGGCGGCGTCCACGGCCCGGTCGCGCACGAACAGCGGCACCACCTGCCGTGATCCGTCGAGGGCCGCGCGCAGCGGCGGATGGTCGTGCAGGCGCAGGTCGGCGGTGAACAGGACGACCGAGACGTTCATGATCGGGCTCCGGGGCGACAAAGGGCGGACGAAGAACTGCTTCCGGGCGGCGGGGCGCGGCGGACGCACCAGCCCCGCCGGAAGATCGCGGGGGATCGCGCACGCCGGGTCAGCGCACGGACGAGGGCTCCGGGGCCCGCGCGCCCGCCTCGGCCGCCCGGGCGATGTTGCGGGCCATGCCGCCGAAGACGACCGTGTGGAAGGGCGCCACGCTCCACCAGTAGGCGTGGCCGAGGAGCCCGTGCGGATGGAACAGGGCGCGCTGGCGGAACCGGGTCCGGCCCTCGGGGTCCGTCCGCGCGCACAGCTCCAGCCAGGCCCGGCCCGGCAGCCGCATCTCCGCCCGCAGCCGCAACAGCCGTCCGGGCTCGATCTCCTCGACCCGCCAGAAGTCCAGCGAGTCGCCCACCCGCAGCCGGGCGGCGTCCCGGCGGCCGCGGCGCAGCCCCACCCCGCCGACCAGCCGGTCGAGCCCGCCGCGGACGGCCCAGGCGAGCGGGAACGAGTACCAGCCGTTCTCGCCGCCGATGCCCTCGATCACCCGCCACAGGGCGGCGCACGGCGCGTCGACGGCGAGTTCCCGGTCGTCGGTGTACAGGCTGCCGCCGGCCCAGCCGGGGTCGGTGGGCAGCGGATCGCTGGGCGCGCCGGGCACCGACGCGGACGACCACCGGGTGGCGACCTGCGCGTCGCGGACCTTGCGCAGCGCGAGCCGGACCGCCTCGTCGAACCCGACCGGATGCCCCGGCGGGTCGGGCACGTACCGGGCGATGTCGTGCTCGTGGCAGACCACCTCGTGCCGCAGCGACTCGGTGAGCGGCCGGGCGATCGACGCGGGCACGGGCGTCACCAGGCCGACCCAGTGGCTGGACAGGCCGGGGGTGAGCATCGGAACGGACACGATGAGGCGGCGCGGCAGGTCGGCGACCGCGGCGTAGCGGAGCATCATCTCGCGGTACGTCAGCACGTCCGGGCCGCCGATGTCGAAGGCCCGGCTGACGTCGTCCGGCATGGTGGCGCTGCCGACGAGCGCGCGCAGCACGTCGCGCACCGCGACGGGCTGGATGCGGGTGTGCACCCAGCTCGGGGTGATCATCACCGGCAGGCGCTCGGTCAGATAGCGCAGCATCTCGAAGGAGGCCGAGCCGGAGCCGATGACGACCGCCGCCTGCAGCACCGTCGTCGGCGTCCCCGAGGCCAGCAGGATGCGGCCCACCTCGGCACGCGAGCGCAGATGCGGCGAGAGCTCCCGCTCGGGCACGCCGGCCGGGGTGAGACCGCCGAGGTAGACGACGCGACGGACGCCGGCGACCCGGGCCCGTTCGCCGAAGATCCGCGCCGCGCGGCGATCGGTCTCCTCGAAGTCGTCGCCGGTGCCCAGGGCGTGGACCAGGTAGTAGGCGACGTCCACGCCCCGCATCGCCGCCGCGACCGACGCGGCGTCCGTGACGTCGCCGCGCACGGTCTCGACGTCGCCCGCCCAGGTGTGGTCGCGCAGCCGGTCGGGGGAGCGGGCCAGACAGCGCACCCGGTGCCCGGCCGCGAGCAGCTCCGGAACCAGCCGCCCGCCGATGTATCCGGTCGCGCCGGTCACCAGGCTCAGCGGTCCCGTGCGGTCGCCCTGTGCGCTCATGAGTCCTCGGTCCTCCGCCTCGACGGCCCCCTGTTGATCGCTTCCACGCCGAGTGCCGTCATGGATGCGGGGACGCCGGTTTGTGCGCACGATCGAGTGACGAGGCGGCCGACTACGCTGATCGCGTGGCCACAGCGAACGACCGGGAACGCCCGGCGGCGGCACGGGAGTCCGAGGCGTTCCCGCACCCAGCCGACCTGCACGCCTTCGCCGTCCAGCTGCGGCGGATGAACGGCGGGATCAACCGGCTGGTGCACGGGTTCGCCGGCGAGCACGCCCTGCACGCCACCGACGTCCAGGCGCTCGCGGCGATCCTGGACGCCGAGGAGCCGATGACGCCGAAGCGGCTGCGCGAGCACCTCGGACTGACCTCGGGCGCGGTCACCGCGTGCGTGGACCGGCTCGAGCGGGCCGGACACATCCGCCGGGTCCGCGAGAGCGCCGACCGCCGGGTGGTCCACCTGTACTACGCCTCCGACGCCCGCTCGGCGGCCCGCACCTATTTCCGTCCGCTGGCCGAGGCCACCGAGGCCGCCCGGGCCCGCTTCACGGCGGACGAGCTGACGGTCGTGGTGCGCTTCCTCGCGGCCCTCAACGAGCAGCTCTCCGAAACCGGGCCGCCGCCGACGCGCTGAGCAGTCCGGCGGGACCGTCCCCCGCGGACCGCCTGCTGCTCCTCGCCGCTCGCCGCTGCGGCCGCGGCACCGGCTAGGGAGCGTCCTGCGGCTCCTTCGGGCCGGCGGCCCGGGCGAGCTCGGTGAGGTCCGGGAGCAGGGCCGCCAGCCCCTTCAGCAGTGAGCCCATGTCCACCACGTCGGGCATCGGGTAGACGAAGCACACCCCGGCCTCGTACAACGAGACCGCCGGTGCGGCGAACCTCATCAGCTGCTCGGGCAGGCCGGAGGAGTAGAACCGCTCGACCGTCCCCGCCTGGTCCTTGCCCATCGGCAGGTACGGAAGGCCCTCGCAGCGCAGGTTGAGTTCGGCCGCGCTCCACTCCCGCTCCAGCCGGAGGAAGAGGCCGTCGCCGGGCACGTCGAAGCACACGACGAGCCAGTGCCGTACGTCCCTGCGCCCGACCGGCTCCCAGAGTCTGCTGACGGTGACCGGGTGGCCGCCGAGCGAGCCGGTCACGGCGGTGCCGTAGAGGGTGCGCAGCAGCCAGGGGAAGTGGCCCGCGAACCGGGTCGAGTACTGCTTTCGCGCGTCGCCCGCGACACGGCTCCAGCCGGGGCGCTGGGCGAGGAGGCGCATCGCCCGGTCCGCCTTGTTCGCCCGGCGGGTGGTACGGACGGCGAGGGTCGCGCCCACGACGAACGGGGCGATGAGGATGACCGAGAACATGATCCAGGGGAGCACCGGGTGCGATGTCCTTTCGCTTCGGCCGGGGAAGTGCGCGGACTCGCATCCTCGCCCGGGCGGCCGGGCCGGCGCATCGGTGGATCTACGTAGAGGAGAGGCGGACGGAGACGCGGGCGCACGAACGTGCGCCCGCACCGCATCCGTACACCCGCCTGCGACGGAAGTACGAGTGCCGTCTACGATCACCCGCGATCAATAACTCGATGGTTGAGATTGTTCATCATCGAGATACACATGACCGCCGCTGACGCGGTTCCCGGAATCTGGAGAGCGATGCCCGCCATGTCCCGACGCGCACGATGGCTCGTCCCCCTGCTGCTCGTCGCCGTCTGGCTCGGCGTCGGGGGCGCCCTCGGCCCCTTCGCCGGACGGCTCGGCGAGGTCGCCACCAACGACCAGGCGGCGTTCCTGCCGCGCAGCGCCGAGTCGACCGAGGTGATCACCGCCCAGCGGGCGTTCCGCCAGGACGAGACGCTGCCGGCGATCGTCGTCTGGACCGGCGCCGAAGGCGGTGTGCGCGGGCGCCGGCTCCTCCCCCTCAGCCGACGGGGAGGACGAGGGCCGGGACGGTGCGCTGCATGCGCAGTGCGTCGACGGACTCCGCGAGGAGCTCGTACTCGGTGGTGTCGTCGCTGACCGCGATCCGCACCAGCCTGCCGCCCGCCAGTTCGTCGGCCACCAGCTCCTGCCGGCCCGTGTCGGCGCACCAGGCCCGCAGCAGCCCGGGCACGTCCTGCACGGTGTCGGCGACGGGGACGAGCGCCCCCGGCGGGAAGTACTCGCTCTCGGGCAGCGGATCCAGTCGTTCGGCCATCCAGGACGCCCGGTCCCGCAGCCACCACAGGGCGAGCGCCAGCGTAGGCGCGCGGTAGGTGCCCAGTGGTACGCCGATGCGCCGGCCGTCGCAGACGCCGTACGCGGTGACATGGCACAGGAATTCGTCGTGCACGTCTCTCTCCCCCGGTGCTCGCTTGCCGGTCGCGCCTCGCTTTCCGTGCGGCTCCTGTGGGGAAACTGCCCCCGACGTTCGAGTATGTTCACTGCTGAAACACTGTCACCATGTCTTTTTAGCCAGTCTCCTGGCATATTCCCCGCGGTTCATGGCCGAAATGCGGCGAGCATTGCCGAACACCGTCATTACCCGGCGGGTAATCGACCCGGGCGGCGGCCGCGGGCAAGCTGGTCACACCGGATCGGCGAAGGCCGTAATCCGGGACCTGACCAGTAACGACGACCTTTCCTGGGGGCTGATTTCCCATGTCCGCGAACACCGACCGCTACGAGAACGCCGTCGCCCGCTACTTCGAGGCCTGGAACGCACGGGAGCCCGAGGCGTTGGCGAAGGCCGTCGCCGCCGCGTGGGCCGTGCGGGGCACGTACACCGACCCCCTCGCCGACGTCCGCGGCCACGAGGAGATCGCGGCCGTGGTCACGGCGGCGCACGCCCAGTTCCCGGGCTTCGTCTTCCGGCTCTCCGGCGCGGTCGACGGCCACCACGACACGGCCCGGTTCTCCTGGGAGCTGGTGAACGGGGCCGGGGCCGCCCCGGTGGCCGGATCCGACGTCATCACGCTGGACGCGCAGGACCGGATCACGTCCGTCCTGGGTTTCTTGGACCGCGTGCCGGCCGGAGCCTGAGTCCGGCGCCGATGAATTCCTCCGCTCGCGGCGGTCCGGACGGCACGGGATCGCCGCACGACCGCTGCGAGCGGTGGACATAGGGATAACCGCCGACAACCCGGGCGGGCATAAACGGAATACTCGATGCCGAATTCACCGTCGTCCTGCGCGGGAGCCCGGCGAACGGGACTGGACCTATGCCCTCCGGCCCTGTTCCGTCACATTCTTCGGCACCCGCGGACCGCTCGGGATCCGCGGGACGGTCGACCGACACCGTTTTCGGAGTTCGCCGGCGACCGACCGCCCGGCAAAACGCTCAGCCGTTGATCACCGTGTCGATCCGGGTCAGCTCGTCGGCCTCGAAGTCCAGGCGGGAGAGCGCGCCGACGCTGTCCTCGATCTGGCGGGCGCTGCTCGCGCCCACGAGCGCGGAGGTCACCCGGCCCCCGCGCAGCACCCAGGCGAGCGCCAGCTGGGCGAGGGACTGGCCGCGCGACTTCGCGATGTCGTCGAGGGCGCGCAGCTTGCCGACGAGTTCCTCGGTGACGGCCTCGGACTTCAGGAACGGGCTGTCGCTCGCCGCCCGCGAGTCCTCCGGGATGCCGTTCAGATAGCGGCCGGTCAGCAGCCCCTGCTCCAGCGGCGAGAACACGATCGACCCGACCTGGAGTTCGTCCAGGGCGTCCAGCAGGCCCTCGCTCTCCGGGCGGCGGTCGAGCATGGAGTAGCGCGGCTGGTGGATGAGGAGCGGGGTGCCCAGTTCGCCGAGGATCCGGGCCGCCTCGCGGGTCTGCTCGGCCGAGTAGTTGGAGACGCCTACGTACAGCGCCTTGCCCTGCTGCACCGCGGAGTGCAGGGCGCCCATCGTCTCCTCCAGGGGAGTCTCGGGGTCGGGGCGGTGCGAGTAGAAGACGTCGACGTAGTCCAGCCCCATGCGCGACAGGCTCTGGTCCAGCGAGGACAGCACGTACTTGCGCGAACCCCACTCGCCGTACGGGCCGGGCCACATCAGGTAGCCGGCCTTGGTGGAGATCACCAGTTCGTCGCGGTACGCCGCGAAGTCGCTCCTCAGGAAACCGCCCAGCGCGGACTCGGCCGCGCCGGGCGGCGGGCCGTAGTTGTTGGCCAGGTCGAAGTGGGTGACGCCGAGGTCGAAGGCGCGGCGCAGAATGGCCCGCTGTGTCTCGACCGGGCGGTCCGGGCCGAAGTTGTGCCACAGGCCGAGCGACAGCGCGGGAAGCTTCAGGCCGCTGCGCCCGGTGCGCCGGTAGGGCATGTCCGCGTAACGGTCGGGGTGTGCGGTGTACAACGCGACTCCAGAGGGGGTTGGCACGACGATCGGGTCCGGGAAGATCACTCCCGTCAACCGCTACCCACTCTGGCTCCACCTGCGGGCAGTGGTCCAACAGAAGAATCCGATGAGATTCAGCGGATACGCTTCTCAATCATGGAACTGCGCCACCTCCAGCACTTCGTAGCCGTCGCCGAGGACCAGCATTTCACCCGGGCCGCCGAACGCCTGATGGTCTCCCAGTCCGGCCTGTCGGCGTCGATCCGGTCCCTGGAGCGGGAGCTGCGCGCCCCTCTCTTCGTCCGGACCACCCGGCGGGTGACGCTGACCGAGGCGGGCCGGGCGCTGCTCGGGGAGGCGGAGCGCGTCCTGGCGCAGGTGCGGGCGGCCCACGAGGCGGTCGCGGCCGTGCAGGGCGTGGTCCGCGGCACCCTCTCCGTGGGCACCGAGCAGTGCATCGCCGGGGTGCACGTGGCGGGTCTGCTGGCGGCGTTCCGGCGGCGCCACCCCGACGTGGAGATCCGGCTGCGGCAGACCGGCTCGGGCGCGCTCGGCGAGGAGGTGGCGGCCGGCCGGCTCGACCTGGCCTTCGCCTACCGCACCCAGACCGACACCGACCAGCTGCGCTGCGTCCCGCTGGCGGCCGAGCCGATGTACGTCCTGTGCCACCCCGACCACCGCCTCGCCGGAGCGTCTGCGGCCCTGACGCCACCGGACCTGGCCGGCGAGGTGTTCGTGGACTTCCACCCTGACTGGGGGCCGCGCAGCGCCACCGACGCCGCGTTCGCCGGCGCGAGCGTGCACCGCACGGTGGCCCTGGAGGTCAACGACGTGCACAGCCTGCTGGACCTGGTGGACGAGAACCTCGGCGTCGCGGTCGTACCGCGTCACTTCCGGCACAAGCGCGAGGCCCTGACCGCCCTCGCCCTCCAGGGCACGGGCGAGGCCGCCTACGAGACGGTGGCCCTGCTGCCGCCGGCCCGGGCGACCAGCCCGGCGGCCCGGGCACTCATGGGGCTGCTGGAAACAGGGGGCGCCTGAGCGCCCGCTGGGCGATGGTGGACCCATGCATGCGAAGGACATCCTCATCGACGGGTACAACCGCATCCAGGAAGAGGTCCGCGCCGCCGTCGAGGGCCTGGACCCCGACGCCCTCAACAGCCGGCCGGCACCATCGGCCAACTCGGTCGCCTGGCTGGTCTGGCACCTCACCCGGGTCCAGGACGACCACATGGCCGACGCCTTCGGGCTCGACCAGGTGTGGCTGACCCAGGACTGGGAGAAACGGTTCGGCCTCGACCTGCCGCACGAGGACACCGGGTACGGGCACAGCGCCGCACAGGTCGCGAAGGTGCGGGTCCGCGACCCCGGCCTGCTGACCGGCTACCACGACGCCGTCCACGCGCAGAGCGTCGAGGCGCTGCGCACGCTGACCGCCGCCGACCTGGGGCGCGTGGTGGACGAGCGCTGGGATCCGCCGGTCACGCTGGGCGTACGGCTGGTCAGCGTCCTGTCCGACGACCTGCAGCACGTCGGACAGGCCGCCTACCTGCGCGGGCTGCTTCAGAGCGCGGCGGCGTAACCCGGCAGGACGACGTCCTCGATGAGGGCGGTGCGCTCGTCGAACGGGATGAACGCGCTCTTGAGGGCGTTCACGGTCACCGTGCGCAGGTCCTCGACGTCCCAGCCCGCGTGCTCGACGAGCAGCGACATCTCGCGGGTCATCGTGGTGCCGGAGACCAGACGGTTGTCCGTGTTGAGCGTGACGCGGAAGCCGAGGTCCTTCAGCGCGGTGATCGGGTGCTCGGCGATCGAGGTCGCGGCGCCCGTCTGGAGGTTGGACGTCGGGCACATCTCCAGCGCGATCCGGCGGTCGCGCACCCAGCCGGCGAGGCGGCCGAGCTTGCCGTCCACGATGTCGTCGGTGATGCGCACGCCGTGCCCGATGCGCTGGGCGCCGCACACCTGGAGCGCCTGGTGGATGCTGGGCAGGCCGTGGGCCTCGCCGGCATGGATGGTGAAGGGGACGTTCTCGCGGCGCAGGTGCGCGAAGGCGTCGAGGTGGTCGGCGGGCGGGAACCCGTCCTCGGCACCGGCGATGTCGAAGCCGAGGACGCCCGCGTCCCGGAACGCGACGGCGAGGTCGGCCGTCTCGCGCGTGCGGTCGAACATGCGCATGCCGCACAACAGGGTGCCCACCCGGACGGGGGTACCGGCGGCGGCGGCCTTCGCCATGCCGGCGGCCAGACCCTCCTGCACCGTCTCGACGACCTCGGGGAGTGTCAGCCCGCCGTTCAGCATCAGCTCGGGGGCGTAGCGCACCTCGCCGTAGACGACGCCGTCGGCGGCCAGGTCGAGCACGTACTCCTCGGCCGTGCGCAGCAGGCCCTCACGGCTCTGCATGACGGCGAGGGTGTGCTCGAAGGTGGCTATGTAGCGCACCAGGTCACCCGAGTTGGCGGCCTCGAAGTACCAGGCGGCGAGCTCGTCGGCGTCGGTGGTGGGCAGGGTGTGGCCGGCCTCCGCCGCGAGCTCGACGACGGTGGCGGGGCGCAGTCCGCCGTCGAGGTGGTCGTGCAGGACGGCCTTGGGGAGCCGGCGGAGGGTGTCGGTGTCGATGCGGGGCATGTGCGTGTTCCTCGGCGAGTGGTTCGGCGGGCGGTGCGGTCGGGCGATGTGGTCGGGCGGACGGCGCTCAGGCGGCGGGCTGGAGCAGGTCCCAGCGGTTTCCGTACAGGTCCTGGAAGACGGCGACGGATCCGTAGGCCTCGTGGCGGGGCTCCTCCAGGAACGTCACGCCGGCGGCGAGCATGCGGGCGTGGTCGGCGGCGAAGTCCTCGGTGTGCAGGAAGAACCCCACGCGGCCGCCGGTCTGGTCACCGACCCGGGCGCGCTGGGCGTCACCCTCGGCGCGGGCCAGGAGCAGTCCGACGCCGTCCTGGCGGTCCCCGGGCCGCACGACGACCCAGCGGGCGCCGTCGGGGCGGGGCTCGTCCTCGACGAGCCGGAAGCCGAGCGCATCGGTGTAGAAGCGGATCGCCTCGTCGTAGTCGTCGACGACGAGGGTGACCAGGGCGATGCGGCTCATCGGGGACCTTTCGGGGCGTGCGGAGGCGTGCGGACGCTGTACGGGGAACCATGCGGAAGAACTCTTCCGGAGGGGATTGACGGGTGAGGTTATACGTAAAACCTCATACGCGCCAGCGGGGGCCGGTACGGTCGGGCCGCGGCGGCCGGGGCGGGGTCAGTTCCCCTGCACGCGGCCCGCGCCGCGGTGGGCCGTGTTCAGGCGGTCCCTCTCCTCTTCCGTGAGGCGCAGCGCTCCCGCGGCCACGTTCTCGGCCAGGTGAGCGGGGCTTCCGGTACCTGGGATGGCCAGCACGTGCGGTCCCTGGGCGAGCGTCCAGGCGAGCCGGACCTGGGCGGGCGTCGCGTCGTGGGCGCGGGCGATGCGCAGCACCTCGTCGTCGTGGGCGGCGGTCGCCCCGTGTTCGGCCCCCTTCCCGGCGATGGCGAAGTAGGGGACGAAGGCGATGCCCTGCTCACCGCAGAGCCTGAGCAGTTCGGCGGACGCCGGGCCGGGGTGGCCGAGACCGAACTCGTTCTGCACGCTCACCACCGGGGCGACAGCCTGCGCCTCGGCGAGGTGGCGGGGCTGGACGGCCGAGATCCCGAGGTGGCGGACCAGGCCCTCCTCGCGCAGCGCGGCGAGCGCGCCGAAGTGCTCGGCGATCGACTCCTGCCCCATCCGGCGCAGGTAGACGAGGTCGAGGTGGTCGCGGCCGAGCTGGCGCAGGTTCTCCTCGACGTGGCCGCGCAGGTCCTCGGGGCGGGCCCGGGCCCCCCACTCCCCCCGGTAGTCGCGGTACGGGCCGACCTTGGCGGCGATGACCAGGCCGTCCGGGTACGGGGACAGCGCGCGGCCGATGAGTTCGTTGGCGGAGCGCAGGGAGGAGAAGTAGAAGGCCGCGGTGTCGATGTGGTCGACGCCGAGCTCGACGGCCCTGCGCAGTACGGCGATCGAGCGGTCGCGGTCGCTCGGCGTGCCGAGGTGGAAGGCGGCGCTGCCCGTCAGCCGCATCGCGCCGAAGCCGAGGCGGTTGACGGACAGGTCGCCGCAGTTCCAGGTGCCCGCGGCGGCCGCGGTGATCGTCTCGGAGGCCATCCGGGCAGTTTCGCACCCGCCGGGGACGGCCGCCCTGTCGCGGCCGCCTCCGTCAACGGGCCATGGCGGTGGCCCGTGTTGCGGAGGGCTTCCCCGGTCGCCGCCGCCGACATGCCGGACCGTGCCTCAGCCCAGCGGCTTCTCCAGCACGGCCTTGCGGTGGCTGAACGTCTCGATGGAGTAGCGCCCGTGGTAGCTGCCCATGCCGCTCGCGCCCACCCCGCCGAACGGCAGGTCGGAGACGGTGAGATGGGCGAGCGGCAGGCCGTACCCGAGGCCACCGGAGGAGGTCTCGGCGGCGATCCGGCCGCGGGTGTCGTCGGAGTCGGTGAAGACGTACAGGGCGAGGGGCTTGTCGCGGTCGTTGATGAAGCCGATCGCCTCGTCCAGGCCGTCGACGGTGACGATCGGCAGGATCGGGCCGAAGATCTCCTCCTGCATGACGGGCGACTTCGGGTCGACGTCGGCGAGCACGGTCGGCGCGAGGTACTTGTCCGCGCGGTCCTTGGCGCCGCCGACCACGACGCGGCCGGAGTCCAGCAGGCCGGCGAGCCGGTCGAAGTGGCGTTCGTCGACGATGCGGCCGTACTCGGCGGAGGTCTGCGGGTCGGCGCCGTAGACGGCCTCCACCGCCCGCGCCAGCAACGGCTCGAGGGCGGCGGCCGTCGCCGGGTCGGTGAGGACGTAGTCGGGGGCGACGCAGGTCTGGCCGGCGTTGAGGAACTTGCCGCGGGCCAGCCGGTCGGCGACGACGGACAGATCGGCGTCACGGTCGACGAACGCCGGTGACTTGCCGCCGAGTTCGAGGGTGACCGGGGTGAGGTGCTCGGCGGCGGCGCGCAGCACGACGCGGCCGACGACGCCGTTGCCGGTGTAGAAGATGTGGTCGAACCGCTCGGCCAGCAGGGCGGTGGTCTCCGGGATGCCGCCCTCGACGACGGCGACCGCCTCGGTGTCGAGGTGCGCCGGCAGCAGGCGGGCCAGGGCCGCGGAGGTGGCGGGGGCGAGTTCGCTGGGCTTGACGACCACCGCGTTGCCTGCGGCGAGGGCGCCGACCAGCGGGGCGAGCAGGAGCTGGGCGGGGTAGTTCCAGGGGGCGATGACAAGGACGACGCCGAGCGGGTCGTACTGCGTCCAGGCGCGCGCGTCGGCGCCCAGATGGGCGGGGACCGGGGCCGGCTCGGGACGCAGCCATCCGTCGAGGTGCTCGAGGGTGTGGTCGATCTCCCTGACCGTGAAGTCGATCTCGGTGCGGTAGGCCTCGGTGGAGCTCTTTCCCAGGTCTGCGTGGAGGGCCGCGGCCAGCTCCGCTCCCTGGTCCGTGAGCAGCCGGCGCAGGCGGCGCAACTGGTCCGTGCGCCACGCGACGGGCTTGGTGCGGCCGGTTCGGAAGGCGGCGCGCAGCCGGGCCACGACGTCGGCGGGCTGCTCGGGAGTGGCGGCGGTGGTCATCGTGCCTCGCTGGGGTACGCGGGCCTCGCGGCCCTGGGTCGTCGGGACGAGCGGTCAGCTCGATGTATATGCCAACCATTCGGGGGCCAAAATACATTCCCGCGGACGACGACCTCGCCGACGGCGTTCCCGACGGGCCCTGGAGCGACCCGGCCCCGGTCCCGCCGACCCACCGCCCGTGACCCACCCCGCCGACCCTGCCGGCCTTCTGCCCACCCGTCCCGCCGCCCGTCCGCCGCCCGTCCCGTCGGGCCCCCTGCCGACCCGCCCAGGACCCTTCCGGCCCTTCCTGCCGTACCGGTCCCATGCGCACCGGTCCCGTCGCCCCGCCCGCCGGTCCCCTGCCGAGCAGCCCCACGCAGCTGCCCGCCGTGAGCCGTTCCAACCCGTCGGCCCCTGCCGACCGGGCGGTCGGATCGGCCTGCCGGACCGCCTCAGCGGGCGAGCTCGCGCAGCCGCCGCTCGAGGAAGGCGCGCTCCGCCGGGCTCTCGCTCAGCGCCAGGGCCGCCCGGTACGCCTCCGCGGCCTCGGCCGTCCGGTCCAGCCGGCGCAGCAGGTCGGCGCGGACGGCGTGCCAGACGCGGTAGCCGTGCAGGTCCAGCGCGTCCACGAGGTCGAGCGCCGGACTCGGGCCCTGGGTCTCGGCCACGGCGACCGCCCGGTTCAGAGCCACGACCGGGCTCGGGGCGAGGGCCGTCAACTGGTCGTACAGGCGCAGGATCTGCCCCCAGTCGGTGGCGGCGGCGGCCGGCGCGTCGCTGTGGACGGCCTGAACGGCGGCCTGGATCTGGTACGGCCCGGGCCGGTCGCGGCGCAGACAGCGGCGGACCAGCGCCTGGCCCTCGGCGATCAGTGCGCGGTCCCACCGGTCGCGGTCCTGCTCGGGCAGCGGCACGAGCGTGCCGCCGGCGTCCACGCGTGCGTCCCGACGGGACTCGACGAGCAGCATCAGCGCCAGCAGGCCGACGGCCTCCGGCTCGTCCGGCATCAGTTCGACGAGGAGTCTGCCGAGCCGCACCGCCTCCGCGCACAGGCCCGCCTCGCCCTCGTATCCCTGGTTGAACACCAGGTAGACGACGGCGAGGACGCCTCTCAGCCGGTCGGGCAGATCCGCGTCGCGCGGTACGCGGTACGGGATGCGCGCGTCCCTGATCTTCGACTTGGCGCGGACCAGCCGCTGGGCCATGGTCGGTTCGGGGACGAGGAAGGCGCGGGCGATCTGGGCGGTGGTGAGCCCGCCGAGGAGCCGCAGGGTCAGGGCCACCTGCGCCTGCGGGGCCAGCGCGGGATGGCAGCAGGTGAAGATCAGCCGGAGCCGCTCGTCGCGCACGGGGCCCTCCTCCACGGGCGGGTCGGCGCCGTACAGCAGGGCGGCCTCCGCCTGGCGGGCGTCGCGGGTGGACTCCCGGCGCAGCCGGTCGACGGCCCTGTTGCGGGCGGTGGTGATGATCCAGCCGGCCGGGGCGGGCGGCACCCCGGTCTCCGGCCAGCGGCGCACGGCCGTCGCGAAGGCTTCCTGGACCGCCTCCTCGGCGAGGTCGATGTCGCCCAGGAAGCGGACGAGGACGGCGACGGCGCGGCCGTACTCCGCGCGGAAGACGGCCTCGACGTCCGTGGCGTCCGCCATGGGTCAGTGAGTGTCCACGAAGGGGCGGACCTCGATCGGCAGCGTGGTGGCGAGCGCGGCCTTGCGCCCCCACTCCAGGGCCTCGTCCAGGTCGGCGGCGGTGATCAGGCAGAGGCCGCCGAGGTATTCCTTGCCCTCGGCGTACGGTCCGTCGGTGATGAGCACCTCACCGTTGTCGGGCCGCAGCACGGTGGCCGTCTCCGGGCCGTGCAGACCGCCGGCGAAGACCCAGGCCCCGGCGGCGCGCAGCTCGTCGTTGTAGGCCTGCACGCGGCTCATGATCTCGGCCAGCTCGTCGGCGGCGGGCGGCTCACCGCCGGCCGGCTGGACCACGCTGAGCAGGTAGTGCTTCATGACGTCCTCCTTGGCGTCGTCTCGTTTCCCACCTCCTACACGAACGACCCTCCCCCGGATCGACACCCCGCGCCGAGATCCGGGAAAGAATCCCGCCCATGACCGCACCGCACCCGCTCGTCGCCCGCGCCCATCGCCTCGCCGACGACCTGCTGGCCCCGCACGCCGAGCAGGTCGACCTGGGGGAGGTACCGAGGAGCCACCTCACGGAGATCGGCCGCGAGGGCCTGCTCGGCGTGAACGCGCCGACGGAGTACGGCGGTGCCGGGGCTCCGGCACCTGTGGTGCGGGAGACGACGGAGATCCTGGCCGGGGCCTGCTGCTCGACCTGGTTCGTGCAGGCCCAGCACCACACGCCGGTGCTGGCGCTGGCCGGGAGCGAGGGCCCGTACCGCGAGCGTCTGCTGCCCCGGCTGGCCACGGGCGAGCTGCTGGCCGGCGTGGCGTACGCCCAGCTGCGGGCGTATCCGCGCACGCCGGTGCGGGCCGCCCGGGAACGCGGCGGCTGGCGCTTCGACGGGACGGTGCCCTGGTACACGGGCTGGGGCCTGAGCGACGTCATGCTGCTGGCCGGGGTGACGGAGTCGGGCGAGGCCCTGTTCGCGTTCACCGAGGCGCGCGAACAGCCGGGTCTGCGGGCCTCGGCCCCGCTGCGGCTGGCCGCCCTGACGGCCGCCCGCACGGTCTCGCTGGAGCTGGACGGCCTGTGGGTCCCGGCGGAGGCGGTCGTCGTGCGCACCCCGCACGCACGCTGGTCGGCGACCGACCGCAGCAAAACGGTCAACACCAACCCCGCGGTCTTCGGCGTCACGCGGGCGGCCCTGGACCTGCTGGACGAGGAGACGGCGGTCCCGCTGCGCAGCCGCCTCGACGAGACCCGCCGTCAGGCCTACGCCCTCGCCGACGGCGCGGCGCCCGACGAGCGCCTCGAAGAACGCCTGGCCCTGCGGACGCAGGCCTTCGCGGTGCTGCAGACGGCGACCACGGCGGCCGTCGTCGCGGGCGGCGGCCGCTCCATGCTGCTGACGAACCGCGCCCAACGCCTCGCACGTGAGGCCCTGTTCCTCATGGTCCAGGCCCAGACCCGGGAGTCGCGGCGTGCCCAGCTGGCCGCCCTGACGGCATGAGGGGCCCGTTCCCTACCGCGGCCACGGCCCGAGAGGGCCCGTTTCCCGGCTGCGCCCCGACGGGCCGACGGCCCTTCGCCAGGGACGCGGTCCGCCGCTGCGTCCCTCGGGTCAGTCCTCGTCCGGCCCCGGGACGACGACGAGGAACGCGTCCGACTTCAGATCCATGACCACGGTCGCGGGCTCGCCCTCGGCCCGTCGGCGGGCCGCGTACTCCTCCGCGGGCCACGATCCGCGCGGTGCTCCCGCCGGGAACCTCTCCAACACCTTCGCGCGCATAGCGGCAGACACCTCCACAGCGAAACGGATACCGCCGAGACCGACGACTCGTGCCCGGGTCGGCTACCCGCGATCCGGGCGGGCATGTTCACACGCGCGCGAGCCGGTCTTCCTCGACGGGTTTCCGGGGGCGGCTCAGCCGGCCCGGCCACCAGGCCCGGGCCCCGATGTCCCGGACGAGCGCGGGGACCAGCAGCGACCTGACCACGAGGGTGTCGAGGAGGACGCCGAAGGCCACGATGAAGGCGATCTGGACCAGGAAGGCCAGCGGGATGACGCCGAGCGCGGCGAAGGTCGCGGCGAGCACCACACCCGCCGAGGTGATCACCCCGCCGGTGGTGACGAGCCCGCGCAGCACGCCCTCGCGCACCCCGTGCCGCAGCGACTCCTCGCGCACCCGGGACATCAGGAAGATGTTGTAGTCGACGCCCAGCGCCACCAGGAACACGAAGCCGTACAGCGGTACGGAGGGGTCGGTTCCGCCGAAGCCGAGGAGGCGCCGGAACACCAGGGCCGAGACGCCCAGCGTGGCCGCGAAGTTGAGCGCGACGGTGGCCACGAGCAACGCGGGCAGCAGCAGCGAGCGCAGCAGCAGCGTGAGGATGAGCAGGATGACGGCCAGCACGACGGGGACGATGAGGGTCCGGTCGCGTTCGGCGGTGCGCCGGGTGTCGTACTGCTGGGCGGTGTAGCCGCCGACGAGCGCGTTCGCGCCGGGAACCGCGTGCAGGGAGGTACGCAGCCGCACCACGGTCCGCTTGGCGGCGTCGCTGTCCGCGGGCGAGGCGAGGGTGACGTCGACACGGACGCGGCCGTCGACCACCAGCGGCGTCCCGCCGGGCCGTCCGGAGGCGCTCACCCCGGCCGCCGCGGCGACGCCGTCGGTGGTGCGGGCCGCGGCGAGCACCTGCGCGAGCCGGCCGGCGTCGGCCACGACGACGGCCGGGTTGCCCGAGCCGCCCGGGAAGTGCCTGCTCAGCGTCTGCTGCGCGGCGACCGAGGGGGCGTCGTCGACGAACGTCTCGGCGAGGGGGACGCCCTTCGAACTCAGCGTGGGCGCGAAGGCGGCGCCGGCCAGCAGCAGGGCGAGGGTCACCGCCCACACGCGGCGCGGCGACCGGTCGACGAGGGCGGCGACCCGGTGCCAGATACCGGCTCCCGCGCCGCGTCCCCCGGCCGGGGCGGGCTTCGCGGGCCAGTAGGCGGTGCTTCCGAGGAGGACCAGGACGGCGGGCACGAAGGTGAGCGAGGCGAGCGCGGCGCAGCCGATCCCGATGGCGCCGACCGGTCCGAGGGCCCGGTTGTTGGTCAGGTCGCTGAGCAGCAGGGCGAGCAGTCCCAGCGCGACGGTCGCGGCGCTGGCCGTGACGGCGCCCCAGGACTGCCGCAGCGCGGCTCGTCCGGCGGCGTGGCGGTCCGCGCCCGCGGCGAGTTCCTCCCGGTAGCGGGCGGTGAACAGCAGGGAGTAGTCGGTGGCCGCGCCGATCACCAGGATCGACAGGATGCCCTGCACCTGTCCGTCGACGCGGACGACGTCGTGGTCGGCGAGAGCGTAGACGACCGCGCACGCGAGACCCAGCGCGAACACCGCGCCGAGGATGATCACCAGCGGGAGCAGCAGACTGCGGTAGACGAGCAGCAGGATGACGAGCACCGTGGCCAGCGCCACGCCGAGGAGCAGACCGTCGATGCCGGCGAAGGCGTTCGACAGGTCGGCCTGGCCGGCGGCCGGCCCGGCCAGCCGGACGGTGGTGCCGGGGACGCCTTCGGCCGCCTCCCGGATGCGGTCGAGGGCGGCGGGGAGCCGGTCGCCGAGGTCGGGACGCAGCGGCAGCACGCCCTCCACGGCCTTCCTGTCCTGCGACAGCACGGCGGGCGAGACCTCGCCGGCTCACGCGCGCCGCTCATCTCCCGTCAGGCACACAAGGGTGCGAATCGATAGAATTCAGGCATGACGGACCGGCCGGTCTCCTCGACTGCGCCCGAACTCGTGCTGGAGACCGAGGCGGGCTCCACTCTGCTGATCCCGGGCCACGACTACCGCCTCGGGCGGGACCCGCAGAGCGACGTCGTCATCGACGACAGCCGCGTCTCCTGGCACCACGCGGTGCTGCGCCCCGACGGCGACCACTGGATCCTCGAGGACGACCACAGCACCAACGGCACCTTCGCCGACGGCCGTCAGATCCACGAGTGGGGCGTCGGCCCCGGCAGCGTGATCCGCTTCGGCAGCCCGTCCGACGGGCCCCGCGTCGTCCTGTCCGGCCTGGCGCCGCCGGAGCCCGAGCGCCCGT
Organism: Streptomyces sp. P3; assembly: GCF_003032475.1. NCBI lineage: Bacteria > Bacillati > Actinomycetota > Actinomycetes > Kitasatosporales > Streptomycetaceae > Streptomyces > Streptomyces sp. P3. Next base: position 9,413,588 of record NZ_CP028369.1, read on the forward strand.
CGGCCGTCTCGATGCCCGCCCTGACCGGCACCTTCCGGCAGCCCACCAACGTCCGGCCGCTGCCCCCGCGTACCGTGCGCATCGGCCGTGCCGCCGACAGCGACCTCGTCGTCGACGACCTCGTCGTCTCACGCCGGCACGCCGAACTGCGCGCGCTGCCCGACGGCGGCCACGAGATCGTCGACCTCGGCAGCCACAACGGCACCTACCTCAACGGGCTGCCCGTCGACCGCGCCCCGGTCGGCCCCGGCGACATCGTCGGCATCGGCCACTCGGCGTTCTGTCTGGTCGGCGACCAGCTCCAGGAGTACGTCGACACCGGCGAGGTCTCCCTCGACGTGCAGGACCTGACGGTCACCGTCGACCGCGGCCGCAAGGTGCTCCTCGACCACGTGTCGTTCCCGGTGGGGGAGAAGTGCCTGCTCGCCGTCGTCGGGCCGAGCGGCGCGGGCAAGTCCACGCTGCTCGGCGCCCTCACCGGCCAGCGCCCCGCGGGCCACGGCACGGTGGTCTACGACGGCCGCGACCTCTACCGCGACTACGCCGAACTGCGCCAGCGCATCGGCCTGGTCCCGCAGGACGACATCCTGCACGCCCAGCTGACCGTGCGCAGCGCCCTCGCCTACGCAGCCGAGCTGCGCTTCCCGCAGGACACCGCCAAGGCGGAGCGCCGCGAGCGGGTCGAGGAGGTCATCCGGGAGCTCGGTCTCTCGGAACGCGCCGACCAGCCCGTGCACAGCCTCTCCGGCGGGCAGCGCAAACGCGTCAGCGTGGCCCTGGAACTGCTCACCAAGCCCTCGCTGCTCTTCCTCGACGAGCCGACGTCCGGCCTCGACCCCGGCATGGACCGCTCGGTGATGCACATGCTGCGCGGCCTCGCCGACGACGGCCGCACCGTCATCGTCGTCACGCACAGCGTCCTCAGCCTCGACGTCTGCGACCGGCTGCTGGTGCTCGCGCCCGGCGGCAAGGTGGCCTACTACGGGCCGCCCGAGGACGCGCTCGCCTTCTTCGGCTTCGAGCAGTGGCCGGAAGCCTTCGAGGCCTTCGAACGCGACCAGGACAGGGACTGGGCCGGGGAGTACCGCGACTCGCCGTCGCGCCGGCGCTACGTCCTCGACGACAGCGAACAGCCGCGGCTGCCGCGCTCGGGACCGGTGATCATGCTGCCGCCGCCGCGGCCCCGCAGCCGGAGCGCCCAGGTCGGCACCCTGGTGCGCCGCTACACGTCCGCCCTCGCCGCCGACCGCACCTTCCTCGCGATCATGATCGCCCTGCCGTTCGTCATGGGCGTCATGGCCCGGGCTCTCGCGGGCGGCGAACTCACCCGGGAGACCGCGATGAACGCGCTGCTCATCCTGTGCGTGGGCGGCGTCCTGACCGGAGCCGCCAACGCGGTGCGCGAACTCGTCAAGGAACGCGTGATCTACCAGCGCGAACGCGCCGTGGGCCTGTCCAGATCGGCGTACCTGATGTCCAAGGTGGTGGTGCTGGGCACGGTGACCGTCGTGCAGGCGGTGGTCCTCACGCTCGTCGCCCTGCTCGGGGTCGACCTGCACGCGCCCGGCGGCAAGGGCGTGCTGATGCCGCCCCTCGTCGAGATCACCGTCGCCGTGGCGCTGCTGTCCTTCACCGCGATGATGCTCGGGCTCCTGGTGTCCGCGCTGGTGCGCAAGGAGGAGGTGACGATGCCGTTGCTGGTGCTGCTCGCCATCGTCCAGGTGGTCTTCTGCGGGGCGCTGCTGCAACTGAGCGGTGTGCCCGGCCTGGACCAGCTGTCGTGGCTGGTGCCCTCGCGGTGGGCGCTCGGCGCGATGGCCGGCACCATCGGGCTCTCCCGGATCGTGCCCGGCGACCTCACCGGCGACCCGCTGTTCGAGCACTCGGCCGGGGTGTGGCTGCTCGACGTGGGCATGCTGGTCGTGCTCTCGGCGGCCTTCGGATTCGTCGTCTCCCGGCTGCTGCGCCGGCACGAGCCCGCGGTGATGCGGAAGTAGGGCGGCGCATGACGACTCCCGGATTCAGCCCCACGCACGTCGTGCCGCAGCACGGCATGCCCGCCTGGGAGGAGCCCGATCCGGCCCGCCCGACCCTGCCGCTCGACCCGCTGCTGCCGGTCCGGCTCCTGGAGCGGCGCGGTGACTGGGGACGCGTGCTGTGCTCCAACGGCTGGTCGGCCTGGGTGGACGGCCGCTGTCTGGTCGCCGTCCCCAAGGACCCGCCCCGCTCCGACGGCCCGCACACGGCCGCGGCCGACCCCAGGCCTCTCCTCGACCGTGCCGAACAGGCCCTGTCCCGCTACCGGGCGGCGATGGAGGAACTGGCGGACGGCGACCTCGACGGCGAGTCCTTCCGCCGTCGCACCCAGGGGCTGCGGATCGGCGTGGTCGTCGACGGCGAGGACGTCTGGATGTACGACTCCGTCGGCAGACGCTGGGTGTACGGCGACGGGACGCGCCTCAGCACGTACGCGACGGACCGTGAGCCGCACGCGGCGGACGACCCGCCGCAGGACCCGGCGGAGAGCCGGAGCCCCGGCCGGGATCACAGCCGGGACCAGGACCGGGACCAGGACCAGGACCGGGGTCGTGACCGGGCCGGGAACCAGGAACAGCACCTGCGCCAGGACCTCGACCACACCGTCACCCGGATCGTGAACCGGGACGGGAGGCCCTGATGCCGCACACGACCAGCCCGTTCTCCGGCCGGCCCTCCGAACTGATCGGCCGGCAGCTGGCCGGCTACCGCATCGAGCGCGAGATCGGCCGCGGCGGCATGGCCGTCGTCTACCGCGCCCACGACCTGCGCCTGGACCGGACGGTCGCGCTCAAACTGCTCGCCCCGGAGCTGGCCCGCAACGACGTCTTCCGCAAGCGGTTCACCCATGAGTCGCGGGCGGCCGCGGCGATCGACCACCCGCACATCGTGCCCGTCTTCGAGGCGGACGAGACCGACGGCGTGCTGTACATCGCGATGCGCTACGTCGAGGGCAGCGACCTGCGCCATCTGCTCGACCGGCAGGGGCCGCTGCCGCTCGCGAAGGCCGTCCGCATCGCCGCGCAGATCGCCTCGGCGCTGGACGCCGCCCACGAGCACGGGCTCGTGCACCGGGACGTCAAGCCCGGCAACATCCTGGTGGCCCGGGGTACCGACACCGACCACCCCGAGCACGCCTACCTCACCGACTTCGGGCTGACGAAGAAGTCGCTGTCGCTGACCGGGTTCACCACGGTCGGCCAGTTCGTCGGCACACTCGACTACGTCTCGCCCGAGCAGATCTCCGGCCGCCCCGTCGACGGCCGCTGCGACGTCTACGGCTTCGCCTGCGTCGTCTACGAGTGCCTCGCGGGCCGCCCGCCCTTCCTCCGCGACGACGACATGGCGCTGCTGTGGGCCCACCAGAACGCCGACCCGCCGGCGCTGACACAGACCCGGCCCGACCTGCCACCGCACGTCGACGGGGTGTTCGTCCGGGCGCTCGCGAAGAGCCCGGACGACCGCCAGGACACCTGCGGAGCGTTCGTCGCCGAGCTGAGGTCGACGGCGGGCGGCGCGCACCGGGCGGCTCACCCGCCGACGGAGCGGGTCGACATCCTGCCGCCGGCACCGGAGCCCCCGCTCTGGGCACGGCCCGTGTTCGGCGGCCGGTTCTGAGGCGCGTCGGGTCCGAGCTTCCTCGGCCCTCGGCTCCGTCAGGCCTGAGTTTCGTCGGCCCTGGCTCTGTCAGGCCTGAGTTTCCTCGGCCCTGGCTCTGTCAGGCCTGAGTTTCGTCGCCCCCGAGGCTCGCGTGGGTCCGGAGGCTCGCGGGAGCCCGAAGCGGCGGCGTCAGCGTAGCGGGGGCGGCGTTTGCCGGCGGCGGACCAGACCCGCGAGGAGACCGCCCAGGAACCCGGTGACCAGTCCCCACAATGCGGCGAGGCCCAGCGCGGACCACAGGCGGGGCCGCAGGAACAACTCGCCGGACAGATTGCCGCCGAGGTCGCCGAGCCCGAGCACGGACAGTCCGTAGTGCGCGGAGATCCGGCCGACCAGGCAGATCATCAGCACCGTGGCCGCCAGCGCGACGGCCATGTGCAGGGCGTGCCGCCAGGCCGGCATACCCGGCGGTGAGTGCGCCGCCAGCAGGAATCCGGCCCCCAGCAGCAGCACCGCGTCCACCACGACGAGCCACCAGACCCGGCCGTCGTACGCGGCGAGGGCGCCGAGGTCGAGCCGAGCGGTGTCCTTGCCGCGCAGCACCTCGTCCAGCACATGCGGCATCGGCAGCCCGAAGGGACCCTCCACCCGGCCGTCCCAGGTGGCGCCCAGTCCGACGGTGAACACCAGCCACACCAGATTGGGCAGGCCGAGCAGGATCACCGCGAAAGTCTCGGCGGCGTGCCCACGCGTCGCCGCGACGACGAGCGCGACGACGAATCCCAGAAAGACGCAGACCAGCAGCAGCACGACCATCGCGTGCGCGGCAGGCCGCACCGGCTCCTGGAAACGCAGCAACCGGGCCGGCAGCGGCGCTCCGCGCGCGACCAGCAGGGCCAGCACCAGCACACCGGCCAGCCACAGCAGTCCGACCACCACCGTCGGCAGTACGTCCGTGGTGAAACCGACCTCGGGACCGACGTCGAACAGGTCGCTCAGTGTGCCGTCGCCGAGGGAGACCTTGAAGGTCTTGCGGGCGGCGAACGACAGGCCGAGCAGACCCAGCAGCCACACGACGGCGATCCGCGCCGCCCAGCCGGCCAGCTCGGCGGCGCCGGCGACCGCCCGGTGGCGCAACGGCCACAGGAATCCGGCGCCGACGACGAGCGCCCCGACGAGGGTCACGGAGAGCGGGATCACCGTCAGAGCGGCCTCGGTCTCGGCGAGGCCGCCCGCGTCGCCGACGAGTTCCACCGTGCCGCCGACGGCCGTGACGACGGTGGCCGCGACCACCCGGGGGAAGGCGCCCTCGGGCAGGTCCGCGGCTCCCGCCGCCCACAGTCCCAGGGCGGCCGTCACGCCCATGGCGATCAGCCCGGCCAACGCGGTGACGACCGCGCGGCCCCAGCCGTGCGCCGGGAATCCTGCCTGGTCGTGGGGGGTGTGAGCACTCACCCTGCCACGCTAAGCAGCGCCGGGGGAGAGCGCCCGCCGGGAGGGACCGTCCGGGCCCGGCTTGCGGGCGACGCCAGACCGGAGCACACAATGGTCATTGTGGAAAAAGCGGCGCAGGTCGGGTGATTCCGGTTGCGCCGGTCGCACGTCCCGCAGGCGCGCGGTCCTGCCGTCACCGCCGATCGCCTCGGCTCCGTCGGACCGCGTGCCGCGGGGGACCCCTCGTCGGGAGTGCTCGTGAGCGTCGAACCGCCGTCGTCCGGCCGTCCCTCGGAACCGCCCACCGAACCCTCCGGGCGGCCGACCGGCCCGCCCTCGGGTCCGCTGTCCGCGGGTTCGGCGCAGCCGCCCCAGGGGCCGCCCTCCCAGCCGCCCGGCGCCGACCTCGGAGCGGGCGACGGGCCGCCAGGTCGCCCGTGGTGGAGGTCCGCGCCCCGGCTCGCGCTGATCGCCCTCGCCGTCGTGGCCGCCACCGCCCTCGCCCTCGTGCTGACCCTGCCCGGCGGCGGCAAGTCCGACCAGGCCGGCGAGGTGTTCATGCAGCCGGCCGGCGACGTCGGCCCGGACCCCGTGACCACGACCTCCACGACGAAGACGTCCGTCCCGCCCGCCACGGTCGCCCCCTCTGGCTCCACCCCGGCCGGGAAGACGGTGCCCGCCGTCCGCGGCGGCGAGCCCGGCCTGTACGGCGGCACCCGCAATGTCGCGAGCTGCGACGTGGAGCAGCAGATCAAGGCCCTCCAGCAGGCGCCCGACAAGAACAAGGCGTTCGCCTCGGTGGCGGGGATCGACCCGTCCGGCGTCCCCGCCTACCTGCGTTCGCTCACCTCGGTGCAGCTGCGCCTGGACACCCGGGTCACCAACCACGGGTACCGCGACGGCGCCGCCACCTCCTACCAGGCCGTTCTGCAGGCCGGGACGGCCGTCCTGGTCGACAGGCACGGCGTGCCCCGGGTGCGCTGCGCCTGTGGCAACCCGCTGACCCCGCCCGTCGCCCAGCAGAGCGGGTACCGGCGGACGGGCCGTTCGTGGCCCGCGTACAGCCCCGCGACCACCGTCACGGTCATGCCCTCGACGACCGTGGTCAAGGTCTTCGTGCTCTACGACCCCGACGACTCGCACCACTGGTTCGCCCGGCGGCCGGGCGACGACGGACACAAGGACCGGCCCACGCACCCGCCGGCGCACACGACGCCGTCCATCATCGTCGCCCCGCCGAGTTCCCTGACCAGTCCCGCGTCCCCGCCGTGCGCGTCGCCGTCGACCGGTGACGCGAGGGGTGACGCGACCGGCGCCAGCCCGCCGGGATGCGTCCTGCCGCCGTCGTCCGGCTCGTCCACCGAGGCGCCGTCCTCGAAGCCGCCGTCCTCCGAACCCCCGAGCTCGAAGCCGCCGTCCTCCGAGCCGCCGAGTTCCGAGCCGCCGTCCTCGCCGCCGTCGTCCCAGGCGCCGGAGCCGCCCTCGTCGTCGAACTCGCTGTCCGGCCTGTCGAGCGCGCCCGGCAGCTCGCTGTCCTCGCTGCCCCAATAGACGCCGGCGCCGGCCGCGACGAACCGTTCGTCTCGCTCGAGGCCGGTCCGGTCCGGGGCCGCCCGCTGTGTGAGGTACCGCATGGCCGTAGCCTGAACAGGTCAGGAATGACGGGGACTGCACGGCGCGGCACGGGGTACGAGCACTGGTGCACAGCAGCGTCCGGCCAGTCCGGCCTCCAAGAGAGAACTGCATGATCGAGCATCTGGACGGGGCAGTGATACCCACTGGTTTCGACGTACCCGTGGAACCGCTACGGCGCGCGGCGCACTACACGGGCGACCCCGGCTGCATAGCCGAGGCCCGTGCCTTCGCCGCGCACTTCGTCGACCAGCTCAGGACCGAGTGGTGCGCCACGGTGGGCGACCGCGTGTGCGGTGACGTGATGCTGGTGGTCAGCGAACTGGTCACCAATGCCGACCGGCACAGCAACGGGCCCTACATCCTGGAGCTGGAGGGCACCGAGGCCTCGGTCACCGTGAGCGTCTACGACAGCAGCGACGCCCTGCCCATGCGCTACCCCAAGGACCCCGAGCGGGTCGGCCGGCACGGCCTGGAGATCGTGCACGCGGTGGCGGCGCAGGTCACCGCGGAGCGCGTACCGGTCGGCAAGCGGGTCCGCGCCGTGCTCAGCTTCGGACCGCCGGCCCGTTAGCTCAGGGGGCAGGTGCAGGGGCCGGCAGGGGGCCGGCCGGACAGGTCAGGCACAGCCCAGCTCGCCCAGCATGCCCTGGCGCAGCCGGCCGATGATGCGCTTGATGAGGCGGGACACGTGCATCTGGGAGCAGCCGAGCCGCTCGCCGATCTCCGCCTGGGTGGCCTCCTCCACGAACCGCAGGTGGATGATCCGCCGGTCACGCTCGCTGAGCTCCGCCATGAGCGGGGCGAGCGAGTGGAAGTCGTCGACGAGTCCCAGCCGGTTCTCCTCCATGCCGATGAAGTCCGCGAGGACCGACTCGCCCTGCCCGGAGCCGTCGCCGGTGATCGCCGCGTCGAGCGAGGAGGAGTTGTAGCCGTTGGAGGCGATCTGCGCCTCTACCACCTGCTTCGGCGGGAGGTTCATCAGCGTGGCCAGCTCCGCCACCGTCGGTTCCCGGTCCAGCCGGCTGGACAGCTCGTCGCGGGCCTTCGCCAACTCGACGCGCAGCTCCTGGAGCCGCCGCGGAACGTGCACCGCCCACGTCGTGTCCCGGAAGAAGCGCTTGATCTCGCCGACGATGTACGGCAGGGCGAACGACGTGAACTCGACCTCGCGCGCGACCTCGAACCGGTCGATGGCCTTGATCAGGCCGATCATCCCGGTCTGGACGATGTCCTCCATCTCGTCCCCGCGACCGCGGAACCGGCCCGCCGCGAAACGGACCAGGGACATGTTCATCTCGATGAGGGTGTTGCGCGCGTACTGGTACTCGGGCGTGCCCTCCTCGAGAACGGCCAGCCGCCGGAAGAACTGGCGGGACAGCTCGCGCGCGTCGCGGGGAGCCACGCTCCGCGGCGACTCGACGCCGGGCAGCGGTGCGTCGTGCGGTCCGGACCCGGCGGCGTGGTCGACGATCCCGGCCCCCGACCGGACAGCGGCGGTCTGCATGGCCTCTCCCTCGAAGGTCGCGGTACTCGGTCACCGTGCCCGCCCCGTCACGGTTCGGCGTGCGTCGTGCTCGTTCCGTGAGCGGGCACCGGTGTGCGGCGCCGCTCGGAGGGCGAGTACCCGCTCACGGACGGCCCATGCGTGCCCGGGCCGGCCGCGGCGGCGGGCTCCGCGTCGCCGTGGCCGACGGGGGCCGCCGATTCCACCCAGGGCGCAACGCACCCCCTCTTCCCGCGGCGGCCCGCTCTCCTAGGCTGGGAAGGTGAGCAACCAGACGCCGAACCGAGCCCGCGTGATCCCGCTGCGCCCGTCCGCCGAGCGCCCGGGTACCGCCCCTGCCGTCCCCGTCCCCGTCCCGGTGCCCGCCGCGCCGCCCGGGACCGTCTCCCGACCGACGCCGCGGGAACCCCTGTTGCGCGACCTCGTCGGAGACGTGCTGCGCCGTGAACGCCGGGCGCAGGAGCGCACGCTCAAGGACGTCGCCGACGAGGCGCGCATCTCCATGCCGTATCTCTCGGAGGTGGAGCGGGGCCGCAAGGAGGCCTCCTCGGAGGTGCTCGCGGCCGCCGCCCAGGCACTCGGTCTGAGCCTCGCGGACCTGCTGTCGCGGGCCCAGGGAGAGCTGGTCCGGCACGCCGGCCGGCGCCCCGTGCGGAGCCGGGCGACGACCGCCTCCGGGTACGACGGGCTCTGCCTGGCCGCCTGACGAGCCGCGCGGACCGGCGTCTCACACCGTCAGGGGACGCCGGCTCAGCACCTCGTCGGCCAGGCCGTACGCGACCGCCTCCTGCGCGGTGAACACCTTGTCGCGGTCCATGTCCGCGCGCAGGGCGGTGATGTCGTGGCCGGTGTGCCGGGCCAGCACCTCCTCCACCTGGGCGCGGATGCGGACCATCTCCTTTGCCTGCAGGGCGAGATCGGAGACCGTGCCCTGCCGGCCGCCGCTGGCCGGCTGCCCGAGCAGCACGCGCGCGTGCTCCAGGACGAGCCGCCGGCCGGGATCGCCGCCCGCCAGCAGCACGGCCGCCGTCGACGCGGCCTGCCCGACGCAGAGCGTGGAGATGGGCGCCCGGACGAACGTCATCGTGTCGTAGATCGCCATGAGCGAGGTGAACGAGCCGCCGGGGGAGTTGAGGTAGATCGAGATCTCGCTCTCCGGGGACGCCGCCTCCAGATGCAGGAGCTGTGCGATCACGACGTTGGCGACGCCGTCGTCGATCTCGGTGCCGAGGAAGATGATCCGCTCGGACAGCAGCCGGCTGAACACGTCGTAGGACCGCTCGCCCTGCGGGGTCCGCTCGATGACGTTCGGAATCGTGTAGGTCCCCATGTCACAGCCCCATCCGTCGCTTCTGCGCGGCCGGGCGGACGTCCGCGAGGGACTCCACGACCCGGTCCACCATCCCGTACTCCCTGGCCTCCTCGGCCGTGAACCAGCGGTCGCGGTCGCCGTCCCGCGAGATGGTCTGCGGGGACTGGCCGGTGTGCTCGGCGGTGATCCGCTCGATGGTCCGCTTGGTGTGCTCCAGGTTCTCCGCCTGGATCTCGATGTCCGCCGTGGTGCCGCCGATCCCGGCCGACGGCTGGTGCATCATGACGCGCGCGTTCGGCAGCGCGTACCGCTTGCCGGCGGCGCCCACGCTGAGCAGGAACTGGCCCATGCTGGCCGCGAATCCCATCGCGAGGGTCGACACGTCGTTGGGGATCAGCCGCATCGTGTCGTAGATGGCGAGCCCGGCGTGCACCGATCCGCCGGGGCTGTTGATGTACAGGGCGATGTCGGTGCGAGGATCCTCCGCCGACAGGATGAGCAGTTGCGCGCAGACCCGGTTCGCGGACACCTCGTCGACCTGGGTGCCCAGCAGCACGATGCGCTGGCCGAGCAGTTGGGCGGCGAGCTGGTCGTCGAAGCGGGAGGGCGCGGTGTCGCCCTCCGCGGCGCGGGGAGCGAGCGTGGTGAGTGGAGTCATCGGGTCTCCTCGTCGTGGTGTGATGCCGTCGACCCCACTCTTGACCGGGGCGGACGCCCGCACGCCGGTTCTCTGCCCGTGGCAGATCCGCCGAGGGCAGAGCGGAGACACCGGCAGAGCGGGAGACGCGGGCCGGGCGGGAGACACGCGCCGGGCGGGAGACACGCGCCGAGCGATGAGTTTCCGCTCGGGCGGGAGTCGATACTGGCGACCGCGTTCCCACCCAGGAGGTGCTCATGACCACCGACGGATTCACCACGTGTCTCTGGTTCGATGGCCGGGCCGAGGAAGCCGCCCATTTCTACGTCTCGGTCTTCAAGAACTCCAGTATCGGCGCCGTCGGACGCTACAACGAGGCCGGCCCCGGCCCGGCCGGATCGGTGCTCGCGGTGGAGTTCACCGCCAACGGGCAGAAGTTCGTCGGCATCAACGGGGGCCCGCAGTTCACCTTCAGCGAGGCGATCTCCTTCCAGATCTACTGCGCGGACCAGGCCGAGGTCGACCACTACTGGACCAAGCTCACCGAGAACGGCGGCGAGCCCGGCCCCTGCGGCTGGCTGAAGGACAGGTACGGCGTGTCCTGGCAGGTCATCCCCGACGGACTGATCGAGATGATCAGCGACCCCGACCCCGAGAAGGCCACCCGCACCACCAAGGCGATGTACGCGATGGGCAAGCTCGACGTCGCCGCTCTGAAGAAGGCCTACGACGGCGCGTAGCCACCTCTCGCGGGGCGCCCGCGGACCGGGTCCGGCCGGGATCTCCCTGATCGCATGCGGGGACTTCGCGACCGGCGGCACAGTGGTCGCCCGGTAGTACGGCAGCCGGATCAGGGAGATCGACAGCGCCCGGCCCCGGTCGCGCGCCCGATCGGTGTGGTCCGCGCCGACGCCTGGCGGAAGACGCCGCGCGCGGGCGCGGCGGCAGGTTCCGGGCGACGGCGACGATCAGGTCGACGGCCGGGGCGCCCGCCCCCACACGGCCGAGGTCGATCACCGCGGTGAGCCGCCCGTCCTCGACCAGGACGTTGCCGGGCGGGAGGCCCCGTGGGCCCGGACGGGCGCCTGCGTGCGGTGCGGAGCACGCGGCGTCTCGTCCCACACGGTGCGGGCCGCGGCGGTGTCGATCTCTCCGGCCAGCCGGGTGAGGGCCCCCGGGTGGGCGCGCCCCACTCGGCCGGCCGAACGCCCCGGAGGCGCGGCGGTGCGTCCTGCGACGGGAGGCCTCGCAGGGCGGCGACGCACACGCCCGGCCCCGCCGCCGGAGACCGCCCGCTCGACCGCGCCGGCCACCGGATCGCGGCCGACCGGTGGTGGTGGAGCGACCGGGGGTACGTGCACCCCTGACCCGGGCCGCCCCGGGCCGGCGGTTCGGCGCGGCCACCAGCGGCAGCGGCGCAAGCCGGGCCGGCCACCGCTGCTCGTGGGCCACGCTGTGCCGTGCAGGGGGAACCGGGTGTTCGGCGCGCGAGGCGAACGCGGGGTGGCTAGCGTGAGGAACCGGACAATCCATCTCACCGGGAGGGCCGCCGTCATGACCGTACGACCAGAGGGAACCCCGTGCTGGGCCGACGCGATGTTCCGCGACGTGGAGGCAGCCAAGCACTTCTACGCCGAGGTCCTCGGCTGGACCTTCGGGGACGCGTCGTCGGAGTACGGGAACTACACGCAGGCCTACGCCGACGGGAAGGCGGTCGCCGCGGTGGTCCCGCCGATGCCGGGCCAGGAGGGCCAGTCGCAGTGGTGTCTGTACCTGGCCTCCGAGGACGCCGCCGCGACCGCCGCCAGGATCCGTGAGAACGGCGGCGAGGTGCTGATGGAGCCCATGCAGGTGGGCGACTTCGGCACGATGTGCCTGGGACGCGAGCCGGGCGGCGCGGTGTTCGGCGTGTGGCAGGCCGGCGCCCACGAGGGCTTCGAGGCCCCGCCCGAGCAGCCCGGCGCGTACTGCTGGGCCGAGGTCTTCACCCGCGAACCGGAGCGGACGGACGTCTTCCTCCCGGCCGTGTTCCCGTACACGGCGAAGCAGATGCAGGACGACGCGGTCGACTTCCGGATGTTCGAGATCGGCGGCGACACGGTGCTGGGCCGCATGCGGATGACGGAGGAGTTCCCGCCCGAGGTGCCCTCGTACGTCAACGTCTACTTCACCGTCGACGACTGCGACGAGGCCGTGGCGCGGGCGACCAAGAACGGCGGCACCCTGCGCTTCGGCCCGATGGACACCCCGTTCGGACGGTTCGCGGCGATCAGCGACCCGCAGGGAGCGAACTTCTCGGTGATCGACGTGACGACCACGGCCGGTGAGATGCCGCGGACCACGGACGTCTGACCCGGTCCGGCCGAGCGGCGTGCCGGCCCGGTCCGGCCGGGCGGCGTGGCGGGGCCCCGGGCGGGTCATGGCATGATCGGGCGCATGCGTGAACGACTGGTGGCCGCGTGCGACGGGGCTTCGAAGGGGAACCCGGGACCGGCGGCCTGGGCATGGGTGGTCGCGGACGACGCGGAGGCGCCGGCCCGCTGGGAGGCCGGCCCGCTCGGCAGGGCCACCAACAACGTCGCCGAACTCACCGCGCTGGAACGCCTGTTGGCGGCGACCGACCCGGCCGTCCCGCTCGAGGTCCGGATGGACTCGCAGTACGCGATGAAGGCCGTCACCACATGGCTGCCCGGCTGGAAACGCAACGGCTGGAAGACGTCCGGCGGCAAGCCGGTGGCCAATCAGGAGCTGGTCGTCCGCATCGACGAGCTGCTCGCGGGCCGCTCCGTCGACTTCCGTTACGTGCCGGCTCACCAGGTGGACGGCGACCCGCTGAACGATTTCGCGGACCGCGCGGCCAGCCAGGCGGCGGTCGTCCAGCAGCCGGCCGGCAGCGCCCAGGGCTCGCCCGAGCCGCCGGCCTCGCCGGACACCCCGAAGGCGCGGCCCGCCTCCAAGCAGAGCCGCTCCGCCGGGGGCAAGTCGCCCCGGCGGAGCGGCGGTTCGTCGACCCGCACGATCAGCGCCAAGTTTCCCGGCCGCTGCCTGTGCGGCCGCCCCTACGCGGCCGGCGAGCAGATCGCCAAGAACGACCAGGGCTGGGGGCACCCGGAGTGCCGGACGGCGGCCGCCGACGCGGGCTGATCGGCGGCGCCGGGCCGGTGGCGGTCACACCACCGTGCCGCGCCAGCCCCCGGTCTCCAGGCCGCGCTCCTCGATGAACGTCTTGAAGCGCTCCAGGTCTCCCTTGGTCCGGCGCTTCACGAAGCCCAGCTTGTCGCCGACGTTCTCGGCGACGCCCTCCGGCTGGAACTCCATCTGGAGCATCACCTTGGTGTGGGCGTCGTCGAGCCGGTGGAAGGTCACCACCCCGGCCTGCCTGGCCTCGCCCGAGACCGTGGTCCAGGCGACCCGTTCGTCCGGGATCTGCTCGGTGATCTCCGCGTCGAACTCCCGGTGCACGCCGTCGACACTGGTCACCCAGTGCGTGAGCGTGTCGGTGCGCTGCTCGACGCGCTGCACGCCGCCCATGAACTCGGGGAAGCTCTCGAACTGCGTCCACTGGTTGTAGGCCGTGTGCACGGGCACGTCGACCTCGATGGATTCCTCGACCTGCGACACGGTCGTCTCCTCCTGTGTAGTCGGGGGTTCATCCTGTCGGTGCTGCCCCTGGCGGGTACCCGTCGGCGCGGCGGCAAACAGGCCGGTGCGATCAGCCGGAGCGGTCAGTCGGCGTCGAAGGTGTAGTGGGCGGTGTGGTCGAGAAGCTCCGCCGGGGTGGTGTCGTTCCAGGGCCGCATCGTCTCGTGCAGGTCGACGACGTTCGGCGTCCCGCCGCCCGGGACGTACCCGGAATCGGGGTGCCGGCGCTGCCACCGGGCCCACAGCTTGTCGATGTAGGCGTGGTGCAGCCAGAACACCGGGTCGTTGGGGGAGACCCCGGTCGACATCTGCCCGCCGACCCACACATGGACCCGGTTGTGCAGGTTCACGCCGCGCCAGCCCTCGAGGTGGTTGCGGAAGCCGTCGGAGGCGCTGTTCCAGGGAGCCATGTCGTACGTCGCCATCGCGAGCACCGACTCGACCTCGGCCCGGGTCGGCAGCTCGCGGACGCCCGTCCCCAGCGAGCGGCGCAGATAGGTGCGGCCGTCCACCCGGACGTTGATCGGCCATTTGCCCGCCGCAGCGGCGAACGGACCGTCCATCACCTGGCCGTCCCTGCTGCGCCCGGTGCCGCCGAGGAAGTCCGGCGACCACAGTGAGGAACGGGGCGAACGGTCGGCGGACCAGTCCCAGTACGGCAGCGCCACCGAGGCGTCCACCGACTGCAGCGCCCGCTCGAACTCCAGCAGGAATCTGCGGTGCCACGGCAGGAAGGAGGGCGAACGGTGGCCGGTGCGCTCGCCGTCGTCGGTGTCACCCAGGATGAACGCGTTGTGCGTGGTGACGAAGGCGTCGTAGCGGCCGGTGCGCTTGAGCTCGAGGACGGCGGCGACGAACCGCCGCTTCTCGTCGGCGGTCAGGGCGGCCTGGTTCTTGCGGACGGTCATGTGCGGTGCTCCAAGGGTGCGGAAGGGCGGGGCGGTCGGCGGGTCAGCCGGCCGGGAACGGGACGAGCCGGGCGCCCTGCAGCTCGTCGACCGCGGCCCGGGCCGCGGCCCGCGGTGTGGACACCGGGTCGTAGTGACTGACCACGCTGATCCAGGAGCCGTCGGCGTTGCGCATCACGTGCAGTTCGACACCGTCGACGTACACGGCGTAGCCACCGCCGTGGTGATGGCCGCCGCCGGTCCGGCTCCGGCCCTGTATCCGACGGCCCTTGTAGACCTCGTCGAAGGCCTCGGGGGAGTCGTGCGCCTCGTGCCCGCCGTCGGCGGCGTGGGCGGCACGGGCGGCGGGGACGGCGGCGAGCGCGGCGCCGGCGGCGACCGCGCCGAGGGCGCGACGACGGCTGAGTTGCTGCATGCGGGATCTCCAGGAGTGCGAGAGGTTGACGACCCCGCATGCCTATCGGCCGGGCCACCGGGCCGGGAAATCGCCCGCGAGTGGTTGGCTCCGATCCGGACATTCACTTACATGTCGTGCAATCTTGAACAAAGATGATCTTGGCCGTGGGTGCGGCCGCCGTGCGGCGGAACGGGCAATTCCTTTCCGTCTGGACCACCGCTTCCGGTGATCTTTCTCGGGTCGCCGCGTCGTCGGTGGCGTGGCTCACGTGCGGAAAGTGGCGTGATCGGGCAGGTGGGGCGTCCCCGGGGGTGCCGTCCCCGCTGCTACCCTGCGTCGTCAATCAAACACGTCTGGTAGCTCCAAGGGGTGCGCGTGAAGGTCGCCTGTGTCGGCGGCGGGCCCGCCGGCCTGTATCTCTCGATCCTGCTCAAGCGGCAGGACCCGTCCCACGACATCACCGTCCACGAGCGCAACCCGGAGGGCTCGACCTACGGCTGGGGCGTCACGTACTGGCAGGGTCTCCTCGACGAACTCCGTGCCCGCGACCCCGAGTCGGCGCGCGCGATCGAGGAGAGCTCCGTCCGCTGGAACGCGGGCGTCGCGCACGTACGGGACCTGATCACCCGTCAGCCAGGCGACGAGGGGCACGGCATCGGCCGCCACCGGTTGCTGGAGATCCTCGCGGACCGGGCCCACGCGCTCGGTGTACGGCTGGAGTTCGAGAGCGAGATCACCGCGGCGAACCTGCCGGACGCAGACCTCGTGGTGGCGGGCGACGGCGTCCACAGCGCGCTGCGCACCCACCACGCCGACGACTTCGGCGCCCAGCTCACCGAAGGCCGCAACTCCTACGTCTGGCTGGGCACGACCAAGGTCTTCGACTCCTTCACCTTCGCCTTCGTGGAGACCGCGCACGGCTGGATCTGGTGCTACGGCTACCCCTTCAGCGACGAGCGGAGCACCTGCGTGATCGAGTGCGCCCCCGAGACCCTGGCCGGGCTCGGCCTGGACCGGGCGAGGGAGGCCGACGGCCTCGCCGACCTGGAGAAGCTCTTCGCGCACATCCTCGACGGCCACCCCCTCGTCGGCCGCGCCACCGGCGCCGGCGGCAGCGCCCAGTGGCTGACCTTCCGCACCCTCGTCAACCGCAGCTGGCACCGCGGCAACCTCGTCCTCCTGGGCGACGCCGCGCACACCACCCACTACTCGATCGGCGCCGGCACCACCCTCGCCCTTCAGGACGCCATCGCCCTCGCCGAGGCGCTGGGCGAGAGCGCGGACCTTTCGCAGGCCCTCGGCCGCTACGAACGCGTACGCAAGTCCGCGCTGCTGTCCCAGCAGAGCGCGGCCCGCTACAGCGCCCAGTGGTACGAGAACCTCACCCGCTACATCCACTACCCCCCGGAGCAGATGTTCGCGCTGCTCGGACAGCGCCACTCGCCCCTGCTCCCCTATGTCCCGCCCCAGCTGTACTACCGCCTCGACAGGGCGGCCGGACGCCTCGAGGCGCTGCGCCGCCTCAAGCGCTGGCTGGGTCCGAAGCTGGCGCGCGGCACGCACGCCCGGACGCCGGCCTCCGGCGGGTAGCCTCCCGCGAGCTCCGTCACGCCGGAGCGATCCGTGGGTGACCCACCTCGACGGCGGCCCCGACGACGGAGGGCCGCGTTCCGCGGCGGGCTGCGACGGATGACACGACGGATGACACACTGACGGCATGGAAGAGCGCGAATTCGTCAGGTCCGGTCAGCACGCGTCCGTCGTCGGTCTCGGCACCTGGCAGCTGGGGGCCGACTGGGGCGACGTCGACGACAAGGAAGCCCTGACGGTCCTCGAAGCGGCGGCCGAGTCGGGAGTCACCTTCTTCGACACGGCCGACGTGTACGGCGACGGACGCAGCGAGCAGACCATCGCCGCCTTCCTGAGCGGCCGGCCCGACCTGCATGTGCTGGTCGCCACGAAGATGGGCCGCCGCGTCGACCAGATCCCCGAGAACTACGTCCTGGACAACTTCCGCGCCTGGAACGACCGCTCCCGCCGCAACCTCGGCGTCGACCGCGTCGACCTCGTGCAGCTGCACTGTCCGCCGACTCCCGTCTACTCCAGCGACGAGGTGTTCGACGCTCTCGACACCCTCGTCGAGGAGGAGCGCATCGCGCACTACGGGGTCAGCGTGGAGACCTGCGCCGAGGCGCTCACCGCGATCGCCCGGCCGGGCGTGGCGAGCGTCCAGATCATCCTCAACCCGTTCCGTCTCAAGCCCCTGACCGAGGTGCTCCCGGCGGCCCGGGAGGCCGGCGTCGGCATCATCGCCCGGGTCCCGCTCGCCTCCGGACTGCTCTCCGGGAAGTACACCGCGGACACCGTGTTCCCCGAGAACGACCACCGTGCCTACAACCGGCACGGTGAGGCCTTCGACCAGGGGGAGACCTTCTCCGGCGTCGACTACGCCACCGGCGTCGAGGCTGCCGTCGAGTTCGCGGCCCTCGCCCCCGAGGGATACACCCCGGCCCAGCTGGCGCTGCGCTGGATCGTCCAGCAGCCCGGCGTGACCACGGTGATCCCGGGCGCCCGCTCGCCCGAGCAGGCCCGCGCCAACGCGGCCGCCGCCCGGCTCCCGGAGCTCTCCGACGCCACCCTCGCGGCCGTGCGCGACCTCTACGACCGGCGGATCAAGGAGCAGGTCGAGGGCCGCTGGTAGACGGACCCGGCGCCGGGCGGCAAGAACCGGCGCTCCCGGGGTACTCGCGGTGAGGAGGCGGTCGAGGGACCACACGAACCGGGAGGACGACGAAGGTGACGGACACGGCGACGAGCTCCGAGGGGCGCACGGGGCGGAACGAGACCGAGGAGGAGAGAGCCGACCGGATGTGGGGGGAGCTCATCCAGGAGATCCGCGTGGCCCAGACGGGTGTGCAGATCCTCTTCGGCTTCCTGCTGACCGTCGTGTTCACGCCGCGCTACGCGGACCTGCGGGACATCGACCAGGTCATCTACATCGTGACCGTGGTCCTCGGCGCCTGTGCGACCGGCGCCCTCATCGGTCCGGTGTCCCTGCACCGCCTGGTCTCCGGGCGGCGGGTCAAGCCGCAGGCGGTGCAGGTGGCGTCCAGGCTGACCCTGGTCGGCCTGCTTCTGCTGCTCGCCACCATGACCTCCTCGCTGCTGCTGATCCTGCGGGTGGCCACCCACGACGCGTTCGTGCCGTGGCTGGTCGCGGCCGTGGTCGCGTGGTAC
The DNA here is from genome assembly GCF_003032475.1 of Streptomyces sp. P3. Classification (NCBI taxonomy): domain Bacteria; kingdom Bacillati; phylum Actinomycetota; class Actinomycetes; order Kitasatosporales; family Streptomycetaceae; genus Streptomyces; species Streptomyces sp. P3. Next base: position 9,431,930 of record NZ_CP028369.1, read on the forward strand.
GGGCTGTGCTGGTTCGTGCTGCCCCTGTGGACCCGCAGCCACTACACCACGGACTGAGCCGGACCACCCGCCTCGGGGGCGGCGCCGCGTGCGCCGCGCAGCGCGGTGATGCAGCTGCCGATCGCCTGCTGGAGCTCCTCCAGCTGCTGGACCATGTCGTCCTCGTAGAACTCCTGAGGGTCGACGTCGTCGAAGGTCAGCTCCTCGAAGACCCTGGTCGCCCGCTGGAGGCTGCTGTAGAACTTCGTGCGCCGCTCCTGGACACGCAGTCCGGGGTCGGCCTCGACGGTCTCCACGACCAGGTTCTTCATGGTGTCGTAGGCGTCGTTCGCCCACTCGCCGCTGTCCTCGCCGTCGTCCAGCTCGTCGAGCAGCGAGAGGTGCCGCTCGGCCTCCTGCCGCAGCTCGGCGGGCGCGTCGAGGGTCTGTCCGGCGGGCGTCCTGATCCGCCCGGACTCGGCGATCTGGCGCACATAACCGATGCGGTCGGCCGAGCGGCTCTCGGAGGCCACGGCCTTCTTCAGGTCGTCGGTGCGCACGACGTCACGGGCCAGCTCGTGCTGCAGCTCCGGGTCCTCCCTGACACGGTCCAGGAGGGCGGCACGGGCCGCGCGGGCGGTCGAGGGGTCGGCGAGGATCGCGGCCCGCAGGGCGGTGGGGTTCTCCGCGACCTCCAGCGCCTTCGTCGGCCGGATGCCCTCGGCCGCGGCGGCCTCCGCGATCGCGGTCCCACGCTCGGACGTGGCGCTGGAGCGCGAGACGTAGTACGTCAGCCAGACCTCGGCGTCCGGCAGCTCGACCTCCTGGCCGGGCGCCAGCTCCTCGAAGTGCGGGACGAGACCGTCGTCCGCGGCCCGGTCCCACGCCTTGTAGAACCGCAGAACGCGCTCGGGGGAACAGCCGGCCAGCCCGGCGAACTCCTTCGCCGACACCTTCGGCGTCTCGTCCGCGCTCTGCCCGCCCGGCCGGACACTGCGCGCCACCAGCAGGCCGAAGGCCCACCCGCCGGTCCGCGCGTAGACGCCGAACTCGCGGGCGTCGCGCGCCACGAGGTCGGACAGGGGCGCGGGGGACGTCTCGGGGGACGCCTCGACGGTTGTCTCGGGCAGGTCGATCGCCAGGGTCACGGGTGGCTCTCCTCCACAGGCTGCCGGCCGCGGGATCGGCACCGCGGATGTCCGGAACGGCAGCCTATACGCGCTCCCCGGCCCCGCCCGGACAGACCCGCGGCGGGGTCCGTCCGGCGGCCGGTCACCCGAAGGCGCCGCGCAGCGCGGGCAGCAGGGTCTTCTCGGACCAGTCCAGGTAGGCAGGCTGGGTGTCCCCGCCGATCTGCACCAGGGCGACCTCCGTGAACCCGGCCTCGACGTAGGGGCGTACGGCCTCGACGAAGTCCTCCGGGTCGTCGCCGCAGGGAATCGAGGCGGCGACGTCGTCGGGCGTCACGAACCGGGTGGCCGCCTCGAAGGAGTCCGGATGCGGCAGTTCGGAGTTCACCTTCCAGCCGCTGCCGAACCAGCGGAACTGGGCGTGGGCCCGCTGCACGGCCGTCTCCCGGTCGCCGTCGTACGACACGGGGAGCTGGCCGACGCGCGGCTTGCCCGCACCGCCGTGCCGGTCGAACGCCTCGAGCAGTCCCTGCTCGGGCTCGGTGGCGATCACCAGGTCGGCCAGCCGTCCCGCGAGCGCGCACGAGCGGTCGCCGGAGACGGCGAGCCCGATCGGCGGCGGCTCGTCGGGGAGGTCCCACAGCCGGGCCGAGTCCACGTCGAAGTGGGCGCCGTGCCGGGTGACGTGCCCGCCCTCGAAGAGCGCACGGATGATCTCCACGGCCTCCTCGAGCATCTCGTGCCGGACGTCCACCGGCGGCCACCCGCCGCCCACCACATGCTCGTTGAGGTTCTCGCCCGAGCCGAGCCCCAGCCGGAAGCGTCCTTCGGACAGCAACTGCATCGTCGCCGCCTTCTGCGCCACCACCGCAGGGTGGTAGCGGAAGGTCGGACACGTCACGTACGTCATCAGCGGAATGCGCGAGGTGGCCTGGGCGGCCGCCCCGAGCACGCTCCAGGCGTACGGCGCGTGTCCCTGCGAGCGCAGCCACGGGAAGGAGTGGTCCGACGTCACCGAGAAGTCGAAGCCCGCCTCCTCGGCCCGCACCACGTGGTCGACCAGGTCACGGGGGCCGGCCTGCTCGGTCATCATCGTGTATCCGATTCGCACCATGAGCCCCGGGTCCCCTGCCGCCGCGGGGGGAAACAGGCCCACGGCGACCGGGAAGGGCGCCGGCGCCCCTCCCCCGGGGCCCCGTTGTCGATGTCGCCGGGCGGGCGGCGGAGCCCGGCCGTCAGGCGGCGGAGCCCGGCCGGAAGGTCCTGAGGAACGTGTCGAGGGCCTGCCGGTCGGCGGCCGTGTTCCAGTCCGCGGCGGGCGTCGTCCAGCGGAGCGAGAAACTGCGGTGCCCGCCGAGCAGGAATCCGCGGCCGAAGGTGCGTTCCTGCCCGTCGGCGCCGTCGGCGAGCCACTCCATGTCCGCGCCCTTGAACCCCTGGTACGTCGTGGCCCTGATCTCGCCGATCCGCCGGAAACCCGCGGTGCGCCTCAGGTTGGGTTCGACGTCGTCGCGCCAGACGGCGACCGGGTCGGGTCCGGCTTTCCTGCTGTAGGTGACCGCGAGGGTGCGCGGGTCGCCCTTCGCGCCGAAGGTGACGCGATAGGCCCCGTCGGGGGAGCGGGCGGTGTCCAGCCGCTGCCACCCCTTGGGCAGGGCCACCGAGAAGCCCTCGTCGGCGCGGTAGACCCGGAAGCCGTCCGGGAGGGCGTCGGCGGGCGGCGGGGGCGAGGTGCGCGGGGGCGCGCTCGGGGAGGGAGCGTCCGGCGTGCTGGGAGCGGAGGTCGGTGTGGGGGTCGGGTCCGGCGTGGCGGAGACTCTGTCGCCGGCGTCCTCGCCCGGCCCCGTGGCGGAGGCGGACGGCCGGGCGTCGCCCGCCGCCGTGTCGTCGCCGTCGGGCAGGCCCTGGGCCACGGCGAGGGCGGCGAGCGCCACCGTGACGACGGCCAGCGCGGTCCCGGCCGCCATCGCCCGGCCGCTCCACTGCGGGCCGACGCGGCGCGCGGCGGCGCGGACGCGGCGCAACGGGGGAGCGGGCACGGCGGCGTGCGGGTCGTCCTCCAGCAGCCGGGTGAGGGACTGGCGCACCACGGTGCGGGTCAGCCGCTCCCGGGAGTCCTTGCGCAGCAGTCCCTGCACGATCGGGGTGAGGGGACCGGCGCGCAGCGGGGTGCGCAGGGGCAGCCTGTCCACGCCCTTCAAGGTGGCCTCGGGCCGGTCCCGGTCCCGGTACGGAGGCCGTCCCTCGACCATCGTGTAGAGGAGGGCGCCCAGCGCCCACAGGTCCGCGGCCGGGCCGATCCGTTCGTCGCGGGCCTGTTCGGGCGAGGCGTACGACGGGGCCGCCACGCGCGGCGCCAGGGTCGCGCCGGCCAGCCCGAACCCGGTGAGGACGAGGGGACCCTGGCTCCGCACGAAGATCTGGCCGGGGCTCAGCTCGCCGTGGGTGACGCCCTCACCGTGCGCGGCCTCGAGCACGTCGAGCAGTTGCAGCCCGATCGCCGCGGCCCTTCCCGGGCTGAACGCGCCCTTCTGTGCGAGGAGCTGGCCCAGCGGGAGGCCGTCGATCCATTCGGTGACGGTCCACAGGGACCCCTCCTCCTCCAGGGCGTCGACGACCGAGGCGATCCGGCCCGGGCACAGCCGGGCCATCGTCTCCGACATGCGCAGCACCCGGTCGGCGGCCTGCCGCGCCTTCTCCTCGCCCTGTTCAGGGGGCAGACCGATCCTGGTGACCAGGCAGGGGCGGGCGGCCCCGGTCTCCTCGACGTATTCGCCGTACCAGCTGACGCGGTTCGTCTCCCGGTGGACGACGTCGAGCAGCCGGTACCTCCCGGCGACCCACTCGTGCGTGGAGACGTGCGTCTTGACCATGGTCATCCCTCGTCGAAACCGCTGTCACTCACCTTTCCCAGTGGTACGACCGGCGCGAGGGGGTCCGTTCAACGGGACCGGCAAGTCGGCCCGATTCCTGTCCTTCATTCAAGAAAGGGCTTCGCCGCGGGTCGAGTAGGTGTGCGAGAAAAGGGAATTGGCGGACATCGGCCCGGGTCGCACCCGTCCCCTCCTGCGGGTGTAACCCGCGGTAAACAGGACGGGCGCGTCTCCTCGGGCGTCCGGAAATCGACCTTCCGGGGCGCGGTCCATTCTGTTCGGCGACCCCTCGGCCGGGTTTTCGCCTTCACCGGGGAATCGATTCAGCGCACCCCGAACCCGTCCGTCCAATCCCTCATGTCGGCAGTCGTCACGTTGCCCCCGCAGACCACCAGTCCCAGCCGTGCCCCGTCGCCCACCCGCTCGACGACCCGCCGGGCCGCGGGCAGCAGACAGCCGGCCGCCGGCTCGGTCCACACCTTCGCGTGCTCGGCGAACTCCACCGACCCCCGCACGGCCTCCCGGTCGGAGACCACCAGCACCTCGGTGACCAGCGCGTGGACATGGTCGTACGTCAACTGCGAGACGCTGGGCGCGCTCAGAGTGGTGACGATCGACGACAGTGCCACCGGCACCGGTCCGCCCGCCGTCAGCGCCTGCGACATCGCCTGCGCGCCCTCCGTCTCCACGCCCCAGATCCGCACCTGCGGGCGGCGCGCCCGCAGCGCCGCTGCGACGCCCGCGATCAGTCCGCCGCCCCCGATGCTGACCAGCACGTCGGTGAGCTCGTCGGCGTCCGCGGCGAGCTCCAGACCGACGGTGCCCTGTCCGGCGACGACCAGTGGATCGTCGAACGGGTGCACCAGTGTGAGTCCTTCGTCGCGCAACCGTTCCACCAGCGCGAACGCGGTGTCCATACCGTCGGTCAGCCGCACCGAGGCGCCGGCCGCCTCCGCGGTCTCCACGGAGCGCGCGGGCGCGGAGCGCGGCATCACCACCGTGGCCTTCACGTCCAGGGCGGCGGCCATCACCGCGAGCGCGACGCCGTGGTTCCCGCCGCTCACGGCGACCACCCCGGCGGCCCGCTCGGCCTCGCTCAGCGACAGCAGCTTCGCCGTCGCGCCCCGCGCCTTGAACGAGCCGGTGCGCTGGAGGAGTTCGAGTTTCGTCGTCACCGGGACGCCGAGCAGGGCCGACAGGCCGGGGCTCGGCACGGTCGGGGTGCGGACGACATGTCCGGCGATCCGTGCGGCGGCGGCTTCGATGTCGGAAATGCCGATCAAGGCGGTCACCCTTCCGGCGCGGACAGGAGACGGGACCGCGCCTTGGCTCTTCGTGTCCTCGCACCCTCACCCGGTGTCGCCGTGCGGGTCAACTCACCGCGTGTGCGCGAGGCCCGGTCCGGCGCGCCGGCCGCCGGTTCCAGCAGCCCCTCGCGGTGGGCGATCGCCACGGCCTCCGTGCGGCTCGCCGCACCGAACTCGGCGAGGACGGTGGAGACGAGCACGCCGGCCGTCTCGCCCATGATGAACGGCTCCTCGCCGATCTGGCGGTCGCCGCGGCCGGGCCCGAGCACGGAGGCCGCGGCCGGGCCCGAGCACGGAGGCCGGGAGCGAGGACCCGGCGGGGTCAGCGGTGCAGCGATCGCGCCCAGTCCTGCGGCACCCGCCCGGCGGGTCCCGGCGTCGGCTGGTCCACGGGGTGGCTGACCGGCGGGGCCAGTTCCGGCCCCGACTCGTAGAGCTCGTCGCTGGAGTAGTCCCAGAACCACTCCTCGCCGGGCTCGAAGCTGCGGACCAGGGGATGCCCGGTCGTCTTGTAGTGGGCGGTGGCGTGCTGGGCGGGGGAGGAGTCGCAGCAGCCCACGTGCCCGCAGCTCGCGCAGCGCCTCAGGTGGAACCACCAGCCGCCCGCGGCGTCGCAGTCGACGCAGCCGTCGCCGCTGGGCGGGACGCTCGGGTCGATGCCGTTCACGTCGGTCATACGGGCTCCTCGGGGGTCTCGGGGTCGTCGGCGGCGGGGGCGGTCAGCGGCAGCAGGACCTGGAAGCGGGTGTCGCCCGGAACGGACTCGACGTGCAGGCTGCCGTGGTGCTTGTTGACGACGATCCGCCACGAGATGTCCAGGCCCAGACCGGTGCCCTCGCCCACCGGCTTGGTGGTGAAGAACGGGTCGAAGATGCGGCCCCGGATGTCCGGCGGGATACCGGGGCCGGTGTCACGGAACTCCACCAGCAGCCGGTCGCCCTCCCGCGCGGTCCGCACCGTCAACGTGCCGTCGCCGCCGGCGCTGTCGACGGCGAACACGGCGTTGTCGACGAGGTTGGTCCACACCTGGTTGAGCTCGGCCGGGTAGGCGGGGATCTTCGGCAGCGTGCGGTCGTAGTCCTTGACGACCTGGATGCGCCGGCCGATCTTGCCGCCGAGCATCAGCAGGGTGCTGTCGAGGAGTTCGTGCACGTCGACGACCCGGTAGGGGGCGCGGTCGAGCTGCGAGTACTGCTTGGCGGCGTCGACGAGATGGGAGATGCGGTTGGTCGAGTCGTCTATCTCGTCCATCAACAGCTCGGTCTCGACGGTGTAGTTGAGCCATCCGATCGCACCCGGCAGGATGTCCTCGTCCACGGCGTCCGCGACCTGCTCCAGCCAGTCCACGTCGAGTCCGGCCTGTACGAAGGTCGGAGCGATCCGCCAGCCCTCCGTGATGTCGTGGTCGTCCAGCCAGTCGGTGAGCGCGTCCTCCCGGTCGGAGGCCTCCAGCGGGCTCAACATCGGTGCCTTGGCGACCAGTTCGGCGGTGCGCTCCTGTATCTCGATCAGCCGGGTCAGCGCCGCCGGCTCGTAGCCGCCGGAGGCGATCACGGCCAGCTTGTGCCGCATCTTCGCCACCCGTTCGCGCAGCGTGGCGGTGGCCCGCACGGCCGCCGCCGCCGGGTTGTTCAGCTCGTGCGTGAGACCGGCCGACAGCGAGCCCAGCGCCAGCAGCCGTTCGCGCTGGCCGACGGCCCGCTGGGTGTTCTTCGAACCGAAGAACAGTCCCTCCAGCAGGTGGGCCGCCATCGGGAACCACTCCTGCATGACCGCCGAGAACGACTCGGCGGGCAGCACGAAGAACCGGGTCGGCTCGGTCACCCGCATCGAGTTCTGGTAGACCTGCGGCACCCGGTCGCCCAGGTAGGCCTGCATGGCCCCGGCGTAGACCCCGCGCTGGGAGGTGCGGCTGACCTCGATGTCGTCCCCGCCGACCCGCCGGTACATCACGACCGAGCCCTCGAGCATCACGTAGAAGCAGGTCGCCGGATCACCCTCGGTGTACACCGGGCCGGGCTCGAACCTCTCCACCCGCCCCTCGCCGCACAGCCGTCCCAACTGGTCGGGGGAGAGCTTCTCGAACAGGAACAGCGAGCTGATCTCGGCCGGGCTGCACGGCATCAGCCGCCCGCTCACGACTGCTCCAGATACCGGTGGACGAGCATCACGGCCATGGCTCCCTCTCCGACGGCGGACGCGACGCGCTTCGCGGACTCGGCGCGCGCGTCGCCCGCCACGAACACGCCGGGGATGTTGGTCTCCAGGTGGTACGGCGGCCGGTCCAGCTCCCAGTTGGCCGGCGGCCGCCCGTCCGGTGTGAGGTCGGGCCCGGCGAGGATGAACCCGCGCTCGTCGCGCAGCACCGCGCCGTCCAGCCAGCCGGTCAGGGGGGCCGCGCCGATGAACACGAACAGCCACTGCGCGTCGACGAGTTCGCTCTGCCCGGTGGTCACGTCCCGCAGCGTCAGCTGCTCCAGGTGCCCGTCCCCGTGCGCGCTCTCGACGACCGTCCCGGCGCGCACCGAGATGTTGGGCGCCTCCTCGATCTGCTGGATCAGGTAGTGCGACATCGACGCCGCGAGGGACTCCCCGCGCACCAGCAGCGTCACGGACTTGGCGCCCCGCGACAGGTACATCGCCGCCTGCCCGGCCGAGTTGGCGCCGCCCACGATGTACACGTCGTGCCCCTGGCAGGCGGCCGCCTCCGTGAGCGCGGACCCGTAGAACACCCCGCAGCCGGTCAGGTCGTCGCAGCCCGGGGCCGCCAGCTGCCGGTAGGACACGCCCGTCGCGAGGATCACGCTGTGCGCGGCCACCGCCGAGCCGTCCGAGAAGCGCACCACCCGCGCTGACCCGTTGACCTCGAGCCCGGTCACCTCGCGCGCGGTGAGGATCTCCGCGCCGAACTTGGCGGCCTGGCGGCGTGCCCGCTCGGTGAGCTGGCCTCCGGACACCCCGTCGGGGAAGCCCAGGTAGTTCTCGATGCGGGAGCTCTGCCCGGCCTGCCCACCGGTCGCCGAGCGTTCCACGAGCACCGTCCGCAGCCCCTCGGAGGCCCCGTACACGGCCGCGCCGAGTCCGGCCGGGCCGCCGCCGATCACCACCAGGTCGTAGAACTCGGCCGTCGGCGTGGTCGCCAGCCCCACCTGCGCGGCCAGCTCCGGCGCGTCCGGCTCGACCAGGGGGGTGCCCTGCGCGGTGACCACCAGCGGGAGGCGCTGCCCGTTCTCGCCGGCCGCCGCCAGCAGCCGCTGCCCCTCGGGCTCGTCGGCGGAGTACCAGCGGTACGGCACCTGGTTGCGGGCCAGGAACTCGCGCACCTGCGAGGACCGCGCCGACCAGCGGTGTCCGACGACCTTCGTGGCGGGCACGGGCCGGTAGTCGCTGGCGCGCCAGGCGTCCAGCAGGTCGTCGAGCACCGGGTAGAGCTTCTCCTCCGGCGGGTCCCACGGCTTGAGCAGGTAGTGGTCGAGGTCGACGACGTTGATCGCGTCGATCGCCGCGCTCGTGTCCGCGTAGGCGGTCAGCAGCACGCGCCGGGCGCCCGGATAGACGTCCATGGCCTGTTCGAGGAACTCGATGCCGTTCATCTGCGGCATCCGGTAGTCGGCCAGGATCACCGCCACCAGGTCGCCGCGCAGCTTCAGCTCCCGCAGCGCCTCCAGCGCGGACTCCCCGGACTCGGCGCGCACGATCCGGTACCCGGCACCGTAACGGCGCCGCAGGTCACGGGCGACGGCACGGGATACCCCCGGGTCGTCGTCCACGGTCAGGATGACGGTCCGCGCCGAATCGGCGGCCTGTGCCATACGTCTCCCACCCCGAGAGGGTCGTCGGTCGTCGCGGCACGGCGAAGGCCGCGCCGGCTGTGCCCATCGTATGTTCGATCGCCCCGGTCCGCTCCGTGCCGTCGGCGGACCGTGCGCTGCGAGGTCAGTACCGGGCGCCCACGGTCAAGAAGGCCGCCGTTCGCCCAGGACGCAGAACTCGTTGCCCTCGGGGTCGGTCATCGTCACCCACGGCTGCTCGCCCTGCCCGACGTCCGCGTGGCGGGCGCCCAGGGACAGCAGCCGGGTCACCTCGGCCCGCTGGTCGTCGGGGCGGAAGTCCAGGTGGAGCCGGTTCTTGACCGTCTTGGTCTCCGGGACCCGGACGAAGAGCAGGCCCGGCGTCCGGTCCTGCTCCGGTCGGATCTCGTACTCCTCGGGGGAGTCGTCGACCACCACCCAGCCGAGGGCCGCGGCCCACCAGCGTCCCAGCGCCGACGGGTCGGCCGCGTCGACGATCACCTGCTCCCAGTCCAAAGCCATGCTCGCAGCGTAGTGAAGACTGGGGCCCGACGGATGTGATCACGACACAAGGAGGCGGCGGGATGACGGGCCCGATCACGGCAGGGGTCGACGGAACGGACGAGAGCCTCGCGGGGCTCGCCTGGGCGGCCCGCGAGGCCGTCCGGCGCGACCTGGAGCTGCGGGTGGTGCACGCCTGGCGGTTCCAGCCGAACGCGGCGCAGGACGTGGCCGACCGGGACGCGCAGGAACGCTGGGTGCGGGACGCGGCCGGGCGGAGCGTCGCGGAGATCACCGAGCGGCACCCCGGACTGACCGTCGCCACCGACGTCCGGGAGGGCGGCCCGGTCGAGACGCTGGTCGCCGCGGCGGCGGAGGCGGAGCTGCTGGTGCTCGGTTCCCGCGGGCACGGGCCGGTGGTCGGGTTCCTGCTGGGCTCGGTCGGCCAGCAGGTGATCGCCGAGGCCGCGCGCCCGGTGGTGCTGGTGCGGGCGGGCGACCGGGCCTCGGCCGAGGCCGGCGGTCAGGAGATCGTCGTCGGTCAGCAGGGCGACCCCGAGGACAGCGCCCCCGCGCTGCGATTCGCCTTCGAGACCGCCGCGGCCCGGGGTGCGGCCGTGCGGGCCGTGCGGGCCTGGACGCTGCCGCCCGTGTTCGCCTACAGCCCCGGCTCGCTCCGCCTCGCCGACGAGGCCGGCGGTCTCGAGCCGTACGAGAAGAAGGCGCTGGCCGCGGCCCTGGAACCGTGGCGGCAGCGGTTCCCGGACGTGCCCGTGGTGGAGCACGTGGAGATGGGCAGCGCCGGACAGGTGCTGCTCTCGGTGTCGGGCCGGGCGCAGCTGATGGTGGTCGGCAGACGCGCCCACCGCACGGCCGTGGGCGCCCGGATCGGCTCGGTGGCGCACGGCGTCCTGCACCACGCGGACTGCCCGGTCACCGTGGTGCCGCAGGGCTGACGCAGGACGCCGGGCGGACTCACTCCGGCAGGGTCGGCTCCAGGGTCTCGCGTGCCCTGGGCAGGATGTTCCTGATGTAGTCCGCGACCACCGTGTCGAGCCCGATGTCGTGCTGCGCGCGCTCCGAGAGGTACCAGCGGTGCTCCAGCAACTCGTGGTAGATCTCCGCCGGGTCCATGGAGCCGCGCAGTTCGAGGGGGACCTCGCGCACGGTGGGCCGGAACACGTCCCGCACCCAGCGGTGCGCCAACACCTCCGGGCGGGCCGCGAGGGGGTCGTTCGGGGCGTAGTCGTCCTGGGTGGCCATCCAGCTCTCGAGGTCGCTGAGCAGCCGCCGGGCCTGGTTCTCCTCGGTGTCCAGACCGGTCAGGCGCAACAGCTGGCGCTGGTGGTGGCCGGCGTCCACGACCTTCGGCACGAAGGCCACCGAGGCACCGTTGGAGGAGTGCTCGATCTGCATCTCGGCGACGTCGAAGCCGAGCTCGTTGAGCCGGCGGATGCGGCGCTCGATGTAGTGGTACTTGCCCGCCGGGTACACCGAGGTGCGGGTGAGCTCCTGCCACAGAGCCCCGTAGCGGCCGCAGATCTCGGTGCCGAACTCGATCGGGTCCACGGAGGGGTGCAGCGCCCCCGAGGCCTCCAGGTCGAGCAGCTCGCCGCTGATGTTGACCCGGGCCAGGTCGAGGTCGTAGTCGCGCTGGCCGGGGCTGAGCTGCGGGTGCAGGTCACCGGTCTCGGCGTCCACGAGGTAGGCGGCGTAGGCGCCCGCGTCCCGCCGGAACAGCGTGTTGGACAGCGAGCAGTCGCCCCACGCGAAACCGGCCAGGTGCAGCCGCACCAGCAGCACGGCGAGGGCGTCCATCAGCCGGTGCATGGTCGCCGGGCGCATCGTGGTCTCGAACATCGACCGGTACGGCAGCGAACCGCCCAGATGGCGGGTGACCAGCACCGGCTCCAGGGAGCCCCCGCCCGGGTCGGTGCGGCCGGTGACCACGGCCAGCGGGTCGACGGAGGGGATGCCGAGCCGGTCCAGGTCGCGGAGCAGCTCGTACTCGCGCAGCGCGGGCCGTTCGGCGAGCTCCTTGACGGCGATGACCTCGTCACCGGCCCGGGCGTAGCGCACGACGTGGCGGGAGATGCCGCGCGGCAGCGGGACGAGGACCTCGTCGGGCCACTCCTCCAGGGGCAGGTGCCAGGGCAGCTCCAGCAGGAGTGCCGGGTGCTCCGGATTGGTGGCGCTGATCTGCAAAGCCATGGCCTGACCTTAGACGGCGCGTTCGCGGGCCAGCTCGGCCGCCGCCCGCACGGACCCCTCGTGCAGCGGGCCGTGACCGGGCAGCAGCCGGTCGGCCGCGAGGCCGCCGATCACGTCCAGCGACGCCACCGCGCGGGCCCGCTCGTGGTGGAACATGTCCGGCAGGAGCTGCGGCCCCTTCACCCGTGAGGTCGCGTGGCCGCTGACCAGCGCGTCGCCGGAGACGACGATCCCCGCCTGCGGCAGGTGGTACACCGTGTGGCCGTCGGTGTGGCCCGGGGTGTGCACGGGGACCGGCCGGCCGGGCAGGTCGAGCGGGCCGTCGGTGACGGGGAACGCCTCGGGTGCGGTGACCGGGTGCTGTTCGGTGCCGCCGGAGCGCACCACGTGCACCAGCCACGGCACGACGCCGGGCCGCCAGGCGTTCGCCAGGACCGCCCCGACGCTCACCTGCTGGAGGAAATCCCTGCGCGCGTGCGGGACTTCGGCCTCGTGCAGATAGACCGGGACGCCGTACACCGAGCGCAGGTGCTCGGCGGAGCCCAGGTGGTCGTTGTGGGCGTGGGTGATCAGCACGGCCGTGAGCGCCTCGGGTGAACCGCCCACCGCCGCCAGGGAGTCGAGGACCTGCTCACGGTCGCCCGGGTATCCGGTGTCGATCAGGGTGAAGGCGTCCCCCTCGGAGAGGATCACCCAGTTGGTGTGCGAGCCGTGCACCAGGTAGGTGCCGTCCGCCACTTGCCGTACGTCCGCCCGCATGGTCGTCCCCGTGTCCGCAAAGGTTCGTTCTCGACGGGGGACAGCAAAGCAGATCACCGGACGGATGCGGACGGCAGGGTTCCGAGTCGGGCGCACCCCCGGGCGGCCGGCCGTGGCAGGCGCGCCGCGCACGCGCCCGGTGTCATCGCACCCCGTGCGGGCGGAACTGGACGCTGATGCGCGGCCCCGCGGCGCGGCCGGACTTGGGGACGCAGTGCTCCCAGGTCCGCTGGCAGGAGCCGCCCATCACGATCAGGTCGCCGTGGCCGAGCGGGCGCCGCACCGCCTTGCCTCCGCCCGCGGGGCGCAGCAGCAGGTCGCGCGGGGAGCCCACGGAGAGGATCGCGACCATGGTGTCCTGGTCGGCGCCGCGGCCGATCCGGTCGCCGTGCCAGGCGACGCCGTCGTTGCCGTCGCGGTACTGGCAGAGCCCGGCGGTGACGAACGGCTCGCCCAGTTCCCGGGCGTAGTGCGCGGACAGTTCCCGGCGGGCCTCGTCCAGCACCGGGTGGGGCAGTGTCTCGCGCTCCGCGTAGAACGCCAGCAGGCGTGGGACGGCGACGACGTTGTCGTACATCCTGCGCTGCTCGGCGCGCCAGGGGACCTCGGCCGCGAGGTGTGCGAACAGCGTGTCCGAGCCGGTGAGCCAGCCCGGCAGCACGTCGATCCAGGCGCCCGCGCCGAGCACGGTGCGGCGCAGGCCGTCGAGGGGACCGAGGCGTGGCTCGTCGGTCTGGTCGAAGAGGGAGCCCTGGAGGTGGTGCGCGGTCATGGTTCCAGCGTACGCCTGAATCGAAAATCCGTTCGTTATGGCGTGTCTCCGGAGGAAGGGGTCGTCGGGAGACCTCCGGAGGAAGGGGGGCCTCGGAGGGATCTTTCGATACATCGACGTATCGGATACATTCATGTATCGAACGGGGGTGTGGCCATGACAGCGCAGCGGACGACGGGACGCGTCACGCGGCGGCGCGTCCGCACCCGCGCCAACCTGCTGGACGCCGCCTTCGCCGTGTTCGCCGCCAAGGGTTTCGGCCGGGTCTCCATCGAGGAGGTCTGCGAGGCCGCCGGCTACAGCAGGGGCGCCTTCTACTCCAACTTCGACAGCCTCGACGAACTGTTCTTCGCCCTCTACCAGGAGCGGGCGGAGGTCATCGCCCGGCAGGTGGCCGACGCCCTCGCCGGCGACGGGCCCGACCTCGACGTGCCGGCCTCCGTGGACCGCGTCACCGAGGTGCTCCTCCTCGACCTGGACTGGCTGCTGGTCAAGACGGACTTCCTGGTGCACGCCGCCCGCGACCCGGCCGTCGCGCAGACCCTGCTCGAACACCGGGCCCGGCTGCGCCGCGCGATCGCCGACCGGCTGTCCCGGGCCCGCGGCCACACCCCCCTGCCCGCCGTGCTCGGTGACGGCGACCGCGCCGCCCGCGCGGTGGTCGCCGCCTACGACGGCGTCACCACCCAACTGCTGCTGGACAAGGACGTGAACAGCGCCCGCGCCTGGCTCAAGCAACTGCTCACCGCGCTGCTGACCGACGGCAGCGGACACCACGCCTGACACGCACACGCACCACCACGGACAGACTCAGACGGTCTCAGACAGACTCGGACAGAAGGGCAACGGTCGCCATGGACGCGGACGTCATCGTCGTCGGAGCGGGCCTCGCCGGCCTGGTCGCGGCGCACGAACTCACCAGCAGAGGCCGGCGGGTCGCCCTGGTCGACCAGGAGAACGCCGCCAACCTCGGCGGCCAGGCGTTCTGGTCCTTCGGCGGGCTCTTCCTCGTCGACTCCCCGGAGCAGCGCCGCCTCGGCATCAAGGACTCCTTCGACCTCGCCTGGAACGACTGGCAGGGCAGCGCGCAGTTCGACCGGACCGAGGACGAGGACTCCTGGGCGGTGCGCTGGGCGCGCGCCTACGTGGAGTGGGCGGCGGGGGAGAAGCGCAGCTGGCTCGCCGGGCACGGGATCTCCTTCGTGCCGACCGTCGGCTGGGCCGAGCGCGGCGATCTGCGCGCCGACGGGCACGGCAACTCCGTACCCCGCTTCCACGTCGCGTGGGGGACGGGCACCGGCGTCGTCGATCCGTTCGTCCGGTACGCCAAGCAGGCCGCCCGCGACGGACTGCTGACCTTCCACCACCGCCACCGGGTGGACGAACTGGTCATGGAGGACGGCACCGCCCGCGGCGTGCGCGGCACGGTCCTGGCCCCCGACGACTGCGCGCGCGGCGTCGCCTCCAGCCGCGCGGCGATCGGCGACTTCGAGCTGACCGCCCGGGCCGTGGTCGTCACCAGCGGCGGCATCGGCGCCGACCACGACATCGTGCGGCGCTACTGGCCCGAGCGGCTCGGCACGCCCCCCGCCGAGATGGTGACCGGAGTGCCCGCCTACGTCGACGGCCGGATGCTCGACATCAGTGCCGAGGCCGGCGTCCGACTGGTCAACCGCGACCGCATGTGGCACTACACCGAGGGCATCCAGAACTGGGACCCCGTCTGGCCCGGTCACGGCATCCGCATCCTGCCCGGTCCGTCCTCCCTGTGGTTCGACGCCCTCGGCCGTCGGCTGCCCGACCCGTGCCTGCCCGGCTACGACACCCTGGGCACGCTCAAGTACCTGCGCACGACCGAGGACATCGCCGGCCACGACCACTCCTGGTTCATCCTCACCCGCCGGATCATCGAGAAGGAGTTCGCGCTGTCGGGCTCCGAGCAGAACCCCGACATCACCGCCAAGGACCGCCGGGCCGTGCTGCGCGACCGACTGCTCGGCAAGGGCGCCCCCGCGCCGGTGCAGGCGTTCCTCGACCACGGCGCGGACTTCGTGATCGCCGACACCCTCGACGAGCTCGTCGGGAAGATGAACGCGCTGACCGGCAAGCCGCTGCTCGACGTGGACGGACTGCGCCGGCAGATCCAGGCCCGCGACCTGCAGATCGCCAACCCGTACAGCAAGGACGCCCAGGTCCAGGGCATGCGCAACGCCCGCCGCTACATCGGCGACCGGCTCGGCCGCGTCGCCACCCCGCACCGTGTACTCGACCCGGACGCCGGCCCGCTGATCGCCGTCAAGCTGCACGTCCTCACCCGCAAGACGCTCGGCGGCATCCAGACCGACCTCGACTCACGCGCGCTCGGCGCCGACGGGCAGCCGGTCGAGGGCCTGTACGCGGCGGGCGAGGTCGCCGGCTTCGGCGGCGGCGGCGTCCACGGCTACAACGCCCTCGAAGGCACCTTCCTCGGCGGCTGCCTCTTCTCCGGGCGGGCGGCCGGCCGGGCGGCGGCGAAGCAGACCGGCTGACCTCAGCGCTGGTCCGCCGTCAGCAGGCGGACCAGCACCGCCGTGTGGCTCCGCTCCGGTGACTTCGCGGAGGTGAGCAGCGTGACCGGTCCCTTCGCCGCCAACTCGCGTACATGGTCGAGGAGTTCAGCTGCCTCGGGCTCGGCGAGCTCCGCCTCGTAGCGGCGGGCGAACTCCTCGTGGGAGCCCTCGCCCGTGTGGTACCAACGGCGCAGTTCCGTCGACGGGGTGAGGCCCTTGGGCCACTCGTCGACGCGAGCCGCCTCCTTGGACACCCCACGCGGCCACAGCCGGTCCACCAGCACCCGCACGCCGTCCCCGGTATCGGGCGGGTCGTAGACGCGACGTACGCGAACCTTCATGGTGGCCGTCCTCGGGTTGGCGGATCGCGTCGATCGTAGGCCCGCGCGTCCGAGGACACAGCTCGGCTTGACCTGAATGAGGGGGAACACCGCGGCGTCCCGTCCTAGTCTGAGGACGTTTGATCACACGCCACCCCCCAGGAGCGCACGTGACACACCCCCGCAGACGCGCCACCGTCCTGCTGCGACGCGAAGCCGTCGCCGCCACCGTCCCCGTCGCCGTGGCGGCGCTGCTGGCGGTGGCGGGACCCGCCACCGCGGCCGGACCGGCAGGCGCGGCCGGCGTCGGCGACCCCTACTTCCCGCTGGCCGGCAACGGCGGCTACCACGTGACCCACTACGACCTGACCCTCCGTTACGACCCCGGCAGCCGCCGCCTCGACGGCAAGGCGGTCCTCACCGCCCGCGCCACCCAGCGGCTGACCCGATTCGACCTCGACTTCCAGGGCCTGAACGTCACCGGCCTGACGGTCGATCACGTCAAGGCCGCACACCGCCGCCAGGGCCAGGAACTCGTCGTCACCCCGAGACACGCGCTGCGCAAGGGCGAGCGGTTCCAGGTCACCGTCAGATACCACGGCACCCCCGGCCCGGTCACCGACCCCGACGGCTCCCTGGACGGCTGGATCCCCACCGACGACGGCGCCTTCGTCGCCGGCGAGCCGCAGGGCGCCATGACCTGGTTCCCGGCGAACAACCACCCCCTCGACAAGTCCTCCTACGACTTCACCATCACCGTCCCCGCCGGCCGTGCCGCCGTCGCCAACGGCGTCCTGGTCGGACAGCGCACCGCGCACGGCACGACCACCTACCGCTGGCGGCAGAAGGAGCCCATGGCCGCCTACCTCGCCACGGCGACCGTCGGGAAGTTCCAGGTCGAGCAGTACACCACCCGCGACGGACTCAAGGTCTACAACGCCGTCGACCCGCGCGAGGCCGCGGCGGCCGCGCCGGTGCTGAAGAAACTGCCCTCCGTACTGGAGTGGGAGAGCCGGCTGTTCGGCCCCTACCCGTTCCGCGCCGCCGGATCGATCGTCGACCACGCCCCGAACGTCGGCTACGCCCTGGAGACCCAGACCCGGCCGGTGTACGACCGGGCGCCCTCTCTGAGCACCCTCGTCCACGAGAGCGCCCACCAGTGGTTCGGCGACTCCGTCTCGCTCACCTCGTGGAAGGACATCTGGCTCAACGAGGGCTTCGCCACCTACGCCGAGTGGCTCTACGCCGAGCAGCACGGCGGCGACAGCGCCCAGAAGACCTTCGACGGCCTGTACGCCCTCCCGGCGAGCGACGAGCTGTGGGCGTTCCCGCCCGGCGACCCCGGCAGCGGCGCGAACATCTTCGGCACTCCGGTCTACGCCCGCGGCGCCATGACCCTGCACGTGCTGCGCACCACCGTCGGGGACCGCGCCTTCTTCCGCATCCTGCGTGCCTGGGCGGCGGCACACCGCGACGGCAACGGCACCACCGCCCAGTTCGAACGCCTCGCTAAACGGACGTCCGGCAAGGACCTCGGCAACCTGTTCCGGACCTGGCTGTACGGCCGGGGCAAGCCCGTCACGCCGTAGCCGGCGAACAGGCCCCGCAACCTGACGAGTTCCACACACCTGTCGGCGAGAGTCGACCCATGATCGCCCACCTTCCCCGGCCGCTGCCCCGCCCCCGTGCCCTGCTGCTCGCCGCATCCCTGCTGCTCACCGGATGCGGCGGCACCGCGGCCCCCCACGGATCCGGGGCCGGGGCCGGGGCCGACGGCGCCCCCGCCGCCCCCGCCGCGGTGAGCGCCGCGCCGAGCACTCCCGCGCCCGGGGCCGCCGCCCGCAGCGTGCCGCGGCGGATACCGGGCCTGGGGCCGAGGACCTGGTCCCAGGTGCCCGGCGACGCGCGGCAGGCGGTCGTGGTGACCGGCCGCGGCAGGAACTCCCCGCTCTCCACCGTCGTCCTCTACCGGCGCACCGCGACCGGCTGGCAGGCCGGCGAGCGTTGGCCCGCGCACAACGCCCTGCGCGGCTGGAGCGACCACCACATGGGCGGCGACCTGCGCTCGCCCGTCGGCGTCTACGGCCTCACCGACGCCGGCGGTCTGCTGCCCGACCCCGGCACGAAACTCCCCTACGACCACGGCAGAGGCTTCCGCTCGCCGGGCACCGGCTTCGAGGGCGAGTCGCTGGAGGGCTCCTTCGACTACGTCGTCGCCATCGACTACAACCGCACGCCCGGCGTCTCCCCGCTCGACTGGACCCGCCCGCTCGGCGCGGGTCGCGGCGGCGGGATCTGGCTCCACGTCGACCACGGCGGCCCCACCCACGGATGCGTGAGCATCGCCGAGCGCCACATGAGGGAACTGCTGCGGACCCTCGACCCCGCCCTGCACCCCGTGGTCGTCATGGGCGACCATGCCTCTGTGGCCCGCTGAGGAAGACGGAGTAGTCGCGTGTGCGCTCATGTACTGGTGGCCGAGGACGACGCGATGCAGGCCGAGCTCATCCGCCGCTCGCTGCTCGCCGAGGGCCACTCCGCCACCGTCGTGCACGACGGCTCCGCCGCGCTGGAGGCGGTGCGGCGGGACCGGCCGGACCTCGTCGTGCTCGACCTGATGCTGCCGGTCGTCGACGGGTTCGGGGTGTGCCGGGTGCTGCGGCAGGGCGACGACGTCCCGGTGCTCATGCTGACCGCCCGCGACGCCGAGGACGACCTTCTGCTCGGCCTCGAACTCGGCGCCGACGACTACATGACCAAGCCGTACAGCCCGCGCGAGCTGATGGCCCGCATCCGCACCGTCCTGCGGCGCAGCGGACGGGCCGGCGACGACCGGCGGGACGGCCTCGTCGTGCGGGCCGCGGGGCTCGCCGTCGACCCGGAGCGGCACGAGGTGCGCTGCGAGGGCGAGCCGGTGGAATGCACACCGGCCGAGTTCCAGATCCTGCTGGCCATGGCCGCCGAACCCGAAAGGGTCTTCTCCCGGCGGCAGTTGCTCCAGTGCACCCGCGGCTTCGACCGCTCCTCCACCGAACGTGCCGTCGACGTGCACATCATGAACCTGCGCCGCAAGATCGAGGCCGACCCGCGCAAGCCCGTGCGGCTGCTCACCGTGTTCGGCGTCGGGTACAAGCTCAGCGGCGGCCGGCCGTGAAGCGCACCCGGATACCGCTGCGCAAGCGTCTGCTGGTCCGGCTGCTGAGCGCGTCGGTCCTCATCGCCGTGTGCTCGGTGGCCGCGACCGCCTGGCTGGCGGTGACCACCACCACCCGCGCGCTGCGGGAGGAGCAGGGCCAGGCGCTCGCCGACGACATGGACATCCTCGCGCAGCTCAGCGGCTACGCGGCCACCCATCCCGAGTGGACCGGCGTCCAGGACACGGTCCGTGAGCTGTCCGCGAGGACCGGCAGGCGCATCGCCCTCACCTCGACCGACCGCACCCCCCTCGCCGACTCGGCGCCGCGGGGTACGTCGCTGCCGCCGCGCGCCGCCGCCACCGTCGACCCGCTGCGCACCGACACGTACACGGAGCGCGGCGCCCAGCTCAGCGGCACCGATCCACGGGTGGTGGGCCCCTACCGGCTCACCTCCGGGGAACGCGACGAACTCGACGCCGACGCCCGCGACCGGCAGGCGTGTTTCGCCCGGAACGGCATCGAGACGACCGTGACCCGGACCCCGAGCGGCCGCCCGGTGGTCGAGGACGCCGACGGCGCGACACCGTCCGGCTATGTGCCCGACGAGTGCGCGGACGGCCGGCTCAACACCCCGATGCCCACAGAGGAGAAGGCGCTGGCCGCGCTCCAGGGGCAGGCGGCCGGCTGCCTGACCCGCGAGGGCCTGGATCCCGGGACGCCGCTGTTCTTCGGCCTCGGCGCGCCCGGCGTCCTCGGCCGGGACGCGACCCCCGGGCCCGTGTACGGCAAGGCGCGCGGCGCCAGGGCGATGCGGGCGGCACAGAGCTGCCTCGAGGAGGCCCGCCGCGTCCAGCTCGACCCGTACGTGGCCCCTGTCGCCGAACTGTTCCTGGGCGGTGGGGACATGGGCGCCCAGCCCCGCTGGGTCATGTCACCCGCCAACAAGGCGAAGGTCGTCGGTGTGGCGGGGCTGGTGCTGGCCGTCACCGTCGCGGTGAGCGCCCTCGTCGCCACCCGTCTCGTGCGCCCCCTGCGAGCCCTGACGGAAGCCGCGCAGCAGCCCCCGGACCGGCACGCACGGGTTCCCGTCACGACGCGGGACGAGACCGGCATCCTCGCGGAGGCGTTCAACGACCTGGCCGAGCGCAGGGAACGGCTGGAGGTCCAGCGCAAGGCCCTCGTCGCGGACGTGGCCCACGAACTGCGCAGCCCGCTCACCAACATCCGGGGCTGGCTGGAGGTGACCCGCGACGGTCTCGTCGAACCCGACGCCGAGCTGCTCGGCGCGCTGCACGAGGAGGCGCTGGTCCTGCAGCGGGTCATCGACGACCTGCGCGACCTCGCCGCCGCCGACGCCGGCACCCTCCTCCTGCGCCGTGAACCGGTGCCCGCCGACGATCTGCTCGCCCAGGTCGCCGCCGCGCACCGGGTGGCCGCCGACACCGCCGGGGTCGCCCTGCGCACCGGGACCGAGGACGCCGTGTGGCTGGACGCCGACCCGGTGCGGCTGCGCCAGGTCCTCGGCAACCTCGTGGCCAACGCCGTGCGCCACACCCCGGCGGACGGCACGGTCACGCTGACCGCCCGCCGCGACGGAGACCGGGTCGTCCTGGAGGTAGCCGACACCGGCACGGGCATCACCCCCGAGGATCTGCCGCACGTCTTCGAACGGTTCTGGCGGGCGGAGAAGTCGCGGAGCCGGCGCACCGGCGGCAGCGGGCTGGGCCTGCCGATCGTCCGCCAGCTGACGGACGCCCACGGGGGCACGGCCGAAGCGGCCAGCACCCCGGGCGAGGGCAGTGTGTTCACCCTGCGGCTCCCCGCCGCGCCGCCCCCGGGAGACGGCTGAGGCGTCAAGGCCCTTCACCTCGGCTCACCTTCACGGTCACGAACTGCGTCGTGCCTTGATGCGCCGCTTGAGGGCGCGGCGTTCCGTCTCGTTCGTGCCGCCCCACACACCGAGTGTCTGGTCGGTCTCCATGGCCCACTCCAGGCACGCCTCCTGCACGGGGCAGCGCCGGCAGACCGCCTTCGCCTGTTGCTCCTGCATCAGTGCCGGGCCCGAGGTTCCGATCGGGAAGAAGAGGTCCGGGTCCTCGCGGCGGCACGCGGCGTGCTGTCGCCAGTCGTCCATCGAAGTCACCTGCGATCTCTCGTCTGTGATGTTCCGGATGGTTGCTCCTGATCGGGTCACCGGCGACGCGGAGGTGAAACAGGTCGCGCCCGGAAAGTCGTTCACTGCTCCCGCAGCCCCCACGGCGAGCCGTACTCCGTCAGCAGGTCGAGGAAGGGGCGGGCCGGGAACGCCTCGGGTCCGAGGACGCCCGCCCCCGTCCATGCGCCCGTCGCGAGCAGTTCGAGGGCGACGACCGGGTTGACCGCCGTCTGCCACACGACGGCCTGGCTGCCGTACTCGGCCATCGACCACTGGTTGTCGACCACGTGGTACAGGTACACCTCGCGAGGCGCCCCGTCCTTGACGCCGCGCACCCAGGTGCCCGCACAGGTCTTGCCGTGCATGAGCTCGCCCAGCGTCGCCGGGTCGGGCAGGCAGGCGGCCACCACGTCACGGGGCGAGACCTGGACCGGTCCCCGCGCGCTCGGCACCGTCACCGGCGCGGTGCCGTCCAGCCCCAGGCGGTGCAGCGTCCTGAGCGTCTCGACGAACTCCGCGCCCAGGCCGTACTTGAAGGTGACCCGGTCCGCCTTCACCCAGCGCGGTACGAGCAGCACCTCCTCGTGCTCCACGTTGACGCACTCCACCGGCCCGATGCCCTCGGGGAAGTCGAACACCTCGGGCTCGCTGAACGGCGCGGTGGTGAACCAGCCGCGGTCGGCTTCGTACACGACCGGCGGGTTCAGGCACTCCTCGATCGTGGTCCAGATGCTGAAGGAGGGGGCGAAGTCGTAGCCCTCGACGGTGAGGTTCGCGCCGTCGCGCACGCCGATCTCCTCGATCTCGTCGAAGAGTTCGTCGGCCGCGTACCGGGCGAAGACGTCCGAGAGGCCCGGTTCGACGCCCATGCCGACCAGCGCCAGGGCGCCGGCGGCCGCCCAGTCGTCGGCCTCGGCGAACTGCGCGTCGCCGAGCTTGACGCCGCATTCCTCGTGCGGCCGCTCCGGGTGCGGGCGGGACAGTGACATCGCCATGTCGACATAGGTGGCGCCGGCCGTGCGCGCCGCGCCGAACAGCGGCATCACGAACCGCGGGTCCGTGGCGTTCAGCAGGACGTCGCAGCGGTGGCGGGCGAGCAGGGCGACAACGGCCGCCTCGTCCGCGGCGTCGATCCGCTCGGCGAGGAACCGCTCGTCGCCGTCGAGTGCGGCGACGGCGGCCGCGGCGCGGGCGGGGTCGTAGTCGGCGACGACCATCGCCTCGAAGAACGGACGGCGGGCGGCGATGCGGGTGACGGCGGTGCCCACACCGCCGGCGCCTACGAGCAGGACACGCATGAGAAGAACTCCCTCGGCCGAACCTGAGAAGGACGTGTGCGAAGCGGGGCCCGGCACCGATACAACGCCCGGGGCTCACGTAAGGTCAATGGCGTTGGCATAAGGATGGAGCCCGGAGGCCGCGGGCAGGACGGCGACAGGCCGGAGGGAGCGTGCGGGACGTATGGCCAAGCAGGTCGTGCCCGAGGAGAAGCGGCGCAGACGCCGGCCCACCCGCAGCGGCACGGTGCTGTCCGAGCGGCTGATCGTCGAGGCCGCGCTGCGCCTGCTGCGCGAGCACGGCAGCGCCGGACTCACCGCCCGCCGCCTCGGCCTCGCCCTCGACTGCGACCCGAGCACGCTCTACCGCTACTTCCGGGGCATGGACGATCTCACGCTGGCCATCGGTGACGCCCTCATCGGCGAGGCGTTGCGTGGCTGGCGGCCGACGGGGGAGTGGCGGGCCGACCTGTATACCGTCGGCGTGCGCATCCACGCCGCCTATGTCGCCCACCCGCAGGCCGCCCAGCTCACCACCAGCCGGGTGACCGGCCGGGCCAACGAACTCGCCGCCGACGAGGCCGTGTTGGACGTGCTGCGCACGGCCGGCTTCCCGCTGCCGGAGACCGTGCGGATCTACCACGCCTTCATCGACCAGACCCTGGCCTTCGCCGCCCTGGACGCCGCGGCCCTGGCCCTGCCACGGGCCGCGCAGCGCGCCGACGACGGGATGTGGCGCTCGACCTACGCCCGGCTGCCCGCCGAGACCCACCCCCGGATCGCCGAGGCGGCCGCGTTGCTGTCGACCCGCATGGTGACCAGCGCCTACCCGACCGCGTTGGAGATGCTGCTGGACAGCGCGCAGACCCGGCTGGCCACCCTGCGTGAGAACCGGCCCGCCGCCCCCTGAGGGCCCCCCGCCCCTTGAAGGCCCTCGGTGCGGCCGACCACTCCTGCGTCGTCGCCGTCGTCGCCGCTGTCGTCTTCGGCTACTGCTGTGGCGCGTTCCGGCGGGGAGGGTGCAGGGTCTCGGCAGCCGTGGCCGCCACCGCGTCCGCGACCGCGGCCAGCGCGGGCGAGTCGAGCCGCCACTGCTGCCAGTACAGGGGGACGTCCAGGGGCCGGCGCGGGGCGAGGGAGAGCAGCCGGCCGGCCCGCAGCGGCGCTTCGGCCTGCGCCGCGGGGACCATGCCCCAGCCGAAGCCCGCGACGACCGACGCCACGAAGCCCTCCGAGGTCGGCACGGCGTGGCGCAGGGTGCTCGCGCCGCCCGCCCCGCGCCGCAGGCCGCGCACGAAGGCGTCCTGGAGGTCGTCGCTGCGGTCCAGCGTCATCACGGGCGCCCGGGGCAGGGTCTCGCGCAACGGGCCGTCGGAGAGATGGCGGGCCGTGAACTCCGGGCTCGCGGCGGCCAGATAGCGCATCGTGCCCAGTGCGCGCACGGAGCAGCCGGTCACCGCGTCGGGCGACGAGGTCACCGCGGCCATCACCAGCCCCTCGCGCAGCAGTTCCGCCGTGCGCGTCTCGTCCTCGCGGTGCAGTTCGAAACAGAGCGGCGGCTCCTGCGGCACCCGGGACAGGGCGGGCAGGAACCAGGTCGCGAGGGAGTCGGCGTTCACCGCGACCGTCACCCGGGTGGGCTCGCCCTCCGCGCTCATGCCCAGCTCGGACCGCGTGTCGCGCTCCAGCCGGGCCAGCTGGCGGGCGAACCGCACGACGATCTCCCCGGACTCGGTCGCCCGCACCGGCTTGGTGCGCAGCAGCAGCACCCGGCCCGTGCGCTGCTCGAGGGCCTTCACCCGCTGGCTGACCGCCGACGGCGTCACGTGCAGGGCGGCGGCGGCCGCGTCGAAGGTGCCCTCGTCCACCACGGCGAGCAGTGTCCGCACCTGGTCGAGAGGCAGGTCCGTCATCACGTCGTCATCACGGGCGCTAATGATACGTAAGAATCTTTAGCTGTACGCCCGGTGATCGCCTCCCTAGCGTGGTCGGTATGTCCCACGCTCTCGCCGCCGCGACCGCCGGGTTCGGCACCGGTCTCTCGCTCATCGTCGCCATCGGCGCCCAGAACGCCTTCGTCCTTCGCCAGGGGATCCGGCGCGAGGCCGTCCTCGCCGTCGTCGGGATCTGCGCCCTCTCGGACGCTCTGCTCATCGCGCTCGGTGTCGGCGGGGTGGGCGCACTGGTGACGGCCTGGCCGGGCGCGCTGACCGCGGTGGCCTGGATCGGCGGCCTGTTCCTGCTCGGTTACGGGGCGCTGGCGGTCCGGCGGGTGCTGCGGCCGTCGGGCGCGCTGGTGACCGGGGGCGACCCGGTGGGCTCCCGCCGGCGCGCGGTCCTGACCTGCCTGGCGATGACGTGGCTCAACCCGCACGTCTACCTCGACACCGTCTTCCTGCTCGGTTCGGTCGCCGCCGACCGCGGTCCGCTGCGCTGGACCTTCGGCCTCGGCGCCGCGCTCGCCAGCGTGTGCTGGTTCGCCGCGCTGGGCTTCGGGGCCCGGCTGCTCGGCCGCTTCCTGTCCCGGCCCTCGGCCTGGCGCGTCCTGGACGGCCTGGTCGCCGCCACGATGATCGTCCTCGGCGTGACCCTCGTCGCGGGGGCCTGAACCGCCCGGAACCCGGGCGGGGGAGTTCCGGCGCGGAAGCCGGCGCACGGCGGGTGCGGGCCGGACGCGGTGCGTCGCGGAAGGCGGTCGGCGGTGGACGCCGACGCGTGCCGCTACAGCACTCCGCGCCGACGCGTGCCGTACTGCTCCATGAGCTTGCCCCGGGTCATCTCCAGCCGGTGCGCCAGGATCTCGGCCACGATCCGCACCAGCGTCAGGCCCAGTGCCGGATCCTCCTCGCACAGCTTGAGCACCGGCTGTGCCTCGAACTCGTAGGCGCGCACGGGGCTGAAGGCCTCCGCGCCGAAGTCCCACCGGTACGGCGGGAACAGCCACGACCATCCCAGCAGGTCGCCGGAGCCGAGGCCGGCCACGGTCACCCGGCGCAACGACGTCACCTGCTGGACGAGCGAGACCGCACCGGAGCGCAGGATCCAGAAGCGGTCGGCCGTACCGCCCGCTTCGAAGATCCGGGCGTCCTCGGGGAAGGAGACCTCGTGGGCGAGGGTCATCAGGCGCTGGCGCTGGGGCGGGGGGAGGGCGGTCAGCAGCTTGGTCGCTCTGGTCATGGCGCGGGCCTCTCGCCGGCGGTCGTCGGGGGTGCTTGCCTCTTCCATTTCAGCCGCTCGGGACGCCCAGGGCACCTCGGCGGACGTGACTTTCCGGGTTCGGGCAGAGAAAAGCCCTGGCTGGACGGGGGAAGCCAGCCAGGGCGGTATGGGAGTGGGAGTGCGGGAGAAGCGAGTCGACCCCGACCACCACGTATGTATGAACGGTAAACCACTCGCGGGGATTTGGCACACCAAAAACCCGGTTGCGTGACCTGTTTCACCTCATCTGCGGCCCCGGCGGCCTCACTTGGCGTAGTCCGGATGGCGGCCCCCGGCCGTCGCCGGCCAGGTCAGAGCCCTTCGGCCGACCGGCCCGGGGTCACGATCTCGTCCAGCACCCTGAGCACGGCCTCGTAGGCGATACCCCGCGTGCGGGCGTCACGCGCCCCGTCCGCGTCGGCGTCCGCGAGATCCGCGCCGCGGGCCCGCCAGGCCCGCACCTCCTCCTGGGCGCAGGTCCTGGCCCGCTGGATGCGGCGCAGCAGTTCGTCCGAGTCCACGACATCCATCATGTACGCCGTCTACCCCGGTCCGGGTGGACGATTGCTCCCCGTCCCGGAGGTTTGGTCGCGGGCGGGGCGGCCAGCCGAAGAGAAGAGGCCCGCACGGTGCGGTCCGGCGCAGTCCGGGCCCGCCCTTTCGGCACCCGGACCGCCGGCGCGAGCGGGTCGCCTCCCGTCACGTCGAGGCCGTGGCCGGGCGGGTGCCTCCCCGGCCGCCCGCCGACGCCGGACCGCGGTGCCCGGCCCCGACCGCGACGGACGCGGGCGACATCACGGTCCCGCCCGAAGCCGGGCGTCGCCGGCGCCGGCCTGAGGCCGACGGCCGCCACAACAGCAGCAGGTCGGCGCGACAGCTCACTCGTCGGCCACCACCACTCGGCAACAGTCAGGGGAGCGAAGGGATGCGTACGAACCACTCCACCGACTTCGTGGACACGCCGGACGACCCGTTCCGGTGCGGGGACCGTGAGTGGTGCCGACCGGCCGACGTCCGCAACGCCGTACGACGGGCGGTGGTCGGCCGATGCGGGGCCACCGGGTGTCCGTACGACGAGCAGGGCCTCTCCGACGCGCTGCTGGTCGCCTCGGAACTCTCCACCAACGCCATCCTCCACGGGGGCGGCATGACGGGATTCGACGTCGACGTGGACGGCCGCGCCGTGCGGGTCTCCGTCAGCGACCGCAGCGACCGGCTGCCCGTCGCCGTCGACCCGTACGACGAACGGGAACGAGGCCGCGCGGGCGGCCGCGGCTGGCCGATCGTCTGCCGGCTGGCCCGCGACGTCCGGGTGGCCGGTCTCCCCTCCGGCGGCAAGCGCATCACCGCCGTCGTGCCCGTCTTCCGACCCGCGGGCCGGCCCTGAAGGGCGCGGCCGCCGACATTGCCGGAGCGGGTTTCGGGCAAGCGGAGTTTGCGCCCCATGGGTCAGGGCAGACGGAGGTTCGTGCTTCGGACCGGAGGCGCGCCGTCGGGAGCGGTATGTCCGCCCCGGGGCGCCCCGTGCGCTCCGGGTGGTGGAAGCCCTCTCGTCGTCTGTCCCTGAAATGACCGTTCAGGAGCGAATTCGCATGCCTATCGACATGTCGACAAGCCGTCACGACATCACGGCTTCCACCCCTGCTCAGCCCAGTGCCCGGCCCACCGCGCGGACGACCGCCCAGCTGCGCCGCACCCACGACGACGCGCCCGACACGGCAGGCCGTTTCGCCCGGCTCGTCGCCCTGGAGGACGGGCCCGAACGGGACGCCCTGCGCGACGAGATCGTCACCGCCTGGCTGCCCATGGCCCACCGGATCGCGGGCCGGTTCCGCGACCGCGGCGAGGCCACCGAGGATCTGCGGCAGGTGGCGGCCCTCGGCCTGGTGAAGGCCGTCGACCGTTTCGACCCCGAGCGTGGCGCCTTCGAGAGCTACGCCGTGCCCACCATCACCGGTGAGATCAAGCGCCACTTCCGTGACCGCATGTGGGCGCTGCGCGTGCCCCGCCGCGTGCAGGAGCTGCGCAACAAGGTGCGCGTCGCCCGCCGGGAACTGGCCCAGGCCCCCGGCGCCCCCGAGCCCGCGGTCGCCGACATCGCCGCGCACACCGGCCTCACCGAGGACGAGGTCGCGGCCGGCCTGGAGGCCCTGGAGAGCTTCAGCACGCTGTCGCTGGACGCCGAGCTCCCGGCCGGCGACGACGGGTACAGCCTCGCCGACACGCTCGGCGCGGCCGACTCCTCCTTCGACACCGTGGTGGACCGCGAGTCCGCCAAGGAGGGTCTGCGGCGACTGCCCGAACGCGAGCGCGCCATCCTCTACATGCGCTTCTTCGAGGACATGACGCAGAGCAGGATCGCCGACCGGCTGGGCATCTCCCAGATGCACGTCTCCCGGCTCATCAGCCGAAGCTGCGAGCGGGTGCGCCAGGAGGCGCTGCGTTGACGCGGCAGGACACTCGACCGCTCACCCCCGGGTCCCGACCGAAGAACGGAGAGAAGAGACCCATGCTGATGCCCCATCCCGCCGTGCTGCGCAAACTCGTCGACGAATACGAGGCGTTGAGGGAGTCCGGAGCCGGCGAACAGCATCCGCAGGCCCGCGACCTCGCCTACACCCTGTGCGTGTCCACCGGGACCCGGGACGTACGACATGCCCTGGAGACGGCGCGCCAGTGGCTCGACGCGGCCTCGGCGGCAGACGCCGCCGGACGACACCCAGGCGACGGTCCGCGCGTGTACGCCTGAGCGGCCGGGACGGGCAGGCGCACCATGGCAGTGGCCGCGGTGCGCCTGCCCGTCCGTGCGTCTGTGCCTCTGCGCGCCCGCCCGTGGTGTGCGCCCGTTCGGGTGCGCCTCGGCGGGGGGGCCCGCGTGGTGTGGGCCCCCTCCGCCGACCGGCGGGTGTGCACGGCCCGAGCCGGGGCATGCGGATCTCGCGAAGTTCGGGGAGGATTCCGGGAGGTCGGGATGAACGCGAGTGCACTGGCGCGCAACGGGCGGGCCGAGGCGGAACGGGCGGCCCGGGGGTCGCTGACCAAGGGGGCGGCCCGGGCCGGGCTCGCCGCGCGGGGTGTGATCTATCTGCTGGTGGGCGTGATCGCCCTGCAGATCGCCTTCGGCGAGAGCGGACAGGAGGCCGACCGCCGCGGCGCCCTCGCCGAGATAGCGGAGAAGCCCTTCGGCGCCGTACTGCTGTGGGCGCTCGGCGTCGGGCTGGTCGGCATGGCGCTGTGGCGGCTGTCCGAGGCCGTCTTCGGCGGGGCCGGCGCCGACGGGCGCGGCGCCAGGAAGCGGCTGACCGCGCTCGCCCGGTGCGCCTTCTACTCCTTCGTCGCCTACTCCGTGCTGGAGTTCGCCGCCGGGTCGGGCGACGGGGGCGGTTCGAGCGACGAACAGTCCCGGGACGTCACCGCGCGGGTGCTAGGCCTTCCCGGAGGCCAGTGGATCGTCGGCGCGGCCGGTGTCGGGATCGTCGTCGCCGGCCTGTGGATCGGCGCCCGCGCCGTCATGCGCTCCTATCGCAAGCAGCTGCGGCTCGGGGAGATGTCCCCGGGCGTGCGGCGCCTGGTGGACGTCACCGGGGTGGGCGGCGGCGCGGCCCGCGGGCTGGTGTTCGCGGCCGCCGGGGCGTTCGCCGTCCGGGCCGCCGTGGACTACCGTCCCGACAAGGCCAAGGGGCTCGACGACA
Source organism: Streptomyces sp. P3 (assembly GCF_003032475.1). Taxonomy (NCBI): domain Bacteria; kingdom Bacillati; phylum Actinomycetota; class Actinomycetes; order Kitasatosporales; family Streptomycetaceae; genus Streptomyces; species Streptomyces sp. P3. The sequence goes on from NZ_CP028369.1 coordinate 9,461,581, forward strand.
CGCTGCGTTCCTTCGCCGGCACCCCCGCCGGGCCGGCCCTGCTGGCCTGCGTCGCCGCCGGGCTCGTCCTCTTCGGACTGTTCTCTTTCTGCATGGCTCGCTGGCGCAAGGTCTGACAACCGTCTGCCGGGGAACACGGACCAGATGAACGAAGCAGAGTTCCCGCGCGACGGACGGCCCGTGGACATGTATCTCGACCTGCTGCGCGTCCGCATGGACAGCGACGACTACCAGCTCCTGCTGGAGGTCGTCGCCCCGGCGCTGCGCGCCCTCGACGAACAGCGACCCGAAGGCATCGACTTCGCCCTCGACCCGCAGGAGACCCAGGACCTGCCTCAGGAGATCCGCGACGAGGCCGCTCTGGTCATCGCCACCGCGGTCACCGGCCGGCTGGACAACCAGCTGGTGGAGATCCAGGTGGACGGAACCGGCCCGGTCCGGGTGGTCACCGACGCGGTCACCGCGTCCGACCCGTCCCGGCTCGCCGAGATCGCCGGCTGCATACGGCAGCGTCAGAAGGACACCGAGGCTCTGCGGGGCATCGCCGCGGCCAGCGGAATGCCCACCGACTTCTGAGCCCGGCCGGGTCCGCCGCAGCCGGCGGGAGCCCCGGCCGTGTCCGAGCCCGCCCCCGGCCCGCTCTCACTTCGGCGCCGCCACCGGCGCCCCGAGCGGGCGGGCGAGGCCCACCACCGCCTCGTCCAGGCGCTGGAGATGCCGCAGCACCCGGTCGGTCACCCGCCCGTAGCGCGGCGTCCCCGGGACGCCCGGCTTCAGCAGCGCGGCGACGCTCGGCCCGGCCAGCACCTGCGCCGTGCTCCGCCCGTCCGCGACGCGCGCGTCGATCGCCCCGATGTTGTGCAGGATGCGCACACCGGCCCGGCGCAGCCGCGGGTCCGCCGCTATCGACGGATGGGTCGGCAGCAGTTCCGCGGTCGCCGCCAGGGACCGCGCGTGGTAGGCGCAGGTCTCCAGCAGTGCGACGACGTAGCGGGCGGTGTCCCGCCGCGACCGCAGCGGGGTGACCGGGTGGGTCAGGGGCTGGGTGGCGGCCCGCAGATCGGCCAGCGCCTGGTCCAGGCCCCGGGCCTGCTCCAGCAGATCGACCGGGGGAGCGCCGCTCAGCTGTTCCACGGCCGCCTCGGTGACCCCGCTCAGCCGCTCGAGCACGGTCGCCAGCAGTTCGTTGGTCCGCCGGTCCGTGTGCACCGGCAGCACCAGCGCCGCGGCGACGATCCCGCAGGCCGCCCCCAGCGCCGTCTCCTCCACCCGCAGCACCAGCACCGACAGGCTGTAGGTGTGCAGCAACGTGTACAGGACACCGAGCGCGGCGGTCACGAAGAAGGACATCAGTGTGTACGACAGCGGCGCCGTGTAGAACATCGCGAACACGCACAGCAGCACCACCGCGAACGCCGTCCACGTGTGATGGCCCACCAGACCCGCCAACGCGATGCCGGCCACCACGCCGAGCACGGTGCCCAGCAGCCGCCGGTAGCCCTTGACCAGGATCTCCCCGGTGGAGGACGTGTTGATGAACACGATCCAGCAGGTCAGCACCGCCCAGTACCAGCGGTGCGCGGAGAGCAGCTCGCCGCCGAGGATGGCCAGCGAGGACCCGACGGCGACCTGCACGGCGGCCCGGGTGGTCGGCCGCCGCAGCCCGGTGACCTCGGCGGCCGGGGCCTCGTCCTCCTCGGCGCCGCCGATCGCCGCGTCCTCCGCGTCGAGTTCCTCTCGGGAGCGGGCCGTCTCGGGACTGTCGCCTGACTCGTCCTGCGGGCCGTCGAGCGCGATCCGCAGGCCCAGCACCGCACGCGCCGTCTCGCCGACGCCCCGGAAGACGTCCTGCACGGGAGGCGGCGCCGGCGGCAGGTTCTCCTCCTCCCGGTAGCCGAGCAGCCGGTTGCGCACCTGCGACAGCGCGGTGCCCGACCCCGCCTCGACGGGATGCCGCACCAGCAGCCGCAGGGCCCGCAGATCATGGCGGAGGGTGTCGAGAGCCTCGTCCCGCACCGGCAGCCGGGTGGCCTCGGGCAGCGGCGCGCCGGGCAGGTGCAGGGTCAGCGTGTCCGCCCGCTCGGCGCTGCGGGCGGTGAGCAGGAGCAGCCCCAGCCGCTCGGCGGCGATCTCGGCGTCGGCGATCCGGCGCTGGACCATGCGGGCCACCGTCTCGTCGGGCGTGCCCTCCGCCAGCCGGCCCTGGATCATCATGGCCGTCTCGTGCAGCCGGGCGGTGCCCTCGCGCACCTGGCCGAGGGCCTTCTCCGCGTCGTCCGGCCCTGCGTCTAGCAGGTCCAGCTGGGCGTCCAGCAACTGGGCGAGCCGCGCCCGGAACGCCTGCCGCAGCCGTTCCAGAATCCCGGACGGTGTCTGCGGCACGAGCAGGAACCGGACCGCCGCGCTGCACACGAAGGCCACCGCGACGACCCCCAGGTAGCCGGCCAGCAGAGAGGTCCCGACCCCGACGAACAGGGCCATGAAATAGACCTGGAAGGCGATCAGCCCGAGCGCCGTGCCCCGGTCGCCGAAGCGGCGGCCGTAGACGGCGCAGAAGATCAGGGCGATGAAGAAGAAGTCGCCGGCCACCGCCCGGGAGGTGAGCAGCGCCGCCAGCGACACCGAGGCGAGCGCCACGGGCAGTCCCAGCATCAGGGTGACGGCCTGCCGGCCGCGCTGCTTCTCCCGGACGGCGAAGGTGGCGACCATCGAGGCGATGGCTCCCGCCACCAGATGCGAGACGTCCGCGCCCAGCAGGGAGAGCACGGCCAGCGTGAGGGCGATCGCGCCGACCGTCCGCAGCCCCGCCGCCAGACGCAGCAGACCGGGATCGGACGCGGCGAACCGATCCCGCCACCGTGCGCCGAACGACCGTGCCGCAGCCCTCACGCCGTCGTATTCTCCTGTCCTGCGGATGTCAGGCGGTCTCCGGACCGGTCCCCTCGACGCGCGCCCGCACCTGTTCGGGCGTCAGATAGCTGTCGGTGTACTCGAAGTCCTTCAGCTTCGCGGTCCGGCGCGCCTGGAAACCGGTCCGGACGAAATCGTCACCCGCGACCGCGTTCAGCGTCCAGTTGGTCAGGACCCGCGCCTTGGCGACGCCGGTGCGCAGCGCCGACCAGTGGTAGCCGCGCGCCACGGCCTGCGCGGGCAGCCCCCGCAGCTCGATGCCGAGCGGCTTGGAGACGGCGTCGGTGCCGCCGAGGTCGACGACCAGACCGAGGTCCTTGTGCGCGTACGGCCGCATCGGTCGGCCCCGCAGCGTGGCGATGACGTTGTCGGCGACGACCTTGCCCTGCCGCATCGCGTGCTGCGCGGTGGGCGGGCAGAGCGCGCCCTTCTCGCCCTTGGCCCGGTCGGGCACGGCCGCGGCGTCCCCGAGCGCGAACACCCCGTCGCTGCCGGGCAGGTTCATCTCGGCCTCGACCACGAGCCGCCCGCGCTGCGTCTCCGCGCCGAGCGTCGCGATCAGCGGGCTCGCCACGACGCCCGCGGTCCAGATGAGCGTCCGGGTGGGTACCACCCGCCCGTCGGTGAAGGTGACCTCCTCCGGGCCCGCCTTGGCGATCGACACGCCCAGCGAGATGTCGATGCCGCGCTTGCGCAGCACCTCCTGGGCGCTGCGGCCCAGCTTGTCGCCGAGTTCCGGCATCAGCTTCGGGGCGATGTCGATGAGATGCCACTTGATCAGGTTCGGGTCCAGCCGCGGATAGCGTTTGACCGCGTTGTGGGTGAGCAGTTGCAGACAGGCGGCCGTCTCGGTGCCGGCGTAACCGCCGCCGACGACCACGAACTGCAGCCGCGAGGCCCGCTCGGCGGGGTCGTTGCTGGCGTCGGCGAGGTCGAGCTGGGTGATGACGTGGTCGCGGATGTACGCGGCCTCCGCGAGGGTCTTCATCCCGAACGCGTGGTCCGTCAGCCCCGGGATGTCGAAGGTGCGGGTGACGCTGCCGGGAGCCAGCACGATGTAGTCGTACGGCTCGTTCACGATCTCGTCGGTGATGGTCCGGATGACGCAGACCTTCGACGCGAGGTCCACGCCGATGGCGCCGCCCGGGATGATGCGGGTGCGGTACTTCTTGCTGCGGCGCAGCGACACGGCGATCGACTGGGGGGTCAGCACGCCTGAGGCGACCTGTGGCAGCAGCGGCAGATAGAGCTGGTAGGCGAACGGTGTCACCAGGGTGATGTCGGCCTCCGCGGTGGAGAGCTCGCGTTCCAGCCGCCGAACGCACCCCACCCCCGCGAAGCCCGCGCCCACCACCAGGATCCTGGGTCGTGTCACGATGTCCATCCCTTTCTGCGGCTCCAGGCGGTCTGCCCCGACGTCATGCGCGTGCCCCGCCCCGGGCCGTTCGCACCTCATCGATAGCACCGCGCCCGGACCTTTTCCGCCAGTCGGGCGAGGCATGCAGACGAACGTTTCTCCTGAGGTCAGCGTCCTACCCCCGATGGACCTGTGTACGCCCCGGTCCTTCGGGTAGGCCGACGTACATGACAAATCCGGTGGTCCGGCAGCCGTGACAGCGGGGTATGCGGACAGCTCCGACGACGGACGGTGGACGAACCGCGGGAGGCAGGCGCGGCAGGTCGCCGACGCGGTGGAGAGTCTGGTGGCCTGCTGGCTGGCGGCGGCGGAGGAGGCCTCTCCCCGGCTGCCCGCCCGGCAGCTCCATGCCCTGCGGACGGTCCGCGGCCGCCCGGAGATGAACCTGACGGCCCTGGCCGAGCACCTCGGCGTCGGTCTGCCCACCGCGAGCCGCCTCTGCGACCGGCTGGAGGCCGCGGGGCTGCTCGAGCGGGCCGTGCAGCCGCACAACCGGCGTGAGGTGCAGCTCGTGCTGACCACCTACGGCCACCGCGTCCTCGCGGACGTGGCCGAGCGCCGGGTCCGGCGGCTCACCGCGGTGTTCGAGGCCATGACGCCGGCCCAGCGCACCGCTCTGGAGCACGGCCTGTTCGCCTTCCACCAGGCCCGCAGGGCGACGGGCTCGCCGGCGTCCGGTCAGGGGCCCGCCGGTCCGCAGGGCTGACCGCTCCGCTCACGCGCCGCCGCGAGCGTCACCGACCCGGCTGCCGACCCGGCCGGCGGTACGGCCGTCGACCTGGCCGTCCATCCGGGCGCCGACGTGGCTGTCGATGTGGCACAGCAGCAGACAGACATCGTCGTCGCGCTCGGAGTCGCTCAGCATCGGCTCCAGGATGCGTTCGGCCGCGCCGTCCAGGTCCGTGTCCAGCTCCTCGGCACCGAACGCGCCGAGCGCCGCCGCCAGCCGGTCGATCCCCGGGTCGATGCCCTGCGCCCGCCGCTCGACCAGGCCGTCGGTGTAGAGCGCCAGTGTGGAACCGGGTTCCAGCGGCGCCGTGTGGTCGGCGATCTCCTGGTGCAACGGGATGCCGAGCATCGCCCCCGGCCTGGCGTCCAGTGTGCGCACCCGTCCGTCCGGGCCGCGCAGCACGGGCGGCGGATGACCCGCGGCCGCCCACGTCAGCACGGGCTCGCCGGGCCGGAAGCGGGCGATCACGGCGGTCGCGTACAGGTCGGGCTGGAGGCGGTGCAGAAAGGTGTGCAGCCGGGTCAGCAGCTCGCCGGGACTGCCTCCGTCGACGGCGTAGGCGCGCAACGCGGTGCGCAGCTGGCTCATCATCACCGCCGCGTGCAGCCCGTGCCCTGTCACGTCGCCGATGACGGTGATCAGGCTGCCGTCGGGCTGCCGGAACGCGTCGTACCAGTCGCCGCCGATGTTCAGCCCGTACGTGGCGGGCAGATAGCGGGCCGCCAGCCGCAGCCCCGAGGTAGTAGGCAGCTCCGTCAGCAGGGCGCGCTGCAGCGTCTCGGCGATGTCCCGGTTGTGCTCGAAGCGGCGGGCGTTGTCGAGCGCGCCGCCCGCCCGCCGGGTGAGCTCCACGAGCATGACGGCGTCGTCGGGGTTCCAGCGCTCGCCGGGCGGGGTCAGCGTCAGCACGCCCAGCGGCGCCCGGCGCGTCGGCAGGGGCACGCACAGCAGCGGCCGGCCCGGATGGAGCGCCGACGCCGGCAGGTCGTCCACACCGGGCAGACCGCCGGGACGGGCGGCCGCGTACTGGGGCCGGCCGGTGCGGGCCGCGACCACCGCGGCCGCGGGGCGCGGTGCGGACGCCCCCCGCTCGTCCTCGGCGTCGAACAGCCACACGTCGACCGTGCGGGCGTACTCGGGCACCAACAGCTCGGGCAGCCGGCGGACGATCTCCTCGTGGTTGAGGGAGGCCGTGAGCGCGGCGCTGGCGTCGGCGAGGAACGTCAGCCTGCGGCGGGCGTCCTCCGCCTCCCGGCGTGCCGCGCGTTCCGCCGCGAACGCCTCCCGCTGCGCCCGCCCGGCGGCGTCCAGGTCGGCGTGCAGCGCCAGGACGCCCTGGTTGGTCTGGTGCAGTTCCTCCCGGTGGAAGGCGACGAGCTCCTCCTGCCCGGTGAGCCGCTCCAGCACGAGCGCGGTGTCCTCGTCCGCGCCGAGGAGCGCCTCCGCCAAGGCGGTGACGTCGCCCGCCGCCGGATCGGTGACGGGGGCCGGGGCCGGCTCCGGGCAGGGTGCGGCGAACCGCCACGGCGGTTCGCCGCCGGCCGGCGAGGCGGCGACCTCGACGTGCAGCGACCCCCCGGCCGCGGTCAGCTCGAGCCGCCAGCGGCCGCCCTTGGTCAGACACCGGCGCAGCCGCGCGCTGAGCGCGGCCGACAGCCGGATGCGGTCCAGCGGTGGCACGCCGTACGCGGCGGCCAGCCGGGCGACGGCGATACGCGCCCGTGCCGCGTCGTCGACGGCCCCGATCTGCCAGCTGCGCTTCATGAACGGTCCGACGGGTTCGGGGACAGGACGGCCACGGCGGTGTCGTCCCGTACGGGTCGGGCGGAACTGCCGGCGTCGCGCACCGTCACGGCGGCCGTGAGGGCGGGGTCGGCGCACAGCAGACGGGGGTCGGCGGGCGGCGCCCAGCGACTGGGCAGCCCGTCGCTGTGCAGCACGAGCAGCCGGTCCGCGGCCCAGTCGGCCTCCGTCTCCGGCAGGGTGGCGGGCCGGTGCACGCCGACTATGCCCGGCCGGGAGATCAGATGCCGCCAGGAGTCGCCCTCGCGCAGTCGCGCCCCGATGTTGCCGATGCCGGCGAAGCGCAGCCGCCCGGCGCGCAGGTCGAGCCGGGCCACCCCGACCGCCGCGCCCCGTGTGCCGCGCAGCGCGCCGTCCAGGCGGCGCAGCAGCTCGGCCGGCGGGAGGTGGGCGCCGCGCCGCGCCTCCGCCACCGCGGCCGCGGAGGCGCGGGCCGCCTCGGGCCCGTGCCCCAGCCCGTCGGCCATCATCAGCGTCAGCCCGTCGCCGTCCCGTACGCAGGTCCAGGCGTCTCCGGAGCACTCGCCGCCCCCGAAGGGGATGTTGATCCCGCCGGCCCGCACCGCGGCGGGGGAGTGCGGGGACGAGGCACCGGCCGGGCCGCGACGGTCGAAGGAGACCGTCGCGCCGCCGATCCGGGCCAGTGCCACGGTCCCGCGGCCCGGGACGCTGTGCAGGTCGAAGTCGTCCGACAGCCGTCGGCAGGTGCCCAGCCCCGCTCCCAGGGAGCCCGCGGTGGAGAACCCGTCGCCGAGTGCGGCCGGGACGTCGGATATGCCCGGGCCGTGGTCGACGGCGACGATCTGCACCAGCAGGGCTTCGGAGGGCCCGCCCGGCGCGGCGACCGCCTCCACGAGCAACTGCCCGCCCCGCGCGTGCTTGAGCAGGTTGGTCGCCAGCTCGGTGGCGACCAGCGCGGCGTCGGCGGTGCGCGGCCCGTCCAGTCCGGCCAGCGCCGCCGCGTCCTCCGCGGCCACCCGGGCGTCGCGCACCCGCGTCGAGTCGTGCACCGGGACGTCCCACACGCGCGTCATCCGGGTTGCTCCTCACGCGGCCGGGGCGGGCGGACCGCCCAGGAGGTCACCGTGACCGTGGTGCCGGCCCCCGGCGCGCTGTCGATGGCGAAGTCGTGCACCAGCCGGCGCGCGCCGCCGAGTCCCATCCCCAGCCCCTCGCCCGAGGTGAAGCCGTCGCTGAGGGCCTGGTCCAGGTCGGCGATGCCCGGCCCGCCGTCGGTGAAGGTCAGCCGCAGCCCCCGTGCCGCCCGTCCGTCCGACACCTCCCGGGCCTCCACCTCGCCGCCACCGCCGTAGATCAGCGTGTTGCGGGCCAGTTCGCTGGCGGCGGTGACCAGTTTGGTCTGCTCCACCAGCCCGAAGCCGAGCGCCGACGCCGCCTGGCGCACATGCTGCCGTACCCACACGAGGTCCAGGTCCGAACGGATCGGCAGGCGGGCGTCGACGCCCGCGGACGTCTCGCTCACCGAGGCTCCCGGCGAGGGTCGTCCGGCGACGCCGCGAGCAGTTCCATGGCGGCCTCGGTGCTCAGCGCCGTCCGCAGCCCCGGCAGTGTCAGCCCCAGCTCCACCAGCGTGATCGCCACCGCGGGACGCATGCCGGCCACCACGGTCCGCGCGGCCAGCAGCCGGGCGCTCGCCGCGATCTCCGCCAGCACCCGACCCAGGAACGAGTCGACGATCTCCACGCCGGAGATGTCGATGACCACGCCGGTGACCCGGCTGCGGACGATCGACTCGGCGACGTCCTGCTGGAGCTGCTCCGCCGCTCCGTCGTGCAGGTCGCCCTGAAGGGTGATCAGCAGGACGTCGCCGAGCCGCAGCACGGGCACATGGGCGGTGCCCGCGCGGGAGAGGTCGTGGTTCACCGGGTACCCGCACCGCCGGACGGGGCTGACACGATGCCGGCGCCCAGCCGGTCGAGTGCGTACGCCAGGGCGTCGGCGAGGCTCGACCGGGTGACGACGGGCAGGTCCAGGCCGAGGTGCACGATCGTCTGCGCGATGGCGGGCCGGATGCCCGAGACGACACACTCCGCGCCCATCAGCCGCACGGCGGCGACCGTCTTCATCAGGTGCTGCGCGACGAGCGAGTCGACGGTCGGCACCCCGGTGATGTCCAGGATCGCGAACCGCGCCTGCTGGTCGACGACCGACTCCAGCAGCGTCTCCATCACGACCTGGCTGCGCGCGCTGTCGAGCGTCCCGATCAGCGGCACGGCGACGATGCCGTCCCACAGCCGGATGACCGGCGTGGCGACCTCCGTCAGCTGCAGCTGCTGCCGGTCGATGAGGGCCTGGCCCTCGGTCAGCGAGGTCTCCAGGACCACCAGCCGCAGAGTGCCCATCAACGCGGTCAGGGTCGTCGCACACTCCCTGAGGTGCTCGGCGGGCGCCGACGGCAGGTCGGTGACCAGGAGATCCACCACGGGTGTGCGCAGGGCGTCCACCTCGTGGGAGATCTGTGCGTTGCCGAGACCGGCGCGCGCCCGGGCGGCCGCCATCCTGGCCAACTGCTCGCGCACCGGCGTGAATCCGGCGCTGTCGGAGTCCTCCACCCGGCCTGAGGCGGCCACCCGGGCGAGCGCGTCGACGACGCCGCGGCCCGCCTCCACCGCCTCGTCCCGCGAGACCGTGAACACGGCGCGGAACAGGGTCTCGTCGGCCCAGCGCTGGGCGATCTGCTCGCGGCGACGGCCCAGGAACGCCCCCACCTCCGCCACGGGCGCCGCCCGCTCGGCCGGCCGCTCCGCAGCCGTCTGTTCTTCCGGCATCTCTCTCACTCCTCGTCCGCGTCGTGCCGTTGCGGTCCCGGCGGGACACTGCCGTGCGTCCCGCCGGGCGACAGCTGTGAGCCGGGGCGGCCGGACGGCGACGGGGACGGCTGTCCGAACCAGTCGAGACACACGACCAGCGCGTCGTCGTCCGGCTCGGGTCTGCCCCGGTGGCCGGCCAGCGCACGCAGTACCGCGCCCGGCACGTCCGCCGCCGGCAGCAGGGCCGCCGACGCCACCGCCCGGGCGAGCGCGTGCTCGCCGTACGCCTCGCCGCCCGGCGCGACGACCGCGTGCACCCCGTCGCTGACGAAGAGCAGCCGGTCGCCGGGCAGCAGGGTGAGCTCCTGCGCCACGTAGTCGGTCTCCTCGAACATGCCCAGCGGAAGCTGCGCGTCCAGTTCCACCCGGGTCAGTGCCCGGTCGCGCACCAGCAGCAGGTGCGGCGAACCGGCGTCGACGACCTGAACGCGTCCGGTGGACAGCTCGATGTCCACCAGGAGGACCGACAGATGGGCCTCGCCCCCGTAGTGGGCGTGGATCGCCTGGTCCGCCAGGGCCGCCTGGTCCGCGATCGGGACGCCGGCCCGGCGCGCGTTGCGCAGTGCGTTGATGCCGAGGCTGGTCAGCAGTGACGCCTCGATGCCCTCGCCCATCCCGTCGGTGACGCACACCGTCAGACGGTCGTCGTCGGCCGCCCAGTCGAAGTTGTCGCCGAACACGGCGTAGGCGGGCTGCAGTTGGGCGCCCAGGGCGTACTCGTCCCGGGCACAGGACCGGGCCGGGAGCAACTGCCACTGGATCTCGGCCGCCAGCGTCAGCCGGTCCTTGCGGCGCGCACGCCGGTACGCGTCGGTGTCGCGCTCGGCGACGACGATCTCGTGCCCCAGCAGCTGCGCCACCTCGGCGAGCTCGGTGAGCCGTTCCCGGGCCTGTGCCCCCGGCAGCGTGACCGACAGGACGCCCAGCCGGTCGCCGCGCACGGTCACGGGCAGGTGCGCGAGGACGAGTCCGTCGCCGAGTTCCTCGACATGCGGTTCCTGGGCGCCGAAGGCGCGGCCGGGCGCGCTGCCGTGCACGGCGGCCGGCGCCGGGCCGCCCGTGCCCCGCGCGCCGCCGAGCACGGGCAGCAGCACCGTCAGTCCGTAGTCGGCCAGCCGGAGTTCGACCGCTTCCGCCGCGTAGTGTCCGCGCAGCACCTCGCACAGCGCGTCGGGCAACCGGTGCGGTGCCGCGGAGCGCAGGGCGCGTCCCGCGGCGACGAGTCTGTTCACGCGGCCGGTCCCGTCGTCGCCCCGCGTCGGGTGCGGGCTGACAGTCGCCCCGATCCCTGCGAGAGTGTCACCGTGATGTCCTCCTCCTCGCGTCCGCAGCCCCAACAGGTGGCGCGTGTGACCTCACAGGCGTCCGAGCTGCTGGAAGTCCTGTGGGGTCGTGCCTCCACGGCGCCGGTCTCCGCGTCCCAGCTGCGCGTGCTGTTCATCCTGGAGCACCAGGAAGGAATCAACCTGCGCACGCTCGCCGACTCCCTCGGGTCCACTCCACCGTCCACCAGTCGCCTGTGCGACCGGCTGCAGGCCGTCGGGTTCGTGGAACGCCGGACCGCCGCCGGCAGCCGCCGGGAGCTGGAGCTGTGCCTGAGCCGTCGCGGGCGCGCCTTCCTCGCCGACCTCAGGTCACGCCGGGAGGCGGCGCTGGAGGGCGTGCTGGAACAGATGCCGGCGGTGCAGCGCACCGCGCTGCTGAGGGGGCTGGAGGCGTTCTGCGCGGCCGCGGCCTCGCAGATCCACGACTCCGACGCCGCTGACGCCCGTACCGCCTGACGGTGTCCCCGCGTGCTCGGGTTCGCCCACAGGCACATCGGTGATCATCCCTCCCGCATCTGTCCCGCTCACTCTGTTGCCTCGCGAGGACAGTTGTCAAATGACAACTGTCGGGCGGCAGTCGTCCGCACCTGCGCTTTTCCCGAGTCGCCCCCCGGGCCGGGCCCGGCCTGCGGACGACGGCCGTCAGTCGCCCGGGGCTCCTGGCGCCTGCTGACGGTCGATGAGCCCCAGGGCGTCGTCCGCCTTCTCCGATATGGGCACCGTGATACTGACCCCGGTCAGCTCCAGCACGCGGCGCACGGCCGGCCTCGGATTGATCACGTGCACGCTGCCCGGCAGGTTCCGGGCCTCCTGGTAGACCCGCAGGATGATGTTCATCCCGGACGAGTCCATGAACGGGACCTCGGAGAGGTCGATGAGGAAGTGCCGCCGTCCGTGATGGAGCTGGTTGGCCAGATGCGCCTGGAACTCGGTCGCGGTGTCGAGATCCAGATGGCCCTCGACCGACACCAGGGCGACGTCCTCACGAGGCAGCGTGACCTCGACGGACAGGGGGTTCTGGGCGATGGACACGTGTTCCTCCGAAAGCTGGGGGTCGGGGGCGTCTACCCCGGCGGGCGACTTCGATGCGCCGGGGCGGCGGGCCGGTGCGGGCGGGCGCACGGGAATGTTCCCCATCGTCCTGTCCTGCCCCTTTCCACCTGCGGATCCCCGGCCTGTCGGTGCGCACAGCCGGATACCCCCGAACCCCGACCTCATGCATCCGCCCCCGCACACCCGTCACGGCGGGCGCCCTACCGCAGGCGGATGCCCACGATGCAGGTGTCGTCGTCCGTGTCGGACCTGCTGTAGGTGAGCAGCCGGTCCAGCTGCTGGTCGAGCGTCGGGGGCACCGTGCGGGCCTGGACCAGCAGCTGCGTCAGCGACTCCTCCACGGACCGGTCACGCCGTTCGATGAGGCCGTCGGTGTACATCAGCAGGGTGTCGTCCGCGGCCAACTGGACCTCCTCCTCCTCGTACACCGTCTCCGGCAGGGCGCCCAGCAGCATCCCCCTCAGCAGGGGAAGCGGCGCCGCCTGGGCGTCCCGCACCAGCACCGGCGGCAGGTGACCCGCCCGGGCCCAGCGCAGGGTGTGCCGGGCGGGGTCGTACAGGCCGCACACCGCCGTGGCCGTGATCGAACCCGTCAGATGGTGGGCGACGATGTTCAGCCACGACAGCAGCTGCCCCGGCCCCGCCCCGGTCACCGCCAGTCCACGCAGCGCGTTGCGCAGCACCACCATGCTGGTGGCCGCCTCGATGCCGTGCCCGGCCACGTCGCCCACGCACAGCATCACCAGGCCGGAGGGCAGCACGACGGCGTCGTACCAGTCGCCGCCCACCAGGTGCTCCTCCTCGGCCGGCCGGTAGCGCACGGCCACCTGCAGGCCGGGAGCCTCCAGCGGGGCCCGGGTGGGCGGCATGATGGCGTGCTGGAGCTGGAGGGCCAGCCGGCTGCGCTCGCTGGCGTGCTGCTCGGTCTGCGCCAGCTGGTCGCGGGTGGCGGCCAGCGCCACCTCCGTCCAGTGCTGCGACGAGATGTCCTGGTAGGCCCCGCGCACGGCGACCAGCCGCTCGTCGGTGTCCAGCACCGGCTCGGCGACGATCCGCATGTGCCGGGTCACCCCGTCCGGCCGTTGCAGCCGAAAGGCGGCGGAAGCCGGACGGCGGCGGTGCAGCAGCGTGCGCAGCAGCCGGCCGACGATCACCGCGTCGTCGGGGTGCGTGTGCGCCGACAGCTCCTCCAGGCGTACCGGAGGGCTCGACAGGGGCCGTCCGTACAGGGCGAACAGCTGCCCGTTCCAGGTGGTCTCGCCGGTGAGCAGGTCCTCCTCGAAACCGCCGATGCGGCCGAGGCGCTGGGCGTTCTGCAACAGGCTCGCCAGCCGCGCCGCCTCGTCCTCGATCCGCCAGATCAGCAGCACGCACGCGCCGTGCCGGCTGATGCTGAGGTCCGCGACGGCCGCCAGCGGCACCTCGCCGACCAGCGCGGTCAGACTCATCCGGCGGGCCCGGAACGGCTCGCCCGTGGCGTGCACGCGCTCGATGCGCTGGAAGAGGTCACCGCCGCCGGCGGCCATCGGATAGGCCTCCAGCAGCAGCGCGCCGTTGATCACGGCCCGGGGCCGCCCCGCCGGGTCGAGGAAGCGGTCGTTGACGTGCTGGATGCGGAAGTCGAGGAGCTTGCCCCCGGCGTCGACGTGCGGCACCAGGACCAGGGCGGGGTCGTGAAGGCCGTCCGTCAGGTCCATCAGCTCCGAGGCGTCCGGCAGCACGACCGGCTGCCGGCCGGGCCCGCCCACGTGCACGTACGACTGGAGTGTGTGCGCACACAGCTCCGCCAGCGCCTCCACCTGGCGCATCACCTGGGGCGGCTGCGGGGGCAGCGGTGCCGGCCAGGCGATCTCCAGAATCCCGTGGACCCGCCCGGCGGTCGCGGCGGGCACCGCGACCCGCCCGCCGCCCGGGTGCAGCTGACGCCCCACGGTGGGCAGCCCGGTCCCGCCGAGCGACCCGATCCACTGGGCCGACCCCCCGGCGAGCGCGTGCCGTGCCACGGTCGCCACGTCCGGCGGCACGTACCGCCAGCGTTCGGCCTCGCCGGGGGAGAACCCGGCACTGCCCGCCAGCGTCAGCGAACCGTCGGAACCCACCGCCCAGATCGCCACCGCCACCGCGCCCAGCGGCTCCAGCGCGTGCTGGAGCAGGGAGTCGGCGACCGCCTGGGTGTCGTGCGCCGCCGCCAGCGCGCCGCTCTCGGCGGCCCGCAGCCGCACGGCTGCCGACCGCTCCGCGGCGTCCTCCGTCCCCGTGACGGCGGCCAGGAAGGCCTCGGTGACCTCGGACACCCGGTCCCTGGCCGCCTGGTTGATGACGTCCACCGCGAACTCCAGCGGAGTCGTCCCGGCCTGCTCGGCGAGATCGGACAACTGCTGCGCCGCCTCGGCCGGTCCGCAGCCGAGGCGCTCCACGAGGATGCCCTTGGCGAGTTCGACCAGGGCCCGCCCGTCCGCCTCGGCCTGAGCCGCGCGCACCTCCCGGCGCAGCCGGTCCACGGTCGCGGCGAGGCGGCCCACCGGAGAGGACGAGGACGCGGCGCCCTCCGCCGGCGCGTCCGCCTCCGGCGGGCTCGCGTCGTCGTCGGACCAGAGCCGGTTCCCGGCCTGCGGGGCGGGGCCCCCCGGCGCTGCGGCCGTCACGGGCAGGGACCGGGCTTCGCCGGGTTCTGTCGGCTGGGCGGGAATGGTCACGGTGTACGTACTCCTCGGCTGGGAACGCCTGGGCGCGGGTGGGGCAGGACGTCCTCAGACGGTCAGCCAGCGTCGGACGCAGGCCATGAGGTCATGAGTGTCGACGGGCTTGGTGACGTAGTCGCTGGCCCCCGAGGCGAGGCTCTTCTCCCGGTCTCCCGGCATCGCCTTGGCGGTCACCGCCACGATCGGCAGCTCGGCGTACTCGGGCATGCGGCGGATCTCGGCCGTGGCCGTGTACCCGTCCATCTCCGGCATCATCACGTCCATCAGTACCAGCGCGATCTCCGGGTTGTTGCGCAGCGTGTCGATCCCCTCGCGGCCGTTCTCCGCGTGCAGCACCCGGACGCCGTGCAGCTCCAGGATCCCGCTGAGCGCGAACAGGTTGCGCGCGTCGTCGTCGACGACGAGGACCGTGCGGCCCACCACGGCGTCGTCGACCGGCGGCGGCCCCTCGGGCTGCGGGTCGTCCGGGCGGACCAGGGCCAGCACGTCCCCCGGCTGCTCGGCGGAGAGATGCAGGGTGATCCGCTCGCGCAGCTCGTCCAGGCTGGACAGGAACTCCATCGGCTTGCCCGCCGCACGGGACTGCAGGCTCCGCTCCTGGGCGAGGTCCGCGCGGTGCCCGCTGTGCACGAGCACCGGCACACCGGTCAGCGCCGAATCGTCGTGCAGCGCCTCCAGGAACCGGGATGCCTCCGCGTCGGGCATGCCCAGTTCCAGGACGACGCAGTGGCAGGGCTCCGCCGCCAGCGCGCCCGCCGCCTCGTGCGCCCCGACCGCGGTGACGATGTCCACCGGGGCCGCCGACGTGCCGTCCTCCCTGCCGCGCGCCATGTCCGCGACGACGGACTCGGCCACCAGGGTCAGCAGACCGCGGGGCCGCTCCTCCACCACCAGCAGCCGGCGCGGACGCCGACCGGGAGGACCGAGCGCCACCGGCACGCCCGGGGCGCCGACCGGGATCGCCGCGGGCGGCTCGCCGAGGCCCCGCTCCACCGGCCGGCCGCCGTCGATGACCTCCTTGAAGTCCCTTCGCGCCACCGGCAGATAGAGCGTGAACGTGCTGCCGCGCCCCGGGGTGCTGTCGACCGTGACCGCGCCGCCGAGCAGATGGGCGATCTCCCGGGTGATGGACAGACCCAGGCCCGTGCCGCCGTACTTGCGGCTGGTGGTGCCGTCCGCCTGCTGGAAGGCGCCGAAGATGGTCTCCAGCTGCTGCTCCGGGATGCCGATGCCGGTGTCCTTCACCCGGAACGCCACCACCGTGCCGCCGCGCACCACCCCGCCCGGCACCTCCTCGTCGGAAGCCGGCTCGATGCGCAGTTCCACACCGCCCTGCTCGGTGAACTTCACCGCGTTGGACAGCAGGTTGCGCAGCACCTGCCGCAGCCGTGAGTCGTCGGTGAGCAGGTCGGCGGGGGCGCCGGCGGCCGTGTCGATGGTGAACTCGAGGCTCTTCTGCGACGTCATCGGCCGGAACGTGGCCTCGACGTACTCGATGAGCTGCCGCAGCGAGACCCGCTCCGGCGAGACGTCCATCTTGCCGGCCTCGACCTTCGACAGGTCCAGGATGTCGTTGATCAGCTGCAGCAGGTCGGAGCCGGCCGAGTGGATGATGCCCGCGTACTCGACCTGCTTGGGGGTGAGGTTGCGCGAGGGGTTCTGTGCCAGCAACTGGGCCAGGATCAGAAGGCTGTTGAGCGGGGTGCGCAGCTCGTGGCTCATGTTGGCCAGGAACTCCGACTTGTACTTCGAGGCCAGGGACAGCTGTTGCGCCCGCGCCTCGAGTTCCTGCCGGGCCTGCTCGATCTGCAGGTTCTTCGCCTCGATGTCGCGGTTCTGCGCCACCAGCAGGGAGGCCTTCTCCTCCAGCTCGGCGTTGGAGTGCTGAAGTTCCTCCTGCTGCGACTGCAACTCGGCCGAGCGGGCCTGCAGTTCGGCGGTGAGCCGCTGCGACTCGTCGAGCAGCTCGTCGGTGCGGGCGTTCGCCACGATGGTGTTGACGTTGACGCCGATGGTCACCCGCAGCTGCTCCAGGAAGTCCACGTGCGTCTGCGTGAAGGCGGTGACCGACGCCAGCTCGATGACGCCGAGCACCTGCCCCTCGAAGACGATGGGCAGCAGGAGCAGGGCGCTGGGCTCCACCTCGCCGAGGCCCGAGGAGACCGTGACGTAGCCGGGCGGCAGCTCGTCGACGGTGATCGTGCGGCGGCTGCGGGCGGCCTGCCCCACCAGGGAGCGGCCGAAGGGAATGCGGGTGGGACGGGTGTCGTCGGCGGGGTAGCCGTAGGCGCCCACGAGCCGCAGCTCGGGCCCTTCGGGGCCGTCCTCGGCGAGGTGGAAGGCGCCGAACTGGGCGGACACCAGCGGCACCAGCTCGTCCATGATCAGCTCGGCGACCACGGGCAGGTCGCGGTGACCCTGCATCAGGCCCGAGATGCGCGCCAGGTTGGTCTTGAGCCAGTCCTGCTCCTGGTTGGCCCGGGTGGTCTCGCGCAGGGACTCCACCATCGAGTTGATGTTGTCCTTGAGGTCGGCCACCTCGCCGGAGGCCACCACGGTGATCGACCGGGTGAGATCGCCCTCGGCGACGGCGCTGGTGACCTCGGCGATCGCGCGGACCTGCCGGGTCAGGTTCCCGGCCAGCTCGTTGACGTTCTCCGTGAGGCGCTTCCAGGTGCCCGAGACGCCCTCCACCTCGGCCTGGCCGCCGAGGCGTCCTTCGGTGCCGACCTCGCGGGCGACGCGGGTGACCTCGTCGGCGAACGCGGAGAGCTGGTCGACCATCGTGTTGATGGTCGTCTTGAGCTCGAGGATCTCGCCGCGGGCGTCGACGTCGATCTTCTTCGAAAGGTCTCCGCGGGCCACGGCGGTGGTCACCAGCGCGATGTTGCGGACCTGGCCGGTGAGGTTGTTGGCCATCGAGTTGACGTTGTCGGTCAGGTCCTTCCAGGTGCCGGCCACGTTCGGCACCTGCGCCTGGCCGCCGAGGCGTCCCTCGGTGCCGACCTCGCGGGCGACGCGGGTCACCTCGTCGGCGAACGCGGACAGTGTGTCGACCATGGTGTTGATGACGTCCGCGAGGGCCGCGACCTCGCCCTTGGCCTCGACGGTGATCTTCTGCGACAGGTCGCCGCGGGCCACGGCGGTGGCGACCTGGGCGATGGAGCGCACCTGACCCGTCAGGTTCGACGCCATGACGTTGACGTTGTCGGTGAGGTCCTTCCAGGTGCCGGACACCCCGCGGACCGTCGCCTGCCCGCCCAGGTTGCCCGCCGTGCCGACCTCGCGGGCGACGCGGGTGACCTCGTCGGCGAACGCGGAGAGCTGGTCGACCATGGTGTTGATGGTGTTCTTGAGTTCGAGGATCTCGCCGCGGGCGTCGACGGTGATCTTCTGGGAGAGGTCGCCCTTGGCCACCGCGGTCGCCACCTGGGCGACGTTGCGGACCTGGTTGGTGAGGTTTCCCGCCATGAAGTTGACCGAGTCGGTGAGGTCCCGCCAGGTGCCCTTGACCTCCTTGACGTCGGCCTGCCCGCCGAGGCGTCCCTCGGTGCCGACCTCGCGGGCGACGCGGGTGACCTCGTCGGCGAACGCGGAGAGCTGGTCGACCATGGTGTTGATGGTGTTCTTGAGTTCGAGGATCTCGCCGCGGGCGTCGACGGTGATCTTCTGGGAGAGGTCGCCCTTGGCCACCGCCGTCGTCACCTGGGCGACGTTGCGGACCTGGTTGGTGAGGTTTCCCGCCATGAAGTTGACCGAATCGGTGAGGTCCCGCCACACCCCGGCGACCCCGGGCACCTGCGCCTGGCCGCCGAGGCGTCCTTCGGTGCCGACCTCGCGGGCGACGCGGGTGACCTCGTCGGCGAACGCGGAGAGCTGGTCGACCATCGTGTTGACGGTCTCCTTCAGCTGCAGGATCTCGCCGCGGGCCGGCACGTCGATCTTCTGGGAGAGGTCGCCCTTCGCGACCGCGGTCGCCACCTGGGCGATGTCCCGCACCTGGGTGGTGAGGTTGCCCGCCATGGCGTTGACGGAGTCCGTCAGATCGGCCCACGTCCCGGACACCCCGGGGACCTCCGCCTGACCGCCCAGGGTGCCCTCGGTGCCCACCTCACGGGCCACCCGGGTCACCTCCGAGGTGAAGACCGACAGCTGGTCGACCATGCCGTTGAAGACGGTGGCGATGTCGCCCATGAGACCGTCGCCGTCGGTGGGCAACCGGGTGCCGAAGTCCCCGTCCCGTACGGCCGTCAGGCCGGCCAGGAGCTGGCGAAGCTCGTGGTCGCCGGGAACCGTGTCCGACGACTCGGTCGCGTTGCTGGTCATGCGTACCCTCGTTCCGCTCCCCAGGAGCCCCCGGGCGGGGACTCGGAACCGGGCCGCCCCGGTGGACGGCCCCGCATGTCGCGCCTGTGTTTCCGCAGTTCACGGAAGTGTGCGATGAGAGAAATCCGCCGCAGGCTAACCCACGGAAGCGGGCGGAAACAAAGCCTCATGTCACGTCGTGCACACAGGAAATCCCGAAGGCGCACACGATGCATACACGGCCGGAAGACGGGTACCCGACACAGTTTCACCCGGGACGGCGACCCTGCCGTCCCGGGTGATCCCGGTGTGCCGGACCCGGCTCCTCCGGGCCCGCCTCAGGCCACCTCGGCCCCCAGCAGCCCGGTCCGCAGCCTGTGCACCATGCGGCTGATCAACCGCGACACGTGCATCTGCGAGATACCGAGTTCCCGGCCGATCTCCGCCTGTGTGCGCTCCTCGACGAACCGCAGATGGATGATCCGCCGTTTCCGGTCGTCCAGCTCCGCGATGAGCGGGGCCAGCGAGTGGAAGTCCTCCACCAGTTCCAGGGCCGGCTCCTCCGCGCCGATGAAGTCGGCCAGCACCGACTCGCCGTCCACGCCGCCGTCGAAGGTCAGGGCCGCGTCCAGGGAGGCGGACGTGTAGCAGTTGGAGGCCTTTCGCGCCTCGACGACCTCCTCCTCGGACAGCGACATCAGCTGCGACAGCTCACGCGTGGTGGGCATGCGGCCCAGCCTCGTCTGCAACTCCTCGGTGGCCTTCGCCAGTTCGACCCGGGCCTCCTGGAGGCGGCGGGGCACGTGCACCGCCCAGCTCGTGTCGCGGAAGAAGCGCTTGATCTCACCGACGATGTACGGGACGGCGAACGAGGTGAACTCGACCTCACGGGTCAGCTCGAACCGGTCGATGGCCTTGATCAGTCCGATCGTGCCGACCTGGACGATGTCCTCCATCGCGTCGCCCCGGCCGCGGAAGCGGGAGGCCGCGTACCGCACGAGCGACAGGTTCATCTCGATCAGGGTGTTGCGCACGTATTGGTACTCGTGGGTGCCTTCCGCCACGACGGCCAGCCGGTCGAAGAAGCGGCGGGAGAGCTCCCGCGCGTCCCGGGGGCTCACCTGGGTCGGCATGTCGATGAACGGAACCCCCTCGCGCGCTTCGTCCGCGCCCGCACGCTCCGCCGTGGCCGTCGCTGCCTGTGCCGTCACGGCGTCCATGCCGTTCACTCCGTTCGTCGGGGCCGTCGATGACGGAGTGCGTCTGCCCCCGATCCGGCCGCGTATGCCGAGACGTTCCGCGCAGTCGCCCGGGCGGCCGACGCAGTCCGCCGCCACGGTCCCCAACCGGTCGCCGGGCCGCCGAATGCGGCCGCGGCGGCAGGGTAGCCGCTGCTCGGGAACGCGAGAAGGGAGCAGTGTGACCATCGACGCAATCTGGTCGTACCCGCCGGGCAGCGGGCATGCCGAGGGACAGGACCTGACCGGCTACGCCGTCACGACGGCCGACGGCACGCTCGGGCACGTGGAACGGGAGGCGGACCCGCAGGGCATGCGGCACCTGGTCGTCGACACGGGAATATGGCTGTTCGGCAGGAGCGCCGTGGTCCCGGTCGGCGTGGTGAGCGGGGTCGACACGGAGGCCGGCCAGGTCTCCCTGGCCTGCACCGGGGACGAGGTCAAGGAGGCGCCCCGCTTCCACACCGACAGCGAGACGACCGACCCCCGTTACCTCGCCGCCGTGGGCGACCACTACCGGAGGCAGGTCCCACGGGGAACGACGACGGCGTGAGGGAGGACGAACTCGCGCCCGCACGGCCGACGTTCCCCAACGCGCCAGCGCCTGCGCCAGCGCCTGCGCCGGTGGCGACCGCTGCCGCCGCCCGGGCCCACGCCCGGACGGTGGTGGAGGCCGACTGGGACCCGGTGACGTGCCCGGCGCACGAGACGGACGTGATCGACCTGCTGCTGGTCGTCTCCGAGCTGGTGACCAACGCCCTGCGGCACGGCGGCGGACTCGCCGGCTTCGAGGCCGTGTCCGGCGCCGACGGGATCCGGATGACGGTACGGGACCACAGTGACGAGGTTCCGCCCGGTGTGTGCGGGCCCGCCCCGCCGGCCGGCGGGGCCACCGGCGGCTACGGCTGGCCGCTGGTGCTGCGTCTGGCCCGGGAGGTCGACATCGAGAAGGAGCCGGCGGGCGGCAAGGCGATCAGGGTGTTCGTACCGATCCGCACGGCCGGCGAGTCGCTCTGACCGCGGGCGGGACCCCCAGGGACGGCGGCCTCACCAGGGCAGGAAGACGTGGACGTCCTTGCCCTCACCCCGGCCCGCCTCGTTCGGCACCACGCTGACCTGACTGCAGAGCGTGTCCACCAGGTACCAGCCGATGCCCCCGCCGCCGGTGTCGGGATGAAAGGGCCGCGGGGTCGGCGGCGTGCTGTTGGTGTCGTGCACCGTGACGTGCACCCCGTCGAAGGTGCGCCGCAGGTGCACCTCGAAGGGACCCGGCGCGTACTGGACCGCGTTGGCCGCCAGTTCCGTGACGATCAGCACGATGTCGTGCCAGCACTCCGACGCCATGGGCGGCGAGGCCCGCGCCAGCTCCCGGAGGAACTCCTCCGTGGCCAGACGCGCACCCGTCACGTCCTGCGGTTCACCCGTGAAGCGGACCGTACGGCCCGGAATCGCCCAGGAGGACAATGCGTCATTACCCCGCGGTTCGGCTGCCATGTCGTCAGTGCGGCCCCGAGCGTCCGGGGGCCGTCGTCCTTTCTCGTACGGCTCTCTGGCGTCGCCCTCTCTGGGTTCCCGAGGACTCACAGGCTACGCGTCCGGTTTCCGGTGGCATACGGCCCCGCAACGGTGACGAGCGGCGCGGCCCTTCGGCCGCGCGGTGCGGCCGCGCGGCCCGGCTCACCGGAAGACGTCGTCCGCGTCGTCCCAGCTCAGGACCTCCTCCTGCGGGCTCTGCCGGGGCAGCCGGGCCCGCGCCTGGTACATCGCCTCGATCTCCGCCGCGTAGTGCGCGACGATCGAGTCACGGCGCAGTTTCATCGAGGGCGTCAGTAGCCCGTTGGCCTGGTCGAACGGCTGCGGCAGGATACGGAACGCCCGGATCGACTCCGAGCGCGACACCGAGCTGTTGGCGGCGGCCACGGCCCGCCCGATCTCCTCGCGCAGGGCGTTCTCCTCGCGCGCCTCCCGGCTCTGCGGGTCGCCGTGCAGCGTCAGACTTCCCCGCCAGTGCGCCAGGAAATCCGGGTCCAGCGTGATCAGCGCGCCCACGCACGGCCGGTTGTCGCCCACCACCACCGCCTGGTGGACCAGCGGATGCATGCGCAGCCGCTGCTCAAGCGCCGTCGGCGCCACGCTCTTGCCGCTGCTGGTGATGATGACGTCCTTCTTGCGGCCGGTGATCGTGAGGTAGCCGTCGGAGTCCAGGAAGCCGAGGTCGCCGGTGGCCAGCCAGCCGCCCGCCAGGGCCGCCCGCGTCGCGGCGTCGTCGTTGACGTACCCCTGGAACACCGACGGGCCGCGCACCAGGATCTCCCCGTCGTTCGCCACCCGGACGTCCACGCCCGGCAGGGGCTGTCCCACCGTGCCCGACTTCTCCCGGCCGAGCGGCTGCATGGTGATCCCGCCGGCGGTCTCCGTCAGGCCGTACCCGTCGTGCACGTAGATGCCGATGCCCTCGTAGAACAGCGAGAGGTCCCGGTGCAGCGGGGAGCCGCCCGACGTGGCGCGGTGGACCCGGCCGCCGAGCGCGGCCCGGAGTCTGCGGTACACCGTCCGTTCGAACAGGGCGTGCTGGAGTCGCAGGTCGAGGCCGGGCCCGGAGCCGCGGCCCAGCCGCTGCCGTTCGACGGCGGCCGCGAAGTCGCGGGCCGTCTTCGCCGCCCGCTCGAACAGAGCGCCGCGCCCCGCTTCCTGGGCCGCCCGCAGGAAGTTCTTGTAGATCTTCTCGAACACCGAGGGAACGGCGTACAGATACGTCGGGCGGAAGGTGCGCAGCGACTCCGCGAGCGCTTCCGCGCCTATGTCGGGCTGGTGGCCCATCACGATGCCGCCGCGCAGACACAGCCCCTGGATCATCAGCCCGTACACGTGGGAGAACGGCAGGAAGGCCAGCACGCTGGCCGGCCGGCCGGCGGGCGCGGCCGTGTGCCCCCAGCCGGCCAGCAGGGTGTCGCAGGGGCTGGCCAGGCTGCGATGACTCAGCGCGCAGCCCAGTGCCCGGCCCGAGGTGCCGGAGGTGTAGGCGATCACCGCGGTCGAGTCGGGCAGCACGATCCTGCGCAGTGAGTCGACCGTGGTGATGGACACCGGTTCGCCGCGCCGGGTGAGCTCCTCGAGGGCTCCGGCGTCCAACTGCCACACGTGCCGCAGCGCCGGCAGGGCCGCGCACACCGATCCCACGGTCATCACGCTCTGTTCGTCCTCGACGACCACGCCGACGCAGTCGGCGTCCCGCAGGATCCACTCGACCTGCTCACGCGAGGACGTCGGATAGACGGGGACGACCTCGGCGCCCACCACCCACAGGGCGTGGCACAGCACGGTCCACTCGTACCGGGTACGCGCCATGATCGCGACGCGGTGTCCGGGGGAGATGCCGGAGGCCACGAACCCCTTGGCCAGATCGACCACCTCGTCCCGCAGTTCGACGGCGGTCACCTCCTCCCAGGCGCCGGAGGCGGCGTCCGTACGGCGGGAGAGCACCGCTAGGGCAGGGGTACGGGCGGCGGTGTCGAAGACGGTGTCGGCGAGGCCCCCGGTCAGGGGCGGGGCGGCTGGGGGAGCGAGAGCGAAGTCGCGCATGCGCTGCTCCTGACGTGTACGGACTGTGACTCCGCCGACGGGAACCGTTATCGACGGTGGTCGAATCTAGCCCAGGTGAGACCGCTTGTGGCCTGGAACGAATAAGTAATCCGCGTTGATGATCTCGCCCGCCCGGTGCGCGGACCGTCCGCCCGCACCGCCGCCGGAGCCGCGCCGTCCGGTTTGCTCCCCCACGCTCAGGCCTGGGTCTGGCGCACACAGGCGGCGACCACCTCGCGCAGACTGCCGGTGCGTCCGAACACCTCGCGCTGGAGGTGCGCGCCGTTGCCCCGCCGCAGCAGCTCGCCGCACGCAGCGCGGGCCCGCTCCAGGTCTCCGGCGTCCGCCAGCGCGTCCTCCACGTGCTTCAGCAGTGCACCGACGACCGTCTCGGCGGGAGCGCGCCGCATGGTCGCCGGATGCAGAAGGTCCCCCGTCAGCCCCGAGCGGGCCGCCCGCCAGCCGGCCAGCCGCAACAGGCTCACACTGTGGTCCACCGGCTCCCGGCCGGCCTCCAGGTCCCGGGCGGCCGTCTCGACGAGCCCGCGCACCAGCGTGGCGACGAGCACCGCCGTGTCCGCGTGCAGACAGACGTCCGACACCCGCACCTCCACCGTCGGATAGCGCGCCGACAACCGGGCGTCGAAATAGACCATGCCCTCGTCGAGGATGGTGCCCGTGGCCACCATGTCCGCGACCCGCCGGTGGTAGCGCTCCGCCGAACCGAACAGCTCGGTCGGACCCGCCGACGGCCAGCGCTGCCACACCCGGCTGCGGTAGCTGCTGTAACCCGTCTCCCGGCCCTGCCAGAAGGGCGAGTTGGCGCTCAGCGCCATCAGCACCGACAGCCAGGGACGGATGCGGTCGACGACCGCGACGCCCTCCTCGTCCGAGCCGACGGACACATGGACATGGCAGCCGCACACCATCTGCTCCTGCGTGGCGATGCCGAACTGCTCCGCCATCCACTGGTAGCGCCGGTTCATGCTGACCGAGGGGCGCACCGGCAGCGGCGACGTGGCCAGCGCCGCCACCGCGCACCCGGCCCCCCGGGCGTGCCGGGCAGCCTCCCCGCGTATCCGCACGATCTCCGCGCCGAGGTCGTCCATCCCCGACTGCGGATGGGTGGCGAACTCGAGCATCTGGCTGTGCAGTTCCTTCTCGAAGACGTCGTCCTCGCCGTCCTCGCACCGCGCGGCGCGGGCCAGGACGGCGGCGGACAGAGCCCGCGGTTCGCCGGTCTCAGGGTCGACCAGGAGGAGTTCCTCCTCCACTCCCACGGTGCGCACGCGACGTCAGCCCTTCTCTGGTGGGTGGTACGCACCCGACTGCCCCGTCGGGCCCCGTTCACACGGACGACGGGGCCATCCAGACCGTCGCCAGCGGGGGCAATGTCAGCCTGAGCTCCCCGTCGCGCGCGGGGACGACGCCGGGCAGGCCGACGCCGCTGCCGCCGTAGCGCTCGGCGTCGGTGTTGAGCACCTCACGCCAGGCCGGGACGCCGGCGGGGACGACGAGGCGGTAGTCGTGGCGCACCACCGGGGAGAAGTTGCTGACGGCCAGGAGCGGCGCGCCCTGCGCGTCGTGCCGCAGGAACGCGAAGACGTTGTCCTCTGCGGCGTCCCCCAGCACCCACCGGAAGCCGGCCGGGTCGGTGTCGCGCTCCCACAGCGCGGGAGTGGCCCGGTACACGGCGTTGAGGTCGCGCACCAGGTCCTGCACGCCCCGGTGGTCGCCCGCCGACGCGTACCCGGCGTCGAGCAGCCACCACTCGGGGCCGTGCGCCTCGGACCACTCCGCGCCCTGCGCGAACTCCTGCCCCATGAAGAGGAGCTGCTTGCCCGGATGCGCCCACATGAAGCCCAGGTAGGCACGGTGGTTGGCGCGCCGCTGCCACCAGTCGCCCGGCATCTTGGAGACCAGCGCCTGCTTGCCGTGGACCACCTCGTCGTGCGAGATGGGCAGCACGTAGTTCTCGCTGTAGGCGTACACCATCGAGAAGGTCATCTCGTTGTGGTGGTACTTGCGGTGCACCGGCTCCTTGCCGATGTACTGCAACGAGTCGTGCATCCAGCCCATGTTCCACTTCAGCCCGAAGCCCAGACCGCCGCTGTCCGTCGGCCGGGTCACGCCGTCCCAGGCGGTGGACTCCTCGGCGATCGTCACGACGCCCGGATTGCGGCGGTACACCGTCGCGTTCATCTCCTGCAGGAACGCCATGGCGGCCAGGTCCTCGCGGCCGCCGAACACGTTCGGCGTCCACTGTCCGGAGTCGCGTGAGTAGTCCAGGTAGAGCATGGAGGCGACGGCGTCCACCCGCAGGCCGTCGATGTGGAACTCCTCGCACCAGTAAGTGGCGTTCGCCACCAGGAAGTTGCGCACCTCCACCCGGCCGAAGTCGAACTCGTACGTCCCCCAGTCCGGATGCTCGGCCCGCCGCGAGTCGCCGGGCTCGTACAGCGGCTCCCCGTCGAACCGGCCGAGCGCCCAGTCGTCCTTGGGGAAGTGCGCCGGCACCCAGTCCACGATCACGCCGATGCCGGCCCGGTGCAGCGCGTCCACCAGGTACCTGAAGTCGTCCGGGGTGCCGAGCCGGGCGGTGGGCGCGTAGAAGCCGGTGACCTGGTAGCCCCAGGAACCCGAGAACGGATGCTGGGCGACCGGCATGAGCTCCACATGCGTGAAGCCGAGGTCGGAGACATACGCGGGCAGCTGCTCCGCCAGTTCCCGGTACGTCAGGCCCGGCCGCCAGGACGGCAGATGGACCTCGTACACGGAGAACGGGGCGACATGCACCGGGACGTCGCCCCGATGCGCCATCCAGTCCCCGTCCGACCACTCGTAGTGCGAGGCGTGCACGATCGAAGCCGTGTCCGGCGGCACCTCGGCGCGCCGGGCCATCGGGTCCGCCTTGAGGAACCGCTCGCCGTGCCGCGAGGTGATCTCGAACTTGTACCGGGCGCCCTCGCCGATCCCGGGCAGGAACAGCTCCCACACCCCGGACGCGCCGAGGGACCGCATCGGGAAGGCCGTCCCGTCCCAGAAGCAGAAGTCCCCCGCGACCCGCACCCCCCGGGCGTTGGGCGCCCATACGGTGAACCGGGTGCCGAGCACGCCCTGGTGGGCCATCGGCTCGGCGCCGAGCGCCTTCCACAGCTCCTCGTGCCGCCCCTCCCGGACGAGGTGCAGATCGAGGTCGCCCAGGGCCGGCAGGAACCGGTAGGGATCGTCCACCTTGTGCTCGGCGCCCTGGTACGACACCAGCAGCGTGTACGCGGGCACCGCGTCCAGCGGCAGCACGACCGCGAAGAGGCCGTCGCCCTCCGAGACCAGCGGGGTGGGATCGCCGTCGATCACCACGCTCACGGCGTCGGCGAAGGGCCGCAGCGTCCGGAAGAGGATCCCGCCCGGCACCGGGTGCGCGCCGAGCAGCGCGTGCGGATCGTGGTGGGCGCCGGAGAGCAGCCGTCCGCGGTCGCCCGCGTCGAGCGCGGGCGCCGTACGCGGGCGGGGGCCGGCCGACTCAGGCGGAGAGGTGTCACGCAGGGCCACAGGGGTCAGCCTCCTCGGACGGCGAGTCGTTCGATCGCCGCCATGGGTACGGGCAGCCAGTCGGGACGGTTACGGGCCTCGTACAGCACTTCGTACACGGCCCGGTCCGTCTCGTAGGCGCGCAGCAGGGCATGTTTCTTACGGGGGTCCCAGCCCGCGCGGGCCGCGTAGCCCGCGCAGTAGGCCTCCCGGCAACGCCGCGCCCACTCCGGCCGCCAGGGGCGGCGCTGGCGGGCGGCGTAGTCGAAGGAGCGCAGCATTCCGGCGATGTCCCGGACCGGCGAGTGGGCGCTGCGCCGCTCGGCCAGCGGACGGGACGGCTCGCCCTCGAAGTCGATGACGAACCAGTCGCGTCCGGCGCGCAGGACCTGCCCGAGGTGCAGGTCGCCGTGGATGCGCTGGGCGGGCGGACCCGCGTCGCACGCCGAGAGCGCGCCGAACGCGGTGATGAGGCCCGGCACGAACGGCCGCAGCGCCGGCACGTGGTGTGCGGCCGCCTCCAGCCGCTCGGTCATCGCGGCCGCCGTGCGCCCGTCCTCCGCGTCCGGACCGGCCGGAAGGGCCGCGGCGAGCGCCAGATGGACGTCCGCCGTGGCCCGCCCCAGTTCCTCGGCCTCCGCCGTGAAGTCCTCGCCGCGGGAGAGCGCGCGCAGCGCCAGCGTCCAGCCGTCCGAGGCGTCGGGCAGGAACGGCTGCAGCACGCCGAGCGTCGCCTCCTGCGGATGGGTTGTCCGGAACCAGGCGACGGGTGCGGGCACCCGCCCGCACCCCTGGCCGGCCAGCGCGACCGGCACCTCCAGATCGGGGTTCACCCCGGGCTGGATGCGCCGGAAGATCTTCAGGATGAACGCGTCCCCGTACACCAGGGAGGTGTTGGACTGCTCGGCCTCCAGCAGTCGCGGCGCGAGCCCCGGGGGCAGCGACACCGCAGGGTCCGACTCGAACGACAACGGGCCGAGTGTGCCGGGGTGCCGCATCCGCTCCAGGAGGAGGTGCGCCGAGCGCGGGTCCTGGAGCGCGTCATGGACGGTCAGCCCGGCCAGCGGACCCTCCTCCACCCTGCCGATCAGCGCACGCCCGAGCCGCGGCGACAGATGCTCCTGGAGGCCGAGGAGCAACTGGTAGCAGTCGCCGGCCGGGGGAGTGCACCCCGGTGTCGGGACGCCCGACTGGCCGGCGTGCACCAGCAGATGCAGACAGCCCGGGTACAGCTCGGTCATCGACAGCATGCGCAGGTCGGTGAGCGGGCGGTCCTTGCCGGCGAACCAGCGCTGGCGGGGCAGCCACTCGCACAGCAGCGCGCCGAGCGGGCCCGCGGAGCGGACGCCGCTCACGGTGCCCGGGCGCAGGGGTGCGGTCTTCGCGGTCTTCGTCACGGTGACCCATCCTTTCCTCGGCGCACCCTCACGGGCGGCGGCCGGTCCGGGACGCGGCTCTGGTGAGCCGGAACCAGTAGAAGCCGTGGCCGGCGAGGGTGAGCAGGTAGGGGAGTTCGCCGACGGGTGGGAAGCGGACTGTGCCGAAGAGTTCGACGGGGTAGCGGCCGTGGAAGCGGCTGAGGTCGAGTTCGGTGGGCTGGGCGAAGCGGGAGAAGTTGTGGACGCACAGGACGAGGTCGTCCTCGTGTTCGCGCAGGAAGGCGAGGACGGCGGGGTTGGAGGAGGGGAGTTCGGTGTAGGTGCCGAGGCCGAAGGCGGGGTTCTGTTTGCGGATCTCGATCATGCGGCGGGTCCAGTGCAGGAGCGAGGAGGGCGACGACATGGACGCCTCGACGTTGGTGACCTGGTAGCCGTAGACGGGGTCCATGATGGTGGGCAGGGAGAGGCGTCCGGGGTCGCAGGAGGAGAATCCGGCGTTGCGGTCGGGGGTCCACTGCATGGGGGTGCGGACGGCGTCGCGGTCGCCGAGCCAGATGTTGTCGCCCATGCCGATCTCGTCGCCGTAGTAGAGGATCGGGGAGCCGGGCAGGGAGAGCAGCAGGGCGGTGAAGAGCTCGATCTGGTTGCGGTCGTTGTCGAGGAGGGGTGCGAGGCGGCGGCGGATGCCGATGTTGGCGCGCATACGCGGGTCTTTGGCGTATTCGGCGTACATGTAGTCGCGTTCTTCGTCGGTGACCATTTCGAGGGTGAGCTCGTCGTGGTTGCGCAGGAAGATGCCCCATTGGCAGCTTGCGGGGATGGCGGGGGTCTTGGCGAGGATCTCGGAGACGGGGTGGCGTGATTCGCGGCGGACGGCCATGAAGATGCGGGGCATGACGGGGAAGTGGAACGCCATGTGGCATTCGTCGCCGCCGGAGGTGTAGTCGCCGAAGTAGTCGACGACGTCCTCGGGCCACTGGTTGGCCTCGGCCAGGATCACCGTGTCCGGATAGTGCGCGTCGATGTCACGGCGCACCCGCTTGAGGAACTGGTGGGTCGCGGGCAGGTTCTCGCAGTTGGTGCCGTCGGCCGCGTAGAGATAGGGCACCGCGTCGAGGCGGAAGCCGTCGATCCCGAGGTCCAGCCAGAACCGCAGTGCGGCCAGGATCTCCTCCTGGACGGCGGGGTTCTCGTAGTTGAGGTCGGGCTGGTGGGAGAAGAAGCGGTGGAAGAAGTACTGCTTGCGGACGGGGTCGAAGGTCCAGTTGGAGACTTCGGTGTCGACGAAGATGATGCGGGCGTCGGGGTACTGCTTGTCGTCGTCGGCCCACATGTAGTAGTCGCCGTAGGGTCCGTCGGGGTTGTTGCGGGATTCCTGGAACCACGGGTGCTGGTCGCTGGTGTGGTTCATGACGAAGTCGATGATGACGCGCATGCCGCGTTGGTGGGCGGCGTCGACGAATTCGACGAAGTCGGCGAGGTCGCCGAACTCGGGGAGGACGGCGGTGTAGTCGGAGACGTCGTAGCCGCCGTCGCGCAGGGGTGACTTGAAGAAGGGCGGGAGCCAGAGGCAGTCGACTCCGAGCCATTGCAGGTAGTCGAGTTTGGCGGTGATGCCTTTGAGGTCGCCGATGCCGTCGCCGTTGCTGTCCTGGAAGGAGCGGACGAGGACCTCGTAGAACACGGCGCGTTTGAACCACTCGGGGTCGCGGTCCTTTGCGGGTGTGTCCTCGAAGGTGTCCGGAACGGGCTCGTTGACGGTCATGGCGGTCTGGGGTCTCCGATCGGCGGGGTGGGTCACCGGACGTGGAACACGTGGGCAGGGGTCCGACCGGGCTCCAGACGCACGTAGTTCGTCCTGCCCCAGGCGTAGGTGTCACCGGTCAGCTCGTCGTGTACGGACAGGGTCGCGTCGTGCTCCACGCCGAGTTGCGGCATGTCCAACGAGACCGTCGCCTCCTGGGTGTGGTGGGGGTCGAGGTTGACGACCACCAGAACCGTGTTCGATCCCTCGCGCTTGCTGTAGGCGATCACGGAGGGGTTGTCCGTGCCGTGGAACCGGAGGTTGCGCAGTCGGTGCAGGGCGGGGTTGGCCCGTCGGATCTCGTTGAGGCGGGTGACGAGGGGGGCGATGGTGCGGCCCTCGCGTTCGGCGGTCTCCCAGTCGCGGGGGGTGAGCTGGTATTTCTCGGAGTCGAGGTATTCCTCGCCGCCCTCGCGCAGGGGGGTGTTCTCGCAGAGTTCGTAGCCGCTGTAGAGGCCCCAGGTGGGGGAGAGGGTGGCGGCCAGGACGGCGCGGGCCTCGAAGGCGGGCCGGCCGCCGTGCTGGAGGTGGGCGGGCAGGATGTCGGGGGTGTTGGCGAAGAAGTTGGGCCGCATGTACGAGGCGGCCTGCCCCGACAGCTCGGTGAGGTAGTCGGTCAGCTCGTCCTTGGTGGTACGCCAGGTGAAGTAGGTGTAGGACTGCTGGAAGCCGATCTGGGCGAGGGTGTGCATCATCGCGGGCCGGGTGAACGCCTCGGCCAGGAAGATCACGTCGGGGTCGGTGCGGTTGACCTCGGTGATGACCCGCTCCCAGAAGACGACCGGCTTGGTGTGCGGGTTGTCGACGCGGAAGATCCGCACCCCGTGCGACATCCAGTGCCGCAGCACCCGTACGGTCTCCGCGACCAGGCCCTTCATGTCGGCGTCGAACGCGACCGGGTAGATGTCCTGGTACTTCTTCGGCGGGTTCTCGGCGTAGGCGATGGTGCCGTCGGGGCGGTGGTGGAACCACTCCGGGTGCTTGTGCACCCAGGGGTGGTCGGGGGAGCACTGCAGGGCGAAGTCGAGGGCGATCTCCAGGCCCAGCGCGCGGGCCTGTCCGACGAACCAGGTGAAGTCCTCCAGGGTGCCCAGCGCGGGGTGGACGGCGTCGTGGCCGCCCTCCGGCGAGCCGATCGCCCAGGGCACACCGACGTCGTCGGGCCCGGGGTCGAGGGTGTTGTTGCGGCCCTTGCGGAAGGTGGTGCCGATGGGGTGGACCGGGGGGAGGTAGACGACGTCGAAGCCCATCGCGGCGATCGCGGGGAGTCTGCGGGCGGCGGTGCGGAACGTGCCGTGCGGCTGCTGCGGGGTGCCCTCGGAGCGGGGGAAGAACTCGTACCAGGAGCCGTACAGGGCGCGTTCGCGTTCCACCAGCAGGGGCAGCGGCTCCGACGCGGTCACCAGCTCCCGCAGCGGAAACCGCGCCAGCACCGCGTCCACCTCCGGCGTCAACGCCGCGGCGTAGCGCTCGGCCACCGAGGTCGAGTCGTCCAGCAGCTTCTTCGCCGTCTCCCGCAGCAGGGTGCGCTGCGGACCGCGCGGGGCCCGGGCGGCCGCCTTCTCGTGGAGCAGGCCGCCCTCCTCCAGAACCAGCCCCGGGTCGATCCCCGCCGGGATCTTGATCTCGGCGTTGCGGCGCCAGGTGGTGATCGGGTCGCTCCAGGCCTCCACGGCGAAGGTCCAGCGGCCCATGGCCTCCAGGGTCACATCGGCGCCCCAGCGGTCGGTGCCGGGGGCGAGCTCCCGCATCGGCGTCCAGGGTCCACGGCCGCCCTCCGGGCTCTTGAGGACCACGTTGGCGCCGATGGCGTCGTGGCCCTCGCGGAACACCGTCGCGGAGATCCGCACCGTCTCACCGAGCACGGCTTTCGCCGGCCGCCTGCCGCACTCCACACGCGGTTCGACGTCCCGCACCGGGATCCGGCCGATCGCCCTGGTGGACTTCACCTCTGCACCTCCGCTGACTGAAAATGGCTTCGTTCGCCCGGTGTTGGGCGACGGACCTGCACCGCCGCGGGCGGCTACGTCTCCGCGGGCAGGCAGGGCAGGGGACGCGTCACGGTGAGCCGTGCGGCGCCGTTCCTCAGGTTCGCGCCCCGGCGCTCGCGGTGGCGGGCGGGCGTGCCGGCGCGCAGATACTGCTCCGCGGCGTCCGCGGCCTCGCGGGCGCACCGCTTGCCCATCAGCACGCACAGCGTGTATCCGCAGTCCTCGAAGGCGGCCCGCGCGGTGCGGTCCTCGGGATGCGCGAGCATGGCCCGCTCCCAGGACCGGAAACTGCGCAGGGTTCGGGCGACTTCGGTCTTCGCTGGTTGCAGCATCGCGCTGTTCACCTTCCGGGAGTTCACGAGGTACGCCGCTCGAGACGAGCGGGTCGGCCCTTTCCGCAGAGGTGCGAAAACGTCCAACCTCCCGAGGCCTTCACTTATGGTGCACGGCACATCACCCAACGTCCTGTTGGATCTTGGTTGTGGTGTGCTCGTGTTGCACGAATGGCGTAGCAGCCCCACTGTGGTTGTGACTCTGAAGCGATAACCGCTCACGCTTCGTGTCGGTGGCCCGCCCGTCGGGCCGACAGGAGCGGAGCCTCGCCGGTGAGGAGCGAACGAGATGAAGACCGCAGTCCCCTGCTACTACCACCTCGATGTGGACGTCAGTGCGGAACGCGTGGGACAGGTCAGGCGCATTCTGGCCGCGCACCTGAACCACTGGGACCTCCAGACACTCGTCGAGCCCGTCTGCCGCGGCGCCGGGATGCTGCTCGAGGCCATCGACGAGCACGCCGCGGACAAGCGCACGTCCATCGAGATGTGGTGGAACGGCCAGCATCTGATCACGGCCCTCGGGGGCGACGACCGTCATCTGCGCCCCGATCAGCACCTGCGGGCCTGCCTGGAGCACATCGCCGCGATGAGCGACGGCTGGGGCTGCTGCTCCACCGGCACCGGCAGCAAGGTCATCTGGTTCTCCCAGCGGGCCCGCTCGGGCGAGCGCAAGCCGCTGGTGCCGACCGCGCCGGCGCCGAACCTGCGCGAAGGGCGCAAGGTGCCCCGCGCGCTGCCGGTGGCCGTCGTGGCCGCCCCGGCCGCCGAGGAGCCGCGGGTTCTGGTGGCCGCCCGGTGACGTCACGGCGTCATCGGACGGATCGCCGTGCAGGGGTGCCCGCGTGGAGCGGGCACCCCTACCCGCTGGGCGCCGACTTCGACGGGGAGGGAACCAACTTCGCACTCTTCAGCGAGGTCGCCGAGCACGTCGACCTCGTCCTCGTGGACGACGACGGCGACACCCGCGACGTCCCGCTGGCCGAGGTCGACGGCTTCGTCTGGCACGCGTATCTGCCCGGCGTGGGCCCGGGACAACGGTACGGCTACCGGGTGCACGGGCCGTGGAACCCGTCCTGCGGCCACCGGTGCAACCCGGCGAAGCTGCTCCTGGACCCCTACGCGCGGGCCGTCGACGGCCAGATCGACAACGACGCCTCGCTGTTCGAACGGGCCGGTGACCGCCCCGACCCGGCGGACAGCTCCGGCCACACGCTGCTGGGCGTGGTCACCGATCCCGCGTTCGACTGGGGCGACGACGCGCCGCTCCGCCGTCCCTACGCCGACACGGT
Organism: Streptomyces sp. P3; assembly: GCF_003032475.1. Classification (NCBI taxonomy): domain Bacteria; kingdom Bacillati; phylum Actinomycetota; class Actinomycetes; order Kitasatosporales; family Streptomycetaceae; genus Streptomyces; species Streptomyces sp. P3. The sequence goes on from NZ_CP028369.1 coordinate 9,495,806, forward strand.
GATCTACGAGGCACATGTGCGCGGCCTGACCCGGACCCATCCCGACGTCCCGCCAGCCCTGCGCGGCACCTACGCCGGGCTGGCCCACCCCGCGGTGACCGGGCACCTGACCTCGCTGGGCGTGACGGCGATCGAGCTGATGCCCGTGCACCAGTACGTGCAGGACGGCGTGCTGCGGGACCGGGGTCTGTCCAACTACTGGGGCTACAACACCATCGGCTTCTTTGCCCCGCACAACGACTACGCCGCCCACGGCATCCGCGGCAGACAGGTCGACGAGTTCAAGTCCATGGTCAAGGCGCTGCACGCGGCCGGGCTCGAGGTGATCCTCGACGTGGTCTACAACCACACCGCCGAGGGCAACGAGAAGGGCCCCACGCTCTCCTTCCGCGGCATCGACAACGCCTCCTACTACCGGCTCGTGGACAGCGACTGGGCGCACTACTACGACACCACCGGCACCGGCAACAGCCTGCTCATGCGGCACCCGCACGTACTGCAACTGATCATGGACTCGCTGCGCTACTGGGTCACGGAGATGCACGTCGACGGCTTCCGCTTCGACCTCGCGGCCACGCTGGCCCGGCAGTTCCACGAGGTGGACCGGCTCTCGGCGTTCTTCGACCTCATCCAGCAGGACCCGGTGATCAGCCGCGTCAAACTCATCGCCGAACCGTGGGACGTCGGCGAGGGCGGCTACCACGTCGGCAACTTCCCGCCCCTGTGGTCGGAGTGGAACGGCCGCTACCGTGACGCCGTGCGCGACTTCTGGCGCGCCGAACTCGGCTCGCTGGGCGAGTTCGCCTCCCGCCTGACCGGCTCCTCGGACCTGTACGCCCACAACCGCCGCCGCCCACGCGCCAGCGTCAACTTCGTCACCGCGCACGACGGTTTCACGCTGCGCGACCTGGTCTCGTACAACGACAAGCACAACGAGGCCAACGGTGAGGACAACCGTGACGGCGAGAGCGACAACCGCTCCTGGAACTGCGGGATCGAGGGGCCCACGCAGCGCCCCGGAGTGCTCGCCCTGCGGGCCCGGCAGCAGCGCAACCTGCTCGCCACGCTGCTGCTGTCGCAGGGCATTCCGATGCTCTCCCACGGCGACGAGCTCGGCCGCACCCAGGGCGGCAACAACAACGCCTACTGCCAGGACAGCGAAGTGTCCTGGATCGACTGGCGGTTGTCCGACGAGCAGCAGGCCCTCACCGGCTTCTGCCGACGTCTGATCGCCCTGCGGGCCGGCCACCCGGTGCTGCGCCGGCGGCGATTCTTCCGCGGCGAGACGGTCACCCACGCGGGACAGCCGCTGCCCGACCTGGTCTGGTTGCGGCCCGACGCGGGAGAGATGACGGACCGCGACTGGCTGCGCCCCGACGCGCACAGCGTCGGCGTCTTCCTCAACGGTGACGCCATCGCCGAGCCCGGCCCGCGCGGCGGACCCGTCGTGGACGACTCGTTCCTGCTGCTGTTCAACAGCTACTGGGAGCCGGTCGTCTTCCGGCTGCCCGACGCCGCCTACGGCGAGCGCTGGACGGTGTGCGCCGACACCGCGGAGCCGGACGGCGGCCCGGACGAGACGGAGTACAAGGCCGACGCGCAGGTCGGGCTGGAGGCCCGCAGCCTCCTCGTGCTGACCCGGCCGCCGCGCCGCCCGTAGCGGACCTCGGGACGGGCGGGGGCTCAGCGTTCGCGGCGCGAGGTCACCGTGAACTGGGCCCCGTCCGGGTCCCGCAGCACCGCTTCCTCGGCGTTCTCGCGCAGCACCGAGCCGCCGTGCTTCTCCGCGGCGCGCGCACAGGCCGACACGTCCGCCACGGCGAAGTGCACCTGCCAGTGCGGGCGGATCGTCGGGTCCGGCGCAGCCTCCAGCGCGCCGGACTCGATCCGGGCGACGACGTCGCCGCGGTTGCGCAGCCAGACCTCGCCGGACTCGTAGTGGACCTCGCAGGCGCCGGGGCGGTCGGTGGCCCAGTCGAGGATCTCGCCGTAGAAGATGGCGGAGTCGAAGGCGTCGCGCGTGTGCAGCCTGATGAAGGCGGGCGCCGCCTGCCGCCACGCCTCCCAGTTGCCGATCAGCTCGCCCTCCCAGATGCCGAAGGTCGCGCCGTCCCGGTCGGCCAGCAGCGCCGCCCGGCCCGGCGGGAGCGAGATGGGCCCCACGGCCACCGTCCCTCCCCGCTCGCGGGCCCGGGAGGCGGCCTCGTCCGCGCTGGGCACCGCGAAATACGGCGTCCACGCGACCGCCATCTGCCACATCGAGGCGACCGCCGCGATGCCCGCGACCGGCACACCGCCGACCAGTGCGGTACGGAAGTGGTCGCCCAGCGTGCCCTTGAGCCACTTCCAGCCCAGCACCGCGCCGTAGAAGTCCTGGGTGGCCTCGAGGTCACGGCTGGTCAGGCTCACCCAGCAGGGAGCGCCGAACACGGAGTGTGTGGAGAGGGCGCCCCGGGCACCGGGGGCGGATGTCGGACGACGGTTCATGGCGCTCGCGTTCCTGGTCTCTCGGCCGGCGGGTCTCCCGGCAGACGGGATCTGCCACCAGTGTCCGGCCGACCCGGTCCGGGCCGCCTGCCGAGCGGCCCGGTGGCACGATGGGGTGATGGGACGAGTACCGCGCACATCCCGTGACGAAACGACCCGGATCTTCGAGCTTCAGGAGGAGGTCGAACAGCTGAAGGAGGCCGTCGACTCCCATGCGGTGGTCGACCAGGCCATCGGAGTGGTCGTGGCGCTCGGGCGGATGACGCCCGACGAGGGGTGGGCCGTGCTGAGAGAGGTCTCCCAGCACACCAACGTCAAGCTGCGCAGCGTGGCCGAGCTGATCCTCCTGTGGGGGCGCCGGGGGGAGCTGCCCCCGGACATCCGGGCCGAGCTGGAGGACGTCCTGGACCGGTACGGCCCCACCCAGGTCCCGGGCGCGCCCCCGCTGGAGCAGGCGGTCCCGCCGCGGCGCCGGGTCAGTCGCCCTCCACGGCGCTGATCTCCTCGCGCAGCCGCGCGAAGCAGCCGCTGAGCAGGCGGGAGACGTGCATCTGGGAGATGCCGAGCTGCTCCGCGATGCGGCTCTGCGTCATTCCCGCGAAGAACCGCAGATACAGGATGGTCCGTTCGCGTTCCGGCAGGGCCCGCAGGCAGGGCGCCGCGGCCACCCGGTCGACGACCGTGTCGTAGCCGGGGTCGGCGTCCCCCAGCGCGTCCTCGAGGGCGTAGCCGTCGGTGCCGGGCAGCTCGGCCTCCAGCGACAGTGCGGAGAAGCATTCCAGTGCCTCGGCGCCGGTGCGTACCTCGTCCTCGGTCAGCTGGGCGTACGCGGCGATCTCGGCGATCGTCGGCGGCCGTCCCGGGATGGTCTGGGACAGCTCCTTGCCGGCGTGCCGTACCCGGTTGCGCAGGTCCTGGACCCGGCGCGGCACGTGCAGCGTCCACATGTGGTCGCGGAAGTGCCGTTTGATCTCGCCGGTGATCGTGGGCACCGCGTACGCCTCGAAGGCGCGTCCGCGGTCCGGGTCGTAGTGGTCGACGGCCTTGACCAGTCCCAGCGCCGCGACCTGGTAGAGGTCTTCGAGGACCTCGCCCCGGCCGCGGAAGCGGACGGCGATCCGCTCGGCCATGGGTAGCCAGAGGGTGACCAGCTCGTCCCTGAGTGCCTGGCGCTCGGGCCCGTCGGGCAGTCCGGCGAGCCGTGCGAAGGTCTCGCCCGTGTCCGGGGCGTCGTCATGGGGGTGCTGCCTTGTTCGGACGGTAGTACGCATCACGCGCACCTCCCTCAGGAGGATGCCGTTGAAAGGGCGGACACCGTGGGAATCGCGCCTGGGCGGACCGGAGGAGACCCTGGGCCGGCCTTTGCGGCAAGCCCCACGGACGGTGCCTCCTGTCCGAAGCACTCACCTGCTCATGCCCGTATTGAGACTCATGAAACTATTTTGTCCTGCTTCATCGGTTTTCGCCGCTTCTCCTGCGGGAGGCCGACCCGGCCGACCGGAGTGCGCTCCCGTGGGCGGCACGTCGCCCGTCCGGCCGCCGCCGACCGGGGGTCCTGCGCGCGTCGCGGCCCGCCCTGCGCGGCTCGGCCCGCTCGCGCCCGCGCACCTGAAGACGCGGGCGGACGGGGCGGCGTTCTCCCGGCCGGCTCGACCCGTGTCGGCGCGGACGCCGCGGTACGTGGCCGAGGAGCCGTCCACGCACTCCGCCGACCGGGCCGGCCGCGGCCATCTCGCTGATCTTGTCCGCGACGTGATGTGCGGCACGCCGTCGGCAAGCCCTTTCGGACCCCGTCGGCGGATAGTGCCTGCGCACGGCTTGATCAGCGATCAAAGGGGGCGAAGCCCCTGGCCACAGCGCATTCCGCTCATTTGACAGTGCGATCGGCGCACGGATAGGAAGCAGCCGGTAGAAGTCGAGAGGTGCACCGTGTACGAGCCGAACGTGGTCGGGGACTGGCAGGAGTACGACGAGCATGCCGGTCTGCGGGTCCGCGTCCACCGCCTGGAGCAGAGCGAGCCGCCGCGGGGGCGCGACGACGCAGCCGAGGGCCTGACGTACTTCTGTCTGCGGGTGACGGTCGAGAACCGCGGCGACGGCCACTCCACGATCCACCTCGAGGACGGCCAGATCGACGTGCGGCTCGGCCCGGACGGCGAGAGCGCGTTCATCGACTGGCGCAACTCGCAGTTCATCGAGGGCTTCGACGTCTACCCGCTGCGCCGGGCCACCGCCGTGCTGTACGCGGCGGGAGCCGAGGCGTCCCTGAAGCAGGTGGACGTCCAGATCCAGCTGCGGGTGGACGACGACTGGGCCGACCGCCGGCTGTGGAGCGGCGGCATCGGCCTGCAGGAGGGCTCCGGCGGCGCCGCGACCGGCGCGGGCCGCGAGAGCCTGGCCCGCCAGGTCAGCAACTTCCTGCGCGACCAGGCCGAAGAGGGCACCGCCTGACGGTGGCCGCCCTCCGCGCCGGCCGCCGCTTTGTGCCCGGCGGCCGCCGTGCGGTCAGTGCGGGATGCCGTCGATGATCTCGCGGGCGCCCTGGCGCAGCAGCGCCACCGCCACCGACGTGCCGAGGGTCGCCGGGTCGAGTCGGCCCGCCCACTCGTGGGCGTTCAGCCGGGTCTTGCCGTCGGCAGTGAACACACAGGCCCGCAGGGACAGTTCACCACTGCGGTCCACCCGTGCGAAGCCCGCGATCGGGCTGTTGCAGTGCCCCTGGAGCACGTGCAGGAACATGCGTTCCGCCGTGGCCTCCCGGTGGGTCGCCGGATCGCCCAGTGCGCTGACCGCGTCGATGAGGTCCACGTCGCCCTCGCGGCACTGCAGGGCGAGGATGCCCGCACCGATCGGCGGCATCATCGTCTCCGTCGACAGCACCTCGCTGATCACGTCGTGCCGGCCGATGCGCTCCAGGCCGGACACCGCGAGCAGCAGCGCGTCCGCCTCGCCCGCGGCGAGCTTCTCCAGCCGCCGGTTGGCGTTGCCGCGGAACGGCACGCACTCCAGGCGCGGTTGGGTTGCGGCGAGTTGCGCGACGCGGCGCACCGACGAGGTGCCGATCCGTGTCCCGTCCGGCAGCTCGTCCAGAGTGAGGCCGCCGGGGTGGATCAGGGCGTCACGGATGTCGTCGCGCCGCAGGAACGCGGCGAACACGGTGCCCGCGGGCAGCGGCCGGTCGGCGGGGACGTCCTTGACGCAGTGCACCGCGAGGTCCGCCTCGCCCGCCAGCAGCGCGGCGTCGACCTCCTTGGTGAACGCGCCCTTCCCCTCGACCTGGGACAGGTCTCCCATCCACTTGTCGCCGGTCGTCCTCACGGGTACGACGTCGGTGCGCACACCGGGGTACGCAGTGGTCAACTCGGCGCGCACTCTCTCCACTTGGGCCAGTGCCATGGGCGAGTCGCGGGAGACGATGCGAATCAGTTCCGGAACGGACATGCGGGACACGATAGACCTTCGCGGCTCATGCCTCGCCAAAGTCCCGGTTTCCGCCGACGTCTGCGCCGGATGTCAGGGGTTCACCCGCAGGCTGAAGCGCCGCTTGTCCGCGCCCAGGGCCCCGCGCCGGGCGTAGAAGCGGATCGCTCCCTCGTTCCAGACGGGGGTCTGCCACTGCACCTCGGCCAGCCCCCTGCTCCGCGCCTCGGCCGCGACCGCGTCCATCAGCAGGGCGCCGATGCCCAGGCCCCGATGGCCGGGCGTCAGGAACAGACAGTCCATGTGCAGGTACTCGCGGCCCTCCCAGGTGGAGAGTTCGGGCGCGCAGGTGGCGTAGCCGACGATCTCGCCGTCGGGCAGCTCGGCGACCAGACAGCACAGGCGGGGCGTCGCCGCGTCGAAGAGGTATCCGGCCAGTCGCCGGGCGAGGTCGGGCGAGGGAGGGTCGGCACGCTCGTACGCGGCGTGCTGGGCGGTCAGTTCGGCGACCCGCGGCAGATCGGCCCGCTCGGCGTGCCGCACCCGGGCGGCGATCACCTGACCGTCCCCTCGGCCGTGTCCGCCTTCATCGGACGCCGGGCGGGGATGTGCGGCGCCCGCGCGGATATCGCCGTCGGGAGTTCCTCATGAAGATCCATCCGGTCATCATGCCCGCCCGGACGGCCCCGGACGCCATATCCGGGGCCGAACCCGTTGGCCGCGGCTATGCGTTGGGGTCGAAGGCGACCCCGGGAGGCAGGGCCTTCGACAGGTGGCCGGCGAAACTGTCGTCCCTCAGGCCGAAGTGGGCGCTGCCGAAGTCGTAGGAGACGAGCTTGTCGCGCAGGCCCGCCGGATATCCGTTCCAGCCGACCAGCGGCGGGTACTGCCAGACGCCCCGGTGGTTCTCCGGCGGTTCGTCGCCCGAGCCGGCGATCCGGAAGCAGTGCGTGCCGATGCCGTCCTTGTGGTAGACGACCTTCGCGTGGGTGCCCTCGAAGCGGACCGAGGACGCCGTGTGCACGGTGAACGAGCCGTGGTTGGACGTCGAGACGTACTGGGCCTGGCCGTTCTGCACCCAGACCACGACGTGCTCCCAGTCGTGCCGGTGCCCGCCGAGGCTGACGCCCGGGAGGGCCTGGTCCTTCTCGAAGTACAGCCCGTAGAGGTAGGCGCACCAGTCGTTGTCGCACTTGTAGCGCGAATAGGTGTTGGTGGAGGCGAGGTCGGAGGCGTCGCGGCAGTTGCCGTTGAGCGCGCCGGTCGGCTTCAGGCCGCCGTTGACCGTGCCGTCCGGGCCGATCGCGGCGGTGGAGTAACACCCGTCCGTGTCGTAGTCGAAGGCGGGCTGGTACGCCAGTTCGCCGGCCTCGGCGTTCTGCGGAAGTGCCGGGGGAGGGGCGGCGAAGGCGGTGGCGGGGACGGCGAGGACGAGTGCGGCGGCACCGGCGAGTCCGGTCAGCCATCTCCTGCGGTGGGCCTTGAGTCTGCGTGACGGCACGGAGTTCTCCCTCGGTATGCGGGCGCAGCCGAACGGCTGTGGGGGAAAAGGGAGTTCAGCTTCCTCGGTTTCCCCTTCCGCGCCAAGAGGTCCGCACCGGGTTCGTGGCGGGGGACGGCCCGCGGCCGGCCGGCGGACGCCGGCTCAGGCGGAAACGTCCGGAAGGTCGGCCGCCGACTCCTCCGGCGTCAGGTCCGGTCGCAGCCGCAGCCAGGACGGCTGGCGCAGCAGCCCGGCCCGGGTACGGGTGCTGTAGCGGACCTCGCCGACCAGACGGGGCACGACCCAGTGCGCGCCGGGCGCCCGCGGCACGGCGTCGAAGGGGCAGGCGTCGGTCGCGGCGGCCCTCAGCAGCGCGGCGAGTTCGGTGCGCTCGGCCTCGCTCCACCCGGTGCCCACGCCGCCCACGTAGCGCAGCCCCGTCGTGGCGCGCTGGCCGACGAGGACGGCGCCGGGCAGTCCGGTCAGCCGGCCCTTGCCGGGGAGCCAGCCGCCCACCAGGACGTCCGCGACGCGCATGTTCCGAATCTTGATCCAGGCCCGCGAGCGCACACCCGGCTCGTACGGGGAATCCAGCCGTTTGCAGACCAGGCCCTCAAGACCGTGGGCCCGGGTCGCCTCCAGGGCCTCGCGCCCGTGGCCGACCAGTGCGCCCGGCGTCGACCAGCGGGGCCCGTCCAGCGCGAGCGCCTCGAGCCGGGCCCGGCGGCGCGCGTAGGGCAGGGGCAGCAGCGAGCGTCCGCCGAGATGCAGCACGTCGAACAGGACCAGGTGCACGGGCGCCGTCGCGGCGAGCCGCGCGGCCTTTCCCGCCGCCTGCGCCAGCCCCATGCGGGACTGCAGCAACTGGAAGTCGGCACGGCCCTCCGCGTCCAGGGCGAGCACCTCACCGTCGAGCACGGCCGGCGTGCGGCCGAGCGCCTCGCCCAGCGGCCACAGCTCCGGATACGCCCCGGTGATGTCCTCACCCGAACGGGCCCGCAGGGCGATGCTCCCGTCGCCGGCGAGGTAGGCCACCGCCCGCTGACCGTCCTGCTTGGTCTCGTAGGCCCACCGGGCGTCCTGGGTGACGGGCGGCAGCGTGCCCGGGGTGGCGAGCATGGGGGCGATGCGGGGGAGGATCACGGGATGAGGTGTGGACGCGTGAGGACCGCCGTACGCGAAAGCAGCGCCGGTTTCGCCTGAACGGCGCTGCGCCGGCGCAGCGCCGATCGAGGGGCGTCGCCGTCCCGCGCGCGGAGCCCGCCGCAACCCCCGCCGAGAAACATTTACTTGAGTTACGCAACAAGATGGTAAAGTCGATTCCATGCCCACCGAACCGCTCCCGCCGCCTCCCGTCGCGTCCCCGGAGGTGGTCGAGATCGAGCGCGCGCTCGCTCGCGTCACCTATCTGAGCACCCGAGCCCGTACGCACGAACGGCTCATGGCGGTCGCGGGCATCCCCCTGGACCGCGCTGCCGTGGCTCTGCTGCGCCAGGTCGCCGACTCCGAGCCGCAGCGGCCGGGGGAGCTGGCCCAGCGCCTGGGCGTCGAGGCCTCCCATGTGACCCGCACCGTGCAGCAGCTCCAGAAGGCCGGATACGTCACCCGGGTGCCCGACCCCGACGACCGCCGCGCCCAGCGGATCCGGCTCACCGGGACCGGCCGCGCCGCCGTCGGACGGGTCCGCGACGCCGGCGCCCGGGGGCTGCAGCTGGCGCTGGGGGACTGGGACCAGGAGGACCTGGGCCGCCTTGCCGCCCTCTTCCACCGGATGGCCGACGACTTCCTCTCCTACGCCGCCGACGAGGAGAGCGAGCCGTCCGGGCAGGCCCTCCGCGCCTGACGCCCGTCCGCGAAGACGGCCCGACGGTGGACGGAGCCGCCCGGGGGGCCGGCCGACGGCCGACGTGCCGCGTCGCCGCCTGCGCGCGGCACCCGGCCCGGCAGCAACCTCGTTCCCGCCGGGGCCGGTTGGGGCGCCGCGCCTCGGCGACCCCGCTGCCGGACCACGGACTACCGTCCAGTAGTGTCGGCCGCCAGGTCGTCCGAGGAGGAACCGTGTCCAGGTCCGAACGCTCACCCCTGCTGCTGGCGGGCCTGCTCGCCACCGCCGGTGTCGCGCACTTCGCCGCGCCGCGCTCCTTCGACGCGACCGTCCCGCGCGCGCTGCCCGGCTCGCCCAGGGCCTGGACGTACGCCAGCGGCGCGGCCGAGCTTGCACTGGCGGCGGGAGTGGCCCTGCCGCGGACCCGCAAGGCGGCGGCGCTGGCCACGGCCGCGTTCTTCGTCGGCGTCTTCCCCGCGAACGTCAAGATGGCGTGGGACTGGCGGCACCGTCCCACCGCGCTCAAGGCCGCCGCCGTCGGTCGCCTGCCGCTGCAGGCCCCGCTCGTGATGTGGGCCCGCAGCGTCGCGAACGGCACGGAGGGACGGGCATGAGCAAGGCTCCGGAGAAGGGCGACCTCGTCGAGGACTTCGCCCTGAGGGACGAGACCGGTACATCGCGCAGCCTGACCGGCCTGCTCGCCGACGGGCCGGTGGTCCTCTTCTTCTACCCCGCCGCCCTGACCCCGGGCTGCACCGCCGAGGCCTGCCACTTCCGCGACCTCGCGGCGGAGTTCGCCGCCGTCGGGGCGCAGCCCGTCGGCATCAGCGGGGACTCCGTCGACCGCCAGCAGGAGTTCGCCGACCGGCACACCCTCGGCATGCCGCTGCTGTCCGACGAGGACGGGGCGGTGCGCGAGCTGTTCGGCGTGAAGCGCGGCTTCTCGCTGGCGCCGAACAAGAGGGTCACCTACGTCATCGGGCAGGACCGCACCGTCCTGGAGGTCGTGCGCAGCGAACTGCGCATGAACACCCACGCCGACCGCGCCCTCGACGCGCTGCGCGCCCACCGGTCCTGACAGGGCCGGTGGGGCCGACGGGCGGGGTGCGCGGAGCCGCCGTCGCGCCGAGGGGCGCAGGCGGCACAAACGGCACGGACGAGCGCCGGGGCCAGGGCCGGAAGGCCGGCGGGGCCGTCGCGTCCCACTGCCCCGTCGCGGTTGATGCGCCGGGCCAAAGGGACCATTCTGGACGACATGGAGCAAGTCGTCGCTGCGGCGGTCATCGATGCCGACGGCATCGTGACGGCCTGGAGCGAGGGCGCCCGCCTGCTGACGGGCCACCCGGCCGAGGAGGCCGTGGGCCGGACGGCGGTCGACCTGCTCGCCGAGGACCTGCCACGGCGTGCCGACGGCCAGTGGACCGGCCCCGTCGTCGTGCGCCACCGCGACGGCCACCCCGTCAGCCTCACCGTCACGGCCTGCCCGGTGCTCGGCCCCGACGGCCGGCGCACCGGGTACACGGTCAGCGCCCAGCCGTCCGTCGCCCCCGAGCCGACGCTGGCCGGCCGGGCGTTCCAGCAGGCCTCCATGTCGATGTCCGTCTTCGACCCCCACCAGCACTATCTGCGGCTGAACGACGTCGCCTGCAAGGTCATGGGCGTCTCCGAGGACGTCCTGCTCGGCCGCCACTTCCCGGACACCGTCCAGGAGGCCGAGCACAGCCGCGGCTTCAACTGGCACCTTCGGCACGTCGCCGAGACCGGCCGCCCGATCCGCTACGAGAGCTTCACCGGGGCCCCCTCCCTCAACCGTGAGCACGCCTGGACCACCGAGATGTGGCCGGTGAAGGACATGTCCGGCGCGGTCACGGCGGTCGCTCTGGCCGCGTTCGACAGCACCGAGCAGTACCTGGCCCGCCAGCGGCTGACCCTGCTGAACGAGGCCGCGGCCTCCATCGGGACCACCCTGGACGTGGTGCGCACCACCGAGGAGGTGGTCGAGCTCCTCGTCCCCCGGTTCGCCGACTTCGTCAGCGTCGACCTCCTGGACTGGGTGCTGGGCGCCGAGGAGCCGCCACCCGTTCCGACCGGCGAGGTCGTGCTGCGCCGGGTCGCCCACGGCTCCGCCCACGAGGGCACCCCCGAGGCGGCCGTACGGCTCGGCGAGACCGACGTCCATCCGCCCTTCAGTCCGCCCGCCCGCGCCCTGCGGGAGGGACGTGCCGTGCGCATCCAGGCGGGCGAGCCCGATTTCATGCGCTGGCTCGTCGAACGCAACGCGCGCGCTCCCGAGGGCCGCCGCTTCCGCAGCGGCGTCCACTCGGTGATCTCGGTGCCCCTGCGGGCCCGCGGCACCACCCTGGGCGTCCTGGTCGGCGTCCGCATCGCGCACCCCGACGACTACGAGGACGACGACGCCGTCTTCGCCGAGGAACTCGCCAGCCGGGCCGCGGTCTGCATCGACAACGCCCGCCGCTTCGCCCGTGAGCGCACCACCGCCCTCGCCCTCCAGCACAGCCTGCTGCCCCGCGGTCTGCCCGGGCAGGCCGCCGTCGAGGTGGCCCACCGCTATCTGCCCAGCGGGTCCACGGCGGGCATCGGCGGCGACTGGTTCGACGTCATCCCGCTGTCCGGCAGCCGGGTCGCCCTGGTCGTGGGGGACGTCGTCGGACACGGCATCCCGTCCTCGGCGACCATGGGACGGCTCTGCATGGCCGTGCGCACCCTGGCCGACGTGGACCTGCCGCCCGATGAACTGCTCACGCACCTCGACGACCTCGTCACCCACCTGGCGGCCTACGACGAGGGCGGCGACGACGTCGCCGAACTCGGCGCCACCTGCCTCTACGCCGTGTACGACCCCGTCAGCCGCAGCCTCACCGTCGCCGCCGCGGGCCACCCCGCGCCCGCCGTCGTGCTGCCCGACGGCAGCGCGCAGCTGGTCCGTATGACGCCCGGTCCTCCGCTCGGCGTGGGCGGTCTGCCCTTCGAGGCCGTCGAGCTGGAACTGCCCGAGGGCTCGGTCGTCGCCCTCTACACGGACGGCCTGATCGAGGACCGCGACCGTGACGTCGACCGGGCCACCGGTGAACTGTGCAGCGCCCTGACGGCACCCACCGCCTCCCTCGACGAGCTCTGCGACAGCGTGCTCAAGGCGGTCCTGCCGGAGGAGCCCGGCGACGACGTCGCCCTCCTGCTCGCCCGCACCCGCGCCCTCGGCGCGGACCGGGTCGCGACCTGGGACGTCGTCCCCGACCCCGCCCATGTGGCCGAGACCCGGCAGGCGGCCACCGAACAGCTGGCCGCCTGGGGTCTGGAGGAGGCCGCCTTCGTCACCGAACTCGTGGTCAGCGAACTCGTCACCAACGCCATCCGCTACGGCGCGCCGCCCGTCCGGCTGCGCCTGATCCGTGACCGCAGCCTCATCTGCGAGGTCTCCGACGGCAGTTCCACCTCGCCCCATCTGCGTCGCGCCCATGCCTTCGACGAGGGCGGACGCGGCCTGCTGCTCGTCGCACAGCTCACCCAGCGCTGGGGCAGCCGGCAGACCGACCGGGGCAAGACGATCTGGGCGGAGCAGTCGCTCGAGCCAGGGTGACGCGGCCGGCCGCCTCCCCCTCCCGGCGGCAGGCCGCGCGAGGGCCCGTCCGGTCCGCACCGAGCGGACCCGGTGCGGGTCCGGCCCGGTCGCCCGCCGCCGTCAGCCCCGCCGTCCGCCTTGGCCCGCCCTGCCGTCCGCCCCGGTCCGGGCACTGTCGCCACGGCGCAGTTTCGCTGTCACGATCTTCCCCGGAGCGGTATCCGACGACGAGCGGAGCGGGCATGACGACGGACACGGACTTCGACGGCCGGACGGGCGACGAGGCCGCGCCGGCGGCCGGCGTGCGGGTGCGACCGGTCGCCGGGCACATCGGCGCCGAGATCGACGGCGTCGACCTGGCCGCAGGCCTCGACGACGCCCAGGCCGCCGTGATCCGGGCGGCGGTGCTGCGCTGGAAGGTGGTGTTCTTCCGCGGCCAGCGCCTCGACCACGCGGCGCATGTCGCGTTCGCCCGGCGGTTCGGCGAACCCGTCGTGCCGGGCCGGCGCGGCAGCGCCTCACCGCCGGACTTCCCGGAGATCGAGACCACCGCCGACCGGCTCGAACTGGGCGGCAGGTTCGGCATGGAACACGAGGAGTGGCTCCGCCGTCGACGGCACACCCTGCTGCGCGGCTGGCACTGCGACCACGGCGCCCGTATCGACCCGCCGGCCGCGACGATCCTGCGCGCCGAGACCGTGCCGCCCTACGGCGGCGACACCACCTGGTCCAACCTGGCAGCGGCCTACGCCGGACTCTCCGCGCCGGTGAGGGAGTTCGTGGCCGGGCTGCGCGCCGAGCACCGGCTCGGCGTCGGCTACCAGCCCCGCTCCGGCGACGACGCCTACGTCCGCCATCTCCTCGACCACCAGGTCGCCTCCGTGCACCCCCTGGTCCGCGTCCACCCCGAGACGGGCGAGCGCGTGCTGTACGTCAACGGCTACTACCTCGAGCAGATCACCGACCTCTCCCGCGCCGAGAGCCGGGCGATCCTGGACATGCTGCTGGAGGAGGCGACCCGTCCCGAGTACACGGTCCGCTTCCGCTGGGAACCGGGCAGCGTCGCCTTCTGGGACAACCGTGCCACCATCCACCTCGCGCCGAGCGACAACGCGCATCTGGGCTTTCCGCGCACCATGCACCGGGTGATGCTCACCGGCGACGTGCCCGTCGGCGTGGACGGCGAGCCGTCGCGGGCGGTGACGGGAACCGGGCCCGGCATCTGGTGAGCGTCCCCGGACGTGCGTGCCGGGCAGCCGCCCCGAGGCCGGACCTGGCTCGGCCGCCCGGCGGGTCAGGACCTGTAGGCAGTCCTCGTGCCCGAAGGTGAACGACGGGCCGCAGGCGACCTCGTAGGTCTCGCGGAACGCGGCGTGCGCGTGCCGGCGTTCGGCGATCTCCTCCGAGGCGCCGACCGGTGCGGCGCGAACGGCAGCCGGGCCGTGGTCGCGGACGGCGTCAGACCAGCGGGATCGTCACCTCGTCCTCGACCGGCGGGTTCAGTTCCTGCGCGAGGTTGCCGGTGGCCGCGAAACAGCGCAGCCGCACGGACTCCGGTGTGACGTCCAGCCGCAGGAAGCACTTGAAGAACGGTGGGCTGTACGTCACCGAGCTCGGCGAGAACAACTGCGTGTAGATCTTGCGCACCGGCAGCCGGAACCGCTTGCGGCGTTCCGGGCGGCTCCCCGTCCCCAGCAGGCCGGCCAGCAGCCGGATGCGGGGCGTCACCCGGCCCTGCGGACCCGGCGTGCGCGTCGGCGGGATGCCCAGGCGTTGGGCGACGACGGCCTGCGCCTCCTCCTCGGTGAGGGCGAAGAAGCGCCGCAGCCGCAGCCGCCGTCCGTAGAGCCTGCTGTAGAAGGCCAGGGAGTCGCCGCGCAGCGGATAGCAGCGGAAGTCCTGCTCGGTGACGCCGGCGACGGACACCCGAGGGATGGTGTGCGTGGCGTGCATGAAGGCGCCCCCGCCGCCGGCGACGACGTACTGCAGGGTCCGGCCGTCCGGCAGACGCACCGGGTAGCGCTGGTAGTTGTGGATGTCGCCGCCTATCGCGGCGACGTAGTGGTGCTCGGGCGCCGTCACGATGTCGTCGACGGTGCCGCCCCCTTCGACGGGGCACGGGTGGTGCTCGCCGTCGACGTACAGGGGCGAGCCCGTGACGAGGATCTTCGGCCGGGGCCCCCGGGACACCTCGCGCAGCCACGCGCCCTGTTCGGCGTCGAGGACGCCGAGGAGGCCGGTGTCGATGCCTATGATCCGCACGGGGCCCGCGTCGATCGCCCAGTACGGCCCGGGTTGCACGGCCTGCCGGCCCGCCCCGGACCGCAGGGCCCGGGCCTCGTCGAGCCGCCGGCCGTCGTGCGCGCGCGGGCGGTGCCACAGCAGCGAGCGCAGCCACGCACGGGTCAGGGGACGTGCGGCGGGCTCGGCGGGCAGGTCCGGGGCGTCGCCGCAGAAGACCCGCATGAACCCGCCGAGATCCTCGTACCAGTCGTGGTTGCCCGGTATCGCGTAGATCGGCGCCGGGTAGTCGCGGTACGGGCGGAAGAACTTGGGGCCGTAGTCGTCGGCGCTGCCGACCGGGTAGATGACGTCACTGGCCAGGACGGCGAAGGAGGTGCCCTGACTCGCCCTCAGAAAGCCCGGCACCACGGCGTACTGGGGATCGTCGCCCTCACCCGTGTCGCCGATGACCATGAAGGAGAAACGGTCCGCGTCCGTGCGCCGGATCACCTTGTCGGCGGGTGCACCGGCCGCCGCGCGCCGGGCCACCAGGCGGCTTCGGGTACGTCCCGTGGGATCGCCGAGCCAGGAGGCGAGCACCCCGTTGCGGGCGGCCCACAGGAGCCGGGGGTTCAGCCAGGAGATCTTCTCGACCCGGCCCGGCATGAGCTGCCGGTACGCGCCTCTGTCGACGCCGCCCCAGCCGGCGCCTTCGGCGGTATCGCGTGAGGAATCGGACACCGGTGCACCGTAGCAATCATCCACCGTACGGCGGCAGTCGGGTGGCCGGTGAGGACGTCGTCCGCGGCGGCGCCGGTGCAGCCCACGACGAACACACCGTCCGCGAGGCCGCCGGACCGCCCCGGCCCCGAGTGTGGACGCGTCTTCCCGGCGAACGCACAGGTCGTTCACAGTTCTTGGGGGTCGCGACGCCCTGAGGGGCTCGGGTACCGAGGGATAACCCTCGAAGCGTCCCGCTGTAGATGACATGCCACTGACAAGCCTGTCATTCTCCTGGCCAACCGCCGCACGCGGGCGGCACGTTGCCCTCATCGGTGCACGGTCCCGCACAGCACAGCACAGCACAGCACAGCACAGCTCAGCTCGTCCCGGACAGCACACCCGTCTGACCGGTCTGTCACCGGCCGTTCCCCACGGCCGCCGCAGTAGGAGAACGAGTGAGACCCAACCCCCGCAAGCGGACCGCGGTCGGAGCGGCCCTGCTCTCCACCGCCGCCCTCCTGGCCGTCGGCGTCTCGACGGTCCCGGCAGCCGCGAAGCCCGCAGCCCCCCACCCCGCTCCGGTGCGCACCGGCGCTCTGCCGGCCGACCTGACGCCCGCCCAGCGCGCCACGCTGATCAGGGGCGCCGAGGCGAGGACGACCCGGACGGCCGAGACCCTCGGGCTCGGCGCCCAGGAGAAACTGGTCGTCAAGGACGTCGTGAAGGACAACGACGGCACGGTGCACACGCGTTACGAGCGCACCTTCGCCGGTCTGCCGGTCCTCGGCGGCGACCTCGTCGTGCACACGCCCCCGGCCTCGCTCGCCGCCGGCACGGTGAGCACGACCTTCAACAACAACCGCCGTACCGTCTCCGTCAGTTCCACGACCGCGACGTACAGCAAGGCCGCCGCGCAGGCCAAGGCCCTGACGGCCGCCAAGGCGCTCGACGCGAAGGCTCCGGCGGCACAGAGCGCGCGCAAGGTGATCTGGGCCGGGGAGGGCACGCCGAAGCTCGCCTGGGAGACCGTGGTCGGCGGTCTCCAGGACGACGGCACCCCGAGCAAGCTGCACGTCGTCACCGACGCCGCGACCGGCGCGAAGCTCGCCCAGTTCGAGGGCGTCGAGACCGGCACCGGCAACAGCCAGTACAGCGGCACCGTCTCCATCGGCACCACGCTGTCCGGCTCGACGTACCAGCTGAACGACACCACGCGCGGCACGCACAAGACGTACAGCCTCAACAACGGCACGTCCGGCACCGGCACCCTGATGACGGACGCCGACGACACCTGGGGCACCGGATCCGGCTCCAACACGCAGACCGCCGGCGTCGACGCCCACTACGGCGCCCAGGTGACGTGGGACTTCTACAAGAACACCTTCGGGCGCAGCGGCATCAAGAACGACGGCGTCGCCGCCTACTCCCGCGTCCACTACAGCACGGCGTACGTCAACGCCTTCTGGGACGACGACTGCTTCTGCATGACGTACGGCGACGGTTCCGGCAGCACCCACGCCCTCACCTCGCTCGACGTGGCCGGCCACGAGATGTCCCACGGCGTCACCTCCAACACCGCGGGCCTCGACTACAGCGGCGAGTCCGGTGGCCTCAACGAGGCCACCTCCGACATCTTCGGTACCGGCGTCGAGTTCTACGCGGGCAACTCCTCCGACGTGGGCGACTACCTCATCGGCGAGAAGATCGACATCAACGGCGACGGCACGCCGCTGCGGTACATGGACAAGCCCAGCAAGGACGGCGGCTCCGCCGACAGCTGGTACTCCGGGGTCGGCAACCTCGACGTCCACTACTCGTCGGGTCCGGCGAACCACATGTTCTACCTGCTCTCCGAGGGCAGCGGCAGCAAGACGATCAACGGCGTCACCTACAACAGCCCGACCTCCGACGGTGTCGCCGTCGCGGGCATCGGCCGGGCCGCCGCACTGCAGATCTGGTACAAGGCGCTGACGACGTACATGACGTCCAGCACCGACTACGCGGGCGCCCGCACCGCAGCCCTCAACGCGGCGGCCGCGCTGTACGGCGCCAACTCCACCCAGTACGCGGGGGTGGGCAACGCGTTCGCGGGCATCAACGTCGGCAGCCACATCACGGTCCCCTCGACGGGCGTCACCGTCACCAACCCGGGCAGCCGCACCGCCACGGTCGGCACCGCGGTGAGCCTGCAGATCTCGGCGAGCAGCACCAACGGCGGCTCCCTGACGTACGCGGCGACCGGTCTGCCGGCCGGCCTGTCGATCAACAGCTCGACCGGTCTGATCTCCGGCACGCCGACCACGGCCGGCTCCGCCGCCACCACCGTCACGGTGACCGACTCGACCGGCGCCACCGGCACCGCGTCGTTCGCCTGGACCGTCAGTGCCACCGGCGGCGGCTGCACCGCCACGCAACTGCTGGGCAACCCGGGCTTCGAGTCGGGCAACACCACCTGGACGGCGTCCAGCGGCGTCATCACCACCGCCGGCGGCCAGGCGGCCCGCATGGGTTCCTACAAGGCCTGGCTCGACGGCTACGGGTCGACCCACACCGACACGCTCTCGCAGTCGGTGACGATCCCGAGCGGCTGCACCAACACCACGTTCACCTTCTACCTGCACGTCGACACGGCCGAGACCACCACCAGCACCCAGTACGACAAGCTGACGGTCACCGCCGGGTCCACCACGCTGGCCACGTACTCCAACCTCAACGCGGCCTCCGGCTTCGTGCAGAAGTCCGTCAGCCTCGGGTCCTTCGCGGGCTCCACCGTGACGCTGAAGTTCTCCGGCGTCGAGGACTCCTCGCTGCAGACCAGCTTCGTGGTGGACGACACCGCCGTCACCACCGGCTGATCCGCCCCGCCGGCCACGTCCCGCACACGGGCACCCTCCGTGTGCGGGACGCCGGCGTGTCCGCTCAGTTCAACGGGTCGAGCGTGAGGTAGGCCTGGCGCGGCGAGCCGTCGTGGACGAGGGACTCCTGCTGCCCGACGTCGTCGAAGGCGAACGCGTACGCCTTCCCGTCGGCCATCTGCGCATGGATCTCGCGGGCGTAGTGGTTGGTCACCGCGTCCTGGTAGAAGTTCGCCGTCGTGGTGTCGGGCTGCTGAGGGTTGACCAGGAGCGTGGAGCGGTTGAAGGCCGCGCACAGGGTGCGGGAGATCGGTCCGCGCACGGCGTCGTTGGGGGCGTCCAGCAGGCGGTGACAGCCGAAGACGCTGGCCGCGTCCGGCTTCTGGAAGCCGGTCACGACCGCCCCGGAGGAGTCGGTGAAGTTCAGCGCCCCGCCCGAGACCCGGCCGTAGTACTTCGTGCCCGGCCGGTCCGCGAACGGCGTGACGGTCAGCGTCGTCGTGGCGTACTTCTGCCAGACGCGGTCGACGTAGCCGGCCATGACGTTCGCCGGGAGGGCGCCGGTCTCCACCCCGTACAGCGGCGAGAGGGCGCGCAGGAGCGTGCCGTCGGAGCGGGTCTGGACGAGGTTCGCCCAGCCGCCGGGCTGCGCGCGCAGGGCGCTGAAGACCCCGCTGTAGCCGCCCGCCCTGAGATGCCCGGTGCTGAGCGTGCTGCCGTCGGCGCGCTGCACACCGACCGCGTACGGGGCGGAGAACATGTCGACCTGGGTGCTGTTCAGCCAGAGTCCCGCGTCGTTGAGCGTGTACTCCGACCAGTTGAACAGGATGTCGCGGTTGGGGTCGCCGGGATTCTGCACGGCCGGCTGGACCAGCCCGCCGGTGGTGAGCCTGAAGTCGAGCTTGCGGCCGTAGGAGAAGTAGATCCGCCCGGAGAACCTGGGAAGGCGGATCGTGGCCGACCGGCCTGCCGCGGGGCCGGCGATCGACGCGTCCGGCGCCGGGGTGGGGGGCGTGCCCCCGGCGGGCCACGCGTGGAAACCGCCTGCCGCGTCCGCCCAGCCCTGCCGGCCCGTCGGGAGGTGGGTGCCGAGGTTGTAGACGTAGAGCCGTTCGGTACGGCCCGAATCGTTGGTGATCTTCAGCGGGACGGTGTCGGTGACGGCGGCACCGGCCGGCGGGCCGAGGGTGAGCAGCGCGCCGACGAGGGCGACGACTCCCACCAGTTCGAGGGCGATCCTTGCGCGCACTCTCCACCTCCGTGCGGGTAGGCCTGTGGGGTTGGTCCGTACCATGTTGAGAGCGCTCTCAACGTCGCACCGGGTTGTGCCCATGTCAACGAGTTGCGCAAAAGAGGACGCCCCGGCCCGTCTCGGCCACGGGCGTCCCCGGTTGGTCGGCAAAGCGTCAGAGGGTCCGCTTCAGCAGATCCAGCAACGCGGCCCGGTCCAGCACCGCGTAGCCGGCTTCGGCGAGCCGGTCGGCCATCGCCCGCAGTTGCGGACGCGGGCCGAACGCGTCCCGGTGGAGCAGGACGCCCGGGCGGGGCGCGCCGTCACCGGGGTGCGCCGGAAAGGCGTCGGCCACGCCGTCCTCGGTGGGGATGTCCAGTGCTGTTCCCTGTACGGAGGTCACGCGGGCTCCTCGGCGCGAGGCACGGCGACGAGCGTGCGGTCCGCCCGGTGGGGTCGGGCGGCGCCCATCGTTGCATGCGCCGTTCACCCTCCCCGAGGCCCCCCGCCCGGGACCTCCCGCTACTCGAACCGGGAGGCGTCGCCCGCCCCGTACCGGACGATCTGCGCCTCGCCCTCGGAGAAGTCGATCACGGTCGTGGGCTCGGTGCCGCACTCGCCGGAGTCGAGCACGCCGTCCACCACGTGATCGAGCCGGTCCTTGATCTCCCAGCCCTGGGTCATCGGCTCGTCCTCGCCCGGCAGCAGCAGGGTGCTGGACAGCAGCGGGTCACCGAGCTCGGCGAGCAGCGCCTGGGTGACGACGTGGTCCGGGATACGCACGCCCACCGTCTTCTTCTTCGGGTGCTGGAGCATGCGCGGCACCTCCTTCGTCGCCGGGAGGATGAAGGTGTAGCTGCCGGGTGTCGACGACTTGATCGCCCGGAACACGTCCTTGTCCACCCGCACGAACTGGCCGAGCTGCGCGAAGTCCTGGCACACGAGGGTGAAGTGGTGCCGGTCGTCCAGATCGCGGATGGCCCGGATCCGGTCGATGCCGTCCTTGCTGCCCAGGCGGCAGCCCAGCGCGTAGCAGGAATCCGTCGGGTACGCGATCAGCGCGTCCGACCGGATGGCGGCCGCGACCTGGGAGATGGTGCGCGGCTGGGGGTTGTCGGGGTGCACGTCGTAGTACTTCGCCATTGGCCGAGCTTATGCCGTCCGCGCGGCGCCGGCCGTCGCAGGGCCGCCGCACCACCCCGCCCGGTCGTCCAGGCGGGTGGTCTCACCCGGTCGTCCCGCTCGGCCGTGAACCGGGGAACTCCGGCAGTGGCGCGCCCGGATCCGTGCGGTGCCGTCCCCGCGCCGCCCGTTCGGCGCCCGTGAGGTAACGTCCCTGACCGATATGGCTGGTTCGGCCCGCGCGGGCCGTGAAGGACGAGGAGAGCGCCGACATGGCCGGCCGGGACGACGACGACCTCCGCTCCGGCGCGCCGGACGACGCCGGACCGGCGTGGGCGCAAACCCTCCTCGACCATGTGCGCCCCACCGGACGCGATGTCCCGAGGCTCGTCGAGTGGCTGTCGGGGACCGTCGAGGCCTCCGTCTCCCTGCGTGACGGCGACGGCGTCCTGGTCGCGGGACGGCACACCCCCGTCGACGAGACCCTGGCGGCCGGCATCACGCACGGCCGCCTCGCCTCCGCCGCCTGGGAGGGCGAGGGCCGTCACGTGCGCCTGATCCGGGTCGAACTCCCGGAGCCCGCCGCGTTCGGAGTGCTCGCGGTGAGCCGGACGACTCCCTTCGACCGGCGCGCCTCCGACATCGTCGCGCACACCGTCGGCGTCCTCGAACTCCTGTTGCGGGCGCGGGAGACCGCGGCCACCGGACACCGTCTGGCCCGCGCCACCGCCGCCCTCCGGCTGGCCATCCTGCAACTGCTCATGGTCGAGGACGTCGTCGCCGCCCGCCGGGTCGCCGCCGGTCTGTGGCCCCGCCTCCTCGACACCGACACCGCCTGCGTGTACGTCCTCGAGAGCACCCCCGAAGAGCGCGACGGCCTGGCCGCGGCCTGTCTCGCGGCGACCCACGAGGAAACCCTCGTCGTACGCTGCCCCGCCATGGACGGGCATGTGATCGTCGTCGTCCCGGACGACGCCGCCGGGTCCGAGCTGCGCGCGCTGTGCGGCGGCCGCCCCGGGGCGTTCCTCGGCGCCAGCGTCCGGCAGAGCCTCGCCCGTACCGCCACCGCCTACGGACAGGCCGTCAGCGCCCTGGCCGTGGCCCGCTTCCGGCCCGACAGGACGGCCGCCTACGCCGAGCGCACCCGCCCAGAGCGCCTGATGGACCCCGACGGGCTGCGCACCTGGACGACCCGCCTGCTGCGCCCCCTGGACACCCTGCCGCACCACACCCGCGCGGAACTCCTCGCCACCACCCGGCTGGGCCTGGAATTCACGGCCGTCAACGCGGCCAAGGTGCTCGGTGTCAGCCGCAACACGGTCCGCGCCCGCATGGAGCGCGTCGAGAACCTGCTGCGCGCCGACCTCTCCGACCTCACCGTCCGGGCCATCGTCCACCTCGCCCTGCACCACCAGTTCGGCATCGCCGAGGACCCCGCGGGCGCTCCGGCGGGCCCGGTGCAGCTCGGCGAACTGCTCACCGGGCCCGCGCTGCGCACCTGGGCGCTGGAGCTGCTGGCCCGCCTCGACACCGACGGCCGCGACCTGCGCGGCACCCTGCGGGCCTGGATCGCGGCCGGCGGCAACGCCGAGCGGGCCGCCCATCTGCTGGGTGTCCACGCGCAGACCGTCCGCGAGCACGTCCGCAGCGCCGAACCCGTCCTCGAACGCCAGCTGCTCGCCGCGGGCAGCGACCTCTACGAGGTCGTCCTCGCCCATGTCGCGGCAGGCGACCTCGACCAGCCCGACCTGTACGGAAGCGGCCACCCGGCGGAATCGGGCCATCCGGACTCACCTGTGCACAGGTGAGTCCTTCGGCCCCGGGAGCGGGCATCGGCACGATTCCCAAGCCGCGCGCCGCCCCGTATTTTCTCAGGAGCCGCGGGGGTACGACCGGAACGGGGGACCGGTCGCACCCCGCAGCGGTGTCAGCCCCGCAGCCGGACCGGGATCTCCTGCCAGCCGCTCGCGATGAACGACGGCACCTGCCGGATCTCCCCTTCCGCCTCCTCCAGTCGCAGTCCGGGGAACCGGTCGAAGAGCGCGGGCAGCGCCGTCAGCGCCTCCATCCGGGCCAGCGGGGAGCCGATGCACCGGTGCACCCCGATGCCGAAGGCCAGATGGTCGTCCGCCGCGCGCGCCGCGTCGAACGTCTCCGCGTCCGGCCCGTACCGGACCGGGTCCACATTGGCCGCCGCATACGTCGTGATGATGGCGTCCCCGGCCGGGATCGTCACGTCGCCCACCTTCAGGTCACTGACGGCGAACCGCAGCGGCAGCGTGGCGATCGACGGGTACAGCCGCAGGGTCTCGTCCACCACGGCGTCCCAGCCGATCTCGCCGCGCCGAACCGCCGCCAGCTGCTCCGGCCGGCGCAGCAGCGCCACCACCGCGTTGCCGATGAGGTTCACCGTCGTCTCGAAGCCGGCACCGATGACGAGGAGCAGCGTGTACAGCAGCTCCTCGTCGCTGAGCCGGTCGCCGCCCTCGTCGCGCACCCGGATCAGCTCGGTCGTCATGTCGTCGCCGGGGTGCTCGCTCTTGTGGGCGATGAGCGAGCCCAGCACCGTGCCGATCTGCTCCTGCACGAACGCCGCGTGCTCCGGGCTCGGATCGGAGGTGTCCATGATCGCCGCGATGAGCCGTCCGGTGGCGCCCCGCAACTCCTCGGGCACACCGAAGAGTTCGCAGATGATCCGCATCGGCAGCGGATGCGCGAACTCGGCCCTCAGATCGACGGCGACGCCGTTCCCGGCGCGCTCCTCCAGCGTGTCGAGCAGCTCCCCGGTGATCGCCTCCACCCGCTCACGCAGCGACTCGGTGCGCCGGTGGGTGAAGCTCGGCGCCACCAGCTTGCGCAGCCGGGTGTGGTCGGCGCCGTACGTGGAGAGCATGTTGACGACGCCGACCCAGCCCAGGATCCAGCCCCAGGACGGGTGCTCGCCCAGTTCCGGCCACTGCCGCCAGTGCCGCCGCGGGTCCTTGCTGACCTGGGGGTCCAGGATCAGGGCCTTGAGGGTGTCGTACCCGGTGGGCGCCCAGGCGGGGATGCCGCCGGGCAGCTCGACGGGCACGATCGGGCCGAGGGCGCGCAGCCGGGCGCTCTCGGCGTGCACGTCGGTGCCGAACGGGTCGAGGACGATGCGGTCGGTCACGGTCACGAACGGACTCCTGAGGGGTCGTAAGCGGGGGAGCGGGGGCTGAAGCGCACGGGCAGCGCCGTCAGCGACCGGTGGAACGGCCCCGGCCGCCAGGTGAGCCGGTGACGGGGCACGACGGGATCGAGGTCCGGCAGCCACTGGGTGAGCCGCTCGATCGCCTCGGTGACGAGCAGCAGGGTGTGCTGCCTGACCGGGCAGGCGTGCGGTCCGGCGCCCCACGACAGGTGCGAGGCGTCGTGCGGATGCCGGCCCTCGGACGCCGTCCGCCCACCGGCCGGAGCGCCGTCCGCGCCGTTCGGGAGTCCCAGCGCCCCGTACGACACCACCACCGGCACCGCGTCGCGCACCCACACCCCGTGGAAGGCCACCGGCCTGCGCGCGTAGTAGATGCCGTAGTTCGCCAGCGGCGTCTCGTTGTGCAGCACCTCCACCACCGCGTCCATGACCGGCCGGGCGCCGCTGGTGAGCGTGGAGTAGTACGCCGGGTTGCCCAGCACCCGCGACAGCGTGTTGGAGAGCAGGTTGGCGGTCGGCTCGTACCCCGCGCCGAGAGTGAGGAACACCTGCCAGGTGACCTCCTCGACGGTCAGGCCGGCCGGGTGCTCCAGCAGCCGGCTGGGCAGGTCGTCGCCGGGCTTCTCGGCCTTGGCCGCGATGAGTTCCAGCACGTACCGGGCGAACTGCGCCTCGCCCTCGGCGGCCTGCGCACCGCCCTCCATCATCTTGCCCAGGCCCTCGTTGAGCCGTTCGCCCTGGCTGTCCGGCAGCCCGAACAGGTCGTTGAGCACCAGCGCCAGCAGCGGGCGCGCGAAGTCCGCCACGAGGTCGGCCTCGCCGCGCGGGCCCATGCGCTCGGCCAGCAGGCGCACCGCCCGGTGCACCCGCCCGCGCAGGTCGTGCGGTTCCACCAGGTCGAAGACGTCGATGAGAGCGGCCCGGTAGCGCAGGTGCGCGGGGCCGTCGGCGAACAGGGCGTTGGGCCGCCACCGCATCATGCCCAGCACCGGCGAGTCGGCGGGGACCGTCGCCTCCCACGCCCGGGGGTCGTGCGAGAAGGTCTCCTGGTCGTGCAGGACGTCCAGCGCCGCCCGCCGGTCGGTGACCACGTACGCCGGTATCCCCGGCGCCAACTCGGCCCAGCCGACCGGCCCCTGCGCGCGGAGCGCGGCGTAGTAGCGCTGCGGATCGGGCGCGAAGCCGTCCTCCCACAGCCGCACGGGCACGGAGCGGGCGAAGTCGGACCCGTCCGGGGCGGGGGCGGTCACCGGGCCTCCTCGGGGTCACGGCCGATCAGATGGTCCACGAGCGCGAGCAGCGCGTCGATCGAGGAGCCGGCGTCCCGGGCGTCGCAGGTGACCAGCGGTGTCGTGGGCTCCAGGTCCAGCGCCCGGCGCAGCCGCTCCTCGCCGTGGTGGCGGGGCGCGTCGGGGAAGGCGTTGAAGGCGACCGCGTACGGCAGTCCGCTCTCCTCCACCAGCCCCAGCACGTCGAAGGAGGCGTCCATCCGGCGGCTGTCGACGAGTACGAGCGCCCCCAGCGCCCCGTAGGCGATGTCGTCCCACAGGCTGCGGAAGCGCTCCTGTCCGGGCGTGCCGAACAGGTACAGCACGACGTCGCCGGGCAGGCTGATCCGGCCGAAGTCGATGGCGACGGTGGTCGTCGCCTTCTCCCGCACCCCCGCCAGGTCGTCCACCTGCGCGGACGCCTCGGAGAGAGGCTCCTCGGTGTGCAACGGGCGGATCTCGGAGAC
Organism: Streptomyces sp. P3; assembly: GCF_003032475.1. Taxonomy (NCBI): domain Bacteria; kingdom Bacillati; phylum Actinomycetota; class Actinomycetes; order Kitasatosporales; family Streptomycetaceae; genus Streptomyces; species Streptomyces sp. P3. The sequence goes on from NZ_CP028369.1 coordinate 9,521,665, forward strand.
CGAGTCGATCAGGGTCGTCTTGCCCACGCCGAACGGCCCCGCCACCAGGATCTTCACCAGGTCGCGGGCGGTGTCGGGCAGGTGGACGGCGCCGGGTCCGCCGGCGCTAGGCGCGGTGTTTGAGGGCGCGGAGGCCATCGGCCACTCTCTTCAGGAGGTCGGGGTCGAACCGTTCGGCGGGCGGTATCGGCGGCCGGGCGAGGACCAGGTCCCGGTCGACGAGACCGGCCGCCAGCACCCGCACCGCGGAGAACGGCAGTCTGAGCAGCGCCGCCGCCTCCACCACCGCCAGGGAACCGTCCTCCAGGATGTCCAGCAGGGCGAGTTCGGCGGCGGGGAGCCCGGCGGGCAGCGGTGCGTCGGTGCGGGCGAGCACCGACAGCCGCTCCAGGTGGGGGCGGCTGGGCCGGGCCACACCGCCGGTCGACAGATACGCGGGTACCAGAGGGCGCCCGGCCGGGCGGCCGGTCATGTCGGCGGGTTGTCGTCGGCTCCTCGGGACGGGGCTGTCATCGCCTTCTCGCCCAGCCGTGCCACCTGGGAGTGCACCCGGTGCGCCAGCAGGTCCAGCCGCACCTCGCCGTCGCCGTAGGCGGCCACACAGGTGCCGTGGTCGGTCGGCACGATCAGCACGTATCCGTGATCCGACTCGATGACGATCTGCCGTACGTCGGCCGTCTCACGGTCGGCGAACGCGGCCGCCGCGGTCCGGCACGCGCCCTGCACGGTGCTGGTGATGGCGGCCACCCGCTCGGCCGACGGCTGGGACAGCGCGTCGGTGTACCCGGTCACGAGCCCGTCCCGGGTCAGCATGACGGCGGCCACCACGTGCGGCACCTGCAGGATCGGTTCCAGCACCCATGCCGTGTCACCCGTGTTGCGGCTGGTCATCGGGCCGCTCCCTTTTCGTCGTCGGTCTGGTCGTCGTGGTCGGCGGGCGCGTCCCCCGAGGCGCCCGCACCGGTGTTCGCGGCGTCGGCGCGGGCCGCCGCCGTGCCGGACTGCAGCGCGCCGAGCGCGGCGGCGGCCTCCTCCGGGCTGCGCGCCGGACGACGCTCCGGGGCCCGGGCCGGCGTCTGTCGCCGCGTCGGTGCCGGCGCTGTGGGCCGGGCGCGGCGTCTGCGCTGCGGCAGGCCGTCGTCCTCGTCCCGCGGCTCGCGGTGTCCCGGCACCGGCTCCGGCGTGCCGGTCTCGGCGCCGTACGCGTGCGAGGGGCCGGGAGGATCGGGGAGGGCCTTGCGCGCGGTGCGCGTCGTGCGCGGCGCGCTCGCGGCAGGCGGCCGGTCGGCCGGGTCGAGATGGCTCAGGAGGTGGGTCTGGACCCGCAGCACCGCCCGCACACCGCCGTACGGGGAGGTCGAGGAGACGTCCACGCCCAGGTCGAACTGGCGGGTCAGCCGGCCTATCGCGGCCAGTCCCATGCGGGGCGGGTCCCCGAGCTCGGTCAGCAGGATCGGATCGTCGCCTGCCACCAGCCGCTGGGCGCGGTCGCGTTCGTCCAGGGTCATGCCGAGGCCCGCGTCGTCGATGGTGACGCACACACCGTGGTGCACGTGCTCCAGGCTGACGACGACGTCGGTGTCCGGGGCGGAGTGCCGCAGAGCGTTGTCGAGCAGCTCGGCGACGATGATGGCGACCGGCTCGACGGCGTGCGAGACCAGGGCGGTGCCGGGCTCCAGGTGGTTGTGGACCTGGACCCGGTGGTAGCCGGCGAGCCGGGCCTTGCCGCCGGTCACCGCGTCCACCAGGTGGGACTCCTCGCGGGCCAGCCCGACCCAGGCGCCGCACACCACGGCGGTGACCTGCGCGCGCCGCAGCGACTGCTCGTTCTCGTGGTCGAGACGGAACAGAGTCTGTGCCAACTCCGGTTCGTCGTAGCGTTGTTGAAGTCCGCGCAAGGCGTCCTGCAGCCGGTACAGGGCCGCCTGGATCTCCCGCACGGCGCCGCGCATCCCGGCCTGTGCCGCGGCGTCGACGGACGTGCGCTGGGCGGCCGTCTCGGCCTGCAGCGCCAGCACCACGTTCTCCAGGGCGATGCCCAGGGGAGTGCCGACGGTGAGCGGCTGGAGCGGGCCCGGCACGGTGACGTGCGGATGGGCGACCCGGCGGGCGGCGGCGGGCACCCGGCGGCCGGCCAGGTGCTCCACCTCCGCCGTGAACGCCTTGAGGGAGCCGTCGAGTTGGGTGCGCAGCGCGGCGATCTCCGCGCGCTGCCGGGTCTGCCGCCGTCGTGCGCGCAGCAGGCCGCCGGCCAGGGCGAGCGCGGACAGTGTGCCGGCGGCCAGGCCGCCGGTCACCAGGTCCGGCAATTCGATCATCGATTCGGTCCAGTGGGGGGTCGGGCGTCGTCGGTTGCGGGCATGGGTGCGTTCGAGGCTCGAACGGACACTCGCAGCACAGTACACACCGTCATTGATCGATCCCGCACGGTTGAGCGAGACTTCGCGCCCAAAGTGCCCGGCATCTGTTCGCTTCTGCGTCGACTGTCGGAATTGCCGTACGTCGTGGTGGAGTTGACCCCCAGCGCAGCGGTCGTACGGCAGCGCCGCAAGGTCCCAGGGGACGGGCGCGGGCCGGACGCCGGGCGGGCCCGAACGGCGGCCGCGCTCCCCCGACCCGTGAGCGCACGGCACCCGCGCCGCGCGTACCACCGGCGTGCCCTCCGCGTTGCCCCGGCGTGGGCGAACCCCGCCTGCGGCATCGCACGCCGACCGCCCGTCCGTTCCCCTTCCCGCGCAGTCCGCGGGAGGCCCCCCGCTGCCGTGTGCCGGTCCATCCCGTCTCGTGGCGGAGTGGCGGGCGTGAGGCCGCATCGTGCCCGCCGGTTCAGCCGTGCGGTGGGTGGCCTCGGCCCGCATCCGACGGCGTCCGTGACGGGGCGACGCCGGGACGCCGCGGACATGGCGTGCTACGGCCCGCACACCGGCTGAAGCACGGCCAGAGTGCCGTTGGCCTGGCGCAGCGCCAGTTCCAGGGTGGCCGGCGTGTGCAGCGCACCGCTTCCGTCCGGCGGGACCAGCCACTCCAGGAACCGGGCGGCCCGGTAGGGCGGCGGCACCGCGACCCAGGAGCCCCGGCCGGCGTGCCGCAGTCCGGCGCCGATCCAGCGGCTGCCGGGGTCGGGCGGCAGGAAGAAGCCCACGCGGTGGGCGGCCGTGTCGACGAGCGTGGGCCCCGGGGTGGGCCGCGATGCCTGCCACAACAGGTCCAGGGTCAGCAGTCCCAGCCGGTCGGGCACGCTCAGCACGTCCCAGTACCGGCCCGCTTCCAGCAGGGTGATCCCGTCGCCCTGGTCCCATTCCCGCTTGCACGACCGTGGATCCGTCGCGGCGGCGGCGAGCCACTCCACGCCGCGCATCCACATCGCGTCGATCATGTCGGCATCGCATCGCTCATGTCGGCTCCGTACGACTCCACCGGCGACCGCGTGCCGCCCGGCCCATGCATGCTTGTAGATATTTCTACGTGGCGGAAGGGGTGGCGGGCCCTGGCGATTCGGTCTGTTTCGTTCGAACCCCGCGCTGCTGTTCGACGGGCTCCGGGTCGGCACGGCTCCTTCGGCCCGCAGGCGGACGCCCTGGGCTCTTTCGCGTGCGGCGCGTGCGGCGCATTCACCGCGTGCGGCGCGTGCAAGGCATGCAGGAAAGCCCGGCCGTCGGGGTCGTCACGTCCTTCCGGCGCCGCTCCGCGGGACGGGCAGCCCCGCACGGCTGTGGGGGACCGGCAGCGGCTGCTCCGACTGGCGCAGCTCGGCCAGCAGCTCGTTCTGTCCGGCCAGGAGTTCGGTGAGGATGCGACGGGCGGCCCGCAGCAGTTCGGCCACGTCGCCGCCCGCCAGCGCGTAGCTGACGGTCGAACCCTCCCGGATCGACACGACGATCCCCGACCGGCGCAACACCGCCAGCTGCTGGGACAGACTGGAGGGTTCGATCTCGATCTCGGCGAGCAGGTCCCGCACGGCGACGGGACCGCCCTGCAGGAGTTCGAGGACCCTGATCCGCACGGGATGTCCGAGCATGCGGAAGAACTCGGCCTTGGCCTGGTAGAGGGGAACCTGCATGGGTCGCTCGCTCCCTGCCGTGTTCGGTGGGGTGGGGTCTCGAAGACGCGGCGGTCGCCCGGCCTTCCGTGCGCCGCCGCGCGCGACGTGCCGCGCCTCGATCCTGGTGGTTGCCGGCTCCGCACACCCGTGTGATGCGCTGATCTGGAAGTGTCGAGATGAAGACATCTTCAAGTCGAGGGTGTGCGAAACCGCGGCCGTCCGCCTGTGAGGTCCGGGCGTCCGGCTAGACCTCGAGCTCGGCCTCGATCCGCTTGAGCTGGTGGCGGGCCATCGCCAGGTTGGACCGTTCGCGGTCGAGCACCAGGTACATGAACAGGCCGCTGCCGCCGCGGCCCTTGAGCAGTCGGATGAGGTGGTACTGGTTCGCGAGGGTGATCAGGACGTCCTCGATCTCGCCCTTGAGTCCCAGGTGCTCCATGGTGCGCACCTTGGCGCGGATCACGTCGGTGTTCCCGGCCGCGGCGACGGTCAGGTCGAGATCCTTGCCTCCGCCGAGCGTGCCGAGTGCCATGCCGCTGGTGTAGTCCACGACGGCGACCCCCAATGCCCCCTCGATCGCGGTCATCGTCTCCTTCATCGAGATCTCCACGTTCGCCATGGCGCTCCTCCTGCCGGTTGCGCGGGTCCGGGCTCCTCCGGCTCCACTGGTGCACCGACCGTACGAAGGTCGTCCTCCTACCGGGTGACGTGCTCCGGGACTGGCCCAAGTGGCTTCGCAACGCGGAGGTCTCTGCGCGCAATCGATCGGACGGGCAAGGAAATTGTTCGGTTGCGTGGCGGGCGGTGGGAACGAGGGCTCGACGTCGATCGACACCCGGTCGCGACGGCCGCCGGGATTCGGTGCGCCGCCTGTGCCGCCCGGGGGGTGGCGCACTCGCCCGCCCGAGTGCAGGATGTAGCCCTCATTGACAGGAATCCTGTTGATCGAATGCGCCGATCGTCGATTCCTCACCGCGAGGACGGAACAGACCATGCCGCTCAGCCCCCGTATCCAGGCCAGGGCCGTCCAACTGCTGCTCGGCGGGGTGATGTCCCGCGTGCACCGGGACCTGCGCTTCTCCGACGTGCCCAGGAACACGCAGACGCTCCGGGTGGAGACCGGTGCCGGGCCGGTGACCTGCACCGTCTACCGGCCACCGGTCGTCACGGGCCCGCCCGCCCCCGTCTATGTCAACTTCCACGGCGGCGGCTTCGTCGTGGCGCGGGCGGAGCAGGACGACCATCTGTGCCGCTCCATAGCCGCCACGGCGGGCTGCGTCGTGATCAACGTCGACTACGCCGTCGCTCCGCAGCGGCCCTTCCCCGCCGCCGTCACCCAGGCCTACGACGTGACCGCGTGGGTCGCCGCGAACGGAGAGGAGCACGGCTGGGACGGATCCCGGCTGGCCGTCGGCGGCCACAGCGCCGGCGCCAACCTGACCGCCGCGGTGTGCCGCACGGCCCGGGACCGCGGCGCCTTCTCGCCGCGCCTTCAGATCCTCGACTCCGCGCCGCTCGACATGGTCACCGACCCCGCGGCCAAGACGGCCCGCACGGCCAAGCCGCTGCTCACCCCGTGGCTCATGCGGGTGTTCCTCGGCGCCTACGTGCCCGATCCCGCCGATCGTGCCGACCCGCTCGTCTCGCCGGGCCTGGCCGACGACCTCGCCGGACTGCCGCCCGCCCTGGTCGTGGTCGCGGAGAACGACCGTCTCCGCGACGAGGGCGACGCCTATGCCAAGGCGCTGGAGGCCGCGGGGGTGCCCGTCACCCACCGTGTGTTCGCGGACGTCGACCACTACTTCACCCACGTGGGCCCCGTGCCGGCCGGGAAGGAGGCCATCGCGCTGATGGCCGCCGCGCTGCGTACGGCGCTGGCCGCCGGCTGACGCGATTCAGGTTCGCCGGACGCCGAGCAGGACGGGTCGCCGGGACGTCGACGAGGGCCCGACCGGTCAGCGGGCGGTGCTCCGCCGCACGGGCGGGGGCGCGGTCGAGGCGCGGACCACGAGGTCGGACAGAGGGTCGCCGGCCGGCAGGGGTGGGGCGTCCGGGTTCTCGATGACGTGCACGAGACGTCTGAGGCCCTCCTGCGCCACGGCGTCGAACGGCTGCGGCACCGTGGTGAGGGGAGGCGTCACGAACGCGGCGACCGGGATGTCGTCGAAGCCGACGACGCTGACGTCCTGCGGCACCCGGAGTCCGGCCTCGGTCAGGGCGCGGATCAGGCCGATCGCCATGTCGTCGTTGGCGGCGAACACCGCGGTGACGTCACCGTCCGCGGCGAGCGCACGGCCCGCCGCGTACCCTGAAGCGGCGGACCAGTCTCCCTGGATCACCGGCGGCACGGTCGCGCCGTGGGCCCTCAGCGTCGTCCGCCAGCCCTCCAGCCGGTCCCGCGCGGCGTACCAGCCTTGCGGACCGGCAAGATGATGGACCGTCACATGACCCAGCCGCAGCAGGTGTTCGGTGGCGACCCGGGCCATCCGGTCGGCGCCGTGTCCCGCGGTCAGCACGCTGGGGGCGTCGACGGGCGACGGCGCGCTGAGCACCAGCACCGGCACGTCGACGCGGAGGCGGGCGCCGGCCTGCTGCCGTCGCCCCTCGTCCGCTGCGCCCCGGCGGTCCGGCCGGCCCTGCGTGTCCTCGGCGTCCGAGCCGCCCCGCTCGTCGATCGGTTCCGAGATGACGATGCCGTCGACGCCCTGGTCGAGGAGCGAGCCGACGGCCCCCGCGACTCCGGCGGGATCGCCTTGCACCGTGTTGACCACGCGCAGGGCGTAACCGGCGTCCCTGACGGCCCGCTCGACGCCCATGAGCAGGGATGCGGGACCGTAGAGGGCGGTGCCCAGCGTCACCACGCCGATGGCCCGGGTCCGTCCGGAGGCCAGCGCCCGGGCGGCGTTGTTGCGCCGGTAGCCGAGTTCCTCGGCGGCTTCGAGGACGCGTCGGCGCACCTCCGCGGAGACGTACTGCTCGTCGTTGAAGACCCGCGAGACCGTCTTCTGGGAGACGCCGGCGAGGCGGGCCACGTCCACACTCCGTGGTGCCGCGGCGGCTGCGCCTCGTCCGGTCGCCCGCTGCATGATGTCCCCCTGTGGCCTTGGATGCGAACCGATGATGCCAGACCCGAGGCCCTGACCGGCGACGAGGCCCACCGGGTGCGCGCCGGGGAGACAAGCGCGGGGCGTGAGTCAGTTCTTCGGCAGCCACTTCTCCAGGGCGCCGATGAGTCGGTCGAGCGCGGGCTCGTCGGCGGAGCGGTCCGTCATGATGGTGCGGCCGTCGAACCGGAGGGCGTACTGGAACCTGTCGGCGGAGCCCCCGTCCCTCGTGAACGCGGGGATGTCGTCGAGCGCGGGGTCGCCGAGCAGTGTGCGTAGCTGCGTGAACTGCGCCGCGGTCGTGCGGCGCACCGCGGTGCTGCCCCTGTCGGTGGCACGGACGCTTCCGTCCCCTCGGAGCGTGACCTCCTGGTTCACTCCGGCGAAGCCGCCGCTGACGGTCATCACGACCAGCTTCTGGTCCGGGCCGGTGACGGGCACCGGCGAGGGACGCGCGGTCGCGGCAGCCGTTGTGGAAGGGGACGGGGAGGCGGGCGGGGAGGGTGCGGGTGGGGAGGGCGTGGGCGGTGCGGACGAAGAGGGGGCGGAGGACGTCACGGCGGACGCCGTGTGCGCCGGCTCCGCGTTGCGCCCGTCGTCTCCGGGCGAGCAGCCGACCAGGACCAGCACACCGGCCGCGCACATCGTCGCCGCGCTCCGAGCGAGCACCCCGCACCCCCGTGTCTCGGCAGTCGAACAGTCGTCGTATCAAAGTGCCCGGAAGACGTCGAACGTAACCGGCCCGCCCTGTACGGGGACTTCACGCGCGCGCGGGTCCCGGGAGGCCGGCGGGGGACCGGGCGGGGCGGCCCGGCCGCGTCCTGGCTTGCGGCGGGGCCGGGGGAGCGGGCAGGGTCTTGTGCCGTGCCCACCTTGTTGATCGTCCACCACACTCCCTCACCGCACTGCCAGACGTTGTTCGAGGCGGTGGTCGCGGGCGCGACGGCGCCCGAGATCGAGGGTGTACGCGTCGAACGGCGGGCGGCCCTCGCCGCGACCGCCTCCGACGTCCTGGCCGCCGACGCCTTCGTGCTGGGCACCCCGGCCAACCTCGGCTACATGTCGGGGGCGCTCAAGCACTTCTTCGACCAGGTCTACTATCCGTGCCTCGACGCCACCCGGGGCCGCCCCTTCGGCTACTACGTGCACGGCGGCAATGACGTGACCGGCGCGGTGCGCGGCATCGAGGCCGTCACCACGGGTCTGGGCTGGCGACGGGCGGCCGAGCCGGTCACCGTCACCGGGGAACCGGACAAGGCGCAGGTGTCGGCCTGCTGGGAACTGGGCGCGACGGTGGCGGCCGGCCTGACGGTCTGACCGGCCGCACCGGCGTCGTACGTCGGTGACCGCCGCGGCGAACTCGGTGTCAGTTCCACAGCGGGTAGGTCACGACGCGTCCGAACTGATCCGGCCGGTCACCCGGGTAGGTCAGGGTGATCCGGCTGTAGTGCTGTACCCGGGGGTTCTTCTTCCACGGCTGCGGCCGGTCCAGCTTGACCCTGACGGCGTACCGGTGGAAGGTGCCCGCCGCACAGTAGGGGTCGCAGTCGTTGACGACGTTCACCCCGGTGGCCCGGGCCGAGCCGGATCCCCAACTGCGCCAGTGCAACGAGACCAGCCGGCTGTTGCCGTCGCCGCACGCCAGGAGGAAGCTGCCGGGCCGTACCCGGGCATGCTGGAAGCAGTCGACCAGGACCGGCGCGGTGGCCTGGCGGACCGAGGCCGCGCGGGCCGCGGGCGGTGGCGCGGACGGAGTCGCCGCGGCCGACCCGACGGCCGCCGTGAGGCCGAGCGCCGCACAGAGCGTGACCGTTGTTCTCGTGGTGTGTCGCATCGTGGCTCCCGCCCGCCCGCACCGGGGCCCGGCTCTGTGTGCCGCGCCCCGGTGAGGTGCGCTACCGACGCTACGGCGGGAAGCGGAGGAGGACCACTCGAACGGGTCAGCGCCGGCCCGGGTGCACACCCGGATGAGTCCGAGCGGGCCCGGGCGGGCGGCCGGACGAGCCGGTCCCGCGGGCTGACGGATCGAGCCGGTCTGCGGGCTGACGGGGTGAGCCGCACCGGGCGAGCCACGGGGCGGTCCGGATTCACGGGACGTCCGCCGACGCCCCGTGGACTTCCGTCGTACCGGCCGCGGTGCTCCGGGGGTCTCCCGTGCGGCCCTCCGGCACGATCACGACGACGTCGTCCCCCGCACCCCACAGCCGAGTCCGCCACTTGGGGGGATTGAGCAGGACGCCGTGGGCGGCAGGAGTTCCCCCGTGTTCGCGGGAGCGGTATCCGATCGCGCACTCACCACGCTCGCGGGCGGCCGCCACGACCGCGGCGAAGGACGCCGGGCGCTCCGGAGGCACATAACGATGCGCGGGGCGCAGCCGCAGCGAGCTGCCGCCGGCGGTGAACAGTTCCTCGAACACGTCGGCCAGTTCTCCGTTCTGTGAGACCTGCGCCATCAGCAGACCGGTGAGCTGCCCGCCGACGACCGCCTCGGAGTCCGGTCCGAGCGCGGCCAGCGGCCGGTTGCGTTCGTCGGCGAGCTCGGCGACCACCGGCACCGCACGTCCGGACTCCTGCGCCAGGGAGCGGAGGATCAGCAGGACCACCAGCGTGCGGTCGTCCGGCCGGTCGACGCCGCTCAGGGGATCCGGCTCCGGCCCGAGCACGACGATCCGGTCGTAGGAACCCGGCTCCAGGGCGCGCAACGCGGTGGGGCTGGTCGGGTCGGCGGTGCCGAAGGTCACCGCGAGCCCGTCGGCGGGTGCGGCATACGTGCGGGGTTCCGGCAGGGGCGGTGGCGGGTGCACCGGTTCCGCCGGATCGGTGGCGATGTGCAGCACCGAGCCCGGCCGCGCGCCGCGACGCAGCTGTTCGACGAGGTGCGGCCCTCGGTGGTTCCAGCCGAGCAGCAGGAACCGCGACGGCTCGGCCGCCTCGGCACCGCCCTCGGCCGGCGCCGGACGGGCCGCGGCTTCCCGGCCGTCGCCCCACCCCGCGGCCCCCTCCGCCCCGGCCACCGCCTCCGCGTCCCACCGCACGGCCTCGTCGTCCGGCGCGACCACGACGATGCGGTCCTCCGCGGCGATGACGGTGTCCGGGGACGGGTTGAGCAGGGTGGTGCCGTCGGGGCGCACCAGCCCGACCACGGCGGCCGTGACGCAGTCGAGCAGCACGTCGCCGAAGCGACGCCCCGAGCGTCCGTGATCGGAGACGAGGTGGAACTCCTCGCCGTCGAAGTCGAGCAGCTCCCGCAGCACCGGAGCCAGGCCGGGATGGAGTGCGGACCGGGCGATCAGCTTGGCCGCGGTGCGGTCGGACTCCAGCACGAGGCCTCCCGCGCCCGCCGCGAGCCGGGCCGCCGTGCGATAGCGCTCGTCGCGGACGCAGGCGACGACACGGGGACCCGCGTTCTCCCCGAGGGCGGCGCGCAGGGCCAGCAGCGTCCGGACGCTCTCGGCGTCCCCGGTGGCCGACGTGCCCGGCAGGACGAGCACCGCGTGCGCCGTACGGGGGCTGACGGTGCCCAGTGCCTCGGGGTCGGCCGGGGAGCCGCTGCGGCAGATCAGACGGGTGGCGCGGGCGGGCCCGAGGACGGCCGTCAGCGCTTCCTCCATCTCCGTCCGGTCGCGGTCGGCGAGTACCACGACCGCGCCCCACCGCCGGTGGGCGCGCGCCGCGATCAGCTCGGCGACCACGGTGAACACCTGCTCCGACCAGCCGAGCACGACCGAGTGGCCGGCCTCCACCACCGTGGAGCGACCTCTGCGCAGCTCGACGATGCGCTCGGTGAGGCCGGTGGTGATCAGGCCGATGAGTGTCGACACGTACAGCAGGGCCACGAGGCCGAGCAGCACCGACAGCAGCATGCGCAGCGGCGCGCCGGTCACCGCGCCGAGCCGCAGGGTCTCGGCGCTGACCCGCCCCACCGCGGCCAGCCGGCCGGCCAGCGAAGCGGGCGAGGACGGGTCCGTCCACACCATCACCGCGCTCGCCGGAACGACGATCCCGAGGCAGGTGACGGCCAGCCACCCGACCAGCCTGCCCGTGCTGCGGGCCAGTGTGCTGTCGAACCGATAGCGCATCCGCTCCGTCAGCGAAGCCCGTGCCCGCCGCTGCCCTTCCAAGCCCGCCCCCCGTGATCCGCCGCCGACCGCCGTCGGCACCTGAACTCGCAGGGTGCGGCCCGCCGTGCCGCGACACGCCGTCACCGCGCCCGCGTTCATCCTTTCGGGGACACGCCGCCTCCACCGACGGCTGAAAACGTGCGCCGAGCAGGCCGAACCCCCAGCCGCTCATGGTCATTTCAAGCCGTTGTCTTGGCATTCCCATGACAAACCTGTGCACCCGGTGCCACGCTGCTGCCGAAGTTCACCATTCCTTCACGTCCGCATCACGCGGAGCACCCGTCACCCACCCCCCACCTCCTTCCACCCCCCAGTCGTGCAGCGCACCGGGCCGGCCTCATCCCGCCGGTCCGCCCCACCTCGGCCTCCATCACCGGCCGGCCGTCGCACTGAAGGAGAATCCGTTGCCCCGGCGACACCTCCCCGTACTCCGGCGCAGACGCGCCACCGCCCTCGCCCTCTCCGCCGCCGCCACCCTGCTGACCCTCGGGGTCCAGACGGGCACCGGCGTCGCGGCGTCCGCCGGCCCCGGCGCGGCCGGCATCACCGCGACGCCCCGAGCGGGCGCCGCGCCGACGCCCCTGTCACCGGCCGGCCGCGCCTCGCTCATCAGGAGCGCGCAGGCCAAGGCCGGCGCCGAGGCCCGACGGCTCGCCCTCGGGTCCCAGGAGAAGCTCCTCGTCAAGGACGTCGTCAAAGACGCCGACGGCACCACCCACACCCGTTACGAGCGCACCTACGCCGGACTTCCCGTCCTCGGCGGCGATCTGGTGGTCCACCTGGGCAAGAGCCGGACCACCGTGACCAGGGCGAGCGGCGCGACGCTCACGCTGCCCTCCCTCACCCCGAAGCTCGCCGCCTCCCAGGCAGCCGGCAGGGCTCTCGCGGCCGCGAGGAACGCCGAGGTCAAGGGCTCCGAGACGGAACGCGCGCCACGCCTGGTCGTATGGGCCGGAACCGCGAAGCCCGTCCTCGCCTGGGAGACGGTCGTCGAAGGCGTGCAGCAGGACGGCACCCCCAGCGAACTCCAGGTCGTGACCGACGCGACGACGGGCAAGCAGATCCTCGCCGCCGAGAAGGTCCACACCGGCACCGGCACCGGCCAGTTCAGCGGCACGGTCCCGCTCGGCACCACCCTGTCGGGATCGACGTACCAGCTCGTCGACGGCGGACGCGCGGGACACAAGACCTACGACCTGAACCAGGGCACGTCCGGCACCGGAACGCTGTTCACGGACGACAACGATGTCTGGGGCAACGGTCTGCCGTCCGACCGGCAGACCGCCGGCGTCGACGTGGCCTTCGGCGCCGCCGCCACCTGGGACTACTACAAGGACGTGTTCGGCCGCAACGGCATCCGCAACGACGGCGTCGCCGCCTACAGCCGAGCCCATTACGGCAGCAACTACGTCAACGCCTTCTGGCAGGACAGCTGCTTCTGCATGACCTACGGCGACGGGTCGGGCAACACGCACCCGCTGACCGCCCTCGACGTGGCCGCCCACGAGATGAGTCACGGCGTCACCGCCGCCACCGCCAACCTCACCTACTCGGGTGAGTCCGGCGGCCTCAACGAGGCGACCTCGGACATCTTCGCCGCGGCCGTCGAGTTCCACGCCGGCCTCGCCGCCGACCCCGGCGACTACTTCGTCGGCGAGAAGATCGACATCAACGGCGACGGCACCCCGCTGCGTTACATGGACAAACCCTCCAAGGACGGCTCCTCCCACGACAACTGGAGCTCCGCCCTCGGCGGCGTGGACGTCCACTACTCCTCGGGGCCCGCGAACCACTTCTTCTACCTGCTCTCCGAGGGCAGCGGCGCGAAGACCGTCAACGGCGTCTCCTACGACAGCCCGACCTACGACGGGCGGCCGGTCGCCGGCATCGGCATCGAGAACGCCGCCGCCGTCTGGTACCGGGCGCTCACGACGTACATGACCTCGTCGACCGACTACGCCGGCGCCCGCACCGCCACCCTCCAGGCCGCGAGCGACCTGTTCGGCGCCTACAGCCCGGCCTACCTCGCCGTGGCCGACTCCTGGGCCGCCATCAACGTCGGCAGCCGGATAGCCCTCGGCGTCAACGTCGCCCCGATCGCCGACCAGACGAGCGGCATCGGCCAGGCGGTCAGCCTCCAGGTGGACGCGTACACCACCAACTCCGGTGCGGGTCTCACCTACGAGGCGACCGGACTGCCCGACGGTCTGAGCATCAGCCCGAGCGGCCTCATCACCGGCACGCCCAGCGCCCTGGGCAGCAGCGACGTCACCGTCAAGGTCACGGACAGCACGGGCGCCTCCGTCTCGGACGACTTCACCTGGCGGATCGCGTACATCTACGCCAACGCCGGCCGGGTGGACATCCCCGACAACGGCGCCGCCGTGGAGTCCCCGGTCACCATCACCGGCCGCGACGGCAACGCCTCCGCCACCACCTCGGTGTACGTCAACATCGTCCACACGTACCGCGGTGACCTGACCGTCGACCTCGTCGGCCCCGACGGCGCCGTCTACTCCCTCCTCAACCGCAGTGGCGGCTCCGCCGACAACGTCGACCAGACCTTCACCGTCGACGCCTCCGGCCAGCCCCTGAACGGCACCTGGAAGCTGCGCGTCCAGGATCGTGCGTCGATCGACGTCGGATACGTCCAGCGCTGGCAGCTCACCCCCTGACGCAGACCGCCCCACGCCGCCGCCCGGGTCTTTCCGCGACCCGGGCGGCGGTGCGTCCGGATCGCCCCGCCGAGTTGCCCACGCAACTCTGTGCTGCGCGCCCGAGCCCGACCACGGGCCTTCGGGAGGGTCGGCAGACGGATACGGTCGCCGAGGCGGGCGGGGAAGGCGGCGGCGGGGAAGGCGGCGGCGAGGAAGGCGCCGCCCATGGCCGGCGGCGTGTCGGCGGGTTCCCTGCGTGGTCGAAGGAGGTCCCGTGACGGGACCGTGGCCGGGCGCCCCGCTTCGGTCCGCCCGTCGGGTGGGGCGTTGTCAGTGGCGGATGCCAGGCTTTGGGGCATGGACGAGACTGAGTTCCTGCGGGGCCGGGTGTACGGCGCCGACCACGACGACGCGGGCCCCCGCCCGGGCCGCGCCTACGCACAACTGGTGGGCGGCCCTCTGGACGGGCTGCTGCTGGACGTCACCGACCGGCCCGAGCACGACCTGCGCGAGGTGGCGCTCACCACGGAGATCGGGCGTTACGGGCCCGGCGGCCGTGCCCTGTACGGGCGGCGTGGCGCCGACGGCCGCCGTTTCGACTGGCGGGGCGACGCCCCGCCAGTCGACTGAGCGGAGCGCCGGCCGGGCCGGGCGGTCGGTCCGTCGCCGCTCGGACGAGAGGGACACCCGGTCTGTCGCCGCGCCGACAGGAGGAGCGCCCGGTCCTGTCGCCGCGCCGACAAGAGGAACGATGTCTTCCGTCGCGGGAGGGTGATCAAATGTGCGAATGTCCACAGGCTTCACTTCCGCCCCTCACGCCACCGTCGCATCGCCGACGGTCCGTCACGGTTGGCACAAGCTCCTCATCGCGCTCGTCGTGCTCGGGCGCGTCGCCCGTGTCCCGACCGCGATGGCCGCGACCGCCGGGGAGACTCCGTCGGGTTGGTGGCTCGTGGTGTGGGAGGTGCTGGCGCTCGGCCTGGCCGCCTATGCCGTCAGCGAGTGGGAGATCCTCAGGTCGACCGCATGGCGGATGCGGGTGCCGCAGTGGATCTGCATGGTCATCTTCCATATCGGTCTCACGGGCTTCCTGAGCTCTCTCTTCGTCCAGTGGTGGTTCTGAGACCGGTTTGCGGAGCAGACGTCCGCGGTCCGTCGGCGGGTTTTCGTTCGATCGTACGAACATGGCTTCGATGGGGTTACTTCTGGGACCGGGACTTGATAGTAAACTTTCCTGTCAGTTGCACGCCGAGTCACCCCACCCCCACCTCCTCACCTGGAGCCACTGTGGTGCACGTATCGCGGCCTCTCGACGGCCCGGCCCCCACCTCCCGCCGCTTCTTCCTCGCGCTCGCCGGAGTGATGGCGGCCGCCCCCCTCCTCGACGTCCGAGGCGCGGCCGCGGCCCCCGCGGCCCGGGGCCTCGACGACCCGGCGAAGAAGGAGATCGCCATGAAGCTGGTGTCGAGCGCGGAGAACTCCTCGCTCGACTGGAAGGCCCAGTACGAGTACATCGAGGACATCGGCGACGGCCGCGGCTACACCGCCGGCATCATCGGGTTCTGCTCCGGCACCGGCGACATGCTCGGCCTCGTGGAGCTCTACGCCCACCGCAGGCCGGGCAACGTCCTCGCGAAGTACCTGCCGGCCCTGCGCGCCGTGGACGGCACCGCCTCGCACGCCGGGCTCGACCCGAACTACCCGAAGGACTGGCGCAAGGCCGCCCGGGACGCCGCGTTCCGGCAGGCCCAGAACGACGAACGCGACCGGGTCTACTTCGACCCGGCCGTCCGCCAGGGCAAGACCGACGGCCTGCGCGCCCTCGGCCAGTTCGCCTACTACGACGCCATCGTCATGCACGGCGACGGCAGCGATTCCACCAGCTTCCGCAGCATCCGCAGGCGTGCGCTGGGCAAGGCGCAGCCGCCGGCCCGGGGCGGCGACGAGACGACGTACCTCGACGCCTTCCTGGACGCCCGCGTGTGGGCGATGAAACAGGAGGAGGCCCACAGCGACACCAGTCGCGTCGACACCGCTCAGCGCGTCTTCCTCCGCAAGGGCAACCTCGACCTCGAGCCGCCCCTGGACTGGAAGGTGTACGGCGACAGCTACCACCTCGGCTGACCCGGACCGTGTCACCGCGCCCCGCCGGTGACACCGCCTACGGCCTGCCGCGTCACGGCTGGGGGGCCGGGCACGCCGGGCGCGTATGCCACCCGGTTGGCACGCCTTTCGCGAACCGTGCCAACCGGGCGGCGCCACCGGGCGGGCTCGTTCACTTGACGGTGTAATGGGCGGCCTGGGTTTTCAGGGTCGTGGTGCCGTTGCGGGCGGTGGCCAGGACGGCGACATGCCAGACGCCGTGCGGAGACGCCGCCACCTCCCGGGAGGTGGCCCTGACGGTGTAGGTGCAGCTCACGGTGTGCCGCTTGTAGGGCTTGCAGAGGGCCGGCTCCGCGGCGGCCATGTCCTCGGCGGTCGGTTCGGCCCCGGCCAGGGAGGAGTTCTGCGGCCATGCGAGCACCTTCACGCCCTTGACGCCGGAGGGCGCGGTCACGAAGGTGGCGAAGGTCAACGAGCCGTCACGGCCGCCGTCCGGGGCGCTGTAGCGGGCGGTGGCGTGCGTCAGCGCCGGAGGCTGCTCCCCGGCGTAGGCGAGAGCGTAGGCGCCGGCACTCACGAGGACGACGGTGCCGGCGGCCACGGACAGGGCCATACCTCGAGTCATGATGTTCTCCGCAACTGTCTTGAAGAGGGCGGCACTTGTGGTCCCTGCCGCAATGCCGATCCTCGCGCCGCAAGGGTGCGGCGGACATGAGGGCAGGTACTCAGTCCGCCATGAGTAGGCCGCCCCCGAGGCTCGTTCGAAGCCGTTGCGTACGGGCCTGTCGGGGGACGGCGACGGCCGGTGCGGGCGTGACGGGCGCACCGGCCGCAGCCGTCCCGGGCCCGATCAGGGGCGCAGCGGCAGCGTGGCGCAGTCGGACGTGGCGGGCCTGCCGTCGAGCCGGTCCGTCAGCCAGGAGATCGCCTCTCCCTGGTCGACGAGCAACGGCGTGAAGTGGTTGATCAGCGCCCGGCCGAGACCGGGCAGGATCACCGGCTTGTAGGTGACGGAGGCGCCCTTGGCGCACCAGGCGACGGCGAGGTCGCGGGCCTGCGCGTGCGGCACCAGGTTGTCGGCGGTGCCGGTCGCCACCCGCACCGGGGACGCCGGTGTGCGGGCGCCGATGCGCTGGTCGGCGAGGAACGCCCTGAGCCTCGGCTCCGACGCGATCACGGCGCTGAGGGAACGCCCGTCGGTGGTCCAGGCGTTGCTGCGCGCCGAGTTGTAGGCGAGGAGGGCGTCGCCGACACACATCGTCGAGAGGTCCTTGAGCGCGGCCCGGCCCACGTCGTTCAGGTGTGCCCGGGCGATCGGCTCGAGCTCGGGGTCGGACTGCAGGAAGCCGTTGACCGACCAGCCCAGCGCGCCGGCCAGGTCACTGCCGTCGATGGCCTTGGTGACGGCGGTCAGATCGGCGGGCGGCGCGCCGCTGTAGGTCCCGGCGAGGGTGACGTCCGGGGCGTAGGAGGGCTGGAGTTCGGCGGCGGCGGCCGTGGCGCCGCCGCCCTGGCTGTAGCCGTACAGCCCGACCCGGGAGCCGGCCGTCGGCGAGGCGCCGGGGAGTGCGCGGGCGGAGCGGACGGCGTCGAGGACGGCGTGCGCCTCGTCGACCCGGTTGACGTAGGTGTGCAGCCGGTCCGTGGCGCCGAGGCCGGTGTAGTCGGTGACGACGACGGCGATGCCCCGGGCGAGCATGCGGTAGATCGCCAGGTTCTCGTAACCGACCGACAGCGTCTGCCCGTTGACCAGGAGCGGACGTTCGAGTCCGAGCGACGCCGCGCACTGGTCGCCCTGGCCCATGGTGCCGGGGGCCACCGCGACCAGCGGTCGCGGTCCCTCGCCCTTCCAGCGGGCGGACGGCTCGATGTAGGCGCCGGTGACCGCCGTGGGCCGGCCGGCGGAGTCGGTGGACTTGTACATGAGGCGGGTCGCGGTGCCCGGCAGCGGTCCGTCGATCCCCGGCAGGCTCAGCGCGAGGGGGAGCGGTTGGGAGCGGATCAGGGCGCCGTCGGCCGCGGGAAGCGTGGCGGGCGGGGTGTAGAAGGCGGGGATCGTGACGCCGCGGGAGACCACGGCCTCGGGCTCGGACGCGGCGTCGGCCGGTACCGCGGTGACGCCGAGGCAGGCGGCAGCGGTGACGGCCGCGGCCAGCAGCCGGGTGGGGGTGGGCATGGCGGACCTCCGGGGGGAGTGGGAGGCCGAGCCTTCGTCTGCGGCTCGGACGGAGGACGGCCCGGTGGGGTGCGGGCCGCGACGACCGAGCGGTCCGCAGCCGCGGTCGCCTCCGCTGCCCCGTACCGCTCTTAGACGAACTGTCAGGACCGTAGCGAGGGCGTGGTTACCTCGGGTAGCGGTCAGCAGGTTACGGTTCGGTAATATGACTGCGCGGTAACATGTCCGAACTCTTTGTCGCCCCGGTCGCGCTCATTACCCAAGGCGTCCACAAGTGGCCTGTTGGCGACAATCTCTGACAAAACAAGATCGCGGGACGCTGCGTCGCTAGCGTCCCGAGCCATGAACACCGACCGTATGCGCGGCGCGCGACCCGGCGGCCCCGCCCCGCAGGACGACGCCGACGTGCCGCCCCCGCCCGGCACCCACCACTCCCCGACACAGACGGTGACCGCGGGCGACAACGCCAGGATCACGCAGAAGAACACCCAGATGAAGTTCTCGGTCCCGGTCGTCGGGCCGCTGCTCAGCCTGGCCTTCGCCCATCCCCTGATCGCGGGCCTCACCGCCGTGGCGGTCGTCGGGGGAGGCGGCGCGGCGGTCTCGGCCGCCCTGCCCGACTCGACGCCCTCGCCGTCGACAGCGGTGGTCCGCGGCTTCGTCATGAAGGCCGCGGACGGGCAGACGGCGCCCACGGGCTACGACTTCACGCACTCCCCGCCCGCGGTGGCCGACGCCGGCACGGACGCCGTCTACGCGCAGGGCGGATACCTGCTGTCCACCGCCGGCAAGCTGGCCGAGTGGGGAACGTCCGAGCCGCCCACCGCGGAGGGGTGCCGCAAGGCCGTCGCCGAGCATCCCGTGCGCCGGACCGTGGTCGGCGTCGCCTACGTGGCCTGCTACCTCGACCGCAACGGCGACCCCGGCTACATCTCCGTCACCGCCAGCGACAACGACTCCGTCACCGTCGACACGGCCCACCTGAAGTGACCCGAGCGCCGCCGAACGGCCCCTGTGGCCTGTGTGGTTGACTACGCCCGTGCTGCACGAGTCGGTCTTCCGCACCACGGATCTGCCGGTGGACGCCCGGTTCGAGGCGTGGGCGGAGCGCATGGGCCGTACCCACGCGCCCATGCAGCTCACCAGCGACCGCACCGCGGACTACCGGGGCCGCCAACGCGTCATCCCGCTGGGCGACGTGACCGTGTGGCCGGCCACCTTCGACCATCTGGTCTTCCGCCGCACGGCGAAACTCGTCCGCCAGTCCGATCCCGAGGTCTACCACCTCTCCCTCCTGCTGAAGGGCGAGGGCGCCGCCGACTGGGGGCGGCGCCAGGCGGCCTACCGCGTCAACGAGTTCCACACCAACACCTCCTCCCGGAGCTACGACATCCACACCGGCCCCGAGCCGGTCACCATGGTCGGCGTCGAGGTGCCGCGGTCGCTGGTGGCCGTGCCAAGCCACCGCGCCGACCAGGTCATCGGACGCCACATATCGGGCCGCGAAGGCATCGGCGCACTGCTCGCACAGTTCCTTCTGCACCTGGTGTCGGACACCTCCGCCTACCAGCCCTCGGACGCGCCCCGGTTGGGCACGGTCGCCGCCGACCTGGTCACGGCCGTCTTCGCGCACGCCGCGGACGCCGACCTCAGGCTCCCGCCGGAAAGCCACGGCCGCACCCTCGCCCTCCAGATCAAGACCTTCATCAGCCGGCGCCTGGGCGACCCGGACCTGACGCCCGCCGGCATCGCAGCGGCGCACCACATCTCCCGCAGCTACCTCTACCGCCTCTTCCAGGCCGAAGGCCTCACCGTCGCCGCCTACATCCGCGACCGTCGCCTCGAGCACGCCCGTCGTGATCTCGTCGACCCCCGGCTGCGCTCCCTGCCCGTCCGCGCCGTCGCCGCCCGCTGGGGCTTCCCGCGCGCCGCCGAGTTCACCCGGGCGTTCCGCGGCGCGTACGGCGTCCCGCCCAGCGAACTGCGCGAACGGGCGCTCACCGAGGCCTGACCCGCCCCTTGCGGCCGCCGGGCCGCCCCGGGGCCCCGGCGTCAGCCGTGGACGCTGTGCCAAGCGGATGTGGACGGTCCGCCAACGACACACCGGGCGTCCCTCCTGCATCCTGGTCGCACGCGGCACCGCCCGCGACCCGCGGAAGCCGTGCCAGGGCAACAGGGGAGTCCTGGCACGGCCCGAGTGGTGAGGGTTCTGCCACGGGCGTACGGTCAAACGGTGGACCCGGCGGTGGACGCATCCGTCCACCGACCTCTTCCTCAGGGTCCGCTCCCCGAGCGGACGAGGCGTCATGAGCAGCGTTCCCCGACCGACCTCAGCAGCCCGGACCGCCGCCCGCAAGGACGGCGGCGGCAACGCCATGGCGCTGCTGGTCATCGCTTCGTGTCAGCTGATGGTGGTCCTCGACATCACCATCGTGAACATCGCGCTGCCGGACATCCAGCGCTCCCTTGACTTCTCCACCACGAGCCTGGCCTGGGTGGTCAACGCCTACACCCTCACCTTCGGCGGACTGCTGCTGCTCGGCGGGCGCACCGGCGACATCCTCGGCCGGCGGCGCGTGTTCGTCTTCGGCGTGCTGCTCTTCGTCCTCGCGTCGCTGCTTGGCGGACTCGCCCAGAACGAACCCCAACTCCTCGCCGCGCGCGCCCTGCAGGGCGTCGGCGGGGCCATCGCGTCCCCGACCGCCCTCAGCCTCGTCAGCACGACGTTCCGCGAAGGACCGGAACGCAACCGGGCGTTCGGCGTCTTCGCCGCGGTCTCGGCGGGCGGCGGCGCGATCGGACTGCTCGCCGGCGGGATGCTCGTCGAGTGGCTGAACTGGAGGTGGGTGCTCTTCGTCAACGTCCCCATCGGGCTGCTCATCGCGCTGGCCACACCCCGCTACATCAAGGAGTCCGAGCGCCATCCCGGCCACTTCGACATCACCGGGGCGCTGACGTCCACCGTGGGCATGGTCCTGCTGGTGTACGGGTTCATCAGGGCCGCCCAGGAGGGGTGGCGGGACACCATCACGCTGATCTCGTTCGCCGCCGCCGTCGTCGTCCTCGCCGTGTTCGTCCTGATCGAGCGGCGTTCGCGGCAGCCCATCACACCGCTGCACATGTTCGCCGACCGCAACCGGGCGGGCACGTACGGCATCATGCTGTGCCTCGCCGCCGCGATCTTCGGCATGTTCTTCTTCCTCACGCTCTTCGTGCAGAACGTGCTCGGCTTCAGCCCGCTCGCGGCCGGGTTCGCCTTCCTGCCGGTGAGCGCGGTCATCGCGGTCGGGGCCGGACTGGCCTCACGGTTCCTGCCGAAATACGGCCCCAAACCGTTCATGGTGGTGGGCGCGGTCCTCGCGGCGGCCGGTCTGTCCTGGCTGACCCTGACGGACGTGCACTCCACGTACGCGGGCAGCGTCCTCGGCCCGATGCTCGTCTTCAGCCTCGGCATGGGCATGGAGTTCGTCTCCCTCACCCTCATGGCGCTGTCCAACGTCACCCCGCAGGAGACCGGGGCGGCCTCCGGCCTGCTCAACGCCACCCAGCAGGTGGGCGGTTCGCTCGGCCTGTCCATTCTGGTCACCATGTACGGCACGGCCAGCCACAACGAGGCGGACCAGCAGGTCTCCGACTTCCTGGCGCAGGCGACCCCCGCCGAACGCCTGCGGTTCCGGCAGACCGGAGTGCTCCCCGACCCCTGGGGGGACGAGGTGCTCACCGCAGGCGTCTCGGCGGCCTTCGTCATGGCGGCGATCTTCACGGTCCTCGCCGCTCTGATCGCGGTGCTGGTCATCCAGGTCCGTCCGTCCGACCTGGAACGTCTCAAGGGCGGCGCGGTGCCGGGCGGAGTCTGAGCCCTCCACGCCCGGCGGGGCCGGCCCGCGCGCGATCCGCCGGTCCTCACGAAGCGTGAGCGGACGGGTTTGCCGCCGGAGTGAGGGGCAACGCGATGTCCATGAGTGAACCGAACAAGAAGACGAGCACCCATACGAACCCTACAAAGGCGGATGCGGGCGACGGACCCGCGGCGAAGCGGGCGACCGCGGCCAAGGCCCGCCACACCACCGCCAAGGCGACGGCTCCGGCCGCACGCGCGGCGCGTGACGCCGCGACGAAGACGGACGACGCCGCCGCAGCCGCGAAGACCGGTGTCCAGCGCACGGCGGAGGCGACGACCGGCGCCGTGCAGAGCGCGGCCCACAGCGCCGCACGGGGCGTCGAGGCGAGCCGTCAGGCGATCGTCACTACCTCGGGCCAGGTGGCCGCGACGGCGAAGACGGCCTGGACGGTCGTCGCGCACCGCAAGCTGATCGCGGCCGGTGTGGGCGCGGGGCTGTCGGCGCTGACCGCCGCCTCGTACGCCGTCGGACGCCGTTCGGCCCGCCATGCGCACGGCCCTCTCACCCGGCTCACCGGCGGCCGGATCTGACCTCCCGCAGCCGAGGCTGCGACCAGGGCCGTGCCAGGTCGGCCCCCGGCGCCCACGCGCCGGGGGCCGGGGCCGTCCCCCGGCTCCTCTGCCCGTGGCGCCGAGCCGCCGCCCTTCCGAACCCCACGGGCCACGACGGCGTGGGCGTGTACCGGGGGGTCACGCGGTGCCTCACGAGGGCGATCGGCAGACGGGTGCGTTCGTGCGCCGTCGCGGCGGATGACCACCGTGCCGCGGTGGATCTCCTCTCCCCGCGTGGACGGCGCCGCGCGGATCCCCAGGGACCTCGTCGAGCCCCCGACCGTTGCGGACCCGCTGGACGCGCCGGTCCCGAGGCGGGCCGCGGTGGCTCTCGCTCCACTTCGACGACGTCGGTTCCGCCGCCGCAGGCGCGGTCGAACCCGGCGACCCGCGCGTCCGCGTCGCCACCCAGAACATGGTGCTGACCGTCGGCGACCGCCTGTCGGCGTACGTCATGGAACGGACGCCGCGCCATCTCGACCTGACCGCCCACCTGCCCTCGGCCACCGGAGCGCCGCGCCGCCCCGGAACGGATGCTGAAGGAGGCGACGAACGTGCCTCGCGGGGGCATGAATCCGGCGGCCGCGGTTACCCCCTTGCCATGGCAGCGACATCGAACCCCGACCACGACCACGCCACGGCGTCGGTGTCGGGTCGGGACACGGCGGGGCCGGACGACCAGGTGGCGCGGCGGGAACCGGGGGAGCCGGGGCAGTTGCCGACGCGGTCCTGGTGGGCGGTGCTGAAAGGCACCGTGCGCGAGTTCCAGGACGACGACCTCACGGACCGGGCCGCGGCGCTGACCTACTACGGCGTTCTGTCGATGTTCCCCGCCCTCCTGGTGCTGGTGTCACTCCTGGGGCTGGCCGGCAAGTCGGCGACCGACGAGGTCCTGGACAACCTGCGCAAGGTGGCGCCGGGTTCGGCCCGGGACATCATCAGCGACGCGGTCGCGGAGTTGCAGGGCCGGGGCGGCGTCGGCTCGGTCATGGCGCTGGTCGGCCTCGTCCTGGCGGTCTGGTCGGCCTCCGGTTACACCGCGGCCTTCATCCGCAGCGCCAACGCCGTGTACGACATGCCCGAGGGTCGTCCGGTGTGGAAGGTGCTGCCGGTGCGCGTCGGCGTCACGGTGGTGCTGCTGGTGCTCGCCGTCGTCAGCGCGCTCATCGTGGTGTTCACCGGCGGACTGGCCCGCCAGGCCGGCGCCGCGCTGGGCTTCGGGGACACGGCCCTGACCGTCTGGTCCATCGCGAAGTGGCCGGTGCTGATCGTCCTCGTCACCGTCATGATCGCCCTGCTGTACTGGGCGACGCCCAACGTGCGGGGGCGGGGCCTCAGGTGGATCACACCGGGCAGTGTGCTGGCGCTGGTGCTGTGGCTGACCGCCTCCGCCGGCTTCGCGTTCTACGTGGCGAACTTCGCGTCGTACAACAAGACGTACGGCACGCTCGCCGGCGTGATCGTCTTCCTGGTGTGGCTGTGGATCAGCAACATCGCGATCCTGCTCGGTCTGGAGTTAGACGCCGAACTGGCCCGTCAGCGTGCCGTCGCGGGCGGTCTGGCGGAGGGCGAGGAACCCTATGTCGAGCCGCGGGACACCCGCGCGTGGAGCGAGGAGGACAAGCGCCGGGCCGAGTAACACACGCCGACGCGGGGCGTGCGCCGACCGCCGGGCGCCTGGGCCCTGCCCGCCCGGTCGCCCGCGGGCGCAGGCCCGGGGCGGGGCGGGGCGGCGGGACGGCTCAGCGGACCGGGAAGCCGAAGGAGTATCCCTGCTGCTTGAGCCAGGGCAGCACCTCGCGCAGCGCGGTCACGGTCTGGGAGCGGTCACCGCCGGCGTCGTGGAAGAGGATGGTCGGACCGTTGGCCACCTCGCTCTTGACGTTGGCGACGATGGCGGCGGCACCGGGCCGCTCGAAGTCCTTGGTGTCCACGTTCCAGCCCAGCGGCCGCATCCCGCGGGATGCGGCGAGATTGCGGCTGTAGGGAGTGAACGCGCCGCCCGGCGCCCGGTAGTACAGCGGACGGACGCCTCCGGACGCCTCGGTGATCATGCGTTCGGCGTCCAGGATCTGCTGCGACTGGTAGGCCTGCGACTTGGTGTCCATGGAGGTGTCGTGCGAGACGGTGTGGTCGCACAGCCGGTGACCTGCCGCCACCACGGCCTTGACCAGGTCCGGGTGTGCCTGGGCCTGGGTGCCCACCATGCAGAAGGTCGCCTTCACCCCGTTCTCCCGCAGCACGTCGAGGACCTTGGGTGTCCAGACGGGATCAGGGCCGTCGTCGATGGTGATGTTGACGCCCCGGGGCCCGCCGTCGGAGGCGTGGGCGATGTCCACGGCGACCCGCGCCGGGGCGGCCGCCGCGGAGTGGCGCGCGGGCGCCTCCGCTGCCGTTCCCGAGCCGCTTCCGTCGGCCTGCGCGGTCCACACCGAGGTGACCGCGGCCATCGCCGTGACCCCGACCGCCGCCGCGATTACCCGGCCGTACCAACCCCGCCCGCCATGCCGCGCCATGTCTGCCCTGCCCTCGTCGTCCCGGTGGAACCCATGCAGATGACAGGACGGAGAAAGACGACCGGGGGATCCCGCTGTTACCGATCACGGACATTTCTGCGGGCGTTCGGCGACACATGAACGTCCGTGGCGCCGGGCGCCGCCTCGTGAACGAGCCGGCGCCCGGCGCCACGCAGGTGAGCGGGTGTCACCAGGTGTGCGCGACGTCCACCACGAGATGGTCGGTCAGTCGCAGTACCCGGAAGGGCAGACGGGCGCGTACGCCGAGCCCGAACTGCGTCACGCCTTCGAAGCTCCCGCCGTAACGGGTGTCCCGGAAGGTGCTGTATCCGGTGAGGTTCACGCCCGGCAGGGGCTGCGCGGGCCGCCCCGGGTAGGTGGGCGTGCCGGTCTGCGGGTTGTAGGCCGGGGCGTGGACCCGCACCTCGAGGATCGCGCCGCCGCCGACGGGGATCGGCCGGCCCGACCCGTCCTGGTAGAACCGGTCGACGTACCCGACCCAGAAGCCGAGTTCGGAGGCGCTCGCACCGGGCACGTCGACGACGAACCGGTCGTAGCAGTCGTGGCGGCCGGTCCGGACGTCGGTCACGGGGGTCGCCGTACTGGTGGCGAGGGTTTCGGCCAGGCTGCCCCAGCCGGTGGGGCAGGCGGCGGTGGCCCGGGTGACGGTCGCCGGGGCGGCCTCGGCCGGAGCCACGGCAACGGCCAGGGTGGCGGTCATGAGGGCCGCGATGGTCCAGACGGTTCTGTTTCGCACCATGATCTCCCCCGAAGGAGTCGCGTGTCGGACATGAACTGAGACAACCTGAATAGCCGGAAGGTTGCGCTGTCTCGTGCTTTGCCTGGGGTGCGTCCGAGGACGCGGTGCGCCGGTGGTGCGCCTGGGGTGCGTGCGGCTCGTGCGGTCTCCGCCCGTCCCCCGGCCGTCCCCCCGGCCGTCGTCCGCCGCGGGGCAGGCGGTGATGCGGCGGTGCGGGAGCTCGGGCGAGCGGATGGACGGGGGTGGCGCGGCGGCGGTGCGGTCAGCGGTGGCTTCGCCGGCCGCCGGGGGCGCGGTGGTGGGGCATGCCGCACAGGCCGTTCTCGACGTGGGCGAGCTGAGCCGTGAGGCTGGTCAGCCAGACCTCGAAGTCGACCAGCGCCGGCAACGGCGGCGCGGGCGGTCGCCCGGTCGGAGGCGGGGCTCCGTCCTGCGGTGCGGGCGGCCGGCTCGGCATCGGCTGTCCCTCGGCAGCCGGCGGTGGCGCCCCGGCACAGAGGGCGGCCAGTCGGCCGACGGTGGCGATCACCGCCCGGGCGTCGGCCCGCGCCCGTGCCACGGCGGCCGGGGGCAGCGGATCGGGGGGCAGGTCGAAGCGGGGCAGCCAGTGGGCGCCGAGCACGATCTGGTGGGTGGCGACGAGCACGCCGTGCCAGTCGGCGCCGACGGAGGCGCCGGCGCCGGATTCGCTGCGGAACTGGGCGTAGGCGGACTCGGCCAGACGCATCCGGTGCAGGGCGGGCAGCGTCGTCGGGAGGGGCGCGGAGCCCGGCGGCACGGCCGTCAGCACCGCGAGGGTGCCGTCGATCAGCGGCCCGCACTCGCGCAACAGTTCGGCCATGGTCCGGCGCACCTCCCACCGGGCGCCGGTCGGCCAGGCGAGCATCGCGCACAGCAGGCCGATGGCGCTGCCGGTCACCACGTCCACGATCCGGGCCTCGGCCAACTGCCAGGAGGCGGGAGCGATCTGGGCGAACGCGGTGGCCACCACGAGCGTGAACAGGCCTTGTGCCCAGGCGATCCCGAGCAGCGGTCCGAGCGCGAAGGCGAGCAGCATGCCCGGAGCGAGGATCGCGGCGTATACGTCGGTGTGCCGTCCGACGCCGATCAGCAGCGCGCCCGCGGCGACGGCGCCCACGAGGTTGCCGGCCACCGCCTTGCGGATGGCCGACCAGGTCTCCCCGGCGGTGGTCCTGCTCAGCGTGAGTACCGCCAACAGCACCCAGAAACCGTGGGTCAGCTCCAGCGAACCGGCGACCAGGCGGGCTGCGGCGAGGGCCGCGGCGATCCGGACGGCGTTGTGGAGCTGCACCGAGCCAAGCGTCGTGTTGCCGACTATCCGGCGCAGCCACAGCCGGGACGTGGCGGCCTCCGTGTACCAGAACAGCTCCCGCGGCTCGATCGGCCCGGTGCGCCGTCCGTCGAGGCCGACCCGTACGGCGATCTCCAGCACCCGCACCGACTCGGCGACGCCCAGCAGCGCGGCCTGGCGCCGCACCGGCGCCCACTCCGGTGCGGGTGACCTCGACTCCGCCGGTATCGAAGCCGCCCGTGCCGAGGCCGTCGACGCCGGCGAGGAGGCGGTCGTGCGCGACCCGCACAGCGGCGGGCTGTGTCGTCCACGCAGGTGCTGGAAGGCCCTGATCGCCGCGTCCATGCGCTCCGGTCCAGGATCGGGCCGGCCCGTGCGCAGCTCCGCGGCCGTGTCGTCGCACCGGGTCACCAGCCGCGGCAGCAGCCACGCGCACGCCGCGTCGCCCCGTGTGACGTCCGGTGTGACGTCCGCGCCGTCGCCCGTCCATTTGCCTGCTCGGCCGCCGTCGCGGAGCAGGTCGCGCAGCAGGCCCGTCTCGGTGAGATGAGCCAACTGCTCCAGCAGCCGGCGCGCGGCGGAGCCGGCCTGGGACAGGCCGCGGTCGGCACGGCTCGGGCCCGCGGGGCGTTCCGCGGGCTCGACCCGTGAGAGCCGCAGCCGGGCTCCGGCGGAACGCAGGAAGTCGGGCGCGGGACCGGCGCGGCCGGCCAGGGTGTCGCCCGCGATCGCCACGGCGCTCGCGAGACTCGACCGGTACGGCTCGCCCGCGGGCCGCGGCAGCAGGAACCTCTCGCCGAGCGCCAGCAGCACCACGCCCACCGTGAGCCCGGTCAGGCGCGGTCCCAGGTTCTGCGGTGCATAGGGCGGGAAGCAGGCCAGGATGTAGAAGAGTTGCAGGCCCGGCGCCGCCCCGGCCGGGCGGGGTCCCGCGACGGCCGCGAAGGCCAGCACGAAGCCGACGAGGAGCATGCCCAGCACCGCCGTCCAGGTGTGCACCGCCAGCACGGTGCCCAGCGTCACCAGCGCCAGACCCGCGGGCAGCGCCTTGAGCATCACGGCGGCCCGCTGCCGTCCGGACCCCGGGATCGAGGACAGCAGCCCGAGGGAGATGGGCGCGAACAGGGAGTACAGCGCCGGCACCGGCTCGCCGAACCCGTACAGAAAGGCGTAGAAGCCGGTGGCGGCGGCCGCGGTCACCCGCACCGACCGGTGCAGGATCTCGGCCCGTGCGCCACCGGCCGTCACCGCGGCCCCCGGCCGTGCGTCGTACGGGATTCCGCCGCCGGGAGGCGGTCGCGGTCCTGGACCGGCGGCCGTCGGCGTACCGCCACCACGGCGGCGGAGGCGGCCAGGATCGCCGCTCCGCCCAGACGCAGGATCGCGTCGTACGCCGCCTCCGCAGTCCGCTGCGGTGTCATCGCGGTGATCGCGGCCGCGGTCGCCGCGAGGGCGACTCCGCCCAGCGTGACCAGGAACGTGAGCAGAACGCCCGAGGCCTCGCCGGCCCGCTCGGGGGCCACGACCTGCTGGGTGGCGACGCCGGCGAAGGTCCAGCCGAGACCGAGCCCCAGGCCGCACCAGGCGAACACCACGGTGTACAGCCACCAGGCGGTCACCACGCTCAGCATGATCATGCCGGTGCCCGCGACGGCCCCGGCGAGCGCCATCACCACCGTCGGCGGCAGCCGCCCGGACAGCCGTGCGCCGAGCGGTCCGCTGCAGGCGACGAGCATCGCGGGCGCCAGGAACACCACGCCGGCCTGGAGCGGCGTCAGCCCCCGCACCTGCTGCAGGTACAGCGTGGAGACGAAGACGGTGACGGCGTACCCCATGTTGCTGACCGCGCCCGTGCCCGTCACCAGGACGTACGGAACGTTGCGGAAGAGCCGGGCGTCGACCAGGGGATGCCGGGCAGTCCGCTCCCGCAGCGCGAACAGCAGCCCCGCGACCACGGCGACGCTCAGCAGCGTCAGGGTGCGGGCGTGGTCCCAGCCCCACGCGCTGCCCCGCTCGACGGCCAGTGTGAGCGCCGCCAGGGCGCACACCAGGGCGAGCGCGCCGGGCAGGTCGAGCTGGCGCGGAGCGCCCGGGTCGCAGGAGTCGGGCACGCACCCGTAGGCCACGGCCAGGGAGAGCGCGCTCAACGGGACGAGCAGCCAGAAGATCCAGCGCCAGCCGGGCCCTTCGGTGAAGCCGCCCCCGACGAAGGGACCGAGGGCCGTGCCCACGTTGGCGATCCCGAAGGCCGCTCCCAGCGCGCGTGTGCGGGTCGTGGCCGGGAACACGTTGGTGATCACGGAGACCGCGACCGGGAAGACGAAACCCGCGCCGACGCCCTGCACGATCCGCGCCCCCACCAGCGGCCACAGGCCCGGTGCGAGCGCGCAGCCGACCGACCCGGCGGTGAACAGCGCGGTCCCGGCGAGCAGGGCGCCCCTGCGGCCGAAGACGTCGCCCACCCGGCCGCCGACGATGAAGCAGCAGCCGACGGCGAGCATGTAGACGGAGAGCGTCCACTGGGCGGCCGAGGCGGTGACGCCGAACTCCTCGGCGATCCCCGGGACCGCCAGGTTCAACGCGAAGAAGTCGAGCTGGATGCAGAACAGGGCCAGCGAGACCGCGACCCAGGCGCCCGTGCGCGCGGCCGGGGAGAACTCAGCGCGCATAGCCAGGTTCCTCTCGGGCCGAGGCCGCCGAGGCGTTCCGGGCGGGCCGGGCAGGCGCCCCGCCACCTCATTGTCGGCCGACCCCGCGCCCACCGCAGCCCGGCCGGGACGGGGCGCCCGGCCCGGTCGTCCACCATCCGGGGCCGGTCGCGTCGCACCCGGCCGCAGCCCGTCCGCCGGCCGTGGCTTGCGGCCGTCGGCGGCGCGTCACCGCGCCCGGCCCGGGGCGGCGCCCCCGGCCGGGCGGGCGGCACGGAGGTCCGACTCAGAGCTGGCCGGAGGCCGCGATGGTGATCTTCGCCGAGGTCGAGCCGCTGCGGGAGCCGAGCGCCTCGATCTTCTTGACGAGGGCCATGCTGTCCTCGTCGGCGACCTCGCCGAACACCACGTGCTTGCCGTCGAGCCAGTCCGTCACGATCGTCGTGACGAAGAACTGCGAGCCGTTGCTGTTCGGGCCGGCGTTCGCCATGGACAGCAGACCCGGCCGGTCGTGCTTGAGCGTGAAGTTCTCGTCGGCGAACTTCTCGCCGTAGATGCTCTTGCCGCCGGTCCCGTTGCCGCGGGTGAAGTCGCCGCCCTGGAGCATGAAGGCGGGGATGACCCGGTGGAAGGAGGAGCCGGCGTAGCCGAATCCCTTCTCACCGGTGGCGAGCGCGCGGAAGTTCTCCGCGGTCTTGGGCACGACGTCGTCGAAGAGGTTGAAGTTGATCCGCCCGGCGGGCTCGTCGTTGATGGTGATGTCGAAGTAAACCTTGATCGTCATAGGACCATCCTGCACGCTCCTCCGAGTGCTGTCGCACTGCGGGTGCCGTGTTGCCCCTTGTGTCTGTTTTGGGTGTGGGGTGTGTGAGGGGGCACGTCAGTGTGAGCGGCGGGCGCGAGGCCTCCGAGGGGGAAGCGGGGGCCGCTCCGGAAGGTCTGGCGGGCGTCCGGACGGGGGCCCGTCGCGTACGACCGGGACCGGGCCGTCAGTCGACCGGCCAGGTGTGGGCGGGCGCGTTGAGGTGCATGTAGTCGATGTAGAGCTGTGTCATCCGCCGCAGGGCCTCGTGCCGGCCCGTGTGGGCGGAGGCCGCGATGCGGTGGAACATCTCCTTCTGCCAGACGGCCCCGTTGCGGGCGGTGACGCACCTCTGCTCGATGACGCCGAGCAACGGCTCCCGCCAGGCCGCGTCCATCCCGGACAGCTCCAGCCCCCGGTGGGCGAGCGGCAGCAGTCGCCGCAGGACGAGTTCGGGCGCCGTGACCTCCCCCATGCCGGGCCAGTACAGCCGGGCCTCGATGCCGTGCCGGGCGGCGGAGTGCAGGTTGTCCTCGGCGGTCCGGAAGGACATCCGCGACCACACCGGCCGCTCCTCCTCCACCAGGGCGCGGGTGAGGCCGTAGTAGAACGCGCCGTTGGCGAGAGTGTCCGCCACGGTCGGCCCGGCAGGCAGGCAGCGGTTCTCCACCCGTACGTGCGGCCGGTCGTGGGCGACGGCGTAGACCGGACGGTTCCAGCGGTAGATGGTGCCGTTGTGCAGGGTCAGTTCGGCGAGCTCGGGGACGTCCCCTTCCGTCAGGGTCTCGCGCGGGTCCTGTTCGTCGCACAGGGGGAGCAGTGCCGGGAAGTAGCGCAGGTTCTCCTCGAACAGGTCGAAGACGCTGGTGATCCACCGCTCTCCGAACCACACCCGGGGGCGCACGCCCTGCGCCTTGATCTCCTGCGGACGGGTGTCGGTGGTCTGCTCGAACAGCGGGATGCGGGTCTCGTGCCACAGCTCCTTGCCGAACAGGAACGGCGAGTTGGCCGCGAGCGCCACCTGGACGCCCGCGATCGCCTGGGCCGCGTTCCAGTACGCGGCGAACTCGTCGGGGGAGACCTGGAGATGGAACTGGGTGCTGGTGCAGGCCGCCTCCGGGGTGATCGTGTCCGCGTAGGTGCGCAACCGGTCCACGCCGTCCATCTCGATGTGCAGGTCCTCGCCGCGCGCCGCGAACACCTGGTCGTTGAGCAGCCGGTACCGGGCGTTCTCCGACAGTGAGGAGGCCCCCACGTTCTCCTGCCGCAGGGTGGGCAGGATGCCGATCATGATCAGTCGGGTGCCGACCGTGCCGGCGCGTTCTTCGGCGTGGTTGAGCGCGGCCCGGATCTCGGATTCCCAGGCGTCGGGGCCGCCCTGCGTCAGTCGGCGGGGCGGGACGTTGATCTCGAGGTTGAACCGGCCCAGCTCGGTGGACCAGGCGGGGTCCGCGATCGCCTCCAGGACGTCGGTGTTGCGCATCGCCGGCTCGGCCTCGGCGTCGACCAGGTTCAGCTCGATCTCCAGGCCCACCTGGGGCCGCTCGGACTCGAACCGCGACTCGCGCAGCATCTGCGCGAACACCTCGAGGCACTCCTGCATCTTGATCCGGTACCGGCGGCGGTCCTCGCGGGTGAAGACCAGCGCCGGGACGTCGCGTCCCATCGGCCCTCCCGGAGCGTCCCTTCTCGACGCCTCTAGCCTCCAGCGTCGCACTGCCGGACGCCCCTCACCAGGCGTGGGAGAACGTCCCGTCCGCCCACGCCTGGTCCGCCGGGCCGGCCAGGCGTGCAGCCTTCTTCCCCTTCGCCCAGGCCAACCAGCGGGTGTTCTACGCAATGGTCATCGCCCTGGGCATCGGATTCCTGTGCGCCGGCCGGCATCCCGGCGACGAGGTGCACCCCGAGAAGACACCGCAGGAGCCGCTGGTACGGCGCTGAGAACGCGGGGCGGGCGCGAGGGGGACGCCCGGAGGGAGGCATCCGGGCGGAGGGTGCTGAGCGGCGGGTGGGAGACGGCGGGTCGGCGGGCGACGGGCCGACGGCCGGTGCGCGGTGGTGCACCGGACCGCACGGGCCCGGGCCGGGGAAGCCGCGGGAGGCCGCCCCGGCCGCGTTGTCAGCGGCTGCGCAGGGCGCTCGTGGTGAAGAATCCCGTGGCCGCGGCGCTGACCAGGGCGCAGACGGCGAGCAGAGCGGTACGTCGCATCGAAGGGCCTTTCCCGTATGACGTGATGACGGATGGGGTCTGCACAACGCGGAACTGGCCCATCCCGTACCGCCGGAAGGCCGAACCCACCCGTACGGACGCGGCCAGGCGTGCACGCGGCGCGCGGACGGCGCGCGCGCCGCCTGGCGGTCAGCCCTTCGCCGGCACGGGTCGCCGCAGCAGGTAGGCCGCCGCCAGCGAGACGAGGACGGCCATGCACGCGATGAACACCAGGCCGGCGCCCTCCAGGCCGAGGGGGCCGACCAGCACGCCCACACCGATCACCGGCACCGAGATGCCGGTGTAGGCCACCACGAAGAGCGTCGAGATCACCGCCGCGCGCTGCTCCGGCGGGGACGCCGCGGCCACCGCGGACAGCGCGCCGCGGAAGGTCATGCCCTGCCCGGCCCCGCCGACGACCGCGCTGAGCACGACCAGCGCCAGCAGGTCCCAGCGCAGCGCGCCCGCGAGCAGGGTCAGACCGGCCAGGAGCACGGCGCAGCCCAGCGGCAGCGACCGTGCGACGCCGATGCGGCCGACCGCCGTCTGCCCGGCGATGGAGGCGAAGAAGGCCAGCGCGACGACGAGCCCGCTCACGGCATGGTCCGTGACGTCCAGCGACCGGGCGAGGAACGCCGGGCTGACCGAGGTGAACACGCCGAACAACGCGAACCCGGCGAAGGAGGCCGCGGCCGCCGGCCCGAACACCGTCCGAACCTGCGGCGGCAGACCGGGCCGCTGCGGACGCACCGCGCCGACCGGTCCCCGGTCCGTCACGGTCTCGGGAAGGCGCGCCAGCACGGCGGCCGAGCCGGCGATCAGGACGAGGTGCACGGCGAACGGCAGGTACAGCGGACGGTCCGTGTACTGCGCGAGGACCCCGGCCAGCAGCGGACCGCAGCCGAGGCCGCCCATGTTGGCGGCCGTCGCCACGAGGGTGGCCCGGGCGGCGTCGCCCGGCGGGGCGAGGTCCATCACGTAAGCGGTGGCGGCCCCGGTGCACAGGCCCGCGGAGAACCCCGACAGCAGCCGCCCCGCGTACAGCGGGCCCAGGCCGGTGGCGGACAGGAAGCAGACGGCGCTCGCGGCCGCGAGGCCCAGGCCCCACAGCAGCACCGGACGTCTGCCGACGGTGTCCGAGGCGTTGCCCGCCAGCAGCAGAACCCCGATGACGCCGAAGGCGTACACGGCGTACACGACGGTGACCGTCAGCTCGGAGAAGCCGAACTTCTCCTGGTACAGGCCGTAGAGAGGGGTGGGCAGCGTGGTGCCGGCCATGCACACGGCGAACACGGCGCCGGCGAGCAGACACCGGAGCCGGCCTCGGCGTTCACGGTCCATGCGGGCGACAGTAGCCCCGTACGCGGCGCCGGCCGCCGCGCGGCGCGCACCGACGCGGTCGGTCTCCGGGGCTGCGTCGTCGCGTGGCGGGCCGGCCCGTACGCGGCCCCGCTGAAGGCCGGCCCCGTGACGGGTGTCAGGGGTGCTGCGCGCTCTGCTCGTGCCCTTGCCCTCACCGGTGCGTCGAACTGTTCGCCGGCACGGTCCGCGGGGCGGCGTGCCGGGCGACGAGCGAGCCGAGGATCTCCCCGGCCCGGACGGCTGTGGTGGACAGCAGCGTCGAGGTCAGTCCGTGGCTGTGCTCGGTGCCGCCCTGGAGGTAGACGTCCGCGCCCACGTGGGCGGCGGTCCCGACCCGGTGGTCGCGGCCGACGAGCAGCGCGTCCTCCTCGTCGCGCAGACAGAGCTTGGCGATCTCGCCGAGGTTCTCGCCCAGGCCGCGTGGCTGGTAGCCGGTGGCGTACACGAGCAGGTCCGCGTCGAGTACCGCCTCCTCGCCCGTCGGCAGGAACTCCACGGTGACCCGCACCCCGTCCGCCGCCGGGGCGACCTCGCGCAGCCGGGAGACGTTGAGCATCCGGATCCGCTGCCTGCCCTGCACCTTCTCCCGGTACATGGTCCGGGACAGGGACTCGATCAAGTCCATGTCCACCACGGAGTAGTTGGTGCTGCGGTGGTAGTCGTGCAGCGACTGCTTCACCGCGGACGGCGCCCCGTAGTAGACGTCGACGGCCTCCGGGTCGAAGATCCGGTTCGCGAACGGACTGTCGTCGGCGGGCGTGTAGCCGTACTTGGCGAAGACGGAGCAGATCTCGGCCTCGGGGAAGCTGCGGTGGAGGTAGTCGACGGCCTCCGCGGCGCTCTGGCCCGCGCCGAGCACGACGGCGCGGCGCACCGGCCCGCCGGAGCACGCCAGTTGTTCGACGCGGGGCAGCAAGTCGCTGGTGTGCCAGACCCGTTCGGAGGGCGCGATGCCCGGCGGCAGGTGCGGTTCCAGCCCCGTGGCGACACAGAGGGTTCGTGTGCGGCGGACCGTCAGCGCGCCCGGGACGGCGGGGTCGCGGGTGGCGACGTCGAAGGCGCGCACCTCGCCGTCCTCGACGACCGGCAGCACGGACACGACGTCGGCGGAGTACTCGACGAGGTGTCCGAGGCGGTCCGCCGCCCACGCGAAGTAGTCGTGGAACTCGATGCGCAGCGGGAAGAGGGTCTTCTGGTTCAGGAAGTCGGCGAGCCTGTCCTGTTCGCGCAGGAAGCACAGGAAGCTGAAGTCGCTGGTGGGGTCGCGCATCGTCACCAGGTCCTTGAGGAAGGACACCTGCATCGTGGCGTCGTCGATGAGCATTCCGCGGTGCCAGCCGAACCGCGGCTGCCGCTCCAGGAACGTGGCCCGCAGCCGTTCGCCCTCCGGGGCCTTGGCGTTGTGCTCGTGGAGGGCGATCGCGAGGGCCAGGTTGGACGGGCCGAATCCGATGCCCACAACGTCGTACGAGTCGTCCCGGGAGCCGGGCCCGTTGTGCAGGGTCGTCACCGCGTCATCGCCTTCCGTAGAGCGGACACGGGGGGCACTGCGACCGTGCGCGGTCTCCCCCCAGCAGGCACATGATAGATAAGGTAAGGCTTACCTATCAATGCTTGAGAGGGAAACACATGCGAGTAGTCATGTTCGGTTACCAGACCTGGGGACACCGGACGCTGCAGGCGCTGTTGGACTCCGAGCACGACGTGGTGCTGGTCGTCACCCATCCGGCGAGCGACCACGTCTACGAGAAGATCTGGAACGACTCGGTCGCCGATCTCGCGGCGCGGCACGGTGTGCCGGTCCTGCTGCGCAACCGGCCCGGCGACGAGGAACTGCTGGCCGCGCTGAAGGCCGCCGAGCCGGACGTCATCGTCGCGAACAACTGGCGCACCTGGCTGCCGCCCGAGATCTTCGACCTCCCGCCGCACGGCACGCTCAACATCCATGACTCGCTGCTGCCCTCCTACGCCGGCTTCTCGCCGCTGATCTGGGCCCTCATCAACGGGGAGCGGCACGTGGGCGTCACCGCCCACCGCATGGACGCCGAACTCGACGCGGGGGACGTGCTGATACAGCGGTCCGTGCCCGTCGGCGCCGCCGACACCGCGACGGACCTGTTCCACCGCACGGTCGACCTCATCGGCCCCCTCGTCACCGAGTCCCTGGACCTCATCGCCTCGGGTCGGGCCGTGTGGACGCCGCAGGACCGCTCCCGGGCGACCTTCTTCCACAAGAGGGCGCTGGAGGACAGCCGGATCGACTGGACGTGGCCGGCCGAGGACCTGGAACGCCTGATACGGGCTCAGTCCGACCCGTATCCCCAGGCGTTCACCCACCACAGGGGCGAGCGCCTGCGGATCGTCTCGGCCGCGGTGTCCGAGGGACGGTACGGCGGGACGCCCGGCCGGATCTTCATTCGGGAGGGCGACGGCGTCGTCGTCGTGGCCGGTGCCGGGGCGCGCACCGGGCGGCTGCCGGGCCTCCTTGTCAGGAGGGTGCGCACCGAGGACGGCGCCGAGCAATCGGCGACCGACTACTTCCGCACCATGGGCGGGTATCTGACGCCCCGTCCGTGAGCCGAGGCGCCGTCACCCGGGCCCGTCACCCGGGCCCGTCACCCGGGCCTGGTCGGCCGGGCCTGGTCGGCCGGTCGGCCGCTGCCGGGCCGTGCTCCCTGGGCGGCAGGCCCCGCGGCCCGTCCGCTTCCGGAGTGGTGCGCCCCGCCGTCCCGTCCGTTCCCGGCGGCTACGCGCTCGTCGCCGCGGGCGCCTGCGCCGGGACGGTGCCGGGGCCGGCGCCCTGGTGGTGGCGGCTCATCGGGAAGACCATCGGCGTCCCGCTGACCGGGTCCTCGCCCACCACGCACCGCAGGCCGAACACGTCCTCGACGACCGCGGCGGTGATGACCTCGGAAGGGACGCCCTCCGCCACGACGCGACCCGCCTTCATGGCGACCACGTGGTCCGCGTAGCGGCACGCCTGGTTGAGGTCGTGCAGGACCATGACGACGGTGCGGCCCTGGTGCCGGTTCAGGTCGGTGACGAGGTCGAGGACGTCGATCTGATGGGCCAGGTCGAGGTAGGTGGTCGGCTCGTCCAGGAGCATCACCGGCGTCCCCTGGGCGACCGCCATCGCGATCCAGGCCCGCTGCCGCTGTCCGCCGGAGAGTTCGTCGACGGCCCGGTGGGCGAGGTCGCTCGTCGCCGTGGCGCGCAGCGCCTCGTGGACGGCCTCCTCGTCGGCGGCGGACCACTGCCGCCACCAGCTCTGGTGCGGCGCACGGCCGCGTCCCACCAGGTCGACGACGGTCAGCCCCTCGGGCGCGACCGGCGTCTGCGGCAGGATGCCCAGCTTCTGCGCCAGGGCCCGGGTCGGGAACGAGTGCACCTCTCGCCCGTCGAGGTGGACGGCCCCCGCCTTCGGGGTGAGCAGCCGCGCCAGCGCCCGCAACAGGGTCGACTTGCCGCACGCGTTGGCGCCGACGATCGCCGTGATCCGTCCGGACGGGACCGCCAGGTCCAGCCCGTCGACGACGATCCGGTCGTCGTAGGCCAGCCGCAGCCCGACGGCCCGCAGGTCGGGGCCGTCGGCGGGGCGGGCGGGCCCTTCGTGGGTCGATGACACGTCTTCAGCCTCCTGAACCGGCGCGGTTGGCGCGCACGAGCAACCACAACAGGACGGGCGCGCCGAGGACCCCGGTCACGATCCCGACCGGCAGTTCGGTGTCCGGGACGAGCCCCCGGGCGGCGAGATCGGACCCGAGCACCAGCACGGCACCCGTCAGGCCCGCGGCGAAGGGCGGCGGGAACGCCGTGCCCGCCAGCCGTTGGGCGACCTGCGGGGCGGCGAGCGCCACGAAGGCGACCGGTCCCGCCGTCGCCGTCCCGAACGCCACGAGACTCACCGAGACCAGCAGGACCGCCACCCGGACCGTCTGGACCCGGGTGCCGAGGCCGCGGGCCACGTCGTCGCCGAGCTCCAGGGTCCGCATCAGCCGCCCGAGCAGCAGTGCCGCCGGCAGGAGGACGGCCAGGGCCAGGGCGAGCGGGGTGATCTGGTCCCAGGTGCGGCCGTTCAGGTTGCCGACCAGCCAGCCGAGCGCCGCCTGGGCCTGGAAGCGCTCCCCGCGGGCCATGAGGTAGTCGGTGGCGCTGGTGCAGATCCAGGAGACGCCGACGCCCACCAGCACGATCCGGTAGCCGCTGGCGCCGCGTTTCCACGCCAGCGCGTACACGAGAACCGCCGCGCCCAGCGCGCCCGCCAGGCCGAGGAGTTCGGTGCCGAGCCCGCCGTCCCGGCCCAGTACGATGCCGGCCACCACGGCGACGCCCGCGCCCTGGGTGATACCCAACATGTCGGGGCTGGCCAGCGGGTTGCGGGTCATGGTCTGGAGCAGTGCTCCGGAGACCCCGAACGCCACGCCGACCAGCAGCCCCGCGAGAGAGCGCGGCAGCCGCAGTTCCTCGACGACGAGCCGGGTGCCGGGATCGCCCCCGCCGGCCAGGGCGCGGGTCACGTCGGCGAGAGACAGGGGGAGGTCACCGACGGCCGTCTCCGCGCAGAACGCCAGGAACGCCGCCACGGCGAGCACCAGCGACACGGCCAGCAGCCGGGGCCGCAGCAGTCCGGAGACGGGCGGGACGGCGAGCCGGAAGGCGATGCGGTCGGCGGTGCGGCGGCGCGCCGCCCGGTCCGCGGGACCGGTCCCGCGGCCGGTGCCGGGTTCGTGGCTGCCGGGGACCTTGCGGCCCGCCGCCGGTGTGAGCTCGGTGGTCATGGCGTGCGGCTCCCCAGGAGGACGGGACGGGCGGGAAGGCGGTGCGGGCCGGCCGCCGGGAGCGGCGGCGGTGGAGTCGGCGGTCCCTGGCGGCAGTTCCCGGTCCGGACCGCGGCGCCGGATCCCGTCGGCGCGGGCGGTGCGGGGTGCCGCCGGGCGTCGGCGGGCCGCACGGCTCACAGCTCCACGAGGCGTCGGCGGCGGACCAGCGCGATGAAGAACGGGCCGCCGACGAAGGCCACCAGGACCCCCGCCTGGATCTCCACCGGCCGGTCGACGAGCCGGCCCGCGATGTCCGCGGCCAGCAGCAGACAGGGTGCGAGGACGGCCGACAGCGGCAGCAGCCAGCGGTGGTCCGGGCCGAGGCCGGCGTACTGGGCGAGGACGCGGGCGATGTGCGGCACGACCAGCCCGACGAAGACCACGGGCCCGATGACGGCGACGGCTGCGCCGGTGAGCAGGGTGACGGCGACGACGCCCTGGACGCGCACCAGCCCCAGCCTGAGTCCGAGCGAGGTCGCGACGTCGTCGCCGAGGGCGAGGCTGTTGAGGGAGGGAGCGGTCGCGAAGGCGAGCGCCGCGCCCACGGCGAGGAAGGGCAGCACCCGCAGCAGTACGTCCGCGTCCTGGTTCGCCAGCGACCCCGCCGACCAGAACCGGTACCGGTTGAGCGCGTCGGGGTCGGTGAGGGCGATCGCGCTGGTCAGCGAGAACAGCACGGACGTCACCGCGACGCCGGCCAGGGCGAGTTTGACGGGGGTGGAGCCGGACCGGCCGAGCCCGCCCAGGAAGTGGACCAGCACGCTCGCGGTCATCGCGCCGGCGAAGGCGAACCAGATGTAGCCGTACACGGAGCCGATGCCGAGCACGCCGACCGAGAGCACCACCGCGAAGGCCGCGCCCGCGCTCACGCCGAGGATGCCGGGGTCGGCGAGGGGGTTGCGGGTGAGCGCCTGCATCAGCGCGCCGGAGAGACCGAGTGCGGCCCCGGTGGCCAGGGCGAGCGCGGTGCGCGGCAGCCGCACCGACCAGATGACGTCGTGCACACGGGAGTCGGGCGCGTCACCGAGCAGGGTGTCCCACACCTGCCGCAGGGGCACGTCGAGCGCCCCGTAGGCCATCGACAGGGCGCACAGCGCCAGGAGCGCCGCGCACGACAGCGACAGCAGCAGTACCGCGCGGGGGCCGGTGGCCGCCCGGACCGTCGAGGTCCCCACGTCAACTTCCTTTGGTCAGGCTTGCCTTAACTGTAGGGCGACAGCGGGTTCCCTCGCATCGCCG
Organism: Streptomyces sp. P3; assembly: GCF_003032475.1. Taxonomy (NCBI): domain Bacteria; kingdom Bacillati; phylum Actinomycetota; class Actinomycetes; order Kitasatosporales; family Streptomycetaceae; genus Streptomyces; species Streptomyces sp. P3. The sequence goes on from NZ_CP028369.1 coordinate 9,561,989, forward strand.
GTCCTGTGGTCCTCCGCGGCGCACCCTCGACCCACCCCCTGTAAATTAGGTAAACCTTACCTTACTATGGCGCCGATCCCCCGGCTCAGGGCCGGGACGAAGCCTGGGGAGGCACGCTGCCGTGTGCGGGTCCGAAGAAGTCCTGGCCTTTTGGCGCCGAACGCTCACTCCGCCACCGTCGGAGACCCCACTGCCCGTCGACCGTCCCCACCCCTCACCACCGGCCACCGCCCGGGAGAGCACCGCACTGACCGGCCTCCCCGACGCGCCGGACACCGAACTCCTCGCCGCTTTCCTGGCCCTGCTGCACCGTTACAGCTCGGCCGTGGACCTGACCGTGGGACACGACGGGCTCCCGGTGCGGGTGTCCCTCGCCCACGAACCCGACTTCCGCGAACTCACGCGCCGGGTCCGGGAGGCCTACGAGGACGCGGTCGTCCACCGGCTGCCCGTCTCCCTGCTCGTCGGCGAACAGGACCCGCGCCCCACCCGCGGTGGCGGACTCCTCGTCAACGTGGCCTTCGGCACCGCAGGTCGGCCCGCAGGCGAACTGCCCGGTCCCGTCGACCTGTTGCTGGAAGCGGACGACGGCGAGGTGCGGGCCGTCTACGACCCCTGCCTCTTCGACGCCGCAACCGTGCGGCGCGTCCTCGGCCACTACCGGACGCTGCTCACCGACGCACTGGAACGGCCCGGCACACCCGTCGCCCACCTCGCGCTCATGGACGCCGACGAGTACCGGCAGGTCGTCGTCGACTGGAACGCCACCGGCCACACCGTCCCCGCCCGCACCTGGCCCGACCTGTTCGCCGAACAGGTGCGGGCCCGCCCGGACGCCGTCGCCCTGGTCTTCGAGGACCAGCGGCTGACGTACGCCGAACTCGACGCACGGGCCAACCGGCTCGCCCACGCGCTGATCGCCCGGGGCGCGGGACCCGAGCGCATCGTCGCGCTGGCGCTGCCCCGCTCCGCCGAACTGATCGTCGCCGAGGTGGCCGTCCTGAAGGCCGGAGCGGCCTACCTGCCCGTCGACCACGACTACCCGGCCGACCGCATCGCCTACATGCTCGACGACGCCGCGCCGGTCTGCCTGGTGACCGACCGGGAGACCGCACCCGACCTGCCCGGGCGCCCCGGCATGCGGACCCTGGCGCTCGACGCCCCCGACACCGCAGCGGAATTGTCCGGACTTCCGGACCACGACCCGACCGACGCCGACCGGGGCGCTCCTCTCGCCGTGACGGGCGCGGCCTACGTGATCTACACGTCCGGGTCGACGGGCCGCCCCAAGGGCGTCGTGCTGGCGCACAGCGGTGTCGCCAAGCTGGTCGCCACCCAACGCGAACGCCTCGGCGTCGGCGCGCACAGCCGCGTCCTGCAGTTCGCCTCGCCCAGCTTCGACGTGGCCTTCTGGGACCTGTGCCTCGGCCTGCTCTCCGGCGGCCGCCTCGTGGTCGTCCCGGCCGAACTGCGGACGCCGGGCGCTCCGCTCGCCGACTACGCGCACCGCCACGGCATCACCTTCATGATCCTGCCGCCCGCCCTGCTCGCCGCGATGCCCGAGGACGCCGAACTGCCGCCCGCCGCGACCCTGCTGGCCGGCACCGAGCGCGTCTCCCCGGAGCTCGTGGGCCGCTACGCCCGGGGCCGGATGATGTTCAACGCCTACGGCCCCACCGAGGCGACCACCAACTCGACGCTGGGCCTGTGCGACCCGGACATCGCGGCCGGCTCCGTCGTGCCGATCGGCGTTCCCGACCCGGGTACGCGCGCCTACGTCCTGGACGCCCGCCTGCGGCCCGTCCCGCCGGGCGTGACGGGTGAGCTGTACCTCGGCGGCGAGGGACTCGCCCGCGGCTACCTCGGCCGCCCCGCGCTGACCGCCGAGCGGTTCGTCGCCGACCCCTTCGGCGCCCCCGGTGAACGCCTCTACCGCACCGGCGACCTCGTCCGGCGGCGCCCGGACGGACGACTGGAGTTCCTCGGCCGGGCCGATGCCCAGATCAAGATTCGCGGCTTCCGGATCGAGCCGGGCGAGATCGAGTCGGTGCTGCGCTCCCATCCGGCCGTCGACCAGGTCACGGTCGTCGCCCGCGAGGACCGCCCCGGCGACCGCCGGCTGGCCGCCTACGTCGTCCCCGCCCTGGACGCCCCGCGCGGCGACGACCCGGACGACCGGGTCGAGGAGTGGCGGGAACTGCACGAACTCCTCTACCGCGCCGCAGGGTCCGAGGGCGCGCGCGCCGGTGCCGACGGCATCCGCGAGAACTTCGCGGGCTGGCACAGCATGTACGACGGACGGCCGCTGCCCGTGGCCGAGATGCGCGAGTGGCGCGCGGCCACCGTCGAGCGCATCCGCGGACTCGGCGACGTGCGCCGGGTGCTGGAGATCGGCGTCGGCAGCGGCCTGATCCTCTCCGCGGTGGCACCCGACTGCGAGACCTACTGGGGCACCGACCTCTCCGGCGAGGCCGTCGCCGCCCTGCGCGCCCAGCTGGAGACGTCCCCGGAGCAGGCCGCCAGGGTCGAACTGAGCGTGCGGCCCGCCCATGACACCGACGGCCTGCCCACCGCCTTCTTCGACACCGTCGTCCTCAACTCCGTCGCCCAGTACTTCCCGGACGCCGACTACCTCGCCGACGTGCTGCGCCGGGCCGCGGCCCTCCTCGCGCCCGGCGGGCGCATCCTCGTCGGCGACGTCCGCAACCTGCGACTGCTGCGCACCCTGCGGGCGGCCGTGGAGACCCGCCGCGCGGCGGGCGTCGACGAGGCCGAGGACAAGAGCGCGCTGCGCGAGGCCGTCGAACGGTCGGTGCGCTGGGAGAACGAACTCCTCCTGGACCCGGACTTCTTCACCTCCCTCGACGGCTTCGACGCCGACATCCGCATCAAGCGCGCCGTCCACCACAACGAACTCAGCCGGTACCGCTACGACGTGGTCCTGCGCCCCGGCGTCCCCGCCGCCGCCCCGGACGAGCTGGAGATCCCGTGGGCGGCGGCGGGCGGCGACCTCACCGCGCTGACCGGCCTGCTGGCCGGACGGCCGGCCCGGCTGCGCATCACCGGCGTGCCCAACTCCCGGCTCGCCGACGACCTCGCCGCACTGCGCGCGCTCGACGGCAGCAGCGGCGAGTCCGCCGCCGGCGTCGACCCCGAGACGGTGCACGCCCTGGCCGTCGAGCACGGCTACCGAGCCGCGACCACCTGGAGCGGCGCCGCCGACGACGGAGCGTTCGACGCCGTCCTCGTCCGCGGCGACGGCCCGCTCACCGGCCTGTACCGCGGCGCGCACGGCTTCCCGCACGCCAACCGTCCCGCGCCCTTCCGTGACGTCACGGCCCTCATGAGGACCCTGCGCGGGCACGCCGCCGAGTGGCTGCCCGACCACATGGTCCCCTCGGCGTTCGTGCCCCTGCACGCGCTGCCCGTCACCCCGAGCGGCAAGATCGACGCCCGCGCCCTGCCCGCCCCGGACTACGCCGCGATGAGCTCCGGACGGCCCCCGCGGACGCCGCGCGAGAGGCTCCTGTGCACCCTGTTCGCCGAGGTGCTGGGCCTTGCGTCGGTGACGGCCGAGGACGACTTCCTCGCGCTCGGCGGTGACAGCATCACCGCCATCCGGCTGCTGGTCCGGGCCCGTGAGGCAGGCCTGAGCCTCACCACCAGGGAGGTGTTCCGGCACCGCACCGCCGAGGCCCTCGCCCGGGCCGCCGCCCCGCGCACCGACGACACCCGCCACCCCGGGACACCCCTGCTCGAGGTGGACGCGGACGAACTAGCCGAGATCCAGGGCGCCCGGCCGTTGAGCGTCGAGGAGCTGCTGCCCCTCACCCCGCTCCAGCAGGGCTTCTTCTTCCACGCCCTGACCGGCGGCACCGACGGCGACACCTATGTCGTCCAGCAGGTCCTCGAGCTCGGCGGACCGGTCGACGGCCCCACCCTGCGCCGCGCCGCCCAGCACCTGCTGGACCGGCACGCGCCCCTGCGCGCCGCGTTCCGCCAGCGCCCCGACGGCTCGCCCGTGCAGATCGTCGCCCGGGACGTCGCCCTGCCCTGGCGGGAGATCGACCTGTCCCACCAGGACGCCGCCCTGCGCGAGACGCTCGGCAAGGCGGTGGCCGAGGACGAACGCGCGGCCGGCTTCGACCTGGCCGCACCCCCGCTGCTGCGCTGCGCCCTGCTGCGGCTGGACGGCCGGCGCAGCCGCCTGGTGCTGACGTTCCACCACATCGTGGCCGACGGCTGGTCGCTGCCGGTCCTGCACCGCGAACTCATGGCGTTCTACGGCGACGACACGCCCGCGCTCGACGACGTCACGCCCTACCGCGCCTTCCTGCGCCGGCTCGCCGGGCAGGACCGTGAGGCCGCCCGCGACACCTGGCGCACCGCCCTCGCCGACCTGGACGAGCCGACCCGCCTCGTCACCGCCCCCGGCGCGCGAGGACCGGTCCGGCCCGCGCACGTCCGCCTGGAGCTGCCCGAGCGCACCACCGCGCTCCTGACCGAACGGGCCCGCGGACACGGCGTCACCCTCGGCACCGTCGTCCAGGCCGCCTGGGGCCTGCTGCTCGCCGGGCTCACCGGCCGTGACGACGTGGTGTTCGGCACGACCGTCTCCGGCCGCGACGGCGAGGTGGACGGCATCGCCTCGATGGTGGGCCTCTTCATCAACACCCTGCCCACCCGGCTGCGCCGACGCCCCCGCGACACCTTCGGCGCTCTCCTCGTCCGCCTCCAGGAGGAGCAGGCCCGCCTCCTGGACCACCAGCACCTCGGCCTGGCGGAGATCCAGCGCCTGGCCGGCCAAGCGGGCGAGGGTGAACTGTTCGACACCCTCGTGGTGTTCGAGAACTACCCGGCGGAGTCCGGCCCGCAGGACGCCTCCGGGACCGTGCGGATCACCGCCGACGCCTTCAACGACGCCGTCCACTACCCGCTCGCGCTCGTCGTCAAGCCCGGCGGCCGACGCCTCGACCTGCGGCTGAAGCACCACGCGGACCGCCTCGACGCCGACCGCGTGCGCACCCTCGGCGGCCGCCTCGTCCGGGTCCTGGAGGCGATCGCCGAGGACCCCTCCCGGCCTGTCGCCTCCCTCGACCTCCTCACCCGCGACGAGGCCCTGCGCGCGCACCCGAGGGGCGAGGACCGCGACGTCCCGCCCACGACGCTCGCCGACGCGTTCGCGGCACAGGCCCGCCGCACCCCCGACGCGACGGCCGTCGTCCTCGGCGCCGAACGGCTCACCTACGCGGCCCTCGACGCCCGCGCGGCGGACGTGGCCCGCCGGCTGCGCGCACGCGGAGCGCGCCCCGGCACGTTCGTGGCGGTCGCCGTGCCCCGCTCCACGGAGCTCGTGGCGGCCCTGCTCGGCGTGCTGAAGGCGGGCGCCGCCTATCTCCCGCTCGACCTGGACTATCCCGCCGACCGCGTGGCCCACATGCTCGCCGACTCCGGCGCGACGACGGTGATCACACGGTCCGCCGTGGCCGACCGGCTGCCCGCGGCGAGCCGCGGCGGCCTGCTGCTCCTGGACGACCGACAGGCCGACCGACAGGCCGTCCGGCCGCCGGACGGCCCGCCGAGCGGCCCGCCGATCGGCGACGCACCGCCGCCGACCCGCTCCGGCGCGCGTCCCGACGACCCCGCCTACCTCATCTACACCTCCGGCTCCACCGGCCTCCCCAAGGGCGTCGTCGTCACCCACCGGGCCGCCGTCAACCGGCTCGCCTGGATGCAGGGCGCCTACCAACTGACCGCCGACGACCGGGTGCTGCAGAAGACCCCGTCCAGCTTCGACGTATCCGTCTGGGAGTTCTTCTGGCCGCTCCTCGAAGGAGCCGCCGTGGTGCTCGCCCGCCCCGACGGCCATCGCGACCCGGCCTACCTCGCCGCCCTCGTACGTGACGAGCGTGTGAGCACGATGCACTTCGTGCCGTCCATGCTGGAAGCCTTCCTGCGGTCGGACGAGGTCACCGCCGACCCCGCCTGGGCCGCCCCGCTGCGCCGCGTGTTCAGCAGCGGCGAGGCCCTGCCGACCGCGGCCGCAGCCCGCTGGGACGCCCTGACCGGCGTCCCGCTGCACAACCTGTACGGCCCGACCGAGGCCGCCGTCGACGTCACCCACCACCGGTGCGACGGAGCCGACGACGGTCCCGTCGTGCCCATCGGGCGCCCGGTGTGGAACACCGGCCTGCGCGTCCTCGACACCGGCCTGCGCCCCGTTCCCGACGACGTGCCCGGTGAGCTGTACCTGACCGGCGTCCAGCTGGCCCGCGGCTACCACGCCCGCCCGGCGCTCACCGCCGAACGCTTCACGGCCGACCCCTACGGCCCGCCCGGCAGCCGCATGTACCGCACCGGCGACCTGGTCCGCCGCCGCGCCGACGGTGTCGTCGAGTACCTCGGCCGCACCGACCGGCAGGTCAAACTGCGCGGCAACCGCATCGAACCCGGCGAGATCGAGGCCGCGTTGACCGCCCTGCCCGAGGTGGCGCAGTCCGCCGTGACGGTACGGGACAACGCGCTCGTCGCCTACGTCGTACCGGTCGCGGCGGCCCGCGACACCGACGTCACCGCCCTGCGCGACGCGCTCGGCGGCTCGCTGCCCCCGGCCCTCGTGCCGGGCGCCTGGGTGGTCCTCGAGACCCTGCCGCTCACCCCGAGCGGCAAGCTGGACCGGGCCGCCCTGCCGGCCCCGCACGCGGTCAGGGCCGTCGCCCGCGCCCCGCGCGACCCCGGCGAGCAGCTGCTCACGGAGATCTTCGCCGCCGTCCTGAAGATCCCCGACGTCTCGGTGGACGACGACTTCTTCCTGCTCGGCGGCGACAGCATCACCTCCATCGCCGTCGCCAGCCGCGCCCGCCGCGCGGGTCTGGCGATCGGCCCGCGCGAGGTGTTCGAGCACCGCAGCCCGGCCGCGCTGGCGGCTGCCGCGACGGTCGGCGAGCCCACCGAGTGCGCCGCGGCGGCCCCCGTCTTCACCCTGACCGAGGAGGAGCGCGCCCACGTCGAGCGGCTCGCCCCCGGCCGCGTCGAGGACGTCTGGCCGCTCGCCCCGCTCCAGGAAGGCCTGTTCTTCCACTCCACCTACGACGACGGCGTGCTGGACGTCTACACCGTCCACGAGTCCTTCGACCTCGCCCGACCCGTCGACACGGACCGGCTGTCGGCGGCCACCCGCACGCTGCTCGCCCGCAACCCCAGCCTGCGCGCCGGCTTCACCAGCGAAGGACTGCGCCAGCCGGTGCAGTTCATCGTGCGCGACGCGGAGATCCCGCTGACCGAGGTCGACCTCTCCGCCCTGACCGCTGCCGAACAGGACGCTCGGATGCGGGAGTTGATGGACGAGGAGCGCTCCCGGCGCTTCGACCTGACCCGTCCGCTGCTGTTTCGCATGCTGCTCGTGCGGCTCGGCGCCGAGCGCGGCGACCGGCTGGTGATCGGCCGCCATCTGATCCTGTGGGACGGCTGGTCGGCCTGGCTGTTCCTGGACCAGTTGTTCGCCCTGTACGAGAGCGGGGGAGACCCGGCGGGCCTGGTCCGGCCCGGCTCCTACCGCGACTACCTGTCCTGGCTGGAGCGTCAGCAGGACGCGGAGGCCACCCGTGCCTGGCGCACCGCGCTGACCGGTTTCGAGGAGCCCACGCTGCTGGCGCCCGCCGTCTCCGACCGCGGCCTCGAACCCGTGATCCCGGTCCAGCTCGACACCGCCCTCGCCGCGGAGACCGGCGAACGGCTGCGCGACACGGCCCGCCGCCACGGCCTCACCCTCAACACGGTGCTCAACGCCGCCTGGGGGCTGACCCTGGCCACCGTGACGGGCCGCACCGACGTCGCCTTCGGCACCACCGTGGCCGGCCGGCCCAGCGAGGTGCGGGACGTCGAGAACGTCATCGGCATGTTCCTCAACACCGTGCCCGCCCGCATCGCCTTCGACCCGCGCGAACCGGTTCTCGACCTGCTGCGCCGGATCCAGGGCGAACGGCTCGCGCTGCTGCCGTACGAGCACCTCGGCCTCGGCGTCCTCCAGGCCGAGACCGGTCACCGCCGTCTGTTCGACACGCTGTTCGTACTGCGCAATGCCGACACCGACGAGCGGCTCGCCGCGCTGCGCGAGCGGCACGGCGCCACCGCGGTCGCCAACGTGGACGCCACCCACTACCCGGCCAACCTGGTCGTCACCCCCGGCGAGCGCGTCCGGGTGACCCTCGCCTACCGGCCCGACCTCCTGGACGGCGACCGCGCACGCGCCCTGCTGGACCGGTTCGTGCTGCTGACCGCCCGGCTGGTCGCCGACCCGGCGGCCCTCGTCGGAACACTCGACGCCGCCCTGCCGGTCGAAGCGGCCCGGCTGGCCCGGGAGGACGCCGACAGCCGGCGACCCGTGCCGCACGAGACCGTCGCCGACATGCTCGCCGCGCAGGCCGCCCGCACCCCCGGCGACACGGCCCTCGTCTTCGGCTCCGCCACCCTCACCTACGCCGAACTCGACGCCCGCTGCAACCGCATGGCACGGCTGCTGATCGCCCGCGGCGCCGGACCCGAGCAGGTCGTCGCGCTCGGCCTGCCGCGCTCCCTCGACACGGTCGTGGCCCTGTTCGCCGTGCTGCGCACCGGTGCCGCCTACCTGCCGCTGGAACTGGACCACCCCGCCGAGCGGCTCACCTCGATGCTCGACGACGCCCGCCCGCTGCTCCTGCTGTCCCGCCGCGCGGTCGCGGCCGGACTGACGGGCGACACCCCACGGCTGCTCCTCGACGACCCGGACACCGCCGCCGAACTGGCCGCCCTGTCCGACGCCCCGGTCGGGAGGTCCTTCCGTCTGGACCACCCCGCGTACGTCATCTACACCTCCGGCTCCACCGGCCGCCCCAAGGGCGTCGTCACGCCCTACGCGGGCCTGACCAACATGCAGCTCAACCACCAGAAGGAGATCTTCGCCCCGGCCGTCGCCGCCGCCGGCGGCCGCCGACTGCGCATCGCGCACACCGTGTCCTTCGCCTTCGACATGTCCTGGGAGGAGCTGCTCTGGCTCGTCGAGGGACACGAGGTGCACATCTGCGACGAGGAGTTGCGGCGCGACGCCACCGCACTCGTCGCGTACTGCGAGGAACACCGGGTGGACGTCGTCAACGTGACACCGACGTACGCCCATCTCCTGCTCGAGGAAGGCCTGTTGGAGGGACACCGGCCGCCGCTGGTACTGCTCGGCGGCGAGGCCGTCACCGAGACCGTGTGGAACACCCTGCGGGACACCGAGGGCACCTACGGCTACAACCTGTACGGGCCCACCGAGTACACGATCAACACCCTCGGCGGCGGCACCCGCGACAGCGCCGCCCCGACCGTCGGCAAGCCCATCCGCGCCACCCGCGCCCGCATCCTCGACACCTGGCTGCGGCCCGTCCCGCACGGTGTGGCGGGCGAGCTGTACATCGCCGGAGTGGGTCTCGCCCGCGGCTACCTCGACCGGCCCGGCCTGACCGCCGAGCGGTTCGTCGCCGACCCCTACGGGCTGCCCGGCGAACGCATGTACCGCACCGGCGACCTGGTCCGGCGCGGCCCCGACGGCAACCTGGACTTCCTCGGCCGCACCGACGACCAGGTGAAGATCCGCGGCCACCGGGTGGAACTCGGCGAGATCGAGACCGCACTCGCTCAGCACCCCGAGGTGTCCCGCGCCGCCGTGATCGCCCGCGACGACACCGCCGCCCCCGGGACCAAGCGCCTCGTCGGCTACGTCGTCCCCGCCGAACCCGACGCCGGGGCACGCGAGTCGGCCGAACAGGAGCAGATCGGCGAGTGGCGGGAGATCTACTCCGCCGAGTACGCCGAGATCGGCACGGCCCTGTTCACCGAGGACTTCGCGGGCTGGGACAGCTCCTACGACGGCGCCCCGATCCCCGTGGAGCACATGCGCGAGTGGCGTGAGGCCACCGTGGCCCGCATCCGCGAACTGCGGCCACGGCGCGTCCTGGAGATCGGCGTCGGTTCCGGTCTGCTGCTCTCCCGGCTCGCCCCGGAGGCCGAGGCCTACTGGGCGACCGACTTCGCGGCGCCCGTCATCCGCAAGCTCGGCGAGGGCCTCGCGAGCGACCCCGCGCTGGCCGCCAAGGTGGAGCTGCGCTGCCAGGCCGCCGAGGTGACCGACGGGCTGCCCACCGGCTACTTCGACACGATCGTCGTCAACTCCGTCGTCCAGTACTTCCCGAGCCTGGACCATCTGCACCAGGTGATCCGCGGCGCGCTGGCCCTGCTCGCACCCGGCGGCGCCCTCTTCCTCGGCGACGTCCGGGACCTGCGCCAGGCCCGCGTGTTCCAGGCCGGGATCCAGGCCGCCCGGGCCGGCGCGGACACCGACCCGGACGCGCTGCGCCGGGCCGTGGACCGGGGCCTGGCGCTGGAGAAGGAACTCCTCGTCGACCCGGACTGGTTCACCACCCTCGGCGTCGGCGTCGAGCTGCGCACCAAGGCCGGCCGGCACCACAACGAACTGACCCGCTACCGCTACGACGTGGTGCTCCACGGGGGAGAGGCAGACCGGGCCCTGGAAGGCGTCCCGGCCGTCGACTGGACCGGCGTCGAGGCGCTGCCCGCCCGCCTCGACGGCACGGCGCCGCTGCGGGTGCGCGGCGTCCCGGACGCCCGCACCGCCGGCGACCTCGCCGGTCTGCGCGCCCTGGACTCCGGCCGCCTCACGGCGGTCGCCGCGACGGGCGTGGAACCCGAGGACCTGCGGGAGACCGCCGAGGCGCACGGCTACCGGCTGCTGACCACCTGGTCCGACGAACCCGGCCGCTACGACGCCGTGTTCGTGCCCGGCACGTGGACCGGGCGCACCACCGGCCTGTACCGGCCGCGCGCCGGCCGCGGCGACGCCCCGTTCGCCAACACCCCGGCCGCGGGACGCGGCCACGGCGCCCTCGTGCGGCGGCTGCGCGACGACCTCGGGCGACGGCTGCCGGGCTACATGGTGCCCGCCGCGTTCGTGGTGCTGCCCGCGCTGCCGATGAACGACAACGGCAAGCTCGACGTGCGCGCCCTGCCGGACGCGGAGCCCGCCGTCGCCCTGTCGGCGGGACGCGGCCCGCGCACCCCCGTCGAGGAGGTGCTGTGCCGGCTCTTCGCCGAGGTCCTGGGACTGCCCCGGACCGGAGCGGAGGACGACTTCTTCGACCTCGGCGGTCATTCGCTGCTGGCGACCCGGCTGATCAGCCGCGCCCGCACCGAGCTCGGCGCGGAGCTGGCCGTCCGCGACCTGTTCGAGGCGCCGACCCCGGAGAAGCTGGCCCCGCGGGCGGGCGCCGCCCGGCGCCCCGCACGCCCGGCCCTGGCCGCCCACCCCGCACGTCCGGCGCTGATCCCCCTGTCGGCGGCCCAGCGGCGGCTGTGGCTGGTGGAGCGGATGACCGGGGGCGGAGCCGCGTACAACTTCCCGCTGGTGTTCCGGGTCCGGGGCACGCTGGACCCGGCCGCCCTGCGCGCCGCCCTCACCGACGTGACACACCGTCACGAATCGTTGCGCACCCGGTTCGTCGAGGTGGACGGCGTGCCGTACCAGCAGATCGTGCCGGCGGACGAGGCGCGGCCGCGGTTCTCGGTCGTCGACGCCGGAGAGGACGAAGACGGGCCGGCGGCCGCGCGGATCGCGCGGGCCCAGCGCCGCCCCTTCGACCTGAGCGGCGAACTGCCCGTCCGCGCCGAGGTGTTGCGGCTGGCCGCCGACGATCACGTGGTGGCCCTCGTCCTGCATCACATCACCACCGACGAGTGGTCCGACCGCCCCTTCCTCACCGACCTCACCACCGCCTACGAGGCCCGTCGGGCGGGCCGCGCCCCGGCGTGGCGGCCGCTGCCGGTCCAGTACGCCGACTACACCCTCTGGCAGGACACCCTGCTCGGCCAGGTCGGCGACGACCAGCGAGGCTACTGGACGCGGGCCCTGCGCGACCTCCCCGAGGAACTGACCCTGCCGCTCGACCGGATCCGGCCGGAGCAGCCCACCGGGCGCGGCGGCAAGGTCGCCGTGGAGCTGGAGGCCGGCACCGCGCAGGCGCTGCGCGCGCTCTCCGGCGCCACCGGGACCAGCATGTTCATGCTGTTCCAGGCCGCCACCGCGGCCCTCCTGCACCGCCTGGGCGCAGGCGAGGACATCCCGCTCGGCGCGCCCGTCGCGGGCCGTACCGACGACGCGCTGGACGACCTGGTCGGGTTCTTCGTCAACACCCTCGTCCTGCGCACCGACCTGTCGGGCACCGACCTGACCTTCCGCGGGCTCCTGTCCCGTGTACGGGAGTCGTCCCTGGAGGCCTTCGCCCACCAGGACCTGCCCTTCGACCACGTCGTCGAGGCGCTGAACCCGCCCCGGGCGGCGGGCCGCAATCCGCTGTTCCAGGTCATGCTCGGCTACCACCACCGGCCCGGCGGCGACCCGGACGTGCTCGGGATGCCGACCGAGTGGTACGACATGGACACCGGCACGGCCAAGTTCGACCTCCACTTCACCTTCGTCGACGAGGCGGGCTCCGGCCGGCTGCTCCTGCTCCTCGAGTACGCCCTCGACCGGTGCGACGACCCGACGGCCGAGCGGCTCGCCGGCCGGCTGGTGCGGCTGCTGGAACAGGTCGCGCACGAACCGGACCGCCTCGTACGTGAGGTGGAGGTGCTGACGGACGACGAGCGGGAGGCGGCGCGCACCCGGTGGAACGCCACCGCGCACGACGTGCCCGCCACGACCCTGCCGGAGCTGTTCCGCGCGCAGGTCGCGCGCACCCCGGACGCCGTCGCGCTGGTCCTCGGGGCGCGGAGCCTGACGTACGCGGAGCTGGACGCGCGGGTCGAGCGGACGGCACGGGTGCTGGCGGGCATGGGCGTGGGCCCGGAGCGCACGGTGGCGGTGGCCCTGCCGCGTTCGGTGGACCTCGTCGTCGCCCTGCTGGCCGTGCACCGCGCGGGCGGCGCCTACCTGCCGCTGGACCCCGACCAGCCGGCCCACCGGCGGGCCCTCATGCTGGCGCAGGCCCGCCCCGTGTGCGTCGTCGAGGACGCGCTGCCCGAGGGCCCCGCCGGTGAACTGCCCGCCTCCCACGAGCCCTTGAGCCCGGCGTACGTGATCTACACGTCCGGTTCGACGGGCCGCCCCAAGGGTGTGGCGGTCCCGCACGCGGCCATCGTCAACCGGCTGCTGTGGATGCAGGACGCGTACGGTCTGACGGCCGACGACCGGGTGCTGCAGAAGACGCCGGCCGGGTTCGACGTGTCGGTGTGGGAGTTCTTCTGGCCGCTGATCACCGGAGCCGCGCTCGTCGTCGCCCGGCCGGAGGGCCACCGGGAGCCCGCCTATCTCGCCGAGGTGATCCGCGAGCAGTGCGTGACGACGGTGCACTTCGTGCCGTCCATGCTGCAGATGTTCCTCGAGGAGCCGGCCGCGGCGGACTGCACCGGTCTGCGCCGGGTGCTGTGCAGCGGCGAGGCGCTGCCCGCGGCGCTCGCCGAGCGTTTCCACGAGGTGCTGACGGCCGAACTGCACAACCTGTACGGACCGACCGAGGCGGCGGTCGACGTCACCGCCGCCGAAGTACCGCCGGGCGCCGGGCGCGTGACCATCGGACGCCCGGTGTGGAACACCCGGGCCCACGTACTGGACGCGGCACTGCGCACGGCGCCCCCGGGCGTCGCCGGCGAGCTGTACCTGGCGGGCGTCCAGCTCGCCCGCGGCTACCTCGACCGCCCCGGGCTCACCGCGGAGCGTTTCGTCGCCGATCCGTACGGCCCGCCCGGCGCCCGCATGTACCGCACCGGCGACCTCGCCCGCCGGCTGCCCGACGGCACGCTCGAGTTCCTCGGCCGCACCGACCACCAGGTGAAGATCCGCGGGGTGCGCGTCGAACCCGGCGAGATCGAGGCGGTCGTCGCGGCCCACGACTCCGTCGGCCACGTCGTCGTCGTCCCGCACGACGGGCGGCTCGTGGCGTACGTCGTCCCGGCGGCCGGCGAGGTCGCGGACGGCGACGCGCTGTCCCGGCACGTCGCCGCCGCACTGCCCGAACACATGGTCCCCGCCGCCTTCGTCGCCCTGGCGGCGCTGCCCCTCACGCCGAACGGCAAGCTCGACAGGCGGGCGCTGCCCGCGCCCGACCTCACCGCGGGCGGCGGCGCGGGCGGCCGGGGCCGGGACACCCGCGAGGAGATCCTGTGCGGGCTGTTCGCGGCCGCCCTCGGCGTGGACACCGTGGGCGTCGACGACGACTTCTTCACCCTGGGCGGCCATTCGCTGCTCGCCATGCGCCTGGTGGCCGGGATCCGGCAGGCGCTCGGGACCGTGGTGTCGCTGCGCACGGTGTTCGACGCGCCGACGGCGGCCCGGCTCGCGGCCCGGCTGGCGGCGGGCGACCCCGCGGGTGTCGTGGCCCGCCCGCCGCTCACCGTCGGGGCACGCCCCGGGCGGCTGCCGCTGTCGTCCTCGCAGCAGCGTCTGTGGGTCCTCCATCAGGTGGAGGGCCCGAGCGCCACCTACAACATCCCCTCCGCCCGTCGCCTGAGCGGAGCCCTGGACGTCGAGGCGCTGCGGGCGGCCGTGCACGACGTCGTCGTCCGGCACGAGAGCCTGCGCACGGTCTTCCCCGACGACGAGGGACGGGCCCGGCAGCTGGTGCTGCCCCCCGACGAGGTCGTCGTCCCCTTCGAGGTGACCGACACCGACGACGACCGGCTGCCCGCGCTGCTGGCGGAGGCCGCGGCGTACGGCTTCCGCCTGGACCACGAACTCCCGCTGCGCGTCCACCTGTTCCGCACCGGGGAGCAGGACTGGACGCTGCTGCTGCTCCTGCACCACATCGCCGGGGACGAGTGGTCGGAAGGGCCGCTGAACCGGGACCTCGCGCTCGCCTACCGCGCACGCACCGGCGGGCTCGCTCCCGAGTGGGAGCCGCTGCCGGTCCAGTACGCCGACTACACGCTCTGGCAGCGGGCGGTCCTCGGCGACGAGAAGGACCCCGAGAGTCTGGCGGCACGTCAGATCACTTACTGGCGACAGCGGTTGACGGGACTGCCCGAGGAGCTGGCGCTGCCCGTAGACCGGGCCCGCCCGGTGGAGTCCAGCCACCGGGGCGGCCGCGCAGACCTCTCGCTCGACGCACCGCTCACCGCGGCGCTGCACCGCCTAGCGCGCGAGAACGGCGTCAGCGTGTTCATGGTGCTCCAGGCCGCCGTGGCAGCCCTCCTCACCCGGCTCGGCGCGGGGGAGGACATCCCGATCGGCAGCCCCATCTCCGGCCGCACCGACGCCGCTCTGGACGACCTGGTCGGTTTCTTCCTCAACACGCTGGTGCTGCGCACCGACACCTCCGGCGACCCCACGTTCCGCGAACTGCTGGCGCGCGTCCGGGAGTGCGACCTGGCCGCCTTCGACCACCAGGAGGTGCCGTTCGAGCGCCTGGTGGATGTGCTCAACCCGGCCCGCTCGCTCGCCCGGCACCCGCTGTTCCAGGTGATGGTCGTCCACCTGGCGGACGGCGGGGACGACCCCGGCCTGCCCGGTCTCGACACCCGCCGCGACGACGTCGCGCAGACCACCGCGAAGTTCGACCTGTCCTTCGACTTCGTGGAACGCGGCGACGGCAGCGGGACGGACGGCGTCCTGGAATACAGCGCCGACCTGTTCGACCCCGCCACCGCGCGGTCCGTCGCCGACCGGCTGCGCCGTGTCCTGCACGCCGTGACCGCCGACCCGGACGTGACGCTCGTCCGCATCGACGTGCTCGACGCGGACGAACGGGCCCGCCTCGTCGGCGGCTGGCACAGCAGGCCTCTCGCCGGTGGACCGACCACCGTGCCCGCCCTGTTCGAGGAGCAGGCGCGCCGGCACGGCGACCGGCCGGCGGCCGCGTCCGACGGTGTCGAGCTGACGTTCGCCGAGCTCGACGCGGCCGCCAACCGTATGGCCCGGCTCCTGGTGGGGCGGGGGGCCGCACCCGAGCGGTTCGTGGCGCTCGCCCTGCCGCGCACCGCCCACTTCCTCACCGCCGTCCTCGCGGTGCACAAGGCGGGCGCCGGCTATCTGCCGCTCGACCCGGACGCGCCCGTCGAACGCACCGCCGCCGTCCTCGCCGACGCCGCACCGGTCCTCGTCCTGACCACCCGCGACCTCGCCGCCGCCCTGCCGCCCGGCGCGGCCCCCCTGCTGCTGGACGACCCGGCGACCGAGGAGGCGATCGCGGCCGAGGACCCGGCCGCCCTCACCGACGCCGACCGTCTCGCCCCGCTGACGCCCGGCCACCCCGCGTACGTCATCTACACCTCGGGATCCACCGGCCGGCCCAAGGGCGTCGTCGTCACGCACGAGACCCTCGGCAACCTCTTCCGCAGCCACCGCGAGACGCTCCACGCCCCGGCGGTCGAGGCGTCGGGACGCAGGCATCTGCGCGTCGGGCACGCATGGTCGTTCTTCTTCGACGCCTCCTGGCAGCCCCAGCTGTGGCTGCTGGACGGGCACTGTGTGCACGTGCTCTCCGAGGAGGTGCGGCGCGACCCCGAGCTGGTCACCCGGGCCGTGGTACGGCACGGTCTCGACTTCCTGGAGGTCACTCCGTCGTTCCTCGCGCAGATGGCCGACAGCGGCCTGCTGAGCGGGGGCGGGGACGACGGCGAACGTGACGGCGACGGCGGTGAGAGGTGTCCTCTCGCCGTGGTCGGCGTGGGCGGCGAGGCCGTTCCGGCCGCCCTCTGGCAGCGCCTCGCCGCCCTGTGCGGCACCGAGGCGTTCAACCTGTACGGACCGACCGAGTCGACCGTGGACGCCCTCGTGGCCCGCGTCCGTGACAGCGAACGGCCGCTCGTGGGACGGCCGGTGACGGGGACCCGGGCGTACGTCCTAGACGCCCGTCTGCAGCCGGTCCCGCCCGGCGTGCCCGGTGAGCTGTACCTCGCGGGCGGCGGCCTCGCCCGCGGCTACCTGGGCGGCCCCGCCCCGACCGCGGAGCGGTTCGTGGCCGACCCCTTCGGGCCGCCCGGCACACGCCTCTACCGCACCGGCGACCTGGCCCGCTGGACCGCCGACGGACGGCTCGACTACCTGGGCCGCGCCGACGACCAGGTCAAGATCCGTGGCTTCCGCATCGAACCCGCCGAGATCGAAGCCGCGCTTACCGGTCATCAGGCCGTCGGACAAGGGGTGGTGACGGTCCATCAGGACGGATCGCGCAAGCGGCTCGTGGCGTATGTCGTCCCGGTCGCGGGCGCTGCGGCCGACCCCGCGCTGTTGCGCGCCCATGTCGCCGGTCTGCTCCCCGACCACATGGTGCCGGCGGCCGTCGTCGTCCTGGAACGGCTGCCGCAGCTGGCCAACGGCAAGCTGGACCGGGCCGCGCTGCCCGCGCCCGACTTCTCCGTCTCGTCCCGCGGCCGGGGGCCCGCCACCCCCGTGGAGGAACTGCTCTGCGCGGTCTTCGGCGAGCTGCTCGGGCTCGAACGGGTCGGCGCGGACGACGACTTCTTCGCCGTCGGCGGCGACAGCATCGTCGCCATGCAGCTCGTGGGCCGGGCCCGGGCGGCCGGAGTGCGCATCACCCCGCGGCAGGTGTTCCGCCACCGGACGGTCGCCGCGCTCGGCACGGTCGCCGAGACGGCCGACGCCGGCGCCGCCCGACCGGCGGACGACGGCACCGGCACGGTCCCGCTCACCCCGGTGATGCACTGGCTGCGCGAACTGGGCGGCCCGTTCGCCTCGTACCACCAGGCGGCGCTCGTGCGCACTCCGGCGGATCTGCGCCGGGCGGGCCTGACCGAGGTGCTCCAGGCGCTCGCCGACCGCCACGACCTGCTGCGCGCCGCCCTCGTCCGCCCCAGCCGTGCGGACACCGAGGACTGGTCGCTGCACGTGCCGCCGGCCGGGACGGTCGACGCCGCCGCGTGGCTCGACCGCGTCGACGTCCGGGGCCTGGACGCCACGGCGCTGGGCGAGGTCGTGCGCGAGCACACGCGGGCGGCCCGCGCCCTGCTCGACCCGGACGCGGGCCGGATGGTCCGGGCGGTGTGGTTCGACGCGGGCGACGCGCCGGGCCGGCTGCTGCTGATGGCCCACCATCTCGTCGTCGACGGCGTGTCATGGCGGGTGCTGCTGCCCGACCTCGCGACGGCGTGGCAGCACGTGCGGGCCGGCCGGCCGGCCCGTCTCGCCCCCGTGCAGACCTCGTTCGCCCGCTGGTCACGGCTGCTCGGCGCGCTGGCCCGGACACCGGAGCGGGAGGCCGAGCTGCCGGTGTGGACGGACGTCCTGGACGGCGGCGGCGAACCGTTCCCGCTCCTGCGGGACCGCGACCCGCGGCGCGACACGGCGGCGACCCGCCGTGAGGTCGTGCTGCGGCTGCCCGCCGACCGCACCGGCCCGTTGCTGTCCGCCGTGCCCGCGGCGTTCGGCGCGGCCGTCAACGACGTCCTCCTGGCGGCCCTCGCGCTGGCCTTCGCGGACCTGCGGCGGCGCACCGGAGGCACGGACACCGCGATCCTGGTCGACCTCGAAGGGCACGGCCGCCAGGAGGAGTTCGCCGGTGACGACGTCGACCTCTCCCGCACGACCGGCTGGTTCACCAGCGTCTTCCCGGTCCGCCTGGACGCCGGGCCGCTCGACCCCGCCGAGGCGTTCGCGGGCGGCCCGGCGGCCGAGGAGGCCGTCCGCGGGGTGCGCGCCCATCTCGCGTCGCTGCCCGCGAACGGCGTCGGCTACGGCCTGCTGCGGCACCTCAACCCGCGTACCCGCGAGGTTCTGGCGAGCCGCGAACAGGCCCGCGTGGAGTTCAACTACCTGGGCCGGTTCGGGATACCCGAGGAGACCGACTGGTCGTACGCGCCCGAGGAGGACGCGGCCGACATCGGCCCGGAGGCGTCGATGCGCGAGGGGCACGCCCTGAGCGTCGACGTGGTGACCGAGGACCGGGCGGACGGGCCGGTGCTGGCCGCCCACTGGTCCTACCTGGAGGGACTGCTGGCGCGCGAGACCGTGGAGGATCTCGCCGCCACGTGGTTCCGGGCACTGGAGGGCCTCCTCGTGTGCGCGAAGAGGAAGCAAGGAGAGGAATGAGATGAGCAATCCGTTCGAGGACCCCGAGGGTGTCTACCTGGTGCTGGTCAACGACGAGAACCAGCACAGCCTGTGGCCGGACTTCGTGGACGTGCCGGCCGGCTGGCGGTCCGTCCACGGGCCCGCCTCCAGGCAGGCCTGCCTGGACCACGTCGACGCCCACTGGACCGACATGCGGCCGCGCAGTCTTGCCGAGTCGATGGACGGCTGACCGCAAAGGGGCATGACGGAGGGGGCCGACGCCGTCGGCCCCCTCCGTCATGCCCCTTTGCGTCCGGGTCAGGAGGCGGGCTGCTCCACCTTCGTGGCCGGCTTGCCGTCCACGGCCGCCGCCAGCTGCGGAACCATCCGCTCGATCTCGTACGGCAGGCTGAGGACGGTGCCGAAGGACACCGCGTTGCCGTAGTCGCCGGTCTCGTCGATGAAGACCTCGCGCCCCTCCGAGACCGCCTTCAGGTTCTTGTAGGCGGCGTCCTTGTGCAGCTTGGCCGCGTCCTCGGCGACATCGCCGACGATCCACACGACGACGTTCTGGTCGAGGAGATCGGTGCGCTCCTTGCTGATGTTCGCGCCGAACCGGTCCCCGATCACCTTGTCGAGGTCGGCGGGCAGGGAGAAGCCGAGGTCGGAGAGCAGCCGTGAGCGGGGGTCCTGGCTGCCGTAGACGAAGACGCCCTCGTAGGGGGTCGCCATCACGGCGCTCTTCCCCCTGAACTCGGGGTGCGCTGCCACCGCCGCGTCGATCTTCGCCTCCGTCTCCTTGACGACCGCGGCCGCCTGCGCGGACTTCCCGAGAGCCTTGCCGATCGTCTCCGTCTGCTCCTGCCACGGCACGCCGTAGTCGTTGTACGCCTTGGGCTGGGCGACCACCGGCGCGAACTTCGACAGCGACGCGTACTGCTCCTTGGTGAGGCCGCCGTACACGCCGAGGATCAGGTCGGGCCTGAGCGCGGCGATCTTCTCCACCTGCGGGCCGGTGCCGGTGTCCTTCAGCACGGTCGGGGCCGCCGCCCCTCCCAGCTTCCCGGCGGCCCACGGGCCCACGGCCCCCCGGTAGCCGCCGATCCACTCGGTGGTCCCGACCGGCACCACGCCGAGGGCGAGCACGGAGTCCTGGTCGGTGAGGCCCACGGTGACGATCCGCTTCGGCGCCGACGTGATCGTCGTGCTGCCGTACTTGTGGGCGATGGTGACGGGGAACGCGGAACCCCCGGAGGAGGACGCCGGTGAACCGGCGTTGGACGAGCCGGAGTCCGAGCCGCCGCCGCAGGCGGCTGCGGTGGCGAGGATGACGAGTGCGGAGGCCAGGGCGGCGGCCGTTCTGGTCGCTCGGCGGAAGCGGGGCATCGGCGGTCCTTCGTTCGGTTTCTCGGTGGAGCGGGTCGGTGGGGGAGGCGCGGGCCGGCGGACGGGGAGGGGCGCGGGTCGTGGGGGAGCGTCCGGGTCGGTGGGTGGGTGGGTGCGCGGTCCCTCGGTCAGGAGCCGGGGGTGCGGGTGTCGGACCAGGCCGCCCACAGCGCCGCGTACGGCCCCCCGCCCGCGCGCAGTTCGTCGTGCGTGCCGGTCTCGACGACGCGTCCGCCGTCCATGACGACGACGCGGTCGGCACTCGCCGCCTGACTGAGACGGTGGGCGACGATCAGCGCGGTCCGGCCGTCCACGGCGCGGGCGACGGCCTTCTCCAGGTCTCGGGCGCCGGCGCTGCCCGCCTCGGCCGTGGCCTCGTCCAGGATCACCAGCGGCGGGTCGGTGAGCATCAGCCGGGCCAGCGCCAGCGCCTGGGTCTGCGCGCCGCTGAGCCGGTGTCCGCCGTCGCCGACCACGGTGTGCAGGCCGTCGGGGAGTGCCTCGGCCCAGTCGAGGGCGTCGACGTGTGCGAGCGCGGCCCGCAGTTCGTCGTCGGTGGCGTCCGGCCGGGCCAGGCGCAGGTCGTCGGCGAGGGAGCCGGCGAAGACATGGGTCTCCTGGGTGAGCAGGGTGATCGTGCCCCCCGGGCCCGCCGGGCCCAGTTCGGCCGGCGGCACGCCGCCGACCAGCACGGTGCCCTCGGTGGGCTGCTGGATGCCGGCGACGAGCCGGGCCAGTGTGGTCTTGCCGGCCCCGCTGGCCCCGACGAGCGCCACCCGCTCGCCCGGCCGGATCGTCAGGTCCACGCCGCTGAGCACGGGATGCCCGGGCCGGTAGGCGTGGCCGACCCCGCGCACGGTGACGTCCACGTCGCCGACGGACGCCGGGTGCCGCGGAGCCGAGGGCCGGGGCAGATCCGTGACGCCGACCAGCCGGGCCAGTCCGGCGGTCGCCGACTGGGCGTCGTCGAGGAGGACGAGGGCCGCGTTCACGGGGCCGAAGAGGCTGTGGAAGTACAGGGCCGCCGCGGTCGCCGTACCGATGGACGCCGTCCCCCGGCCGACCAGCCAGCAGCCGGTGGTGAGGACCGCCGCCAGGCCGATGTACTCGGCGACGTGCAGGCGGCTGTAGAAGCCGAGCACCAGCCGGACGCCGCGCATCATCAACGCCACCAGCGCCGCCGACCGTTCGGCCACCCGCTCGGTGTGGGCGTGCTCCAGCCGGAACGCCCGCACGGTGGAGCCGCCCCCGACCGTGTCGAGGAGCTGTTGCTGCTGGGCGCTGCCGGCGACGCGCTGCTCGGCGTAGAGCGGTACGGCCCGGGTGACGTACCAGCGTGCGGTGGCCGCCTGAACCGGCGTCGCCAGCAGCGCCGCCAGCAGGAACCGCCAGTCCAGCAGGGCCAGCGCGCCCAGGGTGAGGACGATGGTGAGCAGGGACCGGGCCAGTTCGGGCAGGGCGCTGCGCACGGCGTCGGCGATGAGCGACACGTCGGCGGTGACCCGGGCGGTGAGATCGCCGGCACCGGCCTTCTCGACCCGGTCCAGGGGGAGGGCCAGGGCGCGTTCGACGAACTGCTCGCGCAGCCGGGCCAGCGTCGTCTCGCCGAGCCGGGAGATCAGCGACAGACCCAGCCCGGTGGTGAGGCCCTGCACGACGGCGACGGCGGCGAGCAGGGCCGCGGTGACCGTGACGGCGTTCGCGGAGCCGCGGTCGGCGGCGAGGTCGACGATCCGGCCCAGCAGCGGCTGCACGAGCAGTCCGACGGCGGTCGCGGCCGTCATCACGGTGAGCGCGGCCAGCGCCAGGCGACGCTGCGGCCGGACGAGTGCCACGACGGCCGCCCGCGTGCGGGCGGGCGAGGCGACGGGCAGGAGCGAGGGCGTGCCCGCCGCCGTCCCGGGCCGGTCGGCGGCCGGCGGGGAACAGGTCATGACAGGACCGCCGTCCGGTAGGGGGCGCAGGCGCTTACGAGTTGTTCGTGGCCGCCGTTCGCGGCGATCCGGCCGCCGTCGAGGAGGACGACCCGGTCGGTGACGGCGAGCAGGGCGGCGCTGTTGGTGACCAGCACGGTGGTGCGGCCCGCGCGGATCTCCCTGATCCCCCCGGCGATGCGGACCTCCGTGACGGCGTCGACGGCCGTCGTGGGTTCGTGCAGGACGAGGACCGGCGCGTCGGCGGCGAGCGCCCGCGCCAGGGCCACCCGCTGGCGCTGGCCGCCCGACAGCGAGTGCCCGCGTGCCGTGACGGGGGTGTCGCAGCCGTCGGGCAGGGTGCGCACGACCTCGTCGGTGGCGGAGGCGGTGAGAACGGCGGCGACCGGGGCGCCGGGCGGCGCGACGGCGGTGACGTTCTCCAGCAGGGTGCCCTCGAACAGGTCCGCGTCGTGCTCGGCGACGAGGAGCGCGGCCCGCAGCTCCGTCAGGTCCATCGCGGTGAGATCCGTGCCGTCCAGTTCGACGGTCCCGGCCTCCGGGTCGCAGCGGCGCCCGAGGCAGCGCAGCAGTGCCGAGGTGTCGGCGGGGTCGGTGGTGACGACGCCGACCGTCTCGCCGGCGCGCACGTCGAGGTGCAGGTCCCGCAGGGGGCCGTGGGCCAGAGCGCGCACCCGCAGCGGCAGCCCGGGTCCGTCGCCCGCGCGCGGCACGGGAGCCCGGCACGGCGCCGGAGCGGGGGACACGGCACGCTTCGCTTCGAGGACGCCCGCGATCCGGCCGGCGGAGGCGCGGCCCTGGGCCAACTCGGCGTACACCCAGGAGAATTCGGAGAGCGGGCCGATGAGGAACAGGGCGAGCGCTACGGACGAGACGAGTTCGCCGACGCCGATGTCCCCGCGTGCCGCGAGCCGCCCTCCGACCAGCGCGACCAGTGCGAGGAACAGACCCGTCAGGACGGTCACCACCGCGTTCTGCCAGGCCTCGGCGCGGGCTGCGCGCAGGGTGGCGGTCAGGGACTCCCGGCTGATCCGCCGGTAGCGGGAGGCGGCCGTGCGCTCGGCGCCGATGCCTTTGAGGATCCGCAGCCCCGCCACCAGGTCCGCCGCCACTCCCGAGGCCCGCGCCGCCTTTTCCTGCTCGGTCTCGCTGCGCCGCTCCAGCGGCCTGCTCAGCAGGTGGGCGAGCCACAGGAGCAGCGGGGCGCCCGTCAGGACGAGGAGCCCGAGGGGGAGGGACACGCCGAGCAGGACGGCGGCGCCGACGGCCAGACCGGTCGCGGACGCGATGGCGACGATCAGGGCCATCATGACGGCGCCGACCCGTTTGGCGTCCTCCGTCGCGATGGTGGCCAGCTCACCCGGCAACCGGCCCTCCTCCGCGCCCCCTTCGGGGGCGAGGACACGGGCCACCAGTTCGGCCCTGAGCCGGTGGGCGGTGGTCAGGGAGGCGCGTTCACCGGCCCGTGCGCTGCCGCGGAAGCTGACGGAGAGTCCGACGTAGACCGCGGCCAGGATGCCCAGCCACAAAAGGAGACCGGGCACGTCTCCTTCCACGACGCCCTCGTCGACGGCCAGTCCGATGAGCACCGGCACGAGGGCCTCACCCGTCTGGTGGCCCATGCCGAGGACGGCGCCCAGGGCGACGTCGCGGCGCTGTTCGCGCACGGCCCGGTGCAGGACTCTCCGGCCGGGCGGCTCCGGTTTCCTCACGTTTCCCTCCGGACCGATGGCGCACGGCACTTGGCGACGTCCTCGATGAACTTAGGTTAGCCTAACTTCATTTGTCCATCGGTGCCAGCACTCCTCGCCGGTTCCCTCGCGCGTCCGTGGCGTTCAGGCGTCCGCGCAGGCGTGGTCCGCTCCCGGTCCGCCGCCGCGGTGTGACCGCCTCCATTGCGCCCGCACCGCCGCAGCGGCGACTCTCTCCTCGCACGTTTTTCCGAAGAACCGTTATCCGGTGCTCCCGCGGTGATCCCCGAAGCGAGGGACAGCATCGTTCGGAGTCGAGGACAGGGAAGCAGCAATGAGCGAACGGCACACGATCGACGCCACGGAGCTGGTGCGGGCCGCCCGGGCGGGCGACCAGGCGGCTCAGGACGCGCTCGTCGGCGCCTACCTCCCGCTGGTCTACAACATCGTGGGCCGGGCGTTGAACGGTTCGGTGGACGTGGACGACGTCGTGCAGGACACCATGCTGCGCGCCCTCGACTCGCTTGGCGCGCTGCGGTCGCCCGAGAGCTTCCGCTCCTGGCTGGTGGCCATCGCGATGAACCAGGTCCGCGCGCACTTCAACCGCCTCCAGCCCGCTCAGGGCGGCATGGAGGAGGCCGACGAGGTGGCCGATCCGGGCGCCGACTTCGTGGACCTGACCATCGTGCAGCTGCAGTTGTCCGGCCAGCGGCAGGAGACCGCGCGCGCCACGCGCTGGCTGGAGCCCGACGACCGCGGCCTGCTGTCCCTGTGGTGGCTGGAGTGCGCCGGCGAGCTGACCCGCGCCGAGATCGCCGACGCCCTTTCGCTGACACCGCCGCACACGGCCGTACGCGTGCAGCGGATGAAGGCGCAGCTGGAGGCGGCGAGGGTGGTGGTGCGGGCGCTGGACGCGCAGCCGCCGTGCGCGGAACTGCGGGGCGCCCTCGCGGACTTCGACGGCCGGCCCTCGGCGTTGTGGCGCAAGCGCATAGCCCGCCACGCCCGCGGCTGCGCCAGGTGCTCGGGCCTGTGGAGCGGACTGCTGCCCGCGGAGGGACTGTTGGCCGGGCTGGCGCTGGTCGCCGTGTCGTCCGCGCTCCTGGTGAGGACCCCCGGCGCCGCCGACACCGTCGCGCTGGCCGCCTCGGCCGCCCCGGCGTCCGCGGACGGGGATCCCTCCGTGATCGTGCGGAAGTCCCGTCGTGCCTCCGGGGACCGAACGGTCTCCCGCAGCGCGGCGCGCCGCCGACGGCGCACGCGGCGGCGGGCGGTCGGCACGGCGGTGGTGGCCGCGTGCGTGGCGGGCGGCGGGCTCTACTACTTCGGGACGCAGCCGGGGACGGGGTCCCGGGAGAGCACCGCGGTGCAGCCCGCGGACGACGCACTGATCTCCGACCGGCCCTCCCCGGACGCCGGCCGCACGAGTGCGTCGCCCTCGCCGTCCGCGTCGGTCTCCGCCTCGCCGTCGGCCTCGAAGTCACCGGCCGCGAGCGCCTCGCCGAGCGCCCGCCCCTCCCGCAGCGCCCCGGTGAAGGCGCCGGCGAAGCCGGCCGCCGGCGCGGGGCGGTCCGCCTCGAAGACGCCGTTCACGCAGTCGGGCCCGTCCGACCGTGAGAGTCAGGTGATCGCCCTGGTCAACAAGGAACGGGCGGCCGCGGGTTGCGGTCCCCTCACGGGAGACGCGCTGCTGCGCAAGTCCGCCCAGGGACACTCGGACGACATGGCCGCGCGCGACTTCTTCGACCACACCAACCCCGACGGCGCCGACCCCGGCCGGCGCATCACCGCCGCCGGCTACCGCTGGTCCACGTACGGCGAGAACATAGCCAAGGGGCAGCAGACGGCGCAGTCGGTGATGACGTCCTGGATGAACAGTCCCGGCCACCGTGCCAACATCCTCAACTGCGACTTCAAGAACATCGGCGTGGGCATCCACGACGGAGCCGGCGGCCCGTGGTGGACGCAGAACTTCGGCGCCAAGCTGTGACCGGGTGACCGGGTGACCGGGTGACCCGGATACCGGGTCCGGCGGGCCGTGACCGCGTGCTCACCGGAAGGTGACGTCGGACTCCTCGAAGAGACAGTTCACTTGGTCGGGTCCGGCGTCCGCCTTCGCCGGGTCGCCGCCGGTGACCCCCTCGAACTTCTGGCAGGGCACGATGTCCCGGCCCGGGTCGCCGACCACGGTGACGCCGCTCAGCCGGGCGGTGTCACCGAAGTTGCCGTTGACGCCGACCAGTTCGCGGCCGGGAGCGGTGGCCGTGACGTTCTCCAGCACCACGTCCCGCCGGAACTGCTCACCGCAGTCGCCGCAGGAGCGCACCAGTTCCCCGAAGCCGGCCACGGCGAAGTCGCGGACGGTCAACGTGCCCGCCCCGTCGAACCGGAACACCGTGCCCGCCGCGTCGGCGGCGCCGCCGCCGCTGACGGTGTACACGGCGTCCGCGGACCTGCCGAGGAAGGCGGCCGCGTGCTCGCCGACGTCCTCCCAGTACACGTTCTCCAGGGTGCAACTGCCCAGGCAGCGCACGCCGGCGGCGGCGGGAGCGCCCAGGACGACGTTCTTCAGGACGGCGCCGTCCGCCAGCTCGAACAGCGGTGTACGGCCTGCCTGCCGACCGTCACCGCCCAGGGCCCCCGCTCCGGTGAACCGGGTCCGCGCGCCGTCGAGGACGCCGGTGACCCGCCGGGTCGCGGTCAGCCGCACCTCACTCGCGGTCCGGGGTACGGCGAGGGCGCGGGCTCCGGCCGGTGCGGCGGCCGCCCCGGATTCCCCGCTCGCGAGGGCCGCCTGCGCCGCCAGGGTGACCGCGAGGACGCCGGCCGCGGCGGCGGCGATCAGCGGGGTCCGGTTCTGACGCCTGCGGTGACCGGAGTGGGGGGAATGAGCTGTCACGTGAGCACCGCGCCTTTCCACGAACCGTCGCAGAGCCATACGCGCACGGCCGCGGGCGTGTTCACCGCCCGGCCCGCCGCGGTGCTCCCTCCCCATGACGCCTTCGACGCCTCGCCGCGGCGGACGCGCTCCGGTGCTCGCCCCGTACCCTGTGGCGAATGTCGTCCTCCCGCCTCCGGCGCGTCGCCGTCCTCGTGCTCGACGGAGCGAAGCCCCTCGACGTCGGCATCCCGGCGCAGGTGTTCACGACCCGCGCGAGCATGCCGTACGAGGTCCGGGTCTGCGGTGCGGCGCCCGGACCGGTGAGCGGCGGCGACGGACTGTCCTACCACGTCGCCCACGGGCTGGAGGCGCTCGAGTGGGCCGACGTCGTCTTCATCCCCGGTTACCGGTTCCCCGACCGCGACGACCCGCCGCAGGCCGTCGTCGCCGCGCTGATCGCCGCCCACGCCCGGGGCGCCCGGCTCGCCGCCATCTCGACCGGCGCCTTCGCGCTCGCCGCCACCGGGCTGCTCGACGGCCGGCGCGCCACGACGCACTGGCACTACGCGCGGGCGCTCGCGGCGAGGCATCCGCACGTCCGGGTCGACGAGAACGTCCTCTTCGTCGACGAGGGCAGTGTGCTCACCTCGGCCGGCGCCGCCTCCGGCATCGACCTCTGTCTGCACGTCCTGCGCCGCGACCTCGGGGTGGCGGCCTCCAACCACGCGGCCCGGCGGCTGGTCGCGGCCCCCTACCGCAGCGGCGGACAGGCGCAGTACGTGCCCCGCAGCGTGCCGGAGCCGCTGGGCGAGCGGTTCGCCGCCACCCGCGAGTGGGCCCTGCACCGGCTCGACGAGCCCCTGACCCTCGAGGCGATGGCCCGCCACGCGGCGGTCTCCGAGCGCACCTTCTCGCGGCGCTTCGTCGAGGACACCGGGTACACGCCGATGCAGTGGATCATGCGTGCCCGTATCGACGCGGCCCGTGAGCTGCTCGAGCGCTCCGAGCGCGGGGTCGAGCAGATCGCGAACGACGTCGGGCTCGGCACGGGCGCGAATCTGCGGACGCACTTCCAGCAGATCCTCGGCACCACGCCGAGCGAATACCGGCGCACCTTCACCCGGGGCGAGTAGCCGTACTCCCGGGCGAGCGGCGGCGAGCCGAGCCGCCGACGCGGTTGGCGGGATCCTTTCGAACCGTGGCGCTCACGCCGTGGCCGACGCCACCCGTACCGCGCGAGGCTGGTGGCGAACCGAAGGGACACCACTCATGACTCGCATCGCCGTCAACGGATTCGGCCGCATCGGACGCAACGTGCTGCGTGCGCTCCTCGAACGCGACAGCGACCTCGAGATCGTCGCCGTCAACGACCTCACCGAGCCCACCGCCCTCGCGCGGCTGCTGGCCTTCGACTCCACGTCCGGCAGGCTCGGCCGGCCGGTCACCGTCGAGGACGGCGCCCTCGTCGTCGACGGCCGCCGTATCAAGGTGCTCGCCGAGCGCGAGCCGGCCCAGCTGCCGTGGGCCGACCTCGACGTCGACATCGTGCTGGAGGCGACCGGCCGTTTCACCTCCGCGAAGGCCGCCCGCGCCCACCTCGACGCGGGCGCGCGCAAGGTGCTCGTCAGCGCGCCCTCGGACGGCGCCGACGTCACCCTCGCCTACGGCGTCAACACCGACGCCTACGACCCCGAGCTCCACACGATCGTCTCGAACGCGTCCTGCACCACCAACGCGCTCGCCCCGCTGGCCGCCGTCCTCGACGGTCTCGCCGGCATCGAGCACGGTTTCATGACGACCGTGCACGCCTACACGCAGGAGCAGAACCTCCAGGACGGCCCGCACCGCGACCCGCGCCGCGCGCGTGCCGCCGGCGTCAACATCGTCCCGACCACGACGGGCGCCGCCAAGGCGATCGGGCTCGTGCTGCCGAACCTCGACGGCAAGCTGTCCGGCGACTCGATCCGGGTGCCGGTCCCCGTGGGGTCGATCGTCGAACTGAACACGACCGTCGCCCGCGAGGTGACGCGCGACGAGGTGCTGGCGGCCTACCGCACCGCGGCCGAGGGGCCGCTGGCCGGCGTCCTCGAGTACTCGGAGGACGCGCTGGTGTCGTCCGACATCACCGGCAACCCGGCGTCGTCGATCTTCGACTCGGCCCTCACCCGCGTCGACGGCCGCCACGTCAAGGTGGTCGCCTGGTACGACAACGAGTGGGGGTTCTCGAACCGAGTGATCGACACCCTCGAACTGCTCGCCGCCCGCTGACCCGCGACGGCCGGACCGAGCGCTGATCGGCGCGCCCGCCGGGGGCGCCGGTCCCGGACCGGGTGCCGGTCCGCCTGCCAGGCCCGCCGTACGACGACCCGGGTCGGTCCGGCCCGGGTCAGCCGCTCCGGAGGGTCTGGCCCGGGCTGCGCAGATAGGTCTCGCGGTAGAGCGCGGCGAAGCGGCCCGGGTGGTGGAAGCCCCAGCGGGCCGCGATGCCGGTGACCGTCGCCCCCTCGTGCGGGGCGGCGGCCTGCAGTTCCCGGTGGGCGTGGGACAGCCGGACACGGCGCACATGGGCCAGCGGGGTGCTGTCCAGGTGGCGGCTGAAGGCGTACTGGAGGGCGCGGACGGTGACGTGCGCCGCCGCCGCGATGTCGGCGACGGTGATCGGCTGGTCGGCGTGGTCGTCGATGTACGCCAGCGCGCGGCGCAGCATGTCCGGGTGCGCGTCGCGCCGGTCGGCGGCCGTGGGGTCGGTCAGCGCCGTGTTGGGGAACGCGGCGAGCACGTTCGCGGCCAGGTGCTGGGCCGCCGTCGACGCGATCAGCGGCTGCTCGGCGAGCGCCGGGTCGGCCAGGATGTGGTCGCGCACGTAGGAGATCGTGCCCCGCAGGCGTCTGCCCGCTTCGGGGGAGTGCGGCCGGTGCCCGGTCAGCCGGACCGGCTCGGTGACGGCGGTTCCCGCGGTGGCGGCCACCTGGGTCAGCAGGTCGGTGTCCAGCATGGTGATGTTGTAGCGGGCACGGCAGATGCGGCCCGCATAGGACTGCGTCGGCGGCGCGAAGGAGACCACGTCCCCGGGGCCGAAGGAGTCCTCCACCCCCGGGTAGACGTGGTCGCGGATGGTGCCCTCGTGGACCACGCACAGACAGATCCGGCCCAGCGGCGTGACGGCGTAGCTCATGTCGAAGTCGAGGTCGAGCTCGTCGACGGTGACCGCGCCGAGGTCCCCGCGGCTGATCCGCGCCCTGCTGGTCTCGGGAGTGCTGCTGCCGATGCGCATGGTG
Source organism: Streptomyces sp. P3 (assembly GCF_003032475.1). Classification (NCBI taxonomy): domain Bacteria; kingdom Bacillati; phylum Actinomycetota; class Actinomycetes; order Kitasatosporales; family Streptomycetaceae; genus Streptomyces; species Streptomyces sp. P3. The sequence goes on from NZ_CP028369.1 coordinate 9,592,195, forward strand.
GCGTAGGCGCGGCTGAGGAAGTCCTCGGTCAGCTCGAGGTCGTCACTGTCGAACGTGAGCGTGTGCATGCGCCCGGATCTCCTCGCCACGGGGCGATCTGCCCCTCTCGGCCTACATCTGCCCCGCGTACGGTTCCGGATGCCTGTGGGGGAGGCGTGGAGGGTGTGTTTTTTTCGTTGCGCGGACTGCCGCCCTCGATGTCGTTCGTTCACGGGATCGCGGGGCGGCGGTGCGGGGGCCCAGGCTGGTGACGACGTCCCGCTCGCGGACGTCACCACGCAGGCTTTCGTCTGCGGACGGGCGACTGTCGGGGACTGAGGAGGAAGAGCGACCTCGCATGCCGGAGAACGACGAACTCGTACGGAGAGTGGCCGCGCTCGAGCAAGAGGTGGAGCAGCTCCGTCAAGCCCTGACCTCGCACGCCGTCATCGATCAGGCGATCGGTGTGGTCGCGGCGGTGTGCCGGCTTCCGTCCCAGGAGAGCTGGGACGTGCTGAAGCAGGTCTCCCAGCACACCAACATCAAGTTGCGCGAGGTGGCCCACCTGGTGCTGCGCTGGGTGGAGTGCGGCCGCCTGCCCGACGAGATCCGCCCCGTGATGCGCGCCGCGGTGGTCCGCACCCGGGAGCGGTCCGGGGCCGTCGGCGCACCCGGCGAGTCCGGGCCATCCGCGCCCGAGCAGCCCTGTGCCCGCCCCGGGCGAGCCGTCGCTCCTGCGGACCCGGGCCGTCTCTGACATCCTCGGCCGTGTCCGCCGGGCCGGCCGGGAGGTGTCCCGGGACGTCCGCGGCGGTCCGGGGCGAGCTACGGGAGGCGGCGGGGCAGTGGGCGAAGAGGCAGCGGGCGCAGGAACAGCGGGCACGACCGGTACGGTCGGGGCGGTCGGTACCGCGTTGGTGGTGCGGCGCCGGCCGGCGGCGCGTGCCGGGGCCGCGGTGCTGGTGCTGCACGGCGGCCGGGAGCACAGCCGCAGGACGTCGAAGGCCTGGCACCTGGCCGCTCTGCGCATGCGTCCCGTCCTGCGCGCCGCCGTCGCGTCGACGGACCGCCGGGACGTCCTCGTGGGCGAGGTGCGCTACCGCTACCAGGGCTGGAACGCCACCGCGGACCCGGTGGACGACACGGCACGAGCCCTCGACGAACTGCGGCGCCTCGCCAGCGAGGTGCCCGTGACCCTGGTCGGTCACTCGATGGGGGGCCGGGCCGCGCTGCGTGCGGCCGCCGACCCGGCGGTGCGGGGTGTGCTTGCGCTGGCGCCGTGGTGCCCGCCCGGCGAACCCGTCGACCACCTCGCCGGGACGCGGATCGTCGTCCTGCACGGCGACCGGGACCGGGTCACCGACCCCGGGGCGTCCGAGGAGTACGTGCGGCGGGCCAGGTCGGCGGGCGCGCGGGCCGGTCTCGTCCTCGTCCGCGGGGGCGACCACGCGATGCTCCGGCGCGGCGCCGACTGGCACCGCGCCACGGCCGCGATCGTCGCGCAGCTGCTGCGGGCACAGTCGGCGCCTGGCTCCCTGGAAGGCCTGGCCGGCCGGGCCTGCGCGGCAAGGGACCCGCTGTCCTGGTGACGCCGCACGCCGCCGCCGCCCGGGCGCCGCACAGCCCTCCACGGGCCCCGAGTCACGCGCACCGCGGCGCATCGGGGACAATACGATGATGTCGCCGTTCGGCGGTTCCGCTGCCGGGCCGTCAGGCGACTGCCCGTAAGCGCCGGTTCGACCCGAAAGAAGAGCCTCCTCGGTGACCCCCGTCTTCGACGACACCCCGATCTACCACCGCCTCGTCAGCGAACGAGGTGATGTGCCCGCACAGGTGCGCGGCGAGGCCGAACGCATCCGCCGCGACCTGGACCGGGTCATGAGCGCGCCGTCCTCCTTCACGCCGGGCCTGCCCGCGCCGCGGGGGTTCTTCTCCTGACGTCGTGAGGATCCGTCAGGCGCCGCAAGGGCGACGGCACTCGAGGGACGGCCCGTTGTCAGTGGTGTGATGAAGGATGCCACCGGAGAGAGATCAACTCCGGCTCGGCCGGGTAGGCGGTCTCCAGTCCCCGTCCAGGAAAGGTCACCGATGATGCCGACCACCGCCAATCGCCGGCCAGCCGCGGCACGACGTCTGCCCCTCCCGGACGAGCGCGGTGCGGGGACCGCCACGCGCAAGGCTCCCTCCCGCCCCGCGGAGCCGCCGAGCCGTGCCGGAGCCGACATCCTGCGCATCGTCTCCGATCCGCGTACCCCCGTCTTCGTCACCGAGCACGCGAACGGCCGGCGCATCTACGGCTATTGGCGGCCGCTGGACGCGGGAAGCGGCCGGGGAGGCTGCTATGTCGCCCTGTCCCGCGCCGAGTGCGACGCGCTGCACGCCGCCGGACGCATCACGCTCGGCGAGCCCGTCGCGGATCCCGCGAAGACGACCTACCGGGTGCGGCCGGCCCGTACCGCGCCCGCGGCCGCGCGGACCGCGCCCGTACCCGTCCGCACTCCGGTCGGCCAGGTGACGCGCGGCCTCGGCGTGGCGTCGGCGGCACGGTGCGCGTGATCCCGCGCCCGACCGGCCTGTTCGACCCGTTCGGGGGTAGCACTGAGTCGAGACGACGAACGACGTCGACGGACCCCACGGGAGCAGAGCGATGAGCCTCATCCAGCGCATCAAGACGTTCGCCCGAAGCCCTCAGGGGCAGCGCACGATCGAGCAGGCGCGGCGTGCCGCGGCCGACCCGCGCCGCCGCGCCCAGGCGCGCGGCCTCCTGGCCCGGCTGCGCGGCCGCCGCTGACGCCTCCTCACGGGCCCGGCGGGCCGACGCCGTGCGGTGAGCGGACCCGCACGCGCGCGGGGCAGTCGCCGCGGACCCGCGCCGGGGGCGTGGCCGGCGCGACGCAGCGGCGAACCGTACGGGGGACAACCCGTTCGGGAGGAACTCGGTACCGGGACCACGGCAGGTGGAATACTTGCCGGTCATGACGGACGGGACAGGGCGACCGCCCGAAGCCCGCGGATGACGCCGGAGTCCGTGAGGCGGGCGGCGGGGAGACGGGATGCCTGACGGCTGGGAGTGGGACAGCTCGCTGTTCCGGGGCAGCGCGGCCTACTACGAGCGGGGCAGACTCCCGTACGCTCCCGGCTTGGCCGAGACCGTCGCCGACGCCCTCGCTCTGGACGGCCGGGGCAGACTCCTCGACGTGGGCTGCGGCCCTGGCACCGCGCTGCTCACCCTCGCGCCCCACTTCGCCGAGGCGGTGGGCGTCGACCCGGACGAGGACATGCTGGCCGAGGCCGAACGCCGGGCCGGCCGTCTCGGTGTCACCGCCCGCTGGGTGGCCGCCCGTGCCGAGGACCTCCCGGCGGGGCTCGGTCGGTTCCGGGCGGTGGTGTTCGCCCAGTCCTTCCACTGGACCGACCGGGACCGCGTCGCCGCCACGGTGCTGCGGATGCTGGAGCCGGGAGGCTCCTTCGTCCTGGTCAGCGACCACGGACACGGGGACGCGCCCCCCGAGCAGGAACCGCTGCCGTCGCCGGCGCCCCCGTACGACCGGATCGCCGCCCTCGTGCGCCGATATCTCGGACCGGTGCGCCGGGCAGGACGCGGACGGCTCCTGAACGGAACGCCGAACCGGGAGGACCTCGTCATGGCCCGGGCCGGGTTCGTGGACTTCCGGCGACATGTCGTGCCGGCCGGCACGGTGGTCGAGCGCACCGCGGACGACATCGTGGCGTGGGCGTTCTCCCGGTCCGACTCCGCGCCCCATCTCTTCGGCGACCGGCTGGGTGACTTCGAGCGGGATCTGCGCGCCCTCCTGCGGCAGGAGGCGCCCGACGACCGCTTCGCCGAACGCCTCCCGGCCACCGAGATCATGACCTGGCGGAAGCCCCGCTGACCCGACCGGCGGGAGGTGGGCGGCAGGCCCCGCGCCCAGCGCCCGGACGCCTCTCGCTCACTCCGGGAACGCCACCGCGTCCTTCTGCAGACGCACGGCCGCCAGCAGGCTCAGTTCCGGCTCCGCCTTGCGCAGCGCCTTCACCGCCGAGACCGAGGCCAGGTCGCCGGTGAAGCCGGCCGAGGCGAGCCGGGAACGGACCCAACGGGCGCGCAGCTGACCTTCGGTGGCGGCGGCGGTGGACCCGACCAGCGCGGCGGCGCGTTCCAGTCCGGGGCGCTCCTCGGGCGAGGCCTCGGCGAGCGCCTGCCGAAGGGCGGCCGCCACCAGGTCCGAGTCCCGGATGAGCAGTACGACGTCCTGTTTCCTGCTGAGTCCCGCGAGTCCCGTCATGCCGGTCATCGTGGCCGCCGTGTCCCGCTCCTGCCAAGCGACTTGAGGAGCCTCAGAGGAAGCAGCCGTCGCCCTGGCCGCTCCTCCTGCGCCAGGTCGGTGAGCCCGCCACGCCGGCGCCGGTCGTCTGCCCGGTCAGGACCGTCACGTGCCCGGGAGCGTGCCCCGGAGCCGTCACGTCCCTCGAAGCAGCGGCTCGCGCGCGGGTCCGCCCGTCGACGACGTCGGCGGCGGCGGGTCCTGACGCCGGAACAGCCGGCCGGGCCACCACATCCACCGGCCCACGTCCAGCGTCAGCGCGGTCACCAGCACCGAACGGACGACGAGGGTGTCCAGCAGTACCCCGAACGCCACCGCGAACCCCAGCTCGGCCGCGAACACCAACGGCAGCGAGGCCATCGCCGCGAACGTGCCGGCCAGCACGAGCCCGGCCGACGTGATGACACCCCCGGTCGCGGACAGCCCGGTCAGCGCGCCGCGCCGGGTGCCGTGCAGCAGCGCCACCTCGCGCACCCGGGTGACGAGGAAGATGTTGTAGTCGATGCCCAGCGCGACCAGGAACACGAACGTCAGCAGCGGGAAGGACGCCTCCGTCCCGGCGAAGCCGAACACGTGCCGGAACACCAGGCCGCTGACCCCGAGGGCCGCCGCGAACGACAGCACCACCGTCGCCATCAGCAGCAGCGGTGCGACGACCGCCCGCAGCAGCAGCGTGAGGACGAGGAACACCACGACCAGCACGATGGGAATGATCACCGCGGAGTCGCGGGCGGCGGCGTTCTGCGTGTCGAGCAGGATCGCGGTGTTGCCGCCCACCTGGGCCCGAGCGCCCTCGATGGGGTGGACGGCGGCCCGGGCACGTTCGACGGTACGCATCGCGGCGGTGCTGCTGGGGTCGTCCTCGAGCTCCGCGAGCATCATCGCCGTCGCGTCCCCGACCATCGGCGCCGAGACCCCGGCGACTCCCGGGACCGCGGCCAGCGCGGATCTCACCGGCTCCGCGAACGCCGCGTCGGCCACCACGAGGAGAGGGTCACCCGCTCCGGCCGGGAAGTGCGCCGACATGATCTCCTCGCCGGCGACCGACTGCGGCCGGCCGGTGAACTGATCCGTACCGGACAGTCCGTCGGACCTCAGTCCGAACATGCCCGTCGCCATGACGCCGAGGAGGAGAGCGGTACCGATCCACACCGTCCGGGGCCGGCCCGCGACGGCGGCGCCGACCCGGTCCCACAGGCCCTGCCCGGCCGCTGTGCCCGCCCCCCGCGACGGCCGCACCGGCCAGAAGATCCACCGCCCGCAGGCCACCAGCAGGGCGGGCATCAAAGTGACCATGGCGACCAGTCCGACGAGGACGCCGACGGCGCAGGCCGGACCGAGCCCCTGCGTGGAGTTGAGGGTGGCCAGCATCAGCAGCAGCAGGCTCACCGCGACGGTGCCGGCGCTCGCGACGATCGCGGAGACCGACCGGCGCAGCGCCTCGGCCATCGCCTCGTGGCGGTCCTCGTGCCGCAGCAGCTCCTCCCGGTACCGGGAGATCAGCAGCAGGCCGTAGTCGGTCGCGGCCCCGAACACCAGCACCGTCAGGATGAAGCCGGTCTGCTTGTTGACGGTGAGTCCGGCGTGCCGCGCCAGCAGGTAGATCACCGCCTCCGAGGTGACCAGAGCCCCGCCCGCGGTCAGCAGCGGCAGCAGGGGCAGCACCGGACTGCGGTAGGTGAGCAGCAGGATGACCACCACCACAGCGGCGGTGATCGTCGTCAGACCGCCGCCACCACCGAAGGCCCTGATGGAGTCGGAGGCCTGCCCGGCCGGCCCGGTGACGTGGAATCCGAGCCCGTCCGCGTCGGTCTCGCCCACCTCGGTGAGCGCGTCCACGACCTTGCCGACGCCCTCCCAGCCGGTCCTGTCCTTGCGTACCTGGACAACGGTCCGGATCGCCCTGCCGTCCCGCGCCTTCACCGGGCCCTGCGGCTGCCCGACCACGTTCGCGACACCCTTGAAGGCCTCGGCGTCGGCCCGGGCCTTGCCCATGTCGGCAGCCGAGACGCCTTCCGGGCGGTCGTAGAGCACGATCGCGGGCAGGGTGTCGGCGGGCCGCAACCGCTCGGCCCGGGCGACGGCCTCGGTCGACTCGGCGTGGTCGGGCAGCCAGGCCGCGTTGTCGTTCTCCTCGACGTCGCCGAGCCGGCCGGCCAGCAGGAGAGCCGGGATCAGGACGAGCGTCCAGACGGCGAGGACGACCCATTTCGCCGTTCTGCCGCCGGGCCAGGACACCATTCTTCGCATCACGTGGATTCCTCGTGGTTCGGTCGACGCCGGCCGGGCGTCAGTCGACGTGGGAGAGCTTGTCGGGATTGGCGACCGCGTAGATGCCGCACACCTGGTCGCCGTCCGGAGTGAGATCGAGGACGAGGACGGCGTAGGGGGTGTCGCCGAGGAACAGCACTGCGGACGGGTCGCCGTTGACGCTGCGATAGGCGATGTGGAGCCCTTGGCCCGAGCGGGGCGCGACGGCGGCGAACAGCCGGGCGACCTTGTCCCGGCCGTGCAGCGGTCGCAGGCCGCCCACCCCCCTGCCGCCGCCGTCGCCCCACAGGGTGACGTCCGGCGCCAGCATCCGCAGGAGCGCGTCGAGGTCACCGCCGAGCGCGGCGGCCAGGAACCGCTCGGTCACCTGCTGCCGCAGGCGCGCGTCGGGTTCGTAGCGGGGCCGGCGGGCGTGCACGTGCTCCCGGGCCCGATGCGCGAGCTGACGGATCGCCGCGGGGCTGCGGCCGAGGATCTCCGCGATCTCGGTGTGGGCGTAGCCGAACACCTCGTGCAGCACGAACACCCCGCGTTCCAGCGGGGTCAAAGTCTCCAGGACCACCAGCAGAGCCATCGACACCGACTCGGCGCGCAGGGTCGCGTCGGCGGCGTCGTCGGGCGCGGGAGTCGTGGCGAGGGGGCCGACGAGCGGTTCGGGGAGCCAGGGGCCCACGTAGGTCTCGCGACGGCGGTCGACGGCGTCCCGGTGGGCGAGCGCCGCGTTCACGGCGATCCGCACCAGGTAGGCGCGCGGGTGGTCGATCCGCTCCGCGCCCGGCGCCCGGTGCCGGGCCGCCCAGGACAGCCAGGTCTCCTGCAGTACGTCCTCGGTGTCGGCGACACTGCCGAGCATGTTGTAGACGAGGGAGAACAGCAGCTCACGGTGGTCGTGGAAGACCTGTGTCACACCGGGGTCCACCGCCTCGGGGTCCACCGCCTCGGGGTGCTCCGGCGAGCCGGGCAGGGGGTCGTGCATTCTCGGGCCTTCCGTCGCGGGTGCGTTGCGAACTGAGAGTGCGCGAGCGGGCCCGAGTGTGACGTCGGCGGCCGAAGTGTGATCCACCTCTCACATGCCCCGCGCACCCGACTCGATCGGGCACAGGATGTCGGGTCCACGGGGGTGCGGGAGCCCTAGCGTCGTGATCACGAAAAGGAAGGGGACCTGGCGTGCTGGAGCGGCTCAACCAGGCCATGGAGCACATCGAGGGCCGTCTCGACCGGGTCGTCGACGTGGCGGCGCTGGCACGCACCGCGGCCACCTCGGAGTACCACCTGCGCCGGATGTTCTCCGCGCTGGCCGGCATGCCGCTGTCGGAGTACGTCCGGCGACGGCGGCTGACCGTCGCGGGCGCCGACGTGCTCGCGGGGCGCGAGCCGCTGCTGGAGATCGCGGTGCGCTACGGCTACGGCTCTGCCGAGGCGTTCGCGCGGGCGTTCCGCGCCGTGCACGGCGTCGGCCCGGGCGAGGCCCGGCGCACCGGCGCCGCGCTCGTCTCCCAGCCCCGGTTGGCCTTCCGCCTCACCGTCGAAGGGAGCAGCAGCATGCGCTATCGCGTGGTGGACCGGCCGGACTTCGGTGTCGTCGGATTCAAGGCCCGGGTGCCACTGGTGCACTTGGGACCCAACCAGGCGATCATCGACTTCGTGCGCGGGATCGACCCGGGCGTCCTGGAGAATCTGCGGGACCTCTCGGACCAGGAGCCGCAGGGTGTCGTCTCGGTCTGCGACGACCTGGACCCGAGCCGCGCCGAGGGCACCGAACTCGACTACTACCACGGGGTGGTCACGTCCGCGGCCGCGCCCGAGGGGACCGCCCGCCTGGACGTTCCGGCCGGCACCTGGGCGGTCTTCACCGCCTCCGGGCCGGTGCCGGAAGTCATCCAGATCCTGTGGCGGGACGTGTTCACCGAGTGGTTCCCCGCCAATCCGTACCGCAGCCTTCCCGGCCCCGAGATCCTGCGCATCCGTCCGTCGCCGGACGGGACCGAGGCCGACGCCGAGCTGTGGCTCCCCGTGGAACGCGCAGGGGGCTGAACGACCGCCGCGTCAGAGCGGGCTGACGGCGGCGGGACTGTCGCGGTCAGCCCGCGGCCCTCGCGACGAGCTCGGTGATACGGGCTTCGGTGGCGGCGTCCAGCTTCGTCAGGGCGTACGCCGTGGGCCACATGGCGTCGTCGTCGAGGGCGGCCTGGTCGCTGAAGCCGAGCGTGGCGTAGCGGCTCTTGAACTTCTGCGCGCTCTGGAAGAAACACACCACCTTGCCGTTCCGGGCGTAGGCGGGCATGCCGTACCAGAGCTTGGGTGCCAGGTCCGGGGCGGCCGCCGTGACGATGCGGTGCACTCCTTCGGCGAGGACGCGGTCGGCGTCCGCCATGTCGGCGATCTTCGCGAGCACGTCCTTCTCGCCGTCCGCCTTGGCGGTGCGCGGGCTGCGTCGCGCGCTCGCCTTGAGATCCCGGGCGTGCTCCTTCATCGCGTCGCGTTCCTCGGCCGTGAACCCGTCGAACTTCTCGGGGGCGGCGCTGCTGCTGCGGGCGGGCTGCTGGGTGTCGGTCATGACGGAGCTCCTTTGTCGACGATCGATCAGACGATAGGCAGGGAAAGGGACTTCGTGGTTCGGATCAACGATGTCGCGGCGGCGTTCAGGCGAGCCAGCGGCCGTCGCGCATGAGCTCGCGGCCGGTCAGTTCGTCCGCTTCGCGCCAGCTCTGGATGCGGCGCGGGGTGACGCGGAACCATCGATATCGCGTGCTGAGCGTGCGCGGGTCGAAGCCGGTGCGTTCGGCGAACCGGTCGCCCTGCCGTGACGGCAGGGCGTCGATGGCGAGGGCCTCGGCCTCGCCATCGATCACGCAGACGTCACGGGTGTGACCGAGGGCCAGCCGGGCGGTCCGGCGGGCCGTCAGGTTCCGGCCGGTCGGGCTGTCCGCCGGGGTGGCCATGAGCAGTGTGCGGCCGTCCCAGTCGAAGGAGAGCGGCACGAGGTGGGGCGTGCCCTCGGGAGAGGCGCTGGCCACCCAGACGTCGACGTCGTGGGCGAGCCGGTGCTCGGCGTCGCGGCGGCGCACCGCACGGGGGCGGGGTCCGGCGCACGTGGGCCCGGGCCGCGGGCCCGTGTTCTCGGAGGCCGGTGCGGACGATCCGGTCATGGTCGCTCCTGCGGTGGGTGAGATGGTCGCCGGCGGCGCCCGGGGATCCCCTGCCGGGGCCGAACGCCGTGGTCACAGCCTCTCCCGGACGCCGTGGCCGCCGCATCCGTGCTCACCACGGAGAGCACCACGGAACGCACCACGGACAGGACCACGGAAAGCACCCACGGACAGGACCGAGGCGAGGATCCGCACCGGCCGGGGCCCCGGCAACCGCAGCGGATAATGTCCCGGTGTCCACTCCAGCGATCTCGGCCCGGGAAGCAGAAGTGCTCGCGCTGCTCGGCGAGCATCTCAGCAACGCGGAGATCTCCGCGCAGTTGTTCATCTCGGTACGCACGGTGGAGTCGCACGTCTCCGCGCTGCTGCGCAAGCTGCGGGCTCCGGACCGGCGCACCCTGTCCCGGCGTGCGGCCGACCTCGCCCGCGCCGGGCAGACACGCCCGGCACCCGCACTGCCGACACCGCTGACGGCGTTCGTGGGCCGGACGCGGGAGCGCGCCGAGCTCGCCGAAGCCGTGAAGACGCGCCGGCTGGTGACCGCGGTCGGGCCGGGCGGGGTGGGCAAGACCCGGCTCGCGCTGGCGGTCGCCGCGCAGACGGCCGGGGACTTCCCCGACGGGGTGTGGTTCGTGGATCTGGCCCCGGTCACCGATCCGGGACGGGTGGGCGCGGCGGTCGCGGCGACGGTGGGCACGGGTGAGCAGCCGGGTCGAGGCGTCGACGAGACGCTGCTCGCCGCACTGGCCGACCACCGGGCCCTGCTGGTGCTGGACAACTGCGAGCAGATCCTCGAGGGCGTGGTCCCGTTCGTGGAGCGGCTGCTGACGGTCTGTCCGGGCGTGCAGGTGCTCGCGACGAGCCGCGCCCGGATGCTGGTGCCGTTCGAGTGGGCCTTCGAGGTGCCGCCGCTGTCCTGGGCGGACGGCGAGGAGTCGGAGGCGGCGACGCTGTTCGCCGAGCGGGCGGCGGCGGCCGGACGCGCACCGGACGCGGCGGCGCGCGAGGGCGTCGCGGCCCTCTGCGCCGGCCTCGACGGGATGGCGCTGTCCATCGAGCTGGCGGCTGCGCGGTATCCCGCCCTGGGTCTGGAAGGCCTCACGGCCGGTCTCGCCGACCAGTTGCGCATGCTCGCCGGAGGGCCGCGTGCGCACGACCGGCACCGCTCGGTGGGGGCGGTGCTGGACTGGAGCCACGATCTGCTCGAGCCGCAGGACCGGGCGCTGCTGCGGCGGATCTCGGTGTTCGCGGCGCCCTTCACGGCCGGGGCGGCGGCCGCGGTGGCAGCCTTCGCGCCGCTGGACCCGGCCGCGGTCGCCGACGGTCTCGGACGACTCGCCGAACAGAGTCTGCTGACCGCGACGCCGTCCCCGGCAGGCGTCCGGTACCGCGCGCTGGAGACCGTCCGCCAGTACGGGACCCGGCGACTGACCGACGCCGACGAGACGCCCGACGTCCGCTCCCGCCACCTCAACTGGTGCCTGAGCGCCGCATCCGCCCTGGAGGACGCCCAACGGATAGACGCGTCGGCGGAGTTCGAGTTCGAGTTCGTGGACGAGGGCCGCCGGGCACGGTTCGACACTACGGCTGACGACCTGCGGGCCGCCCTGGCCTGGGCGGCCGACCGCCCGGAGCAGTGCGAGGACGCCCGCCGCCTCGCACTGTCCCTGGCGGGCCTGGCCTTCGCCCGCACCCTGGTCGGCGAGGCCCAGCAGCGCTTCGAGCAGGCGGCGGCGCTCGCCGACGCCGCGGGCGACCCGGCCGGCGGCGCCGCCGCGCTGCGCCGGGCCGCCGGGGTGGCCGGCTGTCGTCGGCTCGGTGACGACATGCTCCGCCTGCACCGTGCCGCCGCGGACGCGGCCCGCCGGGCCGGCGACCCGGCGGCGGCCGCCCGCGACCTGGCGGCGGCGGCCACCGTCGCGTACCGCTTTTCCAGCACGTTCGAACGGGTCCCCACCGCGCAGGAGGCGGCCGGCCTGCTCGCGGCGGCGCGCGAGCTGTCCAGCGACGAAGGCCCGACGGCCGGGGCGGCGGTCGCACTGGCCGAGGCCGCCGTGGTGGCGGACGCCTTCGGCGCGGTCCAGGGCGGCACGGACAACACCGCGCACGAGACGGTCGGATACGCCGAGCGGGCCGTGGAACTGGCCCGGCGGGCGGACGACCCGGTGGCCGAGTCCGCGGCTCTCGACGCGCTCTCCGGCGCCCACAGCTGGGCGGGCCGGCCGTTCGGGGCGGCGGACGCCGCGCGCCACCGCCTCGACGTGCTCGCCGCGGCGCCGCGCACGCCCGCCGCCGCGCACGAGCGCATGGACGCCCTGGCCATGGCGTCCGCGACCGCGCTGGGGGTGGGAGAGCTGGAACAGGCCCGGCGGTGGGGCCGACGGCTCGCCGGTCATCCGCTGCTGGCCGAGGCCGGTCATCACGCCGTCTCCTGGCTGCTGGTCGCGGACGCCTTCGCGGGCGCCGCCGACGACGTGCTCGCGGGCGGCGCGCGTTTCCTCGACGCGTGGGAGCGCGGCGGCCGGCAGCGGTCGTTCTCACTCGGCCCGGCCGCCGCGTCCGTCGCGATGGTCCACGGGCTGCGCGGCGATCACGAGGCCAGGGCGGCTTGGCTCGCGGTCGTCCACGAGGCCGGCCACGAGTCCGAGCACCGCCACGGCTACGGCGCGGTCTTCGACGCGACGGTGTCGCTGCACCACGGGGAAGCGGATGCGGCCCTGGAGCGGCTGGCGCCGCCGCCGGAGCGGGTGTGGAAGTGGGTCACCTGGGTCTGGCTGCACTGGTACGCGGCGGTGCGGGCGGAGGCGTCGGCGCTGGCCGGCCACCCGGACGCCCGCGAGCGGATCGGGTCCGCCCGCGGCATGGTCGCCGGCAACCCCGTCGCCACCGCCCAACTGGACCGGTCCGAAGCACTGTTGGACGGTGACCAGGCGCGACTGGTCGCCGCCGCGACGGCGTTCGAGGCGGCGGGCTGCCGCTACCAGGCGGCCCGGACCCTGCTGCTCGCCGGAGACGCCCACGCGGTTGCCGGCGAGGCCGCGCTCACCGCTCTCGGCCTCACATCTCGCGCCGGCTGAACACCGGCCCCCGGTAACGCCGTTCGAAAAATTGGGAGGCGTCAGGCCAGGGCCTTTGCAAGGATGTCCGGGCTCCTCGCCCCGGGAAAGGACCCGCAGACCGTGCCTCGTGCCGTCACCCTGATCCGCTCCGCAGCCCTGTCCGATGTCGCCGAGTACGCTTACGCGGCCACGGCGCCCGCGGAGTCACGTCTGATCTTCCTCGCCGGTGCCTGCCCCCTGAACGAGGACGGCTCCACGGCGGCGATCGGGGACTACGCCGGCCAGGCTCGCAGGGCCGTCGAGAACATGCGGACGGCGCTCGCCGCCTCCGGTGCGTCGCTCCACGACGTCATCAGCACCCGGGTGCTCGTGGCGTCGGCCCGGCAGGAGGACCTGGTGAAGGCCTGGGAGGTGGTCCGGGACTCGTTCGGCGACCACGACGTCCCGAGCACCCTGATGGGTGTCACCGTGCTCGGCTACCGCGACCAGCTCGTCGAGATCGAGGCCGTCGCCGCAGTGCTCGATGCCTGAACCCGAGCGCCGCGCCGTGCGCGTCCCGCCGGCCGGCCGAGCCTCGCAAGCCGCGCGCCGCATGGCTGACGGCCTGCGGACGGAGACGGGGGCGGCGACGTTCCGGACGACGAGCGGCGTGGTGCGCGGCAGCCTCTCGCGCGACGGCGTGAGGGCCGTGCTCGGCATCCCGTACGCCGTCGCGCCCTTCGGCGCGAATCGCTTCCGCGCGCCGAAGCCCCTCCTGGACCCGGGCGCGTCGCGGGACTGCCGCGGTTTCGGACCCATCGCGCCGCAGTCGGCGCGGCTGCCCGGCTCACCGGCGTGGCGCGCGGGCGACGAGGACGTCCTCAGCGTCAACGTCTGGGCGCCCACGCCTTCGGAGGCCGGGCCCCTGCCGGTGCTGTTCTGGATCCACGGAGGCGCCTACACCTTCGGCTCCTCCGCCCAGCCCGACTTCGACGGCGGCGCGCTCGCCCGTGCCGGAGCGGTCGTGGTCACCTGCAACTACCGCGTCGGCTTCGAGGGATTCGGTCATGTGCCGGGCTTCCCCGACAACCGGGGGCTGCTGGACCAGACGGCCGCCCTGTGCTGGGTCCGCGACAACATCGCCGCGTTCGGCGGCGACCCCGCACGCGTCACGGTGGCCGGGCACTCCGCCGGAGCCGGATCGATCGCGTGCCTGATGGCGAGGGAGGAGACGCGCGGACTGTTCCGCAGGGCCATCGTCCACAGCGCGCCCAACGCGTTCTTCTCCCCGGCGACGGCGGCCGCCGTCGCCCGGCGGATCGCGGCCGAGGCCGGTGTCGCTCCGACGGGTGAAGGGCTGCTCTCCGCCTCCCCTTACCGGCTGGTGGCCGCGTCCGACAGAGTCGCCGGTCGGCTCCGGGACGACCCGGTGGCGGCGCTGCAGGCCTACGACCCGGTGGTCTTCCAGCCGGTCGTGGACGGCGACGTACTGCCCGCGCACCCGCTCTGCGCGCTGGACACGGGCGTCGCCCGCGACGTGGACCTCCTGGTGTGCCACACGGTGGAGGAGTGCTGGTTCCTGCACGCCGTCGGCGGCGTACGGGAGATCTCGTCGGAGACCGGGCTCGCCGACTTCGTCCGAGCGCTCGGTCTCCCCGCCCGCCTGCTCGACGGCTATCGCGTCCTGATGCCCGACGCCCCGCTGCTCGACCGCTATCTCGCCCTCTTCGGCGACGCGGTGTTCGGCGAGTACGGCCGTCGGCTCGCCGAGCGCCACGCACGCGCGGGCGGCCGGGTCCACGCGTCCCGCTTCGCCCGCCGGCGCCGGACGCCGGGCGGGCAGGCGCGGCCCTGGCACACCGCCGACATCCCGTTCGCCTTCGGCAACCTGGACGCGCCCGGCGCCGCGTTCCTCATCGGCGGCGCCCCCGACGAACCGGACCGCGCCCTGTCCCGTCGCATCATGCGCGCCTGGACGGGCTTCGCCGCCGACGGGGACCCGGGCTGGCCCGCGCTCACCGCCGGGGCCGCACCGGTGAAGGTCTGGGCCGTTCCCCAGGACCACCTGAGCGACGACGCCGGGTCGCCGGCCCGCGCCCTGTGGCGGGACGTGCGGTTCGACGTGCTGCGCCGGTGACGTCCGCCGCCGTCGCCGCGGCTGCCGTCGGCGTGCGCCCTCGAGGGCGCACGCAACGTCGGCGGTCCCGAGGTGTCGTCCGTCTGGGGGTGATTGCAGAGGTGTGCGAGCCGGCGCACAGGAGTTGCCGGCTGCGGGGGCCGCGGGGGCGGAACGGCCCGGGCCTGTGAGTGCACGGGCTCACGGCCGCCGCGGACCGTCTCGCCGTGCAGGAGTGCCGTGCCGTCAGGGGTGTCCCCGGGCGCGTGCGGCGCGGCGCGCCAGCGAGTCGAGGACCACCGCGGCGTACAGCACCCCGCCGGTGACCATGAACTGCACCGGGGGCTCGACTCCCAGCAGCGCCATGCCGGAGGCGATCGACTGGATCATGAGCACGCCCAACAGCGCCGACCAGGGCGAGCCGCGCCCGCCGAACAGACTGGTGCCGCCGACGACGGCCGCGGCGATGGCGTTGATCAGCAGCATCCCGGAGCCCGGCACCTGGCTGGCCGAGGTGAGCCGCGACGCGACGAACAGGCCGCCGACCGCCGCCAGGGTTCCCGACACCACGAACACCGCGATCCGCACCCGCGTCACGTCCACGCCGGATCGCCGGGCCGCCTCGACACCGCCGCCCAGGGCCAGGATCTGCCGGCCGTACGGCGTGCGACGCAGGAAGAGGTCCGAGGCGACGACGACCGCGAGGAAGATCAGCAGCGCGAGCGGCAGCCCCTCGAACCGGTTCAGGACCAGGACGGCGGCGAACGCGACGATCGCGAGCAGGGCCGCGCGCGCCCAGATCCCGCCGGCCGGCCGGCAGGGCATCCCGGCCGCCTCGCGGCGTCCGCGCTCACGAAGGGAGGCGAGGAGGTAGGCGACCGGGGCGAGCGTCGCGAGGCCGTAGGTGACGGCGGCGGCGCTGAAGTAGCGGCTGGTCAGCGTGGCGACCAGACCGGTCTCGCTGAAGTTGATGGCGGTCTCGGTCCCCAGGAGGTACAGCATCAGGCCGTTCCAGGCGAGCAGGCCGGCGAGGGTGACGACGAACGCGGGAACACCGATCCGGGCGAAGGAGAACCCGTGCACCGCCCCGGCGGCCGCGCCGCAGAGCAACGCGATGACCACCGCGAGCCATTCGGGCATGCCGAGGTTCACGTTGAGCGCGGCGAACACGGCCCCCGCGAGACCGGCGAGCGAGCCCACCGACAGGTCGATCTCGCCGATCAACAGCACGAAGACGATACCGACGGCGATCATGCCGGTGCCGACGATGTCCACGCTGAGCACGGACAGGTTGCGCGGCGAGAGGAAGTTGTGGTCGAGGATCTGGAAGATCGTCCAGGTCACGACGAGAGCGAGCAGGACGGGGACCGGGCCGAGGTCGTGTGCGTGCAGCCGGCGGCCCACCGCGTCGGCACACGCCCGGAGAGCCTGCGTGCCTCGTCGTGGCCCCTCGCGCGTTCGGCCTGCGTCGGGCGCGGCCTCGTCGGCGTGCGCCCCTTCCTTCCTCCCCGTCACGGCCAGGTCTCCTCGGCCCGGGTCGAGCGATGGCCGACGGCGTTGTCCGACGCGCCCGTGATGGAGGCGATGATCTGCTCCTGGGAGGCGGTGTTCACGTCGAACACGCCGTTGTTGCGTCCGAGGCGCAGGACGGCGATCCGGTCGGCGACGGCCTTGATGTCGCCCATGTTGTGGCTGATGAGGAGAACTCCGAGACCCCGGTCGCGCAACCGCTCGATGAGGTCCAGGAGCTGACTGGTCTGCTCGACGCCCAGGGAGGCGGTGGGCTCGTCCAGCAGGAGGAGCCGGGGCTCGCCGAGGAGCGAACGGGTGATCGCGACGACCTGCCGCTGCCCCCCGGACAGGGCGGCGACCGGCACCCGCACGTCGGGGATGCGGATGGACAGGGTGTGCAGCAGATCGCGGGTGCGGCGCTCCATCTCGACCTCGTCGAGTACGCCGAGCCGGTGGATCTCCCGGCCGAGGAAGAGATTGCCGACGACATCGAGGTTGTCGCACATCGCGAGGTCCTGGTAGACGGTCGCGATGCCCAGCAGCTGGGCGTCCTGGGGGCGCCTGATCTGTATGGGGGTTCCGCGCCACTCGATGATTCCCCGGTCCGCGGGCCCGACGCCCGAGATCACCTTGACGAGCGTGGACTTGCCGGCGGCGTTGTCGCCCACCAGGGCGACCACCTCCCCGCCCATGATCTCCAGCTCCACGTCGACCAGCGCCTGGACGGCGGCGAACCGCTTGGAGACGCCGCGCAGCGCCAGCAAGGGCTGAACCGCCACGGGCCACCTCCTGTCGGTTCCGGCAATACCCGTCAGATGAGTCCGGCTTCGGCGCAGGCGGCCCGGAGACTCGGTGGGCATATCTGGGCGATGGTGTACATACCATCCTTTACCAGAGTCTCCTTGATGGTGCCGACGGTGACGGAGACGGCGGGGAGCAGGACCGCGGGGATGTCCTTCGTGGTGGTGTTGCTGACGGTGCCGGTGGCGATGGATCCGACCGACTCGCCGCGTCCCACGGCGACGGCCATCTCGACCGCCGCGTCGGCAGCCGGTTTGAACGGCTTGTAGACGGTCATGTACTGCTCGCCCCTGACGATGCGGCGCACGGCCACGAGGTCTGCGTCCTGGCCGGTGATCGGCGGCAGCGGACGTACCTGGGCGGCCCGCAGGGCGGAGATCACGGCGCCGGCGAGGCTGTCGTTGGCGGCCAGGACGCCGTCGATGTCGTCCCCGCCCAGTGCGGCGATGGCGCTGCGCATGTCGACGAAGGCGTTCTCCGGCCGCCAGCCGACGACGTCGTACGACTTGCCGATCTTGACCTTGCCCCGGAGGACGGAGAGGGATCCCCGCTTGAACCAGGCGGCGTTGGGGTCGGTCGTGGCGCCGTTCATCATGACGATCTGCCCGCCGTCCGCCTTCGCTCCCATGCCCTTCAGAAGCCCCTCGCCCTGGAGCCTGCCGACCTGCGCGCCGTCGAAGGTGACGTAACCGGAGATCGGGCCCTGGGCGAGCCGGTCGTAGGCGACGACGGGGATGTCGGCCCGGTGCGCGGCCTCGACCGACGGGCGCAGCAACTCCGGGTCGACGGCGGCGACGATCAGCACGTCCACCCCCCTCGTGATCATGGATTCCAGCTGCTGCCGCTGGACCGCCGGGTCGGGTGTGGCGGCGACGGTCACCGGGCAGTGCGGGCACAGTTCCTTCAGCTTCCCCTCGATCAGGGGCCGGTCGAACTGCCCGAAGCGGGAGGCCCCGCCGCCCGGGAGCAGCAGACCGACGGTGGGGTTGTCCTCCCCGTCGCCGTCGCTCCCGCCGTCCCCGGCGCAGGCCCCGGACAGGGTCAGGACGGCGGCGACCGTGAACGCCATGAACGCACGGACGAGGGACCGGCCCTTCCCGGCCGGAAGGCTGACGCGAGGACCCATCTTCGGTTCCTTAGGGAATTTTTGTCAGATTTTATCCCGTGATGAGCGACTCCTGCCAAGCGTAGTCACGCCCGCCGCCCTGTCCCGTCCGGGCGGCGAACGGCCTAGCGCGAACGTCGTCGCGAAGGGCCCGTCACGGCGGCCGGCCGGGAACGCCCCTTCGGCCCGGACGGCCAGCCCTCGGCCGGCCCGGCGAGTGCTCGGTGAACAGCGAGGTCGCGGAGGCGAAGACGCCCGGGAGGCGGGCGCGCCGGGGCGGACCGCGCCGCGGGTCAGGAGCCGAGGCGGCGATGGTCCTCCTCGTCCCACTTACGGGTGTCGCGCGGCTGGACGTACGGCTCCTCGTCGGCCGGATGGCCTCCGGCGACGGCGCGCTGGCGCACCAGCTCGGCGTCGAACTCCAGGCCGAGCAGAATGGCGAGGTTGGTGATCCACAGCCACACCAGGAAGACGATCACGCCCGCGAGCGTGCCGTACGTCTTGTTGTACGACGCGAAGTTCGCCACGTAGAGCGCGAACCCGGCGGAGGCGATCATCCAGATCAGCAGCGCGAGGAAGCTCCCCGGCGTGATCCAGCGGAAGCCGCGCACCTTGGCGTTCGGGGTCGCCCAGTACAGCAGCGCGATCATGACGGTGACCAGGACCACCAGTACCGGCCATTTGGCGATCGACCACGCGGTCAGTCCTGCGTCGCCGATGCCGAGCGCGGTGCCCGCCTGCCGGGCGAGGCCGCCGGTGAACACCACGATCAACGCGCTGATCACGGCCATCACCATGAGGACCACGGTGACGCCGACCCGGACGGGCAGCACCTTCCAGACCGGCCGGCCCTCGGGGACGTCGTAGACCGCGTTCGCGCTGCGGATGAACGCGGCGACGTAGCCGGACGCCGACCACACCGCGAGCACCAGACCCACGATCGCCATGACCGAGCCCAGCCCGCTGCCGCCCTGCATCTGCCGCACGGCGTCGCGCAGGATGTCCTGTGCGGGCCCGGGAGCGAGCTTCTGGATGTTGTCCAACACCTGCTGCGTCGCCGACTGCCCGATGATGCCCAGCAGTGACACGAGTGCGAGCAGCGCCGGGAACAGCGCCAGGATCCCGTAGTAGGTCAGGGCCGCGGCCCGGTCGGTCAGTTCGTCCTTCCTGAACTCCTTGAGGGTGCCTTTGAGCACTGCCTTCCAGGAGTGCCTGGGCAGGTCCGTCGGACTGTCCGGGGCCCGCTCCTCCACCTGCTCGTCCGGCCCTACGGCGGGCGCGCGGCCGTTCTCCGCCTCCGGCGCGGCCGTACCGTGCCCGTTGTGCCGTCCGTGCCGCTTCAGTGTCCGTACCATGCCGCTCGGGTATCCGCCTCCGGGCCACCTATGCTTACATTTATCGCATATCGGACTTAAGGTGCGGGTCGGTCGAGGTCGGCGCCGCGGTCCCGGGCCGTCTGCGCCCGCCCCTGCTCCGGACGTCCGCCACCCCGGTCCGACGCCGGCCAGACATACGGCAGATCGTCGGGAACGTCCGGGAACCGTGCCGTGTAGAACGTCGGATCCTTGCGCACGAGTGCCGACCGGTGACTGCGGTGGAAGGCGGCGTCGCCCAGCCACGGGGGCAGCTCCCGGACCTCGGCGAGCTCCACCTGGGTGCGCACGCCGGGCCGTCGGCCGGGGAGGCCGGCCATGAGCGAGGCGGCGCAGGTGTCCGCGCGACCGGTCGCCGTCCAGACGCCGCAGATCTCGAGGCCGTAGCGCACCAGGGCCTCCTCGTAGCCGGTCCACATACGCACCGCCGGATGGTGGCGCCACCCGTAGCCCGCGACGGTCAGGCCGCGCAGCACCTGGAGTGCCTCGACGCGCTGCTTGCCCAGTCGCCGTGGATCCAGGGCGGCGGCCGATGCGGTGAAGTCGGGATACGGCAGAAAGGTCTGCATGGTCCGCTCCGCGTACCCGGGCTGCCGCGACCGGCACATCGGGCGGGCGGGGGACCGGTCACGGCATGGGTGTTTCGGGCGGACGCCGGCACGGAACCCACATGTCGCCGGGACACCGGGGAAGCCGACGGTGACCACGACGCACACCGGAAAGGCGCGGACCGCATGGATCGTGACGAGGCCGAGGCCAGGCTGCTCGACGGGCTGACAGTGGACGACCGCCGGCCGGAACAGCCGGTGCTGCTCGACGACGCGGGCCGGCCCATCACGACGTGGCGCGAGAACTACCCCTACGACCGGAAGGTCGGGCGCAGGGAGTACGAGCGCGCCAAGCGCGTCCTGCAGATCGAGATGCTGAAACTGCAGCGCTGGGTCAAGGACACCGGCGGTCGCCTCGTCGTGATCTGCGAGGGGCGGGACGCGGCGGGCAAGGGCGGCACCATCCAGCGCTTCACCGAACGTCTCAATCCCCGGGGCGCCCGCATCGTGGCGTTGCCCCAGCCCACGGAGCGCGAGAAGGGGCAGTGGTACTTCCAGCGGTACGTCGACCACCTTCCCGGCCCGGGGGAGATCGTCTTCTTCGACCGCTCCTGGTACAACCGGGCCGGGGTCGAACGGGTCATGGGGTTCTGCACGCCGCGCGAACACCGGCTGTTCCTCAAGCAGTGCCCGCTCTTCGAGGACATGCTGGTCGAGGACGGCATCATCCTGGTGAAGTTCTGGTTCTCGGTGTCCCGGGCCGAGCAGCGGACGCGGTTCGCGATCCGCCAGGTCGACCCGGTACGCCAGTGGAAGCTGTCGCCCACCGATCTCGACTCCCTGGACCGCTGGGACGAGTACACCACGGCCAAGGTCGAGATGTTCCGCGCCACCGACACCGGCCACGCGCCCTGGACGGTCGTCAAGAGCAACGACAAACGACGGGGCCGGCTCGAGGCCATGCGCAGCCTCCTGCACCGCGTCGACTACGCGGCCAAGGATCCCCACGCGGTCGGCCGTCCGGATCCGCTCGTCGTCGGCGCCGCGGCGACCCTCCTGGAGCCGGGCGAGGAGGACACCGTCCTCTCGCCGACTCCGCTCACCCCGCAGACCGAGGGCCCCGGCCGGCATCCCGGCGGCAAGGCCTGAGCCCGACCGAGGGCCCTGGTCGCGAACGGGAGGCCACACCCTAGAGGCGGCGCCGGCGGCGTCGCAGGTAGCCGACCGCGGCCAGCAGGCCCGCCGAGGCGAGGGCTGCGCCGATGCCGACGTCCCAGCCGGACGGGCCGGCGGTGACGGCGCCGCCGACGCCTCCCCGGACGCCGAAGGTGGGCGGCGGCGCCGGGCTGATCGAGGCGCCCGCGGAGCTGCTCACGACCGGCGTGGGGCTCGCCGACCGCGGTGCGGGGCTGGCCGGCCGCGGTGCGGGGCTGCTCGTCGGCGGAGCCAGCGTGGGCAGCGACCGGTGGGGAAGGACCTCACAGGCGATGCCGTCGTCCGGTCCCCGGTCCTCGTCGAGCCGGTTGGGGTCGCTGGGGTCCTGGTCGAAGACTGCCTGGGCGTCTTCCTGGTAGGTGAAGTCGCTGCAGTTCAGGTCCTGCGCGTGGGCGACGCCGCTCAGCAGAGCGACGGTCAGGACCGCGGCGGCTATGCCTGCGACGGTGGCGCGGCGTGGCATGGGCGTCTCCTCCCGGCCGAGGTGGCCTTCGCCTCGACGCTAGGCAACGACCGGCGCCACCGCGCGGGGCGAGGGGCCGAACGGGGTGCACCGGGCCACGGACGGGGCGCGGTGATCGAGCGGCGCAGTCGGTATGCCTTTCTCGCCGACCGGCGGGTACTCGGCCGGCACCGCATGATGAAAAGGGGTGATGACGATGGTTGAGACGGGCCGGTACGGCGTGACCGGCGACCGCGGCGACCGCGGCGCCCGAAGCGCCGAGAACGGCGGGGAGTCGGTCGGCGCACTGGTGCAACGCGCCTCGCAACAGCTGAGCGAGCTGGTGCGCGGCGAGATGCGGCTCGCGCAGGCGGAGATGGTCGAGAAGGGAAAGCGGTACGGCAAGGGCGGCGGACTGTTCGGCGGGGCCGGGCTCTTCGGCGTCCTCACCCTGCAGGCGCTGATCGCCGCCGCGATCGCCGGACTCGCGGTGCCGCTCCCGGTGTGGGCCGCCGCTCTGATCGTCACCGGTGTGTTGGCGGTGATCACCGCCGTGCTGGCGCTGACCGGCAGGAAGCAGGTCGGCCGGGCCGCCCCGCCGATGCCCGAGCGCGCCGTGGAAAGCGTGAAAGCCGATGTGTCGGAGATCAAGGAGAGTGCCCGACGATGACCCAGCCCTCCCAGCACGAACCCACGAACCCCGATGAGCTGCGCCACCGCGTGGAGCGGACGCGCCACGAGCTCGGCGCGACGCTCGAGTCGCTGGCCGCGAAGACCGATGTGAAGGCCCGCGCCCAGGAGAAGGCAGCCGAGCTGAAGGAGCACGCCGCCGAGCTGAAGGAGCACGCCGCCGAGCTGAAGGAGCAGGCGGGCGCGAAGGCGACACACCTGTCCGAACAGGCCAGGGGCAAGGCGGCCGAGGCGGCCCACGCCCTGGAGGAGAAGGTCCCCGCTCCGGTGAAGGACAAGGCGTCCGCGGCCGCGGGGCAGGTCAGGACCAGGGCGGGGCAGGCCGAACAGCTGTGGCAGGACAAGGCGCCCGAGCCGGTCCGCGACCACCGCAAGGCGGTCATCGGCATCGCCGCGGCCGCCGCCCTCGTCTTCGTGCTCCTGCGCCGCGGGAGGAAGTAGTCCCGACGACGCCCCGGGCGCCGCCACGCTCACCGAGCGGGCGGCGCCCTTTCGTGTCCTCGTGCGCGCCTCGGCCCTTTCCGTGTTCGCGCCGACTCCTTGACCGACGGTCCGCGCTCCACGATGCTTGTTGCGATCCATGAGGCGTGTGCCGTAATAAGCAACGCTTGCCTGTTCCCGCAGGCGTTCTGGGTCCAGTAGTCCCCGTAGTCCCCGTAGTTCCCGTCGTTGTCGTAAATGTCGCAGTTCTGTATCAGTCGAGGAGTGGCCATGACGCACCAGGTCCGTGCCGTCGTCGCGCGGGGCAAGGGCGCCCCCGTCAGCCTGGAAACGATCGTGGTGCCGGACCCGGGTCCGGGTGAGGCGCTGGTGAAGATCGAGGCCTGCGGGGTCTGCCACACCGATCTGCACTACCGCGAAGGCGGCATCAACGACGATTTCCCCTTCCTGCTCGGCCACGAAGCGGCCGGAGTGGTGGAGTCCGTGGGGGAGGGCGTCACCGACGTGGCCCCCGGTGACTTCGTCATCCTCAACTGGCGTGCCGTGTGCGGGCAGTGCCGGGCCTGTCTGCGCGGCCGGCCCTGGTACTGCTTCGCCACCCACAACGCGAAGCAGAAGATGACACTCCTGGACGGCACCGAGCTCTCACCGGCCCTCGGCATCGGTGCGTTCGCGGAGAAGACCCTGGTGGCGGCCGGGCAGTGCACCAAGGTCGACCGGGCCGCCTCCGCCGCCGCGGCCGGACTGCTCGGCTGCGGTGTGATGGCGGGCATCGGCGCGGCCATCAACACCGGACAGGTCGGGCGCGGTGACAGCGTGGCGGTCATCGGCTGTGGCGGTGTGGGAGCGGCGGCGGTCGTCGGGTCGAAGCTGGCGGGCGCGTCGAGGATCGTCGCGGTGGACATCGACGACCTCAAACTGGAGACCGCGCGGAAGCTGGGCGCGACCCACACCGTGAACGCCTCGCAGACCGACCCGGTCGAGGCGATCCGTGAGCTGACCGGCGGCTTCGGCGCGGACGTGGTGATCGAGGCCGTGGGCCGTCCGGAGACGTACGTGCAGGCCTTCCACGCCCGCGACCTGGCCGGCACGGTCGTCCTCGTCGGCGTGCCCACGCCCGAGATGAAGCTGGAACTGCCGCTGCTGGACGTCTTCGGCCGCGGCGGCGCCCTCAAGTCCTCCTGGTACGGCGACTGTCTGCCCAGCCGGGACTTCCCCATGCTCATCGACCTCTACCTCCAGGGCCGTCTGGACCTGGACGCCTTCGTCACCGAGACCATCGCCCTGGACGAGGTCGAGAAGGCCTTCGAGCGGATGCACCGCGGCGACGTGCTGCGCTCGGTGGTGACCTTCTGATGGCCGGTGTCACCGTCGAACGGCTCGTCACCTCGGGAACGTTCTCGCTGGACGGCGGGGTCTGGGAGGTGGACAACAACGTGTGGATCGTCGGCGACGCCGAGGAGGCGGTGGTCATCGACGCCGCGCACGACGCCGGGGCCATCGCCGACGCCCTCGGCGGGCGCACCCTGCGGGCCATCGTCTGCACCCATGCCCACAACGACCACATCGACGCCGCGCCCGCGCTCGCGGACCGCACCGGCGCCCCGATCCTGCTGCACGGCGCCGACCTGCCGCTGTGGAAGCAGACCCACCCCGACCGGGCGCCCGACGGCGAGCTGGCCGACGGTCAGGTCCTCACCGTGGGCGGCGTCGAGCTGACCGTGCTGCACACCCCGGGCCACGCCCCGGGCGCGGTCTGCCTCCACGCACCCGCGCTGCGGGCCCTCTTCAGCGGGGACACGCTCTTCGCCGGCGGCCCGGGGGCGACCGGGAGGTCGTACAGCGACTTCCCGACCATCGTCGAATCCATCCGGGACCGGCTGCTGACCCTGCCGGGCGACACGACCGTGCACACCGGTCACGGGGACACCACCACCGTCGCGGCGGAGGCCCCGCATCTGCAGGACTGGATCGACCGGGGGTACTGACTCCCGCCGGCGCGGAACGCGCGCCCGCTCTTGGCCCGGTGGCAGGGCGAGGCGGGCGCGCGCTCGTGTGCTCCGGGCGGCGCGGGCGTGCCCCGGGCTGTGCGGGGGCGGTCGTCGTGCGCTCGGCACCGCTCGGGCGCGGGGGCGCGCCGGCGCCCAGCGAGCACCACCTGGGCGCCTTCCATGACCGGGTGAACGAGCGCCTCGGCCCGGCGGGCGTGTGACGGACGCCGCCGGACCGCTCAGCCCAGGTAGCCCATGCGGTGGCTGATCTCCTCCGCGCCCTTCAGCAGCACCGGAGCCAGTTCGTGCAGCCGCTCCTCGGTGAGCCGGTAGGAGGGTCCGGAGGCGCTGAGAGCGGCGATGACCTCGCCGTCCCGGTTGCGGATCGGCGCGGCCATGGCGTGCAGGCCGATCTCCAGCTCCTCCAGCGCCCAGGCGTAACCGCGCTCACGGGCCTCGGCGAGGTTCTTCTCGAGCTTCGTCCGCGCCGTGATGGTGTGCGGGGTGATCTTCTTCAGGCCGGCCTCGGCGAGCAGTGCGGTGCGCTGCTCGGCCGGCAGGTGGGCCAGCAGGATCTTGCCGCTCGAGGTGGCGTGCAGCGGGGTCAGCTGGCCGACCCAGTTCTGCGCCGTGACGGCGCCGGGGCCGCGCACCTGGTAGAGGTTGACCGCGTAGTGCTCCTGGAGCACGGCGATGTTGATCGTCTCGCCTATCTCCTCCGCCAGTTCCTCGCAGACCGGGCGGCCCTGCTGGGTGATGTCGATGCGCCCGGTGACCGCGCCCGCCAGGCGCACGATCCCGAAGCCGAGGCGGTACTTGCCGCGGTCGCCTGCCTGTTCCACCAGTCCGCGCGCTTCCAGGGCGCCGAGCAGGCGGAACGCGGTGGACTTGTGAACATCGATCTCGGCCGCGACCTCGCTGACGCCCGCCTCGCCGCGCTGGGCGAGGATCTCCAGGACGCTGATGGCGCGGTCGACCGACTGCACCCCGCCGGTCTGGGGAGTGGATGTTTCCGCGTCGAGGCTGTAGTTGCTCACAGCGAAACTATACGCGCAGTAAACAACGCGATGGCAAGTGTCGGGGCCGGGAACCAGGACACCGGGAGTTGCGTGAAGCGCAACCTGAGGAATCCGGCGGGGCCGCTGCCGGCATGCCTCCCGTATCCGCGGCGCAGGCGGGAGCGGGCTTCATGGCTGCCCGGTACGACTTTCGTCGTCTTCGGCGGCCGGTCGGCCGGCAGTGCGCGGGCGAACAGACTCGCCGCCGGACCCGGCCCGCCGGGTGTCGCTCATGGAAGCAGGCCGTTCCGGCTGTCCGTGGGGCGCCATCGGTCACATGCCGGCGGCGCGGAGTGTCCGGCGGGCAGCCTGTCGGGGGCCGGATCGTCCTTCGGCCCCCTCCCGGCACGCGTGGCGCCCGTACGGCTCAGCGGAAGACGACCGTGCGGTTGCCCGCGACCATCACGCGGCTCTCGCTGTGCCACTTCACGGCGTGCGCGAGCACCTGCGCCTCCACGTCCCGTCCGACCGTGACCAGCTCGCCGGGGTCCAGCGAGTGGTTC
Source organism: Streptomyces sp. P3 (assembly GCF_003032475.1). NCBI lineage: Bacteria > Bacillati > Actinomycetota > Actinomycetes > Kitasatosporales > Streptomycetaceae > Streptomyces > Streptomyces sp. P3. The sequence continues at coordinate 9,618,752 of NZ_CP028369.1, forward strand.
ACCCGGACCACGTCCTGCTCGATGATCTGGCCCTCGTCCAGGTCGGACGTCACGTAGTGGGCGGTCGCGCCGACGAGCTTCACCCCGCGGTCGTAGGCCTGCTCGTAGGGGCGTGCGCCCTTGAAGCTGGGCAGGAAGGAGTGGTGGATGTTGATGGCGCGACCCTCGAGCTGCTTGCACAGGTCGTCGGAGAGGATCTGCATGTAGCGAGCCAGCACGACGAGGTCGACGTCCAGCTCGTGCACCAGTTCCAGCAGCCGCGCCTCGGCCTCGGCCTTGGTGTCCCGGGTCACCGGCAGGTGGTGGAAGGGGATGCCGTAGGTGTTCGCGAGGCCCTCGAAGTCCCGGTGGTTGGACACGATCGCCGGGATCTCGATGTTGAGCGCGCCGGTGCGCCGGCGGAACAGCAGGTCGTTCAGGCAGTGCCCGAACCTGGACACCATGATGAGCGTCCGGGTGGGTGTGGAGGCGTCACGCAGCGTCCAGGAGATCCCGTAGGCCTCGGCGACCGGGCCGAAACGGTGGCGCAGGCCCTCCAGATCGACGTTCGGGTCGGACACGTCGAAGTGGACCCGCATGAAGAAGCGGTCCTGGAGCCGGTCGTCGAACTGCTGGCTTTCCAGGATGTTGCCGGAGTTCCTGACGAGGAACCCGCTCACGGCGTGGACGAGGCCCGCTCTGTCGGGACACGAGAGCGTCAGGACGTACTCACGGCCAGGTTGCGGTCGAGGGGACATGGGGCCTCCGTCGGTGCGTAATGCACAACATGGTGAGCGATACGCAACATGGTCGGGGTGGAGCCCCGTCCGGTCAAGGGTGGCCCCGGAACTGCTCGCCGAGTGAAATCGTCATCCGCCAACCCCTTGACGGGCGTCGGGACATTCGTAAAGGTGTTCCATCACAAGCAATTGGGTGCACAATGCGCAACGGCATTCTCTTGAAAGGCTCGGGGCGTGGCAGACCTGTATGTGGATGGAGAGTGGCGGGACGCGCTGGCCGGCGGGCGCCGGGACATCCGTTGCCCTGCTGACGGCACGCTTGCCGTGACGGTTTCGGAGGGTACGCGCGCCGATGCCGAGGCGGCGATCGCCGCCGCCCGTCGCGCCTTCGACGAGGGGCCCTGGCGGCACACCTCGGAGCGGGAGCGCGGCGCGCTGCTGCTGCGCATCGCCGATCTGATCGAGCGGGACGCCAAGGTCTTCGCCCGGGCGGAGTCGCTGGACACCGGCAAGCGGGTGGTGGAGAGCGAGTACGACATCGCCGACGTCGTCTCCTGCTTCCGTTACTACGGCGGGATCGCCGGGACGGACGCCGGCCGGGTGATCGACACCGGCCGCGACGACGCCGTCAGTCGCGTCGTCTACGAGCCGGTCGGGGTGTGCGCGCTGATCACCCCGTGGAACTATCCGCTGCTGCAGGCCGGTTGGAAGGTCGCTCCGGCTCTCGCCGCGGGCAACACGATCGTCCTGAAGCCCAGCGAGCTCACCCCTTCGACCTCGATTCTGCTGATGAAGGCGCTGGAGGAGGCCGGGCTGCCGGCCGGCACCGCCAACCTCGTGCTGGGCGCGGGCCCCGAGGCCGGCGCACCGCTGTGCGAGGACCCCGCCGTCGACATGGTCTCCTTCACCGGCGGCCTGGACACCGGCCGGCGCATCATGGCCACCGCCGCCGCGACCGTGAAGAAGGTCGCGCTCGAACTCGGTGGGAAGAACCCCAACGTCGTCTTCGCCGACGCCGACTTCGACACGGCCGTGGACTTCGCGCTCACCGCGGTCTTCCTGCATTCGGGCCAGGTGTGCTCGGCCGGGGCCCGGCTGATCGTCGAGGACCGCCTGCACGACCGTCTCGTCGACGAGATCGTCCGCCGGGCCCGGCTGATCCGCCTCGGCGGGCCCTTCGACCCGCAGGCCGAGACCGGGGCGCTGATCTCCGCGCGGCACCTGGAGAAGGTCGAGGCGTACGTCGCGGCGGGTGTCGCCGAGGGCGCCGTGCTGCGCTGCGGCGGGGAGCGTCCCGGCGACCCTGCGCTGGCGGGCGGTCACTACTACCCGCCGACCGTGCTGGACGAGTGCCGCCAGGACATGCGTGTGGTGCACGAGGAGTCCTTCGGTCCGGTGCTCACCGTCGAACGCTTCACCGACGAGGACGATGCCGTGCGCATCGCCAACGACACCGAGTACGGGCTCGCCGGCGCCGTCTGGACGCAGGACGCCGGCAGGGCCCAGCGGGTCGCCCGGCGGCTGCGGCACGGCACGGTGTGGATCAACGACTACCACCCCTACGTGCCGCAGGCGGAATGGGGCGGTTTCGGGCATTCGGGCGTGGGTCGGGAACTGGGACCGGCCGGCCTGAACGAATACCGAGAGCCCAAGCACATCTGGCAGAACATCCAACCCCGGCCGCAGCGCTGGTTCAGCGGCTGAACGCCGAAAAGAGGTCGATCGTGACCCCCACACAGACCGCGACGTCACACCGACGTGGCCCGCTCCCGGACCCGGACGGCACCCCGGTCATCTCCGTGCGCAATCTGTGGAAGGTGTTCGGGCCGAAGGCCGAGTCGGTTCCGGGCTCGGCGGAGTTGTGCGGTCTCACCCGTCGTGAGCTGATGGACCGGACCGGCTGCACCGCGGCCGTACGCGATGTGCACTTCGATGTCTCGCCCGGCGAGGTGTTCGTCGTCATGGGGCTGTCCGGTTCCGGCAAGTCGACGCTGGTGCGGTGTCTGACCCGGCTGATCGAGCCGACCGCGGGTGAGATCGTCTTCGAGGGCGAGGACATCCGCGAGGCGGACGACGGGCGTCTGCGTGACCTGCGTCGACGTAAGTTCTCCATGGTTTTCCAGCACTTCGGGCTGCTGCCGCACCGTCGGGTGGTCGACAACGTGTCCTTCGGTCTGGAGATCCGTGGCATGGGCCGGGCCGAGCGGACCAGGCGGGCCCAGGAGGTGGTGGAGCTGGTCGGTCTCGCGGGTTACGAGAACTCCTATCCCGACCAGTTGTCCGGCGGTATGCAGCAGCGTGTCGGTCTGGCCCGGGCGCTGGCCGGTGATCCGGACGTGCTCTTCTTCGACGAGCCGTTCTCGGCGCTCGATCCGCTGATCCGCCGTGACATGCAGAACGAGGTCATCCGGCTGCATCACGAGGTCGGCAAGACCATGGTGTTCATCACCCATGACCTGTCCGAGGCGTTGAAGCTGGGTGACCGCATCCTCATCATGCGTGACGGGCGAACGGTCCAGTGCGGTACCGGTGATGAGCTGGTGGGTGCTCCGGCGGACGACTATGTGCGCGAGTTCGTCAAGGACGTGCCCCGGGGTGATGTGCTGACCCTGCGCTGGATCATGCGGCCGCCGGCCGACGGTGATCCTCTGGACGGTCCCGAGCTGGGTCCCGACGTCGTGGTGCGGGAGGCGACCCGGGCGGTGCTCGCGGCCGATCGGCCGGTGAAGGTCGTCGACAACGGCAAACTCCTCGGCATCGTCGGCGACGAGGAGATCCTCGCCGTGGTCGCCGGGCAGGAAGGCGGCGCCCGATGACCGTCGTCCTGGAGAAACCGGAGAAGTCCGGGACGGCGGAGCCGGTCGCCCCCCGCGGAAGCCGGCGCACCGTCGGCCGGCCCCTGCGGATCGGCGTGATCCTGGTTCTGTGGCTGGTGCTGTTCGCCGTGCTGCGCGGGAAGCAGACGTTGTCGCTGGCGGCGGCCGACCTCACCGATCTGCACCGGTGGTTCAACGACGTCAACGACTCGATCGGTGCGAACCGCGACTCCAACCCGCTGTTCCTGTACTTCTTCAACGAGATCCGTCTCGTCATCGACACTCTGGCCGCGTTCGTCCAGGAGCTGATCTCGCAGCCGTCGGCCGGCCGGCCCCTCCCGCAGATCGGCTGGCTCGGAGTCGTCGGCATCGTCGGCTACGTCTCCTGGGCTTTCGGTAACTGGCGGGTCGCCCTGCTGGCGGTGGCGGGTTTCACCTTCCTCGGGCTGCAGGGGCTGTGGCAGGAGAGCATGGACACCCTGGCGCTGACCCTGTCCTCGGTCCTGGTGGCGCTGCTGTTCGCGATCCCGCTCGGGGTGTGGGCGGGGCTGTCCGACCGGTTCCACCGGATCATGACGCCCTTCCTGGACTTCATGCAGACGATGCCGACCTTCGTCTACCTCGCCCCGCTGACGCTGTTCTTCCTCATCGGCGGAGCCTCCGCCACCATCGCCACGGTGATCTACGCGGCCCCGCCGGCCATCCGTATCACCGCGCACGCCATCCGGTCCGTGCCCGAGACCACCGTCGAGGCGGCCGAGTCGCTGGGCGCGACACGTCGGCAGTCGCTGACGAAGGTCCTGCTGCCGATGTCCAGGCGGACCGTGGTGATGGGCGTCAACCAGACCATCATGGCCGCCCTGGCCATGGTCACCATCGCCGCCCTCATCGACGCTCCCGGTCTCGGCAAGACCGTGGTGCAGGCGCTGCAGTCGCTCGACGTCGGCACCGCCTTCAACGCGGGCCTGTCCATCGTCGTCATGGCGATCGTCCTCGACCGGGTGACGACCGCGGCCAGCACCCGCGAGGAGGAGGCCCGGCGTTCGAAGAACCGGTTCCTCGCCTGGCGGCGGCCGCTGCTGGGCGCGGGCGCGGCCGTCACCGCGGTCCTGGTCTACCTGTCGCACACGTTCGTGTGGGCGGCCGAGTTCCCCGGCGAGGGCGGTCTCGGCAGTTCCATCGCGGGCGCGGCGGACACCACGACGACCTGGGTGCAGGACCACTTGTCGGGTGTCACCAACACCGTCCGTGACGCCCTCACGAACGGGCTGCTCAACCCCTTCCAGTCACTGCTCACCGACTCCCCGTGGTGGCTGGTCGGCGCCGTACTGATCGCACTCGGCGCGGTGCTCGGCGGCATACGGGCCGGCATCACCACGGCCGTCTGCGTCGGCCTGCTGGTCGCCACCGGGATGTGGTCGGACGCCATGACGACGCTGGCCTCGACCGTCGTCGCGACGGCGCTGGTGATGCTGCTCGGCGTCGTTCTCGGTGTGTGGATGGGCCGCAGCGCTCTCGTGGACCGGGTGTTGCGGCCGAGTCTGGACGCGGCGCAGGTCATGCCGCCGTTCGTCTATCTGGTGCCGTTCCTCGCGCTGTTCGGCGCGACCCGCTTCACGGCCATCGTCGCCGCCGTGGTGTATGCGGCTCCCGTCGCCATCAAGATCATCGGGGATGGGGTGCGGAACGTGCCCGCGGCCACCGTGGAGGCGGCCACCTCCGCCGGGTGCGACACCTGGCAGATCATCACCAAGGTCCAGCTGCCGATGGCACGCGGCGCCCTGACCCTCGCGACCAACCAGGGTCTGATCTACGTGCTGTCGATGGTTGTGGTGGGCGGCCTGGTAGGCGCGGGCGCCCTCGGCTACGACGTCGTGGCCGGTTTCTCGCAGGGCCAGCTGTTCGGGAAGGGGCTCGCCGCGGGGCTGGCCATCGTCCTTCTCGGAGTCATGTTCGACCGCATCACCCAGGCCGCGGCGCGGCGAACCAGTGCGTAAGGAGCAACTGACCATGGCAAGGCAAGCAAGACGATGGAGAGCCGGCGCGGCCGGCATGGCGGTCCTCGGGCTCACCCTCACCGCCTGCGGCGGTGCGAAGGTCGGCGACAGCTCCTCAGGGACCGGCGGCGGCGCGGACGGCTCCGCCAAGTGCGGCACCTTCAACCTCGCGGTCAACCCCTGGGTGGGTTACGAGGCGGACGCCGCGGTCGTCGCGTACGTCGCGGAGAACGACCTGCACTGCAAGGTCACCAAGAAGGACCTCAAGGAGGAGATCGCCTGGCAGGGCTTCGGGACCGGCGAGGTGGACGCCGTCCTGGAGAACTGGGGCCACGACGACCTCAAGAAGAAGTACATCACCGGCCAGAAGACCGCCGTGGAGGCCGGCCCGACGGGGAACAAGGGCATCATCGGCTGGTACGTGCCGCCGTGGCTGGCGAAGGCGCATCCGGACATCACCGACTGGAGCAACCTGAACAAGTACGCGGCGAAGTTCAAGACCTCGGAGTCGGGAGGCAAGGGCCAGCTTCTCGACGGCGACCCGTCGTACGTGACCAACGACGAGGCGCTGGTGAAGAACCTGAAGCTGGACTTCAAGGTGGTGTACGCGGGCAGTGAGACCGCGCTCATCCAGGCCTACCGCAAGGCGGAGAAGAACAAGGAGTGGGTGATCGGCTACTTCTACGAGCCCCAGTGGTTCCTCTCCGAGGTGCCGCTCGTGAAGGTGAACCTGCCCGCGTACAAGGCGGGTTGCGACGCCGACGCGGAGAAGATCGCGTGCGACTACCCGGTGTACGACCTGGACAAGATCGTCAGCGCGAAGTTCGCCAAGTCCGGCAGCCCGGCCTACGACCTGGTGAAGAAGTTCAACTGGACGAACGACGACCAGAACGTCGTGGCCCGGTACATCGCGGTCGACAAGATGACCTCCGAGGCCGCGGCCAAGAAGTGGGTCGAGGCCAACCGCGCCAAGGTGGACGCCTGGATCAAGTGAGGCCGGACGCCTGACTCGAGAGCCGGTCGGACATCCCCGGCGGCGGTGCGCCACGGTGCGCACCGACGCCGGGGACCGCCCCGGGCCGGCGTCCGGGCGCTGGTCCGCTCGTCGTTCGCCGGCAACCCGGCGGACCGGCTGACACAAGGTCCGGGCCACCGCCGCTCCCGCCCACAGGAGTCCCCGCCCCGGCCGCGACGCATCGCCCCGGCAAGTCGTCCGCGTCATTCTGGTGGAGGACGCGGATCGGGGTACCTGGCCGACATGGCATCGAAAATCGATCACGCTGAATCCGTGCGTGCCGTGCGGCAGTTGCGGCGCATCCGCCCCGTCTACGCGGGCGGTGCCGTCCTGTGGGCCGCGTCGGCGGGCTGGACGGGATGGGAGGACCCGGGGAGCCGTCAGATGTGGGTGTCGGTGCTCTTCCTCGTCCTCTTCACGGGACTGCTGTCCGTGACGTCCCTGTGGCTGGGCCGCCGGCGGCTCTCCCGGACGAGCGAGCCGGTGCACCATGCCGCGCCGCGCAGGACGGCCTGGCGCCCTCACGCCAACGCCTGAACCACCGGACGACACGGACGACTCGGGGCCGGCGCCTGCTGGAGGCGCCGGGGTTCCCTGCCGGCACAGGCGTCGGCCCCGAGCTGATCAGCCATCTACCCATAGGCCGAGCCGACCATACGAGCGGGTGTGTGAGCGTCGGGTGAGGTTGCTGCGCACATGCGGGTGGGGCGCACCGGTGTCCGGTGCGCCCCACCCGCATGTCACGCCGTGCCTGCCGGCGTGCGCCGCCCCGCTCTACCAGCGGTACCAGCGGCCCCGTGCCCCGCCTGCTCCGGTCGAGCGGGCGAAGAAGCCGACCAGCCAGACCACGAGGACGATGACGGCGATCCACCACAGCGCCTTGAGGGCGAACCCGGCGCCGAAGAGGATCAGGGCGAGCAGAAGAACCAGCAGCAAGGGAACCATGGTTATCAACCTCCGTTCCGCCGTGTGCCCCGCCACGCGCCCTGCATGCCTACACCTTTATCTTTTTCTTATCTACCGACGGGGCGCGCTTGCCGCCCGTGGCCATGGCCGTGCCCGTGGCCGGGGACTCGGAGCGGATGCGCGGCAGCGCGACGAAGGTGCGGCGCCGCGGCGGGCGGGAGGCGGCCCGCTCGAGGGAGCGGCCGTAACCCCAGGACGTCCACCTCGGCGTTCTTGCTTGGCCGTATCTCGCGGTCATCTCGAGCCTCTGGGGCGGGAGTTGTCCTACTGTTGAGGGATGGCGCTGCATCACCACAGTGAGAACGCGTGGCGGGTGAGGGTGGACGACGAGGGTGGGGCTCCCTGCGGTGCCGGGGTGCTGCTCGACGACCGGCACGCGCTGACCTGCGCGCATGTCGTCCGGTACGCGGGAGCGCAGCCGCAGGGCACGGCGTCCTGCGTGCGGATCAGGAGTGTGGCGTGCAGCCCGGAGTGGACGCGCACCGCGCGCGTGGTCCCCGGATCGTGGGTGCACGAGCACGGCACACGACGCGGCGACGTGGCGCTGCTCGCACTCGACGAGCCGGTCGACTGCGCGACCAGGACCACCCTGTGGAAGGTGCCGATCTCCGGCGGCAGGGTGCGGGTGTACGGCTTCCCACAGGCCGAGCCCTACGGCATGGCGACGGACGCCGAACTGGCCGGTTCCGGCGGCAGGGAGGGCGAATGGGGCCTGTTGCGACAGATCCGCGCCGGTGACCCGTGGATCGAGGCGGGCTACTCCGGCGCCGGAGTCGTCGCGCTCGACGGCGAGTTCGAGGGCAGGGTCATCGGCATCGTGGTGGCCGACTACGTCAACGGCGACGCCCGGGCGGCCTGGATGCTGCCGACCGAGACGCTGCTGACGTACCTGCCGGGCATCAAGGAGTTCACCGGTGGCCACCGCACCGACGAACTCGGTCCGTCCGGAGGCGAGTTGCCGCAGGACGTGCTGCACGACCCGCTGCGCCTCGCGCTCACCCAGGAGCTCACCCGGCTGCTCGACGGCGGCTGGTCGGGCACCGTGGCCGTCGGCACCGACGCCTCGGTCGGCGCGGGCTCCTCGTGGCTGGTGCGGCTGGTGCGCACGGCCGACCCGGCGGCCCGCGCGACCGTGTCCGACGCCGAGCTGACCGAGGCCCCCGGGGACACCGTTCTGGGACTCGGCTCCATCGACGCGGCGTACGACGCCTGCGGCAGGTCGGTCGCCGAGGTGCGCCGGTACCTGACGGGCCGGTTCGGGCTGCGCGCGGAGGACGACCGCGAGGCGGTCCGCCGGCTGGTGCGTCGCCGGCCTCCCGCGTGCCTGGTGGTGGGCCGCGTCGACCGGGCGGCGGACCCGGACGCACTCGTACGGGACCTGCTCGGGCCGCTGGCCCGCCGGGCCCGCTCGAGCGGCCTGCGTCTGGTCCTGGGTTTCGAGGACCGACCCCCGGAGGACCTCGTCCACGACGTGTCCCTCGACCCGGCCCCCGTCGTCGGTCCGGCCTCCGCGAGCGTGACCTCGGCCCAGGCGCAGACGGCGGTCGGACGGCTCGCCGCCGAGGAGGAGGCCGCGGCACGGCTGTGGGCGCGGTGGGGCGAGAAGTTCTTCGGCGCGCCCCGCCCGCCGCGCAGCGCCGCACCCCGCCTGCGGATCCGGCTGGCCGTCGCCCGGACCACCGAGCCCAACCCCGAGCTCACCGCCGTCCACGAACGCGCCCTCGAAGCCCGTGCCGAGGTCGCCGCCTTCGACCGGGCGCTGCGGCGGCTGGCGGAGGACCACGCGGACCTCGTCACGAGCCTCGAACTGCACCGGGTGCGCGCGGCGCGGTTCTTCGGCGAGGAGGACCGGCGGCTCGCCGAGCTGCACGCCCCCGCGGCCCGCGCGCTGCAGACCGTGCCGATCGACCTCGCGACCGCCCGCGGACTGGTCCGGCTCCACACCGACGAGGTCAACCGACGGATCGACGAAGGGTGACGCCTTGCCGAGGTGCAACCGCCCCGACTGCGGCCTGGGCGAGATCGACGACGAGGGCTTCTGCCCGGTGTGCGACCGGCGCCCGCTGCCGCCGGAACACGCCGCCCCGCCCGCCGTCGCGGGCCGGGAACAGCGCGTCGGCCCGCCGCGCGGCGTCAGCGTCGGCGTGGCGCAGGTGCGCCCGGACCCCTGGTACGGCCTCGCCCTGATCGATTCCGGTCTCGCCGCCGACCTCCCCGACCAGCCGCTTCCCGCGCAGGGCCCGGTCGCCGAGGAGCACCGGTTCTGCGCGAACCCCGTCTGCGGGCAGCCGGTGGGCCGAGGGCACGGCGAGCAGCCCGGCCGCACCGCGGGATTCTGCGCGAACTGCGGAACCCGCTTCGACTTCGCCCAGCCGCACGGCCTCACCATCGCGGGACGCTACGACGTGGAGCGGGTCCTCGGCTCGGGGGCCTACGGCGCCGCGTATCTCGCCCACGACCGCAACCTCGAGACGCAGGTGGTCCTCAAGGCGCTGAACCGGTCGGTGGCGAGGACGGCCGAGCACGAGCGGGACGTGCTGGTCGGGCTCCGGCACGACAGCATCGTCCGCATCCTCGGCTACGAACCCGAGGGACCCCACCTCGTGCTCGAGTACGTGCCGGGCGTCGCTCTGTCGGCGCGCGACGGAGACCGGCTCGAGACGCTCCTCGCGCACGGCGTCCGCATCCTCCAGGCGCTCGACTACCTGCACGCCAGGGGGCTGTTGCACTGCGACGTCAAACCCCTGAACGTCATCCGGTTCCGGGAGGAGGGCTCCGCCGGCTCCGCCCGGCCGCTGGACCGGGTGCGGCTCATCGACTTCGGCGCGGTGCGCTCCCAGGAGGAGGCCGGGCCGATCGTCGCCTACACCAAGGCGTACGCGCCCCCCGAGGACGACCCCGAACACGTGAGGCCCACCCCCGGATTCGACCTGTACGGCCTCGGCATGACCCTGCGGGAGGTGTGCCGTGCGCACGGCGCCGACCGGGCGGCGCCGGGGGTGGACTCGCTGATGCTGCTGCTGGACCGTGCCACGGACGTCGTCGTACCCGAGCGGCGATTCGTTTCGGCACGCCAGTTCGGCGAGCAGCTCAGCGGCGTGGTCCGGCAGATCGTGGCCGCGCCGCCGGCCGGCCGCCAGGTGGCCCGGCCCTCGGCGCTGTTCGGCTCGATGACCGAACCCCTGCACGGCGGACTGGGCACGGCGCGTCCCCTCGACCACTGGGTCCGGGCGACCGTGACCGGGGACGCCCTGCTGGCCATGCCCGAGCCGTTCTCCTGCCCGGGCCCTCACGACATGGCGGGCGCGCTGCCCACACCCCTGTCCGACCCCGACGATCCGCGCATCGGCGACGTGGCCGGAAACGCGTTGGCCGAGAGCCGCCTCGCGCTGCGCCGCGGGGACATCACCCGGGCCGCACAGGCGCTCACCCGCGCCGCACTGCCCGACTGGCACTGGCTGCACGCCTGGTACTCCGGCCTGATCGCGCTGGCCCGCGAGGACGTGCCCCGGGCCGCCGGCCACTTCACCGAGGTACGACGGGCCCTGCCGGGAGAACTGATCCCGCAGCTCGCGCTCGGCCTGTGCGCCGAGTACCGCGGCGACCACGAGGCCGCCCGCTCGCACTACGGCACCGTCTTCGACACCACGCCCGCGCTCGGCGCGGCCGGCTTCGGGCTGGCACGGGTGCACCTGCTGTCCGGCCGGCGCGCGCAAGCCGTGGCCGTCGCGGAACGGCTCGCCCAGGAGTTCCGCTACGAACGCGAGGCGCGGGTCGCGGTCATCCGTCTGCTCGTCACCGTCCCCGCCCGGCAGCGCCCGCCCGCCCCGCCGACGCACGACGACCTGGCCGGCGCCCGTGCCGCACTGGACGGCCTCCACGTGGACGACGCCGCGGCCGCCGGCCTCGAGGCGGAGATCCAGTACGCCGAGTTCCCGCGCGCCCACGACCGGCTGAGGCTGTCGGAAGCGGTCCGCGGGCTGGGCGCGCACGCTCCCACCGAGCGCGCCTACGTGGCCCTGGTGGATCTGGCGAACCGGCTGCGCCCCGCGCTGGACTGGAGGTGGCCGGCGCTTCGCAGGCGAACCGGTCGTTCCCGTGTCGAAGCGGGACCCGACACGCTAAGCTCCTGAGTCGCTACGCACGGGCATGCGGAGAAGCGCAGGGATCACGGGGACAGACGGGACACAGTCGGGTGGTGCCGGTGGGGGACAGGCCGCCGTTGACAGGGCTCAACTTCGACGTGGACGTGGACGCACCTGCCGACCTGGCCCATGACGCGACGCGCGCCGACGCCCTCGTCACCGTCCGGGCCCGCCCGGTCGCCGGGCAGCCGGCGCGGACGCGGAGCGCCGAGGTCCTCATCATGGACAGGTCGCTGTCCATGGCCGGGCACGGAAAACTGGACGAGGCCAAGCGCGCCATGTGCGCGGCCGTCGACGCCCTGCGCGACGGGACCCTCCTCGGGATCGTCGCGGGCCATCACGAGGCCGAGGTCGTCTTCCCCGCCACCGGCGGCCTCGCGCCGGTCGACGCCCACACCCGGCAGGAGGCCAAGAGCCGGATCATCGGCCAGCTGGCCGAGGGCGGCACGGCGATCGGACAGTGGCTGGCCTGCGCGGACCGCCTCTTCGCGTCGGCGGCCTCGCCCGGCGTCGTACGCCACGCGGTGCTGTACACGGACGGAAAGGACGAGCACGAGACGCCCGAACAACTGGGCAGCGTCCTGGAGGCGTGCACCGACCGGTTCGTCTGCGACGCGCGGGGGCTCGGCGAGGACTGGAACTACGCCGAGTTGCTGAGGATCACCCAGGCACTGCACGGAAGCGCCGAAGCCGTCGTCACCGCCTCCGACCTCGCACAGGACTTCACCCGGACCATGCGGCAGGCCCAGCGCATCGTCGTCCCCCGGGTCTACCTGGGTCTGCGCCTCAACAACCGGTTCCGGCTGGGCTTCGTCCGCCAGACCCGCCCCGTGGAGGCGGAGCTGACCGCCCGTCGGCAGCACGGCGACGAGATCCACGTACCCCTCGGCTCCTGGCCGCCGGAAACCCGCCAGTACCAGGTGTCCCTGCGTTTCGACCCCGACGCGCTGACCGTCGAGGAGGACCTGCGCGCCGCCCGCATCACGCTGCACGCCGAGCAGTCCGACGGGACACGCGTGCCGTGCGGCGAGCCCCGGGCCATGGTCGTACGGAGGCGCGGGACCCCCGGGTTCGGCATCCCGGCGTCCGCCGACCTCACCCGCGTGGAGAACGAGCACGAGCTGGGCATGGCGATGCGGGCCTGCGCCGACGCCTGGCAGAAGGGGCAGCACGAACGCGCCGACCGCGAACTGCGCATCGCGACACGGCTCGCCGCGGAACTCCACGACACCGGGCGCCTGCGGCTGCTGCGCTCGGTGTCGGTCACCGGCCCCGACAACCTGCCGCACCTGAGCCCCGACGTCTCCCGCGGGCAGGTGCAACGACTGGGACTGGACTCGACCAAGACCGTGGCCCCACGTGTCGACGCGATGCGCCCACCGCCCCTCGACGACGCCGTGCGCCCCTGCCCCCGGTGCGGCACGACGCCGTCGACGCGCTCGGCGACGTTCTGCGAGGAGTGCGGCCACCGCCTCGACGCGCCGGCGGACGAGCCGGACGGCGGGCCGGTGGACGCCTCGTGAGCGTCACGGTCGGCCGGCCCCGGCGGTCCCTTCGCGAGAGGGCGTCCGAGGGGCGCAGGCGGGTGCGCGCCATCCATCCCGTCAGAGTGCTGCGGTGGCTCAGGGCGGGCGTGCTCGCCATGGTGGCGGCCACGGCGCTGCTGTACCTGCTGGTGTCGGCGCAGGCCGGCGAACAGATGGCCGCCGCCCGACGTACCGAGGCCGCCGTCGAGGACATCGAACAGGCCCGCGGCACGGCAGTGGCGGCGGAGGCGGCGCTCGCCAAGGTCGCCGCCACCCGGCAGGTCACGCTGATCGGCACGGGCACCGAGTTCGCCAACGACACCGCGCGGGTGAACACCCTCGTCACCTCGGCGGCGGCGGGCAACGCGGCGGGCAACCGGGGGCGCACCCAGTTCGAGTACGTCCAGAGCCAGTTGACCACCTGTCTGCAACTGGCCAACACGGCGGTGCGCGACTACGCCCGCAGTGGCCCCGGCGTCCTCGACTCCGCGCGGCTGGCCCTGACCGCTCCCCGGGCGAAGGACCCGCGAACGGGGGAGTGGATCCCGGGCACGGGCGGGCTCACGGCCTCCCTCACCGACCTGAAGGACCTCCAGAACGAAGCCCTCGACGCGCAGAAGCGGTCGCGCTGGCTGAACCCGGTCTACGTCCGCTCCCTGCTCGTCGGGCCGACGGCTCTCATGCTCGGGTGCGTCCTGGCGACCGGCCGCGTGGTCGCCCGGCGCTTCAGGCGGTTCGTCGGCCTGCGCCTGGTCGTCGCCCTGGCCACCACCGCGGCGGTCGGGATCACCACCAGCCGGCTGAGCCGACGCGACGCCCTGGCCCTGCACCAGACCCCGCTGCTCGGGCACTGGCTGACCACCACGCTCGCGCTCGGCCTTCTCACGGTCGCCGCGGTGCTCGTCTACCTCGGCTACCGCCCCCGTCTCTCCGAGTACAGGTTCCCGCGCCCATGAAGAAGACGCTGACGGCGCGGCTCACGCGTTGTGTCCTGGTCCTCGGCCTGCTGCTGGCGGCGGCCGGCTGCGGCGCCGGGTCCGGGCGGCCCGGCCGGGTGACGATCATGATTCCCTGGTCCGGTGACGAGTTCCAGGCCTTCTACTCCGTTCTGACGGCGTTCGAGAAGGAGACCGGCATCCAGGTGGACGTACAGGTCACCCGCGCCCTGACCCAGCAGCTCGACGCCGCCGTGACGGCCGGGGCGCCGCCCGACCTCGCCATGCTGCCCAGCGTGGGAGCCGTCCACGGCTACGCCGAGAAGGGGAAGGGGAAGCAACGCGGACTGCAGCCGCTCGACGTGCCCACCGGCGCCTATCTGGAGCCGTTTCGCGGGCTGGCCACGGTGCGGGGCGAGGTCTACGCGGTGCCCGTCAAAGTGGACGTCAAGAGCCTCGCCTGGTTCGCGAGGCCGGCGACCGGACGGTCCGCGCCGCCCGATCTCGGCACGCCCGGGATCTGGTGCCTGGGACTGGAGTCCGGACCCACCTCCGGCTGGCCGGGCGCGGACTGGATCGCGGACATCCTCCTCGCCCGGACCGGCGCCGAGTTCTACACGAAGTGGCTGACCGGCGGTGAGAAGTGGAGGTCGCCCGAGCTCGACGAGGCGTGGACGACCTGGCGCGCCCTCATGGGCGACGGGGTGCGGGGCGCGGCCGTCCGCAACTTCGGCGAGGCGGCCGCGGGAATGACCACGGCGCCCCCCAGGTGCTCCCTCGCGCACGGCGCGCTGTCCGCCATGGGGTTCGACAAGGGACAAGCCCACGACTTCGTGACCTCGTCCCCGACGCGCCGGCTGGAGGTCTCGGCGGACTTCGTCGGCATGTTCACCGACGGCAACCCGAGCGCCGAGGCGTTGATCGCCTTCCTCGCCGGGACGAAGGCCCAGCAGCTGTGGGTGGACCAGGAAGCGGGCGCGGCCTTCTCCGCCGACGGTCACGTCACCCGCTACGCCACCTCGGTGCAGCAGCGGATAGCGGGGATGCTCCGGCCGCACTCCGGCTACACCCTGTGCTTCGGCGCCGCCGA
The DNA here is from genome assembly GCF_003032475.1 of Streptomyces sp. P3. Lineage (NCBI taxonomy): Bacteria > Bacillati > Actinomycetota > Actinomycetes > Kitasatosporales > Streptomycetaceae > Streptomyces > Streptomyces sp. P3. The sequence goes on from NZ_CP028369.1 coordinate 9,633,961, forward strand.
CGCGATGACGCCCGACGTGTCGGCCGCCTTCTACCGGGCCGTCCTCGACTACGCGACCGCCGCCACGAAGGACCCCGACCGGTACCTCGCGGATCTCGACCAGGTCCAGAAGAAGCTGGGAAGTTCCCCCGTTCCCCGCGAAAAGCTCTGCGCCGGCCCGAGCTGAGGCCGTGGCCCCCGACCTCGCCCTCGCCCCGGTCCGAGCCCCGGGCTCCCGGCCCCCGGCCCTCGGCCGAATCTTCGTCCGGAGGCGCACGTCCTTCGGTCAGCGGGTCACCAGGAGTCCCCGGCTGCGCAGCACCCGCCGTTCCAGCGGGCTGAAGATCAGCAGGTCGATGGCGATGCCGACGAGCAGGATCAGGAAGATGGCCAGGAACACCTGCGGCATGCTCGAGTTGCTGCGTCCGTTCTCCAGCAGCTGACCGAGACCGACGCCCAGGTCGGGCGAGGAGGCGATGATCTCGGCGGCCATCAGCGACCGCCAGGCGAACGCCCAGCCCTGCTTCAGACCCGCCAGATAGCCGGGGAGCGCCGCCGGCATCACGATGTGCCGGGCCCCGCGCAGCCCGGTCGCGCCCAGGGTGCGCCCGGCCCGCAGGAACAGCGGCGGGATCTGGTCGACGCCCGCCACGAGGCCGTTGGCGACGGACGGCACCGCGCCCAGCAGGATCACGGCGTACATCATCGAGTCGTCCAGGCCGAGCCAGATCACGGCGGGCGGCACCCACGCCACCGACGGCAGCGACTGCAGTCCCGACAGGACGGGGCCGATGGCGGCCCGGACGAACCGAACCCGGGCGACCAGCAGGCCCAGCGGGGTGCCGATGACGAGCGCCAGCAGGAAGCCGAGCAGCCCGCGCGAGACGCTGGTCCAGATGTAGTCGAACAGGGTGCCCTGCACCCAGGCGTCGTGGATCTCGCCCCCCACGTCGGCCGGCGAGGGCAGTTTGTAGTCGGGGGCCACCTCGAACCACACCAGCAGCTGCCAGACCGCCATCACCAGGACGACGGCGGTGACGGGCGGCAGCACCTTGCGCAGCAGGGTCTCGCGCAGCGGCGTACGCGTGGTCTGCACCGTGTCCAGCGCGTCGAGTCCGGCCTCGAGTCCGGTCAGGTCGTGCGGGTCCCCGGGGCGTGCGGCTTCCGGGTGGCCGTCCTCGTTCACGGCGACGCCGCTGTCAGTGCCGGCCATGTCGGCGGATCTCCCTACGCAGTTCTTCGGTGATCTCGACGGACAGCTCGGCGACCGCGCCGTCCTCGATGCGACGCGGCTGCGGAATCCCGATCGTCCACTCACGGGCGATGCGTCCCGGCCGTGAGGACAGGAGCACCACCCGCTGGGCGAGGCGCACGGCCTCCCGCACGTTGTGCGTGACGAAGAGGACCGACAGTCCCGTCTCGCGCCAGATACGGGTCAGTTCGTCGTGCAGCACGTCACGGGTGATGGCGTCGAGGGCCGCGAACGGCTCGTCCATCAGCAGCAGTCGGCTGTCCTGGGCCAGCGCCCGGGCCAGGGCCACGCGCTGGCGCATCCCGCCGGAGAGTTCGTGCACGCGCTTGCCGTGCGCGCCGCGCAGCCGGACGAGGTCCAGGAGCCGTTCCGCCTCCTGGCGGCGTTCGGGGGCGGCGATCCCCCGCAGCCTGAGGGCGAGTTCGATGTTCTTGCCCGCGGTCAGCCACGGGAACAGGGCGTGTTCCTGGAACATCAGGGCGGGCCGGCCGTCCGTGGCGATCGAGCCGGCGGACGGCCGGTCGAGTCCCGCGACCAGGTTGAGCAGTGTGGACTTGCCGCAGCCGGAGGCTCCCAGGAGGGTGACGAACTCGCCGGGTGCGACATCCAGGGTGATGTCGTCCAGCACGAGCTGCTGTCCGCGGGGAGCGCCCGGGGCGGGAAAGGACTTCGAGACGTGCGCGATGCGGGCGGCGTAGGTCGCCGCTGTGGCGTTCTCGGCAGCCTGGGCGATCGTGGTGGCCATGGTCGTCACCTCCTGGGAGCTGTTCTGTTGTGGTGGGCTCTGGCTACTCGGCGCCGAGACCGGCGTCGCTGACCTCGGGCTTGCCCGCGGCTTTGAGGACCTTGTCGAGCGGCGTGAGGTCGTAGATGCCCTTCAGGTCGGGCTGCTCCAGGAGACCGGCCTTGACGGCGTGCTGCGCCTCGGTGTCGAGCGTGGCGGCCAGCGGGTCGTCGAGGAAGGTGATGGACTTCCAGGCCGGGTCGAGGATGTCGGCGGGCAGCGCCTTGCCCGACAGCTTCTCCAGCGCCGCGTTGGCGGACGCCTTCGCCTTGTCGGGGTTGGCGTTGATCCACGCGTTGGTCTTCACCGAGCCGCGCAGCACGGCCTCGACGACGTCCGGGTGCTCCTTGAGGAACTTCTGCGACACGATGATGTTCGTGATCACGAACTGCCTGTCCGGCCACAGCGCCGACTCGTCCAGCAGCACCTTGGCGCCCTCGGAGACCAGCTTGGAGGCGGTCGGCTCCGGCACCCAGGCGCCGTCTATGGAACCGGACTTGTAGGCGTCCGGGGTGATCTTGTTGTCGGTGCGGACGACCGAGACGTCGCCCTTGCCGCTCTGCGCGTCGACCTTCCAGCCCTGCTCCGCGATCCAGTTGAGGAACGCGACGTCCTGGGTGTTGCCGAGCTGCGGGGTGGCGATCTTCTTCCCCTTGACGTCGTCCAGGGTCCTGATCTTCTCGGGGTTGACCACCAGCTTCACGCCGCCGGACGCCGAACCGCTGATGATGCGCAGGTTCTTGCCCTTGGACTTGGTGTAGCCGTTGATGGAGGGCGAGGGGCCGATCCAGCCGATGTCGATGGAGCCCGCGTTCAGCGCCTCGATCTCGGAGGGGCCGGCGTTGAAGGTGGACGCCTTGATCGTGGTGCCGCCGAGTTCCTTCTGGAACAGGCCCTCCTGGACGCCCACCAGGGCGGTGGCGTGCGTGAGGTTGGGGAAGTAGCCGATGCTGACCTCGTCGGCGGAGAGCTTCTTGGCGTCCGCCGCCACCGCGGGCTGCTTGCCGCCGTCGTCGGTGGCCTCGGAACCGTAGCCGCAGGCGGTGAGCAGGAGAGGCAGGGCGGCGAGGGCGGCGACGGTGCGCAGTGTGGCGAGCGGTCTTGCGGCAGACACGGCAGTGTCCTTTCGGGGAAACGGGGAGCGGGGCGTTACGGGCGGGTCCGGACGACGGCCTTCCGCGTGCACCGGCGCACCGCACCCCGGCCGCCGACAGTGTGGGAGCCGTGGCGGGCCGGGCGGCGGAGCGCGGGGGAGTGGGGGGAGCGGCGAGCCGGGGAGGTGCGGCTCGCCGAGTGCGGCGGCCGGACGGGAGTTCAGCGCTGGTGCGCGGACATGCGGCTGCGGTGGCGTCGGACGGGCCGACAGAAGGCGCTGGAGGTGCGGCCGAAGTCGATGTGACGGCGCGAGGTCAGCAGGGGCAGCGCCCGGTCGGTGCGGTCGTACGGTCCCATGACCACCCCCTCATCCCTAGTATTCCTACCTGGCTTGTAGGGATCGTGGCAGAAGCTCGCGCTTCCCCCAAGAGGGTGTTCGTATGATGGACAGCATCGTCTCGCACAATGGGATCTTCTCTTCCGGGCGGGATCCGGGCGGGCCGGCTCCGCAGGTCAGGCGGGCAGCACGAACGGGGGGTGGGTGCCGTTGAGGAAGTAGTCCCCGACGTCGCGCAGACGGTGGGACACGGGCTCGTACAGCGTGTGGGCCCGCGCGTTGCGCCAGAAGCGGTCGAAGCCCAGCCGTGCGGACGCTGATCGGGCGCCGACGACGTCGAGGGCGCGAGTGGTGGACTCCTGTGCGGCCCTGGAGGCGGCGGCCTCGGCCACGGCCACCAGGACGGACGCCTCCGCGCACTCGTCGTAGGAGAGGTCCGCGCCACGTGCCAGGGCGCCCTCCACCGCTGTGAGCGCCTGCCCGGCGAGCGCGGAGGCGGAGCGCGCGAGGACCGTCAGTTCGCCGTACGCGGTCAGTATGTGCGGGTCCTGGGAGGGGCCCGTCGGCCAGGCGGGGTGCGGCGACGCGGTGCGGGCCTGACGGCCGCGTGGTGGTGCGGGGCTGTCGGGGCATGCGCGGGGAGCGGAACGGCCCGGGGTGCGCGGCTCACGCCGTGCACGGGTGACATGTGCATCATCCTGCGCGTCCTGCGGGCGGGCCGTCAATGCTTTCCTAGTTATCCAATAGGAAATATAGGGAAGTTGATCCGGCGAGGACCGGGCCCGGCAGGTCCGGCATCCGAGCGGTGGTTGACGAGATGCCGGTTGTCCTGCTCAATTGACCGCATGAACGCCGAGCAGCGCCTGGTCACCCGCGACCACATCGACTTCGGTCGCGTGTGGTCCGCAGCGTGTTGCGGCTGACGCGGCAGCGGGCCGCCTGACCGGCCCTCCCCTCCCTCGGTGACCCCGTCGCGGGCCGAGTGCCTCCCCACGTGGACCCGTCCTGCGCACCCGTCGGCCCGACGCTCCGCAACCGCGCAGCGATAGGCCCCCGAGACCTGACACGCGCTGCCGCCGCACCGCCACGCCCGAGGTCCCTGCCCGGTGTCGTCCCCGCTCACCCTGTCTCACCGCCTCTTCCACCCCGCCTCCCGAAGCGCCGTCGCACCCGGCTGCGCCGAGGGCCGCACCGCCGTGCCCGCGCGCTGTCCGCGGCCCGGCCCACCGGACGTACCGGACTCGCTCCGCCGCCACGCTCCACCACGATCCACACCCACCTCATGTTCGCGAAGGGTCCGCCATGGCCACCGTCCTGTCCGTCTCCGGAAGTCCGTCCCCCGCCTCCCGCACCGGCCGCCTGCTGCGCCACCTGGACCGGCGGCTCACCGCCCAGGGGCATGACGTGATCCCCCTGGACGTCCGCACCGTCCCCGCCGAGGCGCTCCTGGGCGCCGACTTCCGTCACCCGGCGATCGTCGAGGCGGCCGAGCTGTTCGACCGCGCCGACGGCGTCGTGATCGGCACGCCCGTCTACAAGGCCGCGTACTCCGGACTGCTCAAGTCCCTGCTGGACCTGCTCCCGCAGTACGCCCTGGCCGGCAAGACCGTCCTGCCCTTGGCGACGGGCGGGAGCACGGCCCACGTCCTGGCGATCGACTACGCCCTGCGCCCGGTGCTCAGCTCCATGGGGGCGGCGCACATCGTCCAGGGCTGGTTCACGCTCGACCGGGAGATCACCGTGGCCGACGACGGGACGCTGACCGTCGCACCGGGCGCGGGCGAGAGCCTGACCCGGGTCGTCGACCAGTTCTCCCACGCCCTCGGCAGTCGCACCGCCCTCCTGGCGGCCGCCGGATGAGCACCGTGCCGAAGGCGCATGCTCGCCCTGCAGGCCCAGTACGACCGCCTGGGTGGCATCGAGGCCCCGGGGCCACCGGGTGACGGGTCCGTCATCCCGGACCGGTGACCCGTCGCCCCGGGCCGCGGTGACCGGGAGCGACGTCGGCCGGGCCGCTGCGGAGGCGCTGCGGAGGCGCCGTCGAGACGAGCGGCCCGTTGGCGCGCAGGTGTTCCTTCAGCCACCGTTCGGTGGTGCTCACGTGCAGCAGCGCGGCGGCCTGACTGAGGGTGGCGTCGCGGGTGGACAGCGCCCGGTGGATCGCCTCGTGCTCGGCCAGGGTGCGGTCCGCGGACTGGTCGTCCGCCCGTCCACGCCAGATGCGGGCACGCAGCGTGCGGCCGGAGACGCTCTCCAGCAGGGTGAGCAGGGTCTCGTTGCCGGTGGCCGCGACGACGGCGCGGTGGAAGGCGGCGTCGTGCGCGTTGAGTCGCTCGACGTCGTCGCGGGCCTCCCGCATCGCGTCCAAGTGGCCCTTTACCTCTGCCAGTTGGCCATCGGTGATCCGGGTGGCGGCGAGCGCGGTGGCCATGGGCTCGAGGAGCCGCCGCACCTCCATCAGATCCTGCAGGGCCGCCGCGTCGCTCTGCAGGAGTTCCACCGCACCGCCGAGCCCCTCCAGCAGCAGACTGGGGTGCAGGCTGGTGACGTAGGTGCCGTCGCCCCTGCGGATCTCGAGGACCCGCGCGACCGACAGCGCCTTGACCGCCTCGCGGGCGAGATTGCGGGACAGGCCCAGCTGCGCGGCCAGGTCCGGTTCCGGGGGCAGCTTCGACCCCGGGGGCAGGGCCCCGGTGCGGATCAGCTCACGGATCTGCTCGATGGCCTTGTCCGTCAGGGACACTGCGCACTCCTCGCACGGTCGCCCGCCCCGGGCACGTCGGCCCTGATCAGGCCCTGGTCGCGGAGGTCGTCCCAGAGGGCTTCGGGGACGGGCCGCCGGTGGAGTCCGGCATTGCGCACGACCTGGTCGGCTCTGCGCATGCCGAGGGTGACGTTGACGACGTCGGGGTGGGTGCGGGGGAAGGCGATGGCGGCGGCGGGGAGGGTGGTGCCGTGTGCGGTGCAGACGTCGGCGATGGCGCGGGCGCGGACGACCAGGTCGGGCGGAGCGTCCTGGTAGTCGTATTTCATGCCGTCGGCGGGGTGGTCGCGGGAGAGGAGGCCGGAGTTGAAGACACCGACGGCGACGACGCTCTTGCCGTGTTCCTCCGCGGCGGGCAGGACGTCGTCGAGGGCGGACTGGTCGAGGAGGGTGTAGCGGCCGGCGAGCATGACGACGTCGGCGGCGGTCTCGCGCAGGAAGCGGGCGAGCATGGCGGACTGGTTCATGCCGGCGCCGATCGCGCCGATGACACCCTGGTCGCGCAGCTCGGCGAGGGCGGGCATGGCCTCGTCGGCGGCCTGTCGCCAGTGGTCGTCGGGGTCGTGGAGGTAGACGATGTCGAGCCGGTCCAGTCCGGTGCGGCGCAGGGTGTCCTCGATGGACCGCAGGACGCCGTCGCGGCTGAAGTCCCACTGCCGTCGTAGGTCGTCCCGCACGACGAAGCCCTCACCGTCCACGCCCCGGGGACGCTCGTTGGGCACGAGCAGCCGCCCGACCTTGGAGGAGACGGTGTACTCGGCGCGGGGGCGGTGCCGCAGGGCCGCGCCCAGGCGTTGTTCGGAGAGGCCGAGCCCGTAGTGCGGCGCGGTGTCGAAGTAGCGGATGCCGGCGTCCCAGGCCGCGTCGACGGCGGCGGCCGCGTCCTCGGCCGGGGTGACCCGGTAGAGGTTGCCGATGACCGACGCCCCGAAGCCGAGTCCGGTGAGTTCGACGGGGGTCTTCGCGATGGTCCGGCGTCCGATGCTCTGGTGTGTCAACTGTGCTCCTCGCGAGTACGGGTGGGGCGGGGCCGTCCGGCGCCCGGTCAGCGTCTGACGGCGGCCGAACCGCCCTCCATCAGCGCATGGACCTCGGCGAGTGAGGCCATGGAGACGTCGCCCGGGGTGGTCATGGTGAGCGCGCCGTGAGCAGTGCCGTAGGCCAGGGCCCGCTCCAGGCCTGCCGCTGTCAGCGGGGCCGGCCAACGGTCGTCCCCGCTGAGCAGGCCGTGGATCAGGCCGGCGGCGAAGCCGTCGCCCGACCCGATGCGGTCCAGGACGTGCAGTCCCGGCATCAGGGGACCGGCGACGACCCCGGTTTCGGCGGACCAGGCGGCCGAGGACCAGTCGTTGACCCCGGCCGAGGGCACCTCCCGCAACGTCGTCGCCAGCACCCTGGCCGACGGGACCAGTTCCGCCACTTCCGTGAGCGCGTCCGGCACCTCGCCGGCCGGCACGCGCACGGCGCCGGGGCGCGGGCCGGCCAGACCCAGCGCCCCCACCACCACGTCGGCGTGCCGGGCGAGGCGCAGGTCCACCTCGCGGGCCCGGTCCGGGCCGCCCCGGCCGGTCCACAGGCTGGGGCGGTAGTTGGGATCGTAGGACACGGTGACACCGTGGCGGCGGGCGGCCGCCATCGCCTCGTCGGCGACGCCGACGGTGGTGTCGGACAGGCCGGCGAACACGCCGCCGGTGTGGAACCAGCGCACACCGGCGGAGAAGACGGCGTCCCAGTCGACGTCGCCCGTGCGCAGCTGTGAGACGGCGGTGTGGGCGCGGTCGCTGACGCCGAGCGCGCCGCGGATGCCGTAGCCGCGTTCGACGAAGTTGAGTCCGTTGCGGGCGGTGCGGCCGATCCCGTCGTCCGGTGTCCACCGGATCAGGGAGGTGTCCACGCCGCCCTGGAGGACGAGATCCTCGACGAGGCGGCCCACCGCGTTGTCGACGAGAGCGGTGACGACGGCGGTGCGCAGTCCGAAGCAGCGCCGTAGGCCTCGTACGACGTTGTACTCGCCGCCGCCCTCCCACACCTGGAAGGCGCGTGAGCTGCGGATGCGTCCCTCGCCCGGATCGAAGCGCAGCATCACCTCGCCGAGGGCCACCACGTCGGTCACGAGACGCTCCTCGCGACGGCTTCGGCGGTGAGCCGGCGGATCTCCTCGTAGTCGCCCTGCCCGAGGTGACCGGGGGTCGCCAGCCAGGTGCCGCCGACCGCGAGGACCGACGGCTCGGCAAGGTAGGCGGCCAGGTGGGCGGCGCGGATGCCGCCCGTCGGGACGAAGCGCGTTCCGGGGAACGGCGCGGCGAGCGCCCGGAGGGTGGGCAGGCCGCCGAGCGGTTCTGCCGGGAACAGTTTCACGGTGTCCAGACCCGCGCGAAGGGCGCGCATCAACTCGGTCGCGGTGGCGACACCCGGTATCACGGGGACGCCCAACTCCCGGCACCTGGCGACGACTTGATCGTCGAAACCCGGTGAGACGACGAAGCGGGCGCCCGCCGCCACCGCCCGCTCCGCCTGTTCGGGGGTGAGGACCGTGCCGGCTCCGACGGTGAGTCCGCCGTGGGCGGCCATAGCCTCGAGCACCTGCTCGGCGTCCGGGGTGCGGAAGGTGACCTCGGCACACCGGGCGCCGCCGGCGACGAGTGCCTCGGCCAGCGGTGCGGCCATCGTCCTGGACGGGACGGTCAGCACGGGCATCACCGGGGCGCCGGCGAGGACGGTGGCGAGGTCGGTGCCGGTCATCGGCCGAGCCATCCGCCGTCGACGGGGAGGGTGATGCCGTGGATGTAGGCGGCGGCGTCGGAGGCGAGGAAGACGGTGGCGCCGGCGAGGTCGTCCGGGTTGCCCCAGCGTGCGGCGGGGATGCGGTCGAGGATGGCGGTGCTGCGGGCGGGGTCGTCCTGTAGTGCCTGGGTGTTGTCGGTGGCGATGTAGCCGGGGGCTATGGCGTTGACGTTGACGCCGTGGGGGGCCCATTCGTTGGCGAGGGCTTTGGTGAGGCCGGTGATGCCGTGCTTGGCGGCGGTGTAGCCGGGCACGGTGATGCCGCCCTGGAAGCTGAGCAGCGAGGCGGTGAAGACGATCTTGCCGTGGCCGCGGGTGACCATGGCCGCGCCGACGGCGCGGGTGAGGGCGAACTGGGCGGTGAGGTTGACCTGGAGCACCAGGTTCCAGTCGGTGTCGGTGTGCTGGGCGGCGGGGGTGCGGCGGATGGTGCCGGCGTTGTTGACGAGGATGTCCACGGGGCGTCGGCGTGCGGCGAGGTCGGCGCCGAGGGCGTGGACGGCGTGGGGGTCGGCGAAGTCGGTGCGGATGGCCTCGAAGGTGCGGCCGGCGGCGGTGACGTCCTTTTCGACGTCGCTGCCGGTCTCCTCGAGGGTGGCGCTGACGCCGATGACGTCGGCGCCGGCTTCGGCGAGTGCGCGGGCCATGGCGCGGCCGATGCCGCGGCGTGCGCCGGTGACGACGGCGAGTCTGCCGGTGAGGTCGAAGGCGTTCATGCGGTGACTCCCTGCGCGATGCCGGCCGTGGCTCCCCGGGCGGCGTCGGTGGCTTCATCGGTGTCGGTGGTGCAGTCGAGGAGGATCTTCATGACGTCACCGCCGCCCTCGAGGGCCTCGAACGCGGCGGGCGCTTCGGTGAGCGGCACGACCTTGCTGATCAGCCGGGCGGCGGGGACGGTCCCGTCGGCGACGAGGGCGACGGCCTTCTCGAAGTCGCTGCGGTCGTACAGGCGGGCCCCGACCAGGGTGAGTTCGCGCCAGAAGAAGCGGTGCAGGTCGATCTCACGAGGCCGGGGGTGGATCGCGACCAGGCACAGCCGGCCGCGCACACCGAGGACGTCGACGGCGGTGGTCACGCCGCCTGCCGCGCCGGACACCTCGAAGGCGACGTCCGCGCCGGCGTCCTGGGTCCATGTGCGGATGAGTTCGGGCACGTCCGCGGCGGCGGGGTCCCAGGCGTCCAGGCCCAACTGTTCCGCGAGTGCGCGTCGGTGGGCGCTGAGTTCGATGACCCGGACGTCGGCTCCGGCGGCCCGGGCGACGAGGGCGATGAGGACACCGACTGGTCCGCCGCCGACGACGACGACCTTCTCGCCGTCGCGTACGGCGGCGCGGCCGACGTCGTGGACGGCGACGGCGGTGGGTTCGACGAGGGCGGCGTGGTCGAGGGGGAGGGTGTCGGGCAGGCGGACGAGGGTGGTGGCGGGGACGGTCCAGCGTTGTTGCATGGCGCCGGGGGAGTCGATGCCGATGAAGTCGAGGTGCTGGCAGATGTGCTGGTGGCCGGCTCGGCAGGCGGGGCAGGTGCCGTCCCAGCGCAGCGGCATGACGGTGACCGCGTCTCCGGGCTGCCAGTCGTCGACGTCGGGGCCGACGCGGACGACGCGGCCGGACATCTCGTGTCCGAGGACGGCGGGTGTGCGGACCCGGGTGTCCATGTCGCCGTGGTAGATGTGCAGGTCGGTGCCGCAGATGCCGACGAAGGCGGGGGCCAGTTCCACCTCGCCGGGCCCCGGCGAGGAGGCCTCGGCGGGCACGGTGTCCAGGGTGCGGGCGGCGGTGTAGCGGACGGCGAGTGTGGTCATCGTGTCGTCAGGGTCCCTTCAGCGCGGACGCCGATGGTCAGCAGCAGGTTGGCGTAGGTGCGGACGTCGGCGGTGACGATGGCCAGCGCCAGGTCGGGCGAGCGTGCGGCGTCGTAGAACTCGAAGCGGCCGAGTGTCCCGACGGGGGCCGGCGCCAGTCGGGCGCGGTACTCGCCGATGGCGGGCGGTTCGGGTGCGCCGTCGGGCGGCACCATCACGTGGGCCGACTCGACGGGCAGGGCGGTCGTCAGGACGTCGAGCACGGTGGTGACGTCCAGCAGGCCGGGCGCCAGGTTCAGATGGACGGTGCGGGCGCGGTCGCCGGTGGCGGTGCTCGCGGGGTAGTGGCCGTCGGCGAGCAGTACGCGGGCGCCGTGACCGGCGCCGGCCAGGGCTTCGAGGATTCCGGGGTGCAGCAGGTCGGTCAGGAGCACGGTGTTCCCTTCTTCCTGTCAGGGGGCTTCGGGGGCTGTTCGAGGCGGTAGGAGCCGGTCGCGGTGCCCGCGAGGACGGCCTCGGTCTCGGCGGCGGAGCAGCCGCGGAGGAGTTCCTCGTACGTCACGCACTGGACGGTCACCGTGCGCGTCAGCGGCCGGCCTGCGATGCGCCGGGTCGCGTCCGACCGCGGATCGCCCGTGCCGAAGGAGCGGCGGATCGGCTCGTGTCCGGGCTCGTCCGGCCGGGGCCGGGACCGGCGGTCCAGGTCCCACAGATGGTGGTGGGCGTCCACCCACCTTCCGGGCCCAGGCGGCAGACGGTCCTCAGACACGGACGGACCAGACCGGGCCGTCGGGGTACGTGAACTCCTTCAGCGACTCCTGGTGCATCTCCGCGCTCAGTCCCGGAAGGGTGGGTGCGAGGTAGTGGCCGTCGGCGATGCGCACCGGGTCGACGAAGTGTTCGTGGAGATGGTCGACGTATTCGATGACGCGGTTCTCGAGAGTGCCGGAGACGGCCACGTAGTCGAACATCGACAGGTGCTGCACCATCTCGCACAGGCCGACACCGCCGGCGTGCGGGCAGACCGGGGCGCCGAACTTGGCGGCCAGGAGCAGGATGGCGAGGTTCTCGTTGATTCCGCCGACCCGCGCGGAGTCGATCTGCACGATGTCCACCGCACCGGCCTGGAGCAGCTGCTTGAAGACGACCCGGTTGGCGATGTGCTCACCGGTGGCGACCTTGATCGGGCTCAGCGCCCTGCGGACCGCGGCGTGCCCGAGGATGTCGTCCGGGGAGGTCGGCTCCTCGATCCAGTACGGCTGGTAGGGGGCCAGTTCGCGCATCCAGTCGATGGCGGGCTGCACGTCCCATCTCTGGTTGGCGTCCACGGCGATGCGGATGGAGTCGCCGACCGCCGCGCGGGCGGTGCGCATCCGCCGCACGTCGTCCTCCAGGGACGCGCCGACCTTCAGCTTGATCTGGGTGAAGCCCTCGGCGACGGCCTCCCGCGCGAGGCGGGCCAGCTTCTCGTCGGAGTAGCCGAGCCAGCCGGGCGTGGTGGTGTAGGCGGGGTATCCGCGCTCCAGCAGGCCGGCGATGCGCTCCTCGCGGCCCGGCTCGGCGCGACGCAGGATCTCGAGGGCCTCCTCGGGGGTGAGGGCGTCGCTGAGCCAGCGGAAGTCGACCTGCGCGACCAGTTCCTCGGGCGACATCTCACCGAGGAAGCGCCAGACGGGCTTGCCCGCACGCTTGGCGGCCAGGTCCCAGGCCGCGTTGACGACGGCGCCGGTCGCCATGTGGATCGCGCCCTTCTCCGGTCCCAGCCAGCGCAGTTGGGGGTCGTGGACGAGTGAGCGGGAGAACGCGCCGAGATCCCCGCACACCTCGTCGACCGAGAGACCCACCACGTACGGGGCGAGCGCCGCGATGGCGGCGGCCTGGACGTCGTTGCCGCGGCCGGTGGTGAAGGCCAGGGCGTGGCCCTCCAGGCCGTCCCCGGCGTCGGTGCGCAGGACGACGTAGGCGGCCGAGTAGTCGGGCTCGGGGTTCATGGCGTCCGACCCGTCCAGGTGCTCGGACGTCGGGAAACGCACGTCCAGTACGTCGAGAGCGGTGATACGGGCGGTGGAGGCCGGGGTGGGGGACACAGCGGAGGACATGGCAACTCCTGGAGGAGCAGGGGGGTGACGGCCCCTGCGACGAGATGGGGAACGAGGCGGAGCCCGGCGGCCGCGCGGTCCCGGGGGACCCGGTCACGGCCGCCCGGAATCACTCCTGGACCTTGCCGCCCGTGATGCGGGAGATCATCAGCGCGGCCAGGATGATCAGGCCGTTGAGGGCGCCGATCCACTGGGCGGGGACCCCCGCCAGGGTGAGCACGTTCTGGATCATGAAGAGCAGCAGGATGCCGCTGAACGCGCCGAACATGGTGCCCTTGCCGCCGTTGAGGCTGATCCCGCCGATCACGGCGGCGGCGAACACGGTGAAGATGTAGCCGTTGCCCTGCGCGGAGGCGACGGAGGCCAGCCGCCCGGACAGCAGCAGCCCGGCGAGGGCGGCGAGCACACTGCCGCTGACCAGGACGATCCACAGGACCCGGTCGGTGCGGATGCCGGCCGCCTTCGCCGCGTCGACGTTGCCGCCGATGGCGTAGAGGGAGCGGCCGAAGCTGGTCCAGCCGAGCACCACGATGGCGACGGCGAACAGGGTGAGGGTGAGCCAGATGGAGGCGGGCATCCCGAACCACTGGGCGGTGCCGAGGTAGAGCATCGACTCGGGCAGCTGGAAGAACGTCTGGCCGCCGGAGATGCCGGTGAGGATGCCGCGCAGGACGATCAGCATGCCGAGGGTGACGATGAACCCGTTGAGGCCGAAGCGGATGATCAGCAGGGAGTTGACCACGCCGATGAGCACGCCCACGGCGAGGGTGAGGGGGATAGCCCAGGCGCCGGGCAGCAGGCCCAGTCCGTGTCCGGCGCTGCCGATGGTCAGCCAGGCCGCGACGCCGGGCGCGAGGCCCATCGTCGACTCGAGGGAGAGGTCCATCTTCTTGACGATGAGGATCATCGTCTGGGCGAGCACCAGCAGCGCGATCTCGGACATCGTCTGCAGGACGTTGATGAGGTTGTCCGCCTGCAGGAACACCGGGTTGACGATCTGACCGACGATCGCGATGACGACGATCGCGGGGACGAGCGCCAGGTCGCGCAGCCGCGCCAGCGGTATCCGGCCGCCGAACAGCGCGGTCCGCTTGACGCCCGGCTCGTCGGGCTTGGACGTGGGCGCGTCCGCGAGGACGGTTTCAGGCATCGAGGTCCACTCCTTCCATCGCGGCGACGACGTCGTGGTCGTGCCAGCCGCGGGGAATCTCCAAGGTCACTCGGCCCTGGAACATCACCAGGACCCGGTCGCACATACGCAGGTCGTCGAGTTCGTCGGAGGCGATGAGCACTCCGGTTCCGGTGGCCGCGGTCTCCTCGACCTTGCCGAGGAGGAACTCCTTGGAGCGCACGTCCACGCCCGCGGTCGGGTTGATCAGGACCAGCAGCCGGGGGTCGTCGGCGAGGGCGCGTGCCATGACGACCTTCTGCTGGTTGCCGCCGGACAGCGCGGAGACCGGTAGGTCCGGCCCCGGTGTCTTGATCGCCAGCTTCTCGATCATGCCCTGGGCGAGCCGGTCGCGGGCCTGGCTGCTGACGAGCCCGTTGCGACCGAGCCGGTGGGGCACGGACAGGGTGGCGTTGTCGGCGATCGACATGTCGGGCACGAAGCCCTGGTGGTGCCGGTCCTGGGGGACGAATCCGGCGCCGGCGGCGAGCGCGGCGGGGACACTGCCCGGCCGGGGCCGCTGTCCGGCGATCTCGACCGAACCGCCGTCGGCCGACCGCAGTCCCACGACGGTCTCGGCGACCTCGGTGCGGCCGCTGCCCGCGGCGCCGGCGAGCCCGACGATCTCGCCGGCGCCCACCTGGAAGGTGACGTCCTGGTAGGCGTCGCCGCTGATGGCCCGGACGCTCAGCGCGGCCGTCGCGTCCGCGTCCAGGGTGCTCGCCCGTTCCTCGCGCCGGCCGCCGGCGGCCTCGCCGGTCATGGCGGCGACGAGTTCGGTGCGGGGGAGTTCGGCGACCGGCGCGGTCACGATGTGCCGGGCGTCCCGGAAGACCGTCACCATGTCGCAGATCTCGTAGATCTCCTGGAGATGGTGGCTGATGAACAGGAAGGTCACGCCCTGGCTCTGCAGGTCGCGGATCCGGTCGAAGAGCCGGTTGATGGCGGCTCCGTCGAGCTGGGCGGTGGGTTCGTCGAGGATGATGAAGCGGGCGCCGAAGGACAGCGCACGGGCGATCTCGACGAACTGCCGCTGTTCCACGCTGAGATCGCCGGCCGGGGTGTGCGGATCCACGTCGACCGACCAGGTCGACAGCAGGTCCTGTGCCCGGCGGCGCACGCCCTGCCAGCTGATGAGCCGGCTCGGGCCGTGGTCGTGCCGGTTCAGGAACAGGTTCTCGGCGACGGTCAGGGTCGGGATGATCGTCGACTTCTGGTAGACGCAGGCGACGCGCTGCCGCCAGCCGTCGCGGTCCGCGGGCCGGGGAGCCGGGCGGCCGCCGAAGGAGACCGTCCCCTCGTCCGGGCTCTGCAGTCCGGTGAGGACGGACACCAGGGTCGACTTGCCCGCTCCGTTGCGGCCGACGAGCGCGTGCGTCTCACCGGACCGGATGGTGATTCGGGCCCCGTCGAGGGCCACTGTCGGACCGAATCGTTTGACTATGCCCGTCGCCTCGACGACGGGCGGGCCCGCCGGGGCCCGTCCGTCGTCCGCCGGGGCGGGCGCGGGGGTGACTGCTCGCTCCCCGTCGCTCATCTCAACCGCCTTGTTCTCGTGAGCCGTCGTATGGGTCGGTGAGCCTCAGCCGAGGTTGTTGCCCCAGAGGGACTTGTCGTCGCTCTTGAGGCTCGGCACGCCGCCGTAGGTGCCGCCGTCGGCGGTGACCAGCGGTGCGGAGAGCTGGTCCTCCAGCAGTCCGTCACGGACCTGGACGATGGTGCTGTCGTGGTCGGTCCTGCCGGGCTTGAACGTCTTCCCGTCGATGGCGGCCTTGAGGTAGTACAGGGCGTACTTGGCGTAGAGGTCGGCCGGCTGGGAGACGGTGGCGTCGATCTTGCCGGCGGCTATGGACTTCAGCTCTTCCGGAATGCCGTCGTTGGAGACGACGAAGACGTGCTTCTTGTCCTCGGGACCGACCAGCAGGCCCTTCTGCTTGAGGACCTGGAGCGTGCCGGACAGGGCGAAGCTGGACTCCATGTAGACGCCCTTGATGTCCGGGTTGGCGGTCAGGTCCGTCTGGAGCTTCTGCGCGGCGACGGCGCCGTCCCAGTTGGTGGCCTCGCCGAACACCTTGATGTCCGGGAAGTTCTTCTTCATGCAGTCGTTGAACGCCTCGGTGCGGTCACGGCCGTTGATGGAGTCGAGGCCGCCCTCCAGCATCACGACCTTGCCCTTGCCGGCGAGCTTGGTGCCCAGGTACTGGCAGGCCTTCTCGCCGTACGCGCGGTTGTCGGCGCGCACGACCATGAACACCTTGCCGCTGTCGGGACGGGTGTCGACCGTGACGACGGGGATCTTCTTCGCCTCCAGCTGCGCCAGCGTCGGCGCGATGGCGGCGGTGTCCTGCGGGGCCATCGCGAGGCCCTTGACGCCCTGGCTGATGAACGTCTGCGCGTTGGCCGTCAGCTTGGCGACGTCGTTCTGCGAGTTGGTGGTCTTGAGCGAGAGGCCGAGCTCCTTGGCGTACTCCGGCGTGTACTTGATGTACGAGTTCCAGAAGTCGGTGTCGGACCGCGGGTAGTCGACGCCGACCAGCGGCTTGCCGCCGGCGCCGGCCGCGGTGCCTGAGCCGCCGCAGGCGCTGAGCAGCGCCATCGCGGAGAGGACGGAGGCAGCGGAACAGAAGGCGGTTCTGAGTCTCATGGATACTTCCTCGCGCTGGTCCCGTGGCGGGAGATGTTTCGCATGGGCGACGACCGTGTGACGCCGCCCAGGAGAGATGGGATGTTTATAGGCGGTCGATCGGTGGCGTGTCTAGCCTCTGGGGTTATTTGTCATGCGGTGCCAGCTCGTCGCGATGCTCTGGGGCCTAGGAAAAGCTGGATCGGCTGCCGATCCATCCCATCAATCGTGGCCCGTCTGTGATGTGGATTCACTGCGAGTCTTCCGCCAGACATGCCATGTCTGATGCACGACAAACATGAAGAACCATGTATCAAAGCGACAAAAGTCCTGCTCAAGAGTCGGTTTTCATCCCTGCGCACCCGTTGACACGACAAGGACACATGGTCGACCTTCGTGCGTAACGAGCGGCGACCCGGCGGGGGACCGCGTCGGTCGCTTCTTCCCTCCCCCTTCCCACCCCTTCCGCACCAGGGATGTGTCATGCCGAGTTCGATCAACAGACGCCGGTTCTTGGCGGGAGCCACCTTCGTGGCCGCAGCGACAGTCGCCGGAGGCCTGTTCGGCGCGGGCGGAGCGCAGGCCGCTCCCAGCACGTACACGCCGGACTGGAACTCGGTCGACCAGCACCCGCCGGCCCCGGAGTGGTTCCAGGACGCCAAGTTCGGCATCTACTTCCACTGGGGTGTCTTCAGCGTCCCCGCGTACGACAGCGAGTGGTACCCGCGCAACATGTACGCGAGCGGCAGCAACGCCAACCAGCACCACATAGCGACCTACGGTCAGCCCTCCGCCTGGCCGTACCACAACTTCATCAACGGCGCGCAGGACCTCGCGGGCAACACCGTGCAGTTCGCCCCGAAGCTGAAGTCGGCGGGCGGGAACTTCGACCCCGACGAATGGGCGCAGCTGTTCGTCGACGCCGGTGCGAAGTTCGCCGGGCCCGTCGCGGAGCACCACGACGGCTTCTCCATGTGGGACAGCCAGGTCAACGAGTGGAACTCGGTCGCCAAGGGCCCGCACCTCAACCTGCTGCAGCTGTTCACCACGGCCATCCGCGCCAAGAACCTCAAGCTGCTGGTGGCCATGCACCACGCGTACAACTACAACGGCTTCTACCAGTACGCCCCGGCCCAGACCGACCCCAGCCTCAAGAAGCTCTACGGGCAGCTCGGCCCGGCCGCGGAGAACCAGCTCTGGTACGACAAGCTCAAGGAGGTCATCGACCGGGCCCAGCCGGACATCCTCTGGCAGGACTTCAAACTCGACGCGGTCGACGAGACCCAGCGCCTGAACTTCCTGTCGTACTACTACAACCAGGCGAACAGCTGGGGCCGCGAGGTCGTCGCCACCTACAAGGACGGCATGAACGGGAAGGGCGAGGTCTTCGACTACGAGCGCGGCGGCCCGGGCGACCTCACCACGCCGTACTGGCTCACCGACGACAGCATCTCCAGCAGCAGCTGGTGCTACACCCAGGGCATCGGCTACTACAGCACCCAGCAGATGCTGCACGCCTTCCTCGACCGGGTCAGCAAGAACGGCAACATGCTGCTCAACATCGCGCCGATGGCCGACGGCACCATTCCCCAGACCCAGAAGAACATCCTGCTCGGCATCGGCGACCACCTAAAGCGGTTCGGCGAGTCGGTGTACGCCACCCGCGCCTGGAGCGTGTACGGCGAGGGCCCGACGAAGATGGGCGGCGGGTCCTTCACCAATCCGACCGCCGGCACGGCACAGGACATCCGCTTCACCCGCAACAAGGCCAACACCGTCCTGTACGCCACCGCCCTCGGCTGGCCGGGGAGCTCCCTGACGATCAAGACCCTCGGCTCGGACCGGATCAACCTCTCCTCGCTGTCCTCGGTGAAGCTCTTCGACTCCACCGCCGGCTCCTACATCAACCTGCCGGCGCCGACGCAGAGCGCGTCCGGCCTGACGGTCACCCTGCCGTCCTCGGCGCCCTACAGCGCCAACGCCTACGTCCTCAAGCTCGCGTTCTCCGGCACGATCCCGGCTCTGCGGCCGCAGGCCGGGGCGATCGCCTTCGGGGACGTCGGCTACTCCGGCGCCTCCGCCGTGCTCGCCCTCGGCGACCACAACGCGGCCGACCTGACCGCGTCGGGCCTCGGCCTTCGCACGATCTCCTCCCTCCGGCCGGCCCCCGGCTACCAGGTGGTCGGCTACTCCGGGGACAACTTCACCGGCACCGCGTGGACCTTCACCGCCGACAACCCCGACCTGCGGGTCACCGGCAACAACGACCAGATCACCTCGCTGAAGGTCCAGTTCAACCCGGCGACGTACGTCCGGATCACCAACGTCACCGACGGCCTCGCCCTCGACAGCGGCGGCAACGTGGCCTCCGGCTCCAACCTCAAGCAGTGGTCGTGGGACGGCAGCCCCAACCTGCAGTGGCAGGCGGTGGACGTAGGAGGCGGTTTCTACAAGCTGGTCAACCGCACCAACGGCATGGTCGCCGACGGCTGGGGCGCCACCGCCGACGGCTCACCGGCCCGACAGGCCGCCTGGAACGGCAGCCCCAACCAGCAGTGGACGATCACCCCGCGCGGCGCCGACCGCTACTCGATCGCCAACCGCACCACGGGGCTGGTGCTCGACGGCGGCGGCAACGTCACCTCGGGCGCCGTCACCAAGCAGTGGACCTACGGCGGCAGCACCAACCTGTTGTGGAGCTTCACCGCGCTCTGACCACCCCGGCCGACAGGCCCGGCGGCTGCGGGGGCGTGCTCCCCCACCTCCCCGCAGCAGCCCCTGCGCCATGGCCGACGGTGACCCGTCCGGTCGGGGCGAGCGTGCCCCGACCGGGCTGCGGACCGCCCCCTTTTGTCAGCCGTGGTCCTGATCACCGGACAGCGACTGCTCGAACCAGACGACCTTGCCCACGCTCACCCGCGTCGCCCCCCAGCGCTGCGCCAGCTGATCCACCAGGAAGAGTCCCCGCCCGCCCTCGTCGCTCAGCCGGGCGTGCCGCATCCGGGGGACCTGAGGTGAGTCGTCCCCCACCTCACAGCGCAGTACGTCCGTGCGGAGCAGCCGCAGGGTGATCGGACGGGAGGCGAAGCGCACGGCGTTCGCCACCACCTCGCTGACCAGGAGCTCGGTGGACTCCACCAGGGAGTCCAGGCCCCAGTGGTGCAGCGTCCTGCGGGTCAGCCGACGGGCCTGTCGCGCGGTCTGCGGACGCGGGGCCATGTACCAGTAGGCGACGGTTTCCGGCGGGATGCCCTCGAAGCGGGCCGCGAGCAGCGCGATGTCGTCGTCCCGGCCTCCCGACCCCAGCGGCCCGAGCGCCAGATCGCACAGCGCTTCCAGCGCCGCGGGCCTGGCCCCGGAGGCCGCCGACCGCAGCCGGGCGCGCAGCCGGTCCACCCCGGTCAGCACGTCCGAGTCGCGGGACTCGACCAGACCGTCGGTGTACAGCAACAGGGTCGCTCCGGCCGGGGCGTGCATCTCGGTGGACTCGAAGCCACCGGCGCCCACCCCGATCGGAGCGCCGGGCGGAACAGGCAGTACCTCCGTACTGCCGTCGGGGTGCAGGAGAACCGGTGGCAGATGACCGGCGTTGGACACCAGGAGCCGGTGCAGTACGGGGTCGTACATGGCGTACAGACAGGTCGCCGTGTGCTCGCTGCCCAGACGCTCCGCCTGTTCGTCGAGGTGGTGCAGGATCTCGTCCGGCGGCAGGTCGAGCCCGGCCAGCGTCTGCACGATGGTGCGCAACTGCCCCATGATCGCGGCCGAGGTCATGGAGTGGCCCATCACGTCGCCGATGACCAGCGCGACACGGTTGCCTGGCAGCGGGATCGCGTCGTACCAGTCGCCGCCGACCTGTGCGGTCCGCGAGGCCGGCAGATAGCGGCTGGCCAGTGCGACTCCGGCCGGCTTCGGCAGTGACGGCGGCAGCATCGTGCGCTGGAGCGTGTCGGCGACCGACACCTCACGGGCGTAGAGCACCGCCTTGTGGATTCCGAGAGCGGTGTGCGTGGCGAGTTGGGAGGCGACGAGCAGGTCGTCTCCGGTGAAGTCCGCCCGGCCGGGGCCGCGGACGAGGAGCACGCTGCCCATGGCGTGGCTGCGGCCGTGCAGCGGCGCGAGGATCAGCCGTCGCCCGGGCGGCACCGCGCCGGGACGGTCCGTCGCCCCCAGCAGTTCGGCGGCCACGGAACGAACGCCCGGCAGGTCCCCGAACACCGGCCGCCCGGCCCGCAGCAGCCGGGCGAGCAGACCGCCGGGCGCCGTCAGGACGACCTGCGCCGCCCTGACCGGGTCGGCGGGCGGCGCCGGCCGGGGCCCGTGCGCGGCCGCCCTGCCGGCCGGTGCGCGGTCCGCGGCACGCAGCCGCAGCACACCGGGGGAGGCGTTGATCTCGTCACCGACCGGAAGCGGTGCGTACAGGTGGACGAATGCCAGGTCGGCGAAGGCCGGTACGGCCGCCCGGCACAGTTCCCGCAACGTCTCGTCGAGGTTCATGCCGCGGGCGATCTCCCGGGTCGCCGCGTCGAGGTACCGCAACCGGTCGGTCTGCTGCCCTGCGGCGTCGCGCCCGCCGCCCGTCGCCCGTCCGGCTGGAGCCTCCGCGCCCGACACGCGCACCGCTCGGCCGCCCCGCTGACAGGGCGCCTCGTCCGGCCGCACCGGCGCTGCCCGGACGCGGTCGCCTGATTCGAAAATCCCCCGTCCCGTGTCCGTAGCCGCTGGTCAGGCAGCTCCTTCTGTTTGGAGGGTCACTTGGTAGCCGAGTTGGTTGAGCTGGCTCACCAGGCGTCGGGTCTGCCTGGCCCGGCCGGTGCGTTCGATGAAGTAGTGGCCGCCGAGGTCGGTGTATGCGGTGTCGTGGGTGAACATGTGCCAGACGGCGGTCAGGATCGAGTGCTCCAGGGCGACCAGCGCGCGCTTCTTGCCCCGGCGTGCGACGAGCCGTCGGTAGCGGGCGGCGAGGTAGGTGTCCTTGGTCCGGGAGGCGGACACTGCGGCCTGGCCGAGGGCTGCCTTGAGCCAGGGGTCGCCGTGGCGGGTCTTGCCGCCGCCGCTTCTGCCGCCGGACTGGTAGTTGCCCGGGCAGACGCCGGCCCAGGAGGCCAGGTCGGCCGCGCTGGGGAAGCGGGTGATGTCCGCGCCGATCTCGGCGAGGATCACCTGCGCGGCGCGGGCCTCGACACCGGGGATCGTCACGAGGAGCTCGATGCGGCGGCGAAAGGGCTGCAGCATCACCTCGAGGTGTTCGCTCAGGCGGGTCTCGGTGGCGGTGCAGGCGTCGATCCGGTCCAGCATCGCCCGGGCCAGGAACGCGTGATGGGCGGTGAAGGCGCCGGTCAGCGCCTCGATGAGGGCGTCGGTCTTGCGGCGCATGCTGCCCCTGGCCAGGTCCGCGAGCACGCGAGGGTCACGCTCGCCGGCGATCAGGGCTTCGAGCATCGCCCGTCCGGAGACGCCCAGGATGTTGGAGACGGTGGCGGACAGCTTGATGCCGGTGTCCTCCAGCAGTTTCTCCAGCCGCTGGGTCTCGCGGGTGCGTTCGCGGACGACCTCGGTGCGGTATCGGGTGACGTCCCGCAGCTGCCGGATCGGCTCCGGCGGCACGAAGCTGGGGCGGACCAGCCCGTGCTCGACGAGCTTGGCGATCCACTCGGAGTCCTTGACGTCGGTCTTGCGGCCGGGCACCGACTTCATGTGCCGGGCGTTGAGCAGCCAGCACTCCATGTCGTGTTCGAGCAGGTAGAACGCCGGCTTCCAGTAGACGCCGGTGGCTTCCATGCCGACCACGGTGATGCCCTCGGCGAGCAGCCAGTCCCGCATCGCCAGCAGCCCCGAGGTCACCGCGGAGAACGTCCGTATCTCGCTGTGGCGCCGCTTCCCGCTGGGCACGCGGATGCAGACCTTCACGTCGACCTTGCTGATGTCGATCCCCGCCACACGTTCGTGGATCACTTCCATCCCGTCGGCACCCCCTCCGGTCGTCGGCCGCGAGCGCGCGACCGTCCGGCGGGGGTCCGGCAGGCGGAAGAGTCTGATTCACGTGCTCGGAGCAACACATCCGGGTGCCTGTCGGTGGACCCCCAGCGTCCTACTGACCCACGGGCTCGGAACGCACCAAGGCGACACGACGTCAGCCGGACGACCACACACCGATTTTCACGCACACAGGGTGTCGCCGTCAGGCGACCGGACTACTGACCCCGGGAGCGGCGGGGGACGCTGTCGTCCACGCCTGTCGGCAGCGGGACCGTGCCCGCCGGCCGGCTGGTCGCCGGTGCCGCCGTCGGCTCCGAGATGGTTCGTCACGCGCGTCCTTCCTGCCGTGCGGGTCGGCCGGGGGAGGGTGGAGCAGAGGCGGTCAGGTGCGCCGCCTGCACCGCAGGAAGATCTGCACCTCCGGCTGGACGTCCACGGTCGCCGGAGCGTACGTGTACGAGCTCTCCGCGACGATCTCGAAGCCGGCCGCGTCGACGACCTCGCGCAGCTCCTCGCGGAGGTAGCCGGACACCCGGATCGTCCGGCCGATGAAGGGGATGGAGAAGTCGTCCACATCGGCCTCGACCATCGACAAGGCGAACAGTCCGTGCGGAAGCAACAGGTGGTGGACGGTTTGCAGGGCGAGCGGGATCTCCGCGCGCGGCAGCATGAGCAGGGCGAAGAAGGCCGTCACGGCGTCGAAGCGGCCCAGGTCCCGTGGACCGCCGGGCCGCAGGTCCGCGATGTCGGCCCGGTGGAACACTCCGGTGGGCACGTTCCTGCGGGCGAGCGCGACCATCCCGTCCGCCAGGTCGACGCCGACCACCTGCAGTCCCGCCTGAGCCAGCCGGCGGGCGGTCGGGACCCCGGTGCCGCATCCCAGGTCCAGGACACGGGTCCCGGCCGGCAGGGAGGCGATGAGCCACTCGGCGGACGCGACCTGGCCTTCCTTGTGGGGGAAGGCCTCGTCGTAGTGGTCGCCGATGGCGTCGAAGGCCTCCGCCTGACCCGCGCGGTCGAGCTCCATGCTCCCGTAGCCGAGCTTGTCGGCAGGATCGCTCACGAGGATCCTCCTTATGCCTTATATGCGATTTTTTCACAGTTGCGGGCACTTGGGTGCGGTTCGGACCCGGGTGATCGGCCGTGGGGGAACCGTCGGCATGCCGACACGCGGTGTCACCCCGCGCAGGTCCGTCGGCGGCCCGTGGAGCGCGCCGAGGCGCCCCGGAACGTCCGGGGCGCCTCGGGCCTGGGGGGGAACCGGTGCTCTCAGCAGATGCCGGTCAGTCTGGTGTCGCTGTACGGGCTGCTGTCGGACGCCGTGGTGACGACGTGACAGCCCGGCTGGACGCCGTCGACGCGCAGGAAGCCGTTGTCGTACGTGGCGGCGACGCTGCTGCCGTCCATGAAGACGCTGGTCGTGCCCGCCGTGCCGCCGGGCAGGTACACCGAGGCGGTCGTGTTGGCCGGCACGTTCACGCCGACGTCGACGCGGCCGCCGCCGACGGTGTCGTACGCGGCCCCGACGGTGCCGTGCGCGGTGGGAACCGTGACGTTCGCCCAGGTGACCGAGGTCGGCTGCGGCTTGATCCGGAAGGTCCGGTAGCCCGGGGCGGTGGGCTGGACGCCGAACATGCTGCGGGCGATCGTGAAGGCCGGAGAGGCCGCCCACGGGTGGGAGTAGGTGGTGTTGGACTTCAGGGACAGGTCCCAGGCCTCCATGGTGGCCCCCGCTCCGTCGTTGATCATGTTCATCCAGCTGCGGGTCCCGGTCGACGTCAGCAGGGTGTGGGCGAGGTCGGGCCGGTTGCCCTCGTACAGGGCCTGGATGACGAACGGGGCGCAGTACACGCTGCACGCCATGCCGCGGCTGCCCAGGTAGGTGGCGACCTTGGAGGCCTGTGAGGAGTCGGCGAGGCCGAAGGCGGTGGCGAAGGCGCTGGCCTGGACGGCGTAGTGGTTGATCACCGTGCCGTCGTTGTTCAGGCCGTCGCGGTAGGCGCCCTTGGCGGAGTCCCACATCCGCGCGTTGACCGCGTCCTTGATGGCGACGGCCTTCGCCGTGTAGGCGGTGGCGTCCGCGCTCCTGCCCAGTGCGGTGGCGATGTCGGCCATGTTCTCGTAGGCCCGGTGGGCGAGGGCGTTGACGACGGTGTTGTAGGAGGTGAAGACGTAGCCGTCGCGTTCGGAGGCGGGCCAGTCGACGATGTCGCAGTCGGTGCAGCTGCTGGCGCCCGTGCTGCCGGTGGTCTTGTGGATCAGGCCGGTCGCGGACTCGTACCACTTGTCCGGCAGTTTGCCCTGCAGGGCGGTGTACGCGGCGGACAGCGGCGCGGTGTTGCCGGTCGTCTCGTAACTGTCGTGCATGGCCAGGATCACGTACATGGGCCATTCGGTGGGCCAGGTGCGGTTGGACCTGAGGAAGTTCAGCGAGTAGTCGCCCAGTGCCGTGTCACCGCCCGTGTAGAGGTTGCCCATGAGCTGGAGGTAGGTGTCGGCCTCGTAGATGTCGCGCTCGCGCTCCCACGAGTCGACGTACAGGTTGAGATTGGTCGCCTCGACGGTGTTGCGGGACAACTCCCATACGGCGTTGAGGGAGGTGTCGGAGGAGGCGAAGGCGCCCGCCGACTCGTCGAAGGGGTAGACATACGCCTCGGCCGTGAAGTCGGACCCGGTCAGTCCGGTGGGCGCGCCGAGGACCTGGACGTACCTGAAGACCCGCAGACCCCAGGTCTGCAGTTGCTGACTGCCGGACTTCAGGACCCACTTGTCCTGGTAGGTGTTGCCGGCCGAGGTCTGGTACTTGACCGTGTTCGTGCCGGAGGTGACCTCGCCGTAGCGGATGTCGACCACCTGCCCGGCTGTGCCCGTCAGGTTCAGGGACAGACCGCCGATCCAGGTGCGGCCGTAGTCGACGAAGTAGTTGCCCGGGGAGTACTCGGTGACCGAGACGGGTGCCCTGAACGTCTGCCGGACCTTCGCGGTGGGCGCCGGCTGGAGGTCGGTGAAGGCGCTCTTGGTGACGACCGCGGGCCAGGCGGAAGCGTCGAAGGCGGAGGTGGCGAAGCCGAAGGGGTAGCGTCGGGCGTCGATGTTCTCCTTGGGCGCGGAGTAGTAACTGGTGCCGATGGAGCCGACGTTGGGCAGGATGCGGGTGCCGTCCAGCGACTTCCAGCCGGGGCCGGTACCCAGCGTCTTCGTGGTGCCGTCGGTGTAGCGGACCACCAGTTGGGCGAGGAAGCGCTGATCGCTGGTGGTGTACGCGAGAGCGCCGACGGTGTTGACGGCGCCCGCGGTGAGCAGGGAGGTGACGTCGTAACCGTCGTAACGCGCTTCGGAGCCGACCGGGCGGGTCGGGCCCACACCGACGAAGCTGCCGTTGACCCACAGCTTGTAGACGAACTGGCGTGCCGGAGTGGTGGACGCGCCGGTGGCGTAGAGGTGGGCCCAGGCGATGCTCTTGCCGGCGGCGAGCTTGGTGGTGCCGCGCAGGAAGGACCAGCTGGGAACCGTCAGCAGCCCGGTGCCGCAGTTCTTGCCCGTGCCGAGTGACAGGGCGCCGTTCGTGACGGTGCCGCAGGTGAAGTCGGCGTTGGTGGCGTCGCTGAAGTCGTTGCTGTAAAGCGAGCGGTTGTTGTCGCCGGTGACGGTGAGGTCGTCGAACGTGGCCTGCTCCGTGCTGCCGGTGCGCAAGCCGATGCCGCCGGCGGTGAAGGTGGTGTCGGTGGTGGTGTCGACCTGGGTCCAGGTGGTGTCGGCGTGGGCCTTGAGGGAGGTGGTGAAGGTGGAGCCGGAGGCGACGATACGGAAGTCGTAGGTGGAGCCGGTGGTGAGGGCGAAGGGGAGGGCCGCGGCGGTCTTGAGCGCGGTGAACGCGCCGTTCTTCTGGATCTGCGGGGCGATGGTGTTCTCGCCGTTGCCCTTGAACTGCCACAAGTAGTAGTTGGCGGTGTCCTGCGCGCGGAAGGTGACACTGGCGTACTTGGCGTTGATGACGAAGCTGCCCTGGAACGTGTAGTCCGTCCACGCCGTGGGGGCGCCGCTCCAGATCGGGGTGGCGCCCGACCAGGCGGTGCCCGGACCGGTGCCGAAGAACGCCGCCGCGGACCAGGGGGAGGCCGCGCCCGAGGAGTCCCAGGTGCGGACCCGCCAGTAGTAGCCGGACGACGCCGTCAGGGCCGGGCCGCCGTAGGAGACGTTGCCGTCGGCCGCGGAGGTGACCTGGCCGGAGTCCCACACGTCGGGGGTTCCGGTCAGGGCGGAGGAGGTCGTGGCGACCTGGATCTGGTAGGCGGTCTGCCGGTCGCCGCCGACCTGCCAGCCGAGCAGCGGGGTGGCGCCGGGGGCCACGTCGACGGGCGCGGTCAGGCTGTTCACGGTCAGCGCCGCGGGGGCGTCCTGGGCGGCACTCGCCAGGGGCAGCTGTCCGGTCACGCCGCCGAAGACGGTGAAGCAGACGGTGAGCAGGACCGTCAGAAGAGCGCGCGGGGTTCCGGCTGTGCGGGATCTCCGGTGTCTTCGGGCAGATCGGGAGGGCGGGGCGGCAGGCGGCACGATGGGTCCTTAAAACGTTTCAATCAGTGGGGACAGCGTCTCCCTGACCGGGGGCGGAGTGAGTGGCTGACATCCTGGGGGCGCGTATGCGGCGTTGTCAACGTCCTGTTTCAACCGGTTCGGCTGCTGTCCCTGCGCTCCGGGGAACGGCTGCGGGAGCGGAAGGTGCGGCGGTAGGCGTCCGGCGGTACCCCGACCGTCCGGTTGAAGTGCCGTCGCAGCGTGGTGGCGGTGCCCATGCCGGTGGCCGTCGCGACGGCGTCGACGGTGTCGTCGGTGGTCTCCAGCAACTCCTGCGCACGGCGGATCCGCTGGGTGAGCAGCCACTGCAGCGGGGTGGTGCCGGTGACCGACCTGAAGTGGCGGCCCAGATGCCGGGAACTCATCCGCGCCCGGCGGGCCAGGTCCTCCACGGTGAGCGGCCGGTCCAGCCGGCGCATCACCCACGGGAACAGCTCGGCGAGCGGGTGGTTGCCCGGGGCGGGAATCGGCGTCCTGACGAACTGGGCCTGGCCGCCGTCCCGGTGCGGCGGCACGACCAGGCGGCGGGCAAGCGTGTTGGCGACCGACGACCCGTGGTCGAGGCGGACGAGATGCAGGCACAGATCCATGGCGGCGGCCTTGCCGGCGGAGGTGAGCACGCTGCCGTCGTCGACGTAGAGAACGTCCGGATCGACCGTCACCCGCGGGTGACGCGCGGCCAGTTCCTCGGCGTGCGCCCAGTGCGTGGTCGCGCGCCGGCCGTCCAGCAGACCGGCGGCGGCCAGCACGAAGGCGCCCGTGCAGAGCGAGGCCACGCGGGCGCCCGCCTCGTGGGCCGCGCGCACCGCCTCGACCAGCTCGGCCGGCGGATCGCGGTCGATGTCCGCCCAGCCCGGCACGATCACGGTGTCGGCGTGCTCGAGCCGGTCGAGTCCGTGATCGGGCTCCAGCCGGAAGTGGCCCACCCGCACCGCGGTCGGTCCGCAGAGCGAGAAGCGGTACCAGGGATCCGCCACGCCGGTCAGGTCGGAGCCGAACACCTCGCACGCCAGGCCCAGTTCGAAATGCAGCATGCCGTCGGTGACGGCCAGTGCGACGGTGGTCATGTCCGGAAGTGTACGAGGGATGGCGTTCCGGACGGTCGCGGCCGGAAGCGGATCTTCGCCAGGATGTCCATTGACGGAGCGCGCGATGCACGAAGAGCGCAGCGGAACGATCGAGTGCGGGGGAGAACCCATGAACATGGGACAGCGAGTGGCAGTGTTCGGCGCGTACGGGCACACGGGGCGGTTCGTGGTGACGGAGCTCGGCGAGCGAGGGTTCCTCCCGGTCCTCTCCGGCCGCGACGCCGAGCAGCTCGAGGCGCTGGAGCACGAGACGGGCTGGGAGGCCCGTCCGGCGTCGGTCGACGACCCGGCCTCCCTCGACCGGGCGCTGGCCGGCGCCGCGGCAGTGATCAACTGCGCCGGGCCCTTCGCCACCACGGCCGCCCCCGTGATCGAGGCGGCGCTGCGGGCCCGCATCCCCTACCTCGACGTGGCGGCCGAGATCGAGGCCAACGTCGACACCTTCGCGCGCTTCGCGGACCGGGCACGGGAGGCGGGTGTGCTGGTCGTGCCGGCGATGGCGTTCTTCGGCGGCCTCGGCGACCTGCTGGTCACCGCAGCAGCGCAGGACTGGGCGACCGCTGACGAGGCCCACATCGCGTACGGGCTGAGCAGCTGGCATCCCACCGCCGGGACGCGCACGGCGGGCGCGGTCTCCCGGCAGCGGCGCGACGGCCGACGCGTCCGCTACGCCGGCGGGCAGCTGGAATACCGCGACGACGCCTCGCCGATCCTGGAGTGGCCCTTCCCCGAGCCGCTGGGGCCGCGGTCCGTCATCGGGGAGTTCACGATGGCCGACGTCGTGACCGTGCCGAGTCACCTGGCCGTTCCCGACGTGCGGACCTACATGACGGTCGAGGCGGCCAGGGACATCGCGGCCCCGGAGACCCCGCTGCCGGCCGCGGCCGACGAGCGCGGGCGCTCCGACCAGACCTTCGTCGTCGACGTCGTGGTGCGCTCCGGCGACGCCGAACGGCGGGCCGTGGCCCGTGGGCAGGACATCTACGCCGTCACCGCGCCCCTCGTGGTCGAGGCGGTCGACCGCGTCCTCACGGGGCGCACCGAGGCGGTCGGCGTCGCCTCCGCCGGTGAGGTCTTCGACGCGGCGGACTTCCTCCGCGCGCTGTCGCCGCACATCACGGTGGACCCGCGTCCGTGACGGGCGGGTCGCCCGGTGGTCCGGCCGTCGCCACATGAGACGGCTCGGTGTCGGCCGGAGTGGTCAGGGCGGTGGAGGCGATCTTGCGAGGCGGTCGCGATCGCGCGAGCACCGCGCCAGGGAAAAGGACAGGCCGGTCCGGTTGTCTGTGCCAGGAGCCAGGAGCCAGGAGCCAGGAGCCAGGAGCCAGGAGTCAGGAGTCAGGAGCCAGGGACCAGGGGTCAGGCGTCGGGCGCCGCGAAGACGCGTTCTCCGTCCACGAAGGTCTCCAGTGCGCGGGTGGCCGCGATCTCCTCGGGGGGGCCCGTGAACGGGTCGCGGTCGAGGACGACCAGATCGGCCGCTTTGCCGACGGCGATGCTCCCGGTGAGGGCGTCGAGGCCGTTCACGTAGGCGCTGCCGGCCGTGTGGGCGGCGAGCGCGGCGCCCAGGTCCAGGCGTTGTCCCGGCAGGAACGCGGGGGTGTCCCGGGGAGCGCCCGGGGCCCGCCTGTTGACGGCGACATGGATGGCCTGGAGCGGGTCGGGGCTGCTGACCGGCCAGTCGCTGCCGGCGGCGAGGGTGGCTCCGGCGCGCAGCAGGTCGCCGAACGGGTACTGACGGGCGCCGCGCTCGGGGCCCAGGAACGGCAGGGTGAGCTCGTCCATCTGCGGTTCGTGGGCCGCCCACAGCATCTGCAGGTTGGCGGAGGCGCCGAGGCGCCGGAAGCGCCGTACGTCGTCGGGGTGGACGACCTGGAGGTGCGCCAGATGATGGCGGGTGTCGTGGTGCCCGTTCGCGTCACGGGCGGCCTCGACGGCGTCGAGCGCTTCGCGGACCGCGCGGTCGCCGAGCGCGTGGAAGTGCACCTGGAAGCCGAGAGCGTCGAGTTCGGTGACGTACTTCCTCAGCTCGCCGGGTTCGACGAAGCTGATGCCGCTGGTGCCCGACGTGCAGCCGCAACCGGTGAGATAGGGGTCGAGCATGGCCGCGGTGTGGTTCTCGGCGATGCCGTCCTGCATGATCTTCACCGCGCTCGCGCGGAACCGGCCGACGCCCAACTCCTCGCGCCGGGCCACGAGTTCCGGGATCTGTTCGGCGCCGCGTTGGCGGTCCCACCACAGTGCGCCGACGACGCGGGCGGTGAGCAGCCCACGGTCCAGCGCCGCGCGGTAGGAGGGGGCGGGGTCGGTCATGTTGGCGTAGGCGCCCACGATGGCGTCCTGCCAGGCGGTGACGCCGTGGGAGTGCAGCACGGCCTGGGCCCGTAGCAGGGCGGCCAGTTGCTCCTCGGGCGTGGGCGTCGGCACCAGCCGGCCCACGAGGTGGACGGCGCCCTCCTGGAGCATGCCGGTCGGGTTGCCGTCGGCGTCGCGCTCGATGCGCCCGTCGGCGGGATCCGGGGTACGGGCGTCGATGCCGGCCCGCTCCAGCGCGCGGGTGTTGACCCAGGCGCCGTGGTGGTCACGGTTGGGCAGGAAGACCGGACGGTCGGCGACGACCGCGTCGAGGACGGCGGCGGTGGGCGCACCGCCGGGGAAGGCCTCCAGGGACCAGCCGCCGCCGGTGACCCACTCGGCGTCCGGATGGCCGTCCGCGTACGCCCGGATACGCCGCAGGTACTCGGCGGGGTCGACGGTGTCGCCCAGGTGGCACAGCCCGAGTTCCAGGCCCGCCCCCTGCGGGTGCACATGGGCGTCCTGGAAACCGGGCAGCAGCAGTTTTCCGGCGAGGTCGACGACCTCGGTGTCCGGTCCGACGAGTGCGTGCACCTCGTCGTGGCCGACGGCCGTGATCCGCCCGGCGTGCACGGCCACGGCGGTGGCGCGGCTGCGGGCGGGGTCGACGGTGTGGACGGGCCCGCCGGTGAGGACGAGGTCGGCGGGGCCCGTGACCTGGGACTGTGGCATGGGTGTGGTCTCCGTGGAGAGGCGGGGGGAGGGAGCCGGGCGGCCCCGGCGTGTGTCCGGCCGCCCGACGGTGCGGTGACGCCCGACGGTGCGGTGACTCAGGCGGGTGTGCGGTCCATGGGGAGGACGATGCTCTCGGCGTCGGTTCCGTGTCCGGTGGCGAAGTACGGCGACCGACGGACGTACTTGGCGACCGCGGCCATGCCGAGGCCCGCGAGGACGATGGCGGCGGGCAGGGAGAACATGAACCAGCCGTTGGCGGGGCTCAGTTCGAAGTGGTCGCTCATCGTCAGGTACGAGTACCCGAGATAGCCGCCGAGGCCCAGCAGCATCAGACCGGACGTCGCGGGCACGCCCACGGCGAGCAGCGCCGTCCGCAGCCCTTCGCGGCCGGACGCGCGAAAGCGCACGGCGCACGCGAGTGCGGTGAGGCCGTAGTACAGGGCCACGAGCAGACCGATGGCGTTGACGGCGGCCAGCAGCATGTCGCTCAACCGCGGGATGGCGACGGCCAGCAGGGCGATCGCGGAGCCGATGGCCAGCACCACGACCGTGCCGGCGGCCGGAGTGCCGTAGCGCGGGTGCACCCGGGTCCACAGCGGGCCCATGGTGCGGTCCCGGCCCATGGCGAGCAGACCGCGCGCGGTGGGGATCAGCGTGGACTGCACGGAGGCCGCGGCCGAGAACATCAGCGCCACGACGGGCAGCGTCGCCCAGGGTTCGGCGGCCAGCTTCTGCCCGAGATAGGGCAGGGCCTGCGGTCCGTTCCTGATGAGTTCGGCGAGGCTCATCTCCCGTTGGAAGGCGACCGACGCGAAGAGGAACAGGCCGAGCATGGCGAACAGGGCGATCAGACCGCCGCGGGCCGCGTCGTCCGGCTTCCTGGTCTCCTCGGTGACGCTGAAGGCGGCGTCCCAGCCCCAGAAGAAGAACACCGCGAGAACCATGCCCTGGGCGAAGGCGGTGCCGTTCGTGATCTCGAAGGGGTTGAACCAGGAGAGGGAGAAGGACTGGTCGCCGGTGACCAGGGCCCAGCCGCAGAAACCGAGCAGCACGGCGTACTCGAAGACCAGCAGCGCGAACTGGAAGCGGGTGGTGGCCCGGGTGCCGGTGACCGCGATCGCGGTGAGGCCGAGCAGCAGTACCAGCCCGACGGCCGTGCTGACCCCGGTGGACGACGGGTCGAGGGCGAAGCCCGCCAGGCTGTGCAGTCCGGCCTTGTTGGCGAAGATCAGCACGACGGAACCCATGACCGCGCTCGTGTAGGCGCAGAAGACGACCGAGCCGACGACGGTGACCCATCCGGTCAGGAAGCCGGGCCAGGGGCCGAGGGTCTTGCCGACCCAGGTGTAACCGTTGCCGCAGTTGGGCTCGGACCTGTTGAGGCGGGCGTACGCGGTGGCGATGCCGAGCACGGGAAGGAAGGCGAGCAGCAGGAGCGCAGGGGCCTGAAGTCCGACGATGGTGGCGATCGTGCCCATGCCGATGGCGATGCTGGTGGTGGCGGCGGTGCTGGAGGCGGCGATGGCGACCCCGTCGACGACGCCGAGGGAACGGCGCAGTCCGGTTCCCGGTCCGCCGGGCGGTGCCGGTGCAGGAGGAGCGGGTGGTGTGGACGGCTGGGGCGACAGGGAGGGCATGGTGGTCTCCTCGCGGGGAGGGAGGACGGGGGACGAGCCGCGCGGGTTGTGATGGAACACCGCCCGTCGTTCTTGCGTCAATCCTGTTGACATAAGAGCCGCGGGCTCCTTCACTGCTGCTACGCGGTCCCGACCGACAGGAGCCCCCGTCATGACCACCCGTGTCCCGCAGGAGCGCAGACGCCGTCGGCCCACCCGCTCCGGCGTCGTGCTGTCGGAGGAGCTGATCGTCGAAACGGCCCTGCGGCTGATCGGCGAGCACGGCCCGGAGGCGCTCAGCGTCCGTCGTCTCGGCACCGCCCTCGGCTGCGACCCGAGCGCCCTGTACCGCTACTTCAGCGACACCGACGACCTGGTGCTCGCCATCGCCGACCGCATCATCGGCGACGCCATGGCCGGCTTCGTCCCCGGCGGCGACTGGGCCGCGGCACTGCGCGAGATGGCCCTGCGGGTGCGGGCCGGCTACCTCGCCCACCCGCGCGCGGCGGCATTCGCCTCGTACCGGGTGACGCGGCGGGAGAACGAGATCCGTGCCGTGGAGACGGGGATCGGCCTGTTGCTCTCCGCGGGCTTCGGGCTCGCCGACGCGACGCGTCTGTATCTGGCGTTCATCGACACCGTGCTCAGCCACGCGGCCATGGACGCGGCCTTCCAGGCGCTTGCGCCGGAGCAGCGCGAGGCCGATCGCCGGGCGTGGGCCGGGGCCTACCAGAAGCTGGACCCCGCGACGCACCCCGCGCTGACCGCGGTGCGGCAGGAGCTGCCCGCCCTGCGCGACAGCTCCTTCGAGGAGGCGGTGGACCTCCTGCTGGAAGCGCTGACGGCCCGCGCCCCGGCCGGGCGGGACCGGACTCCGGCGGTCGCGGACCGGAGTCAGGCCCCACCCGGTCGGGGCGGCGGGGTCAAGGGGTGAGGCGGGGGCCTACTGGACGAGCTCCCAGTCCTGCGAGCCGTCGGTGACCGAGTTCTGCAGGGTCAGTTGCGCCCCGGCGGTGCCACCGGTCAGGTACAGGCTCGTGTTCTTGACCGACTGCAGCCGGTAGAGGCCGTCGCTGGTCTTGACCAGGTTCCAGCTGCCGGTACTGCTGTTGTCGACCCACTGGCCGATCTTCTGCCCGACCGTCGCGTTGCCCGTCCAGATGGCCGCGGCCCGCCCGCCCGCCTTGTTCAGCAGGGTGACGCCGCCGCCCGGCTCGGTCGTCAGGTGCCAGAACTGGGTGTCCGGGTTCGCCGCGGAACCGGGGGCCTCCAGACGGACGTCGGGGACGTCTCCGTTGCCGAGGTTGGCGTCGTTGGTCTTGTTCCCGGTTCCGATCACCTGGTCGGTCTTACGGTTCACCAGCTGGTAGTAGGCGCCGTCGGTGTGACCGAGGTCGACTTCGGCGAACTTGAGCGTCGAGGTGCCCTGGTTGTTGAGGATCGACACGCGACCGGTGCCGTCCACGTACTGCAGGTTGCGGCTGTAGGCGCCCGGTGAGGTCGTCTGGTACTCCTTCCACGTGCCGTCGCTGCGTCCGCTCTCGTTGACCCAGACGTTGCCGCTGCCGGCGGCGTTGTAGACCAGGCGGCCGCCGGGGAGCCTGATGAGGACCGGGCTGCCGCCCATCGTCAGGGGATGGGAGCCGGCGTCGACCGGCAGAGTGTCGACTCCGGTGCCGGTGGCCGATCCGGTGAAGAACTTCAGCGGGTCGTCGGCGATCCGGTAGCGGGTGTTGGCTCCGCCGCCCCAGTACTCGTAGGTGATCATCCACTTGCCGTCGGTGGTGCGGACGACGTTCGCCATGCCCGGCCGGCCGCCGCCGATCTCGGTCTTGCCTCCGCCCATGGTCTGGGTCAGGCCGGCGATGTCGACGACGGGGGAGCTCCATGCGGCGCTGGTGCCGTCCCAGGTCTTGTGGACGAGGATCTGGCCGAGGGAGTCCGTGGCGGTGCCGTTGGCCGGGTCGAGGGTCGGGACGCCGGTGGTCGCGTTGAAGCCGGTGTAGTCGTTCTCGTCGGAGTAGTAGGCGACGAGCTTGCCCTTGTAGACCATCAGGTACGGCTCCCAGAGGGGGTCCACCTGCCTGTTCGTGTTGGCGTTCGCGATGTTCTGGCCGACCGCGCCCGCGCTTCCGCCCTGCCAGCCACCGGTCGCGATGACGTTGAGGATCTTCCACGACGCGCCGTCGTCGGTGCTCGAGTACAGCGCGATCGCCAGGTCCTTGCGGTCGCCGTCGTTGGTCGGCGTCCAGTTCGGATCTGCGGCCTTGTGCTCCTTGTAGTAGTAGTCGTCGCCCGACACCACCGTCGCGAGGAGCAGTGTGCCCTGCTTCAGGTCCCCGACGTCCTGGGGGAGGACGTAGAGGTAGGGGTTGGTCCAGTTGCTCGTGTACTTCGCGTACTGCGGGTCGGTGGAGATGTACGCGGGCGCCTTGACCTCGGCCAGCGGCTGCCAGGAGGTGCCCTTGTCGTCGCTCTTGTAGACGGGGAGGGTCTGTCCGTCGGCGCTGCCCGAGGCCGTCACGACCGTGGACTTCTCGAACGCGGCCACCAGACGTCCGCTCGGCAACTGCGCCGACTTCGGATAGACCGCGCAGTTGCCGCGTCCCTTCAGACACGGCTCGCTGCCGAGCTGATACAGGGTTCCGCCCGTCGGGTTGTACGCCTGCGCTCCGGCCGGTACGGCCAGCAGCGCCGAGGCCGCGGCGAACGTTCCGAGCGCTCTGCCCAGCATTCTTCTCTGCACGGTTCCTCCTTGGGGACGGCCGTGAAGACGGCCGGATTCCCTGATGCGGGTGGGAAGTAGAGGGGCCGTTCCGTGACAAGGACGCGGACGGCCAGGGGCCCGGGTTCGGGTCGGGTGTGAAACCCCCGGTGGTGCGGGCAGGGTGTGCCCGGCCGGGGGAGGAGTGAAGGGTGGAGCATCCGGTACGGCGGCTCGCCCGGGGTGACGGGATCTGCCGAAGCGGGCTGTGGTCCGGGCTCGTGCGCCCCGGATCAGTCGTGTGCCGGGTCGGCGCGTAACCGCCGCCGGGGGCGTCGCTGAAGGGGGACGCGGGCGTGCCGGGCCGTGCCGTCACAGCACGGTGTGCCGTGACGCAGCCCCCGGTCTGCCGCTCGCGTCATGAAAGCCTCCAGGCGATCGCCGTCCGAATTCGGTGCAGCCGGCGTCGTCGATGTCGACGCGTCGTATGACTGCGCAGCCATGTCAGCGCAGTCATACCGGTGACGTCAAGCCTCTGGACCGGATTCGTCGCTACGGACGGTGCGGCGGGAAAGACGGTCGACGTGCCTCGGGCAGGAGCGGGCCGGCTCCGGGACCCCGGTGACCGGCCCCGCGGAGCATCCCTGGACCGGGTGCCGCGAGGCCAGGCGGGTCCCCGGCACGGCGCCTGCCGGGGACCCGCCTGGCCGTGGGTAGGACGGAGGTCAGGGCAGCCGCGGCAGCGTGTCCCGAGCCGCATGGCTGAGGACGCGCAGGTCCTCCGCGAACTGCGCGCGGTGGTCCGCGGGAAGCGGCTCCACGAAATGGCGCCGGATGTTCTCGGCGTGCACACGGGCGGCCCGGACGGCCGTCTCCTCGCCCAGCGCGGTGAGACTGACGAGCTTTCCCCGCCGGTCCGCGGGGGATTCAACCCGCGCCACCAGACCCGCCGCCTCCATACGGTCCACCAGCCGGGTGGCGCCACCCGTGGTCAGCACCTGTTCCTGGGCGACGGCCCTCATCGACAGACCCGGCGTGCCGGCCCGCCCCAGGATGAGCAGCACCTCGAACATCAGATGACTGATCCCGCACTCCACCTCGAGGGCCCGTCCGAGAATGTACTCGAGCCGGTTGGCCGCGCCCTGCAAGCGTCCGAACGCCAGGATCAACTCGTGGTCCGCGGCTTCCTTCGCCGTCGTGATCTCCGGATGCTCGCTCACAGTCCCGCAGCCCCTCTCGTCGCCCCGCCCCACCGTACCGATCATGTCGCGATCCGGGAGCGACCCGTCGGCAGGGGACTCAGGGCGAGAGGTCGATCAGCCCCCTGCGGGCCGCTTCCGAGACGGCGGCCGCCCGGTTGTCGACCCCGAGTTTGCGGTAGGCGCGCACCAGATGCGTCTTGATCGTCGCTTCGCTCAGGAAGAGGGCCGCTGCGATGGAACGGTTGCCGTGCCCCTCGGCCATCAACCGGACCACGTCCAGCTCGCGTTGCGTCAGATCCGTCCGGACGCCGATCGCCTGGCCGACGAGACCCTCGACGATCTCCGGCGTCAGCCCCATGCCGCCGGCGGCCACGCCGCGCACGGCACGGAACAGCTCCTCGGGCGGGCCGGCCTTCAGCACGTACCCGCGTGCGCCGGCCTCCAGCGCGCGCACGACGTCCGCCCGCCCCGCGTAACTGGTCAGCATGACCACCGGCAGGCCCGGCGCCTCGGCCGTCAACCGCCGGACCGCTTCGACGCCGTCCATGCCCCGGCCGGCGCCCGCGAACC
Organism: Streptomyces sp. P3; assembly: GCF_003032475.1. Lineage (NCBI taxonomy): Bacteria > Bacillati > Actinomycetota > Actinomycetes > Kitasatosporales > Streptomycetaceae > Streptomyces > Streptomyces sp. P3. The sequence goes on from NZ_CP028369.1 coordinate 9,671,414, forward strand.
GCAGATCCATCAGGACGACGTCGGGCGCGAGTTCACGAGCCATGCGCACGGCCTCCTCGCCGCTGCCGGCCTCCCCGGCCACCTCGATGCCGGGCTCGCCCTCCAACAGCGCCCGCAGGCCCGCGCGGACCACCACATGGTCGTCGGCGATCAGCAGCCGCACCACGCTCGTTGTCACCGGTTCACCGCCGTGGCCGCGGGCAGCGCACGGGCCGACGCGCGGCGGGCCGCGACCACGGCCCGTATCCGCGTGCCCCGGCCGGGCTCGCTGTCGACGTGCAGGTCACCGTCCAGCTCACGCAGCCGTGCCCGCGCCGCCGGCAGCCCGAGGCCCCGGCCCCGCGAAGCGGGCGCGCCCACGGCGTCCGGGACGAAACCGACGCCGTCGTCCAGCAGCTCCAGTTCGAGAGCGCCCTGCCGCTGACGAAGCGTCACCAGCACGTTCCCGGCGTGCGCGTGTTCCCTGACGTTGGCCAGCGAGCTCTGGGCGACCCGGAACAGCGTGGCCGCGGCTTCCACACTCACCTCCGCCGGACGGCCTCCCACCGAACGGAACGTCACGCACCCGGCCGTCCCCTCCCGCTGGGCGCGGCCGCACAGCAGCCTCAAGGAGTCCTCGAGGCCGGATTCGTCCACGGCGGACGGGGTGAGGTCGTGAATGATCCGCCGGGTCTCCGCGAGGCCCGCGTCCAGCCCGTCGGCGGCCGCGCGGACCCGGTCGCGCGCGGCGTCCGGGCGCTCCACCAGATCCCGTTCCGCGGCGTGCAGCAGCATCAGATGGCCGGCGAGCTCCTGCGCGAGGGTGTCGTGCAGATCCCTGGCGATCCGCTCACGCTCCGCCAGCGCCCCCGCCCTGCGCTGTTCGTCCGCCAGCACGCGCCGCGTTCCGCGCAGCTCCGCCAGCAGCCGCTGACGTTCCGTCACGTCCTGCTGCAGCGTGCGGTACAGCGTGACGGTGCCCCAGACGGCCGCGACGGGGATCAGGACCATCTCGGCGTCGAATCCCCCCGCCTGGGTGGTCAGCCGGCCGAGCAGCACCACGGTGATGCCGGCCAGCGCGATCGTCGCGCCGCGCCGTCCGAGGGCACGCAGGACCAGGCAGGCGAGCGGCACACCGCACCAGGCGTAGGCGGCGGTCAGAGGCGGTGGGTTGAGCACCATGAGCGCGGTCCACAGCAGCAACAGGGCGCTCACCCACAGGCGGCGGGCCCGTCCGTCGAGTCTGCTCCACAGCAATAAGCCCGTCGCGTAGCCCACGGCGAGCAGTGCGCTGACGGCCACGATCTCCGTGCACAGCGCGTTCGGTGCACGGACGAGCCGGACCGAAGCGGCGCCGACGACGCAGAAGAAGGCGAAATGCGGTACGCGGTCGAGCGCCGAGAGGGCGCGGCGGGCCGACGACGGGGTGCGGACGGAGGCGTGGTCGGTCACGGCGAACTCCCTGGACGGATGATCCACTCGGACAGGGCGCCCGAGTCTATCCACCGTCCGTGCCGGCCGTGTCCGGTCAGGACCGCCGGCCGCCGGTCGTCTCCGCGGCGCACCGGCGGCCCCCGCCGCGCGGGCTACGCCCCCGGGTGCAGTCCCAGCCGGCCGGGCGTCGGCTCACCCTGGACCTCGCCGAAGTACAGGGCGAAGGTCTGCTTCCAGCGCTCGACCTGGGCCCGGTCCGCCATGAAGCGGGGGAACCCGTCCAGGTTGCCGTTCGGGTACTCCCAGATCGGCTTCAGACCGCTCGGCGGGGTCACGTCGGTGCGCACGGACCAGCCGTTGAAGGAGCCGTTCTGCATCTCCGGCGACAGCTGCCAGTTGAGGAACAGCTTGGCGGCCGTGGGATGGGCGGCCTGCCTGAGGATCGCCAGGCGCTGCCCCCAGGACATGAACGGGTGGCCGTCGGCGACGACGAAGCGGACCGGTGAGGACGGCGGAGCGGTCAGCGTTCCCGCGCCGCCGACGCCGATCGCCTTCTCGCCGGCGGCCACGGCCTGCCCGGGCGAGTGGCTGCCCCGGGCGAAGCGCACGTCCTGGGCGGCCAGCTTCGCCGCCCACTCCCAGCCGTACTTCCGCACGTACAGGGAGTACAGGTACAGCACCGCGTCGTCGTCGTGCGGGTACGAGGAGGCGATCCGCCCCTTCCAGCGGGGGTCGACGAGGTCGAGCGGAGTGCGGGGCGGGTGGGAGCCGACCGCCGCCGGACCGTACATGAAGCTGAAGGCGAGCGCGCCGACGGCCACCCAGGCGCCCTCGGGGTCCTTGAAGCCGTCGTACACCCGGGAGAACCCGGCGGGCCGGTAGTGCAGCAGACGACCCTGGTCCTTCCAGCGCGTGAAGTCCTGGAGGGTCTGGAGCTGCATGACGTCCGGCACGACGGTGCCGGTCGCGAACTGGTTGTCGAGACGGACGTCGTGGTACTTGCTGTAGTCGACGACGAGCGTCAGGTCGATGTCCGGGAAGCGGTCGCGGAAGGCGGCCTTTGTGAAGTCCTGCTGGGTGGGGGTGTCGCCGCCGGCGTAGACCACGAGCCTGCCGCCTTCCGCGACGGCGTCCCGGTAGAGCTCGTCCAGCGTCCTTCTCTCCTCGGCCCCGGCGCCGGCCGGGCGACGGGAGGCGGCGGGGGCGGCGGCCGCCGGGGACGCGTTCGCACCGGCCGCGCCGAGACCGAGCGCGGCGCCGGCGCCGGTGGCGAGGACATGTCGTCTGCTGAGAAAACTGGGCACGCTGCACGGACCTCTCTGAGGGGGTGGCGTTGGGAGCCCGGCGCCTGGGCCCTCACAGTGTGGGCGGGCCCGATGCCGTCTCGCGTCCTCCGTGCGCATCGACCGGGCGACGAAAGGCGGAACCGGATGTCAACCGAACGGTTGAACGGACCGCCCGCGGAGTGCCCGGCCGTGCCCTCGCACCGACGCGTCGGACTCCGGCCGCCGCGGACTGGCTCGGGCGTCGTCCGGGAGGCACGCTGGAGGTGTGGCCGGTGCTCCGATCGTCGTCCACCGGCCGTCCCCGTCGGGCGGCCGGCGGGTGACCGTGCACACCGGCGGGCGGGACGAGATTCTCGGCACCGCCTACTCGGACCACGATCTGACCGTGTTCCTCGAAGCGGCCGGCGTCGCCGACCCGGACCGCGTGGTCGACGACGCGCGATGGGTCGAGTGGCGGGGAGCCAGACCGCATCAGTGGTCGGCCGCCTGACGACGGGCAGGGGACGGCCTCGCCCGCGGACGTACCGGTGCGGCGGACGGAACACGCCGAGGTGGTGAAGTCGTGAGGAATCACTCCGGACGTTGCACGGGCCCGGAGGATGAGAGATGGTTGCCGGATGGCAACTTTTTCTGAACGGCAGAGAGGCGGTGGGGTGCGCGCCGCGTCCCCCCGCTCGTGACTGCTTCTCCGAACATATCCGACATTCCGCACGGCGTCGGCGTGGGCAGGGCGTGGAGCGCCGCCCCCGGCCCCGTGCTCGTCGTCGACGGCGGCGGGAACCTCGTCGAAGCGAACCGCGCTGCCCGCAGCCTGTTCTCCCGCCAGGCCGGGAAGGACCTCACGGAGGGCGGCCTGCCGCACTGGCTCGCGCAGGCGCACGACAGCCTGCGCACGACCCGAACGCCGCCGGACACGGTCTCCGGCGCGGTCGCCGACCGCACGTTCGCGGCGCATCCCTCGCCCGGTGAGGGCGGGAACGTGGTGTGGTGGCTGGTGGAGGACACCGATCTCCGCTCCGCGCGGCGGGCGCTGCGCAGCGAACGCGAGCGCACGGCACTGCTCGCCGACATCTCCGGCGCGCTGCTGTCGTCACTGAACGTGGACCGCTGCACCGAGGTGACGGCGAGGATGGCCGCCGACCATCTGGCCGACGCGGCGGTCATCGTCGCCCCGGCCCGAGGACGCCGCCATTCCCTGACGTACGCGCAGGCGGGCGGCGCACTCACCCGGACGGTGGCGCAGATAGAACCGGCGGCGGTGCCCGGACTCGCGGAGGCGTTGCAGGGATTCCCGCCCGTCCCCACCCGATGGATCGACCCGGACGGTCTGCCGGACTGGGCGCTCCCGCCCGGTTCCGACGGCCCGATCGGATCGGTGATCATCACGCCGCTGCCCGGGCACGGGGTCCCGGCCGGAGTGCTGATGCTGCTGCGCTCCAGCACTCACCGTGCGTTCACCGACGGCGAGGAGGTCTTCGCCGGGCTTTTCGCCGCGCGGGCCGGGGCGGCGCTGTCCGCGGCGCGTCTGTACGCGGAGCAGGCCTCCATCACGGCCACACTGCTCCGGGAGCTGCTTCCCCCGCGCCTGGAACGGGTCCACGGCGTGGAGTACGCGGGCGCCTTCCGGGCGTCGCTGGACCACGAGCTCGTCGGCGGTGACTTCTACGACGTCCATCCCGGCGCGGACCCGTCGAAGGAGACGTTCGTCGTCCTGGGCGACGTGGCCGGCAAGGGGCTGGAAGCCGCCGTGCTGACCGGGAAGATCCGCAGTGTCCTGCATGCGCTCCTGCCGCTGTCCGGTGACCACCGGCAGGTCCTCACCCTTCTCAACAACGCCCTCCTCGACTCCCACCACACGCGGTTCGTGACCCTGGTGCTGGCCTCCGTGCGCCGCCGGGCGGATCAGGTGGAACTGCGGCTGACCAGCGCGGGGCATCTGCCGCCGCTGATCATCCGCGCCGACGGCCGGGTCGAGGAGGCCGCCACCGGCGGAACGCTGGTGGGCGCGCTGCCCGAGGTCACCGCGCGCAGTGCCAACGTCGTCCTGGCGCCGGGGGAGACGTGCCTGCTGTACACGGACGGTGTCACCGAGGCCCGCGGCGGGCCGCTGGGCGACCAGCTCTACGGCGAGGCCCGGCTGCAGACAGCGCTGCGGGAGTGTGCGCGGATGCCCGCCGGGGCGGTGGTGGAGCGCGTGCAGATGCTGGCCGCGCAGTGGCTCGGGGAGGGCCGCCACGACGACCTGGCCACCCTCGCGATCACCAACTCCGCCGCCGGCCACGGCGCGGACCCCGTCGTCGACGGGCACCGGGACCGACCTGCGCACCGAGCGCGGCGGTGACGGCGGGCGCCGGATCCGGCACGGACCCGAAGGCGCTGTCGGCCCGGCTGTGGACCGCCGTGGTCGCCAGGGACGAGCCGGCCGCCGTGCGGATGGTGACCGAGGCGGCCGACGCGGGAGCGGACGAGGAGACGCTGTTGCTGGACGTCGTCGCCGGTGTGCAGCATCGCGTGGGAGAGGAGTGGGCCGCCGACCGGATCAGCGTGGCCGAGGAGCACGCCGCCAGCGCGATCACCGACCGGGTCGTGGCCGCCCTCGCCCACCGCCGACCCATGCCGTCCGGTCCGCACGAGCGGGGGCGGATCACGGTGGCCTGCGTCGACGGTGAGTGGCACTTCCTGCCCGCCCGGCTGCTCGCCGAAGTGCTGGTCAGACGCGGCTGGCGGGTGGACTTCCTCGGCGCCCGCACCTCCACCGCGCATCTCGTCGCACACGTGCACCGGACGAACCCCGACGCCGTGCTGCTGTCCGCCTCGATCCCCACCCACCTGCCCGCCGCGCACAAGGCGGTGACCGCCGTGCAGTCCGTCGGTGTCCCCGTCATGGTCGGCGGTGCCGCGTTCGGCCCGGACGGGCGCTACGCCCGCCTCATCCAGGCCGACGTCTGGGCCCCCGACGCCCGCGCCGCCGCGGACCGCCTCGCCCGGGGCGTCACCGCGCCGCGGACGGACCGAAGGCACCGGGCCGACGGCCTTCCTCACCTCGCCGACCAGGAGTACACCCTCGTCAAGGGCAGCCGGACCACCCTGGTCCGGCAGTGCGTGGGCGACCTGGACGAGCGGTGGCCCGCCATGCGCTCCTACACGGCCGCCCAGCGTGAACGCACCGCCGAAGACCTCGCCCACATCGTCGACTTCCTGGCCACCGCCCTCTACGTCGACGACGCCGACCTGTTCACGACGTTCATCACGTGGAGCGCCGGCATCCTCACCGCCCGCCGTGTGCCCGCCCACAGCCTGCGCCTCGGGCTGGGCATCCTGGCCGAGCGGCTGCACGACCTCCCGCGCGCCCTCACCTTCCTCCGCACGGCGGTCGACGCCCTGCCCGAGCCGCCCGCCCACCGGCAACGGCGATGAGAACGACGGATGCGACGGGTGCAGGATGGGGACCCGCTCAGCCGGGGAAACGCCCCGTCGAGCGCAGGTGCCAGCGCCGTCGCGCGTAGGCCAGGTCGTCACGCCACAGACGTCCGGCGGCGGCACGCACCAGCGGACGCAGCAGCGGCGACAACGTGCGCGCCACACCGAAACCGGGCCGGTCCGACGCCGCCACGACCGCCTCCACCACCGCCGTACGCGGCCTGCCCCGGTCGTCGTGCCCGAGCGGCGTCGCGTGGGTCTCCACCACCGACCCGCGGCCCTCGCCCCCGGTGATGCGCATGACGACGGTGCGCGGCTCGGGCGCGGTGAACACCGCACGGACGGGCACCACCAGCCGGCCGGCGAGCTTGAAGGAGACGTCGACGGTGAAACCGTCCTCCCCCTCCGCGTCGTGCGCCGTCGCGGTCCCGGGTGCCTCCCCCGTACCGCGTGCCTTCGCTCCGGGGACCTCGACGACGGTCAGGTCGACGAAGGAGTAGGGGTGGAACCAGGCGCCGTGCCACGGGTCCAGCCGGTTGGCCACCACGTCCTCCGGCTCGCACGTGCCGATGCCGACGTAGACGGCCGACACCGCGCGCGCCAGGGCGGGCCTGACCGGCACCACCGGTGCCTCGAGAGGAGGCTCGCCGCCCACGTCGTCCAGACGCACCCACACCAGCACGCCGTCGTCGTGTGCGGGCACGGGGTCCCAGCCCGCGAACGGACCGCCGCGCAGGGCGAGTCCGTGCCAGTGGCAGACCAGGGTGCCGCACCGCACGGGGCTGTCGCGCAGCGGCGCCCCCAGATGAGGGCAGATTCCCGGCCCGGCGACGAGCCGGCCCGAGGCGTCGCGCCAGACGACGATCTCCTGCCCGGCGACCGTGCGGGCCAGGGGCCGGTCGTCGCGGACGTCCCGGCTCGCGCCCACGACGTACCAGTTGCCCGACGGGCGGGCCTGCGCGTGCTTGAGCGCCCGGGCGATCACCGCCGGACGGGCCTCGCGCCAGGTCGGGCGCTGTCGCTCCCAGGCGACCGGGTGCCTGCGCAGCGACAGCGGAAGGCGTCCGCGGCGCGGGGAACGGTCAGGGCTCACACGGCCTCCTCGTGCAGGGGCGCCGCCGCAGCGGTCCCGGACGCCGTGGGCATCCGTCCGGCGGGCGCGGGCGTGGGGGAGAGCAGCACCGGCCGGCGGCCCGCGCGGGCCGCGGCGCGGGCGGCCAGCAGGCGCACCAGTCCGTCCGCGGCCACCGCGGCGCGCCGTCGCCGCGGGACCACGGCACGGCGGTGCAGCACGGTGTACCCGTCGGCGGCGACCGCGTCCAGGATGCCGCCGTACAGCACGAAGGCGGTGCGGATACAGGGACGGGACACCGGGTCGAGCATCGCGATTCCCGGCGCGGCCTCGCGGTAGACGCCGCGGGTCAGGTGCGCGAAGGCTTCGAGGGCCGCGCGGATCCGTGGGTCGCGGCGGCCGGTGCTCCGGCTCCAGTGCAGCAGCTCGCGGTCCACGCCGTGCGCGGACAGCAGGTCGGCGGGCAGGTAGACGCGTCCGCGGTCGAGGTCCTCGCCCGCGTCGCGCAGGAAGTTGCTCAGCTGGAAGGCGACCCCCAGGGCCGCGGCGTGCGGGACCGCTTCCTCGCGGGGGACCACGGTGCCCAGGATCGGCAGCATCTGCAGCCCGATCACCGCGGCCGAACCGTGCATGTAGGCGCGCAGGTCGGCGTAGGTCGGGTAGTCGGTGACCTCCAGGTCGCTGCGCATGGACGCCATGAAGTCGTCGAAGTGCTGGTGGTCGATCGCGTAGCGCCGGGCCGTGTCGGCGAGCGCGAGGACCACCGGCTCGGTGCTGCGGCCGTCCCGGAGCCCGCGGCGCAGGCGCTCCTGGAGGCCGGCGAGGTCGGCCGCGCGGCGATGGACGGGGACGTCCGCCTCCAGGGAGTCGACGATGTCGTCGGCCCAGCGGGCGAAGCCGTAGAGGGCGTGGACGGCGGGACGGCGCTCCACGGGCAGCAGCCGGGTGGCGAGGAAGTAGGTCCTGCCGTGCCGGGCGTTGAGCCGACGGCATTGTGCGTAGGCCGCGCGCAGCGCCGGTTCGGTGATGCGCGCCGCGTCGAGTTCCCGGGCGGTCACGGGCGCGTTCCTCTCTGCAGGGGTGACACGGGCGGAACGGGCGATCCGGGAGACATGGCCGGTGCGACGGCCACCGCCGTCGGGGGGCGCCCGTGCCGCGGTCCGGGGGGCGCGTGCCGGCCGGTGATCCGCGCCGCGGCGAGCTTGCCCGACAGCAGCACGGTGGGGACGCCGACCCCGGGTGTGGTGCCGCAGCCCGCGAGCACGGCGTTGTCGGTGCCGCGGACGAGGTTGCGCGGCCGGAACGGGCCGGTCTGCGCGAAGGTGTGGGCGGCGGAGAAGGGGGTGCCGGCCGCGTGTCCCTGGGCCGTCCAGTCGGCCGGGGTGACGAGGACCTCCTCCTCCACGGCGTCGGCGATGCCGTCGAGTCCGCGTCGGTCGAGTTCCCGCAGCACGCTGTCGCGGTAGCGCGGTGCGAGGTCGCTCCAGGCGGCGGCGCCCGGCCCGATGTCGGTGTTGGGGCAGGGGGCCAGGATGTAGTGGAGGTGGCGGCCGGGCGGGGCGAGCGCCGGATCGGTGGCGGTGGGCCGGGTGATGAGCAGCGACGGGTCGCTCATCAGGCGCCCCTCGCGGGTGAGTTCGTCGAAGGTGCGGTGCCACCGCGCCCCGAACGACAGGGTGTGGTGGGCGAGTCCGGGCCAGGTGCGGTCGGTTCCGGCGTGCAGGACGACGGCCGACGGCGCGTGCCGGATCCCCAGCGGGCGGCGCGGTGTGCGACCGAGGAGCGCGTAGGAGACCGGCAGGTCCGGTGTCAGGACCACGGCGTCGCAGGCGATGCGGTCCTGGCCGGTGACGACGGCGGTGACCCGGTCGACGGAGCGTTCCAGCCGGGTGACGTCCTGGCCGAACCGCAGATCGGCGCCCGCTTTCGCGGCGGCGTCCGCCATGGCCTGCGGAAGGGCGTGCATGCCCCCGCGGGGGAAGTACACCCCGGCGACGGTGTCCATGTAGGCGATCACGGCGTACGCGGCCAGGGCCCGAGCCGGGGTGACTCCGGCGTACAGCGCCTGGAAGGAGAAGACGCGGCGCAGCCGTTCGTCGTGCAGATGACGGCCGATCCTCGCGTCCAGCCGTCCGAATCCGCCGAGGGCGGCGAGCCGGGCCAGGTCCGGGGTCAGCAGTTGGAAGGGGGAGTCGAAGTTGGCGTCGATGAAGCGCCGCATCTGAGCCCGGTACAATCGCTCCAGCCACGCGCGCAGCCGTCGGTAGCCCGCGGCTTCCGCGCCCCCCGCGAAGCGCTCGACCTCCGCCTCCATCGCCCGCGGGTCGGTGTGCACGTCGAGGCCGCTGCCGTCGGCGAACAGCGCCCGGTAGGCGGGGTGTAGGGGGATGAGGTCGACGCGGTCGCGAAGGTTCTCGCCGACCGCCGCGAACGCCTCGTCGGCGAGGTCGGGCATGGTCAGCACGGTGGGCCCGGTGTCGATGCGGTAGCCGGCGCGCTCCAGGCGTCCGGCGCGGCCTCCGGGCAGCGTGTCGCGTTCGAGCAGGGTGACCCGGCGGCCCGCGCCGAGCAGGTGCAGCGTCGCCGCCAGGCCGGAGAGCCCGGCGCCGATCACCACGACGTGGTCCGTGGGTCCGGGAACGGTTCTGGTCATCGCGGGACTCCGTCGGCGCCGACGGAGAGGAGGAGGGAGAGCGGCGGGCCGCCGTCCTCCGCTCCGCACGCTCCGGGTGTGGGTGTGGGTGTGGAGGCGGAGGTGCGGCTGGGGGTGGAGGTGGGGGTCGTGCCGGCCGAGGCGTGCAGCAGCCGTCGAAGGCGCCTTCGGGCCTGCGGCTCCAGGACCGCGGAGTCCAGGTGGCGCATCCCCTGGGCGACCAGCCGGTCGATCTTCGCCTCGACGAGGTCACGGGCGCCGGTCGCCTCCAGCACGTCGCGGACCTCGGCGAGACCGCTCTCGGACAGGTCGGCGCGGCCGAGGCAGCGCCGCAGCACGGCGCTCCCCCGGCGGTCGCCCGTCGTCTCCGCACGGGCCTGCGCCACCGCCACCAGGTAGGTGGGTTTGCCCGCCCGGATGTCGCCGCCGGCGGTTTTGCCGGTGCGCCGGGGGTCGCCGAAGACGTCGGAGAGGTCGTCGCGCAGCTGGAACGCGATGCCGACGCACCGGCCCGCCGAGCACAGGGCCGTGCTCTGCGCGCCGTCGGCCCCCGCCAGGGCGGCTCCGAGGGCCAGCGGACGTTCGACCGAGTACAGCGCGCTCTTGAGGCAGGCGGCGCGGACGGCCCGGGCCAGCGACACCGAGGAGGTCACCTGGCCCTGGATGTCCAGGTACTGCCCGGCCACCATCTCCGTGCGCATGGCGCTCCACAGATCGCGCAGGGCGCGTGCCGTGTCCGGGGGCGCCTCGACGGCCGCGACGGTGTCGTCGGCCCAGGCCAGGGCCAGGTCCCCGGCGAGGATCGCCGCGGCTTCGCCGAAGCGCCGGGCGCGGTCGGCGGGCACGGAGCCGGCGTACTGGGCGGTGACGTCCGCGTGCAGGGCGAGCCGTCCGCGGCGCAGCCGGGAGCCGTCCATGACGTCGTCGTGGACGACGGCGCAGGTCTGGATCAGTTCGAGGGCGGCCCCGACGCGCAGCGCGGCCTCCGCCTCCGCCGCTCCGCCGCCACAGGCGCGCAGCGCCCACCACACGAACTGGGAGCGCATCCGTTTGCCTCCCTCGACGGTGCACCGCGCGACGCGTTCGGCGAGGTCACGGCCGAACACCGGGTCGAGGGCGGCGGCGTGCTCCACCCGTTCGGCCAGCAGCACGTCGAGGACGCGTCCCACGGCCGCGGGCACATCGCCGTCGACGGCGGCGGGGTTGTTCGCGTCCGGCCCGTCGTCCGGGTCCGGCGGGTCCGATGCGCGGCCGCCGGGGGAGCGGCGGCCGTCCGCCGGGCGGGGACGGTTGCTCGGCGGGCGCTCGGTCCGAGGATCGGGTGCCTTCTCGGGCACGGGAAGATCCTTCGCCTCGGTGGGACGCATCCCGGTTCCTCTCGCCACGGTCGCTTCGGGTCTGACGTAATGCCTTCCGCGGACGAGGCCGCCACGGATGCGCCATCGGGGCAGAACGTGCGGCCGGTTCTCGTCCGAAAGAGCGATCGGGCGAGCGATCGGGCGGCGCCGCACACCCGAAGCGGCCCGCAAACCGATGCACAGACGATGCGAGTTGTCGCACCGTGTGCACGCTTCGCATGGTGAGTGAGCCGCGACAGCCGTCCGCGACCGCCGCACGGCAGGGAGCCCCCGCACGGGACCCGGTCTTCCGCCCGGGACGGCCCCGCGACGGCATGGTCACCGCCCGCACGAGGAGCAGCGTCATGACCGCACGCCCAGTCACCGAGCAGAGCGCCGGCAGTGCCCCGCTGCGGGCTCCGACGGAGGGTTCCCTGGCCGACGAGGAACTCGCAGCGGGCTTCGTCGCCGGTGACGAAGCCTGTCTGGCCGCCGTGTACCACCGGTGGGGCGCGCTGGTGCACACCCTCGCGCTGCGCTCCCTCGCGGACGCCCGGGAGGCGGAGGACGTCACCCAGACGGTGTTCCTGGCTGCCTGGCGGGGACGTGCGGGGTTCGCTCCGGAGCGGGGCGCGCTGGGGGCGTGGCTCGTCGGGATCACTCGCCGCAAGATCGCCGACGCGCTGTCGGCGCGCACGCGACGCGCCGAGCTGGTGGCCGCGGCCGGGGCGCGCCTGTCGGTCGGGTCGGTGGACCACGCCACGCAGCCCGAAACCGTGCTCGACCGGGTCCTGGTCGGCAGCGAGCTCGCCAGACTGCCGGCCGCGCAACGGCGTGTGCTGACCCTCGCCTTCTACGACGACCTGACGCAGCCGCAGATCGCCGCGCTCACCGGCTGGCCGCTGGGCACGGTCAAGAGCCACGCTCGGCGCGGTCTGCACCGGCTCAGCCGGTTCCTCCAGGACGGCGGCGTACACGACCGCGCCGAATGATCCGACGCACAAACGATGCGACCGGACGAGCGACCTCTGTACGGCCTCCGGATCGTTCCGTCGCCCGGCCGGTCACCCGCCGCAGAGGTGTGCGCGGTGCGCGATGCATCCGCCGTGCCCCGTCCCCCGGTAGGGGTGACGACCGGAGTGCGGCGCAGGAAGGAGGCACCGGCGTGGCCGAGTGGCGGGCACTGCCCCACATCCCCTCCGCGGAACTGGCCGCTCACGTCCTGGACGGCGATCGGGCGGCCTGGGCCGCCGACGCCGAGCGGCACCTGAGCCTGTGTCCCCCCTGCCGTGGACGGCTCACCGCCTACGCACGCGCCGCCGCGGCCGGCCGCCTCCACCGACCGGGCGAGACGCTGCACGAGCCCCCCGCCCGGGTGTGGGCGACCGTGCGGGCCCACCTGGACGCCGACCGCCGCCGGACCGGCCCGCCGCTCCGGCCCCCGCCCCCGCCTCCGCTCCCCCTCCCGTCGCCCGCCCGCTCCCTCCGGCGAGCCTGCCGCCAGGCGTGGCGGTGCTCGTTCGACGCGGCGAAGGCCGTGGTCTGGCGCCTCACCCGGCTCGGGCCGGGCCGGCGACGCGAGCCGAGCCCCTGAGCCCATCCCTCCGGCGCGCCCTGCCTCGAGAGCCCCCGAGCCCCCTGACCCCGTGCCCCGTCCCCCGGCGGATCAGGCAGATGGGGCCCACACGGCCGACAACCCGGCGGAGCCTGCATCCGCCGAGGCCTCCCCGGGTGAATGCTTCTGACAGTTCACCGGCCGCGGACGGGCCGCCGGTGGGAGTGCCGGACGGAGGGAGCGGCTCGTGCCGCACGCAGAGGTGGCCATCCTGGGCGCGGGAGCAGCCGGACTCTCCCTCGCCCACCGCCTCTCGCACCCCGCCCCGCGAGGCCGCCGGGTGACCGCCCTGCTGCTGGACGCCCCGCCCGGCCCCCTCCGTCCGCCCCGCCGCACCTGGTGCTACTGGGAAGCGGGGGACGGACCCTACGACGACGCCGTGACCGCCGAATGGCGGCGGCTGCGCGTACACGACCCCGCCGGCCGGTCCACCGAGGACGACATCGCCCCGCTCCGCTACAAGATGCTCCGCTCCGACGACTTCGCACGCCATGTCGACCACGCCCTGGACCACAGCGACGACGTCCGACGGCTGGAGGCGGCCGTCGAGACGGTGCGCGGCGACGCCGACGGCGCCGAGATCCTCGCGCGCACGCACGACGGCCGCCCCGTCACCGTGCACGCCCGCTGGGTGTTCGACTCCCGGCCGCTCGCCCGCCTCCCGGCGGCCCGCACCACCCTGCTGCAGCACTTCCGCGGCTGGTTCGTCCGCACCGACCGCCCGGCGTTCGACCCCGGCACGGCGATGCTCATGGACTTCCGGGTGCCGCAGCCCCCGCAGGGACTCGCCTTCGGCTACCTCCTGCCCATGGACCGACACCGGGCCCTCGTGGAGTACACCCGGTTCTCCTCCGCCGTCCTCCCACGGCACGCCTACGACGAGGCGCTGCGCCGCTACACCGACGACGTGCTGCGCCTCGGCGGCTTCGAGGTCACCGCGACCGAGACCGGCGTCATCCCGATGACCGACGCCCGCTTCGCCCGCCGGGCGGCACCGTCGGTGTTCCGCATCGGCACGGCGGGCGGCGCCACCCGGCCGTCCACGGGGTACACGTTCTCCGCCGTCCAGCGTCAGACGCGGGCCGTCGCCGAGGCCCTGCGCGCGGACCGCCACCCGCTGCCCCCGCCCGCCCACTCCGCCCGCTCGCGCGCCATGGACGCGGTGATGCTGCGGGCGCTCGACAGCGGCCGCGTCGACGGCGCCGCGTTCTTCGCCCGGCTCTTCGCCCAGGTGCCGATGGGACGGCTGCTGCGCTTCCTCGACGGCGAGACCCGTCTTCACGAGGACCTCTGCGTCGGCATCCGCACACCCGTCCTGCCGATGCTCCGCAGCGCCGCCGAGCTGCCCTGGCTTCCCCGCACGCCCCGACCCGGACCGTGACCCCCGGCCCGAAGCAGTTCCGCGCACCCACCGAGGAGACCGTATGACCCTGCTGCGCGACGAGGACCTGGCCGCCGCGTTCGACCACGCTTCCCGCAGCTACGACGCCCTGGTCGCCGCCAACCCCGGCTACCACGGCCATCTGCGTCGCTCGGCACGCCGTCTCGGTCTGCCCCGCGGCGGCGCAGGCCTGCGGGTACTGGACCTCGGCTGCGGCACGGGCGCCTCGACGGCCGCCCTGGCCGCCGTCCTGCCCGGTGCCGACATCACCGCCGTGGACGCCTCGGCCGGCATGCTGGAGCGCGCCGCCGGCAAACCGTGGCGGAGCGGGGTGACCTTCGTGCGGGCCCCCGTCGAGCGGCTGGCCGAGGCAGGGGTGCACGGCCCCTTCGACGCGGTCTTCGCCGCCTATCTCTTCCGCAACGTCAGCGATCCCGACGCCGTGCTCTCGGCGGTGCGCGACGTGCTCGCGCCAGGGGGCCGACTGGCGGTCCACGAGTACACCCTGAGCGGCCGCACCGCCCACCGCGCGGTGTGGACGGGCGTGTGCCGAGGCCTCGTCCTGCCCGTCGCCACCGTGCTCGGCGACGGCGGCCTCTACCGCCATCTGTGGCGCAGCGTCGTCGAGTTCGACACCGCGGACCGCTTCGCCGCCCGGGTCCGCGCGGCCGGCCTGCGCGACGTGCGGGTGCTGCCCCTGCCGGGCTGGCAGACCGGCGTCACCCACACCGTCGTCGCCCGCCGCCCGCACGCCGCCGCGGAGAACGCCCGATGACCCGCTCCCCGCGGCCGGCCGCTCCCCGGCGCGGCCGGGACCGGCGTGCCCGCACGCTGCTCCCCGCGCCGGGCGTGCCCCGCCTCACCGGCGACCCGCGTCCGACGACCGCGGTCGTGGGCGGCGGCATCGCCGGACTGGCCGCCGCGACGGCCCTGGCCGAACGGGGCGTGCGGGTCACGCTCTACGAACGCGAGGACGTCCTGGGAGGACGCCTCGCCGGCCGGCCCACCGTCCTCGCCGACGGCAGCGACGTCACCATGAGCCGAGGATTCCACGCCTTCTTCCGCCAGTACTACAATCTGCGCGGGCTTCTGCGGCGCACCGATCCGGGGCTGGAGCGCCTGCGCGGGCTGCCCGACTACCCCCTGCGGCACGGCAACGGCCTGCACGACGGCTTCCGGCACGTCCCGCGCACCCCGCCCTGGAGCGCTCTCGGATTCGTGGCCCTGAGCCCGACCTTCGGACTGCGCGACCTCGTCCGCATGAACCCGGTCGCCGCGCTGCCCCTCCTGGACGTGCGCGTCCCCGACGTCTACGCGCGGCTCGACGACGTCAGCGCGCACGACTTCCTCCGGTCGATCCGCTTTCCCGAGGCCGCCCACCACCTCGCGTTCGAGGTCTTCTCCCGGAGCTTCTTCGCCGACCCCCGTCACCTCTCGGCGGCGGAGATGGTGCTGATGTTCCACATCTACTTCCTCGGCTCGTCCGAGGGGCTGCTCTTCGACGTGCCGGACGAGCCCTTCCCGGCGGCTCTCTGGGAACCTCTCGCCGACTATCTGCGCGGCCACGGCGTCGAGCTGCGCACCGGCACCCCCGTCGAGGCCGTCGAACCGACCGCGGACGGCGGCTTCCTCGTCGCCGCCGACGCCGCGCGGCGGCGCTACGACGCCACCGTGCTGGCCCTGGACGCGGCGGGCCTGAGAGCGCTCGTCGCGCACTCCCCGCGGCTGGCGGACGCCGCCTGGCGCGGACGGACGAGCAGGCTGCGCACCGCGCCGCCCTTCCTCGTCTCACGCCTGTGGCTGGACCGCCCGGTCGCCGCCGACCGCCCGGGATTCCTCGGGACCAGCGGCTACGGGACCCTCGACAACGTCAGCGTGCTCGAACGCTGGGAGGGCGAGGCCGCCCGCTGGGCCTCGCGCACCACAGGCTCGGTCGTCGAACTGCACGCCTACGCGCTTCCCGACCGCCCGGCCCACGACCTGGAGCAGAAGCGGCTGGTGGAGCAACTGCACCGGGTGTATCCGGAGACGCGGGCGGCGCGAGTGGTGGACGAGCGGCACGAGTGGCGGGCCGACTGCCCCCTCTTCCCGGTGGGCGGCTACGCCGACCGGCCCACCGTGCGCACGTGCGACCCGGGCCTGGTGGTGGCCGGCGACCTCGTGCGCACGGAACTGCCCGTGGCGCTCATGGAACGTGCCGCCACGAGCGGCTTCCTCGCCGCCAACGCGCTGCTGGAACGCTGGGGCGTCCAGGGCCAGACCCTGTGGACGGTGCCGGACCGGGGTCGCGGCGCACTGCTGCGCGGACTCGCCCGACTGGGCTGAGACCGGGGTCGTGACGGAACCCGGGGCGAAGGAGGGGCGCCGGCCGGTCTCCCGCTGCTTCGGCGCAGGCACGACCGGACCGGCCCGGAGCACGGCGGCGCGGTACGGGGCGTCGTGCGCGGGAGAGGCCGGCAGGGGACCGCGGGCCGGGGCTTCGAGGGACCGGCCGGGGATGCCCGCAGGTCGTCGGCGGTCGGCTCAACGCCGGGTGTAGACGAAGCCGATCTTGTCGACCGCGTCGCCGGACCGGCCGTGGAACCCGGCTATCTGCCAGCCGGAGGGCGCGGTGCGGGTGACGCACGTGGAGGTCGTGGTCCCGCCGGCCAGCGTGCGGCCGAGGTTGGTGGTGAACCTGGTGTAGAAGATCCGGGTGTGGCCGTCCTTCTGGGCCTGGCACAGGTAGGCGGTGGTGAGGTACTCGTCGCCGCCCAGCGTGAGGGAGGCGGCGGTGCCGCCGTTGCCGCCGTGGGTGAGGGTGGTGCCGCCCGCGAGGGTGATGCTCACCTGGTCGACGCGGGCGCCGGTCCGCAGGGCGACGCTCGTGGCGCGGGCCCCGGCCGGGACACGGGTGATGTCGTTGTAGTAGTCGCCGTGCGGTCCGCCGAACTGGTCGCTGAGCTGGAAGTCCGGGTTGCGCGACCAGGAGAAGCCGACGGCGACGGGGTCGTGGTCGGACAGCATGAGTCCGTCGCCGGTGAGGAACTTGGCGTGCTCGTTGTTGTAGGACGTGGCGTTGAGCGTGAGCAGTCCGCTGCCGCGGTAGAGGACCTTGTCGACGACCTCGCAGGTGTTGGGCACGGTGGGGCCGCTCTGGTCGCAGACCAGGGCGTCGCTGCCCTTGGCGGGCGGGGTGCCGCCGCGGATCAACTGGACCCAGGCGTCGGTGAGTTCGTTTTCGGCGGCGAACTCGGCGATGGTGTCGCCGGATCGGGTGTAGCGGGTGTTGGTGTCGCCCATGACGACGACGGCGTTGCCGGCGGAGTGGGTCTTGATGAAGGCCGTCAGCTGGGCGAGGTTGGCGGCTCGTGCGGCGAGGTCGTCGGCGTTGGTGCCGGCGTTGGTGTGCAGGTTGTAGAAGTCGACGTAGACGCCCTCGGCGAGGCGTTCGCGCATGAACGTGAAGCCCTTGGGGGTCAGACAGTCGCCCGATCCGTAGGTGCAGGTGTTCCAGCGCACCCGCTCGAAGTCGTCGGTGTCGTAGGGGAGTTTGGAGAGGGTGTTGAGGCCGCTGCCGATGGCGGCGCCGCCGCTGGTCGGGGTGCGGTGGGCGTGCGCGGTGTCGGCTGCGTAGAGGTAGGCGTGGTAGTTGAAGTCCTCCTGGGCGTGGACGACGTCGTAGGGCGCGATGCGCTGTCCGATGGCCGTGGTGCTGGTGTCGCGGGGCGTGGAGGCGCTGGAGATGATCGCCGGCAGGCCCGCGACGTTGTAGGACAGGACGCTGAAGGAGCCCGAGTCGGCCGCCGCCGCCGAGGGCGCGGCCGCGGTGAGCGCGCCGACGGCGGCGGCTGCGGCCGTCAGGCAGGCGAGAAGTCTGCGCATGGGGGAGTGCCTCCTGGGGAGGGAAAGCGATTGTGGTGGCAACACGCCAGAAGTTACCGCTGGTTACCCCGGAGCTGTCGAGAGGCCGGACGCTGTTTCTCGGGTGACGCCTCCCGTTGCTCAGGCGCCCACGGTTCCGTCGACGCCTTCGCGCAGGAAGTCCGCGTGCCCGTTGTGACGGCCGTACTCCAGGAGCACGTGCACCATCACCATCCGCAGCGACACCTCCTCCTCCCACCTCGGCTGGTAACCGGCCTGGTCCAGGGACTCGGCCGCCCGCTCGACCCGGCGCGAGTTCTCCACCTCCGCCTGCCAGGCGCCGAACGCCTCTGCCCGGGTCGACGCGCTCGCGTCGTAGGCGGCCTGGAAGTCGATCTCGTCCGACCAGACCATGGGAGCGTCATTGTCCTCGAACACCCGCCGGAACCAGGCGCGTTCGACCTCCGCCATGTGCCGCACCAGGCCGAGCAGCGAGAGTGTCGACGGAGGCATCGACCGCCGCCGCAGCTCCTCGTCGGTGAGCCCTTCGCACTTCATGGCGAGAGTTGCGCGGTGATAGTCGAGGAAGGCGCGCAGCATGTCCCGTTCGGTGCCGAAGCTGGGCGGTCCTGTGCGATCGTCGCGCTTCACGTGCCGTGTTCCTCGTTCCGCAGGTAGGGGTGCCCGGATTCATGGGGCGTCGGGCGTCAGGTTAGTGCGGTGGACGGCCCGGGACGCCTGGTCGGGCAGTGTCGGCAGTTGCCGGTGTCGACGCGCCCGGCGCGTCGGTGGTCTGCCGCTCGACGCCGGCGATCGCCGCGTCGGCCGCACGCGTCGCCTTTCGTCCGGTGTCGCCGGTTCCGCACGGCGCGACGCCCGGGTCGCGCGGTTCCGGGCGGCCGACCCGACGGGTTCCTCGTCGTTCTGCGTCACCCGGTGAGGGTGCGGCACCTCCCTGCTGTCAAGCATGTGACACGGACAGGCGTGTGACACGGAATCGACGCTCGACGGCGGTGCCCCGGTGCCGTGCCCCGGTGTCGTCGCCGCGTCCTGGAACTGCGGTGCGGTCGCGCGCCGGGTCCACGGGGGCGGGTGGCTGGGCGGAACTCTTCCGGATGTGACCCGCCCAGAAGAGCGGGTAAGGGTGACCAAGAAAATCTATGCTGGCGACAGTAGACATGGGTCGGCCGCTGGGTTACTGTTTCTGACGTACTCAAGAAGTCGAGAGAGTGCGGCAGACACGAACTGCCGTACATGCGGTCCAGGAAGACGCGGCCCGCCGGGTCGCGAGCAGTACCCGCGGTATCCAGCAGTAGCAGTACCACCGTGTAGTCGAAAGTAAGGAGCAGACGCCATCAGGATCGCCCGGGCGCGGAGGAAGTCCGCCCGGGTACCGCAGGCCCCGGATTGGAAGGTGGTCCCCGGTCACGCAGCAGCGATCCCCGCAGCCCCGCCCCTCCGGGCGGACCCTGCGGAACAAGGCGCCGGCGCAGTCGGTCGGCAGATGGTGTTGACAGCTCGGGGCCCGGGTGCCGGTAAGGCACCCGGGCCCCCCGACGCGTCCCCCGGAAGAAGAGGTCTATGCCCCCACGCAGTACCCGCCCCCCAGCCCCTCTGGACGACGACGACTACCCCGCCTACACCATGGGCAGGGCGGCCGAGATGCTCGGCGCCACCCCCGCGTTCCTGCGCGCCCTAGGCGAACACCGCCTGATCACCCCCCTGCGCTCCGAAGGCGGTCACCGCCGCTACTCCCGCTACCAACTGCGTATCGCGGCGCGTGCCCGCGAACTCGTCGACCAGGGCACCCCCGTCGAGGCCGCCTGCCGCATCGTCATCCTCGAGGACCAACTCGAGGAAGCGCAGCGCATGAACGAGGAACTGCGCAACCAGCGCGGCGCGGCGCAGAAGTCCACCGCCTGACCAGGGCGCCGCCCGCGACCGCAACCGGTGTCACAGCAGGGCGACGCCCACCACGGTCGCGGCCACTCCCGCGACGAACAGCGTGACGATCACGCCGACGGCCCGGCCCTCTCGTCGGAGCGGCGCTCGGCCGCGGGACCGCAGGTGTACACGGCCAGGCCGGACGGCGAGCTCACGGCCCTGAGCTGCATCGTCGTGTGATCCGCCGCGAGCCACCGGACCCGCGGAGGACTGCGGCGACAGGCGTCCGTGGCGCACTCAGGCCGGCCGGGGCGGTGGCGTCATGGCCCAGCGGATGGTGCGGGTCAGGACCTGCCCGGCCGGACGCACGGCGAACTGCTCGACGACCGGGACGCGGGGCAGCGACAGCATGCCGCGGGCCCAGTCCGGCAGCAGCGCGACGGCATTCGCTGCCAGTCCGCCGTAGAGCGGCCGGACCGCGAGCGGCAGGGGAGGCCGGAACAGCAGGAAGCGGGCGGCGGCCAGGGCCTCGGGCGTCGCGGTGAGCTCCCGCCGGTAGAAGGCCAGGCGCTCGGACAGCGCGCGGCGGTCGCGAGGCGGGTCGCTCACCCCGAGCGCCTCGGCGATGCGCGCGGTGTCGGCGACGTACGCGTCGTAGCCGGCCGGGTCCAGCGGAGCGGCGCCGTAGCGTTCGTGGGCGCGCAGGAAACTGTCCGTCTCGGCGGCGTGCACCCAGCCGAGCAGATGCGGGTCGGCCGCGTGGTACGGCACGCCGCCGGCTGTCGTCCCGCGGATCCGCTCGTGGATGCCGCGGACGTGGTCGACCGCCCGCTGGGCGTCCACGGCGGTGCCGTACGTCGTCACGGCGAGGAAGGTGCTGGTGCGCTGGAGCCGGCCCCACGGGTCGCCGCGGTAACCGGAGTGCCCGGCCACCGCCGCCATGGCGAGGGGATGCAGGGACTGCAGCAGCAGCGCGCTCAGTCCGCCGATGAACATCGATGCGTCGCCGTGGACGGTGCGGATCGGGTGCTCCGGCGCGAACCAGCGCGGTCCGGGGGTGTCGTGGATGCGGGCGCGCGTCGTCGGCCCGTCGGGGCCGGCGACCCGGCGGAACAGGGCCTGCCCGAGGTGTTCACGGACGGTGGTCAGCACGGTCGGCCTCCCCTCTCCTGCCGTCCAGTGTCCGCGACACGCGCCCGAACGCGGAAACGGCAGGAGAGGGCACCCGACCGGCGGGCGCTCACGGCGGCCTACGTGCGACGACCGGGCACACTCCGCGCACCGTCGAGCCTCGACGTGAGGGGGGTGATCCGTAAGGCCGATGACTAGTCCGCGCCCAGGATCTTCTCGACCTGCGGGTCCCGGCCCTCGAGGTAGTCGGTGAGCTTCCTCGGCCGGTAGACCGGGTCGGCGTCATGGCGGCGCAGCACGGTGTCCGAGACGAACTCGCGTCCGTCGACGGCCTCGCCGATGGGGCGCGGGACCGGCGGGACCCACCGGTACAGGCCCGTCCGTGAGTCGTGCAGGGTGCCCATCGCGTCGGGCTCCACCCTGATGTCCGTGGCGTCGTCGGACGGTGTCGCGCCCGGCTCCGGCCTCCTGAACGCCGTGTCCTCGAACTTCAGGCCGCAGCGCGTCGCCTCGCCGACCATCCAGAGCAGGGGGATGTCGGACAGCGCCGACTCCGGATAACCGCCGCCGATGTCGCAGTGCACTCCCGTGAACCACACCTGCTTGAGTTCCTGGGGGTTGCCGCCGCGCCGACGCAGTGCCTCCTCGCCGTCCGTGACGGTCTGCTGGTGCCACAGTGTGGGAGGGAACGGCGAGCGCTGTTCGTCGACGGCGAGCGCATGGAACGCGCTCCGCACCCAGCTGCTCAACGTGGTGTCGTGGAACGCCCAGCGGCGGTTGAACAGGTTCGCGCCCGCCGCGAGCCGACGCGATGCGGGCATCGGGATGCCCAGGGCCCCGACGGTGTCCCACACACCGATGAAACGGATGCCGGTCTCGTGCGCGTAGGAGCGCCTGAACAGCGTGGACGCCGTGCCCGTCGGCTTCTCCGTCCGGTTGCGGTAGAGGGTCCAGGCCTCGCCGACCCGATCTCCGTACTCCCGGCGCAGGATGCCGGAGTTGCGCACCAGACCGGCCAGACTGCGGGCGGTGAACGCACCCCGGCTGAACCCGAAGAAGTACAGCTGGTCCTCCGGCTCGTAGTTGTCGACCAGGAAGCGGTAGGCGTCGACGATGTTGCGGGAGAGCCCCACGCCGAACGCGCCGCCGCGCAACCGCTCCCGTCGGTTCGTACCGACACCGCTGTGGTAGTAGACGCGTTGCGTCATGTCCCCGTCCCGCGGACGGACGGACAGGGCGACCTTGGTGACGTTCGTCTTGCTGGGCTGGTCGGCGAAGTTCCATGTGCCGTCACAGCAGACGATCAGACGCTTGGCCATGTGATCCCTCCTGGAGGCGAGCGTCCGGGCCGCACATCATGCGCGAGCATGGCCGCGCCGCCCGCCCGGGGCGCGAGGCGTCTCGATGCCGTGGCCCTTGCTTCCCGGGTGCGTACTCCCCGACGCCGCAGCAGAGATGGGGGCCTCGTGCCCCGCTCCTTTCATGGTGGCACCGTCGTACCGGGACTGCCACTCACCGCGGCTGACGAAGTGCCTGGTCGAAGAGGGTGTCCGAGGACGCCGGGTGAGCTGGGGGCGTGGCGGCGACGGCTCGGTGCCGCGCGAAGCCCGGCGCTCCGGGCCCACCGCTCGGGTAAGGTCGGTCGGTGCCCGAGTTGACACGGCTGCACGCCGACCACGCCCCGGCGGTCCTGGCCTTCGAGCTGGCGAACCGCGCCTACTTCGCCGCCTCGATCCCCGACCGCGGCGACGCGTTCTTCGACGAGTACGCCGACCGGCACAGGGCCCTGCTGGCCGAGCAGGAGGCGGGCGGCTGCGCCTTCTACCTGCTCGTCGCGGACGACGGCTCGGTCGTCGGCCGGTTCAACCTGTACGACTTCGAGGACGGCTCCGCGCAACTCGGCTACCGGGTCGCCCAGAAGGCCGCGGGCCGGGGCGTGGCGACCGCCACCGTGCGGGAGTTGTGCCGGCTGGCGATCGCCCGTCACGGGCTGCGCACCCTGCGCGCGGCCACCACCGAAGACAACGCGGCATCGCGGAAGGTGCTGGCGAAGGCAGGGTTCGTCGCAGTGGGCCCGGCCGACCTCGACGGCAAGCCGGGGATCTGGCACGAGCGCGATCTGGTTGCCCGCCCGTAACCGCGGGCCCGCACACGAGCGCGGGGCCCGCGGCTTCGAAGGCCGACGCGGCCGTCTGAGTCGCGACTGTTGAAGACGGCCGTCGGGGGTAGTCGGATCCGGCAAGGTTCCCCCGTACGAAAGTGAAACCCGTTCCATGGCCGAGACACGAGACGTCGTCGAACTCATTCTCCGGGACCACAGAAGAATGGAAGACCTCTTTCGTCTGATGCGCAGCGTCGAAGCCGACCGGGCGGCCGCGCTGCGGGAGTTCGCCGACCTGCTGATCGCCCACGCGCTGGCCGAAGAGGCGGAGGTGTACCCCGCGCTCAAGCGCTACAAGAAGATCGACGACGAAGAGGTGGAGCACGGCGAGGAGGAGCACGAGGAGGGCAACAAGGCGCTCCTCGAACTCCTGGAAGTCGCCGAAGTCGGCTCCGAGGAGTGGGACGAGAAGCTCGAAGAGCTCGTGCAGGCCGTCACCCACCACGCCGACGAGGAGGAGCGCACGATCCTCAACGGGGCGCGCGAGAACGCCGCCATGGAACGCCGCGAGGAGCTCGGCGAGGCGTTCCTGGAGGAGCGGCAGCGGCAGCTCGAGGCGGGCTGCGGCGATGTGGAGAACGTACGCCGTATCGCCCACTCCTGACGGCCTGACGGCCTGACGGCCTGACGGCCTGACGGCATGACGGCATGACGGCGGGGACGCGGGTCCGGGGGAGGCGCCGGATCCCGGGTCCCCGCGCGGGCGCGGGCGCGACGGCGAGGCTCCACGTATTTACGCGGCCCCCTTCAGGCGCGATCATGGGCTGACGTCCGACCGGTCGGGGCCGGCCGGGCGGTCTGCGACACCGACGGGGGAGGGCTTGCGTATGACTCAGCAGCGAACCGATGGGGTGCCACCGGCCGGTCCGGCCGACGCCTATCTGGAGGCGCTCCGCGGACGGCTGGCGTCCGACGGATGCACGGTGACGGCGTCCACCTGGCGTGACTGCCCCGTGGTGATCGGCAGCCGGTCGGACCGCAGAGCGCGATGGTTCGGCACGAAGGTGGAACTGTTCGTCTTCGCCGCGGCGCTACCCGCGGTGGACGAAGCGACGATGGCCCAGTTCACCGGGTGGGCCATGGACTACGCGAAGAGTGTCCGCAGCGGTCTGGCCGGCGCCCGCAACGCGGCGATGGTCCTGCCCGCCCTGGTCAGCGGCGCCGTCCAGCCGGCCGCCCGGACCTGGGCCGCGGCGGACGCCCGGATCCTCGGGACATCCCTGATCGGCCGCCCCCTCACGGTGGAGACCTCGGGCTCCGGGGTCAGCAGGGTCACCATGTACCGGGGCAGGGTCGTGTACGGCGGGATGTTCAGCCGCCACGTCATGGACAAGGCGTCGCTGTACTTCACCTGAGGTTCTCTGACTCCCGGTGGCGACCGGCTTCGACGACCGTCGGCCGCGGCGGGGGCGCCCGACGTCATGCGGCGCTCCGGGGCCGCGGCCTCGTCCATGACCCCGGCCGTCTCCCCCGGGGGAAGAGCGGGTTCGGGGCCGACGGCCGACGGTCGAGAGCCGCAGCCGGCCGGGGGGAGACGCGGACCGGACGCCTCGCTCGCGGGGTCAGGCGTGGGACAGGGCGAAGGACACCAGGAAGCCGCTCACGGTGATCAGCCCGATGGCCAGGTGGGCGTCGTCGAAGGCCTCGGGAATCATCGTGTCCGCGACCATGGCGAGAATGGCGCCCGCCGCCACGGCCGTCACCGCTGCGATCACCGCGGGGGAGAAGGCTCCGACGACCGTGTAGCCGAGGACGGCCGACACGGTGCTCGCGGCGGCGATGGCTCCCCAGACTCCGAAGACGTACGAGGCGGTCCGTCCGGCCTTCTTCATACCCGCCGAACTCGACAGCCCCTCCGGGACGTTGCTGATGAACACCGCTGCCACGGTCACCAGGCTCACCGCGCCGCCGTCGAGGAGGCCGACACCGATGACCGCGGACTCCGGTACCCCGTCGAGCAGCGCACCCAACGCGAGTGCGGCCCCGGAACCGCCCTGCTCCGCCTCCGACGGCTGTGCCTGGGTCCGCTCACCGCCCGAGCGTTTGCGGTGCCGGGCGCCCCGGCGGGCCAGCCAGACGTTGCCCCCGGTGTAGGCCACGGCTCCGGCGAGTGTGCCCAGGGCGGTGGGGGCGAGCCCCGCCTCGTCGTAGGCCTCCCCGACCAGTTCGAAGGAGACCGCCGAGATCAGCACTCCGGCGCCGAAGGCCATCACGGTCGCGATCACTTTCCGCGGTACCCGGAGTCCGTAGCCGAGCGCCGCACCCAGCAGCAGTGCCGAGCCGGCCACGAGTCCCCACAGTCCCGCCTGTACTGCATCCGTCATGCCATCGCTTCTACCCCGGGCCGAAGTGGACCAACAGCAGGCCCGCCCGCGGGCGCGGCCGTCCCTGGCGCGCGACCCCGGACGGGCCCGCGGCAGCCACCCCCGTCACCTGCTCGGGCACACGACGCGCCGCAACCGGCGCAATAGTCGGATAACCCCGGCGTCGGCGGGGTAGAACGGAGCCGGGTGCCTCCCGCTCACGGACAGGCCCCCGTACACGGACCAGCCGGGAACCCCGGCGAGAACTGAAGGACAAGCAGCATGGCCAGCGGCACCGTGAAGTGGTTCAACTCTGAAAAGGGCTTCGGATTCATCGCCCAGGACGGCGGCGGACCGGATGTCTTCGCCCACTACTCCAACATCTCCGGCAACGGCTACCGGGAACTGGTGGAGGGAGAGCCGGTCACCTTCGACGTGACCCAGGGCCAGAAGGGACCTCAGGCCGAGAACATCGTCCGCGGCTGACACCGCCGCACGGCTCCGCGCCACCCCGCCGACGCCACCGTGTAGAGTGGCATCACCGACGCGGGGTGGAGCAGCTCGGTAGCTCGCTGGGCTCATAACCCAGAGGTCGCAGGTTCAAATCCTGTCCCCGCTACGAGAAGAAGGGGTCCGGCACACCGCCGGGCCCCTTCGCCTGTGTGTCGTGGGTCCGCGGAATCCGGGAAGGGTTCTGTCCGGACGTTCACGACGCGCCCTCGCCGGCTCGAGGTGCACGACGGTGGCGCAGCCGGAACGGCGGGCCGGGGGAGCGGGGCCGGGTATGCCGACGGCTCCCACCCCGCGAGCAGGGGGGAGCCGTTCATACGCACGGGCGCGTACGTCATCGGCAGGTCATGCGTGGCGGTGCGAGTGCCGGTTGCCGGTCACGAGGCGGTAGAGGGCGAGCAGGATGAAGGAGCCGACGATCGCGGCGATCCAGGTGGAGAGGTCGAAGAACCCGTCGATGGAGTCGACGCCGAAGAGCACCTTTCCGAGCCAGCCGCCCAGCAGACCGCCGGCGACGCCGATGAGCATGGTGACGATGATGCCGCCGGGGTCCTTGCCCGGCATCAAGGCCTTGGCGATGGCGCCGGCGAGCAGGCCGATGACAATCCACGCGATGATGCCCATGATGTGTCTCCGCTTCCTCGTATAAGGACAGTGTTAGCTTCTCGTGTGCACCGTCCGTGCCCGAACAAACGTCTCTGTGCAGATTCCTTGGGGACAACTTCACTCGCCCTCTCGCCCTCTCGCCCTCTCGCCCTCTCGGCATCCGTCGGCCGATCGGCTGCGGCGCGGCGAGCCTCGTCCGCACGAGCGGCCGTCCGTGCGGGATCGGTGAAACGGCGGCCCTCGGACGGGCCGCCGCCCCGCACCGCTTCACCGCGCGTAAAGAGGCCCGGCCATGCATCCGTTCGACTTCCCGTCGCCCCGACACCTCGCCGACCGGGCTCCGTGCCCCGGCCTCACCGCGGGATCTCGGCACGATGCCGCAACGCCTGGTGCACGGACCACACCACGGCCACCAGCGGTACGGCGACCACGGCGCCGATGACCCCCGCCGCGACCGCTCCGCCGACGACGGCCAGTGCCACCACCACCGGATGCAGCCGGACGGCCCAACTCATCACGAGGGGATGCAGGAGGTGGCCCTCGATCTGACCGATGACCACGATCAGGGCCACGACCAGCAACGCGATGAGAGGCCCTTTCGACGCGAGGGCGATGACGGCAGCGACGGCCAGGGCGATCGGTGAGCCGATCAGCGGGATGAACGCCGCCAGGAACTCCAGGAGCGCCAACGGGACGGCCAGCGGTACGCCGAGGGCGGACAACGCGATGCCCACGAGGACCGCGTTGATCACGGCGACCAGCAGGATGCCGTGCGTGTAGCCGGTGAACGTCCGCCAGGCGGCCTGGCCCATGAGCGTGAACTGGCGCCGTGCTCCGTCGGGCAGTTGGTCGCACACCCACTGCCACTGCCGGTCGCCGGAGTAGGTGAAGAAGATTCCGCAGAACAGGGCCAGGGCGAGCACGGTCAGTACCTCGACCAGTCGGCCGGCCCCGCTGAGCGCCGTACTGATGAGGGTGGAACGGTGACTCGACAGGAGGTCGCCGATCCGGGACTGGAGATCGTCGAACGCGTCCGGGGGAAGCCGGAAAGGAGGGTCCTCCAGCTGCCGCTCGATCCGGTCGACGCCCGCGGCGAACTCCTTCTCCAGCCCGCTTCGCTGATCGGCCGCGGTCTCGCCCACCAGGGCCAGCACGCCGAGGACGAGGACGACCGCGCCGATGAACGCCCGTGGCCACCGCGAGCGGCCGGGGCATGAGCCGGGCCAGGAGACCGGCCACCGGGCGGAGCACGGCGGTGACGACGAGGCCGAGGAAGACGGCGACGGCGATCCGGTGGAACTGTCCGAGCACGGAGAAGGCGACGCGGACGACGACGCCGACGGCGATGATCCTCCACGCGTAGGCGGCCGCGGTCCGCAACAGACCCGGAACGCGCGGCCCTGCGCCGCCGCGCCGCCCGAGCGGCGCAGCGGGCTCATCGGAGGGTGTGGACATCTCATGCCGATACCACGTGTCCACCGCCGGATCGCGGTGGCGGCCCGGAGTTCCCCCTGAAGGCCGTACCGGCCGGGGCGGAAGGGGCGGGTGCCCGACCCGATCGGGTGTCGCGCGGTGACCGACCACACGGATCCCGCAGGTGCTGATCGTGTCGTGAACGGCCGGCCGGACCGGCGTTCGGGGGGCGGCGGTGGCGGGCGTTGGTAGCGTCGGCCTGTGCCGTGCCGGCCGGTACGGTGTGCCGCTCGACCGAGAGAGACCGCATGTCCCCGACGATCCGCAGGGCAGTGATCCCTGCCGCCGGACTGGGCTCCCGTCTGCTGCCCCTGACCAAGGCGACCCCCAAGGAGATGCTCCCGGTCGGCGACAAGCCGGTCATCGAGCACACCGTGCGCGAGCTGGTGGACTCCGGGATCACCGACATCACCATCGTCGTCTCCGGCGGCAAGAGCCTCATCCAGGACCATTTCCGGCCCAACCCCGCCCTTGTCGCCCAGCTTCGCGCGGACGGCAAGACGGCCTACGCGGACGCCGTGGAGGAGGTCGCCGAGCTGGCCCGGCGGGGCCACATCACCTACCTCGACCAGCACGGCCCGTACGGCAACGGCACCCCCGTGCTCAATGCCGCCCGCGCCTTCGGCGACGAGCCCGTCCTGGTGCTGTGGCCCGACGACGTCTTCGTGGCGGACGTGCCCCGCGCGCAACAGCTGATCCGCGCCTACGAACTGACGGGGTGTCCGGTCCTGGCCCTGCTGCCGATGGACCCGGGCGATTCCCAGCGCTACGGCGTGCCCATCGTCAAGGAGGACCTCGGAGGGGGCACCCTGCGCATCACCGGCCTGGTCGAGAAGCCCCGGCCCGCCGACGCCCCGTCGTCGTACGCGGCCATCGGCGGCTACGTCGTCACCCCCGGCATCATCGACGAACTGCGCGAGCAGACCCGGCGCTGGTACGAGCACCGGACCGGCGAGGTCTACCTGACCGACGCGATCAACGCCTACGCCGCCACCCGCGCGGTGTACGGGCAGGTCATCCAGGGGCGTTGGTACGACACCGGCAACCCGGCCGACTACCTCGTCGCGCAGATGGCGTTCGCGCTCGCTCATCCCGAGTACGGGCCGGTCCTGCGGGGCCTGGTCGCCGGACTCGATGCCGACCGCGGCGCCGGCCACCGGCCGCAGACCGGCTCCTGATCCGCGGCTTCGCGCCCCGGGCCGCCCGCTCGCAGCGGGCGGCCCGGGGCGGCCGGCAGGTCGCAGCGGCGATCAGGCGGTGAGCGCCTGCTCGACGGTGCTGTGGCAGGAGAGCACCGCGTCGAGTCCGACGAGCTGGACGACCCGTGCCACCGATTCCTGGGCGGCGGCCAGGCGCAGCCACCCCTCGCCGGCGCTCACGCGCTGGTGAACCTGGACGAACACGTTGATGCCGCTGGAGTCCAGGAAGGTCACGCCGCTGAGGTCCGCCACGATCCGGTGCCTCTGATCATCGTTGCGGGACAGCAGTGCCTCGCTCAGCACGTCCTTGACGTCGTGATCGATCTCGCCGCGCAGGATCACGACACGGATGTCGCCGACGCTGGCGTGTTCGACGGACAGCCGGTCGGATCGGCCCGTTTCCTGGTTGTCAGTCACCGTTTCCTCAATCGCGCCCAGGCTGCCGGGGGCAGCGTCTGTGAGAGCAATTCTGCCGCACGTCCCCGGCCGAATGCTCCCGACCGGCTGTGCCGAAGAACACGGCCCGTGACATGCGTGACAACACGGCCCGTGACATGCGTGACAACGTGGCGGGTACACGCACACCCGTGAGTGGGGAGCAGAAGGACGATGCCTGGTGGAATCGCGATCCGACGACGAGGGCGGCACGGGGCCCGGCACTGGGCTGATCGAGGCTGGGTACGCTCTGGCAGGAGGCGACGGGTGCATCGCGCAGGCCCGTCGGGACGCCGCCGACTTCCTCGCGAGGGCCCGTGACGAGCGCGGTGTGGACGTCTCCGCGCGCGCGATGGACCTGACCCGGCTGGTGGTCAGCGAGCTGGTCACCAATGTCCGCAAGTACGCGCCGGGACCGGCGTTGATGCGGCTGCGCGTCACCGGAGCCATGGTGGAGGTCGTGGTCCAGGACAGCGATCGCACCGTGCCCGCGGTGGAGGCCGCCGACCCCGGCCGGATAGGCCGCCACGGCCTGGAGATCGTCCAGGCCGTCGCCCATGACCTCGTCGTCGAGCGGCAGCCGGACGGCAAACGCGTCATCGCCCGCATCGTCCTCGCGGACCCGGCCGCGCGGTGACGCCGCGGCTCGCCGCCCCGCGGGAGGCCCCTCGTGACGACCGCCTCGCGCGCCGAGTGCGGTTCCGCCATCGCCGACGCATCGCCCGCGCGCGAGTGCGGGCCGTCGGGCGTACCGGCGCGGGAGGAGCCCTCCCGGCGAGCTGCGGTGCCCGGACCCGCGTGCTCGTCGGCTTCGGTCAGCGCCGCCGCGCGAGCTGTTCCACCCGGTCGTGGAGACGTTCGACGTGTCGTTCTGATTCCGGCTTCATCAGGACGCTGCGGAGAACGCGTGCGCCGTCGACGTCCGCGATGATCTCGGGGTGGCGGACCGTGAACGCCTCACGACCGGCTTTGAGGGTGCTCAGGAACACCGGATCGGCGTCGTCCATCCCGTCCGTCAGCACCCGCGCGGACGCGGCGTCGACGGCGGACAGGGTGGCGGGTGCCACGGTCGGGAAGTACCCGACGATGTCCAACTCCGGCCGCTGGTACAGCTTCAGCACGTCGGACTGCGAGATGAGGTCGGCCCACCGCAGTGCGGCCCGGCGGCCGGCTGCCAGCACGCGGCCGAGACCGGCGGGGGTGGGCGGGATGAGGCGGAAGGTGAGCCACAGCGCGGCGGCCGAGGCGCCCGCGCGCGAGCACTCCAGGCTGATCTCGCCGAGGTGGAGTTCGGTGGAGGTGAAGTAGGTGTAGGGCGAGTCGTGCAGGTAGAAGCGCCCCACTTCGGGGTCGCGGAAGAGGACGGCCCCGCAGCCGTAGGGCTGGAGTCCGTGCTTGTGCGGGTCGACGACGATCGAGTCGCACCGGGAGATCGCCTGCCAGGGTTCGGGCGGGAGCCCCTCGGGGCCGTCGGCGCCGGCGAGGAGGGTGAAGAAACCCCCGTAGGCGGCGTCGACATGGAGGCGTACGCCGTAGCGGTCCCGCAGGGCGAGCGCCCGGTGGATCGGGTCGACGGCGCCCAGTCCGGTGGTCCCCGCGGTGAGGACGACGGTGCCGACGTCTCCGCTGCGAAGGACGTCCTCCAGGGCGTCGAGGTCCATGCGGCCCCCCGCGTCGGTGGGGACCGGGTGGCCCTTCATTCCGAGGACGTGGCACATACGGCCGTGGGTGTAGTGGGCTTCGGCACTGTAGGCGACTCCGCGACCGGGGTGGAGTTCCCGGGCGACGAAGAGGGCCTCGAGGTTGGCGATCGTGCCGCTGGTGGTGAGGTGGCCCAGGTGGGTGTCGTAGCCGAACATGGCGGCGAGCTGCGCGACGGCCTCGCGCTCCATCGCCGCGGTGGCCGGCCCGCCGTCCAGGGCGTGGTTGTTGGGGTTGATCAGCATGGCGGTGAGGTGGCCGACCACCGCGGCGGGGTGCGGGGGCTTGAGCATCTGGCCCGCGTAGTGCGGGTGGAAGAAGGGATAGTTGTCCTTGGTCAGCCGGCCGGTGAACTCCTGGAAGGCCGAGGCGAAGCGCTCGTCGTCGACGTGCAGGGAAGGGTGCGGCTCGTACGGGCTGTAGGTGTCCTCCCACTCCTGTATGGCGTGGGTGGCCCGGCCGAGCCAGTGCTGCAGGTCCATGGACGTGTCCCCTTCTCCGATTGCTGCGCGGTGGTGGGTCGCATCGTAGGCCTTTGTTGACTGCTCAGCAATTGATTGCTCAGCAATTGAGACATCGGTAGGTGAGCAGGCAGTAAAGTCGGGGAAGCAGCGGACCCTCGTCAGGAGGGGCCTTCGATCAGGGGAGGACGTCGACACGTGGATGCGGCCGACCGGCAGGGCGACGAGGCCGCCCGTGCCGCCAACAGCTCGCTCGTGCACGACTTCGGGCTGCTGATCAAGACCGCCACCCGGCTGGAGCAGCGGATCGACGGCGACCTGCGGCGGGAGTGCGGGATCAGCCACACGATGTTCGAGGTCCTCATCAGGCTCTGTCGCCGGCCGGGAGAAGAGGTCACCCAACGCGTGCTCGCCGACGACCTCACGCTGACCAGCAGCGGTGTGACGCGCCTGATCGACCGCATGGAAGAGGCCGCCGTGGCCCGCCGTGTGCCGTCACCCGAGGACCGCCGGAGTGTGCTGGTCGAGGTCACCGACCACGGTCGCTCCGTCTTCCTGCGGGCGGCCGAGGTGCACGCGCAGGTCGTCGAGCGGTACTTCGTCACGCCGGTGCCCCCGGGCGACTACCCGAGACTGACCGGCTCGCTCGGCGAGATCCACAAGGCGCTGCGCGACGACTGAGGGGTGCGGGGCCGGTCGCCAGGGTGCGTCAGCGGTCGGACTTCCAGGTGACCCGCGGCCCGGCGGGGTCTCTCCCGTGCGGCCGCGCCGCCCCTCTCGGCCGTCCGCCGCCCGGCCCTCGGCGCGACGGGGGCGTCGGGTGCGGGGCCCCGACGCGGAGGTCCCGGACCGCGGGCAGGCCGGCGAAAGGCCCGGGCGCGGGGCTGTTCTACGCTGCCCCTCATGTTCGCCAAGTTGCAGTGTGCGGTGCTGGACTGCGTCGACGTCCTCGAGCTGTCCCGGTTCTATCAGGCGCTCCTCGGCGGCGTCGTGAACCGGCCCGATCCACGGTGGTCGCTCGGTGAGGACTGGGCGACGCTGCACACCGACGGCGGGTTCGTGCTGGCCTTCCAGCGGGTGGAGGACTATCAGCCGCCTCGGTGGCCGGATCCTGCCCGCCCTCAGCAGTTCCATCTCGATCTGGGGGTGGAAGATCTGGACCGGGCCAAGGAGAGCGTCCTCGGTCTGGGCGGCACCCTTCTCGACGAAGGCGGCGACCGGCGGAGCTGGCGCGTCTTCGCGGACCCCGCAGGGCACCCCTTCTGCCTCGTCCGGGACTGAACGGGAAGACGATCGTTTCGAGGTGGCGGGGCCGATCTCTCCCCTCGGGCCATCGACGACCCGCCGAAGTGAACTGACCCCCGGCAGCACCTCGAGTCTTCGCTCCCGCGTCGGCCGCCCGTCGGAAGGAGAGGTGCGGTGACGCGGGGCGGCCAGGCGTTTCCCACGGCACGGGCAACGGGACAACCCCGGGAAACGCCTGGTCGCCCCGGGTCCACGACGGCAACCTGAGCATCGCCGATCTCCAGGGAGCGCCGCCGCACGGTGCGTCGGCCCCGGGACGGGACTCACGTAGGGATCTGGGCCAGTGATCAGTTGGAATCGTGTTACGTCCGCCGCGCGGCGGTCCGTCCGGGGCAGGGCCCTGTCCACGGCTGCGGCCGCGGCGCTGCTCGCAGGCGGCATGACGCTCCTCGGGCCCGCGGGCTCGGCGCAGGCGGCCGCTTCGGACTGCGAGGGCGGCAGGAACGGGTTCATCGACATCTCCGACAACGCCTACGACACCGCCGCCCGCCAGGTGACGCTGTGGAGCGAGGGCATCAACATCAGCGTGCAGTACGGCAACATCCGCGGTGTCCAGCGCGGTTGGGCGCTCATCGCCGGCGACGTGCAGCCGGGCAACCAGGTCTGGCTGGACTGGACCCGGGACGGCGGCCGCACCTGGATCCAGTGCGGGCCGTTCACCTCACGGGGCGGCGAGAACAAGACGAGCGCGGCCCAGCGCACCAGTACGGACGCCAACTGGAAGTTCCGCGCGTGCGGTTCGACCCGGTCCGGCATCCACTGCACCGACCCGTGGTGGTAGGCCGGCACCGGTTCGCCCGAACGCCCGCCCGCACCCGCGTGCGGATCCGCACGGCGTCCGTCCGACGACCGTGACGACGAAATCTCTTTGGAGAAGCCCATGAACAAGTCACGCACCGTGCTCGCGCTCGCGACGGCCGCCCTCGTCGGGGCGCTGGGGAGTCCCGCCGTCGCCGCTTCGGCCCCCGTCGCGGCCAAGAGCGCCGGGCCGGCCCACTGCGTGCTCGTCCTCGACGAGGTGAAGCCCGGCGAGAGCACCTCCCATGTCAGCCTGCACCAGTGCTTCAACGGTCCCGACGCCTCCGCCCGGGCCGCGGCGGCCGTACCGCGGGCGGCGGCGCAGACGGAGCTGATGACCTGGTCCGAGCACGCCGACTGGGGCGGCGAGTACACCAAGGTCTACGGCAACGCCGGGCCCTGCGACGCGGCGGGCTACAGCTTCAACCCGAACAGTTGGTGGTCATCGCACCTGTCGTCGCTCCTCGTCGACGGCGGATGCACCAAGGCCTTCCTCAGCGGCCCGAGGGGCAACGGCACCTTCGGGCGCTCGGTGTCCTACGTCGGCGACACGCTCAACGACGCGGTGACGTACGTCAAGATCTGGCGCGGCTGACCGGACCGGAGAAGGACGGCCGGAGAAAGAACTGCCGGAGGAGGACGGCCCGAGGGCGACGGCCCGAGAACGACGGCCGGAGGGGGCCGGAGCAGGTCGGATCAGGGGTTTCCCGGTCGCCACGCCAAGAGGCAACGGGAAACCCCTGGTCCCGGCCGCCCACCGAGGCCACGGTGAGGCCTGTTCTGCTCCTGAGCCGCACGGGGGCGTGATCGAAACGCGGTCCGCACTGTCGGCGCCACGACCACGTGGCACGGCCGCGAGAGGAGTACCGGATGAGAACACTGCGCCGGGGAGCGGGGCTGGTCGCCGTGATGGTGACCGCCCTCCTCCTGGCCCTGCTTCCGACCACCGCCGCACAGGCGGCCGGTACGGGGGAGCAGAACTGGTGCGCCGTGCAGGGCATCGCCTCGCCGGAGGCGCACCGCGCGATCGACGCGGCCTGCGCGGAATGGCGCGCGAGAACGGTGTACACGTGGGGCGGAGGCCATGGACCGGCTCCCGGCCAGAGTTACGGCACCTGGGACCTGAGCAGCCCGAGCCACTTCGAGGAGACCGCGCTCGACCCCCAGACCCGCGGGTTCGACTGTTCGGGCTTCGCGCGCTGGGCCTGGTCCAGGGCCGCCGGGTACGACATCCTCGGCGACGGGACGGCCTACGCCATGTACGTCAACGGGGGGCGGAAGTACCAGCAGGTCCACGGCGCCGGCGGAGGCAAGCCGGCGGTGTCCGACATGCAGCCCGGCGACCTGGTGTACACAGCGGTCGGCGGTCAGGTGAAGGACATCACCCACATGATGATCTACCTCGGGGACGGCTATGTCGTCGAGGCCTACCAGTCGCAGCTGCCGATCCGT
Source organism: Streptomyces sp. P3 (assembly GCF_003032475.1). NCBI lineage: Bacteria > Bacillati > Actinomycetota > Actinomycetes > Kitasatosporales > Streptomycetaceae > Streptomyces > Streptomyces sp. P3. Next base: position 9,706,853 of record NZ_CP028369.1, read on the forward strand.
GTGATCGACATCAACTCGCGTATCAGCGACAACCGCCTGGTCGGTGTGACGCGGATGCCGCAGGGCGGCCCGTTCACGGAACCCACGGGCTACGACGGCACGCTCCAGGTGACGTGGGGCACGGACGTCGCCGTGCGCGAGCACCCCAACCGTTCGGCCGGCCAGGTGACCCGGCTGTCCGGACCTGACATCGTCTACGCCAAGTGCCAGCAGCGCGGAGAGCGCGTCACCGCGGAGGGCTACACCAACGACGCCTGGACGTACCTGTCCAACCGGGGCGGCTGGATCAGCAACATCTTCCTCAGGGGTCCTGCCTGGCTGCCGGAGGTGCCCACCTGCTCAGGGGCCGACTACGACACGCAGATCGGCCCCGGCGGCGGAGGCAACGCCACCCAGGGCGGCGCGTACGGCACGTGGGGCACCGACGTGGCGCTCCGCTCCCAGCCGTCCACAGTCAACGGGACGACGGTCGCCCGGCTGGCCGGCCCCACCTCGGTCGCCGTCAGCTGCCAGATGCATGCCCAGAGCGTGACGTCGGAGGGCTACACCAACGACGCGTGGTCCTACCTGCCGCAGTACGGCGCCTGGATCACCAACATCTACATGAAGGGCGACGCCTGGCTCGCCGGTGTCCCGGCCTGCGACGGCAGGGGAACCGCGACCCCCGTCGGAGCGCACGCCTACAGCACCTGGGGCACCGGGGTGACCATCCGCAGCACGCCTTCCACCGGCGCGGGCGTCGTGACCCGGCTCTCCGGTCCGACCGGCGTGGCGGTCTCCTGCCAGAAGCACGCCGAGAGTGTGACGGCCGAGGGATACACCAACGACACCTGGTCGTACCTGCCCGAGTACCAGGGCTGGGTCAGCAACATCTACATGAAGGGCGACGCGTGGCTGAACGGTGTCCGGAACTGCGTGATTCCGGGCATGAGTTGACCAGTCCCGTCGGCTGACCACAGATCCACCGCCCCGGTACGCAGGCCCGCGGGGGGTGCCTCTATGTCCTTCGTCAAGGCGCCCCTGTCGGTTTTGGGGTGATTCGGTCTTGCTGGGGTCATGCGGCGAGCTCGACGTCCGCGGGTGTGCGGGATTCGTAGAAGGTGCCGTCGCGGAGCATGGCGAACAGGACGCTGATGCGTTGGCGGGCGAGGCGGAGGAGGGCCTGGGTGTGGGTCTTGCCGCGGTTGCGTTGCTTGTCGTAGTAGGTGCGGGAGGCGGGGTCGGCGTTCATGCAGGCGAAGGCGGACAGGAACATGGCGCGTTTGAGCTGGCGGTTGCCGCCTCGGGGTGCGTGTTCGCCGTGGATCGAGGTGCCGGACGACTTCGTTGTCGGGGCGAGGCCGGCGTAGGAGGCGAGGTGGGCGGCGGTGGGGAAGCTGGTGCCGTCGCCGACGGTGACCAGCAGGACGGCGGCGGTCCTGACGCCGACGCCGGGCATCGACGTCAGGACCGGGGAAAGAGGGTGGGCCTCCAGCAGGGCGTTGATCTGGGCTTCCAGGGCCCGGCGCTGTTCGTGGACAGCGGCGAGCGAGCGGGCCAGGGAGGGCACGACGATGTCGAGGGTGCCGGTGCCCGGGACCACGACGGTCTGCTCGTCCAACGCTTCGAAGACATCGTCGATCAGCCGCTGGGCCATGCGTGGGGCCTTGGGCCGGATGAGCTCGACGAGCCTGCGGCGGCCGGCTTTGCGCAGTGCGGCCGGGGAGCCGTAGCGCTCCAGCAGCCAGGTGACGGCCTGGTGGTCGAGGCGGGGGCCCAGGACGCGCTCCAGCGACGGGTGGAACTGGGTGAGCAGGCCGCGTATGCGGTTGGAGGTGCGGGTGGCCTCGGCCGCGAGGTCCTGGTCGAAGCCGACGAGAACCGTGAGTTCGGCGGTGATCTCGTCGGTGAGCTCCAGCGAGCGCAGGGTGTGCGGCATGGTGCGGGCGGCGTCCGCGATCACGGCTGCGTCCTTCGCGTCGGTCTTGGCCTCGCCCGGATACAGGTCGGCGATCCGCCGCATCGCGAGTCCGGGCAGGTAGGCGACCTTGCAGCCGGTGTCCCGGGCGACCGTGAGCGGGAGGGCGCCGATGGAGGCGGGCTGGTCCACGATCACCAGGACGGTGCCGAACTTGGCCTTGAGTTTGTCGAAGACGGCCCGCAGTTTCGGCTCGCTGTTGGGCAGCTGCTTGTCGAGGACCTTCTTCCCGGCCGGGGTGAGCCCGTGGCCGTGGTGAGCACTCTTTCCGACGTCCAGGCCGAGGAACACGCCCACGTCTTCGGTGTCGAACATCGCGCCCTTTCCAGGGTGTTGAGCGTGCCGGCCTCGGCAGTGGTGTCGTGCGCGCGCATCCACGTTATGCAGACCTGCCGCCCGCGAGCTGTCCGGCATTGCGCCGGACCGGGCGGTGGCCGGACCTCTCATCAGCGTCTCCGACGGCACCTCCCGAGCCCGGTGACACCACCCCCCAGGTCATCCGTTCGACAGGGGGACACAGTCATGCCGGGCCCGGAGGCCAGCGGCCCTCTTGCAGGACCGCGAAGAACATAACGGGGGGGCCGGCGTACCGGGGCGGCCGGCGCCCTCACGTGCCGGACGCCGGTTGGTGTTTGTGACACTCGTCACTTCCGGTCATGCCTCGGATGCCCCGTTCTCGTCCCGGCTTACCATCCCCCAGACATACGGTCGCCGACCTGACCAGTCGGCGTCAGAAACGGCGCTCCGCGCGCCGTTGGCCTCGGGGGCACACCACTCATGGACCACAAGGACGGCGAGCCGGCGAACCCGTCGGCCGCCGCTCGACGGCGGCCGCAGCACTCGTCGTTCGGCGTCGCGCTCCGCGAACTGCGCCTGGAACGCGGCCTGTCGCTGGCCGACCTCGCGCGGATCACGCACTACAGCAAGGGCTATCTGAGCAAGATCGAGAACGGCAGGAAGCCGGTCAACGGCGATGTCGCGCGGTTGTGCGACGACGCTCTGGCAGCCGACGGCGTTCTGCTCGCTCTGCTGCCGCCGGCCCTGCGAGAGGAGCAGTCGGGGCCGGGCGACGGCGAGAGCTGTCCGTACCCGGGCCTGTCGGCCTTCGGTCCCCGTGACGCGGGACGGTTCTTCGGCCGGGAGCGGGCGGTGGCCGCGCTCGTCCAGCGCCTCGCCCAGCGGTTCGGCAAGGGACCGGTGGCCGTCGTCGCCCTTTCCGGGTCGGGAAAGTCCTCGTTGCTGGGTGCGGGCCTCGTCCCCGCCCTCGCGGACGGCGGGCCCGGCGTCGGCCGCGACGGGTCGCTCTCCGCCGGTGTCGACATCGGCACCGACGTCGACATCGACCGTGGGCCGCCCGCCGACACCGACGCCGGCGCTCCGGTCGTGATGTGCACCCCCACGGCACGTCCGCTGTCCGCTCTCCTGCACGTGCTGCGCGCCGCACTGCCCGCCGGACTGCTCGACCACCTCCACGACGACGGCCCGCCCGGCGAGCGGGCCGACCGGCTCGTGGCGGCCCTGCGCTCCTGGGCCCTCGCCGCGCGGCGGCCCCGCGGCTGCGTCGTCATCGTCGACCAGTTCGAGGAGGTCTTCACCCTCTGCGACGACGAGACGGAACGCGGAGCCTACGTCGCGGCGCTCGCCGCACTCGCCGGCGGTGGCGACGAACCCGAGGCGGGCGCGACGGCGTTCACCGTGGTGCTCGGTGTGCGCGCCGACGTCACCGGTCGCTGTCTGGAGTACCCGCAGCTGGTCCCGGTCGTCAGCGACGGGCTGTTCGCGCTGGGCGCGATGACCACCGACGAACTGCGGGAGTGCATCGTGCGTCCGGCGGCGGCGACGGGCACCACCCTGGAGCCGGGACTGGTCGAACTGCTGCTGCGCGACCTCGGAGCCGCCGACACGGCGGGCGCGGCGGGCAACGGCCCCGACCCGGGCGTCCCGATCGGCCGGCCCGGGGTCCTTCCGCTGCTCGGACACGCCCTGCGGGAGACCTGGCACCGGCGCACCGACTCCACCATGACCGTGGCGGGATACCTGGCGACGGGCGGTATCCACGGGTCCGTCGCCGCCGCGGCCGAGGACCTCTTCGCCGCGCTGTCGCCGGTCCGGCAGGACGCCGCGCGTCGGCTGCTGCTGCGGCTGGTGCGCGTCGGTGAGGACAACGAGGCCTCCCGGCGGCCCCGTACCACGTCCGAACTGCTCGACGGGCTGCGGGACCCGGCCGCCGCGCGCGCCACGCTCGACGCTCTGGTGGCAGCTCGTCTGCTGACGGTGGACGCCGACCGCGTCGAGATCGTGCACGAGGCCCTGCTGCGGGCGTGGCCCAGACTGCGCACCTGGGTCGGGGCGACGCGCGCCGATCTGCTCCTGCACCAGCAACTGGGCGCCGCCGCCCGTGAATGGGACCGCGAGAACCGCGACCCGAGTCTGCTCTACCGCGGGGCCCGGCTGACGGCCGCCCGGGAGTGGGCGGCCGGTCCCAGCGGCCGGGACAGCGTGCCGACGCCCGTGGAGGCCGACTTCCTGCGCGCCTCCGACCGGGAGGAGGACCTGCGCCGCCGCCTGTCGCGGCGCCGGGTGCGTCAACAGCGGGCCGGCGTCGTCGTGCTGACCGTCCTGCTCGCCCTGGCCCTCCTGGCCGGCGCGACGGTCTTCGAGCAGCGCACCTCCGCCGACGAACAGCGCCGGACGGCCCTGTCGCAGGCCATGGCGGCGAGCTCCGCCCAACTCGCGTTCGGGCGGCCGGAGGCCTCGATGCTGCTGGCGGAGTCCGCCTACCGCACCTCGCGGACCACGGAGGCGCGCGGCGCTCTGCTCAGCACGCAGGCCAACGCCTTCGCGGGCCGGCTCACCGGCCACCACGGGGCGGTGAACTGCGTGGTCTTCGGCCCCGGCCGACGACTGTTGGCCTCGGCGAGCTCCGACGGCACCGTGCGGCTGTGGGACGCCGCCGCCAAACGGTCCGTGGGAGAGCTCGCGGGTCATCACGGGCCCGTGCGGTCCGTGTCCTTCTCGCCGGACGGGCGCACCCTGGCGTCGGCCAGTTCGGACGCCACGATCCGGCTCTGGTCCGTGTCCGACCGACGTCAGATCGCCGTCCTGACCGGGCACCGGGGACCTGTCCGCGCCGTGAGCTTCTCGCCCGACGGCCGTACGGTGGCCTCCGCCGGCCAGGACGGCACCGTGCGCCTGTGGGACACCCGGACCCACCGTCAGACCGGGTGGCTTCCAGGGCACTCCGGCGACGTCCTCGCGCTGGCGTACGCCCCCGACGGCTCCCGCCTGGCCAGCGCGGGCGCCGATCGCACCGTACGCCTGTGGAATCCGCACACCCGCCGGAACGCCGGCGTCCTGAGCGGCCACAGCGGCGATGTCCTCGCCGTGGCGTTCAGCCCCGACAGCCGGGTGCTCGCCACCGGCGGCGCGGACCGCACCGTACGGCTGTGGGATCCCGCGACCCACCGGCAGACCGCCCTTCTCGCCGGTCACGACGACGACGTGAACGGGCTCGCCTTCGGACCCGGCGGTCACACGGTGGTCTCCGCGGGGGGTGACGGCACGATCGTCCGCTGGGACGTCCACACCCGCCGCACGGTCGACTCCTTCTCGGGGCACACGGACTACGTGATGGCCGTCGCCGTCGCGGAGAGGGGCGATCTGCTGGCCACCGCCGGCTTCGACGGGACCGTGGCCCTGTGGGACCTCACCGGCCACACACTCAGCGCCTACCCGGTCAGCGAACTGTGGAAGGCCGCCTTCAGCCCGGACGGCCGGATGCTCGCCTCCGCGGCGACCGACGGCGCCCTGCAGCTCTGGGACGTGGGGCGCCGCACCCTCGTCCGCACCCTGACCGGCCACAGCGGCGCGGCCTACGCCGTGGCGTTCAGCCCGGACGGCCGGTGGCTCGCCTCGGCCGGCGCCGACCACACCGTGCGGCTGTGGCCCCTCGCGGCCGGCGGGGGCGCCCCGGTCGTGCTCAGCGGGCACACCCGTGCCGTGTTCGACGTGACGTTCAGTCCGGACGGCCGATGGCTCGCCTCCGCCTCCGCCGACAACACCGTACGGCTGTGGAGGATGTCGTCCGCGGGCGGTCCGGCGGGGACGCGGGCCACGGTGCTCACCGGGCACACCGACTTCGTGAACTGCCTGGCCTTCAGCGCCGACAGCGCAACGGTCGTGAGCGGCAGCGACGATCTCACCCTGCGGCTCTGGAACGTCTCGCGTGGCAGCCCCACCGCCGTCCTCACCGCGAAGGGCGGCTCGGTGCGCGCCGTGGCGTTCGCCCCCGGCGGTCGCTCCCTCGCCAGTTCGGGCAACGACGGCGTCATCCGGATGTGGGACGTGGCCGGGGCGCGAGTGACGGGACTGCTCGGCCAGCACGCCGGCTCGGTGCGGGGGCTGGCGTTCAGCCCCGACGGACGCTCGCTCGCCAGCAGTGGCAACGACCGCACGGTACGGCTGTGGGACACCGTGCGCAGACGGCTTGTCGCGACACTGACCGGGCACACCCGAGCGGTGTGGAGCGTGGCCTACGCCCCGGACGGCAGGAGGGTCGCCAGCGCCGGCAACGACGGCACCGTCCGGCTGTGGGATCTCGGCATCACCGAACGCGTCGCGGCCCTGTGCCGTGTGGTGGGACCGGTCGACCGCGGCCGATGGCAGCGGCTGCTGCCCGGATACGCGTACTCGGGAACCTGCGCGGATTGACCCGCCGGGTCGGGGCACGCCCTTGCCGATGCCCCGATGCCCCGATGCCCCGATGCCCCGATGCCCCGATGCCCCGATGCCCCGATGCCCCGATGCCCCGATGCCCCGAAGCCCCGAAGCGCCGGGGCTCCGGGGGCGGGCCCGACGGCCGTGCGTCGACCACGGGTCTCCGGGCCCTGACGGCCATGCCGCCGACGGCGATACCCGGCCTCCGGCGCGGCCGGACGGCGCGTCAGACGGCGGGCGCGGCGGCCTGAGGTGGGGTCTCGGCCTCGGACTCGGCGGACGAGGCGTCGAGACGCCGCTTCTCGTTCCGCCAGGAAGCCGCCCAGGCGAGTACCGCGCCGCCCACCGCGTAGGCGCCGAGCACCCAGACCGCCGTGGTGACGGCGTGTCCCGAGAAGTACACCGTGTTGCGGACCAGGGTGGTGCCGGCCCCCGGAGGCAGAGCCTGTCCGATCGCGCTCCAGAACGCGGGGAGCAGTGGCGCCGGGTAGACACCGCCGGAACTGGGGTTGCCCAGCACCACGAAGAGCAGGATGACCAGGCCGGTGCCCGCGAGACCGAGCAGGGTCTGCAGTGCGAGCGCGGTCGCCGCCGAGGCGAGGACCACCAGCGTGCCGATCCCGCTCAGAGCCCAGAAGTGGCCCCCGAGTGCGTCGAAGACGGGCCCGACGACGACCGCTCCGGCGATCCCCGACGCGACCGCGTACAGCACGAGCACGCCGAGACGGATCAGGGTGCGCTGTCGGTTGGCGGGACGCGCACCCGCGGCCATGCCCATGATCGTCGCGGTCAGATAGCCGCCGATCACCCAGCCGAGCACGAGGTAGAAGGACGTCATCCCGCGCCCGTCCCCGGTGTTGGGGGGCCGTATGTCGGTGACGGTGATCTGTCGCTTCTGCCCGGCCTCGATCTTCTGTGCGATCTGTGTGGCGGTCTGCGACACCGACGGCCCGCCCGCCGAGGCGACCAGGAGGGTGTCCTCGGCGCCGGCCGGGTCGAAGAGGAAGGCGGCATCGGCCTTCCTGGTGAGGACCCACTGCCGGGCGGCAGCGGTGCTCGGCGCCGCAGTGGCCTCGACCGGGTCGCCGTCGAGCGCGTTGAGCTGGGCGACGATCTTCGCGGACGCCTGCTGCGGAGCGGCGACCGCCACGGGTATCCGATGCGGCGTGGGGGAGTGGAAGGCGCCGACGTAGGACACGACGAAGGCGAGCTGGACGAGCAGGCCGCCGAGCACGAGCCCGAAGGCCCGAAGGGTGACGGCGTCCTTGAACTCGGCAGCGAAACCGAATGACTTGGGCTCGCGTTCGGCGGGTGATCCGCCCGGAGCTGGGGTGGAGGGTGCGTTCACGGGCGCATGATCCCACAGCCGGGTGAATCTCTCGCTCCGCTTGACCGGACCGGCAGAGCGTTCACGCCGCGCACGAACCGGCCGACCGCGCCGCATGGCCCGGCCGCCCACACCCGCGTCCACAACTCCTTCGCGTTCCGGATCCGGGGGTCCGCGGTCTGATCCGACGGGGGTGGCCGGTGGGACGGCCGCGACGGACGAGGTCGGCTGCGGCGCCCGGCGCGCCGGGGCTCTCGTCGAGGAACAAGCGCGAGGGCCGCACCGGGGGCGCTCGGTTCCGCGTCGGCCGAGCTTCGGGCCACGAGGTGGGGCGGGTCCCGTGTGAGGCGGCGGCCGGTGGGGCGCGGGGGCTTCGGCTCGGCGTGACAAAATGGGGGGCCGTTCGTCCGTCCTTTGATGCTGCGAGGTTCTCCGTGAGCAAGCACGTGGCCCGCGAGCCGCTGCGCCGTAATTCGCGGTCCAACCGCGCGCGCATCCTGGCCACGGCCCGTGAGGAGCTGGGGCGGAACCCCGATGTCACGCTGGAGGAGGTGGCGCGGGCCGCCGGGGTCGTCCGGCGCACCCTCTTCGGGCACTTCCCGGGGCGGGCGGCGCTGCTGGAGGCGCTCGCCGAGGAAGCCGCCGAGACGTTGCGGAACACGGTGGGGGCCGGGCCGGAGTCGGGGGAGTCGGCCGAGCAGGCGTTGGCGCGGTTCGTACTCCGGATGTGGCCCGTGGGCGACCGCTACCGCATGCTGCTGGCGCTCACCCGGCGGGACCTCGGCTCCGAGCGCGTCGCCGAGGTGCTCGCGCCGGCCCGGGAGGCCGCCACCGGGATCCTGGAGCGCGGACAGCGGGACGGCGTCTTCCACTCCCATCTGCCGCCGGCCGTGCAGAGCGCAGGCCTGATGGCGTTGATCGTGGCTCTGGTGGAGTCCGTCAACACCGGCGCGCTGGAGGACGACGGGCACCGGATCGCCACGGCCACCCTCATCGCGGCCGGCGTGCCGGAGGATCGGGCGAGCGCGGTGGTCGAGGAGGCTGCGTCGGCGATGGCTACGGCTCTTCCGGCCCACGGCACCTGATTCCTCTCCGGCCGACCCGTTCGACGAGGTGTCCCGGGCGTCATCGCGGCGGAAGGTGACCGACTTGCGGCTTCGCGGGACAGGGAGTTGGGGGCGGCCATTTGTGTGAGTGCGAGTGAGGTGCGGGCACGGGTTTCAGACGGGACTCGGGGGCGACCCGGACCCGGACCTCCGTACGTGATCGACCGTCGCGGCGGCGGTGTCCGGGGCGACTCCGGCGGCGATGAGGGCGGCGGTGGCGGCGCCGGTGCCGTCGTCGGACCACAGGCCGCGGTCGACGCAGTCGAGCAGGGCCAGCAGTTGGGCCTCGATGGCTCGGGTGAGCGGGTCGGGCGGGACGGTGGTCTGGAAGACACCCTGTCGGCGGCCGTGGGCGAAGACCCTCGTCGCCATGTCGCGGGCGGGGGTCAGCAGTTCGTCGACGCGTGCGCGTGCGAGGTCCTGGCCGCGGGTCAGCCGGATGAGGGTGCGGTAGCGGTCGCCGACGGGCCACACCATGAGGACGAACCGCGCCAGGTCCGCGACGCCGTCGGAGGTCGGGGCCGGGGCACCCGCGACGGCGCGCCGGATCGCCTCCGCGGCCTCGGCGGCCAGGCCCTCGACGAGCGCGGCCCGGCCGGCGAAGTGGACGTACACGGTGCGCCGGGCCACACCGGCGGCACCGGCGATGTCCTCCAGGCGGCTGTCGGGGTCGCGGGTCAGTTCCCGCCGAGCCGCGTCGAGGATCCGGGCGCGGGTGGTCGACGAGACCTCGCTGGTCATCGCGGCCCGCGCGATCATGGGTTTCGGTGCCGCGGTCGTGATGCCGGCCACGCTGTCCCTGCTGGTCGCGACCTTCCCCCGGAGCGAGCGGGTCAAGGCCATCACCGCCTGGGCCGCGACCTCCGGGGTGGCGGTAGCCGTCGGCCCGCTGGTCTCCGGCTGGCTGCTCGAGGACCACGCCTGGGGCTCGACCTTCCTGATCAACGTGCCGATCGCCGTCGTCGCCGTGCTCGCCGCGCTCGCCCTGGTACCGCCGTCCAAGGCGGAGGGCATGGGCCGGATCGACTACGTCGGTGGTCTGCTGTCGATCGTCTCCGTCGGCTCCCTGATCTACGCCGCCATCGAGGGCCCGCACTTCGGCTGGGGCGCCGGCCCCGTCACCGCCGCCGTGGTCGCCGGTGCCGGTCTGGTCGCCTTCGTCGCCTGGGAGCTGCGGCACCCGCACCCGATGCTGAACGTCCGAAAGTTCACGCTGCGTCCCTTCAGCGGCTCGATGCTCGCGGTGATGTTCTTCTTCTTCGGTATGTTCGCCGTGCTCTACTACTCGACGCAGTTCCTGCAGTTCGTCCTCGGCTACGACGCCCTGGACACGGGCCTAGGCTGCTGCCGCTGGGCGGTGCGGTGTTCCTCGGGTCCGCGGTGACCGGGGCACTCACCCCGAAGCCGGGGGTGAAGGTGATGGTCGTGACCGGCATGACCGTCGGCACGGCGGGCATGTTCCTGCTCACCCAGATCGACAAGGGGTCGACGTACGGGGCCTTCCTGGCGCCGCTGATGATGCTGGCCTCGCGCTCGGACTGAGCATCTCCCCGGCGACCGACACGATCATGGGCTCCTTCCCCGAGTCCGAGCTGGGCGTCGGCGGCGGTGTCAACGACACCGCTTCGCCCACGGCGTCGCCCAGAAGGATCGCCGCACTGCTGCGGACCTGGCCGACCGCCACCTGAGCCGCGGGCGCCACTCGGATGTCGGGGTGTGGCCGCGGTCACCGCATGCGCCGTGTGAAAGGGGGCAGCAGGGTCTGTACGCACAGAAGTCGCCCAGTGCCTCAGGCTGCGCACGGGCCGCTCACGCACGACGGGTAAGGAACGGCAGTGGCTGACGTACAGACCGACGGGCAGCCCGAACCAACTCGGTCCGGGCAACACGGGACGGCAGGTCTGCCCGCACAGGTCCGCCAGGACCTCACACGCAGGCTGAAGCGGAACAGGCGTCCCTTCCGCGACGAGGACGTGCAGGTCGTCGAACCGCCACTGCTGCGACGGGCGGTGGGCGCCTCGGCGCTCGGCAACTGCATGGAGTGGTTCGACTTCGGCGTCTACAGCTATCTCGCGGCCACCATCGGCAAGGTCTTCTTCCCGGGGGCGTCGCCCGCCGCGCAGGTGATCTCGTCCTTCGCCACCTTCGCGGCGGCGTTCGTCGTACGCCCGCTGGGCGGCCTGGTCTTCGGCCCGCTCGGGGACCGGCTCGGCCGGCAGAAGGTACTCGCGACCACCATGATCATGATGGCGGTCGGCACGTTCGCCATCGGCCTCATCCCCAGCTACGCCACGATCGGCATCGCCGCGCCGATCCTGCTGCTGCTCGCCCGGATGCTGCAGGGGTTCTCCACCGGCGGTGAGTACGGGGGCGCCACCACCTTCGTCGCCGAGTACTCACCCGACCGCCGCCGAGGCTTCCTCTCCAGCTGGCTCGACTTCGGCACCTTCGTCGGTTACGCGCTCGGTTCCGCCCTGGTCACCGCACTGAATCTCGCCCTCAGCGACGCGCAGATGCTGTCGTGGGGCTGGCGGATCCCGTTCCTGATCGCGGGCCCGCTCGGGGTGATCGGTCTCTACATGCGCCTCAAGCTGGAGGAGTCACCCGCCTTCCAGCAGCAACTCGACGAACACGAGCAGAGCCTCGCCAAGGAGTCGGCGGGCACCGAGTTCAAGACCATCGTCAGGGACCACTGGCGCGGCCTGCTCATCTGCACGGGCCTGGTGCTGCTCTACAACGTCACCAACTACATGGTCACGGGCTTCCTGCCCACCTATCAGACGGAGACCCTCGGCCGCTCCAGCACGTCCGCGGACGTCCTCGTACTGACCGGCATGGTCTGGATCGTGCTGCTGATCACCTTCCTCGGCAGGCTCAGCGACCACGTCGGCCGACGCCCCCTCTACGGCTACGCGGCGGCGGGCATGATCCTCCTCGCCGTCCCCTCCTTCCTGTTGATCAAGATGGAAGGAACGTGGCCGCCCGTCTTCGGGGTGCTGATCCTGTCCACCCTGCTGGCGTGTTTCGCCGCGCCGAGCGCCGCGACGCTGCCGGCGCTGTTCCCGACGGCCGTCCGCTACGCCGCAATGGGCATCGGCTTCAACTTCGCGGTCGCGGCGTTCGGCGGCACCACCCCGCTGGTCACCGAGGCGCTCGTGAGCCTCACCGGAAACGACATGATGCCCGCCTTCTACCTCATGGCGGCCGGCGTCATCGGGCTGGTCACGGTCCGTTTCCTGCCCGAGAGCGCCCAGGTGTCCCTGAACGGCTCCCAGCCCATGGTGGGATCCAAGAAGGAACGCCGCGAACTGATCGCCACCTCGCAGGAGTTGTACCGCGTCGGCCGGGAGACGGCCGGCCGACGCTGATCCCTGCTGACGCGGGCCCGGGTTCGGCGGGACGGCTCAGACCCAGGTGTCGAGCCACATGCGGGCGTGCCAGTCGGCGTACGGAATCGTCTGCCCCGTGTAGACCGGGAAGAAATAGATGAAGTTCCAGGCGATGAGCAGCACCAGCACGCCCGCGGCGACCGCACCCCGCGTGCGCCGCCTTTCGTCCGCACCCGGCGGACCTGACAGCGCGCCCAGCATCATCGCCACGGCCAGGCACAGGTACGGCACGAACACGACGGCGTAGAAGGCGAAGACCGTACGGTCCTGGTAAAGGAACCACGGAAGGTAACCGGCCCCCACCGCGCACAGGACGGCACCCGCCCGCCAGTCGCGGCGCAGGGCCCACCTGAAGAGCAGGTACACCAGCGCGCAGCACGCCGACCACCACAGGAGCGGGGTGCCCAGAGCGAGGATCGCCTGTGAGCAGTCGGACGCCGTGTGGCAGCCGTCCCGGCCGGCCTTCGGTGACTGGTAGGAGAACAGCACCGGACGGCCGAGAACCAGCCAACTCCAGGGATTCGACTCGTACTTGTGGAAGGTGTCCAGCCCCACGTTGAACCGGTAGACGGCGTGTTCGTAGTGCCACAGGCTGCGCAGGGGAGCGGGTATCCACGACCATGGGCCGCCGCGCCCGTCCGCCCAGTGCCGCCCGTAACCGTCGTCGGACAGGAACCAGCCGGTCCAGGTCACCAGATAGGTCACCACGGCGACGGGAGCGAGGGACAGCAGCGACCAGCCGAAGTCCTTGCGCAGCACCGCGCGGTACGGGCGACGGGCCCCCGCCGTGCGACGGGCGCCGACGTCCCACAACACGGTCAGGACGACGAAGAAGACCAGGAAGTACAGGCCGTTCCACTTCGTCGACGCCGCCAGCCCCAGAAAAAAGCCGGCTGCCAGGCGCCACGGACGCAGACCCGTCCCGGTCCGGGCCGCGGCGTCCTCGTCCGGTCCGGCCCGGCCGTCGGAACCCACCGGCAGGGCTGCCGCGAGTCGCGCCCGTGCCCGGTCCCGGTCGATGAGCAGGCAGGCGAACGCCGCCAGCACGAAGAACATGACGATGAGGTCGAGCAGAGCGACGCGGCTCATCACGTAGTGCAGGCCGTCCATCGCCATCAGGAGGCCGGCCAGGCATCCCAGCACCGTCGAACGGAACAGACGCCGCCCCGTGCGGCACAGCATCAGCACCGACAGCGTGCCCAGCACCGCCGTCATGAAGCGCCATCCGAACGGATCGAGTCCGAAGGCCCCTTCCCCGAGGGCGATCACCCACTTGCCCGTCGGCGGATGCGCGACGAACGCCCCGGCGTCGGTGAGGGGGATCGTCCGGGGATCGGCCAGGATGTCCGGGTCGGCGATCTTGCGGTCCGGCCAGGTGCCCTCGTAACCCAGCCGCAGCAGCGCCCAGGCGTCCTTGGCGTAGTAGGTCTCGTCGAAGACGAGTTCGTGCGGCCGGCCGAGCCGCCGGAATCGGATCGCTCCGGCGAGGAGGGCGACGAGCACGGGACCCACCCAGCCCATCGCCCGCGCGACCCGGTACGCCCGTGCGGGGCTGAGACCCAGGCGCTCCCAGACGCGCGTGCCCGGCTCCGGGAAAGGCGGAACCAGACGCTCACGGACGTCGCTCCGGGGAGGCGCCGCATACCCGAACCGGCCCAGACGGTCGGTCCAGTCGCGGGCTGCGGTCGTCGGGCGCGTGCCGTCGGGCATGGCGGTGAGATGGTCCTTCGGGAGTGGGCCGGTGGCCATCGGCCGCTGGCCGGCCGACGGGGGTCGAGGTGCGCTGGAGGCTAGCAGGGCCGCGCCGACGGCGAACGCGTGGATCTCGAACTGCCGCGCCGGTACGCGACGTCGACGGGCGCCGGGGAGCGGAAGGCGCCGTCGCAGAGCAACGCCCGCGTCGCCCGTCGGCATGGTCCCGCACGTCTGCGAGGCGCCTCAGCGGGCACCCGAAGGGCCAGGACGACAGGGAGGACATCGTGAGCGAACGCGACGCGCACCGCGTGCCGACGGCGGGTCACACCGCGGACGACGACCTGACCGGATATCAGGTGGACGCCACGGACGGTCACCTCGGCAAGGTCAGCAAGTACTCGAGGGACCTGGGTCCGCGGTTCCTCGTGGTGCACACCGGCCTGTGGGTTCTCGGCAAGGACGTGGTGATCCCGTCGGACGCCGTCATGGGCGTCGACCACGACGCCCGTATCGTGCAGGTGACGAGGACGAAGGCACAGGCCAAGGCGGCGCCCGTCTTCGACGAAGGCACGCACCTGGGCGATCCGCGGCACCGCGACCAACTGGGCGGCCGCCACGGATCCGGGCACTGACGGCGAGGCCCGCACTCTCGGCGGGTGCGGGCCCCGCCGGCCTAGAGGTAGGGCCGTATGGCCACCGTGACCGCCATGTCGAAGGAGTTCGCCCCCGCTGTGGACGGCAGTCCCAGGACTCGGTCGAGTACGCGGCCCAGGGGGCCGCAACCGCTGGTGCGCGGGGCGGCGAACTCCGCGTCCCGGGCACCGAAGGAGACGACCAGGGGATCCTTGGACACCACCCGGGTCGGCTCGGTGTCCTTGAGTATCAGATGGACCGCGTCCTCGTCGCTGCCCACCGAGCAGCCCGGCGCCGGCAGGGCCGGCAGCCCGTGGGCAAGGCCCACGGCGAATCTGATGTCGAACTCGCCGCGCCGGGTGTCGTCGGACAGGAAGTCCGAGTAGCCGCCGTACTGCGGGGTCAGGGACAACGGGGTGCCCGCGACCCGGAGGGGCGCCGCGGTCATCTCCCCGAAGACCTGACGGAATTCACCGTGCACACGACCTTCCGCGAAGGTGATCTCCATGGGCTCGGCGACCGGCTCGTCGACGGCGCCCAGGCGCAGATGTCCCGTGGCGTGCATGACCTCGCAGCGCCAGGTGCCCGGGTCCGCACCCGTGGGCAGCTCATCGGCGGTGGGGCAGGCGGAGAAGTCGAACCCGGAGGGGACCGCGCCCTGTTCGGCTCCCTGCGCGGGTGCGGCGCCCAGGGCGGGACCGGCGAGCAGTGCCCCTGCGACAGCACGTGCGAAGAGACGGACTACGCGTTTCAAGGTCACTCGGTTCGGCGTCATGGATCCAGCATTGCAGATATTTCTCTGCAGAGGAAGGTCTGCAGAGAAGTCTCTGCCGGAGGGATAGACTGTCGTCATGACGCAAGAGCGCAGAGCGCAAGCCGCCGGTCGGCGCACGGTCGACAGCCCCGAGGTGCTCAAGGCCCTCTCGCACCCCCTGCGCCTGCGGATACTCCGCCACCTCGGCACGGCGGGGCCGGCCACCTCGACCACGCTGGCCGCCGCCCTCGGCGAGAACACCGGGACGCTCAGCTACCACCTGCGCATGCTGGAGCGCAGTGGTCTCGTCGAAGACATCCCCGAGCGCTCCACCGGGCGTGAGCGCTGGTGGCGTGGCGTGCGCGGCCTCGACATCCGCCGACCGCCGCAGGGCGAGCTGACGGAGGCCGAGCGCGTCCTGTCGGCCGAGCTGGAGCGGATGAGGATGGAGGAGGACCTCGAGCTCGCCCGGCAGTTCACCGCCCGGCAGGCGGAGTCCCAAGGATGGATGCGGGGTTCACGCAGCCTGACCCACCTCACGAAGGGTGAGCTGGACGCATTCCACGACGACTATCTGGCCCTGCTCGCACGGTATGCCCGCGGACCGGAGGACGCACCGGACGACGCCCGGCCCGTACTCCTCCGCTGGTTCGGCCTGCCCGCGGACTGACCGGTCGGCGGCCGGCCCGGTGAGCGGCTGACGCACGGACGCGGCCACATCACACCCGAGCGAGTGCCGCGTCTGCGGTTCTTCGGCGGCGCCGCCCGGCCGACCACCTGCCACCGATCACCGCCAGCGGGGCGCTCCCTCGACGTCCCGGGGGTCCGGGCACGTCGCCCGGTCAGGATCCGGAAGCCCCCTGACGCCGGAGCAGGACGGTTCGCGCCGAGGCGAGGCGTCGTGCTTCGTCGGCGTCCGCCCCGTGGGGGTCCGCGATCTCGTCGGCCCAGGTGAGCAAACGGCGCAGTTGCGGGTCGGTCGCGGCCGAGACGACGCGAGGGTCGCCGACGACGACCTCTCCGCCGGTGCCGTCGATGGCGATGAGGGTCCCCTCGGGCAGGGCGCGGCCCCCTGCCCGCACGCCGATGCCGTCCTCGACGGTGAGGTCCGCGGCTCCCACCACGGCCGGCTTCCCCATCGCCCGCGCTACGACGGCCGCGTGACTCGTCGGGCCGCCGAGAGCGGTGACGACTCCCGCGGCGGCGGCCAGGCCGTGCATGTCGAGCGGTGAGGTCTCCGGGCGCACCAGGACGACCGGCCCCTGGGCCGCCAGCCGCGCCGCGTTGTCGGCCGTCGTGGCCACCCTGCCGGCCGCGACGCCGGGACACGCTCCGAGTCCCCGTGTGAGGACGTCCCGCGCGTCGTCGACCGCGATCCGCGACGTTCGTACGTGCTGGAGATGCTGCGGGGAGACCCGCAGGATCGCCTCGTCGCGCCCGATCGTGCCGGCATCGGCGAGGTCGACCGCGACGCGGACCGCGGCACGCCCCACGAACCGCCCCGGGCGCACCTGGAGGATCCACAGCTCGCCCTCCTCGAAGGTGAACTCCACGTGGCACGCGTCGCGGTAGTGCTCCTCGAGCCGGTCCAGGGCGTTCAGCAGCCGGGCCCACACGGTGGGCTCCCGGTCGGCCAGTTCGGGCAGCGGCCGGCTCAGCGACCGGCCCGCTACGACGTCGTCGCCCTGGCCCCCGAAGAGGACCTCACCGAACGGCGCCGGCTCGCCGGTGTTGGGATCTCGGCTGAACGCGACACCGGTCCCGCTGCGCCGGCCCCGGTTGCCGTACACCATCGCCTGCACGGTCACGGCCGTGCCGAGGTCGCCCGGGATGCCGTGCAGCGCACGGTAGGTCTGCGCGCGCGGGGTGTGCCACGAGGAGAACACGGCGGCGATCGCGAGTTCCAACTGCCGGGTCGGCTCGTCGGGCACGGGGGCACCGCTGTGCTCCCGGACGATCCGCTCGACGTCCCGGATCGCCTCGGCGAGTCGGCCGGTGCCGGGGCCACTTCCGGTGCCGGCACCGGTGTCCTGCTCGGCGATCGCCCGGGCGGCGGCGGCCAGGCGCTCCCGGCCGACACCGAGGACCTCGGAGGCGAAGCCGGCCAGGAACCGCAGGCGTGAGTCGAGCGCGAAGCGCAGGTCGCCCGTCTCGTCGGCGAGCGCCGTGGTGGCCTCGGCGGTCAGTCCGAGGTTGAGGACGGTGCTCATCATCCCGGGCATCGACACGCTCGCGCCGGAGCGGACCGACACCGTCAACGGCCTTTCGGCCGCGCCCAGTCCGCGGTGCGTCGCGGCCTCGAGGCCGGCGACCGCGGCCGCCAGTTCGCAGGCGAGGCCGCTCGGTAGCCGCCCGTCCCGGAAGAAGGCGCGGCACGCCCGTGTGCTGATGACGAACCCCGGCGGGACGGGCAGGCCGAGACGCCCGAGCACGACCAGGCCGTGTGCCTTGCCGCCCAGAACCTCCGCCGATTCCCCGACCTCTGCCGACAGCGGGTGGATCCACATCGTCATGTCGTCGTCTTCGTGTAGTCGTGGCTGGGGCTGGGGCTGGGTCAGACCCCGCCGGGAGACGCTCACGAACATCCTCACGGTCAGTGGCGTGGGATGCCGAGCGTGGCCAGCAGGTCCTCGTGGAGCTGGAACCACACGCTGTGATAGGAGGTCGTGCTGTCCGTCAGGTGCTCCCGTTCCCCGCCCTTCGCGCGGGCGAGCGCCGCGGTCAGCCGGACGGGGTACCGCTGGAACCGGGGCAACCCCGCGGACAGTTGCGCGCAGACGGGATCGGCACGCCGGTGGAAGTCCGTGAAACGGTCCAGGACCCGTGCGTCGTAGGCGGCGTCGGTGTGGTCGTTCATCGTCATGACGCCGTCGGCGGTGCGCGTCTGCCATGCCGTGCAGAGGTCGAGCAGTTCGGGATTGAGGACGAGGAACCGCTCGAACGCCGCGGTCACCGTGGCCCTGGCGCCGGTCCTCGCCAGCTCGTCGGCGATCCTTTCCGCGTCAGCGGTCCGGCCGGCCTCCGTGAGGCCCCATCCGCCGAAGTCGCCCGGGGTACGGGTGACGAGTCCCGCGACGGCGAGGTCGATCAACTCCGACTCCACGTCGGACTCGGCGAGCCCGGTCACCGCGGCGACCGCCGCCCGGCCGGAGAAGCCGGCGCAGCGCAGGGAGTGGAGCACCAGCAGGCCGGTGCCGGACGGCTGGGACGAAACGCGCTGCGTCATGGTGCGGCCCCATCGGGTGCGGTGTGGGAGAGGTACGGGCTCGGGCGGCCTGCGGAGGCGGTGGCGGCGGCATGTCCGGCGCCCCTGCCGTGGGCCCGGGCGACGAGCGTCCGCTGGCTTACGCGCACCGCGTGTTCGGCGGCGTCGTCGGCGTCCGGTACGCCGAGGGCGGACGCCAGCCGGCCGCCGTCGTCGAGGACGAGACGCAGACGCGGCCGTGCGTCCGGGGCGAACACCCGCCGCAGGCACCCGGCGAAGTCGTCGATCCGCAGCCGTACGAGGCGTCCGGTCTCGGCCGGGTCGGCCGTCGCCACGGCCACCGTGACCAGGTCACCGGCTCGTGCGGCACGGAAGCACTCCTCGACGGCCTCCAGCCGGTGGCTGCCGAGGACCACGATGACGCCGTCCTCGTCGAACCCGACCGGGCGGCCGCTGATCAGATCCCGCAGCTCGTCCGGCGGGGTCCACGGCTCGCGGCAGGCCTGGGCCGGGGAGATGTGGGGCAGGTGCGGGGGATCCCAGCGGTCGGCGAGTGCGAGGTCGCCGAGATGCGCGCAGGCATCGGCGATGTCGAAGGGATCGCCGGACACGAGCGACGGACCGACCGACGCGCCCGGCCCGTCCAGCAGTCTCAGCACCAAGTCCGCCCGCCGTACCTGCCGGACCGGGCGGGTCCCGGCCGGCGTCCGCGACTCCAGCGCGAGCGCCAGCAGCAGCGCCTCCAGCCGGGTCACCTGCCCGAACGCGGTACGGATCGGTTCGTCGTCGAGCACACCGGCCAGGGAGCGCAGCTGCAAGTGCCCGAGGGGTGCGTCGCCGACGAGGGGGAGTCGTTCGAGGCGGGCACGGGCGAACGCGCCGAGCGCCTCGGCCAGGGACGGGGCGGTGGACGGGACCGCAGACGGAACCTCCACGGTGACGCCGGGCTCGGCCACCTCGGCCCTGTCAGCCATATCGCCCAGCACCGCCAGATAGAGCGCGCGTTTGCTCGGGAAGTTGGAGTACACCGCGCCACGGGTCAACTCGGCCCGGTCGGCGATCTCGTCGACCTTCGCAGCCGCGTAGCCGCGCTCGGTGAACTCCGCCCTCGCCGCGGCCAGCACGGTCGCACGCGTGCGCTCCTGCTGCTGGGCCCGGGACAGCCGGACCATACGCCACCCCCTTCAGTCGCCGCTCGGAGGAAGGAAGAATACTCTGAACATCCCGATGATGTACACATCCGAACGGATGCGGACTGTCCCGTTGAACGGCGCAACGGGCCCCCGCGTACCAGTCCTCTGCGGGGGGCGCTGTGTCCCCTCCCGTGCACGGGAAGAGCGGGTCGGTGGACGTCCGCTGGTCACGCCGCCGCAGCGCGCGGCGACCGCGGGCCAGGTCGGCGCGCGACAATGCGGTGTCCGAGGAAAGAGTTGAAGGATTTCAGTGGATTCGAGCCGTGCGCTCCGTGGCGCTCTCGCTCCAGCCGCCCCACCGGCGCAGGAGAACAAGGTGAGCGGGTCACCCGTCCGTCGGCAAGTGCAGGGCCTTGACGGTCTCCGGGGTCTGGCCGCCCTCTATGTGGTGCTGTTCCACTGCTGGCTGTACACCTTCCCCGGATATCCCGACAGCTCCGCCCCTCGATGGCTCGACGGGCTGATGTACGGGCGCCTCGCGGTCGTCTTCTTTCTGGTGCTGTCCGGATTCTCCCTGGCGATTTCCCCGGCGCGTCACGGTTGGCGGTCGGAGGGGGTCGCCGAGTACATGCGTCGGCGCGCCTGGCGGATCCTGCCGCCGTATTGGGCGGCGTTGTGCATGAGCCTGGTCATCGCGTGGTTCGTGGTACCGGCATCGCATTCCGGACCGCCTACCGGCGGGTCCGTTCTGGTCTACGGTCTGCTCGGTCAGGACGTTTTCACGGCGCCGACCCCGAACGGCGCCTTCTGGTCGATCGCGGTGGAGGCGGAACTCTACGCAGTCTTCCCTCTCCTCCTGTTCGTGCGGCGGCGGACGGGCGCGGCTCTTCTGGTCGCGCTGGTGACCCTCCCGGTGGTGGTGCGCGGCCTGATGGCGCCGGGCGGAACCCCGGTGGAGGGCGAGAACTGGCTCACTCCGCATCTCGCGCCCGTGTTCGTCGTCGGCATGGTGGGCGCCGGAGTCGTCGCCGCGTCGGACCGGGTCCGGCGTCTGCCATGGGGATGGTTCGCCGTCCTGGCCGCCCTGCCCGTCCTCGCCCTCGGCGTCATCAAGGGTTCCGTGTGGACGCTGACGCACTACTTCTGGGTGGATCTCGCCGTCGCTCCCGCCATGACCATGCTGATCGCTGCCGTGGCCACCGGCGGACCCGCCGTCCTCGTGCGACTGCTGACCGCGCGCCCCCTTCGGATTCTCGGTGAGTTCTCCTACAGCCTCTACCTGATCCATCTGCCGATCGTCCTGGCCGTGATCCGGCGCGTGGCCCCGCATTTCGTGTCGCCGGGCCTGCCCACCTTCTGGTTCACGATCGTCCTTGCCCTGCCGGTCTCCCTGCTTGCGGCATGGCTCTTCTCCCGGCTTTTCGAGCTCCCCTTCAAACGGAACAGATCCTGGAGATCCCTGGTCGAAACGGGCCGTTCCCACTGGGCCGGCGGAAGAGGGGGAAGCCTTCGGCGACCGGCCGAGGGGCAAGCCGGCG
Organism: Streptomyces sp. P3; assembly: GCF_003032475.1. Taxonomy (NCBI): domain Bacteria; kingdom Bacillati; phylum Actinomycetota; class Actinomycetes; order Kitasatosporales; family Streptomycetaceae; genus Streptomyces; species Streptomyces sp. P3. The sequence continues at coordinate 9,728,306 of NZ_CP028369.1, forward strand.
AGAACCGTCGATCGGACGGGACTGAGGCAAGCGGCGCTCGTGCCGCTCGGCCCATGGTCACCGTGCGGGCCATGGGAATGAAGCCTTCGAAGGAATCTTCCCAGGAACTGCCGGGCGGGTGATTTCTCACCCGGACGACTGCGGTCGGGCGCCGGCCATGCCGAAAGGCGACGGGCGAGTCCCCTACGTCAAAGGCGGGATCGCCCCGTGGGACGGGAATCCGAGGTTCAACCGAGCGGTTCACTCGCGGGTGTTGTCATTGCCGTGGAATTCCTCGCCATCTGCATGCCGACGTCATATGCGGAGCAGCATCCGCGCATGGACAATCCTGCATGCGACGGAACGCCGTCGGCAGAGGGGATCCGGTCCGGACCCGAGATCGTCTTCACGGCGGACTTCACCTCCACCCGCCAATGGGTGGCGGGGCGTTCGTGGGCGTATCCGAACGGTGGACCGGTCAACCCCGGCGACAACAAACTCGATCACCTCACCGCTGATCCCTCCTACAGCCGCTCGGGCACCTTCCGCGCCACCCGCCGCGCGGACGGCTTCTGGAAAACCGGCCTGCTCACCACGGAGGGCAGCGAGGAGGACTTCACCGTCCGGGCTGGGGACGTGCTCGAGGCGCGGGTCAGGCTGCCGCGTGAGGTCGGGGCCTGGCCGGCCATCTGGACCTGGCGGGACGGCGATCAGGAGATCGACGTCTTCGAGTACCACCCCGACAACCCCGATCTCCTGGAGCTGACCAACAACGTTCGTGGCGGCAACCTCTACTACCGCGACTCTGCTGTCAGCCCCGGCGCGTGGATCGACCTGCGCGTCGAGTTCGGCTCCCGGTCCGTGGTCTGGTGGGTGAACGGCAGCCGGGTGTTCGCCGACCGCCGCGGCGTGGGACGTACCTGGCACGCCTACCTCATCGTCAACCTGTCGGTGTGCGCGGGCCGCTACCATCCGGCGCCGGCTCCGCAGGTGAAGGAGATGTCGTACGAGGTGCGGAACCTCGTGGTGCGGCGCCCCGCCGCGCTGGTGGAAGAGCAGTCCGACGAGCCCGAGGCCATGGCCGGGGGCGACGGACCGCCGTGACGGGGTCTGCGCGCCGCGGGCGGGCCGGGTGGGCCGCCCGCGGCGGCGCGGGGAGCTTCGCCGCCTCGTCACGCCCCGGGCTCCAGTCCGCCGTCGCCCGATCGCCGGCGGTGCGCAGCACTTCCGCCTCCGTGAGACCGGCGGCCTGCGCCGTCTCGTCGCGGTGGGACCACGGGTATCCGGTCCCGGCGCGCAAGGCGGTGCGCAGCGTCACCAGTTCTCGGTCCCTGGTGTTCAGTCGGCCGAACTCATTGTGCACGGGAGGCGCTTGGCCGCGCACCGGCCCACGGACGCCGGTGCGCGGCGGGGGAGCGTCCGGGTCGCAGCTTTCGCGGGTTCCGCGACTCGGCCGGCCGGCAGTGCCGGTCAACCCCTGGCGGGTGCCGGCTCCGGCCCCGGCGTGGACGGGAGCGCTCCTGCTCGACGCGGGAGCAGCAACGGGGTCGCCAGCAGCAGCACGCCGGCCAGGCCGATGGCGGTCCGCGGGCCGAGAAGGCCGCCGAGCACACCCCAGACGGCCGTGAGGAGAGCAGCGGAGGCTTTCGTCGTCACCGCCCAGGCGGACAGCGTACGGGTGACCCGGTCGGTCGCGGTGCGCTCGAGCCGCCAGGTGGTGTACACGGGGTTGAAGACCCCGCAGCAGAAGATGAGCCCGAATTCGACGCCGACGACCAGTAGCAGACCACCGGCACCCGGCCCCGGGAAGGCCAGACCGACCGGCCACAGGGCGCGCACCGCGCCGGACACGATGAGGACCCGGTGCCCGCCGAACCGGGTCACGAGCGGTCGGGCCAGCCGCGAACCGAGGAGCCCGCCGATCGAGGGCGCGGCGAACGCGAGGCCGTACTGCCACGGGGAGAATCCGAGCCGGCCGAGCATCAGGACGGCCAGCAGCGGCTGGGTGGCCATCACCAGCCCGTTGAAGAGGGCGGTGTTGAGGAACAACGGTCGCAGTGTGCTGTCGGCGAGGATGAACCGCCAGCCGCCGAGCAGGTCTCCGGCCCGCATACGCGTGTCCGCCCGGCGCTCCGGCCGCGATTCGTGTCCGCCCGCGGCGCGGATGCCGAGGGCCGAGAGCAGGTAACTGACCGCGTCCGCCGCCACCGTCGCCACCGGACCGAGCAGGCCGATCGCCATACCGCCCAGCGGCGGTCCGACGATCGTGGTCGTCCAGGCCGTGGACTCGAACCGGGCATTGGCGACGAGCAGGTCCTCGGCCGGCAGCAGCGTCTTCAGGTACGCGCCCGACGCGGCGCGGAAGGTGATGTCGGCCGCCGCGACGACGACGGAGACCAGCAGGAGCTGGAGGAAGGTGAGCACGCCGAGCGCGAACGCGGCCGGGATCGTCAGCAGCGCCGCGCACCGCACCAGGTCCATGCCGATCAGCACCGGGCGCTTCCGGCGGTATTCCACCCACGGGCCGAGCGGCACCGCCGCGACCGCGCCCACCGCAGCCCCCACGCCGGAGAGCGCGCCGACCTCGGCCGGCCCGGCGTGCAGCACCCGGAGGGCGATCAGCGGGAACGCGCCGAAGGCGAGCCAGGTGCCGAGGGCGCTGGTCCCGTACGCGCCCCAGATCCACCCGAACTGTCGCCCCAGCCGGTGACCCGGCAACCGCCCGAGTCGACGTCCGGGTAGCCGCCCGACCCGGTGCTTGTTCCGCATGTACGTCCCCTGGCTCTCGCCCTGCACAACCGATGCGCGATCGAAAGCATCAAAGCGATCGTCCTACCTGCGAAGCAAACAACCGTCGGGCTATCTGCAACAACCGACAGTTGTGTCCGTAGAGTGTCGCCCATGGACCTCGACACCGTGCGCACCTTTGTCGCCGCCGCCGACGCGGGACGGTTCCAGGAGGCCGCCGCCGAGCTCGCGATCACCCAGCAGGCCGTCTCCAAGCGCATCGCCGCCCTGGAGCGCGGTCTCGGGGTGCGACTGTTCACCCGCACCCCGCGGGGCGCCGGGCTCACCATCGACGGACAGGCGTTCCTGCCCCATGCGCGCGAGCTGCTGCGCGTCGCCGAGCGGGCGGCCGCCTCCGTGTGCACCGGCCGCCGTCCGCTGCGCGTCGACGTGCTCACCTCCCGCAGCGCGCAGTCGGGCCTGATGCGCGGTTTCCACCGCGCACACCCCGACATCGAGCTCGACGTGATGATGCTCTTCGACGTCGAGACGGCGGTCGCCGCCCTTCGGTCCGGTGCCCTCGACGCGTCCTTCCGCGCGGTCGCCGTGCCCGGCCGGCCCCTTCCCGACGGCATCGAGTCCGTCCGGGTGCTCGACGAGCCGCTCGAGCTCCTCACCGGCCCGGCGCACGCCCTGGCGGGCGCCAGATCGGTCACCGTCGCCCGGCTCACCGGGCACCGCATCTGGATGCCCGGCATCGTCCCCGGCACCGAGTGGGCCGCCTACTACGAGGACCTCGTCGCCGCGTTCGGCCTCACGATCGAGGCGACCGGCCCCAACTTCGGCTCCGACGCGCTCCTCGACACCATCGCCGACACCCCGGCCCTGGCCACCTTCATGGGCGGACGGACCCGCCTCGTCTGGCCGGCCGGGCACGGCCTGCGGCGCATCCCGGTGACCGACCCGACCCCCGTCTACCCGCACTCACTCCTGTGGCACCGTGACAACCCGCACCCGGCGCTGGCCACCCTGCGCGCCTACCTCGCCGCCACGGTGACCGGTCACGACGCCGCCGGGACCTGGACGCCCGACTGGGTCGTGCCGCGCTGAAGGCCGCCGGGGCAGTGCGCATGTCGCGGGGCGCCGACCGGGGGACCGGCGAAAGACCGAGGGCGGAGGTGGCTCACAGTTGTGTCCCGTAACCTCGGGCGTGCGGATGTCAGTTGAAGGATCATCGAGTTCGAGGAGGCGAGGGTGTTCGGACCGGGCATGCGATGGCTCGCGGGCGCCATGACCGTGGCCTGCGCGGTGCTCGTCGGCCCCAGCGCACCGAGTGACGCCCTCGCCGGCGGCTCACTGCCCGCCGACGCCGTCCGGGAGGTCGTGCCCCACCGGGTCATGACCTGGAACCTGTGCAACCCCTGCGAGGAGAGCAACGCCGACCGGGCTGCGGAGATCGCCAGGTATGCGCCCCAGGTGATCGGGCTGCAGGAAGCGTGCGCGGGTGACGTCGCGAGGATCCGGAACATGCTGGCGAGGCGTTACGGGCTCGTCTACCAAGTCGTGTACGGGTCGGTTCTCCAGGACTGGGGCCGCTGCGGGGGAGTGCCGTGGAACCCGGACGGTTACGGCCAGGCCTTGCTCTCGGCGGCGCCGATGACCGACCGGGTCATCGTGGAGTACCCCGACGGTGGCTCCGAGGACCGTGGGTACATGGCGGTCACCACGTCGGTGGGCGGCCGACCCGTCCGGGTCTTCAACACGCACCTCGCCGAACGACGTCAGGAATCGGTCCGCGCGGATCAGGTCGGCGTACTCGCCGCGGAGGTGGCCCGGCACGGCCGCGCGATCGTCCTCGGCGACTTCAACGCCGTTCCGGACGCTCCCGAACTCGCGCCGATGTGGGCACTGGCCACGGACACGGATTCCGAGTGCCGCCCCTCGCCCGCGGACGGCTGCCTGACGACCACCGACTGGCACAGCAAGTTCGACTACGTCTTCCTGCGTGGGGTCACCGCGCTCGAGCACCACGTGCAACCCTCCGCGTACTCGGACCACCATCTGCTCGAGACCGATCTGGACCTCGGTCGGGGTGTCGCGGCGGCTCCCGGAGCCGTGAGAAAACGGTGAGCGGTGCGCGGCGGATGTCGTTACTGTCGACGCCATGGTGCTCCCTTCCCGTACACGTCCCGCCTACGACGCCGATGAGCGGACGCAACTGATCGCCTGGTTGAACATGCAGCGGGCGCTCATCCACTGGAAGTGCGAGGGCCTTTCGGCCGAGAACGCGCACCGGGCCGTGATCCCGACGTCGCCGCTGATGACGGTCGCGGGACTGGTCTCCCACATGCGGTGGGTCGAGCACTGCTGGTTCGAGGTCGTGCACATGGGACGTCCGGCCACCGGCCCGCAGTTCGACGAGTCGGTCGACGACGCGGACATGCGCGTGGAGGGCGTACCGCTGGAGCAGTTGCTGCGCGAGTACAGCGAGCAGTGTGCAGTCTCGGACGAGATCATCGCGAGCCACCACCTGGACGACGCCGGACGCCAGAAGGAGTTCCGGGCCGGCGCCGCGACCCTGCGCTGGACGCTGATGCACATGATCGAGGAGACCGGCCGGCACGCCGGCCATCTGGACATCGTGCGCGAACTGCTCGACGGCAGCAAGGGATACTACTGAGCCGGTGGACGGGCTCGAGTACCGACGGTTCGTCGCCGCCGAGGTCGACTCGCTGGTGTGCTTCCTGACTCGAGACACCTGGCCGTTCCACGTCTCGGCCACCGTCGGACGGGACGAAGTGCACGCGTGGGCTGCCGCCGGTGTGTTCGACAGTGACGAGACCCGCACCTTCTGGATCACCGTGCACGGAGAAGCCGTCGGCCTGATCAGGCTCATGGACCTCGGCGACGGCACTCCGCTGTTCGACCTCAGGATCGCCTCGGATCACCGGGGCCGGGGCATGGGCCCACGGGCTCTCGCCTGGCTCACCCGGTACGTGTTCACCGAGTTCCCCGATGCCGAACGGATGGAGGGGACCACTCGGCAGGACAACGTGGCCATGCGGAGGACGTTCGAGAAGGGCGGATACGTCAAGGAAGCCCACCATCGCGACGCCTGGCCCGGAGCCGGAGGACGCCGCTACGACTCGGTCGGGTACGCGATCCTGCGCCGGGACTGGGCAACCGGCACGGTCACGCCGACGAACTGGCACGACGAGCGGCTCTGACCCGCTCCGAAGTCCCGCGCGGCCTTTCGCGGCAGGAAGATGCCGAGAAAAGCCGCCCCGAGTGCGAGCGGGATGAGGGAGAGGAGCCGTGCACGTTCCATGTGGGGTGCGAGGCGTCTGCCGGGGTGCCGGTTGGGCGGTGGCTGGTCTTCGCTACGGGGTGAAGACCTCGTCGAGGCGGTCGATGGCCCCGTCGTCCCCGAGGTGGTAGGTGAACACCAGCCCGGAGTCCGGGTGCGCCTCGAGCCAGTCGAGGAACTCCTGGACACCGATGGGCTGATTCTCGGTGCTCTCGACGATGGGGTTGGTCACGGTGATGTCCGCGGCCTGGTCCATCGGGATGTAGGTCTCCTTGCCCACTGTTTCGAAGGGCGCTCCGTCGGAGTCCGGCGTGCCGCATCCCCAGTTGCCGTGTCTGACGATCAGGCTCAGGGAACCCCCTTCCGGTGTGTAGCGGTAGACCGCGATCTCGTCGGGGGAAATGGGCATCTTGTGGTCGCAGCCGTCGTCGGTGCCGTCGCCCGCGACGGCCGGTGAGGCCGGCACGGGGGAGACCGGGGGCTTGGGGACGGCGGGGACGACGGCAGGGGACTTGACGCCGCCGCCCGCGCCCGAGGAGGCCGTCGCGGCGGGCTTCTCGGCCGAGGCGCCCGGGCTCGCCGTCGCCTTGTCCGCCGGGCCGCCGGCCGTTGTCGCACTCGGTGTCGCGTCACCGCCGGCATTCGCGGTGCCGCCGCCACCGGAGCAGCCCGTCAGGCCCAGCGCCGCCACGGCGCACACGCCCATCACGACTGCTCGGACAGAGCCCGGTCTGCGGCGGCTCTTCCTCGGCGTCAGATGCATGCTGCGTCCCCCGTCTTCTTCGTTCGAGATCTCCGTGAGCCCGACCGGCTCGAGACAGTGGACGAGTTTCGGCCGCCGATGGTTGCGTTTCCGGCCAGAATTCGTGGCGCGGCGTACGGGGCGGCGCCGACGTGCCCGGCGGGGGCGACGCCTGCCGCGATACGCCTGACGGCACGTGAGACGAGGATCTACGGTGAACCTTGCGAAAACCCTGTGACGGCCTTCCTGTGACGGCCCCGGAGCGAATGACGGAGGGCTGCGTGGAGTCCCGGCTCCCCCTCGGCGAAAGAGGTCCCCGCCGCGGTGGGCCGTTCCACCACCCGTACCGCGTGAGGCACCATGAACCTGCACCTGCTCGGACCCCTTGAACTGCGCATCGCGGGGAGTGTGGTCGACGTCGGGCAGCCGCGGCGTCGGGCGGTCCTCGCGGCGCTGGCCGCCGACGCCGGCCGGCCCGTGTCGGTGCACACGTTGGTGGACCGGGTCTGGGACACCGCGGCACCCGACGGTGCCCGTTCGGTCCTCTACTCGCACATCAGCCGACTGCGGCGGCTCCTGGACAGCGCGCAGTCCACGGCAGGCGGCGTCGACGCGGAGCCGCCCCTTGCGCCGCTTCGCATCCGCCGGACCTCCGGTGGCTATGTCCTGGAAGCGGACGAGCACACCGTCGACCTGCTCCGCTTCCGCTCGCTCGTCGCGCAGGGGCGCGAGCCGCACCTGTCCGACACGCACCGGGCGCACGTCCTGGGGGAGGCGATGCGGCTGTGGCGCGGCGTGCCGATGGCCGGACTGCCCGGCGCGTGGGCCGAGCGCACGCGGGCCGCCTGGACCCAGGAGCGCGTGGAGGCGGCGCTCGCCTGGGCCCGAACCCTGCTGCGGCAGGGCAAGCCCGAGGAAGTCCCCGCTGTCCTGCAGCCGTTGCTGGCGGAGCACCCGCTCTGCGAGCCGCTCGCCGTGGCGGTGGTCCGAAGCCTTGCCGCCGCGGGAAGAGCCGCCGAGGCGGTGCACGCGTACACCGTGATCCACCGGCAGCTCCGCACGGAGCTCGGCGTGGATCCGGGCCCCGAACTGCAGGCGGCGTACGAGGAGACGCTGCGCGACGCCGGACGGGTGGAGTCGTCGGGTAGCGGATCCGCCCCTGCCGCCGTCAGCACGCCGCACCCCGCCCCCGGCGCGGCCCTCGTGCCGATACCCGCACAACTGCCCATGGGTATAAGTCACTTCTGCGGGCGAGAGGAGCAACTGGCCGAACTCACACGGTGCCTGATCGGCAAGGACGGTCCAGCCGGTCCGGCCGCGGGGGAGTCGGGGGCGGCCGTGGTCGTCTCCGCCGTGTCCGGCACCGCGGGCGTCGGCAAGACCGCGCTGGTCGTGCGCTGGGCGCACCGGTTCCGTCAGGCCTTTCCCGACGGACAGCTCTACGTCGATCTCCGAGGCTACGATCCCGACGAGCCGCTCTCCGCGGCTCAGGCCCTCGCCGGGTTCCTGACCGCCCTGGGCGTGCCAGGCCAGGACATACCGCCGAGGCTCGACGACCGGGCGGCGCGCTACCGCACGGCGGTCGACGGACGGCGTCTGCTCATCCTCCTCGACAACGCGGCCTCCGCCGCACAGGTGCGTCCGTTGCTGCCCGGGAGCCCGACGTGCAAAGTGGTCGTCACGAGCCGGGACTCGCTGTCGTCCCTGGTCTCGGTCCACGGGGCGCACCGCGTGATCCTCGACGTCCTCTCCCCGGACGAGGCGCACACCCTGCTGCGCGCCCTGCTCGGATCGCGCGTCGACGCCGACCGCGCCGCCGCCACCGCCCTCGCGGAGCTGTGCGGATCACTGCCCCTGGCCCTGCGCGTGGCGGCCGAACTGGTGCTGTCCCGCCCCCGGGAACCGCTGGCCGACCTGGTGGAGGAACTACGGGATCACCGCCGGCGTCTGGACGTGCTGGATTCCGGCGACGGAGATCCCCGGGCGGCCGTACGAGCCGTGTTCTCGTGGTCCTACGACCGTCTTCCCGAGCCGGACGCGCGCCTGTTCAGGTTGCTCGGCCTGCACCCGGGGCCCGACGTGGACGCCTACTCGGCCGCCGCCCTGGCCGGCGAGACCGTGGAGCGTACGCGGCGGTCCCTGGACGTCCTGTCCCGCGCGCACCTAGTGCACCGCAGCGGTCCCGGCTGCCACGGCATGCACGACCTGCTGCGTGCCTACGCCGCGGACCTCACGAGCCGGCACGACGGGACGGCGGAGCGCGACGCCGCCCTCACCCGTCTCCTGGACCACTGCCTGGCGGCGTCGGCGGCGGCCATGGACGTGCTGTATCCCGCCGAACGGCATCTGCGGCCCGTCGTCGAGGCGCCCGCCGGCGCTCTGCCGCCGCTGCGCACGGCCGACGAGTGCCGGGCCTGGCTGCGTGCCGCCCAGCCCACCCTGGTGGCCCTGTGCTCCCGGACCGAGGAGCCCGGGCCGTCCCGGCACACCGTCCGGCTCGCCACCACGCTCCACCGCCACTACGAGCGTTCGGGGCACCTCGCCGACGCGATGACCGTGCACACGCACGCCCTGCGAGCGGCCCGCGCGGTGGGAGACGTCGTCGGCGAGGTCGACGTCCTGGTGTGCGTCGGCGCGGTCCACCGGCGGCTCGGCGACCACGAGAGTGCCCACCGCCACCACGCGGACGCGCTGGACTTGTGCCGTCGGGTGGGATACCGGGCCGGGGAGGCACGCCATCTCACCAACGTGGGCGTACTGCACGAGTTGCAGGGCCGGTACCGGGACGCGGCCGACCACCACGAGCAGTCGGTCGAGCTGTTTCGCGCGGTCGGTGACGTCCATGGCGAGGCCGACGCGCTGAACAACCTGGGCATCGTGCAGGAGTTGCTCGAGGACTACCAGGCGTCGATCGAGCGGTATCAGCAGGCGTTGGTGCTGTACCGGCGGACGGGTCACGCGTTCGGGGAGGCCAGCGCCCTCGGCAACCTCGGGATCGTGCTGGCGCGTCTGGGCGACCACGCCGCCGCTGCCGGCCGCTTCGAACGGGCGCTCGCTCTCTTCCGGCGGCTCGGGCACACCGGAGGAGAAGCGCACGCTCTGTCCAACCTCGGTGACGCACTGTGCCGCCAGGGTGAACACGAGGAGGCCGCCGAGCACCAGCGGCAGGCCCTCGTCCTCTTCCGGCGGACCGGGGAACCCTATGGCGAGGCGGGTGCCCTCAACGGCCTCGGCGAAGCCCTGCACGGCGCCGGGCGGCACACCGAGGCCCTCGACGCCCACGCGTCGGCGCTGGAAGTGGCCCGCGGAATCGGCGAACAGGAGGAGCAGGCCCGCGCGCACATCGGCGCGGCCCTCGTCCGGCAGGGCCGGGGGGAGCGGGCGCGGGCCGTCGACCACCTTCGCCAAGCCCTGTCCCTGTACACCGCCCTGGGATCTCCACGCGCGGAGGAGACACGCAAGATGCTGCTGTCCGTGACGGCCGACTAGCCCGTCCCGGTCCGGCGACCGACCCGTCTGGTCGACGAACCGGACGCCGCGGCGCCGGGCCCGTTCGTGGAGCCGCACCCGCAGGTTCGCGGAGCGGCTGGGCGCGACGGAGGGGACGCGGCCGGCGGTCGTCGCGCGCCGCGGCCGCGCGGTGACCCGGGTCCGCAGCACCACCCCCGTCCGCCCGGACATCGTCGTCATGCCCTTCCGCCGGCCCCGGGCGAGGGACGCGCCGATTCGCTGACCGACCCAGCCCCGACCCGACCTTCCGCACGCCGGCGTTTTCAAGGCGTGCGCGGTCCGGGTGGCGTCCGTAAAGGAGTGAGCCGCGGCCGCGCCGCGCAGCCGCTCCCCGCGCCTCGTGCACCTCCCGCACCTGCGTCCTGACCTGCCCGGCCGGCCCGAGCACCCGTTGCGTCCGGTCGGCACTTCGCCGTGCGCTCAGCGCATGTTTTGACCTTACGAGCTAAGTGGCGTATGTATGTATACATCGTAAATTTACAGCAGAGAGCCAGCTAGGACGGGTCGACGGGCAAGGGACCGAGTCATGATCAATCTCCCCCATGTGATCGCGCTGATCCCCGCATACAAGGAGACCGACTCCCTCGGTCATGTCCTTGACGCGCTGCGGAGGCAGACGCACCCGGCGGATCGCGTCATCGTGACCCTGGACCCGCACAAAGACGCGCGAAGGACCGGGGAGCTGGAACGGATTTCGCGCGAGGCGGGTGCCGAGGTCTGGCATTCGAGCGGCAATCGCTTCAAGAAGGCGGGCAACCTCAACGGGGCGCTGGACAGGCTCCTGCCGACCCTCGCCGACGACGACGCGGTCCTCATCCAGGACGCCGACACCTATCTGGATCCACACTTCCTCGAGGTGACACGCAAGAGGATGAGCCAGGGCTACGGCGCCGTGGGCGGGAACTTCCGCGGCCGCTCGGGAGGGCGTCTGTGCGGCGCGTTCCAGCGCAACGAGTTCGCCCGCTACGCACGGGACACGGCACGCAAGAGCGGCAAGGTGCTCTGCCTGACGGGCACCGCCTGCCTCTTCCGGGTGAAGGCCCTGAAGGACGTGCTCGCCGCCCGGGACAGCGGAAGGCTGCCGGCGGCCGACGGCGTCTACGACACGAAGGCGCTGACCGAGGACAACGAACTCACCCTCGCCCTCAAGCATCGCGGCTGGCGCATCGTGGCCCCGGCGCGCGCGACCATGACCACCGAGGTCATGGAGACGTGGAGGGCCCTGGCCAAGCAGCGGCTCCGCTGGAAGCGGGGTGCACTCGAAAACCTGTTCGGCTACGGTCTGACGCGCCACACCATGGAGGGGTGGGCCAGACAGGTCATCGCCTTCCTCGGGGCGACCGTGTCGACCGTCTACGTGGGTTCCGTCATCTGGTTCCTCGTTGTCGGAGCGGGTCTGCGGATCACCCCGTTCTGGATCGCCTTCACGGCCTTCTACGCCATCGAGCGGGCCGTCACCGTGAAATCCCGGGGCTGGCGGGCGGCACTCGCGTCGATGCTGGTCATACCGGAGTGGTTCTACGACCTGTTCCTCCAGGGCGTGCACATCCGTGCGCTCGCGGACGCGGCTCTGCAGAGGGAGCGCTGTTGGTGAAGCGAACGCTGTTGGTGAAGTGACGAGCAAGCAGGAAAGGGAGAAGGAAATGGCGAACTACTCAGGCGCAGGCACCACGGCGGCCGGCACCGGCGCGGCAGGAGTGCTGCCCGTCACCGGCGGACCCGGCAGCCTCTGGTTCTGGATCGTCGTGTTCGTTCTGGTCTCCGCGGGATGCGCCGCTCTGCGACTGGTGCCGCGCAGGACCCACGAGGACTCGTGACAGTCCCATGAGAAACGCACTGCGTCTGCTGGGCATCGGCCTGATACTCGCCGGTATGACCCTGGGGGGCTTCAAGGTCTTCCAGGACTGGCGGTCGGACCATGCGTACATGCACGCCCAGCAGGCCCTCCGGGAAGAGTTCCAGAAGTCCGCTGCTCATCCGAAAGCGGCTCCGGAGAAGAAGCCCGCCGCTCATGAGGGGCAGGCACTCGCGGTGCTCCGGATTCCACGGTTCGGTCCGCAATACGCACCTGTCGTGGTCCAGGGCGTGTCCCAAGCCTCACTACGAAAGGGTCCCGGTCACTTCCCGGGGACCGCGATGCCCGGGGAGACCGGCAACTTCGCGCTCGCCGGTCACCGCACCGGCTGGGGACAGCCGTTCAACCGGCTCCCCGAACTGAGGAAGGGCGACGCCGTCACGGTCGAACGGCAGGGGAAGTCCGCCACCTACCGGGTCACCCGGACCAAGGTCGTGAAGCCCACCGACGTCGGTGTCGTCCTTCCGGTGCCGGACAGGCCGGCGGCCGAGCCCGACAAGGCCCGGATCACCCTCACCACGTGTACGGACCGCGGCCCCGACGGCACCTACGTCCACCGGTTCGTCGTCTGGGGCGAACTGGCCGAACGGTGATCGAGCCCCCACCCGACCTCCGCCCCCGCCCCTTCCCGATCCCATCGGCGCGTGCCGGTGGGATCTCCGCGTTCACCCCCCCCCGGTCCCCGCCAGTGACCGCTCTCGATGAGCCTGCCGCGGGCCGCAGCCGGGTGGCGACCGCAGGCGCGGCCACGAACACCCATGCCCACAGGGCCCCGCCGTCACCGAGGCGTGTCACCTCCCTCGTCCGCACGAGCGCGGAGGGGCGAAGGGTGGGCCGGTCTCAGTCGGGCCGGCCGAGATCGTTGGTCTGGTCGCTCGTCGAAGGACCGGTGCTCCGCCACTGCGCGGGACTCACCAGACGGGTCCGCGCGGCCAGTCGGCGCAGGGCGTCGACGGCTCCCCGGTCGAGTTGCGCGCCGCTGTAGCCGACGTACGCGACGACGCCCGGTGCCGGCTCCCAGGCCAGTGCTCCGTTGCCGCCGAACGCCGACGTGACGACCGCGGGTCTGCCCTGCACGGTCCCGGCCGGCCGGGCGCCCCCGGCGTACAACGCGTCTTCGAAGCCACCGCATCGGGCCACGCCGGTGAAAGTCAGGCCGCCGGAGAGCTCGTCGGTCTCCCCAGTCGCGTGGGAGCGGTAGCGGGCCTCGTTCACCTGGGCCGGCCACAGGGTGCCGGTGGCCGCTACGGACAGCCCGCGTGGTGCGTCGACGTGGGGGCGGCCGGATTCGACGCGGGTGGCGGCCGCGACGGCGATCAACTCGGACCGCGGCAGATCACCTCGGACCCGGGCGTACGAGCCCGCGACCGGCCAGACGACCTCCCGCGCCAGGGCCCTCCCCGACACGCCGCCGACCCGGACCGCTCGTCCCCCTGACGGCGCCGTCACGGGGAAGGTGACCACCGCGCCGTGCCGTCCCAGAGAGCCGCTTGCGTCCGAGCGCCGCACGACCACGGTCAACGGTCCCGCGCCTGCCGAGCGGTCACGCTTGATCAGCGTCGCGCCCCGCGGCAGCGGTACTCCGGCGATCACCAGGCCCGGCGTCTGCCCCGCTCCGACAGGCGCGTTCGGGCCGTGGGGAAACGTACTGCCCGAGGGCGCCGCCGCCGACGGGCTCCCGGGTGCCGACGGGCGTCGACCGTCGGGCTCGTCCACTACGGTCACGATCCCCAGGACGATCGCCGCGGACGACACCACGGCCACGGCCACGGCGGTCAGCCGGCGCGACGGTCTCCAGGGCGGTCGGTCCGGGCCACTGCTGAGCACATCCCCCATGCCCGCAGTCTTCCCCATTCGTCGGCGGCCCAAGACCCCCGAACCCGTGCGGTCCCCCTGCCCGCGCCTCGGCTTCCGCGGACAGACCTGGCGCATTGCGTGCAGGTCGGGTCGCGCAGGCACCCGCCTGCCGCAGCAGCCGCTGGAGCTCCCGGGAAGGGCGTTCTGATGGATCAGGACGTGCGTTGTCGCCGTCGGGAACTGTTCCCGCCGGTCCTGCCGTTCCTGCTCGCCGTGACGGCCGCCCGCTGCGTCGCCTTCCGGCCGTCCGCCGCGCAGGACCGCCGCTGTCCCGCCACGAGCCGAAGGTCGGACAATAGTCATATGACGGACATCGAGCAGCGGACCGGGCGGCGTTTGGAGCGGGCGATCCTCGAACTGCTGGAGCGACGCGGCCCGACGGCCACCATCTGCCCCTCCGACGCCGCGCGGGCGGTGTACGAAGGGGGCGACGACGGCTGGCGAGCTCTCATGGAACCGGCCCGTCGTGCCGCCCGGCGGCTGGTCGCGGCCGGCGAGGTGGAGATCACGCAGGCCGGCCGTCCCGTCGAGCCGACGGAGGCCCGAGGCCCCATCCGGATCCGGCGCGCCAGCTGAGTGGACACCGGCCCCGGATCCGGGCGCGCCCCGCGGGCCGGTCCGCGTCCAGCGCGAGCTCGACACGGAACCGTCCTACGGGTGCGCTCGCCTCGGAGGGTCCGGCGTGCGGACCATGCGCGCCGCCCTGGCGGAACCGAGCCGGTTCCGCCAGGGCGGGCCGAGCCGACACCACCTCCTGTGCGGCCCTCGGCACGTCGTCGTCCCGTCGGCCGTCGACGGGCGTTCCCCGCAGGACGGAGCCGACGGCACGCCGGATGCGGCGGCCGGACAGGAAGAGCGGGTGTCAGCGGGTGTAGGTGACCCGGTGCTCCCGCAGGGAGCCGCAGTTGGAGCCGGACACCTGGACGTACACGTTCTTGATGTAGCCGCCCCAGTCGACGCACTGGCCCTTGCCGTAGATGTACGTCGGCCCCGCGTAGGACGTGTAGGTCCCGTAGTCACCGTCGCTGTGGTCGGTGGCGGGGACGTAGATCCACGCGGACATGTCCACGGCGGTACCGGGGTTGCTGCGGATGGTCGTGACGCAGTTCTTGCCGTTGGCCGCGTTGTACGTCAGGTAGACGGTGCCCAGCGAGCCGACGGGCGCGGAGTTCACGGTCTTGTAGGCGCTGCCGCACACCTTCTGCGGAGTGGTGTTGGGTGCGGCGGACGCGGGTGCCGCCAGAGCGGTCGTGGCCCCCAGCGACAGCGCCGCCAGCGCCGTGGCGCCCAGCATGGAGTGAGTGAAGCGCATATTTCCCCCTTGTGATCTTACGACTTGGTTACTCCTGCCTTATGTGACCCGCGGGCCATCTGGATGGTTGTGCCGGGTTGGCGGGGTTTTTCGGCCATAACGTGTGGCGCGGCAGGCCGAATTGGGACGCAACCAGGGGCCCCTTCCCGCGTTGTCGGCCTTCGATCGCGCGCCGGGACGCCGGGCACGGAGTGGCGGAGGAAGAACGCGTGTCGGAGGTCCTGGCAGACGTGGTTGAACAGTGACTTTCGGCTGGGTGTGCGCAGCCGCAGCCCGACGAGGTCCCGGCCGGTGAGTCGGGTCAGCGTAGTGGCACGGTCCACGGCGTGCGGGGGGTCAGGAGCAGTGCGGAGTAACCAGGCCGGATTCGTAGGCGAGGACCACCAGTTGGGCGCGGTCGCGGACGTGGAGCTTGACCATGGCCCGGTTGATGTGGGTCTTGGCGGTCGCCGGGCTGATGACCAGGCGGTCGGCGATCTCGTCGTTGGACAGACCGTGGGCGGCCAGGGCGACCGACTCGCGTTCGCGGCTGGTCAGAGCTTCCAGCCTGCCGCCCATGCGGGCCGGCGGCGGCTGGGTGACGTATCGGTCGATGAGCTTGCGGGTGATGGCGGGCGCGAGCAGGGCGTCGCCGCGGGCGGCGACACGTACGGCGTGCAGGAAGTCCTCCGGCAGGATGTCCTTGACCAGGAAGCCGGCGGCGCCGGCGCGCAACGCGTCGAAGACGTACTCGTCCATGCCGTAGTTGGTCAGCATGACGACGTGTACGCCTGCCAGGGTCGGGTCCGCGGCGATGAGCCGGGTCGCTTCGATGCCGTCCATGACGGGCATCTGGATGTCGATGAGAGCGACGTCGGGCAGCCGCTCCCTGACCAGCGCGAGGGCCTCCTGGCCGTCGGCGGCCTCGGCCACGACCTCGATGTCGTCCTCGAGGTCGAGCAGCGCGCGGAATCCGCTGCGGATGAGCGGCTGGTCGTCGACCAGCAGGACCCGGATCACGAGGCTCCGTTCGTGGGGAGTTCGGCCTGGACGGTGAAGCCGCCCGCGCTGCGCGGCTCGGTGCGCAGGCGGCCGCCCAGGGCCGTGACGCGTTCGCGCATACCGAGCAGCCCGAGCCCGGGCGTCGGTGTGGGATTCAAGGAGGCCTTTCCGTTGTCGTCGACGCGGACGGCGAGGGCGTCAGGTCGGTAGTCGATGGTCACTGAGGCAGTGGTTGCCGCGGCGTGCCGGGCGATGTTGGTGAGCGACTCCTGAACGATTCGGTAAGCGGTACGGCTCACTGCCGCGGGCACGGCGTAAGGATGTCCTTCCATCGTCAGCGTCGTCTCGAGACCGGTCGTCCGGAACCCCTTCACCAGGGTGGGGATGTGGTCGAGACCGTGCGGCGGGGTGGTGTCGTCGTCGCGCAGCGCCTCGAGGGTCGCACGCAGCTCCCGGCTCGCCTCCCGGCCCGCCTCCTGGATGGCGAGCAGGGCCTCCGGCACCTGCTCGCCGCGGCGCCGGGCCACATGGACGGCGACCTCGGACTGCACCTTGACGACCGAGATCTGGTGGGTGAGCGAGTCGTGCAGCTCCCGCGCGATGCGCAGCCGTTCCTCGTCCGCCCGGCGGCGCGCGGTCTCCTCGCGGGTGCGCTCGGCCTCGTCCGCCCGCCGTTCGGCCTGCCGCACCGCCTCCCCGGCGGCGAAGGCAGCGATCAGCCAGGCGAGTTCAAGGGTGTTTCGCGCCTGCGCCACGACCTCGCGAGGGGTCCCGTCATGAAGGACCAGGGCCGTGAGGTGGAGCAGGGCCACCAGGCCCACGGAGACAGCCAGCGTGACGGCACGGTGACCGGCGCGTACCGCGCCGTAGACGGCGACCAGGTAAGAGACGGCGAGGGCCTCGAACCCGGTCCCCAGGTAGCCCACCGCGCACAGCCCGGTGACGGCCAGGACCACGAGCGGTACCCGGCGGCGCGCGGCCAGCGCCAGCCCGCCGGCCGCCAGCAGAGCGGAGCCGAGCAGCTCGCGTCCTCCGGACGGGTGTGGCCCGGACAGCCCGGTGCCCAGCAGCAGTGCCGCCACGCCCAGGGCGGTCGCCCAGTCGGTGACCGCGGCCGGGACAGCGAACCGACCTTTGTCCATGGGCACACCGTAACCGGACGAGGTGGCGGGCAAGTCCGGCTCGTGGACGAGTGGTCGTCTACCGCATGCGCGGTATCCGCACCCCGCCTGCCGCATCCGCGGTATCCGGATCCCGCGGATGCGGCAGCGGGAAGTGCCTGCGTCCGCCGGACGACCGGCCGGAGCCCCGGCGTGCATGCTCTGGGCACATCGGACCTCGCAGTCAACGACGGAGCAGGAGGAAAGCGGCATGAGCGCTTCAGCAGCACTGATGGCGGCCGCCGAGGGCGGGATCATCGGCGACGGGCGGACAGGGGCCAACCTGGCCCTCGGAGTGGGGGCATTGGGGCTGGCCTTCGGCTGGCTGGCCTTGGCCCGTGCCGGCCGCCGGATCAGCACCGGCAACGCGCGCACCGTCGGGACGGCGGCCATCGCGGTGGGAACGGTCGGGACGGTTCTCGCGGTGCTGCACCTTGCCACCGTCACCGGCGGCCCCGGCACCGGCAACGGACTCCTCGGCGCCGTCGTGGCCACCCCGCTGGGATTGGGCGCCGTACTCCTCGGCCGCAAGGCTCTGACCCGCTGCCGCCGCGCGTCGGACCCCGTGGGCTGCGACACCGACGGCCGGCACCGCAGCCCCGAAGGCCACCGAGGACAGGGGGAGGGCGAAGGGACGCCGGTCGATCGTCTCTCCCTCTAGGAAGTGCGCGCTCGCTGCTGCCGCGCCCGGTCCTCCCGGCGTCGCCTCGAGCATCTGCGGTTCACAGCGGCACCCCATCGTCGGCGGGGACCGTACGCGCCGGTCCCCGGCTCATCTCAGAACGTCGAACGGCCATGGACGCGACGTTCGGTGAGGTCTGACCCCCTGTCAGCGGCTGCTTCTTTCGGCAGCCCTGCTGCGTAGATCCAGTCGAGGCCGTCGTGTCCGGTGTCGTCGAGCTGCTCTGCTCGGGTCAGACCGGCGCGCAGTGCCACGTGTTGCGAGGCGATGTTGGCCGGCCGGACGCGGGCGATCACCGGGAGTTCGGGAACGTGGCGGGATGCCCAGGTCGTGACCGTCGCTGCGGCCTCGCTCGCGAAGCCCTGGCCCCAGGACGAGACGGCGAAGCGGTAGAAGAGGTTCAGGACTTGCATGCCGTGCAGTTCCATGGGCTTGATGCCGCAGAATCCCAGCTGCGGGGCCAAGCCGTGGCGTCGGACGACCCAGTACCCGTATCCGCACCGCCGCCACTGGTCGTCCCAGCGGCGAAACAGTTCCCTGGCCTCATCGGACCGGGAGCGCGTCCGAGGGGTTGTGCAGGCACGTTTCGGGGTCACGGTGGATCGCGAAGATCGCGTCGATGTCGGATTCGACCGGACGCCACAACGACAGTCGGACGGTCTGCAGTCGTCCGTCCGCGGGGTTCAGGTCACTCATCATGTGCAGATCGTAGAAGTGCGTCAGTCGGTCTTCGGCCTTGCCCGGCAGTCGGTCCATGTGCGGGCCCGGTGGGTCTGGCGGGAAGTCCGCCTTCGGCTCGACCGTCGTCTGATCTGAGACTCCCGGAAAGGGCGACGAGCGGCACATCGACCACGGCCACGCGTGTCGCCCTCGTGGCACAACCGGAGAGGAAGGAGGCGACCGTCAGCGACACCGGCGGCGAGTTCGTCCCGATGACCACGGTCGTCCGGCATGATCCATGACCGCGACCGCGGATTCCCCGCGAAAGGCCGACGACCGCTCAAGCCGTGAATCCACATGATCGACAACTATTGCCGGGAACTCCGGAACTCTCCGCACCGATCTGTTCGGCTCCACCGGAAGGTACGCAGACCATGAGCAGCAATGACGACCGTTGGGCGAAGCTGACAGGCGGGGAAGCGGGGGAGGAGTATGCCCGGCGGTTTGCGCGGTTGGCCGCATCAGGGCAGGACATCCACGGCGAGGCCGCCTTCTGCGACGCGTTGCTGCAGCCTGCCGCCCGAGTACTCGACGCGGGCTGCGGCACCGGGCGTATCGCCATCCGGCTGGCGGAGCTGGGGCACCGCTGCACGGCCGTGGACGTCGACCGTTCGATGCTCGCCGTCGCCCGCCGTGACGCCCCCGCGCAGGAATGGCTCCACGGTGACCTGGCACACCTGGACCGCCTCGGTCTGGAACCCGGCTTCGATCTGGCGCTCGCGGCCGGAAACGTCGTCCCCTTGCTGGCCCCGGGTACCGAACCGGCTGTCGTGCGGCAGCTTGCCGCCGTACTGCGTCCCGGCGGACTGCTTATCACCGGCATGGGGCTGGACGCGGAGCACCTGCCGCTGCCGGAACCGACGGTGACGCTGGAGGAGTTCGACGACTGGTGCACACAGGCCGGACTGACCCTGCGCCAGCGCTTCGCCACCTGGGCCGGCGACCCCTACCGTCCGGGCGGCGGCTACGCCGTCAGCGTGCACGCCCGCCCCGTCGACTGAAACCCGAGTTCAGGCGTCGTTCGCGCCCGGACCGGAAGACGCGGCAGGGGCGGACGCGGCGGCACGCACCACGGTCGTCCCCTGGCCGGAGGCGCTGCCGGCGAGCCACTGGTCCCATCCGAGGTTGAAGTCGGCGTAACCGTTGTCGGCCGAGGCCTTGGCGCGCGGAGAGCCGGTGATGGTGACCGGATCGCCCTGCTTGACCTGGTCGTAGAACCACTTGGCGTCCGAGAGGGACAGGTGGACGCAGCCGTGCGAGCCCCGGGCGCTTCCACTGCCCGGATTCGGGTCGCCGGTCGAGTAGTGCACGTAGGTGCCGGACTGGGTCAGATGGACGTCCCAGGGCAGCGTCAGGTCGTAGTAGTTCGGGCTCCCCTTGTCACAGCTGATACCGACGCTGCAGGAGGTCATGTGGACCTTCTCCTGCTTGTCGATGACGGCCATCGTGCCGTTCCACGTCGGATACCGGTCACTGCCCGCGTTGATCGACAGGTTGCGCAGCGTGCTGCCGTTCCGGGTCACCTTCATGGTGTGGCCGGTCACCGAGACGTCCGCGCGCACGTCGTCACCGATCTTGAAGGTGTGCGTGTAGCTGCGCACGCCGAAGCGCCCGTTGCCGTTGCCGACGCCGTTCATGTCGGCGTCGATGTGCACCGTCGTGCCGGAGGGCCAGTACGTCTTCGGGCGCCAGTCGGCGCGCCTGTCGCCGAACCAGTGCCAGGCGCCCACCACCGGTTGCGAGGTGCTGACCTTCATGTGCTTCTCGACCGCGACCCGTGCCTTGGCCGCCACCGGATCGGTGAAGACGACCGAGATGGGCATGGCGACGCCGACTGTGGTGCCCGTCTGCGGGGTGATCGTCTCCAGCAGCATCGGCGGGCCCGCGGGCTTCTTCGGCGAGGGCGACGAACTGGCGCTCGGGCCTCCCGGCGCCTTCGCGTCTCCTCCGTCCGCCCTGTCACCGCCGCCCCCGCCGCAGGCACTCGCGCCCACCAGCATCACACCCGTGACCAGTGCGATCCCTATGCCGCCCTTGCGCCGTCCCACGACGTGCCCCGCTCTCTCGGTCCTCGGCCCTGACAGGCCCGACGCATGGTGAGACAGCCGTGGCGCCGTCCCCAGTTGCACGTGTCGCGTAAAACGTGTCCCAAGACTCGGCGCGGCCCGATCCGCGAGGAGGACCGCGGTCGGCCGGAAATGGGTTTGAGCGAGGCGGCGTCCCGCTGCTACTTTCGCCGTGGACCGTGAAATCGTCGTATGGAGGTGAGACCCGTGAACACAGTTACCCATGGGTGCTCCCTCAACCCGTCACGGTCCGGCGGCTGACGTCCGGTGTCGCCAGGAGCGCCTGAGATCGAGGCACTCCTGGAGGGAGACTCCGATGAACACAAAGCCTTTCACGTCCGGCCTGGGCGAGAACGCTGTGACGATCACACGCGTCGCGGAACGGCAATGGCATGCCCTGGATGACGACCTGGTGGTCGGCCGCGGGCATGCCGGGCACAGGCCCGACGGACGCTTGTTCGTCAGCATCGACGCCTGGCACGGCGCCGTCTTCGACCGGCTCGCCGAGGCGATGGTGGCGGAGCTGCCGGCGCCGCTGTACACGGTGGTCGACGAGGCCGACGTCGAGCTGACGGCCGGCTGGCGGCGCGCCGGGTTCACCGTCCGCCGCCGCGAGTGGGAGTACGTCGTGCCGACCGACCCGCGGGTCACCGGGCTCGAGGCGGTCCTGCCGCCTCCGGGTGTGACGATCGTGCCCGCCGGACAGGCGGACGAGCGGCTGCTGCGGGAGGTGGACCGGACGATCCGCGACGAAGTCGAGGCGTCCGTCGGGTGGCAGTCCATGCCCGCGGAGGTCGTTCCGCGTATCGAGGGCGACACCGTCGGCGACCCGTCGAAGTACGCGGTGGCCGCGGCGCGGGACCGCTACCTGGGTCTGATCCGGGTGGTGACGGCGATCCGGCCACGTATCGGGCTGGTCGCGGTCCGGGCCGCCGAGCAACGCCGCGGCATCGCGCGGGCGCTGCTCGCCCACGCGCTGGGAACGCAAGCCCGCGCCGGTTTCGCTGCGGCCTGGACCGAGGTCCACGAGTCCAACCGGGCAGCCTCGGCGCTGTTCGAGGGCCTCGGCGGGCAACCGATGAGCAGCAACCTGGAGTTGGTGCGATGACCAAGAACAAGAACGTCATCGAAGTCGAGGGCAGGATCGTCGAGTGCCTTCGCAGCGCCATGTTCACCGTGGAGCTGGA
The DNA here is from genome assembly GCF_003032475.1 of Streptomyces sp. P3. NCBI lineage: Bacteria > Bacillati > Actinomycetota > Actinomycetes > Kitasatosporales > Streptomycetaceae > Streptomyces > Streptomyces sp. P3. The sequence continues at coordinate 9,750,391 of NZ_CP028369.1, forward strand.
CAACGGCCACCAGGTGCTCGCGCACATCAGCGGGAAGATCCGCAAGAACTACATCAAGATCCTGCTCGAGGACAGGGTGCTGGTGGAGCTCCCGCCCTACGACCTGACACGCGGACGGATCGTGTTCCGGTACCGGAACTAGGGCGCGGCGGCTTCTGCGGGAGCTGACATCGGGGCCCCGGTCGCGGCGTTTTCGTGACCGGGGCCCCGACCAGGGGCGGCCGGCCACGAAGGTAGGGCGCGGTCGTCCTCACTCGAGCCCTGGCCGAACCTCGCGTCGCCGCACGCCTGCACCGGGCGGTCATTGCCGAGCCCGGGCCGATGGACGGTCCCACCGCGCGCGTCAGCGGGCACAGGGGCCGGCCAACCGCGCGTGGCCTCGCGCCGTCCGCGCCGGGACCGCGGTCGACGCGCATCCCGCGGTACGCCGTCGCCTTCGGTCTCATGCGACTCGGACTCCTCAGCCCCGGGACCGGGCTGATCGGGCAGGCCGAAGGCGACAACGCGTTCACCGCGGCGGACCTCGGCGGCGACACCGTATCCGCCTACTGCGCCCGCGACGCGCAGCGCATCCCCCAGGAGGACACCCCGCAGAACTTCTTCTTCAGTCCCGCCGCGAGCCTCCGTGTGCAAGAAACGATCAAGGACTCACCGTCCGTCGCCCCGGGACTGAGGCGGCCCCAGGTCCCCGCGATGCTGATGATCGCCGAATGCTCCTCCCAGATCCGCCAATGGGCCACCGCCGTCCTTCGCGAGGATCCCGCCATTCGGCGCACCCCGTTCATGCGTGGAGTCGGACACCGCATGTGGAACGGCCTGGACGACAACAACGACCGGGCTGCCGCCGTCATCACCGCGTTCCTCGAGGGCACGCCCTCGCCTCTGCCCGACCACCCGACGCGTGAGGAGATCCCCGTCTTCCTGCGCGATCGCGAGTGAAGACCCTGTCTGACCGCCGACCGACGGCTCGTCGGGGTTCGTGCGATCGGAAGCCGCGGATCCCCGTCCGTACCCCGCCGAGCACCGGGGTGCCGTTCGTCTCCGGCCGCCCGGTGGCTAAAGGTTCGCTCCTGCTTCTGGCCTCCATGGCCTACTCGGCGGTATACAAGCCTGGTCGAACGGAACGACGGCCGTCCGGACGGCGTCGCCGGTGGACGTGGGTGACCAGGGGGAGGCTCGATGCAGCACGACGTGCGTACGGGGAGAACGGCCCGTCGTGGCAGAAAGGGCGTCACCTTGCTTGCGGCGCTGGGCAGTTGTGTCCTGCTGGCCGCCTCCGCGGCACCTGCCGCGGCGCACGGCGGGGGATACGCGACGAGGTATGTCGCGCTCGGCGACTCCTACACCTCCGGCCCTCTCGTTCCCCGCCAGGTGGACGCCTACTGCGCCCGTTCCGATCACAACTACCCCTCCGTCGTGGCGGGTCGGCTGCGGGCGGCCGTCCTTGAGGACGTCAGCTGTAGCGGGGCCACGACCGAGAACATGTGGAAGCCGCAGGGAACCAAGAGCCCTCAGCTCGACGCGGTGGGCCGCAACAGCGACATCGTGTCGGTCCAGATCGGCGGCAACGACATCGGCTTCGGCTCCATCATCGGCACGTGCGCCCAGTTGGCCCCGCAGGACCCCACAGGCAACCCGTGCCAGCGCCACTACGGCGCCTCGGGCGTCGACGAACTCACCCTGGCGATCGCCAGGACCGGTCCGAAGGTCGCCCGGGTGTTGCGGGCCGTGCACGAAAGGGCGCCGCATGCCCGTGTCCTCGTCGTCGGCTACCCGGACCTGTTGCCCGACGACGGCAGCGGCTGCGCACCGTCGGTGCCGTTCGCGACGCGCGACTTCGCCTACCTGCGGGACACCGGCAAGCGCCTCAACCTGATGCTGCGTCTGGTGGCCCGCTGGGGCGGCGCGGAGTACGTGGACACCTACGGTCCGACCGTCGGCCACGACATGTGCAAGCCGACGGCCCAGCGGTGGATCGAACCGCTGCAGCCCGCCTCGCCCGCCGCACCCGCACACCCCAACGCCAAGGGCGAGGAGGCCATGGCGGGGGCGGTGCTCGAGCGCCTGTCGCACCGGCACGGCGGCCACTGACCGGGAGAGCGGTGCAGGACGGCCGGCAGGTCCCGGAGGACGCGCCCACGCCCGCCCTCCGGGACCTGCCGGCTGTGTCGTCCTCGGGAGTTCCGTACGGAAAAAGCACCGGCGCGTTCCCGGTCGCCCCGCCCCGCCTCGCCTCGCCTGAATGGCTACACCTCGGAGTCGATGCCCGTCACGACCGCCGGTCCCAGCGGCGCACTCGTCCCGTCGAGCCCCGCGTCGTGCAGGGCCGCGTCCGCGAGCCGGCGAGCGTCCTCCTCGGCGTGCGTGGCGCTGTCCGCCTCGACCGCCAGCCGGATGGTGAACGTGTCGTCCTCGTTCACGCTGAGAGGGTCGAGGTCCTGCGCCTCTCCCATCCGCGTGTGGTGCGGATCGGAGGGGCGCAGGGCCCGGCCCAGGCGCGTCCGTGCGTCGTCCCCGACGGTGGTGGTGAAGGTACCGGGCACGGTGATGACGTAGGTCGTCATGGTCTTCCCTTCCTTGCTTTTCCACCCGCCTACCCCGTGGCACCGCGGACACGATCTACGGACAGCCGTCGCTGCCCTGCTCTCGGCCCCTGCCCGCGGCCACCGGCGGGGTATCCATGATCTGTCCGCGCCCACCGGCAGAGGTACGCCGAGGGTGCGGCATACGTGCCGGTGCTGCTGCGCGCCCGTGAGCTGTGGGACCGGCCGGCCGCGGAGGGAGCCGCCTGCACCTGCTCACTGACCCCGGACGAACAATTCGTCCTGTCCACCACCGGCCCGTCCCCATGTCACCGTCGCCTGCGGCTTCTCGGGCCACGGCTTCAAATTCGTCCGGGGGGGTCGGGGAGGTCATCGCCGACCTCGCCATGACCGGCACGACGGCCCCTTTCGAACTTTTCGACGCCCGGCGCAGCCGTTCCGCATCCGACCGAGACATCCCTGGCCGGTGGTGCGGGTCAGCAGGCGTGCTCTCAGCAGTGCCGCAGCCCGTACCTGCTCGGGTCGGCGTCGAACCAACTGGGTGTGAACACCCAGTCGGCCGGCACGTAACCCTCGCTGCCCTCGCTGATCCAGTCGGGCACCGTGCGGTACCAGGTCGTGTTCCCGCCGCCGTGCAGTCCGCCCGTCGACCAGCAGGTGAAGTAGCTGAACGTCGACTTCAGCAAGCCGTTGAAGGGGCTTTCGTGGAACGGGTCGAGCCGGGTCGGTGCGTCACCGCGGTTCCCGCACCACAGCCGCCCGTCATGGGCCCGGACGCCGCACTCGGCCGCCGCCGACGACGGAGCCGCCTGCGCGGACGGGGCGGCCAGCGTTCCGGCCAGCACCGTGGCCAGGCCGACGGAGATCAAGGCTGCCCTGACGTGTGTGCCGAACATGGTTCTCCTCTGTTCTCGGTGATGGGCAGGCGTGACCGGCGGTAGTCGGGCAAGCCGTCGATCCCGCCCGCGATGGTGTCGACGCAGTGGTGGGCCGTCCCGTCACGAGGCGACGGAGTTCAGTACCAGCCCGTGCAGACGATGGAGCCGCCCTTGCCGTTGGTCCCACAGGCACGCATCACGACGCCGTTGTCGTTCCACTGGGTGGTGTACGCGTCGCCGCCCGAGGTGACGGTCGTGTAGCCGAGCATCGGGTCCCAGGTCTTCCCGCCGTCGTTGCTGCGGTCGACCCAGATCTCGTCACCGATCGTGCCGCCGACGATACGGCCCCAGGCACAGGCGGTCGTGCCGTTGTAGCGCAGCTCGACGGTGCGGCCGAACACGGTGGCGGACTTGGCCGTCCACGCACCGGCGGATTCGGGCGGGGTGCCGTCACCGCAGGAGGTGTTGGAGGAAGCCCCTTCCAAGGTGCCGCCGATCCTCGAGTACTCCCCGCACGACGGCACACCGGGTGTGACCGCCGGGCCCTGGATGAAGAGATTGCTGATCCAGCTGCGGTAGTCCGGCAGATAGGTCCAGACGTTGTTGACCATGCCGTCCACGGTGGCCCGTTCCCCGACGCGCTGGCACAGCGCCCGCACGGCGACGGAAATGCCGTTGTCGACGGTCCAGTTGATGTCGCCGCCGGTCGTGGAGTCGTTCCGCAGGTTCGGCTGGCCCCAGGTCTTCACCTGCTTGCCGAGACCGTCGTACTCCCACACCGGGAAGACGCCCGAGACCTCGGGCCGCAGCGAACCCCGGTAGCCGGCCCAGGGGATGTCGGAGACTCTGACGGTCTCGCCCGACTGGGGCGATTCGAGCCTCTTGCCGTTGCCGAGGTACAGGGCGACGTGCGAGAGGTCCTCGCCGAAGTACATGATGTCACCGGGCAGCAGCGGAGCCTCACCCTGCGCCTTGGTGAACCTGGTGTGCGCGTAGCCCGGGTTCTGCCAGGTGGACTGTGTGGTGCGCTCGCTGATGATGTCCTGACGGGTGGCTTTGTACCAGGCCCAGCGCACGAGGCCGATGCAGTCGAAGCTCCAGTAGGTCGGATCGTTGACGGAGTCCGGGTCGGTCTCGTCCAGCATGCCCTGGCTGGGGCCGGGCAGGCCCCCGGCGTGGCCGCCGCCCCAGGCGTACATCCAACCGACGTAGCGGCAGGCGACTTTGACGGCGTCCTCGGCGGCGATGCTCGCTCCCGCCTTCAGCGGCGCACAGGTGTCGGCGGCCGGTGCGGCCGGTGCGGCCGGTGCGGAAGGTGCCGCGGTCGCCGTCGCCGCGGTCGGCAGGGCCAGGCAGGCCACGGCGACGGCGGCGGCGAGCAGCAGCCGCAGCAGTCGAAAGCGGCCGTGCGGTGTTCCGTCGCGGTGGCGGTCGCGTTGTCTCTGCCTCTGTCTTCTCATGTCGTTCCCCGTTTTCTACGGCCGTGGTCGGCGTCGCACGACCGGTCGGCCGGTCGTGCGCTTGGCGGCATGGGTGGAGCGGTCACGGCGGTCTGTCGGTGCCGTGAGGGGTGCCCCACAGCAGCTTGTCGGCGGCGCGACCGTCCTGTCGACGCAGAGCCGTTGCCCGGCCGAACGGGCAACGGGAAACGCTCGGGAAACCCCCTGTGAGCAGTGCCATCGGCCGGCACCAGTCGGTTGAGGGGCACGCGCCGTCCCTCCCTGGCGACAGATTCGATCCGGGGGTGATCGCTCCGCGCAAGCGCGCCTGTGGCGAAACGCGAGTGGGTTCGGCTTGGGTGGGGCCGACGACGGCCCTGCCTCCCTGCCGCTGCCGAACTCCCCGCTGTAGCGTTCACCTGTTCTCGTTGCAACGAACGGTAGGTGGGGTTGCGTTAGTTCGGCATCATTGCAACATTTTCATCACGTTCACCTGCACATATTGCTCTCCCTTGCGATAAATCAGTTGCCGGAATGATGAATGCAACGTAGCGTTTCCGGTATGAGGAAAGAGGGGGCAGGGGCTTTGAGGGCCGGGAAGCGCGCGTTACGCAACGGTGATCGGACGACGGGGTCGGGGAGCGTGGAAACAGTGCAGAGCGGGCAGCGGACGGCGTCCGGCGCCTTCGCCTCTTTCACCCGCTTCGTGCTCTGCGGCGGGGGAGTGGGGGTCGCCTCGAGCTTCGCAGTGGCGGCGCTCGCCTCCTGGACGCCCTGGGCCCTGGCCAACGCCCTGACCACCGCGGTCTCCACGCTCCTGGCCACCGAGTTGCACGCCCGCTTCACCTTCGGCGTGGGCGGACACGCTACAGGGCGGCAGCATGCGCAGTCGGCCGGGTCCGCGGCGGCCGCCTACGCGATGACCTGTGTGGCGATGGTCGTTCTGCGGCAGCTGGTGGAGACACCCGGTGCGGTGCTCGAACAGGTCGTGTACCTGTCCGCCACGGGTCTTGCCGGTGTCGCGCGGTTCGCGGTGCTCCGCCTCGTGGTCTTCGCCCGCAACCGTTCGGAGGTCGCGGCCGCCGCGAGCGACGGCTGGCGGGGCGCCGACGTCGACGCCGATGCCGTCGGCGGGGCCCGTCCCGTGCGCCCGGCAGCGAACCACGGCGCGGCCCCGACCGACCTGGCGACGCTCTGCCGAGCAGCCTGACCGTTCAGCCGCCGAGCATGCGTCCACACGTGGCGTCCGTTTCGGTCGTCCGGCGCCCGGCCCCGGACGGACGGAGGCGAAGGCCGTGGTGAGCCGGTCGGACAAGGACGCCGAAGAGGGGTGGGGATCCTGACGCGGTGCGAGCGTGCAGACACCGCGGGTCGGGGGATCGACGAGTGTCACCGATGTGACGTCGGGCCGCAGCGCGGCCGTCAGCATCCCGGGGCGGCGCGATGGCGTGACCGGTGACGCGTGAGGCGTACGACTCCTGAGGTTGGGGCGGTGGCGCTCCGCCTGGGTGTGGGTGGCGCTGGAGCCGGTCGGCCCTCCCGGTCGGGTCGATCGCGCCGATGTCATCGGCACCGCTTCCAGGACCGGCAGGGTGGGCGGCAAGGACCGGTCCCGCCGCCCGAAGTGCAGCAATTCCCCTGACGGCGCACGTGTGCAGGCGAGTTCAGGGAAACGCGGTCCACCGCTTATGATCTTGATCATGTCTGTGCAGAACTCCGACAGGACCCTTTCCCGCAAGCAGAGGCTGCAGGAGAAGCAACGCCGCCAGCTCGCGGTGGTGGACACCGTGGACAAGGCCGAGGCCAAGGCCCGCAAGGCTGAGATCGAACTGGCCGTGGCCGTCACCGAGGCGGTGCAGGTGTTCGGGGACGAGCACGCCGCGTCGGAAGGACTGGACATGCCCGTGGAAGCGATTCGGCGCTTCCTGGGGATGGCGCGGGACGAAGTGGCCGGTGCCGACGACATCCCCGAGGCCGTCGACGTCTCCTGAGGCGCAACTCGCGTCACCGCCCTCGCCTCTGAGGGCACAGGCCGACTGCTCCGACCCGGCACGGAAAGACCGCGACCTCCTGCGAAGCGGCGGTCTCTCCCACGTTGGTCTCTTCTTCCTGGTCCCGGACCTGCGGCCACCGCAGCGCCTCGCTCCAGAAAGCGTCGACCTCCTGTCCCGGCCGAGGGCTCCGGACCAGAACCGCGTCGGCGCCGACGGCCGGGTGGCCGAGACGGTGCGGCACGGCGACGACGTCCTCTGTCCGATACGCGTCGCAAGCCGCTCCAGCCCGTTCCGGGAGCCGGAGAGCGCAATGCCCGCCGCCATTCGGCCGACGGCCCCCGCCTCGTTCGACCTTGCGGTAGGCCGGCCGCGAGGCGGGGACCGACGCTCCGCCCGGCCGGAGGGTGGCGTCAGCGGGTGTGGGTGGTCCGGTGCTCGGTGAGCGCGGCGCAGTTGGAGCCGGTCACCTGGACGTAGGTGTTGTCGATGCCGCCGTCCCGGTCGACACCCCGTGAGCATCCGTCACGGCAGCCCCGGACGCGTCATCGGTCTGCGCCAAACGTCCGCGTCCTCCGTCTGCGGTGGCGTCCTCTGTCTCCCAGCGCAGCAGGTCGCCCGGCTGGCACTCGAGCACTTCGCAGAGCGCGGCGAGCGTTGCGAAGCGCACCGCCCGTGCGCGGCCGTTCTTGAGTACCGCGAGGTTGGCGGGCGTGATCCCGATGCGGTCCGCCAGCTCGCCCACGGACATCTTCCGCCTGGCCAGCATCACGTCGATGTCGACGGCGATCGGCATCAGATCACCTCGTCCAACTCGGCCTGCATCCGCACCGCTTCGACATCGCGCGCGACGGCCTGGACGAGCAGCATCCGCAGGACGAGCACGATGAGCGCGATCCCGAGGATGGCCACGCCGACCCCGCCCATGATGACGGTGACGCCAGGGTCGTCACGCTGGCCGGGCGCATTCACGGCCGTCACCGCGAACCACACGAGGGCGGCCGCCACGATCGCGCCGATCACTCCGTCCACGTACCGGAAGGCGGAGTGGGAGAACACGGTTCCGCGGCGCACCATCGTCACCAGCCGCCATACGCAGACCAGGGCGACCTGGACCGACGCCATGCCCACAATCGTGAGCACGCGCAGCGGGGTCAGCGGGAGGGATCCGTCCTCCGGGTCGGTGGCCAGTGCCCACACCATTGACGCCTGGACGAACACGGTGCCGGTGAGCACCACCACGAGCACGGCGCGCAGCGCACGCACTGTCAGTTTCCCCACGTCCCGTCCTTCCATCGACTTACGATGGAAACCTATCGAGATTCGATAGGTTGAGCAAGTGTTGTGGGAAAGGTTTCGCGTTGTTTGGCGTCGTGGTGGGACGTCGCGGGGCCCGGGCGGGACGCCGGGGCGACGACTTGCGTTGGAGTGCGCTCCAGGGCGTAGCGTCGCGGACACCGCGGCGCACGAAACCCATGCGGCCCAGGCCTCTCACGGGATGCCGAGCGGTGGAATCCGTCGCTAGATGGATGAGGGCGTGGGCCTCGTGGCGTCCGAACGACGAACGACGAACGAGTATGCAGGGAAAGGCTGGGATACGGCATGCGGAAGCGCAGTCTGCGGGACCTCCAGGTATCGGCCGTCGGCCTGGGGTGCATGGGCATGTCCGCCTTCTATGGATCCACCGATCGGGCCGAGGGGATCGCGACCATCCGGCGCGGCCTGGAAATCGGCGTGAACTTCCTCGACACCGCGCAGATGTACGGGCCGCTCACCAACGAGTCACTTGTCGGCGAGGCGGTCCGAGGGCATCGCGACGAGTACGTGATCGCGACGAAATTCAACTACCGGATGGACAACGCGGTACCCGGCGACATCAGCACGGTCGGCCCGCAGGACGGTTCGGCCGAGCACGTCCGCAGTTCGGTCCACGGTTCCCTGGAGCGACTGGGCACCGACCACATCGACCTCTACTACCAGCACCGGGTCGACCCGAACGTCCCCATCGAGGAGACGGTCGGCGCGCTGGCCGAACTGGTCGCCGAGGGCAAGGTGCGCCACATCGGCCTGAGTGAGGCGAGCGCGGAGACCATTCGGCGGGCCCACGCCGTGCACCCCGTCACCGCGGTGCAGAGCGAGTACTCGCTGTGGTCACGGGACGTGGAGGCCGAGGTGCTGCCCGCCTGCCGCGAGTTGGGCATCGGCTTCGTTCCGTACTCGCCGCTCGGCCGTGGATTCCTCGCCGGGCGGTTCGCCTCACTGGACGAGCTGGACGCGAACGACTGGCGCCGCGAGAATCCGCGCTTCCAGGAGGCCAACCTGAAGGCGAACCTGCGGCTTGCGGAGAAGGTCAAGGAGATCGCCGCCGAGAAGGAGGTGACTCCGGCCCAGCTGGCCATCGCCTGGGTGCTGGCGCAGGGCGAGGACCTGGTGCCTATTCCGGGCACCAAGCGCCGCACCTACCTGGAACAGAACGCCGCCGCGACGGCCATCGCGCTGAGTGAGGAGGACCTGGCCCGCATCGACGCGGAGCTGCCCGAGGCCGCGGGTCAGCGGTACGACGAGGCGGGGATGCGAAGCGTCAATCGCTAGTGCTGCTGCCGGACAAGTGCACCACGGGACCTTGACCGGTCCCGTGGTGTCTGGTGTCGCCAGGCTCAGCGGGTGTGGACGCGGGGGCGGCGGGTGCGGTCCGGCTCGGCCTCGCGCAGGTCCTCCCGGGTGAGCGGGGCCACCTCGCCCTGGCCGAGGGGAGGGGCTGCGGGACGCTGGCGAACGGGCCGCCCTCGGTGACGGGCCTGGTCCCACACCTCTCCCTCGAGTGGCACCCCGTCGGCCGGCCTTGCCCGGGCGCGTAGCCGTCGGCGGAGGTGCCCGTTCACACCGCGGCCGGCATGGTCACGGCGATCACCGCCGAGCTGATGAGCACCAGTAACCCGCCCTGTGACGCCGACGCGCGCCCTGTCGTGCCGGGCGCGCGGTGCCGCGCCGGGGAGTGTCGGCGGCGCCCGGTGCGCTGTCACGGCTGCCGACTGCCCCTACCGCGTCGCAGTGGACTGGCTTGACGTCATCTGGTGCCACTCTGTGCCATTCGGAGCCACTCCGTGGCCTCCGGGAGGCGTTGGCGTGCATGGCGTCACCGTGGCCCATGGGTGGCGTCCCCAGATCTTCGCAGGTCAAAGCGCTCACGTTGAGCGTCACACATGGAAGTGTCACATGGCGCCTTGCGTGTGGCGCCATAGTGGTGTCATCATGGCGTCATGGATCTCACCCCGTACGTCGACTCCCTCCGCCGTGAACTCGCGGTGGCCGCCGAAGCCGGCGGCGACGAAGCCCGCGAACTGGCCGAGAGGCTCACCGCGCCCCTGGAGTCCGCGACCCGGCTGACGATGCTCCACGTGCTCTCCGCGGCGATGGACGAGATCACCCGCGACCTCGCCCCGGGGTCGGTCGACGTACGGCTGCGCGGGCTCGACCCCGACTTCGTGGTGACGCCACCGCCCACCTACGGCGACGCCACCGCGGAGTCGGCCATGCCGGCCGAGCCGCTCGGCGCTCCGGTACCGGCCGACCCCGACGAGGGGGGCACGGCCCGCGTCAACCTCCGCCTGCCGACCCACCTCAAGGCCCGCGCCGAAGAGGCCGCCGCCCGCGACGGCCTGTCGGTCAACGCTTGGCTGGTGCGCACCGTGTCGGCCGCGCTCGACGGCGCCACCCGGTCGCGTACGCCGGAGAAGACCCAGACCGTCGGGCAGAGCTTCACGGGCTGGGTGCGCTGACCGCGTCCCCGCCCCTACCACTTCGGCCGCACCGCGCCAACCCGCACCACTTCACCTGCGCCCCGTTCCACCAGCGGGGACAGTCCGAGAACCCAAGAGGACGGGACAGCCATGCCTTCTTACGACACTCCCGAACCGATTTCGGTCACCGCCTACGTGTACGCCGGTTCGATCCAGTTCACCGCGGGCGACCGCCTCGACACGGTCGTCGAGGTGCGGCCCCGTGACCCGAAGAAGGACCTGGACGTCCGCACGGCCGATCAGACCGAGGTCGGCTGCGCGAGCGGCACCCTGACCGTCACCACGCCCAAGGCCAATCTGCTCGGACGCGGCGGCACCGTCGACGTGACGGTGGAACTGCCCGCAGGCTCGAACGTCGACGTGACCGGCGCCGGGGTCAGGGTGATCGGCGAGGGCCGGCTCGGCGAGGTGCGCGTGAAGACCTCGGCCGGCGACGTCCGCCTCGACACCACCGGCCCGCTGCTGCTGAAGGCGTCGCACGGTTCGACCATCGTCGACCGGGTCGAAGGCAGGGCCGACATCACCAGCAGCACCGGCGACGTACGCGTCGGCCTCGTCGACGGCCCGGCCGTCCTGAAGAACTCGCACGGCGCCATGACCGTCGGCGCAGTGACCGGCGAGCTACAGGTGAACGGTGCCAGCGGTGCCATCGACATCAGGCGCGCTGAGGCTTCGGTCACCGGCACCACCACCAACGGACTCCTGCGTGTCGCTGAAGTCAGCCGCGGCAGCGTCCGGTTGGAGACCTCCAACGGCTCGATCGAGGTCGGCATCCGCGACGGGGCCGCCGCCTGGCTCGACGTCAGCTCGAACCGCGGGCAGGTGCGCAACGCGCTCGCCGCGTCCGAGCCCCCGGAGCGGGCCTCGGACACCGTCAAGGTCCACGCACGGACCAACTGGGGCAACATCGACGTCCTCCGCGCCAAGGCCTGAAGCCTCCCGGCCCCTACCGGCTCCACCGCCGACTCTCCGACCACTCAGCCTTCGTACGGGAGGGCCACATGCCTTCATCTGTCATGCCCACATCCAATCGGAGTGACGGTCACACGCCGTCGCCCGCCATCTCCATCGTCGGGTTGCGCAAGTCCTACGGCGACAAGACCGTCCTCGACGGAATCGACCTGCACATCCCGGCCGGGTCGGTGTTCGCGCTGCTCGGGCCGAACGGCGCCGGCAAGACCACCGTCGTCAAGATCCTCTCCACTCTCATCACCGCCGACGGTGGGCGCGCCCAGGTCGCCGGCCACGACGTCGCCGGGGCGCCGGACGGGGTCCGCGCGGCGATCGGCGTCACCGGACAGTTCTCCGCAGTCGACGGCCTGATCACCGGCGAGGAGAACATGCTCCTCATGGCCGACCTGCACCACCTGTCCAAGCGCGAGGGCCGGCGCGTCGCCGCCGAACTGCTCGAGCGCTTCGACCTGGCCGGGGCGGCGAAGAAGCCAGCCTCCACCTACTCGGGCGGCATGAAACGCCGGCTCGACATCGCCATGACCTTGGTCGGCGGACCGCGGATCATCTTCCTCGACGAACCGACCACCGGCCTCGACCCGCGCTCCCGCCACACGATGTGGCAGATCATCCGAGAACTGGTCTCCGGCGGCGTCACCGTCTTCCTCACCACCCAGTACCTGGAGGAGGCCGACGAACTCGCGGACCGCATCGCGGTGTTGCACGACGGAAGGATCGCCGCCGAAGGCACCGCCGACGAGTTGAAGCGCCTGATCCCCGGCGGTCACGTCCGGCTCCGCTTCGTCGAACCGGCCGCCTACCGGTCCGCCGCCTCCGCACTGTCCGACGTCACGCGGGACGACGAGACACTGACACTGCGGATCCCCGGCGACGGCAGCCAGCGCGCACTGCGTTCCCTTCTCGACCGGTTGGACTCGGCCGGCGTCGAGGCGGACGAGCTGACCGTGCACACGCCCGACCTGGACGACGTGTTCTTCGCCCTCACCGGCCCCGCCGGCATCCCCGACCAGCCCAAGGAGACCGTCCGATGAGCGCCCTCTCCCTCGCCGTCCGAGACTCGAACACGATGCTGCGCCGCAATCTGCTGCACGCGTGGCGGTACCCGTCCGCAACGCTGAACCTGTTGCTCACGCCGATCATGATGTTGCTGCTCTTCGTCTACATCTTCGGCGACGTGATGAGCGCGGGCATCGGCGGAGGCGGTGCCGACCGCTCCGAGTACATCGCCTACATCGTCCCGGGCATTCTGATGATGACCATTGGCAGCACCGTGATCGGGACCGCCGTGCACATCTCGATGGACATGGCCGAGGGCCTCATCGCCCGCTTCCGTACCATGTCCGTCTACCGCGGCTCCGTGATCGTCGGGCACGTCGTCGGCAGTGTGCTGCAGTGCCTCGCCAGCGTGGTCCTCGTCGGAGCCGTCGGCGTGGCGATCGGCTTCCGGTCCACGGACGCCAGCGTCCTCGAGTGGCTGGCGGCGTTCGGGCTGATCGCGATGTTCGCCCTGGCGCTCACCTGGATCGCGGTCGGGCTGGGCATGGCCAGCCCGAACCCCGAGGCCGCCAGCAACAGTGCGATGCCGCTGATTCTCCTGCCGCTCATCTCCAGCGCCTTCATCCCGGCGGACACGATGCCCGGCTGGTTCCGGCCGATCGCCGAGTACCAGCCGTTCACCCCGGCCATCGAAACCCTGCGCGGCCTGCTGCTCGGAACCGAGATCGGCAACAACGGGTGGATCGCGACCGCCTGGTGCGTCGGCCTGACCGTGCTCGGCTACCGCTGGTCGACGGCCCAGTTCAACCGCGATCCGAAGTAGCACCCGAGGGCCCGGGCCGTCGCTCGCGGCGCGGCCCACCCTGGCGGCGTACTCCGACACCCCGCCGGAGTACGCCGCCAGGGCCACGTCACCCCGTCGCGTCGCGGGGTGGCACGGCAGAACACGGCGGCCGCTCCCCGGTCCGCCGACGCGTCCTGCGAGACGGTCCACCGTCGCGGCGGACGCCTGTGGGTTCAGCGGCGGGCGGCCAGGGCTTCGACTTCGAACAGGACGTCGGGCGTGGCCAGACTCGCGACACCGACGAGGGTCTGCGTGGGCGGGTTCGCACCCCAGCCCGCCCGTACGGCCGCGGCGATCGGCCCCAGCTTGCCGACGTCGTGGTTCACCACGTACGTCCTGAGCTGGACGACGTGGCTGAGGTCGAGCCCATGGGCGGCGAGGGCCACGCCGATGTTGTGGAAGGTCCGCTGTACCTGCTCGGCGAAGTCGGCCGAGACGACCGCGCCGTCCGGACCCGACCCGTACTGACCGGAGATCAGCACCAGTTCGGTCTCGGCGGGCACGGTGACGGTGTGGCTGTACCCCATCGGGATCGGGTCGTGCAGACCTTCCGGATTGAGCAGGGCGGGGGCTGTGCTGGTCGCCTCTCGGGGGCGATGGATCCGTGTCATGCGGGTAAGCCTCGCAACGAATACATGACATCAAGTGTCATGTATTCCGATAGGGTTTTCGTATGCGCGCCGACCGGTTGGTTTCACTGGTGCTGCTCCTACGGCAGAACGGCCGGCTGTCCGCGACCGCGCTGGCCCGCGAGCTGGAGGTGTCCACCCGCACCGTGCTGCGCGACATCGAGGCCCTGTCCGCAGCCGGCGTTCCGGTCTACGCCGAGCGGGGTCGGCACGGCGGGTTCGCCTTGTTGCCCGGCTTTCAGACCGAGCTCACCGGACTGAACCATGACGAGGCCCTTGCCCTGCTGGTCGCCGGGTCACGCCCCGGCGCGCAGGCGTTCGGGCTCGGCTCGGCGCTCGCTTCGGCCATGCGCAAGGTGGTCGACGCGCTGCCCGAAAGTCATCGCGCCGTCGCGGCCGGGGCGGTTCAGCGCGTGCTCATCGATCCGGAGACCGACCTCCTCGCGCGCCGGCTGGCCGCCGAGGAGGTGCCCGACACCGTGGTCACCGAGGTCCGGCGCGCGGTGTTCGCCGGACACAAGCTGCGCATCCACTACGCGGCCGTCGGCCAGAACCCTAAGTGGCGCACGGTGGACCCGATCGGACTGGTCACCGTGCGCGACCAGGGTTACCTGCTGGCCACCCGGTCCGGTAAGGAGCGCACCTACCGGCTGTCCCGCGTCCTGGCCGCGGAGGAACTCGCCGAACCGGCGCAACGGTCCGACCGGGTTGATCTGGACCGCGTCTGGCAGGAACGCAGCACACGGTTCCGCACCGGCGGCGACCAGGTCACCGTGCTGGTACGGGTGAGCCCGACGCGGAGGGAGGATCTGGTGCGCACCGCGCTGGCTGTCGTCACCGAAGTGACGGACGCGGACGGCTGGTTGCGGCTGGAGGCGACCTTCCAGGACTCCAGGCACGCCGAATGGGCGCTGTGGCAGCTCGCCATGGACGCCGAGGCTCTGGCCCCGCACTGGCTGCGCGACTCCCTGCGTGAGCGAGCTTCCGAGATCGCCGGCCGTTACACGTCGTGACCCGGTGCGTTGTCGCCTGGTGCGGGCTGCCGGCCGACTTCAGGAGGTCTCCCGGCAGAAGATCCTCGAGGCGACGGGACCATGAGTGTGGGCCCCGGGAGTCTTCCCGGGGCCCACGGAGCGGCTGCTGACTGGTTACCAGCGATACCAGCGGCCCTTGCGGCCGCCGGTGTCCGCGCTGCGCATGACGAAGCCCAGCAGCCAGACGGCCAGAACGATGACGGCGATCCACCACAGTGCCTTCAGTGCGAATCCCGCGCCGAAGAGAACCAGGGCCAGCAGAAGAACGAGAAGCAGGGGAACCATAGTTATCAACCTCCGCTGCTCCTTGTGCCCGGTGAATCGAAGAACACGCGGTGGATTCACCTGGTTTCTTCACTACTATTGCGGGTACTGGTCCGTTTTTCTCCACCGAATGGGTCGGGTAGGTCGCGGCAGCCGGGTCGGGGCAGGCAGGTTGGGGTTTCGCGGTCGGCGCGCGTACCGGGCGAGGGCGTCACCGGGGCGCGTACGGACTCCGGCCGGTCCCTGGGGGAGCGGGCGGTTGTGGGAGCGGGCCGTGGGAGGAAGGAAAATGAACGCGCGCCTCCACCGAGGAGCCTGGCATCCTGGGGCTCGTGCCAGCCCGTAACCGCAGACTGCCGCGCGATCTGTCGTGGCCGCTCACCACGTCCGACATCCGCGCCGCTCTCGGCGAGCAGGGTGCCGACGTCGCCGATGTGCGTTTCGTCGACCAGCCTCGCAGCGACGGAACCCTTCTGGAGGTCGAGTGGATCCCACCGATCTCCTCGAACTACGGCAGCGGTATCCACCCCTCTCTGTGGTGCAGCGTCAGCATCCGTGTCGCGCCACTGCCGTCCACCGGACGGGCCGCGGCACGAGGCATTCTGCGGGAACACGCACTGCCCGAACTCGCCGCGTGGATCAGCGCCGCGCGCCGCGCACCGGAGGCCTGGACCCTGACGCGACGCAGCCGATCCTGGCGAACGGCCGGGAGCACCGCAATCTGCACGGACGACCGGCAACCCTACCGTTGACGACCCGTCAGGCGGGCAACTCCCGCTTACCATGTGACGGTTCACTGCGGGGCGTGAATGGATACCTCCCCCGTCGAGTTCGCGAGCGCGAGCGCAGAACCCGCCGAAGAGGTGGCGGAGACCACGTGCCTGTGTGCGTTGCGGGTGGCGACCCCGATCGGCGCGTGGGACGTTCTCGCCGACCGGGCCGACGCCGCCGCCTGCCCCGCTGCCGCCGGACGTGCGGGTCCCCGGCGGGTCCCGGCAGCGGCATCATGCGTCCCGCCTGTTGAGCCGTCAAGTTGTTCGATGTGCGGCGACACGTCAACGGTGCTGTGCTAGTGTCCTGCGCCAGTAGTTGATCGTTAGTAGTTGTGTGACTTCTGCTGCTGGTGCGTCAGTTCCTCGTCGGGGCCCGAAGCTGGAACCGTTGCTGCTGTCTGATGACGAGCGGGCGGAGTTGGAGCGGTGGACGCGTAGGGCGACATCGGCCCAGGCCGTGGCCTTGCGGGCGCGGATTGTGCTGGCGTGCGCTGGTCCGGAGGTACCGCCAATCGTCGTGGTCGCCCGCGAGTTGCGGGTGGCCGCCGACACCGTCCGTAAGTGGCGGCGGCGGTTTTTGGCGGAGCGGCTGGACGGCCTGGTCGACGAGCCCCGGCCGGGCCGGCCGCCCACCATCAGCGTCGACCAGGTGGAGGCGGTCGTGGTCACGACGCTGGAGGAGATCCCGAAGAACGCCACCCACTGGTCGCGGAAGTCGATGGCGGAGCACAGCGGCCTGTCGAAGTCCACGGTCGGCCGGATCTGGCGGAAGTTCCAGCTCAAGCCGCATCTGGCGGACACGTTCAAGCTGTCGACGGATCCGTTGTTCGTGGAGAAGGTCTACGACGTCGTGGGTCTGTACTTCAACCCGCCCGAGGGTGCGGTGGTCCTCTCGGTGGACGAGAAGTCGCAGATCCAGGCCCTGGACCGGTCGCAGCCGGTGCTGCCGATAATGCCGGGCATGCCCGAGCGGCGTACTCACGACTACGTCCGCAACGGCCTGACCACCTTGTTCGCCGCGTTCGATGTCGCCACCGGCGAGGTGATCAGTGCCCTGCACCGTCGGCATCGGGCCGTGGAGTTCAAGAAGTTCCTGATCCGGATCGACAAGGAGGTGCCCGCGCACCTGCAGGTCCACTTGATCGTGGACAATTACGGCACTCACAAGACTCCCGCGATCAAGGCCTGGCTGGCCAAACACCCCAGGTTCGAGCTGCACTTCACCCCGACCGGCTCCTCCTGGATCAACCAGGTCGAGCGGTGGTTCGGCTACCTGGCCCACCAGATGATCCGCCGCGGCGCACACAAGAACATCCAGGCCCTCGAAGCCGACATTCGGGCATGGGTCAAGGACTGGAACAAAGAACCCAAGCCGTTCATCTGGACCAAGACAGCCCAAGAGATCCTCGACTCCCTTGCCCGCTTCTGCCGACGGATCTCTGGCGCAGGACACTAGGAGAGAGCCCACACCTCACCCGATCCTCCATGGAGGTGACTCACCATGGCATCGTTCAAACTCGGTGATCCCGTGGCCGAGGACGTGCAGACCCAGTCGGCGATCTCTACGGACCTGGCTCCTCCCGTCATCCTCAGGGCGCAACCCGATTCGTTCGTACGCCTGAACACGCCGGAAGAGCTGCGGGACTGGGAAGAGGCCGTCCGCGCCACCACCGGGATGCGCATTGACGCCACCCGCATGGGAGGTTCGGCGTCGGAGTCGTGCTCGTGCGGCTGCTCCGACGACTGCTGCGTGGACTGTCCCGTCTGATGATCCTCACGGTGTCCGTCGAGGACGACTTCCACACCCACGTCATCCGGGACGCCGCCGTCCGCCGTGGTTTCCACGACTTCCACGTTCTGGAGTGCGACCGCATCAGTGGGCGTCCCGGCCTGACGTGGAGGTCGCACGGAGACGCACCCAGCACCGTCCTGACCTCGGAGGGGCGCACCATCCCCCTCGACGCGGTGTCGGTGCTGTGGTGGCGACGGATGCGGGCGAACCAGCAGGCGTCCGCCCGCGCGTCGACCGACCACCAGCAGCGCCTGGTCGACAACGACAGCCGCGGCGCCCTCGGCGGCATTCTCGCGGCGTCCTTCCACGGCCAGTGGATCTCCACTCCCGAAGCGACCGACCGCGCCGCGGACAAGCTGTACCAGCTCTCCGTGGCGAGGGAGGCCGGGTTCCGGGTGCCGCGCACGCTCGTCTCCCAATCCCGCGACGAGGTGGCGGAGTTCGCCCGCACCGTGGACCGTGTGATCGTCAAACCCGTGGTGGGCGCTACCGGCCCGCTCATGTTCACCCAGTACATCGACGATCCGCGGGCCATTCCCGAGGAGTCCTTCAGCGTCTGCCCGGCCGTATACCAGGAGTACATCCCCGGCCGCAGGCACGTCCGGCTCAACTGCTTCGGCGAGCGGATGCACGCGGCCCTCATCGAAAGCGACCGGCTCGACTGGCGCCCCGACCTCAACGTGCCCATCTCCAGGTGGGAGGTACCGGCCGACGTGGGCGGCCGGGTGCTGGAGGTACTCCGGCGCCTGGGGCTGCGGATGGGAGCCATCGACCTCAAGCTCACCCCGGACGGCGAGCCCGTCTGGCTGGAGGTCAACCCGCAGGGGCAGTTCCTGTTCCTGCAGCCGCTGCTCGGGGAACCGCTCGACGAGCACTTCCTCGACTTCCTGCTCTCCTGCGCGCAAGGCGACGGGCCGGGCCGTTGACCCGTCCGCCCCGCTCCCACGCCGGGAGCCCTCCGACTGCCGACGCGTCATGTCGTCGATGTCGTCGCGGCGGAGCCGGGCCGCCCCTCCCCGGGCGGGTCACTCGGCCGCGGACAGGCGACGCATCAGTTCTTCCTGTGAGACGTCCTCCTTGTGGCTCAGGAACACCCACATGTGCCCTGCGGGGTCCTTGACGATGACGGTGCGGTCCCCGTGGAACATGTCCGTCGGGGGCTGGAGGATCTCAGCGCCGGCGGCCTCGGCACGCTCCGCCAAGCTGTCGACGTCCGGTACGAAGACATGCAGCATGACGGAGGTGCCCCCGCCGAGCGACGCCGGCGCGGCGAAGGAGGAGGCCGACGCCTCCGCGCCGGCGTCGCCGAGCATCAGGGCCGACCGTCCGACGGTGATCTCGGCGTGCAGGATTCCGCCGCTCGGAGCGTCGATCCGGAAGTCCTCACGGGCGCCGAATGCCCGCCGGTAGAAATCGATCGCGGCGGCCGCGTCGTCGACCATGATGTGCGGGATCACGGCATAGCGGTAGCGGTCGGGGATCTCGATGCGGGCTGTGCGCTCGGTCACGGCGAACCTCTCTGCAAGGCGCCGCCGGTCGGTTCCCGCGGCTCTGCAAGGAACCTAGAAGCTCAAGTTCGGTTGAGGTCAAGGCCGGCCGCGACTGATCCCCTCGGCGCGTCCGGTCAGGAATCCAGCAGCTCCTGACGGGGCTCCCGCGATGGCGCGGGCCCGTGTCGGGCCGCCGAGCGACGTCGGCGGAGCGTGGCGCCTTCGAAGCCGAGGAGCAGTCCGAGGGCCAGTGCGGGAACCACCCAGCGGGCCCGGTCGATCAGACCGGGCGGGTCTGTCGTGGCGCGGGGGTCGGCGGCCGTCCCGCCGACACCGACCCCGGTGTCCGCGAGTGCGTCGGCCGAGGCCGCGGCCCCCTGCGGTTCTCCGGAGGCCGCGCGCAACACGCCGAGGCCGTCAAGCAGCGCCCGCAGCTCCTCCGATCGTTTCGCCCTGTGCCAGCCCCCGACGCCCGAAGAGGCGGTGTCCTGCGGAAGTTGCAGCGTCGTGTGGATCCAGATGTCCTCGGTGCCGGACACGGACGTGTACAGATCGTCCGTCCGCCACGGCCTCGAGTCAGGGAGCGTCCACGACACGGTGACCATGTCGCGTACCTGTTCCATCCAGGTGTCCTCCGCTCCCCGGTCCGGTGCCTGCGCCGGACGCTCGTCGAGCTCGGATCCCGCCTGCGGGAGGAGTTCTTCCAAGCGGGCGTACGTCCGGTCCGTGCCGTACGACGACGCCGTTCGCCGGCTGGTCGGTGACACCAGCAGCACGCTGCCCGGTCCACCCGCGGCCGAGGGGGGAGCCGCCAGGACGAGCAGGACCAGAGCCGTCGTCAACGCGCCCGTCGCGGAGGCCAGTTGTCGCAGTCGCCGCATCCGATACCCCGATCCGTCCCCGTGCGGGCCGTCCGCACTCGCCGTGCCACTTCGGGTACACCGCTCGATCCGCCGGGGTTCCCGTCCTGACGGCGCCCGTTCAGCCCAATGACTCGGCGATCTCCCGCGCCCGCGCCTTCGACGCCACACCCTCCAGTCGCAGCGTGAACGTGTCGTGGACCCACAGCAGGGTGGGTCCCGCCGTGCGCTCGGAGCGGGTGAGACGGGAGCCGTCCGCGGAGGTCATCCAGAAGCGCAGGAGGTGGGGCCGCGGGAACCACAACGCGCTGCGTGTCCCCCCGGTCAGCTCGACCCACTCGACCGCCTGCTCACTCGCCACCGTCTTGCCGTACTCCGGCGCCAGCCGTGCCGCGTACTCGTCGAGCCGGACGGTGCGGCCGCGCTCGTCCCAGCAGAGGGTGACGACATAGCGGTCTTTCGGCGCACGCGTCACGGACACCGCGTCCGGGGTGCCCAGCGCACCCGGCACGAGCGGAGCGAACCCTGCCTGCCGGCCCGCCTCGGCGAGAGGGACCGGGTGGGGGCAGCCCGGCACGCGCGCTCCCGGCGAAGGCGTCGCCGACGGGTCGTACCGCACCTCGACCCCGCCGAAGTCGAACCAGTCCGCCACCGCGGCCCGCACCGGAGGGGTCAGGACGAGCACGGTGAGCAGCCCGCACAGTGCCGCCGCCAGCGTGCGTCGGCGGAGCCCGGTCCACCGGTGCAGCGCCCGCAGCCGCTCACCCACTCCCCGGGGCAGGACCATCGGGGTCGGTGCCCGCTCGTCGACCAGCTGTTGCAGGACCCGCTCGGCCATGGCCGAGCCCTCGTACGCCTCGTCGGCCTCCGGCCGGTCCAGCCTCCGCCCGAGCGCCCGCAACTCCTCGGGCAACCGGACGTCACGACCGGCGCCGTCCGTGATGCCGTCGCGTAGACGCCGTTTCCGCTTCCCGATCCGGCCCGGCCCGCGCGGCCTGCTCGGCTCACGCATCGCCCTCACCTCCTCCCGCGTTCCCGAGGGACGTGCCCGGCTCCAACTCCGGCAGCAGGCGGCCCAGTCTGCGCAGCGCCCGGCTCAGGCGGGACTTCACCGTGCCCCGGGGCCAGCCCAGGGCCGCCGCTGTCTCGGGCTCGTCCATTTCCAGCAGATAGCGGTAGGTGACCACCAGTCGGTGATCCTCGCTCAGTTTCTCCAGGGCCTCGAGGAGCGCGACGCGGCGTTCGTTCGCCAGCGCGGCGACGGCAGGGTCGGCCGCGGGCGATTCCGGCGGCTCGGCCTCGGTGAAGGCCGCCTCGCGGTCGGCCAGAGACCGTTGGCGCCCTGCCGTCCGTACCGTGTTCCTCGTCTCGTTGGCCACGATGGACAGCAGCCACGGCCGGAACGCGGCGCCGTCCCGGAAGCGGCCCAGTGCGCAGTAGGCCTTGAAGAAGGCCTGCTGCACGACGTCCTCCGCGTCCGCCCCGGCGCCGAGAGCCCGGGCCGCCCGCAGTGCGATGCCCGTGTGGGCGCGCACCAACTCCGCGTACGCCTCCGGCTTCCCGGCGCGTACGCGTGCGATCACCGCGGCCTCATCGACGGTGCGGCCCCCCTCCCGCGTTCTCACGACATGGGTACACCGCCCGCGCCGGATCGGTTCCCGCCCGTGTCCCGTCCGCGGGGGCGAACCGCACCGTGTCGGCAAGCGCGGGTGTCGCGGTGTCGTCGCAGTCGGTCCCCCCGCGTCTGCGTCTGCGCAAAGCCGGTGGGCGTTCGGCTCGTCCCCTCGGCCTCAGCCCGGGTCGTACGGCGGTGACGGTGTGTTCCAGACGGCGTCGCACCGACCGACGATCTGGCGGAGTTCGCGAGCCTGCCGCGGTGCCATGGCCCGCATCACGGCATCGAGGAGAGCGCGGGCTTCGAAGGGATCGTCGTAGCAGTCCCCGTGGGGGTCGCCCCACTCGTGGTCGTGCCACAGCCGGCGCTCGGGGAGGTGGACGTAGTCCTTCCACCGGCGCACGGCCGCGCCGACGTCTCCGGGCTTCAGACAGTCGCGGCTGCGTTCGAGGGCGAGGATCTGGGACAGCGCGCGCGAGGACAGACCGTCGATGACCGTCGTTGCCTGTCGTCTTCGTCGGTGGGGAGCACCGGCCCGGATGCGGGCCGACCGCCTACGCGGCATGGACCTTTCGGTTCGTCGTCATAACGTACATCGTTGCTTCGATCGCGCACGGTGTCGAACGGATTGGCCGGTGCGGGGTGCGCCGGACGTGCCGGTGCGGCGACCTGTCGGCACACGTCGAACTCGCCGTCGTCGACCGAGGGCTGACGTCCGGGCCCCTTCCCGCCCTCCGTCGGCACCCCCGAGCGGCGGAAAGCGGGGGCGCCGTCCCGATGGTCGCTGTGTGCCGGTCCGTCAGGACGGGTGACCGCCGGCTGCCGTGCCCGAACGGAGCAGTCTTCCGATATCGGTGACCTTGTTCACTGACACAGCGACTCCTGCCGTCCGTATTCGTTGTCAGGACAGTGGCCGGGCACGCTGCACAGGATGAGTGCCCGGCGGACCACAGGAGAGCAGGCACGCATGAACCCCAGTGCTCACATCGAGGCCGTCTACGCACAGGTCTGCCGGCGAAACGCCGGTGAGAGCGAGTTTCACCAGGCGGTTGGAGAGGTGCTGCACACGCTGGCGCCGGCGTTGCAGGCGCATCCGGAGTACGTGGACGCGTTGATCGCCGAGCGGCTGTGCGAGCCCGAGCGGCAGCTGATCTTCCGGGTGCCGTGGGTGGACGACGCGGGGCGTGTTCAGGTGAACCGCGGCTTCCGGGTGGAGTTCAGCAGTGCGCTCGGCCCCTACAAGGGCGGTCTGCGCTTCCATCCGAGCGTGAACCTCGGCATCGTGAAGTTCCTGGGCTTCGAGCAGATCTTCAAGAACGCGCTGACCGGACTGGCGATCGGCGGCGGCAAGGGCGGCTCGGACTTCGACCCCAAGGGCCGCAGCGACCACGAGGTCATGCGCTTCTGCCAGGCGTTCATGACCGAGCTGTACCGGCACCTGGGCGAGCACACCGACGTTCCCGCCGGCGACATCGGGGTCGGCGGGCGCGAGATCGGCTACCTCTTCGGCCAGTACAAGCGGATCACCAACCGTTTCGAGGCGGGAGTCCTGACCGGCAAGGGGGTCTCCTGGGGCGGCTCGCAGGCCCGGACGGAGGCCACCGGCTACGGAGCGGTGTACTTCGCGCAGGAGATGCTGGCCACGCGCGGACAGGGATTCGACGGTCGCAAGGCCGTCGTATCCGGCTCGGGGAACGTGGCGCTCTACGCGATCGAGAAGGTGCACGCCCTGGGCGGGTCCGTGGTGGCCTGCTCGGACTCGTCCGGATTCCTGGTCGACGCGGACGGCATCGACCTGGAGCTGCTGAAAACGGTCAAGGAGGTGCGGCGGGCACGCCTGTCGGACTACGCGGAGGCCAAGCCCGGGGCGCGCTTCTCCGACCGGGGCTCGGTCTTCGAGGTGCCCTGCGACATCGCGCTGCCGTGTGCCACCCAGAACGAACTGGGCGGACAGGAAGCCGGGACGCTGGTGAAGAACGGCGTCCTGGCCGTCGCCGAAGGAGCCAACATGCCCTGCACCCCGGAGGCGATCGAGGTCTTCCGCGAGGCGGGCGTCCTCTTCGGTCCCGGCAAGGCCGCCAACGCGGGCGGCGTGGCCACCTCCGCGCTGGAGATGCAGCAGAACGCCTCTCGTGACGTGTGGACCTTCGAGCAGACCGAGACCCGCCTCGCGGCTGTCATGCGGGGTGTCCACGCCCAGTGCCGGGCCACCGCCGAGACCTACGGAGGCACCCCCGACGACTACGTCCTGGGCGCCAACATCGCGGGCTTCCTGAGGGTGGCGGAGGCGATGACGGCTCAGGGCGTCGTATAGCGCGCCCGGATCGCGGAGCGTGGTCACACCGTTCGGGGACGGTGTGCCGCACCGGTGTCGTCGCAGGGACACCGGTGCGCGGCGACGCAGCCCCTGCTCTGTCCTCTCCAGGAAGCGCAGGGGCCGCCCCTCTACGGCCGCAGGGCCGCGAAAATCAGGTCCCGGGAGTCGGACCAGCGCTGTACGAGGTCGGCGCGACGGGTGAGCCGCGCGGAGATGTGCTGGGTGCCGAAGAACGCGGAGACCAGCGTGTGGGCCGCGGTGCCGGGCGAGACGCCCTCGCGCAGTTCCCCGGCCTCCGCCGCCTCCACCAGCAACTCCGTCAGCAGGCTGATCCAGCCGACGTACGGCTGCGGCAACAGGCCGTCCGGCAGGGGCTGCTCCATCTGCAGCCGCGCCCCGCCCTGCACGACGACGTCGTCCTGGAAGGCCTGGGCGGTCCGGTCGAGCAGGTCGACCACGGTTTCCAGCGGGCCGAGCCCCTTGGCCTGGGCTGCTTCCAGAAGTGCGGGCCAGCGGCGGTAGTGCGCCTCGACGACCGCGATCGTGAGCGCTTCCTTGGTGGGGTAGTGGAAGTAGACCGCGCCCTTGGTCATCCCCACGTGGTCGGCGACGTCCTTGACGGACGTCTTGCCGTACCCGCGCTCGTCGAAGAGCTGAGCGGCGGCGTCCAGGATCTGCTTGCGGGTGTGCGCGGCCCGCTCCTGGTGCAACTCGGGACTGCGGCCGTGCAGGGCGATGTTGTCCGGGCTGCGCTCGGGTACCGGGAAGGTTGCCCGGTGCTTCTTCGGTTCCACGATGTCTCCGCTCACGGTCGCGTCCAACAACCCTCGTTGCAATATACCTTCCCGCAGGTATATTTTTCATCGAGCAGTCGGTGACCGACCGTCATGCATGGTCGCGACTGTGCGGTACGACCGCTTCCGGAGGGGCTTCCGCGTGGACGAGACCCTTCCCCGCGGAGGAGGCCCCGGTGTCCGGCAGGGCTCCGCTCGACCTGTGAGCTGAACCATTGCCTTCCTGGCCCGGGGGAAGGCCGGGAAGACTTCGATTGAAACATACCTTCGGGAGGGTTTTTTGTTCATCGGCGGCAGACACGACGACCCGCCATCACCGTCCCCGGCCTCAATACGTTCCCTGTGGGAAGGCAGCAGACGGACATGAGCGCACCGAGCATCGGGCCCCAGGCCCTGAGACTCTTCCGGTACGCATCGGCTCGCGGCGACTGGTCCGTCCGCAGCGCCTGCGAGCAACTCGACACGACCGTCGACGAGATCGAGCACGCCCGCGGGCAGCTGATCGACCTGGGCCTCCTCGTCGAGTCGGCCGACGACGGACCGACCGCCAAGGCCACCGCCCCCGAGGCCGCGCTGCTGCGGCTGCTCACCGCCGAGGAGGAGGCCACCGTCCGCCTGGCCGACCGGATCCGTCGCACCCGCGAGCGGATCGACGCCATGCGCGAGGTGTTCCTGCCGCTGCACGTCGCCCGCAGCGGCACGCTCGGCGACGAAGTGATCACCGGCGCCGACCGGATCGCACGTGTGCTCGGAGACATCGCCGACATCGCGACCTCGGAGATCCTCAGCATGCACCCGGGGCCCGTGCGGCCGCCGGAGGTGCTCGCCGAGGGACTGCGGCGCGACGTGCAGGTCCTGGAGCGCGGCGTGACCATGCGCAGCATCCACCTGCGGCCGATGACCCGCATCGTCCACTCGATGAAGCATCTGCAGGAACTGCGCTCCGCGGGTGCCCAGGTCAGGATCGCCGACATCGTGCCGTTCCGCTTCATCCTGGTCGACCGGGTGCAGGCCCTGGTGCCCGCGCTCCACACCGACGCGGCCAACGCCATGATGGTGCTGCGCGGCGAGGCCGTCACCGCCCTGCTGGTCAGGGTCTTCGAGATGTGCTGGGCTTCTTCGGTGCCTCTGGACGAAAGCGGCGCCGGTGAGGAGTCCGGGCTCACCTCCCAGCAGTTGGGCGTGCTGCGGCTGATGTCCACCGGACGCAAGGACGAATCCATCGCCCGCGAAATCGGCGTGTCCGTACGGACGTTGCGCCGCGTGATGGCCGACCTGATGGCACAGCTCGGCGTGGAAAGCCGCTTCCAGGCAGGAGTCAGGGCCGCCCGGACAGGACTTCTCGACTAGCCTTCCTGGTTGGCGAAGACGAACAGGTCGCCGACGCGGTCGCCCTGCACGTGTCCAGGCAGCGGAGGCTGTGACAATTGTCCAGGATCGGGTGGACTTCGCAGACAGTCAGCTCCTTGTTGCTGTCCCGCGAGAACACGTCGTACGGCGTGACGAACTGCGCCGTCCTGAGCTGCTGTTGATCCTCGTCCGTCGGATGCGCGGGCGAGTCACCCGTCGACGAACCCGGTGTGGACGAACTCGCCCTCGGGGCAGTGCATACCGAGACGCGAGAGCCTCGCCGTTGCCCCGCCGTCGCACATCGGCCGGCGGAGGAGGCCCCCTCCACCGGGTCCGCCCCTGTCCGGTCGCGCCTCCACCTGAGCGCGACGGACGCCCGGCGTCCGGCGAACGACCAGCCGAGGTTGATGCCCAGGCTCGCCGCCACGATCAGCGGGATGCCCAGCGCCTGCAGCAGACTCACGCCGTGCCCGTACACCGCCCAGTCCATGAGCATGGCCACCGCCGGGTAGACGAACGCCAGGACGGCGATCTTCGGGGTCGGCAGCTTCTGGTACGCGGAGTACATCAGGACGTACATCACGCAGGTGTGGATCACTCCGAGGCCCACCAGCCAGCCCCAGTCGCCGCCGAGCCCCTTCATCTCGCCCAGCCGGGTGAACGGCAGCAGCAGGAAGATGCCCAGCACCAGCTGCACCAGCGCGACCAGATGCGGCCGCACCCCGGTGACCCGTTTGGTGATGACCGTCGAGATCCCGTAGAACACCGCGGCCAGCAGCGCGTACCCGAGGCCCGCCAGATAGGCGCTGTCCCCGCTGCCGGTCAGGTCGGCCGCGGACACCCCTGCCACCAGGACCAGACCGACGAACGCGACACCCAGCCAGCCGAACTTCGCCGCCGTGAGCTTGTCCCGGAACAGCACGGCGCCCAGCAGCATCACGTAGAACGGCTGGGTGTGGTAGACGACGGTCGCCACCGAGATGGAGGTGTCCTCGTAGGACTCGAAGAGGAACGCCCAGTTGAAGACGATGAAGACACCGCCCAGCGCGGCCAGGCCCAGCTTCTTCGGGGTGAAGCCGTGGTTCTTGAAGAAGCCCCGCGCCAGGCAGTAGAGGCCGAGCGTGGCCGTGCCGAACAGGCAGCGGAAGAAGACCACGTTGAAGGGCGACGCGCCGGACTCGATGACGAAGACGCCGAGGGTGCCGGAGAGCACCATGGCGAGGGTCAGCTCGAGAGCTCCCTTCGTCTCCGGGTTCGCCGGCCGGGTGTCAGTACTCATGGTGAGATTCCTTTCCAAGGGGGAGGGGAGTACGGGTCAGTGGAGGGGGACGGCGTACTGCAGACCACCTCGCGTGAACAGTTCGTTGAGCCCTCGCGGCACGTCCAGAGCCGTGGCCGGCCCGAGGTTGCGGTCGTGCACCTCCGCGTAGGTGCCGACGGCGGTCAGCACACGGGCGCCCAGTCGTGGTCGAGGCCGACGGCCGGCCCATGGACGCCCGCCGTCTCGGCGACCGGGGCCGGCGCCTTGTCCCGCTCGCCCACTTCGACGGCGCGCTGTTCGGCGGAGACCGGCAGTTGCAGGATTGGAGACGGTCGGTTCCGCCGCGCCCTCGACGAGCCGCGTCAACCGGGCCTCGGGGTCGGACGGAACCCACTCGACCGCCTCGCCGCCGCCCACCGAGGCAGCGGCCACGGCCCGGGCGACAGCAGGCCCTCGGGCTGCGCGTCCGGGGACGCGGCGCCTGGTACCTCGTCCGCCGGGGCCGGCATCTGTCCCGCGAGGGCAGCAGTCGCGTCCCCGCCGGGGTCAGCTTCACCTTGCCCCCGAACCGCTCGAACAGCTAGCCCCCCAGGGATACTTCGGGACTCTGGATCTGTGCGGCCACCGGGGACTGCGCGTGGCTCAGTTCGGCCGCGGCCCGGGTGGAGTTCCCCGGTGCGGCCACGCGGTGAAAGGCTCGGAGTTGCCGGATGTCCATTTTGGTCTCTCCCGGAGGGGACTCGACGGAGGCGACCCGCAGTGGTCGACATCCCGAGCCTGCCGACTGCCCCCTTCCCCTGGAAGAGCCTCCACCTGGCACACAGTGCCCACGACACCCATGTGCCGGACCGGGGCACCCGGGTTGCGGAGACGACCTGGGTACGGGGAGAGGTCTCACCGGAAAGTGCTCCGCCGGTCGGTTCTCCCGGCTGTCGCGCCGGTCGATTCCGTTCACCCGTTCAGGACGGACGAGTGTGCGATCCGGCGATGGAGGTCCGCCCTGTCGGTGAAATGGTGAACGTGTGCCTCGTCCTTTCGCACGGGGTTCGAATTCGCTGCTTCATCACCGGCCGCACGAGGGTTCTGGACTCGGTGCGTGGCCGGCGCGGGCCCGGTCCACCTGTGCGCACGGCCGCGCCAGGCCGGCCGCCGACCGGATTCGGGAATCCGCCGGACATGTCACAACTTCGAAGACCTCATGGGCGCGTCGAACCGGGACGAAACCGCGCACACGCGAGACGCTGCCCGTCATGAACACACCGCCTCCCCACCGGTTCGACGACCTCACCGCGCTCTACGTCAACTGCACCCTCAAACCGTCCCCCCAGCTCAGTCACACCCAGGGGCTCGTGGACAGGAGCCGCGCGATCATGGACGCGCAGGGAGTGGCGACGGACGAGATCAGGGCCGTCGACCACGACATCGCCACCGGCGTGTATCCCGACATGACCGAGCACTGCTTCGCCGCCGACGAGTGGCCCGCGCTCTACGAGCGTGTGATGGCCGCCGACATCCTGGTCCTGGCAGGCCCCATCTGGCTGGGCGACAACAGTTCGGTGACCAAGAAGGTCGTCGAGCGCCTCTACGCCTGTTCCTCGCTGCTCAACTCCCAAGGCCAGTACGCCTACTACGGCCGGGTCGGCGGCTGTCTGATCACCGGCAACGAGGACGGCGTCAAACACTGTGCGATGAACCTCCTCTACAGCCTGCAGCACCTCGGTTACACGATCCCGCCCCAGGCGGACGCGGGCTGGATCGGTGCGGCCGGCCCCGGCCCGTCGTACCTCGATCCCGGCTCGGGCGGCCCCGAGAACGACTTCACCAACCGCAACACCTCCTTCATGACCTGGAACCTCATGCACATGGCCGCCCTGCTCAAACGCGCCGGAGGCATCCCCGCAAAGGGCAACCAACGTTCGCAATGGGACGCGGACTGTCACGCGGGTGCCGACAACCCCGAACACCGCTGAAGCCGGTTCAGCACTTCACGGGTTCACGGCGGGCCGTCGAGCAGCAGGGACGCCGGGCACGACCGCCCGGGACGGGCACCGGCCGGCCGGACGGACGGCATGGGCGCAGAAGAGGTGGGCCGTCCCAGCAACCCTCCGACGGCACAGCGGGCCGGACATCGCCGGCGCGGCAGCGCCCCACCCGGTCGGGACGGAAGACCGTCGCCTTTCACGCCCGCGCCAGACATCGGCGGCGGCCGGGACACTGCGCGGCCCCGGGCGGTGCGTGCGGGTGTTCGGTGTGTCCCTCGCCCGCAACAGGGCCCCACGCTGTTTGAATCCTCGTATGGCCAAGAGTGATGATTCGGTTCTTTTCGGTAACCGGTTCCTGACGATGCCCTCGCCCTCGGAGACCTTCCCCGAGGAAGGCATGACCGCGACCGACGCGATGCGGCTCGTGGACGTGGATCTCGCCATGGAGGGCGACCCGCAGCGCAACCTCGCCACGTTCGTCACCACGTGGATGGAGCCGGAGGCACAGCGGCTGATCGCCGAGAACCTGCACCGCAACTTCATCGACCACGCGGAGTACCCCATCTCCGCGGACATCGAGCAGCGATGCGTGCGCATGCTCGCCGATCTCTTCCACGCGCCGGGCAGGACGACCGGCTGCCGGACCCAGGGCTCTTCCGAGGCAAT
This sequence comes from Streptomyces sp. P3, assembly GCF_003032475.1. NCBI lineage: Bacteria > Bacillati > Actinomycetota > Actinomycetes > Kitasatosporales > Streptomycetaceae > Streptomyces > Streptomyces sp. P3. The sequence goes on from NZ_CP028369.1 coordinate 9,780,681, forward strand.
CATGCTCGGCGCGCTGTCGCTGAAGTGGAAGTGGCGTCAGCGCCGCCAGGCAGCCGGTCTGCCGACCGACCGGCCCAACCTGGTCTTCGGGGGCGACGTCCACGTCGTGTGGGAGAAGTTCTGCCGCTACTTCGACGTCGAGCCGCGGATCGTGCCGCTCGCCGAGGGCAAGTACACGATCGGTCCGGAGGACGTGGAGCCCCGCATCGACGAGAACACGATCGGCGTCGTCGCCGTCCTCGGCACCACGTTCACCGGCCACAAGGACGACGTCGTCGGTATCGACGCACTCCTGAGGGACGTGCGCACCAAGCGCGACCTCGACATCCCGATCCACGTCGACGGCGCCAGCGGGGCATTCGTGTGGCCCTTCCTCTACCCCGACTCGAAATGGGACTTCCGGCTCGAGCAGGTCCGTTCGATCAACGCCTCCGGCCACAAGTACGGCCTGGTCTACCCGGGCATCGGATGGCTGGTCTTCCGCGAGGAGTCCGACCTGGCCGAGGACCTGGTGTTCTACGAGAACTACCTGGGCAAGACCGACGCGACGTTCACGCTGAACTTCTCCACAGGCGCCTCGATGGTGCTCGCGCAGTACTACAACTTCGTGCGACTGGGCCGCCAAGGCTACACGTACGTCATGAAGATGATGCAGGACAACGCCCGGGCGCTGGCGGACAACCTGCGCGACAGCGGCCGCTTCGAGGTGATCGGCAGCGACCTGGAGCAACTGCCGCTGGTCGCTTTCCGACTCACGGGCCGAAACTCCTACGACGAGTCCGACATCGCCTGGCAACTCGCGGCCGAGCGCGGATGGATGGTGCCGGCGTACACCCTCCCGCCCGACGCGGAGCAGGTGAAGGTCCTGCGCGCTCTGGTCAAGGAGACGCTGAGCCGCGAGCAGGTCGATCGCCTGAGCCAGGACATCGCCGACGCGTGCCGCACCCTGGACGAGAAGGGCGCGACCCACGGGACGGAGCGCGGCCAGATCAAGCGCGGCACCGGCTACTGACGACTCGCGGCCGAAGCGGTGCCGACTCGTCCATGCCGGGGCTCGGACCCTCAGCCCTGAGCGTGTGTCGGCGCCGCCTTCGATCACCCGTCTCGCTGACTCACCGGGGCTGCGCGGCGAGGGCCACGGGCGTCCCGGCCGTCTCGTCGCGCAGGATTCAGGACGCCGAGCACGTGGCCGTCACCGATGGCGTGTCCGCCGCCGGTGGCGTACTCGCGAGGAAGCCGAACGTGGTGCTCGCCCCCGCCGTCACCGTGCCGTTCCAGCCGGCGTTGCGCACCGTCGTCCCGGTCGGCGCGCCGTTCCAGACCTGGGTGAGCCGACTGCCCGCCGGGAGCGTCAGGTTCACCGACCAGGAGGAGATCACCGCCGTGGACGAGGTGTTGGTGACCGTGATCTCGCCCTGGTAGCCGCCCTGCCACACCGACACGGCCCGGAAGGCCGCCGAGCAGCCGCCGCTCCCGGGGTCTCCGGGGTCTCCGGGGTCGCCCGGGGCGAGCAGGGCCGACAACGCGGGGTACCAGCGGGCCGCCATCTTGGCGTCGCCGGAGGCGTTGGGGTGGACGCCGTCGTAGGTGTCGGTGGCGCTGTCGAAACCCGTCCACTGGTCGACGACGGTCACCGGAGACTGCGCGGTGCTGATGCCCCGGGCCCAGGCCGGAATGCGCTGGTTGAACGCCACGGTACGGGCGGCGCACCCGGCGCAGTCGCTCGGATCGATCGGGATGAGCTGGGCCACCAGCACCTTCATCGACGGGTTGGCGGCCCGCATCTGGCCGACCAGTTTGGTGAACGCGGCGAGGACGGTGTCCGGCGCGATGCTGCTCCAGACGTCGTTGGTGCCGAAATGCATGACAACGATGTCCGGTCGGGTTGCCGCCAGCCATCCGGGCAGCAGGTTCTGGTCGGCGGTGGCGGTGGCCTGGAATCCGCCGTGGCCTTCGTTGTCGGCGTCGTGCGCGAGGGCGCAGCTCTGGGCGTTCAGGGTGCCGACGAAGTCGATGTCGGTGTAACCGGCGGTCTGCAACTGGTTCCAGAGCAGGGAGCGCCAGCAGCCGGGGGAGCCGGTGATGGAGTCGCCGAGCGGCATGATCCGTACCGGGGTGGCGGCGGCGGCGGGTGGGGCGCCGGCCAGGCCGAGCCCGGCGGCGACGACGAGCAGGGCGGCCAGGAACGTGGCGAGGAGCGAGGGGCGTCTGCTGCTGCGCACGGGATGTCCTTCCCGAAGTGGGGCGGGAGTGAGAGCGCGGTGCGGCCAGAAGTGGGAGCGCTCCCACGCCTGCGTACCGTTCATCAAGCCACCGTTGCGCGAGCGCGTCAATATCCCGGACGGGCCAACTGCAAGGAGGCTGCCCGGAGCCGTTCGGGAGGTGAAACCGCGCCTGTGTCCCCTTGTTCCCGGCGTCGGTGCTCTCGTCGTCGATGGCCGGTGGTCGGGCTCTACGGGTGTTCGCCGAGCTGGAGGACGCCTGCGAGGGAGAAGCACAGGGCGCCGGTGAGCGTGCCCCAGTTGGCGATGTCGGCGTTGACGAGACTGCCGGTGGCCGGCCGGGTGTAGGCGGCTACCGCCGAGACCATGAACAGGACGGACCCGAGCTGGTTGACGGTGACGATCCACCAGCCGAGTTCGTGCGGCCGGACGCGGAGCCGTCCGTGGCAGATCTCGACGAAGGCCAGGTGACCGGAGAGCAGGAAGAGGACGCAGCCGATCACGTCGGGTGCCCAGATCAGCCGGTTGACCTGCTGGGCGCTCAGGCCTTGCAGGAAGGAGTCCAGCAGATCGACGGCGAAGACGAGCGTGCCCGAGAAGAGGACGAACGTGCTCAGCCAGTCCACCCGCGCCGGCTCATAGCTCCACCACCGCCAGGGACGGGTGACCAACTGTCCCTCACCGCCGGGAACGTGACGGGGTGCGTTGATCGCCTGGAGCAGCGAGGCATACCCGCCGGTGGTGAAGAAGAGGCCGCCCGCGAAGTAGATCGAGGCGCACTCGGTGGCGTCGGCGACGCCGAACTGCGCGACGGCCGCACCGGCCGTGAAGAGGGCGCCCCCGACGACGAACGCGATCGCGGCGACGGCGTTGAGCCGGCGCAGCCGAGTGCGGGAGACGGCGTCGGCGCGGACGTGACGAGTGGCCGCGCCCGGCTGGGGGCGAACGGCGAGCACCCCGCGCCGTCGCGCGAGCCGGGACTCCCAGACGGCGGTGCCGCCGTCGGAAAGGCGCCAGGTGAGCCGGGTGGTGAACGGTCCAGCGCCTTGGGCGCGCTGCTCGGATTGCCGCACGGTCCGAGCCTAGAACGGTGGGAGGGACCGCGGACGAGCGAAACGCCGTCGGGACGAACCTCGGCGGCCGACGCCTTCCTCGACTCAAGGGGCACGGTGACACCGACGCGGTCCCGAGCCGGGCGGTCGGCCGGCTGCCGCAAGCTTTTCGCAAGGTCGGTGCTCCAGCGTTGACGTCACGAAACACAGGGACGGTCGCGCCTCGGGTGGTGCCGCCGGACAAGGAGGGTGCGTGGACATGCACATGCGAGGGCCTGCCAAGCGGTTCGGCACCGGGCGGGTCCGCTCGGTCCTCGTCGTCGCCGCGCTGGGCGCCGCCGCCGTCGTGGGCGTGGCGCCGAACGCCCAGGCGGGCACGGGCTGCACGCTCGGCCTGTGCTCGACGACCGTGAACGACAGCGCCTACGGGGTCACCGCCTACTTCAACTGGTGCCGGGGCGGCGACAGCACGGGCGACTCGACCGCCACCGAACCGAAGTGTGCCTCCGACGGGGCGAGGCAGAAGTCCCAGAACCTCACGGCCCGGGGCGGCCACACGCAGTACAACCAGGACTGGGACGCCTTCCGCGTGGACGCCGGCTGGTGCTACAAGGTCAAGTTCGTCCGCACCGGGCAGTCCGACTTCACCCGCACCTACGACCGGCGGGGCACGTCAGCGCTGTGGGTGAAGGTCGGGGACAACGCCGACGCCCACGTCATCGACCAGGGAACGGCGTCCTGCCCCTGATCTGACGCACCATCACCTCGTGGTAGGCGGAAGGAGACATACATGAGATTCAGAACGCAGGCATCGGTGCCGAAACGGCTGGCCGTGGTCGCCGTGTCGGCAGCCGCCGCCCTGGTCGGGTTCTCGGCGGGTCCCGCCCAGGCGTTGACCTACAACATGAGTACGACAGGCGCCGTGGGGACGGCCACCCATGTCGGGAACGGCGACTGGTCACTCCATGCCCGTGACCCGCTCACCGACGGCCACTGTGCCCGTTTTCAGGTGAAGGACACGGACGACACAGGTTGGCGGTGGTACGGCGACATGGTCTGTTCCTCCGCCGACCAGTACGTCACGGGAGCCCGCTCGCTGTGGTCCGTCCGGATCTGCCGGACGGGGATCGGGAACTGCTCCGCCGCCGTCAGGCTCTGACCCGCACGCCCGGTTTCCTCGGCCGCCTGTCCGGCTTCGGGGTTGCCCCGTCACGGGGGTGCAGGACAACCCTGAGCCGGGCGGCCGGGGGAGGGGTGACGCCGTCACGGTCCGCGCCCTGTGGTGCCGTCGAGGTGTACGCGGTCCGATCGTGGTGCTGTTCCGGCACCCGCAGCACGGGGCGGCACGCCTCGGCGGTCTCGAACGACGGGCCTCAGACCGGCCGGAAGCGGTCTGTGGCCGCCAGGACTGCCTCCGTCGAGTCTCCTCCGGACAGTCCGTGTCCTTCCTCGCCGATCAGCACGAGTTCCGCGTCCGGCCACACCTGGGCAAGCCGCCACGCGACGTCCGGGGGACTGCTGATGTCCAGGCGCCCGTGGACCAGCACGCCGGGGATACCGGCGAGCTTTCCGGCGTCGCGCAGCAGCACGCCGTCCTCCAGGAAGCCGGAGTGCCGCCAGTAGTGCGTGACGAGGCGGGCGAAGCGCAGCCGGAAGCGCGGGTCTTCGTAACGGGCGTCGGGCTTTGACCCGGGGTGCGTGGACACGTGCACGTCCTCCCAGCGGCACCACTCCCGGGCTGCCCGCTCCCGTACGGACGGATCGGAGTCGGCGAGCATCCGGGCGTACGCCTCCGCGAGGTTGCCGTCACGCTCTCCCTCCGGGACGGCGCCACGAAAGCGTGCCCATTCTTCGGGGAAGATCCGCCCCATGTGCCGGGTGGTCCACTCCACCTCGCGTCTGGTGGTGTTGGTGACGCTGAAGAGCACCAACTCCGATACCCGTGAGGGTTGCTGCTCGGCGTAGGCCAGTGCGAGGGTCACCCCCCAGGAGCCGCCGACGATCAGCCACCTGTCGACGCCGACGCGCTCCCGCAGCAGTTCGATGTCGGCGATCAGGTGTGGTGTGGTGTTTGCGGCGAGTGAGGTCTGAGGATCAGCGGCATCCGGGGTGCTCCGTCCGCATCCACGCTGGTCGAAGAGGATGATCCGGTAGGTCGCGGGGTCGAACAGCCTGCGCCAGAAAGCCCCTGCGCCGGAGCCCGGCCCACCGTGCAGGACGAGGGCGGGCTTGCCCGCGGGGTTCCCGCAGGCTTCCCAGTACAGTCGGTTGCCGTCGCCGACGTCGAGAGTGCCGTGCTCGTAGGGCTCGATCGGTGGGTACAGCTCGGCCATGTGGGGCGCACCTCGGCAGTCCGGATCCGTGGAGTCGGGTAAACCGTCATGATCCACCAGTCGGTGGTCTCGGCGCACGGACCGGAAGCCATTCGAAACATTCGAAATTTCCTGACAGGCGAGATCGTGAAACTCGGGCGCCCAGGTTTCCATCCACTTTTCCATTCGCTGTTCACTCCTTTCTCTGAGGGTTGTGAGCAGGGAATATTTGCTGTTGCCGCGACTGTCTCGTTAGCGAATGTTTCGGAACCGTTGCCGAAAGGATTGACAGTTGGCATGCCCATACTAAAACTGTCGGTCAATCCGAGGGTCTGCTGCGCCCGTGGGCCCCCGTCGACCTCACGAGGACGAGGAGGAAGCGCGACATGAACGCACCCGCACGTCTCAGACTGTTCATGAGCGGTGTCTGCACCACGGTCCTGGTCGCCGTCGCCGCGTTGACGTCGCCCGGCACCGCCCACGCCGACACCGTCGTCACCACCAACCAGACCGGCAGCAACAACGGTTACTACTACTCGTTCTGGACCGACTCGCCCGGCTCGGTATCCATGAACCTGGGCTCCGGAGGCAACTACGGCACCTCCTGGCGCAACACCGGGAACTTCGTCGCCGGCAAGGGGTGGAGCAACGGTGGACGGCGGAGTGTGTCCTACTCGGGCACCTTCAATCCCTCCGGCAACGCCTACCTGGCCCTCTACGGATGGACGGCCAATCCGCTCGTGGAGTACTACATAGTCGACAACTGGGGTACGTACCGGCCCACGGGCACCTACAAGGGCACCGTGACCAGCGACGGCGGCACGTACGACATCTACCGGACGACGCGGTACAACGCCCCCTCCGTCGAGGGGAATCGGACCTTCGACCAGTACTGGAGCGTCCGGCAGTCGAAGCGGACCGGCGGCACCATCACCACCGGCAACCACTTCGACGCCTGGGCGCGGGCCGGGATGCCGCTCGGCAGCTTCAACTACTACATGATCCTCGCCACCGAGGGTTACCAGAGCAGCGGCAGTTCCAACATCACGGTGGGCGGCACCGGTTCGGGAGGCGGCGGCGGAGGCGGCGGCGGGTGCACCGCGACGCTGTCCGCCGGCCAGCAATGGGGCGACCGGTACAACCTCGACGTATCGGTCACCGGATCCACCAACTGGACGGTCACCATGAACGTGCCCTCGCCCGCGAAGGTCCTCTCCACCTGGAACACCAGCGTCAGTCACCCCAGCGCACAGGTGCTGACCGCCAAACCCAACGGCAGCGGCAACACCTTCGGCGTGACCGTACAGCCCAACGGCAACTGGACGTGGCCGACGGTGTCCTGCGCCACAGGCTGAACCGGCTGGTCACGACAACCCCGCCCGTCCCCACCCCTGCCCCCCCGGTTGGAGGACCACTTCTCATGAGCACCAGACCAACCCGCTCGTTACGCGCACTGGCCGTCAGGCTGGTCGTCGTCGCCATGGCCGCCGCAGGCACTCTCACCCTCCAGTCCACCGCCCCGGCGCAGGCCGCGACCTGCAACGGGTATGTCGGGCTCACCTTCGACGACGGCCCGTCCGGCAACACCTCCGCCCTGCTCAACGCCCTCAGGCAGAGCGGACTGAGGGCCACGATGTTCAACGAGGGTCAGTACGCCGCGGCCAACCCGTCCCTGGTGCGGGCCCAGGTCGACGCCGGTATGTGGGTCGGCAACCACAGCTACACCCACCCGCACCTCACCCAGCAGGGCCAGGCGCAGGTCGACTCGGAGGTCTCCCGTACCCAGCAGGCCGTCGCCAACGCGGGCGGCGGGACGCCGAAACTGTTCCGGCCACCCTACGGCGAGACCAACTCGACGGTCAGGGCGGTCGAAGCCAGGTACGGTCTGACCGAGATCATCTGGGACGTCGACTCGCAGGACTGGAACGGCGCGAGTACCGACGCGATCGTGCAGGCCGCCGCCCGGCTCACCAGCGGCCAGGTCATCCTGATGCACGACTGGCCGGCGAACACGCGGGCCGCGGTTCCACGGATCGCACAGGGGCTGGCCGCTCGTGGCCTGTGCGCCGGAATGATCTCCCCGCAGACCGGCCGAGCCGTGGCCCCCGACGGTGGCGGCTCCGGTGGGGGCGGCAGATGCGTGGCAACTCTCTCCGCCGGTCAGCAGTGGAGTGACCGGTACAACCTCAACGTGTCCGTCACCGGAGCCGCCAACTGGATCGTCACCATGAACATCGCTTCACCCGCCAGAGTTCTCTCCACCTGGAACGTCAGCGCCACCTACCCGAGCGCACAGATACTGACCGCCAGACCCAACGGCAGCGGTGACACCTTCGGCGTCACCATTCAGCACAACGGCAACCGGACCTGGCCCAGCGTCTCCTGCGCCGCAGGCTGACCTGCCGGGCCGCGAGCGGAGCTTTGTGGCGGTGCGCCGCGGCGGGCCGAAGCCGGTCTGTCGGTCTGCGCGACGTCAGGTCGTAGTCGATGTCGGGTCTCCACCCGTGTCTCCACCCGTGGATGACCCGACATCGGTTCGTCGTCCTTCGGCGGTTCACCGTTGCGGGCACGGCCCGCCTACGCGAACCCCGTCGCTAGAGGACAGCGGTCGCCTCGTCGTCGCCGTACCGGAACCCGTCGTTGTCGAAGTAGAAGACGGTGACCTCGACCTTGTCCCCCTTGTCGAAGTGCGAGCCTGCGGCCGGGCGCATGGTCACCAGCGCGACATGGTCCTTGTAGTCGCAGACCAGCTGGTCCTTCTTGACGGTACCCGCAGCGATGGACTGGTCGTGGGAGCTGTGGTTGAGCGTCCTCGCGTTGGCGACGAGTTCGTGGTCCATGCCGACGTCGCAGGAGTAAGTGACCTTCACCTGCACGCCGGGGGTGCGCAGTGACACCTTCTCGATGGACAGCAGGTTGGCCTTGGCCGCCGCGGAGGGCGCGGTCACCAGAGCGCCGGCACCCATCAGAAGAACGGTGGCTGCGGTTCCGGCGACGCGCCGACGCAGACTGGATGACGTCATCTCGGTTTCTTCCTTCCCCCTTGCGCGGTCACCCTTTGGTCATGGTGCAGAGAATTCTCCAACTAAGCGGGCAACCACGGCAGTTGACTGATTCGGGCTGAATGCTACGTGGTTCTGGAGCGGTCTCGGAACCGGATCGCCGACGGGCGCCTCGTGAGGAACACCGCACCCTGCCGGATGAACCATTCCCGGTCCGGCATCGTCAGCCGAGAGAAGTGGACGCGTTACGGCACGGGGACTCGGCTGGGCCTGTCTCACATTCCGGCTCATCTGGTCTTGTGGCAAGATCGCGGGATGCTACGACTAACCGACTTCATCATCGACTGCCCGGACACGATGAAGCTGGCGGCCTTCTACTCCGAGGTGGTGGGGCTCCCGGTCAAGGAGGGCAGTAACGAGGACTGGGCCGGTATCCGGTTCGGCGAGATCGAACTGGCCTTCATCCAGGTGGAGGACTACCGTGCCCCGCAGTGGCCCGACAGCGAGCACCCCAAGCAGTTCCACCTCGACTTCGAAGTCGACGACATCGAGGTCGAACAGCGCCGCGTCCTGGCCCTCGGCGCGACCCTGCAGCGGGACTGCACCGACCCCGACGGCTACGGCTTCCGCGTCTACGCCGACCCCGTCGGCCACCCTTTCTGCCTCTGCCGCAACAAAGGTGTGATCTGGACCGATCAGGGTCTTCTCTGGCCGAGCACGACGTGAAGCTCGTTCTGTCCCGGCAGAGCTGTTTGAGAACTCGGGCGGCATGGGGACTTCAGGTGGTCGTAGGTGTGTGACGATCGGGTCGTGTGGGCCCGTAAGGCCTGCGGCTGCGTGCGGGATCGGACGTGGAGGCAAGAAGGGGCGCCGGGAGCGGGCAGCTGGGGAACAGCACGGCCGGCTCGCCACGACCAGGCCCGCCCGTCGGCGGCCTGGCCGCCGCGGTCGGGCTGCGCCGCATCGGATGGGAAGTAACGCTCGTCGAGCGTGCCTCCACGCTTGAGGACGCGGGGGCGGGCATCTGGCGGCCGACGGCATCGGCAGCAAAGTGCGCAGCCACCTCTTCCCAGCCCACCCCGGCCCGGTCTGCAGCGGCTCGACGGTGCTGCGCGCCATCGAGTACGACGGACATCACTACGTCGGTGTGGACTTGCACCGCTGACGGTCGGTGATCGTGCGGCAGGCGGAGGACGGCGTCCAGCTCAGCGCGGTACTCATCCTCAACGACCCGATGGCGCGCCGTCTGCAGATGGAGCGGGTCGGACGCGACCCCGACGTTGTCTCATGGAGGCCACGTACGGCTGGTACCGGGCGGCCGTTGTCCTGCGGGCCGCCGGGGCACGCGTTCACCTGGCCCATCCGCTGGGCGTGAAGGGCTTCGCCCACCGGCGTGTGAAGAACGGCATCCGCGACGCCGCCGATCCGGCGGACCTGCTGCGGATGGGGCGGCTGCCGGAGTGACGGCGTGGCGACGGTGGGCAGGGACACGTCGATGCCGAGTGCGCCCGCGGGCACTGCCGGACGGGAGCAGCGTTCCGTCCGGCAGTGCGTGCAGCGGCCGTTCGGGATCCGGCGAGGTACCTGAGGTGTCGTCCGGCCAGGTGTAGGCCCCGCCCGGATCAGAAGGATCGGCCGAATGGTCGAGGGCCCCGGTGCTTCCGTCCCTGATTCCGACCGTTCGGCCGAGGCGTGCGCCCGGCGGCGCGGGCGAGGCTGGAGCCGCATCCTCACCACGGACGTCAGGAGTACGCGATGCAGCGCAACAAGTTCCTCGTCGGCGCCGTAGGGGGCGCGACCGCAGTGGTCGCGCTCGGTGGAATCGGCACCCATCTGCTCTCCGGCACCGAGTCGACCACGGGCCTGGACGCCCAGAGCACCGTGTCGGTGGACGGCCACCGAGCGCTCGCGGCGAACATCGTCGCGGGCCGGACCGAGAGCAAGTACCACCCGCTGCCCTGGGTCGGCGACAAGCTCTCCGGCGTCACCTGCCCGACCGGGCTCAAGGCCGTGGCCGGAGCCACCCTCACCTGCACCGGCAAGAAGAGCGACGGCAAGACGGTCGAGATCCCCGTGCGTGTGACCAAGGCCGGCACCACGAGCATCACCTGGGCGTTCGAGCGCTGAGAGGGAGACGGTCGGGTACGTCAGTCCACGATCACTTCGCGGTGCGGTGCTGGAGTGCGACCGACGAGGGCGCCGCCGAAGTTCTCCTCGACCTCGGCCCGCTCCGTATAGTTCGGGTACCGGTTCGTGCACGAGGTGCCCGCGCTGGAACCGGACATCAGACTCGAGCACGGACCCGGCTTGCGGTCCGGCAGCCCCAGGATGTGCCCGAGCTCGTGCGCGGAGATACGGACCGTGTCGTAGCCCTGGTCCACGGCCTGACGCCCGATGTACACCGTGCCGCTCCCCAGGGTGGTGGGCAGGGCCCGAGGCCAGCCGTAGTCCGCGAGGACCCGTATGTTCGCCCGTTGCCCGGCGGCGGCGGGCCGGAGTTCCACGGCGTCGACGCTCTCGTTCCAGATCGCCGCCCCACGGTCGACGGCGCTGCGGAACTCGGCGGAGCCGCCGGCGTCGTAGGTCAGCACGCGGGTGGCGACCACCCGGGCGCTCGCCACGTGGGGGGCCGCCGCGGCGTGCCCGCCTGCCATGGCAAACGAGACCAGACAGGCAGCGGCCAGGCCGCCGGTCAGTGTACGGACGTGCATGATCGACCTCCTTGTGGGGAAGGTGAGTCGTGCTCATGACATTCACGAAGTCCACTGCCCAAGCGGAGGCCCGACGAATCAGTCGATGTGAGGCGTCGCGTCCCTCGCCACCCCCCTTGCCGCCCCGTGCACATCGTGTCGCCGGTGATCAACCCGGGTGTGCCCTCAACAGCCCGGATGTGCCCTCGGCTGCTGGTCCCCCGGTGAGGGGAGAGACGGTAGGGACGTACGGGTCAGGGCGTTACGAGCGGTGGACGGTGACGCCGCCTACGAGGCCCCACGCGTCGATGCGCACCGTCGGGCCGCCCGGTTCACTCGGCCCGTCGTCCTTGACACCGCCCAGACGCAGCCCGCGGACCTCCACCCTGACGTCACGGCGGACCTTGAGACTGACACCGCCGATCAGGCTCAGTTTGGTGATGCGCAGCTCGGCGTTGTCGGGGATGTCGACGTCCGTCAGGTCGATGTCCGCGCCGCCGATGAGGGAGGCGGTGACGGTCCGCTCGTGCAGAGTGGCTCCCGCCAGGCGGTGACCGCCGATCAGGCTCACCTTGACATCGGTCTTCTGCGGGCTCTCCCCGTTGTTCTTCGTCATGGGAAGTACCGTACGGACGAGGCCGTGCGGGGTGTCAGTGCCGGTCGTCCGGTGTTGCGTATGACAAGTGTCATGCCCTCGTCGGCCCGGTGCCCGGTGCCCGGTGCCCGGTGCCCGGTGGTCGTCGGCCCGTGGGTGAGGACCGGCGCGCCGCGTACGAGAACGTGCTCGCCCGCGTTCGTGGACATCCCCGCCGCCCGGCTCGCCGACGCCGTGCCCCGGTCGCTCGATCAGCACGAGGCGACCGGGGCACGGCCGAGCGCGTGACGGTGGCAGGGCTTGCGCGTTCACACGGCCATGGCCTCCTGGAGCCAGCGCGAGACCCGGTAGGGCAGCCACCAGGCGAGCTCGCCGACGCGCAGGACGAGGTGCTCGGCCGTGAACTCCCGCAGTACGTCGGCGTCCACGTGGGCGTGATGCGCACCCGTACCGAGAAGGGCGATGGCCTCCCGGTAGCGGGGTTCGTCGGCGGTGAAGCGCCGCAGGTCCCCCCAACGGCGGTCCCGGATCTGGACGAACCCCGGCCCCTGACGCCAGACGAGCTTGCACAGGTAGTGCCGGGTCCGCCAGGCGTGCAGCGCCTCCTGCACGTCCTCGAGGCCGGTGATCGTGCGCGGCGGCTGCAGGTGGGACAGGACCTTCCAGTGGTGAGCGGACTCCCGGGGCGAAAGGCGAAGGTCCCAGTCGACGGAGACGGCGCGTGCGGTGAGGTCGCGGACCAGGCACAGTCGGTCGACGGCCCGGCGGTGGGCCGCCGGATCGTCGGTGGACAGGTCGACGTCCGCGTCGAGTTCGGCGTGGCGCACACCCAGGTCCCAGAGGCGGTCGACCTCGTGGGTCCGGGCGGTCACCGGGAGGGATCCCAGCGACATGCCCGGCAGCCGACGGGCCTGCGGGTCGAAGTCGCGCCAGGCGCGTATCGCGAAGTGCGGTGCGGTGGCTGTCATGTGCGGTCCTTCGTCCGGTTCGGGCAGCGGGCAGCGGGCAGCGGGCAGCGGGTCGCGGGGAGCCGGCGGTGGCCGTCCGGCAGGCGTGGACCGGTGCTCAGGACGGGACGGGCGCGGGCTGCGTCCCGGCCCCGGTCGCTGCCGTGGTCTCGCCGCGGGCGTGGGTGTGGCGCATGTAGTCCAGGCGCAGCAGGTCCTGGTTCACGGCGGCGGGGGCGATGTGCACGTACTGGCCCGCGTCGGTGAACACCACACCGTGTGCGACCCACTCCTTGAGCAGGGCCTCCACGTCCGGCGACGTGCACGACGCGTCGCCTTCGGCCGGGCCGGTGGCGGATGTCAGCTTGCGGTGCAGCGCCGCGACGGTGTGCGGCTGGTCCAGGAGGCGGAAGGCGGCGGTCTCGAACGGATCGGTGAGCTGCATGGTCCGCCAGGGGAAGGACGGCCGCCTGCTGACCAGCAGGATCCGGTCGCCCAGGTCGGTGTGGGTGAGGCGGGCGTCGGCATGGTGCTTCTTCCAGGCGGCGATGGCGTCGTTGAGGAGGGCGACCGTCGGTTCGCCGATGCCGCGTTCCGGCGCCTGGAAGACGTACGCGAGATCGTGCAGTTCCGCCTCGGGCAGGTCGTAGGTGAACAGGTAGTGCTCCTCGGGCCGCAGCCCGGTGAAGCCCAGTTCGGGCCGCTTGAAGTACGGGCTGAAGCGTTCGATGGCGATACGGGCGGACAGGTCCACCGGCGGGTTGAGGTGTTCCAGGGCGGGGAGTTGACGGATGACGGGTTCGTAGTCGTCGGCGGTCTCTCCGGGGAAGCCGTGCAGGTAGTTCCATGACACCGACAGCCCGGTCTCGGCCGCGTCGCGGAGCATGCGGACGTTCTGGCATCCGCTGACGCCCTTGTCCATGAGGTCGAGGACGCGACTGTTGAGGCTTTCGATGCCCGGCTGGACGTAGATGAGCCCGGCGTCCGCCAGCACCTGCAGCTGGGGGCGCCGCATGTTGGCCTTGATCTCGATGTGCATGCGCAGGTCGTGGCCGCTGTCGATGATGCGGGGCAGGACGGTGGACAGATAGCGCATGTCCAGGATGTTGTCGACCACGTACATGTCGAGCACCCGGTGGCGCTCCGCCAGGTCCATGATCTCCCGGTAGAAGGTGTCGGGGCTCTTGCTGCGGAACTCCATGAAGGAGCCGTTGAGACCGCAGAAGGTGCAGTGGTGCTTCTCCCCCCACCAGCAGCCGCGCGCACCCTCCACGACCAGCTTCGGCTCCACCCAGTTGCGTGCCACGGACGCGGCGAGTCTTTCGAAGTAGCCGCTGTAGTCGGGGGGCAGGATCGCCGCGGGCGGCAGCGGTCCGCTCGGCATGGGGTTGGCCAGATGCCGGGAGTCCGGCGTGCGGTGGCACAGCCCCGGGACGTCGGCCGCGGCCGTGGGGTCGCCGTCGCGCAGTGCGGTCAGCAGCCGGGGGAAGGCGTCCTCGCCCTCGCCGCGGACCACGTAGTCCACGAAGGGGAAGTTGCGGTGCACGGCGGCGCCCTGCTCGGCGTCGCAGTTGGCCCCGCCCATGACGGTCACGACGTGCGGGGCGAGGCGCTTGATCTGCCGGGCCGCCGCCAGCGCCGCGGTGTTCTGCTGGAAGGTGGAGGTGAACCCGACCACGTCGGGCTGCAGATCCACCGCACGACGGGCCACGTCCGCGACGAACTCGGGCACGAGGCGGTGCAGTTCGCGGGTCATGCGCATCCGGGAGCGGCGCAGCTTCGACGTCATCACGTCGACGAACTCGGACTCCCTCCACTCCGGGTCGTCGTAGAGCGCCGAGGAGAACACCCAGTCACCGCAGCCGAGGAAGTAGGAGGACAGGGCGTAGTACTCGTAGTCCTCGGCGGTGAACTCGGTGCGGTTGGTGATCCAGTCGGTGAACTCCAGATTGGCGTGCAGCACCTCGCACGTCGCGTCCTGGACTTTGTCGTCGACGCTTCGTTTCAGGATGCCGAGCGCCAGTGAGGGCAGGTCGATCGGGGACCAGGGCATGTTGACGAGAAGAACGCGCACGGTGGGCTCCTTGCGCACGGGCGGCTGGCGGGACGGGAGGCGCGGGGGAGCCCGGCCGGCCCTTGTCGCGTCGGGCCGGCCGGGCCGTGGGTCACTCCTCGTCGTCGCTCTCGGCGGCGTTGCGGAACGGGATCGTGATCGTGATGCCGATGCCCGGCTTGCGGTTCTCCTCGTCGCCCGCGAGCGGGTCGTTGTGGATGATGTCCTTCTGCATGGTCGTCCTCCTTCTCGGGTTCACGGCATGTGCTTCGGGCCGGTGGTGCTGTGCACGACCCGGTCCCGTTGCGTCGGTCAGCAGCGGGGCCGGGGTCCACCCGGCTGTGCCGGGGGACGCGAGGGGGCGCGGGGCGCCGGTGCGGGCAGATGCGCGCGCAGGAAGATCAGGGAGCGTCGCAGGACGGCGACATGAGCGGCCCCGTCGTAGCCGTCGTGGCCGGTGTCGAGCCACATCTGCTCGTGGGCCACTCCCGCAGCGCTCAGGGCATCGAGATAGCTGCGGATCTGCTCGGGCGGGCACTTGACGTCCTTGTCCGCGCCGACCACGAGCAGAGGCGCCGTCACCTGCGGGGCGAAGGTGAGGGGCGAGCTGCGGGCGTAACGGTCCGGCACCTGTTGGGAGTGCCGCCGAACCAGCGCACGTCCAGGGCGCGCAGCGCGGGCGTGGTCAGCCGGTGGGCGGTCACCCAGTCGGCGACGGGCTTCACCGCGACGCCGGCCTGCCACAGCGCCGGGCGGGTGCCGAGAGCCAGCAGCACCAGATACGCCCCCCAGGAGACCCCCCACAACGCCATGGCGCGGTCGTCGGCGAGTCCGCGACGGACGAGGTCGGCCCGGACGGCGGCCAGGTCGTCCACCTGCGGGTGACCGACGCCGGCCGCGAGGGCCCGCCGCCAACGGGGACCGTAGCCGGTCGAACCGCGGTAGTTGACCCGGGCGACTGCATAGCCGGAGGCCACCAGGGAGTGCACCGTGGCGTCGTACGCGTCCCGGTCGTGGTCCGCGGGCCCGCCGTGCACCAGGAACACCGCAGGCGGTGCCACGGCGCCGGAGCCGGCGTCGGTTTCGGCGCTCGCGTCGGCGGCCCGGTGGCGGGCGGACTGCGGCAGGCTGAGCAGGGTGTGGACCGGGCCGTGCGGCGTCGGGGTCCACAGCTCGGTGTGCCGTCCGGGCACGCGGGGCAGGAGACCGGGCGTCGGCAGGGCGACCCCGTCGGTCGCGTGCGGCACGGGAGGGTGGGCGGTGTCCGTCCACAGATAGTGCAGGGCCCCGGCCGTGCGCGGCGCCGCGTCGAGCAGGGTGCCCGGGGGAGTGGGGACGACGCGGCGGGTACGGCTGTGCAGGGACACCCGGTGCAGCAGCGAGCGTCCGTGGCGCTCCTGACGCACCAGCACGTCTTCGGTGTCTGGGTACCAGGTGGCGGTGATCTCCGTGTCGAAGCCGCACCAGGAGTGGGTGACCAGGCCGCGGTGCGGTGTCCACGTGGCCAGCCGGTAGCCGTCCGCCAGCTCGTGCACCAGCAGCAGTTCGGACCGGCCGGGCCGCGGTGAGAATCCCCGGCACCAGAATCTCCCCGCGGGGCTGCCCGGTTCGGGCAGCTCGGCGACGACGTGGCCCGTCGGGTCGACCACGGTGACGCTCGCCCCGCCGTCGGACACGATCGCGAGTGCCACCAGGTCGCCCTCCGGTGTGACACCGCCAAGCCGGCCCTCCCCGGCGATGCCGAGGACCTCGCGGGGGACCCGGCCACGCAGCCCCCACAGCAGTTGCGTGCCGCCGCGGCGGGGTGCGAGCGCCGCGGCGACCGTCCCGTCGGCCGTGACCGCCAGACCGCGTGGCAGACCTGCCGGGGCCCCCGGCAGGCCGGGCAGCCGGCAGCCCCCGTCGAACGGCTGGAACCACCAGTGCCCGCGGCCGTCGGCGTCCTCCTCGAACCACCACACATACGCGTCGGCGTCTACGGCGCAGTGCACCGTGCCCTCGGGCCGGTCGGTGACCTGCCGGGTGCGTCGCGTGACAGCGTCCCAGGTGAAGACCTCGCACCGGCCGTCGGCGTCGGCCGTCAGCACCATGCGGCGGGCGTCGTGGGGGCACACGTGCGGCAGGGCGCTGAGGTAGACCTTGAAGGCGTCACCCACGGCCGTCTCCCGTCCCCGCTGTGGTGTGTGCCGCCGCCGCCCCCGCGCGCAGCACGGCAGGGGCTCTGAGCTGCGTGTACACGGCCAATGCGGCGAACAGCGCGGTGCACAGCAACGCGGGCGTGCGGAGGTTCCCGGCGGTGACGAGGAACCCGGCGAGCGCCGGCGCGCTCGCCGCCGCCAGCGCGGAGGCCGAGCCGAGCACACTCGCGGTGCGCGACTGCAGGGCGACGGGTGTGCACGCCACGGCGACGCTGGACAGGACCACGGTGATCAGCGGCACGAGCAGGGACAACCCGGCGAACGCCGCTCCCCAGCCGATCGCGCCGTGCGCCCACACCAGTGAGGCGCAGGGTATGGGCAACAGCCAGGCCGCGAGGGTCAGTAGGCGGGCCGCACCGAGGCGTCGCACCACAGGGGCGGCGACCAGTGAACCCACCAGACCGGCAGCTCCGGCCGCGGCGAGGACCAGGCCGGCGGCAGCGCTTCGCGCGTCGCCGCCCAGGCGGAACAGCGCCGTGTAGAACAGCAGCGTCAGGGCGCCCCCGGCCGTCGACGTCCAGACCAGCACGAGGCGCAGCACCGGGGAGGCGGCCACCGTGACCACACCGGCTCGCGCGGTGCCCAGCCGGTCGGTCCACGTCGCGCGCCGACCGGTATCCGCATCCGCATCCGTGCCGGTGCCGGACGGCGCGCGCGGTGGCGGGACGGATACAGGGCCAGGGGCAGGTACCGGGACAGGGGTGTCGAGAGGGGTGCGGACGGCTCGTACGCCCAGCGCCACCGCCATGTAGGTGAGGGCGTCGGCCAGGAACGGGACGGGCCGGGCGAGCTGGAAGAGTGCGCCGCCGAGCGCCGGACCGGCGATGAGCGACACCTGGTCGCCCATCTGCATACCGGCCGCTGCCCGCGGCAGTTCCTCGACGGCGGCCAGGTGGACGAGGGCTCCGCGCGAAGCGGCCTCGTAGGCTACGGCGCACAACCGCTCCGCCAGGGCCAAGGACACCACGACCCATAACGCGGGGCGGCCCAGACAGGCCAGAGCCAGGGCCCCCGTAGCGAGGGCTGCGAGCGCCGCCGACCACGTCATCAGGCGTCTTCGCCGTCCCCGGTCCGCCGGGATCGCGAGGAGCGGCCCGAGGACGACCCCGGTGAGCGCGGCGACGCCGGCCAGCGAGCCCGCGGTGCCGGGACCGTGGCCGAGCTCCAGGAGCAGCAGCGGGAGGACCAGCCCGGAGGCCTGGCTGCCGAGTCCGTCGACCGCGTTGACCCACCACAGGATCCTGAGGTCCCGGTGCGCCCGGGCGAGCGGACCGACCGGCGGGCCGGGACGTTTCGGGCCGCCCAGCCCCCCGGCGCTGGGTGAGTGCCCGTCCCGCACAGGTACGGGGCCCCGGGGAGGCCGGCGGATCGGTGACGCGTCGACGTTCCCCACCCCCCGTTATCCCGGGACGCCGCGCTGAGCGGCCGGCATCCAGGTGGCGAATGTGTGCGAACCGTGAAAGTGAGCGGGAGCCTAACCATTGCTCAGCGTCAACGACAAGTGCCGCACAGTACGCAGTCGTCGCCTCATACGGAGACATATGGCCGACGACCGACTGTTCACGAACGAGCGTCCGTGCAGGCGCGCCAGGCCGGGCGCAGGGGCGGGCGCTTCACCGGTGTGCGGAGTTCCGCTTCACATCCGCATATCGGCGGCGGCTCCCTCACGACTGTGCGGCACACCGGGTGGAGTGTGTCCATCGCGCGGCACGTGTCCGTGTTCTCCGGGCCCGCGCCCCCGCTCGGCCGGCGCCCCCGGTCCGGGCAACGGTTGCGCAGCCGAACGAGGACGCCCGTGGGCGACGCCGACGATGCGCGGCACGCTCCGCCGACGGGCCCGCGCGTGCCGCGCCGAGAGCTGCCGCAACCGCGTTTCGTGGGCGAGGTATTGGCCGACAATCCGTTGTGCGGGCGGCCTGCGCGCTGGTGCCCCTCGGCAGCACGCCGGGACGACGGTGGAAGAGCGGCGGGGCACGCGGTCAGATGCCGCCCGTGTTCAGCAGTCGGTTGGGAGTGTCGGAGCGGACGCCGTGCAGGACGCCACGGGTGGCCGTGTGGTCGAGCCAGACGTGGACCTGCTGGGCCGTGGCGTGCGGGTGCGCCGAGAGGTACAGGGCGATCACGCCGGTCGCGTGCGGCGCGGCCCAGGACGTCGCGCCGCCGTCCTCCGTCGCCGTGCCGCCGCCGGCCAGGGCGGCGGTCACCTTCTGGCCGGGGGCGTACAGGTCCACGCACCGTCCGTAGCCCGAACCGTAGGAGCCGCTGTCGCTCCACGCGCGGTCGGCCGGGGTGGAGGCCGCGACGACGATCGTGCCGGGGACGCCGGCGGGGGAGTGCTTGCAGGCGTCGTCATGGTAGTTGCCGGCCGACACCACCGTCGGAATGCCCGCGTCGACCATCTTCTTCACCGCGGTCTCCAGGGCCGCCGACCGGTGGCCGAGGTTGAGCGACATGTTCACCACGGCCGGCTTCTGCGCGTGCGCGGTGACCCACTTGACCGACTTCACCAGCGCCGCCTCGGCCGCTGCGGGGGAACTTCCGCCGCCCTCGCTCTCGCACACGATGCCCTGGACCCGTACGAGGTCCACCTTGGGGGCCACCCCGTACTTCGCCCCTCCGATGACGCCGGCGACGAACGTGCCGTGGCCGA
This sequence comes from Streptomyces sp. P3, assembly GCF_003032475.1. NCBI lineage: Bacteria > Bacillati > Actinomycetota > Actinomycetes > Kitasatosporales > Streptomycetaceae > Streptomyces > Streptomyces sp. P3. Next base: position 9,800,402 of record NZ_CP028369.1, read on the forward strand.
CCCCGTCCTCGCCGAAACAGTCGCCGGAGTCCTTCGGGCCCACGAAGTCGGCGCCGAGGCGGGCGCGTCCGCCGAACTCCTTGTGCGTGATGTCCATTCCGGTGTCGATCACGTACACGTGGACGCCCTTGCCCGTGGCGTTGGTGGTGAGCTTCCCGTTCAGCGGCCGTGACCGCTGGTCCAGAATGTCCAGGTTCCACGGAACGTGCCGGGTGAGGGACGATGCCGCGCCCTGCGCGTTCGCGGACAGTTTCTCCACGGCGGCGGGCGACGCCGGCGTCGAACCGGGCCGCGCTCCGTCTCCGGAGGGCGCCACGGACGCTGCCTCGGCGTGCCCGGGAAGGGCTCCGCCGTTCCCGGACGTGGCGCCCGCCTTCCCGCCGCCGCAGGCCGAGGTCCCGAGCGCCGTCGCCATGGCCACCACCACGAGACCGGCCTTCGTCATGTTCCGTGCCACCGCGTCCCCCAGATCCCCGCCTCGTACACAGTCGGCGCAGAAGACGACCAGGAACGGCGCGCGGTTCCCGGGGGGACGCGGGCCCGACTTCCGCGACCCGAGCGGGCACGCCCTGAGGGGCCGTCACGCCGACGGGGGAACGGGGCCGCGTTCCCTCCGGCGGTGGTCTGCGCTACCCGGTGACCAAGGTCGTCACGCTCTGAGCCGGGAGCCGGACGGTGAAGGCGCCGTTCGCCACCGTGATCCTGTTTTGGGACGCGAGGTTCCTGCTCGCGTCGGTCAACCAGGACGACACGCCGGAGGAGCTGTTGTTCCGCAGCGTGAACTGTTGACTCACCGCCGAGGTGCCCTTGTTGACGGCGACGATGACCACCCGGGAGCCGCCGCCGGTGTACGCCGAGGTGTAGACGTTCGGCTGCGGGTTGGGGGTCACGGCGATCCGTACGTGACCCGGACGGACGAACTTGGCGAAGTGCGCCATGCCGGCGCCGCGTCTGCTGATCCGGCCGTCCTCCCGCATGGGCCCGTAGCCGCGCCGGATGTACCACCACACGTAGGCCTGGAACTCGGCGTCCACCATCGCGCGGTGGATGTGTTCCGCGACGTCGAGCGCCTGGGGCCACAGGTCGGCCGAGTCGCTGCTGTTGGGGTAGTAGACCTCGGTCATCCAGAGTTCCTTGCCCCCGCCCTTCTGCTTGAAGAGGGGGTAGGGGAAGTTCGGGAACGACGTGCCGTAGAGGTGTGCCCCGAGAATGTCCAGGTTGGCGAGCGCCGCGGCGTCGTTGAGGAGGGGATCGGAGAAACTCTTCACGTACTGGAAGGACTCCGGGGCGATGACCCTGGTGGTGATGGACCCGGCGTTCTCGCGCAGGAACCTGGCCATCTCGCTCGGAGTCCACCACGTCCAGTCGTGCGCGTAGTCGGGCTCGTTCTGCACGGAGATGGCGTACAGGTTGACTCCGTTGCTCTTCATGAACGCGACGAAGTCGTTCAGGTGCTGTGCATAGGCGCCGTACATGGAGTAGCGGAGCCGTTTCGCGTCGGTCTGCTGGTCCCGGACGAAGGTTTCGACCATGGTGGCGGGAGGGTTCCACGGCGAGGCGAACACGGTCGCCCCGAGTTCGGTGGCGCGCTTGGCCGTCGCGACTTCGCGGCTCCAGTTCGCGCGGTCCTCGGAGACCGGGATCCGCAACACGGAGAACCCGAGCTGACCTTCGCCGTTGCCGAACGCCGTGTCCCTCTGGGCGGCTGTCAGGTCGCCGATCCAGAGTGGGTGGTTCATGCCGCCGAATCCACGGATCGTCTGCCGCGTCGCCGACGGGTCGACGGTCACCGAAGCCGCTGCCGCGGACGGTGTGCGGGACGCTCCGGAGGCGGGGGCCGCGCCCACGAGGACCGACAGGGCGCTCATCGTCGCCAGAACGGCGCGGCGGCTGGGTAATTGCGGCTCGGCACTGCCGGAAGCGCGGTGCTGTGACGCCATGGTTCCTCCTGGACTCGGCCCTGATGTGTGCCTTCTCGTCCCCGTCGGTGACGTTGCGCCGCCTCGGCACGCTTCGGTGACACGGCGCCGAGACGTCGCCATTCGTACGCTGATCGGGAGTGGCTGCCGGCGTGGAGCGCGTGCGGCGTCGGTCGAACCTCAGGCGGGGCCCGGAGCTCGACGGGGGTGGCAGCTCCCTTTCCGGCGAAAGTTTCGGAAGGTCGACCGATCGTGAAGAGGTGTAGGGAGGACCGTAGGGGCACCCCCGCGCATCGTCAAGCCTTGGGGAACCGTTGTCGCGCGACCGGTGGGCAGCCTGGTGCCCGCTCGCCTCATACGGAGGTTTCGCATCCAGTCGGCGCGTCTACGGCTCCGGCTCGCAAAGGGCCGTGGCTACTGTCCGCCGGGCCGCCGGGCCGCCGGTGCGCGGGTCATCAGGCGGGCAGCGTCTCCCGTATCGCCCGTGCGGTGGTGGCCGCGTCGTATCCGTCGGCGACGCCCGGGACCAGGACGATGTCGCCCTCGATGTGCCGTGAACGCAGCGGAGCGATCTCCTGATACGCGGTGGAGCCCCACCACGCCCGTGCCAGGGCGAGCGAGGGGAAGCCGATCACCACGACGGGTCCGGGCCAGCTGCCCTCCAGTACCTCGTGCTGTGCGCCGTGCACCAGGAAGCGGCCCCCGTACGGTGCGAAGGTGTCCGTGATGCGTTCGACGTACTCGGCGATCTCCCGGTGGGGGACAGCCTCCTGCAGGTGCGCGATCGCGTATGCGGACATGGCGTCCTCCTGGCTTGTCGGGTCCTTTGTGCCGACGAGCCTGACACCATGACGTGCCGTGGTCGATGACCTCTCGGGTAAGTGCACCGGCCGGGCCGCGAACACGGGCCCATGCCGCCGCCCGGGTCCGGTGGCCGCGTCCTCGGACGGGAGCCGAGCGCGCTCAGCGTCCGTCGCGCAGCAGCGCGCAGACGAAGTTCTCCTCGACGGCGCGCAGCCGCTCGAGCCGCGCGGGATCGCCGACCTCGTTGATCTGGCTCGTGAGCGAGAACGTCAGTGAGCGGCGGCCGTCGGGTGTGGCGGCGACCAGTTGCGTGTAGCCCGGGAAGTTCCCGGTGTGGCCCAGCACCACGCCGCACCGTGTGGTGTACCGGAAGACGGCCAGACCCGCGGCGTTGCGTCCCGGTCCGGCGGGCACGGACGCGCCCGCGATCCAGCGACGCTGCTCTCGCACGACACGTTCGCCGTAGAGGACGCCCGGGGCGTAGCCGCGGATGAAACGGGTCATGTCGAGCGGAGTCGAGACGATGCCGCCGGATGCCCATGCACCGGACGCGCTGACCGACTCGCTGACGTCCTCCGCAGCCGCGGGGTCGCTCACGTCGTACCCGTGCAGATAGGGCTCGGGCATGCGGTAGCCCTGCGGGAGACCGGTGTCGCGCAGTGCCAGCGGCCGGTGGACCAGTCGCCGCAGGAGCTGTTCGTACGGGGTGGCGGTGACCGCTTCCGCCATCAGGGCGACGGCGATGTTGTCGGAGTTGGAGTACGCGTACCGGCTGCCCGGGGCGAACAGCAACGGCTCGTCGGCCACGTAGTCGAGCAGGCGGCGGGAGTCGAAGTGGTGGCGCGGATCGGCCGCGAGTTCCGCCACGAATTCGGGGGACTGCGAGTAGTCCGGCAGGCCGCTGGTGTGGTGCAGCAACTGCCGCAGCGTCACCCGGCCCCATGCGTCCGGGAGCTGCGGCAGACGCTTGCGCAAGGTGTCGTCCAGACGCAGTGCGCCACGGTCGACGAGGGACAGTGCCACCGCTCCGCTGAAGGCTTTGGCCGTGCTCGCGATCCGCATGTGGTCGTTGACGTGCGGCGGGCGGCCCGTCGCGAGGTCGGCGGCGCCGGCCCGGAACACGCGGGTCTGCTTGCCGTCGCGCAGCACGGCGATGACGGCGGGGGGACCGCCGGGCTCACTCACGAACCGCTCGATCTGACGCTGGAGTGTGCGGTCGTTCGTCGGCCCGGCAGTGCCGGCGGCGGTGCCCGAAGTGATCGGTACCAGTACCGCCGGCGCGATGGCCGCGATGACGAGCACGGTCCTTCGACCCGGTCGCAGGAGGTTACGGCGAGGCCGAGTGGGGCGTGGCGACATCGAGACTCCTGACGGTGGGCGACGGCATGGCAGCTCAAGCCTCACCGGCCGCGGACCGCGACGCCGACTCCTGTTGCTGCATACAGCCCAGTGGATCTCCCGCGTCTGCGCCGTGGCACCGGTCTCGCCGGGGTGCCGATCCGCAGAGGCCGCTGCTCACCCGGGGGCGTGCCGGCCGCCTCGCAGGACGGAGTCACCTCGGCCACGGAGCCTCACGACCGTCACGTTGAGCCGTCGTCCCGTCGGGCGCTCCTCGTCGACGCCGCAGGGCGCGGCTGTCGCCTCCGGCGCCGCCCGCCTCCGCTTCACCGTCATGGATCGATCCGTCCGCAAGTCCCCAACCAGCCATAGGGATATCCCCACGATTCCTTTCACGGACGTCCCCGCCCTGCGAACTCTCCGTAGCATCCCGGCATTCGCTCCTGTCGGCCTCCTCACCCCCACGCTACGGAGACCACACTCATGCCTGCTGCGACCAGCTCATCCGCGTCCGCATGGCGCGACGCCTCGCGTGCCCCTCGCGAAGACTTGGCGGCGCTGCCCTCCGCGCCGGCCCAACCCACCGTCCTGATGGACGACCAGGCACTCGCCGACTTCCTCGAAGCAGCCGCGGGCGCGTACCGACTGGTCACCCCCGAGGCCCCGTTGCCCTGCTTCGCGCTCCTGCTCGGCAGCGTGGAGCCGGCCACGTATCACGTACGGCGCATCGCGTTCGGTCGCAACGCCCGCGCCAGCGATCCGGCAGCTCAGCGCGAGTATCGCGAGACGATCGTGCCCGAGTTCGGGCCGGCGTACGAGAACGAACACCGCGGCTGGTGGATGGACTCCCGAGACGTCCTGCGGGTGTCCCGGGAGGCCGACCTGCTGGGTCTGGACCTGCTCGGCTCCATTCACATGCATCCGGACTGGCATCGCCTGGGCCCGCCGTCCGAGCGGGGGCACGTCCTCAGCGAACGGCCGACCCCGATGGACCGTCACCTCTTCGCCCGGACCCAGTGGCCGCTCAACGTCATCTGCTACCTGGAGCGTCGAGGCGGTGTCTTCTACCACGCCCTGGCGGCCTGGGCGCCGCTGTCCGAGCCTGCTTCCGAGGGCGCCGAGTGCTCCGAGATCCCCCTGCGTATCCGCACGAGTTCCCTGATGGAGGCCTGAGAACGATGCATCAGACCGACGAGACGAATCCCGCCGGCCAGGACAGCGGTCAGCAGATCCGGGCCCTGTGGGCGGAGATGGCCCGCGGATGGGCGGCGGGTGACGCCGCGCACTTCGCCGCGAGCTTCGCGGAGGACTGCGACTTCACGACCGTACGAGGCGACAAGCCTTCCGGTCGCCACGGCATCGAGGCGGGCCATGACGCCCTGTTCCGGGGGCCGTACGCCGGAACCGTCCTCGACGCCCGGGTCGTGGAGGTCCGTTTCCTGCGCCCCGACCTGGCCACGGTGGAGGCGGAGTCGACCGTCACCGCACCCGACGGCGAGTCGCTCACCAGCACGCACGCGTTGGCTGTCGTGGAGCGCACCGCGGACGGCCGTTGGCTGATCCGCGCGTTTCACAACATGGTTCCCGCCCCCCGACCGCCGGACCGTGCCTCCGCCGCGCCGGAATCCACGCCGGATTCCACCGTGGCCAGGCCCACCGCCCGGCCGAAGCTCCGTCACCTGGCCATCGTCGCCCGCGACCCGGGTGCGCTGGCCGAGTTCTACACCTCGGTCTTCGCGATGGAGCTCTTCCACCGGGACCCGGACGGCAGCTGCTTCGTGTCCGACGGATACCTGACGCTCGCCCTGATCAAACACAGGCTGGACGGGGAGACCCCGGTCGGCATGAACCACTTCGGCTTCCATGTCGGGGACACCGCGACCACCTCGGACGCCCTGGTCGCCGCCGGTACGCCGAAGCCGGCCGAACGCTTCAGCGACCGTCCGTTCGCCGAGTACCGGGCCATGGACCCGGAGGGGAACTGGTTCGATCTCTCCGAACACGGCTTCGGCGGCCCGCGGCCGCCGTCCGACGCCGCCGGGAGCGAGGCCTGACCCAGGATCTCGGCGTCCGCCGCTCCCGGTCCGAACCGGCCCTGCGCCCTCGGGGCGCAGGCCGCGAGCGGGCGGCGCCGCGCCGGACACAGCGACCGGGGCGGACGTCCTAGCGCTCGCGCACCTGCGCTTTTTCGTCGCCGTCGCCCAAGAACCCGACTTCTCCGCCGCCCCCGAACTGCCCACGGCGGCGCCCCGTCTCCCCGCGGCGGACGGACCATGGGCCCCCGGCGGACTTCGGAACCGCCGACGGACCGGCAAAACATCCGCCACCACGGCGTCCACTCGTGTGGTGATGCCGACGACGGTGTCGGGGTTCCGTGACCGGTTGGTGAAGGTCGCGTTCACGGCCGTCCGGCAGGCCCGCAAAGCCATCTTGCCGTGCTTCCGGGCCGCTAGAGTGCCCGCACCGTCGCCACAGTTCCGGAATGCGCCGGCCGCTCCACACCACCGGTGCGCCCATCCGGGCCTGGCCAGCGCGGCGTCCGCACGGGGACGGTTCTCCGCCCCCCATCGCCCCGGAAGGCGCACGCCGTGACCACCCGCACCACCCGCACCGCCGCTCCCGCACGTCGTCTCGTCATAGCCGCCGTCGCCTGTGTCTCTCCCCTCTCACTGGCCGCCTGCGGCCTCGCCGACTCCGTCGGCGACGACGCGAAGACCCCGTCCAGGAACGACGACATCACGGTCGGCCTCCTCCTGCCCGACACCGAGACCAGCCGCTTCGAGAAGTTCGACTACCCGCTCATCAAAAAGGACGTCGCCGACCTCACCGACGGCAAAGGCACGGTGAAGTACGCCAACGCCGGGGCGGACCCGGCCATGCAGCTGAAGCAGCTCAAGGACATGATCGCCGCCAAGGTGGACGTGATCCTCGTGGACGCGGTGGACGCCCGGGGCATCAAGGGCGGCGTCGAGAAGGCCAAGGAGGCCGGCATCCCCGTCATCGCCTACGACCGGCTCGCCCAGGGGCCGATCGACGCGTACGTCTCGCACGACAACGAACTCGTCGGCGAGGTGCAGGGCCGCTCGCTCCGGGAGGCGCTCGGCGACAAGGCGGCCACCAGCAAGATCATTATGATGAACGGCTCGCCGGAGGACCCCAACACCGCCCTGTTCAAGGAGGGCGCGCTCAACGAGCTCAAGGGCAACGTCGTCATCGCCGAGACCTACTCCACCTCGCGATGGCTGCCCAGCGTGGCGAAGGCCAACATGAAGAAGGCGATCCGGGCCGTCGGACTGAACGGCATCGCCGCCGTCTACTCGGCGAACGACGGCATGGCGGGGGCCGTCATCGACGCGCTGAAGGAGGCGGGCGCCACCAACCTTCCGCCGGTGACCGGGCAGGACGCGGACCTGGCCGCCGTGCAACGGATCATCTCGGGCGAGCAGTACATGACCGTGTACAAGCCGTTCCTGCTGGAGGCGGAGCAAGCCGCGAAGATGGCGGTGGCCAAGGTGCAGGGGCGCTCGCTCGAGTTCGACGCGCTGACCCGCGACAAGGTCGACAGTCCGACCCAGAAGGGGATTCCGGCGAGCCTGGTGCCGGTGGTCGCCGTCACGAAGGACAACATCGAGGACACGGTCGTCCGGGACGGCGTCTACACCGTCAAGGAGATCTGCACCGCCGAGTACAAGGCGGACTGCGCCGCGATCGGCCTGAAGTAGCGTCCGGGGCAGGCGCCTTCACACGACCCCGAAGCACGCAACCCCGCACCCCGCACCCCGCAGCCCCGCACCACGCGACCCCGCACCACCACGCCGTCCCGTCCGGCGACGCGCCTCCCGACCCGCGCAGGGTGATGTTCCCGCAGTCGGTGTCATGAGAACGGTGGTGCTGGGCACTCGCGTCGGCATGCAGGGAGATGAGAGGTATGTGCGGAGCGGCTCGTACTCCGGTCGTGGACCCGGGGCGCAGCCCTCGCCGCAGCGTGGCGGGGGCAGGCATCGGCGCCCCGGCAGGCGAGAGGGCCGCTGGCACCGCAGGTTTCTGGCCTATCGTGCCGTTCGGCTGATGCCCGCGGTGTCTCCTCACGGGCCCGGCGAGGAGTGCCTGCTGCTGGTGCACGTCCGCAAGGTCGTCGGACAGGTCACGTACCGGGTGTGCGGTGAGTGCGCGAACGGCGTGATCACCGAGGTCGTCCTCGACGAACCGTTCCGTGCCTGCGGGCTGGGCACGAGGGCGGTGTCGCACCTGCGCGCCCGGTATCCCGAGCTGCGGTGGCGCGCCACGCTCGACACCCGGCTCGCGCGTGATCTGATGCGCCGGCTGCGCATCCCCCGGGCGGGCGCGGCAGCAATGTGTCCTCACGTCAGGTCTCCCGCAGCCTCCGCCGGTCACCGCGAGGAGTAGGCGCACCCGCGCGGTACCGACTCGGCGGGCCACGGCGCGGGCGAGGGGCGCGGCGGCTCGGGTGAGCCGCGCCGTCGCGGGGCCGGTCGGGGGAGTGGCCTGTGCGGCGTTCCCGACCGAGGTGACACCGGAGGTTACGCTCACGCCCTGTGCGGGGGCGGCCGGGGAAGGAGGGCGGAAGGGCAGTGCTCCGTCGGGAGCGTCTGTTGAGGACGCTGACCTTCTGTCTCCGGCCTGCTTTCGCCCTGCGTGTCGTCGGCCGGTTCCAGGCGGTCATCGGTTTCGACCGTTCGATGGCGCTGGCTTCGAGCGCGTTCACCGCGCTGATCCCGCTCACCGTCCTGGCCGGGGCCGTGCTGGGCGGCACGGTCCAGGTCGACGCGGCACAGTGGATCATCCAGCGGTACGACCTGGACGGGGCCGGCGCGGAGGCCGTGACGTATCTGTTCTCGCCGGCGCAGGAAGCGGGCGCCGGCACCGGCGTGCTCGGTGTCCTGTTCCTGACGATCTCGGTGCTGAGCTTCGCGCGTGCGGCGCAGCGGCTGGTCGAACAGACCTGGGGGCTCTCGCCGTTGAGTGTGCGCAACTCGCGCAACGGCCTGTGGTGGATCTTCTCCCTCGGCGGCTACGCCCTGGTCAGCGGATGGATCTCCGCGGTGCTCGGCGGATGGGCAGGAGGGCTGCCGGCGGCGGTGTGCGAAGCGGCGGTGAGCGCCGTGTTCCTGGTGTGGAGCGGCTGGATCCTGTCGGCGAAGCGGATCCCGGGCGTCGAGCTGATCCCGTTCGGCATCACGGGGGCGGTACTGGTCAGCGTGTATTCCTGGGGCGCGACCCTCTACCTGCCGCGTCTGTTCAACTCCTACGCCGACCGCTACGGCGTGGTCGGCGCCGTCTTCGCCATGCTCTCGGCCCTGTTCGCCGCCATGCTCGTCATCGTCGCCTCCGCGGTGCTGGGACGTGAGGTGAGCGAGGAACTCGCGCGCATCCGCCAGGGGCTGCGCCCCTCCGAGCACGAGGTCCGCCGGCAGTGGGAGGACGTGCTGGAACAGGCTCGTGCCCGCTGGGGCAGGGTGCGCCAGGACGTCGGCCGTCGCCGGGGGAAGCGCGGTGCGGCGGGACGATGAGTGGGGGACGCCGTGGCCGACCGGGCCGGCCGGTCAGCCGCCTCGGCGTCGATGGAGAACGTGGAGCCGCGAGCGGCGCTCGGCATGACAAGCTGGGCTTTCCATCGCCCGGTCCCAGGAGGTCACCATGGCTGGAAAGTCTTCATCGTCCGAAAGCGCGGAGCCCGTCGACGGCGAGAAGGGCGCCCCCGCGCCCGACGGCGACGGCCAGGACGACCTGAAGCGCAAGTTCCGAGAAGCCCTGGCGCGCAAGCGAGGGATGCAGGCGGACGCCGCCGACGTAGCCGCGAACAGTGACACGTCGAAGGTTCACGGCACGCACGGTCCTGCCGCCAGCCAGCGCTCGTTCCGTCGCAAGAGCGGCTGAGTTCCGGGGCGTGTCCCGAAAGAGCGTCGTCGGCCCGAAGAGGCGGACGGGGACGTTCGGAACGCGCCCCGGGCGGGTATGCGTCGTCCCCACTGCCCTGGGGGGTGGGCGTGGGGACGACGGAGCCCGGTGGCCGGGGGGAGGGCCTTGTTCCGAGCTGTAGGACGCGCATGCTCGCGATCGAGAGATGTACGCGCGTGAGGCCGTTTTTGTGGCGCAGATCACATCACCTGTGGTCGTCTGATCGCGCGGAGCGGCGCCGGACGCCCCGTTCGGGGGTGGGCGGCGCGGTGACGAGGGTGGCCCGCTCGGATGTGACGGGTGCCGTACCCCCAAGGAGTCGATCCTGGCATTCAGGCACCGCTGTCCTCGCCGCACTGGTGGGAGCCTCGTCTGCGCGGGGGGTGAGCCGGGTGTGGGCGGCGGCCAGTGTGAACGCCCACGACTGCGGTAGGGCCCGCGGCGGGCGGCCCGAGCGCCGCCGCGTCCGGGCGAGCCCAAAGGGGTGCCGGCCGACGAGGAGCCGGCCGGCACCCGTCTCGTCGCGAGGACGTCAGCCGACGGTCCACTTCTGGCTCGCCGCACCCGTGCCGGTCAGCTGGACGACTGCCGCTCCGGTCGTCGTCGCGTTGTTCAGCACCCCGAGGTTCAGTCCGCTGTGCACGGCCACCAGCATGTAGACGCTGCCGGTGTAACTGCCGACCAGGTCGAAGAAGAACTGCTGGTTGGTGCCGCCGTTGCAGGTCCACTGGATGAGCTGGCGGTTCTCGGCGGTCGACTTGCTGGGGACGTCCAGACACAGCCCGCTGTTGACGTTCTTGAGCGTGTAGATGTTGGCGGAGACCTTGGTGACCGTCCACCGCTGGCTCGCACCACCGGTGCCGGTCGCCTGGACGATGTTGGCGTTGGAGGCGGTGGACCCTCCGCTGACGTCGAGCAGCAGCGAGCTGCCCGAGTTCGTCAGGGTGTGAGCCGCCGCTGTCGGTACGCCGCTGCCGGGCGTCCAGGTGCCTGCCTGGACGTCCAGCGACCAGGTCGGGTACTGGCCGAGGTTCACCGTCGTACCGCTGATGGTCAGCGGCAGCCAGATGAGCTGGGACGCGCCCAGGTCGGAGGTGTTCCAGCGGTCACCGGCGTAGATGTACGTCGTACCGGAGGCGCCGGCCACCGTGATGATGTTGGCGGTCTGGCTGCCGTACGTCTTGGTGCCCGGGGCGGCGAAGTTCCTCATCGCCGACCAGGCGCCGCTGACGGAGGTGGCGGTGGAGTAGACGTTGTCGTTCAGGCTCCAGCCCGTCAGGTGCGAGGCCAGCAGGTAGTAGACACCGTTGGCCTTGATCATCGCGGGAGACTCGAAGCTGTTGGCACCGCCACCGCTGCCGAGGATGGCGACCGTGCTCACCGGGGTGAGGTAGTCGCTGGAGAGCAGGTCGATGCGCAGGCCGTTGTTGCGGTCCTCCGACATCAGGTAGGCGGTGCCGTCGGTGTCCTGGAACAGGCCGATGTCACGGCTCAGTTGGCCGAGTGGACGGGAGCTGCCCCGATAGTCGTAGGGGCCGCAGGGCGTGCTGCTGGTGGCGACGCCGACCTTGGCCTCGGAGTAGGTGGGGCTGTCGATGTGCACGTACATGACGTACTTCTGGGTGGTGGCGTTGTAGATCACCTTCGGCCGCTCGACCACCCGGGAGGGGCCGAGGTCACCGCTGGCCTGCAGGGACAACGCGTCGCCCCGGTAGGTCCAGTTGGCCAGGTCGGTCGAGCTGTAGCACGTGATGGCCTGGAAGGCCGTGTTGGACGACGTCTCGCCCGTCTTGTTCTCGCCGAAGCCGTACCAGGTGTCACCGACCTTGATGATGCCCATACCGTGCAGCTGCAGGGTGTTGCCGCTGGTGTCGGTCCGTGTCGCGCCGGTCGTGAAGGTCACGGTGCTCGCGGCGCGGGCGGCCGAGGCGGGTATGAGGAGTGCGGCGGCAGCTGCCAGCAGGCTCAGCAGGAGGGCGACGGCGGCGCGCCCTGCTCTGCGTCCGCGGCCGTGGCCGGAAGACGTTCCTCGGGACATGCTTCTTTCACCTCTTCTTCGAGGTCCCGGACTCGTGTCCGTTCGGACGCAGCACGGCGGTGCGGCTTGCGTGGCCGAAGCGGGGAGGGGAGCCGGGCGCGGGCGACCTGAGCGGGGAGGGGCCTGGTACGGCTGAAGCCCGGTAGGGCTGAACCGGGTCCGAGACCGGCTGACGGTCGGACGTATGTGTCTGCCGTCTGGCGGCTCAATGACAACGGGTGCCTGAGGCCATGTCAAGAAGCGTGCGTTGAATTATGTTTCTTTTTGAATGGTGTCGTCGGGTGAGCCGGAGTGCGACACCCGTCAGTTGACGATCGGCCACAGACGGCGTCCGGTCTTCGCGGAGACCGGAACGTCGGATACCCCCGCCCTGCAAGGCGGGGGTATCCGACGTTCTGTGTGGCGGTTTGGCGCGGTCTGCGCTGCCCTTTGCGGCGCGGCCCCCATGTGGATCCGTCGGTTGCCGAGCCACCCCTGCGCACAACGGTTGTAGTAGGGGGCTCAGTTGGGTTACTGATCGGTTTTGTTCGAGATGCCGGTCACTTCTGGACCTCACGGACCACGCCGGGACCCATGCGGTACCGGGACCTCACCCGTGCCGCGCGGTCGGCGGACCGCCGGCCGCGCGGCACGGGCCCGGGGCGACGGCCCCCGAGCCGACGGGCGGCCCTGGGGCCCGCCGGCCGGGCCCGCAGGCATGCCGACGGGGCGCCGGTCAGCCGACCGGTGTGATCGTCCAGAGCAGGTTGGTGCTCTGCTGCCACGTCCACTGCTTGGTCACGGCCCCTGAGGCCACGCTCCCGCCGCCGTCGAGGACCAGCCCGGTGCTGCGGTTGGCGATCGAGTACCGGCCCTGGCCGCGATGGGTGATCTGCCACTGCTGGGTGTTGCCGCCGTCCCAGGCCTTCTGCCGGGCGGGGTCGCCGTTGACGGTGGAGCCCCAGCCGTCGGCGACCATGCCGTTGGTGCGGTTGACAAGTCTGTAGTAACCGTTGCCGAGTTCGATCGCCTGCCACTGGAGGTTGGTGGAGTTCACCGCCTCCCACTGCTTCAGGGCGGAGCCGGCGGCGACGTTGCCGCCGCTGTCCAGGACCAGGTTGTTCGTGACGTTGGTCAGGCGGAAGTACGTAGCGGGGTCGAGCGTCACCTTCAGGGAGGCGATGGCGTCGTTGTTGCCGGTTGTGCGAAGGTCGGGCGTGTCCGCGGTGAACGTCCAGGCGGTGCCGGTGAAGTCGTCACCGGAGTAGCCCGTCACCCTGAATCCGGCGGGCACCCGGAGGGAGGAGGCCATGGCGGGCCCCAGGCCGGCGGCGGACAGCTGGGAGGAGGTGTAGCCGCCCAGCGGCAGGTCGGCGCGAGCACCCTGGTAGTCGACGTGCTGGAACACCGCCGGCGCGGAGAGGCCCACGGGCATGCCCTGGACCTCGACGCACACCACGGAGACCCTCGCGTCCGGCGCGGTGGCCGGCACGGTGACGCTGATCTGGTCGGTGACGGTGTACGGCAGCGAGACCGAGGGGTTGTTCATCAGGTAGACGCGGCTGACAGGGTTGTCGATGGCGGGGATCCGCAGCTTGCCGTCCGTGGGCCAGGTGAAGACGTGGGCGAAGAGCTTGCCGCTCTTCTTCGTGAGCTTGCCCCATGCGGGCTCGGTGGTGGACGGGCTGCCGCTGGTGCCGTGGATGCTGTCGCCGTACGTCGACATCCACGAGGCCAGGCCGGTCAGGACGGTCTGGGTCCCCGCGGTGACCGAGCCGTCGCCCTTGGGGCCGATGTTCAGCAGGAGATTGCCGTCCCGGGAGACGACCGTGACGAGTTCCTGGACGATGTCCTTGACGGAGCGGTACGAGTTCTCACGGGACGCGTTGTAACCCCAGGCGCCGTTCATGGTGGCGCATCGCTCCCACGGCCGGCTCATCGGCGCTCCGGGTATCCCGAACTCCGCGACGGCGTAGTCGCCGAGGCCGTGGTCCCGCTTGACCCGCTCGTTGACGATGAGGCCGGGCTTGCGGGCGATCAGCCAGTTGTAGAGGTCCACACCGTCCGACGTCAGCCACCAGTCCTCGAGGGTGGGGCCGGCCGGCTCGTCGAACCAGTCGCCGTCGAACCACAGCAGTGCCGGGTCGTAGCGGTCCAGCAGTTCCTGAAGCTGCGCCTTCAGGTCGGCGATGTAGGCGGTGCGGGCGGCCTGCGAGGACATCGTGGTGAGACCGCCCTCGTGACGGTCGGTCTGCGAAGGGTGGTTCCAGTCGAGAATCGAGTAGTACAGGCAGAACTTGATGTCGCGGCTTTCACATGCTGCCTTGAGCTCCATGAGCGGGTCGGTCTGCACGCCGTTGTAGTCGTGCAGGTTGTACCGCTTCGCGCCCGTGGTGTCGGTGAAGCCGGCGACGTCGGAGTCCCACATCGCGAAGCCTTCGTGGTGCTTGGCGGTGATCACGAGGTACTTCATGCCCGCGTTCTCGGCCAGTTCGGCGATGGCGGCGGCGTCGAACGCGGTCGGGTCGAAGTTCTGGGTGACCTGGGTCTGGTAGTTCGCCTTGGTCCACTGCTGGCTGTCGAACGCCCACTCGCCCTGGCCGAGCTGGGAGTAGGACCCGAAGTGGATGAACATTCCGAACCTGGCCCGGTACCACCAGTCCATCTTCGGGGGGACCGTGTACGCCTGGGCGGCGGTGGGCCACAGGCCCTGCGGCAGACCGAAGGCCGCGATTCCTCCGGCGAGGGCGGCGGCCTTCATCAGGGTGCGTCTGCTGAGGCGAGCTGAGGACGAGGACATGGGTTGCGGCTCCGAATGTCGGGGAGGGCAGGGCGTGAGGGGGCGGACTGCCGACCGGGGCACGGGCTTTCCGTCGCCCCGGACAGGAGACATCGGATGGATTTATAGATGCCCGGTGAGGATCGCGTCTAGATGTGGCCCGGAGTTGTGACAAAGGGTAAGGAAAAATGAGGAGTGGCCGGGGTGTTGACTCCGGAGTGGAAGAATTCTCCGCTTGTGAGGAGGTGAATACATCGGATCTATAGCGGGCAAGTGACCTTCGAAGGTCCGGGGGAGAGGTCTGCGGCAGCATGGGGTGACCGCATGATCGACGCCGGGGCTGCGGGTGTCCGGGCGGCTTTCAGGCAGCCGTACACGCTCGATTCCTTCGTCTGCACGCTTGATTCGCGTAAGGAACTTCGCCATAGTCGCGGAAATACGTATGCGTTCAGTCGTTTCCGGCGGAGGAGCAGTGCACGATGGATGACATCGACCGGGCCATTCTGCGGGAGCTCCAGGTCGACGGCCGTGTCCCGTACGCCGAGCTGGGACCGAAGGTGGGATTGTCGCCCTCGGCTGCGAGGCTGCGGCTGCAGCGGCTGATCGACGGCAAGGTCGTCCAAATCGTCGGGGTGACCGACCCGATGACCATGAGCCGCCAGTCGATGGCGCTGCTGGGTCTGCGTATCGCCGGCGATTCCCGCGCGGTGGCCGATGAACTGTCCCGGCACGACGAGGTCGTCTACACGGTTCTGACCTCTGGCGGTTACGACCTGTTCGCCGAAGTCGTGTGCAGCAGCCCCCGCACCCTCCTGGACTTCGTCAATGACGTCGTCCGGGCCGTCGACGGAGTCGCGTCCGTGGAGAGCTTCCCCTACTTCGCGATCCACACCCACCGCTTCCTGTGGGACGTCGACCAGGGACGACCGAAGCCATGAGCGCCCGCGCCGTGAACCCCGGGCTCATCCACCCAGCCGAGGAAACCTGCATGCCGCACCACGCACACCGCGCCGTCGACTTCTTCGCCCACGGCGCCCTCCCGGCACCGCGGATGACCACCGCCCAGGCCGAGTTCGTCGCTGCCCGCCACCTCGGCCTCACCGCTCGTGCGACCGCCCTGGGAAGCCAGCAGGACGCCAATTTCCTGCTCCTCGCGGACGACGGGACAGCCCTGGCGATCCTGAAGATCGCCAACCCCGCCTTCGGTCCGGTGGAGGTCGAGGCCCAGGACACGGCCGCCGACCTGATCGCCGCGGCGCACCCGGAACTGCGCGTCGCGACCGTCCTGCGTCACTGCGACGGCTCCCCACGCCGCACCACGGTCGACACCGGGGGCGGACCGGCCGTCGCCCGGCTGCTTCGCCATCTGCCGGGCGGACCGCTCACGGGCTCCCGCCACCTGTCCCCGGGCACGGTGGCGGCCATGGGCGCCATCACCGCCAAGGTCGGCAACGCCCTGCGGGACTTCCGGCACCCCGGCCTCGACCGGGTGCTCCAGTGGGACCTGCGGCACGCGTCCCGTGTCGTCGCCGAACTCGCCGAGTACATCGACGAGCCGGACCGACGCACCGCCGTCCGTACCGCGACCGCACACGCCTGGGCCGAGGTGGAGAACCACGCGGCCGCGTTGCCGTCGCAGGCCGTGCATCTGGACCTCACCGACGACAACCTGATCCGCTCGCTCGACGGACACCCGCCGAAGCCCGACGGCATCATCGACTTCGGTGACCTGACGACGAGTTGGGCGGTGAGCGAACTGGCCGTGTCGCTGTCCTCGATGCTCCACCACGACGGCGTCGAACCCCACCACGTGCTGCCCGCCGTCCGGGCCTTCCACGCGGTGCGGCCGCTCTCCGCGCAGGAGGCGGAGGTGGTGTGGCCACTCGTGGTGCTGCGCGCCGCCGTCCTGGTGGCCAGCGGACATCACCAGGCCTGCGTCGACGAGGACAACGCCTACGCCACGGCCGCCCTCGACCACGAATGGCTCATCTTCGAGCAGGCCACCCGGCTGCCCCATCAGGTGATGACCCGCCTCGTCAAGGACGCGATCGGCGCGGCCGACGCGTCGGCGTGGGCGGACGGTCCTGCCCGGACCGTTGCGCCGACGCCGGCCGTTGCGCCGACGCCGGCCGCTGCGCCGGCACATCGCCTGCTGCGCGGCGTGACCGCCACCGACATCACCACCCTCGACCTGTCCACCGGCGCGGACTCCATGGACCACGGGGCGTGGCTCGCGGCGGACACCGAGCACCGGCAGGCACGCGCCGCGCTCGCGGACGGGGCCTCCGTGGTGGCCACTCACTACGCGCAGGCACGGCTCACCCGGGCTCCCGCGCTGTCGGCTGAGTCTCCCGCCACGGTGCCCACCGGCATCGACCTGTGGCTCGGACGGGCCGTGGTGGCGCAGGCTCCCGCCGCGGGAGAGGTCCTCGCCGCGGCGCCGGGCCGCGTCGAGATCGCCTACGGCGCCAGGGTGCTGACGTTGTCCTTCCCGGACACGGTCAAGCCGGTGGTGGACGCCGGCCGGACGGCCCGGGCGGGCGAGGACCTCGCCGTTCTGCCCGCCGGAGCCTCGGTCCACGTGGCGTTGCTCCCCGCAGGCGGCCCCCTCGTGCCGCGCCTGGTCCGTCCCGAGTACGCGGCCGGATGGCTCGCGCTCACAGCGGATCCCGGTCCCCTCCTCGGGCTCCCGGCCGCCGGACGTGCCGAGCCGGCGGACCTGCTGGCGCGGCGCGGAGCCGTGTTCGCGACGGTGCAGGAGCACTACTACGCCGACCCTCCTCGCATCGAACGCGGTTGGCGCCACCATCTGCTGTCCGTCGAGGGCCGCTCCTACCTCGACATCGTCAACAACGTCACCCCGCTGGGCCACGCCCACCCGCGGGTCGAGAAGGCCGTGGCCCGTCAGCTGCGGCGGCTCAACACCAACTCGCGGTTCCACTACGCCTCGGTCGTGGAGTTCACCGAACGCCTCGCAAGCCTCCTGCCCGAGCCGCTGGACACGGTGTTCCTGGTCAACTCCGGATCCGAGGCGGTGGACCTGGGCCTGCGTCTCGCCGTCGGAGCCACCGGACAGCACGACGTCGTCGCGGTCCGCGAGGCCTACCACGGCTGGACCCACGCCTCCGACGCGGTGTCCACCTCGCTCCAGGACAACCCGAACGCCCTGGCAACCCGGCCGAGTTGGGTACACACCGTGGACTCGCCCAATGCGTACCGCGGGCGGCACCGCGGTGTGCGGGCGGCGTGCTACGGGCCGGAGGCGGCGGCGGTCGTCGACGAGCTGGCCGCTTCGGGCCGCCCGGCCGGGGCCTTCGTCAGCGAGACCTTCTACGGAAACGCCGGGGGAGTGGCCCTGCCGGACGGCTATCTCGCCGAGGTGTACGCGGCCGTCCGCCGCCACGGCGGGCTCGCCGTCGCCGACGAGGTGCAGGTGGGCTACGGCCGCCTGGGTCAATGGTTCTGGGGATTCGAACAGCAGCAGGTCGTTCCCGACGTGGTCTGTGTGGCCAAAGCCATGGGCAACGGGCACCCCCTCGGCGCCGTCATCACGTCCAAGGCGGTCGCCGACCGCTATCGCGACCAGGGCTACTTCTTCTCCTCCACAGGGGGGAGCCCGGTCTCGAGCGTCGTGGGTCTCACCGTCCTGGACACGCTGCGCGACGAGGACCTCCAGGGCAACGCGGTGCGCGTCGGAGGCCGCCTGAAGAGCCGGCTCCTGGCGCTGGCGGCCGACTACGGCGTCATCGGCGCCGTCCACGGCTCGGGTCTCTACCTCGGCCTCGAACTCGTGCGGGACCGCGGCACGTTGGAGCCCGCCACGGAGGAGACCGCCGAACTGTGCGATCGCCTCCTCGACCTCGGCGTGGTCGTTCAGCCCACCGGTGACCACCTCAACATCCTGAAGATCAAACCCCCGTTGTGCATCGACGCCGCCGCCGTCGACTTCTTCGCCGACATGCTGGACCGCGCCCTCGAGGAGCTCGGTCACGGCGGTTGAGCCGCAACCCGGGCGGACGTCGCCGGTCTCCTGCCACGCGCCGGGTCCGGGCGCCGTCCGAGGGCGGCACGCCGGTCGCGTCCGGGATCCGGCTGATGCCTCGGCGCGGGCGATTTTCCACGGCCGCGGGGAGCAGGTGACGCGCGGAGGGCGACTCGCCCGCCGACGCCAGGTCTGCGCTGCGCTTTCGGGGGCAGACGGCGGTGCGTCGGCATCCACGAACCGTGGGCCGACACACCATGCCGTGCCTACCCGTGGGAGACCTGATGCCGACCGCCGCACCGGAAAGACCGGCCGAGCTTCCCGGCCGCAGACCAGGGGTCGGTCAGGCCGGCCGGTCGTTCGCGCTGCCTCGAGGCACCGGCCGGGCCGCCGCGCGCACAGGGGCACTGACGGTCTGCCAGGGCGCGGTCATGGTGGGATGCGGACTGCTGATCACCGGACCGGCTCGCGGACTGTGGCCGATGACGGTCGAGGACGACGTCAACGAGCGCCTGCAAGACGCCCGGACCGCAACCCTCACCACTCTGTCGTCCTTCGGGTCGGAGGCCGGCGACACCCTCACCGTGATCGCCGTCACCGTCCTGGCCTGCGCGGGTCTGATCCTGATACCCCGGCCGCCGATGTGGCGGCAGGCGGCCTTCCTCGCCGTCGCCGTGTCCCTGCAGTCGCTGGTCTTCCTGGTCATCACCGAGGCGGTGGACCGCCATCGGCCCGAAGTGCATCGCCTCGACGCCTCCCCGCCCACCTCCAGCTACACCTCGGGCCACACCGGCGCGGCCACCGCGGTCTACGGCGGACTCGCGGTGCTCGCGCTGACCCGGCTCCGCGGCCCGTGGCGGCGGATCGTGGGCGCTGTGCTGCTGGTCGTTCCGGTGGTGGTCGCACTCGCCCGCCTCTACCGGGGCATGCACCACCCCACGGACGTCATGGGCGGGCTGGTCAACGGCAGCCTGTCCCTGCTGATCGTCGGCCGCACCCTGCTCACCGACGCCACCGTGACCGCCGCGGCCGACGTGCGCCCGGCGTCGTCCTCGGCGAGTACGGGAACGAGCACGGGAACACACCCGGGAACGCGCTCGGCTGCACCGGGCGAAGGCCGCGCTGCGGTGATCATCAACCCCACGGTGACCGGTGCAGCCGATCGCGAGGAGCTGCGCGGAATCCTGGACAGACACGGCTACCGCGCGCCGGCGTTCATCGAGACCACGGCAGAGGACCCGGGCACCGGTCAGACGGCCGGCGCGCTCCGGGACGGCGCGGAACTGGTCGTGGTCTGCGGCGGCGACGGCACCTTGCGCGCGGCGGCGGACGCGTTGGCCGGCACCGGGGTACCGCTGGCCGTCGTGCCCTGCGGAACCGGCAATCTGCTGGCCCGCAACCTCGGACTGCCCCTGTCCCCCACCGACGCGCTCGACGCCGCACTGCGCGGCACGCCACGCCGCATCGACCTCGGCCGCATCGAGGGCGACGCCCTCCCCGCCTCCCACTTCGCCGCCATGTCCGGAGCGGGTCTGGACGCGGCGATCATGGAGCACACCGACGATCGCGCCAAGTCCGTTCTGGGCTGGCCCGCCTATCTACTGGCCGGTATCGGCACACTGCGCACCCCGCGGATGCGCCTGACCGTCCGCCTCGACGACGCCCCCGCCCTGCACCGCACCGCCCGCATGGTGCTCATCGGCAACGTCGGCACCGTGCAGGGCGGGACGACACTCCTGCCCGCCGCCCGTCCCGACGACGGCCTGCTCGACCTGCTGCTCCTCGACCCGCGCGGCGTCGGCGGCTGGATGCGCGCGCTGGCCACGCTGGTGCGCGGCGGAGCGAGGGCGCCCCGGCCGTCGACCGCGGACACCCCCTCGGCGGAGAACGGCGACGGCAACGGACTGCCGGTGGAGTTCTTCACCTTCCGAAAGGCCGACCTGACCTTCGACTCCGTGCAGTCCCGAGAGCTCGACGGAGACCCGGTGACGCAAGGCCGGCGGCTCACCGCCGAGGTCAGGCCGGGTGCGCTGACCGTGCTGCTGCCCGCGGGAGGTGAGTGACGTGGGTACCGCGACCAAGGTGCCCGAGACCCGCGACATGAGGGGCGACGAACTGTCCGCGGACGAGGCGCTGGCGGCGTTGCGCCGCTACGGCCGCTGGGCCCTGCTGCGTGACTCCTTCGTGCGTTTCCGGTACGCCGACGGCTTCACCCATTCCCGGGCGCTCGCCCTGCAGACCGTTCTGTCGGTGATCCCGTTGGCCATCGCGTTCGTCGGGCTCTCCACGACACTGCACACCGAGAACATCGGCCGGATGGCCGAGCTGACGATCCACCGGATCGCGGAAGGGCCCAGTGTCGACGTCGTCGACGACGCGCTGAGCCGCAGCCGCCGCACGGCGGGCGACGGTGCGCAGATCGCGCTGTGGTTCGGGCTGGTCTTCTCGCTGGTCAACACCACCACCGCGATGTGCCAGATCGAGCGCGGAGCCAACCGGATCTACGGCAACGAGCGCGACCGGCCCTTCCGGCGGAAGTACCTGCGTGGTCTGGTGATGTCCGTCTCCGCCGGACTGCCCCTCGGACTCGGGTTCGTCGTCATGGTGGCCGGCGGCGACCTCGCCTCCGCGGCGGTGACCGTCTACCGGCTCGACGGAGGCGCCCAGACCGCCTGGCAGATACTGCGGTGGCCCTTCGGACTGCTGCTCGCGCTGATCTCGGCCAGCGTGATCTTCCGCCGGGCACCCCGTCGCAGACAGCCCGGGTACACCTGGCTGGCGTTCGGCTCCGCCGTGTACCTGGTGCTGTGGACGACGCTCACCTGGCTGCTGAGCCTGTACCTCGGGATCAGCGGTTCCTTCGACACGGTGTACGGCCCGCTCAGCGCCTTCATGTCCCTGCTGTTGTGGGCCTACCTGACCTCCGTCGCCCTTTTCCTCGGGCTGGCCTTCGCCGCGCAGCTGGAGGCCGCGCGGGCCCTGCGGTCCGACCCCGTCGAACCCGACCCTGGAGTCTGAATGGCTGTGCGAGCAGCGGTCCTGCACCTTCGAGACCGTCGTCGACGGGCGGCCGACCGCAGATTCGGCGCCCGACTCCTCGGGGCTGCCTTCGTGGCCGCCTTCGCCGCGGTGCCCTTCGCGCTGCTGCTGGTCCTCGTCGAGGGCCGGTGGGGGCCGCTGCGGCGGGTGGACGTGGGCGCCGCCGAGCGACTGCACCGGACGGCTGTGACGCATCCGGCGTGGACCCGCACCCTGCGCCTCCTCTCCGACTGGGTGTGGGACCCCGCCGTGCTGCGGACGGCCGTCGCGCTGCTGACCGTCTGGCTGCTGTACCGCAGGGCCTGGCGGCTGGCCGCCTGGTCCGCCGTGACGGCAGTGGCCGGCGGACTGATCGGCCTCCTCGTCAAGACGGTCGTGGAGCGAGCCCGGCCGTCCCTCGAGGATCCGGTGGCGCACGCGCCGGGATTCTCCTTCCCGTCGGGTCACGCGATGACGGCCACCACGTCGTTCGCCGTCCTGCTGCTGGTCCTGCTGCCCCTGGTGCCGCGGGCCTGGCGGCCCCTGTGCTGGTGCGTCGCAGTGGCGTCCGTGCTGGGCGTCGGCTTCACCCGCGTCGCACTCGGTGTGCACTGGTTCAGCGACGTCGTGGGCGGCTGGCTGCTGGGTCTGGCCGTCGTCGCGCTCACCGCCTGGGCCTTCGAGGCCTGGCGCGCCGACGCCGGCCTGGGCCGCACCGAGGTGACCGAGGGGCTGGAGCCCGAACTCGTCGATGCCCACCCCGAGCCCTCACCCTGACCCTCGCTGTGGTGGACTCCTCGCTCGCCGACCGCGACGACGACGGAAGCAGGGCGAACCAGGCGACCTACACCGCACAGTTCGACGTCTTGAACCAGGCGGCGGCACAGGCACCCGGTGATGTCATCGTGGTCACGCACAAGCCACTGTGGACGGTGAAGGCGGCCGGGCAGACACCAGGGGCGGTGACCTGGGCCACCCACGCCCTCGACGGGCCGTCGCCGACAGTCAACTCCACCGCCTGCAGACCAAGGTGCGCATGGTGCTTTCAGGGCACTTCTACCTCGCCCAGAAGCTCGACTTCGACAGCACCCGCCCGCCCCAGCTGACCCTGGGTTCCTCGGGCGGCCCGCTGGACAACGGTCCGATCGACAGCAACGTCGAGGTGCAGTCCATCGGCACACCGGCCGAGCAGGTCCACCAGTCGGTGACCGAGCTGCTGACCCCGGGAGGCCTGGGGATCTTCGGCTACGGAGACCTCCGCTACGACGGCACCACGTGGAACCTCACCTTCCGTGACCGCAACGGCGATCGCCTGGACGGCAGTTGCCGACTGAGCACGAGCACCGACCACCGCAACTTCGTTTGCTGAGACGCGGTCGGACAAGGGGATGGAGAACCGCGTCGGCGGCTTCCCCATCCGTAGCACCCTGCGCACCCTGCGCATCCGGCCCGCGGCCGTCTCGGCGGTTCACGCCGTGGTGCAAGCACCCGGGTGTCGAGGCCACCGCGCGGGAAGCCGACAGGCGCCGTGGGCGGGACGGTCCGCTGTTGCCGCCGCGCCCACGGCACCGGCCACCTCGAGCGGGTGCTGCCGGGGCGCCGAGGAGCCGGGTCGGCTTCGGCGCCCCGGCTCCTCGGGCCCGCGCAGGTGCTCCTCGGCTCCCGGGTCGCGCCACCGCGAGGTGGAGGACAGCCCTCGCGGTGCGCAGCGGGGTGCTGCCGACGGTCCGACGGAGTCCAAGTCCCTGATCGACCGGATCCTCCGCGAGGGCGCCCGGTGGGCGGGTGGATCAGCGCAGTCCGGCGAAGAGGTCGCTCTCGGGCGAGGCCGCGCCGGTGGTGTCCTGGACACGTACGAAGGTCTCGACACCCATCAACTCGGTGAACCTCTCCTTGCCCATCCTGAGGAAGAAGATGTTCTCGCCCTGGCTGGCGTGCGCGGCCAGCGCGTCGAACTTCTGGCCGCCGAACGCGGAGGTGTCCACCCAGGTGGTGATCTCCTCGTCGGGGAGCCCGATCTCGGCCATCGCCGCGGTCTCGGCGGGATCCGGATCCTGTCCGTCCGCTCCGAACTCGCGCATGGTCTCCCCGAACCGCTGCATCATGGAACGGGGCGCAGTCGTCCAGTACACCTTCGGTGTCGGCGCGGCCATCGCCAGCGCCGCCATCGTGATGCGGTTGGCCTGGATGTGGTCGGGGTGACCGTAGAAGCCGTTCTCGTCGTAGGTGACGACCACATCGGGCCGGTAGCGCCGCAGGAGTTCCGCGAGCCGGGCGGCGCCCTCCTCCACGGGCGTCTGCCAGAACGAACCGGGGGCGTCATTGGTCGGCCAGCCCATCATCCCGGAATCGGCGTAGTCCAGGGTCTCCAGGTGACTGATCTTCAGGACTTCGCAGCTCGCCTCGAGTTCCCTGCGCCGCATCACGGCGACGGCCGCCGGGTCGTGCCCGGGATCGCCCGGCTTGACACCCCCCGGTCCGTCACCGCAACCGCCGTCGGTACACGTCACGAGGACCGTGCGCATACCCTCCGCCGCGTACCGCGCCAGAACACCCCCGGTTCCGGTGGCCTCGTCGTCGGGGTGGGCGTGTACGGCCATGAGCGTCAAGGGCCGGTCAGTCATGAAACATCCTCCTGCGTGAGTAAGGCTTCGGTCTCGGAGTCTGCGGCGGCCGCCGGGCGTTCGCTTCACACCCACCACGCTTCTGCAGGCGGTCCGGCGCGAACTCGACACGGGTCCCCTCCGTGACCTGGACGGACGTGCGTCAGCGAGGTCCGGCCGTCCTGGCAAACCGCCCGAGGGCCGTGTCCATTCCCGCCGGCGCGAAGCTCACCGCCCCCGGGCACGCCAAAGCCGCGCGGCCTGTGCGCCGCCGTACGCTCCGCCGTCCCTGTCTCTCCGTGCCCGGCCTCGGCCAGGCGGGTTACGAGCGGATGAGGATGATCGAGTCCCCGCTGGGCGCGGGAGGCCAGGCAGTGAACCGTCGTGGGCTGTTCGACGCGGCCCGATGGGCCGAGTCCGGAGAGCGGACGACGGCGGCCGAGGCCCGGCCGGCGCGTGGACGGTCTGCGAGCGTTCCGAGGGGCGGGCGCCGCGACGAAGGACGGCCAGGTCCGGCCGGAGGTGCGCCGGGCGTACGAGATCATGGTCCCGGCGACGGCCGGGCCGGCGCTCCGCACGGTGCCTCTCACGGCGCTGGTCGCGGTGGTCTGACCGTTGAGATCGGGGGCAGGCCGTTCGGACGACACGTTCGGACGGCGAGCGACGACCTCGCCTCACCTCACCGCGGTGAGAGTCGCGTAGACCACGAGGTTGCCCTGGTACCCGGTGTGCTTGGAGTAGCCGCCGCCGCAGGTGATGACCCGTAGTTCGGCCCGCTCGGAGCTGCCGTACACCTTCTCGCTCGGGAAGCGCTTCTTGTCGTAGACCTCGAGGGCGTCGACGGTGAACACGGCCGTCCGCTGGTCCGCGCGGGTGATCTCGATGGTGTCGCCCCTGGCCAGGGCGCCGAGCTCGTAGAAGACGCCCGGGGCGCCGGTGGGCAGGTCCACGTGGCCCGCGGTGACGGCTGTCCCGGGGGATCCCGGTGCCGTGCCCTCGCTGTACCAGCCGACGCGGTGGGGACGGTCGGCGGGCGGGGGTTCGAGCGCCCCCGATGCGTCCAGGTGGAGCTTGCTGACAGGGGTGTTCACGTTGATGGCGGGGATCCGGAGCCAGAGCGGTTCCGAGGGCGGGAGCGGGGCGACGGCGGGGTCCGCCGAGGCGACGGCGGTGGCCGCCGGGGCAGCGGCGCGGGGGACTGTGGCGCGGGGCCGGAGGGAGAACGCCTGACCCGCTGACGGCTGGGGCGGCTGCTCGTCGTGTACCGCGCCGGCCACCAGCAGAGTCCCTGCGAAGAGTGTCCAGGCCAGGAGCCTGGCCGAAGGGACCGGCGAGGGAGTGGCAGAGCCGGCGGTACGCCTGGGAGCCATCGCGGTGGGTCCTCTGCTGGCATCGGGAGAGACGGGGCGAGGGGGGCGAGGGTGCCAGGGAGGCGACGGGCTCCGGCGCCCGGCGGCCCCGCGGACGAGGAGGGCTCCGGGAGCCGCCGGGACGATCGGGCCCGTGGGAAGCAGGCGGTCAGCCGCCGTTCGCGTTCGGGCGGCGACGCCTCCTCACCAGCGCACCGGCGGCGGCCGCGGCGACCAGCGCCGCGCCCAGAGCGAGCTGCGTGGCTTGCTGCCCGGTGTCTCCGAATCCGGCCTCGACGGCACCGTCGGGCCGACGTGTCGGGAGCTGGTAGGAGTCCGTGATCCTGATCCTCGGCGGGCACTTGACGGTGACGGTGTCCGTGCCGGGCGAAGCACTCTCCGGCACCGTGAACTCACCGGTGAGAACACCCTTGCTCTCGCCTGCGAACAGATGGAACGCCCCTGCCGTCTCGGACTCGCCCTTCCCGTAGGTCACGCCGGCACCACATGCTGTGGTGCTGACCGTGACCGTGAAGCCGTGGGCGGTCTGCCGCGGGCGGATGTCGAGACCTGAGTCACCGGCAGCAGCGGCGACCGGAACCTGAAGAGCCAGGAATCCGGCCATCATGCCGATGCCGATACCCACACGTGTAATGCCCACAAGAACCCCTCCAACGAAGCGGCGTCCGGTCAGTTGCACGGTGCCCGAAGAGCGCACCACACCACTGCCGAGACAACCGACGCTGTGTCACCTCCGCAACGTGACGGACCGACAGGAGCCTCGCCCGGACGGGCGTATCAATGCTACGAGGAGAGGCATTCGCGCAGGTCAGTAGCGCGAAAGCCGAAGTGGTGGGGGCACCGGCAGAGATCGGCGAACAGGCTAACGAAGTCGCACGGGAGCGTGCCCGCACCCGTGTTGCGGCGAACGGCCGGACGTCCGGACTGCGTGTGGACCACGGCGCGTCACCCGTGCCGGTGATCATCAAGGGGACGGGCCCGCAGTCACGTCCGGTGCCGCCATCCTGATGGCATGCGCCGCCCGCTCTTCCTCGCCGTCGTGTTGGCCTGCGTCCTGCTCACCGGAGGTTGCGTCTTCGTCCCTCCCGGCGGTCCGCCGCCCGTCCCGCGCAGGGACGCGACCGTCGCACGCGCGTCGTCCCCGCCGGCTTCGGCGACCCAGGCCCCTGCTCGTACCGCCCTCGTCGCCACCACCCCCGTCCGGAAGACGGCGAAGCGGCACGCGGAGAGCCATGCCCTGCAGCGGCGTTCCCCGGGCGCCACCGGCCGCGAGCGCTCCCACCGCATGCCGCAGGCCCGGCAGCCGCACAGAGCCGTGCCTTCCGCGCCGACCCGGCCCGTGGCACCGCGCACCCGTCATCGCGGCGCCGCCCCGAAGGCCCCCGGCCACCGGTCGACCCGGCCGCGTACCGCCCGGCCCTCCTCGGCCTACGACCTGCGCACCGTGTGCGGCTGGGCCCACCAGGTTCCCGCGCCCTCGGGCGCGGCTACCCTCTGTGACTCCCTCGTGCGCTGAACCGAGCCGGGCGGGCCCGGGCAAGCGGCCAGGGGACGACTTGGATTTTCCCCTGCGAGCCGCCGGCCGAGGACGGCGGTCGAACCCGGTTCCCGGGCGTGCCGCCGGTGTGACGGCGAGCGGTGACCGGCGAGCCGGGCCCCCCACGCGACCAGGCGTCCCGCGCCGGTATTCCTGTGCACGGCCGGTGCCGTCGCCGCACACCCGGGACCGCGCGGAATGGCTGCAAAACAGGGGCCGCGGGAGCGGACGAGGGTCGGCTGCCCGGTGTCCGCACGGGCCCGCACCGACGGTCGAACCGTGAGACAGTCGTAGGAGGCGCCGCGGCGGCGAAACGCGGGCGCGCCGGTCCGAGACGGCGGCCACCGCCCGGCACCGTACGCACACGGTGGGGCAGCGGAGGGATCCGTCATGACCGAGGCGAGTGAAGCGATCCGCGCGGACCAAGCGCTAAAGGCGAAACACCGGGCGATGTGGGCGCTGGGTGACTACCCTCTGGTGGCCACGGACGTGATCCCTGATCTGGGTCCGGAGCTCATACGGGGAACCGGCGTGCAGCCGGGTTCGCGCGTGCTCGACGTCGCGGCGGGTTCGGGGAACGCCGCCATCCCGGCCGCTCTCGCGGGAGCCGATGTGGTGGCCGTGGACCTGACACCGGAACTGCTGGAGGCCGGACGGCGGCTCGCCACCGAGCGCGACGTCCGGCTGGACTGGCGCGAGGGCGACGCGGAGGCGTTGCCCTTCGCAGACTCCGAATTCGACGCGGTGGTCTCCTGCGTCGGCGTCATGTTCGCCCCGCACCACCAGCAGGCGGCCGACGAACTGGTCCGCGTGTGCCGGCCGGGCGGCAGCATCGGCCTGGTCAACTGGACCCCGGAAGGGTTCATCGGGCAGATGTTCGCCGCCATGCGGCCGTACGCGCCCCCGCCTCCGCCCGGAGCCCAGCCGCCACCGCTGTGGGGCGACGAGGACCACGTGCGTTCTCTGCTCGGCGACCGCGTGAGTGCCTTCGACGCCCGCCGCCGGAGGCTGCGCGTCGACCGATTCGCCCGGGCCGAGGAGTTCCGGGAGTTCTTCAAGTCCTGCTACGGCCCGACGCTCGCGGTGTACCGGGCCATCGCCGACGACCCCGACAAGGTGGCCGCCCTCGACGCGGCGCTCACGGAACTGGCCGCCCGGCATCTCGCGAACGGGACGATGGAGTGGGAGTACCTGCTGGTCACGGCCGAGCGAACCACTCTCTGAGCAGGCGGTCGCGACGAGCGCCGCCGGGCCGCCGCGGGGCGTTCACGTGCGGGTGTGGCTACGGCTGTCGACGGACTTCGGGCGACCAGGAACCCGACGGTGACGCCCGTGTCGCGGGACGGGTTGTGCGTTCCGCACGACGGCCACGGTGAGGGCGGGACCGGTCGCGCGGCGGCAAGCCTCACGGGCCCCGGGAGGGCGGCGTCAGTGAACGCCCGTCGACAGTTGGAAGATCGTCATGGCGTGTGGTGCGCCAGGTAGACGGTCGCGGTCATCGCCGCCGTCACGGGACCGGCGCCGAACCGGTCCGTCATCTTCCGCGTGACCGAAGCCTCGACGGACCGTACGTCGTGACGGGCTTCCAGGGCGGCGCGGACCGGTGTGCCGGTGAGGAACCCGGTGGCCACGGAGGCGGCCGACACCGCGACGCCGTCCAGCGTGACTTCGTCGGCGCCGTCCAGGGCGAGTCCGGCGGCCGCGAGGTCCGAGGCGACCAGAGCCGGATCCGTGTAACCGTGGGGCACGTCTTCGAGGAACGCGGGCGCTCTGCCGGGCATGGCCTCCTCCAGGGCGTCCTGGAAGGCCGCCCCGAATCCGTGCGTGGCGAGCGGACCCCAGCTGTTGAA
The DNA here is from genome assembly GCF_003032475.1 of Streptomyces sp. P3. Lineage (NCBI taxonomy): Bacteria > Bacillati > Actinomycetota > Actinomycetes > Kitasatosporales > Streptomycetaceae > Streptomyces > Streptomyces sp. P3. Next base: position 9,829,538 of record NZ_CP028369.1, read on the forward strand.
CAGGAACCGCCCCTGGGGGGCCAGGACTCTGCGCACCTCCGCGTAGGCGGCTGGTCTGTCGGGAAAGAACATCACCCCGAACTGGCACACCACGAGGTCGAAACCGCCGTCCTCGAAGGGCAGTTCCTGGGCGTCCGCCTGGTGCCAGTCGGCCCGCGGCTCGCGTGCCGACCCGGCGGCCACCATCGCTTCGTTGAGGTCGCTGGCCACCACGGAGGCCGTGGGCACCGCGGTGATCAGGGCCGAGGTCAACACCCCGGTCCCTGCGGCGAGCTCCAGTACCGTCCGGGGCCGTAGCGCGGCCGCCCTGACTGCCAGGTCGGCCGCGAACGGGCGGTAGAAGACCGGCACGAGGTGGCGTTCGTAGGCCTCGGGCATGGATCGTGTCCATCGCCGGTTCGCGTCGTCTGCGTTCACTCGACAGACAGTAGCCCCGGGCCGGGCGCTGCGGCGGACGGCAGGCGGGGCTCTGCTCGCCCTGACCCGGACGGGCCTGACGGTGGAATGCCGACGTCGCGAGAGAGCGGGGTGCCCGGCGGGGCAGGGGCGACTGCGGCGGCCTCTGCCCCGCCAGCTCCGCTCACACGCGGTCGGCCGCGATCAGGACGTACTGGAAGGAGCCGTCCCGGTAGGACTCGATGAACGCCTCCTCGATTCCGGTGACCAGCGACGACGTGGCCCGCAGCTCCCAGTAGGGCAGTGTGTCCGGGGTGAGGTCGACGATGGTGTGCGGCACGAGCCGGTTGTCGGCCATGGCGCGCAGATACTCGCGCCGCGAGTGGATGTTGCACTCGAAGTGGGCGTTGATCTGGGAGACCCACTTCGACGGCTGGCCGTAGCGGGGGTTCCAGCAGCCGGTGATCGTGACGTACCGGCCGCCCACCTTCAGAAAGCGCGAGTGCTCGGCGAACAGGTCATGGAGATCGACGTACATGGTCGACTCGTTGTTCCACGAGGCCGTGATGCTGCCCTTGCCGAAGGGCGTGTCGAGCATGTTGCACACGCGGGAGCGGACGTGGTCGTCGATCCGCAGTTCCCGCGCGCGCCTGTTGCCGAAGTCGGCCTGGGCGGCGGACAGGGTGACGCCCTCGACCTTGCAGCCGAAGCGTCGGTGCGCCATGACCATCGACCCGCCGCGCCCGCAGCCGGCGTCGACGAGCGTGCCGTCGGGACCGACGGCGCCGACGTGGTCCATGAGGAACTCCGCCTGTGCCGACTCCAGCCGGTGCAGTTCCGCGATGAGCTTCTTCTCGTATTCACTGTGGGCCGGGTCGCCGAGCGCGGCGTGGTCCACGTCCCCGATGCCGTAGTGGTGGTGGTAGAGACCGTCCACGTCACCGAGGCGGAGGTTGACCGGGCGTGCCTCGTTGTTCCAGTAACGGGCGATGTCCTCCTGGTACGCGGTCGCCGGGCCCGGGATCTTCGCGGTGGCGGTCGCGGTGGTGGTGGAGGTCGTCTCAGTGGTCACAGAAAAGTCCGTTCTCTACCAGAAGTCGGGCAGGGTGTATCGGTAGGTGTTGGTGCGGTGCCAGTCGTGGTTGCCGTCGACCCAGGCGGCCACCCCCCTGAGGAAGCGCAGCACGGGCGGCAGGGGGCAGGTCGTCGCGAGGTCTGCCGCGGCGGCCTCGAAAGCGTGCTGGAGGTCGTTGTGGACCTCGACGGCCTTCAGGTAGGCGTCGCGCTCGGAGAGCTGCTCGTGTTCCGCGATCACCACCGGCAGGTTCAGGTGAAGGCCGGGGCTGTCGAGCTCCTTGGTGTACGAGTAGAGGTCGTTGACGATGGTGGTCGCGTTGCCGGCGAGGGCGATGACCCGCTGCATGTCCGGCCGCGCCTGCAGATCCGCGGGCAGTTCGTAGCCGCCGACGGTGTCGGTGATGGTGGGGCAGGGACGGAAGTTGTTGAACTGCCGCATCGCCAGGTACTCCCACACCTGCGGGACGTGGCCTGTCTGGGCCCACGCGGCCTCGGCGAGGTAGCCCAGGTGCAGCCGGGCCATGTCGTGGCGGTAGCGGTCGGCCTGTGAGGGTGTGGCCGCGCGGACGAAGTGGTCCATCGCGCTGCGGTACGCCCGGCGCGGGGCGTCCGAGAGGAGGGACTCCTTCCACGCGGAGGCGTACTCCGCGGTGGTGTGGACGTGGTCGAGCGCCGTGTGCGCGAGCAGGAGACGCCCGCCGAGACCGACGGGTGACCCACCGTGGTCCTCGCAGTAGCAGTCGTCCACCGCGTTCTCCGCGACCATGAGGCGCGCGGCGAGCATCAGGTGGTCGGCCGTCGGAGCGTCGGGGTGGCAGGCGACCATGTAGCGGCCGACGGAGAAACCGTCGAACTGTCCCTCCCACTCCTCGGGATAGAGCTGCACCTCGTCCTCGGCCCAGCGCTTGATCCGGCGGCTGACCTCCTCGACACGCGCGGGGTCGGGCTCCGGGACGGGGTGGTGGTAGAGACCGGGGACGGCTCGTCCCGCGGCGGGCGGAGCGGGTGTCGCGGAAGCCGGCTCCGGAAGCGGGGGTCTGTCCCGGGCGGACAGGGGGAGGGAGGTCGTGCCCGGTCCGGTGGGTCCGCGCAGGATGCCCTGGCGAGCGATCCCATGGTGGGAGATCTCCTTGAGGGCGGAGTCGGCCGCGGTCGTCTCGGGCGGGTGTCGTACAGGGGTGGCGGGCGTCGGAGGCGGTGGGGGGCCGGGGATCGTGACCGGCGGATGCAGTGCCGCCAGAAAGCCGGAGGCGATCGGCGGGGCCGGAGGGTGCGGGATCACCGGCGCGGGCGCATCCGGCACGGTTGTACGCGGCGTCGGCCGCTGCTCGGGCGGGGATGATCCGAGGGGCCCGGGGTCGGGCATCGTCGGCTCCTTGGTGCGGTGGGGCGGGCGGTCCGTCGTGCTCGGACATGTCAGGCACGGGCCTGCGGCGGATCAGGTGCTTCAGCGCGGCCTGGGGGCGATCTGCACGTTCTCCATCACGCCGAGGGCGTCGGGCAGGAGCACCGCGGCGGAGTAGTAGGTGCTGACGAGGTAGGAGGTGATCGCCTGTTCGTTGATGCCCATGAACCGCACGGAGAGCCCCGGTTCGTACTCGTCCAGCAGTCCTGTCTGCCGCAGACCGATGACGCCCTGGTTCTTCTCGCCGGTGCGCATCGCGATGATGGAGCTGGTCTGCTCCTTGCTGATCGGGATCTTGTTGCACGGCAGGATGGGGACCCCGCGCCATGCGGGGACGGACTGCCCACCGAGGTCGACGTGGTCGGGGTAGAGACCGCAGGCGTTGAACCCACGTCCGATGGCGGCGATCGTCCTGGGGTGGGCGAGGAACATTCTGGTGCCGCGCCGGCGGCAGAGCAGATCGTCCATGTCGTCAGGCGTCGGCGGGCCGAAACGGGGTTGGATGCGCTGCTTGAAGTCCGCGTTGTTCAGCAGCCCGAACTCGGGGTTGTTGATCAGCTCGTGTTCCTGTCGCTCCCGCAAGGCCTCGACGGTGAGCCTGAGTTGCTGCTCGCTCTGGTCCATCGGACCGTTGTAGAGGTCGGCGACCCGGGTGTGGATCCGCAGCACGGTCTGTGCGACGGAGAGCTCGTACTCGCGAGGCTTCGGTTCGTAGTCGACGAAGGTGCCCGGCAGTTCGGCCTCGCCGACGTGGCCCGCCGACAGGGCGATCTCCGCCTCGCCGTGTCTGTTCTGCCGTTGCCGCGCGCGGGAGCTGAACCTGTCTACGTGGTCGCGTAGCTGGGGTGCGCGGTTCAGGACGGCGGTGAAGTCGGCGTGGGAGAGGGTGAGGAGGGTGCCGGAGGTCTCGGCGGTGACGGTGCAGTCGTGACGGGCGTCGCGGTCCGACAGGGCGTTCTCGCCGAAGCGGTCGCCGTCCGCGAGTACCGCGAGGGAGTTCTCGCCGCCGTACTGCCCCTCGGAGGTCTGGATGAGCCGGCCGTGGGCGATCAGGTGGATCCGGTCCGCAGGGCTGCCGCGCTCGACGAGGACCTCGCCTGCGGTGAAGTCGCGCTGTGTGCAGCGCTCGGCGAGGGCGGTGAGCACGTCCGTGTCCTCGAAGCCGCGCAGAAGGGCCAGTTCGCCCAGCTCCCGGGGGATCACCCGGACCGTGGCGCCCTCCTGGAAGAACTCGATGCGCCCGTCGCCGAGGGTATGACGCAACCGCCGGTTGACCCGGTAGGCGCCGCCCTCGGCCTCGACCCAGGGCAGCATCCGCAGCAACCAGCGGGAGGTGATCTCCTGCATCTGCGGTGCGGACTTGGTGGTGGTGGTGAGGTTACGGGCGGCGGCGGTACTCAGGGACTGCTGCGTCGCGGCGGGTGTGGTGTGAGTCTCCGGGATGCTGTCGACGGACATCGGGGGCTTTCTCCTTGCACGGCAGGTCGTCCGGCGCACACGGGTGCGCCGGACGGGAGACAGGGAGGAGTGGGCAACGAGCTGGATGGATCACGGGTATCCGTCCACCTGCAGAAAGCTAGCCGCTGAACCGCCCGCATCCACCGGGGAGACGGGATGCTTACCTCGAAGCGGTGACAATCAGTTGAATGCGGTTTACCGGCCCGTCAAGTGTCATCGCCCGCGGGCGCAGAGCTGTCACGGCCGTCCTCCGGCGCAGCTGTCACGGCCGGTCTCCCGTGCAGGGCTGTCACGGCAACGTCATGTCAGCCGGGCGCGTCGGAGACAGGTGTCAGTCTCCTCGGACGCCCCCGCCCCCACCGTCCGCTTACCGGCGGCGCAACCCGGGGATCGGGGATCCTCACCGCGTGGGCCGGACCGGGAACGGCAGCGGCTCGGAAAGACGCGCGGCAGGCACACGAGGCACGCCGCGAGTTCGCCATCTCGGGCCGCGGACTCCCAGAGGAATCCGTCCGGGTCGGTGAAGGGCCCGGCGTCGCCGCTGGTGGCGAGCCGGACGACCCCGCACCCTCCGGCGGTTCGCCCGCGGCTTCGGCCAGGCCCCGGCGCCCGTACAGCGACGGCTTCACGGGGCTCGACGAGGCGTCGAACTCGACGCATCTCTGCCGAAGCTCTTCGCCACCTTGAGGTCGCGCGGGGCGGTCAGCGGGGCGGGACGGGGAAGAGCATGCAGCTGCTGGTGGCGTGGGCCAGCAGACGGTCCTCGGAGTCACGCAGCTCCGCCTGGGCGAGCGCGGTACGGCGGCCGCTGTGGAGGACGGTGCCGATGGCGCGGATCTTGCCGGTGTCGACGGTGACCGGGCGCAGGAACTTCAAGGTCAGGTCGAGTGAGGTGTAGCCCGTGCCCTGGGGCAGTACGGACTGGACGGCGCAGCCGGCCGCCGAGTCGAGGAGCGTGGCGAAGACGCCGCCGTGGACGCTGCCGATCGGGTTGTAGTGCTCCTCGCCCGGCACCAGCATGAAGACCGCGCGGCCGTGCTCGGCCTCCTCCAGGGTGAAGCCCAGGGCGGCGGCGACCGGGGGCGCGGGCAGCCGCCCGGCCAGGATCTCGCGGAGGAAGTCGAGGCCGCTGTGATCTCCGACGGCTCCGGCGGAGAGGGTGGGGTCCGACCACTCGTACGTACGTGACCTGAGCATTCCCACTCCCTGACGTGGCTGACTTCTGTAAGTGAAGTTAGCCGCGCACTCCTCTGGCTGTCAATCGCGAAGCCAGCCTACGATGGGTGGATGAGGTGGCTGGAGACGAGCGTCGAGAACTGCACGGTCCATCGCACGCTGGACCTGGTCGGCGAGAAGTGGTCGCTGTTGCTGATTCGGGACGCCATGAACGGCGTCCGGCGTTTCGACGACTTCCGGCGGCACGTCGGACTGTCCGAGGCCGTCCTGGCCGACCGGCTGCGCAAGCTGGTGGCGGCCGGGATCCTCGAGACCGTCGCCTACCGAGAACAGGGGAGTCGCACCCGGCACGAGTACCGGCTCACCCGTAAGGGCTGGGATCTGTGGCCCGCGATGATCGCCCTCAAACAGTGGGGCGACCAGTACACGGCGGACCCGGAAGGGCCGCCCCTGGAGGTTCACCATGCGGACTGCGGTGAGCCTGTGCGCACGGTGGTCGTCTGTGCGGAGGATCACGGGCCGTTGAATCCTCGGGAGGCCCGTACCCGCCTCGGCCCCTCGGCGCAGCCCCTCGGCTGACACGCCGGTCACCGCTCGCGAAGCCGGAGATGCCCATGCGTGGCCCCCGGCCGGAGCCGGCCCGGGGCCACGCATGGGTGGGGTCTCACTGGGCCGGCTTCATGCGGAAGCCGGGGCCGGGAACGCTTTCGATGTCTTCGGGACGGACGGGGTGGCCTTCTCCGCAGCGGATCTGGGCGTGGACGTGCGCGCCGCATCCACGGTGCCTTGTCTCGACGGCCGGGCCTTCCGGGTCGGCCCGGTAGCGGTCGCCCCACTGCAGGAGCCCCATGACGGCCGGTACCAGATCCATGCCCTTGGGCGTGATCACGTACTTGGGGCGGCTGCGCGCGCCGGGTTCCTTGTAGGTCTCGGTGGCCAGGACACCCTCTTCCACCAGCATGCGAAGCCGGGTGGCCAGGAGGTTGCGGGGGCAGCCGAGGACGTGCTCGAACTCGCTGAAGCGGGAAGAGCCGTACCAGACCTCGCGCAGGATCAGGATGGTCCACTTCTCGCCCACGATCTCCAGAGTCCGCGCGATCGAGCAGTTCGACGAGTCGCGGTCGAGGCGGGGGTCCGGACCGGTGTCTGCCGGTGCATCGTTCAGCGCATCCATGTGGTGATACTAGCCGCACATGAGTTTACTTTCATATACTCAGAGTCGGGCGTCGGGCCTGCAGTGCGAGTTCTTCTTCATGCAGGCCGGCGAATCGCAGCCGCGCGAGCCCGGAGCCCGTCGAGGGTGTCGCGGATTCCCTCGACGTTCCCGCCGGGTCGGCTCCGGCCCGACGCCGACCCGGGCGTCCTCGGCCCAGGACGCCCACGGGGTCATCCCGTGATCGTCGCGGGCTTCAGGGCCGCTCGCCCCCGGCGGGTGCGCATCCGCTGCGAAGCAGGCCCGGCGGATCCTGGCCGAGCCGCCCGGGAGAGACGCCCGCTGTCAGCCGGTCGGGCTGCCCGCGACCCACTCGCTCCACGGCACGTTCCAGTCGCTCAGGCCGTTGTCCGGGGCCGGCTTGGTCTTGTCCTCGGAGTTCTTGACGATCACGACGTCGCCGATCAATGAGTGGTCGAAGAACCACGCTGCGGGCAGCCTGCCGTTGCCGCCGCTTCTGACATCCTTCAGCCCGACGCAGCCGTGGCTGGTGTTGACCTTGCCGAAGACCGAGTCGGCGCCCCAGTAGTTGCCGTGGATGAACGTGCCCGAGTCGGTCAGGCGCATGGCGTGCGGTACGGCCTTGATGTCGTACGAGGGCTTGCCGTTCTTCTCCTTGAGGCCGACGCTCGCACCGTTCATGTGGATGTGCCTGAACTTCTCGGATATCACCATCCGGCCGTTGTACGTCGGGTGCTCGGCGCGGCCGGACGAGATCGGGATGGTTCTGATCGTCTTGCCGTCGCGGACGACGGTCATCTGCTTCGTCTTCGCGTCCACGGTGCTGATCTGGCTCCGGCCGATCGTGAACGTGACCGTCTTCTGGACGCCGTAGCGGGTGAGCGTGACGGTGACGGTGGAGCCGGGCTGCCAGTAGTTCTCGGGGCGGAAGTCGAGGCGGTGGTCGTTGAGCCAGTGGCCGACGACCTGCTGGCCACTGCTGGAGCCGACCTGGATGCCCGATTCCACGGCCGCCCTGTCGCTGACCGCCCTGTCGAAGGTGAAGGTCACCGGCATGCCCACGCCGACGGTCGACCCGTCCTCGGGGGAGAGGTGACCGATGAGATCGTTGGCCGGGGAGACCGTGGTGATCGTGGCGTTACCGCTGGCGGAGCTGCCCTTGGCGTCCTCGGCCTCTGCGGCGATCTGATACGCGGTGGCACGCTTCAGCTGGCCGTTCGGCTTCCAGGAGGCGCCGTCCGTGGACACGGTGCCCGGGACCTCGGTACCGGTGGCGACGGCGGTCATGGTGACCTTGGTGAGCTTGCCCTTGCTGACGGTGACACCGACCGGGTCGTTGACCCCGACGCCGTGGGCGCCCTGCCCGGGCGTGATCTCTATTCGGGCCTCGGAAGCTTCCGCGACGTCCTGCTGCTGTGCCCGCGTCGGTGATGGGGGCGGGGTGCCGGGGTCGTCGGTACTGGTGGCAGCGATGCTTGTACCGCCGAGGGCCGTGACCGCGAGTACGCCGCCAAGTACGCCGGTCGTAGCCACCAGTCCGGTGCGTCGTTTCCTCAGCATGATCAAACACTTCTCCCATGGCACTGTCTCTGCATCCCTGCGCTGATCACCGAAGAAGCGCAACCAGCCGTGAGACTACTTATAGCCATGTGTATGTCCATAAATGGGTAAATTGTGGCGAAGGCCACGCATCGCGGAGCCCTGCGCGGGCGTCGGACTCGACAATTGCGACGACATCGTGATCGGGAGCTGCCCGCGGTCGAGCCACGGCCTTGGACGTGGCGTGCGAACGCCCAGGTGGTGCGCCGCTGTCCGGATCCTCGACCTGTGCCGCGCCCTCGGCGGACCCGCGGGTGATCGCCGGTAGGCTGCGGTGGTGCGCACGGTCGAGGTATTGCTGGACGAGGCGGCGGATGTGGCCGTGCGGGAGGCGTGGCGGCGGCTCGCGGACGCGGGGCTGCCCAGCCAGGCGCGCCATCGCTCACCGACCAACAGTCCGCATCTCACGCTGGCTTCGTGCGGGGAGTTGACCACCCCGATCCGTTGGGAACTCGCCGAAGTGGCGGCTGCTCTGCCGCTGGCGGTGAGGTTCACCGGTGTGGTCCGTTTCGAGCGGCCCACCTCAGTGCTGGCCTGGGCCTTGGACCTCGACAGCGCACTGGCGGCCCTGCACCGTCGGGTGTGGGAGGCGGTCTCCTCGGACAGCCGGCCCGAAGCCCTCAACCCCTTCCACGAGCCAGGACGATGGAGCCCGCACGTCACGCTCGGAAGGACCCGGCGGGCCGGGGCCTTCGCCGACCGGCGGATCCCCGAACTGCTGCCGACGCCGCCGCTGTCGGTCCGGCTCACCACCTTGCGCAGCTACGACACCGAAACCGGCGCCCTGGAGGTACTGCGGCCGCGTTCCTGAGACGAGCCGCCGCACTCGACCGTCAGCGCGCCACGAGGCTCAGGGACAGTCGTACGTGAGGTCCGTGACGACCGTACGGTCGACGGGGGAGAGGAGATGCAGTTCGGCCCGGGCCGCGTAGTGGCTCCTGCCCTGGAAGGTCCACAGCAGGTGCAGGCGTGCCTGACGCTGGCCCCTGGCCACCACTTCCCGCAGGACACCCGAGGACGTCCCGTCGCTTCGGACCCAGCGGTACGTGAGCGTCCCCGGTCGGCCGTTGGTGGCCACGAGGCCGACGACGTCCGCGGTGTCGTTGCACGCCACCACCGCCGGCCGCGCCATGACCTGTACCGCGCCCGTTTCGAGGGACGGGCCGAGGCGCTGCCAGGCGAGGAATGCGATGACGCCGATCAGTACCAGCGCGGGCAGGGCATGCCTGCGCAGACGCCGCCGCGAGGGCGCGGGAGGAGCCGGCACCGAGGGCAGCGTCCGGTGGGTGCGCTCGGCGACGGCGGCGGTCACGCCCGGGCCGAAACGCAGCACGGTGCCTTCGACGCGGTCCGGTGCGAGCGGCGGCGTGACCTGCGACTGTGTGAGAAGCGGGGCGACGAGGGTGGTGTCCGCCCCGGCCGGCCGCTGGATCCAGTGACTGGCGAGCACGGTCGCGCTGTACTCGGCGTCGTCCGGGCCCGGTTCGGCGCTCGGAGCGCGCTCGGCGACGCCGCCGAGCACCTGGGTGGGCCCGGTCGTGTCGCCCAGCACCTGGGTGGGCTCGCTGTCTTCGGCAGAGACCGGCGTGCGGTCGGGGTGAGGGGTCATCGGATTTCACACTGCCTGGTCAGAAGTTGTTGCGAACCGCCGCCGTCGGCGGAGGCGGGTGTCGTGGTCGCCCCTACGGCCCAGTAACAGCCAGTGCCCCGAAAGGTGTGGTCGACCGCGAGGGTGTACTGGGTGGATCCGCTTCGCGTGAAGGACTGCGACGCGCCGTCCGGTGTGCCGAGCCCGCGGCCGCCGGCGCCCGTGTACCACGAGATGTCGACGGAGAACGGGCCGGTTCCGTCCGTCGTGACCGTGATGGTCGCGGTGGCGGTCGTCGGCCCTGTCTGCCGGAAACCCGTCACCGTGACGTCCTTCACGGCAGGAGCCGACGGAGGAGTCGGGGAGGCGCTCGTCGGCGTGGCTTCGGTGGTCGGACCGCTGGGGGTCGTCTCGTCGACCGGCGCGACGGTGGCGGACGCCGGGGGTTCGCCGGGGCCGGCCGTCACCGGGGCCGAGACCGAAGCCGAGGCCGACGGGCCGGGTGACGCGGTGGACGACACGGTGGAGGACGGGGTCGCGGAGGGGGCTGCCGAAGCGGTCGGAGCGGCGGACACCCCCGGCCCTGCGGAGGCCTGTGCACTGCTGGTGGCCAGGGCCTGCGCCGCCTGTTGCGTGGTCGGCTCCGGGGCGTGCTGCAGGTTGTAGGTCAGGAGGAGCCCCAGGATCACCGCTGCGGCGGAGACGAGCATTCCGGCCCGGCCGGGCAGCCACGCCCGCGCCGGGCCGTGGGCGGCGCCGCGGCCCAGGACCGTGAGAGCGGTGTCCGTCGTGGTGCTGGGCGGGGCGCTGCGGGCCGAGGGCAGGAGCAGCGGCACCAGTGCCACCAGCGCGGCGAGCCGGCCGCGTCCACGCTCTTCCCAGTCGGACCCGTAGGCGGCGCCCGCGGCCGCCTCCAGCTCGGCGACGAACGCCTCGGCGTGTGCGGGACGGTTCTGCGGGTCCTTGGCGAGGCCGCGCCGCACCAGTTCCCGCACCTCCTCGGGGGCCTCGTCGGCGGGGATCGGCCCATCGACGTGCTGCAGGGCGAGTTCGGCGAGATTGCCACCGGTGTACGGCCGGTGGCTGGTCAGACACTCGAAGAAGGTGGCCGTGGCCGCGTACACGTCGGCGGCGGGCGAGGCGGGAGCGCCGGTCCACTGCTCGGGGGCCATGTAGGAAGGGGTCCCGGCGGCGGCGGCGCTGGCGCCGACGTCCACGGCGATCCCGAAGTCGACGAGCCTGGATGATCCGTCCGGCACGACCAGGACGTTCTCGGGCTTGTAGTCGCGATGGACGACGCCGACGCGATGCGCGTCGGCCAGACCGAGCAGCGACCCCTTGAGGACCACGAGGGCGGCCTCGGGCTCGAGCGGCGCCGCCCGGGTCAGCAGGGTCCGCAACGACACGCCGTCGACCAGCTCCATCACGATGGCGGCGCCGTCCGGGCTCTCGACGTACTCGTACAGGTCGGCGACGTAAGGGCTCTCCAGGCCGCCGAGCAGCCGCGCCTCGGCTCGGAACCCCTGTACGAAGCCGGGCCTGGTACGCAGTGACTCGCTGAGATACTTGACCGCTACCGGAACGCCTGTCTCCTCGTGCACGGCCAGGACGACCCGCCCGCTCGCCCCTGCCCCCAGTTCCAGTGACTCGGTGTATCCGGGTACTGCCCATGTGTCCATTTCCATCCCCCCACGGCGGCCGTACGGCCCGACCTGCGCCCCTCCGAAGCAGCGAGCCACGCGTGAGGAGACACCGTTTCGGCCGCTGCGGTTGCGGTGCGGCGCTTCGGCCCTCGTACCCGGCCGGTCGCCGGAGCGCGCGGTGGGGAGCGTACTCGCCGGGCAAAGGGGCTCGGTAGTGCCGCGGCGTTTCCGGTGGGCGTGAGGTTCGCGGCGGGGGCGTGAGGCGGCTGCCGGTGCCACCGGCCCGTGCCAGGGAGGGCCGGGCCGGGACACCACGTGGACCGAGTGATCGGGTGGACCGCCTGCCGGGCGCGTCCGGGCGTCGATACCATCGCCTGGTCGCGGACGGAAAGCGAGTCGACGCCAGCATGACTGACGAAGTGAGATCCAAGCCCGTCGGCGCATTACCCGGCAGGGCGCGAGAAGTCGCGATCCTGCGCGGGGTGCTGGCGGGCGAAGACGGCGCGTGGTGCGTCGCGGTCACCGGCGAACCGGGGATCGGCAAGAGCCGGCTGCTGACGGAGCTGGGGAAGCTCGCGGACACCGAAGGATGGACGGTCCGCAGCGCCCGCGCGGCGGAGTTCGAGTCCCACATCCCGTTCGGTGTGTTCGTCAACGCGCTCGACGACCGGCTCGCCGAGCTGGGCCCCGAGCGTCTTGCCGCCCTCGGGGAGCAGCAGCTCGCCCTTCTGACGACCATGTTCCCGGCGCTCCCCGCCGCCGGTCCCGCCGACCTGGTCGACGCGGAGCGGTACCGGCTGCACCGGGCTGTTCGGGCGTTGCTGGAGCTGCTCGCCGAGCCGTTCGGGCTGGTGCTCGTCTTCGACGATCTGCACTGGGCGGACGAGGGCTCGGTCGAGCTGCTCGATCACCTTTTGCGCCACCCGCCCCAGGCACGGCTGGTCCTGGCGCTGGCTGGCCGGCCGCGGCAGACGTCGCTGCGGCTGTGGAACGCGCTGTCCCGCGCCGCGGCCGACGGGGTGGCCGAGCTGCTGGAACTCGCGCCGCTGAGCCAGGCCGATGCCGGGCACCTCATGCCGGACAGGCTGGGCCGTTCGCGGCGGGAAGAGCTCTACCGGGCCAGCGGCGGCAACCCGTTCTACCTGGAAGCCCTGGTGCGGGCCGGTGAACGGGGTATCGCGGTCGGTGATGCGGCGCTCCACCCCGACGGGGCGCTCCCGGTGGCGGTCCATGGAGTACTGGCCGCCGAGCTGGCCGCGCTGACGCCGCGAGAGCGGGTCGTCGCGCACGCCGCCGCACTGGTGGGGGACGACTTCGAGGCCGAGTCGCTCGCCGAGACGGCGGCGATGGACGTCGGGTCCGTCTTCGCCGCGCTCGACCGGCTCGCCGAGCGCGACCTGGTGCGGCTGGACGGCGCGACCGGCCGGTTCCGCTACCGGCATCCGCTGGTGCGCAGCATCGCCTACCAGGATGCCGGGCCCGGCTGGCGGCTTCAGGCACACGCGCGGGCCGCGTCGGCACTCCGGAGCAGGGGCGCGCCGCCGGCCGAGTTCGCCCGGCACGTGGAGCGATCCGCCGTCCGCGGTGACGTCGAGGCGGTCGCGGCACTCACCGAGGCGGCCGAGGCGACGATGGACACCACGCCGACGACCGCCGGGCACTTCCTGCGGGCGGCCATCCGGTTGCTTCCCGACGCGGAGTCGGCCACACCGCAGCGCCTGATCCTGCTCGGCCGGCTGGCACACGCACTCGGCGCCGCGGGCGACCTGCGGCGGGCCAGGGAAACCATGCACGAGGTGTTGCGGCTCCTGCCTGCCGAACTCACCCGGATCCGGGCGCAGACGGCGCGTGCCTGTGCGACGGTGGAGCAGATCCTCGGGCGCTACACCGAGGCCAGGGCGATGCTGCACCGCGAATGGAAACGCGTCGAAGGCGTCGACGCCCATTCGGCGGCCGTCCTGCTCGTCGCGTTCGTCGCCGGTGAAAGCGTCGAGCGCGAGCAAGGACAGGGCCGGGTGGCCGAGGCGATCGCCGCGGCGCGGGCAACGGGGGATCCGATGCTGCTGGCGACGGCGTTGGCGGCCGCGACGCTCATAGACCGGCGGGCGGACCGGCTGGACGAGGCGGCCGCACTCCTGGACGCGCTGCCCGACAGCGATCTCGTCCACGACATCGACGCGGCTTTCTGGCTGAGTTGGTCGGAGATCTCCGCCGACCGGCTCACGGCGGCGAGCCGGCACGTGAGCCGTGGCCTGCACCTGGCCCGGGCGAGCCGGCAGTCCCACAAGATCGCGTTGCTGATCGCGATTCGGGGGATGGTGCATGCCTACCTCGGTGAGCTGGCTGAGGCGACGACCTGCTTCGACGACTGCCTGGAGTCGGCCGAACTGACCGGCAGCGAGGAACTGCGCGTCATGGCGTTGACCTTCGGGTGCTGGATCACCACCTGGCGCGGCGACCTGCCCGAGGCGATTCGTTTGGGGGAGGAGGCCATCGTCGTCGACGACCGGACGACGGCCATGAGTTCCTGGCGCAGTGGGCAGGCCGAGGCGATGCTGGCGCAGGCGATGCTGCACTCGGGCGATCCGCACGCTTGCATCGAGCTGCTGCTCACCCGTGGCGGTGGGGCCGAGCTGCCCGCGGTGGGCCTGCGCACCAGGCCGTTGGTGTACCTGATGCTCACGGAGGCGGAAGCCGCGGCCGGCCGGGTTGCCGCGGCTTCCGCCTGGGCCGACCGGGCGGAGGAGGCGGCCGGTCGGCTGGAGCTTCCGCTGCGTACCGCCATGGCACAGCAGGCACGCGCGATCGCCACGCTGCCGACGGATCCGGCGGCAGCCGCACCGCTCGCCGTCACCGCTGCCGCCGGGTTCGGCCGCATCGGGGCGGCCGTGGAGGCCGGGCGAGCGCACTTGCTCGCCGCCACGGCGTTCGGCGCCTGCGGGGCGACCGACCAGGCCCGAGCACATCTCGGGCCCGCGCGCGCCTTGTTCACCCGGTCCGGTGCGCGACTGTTCCTGCCGCAGGTCGCACGGGAAGAGCGACGCATCAACGCGCGCGGCCCCCGGCCCGAAAGCGGCGTCGAGCGCTTCGACCTGACGGCCCGTGAGGTCGAGATCGTCAGACTGGTCTCGGACGGTCTGACCAACCGGGACGTCGGTCTCCGGCTGCATCTCAGTCCCAAGACCGTCGAGGTCCACCTGAGCCGGGTCTACACGAAGGTCGGCGTCTCCGGTCGTACGGCTCTGGCCGGTGCGTGGGCCGCCGTGGCGCGTGACTGACGACGCCGCGGCGGCCCGCACCGTCAGTTGCCGAGGTCGCGTACGTACAGGTTGTACCTCCGGTCGGTGCCGTCACCGCCCAGGTTCGTCGCGCTGGTCGTGAAAGCGACGTGGTGGCCGTCGGCCGAGATCGCGGGGCTTTCGCTGTAGCCGTCGCTCTGCGAGCCGTCACCGGCGACGCTGACCCTGGTCGTGGTGGCGGTCACCCGGTCGCGCACGAACACGTCCCAGCGCGAGTTGGTGTCTCCGGCGACCAGCTTGTCCTCGCCGGACACGAACGCGATGTAGCGGCCGTCGGCGGAGAGCGTCGTCCGCTCCTGGCCGGGGGTTCGGCTGTCGCTCAGGCCATCGGGGCCGAGGTTCACCTGTGTCGTCGTCCAGGTGACCCGGTCGTACAGGAAGATGTCGGTGTCGGTCGGCCCGCCCGTGTCACCGGTCACCAGATTGGACGCGGTGGATTCGAAGGCGACGTAGCGGCCGTCAGCCGAGATGGTCGCCGTGCGACTGGCGGAATTGCCTTCGGTGCCGTCGGGGCCGACGCTGATCCGGTCGGTGCGGCCGGTGAGCCGATCGTGCACGAACACGTCGTCCGCGTGGTTGTTGTCGGGGAACAGGGCCAGGTTCCTCGCCCCGGAGGAGAAGGCGACGTAGCGACCGTCCGCCGAGATCGACGGCACCTGGCTGATGTCGTCGCCCTGTCGGCCGTTGGAATCGACGCTGACCCTGGTCGTCTCGCCGGACTGCCGGTCACGCACGAAGACGTCGTGGATGTCATTGGTGTCACCGGCCACCAGGTTCGACGCGGGGGAGTCGAACGTGACGAACCGGCCGTCGGCGGAGATCGACGGATGGAAACTCTCACTGTCGCTCTGCGCGGCGTCCCTGCCGACGCTGACCCTGGTCGTCTCACCGGTCTGCAGATCGCGCACGAAGACGTCGCGGTAGCGGTTGGTGTCGCCGGCCACCAGGTTCGTCGCGAGGGACTCGAACGTGATGTAGCGGCCGTCGGCGGAGATCGACGGATTCCGGCTCGCGTTGTTGGCCTGGCTGCCCGCCGAGTCGACGCTGACCCTGGTGACGACGCCGGTCTGCCGGTCGCGCACGAAGACGTCGTCCGCTCGGTTGGTGTCGCCGGGCACCAGATCCCTTGCCAGCGAAGCGAAAGCCACGTAGCGGCCGTCGGCGGAGATCGACGGACCGCTGGCGGAGTTGCTGATCGGCGCCGTGCCCGCCGGCGCCGGTTCGTCATCCGTGGCATGCGCGACGCCGCCTGACAGCAGCGCCGCCACGATTCCCGAGGCGAGCCCTGCGGTGCGGATGGGGGAGAGACGTCTCATGAGTGTCCTTCTGTTCGGTTCGCCGCCGCGGCAGCAAGTTGCCGGATCAGCGTTCCGTGTCGGAGCGGCCGAAGCATGAGGGAACCCCCTATGCCTCGCCGGTCGTCGTGGTCTCCCCGCCTTCGTCGTGGTGCAGATGCCCTGTCGGCCCGGATCGATACGATGCAGCGCATGGCTATCAGACTGGAGAACGTCGGCATCGCTGTTCGTGACCTCGAGGCAACGATCGCCTTCTTCACCGACCTCGGCCTCACGGTCGTCGGCCGTGACACGGTCAGCGGTGAGTGGACGGACACCGCCGTCGGCCTCGACGGCAACCACGCCAACATCGCGATGCTCCAGACGCCGGACGGTCAAGGTCGTCTTGAGCTCTTCGAGTACATCCACCCCGAAGCGATCGAGACGAATCCCACTCGTCCCAACGAGATCGGCATGCACCGTGTCGCCTTCTCGGTCGACGACCTCGACAGAGCCCTTGAGACAGTGGCAAAACACGGATGCCATCCGCTGCGCGGGGTGGCGACCTACGAAGACGTCTACAAGCTCACGTACGTCCGCGGTCCCAGCGGCATCCTTGTGATGCTCGCCGAGGAGCTGAAGAAGAACTGACGGCCGCCGGGCCGTTCGGTCTCTCGGGCTCAGCCGCTGATCAGTTGACCGCGGGCTGCGGGGCCGGAGTTCGGCGGGGGGAGGTTTCCTCGCCGAGCGGGACGCGGTTCAGTCCGCGAGGCGGTGGGCGAGGTGAAGCAGATCCGCCAGGCGTAGCACCCGTCCGTCGAAGCCCGGGAGGGGGACGTGGAGCGGCCGGGTCCAACGGGCTGGGATCGCCTCCAGCCCGTAGTACGCCCCCGCCAGGCCCCCGGTCACCGCGGCGACGGTGTCCGTGTCGCCGCCGAGGTCGACCGCCGCCCGAATCGCGCCTCGAAGCCGGTGGTGGTGCGCAGGGCCCAGACGGCGGAGGTCGACGCCCGCATCAAGGAGCCGTTTCCCGCACCGAGCGGGCCGCCGGCGCGATCGTCGGCTCAGCGGTCGGCGACGCCCTGGGCGGCCCCTTCGAAGAGTGTCATGTCGTCGTGGGCGTGGGTGAAGCCGATCGGTTCGATGGGGCCGTCCACATGACCTGCCAGCGGCGGGGGATTCCACGGACGAGCAGCGGGCGGCGGTGTTCCTGGGGCCGGCCAGGCCCCCGGCGGACCCGGCGGCTCTACGCCTTCCGCGCCAGGCCGGCGGCGATGAGGTGCTCCCAGACCGTGAGCTCCCGCCTTCCGCCGCTGCTCCACGGGTTCTCGGTCTCGTCGGGACGCCACAGGGACGCGGGGACGATCCCGGGATCGAGGATCTCCAAGCCGTCCAGCAGTGAGGCGATTTCCTCGTCCGTGCGCCACCGGCCGCGGCCGAACGTCTGCTGGAGGACCTTCTCGGCCTCCGCGGTCTCCGGGTTGTTGCCGGAGCGGAAGTGGCTGACGAAGAAATAGCTTCCGGAGGGGACGTGGTCGCGCCAGTAGCTGACGATGCCGGCCGGGTCCTCGTCGTCGTTGACGTGGTGGAGGATGGCGCTGAGGATGACGGCGACGGGACGGTCGAAGTCGATGAGTTCGAGCGTGTCGGGGTGGGTGCGGATGCCTTCGGGGTTGCGCACGTCGACCGCGACGACACGGGTCCGGTCGTTGTTCTCCAGCAACGCGCGGCCGTGGACCAGCACCTGGAGGTCGATGTCGACGTAGACGACCCGGGACTCGGGGGCGTGCCGTTGCGCGACCTGGTGGACGTTGTCCGCGGTGGGCAGGCCACTGCCGAGGTCGATGAACTGCCGTATGCCGGTGGTCTTCGCGATCTCCTTGACCGCCCGGGTCAGGGCCGAGCGGTTGGCGAAGGCGATGGCGACCGAGCCGGGCAGGTCGCGCTTGAACACATCGCCGATCTCGCGGTCCACGGCGTAGTTGTCCTTGCCGCCGAGCAGGTAGTCGTAGACGCGGGCGATGCTGGGCTTGGCCGGGTCGATGGAGGAGCCTTCGTACGTCATGGCGGTTATTCTCCCCCCAACCTGCCCTGCGCACCTGCGTTTTGAGGCCCTTCGGATGCTTGATCAACGTCCTTACGGGGACGACCGTGTGAATCCGATGGTGACGTCCGGGCCGGAAGAGGCCATGTACGAGCGCCACTTCCGTCTTCTCGTTTGCCTCGAGGCAGTGGCGCGGGGTCGTCAGCAGGTCCGTGCCGTGCCGCGCGTCGTGGTCGCGCTGCTCGGCGCCGCGCGGCAGATGAGCCCACCATCACCCAGGCCCGCAAGGACGTCGCCCGCACGGTCAGCACCCTGGCGGGTGACTCACAGGAGTTTCCCGCTCATGGCAACCCTTTGCGGTACCTGTGACCACAAGGAGTCGGATCCGGTCATGGAGGTGTCTGGATCCGCTCTGGTCTGGTGAACGGTACGCAAGGAGAACGTCTTCCCCATGAACAATCCCACGAACGGCGGGCGCCGCGGGCGTCACCGCCGTCGCTGGACCGCCACCGGCCTGCTGCTGGGCGTGCCCGCCGTCGTCCTGCCGTATCTCGTGTTCGTGCAGGAGGATTCGCAGGCCGCGACTGTCGACGCCAGTGCCTACTACCGACTGGTATCGGTGCGCAGTGGCAAGGTGATGGATGTCAACGGATTCTCCACCGCCGACGGCACCCGTATCCAGCAGTGGGCCGATCAGAACACCGCCAACCAACAGTGGAGGCTCAAGCCCGCCGGGGACGGCTACTACGAGCTGGTGAACCGCAACAGCGGCAAGGTGCTGGGCACAGTGGGCAGTTCGACCGCACGTTCGGCTGCCGCCGAGCAGCAGACCGACAGCTCCTCCACCGCCCAGGAGTGGAAGATCCAGGACGTGAGCGGTTCCGACGCCGTCACCTTCACCTCCCGCAAGAGCGGCCTGGTCCTGGACGTCTCCGCAGGTTCCACGGCCGACGGTGCGACCGTCATCCAGTATCCGAGCCGGGGCAGCACCAACCAGCAGTGGAGGCTCGTGAAGGTTGGCGGGACCCGGACGTCCGGGGGCGGCACCGCGCGGACCACGGCCGGGGCCGGACCCTACTCGTGGAAGAACGCCCAGGTGGTGGGCGGCGGTTACGTCACCGGGCTGGTCTTCAACCAGCGCGAGAAGGGCCTGCTGTACGCGCGCACCGACATGGGCGGTGCCTACCGCTGGGACACCGGGGCCGAGCAGTGGATCCCGCTGACCGACCGGTTCGGCGAGAAGGACTGGAACCTGCTGGGGATCGATTCGCTGGCCACCGACCCCGCCGACCCCAGCCGGCTCTACCTCGGCGCGGGTACCTACACCAACGAGTGGGCCGGCAACGGCGCGATCCTGCGCTCCACCGACCGGGGCCGCACTTTTCAGCGCACCGAACTGCCCTTCAAGCTGGGCGGCAACGAGGACGGCCGAGGGGCGGGCGAACGGCTCGTGATCGACCCGGCGGACCACGGCACCCTGTTGCTGGGCACCCGCAAGAACGGTCTGTGGCGCAGCTCCGACTACGGCGTGACATGGAGTCGGGTCTCCTCGTTCCCCGTCAGGGACGGGGGGAGCAGCGGCGGAGGCATCTCCTTCGTGACGTACGGGCCGGCAGGCAGCAAGACGGTCTACGTCGGCGTCAACGACAAGGCCACCTCCCTCTACCGCTCCACCGACGGCGGCGGTACCTGGCAGGCCGTCCCCGGGCAGCCCACCGGCCAGCTGCCGCAGCACGGCGCGGTCTCCGGCGACGGCTCGCTGTACCTGACGTACACCAACGCCCTCGGGCCCAACGGCGTGACGGCGGGCTCGGTGCGGAAGTACACGCCGAGTGGCGGCACGTGGAAGGACGTTTCCCCTTCCCAGGGAAGCTACGGGTTCTCCGGTCTGGCCGTCGACCCGCAGAAGCCGTCCACGGTGATGGTCACCACCCTGGACCGCTGGTGGCCCGAGGACGAGATCTACCGGACCACCGACGGCGGCGCGACCTGGAAGGCCCTGGCCGGCAAGTCGATCCGCAACGCCGCCGCCGCTCCGTACATCGGCACCGGCGTCGGGCACTGGATGACCGCCCTGGCCATCGATCCCTTCGACTCCGGGCATGTGCTGTACGGCACCGGCAACGGTATCTGGCGCAGCGAGGACGCCACAGCCACCGACAGCGGCGGCACCAGTCACTGGACCGTGGGGGCGGGAGGGCTGGAGGAGACCGCGCTGGCGGACGCCGTCGCCCCGCCCGGTGGCGCCGCCGTCCTCACCTCCATGGGGGACCAGGGCGGCTTCCGGCACGACTCCCTGACCGAGGTGCCCGCCGGGCGGCTGAGCAACCCGATGATGAGCAACAGCACCGACATCGACTTCGCCCAGGCCAATCCCTCGGTGCTGGTCCGGGTCGGTCGCGGCGGCGCGCAGGACGGCGCCTACTCCACCGACGGCGGCAGCAGTTGGAACGGCTTCAAGTCGGAGCCGGTGGCCGGCGCCGACAGCGGCCACGTCGCGCTCGCGGCGGACGGCTCCACCATCGTGTGGACGGAGGAGGGCCAGGCCCCGTACCGCTCGACCGACAGGGGCGCGAGCTGGTCGAGAGCCGGCGGCCTGGGCGCGGGCGCCGTGGTCGTCGCCGACCGGTCCTCGGCCAAGACCTTCTACTCCCTTTCCGGCGGCACGCTCTACGTCAGCACCGACGGCGGCGCGACCTTCACCGCCCGCGCCACCGGCCTGCCCGCCGGCCGCCTCACGGCCGTCCCCGGCGTCGCCGGAGACCTGTGGATCGCCGGCTCCGGCCAGGGGCTGCTGCACTCCACCGACGGCGGCCGCGGCTTCACCGCGCTCGAGACGGTGCGGTCCGCCTCCGCCCTGGGCTTCGGCAAGGCCGCGCCCGGCGCCTCGTACCAGACCCTGTACCTGATCGGCGCCGTCAAGGACGTCACCGGGGTGTTCCGCTCCACCGACAGCGGCGCCACCTGGCTCCGTGTCAACGACGACGCTCATCAGTGGGGCAGCATCGGCGGCCTGGGCATCGTCACCGGCGACCCGGACACCTTCGGCCGCGTGTACATCGGCACCAACGGACGCGGACTCCAGTACGGCGACCCGTCCTGACCCCGACGCCCGAGCGGGTCCGCAGGCGCGACAGTCTGCGGACCCGCTCGGGCGTCGACGAAGTTCCGACAGTCCCGGCGGTCACTCAGTCCTCGAGGAGGGCAGGGGGGTCCTGCCTTCCGGGGCCGAGCGGAAGCCGCTCGTTCGCGGGCACCGCCGGCACGGTCACGAGCCGGTGATCACGGGCGCGCCGGTCAGCGCTGCAGGGTGAGGACGCCGGGCCGGTAGGGCAGCTGCTCGTAGGGGGTGCCCTGCGGCGGGTTGGGGGCCTGGCCCTGGTAGAGGAACTGAAGGTTGCAGGGGTCGATGGTCATGGTCTGGTCGGGGTTGTTGCGGACCAGGTCACCGTGGCTGATGTCGTTGGTCCAGGTGGCGCCGCTGTTGGCCTTGCCCGCGAAGGGGCTGCTCTCGCTGGTGGCCTGCGGAGTCCATGAACCGTTCAGGCCGGAGGCGGTGAACGAGCGGAAGTAGCGCACGTTGTTGGACGTCTTCGCCTCGACGATCATGAGGTACTGGTTCTGGTCCTTGATCTTGTAGACCTGGGGCGCCTCGAAGAGGTTGTCGGTCGTGTCGCTCATGACCGTGGTGTACGAGGAGCCGAAGTTGCCCGGGAAGTTCCCGATCGGCATCGTCGCCTTGTAGATCTTGCCGTTGTCACCGGCGAAGAACAGGTACATGTTCTGGCCGTCGGCGATCAGGGTCTGGTCGATCGGGCCGATGCCGGACTCGGTGCGGGGGATGGTGCCGGTGAACAGCGGCTGCGGCGCGGACCAGCCGTTGGGGTTGGTGGGGTCGCTGGAGGTGCGGTAGTTGAAGGCCCAGCCGCCGCTCCACTGGGAGGCCAGTACCCAGATGTTCTTGGGTGCGAAGTAGAACAGCGTGGGCGCCACCGAGGACTGGCTCATGCCGGTCTGGGCGGCAGACGCCATGTCCGACCAGTTGGTGAAGGGGGCGAACGCCATCGACCCCCATGACCCCGACGACGTCGAGTAGTTCGTCCCGTAGACGAGGTGCTTGCCGTTGTACGTCACGGTGGTGAAGTCCTTCAGCGAGGCCCATCCGTTCGACGGCTGCGCCAGGGCGCCCGTCGAGGTCCACCGGTACGTCGACGGCAGGGAACAGGTGCTGCCGGTCGATGCCAGGCCGGTCCACTTCTGGTTGCTGCCGCCGTTGCACGTCGCGATCTCGACCGCCGTGC